>NZ_CP166782.1:0-3600000 GCF_059695685.1 Pseudomonas sp. LBUM1671
GTGTCAGTGGAACTTTGGCAGCAGTGCGTGGAGCTTTTGCGCGATGAGCTACCTGCCCAACAATTCAACACTTGGATCCGTCCACTACAGGTCGAAGCCGAAGGCGACGAGTTGCGTGTCTACGCACCGAATCGTTTTGTTCTCGACTGGGTCAACGAAAAGTACCTGGGCCGCGTCCTTGAACTGCTGGATGAGCATGGCAATGGCATGGCGCCTGCGCTCTCCTTATTAATAGGCAGCAAACGCAGTTCGGCACCGCGTGCGGCACCGAATGCACCGTTGGCCGCCGCTGCTTCCCAGGCTCAATCCGCTCAAGCGCCTGTCAGCGCTCCGGCACCAGTACCGACGAGCGCACCGACCAAACGTGCGACGCAAAAAATGGCCGAGGTCAATGAAGAGCCTTCTCGCGACAGCTTCGACCCCATGGCCGGCGCCAGTTCGCAACAGGCACCGGTTCGCGCCGAGCAGCGCACGGTGCAGGTTGAAGGTGCGCTCAAGCACACCAGTTACCTGAACCGGACCTTCACCTTCGAAAACTTCGTTGAGGGTAAATCCAACCAACTGGCCCGAGCTGCTGCCTGGCAGGTTGCGGATAACCCGAAGCACGGTTACAACCCGCTCTTCCTTTATGGCGGCGTCGGCCTGGGTAAGACCCACTTGATGCACGCTGTGGGTAACCACCTATTAAAGAAGAACCCGAATGCCAAGGTCGTTTACTTGCATTCGGAGCGGTTCGTGGCCGACATGGTCAAGGCCCTGCAGCTGAACGCGATCAACGAGTTCAAGCGCTTCTACCGTTCGGTGGATGCGTTGCTGATCGATGACATTCAGTTCTTCGCCCGCAAAGAGCGATCCCAGGAAGAATTTTTCCACACCTTCAACGCCCTGCTTGAAGGTGGCCAGCAGGTCATTCTTACCAGTGACCGCTACCCGAAAGAAATCGAAGGCCTTGAAGAACGCCTGAAATCCCGCTTTGGCTGGGGCCTGACGGTTGCCGTCGAGCCGCCGGAGCTGGAAACCCGCGTAGCGATCCTGATGAAAAAGGCCGATCAGGCCAAAGTCGATCTGCCACACGATGCGGCGTTCTTCATTGCCCAGCGTATTCGCTCCAACGTCCGTGAGCTGGAAGGCGCGCTCAAACGCGTGATCGCCCACTCGCACTTCATGGGCCGCGACATCACCATCGAGTTGATTCGCGAATCCCTGAAAGACCTGTTGGCGCTGCAAGACAAACTGGTCTCTGTGGATAACATTCAGCGCACGGTCGCCGAGTACTACAAGATCAAGATCTCCGATCTGCTGTCCAAGCGGCGTTCACGCTCGGTCGCACGTCCGCGTCAGGTTGCAATGGCGTTGTCCAAAGAGTTGACTAACCACAGCCTGCCGGAAATCGGCGATGTGTTTGGTGGCCGTGACCACACCACCGTTTTGCACGCCTGCCGCAAGATCAACGAACTTAAGGAATCCGACGCGGACATCCGCGAGGACTACAAGAACCTGCTGCGTACACTGACCACTTGATGAACACCAGCGCAGCTTATTAAGGCAAGGGACTAGACCATGCATTTCACCATTCAACGCGAAGCCCTGTTGAAACCCCTGCAACTGGTCGCAGGCGTCGTCGAGCGCCGACAGACCTTGCCGGTGCTCTCCAACGTGCTGCTGGTTGTCGAAGGCCAGCAATTGTCGCTGACCGGTACCGACCTGGAAGTCGAGCTGGTCGGTCGTGTGCAACTCGAAGAGCCCGCGGACCCGGGTTCCATCACTGTGCCTGCGCGCAAGCTGATGGACATCTGCAAGAGCTTGCCGAACGACGCGCTGATCGACATAAAGGTCGATGAGCAGAAGCTTGTGGTGAAGGCCGGCCGTAGCCGCTTCACCCTGTCGACCCTGCCAGCCAACGATTTCCCGACTGTTGAAGAAGGCCCTGGCTCGCTGACGTGCAGCCTGGAGCAGAGCAAACTGCGCCGTCTGATCGAACGCACCAGCTTCGCCATGGCCCAACAGGACGTGCGTTATTACCTGAACGGCATGTTGCTGGAAGTTTCTGAAGGCATCATCCGCGCCGTGGCCACTGACGGTCACCGTCTGGCCATGTGCTCGATGAAGGCCGATATCGGTCAGCCGGATCGCCACCAAGTGATCGTTCCGCGCAAGGGTATCCTTGAACTGGCGCGTCTGCTGACCGAGCCGGACGGCATTGTCAGCATCGTGCTGGGTCAACACCACATCCGTGCGACTACCGGTGAGTTCACCTTCACTTCGAAACTGGTTGACGGCAAATTCCCTGACTACGAGCGGGTTCTGCCGAAAGGCGGCGACAAGCTGGTGCTCGGTGATCGCCAGGCCTTGCGTGAAGCCTTCAGCCGTACCGCGATTCTGTCCAACGAGAAGTACCGCGGCATCCGTCTGCAATTGGCCAACGGTCAGCTGAAGATCCAGGCAAACAACCCGGAGCAGGAAGAAGCTGAAGAAGAAGTGGGCGTTGAGTACAACGGCGGCAATCTGGAAATCGGCTTCAACGTGAGCTATCTGCTCGACGTGCTGGGCGTGATGACCACCGAGCAGGTTCGCCTGATCCTGTCCGACTCCAACAGCAGTGCGCTGGTGCAAGAGTCCGACAACGACGACTCGGCCTACGTCGTTATGCCGATGCGTCTGTAATCATGCCCAGCAGAAGCTAGATGTCCTTAAGTCGCGTCTCGGTCACCGCGGTGCGCAATTTGCACCCGGTGACCTTCTCCCCCTCCCCCCGAATCAATATTCTTTACGGCGCCAACGGCAGCGGCAAAACCAGTGTTCTGGAAGCCATTCACCTGCTGGGGCTTGCCCGTTCGTTCCGTAGTAGCCGTCTATTACCCGTCATTCAGTACGAGCAATTGGCGTGCACGGTGTTTGGGCAAGTTGAATTGGCCGAGGGTGGCCATAGCGCATTGGGGATATCTCGCGACCGTCAGGGGGAGTTCCAGATCCGCATCGACGGCCAGAACGCCCGTAGTGCGGCGCAACTGGCAGAGATTCTGCCACTCCAGCTGATTAACCCGGACAGCTTCCGGCTTTTGGAGGGGGCGCCGAAGATTCGGAGACAGTTTCTCGACTGGGGCGTGTTCCACGTGGAACCGCGATTCATGTCCACTTGGCAGCGCTTGCAGAAGGCCCTGCGCCAGAGAAACTCTTGGCTGCGGCATGGTACACTTGACGCCGTTTCGCAAGCGGTTTGGGACAGGGAACTGTGCCAGGCCAGCGCTGAAATAGATGAATACCGCCGCGCTTACATCAAAGCCTTGAAACCAGTCTTTGAACAGACCCTGAGCGAACTGGTTGAGCTTGAGGGTTTGACGCTCAGCTATTACCGCGGTTGGGACAAGGACCGGGAGTTGAGTGCAGTGCTCGCCGGGTCCCTTCAGCGGGATCAGCAAATGGGTCATACCCAGGCCGGACCACAACGTGCTGATTTGCGTCTTAGATTGGGCGCACATAACGCCGCGGACATCTTGTCCCGTGGTCAGCAGAAGTTGGTGGTCTGTGCATTGCGGATTGCCCAGGGGCACCTAGTGAGCCAGGCCCGACGCGGCCAGTGTATTTATCTGGTGGATGACCTGCCGTCTGAACTGGACGAGCACCACCGTCGCGCGCTTTGCCGCTTGCTGGAAGACTTACGCTGCCAGGTGTTTATCACCTGTGTAGATCACGAATTATTGAGGGAAGGCTGGCAGACGGAAACGCCAGTCGCTCTGTTCCACGTGGAACAGGGCCGTATCACCCAGACCCACGACCATCGGGAGTGAAGGCATTGAGCGAAGAAAATACGAATACCTACGACTCAACGAGCATTAAGGTGCTGAAAGGCCTGGATGCCGTCCGTAAACGTCCCGGTATGTACATTGGTGACACCGACGATGGTAGCGGTCTGCACCACATGGTCTTCGAGGTAGTCGACAACTCCATCGATGAAGCGCTCGCTGGCCACTGCGACGATATCAGCATCATTATCCACCCGGATGAATCCATCACCGTTCGCGACAACGGCCGTGGCATCCCGGTAGACGTGCACAAAGAAGAAGGCGTTTCGGCAGCCGAGGTCATCATGACCGTGCTGCACGCCGGCGGTAAGTTCGACGACAACTCCTACAAAGTATCCGGCGGTCTGCACGGTGTAGGTGTTTCGGTGGTCAACGCCTTGTCCGAAGAGCTTGTTCTCACGGTGCGCCGCAGCGGCAAGATCTGGGAACAGACGTACATCCACGGTGTTCCGAAAGAGCCGATGAAAATCGTCGGCGAGAGCGAAACCACTGGTACCCAGATTCACTTCAAACCGTCCGACCTCACCTTCAAGAACATCCACTTCAGCTGGGACATCCTGGCCAAGCGGATTCGTGAACTGTCCTTCCTCAACTCCGGTGTCGGTATCGTCCTCAAGGATGAACGCAGCGGCAAGGAAGAGCTGTTCAAGTACGAAGGCGGCCTGCGTGCATTCGTTGAATACCTGAACACCAACAAGACTCCGGTCAACCAGGTGTTCCACTTCAACATCCAGCGTGAAGACGGCATCGGCGTGGAAATCGCCCTGCAGTGGAACGACAGCTTCAACGAGAACCTGTTGTGCTTCACCAACAACATTCCACAGCGCGACGGCGGTACTCACCTGGTGGGTTTCCGTTCCGCACTGACGCGTAACCTGAACACCTACATCGAAGCAGAAGGTCTGGCGAAGAAGCATAAAGTCGCGACCACCGGTGACGATGCCCGTGAAGGCCTGACTGCGATCATTTCGGTAAAAGTGCCGGATCCGAAGTTCAGCTCCCAGACCAAAGACAAGCTCGTGTCTTCCGAAGTGAAGACCGCGGTCGAACAGGAAATGGGCAAGTACTTCTCCGACTTCCTGCTGGAAAACCCAAACGAAGCCAAACTGGTCGTCGGCAAGATGATCGACGCGGCCCGCGCTCGTGAAGCGGCGCGTAAAGCCCGTGAGATGACTCGACGCAAAGGCGCGCTGGATATCGCCGGCCTGCCGGGCAAACTGGCTGACTGCCAGGAAAAAGACCCTGCCCTGTCCGAACTGTACCTCGTGGAAGGTGACTCTGCTGGCGGCTCCGCCAAGCAGGGACGTAATCGCCGGACCCAGGCCATCCTGCCTCTCAAGGGCAAGATCCTGAACGTCGAGAAGGCGCGCTTCGACAAGATGATCTCTTCCCAGGAAGTGGGCACTTTGATCACCGCGCTGGGCTGCGGCATCGGCCGCGACGAATACAACATCGACAAGCTGCGCTATCACAACATCATCATCATGACCGATGCTGACGTCGACGGTTCGCACATTCGTACTCTGCTGCTGACCTTCTTCTTCCGTCAGTTGCCGGAGCTGATCGAGCGCGGCTACATCTACATCGCGCAACCGCCGCTGTACAAGGTCAAGAAAGGCAAGCAAGAGCAATACATCAAAGACGACGACGCCATGGAAGAGTACATGACGCAGTCGGCCCTGGAAGATGCGAGCCTGCACCTGAACGAAGAAGCCCCGGGTATCTCCGGTGAAGCGCTTGAGCGTCTGGTGAATGACTTCCGTCTGGTGATGAAAACCCTCAAGCGTCTGTCGCGCCTGTACCCACAGGAACTGACCGAGCACTTCATCTACCTGCCGGCTGTCAGCCTGGAGCAATTGTCCGATCACGCAGCGATGCAGGCCTGGATGGCTCAGTACGAAGTCCGCCTGCGCACTGTTGAAAAGTCTGGCCTGGTTTACAAAGCCAGCCTGCGTGAAGACCGTGAACGTAACGTCTGGTTGCCAGAGGTCGAGCTGATCTCCCACGGCCTGTCGAACTACGTCACCTTCAACCGCGACTTCTTCGGCAGCAACGATTACAAAACCGTTGTATCCCTGGGCGCTCAACTGAGCACCTTGTTGGACGACGGCGCGTACATCCAGCGTGGCGAGCGCAAGAAGCCGGTCACCGAGTTCAAGGAAGCCCTTGAATGGCTGATGGCTGAAAGCACCAAGCGTCACACCATCCAGCGATACAAAGGTCTGGGCGAAATGAACCCGGATCAGCTGTGGGAAACCACCATGGACCCAAGCCAGCGCCGGATGCTCAAAGTGACCATCGAAGACGCCATTGGCGCAGACCAGATCTTCAACACCCTGATGGGTGATGCGGTCGAACCTCGTCGTGACTTCATCGAAAGCAACGCCCTGGCGGTTTCCAACCTGGACTTCTGATCCAGCAGCGGACCCTGCCAAACGAAAAAGGCCAACGCTCAGCGTTGGCCTTTTTTCATCTTTAAAAAATAATCGCAGAAACAAAAAAACAGCGCAAATCGCAGGTATAAAAAAACCGGCTATATCAGCCGGTTTTTTTGCGCCCAAAAAAAACTTATGCACCATTTCCCACGTTTTATGAGTTTAAGAAATATGCATATAAATCATAAAGATACGATCATAAAACGTTAGTTTTCGATAAAACGGTACACAGGTTATCCACAGAATCTCAGACAGTCACTTGATCGTTGGCAGAGGGGGCTGCCGGAGCTGCTGGCAGCGAACCCATTTCCCGTTGCATCTGCTCGTTCCAGCTCTGTACCCGGTCATTCAGATCGGCAATGGCGCGTGGCCCAGTGCCCAGGGCGTACATTGGCTCACCGATGATCACGGTGATGACGCCCTGCTTCTTCGCCCAACCGGTTTTCGGCCAGAACTTGCCAGCATTGTGCGCAATTGGCAGCACTGGAAGCGCGGCGTTGACCGCCAACGCGGTGCCACCGCGTGAGAACTTGCCGATGGTGCCATAAGGAACGCGAGTCCCTTCGGGGAAGATCAGCACCCAGACGCCATCCTTCAGCAGTTCATCACCTTTCTTCGCCACATGCTTGAGCGCGGCTTTCGGATTGTCGCGGTCGATGGCGATCGGTCGCAGCATGGCCATGGCCCAGCCGAAGAACGGCACATACAGCAAGGAGCGCTTGAGCACCTGGCTCAACGGCTCGAAGTAGGCGGAAAGGAAGAATGTTTCCCAAGTGCTCTGGTGGTTCGACTGAATCACGCAAGGCTGGTCAGGCACGTTCTCGGCGCCCTTCACTTCGTAGCTGATGCCCAGGAACACTTTGCTCAGCCACAAGGCGCAACGGCACCAGTACACGTTGATGAAGCGATAGCGTGCCTTGAAGGGCAGGAACGGCGCGATAAAAAAGCTCAGGCTGCACCAAAGCAAAGAGCTGGTGCCCAGCAACAGATAAAAGAGGAACGTTCTGATGGCCTGCAGTATCGACATGGTGACGTTTACCGTGCGGGCTCTGCCCGTCTATATAAAGCGCAATCCCGATCAATCCTTGGTCAGGAATCTCGAAACGCTCTAATTGTGGATAAGTTCTGCGGCAATCGCCGCCAGATCGTCAAAAATCAAGGTGCCTACCGGTAGGGTTTTACCCAGAGTCTTTTCGCCTTTCCCGGTCTTTACCAAAACTGGCTGAGAATCGACGGCTTCTGCGGCTTCCAGGTCACCAAGGGAATCGCCGACAAACCATAGATTAGTCAGCGATACGTTGTAATACGCGGCGATGGTTTTCAACATCCCAGGTTTTGGCTTGCGGCAATCGCAGCCGTCGTCCGGCCCGTGCGGGCAATAAACGATCAGCCCGACTTCACCGCCCTGCTCCGCCACCCGCTCGCGCAAGCGCTCGTGCATGGCGTCCAGGGTGGCGATGTCGTAATAGCCGCGAGCGATTCCCGACTGGTTGGTGGCCACCGCCACCGTCCAGCCGGCCTTGCTCAACTGCGCGATGGCTTCGATCGAACCGGGGAGCGGAATCCACTCCTCCACCGACTTGATGTAAGCGTCGGAGTCGTAATTGATCACCCCGTCCCGATCGAGAATCAGCAGTTTCAACAGCAGTCCCTCAGCCCAGCATCGAAATGTCGGCGACGCCGAGGAACAGCCCACGCAGGCGCGCCAGCAATGCATAACGGTTGGCGCGGACCTTGGCGTCTTCAGCGTTGACCATTACTGCTTCGAAGAACGCATCCACCGGCTCGCGCAAGGCAGCCAGGCGTGCCAGCGATTCGCTGTACTGACGCGCAGCGGCCATTGGCTGCACAGCCTGGTCAGCCTGCTGGATCGCCGAGTACAGGGAGAACTCGTTGGCGTTGTCGAAGTACTTGGCTTCCACAACCGAAGGAACAGAGCCTTCGACCTTGCTCAGCAAGTTCGAAACGCGCTTGTTCACCGCGGCCAGGGCAGCGGCTTCCGGCAACTTGCGGAACGCTTCTACCGCTTGAACACGCTGATCGAAGTCCAGCGCCGAACCCGGCTTCAGGGCACGAACCGACAGGTAAGTCCCGACATCCACGCCATCGTCTTCGTAACGGGCACGCAGACGGTCGAAGATGAACTCCAGCACCGAATCGTTCAGGCCGGCAGCCTTCACTTTGGCACCGAACGCATTCACGGCGAATGCCACGGCGTCGTTCAGGTCGAGGTCGAGCTTCTTGTCGATCAGGATACGCAATACGCCGAGTGCCGCACGGCGCAGGGCATACGGGTCTTTGCTACCGGTTGGCAGCATGCCGATACCGAAAATACCGACCAGGGTGTCGAGCTTGTCGGCGATGGCCACGGCCGCACCGGTCAGGGTGGTCGGCAGTTCAGCACCGGCACCACGCGGCATGTACTGCTCGTTCAGTGCCAGTGCGACTTCTTCCGGCTCGCCGTCGTTGAGGGCGTAGTAATAACCGGCGACGCCTTGCATCTCCGGGAACTCACCGACCATTTCGGTCGACAAGTCGCACTTGGACAGCAGGCCGGCACGGGAAGCCCAGGCTGCGTTGCCGCCAATGCGTTGCGCGATGAACGCGGCGAGTTTGGAAACGCGCTCGGCCTTGTCGTAGACGCTGCCGAGTTTTTCCTGGAACACCACGTTCTGCAGGCGCAGGTTGAAGTCTTCGAGTTTCTGCTTCTTGTCTTGCTTGAAGAAGAACTCGGCGTCGGTCAGGCGTGGGCGAACCACTTTCTCGTTACCGGCGATGATCTGCTGCGGGTCTTTGCTTTCGATGTTGGCCACGGTAATGAAACGTGGCAGCAACTTGCCGTCGGCATCCAGCAGGCAGAAGTACTTCTGGTTGTCCTGCATGGTGGTGATCAGCGCTTCTTGCGGCACATCGAGGAAGCGTTCCTCGAACGAGCACACCAGCGGCACCGGCCATTCAACCAGCGCGGTCACTTCGTCGAGCAAGGCTGGAGGAACGATGGCAGTACCTTCCTGCATCGTCGCCAGTTCTTCGGTGCGCTTGCTGATCAGCTCGCGACGCTCGTTGGCATCGGCCAGTACATAGGCGGCACGCAGGTCGCTCAGGTAATTGGCCGGCGAAGTGATACGCACGCTTTCCGGGTGGTGGAAGCGGTGACCACGGGAATCACGACCGGACTTCTGGGCGAGGATCGTGCAATCGATGACTTGGTCACCGAGCAGCATTACCAGCCATTGGGTCGGACGAACGAATTCTTCCTTGCGAGCACCCCAGCGCATGCGCTTGGGGATCGGCAGGTCGTTCAGCGAGTCTTCAACGATGGTCGGCAGCAGGCTCGCGGTCGGCTTGCCGGCGATGCTTTGGCTGTAACGCAGTTTCGGACCGCTTTGATCGATTTCGCTCAGGTCGACGCCGCACTTCTTGGCGAAACCCAGTGCCGCTTGAGTCGGGTTGCCTTCGGCATCGAACGCGGCCTGACGTGGCGGGCCGTCGAGGTTGATGCTGCGATCCGGCTGCTGAGTAGCCAACGAGGTGATCAGTACCGCCAGGCGACGTGGCGCGGCGTAGACGGTTTTGGTCTCGTAGTTCAGGCCAGCGGCTTGCAGGCCCTTGTCGATACCAGCCAGAAATGCGTCGGCCAAAGTGTTCAGGGCTTTGGGTGGCAGTTCTTCGGTGCCCAGTTCAACCAGAAAATCTTGAGCACTCATTGTGCAGCCTCCAGCTTGGCCAGTACTTCGTCACGCAGGTCCGGGGTCGCCATCGGGAAGCCCAGCTTGGCGCGGGCCAGCAGGTAGGCTTGCGCAACGGAACGCGCCAGGGTGCGCACACGCAGGATGTATTGCTGACGCGCAGTCACCGAAATCGCCCGGCGCGCATCCAGCAGGTTGAACGTATGGGAGGCCTTCAACACCATTTCGTAGCTTGGCAACGGCAGTGGCTGGTCGAGCTCGATCAGGCGCTTGGCTTCGCTTTCGTAGAAATCGAACAGCTCGAACAGCTTCTCGACGTTGGCGTGTTCGAAGTTGTAGGTCGACTGCTCCACTTCGTTCTGGTGGAACACGTCGCCGTAGGTCACCTTGCCGAACGGACCGTCAGCCCAGACCAGGTCGTAGACCGAGTCCACGCCTTGCAGGTACATGGCCAGACGCTCGAGACCGTAAGTGATCTCGCCGGTCACCGGGTAGCACTCGATGCCGCCCGCTTGCTGGAAGTAAGTGAACTGCGTCACTTCCATGCCGTTGAGCCAGACTTCCCAGCCCAGACCCCAGGCGCCCAGTGTCGGCGATTCCCAGTTGTCTTCGACGAAGCGAATGTCGTGGACCAGCGGGTCCAGGCCGACATGCTTGAGGGAGCCCAGGTACAGTTCCTGGAAATTGTCCGGGTTCGGCTTCAGGACTACCTGGAACTGGTAGTAGTGCTGCAGACGGTTCGGGTTTTCGCCGTAGCGGCCGTCAGTCGGGCGACGACTGGGCTGCACATAAGCGGCGTTCCAAGTTTCCGGGCCAATGGCGCGCAGGAATGTAGCGGTGTGGAAAGTGCCGGCGCCTACTTCCATATCGTAGGGCTGAAGTACCACACAACCTTGCTCGGCCCAGTATTGCTGGAGGGCGAGGATCAAGTCTTGGAAGGTACGCACGGCTGGCGTAGGCTGGCTCACGAAATTCACCTGTTTCTTGGGCTGCGATTTAAAGAGCGGGAGTATACCCGATTCGGTCCTGCGCACGCCCCCTGGAGCCTTATGCCACGCTGCTTTTGGTGTTCCGAAGATCCGCTGTACATGGCTTATCACGATCAGGAGTGGGGCACGCCGCTACGCGATGCGCAGGGATTGTTCGAGTTGCTTTTGCTCGAAGGGTTCCAGGCCGGCCTTTCCTGGATCACCGTGCTGCGTAAACGAGAGCGATATCGCGAGGTGTTGTTCGGCTTCGACGTACAGCGGGTGGCGCAGATGAGCGACGCGGAAATCGATGAATTGATGCTCGATCCGGGCATTATTCGCAATCGCCTCAAACTCAATGCGGCCCGTCGCAACGCCCAGGCCTGGCTGGCGCTGGAGGATCCGGTGGAATTCCTCTGGTCCTTCGTCGGCGGCAAGCCTGTCATCAATCATTTCAAGGATCGCACCGAGGTGCCGGCGGTTACGCCGGTCGCGGTGGAGATGAGCAAAGGCCTGAAAAAGGCCGGCTTCACGTTCGTCGGTCCGACCATTTGCTACGCACTGATGCAGGCCTCGGGCATGGTCATGGACCACACACAAGACTGCGACCGCTACGCTCAGCTCGCCAACGGCGGTTAGAATGGCCGCCTCGCGCACAGCACAAGATCAGGAGTGACCTGTGGATAAGTTTAAAGGCGCCTTGCTGGTAGGCGCTCTGCGGCTGTTTGCCCTGCTCCCGTGGCGGGCAGTGCAAGCCGTGGGTTCGGCCATTGGCTGGGTCATGTGGAAAACACCCAACCGTTCCCGCGATGTGGTTCGGATCAACCTCGCCAAGTGCTTCCCCGAAATGGACCCGGCTGAACGCGAGCGTCTGGTCGGCCAGAGCCTGAAAGACATCGGCAAGTCCCTGACCGAAAGCGCTTGCGCCTGGATCTGGCCGGCTCAGCGTTCGATCGATCTGGTGCGTGAAGTCGAAGGTCTCGACGTATTGAAAGACGCCCTAGCCTCCGGCAAAGGTGTCGTCGGCATCACCAGTCACTTGGGCAATTGGGAAGTGTTGAACCACTTCTATTGCAATCAGTGCAAACCGATTATTTTCTACCGACCGCCAAAACTGAAGGCTGTGGATGATTTGTTGCGCAAGCAGCGCGTGCAATTAGGCAACCGCGTAGCCGCTTCCACCAAGGAAGGCATCCTCAGCGTTATCAAGGAAGTGCGCAAAGGTGGTGCAGTGGGCATTCCCGCTGACCCGGAACCGGCCGAATCCGCCGGGATCTTCGTGCCGTTCTTCGCCACCCAGGCGCTGACCAGCAAATTCGTACCGAACATGCTCGCCGGCGGCAAAGCGGTCGGCGTGTTCCTGCATGCGCTGCGGCTGCCGGACGGTTCCGGTTACAAAGTGATCCTCGAAGCCGCGCCAGAGGCCATGTACAGCACCGATACAGAAACGTCCTGCGCGGCCATGAGCCAAGTGGTCGAGCGTTATGTGCGGGCGTATCCGAGCCAATACATGTGGAGCATGAAGCGCTTCAAGAAGCGTCCACCGGGCGAAGAGCGTTGGTATTGAGTTGATTGGCATGATCTGTGGATAACCTTGAACCCAGGGTTATCCACAACGGTTCATACAAGGGCGCAAAAGATGTCCGAACACCGCAAATCGTTTCGCATCAAGATCACTCACGATAGCTTCGGCGAATGTCTTGGCCAGACGCGTAACCTGTCGGCCACGGGCGTCTACGTCAAGCATCCGGGTTTGTCGTCGCTGCGTGAAGGCGCGGTGGTTTACGGACAGGTGCAGGACTTACCCACAGGTGCGCCACGGGTGCGTATGGAAGTGGTGCTGGTGGATGCCGATGGCATTGGCCTGCGCTATCTCTGATCAGTGCGCCTGCCGCTCAAGCTTCTTCAGAAACACCGTCATTTCCTTCTCTGCCTGCTTGTCGCCATGGGCGCGGGCGGCTTCCAGGCCCTGCTCCCACGCCTGACGCGCAGCCGCGAAATCTGCCAGCGCCAGATGGGCCTTGCCTAACAGCTTCCAGGCTGCCGAATACTTTGGATCGAACTCGACGCAGCGCTGGAAATGCTCGGCGGCCTTGGCGTTTTCCCCAATATCGAGATAACCCTTGCCCAGGCCGAATCGCAGCAATGAGTTATCCACACCCTTGGCGAGCATTTTTTCCAGGGATTCGAGCATGGTGGATTCCTTGTTTAGATTATTCAGTGATGCCTATGTGGTCATGAGATCGCTTTCGCGGGCAAGCCCGCTCCCACAGCGATCTTCAGTGAACACAGAATTTTTGCACGACCGAGAACCTGTGGGAGCGGGCTTGCCCGCGAAGAGGCCAGTCCAGGCGCCCACAATCATGGATCAGAAGAAGCTGAGCCCCACATGGAACAGCTTTTCCACATCCCGAATATGCTTTTTATCCACAAGGAACAGAATCACATGGTCGCCCGCCGCGATCACCGTTTTGTCATGGGCAATGATCACTTCTTCATCACGAATGATTGCGCCAATCGTCGTGCCCGGCGGCAAACCGATGTTCTCGATGGCCTTGCCAATCACCTTGCTCGACTTCTCATCACCATGGGCAATTGCCTCGATGGCTTCCGCCGCGCCGCGGCGCAATGAGTGCACGCTGACGATATCACCACGTCGCACGTGGGCCAGCAGTGTGCCGATGGTCGCCAGTTGCGGGCTGATGGCAATGTCGATATCGCCGCCCTGGATCAAATCCACGTAAGCCGGGTTGTTGATGATCGTCATCACCTTCTTCGCGCCCAGGCGCTTGGCCAGCAGCGAAGACATGATGTTGGCTTCGTCATCGTTGGTCAGGGCGAGGAAGATATCCGCGTCGGCGATGTTCTCTTCCATCAGTAAGTCGCGATCAGAAGCACTGCCCTGCAACACCACGGTGCTGTCGAGGGTGTCTGAGAGATGGCGGCAGCGGGCCGGGTTCATCTCGATGATCTTCACCTGATAACGGCTTTCAATCGCTTCGGCCAGGCGCTCACCGATCTGCCCGCCACCGGCGATGACGATGCGTTTGTAGGTTTCATCCAGGCGGCGCATTTCGCTCATCACCGCGCGAATATTCGCCTTGGCGGCGATGAAAAATACTTCGTCGTCAGCCTCGATCACCGTATCGCCCTGGGGCAGGATCGGCCGATCACGGCGGAAAATCGCGGCGACGCGGGTTTCAACGTTGGGCATGTGTTCACGCAACTGGCGCAATTGCTGACCCACCAACGGTCCGCCGTAGTACGCCTTCACCGCCACCAGTTGCGCTTTGCCTTCGGCGAAGTCGATCACCTGCAACGCACCCGGATGCTGAATCAGGCGCTTGATGTAATTGGTCACAACCTGTTCCGGGCTGATCAGCACGTCCACCGGAATCGCTTCGTTATCGAACAACTCGGAGCGCGTCAGGTACGCGGCTTCGCGGACCCGGGCGATCTTGGTCGGGGTGTGGAACAGGGTGTGGGCGACCTGACAGGCGACCATGTTGGTTTCGTCGCTGTTGGTCACTGCCACCAGCATGTCGGCGTCGTCCGCGCCGGCCTGACGCAGCACGGTCGGCAACGAGCCGCGGCCCTGCACGGTGCGGATGTCCAGGCGATCGCCGAGATCGCGCAGACGCTCGCCGTCGGTGTCGACCACAGTGATGTCGTTGGCCTCGCTGGCCAGATGTTCTGCCAGCGAACCGCCGACCTGCCCTGCGCCGAGGATGATGATTTTCATCCAGTCACTCCCTTAAATCCGGTTAACCGCGCGCGGCGGCGATCTTGATCAGTTTGGCGTAGTAGAACCCGTCGTGGCCGCCTTCCTGTGCCAGTAACTGGCGACCGTGAGGTTGTTTGAGACCGGCCGCCGTGGCGATGTCCAGCTCACGGGCGCCCGGTGTGCGAGCGAGGAAGGCTTCGATGACCTCGGTGTTCTCGGTCGGCAGCGTGGAGCAGGTGGCGTAGAGCAGAATCCCGCCGACTTCCAGCGTTATCCACATGGCATCGAGCAATTCGCCTTGCAGCACCGCGAGCGCGGCGATGTCGTCGGGTTGGCGAGTCAGCTTGATGTCCGGGTGACGACGGATCACGCCAGTGGCCGAACATGGCGCATCCAGCAGGATGCGCTGGAACGGTTTGCCGTCCCACCAGGTCGTGGTGTCGCGGCCGTCGGCGGCAATCAGTTCGGCGCTCAGGCCCAGGCGTGCGAGGTTCTCACGCACGCGCACCAGGCGCTTGGCTTCCAGATCAACCGCCACGACGCCCGCCAGTTTTGGCTCGGCTTCGAGGATGTGGCAGGTCTTGCCGCCTGGTGCGCAGCAGGCGTCCAGCACCCGTTGGCCCGGCGCCAGGTCGAGCAGGTCGGCGGCCAGTTGCGCCGCCTCGTCTTGCACGCTGATCCAGCCTTCGGCGAAGCCCGGCAGGCTGCGCACGTCAGCGGCGGCTTCGAGGATGATGCCGTCCTGACTGTAAACACACGGCGTGGCGGCGATGCCGGCCTCCGTCAGCAACCCAAGGTAAGCGTCGCGAGTGTGATGGCGGCGGTTGACCCGCAGTATCATCGGCGGGTGCGCGTTGTTCGCTGTGCAGATGGCTTCCCACTGCTCAGGCCAGAACGCCTTGAGGGATTTTTGCAGCCAGCGCGGATGCGCGGTGCGCACCACCGGATCGTATTCCAGCTCGGCCAGCAGTGCTTCGCTTTCCCGTTGGGCGCGGCGCAACACGGCGTTGAGCAAGGCCTTGGCCCAGGGCTTTTTCAGCTTGTCGGCGCAACCAACGGTTTCGCCAATGGCGGCGTGGGCCGGGACGCGGGTGTAGAGCAGTTGATAAAGACCGACCAGCAACAGCGCCTCGACATCCGCGTCCGCAGCCTTGAAAGGCTTTTGCAGCAACTTGGCCGCCAGCGCCGACAAACGTGGCTGCCAGCGCGCGGTGCCAAACGCCAGATCCTGAGTGAAGCCGCGATCGCGGTCTTCAACCTTGTCCATTTGTGTCGGCAGAGAACTGTTGAGCGAGGCTTTTCCGTTAAGAACAGCGGCGAGTGCCTTGGCGGCGGCCAGACGTGGATTCATTGAGCGTCCGCCGCTTGACCGAGGATGGTGCCGACAGCGAATTTTTCACGACGGCTGTTGAACAAGTCGCTGAAGTTCAGCGCCTTGCCGCCGGGCAATTGCAGACGGGTCAGGCACAGGGCTTGCTCACCGCAAGCGACGATCAAACCGTCCTTGCTGGCGCTGAGGATTTGCCCAGGTGCGCCCTGCCCTTCGGCGAGGCTCGCGGCCAGCACTTTCAGCGCTTCGCCGTTCAGCGTGCTGTGGGTGATCGGCCACGGGTTGAAGGCGCGGACCAGGCGTTCCAGCTCAATCGCCGGACGGCTCCAGTCGATGCGTGCTTCGTCCTTGTTCAATTTGTGAGCATACGTGGCGAGGCTGTCGTCCTGAACTTCGCCTTCCAATGTGCCGGCGGCGAGGCCGGCAATTGCCTGAATGACAGCCGGTGGACCCATTTCGGCGAGGCGGTCGTGGAGGCTGCCGCCGGTGTCTTCGGCGGTGATTGGCGTGGTGACTTTCAGCAGCATCGGCCCGGTATCCAGGCCCAGTTCCATGCGCATCACCGTCACGCCGCTTTCGCTGTCGCCTGCTTCGACGGCACGCTGGATCGGCGCCGCACCGCGCCAGCGTGGCAGCAACGAGGCGTGGCTGTTGATGCAGCCCAGGCGTGGAATATCCAGCACCGCTTGCGGCAGGATCAGGCCGTAGGCGACCACCACCAGCAAATCCGGCTTGAGTGCGGCCATTTCAGCCTGAGCGTCTTCGTTGCGCAGGGTCGGCGGCTGCAACACCGGGATGTTGTTTTCCAGCGCGAGTTGCTTGACCGGGCTCGGCATCAGCTTTTGCCCACGGCCCGCCGGACGGTCCGGCTGGGTGTAGACCGCGACGATCTCGTAAGGGCTGGCGAGCAGGGCCTTGAGGTGTTCGGCGGCGAATTCCGGGGTGCCAGCAAAGACGATGCGCAGTGGCTCAGTCATGGGAGCAATCTCTGAAAAGAAAAAGGCTTGCCGCAGCAAGCCTTTGAAAGAAGGGCATCAAGCGTTCTGGCGATGGAGCTTTTCCAGTTTCTTCTTGATTCGGTCGCGTTTGAGGTTCGACAGGTAGTCGACGAACAATTTGCCATTGAGGTGGTCGCATTCGTGCTGGATGCACACGGCGAGCAGGCCTTCGGCGATCAGTTCGTAAGGCTTGCCATCGCGGTCCAGGGCCTTGACCTTGACCTTCTGCGGGCGATCGACGTTTTCGTAGAAGCCCGGCACCGAGAGGCAGCCTTCCTGGTATTGCTCCATCTCGTCGGTCAGCGATTCGAACTCGGGGTTGATGAACACCCGCGGTTCGCTGCGGTCTTCGGAGAGGTCCATCACGACGATACGTTTGTGCACGTTGACCTGGGTCGCGGCGAGGCCGATGCCTGGCGCTTCATACATTGTTTCAAACATGTCATCGACCAACTGACGCACTTCGTCGTCCACTACGGCCACAGGTTTGGCGATAGTGCGCAGGCGCGAGTCGGGAAATTCGAGGATGTCTAAAATGGCCATAAGCTTAATTGCTGCACGTGTGAGGTAAAGTCGGGTCGATGGCCTGGCAGGTCCGAAGATGCAGGCTACCGTTGTGAAGCGTAGCTCCTTTTCTTTTATCAAAGAGTCAGGAGCGAGCCACGAGGGCTCTGGCGTTTCACGCGAACGCACATAATAAAGGGATTCACCGCATGAGGAAATCACTACTCGCCTTGCTCCTTCTGGCCTCGGCCGGTTTGGCGCACGGGCAAGTGCAACTCAAGGAAGGTTTTCCACAGCAATACACAGTGGTGGCGGGTGACACACTCTGGGACATTTCGGGAAAATTCCTCCGGGAGCCGTGGAAGTGGCCGGAGTTGTGGCAAGCCAATCCACAGATTGAAAACCCCAATCTCATCTACCCTGGCGACTCGCTGTCGCTGGTCTATGTCAACGGCCAACCGCGTCTGACCCTCAATCGCGGGGCTTCGCGCGGCACCATCAAGCTCTCGCCACGGGTGCGCAGTTCGCCGGTGGCTGATGCGATCCCGAGCATTCCGCTGCAATCGATCAACAGCTTTCTGCTTAGCAACCGCATCGTCGACAAGGTCGAGGACTTCGACAAGGCGCCTTACATCGTCGCCGGCGATGCCGAACGCGTGCTCAGCGGCACCGGGGACCGCATCTTCGCCCGTGGCCATTTCGACCCGAACCAGCCGGTGTACGGCATCTTCCGTCAGGGCAAGGTCTACACCGATCCCGAGAGCAAGGAGTTTCTGGGGATCAACGCCGATGACATCGGCGGAGGCGAGATCGTGGCCACCGAAGGCGATGTCGCTACCTTGGCACTGCAACGCACCACTCAGGAAGTGCGTCTCGGCGACCGTTTGTTCAGCGGTGAAGAGCGCTCCATCAACTCGACCTTCATGCCCAGTGCGCCAAAAACCCAGATCAATGGCTTGATCATCGATGTGCCGCGTGGGGTTACCCAGATTGGCGCGCTGGATGTGGTCACGCTGAACAAGGGGCAACGCGATGGCCTGGCCGAAGGCAACGTGTTGGTGGTGATGAAAACCGGTGAAACAGTGCGCGACCGGATTACCGGTCAGCCGCTGAAAATCCCCGATGAACGTGCCGGTCTGCTGATGGTTTTCCGCACCTACGACAAGCTCAGTTACGGGCTGGTCCTGAACGCATCGCGCTCGCTGGCGGTAATGGACAAGGTGCAAAATCCGTAGGCCTGCTCCACAAGTTACCAACAGAGTTATCCACAGCTTATTCCCGTTTGAACGGGGCTCATAACGATCAAGGATGATCCATGTCGCTGTCTGCCGTCACACCGGTTTCCCCTGCGGAACTGGAAGCTCGTTTACGTCTGCATCGCTTGCCGGAACTCGGCCCGGCGCGTTTCAAGAAATTGCTCGAAGCCTTCGGCTCGGCGTCCAAAGCCATCAGCGCGCCCGCCAGCGCCTGGCGTTCGCTGGGCCTGCCGCTGGGGTGCGCCGAAGCCCGGCGCGCCAATGAAGTGCGCGATGGCGCGGCCCACGCATTGGCCTGGCTAGAGCGTCCGGGCCAGCATTTACTGATGTGGGACCAGCCTGACTATCCGGCGCTGCTGGCGGAAATCAGCGATGCGCCGCCGCTGTTATTCGTGGCAGGCGATCCGGGTATCCTGGAAAAACCGCAATTGGCGATGGTCGGCAGTCGTCGCGCTTCGCGACCGGGCATGGACACCGCAGCGGCGTTTTCGCGCAGCCTGGCCAGCGCCGGTTTCGTCATCACCAGCGGTCTGGCGTTGGGCATCGATGCGGCCGCGCATCAAGCCGCCCTGGACGTGGGCGGGCGAACGGTCGGGGTACTTGGCACGGGACTTGAAAAGTTTTATCCACAGCGAAATCGGCGGCTGGCCGACGCCATGATCGCGTCGGGCAGCGCGGTGCTTTCCGAGTTCCCGCTGGACGCCGGCCCCAGCGCTGGCAACTTCCCTCGGCGCAACCGGATTATCAGCGGTTTATCCCTCGGCGTGCTGGTGGTCGAAGCGAGCGTCGCCAGCGGCTCATTGATCACGGCGAGGCTGGCGGCGGAGCAAGGACGAGAGGTGTACGCGATTCCAGGGTCGATCCATCACCCGGGCGCCAAGGGTTGTCACCAGTTGATCCGCGACGGCGCGATGCTGGTGGAAACCATTGAGCATATCCTCGAAGCGTTGCGCGGCTGGCAACGGCTGCCGTTATCCACAGAGACTCTGCAAACGCCCACGCATCCGCTGCTCCTGTTGCTTCACGCCGCGCCCCACACCAGCGAAGCGTTGTCGGTCAGCAGTGGCTGGGCCTTGTCCAAAGTGCTGGCAGCGCTGACCGAACTGGAAATGGATGGCCAGGCCGTGTGCGAAAGCGGGCGCTGGTTTGCGCGGGTGAGCTAGGTTTTATAGGGAAGATCGGTAAACTGCGCAGAGCCTTATTCCGGAGAGTTTTTCATGGTCAACAGTTGGCGTGTGCAACAAGCCGCACAAGCCGTTCGCGCAGGGGCAGTGATTGCCTACCCAACCGAAGCGGTCTGGGGGCTGGGTTGCGATCCGTGGGACGAAGAGGCGGTGTATCGTCTGTTGGCGATCAAGGGCCGGTCTGCGGAAAAGGGCCTGATTCTGGTCGCAGACAACATTCGTCAGTTCGACTTCCTGTTCGAAGACTTCCCGGAACTGTGGATGGATCGCATGGCCAGCACCTGGCCGGGGCCCAACACCTGGCTGGTGCCGCATCAGAATTTGTTGCCACAGTGGATTACCGGCGTGCATGAAACCGTGGCGCTGCGGGTCAGCGATCATCCGTTGGTGCGGGATTTGTGCGCGGTGGTCGGGCCGTTGGTTTCAACGTCGGCCAACCCGCAGGGCCGGCCGGCGGCGCGCACGCGGATTCGCGTCGAGCAGTATTTCCGTGGGCAGGTGGATTACGTGTTGGGCGGGAACCTGGGTGGGCGCAAGAATCCGAGCGTGATTCGCGATGTGGCGACCGGGAACGTCATTCGCCCGGATTAATCCCGCAGTAACCTGTGGCGAGGGAGCTTGCTCCCGCTGGACTGCGCAGCAGTCCCGTTCTTTTAAGGATATGGGGGGCCGCTTCGCGGCCCAGCGGGAGCAAGCTCCCTCGCCACAGTTCGTTGTTACGGCAACAAAACAGTCGAGCCAGTGGTCCGCCGCGCCGACAACTCGGTCTGCGCCTTCGCCGCTTCAGCCAGCGGGTATTTCTGGCTGATGTCCACCGTCAGCTTGCCGCTGATGATCATCTCGAACAGCTCATCCGCCATGCGCTGCAGGTTTTGCGCGTTATTGGCGTAAGTCGCGAGTGTCGGCCGGGTCACGTACAACGAACCCTTCGCTGCCAAAATCCCCAGGTTCACCCCATCCACCGCTCCGGAAGCGTTGCCAAAGCTCACCACCAGACCCCTTGGTGCCACGCTGTCGAGCGACGTCAGCCAGGTGTCCTTGCCGACGCCGTCGTACACCACCGGGACTTTCTTGCCGTCAGTCAATTCCAGCACCCGTTGTGCGACGTTTTCGTGGCTGTAGTCGATGGTCGCCCACGCGCCGTTGGCCTTGGCCAGCGCGGCTTTCTCCGGTGAGCTGACTGTGCCAATCAACTTCACGCCCAAGGCCCTGGCCCATTGGCAGGCCAGGGAGCCGACACCGCCTGCAGCGGCATGGAACAGGATGGTTTCGCCACCCTTGAGTTCATACGTCTGACGCAGCAGGTACTGCACGGTCAGGCCCTTGAGCATCACCCCGGCGGCCTGTTCGAAACTGATCGCGTCCGGCAAGTGCACCAGGTTGGCTTCCGGCAAAACATGAACGTCGCTGTAAGCGCCCAACGGGCCGCTGCCGTAAGCCACGCGGTCGCCAACCTTGAACCGGGTCACTTCGCTGCCAACAGCCTCGACAACGCCCGCACCTTCCGACCCCAGGCCCGATGGCAGAGCGGGCAGCGGATAGAGGCCACTGCGGTAATAGGTGTCGATGAAGTTCAGGCCGATGGCCTTGTTCGTCACGCGAACCTGCTGCGGCCCGGGCTCGGCGGGTTGGTAATCGACATACTCGAGCACTTCGGGGCCGCCATGGGCGCGGAACTGGATACGCTTTGCCATCAGAACTCTCCTTAGGTCATTTGCGAAGCTCCCTATCGGACTCCTAAGCTTGATCCTCGTCAACTGCGGCAGGCCCATCTGCGATGTTATGCTACGCGCCCATTTGCGCCGGCCCCCTGCTCCAATGGAGCGCCGCGTAGCTTTGCCCGATTCAAGGTGATGACATGACGACCCGCACCGAGGCCGTAAAAGCCTACCTGCTCGACCTGCAAGATCGCATTTGCGCTGCCCTGGAAGCTGAAGACGGTGGCACGCAATTCGTCGAAGACGCCTGGACCCGGCCCGCCGGCGGTGGCGGTCGCACGCGAGTGATCGAAAACGGCTCCGTGATCGAAAAGGGTGGCGTCAACTTTTCCCACGTCTTCGGCAGCGGTCTCCCACCGTCCGCCAGCGCCCATCGACCTGAATTGGCCGGTCGTGGCTTCGAAGCCCTGGGCGTGTCACTGGTGATTCACCCGCACAACCCGCATGTACCGACTTCCCACGCCAACGTGCGCTTTTTCATCGCTGAAAAAGAAGGCGAAGAACCGGTCTGGTGGTTTGGCGGCGGTTTCGACCTGACCCCTTATTACGGCAATGAAGAAGACTGCGTGCACTGGCACCGCGTCGCCGAACAGGCCTGTGCGCCGTTCGGTCCGGACGTCTATCCGCGTTACAAGGCCTGGTGCGACAGCTACTTCCACATCAAGCATCGTCACGAGCCGCGGGGCATCGGCGGCCTGTTCTTCGATGACTTGAACGAGTGGGACTTCGACACCAGTTTCGCGTTCATGCGCGCCATCGGTGATGCCTACATCGACGCGTACTTGCCGATCGTGCAGCGCCGCAAGAATGACGCGTTCACCGCCAAACAGCGTGAGTTCCAGGAATTCCGCCGTGGCCGTTACGTCGAGTTCAACCTGGTATACGACCGCGGCACGCTGTTCGGCCTGCAATCGGGCGGGCGTACCGAGTCGATCCTCATGTCCCTGCCCCCGCAAGTACGCTGGAGCTATGACTGGAAAGCCGAGCCGGGCAGCGAAGAAGCCCGCCTGACCGAATATTTCCTGCAAGACCGAGATTGGTTGGCCGAGGCCTGAACGAGGAGTTCTGATGGACCGTTACGTCGTATTCGGTAACCCGATTGGCCACAGCAAGTCGCCGCTGATCCACCGTTTGTTTGCCGAGCAGACTGCTCAGCAACTGGACTACAGCACCTCGCTGGCGCCGCTCGACGACTTTTCCGACTTCGCCAAGGCGTTTTTCCTCGAAGGTCGCGGGGCGAATGTGACGGTGCCGTTCAAGGAAGAGGCCTATCGCCTGGCCGACAGTTTGACGGAACGCGCGCAGCGGGCCGGCGCGGTGAACACCCTGAGCAAACTCGCTGACGGCAGTCTGCTCGGTGACAACACCGACGGCGCCGGGCTGGTGCGGGACCTGACGGTCAATGCCGGTTTCAACCTCAAGGGCAAACGCATCCTGCTGCTCGGTGCTGGCGGCGCGGTGCGTGGTGCGCTGGAGCCGTTGCTGGCTGAGCAGCCGGCGTCGGTGATCATCGCCAACCGCACGGTGGAGAAAGCCGAGTTGCTGGCGGAATTGTTCTCAGACCTGGGGCCGGTGTCGGCCAGTGGTTTTGACTGGCTGCAGGAATCGGTGGACCTGATCATCAACGCCACATCGGCGAGCTTGTCCGGTGATGTGCCGCCAATTGCCAGCAGCCTGATCGAACCGGGCAAAACGGTGTGCTACGACATGATGTACGGCAAGGAGCCGACCTCGTTCTGCCGCTGGGCCAGTGAACACGGTGCGGCGGTGTCGATGGACGGCCTGGGGATGCTCGCTGAACAAGCGGCGGAAGCGTTCTTCCTGTGGCGCGGTGTGCGGCCGGACACGGCGCCTGTGCTGGCCGAACTCCGCCGCCAGCTGGCGCTGTAGTTCTTTGTGGCGAGGGAGCTTGCTCCCGCTCGGGTGCGAAGCGCCCGCAGATTTTCAGGGCTGCTTCGCAACCCAGCGGGAGCAAGCTCCCTCGCCACAGGTTATGCGTTCGTCATCAGTGTAGTGTTTCAGTCCTCGAAGCGGATCGGGCATTTCTCCGCGCCTTCCAGCTTCCTCAACTCCTCCACCACCTGCGGCCGTGCGCGGCGCAAGGTCAGGCTGCGATCCTGCTTGAGCAACCGCCGCGCTTCCTGATGCAGCATTTCCACCCCTGAATAGTCGATAAAGTTGATCTGCTGCGCCTCGATTACCACCCGCGCGCCATGCATCCGTTGCAGGCGCACTTGCAGGTAATGGCTGGCGCCGAAAAAGATCGAACCGCCGACTCGCAGAATGTCTTCATCGCCTTCGCGCCAATGCTGCACGCGGGGTTGCGAGGTGCGCTTGAGGTAGAAGAACAGCGACGCCAGGACCCCGGCATAGATCGCGGTCTGCAACTCCAGCAATAGCGTGGCGACACAGGTCAGCGCCATGACCAGGAATTCGGCGCGGCTGACTCGCAACAATGCGCGAATACCCCGATGGTCCACCAATCCCCAGGCGATCAACAGAATGCTGCCGGCCATGGCCGGAATCGGAATGTGCGCGATCAACGCCGCGCCGAAGATGGCGAACAGCGCCACCCACAACGCTGAAAACACCCCGGCCAACGGTGAACAGGCGCCTGCTTCGTAGCTCAGGCCCGAACGGGTAAAGGAACCGGCTGACAGCGAACCGGAAAAAAACGCCCCGACCATGTTCGAAAAACCCTGGGCGCGGACTTCCTGGTTGGCGTCGAGCAATTGCTGGGAGCGCGCCGACAAGGAACGGGCAATCGACAGGCTCGTCACCAGTCCGAGCATCCCCACCGCCACGGCGCTGGGCAGCAGGCGCAGGATCAGATCCAGGTCCAGCGGCAGCGGACTGAAGGGCGGCAAGCGCCCGACAAAGGCGCTGACCAACTTCACATGGCCGAACATCGATGGCCACAACCACACCAGCAGTCCAGCCAGCGCCAAGGTGATCAATAACGTCGGCCAGCGTGGCAGCAGTGATTTCAGGATCACGCCTACTCCAACGGTGGCCAGCCCTAGTATCAGCGAAGGTTTATCCACAAAACCAAGGTGTTTGAACACCATCAAAAAGCTGTCCAGTGCGGTGGACTGATTGGGTAAATCCAGCCCCAGCAGGTTTGGCAGTTGGCCGATGGCAATCACCACCGCCGCGCCGAGGGTGAAGCCCAGCACCACCGAGTGAGAAACGAAGTTCACCAGGGCGCCAAAGCGCAGTAAACCGAGCAGCCACTGGAAAATCCCGGCGAGCAGCGTCAGCAGCAGGATCAGGGTGACGTAGTCTTCTGACGCGGGAACGGCAAGAGGACTGACACTCGCGTACAGGACGATGGATATCGCCGCTGTAGGACCACAGATCAAATGCCACGACGAACCCCAGAGGCAAGCGATCAGCACCGGGATAATTGCGGCGTACAAGCCGTACTCCGGCGGGAGACCGGCGATCAGGGCGTAGGCGATGGATTGCGGCAACGCAAGAATGGCGCCGCTGAGGCCAACGATCAGGTCACGCCCGACGCTGGCGCGGGTTTGCCGGGGCAACCAGGAAAGGAAGGGAAAGAGTGAATGGCGGCTGGGGAAGGCCATGGGTCCTCTCGGGTTGGGTTTTGCGCAAGGGTATCAGGGTGTGAGGAGTGTCAGATGAATCCACCCCTCACCCTAACCCTCTCCCCAGAGGGTAGAGGGGACTGATCGAGTTGTTTTCTCAAGCTACATCGACCTGAAATGTCGAGGTGAACGCAGAATTTGAAAAGCGTGGAGATCGGCCCCCTTTCCCCTCTCCCCCGTGGGGAGAGGGCTGGGGTGAGGGGTCGATCCTAAGCCAGACACAGAATCCAGCACTACTCGATCAAAGCTTCGCTTTCACTGCCCCCAACGCATCCTTCCCGTCCACGGTCTTCACCCCATCCAGCCATTTATCCAGGACCGCAGGATTGGCCTTGATCCACGCCTTGGCCGCATCGGCATTGCTGACTTTCTTGTTCACCACCTCGGCCATGATGCTGTTCTCCATCTCCTGGGTGAAACTCAGGTTGGTGAGCAGCTTGCCGACGTTCGGGCAGGCCTGTGCATAACCTTTGCGAGTCAGTGTATAAACGCTGCCGGTGTCGCCGAAGTACTTCTCGCCGCCCTTGAGGTAATGCATTTTCAACTGTACGTTCATCGGGTGTGGCGTCCAGCCGAGGAAGGTCACGAACTTCTGTTTCTTCACCGCACGGGACACTTCCGCCAGCATCGCCTGCTCGCTGGATTCGACCAGTTTCCACTGACCCATGTCGAAGTCGTTCTTCTTGATGATCTCTTGCAGCGAGATATTCGCCGGGGCGCCCGAGCCGATGCCGTAGATCTTCTTGTCGAACTTGTCGGCGAATTTGTTCAGGTCGGCAAAGTTATGCACACCCGCGTCCCACACGTAATCCGGAACTGCCAGGGTGAATTCGGTGCCGTCGAGGTTCTTAGCCAGTTGAGTCACGTCGCCCGTGGCGACGAATTTTTCATAGAAGCCCTGTTGCGCCGGCATCCAGTTACCCAGGAACACGTCGACCTGGCCATCCTTCAACCCGCCAAAAGTGATCGGCACCGCGAGGGTGTCGACCTTGGCCTTGTAGCCCATGCCGTCCAGCAGAAATCCGGTAATGGCGTTGGTCGCAGCGATGTCGCTCCAGCCAGGGTCGGCCATTTTCACCGTGTCGCAGTTCTGATCGGCAAAGGCCGATGCACTGCCCAGGGCCAGTAACCCGACTGTCAGTACTGTGGATAACTTTTGCATGGACTTCCCCTTAACATTATTGGTTTTGGCAGGGTTGTGGATAACGTGCTTTACGTTCCAGATCGTCGAGGTCGATGTGGTTGCGCATGTACTGCTGACTGGCGTCCACCAGCGGCTGGTGATCCCAGCTCTTCAGCTTGCCGATGGTCAGCGCCTCGGCGACAAAACGCCGACGACGCTGGCTCGCGAGCACCTGTTGGTGTATCGCCGGAATGTCCCATTTGGCCCGGGCTTCAGCCAGAAATTCCTCGAAAAGAGGCCGATGTTGTGGCGATTGGCTGAGTTCTTCGTGTTCGCGCGGGTCGTTGTGTACATCGAAGAGTAGGCACGGGTCGTCTTCGCTGTAGATAAATTTGTAGGCGCCGCGGCGGATCATCATTAAGGGACTGATGGTGCCTTCAGCCATGTATTCGCCGAACACTTCGTCGTGACCGCCCTGCCCTTGCAGGTGCGAGACCAGCGAACGACCGTCCAGCGGCAGGCCCGGCTCCAGGGAGCCGCCGGCCAATTCAACGAAGGTAGGCAGCAGGTCAGCGGTGGAAACGGCAGCACTCACTCGCCCAGCCCCGAATTGTCCCGGTGCACTTATCAACAGAGGGACGCGGGCAGCCATTTCGAACCAGTGCATTTTGTACCAGAGCCCGCGCTCGCCGAGCATGTCGCCATGGTCGCCGGAGAAGACGATGATGGTGTCGTCGATCAGCCCGGTATCTTCGAGTGTTTGCAGGAGTTTGCCGACGTTGCTATCGATGTAGCTGCAAGCTCCAAAATACGCGCGGCGTGCATCGCGGATCTTATCCACAGGCAGCGGCTTGTCCCACAGGTCATACACCTTGAGCAAACGCTGGGAGTGCGGATCGAGTTCGGTTTGCGCCGGGGTTTCCGGCAGCGGGATGTCGGCATCGTCGTACATATCCCAGAACGCCTTGGGAATGGTGTACGGATCGTGTGGGTGCGTCATCGACACGGTCAGGCAGAACGGCTGGTCGCCGTCCTCGCGGATGTGATCGAACAGGTATTGCTGCGCCTTGAACACCACCTCTTCGTCGAAATCCAGCTGATTGGTGCGCACGCACGGCCCGGCCTGCAGCACCGAAGACATGTTGTGGAACCAGCTCGGACGCACGTCCGGCTCATCCCAGTTCACCGACCAGCCGTAATCGGCGGGGTAGATGTCGCTGGTCAGGCGTTCTTCATAGCCGTGGAGCTGATCCGGACCGCAGAAATGCATCTTGCCCGACAGCGCGGTGCGGTAGCCGAGTCGACGCAGGTAGTGGGCATAGGTCGGTACATCGGCAGGGAAATCGGCCGCGTTGTCGTAGGCGCCGATCTTGCTCGGCAACTGACCGCTGACCAGGGTGAAACGCGACGGCGCACACAGTGGGCTGTTGCAATAAGCGGCGTCGAAAACCACGCCTTCGGCGGCGAGGCGGCTCAGATTAGGCAGTTTGATGGGCGAAGGACCGTAGAACGGCAACATTGGCGCGGCCATCTGATCGGCCATGATGAAAAGAATATTCTTGCGCTTCATGTGATCGCGGCATTCCATAGTGAATATTTATGCGAGAGTGCTGCGATCGAGCATGGAGTCCATGCACTTTGTGGTAAAGCCCATGCACGGCAATAACTAGGATAAGCACCGCTTATGTATGACGCACTTGGAAGCTTGTCGCTGGATCTACTGCGAGCGTTTGAAGCCGCGGCGCGTCATCGCAGCTTTACCGCGGCGGCGGTAGAACTCGGCACCACGCAGCCCGCCGTCAGCCAGCAGATCAAACGACTGGAAGAACAACTGGCGGCGCGGCTGTTTGATCGCATTTATCGTGGCATTGAACTGACTGAGGCCGGAGTCATACTTTTTGAGCAGGTTCAGCTCGGTTTGCAGAATATCGATGCAGGATTGAGCGCGATCAGCGCACAACACCAACATGAAGTCTTGCAGGTAGCCACGGATTTCGCCTTCGCCGCGTATTGGCTGATGCCGCGGTTGCACCGGTTTCATAAAGCCAATCCGCAAGTCGACGTCAGCCTGGTCACCAGCGAGCGCAATCACAACATGCTGCGCACCGATATCGATGTGGCGGTGTTGTTTGGGGATGGCCGCTTTAAACAGGGCGAAAGCCATTGGCTGTTCAGCGAAGAAGTGTTTCCGGTGTGCAGCCCGCTGTTGTTGAAGGATCGTCCCCTGCCCTTGCCGGCCCAGTCATTGCTGGAGTTTCCACTGCTGCACCTGCGCGGTGAAAACAGCAGCAACTGGTTCGACTGGAGCGGCGTGTTTCGCGAGTTGGGAATCACGTCGGCACCGGCCCCCGGGCAATTGCGCTTCGACAATTACACGTTGCTGATTCAAGCGGCGATTGGCGGCCAGGGCGTGGCCATTGGCTGGCGGCACCTTGTGGATAACTTGCTGGCGCAGGGTTTGTTATGCCGACCGATTGCCGACACGGTGATTTCCAGGCTTGGCTATTACGTGGTGCTGCCCCAACGCAAACGGCGAGGGGCATTGATCCAGCAGTTTGTCGATTGGTTGATGGCTGAACAGGCCAGCAGCGCCCAATCCCTGAATGGTTTACCGCTGCCGTCTATCGCGGTGTAGGGTCGGTCGAAACGAAGTTCACGTGCTCACGAACGTGAAGATTCAGCTGCAACTCATCGGCAATCCCCACCGCCACGCGGTTCAACCGTTCAAGCGGTTCCGCCAGGCCCGGCTCAAGGCTGCTGCTGATGTGGCTGAAATGTTCGATCGTCAGTCCCGGCACGCCGCGAGGCGCATTCACCAGGGTCCAGTGCAAGGCACTGCTTTGCAGCGCATCAAGGATTTCCTCGGCGGCATGCCGCTGAAGGTGATCCAGCACTTCAGCTTCGGTTTCGTCGAGCTCGGCAAAATCTCCCACCAGGAACAGTCGGTTAATGCCCGCTGCCTGCATGCCCTCGATCAGCGCATCCACCGCCAGCACTTGTTCCACCGGGCCTGGCACGATGGTTTTTTCCACATGCTCGCTGTTGAATGGCAGTCCCGGCGCATCGAGCAGGCAAATGACCGCCGAACTGCCCGCTACGCTTTGCTTGACGCGTTCAGCCTGGAACAGGTCGCCGGCCTTGGTGCGCAAACCCGGGCGCGGCGGGAGCGCCGTCAGGTCATCCAGAATCGCGATCACTTCATGTTGGCGCCGCAGCATTTCAGCCATCAGCGCACTGCCCAGGCTACTCATGGCACCATAAAGCACCACTTTCACCACCGGGGTTTCGGCATTTTTCATGGCTGGGATTCCTTGTTCTATATGGCGTGTGACCTGTAGGAATCGGTGAGGGTTCGACTGGGTTTTTGAGGGATTCAGATGCAACAGATCAAGGGTTACCACGCTCATGTCTATTTTGACGCCAGCAGCATTGATCAGGCGCGAGCACTGTGTGAGCAGGCGGCGCAATTGTTTCCGCTGAAAATGGGCCGCGTGCACGAACGCCCGGTGGGTCCGCACCCGGACTGGAGTTGCCAATTGGCGTTCGGGCCGGAGCTGATCGGCGACGTGTTGCCGTGGCTGGCGCTCAACCGCAAGGGTTTGGTGGTGTTTCTGCACCCGGACACCGGCGACGATTTGCTGGACCACACCGAGCACGCGATCTGGATGGGCGCGATCCGGCCGCTGGATTTGTCTATTTTTTGATCAGAGGTTTTCTTCGGCTTCACCCGGCAAATGCTCATCCAGATGCAGCCAGGGCAATTGGCTGTCCGTCCAGATGTGCCGCTCGGCCGGCGCCTGCTCCGGGTGATCAAGGGTGGCGATGGTCACATCGATGCTTTCGGGGCTGAGGTGCGTGGTCAGCGCCAGTTGCGCCCCACAGGTCGGGCAGAAATAGCGCACGCAGGTTGTTGAAGATTCGTACTTCGCTGGCGTTCCTTTCAGCCATTTAAAGGCCGATGCGGGCAGGGTAATCCACGTGGTCACGATTCCGCCGCTGACCCTTCGGCAGATTGAGCAGTGGCAGTGGGCGATGTCGTGTAACGGTCCGCTGAATTGATAGCGCAGGTGCCCGCAGTGGCAGCCGCCGGTGTGAAGTCCGTCCATCACATATCCTCCTGTTGTGTAAGTGCCGACGCCATCGCGGGCAAGCCCGCTCTCACAATTTTTTGCGGCGAAGCTGCTATCTGCGGCACACACCCGTCACTGTGGGAGCGGGCTTGCCCGCGATGGCTTTAACTCGGTTTAACTCCCTGCCCCGGTCCGACGACCGGTAGCCCATCCGGTCAATGCTTTCACCAGCGAAAGCTGGCTGAAAGCTTCCCCGATTAGGATCGCCCCCACTGCCGGCAAAAGACCGGTCGGCCAATGCCAGTGTTTTATCGCTCGCACAGCCCATTTAACAACAACAATGGTGATCTGATGTCCTCTTCTACCCGCCGCTTCGCTGCAACTCCGCCCGTACGCCTCGCGCTTCCCGTTCTGCGCTGACCCAACCGGTTCGCCCATTCCCTAGCCGCGCTACGCCTGGAGTATTCCCATGCTGACTTTCCTTGGCTTCGCCATGGTCATCACGTTCATGTTCCTGATCATGACCAAGCGCCTGTCCGCGCTGATCGCCCTGATCATCATTCCGATCGTCTTCGCCCTGTTCGGTGGTTTTGCGCCGAAGATCGGCCCGATGATGCTTGAAGGCATCACCAAGCTGGCGCCGACCGGCGTGATGCTGATGTTCGCCATTCTGTATTTCGCCCTGATGATCGACTCCGGCCTGTTCGACCCGGCCGTGCGCAAGATCCTCAAACTGGTCAAGGGCGACCCGCTGAAAGTTTCGGTCGGCACCGCCGTACTGGCGCTCGTCGTTTCCCTCGATGGTGACGGCGCGACCACTTATATGATCTGCGTGGCCGCCATGCTGCCGCTCTACAGCCGCATAGGCATGAGCCCGCGGATCATGGCCGGCCTGATCATCCTCGCCGGTGGCGTGATGAACATGACCCCGTGGGGCGGCCCGACGGCCCGTGCGGCCAGTGCGCTGCATGTGGATCCGTCCGATATTTTCGTACCGATGATTCCGGCGATGGCGTTCGGCGTGGTGGCCATCCTCTTGATTGCGTACTTCTACGGGAAACGTGAGCGTGCACGTCTGGGTGAATTGCACCTGGTGGGCGATGAAGTCGATCACAGCGAAATCAGCGTTTCGCAGTTCCCGGATGCCCGTCGTCCGAAACTGATCTGGTTCAACGGCGCCCTGACCCTGGGCCTGATGTGTACCCTGATTGCCGGTCTGTTGCCGATGCCGGTGTTGTTCATGGTGGCGTTCAGTATTGCCATGATCGTCAACTATCCTTGCCTGCAACAGCAGAAGGATCGCGTCGCGGCTCACGCCGGTAGCGTGCTGGCGGTGGTCGGTTTGATCTTCGCGGCGGGCATCTTCACCGGTATCCTGTCGGGCACCGGCATGGTCGATGCCATGTCGAAAAGCTTGCTGGCGGTAATCCCTGATTTCCTCGGCCCGTACCTGGCCGTTATCACCGCGCTGGTGAGCATGCCGTTCACGTTCTTCATGTCGAACGACGCATTTTATTACGGCGTGTTACCAGTGCTTGCCGAAGCAGCCAGTCATTACGGTATAACCGCGGTTGAAATGGCACGTGCCTCGATCGTCGGTCAACCCGTCCACTTGTTGAGCCCGCTGGTACCATCGACCTACTTGTTGGTGGCCCTGGCCGGTATTGATTTTGGTGATCACCAGCGCTTTACCCTGAAATGGGCAGTGCTGGTGTGCATGTGCATACTGGTTGCAGCATTGCTGATGGGGATCTTTCCGCTGTTCAGCACTCTATAAGCCCAAGACTCACCACAACGGGTCCAGGCTTCGCTGTTCGAAGCCCGGACCTTTTGTGGTTTAACACTCGCTCAAAGGAATACACATGGAATGGCTGACCAACCCTGAAATCTGGGTTGCCTTCTTTACCCTGACCGCCCTGGAAATCGTCCTGGGTATCGATAACATCATCATGATTTCGATCCTGGTCAGCCGCATGCCCAAGCACATGCAGCAGCGCACCCGGATTTTCGGCCTGGCGCTGGCCATGGTCACGCGGATCCTGTTGCTGCTGTCGATCACTTGGGTCATGCGCCTTACCAACGACTTGTTCGAAGTGTTCGGCCAGGGTATTTCCGGGCGAGACCTGATCCTGTTCTTCGGTGGTCTGTTCCTGCTGTGGAAGAGCTCACAAGAGATGTACCACGCGCTGGAAGGTGAAGATGAGTCCAATGAGGAGCCGGGCGGCAAGGGCGGCAACTTCCTCTACACCATCATCCAGATCGCGATCATCGACATCGTCTTCTCGCTGGACTCGGTGATTACCGCTGTCGGCATGGTCTCTCACGTACCGGTCATGGTCGCGGCGATCATTGTTGCGGTGCTGGTGATGATGCTGGCGTCCGGGACCATCAGCGAGTTCATCGACAAGCACCCGTCGCTGAAAATGCTCGCGCTGTCGTTCCTGTTGATCGTCGGTACGGTGCTGATTGCTGAATCCTTCGACGTTCACGTGCCAAAAGGCTACGTCTACTTCGCCATGGCGTTCTCGCTGGCGGTGGAAGCGATCAACATCAAGATGCGTACCGCGATTGCGAAAAAACGCAAACAGCAAGATCCGGTGAAACTGCGCAAGGATATTCCGGGGCAGTAACCCGAGTCTGCGCATAACACCTGTGGGAGCGGGCTTGCTCGCGAAGACGGAGTGTCAGTCGACATCATGTTGCCTGATACACCGCTTTCGCGAGCAAGCCCGCTCCCACTTTTTTTGCTCTGTGATTAGCCTGGCGGATCGAGGTTATCGAGCACTCGATTCACCGCCAACTCCCCCAACATGATGTTTTGCTGAATCCCCAGCAGGGTGTTGCGGTGTGTACCTTCCATTCGTGCAGCAAAATCACTGGCCATGACGCTGGCCGACGCCAACGACTCACAGGCGTGAGCGAGCAGGGTTTCGTTATCGACCTTGGGGTCTATGAAGAAGATTGTGCTGGGCTTGCGTGGCGGGAAGTCGTGGGGGACCGGATCGGTGTCCGGTGGGTTGGGTGTTGCCTTGAACATAGATAGAACTCCAGTACTGGATATATGGAGCCTTCACTCTCGCTACCAAACGAAGGTGGCGGCCATACACAGGTTGGTAGACCGGAGTACTGGAACCGGCGCCCCCGAAGGGACCCTGCGCATGGCCACCATAAGCTACGACCTGAAAAAGCGTCCGCAAAAAGTGGCTATGCGCCAGACTCCGGGCTACCAAACCCGATCGCTGTTTTTAGCGATGGATAAACGATAGAGAGCAGGGTCTAGGCGCACAAGCCGGCGGATTCTGGCGTAGCCGTAGGCAACGACGCAAGACGTTGTAGCCTCCGAGAAGTAACGCCGGATGTCTTTAAACACGCACTGCAAAAACGCGTGAATCACACCAAAACAACCGACTGCTTTACCGACGGATTTTTTCCAAAGGTTGACGCACAGAGCTCTGGTGGTTAGCGTCCTCGCTCACTTCACCCGACAATGACAAGGAATGCATATGTCTGGAAAACCGGCTGCACGTCTCACGGACCCGACGCCGAAACAGCCAGGTATCTGATCGACATAGGGTTGAGCAGGGATCATTTCAGCGATTGAGTTCTCTCCCCGATTTCAGGACTGCTGCGCAGCCCAGCGGGAGCAAGCTCCCTCCTCGCCACAGGGTTGTGTTCGCGCACCTTTTCAACTGTCCGGCTGAGACCTTCGGGTCCCTTTTTCATTTCTGCATGAGCCTGTTTTCATGACAGTTTTGTTTCAATCACTTCTTTAGCTATGCGATGCTGGCGCCCAGACCGTTAGCCAACTACAGCTTAAGTACAGAACGTAGAAAGTCGCGCGGCACCGTCAATTTGCCCCTCTGGGGCGCTACCACCACAGGGGGCCTGCATGCTCACCCTGCTCAATTTGTTATCGGCCGTGGCCTTGTTGATCTGGGGCACGCACATCGTCCGAACCGGCATCCTGCGGGTCTACGGTTCCAATCTGCGCCATGTGATCGGCCAGAACATGTCCAAACGCTGGTTGGCGTTCATCTCGGGGATCGTCGTCACGGCGATGGTGCAGAGCAGCAACGCCACCGCCATGCTCGTCACTTCTTTCGTCGGTCAGGGCTTGATGGCGTTGACGCCCGCCCTGGCAACCATGCTTGGCGCAGACGTTGGTACCGCGCTGATGGCGCGGGTGCTGACGCTCGATTTGTCCTGGCTGTCGCCGCTGCTGATTTTCCTCGGGGTGATTTTCTTCCTGTCCCGCAAGCAGACCCGGCTGGGCCAGATGGGCCGCGTCAGCATCGGTCTCGGGCTGATCATCCTGGCGCTGCAATTGATCGTCGAATCCGCCGCGCCGATTACCCAGGCGCAGGGTGTGAAGGTGATTTTCGCCTCGTTGACTGGCGACATCCTGCTCGATGCCCTGGTCGGCGCGTTGTTCGCGATGATTTCCTACTCCAGCCTGGCCGCCGTCCTGCTGACCGCGACCCTGGCCGGCGCCGGCGTGATCAGCCTGCCGGTGGCCATCGGTCTGGTAATCGGTGCCAACATCGGCAGCGGCATCCTCGCGTTCCTCAGTACCAGCATGCAAAACGCTGCCGGGCGTCAGGTGGCGCTCGGCAGCCTGCTGTACAAACTGATCGGCCTGCTGCTGATCATTCCGGTGCTGGACCCGTTGGTGCACTGGATCGACAGCCTCGATTTCAGTCCTCAGGAAATGGTCATCGGCTTCCACCTGCTCTACAACACCGCGCGCTGCCTGATCCTGCTGCCCAGCGTCGGCCCTATGGCCAGGCTCTGCGCGTGGCTGTTGCCGGAGCGGCCGGAGCTCAACGGCACGGCGAAACCCCGGCACCTCGACCCGACCGCGCTGGTCACCCCCAGCCTGGCGCTGGCCAACGCCGCGCGCGAAACCCTGCGCATGGGCGATCTGATCGACAACATGCTCGAAGCGATGCTTGACGTGCTGCGTGGGAAACAGTCCGCCATCACCCAGGAAATGCGCAAGCTGACCGATGATGTCGAAGCGCTCTACAGCGCCATCAAGCTTTACCTCGCGCAAATGCCCCGGGAAGACTTGAGCGATCAGGACAGTCGGCGCTGGGCGGAAATCATCGAACTGGCGATCAACCTCAAACTCGCCAGCGACTTGATCGAACGCATGCTGCGCAAGGTGCAGCAGCAGAAAACCTCGCAGCGCCGGTCTTTTTCCGAGGTCGGTTTGGAAGAATTGGCCGGGTTGCACAGCCAGTTGATCTCTAACCTGCGTCTGGGCTTGTCGGTATTCCTCAGTGCCGACAAGGAAAGTGCCCGCCAGTTGCTGCGTGAGAAACGTCGCTTTCGCGCACAGGAACGCCGCCTTGCCCATGCTCACGTCAGCCGGTTGCAACGTAAGATTGTGCAAAGTATCGAGACCAGTTCTCTGCACCTGGAGCTGATCGCCGACATGAAGCGCTTGAATTCGCTGTTCTGCAGCAGCGCTTATGTGGTGCTGGAAACGTCGGATACCGGTGCACTGGCGGTCGACGATATGGCTGACATCACGCATTCGCCTTGAACGTCTGGCGGTGGGGTCAGTCAGTTACATTGGTTCAGCCTCAAGACCGCCTTCGCGAGCAGGCCCGCTCCCACATTGATTTTGTGAGCGCCGCAAATCACCTGTGGGAGCAAGCCTGCTCGCGATAGCGGCCTGAAGGACGACATGGATCTCCGATTGGTTGCCTGGAAGCTTGCTATGCGTTGTCTGCTGTTCGCCTGTCTGTTGCTTGGCTCATTCCCTTCGTTTGCCCTGGATCGCTTCCAGGTCGAGGGCTATACGCTGCCCAACGGCCTGCAATTGCTGCTCAAACCGGGCACCGAGCGCGGGCATGTGGCGATTCGCCTGGTGGTCGGCGTGGGGCTGGATGATTTCAGCTGCGCCGAAAAGGAACTGCCGCATCTGCTTGAGCACTTGCTGTTCAGCGGCATCGACGCCACCGGCGAAGGTGGTCTGGAAGAGCGCATGCAGGCCTTGGGCGGTGAGTGGAACGCGTTCACCAGCAACGCTGACACCACGTTCGTCATCGAAGCCCCGGCAAAAAACCAGCGCAAGGTCCTCGACCTGCTGCTGGCGCTGCTGACCCAGACCCGAATCGACGACAACGCCATCAACGCCGCCAAACAAGTGGTCGAGCGCGAAGACGGTGGCCATTACTCGCATTTGCAGCGTTGGCTGGATCGTCAGGACCTGGGCCACACCGCGAGTAATCAGCTGGCGGTGGAACTGGGCCTCAAATGCCCCGAGCGGGCCGAGGTCGATCACCTGACCCGCGAGCAACTGGAGACGGTGCGCAAGGCCTGGTACGCGCCCAACAACATGACGCTGATCGTGGTCGGTGAGCTCGACAAGTTGTTGCCGGCGTATCTGGAGCGCTCGTATGGCGCGCTTGAAGCCGTCGACCCGACCGATCACCTGCCCTTGCCGGAAATCCAGGCCAGTGCTGCTCACGAGCGAACGCTGGGCGACGGCTTTGTCGGCGGTGGTGCCAAGTTGCACTGGCTGGTGCCGGAACCGGTGCTGCAGGATCAGCATGACCAAACCTTCGACCTGCTCAAGGACTATCTGGACTGGGCGCTCTATCGCCAACTGCGCCTGGCCCACGGTTTGTCCTATGGCCCCTCGGCCGAGCGCGAAGTGTTTGGCGGGGTGGGTTTCATGAGCCTGAACGCCGACCTTGATCGCGACGACGTGACGGAGGCCGAACAAGTGTTGGAGGATTTGAAGGCGGGCCTGCTCAAGGACGGTCTCGACGCAGACACCTTCAACCGCCTCAAACAGGCCGCCATCGCCCGCCAGGCCTGGGCCGTGCAAGGCAACAGCGCGCTGGCCGATTACTACTGGAGTGCGCTGGGGGACTACCAGGACGGTCGTTTCGCCAACCCGGCCAAGGAACTGCAAGGCGTGACCCTGGCGGAAGCGAACAAGGCGATGCGCGAGTTGCTCGTGCAGCCGGGGTATCTGCGGATCGAGAAGCCGCTGATGAGTTATGACCAGTTGATGTGGGCGATGGCCGGGGTGTTTGGACTGATTGTCCTCGGGGTATTGGCTTTACGAGTCCATCGCAGAAGGTAACCGCGCGCGGTGGCTGGAGCTTTTGTGGCGAGGGGATTTATCCCCGTTCGGCTGCGCAGCAGTCGCAAAACCAGTCGATGCGGTGTGCCGGAAAAACAGGGTCGCCCATTTTGGGGCCGCTTCGCAGCCCAACGGGGATAAATCCCCTCGCCACAGAAATCCCCTCCACCCCAGAGTTTTGTGTTCAACCAAAGTGACCGGCACCCTCGCCACGCCCCCCGCCCGGGCGGTACTCTGTCGAGGATTTTCCCCACGACTATTGTGAACCGCCGAATGCCTACTCTGACCCTTTACGTCCAGCGCATCCTGGAGCTGATGAAGCGCTATCCAGGGGTCATTGCGCTCGGTGGTTTCATCTCCGGGGTCGGCAGTTTCATCCTGGTGGATCGGCAACAGGGCCTGGCGACCTGGATCACCATCATCATGGTGCTGAGCTGGATCTGGCTGATGCTGGAAAACAGCCTCACCAAGCTGTTCACCAAACTCTTCAAACGCGAAATCCCCCAGCCTTTGCTGCGTTACGCCACGCAGATGATCCACCAGGAAAGCCTGTTTTTCGTCCTGCCGTTCTTTTTCATCACCACGACCTGGAACAGCGGCCAGTTGTTCTTCACCGGGTTGCTGAGCATGGCGGCGCTGATTTCCATCATCGACCCGCTCTACTACAAATGGCTGGCCCCCCGGCGCTGGGCGTTCCTGGCGTTGCACACGCTGACGCTGTTCGCCGCGCTGTTGACCGCCCTGCCCGTCATTTTGCACCTGACCACGTCCCAGAGTTTCAAACTGGCGCTGGGCACCGCTGTGGTGTTGTCGTTCCCGAGCCTGGCGTCGATCTTCCCGATCCGGACCCTGCGCAATGCGCTGGCGATCTTGAGCATCACCGTGGGTATCGGGGGCGTCGGCTGGGTCCTGCGTTCATGGGTTCCGCCGGCGACGCTGTGGATGACCGACGTGGCGATCAGTACGCAAATGCAGGACCGCACGCCGGGCAAGAGTCTTGAAGAAGTCAGCGCCGAGCAGATCCGTGGAGACGGCCTGTACGCCTACACCGCGATCAACGCTCCACGCGGTCTGGACGAACGGATTTATCACGTTTGGACGTTCAACGGCAAAGAGGTCGACCGCATCCCGCTGGACATCCATGGCGGGCGCAAGGAAGGCTATCGCGCCTGGACCCACAAGCAGAACTTCCCCGGCAACCCTGCGGGTAAGTGGCAGGTTCGGGTGCTGACCGAAGACGGGCAACTGATCGGTGTGCTGCGCTTCAAAATCACGGACAGCACACCGATCAAAGAAAAGTAATCCGGTTCGTGCTATTACGTAGCTCTGCGCCAATAGCCGAACAAGCACGGAGCTTATGACCAGCAGCACAACGGCCGGCAATGCCCAGATAGACGCCTCTCACTCCCCGGCACAACTGCGGGTCACGGGTGACTGGACGCTCGCCCATTACGCCGATCTCAAGCACCTGAGCGAAAAGCTCCGCGGCCAATACGACGACAGTACCCACATCGACCTCAATGGCCTCGGCGCGCTGGACACGGCTGGCGCTTCACTGTTGGTCGAATTGCTCGGGTCCGAGCGTTTGGGCCGATCCGCCGAACATCCTGATTGCACGCTGTCCCCGGCCGACCGCGCCTTGTTGCAGACGGTTTATTGCTCGCTCAGCGACTTCTGCGTGCCGATCAAGGAGCCGGAAATCAGCGTCGGCATTCAACTGCTGACCCGCATCGGCCGCGCGGTTGACACCGTCTGGCAGGACACCCTGCAACTGCTGGGCTTTGTCGGCCTGATCCTCGAAACCATCGCGCGCGGGCTGTTTCGCCCCAAGCGTTGGCGGATCACGCCAATGGTCGCGCACATCGAACAGACCGGCCTCGACGCCGCGCCCATCGTGGCGTTGCTGACCTTTCTGGTCGGTGCCGTGGTGGCGTTTCTCGGCGCGACGGTGTTGGCGAGTTTTGGCGCGAGTATTTTCACCGTGGACCTGGTGGCGTTCTCCTTCCTGCGCGAATTCGGTGTGTTGCTGACTGCGATCCTGATGGCCGGGCGTACGGCCAGTGCGTTTACCGCGCAGATCGGCTCGATGAAGGCCAACGAAGAAATTGATGCTATCCGCACACTCGGTCTCGATCCGATGGAGCTGCTGGTGGTGCCGCGTGTATTGGCGTTGCTGGTCGCGCTGCCGATGCTGACCTTTCTGGCGATGCTCTCGGGGATTATCGGCGGTGGTGTGGTGTGCGCCGTGTCGCTGGATATTTCGCCGGCGATGTTCCTGTCGTTGCTGCAAACCGATATCGGCGTTCAGCACTTTCTGGTGGGGATCGTCAAAGCGCCGATCTTCGCGTTCCTGATCGCTGCGATCGGTTGCCTTGAAGGCTTCAAGGTCAGTGGCAGCGCTGAATCTGTTGGCGCGCACACCACGTCGAGCGTGGTGCAGTCGATTTTCGTGGTGATCGTGCTCGACGCTGTCGCCGCGCTGTTTTTCATGGAGATGGGCTGGTGAGTCGTCTACCCCGAGCGCCCTCCGAGGCGGTGATCGAAGTCCGTGGGTTGTGCAATCGCTTCGGCAGCCAGAGCGTGCACGAGAACCTCGACCTGGATTTGTACAAAGGTGAAATCCTCGCCGTGGTGGGCGGCTCCGGCAGCGGGAAATCGGTGCTGCTGCGCAGCATCGTCGGCTTGCGCCAGCCCAGCGAAGGGCTGGTGAAGGTCTTCGGCAAGAACCTGCCGACCCTGCCCGAACACGAGCGTTCGATGGTCGAACGGCGCTTTGGCGTGCTGTTCCAGAAAGGCGCGCTGTTCTCTTCGCTGACGGTGACCGAGAACGTCGCCCTGCCCCTGATCGAACACGCCGGCCTGAACCGTGAAGACGCCGAGCACTTGGCGGCGGTGAAACTGGCGCTGGCCGGGCTGCCGCTGTCGGCGGCGGACAAATACCCGGCTTCGCTCTCCGGCGGCATGATCAAGCGTGCGGCACTGGCCCGTGCGTTGGCGCTGGACCCGGACATCCTGTTCCTCGACGAACCCACCGCCGGCCTCGACCCGATTGGCGCCGCTGCCTTCGATCAATTGATCCTGACGCTGCGCGATGCCTTGGGCCTGAGTGTGTTTCTGGTGACCCATGACCTCGACACGCTCTACACCATCACCGACCGGGTGGCAGTGCTGGCGCAGAAAAAAGTGCTGGTGGCGGACGCCATCGACAAGGTCTCGGAAACCGACGATGCGTGGATTCACGAATACTTCCATGGCCCTCGCGGCCGCGCGGCGCTGACCGCCGCTCAACAGTTGAATGAGGTCTGACATGGAAACCCGAGCCCATCATGTATTGATCGGCCTGTTCACCGTGATTGTGGTGGCAGGCGCCCTGCTCTTCGGTCTGTGGCTGGCGAAGTCCAGTGTCGACACCGAATTCAAGGATTACGAAGTCGTCTTCAACGAGGCGGTCAGCGGCTTGTCCAAGGGCAGCGCCGTGCAATACAGCGGGATCAAGGTCGGCGATGTGGTGACCTTGCGCCTGGACCCGAAAGACCCTCGCCGGGTGCTGGCGCGGATTCGCCTGGGTGGCGATACGCCGATCAAGGAAGACACCCGGGCCATATTGGCGCTGACCGGGATCACCGGGACGTCGATCATCCAGCTCAGTGGCGGTACACCTCAGAGTCCGACGCTCAAGGGCAAGGACGGCAATCTGCCGGTGATTATCGCATCGCCCTCGCCCATCGCCCGTTTGCTGAACGACAGCGGCGACCTGATGGCCGGCGTGAACACGCTGATGCATAACGCCAACCTGATGTTTTCCACCGAGAACGTCGAGCGCATCAGCAAGACGCTGGAACATCTGGAACAAACCACCGGCACCATCGCTGACCAGCGCGGCGATATTCGTCAGGCGATGCAGCAACTGGCGTCCGTCGGCAAGCAGGCTGGCGCCATGCTGGAACAGACGTCGGCGTTGATGCGTAACGCCAACGGCCTGCTCAACGATCAGGGCAAGCAGATGTTCGGCAGCGCCGAGCAGGCCATGAAGTCGCTGGAGCAAAGCAGCGCGACCATCAACAAATTGCTCACTACCAACCAGGATTCACTGAACAGCGGCATGCAGGGCCTTAACGGCCTGGCACCGGCGGTACGTGAATTGCGCGACACCCTGACGTCGTTGCGGGCCATTTCCCAACGCCTGGAAGCCAACCCCAGCGGTTACTTGCTGGGCAATGACAAGAACAAGGAGTTCACGCCATGAAGCTTGCGACCCTCGCCCTCCTCGCCGGCTTCACGCTGGTCAGCGCCTGCTCGATCCTGCCCAAGTCCGAGCCGTCCGATGTCTACCGCTTGCCTTCGTCCCAGAGCAGCGCACCGGCAAGTCATGGCACGCCGCAACGCTGGTCGCTTCGCCTGACCAAGCCGCAGGCCAGCGAAGCGTTGAACAGCCCGAAAATCGCCGTGATCCCCCACGGTGATCTGATCAGCAGCTACGCCGCCTCGCGCTGGAGCGATCCGGCGCCGGTGTTGCTGCGCAATCGGCTGCTGGATGGTTTCCAGCGGGACGGCCGAGTGCCGTTGCTGAGCACAGATGACAGCAACTTCCAAGCCGATCTGGAATTGGGCGGGAGTCTGCAGGCGTTCCAGACTGAATACCAAGGCACCGCGGCGAGCGTGGTCGTGCGGCTGGATGCGTTGCTGGTGCGTGGGTATGACCAGCGCATCCTCGCCAGCCGCCGCTTTGAAGTGCGCCAGCCATTGAGCGATGTGAAGGTGCCCGCGGTGGTGGCAGGGTTTGGCCAGGCCAGCGATCAGTTGACGGCGCAGGTGGTGAGTTGGGCGGTTGAGCAAGGCCAGAAAGCCGCCCCGCCTCCTCGCCCTTAAAGCCAACACAAACCCAATGTAGGAGCGAGCCTTTGTGGCGAGGGGACTTGTCCCCGTTGGGTCGCGAAGCGGCCCCGAATTCAGGTCTTGGGACTGCTGCGCAGTCCAACGGGGACAAGTCCCCTCGCCACAAAGGCTCACTCTCACAGGGGATCTTTGGTTAACCGAAGAACCAGTAGCAAACGCCAATCGCGCCGAGAACACCGGCAAATTCCGCCAGCAATGCGCACCCAACCGCATGCCGCGCTCGCTGGATGCCTACTGCACCGAAGTACACCGCCAGCACATAGAACGTCGTTTCCGTACTGCCCTGAATCGTCGCAGCCACCAGCGCCGGGAAACTGTCCACCCCGGAGGTCTTCATGGTTTCGATCAGCATCGCCCGCGCGGCGCTGCCGGAGAACGGCTTGACCATCGCCGTCGGCAGCGCGTCGACGAAGCGCGTGTCCCAACCGGCCCACTCCACCAGATGCCGGATCCCGTCCAGACCAAAATCCAGCGCCCCGGACGCCCGCAGTACGCCGACGGCACACAGCATCGCCACCAGATACGGCAGCAGGTTCTTGGCCACGTCGAAGCCTTCCTTGGCGCCTTCGACGAACGCTTCGTAGACTTTCACTTTGCGTAACGCGCCAATCACCAGAAACAGCATGATCAGCCCGAACAGCGTCAGGTTGCCGAGGATCGATGAAAGCCCGGCCAGAGCGGTCGCCGAGAGCGTCGCCAGCAGCGCCATGAAGCCACCGAGGGCCAGGGCACCGGGAATCAGATACGCGAGCACCACCGGGTCCCACAGACGCAGGCGTTGCATGAACGCCACCGACAGCAGGCCCACCACTGTCGAGCAGCTGGTTGCCAACAGGATCGGCAAGAACACGAGGGTGGGGTCGGGTGCACCTTGCTGAGCGCGATACATGAAGATCGTCACCGGCAGCAGGGTCAGGGATGAGGCGTTGAGCACCAGGAACAGGATCTGCGCGTTGCTGGCGATGGTCTCGCTGGGGTTGAGCTCTTGCAGCGCCTTCATGGCTTTCAGGCCGATTGGCGTGGCGGCGTTGTCCAGGCCCAGGCCGTTGGCGGCGAAGTTCAGCGTGATCAGGCCGATGGCCGGGTGGCCGGGTGGGACTTCCGGCATCAGGCGCAGGAACAAGGGGCCCAGCGCCTTGGCCAGCCAATCGACGATCCCGGCCTTCTCGGCGATTCGCAGAAAGCCCAGCCACAGGGTAAGGGTGCCGAACAGCAGGACCATGACCTCGACGGATAACTTGGCCATGGCGAAAATGCTTTCCACCATCGCCGCGAAGATCCCGGCGTTACCGCCGATCAGCCATTGCGCCAGTGCCGAAACGGCAGCCACGATGAAAAAGCCGAGCCACAGGCCATTGAGCATCAGTTAAATCCCCCGAAGAATGCCGCGAATGATAGCGGGGTAGCCAGAAACGACAAACCCCGGATTTCTCCGGGGTTTGTTTGTGTGGCTTGCTCGGGTCACTGTGGGAGCCAGCCTGCTGGCGATGAGGCCGGCACATTCAACATCTCTGTTGTTTGATACACCGCTATCGCCAGCAGGCTGGCTCCCACATAAAAGCCAGACTCCACAGGGTTCAGCTATCAGTTGCTGGAAACTTCGCCCGCCGGCAGCTTTTCCTTGCTGCGCCAGTGCGGCAGCGAGTTCCAGTAACGCTGGCCCTTGGCGTCGTCGTACATGCCTTCCCAGCGGGAGATGACCAGTACGGCCAAGGCATTGCCGATCACGTTCAGCGCGGTACGGGCCATGTCCATGATGCGGTCGACACCGGCGATGAACGCCAGGCCTTCCAGCGGAATACCCACGCTACCCAAGGTAGCCAGCAGCACCACGAAGGACACGCCCGGTACGCCGGCGATGCCTTTGGACGTCACCATCAGGGTCAGCACCAGCAGCAATTGCTGGCTGATCGACAGGTCGATGCCGTACAGCTGGGCAATAAAGATCGCCGCGATGCTTTGGTACAGGGTCGAACCGTCGAGGTTGAACGAGTAACCGGTCGGCACCACAAAGCTGCAAATGGCTTTCGGCGCGCCGTAGGCTTCCATCTTCTCGATCACGCGCGGCAGCACGGTTTCGGAGCTGGCGGTGGAGTAAGCCAGTACCAGCTCATCCTTGAAGATGCGCATCAGCTTGATCACCGAGAAGCCGAACATCTTGGCAATCAGGCCGAGGATGACAAAGGCGAAGAAGGCGATGGCGACGTAAACCAGGATCACCAGTTTGGCCAGCGGTATCAGAGAAGCGAAACCGAAGTTGGCCACGGTCACTGCGATCAGAGCGAACACGCCGATCGGGGCATAGTTCATGATCATGTGGGTGACTTTGAACATGCTTTCCGAGACGCCCTGGAACATCTTCACCAGCGGCTCGCGCAGGTCCGATTGCAGGCTCGACAGACCGAGACCGAACAGCACGGAGAAGAAGATGATCGGCAGCATTTCGCCGCGGGCCATGGCCGCGAAGATGTTCGACGGGATCAGGTTGAGGATGGTTTCGATGAACGCGTGTTCATGCTGAACCTCGGCCGCCGTCGCCTGGTACTTGGAAATATCCACGGTACCCAGGGTGCTCATGTCGATGCCGGTGCCCGGATGGAACACGTTGGCCAGCACCAGACCGACCACGATGGCGATGGTGGTGACAATTTCGAAGTAAATGATGGTCTTGAGGCCGATACGCCCGAGTTTCTTCGCGTCGCCTACACCAGCGATGCCGACGATCAACGAGGAGATGACGATCGGGATCACGATCATCTTGATCAGACGGATAAAGATATCGCCTGCCGGTTGCAGGACGTTGCTGATCCACCAGGCTTTTTCGGCACTGAAATGGTTGAGCAGCGCACCGATTGCTATCCCCAGTACCAGACCGATGAGGATCTGCCAGGCGAGGCTGAGCTTTGCCTTCTTCATATCTTTACCCTTACTTGCGTTTGACTCAGGCGAATGCAAGAACTGGAACGCTCGTCGCGAAAAAGTCTGTGCATCTGCCCCCGTATAAGGTGCCCCGGAGCGCTTTGTTACGGCTCTCTGGCAGGCGAAAAAAGGCGCAACTATTCCGATGCAAGGAAGCGACGTCTAATGCCGTAAACGCCTACCCTATGCCGAATCGGCATGAGCTTTTTTAATTGAAACCCGCGTCCCAACCGGTTCGAATACGACATTTCGGCAGGCATAAGTGCCGTGAACCGGCCATTTCAGAGGAGGTTGGTTGTTTTTTAAACAGTTGAATTCATGACGAAATTTCGGAAAAAGCCTACGTTTGGCAGCGAAATCTCATGCGCCCAAAGTCGAAGGTTTCTCGATATACGGTCGTGAAGAAACACCGCGAAACGGTTTTACGGGGAATATGCAGCAGGAGGGAATGAGCGCAGTGCTCTAGATCAACGCTTTGCACGTTGAAGCTGTTCGCAAGTCCGTCGAGCCACTCGGGGCTGGCGAACTTGCGTCGCAGCTTTAATTACCTGACCCGGCCCTTGCGCAGACACTCCATGTGCCCGTAGGTCACTCCGCCCCAGAAACAGGCAGAACGTCCCGACCCCTTGGTCATGCGCCTACCTTCCTCGGGTAGCGCACTGGAAAGAAGCAATGCTGCTCCTTTCGTGTTTCAAACTCAGTACCACTTCGGATCTTTCTTGAGCTGTTCCATCAACAGATCCTGCATACCCTGGTCAGGTTTGCCGAGGAAGCGGTAGTCGGCATGTCGCGTTGGCGACTTGTCGGCCGGCAATCCTGCGGGCACTTCGACCAGCATGGCGTACGCGTCCTTTTTGTCGAAGCTGAAGGCCACTATCAAGCGTTTGTTCAGGCACGTCGTTTGCGTTTCGCAAAGCGGCCCGACCAAGTACTTATCGCCATCTTCTTCAACGGCATTCATTTGCTCGGTAGCGCCAGACAGGTTCATCACCCATTCCGGCAGTCGTTCTTCCTTTTTAACGACTTTAGTCCAGGTTTCACGGTACTGCGGGTCCGAATTCAACAATTCACTGGTCCGCGTCTGGCCATCATTGGCCGCCATCGCCATGGCACTACCGCCCAGAAGGAGGGCGGCTGCCAGTGTCTTTACCCAAACGCTCATATTCAGCCTCGACCGCGACGGCCAAAGAAGAACGAAGCAATGAACATCACCAGGAACACGACAAAGAGAATCTTGGCGATACCCGTGGCGGTGCCCGCGATACCACCGAAGCCCAATACGGCGGCGATGATGGCAATGATCAAGAATGTGATTGCCCAGCTCAACATGGTGATTCTCCTTACGCTTCTATATTAGAGGTGCAGCTTGTGGTGCTTTTCCCGGCGCAGCGAGCGCGCCAAGTTCGGTTGCTCAGAACACCCAACGTTCCTGACGCGGCATCTCATCCGCAGGCTGAGCCTGGTCGACGTCCATCATTCGCATCGGAGCAAGGTCAGCCTGATTACTGCTGACGGCGCTGAAATGGGTCTGGGTTGCACGATGAATCGACACGTGCGGCGCTTCTGGCTGCTGGCTCTGTTCCCAAAGCAGGAACTGCTGGCCAGCTATCAGCGTGATCAACATCGCCAGGATGCCAAACAGGCCTTGCTGGATATGCAACGGCGAGATGCGCAATGGGGCGACACGTTGGCGATTCATTCTGAAACTCCTCCCACTCTGGTGGTGATCTTGTCAGTGGGCGTCGATTCAAAATGGCCCTGATTACCTAGGCTATTGCAGCCTGCATGCCAGCTTTTTCGTAGAAAAAAACCTTTTAAAATCAATGGCTTGGTTTGTAAGTAAAAATCATGACGGACGCATCCTGCACGATGAGGCACGCAGGGTCGTGCGTATTGCACGATCAGTTCCCGGGAACTTTGATTATTTTTGAATTGAGAGGAGGGCGCAGATGTCAGAAAAGGACGTGGGTAATCGCCTCAAAAGCGGTTTTTTGCTAAAAAACCAGCAAAATCAGTCCATTAGCTAATGGATGTGTAGAGAGCTACCCTGCGATGGCTGGAATGGATCAGAATCAACCATGCAACTTGCCCGATTTTTCCGGGACTAAATCAAGATCATTATTTTTAAAGGAGCGCGGGAACATGGAATCTGCCACTGAGCATCAAGGCCGCATTCTGCTGGTGGATGATGAATCCGCCATTCTGCGAACCTTCCGTTATTGCCTCGAAGATGAAGGCTATAGCGTGGCCACCGCCAACAGCGCGGCACAGGCCGATGCTTTGCTGCAACGTCAGGTGTTCGATCTGTGTTTCCTTGATCTGCGCCTGGGTGAGGACAATGGCCTGGATGTGCTGGCCCAGATGCGCATTCAGGCCCCCTGGATGCGGGTGGTGATCGTCACCGCTCACTCGGCCGTGGACACCGCCGTGGATGCGATCCAGGCCGGTGCCGCCGACTACCTCGTCAAGCCTTGCAGCCCCGACCAGTTGCGTCTCGCCACTGCCAAGCAGCTGGAAGTGCGCCAACTTTCCGCTCGGCTGGAAGCCCTTGAAGGTGAAGTGCGCAAACCCAAGGACGGACTGGATTCCCACAGCCCGGCCATGAAAGTGGTACTTGAAACCGCACGCCAGGTCGCCACTACCGACGCCAACATTCTGATTCTCGGCGAGTCCGGTACCGGTAAAGGCGAACTGTCCCAAGCCATTCACGGCTGGAGCAAGCGTCAGAAGAAATCCTGCGTCACCATCAACTGCCCGTCGCTGACGGCGGAATTAATGGAAAGTGAACTTTTCGGCCACAGCCGTGGCGCGTTCACCGGCGCCAGCGAAAGCACCTTGGGGCGCGTCAATCAGGCCGACGGCGGTACGTTGTTTCTCGACGAGATCGGCGATTTTCCCTTGACGTTGCAACCCAAGTTACTGCGTTTCATCCAGGACAAGGAATACGAGCGGGTGGGTGACCCGGTGACCCGCCGCGCCGACGTGCGAATCCTCGCGGCGACCAACCTGAACCTCGAAGACATGGTGCGCGACGGCCGTTTCCGTGAGGACCTGCTCTATCGCCTGAACGTCATCACGTTGCACTTGCCGCCACTGCGCGAGCGCCGGGAAGATATTCTGAACCTGGCCGATCGTTTCCTGGCTCGCTTCGTCAAGGAGTATGCGCGTCCGGCACGGGGATTTAGCGATGAGGCCCGGGAAGCGTTGTTGGGTTACCGCTGGCCCGGCAACATCCGCGAACTGCGTAACGTGGTGGAGCGGGCGAGCATTATCTGCCCACAGGAACGGGTCGAGATCAGCCACCTGGGCATGGCCGAGACCCCGACCAACAACGCGCCGCGTATTGGTGCGGCGTTGAGCCTGGATGAATTGGAGAAAGCCCACATCGGCGCCGTCCTCGCCACCGCTGATACGCTGGATCAGGCGGCCAAGACCCTCGGCATCGATGCCTCGACCCTGTACCGTAAACGCAAGCAGTACAACCTGTGAGCCGACAATGAAACTGGCGATGAAGCTGCGTACTCGGCTGTTTCTGAGTATTTCGGCGCTGATCACCGTAGCGCTGCTCGGGCTCTTGCTCGGGCTCGTCAGCGTGATGCAGATGGCCGGCACTCAGGAAGTGTTGGTTCGCAACAACTTTGTCTCGCTGGACCTGGGGCTGAAATTGCGTCAGACCCTGGGCGATCAGCTCATGATCATGATCGACGAAAAGCCCGATCCTGCTGCGTTCCAGGCCTCCAGGCAACACTACCTCGAATTGCTTGAAGAAGGCATCACACTTCAACACTCCAGCAACGGCGGTTATGGCTTCACACAGGCCAAGGCTGATTACCTCGACTTTCTTCAGGTCTACGATCAGACCCAAGCGGCTACGCCTGCATTGAGCGGCAACGCTGCGCTGGTGGAAAAATTCAATATCTTGCGCAGCGGTCTGGTCTCCGAGCAAAAGCGTGCACTGGATAACATCAACAACACCGAGCGCCAGGCCCGGGAACGCGCTTTGCTGATTGCCGGCCTGCTCGGGTTGGTGGGGTTGGCGGTGTTGATCATCGGTTTCATGACCGCCCATGCGATCGCCCGCCGGTTTGGCGCTCCGATTGAAGCGTTGGTCCAGGCCGCTGACGACATCGGCCAAGGTAATTTTGAAGTGACCCTGCCGGTTTCCTCGGCCGAGGAAATGAACCAACTGACCAAGCGCTTCGGCATCATGGCCGAGGCGCTGCGTGAGCATCAGGCGATGAACATCGACGAGCTGCTCGCCGGCCAGCAACGTTTGCAGGCTGTACTCGACAGCATCGATGACGGGTTGCTGATGATCGACCGCGAAGGCTATCTGGAGCACCTCAATCCCGTAGCCCAGCGTCAGTTGGGGTGGGACACCGATCGACTCGGCCAGGGGCTGGGCTCAGCGCTTGAGCGTCCCGAACTGGATGAGCAGCTGCAACTGGTGCTGCGTGGCGGGACGCTGGAGCGGGCACCGGAAGACCTGAGCATTGAGGTAGACGGTGAATCGAGGTTGCTGACTTACAGCCTGACGCCGGTCAGCCATACGCAGGGCCACATTCTCGGCGCCGTGATGGTGCTGCATGACGTCACCGAACAGCGTGCATTCGAACGGGTGCGCAGCGAGTTCGTCTTGCGCGCCTCCCATGAGCTGCGCACCCCGGTGACGGGAATGCACATGGCCTTCGGCCTGTTCCGTGAGCGGGCGAAATTTCCTGCGGACTCCCGCGAAGCCGATTTGCTGGACACCGTGAATGAAGAAATGCAGCGCTTGATGCAACTGATCAACGACCTGCTGAATTTCTCTCGCTACCAGAACGGTTTGCAGAAGCTCACGCTGGCGCCGTGTTCCATTGAAGCGTTGCTGGAGCAGGCTCAGGAACGCTTTGCCGGAACTGCGGCGCTGAAGGGCATCGAGTTGGCGGTGGAAGTGCAAGGGCCTTTACCCAGGTTGCAGGCCGACCAGGCGCAATTGGATCGGGTGCTCGATAATCTGATCGACAACGCTTTGCGCCATACCGCCCAGGATGGACTGATACGTTTGCAGGCGCGGCGCCATGGGGAGCGGGTGATTATCAGCGTGGAAGACAACGGTGAAGGCATTGCCTACGGTCAGCAGGGGCGGATCTTCGAGCCTTTCGTCCAGGTCGGCCGCAAGAAGGGCGGTGCCGGGCTTGGTTTGGCGTTGTGCAAGGAAATCGTGCAGTTGCATGGCGGGCGGATGGGTGTTTATTCGCGGCCGGGGCAGGGTACGCAGTTCTACATGGCGCTGGCGGTTTAAACCGCTGCAGTCTTTTCAGGCTTCATCATCCAGGCGTCGATTGTTCCGCCGGCGACCACGGGTAATCAGTTCGATGAATTGCACGGCGCTCAGGGCATGGGCGAACAGCCAGCCCTGACCGTACTTCACCCCTTCGCTGCTCAGAAAGGCCGCTTGCGCTTCATGTTCGATGCCCTCGGCAATCACCCTGAGTTGCAGGGCCTGGGCCATGTGAATGATGTGCGGTGCCACGCCGCTGCTGGCGGCATCATGGCCCAGGGCATCTATGAACGCCTTGTCGATTTTCAGGCAGTCCACCGGCAGGGTTTGCAGGTAGGCGAGGCTGCAATAGCCCGTGCCGAAATCATCGATCAGCACCTGATGTCCGACATCGCGCAAGGCTTGCAGGTTTTCCCTGGCCACCACCACATCGATCAAGCCTCGCTCAGTCACCTCAAAGGCAATCTGCTTCGCCGCGACCCGGTGCAAGGTCAGCAGGCGCGCCATCACCTGGCCGATACGCGGCACCATGACATCGCAAGCTGCAAGGTTGACGGAGATGTACAACTGCGGATTGGCGCGTAGCAGTTGCCCAAGTTGTTCGAGGAGTCGCTGCAATACGAAGTCGGTCATCTGGCGGATCTGGCCGGTGTTTTCGGCCATCGGGATAAACAGGTCGGGGCTGGTCAGGGTGCCGTCCGGTCTTCGCCAACGCAGCAAGGCTTCGGCCCCGACACAGTTGCGGCTGTCGAGATCGAAGATCGGCTGATACAACACCTGCAATTCGCCGCGTCGAATGGCGCCGTTCAGTTCCGCGTCCAGTGACTGACGCTGGCGCACCAGCAGAAACACCATGAAACCGACCAGGATACCCAGCGCTAGACTGGCCGGCAGCAGCCACCACCACACGGCTGGCACATGCATGTTCGTGCGTGGGGTGATCAGCACTAATTGGTATTCGGGGTTGTTGGTGGGCATGCGGTAAATCAAGCGGGTTTGTGTCACTTGCAGCGCATCGCGGTTTGTCAGGGGCCAGGATTCGGCGGGGGGCCAGACCTGTGCGGCACCGAGGACAGGAATCGCACGGGTGCCATGGGAGAGCACCACCAGCAGGCTACTTCCCGGGGACAGATCGACCATGTCGGTCAAATGGCCACGAGAGGTGGCGACCCGAAAGTTGCCGCGTCCAAGCATCAACGCCGCGCGGTTTTCATCGGGTTCAGTGGTGGTGTTCAGCCAGTAGCTGTAGGTGGGCCCCTTGATGTCCGGCGGTCGACTCAGCGACAGCCCCACTTGGCGAGGGCGATTCGAGCAGATCCGCGAGGCATCCATGTAGGCGGCTTCGTAAACGAAGCGATAGTTGAAGCTGACCTGCTGCAAGGTTGCGATCATTTCATCATCGCAGCCACGCAGGGGTTGGGCTTCCAGATCGTCGAGGCTTTCACGTAGCTGCCCGAACAGCTGCTCCAGCCGGGCGAGGAAACGCTCGCCCTGGGCATTCATTTCCTGGCTTTCCCGCTGCTCTACCTGATGCATCGCTAAAAACAGGCTGGCGGCCATCAATAACGTTGCGCTCAACGCAGCAGCCAGCATCGCCAAAAACCAGGGGCGATAGAACCAGCTACGAAGCGTCTCTCGAGCTACAGTCATTGTGGATATCCGAAGAATTACCAATGAGTTATAGCTGCTGATTGAGAAAAAGCCCTTACCGTCGGGCGGGCGTCATTATTTTGTCTGATTCAATACTTGCAGGATCGCCGCCGTCTGAGCGTCGGGAGTGCCATCAAATCGGGCGGGGCGGAAATGCATTTGAAAGGCCGCCAGTACATGGCGCGTGGCGACATCAAGCTCACCCGTTTGTGGCGTGGCATAACCCAGTCGGGCCAGCTGTCCCTGATACCAACTGATGCTCGGCAGTTCTGCTGCGAACTGGGCTTGTTGGCGTGCGACGGCCTGCTCGTTTGGCCAGACGCCTATGCCTTCGGCGGCCAGGCGCTTCCAGGGAAACAGCGGGCCGGGATCGAGCTTGCGCAGCGGCGCGATGTCGCTATGGCCGATGATGGAACGCGGGTGGATGTTGTAACGCTTGCTGATGTCCTTGAGCAGGAAGATCAACGACTGAACCTGGTCTTCACTGTACGGGTACCAGAGGCGGCCCGTCGGTGTGTCTTTGAAGCCGGGATTGACGATCTCGATGCCGATAGAGCTGGAGTTCAGCCAGGTCCGGCCTTGCCATTCGCTTTCGCCTGCGTGCCACGACCGAAGGTTTTCATCCATCAGCTTAAAGATGGTGGCGCCTTTGTCGTCGCCGATCAGGTAGTGACTGCTGACTTCGCCGTGGGTGAGCAGTTGCAGCGAGCGCTCGAGCGAAGCAGAGGTGTAATGCACCACCACGAACTGAATACGGCTGTCGTGATTGACGGAAGGGTGGCTGGTGTCGATCCGCGGGCCGCTGGCACAACCGGCCAACAGGAGCAGCGACACAATGAGAGCAAGACATTTCATGGCAGGAGGCAATACACGCAAGTCAGTAATGCAACAGTGTAACGTACTGAGTTGCGCGCAGAGGGCAAAAGCGCTGTTTTAAATAAAATGGAACAATTGGCTGTCAACCAGCTTCGGCTCGGTTGCGGCCGGCATTTTTTGCCCGGTATAGCGCCTGATCGGCTCTTTTAAGCACCAGGTCGCTGTGTTCGCCGGATTTGAAGGCGCTAAAACCCATGGAAATGGTGATGGTCACCCGCTCGCCCTTGAAGTGGAAGGGGCAGGCTTCAATCGATGCGCGCAAGGTTTCCAGCAGTTTTGCGCCATTTGCCGGTGACGTGTCGGGCATCAGCAAGACAAATTCTTCGCCCCCGAACCGCGCAATGAAATCCGTCCCGCGCAGGCGTTTTCGCAACACGCTGGCAATAATCTTCAGCACCTTGTCACCCGCCAGGTGGCCGTAGTTATCGTTGATGCGTTTGAAATGGTCGAGGTCGAGCATTGCCAGCAACAAGGAGTTGCCGTGTTGCTGCCAGTGGCGGACTTCGTGCTCCAGCCGTTCACTCCAGGCTGCTCGATTCGGCAGACCGGTCAATGGATCGATCAGGGCTTTCTGCCGTTGTTCTTCAAGGTGTTCACGGTAGCCCAGCGCTTCCTGTTCCATGTGAGCCACACGCTCGGCCAGGCTTTGCAGGCGAGCCGCGACTTCCTGCTCACGTTCGTCGCGCTGCTTCTGGTGTTGATCCATGGTGCCGAGCAGGCCTTCGAGATGGTTCTCCAGGACGTGCTTGAGGTCGTCCAGGTCCGCAGCTTCCTGCATGCTGCTCTGCAGGCCATCGACTTGCTCGCGAATCTGCGTATCCATGTCGCGCGCCGCAGAGCGGTTGTCGGCATGGCCGTCACTGGCCGCTTGCAAGTTGCTCTGGAACGATTCGAGACGTTCGTTGAGTTGCTGGAGGTAAGCTTCGAACTCGTGCTGACCGCTGTCGGTGATCGCCAGCATCAACGTCGCCAGATCGTCGAGGATCGGAATCAATTCGTACCAGTTCAAGCCGTTTTGCAGGCGATCACGCATCGCTTCGGCTTGCGGTCGATGGCGTTCGGGCAGCGTCAGGTCGTCGAGCAGGCCCAGGAGTGTGTCTTCGATGTGCTTGGCGACGGAGCTATAGGAAGGCTCGGGTGAATCGGGCAGGCCGTAGAGAACGTCCTCTGGTTCGAGGTGCTCCGCTTCAACGGCCACCGGGATCAGTTCATCCGGATTGATTGCCTGTTGCACCGGCTCGGCTGGCGTAATGTCCGCAAGTGCTGGTTCTGCCAGTTGTACGATGTCTGGCTGTGTCTGAGGCTCAACTGTTTGCGCAGATGGAGTCACTGGCTGAAGCACAGGCGGGACAAACGCCACCACTACAGGAGCGGATTCCGTGGCGTGTATTTCCAGTGATTCGGGGGTTGTAGTGACGGGTTCTACGTCGATTGCCTTTGACTGTACGACTGGCGGGAGCTCGACCTTAGGTGCGAGATCAACCGCTACAGGCGGGGCCTCGGCCATCGGTTCGACAGTTTGCTGGGGCGCTGCTTGTACCGCAGGGGCGGCGATCTGCGGCGCGGCCTCATCTGCTTCCCGGTTACCGAACAGTCGCTGCAGAAAACCGGGGCGATCAGGTTCTGCCGGGGTATCCAGTTGACGCAAGGCTTCGCCTTGCAGGCCGCTCAGCTCGCTGAGCAGCAACGGAATTTCGCGGGCCTGACTGACTCGGCTGTCCAGTTGTTTGGCGAAGTTCTTCAACGGACGACTGACTTCGCGAGGCAGGGGCAGTGTTTGCAATTGAGTCACCAGCGCATTTAGTGCGGCGCTGGTTTGATTGACCCGGGTTTCCCGGCGCTGCTCCGAATCGAGTACGGCTTTTTCCAGTCGCGGAAGCAGGGCAGCCAGACCGGCGTCCATGTCATCGGTGCGCACGACTTCGCGCATTTCCTTCATGCACAGGTCAACGGCGCGATCGGTGCCTTCTGCGGCCAGGGTGCTGCGCACCAGCCCACGGCGCAGCAAGTCGAGCCGGGCATCCCATCGGCGTTCGAGCTTTTCCTGTTGTTCGATGCTTTTGAGGTATTTCTCTTTCCAGCGCTGTGTTTCGTCGCTCATTCAAGGGATCCGCGAAGGGGCAGGACTCAACGCGGGGAATGCATCGGCCGTGAGCGAACCCGGCAGACGAATCTCTACCGCGACGGGCAGGTGATCTGAAATCGGTTGTGCCAGCACCTCGACCTTTTCAAGGGTCAGCGTGGGGCTGAGCAGAATATGGTCCAGGCAGCGCTGCGGGCGCCAGCTGGGGAAGGTCGCTTCCAGTTGCGGCGCGAGCAGGCCGAGGTCACGCAACGGGGAGTTTTGCAGCAAATCACTGGCATGGGTATTCATGTCGCCCATCAGCACCTGGTGTTTGTAACCGCCGATCAGCTCGCGGATGTAAGCCAGTTGCATGCTGCGGGCCCGAGCGCCCAGCGCCAGATGCATCATCACGACTACCAGCGCCTCCGGTCCTTCGCCGAAGCGCACCAGAATCGCCCCACGACCCTTGGGCCCTGGCAGCGGATGGTCTTCAATCGCCCACGGGCGCAGGCGGCTGAGCACGCCATTGCTGTGCTGGCCGAGGCGACCGAGGTTGCGATTGAGTTGTTGATACCAGTAGGGGAAGGCGCCGAGTTGCGCCAGGTGTTCCACCTGATTGACGTAGCCTGATCGCAGGCTGCCGCCATCGGCTTCCTGCAAGGCGACCAGATCGAAGTCGCCCAGCAGATTGCCGATCTTTTGCAGATTGTCGGCGCGCCCGGTGTGCGGCAGCACATGCTGCCAGCCTCGGGTCAGGTAGTGCCGATAGCGCTCGGTACTGATGCCGACCTGGATGTTGAAGCTGAGCAGACGCAGACGGCTGTCTGCGGGCAAGCCCGTCGATTCCAGATGATGCTCGTTGACCCGCGGATCATGCAGGCCAACGACGCGTTCAGTACCCCAGCGGCGCATGGCAGTCGCCGCGCTTAGTTGGCGGCAGCCTTGTTAGCCGCTCGCTCTTTGTCGACCAGCTTATCGGCCAGTTGCAGTGCTTGTTCGGCACCGCCGGCGGAACCCACGTCAAAGCGATACTTGCCGTTGACGATCATGGTTGGAACGCCGGTGATTTCATACTTCTTGGCCAGCTCGCGAGCCTTGTTGATCTGGCCTTTGATGGCGAAGGAATCGAAGGTCGCCAGGAACTTGTCCTTGTCTACGCCTTGAGTCGCCAGGAAGTCAGCCATTTCATTCTTGTCGACCAGCTTCTTGTGTTCTTTCTGGATTGCGTTGAACACTGCAGCGTGAACCTTGTTCTCGACGCCCATGGCTTCAAGGGTCAGGAACATCTGGCCGTGTGCATCCCATGGGCCGCCGAACATGGCAGGGATGCGGACGAAGTTCACGTCGGAAGGCAGCTTCTCGACCCAAGGGTTGATCACCGGCTCAAACGCGTAGCAATGCGGGCAGCCGTACCAGAACAGCTCCACGACTTCGATCTTGCCAGGCACGGCGACCGGAACCGGATTGCTCAGTTCGACATAAGGGGCGGCGGGTGCTTCGGCGGCTTGGGCAGTCATGCCGAACAGGCTGGCAGCGACGAGTGCGGCGCTGATGATCAGATTACGCATGCTTTACTCCTGGACAATTTTGGTCGCCTCGCGCGACCTGTTTTCAGACAGGTCCTGGCGGGCTTGAGTTCTGTAGTGTAACGGCAGCGGCCACAAAAAAGGGCGGCCTGAGCCACCCTTTTTATACTTGCTGCGACGGATTAATAGAGCGTTAACGTTGCAGGAGATGTACGTCCCGCGCGACGCCCCATTTGCCGGTCTTAGTGCAGGCCTTGAATGTAGCTGGAGACCGCGGCGATATCTTCGTCGCTCAGCTTTTTGGCAATGCTCTGCATCGGTTTGGTGTCGCCGTCGTTGGCACGACCGCCTTCTTCCTTGCGGAAGTCGGTCAGTTGCTTGGCAACATACTGAGCATGCTGACCACCCAGGTGCGGGAAGCCGGCAGCCGCATTGCCCTTGCCGTCCGGAGAGTGGCAACCGGTGCAGGCTGGCAGGCCCTTGGCCAGGTCGCCGCCACGGAACAATGCTTCACCGCGAGCCACGACTTTCGGGTCGGCGGCGCCAACGCTGCCTTTCTGGCTGGCGAAGTAGGCAGAGATATCAGCCAGGTCCTGATCGCTCAGGTTGGTCAGCAGGCCGGTCATTTCCAGAACTGTGCGTTTGCCGGACTTGATGTCGTGCAGCTGCTTGTTCAGATAACGCTCGCCCTGGCCTGCCAGTTTCGGAAAGTTAGGCGCCATGCTGTTGCCATCCGGGCCATGACAGGCGCCACATACTGCGGCTTTCGCCTGACCAGCTGTTGCATCACCTGCAGCATGGGCTACGCCGGAGATCCCCACGGTCAACAGCAGACTCACGATCAATTTGTTCATCAGCTAATCCAACTACGGCTAAGGGTTAAAGAGTTATGGACCGGGATTACTCGCTCATCCACTGGATGATGGCCTGGTAATCCTCGGCACTGCAGTCCATGCACAAACCACGCGGCGGCATCGCCTTGAAACCCTGGGTCACGTGTTGCACCAGCGTCTCCATACCTTTCGCCAACCTCGGCGTCCAAGCTTCCTGATCGCCCTTTCTGGGCGCCATGGGTAGTTGGCCGGAATGACAGGCACCACAAACACGGTTGTACACAGCTTCCGGATCCTGTGTAGCCTGAGCGCTGTAAAGCGGCATCAAGACACCGGCAGCTAGCAGCCATTTCGTCATAAAACGACCTTTTCAGGGTTGAGAGCGTTCTGCGTTCTAATGCGCAATCAAGGTCAATCGCTCTCGTGAACTTCATCCTACGCTGGGACAAAGCGCACACAAAATCTGCGGCATTATATACTGGCGTCACTGAAACGGAAACGACACCGCTTGCCGCGTCCATTCCCGGCGCCGCCCACATCGGAAATCCCATGCAACTCAAGAACCCCATCCTCGGCCTGTGCCAACAGTCCACCTTCATGCTCAGCGCTGCCAAAGTCGACCAATGCCCCGACGACGAAGGCTTTGAAGTGGCTTTTGCCGGGCGTTCCAACGCCGGTAAATCCAGTGCGCTGAACACTTTGACGCACGCCAGCCTGGCGCGGACCTCGAAAACTCCGGGTCGCACGCAGCTCTTGAACTTCTTCAAGCTAGACGATGATCGTCGTCTGGTCGACCTCCCGGGTTACGGTTACGCGAAAGTACCTATCCCGTTGAAGCTGCACTGGCAGCGTCACCTGGAAGCTTATCTGGGTGGTCGCGAGAGCCTGAAAGGTCTGATTTTGATGATGGACATCCGTCATCCAATGACCGATTTCGATCTGTTGATGCTCGATTGGGCTGTCGCCAGCGGCATGCCAATGCACATTTTGCTGACCAAAGCCGACAAGCTGACCTACGGCGCGGCGAAAAACGTCCTGCTCAAGGTTCAGACTGACATCCGCAAAGGATGGGGCGATGCGATCAGCATCCAGTTGTTCTCGGCGCCAAAACGCATGGGCCTGGAAGACGCCTACACTGTACTGGCAGGCTGGATGGAACTGGCGGACAAGGGCTCCGAGGTTGCCCAGCAATAAATCGCAGGCAAAAAAAACCCCGGACTTCTTATGGGGAGGGGGAAGTTCCGGGGTTCAAGTTCCGGACCGCTAGGGCGGGGTCCAGATATCTGCCAACACTTAACACAACATAGGAGCATCGAAGGGCTTCACCAGCCATTCAGTAACTCTGAGTGGCAGTTCACAGGTTTAGTTCCGGAGTTTCAGAAACCATTCGAAATAAGTTTGATTTCTTTCCGAGATAAGGGCCCTTCAGCCTTCTCCTGCGGCGTTATGCCGCAGCAGAAATCGCCTTTTCAGACGGCTCAGTGAGCCTCATCCCAATTGTTTCCTACGCCAACCTCGACCAGCAGCGGCACATCCAGTTTCACGGCGTCGCTCATGTGTGCGCGAATTTCATCGCGGACCTGATCGACCAGGTCTTCACGTACCTCAAGCACCAATTCATCGTGCACCTGCAGGATGACTTTTGCGTCGAGGCCCGAGGAAGTCAGCCAGTTATCCACCGCCACCATGGCTTTCTTGATGATGTCTGCCGCCGTGCCTTGCATCGGCGCGTTGATCGCCGTGCGTTCGGCACCTTTGCGCAGCGCCGGGTTTTTCGCGTTGATTTCCGGCAGGTACAGGCGACGTCCGAAGATCGTCTCGACAAAACCTTGCTCGGCCGCCTGGGTGCGGGTGCGTTCCATGTATTCCAGAACACCCGGGTAGCGGGCGAAATAACGATCGATGTAAGCCTGGGATTGCTTGCGATCAACGCCGATCTGCTTGGCCAGCCCAAACGCGCTCATGCCGTAGATCAAACCGAAGTTGATCGCCTTGGCGCTGCGCCGCTGATCGGTGGTGACGTCGGCCAGTTCCACGCCGAACACTTCGGCGGCGGTGGCTTTGTGCACGTCCAGGTCATTGCGGAATGCGTGCAGCAACCCTTCATCCTTGGCCAGGTGCGCCATGATCCGCAGTTCGATTTGCGAATAGTCCGCGGCCAGCAGTTTGTAGCCTTTAGGCGCGACGAACGCCTGACGAATCCGACGCCCTTCGGCAGTGCGGATCGGAATGTTCTGCAAGTTCGGATCGCTGGACGACAAACGCCCGGTCGCCGCGACCGCCTGATGATAAGACGTGTGAATCCGCCCGGTACGCGGGTTGATCTGCTCCGGCAGGCGATCGGTGTAAGTGCTTTTCAGCTTGCTCATCGAGCGGTACTGCATCAGCACCTTGGGCAGCGGGTAATCCTGCTCGGCCAGTTCCGCGAGGACGGCTTCGGCGGTGGACGCCTGGCCCTTGGCGGTTTTGCTGAGGATCGGCAGACCGAGTTTTTCGTACAGGATCACGCCCAATTGCTTCGGCGAGCCGAGGTTGAATTCCTCACCGGCGATCGCGAATGCCTCACGCTCCAGCGCGACCATTTTGTCGCCCAGCTCAACGCTTTGAATGCCCAGCAAGTTGGCATCGACCAACGCGCCCTGGCGTTCGATGCGGGCGAGTACCGGCACCAGCGGCATTTCGATTTCGCTCAGGACTTTGCTCAGGCTCGGGATGGCATTGAGCTTTTCTTGCAAGGTTTGGTGCAGGCGCAGCGTTACGTCGGCGTCTTCGGCGGCGTAAGGCCCGGCCAGTTCCAGCGAGATCTGGTCAAAGGTCAGCTGCTTGGCGCCCTTGCCGGCGATGTCCTGGAAGCTGGTGGTGGTGTGATTCAGGTACTTGAGCGCCAGGCTGTCCATGTCGTGGCGGGTCGCGGTGGAATCCAGCACGTAGGATTCGAGCATGGTGTCGAACGCGATGCCTTGCACGGTGATGCCGCAGCTTTGGTCGCCACCGATGGCGCAGTTGGCCAGGATGTTCATGTCGAATTTGGCGTGCTGGCCGACCTTGAGTTTGTTCGGGTCTTCCAGAATCGGTTTCAGCGCGCGCAGCACGGTGTCGCGATCGAGCTGATCCGGCACGCCCATGTAGGAATGGGTCAGCGGGATGTAGGCCGCTTCGTTGGCTTGTACAGCAAACGACAGACCGACCAATTGCGCCTGCTGCGCGTCGATACCGGTCGTCTCGGTATCGAAGGCAATCAGCTTGGCGTCGTTGAGCTTCTTCAGCCACAGGTCGAAATCGGCCTGGGTCAGGATCGTGGTGTACTTGAGTTCGGTCTCGACAGCGGCTTCTTCAGCCACCGGCGCTGTGACTTCCTGGCCGGAACGCTTGGCATCGCGCTGGTTCTCGTCGAACCAGCTCTTGAATTCCAGCAGGGTGTAGAGCTCGGCGAGTTTGTCGTGATCCGGCCGGCCCATTTGCAGGTCGTCGAGCCCGATGTCCAGCGGCACGTCGATCTTGATGGTCGCCAACTGATAGGAGAGGAACGCCATCTCCTTGTGCTCTTCGAGCTTGGCCGGCAGGGTCTTGGCGCCACGAATCGGCAAGGTCGGGACGATGTCGAGCTGTGCATACAGCTCGGTCAGGCCACCGTTCACGCCGACCAGCAGACCGGAAGCGGTCTTCGGACCAATACCCGGAACGCCCGGAATGTTGTCGGAAGAATCGCCCATCAGTGCCAGGTAATCGATGATCTGCTCGGGAGCGACGCCGAATTTCTCCTTCACGCCGTCCACGTCCAGCGCGCTACCGGTCATGGTATTGACCAAGGTAATGTGGCCGTCGACCAGTTGCGCCATGTCTTTGTCGCCGGTGGAGATCACCACCGGGCGGTCAGCCGCGGCGCTGCTGCGGGCCAAAGTGCCGATCACGTCATCGGCCTCGACGCCTTCGACGCACAGCAGCGGGAAGCCGAGGGCGATCACGCTCTGGTGCAGGGGTTCGATCTGCACGCGCATGTCATCCGGCATGCTCGGACGGTTGGCCTTGTATTCGGCGTACATGTCATCGCGAAAAGTCCCACCCTTGGCGTCGAACACCACGGCGAACGGACTGTCCGGGTACTGCTTGCGCAGACTCTTGAGCATGTTCAGCACGCCTTTGACCGCTCCGGTCGGCAGACCCTTGGAAGTGGTCAGCGGCGGCAGGGCGTGAAAGGCGCGGTACAGGTAAGAAGAACCGTCCACCAGGACGAGGGGGGCTTGGCTCATGAGCAGGATCAACCTTTTCGGCGGGTCCGGCGCTAGAATAGCGGGACCGTTGACGACAAAGGGACAAGGTTATCATGCGCACACTAAATCGCCTGTTGCTGGCTGGCTTGTTTGCAACCGTTCCACTGTCCGTCATGGCGGCGGATGATGCGCCGACACCGGAGCCGGAAGTCACGATTCGCACGGAAGGCGATAAAACCATCCAGGAATACCGCCAAAACGGTTTCCTGTATGCGATCAAGGTCACACCGAAAGGCGCACCGCCTTATTTTCTGGTGCGCGCGGACGGGACCGATGCAAACTTCATCCGCTCGGATCAGCCGGATATGCTGATTCCGTCGTGGAAGATCTTTGAGTGGAAGTAGTTTCTTAATTTCAATCGGCGCTGGCTCAAGCAGCGGCGCCCGTACTGGCAGTTCAAACATGTCTGTGTTCACCCCGCTGGCTCGGCCCGAGCTGGAAACCTTTCTCGCCCCATACGGGCTCGGCCGCCTGCTTGATTTCCAGGGGATTGCCGCCGGAAGTGAAAACACCAATTTCTTCATCAGCCTGGAGCAGGGCGAATTTGTCCTGACACTGGTTGAGCGCGGTCCGGTTCAAGAGATGCCGTTCTTCATCGAACTGCTCGACGTGCTGCATGACGCCGACCTGCCAGTGCCGTACGCGCTGCGCACCACCGACGGCGTTGCCTTACGTGAGCTGGCCGGCAAACCGGCGCTGTTGCAACCACGCCTGGCCGGCAAGCACATCAAGGAAGCCAACGCGCAGCATTGCGCCCAGGTCGGCGAGTTGCTGGGCCATCTGCACCTGGCGACCCAGGCCAATATGATCAAGCGCAAAACTGATCGCGGCCTGGACTGGATGCTGGAGGAGGGCACGCAGTTGTTGTCGCACCTGAATGCCGAGCAAAGCGATCTGCTGCAACGGGCACTGGACGAAATCACGCAGCAGAAGACAAAAATTCTGGCGTTGCCACGGGCCAACATCCACGCGGATCTGTTCCGCGACAACGCGATGTTCGAAGGCACGCACCTGACCGGGTTGATCGATTTCTACAACGCGTGCTCGGGGCCGATGCTCTATGACGTGGCGATTGCCCTGAATGACTGGTGTTCGGATGACGACGGACTGATCGACGGACCGCGAGCACGAGCGTTGCTTGGGGCTTATGCGGCGTTGCGGCCGTTCACGGCAGCCGAAGCCGAGTTGTGGCCGACCATGCTGCGCGTGGCGTGTGTGCGATTCTGGTTGTCACGGTTGATCGCCGCGGAGTCGTTCGCCGGGCAGGACGTGTTGATTCACGATCCGATGGAATTCCAGCAGCGGTTGGCGCAGCGGCAGAAGGTCAACACTCCGCTACCGTTCGCCCTTTAAATTGTGGTGAGGGGGGCAAGCCCCCTCGCCACAAGTGTTGTGTCGGTTACAACGACTCCAGACACCCCGCCAAATCATTTCCCAATTTCTCCAGCACCTGCTCATACCCCTGGGCAGTCGCCGGTGTGTACCCGCCCAACGCATCCAGTTCCGCCAATTTCACCGGCAAACCCGCCACCAGCGTTTCCGCCAGGCGTGGACGCAACGGCGGCTCACTGAACACACAGGTCTTGCCGACTTCCTGCAAGCGCGTGCGCATCGCTGCGACATGTTGAGCACCGGGCTGGACTTCGGCGGCGACGCTGAATACGCCGGCGTGTTTCAGGCCGTAGGCATCTTCGAAGTAGTCGAAAGCCTCGTGGAACACGAAGTAAGGTTTGCCCGCGATGCCGGCCAATCGCGCTTTCAAGCGCAGATCCAATGCATCCAGGCGCTCATCAAAGGCTTTGAGATTGCTCTGATAACGCGCCGCATTGGCTGGATCGGCGGCACTCAGATCAGAAGCCATTTTGCTGGCAATTACACGGGCGTTCACCGGCGTTAACCACAAATGCGCGTCAAGACTGCCCGGGCGATGATCGTGATCATGTTCATCGGCTTCTTCCGCGTGAGAATGGCTGTCTTCGGCAAACCGGCGCAGTTTCAGCCCCGGCAGATCCTGAATCGCGACGCTCGGCAGCGTACGACCGTTCAGCACGCGAGGCAGGAAACCTTCCATGCCCGGACCGATCCAGTAAACCAGGTCCACCGATTGCACCTTCCGTACGTCGGAAGGGCGCAAGGCATAGTTATGCGGCGAAGCACCCGGTGGCAGCAGCACTTCCGGAATCGCCACGCCGTCCTGCACCGCAGCGGCTATCAGCTGAAGCGGCTTGATGCTGGTAAGGACTTTGACGTCGGCTTGAGCTGAGCCAATGAACAGAAAACTTGCGGCAAATGCGACAAAGATAGAAAAAAGTCGGGACACGATGACCACTCGAAGAGGCGAGAACGGGTAACATAATAACGTCTCTCACAAAACTCGTCGCCGCTCATGCCTAAAACACCGATTGCCAGCCGTCCCCACGACCACTCTCATTGCGTGCACAGCGCTCTGTCGGAGGCCGATGCCTTGTGCGCACGTCAAGGCCTGCGCCTGACCGCCTTGCGTCGGCGGGTGCTGGAACTGGTGTGGCAAAGTCACAAGCCGCTGGGTGCCTACGACATTCTCGCGGTACTCAGCGAGCAGGACGGCCGCCGCGCCGCGCCGCCAACCGTGTACCGCGCACTGGATTTCCTGCTGGAAAACGGCCTCGTCCACCGCATCTCCTCGCTGAACGCCTTCGTCGGCTGTAATCACCCGGAGCATGCCCACCAGGGCCAGTTCCTGATTTGCCGCGAATGCCACGCCGCCATCGAACTCGAACAGAAGTCCATCAGCGACGCGATCATCAGCAGCGCCAAGGAAGTCGGTTTCGTCGTCGAAAGCCAGACGGTTGAAGTGGTCGGCATCTGTTCGGGTTGCCAGGGGGCTTGATGAGCAATGCGCTGATCCGCCTCGAGCAGGTTGCCGTCACCTTTGCCGGGCAAAACGTGCTGGATAACATCGAGCTGAGTGTCGAGCCGGGGCAGATCGTCACCCTGATCGGCCCGAACGGCGCGGGCAAAACCACGCTGGTGCGCGCCGTGCTCGGTCTGTTGAAGCCGGACAGCGGCAGCGTCTGGCGCAAGCCGAAACTGCGGGTCGGCTACATGCCGCAGAAACTTCACGTCGATCCGACGCTGCCGCTTTCAGTGCTGCGCTTCTTGCGCCTGGTTCCGGGTGTGGACCGCGCCAGGGCCTTGGCGGCACTCAAGGAAGTCGGCGCCGAACAGGTGATCGACAGCCCGGTGCAAAGTGTTTCCGGTGGCGAAATGCAGCGCGTGCTGCTGGCTCGGGCCTTGTTGCGCGAGCCGGAACTGCTGGTGCTCGACGAACCGGTGCAAGGCGTCGATGTGGCCGGCCAGGCCGAGCTCTACAGTCTGATCACGCGACTGCGCGACCGTCACGGCTGCGGCGTATTGATGGTTTCCCACGATTTGCATCTGGTCATGAGCACCACCGACCAGGTGGTTTGCCTGAATCGTCATGTCTGCTGCTCCGGGCACCCGGAACAGGTCAGCGGCGATCCGGCTTTCGTCGAGCTGTTCGGAAAGAACGCACAAAGCCTGGCGATTTATCACCACCACCACGACCACGCCCATGACCTGCATGGTTCGGTGGTCAGCGCGGCCCCGACGGCCCAACCCCATGTCCATGGAGATAGCTGCAAGCATGGCTGATTTTCTGCTCTACGCCCTGCTTGCAGGTCTGGCTTTGGCACTGGTCGCAGGACCGCTGGGTTCGTTTGTGGTCTGGCGGCGCATGGCTTATTTCGGCGACACCTTGTCCCACGCGGCCTTGCTTGGCGTCGCGTTGGGCTTTCTGCTGGATGTCAGCCCGACCGTGGCCGTCACCGTCGGCTGCTTGCTGTTGGCAGTACTGCTGGTGACCTTGCAACAGCGTCAGCCGCTGGCGTCCGACACGCTTTTGGGAATTCTCGCACCGAGCACGCTCTCTCTGGGCCTGGTCGTACTAAGCTTCATGCACGAAGTACGGATCGACCTGATGGCGTATCTGTTCGGCGACTTGCTGGCGATCAGCCCGACCGACCTGGCCTGGATCCTCGGCGGCAGCGCTGCCGTTCTGGCCTTGCTGGTGACGTTGTGGCGGCCATTGCTGGCGATCACGGTGCATGAAGAACTGGCCAGGGTGGAAGGTTTGCCCGTGCCGGCACTGCGCCTGACCCTGATGTTGCTGATCGCTGTGGTGATCGCTGTGGCGATGAAAATCGTCGGTGTGTTGCTGATTACTTCGCTGTTGATCATTCCGGCGGCTGCGGCACAACGTCACGCCCGCTCGCCGGAGCAGATGGCGCTGGGCGCGAGCCTGCTGGGCATGCTCGCGGTCTGTGGCGGGCTGGCGCTTTCATGGTTCAAGGACACCCCGGCGGGACCCTCGATTGTTGTGACGGCCGCCGCACTGTTTCTGCTGAGTTTTGTCCTGCCCCGTCGAGGGGTGTAGACTTGCTCGTTTTTTGCGCAAATAGAGAGTCGCAGGAATGAAGCTGTCAGCCTCCCGTTATCTGCTCCTTGTCGCATTTTCGCTGCTACTGGGCGCTTGCCAAAGCACGCCATCGGCCACCACTGAGGCGACCGATGCACGGGCCACGGCCATCGCGCAGCTGGAACAAAACCTGGCCAGCAGCGAGCTGGCCACCGCCGAGGATCAATTGGCAACCTTGCAGGCCCAGTCGCCCGACGATCCATCCCTTGTGCAATATCAGCGGCAATTGGCCGAAGCCTATCTGCGCCGCAGCCAGATCGTGCTGCAAAAGGGCGATGTGAATGCGGCCGCCACGGCGCTGGCCCGGGCTCGGGCGTTGATGCCAAAGGCCCCGGCGCTGACGGGTGGGCTCAACAACGCTATCGTCGATGCCCGCAAAGCCGAGCTGGACAGGGCCGAAGCGGCGCTCTTGGCTGCCGAGGCCAAACCGCAGGCGAAAGTGATCGATCCAACCGCCGAAAGCACCACGGTTGCGTTGAACCTCACCGATATGACCAAGCTTCGCCGTCAACTGGATGCGATCGCCGCTGATGTGGTGAATTATCAATGTGACGTGAGCATTCAGGCGCCACGCACGCAGGATTACCCTTGGTTGGCCACATTGCTGACCAAGCGGGTGAAGAAGCTGGATTCGGATTTTGATCTGAATCTGCAGAAGCAGATCCTGCGCAATGTTCCGGCGCAGATCGTCTTGAGTCCTCGCAAACCCTAAAAGCTTCGCGGGCAAGCCCGCTCCCACAGGTCCTGTGTCGTTCACATAACGAGCGAACGACACAAATCCTGTGGGAGCGGGCTTGCCCGCGAAGGCGTCCTCCCTATCGATACAAAGCTTTAAGCGGGAATCGCCTTGGCCTTCGGCTCCCGATCCCAAACCCGATGCTGCCCGATCGCCGCAAAGAACGGTTTGATCAACTTGGCATCTGCTCCGATGATCAACCCCGCATCCACCTCAAGCTTCAACACATCCAGCAACTGCTTCGCCTCGCCATGCAGCGCAATCGCCTTCAAGTGCTTGTATGCCTCCAACAGGTAATGCAGCGCCACGCCATCGCCGCTCAACGCCTTGATCGATGCCGCGCCACCGGGCACAAACACCGCATCGAATGCCACCGAAGGCAAGCCTTCCATCGAAGCGTCCACCGGCAGAGTTTTGCCATCGGCGGTGGTCACAGGCGCGGAAGTCGGGCCGAGCAACTTGGCGTGCGCGCCCTCGGCCTTCAGCGCCTTCTTCATTGCATCAATCGCAGCACCATCGACTCCGTTGGCCGCCAGAATCGCCACTTTCCGGGTTTTGATATCCGCCGGAAGCAGGTTGGCCTGGCTCAATGCCGGCGAGCGGTCCAGGGAAGTTTTACGCACGTCGACGGTGCCAGCCTTCGGCGCCGGCAAGCCGAGGTTCTGCGCTACGCGTTTGGCCAGTTCCAGGTCGATATTGGCCAGGATCTCATTCACCTGACGCGCACGGATGAACTCACGCTCAACCTTGCCCAGCTCAAAGCTGTAGGCTGAGATGATGTGTTCCTGCTCGTGCTTGCTCATGCTGTGGAAAAACAGCCGTGCCTGGGAGAAATGATCGCTGAACGACTCGCTGCGCTGGCGAATTTTGTTGGCGTCGATACGCTCAGGGTAGCTCTCGAATCCACCGTCCTGCGCAGCGGGCGGCGTTTCTTTCGGCCAGCCGCCATCGATGGAATTCGGTTCGTAGGACGCGCGCCCCTTGTCGATGGTGGTGCGATGCAACGCATCCCGTTGGCCGTTATGGAACGGTGCTACGGGACGGTTGATCGGGATCTCGTGAAAGTTCGGCCCGCCCAGTCGGCTGATCTGCGTATCGGTGTAGGAAAACAGTCGACCCTGCAGCAAAGGATCGTTGGAGAAGTCGATGCCCGGCACGATATGGCCCGGGCAGAACGCTACCTGCTCGGTTTCGGCGAAGAAGTTGTCGGGGTTGCGGTTGAGGGTCATTTTGCCCAACGGGGTGATCGGTACCAGCTCTTCCGGGATCAGTTTGGTCGGGTCGAGGATATCGAAGTCGAAATTATGTTCGTTTTCTTCCTCGATGACCTGTACGCCCAACTCCCATTCCGGGTAGTCGCCCATCTCGATCGACTCCCAAAGATCGCGACGGTGAAAGTCGGTATCTTTGCCAGCGAGCTTCTGCGCTTCATCCCACACCAGCGAGCACGTGCCGGCAGTAGGGCGCCAATGGAATTTGACGAAGCGCGACTTACCTTCGGCGTTGATTAAGCGAAAGGTGTGCACGCCGAAGCCTTGCATGCTGCGCAGGCTTTTCGGGATCGCCCGGTCGGACATGGCCCAGATCACCATGTGCGCGGATTCCGGCACCAACGAAACGAAGTCCCAAAAGGTGTCGTGAGCCGAGCCGCCGGTAGGGATTTCGTTATGTGGCTCCGGTTTTACCGCATGCACAAAGTCAGGGAACTTGATCGCGTCTTGAATGAAAAACACCGGCATGTTGTTGCCCACCAGGTCGAAGTTGCCTTCGTCGGTGAAGAACTTCACAGCGAAACCGCGTACGTCCCGCACGGTATCGCCCGACCCACGCGGGCCCTGTACCGTGGAAAATCGCACGAACACCGGGGTTTTCTTGCCCGGATCCTGTAGGAAACCGGCCTTGGTCAGTACCGAATGATTCTCGTAGGCCTGGAAGAATCCATGGGCGCCGGTACCGCGGGCGTGAACGATGCGCTCCGGGATTCGCTCATGGTCAAAGTGCGTGATTTTTTCACGCATGATGAAGTCTTCCAGCAGCGACGGCCCGCGAGCGCCCACCTTCAAGGTGTTCTGGTTGTCCGAAACCTTCACGCCCTGATTGGTGCGCAGGGCTTGCTCGGTGGCGTCGGAGCGGAATTTTTCCAGGCTTTCCAGCTTGGTATTGGTGTTGCCGCGGTCCAGGGTATCGGTCCCGGCCAGTGCGCTTTTGGGTGCGGCAGGCTTTTTAGTGCTCATCAGTCGTAAACTCCTCGTTGCGATCCCGTAGCCAGGACTTATATGCATTCCCCAGGCACGGCACCGGGGGCGTTTTCGAGTTGCCTTATTAGTGACTGGCGAGCTTTTTAGCCGTTCCTTTTTTCTAACCTTCTATCGCGTTATTGCCAAATGGAAGGTTGAATGCGGAATAAATGCTAATAACCTCTATACGGACAGGCTAAAATGCGCGCCCGGCTAACCGCTGATCCTTTTCCAACGCGCCCCACAAGGTTCGCTACGTGATCGAGTTTCAAAACGTCCACAAAACCTACCGCGTCGCCGGTAAGGATATCCCCGCCCTGCACCCGACCAGTCTGACGATTGAGAACGGTCAGGTCTTCGGCCTGATCGGCCATTCCGGTGCGGGAAAAAGTACCCTGTTGCGTCTGATCAATCGCCTGGAAGAGTCCAGCGGCGGCAAGATCATCGTCGACGGCGAAGAAGTCACCGCGCTCGACGCCAACAGCCTGCGACGCTTCCGCCAACAGGTCGGGATGATTTTCCAGCACTTCAACCTGCTGGCGTCCAAGACCGTGGCCGACAACGTCGCGCTGCCGCTGACCCTGGCCGGTGAGCTGTCGCGCAGTGAAATCGACCAGCGTGTCGCCGAGTTGTTGGCGCGGGTCGGCCTGTCCGACCACGCCAAAAAGTACCCGGCGCAGTTGTCCGGCGGCCAGAAGCAACGCGTCGGCATTGCCCGCGCCCTGGCGACCAAGCCGAAAATCCTTCTGTGCGACGAAGCCACCAGCGCCCTCGACCCGCAGACCACGGCGTCGGTCCTGCAATTGCTGGCCGAGATCAACCGCGAGCTGAAACTGACCATCGTCCTGATTACCCACGAGATGGACGTGATCCGCCGGGTTTGCGACCAGGTGGCAGTGATGGACGCGGGTGTGATCGTCGAGCAAGGTTCGGTGGCCGAGGTGTTTCTGCATCCCAAGCACCCGACCACCAAACGTTTCGTACAAGAAGACGAACAGATCGACGAAAGCGAACAGCGTGACGACTTCTCTCACGTGCCGGGCCGCATCGTGCGTCTGACGTTTCAGGGCGAAGCGACCTACGCGCCGTTGTTGGGTACCGTCGCTCGGGAAACGGGTGTGGACTACAGCATCCTGGCCGGTCGTATCGACCGCATCAAAGACATCCCTTACGGGCAACTGACCCTTGCCGTCACCGGTGGCGACATGGAGGCGGCGTTTGCTCACTTCACCGCGGCTGACGTCCACATGGAGGTCCTGCGCTGATGGAAATCCTGACAAGTTTCTTCGTCAACATCGACTGGTACGAAATCTGGCTGGCCACCGGCGATACCTTGCTGATGCTTTTCGGTTCGTTGCTGTTCACCGTGTTGCTTGGCCTGCCGTTGGGCGTGCTGTTGTTCCTGTGCAGCCCGCGTCAGTTGCTGGAAGCCAAAGGCGTCTACGCGATGCTGTCGCTGATGGTGAACATCCTGCGTTCGCTGCCGTTCATCATCCTGCTGATCGTGATGATCCCGTTCACCGTGCTGATCACCGGCACGTCCCTTGGGGTTGCCGGTGCGATTCCGCCGCTGGTGATTGGCGCTACGCCTTTCTTCGCGCGACTGGTGGAAACCGCCTTGCGTGAAGTGGATCGCGGCATCATCGAGGCCACCCAGGCCATGGGCGCCACGACCCGGCAGATCATCACCAATGCCTTGCTGCCGGAAGCCCGCCCGGGCATCTTCGCGGCGATTACGGTGACAGCCATTACACTGGTGTCCTACACGGCAATGGCCGGTGTGGTTGGCGCGGGTGGTCTGGGCGACCTGGCGATCCGTTTCGGTTATCAGCGTTTCCAGCCTGACGTGATGGTCGTGACCGTGATGTTGCTGCTGGTGCTGGTGCAAGTGCTGCAAACCGTCGGCGACAAGCTGGTCGTACACTTCTCACGTAAATGATCAATGAGCCGGCCATTCGCTGGCAGGCGCCGCAGACAGGCGCCTCACATGGAGTTAGCTGAATGAAAAAACTACTCGTCGCGTTCGCAGCCGTTGCAGCGTTTTCCGCTCACGCGGACACCCTGACCGTTGCAGCCACCCCGGTCCCGCACGCAGAAATCCTCGAATTCGTGAAACCGGCCCTCGCCAAAGAAGGCGTGGACCTGAAGGTCAAAGTCTTCACCGACTACATCCAGCCGAATGTGCAGGTTGCCGAAAAACGCCTGGACGCCAACTTCTTCCAGCACCAGCCGTACCTTGATGAGTTCAACAAGGCGAAGGGCACCAACCTGGTCGCCGTTGCCGGCGTACACCTGGAACCGCTGGGCGCTTACTCCAGCAAGTACAAAGCACTGACCGAGCTGCCAGGCGGCGCCAACGTGGTGATCCCGAACGACGCCACCAACGGCGGCCGTGCGCTGTTGCTGCTGGCCAAGGCGGGTCTGATCAAGTTGAAGGATTCGAACAACATCCTCTCGACGGTCAAGGACATCACCGAGAACACCAAGGACCTGAAGTTCCGCGAACTGGAAGCCGCGACCATCCCGCGTGTGCTGACCCAGGTCGACCTGGCGCTGATCAACACCAACTACGCGCTGGAAGCCAAGCTTGATCCGTCCAAGGACGCGCTGGTCATCGAAGGCAACGACTCGCCTTACGTGAACATCCTCGTTGCCCGCCCGGACGACAAGGACAGCGAAGACATGAAGAAACTGATTGCTGCCCTGCACAGCCCGGAAGTGAAAGCTTTCATTCTCGAGAAGTACAAAGGCGCGGTATTGCCGGCGTTCTGATTTAACGCATTAACAAAAATGGGGCGCATTGAATGCGCCCCATTTTTTTATGCCCGAAACACCGCCCCTGTGGGAGCGAGCCTGCTCGCGATAGCGGTATAAGCCTTGACACAAATGTTGAATGTACCGGCCCCATCGCGAGCAGGCTCGCTCCCACAGGGTTTGTGGTGTTTATTTGCGGCTGAGCATCACCGGCAATTGTGCCACCAGTTTCTGGTTGTTCAACGGCGCGCGAATGAACCCGCGCTGTGTCCCGTCAGGCCCGATCACCGCGAGGTTGCCGCTGTGATCAACTGTGTAATTCGGCTTGCTGGTGTCCGCCGGAATGAACGGAATACTCACCGCGTTGGCCAGTTTCTGAATGTCTTCAACCGACGCCGCCGTCAGGCCTTGGAACTGCGGATCGAAGTAGCCCAGGTATTGCTTGAGCTGCTGGGGCGTATCGCGATTCGGGTCGACGCTGACCAGAATGATCTGCAACTTGGCCACAGCCTCTGGCGGCAGTTCGCTCTTGATCTGACGCAGTTGGGCGAGGGTGGTCGGGCAAATGTCCGGGCAGAAGGTGTAGCCGAAGAACAGCAGCGACCACTTGTCTTTCAGCTCGTTGACCGCCACTGGTTTGCCGTCCTGATCGGTCATCGTCACGTTTGGCAGGTTGCGGCTTTGCGGCAGCAAAATGATCCCGGCGTCGATCAACGCCGTCGGATCGCCCTCGCCTTTGCCCGACAGCACTTTGTTGATGGTCAGGCCCATAACCAGCGCGATCAGGGCGACGAGGATGAAGACGGTTTTCTGAGTTCGAGTCATAGGTTCAACAATAAGTAGTGGTCAACGAGCAGCGCGATAAACAGCAGGAACAAGTAGTAAATAGAGTACTTGAAGGTGTTGATCGCCGCGTGCGGCCGAGTGCCACGGTACAGCACCACGGCCCATTGTAGAAACCTTGCGCCCAGTCCCAGGGCGCAAATCAGGTAGAGCATGCCGCTCATGTGAATCACGTACGGCATCAGGCTCACGGCCAGCAGCGCAAAGGTATAAAGCAGGATGTGGACCTTGGTGTAGTGCTCGCCATGGGTCACCGGCAGCATCGGAATGTCGGCCTTGGCGTATTCCTCTTTGCGGTGAATGGCCAGCGCCCAGAAGTGCGGCGGGGTCCAGGCGAAGATGATCAGCACCAGCAGCAAGGGCTCGGCGCTGATATGACCGGTGGCAGCGGTCCAGCCGAGCAGCGGCGGAGCAGCACCGGCGAGGCCACCGATGACAATGTTCTGCGGCGTCGCACGTTTCAGGAAACCGGTATAGACCACCGCATAACCGAGCAAGGACGCGAGGGTCAGCCAGGCCGTCAGCGCGTTGGTGAAGGCCAGCAGCACGGCTTGCCCCAGCACCGCCAGGACCAGGGCAAACGTCAGCGCCGCCGCCGGAGACACCCGGCCTTCGGCCAAGGGACGTTTGTGGGTTCGGGCCATCACCGCATCGATGCGCCGGTCCACCACATGATTCACCGCCGCCGCACCCCCGGCACACAACGCAATCCCCAGGTTGCCGAACACCAGCACCGTCCACGGCACTCCGGCGCGGGTCGCGAGGAACATGCCGACCAGCGAAGTGATGAGCATCAGCACCACCACTTTTGGCTTGGTCAGCTCCAGATAGTCGCGCCAGATTGCCTGACTGTGACGTTCGCCGATCAGAGTCGCCATGGCATCTCTCCTTTTATTGTTATGGGCCCGGCTGAGTGTTTGCGCGGGCTGAACCGCCAGCGCGCAGGGGATTGCTGTTTGACCCGAACCAGGCTGGTTCGCGCGTGATAATTGACCAGTACCATCGTCAGCAACAGTGCTGCGCCGCCGGCGTTGTGAGCGACGGCGACGGGCAGCGGCAGGTGAAAAATCACGTTGCTGATGCCCAGGGTGATCTGAGCCGCGAGGGCGATCAGCACCAGCCCCGCCAGACGCGTCATACCGACTACTTTCAATTGCCAGGCCAGCCCCAGCAACGCCAGCGTCACCAGCATCGCGCCGATACGGTGAGTCAGATGAATCGCCGTGCGTGCATCACTGTCCAGTTGCCCGCCGAGGTAATTGGGGCCGATGTGTTGAGTCAGGTGAAAACCGTTGGCGAAATCAGCCGGCGGCAGCCATTGCCCGTGGCAGGTCGGAAAGTCGATGCAAGCCACCGCCGCATAGTTGGAACTGACCCAGCCACCGAGGGCAATTTGCAGGATCACCAGCAGCAACCCGGCCGTCGCCCAGTGCTGCAAACGTCGGGGCACGGTCAGCGCCGGCAGTACGCCGGACAGGCGCAACGTCAGCAAAAACAGCAGGCTCAAGGTCGCAAAACCGCCGAGCAGATGCCCGGTCACCACTTGCGGCCAGAGCTTGAGCGTCACCGTCCACATGCCGAACGCCGCTTGGGCGATCACCACCGCCAGCAGAAACAACGGCAACTTCACCGGTTGCCCCGGATGACGGCGATGCACCCAGGCACGACCGGCCAGCACCGAGATCAAAAGGCCGAGCGTGCCGGCGAAATAGCGGTGGACCATCTCGTTCCAGCCTTTGTGGGCTTCAACGGGCGCATCGGGAAAATGCAATTCGGCATGGGCCAATTGGGCTTCGCTTTTCGGCACGCTGATAAAGCCGTAGCAACCGGGCCAGTCCGGGCAACCGAGGCCGGCGTGGGTCAGGCGGGTATAGGCGCCGAGCAACACCACAATCAGTGCCAGCAAGGTGGCAAACAGCGCGAGGCGAAATCCAGGTTTGGCCATGACGATGCCCTTATCCGATGTTCGACAGTTTCAGCAGATGCCGAAGGTCGTTGAGCAAGTCCTTACCCTTCACCGTCGGGTCATAACGCAGCACCAGATTGCCGTGCGGGTCGATGATCCACAGTTGCGGCGCGGTCTTGTCTCCCGCTGTTTTGGTGAACGTGGTCAGGTCCATTGGGTAGCGTTGCAGTTGCGGGTATTCGCGGGTCAGCTTGGCGTCGTAATCACTGCTTAGCGGTTGCGCCGCAGCCAACGCGTGACTGGCGCGCCCGGCATCGCGGCCGAGGCCGATCTGGATCTGCCGAGCCAGATAAACCAGTTGCTGACAGTCCACCGAACACTCCTTGGGCGCCGTGACCAGCAATTGCCAACGCTCCTCCTGCGCCTGCACGCCAAGGTCGGCGCGGGTCTGGCCGTTGCCGATCAGCTCGCCGTGATAACTGCGGCCCTCCGGCACCCAGAACTGCAATTTGTACATGCCGGTGGCGAGGATCATCGGACCGATCACCCCAAGCAGGATCAGCAGCAACTGCAAGCGACCCTTGCGCCGACTCGCCGGCGTTTTCGCCTCAGACATGCTGGGTGGATTCATGGCCGCTCCCATGGTGTTTCTCCTTTGCGTTGTGCCAGCCGAGATAGAGATAAAGGCCGAACAGGGCGATCGACATGGCGAACCACTGCACGGCATAAGCGATATGTTTTTCCGGCCCCATGGCCACCACCGGCCAATCGGCCTGGTAGGACGCGGGGCCGGTTTCTGCGCGTAATTCGTAGGCAAAACCGTCACGATCGAGCGCTGTCCACAGCTTGGCCGGTTCGACGGCGGTGATCAGTTGTGGCCAGGTGGTGGTGCTCGGATCGGCGTGCAATTGGAAAGTGGCGCCGGGGGAGACGTAGACCCAGGCATCCAGGCTCAAGGCCTGAGTCGGGGTGGTGAATTGGGGCGGGGTGCGCCGGTCCGGCCACGGCAGCCAGCCGCGATTGACCAGCAGCCAGAGCCCGGTCGCCTGATCCTGAAACGGTTGCAGCAGTTCGACGCCAACCTTGCCGTCGCGCTGGCGGTTATCCAGCAGCAGGCTGTGCGCGGCATCGAACTGGCCGTGAATTCGAACCCGGCGAAAGGTTGGATCCTCGGTGTGTTGCAGCTCGGTACTGGCCATCGGATCCGCCGCGCGGCGCTCGGTGTAGCTTTGCAGCAGCGCGCTTTTCTCCGCGCCCCGGCTCAATTGCCAGAACCCCAGTGACACCAGCATGGGCAGCAGTAACGCGACCACGAGGGTCGGCACGATGCCCGGCCGGAAGCGCTTCATGGCGCCGCCAGAAAGTCGCTGGTTGCGATAGCTATACTCAAGTGCATCGCCTTTCCCCCGGAGTCTCACCATGCTCAAAGCAGCCATCGTCCTGATGCTGATTGCCACGGTTGTCAGCCTGTTCAGCGGCCTGTTTTTTCTGGTCAAGGACGACAGCAGCTCGAACCGCCTCGTCATTGCCTTGAGTGTTCGTGTTGCCCTGGCCGCTATAACCGTCGGCTTGATTGCCTGGGGTTTTTTCAGCGGCCAGCTGGTTTCTACTGCGCCTTGGTAAAGCCTCAGAGCACGTAGACGAAAACGAACAGCCCGATCCACACCACGTCCACGAAGTGCCAATACCAACTCGCCGCCTCGAAGCCGAACTGGTGCTCGTTATCGAAGTGCCCGCGCAGGACCCGCATCAGCATCACAAACAGAATGATGGTGCCCATGGTCACGTGGGCGCCGTGGAACCCGGTGAGCATGAAGAATGTTGCGCCGTAGATGCCGGAACCCAGGGTCAGGCCCAGTTCCTGATAGGCGTGGATGTATTCTTCGGCCTGAAAACCGAGGAATGCACAGCCGAGCAAGACAGTAATCGCCAGCCAGATTTTCAGTGCACCGCGATGGCCCTTTTTCAAGGCGTGGTGGGCGATGGTAATGGTGACGCTGGAACTCACCAGCAATACGGTATTGAGCAGCGGCAGGCCCCAGGGACTGATGACGTCCTTGGGTGCCGGGAAGAGTTTCGGGTCCGGGTTGTTCAGCAGCGGCCAGACGAACTCGAAGTTCGGCCACAGCATGTGGGCGAGGCCTTTGGCACCGTCACCGCCCAGCGATGGGCCAGTGATGTTGCGCACATAAAACAATGCACCGAAGAAGGCGATGAAGAACATCACCTCCGAGAAGATGAACCAGCTCATGCCCCAGCGGAACGAGCGATCCATCTGCGCGCTGTACAACCCCTGACGACTTTCCTTGATCACCGTCCCGAACCAGCCGAACAGCATGTAGGCCAGCAGCAGGCCGCCGACGAAAAAGATCAGCGGGCCGTGGGATTCGGGGCGCGCAGCTTTCAGGTCGTTGAACCAGGTAGCCAGGCCGAACACGGTGACGAACATACCGACGGTGGCGATGATCGGCCATTTGCTCTGGGCCGGTACGTAATAGTGTTCATGAGTTGCCATTTATTGTTCTCCTTATCGGGCACGCTCAGCCGCCAGTGTTTACAGCCACCGGGGGATGTCGGGCGGTGATATCGAACAGCGTGTAGGACAGCGTCAGGTGCTTCACTTCCTTGGGCATGTCTCGGTCAACGATGAAACGTACCGGCATCTCGATCCGTTGACCGGGCTGCAGCACTTGCTGGGTAAAGCAGAAACATTCGGTCTTGTGGAAGTACGCCGCAGCATTGCTCGGCGCGATGCTCGGCACCGCCTGGGCGCTCATCGGGCGATCGGTCGGGTTGTGCGCGATGAAAATCATCTCGTTCACCGCCCCCGGGTTGGCCGTCAGCTCGTCACTCTTGGGATAGAAATCCCAGGACATGTCGGCGGCATTGGTCGACAGGAACTGCACGCGCACCTGCCGCGACGTGTCGACCGTCTGCTCGCCTTCGTACTGCCCGGAGGTCTTGCCATTGATGCCGAACGCCTTGCACATCACGTCGTAGATCGGCACCAGGGCAAAACCGAAGACAAACATCGCCACCACCACCAACAGCAGGCGGGTGACCAGCTTCTTCATCGAAATCGAGTCAGCCATGATTTCCAGCCTCTACGCATAACCCGATAGGAGCGGGCCTTTGTGGCGAGGGAGCTTGCTCCCGCTGGGTCGCGAAGCGGCCCCAAAAGCTTGGCGTCTGCTTCGCAGCCGAGCGGGAGCAAGCTCCCTCGCCACACAAGCTCGCTTCCACAAAGGCAAGGCTGTTCATTTCACTTCCGGCGGTGTGGTGAAGGTGTGATACGGCGCCGGTGACGGGACGCTCCATTCCAGGCCTTCCGCGCCATCCCATGGTTTGGCCGGTGCTGGCTCGCCGCCGCGAATGGTCTTGATCACGATGAACAGGAAGAAGATCTGCGTGGCGCCGAACATGAATGCGCCGATCGACGACACCATGTTGAAGTCGGCGAATTGCAGGTTGTAGTCGGGAATCCGCCGCGGCATGCCCGCCAGCCCCACGAAGTGCATCGGGAAGAACGCCATGTTCATGCCGATGAACGAGAGCCAGAAGTGCAGCTTGCCGAGGGTTTCGTCGTACATGTGGCCGGTCCATTTCGGCAGCCAGTAGTAGGCCGAGGCGAAGATCCCGAAGATCGCCCCCGGCACCAGTACGTAGTGGAAGTGCGCTACCACAAAATACGTGTCCTGGTACTGGAAGTCCGCCGGTGCGATGGCCAGCATCAGTCCGGAGAAGCCGCCGATGGAGAACAGGATCACGAACGCCACCGCGAACAGCATCGGCGTCTCGAAGGTCAGCGAGCCCTGCCACATGGTGCTGGCCCAGTTGAACACCTTCACGCCCGTTGGCACCGCGATCAGCAGCGTGGCGTACATGAAGAACAGCTCGCCCACCAGCGGAATGCCGACCACGAACATGTGGTGCGCCCAGACGATGAATGACAGGAAGGCAATACTGGCCGTGGCATAGACCATCGAGGTGTAGCCAAACAGCGGCTTGCGCGAAAAGGCTGGAATGATCGAGCTGACGGCACCGAAGGCCGGCAGGATCATGATGTACACCTCGGGGTGACCGAAGAACCAGAACACGTGCTGGAACAACACCGGGTCACCGCCACCGGCGGCACTGAAGAAACTGGTGCCGAAGTGGATGTCCATCAGCATCATCGTCACGCAGCCGGCCAGTACCGGCATCACTGCGATCAGCAGGAACGCGGTAATCAGCCAGGTCCAGACGAACAGCGGCATTTTCATCAGCGTCATGCCGGGGGCACGCAGGTTGAGAATGGTGGCGATCACGTTGATCGCGCCCATGATCGAACTGATCCCCATCAAGTGGATGGCAAAGATGAAGAACGTCACGCTTTCCGGCGCGTAGGTCGTCGACAGCGGGGCGTAGAACGTCCAGCCGAAGTTCGGTCCGCCCCCGGGGGTGAACAGGGTCGACACTAGCAGGATGAACGCCGCCGGCAGCAGCCAGAAGCTGAAGTTGTTCATCCGTGGCAGTGCCATGTCCGGCGCGCCGATCATCAACGGGATCATCCAGTTGGCGAGGCCGACGAAAGCCGGCATCACCGCACCGAAGACCATGACCAGACCGTGCATGGTGGTCATCTGGTTGAAGAATTCCGGCTGGACGATCTGCAGGCCCGGCTGGAACAGTTCGGCGCGAATCACCATCGCGAACGAACCGCCGAGCAAGAACATGGAGAACGCAAACCACAGGTACAGCGTGCCGATGTCCTTGTGGTTGGTGGTCAGCACCCACCGCATCAGGCCTTTGGCGGGACCGTGGGCGTGGTCGGCATGACCATGGTCATCGATGACGGCGCTCATGGCTTGTCTCCTGCAAACAGATGGGCTGGGCAGGCCGGGGCGCGCTGCCCCGACCGGTTCCTTGGTTGCGCAATAGACCGGGTCATTTGCTTTCCGCCTGTTTCAGCTCCAGCACTTCTTTAGGAGTGACCATGTCGCCTTTGTTGTTGCCCCAGGCGTTACGTTCGTAGGTCACGACCGCTGCGATATCGACTTCCGAGAGCTGCTTGCCGAACGCCGCCATAGAGGTGCCAGGCTTGCCGTGGAAGACAATGCTCAGGTGATCCTTGATCGGGCCGGTAGCGATTTTCGAGCCCTTGAGTGCCGGGAACATCGGCGGCAAGCCTTGACCTTCGGCCTGGTGACAGGCTACGCACGTGGTGTGATAGACCTTGTCGCCGCGCTCCTTGAGCTCCTCGAGGGTCCATTCCTTGCTGGTCAGCTCTTTAAGCTGCAGGGCTTCGGCTTTGCGCTCGGCCAGCCATTTTTCGTAATCGGCCTTTTCCTTGACCTCGACCACGATTGGCATGAAGCCGTGGTCCTTGCCGCACAATTCGGCGCACTGGCCACGGTAGATGCCGGGCTTGTCGACGCGGGTCCAGGCTTCGTTGACGAACCCGGGAATCGCATCGCGCTTGACCGCAAAGGCCGGCACCCACCAGGAGTGGATAACGTCGGCGGACGTGACGAGGAAACGCACCTTGGCGCCAATCGGCAGCACTAAAGGCTTGTCGACCTCGAGCAAGTAATGCTCGCCCTTGGTTTCCTTGTTGTGGATCTGATCGGCGGGGGTCGTCAGGTTGCTGAAGAACTCGACGTCCTGGCCCAGGTATTTGTAGTGCCACTTCCACTGATAACCGGTGACCTGGATATCGATATCCGGCTCACTGGCGTCGTACATCTTGATCAGGGTTGCCGTCGCAGGAACCGCCATGGCCACCAGGATCAGGAAGGGCACGATGGTCCAGAGGATTTCAACGGTGGTGCTTTCATGAAATTTTGCGGCCACCTGCCCTGTGGAGCGGCGGTGGACCATCATCGACCAGAACATGGCGCCGAAGACGATGATGCCGATCACTACACAGATCCAGAAAATGGTCATGTGCAGGTCAAATACTGCGTGACTGATTTCAGTCGCTCCCGGCGCCATATTCACAGTCCAGGCGGCTTGCGCCTGACTGAAAATCGACCACAACAGGAGGCCCATCCAGACATGTGGATGTCGCATCATTGCGGGTTCCCCTTATCGTTCTTGTTATCCCGCCGGCTTTCACCTGCGGCAAGGGAGCGGCTTTTTCAGACTACGAAACTTGAATCGCCGAGCCTTGCTGCGTGTGCAGTCGGGCGTCATCAGCTAACTCCATTCCCACCCGAGTATAGACAGCGACTGCTACCTCGCAATGTGATGGCGTAAATGATCTGAAACAGCTGGGGCTTGTGTTCAAGGTCACGAATGGAGAAGGATGCAGACGAGTGGTGGCAAATCGATATAACGGAGGCGTCTCAAGGATGAAACAATTATGACAAATGCGTCTTAGCATTTTTCATAAGCCAGCTAAGTTATGTCTTCCCTATTTCATTGCCTTTGTTTCCTGGAGTTTTCATGAACACCGCCGCATTGCGCGAGCAGATCCAAAAAGCCCAACAACATGAGGCCGAGACCGGCCTGCTGACTCGTCAGCTTGAAACCCAATTGCCACACCTTCACTCCGCCATCCAATTGCCGGATGTCGACGCCAATGGCGTGATGACGCGTTTTGTGGCCGCGTATATAGAGCAAGTGCCAGACCTGCTGGACGCAGCCAATGAAGTCGCCAGGGAAGCGGGCATCGAATCACAGATCAAGCCGGTGCTGAACATCGCCGAGCAGTTCTTCCTCCAGCCGCCGGCAATCATGGCCGGTCATGTCGGCCTGGACAGCCTGCTGGACGAAGCCTATCTGGCGCATCGGTTGGTGGAAGAGGTCAATGACCTGTACATCAAGCATTTTGGCCAGCCACTGATCCCCTTGGACATGACTGTTGCCAACCTGATAGCCCACCAACTGATCGGCGAGGAATTTGCCAATCAACTGGATGAGGCGGTGCATCACGCGGTGGACGAGATGCTTAATGAAGACAGTTTCGCGCTGGAGTCCGTGGAGGCCTACCGCGAAAAACTCAACAGCCCGGACACCGGCGCTGCGTGGAAACGCTGGCCGTGCCTGTCGCGCCAGTTGGGTGTAGGGCTGGAGCTGGATCAGCCGGCTGCCTGATTCTTTGGAATCGACACCATCCCTGTGGGAGCGAGCCTGCTCGCGATAGCGGTGCATCAGTCGACATTAATGTTGAATGACACACCGCTATCGCGAGCAGGCTCGCTCCCACACTGTTTTCTACGCGGCTGAACCTACTCCGGTGGTCGTGCGCAACCGCCCTTCCAACCTGCGCTTCAACCCCCGCGCCTCAATCAGCAGCTTCGAACCCTTGGCTGCATTGGCCCGGCCCCATTCCTCGAACAATTCCAGACACGAATGATCGATGTAGCTCAGATTGTTGAGCGGCACATGCACCGTCGCGCCTGCGGGAATGGTCCCCAGCACCTGGGTCAGCGCCGGCACCTTGAGAAAGGTCGCGGCCCCCGTCAGTCGCAACTCCATCTCTCCTTCAGCTGGCAGGTCGATCAGGCTGATTTTCAGCCGTGAAGCCTTCCAGGCCAGTTTGGCCAACGTCAGTCCGAAGCCAATCAGCACGCCGGTCAGCAGATCGGTGAAGATGATAGCCAGCGCTGTCGCCGCGTAAGTGAACATCGGCATCCGGCCATAACGGCCCAGACCGCGGAAGGCCTTGAGGTCGACCAGTTTGAAACCGGTGTACACCAGCACGCCCGCCAGGCTCGCCACCGGAATGCTTTGCAGTACGCTGGACAGCAGCAACACGAACGCCAGCAGCCACAGACCGTGGAAGATCGCCGACATGCGCGTGGTGGCGCCAGCCTGGACGTTGGCCGAACTGCGCACGATCACGCCGGTCATGGGCAGCGCACCCAGCAGACCGCAGAGCATGTTGCCGACACCTTGGGCCGACAATTCCCGATCAAAGTCGGAACGCTGGCCACTGTGCATGCGGTCCACCGCTGCTGCCGAAAGCAAGGTTTCAGCGCTGGCGATGAAGGCTACGGCGAAAGCGGCGATCAATAACGTCGGGTCGGCCAGATTGAGCAAGTCGGCAGGCTTCAGCCAGTCGATGGCCTCCGCCAGGTTGGCTGGAACTTCCACGCGTTTGACCTGCAAGGCGAGCATCAGGCTCGCGACCGTCGCCAGGCCTACGCCAAGCAACGCGCCGGGAATGAAGCGCAGGGAATGGGGACGGAATTTCTCCCACAGCCACATCACCGCAATCGTCGACAGCCCCAGTAAACCGGCTTGCCAGCCAAGGGAAGGCAGGGCCTGGATGACGGCAGCCGGGAAGGCCGCCAGGTTATCCAGCCCGGAAGGCTTGGGCACGGCGTCGAGCATCACATGCACCTGTGAGAGCACGATCAACACGCCAATCCCGGCGAGCATGCCGTACACCACCGCTGGCGCCGTCACCCGAAACCAGCAACCCAGCTTGAAGCGCCCAGCCATCAGTTGCAGAAAACCCGCCAGCAGCAGGATGGGCCCGAGCATGGCGATGCCATGCTGGCGCACCAGTTCGAACACCAGAACCGCCAGGCCCGCCGCCGGGCCACTGACTTGCAGCGGTGACCCGGCAAGCCAGCCCACCACCAGACCACCGATGATCCCCGTGATCAAACCTTTGGCCGGTGGCAGACCCGAGGCGATGGCGATGCCCATGCACAAGGGCAGGGCGACCAGAAACACAACCACGGAAGCCAGCAGCTCCCGTGGCAGAACAGCTTTAAGTTGAGCAGCACGCATGGTGACTCTCCCGACGTTTTCTTCAGGCGTGGCAAAGCCAGGCTGCTTGATCAGCAGCCCCGGCTAAAACACACAAGGATTTAGGAGGATTTAGAAGCGCGCTTTAGGCGTCGCCACCGGAATCGGATGGCTGCCATCAAGCGGCAGGAAACACCCTTTGTCGGCGTCGTAAGCTCTGATTTCGCTGGTTTCGATGTTGTAGATCCAACCATGAATAAACAGCTGACCGTTGGCCATGCGCGAGGCCACGGAAGGGTGCGTGCGCAGATGCTGCAGCTGAGCGATCACATTCTCTTCGGTGAGGACGTGCATGCTTTCGCTTTCGTCAGCGCAATGGCAGTTTTCCTGGACCATGGTTTTTGCCACTTCCGCATGACGCAGCCAGGCTTTGACCGTGGGCATTTTTTCCAGGCTTTGCGGGTTGAGCACGGCGCGCATCGCGCCACAGTCGGAATGTCCGCAAATGATGATGTGCTGTACGCCGAGGGCCAGGACCGCGTATTCGATGGCCGTGGAAACACCGCCGTTCATCTGCCCATAAGGCGGCACAACGTTGCCGACGTTACGGGTCACGAACAGGTCGCCGGGGGCGCTTTGGGTAATCAGCTCAGGAACAATGCGCGAGTCGGCGCAGGCGATAAACATCGCTCGCGGGCTTTGGGCCGTGGCGAGTTTTTTGAAGAGTTCTTCCTGCTGGGGAAAAACCTCGTGATGAAAATGCAAAAAGCCGTCAACGATGTGCTTCAGCGCTGCATCGGCGGTTTCCGCCTCGGGTTGGGCTGAAGCCGACGCAGCCAACGGCTGTTTATCCTTGTCACTCATGATTCATCCTCTTTGGCGGAGTCAGGGAATTTTCCCGTTTTGTCCGGTGTGAAGCCAGTGGCTGTTTAAAAAACATCCAGGTCGATAATCTCGACCCGTCAGTCACTCGATGAACAAGGTATCTGCCGAAACTTAACTCAAACTGAATCAAGCGCTCTAGAACGTGTGTTCCAGGTCACAAAAAACGTGACCAGCCTAATGGCCAAGTGCTTTTCCCACTACTCAACCATAGGCCAATTGTCCTCAAATCAATGACATCTGGCGACCCGGCGGACAGAAGGCGTCGCAATCCAGATTAAAGCCTTCGCGATGATTGAGCCCCAAACGTTTGATGGTTTTGGCAAAGCGTTGCGCCAACAGATCGGCAAACGGCCCTTCACCACGCATCCGGGCGCCAAACCGACTGTCGTAGAGCTCTCCGCCACGGCTCTGGCGGATCAGGCTCAACACATGCGCGGCACGTTGCGGATAGTGGGCGGCCAGCCATTCTTCGAACAGCGGCGCCACTTCCAGCGGCAGACGCAACATCATATAGGCCGCGCTCTGGGCGCCGGCGGCATGCGCCTCGGCGAGCAGGCTTTCGAGTTCGCTGTCGTTGATCATCGGAATCATCGGCGAACACAGCACCCCCACCGGGATCCCGGCTTCACGCATCACCCGGATCGCCCGCAGCCGGGCCTTGGGCGCCGCCGCGCGCGGTTCGAGGATGCGTTTGAGTTCATCGTCCAAAGTGGTGAGGCTGATCATCACGGCCACGAGCCTCTGCTCGGCGAGTTCGGCCAGCAGGTCCAGATCCCGAAGAATGAGTGAGCCCTTGGTAATGATGGTCACCGGATGGCGATAACGCAGCAGCACTTCAAGGGTCTTGCGGGTGATTTTGTGTTCGCGCTCGATCGGCTGATAAGGATCGGTGTTGGAACCCAGGTTGATCGGCGCACATTGGTAACCGTGCTTGGACAGCTGTTCTTCCAGCACATCGGCGGCGTTGGTCTTCGCGATCAGTTTGGTTTCGAAGTCGAGCCCCGGTGACATGTCCCAATATGCATGGCTGGGTCGCGCATAGCAGTAGATGCAACCGTGCTCGCAGCCTCGGTAGGGATTGATTGAGCGATCGAAGGGCAAGTCCGGCGAGTTGTTGCGGGTGATGATGGTTTTCGCCGTTTCGATGCGCACTTCCGTGCCCTGGGTGATCGGCGCTTCCTGATACCAGCCGTCATCCTCGGCCACCGAGCGATTCGGTGCGAAGCGGTTGTGCGGGTTGGTTGCGGTGCCGCGGCCGCGAGGTGGCAGAGGAGTAGCCATCGACATGATCCTTTAGCTGTATGTTCATACAGTATAGGGCCTCAATCGAATAGGCCAGTGCCGTTCGGCGCCTGAAATTTTTCAAGTATTGACTATTTGTCTCTTACTAGTGAGTTCCTTGTAATTATGAGAAACAGATAGAAAGTAGATTAGTTATAAGCAATCGGTATTATTGCGCTTCGCACGAAGTTGTCGTGTTATCACTATTAAAAGGATTTAGTTTAATGTCGAATTACAATCAGCGTGGTGTTTTTCTTCAACTGTTAACCCCGTCCATTTCTAGTCCGAAAGAAGTTCGGGTGTCTATGCAGTTTGCTTTGAAAGAAGAAGGTTACGACCCGGAAAACCGTAGCGCCACATACTCCCTGCTGGATTCGACCTCCCGCGAGGCTGTGTCGAATGATGGCGGCGTGACCTTCACCATGGGAAACACACCTGATGTGGACGATGATGGTGATATCGACGCGCAGGACAAGGCTGTTCTGATTGCGCTGGCGAAAGCGTATTCGAAAATCATCAATCCTTGAATACTATCGGGTACCTGCAACTTATAAGTTGGGGTGTGAGTGTACGTTAATCAGCGTTGAATAAAGCGATACGGAAATCCGTATCGCTTTTTTGTTGCTCGTTACTTACCCTGACGAAGCCAGGTGCGAACGGTTAAATTCACGATTCTTTGACAACTGACTCACAGGACTTTGACTGCTCAGTGTTGAAACTATGTGGCATCTAACCACCTTTCCCCACACGGTCGTCCGATCATGTCCCGATTGCGCCTTTTACCTGTGACGTTCCTGTTGTCGCTGGCTTCCCTTTTCAATCTGACAGTGGCCTGCGCAGATGAAACCGCGCCACCCCGCCCGGCGGAATGGGCTCAATCGGTCGAGGTGCAATACAACCTCTATCAGATGTCCCCGACACTGTACCGCAGTGCGTTGCCCGACAGCGGTGCCGTACCGTTGTTGAAGAAACTCAACGTCGCGACCGTCATCACTTTTCTGCCCGAGACAGATTCAAGCTGGTTGTCCACACCGGGCATTGCTCAGGTGCAGCTGCCCTATCGCACCAATCACGTGGATGACGCGCAGGTGCTCAAAGCCCTTCGTGCCATCCAGACCGCCGAATCCAGGGGGCTGGTGCTCATGCACTGCAAACACGGTTCGGACCGCACCGGCCTGATGGCGGCGATGTATCGCGTGGTGGTGCAAGGCTGGAGCAAGGAAGACGCTCTGAACGAAATGACCGAGGGCGGCTTTGGTGACAGCCACCATTTCAAGGACAGTGTGCGTTACATGATGCAGGCCGATGCCGAGAAGCTTCGGACCGCTCTGGCCAACGGCGATTGCAGCACCAGCCCGTTTGCTGCCTGCTCGATGAAGAACTGGTTCCAATCGGCCCACGTCGAATGAGCCTCGGTTCAACGGCCAGCGGCAACTGGCGCAGGCGCGAAGAAATTCTCGGCAATCGGCCGTCCGAGAAATTCTTCCAGTGCTACCAGCAGTGAGCGCGAATCACCCGGTTAAAAAAAGGCTTCGCGAAAGGCCCTGCCGGTTCGAGGGTTGAACACCCAGTCCTGTTGAAACCGTTTGAACGCTTCGGTCGCCAGTACACCCGACCATTTATAGGCGTAAACCGACGCCGCGTATCCGGTCACCATGTAATCGAAGCTGTTGGCGAATCGACTGTGGGGCGGCAGTTGCAGATGAGGAATTTCGCGCTGCACATCGTCGAAAATTTGCTCAACGCTACGGCTGTCACCTTGGCTGCGGTGCAATTCGAAGTCGAACAATGCGGCCATTAGCAACTCTGCGGTTTGCCGACTGGTCTGGGCGTGAATGGCTGCCAGCGCTGCGTCGACGCGGGCTTCGGTCAGGCGCTCGCCGGTCTGGTAATGAGCGGCCAGCCACAGCAGGAACTCCCGAGACAGGCACCATTGTTCGAACAGTTGTCCCGAAAACTCCGCCGTATCGCGTCCCAGTTGGGTAATACCGGACAGGCGATGGTGAGGCGAGCGGGTCAGAACATGCTGCAGGCAATGGCCGAACTCATGGAACAAAACGCGCAGGTCCTGATGGGAGAGGAGGCAGGGATGCTCGGCATTGCCGGGCGTGAAGTTGCCATGAAGCACAGCGATCGGCAGCGTCAATTGACCTTCGGCATCCACCCGTCGATTACGTCGCGTGGCGGTCCAGGCATAGTCCGGCGCTTCATCCCGATGAAAAGGGTCGATGTAAATATGCCCGATCACCAGGCCATGCTCGCTGATTTCAAACAGGCGCACGCTGTCATGCCAGCGGTTGATTACCTGCTGTTCGACGATCTGGATGCCAAACATTCGCTCGCTGAACAGGCAGAGCCGCTGCAATGTCCCGTCCAGCGGAAAGTACGCTCTCAGGTCTTTCAACGCCCCTCCGAGACGTTGCTGGCGTAATTGTTCGGCGAGAAACTCGTGGTCCCAAGGGTGGACTTCAGTCATGCCGCGCTCAAGCGCAAACGCCTTCAGTTCCTGCGCATCCTTCTCGAAGCTCGGTGTCGCCTGGATGATTTGCTGGCGCAGGAAACCGGTGACTTGCTCGGTGGACTCCGCCATTTCCGTGACCAGGCTCAGTTGCGCGAAGTTCTCATACCCAAGCAATTTGGCTTTCTGGTGGCGCAGTGACAACAGCAGCTCCAGCACCGGACCATTATCGAATTGCCCGTCGTGCGGGCCTTGATCCGACGCTCGGGTGGAGTAGGCGACAAAGTATTCTTCGCGCAGGGAGCGGTCTTCGGCATAGGCCATGACGCGAGTGAAGGTGTCTTGGTCCAGACGCATCAGCCAGCCTTCATGCCCCGCCTGTTGAGCGTTGCGCGCCAGACGCTCCAGCGTCGCCGCGGACAAACCGTTCAATTGCGTGACGTCGTCGATGCGTTTGCTCCAGGCCGCGCTGCTGCGTTCCAGGTTGGTCAGGAACAAGCTTCGCAGCACACCGATGTCGCGATTCAGCCGGGCCAGCGTCTGCTGTTGTTCGATGGGCAAGTCGATGCCGGACAAGCGAAACCTGCGCAGAATTTTGTTCAAGACGGCCTGTCGCGGCTCGTCGTAATTCACTGCGGCCGGACTCTGCGCCAGCCGCTGAAACGCGCGGAACAGCGCCTGATTACTCATCATTTCGGACTTGTACTGCGCAATGGCCTCGCTGCACTTGGCGCTCGCCTTGTCCCAGGTCTTGCCCTCATGTTTCACCGTTGAAAGGGTTTCGATAATGCCCATGACCTCTTCGAGGCGCGCATCGGTTTCATCAACGGCCAGTACCAGATCGTCCCAGGTCGGGATCGCGGATTGGCTCGCGACAATCCCGGCAATGGCCAGGCGGTTGTCAGCAATGACGGTGTCGATGGCGGGGACCAGATGTTCGGCGCGGATGTCCGGCCAGGGTGGCAGGTTCCAGCGCTGTAACAGTGGATTGGTATCAGGCATGGCGTCTTCCTTGAATAGGACTGAAGGATTCAGCCTAAGGAGGAAGCGCGGGAGAAGGGCGGTAAATAGATACCACCTGCCACCCCGTCAAAGGGTGGAAGGTGGTGCTGACTCAGTGTTGCTCGTCAGGCTTTTTCTTCAGCTTCGGGTTCGGGAAGAACTGCACGGCCTGAACCTTGGCGTCCGGCACCTTCAGCGCCGAAGTATTGACCCGTGTGCCCAATTCCTTGGGCACCGACAGGCCTTGTTCATTGAGCGTGTCCGAATAACCGCAGGCCACGCATTCGCGATGCGGGACTTCGTCTTCGTTCCACATCATCAACTTGTCCGGCTCGCTGCATGCCGGACAGACCGCCCCGGCGATAAAGCGCTTTTTCGTGATCACAGGCCCCTCACTCATGCTGCTGCGTCCTCACTCAGGCCGCTATGGCGCAAGAGTGCGTCAATCGATGGCGCACGGCCACGGAAGTCGACGAACAGCACCATGGGTTCCTGAGAACCGCCGCGCGCCAGGATCGCTTCGCGGAACGCCCGACCTGTTTCGGCATTGAGTACGCCGTCTTCTTCAAACTTCGAGAAGGCGTCGGCCGACAGCACTTCAGCCCACTTGTAGCTGTAGTAACCCGCCGCGTAACCGCCGGCGAAGATGTGGGCGAAGCTGTTCGGGAAACGGTTGTAGGCCGGTGGACGCATCACGGACACCTCGTCGCGTACGCCTTCGAGCACTTGCAGCACGCTGCGGCCATCGCCGTGGGTGGCGTGCAATTCGAAGTCGAACAGCGAGAACTCCAGCTGACGCACCATCATCAGGCCGGACTGGAAGTTCTTCGCCGCGAGCATCTTTTCCAGCAGGTCTTGTGGCAGCGGCTCACCGGTTTCGTAGTGACCGGAGATCAGCGCCAGGCCTTCCGGCTCCCAGCACCAGTTTTCCATGAACTGGCTTGGCAGTTCGACCGCATCCCAGGCCACGCCGTTGATACCGGACACGCCAGCGTGTTCGACGCGAGTCAGCAGGTGATGCAAGCCGTGACCGAATTCGTGGAACAGGGTGGTGACTTCATCGTGGGTCAGCAGGGCGGGTTTGCCGCTGTCGGCCGGGGTGAAATTGCACACCAGATTGGCCACCGGGCTTTGCAGCACGCCGCTGATGGTGCGGCGACGGTCACGGGCGCCGTCCATCCAGGCACCGCCACGCTTGTTGGCGCGAGCATAGAGGTCAAAGAAGAAGCGACCGACGTGCTGACCGTTTTCCTTGATTTCGAACAGGCGAACATCCGGGTGCCAGGCGTCGAAGCCTTTCAGCTCTGCGATCTCGATGCCGTACAGGCGCTGGACGATAGCGAACAGGCCGCCCAGCACTTTGTCGATCGGGAAGTAAGCGCGCAGCGCTTCTTGAGCCACGCTGTAACGTTGTTCGCGAAGTTTTTCACCGTAGAAACCGCTGTCCCAGCTTTGTAGGTCCGGGCAGCCCTGTTCTGCGGCGTAAGCCTTGAGTTGTTCCAGATCCTGAGCGGCGAACGGTTTGCTGCGCTTGGCGAGGTCGCGCAGGAAACCCAGCACCTGATCGCTGGATTCAGCCATTTTGGTGGCCAGGCTCAGTTCCGAGAAACTGGCGAAGCCAAGCAGCTTGGCCAGTTCCTGACGCAGGTCGAGGATTTCTTCCATGACCGGGCCGTTATCGTTCTGGCCGGCGTTCGGGCCTTGGTCCGACGCACGGGTGCAGTAGGCGGCGTAGACTTCTTCGCGCAAGGCGCGGTCCTGGGCGTAGGTCATCACCGCGTAATAACTCGGGAATTCCAGGGTGATCAGGAAGCCGTCGAGGCCTTTGGCCTGGGCTGCGGCAGCCATTTGCGCCTTGGCTGAATCGGTGAGGCCGGCGAGGGCAGCTTCATCAGTAACGTGTTTGGTCCAGGCCTGCGTCGCGTCGAGCAGTTGGTTGGAGAAGCGGCTGCCCAGCTCCGACAATTTGCTCTGCACTTCGGCGTAGCGCTTCTGTTCGGCTTCTGGCAGGTCAATACCCGACAGACGGAAGTCTCGCAGGGCGTGTTCCAGGATGGTTTTCTGCGCGACGTCGAAACCGGCGGCTTCCGGGCTGTTCGCCAAGGCTTCGAAGGCCTCGAACAATTCGCGGTTCTGACCCAGCTCGGTGGAGTAGGCGCTCAAGGCCGGCAAGCAGGACTCGTAGGCTTCGCGCAATTCAGCGCTGTTGCACACGGCATTCAGGTGGCTGACCGGGCTCCAGGCTGCGCCCAGACGATCGTTCAGTTCGTCCATCGCCAGCACCAGGCCGGCCCAGGTTGGTTGTTTGCCCTGGCTGTCGAGGATCTCGATAATGGCGGCACGGTTGTCAGCCAGGATCTGTTCAATGGCCGGTTGCACGTGTTCGGCACGGATCGCCGAGAACGGCGGCAGGTCGTAGGACTGCAAAAGAGGGTTGTTCACGCTCACGGTTGGCACCTTGGCTGGAAGAAACATGCGGCCATCTTAATTACAATCGACGCTCACCGCAGCTATCAGCAAAAGAGAGAGAGCCTATCGTGACCCTTCGCAAGTATCAGAACCACACGCCGCTACTGGGCAAAGGCGCCTTTGTCGACGGCTCAGCGGTGGTGATCGGCGACGTCGAAATCGGCGAAGACAGCTCCGTCTGGCCGCTGACGGTGATTCGTGGCGACATGCACCGCATCCGTATCGGTGCGCGCACCAGTGTCCAGGATGGCTGCGTGCTGCACATCACCCACGCCGGACCGTTCAATCCCGATGGCTTTCCCTGCTTGATCGGGGACGACGTGACCATTGCGCATAAGGTCATGCTGCATGGCTGCAGTGTCGGCAACCGGATTCTGATCGGCATGGGCAGCATCGTCATGGACGGTGCAGTGATCGAGGACGATGTGATTGTCGGCGCCGGCAGCCTGGTGCCGCCCGGCAAGCGTCTGGAAAGCGGCTTCCTTTATGTCGGTAGCCCGGTGAAACAAATTCGTCCGCTGACGGACAAGGAAAATGCCTTTTTCACCTACAGCGCGGCGAATTACGTGAAGCTCAAGAATTTGCATCTGGCTGAAGGCTACGACCAGCTCTGAGCCTTCGCCCTTATTCAGGATTCAACATGCATTACCAAACCGTACTGTTCGACCTCGATGGCACCCTGACCGACCCGCGCGAGGGCATCACTCGTTCGATCCAGTTCGCCCTGAGCAAATTGGGGATCGATGAGCCCGACCTCACCAAACTCGAACACTTCATCGGCCCGCCGTTGTTGCAGGCGTTCATGCAGTTCTACGACTTCGACGAGCCCAAGGCCTGGGAAGCCGTGAACTTCTACCGCGAACGATTCAAGGTCACCGGCCTTTACGAAAACCGTGTGTTCGACGGCGTCGCACCGCTGCTGGAAACCCTCAGCGGGCAAGGACGACAGTTGTACATCGCAACCTCCAAGCCATGGGTATTCGCCCGGGAAATCGCCCGGCACTTCGACTTCGCCAGGCACTTCAAGGTGATCTACGGCAGCGAACTGGACGGGACACGCACCAATAAGGTCGAGTTGATTGCCCACCTGATGGCCGAAGAAGGCCTTGACCCGGCCAACACCCTGATGATCGGCGACCGCAAACACGACCTGATCGGCGCGCGTAGCAATGGGCTTGATGCGGCGGCGGTGGGTTATGGGTTTGGCAGCCGGGACGAATTGAGCGCAGAAGCGCCGGCCTATCACTTCGAAACGCTGGATGAGATGCATCAGGCGTTTTTGCAGCGTTAGTTGAATCGCCTTCGCTGGCAAGCCTCGCTCCTACAAATGCAACTTAGATCCCGTAGGAGCGAGGCTTGCCCGCGAAGAGGCTCGCCCAGACATATCCTGAGTAACAGTTAGCACCTAAGTCCCTTCTAATCGTCCTAGGCTCAAAGTCTGTGGCCACGATCAAGGAGGATCATCAATGTCAGAGCTAAAACATGCTCATCGATTGCGCACTGGACGATATTCGGAGTCCGGACAGATTTACTTGCTGACCTCGGTCGTTCTGAACCGAGAACCGTTATTCTGTGACTTCAAGAGTGGGCGATTGGTAGTAGATGCCCTGAGAACTGCTGAGCAAGAAGGTTTCGCAACGTCACTGGCCTGGGTCGTCATGCCCGATCATTTCCATTGGCTGATCGAATTACAGAATATTCAGCTACCCAAGTTGATGGCTCGAACCAAATCACGCATCACCGTAACGCTTAATCGCTCGGCAGGCCGCCAAGGTCCGGTTTGGCAACATGGCTATCACGATCGCGCCATTCGCAAGGAAGAGGATCTACAGGCGGTTGCTCGCTACATCGTCGCCAATCCATTGCGAGCTGGCTTGGTCGAGAGGGTCGGAGATTATCCGCTGTGGGATGCGATCTGGTTGTGAGGTTGAAAACGCCTTCGCGGGCAAGCCTCGCTCCTACAAAAGCTACATAGACCCTGTAGGAGCGAGGCTTGCCCGCGAAGAGGCCCGCTCAGCCACCGGCCCTTTATGATCCAGCCAGCGCTTTCAGCGCCGCCTTGCGTTCCCCGACCGGTAACGCACCAAGCTGCTCGACGGCCACATAAAACCTGTCCCAATCCCCCCCCACCTGCCTGAACAGCGCCGAAAACGCCGGCACCCATTGGTCGTACAACCCAAACGGCAACAACCGCGCATTGTTCATCGGCGCATTGATCCACGCGTCGTAGCGTTTGTCCCCAGCCCACCGGCTGTCTCGCAGTTGTCGATATTCACTTCGCAAGCGTTCGAACTCCGCGGCTTTACGTTGGCGCATCGGGTCGGCGGGCAGTGGCAGGGCGTAGAGCTTTTCAAGTCGCGTGCGAGTCTCCAGAACCAACTGAATGAATTGGTCGCGCCGCTGCGCCTGGGCCCCGTTTTCCGGCGCCAGACCGCGCGATGCGCGCCATTGCCGGGTGCCTTCCTGCTCGACGAAGGTGGCGAAAGACTCGTTGAACTCGGTGTCGTCCTTCACATAAAAGCGCTGATGGGCGAGCTCGTGGAAGATCAATGTCGCCAGCCGCTCGTCGCCCCAACCCATCATTGAACTGAGAATCGGATCGTTGAACCAGCCGAGCGTCGAATAGGCCTCGACGCCGCCAATGGACACGTCCATACCTTGCAAACGCTGCAAGGCCGCTTCGCCGCGAGCGGCACTCTGGCTGTAATAACCGCGGTAGGCGACGCAGCCAGCGATGGGGAAACAATGGTTTTGCGGTGTAAGGGAAAACTCCGGTGTGGCAAAAACGTTCCAGACCACGAACGGCCGGCCAATGTCGGCGTATAGACGGTAGCTCTGGTTATCCGGCAGATGCAGCTGTTGGCTGGCGAATGTCCGGGCCTTTTGCGACTGGGTCAGGTGCGCACGCAGCATCGGGTCGCGAGACGGATCGGCAAGCACGTCGGCCACTGGCTCCCTGGCCCGCAGCAATTGCAGCTGACCACTGGCCAATTGGCTGTAATAGCTGACACCCGCGCAACCACTGAGTAATAAAAGCAACACACCCGGAAACAAAATCCGTAAAACGCGATCAAGTAACCCAAGGCTTGGAAGCGGCCTGATCAAAATAAAATCATCCCTGGAGAGTCTGCCCGCAAGACTATCCCGCCTGACTGGAGCTCCGCTATGCGCAAATTGATGCTGACGGGAGGCTTGCTGATGCTGACCGGCTGTGCTGGTTTCGGATTACCTCACCATGATCCTTCGCAAGCGTGGATCGAGCTGGAGTCACAGCAAGAAGACACCGCCCTGCAAGCGCTGGAAGTCGATGACAAGGCTTCTACCGATAAGCGTTATTTCGAGGTGCATCCGGGCAGTCATGAGCTGACGGTTCGCTACCAATTCCCGGTTGCGCCCACCAACATCGGGCCCGATGCCGAACCGCTCTGGCGTGACTGCCAGTTGAATGTGAAATTCAACGACTTCAACGCCGGTCAGCGGTATCAGCTGCAAGCGGGAAATATCGGCTTCCGGCCGTGGGCAAAGCTCTATGACCAGCAACGAAAAGTGATCGGCCAAGGCACACCCGCGGGCTGTCAACGCAGCTAATCAGCGTTATGCTGAATAACCATCCTTTGGGACATTCATCATGCGCAGGTTGATGCTGTTGCTCGCTGCAAGTGTGGTTGCTGGCTGCCAGAGCCCGTTACCGGCGGTAAATCCACAGATGGCTTGGATCGATTTCTCGACGCCATTCCCCAACGATAAATTGCTGATGGCGGAGCGACTGGACAAGCAGCGAATGCGCGACGGGCGTTTTTTTCAGGTCACCCCCGGCAGCCATGAGCTGGTCGTCAGGTTTGACTTTGAAGTGCCCGGTGGTGGAGGCATAGGGATGATGAGCGCCCCCGTGGAACGGCTGTGCTACCTGACCATCAACTACGATCATTTCGAAGCCGGCCAGCGCTATGTGCTGGAGGGCCGTTCGATAGCGTTCACCCCTGGCGCCCGATTGTTCAACGCCAAGCGCGAGATCGTCGCTGAAGATCGGGAGGCCAATTGCGTCCCGTGAGGCGAATCAGCGGTCGTTTTTCTGGTAGATGATTTTCTTGGTGCCGTTTTCGCAGCTGCCGACGACCATGTTCTGGTCGTGAACTTCGTCATTGGTGACGATTTCGAGGGTGTAGGACGAGACGTTATTGGCCTGGATCTTGGCCTCGATCTCGGCCTTGAGTTCTTCGCAGGATTTCGGTGCTGCCAGGGCCGAAGTGGCCAGCGCACAACAGATAATCGCCAAGGCAAAACGTTTCATGGTTGAAGCTCCATTGAGGCAGCGCGCAAGAGGCTGCGTTTCAGCTGCTGTCATTTATTCGACCACAGTTTGGCAAAGCGAGTTCTGACATCGCTCACAAAGCTCAGGTTTAGCCGTTGGGAGGGTGTCGCTTACAAGATCGCTTCGCGAGCAGGGCCGCTCCCACATTTGGTACGCGTTTCAAAAGTGGGAGCGAGCCTGCTCGCGAAGGCGTCAGTACATTCAGCGCCTGATCATCAGCTGACCAGGGTCGCATCCAGGCTGATCTTCGCATTCAGCACTTTGGACACCGGGCAGCCTTCTTTGGCCTTGTTGCTCAGTTCTTCGAACTGCGCTTGAGTGGCCCCGGGGATTTTCGCCTTGAGGATCAATTTCACCGCAGTGATCGCAAAACCACCTTCGACTTGATCCAGGGTGACTTCAGCATTGGTATCGATGCTGTCGGCCTTGAGCCCGGCATCGCCCAGAATCATCGAAAACGCCATGGAGAAACAGCCCGCGTGGGCCGCGCCGATCAGCTCTTCCGGATTGGTGCCTTTGCCGCCTTCGAAACGCGCCTTGAAGCCGTAGGGCGCTTCTCTGAGCACACCGGTTTCAGTGGAGATCGAGCCGATGCCGGTTTTCAGATCACCTTCCCAATGAGCCGATGCTTTCTTCGTAATAGCCATGTCTGCCTCCTCAAGATCCGGCGCGAATGTCGCACCTTCGTGGTTTTCGGTTGCTAGGGTTCTGAGGATAGACGGTGGTGCAAAGTTCACCTGATCTCATAATTCCTACCGTTTTCGTAGGTTTTTTTCGCCTGGCTATTGAAACTCGGGTATATGCCCTCATTGCATGAAACACGCTTATAGATTCGGCAGGTTTTCGTTCGCAAGAAAAACCTGCGCTCACCATTGGAGAAGCAGGCTTATGAAACGACTGTCCGATATCAAGTTCTCGACCCTTGATCTGGTGCCCGTACGAGAGAACGGCAGCGCGGCCCAGTCGCTGCGTAATTCCCTGGACCTGGCGCAGCATGTCGAGAAATTCGGCTATAACCGCTTCTGGGTCGCCGAACACCACAACATGGACGGCATCGCTAGCTCCGCCACCTCGGTACTACTCGGCTACCTGGCGGGTGGCACGTCGACCATTCGTGTCGGTTCCGGCGGTGTGATGCTGCCCAACCACGCGCCGCTAGTTATCGCGGAGCAATTCGGCACCCTCGAAAGCCTGTATCCAGGCCGGATTGATCTGGGCCTGGGGCGCGCACCCGGTTCTGATCAAATGACTGCCCGCGCCTTGCGTCGCGAACGCTCCGGTAGCGCCGACGAGTTTCCGGAAGACGTCGCGGAGTTGATGCGTTACCTCGGCCCACGCACGCCAGATCAGCGGATTATCGCAATGCCCGGCACCGGCACCAACGTCCCGGTGTGGTTGCTGGGTTCCAGCCTGTTCAGTGCACAACTGGCCGGTGAGCGCGGTTTGCCCTACGCCTTCGCCTCGCATTTCGCACCGCGCTTCATGCACGAGGCAATTCGCGTCTATCGCAATCACTTCAAGCCTTCGGCGGTGCTGGATAAGCCGTATGTGATGCTCGGCGTGCCGCTGGTTGCCGCTGACACTGACGAACAGGCAGATTTCCTGGCGACATCGGTCTATCAACGCATCCTGGCGTTGATGCGTGGCCAAAGCCTGGTGCAGCGTCCACCGGTGAAAACCATGGATGGCCTGTGGTTGCCCCATGAGAAAGAAGCCGTGGGCGATTTCCTCGGTCTGGCGATGGTCGGCAGCCCGCAGAAAATCCGCGCCAAGCTTGAGGTGCTGATCGAGCAGACTCAGGCTGACGAGCTGATTTTCACCTGCGACCTGTACGAACATGCCGATCGCGTGCACTCCTATGAGCTGCTGGCGCAAGTCATGAAAGGCTGAGGCACAGGCGCCGCCACACAAAAAAAGCCGACGCTATTGCGTCGGCTTTTTCATTTGTAAGGGACGTCAGCCTTGCTTATATATGATTTTCTTGGCGCCCTTTTCACAGGTACCCACGACTTTCCCGCCGGCCTCAGTGCCCTTATCGACGATTTCCAGTGAATAGCCGGCAACGCCCTTGGCATCAAGTTTCGCTGCGATTTCGGCTTTCAGCTCTTCGCACGATTTGCCATCAGCAAAGGCTGTTCCCGCAAGGCTTAATAAACCTACCGCTAAAATAAAATGCTTCATCTGTCGCATTCCCTCGTCGGATCAAAGGGAGCATCCAGCCATCAGCCGGAGGCACTCATGTAACGCTTGCCATTTCCCTATGGCACTCGGCCGGCGCGCAAGTTCAGGAGACTAGCTCAAACTCAGCTGCTGGCAATCCGGAACCCGACTTTGAGCGTCACCTGAAAGTGGGCGGCCTTGCCGTCCTTGATGTGCCCGCGAGTTTCGGTCACTTCAAACCATTCCAGGTGCTTGATGCTTTTATTGGCTTCGGCCAGCGCGTTGTTGATCGCGTCTTCAATGCTGCTGGTGGACGAGCCGACAAGCTCGACTTTCTTGTAGGTGTGGTGATCAGTCATGGCGTTCTCCTCAGGGTGTGAAATACAGCCTAGCAGTGATTTTTCCTATTACTTCTGTCGGCTAATGCAACGCAGAAGTTCAGATTTACTGCACTTTCTCGAACCCCTGAAGTCCCAACCAACACACGCTACTCATCATCAATGAAGGAGAGCCACCATGGCCAACACCTCTTTACGTAAAGCCTCATTGCAAAGCATGGAAGCCGAGATCGAGAGTCTGCTGAAATCTTTGGAAAATCTGAAAGACGACGCCTCGGACGAGTCGCGTAAAACACTCAAAGTGTTGAAAGGCAACGCCGAGAACGCGCTGAAACATTCGCGCCATCTGCTCAGCGATGCGTATGAAGAAGTCAAAGTCAAAACCCGCGAAACCGGGATTGCCACTCGGGACTACGCCCAGGAACACCCTTGGACTACCGCGGGCGTCGCTGTGGGCGCACTGGGTCTGCTTGCGGCTTACCTGCTGTTCAAACGCGGCGAATAATCGGTCTGGCGCAGCTCGGCCTTTAGCCACTGCGCCAACTGCCGAGCGCGCCCGTCTGCGGCGCGCTTGGGTAGCCACAAGGCCAGTTGCGCCGGGGTTTCACTGAATCCCCAAGGTGCAACCAGACGACCGGCCTTCAAATCCTCGGCTACCAGCGGCTCCGGTGCAATCGCCACCCCGAGCCCCGCCACTGCGGCCTCCAGCAAATAATACAAATGCTCGAAACCCTGACCGTACTTCAACGCCTTGGCGTCGAGGCCGCTTTGCTGTGCCCAACTCGGCCAGGCTTGTGGGCGCGAGGTGGTGTGCAGCAAGGGTTCGTTCAATAACGCTGTGGCCGGCGCGCCTTGCAGCCTTTCATAACCCGCGAAGCGTGGGCTCAGCACCGGGCCGATTCGTTCGCTGGCCAGCTCATAGACCTGCATGTCCGCCGGCCATGGCGGCTCGGCAAACACCAGCAAGGCATCCAGCCCCGGTCGACGCGGATCGAGATCGCCTTCTCCGGCCGACAAGTGCAGGCGCAGGTCCGGCAAGTCCGCATTCAATCGTCCCAGGCGTGGAATAAACCAACGCGCCAACAAGCTGCCCGAGCAACCCAGTACGAACGGCGCGTCGGCGGTGCTTTGGGTCAGCTCCGCGCAAACCGTTCGCAGACGCTCAAAGGCTTCTCCGCTGGCATCACGCAGACGAACGCCGGCATCTGTGAGTTTCAGGCCGCGCCCCTCCTTGATGAACAAGCTCACGCCCAAGTGTTCTTCAAGCACCTTGAGTTGCCGGCTGACCGCGCCGTGAGTGACGTGCAGCTGTTCGGCTGCCTGACTGACGCTGTTCAGCCGTGCCGTGGCTTCGAAGGCGCGAAGGGCGTTCAGCGGGGGAAGGTCGTGGCTCATGGGATCTGTGAGTTTTCCTGACAGGTTGTGGCGATCTTATCGGTTTTCAGGCTGGGGCGTCAGGGGTAGAGTGACCGTCATTGTCATCTCACGAATCCCACTGGAGCGACCCATGACCCAGACTAATCTGCGCAACGGCCCCGACGCCAACGGCCTGTTTGGCTCGTTCGGCGGCCGTTACGTCGCCGAAACCCTGATGCCGTTGATCCTCGACCTGGCCCGTGAATACGAATTGGCCAAGGAAGATCCGGCGTTCAAAGAAGAATTGGCCTACTTCCAGCGCGACTACGTCGGACGTCCAAGCCCGCTGTATTACGCCGAACGCCTGACCGAATTCTGCGGTGGCGCAAAGATTTACCTGAAGCGCGAAGAGCTGAACCACACCGGCGCGCACAAGATCAACAACTGCATCGGCCAGATTCTGCTGGCGCGGCGCATGGGCAAGAAACGCATCATCGCTGAAACCGGCGCCGGCATGCACGGTGTGGCGACGGCGACCGTGGCTGCACGTTTCGGCCTGGACTGCGTGATCTATATGGGCACCACTGACATCGAACGTCAGCAAGCCAACGTATTCCGCATGAAATTGCTGGGCGCCGAAGTGATCCCGGTTGTCGCCGGCACCGGCACCTTGAAAGACGCGATGAACGAAGCGCTGCGTGACTGGGTGACCAATGTCGACAGCACCTTCTATCTGATTGGCACCGTGGCCGGCCCGCACCCTTATCCCGCCATGGTCCGCGACTTCCAGTCCGTGATCGGCAAGGAAACCCGTGATCAACTGCAAGCCCAGGAAGGTCGTCTGCCGGACAGCCTGGTGGCATGCATCGGTGGCGGTTCCAACGCCATGGGACTGTTCCACCCGTTCCTCGATGACAAAAGCGTCGAGATCATTGGTGTGGAAGCGGCCGGTTACGGCATCGAAACCGGCAAGCATGCTGCCAGCCTGAATGGAGGCGTTCCGGGCGTGCTGCACGGTAACCGTACTTTCTTGCTGCAGGACGACGATGGCCAGATCATCGACGCTCACTCGATTTCCGCCGGCCTCGATTATCCAGGCATCGGCCCTGAACACGCCTGGTTGCATGACATCGGCCGTGTCCAGTACACCTCGGTGACCGACGACGAAGCCCTCGATGCATTCCACAAATGCTGCCGTCTGGAAGGGATTATTCCGGCACTGGAAAGCGCCCATGCCCTGGCCGAAGTGTTCAAACGCGCACCGACCCTGCCGAAAGATCACCTGATGGTGGTCAACCTGTCCGGCCGCGGCGACAAAGACATGCAGACCGTGATGCACCATATGGAACAGTCCCAGCAGGAGAAACACTGATGAGCCGCCTGCAAACCCGTTTTGCCCAACTCAAGGAACAGAATCGCGCCGCCCTGGTGACCTTCGTCACCGCTGGCGACCCGAGCTATGACACTTCCCTGGCTATCCTCAAAGGCTTGCCCGGTGCTGGCGCCGATGTGATCGAGCTGGGCATGCCCTTCACCGATCCGATGGCGGACGGCCCGGCCATCCAGCTGGCGAACATCCGCGCCTTGGGCGCCAAGCAGAACCTGGCGAAAACCCTGCAAATGGTTCGCGAGTTCCGTGAAGGCAATGCCGAGACGCCGCTGGTGCTGATGGGGTATTTCAACCCGATCCACATGTACGGCGTGCCACGTTTCATCACCGACGCTAAAGAGGCCGGGGTTGATGGTTTGATCGTGGTCGACCTGCCGCCGGAACATAACGGTGAGCTGTGCGACCCGGCTCAGGCTGCGGGCCTGGACTTTATCCGTCTGACCACGCCGACCACCGATGATGTGCGCCTGCCGACTGTTCTGAATGGCAGCTCCGGTTTCGTCTACTACGTCTCTGTTGCCGGTGTGACCGGCGCTGGCGCGGCGACCCTGGAGCATGTTGAAGAGGCCGTTGCCCGTTTGCGTCGCCACACCGATCTGCCGATCAGCATCGGTTTCGGCATTCGTACACCGGAGCAAGCGGCGTCCATCGCGCGTCTGGCCGATGGTGTGGTCGTGGGTTCGGCATTGATCGATCACATCGCCAATGCCACCACGGCGGAACAGGCGGTTGATGACGTGCTGAGCCTTTGCTCGGCACTGGCTGACGGCGTGCGTAAGGCCCGCGTCAGCTGAAGGTAAAGTTCCTGATACAGAGGAATTAGAGCCTCACGGCACAGACTAAACAGCAAGACCGAGGGCTTCAGGACTACGTTCTGAAGCCCTTTTTGCTGTATGTGCAGTGAGGAAAGACCTGATGAAAATGCCGAAACGTCTGATTGCCAGCCTGGGCGTGCTGATGCTCAGTGCCACCCCGCTGCTGCACGCGAGCGCCGATCAGCGCGACGATCACGACCACGGCGGCCCGCAGCAGGGCCATTATGATAACCGTGGTGACAATCATGGAGATGACCACCGAGGCCCACAGGACAATCGTCGCGGCGGCCCACCGCCACGGGACTTCGGTCCGGTGCGTCAGACTATCCACGATAACCACGGCTATTTCGTACGCGGCGCACCGCCACCGCCTGGCATTCATCTGGTGCGTGGCCGGCCGTTGCCTCACGGTTATTACGGTGAGCGCCTGGACAATCGTGCCTTGGGACGGCTGCCGTATTACCCGGGATACGAATGGCGCCGTGCCGGGGGCGACATTGTGCTGATCGCCGTGGGCACCGGGATCGTCTATGAGATTCTGGAAGGCGTGCTTTGATTTAACGTGCGGGCAAAAAGAAGGCTTCGTGGGTGATCCACGAAGCCTTCTTTTTTATGGCAACTCCAGTCCGCCCGCGGCTTTATGCAATTTGCGCAAATGCTCGCCCACCTGTTTCAGGTTGGCTTCGTTGGCGGCCATCTCGGCTGCACGGCCCGGTTCGAGCAGCGCTCTGACTTCCTTGTCCAGATCGCCGGTCAGCACTTGAAGCTGCTTCTGCCGCAGGTTGCTTTCCGATTCCAGGCGCTGCCATTCATTCGGTTGGGGCAATCCATATCCGCCGGTGCCGAGCAGCTCCGCCGGACGACTCAGGAAGCCGCTATTGGCGAGAATCTGCTGCAAGGTCGCGTTCGCCTTGTCCATGCCGCCGTTCTTCAGTTCCCGAGCGCCCAGATAACGCTGTTTCACTTCATCCTGGGCCAACACCAACTGTTGACGGAAGCTTGCCTGCTCCAGCAACAGCAACGCTGCGCTGGTGCGTAGGTCAGCCTGCTCAAACCATTGCCGGCGCTCTTCTGCTTTCAGTGCCAGCCAGTCTTCGACTTTTTCCTGCTTGATCGGCAAGTGCTTCTTCAGCACTTCGAACATCGCCTGATAGCGGTCACGGAAGGAGTCGAAGCGATAGCCCAGGCGCAGCGCTTCGCGAGGGTCATCCAGCACGCTGGTATTCGCCAGTCCGCGGCCCTTCATCACTTCCAGCAAACCGTTTGGCATGATGCTGTCGAGCCCGACCAGTTTCGCGTTGTTGCTGCCGCTGCGCAGTAATTTCAGGCCTTCCACCGCGCAATTGTTGGAGAGGAAATAATAGTTGCCGTCGTAACTCCAATGCATCTCGGCGGCGTGTTCCACGACGTCTTCAATTTCTTTGCGCGACAGGTTCAGCGGGACCGAGGCCAGGCTGCGCAGTTCAGTCTTGGTGTATTCGTCGATCACTTGGGCTAGCGGCAGTACAAACAGTCGCGACGGGTATTTACCCACCAGTCCATCCCAGCTCGAGAGCTGTACGTCGCCGACGAAGGCGCGGTAGGACAACACCAGATGCTGGTCGAGATCGAGGCGGCAGTCCGGTCCCCGTGGCCGGCCCGGCGCGCAGATCACCAGACGCAACATGCTGTGGCCCCAGCGGCTGACCCAGTTCTGGTTGGCTTCGGCCAGCAGATAGTCGACGGCGTACACCCGTTCCGGATCGACCTGGCCCAGCGGTTGTTTAGCGAAGTCGTTGCCGGCATTGAGGAACGCGAAGGATTTGCCGCAAGCGTCTTTGGCGGCGGGAGCCCAGCCGAAATGTTCTTGGTAGTAGCGATATAGCGCGGGGCGACGGCAGGCGTAGCTCGGGTCGAGGAGGAAATACTCCATGTTGACCGCGACAAACTCTTTGGGGCTGCTCGTTTCGTAGATGTCCGGGCTGCGGGCGATTTGCCGGTTGTGCTGTTCGCGCTCGCCGCGGCGACCAACGTATTGCGGCCAGCCGGCCAGGTCGAGCAGGCGCGGGTCATCGCTCAAGGTAAAGCGGCGGTCGGATTGACCACGGCATTCATCCGGGATGCCAATCAGGCCTGAACTGCTGTTGCGCCGGGTGCAGCGCTGGATCAGCGTGCGCTCCGCATCTGGCCATAGGCGCGAGCGGTCGTAAATGTGGGTGAGTTCATGCAACACCGTGGCGAGCATCTCGCGGCGGACGGTGCCGTGGGGGCGATAGGTTTTCTTGGTGGCGGCACTGCCGTTCGTGAGGTTGACGAGCAAGTTGCGGTTCAGATCGAGCTCGGACACCAGCGACGCCTGGCCATAGGCATTGCTCGGCATGTCGTCGGTCCAGCCGACGTCAATGCGCCGGTCCAGTTGTTCGATGAAGCGTGGCGGCAAGGCCTGCATGGCTTCATCGAGCAACGCCTGACTGGCTTGCTGTTGTTCAGGACTCAGACCTTCGGTCTTGAGCCGTAATTGCAGACCAGCCTGGGCCGTGTTGCAGAGTAGCAACATCAGCCCGGCTAGCAGCCAGGCGCTTGTCGACCTCACAGTGCGAGGATGGCTTCGGCGAGCACCTGATCACTGGCGTCTCGTGCTTCCGGCACACGGGTGCGCAAGGTGTTGATGGCCGCTTCAAGGTGCGCGCCGCGTATGTCGCCATCGCTGGCAACGAAGCTGGCCGCATCGTCGTGGGCTTCACGGATGATCTTCGAATCCCGGATCGACGTGGTGGTATCGGACGTGAAATCAAGGGTGCGCTGGGTGGCATTGATGATGATGTTACTGGTGGCGACCAGGGTGTGCGCCTGGGTCACATCGGCCAATAAAAGCAGGCCAAGGGCAACAGCAATCAGAGGGCTACGCATGGAACGACTCCGCAAGGACAAAGGATAACTATTGGACGAGAATTGCCTGCGCCAGTTCAAGGTCGCTTGCATGAAGTTTTGGCTGGCTGCGGCGCAGGTAATCCAGCGCGGATTCCAGTTGTGCTCCGCGTAGTTGGCCGTCGCTGGCAATGAACGCCGCAGCGTCATCGTGTGCCGCGATCAGTAGCTTACGGTCGAAGGGGGCGGCGGTCACCATGCTGGTGGCGTAACCCGTGACGACGATGCCTTGGGTCGACAGGTTGAACGCGTCGTAGGCACAGGCCGAGGCCGACCAACAGGCCGCGAGAAATACCGAAGTAGAAAACCGCTTTGAAAGAAAACGCATGGGACTCGATTGCTGAAAGCGAGTCCAAAGGCTAGCGCAATGCCCAGGCTAGAGCCAGCGCCGAAACATTGGGACACGACAAGCGTGTCCCACGTAACTGTGTTGCTTAGATTGTCAGGATGGCTTGGGCCAGCTGTGCATCGGTAGCGTTCAGCTGAGGCGCCTGGTGACGGATGTGGTCGAGTGCGCTTTCCAGTTTCACACCACGAATGGCGCCTTCGCTGGCGACGAAGCTGGCGGCATCATCACGGGCAGCGCGCACAATCTTGTCATCGCGAAAGGAAGAAGTGACGTCGGAGGTTGCATCGGAACTGGACTTCAGCGCGCCGACGACGGCATCCGTGGTCACGATAAAGCTGGTCGCGTGGGAATTGGCAGCCACGGCAAGCAGGGCTGCAGCGCTGAGCAGACGAAGACGGGACATGGTGTAACTCCTTTGGATAACCGATTGAGAGGTGTTGAGGTAGCTGTTGGATCAGACGCCTGTCGTACAGCACTCGCCACGTTCTGCCTTGATATTAGGCCTGCTTTTATCGGTTCGAATAGTCCCTTCTTTTTAAAGCAGGACCCTAGCGCCAGAACGGCTTATCCAATTCATTGAGCCGATCGGCGTGGCTGATGCCCAGGTCCGAGAGTTGCCGATCATTGAACTGGCCCAGCAAACGCCGGGTGCGAGCTCTCTCAAGGGCGGCGGCAAGCGACTTCAGCAATCGTTTAAGTCTGTGGAGTAGAGGCTTCTTTAGAAGGGCGGGGCAGAAACATTCAGTAAGTTATCCATGGCGCGAAGTCCTTTTGCCGGAGAGTCAGGACTTCATGTTGAGCGTTGCGAGTCTGGAGCTACAGATACACTGCCGTGAAATTGTACTGGTTCAATATGATAAATATCTAAACTGTACTTGTTGTTGGCTATTCCTTTTGTTCAGCCGCCGATCAAGGCTGAAAACGACAAAGCCCGTCGTGGTTTCCCACGACGGGCTTTGTTTTTTCAATTTGGAGTGCTGGCGGTGGACCCGGTGGGTCAGAGCCAGCGACGCTAACTTAGCGCCAGAACGGCTTGCTCAGCTCTTCGTAGCGTTGTGCTTCGCTAATACCGGCATCAGCCAGCAGACGCGAATCCAGACGAGCCAGTTGATGGCGGCTGGAGATGCGGCGCTGCCACAGCATCAGGTTGGCAATAACGCGAAGAGGCATGGAAGCCTGGGTTTTTGCAGCGGTATCTTCGAAGAACAGTTCGGAACTGAGTGTACGTTCCATGGTTGACATCCTTCCGCTTGTGGCGGGATTAGGTAGTGGTTTAACTGATGCCAATGATCCTCTCGTTTGGCTAGTCTCTGTAGATACAGTTCACTTGTATTGTGAGGGACCAGTTAACTGTTAATAGGGGGTGTACTGGTCGAAATTGAGGCAACTGTACCTGTCGGCACTATGTTGGTGCAATTTTGACGTTTTGACTTGATTGTGTAGGCAAATACGGTAGGAAATGACCAGTACAGCAGTACAGTTTTAAATAGAATCTAAAGCGGTAAGCGCCAGCTGACGCAACTGTGTTTGCGTCAGCTGTTTTTTCTCTGAATCAGACCGCCAGCATTCGCCCGGTTTCTTCCAGGTTCATGTGCCAGCTCAGTGCGTCACGCAGGATATGCGGGGTGTGTCCGCCCAATGCACAAGCAGCCGTAAAGTAGTCATCCAGTGCCTGGCGGTAATCCGGGTGCACACAGTTGTCGATGATGACCCGAGCCCGCTCCCGTGGCGCCAGGCCGCGCAGGTCGGCCAGACCGATCTCCGTCACAAGGATGTCGACGTCATGTTCGGTATGGTCGACGTGGCTGACCATCGGCACCACGCTGGAGATCGCGCCACCCTTGGCAATCGATTTGGTCACGAAGATTGCCAGGTGCGCGTTGCGCGCAAAGTCCCCGGAACCGCCGATGCCGTTCATCATCCGTGTGCCGCAGACATGGGTGGAGTTGACGTTGCCGTACAGGTCGAATTCCAGCGCGGTGTTGATGCCAATGATGCCCAGGCGACGCACCACTTCCGGATGGTTCGAGATCTCCTGCGGCCGCAGAACCAGTTTGTCCTTATAGCGCTCCAGATTGCCGAAAACGTCGGCATTGCGCCGGCTCGACAGGGTGATCGAACTGCCCGAGGCAAAACTCAGCTTGCCGGCGTCGATCAGGTCGAAGGTCGAGTCCTGAAGCACTTCGGAGTACATGGTCAAGTCTTCGAACGGCGAATCGATCAAGCCGCACATCACCGAGTTGGCGATGGTGCCGATACCGGCCTGCAAGGGGCCGAGCTTGTTGGTCATGCGCCCTGCGGCCACCTCTTCCTTGAAGAAGTCGATCAGGTGATCGGCAATGGCCTGAGTGTCGACATCCGGCGGCAATACCGTGGAGGGCGAGTCGGGCTGATTGGTGATCACGATCGCGACGATCTTTTCCGGCGGAATCGGAATGGCGGTGCTGCCAATGCGGTCATCGACCTTGACCAGCGGAATAGGCGTACGGGTCGGACGGTAAGTCGGGATATAGATGTCGTGCAAACCCTCGAGGTTCGGGTTGTGCGCCAGGTTGATCTCGACGATCACGTGTTTGGCGAAAATCGCAAAGCTGGCCGAGTTGCCTACCGAAGTGGTCGGCACGATATGGCCCTGCTCGGTGATCGCCACGGCCTCGATCACGGCGATGTCCGGCAGTTTGAGCTGCTGGTTGCGCAGTTGCTCCACGGTTTCCGAGAGATGCTGGTCAATGAACATCACTTCGCCAGCGTTAATCGCCTTGCGCAGGGTGCTGTCGACCTGGAATGGCATGCGTCGTGACAATACGCCGGCTTCGGTGAGCTGTTTATCAAGGTCGTTGCCCAGACTGGCACCGGTCATCAAGGTGATTTTCAGCGGGGTGATTTTGGCGCGCTCGGCCAACGCGTGGGGCACGGCTTTGGCTTCGCCGGCGCGAGTGAAACCACTCATGCCGACGGTCATGCCGTCCTGAATCAGAGCGGCAGCGTCAGCGGCGCTCATCACCTTATCCAACAACGAAGGCAAGCGAATACGATCACGGTACATGGATGGTTATCTCGGGCAACGGAAGCAAGGTATGCAGTCTAGTGATTTGAAAAAAATCCGTCCCGCTACCATGGTCGAATGCAGAGGCTTGATTTAGAGCCTTTGGTCGGGTTTCACGGGGAATAAAAAAACCCCAGCCTACTAAAGGCTGAGGTTTTGGGTATTGCGTTGGAGCAGGTTTTACTCGACAGCTTTGACCATGTCTTCGATGACTTTCTTGGCGTCGCCGAAGACCATCATGGTTTTGTCGAGGTAGAACAGTTCGTTGTCCAGGCCTGCATAGCCGCTGGCCATCGAGCGCTTGTTGACGATGATGGTCTTGGCTTTGAACGCTTCGAGAATCGGCATGCCGGCAATCGGCGATTTCGGGTCGTTCTTCGCGGCCGGGTTGACCACGTCGTTGGCGCCGAGCACCAGCACCACGTCGGCCTGGCCGAACTCGGAGTTGATGTCTTCCATCTCGAACACCTGATCGTAAGGCACTTCGGCCTCGGCCAGCAGCACGTTCATGTGGCCAGGCATACGACCGGCAACCGGGTGGATCGCGTACTTCACGGTCACGCCGCGATGGGTCAGTTTCTCGGTCAGCTCTTTCAGCGCGTGTTGCGCCCGTGCGACCGCCAGGCCGTAGCCTGGAACGATGATCACGGTGTCGGCGTTGGTCAGCAGGAAGGTCGCGTCATCAGCTGAACCGGATTTCACCGGGCGAGCTTCTTTCGAACCCGCCGGGCCTGCCGCGTCCGCCGTGTTGCCGAAACCACCGAGCAGCACATTAAAGAAGGAGCGGTTCATCGCCTTGCACATGATGTACGAGAGGATCGCACCGGACGAACCCACCAGCGAACCGGCGATGATCAGCATCGAGTTGTTCAGCGAGAAGCCGATACCGGCCGCTGCCCAGCCGGAGTAGCTGTTGAGCATCGACACAACTACCGGCATGTCGGCGCCGCCAATCGGGATGATGATCAGCACGCCCAGCACGAAGGCCAGGGCCAGCATCAGTGCGAAGGCGCTGAGATTGCCGGTCAGCATGAAGGTGATGCCCAGCGCCAGTGTCGCCAGACCCAGCACCAGGTTCAGCTTGTGTTGGCCACTGAACTGTACCGGTGCACCCTGGAACAGGCGGAACTTGTACTTGCCCGACAGCTTGCCGAACGCGATCACCGAACCGGAGAAGGTGATTGCACCGATGGCAGCGCCGAGGAACAGCTCAAGACGGTTACCGGCAGGAATCGCATCGCCCAGCTGTTTAACGATACCCAGCGATTGCGGTTCAACAACGGCCGCGATCGCAATGAACACCGCGGCCATACCGATCATGCTGTGCATGAAGGCGACCAGTTCCGGCATCTTGGTCATTTCAACGCGCTTGGCCATGATGGAGCCAGCAGTGCCGCCGACCAGCAGACCGACGATAACGTAACCGATGCCGGCGGTGGCCAGCTCAGCGCCCAGCTTATAGATGAGGCCCACGGTGGTGAGGATCGCCAACGCCATGCCGAGCATGCCGTACACGTTGCCGCGTCGAGAGGTTGTCGGGTGCGACAGGCCTTTGAGGGCCTGGATGAAGCAGATCGACGCGATCAAGTAGAGCGTCGTGACAAGATTCATGCTCATTACTTAGGCGCCTCTTCTTTTACGGCTTTCGGGGCTTTTTTCTTGAACATCTCAAGCATCCTGCGGGTCACCAGGAACCCACCAAACACGTTCACGGCCGCCAGGGCTACCGCGAGGGTGCCCATGGTCTTGCCCAGTGGCGTCACGGTCAAAGCCGCGGCGAGCATGGCGCCGACGATGACGATCGCCGAGATCGCGTTGGTCACCGCCATCAAAGGCGTGTGCAGTGCAGGCGTAACGTTCCAGACCACGTGATAACCGACATAAATCGCCAGCACGAAGATGATCAGGTTGTAGATACCGGGGGAGATAAGCTCTTCCATCGTCTGAATCCCTGCTTAGGCGTTTTTGCGGATGACTTGGCCGTCGCGGCACATCAGGCACGCGGCGACGATGTCGTCTTCGAGGTTGATCTCGAACTGGCCTTCTTTGTTGAAGACCAGCTTCAGGAAGTCCAGCAGGTTGCGTGCGTACAGGGCCGAAGCATCTGCCGCGACCGCGCCGGCCAGGTTGGTCGGACCGCAAATGGTAACTCCATTCTCGACCACAACCTGATCGGCCACGGTCAGCGGGCAGTTGCCGCCCTGAGCCGCCGCGAGGTCGATGACCACCGAGCCTGGCTTCATCTGCGCCACGGTTTCCGCGCTCAACAGTGTCGGCGCCTTGCGGCCCGGGATCAGTGCGGTGGTGATGACGATGTCAGCCTGCTTGGCGCGTTCGTGCACGGCCAGGGCCTGACGTTGCATCCAGCTGGCAGGCATTGGCCGGGCGTAACCGCCGACACCGACAGCGCATTCACGCTCTTCATCGGTTTCGTACGGCACGTCGACGAACTTGGCGCCGAGGGATTCGATCTGCTCCTTCACCGCAGGACGCACGTCAGATGCTTCGATCACTGCACCCAGGCGTTTCGCCGTGGCGATCGCCTGCAACCCCGCAACGCCGGCGCCGAGAATCAGCACACGTGCCGCTTTCACGGTGCCCGCAGCCGTCATCAGCATTGGCATGAAGCGAGGGTAGTGGTGAGCGGCCAGCAACACGGCTTTATAGCCGGCGATGTTCGCTTGCGAAGACAGCACATCCAGGCTTTGAGCGCGGGAAGTACGCGGCGCAGCTTCCAGCGCAAACGCGGTAATGCCGCACTCAGCCAGCTTGGCAATGGTTTCATTGCTGAACGGGTTGAGCATTCCGACCACAACGGTGCCGCTTTTAATCAGCGTCAGCTCGCTGTCGCTGGGGGCGACCACCTTGAGAATCAGCTCGGCACCAAACGCATCGTTGGCGCTGCCAATGATTGCGCCTGCCGCTTCATAGGCACTGTCGACAACGCTGGCGTTAATGCCGGCGCCGCTTTGCACAGTGACCTTATGACCCTGGCCGATCAGCTTCTTGATGGTTTCCGGGGTTGCAGCAACCCGTGTTTCACCCGTCTGGGTTTCGAGAGGAACACCAATGTGCACGTCAAATCTCCTGCGTGATCTTATTGAGTAAACCCAGGCACTTCGGATGGTGCGGCTGGGGCGGCCGATCAGCACGATCCCGCCAAATCAGGGCGGGGCGCGGCATTTTGCAGGCGAACTTTGTGCCCTTCAAGGGATTATGACGGGTGACGGAAAATTAACTACAAGTCACCCCGTGACCGAATGTCGCAACCAGCTGACTCAACCCCTTGCAGGCCGTGCCTTTCAAGGATTCTGGCCGAATTTCAAGAATTTACACATCCGCACGGTGAATGAGGCGTCATTGCTGGTGAATAGAGGCTCAAAGCCATGTAGACAGGCACTTGTGGGACGTTTGTACTGCTTGTCGGTACAGTCTGCGAATATGCGACAAATACGTATATCTGTAGGGCTTTTTGTTTGCTGACTACGGGGTCAGTTAATTCGTGAAAGCCTTTATCCTTCTAGGCTGTAGCTTTGTGCCTGGGTGACTAGCCAATCGCGAAATGCCCGTAAAGAGGCCGATTCGACCTTTCGCTCCGGAATCATCAGGTAATAAGCCTTGATGCTCGACAGCGCTTGAGCGTTGGCTATTACCAAGCGTTTCTCCGTCAGTTCGCGTTGAATCAGGAATGGCGGAATCAGCGCGATCCCCATGTCGTGCATCGCCGCTTGGGCAAGCATGGAGAATAGCTCGTAGCGCGGGCCTGTCATGTCACGCGGGACATTTAGGTGCTGGGAGTTGAACCACTGGCGCCAGGCATAAGGGCGCGTGGTCTGTTGCAGCAAGGGCAATTCAGCGATTTCATCGGGCGTCAGATCGGTTTTTTTGCCCAGTAGCGTGGGGCTGCACACCGGCATCGGATTTTCGCCCATCAGCCTGTGGGATTCGGTACCCGACCAATCCGCATCGCCGAAATAGATCGCGGCATCGAAGTCGGTGTCGGCAAACAGGAAGGGGCGTGTGCGGTTGGTGAGGTTGACCGTCACTTCCGGGTGTTTGTGCTGGAAGTCCTTGAGCCGTGGCAGCAACCACTGAGTACCGAAGGTCGGGACCACGGCCAGTTCGATCACGTTGGCGCCTTGTTGACCCATCACTGACAAGGTGTCCCGTTCAACCGCATCGAGTTGGGTGGCGACGCGGCGGCTGTAGGAAAGCCCGGCTTCTGTCAGCTTCACTCCGCGTCGCGAGCGTCGGAAGAGTTCGACGCTGAGGAACTCCTCCAGGCTGGCGATCTGTCGGCAAATGGCGCCTTGGGTGAGCGAAAGCTCCTGCGCCGCTTTGGTAAAGCTCTCGTGTCGCGCTGCCGCTTCAAAGCTGATCAGGGCGGTGGTGCTAGGGATTTTCCGACGCATGTACTCCAACCTCACTAATACATCGCATAAAGGCTATCTCGCGACGTTACGGAGTGAGAAATTAGCACAACAGTATGCAAAATCCTCGTTTGCCGTAATGCCGAACCGGGCCTAGGATCAGTCCACGTTATTTGACCCGATTCGAGAGGACACACTCATGGGCGGTAAAGCTAGCTTCAACTGGATCGATCCCCTGCTGCTGGATCAACAGCTCACCGAAGAAGAACGCATGATCCGCGACACTGCCGAGCAATTCGCTCAGCAGAAGCTGGCGCCGCGTGTTCTTGAAGCTTTCCGCCATGAAAAGACCGATCCGGCGATCTTCCGCGAGATGGGCGAAGTGGGCCTGCTGGGCGCGACTATTCCTGAGCAGTACGGTGGCAGCGGCCTGAACTACGTCAGCTATGGTTTGATCGCTCGTGAAGTCGAGCGTGTCGACTCCGGCTACCGTTCGATGATGAGTGTGCAGTCCTCGCTGGTCATGGTGCCGATCAATGAATTCGGTACTGAGGCCCAGAAGCAGAAGTACCTGCCGAAACTGGCCTCGGGCGAGTGGATCGGCTGCTTCGGTCTGACCGAGCCTAATCACGGTTCCGACCCGGGCGCGATGATTACTCGTGCACGCAAAGTGGAAGGCGGTTACAGCCTGACCGGCAGCAAGATGTGGATCACCAACAGCCCGATCGCTGATGTGTTCGTGGTCTGGGGCAAGGATGATGCGGGTGACATCCGTGGCTTCGTTCTGGAGAAAGGCTGGAAAGGCCTGAGCGCTCCGGCGATTCACGGCAAGGTGGGCCTGCGTGCATCCATTACCGGTGAGATCGTCATGGACAACGTGTTTGTCCCTGAAGAGAACATCTTCCCTGACGTCCGTGGTTTGAAAGGCCCTTTTACTTGCCTCAACTCCGCACGCTACGGCATTTCCTGGGGCGCACTGGGTGCAGCAGAATTCTGCTGGCACACCGCTCGCCAATACACCCTGGATCGTCAGCAGTTCGGTCGCCCATTGGCTGCCACTCAACTGATTCAGAAGAAACTGGCTGACATGCAGACCGAAATCACCTTGGCTCTGCAAGGCTGCCTGCGTCTGGGTCGCATGAAAGATGAAGGCACTGCGGCAGTCGAGATCACCTCGATGATGAAGCGCAACTCCTGCGGCAAGTCCCTGGACATCGCGCGCATGGCGCGCGACATGTTGGGCGGTAACGGCATTTCCGATGAGTTCGGTGTTGCCCGCCACCTAGTCAACCTGGAAGTGGTGAATACCTATGAAGGTACGCATGACGTCCACGCACTGATCCTCGGTCGCGCGCAGACCGGCATCCAGGCGTTCTATTAATAGGAGAACGTCATGGGCGCGCTTTCGCATCTACGGGTACTGGATTTATCGCGGGTGCTGGCCGGACCTTGGGCCGGGCAGATCCTTGCGGACCTTGGCGCCGAAGTGATCAAGGTCGAGCGTCCGGGCAATGGCGACGATACACGCGCCTGGGGACCTCCCTTCCTGAAAGACACCTATGGCGAGAACACCAGCGAGGCCGCCTATTACTTGTCGGCCAATCGCAACAAGCAATCGGTGACCATCGACTTCACGCGTCCAGAGGGTCAAAAGCTGGTGCGTGATCTGGCGGCCAAGTCGGACATCCTGATCGAGAACTTCAAGGTTGGTGGCTTGGCGGCTTATGGGTTGGACTATGACTCGCTTAAGGCCATCAATCCGAATCTGATTTATTGCTCGATTACCGGGTTTGGTCAGACTGGGCCTTACGCCAAGCGTGCGGGTTATGACTTCATGATCCAGGGCTTGGGTGGGCTGATGAGCCTGACAGGTCGACCTGAGGGAGATGAGGGTGCAGGTCCGGTGAAAGTCGGTGTGGCGCTGACCGACATCCTGACCGGGCTCTATTCGACGGTGGCGATCCTTGCTGCGTTGGCTCATCGGAATCATGACGGTGGCGGTCAGCATATCGACATGGCGTTGCTGGATGTCCAGGTCGCGTGCCTGGCCAACCAGGCGATGAATTATCTGACGACGGGCAATGCGCCCAAGCGTCTGGGTAATGCTCATCCGAACATCGTGCCTTACCAGGATTTTCCTACGGCGGACGGTGACTTCATTCTCACCGTGGGTAACGACGGGCAGTTCCGCAAGTTTGCGGAAGTGGCTGGGCAGCCACAGTGGGCGGATGATCCACGCTTCGCGACCAACAAGTTGCGGGTGGCGAATCGCGCGGTGTTGATTCCGCTGATTCGTCAGGCGACGGTTTTCAAGACCACGGCTGAATGGGTGCTGCAGCTGGAGCAGGCGGGTGTACCGTGCGGTCCTATCAACGACTTGGCGCAGATGTTTGCTGATCCTCAGGTCAAGGCGCGTGGGTTGGCGATTGAGCTGCCCCATGTGCTGGCAGGGATGGTGCCCCAGGTCGCAAGCCCTATTCGTCTGTCGGAGACGCCGGTGGAATATCGCAATGCGCCACCCTTGTTAGGCGAGCACACGCTGGAGGTTCTGCAGCGGGTGTTGGGTCTGGACGCTGATGCGGTCGCCGCTTTCAAGGTGGCTGGGGTGCTCTGAAGATCTCTTCTATATAGAGGGAGTGGTTTTGCTCTTCTATATAGAAGGAAAATCAGCCTGTTTCCCGGCTTTCTCCAAGTTATTGATAGAAAAGCCAAATCAGGGGTTGACGGCAGATTCTGGAAGTCTATAATTCGCCCCACTTCCGGCGCAGTCGAAACGGAAAACTCCTTGGTAAACAAAGAGTTACGCAGTTTTCGACAGCGGGTTGCTTCAGGTCATCGAAGCCCAGAAGGAGTTGATCAAGCGGGTTTGTGTGGCTTGATTGACGGTTCGATCTTCTCGGTCGAAAGCGGAGAAAAAGAGGTGTTGACAGCAGCGAGTAACGCTGTAGAATTCGCCTCCCGCTAACGAGAGATCGGAAGCGCAAGTGGTTGAAGTTGCAAAGGAAACTTTGAAACTTCTGAAAATAACCGCTTGACAGCAACAGAGGCTGCTGTAGAATGCGCGCCTCGGTTGAGACGAAAGATCTTAACCAACCGCTCTTTAACAACTGAATCAAGCAATTCGTGTGGGTGCTTGTGGAGTCAGACTGATAGTCAACAAGATTATCAGCATCACAAGTTACTCCGCGAGAAATCAAAGATGTAACCAACGATTGCTGAGCCAAGTTTAGGGTTTCTTAAAAACCCAAAGATGTTTGAACTGAAGAGTTTGATCATGGCTCAGATTGAACGCTGGCGGCAGGCCTAACACATGCAAGTCGAGCGGCAGCACGGGTACTTGTACCTGGTGGCGAGCGGCGGACGGGTGAGTAATGCCTAGGAATCTGCCTGGTAGTGGGGGATAACGCTCGGAAACGGACGCTAATACCGCATACGTCCTACGGGAGAAAGCAGGGGACCTTCGGGCCTTGCGCTATCAGATGAGCCTAGGTCGGATTAGCTAGTTGGTGAGGTAATGGCTCACCAAGGCGACGATCCGTAACTGGTCTGAGAGGATGATCAGTCACACTGGAACTGAGACACGGTCCAGACTCCTACGGGAGGCAGCAGTGGGGAATATTGGACAATGGGCGAAAGCCTGATCCAGCCATGCCGCGTGTGTGAAGAAGGTCTTCGGATTGTAAAGCACTTTAAGTTGGGAGGAAGGGCATTTACCTAATACGTAAGTGTTTTGACGTTACCGACAGAATAAGCACCGGCTAACTCTGTGCCAGCAGCCGCGGTAATACAGAGGGTGCAAGCGTTAATCGGAATTACTGGGCGTAAAGCGCGCGTAGGTGGTTTGTTAAGTTGGATGTGAAATCCCCGGGCTCAACCTGGGAACTGCATTCAAAACTGACAAGCTAGAGTATGGTAGAGGGTGGTGGAATTTCCTGTGTAGCGGTGAAATGCGTAGATATAGGAAGGAACACCAGTGGCGAAGGCGACCACCTGGACTGATACTGACACTGAGGTGCGAAAGCGTGGGGAGCAAACAGGATTAGATACCCTGGTAGTCCACGCCGTAAACGATGTCAACTAGCCGTTGGGAGCCTTGAGCTCTTAGTGGCGCAGCTAACGCATTAAGTTGACCGCCTGGGGAGTACGGCCGCAAGGTTAAAACTCAAATGAATTGACGGGGGCCCGCACAAGCGGTGGAGCATGTGGTTTAATTCGAAGCAACGCGAAGAACCTTACCAGGCCTTGACATCCAATGAACTTTCCAGAGATGGATTGGTGCCTTCGGGAACATTGAGACAGGTGCTGCATGGCTGTCGTCAGCTCGTGTCGTGAGATGTTGGGTTAAGTCCCGTAACGAGCGCAACCCTTGTCCTTAGTTACCAGCACGTAATGGTGGGCACTCTAAGGAGACTGCCGGTGACAAACCGGAGGAAGGTGGGGATGACGTCAAGTCATCATGGCCCTTACGGCCTGGGCTACACACGTGCTACAATGGTCGGTACAGAGGGTTGCCAAGCCGCGAGGTGGAGCTAATCCCAGAAAACCGATCGTAGTCCGGATCGCAGTCTGCAACTCGACTGCGTGAAGTCGGAATCGCTAGTAATCGCGAATCAGAATGTCGCGGTGAATACGTTCCCGGGCCTTGTACACACCGCCCGTCACACCATGGGAGTGGGTTGCACCAGAAGTAGCTAGTCTAACCTTCGGGAGGACGGTTACCACGGTGTGATTCATGACTGGGGTGAAGTCGTAACAAGGTAGCCGTAGGGGAACCTGCGGCTGGATCACCTCCTTAATCGACGACATCAGCTGCTCCATAAGTTCCCACACGAATTGCTTGATTCATTGAAGAAGACGATAAAGAAGCAGCCCGAAATTGGGTCTGTAGCTCAGTTGGTTAGAGCGCACCCCTGATAAGGGTGAGGTCGGCAGTTCGAATCTGCCCAGACCCACCAATTTTGTGTGGGAACCTGTAGAAATACGGGGCCATAGCTCAGCTGGGAGAGCGCCTGCCTTGCACGCAGGAGGTCAACGGTTCGATCCCGTTTGGCTCCACCACTACTGCTTCTGTTTGTTGAAAGCTTAGAAATGAGCATTCCATTGTGATGATGGTGAATGTTGATTTCTAGTCTTTGGATTAGATCGTTCTTTAAAAATTTGGGTATGTGATAGAAAGATAGACTGAACGTTACTTTCACTGGTAACGGATCAGGCTAAGGTAAAATTTGTGAGTTGCTCTTAATTGAGTATTATCGAATTTTCGGCGAATGTCGTCTTCACAGTATAACCAGATTGCTTGGGGTTATATGGTCAAGTGAAGAAGCGCATACGGTGGATGCCTTGGCAGTCAGAGGCGATGAAAGACGTGGTAGCCTGCGAAAAGCTTCGGGGAGTCGGCAAACAGACTTTGATCCGGAGATGTCTGAATGGGGGAACCCAGCCATCATAAGATGGTTATCTTAAGCTGAATACATAGGCTTAAGAGGCGAACCAGGGGAACTGAAACATCTAAGTACCCTGAGGAAAAGAAATCAACCGAGATTCCCTTAGTAGTGGCGAGCGAACGGGGACTAGCCCTTAAGTGGCTTTGAGATTAGCGGAACGCTCTGGAAAGTGCGGCCATAGTGGGTGATAGCCCTGTACGCGAAAATCTCTTAGTCATGAAATCGAGTAGGACGGAGCACGAGAAACTTTGTCTGAATATGGGGGGACCATCCTCCAAGGCTAAATACTACTGACTGACCGATAGTGAACTAGTACCGTGAGGGAAAGGCGAAAAGAACCCCGGAGAGGGGAGTGAAATAGATCCTGAAACCGTATGCGTACAAGCAGTGGGAGCCCACTTTGTTGGGTGACTGCGTACCTTTTGTATAATGGGTCAGCGACTTATTTTCAGTGGCGAGCTTAACCGAATAGGGGAGGCGTAGCGAAAGCGAGTCTTAATAGGGCGTCTAGTCGCTGGGAATAGACCCGAAACCGGGCGATCTATCCATGGGCAGGTTGAAGGTTGGGTAACACTAACTGGAGGACCGAACCGACTACCGTTGAAAAGTTAGCGGATGACCTGTGGATCGGAGTGAAAGGCTAATCAAGCTCGGAGATAGCTGGTTCTCCTCGAAAGCTATTTAGGTAGCGCCTCATGTATCACTGTAGGGGGTAGAGCACTGTTTCGGCTAGGGGGTCATCCCGACTTACCAAACCGATGCAAACTCCGAATACCTACAAGTGCCGAGCATGGGAGACACACGGCGGGTGCTAACGTCCGTCGTGAAAAGGGAAACAACCCAGACCGTCAGCTAAGGTCCCAAAGTTATGGTTAAGTGGGAAACGATGTGGGAAGGCTTAGACAGCTAGGAGGTTGGCTTAGAAGCAGCCACCCTTTAAAGAAAGCGTAATAGCTCACTAGTCGAGTCGGCCTGCGCGGAAGATGTAACGGGGCTCAAACCATACACCGAAGCTACGGGTATCACTTAGGTGATGCGGTAGAGGAGCGTTCTGTAAGCCTGTGAAGGTGAGTTGAGAAGCTTGCTGGAGGTATCAGAAGTGCGAATGCTGACATGAGTAACGACAATGGGTGTGAAAAACACCCACGCCGAAAGACCAAGGTTTCCTGCGCAACGTTAATCGACGCAGGGTTAGTCGGTCCCTAAGGCGAGGCTGAAAAGCGTAGTCGATGGAAAACAGGTTAATATTCCTGTACTTCTGGTTATTGCGATGGAGGGACGGAGAAGGCTAGGCCAGCTTGGCGTTGGTTGTCCAAGTTTAAGGTGGTAGGCTGGAATCTTAGGTAAATCCGGGATTCTAAGGCCGAGAGCTGATGACGAGTGTTCTTTTAGAACACGAAGTGGTTGATGCCATGCTTCCAAGAAAAGCTTCTAAGCTTCAGGTAACCAGGAACCGTACCCCAAACCGACACAGGTGGTTGGGTAGAGAATACCAAGGCGCTTGAGAGAACTCGGGTGAAGGAACTAGGCAAAATGGCACCGTAACTTCGGGAGAAGGTGCGCCGGTGAGGGTGAAGCATTTACTGCGTAAGCCCATGCCGGTCGAAGATACCAGGCCGCTGCGACTGTTTATTAAAAACACAGCACTCTGCAAACACGAAAGTGGACGTATAGGGTGTGACGCCTGCCCGGTGCCGGAAGGTTAATTGATGGGGTTAGCTAACGCGAAGCTCTTGATCGAAGCCCCGGTAAACGGCGGCCGTAACTATAACGGTCCTAAGGTAGCGAAATTCCTTGTCGGGTAAGTTCCGACCTGCACGAATGGCGTAACGATGGCGGCGCTGTCTCCACCCGAGACTCAGTGAAATTGAAATCGCTGTGAAGATGCAGTGTATCCGCGGCTAGACGGAAAGACCCCGTGAACCTTTACTATAGCTTTGCACTGGACTTTGAATTTGCTTGTGTAGGATAGGTGGGAGGCTTTGAAGCGTGGACGCCAGTTCGCGTGGAGCCAACCTTGAAATACCACCCTGGCAACTTTGAGGTTCTAACTCAGGTCCGTTATCCGGATCGAGGACAGTGTATGGTGGGTAGTTTGACTGGGGCGGTCTCCTCCTAAAGAGTAACGGAGGAGTACGAAGGTGCGCTCAGACCGGTCGGAAATCGGTCGTAGAGTATAAAGGCAAAAGCGCGCTTGACTGCGAGACAGACACGTCGAGCAGGTACGAAAGTAGGTCTTAGTGATCCGGTGGTTCTGTATGGAAGGGCCATCGCTCAACGGATAAAAGGTACTCCGGGGATAACAGGCTGATACCGCCCAAGAGTTCATATCGACGGCGGTGTTTGGCACCTCGATGTCGGCTCATCACATCCTGGGGCTGAAGCCGGTCCCAAGGGTATGGCTGTTCGCCATTTAAAGTGGTACGCGAGCTGGGTTTAGAACGTCGTGAGACAGTTCGGTCCCTATCTGCCGTGGACGTTTGAGATTTGAGAGGGGCTGCTCCTAGTACGAGAGGACCGGAGTGGACGAACCTCTGGTGTTCCGGTTGTCACGCCAGTGGCATTGCCGGGTAGCTATGTTCGGAATAGATAACCGCTGAAAGCATCTAAGCGGGAAACTAGCCTCAAGATGAGATCTCACTGGGACCTTGAGTCCCCTGAAGGGCCGTCGAAGACTACGACGTTGATAGGTTGGGTGTGTAAGCGCTGTGAGGCGTTGAGCTAACCAATACTAATTGCCCGTGAGGCTTGACCATATAACACCCAAGCAATTTGCTTGCTTCGAGCCCAAAGGCGAAAGAGCACCAGATTGCGGTGTGTGAAGACGAAACGAACCGAAAGTTCGAGATACTCACAAAACACCAAGCTGTCACATACCCATTCGCTGGAGCGTGAACCCGCAAGGGCCCATGACCTGGCTACCGAATTTCTTGACGACCATAGAGCATTGGAACCACCTGATCCCATCCCGAACTCAGCAGTGAAACGATGCATCGCCGATGGTAGTGTGGGGTTTCCCCATGTGAGAGTAGGTCATCGTCAAGATTAAATTCCGAAACCCCTATCTGCGTATGCAGGTAGGGGTTTTGTTTTAGTAGAAGTCACCAATTTTGCTGGCACGTTACGACTGTAATGGGCTGGTCACAGAATTTCTTGACGACCATAGAGCATTGGAACCACCTGATCCCATCCCGAACTCAGCAGTGAAACGATGCATCGCCGATGGTAGTGTGGGGTTTCCCCATGTGAGAGTAGGTCATCGTCAAGATTGAATTCCGAAACCCCTGTCTGCTAACGCAGACAGGGGTTTTGTCTTTCTGGGAGCCCCAAAAGCTTTACCCCAGACTGGCTCACGGCCTCCAGGCCCGAAGCACTGAGCAAATGATTCAGCGCCTGATCGACCGAACAGTCGCCCTGCACACCCGGTGACTGACACCCGCTAGTTTGCGCCGGTTGGCAACAAGTCGACACCCAGCGTGGTAGAGAACAGCGCCGCGCGAACGGCGTGGCGTGAAATGCAGGTGTCCGGAGTGAGACAAGGAAGATTCTTACCGATGGCGCGCATATTGACTAAGCCGGGCTTGTACGAAAAACCCGCCACAAATAATTCAGACTTGCCGCTCCAGCGTCACCCACCAGCGAGTGCGATAGCGCAACTGCACGGGCAGGGTTTGCGGCAGAATGGCCATCTGCTTATCGGTGCTATCCAGGCGGAAGACTCCGGACAGTCGCAAGTCGGCAATGTCCGATGAGCACGTCAGATAACCGTGCCGGTAGCGTGCGACCTCATTGAGGAATTCCCTCAGGCGCATGTTGCGAGTGACGATCAAGCCATCGACCCACGCGCCGGCATCCATATCCAGCGGCGCCGCCACTTTCGCCTGGTGGTGGTCGGTTAAATAACTCTGCCCGGCCTGCCTCCGAATCGGCTCACCCTCAGCGACCCGTGGCGAATGAATCGCGACGATGCCGCTGGTGACACTGAGCCGTGTGCAGTCATCGTTCTGACGCAGGATGAACCGCGCGCCCACGCCTTCATACACCGCGTGACCACTTTACACACGCAACGGTGGATCAAATGGAGACGCTTCGTCGATCCCGCCGCAGGTCACGATGATTTTGCCGCGCGTCAGTTTGATTAGCCGTTGCTGCGCGGCGTAATCGAGATCCACCGCGCAGACGGTGTCGAGCTCCAGTCGGGTGCCGTCGGGCAATTGGAACCCCGTCGCTCCCCCTTGGCGGTGACTAGTCGGCGGTCCGCTGTTGCCAACCCACCGCATCCTTTCCCAGCCATGCCGCCGAACCTACCAGCAACGCACCTGACAACAGCTTCAGAGCCTGTCGTCGTCCCAATCCCTGGGCGCTGTTTTCCAGGGTGTTGAAGGGGATTTGAGCACCGGGTACGACGCGCGGATTGCTGCTCAGCTCGGCTTGCAGGGACTGCACGCGCTGCCACCCCAGTTCGTGTTCCAAATGCTACGCGCGCAAGACGGCACGCCGTTCGGCGGGAATGTCGGGCATTTCATACAAACCCCTAAGATTTCTCCGACTGGTGCCGACAGACTGGGGAGACATGCGTGCACCAAAGTAGCGCGGCCGAAGAATACCGCCTGCGCTGTTACATGGAATGTTGCACCTGGAACGCATCCCCACTTTTTGCATAAGAAGTCCCATGAAATGAATCTCAAATTCAGCCATAAAATCCTTCTGGCCGCCTCCGGCGTCGTGGTGCTGGCTTTTGCGTTGTTCACTTTGTACAACGACTATCTGCAGCGAAACACCATCCGGCAAAACCTCGAGTCCTCCGTCCAGCAGGCCGGCGACCTGACCGCCAGCAGCGTGCAGAACTGGATGAGCGGTCGTGTGCTGGTCCTGGAAAACCTCGCACAGAACGTCGCTCACCAAGGCGCCAACGCGGACCTTCCAGGCCTGGTTGATCAGCCGGCCTTCACCTCGAACTTCCAGTTCACCTACGTTGGCCAAGCCAATGGCGTGTTCACCCAACGCCCCGACGCGAAGATGCCGGACGGTTACGATCCGCGTCAGCGTCCCTGGTACAAACAAGCCGTGGCTGCCGACAAAACCATGCTGACGCCGCCGTACATGGCAGCGGTCGGTGGCTTGGTGGTGACTATCGCCATGCCGGTGAAAAAGAACGGTGAATTGCTCGGCGTAGTCGGCGGTGACCTGAGCCTGGAAACCCTGGTGAAGATCATCAACTCGGTGGACTTCGGTGGCATCGGCCACGCGTTCCTGGTCAGCGCCGACGGTCAGGTGATCGTCAGCCCGGACAAAGACCAGGTGATGAAAAACCTGAAAGACATTTACCCGAACGCTGGCGTGCGCATCGAGAAGGGCAATCAGGACGTCACCCTGAACAATCAGGACCGCATCCTCTCGTTCACCCCGGTGAGCGGTTTGCCAAATGCCGAGTGGTACATCGGTCTGTCAATCGATAAGGACAAGGCCTACGCACCACTGAGCCAATTCCGCACCTCCGCGCTGATCGCAATGTTCATCGCCGTGAGCGTTATTGCCGTGCTGCTGAGCCTGCTGATCAACGTGCTGATGCGTCCCCTGACCACCATGGGCCGCGCGATGCAGGACATCGCCCAAGGTGAAGGCGACCTGACCCGTCGTCTGGCCGTGGAAAGCAAAGACGAGTTCGGTGAGTTGGGCGGTTCGTTCAACCAGTTCGTGGAGCGGATTCACGCCTCCATTTCCGAAGTGTCCTCGGCGACCCGTCAGGTCCACGATTTGTCGCAACGAGTGATGGCATCGTCCAACGCCTCGATCGTCGGTTCCGACGAACAAAGCGCACGCACCAACAGCGTGGCGGCGGCGATCAACCAACTGGGTGCCGCCACTCAGGAAATCGCGCGCAATGCTGCCGATGCTTCGCAGCATGCCAGCGGCGCGAGCGAGCAGGCGGACGATGGTCGTCAGGTGGTGGAGAAAACTATCCTGGCCATGACCGAGCTGTCGCAGAAAATCAGCCTGTCCTGCACCCAGATCGAAACCCTGAACGCCAGCACTGACAACATCGGGCACATTCTTGATGTGATCAAAGGCATCTCCCAGCAGACCAACTTGCTCGCGCTCAACGCCGCCATCGAAGCGGCACGTGCCGGTGAAGCCGGCCGTGGTTTTGCGGTGGTGGCGGATGAGGTGCGCAATCTGGCGCATCGCACGCAAGAGTCGGCGGAAGAGATCCACAAGATGATCACCTCGCTGCAGATCGGTTCTCGCGAAGCGGTGACCACCATGAACGCGAGTCAGGTTTCCAGCGAAGAGAGCGTCGAAGTGGCGAACCAGGCTGGCCTGCGACTGGTCAGCGTGACCCAGCGCATCGGCGAAATCGACGGCATGAACCAGTCGGTGGCTGCGGCGACCGAAGAGCAGACGGCGGTGGTGGAAACCCTCAACGTCGACGTCAACCAAATCAACTTGCTGAACCAGCAGAGCGTGGCGAACCTCAATGAAACGTTGAAGGATTGCGATGCGTTGTCGTTGCAGGCGAACCGGTTGAAGCAGTTGGTGGATAGCTTCAAGATCTGATCAAGGCCCGTTCTACCACGTTATCGTTCTTCGCGAGCAAGCCCGCTCCCACATTCGACCGCATTCCTTCAGAAGGAAATCGGTCAACCTGTGGGAGCGGGCTTGCTCGCGAAAGCGGTACAACAATCACCGCTTAACCAAAGCCCTACACAAACAGCTTCAATACATTGTTCATCGCATCATCCGCAAACCCCTGCACAAAATCCTTGAACCCCGGCAGCGCCTCATCACCCCCCTGTGCCGGTTCGGCAATAATGGTCCAGGTCGCTCGCGACTTGCTCGCACCCAACGGTTCAACACTCATCGCCGCCCACAGATTGGCCACGCCCAGCGTGTTGTAAATCGTGGTCCACGTCATGTTCAATGCCTGGTCATCCCGCGAGTTGAGTTGCTCGACCACCAGGTTGCCATCCTTGAAGAATTTCTTGCGCAGCGACGACTCGCCTTCGCCTGTCATCTCGATGTGCGACAGCGCCGGAATGAATTGATCGAATCCGGCAAAGTTGCCGACCACCGCCCAGACCTGCATGGCATCCGCCGGCACTTCCACCGAAGACACGACGTGGCAGCCTTCAGGGTTTTTGATCAGGGTATCGGGTTGCAGGGTTTTCATGGTTTTGCTCCGGTTGAGTGAATCAGATGAAATTGATTTCTTTGAGGTAGTCGCAGCCGCGACGCAGCAGCGCCGGGGATTTTTCCGGGTAGTGCGCGCCCATCTGCCGCACGCCGGCCTGGGCGTTGGCGTGGCCGATCATCGAGATGTCGCCGATGTCTTCCTCGAAGCCGTTCAGGTAGAAACCGAGCACGCCGAACAGCGCGTTGTCGCTGTCGACCCGGCCCAGTTGTTGCTGCCAGTCGGCGACGCTGACCATTGAAAATTCCCGGCCGGCCTCACGGAATGACGCGACGTAATCGTCCCAACTCAGGGGCTCGGGGTTGTGCAGGTTGAACACCGCTTTTTCAGGCGAATAACGGCTGGCATGGAAGGCGATAAAGCGGGCGAGAAAGTCCACCGGCATCAAGTCGAAATTCAGCGCGAACTCCGGCACCTGGCCGAGCTGGATCGAGCCTTTGAGCATCAACATCAAACGATTTTTGTGCGGCTGACAAACGCCAGTCAGGCTGTTGAAACTGATGTTGCCGGGGCGATAGAGATTGACCCGCACCCCACGCTCGCGCGCCCGTTCAAGGATCCGTTCGCCGACCCATTTCGACAGGTTGTAGCCGTTCTTGATGTAGATCGGCGGCGTCTGCGCGGCGGGTAATTCCAGCACCCGGCCATCGTCTGCAATCGTGCTGGACGCCGAGAGCGTGGAGACGAAATTGAAGATCTTCTTGCTGCGCCCTTCGCACAGCCGAAGGCATTCGAAAATCGGCTCGACGTTGTCCCGCGCCAGCGACTCGTAATCGAGCACGTGATTGACGTTGGCGGCGTTGTGCACCAACGCGCCGAACTCTCGATCGAGGCGCTCGTAAACGTGCGCATCGAGCCCCAACGCCGGGCGCGTAATGTCCGCCGCGTAAACCTGCACCCGGCTCAAGTCCAGATGCTCCAGACGATTCTCGCGCAAGGCGTGGGCGAAGCGCTCGGCCGCCGATTGCCCGCCTCCATCGCGCACCAGGCAGGCGACTTCAGTGACGCCCCATGCCAGCAACGCCTCGACGATGTGCACACCGACAAAACTGTTGGCACCGGTGACAATCACCTTGTGCACATCGCCCATGCGGCTGATGGGCAGCGGCTGAATATCCAGTTCACGGAAGGCATCCGCCAGCGCCTGCACACTCAGGACTTCCTCGGTGCCAGAGCCACGCACCAACGTCGCCAGCTTCGCAATGGTCGGCAATTCAATGAAGCGGTTGATCGAGATGCTGCGACCGAATTCCTCCCGCAATCGCAGCAGCATCCGCGACAACAGAATCGAATGGCCGCCCAGATTGAAGAAGCTTTCATCGGTCGAAATATCGCTGGCCGGCAGCTCCAGCAGCTCGGCCCAGATCTCCAGCAACAACGCTTCGTCGGCGCTGGCGGGCAAGCGCCGCGCGGTGTTTTCGGCCACATTCACCGGCATCGCCAGCAGCGCTTGGCGGTCGACCTTGCCGTTGCTGGAGAACGGCATGCTCGGCAGTTCTGTCCAGGCAATGGGTTGCATGTAGTCCGGTAAAAACTGCAGCGCATGAGCCTTCAAGCTTTCGCGAGCGGCACTTGGTTGTTCCTCCTGAGGTTGCGCGAGGAAAGCCAGAATTCGTCGCTGACTGTCGATGACCACCGCCACTTGGCGGTACAACTGGCTGTCGCGCAGGCAGCGTTCGATCTCTTCCGGCTCGACACGAAAGCCGCGGATCTTCACCTGATTGTCCCGTCGTCCGCACAGCTCGACTCCGCCGCGGGTCCACTTCGCCATGTCGCCGGTACGGTAGGCACGCAGGCGCTGGCCGTCCGGCAAGTGCAAATCCAGGTAACGCTCGGCCGTCTGCTGCGGATTGTTCAGATAACCCAGGCACACGCCCGGCCCGACGATGTACAACTCACCGACGGTCTGCTCGGCCACCGGTTGAAACGCCTCGTCGAGAATCAGCACCTGGCTGTTGGCGATCGGCGTCCCGAGTGTGCGGTTGTTGTCGCTGGCGCGCAGTTGACGCGCGGTGATCAGCACCGTGGCTTCGGTCGGGCCATAGAGGTTGTAGAGGTTGCCCTGACGGGTGAGCTGTTCGATGACGTAGGGCTCGCAGACATCGCCGCCGGTCATCACATGGTCCAGGACCTGCAGCTGATCCAGCGGCAGAATGCTCAACAATGCCGGCGGCAAAAAGGCGTGGCTGAGGCGTTGATGGCGGATCAGCTCGACCAGTTGCAATGGATCACGGCGCTGGTCATCGCTGGGCACGATCAGTTCGGCGCCCTGAAGCAGGGTTGGGAAGATGTCGATCAGCGACGAGTCGAAACTCAACGACGAAAACTGCAAGGCTCGACTGTGCTCGGTGAGTTGCACATAGTCGGCGTACCACGCGGTGAAGTGCGCGAGGTTGGCCTGGCTGAGCAACACGCCTTTGGGATGCCCGGTGGTGCCCGAGGTGTAGAGCGCCATGCACGGCGCGTCGAGGTCGGGGCGCTGGCGCATCAGGGGTTGGCTGCGGTCCGCGTCATCAACGTCGATGCAACTGATGTCCAGCGCCGGCATTTCATCGGCGAGTGGATGTTGGCCGTCATGCAGCAACAACACCGCCCCGGCATTCGAAAGGATGTACTGCTGACGTTGCAGCGGATGGCTCGGCTCCAGCGGCAAATACACCGCGCCGCTGCCCAGAATCGCCAGGATCCCCGCATACAGCGCGCTGCATTTCGGCAGGCAAATCCCGACCACCAACGGTCCTTGATGCTGAGCGAGCAACGGCAGCAATCGCTGCTGGATCGCGCGGCTGTGAGCATGCATCTGCCGATAGCTCAGCGAGGTGCCGTCGATGTTCAGCGCGGGGCGTTCGGCGGACTTGATGAAACGCTGTTCGAGGCGCTCGATCATCGGGATCCGGGCGAGTTCTTGCAGCCACGGTTGAGCCGTGTTGTTGAGTTGATGGATGAACGCCAGGCGTTCTAAAAACAGCAGATTTTCCACTTGGTCAAAATGGGCTGTCGATGCCGGCTCGGCGTGAAGAAAGTACTCGGCATCCCGTGAGAATCGACTGACCAGCAGCGAGACATGGTCCACCAGTTCCGCCATCACTCGCAGGCGCAACGCCTGGCCGTTGCCAGAGGGCTCACCGGCAATCGGCACGCGCGTGAACAGCGTCGATCCAAGCATGCACAGCAGGTCCATCGACGGCAACCCAGTAATGTCTGGCGCGCCAACACCCAGTTGCAGCGTCAGATGCGGCGCATCACCCGGGACTGAAAACGCCTGGCTGGCGTCATCAATCAGCAGGTCGAACGACGGCGCCTCCTCGAACGCCTCGAGCCGCACCAGCGAATGACCTTGTTGTTCAAGTTCCAGCGCCAGGTCGGTCAAGGCCTGGCTTTGCCCAATGAGCAGAATGTCGAGACGTCTCATGATGTTCTCCTCGTTAAACCAGGTAGTCGCTGAGGGCGTCTTGCACGCACGGCGAATCCAGCAGCGAACTGCTGTGGAAAAACCGTACGATGTTGGCGACCAGCGGGTGATGACGATTGATCGGGAAGGCCATGCCCGAGATTTCGTTCTTGAGTGCCTGGCGTGTCGCGTCGCTGATCTGCAAGGATTCGATCAAGCGAAAGTCGAAGGACTTCTGGATGTCGTTGGTCAGGTAATGGCCGATGAACACCGGCAGGATTTTCGCGATGAGCTGGCGGTCGTCTTCGCTCGCGGTGTGCCAATAGATGCGCACCATGCGTGACCAGAACCCGGAGTGGCGGCCTTCGTCGAGCAAGTGGTCGGCCATCAGGCCCTTGATCGATTGTTTGACCGTGTCGTCCTTGGCAAACGCTGCTACATCGCCGGTTACAGTGTTCTCGGCGATGGCCACGCAGATCAGTTCCACGGCGCTGCGCAAATGCTCCGGTGCGAGGGCCACGGCCGCCGGAATCGCCCGGCTCAGCTCGATTTCATCCGGCAGCCGGATTGGGGTGATGCCGGTCATGGCGACGGTCTGCTGCATGAAATCCATGGCCACCAGCGCGTGGTAATCCTCGTCGACCACCACGGTCATCGCGTCATAGCGACAGGCGAACGGGAACGCCACGGCGAAGCGATTCTTGGCGATGCTGCGTGCGGTCTTGTCGACGATTTCGGTTTCAAAAATCACCACGTCGTTGATGAATTTGTAGAGCGTCTGCACCAGTGCGAAGTCCCGCTGTTCCGGGCATTCGCGCAGGAAGGTTTCACTCAGCACCAGTGGCTGGCGGCTCAACGGATAGATCAACTTGTCATCGTTCTCCAGCACCCGCCGGGGCCGTGTGCGGATGGTCGCTCGGCTTTCCCAGGCGTCGGCGAAGGATTGGTAGTCGGCGGCGTTCATGCGTTCACCTCTGCAACCGGTTCGCTCATGCTCAGGCGCAGGCCATCCCACAGGGCGATGCGGCTTTCCACGGCGGCGATGGCGCTGGCGTAGACGTCTTCTTCGCGTTGCGAATCGCCATTGACCAGCCGTGCCAGGAGCTTTTCTGCCGCCGGGCCGTGGTCCTCGGAATCGACTTCGATGTGCCGCTCCAGGTAGTAGCGGAAGGTAGGCGCTTGCTCGATGCCGATGCCCCAGTCGTCGAGAATCCGCTGGAACATCTGCGGAATGACACTCTCACGACCATGCAGAAACGCCGCGGCGACGCTGTGTCCTGGTGCATGCAGCGCGGTGTGCAAGGTGTGCCGCACGAATTGCGCGGCCGCCGGATCGACGTCAACGCTTTGCAACGCCACGTCATAACTCACGCCTTCTTGTTGCAATGCCACGAAGCGTTCCACGGCGACCGTGCTGGCCCCGACTTCGCGCATTGCATCGAGGTACAACTCGAAGTGACTGTAATGACCCTGGGCCGGACGATCATCAGACTCTTCACCCAGTACGATCTCATTGATAAGACGCGCGGCCTGCGGATCTCGCGGTGGCAGCCAAGGCAGTTGAACGCACGTCAGTTCCTGTTGCAGGCGTTTGGTTAGCGACATGAAATCCCAGACTGCAAAGACATGGGTTTCCATGAACCGTTGAAGTACCGAGAGTGAATGTATTTCAGAGAAAATCGGGTGCGCACTAAGTTCTGCTTTCTTCTGGTTGAGGCGGTCTTTATTCGTTTTCATGAGCGGGCCTATAAGTGATCTGAAGTGCCGTTAAGAATGTTGTGATCAATAAGTGACGGTCGTTTAACGTTTTTTATTGGCGAGCAAATGCCTCAATTAAATTGATCTCATTAAGTGCGATGCAGTCGTTTTGGTGCCGTGTTTACTGGTGGCGAAGAAAAACTAATACACGAATAAAGTGTCGGGCAAGTTATTTTTATATTATTTGCAAGTTCAGCTTTCTCGCGCGCGACAAGTTCCAATAAAACTATAACTGTCGGTTTTATTTGGGCGTAGTTGCTCCTTTCGGCGAAGTATCGTCAAAATTCAAATGAAGAGTGAATGCCTCACTCAAAGCAACTTTCAAAGTTGTTCCGTTGAATGCTTCAAGGGGGTGGAAGTTGGCTGGGATTGACGCCGGTGCTTCCTTTCCCGTGACAAGACTCCTTCCGTAGGTTCTTGGTGCGAGGACTGCACCGCCAATGCGGTGCGCCGCCCGTTCATTATTCGTTGGCAGCCCAAGAGTGAGCGTAAATCACGGCCGCCGCTATCGCCCGGACGTCATCTTTGCTGGCGTATTGATGGAGCTTGAGGAAGGTCAATCGATGGCAAGACGTTGGAGAGGGAAGTGCGGTCGCTGAATGCTTGGTGTGAACCGAGGGGATGGGTAAGGAGATTATCCACGGCAAGCGCGGCGCGCAGTTCGAACTGCGCGCCCAGGCTTGGCGCCGGGATTTACCGGGAAGTTTTCTTGCTCTGTGCTTCAGGGCTGTTGAGGTAGCGCGTGATGACCTCAACACCGCGATTGAGGTGGTGTTCGAGCATTTTCACCGCGCTTTCGATGTCGCGGTCTTCGGCGGCCAGTAACAGCGCCCGGTGATCATCCTGGGACAGTTTGCCCAGGCCCATGGCTTCCAGGTTGAAGCGCAGGAAGCGCTCCTCTTCGTTCAAGCCGTCTTCAATCAGTCTCAAGAGCCGACGGTTAGGTGCCTTGCTGTAAAGCGACATGTGGAAGAGGCGATTGAGCCGTCCGATCTCGGCGTAGTCTTGTTCTGTCTCCAGGCTATCGATATAGCGGGCTGCGTCTTCGAGATCCTTTGCATCAAGCAAGGGAATCGACAGGCGCAACGCCTCTGACTCCAACAGAATCCGTAACGCATAGGTTTCAACGGCATCGCCCTGTACCAGCGGTGCAACCACCGCGCCTTTATGGGCGATGACGTTCAACAGCGACTGAGCTTCAAGTTGGCGCAAGGCTTCTCGCACCGGCATGCGGCTGACACCGAACAGGTCGGCCAGATCTTGCTGGCGCAAAGCGGTGCCGCAGGGAATGCGTCCATCGAGAATGGCCGAACGCAGGGTTTCTTCGATCACCGAGCGTGCCAGGTGAGCAGGAATCGGGCCGTTGACCTTGATGCTGCTGAGGGGATTGGGCTTCTGTGTCACGACTACGCACCCTGTTTGGCTGAAATATTTGGATCCAAATGGACACTAGTGACTGCCATGCAGCTTGTCAAACGGACAAAAGACCGCAGCCTTCGACTCTTCATGTCATTCACCATTCAAAGTCTAGCGCGTCGCCGGTGATTGCACCGTGCCATTGTCTTTTAACGGGCTAACCTGCACCATCAACCGAATTCCACCTGCCTGACCTGGATGCCTCGCATTGGCGGTACGTTTCGCGATCCCTCGGACTTTGCGCTGGTTGTGCTGCGCGTTGCTGCTGGCTGGCGCCATGCTGGGCGGGCTGCATGCCGACTGGGATTTTTCGCTTATCAGCCGCAAGGCGCAGGCCTTGTACGGACCATTGGGCGACGGGAAGCCGCGCATCGACGCCTGGCAACAGTTGCTGGCCACGCAAAAACAGGTCAGCGAGCTTGAACAGCTCAATGTGGTCAACCGGTTTTTCAACAAGCAGGTGCGTTACGTTGAAGACATCGACCTGTGGCACGAGGTCGATTATTGGGAAACACCCATCGAAGCCCTGTGGAAGGGTGCCGGCGATTGCGAAGACTACGCGATCGCCAAATACTTCAGCCTGCGCCATCTCGGCGTTTCCAGTGACAAGCTGCGCATCACTTACGTCAAGGCTCTGCGGCTGAACCGGGCGCACATGGTGCTGACTTACTACTCGAGCCCCGAGGCTATGCCGCTGGTGCTCGACAGCCTGATCGATGCAATAAAGCCGGCCAGCCAACGAACCGATCTGCTACCGGTCTACTCTTTCAATGCCGAAGGGTTGTGGTTGCCGGGCGCCAAGGGCAACAAGAAGGTCGGTGATACCAAACGCCTGTCTCGCTGGCAGGACGTGTTGAAGAAAATGCAGGCCGAAGGTTTCCCGGTCGAGACGACTAATTAGGAGCACGCGCTCAGATGTCTTTGTTCAAACAGCTGTTGATCGCTATCTGTCTGTTCCTGGTGGTCGCCTTCACCGGCAGCTTCATGGTCAGCCTGGAAAGCTCGCGCACCCAGTACGTCAACCAGTTGCGCTCCCACGCCCAGGACGCCGCGACGGCATTGGCGCTGTCCCTGACACCGAATATCGACGATCCGGCGATGGTCGAGTTGCTAGTCAGTTCGATCTTCGACAGCGGGTATTACGCGAGCATCCGCGTGGTCGATCTCAAGACCGACCAGACCATCGTCGAGCGCAACGGCATTCCGGCGGTGAACAACGTGCCGGACTGGTTCATCAAAATGATCGGCCTGGAACCGGCCGGCGGCGATGCGCTGGTCAGCCGAGGCTGGGAGCAGGCGGCGCGGGTCGAGGTGGTCAGCCACCCGATGTTCGCCTTGGCCAAACTGTGGCAGAGCGCGCTCGGCAGCCTCGGCTGGTTGTTGATCTGCGGCGCAGTGAGCGCGGTGTTGGGTGCGCTGTTGTTGCGTCGACAACTGAAGCCGCTGGACTACATGGTCAAGCAATCCCACGCCATCGCTCGCCGCGAGTTCCTCAGCCTGCCGGAACTGCCCCGCACGCCTGAACTGCGCCGCGTGGTGCAGGCGATGAATCAGATGGTCGAGAAGCTCAAGGCGCTGTTTCAGGAACAGGCCGAGCGCAGTGAAAAACTGCGGGTCGAGTCCTACCAGGACAACCTGACGGGTCTGGCGAATCGTCGCTATTTCGAGATGCAACTGAATGCCCGGGTGAGCAATCCGGAGCAGGCGAGTTCGGGTTATCTGCTGTTGTTGCGGGTCAAGGACCTGGCCGGTTTGAACCAGCGTCTGGGTGGTCAGCGCACCGACCAATTGTTGCAAGCCGTGGGCGAGCAACTGTCCCGCGAGTGCGCCAAGTACCCGGAAACTCAGAACCTCGTCACGAGGATCCGTGGCGGTGAGTTTGCCGTGCTGGCGCCGGGGCTGGTGCGCGAAGAAGCGCTGCAACTGGCGCAGAACCTCGACAGTGCCTTGGCGAGCCTGCATGCGACCGGCGCCACTGACGTGGCCTCGGTCGCGTCAATCGGGCTGGCACCGTTTGTTCATGGCGATTCACCGCAAGCCGTACTCGGGCTGGGCGACCAGGCACTCGCCCAGGCTGAAGGGCAGGGAGAACAGAGCTGGGCGTGCCTCGATCACAGCGCTTCGGCCAGCGTCGGGGATGACCATCACGCCTGGAACAACTTGCTGGATCAGGCGCTGAATCAGCGGCGGTTCCAGTTGTATTTCCAACCGGTGGTGGCCACTCAGGACACGCAACTGGTGCTGCATTACAAGGTACTGTCGCGGTTGATCGACGACCAGGGCCAGACCATTCCCGCCGGACGCTTCCTGCCGTGGCTCGAGCGCTTTGGCTGGACCGCGCGCCTGGATCGGCTGATGTTGGAGCTGGTGCTTGAGCAGATGGCCGAGCATGAAGAGTCGCTGGCGCTGAACCTGTCTTCGGCAACGCTGGCCGATCCGCAGGCGCTGAATAAAGTCTTCGAGATTTTGCGTGCCCACTCCGACCTCGGGCCGCGGCTGACCCTGGAAATCGGCGAGGAGCAACTGCCCGAGCAAGCGATGCTGGAAGAACTGACGCGGCGTTTGCGTGAGCTTGGGTTCTCGTTGAGCCTGCAACGGTTTGGCGGGCGCTTCAGCATGATCGGCAACCTGGCGCGGCTGGGGTTGGCGTATCTGAAGATCGACGGCAGTTACATCCGCGCGATTGATCAGGAAAGCGACAAGCGCCTGTTTATCGAGGCGATCCAGCGGGCGGCACACAGCATTGATCTGCCGTTGATTGCCGAGCGGGTGGAAACCGAAGGGGAGTTGCTGGTGATTCGGGAGATGGGCTTGTATGGAGTTCAGGGGCAGTTGTTTGGTGAGCCGAAGCCCTGGCAATAAGGCGTTATAGCTGCATCGCCAATGAGTCCGCCTTCGCGAGCAAGCCCGCTCCCACAGTGGAGCTGTGTTGACCACTAAATCCGGGTCACCCCAAAACCCTGTGGGAGCGGGCTTGCCCGCGAAGGCGTCAGTGCAGACACCAATGAACTCGGGGCCTTAGATCAACCCCGTCTCATCATCATCGATCAAATGACTCAACCCACCCAACGCCTCACGGGCCTGGGTCCGGTCCATCAGCTTGGCCTGGGCGGCAGCCGGCAGGTCGGTGACGCGGATCACGCCTTTGCTGGTCAGGACCTGGATCAAGTCGTCGAGTACCCGGATCATTTCCAGGTCGCTCTGCTTGAGCTGCTTGAGGCTGGTTTCCATCACTTCATTGGCATACCAGGCCTGGATTTCATGGTGGTCGGCTGGCAGCGTTTCCGTGGCCTCGGCGTAGGCCGCGGCTTCCACGCGCACTAACTGACCTTGCGCATCGCGTTGCACGTAGAACATTGAGCATCCCTCAGAATTGAACCAGCGTCATGCTGTCAGCAGCATAGGCCAACTGGACGCGAGTATGCGGTGCGGCGACGAAATCGTCACCGGGGGATGGGCACAAATGCAACGGCCGCCCCATAAGGGCGGCCGTTTTTTGTTGGATCAGCTGTTGTTGTGATCGACTTTGATGGTCGGGTCACTGCCGGCAATCAACGTGTGAATGTTGGCGCTGGACCAGTTGTTGCCTTCCAGTTTGATCGTCACATCCGGCGTTGCGGCGGCCGCGTCGCCCGAGTTGAACTTGCCGCCGGAACTGACTTGCAACGACGACACGCCATCCACGGTGCTGATTTTCAGGAAGTTGTCGATGGTGCTGCCGGTTTCGCCTTGCAGCAGATCGCGCAGGTCGATGCGATCACCTTCGCTGGCCTTGAAGTCCTTGATCACGTCGCTGCCGGTGTCGCCAGCCTTCCAGACGAAGGTGTCGGCACCCGAGCCGCCAATCAGGATGTCGTTGCCCTGACCGCCCATCAGCGAGTCGTTACCCGAGCCGCCGAGCAGAATGTCATTGCCCTTGCCGCCGTCGAGCAGGTCATTGCCGCCCTGGCCGAAGATTATGTCATTGCCCGCAACGCCCAACAGCGTGTCGTTGCCGTCATGGGCACCGGACACGTCGAATGCGCTGTAGTGCTCGGTGATGAACTGGTGCACGTTGCTGGTCGTGACTTTGCTGACGTCCACGCCGGTTTCTTTGGCGACGAACGCCTGCATCGCCTGATAACCCTCGCCGGCGATACCGTTGAAGCTCACCAGGTCGCCGAACAGGATGTCGTTGCCGTTGCCGCCATTGACTGTGTCGGCACCCGGCAGGGTCGCTTCGGTGTGACCGATGATCGAGTTGGCCAGGTCTTTCGGATCGATGTTGGTTTGCGGCGTCTTGTCCGAGTCGTACGGCTTGAGGTCGCTGAGGGTGACGTCTTTGTTCAGGCCGATGGCTTCAACCGTCGACACCTTGTCCAGCAGCGCGAAACCGCTGGTGGAGTTGTCGATGGCGCTGGAGCCGGTGCTGCTGCCGTTGCCGTCGCGATAGGACAGCTCATACGTGCCGTTACCCTCAGCGCGAATGGTGCCCAGTTCGGAACTGCTCCAGTAACCGCCCCACGAGCTCTTATACGTCTGCAGCGTGACGGTGCCGGAGTTATCGATGGTCAGGTAGTGAGTGCTGTCCAGGTAGCCCGAGTAGGTCTGCCCCAACTTGTAATTGGTGGTGGTGATGACGTCATCGAGCTTCACGTTGCCGAACAGGGTCGGGTTGGTCTGCTCACCGCTCTGGTAGTAGGTCGGCTTGCCGTCGGTGATGAAGTACGTGAGGTTCTTCGCCCCGGTGTTGGCCATGGCGTCGGCGCTCTGGAACCAGTTCGCCGTGGTTTTGAACACGTCCTCATAGTTGGTGCCGCCGCCGGACGCCATGGAATCCAGTACTGCTTTGAGCAGGATCAGCGCATTCGGATCGTTCAGGTTCACCGAGACAGACTTGTTGACCTGATTATCGAAGTCCGCGAGGAAGATGTTCACGGTGCCGGAGTTGCCGCCCATGCTCTGCTTGAGCGTGTTGAACACGGCGGTCAGCGAGTCCTTGGCGGCGCTGATCGACGACGCACTCATGCTGCCCGAGCTGTCGACCATGAACGCGATGTTGTAGTTGGTGCCTGGCACCACGGTCAGCCCGCCAATGTCGGCGACCATGATGTCGTTGCCGTCGGTGCCAGTGATGGTGTCATCGGCCGCCGTGGCGGTAACGGCGTTGTAGACCGCCGGGTAAACCGTGACCGGGATTGTCGCGGTGCTGACCGCCGAGCCGCCGAGAACCTCGGTGGAGGTTGAGGTCACGGTCAGGTTGAACTGGCCGTTGTAGTACGGCGGCGGGGTCACGGTCAGGGAGCCGAGGTTCCAGCCGGTGACGTTGGCTTCACCCGACGAGGTGCTGGCGGTGAAGGTGTGGCCGGTGCCGTCGGTGAGCACGGAGCCCGCCGGGATGCCGCTGATCTTCACGACCAGGCTTTCGGAGCCGTCGGTGTCCGTGAGCGCAGTCTTGATCGCAGACAGGTGAACGCTGGTGCCTTCGGCCGCTTCGTTGAGCTTGTAGCCGTCGTAGTAGCCTTCGCCGTTGGTGCCGTGCAGGTCGGACACCGTCACGCCGGAAGCGGCCAGGTCTGCAATGCCGGTGTACAGCGGCACACCAGCGCTGCTCAGGTCGACCGCTGCAGCGCCGTTGACCGACAGGTTGACGTCATAGCTGCCCGGGCCGCTCTGGTTGTGGTGGTAGATGTCCAGGGTGTAGTAGCCGCTGGCGGTCGGGGTGAACGAACCGCTCAGGCTGCCGCCCGCGCCCCAGAGCGCGCTGGCCACGTTTTTGCCGCCGATGGTCACGAGCAGGCTGTCATCGCCGGTGCCGCTGAAGCTGTAAGTCTTGCCAGCTTCGAGGTAGATCAGGCCCGAGGTTTTCGACGCGGTGCCCGCGGTCACGCTGCCGTCGGACTGCACGTTGGTCACGGTAGTGCTGCTGTTCGGTTTCCCGGCTGCATCGATCACTGACTTAAGCGTGTTCGACGCCGCGCCGCTGCCGTCGGTGCCGAGGCCCGACAGGCCGGTCCAGACTTCCTTGATCAGCCCGGTGGATTTGACGCTGTTGTTCGCAACGCTCAGGGACGGCGCGTCGGCAACCGGCGTGATGTCGATTTTGATCGTGCCGGTGTTGCCCAGCAGCGAACCGTCGGTTGGCTGGAACTTGATCTGTGCGTAGTCCGCCAGATTGTTGCCCACGCCGGTGCCGCCGTAGCCGTTGGTGCCGGACTCGTTGGCATCTGGCAGGAAGCGCACTTTACCCGCGTCGATGTCAGCCTTGGACAGGGTCTGATTGGTCGCCACGTCGGTCCAGGTCGAACCGTTCAGGTACTGCAATTTGCCTTCGCCCGGCAGGCCGGTGATTTTTACGCCGAGGCTGGCGGCCGGACTGTCGACATCGCTGACGCCGAAGGTCGACCAGCCGAGGATCAGCGGGGTGTCTTCGGTGCCGGTGACATTAACCGGCGCGGCGGTCGGTGCATCGTTCACGGCCACGACGTTGACGGTGGTGGTCGCGGTGTTGGAGTAGTTGCTGCCATCGGTCACCGTCACGGTGATGATCCGCGGCACGGTGCTCGGGTCTTCACTGCTGTTGGTGAAGCTGATGTTCTTGATCTGTTGCATGTAGTCGGCCAGCGTCGCGTTGCCGGACAACGTCAGCGTGACGGTGCCGTCCTTGCTGTTGGCATTGATGGAGATGCCGTTGACGCTGTTGCCCAGGTTCAGCGCATCGCCCGGCTGACGGTTGGTCAGCACAATGGTCGCGCCGGTCAGCATCGTGCTGTCCGGGTCGGTGATTTTCAGGTCGGTGTCGCCGATCGATACGCCCTGGCCCGTGGTGCCTTCGGTGAAGGTCACGTTGTAGTTGGCACCGCTGGCGCCGCTGGAGTTGTTGGCATCCAGGTCGAGCACGGGCGGCGCGTCGTTGTCGACGATCGCGGTGCTGATGCTGCCGTTGGTCGCGCTGATCGCCAGGTTCTCGAAGTTGCCGCCGGTGGCCGAGTCGATCTTGACCACGAAGTTTTCAGTGCCTTCGGTGATCCGGTCGTCGAGGGTCGCGACGTTGAAATTCGCCGTGCTGGCGCCCGCCGGAATTTTCACGGTGTACACACCGGTGAAGTCCGAACCGTCGGCGGCGGTGCCGCTGTAGGTGATCTTCAGGGTGACTTCGGTCTGCGCCGGGCTCGTGAGGCTGACGGTGTAGCTGGCGGTCTGGCCTTCGGTCACCGAAGTACTGCCGGTGATGCTGACCTCAGTTCTGTCTTGAGTGTCGGTGACGCTGGTGACGGCTGCGGCCGGGCTCTTGACCAGGTTCTCGAAGTTGCCACCGGTGGCGTTGCTGATGGTCGCCTGGACCGTGCCCGCGTCTTTGTAAACGTCGTCTTTCGGCGCATCAACGCTCACGGTGCCGGTGGTTTTGCCGGCATCGATGGTGATGGTCGCGCCGTTGCTCAGGGTCACGGTCACCGGTGTGCCGGCGGCGTTGGTCAGGGTGGCGGTGTAGATGATCTGGCCACCTTCGGCCACCAAGTTGCTCGCACTCAGCGACAGCGTGGTCGTGTCGGTGGTGTCGGTCACGGTAGTGCTGACCGGGGTTTTATCGGCCACCAGATTTTCGTAGTTGCCGCCGCTGACGTTGGTGATCGAGTTGGTCAGTGGTGTATGGCCGGTCAACGCATCGTTGGGAGCGAGGGTGGTCACGAAGCCGGTGGTTTTGCCGATGTCGATGGTGATCGTCTGGCCGTTGGCCAACGACACAGTCACTGGCGAACCGGTGACTGGCGCACCGACGGTGGCGGTGTAAGTGACGGTGCCACCTTCAGCCGCGGTGCCGGTAGCGCTGAGTTTGACCGTCGACGTGTCAATGGTGTCGGTGACATTGGTCACGGCTGGAACCGTGCTCGGCACCAGGTTTTCGAAGTTGCCACCGGTCGCGGTGGTGATCGTGGTGCTGACCTTGCCAGCGTCAATGTAGACGTCGTCTTTTGGCGCATCAACGGTCACGGTGCCGGTGGTTTTACCGGCGTCGATGGTGATGGTCGCACCGTTGCTCAGGGTCACGGTCACAGGAGTGCCGGCCGCATGGGTCAGATTCGCGGTGTAGACGATCGAGCCGCCTTCAGCGACCGAGTTGGTAGCGCTCAGGCTGACGGTGGTGGTGTCTGCGGTATCCGTAACCGAGGTGTTTGCCGACTTGCCATCGACATCGAGCTTCTCGTAATTGCCGCCCTTGGCTTCGTCGATTTTGACGCTCAGGGAGCTGCCACCGGCCAGGGCATCGTTCGGTGCAACGAAGTTCACGCTGCCGCTGCTCGAACCGACCGGAATGGTGATGGTCTGGCCGTTGGACAAGCTCACGACAACCGGCGAGCCGGTGACTGGAGCGGTGACGGACGCGGTGTACACCACGGTGCCGCCTTCGGCCACGCTGCTATTGGCCGTCAAACTGACGGTCGAAGTGTCGACGGTGTCGGTCACATCGGTAACCGCAGCCGCCGGGTCTTTGACCAGGCTTTCGAAGTTGCCGCCAGTAGCATCCTTGATGGTCGCTTCGACTTTGCCTGCGTCTTTGTAGACGTCATCGGCTGGTGCTTTGACAGTCACGGAGCCGGCAGTCGCGCCAGCAGCGATGGTGATCACCGCGCCGTTGCTCAGAGTGACTGTGACCGGCGTGCCGGCTGCGTTGGTCAGGTTCGCGGTGTAGACAATCGAGCCGCCTTCAGCCACGGAATCCGTCGCAGTCAGGCTAATAGTCGTGGTGTCAGCCGAGTCGGTGACCGAGGTGTCCGCCGACTTGCCATCAACATCGAGCTTCTCGTAGTTACCACCCTTCGCATCATCAATCTTGACGCTCAGGGAACCGCCGCCGGCGAGGGCATCGTTCGGCGCAACGTAGTTCACGCTGGCGCTGCTCGAGCCGACCGGAATGGTGATGGTCTGGCCGTTCGAGAGGCTCACAACCACTGGCGAACCCGTAACCGGTGCGGTCACGGACGCGGTGTAAACCACGGTGCCGCCTTCGGCCACGCTGCTATTGGCCGTCAAACTGACGGTCGAAGTGTCGACGGTGTCGGTCACATCGGTAACCGCAGCCGCCGGGTCTTTCACCAGGTTCTCGAAATTGCCGCCAGTCGCGTCCTTGATGGTCGCTTCGACTTTGCCAGCATCTTTGTAGACGTCGTCGGCAGGTGCCTTGACGGTCACGGAGCCGCTGGTGGCGCCAGCCGCGATGGTGATCACCGCGCCGTTCGACAGGTTTACGGTGACCGGCGTGCTGGCAGCGTTGCTCAGGTTCGCCGTGTAAACAATCGACCCACCTTCAGCCACCGAATCAGTCGCGCTCAAGCTCAGCGTCGTGGTATCCGCACTGTCGGTCACTTTGGTGACGACAGCCGAGCGGTCGGTGTCGAGTTTTTCGAAGTTGCCGCCAGCGCTCTCTGCAATCGCTGCCCGGACGGGCGATGCGCCGGTGTAGACGTCATTCGGCACGGTGTACGGCGCCGAGCCGCTGGACTCGCCGGCCTTGATGTTGATCACCAGGCTGTTGTTCAGGGTCACGGTCATGGCTGTGTCGGCCGGGTGGCTCAGCGTGGCGGTGTAGGTGATCTGGCCACCTTCGCCGACGGAGCTCACATCAGCACTGAGTTTCAGTGTGGTGGTGTCGATGGTGTCGTTGACGGTGGTGGTGTGCGTGGTTTTGCTGACGTCGAGTTTTTCGAAGTTGCCGCCTTCGGTGCTGGCGATACCAACGGTGATCTTGCTGCCGTCCTTGTAGACGTCATCGGCCGGCGCCGGGATGGTGATGAAACCCGACTTGTCGCCGGCCTTGATCACGACGCTCTCGCCGTTGCTCAGTTTGACCGTCATGTCAGTGCCGGCGGCGTTGCTGAGGTTGACGGTGTAAGTGATGGTGCCGCCCTCGACCACGTAGTCGCTGGCGGTCATGGTCACTTTGGTGGTGTCCAGGGTGTCACTGATGGCGGTCGAGGTCGGAGTCTTGTCGGCGACCAGGTTCTCGTAATTGCCGCCTGTGACTTCCTTGATGGCATTGGTCAGCGGTTCGTGGCCGACCAAGGCATCGTTCGGTGCTTTGACGGTGATCGAGGCGTTGCTTTCGCCGACCGCGATGGTGATTTTTTCACCATTGGACAATGTCACGACGACCGGCGAACCCGTGACCGGCGCGGTGACGGAAGCGGTGTACACCACGTTGCCGCCTTCGGCCACGGACGAAGTCGCTGTGAGGCTGACGGTCGACGTGTCGATGGTGTCGGTGACGCTGGTCACGGCTGCTGCCGGGTCTTTGACCAGGTTCTCGAAGTTACCGCCAGTGGCGTCCTTGATGGTCGCTTCGATTGTACCTGCATCTTTGTAGACGTCATCGGCAGGTGCCTTGACGGTGACGGATCCGCTGGTGGCGCCGGCGGCGATGGTGATTACCGCGCCATTGCTCAGCGTCACGGTCACCGGAGTACCGGCCGCGTTGGTCAGGCTCGCCGTGTAAACAATCGAGCCACCTTCAGCCACGGAATCCGTCGCTGTCAGGCTAAGAGTGGTGGTGTCAGCCGAGTCGGTAACGGAGGTGTCCGCTGATTTTCCATCGACATCCAGCTTCTCGTAATTGCCACCCTTGGCGTCGTCGATTTTGACGCTCAAGGAGCCGCCGCCGGCGAGGGCATCGTTCGGCGCAACGAAGTTCACGCTGGCGCTGCTGGCGCCAACCGGAATGGTGATGGTCTGGCCGTTGGACAGCGTCACGACGACCGGCGAGCCGGTCACCGGAGCGGTAACGGACGCGGTGTAAACCACGGTGCCGCCTTCAGCCACGGACGAAGTCGCGGTCAGGCTGACGGTCGAGGTATCGAGAGTGTCGGTAACGTCAGTCACTGCCGGAACAGTGCTTGGCACCAGGTTTTCGAAGTTGCCGCCAGTCGCGTCCTTGATGGTCGCTTCGACCTTGCCGGCATCTTTATAGACGTCATCGGCCGGTGCCTTGACGGTCACGGAGCCAACCGTCGCGCCAGCCGCGATGGTGATCACCGCGCCGTTCGACAGGTTCACGGTGACCGGCGTTCCGGCAGCGTTGGTCAGGGTCGCGGTGTAGACAATCGAACCGCCTTCAGCCACCGAATCCGAAGCGCTCAGGCTCAGGGTGGTGGTGTCTTTGACGTCGGTCACCGAAGTGACCGCCGGGGTTTGATTCGCCACCAGGTTTTCGTAGTTGCCGCCGGTGGTGCCGTCGATTTTCACACTCAGCGAACCGCCGCCGGCCAAGGCATCGTTCGGTGCAACGAAGTTCACGCTGCCCGAACTCGCGCCGACCGGGATGGTGATGAACTGGCCGTTGGACAACGCCACCACCACTGGCGAACCGGTCACTGGCGCATTGACCGAAGCGGTGTAAACCACCGTGCCGCCTTCGACCGTGCTGGCCGTGGCAGTCAGGGACACGGTGCTGTTGTTGATGGTGTCAGTCACATCCGTGACCGCTGGCGTCTTGTCGGCCACCAGGTTTTCGAAGTTGCCACCCGTGGTTTTGGTGATGCTGGCGTCGACTTTGCCGGCGTCTTTGTAGACGTCATCCTTGGGCGCGGCGAAGTTCACCGAACCGGTGGTGGCGCCCTTGGCGATGTTGATCACCGCACCGTTGCTCAGCGTCACGGTCATGGCGGTGCCGGCGGCATTGGTCAGGGTCGCGGTGTAGACGATCGAACCGCCCTCGGCGACCGAGCCGGTGGCGCTCAGGTTCAGACCGGTGGTGTCGGCGGTATCGGTGACAGTGGTGACCGCCGGCGAATGGTCGGCGACGACTTTTTCGAAGTTGCCGCCGCTTTGGCTGGCGATCGTCGCCTGGACTTTGCCGCCGTCAATGTACGGCGTGTTGGCCGGTGCAGCGAAGTTGACCGAACCGCTGCTGGCGCCGGCGGCGATGTTGATCACTGCGCCGTTGCTCAACTTCACGGTCATCGCCGTGTCCGTCGGGTTGCTCAGAGTGGCGGTGTAGGTGATCTGGCCACCTTCGCTCACGGTATGGCTGGCCGACAGGGACAGGGACGTCGTGTCCACCGTGTCTTTGACGGTGGTGCTCACGGACGCCTTGCTGATGTCGAGTTTTTCGAAGTTGCCACCGCTGGCGTCAGTCATCTTGACGGTGAGCTTGCCGGCATCCTTATAGACGTCGTCGCTTGGTGCCGCGATGGTGACCGAACCGCTGGTCTTGCCGGCCGCGATGGTGATGGTCTCGCCGTTGCTCAGCTTGACGGTCACCGGGGTTTGCGCGGCGTTGCTCAGGGTCGCGGTGTAGGTGATGTTCGAACCTTCGAGTACAGACTTGTCAGCGCTGAGGGTCAGTTGAGTGGTGTTTGTGGTGTCGGCAACGTTGGTCACGGCCGGATTCGGGCTGGTGACCAGGCTTTCAAAGTTGCCGCCAGCGGCGTCCTTGATGGTGACTTCGACTTTGCCGGCGTCCTTGTAGACGTCGTCTTTCGGTGCGTCGACGGTCACGGTGCCGGTGGTTTTGCCGGCCGCAATGGTGATCACGGCACCGTTGCTCAGGGTCACAGTGACCGGCGTGCCGGCCGGGTTGGTCAGGGTCGCGGTATAAACGATCGAGCCACCCTCGTTGACGTTGCCAGTGGCGGTCAGCGACAGAGTGGTGGTGTCGACGGTGTCGGTCACGCTGGTGCTGACCGGGGTTTTATCGGCGACCAGGTTTTCGTAGTTGCCGCCGCTGACGTTGGTGATCGAATTGGTCACCGGCGCATGGCCGCTCAGCACATCGTTGGAGACCACGGCGTTGACGGTACCGCTGCTGGCGCCAACCGCGATGGTGATGGTCTGACCGTTGGCCAGCGTCACGATCACTGGCGAACCGGTGACAGGTGCGCCGACGGAGGCGGTGTAAACCACGGTGCCGCCTTCAGCCACAGTGCTTGTGGCGGTCAGCGTGACGGTCGACGTATCGAGGGTGTCGGTGACGCTGGTCACGGCGGCTGCCGGGTCTTTGACCAGGTTCTCGAAGTTGCCGCCCGTAGCGTCCTTGATGGTCGCTTCTACTTTGCCGGCGTCTTTGTAGACGTCGTCGGCTGGCGCCTTGACGGTGACGGAGCCGCTGGTGGCGCCGGCGGCGATGGTGATTACGGCGCCGTTGCTCAGTGTGACGGTGACCGGCGTACCGGCCGCGTTGGTCAGGGTCGCGGTATAAACGATCGAGCCACCCTCGTTGACGTTGCCAGTGGCGGTCAGCGACAGAGTGGTGGTGTCGACGGTGTCGGTCACGCTGGTGCTGACCGGGGTTTTATCGGCGACCAGGTTTTCGTAGTTGCCGCCGCTGACGTTGGTGATCGAATTGGTCACCGGCGCATGGCCGCTCAGCACATCGTTGGAGACCACGGCGTTGACGGTACCGCTGCTGGCGCCAACCGCGATGGTGATGGTCTGACCGTTGGCCAGCGTCACGATTACTGGCGAACCGGTGACAGGTGCGCCGACGGAGGCGGTGTAAACCACGGTGCCGCCTTCAGCCACAGTGCTTGTGGCGGTCAGCGTGACGGTCGACGTATCGAGGGTGTCGGTGACGCTGGTCACGGCGGCTGCCGGGTCTTTGACCAGGTTCTCGAAGTTGCCGCCCGTAGCGTCCTTGATGGTCGCTTCGACTTTACCGGCGTCTTTGTAGACGTCATCGGCAGGCGCCTTGACGGTCACGGAGCCGCTGGTGGCACCGGCGGCGATGGTGATTACGGCGCCGTTGCTCAATGTCACGGTGACCGGAGTGCCGGCCGCGTTGGTCAGGTTAGCGGTGTAGACGATGGAGCCGCCTTCAGCCACGGAATCCGTCGCACTCAGGCTCAGAGTGGTGGTGTCTGCGGAGTCGGTGACCGAGGTGTCAGCCGACTTGCCATCGACGTCCAGCTTCTCGTAGTTGCCGCCCTTGGCGTCGTCGATCTTGACGCTTAGGGAACCGCCGCCGGCCTGGGCATCGTTCGGCGCGACGAAGTTGACGCTGGCGCTGCTCGAACCGACCGGAATGGTGATGGTCTGGCCGTTGGACAAGGTCACAACGACTGGCGAACCGGTGACCGGAGCAGTGACGGACGCGGTGTACACCACGGTCCCACCTTCAGCCACGGACGAAGTCGCGGTCAGGCTGACCGTCGACGTGTCGACGGTGTCGGTCACGTCAGTTACAGCCGCTGCCGGGTCTTTCACCAGGTTTTCGAAGTTGCCGCCGGTAGCGTCCTTGATGGTCGCTTCGACTTTGCCGGCGTCTTTGTAGACGTCATCGGCAGGCGCCTTGACGGTCACGGAGCCGCTGGTGGCACCGGCGGCGATGGTGATTACGGCGCCGTTGCTCAATGTCACGGTGACCGGAGTGCCGGCCGCGTTGGTCAGGTTAGCGGTGTAGACGATGGAGCCGCCTTCAGCCACGGAATCCGTCGCGGCCAGGCTCAGAGTGGTGGTGTCTGCAGAATCAGTGACCGAGGTATCCGCCGACTTGCCGTCAACATCCAGCTTCTCGTAGTTACCGCCCTTCGCATCATCAATCTTGACGCTCAGCGAGCCGCCGCCAGCGAGGGTATCGTTCGGTGCGACGAAGTTCACGCTGGCGCTGCTGGCGCCAACAGGAATGGTGATGGTCTGGCCATTCGAGAGGCTCACAACCACTGGCGAACCGGTGACCGGAGCAGTCACGGACGCGGTGTACACCACGGTGCCACCTTCAACCACGGACGAAGTAGCGGTCAGGCTGACCGTCGACGTGTCGACGGTGTCGGTCACGTCAGTCACAGCCGCTGCCGGGTCTTTGACCAGGTTTTCGAAATTGCCGCCAGTCGCATCCTTGATGGTCGCTTCTACTTTGCCGGCGTCTTTGTAGACGTCATCGGCTGGTGCCTTGACGGTCACGGAGCCGCTGGTGGCGCCGGCTGCAATGGTGATCACCGCGCCGTTCGACAGGTTTACGGTGACTGGTGTGCCGGCCGCGTTGGTCAAGTTCGCGGTGTAGACGATCGAACCGCCTTCGGCGACCGAATCGGTTGCTGTCAGGCTAAGCGTGGTGGTGTCCGCCGAGTCGGTGACCGAGGTGTCGGCCGACTTGCCGTCGACGTCCAGCTTCTCGTAGTTGCCGCCCTTCGCATCATCAATCTTGACGCTCAGCGAGCCGCCGCCAGCGAGGGTATCGTTCGGTGCGACGAAGTTCACGCTGGCGCTGCTGGCGCCGACCGGAATGGTGATGGTCTGGCCGTTGGACAAGCTCACGACAACCGGCGCGCCGGTCACTGGCGCGGTCACGGACGCGGTGTAAACAACGGTCCCACCTTCAGCCACGGATGAAGTCGCGGTCAGGCTGACGGTCGAAGTGTCGACGGTGTCGGTCACGTCAGTCACAGCCGCAGTCGGGTCTTTGACCAGGTTTTCGAAGTTGCCGCCGGTAGCGTCCTTGATGGTCGCTTCGACTTTTCCGGCGTCTTTGTAGACGTCATCGGCAGGCGCCTTGACGGTGACGGAGCCGCTGGTGGCGCCGGCGGCGATGGTGATTACGGCGCCGTTGCTCAGGGTGACGGTGACCGGCGTACCGGCCGCGTTGGTCAGGCTAGCGGTGTAGACGATCGAACCGCCTTCAGCGACCGAATCAGTCGCGGCCAGGCTCAGAGTGGTGGTGTCTGCAGAATCAGTGACCGAGGTGTCCGCCGACTTGCCGTCAACATCCAGCTTCTCGTAGTTACCGCCCTTTGCATCATCAATCTTGACGCTCAGGGAACCACCGCCCGCGAGGGCATCGTTCGGTGCAACAAAATTCACGCTACCCGAACTGGCGCCGACCGGAATGGTGATGGTCTGGCCATTCGAAAGGGTCACCACAACTGGCGAGCCGGTCACCGGAGCGGTCACAGACGCGGTGTAAACCACGGTCCCACCTTCAGCCACAGACGAAGCCGCGGTCAGGCTGACGGTCGAGGTATCGAGGGTATCGGTAATGTCGGTGACTGCCGGAACAGTGCTCGGCACCAGGTTCTCGAAGTTACCGCCGCTGGCGTCCTTGATGGTCGCTTCGACTTTACCGGCATCTTTATAGACGTCATCGGCCGGAGCCGGGACGCTCACGCTGCCAGTGGTCGCCCCCGCCGCGATGGTGATCACCGCGCCGTTCGAAAGGGTGACGGTGACCGGCGTGCCAGCCGCATTGGTCAGGGTCGCGGTGTACAGAATCTGACCCCCCTCGGCCACTTCGGTGGACGCTGACAGGCTCAGGCCGGTGTCGTCCTTTGAGTCGGTAATGGTGGTCAGCGCCGGTTCGGTGCTCGGGGTCAGCTGCTCGAAATTGCCGCCGGTGGTCCCGGTGATGGTGGTGCTGACGGTGCTGCCGTTGTTGTAGACATCATTCGCCGCCGTATCGACGGTCACACTGCCGGTGGTTTTGCCCGCTTCGATGGTGATGACCGAGCCATTGCTCAAGGTCACGGTCATCGGCGTGCCGGCCGGGTTGGTCAACGTGGCGGTGTAGGTGATCTGGCCGCCTTCGACGACGGTGCCGGTGGCGCTGAGGCTCAGGCCGGTGTTGTCGACCGAGTCGGTAATGGTGGTGACCGCAGGCGTGGTGCTCGGGGTCAGTTGCTCGAAATTGCCGCCGGTGGTCCCGGTGATGGTGGTGCTGACGGTGCTGCCGTTGTTGTAGACGTCATTTGCCGCCGTCTCAACGGTCACGCTGCCGGTGGTCTTGCCCGCCTCGATGGTGATGACCGAGCCATTGCTCAAGGTCACGGTCATCGGCGTGCCGGCCGGGTTGGTCAACGTGGCGGTGTAGGTGATCTGGCCGCCTTCGACGACGGTGCCGGTGGCGCTGAGGCTCAGGTCGGTGTTGTCGACCGAGTCGGTAATGGTGGTGACCGCGGGCGTAGTACTCGGCACCAGGTTCTCGAAGTTGCCGCCGGTGGCACCAGTGATCGTTGTGCTGACGGTGCTGCCGTTCTGATAAACGTCGTTGGCCGCGGTGTCGACGTTCACGGAGCCGGTGGTTTGGCCGGCTCCGATGGTGATGGTCGAGCCGTTGGACAGGGTGACAGTGACCGGCGTTTGAGCCGGATTGGTCAGGGTGGCGGTGTAAGTGATCTGCCCGCCTTCGGTGACTGTCGAACCCGCCGTCAGTGTGAGGGTGGTGGTGTCCGGCGAGTCGGTAATGGTGGTCACGGCCGGAGCCGGGTTAGGCACCAGGTTCTCGAAATTGCCGCCGGTGGCACCGGTGATGGTGGTGGTGACCGTGCTGCCGTTGTTATAGACGTCGTTGGTCGGTGTTGACACGTCAACAGTGCCGGTGGTTTTGCCAGCCTCGATGGTGATGGTCGAACCGTTGGACAGGGTGACGGTGACCGGTGTCTGCGCCGGGTTGGTCAATGTTGCGGTGTAAGTAATCTGGCCGCCTTCGGTGACGTTGGCGCCGGCGGTCAGGGTGACCGTGGTGGTGTCGACGGTGTCGGTGATCTGGGTTACGGCCGGGGTCGTCGGCGGGGTGACGGTGATGCCGTTGCCACCCGTGGTGCCGGTGACGGTCACGTTGATCTGGGTCGAGTCGTTATAAACGGTGTCGTTTGGTGCGAGCGGGACGTTGACGGTGCCGGTCAACTGGCCGGCCTGGATCACGATCACCGAGCCGTTGGACAAGGTGATGGTCAGGTCGGTCAGCGGTGCCTGGGTCAGGGTCGCCGTGTAAACGAGTACGCCGCCTGCTTCGGTAATCGTCGGCGTAGCGCTGAGGCTCAGGTTCGATTCGCGCTGCACATTGGCACTGGTGTCAGCCGTCTGGCCGCCAGTGGTGAGTTGTGCAGCCTGTGCCGCAGAACTGAGGCCCGCGGTTGGGAAACCAATGGTCGGATCGACGCGGCCAGCGGTTGCGTCCAGCATCACGAAGCTGTGGCCGCCACCCGCCGCACCGCCCGTGCCCGCAGCAGTAGGGCCGGCTGCGGTGGCTTCGAGTTCAGTGGTCGGGTCGGCACCGGCAACGATGGCTTGTTGCAGTTCTTCAACCGATGGCGCGGCTTGTGCAGTGGCTTCTGACAGGTCAGCGCTGGAATCCGGGTCGCTGGCGCTCCATTGAGTGTCGCGGCCCAGGTCCAGGGTCCGGCCGTCAGCCAGTTCCAGCGTAACGGCGCCCGCCGCGCCCGTGTCTACCTGATCGCCGACAAACAACCGGTCGCCTTCAACGAGTACGCGGCGAATGCCCTCTGGGGACACCGCGAAAACCTGACCAACAATGCTTTTGACGATGGCAACAACACTGCTCATTGAAGACTCTCCGGGTGTCACGTTCAGTTGACTTCCATGAACCTGATGGCGTTTTCGCCAAATCAGTCTGGACGTACTTTCAAGATATAATCGGCACAACTTTGACGCGGTTAATCGTCAACAAATTGGCTATATTTTTTCGCTATAAACTATATGCCAAACTATTGACCTTAGTGCTGTCATCCTAAACACTCGCCTCCGTAATGTCACATTGATATTTAGGTAACTACCCGCCCCACAGAGTGTGACTCAGCTACAAATTCAAACTTTCCGACACACGGTCATTCCGATGGTCATCATCCGATGCAGCGGCACGTTCTGCAGTGATTCAAGACAAGTAATTCCGGGAAATTCCAACATGCGTTTGCACCTGTTCAAGGCTTTACCCTTCGCCCTTGCCGCCAGTTTTGTTCAGGCGCAGTCACTTCCGGAGGCCATGCAGCAGGCGTTGGATGTCCATCCGGAAATCCAGGCAGGGGTTAATAGTCGATTGGCCGCGGATTATCAGTTAAAGGCGGCAAAAGGTGGATACCTTCCACGGGTCGATCTGCTGGGCGGTTATGGTCGCGAGGGCACTGACAGCGTCACCACGCGGGCTGCCGGCAACGACAATCACTGGGAAACCCTGAACCGCAGCGAGTCGAGTTTGCGTCTGTCGCAAATGGTTTTTGACGGTTTCGCGACGTCCAGTGAAGTGGGGCGTCAACAAGCCACCGTTAATTCCCGCGCCTATTCCTTGCTGGGCACGTCCGAACGCACCGCGCTGACCGTGGCCCAGGTTTATCTGGAAGTGCTGACCCGCCGTGAATTCGTGCGCCTGGCCACAGACAACCTGAAGAGCCACGAAAGGATCTATGACCAGATCAAATTGCGCACCCAGCGCGGCGTCGGCAGCGGTGCCGACCTCGATCAGGCCGAAGCGCGTATGGCCCAGGCCCGCAACAACCTGATCACCGAACAGACCAACCTGGCAGACGCCGAGACCAACTTTCTCAGCGCCGTGGGCCAGATGCCCGATCAACTGGAGCGGCCTGCCGATTTCCTCGCGCTGTTGCCGGCCAACCTGAACGAAGCCCGCGCGCAGATGCTGGAGAACAGCCCGATCCTGCGTTCCGCCGAGTCCGACATCGCCGCGGCCGAGAAACAGTACGACGCGGCCAAATCGTCCTTCTACCCGCGCTTCGATGCCGAACTGGGTCGCTCCGCCGACAACGATCTCGACGGTCAGAACGGCCACAGCAACGAATGGCAGGCCATGCTGCGCATGCGCTTCAATCTGTATGCCGGCGGCAGCAACAAGGCTGATCTGGAATCCAAGTCCTACCTGTCGAGCCAGGCGCTGGATATCCGTAACAACGCCCTGCGCGTATTGAATGAAGAGTTGGGTCTGGCCTGGAATGCTTTGAACAACGCCAACGCCCAAGTGCCGATCGCCCAGCAATATGTCGATCACAGCACCAGCGTGCGCACCGCGTACCAGAAGCAGTTCAGCCTTGGCGAGCGCACTTTGCTCGACCTGCTCGACAGTGAAAACGAACTGTTCAGCGCTTCCCGTCGCCTGGCGGAGATCAAGAACATTCAGTTATTTACTCAATACCGAATCAAGGCGACCATGGGCGAGTTGCTCAAGAGCCAGGGAGTGGTCGCACCGTTGGCATCCGTTGTGCAGAACGACGTGAAGCCCAGGGTCCAGCTACCCGGGATGAATTGAGTCTTCCCTTTTTTACTGTTAGCCAAGAGTGCCGAGCGTGGAATCAGAAGTCAGTCGAGTTCAACTCATTCATGATCCACGCGCGCTGCACGACGATCCGTTACTGGATGGTCTGCTAGCCCTGTGCACCCTGCACCAGAAGCCGGCCAGCGCCGCGATGCTGACCACCGGCCTGCCATTGCCCAAGCAGCGACTGAGCGTTGAACTGCTGCCCCGCGCCGCTGCTCGCGCCGGCCTGCAAGGGCGAGTGCTGGTGCGCAAGCTGGAGCAGATTCCGGCGATTGCGATGCCAGCGCTGTTGCTGCTCAAGGACGGTCGCAGTGCCGTCCTCCTCGGCTGGCACGGTGAAGACCAGGCCCGCCTGCTGATCAGCGAAAGCGACGGTGGCGAAAGCCTTGTCAGTCGCGAACTGCTGGCCGACGACTACATCGGCAAAGTGTTCTTCGCTCAACCCCAGCACAAATTCGACGTCAATCACGGCACGCTGATCCCGCGCGCGCGCTCGTGGTTCCGCGACACCCTCAAGCGTTCGCGCTGGCTGTACGCCGATGCCATCGCCGCCAGTTTCCTGATCAACATCATCGCCATGGCGGCGCCGCTGTTCGTGATGAACGTCTATGACCGCGTGGTGCCGAACCAGGCTGAATCGACGTTGTGGGTGCTGGCTATCGGCATCACCGGCGCTTACTTGTTCGACCTGATTCTCAAAAGCCTGCGCAGTCTCTGCCTGGACTTGGCCGGGAAGAAAACCGACCTGATCATCTCGGCGACGCTGTTTGAACGCATCGTCGGCATGGCCATGAAATACCGCCCGGCCCGGGTCGGCAGCTTCGCCCAGAACATCCATGAGTTTCAGAGCCTGCGCGATTTCCTCGCGTCGCTGACCCTGACCAGCCTGATCGACCTGCCGTTTACGCTGCTGATCTTCATGGTCATCGCGATTCTCGGCGGGCATCTGGTGTGGATTCCGGTGCTGGCGTTCCCGATAGCGCTACTGATCGGCTATGCGCTGCAGAAGCCGTTGGTGGCGACCATGGAACGGACCATGGCCCTGGGCGCCGAGCGTCAGTCGAGCCTGATCGAAACCCTCGCCGGCCTCGATGCGGTGAAGGTCAACAACGCCGAAAGCGAACGCCAGTATCAGTGGGAACAGACCATCGGCACCCTCAGCCGCCTCGAGTTGCGGGTAAAAATGCTTTCCGGCCTGGCGATGAACATCACCTTGCTGATCCAGCAACTGGCCGGGGTGATCATGATCGTCTTCGGCGTGTACCAGATCATCGCCGGCAACCTGAGCATGGGCGGTCTGATTGCCTGCTACATGCTCAGTGGCCGCGCGCTCAGCCCGCTGGCTTCGTTGTCCGGCTTGCTGACCCGCTACCAGCAAGCGCGGGTGACCATGGTGTCGGTGGACCAGATGATGGAGCTGCCGCAAGAACGCAACTTCGAAGAGCGCCCGCTGAGCCGCAAAGTGCTGCAAGGCGCCATCGAATGCCGGCAGATGAACTTCACCTACCCGAACCAGCAGAACGCGGCGCTGAACAACATCAACCTGGTGATCAAACCGGGCGAGAAGATCGGCATCATCGGTCGCAGCGGCTCGGGCAAAAGCTCCCTGGCCAAACTGCTGGTCGGTCTCTATCAACCGGATGACGGCGCGCTGTTGGTGGACGGCGTCGACATCCGTCAGATCGATGTCAGCGAATTGCGCCACAACATCGGCTACGTCGCGCAGGACATCCAGCTGCTGGCCGGCACCCTGCGCGACAACCTGGTCTCGGGCGCGCGCTATGTAGAGGACGAAATGGTGCTGCAAGCTGCCGAACTGGCCGGCGTGCACGAGTTCGCTCGCCTGCACCCGCAAGGCTATGAACTGCAAGTCGGTGAGCGCGGGCAGAACCTGTCCGGCGGTCAGCGCCAGAACGTTGCCCTGGCCCGTGCGTTGCTGCTCAACCCGCCGATCCTGCTGCTCGACGAACCGACCAGCGCCATGGACAACACCGGCGAAGAACGCCTCAAGCAACGCCTCGCCGCAGTAGTCGAAAACAAGACCGTGGTGCTGGTGACGCACCGGGCATCGCTGTTGTCGCTGGTCGATCGCCTGATCGTCATCGATCGTGGACAAATTCTCGCTGATGGCCCGAAAGCCACCGTGATGGAAGCGTTGAAAAAGGGGCAGATCAGTGTTGCTTAAGTCGGGTTTCAAGGATTCGATCCGCCGTTACTTCAAAGGCTCCGAGTCGCTGCATGGCCAGCCACTTCCGGAGGTCAATAAAGCGCTCATCGAAGACGCCCCGCGTGTAGTGCGGCTGACGATCTGGGCGATCATCGGCTTCTTCGTGTTCCTGATGCTCTGGGCCAATTACGCGGTGATCGACGAAGTCACCAAGGGCGACGGCAAGGCGATTCCGTCGTCGAAGATCCAGAAAATCCAGAACCTTGAGGGCGGTATCGTCTCCGAGTTGTTCGTCACCGAAGGGCAGATCGTCGAAGCCGGTGCGCCGCTGATTCGCCTCGACGACACGCGGTTTGCCTCCAACGTCGGCGAAACCGAAGCCGATCGGCTGTCGATGTTGCTACGCGTGGAGCGCTTGAGCGCCGAGGTCGATGACCGTCCGCTGAATTTTCCCGCCGATGTGCTGAAGGCTGTTCCCGGCCAGGCGGCCAGCGAAGAGTCGCTGTACATCAGCCGCCGTCAGCAGCTGCACGATGAGATCGGCGGGTTGCAGGAGCAGTTGATCCAGCGTCAACAAGAGCTGCGCGAGTTCACCTCCAAACAGTCGCAGTACCGCAATGGCCTGTCGTTGCAGCGTCAGGAAATCAACATGTCCGAGCCGCTGGTGGCCCAGGGCGCGGTGTCGCCGGTCGAGGTGTTGCGACTCAAGCGTGCCGAGGTTGAAACCCGTGGACAACTCGATGCCACGACGCTGGCGATCCCGCGCGCCGAATCGGCGATCAAGGAAGTGCAGCGCAAGATCGACGAGACGCGCGGCAAGTTCCGCAGCGAAGCCCTGACCCAACTCAACGAAGCCCGCACCGACCTGAACAAGGCCCAGGCCACCGGCAAAGCGCTGGAAGACCGGGTCAGCCGGACGCTGGTGACATCGCCGGTACGCGGCATCGTTAACAAGTTGCTGGTGAACACCATCGGCGGCGTGATCCAACCGGGCAGCGACCTGGTGGAAATCGTGCCACTGGACGACACCTTGCTGGTGGAAGCAAAGATTCGCCCGCAAGACATTGCGTTCCTGCATCCCGGACAGGAAGCGACGGTGAAGTTCACCGCGTATGACTACACGATTTATGGTGGGCTGAAGGCCAGGCTTGAACAGATCGGTGCTGACACCATCACCGATGAAGACAAGAAGACCACGTACTACATCATCAAACTGCGCACGGATCGCAGTCACCTGGGGACGGATGAAAAGCCGTTGCTGATCATCCCGGGGATGGTGGCTTCGGTGGATATCATTACCGGCAAGAAGACTGTTCTCAGTTATCTGCTGAAACCGATTATCCGGGCTCGGGCAGAGGCGTTGCACGAGCGGTAGTTCTCCGCCGGGCCTTATCCTCATCGCGGGCAAGCCCGCTCCCACAGGGTTTTGTGATCGTCATAGAACCTGTGGGAGCGGGCTTGCCCGCGATGGCGGCCTCAAGAGCGATAAAAATCAAAAGCCATATCGTTATTCAATAACGATATTTAAATTTCAATTCTTATATCTATAAAGTCATCCTCCTGCGTACCTGCCGACCAATCGGCGCGCCGCACGACACGAACCAACACGGGACTTCCGTGAGTTTCTTGATCGACGCGCGCGCCCTTGAGCGTGCCGTGCGTGGGAGTGATTTTTATGTCAGCCGTCTCTGCGTCAACCGCAATCGCGCCACAAACCTTCGACATTCGCCCGTTCAGCGGCGCTGTCGGTGCCGAAATCATCGGCCTGGACCTGTCCCGCCCGATCAATGATCAGGATTTCGCCCGTATCCACCGCGCGCATCTGGATCATCACGTCGTGGTGTTCCGTGACCAGCGCATCACTCCCGAGCAGCACATCGCCTTCAGCCGTCGCTTCGGCGTGTTGCAGATCCATGTGCTCAAGCAATTCCTGCTGGCCGGTCACCCGGAAATCCTCATCGTTTCGAACATCATCGAAAACGGCCAATCCATCGGCCTCGGTGACGCCGGCAAGTTCTGGCATTCCGATCTGTCTTATAAAGAACTGCCCAGCCTGGGCTCGATGCTGCACGCCCAGGAACTGCCTTCCGAAGGTGGCGACACCTTGTTCGCCGACATGCACAAAGCTTGGGACAACCTGCCCGAAGCACTGCGCAAAGCCGTCGAAGGTCGTTCGGCCGCGCACTCCTACACGGCGCGCTACAGCGAGACCAAATTCGAAGGCAACTGGCGCCCGACCCTGACCCCGGAGCAACTGGCTCAAGTCGTCGAAGTGGTCCACCCGATCGTGCGCACGCACCCGGAAAACGGGCGCAAGGCGTTGTTCGTCAGTGAAGGCTTCAGCACGCGCATCGTCGGTTTGCCGGAAGACGAGAGCAAGCAACTGCTCGACGAGCTCTATGCCCACAGCGTCTTGCCGCAAAACATCTACCGCCATCAATGGCAGGCCCATGACCTGGTGTTCTGGGACAACCGTTCGCTGATCCACCTTGCCGCCGGATGCCCAAGCCATCTGCGCCGCAAGCTGTATCGCACCACCATCCAGGGCGACGCGCCTTTCTGATCTGTCGGAGAACTTCCATGTCCAAACGTCTTCCATTCGCGCCGCTGGCCGCTGCCATCGGTTTGGGATTCAGCCTGATCGCCGGCAGTCTGGTGGCGCCGACCGTGGCCCACGCCGAAGGTGAAATCCGCATCGCCGAGCAGTTCGGCATCGTCTACTTGTTGCTCAACGTGGTGCGCGATCAGAACCTGATCGAGAAGTACGGCAAGCAGGAAGGCATCGACATCAAAGTCGACTGGACCCAGTTGTCCGGTGGCGCGGCGGTCAACGATGCGCTGCTCTCGGGTTCGATTGATATCGCCGGGGCGGGCGTCGGTCCATTGCTGACCATCTGGGACCGCACCCACGGCAAGCAGAACGTCAAGGCCGTGGCCTCCCTCGGCAACTTCCCGTACTACCTGGTGAGCAACAACCCCAAGGTCAAAACCATCGCCGACTTCACCGAAAAAGACCGCATCGCGGTGCCGGCGGTCGGCGTTTCGGTGCAGTCGCGTTTCCTGCAATACGCGGCCGCCAAGCAGTGGGGTGACAAGGAATTCAATCGCCTCGACAAGTACACCATTGCCGTACCGCATCCGGATGCCACGGCTGCGCTTATCGCCGGAGGTACCGAGTTGAGCGGGCACTTCTCCAACCCGCCATTCCAGGATCAGGCGCTGGGCAATCCCAACGTTCATGTGGTGCTGAACACCTATGACCTGCTGGGTCCGAACTCGCCAACCGTGCTGTTCGCCACCGAGAAATTCCGCAACGAGAACCCGAAAACCTATAAAGCCTTCGTTGAAGCGCTGACCGAAGCCGCGCAGTTTGCCCAGAACGATAAAGGCGCCGCCGCCGACACCTACATCCGCGTCACCAAAGCCAAAATAGACCGCGCCGCGCTGCTGAAAATCATCGACAACCCGCAGTTCGAATTCAGCGTCACGCCGAAAAACACTTACCCATTGGCCGAGTTCCTGTACCGCGTCGGCGCGATCAAAAACAAACCGGATTCGTGGAAGGATTACTTCTTCCAGGACGCCAAGCCACTGCAAGGGAGCTGATCGACATGAACGCCCCTTTGCAAGGCCACACGGCCAGCAACCCGATCGCGGCAGCCCAGGCGCTGCTGTCCGTCGACCATGTCAGCCTCGAATACCGCACGCCGCAACGGGTGGTTCGGGCGACGCACCAAGTGAGTTTTGAAATCGATCCGGCGGACCGCTTTGTGCTGCTGGGTCCGTCGGGTTGCGGTAAATCGACACTGCTCAAAGCGGTCGCCGGGTTCATTCAACCGTGCGAGGGCGAAATTCGGCTGCAAGGCCAGACCGTCCATGCGCCGGGGCCGGACCGGATTGTGGTGTTTCAGGAGTTCGATCAGCTGCCGCCGTGGAAAACCGTCAAACAGAACGTGATGTTTCCGCTGCTGGCGTCGAAAACGCTGAAGCGAAAAGAGGCTGAAGAACGGGCGCTGCACTACCTGGACAAGGTCGGTCTGGCGGCGTTTGCCGATGCCTATCCGCACACCCTGTCTGGCGGCATGAAGGCGCGTGTGGCGATTGCCCGGGCGTTGGCGATGCAGCCGAAAATCCTCCTGATGGACGAACCTTTCGCCGCCCTCGATGCGCTGACTCGCCGCAAGATGCAGGAAGAGTTGCTGCTGCTCTGGGAGGAGGTGCGCTTCACGCTGCTGTTCGTCACGCACTCCATCGAAGAAGCGCTGGTGGTGGGCAACCGTATTCTGTTGCTGTCGCCGCATCCGGGGCGGGTGCGGGCCGAAGTTCACAGCCATCAATACGATTTGCACAGCCTCGGCGGCGTGGCGTTTCAGGAATCGGCGCGACGGATTCATCGGCTGTTGTTCGATGAAGGCCAGTCGCCGGAAACCGAGCGTGAGCTGGATTTTTCTGACATTCGCATCGCTTATTGAGCCATTGAGAGGAGTGTCCGATGAGCCATTTATCATCTGCGCGTGAAGAGTTTGAAACCGTTTTGCAGCCATTGACCAGCGTGCCGGTGGAGCGCGAATTACCGCTCGGCCAACGCCTGTGGCAACAGGGCTGGCTGCGTAAGAGCCTGATCCTTATTTTGCTCGCAGTGCTGTGGGAGGTGGTTGCGCGCATTCAGAACAACGACCTGTTGCTGCCAAGTTTTCTACAAACCGGCAGCGCGCTGTATGACGGTTTGCTCAGCGGCGAGTTGCTGGGAAAAGTCTGGATTTCGCTGGTCGTTCTGCTCAAGGGCTACTTGATCGGCATCGTCCTGGCGTTTGCCTTGACCACGTTGGCGGTGTCGACTCAGTTCGGTCGCGACCTGCTGAGCACTTTGACCTCGATGTTCAACCCGCTGCCGGCTATTGCGCTGTTGCCGCTGGCGCTGCTGTGGTTTGGCCTGGGGCAGAACAGCCTGATTTTCGTGCTGGTGCATTCGGTGCTTTGGGCGTTGGCGCTGAATACTTATGCCGGGTTTCTCGGCGTCTCGGAAACCCTGCGCATGGCAGGGCGCAATTACGGCCTCAAGGGTATGCGTTTTGTGTTGTTCATCCTGATCCCGGCGGCGCTGCCGTCGATCCTTGCCGGGCTGAAAATTGGTTGGGCGTTTGCGTGGCGAACCCTGATCGCAGCGGAATTGGTGTTTGGCGCGACCAGTGGCAAGGGTGGGTTGGGCTGGTACATTTTTCAGAATCGTAATGAGCTGTACACCGACAAGGTGTTTGCCGGGTTGGCGGTGGTGATTTTGATTGGGTTGCTGGTGGAGAACCTGGTGTTTGATTCGTTGGAGCGGGTGACCGTTAAGCGTTGGGGGATGCAGCGCTGAGTTTTGCGGTGTCTGAACCGGCCCCATCGCGGGCAAGCCCGCTCCCACAGGGTTATGTGTCGAACACAAAGTCTGCATCCATCGGAGATCACTGTGGGAGCGGGCTTGCCCGCGATGGGGCCGGTACGACCAACACATCACTTGAGGAATGTTTGCTAGCATTGCGTCTGAATCAATCCATCCCAGGCACGAGTGCTCAGCATGCAACTCCCGGACATGAACCTGTTGGTCGCCCTCGACGCCTTGCTCGATGAGGGCAGTGTGGTGGGCGCCGCGCGGCGGATGAACCTCAGCCCGGCGGCCATGAGCCGAACACTCACGCGTATCCGCGAGGCCATCGGCGACCCGATTCTGGTGCGTGCCGGTCGTGGACTGGTGCCTACGCCCAAGGCGCTGGAACTTCGCGAGCAAGTGCGCGACGTCGTGGAACAGGCCGCGCTGCTGTTTCGCTCGGCCGATGCGGTGGAGTTGGGTTCATTGCGCCGTCGGTTCAGCATCCGCGCCAATGATTTTTTCGTCGGCGTTTACGGCGGCAAGCTGTTCGACACCCTCGACCGCCAGGCGCCGCATTGCGAGCTGCGCTTCGTCCCTGAAGGCGATGGCGATGATGAAGCGCTGCGCGAAGGGCGGATCGACCTGAACATCAGCAACACCCGGCCGCTGACCCCGGAAGTGAAGGTGCAGAATCTGTTCTCCACTCATTTCGTTGGTCTGGTTCGCGAGGACCATCCGCTGTTCGATGAAGAGATCACGGCCGAACGTTTCGCCGGGTTTTCGCATATCAGCATGTCCCGGCGCGGCATTGCCCGTGGTCCTATCGATACGGCACTGAATGCCTTGGGGCTGGAGCGGCGGGTGGCTGTGATTGCGCCGAGCTTCCACGCGGCGATGTTTGCGCTGCCGGATTCCGACCTGATTTTGCCGGTGCCCAAGGAAGCGTTGTTGAGCGTGCGACGCCTGGGCTTGAAGCTGCGCTCGTTTACCCTGCCGATTCCCTTGCCCACCCTCATGCTGACCCAAGCCTGGCATCCGCGTTTCGACAAGGATCCGGCCCACCGCTGGCTGCGAGAAACGCTCAAGGCTTGCTGTGACGAAACGTGGCTGGCTGCGCAACCCACTTGAAGTTTCACCGCCAATCCTTGTGGGAGCGGGCTTGCCCGCGATAGCGGTGTATCAGTCACATTGATGTTGGATGGGCTGCCGTCTTCGCGAGCAAGCCCGCTCCCACAGGGATATGTATTGCTGCACCTGGCGCACTTATAACCTGCCGATAAGTCAATTTTCGTAACGTTCCACGCTTCTTAAAATGCTTCGGTATTCCACCCCCGGAGCTTGCAGCAAATGACTTCCCTCACGGTCACGGCACCTCTTGCCGCGACCAGTCCGGCCGCCGTTACGCCTCCCGTCTTCGGCCCGCGAATCATCATCGGTCTGGTGGGGGTCTTGCTGGCGGTGCTGGTGTCGGGCCTCAACGAGATGGTGACCAAGGTCGCCCTGGCCGACATTCGTGGCGCATTGGCCATCGGCTACGACGAAGGCACCTGGCTGGTCGCCAGCTACACGGCGACCTCGGTAGCCGCCATGGCCTTCGCGCCGTGGTGTGCAGTGACCTTCTCGCTGCGGCGCTTCACCCTCTGCGCCATCAGCGCCTTCACCCTGTTGGGCGTGTTGTGCCCGTTCGCCCCGAACTACGAAAGCCTGCTGCTGATGCGTACCTTGCAAGGCCTGGCCGGGGGTGCGCTTCCGCCGATGCTGATGACCGTCGCGCTGCGCTTTTTACCGGCCAACGTGAAGCTCTACGGTCTGGCGGGTTATGCGCTGACGGCCACTTTCGGCCCAGGTCTCGGCACTCCTCTGGCCGGTTTGTGGACCGAGTACGTCGGCTGGCAATGGACCTTCTGGCAAATCATCGCTCCGTGCCTGATTGCCATGGCGGCCGTGGCGTACGGTTTGCCGCAGGATCCGCTACGTCTGGAGCGCTTCAAGCAATTCAACTGGCGCGGCTTGCTTCTGGGTTTTCCGGCGATCTGCATGCTGGTGATCGGCATCCTGCAAGGCAATCGTCTGGACTGGTTCGAGTCGAGCCTGATCTGCGGATTGCTCGGCGGCGGGCTGTTGATGCTGGTGCTGTTCCTGATCAACGAATGGTCGCAGCCGATCCCGTTTTTCAAGATGCAGATGCTCGGCATCCGCAACCTGGCGTTCGCCTTGTTGACCCTGGCCGGGGTGCTGGTGGTGTTGCTGGCGGTGATCATCATTCCGTCCAGCTACCTGGCACAGGTGCAAGGTTATCGCCCGGTTCAGACCGCACCGATCATGTTGCTGGCGGCCCTGCCACAGTTGATCGCGCTGCCCCTGGTGGCGGCGCTGTGCAACCTGCGGTGGGTCGATTGTCGCTGGGTGTTGGGGCTCGGACTGAGCATGTTGGCGCTGTCGTGCATCGGTGGTTCACAGCTGACGTCGGTGTGGATTCGTGACGATTTCTACGCGCTGCAATGGCTGCAAATCTTCGGTCAACCCATGGCGGTGCTGCCGCTGCTGATGCTCTCCACCGGCAGCATAACGCCGATGGAAGGCCCTTACGCCTCGGCCTGGTTCAACACCGTGAAAGGCCTGTCAGCGGTGGTCGCTACCGGGGTGATCGAGGCGTTGACCACGGCAAGGCTGCATTTCCATTCGACCATGCTGGTGGACAACCTCGGCAATTCCCCTCTGACCGACAGCGACAGCGCCGGTCTTGCTCATCGGCTGCATGAACAGGCCGTGGTGTTGACCTCATCGGATCTTTATCTGTGCATGGCCGGCGTCGCGCTGGCGCTGATCCTGCTGATTTTCTGGCTGCCGACGCGGATTTATCCACCGCGCGCACCGACATGAACGCTTCACTGAAACAGAAGGTTTTTATGACGACTCAAACAAATCAAAAAGTGGTGGTCGGCGTCGCCGCAGTGGTGGCGGTCGGCGTGCTGATTTATTTGCTGGCGCCAGGCGTTTTTGGCAAGCGCACGCAGCAGAGCACCAACGACGCCTTCGTCTCGGCGGACTTCACCCTGGTGGTGCCTCGCGTCGCGGGCTTCATCAAGGAAGTGCTGGTGGAGGACAACCAGCAGGTCAAGGCCGGGCAATTGCTGGCGTTGATCGACGACCGCGACCTGCGTGCCGCCGCCCAGGCCGCCGACGCCGAAACGCTGGTGGCCAGGGCGCAACTGCAAAACGCTCGGGCAACCCTTGAGCGCCAGACGTCCGTGATCGCTCAGGCCCAGGCCACGGTGGTGTCGGCCAAGGCTGAAATGGCCTTCGCCGAGCACGAACTGAACCGCTACAACCACTTGGCCGGAGTCGGTGCCGGCACGGTGCAGAATGCGCAGCAAGCGCGCACGCGCATCGATCAGGCCACCGCGCGGTTGGCCAACGTCACGGCGGTGCTGGCGGCGGAGCGCAAGCAGGTAGAGATCCTTACCGCTCAGCGCGACGCGGCTGACGGTGGATTGAAACGGGCGCAAGCGGCGTTGGAAATGGCCAGCTACGAGCTGTCTTACACGCGCATCGTTGCTCCTCAGGACGGCATGGTGGGTGAGCGGGCGGTGCGGGTTGGCGCTTACGTGACGCCGGGCAGCAAGATTCTGGCAGTGGTGCCGCTGGCACAGGCTTACGTGGTGGCCAACTTTCAGGAAACCCAACTGACTGACGTGAAGCCGGGGCAGGACGTGCAAGTGCGTGTCGACAGCCTCGGCGGTGAGGTTTTAACGGGGCGCGTCGAGAGTATCGCGCCGGCCACCGGTGTGACCTTTGCGTCGATCAAACCGGACAATGCCACCGGTAACTTCACTAAAGTGGTGCAGCGGATTCCGGTGAAGATTGTGCTGGAACCGGGTCAGGCATTGGCCGAGCGGTTGCGGGTTGGGATGTCGGTTGAAGCGAGCATTGATACCGCCGATGGGGCGACTGCGTCTGAGGTGGTTCAGCGATGAAGAGCTTTGTTGACCGGGCTGACGCCTTCGCGAGCAAGCCCGCTCCCACATTGGGCCGGTTCAATGCACACAATCTTGGTACAAAAGGAGATCCCCTGTGGGAGCGAGCCTGCTCGCGAAGAGGCCGCCGGCCCCAACTCACCTTATGCGCCTTGCTGGTCATGAGCCTTTCAGCCTGCACCGTCGGCCCAGAGTTTAAAAAACCTCAACCCCAACAAATCACCGAATGGTCAAAACCGTCCAAAACCGCCGCCAGCGAAGCAGTCCCCACCGACATGAACGAACGCTGGTGGGAAGTCTTCAACGACCCGAAACTCGCCGCTCTGACCCAGCGCGCCCTGACGGATAACCTCGACCTGAAACTCGCCAGCAGCCGCTTGCAGCAAAGTCGCGCCGCCCGCCAGGTGATCACCGCTGACCGTTATCCCAACACCGCCGCCACCGGCAGTTACGGGCGCAAACGCAACAGCGGCGAAGGTCTGAACGACCCATCGGGCAACAACGGCAATTCGGCGTTCAACCTCTGGGACGCCGGTTTCTCCGCCTCTTGGGAGCTGGATTTCTGGGGCCGCGTACGTCGTGAAACCGAAGCCGCCGACGCGACCCTGGAAGTCGCGGAAAACGATCGCCGTGGCGTGCTGCTGTCGGTGCTCGCCGAAACGGCTCAGGACTACATTCAACTGCGCGGCGTGCAGAGCACCCGAGTCGTCACCGAGCAAAACCTCGACGTCGCCCGACACAGCCTGAAGCTCTCGCAACTGCGCCTGGCCGACGGCGTTGCCACCGACCTGGACGTCGCCGAAGCGGCCGCGCAAGTCGCCGCCATCGAATCGCGCCTGCCGGCACTGGAACAGCGCCAATCACAACTGATCAACGCGCTTAGCCTGTTGATGGGCGAACCGCCGCAAGCGCTGCACGCCGAGTTATCCACAGACGCCCCCGTGCCGCCTACCCCGCGTCAGGTCGCCATCGGGCTGCCGTCGCAACTGGCCGAACGCCGCCCGGACATCCGTCAGGCCGAAGCCCGCCTGCATGCCGCCACTGCGAGCATCGGCGTGGCCAAGGGTGACTTCTATCCGCGGATAACCCTGTCCGGCAACATCGGTTCACAAGCCATGCAGCTCAGCGATTTCGGCTCCTGGGGCTCGCGCGCGTTCGGCATCGGTCCGCAATTCAGCCTGCCGCTGTTCGACGGCGGCCGCCTGCGCGGGGTCCTGAATTTACGCGAGGCCCAGCAACAGGAAGCCGCCGTCGCCTACCAGCAAACCGTACTGCGCGCATGGCATGAAATCGACGATCAACTGAGCGCCTACAACGCCAGCCAACTGCGCCGCGACAGCCTCGCCGAAGCTGTCCGCCAAAACCAGATCGCCCTGCGCACCGCGCAGCAGCAATATGTGGAAGGGGTAGTGGATTTCGTCAACGTCCTCACGGTGCAAGGCGCGTTGTTGGCGACTCAGGAACAGTTTGTGGAGAGCTCGACCGGGGTGTCGCTGGCGATGGTGGGTTTGTATAAGGCGTTGGGTGGGGGATGGGAGTCGGTGTATCCGTTGGTTAGCGTCGTTACCAGTAATCCGGTCTGATGGCCGGGGCCTTACGGGTAGGTACCTTGTCCGGAAACTGGTGTGACTGCAACTCTTCTGCGGAGATGGCTTTTCGCATCCAGTGCGAGTGTTCTTTCAACGAACCGGGTGGGATTCGTTTGAACCCTTTCCTGTATGGAAGAACGATACCTACGTTTATTTGAGGAAAGTCTTCCCGGATGGCTTTCAGTGCGGGAGCCATGTCTGTATCCCCGGACAGGGCGCGCGTGCAGGTTCGAGTTGGTGGCGACCATAGTGAACGGCAACATTGTGAGCCTTAAGGGCGCGGACGTAAGTGTCTTGAGCCTCCTTGGAAACGATGCCGCGGGTAGCCAGTTCTAGTTTGACCGAAGACGTGAAGTAGTCAATTGAGGCCGTAGAGCTTTGAGGGTTTTCAATGTGAGCGATGTAAGTCAACAACTGCGGCAGGTTTAGCCATTTATAAGGCGTTAGTTGCCAAGTCATGCATTGACAGCACTGACGCCATCGCGGGCAAGCCCGCTCCCACAGGTGATTTTCGGTGAACACAAAGTTTGTGTACGACTGCGATCCCTGTGGGAGCGGGCTTGCCCGCGATATCGATCTACAACTCACCACAAATCTACCCGGCTAAACCTTTGCCTGAGCCTGCTGAATCTGCAACGCCTCCCAATGATCCATCGCCCGCTCAACCAGCAACTGCACACCATCGGCCATACGGCTGAGCGCCAGGGCGACCGAGCGCCGTGTCCCGTCCACGTCATCCGCGAGATCGGCCGCAATGGCGCTGATGGACAACAAGTCTTCGGAGGCATTGGCTAGCAGGGCTTCGGTGTCGATGTCGGGGGAGACGGTGAAAAGATGGCCTTTGCGGCGTTTGGCTGGTTTTCCGTCAGCCGGGGGGAAGTAGTGGGCGAAGGCGCGGTCAGCGGCTTCCTTGAGTTTTTCGGCTTCGAGAGAATCGTCGGAATCGGTGCCAGGGTTACCTGGCGGATTCGGAGTGTTCTTGTGCATATATAAAAATCCTAAACAGTAAGTGAGAGCCGTCACCGTTCGCTTGCACGCGAATGGGGTGGCGGCCGAGCGCAGGTGTGCAAGACCGGGACTGTTTAGGACACCCAGCAGATCCGAGGATCTCCTGCGCGCAGCCGCCATTAAGCAATGAGACATGGCAATTGCGACCCAAACAGTTTCGTCGGACTTGCACGTCCGTGTCACCGTTTATTCAGTGACAAACCCAGACTAGACCTGGGTTCAGGCCGGAACAAGTTCACCAACACCACTACAACTTGAAGGAAATCTCCGACGGAGTTACCAGACGTTGGTGTTTTCGCAGAGGGTCAGGATTTGGACGACAAATCCGCCATCCCCTTGAGCAATTCGATCGGCAGCGGAAAGACAATCGTCGCTGTCTTGTCCCCGGCAATCGAACTCAACGTCTGCATGTACCGCAACTGCATCGCCCCCGGCTGACGCCCCAGCATCTCGGCCGCTTGCATCAGTTTTTCCGAAGCCTGCAATTCACCTTCGGCGTGAATCACCTTGGCCCGGCGTTCCCGTTCGGCTTCGGCCTGTTTGGCGATGGCGCGGACCATCGATTCGTTGAGGTCCACGTGCTTGATCTCGACGTTCGCGACCTTGATGCCCCAGGCATCGGTCTGGGCGTCGAGCACTTGCTGGATGTCGATGTTCAGCCGCTCCCGTTCGGCCAGCAGTTCATCGAGTTCATGTTTACCGAGCACCGCCCGCAACGTGGTCTGGGCCAGTTGGCTGGTGGCCATGAGAAAATCTTCGACCTGGATGATGGCTTTCTGTGGGTCGAGCACGCGGAAATACAGCACCGCGTTGACCTTGACCGAGACGTTGTCGCGGGTGATCACGTCTTGCGGCGGCACGTCGAGCACCACCGTGCGCAGGTCGACGCGGACCATTTGCTGGACCACCGGAATCAGCAGGATCAGGCCAGGCCCCTTGACCTGCCAGAAGCGCCCGAGCTGGAACACCACCCCGCGTTCGTATTCGCGCAGGATGCGGAAGGTCGATCCCGCCAGCGCGATCAGCAGTAACAGCAGCGCGGCAAAACCCAGTTGCAGGCCCATGTCTATTCTCCCTTCGACGCCGCATCAGCCGCGGCCACTTTCAGCAGTAATCCCTTGCGCGCCACCACCCGGACCTTTTGCCCGGGTTGCAGCGGCGTAGTGCTGAGGACTTGCCACTTCTCTCCTTGCAGATGCACCCAGCCGTTGTAGTCATTGCCGGCCAGCGACATCACCGGGGTCACGCTGCCCACCAGTCCTGCATCGCCACTGACGTTTTCGCGTGGTCGGGTTTTCAGGGCGTGAATCAGCAGGGCAACCAGCAGCAGGGCGCTGATCAGACCGAGGCCGATCATCAATGGCACAGGCACTTCTGTGTTGGTCAGAACCACCGCGCCAATCACGAACATCACAATGCCGCCCAACCCGATCACGCCGTAATTGGGCAGCGCCGCTTCGGCGATCAGAAAGGCGATGCCGAATGTGATCAGCCAGATCCCGATAGGGTTGGGGGCCAGCAGGACGACGGTGTCCGCGGCGAAGACCGATCCGCTCACGACCAACAGCGACGCAACTGCACAGCAACGAATGTTCACGTGACCCTCCGGGAGAGTCATTGATGGTTCTTTATACAGTCTAGCTGAGCTCTCGATTGGACGAATTTTGATCAGTTGTTGACGTCCGCCGATGGGCAGATTTCCCTGCGCAATCCCCCAGCGGGCCTAGACTTTCAGTACGAAGAAAAGTGTTAACCATCGTCCGCCAAACAGTGTTTGCGGACACCGAGGTGCATCATGCGTATGGCAAAAACCCTGCAGAGCAGCCTGGAGAAGGCGCACTGCGAATATGACATCGTGTCCCACCCGCACTCGGCCAGCAGCCTTGAAACCGCGCGACTCGCGGGCATTCCTGCTGAACGGGTGGCCAAGTCAGTCATCCTCGACGACCAACACGGGCATTTCCTGATGGCCGTGCTGCCCGCCAGTCGCCATCTGGACCTGAGCAAAGTGCGCAGCAGTGGCGAATGGCAGGTCTCCCGGGAAAGCAACCTGCCGCACCTGTTCGATGATTGCGAACGCGGCGCCGTGCCCGCCCTTGGCGAGGCCTATGGGCTCGACGTGGTCATCGACCCTCTGCTGACCCGGCAGAAAGACATTTACCTTGAAGCCGGCAACCACATCAATCTGCTGCACATGAACGTGCCAGAGTTTCTGAAAATGGTGCCGCATGCGGAGGTGCGTGAGTTGAGCCAGTGAGTTTTGCGGCGTTAGTGATACCGTCTTCGCGGGCAAGCCACGCTCCCACAGGGCTATCGCAATCCTGTGGGCACGTGGCTTGCCCGCGATTGACTGCAAAGCAGTCACCCCATCATCTGCCATAAACAGGAGCCAGACATGGAATCCCCAACCCACACCCTCCCTTCCCTGTTCAAACAACTCGGCCTGCCGGACGACGCTGAAAGCATCGATAAATTCATCGCCACCCACTCACCGCTCAAGTCTGAATTGCATCTGGCCGATGCATTTTTCTGGAGCGAAAGCCAAGCGCAGTTATTGCGGGAGGAGATTCTGGATGATGCAGATTGGGCGGAGGTGGTGGATCAACTGGATGTGCTGATGAGGAAGGGGCGGGGGGTGTGAGAATTACCTTTCTGGGGCCACTGTCGGGATGTATGAACAAGCGCGAGAATCCAGACCGCGTCCGTTTCGACCTGATAAACCAAGCGATAGCTTTGATGGGGAATTGACTCGCGAGTACCTGTAATGATTCCGACGGGGCCGCTTTCAGGAAACTGGGAAATGCGAGATATCGCATCAATGAATCGGTTGTCCATTTCGAGGGCGGCTATTGGATTGACTGCATACAGGTAATCCCAGATGTCTGCACGATCCTGTGCTGCTGCGGGCGTCCATATTATCTTCATCCTTTCTTGGTTACCTGCGCACGCCTGGCAGCGAATTGTGCTTCAACTTCATCATTGGTCAGGCCTTCGCCAGCTCGCATCGAAATACGTGCAGTGTCGACTTTACGTTGCAAGAACGCTTCGTACTCGCGCGACTCTCGTTGTGTTTGAACGAACTGACGCATCATTTCCCTGACGATTTGCGATGCGGGGCGATGGGAGGCTTCAGCTTCTGCCATGAACTCTTCTCGCAGCTCTGGTTCAAGTTTCATCGTAAAAACAGCTTGTTTGGACATTTCCATTTCCTCGAAGTGGATACTGACGAAGTATATACGTCTTCAGTACCGATGTTGATTCAGGCAGCCAACTGGCGACGGATGGCAGCCAAATTGTTTCAAAACTTGACCAACTTTCCCCTCCAATGCCATATTGATAGTTAGCAAACTAACAGTGTGTGTTTCCCCTCGTGCCGAAAAACCTCGACGCTCTCCAGATGAACATCAGCAGCTCCATGGTGGTGGCCGCCAGGCATTGGCGGAAGATCTGCCAGACCACGCTGGTCAACTATGGAATCACTGAAGCCTGCGCCGTCCCGTTGTTGATGATCGGGCGTCTGGGCGAGGGTGTGCGGCAGGTGACGGTGGCGCATGCGGCGGGGATGGAGAGTCCGTCGCTGGTGCGTCTGCTCGATCAGTTGTGTCATGCCGGCTACGTTCGTCGCACCGAAGATGTTCATGATCGCCGCGCCAAATGCCTGAGCCTGACGGAAACCGGTCGGGAGTTGGTGCAGGCTGTCGAGATCGAGTTGGTGCGGTTGCGCCATGAAGTGCTCGAAGGGATCGACCGCAGTGATCTGGAAGCGACGCTGCGGGTGCTGAGAGCCTTTGAAGCGGCCAACCCGCCGTCGGTGGCCAACCCTTGAGCGGATTTTTTACCGGCGTTCCTCCGGCGCGGGACTGGTTTTACGGGGTACGCACGTTCGCGGCGTCGATGATTGCGCTGTACATCGCCATGCTCATGCAAATGCCGCGTCCGTATTGGGCGATGGCCACGGTGTACATCGTTTCCAGTCCTTTCGTCGGCCCTACCAGTTCCAAAGCTTTGTACCGCGCAGTCGGCACCTTGCTCGGTGCGGCGGCAGCGGTTTTTTTCGTGCCGATGTTTGTCCAGAGCCCCTATGTGCTGGTGGTGGTGATCGCGCTGTGGACCGGGACGTTGCTGTTCCTGTCGCTGCATCTGCGCACGGCCAACAGTTACGCGCTGATGCTCGCCGGTTACACCTTGCCGCTGATTGCCTTGCCGGTGGTGGATAACCCGTTGGCGGTGTGGGATGTCGCGGAAGCGCGGACCGAAGAAATTTTCCTGGGCATTGCGGTGGCGGCCGTGGTCGGTGCCATGTTCTGGCCACGGCGGCTGGCGCCGGTGTTCAACGATTCGGTGAACAAATGGTTCGCCGATGCTTCGACTTATAGCCTGCGTTTTCTCAGCCGCAACGTGCAGCCGGACGAAGTCAGCGCCTTGCGCTCGGCGATGGTGGCGACCTTCAACAGCCTGGAACTGATGATCGGCCAGTTGCCCCACGAGGGCGCGCGGCCGCAGACGGTGCGCAATACCAAGGAATTGCGCGGGCGGATGATTCACCTGTTGCCGGTGATCGACGCCCTCGACGACGCGCTCTACGCCCTCGAACGACGCACGCCCGAGCTTGTGGATAAGTTCGCACCGCTGCTGACCGCGACCACCGAATGGCTGGATCACAAGGATGCCGACCTCGCCCGCTGGCAAGCGCTGAAAGATCAACTTGAGGCCTTGCAACCGTCCGCCGAAGCGCTGGATGACCGTAAGCAGTTGCTGTTTTCCAACGCCCTGTATCGCCTCGGCGAGTGGATCGATGTGTGGCAAGACTGCCGCAGCCTGCAATACGCCATTCAGTGCGAAAGTCAGGACAGCTGGCGCGCGGTGTATCGGCACTGGCGACTGGGTCGCCTGTCGCCGTTTCTCGACCGTGGGCTGATGCTGTATTCGGCGGCGTCCACGGTGACCGCGATCATTGTCGCCTCGGTGCTGTGGATTCTGCTCGGCTGGACCGACGGTGGCGCCGCGGTGATTCTGGCGGCGGTGGCGTGCAGCTTCTTCGCCTCGATGGACGACCCGGCGCCGCAGATTTTCCGGTTCTTTTTCTGGACCGCGATGTCGGTGTTGTTTGCCAGTCTTTACCTGTTCTTGGTCCTGCCCAACCTGCATGACTTCCCGATGCTGGTACTGGCGTTTTCCGTGCCATTCATTTGCATCGGCACCCTGACGGTCAAGCCGCAGTTTTACCTGGGCATGCTGCTGACCCTGGTCAACACCTCGTCGTTCATCAGCATTCAAGGCGCTTACGACGCGGATTTCCTCAGTTTCGCCAACTCCAACCTGGCCGGCCCCGTCGGCTTGCTGTTCGCCTTTGTCTGGACCCTGATTGCCCGGCCATTCGGTGCGGAACTGGCGGCCAAGCGCCTGACCCGGTTCAGCTGGCGCGACATTGTCAGCCTGACCGAGCCGGCCACGCTGGCCGAACACCGGCACCTCGGCGTGCAGATGCTCGATCGCCTGATGCAGCATCTGCCGCGCCTGGCCATGACCGGACAAGACACCGGCATCGCGCTGCGGGAAGTGCGCGTAGCGCTGAATTTGCTCGACCTGCTGGCCTACACGCCCCGAGTGCACGGCACACCGCAAGCGCTGCTGCATCAAGTGGTGGCCGAGGTCGGCGAATACTTCAAGGCCTGCTTGATGGCGGGCGAGCGATTGCCGGCACCGAGCCCGCTGCTGATGACCCTCGACCGCACCCGTCGCGCCCTCAACACCGAGTGCGATGACGGCGCGCGTCTGCACCTGCTGCATGCCCTGAGCGGTCTGCGCCTGTCGCTGCTGCCGGGGGTGGAATTCGTCGCCTCGGGCGAACTCGAAGAACCGCTTCCCCATGGCATCGATGGAGCGCCTTTATGATCGGTGATCTGGATATCAGCGGAGTGTTCCTCCCCACGCTGCTGGTGCTGATGGGCATTACGTACGTGCTGTTCCTGTTGGTGCACGGGTTGCTGACGCGCCTGCACTTTTACCGTCTGGTCTGGCACCGGGCATTGTTTAACGTGGCTCTCTACGCCTTGCTGCTCGGCGCCGTGGACTCACTCAGTCGATACCTGATGACATGAAAAAGCCTTTTTTGACCCTCGGTCGCGTGGTCCTGACCCTGCTGATCGTGACCTTCGCCGTCGTCGTGGTCTGGCGCATGGTGATGTATTACATGTTCGCGCCCTGGACCCGGGACGGGCACATCCGTGCTGACATCGTGCAGATCGCCCCGGACGTGTCCGGGCTGATCCAGCAAGTGCAGGTGCGCGACAACCAGTTGGTGACGCGCGGCCAGGTGCTGTTCAGTATCGATCAGGACCGCTTCAAGCTAGCCCTGCGTCAAGCCAAGGCTGCGGTCGCCGATCGCCAGGAAACCCTGGCCCAGGCGCAACGCGAAGCCAAGCGTAACCGTGGCCTCGGCAATCTGGTGCCGGGCGAGCAACTGGAAGAAAGCCAGTCCCGCGTGGCCCGCGCCGAAGTGGCCTTGATGGAAGCCCAGGTGGCGGTGGACAGCGCCCAGCTTAACCTCGACCGCTCGACCATTCGCAGCCCGGTGGACGGTTACGTCAACGACCGCGCGCCGCGTGCGCAGGAATTCGTCACCGCCGGGCGCCCGGTGTTGTCGGTGGTGGACAGCAATTCATTCCACATCGACGGCTATTTCGAAGAAACCAAACTCGACGGTATTCATGTCGGCCAGAGTGTCGACATTCGGGTGGTCGGCGACCGCGCGCGTTTGCGCGGCCATGTGGAAAGCATCGTCGCCGGCATCGAGGACCGCGACCGCAGCAGCGGCAGCAACCTGTTGCCCAACGTCAATCCGGCGTTCAGCTGGGTGCGTCTGGCCCAGCGGATTCCGGTGCGGATTGCCTTTGACGACGTGCCGGCGGACTTCCGCATGATCGCCGGGCGCACCGCCACAGTGTCGATCATGGATGACCAACCGCAGGAGCCCGCGAAATGAGCAGGGCCTCGGGTTTGGCGGTTGTCGGCTTAGGTTTTTTGCTGTCGGCCTGTCAGGTGGTCGGGCCGGATTATCATCTGCCGGAAGAGGCCGCTATCCACCGCGAAGACTTGCAGGGCAACCTGACGGTAAACGGTAAAAATGTCGTGTCGGCCCCGGTGCCTGCCGATTGGTGGCGCCTGTATCAGGATCCGCGCCTTGACCAACTGGTGCAGCAGGCCATGGCCAGCAACACCGATTTGCGCGTGGCGGCGGCGAGCCTTGCCCGGGCCCGCGCTCAAGTCGACGAAGCGCAGGCGGCGGGCGGCTGGAGCGGCGGTGTGAAGATCGGCGCGCAGCGCTTGCAGGAATCCGGCGAAGCGTTCTTGCTGGCGGATAAAGTGCCGGTGGCCAACGTCGGCGACATTGGCATTACCACGTCGTATCAGTTCGACCTGTTCGGTACCTTGCAACGCGGGATCGAAGCGGCCAAGGCCAATGCCGACGCGACTCAAGCCGCCGCCGATACCGCACGCATCACGTTGGTGGCCGATGTAGTTCGGGCTTATACCCAAGTGTGCGCGGCCAATGAAGAGCAGGAAATCGCCCAGCATTCCCTCGACCTGCAGGCTCAAGGCACCACGTTGATCCAGCGTCTGCGCGATGCCGGGCGCGGCGACGAAACCCAGGTCACCCGTTCGCAAACTCAATTCAAATCCTTGCGCGCTGACATGCCGCGTTATGAAGCGGCGCGTCAGGCCGGATTGTTCCGTTTGTCGATGCTGTTGGCCAAACCGGTCGAGCAGTTGCCGGCCGGGACCGCCACCTGCAACGAACTGCCGACAATCACTCAATTGTTGCCAGTCGGTGACGGCGCTACCTTGCTCAAGCGCCGACCCGATGTGCGTCAGGCCGAACGCCGACTGGCGGCCGCGACCGCCGGCATCGGTATCGCCACGGGCGAGTTGTACCCGGACATCAGCATCGGCGCGACGGTCGGTACCGTCGGCATCCTGGAAAACCTCGGCAAACCGGCGACCAATCGCTGGGGCTTCGGCCCGTTGCTGACCTGGACCGTGCCGTCCAACGGTTCCCGGGCGCGAATCCGCGAGGCGGAAGCGGCCACCCAAGGCACGTTGGCGCATTTCGATGGCGTGGTGCTCAACGCCATCCGCGAGACCCAGACCGGCCTGGCGCAGTACTCGGCGCTGCTGCAACGTCGCGATGCGTTGGCCGACGCCGAACAATCGGCGCAATTGGCCGCTGACCAGACCCACCGCTTCTTCCAGGCCGGCCGCGCGTCGTTCCTGGCGGACCTGCAAGCCACCCGCACTTACACCGATGTACGGGCGCAACTGGCCGCCGCCAACACCCAGGTTGCCATGAGCCAGATCGATCTGTTCCTCGCCTTGGGCGGCGGCTGGGAAAGCGGACGAACGCAAGCGTCACAGCCCGGCAAACCCTGAGGCCGTTGCTATGCTTTGATTTGATGAGGTCGCGCGTTGGCTTCATCGATCAAGGCTCGCGTTGGTCATGGGGATCTAATAATGAAAAACCCTTATGCTCCCGGCTTCTGGTGCGCTATTACGGCATTGCTCCTGCTGTCGGCCACCTATTTCTACGGCATCATGCTGGCCCACCAGATCGACAAGGCTCTGGTGTTCCTCGACAGCGCTGCCGCGCTGATTGCCGTGATGGCAATCGTCGTGGTGGCCTGGGCTTCAGTCCAGGGCCAGCGCATCAAAAAAAGACAACTCGAACAAGGCAAGACCCTGGTGCTGATCTGGGACACCAAGGTGGCGTTGCGTCGGGTCGAAACAGTGTTTGACCGGTATTTCTGGGGCAGCTACTGGCAACCCGGGCGCACCTTTCAGGAAGTCATGGGCGAACTGACCGGCACGCCACTGGAAAAAAGCCTCGAGACCCTGAAAAAGCAGTGCCTGGAACTGGACAAGCAAGTCTCCGAAGACGACAGGCACTGGCTCAACAATGCCCGTGAACTCTCCGATGTTGCCGCCGCCATGGCCCGCGAACGCTATCAACTGGACTTCTGCGATCCGCGCGCGGAAGTGACGGGCGGGGCCGTCATCAATCGCGACTTTGAAGTGCTGGTGTATACGTGGACGGCGCGGCTGAAAAGCTTTGATCATCAGCTGGATGAGATGGAAGTCCAGTATTCCTGAATGTGTGTCGTCCGTACTGACGCCATCGCGGGCAAGCCCGCTCCCACAGGATTGCGATAAACCTGTGGGAGCGGGCTTGCCCGCGATGGCGATTTCATGCCCGCCGAAACTCTCAACCCTCATGTGCGGTCCATAGACACTCTTTAACCTTTAAACATTGGGCCGCCCGGTGCGCCTGATGCTAATCTGCATCGCACTTTTAGCGCAGTCGTGACCGCAACCCGTCATGGGTTCAGGGAAGACGACCACATTTTCAACAACGGACATTGATCGGGTAATTCATGAATAAATCAGCAGGCGTGCTTCTTGGAATCGTCGTTGCCATCGGTGCAATCAGTGCCGGTGGTGCCTGGTACACCGGCACCAAAATCGAAGGCGTGCTCAACACCTCGATCGCCGACGCCAACAAAGAGCTGAAAGCCGCGCTGGTGGGTTCCAACGGCACCGCGACGCTGGAACTGGTGTCGCTGGAGCGACACATTTTCAGCAGCACCGCGCACTACCGCCTCAAGGGCGAAGGCGAAATGTTCGGCGAAGCGCCGGTCGAGTTGCTGTTCGTCGACCGCCTCGAACACGGCCCGCTGCCGTTCTCGCGTCTGGTGTCGCTGAAATGGTTGCCGGTCATGGCCACCAGTCACTACGAACTGGAAAGAACCCCGACGACGGAAAAATGGTTCGCCGCTGCCAAGGACAAATCCCCACTCACGGGTGTGGTCAACATCGGTTACGACAATGCCACCAACGGCACCCTGCAATTGTTGCCGCTGGACGTAGCGCTGGATGACAAGTCCAACCTGAAATTCTCCGGTCTGAACCTCGACGTCGCCGCCAGCGCCCAAGCGCAGAAGGTCAAGGCCAACGGTTACATGGACAGCCTGACGTTGACCACGGTGGCTGAAGACCAGACGCCGGTGAAGGTCGAGCTGAACGGCCTGACCGTGGCCAGCAACCTGACCAAAAGCACCTACGGCTATTACGTCGGCGACAACACCCTGGAGCTGACCGACAGCAAAACTACCTTCGGCGCCAAGCAATCGATTCTGGGTTTCAAGAAATTTGAAATGAAGAACCAAACCGAAGAGTCGGGCACCAGCGCTTCGGGGCGTGCCGATTACAAGGTGGGTGAAGTGTCGCTGAACGGCAAGAACGTCGGCTCTGCGCAGATGGCCATGAGCCTGAAGAACCTCGACATCCCGGCGACCATGTCGCTGATGCAGGTCTACCAGACCAAATTGCAGCCGTACGAGAAAGCCGCTGCTGAAGCCGCTGCCGCCGGTGAACCGGCTCCAGAGCTGGTGCTGACCCCGGCCGAAGAGGCGCAGGTCAAAACCGGCCTGGAAAAACTGCTCGCGGCTGGCCCGCAGGTGGCCCTGGAGAATCTGTCGTTCAAATCCACCAACGGTGAAAGCCGTGCCAATCTGGTGCTCGACCTGACCAAGCCGCAATCCATGGACCTGCCGCCAGACCAGTTGACCCAACAGCTGATCGCGCTGCTGGATTTCAATCTGCAAGTGTCCAAGCCGATGCTCGTTGACCTGCTCACCGTGCAGTCGCAGATCGAAGGCCAGACCGACGCCAAGCTCATTGCCGATCAGGCAACGGCGACCGCGGACATGTTCAGCAGCATGGCGGTCGGCACGCAACTGGCCAAACTGGAAGGCAACGACATCGTCACCAAATTGCACTACGCCAACCATCAGGTGGAATTCAACGGCCAGAAAATGACCGTTGAGCAATTTGTCGGCTTCGTGATGAGCAAGCTCGGCGGCGCTCCACAGATTCAGTAATACCGCTCGCTTCAAGGCAACGCCCGGTCTCGGCCGGGCGTTTTGCTGTGCGCTGTTTAAGGCCTAATCCACGTCCCGAACCAGCCGCCACGCCTCATCTATCGGCAACGGCTGTTTCATCCGCTCAGCGAGCATCGCCATTGCCCGCTCTTTTTCGCAGGCAACTGCCGCTGCGACCACGCCGTTCTTGCTGAACAGGCCGATAAAGGGAGGATGGTCGGGGTCGCCCTTGAACTCGACTTCGTCCCAGCTTTCGGCGTGGCCGAGGTAGTCGTAATTTTTGCCGAAATGCCAGGTCCAGAAATACGGTACGTCGAGGTAGTGTTCGTCGCCGCCCAGCATGTTCGCCGCGGCGATCCGCGCCTGTTGCTGGGCCAGGCGCCAGTGCTCGATGCGCTGGGGGTGGCCGTTGAGCGGGAAGGTCGCGATATCACCCGCCGCCCACAACCCTTCGGCCACGCGCATGCCGCCGTCGGCCTGCAGTGAACGATCCTTCTCCTTGGGCAGGTCTGTGAACGGTTCCGTTGCCGGGCTGACGCCGATGCCGACCAGCACCAGGTCGGCGGGCAAACGTTGACCGTTTTCCAGTTTCACGGCTTCGACCTTATCCGTGCCTTCGATCGCTGCGGCGTCGCCATCGGTATGAAACACCACGCCATTGGCCTCGTGCAGGGCACGAATCGCCTTGCCGACCGCTTCGCCGAACTGCTTGGCGAATGGCACCGCGTGGCGTGCCAGTACGGTGACCTCCAGACCGTATTGGCGCAGGGCCGACGCGGACTCGAGGGCAATGAAGCTGTCGCCGATGATCACCGCCCGCTGGCCCGGTTTCGCAGCACTCAGGATGCGCGTCGCCTGATCCTTGGAACGCAGCAGGAAGACCTGCGGCAAGTCGGCGCCGGGCAGCGTGAGGGGGTTGGGTATGCCGCCGGTCGCGAGCAACGCCGCGTCATACGTCAGCGACTGACCGTCGGCCAGGCGCAGGGTTTTGTTGGGGGCATCCAGGCTCGCCACCTGGCCGGTTATTCGTTCGATCCGCTGTTCGCGGTAAAAGCTTTCCTCTCGTGGCGGCGGGACTTCTTCGGGCGGCATTTCCCCGGCGATCACGAATTTGCTCAGTACCGTCCTGTCGTAACCGGCATCGGCTTCGCGGTCGATCAACACGACGCGGCCGCCAAAGCCTTTCTCGCGCAATGCCGCCGCCCCCGCCGTGCCCGCGGCACCGGCACCGATGATCACAAACGTGCGCTCATCATCGGCAGGCGGCGTGTGGGGATCCGACAGCGGCTGATCGTCGACCCAGACCTCGTCATCGCGCATTTCCAGGGGGTAGCGCTTGAGGCTGTCCAGAGACGGCGGTTCACACAACCCGCCGTCCTCAATCCGGTACGCCGCCTTGTGCCACGGGCAGATCAGACGCCCGTGACAGAGCGCCCCCTCGGCCAGCGGCGCACCGGCGTGGGGGCATTCGCCTTGATAGGCGCGCAATTGATCGCCGACCCGCAGCAAGACGATTTTGGTGTCCGCGATCCGTACTTCCAGGCCTCGGTTTTCGGGCACATCGGCGAAACGGGCGACGCGGTGCAGGGCCATGGTCACTCTCCAGGCGGGCGTTTCACTTAAGAGTTTGGCGCGTAACCCGAGGTTCAGCCAATTCCCACTGCCACCGCACGAACGGTACAGCTATAGTTCGCAAGCCGACGAAGGCCCCATCCGCACAAGGTGCTCCGGAATGACCCGATTGACCTCTCTGAACCCTTGGCTGGCGGCCGTTGCAGTCGCCCTCTGCGTGCAGTTTCCAGCGCAGGCCCAGGAACGCTTCACCGTCAGCATTCCCGGTGTTTCGGATAACCGATTGTTCACCTCGGCAGCGGCCAGCGACGCCAGCGGCTGCGGCGGCAAGAACCAGTCTCCGGCCCTCAGCTGGAACGCCGGCCCACCTGGCACCTTGAGCTACGCCATCGTCATGCACGACCCGGACGGTCAGAAAGGCCTGGGCGTCGATCACTGGATTCACTACGGCATCAAAGCCACAACCCGCCAGATTCCGGCCGGCGTGGGTGCCAAATCCGCGCTCGAAGGTGTGGGCGGCAACAACAGCAAAGGCACCACCGGCTATATCGGTCCTTGCCCGCCCGTCGGCGACAGCTCGCACCACTACATCATCCAGCTCTATGCCCTCGATTTGGCGCCGGACGCGTTGCCTGCCGGCCTGACCCGAGCGCAGCTGATGGAAAAAATCAAAGGTCATGTGCTGCGCAACAGCAGCGTGGTGCGGCGTTATCACCGCTGAAATTTTTTTCAGCAGTGTTAACCCGAACCTGAACGGGGGCTCGTCTCAGAGGATGAATGGATCAATTTCCTCCTGAGGTCAGCCCCCATGTCCCTCCCTCTGCATTTCCTCCGCCCGGCCGCCCAGGGTTTCACCGTCGGGCTGCTGTTGGCCGTTGCCGGTTGCGGCGTTTCCTCTAAACCTGAGTCCGCTGTTGTGTCGCCACCGGCTCAAGGTGCAATGAAGACTGAGGCGCTGGTGCGCAACGAATCCGTGGCGGCGGATGCGTCGATGGCCAAACGCAGCGTTCGTCCGGCCCCCATTGCTGGCTATGCGCCGATGCCGGCGGGTGAGGCCTACCCGCAGGCTTATCGGGATGAGCAGCGCGAGCAATATCAGGTATTGGCGGATAACCCGATTCACAGCGTGGCCGAGACGCCGGTTTCGACCTTCAGCGCCGACGTCGATACCGGCGCTTACGCCAATGTCCGCCGCTTGCTGAACCAGGGACGCCTGCCGCCCGAAGGCGCGGTGCGACTGGAGGAAATGGTCAATTACTTTCCCTACGATTACGCGTTGCCCACCGATGGCTCGCCGTTTGGCGTGACCACCGAACTGGCGCCGTCACCGTGGAATCCGCATACCCGTTTGCTGCGCATCGGCATCAAGGCCTCGGACCGTGCGGTCGCTGAACTGGCCCCGGCGAACCTGGTGTTTCTGGTTGACGTCTCCGGCTCGATGGACCGTCGCGAAGGCCTGCCGCTGGTCAAAAGCACCCTGAAATTGCTGGTCGATCAACTGCGTGAGCAGGATCGCGTTTCGCTGGTGGTTTATGCCGGCGAATCGCGTGTCGTACTGGAGCCCACTTCCGGACGCGAGAAAGCGAAGATTCGTACCGCGATCGACCAATTGACCGCTGGGGGCTCGACGGCGGGGGCCTCGGGCATCGAACTGGCTTATCAGATGGCGCAACAGGCTTTCATCGCCAAAGGCATCAACCGCATCCTTCTGGCCACGGACGGCGACTTCAATGTCGGCATCAGCGACTTCGACAGCCTCAAGCAAATGGCTGTGGATAAACGCAAGACCGGCGTGTCCCTGACCACGTTGGGTTTTGGTGTGGATAACTACAATGAACACCTGATGGAACAACTGGCCGACGCTGGCGATGGCAACTACGCCTACATCGACAACCTGCGCGAGGCGCGTAAGGTGCTGGTGGATCAGCTCGGTTCGACCCTCGCGGTGGTGGCGAAGAACGTGAAGCTGCAAGTGGAGTTCAACCCGGCGCAGGTCAGCGAATACCGGCTGTTGGGGTATGAGAATCGAGCGTTGAAGCGTGAGGATTTCAGCAATGACAAAGTCGATGCCGGAGAAATCGGCGCAGGACACACGGTGACGGCTTTGTACGAAATTGTGCCGAAGGGCGAGAAGGGCTGGCTGGAACCGTTGCGGTACGGCAAGGCTGAGTCGGCGGCTTCCGGTACCACCGGGGAATTGGCGATGCTGCGTGTGCGTTATCAACTGCCGGAAGGTGGGAAAAGTCGCTTGATCGAGCGGCCGATCGCGGGTGATTCGGTCGGCAAGGCCAGTGATGACCTGCGCTTTGCGGCGGCTGTCGCAGCGTTTTCCCAGCAACTCAAGGACGGGCGATATACCGGTGATTTCAGCTTGAAGGACACCGAGGCCTTGGCGCGCGGTGCACGGGGCGAGGACCGATTCGGTCTGCGCGCAGAGTTCGTGCAGTTGGTGGAGTTGGCACAGAGCCTGCGAACCACCACCGCCTCCAACACAGACCCGAATAAAGGAGCTTATAACTGACATGTCCGCGCCTGAACCGAGCGACGAATCGCTGCTGGCCCGGTATCGCGCAGGCGACGGGCCAGCGTTCGAGATCTTGTACGCCCGTCATCGCCATGGCCTCTACCGATTCCTCTTCGGTTTGAGCGGCAAACCCGAACTGGCCGAAGAGGTTTACCAGGACACCTGGCTGAGCCTGATCCGCAGCACCAGTCAGCCACAAGGCCGGGCGAATTTTCGTACGTGGCTCTATCAGATTGCCCGCAACCGATTGATAGACCACTGGCGCAAACATGGCATTCACAACCCCTTGCACGACAGCTATGACGAACAAACCCACGCCGTGATTGATGAGGCGACCGATCCGGAGCAACTGCTGAGCCTGAGCCGCGACGGCCAGCGCCTCGAAGCCGCGTTGCAAAACCTGCCCGCCGACCAGCGCGAAGTCTTCCTGCTCCGCGCCCACGGCGATCTCGACCTGCCGCAGATCGCCCACCTCACCGAAACACCCCTGGAAACCGTCAAGAGTCGCTTGCGCTACGCCCAGCAAAAACTGCGTCGGCTGCTGGCCGAGGAGGTACTGACATGACTGACGCCCGAAAAACACCGGAAGACGATGTGGTGAAGCATTTTCGTGAACATGCGACTGGCGAGCCGCCGGCTCATCTGGATGCATTCATTCTGGCCACCGCACACCGTGAAGCGCCCGCGCCGAAACCGAACCTGTGGCAGCGCTGGGTCCTGGCTTGCCAGAAACCTCGTTGGCAGGTCGCATTCGCCAGTCTCGTTGGTGTGGCACTGATGTTGGCGCTGGTGCAGCGTGCGCCCGAGCAAGTGCCAACGTTCGATTCCACCCCGGCGCCCAAGACTTCGTCTTTTGTGGCTAAGAAAGAAGCTGCAGAAGCACCTGAATCGGTTGCCCGCTCAATGGCGGCCCCGGCCGGCGCGATGTCCGCGCCTGCGCCTGCAGCACCAATGGCCGAGTTGGCTGCGCCCGCGCAGAGTGAATCGATCAGCGCTGACATGGCTGAAGAAGCAAAGGTCAGCAAACGCCCGGCCGCGGCTCCGGCGAAGTTTATCGACGACCAGTTACGTGAAGTGATCCGCCTGCAAAATGCCGGTCAAACCAAAGCGGCTGATGAGCTGATGGCGACCTTGCACAAACGCTTTCCCAAGGAAAACCTCGCCGCCCGACTGAAGAATTTGCAGAAAAACTGAGGCGCAAAGCGGTCGGCCATTTGGCATCGACACCCGAAAGCGCGCACTATCGGCCTATAGCCGATGCGTTGGAGGATGCCGTGGCAAAAAAAATCGACCGCATCGCCCAAATGCTCAACTGCCCGGAAAAGGGCGAGGAATTGCGGCGAGCAGTGACGGAGAGTCGTAAGGAGTTTCTTCTGGCGAAGCAGGCAGAAGAGGCGCTGGAGGAAGACGTCCTTGATGATGAAGAGGTTGAGGACGAAGAGGATGATGAGTACGACGAGTTTGATTGGACGACTGAATGAAAAAACCGCTTAGGCGGTTTTTTGGTTCCCACAAAAAAGCCCCAGACCCTAAGGCCTGAGGCTTTCTCGTTTCTACTATTATGGTGCACCAGGCGGGATTCGAACCCACGACCCCTGCCTTCGGAGGGCAGTACTCTATCCAGCTGAGCTACTGGTGCAAGCGGGCGCCATGATACTCATATGCACTGCGGGCGTCCATGCTGCTGAATCGACTGCGGTTTTCGCAACCGTAACAACCGTTTGCTACGTTGATCAGAAAAATTAGACAAATGCGGCGTTTTCGTTCTTTTTTTCGAACAGGCTATTGTCCTTTACCCCCGTTGATCCTAGGATTCGTTTGAGATTTCAAACGCTCTTGTCTGGGTGCTGAACCGCACGAGTTTCGAACAGTGCGCTATTTATGTGCTTCAGCCCGGTGAATGATTTCCCTGACGGCAGCCTACAAGGCGCCTTTCTACAATCATAATTCGCTCCGCGCTGGCCGCGGTGCTGTTAAGGAAAGCCGACATGCAGCTTAAAGACACCCAGTTGTTCCGCCAGCAAGCCTTTATCGATGGCGCTTGGGTTGATGCGGACAATGGTCTGACGATCAAGGTCAACAACCCGGCAACGGGCGAAATTCTGGGCACTGTGCCGAAAATGGGCGCTGCCGAAACCCGCCGTGCGATCGAAGCCGCTGACAAAGCGCTGCCGGCGTGGCGTGCACTGACCGCCAAGGACCGTGCGAACAAGCTGCGTCGCTGGTTCGAACTGATCATCGAAAACCAGGACGACCTCGCTCGCCTGATGACCCTGGAACAGGGCAAGCCATTGGCCGAAGCCAAAGGCGAAATCGTTTACGCCGCTTCCTTTATCGAGTGGTTCGCCGAAGAAGCCAAGCGCATCTACGGTGACGTGATTCCGGGCCACCAGCCAGACAAGCGCTTGATCGTGATCAAGCAGCCTATCGGCGTGACCGCAGCCATCACCCCGTGGAACTTCCCGGCCGCGATGATCACCCGTAAAGCGGGCCCGGCCCTGGCCGCCGGTTGCACCATGGTGCTCAAGCCTGCTTCGCAAACCCCTTTCTCCGCATTCGCGTTGGCTGAACTGGCCCAGCGTGCCGGCATTCCTGCCGGCGTGTTCAGCGTTGTGACCGGCAGCGCCGGCGACATCGGCAGCGAGCTGACCAGCAACCCGATCGTGCGTAAATTGTCCTTCACTGGCTCGACCGAAATCGGTCGTCAGCTGATGGCTGAATGCGCCAAGGACATCAAGAAAGTGTCCCTGGAACTGGGAGGCAACGCGCCGTTCATCGTGTTCGACGACGCGGACCTGGATAAGGCCGTCGAAGGCGCGATCATTTCCAAGTACCGCAACAACGGCCAGACCTGCGTCTGCGCCAACCGTCTGTACATTCAGGATTCGGTCTACGACGCGTTCGCCGAGAAGCTGAAAGTGGCCGTGGCCAAACTCAAGATCGGCAACGGTCTGGAAGAAGGCACCACCACGGGTCCGCTGATCGACGAAAAAGCCGTGGCCAAGGTTCAAGAGCACATTGCTGACGCGATCAGCAAAGGCGCAACCGTGCTGGCGGGTGGCAAGGTCATGGAAGGCAACTTCTTCGAGCCGACCATTCTGACCAACGTGCCGAAAAACGCTGCCGTGGCCAAGGAAGAAACCTTTGGTCCATTGGCGCCGCTGTTCCGCTTCAAAGACGAAGCCGAAGTGATCGCGATGTCCAACGACACCGAGTTCGGTCTGGCTTCGTACTTCTATGCTCGCGACCTGGGTCGTGTGTTCCGTGTGGCGGAAGCCCTGGAATACGGCATGGTCGGCGTCAACACCGGGTTGATCTCCAACGAAGTCGCGCCGTTCGGCGGCATCAAGGCGTCGGGCCTGGGCCGTGAAGGCTCCAAGTACGGCATCGAAGATTACCTGGAAATCAAATACCTCTGCCTGGGCATCTAAGTTCGGCAGACGGGAATGCAACAAGCGGAAAGGGCACGAGAGCGCTGTCCCTTTCTGCGCTTCAAACGGAATTTTCTCTGTGGCCGGGAAAGCTGTGGCAGTCGATCATCGCATGCTGCCGTAGTTGCCTCCCCGCCGCATTTTCCTTGAACCACGCCGCCCGATGAGCGGTGAATGAGGACTTTATGAGCAAGACTAACGCATCCCTGATGAAACGCCGCGAAGCCGCTGTACCACGCGGTGTTGGCCAGATTCACCCGATCTTCGCCGAGTCCGCGAAGAACGCCACCGTGACCGACGTTGAAGGTCGCGAGTTCATCGACTTCGCCGGCGGTATCGCCGTACTGAACACCGGCCACGTGCACCCGAAAATCATCGCCGCCGTGACCGAGCAGCTGAACAAGCTGACCCACACCTGCTTCCAGGTGCTGGCCTACGAGCCGTACGTAGAAGTGTGCGAAAAAATCAACGCCAAGGTGCCGGGTGATTTCGCCAAGAAGACCCTGCTGGTGACCACCGGTTCCGAAGCGGTAGAAAACGCCGTGAAAATCGCCCGTGCCGCCACTGGCCGTGCCGGCGTGATCGCGTTCACCGGCGCTTACCACGGTCGCACCATGATGACTCTGGGCCTGACCGGTAAAGTCGTGCCGTACTCGGCCGGCATGGGCCTGATGCCAGGCGGCATCTTCCGCGCGCTGTACCCGAACGAACTGCACGGTGTGAGCGTCGACGATTCGATCGCCAGCATCGAACGTATCTTCAAGAACGACGCCGAGCCGCGTGACATCGCTGCAATCATCATCGAGCCGGTTCAGGGCGAAGGCGGTTTCTACGTCGCGCCGAAAGAGTTCATGAAGCGTTTGCGCGCGCTGTGCGACCAGCACGGCATTCTGTTGATTGCTGACGAAGTACAAACTGGCGCTGGCCGTACCGGTACTTTCTTTGCCATGGAACAGATGGGCGTTGCTGCCGACCTGACCACCTTCGCCAAATCCATCGCTGGCGGCTTCCCGTTGGCCGGTGTGTGCGGCAAGGCCGAATACATGGACGCCATTGCTCCAGGCGGCCTGGGCGGCACCTACGCCGGTAGCCCGATCGCTTGCGCCGCGGCCCTGGCCGTGATGGAAGTGTTCGAAGAAGAGCACCTGCTGGATCGCTGCAAGGCAGTCGGCGAGCGTCTGGTGACTGGCCTCAAGGCCATTCAGGCCAAGTACCCGGTGATCGGCGAAGTCCGTGCCCTGGGCGCGATGATCGCGGTCGAGCTGTTTGTCGACGGCGACAGCCACAAGCCGAACGCTGCCGCGGTGGCATCGGTAGTGGCCAAGGCTCGCGACAAGGGTCTGATCCTGCTGTCTTGCGGCACTTACGGCAACGTTCTGCGCGTCCTGGTACCGCTGACTTCGCCGGATGAGCAATTGGACAAAGGTCTGGCGATCATCGAAGAGTGCTTCTCGGAACTCTGATCTAAGATGCTCAGATGAATGTGTGAGCTGACCGACAAAAAACCCGCTTCGGCGGGTTTTTTTGTCCCCGAAACAATTCGCACCATTCCAAATGACCAGCATTGACTAAGGTACAAGCATCGCAAAGGGAGTGTGTAGATGACCGCTGTGGTTTTACCCGCTGTACCCCGTGTGCTGATTGCCGAGGCTGACCCTTGGTCTCGGGACCTGCTCAAGCAAGTGTTGTTGAGTGTGCGTTGCGACGCACGGCTGGATTTGTGTGCCGATGGCCCGCAGGCGCTGGAGCTGTTGGCGGAACATCCTTACGACCTGGTGATCGTGGACTGGGCGTTGCCTGGCATCGATGGCCTGAACGTCTTGCGCAACGTCCGTCAGCGCAAACGCAATCCGCCGCTGCCTTTCATTCTGATGAGCAGTCGCAACGACAGTGCCAGCGTGCGTGAAGCCTTGCCCCTGGCACCCACGGCGTACCTGACCAAACCCCTGAACATGGAAAGCCTGACCCAACGTCTGCAGGATCTGCTGCTGAACGCTGGTGAAGAGGTTTATTGTGAAATGCCGACGTTGGCGGCTGGCATGACCCTTTCGGTGTACCTGGAGCGCCGTCGTGAACTGGCGGAGGGTGCGCCGCTGATGGCCGATGTGCAGGTGGCGGTCAAAGCCAGCCTGAATACCCGTGGACTTGACCTGGTGCGGCTGGAAGAGGAAATCCGCACCGACCCGCACATCACTGCTGTGCTGATCGCGGCGTCTAACAGCGCGGCGCTGCATGTTGGCGATGCGGTCCAGACCTTGTCTCAGGCGCTGCACCGCTTGGGCTCCGCGCAAAGCATGAACCTGATCCTCGGGTTGGCACTCAAGCGAAGTGCCCGGCTCAGCGATCCGTTCCTGGCGGACTATGCCGAGCGTTTTTGGGACTTGTCACTGCACACCGCCGAATACGCTCGCAGGCTGGCGCGCTTGCTGGACCTGGACCAGGAGCGCTGTTATTGCGCGGGCATGTTGCATTGCCTTGGTGACCTTGCGTTGCTCCTGTGTTTGCAGGAATGGAAGCAGGCCGGTGGCGAGCTGGATGAATGGGAGGAGGTGGGCAATGCCTTGGCCGAGTTCGGCGCAGCCTACGGTTCTTCGCTGCGGACGCGCTGGCGGCTGCCGCTGGAGCTGCGAGAGCTGATTGCTGCGGCCTACCAGCTCGGTGGCGGGGTTTACTCCCGCGAAGCGCTGGTGATGAACATGGCCGCGCAACTGGCGCACCTGACCGAGCATGAGGGCGTTGAGGCATTGGCCAAGAGCCGGACTGCGCGGTTGCTCAAGATTGGCTTGCCGGAATTGATGCGCCTGCGCAAAAAATAAACACTACGCATAACCCAGTGGGAGCGGGCCTTTGTGGTGAGGGGATTTATCCCCGTTCGGCTGCGAAGCAGTCGCAGAACGAATGCACTCGGTGTATCTGATACTCCGTATCGCAGGTTTTGGGGCCGCTGCGCGACCCAACGGCGATAAATCCCCTCACCACAAAGGCTCGTCCCCACAGGGGTTTTGGGTTGGATCTGGGTTTTGGGTCAGCCCGAAATGATGCGGTTTTTGCCTTGGCGCTTGGCCTCATACATCGCGGCATCCGCGCGGGCGAACACGCTGTCGAGGGAATCATCCTCCTCCGTCAGGCTGGTCAAACCCTGGCTGACAGTGATGCCGAACGTCTGGTCATCATGGCTGAAGCTCAATTGCTGGATTTGCCGTTGCAGGCGCTCGGCGACTTGCATGGCCATGTCGGGTGCGCATCCCGGGAACACCGCAGCGAATTCCTCGCCACCGATCCTTCCGAACAAATCCCCCCGGCGTAACGCGGCACGACCGCTCTCGGCGATTCGTTGCAGCACGTTGTCGCCGGCTTGATGGCCGTAGGTGTCGTTAACCACTTTGAAGTCATCGATGTCCAGCAGCAGGAACGCCATGGGTGCGCCTTGCTTGCGCGCCAGGGCAAACTCGCGTTGGGCGCATTCGAAGAAGTGTCGGCGATTGCTGCTTTGCGTCAGCACGTCGGTGGTCGCCAGGCGTTGCAGCTCAGCCTCCATTCGTTTCTTTTCGGTGATGTCTTCGGCAATGCCGACGATGATCACCGGTTGGCCCGGCTCGGCCTGGCGATTGATGAAGCACTTGTCGCTGACCCAGCGTACCTGGCCGTTGGCCGCGAGGATGCGGTATTCGCGGTCTTCAACGGCGCCTTTGACCAGCACTTCGGCCAGGCTGCGCTCGGCATAGTCCAGATCATCGGGGTAAATGCAGTCGCGCCACTCGTTGTAGTCGGACAGCAACAGCCCGGCGGAACGGCCAAAAATCCGTTCATAGGCCGGGCTGACGTAGAGCACCTGACGGGTTTCCCAATTGAATGCCCAAAGCACCGCGTTGACGCTCACCAGCAGGGAGCTGAACAGCTGTTCGCGTTCGCTCAGACGTGCGACTTCGCCCTGGGCATGCATGAGTGCCATCAGGGTTTGAGCAGCGTCCGGCCACTGAGGAAGGGATGAGTCTTGTGGGTCTTTATGAACCATCGGGACGAATCTCAAAGGGCGTACGCCGCTCGAGTTTCGAAAGCGGCTACAGCAAAGCCCGCCGGGTGGCGAAGTGTCTTTGAGATAGGGTATTTGGCGTTTGGTTCCCGCCCTTGGTGGCGAGGGAGCTTGCTCCCGCCGGGCGGTATAGGCGACGCGTTCAGTCAGTTGAAACGCGTCGCCGGTTTTGCGGTTGCTTCGCAACCGAACGGGGATAAATCCCCTCACTACAGGCAAGCCCCCTTTCCAGAGGCAAGCTTGTGGCGCCGGGTCAGGCGGCGGCAGGGCGCAGGGAGTAGGTCTTCAACTGGTCGGCGAAGTCGCGCAGGGATTGAATCCCGCTGGCTTCGGCTTCGTGAACCCAATCCTTGATGGCGGCCAACATGTCGTGACCATTTGAGCTGGTCTTGACCCAGATCTGCTGCAAGGCCAGGCGTTTTTCGTAAATTACCTTCAGTGCCTGGCTGTGCTCGAGCATGGTCTGGATGCGCACGTGGTGTTTTTCGTCCAGCAGGCTGGTTTCCCGCGAAAGCAGACGTTTGGCCCGGTGAAACTGGTGACGGACCGAGTGATCGACCTTTTCTAGCTCTTGCTTGACCAGTGGCGCGATCACCAATTTGCGGTACTGGGCCATGATCTGGAAGCGGTTGTTGAGGATCGCCATGGCGGTGTCCATGTCCAGGCTGCCTTTGCCTTCGACGCGGTGGGCGATTGGCGCAACCCGCTGGACCTTGGCCAGACGGAAGAAACTGAAGACCTGAATCCAGGCCCAACCGAGGTCGAATTCCCACTTCTTCACCGACAATTTCGCCGAGTTCGGGTAGGTATGATGGTTGTTATGCAGTTCTTCGCCGCCGATCAGGATGCCCCAAGGCACCAGATTGGTCGCCGCGTCGCGGCATTCGAAATTGCGGTAACCGATGGCATGGCCCAGGCCATTGACCACGCCGGCGGCCCACACCGGAATCCACATCATCTGGATGGCCCAGATGGTGATGCCGATGGTGCCGAACAGCAGCAGGTCAATGACCGCCATGATCCCCACGCCCAGCATCGGGAAGCGGCTATACAGATTGCGCTCGATCCAGTCTTCCGGGCAGTTCTTGCCGTAGATGCGCAGGGTCTCCGGGTTTTCCGCTTCGGCGCGGTACAGCTCGGCACCTTTGCGCAGAACGGTGGACAGGCCCTTGATGACCGGGCTGTGCGGGTCATCGACGGTTTCGCACTTGGCGTGATGCTTGCGGTGGATAGCGGTCCACTCGCGGGTGTTCTGCGCCGTGGTCAGCCACAGCCAGAAGCGGAAGAAATGTTTCAGGCCAGCATTGAGCTCAAGCGAGCGATGGGCTGAATAACGATGCAGATAGACCGTGACGCCAACGATCGTGACGTGGGTCATCAGCAGGGTGACTGCCACCAGTGACCAGGGCGACAAGCCGAGAAAACCTTCGTACCACATAGGCTATAGGGCCCTCGATAAATAAAAAAACAGCCGTTGCATTATCACTAAGCCCACAGATAAAACCAGTCACCCTTTCAGATAAGAGTGGCTGGATGTTTCTTTATCCTATAATCCCAATCATTTTGTAGGGACATGGACGGTCGAATGTCTGCCACATATCGCGATGCCTTACGTGCAGCGCTGCTTTACTTGGTGCTTTCCGCGGTCTGGCTGCAGTTTAGCGGTTACTTATTGAACAGTTTCTTCGATGACTCTGCTGAGTTACTGCGATGGCAACTGATCAACGGTTACGTCTGGGTCGCGTTTAGTGCCGGGCTGATCTTCATCGCCCGAGCGCGATTGCTCCGGTGCCTTGGGATCGGCGCCACATTGCGTGAACGTCATGACGACCGCGAGCGTTTGCGTCAGGCGGCTGCGGTATTCGATTGCACCCGTGAAGGTGTGCTGGTCACCGATAGCAACGGGTTGATCGTCCACGTTAACCGGGCGTTCATGGAAATCACCGGTTACTCGCTTGAGGAAGTGTTGGGTCAGCGGCCAAATCTGTTCAAGTCGGGCCATCACCCAGCGGATTTTTACCAGGCGATGTTCGCGACACTCAATAGCATCGGTGAGTGGAGCGGGGAAATCTGGAACCGCCGCAAAAGCGGTGAGATCTACCCGCAATGGCAGACGATCCGCATCATTCACGACGATCATGGCCAGCTCAGTCACTACGTCGCCGTGTTTTCCGATATCAGCGCAATCAAGAACTCCGAACATGAACTCAAGCATCTGGCGCATCACGACCCGCTGACGGATTTGCCTAACCGCCTACTGTTCACCGACCGTACCGAACAGGCATTGACGTCGGCGCAACTCCACAAGCGTGGCTGTGCATTGCTGATGGTCGATCTGGATCATTTCAAGATGATCAACGACAGCCTCGGACACAGGGTCGGCGACGAACTGCTCAAAGCCGTGGCCGAGCGTTTGCAGGCCTTGCTTGGCCCGGAGATCACGTTGGCGCGACTGGGGGGTGATGAGTTCGCGGTGCTCGCCGAAAGCTGTCCGCAATTGATGCAGGCAGCGGCACTGGCGCAGCGGATCATTGATGGACTCAAAGAGCCGTTCCTGATTGGCGGGCATCAACTGTTCATCAATACCAGCATCGGTATCAGCCTGTTCCCCGGCGATGCCTTGAGCGCTGAACAACTATTGCGTAACGCTGACTCGGCGCTGTTCAAGGCCAAAAGCGCCGGCCGCGATGGCTACGCCCTGTATACCGAAGAGCTGACAGCCCATGCCCAGAACCGGGTCGAGACTGCCGTAGAGCTGCGCCGAGCGCTGGAGCAGCAGGAGCTGCGCGTTTATTACCAGCCGGTTCACGACCTCAGGAGCCGTTGCCTGGTTGGCGTCGAGGCGTTGGTGCGCTGGGAGCATCCGAAGCGCGGGCTGGTGCCGCCAGCAGAATTCATTCCCATCGCCGAACGCACCGGGTTGATCGCAGAAGTCGATAACTGGGTGATGCGCCAGGCTTGTCAGCAAATGTGTTTGTGGCAGCAGGCCGGTGTGGCGTTGTCGTTTGTCGCGGTGAACGTCTCTTCTCGATTGTTCGCTCGCCGTGAGCTCTTTCAGCAAGTGGCGAAAGTGCTGCACGAAACCGGGCTCGATCCAGCGTATCTGGAGCTGGAAGTTACAGAGAGCGCGGTGATGGAAGACCCGGAAGTGGCGTTGGAGCAGATGCATCGACTGCGCGAGCTGGGTGTGCGGCTGGCCATCGATGATTTCGGCACAGGCTATTCGTCGCTGCTGCGGCTCAAGCGGTTGCCGGTGCAGAAGCTCAAGATCGATCAGGGTTTTGTCGCCGGTTTGCCGTGGGATGAGGATGACGTGGCGATCGTGCGAGTGATCATCGCGCTGGCGCAAAGCATGGGGATGCAGGTGCATGCCGAGGGGATCGAGCAGGTCGAGCAGGCCCGCTTCCTGCTCGAACAGGATTGCGATCTGGGGCAGGGCTACTGGTTTGGGCGACCGGTTCCGGCCGAGCAGTTGCAGTGGTCGCACGAGCCGGAAATCCGCTAAACCCACGCCCCATCAAATAATTTTATTTGGTTATATAAACATTCTTAAATAGTCTTTTTAAGAATATCTGCGCGTCTCTACTATTGCTCTCACGCCGCAAGCAGTGCCGCCACTGCCAGGCAACCTCTCAGTTGAAGGAGCAGCACGATGAGCGCATCCCTACGTAGCGTTGACGGTCAAGACGAAGCCACCATCTTGCGTGAGATCCAGAGCGCACTGCGTGATCTGCGTTTTGGCGCTGTGGAAATCACCGTGCACAACGCCCAGGTGGTTCAGATCGAACGCAAAGAGAAATTCCGTTTGCAGAACCCGAGCAACAAACCGAGCTGACAAACCGGCAACCCGCTTCCAGCACACCATAAAAAAAGCCAACACACCAAGAATTCCAGGAGCTTTCACCATGTCGTCGATTCGTCATTTCGCTTTGGCCGCCTTGGCCAGTGCCCTTTTTGCGGGTTCCGCGGTTGCCAAGGATTACGAGTTGCTCAACGTGTCGTATGACCCGACTCGCGAGCTGTACCAGGATTACAACGCTGAGTTCGTCAACTTCTGGAAGAAGGACCACGCTGGCGATAACGTGAAAATCCAGCAATCCCACGGTGGTTCGGGCAAACAAGGTCGGGCCGTGATCGACGGTCTGCGCGCCGACGTGGTGACCCTGGCCCTGGCCGGTGACATCGACGAAATCGCCAAACTCGGCAAGACCCTGCCGGCCGACTGGCAGAAGCGTCTGCCGGAGGCGAGCACGCCTTACACCTCGACCATCGTGTTCCTGGTGCGCAAGGGCAACCCTAAGGGCATCAAGGACTGGGGCGATCTGGTCAAGAATGACGTGTCGGTGATCACCCCGAACCCGAAAACCTCCGGCGGTGCGCGCTGGAACTTCCTCGCGGCCTGGGCCTACGGCCTGAAAGCCAGCGGTGGTGACGAAGCCAAAGCCAAGGAATACGTTCAGACCTTGTTCAAACACGTTCCGGTTCTGGACACCGGCGCTCGCGGTTCGACCATCACCTTCGTCAACAACGGTCAGGGCGACGTGTTGCTGGCCTGGGAAAACGAAGCGTTCCTGGCGCTGAAAGAAGACGGTGGCGCTGACAAGTTCGAAATCGTCGTGCCTTCGCTGTCGATCCTGGCTGAACCGCCAGTGGCTGTGGTCGACAAGAACGCCGAGAAAAAGGGCAATGCCGAGATCGCCGAGGCGTACCTCAAGCACCTGTACAGCCCGGCGGGTCAGGAAATTGCGGCGAAAAACTTCTATCGTCCACGTGACAAGGATGTGGCCGCCAAGTACAGCAAGCAGTTCCCGACCCTGGAGTTGGTGACCATCGACAAGGACTTCGGCGGCTGGAAAAGCGCTCAGCCGAAATTCTTCAATGATGGCGGCGTGTTCGACCAGATCTACCAGGCGCAATAACCTGACTTAAGCCTCACCACGAGCCTTATGCTTGGGCGCGTACTTTGTGGGAGCGGGCTTGCTCGCGAAGGCGGTGTGTCAGACGACGACAATGTTGACTGATACCCCCTCTTCGCGAGCAAGCCCGCTCCCACATTGATGCGTTTAGCGGATAGCTTTTTAACCAAGGACTTTTATGTCGCGTCGTATCTCCCCCGTCATACCCGGCTTCGGGCTGACGCTGGGCTACACCTTGGTGTACCTCAGCCTGATTGTGCTCATTCCACTGGCGGCGATGTTCGTGCATGCCGCTCAACTCACCTGGGATCAGTTCTGGGCGATTATCTCGGCGCCACGGGTGCTCGCCGCGTTGAAGCTGAGCTTCGGCACCGCGCTCTATGCCGCGATCATCAACGGCATTATCGGCACGCTGCTGGCCTGGGTGCTGGTGCGCTATACCTTTCCGGGTCGAAAGATCATCGACGCGATGATCGACCTGCCCTTCGCATTGCCCACTGCCGTGGCCGGTATCGCGCTGACTGCGCTATACGCGCCCAATGGTTGGGTGGGTCAGTTTGCAGCGGACCTGGGTTTCAAGATCGCGTATACCCCCCTCGGCATCACCCTTGCCCTCACTTTTGTGACGCTTCCATTCGTAGTACGTACCGTACAGCCAGTATTGGCCGATATCCCCCGTGAAGTGGAAGAGGCGGCGGCTTGCCTGGGCGCAAAACCGTTGCAGGTTTTCCGCCATATTCTGGTGCCCGCGCTGCTGCCAGCCTGGCTCACCGGTTTCGCGCTAGCCTTTGCCCGTGGGGTCGGCGAGTACGGTTCGGTGATTTTCATCGCCGGCAACATGCCGATGAAAACCGAGATCCTGCCGCTGCTGATCATGGTCAAACTCGACCAGTACGATTACACCGGTGCCACGTCCATTGGTGTACTGATGCTGGTGGTTTCCTTCGTTCTGTTGCTGCTGATCAACTTGCTGCAACGACGCATCGAAACCCCATAAGGAGGCGCAGAAATGTCCCAATCGTCTATTGCTGCTGCTTCCTCGAACGCCGCCCGCCGTGGCAGCGCTTCATCGCGGCGAATCCTGATCGGCCTTGGCTGGCTGGTGTTCGCCCTGTTCCTGTTGCTGCCGCTGGTGATCGTGGTGTCTCAGGGCCTGAAGCTCGGAATCGGTGCGTTCTTCACCGCGATCTTCGAACCCGACGCTTTGTCGGCCCTGAAACTCACGGTCATCGCCGTGCTGATTTCGGTGCCGCTGAACGTGGTGTTCGGCGTCAGCGCGGCGTGGTGTGTGAGCAAATACTCGTTCCGTGGCAAAAGTATGCTGGTCACGCTGATCGACCTGCCGTTCTCGGTCTCGCCGGTCATCGCCGGTCTGGTCTACGTGCTGATGTTCGGCGCCCAGGGCCTGTTCGGGCCGTGGTTGCAGGATCACGACATCCAGATCGTCTTCGCCTTGCCAGGCATCGTGCTGGCGACGATCTTCGTCACCGTGCCGTTCGTGGCCCGTGAGCTGATCCCGCTGATGCAGGAACAGGGCACCCAGGAAGAAGAGGCCGCGCGCTTGCTTGGGGCCAATGGCTGGCAGATGTTCTGGCACGTCACCGTTCCCAATATCAAATGGGGCCTGATCTACGGCGTGGTGTTGTGTACCGCGCGGGCGATGGGTGAATTCGGTGCGGTGTCGGTGGTTTCCGGGCACATTCGCGGGGTGACCAACACCTTGCCGCTGCACGTCGAGATCCTCTACAACGAATACAACCACGTGGCCGCGTTCGCTGTGGCGAGCCTGTTGCTGATCATGGCGCTCTTCATCCTGCTGCTTAAGCAGTGGAGCGAAAACCGTATTAACCGCCTGCGCGCCAGCGCCGCGGAGGAATAATTCATGTCGATCGAAGTGCGTAACGTCAGCAAGAATTTCAATGCGTTCAAGGCGCTGGACAACATCAGCCTGGACATTCAAAGCGGTGAGCTCGTGGCGCTGCTCGGCCCGTCGGGTTGCGGTAAAACCACGCTGTTGCGGATCATCGCCGGCCTGGAAACTCCGGATCAGGGCAACATCGTGTTCCACGGTGAAGACGTTTCCGGCCACGATGTGCGTGATCGCAATGTCGGCTTCGTGTTCCAGCACTACGCGCTGTTCCGGCACATGACGGTGTTCGACAACGTCGCGTTCGGCCTGCGCATGAAACCGAAAAACCAGCGCCCGAGCGAAAGCCAGATTGCGGTGAAGGTTCATGAGCTGCTGAACATGGTGCAACTGGACTGGCTGTCGGATCGCTACCCGGAGCAACTTTCTGGCGGCCAGCGTCAGCGCATCGCGTTGGCCCGAGCCCTGGCAGTTGAGCCGAAAGTGCTGCTGCTTGATGAACCGTTCGGTGCACTCGACGCCAAGGTCCGTAAAGAACTGCGTCGCTGGCTGGCGCGGCTGCACGAAGACATCAACCTGACCTCGGTGTTCGTAACCCACGATCAGGAAGAGGCCATGGAAGTCGCCGACCGTATCGTGGTGATGAACAAAGGCGTGATCGAACAGATTGGCTCACCGGGCGACGTCTACGAAAACCCGGCCAGCGATTTCGTTTATCACTTCCTCGGCGATTCGAACCGTCTGCATCTGGGTGAAGACAACCACGTGCTGTTCCGTCCGCACGAAGTGTCACTGTCGCGGCATGAGCTGGAAGATCACCATGCGGCCGAGGTACGGGATATCCGTCCGCTGGGCGCGACGACTCGGGTCACGTTGAAGGTCGAAGGCCAGAGCGAGTTGATCGAAGCTGAAGTGGTGAAGGATCACGACAGCCTGATCGGTTTGGCGAAGGGCGAGACGTTGTTCTTCAAGCCCAAGGTCTGGCAGAAACTCGCCAACATCTAAAGCAAAAGCTTCGCGAGCAAGCCCGCTCCCACACGGGATCTATGGTGTATATAGATCCCCTGTGGGAGCGAGGCTGAACTGGCCTAATAATTCCGGACACCTCTTAAGGGCGATATGATTTCGCCAATTTGGAGGTTCCATGAAAGAAAGAAGAGTCTTTTCCCGCGAGTTCAAACACCGTGCGGCCAGCATGGTGATTGATGATCATTGTTCGGTACAGGAAGTCTGCGCCTCGCTGGACATCAGTGCCACCGCGTTACGGCGCTGGGTAGATCAGGTTCGCAAGGAACACAAGGGGGAGCCGATTCAAGGCACCAAGGCCATTACCGAGGATCAGCGCCAGATTCAGGACTTGAAAGCTAAGATCAAGCGCATGGAAATGGAAGCCGATATCTTAAAAAAGGCTACCGCTCTCTTGATGTCGGACCCCGATCGTTTTCGATGATCGCGGAGCTAAGAGAGTCATTTCCGACCGCCACCCTGTGTCGCGTTTTCGATGTGAAGCGCAGCAGCTTTTATGAATGGATGCAGCGGCGTGCCAGACCAAGGATCAGGCGCGAAGAGCTCAAAGGGAAAGTGGTTGAGTTGCACAGCGAAAGCCGCGAAGCCATGGGGTCCAGAACGATTAGCAAAAATCTGAAGGCCCAAAACATAGCGGTCGGCAGAAGCCTTGTTCAGGCGCTGATGAGAGAGGCCAACATTGTCAGTAAGCAACGCCAGCCTCACCCGTTCAGGTCCAAAGGAGTGGAAGCATTTGTCGCGCCCAATCTGCTTAAGCGCAATTTCAAGCCGGCGGCGGTCAATCAAGTCTGGTGTGGCGACGTTACAAGCTTGATGGTGGGTAAGCGCTGGGTTCATCTGGCCGTCGTGATCGACCTGTTTGCGCGCCGAGTGATCGGTTGGGCGTTTTCCCTGATCAATGATGCCAACCTGGTCAGCAAGGCGCTGCGCATGGCCACAGAGCTTCGAACGTGCTCACCTGGATTGATGTTTCATTCGGATCAAGGTTGTCAGTACACCAGTCGCAAGTTTCAAGAGGAGCTGATGCGCCATGGCATTTTGCAAAGCATGAGCCATCGTGGTCAGTGCTGGGACAATGCGCCAACAGAGCGGTTTTTCGGCACCCTGAAGTCAGAATGGGTGCCTCGCGGCGGCTATGGCACGAGCGAGGAAGCACAAACCGACATGGTCCGCTTCTTCATGTACTACAACCGCACCCGGCTACACAGCTACAACAACTACCTGTCGCCCATAGCTATGGAGCAAAAAGCGGCATAAGCACCGTAAACGGTGTCCGGATTTACTTGACCAGTTCAGGCTTGCCCGCGAAAGCGATCTACGCAGCAGCACGCTTCGGATTAATCCGAACACCCCCCACACGCGCCTCGATCTGCTCTTTCAAATCCCGCCGCAACCCGAGCAAAAACGCCAGCTCAACCGCCACAAACAACGGCCCGACAATCAACCCCGTCACATCATCGACAAACGCCGGTTTACGCCCTTCATAGTGATGGCCAACAAACTGAATCGCCCAGCCCACCACAAACATCCCGATCCCGCTCGCCAGCCACACCAGCGTACTGTGCTGCGCAAGAACCTGACCCGCCCAAACGCACAGCCCCAGCAACACGGTCATCAAAACCCCGAGGCGCACTTCCAGACGCAGGTAAAACCACGCCGAGGCCAGTGCCACCAGCATCGCCGGGGAAACCCAGCCTCCAACCCATTGCGGCCGCGACAGCAACACCGCCACGGCCACCACAATCAACGGAATCCCGATAAAGTGGCTGGCAATGTTGCGCGGGTCACGGTGGTACGCGGCGTATTGACTGAGATGGTCAACGAGGCTTTTCATTGATATTCCTCCTGTAGGGTGATTGATCATGCCTCGGGTTCACCTTTCGCTCTGTCAGGCAGGCGACAATCTCCAGGAGTTTTCATGGACATGCAGGTCTGGCGTTCGCGCCTGGAGTCGGGGCAGTGGTTCAGTCATTTACCTGTTCCCTTACAGGATAGTCTGCTGGCTGCGGCCCGGGTGCGACGGTTGTCGTCGGGGCAACTGCTGTTCAAGCGCGGTGATCCGCCCTGCGGGCTGTATGCGGTGCTCGAAGGTTCGGTGCGCATCGGCGCGGTCAGCGAGCAGGGCAAGGAAGCATTGCTGAGCCTGGTGGAGTCGCCCCATTGGTTCGGCGAAATCTGCCTGTTCGACGGCCAGCCGCGCACTCACGATGCCTTCGGCGTGGGCCAGTGCACGCTGTTGCACATCCCGCAGGCGGCGCTGCTGGGGTTGCTCGACGAACAACCGGTGTACTGGCGGCAAGTGGCGCTGCTGATGAGCCACAAACTGCGCCTGACCTTCGTCAGCCTCGAACAACTGAGCCTGATGCCAGCGCCGGCACGCCTGGCTCATCGCCTGCTGATGATTGCCGAGGGTTATGGCGAATTCGATCCACCGCGACGGGTGCTGCAACTGCCGCAGGAGCAATTGGCGTCGATGTTGTCGCTGTCGCGGCAGACGACCAATCAGATTCTGAAGGACTTGCAGGGGCAGGGGATTATTGGCCTGGGCTACGGCGAAATCGAAATTCTGGATGCCGTACGGTTGCGGACGTTGGCCGCTATCTAGCTGCAACACATAACCTCTGTGGGAGCGGGCTTGCTCGCGAAGAGGGCGTGTCAGTCGACTTTAATGCAGCTGACACATCGCCTTCGCGAGCAAGCCCGCTCCCACAGGGGGGATGAATTGAAGTTTGTGATGGGCAATCGGCCCGAACGCGCCTAGCCTGTGATGACGACAATCGAGGTGTGCCATGCGTGTGCTGTTAGTAGAAGACGAACCGGAGATCGCCAAACGCCTGGCCAACGGCCTGAACGAGGCGAGTTATACGGTCGACGTGGCGCTTAACGGCATGGACGGCCGGCGTTTTATCGAGTCCGGCGAATACCAACTGATCATCCTCGACGTGATGCTGCCGGGCCTCAACGGCTGGCAGTTGCAGCAGCAGATCCGCAAGCTGGGTGACACGCCGGTACTGTTCCTCACCACCAAGGATGGCATCGAAGATCGCCTGCGCGGGTTGGAGCTGCATGAGGATGATTACTTGCTCAAGCCGTTTGCCGTGAGTGAGCTGGTGGCGCGGGTGCGCAAGTTGTTGCGGCGGGATCGGGGGGCGGTAGATTCAAGGGCCTGGGATAAAAAATGAGCTGGACTTCGGTATAAAACTGCACTAAATACAATGCATATTCACAATTTGTGGAAAATTGCACGGTATACGATGCAGGTTGAACAATGGAAAACCTTGGCGAACTCATCCGATCTCTACGCAAAGAGCGAAAGCTTTCTCAGGATGCACTGGCAAAACAGTACGGCATGAGCCGTTCCACGATTTCAGGTATCGAGAACAACACCCTCTCGGAAATTGGTCTGCGTAAGGTTGAGGCGATCCTTAATGGATTCGGATACGTGCTTACCGCCGTGCCCCGTCAGTCGAAGCGCCCAACGTTGGACTCTCTGAAAAAGGCCAACTTCCATGGCTGAGCAGCAGGAAAAGGACAGGCTGCACATCAGTGTTTCCGGAGGGGCAATAGGCACCCTCGGTCGTGGTCAGTCTCGCGCAGATTCGGTTTTTACCTACGCCGAAAACGCGCAGGAGGAAAACGCAGTCTCGCTGACCATGCCGACGCGCCTTGAGAGTTACACGTGGGAGCAAGGTGTACTGCCCATTTTTGAAATGAACCTGCCCGAGGGCGCTCTGCGCGATGAATTGGTTCGTCGTTTCAGCAAAGCGGTGCGCGGGTTTGATGATTTCGCGATGCTGGCGATTGTCGGCCCGTATCAGCTTGGACGAGTGGGCATTGCGAACGCGCAAGATGCGAGTGACCGGCCCCCGGAAACCAGCCTTGCGGATCTTCTTGTACATGACGGCGCGCAAGGTTTGTTCGATGATCTGTTGCACACCTATGGCCAGTATTCGGGTGTTTCGGGCGTCCAGCCGAAAGTGCTTGTCCGGGACAGTGCGACAACGGTCGACCGACTGACCCATCGAGGCGCGACGCACCTGGTCAAATCCTTTCGTCCAGAGGAATACCCCGAGCTCGCGGCCAACGAGTATTTCTGCATGCGTGCCGCGCTGCATTGCGGACTTGAAGTGCCGACATTTGAACTCAGCGAGCACGGTAAATTTCTGGTCGTCAAACGTTTCGATCTCGATGATCGAGGGTATTTGGGGTTCGAGGATTTTTGTGTCCTCAATGCCTGGCCATCGAAGGCCAAATACGATGGCTCGTATGAAGGTGCCGCGAAGCAAATCAAAGAATTTGTCTCCCCGTCATTGCTCAACCAGGCGCTTGAATCTTTCTTCAAGATCGTCGCGCTCTCGTCCGGTTTGAAGAATGGCGACGCTCACCTCAAGAACTTCGGGGTGCTGTACGAACATTGCGCCACCGATGCTCAGATCAACCTCGCTCCGGCCTACGACATCGTCACGACGTCGGTCTACATCAAGTCCGACAGCATGGCGTTGCTGTTAGGTGGATCAAAGGCTTGGCCCAAGTACAAAATGTTGATGCGGTTTGGTCGTTCGGCCTGCAACCTGACGGAAGGGCGCTGCAATGAACTGCTGCAACAGGTTGCTCATGGGATGGATGTGGCGATGGGCGAGATGGCTCACTACATTCGGGCTAACCGCGGTTTTGCCGAGGTTGGCGACGCGATGATGGATCAGTGGAAATCAGGTGTTGCACGAAGTCTGGTCAAAAGCTGAGAACGATGTAGTGCATTGACGATCGCCTTCGCGAGCTTGCTCGCGATGAGCCCGGAACAGTCAATCCACCTTCCAGATTTGTCACCGCAACCCATCCCGAAACTGCCCCGGTGTCATCCCGGTCCAGCGTTTGAACGCGCGGCTGAAGCTGCTCGTATCGGCGAACCCCAACAAATAACTGATCTCACTCAATGAGCATTGCGGATCACGCAGGTGCAGCAGCGCCAGGTTTTCCCGACTTTCGTTGAGCAGCGTATCGAACCGACAGCCTTCGTCCGCCAGATGCCGTTGCAGGCTGCGCAAGCTCAAGTGCAGGGCCTTGGCGATGTGTTCGGCGCTGGGTTCGCCTTCGGGCAATTGCTCTTCAATGGCATCGCGGACCTTGCGTTCCCAGGTCAGCGGTTTGAGTTGTGCCAGGGTGCGCTTGAGCACCGCTTCGTTGTGTTCGGCCAGTTCCGGGTTGGCGTCGTCCAGGTGACTGTCGAAGTCCGCGAGGGCGAATTCCAGTCGGTCCTCGTCGGCGGCGAAATACACCGGCGAACGAAAGACTTTGTGCCATTGATGCGGGTCGGCCGGTTCCGGGCGGCGCAAGTACACCGCCATGGGAGCATATTCGCGGCCCAGGCGATTGCGGCAGGTGCGCACGTAGATCGCGGCAAATGCGTCGATGGCTTCGAGTGCCGGTGCGGGATTGCCTTCGGGAATTTTCAGGCGGAAACGGTAGCGATCCTCGGTGCGAGTCAGCTCCAGTTCCAAAGCATCGCTGACCACCTGGTGATAACGCACGATGCGCTCGAACACTTCACGCAGACTGCCACTGGCCACCAATGCATAACCGAGCGCATGAAACGTGGTCGGGCTGACAAAGCGCGACACCCGCAGGCCAATCGCCGGGTCGCCACTGACCTGCACCGCGATTTCCCACAGGCGCGTGGTGCCCGACAACGGGTAACGGGCGTTCGGGTCGTCCATCAACTGCGGGTCGAGCCCCGCCTGTTGGCACAGGGCGGTGCTGTCGAGGCCCAACGCATCGAGTTGCTTGCGCAGGGCGCGGGTCCAGCTGGCGAGGGAGGTCGGTTCAGTCATGCTGATTGGCGCTTCCGGTCAACAGGTTGGCGTTCACGGCTACCACCTTGCGAGGGTTCACAAGGCAGGATGCGAACATCAATAACCAGAGGATGGAAGCATGGACCGTACTTCTGCAAGTCCCCAACGACTGAATGCCGCCCAACGATCAGCGCATATTCGCGAAGTGGTGCTGGCCAAAGGGGTCGAGCTGCGCAAACGCTACCCGATTCTCAATCATCAGGACGCCTTGGGCGCGGGCATTCTGGCCTTCGCACTGGCTGGAATGATCGGTTCGGCGGCGCTCTACCTGACCGGGCACATGGCCTGGTGGGTGTGCCTGCTGCTCAATGCGTTCTTCGCCTCGTTGACCCACGAACTGGAACACGACCTGATCCATAGCATGTACTTTCGCAAGCAACGCGTGCCGCACAACCTGATGATGGGCCTGGTGTGGCTGGCGCGGCCGAGCACGATCAATCCGTGGATTCGTCGGCAGCTGCACCTCAATCACCACAAGGTGTCCGGTACGGAAGCCGACATGGAAGAGCGTGCGATCACCAATGGCGAGCCTTGGGGTTTTGCGCGGCTGCTGATGGTCGGCGATAACGTGATGTCGGCGTTCATTCGCATGCTGCGGGCGAAAACCTTGGCTCATAAAATCAGCATCATCAAACGCGCACTGAAGGTGTACGCGCCGCTGGCGCTGGTGCATTGGGGCGCGTGGTATGTGTTCCTCGGTTTTCATGCGGCTAATGGCATTGCCTATCTGCTGGGGACGCCAATCGAATGGTCGGCGACCACGCTGTCAGTGATGCAGGTGATCGACATCGCTGCCGTGGTGATCATCGGCCCGAACGTATTGCGTACGTTCTGCCTGCACTTTGTCAGCTCCAACATGCACTACTACGGAGACGTGGAGCCGGGCAATGTGATTCAGCAAACCCAGGTGCTGAACCCTTGGTGGATGTGGCCGATGCAGGCGTTCTGCTTCAACTTCGGCAGCAGCCACGGGATTCATCACTTTGTGGTGAAGGAACCGTTTTACATCCGCCAGATGACCGTGCCGGTGGCGCATAAGGTGATGCGTGAGATGGGTGTTCGGTTCAATGATTTCGGGACGTTTGCACGGGCGAACCGATTTGTGCGCCAGGGCGCGACAGAGCCACAGCAAGTGCGTGCTGCTCAGGTCTGAGCAATGTCTGCGGAAACTCAAAAGCGAAAACGTCCGTCATCAATTTGACCCAAAGGAACGGTAGGTTGTGACGCAAGCAGCGATGATTCGGCGGTTGTTCAGGGTGATTGGTATATGCAATTCGGGTCTAACAAAGGAATTAAATATTCCTTTATTGGATAACTGATTTCGCCAATCATCGGCTTCAGAATTGTTGATCAGCGCAAATAGATTTTGAGTTTCCGGGGCCGTCTCCTTGGCAGGGTGCGGTCCCTTTTTTTATCTATTCAAAACCACTGCATATTCCTTGTGGGTCTTAATAAATAGCTTCTTATTCCTTAACGAATATAACTCTCCTCCCTATACTCGACCGGGAACAGACACGCAGCAGGAGAGTTCCCCATGCGCAACGAATCAATTCGCTACCTGATTGTGCCGGGCTGGCAAGGATCGCCGGAAGATCATTGGCAAAGCCACTGGCAGAACAGTCTGCCGAACAGCGCGCGGGTGGAGCAGGCCGATTGGCTGACGCCACGTCGTGAAGACTGGGTAGCGGCGCTGGCCGAGGCGATTGCCGCTGACAGCACGCCGGTGATCTTGATTGCGCACAGTCTGGGTTGCATTACCGTTGCGCATTGGGCCGCCACTGCACCTCTGAATCTTTTGCGTCAGGTGCGCGGTGCCTTGCTGGTCGCGCCGGCGGACGTCGAGCGCCCCGCGTGCTCGCCGGCGCTGCGTAACTTCGCGCCGATCCCGAGCCACTTGTTGCCCTTCCCGAGTCAGGTCGTCAGCTCCGACAACGACAGCGCCGTCAGTGCGCCGCGAGCCCTTGAGCTGGCCCGTAACTGGGGCTCCGAGGCGGGGATTCTGGCGGGTGCCGGGCACATAAACGTGAAGTCCGGTCACCAGCGCTGGGAGCAGGGTTTTGCCTATCTCTATCGCCTGCAAAACCGTATGGAACATCACGCCCTGCGACGTGCGTAAACCTTTTTCTTGTTAAACGCCCCCCGTCTCCCCGGCGGTTTTGGGCGGGAGTCTGCCATGAGTTTTGAAGCCTTCGGCCAGCCACTGCTGACCTTCCCCGACGCCGAAAAAAGCCCGCTGAGCATTCGTGCCAAGGCGCTGGTGTTTGTCGATCCGCGCTCCCGTCAGTTGCGCCAGGAGCTGGAGCAACTGGCGCCGCGCTCGATCTCAGTGTTGATCCGTGGCGAGACCGGCAGCGGCAAGGAATTGCTCGCGCGGCATATTCATCGTGCGAGTGATCGCGGCGGGTTGTTCGTCTCGGTCAATTGCGGTGCCATCAGCCCGACCTATGCCGACGCTGAACTGTTCGGCTACGCCGCCGGCAGTTACAGCGGTTCGGCCAGCAGCCGTGCGGGGTGGTTCGGTTCGGCCAACGGGGGAACGCTTTATCTGGATGAGATCGGCGACTTGCCGCTGCCAATCCAGATCAAATTGCTCGTCGCGCTGGAAAACCACGAAGTCACCCGCGTTGGCGCTCATCAACCGAGCCCGGTGGACGTGCGCTTGGTGGCAGCCACCAGCATCGACCTGGCGCAAGCGGTGGCGGCCGGGAAATTTCATGAACGGCTTTATCACTACCTCGGCGAAGGCCAGCTCGAACTGCCCGCATTGCGCGAGCGAGTCGGCGATATCCTTTCGTTGTCCGAATATTTCCTCGGCATCTACAGCCAGCGCCTCGACCTGCCGGTGCCGCTGATCAGCGAAGCCGCGCAGCTTGTGCTGGAGCGGCACAGTTGGCCGGGCAACACCCGGGAGCTGGAAAACGTCATTCACTTTGCGCTGCTGGTCAGCACCGGCGACGAGATTCTGCCTGAGCATTTGAATCTGCCGGAGGTGCCTGTGTCGTTGGTGCAGATTGAGCAACAAGTAACTCACACGATCAAAAGCGGCACGGCTGCCGAGCGTTCGGCACTCAAGCGTTTGCTGGAAAGCCTGGCGCAGACGCTGTAGTTATCGGTATGAACAAAATGGAATATGAAAGTGAATAAAAGATATTGTTCGGGAATAAAAAATCCCGGTATTGTCCGCTTCACGCCAGCGATAGCACTTCAATGGCACTCGTACTAATAGCCGTCGTCGACGACGACCGTGATTTTCGATAAGGACACTGCATGAAAAAGGTTCTGTTGTTCACCGCACTGGCGGCTGCCCTGACTGCGGGTCTGGCCCAGGCTGGCGAGAAACTGGTGGTTGCGGCGACCCCCGTTCCACACGCCGAGATTCTTGAATTGATCAAGCCAACCCTCGCCAAAGAAGGCGTGGACCTGGAAATCAAAGTCTTCACCGACTACGTTCAGCCGAACGTACAGGTCGATCAGAAGCGTCTGGACGCCAACTACTTCCAGACCCTGCCGTACCTGAAAAGCTTCAACGAAGGCAAAGGCACCAACCTGGTGACCGTGATCGGTGTGCACGTCGAACCATTTGGCGGCTACTCGAAGAAAGTCAAATCCCTGGCTGAGCTGAAAGACGGCGCGACCATTGCCATCCCGAACGAAGGCAGCAACAGCGGCCGTGCCCTGATCCTGCTGCAGAAGGCTGGCCTGATCGAGTTGAAAGACCCGAAAAACGCCTTGGCCACCCCGAAAGACATCGCCAAGAATCCGCACAACTTCAAGTTCAAGGAACTGGAATCGGCCATGCTGCCGCGTGTGCTGGACCAGGTCGACCTGGACATGATCAACACCAACTACGCGCTGGAAGCAGGTCTGAACCCGGCTAAAGACGCGCTGGTCATCGAAGGTGCGGATTCGCCTTACGTGAACTTCCTGGTGGCCCGTCCGGACAACAAGGACAGCGTTGCCATCCAGAAACTGGCCAAAGCCCTGACCAGCCCGGAAGTGAAAGCATTCATCGAGAAGAAGTACAGCGGCGCGGTACTGCCGGCGTTCTGATTCGCGAGGTAAAACCCTTCAAGGTTTCGAACGCCGACGGCTGATAGAGCGTCGGCGTTTTTTTGTGTGTGCGAGAAACCTGTGGCGAGGGAGCTTGCTCCCGCTGGGTTGCGAAGCGACCCTAAAACCTGCACATGCGCTTCTTCAGGCACACCGTTTCGACTGATTTTGCGACTGCTGCGCAGTCGAGCGGGAGCAAGCTCCCTCGCCACAAAAGCGCCCGCGCATTCAGGCCACCCGGGCCTCCAATGCCCGGCGCAATGCCACCAATAACTTCACGATTTCCTGCGGATCCAACCGCTGCGGCACTTTCACGTCAGCCATTTTTCTCTTCCTTGTGAGGGTTCGGCCAGGGAGTCTGGCCAAAAGCTGTGCGTCCTTGGAGGGGTTTTTCGAAAAAAAGATCCCTCCTACAGCTGCAAGGAAAATAGTCGTGTTCCTTTGCCTCGGCAAATCCGCAGAATAGTTTTTTGCGTGATATCAATATGCTTTTAAAACAAAGGGCATCAAGACAGTTGCTCCCACAGTTGACCGAGTTGCCCAGACGGGACGCGGTCTGATGTGGGAGCGGGCTTGCTCGCGAAAGCGGTTATCAGACGCGGACTTAGTCTGGCCAATGCCAGGCAGGCTCATCCAGCACCCGCTGCCCGACAATCCCCGTCTGGCCCAATGTCTTCTCCAACACAATGCAATTGCACTCCGGATCCTCCTGCAACGCCGAAATCAATCGCCGCGCATGGGACACCACCCAAACCTGGCACTGCTCCGACGCCCGGATAATCAACCGCGCCAGCGCCGGCAACAGATCTGGGTGCAAACTGGTTTCCGGCTCGTTCAGCACCATCAACGTCGGCGGCCGAGGCGTCAGCAGCGCCGCCACCAGCAACAAATAACGCAAGGTCCCGTCCGACAACTCGGCCGCCGACAACGGCCGCAGCAACCCCTCCTGGAAAAACTCAATCGCAAACCGCCCGCCCTGCAACGGCGCGATGTTCAATCGCGCACCGGGGAACGCGTCGCTGATCGCAGTCTGCAGCGCCTCGGGGTCGCCGATTTCACGAATCGTCTGCAACGCGGCGGCGAGGTCGCGCCCGTCGTGGTGCAACACCGGCGTGCGGGTGCCCAATTGTGGTTGGCGCACCGGCGCATCGGCATCGCTGCGAAAGTGATCGTAGAAGCGCCAGCGGCGGATGAATTCCCGCAGTTGCATGACTTCCGGCGAGGTACGGAAGCTGCCGACCTGATCGAACAGGCTGTCGAAATTCGGTGTGTGCTGGGCGAGCACGTCCCAGTCGCGACCGACACGGGCGCGGATCATCGGGCCGTTACGTTCCACTAGAAGACTGGCCGGGCGATAAACCGGACCGTTCCAGATGCATTCCTTTTTGATTTCCGGGTCCAGGGAAAACTCAGACAGGCTCGGCTCCGGTAAACCCAGGGCGATCGAGTAGCTGAAATCCTCGCCAGCGAATCCCAGGCGCAGGCGTTTGGCGCCGTGGCGTACGGTCGCCTCGATCGGGACTTCACCATTGCGCATGCGCCGGGTGATGGTTTCCGGCCCGGCCCAGAACGTCGAATCCAGCCCGCCCTCGCGGGCCAAGGCGTTGACGACGCCACCCTGAGCGGTTTCCGCCAGCAACCGCAATGCGCGGTAGAGGTTGGATTTACCGCTGCCGTTGGGACCGGTGATCAGGTTCAACCGACCCAGCGGAATCACCAATTTATTGATCGAGCGGTAATTGGCCACCGCGAGGGTTTTGAGCATAAGAGCGTCCTGCTGCAGAGGCCGTCAGTTTGCCTTATTGTCGGGAACACTGTGATCTCACTAGCGAGCTTTTGTGGCGAGCGAGCTTGCTCGCGCTGGGCTGCGAAGCGGCCCCAAACCATCCAACGAGGTGTGTCAGGCAAAACGAGGCGCAGGTCTTGCGTCTGCTGCGCAGCCGAGCGGGAGCAAGCTCCCTCGCCACAGGCAAAGCCCCTTGGCAAAGGGGATAGTAGTAATCCTGTGCACCCGTGGAACCCTGTTCTAAGCTCACAGTCGTATCGCCATTGGCACGTCCGTACAACGCAAAGGAGGCTGCATGGCTGGTCCCGGATTGAAAACAGTGGTTGGCCTGAGCCTCCTTGCCCTGCTGAGCGCCTGTGGCGATAAACCCCAGGTCGAGAAGAACCGTCCGCGGGTGTTCGTCCAGGAGGTCAAACCCGCGGATTACGCTGCGTCGGTGACGCTCACCGGCGATGTTCAGGCCCGGGTCCAGACCGAATTGTCGTTCCGCGTGGGCGGCAAGATCATTCAACGCATGGTCGATGTCGGTGACCGGGTGTCGGCAAAGCAGGTACTGGCCAAACTCGATCCCAAGGACCTGCAGACCAGCGTCGATTCGGCACAGGCCCAGGTTGTCGCTGAGCAAGCCCGGGTCAAACAGACCGCCGCCGCGTTCGTTCGCCAGCAAAAACTCCTGCCCAAGGGCTACACCAGCCAAAGCGAATACGATTCCGCCCAAGCCGCCTTGCGCAGCAGTCAGAGCGCATTGGCCGCTGCCCAGGCGCAGTTCGCCAACGCTCGCGAACAACTCAGCTACACCGCGCTGATCGCCGATGCGCCGGGCGTGATTACGGCGCGTCAGGCCGAGGTCGGCCAAGTGGTGCAGGCGACGGTGCCGATTTTCAGCCTGGCCCGCGATGGCGAGCGCGACGCGGTGTTCAACGTCTACGAATCGCTGCTGGCCGAGGCCCCGGAAGATAAAACCATCGTGGTCAGCCTGCTCGACAACCCGGCGATCAAAACCACCGGCACCGTGCGGGAAATCACCCCGGCCGTGTCCGCGCAGACCGGCACCGTGCAAGTCAAAGTCACCCTCAATGGCCTGCCCGAGGGCATGCAATTGGGCTCGGTGGTGAGTGCCACGGCCAAGACGCCGGGGAAATCCGCCGTGGAATTGCCGTGGTCGGCGCTGACCAAAAACCTCAGCGATCCGGCGGTATGGCTGGTAGATGGCGAGGGCAAGGCGCAGCTGCACACCGTCACGGTCGGTCGTTACCTGACCGGCAAAGTGATCATCAGCGCCGGCCTGCAGGGGGGTGAAAAAGTCGTCATCGCCGGCGGTCAGTTGCTGCACCCCGGCGTGAAAGTCGAAATTGCCGAAAACACCTACAAGGATCTAGCAGTGGAAGCCCAGCCATGAAGCGTCTGTTACTGGTGTGCGGCGCTGTGATGCTGGCGGCCTGCTCGGAAAAAGAAGCGCCACCGGAGCCGGTACGCCCGGTGCTCTCGGTCAAGGTCCAGTCGCTGGACGAGGAAAACCTCGGCCGCTTCGCCGGCAGCATCCAGGCCCGTTATGAAAGCAACGTCGGGTTCCGTGTGCCGGGGCGCATCGCCAGCCGCAATGTCGATGTCGGTGCTGAAGTGGAAAAGGGCGCGCTGCTCGCCACCCTGGACCCCACCGATCAGCAGAACCAGTTGCGTTCCGCCCAGGGCGATCTGGCCAGCGTCCAGGCGCAATACATCAACGCCCAGGCCAACGCCCGGCGCCAACAGGAATTGTTCGATCGCGGCGTCGGCGCCCAGGCGCAACTCGACATCGCCCAGACCGATCTCAAAACCACCCAGGCCTCGCTCGACCAAGCGAAAGCCGCGGTCGATCAGGCCAAGGATCAGCTCAACTACGTCGAACTGCGCTCCGACCACAAAGCCATCGTCACCGCGTGGAATGCCGAAGCCGGGCAAGTCGTCACGGCCGGCCAGCAAGTGGTGACCCTGGCGCAACCGGACATCAAGGAAGCCGTGATCGACCTGCCGGACACCCTGGTCGATCAGTTGCCGGCCGATGTCGTGTTCCAGGTCGCAGCGCAACTGGACCCGAGCATTACCACCACCGCCATCGTTCGAGAAATCGAACCTCAGGCCCAAAGTGCGACGCGTACCCGTCGCGCCCGCCTGACCCTGACAGACACACCTGCCGGTTTTCGCCTGGGTACCGCGATCAGCGTCACCCTCAGCTCCGCGATCAAACCGCGCATCGAACTGCCGTTGAGTGCGCTCCAGGAGGTCGATGGCAAGACCCGCATCTGGGTCGTCGATACGCAGACCCAAACCGTTGCCCCACGAGACGTCAGCCTGGTCAGCCGCACGGATTCCACGATGATCCTGGCCAGTGGCGTGAAGTCCGGTGAGCGGGTGGTCAGCGCGGGTGTGAACAGCCTGAAACCCGGGCAGAAAGTGAAAATCGATGAGGACAGCCCACAATGAAAGGGAGTTTCAACTTATCCGAATGGGCCCTCAAGCATCAGTCGTTTGTCTGGTATTTGATGTTCGTCGCGCTGCTGATGGGCGTGTTCTCCTACATGAACCTGGGCCGCGAAGAAGACCCGTCGTTCACCATCAAGACCATGGTTATCCAGACCCGTTGGCCGGGCGCGACCCAGGAAGAAACCCTCAAGCAAGTCACTGACCGCATCGAGAAAAAACTCGAGGAACTCGACTCCCTCGACTACGTGAAAAGCTACACCCGGCCCGGCGAATCGACGGTGTTCGTCAACCTGCGCGACACCACCAGTGCCAAGGACATCCCGCAAATCTGGTACCAGGTGCGCAAGAAGATCAACGACATTCGCGGCGACTTCCCTCAAGGGCTTCAGGGCCCGGGTTTCAACGACGAATTCGGTGATGTGTTCGGTTCGGTGTATGCCTTTACCGCCGACGGCTTGTCGATGCGCCAGTTGCGCGATTACGTGGAACAGGTCCGCGCCGAAATTCGTGAAGTGCCGGGGCTGGGCAAGGTCGAGATGGTCGGTGAGCAGGACGAAGTTCTCTACCTGAATTTCTCTACCCGCAAACTGGCAGCGCTGGGCATCGATCAGCGCCAGGTGGTGCAGAGCCTGCAAACCCAGAACGCGGTGACTCCGGCCGGTGTGATCGAAGCTGGCCCGGAGCGCATCTCGGTGCGCACCTCGGGGCAGTTCGCTTCCGAGAAAGACCTGGCTAACGTCAACCTGCGGCTCAATGACCGCTTCTACCGCCTGGCCGACATCGCCGAGATCAGCCGTGGTTACGTTGACCCGGCGACCCCGGAATTCCGCTTCAACGGCCGCCCGGGCATCGGCCTCGCCATCGCCATGAAGAAGGGCGGCAACATCCAGGAGTTCGGCAAGGCGTTGCACCAGCGCATGACTGACCTGACCGCCGACTTGCCGGTGGGCGTCGGTGTGCACACGGTTTCCGACCAGGCCGAAGTGGTGGAAAAAGCCGTCGGCGGCTTCACCAGTGCCTTGTTCGAAGCGGTGGTGATCGTGCTGATCGTCAGCTTCGTCAGCCTCGGTGTGCGCGCCGGGCTGGTGGTGGCGTGCTCGATCCCGCTGGTGCTGGCGATGGTCTTTATCTTCATGGAATACAGCGGCATCACCATGCAGCGGATTTCACTCGGTGCGCTGATCATCGCCCTCGGCCTGCTGGTGGACGACGCAATGATCACGGTCGAGATGATGGTCACGCGCCTGGAAATGGGCGAGACCAAGGAGCAGGCGGCAACGTTTGCCTACACCTCCACGGCGTTCCCGATGCTCACCGGTACATTGGTGACGGTCGCCGGTTTCGTGCCCATCGGCTTGAACGCCAGCTCGGCGGGCGAGTACACCTTCACCCTGTTTGCGGTGATCGCCGTGGCGATGCTGGTGTCGTGGGTTGTCGCCGTGTTGTTCGCACCGGTGATCGGCGTGCACATCCTCAGCGCCAACGTGAAGCCCCATGACGCCGAGCCGGGTCGCATCGGCCGCGCATTCAATTACGGCATGCTCTGGTCGATGCGCAATCGCTGGTGGGCCATCGGCATCACGATCGCGCTGTTCGTGGCGTCGGTGTTTTCCATGCAGTTCGTGCAGAACCAGTTCTTCCCGTCCTCGGACCGCCCGGAAATCCTCGTCGACCTCAACCTGCCGCAAAACGCCTCGATCGCCGAAACCCGCAAGGCAGTGGACAGGCTCGAAGCGACGCTCAAGGATGACCCGGACATCGTGCGCTGGAGCACTTACATCGGCGAGGGGGCGATCCGTTTCTACCTGCCCCTCGACCAGCAATTGCAGAACCCGTACTACGCGCAATTGGTGATCGTCAGCAAAGGCCTGGAGTCGCGTAACGCCCTCAGCCAGCGCTTGAACGAGCGGCTGCGCAAAGATTTCGTCGGCATCGGCAGCTACGTCCAGGCGCTGGAAATGGGCCCGCCGGTGGGTCGCCCGATTCAGTACCGGGTCAGCGGCAAGGACATCGATCAGGTGCGCAAACACGCGATCGCCCTGGCTACCGAACTGGATAAAAACTCGCACATCGGCGAGATCATTTACGACTGGAACGAACCGGGCAAAGTCCTGCGCATCGACATCGCCCAGGACAAGGCGCGGCAACTGGGGCTGTCGTCGGAAGACGTGGCCAACCTGATGAACAGCATCGTCGTCGGTTCGCCGGTCACTCAGGTTGATGACGATATCTACCTGATCAACGTCGTGGGCCGCGCGGTGGACGCGGAACGCGGCACGCCGGAAACCCTGCAGAACTTGCAGATCGTCACCCCGGGCGGCACGTCGATTCCGCTGCTGGCCTTCGCCACGGTGCGCTATGAACTTGAGCAACCGCTGGTCTGGCGCCGCGACCGCAAGCCGACCATCACCATCAAGGCAGCGGTGCGCGACGAGATTCAGCCGACCGACCTGGTGAAACAGCTCAAGCCTGACATCGATAAATTCTCCGCCAGTTTGCCGGTGGGTTACTCGGTTGCCACGGGCGGCACGGTGGAGGAAAGCGGCAAGGCCCAAGGGCCGATTGCCAAGGTGGTGCCGTTGATGCTGTTCCTCATGGCGACCTTCCTCATGATCCAGCTGCACAGCGTGCAGAAACTGTTCCTGGTGGCCAGCGTCGCGCCGCTCGGCTTGATTGGCGTGGTGCTGGCGCTGATCCCGACAGGCACGCCGATGGGCTTTGTGGCGATCCTGGGGATTCTGGCGCTGATCGGCATCATCATCCGCAACTCGGTAATTTTGGTGACGCAGATCGATGCCCTGGAGAAAGAGGGCCTCGCGCCTTGGGATGCCGTGGCGCAGGCCACGGAGCATCGACGCCGGCCGATTCTGCTGACCGCTGCGGCAGCAAGTCTGGGGATGATCCCGATCGCCCGGGAAGTGTTCTGGGGACCGATGGCGTACGCGATGATTGGCGGGATCATTATTGCGACGTTGCTGACGTTGCTGTTTTTGCCGGCGCTTTACGTCGCCTGGTACAAAATCCGCGAGCCGAAGAAAGGTGATCGGCTTGAGACCCACCCCTCACCCTAACCCTCTCCCCAAGGGGTAGAGGGGACTGACCGAGGTGTTCCGGAGAAATTTTGCGATCGGGGAAATAGAGTTGAACTCAGGTTTTGAAAAGCTTGAAGATCTGCTCCCTTCCCCCTCGCCCCTTTGGGGCGGTCCGACGTTTCGGGAGGGTTGGGGTGAGGGGTGGATCTCATTGACACACCCCCCCAATCACGCCCGCCGCCAAACACTCGCCAACCAAGGCTGCTGCTCCCGCGGCAGCCCCGCCGGCCGGTAGTAATGCTCCAACTCCACAAACCCCGCCTCAGTCAGCAATTGCTGCCAAGCCGCCAGATCGTGATACGCCCCATACCGTGACCCATTCCACCCTTCCTGATTCTCGCCCCGCGGATTGGAACTGAACAACACGCCACCGGGCTTCAACGCCCCGCGCAATTCTTTCAGCACCCGAGGCAATTCCTGGCGGGGAATATGAAACAACACCGCATTGGCAAAAATCCCGTCGAAGCGTTCATTCGGTAGATCCAGCTTCAGAAAGTCTTGCTGCCACACCTCACACCCACTGTCCTCACGCGCCATCTGTGCAAACTTCTCCGACCCATCCAGCCCGACAGCCGTGTGGCCCATGCGCGTGAACGTCTGCAAATCACGCCCCGGCCCACAGCCAAAATCGAGAATGTCGAACGGCGCCTCGCCCTGAATATGCCGCAACAGGGCGTCGATGTTCTGGCTGACATCATGATCGCGAGTCCCCTCGCGAAAACCTTCGGCCACCGAGTTGTAATGGCCCAGGGTGGTGGCGGTGATCTGCTTGAGGTCAGTGGGGGTTTGTTTCATGGTCGGCTGCGCAGGCAATGGGGATTTGTCGAATATACGCCATGAGGCCGGTGGCTGCTGCGCAGCCAATCGCGAGCAGGCTCGCTCCCACAGTTGATCGCGTACACCTGTGGGAGCGGGCTTGCCCGCGATAGCGATGTCTCAGCCCTGCTTCATCCCCAGGCAATCAATGGAACGATCAACCATGGCTTTGGCAATTTCCAGCAGATGCCAGACAGAAAACACCATGGCCCGGTCCGCGCCTTTGAGGTGATCGCCACACTGATACGCCGTGACGGACGCGCAACGCAGCAGATCAGCGACATAGAGTTGGGTGTCTTCGAAACTCACGTCTTCGCTGACGTTGTAGAACCGCAGCTCATCGGGTGCTGAAGGCTGTTCACCGGTGAGGTAGAAATCGATTGCACGATAAAGGGCGGAGCGGTCTCTTGGCGGATCGTCGGTGGGATTGCCTTTGGTGGTTGTCTCGGGAGGTGGATCGGGGACAGATCTTTTCATTGGTAAAACTCCTGGTATTAGTTGGAGCCAACCGATATCGCGACTAAACGAACAGGGGTGGCGGCTGCACGCAGGTTAGTCGACCGGCCACCAGGAGACACCGGCGCACCCGAGGGTGCCCTGCGCACAGCCACCATAAACTGCAGGTGATAAATCACCTGCCGAGAGGTAGCGCTGTGCGCCTGGTAGGTTCCGGGCGACTAAACTGAACTGGCCTAATAATTCCGGACACCTCTTAAGGGCGATATGATTTCGCCAATTTGGAGGTTCCATGAAAGAAAGAAGAGTCTTTTCCCGCGAGTTCAAACACCGTGCGGCCAGCATGGTGATTGATGATCATTGTTCGGTACAGGAAGTCTGCGCCTCGCTGGACATCAGTGCCACCGCGTTACGGCGCTGGGTAGATCAGGTTCGCAAGGAACACAAGGGGGAGCCGATTCAAGGCACCAAGGCCATTACCGAGGATCAGCGCCAGATTCAGGACTTGAAAGCTAAGATCAAGCGCATGGAAATGGAAGCCGATATCTTAAAAAAGGCTACCGCTCTCTTGATGTCGGACCCCGATCGTTTTCGATGATCGCGGAGCTAAGAGAGTCATTTCCGACCGCCACCCTGTGTCGCGTTTTCGATGTGAAGCGCAGCAGCTTTTATGAATGGATGCAGCGGCGTGCCAGACCAAGGATCAGGCGCGAAGAGCTCAAAGGGAAAGTGGTTGAGTTGCACAGCGAAAGCCGCGAAGCCATGGGGTCCAGAACGATTAGCAAAAATCTGAAGGCCCAAAACATAGCGGTCGGCAGAAGCCTTGTTCAGGCGCTGATGAGAGAGGCCAACATTGTCAGTAAGCAACGCCAGCCTCACCCGTTCAGGTCCAAAGGAGTGGAAGCATTTGTCGCGCCCAATCTGCTTAAGCGCAATTTCAAGCCGGCGGCGGTCAATCAAGTCTGGTGTGGCGACGTTACAAGCTTGATGGTGGGTAAGCGCTGGGTTCATCTGGCCGTCGTGATCGACCTGTTTGCGCGCCGAGTGATCGGTTGGGCGTTTTCCCTGATCAATGATGCCAACCTGGTCAGCAAGGCGCTGCGCATGGCCACAGAGCTTCGAACGTGCTCACCTGGATTGATGTTTCATTCGGATCAAGGTTGTCAGTACACCAGTCGCAAGTTTCAAGAGGAGCTGATGCGCCATGGCATTTTGCAAAGCATGAGCCATCGTGGTCAGTGCTGGGACAATGCGCCAACAGAGCGGTTTTTCGGCACCCTGAAGTCAGAATGGGTGCCTCGCGGCGGCTATGGCACGAGCGAGGAAGCACAAACCGACATGGTCCGCTTCTTCATGTACTACAACCGCACCCGGCTACACAGCTACAACAACTACCTGTCGCCCATAGCTATGGAGCAAAAAGCGGCATAAGCACCGTAAACGGTGTCCGGATTTACTTGACCAGTTCAAACCCGATCACTGATGAGCAGTGACGGACCGAGACTAGCCACGAGAATCCACCGGCGCAAGCGAGCGGAATGATCTAGGAAATGTCCTGCAAATGAAAGGGAACAGGCCTGTAGGCGCACTGATTTTCCTGTGGGAAATGTTCCTCCTGTCACGAGGGAAATTGCCTGTGTCGAGAGTGCTTTTGTGGCGAGGGGGTTTACCCCCGTTGGGGTGCGCAGCAGCCCCCAAAGCCATTCAAAGAGGTGTGTCAGGCAAACCAGGTCAGCAGGTTTTGGGGCCGCTTCGCAGCCCAACGGGGGTAAACCCCCTCGCCACAAAAGCCCTTCAATCGCACCGTGTTCAGCGCTTGTTAAGACCCCGTGCCAACCGATCTCCACCGAGCTGGATCACCGCCACCAACACCACCAGTAACACAATCACCGTCAGCATGATCTGGCTGTCGAAGCGCTGATACCCGTATCGATAGGCGATATCGCCCAGTCCACCGGCACCAATCGCCCCGGCCATGGCCGACGAGTTGATCATGGTCACCAGCGTAATCGTGAAACCACCAACAATCCCCGGCAGCGCCTCAGGCAACAGCACATGCCAGACGATGTGCCAGCGCCGGCAACCCATCGCCTGCGCGGCTTCGATCAACCCGTGATCAACCTCTCGCAAACTAACTTCCGCGATACGCGCAAAAAACGGCGTGGCCGCAATCGTCAGCGGTACCACGGCGGCCCAGACACCATACGTCGTGCCGACGATCAAGCGGGTGAACGGGATCAGCGCCACCATCAGAATCAGAAACGGAATAGAGCGGAACAGGTTCACGAATGCACCCAGTGCGCGGTTCAGCGCCGCTGCTTCGTAGATGCCACCCTTGGAACTGGTGACCAGAATCACCGCCAGCGGAATGCCCGCCAGCAGCGCAATCAGCGATGACACGCCGACCATCAGGAACGTGTCGATGAAACCTTGCAGCAAGCGATCAAACCACATAGCCCAATACCTCCGCCTGTTGCGCCCAATTGCCGGCACGCTGACGCAATTCCTCTGCGCCAAGGGACGAGCCGGCCACCGCCAGCAGCAACTGCCCCAGCGCGTGGCCCTGAATCCGTTCCACGCCACCTTGCAACAAACGCACGCGGCCACCGAGAGCGCTGAACAAGGCCGCCAGATCCGGTTCATCTGTCGCGCTGCCAGTGAATTGCAAACGCAACACCACTGCCGCATCCGAAGACTGTGGTTGCGGGCGCAAGCGGCTTTGCAGTTCTTGCGGCAACGCGTGTTGCAACGGCGCGAGCAAGGTCTTGCTGACGTCATGCTGCGGGTTGCCGAACACTTCCCACACCGGCCCTTGCTCGACGATGTGCCCGTGTTCCAGCACCACCACCCGATCACAGATATCGCGGATCACCGCCATCTCGTGGGTGATCAGCACAATGGTTAAACCGAGGCGCTGATTGATCTCACGCAGCAGGCCGAGAATCGATTGCGTGGTCTCCGGGTCCAGCGCCGATGTGGCTTCGTCGCACAGCAGAATTTCCGGATCGTGCACCAGGGCGCGGGCGATGCCGACGCGTTGTTTCTGCCCACCCGACAGCTGCGCCGGATAGGCCTTGTGCTTGCCTTGCAGGCCCACCAGCTCCAGCAATTCACGGACTTTCTGTTCGCGTTTTTCCTTGGGCACACCGGCCACTTTCAGCGGCAACTCGACGTTCTGCCAAACGGTTTTGGCGGACATCAGGTTGAAGTGCTGGAAGATCATGCCGATCCGTCGGCGCAGCGCCACCAGGCGGTCTTCATCGAACTCGCCGATGTCCACTTGATCGATCAGCACCCGCCCGGTGCTCGGCTGCTCCAGACGATTGATGGTGCGGATCAGCGACGACTTGCCGGCGCCGCTACGACCGATGATGCCGAACACTTCACCGCGCTGGATCGCCAGGTCGATGCCGTGCAAAGCCGCCACCGGACCTTGCTGGCCAGTGTAGGTTTTACCCAGGCCGATGAAGCGCACGTGCGCCCGGTTCAGGTCCGGGTGCAGTTCGGTCTGTTCGGCTTTATGTGGCTCTGGAATATCCAGTCGCCGTTGGATCGCGGCCGTCATCCTCAGCTTTCCCAACCGGCTTGATAGAGCTTGCCGTGGGCTTTATCCAAGGCTGCGCGAACGGCTGGCGAGTGCTGGTAAATGTCGACGAATTTGATCAGGCGCGGGTCGGTTTTGCTTTTCGGCTGGATCACGAACTGGATCACGTATTCCTTGTGATCGAGGCCATCAAACAGCAGCGCAGAACCGGCATCGAAGGTCTTCGACAGACGGATGTAGGCCGGGTAGCCCTGCACCAGATCGGCGTCGTCATAGGCGCGCACCAGTTGCACAGCCTCAACCTGCAGGATTTTGATTTTCTTCGGGTTGGCAATGATGTCTTCTTCGGTGGCCTTGTAGCCGACACCCGGTTTGAGGGTGATCAAACCGGCCTTGGCCAACAGTTGCAGGCCGCGACCGCTGTTGATCGGGTCGTTGGCGATGGCGACGCTGGCGCCTTGTGGCAAGTCGTCGAAGCTTTTGTATTTCTTCGAGTAGAGGCCGACGTTGTTGATGATTCCCGGCGCGAACGGCACCAGGTCAAAACCGGCGGCGGCCTTGGCGTTTTCCAGGAACGGGACGTGCTGGAAGTAATTCACATCGATGTCGCCGGCCGCGAGGCTGACGTTGGGGGCGATCCAGTCGCTGAACTCCACCAGGTCGACTTGCAGGCCTTGTTTTTTCGCTTCTTCAACGGCGGCCTCCAGCGGAATGGCGAAGGCGGCGGTGGTACCGACTTTCAACGGCGCGTCGGCGGCGAAGCTGATGGAGCTGAAGAGGCCGAGGGCCAGGGCCAGTGCTTTGACTGGGTGGGAGAGAAGTTTCTTGGTCATGATGAGTTTTCCAGTCAATTATTCAATATGTGCACGCATTTTGTGGCGAGGGAGCTTGCTCCCGCTGGGCTGCGGAGCAGCCCCATAGCCATTCGATCAGGTGTGTCAGGTACAAATCGGTTTCGGGTTTTGCGACTGCTGCGCAGTCGAGCGGGAGCAAGCTCCCTCGCCACAGGGATCAGCGGCGAAACGCCGAGCCCGTGTGTTGCCCAGGCAAATGCGCTTCACCGTGAAACAGCTTTTCCCGCAGGCTGCCGCTGTCGTAAGCGGTTTTGTACGACCCTCTGCGTTGCAATTCGGGAATCACCGAATCGATGAAGTCCACATAGCTTTCCGGCGTGACAATCCGCGTCAGGTTGAAGCCATCCAGCCCGGTTTCGGCGATCCACGATTCCAGTTCGTCCGCCACTTGCTCAGGTGAACCCACCACCGTGATGTAGCGGCCACCCAGCGCGTGTTGCTCAAGCAATTTGCGTCGGGTCCAGTCGTTGTTTTGCAGGTTCCTGGTCGCCGACTGGATGGCGTTGCTCTTCACGTACTGGATCGGTTCGTCGATTTGGTATTCGGAGAAATCGATCCCGGTCGACGCCGAAAAATGCGCGACACCGGCCTCGGCGCTGGCGTAGCTGAGGTACTCGGCGTGCTTCTTCCAGGCAAGCTCTTCGGTGGCGCCGACAATCACGTTCAAGCCCATGAACACCTTGATGTCCTCGGGATTACGCCCGGCTTCAACCGCGCTGGCGCGAACCTTGTCCACTTGCACCTTGGTCGACGGTTTGTTCTGACCGCTGATGAACACGCATTCGGCATGGCGCCCGGCGAACAGCAAACCGCGATCCGAACTGCCGGCCTGGAACAGCACCGGCGTGCGCTGCGGCGACGGTTCGCAGAGGTGGTAACCCTCGACCTGATAGAACTCGCCCTTATGCTCGACCTTGTGCACTTTTTCCGGTTGGGCGTAGATCCGTTGCTGCGGGTCATTGAGCACCGCGCCGTTTTCCCAGCTGCCTTCCCAGAGTTTGTAGAGCACTTCCAGGTATTCATCGGCCTGGTCGTAGCGGCGGTCGTGTTCCACCTGTTCGCTCAGGCCCATGGCTTTGGCGGCGCTGTCGAGGTAGCCGGTGACGATGTTCCAGCCGACCCGGCCGCGACTCAGGTGATCGAGCGTCGACATGCGCCGAGCGAACAGATACGGCGGTTCGTAAGTCAGGTTGGCGGTCAGGCCGAAGCCGAGGTTTTTCGTCACCGCTGCCATGGCCGAAACCAGCAACAGCGGGTCGTTGACCGGCAGCTGGATCGACTCTTTCAGTGGCACGTCCACCGAGTTCTGGTAGACGTCGTACACGCCGACGATGTCGGCGATGAACAGGCCATCGAACAAACCGCGCTCCAGCAACTGCGCCAGTTCGGTCCAGTATTCAATGGTTTTGTACTGAGTGGAGGTGTCCCGTGGATGCGTCCACAGGCCATGGTTGATGTGCCCGATGCAGTTCATGTTGAACGCGTTGAGCAGGATCTTCTTTTTCGCCTCGGCCATCAGAGGGTCCCTCGCAACGGAGGGTTTTCATCGTTGAGGTAGTAGTTGCCGACGGCGTGATACTTCCAGCGCACCGGGTCGTGCAGCGTGTGCACCCGGGCGTTGCGCCAGTGGCGATCGAGGCCGTGTTCGATCAGCGTCGCCTGGCTGCCGGCCAACTCAAACAGCGTGCTGCCGGCGGCGAGGGAAATTTCGGTGCTGATGGCGCGAGCTTCGGCCACGGCAATCGAGGCAGCGGCTACGGTTTCGGCGTTGGTGTCGGCCTGAGCTTTATCGAGGAATTCGCCGGAGCGTTCCAGCAACGCTTCGGCAGCGTGCAGGCGAATGCTCAGGTGGCCGAAGCTCTTGAGGGTCAGCGGATCGTCAGTGGCCTTATCGTGGGTGGCGTCGATCCACGGACGGGTTTTCGTGCGCACGAAATGCAACGCGTCTTCATAAGCGGCGCGGGCGATGCCGGTGTCGATGGCGGCGTGGAGAATCTGCGCCAGCGGGCCGACAGGGGTCGGGCGCTCGAAGGCACTTTGAAACGGGATCACGTCTTCGGCGGCGACGTAGACGTCTTCGAACACCACCGAACCGCTGCCGGTGGTGCGCTGGCCGAAACCGCTCCAGTCGTCGATGACGGTCAGGCCTTTGCTGTTGTGGGGGACGAACGCCAGTTGCTGCACACCGTTTTCATCCACCACCGAAGTCGGAATGCGTTGCGCATAGATCGCGCCGGTTGCGTAGAACTTGCGGCCGTTGATGCGATAGCCGTCACCGTCGCGTGTCAGGTTCGTGACGCGGTCGTGGGCCGTTTTGGTGCCCAGTTCTGCGAGGGCATTGCCGAAGCGTTGTCCGGCAAGCACTTCGGCGTACAGGCGTTTTTTCTGCTCTTCGCTGCCGTTCACACGCAGCACTTCGAGGGCGTAGAAATGGTTCTGCGGGATCTGTCCGAGCGAGCCGTCCGCCTGGGCAATCAAAGCGATGACCTTGGCCAGGGTGACGTTGGAAACGCCAGCGCCTCCGTATTCTTTTGGCACGCTGATGCCCCAGAGGCCCGAGCAGGAAAACACTTCCAGCTCCGGGTGCGGCAGGCGACGTTCGCGGTCGCGCAGGGCGCTGTCACGCTTGAAATCTTCGGCCAGATCGGTAGCGACGATCACGGCTTGCTCATCGCTGGTTATGACCGCGACGTGGTGAGAAAGAGTCATGTGTTTCTCCAGAGATCTGGTCAAAAGTGTTCTGGTCGTTAGATCCAGGAGTGGCGAGCGGGCAAAGTGCCGTTCAAGTGATAAATACCGACTGCGTGGTATTTCCAGCGAACGGGATCGTGCAGCGTGTGCACGCGAGCGTTGCGCCAATGACGGTCGAGGTTGAATTCGGCGAGGGTCGCGCGGCTGCCGGCCAGTTCGAAAAGTTTTTCGCTGGCGAGCAGGGAGATCTCGGTGGTCAGCACTTTGGCTTCAGCCACGGCGATCGAGGCGCGCGCGGCAGACTCGGCAGTGAGTGGCGCGGCGCTGACCTGATCGAGCACTTGCCCGGCCTTGCGCAGCAGCGCTTCGGCCGCGTGCAGTTCGATTTTCAGTTTGCCGATATCGGCGATGACGTAGAGGTCATCGCTGGCCCGTTCGACCTTGGCGTCGATCCACGGCCGGGCGCGGGTTTTCACGAACTCGATGGCGTCGTCGATGGCACCGCGGGCGATGCCGGCGTCGATGGCCGCCTGGATCAATTGCGACACCGCGCCCTGAATATTCGGGCTGTCGTTGATCTTCCAGTTGTCCACCACCAGCTCGGCGTCGACCCGCACGTTGTTGAGCAAAATGGTGCCGCTGGCGGTTGTGCGCTGGCCGAAGCCCGACCAGTCATCAACGATGCGCAGACCTGGCGTACCGCGACGGACGAAGGCCAGCACTTGCTTGCCGTCGTCGTTCAGCGCCTTGACCGCCACCCAATGGGCGAACAGCGCGCCGGTGGAGTAAAACTTCTGCCCGCTGATGACAAAACCGTCGCCGTCGGCGGTGATTCGTGCCTTGAGTTCGAGGGTGTTTTTGGTGCCGCGTTCCGGCCCGGCATTGCCGATGCGCCAGCCTTCGAGCACGCTTTTGAACAGCTGTTTTTTCTGCGCCTCGGTGGCGCTGCCGAGCACCAGATTGAGGATGCCGAACTGGTTCTGCGGGATCTGTCCCAGTGCCGGGTCCGCCGCGGAAATGATCGCAAAGACCTCGGCCACTGTGACGAACGAAACCTGCGGGCCACCGTACTCGCGCGGGATGGCAATGCTGCCTAAACCGCTGCGGGTGAACTGTTCGATTTCCGACCATGGCAACTTGCGCTGCCGGTCACGTTTGGCTGCTTGCAGGCGGGCAACTTGCGCCAGCTCATGGGCGGCCTTGATGGCTTGTGCGTCGTTGCGCAAGACCTGCGCGGGCAACAACAACGGGGCGATGTCCAGATCACTCTGAACGATTGCATCTGCCAGACTGGACATCAGTGCCGCTCCTTGGCTGCACGCAATGCCCTGGCGATCTGCACTGGGGTGATTGTGTTCCGGACCATACCTACCTCACATCTCATGGAGTCGCCGCGATGGAGGCGGCGAACGAAAATCAAGAATGTCCGGTGGTCCGGTGTATATACCCTAAGCGTGTATAAAAATTAAATAAACTAACTTTTGGGAATATACATAGAAGGGCGTCTGTTCGTAGCGCAACACTTGCCTTGTAGCAGCTGCCGAGCCTGCGAGGCTGCGTTCGGCAGCGCAGCTGTCGCAAAACCAGCCAACTCGGTATTTCATAAGACCGCGTGCTCGGTTTTCACGACTGCTGCGCAGCCGAACGCAGCCTCGCAGGCTCGGCAGCTGCTACAGGGGATCTCAGGGTTTACGCGTTTCGGCGGCTTTCAATTCTTCTTTGAACGGCACTTTCAGATAGGGATTGTTGCAACCGATCTTGAGCCTGCGCGGCGGTGCCCAGCCGGAGTTGTTGCCCACGCGATCGAGGATGCAGTAAGTCACTTCCAGCCGAAGGTCTTCGCCCGCTTCGAGGATGATCGCCGGCGGCACCCAGACTTGAATCGGCTTATCCACCTCATCAGCCTTGAGCTGCGGCAAGTCCATGCGCACATCCCCCCAACGCAAGGTGATTTCATCGTCGACGGCCATGTTCAGGTATGGCTCGATGGTCAATGGCACGCCGCGCTTGATCTGGTTCGGATTGACCCCCTGGCGGCGAATGGTTTCGGGAATGCCCACCGGTGCCAGGTGCTCGTTGTCGTGACCGCACAGGGTGAGCGGCTGGCCGCCCGGGCAATCGAGCTTGATCTGTACCCGCGTGGCCAGCGACAGCGCCGGTCCTTGCCCGACCTGCATGACGCGGTAGTGAATGCAGGAGGCGCCATTGGCGATGAAGCTTTGCGGCACACGCAGGCTGACGGCTTCGCCGACCTCATCGGCCGTGATCACGCGGGAGGCGACGTAGCAGTTGTCCCAGAACAGTTCGATCAGGTCGCCTTCGTCCATGCCGGGGTAGGGCGCCACGTCGATCAGCAGATGGGCCGCCGACGTGACATTGATGCCGGTCTTGTGGGATTGCGCCAGGGTAGGGGCCGCAAGTCCGGATTTATTCGAGGTGCTTGTCATGGGTTTCTCCTTGAAGCCTTGCAGCGAAGTCCGTTTCTGAAAGATCGAAAGGCGTGTATTACCGAGCAACAAAGTTGTTCACTACTTGCAAGTTTAAATATGGGTTGGGAACGATGGTCGACGCCGGTTGGAGACTAGATAAGAGTGCGCTTGTATAGGTGTCAATAGAACTGGCTAGTTAAGTATGGGATCTAGTGTTATTCAGAAAAATCCTACGCTTTAAAGTTAATAAGCTGCACCGCTCTGTCGAATTTGGCCGCGTATTTATTAATTTTCAGGCGTGTGTGGCGGCGACCGCGTGCTTGGTGAGGGCGCTTGATTATGCGAATTGTAGGCGAGTTAAATCTGTTGCAGGACATATATATGTACCGCACGCAGCGTTGGAAACTTATCTATCGTTCGAGGGTTGGTAACGAGGGTGTTGCGAGATTTAGTGGCGGGGATAGTTGTCACTTCCGTCCATGGAAGTTAACAAATGATGAAGCGGTATTAGTGGTGGGCGTTATTCAGAAACTTGCTGAGAAACTGCTTCGTCCGCTCTTCTTTCGGATTGGCAAACAGCGCTTTGGCTTCGCCTTGTTCGACGATCACACCTTTGTCGAAAAACACCACGCGGTTCGCCACGTCCCGGGCAAAGCCCATTTCGTGGGTCACGATGACCATGGTGCGCTTCTCCTCGGCCAGGCTGCGGATGGTCGCCAGCACTTCACCCACCAGCTCCGGATCGAGTGCCGAAGTGGGTTCATCGAACAGAATCACTTCCGGCTCCATCGCCAGCGCACGGGCAATCGCCACGCGCTGTTGCTGGCCTCCTGAGAGGCGTCGCGGGTAAGCATCTTCCTTGCCCGCCAGGCCAACCCTGGCCAACAGCTTTTTACCCAGGGCAACGGCGTCGGCGTGCGGGATCTTCTTGACGATGATCGGGCCTTCGATGACGTTTTCCAGGGCGGTGCGATGAGGGAACAGGTTGAAGTTCTGAAACACGAAGCCGACGTGTTGACGCAAGCGTCGCACCAGGCTTTGCTGCTGGTTCAACGGGCGGCTGCCATCGATCTCGATGTCACCGACCTTGATCCGGCCGCTGGTGGGTTCTTCGAGAAAATTCAGGCAGCGCAAGAACGTGGTTTTTCCCGAACCGCTAGGCCCGATGATCGCGACGACCTCACCTTCCTTCACTTGCAGATCGATGCCGTTGAGCACGACTTGACCCTTGAACTGCTTTGTCAGTTTTTCCACGACAATCATGGGGTCAGGACTCCTGGTCGTGCCGATTGACCCGCTCTTCCAACTTGTTCTGCAGGTGCGAGAGCACCGTGGCCAGAATCCAGTAGATCAGCGCGGCGGCAAGGTACATGGTGAACACTTCGAAGGTGCGTGCTGTGATCAGCTGCGCCTGGCGGAACAGCTCCGGCACCTGGATGGTGGCGGCCAGCGCGGTGTCCTTGACCAGCGAAATGAAGCTGTTGCCCAGCGGCGGCAATGCGGTGCGCATCGCTTGCGGAATGATGGCCCGGCGCAGGGTCTGCGCACGGGTCATGCCGATGCTGGCGGCAGCTTCCCACTGACCGCGCTCGATGGAGCTGATCGCCGAACGCAGGATTTCACAGGCGTAAGCGGCCATGTTCAGCGAGAAGCCGATCAGGGCCGCCGGCAGCGGATCGAGTTCCATGCCCAATTGCGGCAAGCCGTAATAGATCACGAACAGTTGCACCAGCAACGGCGTGCCGCGAAAGAACGACACGTAGATGCGGGCGATCCAGCTCACCAGCTTGAAGCGCGACAGGCGCATCAGTGCCAGGCCGAAGCCCAGCATGAGGCCGAAGAACATCCCGCCCAGGCTCAAGATGACCGTGAAGTAGGCCCCCTTGAGCAGGAAGGGCAGGGAGTCCAGTGCGAGTTGGAAAGCTTCTTCCATTATTGAGTGACGTCAGCGCTGAAGTATTTTTCCGAAAGCTTTTTCAGCGTACCGTCGGCACGCAGCTTCTCGATGGCTTTGTTCACCGCAGCCAGCAACTCAGGCTCGCCTTTGCGCAGGGCAATACCGGCTTCCTGACGGGAGAACGCTTCGCCGGCGGCGGTAGTGTCCTTGGCCTTTTTAGCGTATTCGAGCGCGGCGAGGCGATCGATCAGAATGGCGTCGATGCGGCCGACACGCAGATCCTGGAACTTGGTCGGATCATCGTCATAGGTCTTGATGATGGCTTTTGGTTGATTGTCCTTGAGCCACTGCTCGTAGTTGGTGCCCAGGCCTACACCGACTTTTTTTCCGGCCAGATCGGCGGCAGACTTGATGTTCAGCTCCGCAGCCTTCTTGGTCAGAACCAGCGCCTGAATCCCGGAAACGGTGTACGGCTCGGAGAAGTCATACTTCTTCTTGCGCTCTTCGGAGATGGTCACCTGGTTGATCACCGCGTCCAGACGCTTGGATTCCAGTGCCGCGAGGATGCCGTCCCATTTGGTCGGTTGCAGTTTGACCTTCACGCCCAGCTCTTTGGCCAGGGCTTCGGAGAACTCGACTTCGAAACCGGCCAGTTTGCCGTCGGCGTCGACGAAGCTGAACGGCGGGTAGGTGCCTTCCAGACCGACGTTGATCACGCCTGCGTCTTTGATTTTTTGCAGCTGCTCACCGGCAACCGCTTGCCCCAGCAGGCCGGCGCTCAGCGCCAGGCCCAGCGAACCGACCAGCAGATTTCGACGTAGTGCGGAAAAATTCATGACAAGCCCCTGTGTTTTCTTATGAAGACGCTTTTAGGAATGTTGGCAAAATCGGGATTTGGACGACTGCAATATCCTGCCCTAAAGCAGCGTATGCGTCTCGCTGCAAATTCGCCTGCGGCGTGACTATATGATGGCGGATTTAGATAAGAAAATAATGAATATTGAGTTTGTTATTCATTTATTGCATATGAAACTCACGCAATCCCCTGTGGCGAGGGAGCTTGCTCCCGTTCGACTGCGCAGCAGTCGCAAACGCAGTCTCCGCGTACAACTGAGAAACCGTGGTGCAGGTCTTGGGGATGCTGCGCACCCCAACGGGAGCAAGCTCCCTCGCCACGGAATACTTCAACTGGTCAGCGAATCTTTGTAGGCGAACAACGCCGGCGCCCCGCCCGTGTGCAGGAAGATGATCGGGCCCTCGTTAAAGCGCTGACGACCGATGCCATCAAGCAACCCGGCCATGGCTTTCCCGGTGTAAACCGGATCCAGCAACAACCCTTCCTGACTCGCCAACAGCTTCACCGCCGCCAGTGTCCCGGCATTCGGCTCGCCATAACGCGGGCCGAAATATTCGTCCCACAACTCGACCTTGAAACTCGCCGGCAGGCTCACGCCCAGCAACTCGGCAGTGCGCTCGGCCAGGCCCTGGACTTTTGGGCGCTGATCTTCATCGCTGCGGGAAACCGTGACACCAATCACTGGCAAATCCGGCAGTGCTTCACTCAGTGCCAGCGCCAGACCACTGTGGGTCCCGGCACTGCCCGAGGCCAGGACCACGGCGGCGAATTCCAGGCCGGTGTCCTTGATCTGTTCCGCCAGTTCCAGCCCTGCGCGCACATAACCCAAAGCGCCCAGTGCGTTGGAGCCACCAATCGGCACCAGATACGGCTTCTTGCCGTTATTGCGCAGACGATCGGCCAGGGCCTGCAATTGCTCGTCGGCGTTGTCGAGGTTTTCCACCAGCTCGACCTTGGCATCGAACAGGTCCAGCAGCAGCCGATTGCCGTTGCCGAGATAGTTGGCGTCGTCGGTGCCCAACGGGTTTTCCAGCAGTGCGATGCAGCTCAGGCCAAGCTTGGCAGCAATGGCGGCGGTCTGGCGCACGTGGTTGGACTGAAGCGCGCCAGCGGTTATCAATGTGTCGGCGCCCTGGGCCAGGGCATCGGCCGCCAGGTATTCAAGTTTGCGTAGCTTGTTGCCGCCCATGGCCAGCGGTGTCAGGTCATCGCGTTTGACGTACAGATCGCGACCGAGCCAGGTCGACAGGCGTTCGAGTTTTTCCAGAGCGGTAGGGTGGCCGAGGAGGTCGAGGCGGTTAAAGCGGGCAAGCTGTTGTTTGATCATGGGTCCGTACTGGCCAAGGGAGATGTCAGGACTATAGGCACGCCTATATGCGTGGGCAACCGCCAATCTTATATATCCAAAAGTGCTGAACACAGCACTATTGGTTCTTAATTCGGCTTCCGGACCTTGCCGTAAAGTAACTGTCGATAGCGCGGCCAGACAGTCCGGCCGCCCGTGAGGAGTTTTTACCGTGAGCGAGCGTTCCAGCCATTGGCAATTGCAGACCATCGTCAGCCAACTGCGTACGGCGCGCGATCAGTGGCGTGCGCAAAACGGCCGTGCCAGCGGTGAGCAGGGCGGTCGCGAATTGCCTTCCCGGGCCGCCATGGCGGAGATTCTTGAAGCGCTGTGCGGTGCGCTGTTTCCGATGCGTCTGGGGCCGGTGGATTTGCGTGAGGAGAGTGAAGACTTCTACGTCGGCCACACGCTGGATGTCGCGTTGAACGCGTTGCTGGCGCAGGCGCGACTCGAACTGCGTTACGCCGCTCGCCACAGTGCCGCAGCCGACACCGAAGTCGAGGCCAAGACCATTGCGATCATTCAGGATTTCGCCCTCGCATTGCCGGGGCTGCGCAGTCTGCTGGACACCGATGTGCTGGCGGCCTATCACGGCGACCCGGCGGCCCGTAGCGTCGATGAAGTGCTGCTTTGCTATCCGGGGATTCTGGCGGTGATCCACCATCGTCTGGCGCACCATTTGTACCGCGCCGGGTTGCCGCTGCTGGCGCGGATCAGCGCAGAGATTGCCCACTCGGCCACCGGTATCGACATCCATCCGGGCGCGCAGATCGGTCGCAGCTTCTTCATCGATCACGGGACCGGTGTGGTCATCGGCGAGACGGCAATCATTGGTGAGCGCGTGCGGATTTACCAGGCCGTGACCTTGGGCGCCAAGCGTTTCCCGTCGGATGAGGACGGCCAGTTGCAGAAGGGCCATCCGCGGCATCCGATTGTCGAGGATGATGTGGTGATCTATGCCGGCGCGACGATTCTGGGGCGGATTACTATCGGCAAGGGTTCGACCATTGGCGGCAATGTCTGGCTGACCCGCAGCGTGCCGCCGGGTTGCAACCTGACGCAGGCGAATTTGCAACATGATGATGGGACGCAGAAGTAAGGGCCGGAATATTGGTTGACTGGACTGGCCTCTTCGCGGGCAAGCCTCGCTCCTACGGGTTTTGTGTCGAACGACAAATTTGTGAGCTACACAAAACCTGTGGGAGCGGGCTTGCTCGCGAATGGTGTCAAGCCGATCCGAAATACTGGCATTTAGCTAATTTCCCGCTGAACGAATCCTCCAAATCCCCCGTCATACCCATCCTTGAGCTAGCGTACAGAACGTACCGCCGAGCCCTGCGATTAGTCCTTAGCACCCTATTCATGTTTAACTTGAACGCTCATTCAAGTTAAACCGCCGGTTTGCTGCCCGTTCACAACAGGAGGCTTGCCTTGCCGAGTCCGTTACTGATTGCCCTGTTTCACCCCTTCGAGGTGCACCTTCCATGAGTGCATCGTCCCTCCCTCCAAGCGGCCAGGTCCGCATGAATCCGCCGGTGTTTTACTTCGCGGCGACTTTCATCCTGCTGTTCGGCATCGTTGTCATCGCCATGCCTGAACAGGCCGGCGCCTGGCTGCTGGAAGCGCAAAACTGGGCGGCCAACACGGTCGGCTGGTATTACATGCTCGCGATGACGCTGTATCTGGTCTTCGTGGTGGTCACCGCCTTGTCCGGCTACGGCAAGATCAAGCTCGGTGCCGACCACGACGAACCCGAATTCAGTTACCTGTCCTGGGCCGGCATGCTGTTCGCCGCCGGGATCAGCATCACGCTGTTCTTCTTCTGTGTGTCCGAACCGCTGACCCACTTGGCGCAACCGCCCCAAGGCGAGGCCGGCACGGCGGATGCGGCGCGGCAGGCGATGCAGATTCTGTTTCTGCACTGGGGCTTGCACGGCTGGGGCGTGTTCGCTTTTGTCGGCATGGCGCTGGCGTACTTTGCCTATCGACACAACCTGCCGCTGGCCCTGCGTTCGGCGCTCTATCCGCTGATCGGCAAGCGCATCAACGGCCCGATCGGATATGCGGTGGACGGCTTCGGCATCATCGCCACCGTGTTCGGCCTCGGCGCCGACATGGGCTTCGGGGTGTTGCACCTCAACTCGGGCCTGGACTATCTGTTCGGCATCGCTCACACCCAGTGGATTCAGGTCGGCCTGATCACGCTGATGATGGGCGCGGCGATCATCGTTGCGGTGTCCGGCGTCGACAAGGGCGTGCGGGTGATGTCCGACATCAACATGCTGCTGGCCTGTGCACTGCTGCTGTTCGTGTTGTTCGCTGGCCCGACTCAGCACCTGCTCAACACTCTGATTCAGAACATCGGCGACTACCTCGGCGCCTTGCCGATGAAGAGTTTCGACCTGTACGCCTACGACAAGCCTAGCGACTGGCTGGGCGGCTGGACCGTGTTCTATTGGGCCTGGTGGATTGCGTGGTCGCCGTTCGTGGGTCTGTTCATCGCGCGGATTTCCCGTGGCCGGACCATCCGCGAATTCGTCTTCGGCGTGCTGCTGATTCCGCTCGGTTTCACCCTGGCGTGGATGTCGATCTTCGGCAACAGCGCCATCGACCAGGTGCTCAACCACGGCATGACCGCGCTCGGCATGTCGGCCGTCGACAACCCGTCGATGACCCTCTACCTGCTGCTGGAAACCTATCCGTGGAGCAAAACCGTGATTGCGGTCACGGTGTTCATCAGCTTCGTGTTCTTCGTCACCTCGGCCGACTCCGGCACCGTGGTGCTGTCGACGCTGTCCGCCAAGGGCGGTAATCCGGATGAAGACGGGCCGAAATGGCTGCGGGTGTTCTGGGGCGCCATGACCGCGCTGGTAACCAGTGCGCTGCTGTTCTCCGGCAGCATCGATGCGCTGAAGTCAGCGGTGGTGCTGACCTCGTTGCCGTTCTCGATGATTTTGCTGCTGATGATGTGGGGGCTGCACAAGGCGTTCTACCTGGAGTCGCAGAAACAGATCGCACAGCTGCATTCCCTGGCACCGGTGTCCGGTTCGCGGCGTGGCGGTTGGCGTCAGCGCTTGACTCAGGCCGTGCATTTCCCGTCTCGCGATGAGGTTTATCGATTCCTCGATACGACGGTGCGCCCGGCGATTGAAGAGGTGAGTGCGGTGTTCGTCGAGAAGGGTTTGAACGTGGTCACTCAGCCGGACCCGGCCAACGACAACGTCAGCCTGGAAATCGGTCACGGCGAGGAGCATCCCTTTATCTATCAGGTGCAGATGCGTGGTTACTTCACGCCATCGTTTGCCCGTGGCGGCATGGGTTCCAAGGAACTCAACAACCGTCGTTATTACCGTGCTGAAGTGCATTTGAGCGAGGGCAGTCAGGACTACGATCTGGTGGGTTACACCAAGGAACAGATCATCAACGACATCCTTGATCAGTACGAACGGCACCTGCAGTTCTTGCATCTGGTGCGTTGATCGCCGGGGCGGTGGTGCTCATGTTTCAGTGCTCAGCACCATGAACAGCACCATCGCCGCTACCGGTACACCGAACACGGCGCTGCCGACCACCAGTTCCGTGCTCAACGGCTGACCGGCATGCACCATGCCGACCGCGCCGTTGATCAACGTCAGGGCCAGCCACAGCACCACAAAACTGTAGGCCAGGGTCTGGCGGCTGAAGCCGATTTTCTCGCCGATGAACAGCATCAGCGCCAGCAGGATCAGGCCGAAGGTGATGATGATCGCGGTGTGCATGATGCATTCCGTCCTTTAGATGTGTGCTGCCCTTTAGATCGCCTTCGCGGGCAAGCCCGCTCCCACAGGGATCGTCAGTGAACATAATGCTTGTGTTTACCGGCGTCCCCTGTGGGAGCGGGCTTGCCCGCGAAGGCGTCTGGCCTGCCTGCAAACCAGCTTAAACCAATCCACCATTAGCCCGCAGAATCTGTCCATTGACCCAAGCCGAATCCGATCACCGCGCCGATGCCGCGGGGGGCGCCGGTCACGAGGGCAACTTTCGAAGTTTGAGGGGTCATGGCGGTGATTCCTACTGTCCATCAGCGAGGCCGACCGCTTTGTCGACCTGATCGCAGAAGGCGTCGACTGCGTCCTGCGCGCCGGCACCTTGAGTGATTTGGCGCTGATCGGAAAACGCATCTCCAACCTGCGCAGGCAGTCACCATCAGTACAAGCATCCGGGCAAGCCCGGAAGGGTGACGATAAAACACCCTGACTCGGATCTTCCAAAAGGGACGATCAACAGCATATTGAAACAGGCGGGTCTGAAATGAGGCCCGAGATCGGAAACGAGAGCCTCGAAGAGGCCACATCACAGGAAGGGCTCACCGAAATGAAATTCCCGGTCGTTCTGCACAAGGATGCCGACTCAGACTACGGAGTGATTATCCCGGACGTACCGGGTTGCTTCTCCGCAGGCGCTACTGTGGCGCAGGCATTTGAAAACGTAAAAGAGGCGTTGTCATTGCACTATGAAGGCCTGGTCGCCGATGGCGATCCACTTCCTCAGATACGCGAGATCGATGCTCACCTTGATAATCCCGATTACGCTGGTGGCGTGTGGGGTGTGGTCGAGTTCGATATCACGCCGTACTTCGGTAAGTCAGTGCGTTTCAATGCCACATTGCCGGAGCAGTTGCTTGAGCGTATCGATCAGACGGTCAGGCGGGATCAGCGATATAGCTCAAGGTCTGGCTTTTTGGCGGCTGCCGCGCTACGTGAGTTGTCGGCTTAAACGTTGAAGGATTAAAAATCTGTGAAACGTTTCAGCATTTTCTCGAGTCCGAGGTTTATCGGCGTTTGTCTGGGCGTATGCTGGGCAACTTGCGAAGCAGTCGATACCAACTTCAAGACAGACAAGAGAGGATTCGATGACTTACACCGCTGCCGAAAACCGCTACGACTCTATCCCTTACCGCCGCGTGGGCCGCAGCGGTCTGGTGCTGCCGGCGCTGTCCCTGGGCTTGTGGCACAACTTCGGCGACAGCACGCCGATCGATACTCAACGTTCGTTGTTGCGCACCGCGTTCGACCTGGGCATCAACCACTTCGACCTGGCCAACAACTATGGCCCGCCGTACGGCAGCGCCGAGATCAACTTCGGTCGTTTGCTGCGTGAAGACTTCAAGCAGTACCGCGACGAGCTGATCATCTCGAGCAAGGCCGGTTGGGACATGTGGCCCGGTCCTTACGGTCAGGGCGGCGGTTCGCGCAAATACGTGCTGGCCAGCCTCGACCAGAGCCTGCAACGCCTGGGCCTGGACTACGTGGACATCTTCTACTCCCATCGCTTCGACCCGGACACGCCACTGGAAGAAACCGCCAGTGCGCTGGCTACTGCCGTGCAGCAGGGCAAGGCGTTGTACATCGGTATCTCGTCGTATTCCGGGGTGAAAACCCGTGAGATGGCGGCGCTGTTGAAAGAGTGGAAAGTGCCGTTGCTGATTCACCAACCGGCGTACAACCTGCTCAATCGCTGGGTGGAAAAGGACCTGCTGGATGTCACCGACGAACTTGGCACCGGTGTGATTGCATTCACGCCGCTGGCGCAGGGCTTGTTGACCGACAAATACCTCAATGGCATTCCGAAGGATGCTCGGGTCAACCGTCCGGGTGGTGGTTCGTTGCAGGAATCTCATCTGTCCGAAGCCAACATCGCCCATGTGCGTGGGCTCAACGAAATCGCCAAGCGTCGCGGTCAGAGCCTGGCGCAACTGGCGCTGGCGTGGACGCTGCGCGATCCGCGCGTGACTTCGGCGCTAATCGGCGCGAGCCGGCCGGAGCAGATTATCGAGAACGTCGGGGCGTTGAAGAATTTGAGCTTTAGTGCTGAGGAGCTGGCGGAGATTGATCGGTTTGCCCAAGAGGGTGGGATCAATCTTTGGGAGAAGCCTTCGACGGCTGAATAGTGTTCGGCGCCGGGTCTTCCGGCGCCTGTCATGTCGCCTTCGCGAGCAAGCCCGCTCCCACAGGGGAACGCATTCCAAATGTGGGGGCGGGCTTGCTCGCGAAGGGGCCAGACCAGTCAATAAAGAAATCAGGGTTCAGTTAAAAAACGGCACATCCCCCAACACCGTAGCCCGCTGCATCACCCGCCGTGCCGGCCGGTAATCATCCACGGCGTAATGCTGTGTCACGCGGTTATCCCAGAACGCCACATCGTCTTTCTGCCAACGCCAGCGAATCGTAAATTCTGGCCGCGTTGCGTGAGCAAACAGAAACTTCAGAATCGTTTCACTCTCGGTTTCCGACAGCTCATTGATCTTCGATGTGAAGCCTTCATTGACGAATAACGACCGACGCCCGCTCACCGGATGCGTGCGAATCACCGGGTGCGACAATGGCGGATTTTTGCGGCGCGCTTCTTCCCACTGAGCCAATGCTTCAGGCGTGTTGCCATAACGCTCCAGCGGGAACGAGCGAGTGAAATCGTGAGTGGCGGTCAGCCCTTCGAGCAAGCTTTTCAGCGGCGCCGACAACGCTTCATACGCCGCAATGCCGCTGGCCCACAACGTGTCGCCACCAAACTCCGGCAACAGCTTGGCACTCAGCACCGCGCCCATGGCCGGGGTCGGCAGGAAGGTCACGTCGGTGTGCCAGATCGCGTTGTCGCGCACGTCGGTGACGGCGGTGTCGAGGATCAACACTTCGGGCTGTTCCGGCACGTTCGGGTAGATAGGGTGGATGTGCAGATCGCCAAAGTTTGCGGCGAATCGTGCCTGCTGCTGAGGTGTGATCGGCTGGTCGCGGAAGAACAATACTTGATGCTTGAGCAGCGCTTGCTCGATGGCATCGCGCTGTTCCTGATTCAGCGGCTGGCTCACGTCGATGCCGCTGATTTGCGCGCCGAGGGCGTAGCTGAGGGGAACGATGGTCAGGTTACTCATGGTCTTTCTCTTCAATCCAGGGTGCCGAGCTGTCGGCATGGTCAATGACAAATCTTTAGTGAGCCTGGCCGTGCCACGGCACCAGTTTGCGCTGCAGGGCGCGCAGGCCCATTTCCATGGCGAAGGCGATCAGTGCAATGACCAGAATCCCCAACACCACCACATCGGTGACCAGGAACTGCGCGGCGGATTGCACCATGAAGCCCAAGCCGCTGGTGGCAGCAATCAGTTCGGCAGCAACCAGCGTCGACCAACCCACACCCAGACCGATGCGCACGCCGGTCAAAATATCCGGCAAGGCGCTCGGCAGAATCACATGGCGAATCAACTGCGCCCGGGTCGCGCCCAACGATTGCGCGGCGCGCAATTTGGCCGGGTCGACGGTACGCACGCCGGTCGCGGTAGCGATGGCAATCGGGGCGAAGATCGCGAGGTAGATCAGCAAGACTTTCGACAGCTCACCGATGCCGCACCAGATCACGATCAGCGGCAGATAAGCCAGCGGTGGAATAGGGCGGTAGAACTCGATCAGCGGATCGAGAATGCCGCGCGCGATGCGGTTGTGGCCGATGGCGATGCCGACCGGCACGGCGGTCAGCACGGCGAAGCCAAGGCCCAGACCGATGCGGCTGAGACTCGCGCCCAAGTGCTGCCACAACGTTGAATCCATGTAGCCGGTGGTCACCAGTAGCCAGCCTTTTTGCAGCACGGCGGCCGGTGGTGGCAAGAACAGAGGTTCGATCATGCCGGTGGCGGTGACGGCCCACCAAATGACAACGAGCGCCACTAGCGTCAGGACGCTGATCCAGCGCGTGCTCAAACTGCGACGGACGGGAATGACCGTGGAGCCCGGTTTCACCGCAACAGCGGGAATTTCATAACTGCTCATGCGCGCTCCTGCCGCTGGGCGGTGCTGCGTTGGGAGAACACTTTGGCGAGCACGTGTTCGCGGGTTTCGATGAAGCGCGGGTCGGACTTGATCGAGCGAGCCGACTCACCGGCCGCATAACGCTGGCCAAAATCCAGGCTCAGGCGTTCGACGATTTGCCCGGGATTCGGCGCCAACAGAATCAAATCCGTGGCGAGGAACACCGCTTCTTCGATGTCGTGGGTAATCAGGAATACCGGTTTGGCGGTGCGCTGCCAGACTTGTAGCAGCAGCTCCTGCATCTGTTCGCGGGTGAAGGCATCGAGGGCGCCGAAGGGTTCATCCATCAGCAACACGCGCGGGTCGGCGGCGAGGGCTCGAGCCAAACCGACACGCTGTTTCTGACCGCCCGAGAGCTGCCAGATGCGGCGATTTTCGAAGCCGGAAAGGTCCACCAGCGCGAGCATTTCCCGAGCGCGGATTTCGCGTTTATCTCGGGACACACCCGCCAGTTCCAGACCGAAACCGACGTTGGTCAATACGTCCTGCCAAGGCAGCAGGGCGTCATCCTGGAACACCACGCCGCGCTCGGCACTCGGGCCTTTGACCGGCACGCCATCGAGGGTGATGCGCCCGGCACTGGGCTCGACGAAACCGGCAATCAGGTTCAACAGCGAAGTCTTGCCACTGCCGGACGGGCCGAGGGCCACCAGCAATTGCTGGGGCCCCAGACTCAGGGAAATATCCGCCAGTACCGGTTCGGCGGCGCCGGGGTACTGTGCGCTGATGCGCTCCAGCTGTAGCAAAGCCATCGCGGTTAACTCCCGATTAGTTGGTGATGTACTTGGCGCTGACGTACGGCGCGTAGTCCGGCAGCACAGCCTCGACCTTGCCTTGTTCCTTGAGGAACACAGCGGTGTCGGTGATGGCCTTGGTAGTCGGCGCGCCGAGGGTGATCACTTGATCCGCCGCCAGCGGGAAGACGTTGCCCTGCAGCAGCAACGGAATGTCGCTGGCTTTGGCGCCGGAGAGTTTCACCAGTTTGTCTACGTTGGATTGATTGGCGAGCCAGGCTTTGGGGTCTTTGCGGTAATCGGCGTAGGCATCCAGGGTCACTTTGGCGAACGCGGTGACGATTTCCGGGTGCTTCTCGGCGAAGTCTTTACGCACGATCCAGGCATCGAAGGTCGGCGCGCCGAACTTGGCCAATTCGCCGGAGGTGATCAGCACCTTGCCGTTTTCCTTGGCGACGCCGAGTGCTGGGTCCCACACGTAAGTGGCGTCGATGTCACCGCGTTTCCATGCGGCGATGATGGCGGGCGGAGCGAGGTTGAGTACGGTGACTTTCGACGGGTCGATGTTCCAGTGCTTCAGCGCCGCCAGCAGGCTGTAGTGGCCGGTGGAAACGAATGGCACAGCGATTTTTTTGCCGATCAGGTCCTGCGGGGTTTTGATCCCGGAACCGTCGCGGGCGACCAGGGCTTCGGCGGCGCCGATCTGGGTGGCGATGAGGAAGGTTTCGACCGGGACTTTGCGGGTGATGGCCGCCGTCAGGGGGCTGGAACCGAGGTAGCCGATCTGCACATCGCCGGAAGCGATGGCGGCGATGATGTCGGCGCCATTGTCGAATTTGCGCCAGTCGATTTTGGCGTTGGTGGCTTTTTCGTAAGCGCCGTCGGCCTGGGCGACTTTCGCCGGGTCAACGGTGGTCTGGTAGGCGACGGTGACGTCAGCCGCCTGGGCAAAGAAACTCGCCGCAGCCAGAGACGCGGCCGCCAGGAGGCGAAGGGGGAAAGTCAGTTTCATTGAGAAGCTCCTTGTCAGGCGACCGAGAGTCGGCATGAAAAGGAGACTAAATGATATAAGAATCCTAAAATAAATAACTTTTTAGAATGAGCTTATGAGCGGAAAATTCTAAGGCCCGTTACTGTGGATTGCTTTTGTGGCGAGGGGATTTATCCCCGTTGGGCTGCGAAGCGGCCCCAAAACCTTCAATCGCGGTGCATCAGTAAAACCGAATCGAATAGCTTGCGACTGCTTCGCAGCCGAACGGGGATAAATCCCCTCGCCACAGAAAACCCTGTTACCAGAGAGATTGCAGATTAGTTGCTGATCGCCAGAATGCTCGCCTGGTACGACCCGACAAACACATCGAAATCGCCGACTTCGTTCTGCTCCAGCTCCACTTGCTCAGCCAGAGAGGAACGGGCGCGTTCTTCAAACTTCGCCTGGTCTTCGCTATTCAACGGCTCGCTGCGGAAAAACTCCGCATGCGCCTGGCTTTGGCGCAGGGAGAATTGAGCAAAGCTCTCCTTGTGCTCCGCCATCGCCGCCAGCACTTGGGCCGATGGCGTCAGGGACGAGTCCTTGACCTTGGCCAGTTGCGAATCCAATGCCTTGCTGTGGGCATCGCCACCATGGCTCTGATCCAGCAACGCTGCCAAAGGCGCAATCTTCTCCAGCAATTCGCCGGCCCATTCCTTCAGGTCGACCGGTTGACCATCGCGCTGCAATTGCAGGCCCGGACGACGACCTTCCTTGACCACGCTGAGGAAGTTCGAGGTCGCGTTGCCGCACGAAGTATTGGTCAGCAGCGGGCTGTCGTTCAGCGCGCAATACAGCAGGAACGCGTCGAGGAAGCGCGACTCGGTGAGGTCGATGCCCATCGGCAGGAACGGGTTGATGTCCAGGCAACGCACTTCGACGTACTGAATGCCACGGGCCACCAGTGCCTGGATCGGCCGCTCGCCGGTGTAGGTCACGCGTTTCGGGCGGATGTTGGAGTAGTACTCGTTTTCAATCTGCAGGATGTTGGTGTTGAGCTGAACCCACTCACCGTCCTGATGCGTGCCGATTTCGACGTAGGGCGCATACGGCGTGGCGACCGCTTTGCGCAGGCTGTCGGTGTAGCTGGCCAAATCGTTGTAGCACGGCGTCAGGCCGGCCTGGGCGTTGCTCTGGTAACCCAGGTCACTCATGCGCAGGCTGGTGGCGTACGGCAAATACAACGTGTCCGGGTCCAGTTGTTCCAACTGGTGCGAACGACCGCGCAGGAAACCGGCGTCCAGCGCCGGCGAAGCACCGAACAGGTACATCAGCAGCCAGCTGTAGCGGCGGAAGTTGCGGATCAGCGCGATGTAGGCCGACGACTGATAGTCGCGGTCGGTGCCGACAAAGCCTTCAGTCTCGCTCAGCAGCGGCCAGAGCTTCTCGGGCAGGGAAAAGTTGTAGTGAATCCCGGCAATGCACTGCATGGTCTTGCCGTACCGCAGGGCCAGGCCCTTGCGGTAGACGTACTTGAGCTGACCGATGTTGGACGTGCCGTAATAGGCGATCGGGATGTCTTCCTCGGCCGGCAACGGGCACGGCATCGATGGACTCCACAGAAACTCGTTGCCGAGCTTGCTGTAGGCAAAGCGGTGGATCTTGTCCAGGCTCGCCAGCGTATCGGCCGGGTCTGGCAGGGCCGGGGTAATGAATTCCAGCAGCGACTCGGAATAGTCGGTGGTGATTTGTTCATTGGTCAGCGCGGAACCCAATTCTTCCGGGTGCGGCGTTTGCGCCAGGCGACCTTCGCCGGTCACGCGCAGGCATTCACGTTCGATGCCGTGAAGGCACTGTTCGAGCAGAGAGAGGTTAGCGCGCTCGCCGAGCAGAGCCAGGCGGCGGTTGAGAAGTTCGCTCAAGTTGGATTCCTTCACGCGTCAGTCGCCCCAATATGGGGGTGGGCAAGACGGTCTACAAGGGTGAAGTTAAAACTGGCGTTTTCGCCTGGTTTTTGCAACCGCGCAAGCCATGCCGGTCAGTAAAGAACTGCACAATCCCTGTGGGAGCAAGCCTGCTCGCGATGAGGGAGTGTCAGTCAACATATGCGTCGTCTGACACACCGCCATCGCGAGCAGGCTCGCTCCCACAGGATTCGTTGCGCTGAAATTAACTCAAAATGATGGCATTCATCTACAGGACAGCGAACGTGCCTTGTGCTTTTGCGACGAGTTTGTCGCCTTGCATCACGTCAGCTTCGACCACCAGCGTGCGACGGCCCGGGTGAATCACCCGCGCCGTACACATCACTTCACCGTCCGAAACGGCGCGAATGTAGTTGATCTTGCATTCGATGGTCGCGCTCTGCTGGTCAAAGCCATGGGTGCTGGAACAAGCCAGCCCCATGGCAATGTCGACCAGACTGAACAAGGCCCCGCCGTGCAGCTTGCCGCCGCGATTGCGCAGTTCTGGCTCAAGCGCCAGGGCGACTTGCGCCACCCCGGTTTCCAGGCTGTGCAAGCGACACCCCAGCAGCTTGAAAAACGCGCTTTCGGTCAGGCCGGCGGGAACCTCCATCAACGCTTCTTCAACTGCTTGGCGTTGGCGAACAGCGAAGCCATGGCGTTGTTGGCCGGGGCCGCCGCCGTGGTTTCCTTGCGCGGTGCGTTGTTCTGGGACTGGCGTGGAGCCGACCCCGGACGTGCACCACGGGCACCGTCGATTTTCTCGCCCGGGGTGTCGCTCATGCGCATCGACAGACCCACGCGTTTACGCGGGATATCGACTTCCATGACCTTCACTTTCACCACGTCACCAGCCTTCACCGCTTCACGCGGATCCTTGATGAACTTCTCCGAAAGCGCGGAGATGTGCACCAAACCGTCCTGATGCACGCCAATATCAACAAACGCGCCGAAGTTGGTCACGTTAGTCACGACGCCTTCGAGGATCATGCCCAGTTGCAGATCCTTCAAGTCTTCGACGCCTTCCTGGAACTCGGCAGTCTTGAACTCGGGACGCGGGTCGCGACCGGGTTTTTCCAGCTCTTGCAGGATGTCGGTGACCGTTGGCAGACCGAAAGTCTCGTCGGTGTACTTCTTCGGATCGAGGCGCTTGAGGAAGCTCGCGTCGCCGATCAGCGAACGAATGTCTCGGTCGGTTTCAGCGGCGATGCGCTGCACCAGCGGATAGGCTTCCGGGTGAACCGCCGACGAATCCAGCGGGTTGTCGCCGTTCATGACGCGCAGGAAACCGGCGGCCTGTTCGAAGGTTTTTTCACCCAGGCGTGCGACTTTCTTCAACGCGACGCGAGTTTTGAACGCGCCGTGCTCGTCGCGGTGGCTGACGATGTTCTGCGCCAGGGTCGCGTTGAGGCCGGAGATGCGCGCCAGCAGCGCCACGGAGGCAGTGTTGACGTCGACGCCCACGGCGTTCACGCAGTCTTCGACCACAGCGTCCAGGCCGCGCGCCAGTTTCAGCTGCGACACGTCGTGCTGGTACTGACCGACGCCGATGGATTTCGGATCGATCTTCACCAGTTCGGCCAGCGGATCCTGCAGGCGACGGGCAATCGACACCGCGCCACGGATCGACACGTCGAGGTCCGGGAATTCCTTGGAAGCCAGTTCCGACGCCGAGTAAACCGATGCACCGGCCTCAGAGACCATGACCTTGGTCATCTTCATGGCCGGGTATTTTTTGATCAGCTCAGCGGCGAGCTTGTCGGTTTCACGGCTGGCGGTGCCGTTGCCGATGGCGATCAGGTCGACCGAGTGCTTGGCGCACAGGGCGGCGAGAATCGCGATGGTCTGGTCCCACTTGTTATGCGGCACGTGCGGGTAAACCGTGGCGTGATCCAGCAGTTTGCCGGTGGAATCGACCACGGCGACCTTGCAGCCGGTGCGCAGACCCGGGTCGAGGCCCAGGGTGGCGCGCGGACCGGCCGGGGCCGACAGCAGCAAGTCGTGCAGGTTGTGGGCGAACACGTTGATCGCTTCGGTTTCCGCGCCATCGCGCAGCTCGCCGAGCAGGTCGGTTTCCAAGTGGGTATAGAGCTTGACCTTCCAGGTCCAGCGCACCACTTCGCCCAGCCATTTGTCGGCAGCGCGGTTCTGGTTCTGGATGCCGAATTGCTGGCCGATCATGCCTTCGCACGGGTGCATGGTGCCCGGCAGCTCGTCGCCGACTTTCAGCGCCGAACTCAGAATGCCTTCGTTACGGCCACGGAAAATGGCGAGCGCGCGGTGCGACGGCATGCTTTTCAGCGGCTCGTCGTGTTCGAAGTAGTCGCGGAATTTGGCGCCTTCCTCTTCCTTGCCGGCGATGACGCGGGCACTGAGGGTGGCTTCCTGCTTGAGGTAGCTGCGCAGTTTGTCCAGCAAGCCGGCGTCTTCGGCGAAGCGTTCCATCAGGATGTATTTGGCGCCTTCGAGGGCGGCCTTCACATCGGCGACGCCTTTTTCGGCATCGACGAAGCGCGCGGCTTCGGCGTCTGGCGTCAGAGTCGGGTCGTTGAACAGGCCGTCGGCCAGCTCGCCGAGGCCGGCTTCCAGGGCGATCTGGCCCTTGGTGCGGCGCTTCTGCTTGTACGGCAGGTACAAGTCTTCGAGGCGGGTCTTGGTGTCGGCGAGCTTGATGTCGCGTTCGAGCTGCGGGGTCAGCTTGCCTTGCTCTTCGATGCTGGCGAGGATGCTGATGCGCCGTTCGTCGAGTTCTCGCAGGTAGCGCAGACGCTCTTCCAGATGACGCAACTGAATGTCATCGAGGCTGCCGGTCACTTCTTTCCGGTAACGGGCGATGAAGGGAACGGTAGAGCCCTCATCGAGTAGCGCGACGGCCGCTTCGACCTGTTGTGGGCGTACACCGAGTTCCTCGGCGATGCGGCTGTTGATGCTGTCCATAAAACCACCTGACAAATTGTGAAAGCAGGCTCGCAGGCGCAGAGATAAGGCCTCGGCGAGTCTGGTTGAGCGGCCTGGCCTGCGCCGCTACCTGGATCAACAGGTATCCCGTTGACCCGTGAAATCGAACAATGACTGCCGGCGCCATGAAAATAAAAAGCGGCCGCCTGCAGCCATGATCAGACGTTGCCTGACACAAAAGGCCGCGCATTATAACCAGCGTTCTATCATTCAGGGGCATCGCAGGCGGTAGCGCGAGGGCCGGATTTCTGGCGGTGAAGGAAAAATCTGCTAACAATGCACACGGTGCGTATAACGGCAGCTACGCCATAATGCGCGCCGAGATCAAAGGAGCATCTAATGAGCAGCACTGCAAACAATGCTGAAGGCGAAAAAATTCTTATTGTTGACGACGATCCAGGGCTGAGCAGCCTGCTGGAACGTTTTTTCGTCAGCAAGGGCTACCGAGCCCGCGCCGTACCGAACACTGAACAAATGGATCGCCTGCTGGCGCGTGAAGTGTTCAACCTGGTCGTCCTCGACCTGATGCTGCCCGGCGAAGACGGTCTGACCGCCTGCCGCCGGCTGCGCACGGCGAACAATCAGATCCCGATCATCATGCTGACCGCCAAGGGCGATGAGCTGAGCCGCATCAAGGGCCTGGAACTGGGCGCCGACGATTACCTGGCCAAGCCGTTCAACCCGGATGAGCTGATGGCCCGTGTCAAAGCGGTCCTGCGTCGCCAGTCGACGCCTGTGCCGGGCGCACCGGGCAGCGAAGACGAAAGCGTGACCTTCGGTGACTACGAGCTGTCCCTGGCCACCCGCGAACTCAAGCGCGGTGACGAAGTGCACATGCTGACCACCGGTGAATTCGCGGTGCTCAAGGCCTTGGTCATGAACGCGCGTCAGCCACTGACCCGCGACAAGCTGATGAACCTGGCCCGTGGCCGTGAATGGGATGCCCTGGAGCGTTCCATCGACGTGCAGATCTCCCGTCTGCGCCGGATGATCGAACCCGATCCATCCAAACCGCGTTACATCCAGACGGTCTGGGGCGTGGGTTACGTGTTCGTACCGGATGGCGCCGCCACCAAGTGATTGGCGATTTGTAGGAGCGGGTCTTGCGGACGATTGTCCGCAGACTCGCGATCCGCAATATGCGAGCATCGCTCGCTCCTGCAAGTGTGTAGCGGTTATCCATGAAAACCCCCGTTTGGTTCCCCCAGAGTTTCTTCTCCCGCACCCTGTGGCTGGTGCTGATCGTCGTCCTGTTCTCCAAGGCGCTGACCCTGGTTTATCTGTTGATGAACGAAGACGTGCTGGTGGATCGCCAATACAGCCACGGCGTCGCCCTTACGCTGCGCGCCTATTGGGCTGCCGATGAAAAAAATCGAGAGAAAATTGCTGATGCCGCCACGCTGATCCGGGTTGTGGGCGCGGGTGTGCCGGAAGGCGAGCAACACTGGCCTTACAGCGAGATCTATCAGCGGCAGATGCAGGCGGAGTTGGGTGCCGACACCGAAGTGCGATTACGCATGCACTCGCCGCCGGCCCTGTGGGTTCGGGCGCCTAGCCTGGGCGACGGCTGGCTGAAAGTGCCGCTCTATCCGCATCCGTTGCGCGGCCAGAAAATCTGGAACGTGCTTGGGTGGTTCCTTGCTATCGGCTTGCTGTCCACCGCCTCGGCGTGGATCTTCGTCAGCCAGCTCAATCAACCGTTGAAACGTCTGGTGTATGCCGCACGGCAACTCGGTCAGGGGCGCAGCGTGCGCCTGCCGATCAGCGACACGCCGAGCGAGATGACCGAGGTGTACCGTGCCTTCAACCAGATGGCTGAAGACGTCGAGCAGGCCGGTCGCGAGCGTGAGTTGATGCTGGCCGGGGTATCACACGACCTGCGTACGCCGCTGACCCGTTTGCGCTTGTCCCTGGAGTTGATGGGCGACCATAGCGACCTGTCGGACGATATGGTGCGTGACATCGAGGACATGGACGCGATTCTCGACCAGTTCCTGGCGTTTATCCGCGATGGTCGTGACGAGTCTGTCGAGGAAGTAGACCTGAGTGACCTGGTTCGTGAGGTTGCGGCACCGTACAACCAGAACGAAGAAAAAGTGCGGCTGCGCCTGGAGCCGATTCAGCCGTTTCCCCTGCGTCGGGTATCGATGAAGCGGTTGCTGAACAATTTGATCGGCAACGCTTTGCACCATGCTGGCAGCGGGGTTGAGGTGGCGGCTTATGTGTCTGGCGATACCAGCGCGCCTTATGTGGTGCTGAGCGTCATGGACCGTGGGGCGGGGATTGATCCGTCCGAGCTGGAAGCGATCTTCAACCCATTCACCCGGGGTGATCGTGCCCGGGGTGGGAAGGGGACAGGACTTGGACTGGCCATCGTGAAGCGGATTGCTTCGATGCATGGCGGGAATGTTGAGTTGCGCAATCGGGCCGGTGGTGGTCTCGAAGCTCGGGTGCGGTTGCCGCTGGGGTTGATGTTGCCTAGAGACGCGGTGTAGCCAAGAGCCACCCCTCACCCCAGCCCTCTCCCCACAGGGGAGAGGGGGAAAGGGAGCAGATCTCGGTTGTTTTCAAAACCTGAGCTCGACTCGATTTTTCAGGTCGATGTAGCTCGAAAGAACACCACTGTCAGTCCCCTCGCCCCTTTGGGGAGAGGGTTAGGGTGAGGGGGCTCTTAGCTTTAGCCCTTGCCTTTGGTCCGGGTCATATTCGGCCCGCCATTTTTCTCAAGATGCTCAATGATGATCCCCGCCACGTTCTTCCCGGTGGTGGTCTCAATCCCTTCCAATCCCGGCGACGAGTTCACTTCCATCACCAGCGGCCCGTGATTGGAACGCAGGATGTCCACCCCCGCCACCGCCAGACCCATGACCTTCGCCGCACGCAACGCCGTCATGCGTTCTTCCGGGGTGATCTTGATCAGGCTGGCGCTGCCGCCGCGATGCAGGTTGGAGCGAAATTCTCCAGGCTTGGCCTGGCGCTTCATTGCCGCGATCACCTTGTCGCCGACCACGAAGCAGCGAATGTCCGCGCCCCCGGCTTCCTTGATGTATTCCTGAACCATGATGTTCTGCTTCAGGCCCATGAAGGCTTCAATCACCGATTCTGCGGCGGTCGCCGTTTCACACAACACCACGCCGATGCCCTGAGTGCCTTCCAGCACCTTGATCACCAGCGGTGCGCCGTTGACCATGTCGATCAGGTCGGGAATGTCATCCGGGGAGTGCGCAAACCCGGTCACCGGCAAACCGATCCCGCGGCGCGAGAGCAATTGCAGCGACCGCAGTTTGTCCCGCGAACGGGCAATGGCCACCGATTCATTAAGCGGGAAAACCCCCATCATTTCGAACTGGCGCAACACCGCGCAGCCATAAAACGTCACAGACGCACCGATCCGCGGGATCACCGCGTCGAAACCTTCCAGCGGCTTGCCGCGGTAGTGGATCTGCGGCTTGTGGCTGGCAATGTTCATATAGGCGCGCAGGGTGTCGATCACCACCATTTCATGGCCACGCTCGGTACCGGCTTCGACCAGACGACGAGTGGAATACAGACGCGGGTTCCGCGACAGCACAGCGATCTTCATGCAACACCTGTGGAGGAGGTAGATACCGGGAACACCGGCTTGTCTTGTACATATTTAATCCCCGGATTGACCACCAGCTGGCCGTCGATCAGGGCTTTGGAACCGAGTAACAGGCGATAACGCATGGATTTGCGGCAGGCGAGGGTGAATTCGACCCGCCATACCCGATCACCCAGGGCCAGTGTGGTGCTGACCACATAACGCATCTGCGCGTGACCGTTGGAGCTTTTAATGGTTTTGCGCGTCACCAGTGGCGCCTCGCAGCGTCGATGACGCAACTGCACCACCGTGCCCAGGTGCGCGGTGAAGCGCACCCAGCTTTCACCGTCGCGCTCGAACGGCTCGATGTCGGTGGCGTGCAGGCTCGAGGTGCTGGCGCCGGTGTCGATTTTTGCGCGCAGGCCCGCGACTCCCAGATCCGGGAGCGCCACCCACTCGCGCAGACCGATAACGGTCAAATGGTCAAATGTCTTCAATAGGAAAAAACCGGCGATTAACGCGTCCACGCCTCAGGCGTTACCTGGGCCAACGCTTTGAATGCAGGCTTGGCGAACCAGTAACCCTGCATCAGAAATATTCCACAGTCCGCCAGGAAATCCCGTTCTCCGGCGCTTTCGATGCCTTCGGCGATGACTGTAACGTTCAACTCCGCACACATTGTGACAACCCCTCGAACGATAGCCTGACGAACACGATCGCGATCGACATCGCGGATCAGTGCCATGTCGAGTTTGATCAGGTCCGGTTGGAAATCAGCCAGCAGATTGAGCCCCGAGTAGCCCGCGCCGAAATCGTCGATGGCGGTCTTGAAGCCGAATTCGCGGTATTCACGCAGAATATTAGTCAAATGGCGATAGTTATCTACGTGCTGGCTTTCCAGCGTTTCGAAAATCAGACGGTTGATGGGGAAGTTGTGTTTTTTCGCGGCCTCCAGAGTGGTGCGGATGCACAGTTCCGGGCGGTACACGGCGTTGGGCATGAAGTTGATGGACAAGTGTGTCTGCATGTTTAGATTGGCCGCCCCTTCAATGGCGCGGGTCCGGCAGAGCTGGTCGAAGCGGTAGCGATTTTCCTCGTTGACCTGATCGAGCACCGACAGTGCGCCTTCCCCGGCAATGCCGCGGACCAACGCTTCATGAGCAAAAATCGACCGGTCGCGCAGATCGACGATCGGTTGGTAGGCAAAAGAAAAATCGAAGCCCAGCGGCTCGCTTTGCTGACAGCCTTGGCAACCGCCCTGGGGCGAAGTCAATGAAGACGGGAATATAGTCACTCGATCACTCCATGCCGGTGAGCCGGCCAAGATCACAGTTTATCTGGAGGGCCGAGTTCTTGCGCCCGACAGAAACGGTAGTACAGTTCCGACTATGGGCTGAAAGAGGAATTCAAGTGGCACAAAAAAACGAAGAGGACGACAAGGTCCGTCTCGATAAGTGGTTGTGGGCTGCGCGTTTTTACAAAACACGTGCCTTGGCCAAGGCGGCGATTGAAAGTGGCAAGGTGCATTGCCGGGGTGAGCGCTGCAAACCGGGCAAGGAACCGAGGGTCGGCGACGAGTTTCAGATTCGTGCAGGGTTCGAGGAACGTACGGTGGTGGTTCAGGCGCTATCGATTGTGCGTCGTGGCGCGCCTGAGGCTCAGACGTTGTATGCGGAAACCGATGCCAGCATCGCCAAGCGCGAAGCGGCTGCGGCCATGCGCAAGGCCGGCGCGTTGGGCGTGAGCACCGATGGCAAGCCGAGCAAGAAACAGCGGCGGGATTTGTTCAAGTTTCGCGGTAGTAGCAACGACGAGTAGTCATTGCTCACATGATTTGTGGCGAGGGAGCTTGCTCCCGCTGGAGGCCGAAGGACTCCCTATACCGACAACCGGGTTCTTTCAGATAGATCCCTGTCGCCTGGTTTTGCGGCTGCTGCGCAGCCGAGCGGGAGCAAGCTCCCTCGCCACAGAAATGGCATCAAGGCATTAGCCGGCCGCCCTTACCACACTCATCCGCGAAACCACCGGCAATTTCCCTAGCAACCCGAACACCGGTGCCGTCACCTTCAGGAAAAACGCCGAAGCGTGATAGGCAAACGGCGTGTAGTAACCCCAGCCCAACGCCCATACCGCCAGCAACACACCACCAATGTAATCGTCCTGGCCCCAATGGGCGCCCGCCACCAGGCGCGGCATCATGAACAGCAGCGCCAAGGACCAAATCACCAATGTCTGCCAGGAATTTCGGCTGAACACGGTCATGAACAGCGCCCAGATCAGCAACACCGAAGCGTGGTCACCCGGAAAGCTTTGCGTCGACCGATCCTTCAATTCCCAGGACTTCTCAAGGCCCGGGAAATAGTCACTCATACGAATCGCACCCTCGATCATCATCGACGGGCTGCTGTGTTGCCAGCTCATGTATACGGCAAGCTTTGAGAACAGCATGCGGATAAACAGCAGCACCAGCAGAACCGCGAGAAAACCGAAAAACGCCTGGCGCACCTCAGTCTTCTCGAACACCCAATCGCCCTTGATCAGCAGCGTCAGCAGAATCACTCCAACCACCACATCGAACGGGCGCAGACTTGCAATCGCCCAGATGCGTAGCCATATCGGGTTGCTGGCCAGCGGCGCATTCAGCAGATGAAATAGCCACTCGTCGAAAATCACACACAGCATCTGACCCGTAGGCCATAACCAGAAGGCCAGCAGTGCCAGAGGCACGAAATTGCATAGAGCCAACCGGCGGAGGTTCCACCTTGCTTGGAACAAACCCGGATTGTTCATAAAATGCCTCCCATGGCTGAACATCGCGCACCAAAGCGGTGCTGCAAAGGCGCAATCTTCACGATTTGTAACCATTTTGTCATTACTTCAGATACCCAGACCTATGACCGATCTACCGGATACCGACTACACCCAACGCTTCATCTTCGATGACAGCGACACCCGCGGCGAGCTGGTTTCGTTGGAACGGAGTTACGCCGAAGTGCTCGCCAAGCACCCGTATCCGGAGCCGGTCGCGCAACTGCTCGGCGAGTTGATGGCGGCCGCGTCGTTGCTGGTCGGCACCTTGAAGTTCGATGGCTTGCTGATTCTTCAGGCCCGTTCCGACGGCCCGATTCCGCTGCTGATGATCGAATGCTCCAGCGAGCGCGAAATCCGAGGCCTCGCCCGTTATGAAGCCGACCAGATTGCCCCCGACGCGACCCTCGCCGACTTGATGCCCAACGGCGTTCTGGCGCTGACCATCGACCCGACCCAGGGCCAGCGTTACCAGGGCATCGTTGATCTGGATGGCGAAACCCTGTCGGAGTGCTTCACTAATTACTTCGTGATGTCGCAACAGGTCGGCACCCGATTCTGGCTGTATGCCGATGGCCGTCGTGCCCGTGGCCTGTTGCTGCAGCAGCTGCCTGCCGACCGCTTGAAAGACCAGGAAGAGCGCGACGCCAGTTGGCAGCACATCACCGCGCTGGGCGGCACCCTGACCGCTGACGAATTGCTGAGCCTGGACAACGAAACCGTGCTTCACCGCCTCTACCACGAAGAACAGGTGCGCCTGTTTGATGTGCAGAGACTGCGTTTCCGTTGCAGCTGCTCGCGAGAACGTTCAGGCAATGCACTGGTCAGTTTGGGTATGGAAGACGCGCAGGCGTTGGTTATCGAGCACGGCGGCAACATCGAGATCGATTGCCAGTTCTGCAACCAGCGTTACCTGTTTGATGCGGCCGATATCTCCCAACTGTTCGCGGGCGCGGGTGTCGATACGCCGTCAGATACCCGGCACTAAAACGGTTCAGCGCAGGTAAATTCACTGGATAGCGCCGGAATAACGCCGTTCTGACGGGAGGGCCCTACTATTTTTGGGCGTTTCTGGCATAATCCGGCCCACTTTTTGTCGCGGTAGTAGTGCACGACTTTCTACTACAAAACGTTTGGAGCACACTCGGCCACTGGCCGACGGGGAATCTCATGACGCAAGCCAATAACGCCGTGTACACCGATCTGAGTGTTGATGATCTGGTAAAAGAAGCCTTGAATCGCGGTGAAGGCGAGCTTGCCGACACTGGCGCGCTGGTTGTTCGCACCGGTCACCGTACCGGTCGCTCGCCAGTCGACCGTTTCATCGTTGAAGAACCGTCCACTCAGGCCGCCATTGCCTGGGGCCCGATCAACCGCAAGTTCCCGGCCGACAAGTTCGATGCCCTGTGGGACCGCGTCGAGGCCTTCAACAACGCGCAAGAGCATTTCGTTTCCCACGTTCATGTAGGTTCGGCTGAAGAGCACTACCTGGCCGTGAAAATGACCACGCAGACTGCCTGGCAGAACCTGTTCGGTCGTTGCCTGTTCATCAACCCGGCTCAGTACAACCCGGCCGGTCGTGAAGAGTGGCAAGTTCTGAACGTCGCCAACTTCGAGTGCGTTCCAGAGCGTGACGGCACCAACTCCGACGGCTGCGTGATCATCAACTTCGCCCAGAAGAAAGTGCTGCTCGCCGGCATGCGTTACGCCGGTGAAATGAAGAAAGCCATGTTCTCGGTGCAGAACTTCCTGCTGCCGGCCGCCGACGTGCTGCCAATGCACTGCGCTGCCAACATCGGTGAAGCGGGCGACGTGACCCTGTTTTTCGGTCTGTCGGGCACTGGTAAAACCACCCTGTCCGCCGACGAAAGCCGTTACCTGATCGGTGACGACGAACACGGCTGGGGCGAAGGCGTTGTCTTCAACATCGAAGGCGGCTGCTACGCCAAGTGCATCGACTTGTCCGAGAAGAACGAGCCGGTCATCTGGAAAGCCATCAAGCACGGCGCAGTCCTGGAAAACGTCGTGATCGATGAGGCCAAGCACGCCGACTACGCCGACGTCAGCCTGACCCAGAACAGCCGCGCCGCTTACCCGCTGGAGCACGTTGCCAAGCGTTCCGAGAAGAACCTCGGTGGCGAGCCAAACGCTGTGATCTTCCTGACTTGCGACCTGACCGGCGTCCTGCCGCCAGTCTCGATCCTCAGCGAAGAACAAGCGGCCTACCACTTCCTGTCCGGCTACACCGCTCTGGTGGGCTCGACTGAAATGGGCTCCGGTAGCGGCATCAAGTCGACCTTCTCCACCTGCTTCGGCGCACCGTTCTTCCCGCGTCCGGCCGGCGAATACGCAGAACTGCTGATCAAGCGTATCCGCGGCTTCGGCTCCAAGGTCTACCTGGTCAACACCGGCTGGACCGGCGGTGGCTACGGCGTTGGCAAGCGCTTCAACATCCCGACCACGCGTGGCGTGATTGCAGCGATCCAGAGCGGCGCGTTGATCGGTGCTGAAACCGAGCACCTCGACACCATCAACCTCGACGTGCCATTGGCTGTGCCGGGCGTTGAGACTGGCCTGTTGAACCCACGTAATACCTGGGCTGACAAGGCTGCTTATGATGAAGCTGCGAAAGCACTGGCCGGGTTGTTTGTTGAGAACTTTAAGAAGTTTGAAGTGAGCGACGCGATCAAGGCTGCGGGTCCTAAGCTGTAAGGCTTGGATTTAGCGAATGAAAAAGCCGCCCTTTGAGGGCGGCTTTTTTGTGGGCGCTCGGTTCAGGTTTTCAGGTGCAGAACGAACGCTCCGACTAACACCAAGACCACGCCCAGCACCTGTATTTTCGCCAGCCTCTCCTTGAAGAATACGTAGCCCAGAATCGCCGCAATGCCTCCGGATAACGTGCTGATCACTGTCACCACCGATACCGACCCCGCCACCGCGCCCCAGGCGAATGATGAAAATCCACCAAGGTTCATGAGACTGGCACCGGTCAGCGTCACGCAGTTCTTCAGCGGTGGAATTTTCAGACCATCCTTCACCCTCAACACAATGACCACCAGCACGATCAACCCGATCAGATACGCGAGCCACAGCATCGTCACCGGACCCAGCACCGGAAGAACGAAGCGGCCTTGCAGCCAGAAACTGGTGCCATAAAAGACAGCCGCCAACAGTGCATAGGCAATCGAACTGCTGGCCTGAGTGGTGTGTGGAAGTTTCGAGTCAGAGTGGATGCTGGAAAGGATGACCCCGATCACGCACAGCGCGATGCACAGCAGTTGGATCAGGCTGATCTGTTCACCGCCCGCCCAGGACAGAAGCGTGGTGACCACGCCGTAAGAGGTCACCAGCGGCGCGACGATAGAGGCTTTTCCGAGGGCGAACGCCTTGGACAAGGCCAGCGCTCCTGACACGGTCAACACCGCGGCGACAATGCCGATCAGCCAGACATCGAGCGATGCCGACAGGGATTTGAGAATGAAGGCAGGAAAGGCGATCAGCAACAAGGTCATGATGCTGAAGCCCAGCGCCTGACCGAAATAGACAGCGCGTTTAACGCCGACCGCGCGGGCGTTCAATCCCACCAGAAAATCCGTGCCGCCCCAAAGCAAGGCGGCGAGCAAACCCATCAATACGTCCACGCTATGTCCTTATAGGTGTGTTTGGGGAACGCATCGTAACCTTTGGGTCGGAAGTGGCGATAGCTGCGGAAATCGAGGGGAGCGGTTTCTCAGTATTAAACCCTCGCACGCGCCCCAATCTACATGCCTCGTTATGTGTTGGATTCAGGCTTCTTTTTTTTCGTAAATAAAGCGGAGAAAGAGTGGGTATTCAGTGGGAAGTTGTCCGGGTCAAACCCGCTGTACTCTGACTCACGAATAACACTACCTGTCTGAGAGCCGAATGGTTTGCTTACCTTGGCGGTAGTGGTGCTTTGTTCGTGAAGTAGCGATAGGCGTCGTAGTCTACGAGTTCGATCCCGAACTGCTCTTCCAGTGCTTCCATCAGGTGTCGCGCATCGGCACCGTCGCAACTCAGGTCGAAGTTGATCGAGGTGGTGAGGCTGATGGTTTTGCGTTCGGGCAGGCCGAGTTCCTCGTGCAGCAGCTGCATGAGCAGATGCATGGTGTGGTCGTCGCGGAAGTTGGGGGCGAGGTTCATGATGGCGTCCAGTGGGAGGAAAGGATGGCGCTGATGCGTTCAGCGCCTCCTTTCAAATAACGGGCAGTTGCTTCGATCTGTCCGAGTCCTTGTTGGCCTCAAACATAGGGGGCTCTGCAGTTGACCTAGTCACGGCCAGTGTTGCCTCGCATGCAGTACCCGCATAATCACTACCGCTTGTGGCAGGACCGTATAGACCATGACGTAATTTGGTGTAGCGACTATTTCATGAGTGCCAAAAATTCTTCCCTTTCTATAAAGCTTTGGGTGCTCGCGAGCTTGCTCTGATTTGGACTCAAAGACTTAGTCTAAAGCGATGGCCGCGTAAGGGTTGTCCTCGCAAATGTAATTCATGATGTTGTCCCGGTCAGTCAGCGCCGTGGGGCGCCAAATTACCCGCATTAGCGTGCCCGTTGACGTATGGCATCACGTTTTGCCGCAAAGATTCGGCGCGCCTCTTCGTCGCTTACGCTTGGCCGTGGATCATCGATGCTGGCTTGAACCTGCTTCCTGAACCATTCGTCGTAAGCAGCTGCATCGTGAACTTGCTTCAATGCCTCGGAACGGTCAGGGCGAGAATAGGTTTTTACTTGTAGTGGGTCGTAACCAGAGCTATCGACATCAAAATGAGTGATGCCTATTCCTTGCAAATAGATCACTAGGGTTTCGAAACGCTTAAATAAGCGAATTTGCTGGCTGCGTTGGGCTGCCAGGGACTGTGTTTGTGATCCATGTTGAACTTGAACTGCCCACCCACCTTGCTTGGCCACAATGTGAGTGGCGTTAATAGCGCCGCTTTCAACCAGTTTGACGAGCACGGTGTGATCGATCGTTTCGGTAGTCATAAGAAGGAGCCCATGGCTGATCAGTGGCTCACATGCTACGCAATCAATAATAGTTTGCAATCTTCAATCTCCATTGAGGATGTAGGAATTAATATCCTTTTTCGTGGACAGCCAGCACACAGTCAGGCTGGCTTGCCCTTTGAACACGGCTTCTTAGGCGGGTGCTTTCCAGCCCATCATGCGTTGTTGGGCGACTTGCAGCAGGTCGCAGCCGTCTTGGGTCAGCAGGTAGACCGCGTGGGTGATGTGCGGGATGTCTTCGACATCGCCATGCTTGAAGCATTGGCAGTGCAGGGTTTGGAGGAGGTCGCTGGAGGCTCGGATGCGCTGGAGGGCGGCTTCGAGGATGTCCTGGGGGTTGGCCTCTGTGTCGATGATCAGGGGCGGGGAATCGGTGAGAATCGTTTTGAGTGGGCGGTAGCGATCAAAAAGAGGATTTAACGTTGTCACTGAGTTACACCTTTATTAGTTAGAAATGTGCGCTCTCTTTGTCGAGTGACCAAGCCCGAGTCGCTGAACCTTCAGCGACACTCGGAACTATAGATGTGAGCCAACGGGTAGCGATAGACGACAAGGAGTCGTTGTTTGTAGGAACGGGATGAGGCTTCTATAAGGCCGTTCCTACGAATCTGCTCGCTTGTTCAACGAATATGCTGATAAGCCGCCACATCCTGCAGGCCAGTGGTCAACCCGGTCGCCGGCGCGTAAATCGTGCCTCTCACCGCCGAGAACTTGACCCCGTTGCTGCCCAGCGAAACGTAGCGTTCGCCCTGGTCCAGTTCGGTGAAGTAGGTGTAGGAGAATTTTTCCATCGCTTTGTATTTGGCGGCGGCGCTGGCCATGGCGCTGTGGTGGTTTTGCAGGTCGGTCGGGGTCAGGTTGGAGGTTTTGATCAGCGGAACGCCCCAGCGTTTCAGGCACACTTCGGCGAAGTGGCGGACGATCAGGCCGGGTTCGGCCAGCGCTTTAGGGCCGCTGACACCATCGACTGCGGCGTTGCCAACCAGCGTGCCGTGGCGGCCGGGCATCGGGTAGATGTGGGTTCGGGTGCCGGTGGCCGTTTGCGGGATGACGCAGCTGAAGCCTTTGGAGCGTTCGTCCCGGGCGTAGAAGCCAACGTATTCTTTTACGTTGGCATTCAGTTTTACTTTGTCTTCCTGAAAGTTGCCGATGCCGGGGACCGGATCAATAGCGAAGATATTCACCGGGATGTTCTTCAGTGCGCTGTCCTTGAACATGGCATTGGCCAGCATGTGGCAACTAATGCCGCCGCGGCTCCAGCCAACCAAGTTGACGTAGGTTGGAATAATTCCGTCCTTGCGGAATGTCTTGATGATTTGCTCCTGTAACTTCTGTTGCGTCACGCTGCGGTCGCCGTAGTTGTACTTGCGCCACATCCAGGAGCCTTCGACGATCACATCTTCAATAGGAATGCCGGCAGCCTTGAGACGGTTGTATTCTGCCTCCGTCAGTTTTTCACGCTCCCAGTCACACTTACCTTTGATGATGTTGATGGCGTGCTTGACGTTCTCTTCCCAGCCCTTGCCGAACAGCGTGCCGCTCAGGCCGTAGTCCTTGGATTGGGTAAACAGTTCGTCAGCTTGCAGATTGCTGGTGCCAGGGCCGTCAATCACGATCCATTCGGCAAATTCGCGACCACCGTGATGGTAAGCCAGTGTCGAGACCAACTCTCCATTCCAGTAAGTTGGGTTCTGGCTGTCGAATTTGGTCGAGCCGGTGCCGCAAAAGAAAATAGTTAATGTAGTCATTGTAGTGCTCTTGATTGGTTTAAGAGCTTGCAGACTAATGTTTGTTGTTTGTGAGTTGAAGAAGTTAGTTGTTTCTATGTTTGTGTTTTTAAAGTTCTATTCTTTGTCTTCCAATGTCGAGAAGTTCACAGCCATCCTGCGTTAATAAATAAAGTGCATTCACTATATGGGGGATGTCTTTTACATCAGCTTGTTTGAAGCACAGGCAATAAAGTGTTTCGAGCAGGTCGCTGGCGGCACTCAGGCGTTGGTGAGCGGCGTCGAGGACGGCGCGGGTGCTGGCGGCGGTATCAATGACCAACACGGGCGTTTCGCTGTAGCTGGTTTTGAGCGGGCGATAGCGGTCTTGCATGAGGTCAGTCCTGTATTCAGGGGCGCGGCAAACTATAGAGGCGCGGATACAGGCGTCGCAATACAGCGCAAATGGACAGTGTTTGTAGGGGATTTACCTGCGTTGTGGCCTTTTGCCTACGTGTAACCCGAGGCTTTTTTCAGCAATTCCCCTAGAGGTCGAATTTCCTACGGGTTTGTCAGGCGCAACGCACCAATCCTCTGTATCGTGCGCGCCAGAATCTGTAGGACGTTAAAAAACGTCTGTCTAACGCTTAAAGGGAATTAAGTATGCAATGGCTACGTATGGCCTCGATTTTGTTGCTGTGGGCGGGTGTTTGTCGTTTGGCGGGTGCAGCTGACACGGATAACTCTTTGATCCTCGCCAATATGGATCGCACCGGTTGGCCGGATGCGCTGACAAGCCAGGCGAACGTGGACACTGCGTCCCGCGCCGAGGTGTTGATGTTCGGCAAGGCACTGCTGGCCAGCGAAAGGCTCGACGAACAAAGTCTGAAACAGCGACTGGGCGTGCAGGATGTGAAGCTCAAGTCGGTCAGGCAAGTGCGTGACGGTCTGTGGGATCGGTTACTGACCACCTACCGCAGCGCCAGTCAGAACTGCGACGGTGAACCCTTCTGCCCCCGCGTGCGAAGCGTTGCGGATTTGCGTCAATTGGCGGCCGCGTTCACAGGCGAAATCAGCCCGGCTCATGCGGTTTGGGCGAGCAAGAGCCGGGTGTATCAGGAGCAGATATTGAACGAGCAACTGCGGGTGGCGGTGATGGTGCCGTAGCCACCTATGGCGTAGTCGTCAGGACGTTCGCCAGGCTTGTTGGGCTGCGCATTCCAGGGTGTCGCACGTAGCGAGCAATGGGGGTTCTTCGGGAATCCTGTCGCAGCCGTTCAGCAGCAGGGATGTCAGGATCAGGGCGATCGCGAAAAGCGATTTTTGAGACATGGTCGTTCCTTGTTCAAATGCCGCGCTCATCAGGCGTCCTGCCATGATGTGAAGTGCACGGGCGGTGGTTGTGCGAGAAGACCTTAGCGTCAGATCCAAGGGCTGCGCGAGGAACAAAGTGTTTCGATTGTTTCATCCTGTGGCAAAGGACCCTGGAGCGAGGCTGTATCATCCCGTATCGTTTTGGTCCCCGACCTTTTCTCGACTCGCTGCGTTTGCCGGCTAGGCTTTGGGCTTCGCAGCGGTCAACGGAGTGACAGCTTATGCACAACACCCTGGAACAGGTTTTCGGTTATCCACAGTTTCGGCCCGGCCAGGAGGCGGCAGTCAGCGCGGTGTTGGCCGGGCGCTCGGCGGCGGCGATTTTCCCCACCGGCTCAGGCAAATCCCTTTGCTATCAATTATCGGCCTTGTTGCTGCCGCACCTGACGCTGGTGGTCTCGCCGCTGCTGGCGTTGATGCAAGATCAATTGGCCTTCTTGCAGCGCCACGGTATTGCGGCGGGCAGCATCGATTCGGCCCAGAGCCGCGATGACGCCAGCGAAGTGATGGCCCGGGCCAAGTCCGGCGAACTGAAGATTTTGATGATCTCTGTGGAGCGCCTGAAGAACGAGCGCTTCCGCAATTTCCTGCAGCAGGTGCCGATTTCGCTGCTGGTGGTGGACGAGGCGCACTGCATCTCGGAGTGGGGCCACAACTTCCGCCCCGATTACCTCAAGCTTCCCGATTACCAACGGCAGTTCAACATTCCGCAGGCGCTGCTGCTGACCGCCACCGCAACGCCCAAAGTAATCGCGGACATGGAGGCCAAATTCGGCATTGCGCCGGAAGATGTGGTGACCACGGGTTTCTACAGGCCGAACCTGAATCTGCTGGTCGAGCCGGTACGCGGTCAGGACAAGCGCCGACGTCTGGTCGAGTGGATGAGCGAACGACCCGGCCAGCCGAGCATTGTCTACGTCACCCTGCAAAAAACGGCTGAGCACATCGCCGAACATCTTGAGCGTAATGGCATTCAGGCCGAGGCCTATCACGCTGGTTTGCCTCACGAACAACGCGAAGCCATCCAAAAGCGTTTCATGAGCGGGCAGTCCAATTGCATTGTCGCGACCATTGCCTTCGGCATGGGCATCGACAAGAGCGATATCCGCAACGTGGTGCATTTCGACCTGCCCAAATCCATCGAAAACTACAGCCAGGAAATCGGCCGTGCCGGGCGTGACGGGCAGCCATCCGATTGCCTGGTGCTGGCGAATCGCGACAGCCTTAACGTGCTGGAAAACTTCGTCTACGGCGACACGCCAGAGCTGGATGGCATTCGCTGTGTGCTCGATGAGATGCAAGCTGCTGCGCCAGAGGGGCAATGGGAGTTTCTGTTGGGACCCTTGTCGGACCAGAGCAACATTCGGCAGCTTCCGCTCAAGACCTTGCTCGTGCAACTTGAATTGCGCGGTTTGATCGCACCGCGTTACGCCTACTACGCGGAATACCGCTTCAAGTATTTGCAAGAGCCGGAAGCCTTGCTGGCCCGTTTCGAGGGCGAGCGCAAAGACTTTGTCGCGGCAATCATCCAGACCTCCAGTCGCGCGCGGACTTGGGCCACGGTGAATTTCGGCGCGCTGTACGAACAGCATCAAGCCGAGCGCAACCGGGTGGTCAAGGCGCTGGATTATTTCCAGGAGAAGGGCTGGGTCGAGCTGGAAAGCAAGCAGATGACTGAGGTCTACAGTCTGCTGCAAATCGACTTTGATGCTCAGGCCCTGAGTGAAGAATTGCATGCCTATTTCACTCGCCACGAACAAACCGAGATCGCGCGGATTCACGCGATGCTGGATCTGTTCGCCACCGATCATTGCCTGGGCTATCGCCTGGCCGAGTACTTTGGCGACGAAAACGCGCCTCGTCAGTGCGGGCATTGTTCGGTGTGTCATGGGCACGTGGCGCGGCTGCCATCGCCGCCGGAATTGCCGGCGCTTATGGATAAAAACTTTGAAGCGCTGTGCGGTGACTTTATCCACAGGCATGAACAGCACACGGGCAACGTACCGTCGGCCGAACGGATAACGCGGTTTTTGTGCGGGATCAGCGTGCCGCTGTTTACCAAGCTCAAGGCGCGTTCGATTCCGGGATTCGCAGCATTGGAAAATTATCCGTACGCCGAGGTGCGGGAGTGGGCAGAAGCGCATCTGCCCAGTTGAAACGCGGACTATTGTGGGAGCGGCGGTGCGACGATTCGACTTGCTCGCTCCCACAGGGATCTTTGGTGTATTCGCGGGTAGATCCATCCGCTGAATGTCCCTCATCACAGGAATAAATTTCAAAAATACCCAGCGGCTGACTATGGTGAGGGCTGTCTTTGGATCGCCAACAAGAGAACAACCATGAGCCAGACACCGTTCAACATTCAGCGCGCCGCCGTGATCGGCGCGGGCACCATGGGCCGTGGCATTGTCATGTGCCTGGCCAACGCCGGCGTTCCGGTGCAATGGGTGGATAACAATCCGCAGATGCTGGAACAGGCGCTGGCCACCGTGGCGGACACTTACGCACACAATGTGCGACAGGGCCGCATCGATCCGGCTGAGGCGGACGCGCGGATCGCTCGGGTCACGGCGGCGGCTGATTATGCGGCGATCCGCGATGTTGATCTGGTGATCGAAGCGGTTTACGAAAACCTGGAGCTCAAGCAAAAGATTTTCCGCGAACTGGACGGACTGCTCAAACCCGAAGCGATTCTGGCCAGCAACACTTCAGCGCTGGATATCGACGCCATCGCCGCGGCGACTCGCCGTCCGGCTCAGGTCCTGGGACTGCACTTCTTCAGCCCGGCTCACATCATGAAACTGCTGGAAATCGTCCGCGGCGCGCAGACTTCTTCGGCAGTGCTTGATGCGGCGCTGGAGCTGGGCAAGCGCATGGGCAAGGTCAGCGTAGTGGCGGGCAACTGCGACGGTTTCATCGGCAATCGCATGCTCAATACCTACGTGCTTGAAGCGCGCAAGATGCTGCTGGAAGGCGCTTATCCCTATCAGGTGGATGCGGCGCTGCAAGGCTTCGGTTTTGCCATGGGGCCGTTTCGCATGTACGACGTGGTTGGCGTCGACCTGGGATGGCGCGCTCGGGAGTTGGCGGGTACAGGGCAGGATGCGCCCGAGGTTCAGGTGGATAACCGTCTGTGCGAATTGGGGCGTTTTGGTCAAAAGAGCGGCAACGGCTATTACCACTACGAGCCAGGTAGCCGACAGGCTGAGCACGATCCGGAAGTCGATGCGCTGGTGTTACAGGTCAGCGAAGGGTTGGGCTTCCAGCGTCGCGAGATCAGCCCTGAAGAGATTCTCGAGCGCTGCCTGCTGGCACTGGTCAATGAAGGGGCGAAGATCCTTCAGGAAGGTATTGCGGGGTCGGCGCACGACATCGATCTGGTGTACCTCAACGGCTACGGTTTCCCGGCGGATAAGGGCGGGCCGATGGCGTGGGCGGACCAGCAAGGGCTGGCGGATATTCATCAGCGGTTGATGGCGCTGGAGACCCGCCAGGGTGATCACTGGAAGCCGGCGCGGTTGATTGGTGAGTTGGAGGCGGCAGGTAAGGGCTTTTCTGGCAGGTGATTGATACAGCGCTTTTGAAGGCCTCTCCGCGAGCAAGCCCGCTCCCACAAGGAACGCGGTCGTGCACGAACGCTGTGTCCATTGCAGATGAACTGTGGGAGCGGGCTTGCTCGCGAAGAACGATAACGCGGTATTCGCCTTAGACTGGCAATCCAACTCCAGGAATCGACACTGATGTCCAACCCGATGCCCCAACGCACCGACTACCCGCACTTCCAGCCCATCACCACCCGCTGGCACGACAACGACGCCTATGGCCACGTCAACAACGTCACCTACTACAGCTTTTTCGACACAGCGGTGAACACTTACCTGATCGACGTCGGTGGCCTGGATATCCATGACGGCGAGGTGGTGGGTTTTGTGGTGAGTTCGTCTTGCGATTACTTCGCCTCCATCGCCTTTCCGGACCGGATCGAGATCGGTTTGCGGGTGGGCAAGTTGGGCAACAGCTCGGTGCAATACGAGCTGGCGGTGTTCAAGGCTGGGGAAGATGAGGCCTGCGCAGCCGGGCGCTTCGTGCATGTTTTTGTGGATCGCGCGTCGAATCAGCCAGTGGCGATTCCTGCCGGGTTGCGCGGTGCATTGGAGCGGTTGGTCGTTTGATGGACAAAAAAATCGCAGCCCTTGGGCTGCGATTTTTTATCTAGCTGTCAGTGATGCCGTTCAGGCCTCAATGATGACGATTGTGCTTGTGATGTTTGCGATGACCATAGGCATGACCACGGCCCGGGTGGCCGTCACGGTAGTAACGACGATCATCGCGGCCGCCGCGATAGGAGCGACGATCATCGTCCTCATCGCTTTTGTTGCCCATGTAGTTACCCAGCGCGCCACCGGCGCCGCCGCCTGCTGCGGAGCCGATCAGGCTGCCGGTGGTGCCGCCCATGCTGCGGCCGACCACGTTACCGCCCGCTGCGCCCAAGGCACCACCGATGGCGGCTTCGCCACGGCTGCGTTTGTCTGCGCCGACTGCGCTACCACCCGCGCCGCCTAGGGCCGCGCCAATGGTGGAACCTGTATTGCCGCCTAACGATTGACCGACGACCGAGCCAAGAACCCCGCCCAATGCGCCGCCCACACCTGCTTCGGTGGTGCCTCCGGCAGAAGCGAAGCCACTGACCAGGCCAAGGGACAACAAGAGAATCGAGGAGAACTTCATAGAGGAACCTCAAGGGGATGACGGCGCGATCCTGAGGCTGTGTCAGGGTCGTGACAATCGAAATCCGACGAGTAACACGACTTGAGCACATTTCTATAAGTTGCTGTTTTTTGGGCGGAACTTAACGGTTTTTCGCCGGTCTTTAGTTACTTCGGACAGGCCGTTTTTGTGAAAAAGCGGCCTTTTTTGTGGGTGATTGGAAAGTTGCCGAAAGTCCCGATCATGTTTTGCCATGTCGGACGCCTTCGCGGGCAAGCCACGCTCCCACAGGAACTGTGTTGTACGCATTTTTCGAATACGACACGGATCCTGTGGGAGCGTGGCTTGCCCGCGAAGAGGCCAGACCTGCAGTCGCGTTAAGCCGACTTGGCCAAAATCAACCCGGTCTCACTCGCCATTTCCAGACGGATCGCCACAAACTTCGACGTCGGCGTATGGCTGCCATCCCCGGTGCTTTCCAGCGGCACCAGCGGATTCACTTCCGGGTAATACGCAGCGGCCTGCCCCGCAGGAATATCAAACGCCAGCAGGGTAAAGCCCTTCACCCGCCGCTCACGCCCGTCATCCCAGATCGAAACGATGTCAGCCTTCTGCCCCGGCTTGAAGCCCAGGCGAATGATGTCAGCTTCGTTCACAAACAACACATCCCGCTGCCCCTTCACGCCACGATAACGGTCATCCAGCCCATAAATCGTGGTGTTGTACTGATCGTGGGAACGCATCGACTGCATAATCAAGTCTGGCAACACGCCGGTGGCGCGGGTGCGTTCGTGCACCAGGTCTTTGGGCAGCGTGTTCGGGCGGAAATTGGCGCGCCCGGACGGAGTGTTCCACTTGCGTGAACCGGCACTGTTGCCAAGGTAGAAACCGCCCGGATTTTTGATCTTCTCGTTAAAGTCGCGAAAGCCCGGAATGGTATCGGCGATCAGATCGCGAATGCGGCTGTAATCGGCCACCAGCCAGTTCCAGTCCACCGGTTTGCTGCCCAGGGTCGCGGCAGCTATGCCGGCGATGATCCACGGCTCCGAGCGCATCTGATTCGACAGTGCCTGCAACTGGCCGTTGGAGGCGTGGACCATGCTGAACGAGTCTTCGACGGTCACCGCTTGCGCGCCTTCGGTCTGGATGTCGATGTCGGTACGGCCCAGGCACGGCAGGATCAGCGCGTCTTTACCGTGCGCCAAGTGGCTGCGGTTGAGCTTGGTGCTGATCTGCACGGTCAGGTCGCAATTGCTCAAGGCCTGGAAGGTGCGCGAGCTGTCCGGGGTTGCCTGGGCGAAGTTGCCGCCCAAACCGATGAAGACTTTTGCGCGACCGTCGGCCATGGCGTGGATCGCCTCGACCACGTTATGCCCGTTTTCACGCGGCACCTTGAACTGGAAGCGCCGCTCCAGGGAATCGAGGAACGCCACCGGTGGACGTTCGTTGATGCCCATCGTCCGGTCGCCCTGCACGTTACTGTGGCCGCGCACCGGGCACAGACCGGCGCCCGGCCGGCCGATGTTGCCGCGCAGCAGCATCAGATTGGCGATTTCCTGGATGGTCGCCACCGAGTGGCGGTGCTGGGTGATGCCCATGGCCCAGCACATGATGACGTTCTTGCCTTTGGCGTACATCCGCGCCGCTTGCTCGATTTCTACCAGGGGCAGGCCGGACTGCTCGACGATCTGCTCCCACGAGGTGTCGTCGACGATGCCCAGGTATTCCAGCACGTTGACGCTGTGTTCATTAAGGAAGTCGTGGTCGAACACCGCAGGCTCACCTGCTTTCTGCGCGTCGCGTTCCCATTGCAGCAGGAATTTCGCCATGCCACGCATGATCGCCATGTCGCCGCCCAGTGCCGGACGGAAGTACGCGGTGTTGGTCGGCTTGTCGCCGTTGGTGAGCATTTCGATCGGGTGTTGCGGGTGCTGGAAGCGTTCCAGGCCGCGCTCTTTCAGCGGGTTGATGCACACCACCTGAGCGCCGCGTTTAACCGCTTCACGCAGGGGTTCGAGCATCCGTGGATGGTTGGTGCCCGGGTTCTGGCCCCAGACAAAAATGGCATCCGCATGTTCGAAGTCGTCGAAGGTCACGGTGCCTTTGCCGACGCCGACACTTTGCGCCAACGCCACACCGCTGGCCTCGTGGCACATGTTCGAGCAGTCGGGGAAGTTGTTGGTGCCGTAGGTGCGCACGAACAATTGATAGAGGTAGGCCGCTTCGTTGCTGGCTCGGCCCGAGGTATAGAACTCGGCCTGATTCGGGCTCGACAGGCCCTGCAAATGTTTGGCGATCAAGGCGAACGCCGCTTCCCAGCTGATCGGCTTGTAGCGATCGGTTTCGGCGTCATAGCTCAATGGCTCGGTCAGACGACCCTGATATTCCAGCCAATAGTCACTTTGTTCCAGCAACGAACTGACGCTGTGTTTAGCAAAGAAAGCGCCGTCGACACGCCGTTTGGTCGCTTCCCAGTTCACCGCTTTGGCGCCGTTCTCGCAGAACGCCACCATGCCGGCTTCGTTGGAATCGCCCCAGGCGCAACCAGGGCAATCGAACCCGCCGTTCTTGTTGGTTTTGAGCATCATGCGCAGGTTTTTCAGCGCGTTGTCACTGGTCAACCAGGCCCGGGCAACGCTGGCCAGTGCGCCCCAGCCACCGGCCGGGCCTTTGTAGGGCTTGTAGCGAGGGACGGGTTTCTGGTCGGCTTGACGGTGTTGACTCACGCTTGATTCTCCAATGCCGGGCTGTAGACCCGCGGTGCATTTTTCTGGGGCAGATGGATGAGATTGAGGTTGTGACGACGGGCCCATTGCACGGCAAGGCCCGTGGGCGACGACAGGCTGACGAGGGTCTGGATGCCTGCGCGCAACACTTTCTGGATCAATTCGAGGCTGCAACGGCTGGTGACAATCGCCAGGCCGCCTTCAGTCGGGATCTTCTGGCGAATCAACCCACCGATCAATTTGTCGAGGGCGTTATGCCGGCCGATGTCTTCACGGCCCAGCAGCAATTCGCCCTGGCCGTTCATGAACACCGCCGCATGCACCGCGCCGGAGTACTGGCCAAGTGGCTGGAACGCACCGATGCGCTGACGCAGGCCATCGAGCCACTCGGCGGGTGGCAAGGGCGCGCCGGGCAAGACCTTGAGGTCTGGCAACGCCTGTTCAACCGCTTCCACGCCGCAGAGCCCGCAACCGCTGGTGCCGGCCATTTGCCGACGCTGCTGTTTGAGGTTCCAGAACGCGCGGTTGGCGATGGTCACTTGCGCGTACTGCGCCGAGCCCGAGCCGCTGAGTTGCAAGTCATAGATGTCGGAGGCGTCTTCGATGATGCCGCTGCCGAGACTGAAGCCGACGATGAAGTCTTCAAGGTCCGTCGGCGTGACCAACATCACCGCCTGGCTGATGCCGTTATAAGCGATCGCCAACGCAACTTCTTCGGCGAGCGCGGTGCTGGCTGATTCGGTGTATTGAAGGTCGCTGTAACTGTAGGTCTGGCTGGCGGCGGGCGCGGGCGCTTCAAAGGCTGGCGCCGCGCAGGCAGGGCGCTTGGCTTTCATGGGCATCCACCGACGGTTTGGTCAGCTTTAAGCCTAGGCGCGTCAACATGTCGCGTCTAATCGCTATTACTGATCTGCCGATAGATGACGTCGATCAAGAAGCTGTCAGCGATTTCTGATAGATCGCAAAACAGGCTTCGGCCAGCGCAGAGCGCGGAGCACTGCGGCGCATGATCAGCCCAAGCCGGGCAAGGGTCTTGGCGTTTTCGATAGGTTGCAGGCGCAAATGGTCAGTCAGGTTTTCCAGGCCGCCGTCCAGCGGCATCACCGCGCAGCAGAGGCCGCCGTGCACCGCTTGTAACAATTGGTGGACGGCGTCGGTTTGCAAAAGCGGTTGTGGTGTCAGGCCACGGCTGTGGAAGTTGTGGTCGATGGACTGGCGAAAGTGCATGCCGCTGGTGAGCATGCCCAGGGGCAACTCGATCAAGGACTCCCAACTCAGCGGTGCTTCGCCGAAGCTGAAAAAACGTTGATCGTAGAGCAGGCCCATGTGGGTTTCGCTGAAAGCCAGGGAATCGAAGCGCTCGTTGTCCAGACGCTCCAGATACGACACGCCGAGGTCCAGGCGATTGTTCGCCAGTTGCTCGAGGATTTGTTCGGAACTCAGGGCCGAGAGTTCGAAGCGCAGGTTCGGGTGTTCGGCGTGCAGGCGTTGCATCAACGGCAGCGGATCGAAGCTCGACAGCGGCACCACGCCCAGGCGCAGCGTACCGACCAGATTGCCGCGGCAGGCGGCGGCCTCGGCCTGCAAGCCGTCATAAGCCGCCATCACCGTACGCGCCCACGCCAACACGCGCTCGCCGGGCGCGGTAAAGCCTTCGAAGCGCTGGCCGCGATTCACCAGCGGCAGGTCGAGTTCTTCTTCGAGGCTGCGCAGGCGCATGGACAGGGTCGGCTGGGTGATATGACAGCGCGCCGCGGCCTGACCAAAGTGGCGGGTTTCGTCGAGGGCGATGAGGAATTTGAGCTGCTTGATGTCCATCTTCGCTCCAGGGCGCGTGAAGACGCGGATTCTAGCGCTTGGGGGAGGCGGCGTCATTGGTCGGCTAGTAACCTTGAGTGGCCGGCGTGGTCTAGGCTTTTGCGTCTGGAACCTAAAACCCAAGGAGAGTGCACCATGAGTATTTTTAGCTTTGTGAAAGAAGCAGGCGAAAAACTTATCGATCTACTGACACCGGGCAACGCCAATGCCAGTGAGCAGTTGAAGGAACACATCAACAAGGTCGGCCTGGGTAACCCGAATGTGCAGGCCACGGTGGATGGCGACAAGGTCACCGTGACGGGTGAAGTCAGCAGTCAGGAAGAGAAGGAAAAGATCCTGCTGGCCGTAGGCAATATCGCCGGTGTCGGTAGTGTGGATGACCAGATTACAGTGACTGGGCCGGTTGCGAAGGCTGCGGTGTTTGTGACGGTCGTGAAGGGCGACACCCTCAGCGCGATTTCCCTGCGCGTGTATGGCGATGCCAACAAGTACAACAAAATCTTTGAGGCCAACAAACCGATGCTCAAGCATCCGGACAAGATCTATCCGGGGCAGTCGTTGCGGATTCCTGAGTAAGCCTCAAGACCGCCATCGCGAGCAGGCTCGCTCCCACAGTAGATCTTCAGTGAGCACAGTATTTGTGTACGAAGGAGATCCCGTGTGGGAGCGAGCCTGCTCGCGATGGAAGCGACTCGGTCTCAGAGCCCGGCGATCAACTCTCGATAATCCCCCGCCGCCGCAAACTCCGCCGTATCCTTCGGCCCTTTGCGACTGTCCGGTTCACTCACCGCCAGCAAATGCGCCACTCCAAAACTGCGCGCACTGCGCAGGATCGGCAACGTATCGTCGATAAACAGACTGCGCGCCGGATCAAAACCTATGTCCGCCTGCAACGCCTCCCAGAACTGCGGATTCTCCTTGGGAAAACCGTAGTCATGCGAGCTGATCAACCGCTCGAAGTACGGCGCCAGTTCAATCCGTTCCAGTTTCAATGACAGCGAATCCCGGTGTGCATTGGTGATCATCATCACGCGCTTGCCGGCCTGTTTGATCGCCGCCAGGAACGTATCCGCATCCGGGCGCAGGGCGATCAAGTGTGCGGTTTCAAGCTTCAGTTCACGCACCGGCAGTTTCAGCTCGGCGCTCCAGAAATCCAGGCAATACCATTGCAACTGACCGGCGTTGCGTTCGAACAGTGGCTGCAATTCCATCTCGGCCATGGCCCGGCTGACCCCGTGCAACTCAGCGTAACGCTGAGGCAGGTGCTCCATCCAGAAATGGTTGTCGTAGTGCAGGTCCAGCAGCGTGCCGTCCATATCCAGCAGAACGGTGTCGATGTCGCGCCAGGGCAGCAGGGACATAAAAAACTTCTCCAGCGGTAATAAAGATATCCGAGGTCAACAATCAGGATAGGCCGGGTATAGTAACCCGCTTACGCCAAGGAGCCTTTCATGCGCCAGAAACCCACCGTACTCGCCCGCGAGATCGTCGCCACCAGCCGCTTGTTCTGCGTCGAAGAGCTGAAACTGCGCTTTTCCAACGGCGTGGAGCGCACCTACGAGCGCCTGGTCGGCAAGGGCGCCGGGTATGGCGCGGTGATGATCGTGGCGATGCTCGATGCGGATCACGCCGTGCTGGTCGAGGAATATTGCGGCGGCACCGATGCCTATGAGCTGTCGTTGCCCAAAGGCTTGATCGAGCCGGGCGAAGACGTGCTGGCGGCGGCCGAGCGCGAGCTCAAGGAAGAGGCCGGGTATGGTGCGCGGCAGCTGGAGCATCTGACCGAGTTGTCGTTGTCGCCCGGTTACATGAGCCAGAAAATCCAGGTGGTGCTGGCCACCGACCTGTACGAAGAAAGCCTGGAAGGCGACGAGCCCGAGCCGATGGGCGTGGACAAGATCAACTTGCGCGAACTCTCGGCCCTTGCGCAGAATCCGCGATTCACGGAGGGCCGTGCCTTGGCGGCGCTGTACCTGGCCCGTGATCTGCTGACTCAGCGTGGGGTGTTTCTGCCATGAATTTTCCGCATCCATTGATGGCGCCGGTGGTTGAGCTGGCGTTGAAGGCTGGCGAAGCGATTCTGCCGTTCTGGCGCATCGGCACGGCGGTGACCGCCAAGGCTGACGATTCACCGGTGACGGCGGCGGACCTCGCCGCTCACCATTTGATTCTGGACGGGCTGACGGCGCTGGACCCGAGTATTCCGGTGCTGTCGGAAGAGGACGCTAACATTCCCCAGAGCGTGCGTGCCGGCTGGCAGCGATGGTGGCTGGTCGATCCGTTGGACGGGACCAAGGAGTTCATCTCCGGCAGCGAAGAGTTCACCGTCAATATCGCGCTGATCGAGCAGGGACGGGTGGTGTTTGGCGTGGTGTCGATGCCGACCAACGGGCGCTTTTATGTCGGTGGCGCCGGTCTGGGCGCGTGGCGTGGTGATAAAGACGCCGAGGCGTTGCCGATTCAGGTTCGCGAGGTTCCTGCTGCGGGCGAGGCGTTTACCGTGGTCGCCAGCCGCCGGCATTCAAGCCCCGAGCAGGAACGCTTGCTGGCCGGGTTGAGCGCCAGTCTGGGTGAGCTGCAACTGGCGAATATCGGCAGTTCGTTGAAATTTTGTTTGCTGGCGGAAGGGGCGGCGGATTGTTATCCGCGGTTGGCGCCGACGTCGCAGTGGGACACGGCGGCGGCTCAAGGTGTGCTGGAAGGGGCAGGCGGTGAAGTGCTGGATTTGAGCGGGAAGCCGTTTTGTTATCCGGCGCGGGAATCGTTGTTGAATGAGTTCTTTTTGGCGCTGCCGGCGAAGGCTGCGTGGCGAGAAAAGTTACTGGAACTGGCTCGATCCTGAGTTCACCCAAGCCTGTGGCGAGGGAGCTTGCTCCCGCTGGGCTGCGAAGCGGCCCCAAAACCTGCAACTCAATTACACCAGGAAAACAGTGGTGACAGGAATGGGAGTGCTGCGCACTCCAACGGGAGCAAGCTCCCTCGCCACAGGTTTTGTGTCTTTACCGGTGGAGGACGTACTGCCCGGTAAACCTCACCGCATCGTCATTGCTATCGGCATTGACGATCCGCGAATGCAACGCCAACCGCGCACGTCCGTATCGCTGATACGTCGCCAGAAACTTCTTCCACACCGCCGCGCTCGGTGCCTGACAGATCGCAATCGCATCCATGGTCACCGGCAGCGGATAAGTGATGTGCCCTTCGTGAATCACGATGTGCCCGCCTTCAATCCCCTCTTCATGCAAGCGCAAATGCAGCCAGCCCCAACCGGCCAGCACCGCGCCGCAATACAGGCTGCCGCCGAACATGGTGCTTTTGTGATTGACGTTGGCGTCCAGCGGCATGTGCAGGCGCAGTTGCTGGTCGTGCCAGTCGAGCACTTTGAGGCCCATGTCCCGGGTCAACGGGATATCGCGATGGAGGACTGATTCCAGGTGACGACTGTCGCGGCTCATTCAGGGGCCTCTTGTTTGGAGATGATGGTTTGACGGTAGCTCAATCGAGTTCGTCGGTGTGGCTGCTGGCGCCACCGTCGGCGAAGTTCAGCCCGTGCTTGCGCAATTTGTCGTGCAGGGTCTTGCGCGGAATGCCGAGGGCTTCGGCGAGGCTACGTACCGAGCTGTGAGAGCGCGCCAGTTCGGCGGCAATCAAGGATTTTTCGAAGTTTTCCACCTGCTCGCTCAGACCGCCGCCGACCACTTCGACCGTCATGCCTGCAGCCCCCTCGGGCGTATTGTTATCCAACGCGAGTTCCAGACCCAGGGCGAAACGTTCGGCGGCGTTTTGCAGTTCGCGCACGTTACCCGGCCAATTGTGGCGCAGCAGCAGGGCTCGTTGCCCCGGTTGCAATTCATGGGGCGGCAAGCCGTGACGGGCGCTGGCTTCGTCGGCGAAATGCTGGAACAGCATCAGCGCATCTTCGCCGCGTTCACGCAACGGCGGAATGCGCAGCGGCGCGACGTTCAGGCGGTAATACAAGTCGGCACGGAAGCGCCCTTGATCGGCTGACTGGCGCAGGTCTTCCTTGGTCGCGGCGATGATACGGATGTCGAGCGGGATCAGCTGATTGCCACCCAAGCGCTCGACCACGCGCTCCTGCAGCAATCGCAGCAACTTCACTTGCACGTCCAGGCTCATGCTTTCGATTTCATCGAGGAACAGCGTGCCGCCATTGGCGAATTCGAACTTGCCGATGCGGCGCTTTTGCGCGCCGGTGAAGGCGCCCGGCTCGTGACCGAACAGTTCGCTTTCCACCACCGACTCAGCCAAAGCCCCAGCGTTGATCGCCACGAAAGGACCGTTACGGCGGCTCGACAAATCGTGCAGCGCCCTGGCCACGACTTCTTTACCGGCACCGGTTTCGCCGAGGATCAGCACGTCAGCCTTGGTCGCCGCCAACGCGCCAATTTGCTCGCGCAAGCGCAGCATCGGCGCCGATCGCCCGACCAGTCGGGTGCTCAGTTCATTGCGATCGCTCAGGGCCAGGCGCAGGCTGCGGTTATCCAGCACCAGTCGGCGCAGAGCCAATGCGCGGCGCACGCTGTCGAGCAGCGCGTCGCTGGCGAAAGGTTTTTCCAGGAAGTCATAAGCACCGGCGCGCATGGCCTGCACCGCCAGCGGCACATCGCCGTGGCCGGTGATCAGCAGCACTGGCAGCTCCGGGTCCTGGGCATGCAGTTCGGTCAGCAGTTCGAGGCCGTCCATGCCCGGCATGCGAATGTCGCTGACCACCACGCCCGGCCAGTCGCGCTCCAGTTGCCCGGCCAAGCCTTTGGCTTCGGCCAGTGGCAGGATTTTCAGGCCCGCCAGGTCCAGCGTCTGGCTCAGGGCCTGACGCAGGTGGGGATCGTCGTCGATCAGCACGACCTGGACACGGTTATCGATGGTCATGCACTTCGGTCCTCGGACGGTTGCAGGCTCACACCCGGTGCGCCGGCGCGCAGCTTCAGGGTAATCAGGGCGCCGCCTTCCTTGTGGTTGGCGAACGACAGTTCACCGCCGAAGGCGCGCATCAGGGTTTCGCAAATCGCCAGCCCCAGGCCAAGCCCCTGGGTGCGGGTCTTGGTGGTGTAGAAGGGCTCGCTGGCGCGACCAAGGGCTTCCATGCAAAAGCCGGGGCCGTTGTCGCGAATGTACAGAGTGACGCCGTCTGCGGTGGATTGGGCACTCAACCAGAGTTTACGCGGCGGACCTTTCTCGGTCAGCGCGTCCAGCGCGTTCGCCAACAAGTTGCCGAGCACCTGGCGCAGACGGGTTTCCCCGGCCTCGACCCACAATGTGGCCGCCGGCAAATCGCGGATCAGTTCGACTTCCATGCTGCGCCGGCGCTTGGCCAGCAACGCCAGCGCGTCATCCAGCGCCGGTTGCAGGGCGACGCTTTCCGGCGCATGGCGATCGCGCCGGGCGAAGGCGCGCAAGTGGGCGATGATCGATGCCATGCGCCCGGTCAGTTCGCTGATCAGCTTGAGGTTGCCGCGGGCATCGTCGGTGCGCTGATGATCGAGCAGCACCTCGGCGTTTTCCGCGTAGCTGCGAATGGCCGCGAGCGGTTGATTCAATTCGTGGCTGATGCTCGCCGACATGGTCCCCAGCGCCGACAACTTGCCGGCCTGCACCAGATCGTCCTGGGCGCGCACCAGTTCCTGCTGAGCGTGTTCGCGCTCCAGCACTTCCTGTTTCAGTCGACGGTTTAGGCCTTCGAGGTCGCTGGTCCGCTCGGCGACCCGGCCTTCCAGTTCGTGCCGGGCCTTGGCTTCGAAGGCAATGCGTTCGAGGTAATGGCGGCGACGCTGCATCATCAGACCGAGCAGCAGCATCAACACCAGCAACGTCGCGCCGCCAATGGCGACGACCGTACGCACCGGTCGATCAATCAGCGTGCGCGGGGCGAGGATGCTGACGTTCCAGCCGGTTTCTGCGATCTGCTGGGTTTGAGTCAGCCAGGCGTTGGGGTTGAGCCTCAACGGTTTCGGATCGCGGGTCGGGTACGGTTGAATCGCGGTGATCGCTTTGCGTTCTTCTTCGCTCAAGGGTCGGGTCGAGCGGAATCGCCACTCTGGCCGCGACGTGAGGATGACCACGCCGTTATGGTCGGTCAGCAGCAGTTGTTCCGGGGTTTTGCCCCACAGGCTTTCGGTGTGGTCCAGGTCGACCTTGACCACCAGCACGCCGATGATTTTCTCGCCGTTGCGCACAGCGGCGGCGAAGAAATAGCCGCGTTTGGCCGACGTGGTGCCTAAACCGAAAAAGCGCCCGAGCCGCCCGGCCATGGCTTCGCTGAAATACGGACGGAAGGAAAAATTGCGGCCGACGAAACTGTCGTGTTTGTCCCAGTTGGAGGCGGCGAGGGTCTTGCCCGTGGTGTCCATCAGGTACATGACTTCGGCGCCGGTCTGGGCGCTGATGTTTTTCAACAGGCGATTGGCATTGCCTTGGGTGACGCTGTCGTCCGGTGCCCCGAGCACCGCGCGCAGGGCTGGCAGGTCGCCGAGAATCTGCGGCAACACTTCATAACGGTGCAGCGTGCCCAGCAGGTTGGCGACGTACAGGTCGAGGGTCTGGCGGTTCTGCCCGGCCAGCTCGCTGCGGTAATAACGCTCGGCCAGATGCTCCAGCGGCCACAGCAACGGCGCCAGGCAAAGTGCAAGCAGTGCGAGGCTGCGCCAGCGGGGTCTGGGAGGGAGGGTCGGAGTCATGAGCATCGGGCGCCTGTGAGTACAGGCGCATTATGCCTAGGCTTGAAGGCGCAGTCTGCGCACCTTGGGTCAAGTCGTTCCCGCAAACGAAGTTTCAGACAGACATTCAGGAAAAGACGTCAGCGTCCTTGAAGAACGCAGCGGCCTGATCCTTGCCGGACAATTGCGGAGCTTCCTCCAGCTGCCAGTCAATGGCCAGGTCCGGGTCATCCCAACGAATGCTGCGCTCCGCCGACGGGGTGTAATAGTCGGTGGTTTTGTAAAGAAACTCGGCAAAATCACTCAGCACCACAAACCCGTGAGCGAACCCTTCAGGGATCCAGAGTTGGCGATGGTTGTCGGCGGACAGGCGCACGGCGACCCATTTGCCGAAATGCGGCGAGCTGCGACGAATGTCCACCGCCACATCAAGCACTTCACCGGCGGTGACGCGCACCAATTTGCCCTGGGTTTTTTCCAGTTGGTAATGCAGGCCACGCAGTACACCTTTTCGTGAGCGGGAATGGTTGTCCTGAACAAACTGTGTGGCTAGGCCCGTCGCTTCTTCGAAAGCCCTGGCATTGAAGCTTTCATAGAAAAAGCCGCGCTCGTCACCAAATACCTTGGGTTCGATGATCAGAACACCGGGCAGGTCGGTGGTGACTACATTCATGTCTTTTTCTCCAGCAATTAGCGTTGATGGCCGACATTCTTGCGCAAAGTGCCGGCCGGTGCGAGTGGGGACGTTTAATTATCAATTCGCCGAATTTTCGGCGCTCGGACTTAAAGGGCGAAAGCCTTCATCATCTTTAGCCGATGTGGTCGACCCCTTCCAATCCATTCGGTCGGGAAAGACCCCATGGAGCAGCAAGGTATTGATCGGCTGGTTTGAAGGGGGGTTGCGTATCGCCTCAAGCAGTGGCGATATAAGCGCCTAATAAAACTTCAGGGGTCGTTGTATGCCGCTCGCCACGTTGATTCACCGCGCCAGTTTGCCCAGCCCGCAAGTGTCTGCGGAGCAAGCGCTAGAGCTGCTGGAGGGGCATTACGGGTTGAGCGGCAGGTTGCACGCCCTGGGCAGCCAGCAGGACCTGAACTTCCGGGTCGACAGTGATGAGGGGCGTTTTGTCCTGAAAATCTGCCGGGGCGACTATTCGGCGCTGGAACTGCAAGCCCAGCATGCCGGGCTCAAGCATCTGGGTGAAAAATCCAGTGTGCATGTGCCGCGAGTGATCCCTGCCAAAAACGGCGCTGACCTGCTCACTCTGGAAGTTGCCGGTCAGGCCGTGCATGTGCGCCTGCTCGATTACATTGAGGGCCAGTCGCTGACCCACCTCGATCATCTGCCCGGTTCGGTGGTGGCCGGTTTCGGTCGACTTTGTGGCGAAATGGACCTGGCGCTGGCCGCTTTCGAGCATCCGGGCCTTGAGCGCACTCTCCAATGGGACGCCCGCCACGCCAATACGCTGATCGGTCATTTGCTGCCGGTGATCAAGGATGATGCGCAACGCCAATTGATCGCCGAAGCCGCAGAACGTGCTGAGCGCCATTTGCAGCCGCTGGTGGAAAAGCTGCCGGTGCAGGCGATTCACATGGACATCACTGACGACAACGTGGTCTGGCAGCGCGACTCGCAACGCCAGTGGCAGTTGCAGGGCGTGATTGATTTCGGCGACCTGATCCGCACCTGGCGCATTACCGATCTGTCGGTTACCTGCGCGGCATTGCTGCACCACGCCGCTGGCGATCCGTTTTGTATCTTGCCGGCGGTTCAGGCGTATCACGCCGTCAATCCGCTCACCCATGAAGAATTGTTGGCGTTATGGCCGCTGATCGTCGCGCGCGCGGCGGTGCTGGTGCTGAGCGGCGAACAGCAGGTCAGCATTGATCCGGGCAATGATTACAGCCGCGACAACCTGACCCACGAGTGGGAGATCTTCCGCGTGGCCACGTCGTTGCCGCTGGTATTGATGGAAGCGGCGATTCTGACGTCAGTCGGCCAGACGCTGCCGAGCATTGGCAGCGAAGGTTTCGCGCCATTGCTGCCGAGCCTGGTCGGGCGTGAATTTGCCTTGATCGATCTGGGCGTGCTGAGCCCGCATTTTGAAGCCGGTAACTGGGAGCAGGAGGGCGTTGATCAGCGTTTGCTGACTGAAGCGGCTGCGGCGCACGGCCTGGCGGCCAGCCGTTATGGTCAATATCGTTTGTCTCGCACTCAACCGGACAGTGCCGCTGAACCCGACACTTGCCCGTTGCACGTGGAGTTGCGAGTGCCCAACGGCACGGCGGTCGAGTCGCCATTTGCTGGCGTGGTTCATCAGCCGGCGGCGGGTGTGCTGCAACTGGACGGTCCGCAACTGAGTGTGCGGTTGTGGGGCGTGACGCCGTCGCTGCACGTCGGTGCGGCGCTGGTCAAAGGCCAAGTGTTGGGCGCGGTCAGCGGGCCATTGATCGTGCAGTTGAGCCGCGGCGCTTCGTTCGATGCACCGTTGTTTTGCACACCGTCTCGCGCTGCGGCCTGGCAAGCGTTGTGTCCGTCACCAGCGGCACTGCTGGGACTGGCTTGCGATGCTGAAGCAGAGCTCGATTCGCAGACGTTGCTGGCGCGTCGCGACGCCAGTTTCGCGCGCACGCAGAAGCACTATTACGTCGACCCGCCACGCATCGAACGCGGCTGGCGCAATCACCTGATCGACATGCAGGGCCGCTCCTACCTCGACATGCTCAACAACGTCGCGGTGCTCGGCCACGGTCATCCGCGCATGGCGGCTGTGGCCAGTCGTCAGTGGTCGTTGCTCAACACCAACTCACGCTTCAACTACGCCGCGGTGGCCGAGTTTTCCGAGCGTTTGCTGAAGTTATCGCCGGAGGGCATGGACCGGGTGTTTCTGGTCAACAGCGGCAGCGAGGCCAACGACTTGGCGATCCGCCTGGCATGGGCCTACAGCGGCGGTCGCGACATGCTCAGCGTGCTGGAGGCCTATCACGGCTGGACGGTGGGCGCGGACGCGGTCTCGACCTCGATTGCCGACAACCCGAAAGCCTTGAGCAGCCGTCCCGATTGGGTGCATCCGGTGACCGCGCCGAATATCTATCGCGGCGAATTCCGTGGCCCGGGCAGCGCACCGGACTACGTGCGCAGCGTCGAACACAACCTGGCAAAAATCGCCGAGCAGAAACGCCAGTTGGCCGGTTTTATCTGTGAGCCGGTGTACGGCAATGCCGGCGGGATCTCGCTGCCACCGGGTTATCTGAAACAGGTCTATGCGCTGGTTCGCGCGCAGGGTGGTGTGTGTATCGCCGATGAAGTGCAGGTCGGTTACGGCCGCATGGGTCACTTCTTCTGGGGCTTCGAAGAGCAGGGCGTGGTGCCGGACATCATCACCATGGCCAAGGGCATGGGCAACGGCCAGCCGCTGGGCGCGGTGATCACTCGCCGGGAAATCGCCGAGGCGCTGGAGGCTGAGGGGTATTTCTTCTCGTCGGCGGGCGGCAGTCCGGTCAGTTGCCAGATCGGCATGGCGGTGCTGGATGTGATGGAAGAAGAAAAGCTCTGGGAAAATGCTCAGGTGGTAGGCGGGTATTTCAAGGAGCGGCTTGAAGCGTTGATCGATATTCATCCGTTGGTGGGCGCGGTGCATGGTTCCGGGTTCTATCTGGGCGTGGAGCTGATCCGCAATCGCGAGACTCTGGAGCCGGCGACTGAAGAAACTGCGGCGTTGTGTGATCGCTTGCGGGAGTTGGGGATTTTCATTCAGCCGACGGGGGATTACCTGAACGTGCTCAAGATCAAACCACCGATGGTGACTTCGCGGCGGAGTGTGGATTTCTTTGTCGACATGCTCTCGAAAGTCCTCGCGGAAGGCCTGTAAACACCTATCCCTGTGGGAGCGAGCCTGCTCGCGATAGCGGCGGATCAGTCGATTCACATGTTAAATGTTCAACCGCCATCGCGAGCAGGCTCGCTCCCACAGGGGTGATGTGGTAGTTCGATTGTTATCGGGCTTAAGTGCGTAAAAATAGACGGGTGGAAGATTGTTTGCTTTTAAAGTCGATATTTATCGGCTATAAAGTCGACACTGCCAACGTTAAGCACTTGCCCGGAGATGATTCATGAGCCGTATCGTTACCGTCGCCGCCACCCAGATGGCCTGTTCCTGGGACCTTGAAGCCAACATCGAGACCGCTGAGAAACTGGTCCGTGAGGCTGCAGCCAAAGGCGCGCAGATCATCCTGATCCAGGAACTGTTCGAGGCGCCGTACTTCTGCCAGAAGCCGAACCCGGATTACCTGCAACTGGCCACGACGGTTGAAGACAACGTCGCCATCAAGCATTTCCAGAAAGTCGCCAAGGAACTGCAAGTGGTGCTGCCGATCAGCTTCTACGAACTGGCCGGCCGCGCGCGTTTCAACAGCATCGCGATCATTGATGCCGACGGCAGCAACCTCGGGATTTATCGTAAAAGCCACATCCCGGACGGCCCGGGCTACCACGAAAAGTATTACTTCAACCCGGGCGATACCGGTTTCAAAGTCTGGAACACCCGTTACGCGAAAATCGGCGTGGGCATCTGCTGGGATCAGTGGTTCCCGGAATGCGCCCGCAGCATGGCGTTGCTCGGCGCGGAGATCCTGTTCTACCCGACCGCGATCGGCAGCGAGCCGCATGACAAGACCATTTCCTCCCGTGACCATTGGCAGCGCGTGCAACAGGGCCATGCCGGCGCCAACCTGATGCCAGTGATCGCCAGCAACCGCATCGGCAATGAAGAACAGGACGGCTACGACATCACGTTCTACGGCTCGTCGTTCATCGCCAACCAGTTTGGCGAGAAGGTCCAGGAGCTCGACAAGACCGAGGAAGGCGTGCTGGTCCACAGCTTCGACCTCGACGAACTGGAGCACATTCGCAGTGCGTGGGGTTCGTTCCGTGATCGTCGTCCGAACCTATACAATGCGATCAAAACCCTCGACGGTTCCCTGGAGTCCTGATCGCATGACCACTTTAAACAGCACCCCGCGCGCCGACGGCTTCTACATGCCCGCCGAGTGGGCGCCACAAACCCAGACCTGGATGATCTGGCCGGAGCGCCCGGACAACTGGCGCCTGGGCGGCAAACCCGCACAAGCCGCGCACGTGGCCGTGGCCAAAGCCATCGCCCGCTTCGAACCGGTGACCGTGGCGGTATCCGCCGGCCAATACGAAAACGCCCGTGCCCGTCTCGACGTGCCGAATATTCGTGTGGTTGAGATGTCCAGCGATGACGCCTGGGTTCGCGACACCGGCCCGACATTCGTCATCAATAACAGCGGCGAAGTCCGTGGCGTGAATTGGGACTTCAACTCGTGGGGCGGTTTCGATGGCGGCTTGTACTCGCCATGGAACCGTGACTCGCAGGTGGGCGGCAAGATCCTTGAGATCGAGCGCAGCCAGCGCTACCGCACCGAAGGCTTCGTGCTCGAAGGTGGTTCGATCCACGTCGATGGCGAAGGCACTCTGATCACCACCGAAGAATGCCTGCTCAACCGCAATCGCAATCCTCACCTGAACCGTGCAGACATCGAAGCGGTGCTCAGCGCCAACCTGGCTGTGGATAAAATCATCTGGCTGCCGGACGGTTTGTTCAACGACGAAACCGACGGCCATGTGGATAACTTCTGCTGCTACGTGCGTCCGGGCGAAGTATTGCTGGCCTGGACCGATGACCCGCAGGACCCGAACTACCCGCGCTGCCAGGCGGCGATGAAAGTGCTGGAAAGCAGCACCGATGCCAAGGGTCGCCCATTCACGGTGCACAAGATGCCGATCCCGGGGCCGCTGTACGCGACCGAGGAAGAGTGCGCCGGTGTGGACCCGGTGGACGGAACTCAGGAACGTAATCCGAGCGTGCGTCTGGCCGGTTCTTACGTGAACTTTCTGATCGTCAACGGCGGGATTATCGCGCCGAGCTTCGACGACCCATTGGACGGTCCTGCGAAAGAGATTCTGCAGACGCTGTTCCCGCAGCATGAAGTGGTGATGGTGCCGGGCCGCGAACTGTTACTGGGGGGCGGTAACATCCACTGCCTTACCCAACAACAGCCGGCGCCGCACAAGGAGTGAGTGGGGTTGTAACAGCCTGAACCGGTTGAAAAACCACCCAGGCACAGGTTTATCCCCGCCGTTCATCAAGAAGCCCGCAGCCCGAAAGGACTGCGGGCTTCTTTGTATCCGCTTGTCGACACTTGAGAAACATTGGCACAGCTCTTGTATCTGGCATGGGGTGAAACAGGGAGGGGGAGGACTTCGATGTTCTGTCATAAACCTTGGATAAGTTAGCCGCTCACAAACCGGGAGAGAGCGCCGAAATGAACGCCGAAATGAACGTAGTGAGCGAGCGGGCATTGCATCCCCTGGCAGTCAATAGCGAATCGCTCCAGGTTCTTGCGCACTGGTTGAAGTCCAATGGAACGCGTCAGATCAGAGAACCTGATCCGCGCCGGATGATGATCGAGCGTTACCCCGCTGGTTTATTCAGCGAGGCGGAACTGGAAGCGTTGTGGGATGTGATGGAAGGATAAGAAGAATAAACAAAGGATTGATAAAAGCGCTGCCGGGAGGGCGGCGCTTTTTTATGGGCGATGGTTTTTTGAAATACAGACTTTTGGTCACCACCAACCCCCTGTGGGAGCGGGCTTGCTCGCGAATTGCGGTAGATCATTCAGCATCTATGTTGACTGAACCACCGTATTCGCGAGCAAGCCCGCTCCCACAGGGGGTTGGTGTGGACATCCTGTGGTGTTTAGAAGCTATAGGTGCCAGTCACCACCAGGCTACGCGGTTCGCCTGGTTGTATCTGTGCGGCGCTGGTGGCCGACGAGTAATAGGTCTTGTCGCTGATGTTGTTCAGCGCCGCGCGCAAGTCCCAGTCCTTCTGCCGGAACCCGGCCAGTGCATCCCAACGGCCATAACCCGGCAGCACGACGGTGTTGAGGTTATCGGCATAACGCTGGCCGACCAGGGTCAACCCGGTTTCCGCATACCAGCCCATTTCCGGTTTCCAGGTCAGGAACAGGCTGCCGTTGTGCTTGGCCACGTTGCTGATGCGTTTGCCTTCAAAGCCGTTGTTGTCCTTCTCGACCGTCGCGTCTTGCACGCCGACGCCACCGCGCACGTACCAGTTGCCGGCGATTTTGCCGGTGCCGGTCAGCTCGATCCCGCGGGAACGTTGCAGGCCCGAGAGCAACGTGATGGTCGGGTTGAGCGGATCGCTGGTGCGACGGTTGTAGAGTTCCAGTTCGTAGATCGCGAGGGTGGTGCTCAGGCGGTCGTCGAGCCAGTCGCTCTTCACGCCGATTTCCTTCTGCTTGGTCAGCTCGGGGCTCAAGTCGTTGCTATTACCGGCAACACCCGGGGTGATGCCGATCAAGCCGCCGCCCACTGGCGAGAATGTCTTGGTCCAGGACGCATAGAACGAGTGATTCTGCAGCGGCGTCCAGACCAAGCCTACACGCGGGCTGGTGCTGTGACTGTCACGGTCTTCGGAAATGTTGCGCAGCTTGTTGGTCGATTCGATGTCGAAGGTGTCGTAGCGCAGACCGGCCAGCAATTGCCATTGGTCGTTCAGGCGCAATTGATCCTGTACGTACACCGCACGGCTTTCGACTTCCGTGTGGTTGTCGCTGGACACCTGCATGCGCCCGGTATGACGCAGATCGCGATTCGGGTTGTACAGGTCCAGCGCCGGCACCGGCGAGCTGCCCGGCCCGGAAGTGGCCGCGTTGTACAAGGTCGGATCGCGGCGCTGGCTGCCGATCTCGATACCGGTCAGCAAACGATGCTCCAGGCCGAAGGTGTCGAAACCTCCTTCCAGTTCGACGTTGTTATAGACGTTGCGGGTTGTCAGGTCCTGCTGCCAATGCTGACGCGTGACCTTGTTGGTGGCCGGGGAGTAACCAGTCAAATACGTGTTGTCGAAATCGCTGTCGAGCTTGAACACGCCCAGTGTGTGGCGCAGCTGCCAGTTGTCGCTGAGTTCATAGCTGAGTTTGGAACGCAGGGATTGCGATTTGTCGTCGATGAAATCGTGCTCGCTGCCATAGGTCGTATCGCGTCCTACGTCTGCCGGGCGTCCGTTGACGCCGGGGATGCCGCGATCCGGCGTTCGGTTGTAGCGGCTGTATTCGTACTGCACCAGCCAGTTCAGGTCCGGCGTCAGTTGCCAGCTCATCGACGGCGCGAACAGTTGGCGATTGCCGCTGACACCATCGCGGAAGCTGTTCTGATCCATGTTGCCCATATTCAGGCGCAGACTGATGTTCTCGGACGGATCGGTGCTGAGGTCAGCATAAAGGCTGCGCAAGTCATCGCTGCCGCCTTGGGCTTCGAGGGTCGAACGACGGCCGAACTCGGGCAGTTTGCTGACCCGGTTGACGATCCCGCCCTGGCTGCCACGACCGTACAGAACGGCCGCCGGGCCCTTGAGTACTTCGATGCGCTCGATGTTGTGCAAGTCGCGCACGTATTGGCTGTCGTCACGAATGCCATCGAGGTAGAAGTCGTTGCTGGCGTCGAAACCGCGGATGCGCAGGCTGTCGAAACGGGTGTCGGCGCCGCTGCTGACGTTGGGGATGCCACTCAACGCGGTGCCCAGGTCATTGGTGCCGTAATCCGAGACATTCGAAGTTTTCATCGAATCGATGGCCTGTGGCACGTAGCGTACCGGTGTCGCGGTGCGGGTTGCGGTGCTGGTTTCCTTCACTCGCGGATCGTCGACTTCTGCTTCGGCACTGATCGAGGTTTCGGGTAAAACGGTGGTCGCGGCGCAGGTGAAACCGGCAGACAGAAAAGCAGAAAGCCCAAGGGTGACGGGCGTAAGGCGGAAGGGGGCAGGCATCTGAAGCGCATCCGAAAGGGTTGAAGAATTCAAGGGTGCGAATGGTAATGCTTGCTATTTACTTTCGTTAATTATTCTTGAAAAGCACCGTTGTTTGATTGTTTCGAGTTGTGTCGAGATTGCTGCGGGGTCTCGGTGAGGGAATTCGCCCGATTCCTGAAACAGACTGAAAGTCATTCCAGCGTTTTTCCGCAACGGTCCGAGGATTAGTCTGCCGGCATCGAATTTTCCTGATGGCCCCCCTATGATCCTTCACTATATTTACGACCCTTTATGCGGCTGGTGCTACGGCGCCAAACCGCTGGTGCAAGCCGCCCAGGACGTGTTGCCGGTGATCGCCCACGGTGGCGGAATGATGAGCGGCGCCAACCGTCAAACCGTTTCACCACAGTTGCGCAACTACGTGATGCCCCACGACCGCCGCATCGCCGAGTACACCGGCCAGCCATTTGGCGAAGCGTATTTCGATGGGCTGTTGCGCGATGACACCGCTGTGTTCGATTCCACACCGCCGATTGCGGCAGTGTTGGCCGCCGAAGAGGTGGCGGGGCGCGGGCTTGAATTGCTGGGGCGTTTGCAGACGGCTCATTACGTGGAAGGTCGGCGCATCGCCGATCACGCGGTTTTGTTTGAACTGGCAAAGGACATAGGCCTGAAACATCAACCTTTTGAGGCCGCTTTCAACAGTGCCGATACCGATCAGCACATCAAGAGCAGTCGCGCCTTGTTGGCCAGAATCGGCGGACAGGGTTTTCCAACGCTGGCCCTTGAGCAAAATGGCCAATTCACGCTGGTCGATGTCAGCCCATGGCTCGGCAATCCGCAGGCCTTTGCAACCTGGCTTGCTCAGTTCGCTTAGACGTTTTCAGCCTATCGTTAGACGATTCATCAAATTGACACGGTGTTCTGGGCGCGGCTAGCATTCGTTCAACGCCTGTGGCTAACCGCCATGACTCATAAAACAATAAAAAGGCCCGCCACGTTTTTCTCGTGGGCGGGCCTTTTTGTTTTGGGGTGAAAAAAGAGTGCGATAGCGCCGTTTCAGCCGTTCGACACAGCGCGTATCAACCGGTAATAAGGAAAAGAACAAAATGTTGAATAAGCGAATCAGCCTGATCGCTCTGGGGATGTTGAGCGCTACACAGGCCATGGCTAACGACCAGGCCGAATCCAAGGGATTTGTTGAAGACAGCAGCCTCAAAGTGCTGCTGCGCAACGCCTACATCAATCGTGATTACAAAGACGGTCGTGCGGACAAAGCCGAATGGGGCCAAGCGGCCATCGGCACGTTCTCGTCCGGCTTCACCCAAGGCACGGTCGGTGTCGGTGTGGATGCTTTCGGTCTGTACGCATTGCGCCTGGATGGCGGCAAGGGTCGCACCGGCGCACAAGGCATCGACTTCTTTAAAAAGGGCGACAGCGGCAACGCGGCTGACGACCTGTCGAAGGGCGGCGCAGCGGTCAAATTCCGTCTCTCCAGCACCACGCTGACCTACGGCGACCAGATGCCGGCTCTGCCGGTGCTGAGCTACGACAACGTGCGCCTGCTGCCAGAAAGCTACACCGGCACTTTGATCACCTCCCGGGAGATCAAAGGCCTGGAGCTGAACGCCGGTCGCTTCACCGCCGAATCGCGCAAAAGCGCTGAAGGCCGTGACAGTGGCGGCCTGAAGTCGATCAACGTGTTGGGCGGTAGCTACCAGTTCACCGAACAATTCAAGGCTGCGGTGTACGCCTCCGACGTCGAAGACGTGTTGAAGAAGCAATACGTGAACGCCAACTACGTGTTCCCGATCGACAAGGATCAGTCCCTGACCCTGGACTTCAACGGCTACCGCACCAAGCTGGATGATGCCTACGTCCGCGAAAGCGGCGCTACCGGCGACGACAACAAAATCTGGAGCCTGGCTGCGACTTTCGCCACCGGCCCGCACTCGTTCACCCTCGCTCACCAGCGCAGCACTGGCGACAGCAACCTGGGCTACGCCTACGGCGGTTACCAGAAGGGTCAAGGTCGTGTTGGTGACGGCGGCAACACCATCTACCTGGCGAACTCCTACTGGTCCGACTTCAACGCCGAAGACGAGCGCAGCTGGCAGTTGGGCTACGGTCTGGACTTCAGCACCTTCGGTATTCCGGGGCTGAGCTACAACTTCGCTTATGTGCGCGGTGACAACATCACCACGTCCACCAGCGAAGGCGGCACCGAGCGCGAAATCTTCAACCAGTTCAAGTACGTCGTGCAAAGCGGCCCGGCCAAAGACCTGAGCGTGAAACTGCGCAGCTCGATCCTGCGTGTCTCGCAGAAATCCAGCGAGTACAACGTCAGCGGTAACGAAGTGCGTGTGTTTGTGGATTACCCGATCAACATCTTCTGATGATCGATTGAGTGTTCAACACTCGCTGAAAAACCCCGAATGGCTCGGGGTTTTTTTTGCCTGACAACCATCGAAAAACGCATAAAACGGCCATTTTCGATCGTAAAAAGTCGAATTAAAGCAACGTCATCCTCCGTTTCAAACAGCGCTTGATATGCCTCAAATTCTTTCTCATGGACGTAAATCCTGTGCTCTCTAGATTAGGCAGCTAAATGCACGGAGATTTTTAAAATGATCGTTTTGAACAAAGAAGTGGGCGAATTTCTACGGCGTGACAAATATGCCAACGTCCGGGGTGCTGACTTCAATCTCTTCGGTCATTTCAACGATTTCGTCAGATTGACCAGAAGTTGGGAAAACATGGAGCCGGACAGTTACTACGGTCAGGCCGAAGCGGGCATGCGTTATCGCCGCTACAGCGATTTCGAATACAACCCGGTCACGCGCGACCTCAAGCAACTGGAACACCGCGCCTATGTTCAGTCCAAGGCGAACAACAGCTACGTGGGCGGGATGGTTCGGCACTTCCAGGATTTCTCCGATGAAATCATCAGTTCGCCGGTGATGCGCAGCCTGATCGACACCGACTTCGAAGTGTACAAAAACGTTTTGCCACCTGAGTTGCACGACGAAATCTGGCAATGCCAGATTCATCAGATCCGCATCGAGATCAAGCCGGGCAAACAACTGGAAATCACCCCGGAAGGGATTCACTGCGACGGTTATCCGTTCAGCGGCGTGCACTTCTGGGGACGCAATAACGTTGAAGGGGCAGAGAGCCGTTTGTACGACACCGAAAACCAGGAACACCTGGCCTCGACGACGTATCAGGAAATCCTCGACACCACCTACTTTCTCGATCGCGACATGCGTCACTACGTGACACCGGCACGCAATACCCATTCTCACGACATGGCGTACCGGCAGATTCTGGCGATCTCTTTCTCGCGGCCCGGGACCGCTTTTGACATTGTTCGCTGAACAGTACAACGCCGTAAGCAGCCTCGCCGAGTGCCCCGCACCGGTGATGCTGCGGCGTACGACAGCCAAGGATGCACAGCGCCTGGAACGCTTCTTTCGACAATTCGAAGAGGTGTCTTTCTGTGAATGGCAGGACGCCAAATGCCTGCGCGGTGTGCTGGTGCAGAAAACCACCACCGCGTTTATCGCACTGGATGTCAGCGGCGAAATCGTCGGTGCAGTGTTGGGCGGAATGCTCGGTAGTCGCGGCACGATCAACCACCTCGCCGTGAGCCCGGATTACCGCAGCCAGGGCGTCGGTCAACGCCTGGTTGAAGCGGCATCCTCGGACATGAAACGCGTGGGTGTGCTGCGCATGTTCCTGTTTGTCGACGATGCTAACCTTGCCGGCCAGCGCTTCTGGAGTGCCCAGGGTTTTTGCGAACCGCGCGGTGAAAGAACATTTGAGAGGGACCTATGAATGAGACGTCCAGCAGCCAGCCGCTGATGGTCGAGCCGCATGCTTCGCGCACCTTCGCCGAAGCCAGCCCGGTGGTTGCGGGTTACTTCACGGTGTCGTTTGTGTTCGGTTTGATGGCGGTGAATGCCGGGTTGCCCGTGTGGCTGCCGGTCGCCATGTGCCTGTTCGTGTATGCCGGCGCTTCGCAGTTTGCCGCCCTGGCGTTGATTTCCAGCGGTGCTTCGCTCACCACTATCATCCTCACCACGTTTCTGATCAACGCGCGGCACATGCTGATGTCGGTCTATATGGCCAAGGCGTTGCAAGCGATGGGGCTCAGTCGAATGGAGCGCTGGTGTTACGCGGGCGGGCTGACCGATGAGTCGTTTGCCTTCCACAGCGTCAAGTTGGGCAAGGGCACGCCCGTCAACGTGCGCTACCTGATCGGTTTCAATCTGTATTGCCACACTTCGTGGGTGCTCGGCGGTTTGCTGGGGGCGATTTGCGCGCAGTACGCGGCGCACTTGATCCAGTATCAGCTCGACTACGCGCTGACCGCGATGATGCTCTACGTGCTGGTGTCGCTGTGCAACACGCGTAATAAACTCATCGCCGCACTGGCCGCTGTCGCCTGCATGGGCGTACTGAGCCTGGTCGGCAGTTCGCCTTTCAACGTCTTCATCGCCACATTCGTCGGCTGCGGGGTGGGTGTATGCCTGACCAAACGTTCCTGATTCTGGTGGTCGTGCTGATGATGGCCGTGACCTTTCTGCCGCGCGCATTGCCGCTGCAAGTGAGCACCGACCATTGGCCGCCCTTCGTCGCCCGGGCGCTGGAATACCTGCCGGTGGCGATCGTCGCTGCAATCAGCCTCACGCCGTTGTTGATCAAGGATCAGCACGTGCAGCTCGATCGCCCGGAATTTTATGCCGCGATTCCGACGTTGTTATGTGCGTATTTCAGCAAAAACCTCTTTCTCTCCGTTGCGGTGGGAACGGCTGCGTACATTGCGCTCGGCTCGTTCATGTAGCGGGAGGTCGACCACATCGTGCAAGGCCTGACCCGACAACTCTGGATTATTGATCGCCAGCCGCACTTCGAGGGCGTCCTCGAAACCGGGGAAAATCGTCAGGCCATTACGCTGGGCCGCATCCCGCGAGACCATGCCGAGGCCGTCCATCTGCGTGATCAACGACAGCGTCAGGGTTTCGCTGCACGAATAGACCATCCGCTTGCCCGACTCGTAATTGCCCAGGCCTGCGTCGAGAAAGCGCAGGAAGCTGTGGGAATACGGACAATCGTCCGCCGGGCGCACCTGAAATTTGTTGCCGAGCAACACCAGCGGATCATGTTCCTGACCGCAATGCGCACCGACCACCTGCACCTGGACCTCGGGCAGGATGATGCTGGGCAGCCCCGGCTTCTGCGGACCGATCAGCACCGCCAGGTCGAAGTCTTCGTTCTTCAGCTTACTAAGGTTTTCCATCGACTCGGCGTAGCTGAATTCCAGCTGATAGTCGGGAAACACCTCGATCAGGCGTCCGATCATTCGCCGATTGAAGTCAGCCGACAGCGTCGTGTTCAGCGCCACCTTGAGCGTGCGCTGCCCCGGCACCTTCAGCGCAGCGACTTTTTCTTCCAGTTGCCGCGTGGCAACCAACACCTTGTCCATGTAAGGCGTGAGTTCCGTGCCCTGGGTCGTCAGGGTCAACCCCTTGTTGGAGCGACGAAACAACCGAAAACCAAACTGCTCTTCGACCTTGTTCAACTGCGCGGCCAACGCCTGCACGGTTAAACAGGAATGCTCTGCCGCCGCCGACAAAGAGCCGGTCTGCACAATGCGCATCAGGTTGCGTAAGGTTCTGCTATCCATTGGGTAATGCCCTCTAAAGTGGGCTGGCTATTGTTGAGTACCTGGCCGCCGGTTGGGCGATACGTGCTGGCTATAATCCTGCACATGAACACGCTTGTCCCGAGTTTAGTAGCGAAATGATGCTGCGTCCGATGGCTGGAGGCTTACATAGAGTCGAGGTTTTTGGGGAGGGGTGGGTGATCGGGGTCAAAAAAATGCTCGGACCGGGAGGTTTGGGCATTTTTTTTGTTGAAACTCACTGCGTTGTGGGGTTTTTCCTGCGAAAGAAGCACGAGAATTTTGCCAGCAGTTCGACTCGATTGAGGACATGCAGAGGTGAAAGCGAAACGGGAGGCAAAGCCCTGACTGGTTCGGGGCTTTTTTTCGCCAATAAAAAAGCAGCCTGAGAGACTAATGCCAGCCAATTAAGCCGTAACGCGATGGGTAGCAGCTGGCGCAGCCTGCGTCCGGCTGCGCAGCAGTCGTAAAATCAGACAATGGGTGTTTCAGGAAGACCGCAAATTCAGGTTTTACGACTGCTACGCAGCCGGACGCAGGCTGCGCCAGCTGCTACAAAAATTGCATTGCCGCGGAAATTGCTTTCAATGGGCGTTGTGCCAGCGAGGGCATGTCATTCCGAGGTTTTCTTCCTTCACAAATGATCAAAACGATCATTTGAATGATTGGTTTGCGCAATTCAGGACGATCACCTAAGATAATTTTGACTGGATCAATCATAAAATGATCGAACCAGTCAGTTTTCGAGGTGATAAACGTCTTACCAAACAATTATAAAAGGAGACCCTCGTGGCCCAAATTCCTATCAAACGCACCATTGAACGCATCCCTGGCGGCATGATGATTGTCCCGCTGCTGATCGGTTCGCTGGTGGCTACATTCCTTCCCGACACACCAAAGTTTTTCGGCTCCTTCACCAATGCGCTGTTCACTGGGGCGTTACCCATCCTCGCGGTGTTCTACGTTTGCATGGGCGCGAGCATCAATATCAAGGCCACGCCTTATCTGCTGAAAAAGGGCGGCACGCTGCTCATCACGAAAGTCGGCATCGCCGTGCTTATCGGCATTGTGCTCGGGCATTTCCTCGGCGAGCAGCCGATTTCATCGGGTCTCTTCGCCGGTATATCGACGCTTGCAGTGGTCGCCGCGATGAACGACACCAACGGCGGCTTGTACATGGCACTGATGGGGCAATACGGTCGATCTGAAGATGTCGGCGCCTACTCGGTCATGTCCCTGGAGTCCGGGCCTTTCCTGACGATGGTCACTTTGGGCATTGCCGGCTTGTCAGCCTTCCCGTGGCCGACGCTGGTGGGCAGCATCCTGCCACTGGCCCTCGGCATGCTGTTGGGTAACCTCGACCGTGACATGCGCGACTTTCTGGCCAAGGCCGTTCCAGTGATGATCCCGTTCTTCGCCCTGGCACTCGGCGCCAGCCTGGACTTGCATAACGTCTGGCAGGCCGGCTTGTTGGGTCTCGGCATGGGCGTTGCGGTGGTTGTGCTGACCGGCATTCCGCTGTTCTTCGCCGATCGTTTGACCGGTGGCACGGGCGTCGCGGGTGTTGCCGCAGCCACCACTGCCGGGAATGCCGCCGCCGTTCCGGCGCTGATTGCAGCGGCCAATCCGGTGTACGCCGAAGCGGCCAAGAGTGCGACGATTCTGGTAGCCGCCTGCGTCGTGGTCACTGCAATTCTCGCACCGCTGCTCACCGCCGCCGTCGCCAAACGCGTGCAGCAGCGCAACCCGGTCGTCATACCCGAGCCGGAGATCGCGCCGCAAAAGCAGGAGGCGTTGCGATGAGGATTCTGATCATCGCTGACGATCTGTCCGGCGCGGCGGATTGCGCCATCGGTTTCGCGAGCGTGGGGATGCAAACCGTCGTCACGCTCGACCCTCTGAATGACAAGGCCGACGCTCAGGTGATTGCCGCCGATACGGACACTCGGCGTCTCTCCCCGGCGCGGGCTGCCGAGCGCACCGTCGCCACGTTCAAGGCGCTGCACCAACCTGGGCAGCGGCTGTACAAGAAAATCGATTCAACGCTACGCGGCAACTGGGCGGCCGAAGTTGCCGCCCTGCAACCGCTGGCCGGCCTGGCCATTGTCGCCCCGGCGTTCCCCGCCACCGGGCGTACGCTGCGCGGCGGTCGGGTGTTCGTGAACGGTCAGCCGCTGGAAACCACAGATACCTGGAAACTGGAAAACGCTGACCGTCCTGCGGATGTTGAAGCGATGCTCGTTGCCGCCGGCCTGAGCACCGCGAAGCTTGACCTAGACACCTTGCGCGGCAACGAAAAAGCGCTCGAGCGGCACATTGCTGAAATTGCCGGCAATGGCACCCAGGCATTGATCGTCGATGCGCAAACTGAAGACGATCTGCTGACCCTCGCTCGGCTGACCGCATCGATGGAGCAGCCGCTGTTCTGGATCGGTTCGGGTGGCCTTGCACGGGAAATTGCCAGCCTTCCTGATTTCTCTGAGGTACGTTCCACGGCCAGCGAACCGACAGCGCAGGGAAAAAGCCAGGCGCCGATTCTGATCCTCGTCGGCAGCCTATCCGGCGTCTGCGAGCGGCAGTGCGCTTTGCTCAAAGAACGAGGCGGCGTCAGCGAATTGGTTGTCCCGCCAGAAGTCCTTCGCCAAGGCACAACCCATGACGACTGGGCGCTCTGGCAATCGCGCATCGGCGAACAATTGGACGGCTGGAGTGACCTGCTGCTGCGCATCGGCCGCGATGAAGCGTTCGATCCCCAGGAGGGCGCGCAACTCTCAACCATGCTGGCCGTATTGGTCGAACCGCACTTCGCCAGAGTCGGCGGCCTGATCGCCACGGGCGGTGAGACGGCGCGGGCCATCTTGACCACCGTCGGCATCGACAGCCTGCAACTGCTGACCGAAATCGAAGCCGGCGTCGCCTTCGCCCGCCCGACCGTTTCCCGCCAGGGCCATCGCCCCGGCATCGTCACCAAGGCCGGCGCGTTCGGCACCGACAACGCTTTGTATGCGGCGTGGCAGCACTTGAGCGCTTGCGCCGATCGCTCCCCGCCCCAACGCACACGAATCCAAGGACTCGAATGAACACTATGAGCAACTACCTGCCCATCATCGGCATCACCATGGGCGACGCCACCGGTGTCGGCCCGGAAATCATCGTCAAGAGCCTGACTCATGACATCGTCTACCAACAATGCCGGCCCCTGGTGATCGGCGATGCACGCCGCCTCGAACAGGCCAACGTCATCGTTGGTGGCAGCGCCAAAGTACGCCGCATCGAAGACGCCTCCCAAGCCTTGTACGAAGCCGGCACCATTGACTGCATCGACCTCGACCTGATTCCCGACGACCTGCCGTTCGGCGAACTGTCGCCCATCGCCGGTGACGCCGCTTTTCAATACATCGCCCGCGCCGTGCAACTCGCCGAGGCCAGCCAGATCGATGCGATCTGCACCGCGCCGCTGAACAAGGAAGCGCTGCACGCCGGCGGCCACAAATACCCTGGCCACACCGAAATGCTCGCGCACCTGACCAACGTCGACGAAGTGTCGATGATGCTCGTGGCGCCGCAACTGCGCGTGATTCACGTCACGACCCACATCGGCATCATCGACGCGATCCGCAAGATCGAGCCGGGCCTGGTCCAGCGCACCATCGAGCGAGGTAACGCGACACTGATCAAGGCCGGCATCGCCAGACCGCGAATCGGCGTGTGCGGGATCAACCCCCATGCCGGTGAAAACGGCTTGTTCGGCTACGGCGAAGAGGAAGAAAAAATCATCCCGGCGGTGAAGCTGCTCCAGGAACGCGGCCTCGACGTCACCGGCCCACTGCCCGCCGACACCCTGTTCTTTCGCGCCGGACGCGGCGACTTCGATCTGGTGGTGGCGATGTATCACGACCAGGGTCACGGCCCGGTCAAAGTGCTCGGACTTGAAGCCGGCGTAAACGTCACCGTGGGTCTGGACGTGATCCGTACCTCGGTCGACCACGGCACGGCTTTCGATATCGCCGGCAAAGGCATCGCCGATGAACGCAGCCTGCTCGAAGCGCTGCGCCAGGGCGCCGAGCTTGCCACGCGACGGGGATGAGTCGCGTGGGTGCTGTCGTGTAAGATCGACCCCCGTCCACACAACGAGACCCGCCATGAAAGCCTCCGAACGCCACCGCGCCATCCTCGATCTCGTACGCATTGGCGATGCCAACGTCGAGCAATTGAGCGCGGCACTCGGAGTCTCGGAAGCCACGGTGCGACGCGACCTGACCATGCTCGCCAAACAGCGGCATCTGGTGCGGACCTATGGCGGCGCCACTTCAGTTGTCGGCGTTCACGAACCGGAAGCTTCGCTTGAAGAGCGCAAGACATCGCAGTGGGAGCAGAAAGACGCCATCGCCCAGGCTGCGGCCGCTCATGTTCAGGATGGCGATACCGTGCTGCTCGACGGCGGCACCACGTGTGCTGCGCTGGCCCATCATCTTTGCTCGCGACAAGACGTGCATGTAGTGACCAACAATTTGCTCGCCGTGATGACCTTGGCCAATGCGCCGGGCGTGCGGCTGACTTTGATCGGCGGTGATTTGCGCGGTTCGAGCATGAGCACGCTGGGGCCGTTGGCGGAACTGACGTTGAGTCGGTTGAGTGTCGATAAGGCCTTTCTGGGTGCGGATGGCGTGGTTGCGGAGTTTGGGTTGTGTGAGGCGAGTGCGCAGCAGGCGTATCTCAAGGAATGCATCATCAAGCGAGCGGCGCAGATTGTTGTCCTCGCTGACACTGACAAATTGGGTCGTGCCCGGCAGCAGCACTGGACGCCGATTGAGCGGGAGTGGCGGTTGATTACCGGTGCCACCGCGGATGAGGCGGCGCTTGCACCGTTTTATGCGCTGAAGCAGATCACTGTGGAGACAGTAGACGTCGCTTGATCGCTCACCTCCGTGGCGAGGGAGCTTGCTCCCGCTGGGCTGCGCAGCGGCCCCAAAAATCTGCGAAGCAACACCGTTTGTTTGCATTCAAGAAGTAGCAATCGCCCTTGCGATAGACTCATGTCGCAAAAATCCAATTTCGGCGACACGTTTCGCCAACATGTCGTCAGCGGCGACACGTTCCAAAGACGTGTCGCAAAAAGTAAAAAATTGCGACACGTAACAACGCGTACTACATCAGAAGTAGCCAAGTCCTACCGAAAAGTCCCACAACATTTAGCGGTCGCGAGCATATGAAATAACGATCTGAGGCATTGCCCCAGCATCGTTGGACGGTAAGGTAAACGTGGTGCGAAAGCCGAGTTTATCCAGCATGTCCATCATTGCATCGATTGTGAATTTCTCGATCTTGCCAGTGGTGAGCTCTGAGATGCGCGACTGGGTCACGTTCAACCTGGCTGCAGCCTCACCCTGTTTTAGGCCAAGGGTCTTGATGCAATCAGTGATGAAAATCGATAGTTCCATCTTCAGAGCAATTTTGCTGGCGACTGATTTTTCGTGCGAGACATGGAATGGGCTGTCGAAAAAATGAACTGCCATGTACGGCTCCCTCCTTTGAGTTATCTAAAATTTTCGATAAACGCAGGCTATCCGATGAATCCTTTTGAAGGCAAACGGGTTGTGTCCGCGTGATGGAATAAATTACACCAAGTAACTAATGATGTTCCCGTCCCCACCTTTATCCCCTCCAGCTAACTCCCTACATTGAGCTCCAACGCCGACCCATTCATTCCGAAGGGAAGGTCACTGGAGATTCCTCATGCCTTTCGTAAGCGTACGCATCACCCGCGATGGCGTTACCTCTGAGCAGAAAGCTCAGGTGATCGCCGAAATCACTGAAACCCTGGAACGCGTCCTGAAGAAGGATCCGCACCTGACCCACATCGTGATCGAAGAAGTCGACACCGATAACTGGGGCTACGCCGGCATCACAACCACCCAGTATCGAAAGCAGCTGGCTGAGGCGGAGGACAAGTCATGACCGCGACCGTCTCCATCGATTTCATCTCCGACGTGGTGTGCCCTTGGTGTGCCTTGGGTGCGACGGCGCTGGAGCAGGCGATCGAGAACGTGGCCGGTGAAATTTCGGTGGAGCTGACCTACAAGCCTTTCGAGTTGAACCCGGACATGCCGGCGGTCGGTGAAAAAGCGGTCGAGCATTTGATGCGCAAATATGGACGCACCGCCGCAGACGTCGCCGCCGGCAAGGCGATGCAGATCGAACGTGGCGCGGCCCTGGGTTTCAAGTTCGATCTGGAGAAGCGTACCCACTTCTACAACACGTTTGATGCACATCGGTTGCTGTTGTGGGCGTTGCAGGAAGGGCGGCAGGTCGCTCTCAAGAAAATCCTGCTCCGCGCTTACTTCACCGACGGCCAGAACCCGAGCGATCGCGAGACGCTGGTTCGTCTGGCGGCTGAAGCGGGACTGGATGCGGCGTCTGCTCAAGAAGTGTTGGCCTCCGGCGCATTTGCCAAAGAAGTGCGTGAGCTTGAAGCGTTTTACCGCCAGCACGGCATCAACTCGGTCCCGGCCATGGTGCTGAACGGTCGTCACCTGGTGTCTGGTTCGCAGTCGGTCGAGTACTACGAACAAGTGCTGAGACAAATGGCCAAGGCCCCCGCCGAAGCCTGATTTTTACTTACTTTTTCAAACCATTCTTAATTAGTAGAGGTTCATCATGAGCAATTCGAAAAAAGTCATCGTTATCACTGGCGCATCCCAAGGTCTCGGCGCAGGCATGGTCAAAGCCTTCCGCGAACTGGATTACAAAGTCGTCGCCACTTCGCGTTCGATCAAGCCGTCCACCGACCCGGACATCCTCACCGTGGCGGGCGACATCGGCAATCCGGAAGTCGCGCAACAAGTTATCCGTGAAGCCATCGCACGTTTTGGCCGCATCGACACACTGGTCAACAACGCCGGTATCTTCATCGCCAAGCCGTTCACCGCTTACACCGCCGAAGACTACGCCAACGTCCTGTCTGTGAACCTGAATGGTTTCTTCTACATCACCCAACTCGCGATCACCGAGATGGAAAAACAAGGCAAAGGCCACGTCGTCAACATCACCACCAGCCTGACAGATCACGCAATTGACGGTGTGCCGTCGGTATTGGCCTCGCTGACTAAGGGTGGTTTGAACTCTGCGACCAAGTCCTTGGCGATTGAGTACGCCAAGCGCGGGATTCGGGTGAATGCGGTTTCCCCTGGCATCATCAAGACCCCGATGCACGGCGAAGAAACCCATGCAGCGCTGGGCAGTCTGCACCCGGTCGGCCACATGGGCGACATCAGCGACATCGCTCAAGCGGTTGTGTATCTGGATAATGCCAACTTCGTCACCGGCGAAATCCTGCACGTCGATGGCGGTCAGAGCGCTGGTCACTAAGACCTCGTTGACTTGTCCACAGCGCCGTCGATCACTATCGACGGCGTTTTTATTGGAGAACGCAGCATGAACACCCACGTTCACAAGGTTTTCCTGATCACCGGCGTCAGTTCAGGTTTCGGCCTGGCCTTTTCGCAAGCAGCGCTGGCGGCGGGGCACACGGTGGTTGGCACGGTGCGGCGCGAATCCGAGCGTGCCGCGTTCGAAGCGCTGGACGCCCATCGAGCTAAAGCGATCGTGCTCGACGTCACCGATTTTCCGGCCATCGAGCCGTTGGTGGCCGAAGTCCTGCGCGAGGTGGGGCAAATCGACGTGTTGGTGAACAACGCGGGCTATGGTCATGAAGGCATTCTCGAAGAGTCGCCGCTGACTGAAATGCAGCGCCAGTTCGACGTCAATGTGTTTGGCGCGGTGGCAATGATGAAAGCGGTGCTGCCCGGCATGCGCGAACGGCGTAGCGGGCATATCGTCAACATCACCTCCATGGCCGGCTTCATCACGTTACCGGGCATCGCTTACTACAGCGGCAGCAAATTCGCACTGGAAGGCATCAGCGAAGCGCTGGCTAAAGAAGTCGAAAGCCTGGGCATTCACGTAACCGCCGTGGCACCTGGCTCATTTCGTACCGAATGGGCGGGGCGCTCGATGATCCGCTCCGGTCGCACTTTGAGTGACTATGACGCGGTGTTCGATCCGGTGCGCAAGGCGCGGGAAGAGAAGAGTGGCAAACAGGCCGGTGATCCGCACAAAGCGGCGCAGGCGTTGCTGACCTTGGTCGCTGCCGAAAAACCGCCGGTTCATTTGTTGCTGGGTAAGGATGCGGTGAGGCTGGTGCGTGAAAAGATTGCGCAGTTGCAGGGGGAAATTGATGCTTGGGAGCATCTTTCGGTTTCTACGGAGTTTGAGTGATTGATGGCCGGTGTATAAAAATCCAGAACCCAGAAACAACAAAGCCCTCGTATTTCTACGAGGGCTTTGTTTTGTGGTGTCGGCAATAGATCTGAAAATCATTTGGGCGCCCCCCTCCTCTCGTAGGAGGCGAGTGATTCCATTCGCTACAGTCAGAAAAGCGCCACGTCTTCTTCGTCGGGGACTTCGTCCGTAACAATCACTCGTGCGTGTGCACTGTGCTCGTCCTCCATGCGCAACCCGAAGTAGCGGGTATCGTTGGCGTCCCAAAATGCCTCTATCTGCGCCATGGGTGCATGTTCAAGCAGCACCTCGGCGCTGTGCTCCAGGATGATCGAGTAACGTCGTTCGGTGTTCATTACAAAGGGGCTCGCAACGGCGGAGAGAAATGGCAGGTTGTGCATAAGCACTGCTGTCATTATGCCGCCTCACTGATTTTCAACCGTAACCGCTCATCGTTTCGGTGAGGTATGTAGATGCGCGGTACCAGAATTGGATGCATCGATTCCGCACGCAAGTATCTTGGAAAAGCAGCTTTTGTCTTGGTCAGTAGAGCGTCGTTGGGTTTGACGGACTCATCGCGAGCAGGCTCGCTTGTATGTTTAGACTTGAAGGGGTGGGTGGGACTACAGACTCGATTCTGACTCTGACCAGTACAGACTGTGGGAGACTTCTCGTCCCGCCCCTTCTACCCAAAGCGCCGATAAGGAATTCATCGGTAAACCGACGATAGAGACAAGCCAGCGCAACGGTAGACCCCAACAAGCACTTAAACCCTAGCTCCGAGGATTCGTCATGACAATCCTTACTTCGCAGACGGTTGTTGGTATCGATATCGCCAAGGCCCAAATTGCTGTCTATCGCACCGACCTGCAAATCATTCAAGACATCAAGAACGATCGAACCGCCCTCAAGCGTTGGCTTAAAACCCTGCCTGCCCAAAGCGCTATCGCCGTTGAAGCCACCAACATCTACCACTTGGACACGGTAGAGCTGGCCCATGAGATGGGTCATCAGGTCTACGTGGTGGATGCTTATCGCGTGAGTCATTACCGCCGTGGCGTTGGCCAACGAGCCAAGAACGATCCCTGCGATGCGCGTTTGCTGGCGCGTTACCTGGAGAATGAACAAAGCAAACTGCGGGTCTGGAGCCCGCCACCCAAGGCCTACAGCTCGCTGAAAAGCCTGCTTCACAGACGTGCAACGCTGATCCAGAACCATGCTGGGCTGATGTTGAGTTGGGCCAATGAACCCTTGTTGAAGAAAGTGCAGGTCGCTCAGCAGAAGGCGTTCAAGCAAGCGGATCAGGCGATTCAGAAACTGCTGCGCAAGGTCAGCAAAGAGGCGGGAATTGAGGCGAATATTGATCGCTGCAAAGCCATCGAAGGCGTTGGGGAACTGACCGCAACCGGGTTGGCGACGACCTTTATGCGGGGCGATTTTGCGAACAGCGATGCGTTCATCGCATTCCTGGGAATGGACTTGGCAGTCGAAGACTCCGGCAAGAAGAATGGGCAGCGGTACCTGACCAAAAAAGGAGATCCGGAGGTTCGTCGTTTGGCGTACAACGCCGCAATGGCGGCGTGTCGCTCGCCTAAATGGAGGCCGTTTTACGAGGCATACCTGGCTAGAGGCTTCTCGAAAACCCAGGCCTTGGTTGCCTTGGCCCGAAAGCTCTGTCGAGTGGCATTTGCCCTGATGAAAAATCAGAGCGAATACCTGTCAGCCTGAGAATTCAGGGTTGCCGGGCAACATAGAATCTCCCACAGGTTCCAGTGTGTGGACGAAAAGTGGACGTTCCAGAAACAACAAAGCCCCTGCATTTCTGCAGGGGCTTTGTTTTGTATGGTGCCGGCACCAGGAGTCGAACCCGGGACCTACTGATTACAAGTCAGTTGCTCTACCAACTGAGCTATACCGGCGTGTTAGGGCGAAGATTATAGCGATTGGATTGGTTCTGTAAACCCCTGAATTCAGACTATTTTTACGCAGCCTTCAAGTCAGGCGCGGAGCAGGGTTTTCTTGAGTTTCTGAAGAGCTTTCCAGGTGCGGCTGTTTTGCATCGCTCGCAGCTGCGCTTCGGCCTGTTCGGCGCGTTGCACAGCGGCGGCGAGCTGGTGTTCGGCGTCGCTGACGGGGTGGCTGAAGTTGTGGCCTTTACAGAACTGGAACTCGTCCAGGTTGCACGGCGGGATGTCGAAGGCGGGTTTGAGGTTCAGGTGTTCTTCGGCGAGGTAGTAAGTGTTGATGCCGTCGAACAGGATGGAGTGGTAGCCGGCGCCGGTGACGAGGGTTTCCCAGACTTGGTCGCGGTCCCACGGGGTTTCGATGAGGATGATCCACGGACGCCATTGGGTGAAGTCCATGCCGCGCAGGACGGTTTCTTCGTGGCCTTCGACGTCGATTTTCAGGAAGTGAATCTCGCGGCCTTGGGCGTGTTCTTCGCAGATGGAGGTCAGGGTGCGGGACTGGACGGTTTGGCTGCGCACGTCCATGCCGGCGTCTTTGTGCATTTGCGCCATCGCCGGGTCCAGTGTCGAGAGGCCGGTACCGGCGATGCCATAGAAGGTCAGGTCGTCGGCGCTTTCGCCGGCCACGCATTGCAGGTTGGTGTCGTTGGGGCGTTCCTGGCACAGGGCGTCGTAGTAAATGGGCATCGGTTCGACATTGATGCCAGTCCAGCCACGGTCATAGAAAGCTTTGGTCACGGAGTCGTGGGTGGGGTGGTTGGCGCCGACGTCGATGTAGAAGCCGTCTTCCACGGTTTTGAGGGCGCGCCACAGGCGTATGTCTTCGAAATTCTGTGCGTAAGAAATGAACGTCACTGTGGCTTCCTGTCTGTCAGAGATTTCTTGTTCTTCGGCGCGCTGTTGGCGCTCCTGTCTGCCTGTATAACAAGGGTGGTCGCGGCACGCAATTTTCCGCCGAGCGCGACCGGGTTTCGGCGGTTATGTCGTTTTCGTCTGATGCTTATGCACAACGGGCGTACTCAGAAACGGCGCTCATGACTTTTTTGTGGACCCGTTCTCATTTGTGCGCAAATGCCTGTTTTTCTCGGTTTTTTATCATGTGTACGAAAATTGAACAGTAGCGTTTCACCCCTGAAACAGCTGCTTATATTGGATCCACGATAATTTAATCAACAGAGTTATCCACAGGCTGTGGCTTTTTATGGACGTTCGGCAAGAAGCAGGCAGTTGCGCGGCGTGAGCGGGGTTTTGCAGAAGGTGCCGAGGCGAACGGTGTAGCCCTGATCGGCCAGGAAAAGAGCCCGATCGAGTACCAGCCAAAGCTCCAGCGGGCGTCGGAAAAGGCCGCGCAGCAGTTCCAGGTTGCGTACTTCGGCGAGTCGTTGCCAGCCAGCGGCTTCGAGTGCGGACCAATCTTGCGGGCCGACTGTGGATAACTCTTTCAGCTCGGCCAGATGATGGCAGTAGTCGGCAAAGGATTTGTCCAGCCAGGTACTGGGCAAGGAAGGGGTTGGCAGGTAGTCGTCAATGCCGCGCAGTTGCCGTTGCAACAGGTCGAAACCCAAGCGCCGGGCCATGGAGGTATCGCGCTGGCGTCGGACGCGAGCCCCGGCGGTGACGGTTTCGCTCATCGGCAGCGAGAGATCGTCGAGCGAGAGTTGTAGGTCGGATCGCAAACCGGCCGGAGAAAGCGCTTGGTACGCAGGAAGACTGATCCGGTTATAGCAGCAGGGCGCGATGGCCAATTGTTTGCAGCCTGCCGCACTGGCAAGCTGCATCAACCGAACATGCAGATCCCCGCAGGCGTGCAGCGCTACTGGCGTGTGATCGGCATTCAACATAGCCGCAGCATCCACCGCGAGTACATCCTGTTCGACATGCAGCGCATGCAAGTGATGACGTTGGCTGAGTGCCTGACCACTGGCAACCAGCGCCGGGTCGTATTCCAGGCATGTCAGTTGTTGCCCGGTTTGCAATAAACGCCGACCTAAGTGGCCCTTGCCCGAACACCAATCCAGCCAATGCTTCGGCGGCGAGGCAAACGACAAGCAGCCGGCAAAGGCCTCAATCTGCTGCCATTTACGCCCCGGCACATCGACATTCAATCGATGCCCGGCCGCTCCCAGCGTATGCGCTGGCAACTCACCCACCGAACTCAACTCAAGGGACAGCGCCGCCAACGAAGCAAACGGCTCCGGCGCATTCAGCAAACCAGGTTGGTTATGACTGCTTTCCGCCTCTTCCAACGACCGCCCGCGTAGCCAAATCGCCAGTTCCGGGTAAGACGCTTCCCAAGGAAGCTGCAGATGAGTAAACGGACGAGGTTTCCACAACGCCTGATGCTCAATCAGAAAAGCATCCAGCGCCAGGAAACGGGCGAGTAAGGCGTCGCCCGTCAGCACGTGGGAATCAACGCCCTTGGCAGGCATCGACGCGCAGCCAGCGCTCCAGCAGCTTGAAGCCGCGAACCAGCACGTAAGCCATCAGCAGGTAGAACATGCCCGCGGCGAAGAAGATCTCCACCGGCAGGTAGGTCCGGGCAATGATGGTGCGGGCCATGCCGGTCAGTTCCAGCAGGGTCACGGTGCTGGCCAGCGCGCTGGCCTTGAGCATCAGGATCACTTCGTTGCTGTAGGCCGGCAGGCCGATGCGCGCGGCACGGGGCAGGATGATGTAGAACAGTGCCTTGGCTTTGGACATGCCCAAGGCGCGTGCGGCTTCGATCTCGCCCGGCGGAATCGCTTGAATCGCGCCGCGCAGGATCTCGGCAATGTAGGCTGCCGTGTGCAGGGTCATGGTTGCCGTGGCGCACCAGAACGGATCGCGCAGGTACGGCCACATCGAGCTGTTACGAACCGCGTCAAACTGCGCCAGGCCGTAATAGACCAGGAACAACTGAACCAGCAACGGCGTGCCGCGGAAAAAGAAGATGTAGCCGTAGGGGAATGCCCGCACCCACCACAGGCGCGAAGAGCGCGCGATGCCCAGCGGAATGGCCAGCAGCAACCCGGCGATGACGGCGATGGCCACCAGTTCCAGGGTCAGCGTCGCGCCTTGGGCCAGTTTCGGCAGCCACTTGATGATGACTTCCCAGTTCATTGGGTGCTCCTCGCGAAGCCGCGAGCGGCGCGTTTTTCCATGAAGTGCATACCGGTCATGGCCAAAATGGTCAGGCCCAGGTACATGAACGCGGCCACCATATAGAAGGTGAACGGCTGTTTGGACACGGTCACGCCGATTTGCGCATGGCGCATGATTTCTTCCAGGCCGATCACCGACACCAGCGCGGTGTCTTTCATCAGGATCATGAACAGGTTGCCCAGGCCGGGCAGGGCGATGCGCCACATCTGCGGCATGATCAACCGGGTAAAGATGCGGAATTTCGACAGGCCCAGGGCTACGCCCGCTTCACGGTGACCTTTGGGAATCGCCAGAATCGCACCGCGGAACACTTCCGTGGCGTAGGCGCCAAAGCACAGCCCCAGCGCAATCACGCCAGCGGCGAAGGCGTTGAGTTCGAGGTCGGGATTGCCGAAGAACTCGCCCAGTGCACGCATCAGGTTGACCGTACCGAAGTAGATCAACAGCACCCAGAGCAATTCAGGGATGCCGCGCACCAGGGTCGAATACGTACCGCCAAGCCACTGCAGCGGCTTGTACGGGGAAGTCTTGGCCAAGGCGCCGAGCAGACCGAGCACCAGCCCCAGGCACAAGGCCGAGAGTGCCAGTTTCACAGTCATCAGCGCGCCAGCGGCGAGCGCCGGGCCGAATCCGTAGAGATCGATAGTCATGGATTTCTTTTCAATGTGCAGCAGGCAATGCCAGGGGCTGGCGCCGTCAGAGAGCGGCGCCAGCCAGGCAAGTCAGAATCAATAGATGCTGAACGGGAAGTACTTGTCGTTGATCTTCTTGTAAGTGCCGTCCTCGACGATTTCTTTCAAGGCAAGGTTCAGCCTCGCGCGCAGGGTGTCGCCTTTACGCACAGCGATACCGATCTTGTCGCTTTCTTCCACCGGGTCACCCTTGAATTCATACGAACGACCGGCGTCGCTTTTCAGCCACTCATAGTTGACGTACTTGTCCGCCAGGATGCCGTCCAGACGACCGGAAGTCAGGTCGAGGTAAGCGTTTTCCTGAGTGTCGTAGAGTTTGACTTCAACGCCGGGCATGTTGTCTTCCATCCAGGTGCCGGCGAGGGTCGCACGTTGTGCGCCGATCACTTTGCCCTGCAGGGAATCCTTGTCGGTTTTGAACTCTTTGTCTTTCGGCGCGATGAACTGCAGTTTGTTCGAGTAGTACGGTTCGGTGAAGTCCACCGCTTGCTTGCGCTCGTCGGTGATCGACATCGAGGAGATCAGGAAGTCGAACTTCTTGGCGTTCAGGGCCGGGATGATGCCGTCCCAGTCGGACGTGACCACGGTGCAGTCGACTTTCATCTTGGCGCACAGGGCGTCGCCGATTTCTTTGTCGAAGCCGACGACATTGCCACTGGCATCTTTGTTGTTGAACGGCGGGTAGGCCGCTTCGATGCCCATCTTCAAGGTTTCGGCGGCGGCACCGGCGCTGAACGCCAGGGTGACGGCGGCCGCCAGGAAGATTTTTTTGTAGTTCTGCATGCGGGTAGCTCCGTTAGCGGTTGCTGGACATGAATTGTTTGCAGCGCGCCGAAAGCGGGTTTTCGAACACCTGCTGTGGCGATCCTTGCTCTTCTACCAGGCCCTGGTGGAGGAACACCACCTCGCTGGACACCTGACGGGCGAAGCCCATTTCATGGGTGACCAACAGCATGGTGCGGCCTTCCTCGGCCAATGCGCGGATGACATTAAGTACTTCCTGGACCATTTCCGGGTCAAGGGCGGAGGTGGGTTCGTCAAACAGAATCACCTTCGGCTGCATCGCCAGCGTGCGGGCGATGGCGGCGCGTTGTTGCTGGCCGCCGGACAGTTGCGCCGGATAGGCGTGGCGTTTATCAGCGATGCCGACCTTAGCCAGCAAGGCTTCGGCGACTTCGATGGCTTCGGCCTTGCTCTGGCCGAGCACCCGGCGCGGCGCCTCGATGATGTTGTCGAGCACGCTCATGTGCGGCCAAAGATTAAAGTTTTGAAATACAAAACCAATCTCGCTGCGCAGACGGTTGATCTGCTTGCCGTCGGCAGCGACCAGTTCGCCGTTCTTGGCGGCTTTGAGCTTGAGTTCTTCGCCGGCCACCAGGATCTGGCCCTGGTGCGGGTTTTCCAGCAGGTTGATGCAACGCAGGAACGTGGACTTGCCGGAGCCGGAAGAACCCAGGATCGAGATCACGTCGCCGTCGCGGGCGGTCAGCGAGATGCCTTTGAGCACCTCAAGCTGTCCGTAGCGTTTGTGCAAGTTGCGGATTTCAAGCGCGGGCGTGGCCTCAGCCATGTGCGTTCCTCATAGTGTTTCGCTCCTGCTGTTGGTTGGCCTTCCTGGCGAGGCGGCCAAGCTAGCATAGCGTTCGAATGGCAGCCAACAGCGCTACGGGCGGTAAACGGGTGGCATGTGGCAGGTTGTCGCATCGGTACAGCAGACTGTCGCGCTGCTATCAACCGAACAGCCGTTTGAACCAGCTGCCCCGTGGGTGTCGCGTAAAAAAGGGCGCGATGTTGCCAGCTTTGACGGGGTGTTGGAAGCGCTAACCGGCCAAACGTTCCTGATCTGCACTTTTATTGTGCGTCGTGACATTTTCGGGTGTGTTTCTGGTGCGCTGGTTCGTTCCCAAAGTGGGTCGCAGGGTAACGCTCTGGCGAATTGCCATTAATCTCAAGGACTTGCGATGACTGTCCGGTCACGCCACAGGCCCCGTGCTTCGGGAGTTTGAAACATTTTGGCGCAATTATTGCGTGCAGAATATGGAACGCCCTGTTGGTTTCTTTTTACGAGAAGGAACGCCGGACGGGATGGATGCACACCGCTTTCCCTTACAAAGGTAGTTTCAATGAGCAGTACCCCAAGTTCCAATGGCCTCGAACAGGGGCTCAAACCGCGTCACGTGACCATGTTGTCGATCGCCGGGGTTATCGGCGCAGGGCTGTTCGTCGGCTCGGGCCATGCCATCGCCGCCGCCGGTCCGGCTGTTCTGTTGGCTTACGCTGCCGCCGGTGCTCTGGTGGTTCTGGTCATGCGCATGCTCGGCGAGATGGCTGTTGCGTCGCCAGATACAGGCTCCTTTTCGACCTACGCCGATCGCGCGATCGGTCACTGGGCCGGTTTCACCATTGGCTGGTTGTACTGGTGGTTCTGGGTATTGGTGATCCCGCTGGAAGCCAACGCCGCCGCGACCATCCTGCATGCCTGGTTCCCCAACGTGGCGATCTGGGCTTTCACCCTGGTTATCACCTTGCTGCTGACAGTGACCAACCTGTTCAGCGTGAAGAACTACGGTGAGTTCGAATTCTGGTTCGCCCTGGTCAAAGTCATCGCGATCATCGGCTTCATTGGCCTCGGCATCATGGCGATCTTCGGCTTCTTGCCGAACAGCCAGGTCAGCGGCGTTTCCCATCTGTTCGACACCCAGGGCTTCCTGCCGAACGGCATGGGCGCGGTACTCGGAGCCATTCTGACTACCATGTTTTCCTTCATGGGCACCGAGATCGTGACCATCGCGGCCGCGGAATCGAAGAACCCAGGCCAGCAGATCTCCAAGGCCACCAACTCGGTGATCTGGCGGATCGGCTTGTTCTACCTCGTGTCGATCTTCATCGTCGTGGCCCTGGTGCCATGGAATGACCCGGTGCTGGCGGCTGTCGGTTCCTACCAGACCGTGCTTGAGCGCATGGGCATCCCGAATGCCAAGCTGATCGTCGACATCGTGGTGCTGGTCGCGGTAACCAGCTGCCTGAACTCGGCCCTATACACCGCATCACGCATGATGTTCTCCCTGGGCAAGCGCGGTGACGCACCGGCCGTTTCCCAGCGCACCAACAAAAGCGGCACGCCGTACTGGGCTGTCATGTTGTCCACTGGCGCAGCGTTCCTTGCCGTGTTCGCCAACTACGTGGCCCCGGCTGCGGTGTTCGAATTCCTGCTGGCCAGTTCTGGCGCCATCGCGCTGCTGGTGTACCTGGTGATCGCGATTTCGCAACTGCGTATGCGCAAACAGCGCATGGCTCGCGGTGAAAAAATCGTCTTCAGCATGTGGCTGTTCCCAGTCCTGACCTACGCGGTGATCATCTTCATCGTCGTCGCCCTGACCATCATGCTGTTCCAGGAAGCCCATCGCGTGGAGATCCTCGCGACCGGTCTGCTGAGCTTGTTGGTCGTGGCTGCGGGCTTGTTTGTGGCCCGCCGTCGTCGCAACGAGAAGCTGATCGCAGCGGTAGCGCGCTGAGTGGTTTGACTCAAGCCGACCGCTGTTGAACCACACAAACGACCGCCATCAGAAATGATCGCGGTCGTTTTTGCTTTCATTCAGGCGAGTTATCGAGCGGTTACCTGATGGACACGATGATGGCTAGATAGTAGCCTTCTCGTCGAATGTGTATCTCGCTGTTGCGGGATGCGATGGAGTTTCAGGACACGGATTGTTCGACGCCCCCAGCCTTTCTGGCTAAAGCCCCCGACCCTTTCTTGCCTGCTCCTCATCTGACGCAAGTCACAGATGCATTTGCGTGTGCTTGCCGTTTATAGCGCTGCATGGAGCTAGCCCGGCCATTCAGCCAACCCATTGGGGCATCAAGGAGTCAGGCATGGCGTTTACATCGGTTGTGTTCAAAAACCCTAACACCGGTGCCATGAAAGAAGCGCCAATCGGCTTCTCGTGGACCGTATTTTTCTTTGGCTTTTTCCCGGCCTTGTTCCGTGGTGATTTCAAGTGGGCGGCGATCATGTTCGTGGTGGCCTGCTTCACGTTCAGCCTCAGCAACCTTGTGTTCATGTTCATCTACAACAAGCTGTACGTGCAGGACCTGATCGGTGCCGGTTACAAGGCTCAATCCATCGCCAAAGGCGATCTGAGCTATGCCAGCGCCAAGATCGGTATTGAAATTCCGCGTCTGGAAGGTGTTGCTGCCTGATTGTTGTAAGTCAGGTGTGAAAAAAACGGCCGCTGTCAGTGATGACAAGCGGCCGTTTTTTTTCGTTAGCTTTATTCGATTCAATCGGGATGAACCCAATCCTCTACACGTAATCCTGGCACCCGTTCGAACTCACGCAGATTGTTGGTGACGACAATTAACCCTCGTGAGCGCGCATGTCCGGCAATCATTTGGTCATAGGGACCAATGGGCGTTCCGGCCTTCGCTAGCTCGGACCGGATCATTCCGGTATGCGCAGCTGCTTCATTGTCGAAAGGGAAAACTTCAAGGCGGGCTATGAAACTTTCAATTACGGCGATGTTCTTTTCGGGGGTCGCTGATTTTTCGGCACCGTAGATCAACTCCATCAGCGTAATCGCGCTGATGCATAACTGTCCGTCATGCAAGTTGAAAGCTTCTCTGACTATTTGCGGTTTGTTCTTGATGGTGAAGATGCAGATATTGGTATCGAGCATGAACTTGATCATCAGAACGACTCACGCTCCTGATCAGCGGGTTGTTGGCGATCAGTCATAAAATCTGGGCTGACGTTATCTCCATCGAACCAGCTATCCCATGTCTCGTCTGCAGGCGTAATGATGCGAGCCCGACCGATGGCAAATACGTTGACCCGTTTGACGTCACTTGGCATCGCCACAGCTTTCGGCAGACGGACAGCCTGGCTTCGATTGCTCATGAAAAGGGTAGTCTGTTCCATTGTGGCCTCCTGCGTTTTTACGGGCGTCTGAGTCCAGAGAATAGATCTCTATTGGGATATGTCAATGGGATATACCTGCCCGATGACGAGAGGTCGATGAGCTTTGGAAATGGACATAAAAAAACGGCCGCTGTCAGTGATGACAAGCGGCCGTTTTTGCTTTCAAGGGCGAGGGTTTATTCGCTCTTTTCTTCCTGCGCATCCAGTGACTGACGATAGCTGTCCAGCGCATCGCCAAAATCAGTGATGAATTGCGGATCGGTCAGCCAGGCTTGAGCGGCATCGCGGTCCATGCCGTCGGCCCACATGCGGTAGTCGATCAGCATGTCGGCGGCCAGGTGAGTGGCGGCCATGGCTTCGTTGTCGGCGTTTTCCATGTCCAGCAGTTCTGGATGGTCGCTGATGATCCCGGCGAGGTCCGACAACAGGGCCAGCAGCATGTCGTTGCGGCTGATGGCTTCGGCGTCGCGCATTTTGCTGAACATTGCCAGCGTGTATTCCGGAATCGGCTCGCCGATTTCACCCAGGTCATCGTCCAGCGCGGCGGGTTTGCGGCCGTGGATGTTGATCTGTCTGGCTTTGATCTTGGCCCGCTTGGCGCGTTTTTGCTGCTTGTTCAGGGATGCCATTAAATTCAGTTCGCTTTCTGTTGGGTTTGGGCCGCAATGACGTCGGACGCCGCGACGTAGTCAGCCTGGAAGGCCGGTGATTCGATCCACGCCAGGGCGCCGGCTTCATCGGCCTCGGTGGACCATTGGCGATATTCGATCAGCGCAGCGAGGATGAAATCCATCGCGCCTTCTTCGCCTTCCTGCTCGTACACCAGTTCCAGCAGCGGGTCTTCGAGGAAGGCCAAGCACATCGCTTGCTGGCTGGTTTTTTCGGCATCGATCATTTTCTTGAACAGTTCGGTCAGGTCCACCGATTCGAAGTCGATGCGATCATCGTTCGGGTCCAGCTCGACCGGCGCGGCAGCCCGCTGGGTGCGGTTTTGCTTGGCCTTTGCCTTGGCGCGGGAAGCGCGTTTGTTCTGCTTGTTGGCGGATGCCATGGGTGAAATTCCGTCATTCGGTGAGAGGGGCGGGTCAATCAGTTGCGTGGCACTTGCCGCCCCGGTGTATCGGTGGCCAGTTCGCCGGTCTGCAACCAGGACAATGCAATGGGCCATAGTGTGGCTTGGTATGCGCTGCGAAAAAAGGCGAAATGTCCGACTTCTTTTTCGCCGATGTCTTCCGGGGCGATTCGCAGGTGGGTGTTTGTGCTGCCGGTGAAGTAGCCGAGCAGGCGTTCAATGGCGGCGATCGTACCGTAAGGATCGTCGCTGATGCTGATGGCCAGGGTTTTTGCGGTGACTGATGCAAAGGGAAGCCGGCCGGTTTTTGCGTGCATGACACGACCGCTGGGCCGCGTTTCGTAGCGCGCAGTGGGCGTGCTCCAGTCGCGAACCACTGCGGCGGGCGTGTCCTCCAGCCAGCCGAGACGTTTGCCGGGGAAGTAGCCGTAAAGCAGGGTCATCAACGGCATCACCACGTGCCACTTGCCGAACATCCGCCAGCGATGGGTGGGCGCATAGTCGCGCCAGTACGCGAATTGCGCGCCGACCGTCACCAAGTGCCGAATCAAATGCCCAAACGCTCCCAGGCCCGCTGCACAGCCTCCAAAGCTGTGGCCGACCACGTCGATGGGCTGGCCAGGGAATTCGCGCTGAGCGCGCTTGAGCATCGCCTCGAAATCCAGCACGCCCCAATCAGACCAGGACGCCTCCAGCCCTTTCAACGACGTTGGCCGCGATTCGCCGATGCCGCGGTAGTCATAGGTGATGACATCGAAATCATTGGTGAACAGATAGTCGGCGAAACGCGAATAGTGCCGGCAACGAACCGAGGTGGCTGCGTTGATCACGACGACCGGGCGCGCGCGGTCCTGAGAGGCGTGCCGCCAAGTGAAGCCGCCGAGGATGAAGGCGTCTGCGGCGGGCTCCTTGAACGGTTCTCCAGCGGTGTCGGTGGTCAGCGGCAATTCGATCTGAGTCGGCGCCAGTGAAGGCATGTCCTGCAAATTCATCGGCTTTGGACCTTTGCGGGTAGTTGCCAACGATAGTCCTCACACCGCCTGTGAACAATCAGCCCGTATTTATCAGGGGGTCAGATCAAGCAGTCGCTCCTCGATTGCCGCCCGTTCTCGATCCAGTTCTGCACGCAGTTCCTCTTCGCTCGGCAGCACTAGTTTGTACTTGCTGGCGAACAGTTGCTCATTGCCTTCCAGTACTGAATAGCGCACCACCGACTCATCTTTTTGCGCGCAGAGAATGATGCCGACGGTAGGGCCGTCTTCCGGTCCGCGTTTGAGGTCGTCGTACATCCGCACGTACATGTCCATCTGGCCGACATCCTGGTGGGTCAGTTCGCCGCGCTTTAGATCGAAGATAACGAAGCAATTGAGCAGGTAGATGTAGAACACCAGGTCGATGTAGAAGTCTTTGCTGTCGGTGCTGATGCGTTGTTGGCGGGCGATGAAGGCAAAGCCTTTGCCCAGTTCAAGCAGGAAGGCTTGAAGCTGCTGGATCAGTGCTTGTTCGAGATCGGTTTCCTGGGTCAGGCCCAGAAATTCCAGCATTACCGGATCCCTGATGAAATCTCTAGGGTGTGCGTTCATTTTCTGGATGTTGGTTGCGGCTTCCTGTTTGACGGCGGGGCGGTCGCGACTTGCTAACAAACGTTCGTAGTACAGGGTGTTGATCTGGCGTTCCAGGGCGCGGGATGACCAGTTTTGTATGGCAGATTCGTTCATGTACCAGTGACGGGCGTGTTCATTATCGACACGCAGTAGCCTGCGGTAGTGGGTCCAGCTCAATTCGGAACGCACTGCGTCCCAAATTGGAAAGGTCTGATAAAAGTCCCGCATATAGCGCAGGTTGCGTTCATCAAAACCTTTTCCAAATTGCGTAGTAAGAGTTTTGGCCAGTGTTGGAAGCAAGCGCTTGCCGTATGCCGCCCGCCGAGCCCCCTCCTGCTCAAACTCGACAATATGCCTTCCAATCTGCCAGCAGGTTTGCACCTGAACGGTATCGACCGCTCGCAACACCTTCTGGCGTGCCTGACGTATCAGTTCTCCAAGGTTTCCCACCAGAGAGGCAAGTTGTGGGTCTTGAGTGTTTTCGGTTTTGACGATGCTCATGAAGTCTTCCGCGGCTGGAGGAACAGGCGAAAGAGAATGCCAAGAGAGGGCAGGGTGGCGATGCAGGGCGTGGCCGGGAAATCCGCAGGAAATGCCGGATTCGTTTTGCAGGATCGTGCCGACGGCTGCGCGTGTTTGAGGAATACAAGGCGTAGTCCATTTCGCAGTGATCTCAAGGTCGAATCAATCTAAAACTTGGACATCGCCCGGCAAATCAAAAGTGAAGGACCAGGAGGGCGCTGTGAAGCCCAGGAGTCGTCATCATGAAGTACCTCCATTCACTCATGTTGCCCATCGTCGCTATTGGCGTATTGATGTTTCCAGCCACGTCGTGGGCTGCGAGCCTCGAGCCCATCGACAGTTCAGGCGTGCAGATTCAGCGGCAGGAACAGGACGGGATTACCTATTTGTCCGGCGGTATTGGCGAGGATGAAGCGAAGGCCATTCAGCAAACGACCGGCTACAACCTGCACATGACCTTTTCCATTGGGCCGGAGGGCAAATATGTGCCGGACGTGGAATTGGTTATTCAGAGTGCTCAAGGGCAATCAGTGCTGACACTCAGTCAGGCAGGGCCTTTGGTATATGTACAGTTACCGGCTGGCAAGTACACCGTCGTCGCCACCCGTAACGGTGAGGCAAAGCGCGACACGACAGATGTCGACAGCGCTGGTGTGCGTAATCTGGTGTTCAACTGGAAGGGTGATGAGTGACGGTGGCAGTCCTTCGAGACTGCCGCCCGCCGATTGATCAGGCTTGCGTCGTCTGGCCGCGCAGGATCAGTTGTTTGCGCTGTTCTTCAGGCAAGTCGTTGATGCAGTAATTCACGTAAAAAATGTTCAGGAAGAACGTATAGAACCCGTTCATGCGCAAGTCGATTTTGTGCTCGTTGAGAGCGTATTCCGACAGCGCGTTTTTTGCCTTGAAGGCCCACACGATGTACAGCGCGTTCAATGCGATCAGCAGAATGCCGGAAAGCGAGTCGAACAACACGTCGCCCAGGTTCGACAACGCGCCGCTCCAGCCAAGGCAGACAGCGACCCAAATCACGTAAGTGTCGTCGACCACTTTGATTTTCGTCGTTTCGTTGATCTTCTGGTTGCTCTTGTACAACCACAACAGCAAGTAGATCCCGGCGGTCGCAATCGACAGCAGGACCATGTTCAAGGTTTTGGTGTTGACCTTGTCTTTCAGTTCATTGATGTCGGACATAACTGTTCCATGTTCAGGGCTTTCGAGAAGGGAGCGTGCCTGGAAGGCTGGCTTCGTGTCGTCGAACAGGGAAGGGCAGTGTTTTGCGGGGAGGGGTGAAAAGCACGCACTCCTTGCGCTGTCTCTATCCTGTATCGACTGATTCGGATGTGGGGGCATCGGGATCAGTTGGCTTTATTCCATGCACGGGCAAAATCATAGCACGGTGCCATCATCGTGCCCGAGTACTAAAGAGTGATTGTTTTTCCGGCATCTGTGCTGCGGTGGATTGTCGTTATCAAATCCCAGGCATAAAAAAACCCTGAATCTTGCGATTCAGGGTTTTCGGTATTTGGTGCCCAGAGACGGAATCGAACCGCCGACACGGGGATTTTCAATCCCCTGCTCTACCGACTGAGCTATCTGGGCAACGGGGCGCATTAAACGGGTTTTTCAGGGGGTCGTCAAGCAAGTTTTCAAAAAAAATTTAACTATTACCGTCGCTTACGTTCCGACCCCCAATAAAACGGGATTATTCAGCCGGCGGAACGTAGCCGTCAGCCTTGGCGTATTCCTCGCCGGAAAAGAACTTGTCCATCTCGCCCTGAAGGTATTTGCGGTCTTCGGCGTTCATCATGTTCAGGCGTTTTTCGTTGATCAGCAGGGTCTGGTGTTTCTGCCAGTCGGCCCAGGCCTTGGCCGAGACGTGGTCAAAAATGTCCTGACCTTTGGCGCCCGGGAATGGAGCGCGCTCAAGGGCGGGCAATTCTTCTTTGTACTTGCGGCACATGATGGTGCGGGTCATGACGACTCTCCTGCGTTCAATACGGCGGCCGCGCGTTCGAGCAAGGTCTTGACCGGGGCGGCAAGGCCCAGGCGCGGCGGGGTGGCGAGGTTATACCAGAGCCAGTCGGCCTCGGCCACGTGATGGCCGGCATCCTGGACCTGCACCAGCCAGGGTTCGATGGACAACTGGAAGTGGCTGAAGGTGTGGACCAGGCTCGGCAGCGCTTGTTGGTTGCCCAGTTCCAGTGAGTGCTGCGTGGCCAGATGTTGCAGGTCGTTGAGGTCGTCGAGTTCCGGCAGGCTCCAGAGACCGCCCCACAAGCCCGTGGAGGGCCGGCGGTAAAGCAGAATCGCGCCTTCGCCGTTGGCGAGCATTGGCATCAACGTGCGCTTCTGTGGCACGGTTTTGCGCGGCTTGGGGATCGGGTAGCGGGTTTCCAGGCCGAGCATGTGGGCTTCGCAGCCCTTTTTCAGCGGACACAGCAGGCAGCTCGGTTTGCTGCGTGTGCAAAGCGTGGCGCCCAGATCCATCATAGCCTGGGTGTAGGCGTTGACCCGATCATGCGGCGTAAAGCGCTCAGCGTTCGCCCACAGCTGCTTGGCGACTTTCGGCTCGCCCGGATAACCCTCTTGCGCGGTAAAGCGCGCCAGCACGCGTTTGACGTTGCCGTCGAGGATCGGCGCCCGCAGGCCCATGCTCAGGCTGGCGATAGCACCGGCCGTAGACAGGCCGATCCCCGGCAACTCGACAAGCTTTTCGACATCCCGGGGAAACTCGCCACCGTACTCGGCCACGACAATCTTCGCGGTCTTCTGCAAATTACGCGCGCGGGTGTAGTAACCGAGGCCGGTCCACAGGTGCAGCACTTCGTCTTCCGGCGCAGCGGCCAGCGCCTCGACCGTCGGCAGCGAGGCCATGAACCGGTCGAAGTAATTCAGCACGGTGCTGACCTGGGTTTGCTGCAACATGATCTCCGAGACCCACACTCGATACGGCGTGATGCCTTGTTGCCAGGGCAAATCGTGGCGGCCGTGGCGGTCGTACCAGTCCAGCACCGCCGATGAAAACTGCTCGGCTCTCATCGCTTGAACAGCCCCTTCAGCGCGTCTTTCAGTTCAGGGCTGACCTTGTCGCCAAGCTTCTCGTCGATTTTTTCGCTGATCCGCTCGCCCGCCAGCTTGCTCGCGACCTGGCCCATACGTTCGTTATCGAGGCGGCAAGCCTTGGCGCCCAGCTCAAGCGGGCCACGGCAGCGCAGCGGCCATTCGATGCCGACGAACTTCTCGCCAACCTGGCACGCCGGGTCCGGCATGTCGCTCTTGTCGCCTTCGACGATGACGCCGACGCGGTAATCCATGCCCAGCACCCGCAGGTCGACATCGCCATCACCCTTCACGGTCATGCCCGGGATACGTACTTTCAAATCCGGGTTGCTCGCCACGCCGTTACGGAAGGTCAGGTTGCCGTTGAGCTCCTGGAACGGTGTGTCCTTGCCCCGTGGCTCGCCGCTGAGGGATTTGCGGTTCAGGGTGGCGATGCCTTTGCACAGCTGTTGCTCGAGGTTGGCATTGAGCAGCACGCCGTTGTTGATGACGAAGCTGGCATTGCCGTTGAGGGTCTCGATCAGCACTTGCTGGCTATTGCCGCTGCCAGTCAGCGCACTGTTGAGCGTGACCAGGCCTTGGACTGGTGGATTCTTCCCTTGGCTTTCGAGGATTTTTTCCACCGGCACTTTAGTGATGCGGGTCTGCATGTTCAGCGCCGGCACTTCCTGGCGCACGTCCAGAGTGCCCTTGGCTTCGAAGTTGCCGCCGTACAGATCGCCGCGCAGGTTCTCCAGGGTCAGCAGGCCGCCTTGGCCGGTGGCCTTGAGTGCTGCGTTCTGGATCGGCAGTTTGTCGAGGGTCAACTGGCCGAAGGTCAGGTCGGCGTCCACGTCGAGTTTTCTCAAGCGTTCAACCGGCAACAGGCGTTCAGTGCTCCATGCGGTTTTGGTCGGTGCGGCGGGCAACGGTGTGCTGCCGGCGCCTGCCATGGCATCGGCCTCTGTGCTGGCGACTTCGGCCTGGCGCACTTGAGTCGCGCTGTTGGCTTCGGCGGATTTTGGCGGCAGGTAACGGTCGACGTTGAAGGTGTCAGCCTTGAGGTTTGCGCGCAGCGATTGCTTGGCGAAGTCCTCGACGGCGATGCGGCCGCTGAAGCTGCTGTCGTCGACTTTCAGGTTGATGTTGTCGAGCGACAGGCTCGCAGGCGTGCCCGCCAGACGGCTGACCAGCTCGACCTTGCTCAGGCTGCCTTCGGCCATGACCGGGAGTTTCTGGCCGATGCTGTCGACGAATTTCGCCAGGTCGAACTGGGCGATCGAAATGCCGCCGCTGATTTGCGGCGTCTTGTCGAGGTCGTTGACCTTCAGTTCGCCCAATGCGCGCAATTGGTTGGCGGAGATTTTGATGCCGGTCCATTCGGCGACGTTCGCGGCTTTATCCAGCAGCAACTGGCCTTGGGCGGCGAAGGTCATGGTCTTGCCTTGCAGCGGATCGCCGGCGACTTCGCCGGAGAGTTTCATGTCTTCGAATTTGTAGCGCTGCAAGGCGCGTTCGAAACGCAGCTCGCCATTGAGCTCGGTGCGTACGCGCAAAACCGGCTGATTGGTGCCGAGGAACGCGGTGAGCTTGACTGGAATGTTGGTCGAGTCGTGGACCGGGCCGGTACTCAGCTGGATGCTTTCGGCGCTGAACTGCTTGCCGGTCTTCTCGTCGTTGTATTCAACGCGGGCGTTGTTGACGGTCAGGCTGTCGATGTCCAGGCGAATCGGCTGGGCCGGTTTTTCCGCCTGGGCGGTGGTGTCTGGCGCAGGAGCCGGTTCGCCAGGCGTGGCCGCCGGGGTAGCTGGCGCCGGGGCCTTGCCAATGTCTTCCCAGTTGCCATGGCCATCTTTGTCGCGGCTCAGGCGCAGGTTCAGGCCTTCGACGCGCACGTCACTCATCTGCACTTCGCGGCGCAGCAGTGGCAGCACGCGCACGGACAGGCCAAGCATCTGCAGGTCGGCGAACGGCTCGGTGGGCTTGGCCAGGGTCGCGACACTGGCTTCGTGCAATTCCAGGCCGAGCCACGGGAACAGGCTCCAGCCGATATCGCCATTGAGCGTCAGCTCGATGTGGGCCTTGTCGCGGGCAATCTGGCGAATCTCGTCTTTATAGTCGTTGGGATCGAAGAGGTGGGTCAGGGCAAAGCCCAGCGCCACAATGATCAGCAACAGCCCGAGAAGCACCAGACCCAGGATTTTGCCGAACGCTTTCATGGGCGAGTCCTTGTAGTTAGTCGAATTCGAAATTTAGCCGGGGAGTATAGCGCTCCGAAGCGGACGACCGGTCAGCGATCACGCCGGCAACACATCCAGCGGCACTTTCAGCTTGGCGGCCAGGGCTTGTGCTTCGAGATGCCCGGCAGGTGCAAGCAAACGCAATGTCGCGCCCGATTGCGACGCCATCTTCTGCGCTTCGTTCACCATCCGCTCGGCAACGCCTCGACGACGGGTAATTTTTCGCACGCAAAGTTGGGACAAGTGCCAGACGTCCTGGTGCCGTTGCAAACGGGCCGCACCGAGCAGTCGATCATTGAAGCGTCCGGCGATCAGCGAACCGTCGCCCAGGCAGCCTTCGATCAGCTGCACATCCCCGGAAAACGGGGCGAACAGCCAGTCCGGGGCGTCGCGGTAAATCTTTTGCAGGTCTTGCTGATCCTGATAAGTGGCTTCGTTCAGCGGCTCGACAATGATCGGCATGGCGGTTCCTTCAGTGGTACGAGAACAGACGACTTACAGAAAGGTGATATCACTTTGGTTTTTCTGTCACGTACAGATGGTAACCTCTGCCAGTTCGTCCGTCCTTCTGCGACGTGATGTCGCACCAAAATGGAGCTTCACCCTGAAAAAGACAGTCATGCGTGCGCATAAGGCTGGGGGTGAAGAGTGGCTGGCGAACCATACTAATAATTGGGGGATACACAATGACCACGAGCATCACGGCGGACGGCCTCAAAGCCGATCAGCCCGCGTTCCTGTCCAAGGAACGCATTATCGCCAAGCCCGGTTTCAACCGTTGGCTGGTTCCACCGGCCGCTTTGGCCATCCACCTCTGCATCGGCATGGCCTACGGCTTCTCGGTGTTCTGGCTGCCGCTGTCCAAAGCCCTGGGCGTGACCAAGGCAGTGGCCTGCGCACCGGACATGAGCTTCATCTCGCAGGTTTTCTCGTCGCAATGTGACTGGCCGATCTCGATGCTCGGCTGGATCTACACCCTGTTCTTCATCTTCCTCGGTTGCTCGGCAGCGATCTGGGGCGGCTGGCTGGAACACGCCGGGCCGCGCAAGGCGGGTGTCGTATCGGCTTTGTGCTGGTGCGGTGGCCTGCTGATCTCGGCGCTGGGGGTTTATACCCACCAGATCTGGCTGATGTGGATCGGCTCCGGGGTTATTGGCGGTATCGGTCTGGGGTTGGGTTACATCTCGCCGGTGTCGACCCTGATCAAGTGGTTCCCGGACAAGCGCGGCATGGCGACCGGCATGGCAATCATGGGCTTCGGCGGTGGTGCGATGGTTGGTGCTCCACTGGCCGCAGCCTTGATGGGCCACTTCGCTTCGGCAGAGAGCGTCGGCGTATGGCAGAGCTTCCTGGTGATGGCCGCGATCTACTTCGTGTTCATGATCGGTGGTGCACTGTCCTACCGCGTGCCGCCAACCGGCTGGAAGCCTGAAGGCTGGACTGCTCCGGCGAAGAAAGCTTCGAATGCGATGATCACTCACCGTCACGTCCACGTGAATGTGGCGTGGAAAACCCCACAATTCCGTCTGGTGTGGCTGGTGCTGTGCCTGAACGTGTCGGCGGGTATCGGCATCCTGGGCATGGCTTCGCCACTGTTGCAGGAAGTCTTCGCTGGCAAATTGCTCGGCACTGACCAGACGTTTGGTCAGCTGGACGCCGCGCAATTGGCGTCGATTGCTGCCATCGCTGCCGGTTTCACCGGTTTGTTGAGCCTGTTCAACATCGGTGGCCGATTCTTCTGGGCTTCGTTCTCGGATTATCTGGGCCGTAAAAACACCTATTTCGTGTTCTTCGCCCTCGGTTTCGCGCTGTACGCGTTGATTCCGAACCTCGGTCACCTGGGCAACGTTGCGCTGTTCGTGGCGGCGTTCTGCATCATCCTGTCGATGTACGGCGGTGGTTTTGCGACCGTGCCAGCTTACCTGGCGGACCTGTTCGGTACGCAAATGGTTGGCGCGATCCACGGTCGTCTGCTGACGGCATGGGCAGCGGCGGGCGTGTTGGGTCCGGTGTTGGTGAACTACCTGCGCGAGTATCAGCTGAGCATCGGCGTTGAACGCGCTGCGGCTTACGACATCACCTTGTACATCCTCGCAGGCCTGCTGGTGCTGGGCTTCCTGTGCAACCTGATGGTTCGCCCGGTGGCCGACAAGTACTTCATGACCGACGCTGAACTGGCCGCCGAACAGGCGCTGGGCCACGACAAGGGTGCTGATGCCAGCACCGTGCTGGAGTGGAAAGCGGATGCGGGCACCAAGCCGTTGGCAGTAGCTGCGTGGCTGGTGGTGGGTATTCCGTTGGCGTGGGGTGTTTGGGTGACGCTGCAGAAAACGGCTGTCCTGTTCCACTAAGTTAAGTAAACGCGATACCCCTGTGGGAGCGAGCCTGCTCGCGATAGCGGTCTGACAGTCGACAGAGATGTTGAATGTGCGGGCCTCATCGCGAGCAGGCTCACTCCCACATTTGTTCTGTGGTGCGTGCAAATGGCTTGTATGGACATGTCTATCCCCGACAGCGCGGTGTTCTGTCCGTCAGTCATATCACCTCCCGTGTTTCTGTTTCGCGCCCGCGCCCCTATAATGGCTGCCTTTTTCGCCCAATGATTTTGCGGAGCTGGTGATGGCCGAACGTAAGGCGTCAGTCGAGCGCGACACTCTGGAAACCCAGATCAAAGCCTCGATCAACCTGGATGGCACCGGAAAGGCCCGATTTGATATCGGTGTCCCTTTTCTTGAGCACATGCTGGACCAGATCGCCCGTCACGGGCTGATCGACCTGGATATTGTCAGCAAAGGCGACCTGCATATCGACGACCACCACACTGTGGAAGACGTCGGTATCACCTTGGGTCAGGCCTTCGCCAAAGCAATCGGCGACAAAAAAGGCATCCGTCGCTACGGTCACGCCTACGTCCCGCTCGATGAAGCGCTGTCGCGCGTGGTGATCGACTTCTCGGGCCGTCCTGGCCTGCAGATGCACGTTCCCTACACCCGCGCCACCGTTGGCGGCTTCGACGTTGACCTCTTCCAGGAATTTTTCCAGGGATTCGTCAACCACGCGCTGGTCAGCCTGCACATCGACAACCTGCGTGGCACCAACACCCACCACCAGATCGAAACTGTGTTCAAGGCATTCGGCCGCGCATTGCGCATGGCCGTAGAGCTCGATGACCGCATGGCCGGTCAGATGCCGTCGACCAAAGGCGTTCTGTAATGCAGACGGTCGCGGTTATCGATTACGGCATGGGCAACCTGCACTCGGTGGCCAAGGCCCTCGAGCACGTTGGTGCCGGCAAGGTCTTGATCACCAGCGATGCCGATGTGATTCGCGAAGCCGATCGGGTGGTTTTCCCCGGTGTCGGCGCGATTCGCGATTGCATGGCGGAGATCCGTCGCCTGGGCTTCGATTCGCTGGTGCGCGAAGTTAGCCAGGACCGTCCGTTCCTCGGCATCTGCGTCGGCATGCAAGCCTTGCTCGACAGCAGCGAAGAGAACGATGGCGTTGACTGCATCGGCCTGTTCCCGGGCGCGGTGAAGTTTTTCGGCAAAGACCTGCATGAAGACGGCGAACACCTGAAAGTCCCGCACATGGGCTGGAACGAAGTGAAGCAGACGGTGAGTCACCCGCTGTGGCACAACATTCCGGACCTGGCGCGGTTCTACTTCGTGCACAGCTACTACATCGCCGCCGGCAATGCGCGGCAGGTGGTGGGTGGCGGTCACTACGGTGTCGATTTCGCCGCGGCGCTGGCCGATGGCTCGCGCTTCGCCGTGCAGTTTCACCCGGAGAAGAGCCATACCCATGGCCTGCAATTGCTGCAGAACTTCGCTGCGTGGGACGGTCGCTGGTAAATGGCCGTCAAGAAGAAGCCGCCGATCCTGACCCTCACTCCTGAACAGGAGAACGAGGCCAATCACAAGATCAAACGCTTCATGGAGGATCGCTTCGAACTGGACCTGGGTTCGTTCGAAGCGGCCGAAATCCTTGAGCTGTTTACCCGTGAAATTGCGCCGCACTATTACAACAGGGCGATTTTCGATGTGCAGACGCACCTCAAAGAGAGGTTCGAAAGCATCGAAAGCGACTTGTGGGCGCTCGAGAAAAACTGATTTCCGAGCGAAGCTGAACACTCGAATTTGAAGGTTTGCCAGATGCTGATTATTCCCGCTATCGATCTTAAGGACGGTGCCTGTGTTCGTCTGCGCCAGGGCCGCATGGAAGATTCCACGGTGTTCTCCGATGACCCGGTGAGCATGGCTGCCAAGTGGGTGGAGGGCGGTTGCCGTCGTCTGCATCTGGTCGACCTGAACGGCGCTTTCGAAGGCCAGCCGGTCAACGGCGAAGTCGTTACCGCGATTGCCAAGCGCTACCCGAACCTGCCGATCCAGATCGGCGGCGGTATCCGTTCCCTGGAAACCATCGAGCACTACGTGAAAGCGGGCGTGAGCTACGTGATCATCGGCACCAAAGCCGTGAAAGACCCGGCCTTCGTGGCTGAAGCCTGCCGCGCGTTCCCGGGCAAAGTGATCGTCGGTCTGGACGCCAAAGACGGCTTCGTGGCCACCGACGGCTGGGCTGAGATCAGCACCATTCAGGTCATCGACCTGGCCAAACAATTTGAAGCCGATGGCGTGTCCGCGATCGTTTATACCGACATCGCCAAAGACGGCATGATGCAGGGTTGCAACGTACCGTTCACCGCTGCGCTGGCTGCTGCCACACGCATTCCGGTCATCGCTTCCGGCGGTATCCACAATCTGGGTGACATCAAGTCGCTGCTCGACGCCAAGGCGCCCGGCATCATCGGCGCGATCACCGGCCGGGCGATCTACGAAGGCACCCTCGACGTCGCTGAAGCGCAAGCTTTCTGCGATTCGTACAAAGGCTGAGGACTGACCATGGCGCTGGCCAAACGCATCATCCCTTGCCTGGACGTGGACAACGGCCGGGTCGTCAAAGGTGTGAAGTTCGAGAACATTCGTGATGCCGGTGACCCGGTGGAAATCGCCCGTCGCTACGACGAGCAGGGTGCCGACGAGATTACCTTTCTCGACATCACCGCCAGCGTCGATGGCCGCGATACCACGCTGCACACCGTCGAGCGCATGGCCAGCCAGGTGTTCATCCCGCTGACCGTCGGCGGCGGCGTGCGCACCGTGCAGGACATTCGCAACCTGCTGAACGCTGGCGCGGACAAGGTCTCGATCAACACCGCAGCGGTGTTCAACCCGGAATTCGTGGGCGAAGCCGCTCAGCATTTCGGTTCGCAGTGCATCGTCGTCGCCATTGACGCCAAGAAAGTCTCCGGCCCGGGCGAAACCCCGCGCTGGGAAATCTTCACCCACGGCGGCCGCAAACCTACCGGTCTCGACGCCGTTGAATGGGCGAAGAAAATGGAAGGCCTCGGTGCCGGCGAAATCCTGCTGACCAGCATGGATCAGGACGGCATGAAAAACGGCTTCGACCTGGGCGTTACACGCGCCATCAGCGACGCCCTGGGTATCCCGGTGATTGCCTCCGGTGGCGTCGGCAACCTGCAGCATTTGGCCGACGGCATTATCGAAGGCCACGCCAGCGCAGTGTTGGCGGCGAGTATTTTCCACTTCGGCGAATACACCGTGCAGGAAGCCAAGGCCTACATGGCCCATCGCGGCATCGTGATGCGATAACGCGTCCGGAAAAAAACTTCCGGGCCGATGTCAGTTGGCAACTTCAGCCATGGGAGTCGCCGCTTCGTGAGTGTCTGTCGAGGAGCCCAACAAGTCGACCCTCGGCGCTGACGCCTGCCCCGACTTGTCGTAGGCAATAGAGCAGAGCTTGCCCGGAAGCTTGTCGCTTGGAACGAAGAAATCCATTTCCATGTTGTTCCTGTATTTGTCAGGTTGATTGCAGTCTGTTGTTGCGGCGGGACCATATTTTATCGAATAGGTCCTGTGCGGCTCCTCCGTTTTCGCGAGGGTCACAAAAACTTCGGTGACGATTGACAGAACAGGCGGGGTGGTTGGCTGGTTATCCAGTATCTCGACTGGCAGGGACAGTGCATTTTTCAGAAGCCCCGATTCGGGTTTTTGCGTCGCAGAATCCAATCCGAGAATGCACAGAAAATAGAGACCGGGTTCACTCCCTATTTCGGAATTGATGAAGGCATTCGCTGAGCCCTCGACATCGCTGTAGTGATGAGGGTTCTCGCACTCCATTGCCTTGCGCACGGTTTTATGGCGATAGAAGTCGGTGCTGATAGAGAATCGATAGTTCCAGGTCGGAATGGCAATTGAGCCGTCATCCTGATGTTTGACCCGTTGATAACTTTCCAGCGTGGTAGCGTCATTGTCGATGGTGAACGCCGGGAAGAGTTGGCAAGACGACGGCGGGTTTTTTGCGATCCGGCCTTCCAAGAAGCACCCGTTGAGAAATGCCGTCGGATTGCCGTAGACATTTCCCGGTATTGCCTGATAAGCCTCTCCAGCGAGTGTGCAAGGAGCATGCACGCGGCATGGAACAAGGCCTTCATCAAAATTTCCTGTCCCGATCACTCCAACGATCTCATTGGAGGAGCGATCGAGTAGCGGGCTTCCTGATCCGCCTCCCCGGATATCCTGACAGCGTGTCATGAACGTGTTGCGCCATACCCAGGCGCCTTCAACTATTTCCTGCGCCGGTTGCAGAGCACAGGCCGACATCCGCAACGTGGTTTGATCAAAGCCTTTTGGCGCCCCGACGATCAATACGTCGGTCCCGTCCGCTGGTGTTTCACGCGCCAGTTTCAATGGCTGTACACCATTCTCGATGAGCTTCTGAAGGCTGACATCCAGTTCGACGATGGCCATATCAACGCCTTGAATGCTCCGCCATGTCGTCGACTTCAGCGGATAGGTCTTGAACGCGGTGCTGTCAGTGAAATAGTTGAATATGAGGGTGCCGTTAACCGGTTTGTCTGTGACGATGTTGCCATTGGTCCATTCAATGCAGTGGCCCGCAGTGAGCACGTAAGCAGGAGTTCCAGGCCGCTCGAGTTCATCGCGGGTATCCAGGAGGGTCGCGGTACAGTTGCCTGAGCCGGTCGTCAGGCGCCCGATGCCTTGCCAGTGGTCGCGGGAGCCGTCGGTGTTTTCAAGGACTACGGAAGGCGTCAGGTTCTGCAGGCCTTCGCCATAATCGCTGCCGTTTGCAAAGCACGGAATGCACAGTGAGCACACAGCGCTGGCAAGAAGTAAGGGGATCGAATTCATAGAGCGTTGTCTCTGATTAATATAAAAAACCGGCCTGTCGCCGGGTGTTGGCAATTAATCAGATGCGGTGGAGTGGAGTGCGGTATCTATCTACCGCAGTGACGGTGATACCCATTATTTTGACGAGCTGCATGGGGCTGTTATCAAAAGGCCAGTAGACAGTGTGTCGGGCTCAAGGCACTCTTGGGCACGCCATGGATTTCGGTAGCCCGACATGATCAAACGCCTGCTTCTTGCCCTCGCCAGCGCTTCTCTGTTGCTCATCAATGGAGTCCACGCTGAAGAAAGTCCCGCCACCGACCTGGTGCTGCTGACGGAAAATTTCCCGCCGTACAACATGGCGAAGAACGGCAAGAACTTCGCTCAGGACGAGAACATCAACGGCATCGCCGTGGACATCGTCCGCGAGATGTTCAAGCGTGCCGACATCACCTACAGCCTGACGCTGCGCTTCCCTTGGGAGCGAATCTACAAACTCGCCCTAGAGAAGCCCGGTTACGGCGTATTCGTGATGGCGCGTTTGCCGGACCGCGAGAAGCTCTTCAAGTGGGTCGGCCCGATCGGCCCGGATGACTGGATCATGCTGGCCAAGGCTGACAGCAAGATCAGCCTTGAGTCGCTGGAACAGGCGCGCAAATACAAGATCGGCGCGTACAAGGGCGATGCGATTGCCGAGACACTGGCCAAGCAAGGGTTGAAGCCCATTGTGGTACTGCGCGATCAGGACAACGCGAAGAAACTGGTCAGTGGTCAGATCGATTTGTGGGCCACGGGCGATCCGGCCGGCCGCTATCTGGCGCGTCAGGAAGGCGTTAACGGTCTCAAGACGGTGTTGCGGTTCAATAGCGCCGAACTCTATCTGGCGTTGAACAAAGAGGTGCCGGATGAAACCGTCGCCAAGCTGCAAGCCGCGCTGGATCAGCTGCGCAAGGAAGGCGTGGTGGACGACATCATGGCGCGGTATCTCTGAATCCAAACGCCGACCTGACCCAACACAAAACACTGTGGGAGCGGGCTTGCTCGCGAATGCGGTGTATCAGTCAGCATTAATGTCGACTGACACACCCTCTTCGCGAGCAAGCCCGCTCCCTCAGTGATTTTTTGTTGTTGCGGATTAGCGGTACACGCCATCCTTGCCGTGCGCAGCCGTTGCGCGATTGCTGCGCACGCTGATCATCTGTTTGATGTCGATCCACTCAATGCCCTGAGCCTTGAGCTTGGGCAACTCCCGCTCCAGCACCGCCAGCGTCTGCGGATACGGATGGCCGATCATCACGGCTGAACCCTGCTTGCGCGCCAGGCTGATCGCCGTCTGTAGCTGCGTAAAAATCGCCGCTTCCGTGGGCTCATCATCCAGGAACACATCCCGCGAAACGCTCGCCAATCCAATCTTCTGCGCCTCGGCCGCCGCAACCGTCTGCGCGCTGGTGCGACTGTCAACGAAGAGCTTGTGTCGCTGCTGCAAGTTCGCCATCAACCAGGCCATGGCCGGTCGCTGAGCGGTCATGCGGCTGCCCATGTGATTGTTGATGCCAGCGGTGTAAGGCACGACTTTGAACGCCGCGTTCAAGCGTTTCTCAAGTTCTTCGATGGGCAGCTCGGGATGCCAGGCGAACGGACCTGTGGCCGGATCCATGGGCATGTGCAGGATGACGATCTTGCCGGAGCGATGGGCTTCGCGGGCGAATTCGGTGGCGTGGGGCGTGTCGGGCATGATCGCCGCAGTGACCGGGCCGGGCAGGGCCAGCACGCGACGATCCCGGGGCAGGTTCTGCCCCAGGTCATCGATGATCAGCGTGAGATAAGCCTTTTGCGGCGCAGGTGTAGCGGGCATCGCGTGGGCAACACCCGCCAGACAACACAGCAGGCCGATAAAGCATCGCAGGCGCACCTCAACGACCGGAGGTGATGCTCAGCCCTTTGAGCAGGCTCAGCGCCTGGGCCAGTTGGTAATCATCATCCTGTGGCATTGCCTTGGCTTTGCTGCTGGAAGTCGGTTTGTCGGCACCGCCGTTGCCATTACCCAGGTGACCTTGCAGATCGGCTTCCTTGAAGTACTCGCCGTCCTGCTCGCTGGTTATCTTGGCCTTGCGCACTTCGATGTCCGGGACGATGCCCTGGGCCTGGATCGAGCGTCCGTTCGGCGTGTAGTACAGCGCCGTGGTGATCTTCAGTGCGCGATCGTTGTTCAGCGGCAGCACGGTTTGTACCGAGCCTTTGCCGAAACTGGTGGTGCCCATGATCACTGCGCGTTTCTGATCCTGCAAGGCGCCGGCGACAATTTCCGAAGCCGAGGCGCTGCCGCCGTTGATCAGCGCAACCATTGGCACGGCTTCGCTTTCGTCTTTGCCGGTGGCAGAGAAGCGCAGCTCGGAGTTGGCGATGCGGCCCTTGGTGTAGACGATCAGGCCCTTGGTGATGAAGTGGTCGACCACTTCCACCGCTGATTGCAGCACGCCGCCCGGGTTGTTGCGTAGGTCGAGAATGATGCCGTTGAGCTTCTTGCCGTTGTCCTTGCGCAGCTTGGCCAGGGCTTTGGAGACTTCTTCGCCGGTCTTGACCTGGAACTGGGTGATGCGGATGTAGCCGTAGCCCGACTCCAGCAGCTGCGCCTTGACGCTCTTCACCTGAATGATCGCGCGGGACAAGGTCACGTCGAACGGCGTACCGCCATCGCGCACCAGGGTCAGGGTGATTTTCTGGCCGATCTTGCCGCGCATCTTGTCCACGGCTTCGGTCATGCTCTGGCCGCGAGTCGGCTGGCCGTTGATCTTGACGATGAAGTCGCCGGCCTGGATGCCAGCCTTGGACGCAGGGGTGTCATCGATGGGCGAAACCACTTTGATGAAACCGTCTTCGGCGCCGACTTCGATGCCCAGGCCGCCGAATTCGCCGCTGGTGCTTTCCTGCAATTCAGCGAAGTCTTCCGGGCCCAGGTAGGCGGAGTGCGGATCGAGGTTGCTGAGCATGCCCTTGATGGCATTTTCCAGCAGGGTCTTGTCGTCTACCGGCTCGACATAGGCTGCCTTGATCCGATCCATGACCTCGGCAAAGGTGCGCAACTCTTCCAGAGGCAACGGCGCCTTGGTGGTCGCGGCAGTGCCCGCAGGCGCGACAGCCGGAGCAGGTTGAGCGGCGAACGCCAGAGGCGCGCCGATCACCAGGGCGATCGTCAGGGCCAGCGAGGTAAGGCGGGACAAATGCAGCATGTCGAACGAACTCCTAATGTAGGTGACTCAACGCCTATCCTTGCGCGCGGCACCATTGCGCCGGATCACTCGGGTGACCCTGCTGACGAATAGCGAAATACAGCGCTGGTGTGTCCTGCCCGCCACTGTTACCGACAGTGGAGATGGATTCACCGGCTTTTACTACGTCACCCGCAGACTTGAGCAGCGTCTGGTTGTGACCATAAAGACTCAAAAAGCCGTTGCCGTGGTCGAGAATCACCAGCAGTCCGGCGCCGCGCAGCCAGTCGGCGAACACCACGCGACCGCCATGCACGGCGTGCACCTGGCTGCCGGCGGAAGCGCTGATCATCACGCCGTCCCACTTGGTGCGGGCATCGTCGCCACGGGATTCACCGAAGCGCGCAAGCAGTCGACCATCAACGGGCCACGGAAGTTTTCCCCGGCTTGAAGCAAAAGGGCCGCCAAAGGTTTCGCCTGAACTGGAAACCAATGCGCCCGGTGTCGATTTGACCGGTTTGCGTGGGGCGTCAGTGGCGTTTGCCTGTTCCTGAGCCTCACGTAAACGCTTTTTTTCGGCTTCCTGCTGGGCGATGAGCGCTTTTTGGCGCGCTTCTTCCGCCTCTCGAGCCTGGCGGGCCAGGGTTTCTTCGATGGTTTTAAGGACTTTAGACAGGTCTGCCTGATCCTGCTCGCGGGCGGCCAGCTTCTGATCGCGCGCCTTCACGTCGTCGCTCAGCTTGGCCAGGACTTGCTGGCGCTCCTTGCGAACCTTGTCGAGTTCGTCGCGCTGGCTGTCGAGACTGCTCTTCTGCACCAGCAATTGCGCCTGCTGCAAGGCGATGTCTTTTTCGACGTTGGCCAGTTGGCGCAAGGTTTCGTTGAAATTCTTCAGCTGCTCCAGGCGGGCCTGGCTCAGGTAGTCGTAATAGGTGAGGGTGCGGGCGAATTTTTCCGGATTCTGCTGGTTCAGCAACAGCTTCAAGTACTCCTGACGGCCGTTCTGATAGGCCGCACGGGCCTGGATGGCGATCAGTCGTTGCTGTTCAGTGCGCGCGCTCTGGAGTTTTTTTTTCTCAGCATCGAGTCGCTGCAGCTCGGATTCGCTTTTCTTCAGCTCTTTTTGCAGGGCTTCGACCTGCTTCTCGAGCTTGCCCATCTCGGTCTCGGTGCCCTTGAGGTCTTTCTGCACACCGGATTTTTCTTCCTGGAGCTTGCCCAGCAGCTTTTTCAGCTCGGCAATGTCCTGACGCGTGGCGTCCAACTGTTGTTGGGTTTGCGCGCGCTCGTCAGCGAAGGCCGGTTGGAGCAGGCAAGTCAGAGCAAGGGCTATCAGGACGCGAAGCATAGAGGCGGGCGACACCAGGGAAAGGGACGGCCTAGTATGCCCGCCAAGCGCCGCAAAAAAAACGCCCAATTGGGGTTGTGTGATAACCGGGCTGGCAAGTGGGTGCAATTAATCTTTGAAACCACCAGAAACCACTGTGGGAGCGGGCTTGCCCGCGATGGTGTCCTGACATTCAACATATTAGTTGGCTGTCAGATTGCTATCGCGGGCAAGCCCGCTCCCACAGGGTTTGCGGCTTTCGAAGAGGCTGATTACACCAGAATCGACGTACCGGTCATTTCAGCCGGTTTCTCAAGCCCCATCAGCATCAGCATGGTCGGCGCCACATCCGCCAGCACGCCGCCATCGCGAACCTTGAAGTCCCGCTTGCCGACATAAATGAACGGCACCGGCTCGGTGGTGTGAGCGGTATGAGCCTGGCCAGTGGATTCATCGGACATCTGCTCGACGTTACCGTGGTCGGCGGTGATCAGCGCTTCGCCGCCCACCTTGTCCAGCGCATCGACGATGCGGCCAACACACAGGTCCAGGCATTCAACGGCTTTTACCGCCGCATCAAACACGCCGCTGTGGCCGACCATGTCGCCGTTGGCGTAGTTGACCACGATGACGTCATAACGCTGGTTTTCGATCGCGTCGACGATGCGGTCGGTGACTTCCGGCGCGCTCATCTCAGGCTGCAAGTCATAGGTGGCGACTTTCGGCGACGGGATCAGGATGCGCTCTTCGCCCGGGAACGGTTCTTCGCGACCGCCGGAGAAGAAGAAGGTCACGTGAGCGTATTTCTCGGTTTCGGCGATGCGCAGTTGCGTCTTGCCGTTTTTCGCCAGGTAATCGCCCAGCACGTTGTCCAGGCTGCCGGCGGCGAAGGCCGATGGCGCAGGGATGCTGGCAGCGTATTGGGTCAGCATCACGAAACCGGCCAGTTTCGGCTGGCGCGCACGTTCGAACTCCTTGAAACCGTCTTCGACGAACACACGGGTCAGTTCACGGGCGCGGTCGGCGCGGAAGTTCATGAAGACCACGGCGTCGCCGTCTTCGACTTTCACCGGCTCGCCGATGGAGGTGGCTTTGACGAATTCGTCGCTCTCGCCACGCTCGTAAGCGGCTTGCAGGCCTTCCTGGGCGGTGGCGGCGTTGAATTCGCCGTTGCCGTCGACAATCAGGTTATAGGCCTGGGACACGCGGTCCCAACGGTTGTCACGGTCCATGGCGAAGTAGCGGCCAACGATGCTGGCGATCCGGCCTTTGCCGAGGGCCTGGAAGGTCGCATCGAGCAGTTCGATGGACGACTGGGCGCTTTTCGGCGGTGTATCGCGGCCGTCGAGGAAGGCGTGCAAGTAGATTTTTTCAGCGCCACGCTTGAAGGCCAGTTCGGCCATGGCAACCAGGTGATCCTGGTGGCTGTGAACGCCGCCATCGGACAGCAGGCCCATGAAGTGCACGGCTTTGCCGGCAGCAACGGCTTTATCGACTGCAGCGCAGATGGTCGGGTTCTCGAAAAACTCGCCGTCGCGGATCGATTTGGTCACGCGTGTGAAGTCTTGATACACCACGCGACCGGCGCCCAGGTTCATGTGGCCGACTTCGGAGTTGCCCATCTGGCCGTCCGGCAGGCCGACGTCCATGCCGCTGCCCGAAATCAGGCCGTTCGGCACGGTGGCCCACAAACGGTCCAGTACGGGCTTCTTCGCCGCAAACACGGCGTTGGATTCAGGGCTCTCACTGTGACCGAAGCCGTCGAGAATAATCAGGACCAAAGGTTTAGGCGTGGTAGTCATGGATTCCACTCGTGGCTGAATTAAAAGAGGGCGATGGAAAAGGGAGTGGCAGTTTAAAGCGAAGTTCCTGCGCCGTCACCGCCGGACGGGGTTTGGCCCACCATAGTGGCTGTGTATACTGGCCGACATTTTAACGCCCTGGAACCTCCTTCGATGGTTGCTAACCTGATTCAATTCGCCACTAACCACTATCTGCTCGTCGGTATCTTCGTCGTACTGCTGGCGTTGCTGATCGCTTATCAGATGCAAGGCGGCGGCCGCAGCCTGAGCACCGGTGAACTGACCGGGCTGGTCAACAAGGACGCGGGCGTTGTGATCGACATTCGTCCGGTCAAGGATTTCGCCGCCGGTCACATTGTTGGCGCGTTGAATATTCCTCACGACAAACTGACCGCTCGCATTGCCGAACTGGAAAAGCACAAGGCCAAGACCATCATTCTGGTCGATGCCATGGGCCAGACCGCCGGCACCCATGCCCGCGAACTGATGAAATCCGGCTACACCGCCGCCAAGCTGTCCGGCGGTATTTCCAGCTGGAAAGGCGACAACCTGCCGCTGGTGAAGTGATATGAGCAACGTCGTCGTCTATTCCAGCGATTACTGCCCTTACTGTTCGCGAGCCAAATACCTGCTCGAGAACAAAGGCGTGGCCTTCGAAGAGATCAAGGTCGATGGCAAGCCGCAGGTGCGCGCCGCCATGGCCCAGAAGGCTGGACGTACGTCCGTGCCGCAGATCTGGATCGGCGAGCGCCACATTGGTGGCTGTGATGATTTGTTTGCCCTTGAGCGCGCCGGCAAGCTCGACGCCATGCTCAAGGCCTGAACGCCTTCCCTATAAGACCCCAAGATCAGAAAGGATCTGAGATGACTGACCAACAGAACACTGCAGCTAGCGAAGAAGAAACCGCACCGCAATTCTCCTTGCAGCGCATCTACGTACGTGACTTGTCGTTCGAAGCCCCGAAAAGCCCGGCGATCTTCCGCCAGCAGTGGGAACCGAGCGTCGGTCTGGATCTGAATACCCGTCAAAAGGCCCTGGAAGGCGACTTCCACGAAGTCGTGCTGACCCTGTCCGTGACCGTGAAAAACGGTGACGAAGTGGCGTTCATCGCTGAAGTGCAACAGGCCGGCATCTTCCTGATCAAGAACCTGGACGACGCTTCGATGAGCCACACCCTCGGCGCGTTCTGCCCGAACATCCTGTTCCCGTACGCTCGCGAAACCCTGGACAGTCTGGTGACCCGCGGTTCGTTCCCGGCCCTGATGCTGGCTCCGGTGAACTTCGACGCGCTGTACGCACAAGAACTGCAACGCATGCAGGCGGCTGGCGAGACTCCGACCGTTCAGTAACGGTCCTGAGTCAAAGCAAGTCCAATGTGGGAGCGGGCTTGCTCGCGAAAGCGGTGTAACAGTCAACGATGATGTTGAAGGTTATGGCCCCTTCGCGAGCAAGCCCGCTCCCACATTTGTTATGCGGTATTACTTGAACCCGAGCTGGCGCCAGCCTTCGTAGACGGCGACCGCCACGGTGTTCGACAGGTTCAGGCTGCGGCAGCCTTCACGCATCGGCAAACGCAGGCGTTGTTCGCCGGGCAGTGCATCGAGCACTTCGGCCGGCAAACCACGGCTTTCCGGGCCGAACAGGAACGCGTCGCCCTCGGCAAAACTGGCATCGTGGAACGGCCGTGAGCCCTTGGTGGTGAAGGCGAACAGCCGAGGATGACCGAGGCTTTCCAGGCAGCTGGCGAGGTCCGCGTGGCGTTGCAGGGTGGCATACTCGTGGTAGTCGAGGCCGGCCCGGCGCAGGCGCTTGTCGTCCATCTCGAAGCCCAGCGGTTCGATCAAATGCAGGTGGCAGCCACTGTTGGCGCACAGCCTGATAACGTTGCCGGTATTCGGCGGAATTTCTGGTTGGAAAAGGATGACGTGAAACATGCACGGCTCCGAAGGTAAAGATGAGCGGCATTCTACGCCGCCCGTTGATCCGCGTTCGAAACTATTACCGCGGGTGATGGGTTCGCTGGCGATTGTCGGACTGATGGTGGGGCTGATGATCGGTCGCCTGACCACGCCTGACCCCAGCGAATTGCAACAGGTCGAGGTAACGGACGATGGGCTGGTGGTGTGGTTCAACAACGAACCCAAATCCCATGGCGAGTTCGTGGACGGCAGCCTTGCGCTGCTGTTCGAGGCGCAAGGCAAGGCGCAGAAAGGTCAGCTCAAGCTCAACGACAAGGTCGTGAACTGGCGGACGCGCTTGAGTGATGGGGGGTTGTTGCTGACGGTAGTGGCCGCCCGGCCACTGCAGGGCGAGTGGACCGGTAGCGAGGTCGATGACCGCTGGCGGCTGGAGATCCATCTCCGGGAGCAATAAAAGAGGGAATCCCCGGCCTGCCTGTACCAAGGTCCCCAAAACGGCAGGGCTCGCGCATGGCGTCGAGCCCGGTGTAAAGAAGGAACCCCTGACCTGCCTGTATCAAGGGCCCCAAAACTGGGGGCTCGTCGCTTATGCGGTGTGAGCCCGATGTAAAGAGGGGAATCCCCGGCCTGCCTGTACCAAGGTCCCCGAAACCGGGTAGTGAACTGAATCACTGAATGGACTATTGCAGGGGGCGTGCCAGGTTTTAACAAGTTGAAACAGAAAGCTGCTTTGGAATGCTGAAAGCCCCGGAATTCGGGGCTTTCGTGTTTTTTCGGTAGAGGTTCGATTGCGAAAAATGGCGGGCTTCGAGATCAGTGTTTGTGCGCGATTGCGGTTCACGGTGCATTCAGTCGGTGCACGGAACCCTGAAATGTAGGGCGAGCCTGCTCGCGAAAGCGGTGGTTCAGCCAGCATCAACGTTGGATGTAATGGCCCCATCGCGAGCAGGCTCGCTCCCACAGTCTGTACTGGTCAGAGTCAGAATCGAGTCTGTAGTCCCACCCACCCCTTCAAGTCTAAACATACAAGCGAGCCTGCTCGCGATGGCAATGTAACTGTTAGTTAAAGAACTAAAGGCTGCTTAGCCCTCTTCCCCCTCGTCATCATCCCCACCATCAACCTTCATCCCCAATTCCTTGATCTTGCGCGTCAGGGTATTACGCCCCCAACCCAGCAAAACCGCAGCATCCCGACGCCGTCCGGCGGTGTGTTTGAGTGCGGTCTCGATCATGATCCGTTCGAACGCCGGCACGGCACTGTCGAGCAGGCTCGACTGGCCGCGAGCCAACGCCTGGTCAGCCCACTGACGCAGCGCCTGCTCCCAGTTGGTCACCGGCGCCGAATCCTGCGGCAGGCTCAACAGCTCCGGCGGCAGGTCGCTGATGTGCACTTCGCGACCCGAAGCCATCACCGTGATCCAGCGGCAGGTGTTCTCCAGCTGACGCACGTTGCCGCCCCACGGCAGGTTCTTCAGGTATTCCTCGGTTTCGCTTTTCAGCAGCTTCGGCTCCACCGCCAGTTCTTGCGCAGCGCGGCTGAGGAAGTGCTTGGCCAGGGTCGGGATGTCTTCGCGACGGTCCGACAGCCGTGGGATGTGGATGCGGATCACGTTGAGGCGGTGGAACAAGTCCTCACGGAATTTCCCGGCATGCACCAGGGTTTCCAGGTTCTGGTGAGTCGCGGCGATGATCCGTACATCGACCTTCACCGGCGTATGACCGCCGACGCGGTAGAACTCGCCGTCGGCCAGTACGCGCAGCAAACGCGTCTGGGTGTCCGCCGGCATGTCGCCGATTTCGTCGAGGAACAGCGTGCCACCGTCCGCCTGCTCAAAGCGCCCGCGACGCAGGTTGGCCGCGCCGGTGAATGCACCTTTCTCATGGCCGAACAACTCGGATTCCATCAGGTCTTTCGGGATCGCCGCCATGTTCAGCGCGATGAACGGCGACGCCGCCCGTGGACTGTGACGGTGCAGGGCGTGGGCTACCAATTCTTTACCGGTACCGGATTCGCCGTTGATCAGCACGGTGATGTTGGAGTGGCTCAAGCGCCCGATAGCGCGAAACACTTCCTGCATCGCTGGCGCTTCGCCGATGATTTCCGGGGTGCGGGTCAGGGCGACCGGGACTTCCAGGCCTTGTTGTTCCTGAGCATGCTGGTTCGCACGTTTGACCAGCGACACCGCTTCGTCAACGTCAAACGGCTTGGGCAGGTACTCAAACGCGCCGCCCTGATAGGACGCGACAGCGCTGTCCAGATCGGAGTGCGCAGTCATGATGATCACTGGCAACCGTGGGTGTTGCTCGCGAATCCGCGCCAGAAGGTCCAGGCCACTGGCACCCGGCATGCGGATGTCGGAGATGATCACGTCCGGCTGTTGGCGCGCCAGGCGGCTCATCACGCCATCGGCGCTGTCGAAGCTTTGCGTGGTCATGCCTTCCTGCTGCAAGGCTTTTTCCAGGACCCAACGGATAGAACGGTCGTCATCGACGATCCACACGGTTTCACTACGGCTCATGTCGATGTGGCTCCTTGTTCCAGTGGCAGAAAGATCGAGAAGGTGGTGTGGCCTGGATGGCTGTCACATTCGATCAGGCCCTGGTGCTGGCTGATGATGTTCTGGGTAATGGCCAGGCCCAGTCCGGTACCGTCCGGACGACCGCTGACCATGGGGAAGAAGATGGTTTCCTGCAGGTCTGCGGGAATGCCGGGACCGTTGTCGATGATTTCGATCTTGGTCACCAGGCGATGGCGCACGTGGCCGATGGTGAACTGGCGCATGGCGCGGGTGCGCAAACTGATGCGGCCCAGACGCAGCTCGTTCTGGCTGCTGATGGCCTGCATCGCGTTGCGCACGATGTTCAGTACGGCCTGAATCATTTGTTCGCGGTCGATCAACACGTCCGGGATGCTTGGATCGTAGTCGCGCACCAAAGTGATGCAGCCCTGACTTTCGGCCTCCACCAGATGACAGACGCGTTCGAGCACTTCATGGATGTTGCACATCGCCAGCGACGGCAGTTTGTTAGAGCCGAGCATGCGGTCGACGAGGTTTCGCAGACGGTCGGCTTCTTCAATGATGACGTTGGTGTAGTCGCGCAGGCTTTCTTCCGGCAGTTCGCGGGCGAGCAATTGTGCGGCGCCGCGAATCCCGCCCAGCGGATTCTTGATTTCGTGAGCGAGGCCGCGCACCAGCATCTTGCTGGTCTCTTGCTTCGACAACTGCGCCTCTTCCTTGGTGATCCGCAGCAAGCGGTCGCGAGGATGGACTTCCAGCAGCAGCATTGTGGCGCCGTTGGCCAGGATCGGTGTTACCGCGTAATCGACGGTCAGCGTCTGGCCGGTGAGCGCGGTAAGCATGGCTTCGCGCTTGGTGAACGGGTGTGCCTGCTCAACCGCCTGGCGCAGGGAATTCAGCGCTTCGGTGGATTCGGTGAACAACTCACTGATGAACTGCCCATGGCTGCGCTGACCGCTGATGGCCAGGAGCATCTCCGCCGCTGGGTTCATGTACTCGAGGCGCAGTTCGGCGTCGAGCAGGATGGTGGCGGTGGTCAGGTTGTCGAGAAGCAGACGATGCAGTGCGTCACTGATGGTCATTTAGGACCTCTTTTGGAGCAGGGCATGCGCGTGAATAACGCGCCGATACTAGGAAAATGCAAAAACCAAACCAAGGCTCCGAAAAGAAGCGTTTAAAGCCTGAAACGGGCGTTTGACGCTCGTTTGCGTGGCGTTCTGCCAGCTTTCGCGGGTACTTTCGAACCAAAATGGGTTGAGATGTGGGAACGGTGCAACCTATTGCACCAATATAGTGCGCAAAGCTGAACGGAGTTAGAAGAAACGCAGGAAGGGATTTTTTTCTTCTTCGGGTTTGTCTTTGAGCGGACATTCCGGCCGTTGGCCGTAGTCGGTGAGGGTGCAGGGCTTGACCTTGCGTTTCTGTGCGAGGGAGATGCGCAGCATCTGGAAGGGTTGATTGGCTGTTCGTTCGACCGTGCGGCCTTGTTCGTCGAGGATTTCCACGGACAGGTTGTGGCTACCGCGGTCGATGTTGCTCAGGGCAAACACCGGGCTGAGGCCGGGCTCGGCGGTAGGTTGGCCATCGAGCAGCAATCGGTAGCGATGGCCTCGTTGCAGGCCGGGTTCGTTGGTAACGCTGACGATCAGTTCGCCGGCGTTGCTACGGACCGTAGCGTCTGGTTCCGGGACCAGCACGCGGAGCATGTCGTAGCGGAACAACGGCAATTCTTCATTCTTTTTTGCGGCAATCACGGGGCTCGCGCCAGTCGGGTTGGCAGACATGCGATTGCTCGTCGCCAGCGGCACGCGCTTGGCGTTGCCTGAGCCTGGTCGGTCGGTGTAGACCCGGTTGCCGTGAGCGTCGACGTAGGTGAAGACCTCGGCTGTAACCGGCAGTGCGATCAGGCAGGCGATCAGCAGCCACACCCTCATGGTTTATGCACTCGCTGCACGGTGAACGTCACCGTCGGGCTTTGCTGGACGATGTTCTCGCCGTCTATCACCTGCACCGCCAGGCTGTGTTCTCCACGGTCGATGTTCACCAGTTGCAGGATCGGCACGTTGCTCGATTGCCCGTAGGGTTGATCGTCCAGCAGCAACCTGAACAGGTGCGGCGCTTGAAGGCGCGGTTTGATCATGACGCTGACCGTGAACGTGCCGTTGTTGGCGCGCAGGGCTTCGTCGGTCGGCAGACCGGTCAACTCCAGCACCTCGTAGGCGCTGCGCGGCTGTTCGCGATTGCTGGCTTCGGCAGCCGGGACAGGAGGCGCCTGACGCTCAACGCTGTTGAGCGGTGGCAACTCGACCGGCTGCGCCTTGACGCCGTCGGGCGGTTGATTGCTGTAGGCGGTGTTGCCGGAGGCGTCGGTGTACTTATAGATCTGCGCTGCGGCGGGCAGGGCGATCAACAGCAACATCAAAGGAAAACCACGACCCATAAAATCGACCAGAAACGAAAGCGTTGGGGTGCAGCATAGGTCAGGGGGTGGTGATTGACCCAGCTCGTTAACATTTGGGCATGAATTGCCAAAATCCCTCAAACACCACAACCCCCCCCTGTGGGAGCGGGCTTGCTCGCGAAAGCGGAGTGTCAGTCACCATCAATGCAAGCTGACACACTGCATTCGCGAGCAAGCCCGGTCCCACATTGGTACTGAGTTGGTTTCTAAATCGCGGGCACAAAAAAGACCTCCCGAAGGAGGCCTCTTTTTTGTCACGCCGCTTGCGCAGGCGCTACCGGATCAGCAGCTGTAGTACAGCTCATATTCCAGTGGGTGTACGAAGGTGCGAACCTTGATTTCTTCTTCGCTTTTCAGAGCGATGTAAGCGTCGATGAAGTCATCGGAGAACACGCCGCCTTTGGTCAGGAACGCACGACCTTTGTCCAGCTCTTCCAGGGCTTCTTTCAGGCTGCCGCAAACTTGTGGGATCTCTTTCGCCTCTTCAGGCGGCAGGTCGTACAGGTTTTTGTCAGCGGCGTCGCCTGGGTGGATCTTGTTCTGGATGCCGTCCAGGCCAGCCATCAACAGGGCAGCGAAGCCCAGGTACGGGTTGGCTGCCGGATCCGGGAAGCGGGCTTCGATACGGCGAGCGCGAGGGCTGGACACGTAAGGAATACGGATCGAAGCGGAACGGTTGCGCGCCGAGTAGGCCAGCATCACTGGAGCTTCGAAACCTGGGACCAGACGCTTGTAGGAGTTGGTCGACGGGTTGGTGAAGCCGTTCAAGGCCTTACCGTGCTTGATGATGCCGCCGATGAAGTACAGGGCGGTGTCGGACAGGCCGGCATAACCTTCGCCAGCGAAGGTGTTCTTGCCATCTTTGGCGATGGACAGGTGAACGTGCATACCCGAACCGTTATCGCCGTACAGCGGCTTAGGCATGAAGGTCGCGGTGCGGCCGTATGCATCAGCAACGTTGTGTACGCAGTACTTCAGGGTCTGAACTTCGTCAGCCTTGGCCACCAGGGTGTTGAACTTCACACCGATTTCGTTCTGGCCGGCAGTGGCCACTTCGTGGTGGTGAACTTCGATGACCAGGCCCATTTCTTCCATGGCGTTGCACATGGAGGTACGGATTTCGTGGTCGTGGTCGAACGGCGGAACCGGGAAGTAGCCGCCTTTGACGCCTGGACGGTGGCCTTTGTTGCCGCCTTCCACGTCCTGGTCGGACATCCACGAACCTTGTTCGGAGTAGATCTTGAACATCGAGCCGGAGATGTCGGACTTGAACTTCACTTCGTCGAAGATGAAGAACTCTGGCTCCGGGCCAACGAATACGGTGTCACCGATACCGGTCGACTTCAGGTATTCCTCGGCACGCTTGGCGATCGCACGTGGGTCACGGTCGTAGCCTTGCATGGTCGAAGGCTCGATCACGTCGCAAACCAGGATCAGGGTTGGCTCTTCGGTGAACGGGTCGAGGACAGCGGTGGAATCGTCCGGCATCAGGATCATGTCGGAAGCTTCGATGCCTTTCCAGCCAGCGATGGAGGAACCGTCGAACATTTTGCCTTCTTCGAAGAAAGCTTCATCCAGCGCGTCGCGAGCCGGCATGGTCACGTGGTGCTGAGTGCCTTTGGTGTCCGTGAAGCGCAGATCAATCCACTTGACGTCATGATCTTTGATGAGTTGAACCGACTTCGACATAGTGTCCTCCGGGTGGCTTCGGGCTTAGTAGTGGATGCCCTTAGAATGTGGGTGATGCCGGCGCGAATACTCTGCCAAGGCAACCTGCCTCACAAGGGAGCAAATTGCATGCCAGTGCCCCAGCATGGGTTTTTTGCCCCAATATCACGCTTATAAAGGCACAAAGCGTCTGTAAGCGGAAAATCTCGCCCTACAATGTAGCGTTAAAATCGCTAAATGACCCGTTTTGGTGCGCGCAAAACCTTCTGCACATTAACTGGTTAAACCTTGAGCAATTTCCGCTATAATCCGCGCCCCCCTTTTTCGGCTGGGCCTGCGCGCGCTGTTTTCATGAAATTAATCGTAAAAGTCTTCCCCGAGATCACCATCAAGAGCCGCCCGGTACGGATGCGTTTCATCCGCCAGTTGGCCAAAAACATCCGTACCGTTCTCCGCGACCTGGACCCGGCTGTGGTGGTGAACGGTGTGTGGGACAATCTCGAGCTGGAAACCCGCGTCAGCGAGCCCAAGGCCCTGAAGGAGATGACCGAGCGCCTGAGCTGCATGCCGGGCATCGCGCATTTCCTGCAAGTCGACGAATACCCGCTGGGCGATTTCGACGACATCGTTGCCAAGTGCAAACAGCACTTCGGCGAGGCGTTGGCCGGGAAGATCTTTTCGGTGCGCTGCAAGCGTGCCGGCAAGCATGAATTCAGTTCGATGGACGTCGAGAAATACGTCGGCAGCCAACTGCGTCGTCAGTGCGGCGCTGCCGGAATCTCGCTGAAAGAGCCGGAAATCGAAGTTCGCATCGAAATTCGCGACAAACGGTTGTTTGTGATCCACAGCCAGCACAACAGCATCGGCGGATATCCGCTGGGTGCCCTGGAACAGACGCTTGTGCTGATGTCCGGCGGCTTCGATTCGACCGTTGCCTCTTACCAGATCATGCGCCGCGGCCTGATGAGCCATTTCTGCTTCTTCAATCTGGGCGGGCGGGCCCATGAACTGGGCGTCATGGAAGTCGCGCACTTCATCTGGAAGAAGTACGGCAGCTCCCAACGCGTGTTATTTGTGAGTGTGCCATTCGAGGAAGTACTGGGAGAAATTCTCGGGAAAGTCGATAACAGTCATATGGGTGTAGTTTTGAAGCGTATGATGTTGCGCGCTGCTTCCCGTATTGCCGATCGGCTGGACATCGAAGCGCTGGTTACTGGCGAGGCGATTTCCCAGGTGTCGAGCCAGACACTGCCGAACCTGTCCGTGATCGACTGCGTGACCGACAAGCTGGTCTTGCGTCCGCTGATCGCCAGTCACAAGCAGGACATCATCGACCTGGCCAACGAAATCGGCACTGCCGACTTCGCCAAGCACATGCCGGAATACTGCGGGGTCATCTCGGTGAACCCCAAGACCCACGCCAAGCGTCCGCGCGTGGAATACGAAGAACAACAGTTCGACATGGCAGTCCTTGAGCGTGCGCTCGAGAACGCCAAACTGGTGCCGATCGATCGTGTGATCGACGAATTGGGCCAGGACTTGCAGATCGAAGAAGTCAGCGAAGCGCTGGCTGGTCAGATCGTCATCGACATCCGTCATCCGGATGCCGCTGAAGACGACCCGCTGGGCCTCGATGGCATTGAGGTACAAACGATGCCGTTTTATGCATTGAACGCTCGTTTCAAGGAACTGGACCCTACTCGCCAGTACCTGCTGTATTGCGACAAAGGCGTGATGAGTCGCCTGCATGCCCACCATTTGCTCAGTGAGGGGCATGCCAATGTGCGCGTTTATCGACCGAGCTAAGAGCCCGGGGCTGTATGCCTGTGGCCTGCGTCACCGGCCCCCCGACTCTGCCGTCAAGCTGTAACGGCAAGGCCTGACTCTACTGTAAATCGCTGCCAAGACTTGTCAGCACACCGAATCCTCTGATCGAGATACACAAGTGATCGAAAATCTACGCAACATCGCCATCATTGCTCACGTTGACCATGGTAAAACCACCCTGGTAGACAAACTCTTGCGTCAATCCGGCACCCTGGAGCGCAACGAGCTCAACGACGAGCGCGTGATGGACTCCAACGACCAGGAGAAAGAGCGCGGTATTACCATTCTGGCGAAAAACACCGCCATCAACTGGAACGGCTACCACATCAACATCGTGGACACCCCGGGCCACGCCGACTTCGGCGGCGAAGTTGAACGCGTAATGTCGATGGTTGACTCCGTTCTGCTGCTGGTTGACGCTCAAGACGGCCCTATGCCGCAAACCCGTTTCGTGACCAAGAAGGCTTTCGAAGCCGGCCTGCGTCCAATCGTGGTCATCAACAAGGTTGACCGTCCAGGCGCGCGTCCGGACTGGGTTCTGGACCAGATCTTCGACCTGTTCGACAACCTCGGTGCTACCGAAGAACAGCTGGACTTCAAAGTCGTCTACGCCTCGGCCCTGAACGGCATTGCCGGTCTGGAACACACCGACATGGCTGAAGACATGACCCCGCTGTACCAGTCGATCGTCGACAACGTACCTGCGCCGAAAGTCGACCGTGAAGGTCCGTTCCAGATGCAGATCTCCGCTCTGGACTACAACAGCTTCCTGGGTGTTATCGGCGTTGGCCGTATCGCTCGTGGCCGCATCAAGCCGAACACTCCGGTTGTCGCTATCGACGCCGACGGCAAGAAGCGTAACGGTCGTATCCTGAAGCTGATGGGTCACCACGGCCTGCACCGCATCGACGTTGAAGAAGCAGCTGCCGGCGACATCGTCTGCATCAGCGGCTTCGACCAGCTGTTCATCTCCGACACTCTGTGCGACCCACTGAACGTCGAAGCGATGAAGCCGCTGACCGTTGACGAACCAACCGTTTCCATGACCTTCCAGGTAAACGACTCGCCTTTCTGCGGTAAAGAAGGCAAGTTCGTGACGTCCCGTAACATCAAGGAACGTCTGGACAAAGAACTGCTCTACAACGTTGCCCTGCGCGTTGAAGAAGGCGACACCGCCGACAAGTTCAAAGTCTCCGGCCGTGGTGAGCTGCACCTCTCGGTACTGATCGAAACCATGCGTCGCGAAGGCTTCGAAATGGGTGTTGGTCGTCCGGAAGTGATCATCCGTATGGTTGACGGCGTGAAGCACGAACCGTACGAAAACGTGACCATCGACCTGCCAGAAGAATCGCAAGGTTCGATCATGGAACAGATCGGTATCCGTAAGGGCGACCTGACCAACATGGTTCCGGATGGCAAGGGCCGTGTGCGCCTTGAGTACAACATCCCGGCTCGTGGCTTGATCGGTTTCCGTAACGAGTTCCTGACCCTGACCTCCGGTGCAGGCATCCTGACCTCGATCTTCGACCGTTACGACGTGATGAAGTCCGGCGACATGTCCGGCCGTCAGAACGGCGTGCTGGTTTCGGTAGCTACCGGTAAGGCTCTGACTTACTCGCTGGAAACCCTGCAAGCTCGCGGCAAACTGTTCCTGGGTCACGGTGAAGACGTGTACGAAGGTCAAATCGTCGGCATCAACAGCCGCGACAACGACCTGGGCGTCAACCCAACCAAAGGCAAGAAGCTCGACAACATGCGTGCCTCGGGTAAAGACGAAACCATCGCTCTGGTTCCGCCTATCCGTTTCACCCTGGAACAAGCTCTGGAATTCGTTCAAGAAGACGAATTGTGCGAAGTCACTCCTAAGTCCATCCGTCTTCGCAAGAAGATCCTGGGCGAAAGCGAGCGTACCCGCGCTGCCAAGAAGTCCGGTAACTAAGTTATTTAGTTAGCTGACAAAAAAACGCCCCCGACCTCAAGGTCGGGGGCGTTTTTGTATGTCTGGGGAAGTGGAATTTGATGATGGAGTTTTCAGAGCCTTGGGATGACTTGGGATCGACCCCTCACCCTAACCCTCTCCCCAGAGGGTAGAGGGGACTGACCGAGTTGTTCTTTCGAGTTACATCGACCTGAAATATCGAGTCGAACTCAGGTTTGAAAAGCTTGAAGATCTGCTCCCTTTCCCCTCTCCCCACTGGGGAGAGGGCTGGGGTGAGGGGTGGTTCTCAAGAGCGGCGCAGAATCAGCCCTTAGCCTCGATCAGAACTTCTCAAGCGTCCGGCGGCTCTCGCTGGTCTCGCGCGCCACTTCTTTAGGCTTGTAAGCGCAATATCCCGGCCGTGGCCCGATTTTCGGGTGATTGCGGCAGGTGTCCGGGCGCTTTTCATAAATAGTGCACAGACGGCTCTTGCGATCCAGGTACAGGCAATCGTTATTGCTCATGCGCTGGAGGGTGAAGATCTCGGTTTTCTGGCTGTAGCGCTCGACGATCCCTTCCTTCTGCAAACGCTTGGCGATGTTCTTCGCCGGCTCGCCGCGCTCGAATTCGTCGACGATGCCGATACGGATCAGATCCTTGATCTTGACCTCGACCGGCAGGGTGCAGCAACTGGATACACACGAGCCGCACATCGGCGCAGAATATTTGGCCCAGGTATCGAGGCGATCGATCTCTGCGGCAGCGATCAGGTTGGACTTCATCATCGGTTGTTACCAGCGTGTGCATCAGGGCGCGCGATCATACCGGGACTGGTGGATTTTTGAACAACCTTTCGCCAGATTTTTTCTCATTCGCCCAAATAACACCGTTAATCCGGCACGGGCCCTGCATTCATTCAGGCACATGACAATGTAATGCCGGCCTATCTCGCACTATCAGGAAAAACTGCCGAACCAGAGTCCCCGCGGCCTGTCAGACCGTCTAGGCTCAACAACTCCACGCTCGCTCGAGGTCCTATCGATGACTCAAGAACCACTTGTTCGCGAAGCAGAGGTGGCCGCATTTCGCGATGCCGTCTTGACCAAACTCACCTACGCGGTGGGCAAAGACCCGGATCACGCCTTCGACCACGACTGGTTCGAAGCCATTGCCCTGGCAGCGCGCGATCACATGGTCGAACACTGGATGGATCACACCCGGCAGATCTACCGCAAAGGTCAGAAGCGGGTTTACTACCTCTCCCTCGAATTTCTCATCGGCCGGCTGCTCTACGACAGCCTGAGCAACCTCGGCCTGCTCGACGTCGCTCGCGAAGCCCTGACCGAACTCGGCGTCGACCTGGAACGCATTCGCCTGCTGGAGCCCGACGCGGCCCTGGGCAACGGCGGCCTCGGTCGTCTGGCGGCGTGCTTCATGGAAAGCATGTCGACCCTCGGCATCGCTGGCCACGGCTACGGCATTCGTTATGAACACGGCTTGTTCCGCCAGGCCATCGTCGATGGCTGGCAGCAGGAGCAAACCGAACACTGGCTGGATTTCGGCAACCCGTGGGAATTTGAACGGCCTGAAGTCGTGTACCCGATCGGCTTCGGCGGCAGTGTCGAGACCGTGACCGATGAAGCCGGCAAGTCCAAGCAAGTCTGGTCCCCGGCGGAAACCGTGCGGGCCATTGCTTACGACACACCAGTGGTCGGCTGGCGCGGGGCGAGCGTTAATACGCTGCGTCTGTGGCGTGCCCGCGCCATGGAAGATTTGCACCTGGAACGCTTCAACGCCGGCGATCACTTGGGCGCTGTGGCCGAAGTCGCCCGGGCCGAAAGTATCTCCCGCGTGCTCTACCCGGCGGACAGCACCGAAGCCGGCCAGGAACTGCGCCTGCGCCAGGAATACTTCTTCGTCGCCGCGTCCTTGCAGGATTTACTGCGCCGCCACCGCAACATGCACACCTCGGTCCTGACCCTGGGCGACCACGCGGCGATCCAGCTCAACGACACGCACCCGTCGATTGCCGTGGCCGAACTGATGCGTCAGCTCGTCGACGTCTACGACGTGGCGTGGGACGCCGCGTGGCAGGTTACCGTCGACACGCTCTCGTACACCAATCACACGCTGTTGCCGGAAGCGCTGGAAACCTGGCCGGTCGGTTTGATGGAGCGGATGCTGCCGCGGCACATGCAGATCATTTATCAGATCAACGCCCAGCATATCGATTCGCTGCGTGCCAAAGGCATTCACGACTTCGACGTGCTGCGTGCGGTGTCGCTGATCGAAGAAGACAACGGCCGCCGCGTGCGCATGGGCAACCTGGCGTTCCTCGGTTCCCACAGCGTCAACGGCGTGTCCGCGCTGCACACGCAGCTGATGCGCAAAACCGTGTTCTCCGAACTGCACAAACTCTATCCAGAGCGGATCAACAACAAGACCAACGGCATCACCTTCCGCCGCTGGCTCTACCAAGCCAACCCCGAGCTGACGTCGATGATGGTCGACGCCCTCGGCCCGGACCTGTTGGACAACGCTGAAGCACGCCTGAAGGAACTGGAGCCGTTTGCCGAGAAAGCTGCGTTCCGCAAAGCCTTCGCCGAACAGCGCCTGCACAGTAAAAAAGCCTTGGCGTACCTGATTCATGAACGGCTGGGAATCGCGGTCAACCCGGCGGCGATGTTCGACGTGCAGGTCAAACGGATCCACGAATACAAGCGCCAGTTGCTCAACCTGATGCACACCGTGGCGCTGTACCAAGCGATTCGCGCCGAGCCGGAAATCGACTGGGTGCCGCGGGTGAAGATCTTCGCCGGCAAGGCGGCGGCCAGTTATCACCAGGCCAAGCTGATCATCAAGTTGACCAACGACATCGCCCGGGTAGTGAACAACGACCCGACGGTGCGCGGTCTGCTCAAAGTGGTGTTCCTGCCCAACTACAACGTCAGCCTGGCGGAGAGCATCATTCCGGCGGCGGATTTGTCGGAGCAGATTTCCACCGCAGGCTTCGAAGCCTCGGGCACCAGCAACATGAAGTTCGGCCTCAACGGCGCGCTGACCATCGGCACCCTCGATGGCGCCAACGTCGAAATGTGCGAATTCATCGGCGCCGAGCACATGTTCATCTTTGGCCTCAGCGCCCAGCAGGTTGAAGCGCGCAAACAGAACCATGAGTTCAATGCGACGCCGGACATTGCCGCATCACACCGTTTGAATGACGTGCTGCAAGCGATCCGCGGCGGGGTGTTCTCACCGGATGATCCGTCCCGCTACGCAGGCTTGATCGATTCGCTGATCGACTACGACCGCTTCCTGGTCTGCGCCGATTTCGATTCCTACTGGGACGCGCAGATGCGCGTGGAAGCCCATTGGCACGATTCGCAAGCCTGGTGGCGTTCGGCGGTGTTGAACACTTCCCGGATGGGTTGGTTCTCGTCCGACCGAACCATTCGCGAGTACGCCACGGATATTTGGAAGGCGTTGGAGTAACTTTTAGCAGTAATTGCGAGCAAGGCCCGACGGTTGTTGGGCCTGATCGATATACTAGGCGTCAACTTGACCCATGTGGGAGCGGGCTTGCTCGCGAAGGGGCCGTCACATTCAACATCAATATTGAATGTGACGGCCCCTTCGCGAGCAAGCCCGCTCCCACATTGGATTTGTGGTGCAGATGCAATCTGCTCTCACACTGGATTCCGGGTGTCTGGTCACTAGACTGGATCAGACGCTGCTTCACCCGGATTCGCCCCGCAGCGGGGCCGCTTAGGGATATCGACCATGCAATGGATGTTCATGCTGATTGGGCTGGTGCTGGGCTAGATACTCGATGAGTCGTTCAGCGATGCGCTATTGGGTGCGCTGCTCGGGCTGGGTATTGGCCAGGCCATTCGCATCGGCCGTATGGATTCACAAGTGGCCGAGCAGCGTCGGCTGCTGGAACAGGCGCAGGTGGCGCTCAATGGGATGCAGCAACGCCTGACATTGTTGGAAGTGTCTGGCGTCACGGCGCCTGAAACCAGCGAGCCGGTTATCAGCGAAGCCATTCCGTCGCCTGAATTCACCCTCGATGAAATTCCTGTCGAAACCCCGCAGATGATCTGGGAGCTCCCGCCCGAACTTGAACCGATGGCCGCAACGGCAGCGCAAACCAGCCGTCCGCTGCGCGACGATGTCTGGAAACCCGAGCCGGTCACCCGCGAGCCACAACAACCCGCAGTCCCACGCGGCCCGAATTTCATCGAGCGGGCCATCAGTGGTGCGCGCAACTGGCTGTTCGGGGGCAACACCGTGCTGCGGGTCGGCGTGGTGCTGTTGTTCCTCGGTCTGGCGTTCTTGCTGCGTTATGCCACCGAAGGCATGGTGGTGCCGGTCGAACTGCGTTACGCCGGGGTTGCAGCCGCTGCGTTGGGCTTGCTCGGTCTGGGGTGGTGGCTCAGGACACGCAACAGCAACTACGCGCTGATGCTGCAAGGCACAGGCATCGCCGTGTTGTACCTGACGGTGTTTGCCGCGATGCGCCTGCACCCGCTGCTCGATCCAAGCGCCGCGCTGGGCCTGCTGGTCGCGGTGACGGTGTTCTCGGCGATTCTCGCTATCACTCAGGATGCGTTGGGCCTGGCCGCGGCCGCTGCACTCGGGGGCTTCGCGGCGCCGATCCTGACCTCCACAGGCGCCGGCAACCACGTCGCGCTGTTCAGCTACTTCGCGTTGCTCAACGCCGGCATCCTCGCCATCGCCTGGTTCAAGGCCTGGCGCCTGCTGAACCTGATCGGTTTCGTCGGCACCTTCGGCATCGGTTTCGCCTGGGGCCTGCGCTCCTACACGCCGGAATTGCTGTGGAGCACCGAGCCGTTCCTGATTCTGTTCTTCCTGATGTACTTGGCCATCGGTCTGCTGTTCGCCCGGCGCAAGCTGCTGGAGATGAGCGACGCACCCGAGGACGACAGCCGCGAGGCGTTGCTGCGTTGGTCGGCGCGCAAGGGCGATTACGTCGACGGCACGATGCTGTTCGGTCCGCCGCTGGTGGGCTTCGGATTACAGTTCGCGCTGGTCCAGCATCTCGAGTTTGCCGCGGCGTTCAGTGCCTTGGCGTTGGGCATGATCTACATGGGCCTGGCGCGTTTCCTGATGGGCGGCCGTGCATTGCTGCTCGCGGAAACCTGCCTGGCGCTGGGCGTGATCTTCGCCAGCCTGGCGATTCCGCTGGGGCTCGACGCGCGCTGGACGGCTGCCGCTTGGGCCGTCGAAGGCGCCGGCATCTTCTGGCTCGGCCTGCGTCAGCAACGGCCACTGGCTCGCGCGTTTGCCTTGCTGCTGCAACTGGGCTCGGCTCTGGCGTTTGTCAGCGAACTGCGGATCGGCGACGGCAGCTTGCTCGACGGCGCTCCACTGGGCGCGTTGATGCTCGGCGCAGCGTTGTTGTTCAGCTTCTATCAATTGCGCAAAGCCTTGCCCGAACAAACATCGGACTGGGAGCGCAAAGGGCTGCCGGTATTGGCCTGCCTCGGCCTGACCTTCTTCTATCTGCTGGCGCCGTTGTTCTTCCTGACCCACGGCACCGCAATCAGTTGGGCACTGGCGGGGTTGGCGACGTTGTTTGTCGGCTTGCGCCTGCAATCGCGCACGTTCCTGTTCACCGCATTCGCTGTGCAGTTGCTCGGCGGTGCGTTGTTCCTGTTGCGCTTGCAAGGTTCTGGCGGTGAATCGGCCGCGGTGTTCAGCGCTGGTTGGAGCGGTTTGCTCAGCGCATCTTTGATCGGCCTCGCGCTGATAGCCGGCATGTTGCTCGCCGCGCGTGATGAGATGGTGCGCAGCGATGTGCGACTGCTGCGCGGTTTGTCGGTGGTGTTGCTGGCCGGTCTGGTGCTGATCAATCTGGCGGTGCTGTTCGTGCTGCCATGGCAGACCGCGAGTGCGGTGTGGGCGGCCAGTGGCTTGTTCATCATTTGGCTGAGCCTGTACCTCAAACAGCGCGTGAGTTTTGTCTTCGGTTTGCTGTTGCAGTTGATTGGCGGCGCGGCGTTCCTGTTCGCCGGGCCGGACCTGCTCGGGCCGCTGGCCGGCGAAGGTTTGAAACCTCTGGCCCACAGCGGGTTCTGGACGCCATTGGTGTTGGGCCTGGCCGCGATGGTCGGCGCCTGGCGCTTGCAACTCGGCAACCATGCCTCGGCGTTCGATGTGCTGAGCTTGCAACGTTTGTCCGAAGTGCTGTTGGTGTGGGGCGCGGGATGGTGGGCGCTGGCGTGGATCAGTGAAGTGCTGCGTTTCGCACCAATGAATCTGCAAGCGACCTTGTTGCTGGCGGTTGCAGCCGTGAGCGTGGCGCTGTGGGCGGTGTTGGCGCTGCGGCTGAAATGGTCGTCGCTCGGCCTGCTCTGCACCTTGCTGATTCCCGCTGCCGGTCTGGTGCTGCTCGCCGCGTGGCATTCGCGTTATCACCCGGCCGCCAATGTCGGTTGGCTGGTGTGGGCGGCCGTGTTCTTCGTGCATTTCATCTCCCTGCAACGTCTGGCGCCGATGTTGCCGGCGCGTGCCCTGAGCACCGCCCATGTGCTCGGCTGCTGGCTGCTGATCGGCGTGCTGGCGCTGGAGCTGCGCTACGGTTTGCTGCTGTTGTCCGAGCAGTACAACGCCTGGCGCTGGCTGGGGTGGGCGATCCTGCCGAGTCTGTATCTGGTGTTGATGGCGGCGCCGCGCACCTGGCCTTGGCCTGTTTCGGCTTATCCACGCGAATACCGTTTCTACGCGGCGGCACCGTTGGCCGTGCTGATGCTCGGCTGGTTCTGGCTGGCGAATATCGTCAGCGACGGCACGGCCGAACCTCTGCCCTATGTGCCGTTGATCAATCCGTTGGAGCTGGGGCTGCTGTTTGCGCTGTTCGGCGTCTACGTCTGGTCGCGCAGCGCCGTGACGCAACTGTCGATCCGCAAGGACTACGTCGCCTACGCCACGCAACTGATCGCTGGGGTCTCGCTGTTCGCCTTCTTTACCGCGCTGGTGATGCGCACCGCGCACCATTGGGGCGGCGTGCCGTTCGAGCTGGATGCGTTGCTTGAATCCATGCTGGTGCAAGCCGGCCTGTCCATCGTCTGGACCTTGATGGCGCTGAGTCTGATGATCGGCGGCCATCTGCGTCATCGTCGTGAAGTCTGGCTGATCGGCGCCGCGCTGATCGGCGTGGTCGTGGCCAAACTGTTCTTTGTCGAATTGAGTAACCGCGGCGGTCTTGCGCGGATTGTGTCGTTTATCGGCGTTGGCGTGTTGCTGCTGGTGGTGGGCTATTTCGCGCCGCTGCCGCCCAAGCGTGCCGAGGCTGCGCCGGATATTGAAAGGCCGGCCCCTGAAACCGAAGGAGTGTCGTCTTGAGTCAGAAGTTGAACCTGGGTTGGTTGGGCGCTGTTGCGCTGGGTGTGGCGATGTCTGCCAGTGCTCAGGAAAAACCGGCGGACTTCGCCACGCAGGTGCCGTTGTCGGTGAGCGGCGAGGGACCTTGGTACCGCCTCGACTTGCCCTTGAGCGTGCAACTGAATGCCCGGCAAACGGACCTCAGCGATGTCCGCGTGTTCAACGCTGCCGGCGAGGCCCAGGCCTACGCCTTGGCACGCGAGGCGGCGTCAACCCGGGAAAATCGCACGCTGACCGATGTGAAGTGGTTCCCGCTGTACACCTCGGCGGACTCCACGGAGCGCGCGCCGGGCATTCGCGTGCAATCGAGCGCGAACGGCACCTTGGTTGAAGTCCAGCCGTCCACTCAGCTGGAGGCCGGCGAAGAAGTGCTGCGCGGCTGGTTGCTCGATGCCAGCGGCATCAAGGCACCGTTGCAGCAGCTAATCCTCGACTGGACCAGCGAGCGCGATGGCTTCCAGCGTTTCACCATCGAGGCCAGTGACGACTTGCAGCATTGGCAGTCGTGGGGTGAAGGGCAGGTGGCGCGGCTGACGTTTGCCGACGAACGGGTCGAGCAGCATGAAGTCGGCTTGCCGGGGCAATCGACGCGTTATCTGCGCTTGCTGTGGAATTCACCGCAATCGGCACCGATGTTGACGTCTGCGCAGTTGCAAAGCGCTAACCCCCGCAGTCTGCCGCTGCCGTTGGTCTGGTCGCAGCCACTGGCGGGCAGCAGCGTGAAGGCGGGTGAGTACACCTGGCAATTGCCGATGGGGCTGAATGTCGAACGGGTGCAGGTCGAGCTGAGTCAGGCCAACAGCCTGGCGCCGGTGACATTGTCCGGTCGTCGCGAAAGCAGCCTGCCGTGGCAGCCGCTGAGCAGCGGTTTGCTGTATCGCCTGACCCAGAGTGGCCAGGACGTAGTGCAGAACGAATTGCAGCTGTCGGGGCAGACCGTTCAGCAGTTGAAACTTGTCGTGGATGAGCGCGGCGGCGGCTTGGGCGCTGAAGCGCCGACGGTGAAATTTGCTGTGCGCTCGACGCAACTGGTATTCCTGGCGCGCGGGGCGGGGCCTTATACGCTGGCGCTGGGGAATGCGACGGTGAAGGCGGCGAACCTGTCGTTGTCGACGCTGATCCCGGATTACAGCGCGGCGAAGTGGGCGGCGTTGGGCAAGGCTTCGGTGGAAGGTGCGGCGGTGGTGAGCAACACCTCCACGGTGACAACGGCCGCGACAACGGACACAAACTGGAAGAAATTCGGGTTGTGGGGGGTGTTGTTGCTGAGTGTGCTGTTTCTGGCGGCGATGGCGTTCAGTTTGCTGCGCAAGCCTCCCGTAAAACCCTGAAAGCGGGTGCTTCGCACCCGATCGCCAGCAGGCTGGCTCCCACAGTTAATCGCATTCCCCTGTGGGAGCCAGCCTGCTGGCGAATGCGGTTTATCGGACGGTAAAAATGCCGGTTTAGAACTACGCTCAACCCGGCGCATGAACTCTATTGGGCGTATCACGTCTGATAGGAGGAAATGCGCCTCGACTCGCGTTAAACTGCGCGGGTTTTTAGCCCCCAATTCCACCGGAGCCTTCCATGTCCCGCGTTACCCTGAGTCGCTATTTGATTGAGCAGACCCGTAGCAACAACACCCCTGCCGATCTGCGTTTCCTGATCGAAGTGGTGGCGCGTGCTTGCAAGGAAATCAGCCACGCCGTGTCCAAGGGCGCCCTCGGCGGCGTTCTGGGCAGCATGGGCACTGAAAACGTCCAAGGCGAAGTGCAGAAGAAACTCGACGTGATCTCCAACGAGATCCTGCTCGAAGCCAACGAATGGGGCGGTCACTTGGCCGGCATGGCGTCCGAAGAAATGGACAATGCCTACCAGATCCCGGGCAAATACCCGAAAGGCGCGTACCTGCTGGTTTTTGACCCGCTGGACGGCTCGTCGAACATCGATATCAACGCGCCGGTCGGCACTATTTTCTCGGTACTGCGTTGCCCGAGCGAATACCTGAGCCAGAACGAAGCCTTGAACGAAAAGGCCTTCCTGCAGCCAGGCACCGAGCAGGTTGCTGCCGGTTATGCGATCTACGGCCCGCAGACCATGCTGGTGCTGACCTTGGGCGATGGCGTGAAAGGCTTTACCCTGGACCGTGAAATGGGCAGCTTCGTGCTGACCCATGAAGACATCACGATCCCGGAGTCCACTCAGGAATTCGCGATCAACTCGTCCAACCAGCGTCACTGGGAAGCCCCGGTACAACGCTACGTCGGCGAATTGCTGGCGGGCGATGAAGGCCCGCTGAAAAAGAACTACAACATGCGCTGGGTCGCCGCGATGGTTGCCGACGTGCACCGTATCCTGACCCGCGGCGGTCTGTTCATGTACCCACGCGACAGCCGCGAGCCGTCGAAGCCGGGCAAACTGCGCCTGATGTACGAAGCCAACCCGATGTCGTTCCTGGTTGAACAGGCTGGCGGCGCTTCCACCGACGGCCATCAGCGCATCCTCGACATCAAGCCTGACGGCCTGCACCAGCGCGTTGCCGTGTTCCTCGGCTCGAAAGAAGAAGTCGCACGCGTCACGGCATATCACAAGGAATAAACATGACCGCGCCCTGGCAGCCGTTGCTCGAATGGTGGTTCGGAAACCTCGAATCCCCCCACGACATAGCGGCTGACAAGGGCAAGTTATGGTTCGGCAAGCGCGACAGCCAGGACCTCGAAGCGCGCACGCGTTTCGGGGACTGGGTCGAGCAGGCACTGGCCGGCGGACTGACTGACTGGGCGCAACGCCCCGAAGGTTGGCTGGCCCTGGTGCTGCTGCTCGATCAACTCCCGCGAATGATCTTTCGCGACACTCCCAAATCGTTCTCTGGTGATCTCCGGGCTCAAAAGCTGGTGGCGCAAGGCATTGCTGCGGATTTCGACCGGCAGTTGCGGCCGATCCAGCGGGTGTTTATCTACCTGGTGTTCGAGCACTGCGAGAATCTGGCGGTGCAGAACGAGGCGGTTTCGCGCTACATCGATCTGGTTGCGCAGCAGCCGAAGGCGGATCGGGAGCTGTTTACCGATTATCTGAACTATGCCGAGAAGCATCAGCAGGTGATTGCACGGTTTGGGCGGTTTCCGCATCGCAATGCGGTGTTGGGGCGGGAGTCGACGGCTGAGGAACTGGCGTTTCTTTCGGGGCCTGGGTCTCGGTTCTGAATCTTCATTGCGGCTGATGTCGTCATCGCCAGCAGGCTGGCTCCCACATTTGGTTTGTGTCGTTCACAAATTCCCTGTGGGAGCCAGCCTGCTGGCGATGGGGCCAGTGAAAGCAGCTTATATCCGGAAGCTGCCCACCAACTGCTTCAACCGCGCCGCCTGCTGCTCAAGATCCGCACACGCGCGCAAGGTCGACTGCAAGTTCTCCACCCCTTCCTGATTCAGCGTGTTGATCTCGGTGATGTCGACGTTGATCGATTCCACCACCGCTGTTTGCTCTTCGGTCGCTGTCGCCACCGACTGGTTCATCCCGTCGATCTCGCCAATGCGCTGGGTCACGCTGCCCAGACGCTCGCCGGCCTGATTGGCGATGCCGACGCTGCTTTCGCTCTGGCGCTGGCTGTCGGTCATGGTGCTCACTGCTTCCCGGGCGCCGACCTGCAATTCCTCGATCATCTTCTGCACTTGCTGCGCCGAATCCTGAGTGCGGTGGGCGAGATTGCGCACCTCGTCCGCGACCACGGCAAAACCACGGCCGGCCTCACCGGCACGCGCCGCTTCGATGGCTGCGTTCAATGCCAGCAAGTTGGTCTGCTGCGAGATGCTGGTGATCACTTCCAGAATCTGTCCGATGTTCACGGTGTTGCTGTTGAGCGTTTCGATGTTGCCGCACGAGTCGCTGATCTTCGCCGAGAGCTGCTGCATCGCCGCGATGGTTTTATCCACCACTTGCTGGCCGTCTTCAGCCAAGGCACGGGCGTCGCTCGAATGCTGGGAGGCGAGGGCGGCATTCTGGGCGATTTCCTGGGCGGCGGCGCCCAGCTCGTTGATCGCGGCTGCCACGCTGCTGGTGCGCGAAGCTTGTTGGTCGGAGTTGAACATCGACGAGTTCGAAGCCGCCACCACACGCAGCGCCACTTCGTTGACCTGGCCGGTGGCCGAGGACACTTCGCGAATCGACGTGTGAATACGCTCCACGAAGCGGTTGAACGAGGTGCCCAGTGCGCCGAATTCGTCCTGGCCGTGGATGGTCAGGCGTTTGGTCAGGTCACCTTCACCTTCCGCGATGTCATGCATGGCGCGGCCCATGGTCAGCAGCGGCTGCATCAGAAAGCTGATCAGCATGCCCAGCAACGCGATAATGATGACCACGGCGATGACCATGGCAATGATTGCCGAGGTGCGGAATTCGCTGAGCATCGCGAACGCGGTCTCCTGGTCCAGCACCAGCGCCACGTACCAGTCGGCCGAGGGCACACCGTTGACGTGGGTGAAGGAGATGAATTGGGTCTTGCCTTCGAGTTCGACCTCTTTCAGGCCCGGGCTGACTTTCGGCGCGCCGTTCGGGTAGGCCTCGGCGAGGCTCTTGAGCACCAGTTTGCTGTCCGGGTGGATCAGAATCTTGCCGTCGGCGCTGACGATGAACGCGTGGCCGTGACCACCGAAGTTTAGCGAGTTGATGATCGCGCTGACGCTGGACAGGTCGATGTCTGCACCGGCGACGCCGATCATCTGGCTCTGATGCTGCACCGGCGTGGCGACGGTGATCACCAGTTTGCCGGAAGAAGCGGCGATGTACGGTTCGGTGACGATGGTCTGTTGCGCGCTGTTGGCCGCCTTGTACCAGCCACGGGCGCGAGGATCGTAGTCCGCCGCGCGATTGCCGGCCGGGATCGAGAACATCACGCCGTCAGTGCCACCAAAATAGCTCAGCTGGAAATTGCCGGTATAAGCCGGCAAGTCGATGGCGCGCTTGAGGCTGGCCGGTGCGCTGCCGTCCACGGCGATTTGCTGGGACAAGGATTGCAGCAACTGCATGCGGCTTTCCAGCCAGGTCTGGATGTTGCTGGTGGTCAGGCTGCCGAGTTCCTGCATCGAGGATTCGGTACTGCTGCGCAAGGTCTGGCGCTGGCGGTAGTCGTTGAACAGGATAAAGCAGGCGAACGCAACGGCGACCACGAGGGCGGCTGCCAGCAGGATCTTGTGGCTGAATTTCATGTTTCTGGTCATTAAATGCACTACCGCAGAGGGACTGGTCAGCGAGGGGCGTCAATTTGCCACAGTCGAGGGCTTTGCGCTGCTTCTATGTCGACTGGCGAGCGCCAAAGATTAGGCGCCTTTTTGCGAAAACCGACGAAATACTCAATGGCGCAAGAAAGTGGCTGATTTTTCGGAAAAAGGCAGACGAGCGGCCTGATAAATAGCCGGGCAGTCGGGGAACCAGATAGGGGTTTTCTCTTCTAAGCTTCTGCTTGGCAGCCATGCCATTCCCCTTCGCCCCAGGAGCTACACCATGTCGCTGCGATCTATCGCCTTGCTCTCGTTCTGCGTGTTGTTGGCCGCATGCAGCAAGGTCAATCAGGAAAACTACTCGAAGCTGTCGGCCGGCATGCCCAAGGCAGAGGTTGAAGCCTTGCTGGGTAAAGCCACTGATTGCTCGGGCGCGCTAGGCATGTCCAGTTGCACCTGGGGTGACAAGAACAGCTTTATCAGCGTGCAATACGCCGGTGACAAAGTACTGATGTTTTCCGGCCAAGGCCTGAAGTAATCCGGGGCAATAAGCCCACGGGAGAAAAACAATGAAGCGGTTATTGATACTCCTTTTTGCCGGCCTGGTATTGGCCGGCTGCGCCACTTCTGGCACAGATCCGTTGGCACCGAAAACCGTCAACAGCGTCAATCTCAAGAAATACCAGGGCACCTGGTACGAGTTGGCCCGTCTGCCGATGTATTTCCAGCGCAACTGCGCGCAATCCGAAGCCCATTACACGCTCAAGCCTGACGGCAACGTGTTGGTGCTGAACCGCTGCCTGACGGCGGACTGGCAATGGGAAGAGGCCAAGGGCACGGCTTATCCACAAGTGCCGGGCAAGACCGACAAGTTGTGGGTCGAGTTCGATACCTGGTTCTCGCGATTGCTGCCGGGTGTAGCGAAAGGGGAATACTGGGTGCTGTACGTCAGCGACGATTACAAGACTGCCATCGTCGGTGACCCGAGCCGCAAGTACTTGTGGCTGTTGTCGCGGACGCCGACGGTTAACGGTGTAGTGCGTGAAGAACTGCTGAGCAAGGCGCGTCAGCAGGGCTACGACACCACGCGGTTGATCTGGCGTGCGTCGGATACGCAGATGGCCAAGACCTCGAACTAGCAGTCACCGAAGATTAAAACTGTGGGAGCGAGCCTGCTCGCGATAGCGGACTGTCAGTCAACATCCTTGTTGAAGCTGATGACCCTATCGCTAGCAGGCTAGCTCCCACATTTATTTTGTGTCAGCCGAGGAGATCGCGCAGGACTTGGGTGAACGCCTGATTGCTCTCTTCTTCTGCGGCATGCCGCCCATCCCGCACCACCCATTGGCCATTGACCAGCACATCCCGAACCTGGCGATCGCCACCGGCAAACAACCAGCGATTCAGAATCCCGTCACCACTGGCCGTCGCCAGGTACGGATCGTTGCCGTCCAGCACCAGCCAATCCGCACGTTTCCCCACTTCCAACGCACCAATCGGCTGGCCCAGCGCCTGAGCGCCGCCATCCAGCGCCGCGTCATACAGTGTGCGGCCAACCATCGGCTGATCCGCGCCATACAACCGGTTACGCCGCTGATCGCGCAGGCGCTGGCCGTATTCCAGCCAACGCAATTCTTCCACCACGCTCAACGACACATGGCTGTCGGAGCCGATGCCCATCCGCCCACCCTGAGCGAGGAAATCCACCGCCGGGAAGATCCCGTCGCCGAGGTTGGCTTCGGTGGTCAGGCATAAACCGGCGATGGCGCGACTCTTGGCCATCAGCGTGACTTCTTCCGGGTTGGCGTGAGTCGCGTGGACCAGGCACCAGCGCTGATCGACTTCGGTGTTTTCGTACAGCCATTGCAGCGGACGGCGGCCGCTCCAGGCGATGCAGTCGTCGACTTCTTTCTGCTGTTCGGCGATGTGAATGTGTACCGGGCATTGCTTGTCGCTGGCCGCCAGTACTTCGCTGATCTGCTGCGGTGTGACCGCGCGCAACGAGTGAAAACACAAGCCCAGCGACTGCGCCGGTTGCTGCGCCAGGATCGGCTGCAAACGCGACTGAAGCGTGAGGTAGTTTTGGGTGCTGTTGATGAAGCGGCGCTGGCCGTCGTTCGGAGTCTGGCCGCCGAAACCGGAATGGCTGTAGAGCACCGGCAGCAGGGTCAGGCCGATACCGGCGGAGCTGGCCGCCTGGCTGATCCGCAGCGCCAGTTCGGCGGGATCTGCATACGGTTGGCCGTTGGTGTCGTGGTGTACGTAATGAAATTCCGCGACCGATGTGTAACCGGCCTTGAGCATTTCGATGTACAGCTGACGCGCAATGACGCCGAGTTGATCCGGGCTGATTTTTCCGACGAGCCGGTACATCAGATCGCGCCAGGTCCAGAAACTGTCGTTCGGATTACCCGCCACTTCCGCCAACCCGGCCATGGCCCGCTGGAAGGCGTGGGAGTGCAGATTCGGCATTCCCGGCAGCAACGGACCGCTTAGCCGTTCGGCGCCATCTGCGTGGGAATCGGCCTGGATATGGGTCATTACGCCATCGGCGCTGACCTCAAGACGTACATTGTTGGCCCATCCACTAGGCAGCAGCGCGCGTTCGGCAAAGAAGGCGGACATGGTTCAGCACCCCATCGTGTGTTATTTGTATATACATATACAGACGTTTGCCTGCTCGGTAAACTCCGGCAAGCTAGTAACCCTAACCAAACGAACAAGGATTAACCGTGCCGACTCCGCCTGCAGTCTCTCCGTTGGCCGCACACATGGGCGACAGTCCGGCGCCCTTGTACGCCCGCGTCAAACAAATGATCACCCAACAAATCGACAGTGGAAACTGGCCGCCGCACTACCGCGTTCCGTCGGAAAGCGAGCTGGTCAACCAACTCGGTTTCAGCCGCATGACCATCAACCGCGCCCTCCGCGAAATGACCGCCGACGGTCTGCTGGTGCGCATGCAAGGTGTCGGCACCTTCGTCGCCGAACCGAAAAGCCAGTCCGCGCTGTTTGAGGTGCATAACATCGCCGACGAAATCGCCTCCCGTGGTCATCGCCACACCTGCAAGGTGATCACCCTCGAAGAAGAGGCGGCCGGTTCCGAGCGTGCGTTGGCGCTCGATATGCGCGAAGGCCAGCGGGTTTTCCATTCGCTGATCGTGCATTTCGAAAACGACATTCCGGTGCAAATCGAAGACCGTTTCGTCAACGCGCTGGTCGCCCCGGACTATCTCAAGCAAGACTTCACCCTGCAAACGCCTTACGCCTACCTGAACCAGGTTGCGCCGTTGACCGAAGGCGAGCACGTGGTCGAGGCGATTCTGGCCGAGGCCTCCGAGTGCAAGTTGCTGCAGATTGAAAAGGGTGAACCGTGCCTGCTGATTCGTCGCCGCACCTGGTCCGGCCGTCAGCCAGTGACCGCTGCCCGCTTGATCCACCCCGGTTCCCGTCATCGTCTGGAAGGTCGGTTCCATAAATGAATGAAATGAAAGTCTTACGCGCAAAAGATTACCCGCGCATGCCGTGGAAAAACGGCGGCGGCAGCACTGAAGAAATCACCCGTGACGCGGGAACAGGCCTCGACGGTTTCGGCTGGCGCCTGTCGATTGCCGATATTGGCGAGTCGGGCGGTTTCTCGACATTCGCCGGCTATGAGCGGGTGATCACCGTATTGCAAGGCGACGGCATGACCTTGCGGGTTGATGGCCAGGACACTCGGCCATTGTTACCGCTGGACCCGTTTGCTTTCAGCGGCGAGAGTCAGGTCTCGTGCACCTTGCTCGGTGGACCGATCCGAGACTTCAACCTGATTTATGCACCGCAGCGTTATAGCGCGCGGTTGCAGTGGCTGGACGGTGAGCAGCGGTTCTTCAGTTCGGCCGGAACGGTGCTGGTGTTCAGTGTCACCGAGTCGCTGGAAGTGAAGGTCGGTAACAGCGATGTACAACTGGGTCGCCATGATTGCCTGCAACTCGACGGTAATACCGGTCTGCTGGAAGTCTCCAGCAATGGCGCCTGCTGTGTGATCGAACTGACCGCACGCTGATTAACTGCTGAAGCAATCCAATGTGGCGAGGGGATTTATCCCCGTTGGGTCGCGAAGCGGCCCCAAAAAAAGGTCTGCTGCGCAGCCCAACGGGGATAAATCCCCTCGCCACAAAAGCAATCACCTTTCCTGTTTCTGAATGCGCACCACTTTGTTACCGAACGCCCCAGCGTGGCGCAAAACCCCGCTCAAGTAACAGCTGCCTCCCCTCCGCAAAATCCCCCGCGAAAAATTTCATCTTGGTCAAAACCCTTGATCCAAAGGCCTTCCAGCATTCCCAAAACTTTTCTTGAACACCGATCCAGCAAGTTGGCCGCTTGATTGCATATGCTTGTATGTACAAGTAAAGACGTATGCGTATGAGTCGATCGAGACTCCTCGCAGCGTCCACTGATTCGCTTGTGACGCGTTGGCGCGCACAGGCTGGCTTACCCACCGCCAGGGTTGGTTTGGATTGATCGCTGAGGAGTCTTTTTCGTGACTGACAATACCCAGAAACCTACGAAGTATCGTGACGTTGAAATCCGTGCCGCGCGCGGTAACAAGCTGACCGCCAAGAGCTGGCTGACTGAAGCGCCGCTGCGCATGTTGATGAACAACCTCGACCCGGAAGTCGCCGAGAACCCTAAAGAACTGGTGGTTTACGGTGGTATCGGTCGCGCGGCACGTAATTGGGAATGCTACGACAAGATTGTCGAGAGCCTGACCAACCTGAACGACGACGAGACCCTGCTGGTGCAATCCGGCAAGCCGGTCGGCGTGTTCAAGACTCACACCAACGCCCCGCGCGTGCTGATCGCCAACTCCAACCTGGTGCCTCACTGGGCGAGCTGGGAACACTTTAACGAACTGGATGCCAAGGGCCTGGCCATGTACGGCCAGATGACCGCCGGCAGCTGGATCTACATCGGCAGCCAGGGCATCGTTCAGGGCACCTACGAAACCTTCGTCGAAGCCGGTCGCCAACACTACAACGATGACCTGAAAGGTCGTTGGGTCCTGACCGCAGGCCTCGGCGGCATGGGCGGTGCTCAACCTCTGGCCGCCACCCTTGCCGGCGCGTGCTCGCTGAACATCGAATGCCAGCAGGTCAGCATCGATTTCCGCCTGAACAGCCGTTATGTCGATGAGCAAGCCACCGACCTCGACGACGCACTGGCCCGCATCGAGAAATACACCAAAGAAGGCAAGGCGATTTCCATCGCGCTGCTGGGTAACGCGGCAGAAATTCTGCCGGAACTGGTCAAGCGCGGCGTGCGCCCGGACATGGTCACCGACCAGACCAGCGCCCACGACCCGCTCAACGGTTACCTGCCAGCCGGCTGGACTTGGGAAGAGTACCGCGCTCGCGCCAAGACCGAGCCAGCTGCCGTGGTCAAAGCCGCCAAACAATCGATGGCCGTGCACGTTAAAGCGATGCTCGAATTCCAGAAAATGGGCATCCCGACCTTCGACTATGGCAACAACATCCGTCAGATGGCGCAAGAAGAAGGCGTGGAAAACGCATTCGACTTCCCAGGCTTCGTACCGGCTTACATCCGTCCACTGTTCTGCCGCGGCATCGGTCCATTCCGTTGGGCTGCACTGTCGGGCAACGCGGAAGACATCTACAAGACCGACGCCAAGGTCAAAGAACTGATCCCGGACGACGCCCACCTGCACAACTGGCTGGACATGGCGCGCGAGCGCATCAGCTTCCAAGGGCTGCCGGCGCGTATCTGCTGGGTGGGCCTGGGCCTGCGCGCCAAGCTCGGCCTGGCGTTCAACGAAATGGTTCGCAGCGGTGAATTGTCCGCGCCAATCGTGATCGGTCGCGACCACCTCGACTCCGGCTCGGTCGCCAGCCCGAACCGCGAAACCGAATCGATGCAGGACGGTTCCGATGCCGTGTCCGACTGGCCACTGCTCAACGCTCTGCTGAACACCGCGAGCGGCGCGACCTGGGTTTCCCTGCACCACGGCGGCGGCGTCGGCATGGGCTTCTCCCAGCACTCGGGCATGGTGATTGTCTGCGACGGTACTGACGAAGCGGCCGAGCGTATCGCTCGCGTGCTGCACAACGACCCGGCGACCGGTGTCATGCGTCACGCCGATGCGGGTTACCAGATCGCGATCGACTGCGCCAAGGAACAAGGGCTGAACCTGCCGATGATCACCGGCAAATAAACAACCCATGTAGCAGCTGCCGAAGGCTGCGTTAAGGGCCGAAGGACCTTCGTTCCACGTTGGAATGCCGGGGTCGCTTCGCAACCCAACGCAGCCTGCGGCAGCTGCTACAGGGATTGCGCAAACCTACAATAACAATCCACAGAGGTTGAATCATGGCTGTTAACAGCGATCGTGCAGGCAGTAAACCGTTGATCGAGACGCGCTCGATCGACTACATCCCGGAAGCGGAAAGACACGGTCGTCTGTTGAGCCAGTTCACCCTGTGGATGGGTGCAAACCTGCAAATCACCGCCATTGTGACCGGCGCTCTGGCCGTCGTACTGGGCGGTGATGTGTTCTGGTCGTTGATCGGTTTGCTGATCGGGCAACTGATCGGCGGTGGCGTGATGGCGCTGCATGCTGCGCAAGGGCCCAAGCTTGGCCTGCCGCAGATGATCTCCAGCCGCGTGCAGTTCGGCGTGTATGGCGCGGCCATCCCGATCGTGCTGGTGTGCCTGATGTACCTCGGATTCACCGCAACGGGAACCGTGCTTTCCGGCCAGGCGCTGGGCCAGTTGTTTGGCGTCAGCGACAGCGTCGGCATCCTGATTTTCGCCAGTGTCATCGTGCTGGTCACAGTGCTCGGTTATCGGGTGATCCACTGGATCGGCCGTGTTGCCAGTGTCATTGGCGTGATTGCCTTCGTTTATCTGTTCAGCCGTCTGATGAGTCAGGTTGATGTTGGCGCACTGTTGCAAATCCGCCATTTCAGCTGGAGCAGTTTCTTGCTCGCGGTTTCGCTCGCGGCATCCTGGCAGATCGCTTTCGGCCCTTACGTGGCTGACTACTCTCGCTACCTGCCGAGCAAGATTTCGTCGGTGAAAACTTTTTTTGCCGCAGGCGCAGGTTCGGTCATTGGTGCGCAGGTAGCGATGGTCCTCGGCGTGTTCGCTGCCGCATCGGCCAACGGCCAATTCGCCGGCCACGAAGTGGCCTATATCGTAGGTTTGGGCGGTACCGGTGCCACCGCTGCGCTGCTGTACTTCAGCATCGCGTTCGGCAAGGTCACCATTTCCACGCTCAACTCCTACGGCAGCTTCATGTGCATTGCGACCATCATCAGCGGTTTCCGTGGTGAGCTGAAGGTCACGCGCTTGCAGCGTCTGGTCTTCGTGCTGGTCATCGTCGGTGCTGCGACCCTGATGGCGTTGCTCGGTCAGCACTCGTTCCTCGGTGCGTTCAAGTCGTTCATCCTGTTCCTGCTGGCGTTCTTTACGCCATGGAGCGCGATCAACCTGGTGGACTACTACTGCATTACCCGCGAGCGCTATGACGTGCCGGCGTTGGCGGATCCGAACGGTCGCTACGGCCGTTGGAACGCCCTCGGTATCAGCGTCTATGTCTTCGGAGTACTGGTGCAGTTGCCGTTCATCGCCACCAAGTTCTATACCGGTCCGCTGGTAGAAGTTCTGGGTGGTGTGGATATTTCCTGGATCATCGGTCTGGTGCTTCCCGCAGCCCTGTATTACGTGTGCGCAAAAAAATGGCACGGCTCGGTACCCGATCACCTGATTCTGCCGGTTGAGCAGGACAGCGTTGTACAACAAAAAACAAGTGGGGCTGGTCGCGCTGCGGCGCAGGCCTGATTGGACGTGGACAGGGCTGGATGCCTCTTGACTGCCGTAAGCCAACTCATGATTAGGAGCGTCAAACAATGAAATCGAACAAGACCCTGCTGACCACATTGCTTTCCATGGGCCTGCTGGCCAGCGCCGGCGCTACTCAGGCCGCCGGTTGGTGCGAGTCGGGCAAACCGGTGAAGTTTGCCGGCCTGAACTGGGAAAGCGGCATGCTGCTGACCGACGTGATGCAAATCGTGTTGGAGAAAGGTTACGACTGCAAGACCGACAGCCTGCCGGGCAACTCTATCACCATGGAAAACGCCCTGAGCAGCAACGACATTCAAGTGTTTGCCGAAGAGTGGGTCGGCCGCAGCGAAGTCTGGAACAAGGCCGAGAAGGCCGGCAAGGTTGTCGGTGTTGGCGCTCCGGTCGTTGGTGCAATCGAAGGCTGGTACGTGCCGCGCTACGTGATCGAAGGCGACGCCAAGCGCAAGCTGGAGCCAAAAGCCCCGGACCTGAAAGCGATTGCCGATCTGGGCAAATACGCTGCCGTGTTCAAGGACCAGGAAGAGCCATCCAAAGGCCGTTTCTACAACTGTCCGGCCGGCTGGACCTGTGAACTCGACAACAGCGAAATGCTGAAAAGCTACGGCCTGGAAAGCACCTACACCAACTTCCGTCCGGGCACCGGCCCGGCGCTGGATGCCGCGGTGCTGTCGAGCTACAAGCGTGGCGAGCCGATCCTGTTCTACTACTGGTCGCCAACCCCGCTGATGGGCCAGGTCGACCTGGTCAAGCTTGAAGAAAAGCCAGGCGTGGACAAAAGCGTGAGCATCAAGGTCGGCCTGTCCAAGACCTTACACGAGCAAGCCCCGGAACTGGTGGCCGTGCTGGAAAAGGTCAACCTGCCAATCGACCTGCTCAACCAGAACCTCGGGCGTATGGCCAAAGAGCGGATCGAGTCGCCAAAACTGGCCAAGATCTTCTTGAAGGAACATCCTGAAGTCTGGCACGCATGGGTGAGCGAAGACGCAGCCAAGAAAATCGACGCGGCCTTGTAGGTTGAGCCTCTCCGACTGCCGGCGACAGCAGTCGGACGCTTGATCGCAACCCCTTGATTGAGAGTCTCTTATGTTTCCCGAAAGCTTTACCTTTTCCATCGCCGACTGGGTCAACAGTTGGGTCGATTCGCTGGTCACCAACTACGGCGACGTGTTCCGGCACATCTCCGACACCCTGTTGTGGGCCATCGTCAATCTTGAAGGGCTGCTGCGAGCAGCGCCGTGGTGGCTGATGCTGGCGATCGTGGCGGGCGTTGCCTGGCACGCGACCCGCAAAGTCGTGACCACTTCCGTGATCGTCGGCTTGCTGTTCCTGGTGGGCGCGGTCGGCCTCTGGGACAAGCTGATGCAGACCCTGGCGCTGATGATGGTCGCGACGGTCATTTCGGTGCTGATCGGCATTCCGCTGGGCATCCTCTCGGCCCGCAGCAATCGCCTGCGTTCGGTGCTGATGCCGTTGCTGGACATCATGCAGACCATGCCGAGTTTCGTGTACCTGATCCCGGTGCTGATGCTGTTCGGCCTGGGCAAGGTCCCGGCGATTTTCGCCACCGTGATCTACGCCGCGCCACCGCTGATCCGCCTGACTGACTTGGGCATCCGCCAGGTTGACGGTGAAGTGATGGAAGCGATCAACGCCTTCGGTGCCAACCGCTGGCAGCAACTGTTTGGCGTGCAACTGCCGCTGGCCCTGCCGAGCATCATGGCCGGGATCAACCAGACCACCATGATGGCCCTGTCGATGGTGGTAATTGCCTCGATGATCGGTGCCCGTGGCCTGGGTGAAGATGTGTTGGTGGGGATTCAGACCCTCAACGTTGGACGTGGCCTTGAGGCCGGTCTGGCGATCGTGATTCTGGCAGTGGTGATCGACCGCATTACTCAGGCGTATGGTCGGCCACGGCATGAGGTGAGCAAATGAACAACGAAGCCATCAGCAAAATCGAAGTCAAAAACGTCTTCAAGATTTTCGGCAACCGCTCCAAGGAAGCGCTGGGCATGATTGGCCAGGGCAAGACCAAGGATCAGGTGCTGGCCGAGACCGGCTGCGTGGTCGGCGTGAACGACCTGTCGTTGAGCATCGGCACCGGCGAGATCTTCGTGATCATGGGCCTGTCGGGTTCCGGCAAATCGACCCTGGTGCGCCACTTCAACCGCCTGATCGACCCGACCAGCGGCGCGATCCTGGTGGACGGCGTGGACATCCTGCAATACGACATGGAAGCCCTGCGCGAATTTCGCCGGCACAAGATCAGCATGGTGTTCCAGAGCTTTGGCCTGCTGCCGCACAAGACCGTGGTGGACAACGTCGCCTACGGCCTGAAAGTGCGCGGCGAGAGCAAGCAAATGTGTTCCGAGCGCGCGCTGCACTGGATCAACACCGTGGGCCTGAAGGGCTACGAAAACAAATACCCGCACCAGCTCTCGGGCGGCATGCGTCAGCGAGTGGGCCTGGCCCGCGCCTTGGCGGCGGACACCGACATCATCCTGATGGACGAAGCCTTCAGTGCGCTCGACCCGCTGATCCGCGCGGAGATGCAGGACCAGTTGCTGGAACTGCAAAAGACCCTGCACAAGACCATCGTCTTCATCACCCACGACCTCGACGAGGCGGTGCGGATTGGTAACCGCATTGCGATCCTCAAGGATGGCCGCCTGATTCAGGTCGGTACGCCAAGAGAGATCCTGCATTCGCCGGCGGATGAGTATGTCGACCGGTTCGTGCAGCGGCGCGCGGCGGTGGTTTAAAGAGATTTGCGGTGATCGGGCGGGCCTCATCGCGGGCAAGCCCGCTCCCACAGGGATTGGTTGTGTTGCACAAATTTTCTTCACACAACAGAACACTGTGGGAGCGGGCTTGCCCGCGATGGCGCCGGTAAAGCTGCATCAATATTCAAGTTGTACGCACGAGGTCAAAGATGTCCCAGGCTGAAAAAATCGTTATCGCCGACGCCCCGTTGCGTTGGCAGGATGTGGTCGCCGTCGCCCGTCATGGCGCGCAACTCGAGCTGTCGAGCGAAACCTGGGCACGCATCGAAAACGCCCAGGCCATCGTCCAGCGCATCGTCGCCAGCGGCGAGCGCGCCTATGGCGTCAACACAGGCCTGGGTGCCTTGTGCAACGTCTCGCTCAAAGACGAACAACTCAGCCAACTGTCGCGCAACACATTGCTCAGTCACGCCTGTGGCGTTGGCGCGCCGCTGGCCGACGAGCAGACTCGCGCGATCATGTGCGCGGCGATCCGCAATTACAGCCACGGCAAATCCGGCATTCATCGCCGTGTGGTCGAAGCCCTGCTGGCGCTGCTCAATCGCGGTATCACCCCGCAAGTGCCGTCCCAGGGTTCGGTCGGTTACCTGACCCACATGGCCCACATCGGCATCGCGCTGTTGGGTGTCGGCAATGTCAGCTATCGCGGGCAGATCGTTTCTGCGCAGCAAGCCCTGGCCGAAGAAGGTCTGCAACCGGTCCAGCTCGGTGCCAAAGATGGCCTGTGCCTGGTCAACGGCACGCCGTGCATGACCGGCCTCAGCTGCCTGGCGATTGCCGACGCGACGCGTTTGGTGCAATGGGCCGACGTGATCGGCTCCATGAGTTTTGAAGCCCTGCGTGGCCAGATCGCGGCGTTCGATGCCGAGATCATCGCGCTCAAACCGCACCCCGGCATGCAGCAAGTCGGGATCAACCTGCGGGCATTGCTGGATGACAGTGAAGTAATTGCGTCGAGCAAAGGCATTCGTACGCAGGATGCGCTGAGCATCCGTTCGATTCCGCAGGTTCACGGCGCTGCACGGGATCAACTGACGCATGCGATCAGCCAGATCGAAACCGAACTCAACTCGGTCACCGACAACCCGATGCTGCTGGGCACGCCGGATGATTTCCGCATCATGTCCCAGGCCAATCCGCACGGTCAGTCCGTGGCATTGGCGGCCGATTTGCTGGCCATCGCCATGGCCGAAATCGGCTCTATTGCCGAGCGTCGCCTCGATCGCTTGATCAACCCGCACGTCAGCGGCCTGCCAGCCTTTTTGGTGGCCAATCCCGGGGTGAATTCCGGGATGATGATCGTCCAGTACGTCGCCGCTTCGCTGTGCGCGGAAAACCGTCAGTTGGCGCAACCGGCCGTGCTCGACAACTACGTCACTTCGGGCCTGCAAGAAGACCACTTGAGCATGGGCACCAACGCGGCGTTGAAGCTGCATCGTGCGCTGGAAAACTGCACGCAGATCCTCGCCATCGAGTACCTGCTGGCGGCTCAGGCATTTGAATTTCTCAAGGAACAACGTTTTGGCGCAGGCACCGACGCCGCGTGGCGACTGCTGCGTGAACGCGTCCCGGCTTACGATCAGGACCGTTGGCTGGCGCCGGACATTGCCGCCGCTGCCGGCGTGTTGAAAGACTCGAATTTGCTGCACAAGGCGTTACCGAACCTCAACTGATTCCACATCAAACCAGCGTGCCAAGGCGCCAGCCCCCCACAAGGCGGGAAGCGACGGACAACGGACATCTCCGGAGCGTCTGGTTAGTTAACAAGAAGACTCTCAAAAGGAGATAAAAGTGACTGCGCTAAATTTGATTCCCGGCCAACTGAGCCTTGCCCAACTGCGTGATATCTATCAGCAGCCGGTCAAAATCACCCTCGACAACAGCGCCTCGGCCCAGATCGAAGCCAGCGTTGCCTGCGTGGAACAGATCCTCGCCGAGAACCGCACCGCCTACGGCATCAACACCGGTTTCGGCCTGCTGGCCTCGACCCGCATCGCCAGCGAAGACCTGGAAAACCTGCAGCGCTCGCTGGTGCTGTCCCACGCCGCCGGTGTCGGCGAGCCGATCAGCGATGCGCTGGTGCGGTTGGTCATGGTGCTCAAGGTCAACAGCCTGAGCCGTGGTTTTTCCGGCATTCGTCGTGTCGTGATCGACGCACTGATCGCGCTGATCAACGCCGAGGTTTACCCGCACATTCCATTGAAAGGCTCGGTCGGTGCCTCCGGTGACCTGGCGCCTCTGGCCCACATGTCGCTGGTGCTGCTGGGCGAAGGCAAGGCTCGCTACAAAGGCGAGTGGATGGAAGCGACCGAAGCGCTGAAAATCGCCGGCCTGACGCCGTTGACCCTGGCGGCGAAAGAAGGCCTGGCGCTGCTCAACGGCACACAGGTTTCCACTGCTTACGCGCTGCGTGGCTTGTTCGAAGGCGAAGACCTGTTCGCTGGCGCCGTGGCGATTGGTGCCCTGACGGTTGAAGCGGTATTGGGCTCGCGCTCGCCGTTCGATGCGCGCATCCACGCTGCCCGTGGCCAGAAAGGCCAGATCGACGCCGCCGCCGCTTACCGCGATCTGCTGGGTGAACGCAGTGAAGTGTCCGACTCGCACCAGAACTGCGAAAAGGTCCAGGACCCGTACTCCCTGCGTTGCCAGCCTCAAGTCATGGGCGCCTGCCTGACCCAGTTCCGCCAGGCTGCTGAAGTGTTGGCCGTCGAAGCCAACGCGGTTTCCGACAACCCGCTGGTGTTCGCCGCTGAAGGCGACGTGATTTCCGGCGGCAACTTCCACGCCGAACCGGTGGCCATGGCCGCTGACAACATGGCCCTGGCCATCGCTGAAATCGGTTCCCTGAGCGAACGCCGCATCTCGCTGATGATGGACAAACACATGTCGCAACTGCCGCCGTTCCTGGTGGCCAATGGCGGCGTGAACTCCGGCTTCATGATCGCCCAGGTGACCGCTGCGGCACTGGCCAGCGAGAACAAGGCGCTGTCCCATCCGCATTCGGTGGACAGCCTGCCGACTTCCGCGAACCAGGAAGACCACGTGTCCATGGCGCCGGCTGCGGGCAAGCGTCTTTGGGAAATGGCCGAAAACACTCGCGGTGTTCTGGCGGTGGAGTGGTTGGCGGCCGTTCAGGGGCTGGATTTGCGCGAAGGTCTGAAGACCTCGGCGAAGCTGGAAAAGGCTCGCGGGATTCTGCGTAACGAAGTGCCGTTCTATGAGAAGGATCGCTTCTTTGCGCCGGACATCAATGCGGCGACCGAGTTGTTGGCGACGCGTTGCCTGAATGAACTGGTGTCGGCCAAGCTTTTGCCGAGCCTGTGATGTACTCATCGCCAGCAGGCTGGCTCCCACAGTTGTAATGCGCATCCCTGTGGGAGCCAGCCTGCTGGCGATTCGATTTTGAATAATGTGGAGACTACGGGATGAAAACTCTCTGGCAACACTGCCACGTCGCAACCATGGCGCAAGGCGTCTACTCGATCATCGAGGACGCGGCCATCGTGACGTCCGGTGCGCACATTGAGTGGGTCGGCCCGCGCAGTGAACTGCCGGCTGGGGAATACCCGGCCGTCAACGATTTGAAAGGGGCCTGGGTTACGCCGGGCCTGATTGACTGCCACACCCACACGGTGTTCGGCGGTAACCGCAGCGGTGAATTCGAACAGCGCCTGCAAGGCGTCAGCTACGCGGAAATCGCAGCCGCCGGTGGCGGCATCGCCAGCACCGTGCGCGCCACCCGCGCAGCGACCGAAGACGAGCTGTTCGCCAGCGCCGCCAAGCGCCTGAAAAGCCTGATGCGCGACGGCGTGACCACGGTCGAAATGAAATCTGGCTACGGCCTCGACCTGGCCAGTGAACGCAAGATCCTGCGAGTGATCCGTCGCCTCGGTGCCGAGCTGCCGGTGAGCGTGCGCAGCACCTGCCTCGCCGCTCACGCGTTGCCGCCGGAATACGCGGATCGCGCCGACGACTACATCGATCACATCTGCGCGGAAATGCTCCCGGCCCTGGCCGCCGAAGGGTTAGTGGATGCGGTGGACGCGTTCTGCGAATACCTGGCGTTTTCACCGGCACAGGTCGAGCGCGTGTTCATCACCGCGCAAGAGCTGGGCTTGCCGGTGAAGCTGCACGCCGAGCAATTGTCGTCCCTGCACGGGTCGAGCCTCGCCGCGCGTTACCACGCACTGTCCGCCGATCACTTGGAATTCATGACCGAAGACGACGCCATCGCCATGGCCAAATCCGGCACTGTCGCGGTGCTGCTGCCTGGCGCGTTCTACTTCCTGCGCGAAACCCAGTTGCCGCCGATGGAGGCCCTGCGCAAACACGGCGTGAAAATCGCCATCGCCAGCGACCTCAACCCCGGCACTTCGCCGGCGCTGTCGCTGCGCTTGATGCTGAACATGGCCTGCACCTGTTTCCGCATGACCCCGGAAGAAGCCCTTGCCGGTGCAACCATCCATGCCGCCACCGCGTTGGGCATGGCCGATACTCACGGTTCGCTGGAAGCCGGCAAGGTCGCGGACTTCGTCGCCTGGCACATCGATCGTCCCGCCGACCTGTCGTACTGGCTGGGCGGTGACCTGGAAAAACGCGTCGTGCGTCACGGCGTCGAAACGAGCGTTTAGGAGAACAGTTGTGGATAAGGTTCTGAACTTCAAACAAGGCCGCGTGCCGCTGCTGATCAGCATGCCCCACGCCGGCCTGCGCCTGACCCCGGCGGTCGAGGCCGGGTTGATCCCCGATGCGCGCAGCCTGCCTGACACTGACTGGCACATTCCGACACTGTATGAATTTGCTGCCGAGCTGGGCGCCAGCACCTTGGCTGCCGAATATTCACGGTTTGTCATCGACCTGAACCGGCCGTCCGACGACAAGCCTTTGTATGTCGGCGCGACCACCGGTCTGTATCCGGCAACGCTGTTCGACGGCATTCCCTTGTTTCGCGAAGGGATGGAACCGACGGCGGCCGAGCGGGCAACCTATCTGGAACAGGTGTGGACCCCTTATCACACCACCTTGCAGAACGAACTGGCACGACTCAAAGCCGAGTTCGGCTACGCGTTGCTGTTCGATGCGCATTCGATCCGCTCGATCATCCCGCACCTGTTCGAAGGCAAACTGCCGGACTTCAACCTGGGCACCTTCAACGGCGCCAGTTGCGATCCACAGTTGGCCACTCAGCTGGAAGCGATCTGCGCGAAGCACACCGATTACAGCCATGTGCTGAACGGTCGCTTCAAGGGCGGACACATCACCCGGCATTACGGCAACCCGGCCGAAAATATCCACGCGGTGCAACTGGAGCTGGGGCAGTGCACGTACATGGAAGAGTTCGAACCGTTCCGCTACCGCCCGGATCTGGCTGGGCCGACGCAAGTGGTGCTCAAGGAATTGCTGCAAGGCCTGCTGGCCTGGGGCAAAAACCACTACAAGCACTAGAACCTGTCGCATAACCCTGTGGGAGCGAGCTTGCTCGCGATGGCGGACTGACAGGCAACAATAATGTTGAATGTTGTGGCCTCATCGCGAGCAAGCTCGCTCCCACAGGTTATGTGTTTACTTCATAGCGCATCACGACGGTCGCCACCGTGCAAATCTCGGTCGCTACAGTTCGCTTTTCCCCTCTCGACGCTGCGTAATGTTTGGGCCACGGTGCACAAAGACACCTGCCCTCACAATAATCTGCCGCACGAGAACGCTCTCTATGACAAGCACCAAAGGTTTGTTCACTCGCTGTCTCTCAATCCTCTGCGGCACTGCTCTGCTGAGCACCAGCGTCCTGGCCAGTGACGACGCGTCCTGCAAGGCTGTGCGCATGGGTGTGGTCAACTGGACCGACGTGATCGCCACCAGCGGCATGGCTGACGTGTTGCTCAACGGCCTCGGCTACGAAAGCAAGCAAACCAGCGCCGTGCAGCAAATCATCTTCGCCGGCATCCGCGACAAGCGCCTCGATATCTTCCTGGGTTACTGGAAACCGGCAATGGACAAGAACATCGCGCCGTTCGTGGCCGCCAACCAGGTGAAGGTCATGGACAAGCCGAGCCTGGCGGATGCCCAGGCTACCCTTGCCGTACCGCAGTACGTCGCCGAAGCGGGCCTGAAAACCTTCGCCGACATCGCCAAATTCAAAGACAAGCTTGGCGGCAAGATCTACGGCATCGAACCGGGCAGCGGCGCCAACACCACGATCAAAACCATGATCGAGACCAATCACTTTGGCTTGAAGGACTTCAAACTGATCGAGTCCGGTGAAGCAGGCATGCTCGCGGCCGTTCAGCGGGCGGTGAATCGCAAGGAGTTCGTGGTGTTCGTCGGCTGGACCCCGCACCCGATGAACATCAACATGAAGATCGCCTACCTGACTGGCAGCGAAGACGTCTATGGCCCGAACGAAGGCGCGGCGACGGTCTCGACCGTGACGTCCCCGGACTATGCCGAACGTTGCCCGAACGTGAATCGCCTGCTGCAAAACCTGACCTTCACCGCCGCTCAGGAAAGCCAGCTGATGGTGCCGATCATGGAGCGCAAAACGCCTCAGGACGTTGCCCGGCAATGGTTGCGTGATCATCCTGAGGATTTGCAGCGCTGGCTGGCCGGTGTCAGCAGTTTTGATGGCAAGGATGGCGTAGCCACCGTACAAGCCAGCCTGAAAAACTGATCACCTTTACTTCGGCAAGTGCTGTCCTGTGGCGAGGGAGCTTGCTCCCGCTCGGCGGCGAAGCCGTCGTAAACCCGGCTGCTCGGGTGTATCTGATAAAACCCGATTGAATGGTTTGGGGGCTGCGGTGCAGCCCAGCGGGAGCAAGCTCCCTCGCCACAGAACCGGGTTCCCATTCCAAATCGCTGAACTAACTGGCACCAGACTTATGGCCTCTTATCCCTTATCTGAACAGATGACGGCGTTCGTCGAAAAAACTGTCAGCTTCAACAGCACCGACAGCAGCCTCAATGGGTTGCGTCGGGCTTACAGCGAGATGTGCCGGGCGTTCACCCCGCCGCGTCCCGCCGGGCTGTACGTGGTCGATTTCGAGTTGGCCGGGGTGACGGTGCGGTCCTATCAGCCGCCGGTTTCACCACCGACCGGCGGTGCCCCGTGCATCGTGTATCTGCATGGCGGCGGTTGGGTGGTGGGGGATCTGGATTCCCACGACTTCATCTGCGCCGAGCTGGCGTCTGCACTCGGCGTGCTGGTGATCGCGGTCGATTACCGATTGGCGCCAGAACATCCGTTTCCGGCGGCGTTCGATGATTGCCTGGGTGTCTGGCGCGCGCTGCGAACCGGACCTTTTAAGCTTGACCCCAAGCGCACGTTGGTAGCTGGGGACAGCGCCGGGGGCAATCTCGCAGCCGCGCTGTGTCTGGCGCTGCGGGATGCGGGCGAGCCATTGCCGGCGGCGCAGGTCCTGATCTATCCGGGGTTGGGCGGTGATCACCAGTTGCCATCGCGCAGTGAATGCATCGACGCCCCGTTGCTCGCCAGCAGCGATGTGGATTGTTATCACGCCTTGTACCTGCGCGGCACCAGACAGCCGGGCGCCTATGCCATGCCGTTGCTCGCCGAAGACTTTGGCGGTCTGCCGTCGGCATTGATCGCCGTGGCGCAATTCGACCCGCTGCGCGATGACGGCGTGCTCTACGCCGAACAGCTGCAGGCCGCCGGCGTACCCACCACGCTTTACTACGGTGAAGGTCTGGTTCACGGCTGTTTGCGGGCCCGGGGCCAGGTCGCCGAGGTCGACTTGCTCTATGAAACGCTGCTCGGGTATTTGGCTGACAAACTATGACGCTGCAAGGGGCATGCTCATTCGCGTAATTCGGGTTTATGATGCCGGACGGCAGAATAATAGAAGTCCCCCCAGGGATGACCTCGACCCCTTACGGAGCGCGCAATGCAGACTTTGTACCCGCAGATCAAACCCCACGCCCGGCACGATCTGGCCGTCGATGAAACGCACACCCTGTATGTCGACGAAAGCGGTTCACCGGAAGGTTTGCCGGTGGTGTTCATCCACGGCGGCCCCGGCGCCGGGTGCGATGCCCAGAGCCGCCGGTACTTCGATCCGAACCTGTACCGCATCGTGACCTTCGACCAGCGCGGTTGCGGTCGCTCCACGCCCCACGCCAGTCTTGAAAACAACACCACCTGGGATCTGGTCGCCGACCTTGAGCGAATTCGCAAACACCTGGGCATCGATAAATGGGTGCTGTTCGGCGGTTCCTGGGGCTCGACGCTGGCGCTGGCTTACGCGCAAACCCATCCGGAGCGTGTACACGGTCTGATTCTGCGCGGGATTTTTCTCTGTCGTCCGCAGGAAATCGAGTGGTTCTACCAGTGTGGCGCCAGCCGTCTGTTCCCCGATTACTGGCAGGACTACGTCGCACCCATTCCGCTGGACGAGCGCGGCGACCTGCTCAGCGCTTTCCACAAGCGCCTGACCGGCAACGATCAGATCGCCCAGATGCACGCGGCCAAGGCCTGGTCCACCTGGGAAGGCCGGACCGCGACTTTGCGTCCGAACCCGCTGGTGGTCGATCGCTTCTCTGAGCCTCAGCGCGCGTTATCCATCGCACGCATCGAATGCCACTACTTCACCAACAATGCCTTCCTTGAGCCGAACCAGCTGATTCGCGACATGGGCAAGATCGCCCATTTGCCAGGCGTGATCGTCCACGGTCGATATGACGTGATCTGTCCGCTGGACAATGCCTGGGAACTGCATCAGGCCTGGCCGAACAGCGAACTCCAGGTGATCCGCGATGCGGGCCACGCCGCGTCCGAACCGGGCATCACCGATGCGCTGGTACGTGCCGCCGGACAGATGGCTCGCCGCTTGCTTGACCTGCCGCCCGAAGAAGCATGAAGGGCCTGCTGCAACGCGTGCGTGGCGCGCGTGTCGAGGTAGCGGGGGAGGTGGTGGGAGCGGTGGATCAGGGGTTGTTGGTGCTGGTGGCGGTCGAACCCGAGGATACTCGTGCCAGCGCCGACAAACTTCTGCATAAACTGCTTAACTATCGAGTATTCAGTGACGCCGAGGGCAAGATGAATCTGTCGTTGGCGGATGTAAGCGGCGGGTTGCTGCTGGTCTCGCAGTTCACCCTGGCCGCTGATACCAAGAGCGGGTTGCGCCCGAGTTTTTCGACCGCGGCCCCTCCGGCCCTGGGCGAGGAACTTTTCGACTATCTATTAAGCAAAGCGAAACAGGTGCATGGCACTGTGGCATCAGGTAGATTCGGCGCGGATATGCAGGTGCACCTGGTCAACGATGGCCCGGTCACCTTCCTGTTACAGACGTGAAAGCCCTTGAAACATGTTTTTCAGGGCTTTTCGACTGAAAACAGGGGTTTTTCGCGATAAATACTTTGTTACCCCTGATGCGTTGTAACGCGGCCTACTAGATAATCGCGCGCTACGGGGATCAGCGTTCGTTGGTCCATTTTGACTTAGGTAGAGACTTGTCCGTGACCTGTTGGGGAATCATTTAGCCCCATGGGAGTCGGAACAATGCTCGCCAACCTGGCATATAGATAGCTGGCCGTTGGTTTTTTGATCTGTTTTCGGCGAGGGTTGCTCGTGATTGTTAGTCCCTGTAATGCACCAAATATGACTGCCAAACGGTTCCGAAGCGCTCTGGTAGCGGGCTCTGCACTGCTCTGCCTGCTCAGCGCCGGCCAGCTTTGGGCATTCAATCTGGAGGATGTATCGGTCAAAGCCAAAGAGCTGGCCGGTCAAAAATACGAAGCCCCGCGCAGTAACCTGCCGAACGAATTCCGCGAAATGAAATTCGCGGACTATCAAAAAATTCGTTTCCGCACTGAAAAAGCCGAATGGGCCGATCAGAAAACCCCGTTCAAGCTTTCGTTCTATCACCAGGGTATGCACTTCGATACGCCGGTGAAAATCAACGAAATTACGGCCAACACCGTCGAAGAGATCAAATACGACCCAAGTCGTTTCGATTTCGGCGATGTGAAGTTCGATCCTAAAGCCACCGAGCAACTGGGTTATGCCGGTTTCCGCGTGCTTTACCCGATCAACAAGGCCGACAAGCAAGACGAAATCATGACCATGCTCGGCGCGAGCTACTTCCGCGTTGTCGGCAAGGGTCACACCTATGGCTTGTCCGCGCGCGGCATGGCCATCGATACCGCCTTGCCGTCCGGCGAAGAATTCCCGCGTTTCACCGAATTCTGGATTCAACAGCCGAAACCGGGTGACAAGCACTTGGTGATCTTCGCGCTGCTGGATTCGCCACGCGCCACCGGTGCTTACCGTCTGACCCTGCGTCCAGGCAGCGACACTATTGTCGACGTCAAGGCCCGCATGTTCCTGCGTGACAAGGTCACCAAGCTCGGCGTTGCGCCGCTGACCAGCATGTTCCTGTTCGGCGCCAACCAGCCGTCGAAAGTGCTGAACTACCGTCGTGAACTGCACGACTCCAGCGGTCTGTCGATCCATGCCGGCAACGGCGAGTGGATCTGGCGTCCACTGAACAATCCAAAACACCTGGCCGTGAGCAACTTCTCGATCGAGAACCCGCGTGGTTTCGGCTTGCTGCAACGTGGCCGCGACTTCAGCCACTACGAAGACCTCGACGACCGCTACGACAAGCGCCCAAGTGCCTGGATCGAACCAAAAGGCGATTGGGGCAAGGGCTCCGTCGATCTGGTAGAGATTCCGACTGCCGACGAAACCAACGACAATATCGTTGCCTTCTGGAGCCCGGAAAAACTGCCTGAGCCTGGCCAGCCGCTGGACGTCGCTTATCGCATGCACTGGACCATCGACGAAGCCGCTCTTCACGCACCGGACAGCGCCTGGGTCCAGCAGACCCTGCGTTCCACGGGTGACGTGAAACAGTCCAACCTGATCCGTCAGCCGGATGGCAGCGTTGCCTATCTGGTGGACTTCGAAGGTCCGTCCCTGGCAGCACTGCCGGAAACCGCGGACGTTCGCAGCCAGGTCAGCGTTGGCGACAATGCCGAGCTGGTCGAGAACAGCGTGCGTTACAACCCTGAAACCAAGGGCTGGCGCTTGACCCTGCGGATGAAAATCAAGGATCCGGGCAAGCCTACCGAGATGCGTGCGGCACTGGTCGAGAACATCGTACCGGGTGACCTCTCCAAGAACTCGCTGCCAGTCTCCAACTCTTCGGTTGCCAAGGCCGACAAAGTGGCCGCCAAGCAACAAGAGAAGGCGGACAAGGAAGCCAAGGACGCCAAGCAAGCCGAAGCCAAGCAGGCTGACGCCAAGCCAGTTGCCGATACCAAGGACAAGGACAAGGACAACAAAGACGCCAAGCAGCCTGTTGCTGCGGACGCGGCCCCAGCCACACCGGAATCGGTCTCGACTGAAGAAGTCCTGACCGAGACCTGGAGCTACCAGTTGCCTGCCGATGAGTAATTCTCAAGTACAGCCAGAGACTCTTGCCGAGTATCTGGCGCATTTACCGATGAACGACCAGCAGCGCGCGGAACTCGCGGGCTGCCAGTCCTTCAGCGAACTGCACCAACGTCTGTCGTCTTCGACATTTGACGCACCGGCCGAGGCTGCTCAAGCCTCGGTGGGCCGTCGCCTGACCCTGAACACCGCTGAAGAGCTGGAAGAAGCGGAAATGCTGGCGGTCGACGCCAGTGGTCGGGTGTGCCTCAAGGCCACTCCGCCGATCCGTCGAACCAAAGTCGTGCCGGAGCCGTGGCGCACCAATATTCTGGTGCGTGGCTGGCGTCGTCTGACCGGTCGCACCAATCCGCCGGCCCCGCCGAAGGACGAGAACGTGCTGCCGGCGGCTCGCTGGCGCACCGTCGGTTCCATTCGGCGTTACATCCTGCTGGTCCTGATGCTCGGTCAGACCATCGTCGCCGGCTGGTACATGAAAGGCATCATGCCGTATCAGGGCTGGTCGTTCGTCGACCTGAACGAAGTCCTGCATCAACCGATCCTGAAAACCGTCACGCAAGTGCTGCCGTATGCGCTGCAAACCAGCATCCTGATTCTGTTCGGGATTCTGTTCTGCTGGGTCTCGGCCGGTTTCTGGACCGCGCTGATGGGCTTCCTTGAGTTGCTCACCGGGCACGACAAATACCGCATCTCCGGTAAAAGTGCTGGCAACGAGCCGATCGCCAAGGACGCGCGCACCGCACTGGTGATGCCGATCTGCAACGAAGACGTGCCGCGGGTGTTTGCCGGTTTGCGGGCGACTTTCGAGTCGGTTGCAGCCACGGGTGACCTGGATCGCTTCGACTTCTTCGTCCTCAGCGACAGTAACGACGCAGACATTTGCGTAGCCGAGCAACAGGCCTGGCTGGACGTCTGCCGTGAAGCCAAGGGTTTCGGCAAGATTTTCTATCGCCGTCGTCGCCGTCGTGTGAAACGTAAAAGCGGCAACCTCGACGACTTCTGTCGTCGCTGGGGCGGTGATTACAAGTACATGGTCGTGCTCGACGCGGACTCCGTGATGAGTGGTGACTGCCTGACCAGTCTGGTGCGCTTGATGGAAGCCACGCCGGACGCCGGGATCATCCAGACCGCGCCGCGTGCCTCGGGCATGGACACCCTTTATGCGCGTATGCAGCAGTTTGCGACCCGTGTATACGGTCCGCTGTTTACCGCCGGCCTGCACTTCTGGCAGTTGGGTGAATCCCACTACTGGGGCCACAACGCGATCATCCGCATGAAGCCGTTCATCGAGCACTGCGCCCTGGCGCCGTTGCCGGGTAAAGGTGCTTTTGCCGGTGCGATTCTGTCTCACGACTTCGTCGAAGCGGCGCTGATGCGCCGTGCCGGCTGGGGCGTGTGGATTGCCTACGATTTGCCGGGCAGCTACGAAGAACTGCCGCCGAACCTGCTGGACGAACTCAAGCGTGACCGTCGCTGGTGCCACGGTAACCTGATGAACTTCCGCCTGTTCCTGGTCAAGGGCATGCACCCGGTTCACCGTGCGGTGTTCCTGACCGGCGTGATGTCTTACCTGTCGGCGCCGTTGTGGTTCTTCTTCCTGGTGTTGTCGACGGCGCTGCTGGCGGTCAACACCTTGATGGAACCGCAGTACTTCCTTGAGCCGCGCCAGCTCTATCCGCTGTGGCCGCAATGGCACCCGGACAAGGCGATTGCGCTGTTCTCGACGACGATCGTGCTGTTGTTCCTGCCGAAGCTGTTGAGCATCATCCTGATCTGGGCCAAGGGCGCGAAAGAGTTCGGTGGCAAGTTCAAGGTGACCTTGTCGATGCTGCTGGAGATGCTGTTCTCCATGTTGCTGGCGCCGGTGCGGATGATTTTCCACACCCGTTTCGTACTCGCCGCGTTCCTCGGCTGGGCCGCGACCTGGAACTCGCCACAACGTGATGACGACTCCACGCCATGGAGCGAAGCGGTCAAGCGCCACGGTCCGCAAACCCTGCTGGGCTTCTTCTGGGCCCTGCTGGTGGTCTGGCTGAACCCGAGTTTCCTGTGGTGGCTGGTGCCGATCGTCGGTTCGTTGATGCTGTCGATCCCGGTGTCGGTGATCTCCAGCCGTGTCGGTCTGGGGCTCAAGTCCCGTGACGAGAGCCTGTTCCTGATCCCTGAGGAATACAATCCGCCACAGGCGCTGCTGGCAACCGATCAGTACACCCACGAAAACCGTTGGCATGCACTGAACGACGGTTTCATCCGTGCGGTGGTCGATCCGCAGCAGAACGCCTTGGCGTGCTCGCTGGCGACCTCGCGTCACGGTCAGGCCGAGCCGATCGAATGGTTGCGCATCGAGCGGGTGCGTCACGCCTTGAAAGTCGGGCCTGACGGCCTGAACAACAATGAGCGTGTGCAACTGCTGAGCGACCCGGTGGCACTGGCTCGCTTGCACGAGCAGATCTGGAATGAAGGCCATCCCGAGTGGCTGGCAGCCTGGCGCAAATCGGTGAAAGCCGATCCCCATGCGCCGCTGCTACCGCTTAAACCACTGAGTGCGCAGCCTCAGTTGGCGTAACAAACAGCCCCGCTAACCAGCGGGGCTTTTTTTTGCCTGAACGTTGCCAAACCCTTGTGCAAACAAACGAGTACGTTAGCATCCGTCCCCGAATGGGTGCGCCCGGACAATTTTCTGTTCGTATCTGCCGGTTTCCTAAAGGAAATCCGCCGTTTGCGCGCCTCACAAGGCAATGGTTTTGGGGACTTGATGATGAAGAAGTATCTGTCGATGCTGCTGGTCGGCGTCACGGCATTGGTTGCAGTCAGCGCGGTGCAGGCCGGTGCCATTGATGACGCGGTCAAGCGCGGCACGCTGAAAGTCGGCATGGACCCGACCTACATGCCGTTCGAAATGACCAACAAGCGCGGCGAGATCATCGGTTTCGAAGTCGACATCCTCAAAGCCATGACCAAGGCGATGGGCGTCAAACTGGAATTGGTATCCACCGGTTATGACGGCATCATCCCGGCCCTGCTGACCGACAAGTTCGACATGATCGGCAGCGGCATGACCCTGACCCAGGAACGCAACCTGCGCCTGAACTTCAGCGAACCGTTCATCGTGGTCGGCCAGACCCTGCTGATCCGCAAGGAGCTGGAAGGCACCATCAAGTCCTATAAAGACCTGAACACCGCCGACTACCGCATCACCTCCAAGCTCGGCACCACCGGTGAGATGGTCGCCAAGAAGCTGATCTCCAAAGCCAAGTACCACGGCTACGACAACGAGCAGGAAGCTGTGCTCGACGTGGTCAACGGCAAGGCCGACGCCTTCATCTACGACGCGCCGTACAACGTCGTGGCCGTGAACAAGGTCGGCGCCGGCAAACTGGTGTTCCTCGACAAGCCGTTCACCTACGAGCCGCTGGCTTTCGGTCTGAAGAAGGGTGATTACGACAGCATCAACTTCATCAACAACTTCCTGCACCAGATTCACGAAGACGGCACCTACGATCGCATCCATGACAAGTGGTTCAAAGACACTGCCTGGCAGAAGGACATGGAGTAACTCGGTCAGATAAACCGAGTCGCGCCCAATCGCCAGCAGGCTGGCTCCCACAATGAAATGCATTCCCCTGGGGGAGCCAGCCTGCTGGCGATGACGGCCTCCAAGGCAACACAAATCCCGGAACCTGCAATGAAACAGAAAAAAGCCCAATGGCCCTGGCACGTCTTGACCGTGCTCGTGCTGATCGGCCTGGCCGGCGCGTTGTATTACGCCACCTCGCTGATGTCCTACGAATGGCGCTGGAACCGCGTGCCGCAATACTTCGCCTACCACGCCGAAGAGTCCCAGCGCGCCGCCGACATCTCCACTGTCAGCGAACTGGTGCGCAAGGGCGATAAAGCCGAAGTCACCCTGCGCAATGACGCAGGCGACGAGCAACACGTGACCGTAGACGACAACAGCCTGCAAGTCGCCCGGGGCGATGACGTCGCGGAGGGCGACGTGATCGGCGTGACTCGCCATTGGGCCGCCGGACCGCTGATGTGGGGCCTGTGGACCACCTTGTGGTTGTCCGTGGTGTCTGGCGTGCTTGGCCTGCTGATCGGCCTCGCCACGGGCTTGTGCCGTCTGTCGAACAACCCGACTTTGCGCGATCTCTCGACCATTTACGTCGAACTGGTGCGCGGCACGCCGTTGCTGGTGCAGATCTTCATTTTCTACTTCTTCATCGGCACCGTGATGAACCTGTCCCGGGAGTTCGCCGGGATCGCCGCACTGTCGCTGTTCACCGGTGCCTATGTCGCTGAGATCATCCGTTCCGGCGTGCAGTCCATCGCCCGTGGCCAGAACGAAGCCGCCCGTTCTCTGGGCTTGAGCGCTGGCCAGTCGATGCGCCATGTCGTGCTGCCGCAAGCCTTGAAGCGCGTGCTGCCGCCGCTGGCCGGGCAGTTCATCAGTCTGGTCAAGGACACTTCACTGGTGTCGGTGATCGCGATTACCGAACTGCTCAAAAGCGGCCGTGAAGTCATCACCACCTCGTTCTCGCCGTTCGAAATCCTGTTCTGCGTGGCCGGGCTGTACCTGTTGATCAACCTGCCGCTGTCGAAAATCGCCAGCCGGCTTGAGCGGAGGCTCGCGCAAAGTGATTGAAGTCCGCGATCTGGTAAAAGTCTTCGACACCCGTGGCCAGGTGGTTCGCGCGGTGGATAACGTCACCACGCACGTGGCCAAGGGCGAAGTGCTGGTGGTGATCGGCCCGTCCGGTTCCGGCAAGTCCACTTTCCTGCGCTGCCTCAACGGCCTGGAAGAGTTTGACTCGGGTTCGGTGAGCATCGACGGCCTGCAACTGGCCGATCCGAAAACCGACGTGAACGCCTACCGCCGCGAAGTCGGCATGGTGTTCCAGCATTTCAATCTGTTCCCGCACATGACCGTGCTGGAAAACCTCTGCCTGGCCCAGAAAGTCGTGCGCAAACGCGGTAAGAAGGAGCGCGAGGCCAAGGCCTTGGCGTTGCTGGAAAAGGTCGGCATTGCGCAGAAGGCCAACGAGTTTCCATCGCGCCTGTCCGGCGGTCAGCAACAGCGCGTTGCCATCGCCCGGGCGTTGGCGATGGAGCCAAAGGTCATGCTGTTCGATGAGCCGACTTCGGCGCTTGATCCGGAAATGGTCGGCGAAGTGCTGGACGTGATGAAAACCCTGGCCGTGGAAGGCATGACCATGGTCTGCGTCACCCACGAAATGGGCTTTGCGCGGGAAGTGGCGGATCGGGTGCTGTTCTTCGATCACGGTAAATTGCTGGAAGATGCCTCACCGGCGGAGTTCTTCGATGCACCGAAGGATCCGCGGGCGCAGGCTTTCTTGCGGCAGGTCCTCTGACAGTAGCGCCTTGCGGGCCGCTAATCGCTAGCAGGCTAGCTCCCACAGTGGATTTGTGGTGTTCACACCAAACCCTGTGGGAGCCAGCCTGCTGGCGATAGCATCACCTCGGTCCCAAGTGAACCGAGGTATTTACATCGCCTTATACCTTGAACCGCCCCACCAGCATCTGCAGATGCGTCCCCAACCGCGCCAGCTCTACGCTGGAGGCCGCCGTCTCTTCACTGGCTGCCGAGGTCTGGTCCGACACGTCGCGCACGTTCAGCACGCTACGGTTGATCTCCTCGGCCACGGCGGTTTGCTGCTCGGCCGCGGCGGCGATCTGCTGATTCATCGATTGAATCGCCGACACCGTGCGGGTGATGCTTTCCAGTGAGCTGCCGGCGCGGCGGGTCAGTTCGACGCTGCTGTCGGTCAGGCTGCGGCTGTTGTCCATGATGGTCGCGACCTGCTGGGTGCCGGTTTGCAGGCCGACGATCAGCTCTTCGATTTCCTCGGTGGACTTCTGGGTGCGCTGGGCCAGGCTGCGGACTTCGTCGGCGACCACCGCGAAACCGCGACCCGCTTCACCGGCACGGGCGGCTTCAATCGCGGCGTTGAGCGCCAACAGGTTGGTTTGCTGGGCCACGGATTTGATCACGTCGAGTACGCTGCCGATCTTGTCGCTCTCGCGTTTCAGATCGCCCATGGCCGCTGTGGAGTTGCCGACTTCAAGGGCCAGGCGCTCGATCTGGGCGATGGCTTCGCCGACCACTTTGTCGCCCTCGCGGGCTTGTTGGTCGGCGGCGACGGCCGCTTCGGAGGCTTCTTCGGCGTTACGCGCGACTTCCTGCACGGTGGCGGTCATTTCGTTCATCGCGGTGGCCACCTGGTCGGTCTCGACCTTCTGGCTATTGACCCCGGCACTGGTCTGTTCGGTGACGGCGGACAGCTCTTCCGCAGCATTGGCGATTTGCGTAACGCCATCGCTGATGCCGCCGATCAGTTCGCGCAGGCCCAGGGTCATGCTCTGCATGGCGCGCTGGAGTTGGCCCAATTCGTCGCGACGCTCGGAAACGAGGTTTTGCGTCAGATCGCCAGCGGCCACGCGTTCGGCGACTTTGAGGGTCTGGTTCAGCGGAATCACGATCTGGCGAGTGATCGCCCATGCCGCCAGCAAACCAAACGCCAGGGCCAGAACGGTGGCCATCAGCAACAGGTTCTTGGCGTGCGCGGCGTCGGTGTCACGGACGATGGTTTGCGACACGGTGAGTTTTTTGCTGACGTTGAGCAGGATCTCGCCTTGCTCGGCCATGCGCTTGAGGGAGGCGGCGCTGGCAACCTGCGAGTCGCGGAACTGGCTGACAGCGGCACGGTAGGCTTTAAGCGAATCACTGGCCTGTTGCAGGTTGGCGATGTGCTGCTCAGGCAGTTTCGATGGCAGGCTTTCTAGATTTTTCAGGGCGTTATCGATGGCGTCCAGCGCAGGCTGTTCGGCCTCGTTCTTGCCGCTGTAGGTGTAGCCGCGAACCTGGAAGCGGGCCTGCTGAATCAGTTTGCTCAGGTCGATCACGCTGTTGAAGTCGGCGACGCTCTCGCCTTGCAGCATGGATTTTTCGACCTCGGCGACGCGGGCTACCGCATTGTCGGCGGTCGCGCCCAGCTTGCTGCGGGCGTCTTCGCGGTTGGCGCCGGCCTGGGTCATCGCGATGAAGGCTTGCTTGTACTGACTGACGGCAGCCAGTTGCTGATCGATCATCGCCACGTCGGAAGGCTGTTCGATCAATTTGCGCGCGGTTTGCAAACCGGCGTCGAGTTGGCTCAGCAGGTCGTTGACGGCGGCCGGGCCTTGTTCACCTCGGCGCATGTCGTAATCCATGCGGGCCAGGCGCAGGTCTTTGGTCAGGTCATTGAGGCTGGCGATGAACCCGAGCTTGTCGCCACGGCTCATCACGCCGGTCAGGCCGGTCCAGCCGGTGAAGGTGATCAGCAACGTGAGCAGCAGCACCAGACCGAAGCCGATCCCCAATTTGCGATTGACGCTTACATTTCCCAGACTCTCGGCTAGCCAACGGTACATGCTGCTACTCCCTCGGACCACACATTGGTTTTATGGGGGCTGTATCGGCAGGCGGCCGGGAATCTGTAGGTGCAACGCGGTATTCGGGCGAGTCAACACCTGTGGTGTGGTAATGCTGTTCATCTAAGACAATTTTCAGTCAGCAAGAATCTGTGGCGAGGGGATTTATCCCCGTTCGGCTGCGAAGCAGTCGTATATCCGGACTACTTTGTTTATCTGGAAAGACGCTGGGGCCGCTTCGCTGCCCAACGGGGATAAATCCCCTCGCCACAGGGACCATGTTTGAACTTAGAAAAGCCGGGCGAGCAGCGCGGTGACGGCGGTTTCGACGCGCAGGATGCGCTCGCCGAGTTGTACCGGTTGCAGGCCGGACTTGGCCAGCAGGTCGATTTCGTAAGGAATCCAGCCGCCTTCAGGGCCGATGGCCAGGGTTACCGGCTCGTCCAGGCCGCGGGGGCAGGGCGGGTAGTTGCCGGGGTGACCCACCAGGCCAAGGGTGCCTTCGGATATGGCCGGCAGACGATCTTCGACGAAGGGTTTGAAGCGCTTCTCGATGACGATTTCCGGCAGCACGCTGTCCCGCGCCTGTTCCAATCCGAGGATCAATTGCTCACGAATCGCCTCCGGCTCCAGAAACGGCGTTTGCCAGAAGCTCTTCTCGACGCGATAGCTGTTCACCAGGATGATTCGCGGCACACCCATGGCGGCCACGGTCTGGAACACCCGACGGAGCATTTTGGGGCGCGGAAGGGCCAATACCAGGGTCAGTGGCAGCTTGGCCGGTGGCGGCTGGTCGAGGGAGACGCGTAGTTCGGCTTCATCGGCGTCCAGACGCAACACTTCGGCCGAGCCCATCAGCCCGCCGATACGTCCGACGCGCATGCTGTCACCCACTTCGCAACGATGGACTTCCTGCATGTGCGTCAACCGGCGATCGCGCAGGATCACCCGGTCGGCCGCAATGAAGTCGGCCTCTTCGAGGAGCAGCAGGTTCACGGCTGGGTCGCTGGCGGCTGGTCGTTGTGATCGTCGACCGGCTGGTCGTCCGGGTGCTCGCCGCGTTTGCTGATCAGGCCGCCAAACAGGATGCCGATCTCGAACAGCAGCCACATTGGTACAGCCAACAGCGTCTGCGAAAAGATGTCCGGCGGCGTCAGGATCATGCCGACCACGAAGCAGCCGATGATCACGTACGGGCGGATTTTCTTCAGGTATTTGACGTCGACCACACCGATCCACACCAGCAGCACCACGGCCACCGGGATCTCGAACGCCACGCCGAAGGCGAAGAACAGCGTCATGACGAAATCGAGGTAGCTGCTGATGTCGGTCATCATTTCCACGCCGGCCGGGGTGGCGGCGGCGAAGAATTTGAAGATCAACGGGAACACCAGGTAATAGGCGAACGCCATACCGGCATAGAACAGCATGATGCTGGACACCAGCAACGGCACGGCGATGCGCTTCTCATGCTTGTACAGGCCCGGCGCGATGAAGCCCCAGATCTGATGCAGGATCACCGGAATCGCCAGGAACAGCGAAACCATCATGGTCAGCTTCAGTGGTGTCAGGAACGGCGACGACACGTCGGTGGCGATCATCGTCGCACCGACCGGCAGGTATTGGCGCAGCGGCGTCGAGACGAAGGTGTAGATCTGCTGGGTGAAGGCGAACAACCCGGCGAAGATGATGAAGATCGCCGCTACGCAACGCAGCAGGCGGGTACGCAACTCGGTGAGGTGCGAAACCAGCGGCATGTGCTGGTCGTTTTCAGGAAGATCGCTCATGGGGCTCGCGGCGGCAGTGTTGGGTCATGAGGGGCCGGCGCAACAGGCGCAGCCGCAGGCGTGGCAGGTTCAAGCGGTGGCGTTGCAACAACGGGGGCAGGTTCTACAGCTGCTGTGACAGGCGCAGGCTCGGAGGCAGGTGCATGAATCGTCTGCTCCGCCACGGGCTCAACCGGTTGGACCGGTGTGGCTTCCTGCTGGGTCGGCGTGAAGATCTTCCGCGCCTCCTGCTCCAGCGACAGAATGTGCTCGTTGTGCAGTTGCCGACGAATCTCGTCGGCACCGATTTCACGTTCAACTTCCTGTTTGATCGCGTTGAAGCTGCGCTTCAGACGACCGACCCACAGGCCGGCGGTGCGCGCAGCACCCGGCAGACGCTCGGGACCCAGCACCAGCAGGGCGATGAGGCCGACGAGCAGCAGTTCAGAGAAGCTGATACCAAACATTATTCAGTGCTCACACGTCTTTGCGGATCGGCTCTTCGACTTTTTGCGCCTGCACGTCGATGGTGTGCGGCTGGTTCACGGACTGCGTGGTCTGTGGCTGAACCGGTGGCACCGGTTGGGCCGGAGTAACAGTCGGATCGGCCGGTTTTTCGTCGTCGTTCATGGCTTTCTTGAAGCCCTTGATCGACTCGCCCACGTCAGTGCCGAGGTTTTTCAGTTTTTTGGTGCCGAACACCAAAACGACAACAACCAGGATGACGATCCAGTGTTTCCAGTCAAAAATGCCCATGTTGCTGCTCCTCTCTAATAGTTATTCAGGCGGACGGGCGCGAGGCTTTCTCGGCGTGTCCGGACAGACCGAAACGACGGTCCAGTTCATCGAGTACAGCCTGTGGATGCTGCCCCAGTTGGGCGAGCATGACCATGCTGTGGAACCACAAATCGGCGGTCTCGTAGATCACATCGCTGCAGTCACCGCTGATGGCGGCGTCCTTGGCGGCAATGATGGTTTCGACCGACTCTTCGCCGACTTTTTCCAGAATCTTGTTCAAGCCTTTGTGGTACAGGCTGGCGACATACGAGCTGTCGGCGGCGGCGCCTTTGCGCTCTTCCAGCACCTCGGCCAGACGGGTCAGGGTGTCACTCATGGGTGTGTCCTGTGGAATAAATGGCGTGCGGGTCTTTGAGCACCGGGTCGACGGTTTTCCAGTCGCCGTTCTCGAAGACGCGATAGAAGCAGCTCTGGCGGCCGGTATGGCAGGCGATGTCGCCGATCTGCTCGACCATCAGAATGATCACGTCGGCGTCACAGTCCAGGCGCATCTCATGCAGCGTTTGCACATGGCCGGACTCTTCGCCCTTGCGCCACAGCTTGCCACGGGAACGTGACCAGTAAATGGCACGGTTTTCGGCCGCGCTCAGTTCCAGTGCTTCGCGGTTCATCCAGGCCATCATCAGGACGCGCCCGGTCTTGTGATCCTGGGCAATCGCCGGCACCAGGCCGTCGGCGTCCCACTTGATCTCGTCCAGCCAGTTTTTCATCTTCGACTCCGACAGCGGGTTCCACACTTCATGAGCAGAACCCAAGCGTTGAAACAGTGTGCCAGCGTGCGGTGGCTCTGGCTATCGGCGAACGACCAGATACAAACCGACGGCCACCATGAGGCCGGCCGGCCAGTGGCCCAGTTCGTTCAACGGCCCGCCCGCCGCGAGTATGGTGCCGCCGGCCAGGTGCGCACAGCCGAGCAGACGCAGGAACCAGTCGTCCTTGCGCTTGTGCCACGGTGGTGGCGGGTCGTTGGCGTGGGGTTGGGACATGCGCTCAAGCAGGTCGCGGGCCATGTTGGTCAGGTGCGGAATCTGTTCGAACTGGCTCTGCACGTTGCCGAGCAAGGCTTTGGGGCTGACGCGCTCGCGCATCCAGCGTTCGAGGAACGGCTGCGCGGTGTTCCACAAATCCAGATCCGGGTACAGCTGACGGCCCAGGCCTTCGATGTTCAACAGGGTTTTTTGCAGCAGCACGAGTTGCGGTTGCACTTCCATGTTGAAGCGTCGAGCGGTCTGGAACAGGCGCATCAGCACCTGACCGAATGAAATATCTTTTAATGGTTTTTCGAAGATCGGTTCGCACACCGTACGGATCGCTGCTTCGAATTCGTTGAGTTTGGTTTCCGCCGGTACCCAGCCCGAATCGATGTGCAATTGCGCCACACGCCGGTAATCGCGCTTGAAGAACGCGAACAGGTTACGCGCCAGGTAATCCTGGTCTTCCGGGGTCAGGCTGCCGACGATGCCGCAGTCGATCGCAATGTACTGCGGGCTCCACGGATTTACGGTGCTGACGAAGATGTTGCCCGGGTGCATGTCGGCGTGGAAAAAGCTGTCGCGAAACACCTGGGTGAAGAAGATTTCCACACCGCGTTCGGCGAGCATTTTCATGTCGGTGCGCTGGTCGGCCAGGGTCGCCAGATCGGTCACCTGAATCCCGTAGATGCGCTCCATCACCAGCACTTTTGGCCGGCACCAGTCCCAATAGACTTGCGGCACATACAGCAGCGGTGACCCGTCGAAGTTGCGCTTCAATTGGCTGGCGTTGGCCGCTTCGCGCAGCAGGTCGAGTTCGTCATAGATGGTTTTTTCGTAGTCCAGGACCACGTCCACCGGGTGCAGCAGGCGCGCGTCGGCCGAGAGCTTTTCGGCGGCGCGGGCGAGGATGAACAGCCACGCCAGGTCCTGGGCGATGATCGGTTTCAAGCCCGGGCGGATGACTTTGACGACGACTTCTTCGCCGGTTTTCAGCTGCGCGGCATGCACCTGCGCTACTGAGGCCGAGGCCAGCGGTTCAACGTCGAAGCGGCTGAAGACCTCACTGATCTTCTTGCCGAGCTGCTCTTCGATCAGGTTGACCGACACCTGCGAGTCGAACGGCGGCACGCGGTCCTGCAGCTTCATCAGCTCATCGGCGATGTCTTCGGGCAGCAGGTCGCGGCGCGTCGAAAGGATCTGCCCGAACTTGATGAAAATCGGCCCAAGGTCCTGCAACGCCAGGCGCAAGCGTGCGCCACGGCTCAGGTCCAGCGTCTTGCGCGGGAACCAGCGCCACGGCAACGCATAGCGCAGCGCCAGCAGAAACCAGGGCAGCGGCAGGGCGAACAACAGGTCATCGAGGCGGTAGCGAATCACAACGCGCTGGATGCGCAACAAACGGCGGACGGCAAGCAGCTTCATGCGTTATCGCTTGGGTCGAGGGATCGGGAAAGGCGCTCGAAACGCGCCTCGAGACGTTCCAGATCGAGCTTGATCTGGTCCAGTTCACTGAAACGGGCTTCGGCTTCGCGCTGACCGACGAGGGTGCGCGATTCTTCGGCCAGGTATTCGCCCAGATTCTGATTCAGGCTGGCGAAGCCTTGCTGATACCAGCGTGCGCGACTGCGCAGGTGCCCGCTGACCAGTTGCGTGGCCACAGGCCCCAGCCAGCGCGAGAGTTCGTACTCCCAGTCCAGCTCAAGGTCCTGAAGGACCGCCGCCAGTTCCAGCAGTACGCCGCTGTCACCGTCAAGCTCGACTTCCGGGCCATGCAGCACCGAAGTCTTGTCCTTGCTCATCGCCAGTTTCAACAGGCTTGAAGCCGGTGCGCGCAAGGTGCAATCGGCGCCGGTTTCCCAGTGGGAGGCGAGCATCAGGCCTTCGTCGCTGGGCAAAATGAACAGTTGCAGCGCCGGGCTGCGGCAATCGACGGCAATCACTCTACCGCTCAAATGCGCCAGCCGCGGCAGCGCCGTACTGTCGAGACGCAGCACCCGGTTCAGACCGAGTTCAACGCTGGCGAGCAGGCCGGCCAGCAGCATCAGGGTTTGATGCCGCGGTGCAGGGCGACGATACCTGCGGTCATGTTGTGGTAAGTCACGCGGTCGAAGCCGGCTTCGACCATCATCGACTTCAGGGTTTCCTGATTCGGGTGCATGCGGATCGATTCGGCCAGGTAGCGATAGCTTTCCGAGTCGTTGGTGATCAGCTTGCCCATCAGCGGCATGAAGGCGAACGAGTAAGCGTCGTAGGCTTTGGACATCAGCGCGTTGGTCGGTTTGGAGAATTCCAGCACCAGCAAACGGCCGCCTGGCTTGAGTACGCGCAGCATCGAGCGCAGGGCGTCTTCTTTATGCGTCACGTTGCGCAGACCGAAGGCGATGGTCACGCAGTCGAAATGGTTGTCCGGGAACGGCAGCTTTTCAGCGTCGGCCTGAACGAATTCGACGTTGCCGGCCACACCCAGGTCCAGCAGGCGGTCACGACCGACCTTGAGCATGGATTCGTTGATGTCGGCCAACACCACCTGGCCGGTCGGACCCACGAGGTGCGAGAATTTCTTGGTCAGGTCGCCCGTGCCGCCAGCGATGTCCAGCACGCGGTTACCGGTGCGAACGCCCGACAGCTCGATCGCGAAACGCTTCCACAGGCGGTGCATGCCGCCCGACAGGAGGTCGTTCATCAAGTCGTACTTGGCCGCTACCGAGTGAAAAACCTCAGCGACTTTTTCCGCTTTCTGGCTTTCCGGAACGTTTTTGAAGCCGAAGTGAGTGGTGGGTTCGGCATCGCTGCCTTTGCGCTGATCAGTCATATCGCTGTCACCAAAAGAGAATGCGGGACATTCTAATCCCGGTGGCCTGCTTTGTCTTGGCAAGGCTGCAGGTAAGATAGGCAACCACCGGGACGTTTTGCCGCAGCAGCGGTCAAGATGCTTCAGGAAAGCATTCATAAAGCAGGAGTCATTCGATGGCCCGTATTAGTGTTGAACGTGCCCACGGCCTGGGCAAGGAAGCGGCCCGCGAGAAGGCCGACCAGTTGGCGCAGAAACTGTCCGATCAATATGGCCTGGAGCCGCAGTGGTCCGGCGATGTGCTGAACCTCAAGCGCTCCGGTGTTAAAGGCGCGGTGCATGTCGGTGAAGATTCGATCCGCGTCGATGTGGAGTTGGGCCTGATGATGTCGGCCATGAGCGGCATGATCAAATCGGAAATCGAAAAGGCTCTTGATAAGGCTCTGGTCTGATTTCGAATTGAGGCCCCTGTGGGAGCTAGCCTGCTAGCGATAGCGGTTCATCAGTCAACAACAATGTCGACGGATAAATCGCTATCGCTAGCAGGCTAGCTCCCACATTTGTTTTGTGGTGTGTCCGAAATTTTATGTCAGTTGTTAGGGTGCCGTTTCTAATTTTTCTCCCTACTTTGTGCCTGAGCCCGACACTTTCGCGGGCAGTTCCTCAAACCTTCTGCGCGTGAGGTGCACCATGGCCAAAGTTATTCTGAAGAAAAAAATCGACGCATCGACCACTGCTCTGGGCGACGTCAAATCCTATGCCCGCAAGATCTGGCTGGCAGGCCTGGGGGCCTACACCAAGGTTGGCCAAGAGGGCAGCGAGTACTTTCAAGAGTTGATCAAGGCTGGTCAAACTGTTGAAACCAAAGGCAAAAAAGCAGTTGCCGAGAAACTTGAAGCGGCTAACTCAGAGATCGATGAAGCCAAGAGTGAAGTGAGCACTTTCAAAGCCAAGGTCGAAGTTCAACTCGACAAGGTCGAGAAGGCTTTTGACTCGCGTGTCGCAAGTGCCTTGAATCGTATCGGCATTCCGTCTAAACATGACGTTGAGACACTCTCTGCTAAGCTCGATGAGCTGACGGCATTGCTCGAACGCGTCGCGCGTAAATCTTAAGGAGAACGGGATGGCTGGTAAAAAGAACACCGAAAAAGAAGGCAGCTCGTGGATTGGGAAAGTCGAAGACTACTCCCGCAAGATCTGGCTGGCTGGTTTAGGCGTGTACTCGAAGATCGACACTGACGGCAGCAAACTCTTCGATACATTGGTTAAAGACGGCGAGAAAGCCGAGAAGCTGACCAAGAGCGCAGTCGGCAAGAAAGTCGATGACGTCAAGGATTCCGCTTCGTCGGCCAAGTCGCGCATCAGCGGCGTGAAAGATCGTGCGCTGGGCAAGTGGGATGAGCTGGAAGGGGCTTTCGACAAGCGCCTGAACAGCGCCATTTCGCGCCTGGGTGTGCCGAGCCGCAATGAAGTGAAAGCGCTGCACAGCAAGGTCGATACCCTGACCAAGCAAATCGAAAAACTCACTGGCGCCAAGGTGGCGCCTGTTGCGGCGAAAACTGCAGCGGCCAAACCTGCTGCTAAACCACTGGCCAAGGCTGCCGCTAAACCGGTCGCCAAAGCCGCGTCGAAAGTTGCGTCCGCAGCCAAGTCCGCTACCAAAACTGCCGCCGCTAAACCTGCTGCAGCCAAGGCAGCGGTCAAATCGGTCGCCGCCAAAGCCGCAGCAAAACCAGCGGCTAAAACAGCTGCCGCTAAACCGGCTGCTAAAACTGCAGCGGCCAAACCGGCAGCCAAGCCAGCGGCAAAACCTGCCGCAGCGAAGAAGCCAGCAGTGAAAAAACCGGCCGCTCCTAAAGCTGCCGCACCAAAACCAGCAGTGGCTGCCGCCAAACCGGCAACCTCGCCGACTCCGGCCAGCACCTCGAACTCTGCTGCCGCGCCGACCCCTGCTGTAACCCCGACTGCCGCGCCAGCTCCATCGACGCCAACCAGTCAGTCCTGATTTTCAGGGCTCAAGAAAACGCCCGGCCTGCAAAGGTCGGGCGTTTTTGTTTGTGCACGGATCTGCAAACACCGCAGCCCCTGTGGGAGCTAGCCTGCTAGCGATAGCGGTTCATCAGTCACAACAATGTCGACGGATAATCGCTATCGCTAGCAGGCTAGCTCCCACAGGGGGGCGGCGGTGTTCAGGGGTTACTCGTGTTCTTCCAGGTATTGCAGCGCCAGTTGCTCAGTCGCGACCTTGATCGGCGGCAGTAAATGCGGCGCCACCAGCATCATGATCTGATACACCACCAACCTCACTTCACCCTCGCGATCAAGAATCCGCTGGTAGTCCAGCGAGAACAGCAGCGTCATGGTGATCTGCTCCACCAATTGCCCTAGCGCTTGAGTGTCGCTGACCAACTGCCCCTGAGCCTTCAATCGCGCCAGCAATGAAGCCAGCGTGCGCTTCAGTGCATTGAGCAGGTTGCGGATTCCCTTGGCCAGTTTCGGCAAGCGCCCGGCCAGGTTCGACAGGTCCTGAAACAGAAACCGGTAGTGGGCCAGCCGCTCGACGATCAGGTGCAGGAACAGCCAGTAATCCTCCGGCGCCAATTCCACATCGGCCGGCGGATCAAGCAGTGGCGCAAGCTCGGCCTGGAAACGCTCGAACAATCCGAGAATCAGCGGTTCCTTGCCGTGGAAGTGGTAGTAGAGGTTGCCCGGGCTGATCCCCATTTCGTTGGCAACTTCCATGGTGGAAACGTTCGGTTCACCCTTCTGATTGAACAATTGCAGGGCACATTCGAGGATCCGGTCGCGGGTTTTCATCCAGTCTTCTTAATGGTCGAGTCATGCCACGGCAGACGTGTGCCGTGGTTCGTTATCAGTCAGCGCACACGAACGTAAGTGCCGGGTGCCGCCTCCAGCGGTGGATAGTTCTGGTTGCCGAGGGTCATGTGGGTTTCTTTTTGCGCACCCGAGCGTTCCTGAATCCAGCCCAGCCATTGCGTCCACCAGCTACCGTCGACTTGCTTGGCGTCGTAATACCAGGCCCGTGGATCGCTGCTCAGTTTCGTGCTCTCGACGAAGTTGGCTTTCGGGTTCGACGGCGGGTTGAGGATGCTCTGTACATGACCGCTGTTGGACAGCACGAAGCGTCGCTCGCCACCCAGCAGCAATGTCGAGCGATACACCGCATCCCACGGCGTGATGTGGTCGTTGATACCGGCCACGCTGAAGCTGTCGACGGTGACTTTCTGCAAGTCGATCGGCGTGCCGCACACTTCCAGTCCGCCCGGATGACCCAGCGGGTTGTGCTTGAAGAAGTCCAGCAGGTCGCCATGCAAGGCCGCTGGCAAGCGCGTGTTGTCGTTGTTCCAGTAGAGGATGTCGAACGCTGGCGGCTCCTTGCCCAACAGGTAGTTATTGACGAAGTAACTCCAGATCAAATCGTTGGGGCGCATCCAGGCAAAGACCTTGGCCATGTCGCGGCCGTCCAGCACACCTTTCTGATAGGAACGACGCTTGGCGGCTTCCAGGGTCTGTTCGTCAGCGAAAAGAGTCGCCGGAGAGTCCATCTGACTGTCGAGCAAGCTCACCAGATACGTCGCGCTGGACACCCGCCGCAGTTGCCGCTTGGCCTGCAAGTGGCCTTGCAGCGCGGCGATGGTCAGCCCGCCGGCGCAAGCGCCCATCAGGTTGACCTCGCGAGCACCGGTGATCGCGCGGCAGACGTTCATCGCTTCTTCCACCGCTTCGACGTAGGTCGACAGACCCCATTCACGGTGACGCACATCCGGGTTGCGCCAGCTGATCATGAACGTCTGCAGGCCGTTTTTCAGGGCGAACTGGACGAAGCTGTTGTGCGGGCTCAAGTCGAAAATGTAGTACTTGTTGATCTGCGGCGGCACCACCAGCAGCGGTTTGGAATACTGCTTTTCGCTCATCGGCTTGTACTGGATCAGCTCCAGCAGTTCGTTGCGAAACACCACGGAACCGGTGGTGGTGGCGACCGTTTTGCCGACCTCGAAAGAGTGCTTGGTGACTTGTCTGGGCAGGCCGTCGTTATGCAGGAAGTCATCGAACAAGTGGCTGATGCCGCGCACCAGACTGTGGCCGCCGGAGTTGAAGATCTCCTTGATCGCCAACGGATTGAGCAGGGAGTTGGACGGCGCCACGGCGTCGTTGAGCAAGGCGAACGCGAAGTGGGCGCGAGCGCGATCGTCCGGGGTCATGTTGCTTTCGTCGATCCAGCTTTTGACCTGCTTCTGCCAGCTCAGGTAGGCCTGCAAACTGCGGCGATAAAACGGGTTGAGGCTCCACGCCGGGTCGGCGAAGCGATTGTCCTGCGGGTTGGTCGGGTGCAGGGTTTCACCCAACAGCACGCGGCCCAGTTGGCCGCCGAGTTTCAAGGCATGTCGGGCGCTGTGCACCGGGTTGCGCAGGCCATGGGCGGCAACGCTGCGCAGGGTCGACAACAGATCCCGGCCACGCAGGCCGGTGATCGCACTCTGTGCGTTGATGAACGCGGCGGGAGTGGGCAAAAAGTCCCTCGCTGGTTTTTCGCGCATGAATCAACACTCCTTCGTCTTCAAGCCAAATACAAATACACCGAACCAGAACACCATAGACGCTGTTGCGGGTTGTTGCGCGGTACGGCGTCCTGCCGACCGACAATGGGCCGGTTAACCGCCCAATGGCGCCGGATGCGGGTGCATCACGGCGCGCTGACGCTCCTCCTCGAGGAATTTCATGATGATCGGTGCCACGGCTTCGGCGCGGGTAATCAGGAACAGGTGCCCGTCATCGATGATGTGCAGCTGAGCATTGGGAATCCGCCAGGCCAGCACGCGCATGTTGATCAGCGGGATCAGCGGATCGTCGTCGCCGGCCAGCACCAAGGTCGGCTGATGGATCTTGTGCAGCCAGTGAATGCTGGTCCAGCCAAGCCCGGCGAACAGCTGCCAGTAGTAACCGAGCTTGCCCGCCGAACGCACTTTCGCTGCGTGGCTGGCGGCCAGGGTCGGGTCGCGACGGAACGAACCGCCATAGATCATCGGCGCAATGCGGATCACGTGGGACGGCTGGATGTAGCGCCGTGGGCTGGCCATCATCCACAGCACTTTCGGTTTGCCCGGCACCATCACCGCACCGGCCGCCGTGGCCGCCAGCACGAGTTTCTTGCAGCGCTCGGGATAGTCGTACGCGAACTGCTGGGCGAGGGCGCCGCCCCAGGAAACGCCGATGACGTTGACCTTTCCGTAGTCGAGGTAGTCGAGCATCCGTGCCGTGAGTTTCGCCAGCCCCGGAAAACGGTACGGCCGATTGGGCGTCGAGGAACCGCCGACACCGGGTACGTCGAAGGCGATGACTTCCAGGTCCGGGTCCAACGCCGCGACAAACGGAAACACCAGCTCCAGGTTGGCGCCGATGCCGTTGAAAATCAGCAAGGGCGTCAAGTGAGGCTTGCCGGGGCGTACCGCCGTGCGGAGGGTCTGGCCATCCAGGTCGACGGTACGGAATATGAACGGTTGCGGCATGCTTCAGGCCCTGTGGGTTAATTCATCCCCATTCCCCCCTGTGGGAGCGGGCATTTGTGGCGAGGGGATTTATCCCCGTTGGGTGGCGAAGCCGCCCCAAAACCTGCAACCTCGGTGTATCAGTTACACCGAGTGCGTTGGTTTACGACTGCTTCGCAGTCGAACGGGGATAAATCCCCTCACCACAAAAGCTCCCTTCTACAGAGGGAGGGGTGTGTCGGTTACCGCTCGTGTACATAAGTGCCGGGTGCTGCTTCGCCGGCCGGATAGGCCTTGTTGCCCAGGCTCGCCGGGGATTTCTTCAGCTTGCCCGAACGCTCGGCCTGCCAGGCCTGCCAGTGCAGCCACCAGGAGTCAGTGTGCTTGGTGGAATTCTCTTGCCATTCTTCGGCTTTAACCGGCATTTCCGTGCTGGTCATGTAACGTGACTTAGGGTTGCCCGGCGGGTTCAGAATGCTTTGGATATGCCCGCTGCTGGACAGCACGAACTCAACCTTGCCGCCAAACAACTGCGCCGACTTGTAGCAGGACTTCCACGGGGTGATGTGGTCGTTGGTGCCGGCCAGGGAAAAGATGTCGGCCGTGACCTGTTTCAGGTCGATCGGCGTGCCGCACACTTCCAGTGCGTCGGGACGAATCAGCGGGTTGTTCTTGAACATTTCGATCAGGTCGCCGTGGAACGCGGCGGGTAACCGGGTGGTGTCGTTGTTCCAGAACAGGATGTCGAATACCGGCGGCTCGTTGCCCAGCAGGTAGTTGTTGACCCAGTAGTTCCAGATCAAATCGTTGGGGCGCATCCAGGCGAAGACTTTCGCCATGTCGCGGCCTTCCAGCACACCGGCCTGATAGGAATGGCGCTTGGCGGCTTCGAGGGTCTGCTCATCGACGAACAGGGCTACGTCACTGTCCAGGGTGGTGTCCAGCACGCTGACCAGCAACGTCAGGGCGTTGACCTTCTTCTCGCCGATCGCGGCGTAGTGGCCCAGCAGGGCGGTGCAGGTGATGCCGCCGGAGCAGGCACCGAGCATGTTCACGTCTTTGCTGCCGGTGATCGCGGTGACCACGTCGACCGCTTCCTTCAGCGCCTCGATATAGGTCGACAGACCCCACTCGCGCTGCTCCTTGGTCGGGTTGCGCCAGCTGACGATAAACGTCTGCACGTTGTTGCGCAGGCAGAAGCGCGCCAGGCTCTTGTCCGGGCTCAGGTCGAATACATAGAACTTGTTGATTTGCGGTGGCACCACCAGCAGCGGTCGCTCGTGCACCTGCTCGGTGATCGGGCGGTACTGGATCAATTCCAACACGTCGTTGCGGAACACCACCGCGCCTTCGGTCACGCCCAGGCTCTTGCCGACTTCAAACGCGCCCATGTTGACCTGGCTCGGCATGCCGCCGTTGTGCACCAGATCCTTCGCCAAATGCGAGAGGCCGTCGAGCAGGCTTTTGCCGCCCGTCTCGAAGAAGCGTTTGACCGCTGCCGGGTTGGCCGCACTGTTGGTCGGGGCCATGGCTTCGGTCATGAGGTTGATCACGAAATGCCCGCGACTGACGTCTTTGGGCGGCAGATTGCTGTCGTCAATCCAGTCGTGGAGTTCCTTGCGCCACGCCAGGTAAGTTTGCAGATAACGTTTGTAGAGCGGGTTCTGGCTCCAGGCCGGATCGGCGAAGCGACGGTCATCGCTGGTCGGTTGAAGCTCCGATTTACCGAACAACACATTCTTCAGTTCAAGGCCGAAATGGGCGACATGCTTGGCACTGTGAATCGGTTGTCTGATGGCCTGCCTGAGCACCATACGAGCAGACGCCAGCAGATCCTTTCCACGCAGCCCAACGACAGGATTCAGCCCCAAGGTGTTTTCCGAGGCTTGATACTTCAAGTCATCGTTATTCTTGTTACTCATCTACGACGCTCCATTGTCCTGAGACGAGTACCTGGATCCAGCCGTGTTTTCACACAGCCAATGCCAGGTACTTCTGCTCGGGTGACCGTTAATTCTGCATCGCTGCTTTTTACGGCAGAGAGCACTGCAGGGAACTTGCCAGTTCCATTGGTTACCCGAGTTTAATTTTTTTCGCAAGCGGGCCAATCATTGACCCAGGAGCGGAGCATTCAAACAGATGGAATTAGAAAATGCCCTCTAAAGAGCAAGAGGGCTGACCTAGAGCATCAGCTTGACGATGGATTCGTTCGGATCGCGGGTTTTTCCGGCGGCTTTGAGCTCAGCAAGATAATCGTTCCAAAGCGCCTCCTGACGCACGCCCAGCTGGTACAGATATTCCCAGGTGAACAGGCCGCTGTCGTGGCCGTCGTCGAAGGTCAATTTCAGTGCGTACTGACCGGCCGGTTCTACCTTGGTCAGGCCTACGCCGATCTTGCCAAATTGCAGGATGGGATTGCCGTGGCCCTGGACCTCGGCGGAAGGAGAGTGCACGCGCAAGAACTCGGCGGGCAGGTGATGTTCCTCGCCGGACGCGTATTTCAGCGACAGGGTTTTCGAGGCTTTGTGCAGTTTGATGTCGGTGGGGAGTTGGGTCGTCATGGGGCCGATCTTCCGTCTGTATGGAGGCCCTGTGTTGGCGGGTGATCCTGTGGCGAGGGAGCTTGCTCCCGCTCGGCTGCGCAGCAGTCGTAAATCCGCAGAACGTGGTCTTCCTGATAAACCGCGTTCGCCGATTTTGGGGTCGCTGCGCGACCCAGCGGGAGCAAGCTCCCTCGCCACAGAAGCCCGCTCACACAGAATGAGACCTACAGGATATAACGGGACAGGTCTTCGTTTTGCGCCAATTCACCGAGGTGGCTGTTGACGTATTCGGCGTCGATCAGGATCACCTTGTCATCGTGGGCACTGGCCAGGTCGCCGGCGCTGAACGACACTTCTTCGAGCAGACGCTCAAGCAACGTGTGCAGGCGACGGGCACCGATGTTCTCGGTCTTCTCGTTGACCTGCCAGGCGATCTCGGCGATGCGCTTGATGCCGTCCGGCTGGAACTCGATGGCCAGGCCTTCGGTTTTCAGCAAGGCGCAATACTGCTCGGTGAGCGACGCGTGCGGCTCGCTGAGGATGCGCTCGAAGTCTTCCGGCGTCAGCGCCTTCAGCTCGACACGAATCGGCAGACGACCTTGCAGCTCAGGCACCAGGTCGCTCGGCTTGCTCAGGTGGAACGCACCGGAAGCGATGAACAGGATGTGGTCAGTCTTGACCATGCCCAGCTTGGTGTTGACGGTGCAGCCTTCGATCAGGGGCAGCAAGTCACGCTGCACGCCTTCACGGGACACGTCGACGCCGCCGGAATTACCGCGCTTGGCGACCTTGTCGATTTCATCGATGAACACGATGCCGTGCTGCTCGACCGCTTCCAGAGCCTTGGCCTTCAACTCTTCATCGTTGACCAGGCGGCTGGCTTCTTCGTCACGCACCAGTTTCAGCGCTTCCTTGACCTTGATCTTGCGGTTTTTCTTTTTGCCCTTGCCCATGTTGGCAAACAGGCTCTGCAACTGGTTGGTCATCTCCTCCATGCCCGGTGGCGCGGAGATATCGACGCCGGCCATTTCGGCGACTTCGATTTCGATCTCCTTATCATCCAGCTGACCTTCGCGCAGGCGCTTGCGGAACAGCTGGCGGGTGTTGGAGTCGGCCGATGGGGCATCATCACTGTTGAAGCCCATGCGCGCCGGCGGCAACAGGGCGTCGAGGATGCGCTCTTCGGCGGCGTCTTCGGCGCGGTGGCGAACCTTGGTCATTTCCTGTTCGCGCAGCAGTTTGATCGCCGCGTCAGCCAGGTCACGAATGATCGATTCGACGTCGCGACCGACGTAGCCGACTTCGGTGAACTTGGTCGCTTCGACCTTGATGAACGGCGCGTTGGCGAGCTTGGCCAAGCGCCGGGCGATCTCGGTTTTACCGACGCCGGTCGGGCCGATCATCAGGATGTTCTTGGGTGTTACTTCAACGCGCAGCTCTTCAGGCAGCTGCATCCGGCGCCAGCGGTTACGCAGCGCGATGGCAACGGCGCGCTTGGCATCGTCCTGGCCGATGATGTGGCGATTGAGTTCGTGGACGATTTCACGGGGAGTCATGGACATAGTAATTGGCGGTCCTCTAGCAAAAGTGAGCCGTGGCGCTAGGCCGGAACAGGCTTACTCGGCGAGGTCCTGCTCCTCAATGGTGAAGGTGTGGTTGGTGAATACGCAGATGTCGCCGGCGATACCGAGCGCGGTTTCGACGATTTCCCGGGCCGACAGGTCGGTTTTCTTCAGCAGCGCGCTGGCGGCGGCCTGGGCGTAACCGCCGCCGGAACCCATGGCGATCAGGCCTTCTTCAGGTTCGACCACGTCGCCGTTGCCGGTGATGATCAGGGAGGCGTCTTTGTTCGCGACCGCGAGCATGGCTTCGAGGCGGCTGAGGGAGCGGTCAGTGCGCCATTCTTTGGCGAGTTCGACAGCGGCGCGAACCAGGTGGCCCTGATGTTTCTCAAGCTGGCCTTCAAAACGCTCGAAGAGAGTGAAGGCGTCAGCGGTGGCCCCGGCAAAACCGGCGATTACCTGGCCGTGGTACAGGCGACGAACTTTCTTCGCGTTGCCTTTCATCACGGTATTGCCGAGAGAAACCTGGCCGTCGCCGCCCATGACGACTTTGCCGTGGCGGCGAACTGAAACGATGGTGGTCAAGAGAGAGTCTCCACGCAGCGGGGCGAAAATGCCTTATGCCAACTCATATGGGGGTGGTGATGCGTTTTTCAACTGCGGGACGGGAGAGGGGACGAGCGGTGTGTCAGTTTGCAAAGGAGTGTGCAGGTGAATCGCCTGTGGCGAGGGAGCTTGCTCCCGTTCGGCTGCGAAGCAGTCGTAAATCCGGGTTTCGCGGTTTGTCTGGCAAACCGCGATGACTGAATTGGGAGCGCTCCGCACTCCAGCGGGAGCAAGCTCCCTCGCCACAAAAGCAGGTTGTTTTCGGGAGATTAGCGGTTCTGGCGTTGTTGTAACAACAGGTTGCTGAAGCCGGCGCCGGACAGTTGTTTCTGCGCCGTGGTGAGCTGTTCGCGATTGCTGAACGGACCAACCAAAACCCGATACCAGGTCTCGTCCTTGACCGTGCCGGATTCAACCGCCACTGCCTGGCCCAGCAAAATGATCTGCGCCCGAACCTTGTCTGCGTCAGCCTCCTTGCGGAACGAACCGGCCTGCAGGAAGAACTTGGTCACCGGGGCTGCTTTGGACACCGGTGGCGCTGGCGGCGGAGTGATCCCGGCCAGTGCCGCTTGAGCGCGCGCAGTATCAATTTTCGCCGCTTGCTCGGGCGTGACCGGCGTGGTCGGAATCGCCGGCACTTGTGGCGTCGGCAGGGTTTTCTCCGGTACGGCATCCGGTGGCACGATGACTTCCGATTCCGGCAGCAACGTGTAGAAGTCGTACTTCGGCTTCACCGGTTGCGTCGGGCTCGGCGGGGTCTTGTTGGCCTCGGCGATCTTGGCTTTCTGCTGCTCGATCTTCTCGCGCTTGACGCTCTCGCTGCCCTTGCCCGGTTCCAGTTTCATCAGGAACACAATGAACGCGCCGACCGTCAGGCCGATGGCCATCCACAGCCAGCCCGGGATCGGTTGCTTTGCAGGAGCTTGGTAACGGCTGGCGCCACGCTTGGGTGCAGGTTTTTTCTTGGCAGCCAACTTACATACGCTCCAGAGTTTCCAGACCCAAGAGTTCCAGGCCTTGCTTGAGAGTGCGGCCGGTCAGCGCGGCGAGGCGCAGACGGCTCTGCATTTGCGCCGGGGTGTCGGCGCTGAGGATCGGGCAGTTCTCGTAGAAACTGGAGAACAGGCCGGCGACATCGTACAGGTAGGTGCACAGGATGTGCGGTGTGCCTTTTTCGCACACGTTGTTCAGCACTTCACCGAACTGCGCCAGCTTGGCTGCCAATTCGTGTTCGTGCGCGGCTTCGAGGACGATCTGGCCTTCGACTTCGCTGAAATCCTTGCCTAGTTTGCGGAACACGCCGGCCACGCGGGTGTAGGCGTACAGCAGGTACGGCGCAGTGTTGCCTTCGAAGTTCAGCATCTGGTCGAAGTTGAAGCTGTAGTCGCTGGTGCGGTGCTTGGACAGGTCGGCGTACTTCACCGCGCCAATGCCCACGACTTTGGCGATGTTGCGCAATTCGTCTTCGGCAAGCGTGGGGTTCTTGTCTTTCACCAGGGTGTAGGCGCGTTCCTGGGCTTCGGTCAGCAGGTCGATCAGCTTCACGGTGCCGCCATCACGGGTCTTGAACGGACGGCCATCGGCGCCGTTCATGGTGCCGAAGCCCATGTGTTCCATTTCCATCGGGTGCGTCACGAAGCCAGCCTTGCGGGCGACCGCGAACACTTGCTGGAAGTGCAGCGCCTGACGCTGGTCGACGAAGTACAACGCACGGTCAGCCTTGAGCTTGCCGCTGCGATAACGCACGGCCGCCAGGTCGGTGGTGGCGTAGAGGTAGCCGCCGTCGGCCTTGACGATGATCACCGGCAGCGGGTCGCCGTCGGCGTTCTTGAATTCGTCGAGGAACACGCACTGCGCGCCATTACTCTCGACCAGCATGCCCGCGGCCTTGAGGTCGTTGACCACATTGATCAGGTCGTCGTTGTAGGCACTTTCGCCCATCACGTCGGCCATGGTCAGTTTGACGTTCAGCAGCTCGTAGATTTTCTGGCAGTGCGACAGCGAGATGTCTTTGAACTTGGTCCACAGGGCCAGGCAGTCCGGGTCGCCGGCTTGCAGCTTGACCACAAGGCCTCGGGCGCGATCGGCGAACTCTTCGGATTCGTCGAAGCGTTTTTTCGCCGCGCGGTAGAAATTTTCCAGGTCGGACAGCTCGTCGCTGGTGATCGGGTTTTCTTGCAGATAGGCCATCAGCATGCCGAACTGGGTGCCCCAGTCGCCGACGTGGTTCTGACGGACGACGTCGTCGCCGAGGAACTCCAGAACGCGCGCCACGCCGTCGCCGATGATGGTCGAGCGCAAGTGGCCGACGTGCATCTCTTTGGCCAGGTTCGGCGCCGACAGGTCAACCACGGTGCGCTGTGCCGGGCCAGCCTTGCGCACACCGATATGTTCATCGGCCAGGGCGGCGTCCAGGCGAGTGGCCAGGGCATCAGTGTTCTGGAAGAAATTCAGGAAGCCCGGGCCGGCGATTTCGGTCTTGCTGACGTTTTCGTCAGCCGGCAGCGCGGCGATGATTTTCTCTGCCAGATCACGCGGCTTCATGCCCGCAGGCTTGGCCAGCATCATGGCGATGTTGCTGGCGAAGTCGCCGTTCTTCTTGTCGCGGGAGTTTTCCACCTGGATCGCCGGCGACAGGCCTTCAGGCAACACACCTTCGTTGACGAGTTGGGTGATGGCTTGTTGGATCAGCTGGCGAATGGTGTCTTTCATGGTGTTCTCTTTCGACCGCAAGCGCGGCGGCGCTTCGATGCGCTAGTGGAAAAACTGGGCATTATCCGTGGCCCAGACGTGCTTGCCAACTATAGCGGGCAGGTTATGGATATGTGGTGACTATTAGGGCCTCTTCGCGAGCAAGCCCGCTCCCACAGTGAATCTGCGGTGTTCATACATTATGTGTCTGTCACAACCCCTGTGGGAGCGGGCTTGCTCGCGAAGGCGATTTCTAAATCAATACAAATCCACCGGATCGACATCCAGCGACCAACGCACCGCCCGGCCACTCGGCATCTGTTCCAGCACCAGCAACCAATTGGCGAGCAACCGATGCAACGGCGCCCGGGCCGTGGCCTGCAACAACAACTGCGCACGATACCGCCCCGCGCGACGCTCCATCGGCGCCGGCACCGGGCCGAGAAGCTCAATCCCGGTCAGATTCTGCTCAGCCAGCAAACGTTCGGCCTCGCTGCACGCCTCATCGAGAAAACCTTCGGCCTGCCCAGGCTTGTGCGCTTCGGCCCGTAGCAACGCCAAATGCGCAAACGGCGGCAATCCTGCAGAACGACGCTCACTCAAGGCCTGTTCGGCAAAGGCGAAATAGCCCTGTTCGGTCAGTTGCACCAACAGCGGATGATCGGCCAGGTGCGTCTGGATAATCACTTTGCCCGGCTCTTCGGCGCGCCCCGCACGGCCCGCAACCTGAACGATCAGCTGCGCCATGCGCTCGCTGGCGCGGAAGTCGCCGGAGAACAGCCCGCCGTCGGCATCGAGTATCGACACCAGCGTCACCCGTGGAAAGTGGTGCCCTTTGGCGAGCATTTGCGTGCCGACCAGAATGCATGGATGGCCTTTCTGGATGGTCGCGAACAGCTGATTCATCGCATCCTTGCGCGAGGTGCTGTCGCGGTCGACCCGCAGCACCGGAAAGTCCGGGAACAGGATCGCCAAGCGTTCTTCTGCGCGCTCGGTGCCGGCGCCCACCGGTCGCAAATCGACCTTGCCGCACTTCGGGCAGTGTCGAGGCACGCGCTCGACGTAGCCGCAATGGTGGCAGCGCAGTTCACCGGAGCGCTGGTGCACGGTCATTCGCGCATCGCAGCGCTGACACTCGGACATCCAGCCGCAGTCGTGACACAGCAGCGTCGGCGCAAAGCCGCGACGATTGAGAAACACCAACACCTGCTGGCCGGCCGCCAGCGTCTGACCGATGGCTTGCTGCATCGGCCCGGAAATGCCGCTGTCCAGTGGACGACTTTTGACATCGAGACGCAGGAATCGCGGCTGCTTTGCGCCGCCAGCACGCTCGTTCAGCCGTAGGAGGCCATACCGACCGGTGTAGGCGTTGTGCAGGCTTTCCAGCGAAGGCGTCGCGGAGCCGAGCACGATGGGGATGTTTTCCTGCCGCGCGCGCACCAACGCCAGATCGCGGGCGTGATAGCGCAAGCCTTCCTGCTGTTTATAAGAGCCGTCGTGCTCTTCGTCGATGATGATCAGGCCGGGATTTTTCATTGGCGTGAACAGCGCCGAACGGGTGCCGATGATGATGTCGGCGTCACCGTCCCGGGCGGCGAGCCAGGCTTCGAGGCGCTCGCGGTCGTTGACCGCTGAGTGAATCAGGGCGATGCGCGCATTAAAACGCTGCTCGAAGCGCGCCAGGGTTTGCGGGCCGAGGTTGATCTCCGGGATCAACACCAACGCTTGCTTGCCGGCTTCAAGGGTTTCGCGGATCAGTTGCAAATAGACTTCGGTCTTGCCGCTGCCGGTGACGCCGGCCAGCAGGAACGCGTGATAACTGTCGAACCCGGCGCGAATCGCCTCATAGGCGGCGCGCTGCTCCGGATTGAGCGGCAACTCCGGTTGCGCCAGCCAGTGTTCGTGGCGGGCGCCGGGGGCGTGCTTGCGGATTTCCACCTGCACCAGATCCTTGGCCAGCAACAGATCAAGACTGTCCTTGCTCAGCATCAGTTTGCTCAGCAATTGATGGGCGACGCCGTGAGGGTGTTGGGCGAGGGTCGCCAGGGCTTCACGCTGGCGGGGCGCGCGGGCGATGCGCGGATCGTCAAGGCTGGCGCCCGGCGCGGCGGACCAGAAGCGTTCCTGGCGCGCCTCGGCCAGTTCACCCTGACGCAGCAACACCGGCAGCGCCCAGCTCAAGGTATCGCCGAGGCTGTGCTGGTAATACTGCGAGGTCCACAGGCACAGCTTGAACAGCGCGGGCGGTAACGGCGGCGTGGCGTCGAGCAGGTCCAGGGCCGGCTTGAGCTTTTCCACCGGGACTTCGCTGGTGTCGGTGACCTCCACCAGAATCCCGATCATCTCCCGCCGGCCGAACGGCACCCGCAGGCGCATGCCCGGTTGCAACTGGGCGCGCAGGACGCCGGCCGGGGCACGGTAATCGAACAGACGGCGCAGCGGCGAAGGCAGGGCGAGGCGCAAAATGGCGTCGGGCACGCGGGGGATTCTCGTTGGACGGGGCAGTAAATGAAAGGCTGAACACGTAACCTGTGGTAGCGACCTGTGGCGAGGGGATTTATCCCCGTTCGGCTGCGAAGCAGTCGCAAATTCAATGAATACGGTTTTTCTGAGACACCGTAATCACCGCTTCAGAGCCGCTCCGAGACCCAACGGGGATAAATCCCCTCACCACAGGTCACTCCCGCAGGGACGCTGCTTTGGACCGGGAGCCTAGCAGACGGTCGGTAGAAGCGACAGCTTGCGCGATTGTCAATGTCTGATAGAATCCGCGGCCTAATTACGTGCGGTATTCAACAATAGTGTTGGGTGGCGGCACGCTAGCCCGAGGAAGACACCATGAAAGCTGATATCCATCCAGATTATCCAGTCATTGCTGTTACTTGCAGCTGTGGCAACAAGTTCGAAACCCGTTCGACCTTCGGCAAAGCTCTGCCGATCGACGTTTGCAACGAATGCCACCCGTTCTACACCGGTAAGCAGAAGACTCTGGATACCGGCGGCCGTGTGCAGCGCTTCGCAGACCGTTTCGGTGCTTTCGGCAAGAAAGCCCCTGCTGCTGCAGAGTAAGGTTCGAAAGCCTCATGGGCTTTACCTTGCTAATGAAAAAGGCGTCCCTAGCGGGCGCCTTTTTTGTGTCCGCGATTTGGCTGTCCGGCGCCCAGGCTTTCTGCCCGGTGCCGAGCGGCCTTACACCCGTCGCGGTGCAGCGGGTGGTGGATGGCGACACCTTGCGCCTGAACGATGGCCGCAGTGTGCGCATGATCGGCTTGAACACGCCTGAGCTGGGCAAGCAGGGCCGTTCAGACGAGCCGTTTGCCGTGGTTGCGCGCAAACGCCTGGAAGCGCTGGTTGCAGCCAGCGACGGACGCGTGAGTTTGCTGCCTGGTAAAGAGAGCCAAGATCATTACGGCCGCACGCTGGCCCATGTCTATGGTGCCAATGGCGCCAACCTCGAAGCGCAGATGCTCGCCGAAGGTCTTGGATTTCAAGTGGCGGTCGCGCCGAATGTCGATTTGGTCGGCTGCCAGCAAGCCGCCGAACGCAGTGCCCGTCAGGCCGGTCTTGGGCTGTGGCGGCAATCCCCTGTACTGAAAGCAGAGCAGATCAACGCTTCCGGTTTCGCCGTGCTCAGCGGTCGTGTGAGCAAGGTTCAGCGCAATCGCGGCGGGGTTTGGATTGAGTTGCAGGACGCGGTTGTATTGCGCGTTGCACCCAATTTGCTCGGGCAGTTCGATGTAGCGTCGCTTGAGCGGCTGAAGGGCAAGCAGATCGAGGCGCGTGGCTGGGTAGTGGATCGATCGCGCCGGGGCGGTTTGAAATCTGGGCAGGCGCGCTGGCTTCTGTCGCTCACCGATCCGTCGATGCTGCACGCGGCGCCCTGAGAAAAAGTTGTAGACATTTTTTCTGTTGATTGTGAACAGTCTATCCCTTGTGTTCCGTGGCTCTTGGCCCAAAGTCTTAGGGCAGGGCGCTTGACAGGGGTGACTGGTCAGTCTTGTGGGGACTTTGCGACACGCGTATCCTCGGCGGTCCGTCTGTCCAACAGTAAAAGCGGAATGCCCACATGTCTGATTTGAAAACTGCCGCTCTCGAATATCACGCCCATCCTCGTCCAGGGAAGCTGAGTGTCGAGCTCACCAAGGCCACCGCTACCGCCCGCGACCTGTCGCTGGCCTACAGCCCCGGCGTAGCCGAACCAGTACGCGAAATCGCCCGCGATCCTGAACTGGCCTACAAATACACCGGCAAAGGCAACCTGGTTGCAGTCATTTCCGATGGCACCGCGATTCTCGGCCTGGGTAACCTCGGCCCATTGGCTTCCAAGCCAGTCATGGAAGGTAAAGGCGTGCTGTTCAAGCGTTTCGCCGGCATCGACGTTTTCGACATCGAAGTCGACTCCGAAAGCCCGCAAGCCTTCATCGACACCGTCAAGCGTATCTCCATCACCTTCGGTGGCATCAACCTGGAAGACATCAAGGCACCTGAGTGCTTTGAGATCGAACGCGCTCTGATCGAGCAGTGCGACATTCCGGTATTCCACGATGACCAGCACGGCACCGCGATCGTTACCGCCGCCGGCATGATCAACGCCCTGGAAATCGCTGGCAAAACCCTTGCCGACGCCAAGATCGTCTGCCTGGGCGCCGGTGCGGCCGCCATCTCCTGCATGAAATTGCTGGTGAGCATGGGCGCCAACATCGAAAACATCTTCATGGTTGATCGTACCGGCGTGATCCACTCCGGCCGTGACGACCTGAACCAGTACAAGGCTGTCTTCGCTCACGCGACCGACAAGCGCACCCTGGCTGACGCCCTGACCGGTGCCGACGTGTTCGTTGGCCTGTCCGGCCCGAACCTGTTGAGCGCTGAAGGCCTGAAATCCATGGCGGCCAACCCGATCGTGTTCGCCTGCTCCAACCCGGATCCGGAAATCGCCCCGGAACTGGCGCACGCCACCCGTGACGACGTGATCATGGCGACCGGCCGTTCGGACTACCCGAACCAGGTCAACAACGTGCTGGGCTTCCCGTTCATCTTCCGTGGTGCCCTGGACGTTCGCGCCAAGCGCATCAACGAAGAAATGAAAGTGGCCGCGGCCAACGCCCTGCGCGAACTGGCCAAGCTGCCGGTTCCTCAGGAAGTGTGCGACGCCTACGGTGGCATCAAGCTGGAATTCGGTCGTGAGTACATCATTCCGAAGCCAATGGATGCCCGCCTGATCACCGTGATCTCCGATGCCGTGGCCAAGGCCGCCATCGAGACCGGCGTAGCGACCCTGCCGTATCCGAAGAACTACCCGCTGAAAAGCGTGGATGACGTGTTCAACGGCTAAGTCGTTTAGCGCTTCAACCGAAAGCCCCGATTCGTATGAGTCGGGGCTTTTTTTGTCTGTGTTTTTTGTGGTGTCTGTGAGGGCCTCTTCGCGGGCAAGCCCGCTCCCACAGTGGATTATCGGTGTGCATGCGATCTGGTACGCAACAGAGATCCCTGTGGGAGCGGGCTTGCCCGCGAAGGGGCCTTCCAGGACAACACAAAACCTGCAGGCAATAAAAAGCCCCGCACTTCTCTCGAAGGCGGGGCTTTTGCATTGCGCTACGCGATCAGAACAAATCGATCGGCGCCGCCTCATCTGCCGGCAGCGGGCTACCCGGCGCGTTGCCGTTGCCCAGCTCATTCACCGACGGTGGCGTGTCTTCGGCCTTGAACAGCTCGAAGTACGCGCCTGGCGTGCCCGGGGTGGCCGCACGACCGCTGACCGGGTCAACCCGCAGGCTGAGGAGGCCTTCCGGCTCTGCCTGGGTGTGAGGCGGCTTGTCCTTGAGGGCGGCAGCCATGTAGTTCATCCAGATCGGCAGCGCGACGGTGCCGCCGAACTCACGTTTGCCCAGGCTTTCAGGCTGATCGAAGCCGGTCCAGACGGTGGTCACGTAATCGGCGTTGTAGCCGGAGAACCAGGCGTCCTTGGATTCGTTGGTGGTACCGGTCTTGCCCGCAATGTCACTGCGGCCCAAGGCCAGAGCGCGGCGGCCGGTGCCGAGCTTGATTACGTCCTCGAGCATGCTGTTGAGGATGTAGGTGGTGCGACCATCGACGATGCGTTCAGCCACGGCTGGCGTCTGCGGTGCAGCGCCGGGTGCGGCCGGAGCCTCGCCTGGCGTCGCATTGATCGTGAACGCCTGGGCCTCGCTCGGTGCGGCGATGCCGTTGGTTGCTACATCGCTCTGAGGAACGCTCGGCGGGTTGGCGACGAACAGCGTGTCGCCATTGCGGCTTTCGATCTTGTCGATGATGTACGGGGTGATTTTGTAGCCGCCGTTGGCGAAAGTGCTCCAGCCGGTGGCGATTTCCATTGGCGTCAGGGTCGCGGTGCCCAGGGCCAGGGACAGGTTGCGCGGCAGGTCCTGCTTGTTGAAGCCGAACTTGCTGATGTAGTCGATGGTGCGATCGACGCCCAGCGCCTGCAGCAGTCGGATCGACACCAGGTTGCGCGACTTGTACAACCCTTCACGCAGGCGGATCGGGCCCAGGAAGGTGTTGGTGTCGTTCTTCGGACGCCAGACCTTGTCCAGGTATTCGTCGACAAACACTATCGGTGCATCGTTCACCAGGCTGGCGGCGGTGTAGCCGTTGTCCAGCGCAGCGCTGTACACGAAGGGCTTGAAGCTCGAACCCGGCTGACGCTTGGCCTGCATGGCGCGGTTGTAGTTGCTCTGCTCGAAGGCAAAACCACCGACCAGCGAGCGGATGGCGCCGTTCTGTGGATCAAGGGACACTAGCGCACCTTGCGCTTGCGGGATCTGGCTGAACTTCAGCGAATTGTCCGGTTGGCGTTGCACGCGAATCAGGTCACCGACCTGTGCCACGTCAGATGGCTGCTTCGGATTGGCGCCCATGCTGTTGGTGTTCAGGAATGGACGTGCCCATTTCATGGTGTCCCAGGCGACGTGTTCTTCACCGGTGCGGGTAATCACTTGCAGGCCGTTCTTGTCGACCTGAGTGACGATGGCCGGCTCAAGGCTGCTGATGGTCCGCTGTTTGGTCAGCTCGGTGGCCCAGGCCTCGCGAGTCTTGCCCGGCAGGCGCGATTCAGGGCCGCGATAGCCGTGACGCTGATCGTAGGTCATCAAGCCTTCGTGGACGGCGGTGTTGGCCATTTCCTGAAGATTGCTCGGCACCGTCGTGGTGACGCGGAAACCTTCGGTGTACGCATCGCTGCCATAACGGCCGACCATTTCGGCGCGGGCCATTTCGGCGATGTACGGCGCGTTCACTTCCGGCGTCGGCACGTGGTAGCTGGCGTTCAGCGGCTCGTTGATTGCGGTGGTGTAGTCGGCTTCGGTGATCTTGCCGAGCTTGTACATGCGCCCAAGGATCCAGTCGCGACGTTCCTTGCTGCGGGCCGGGTTGGCCAGTGGGTTGAAGCGCGAAGGAGCTTTTGGCAGGCCGGCGATCATCGCCATCTGCGCCAGGCTGACATCACGAATCGACTTGCCGTAGTAAACCTGCGCGGCGGCTTCGATGCCGTAGGCGCGGTTACCCAGGTAGATTTTGTTGACGTACAGCTCGAGGATCTCGTCCTTGGTCAGCTGCCGTTCGATCTGCAGGGCCAGGAGAATTTCGGTGGTTTTGCGCGAGAAGCTGCGTTCGCTGGTCAGGAAGAAGTTCTTCGCCACCTGCATGGTGATGGTGCTGCCGCCGGACTGGATGTGTCCGCTTTTTACCAGTTGGGTCGCAGCGCGCATCAGGCTGCTGGGATCGACGCCATAGTGGTTGGCGAAATTGTCGTCTTCAGCGCTTAGTAACGCATTGATGAAATTGGGGGGAATGTCGGCGAAACGGATCGGCGTGCGGCGCATTTCGCCAAATTCTGCGATCAACTTGTTGTCGCTGCTGTACACCCGCAATGGAATCTGCAACTGGATGCTTCTCAGAGCCTCCACAGATGGCAATCCCGGACTAAGGTAAAGAAACGCGCCGCTCAGACCAAGGAGCAGTCCGCAGAAAACGGCGACGATGGACCAACCGAAAAATTTCAGCAGACGAATCAAGGCTTTGGGATATCCAGGGCAAAGAATGAATTGGGCAACAGGGTTCAGATAACAGGGAACGACCCGCGCTTGCAGTAAAAACCGGAAAAAAACGCTGGGCATTATAAGCATTTTTCCGTCGAGGGCGTCATTTGCGCTGCTGTCAAGACGGGTGGTTTGAACGCAATGGGTATTACAGAGTCCGTAAGACACGGATAGTCATAGGGAATTGGTAGTGCTAGGACTCTTCAATAAAAAAGCCAACACGCTTCTGGGGATCGACATCAGCTCCACGTCGGTGAAGCTGCTTGAGCTAAGTCGCCAGGGCGAGCGTTATCGGGTCGAGGCCTATGCGGTTGAGCCCTTGCCCGCCAACGCGGTGGTCGAAAAAAATATCGCCGAGCTCGAAGGCGTGGGTCAGGCACTCTCTCGCGTGTTGCTCAAGGCCAAAACCAATCTCAGAAATGTCGCCGTAGCTGTCGCCGGATCGGCAGTCATCACCAAAACCATCGAGATGGACGCAGGTCTTTCCGACGACGAAATGGAAAACCAGCTGAAGATCGAGGCCGATCAGTACATCCCCTATCCGTTGGATGAAGTCGCCATCGACTTCGAAGTCCAGGGCGCGTCGGCGCGTAACCCCGAGCGGGTCAATGTGCTGCTGGCGGCCTGTCGCAAGGAAAACGTCGAAGTGCGTGAAGCCGCCCTGGCGCTGGCCGGCCTGACGGCGCGCGTGGTGGACGTCGAGGCTTATGCGCTGGAGCGATCGTTCTCGTTACTGGCCGGGCAACTGGCGGTTTCGCAGGAGGGGCTGACCGTGGCGGTGGTCGACATCGGCGCGACCATGACCACCCTGAGCGTGCTGTACAACGGGCGGATCATCTACACCCGCGAACAATTGTTCGGCGGTCGGCAGCTGACGGAGGAAATCCAGCGTCGTTATGGCCTGACCATCGAGCAGGCGGGGCTGGCGAAGAAGCAGGGCGGGTTGCCGGACGATTACGTCAGCGAAGTCTTGCAGCCGTTTCGCGATGCGCTGGTGCAGCAGGTTTCCCGGTCGTTGCAGTTCTTCTTCGCCTCCGGTCAGTACAACGCGGTCGATCACATCCTGCTGGCAGGCGGTACCGCGTCAGTGCCGGGGCTTGATCGCCTGATCGAACAGCGGCTGGGCACGCCGACCCAAGTGGCTAACCCGTTCTCCGACATGGCGTTGAGCAGCAAGGTCAACGCCGGCGCCCTGGCAAGCGATGCGCCGGCACTGATGATCGCCTGCGGACTTGCCCTCAGGAGTTTCGACTGATGGCGCGGATCAACCTTTTACCCTGGCGCGAAGAGTTGCGTGAGGAGCGCCGCAAACGTTTTTTGCTGGCGCTGGTCGGCGTTTTGGTGTGCTCGGTGGGCGCGATTTTTATCGCAGACCAAGTCATCAACGCCGCCATTGACCGACAAGTGGCCCGGAACGATTACATCGGCAAACAGATTGCCGTGGTCGACGAGCGCATCAAGCAGATCAGCGAGCTGAAGTCCCGTCGCCAGCAGCTCGTCGAGCGCATGCGCATCATTCAGGACCTGCAAGGCAACCGTCCGATCAGCGGGAGGATTTTCGACCAGTTGGCGCGTACCCTGCCGGACGGGGTGTATTTCACCGAAGTGAAGATGGCCGGTAAAACCCTGTCCATTACCGGCGCGGCGGAATCGAACAATCGTGTTTCCGACCTGATGCGCAATCTGGATGCGTCCGACTGGTTCGATGCGCCGAGTCTCACCGAAGTCAAAGCCACCACCGCCGGGCAACTGGATCAGGCCAACGTCTTTCAGTTGACCGTCCGTCAGACCCAGCCCGCTGTCGTGGAGGCTGGCAAATGAGCCCCTCGGAATGGTTTGAAGGCCTGCGCAAGATCGACATCAACGATCTGGACACCAACAACATGGGGTCCTGGCCGCCAGCGATCAAAGCCCTGGCGGGTGTCTTGCTGATGGTGCTGGTGCTGGCCCTCGGGTACACCTTTTACATCAGTGATCAGGAAGATCACCTCGAACTCCAACGTGAGCAGGAGTCGACCCTCAAGGAGCAATTCGCGACCAAGGCGCACATGGCGGCGAACCTGGAGCTGTACACCCAGCAAATGAAAGAGATGGAAAACTCTTTCGGGGTGCTGCTGCGGCAATTGCCCAGCGACACCGAAGTGCCGGGGCTGCTGGAAGACATCACTCGCACCGGCCTCGGAAGCGGGCTGGAGTTCGAAGAGATCAAGCTGCTGCCGGAGGTTACCCAGCAGTTCTACATCGAGCTGCCGATCCAGATCACCGTGACCGGCGCCTACCACGACCTGGCGACGTTCGTCAGTGGCGTGGCCGGATTGCCGCGGATCGTTACGCTGCATGATTTCGACCTCGCGCCGGCTGACCCCGAAGGCGGTCCGAAACTGCGCATGAGTATCCTGGCCAAGACCTACCGCTATAACGACAAGGGGCTGCAGAAATGACCCCGATTCGTTGCTTATTGATGGTGATGTTGTTCGCCGGCCTGGCCGGATGCGGCAGCGGCAATGACGTCGGTGACCTCGACGCCTACATGAACGAAGTGCGCCTGCGGCCACCCGGCAAGATTGAACCAACGCCGACATTCCGGTCTTACCCAACGTTCACCTACAACGCTGCCAACCTGCGCAGTCCGTTTTCCCGGCAGGTCAGGGTCGACCTGGCGGGGCAGCAGCGCGGCTCGCGCAACGTCAAACCCGACCCCAACCGGGCCAAGCAATACCTCGAAGGTTTCAACATCGAGCAGTTTGAAATGGTCGGCACGATCTCCAATGCCACCGGCTCCTTTGCGCTGTTGCGCGGGGCAGGCGGGGTGCATCGGCTGAAAGTCGGCGATTACCTGGGGCGTAACGATGGACGGATCGTCGCCATCAGCGGCTCACAAGTCGATGTGGTCGAAATCGTTCCTGACGGCGAAGGCGCCTGGCTGGAACGGCCGCGGACCATCCCTTTGAAAGAGCACTCATAGTGGAACTCGAATAATGAACAGGATTTTCTCAACCCTCGGTATCTCGCTATGGATAGCGTTGCTGTCGCCGATGGTACAAGCGGCCAACCTCAAGACGCTGGATGTTGCGGCGCTGCCGGGTGATCGTGTCGAGTTGAAGTTGTCTTTCGATGGCCCGCCCCCGCAACCCCACGGTTACACGACCGAGTCGCCCGCACGCATTGCGCTGGATCTGCCCGGCGTTGTCAGTCAGCTCAAAAGCAAAAATCGTGAACTGGGCGGCGGAAATGCCCGTAGCGCCACTGTGGTGGAAGCCAAGGACCGTACGCGACTTATCATCAATCTGACTCAATTAACCCCGTACAGCGCACGGGTTGAGGGCAACAATCTGATCGTGGTGGTCGGGCAAGGCGCCACCAACAAAGCGTCTCGCCCGCCCGCCAGCGCTCCACGCGCCGCGACTGCAACGCCAGCCCCGACGAAAGCCTACGCACCCGTGGGCAAGGCCATCCGTGGTGTGGATTTCCAGCGCGGCACGCAGGGTGAAGGCAATGTAGTGATCGATCTGTCGGATCCGTCCATCGCTCCTGACATCCAGGAGCGCGACGGCAAGATCATCCTCGGTTTCGCCAGAACCCAATTGCCAGAGCCATTGCGTGTGCGCCTGGACGTCAAGGATTTCGCCACCCCGGTGCAGTTCGTCAATGCCAGCGCCACCGGCGACCGGGCGACGATCAGCATCGAGCCCAGCGGCGCTTTCGATTATTCGACTTACCAGACCGACAACAAGCTGACGGTCAGCATCCGGCCGATGACCGTCGACGACCTGCAAAAGCGCAACGCTGAGCGTTTTGCCTATACCGGTGAAAAGCTCTCGCTGAATTTCCAGGACATCGATGTGCGTTCGGTGCTGCAACTGATCGCCGATTTCACCAACCTCAATCTGGTGGCCAGCGACACGGTGCAGGGCGGTATCACCTTGCGTTTGCAGAATGTGCCGTGGGACCAGGCGCTGGACCTGGTGCTGAAAACCAAAGGCCTGGACAAGCGCAAGATCGGCAACGTCCTGCTTGTGGCGCCGGCTGATGAAATTGCGGCTCGCGAGCGTCAGGAACTGGAATCGCAAAAGCAGATCTCCGAACTCGCGCCCCTGCGTCGAGAGCTGTTGCAGGTCAACTACGCCAAGGCTGCCGACATCGCCAAACTGTTCACCTCGGTAACCAGTGCCGAAGCGAAAATCGACGAGCGGGGGTCGATCACGGTCGATGAGCGCACCAACAACATCATTGCTTACCAGACCCAGGACCGGCTGGACGAACTTCGTCGAATCGTCGCGCAGCTGGATATCCCGGTGCGCCAGGTGATGATCGAGGCGCGAATCGTCGAGGCCAACGTCGACTACGACAAAAGCCTCGGCGTGCGCTGGGGTGGTTCGGTGCAGAAGGGCAACTGGAACACGTCTGGGGTCAACGGCTCTTCGACCACCATTGGTACGCCGGGCAGCACCAGTACCAATTCGCCGTTCGTCGACCTGGGGACCTCTGCCAATACTTCGGGGATCGGCATCGCTTTCATTACCGACAATGTGCTGCTGGACCTTGAGCTTTCGGCCATGGAGAAAACCGGCAACGGGGAAATCGTTTCGCAGCCCAAGGTGGTCACGTCCGACAAGGAGACCGCGAAAATCCTCAAGGGCACCGAGATTCCCTATCAGGAGGCCAGCTCCAGCGGTGCCACGTCGGTGTCGTTCAAGGAGGCGTCGCTGTCCCTTGAGGTCACGCCACAGATCACCCCGGACAACCGCATCATCATGGAGGTCAAGGTCACCAAGGACGAACCGGACTATCTGAACAAGGTCCAGGATGTGCCGCCGATCAAGAAAAACGAGGTCAATGCCAAGGTCCTGGTCAATGATGGCGAGACCATCGTCATTGGCGGGGTTTTCTCAAATACTCAGAGCAAGGTTGTAGATAAGGTGCCATTTCTCGGTGATGTGCCGTATCTTGGCCGCCTTTTCCGGCGTGACGTGGTTTCGGAGAAAAAATCCGAGCTGCTGGTATTTCTCACTCCGCGTATCATGAATAACCAGGCGATTGCTGTGAGTCATTGATTCTGTGCGAAATTTGATTCTTGTTGGACCGATGGGGGCTGGAAAAAGCACCATCGGCCGGTTGCTGGCCAAAGAGCTGCGCCTGCCGTTCAAAGATTCCGATAAGGAAATTGAATTGCGCACGGGCGCCAATATCCCGTGGATTTTCGATAAAGAAGGCGAGCCGGGCTTTCGTGACCGTGAGCAGGCGATGATCGCCGAGCTGTGCGGCTGCGACGGCGTGGTGCTGGCGACCGGTGGGGGCGCGGTGATGCGCGAAGCCAATCGTCGGGCGTTGCACGCCGGCGGTCGGGTGGTCTATCTGCATGCCTCAGTCGAGCAGCAGGTCGGCCGCACGTCTCGCGATCGTAATCGTCCGTTGTTGCGCACCGCCGATCCGGCCAAGACCCTGCGGGATCTGCTGGCGATCCGCGATCCGCTGTATCGGGAAATCGCCGACCTGGTGGTTGAAACCGATGAGCGGCCACCACGAATGGTGGTGCTCGATATTCTCGAACGCTTGCAGCAACTACCTCCCCGTTAAAGCGAGGCGCGAAATGCGCTATCCTCGGCGTCCTGTCACCACCGCTCAAGGTTGTGGCGGATGGCTACCGAACGGCGTCACACCAGCAGACGCCTTGGACATTCGTTAACTCATGGCAGGACGCCTGATTCCATCTTCACTGTGGGGACACATGCAGACACTCAAGGTCGATCTAGGCGAGCGCAGCTACCCGATTCATATTGGCGAAGGTTTGTTGGATCAGCCTGAGCTGCTGGCCCCGCACATCCGCGGACGGCAAGTGGCGATCATCTCCAACGAGACCGTTGCGCCGCTCTATCTCGAACGTCTGACCCGTAGCCTCGCGCAGTTCTCGGTGATTTCCGTGGTGCTGCCCGACGGCGAAGCTTTCAAAACCTGGGAAACCCTGCAGCTGATTTTCGACGGCCTGCTGACCGCACGCCATGACCGCCGCACCACAGTAATCGCCCTCGGCGGCGGTGTGATTGGTGACATGGCCGGTTTTGCGGCGGCCTGCTACCAGCGTGGTGTCGATTTCATCCAGGTCCCGACCACGTTGCTGTCGCAAGTCGACTCCTCGGTGGGCGGCAAGACAGGAATCAACCATCCGCTGGGCAAGAATATGGTCGGCGCCTTCTATCAGCCAAACGTGGTGCTGATCGATACCGCGACCCTCAATACCCTGCCGGCCCGGGAACTCTCTGCCGGGCTGGCGGAAGTCATCAAGTACGGGCTGATCTGCGACGAGCCGTTCCTGACCTGGCTCGAAGAAAACGTTGATCGCCTGCGTGCCCTGGATCAGGTCGCCCTGACGTACGCCATCGAGCGTTCCTGCGCCGCCAAGGCTGAGGTGGTCGGCGCCGACGAGAAGGAAACCGGTGTTCGTGCCACGTTGAACCTGGGCCACACCTTCGGACACGCTATCGAAACCCATATGGGCTATGGTGTCTGGCTTCACGGTGAAGCCGTCGCTGCTGGCACCGTAATGGCTTTGGAAATGTCCGCGCGACTGGGCTGGATCAGCGAGCAAGAGCGCGATCGCGGCATTCGCCTGTTTCAGCGTGCCGGCCTGCCAGTCATCCCGCCTGAAGAGATGACCGAAGCCGATTTTCTCGAACACATGGCAATTGACAAGAAAGTGATCGACGGTCGTTTACGCCTGGTGCTGCTGCGCCACATGGGCGAAGCGGTGGTGACCGACGATTATCCGAAAGAAGTTTTACAGGCCACGCTGGGAGCGGATTACCGCGCCCTGGCTCAGCTTAAAGGTTAATAAGATCCCGATGACTAGTTTGCATGCCGACGAGGCTTTCCTCGGCCATTACCAGTTGAGTCATGACCCGTTTGCTCCACGGGTGCCTGGCTTCAAATTCTTCCCGGCCCAGCGCAAACCGGTGCTGGGGCAACTGCATCACCTGGCACGCTATAGCCAGTTGCTGCTGGTGGTCACGGGCCCGCAAGGCAGTGGCAAGACCCTGTTGCGCCAGGCCCTGGTGGCCAGCACCAACAAGCAATCAGTGCAAAGCGTGGTGGTTTCCGCCCGTGGCGCCGGCGATGCGGCCGGCGTGCTGCGTCAGGTGGCTCAGGCGCTGAACGTCGCCCAGGCGGAGGTCAACGCGATTCTGTCGCAGGTCGTGCAACTGGCGCTGACCGGGCAGGAAGTCTATTTGCTGGTGGATGACGCCGAGCAGCTCGACGAATCCGCGCTGGAGGCCTTGCTGGCCCTGGCCGCCGGTGCGCCGGAAGGTCGTCCGCATGTGTTCCTGTTCGGTGAGTCCTCGCTGATTGCTCAACTCGACGCGCTGAGCCTCGAGGAAGAGCGTTTCCACGTCATCGAGTTGCAGCCTTACACCGAAGAAGAAACCCGCGAATATCTGGACCAGCGGCTCGAAGGCGCCGGCCGGGGTATCGAACTTTTTACCGCAGATCAGATCTCTGATATTCACGAAAGCTCCGACGGCTGGCCTGGCACCATCAACCAGGTTGCCCGCGATGCAATGATCGAAGCCATGATTGCCAGCCGCTCAGCGGTCAAGCGTCCAAGTATGGGGTTCAACATGCCGAAGAAACACGTATTGGCGATTTCCGCCGTCGTCGTGGTCGCGGTAGCCGCCGCCTGGTTGATGCCGGGTCGCAGCAAAGCACCGACAACCGGCGCGCCAGCCAACGAGCAGGCGCAATTGCCGCTCGGCCAGGGCACGCCACAACCTAACAGCGACGGTGCGCCTTCCGTCGAATTCGCCGGTAATTCGCAACCGATGCCATTGCCGCTGGTCGGCAACTCGCAACCGGTCATGCGCGGTCCGTTGGCCGAAGCGGCCGGTGGTATCACCGAAGGCGACGACGGCGTGCCGGTCGAGGGTTCCAGCGCAACACCGCCAACCGTGACCACCACTGCACCGCCTGCCGGCATCCAGCCTGGCCCTGCGCCGACACCTGCCGCTAAACCGGCTCCAGCGCCGACTCAGGTCGCGACCGCCAAGCCAGCCCCGGCTGCGCCTGCCGTGAAGCCGGCTCCGGCGCCAGCCAAGCCAGCCGCCGTGGCCACCGCCAAGCCTGCCGAGAAACCGGCCGCCGCTCCTGCGAAAGGCGCAGGCGGTACTTGGTACGCCGGTCAGCCGACCAGTAACTACGTGGTGCAGATCCTCGGCACCAGCTCCGAAGCGACTGCGCAAAACTTCGTGAAAGAGCAGGGCGGCGAGTACCGTTATTTCAAGAAAGTGCTCAACGGCAAGCCGCTTTACGTGATCACCTACGGTAACTTCGCCAACCGCGATGCAGCCCTTACCGCCATCAAGGCCTTGCCAGCGAAGGTTCAGGCTGGTAAACCTTGGCCTCGCACTGTCGCCAGCGTCCAACAGGAACTGGCAACAACTCGCTGAAGATTCGGCGGCCTTACCCAGGCCGCCTCTCCAAGCACCTCAAAATTTCTACAAGCGCATGCCGTCTCTCAAGACCGCGTGCCTTGTGGTGTCTGCGTTACAGTAGTCTTTGAGTCGTTGCGGTCAAAATTAAAAAAGTTTTGACTAGCACAGCAGATCGCTTTAAACCTTTCACAAATGCGACATGGATTTGCGACAGTTCGTCGTCAAATTTGTGAGCCTCTGTGTCGCTGTGTACAATGACCACCCTTTTGCCCCCGCTAAGCCGGCGTACGTTCGGCGCGGATTGCAAGTGGTTGAATTGAAAAGAAATTTGCCTCGAAAAGAGGCAGCCTGGTGAGAAAGTGTCTATGAAAGCAGGTCTGTACCAACCAGATGAATTCAAGGATAACTGCGGTTTCGGCCTGATTGCCCATATGCAGGGCGAGCCCAGTCATACCCTTTTGCAAACGGCCATTGAGGCCCTGACCTGCATGACCCACCGCGGTGGGATCAACGCCGACGGCAAGACCGGTGACGGTTGCGGTCTGCTGATTCAAAAACCGGACGTGTTCCTGCGAGCCATCGCCCAGGAAACATTCGGTGTCGAACTGCCCAAGCAATATGCCGTGGGCATGGTCTTCTTCAACCAGGACCCGGTCAAAGCCGAAGCCGCTCGCGAGAACATGAACCGCGAGATCCTGGCCGCCGGCCTGCAACTCGTCGGCTGGCGCAAAGTGCCGATCGACACCAGCGTCCTCGGCCGCCTGGCCCTGGAGCGCCTGCCGCAGATCGAGCAGGTGTACATCGGCGGTGAAGGCCTGAGCGACCAGGACATGGCGATCAAGCTGTTCACCTCCCGCCGTCGCTCGTCCGTGGCCAATGCCGCCGACACCGACCACTACATCTGCAGCTTTTCGCACAAGACCATCATTTATAAAGGCCTGATGATGCCGGCGGATCTGTCCGCCTTCTATCCAGACCTCAGCGACCAGCGCCTGCAAACCTCGATTTGCGTGTTCCACCAGCGCTTCTCCACCAACACCCTGCCGAAATGGCCGCTGGCTCAACCGTTCCGCTTCCTGGCGCACAACGGCGAGATCAACACCATCACGGGCAATCGTAACTGGGCCGTGGCCCGTCGCACCAAGTTCACCAACGACCTGATGGACCTTGAAGAACTCGGCCCGCTGGTCAACCGCGTCGGTTCCGACTCCTCCAGCATGGACAACATGCTCGAGCTGATGGTCACCGGCGGCATCGACCTGTTCCGTGGCGTGCGGATGATCATTCCGCCTGCGTGGCAGAACGTAGAAACCATGGACCCGGACCTGCGTGCGTTCTACGAATACAACTCCATGCACATGGAACCGTGGGACGGCCCGGCGGGCGTGGTAATGACCGACGGTCGCTACGCGGTGTGCCTGCTCGACCGTAACGGTCTGCGCCCGGCGCGTTGGGTCACCACCAAGAACGGCTTCATCACCCTGGCCTCGGAAATCGGTGTCTGGAACTACCAGCCTGAAGACGTGATCGCCAAGGGCCGCGTCGGTCCGGGCCAGATCTTTGCCGTGGACACCGAAACCGGTCAGATCCTCGACACCGATGCGATCGACAACCGCCTGAAGTCCCGTCATCCGTACAAGCAATGGCTGCGCAAGAATGCCCTGCGCATCCAGGCGACCATGGAAGACAACGACCACGGTTCGGCTTTCTACGACGTCGATCAGCTCAAGCAGTACATGAAGATGTACCAGGTCACGTTCGAAGAGCGCGATCAGGTGCTGCGTCCGCTCGGCGAGCAAGGCTACGAAGCCGTCGGCTCGATGGGCGACGATACGCCGATGGCCGTGCTGTCCCAGCGCGTGCGCACGCCGTACGACTATTTCCGCCAGCAGTTCGCGCAGGTCACCAACCCGCCAATCGACCCGCTGCGTGAAGCCATCGTCATGTCGCTGGAGATCTGCCTCGGTGCCGAGCGCAACATCTTCCAGGAGTCGCCGGAGCACGCCTCGCGCGTAATCCTCAGCTCGCCGGTCATTTCTCCGGCCAAGTGGCGCTCGCTGATGAACCTCGATCGTCCGGGCTTCGAGCGCGCGATCATCGACCTCAACTACGACGAAAGCGTCGGCCTCGAAGCGGCCATCCGCAACGTTGCCGATCAGGCTGAAGAAGCCGTGCGCTCCGGTCGCACCCAGGTCGTGTTGAGTGACCGTCACATTGCCCCGGGCAAGTTGCCGATCCACGCCTCCCTGGCCACCGGCGCGGTACACCACCGCCTGACCGAAAAAGGCCTGCGCTGCGACTCCAACATCCTCGTGGAAACCGCCACCGCTCGCGACCCGCACCACTTTGCGGTGTTGATCGGTTTCGGCGCCTCGGCGGTCTATCCGTTTCTGGCCTACGAAGTGCTGGGCGACCTGATCCGCACCGGTGAAGTCTTGGGCGACCTCTATGAGGTGTTCAAGAACTACCGCAAAGGCATCACCAAAGGCCTGCTGAAGATCCTGTCGAAGATGGGCATCTCGACCATCACCTCGTACCGCGGTGCGCAGCTGTTCGAAGCCATCGGCCTGTCCGAAGAAGTTTGCGAGCTGAGCTTCCGTGGCGTGCCAAGCCGCATCAAGGGTGCGCGTTTCGTCGACATCGAAGCCGAGCAGAAAGCTCTGGCCGCCGAAGCCTGGAGCCCGCGCAAGCCGATCCAGCAGGGCGGTCTGCTGAAGTTCGTCCACGGTGGCGAATATCACGCGTACAACCCGGACGTGGTCAACACCCTGCAAGCCGCAGTGCAGCAGGGCGACTACAGCAAGTTCAAGGAATACACGGCGCTGGTCGACAACCGTCCGGTGTCGATGATCCGCGACTTGTTCAAGGTCAAGACCCTGGACACGCCGCTGGACATCAGCGAGATCGAACCGCTGGAATCGGTGCTCAAGCGCTTCGACTCCGCCGGCATCTCGTTGGGCGCCTTGTCGCCTGAGGCTCACGAAGCCCTGGCCGAAGCCATGAACCGCCTCGGTGCGCGTTCCAACTCCGGCGAAGGCGGCGAAGACCCGGCGCGCTACGGCACCATCAAGAGCTCGAAAATCAAGCAAGTCGCGACGGGCCGTTTCGGTGTAACCCCGGAATACCTGGTCAACGCTGAAGTGCTGCAGATCAAGGTCGCCCAAGGCGCCAAGCCCGGCGAAGGCGGTCAACTGCCAGGTGGCAAGGTCAACGGCCTGATCGCCAAGCTGCGTTACGCAGTGCCAGGCGTGACCCTGATTTCGCCGCCGCCGCACCACGACATCTATTCGATCGAAGACTTGTCGCAGCTGATTTTCGACCTGAAACAAGTCAATCCGAAGGCCCTGGTCTCGGTGAAGTTGGTGGCAGAAGCGGGCGTCGGCACCATCGCTGCCGGTGTGGCCAAGGCCTATGCGGACTTGATCACCATCTCCGGCTACGACGGCGGCACCGGTGCATCGCCGCTGACCTCGATCAAATACGCGGGCGCTCCGTGGGAACTCGGCCTGGCCGAAACCCACCAGACCCTGCGCGGCAACGACCTGCGCGGCAAAGTCCGGGTGCAGACCGACGGCGGTCTGAAAACCGGCCTCGACGTGATCAAGGCTGCGATCCTCGGCGCTGAAAGCTTCGGCTTCGGCACCGCGCCAATGATCGCCTTGGGCTGCAAATACCTGCGTATTTGCCACCTGAACAACTGCGCCACCGGCGTCGCGACTCAGAACGAGAAGCTGCGCAAGGATCACTACATCGGGACCGTCGACATGGTGGTGAATTTCTTCACTTATGTCGCCGAAGAAACCCGTGAGTGGCTGGCCAAGCTGGGCGTGCGCTCCCTCGAAGAGCTGATCGGTCGTACCGATCTGCTGGACATCCTCGAAGGCCAGACCGCCAAGCAGAACCACCTGGACCTGACCCCGTTGCTCGGTAGCGATCACATCCCGGCAGACAAGCCTCAGTTCTGCCAGGTGGACCGCAACCCGCCGTTCGACAAAGGCTTGCTGGCCGAGAAAATGGTCGACATGGCCACCTCGGCCATCAACGACATGAGTGGCGCCGATTTCGCCCTGGATATCTGCAACTGCGACCGTTCGATCGGCGCGCGGATCTCCGGTGAAATCGCGCGCAAGCACGGCAACCAAGGCATGGCGAGCGCGCCGATCACCTTCCGCTTCAAAGGGACGGCCGGTCAGAGCTTCGGTGTGTGGAACGCCGGTGGCCTGAACATGTACCTGGAAGGCGACGCCAACGACTACGTCGGCAAGGGCATGACCGGCGGCAAGCTGGTCATCGTTCCGCCGAAGGGCAGCGTCTACAAGACTCAGGACAGTGCCATTATCGGCAACACCTGCCTGTACGGCGCCACGGGCGGCAAGCTGTTCGCCGCCGGCACCGCGGGCGAGCGCTTTGCCGTGCGTAACTCCGGTGCCCACACGGTTGTGGAAGGCACGGGTGATCACTGCTGCGAGTACATGACTGGTGGTTTCGTCTGCGTCCTGGGCAAGACCGGTTACAACTTCGGTTCAGGCATGACCGGCGGTTTCGCCTACGTGCTCGACCAGGACAACAGCTTCGTTGACCGGGTCAACCACGAACTGGTGGAAATCCAGCGGATCAGCGGTGAGGCGATGGAAGCCTATCGCAGCCACTTGCAACGCGTGCTGAACGAATACGTCGAGGAAACCGACAGCGAATGGGGCCGTAACCTCGCTGAAAACCTTGATGACTATCTGCGTCGTTTCTGGCTGGTCAAGCCCAAGGCTGCCAACCTGAAATCGTTGCTTTCCAGCACCCGTGCCAACCCGCAGTGATATGCGCCTGAAGAGTTTGATGAGGTTTTAACAATGGCTGAACGTCTGAATAACGACTTCCAGTTCATCGACGTCGGGCGCAAAGATCCGAAGAAGAAACTGTTGCGTCAACGCAAGAAAGAGTTCGTGGAGATCTACGAACCCTTCAAACCCCAGCATTCGGCCGATCAGGCCCACCGCTGCCTGGGTTGCGGTAACCCGTATTGCGAGTGGAAGTGCCCGGTGCACAACTTCATTCCGAACTGGCTGAAACTGGTGGCCGAGGGCAACATCCTCCAGGCCGCCGAGCTGTCGCACCAGACCAACACCCTGCCGGAAGTGTGCGGCCGGGTTTGCCCGCAGGATCGTCTGTGCGAGGGTGCTTGCACCCTCAACGACGGCTTCGGCGCGGTGACCATCGGTTCGGTCGAGAAGTACATCACCGACACCGCGTTCGCCATGGGCTGGCGTCCGGACATGTCCAAGGTCATACCGACCGGCAAGCGTGTGGCGATCATCGGTGCAGGCCCGGCCGGCCTCGGTTGTGCCGACGTGCTGGTACGCGGCGGCGTGACCCCGGTGGTGTTCGACAAGAACCCGGAAATCGGCGGTTTGCTGACCTTCGGCATCCCCGAGTTCAAGCTGGAAAAGACTGTGCTGAGCAATCGCCGCGAAGTCTTCACCGGCATGGGCATCGAGTTCCGCCTGAACACCGAGGTGGGCAAGGACGTGACCGTCGAGCAACTGCTCGAAGAATACGATGCCGTGTTCATGGGCATGGGCACCTACACCTACATGAAGGGCGGCTTTGCCGGTGAGGACCTGCCGGGCGTGCATGACGCGCTCGACTTCCTGATCGCCAACGTCAACCGCAACCTGGGCTTTGAAAAGTCGCCGGAAGATTTCGTCGACATGAAAGGCAAGAAGGTGGTGGTACTGGGCGGCGGCGACACGGCGATGGACTGCAACCGTACGTCGATTCGCCAGGGCGCCAAGTCGGTGACCTGCGCCTATCGTCGTGACGAAGCGAACATGCCGGGCTCGCGCAAAGAGGTGAAGAACGCCAAGGAAGAAGGCGTGAAGTTCCTCTACAACCGCCAGCCGATCGCCATCGTTGGCGAAGACAAGGTCGAAGGCGTGAAGGTGGTCGAGACCCGTCTCGGCGAACCCGACGCCCGTGGCCGCCGCAGCCCCGAGCCGATCCCGGGCTCCGAAGAGATCATCCCGGCTGATGCCGTGGTCATCGCTTTCGGTTTCCGTCCAAGCCCGGCGCCGTGGTTCGAGCAGTTCAGCATCCAGACCGACAGCCAGGGCCGCGTTGTGGCGCCGGAACAAGGTCAGTTCAAGCACCAGACCAGCAACCCGAAAATTTTCGCCGGTGGCGACATGGTTCGCGGCTCTGACCTGGTGGTGACGGCGATCTTCGAAGGCCGCAACGCCGCCGAAGGCATCCTGGATTACCTGGGCGTCTAAATCCCCGATCCAGAACTGACATGCAATAACCCTGTGGGAGCTGGCCTGCCAGCGATAGCATCACCTCGGACTGACTGACACACCGAGGTGTCCGCATCGCTGGCAGGCCAGCTCCCACATTGGTTTCCGGGTGTTGCTGAAATCTGCGTGTTTATTGCGACAAATTGACCCGATAGACAAAAGGCTGACCTGCAACCGTGCCTTTTGCGTCGCGCTCTGAGAAAATGCCCGCACTTTTTTTCCGGATGCCGACATGACTGCCCTGAAGAACGACCGTTTCCTTCGTGCCCTGCTCAAGCAACCCGTAGACGTCACCCCCGTGTGGATGATGCGTCAGGCCGGTCGCTACCTGCCGGAATACCGCGCCAGCCGCGCCAAGGCCGGTGACTTCATGAGCCTGTGCATGAACCCGGAGTTCGCTTGCGAAGTCACGATGCAGCCGCTCGACCGCTATCCGCAACTGGACGCGGCGATCCTGTTCTCCGACATCCTGACCATCCCGGATGCCATGGGCCAGGGCCTGTACTTCGAAACCGGTGAAGGCCCACGCTTCAAGAAAGTCGTCAGCACCCTGGCCGACATAGAAGCCCTGCCGATTCCTGATCCGCACAAAGACCTCGGCTACGTCATGGATGCGGTCAGCACCATCCGCCGTGAACTGAATGGCCGCGTGCCGCTGATCGGCTTCTCCGGCAGCCCATGGACCCTGGCCACCTACATGGTCGAAGGCGGCTCGTCGAAAGACTTCCGCAAGACCAAGGCCATGCTCTACGACAACCCGCAAGCCATGCACCTGCTGCTGGACAAGCTCGCACAGTCGGTCACCAGCTACCTCAACGGCCAGATCATGGCTGGCGCGCAAGCGGTGCAGATCTTCGACACCTGGGGCGGCAACCTCTCGGCGGCGGCGTACCAGGAATTCTCCCTGGCCTACATGCGCAAAATCGTCAGCGGCCTGATCCGCGAACACGAAGGCCGCAAAGTACCGGTCATCCTGTTCACCAAGAACGGCGGCCTGTGGCTGGAAAGCATCGCCGATGCCGGTGCTGACGCCTTGGGCCTGGACTGGACCTGCGACATCGGCGAAGCCCGCCAGCGTGTCGGCAACAAAGTTGCCCTGCAAGGCAACATGGACCCGACCGTGCTGTACGCCAAGCCAGAAGCCATTCGCACCGAAGTTGGCCGCATCCTCGCCAGCTATGGCAAGGGCAGTGGTCACGTGTTCAACCTCGGCCATGGCATCACCCCGGAAGTTGATCCGGAACATGCGGGTGCGTTCATGCGCGCGGTGCATGAGCTGTCGGCGCAATATCACGAGTGATCGTCGGCCAATAAAAAACGCCCGGCATATGCCGGGCGTTTTTGTGTGAGATATCAGATCGTACACGGTCAATGTGGGAGCGGGCTTGCCCGCGATAGCAGTAGTTGATCCAGCACATCTGTTGTATGTGATGACGCCATCGCGGGCAAGCCCGCTCCCACAGGGATTTGCATCAGGCTTTTAAATCGCCTAATGGTGGCAACTTCGCCAGCTTCAACGCCACCAACAGCGCAATCACCAGCAGCGCACCAATAAACAACCCGATCCCGTTCCACCCGCCCAGGTGCCAGAACACTCCGCCCGCCGTCCCCGCAATACTCGACCCGGCGTAATAGCTGAACAGGTACAACGACGACGCCTGTCCCTTGGCCTTGACCGCCCGACGCCCGATCCAGCTACTCGCCACCGAGTGCGCGCCAAAGAAGCCGAAGGTGAAGATCAGCATGCCGATAATCACCACCGGCAGCGGCGTGAACATCGTCAGTGCTAGACCGGCGAGCATCAGCACAATCGTCGCCCAAAGCACTTTGCGCCGGCCCAGCTGGTCAGCCAGCGAACCGATTTTCGCCGAGCTGTAGATGCCAGACAGGTACACCACCGACAGCAGCCCAACGAACACCTGGTCCATGTGATACGGCGCGGCCAGCAAGCGATAACCGATGTAGTTGAACAGCGTGACGAACGCGCCCATCAGCACAAAAGCCTCAAGGAACAGCAACGGCAACCCGGCGTCGCGAAAATGCATGGTGAAGCCATCGACCAGACTGCGCGGGTGCAGCGAGCGAGCGCGGAAGTTGCGTGATTCGGGGAGGATTTTCCAGAACACCGTCGCCGCGATCAGCGCCAGACCGCCGATCACCAGCATCGCCGTGTGCCAGCTGACAAAGTCGATCAATACGCCGGTGATCAAGCGGCCACTCATTCCGCCAATCGCATTACCAGCGATGTACAACCCCATCGCGAGGCCGATGTGCTGTGGGTGGATCTCTTCGCTCAGGTAGGTCATGGCGACCGCCGCCAGGCCGCTCAACGACAACCCGATCAACGCACGCATCACCAGCACGCCTTGCCAGCTCGGCATCATCGCGCTGGCCATGGTGCACAACGCCGCGGCGAACAGCGCCGCGACCATCACCGGTTTGCGTCCGACACGGTCGGAGATCGGGCCGGTGATCAGCAAGCCAATGGCGAGCATGCCAGTGGCCACCGACAGGATCAGGCTGCTTTGCGCCGCGTTGATCGAATACTCGTGGGACAGCAGAGGCATCATCGGCTGTACGCAGTAGAGCAGGGCGAAGGTCGCGAAGCCGCCGGAGAACAGCGCCAACACCGTGCGCATGAACATCGGTGTGCCTTTCTCGATGTAGATCTCTTTCAATTCGGCGACAACATCGTCCACCGCATCGGGCGGGACTTCATGGGCAAGGGGGGCGACAGCAGTTTTCACTTCGGACCTCGGAGGGCGCAGCCGGTCAGGCAATGAAAAAAGCATATAGCTGCCTAATGATTCAATCCAATATATTGTTCGACCTGTTTGATAGGTTTAACGACCTAATGGAGTTTTCATGGAATTGCGTCACCTGCGCTACTTCATCGCCGTCGCCGAAGAACTGCACTTCGGCCGCGCCGCTCAGGCATTGGGCATCTCGCAACCGCCCCTGAGCCAGCAGATTCAGGCACTGGAACAAGAGGTGGGTGCCCGACTGTTTGAGCGAACCAATCGTCGGGTCGAGCTCAGCGAGGCCGGTCGACTGTTTCTGGAAGAAGCGCGGTTGGTGCTGGCCCAGGTCGACAAAGCGGCCGATGTGGCACGGCGTGCGCAGCTCGGCGAGTTGGGCGAACTGAAGATCGGCTTCACCTCGTCGGCGCCGTTCAACTCGACCATTCCTCAGGCGATTTTTTCGTTTCGCCAGCGTTTCCCCGCGGTGCATTTGAATCTGCGGGAGATGAGCAGCACCCAAGTGGCCGATGCGCTGGTGGATGAGTCGATCGAAGTCGGCATCATGCGACCACTCGGGCTGCCGGATTCCCTCAGCGTCGTGGAACTGATGCGTGAGCCGCTGGTGGCGGTGCTCAGTTCCAAGCATCCGCTGGTCAGCGGCAGTGAAGAAGGGTTGTTCCTGTCGGCATTGGCCCTCGAACCGTTCGTGTTTTTCCCGCGCAGTTATGGCAGCGGCCTGTATGCACAGTTGCTCAGCCTGGCCCGCGATGCCGGTTTCAGCCCGCACTTCGCACAAGAGGCGGGGGAGGCGATGACGATTATCGGGTTGGTGGCGGCGGGGCTGGGTGTGTCGGTGCTGCCGGCGTCTTATCAGCGGATGCGCATCGACGGTGTGGTGTATCGACCGTTGCTCGATCCGGAAGCGGTGTCGGCGGTGTGGCTGGTGCAGCGCAAGGACCAGAAGTCGCCGATGGCCAAGGCGTTTGTGGATTTGTTGACGAGGAAGGTTGAGGGGGCTTGAGCGAAGGGACACTTAAAGTAACGGATCTGGTTTAGTGATTTCCTCGGATGTTGAGCAAAATCGATTTCTTTCGATGAGTGCCATGGATGCCACTTCTATATCAACCGAAGGAAGGCAGCGTGCTGATTTGTGATTTCAGGGGGTATGAAGTTCCTGAAATGATCAAAGTCAGGCCTGTTGTCGTGATACGCAAACACAAAACCAACAGCTTACTCGTGACAGTTGTGCCTCTGAGCACCACTGCTCCGGATCGTGTACTTGATCATCATCTGGAGCTTCAAAGTCATCTCCAGGGTGCCACTCCAGTCTGCTGGGCGAAATGCGATATGGTTGCGACAGTGAGCCTCTCCAGACTGGACCGGATCAAAAGTCGAGACCGCCAGGGGAAGCGTGTTTATGTTATTTCACAACTTGAAACAGATGAGTTTTACGCAATAAAAGTCGCGGTGCGCAATGCTCTTGGCTTGTGATGGCATTGGAAGTGGCGCAGTCAGGCGAATGGCCAGTGGTTGCCCCTGTTTCCGTTTCACGCAATACTCCTCCCGTTCCCGAAAGGGGCTTGTGAGACTCTGAGGATCCTGGGCAACCAGCCATCGCAGAGCCAGACAGGTACAGGGCGATGACAAGCCGACCTGTTTGTGAAAGGGCGCCGAAAGGCGCCCTTTGTCGTTTCCAGTGTTACTGAACCTTCGCCAAATCCCCTTTCAACGCAACGCCCGCCAGGATCGCCCCGGCGTGGCATTCATAGTTCTTGGCGTCTTTACGCTCATTGCTCTTGTAGAAGCTGACAATGTTGGTCACCGCATTAGCCCCGGCGCTCTTGGCCGCCTGGAACAAGCTGATGATTGCCGATTGCGCGACCCATTCGCAGGCCACTTCGTCAGACTTGTTGAAGGCGTTGGTTTTCTTGTTGGTCACGGCCCCCGCGCTGAGTACGCTGACGTTGCCAGTCGGTGTATTGCCGGCCAGGTAGAACTTCACGCTGCCATCGATTTTGCCGGTGCGGGTGGCTTCGGCGACGGCTTTGTCGAAGGGCAGGTACACCGGGGTGTCGCGGGCCTGGCTGACGGCCGGGAGGGCGCAGATCAACAGGGTGGCGGCGGCAGCGAGTTTCTTGAAGTGCATGGAGGTCTCCTTGACCCGGATTAGTTCGGTTACGACCAGCGACGGAAAATCAACGAGGTGTTGACGCCACCAAACGCAAAATTGTTGTTCATTACGTACTCGTTGCTCATCTGGCGGAACTCACCGCGCAGGTAATCGAGCTTGCCGCAGTGCGGATCGACCTCGTCGAGGTTGAACGTGTGGACGTACAGGTCGCGGTTCATCATTTCGATGCTGAACCAGGACTCCAGCGCACCGCAGGCGCCGAGGGTGTGACCGAGGAAGCTCTTTTGCGAACTGATCGGCATGTGTTCGCCGAACAAGGCGCTGGTGGCCAGTGTTTCGGCAATGTCGCCCTGTTCTGTCGCCGTGCCGTGACCGTTGACGTAGCCGATGTCTGACGGCTGCAACCCGGCGTCTTCCAGCGCCAGTTCCATGGCCCGGCGCATGGTGGCCTGCTCTGGACGCGTGGTGTGCTGGCCATCGGCGTTGCTGCCGAAACCGACGAGTTCGGCATGGATGTGCGCGCCGCGTGCCAGCGCATGTTCGAGCTCTTCGAGCACCAGCATGCCGCCGCCTTCGCCGATCACCAGGCCATCGCGGTCTTTGTCGTAGGGGCGCGGGCTGGTTTGCGGGGCATCGTTTTTCAGGCTGGTGGCGTAGAGCGCGTCGAAGACCATGGCTTCGGTCGGGCAGAGTTCTTCGGCGCCACCGGCAAGCATCAGCGGCAGACGGCCGAATTTGATCGATTCGTAGGCGTAGCCGATGCCCTGGCTGCCGCTGGTGCAGGCGCTGGAGGTCGGGATCAGCCGGCCGGTGAGGCCAAAGAAGATGCTGATATTCGCCGCGGTCGTGTGCGGCATCATTCGCACGTAGGAGTTGGCGTTCAGGCCCTCGGCCACCGAGTTGAGCAGCATGTTGCCGAACGCCTTGATCTCGTCGGTGCTGCCGGTGGACGAGCCGCAGGCGACGCCCATGCGCCCGTCCTTGATGATCGGGTTGCCCAACAGTCCGGCGTCGGCCAGCGCCTGTTCAGACGCACCGACGGCCAGGCGCGAGACCCGGCCCATGCTGCGCAGCTGCTTGCGGGTCCAGTGGCTCGGGACCTTGAAGTCGTCGATGGGCCCGGCCAGGCGCGTGTTGAGTTCCGTGAACCGATCCCATTCGTCCATCCGCCGAATGCCGCTGCGGTTGGCCGCGAAGTGGCCGGCGATGGTGTCCCAGTCGCTGCCCAGTGAAGTGATGCCGGCCATGCCGGTGACGACGACGCGCTTCATCAACACAGGCCTCCGTTGACGGCCAGAACCTGCCGGGTGATGTACGACGCTTCCGCCGACATCAGGAAATTCACCGCGCTGGCCACCTCTTCCGGGGTGCCCATGCGCTGTGCGGGAATCATTTTCATCAGTTCTTCCACCGGCACGTTTTCGTCGAGCATGGCTGTGTCGATCAGGCCGGGTGCGACACAGTTGACGGTGATTTTGCGCTTGCCCAGTTCGATCGCCAACGCTTTCGCCGCACCGATCAAACCAGCCTTGGACGCGCTGTAGTTGACCTGGCCACGGTTGCCGATCAACCCGGAAACCGAGGTGATGCAAACGATTCGCCCGGCCGCGCGACGACGAATCATCGGCATCATCACCGGGTGCAGCACGTTATAGAAACCGTCGAGGTTGGTGCGCATCACCACATCCCAATCATCCTCGCTCAGCGCCGGAAAAGCACCGTCGCGCGTCAGGCCGGCGTTCAGCACCACGCCGTAATAGGCGCCATGCGTTTCAACGTCGGCTTCGAGAATGGCTTTGCAGCTGGCGCGGTCGGAGACATCGAATTGCAGGACGCGTGCCTGGCGTCCCAACGCCTGGATTTCGCCCTGGACGGCGATGGCGTCGGTCAGGCCGCTGCGGCAATGCAACACGATGTCGTGCCCGGCCTGGGCCAGACGCAATGCGATAGCGCGGCCGATGCCACGGCTGGAACCGGTGACCAGTACGGACTCAGTCATCACTGGGCTCCTTGGGATTCATGAAGGTATTGAGCGGCCTGAGGCGGGCGGAACACGTTCAGGCGGGCGGTGGCGTGAATGCCGGGGGCGTTGATGTGGCATTCGAACACGCCCATGCCGTTGTCGTCTTCCAGCGAGCGTATGCCGTGGATAGTCAGCTCGGTGCCCGCGGGGAAGTGCTCCACGTTGCATTCGAATTTACGGGTGCCGAGCAGGAAGCCCAGCGCCACCGCATCACCGCGCTGGCGCGCATGGCAACCGGCGTAGGCCGCGACACTCTGGGCCATCAGTTCAATGCCGACCCACGCCGGCAGGCTGCCGTCAGGACGGTTGAACAGGCCATCGGGCTTGACGGTGAGGCGGGTGTGGATCTGCTCGTCATCGAACGCCAGGATCTGATCGATGAGGATCATGTCGCCAGCGTGCGGCAGCAGTTCGGCGAGCGGCCAGTCAATCATGGGGCATCTCCGATAATCAGGCTGACGTTATTGCCACCGAAAGCAAAGGAATTGCTCATCAGGTAGCGAGGTGCAATGGACGTCAGGCGATCGGCCGGGGTCACCCATTGCAAGACCGGCAACTCTGGGTCGGGCTGACCGTCCCAGACGTGGGGCGGCACGAGGTTTTCCCGGTTGTCCGTGCTCAGGCTCAACCAGCAGAACGCCGCTTCCAGGGCGCCGGCAGCGCCGAGCGTATGTCCGGTCATCGGCTTGGTCGAAGAGCAAGGCACGCCATGCGGGAACAGGGCCGAGACTGCCAGGCTTTCCATTGCGTCGTTGTGTTGGGTCGCGGTGCCGTGCAGGTTCAGGTAGCCGATTTGTTCGGGCTGCACATTTGCGCGGCTCAGGGCTTTGCTCATCGCTTGCAGGGCGCCACGGCCGGTTGGTTCCGGCGCCGAGATGTGGTGCGCATCGGAACTGGCGCCGCTGCCGAGCAGGGCAATCGGTTGGCTGTCGCCGGCCTTTTTGCTCATCAGAAACAGCACGGCGGCTTCGCCGATATTGATGCCGTTGCGGTTGACCGAAAACGGGTTGCAGCGCTGCTCAGACACCGCTTCCAGCGCCGAAAAGCCGTTGAGGGTCAGCTTGCACAGACTGTCGACACCGCCACACAAGACCGCGTCGCAGAGCCCCAGGTCCAACAGGCGCTGGGCACTCATCAACGCCCGGGCGCTGGAGGTGCAAGCGGTGGAGATCACATACGCCGGACCGCTCAATTGCAGCCAGTCGGCGAGGAAGTTGGCCGGCGCGCCGAGTTCCTGCTGCTGATAATCGTAGTCAGCGGGGAATTCATGTTCGCGGATGTAATGGGCCAGGCCACGGCTGGCCTCATCGATGCCCGAGGTGCTGGTGCCCAGAATCACGCCGATACGGTCACGGCCGTAAGTCTGGATCGCTTGATCAATCTCGTCGCGAATTTGCAGCGCGGCTTCCAGCAGCAGTTGATTGTTGCGGCTGCTTTGCTCGGCCAGTTCCGGTGGAATTGGCGCCAGTTCGCCACGCACCGCCGCCACCGGCAACGACCGCTCCGGCACCCAGCCGGACTCGCTGCGCATGCCGGAGCAATCGCCGGCAAACAGGTTGCGGGCGACTTCCCGTTTGTCGCGACCCAGGGCGCAGATCACCCCGAGGGCATTCAGGTAGGCAGTCATGGCATTTCACCGCTCAGAGGCGTGACCAGGTACTTCGGACCTTTAGGCAGGTTCAACTCAAATCTCAGTGGTTGCGAGTAATGTACGTCCCAACGCGCGGGCAGGGAACGTTGCGATCCATGTTGCCAGGCGTCGGGGTAGTTGCCCTGCAACTCGCCTTGCGGGGTCAGCGCGAACAGCAACGCGGCGAACAATTCCCGTGCTTCCGGATTCGGCGGCAGCAGGCCGTCGGCTTGCCACTGGCCATCGATCAGTTTCTGGCGTGCCTGCGGAATGCCCAGCAAGTCCATCATCGACCAGCGAATGCCAGGGCCTTCGCGGGCAATCACCAGCACCCAGTCCTGACGCTGATCATCCAGCAAACGCTGAATATGCAATTGCTGCGGCAACGGCAGCTTTTCCGTTTGCCCGGGCAGCGGCGCCTGGCTGGCGCAAGCGCTCAGCAGCAGGAGGCAACCCAGAAGCAGGTAACGAATCATGAGACATCTCTTGCGCAGAGTTCCGACAACACGCGCAGCCGACGCTTGGGTTCGCTGACGAACGGATTGCGCTCGTCCCAGGCATAACCGGCGAGGATCGCACTGATCATGCGGCGAATATCCGCTGAGCTGCCCGGATGGTAAATCACATCCTGGAAGGTCCCGGCGTACCAGCCTTCGACGTAGCAGCGGAAGGTGTCGACGCCACGCTTGAGCGGCGCGGCAAACTCGGTCTGCCAGTCGACGCTTTCACCTTGCAGTTGCCGATGCAAAACGCCGGCGGCCATGCTCGCCGAGCGCATGGCGATGGTCACGCCGGAAGAGAACACCGGGTCGAGGAATTCTGCGGCGTTACCGAGCAGCGCGAAGCCTGGGCCGTGCAAGGTTTTGACGTTGGCCGAGTAGCCGCCGATGGTACGCGCCGGCGTGTCCCACACCGCGTTTTTCAGGACGCCTTGCAGGCTTGGGGTTTCAGCGATAAAGCCACGCAGGCAATCGTCCAGATTTTCCATGCGCCCTTCGAAATGCTCGGCGGCCGCGACCACGCCCACCGAGCACCGGCCGTTGCTGAACGGGATGGTCCAGAACCAGATGTCGCGATGGATCGGATGGGTGGTGATGAGGATTTTTTCCCGCTCGAAGGTCGGGCTGTCGATATGGTCTTCGATGTGGGTGAACACGGCTTGGCGCACCGGGAAGTTCGACGGCGCCTCAAGGTCCAGCAGGCGTGGCAGCACGCGACCGTAGCCGCTGGCATCGAGCACAAAATCCGCTTCGACGCGGTACTGGCTGCCATCCTCGCGCAGCACATCAAGCTGTGGTTTCGGCAAGTCGAAATCGGCGCTGACGATGGCTTCTCCATAACGAACGTCGACGCCTTGCAACGCGGCCTGATCGGCCAGCAGTTTGTCGAAATCGGCGCGTTGCACCTGGAAAGTCGTCGGCTTGCCGTTGCTGAAGGTGTCGCCGAAATCAAAGGCGCTGTAGTGCTCGCCCCAGGCGAACGCGGCGCCGTTTTTCATCTGGAACCCGGCGGCGTTCACGGCCTCGAGCATGCCGGCTTCTTCGACGAAATCCAGGCAGTGCGACAACAGGCTTTCACCGATGGAAAACCGTGGGAAGTGCTGGCGTTCGATCATCAGCACGTCGTGGCCTTTGCGCTTGAGCAGCGCGGCGGCAATGGCGCCCGAAGGACCCGCGCCAATGACAACAACCTGGCGACGTTCCATTTCAACTGTTGGCACGGGGGCTCCTTGCCGGGGCGGCGAGATTCAAAGGGGTTTGATGCATGCCGGCGAGTGCCGGCAGCAGTGTAGCGATCAGGCCCATCACCATCAGCGCGAAATACAGCGCCGGGGTGATGAGTTGTTGTTGCAGCAGCAGGTTGAGAAAGACGATCTCGCTCAACCCGCGAATATTGAGCAGCAGGCTTTCGCGCCAGCGACTGGCGCCTTCAAACGAAGCACCGGCCCAGCCGAGGCCGAGCCAGTTGCCCAGGAGTTTGCTGGCAATCGGCAACAGCAGCAGCGCCGCCAGCTGCACCCAGCCGAGGCTGGCCATGGCGGCGTGGACATTGATCTGCACGATGCCGAACGTGAGGATCAGCGGGATGGCGATCCAGGTTTGCAAACGGATCATCCAGATCGCCGGCAACGGCAACCCCAGCGGCACTTTCAGTGCGGCCATGCACAGCAGATAACCGATGCCGAAAATCAGGGCATTGAGCTTGAAGTGTTCGGCGACCACCAGCAGCGCGAAGAAGCAGCCGCTGTGCAGCAACGGTTGGCGCAAACCCAGCAAACGCAGGAGCAACGGCAGGCAAGCGCCGACCAGCGGCAGCAGCAGACTGCTCAGGTGCAGGCTGCCTTGGGCAAAGCCGAACAGCGTCCAGCACGTCAGGTCGATGAGGATCGCGGTTTGCACCAGGCGACGGGTCGCAGCGGGCGGGTAGTTGATGTGTCGCAGGTACAAAAACAACACCGGAATGGCGGTGATGGCGAACACCAGGCCGACCGCCAGCGAACTGATCCACGGTTGTGGCGGCAGCAGCCACACCGAAGTGACAAGCCCGCAGGCAAACGGAATGCAAAAACTCGGCAGGGCTATTTTCAGGCTCTGGCGATCCAGCCGCAGGTCGATCACGTCGCTGAGGATGTTGCCCAGCAACAAGGCGAATCCGAGGCTGTAGAGGTTCTTCAGCCACACCGGCGAGATCAGCTCGGCGCCGCTGAGTTGCCAGCCCGGCTCGATCCAGAAGTACATCAGCAGCGGCAGGCCGAAAGTCGCCAACAGCAATTGGCTGACGATCGGGATCAGACCGAAGTGCCGACCCACGCGGGTGGCGACGGCAAACATTGCCAGGGCCATCAGCCAAAACAGGACGATCATCATGCTGCTGGCTCGACGACAGTGGCGGCATGCACTTGGCGTCCGGCCCACGGCGCCAGGATGAAACTGAAGGCCAGGCCGAGGCTCACCGACAGACCGAAGTTGCTCACCGCCGGCGTGCTGGACACCGCCAGCAAACCGAACGACAGCCACGTGGTCACCGCGGCCAGCAAGGTGCCCAGCAGGCTCACGGCGGCGCCGCCGACCTGTTCGCGCATGAGGATCGCGTAATCGACGCTGATCGCCGTCACCAGCAACAGACCGAACAGGCTGAACAGAGTCAGCGGTTGGCCCATCCAGCCGAGGCTGGCGAGGCTGCACAGGGCGGCGAGCAACGGTAGCGAGACGATGCGCAACGCACCACCGAAGCCGAAGGGCAGGATCAGCACCAGCACGATCAACACGCAGGAGGCGAGTTTCAGCTCTGCTGCGCTGATCTGTGTCGCGGCGAAAACGCTATTCAATTCACCGAGGCGGTCGACCAGTTCGACGCCCGGCAAGTCCAGAGCCTGAATGCGCAACAGCGAAGGGTTATTCAGACCTTGCAGGCTGACCATCGCCGCCACGCCGTCATCGGTCGGCCCCAGCCACAGAGTGCGATAAGGTTCCGCCAGCGGCCCGACCAGCGATGCGTCGATGTCTTCGACGGGCAGCGCCTGCAACGTTGCAAGCTCGGCCTGCAGTGCTTCTGCCGGCACGCCGAGGTCGAGCAAGGGCTGCCAGAACTGCGGCAACTTGCTCAATGCGTCGCGCACTTTGCGCTGATCGCTCGGCCGGCTGACCAGTTGATTCAGCGACAGGTAGCCCTGGAGTTTTTCCAGGTTGACCAACTGATCCAGCCGCTCGCTCAGCGCGGTTTGACGCTCGAGCAATTCCTGCTGATTGCCCGCGCGCACCAGGAAGAACTGGCTGGTCGGTTGAAAGCCAGTGATGCGCGCAATGGCCTGGGCTTCGTCAGTCAATTGCTGGGGCGCGCCGATCCATTGGCGGATATCGTTTTTGCTCTCGAGCTGCAACAAACCGCCGGCGCAGAAAGCAATCAGCAGCGCCAATAACACCGGCGTACTGATGTGCTTGAGCAGCGCTTCACGCAGGTTCAGCAAACACTCGCAGACACGCAACGGCCAACGCGCCGGCCGCAGGTTCACGCCCTTGAGCAGCGCTGGCAGCAGGCACACCGCTGACAGGTAGGCGCCGAGCAGGCCGGCGGCGGAGAACACGGCAATCTGGGTCAGGGCCGGGAACGGCGTCCAGGCCAGGGCCAGGTAGCCGATGCAGCTGGTGATCAGGCTCAGCGTCAGGCCCGGCAGGGTCAGGCGTAACGCTGGCCAACTATTCCAGGGTTTCAGGCTCCAGCTTTTCGACAGGTAATGCAGCGGGTAATCGACGGCCACGCCGATCAGGCTCGAACCCAGCACCAACGTCATCACATGCATGTGACCGAACAGCGCCACGCACGCCACCGCACCAAACAGCATGCCCACCAGCACCGGAACGAAAGCGAGCAAGACACGCCAGCGCCGGAAGGCCAGTAACAGCAGCAACAGAATGCCGACGGTGGCGCCGCCACCGACCCACGTCATCTCGCGGGTGGCTTGTCGCTGACCGTTGGCCGCATACAGCAAACCGCTGGCAGCGAGCAGTTGCACGTCGGCCTGGGCGGCTTCTCCGCGGCTATGTTCGAGCAAGTCCGCCACTTGCAGCGGCAGGCTCATGTCGAAGGCGTTGCCCGTGGTTTTTGCCCGCAGCAATACCCAACTCTTGCCGTCGGCATCGGCCACCAGCGCTCCGCTGCCGATGTCCAGTTGCACGGCGCCGTGTTGCGGCTGGCTGTTCTGGATGCGCCCGGTCAGGCCCAGCCAGTCCTCCTGGCTCGGTACCAGGCTGAAACCGGTGAACGGGTCGAACAGCGCTTGCACGCGCTGTTGGATAAAGGCGTCGGGATGGTCGATCAGTTGCTGGCGGTCCATCGCCGAGAGCATCGCCAGTCGGCCTTGCAGCAGTTGCGTGCGCAGTGCCGGCAAGTCGGCTTGCAGGTTCCACTGGACCTTCTCGAACAAACCGCTGGCCTGCCACTGTTCGCCGAGCTTCTGCGCCATGGCGATGGCTTGCGGGCGATCTTTATGGCCGACCAGCACCAGCATTTCGCGGTTCAGCGGTTCTTGCATGCGTTGTTCGGCGCGCAATTCCAGCGCGTCCGGCGCGGTGCCCGGCACCAGTTCCATCAAATTGGCCGACAGTGGTGCACCGTCACGCCATTGCCAACCGGCGAGCGCGAGCACCGCCAGCAGCAGGATCAGAAACAGCCACGGAAGCTTGCGTTCACTCGGCAAAGTCATGCTGCTCCGCGTCGCTCAACGGTTGTGTGCTGGTGCTGTCTTGCATGCGCAAAAGCGTGCTGTCGCCCTGGGTTTCCAACAGTTCGATGCTGTGCACCAATTCGCTGCCGGTGATGTTGATCTGGTTGAACACCTGCTTGAGCAGCAATGAGCGCGGGATCAGCGTCAGTTTCCAGCTCTGCGCGTCGCCGCTCAGGGACAGTTCGAAGTCCCGTTGCAATCCGCTGCTGTCACCTTGCAGCACGGCGAGGAACAAGCGGTTCTGCTCGGCGCCGGCGCTCTTGCTCGGCAGCGTCTGCCAACCGTTGGCGTCACGTCGGGCAATGCCTTTGCCGGTGATGCGGTAATCCTGTTGCAGCGGCGTTTTCAGCAGCCAGAGCAAGCCGTGGTTTTTTGCGAGGACAAAAGTGCCCTTGCTGGTCAGCGGCTTGGGCAATGCGCGCAGGTGTTTTTCCTGGATGAAATTGCCGTGGATCACATCGGGTTTGGCCAGTTGATCGCTCAGTTGTTGCAAATCAAACGCCTGCGCCAGCGAAGAAAAACCCAGCGCTAATACCAGCGCCACCACAATCCTGTAGCAGCTGGCGAAGCCTGCGTTCGGCTGCGCAGCAGTCGCCCTGCGGTTTTTCTGCTGTACCGCATGTACAGGTTTTGCAACGGCTTCGCCGCCGAACGCAGCCTCGCGGGCGCGGCAGCTGCTACAGAGGGTTTTCAGCAGGTTCATGCCAGCATCCTTTCAACGGCATCGGTGAAGATCTTCGGCGAGGCCAACTGCATTTCGCGGCTGCTCATGTCGACGGCCACCTGCACGGAACTGGCGCGGGTCAACCGCTCACCGGTTTGCAGATCGCTGATCAGGTAATTGATCTTCAGACGGTTCTCCCACTCCACCAGATTGGCCCGCACGTTCAGCTTTTGACCGAACACGGCGCCACGCACATAGCGCAGTTGCAGGTCGATCACCGGCCAGGCGTAACCCGACTCAACCATGGCGGTGTAGTTGTGGCCGATCTTGTCCAGCAGCGCACAACGGGCGATTTCCAGGTATTTGACGTAGTGGCCGTGCCAGACCACGTTCATGGTGTCGACGTCAAAGAACGGCACGAGGATTTCCGTATCGGTGTGAAGCACTCCCTTGCTACGCATGCAGCCTCCAGTGTTGCTCGGCGATACGTTTCAGGCACAGGCGCAATTCGCCTTCCAGCGCACGGTCTTCGATGACCGGCGGGAAGTCCTTGGCCAGCTCTTCGTGCATGGCCGCCAGTGCGGGTGGCAACGGGCGCGCGTCCTCGGCCTTGCTGCGCAGCCACACGCCCTGGTTGGCGGCCAGCAGGGTGGCGGCGGCGACCTGTTCGGTCAGCTCCAGCACACGGATCGCATCGCGAGCAGCGATGGTGCCCATGCTGACCTTGTCCTGGTTGTGGCATTCGGTGGAGCGCGAGAACACGCTGGCCGGCATGGTGTTTTTCAGCGCCTCGGCGGTCCAGGCGCTGGTGCCGATCTGCACAGCCTTGAAGCCGTGATTGAGCATCGCGCGGTCAGCCGTGGCGCCAGACAAGTTGCTCGGCAGGCCATGGTTGTAACGCTCATCCACCAGCAGCGCGAGTTGCCGGTCCAGCAGATCGGCAACGTTGGCCACCAGGTTTTTCAGGCTGTCCATGGCGAACGCAATGTGGCCGCCGTAGAAGTGCCCACCGTGCAACACGCGTTCGGCTTCAGCGTCGATGATCGGGTTGTCGTTGGCGCTGTTGAGCTCGATCTCAATGAACGAACGCAGCCAGTTCAGACTGTCGGCCAGAACGCCGAGGACATGCGGCGCGCAACGCAGGGAGTAACGGTCTTGCAGGCGATGCAGCGGTGCGGTCGGCGCGTCAATTGCCAGATCCTTGCGCAGCCACGCGGCGACTTGCATCTGCCCCGGGTGCGGTTTGGCGGCGAACAGACGTTCGTCGAAGTGCTCGGGATTGCCTTGCAGCGCGACCACATTCAGCGCGGTGATGCGCGTGGCCAGTTGCAGCAGGTAATCGGCGCGGGCATAGGCCAGGCAGGCGAGGCCGGTCATCACGGCGGTGCCATTCATCAGCGCCAAAGCTTCTTTCGGGCGCAGTACCAGCGGCGTCCAGCCGAGTTCACGATGCACGTCGCCGGCTTGGCGGCGTTCGCCCCGGAACATCACCTCGCGCTCGCCGGACAAGGTTGCAGCGACGTAGGACAGCGGCGTCAGATCACCGCTGGCGCCCACCGAGCCTTCTTCGGGGATCAGCGGCAGGATGTCGTGTTCGAGGAACGCCTGAAGGCGCTCCAGCAGTTCCACGCGCACCCCGGACACGCCGTGGCACAGCGACTGCAAACGCGCCGCCAGCACAGCGCGCGTGGCTTGCGCGTCGAGCAGTTTGCCCAGGCCGCAACCGTGGAACGTGTACAGATGACGAGGCAACGCCTCGACGTGATGCAGCGGTACAGCGACCACGCACGAGTCGCCGTAACCGGTGGTCACGCCATAGATCACGCCTTCCTTGTCCAGCAGGGAATCGAGGAATCGCGCGCCCTTGGCGATGCGCTCGCGGTACGCAGGGTCGCTTTGCAACTGCGTCGGCACCTGACGGTTGGCCGCAGCCAGCACGTCTTCGATGCGCAAAGGGAGTTCGCCGAAGGTTACCGGCTCAAGCGTTGGCGTCGTCATCGGTCTTCCAGAAAGGGTAAAAGTTGAACCATTGTCGGGGCGCTTCGAGGCAATAGTGACCCAGGCGTTCGGCGTAGCGGGACGCCCACTGATGAATGACCTGTTCGCGGTCGCTGCGTTTCCACACCACGGCCTCGGTAAACGGTTCGAGGGTGACTTGATATTGGCCTGTCGGTTTCTTCAGGCACATCAGCAGATGGATCGGGCATTTCAGCAAGCCGGCCAGCAGCCACGGCCCTTGCGGAAACGCGGCCTGATGACCGAGGAAGTCCACGGTCACGCTGCGCCCGCCATGCAGCGGCACGCGGTCGCCGGCAATCGCCAGCCACTCGCCGCGCTCCAGGCGTTCATGCAGTTGCAGCATGATCACCGGGTCCAGCTCACTGACCTGAATCAGCCGCAGATTGGTCGCGCCGGCTTCGCCGAGCAAACGGTTGAACTGCTCGGCGTGCTTGGTGTGGACCAGCACGTTCATGGTGACTTTCTCACCGATTTCCGCCAGTGCGCGACAGACTTCGAGATTGCCCAAATGCGCACCCACCAGCATCTGCCCGCGCGTGCCGCGCAGTTGAGTGCGCAGGAGCGCCGGGTCAACGATTTCGATGTGCTCGATGCTCAGCTTGCCGTTCCACACGTCGAGCTTGTCGAGCATCGAATCGGCGAAGGCCATGAACTGGCTGAACACTCGCCAGTGGGTCGGGCGCAATTCAGGGCGAGCGCTCCAGTCTGCGAGGCGCTGCTGGTATTGCCAAGCGCTGCGGCGGGCGCTGCGACCGAACAGGAAAAAGTACAACACGATGCCGTACAGCAGCGGACTCAACAGCCGTCGGCCCAGCACTTTGGCGCCGAACGCGGTGAGTTTCATCAGCCAGAAACTGCCACGCTCCTGACGGTCGGCCCAGTGTTCTTTGTCTGTGTTGATGCTCATGCTCGCCACCGTCGCCAGAGGATCACCGGTGCCCGCAGCAACATGCCGAAGAACAGCCGGGTGTGCATGCTCGAAATCAGCACATTGTCGTGGAACATCCGGAAATGCGAGACACCGTCCAGCGGGTAATGGACCTTGGTCGGCAGCCACTGCATCGGCTGATTGCGCCAGGCCAGGCGCACGAGGATGTCCGAGTCGAAGTCCATGCGCTTGCCGATCTTCGCCGAGTCGATCAGCGCCAGGGTCGGAGGCAAGGGGTAGACGCGGAAACCGCACATCGAGTCGCGGATCTGCAATGACAGCGTGTTGATCCAGACCATCACGTGGGTCAGGTAACGGGCGTACAAGCGGCCTTTCGGCACGCTGGCGTCGTATTGCGGATAGCCGCAGATCACCGCGTTGGGATGAGCGCGTGATTGTGCGATGAAGGTCGCGACATCCTGCAGATCGTGCTGGCCGTCGGCGTCCACCTGCAAAGCATGGCTGAAACCCAGGCGCGAAGCTTCGCGCAGCCCGGTCATGACCGCACCGCCCTTGCCTTGGTTGGCGGCGAGGCGGATCAGGTTGACCATTTCACGCTGGGCCAGTTGGTCGAGCACCCTGGCGCAGGGCTGATCGCTGGCATCGTCCACCAGAATGCACGGCAGGCCACTGGCGATCAGCGCGTCGACGACCGTGGTGATCGCGGTTTCGTGGTTGTAGACCGGGATGATTGCGCAGGGGTTATGCATGTTTCGAAACCTCCCCTGAACCACTGTGGCGAGGGAGCTTGCTCCCGCCCGAGTGCGAAGCGCTCGCCATGAAATCTACGCCGGATGGTTTTGGGTCTGCTTCGCAGCCCAGCGGGAGCAAGCTCCCTCGCCACAATGATCTCCATTGCCACAGGTTATGCATCGGGCATTGCCTCCAGCAAAATCCGCCCACTTGAGCAGGTCGCGGTTTCATTGCGGTAGGCGAAATACAGTTTGCTGCGTTCCGGGTCGAAGCGCAGGTGCAACTGGACTTCATCGCCGGGGCGCACCAGTTGCTGGAACTTCAGCACTTCCATGCCGGCAAATTTGCCCGGCAGGTTCATCAATTGCTGGCCGAGGCTCAGCGCCCAATCCACCTGCACCACACCGGGCAGTACCGGCGTTTGCGGGAAGTGTCCGCTGAAGTAGGCCAGGTCCGGCGGCACGGCCAGTTGCAGGCTCCATTCGCCATCGACTTCGACCTGCTCCAGCACTTCCGGTACCTTGGGGCGGGGTGCCAGCAGCAAGGCCTCGACGTCGGCCTGCGGCAGTTTGCCCTGAGCGTTCAGGGGCAATTGCCGCAGCATTCGCCAGCGTCGTGGCAGGGCCAGGGCTTCGCAATGCTGGCTCAGGTGCTGACGCAATTCCTGCGTCAGGGTGCGCCGACCTTGATTGCGCAAGGCATGCAGGCCCGCGTCCGTCAGCACCAGCAGTGCACCCAGTGAGGCGCGGTTTTCCTGGACCACGCCGAGGCGCGCGTCGGCGACCCAGTCATGCTCCATAAGCGCCTTTTCCAGCATCGGCAACGAGATACGTTTTTCTTCCAGTTTGACGATCCGGTCCAGCCGTCCGAGCAGTTCGAATCGGCCGTCGGCAGCGATTCTGGCGGCATCGGCGGTGTGTTCGATATGGCCGGCAGGCAAGTAGGGCGAGGAGATCAGCAGCGCGCCCTCGCTGTCCTGACTCAGCTCAACCTCAGCAAACGGTTGCCAGAGATCGTGACCCTGACGCCAGGCGATGCCGCCGGTTTCCGAGCTGCCGAGGATTTCCGTCGGCCATTGTTGCAGGCGCTCGTGAAGACTTTGCGCAGCCTCGGCCGGTAGCGCGCCACCGGAAGAAAACACTCGGCAAACCGCACTCAAGGCCGGCCAGTCGAGGTTGTCGCCCATGCGCTTGAGCAGCGCCGGGCTGGCGACCCAGGCAAACGTCGGGTGTTCGCGACTGGCGCGCTGCAAGTCTTCCGGAAAGGCCAGTTGCTTGCGCACGAACGGGCGCCCGGCGCACAGCGGCCACAGCACCCGAAACAGCAAACCGTAGATGTGCTGGGTGGCGACACTGCCGATGATGCACGCCTGGCCCAGGTCGGCGCCCCAGAGCTGCTCCAGCGCCTGAACTTCATTGGCGAGCTGGCGCAGAGTCTTGTCGATACGCTTGGGTTCGCCGCTGGAACCGGAAGTACACAGGCTCAGCTGGCAGGTGTCCAGATCCAGTTTGGCGGGGGACAGGGGCGCCTGTCGATAATCGATAAGGTGCGCATCATCGGCCTGATCGGTCAGCCACAGATCGACTTCGCTCGACCAGCGTTGGCGAGTCTGTGGTTGCAGGTCGGCAGGCAGCAGCACGCTGACCCCGGCACGCCAGGCGCCGAGCAGGGCAATCGCCAGGTCAGCGGCGTCTTCAAGGTGCACGGCGATGCGCTGCACGCCTTGGGATTGCAGGCCGGCCGCCAGGCTTAGCGCCTGTTCGCACAGCTGTGCGTGATTCAACGCCGGTTCGGCCGTCACGGCACGCTCCGGCTGAGCCTTGAGCAACAGCTGCTCAAGTGTTATCCAATTCATGGGTGGCCTCGTACCCGTTGTCGTATGAGCCATTCAATGGCAAACAGCAGGCCCATCAATCCATAGGAAATCAGGCCGGTGTACAACATCCACCAACTCAGCGGCGCCCACAGGGTCAGGGCGGCGGCGAGCAAACCGTTACAGAGGAAAAACACACACCAGACGATGGTCACCTGGCGGGTGTAGACAATCGCCTTGGCCGGCAAGTGCGGTTCCCGCAGGCGCGCCAGGCGTTCCACCATCGGCGGCCCGACTTTCAGGCTCAGGCCAAACAGGCCAAGCATGAAAGCGCTGATCAGCACCGGGTACCAACGCAGCAACAGCGGACTGTCGAACAACGCCAGCAACAGGCAAAAGCCAATCGCGGTGATCGCCATCCACAGGTTGCCGGGGCGACGCGCACCCAGCAGCGCCCGCGCCAGCCACAGGCTGCCCAGCAGCAGACCGAACTGCCACGGAGCAAAGTGTTCCATGCCGAAATACACCGCGAAGGGGTACAACAGGCCCGCCAGCAGCAGGCCAAGGCCGATCAGTCGACTCATGCGGCCGGTTGAACCAGACGGTAGACCGCCTCGACCACGTCGCTGACGGTACGCACCGATTTGAATTCTTCGGCGGCGATTTTCTTGCCGGTCTGACGCTTGATGTGATCAATCAGGTCGACGGCGTCGATGCTGTCGATTTCCAGGTCCTGATACAGATTGGATTCGAGGCTCACGCGCTCAGGGTCCAGCTCGAAGAGTTCGACCAAGGCATCGCGCAGGGTGTTGAAAATGTCATCACGAGTTTGCATGGTCCGGTCTCAAGCTGCCTGTTTTGCGGTGACGAACGCCGCAAGGCTCGCCACGTTACTAAAGTGATTACGGGTGTCTTTGGCGTCGGCGTCGATTTTGATGCCGTACTTTTTCTGGATCGCCAGGCCGAGTTCCAGGGCGTCTACCGAGTCCAGGCCCAGGCCTTCGCCGAACAGCGTCTGGTCATCGCCGATGTCTTGTGCGCTGATGTCTTCGAGGCCGAGGGCGTCGATGATCAGTTCTTTGATTTCACGGTGTAGATCGCTCATCTTCGGCGAGCTCCTTAATAAAGTAAGAATGCAAATAATCGTTGAGCTTGCGCGAAGCCTGAGGCGCAGGGCCACACGCGGCAAAGGCTTGTGGGTCTATATCGGCTCCCACACGAAAACTGAAGTGCACGCGACGTTTCGGGATGCGATACCAGGGTTCGGCCTTGGTCAATGTGGTCGGGCTGACCTTGATGATCACCGGGGTCAGGATTTTCGCACCCCGCAGGGCAATCGATGCACCCCCCCGATGAAAGGCCGGCGGTTCGCCTGGCTGGGTGCGAGTACCTTCGGGAAAGATGATCAGCGTCTGACCGCTTTTCAGTGCGTCGGCCGCAGCGTCGAGCATGTCCATGCTGCCGTCGTTGCTGATGTAATCGGTGCGGCGTAGCGGGCCGCGGGTGAACGGGTTCTCCCAGAGGCTTTTCTTGACCACGCAGTTGCTGTGACGCACCAGTCCGATCAGAAACACCACATCGATCAGCGACGGGTGATTGGCCATGATCATCTGGCCCGGGCGACCAAGCTTCTCCGCGCCCTGGATGTCGTAGGTCAGCACGCCGGTACGGGCCATGAACCGGACAAAAAACCAAAAGCAGCGACTGACGGTTCTACGTGCCCGCAGCCGATGAGTCTGGGCATCGCCGGGCAGGCAACTCAGCAACGGGAAAACCACCAGGCGCAGGCACAGCCCGCCTAACCCGAACAGAGTGAAGCTCGCAGCGGTCGCCAGCAAACGCCAGTAATAGGCGTCGCGGTTTTTTTCGCTTACAGGTTGCGTTGCCAGGTCCATACACGATTTTTCCAGGCATGTTGGCAGGTGGTCTGCTGGCCGAGCAGGGTACGCAATAGATTCAGGGCATGGGGCCAGTGGGCTTTGGACAACGCATCCGAAGTGCTGTTCAGGGACAGCTGCCAGTCGGTACCCGGTGTCAGCAACAGACCGACGGCATACGGGAACGGCACGTCGTCGATCCAGGCCGAGTAGGCCTGGGGCGGTTTTTCTTCAGTGACGATCAGCAGTACCGCAGGCGCGCCTTCGGCAAGCAGCGCCGCGGCCTCTAGCATGCCGTGTTCAAGGCCGTCTCCGGCGGCGGCAAGGGCAGTCATCTCACTGGTTTCGCCACGCATGATCGACCACAGGCCAATCACCGCGTTGTGCACCGACAAGCTGAATTGCGTCGGTGACAACGGTTGTTCGGCTGCCAGATCGCGCAGGATGTCGAAGGTGCGGGGCGTTTCGCCATGACGGGAAATAAAGACCAACGGTAGGTCCTGGCGACCATCGGCCAGGGGCCAACCGACGCTGAATGCCATCCGCGCCAGACGGCTGAGCCGCCGGCGCTGCATGGCCGGCAAAAAAGACACGTCGGGGGCGGCATCGCTGCTCTGAAGCACGACCGGTTGTCGGCTCCAGGCCTGCCAATCGTCCACGCTTTCGAGCCCAGGGGCCCACGCGCGCCATTGGGCGATGTTGAAATTGATCACAGGCTTTCATCCCGCCCCTGCGGGCTATTCTGACGCGGCGAGTCGCAGAAAAACGCGACGACCTTACGTGGCGCTTGGCGCCGAGTGGCGCGCATTATCCCGTTGCGACGGGCGTGTAGCAAATGATGGTTACGTTTTGCGCAGTCAAATGAACTGATTAGTCCGCGAAAAGCTGTCGTTTGGCCATTATCCACATCGTGCTGAGCAAGTCCGTCGGCTCTGTCGGCGATCGATGGCAGAGTTGGCGGTTTTTTTATTGGGAGATTGCCGCTGACTGTGTAGTCCCCGTGCCGACGAGGTAGCTAAGCAGCGCCATGGACTACTACACTCGATCATTCTTTGATACACGGAGGTTTTTCACATGCGGCGCGTGGTGTTCAATCAGAAAGGTGGCGTGGGCAAATCCAGCATTGCCTGCAATCTGGCGGCGGTCAGCGCCAGCGAGGGGTATCGCACCCTGTTGGTGGATCTCGATGCCCAGGCCAACTCCACTCAGTACCTGACGGGACTCACCGGGGATGACATCCCGATGGGCATCGCCGACTTCTTCAAGCAAACCCTGTCCTCAGGACCGTTCTCGAAGAAGAACCAGGTCGATATCTACGAAACGCCGTTCGAAAACCTCCACGTCATCACCGCGACCGCCGAGTTGGCCGATCTGCAGCCCAAGCTTGAGGCTAAACACAAGATCAACAAGCTGCGCAAATTGCTTGAGGAGCTGGGGGAAGATTACGATCGCATCTACCTTGATACCCCGCCTGCGCTGAACTTCTATGCGGTATCGGCATTGATTGCCGCTGACCGGGTGCTGATCCCGTTCGACTGCGACAGCTTCTCGCGCCAGGCACTGTACGGGCTGCTGGCGGAAATCGAAGAATTGAAGGACGACCACAACGAAGGCCTGGAAGTCGAAGGCATCGTGGTCAATCAGTTCCAGGCCCGTGCCAGCCTGCCGCAGCAGATTCTCGACGAGCTGATCGCCGAAGGGTTGCCGGTGCTGCCGGTGTACCTGACCAGTTCGGTGCGGATGCGCGAATCCCATCAGGCCAATACGCCGCTGATTCACCTCGACCCACGGCACAAGCTGACGCAGCAGTTTGTCGAACTGCATAACCTGCTCGAAAACGCCTGAATCTGTCGACGTCGCCTAACCCAATGTGGGAGCGGGCTTGCTCGCGAAGGCGGAGTGTCAGTCAACATTGATATCGACTGACACTCCGCCTTCGCGAGCAAGCCCGCTCCCACATTAAATCGCGGTGGTTTTAGATCCCCTGGCTACGCAACCAGCTCATCAACTGCGGTAACGGAAACGCCCCGCTCTGACGCGCCACTTCCCGGCCGTTCTTGAACAGAATCAGGCTCGGAATCGAGCGAATACCCAACTGCGCCGACAATTGCTGGTTCGCCTCACTGTCCAGTTTCGCCAGCCGACATTTCCCCGACAGTTGCCCCGCTGCCTGCTCGAACACCGGCGTAAACGACTTGCACGGCCCACACCACTCCGCCCACACGTCCACCAGCAACGGCAGATCGCCTTTGATCTGGCTGGCGTAATCGCCTTGTTTCAATTCGAACGGCTTGTTCAGCAAGACCTCGGCCTTGCAGCGACCGCATTTTGGGTGATCGTTGAGGCGTTCGGCGGGGATGCGGTTGAGGCCGTTGCAGTGGGGGCAGGGGATGAGGAGTGGGTCGGTCATGGTCGAGGCTCTGAATGTTTGGGCAGTCTAAAGCTGATTTGGAGTCGCAAGCTTCATTTATCAAGCCAGCAAAAGACGGGGGCAGGCGCAGTGATTGTCGTAAATGCTCACATACTCGGGAGTTTCGGGGCGGGATCGGTGGCTACGCTGGAAGCAACTTCACCGTTTTCTAATCTCTTTATGAGGAGTTCGCTTTGCCTTTAAGCTCGTGCTACTTTTGTTGCACTTATCGAGAAGTCGATATCTCTCAATTGTCGGATAGGAGTTATCCCGTGTCCGTGACTTCCAAAATCCGCCGTCAAGGTGGCGCTGCAGTGATTACTCTCCCGCCAACGCTGCTGAAGCTCCTGCACCTGGAAGTAGGAGCACAACTGGAACTGAATGTGGTCGATGGTGAGTTGATTGCCCGCCCGGTTGTACGGCCTTCTCGCAAGCGCTATAGCCTTGCAGAGTTGCTTGAAGGTTCCGAAGAAGTAGCCGAGTTGAATGCGCAGACGGCGTTTGCACGTGAAGGCGATCCAGTTGGCCGGGAGTTGGGTTGATGGTTCGGCGTCAGGCCCCACAGCGGGGGGATGTTTACTGGATTGATCCGAACCCGGTTGCGGGACGCGAAATGATGAATCGGCATCGATTCGTGGTAATTACGCCAAGGGAAATCAACGCCTTGGGTGTCAGCATGACTGTGCCGGTGACCAGTGGCGGCAGCTTCAGTCGAAACACCGGCTTGGCGGTCATCGTCTCCGGCCACGAAACGAATGGTGTCGCAGTTTGTAATCAGGTTCGTAGTTTTGATATAGAGCAGCGTGTGCGCGACGGCTCAGCCAAGTTCATTGAGCGACTTGATGACGTTACGATGGCAGACATCGTTGCTCGCGTCGTCAGTGCCATTGATCCGCTTGACTGACCAACCTCACGACGAACAACTGATCTCCAAATGCTTGCCCCACTCCGGCGGCCGCTCGGCGTAGCTTTCCATCCCCGCTTGCTCGTCGAATGGATTGCTCAATACCGCATGCAGTCGCCGAACCTCTGAATAATCGCCGCTCTCCGCTGCATCGATCGCCTTCTGCGCCAGGTAGTTGCGCAGGATGTACAGCGGATTGACCACGTGCATCCGCTTGCGCCGCTGTTCCTGATCAACCTCGCCTTCACGGCCAACCCGGGCGACATACAACTCAGCCCAGGCATCGAAGCCCTTGATGTCGACGAAGTCATCGCGCAAACGGGCGACGGCCAATTCGGGTGATTCATCCCCTAAACGGCGGAAGAACAGCGTGTAATCGACGCCGCTGTTCTGCATCAGTTGCAGCAGCTGCTCCAGCAGTTTCTGGTCATCGTCTTCGGCCGTGGTGAGTCCGAGGCGACGGCGCATCAGGTCCAGGTAATGGGCTTGGTACAACGGCAAGTACAGGCCGAGGGTTTCGCGCAGGGCGTCGACGCTGATGAACGGCGTCAGGGCCTGAGCGAGGGCGCTTAGGTTCCACTGGCCGATCGGCACCTGGTTGCTGAAGGAATAGCGGCCTTGGTCATCCGAGTGGTTGCAGATGAAATGGGCGTCGAAGTCGTCGAGGAAGGCGAACGGGCCGAAATCGAAGGTGATGCCGAGGATCGACATGTTGTCGGTGTTCATCACACCATGGCAAAAGCCGTAAGCCTGCCATTTGGCGATCAGCTCGGCATTGCGCTCGACGATTTCGCGGAACATCGCCAGATACGGCTCCGGCTGTTCCAGGCATTCGGGGAAATGCATGGCCAGCACGTGTTCGCCGAGTTCTTTCTGCTTCTCCGGACGTTTGGTGTAGTAGAAATACTCGAAATGCCCGAAGCGCACATGGCTCGGCGCCAAGCGCAGAACCATCGCTGCGCGTTCCTGCTTCTCGCGCCACACCGGGGTGTCGGAGCCGATTACGCACAGAGCGCGGGTGGTCGGGATGTTCAGGGCATTCAGCGCTTCGGAGGCGAGAAACTCGCGGATCGAGGAGCGCAATACCGCGCGTCCATCGCCCATTCGCGAAAAAGGCGTCTGACCGGCGCCTTTGAGGTGCAGGTCCCAGTGTTCGCCGGCCTCGTTGTAGACCTCGCCCAGCAACAGGCCGCGACCATCACCCAGCTGTGGGTTGTAGGAACCGAACTGATGGCCGGAATAGACCATCGCCCGAGGCACTGCGTCGGCCCAGAGCTTGTGGCCGCTGAACAGCTCGGCAAACTCCGGGGTGTCCGCTACTGCGGGATCGAGATCCAGCAGCTCCATGGCCGCAGGGCTGGCCACCACCAGACGCGGGTTGTCGATGGGCTCGGGCAGCACATGGGCGGAAAACGTATCGCCAAGGCGGGCGAAGCGATTATCGAAGGTCAGTTCGTCGAGGGCTTTCAACGGCCATCTCCAGCAGAATGTCCGAGTATTCTGCTAGGGATAAGGCCGTTAGTCGAGCTTGGCGGGCGGTGGCTCAAGGGGCGACTTGCCATCCACCAGCGGCACGATGGTTTTGGTTTCCGGTTCGATCGGCACCATTTTGTATTCCTGGCCGTGAAGGTTCTTGAGATAGACCTCCATCTGCCGGAACGAGATGTTGATGTGCTGCTTCTTGAACTCGCGATTGATGAAGCGGTTGACCTCGTCCAGCACCGGGTTACGGTCACCGAGGTCGCGCACGTGCATGCGCAACTCGTGGTCGAGGGTGCTTTCGCCGAAGTTCAGGAAGTACACGTGGGGTTCCGGGTCTTTCAGGACACGTGGGTTGTCGCGCGCGGCTTTGAGCAGCAGCTCTTTCACCAGGTCCAGGTCCGAACCGTAGTCGACGCCGAGCTTGAGGGTCACCCGGGTGATGGTGTCGGTCAGAGACCAGTTGATCAGTTGCCCGGTGATGAACGTCTTGTTCGGGACAATGATGTCCTTGCGGTCGAAGTCGGTGATGGTCGTGGCGCGGATGCGGATCTTGCTGACCGTGCCCGACAGGTTGCCGATGGTGATGGTGTCGCCGATCCGCACCGGACGCTCGAACAGGATCATGATGCCCGAGATGAAGTTCGCGAAAATCTCCTGCATCCCGAAACCGAGCCCCACCGACAGCGCCGCCACCAGCCATTGCAACTTGTCCCAGCTCACGCCGAGGGTCGACAGGGTCGAGACGAAGCCGATGCCGGCGATCACGTAGGACAGCAACGTGGTCGTGGCATAAGCACTGCCTTGTGCAAGATTCAACTTGGACAGCACCAACACTTCCAGCAAGCCTGGCAAGTTGCGCGCGAGGGCGAAGGTGATACCGATGATGATCAGCGCGCCGAGCATGTCGCCGATGCTGATCGGCACCATGCTCATGTTGGCGCCGGTACCGCTGGTGTATTCGTACAGGGTGATGTTGTCGAGGTACGAGAACACCGAGATCAAATCGGACCAGACCCAGTACAGCGCCGCAATGAAACCGCCAAGCAGTGCCAGGCGGATCAGGCGCAGGGACTGTTCGTTGACCTTCTCGATGTCCAGCGTCGGCTCTTCGATCACCGCTTCGCCGTCGCCAGCCTCCTTGGCGGCCTGACGTTTGGCCAGGGCGCGCTGGTAGGCCAGGCGTCGTGCTGCAACGCTGAGGCCGCGAACGAAAGTGGCTTCAATCACCAGCCAGAACATCAGCAGGTAAAGGGTGTTGATCAGCCGGTCACTGAGTTTCAGCGCGGTGTAGTAGTAGCCGAAGCACACTGCCACAAATAACGCGACGGGCAGGACGGTGAACAGGACCCCGACCGCTTTGCGGAACAGCGACGCGTTCTGGTGCGTCGGGCTGGCGATCAGAAGGCGGCTGAGCAGCCAGGCCATCAAGGCGTAACAGATCAGCACCACGGGCATGCCGAGCACGTCATCCGCCAGCGTCGAGGGTTGCAGTTCGGCAACCGCTACCACGGCAACCAATGCCATCACCACCAAGCCGAGTCGGCGGACCCAGCCCTGCAGGAACTCGACCTGGGGTTTTTCCCAGCGGAAATGCAGTTCAGCGACGCCGCCCGGTGCGAGGATCCGGTAAGCGGTGTAGAACACCAGCCAGGCCTGGGCCATTTGCAGCAGCGCCGCGCCCATGTTGGCGTTCTGCCCGCGGGCGTCGATCTGCAACGCCAGGCCGCACAAGGCCAGGCCCAGCGAGACCGGCATTGCCAACAGAATATTGATCAGGATGGCCTGAGGCGTGTGCCACTGGCTGTCGCGCTTGAAGTGGCCGATGTCCTGGTGAACTTTGCTCAGTCGGGCATACAGACTTTTACGTCGCCACAGCAGGGCACCGATCAGCAACACCAGGGGCAGGAACAGCAGCGGTCGCTGTATCAGGCCATCACTCAATTCGCTCAGGCTGGAAGCCCACGGCAGCGTAGTGACCTGACGTTCCAGACGCTCCGGCACGGCGCGCATCCATTCCAGGTCCAGCGGCTTGTTGCTGGGAATCCAGAACATCTGCTCATCGAGGGTCGCCCGCAGGCTTTGCGCGGTACTGAGCAGCTGTTTCTGATTGAGTTGCAGGGTGATGGATTCGTTGAGCACCGCACTCAGTTCGCGGTTCAGGCGTTCCAGCAGGTCTGCGCGGGTGGTGGCCAGCTCCAGCAGGCTTTTTCGCAGCTGCGGGGTAACTTGCTCCGGCGGCTGGGTGGACAGCAGGTTGTCGACATAGGTCGCGGGGTTGCTGAGCAATTCCCGCTGCTGGCTCACTTCAAACTGGTACAGGCGAATATCGGCGATCTGGTCGGCCAGGTCGCGGTCGAGCTTGAGACGTGGCAGGGCCTGTTTCTGCTTATAGAGAATCTTGGAGAGCAGCAGGCTGCCCTTTAGTACGTTGATTTGTTCGTCCAGTGCCGAATCGCTTTGGGTCACGTTGTCCAGCTGCTGTTTGGTCTGCAGGTTCTGCTGGGTGACCTCATTGAGGCGGTCAGTGCTTTTGAGCAGGTAGTCCGAGAGCTTCAGGTTGGCCGAACTTTCGGTGGCCAGCAGCGCGCTGCCGCCGGATTTCTGCGCTTCGATGGACTGTTGCGTCACCGTCTCCTGGGACTGGGCCAGGCGTTTCTGGTTGATCAGGGTTTGCAGCTCCTGGATTTCCTGATCCAGGCGATCGGATTTTTCGGTCAGCAAGTCGTGCTGGCTGTTACCCAGATCCTGCAACTGGTTGTTGCCGGCCAGTTCCTGGCGACGCAGCGGAATCAGCGCATTCAGTGCCGCGAGTTCGGCATTCAGGAGGTCACGCTGTTCACCGCTCAAAGTCTTGCCGGCGTCCTTGCCGGCTTTGAGTATGTTGTTGATCTGTTGAATACGCGTCTGGCTGGCGGAAATTTCGGCCTGTGCGCGCTCGGGGCGGGTCTGGGCGGTGATCACCAGACTGTTGGCGTCGGCCAGCGCCTTCTGCAGGTCGCTTTGCTGGGTCGAGCGCTCGGTGAGCATTTGCTCGAGCTGCTGGATCGACTGGTTGGCGTAGCGTTGCGGCACCGGCGGCATTCTGGTGGCTTTGAGCTTGGTCAGCTCACGCTGGTTTTCGATGTTCTGCTTGGGCGCGGTGGCGAGCTGCTGCTTGAGAGCGACCAGCTTTTGCTCGTAATCACGCTGGTTGCCGAGCTGGGTCAGCGTGCTTTGCAGGACGGATTGCAGGGCTTTCTGATCCGCTTCCGGCAGTTTGCGATCGGCGATCTTGTCCAGATTCGCCTGCACGGCTTCGCTGGTCGGCGGTTCGGCCGCTTGCAATGTACCGACAGAAAGACTCAAGCCCAGCAGGGCCATGATGAAAAAAGTGCGCAGGGTAGACATAGAGACCGATCGAAAACGAGACGAAGTGTGGAGTTTAGAGGAACAAGCCCGGACCCGGGCGACTTCCTTCGGGGAATCTGACGCCCACTTTGCCGATCTTGTTCCCCTCCATGACCGCGACGGTCCAGATGGTGTTGTTCCACTCCACCTGGTCGCCGACGACGGGAGCACCGCCGACTTTCTGGGCAATGAAACGGCCCAGGGACATGTCCGGATCGATGCCTTCGACTTTCAACCCGTACAGCGCCGCAACCGCTGCCAGCTGGGCGTCTCCTTCGAGTACGAAGTCGCCGAAGAAGCGCAGATCGAGGCCGCGTTGCGGTGCCTGGCTGAAGAGTTTTCCGAGGGCTGGAAGGTTGTGTTCATGGCCGATAACACACAGCAAATCATCGACTTCGAGCACCGTACTACCCGACGGATGGAGCAGTTGTTGGCCACGAAACAGCGCTGCAATACGTGTGCCTTCGGGCATTTTCAGCTCGCGAAGGGGCGAACCGATGCACCATTTCTCGGCACCGAGGCGATAAACGAACAGCTCCCACTCGCTGGTGACATGCACCTCAAGGGCTGCGCGCGAGATCGGCGCCGGTTCCGGCGGAACGGTCACTTTCAAAAGCTTCGCCACCCAGGGCAGGCTTGTGCCCTGCACCAGCAGTGACACCAGCACGATAAAGAAGGCGAGGTTGAAGTAGAGCTGGGCATTCGGCAGGCCGGCCATCAGCGGGAACACCGCCAGAATGATCGGGACCGCGCCGCGTAATCCGACCCAGGAGATAAACGCCTTTTCGCGGCCGTGGAACGCTTTGAACGGCAGCAGACCGACCAGCACCGACAGCGGCCGAGCGAACAGAATCATCCACAGCGCCAGGCCCAGAGCGGGCAGGGCGATCGGCAGCAGATCATGCGGCGTGACCAGCAGCCCCAGCACCAGGAACATGCCGATCTGCGCAAGCCAGGCCATGCCGTCGAGCATGTGCAGAATGCCGTGGCGGCTGCGCACCGGGCGGTTGCCGATCACCAGGCCGCACAGGTAAACCGCCAGGAAGCCGCTACCATGCAGGGCGTTGGTCAGGGCGAACACGACCAGGCCGCCGGCAATCACCAGAATCGGATAGAGGCCGTTGGCCAGGTGGATCCGGTTGACCAATTGCAGCATGACCCAGCCACCGCCAAGGCCGATGACGGCACCGATGCCGAACTCACGCACGAAGTGGGCGAGCAGGCTCCAATGGAGGCCGGTCTGGCCGCTGGCGAGCATGTCGATCAGGGTGACGGTGAGGAACACCGCCATCGGGTCGTTGCTGCCGGACTCGATTTCAAGGCTGGCGGTGACCCGTTCGTTCAGTCCTTTGCCGCCGAGCAGCGAGAACACCGCCGCGGCGTCGGTGGAGCCGACGATAGCGCCGATCAGCAGGCCCTGAATCAGGTTCAGATCGAATAGCCACGCGGCGGCCATGCCGGTCATCCCCGTGGTGATCAACACCCCGACCGTCGCGAGCGACAGCGCTGGCCATAACGCCACGCGGAAGCTGGAAACCCGGGTGCGCAACCCGCCGTCGAGCAGGATGACTGCCAGCGCGAGGTTGCCGACCAGATAAGCTGTTGGGTAGTTATCGAAAATAATGCCGGCGCCATCGACACCGGCCGACATGCCCACCGCGAGGATGATCACCAGAATCGGGATACCAAGGCGCGATGAAAGGGAACTCACCAGAATGCTTGCACCTACCAGCAACGCGCCGATCAAGAACAGGCTGTTGATGGTCGTCGCATTCAAAGGCAGTACTCCAGAAAGCTGAAAGGCGGGCACAAACTGACCATGCAGTCTGCGTGCCAGCGATTCTAACCTGTTGAAATGTGATGCTGTCAAAAAGCTTTTGCAGCCGCGACAACGTCACCCGGATTGAGCTTGATCCTGTGGCGAGGGGATTTATCCCCGTTGGGCTGCGGAGCGGCCCCTGCGTTCTTTCAGGCACACACCGCAAACAGATCTTGCGACGGCTTCGCCGCCGAACGGGGATAAATCCCCTGACCACAGATAAATCCCTTAGCCACAGAGAAAGTGTCGCTGCTTACAGGCTGAACCGCCCAACCATGTTGTTCAGGTCCAGTGCCAATCGCGACAATTCATTGCTCGCCGCACTTGTCTGATTCGCCCCGGTCGCCGATTGCACCGACAAATCACGGATGTTCACCAGGTTGCGATCGACTTCACGGGCGACCTGCGCCTGTTCTTCAGCCGCGCTGGCGATTACCAGGTTGCGCTCGTTGATCTCGACAATGGCGCTGTTGATGGTGTCCAGCGAAAGACCTGCACCGCGGGCAATGTTCAAGGTCGACTCAGCACGTTCGGTGCTGTTGCGCATCGAGTCCACCGCGTGTTCGGTGCCGCTCTGGATGCTGCCGATCATGCGTTCGATCTCGCTGGTCGACTGCTGAGTGCGATGCGCCAGTGCACGTACCTCATCCGCCACCACCGCGAAGCCACGTCCGGCTTCACCAGCACGCGCGGCTTCAATGGCTGCGTTCAATGCCAGCAAGTTGGTCTGGTCAGCCAGACCGCGAATCACGTCCAGCACTTTACCGATGTCACGGGACTCGTTGGCCAGGTCGCCAATCAGGGTCGCGGTGCTCTGCACATCGGCGCTCATGCGTTCGATGGCGCTGACGGTTTCCTGCACCAGGTCACGACCGTCGCCGGCCGAGGTGGTGGCGTTCTTCGAGGCTTCGGACGTGCTCACGGCGTTGCGTGCGACCTCTTCCACGGCGCTGGTCATTTCATTGACGGCGGTGGCGGCTTGTTCGATTTCGTTGTTCTGCTGGGTCAGGCCACGAGCGCTTTCGTCGGTGACACTGTTGAGTTCTTCAGCGGCGGACGCCAGTTGCGTGGCTGAGCCGGAAATCCGCTGCAGGGTGTCACGCAGCTTTTCCTGCATCTTCGACATGGCCAGCAGCAAGCGGCCGGCTTCATCTTCGCCATCGACATGAATCGGGCGGGTCAGGTTGCCCTCGGCGATTTCTTCGGCCGCGCTCAAGGCGTTGGCTATCGGCTTGGTAATGCTGTTGGTCAGGAGCCAGGCGAACAGCAGTGTCAGGCCGGTGGCGATCACCAGCAGGGTGACGACCAGGGTGAACGCCGAGGAATACTGATCCGTTGCTTGCTGATTAAGGTCGACCGCCTGTTGGTTGTTGATCAGCATCAGGCGGTTGAGCACGGCGTTGACGGCTTCAGAGTTGTTCAACAGATCGGTGTTGAGCAAGGTGCGCAGTTCTTCCACCTGGTTGTTGCGCGACAGACTCTTCATCCGGTCTTCAAGCTGACGGTACTGGCCAAGCAACTGCACGTATTGGTCGTAAGCCGCACGCTCGTCAGGGCTGCTGATGAATTTTTCATACTCTGTCTGTGCGGCGCGGATCTGCTGGTTGCGCTGGTCGAACAGCTCGATGGTTTTTTGCTGCACGTCGGGTTCGCGGTTGGTCAACAAGCGATAGGACAGAACCCGAAGGCGCAGGGTCAGTTGGGTGAACTCATCCAGCGCTTTGATGCTCGGCACGCTGCTCTCGACGATGTTCTCGCCGGCGCCTCGAATCTTGCTCATCTGGTTCAAGGCAAACACCCCCAAAACCAGCATCAAACCGCCAATCAGGGCGAAACCGAGGAACGCCCGCGGTGCGATATTCATATTACGAAGGGACATGCTGTTTACCAAAGTGAGCGCACCCGTGCGGCGCTGAAGCTGACGTGTGAGTGACTTATCGGTCATACGACTAAAGTCTTGAGGGCCTGCGCGTTTTTGTCGCAGACAGGCCCCGGCGACGAAGTGCAGGAACCAGATCCGCCAATCACAGTCTTTAAAGCTCGCGAGGAAGGTCGCCCGCCAGGAAAATCAAGGCCTTGCGCCCGAATAACCCTGGCATCCGTGGTGACTTTTCTTTATCGTACGCGCCCCTTGAAATGCTTGGAAAATCAAAATGTTGGAAGCATCCCTAAGCCAATTGGAACAGCTGGTCAGCGACCTGGTGCAACAGAACCAGAGCCTGCTCGCCACCAATCAGACCCTGAGTGCAGAACTGGCCCAGGCCAAGGATGAAAACGAAAGCCTGCAACTGAACCTGATGGAACAGGAAGAGAAACAAGGCGCCACCGCGGCCCGCATCCAGGCCCTGGTTGAGCGCGTCAGCGCCGGCCCGGTCAGCGCATGAATCACGGCGCCGCAGGGGTAAAAGTCGTCTCGATCCTGGGGGAGGACTATTCGATCAAGGCGCCGGCCGGGGAAGAGCAAACCCTGCTGGACGCCGCGCTGATGTTGAAAGCTGCCTTGGCCGATACCAAAAGAAAGTACCCGACGCTGATCGGTGACCGCCTGCTGGTGTTGGCCGCGATGAATCTGTGCTCCCAGCAGATTGAAATGCAGAAGCAGCACAAGCAGGAACTCGACCGTTACCAAGAGCAAGTCAGCGCCACGGTTGAAGTGATCTCCAAGACGATCAATCAGGCCTGATCGGCTTTGCGCACAACCAAAGAATAGATTGTCCATTGTGTTGTATACAATCGGCACGGCTGTTGCAGTGTTTCAGCCTCTTATTCTTTGGGGGTGCTCCATGCAGTTCTGGCGACGCAGTATTCAATGGCAGTTGATCCTCAGCATGGGCACCGCCCTGCTGGTCAGCATCCTGATCGTGGTTGGCATTTATACCCTCGTGGTCAACCGTCTCGCCCAGAGCTATCTGGTCGAGCAGGCACTGCCGTCGAGCATCGAGGCGATGCGCAATGACATCGAACGAATCCTCGTTCAACCTCTTACCGCCGCCAAGGACATCGCCAGCAACAGCATGGTGCGCGACTGGCTGGCCGGGGGTGAAAACAGTGCCCAGACAGACGCGTTCGTCCAGTATCTGGAAGGCATTCGCGCCGAACACAAAGCCTTTACCGCGCTGATTGTCGGCACGGCTTCAAACCATTACTTCACTGAAAAAGGCCTGGACCGGACCCTCAGCCGTTCCAATCCCAAGGACGCCTGGTTCTACGCCTTCCTCGACAGCAACCAGCCGCGCACCCTCAATATCGACAATGACACCGCGACCGGAGAATTGGCGCTGTTCATCGACCTGAAGGTCGAGCAGGGCGGCAAAGTCGTTGGCGTTGCCGGGCTCGGGTTGAGCATGAAAGAGCTGTCGGAGCTGATCCACAATTTCAACTTCGGTGAGCGCGGCAAGGTCTATCTCGTGCGTTCCGACGGTTTGATCCAGGTTCATCCCGAGGCGCAATTCAGCGGCAAGCGCACACTGGCCGAGCAAATTGGCGCAACCGCCGCACAATCGGTCATGGGTCAAAAAGTTGCCACCAACAGCAGCTTCGTTCGCGACGGCGAAGATTATCTGGCGTTAAGCCTGCCATTACGGGACCTGGGCTGGACCCTGGTGGCCGAAGTGCCGCAGTCGCAGATTTACGCCGAAGCCCGTCGCGCCATGTGGATGAGCAGCGGCATTGGTCTGGCGGTGGCGCTGGTGTGCCTGTTACTGGTGGTGTTGCTGGCCCGTGGGTTGGTGCGGCCGATCCGTCAGGTAACAGCGGCGCTGGTAGCCATCGGTAGCGGCGGGGGAGATTTGACCCACCGGTTAGATTCCAGCCGCGCCGATGAACTGGGTGACCTGGCACGCGGCTTCAATCGATTCCTCGACAGTCAGCGCGAAATGATTGGCGAAGTGCTGACCACCAGCGAGCGTTTGCGCACGGCCGTTGGGCAGGTAGCACGAGTGGTGGATAACACCGCCGAACGTTCGGGTCGTCAGCAGGAAATGACCGACATGGTCGCCACCGCCGTCCACGAAATGGGCCTGACCGTGCAGGAAATCGCCCAGAACGCGGGTAATGCCGCCGTTGCTTCGCAGAACGCTCGCGATGAAGCGATGCAGGCGCGTGAGGTTGTGGGTGGGTCGATCCGCCATATAGAAAGCATGTCCGATGAAATCGGCCTTGCGGCGGGAGCTGTTGGTGAGCTGGCTAATCAAGTGGCGTCGATCGATCAGGTGCTGGCCGTGATTCGCGGAATCTCCGAGCAGACCAATTTGCTGGCACTGAACGCGGCTATCGAAGCCGCGCGGGCCGGGGACATGGGGCGTGGGTTTGCGGTGGTGGCGGATGAAGTACGGACGTTGGCGCGGCGCACGCAGTCGTCGACCGATGAGATCCAGCAGATGATCGGCAGCCTCAAGCAGGGCGCGGAGAATGCCGTTTCATCCATGCATTCCGGGCAAGCCGCGACGGGCACCGGCGTCGAATCGAGCCAGCGCACTGGCGCGTCGTTGACGGCGATTACCGGTCAGGTCGAGCGCATCAGCGACATGAACCATCAAGTGGCGACGGCCACGGAAGAGCAATCGGCGGTGACGGAGGAGATCAACCGCAACGTGCAGGGCATTTCCGATCTGGCCCGGGCGACGGCCGGAGAGGTCAGAGCTTGCCGTGAAGACTGTCAGACGTTGCAGCGGTTGGCGGATGATTTGGCGCGGCAGATGGGTGGGTTCAGGCTGAGCTGATAAATGTATCGCCAGACTGACGCCATCGCGGGCAAGCCCGCTCCCACAGGGTTATCGTGCGAACACAAATTATGTGTCCGACATAGAACTTGTGGGAGCGAGGCTTGCCCGCGATTGGATGTCAGCTTCACTACAAGGCTCTAATCAGAACCACTCATCCTGCATCGTCAGGCAAACATCATCCCGAGCCTCAAGAATCGCCAGCTCGTGGTGACAACCCGGTACTTCCCACGTCAGGAAATACCGCGCCGCCTGCAGCTTGCCCTTATAGAAGCTCACATCCGCCGCATTCCCCTTCGCCAACCCTTCCTCAGCCCGAATCGCCTGTTCGAGCCAGCGCCAGCCAATCACCGTGTGCCCGAACACCTTCAGGTACAACGCCGAGTTTGCCAGGCTGCTGTTGACCTTGCCTTGGCCCAGGTCTGTCAGCAAACCGATGGTCACCGTTTGCAGGTGCGCCACCAGTTTCTCCAGCGGCTCACGCAACGCGGTCAACGACTCATACGCTTGCGCCCGTTCGGCCGTGCCAGCGATCAGCCGAATCAATTGCTTGAGCCCCGCACCTCCGTTCTGCGCCAGTTTGCGTCCCAGCAAGTCCAGCGACTGAATGCCGTGGGTGCCTTCGTGGATCGGATTCAAACGGTTGTCGCGGTAGTACTGCTCCACCGGATATTCGCGTGTGTAACCGTGGCCGCCGAGAATCTGGATAGCCAGTTCGTTGGCCTTCAGGCAAAACTCCGACGGCCAGGATTTGACGATCGGCGTCAGCAAATCCAATAGCTCATGAGCCTGTTTACGCTGGTCTTCAGTCTCCAGGGTCGTGGTGTCATCGAACAGACGCGCCGCGTACAACCCAAGGTCGAACGAGCCTTCGACATAGGCTTTCTGTGTCAGCAGCATGCGTTTGACGTCGGCGTGCTGAATGATCGCCACCGGCGCGGTGTTCGGGTCCTTGCTGTCCGGCACGCGGCCTTGCGGACGCTCGCGGGCGTACTCCAGGGAGTACAGATACCCGGCGTAACCAAGCATCACCGCGCCCATGCCGACACCGATGCGCGCCTCGTTCATCATCTGGAACATGTAGCTCAAACCGTGGTGCGGCTTGCCCACCAAATAGCCTACACACTCGCCGTTATCGCCGAAGTTCAGCGCGGTGGACGTGGTGCCGCGCCAGCCCATCTTATGGAACAGACCCGCCAGCAAGACGTCGTTGCGCTTGCCGAGGCTGCCGTCATCGTTGACCAGGAACTTGGGCACGATAAACAGCGAAATGCCTTTTACGCCGGCCGGTGCATCCGGCAGTTTTGCCAGGACCATGTGCACGATGTTCTCCGACAGCGGATGGTCGCCACCGGAGATGAAAATCTTGTTGCCCTTGAGTCGATAGGTGCCGTCAGGCGCTGGCTCGGCGCGTGTACGAATATCCGACAGCGACGAACCGGCGTGGGGTTCGGTCAACGCCATGGTGCCGAAGAAGCGACCGTCGATCATCGGTTGCAGGAAGCGCTGCTTCTGCTCATCGGTGCCGAAGCTTTCAATCAGGTTCGCCGCGCCCATGGTCAGGAACGGGTACGAGGTCGACGCCGCGTTGGCTGACTGGAAATGCGCGAAGCAGGCCTGGGACAACAGCGTAGGAAGTTGCATGCCACCAGCGTCGAAACTGCGCGCCGCGTTGAGGAAACCGGCTTCGAGGAACGCATCCACCGCCGGTTTCACTTCCGGAATCAGAATCGCCTGACCGTTCTCGTAGCGCGGCTCGTTCTCGTCGTTCTTGCGGTTGTGCGGGGCGAAGAACTTCTCGGCGATGCTGCGGGCCGTACCTATGGCGGCATCGAAGGTTTCGCGATTGTGCTCGGCGAAACGCTCACGCTGGGTCAGGCCCTCGGCATCGAGGACTTCGTACAGCTCGAAAGCCAGATTGCGGGAACTGAGCAACGTCTCGGACATGTCGGCCTACCTTTTTTTGGAATGGACCGAGTCTAGGCGTGGGAATAAAGGCTGAACAGGATGATTGATGAGCGTGATGGTGTGTTGCGGGCACCGCTAATCAAATGTGGGAGCGGGCTTGCTCGCGAAGGCGGTGTAACAGTCAATATTGATGTCGACTGACACTCCGCCTTCGCGAGCAAGCCCGCTCCCACAAGGGATTTTGCATACCGGGCAGCCATTGCGGTTGCCCGGTTTTGTTGCGATTTAGCCGATCGTCATCAAGCTGGCATTACCACCCGCCGCAGCGGTGTTAACACTCAATGCCCGCTCAATCACCAGACGCTCCAGCGCAATGCTGGTCTCGCCCTGCGACAGACCATGAACCCCGACAATCGCACCGGCACGCTTGGCCACTTGCTGGCACACCGCACGCAGCTGGTCGGAATGGCCATGATGCAGAACCGCATCAAACACCACTTCGTCCTTGCTCCAGTCGGAAACCAGCTTGATCTTCGCCTGAATTTCCTTCGGCAGACGTGCGAACAGTGCCTTGGTCAATTCAGCTTCCGGCCACACCGCCGAACCGCCGACGGCCAGTACCGCTGCCAGTTGCGTCAGCAGATCGCCTTCGACTTCCGCCAGGCACAGCACGTGTTCACGCGGCAGGATGGCGTAGCTGTTGCGCTCGCCAGTCGGGCCAGCGAGTACACGGGTGATGCCGCTTTGCGATTGCGCCGCGAACTGCCCACACAGGGTGCTCAAATCAGCGAACTTGTTGCTATCGGCCCAAGTCTTCAGGGCGGTCAGCGGTTTGCTCATGGCATCACGCAGACGGACATCCGGGGCAGCGAAGGCGTCACCGCGAGCGAAGGATTGTTCGATGGCATCGGTAGGGCGCGTCGACAACAGGCGGTACAGGTACAGCGGACCACCGGCTTTCGGGCCGGTGCCCGACAGGCCTTCGCCGCCGAACGGTTGCACGCCGACCACAGCACCCACGATGTTGCGGTTCACATAGACGTTACCGGCGTTGACGTTGTCGATCACCTTGGCGATGGTCTCGTCGATCCGGGTGTGCACACCCAGCGTCAGGCCGTAGCCGGAAGCGTTGATCTGACCGATCAACTGGTCGATGTCTTTGCGCTTGTAGCGAACCACGTGCAGCACCGGGCCGAAGATTTCCCGTTGCAGTTCGTCGAAGCTTTCCAGTTCGATCAGCGTTGGCATCACGAAGGTGCCGCGTTTGACTTCTTCGCTGTTGGCGATGGCCACCTGATACACATTGCGGCCTTTGTCGCGCATGGCCTGGATGTGCTTCTCGATGCCAGCCTTGGCTTCGGCGTCGATCACCGGGCCAATGTCCACGGACAGGCGCTCAGGGTTGCCGAGACGGCATTCAGCCATCGCGCCCTTAAGCATTTCGATGACACGTTCAGCGGAATCTTCCTGCAAGCACAGCACGCGCAGTGCCGAGCAGCGTTGACCGGCGCTGTCGAAGGCCGACGATACGACGTCGATCACAACCTGTTCGGTCAGTGCCGAGGAGTCGACGATCATCGCGTTCTGGCCGCCGGTTTCGGCGATCAACGGAATCGGACGACCCTGTGCATCCAGGCGACCGGCGACGTTGCGTTGCAGCAGACGAGCAACTTCGGTGGAACCGGTAAACATCACGCCTTTGACCCGATCGTCGCCGACCAGACGGGCACCGACGGTTTCGCCACGGCCCGGCAGCAGTTGCAGCACGCCTTCCGGAATACCGGCTTCGATCATCAAACGCACGGCTTGAGCAGCGACCAGCGGAGTTTGTTCCGCAGGCTTGGCCAGTACCGGGTTACCGGCGGCCAATGCAGCAGCGACTTGACCACTGAAAATCGCCAGCGGGAAGTTCCACGGGCTGATGCACACCACCGGACCCAGTGGGCGGTGGGCGTCGTTGGTGAAATCGTTGCGCGCCTGCACCGCGTAATAACGCAGGAAGTCCACGGCTTCACGCACTTCGGCGATGGCGTTGGCGAAGGTTTTGCCGGCTTCGCGAGCCAGCAGGCCCATCAGCGGCTGGATCTCTCCTTCCATCAAGTCAGCGGCACGTTCCAGAATCGCAGCGCGTTCGGCGGGCGGGGTGGCCTGCCAGATCGGTGCAGCGTTCAGGGCGCACTGGATCGCGTTGTCGACGTCTTCGACGGTCGCTTCCTGCACATGGCCGACCACGTCACGCAGATCGGACGGGTTGAGCACTGGCGCAGGGGCTTCGGAGCTGGAGGCGCAACCGAGCATCGGCGCGGCTTTCCAGTGGTTGTGAGCGCTGGCCAGCAAAGCGCAGGACAGCGAAGCCAGACGATGTTCGTTGGCCATGTCGATGCCGCTGGAGTTGGCGCGCTCGGCACCATAAAGATCACGCGGCAGAGGGATACGCGGGTGCGGCAGGCCGAAGCCACCTTCCAGCGTCGCCATCTGCTCGATGCTGGCCACTGGATCGGCCACCAGCTCCTGAATCGAAATAGACTGGTCGGCGATGCGGTTGACGAACGAAGTGTTCGCACCGTTTTCCAGCAGACGACGCACCAGGTACGCCAACAGGGTTTCGTGAGTACCGACCGGTGCGTACACGCGGCACGGACGGTTCAACTTGCCTTCGGAAACTTTGCCTACAACCTGTTCGTACAACGGTTCGCCCATGCCGTGCAGGCACTGGAACTCGTACTGGCCGGGGTAATAGTTCTGACCGGCGATGTGGTAAATGGCCGAAAGGGTGTGGGCGTTGTGCGTGGCGAACTGCGGATAAATCACTTCCGGCACCGACAGCAGTTTGCGGGCGCAAGCGATGTAGGAAACGTCGGTGTACACCTTGCGGGTGTAGACCGGATAGCCTTCCAGGCCTTCAACCTGGGCGCGCTTGATTTCGCTGTCCCAGTACGCGCCTTTTACCAGGCGGATCATCAGGCGATGACGGCTGCGGCGAGCCAGGTCGATCACGTAGTCGATCACGTACGGGCAACGCTTCTGGTAAGCCTGGATCACGAAACCGATGCCGTTCCAGCCGGTCAGTTGTGGCTCGAAGCACAGGCGCTCCAGCAGATCCAGCGACAATTCGAGGCGGTCAGCTTCTTCTGCGTCGATGTTCAAGCCGATGTCGTACTGCTTGGCCAGCAAGGTCAGCGACAGCAGACGCGGGTACAACTCGTCCATCACACGCTCGTACTGCGCGCGGCTGTAACGCGGGTGCAGTGCCGAGAGCTTGATGGAAATGCCCGGGCCTTCATAAATCCCACGACCGTGGGACGCTTTGCCGATCGAGTGAATGGCTTGCTCGTACGAGGCCAGGTACTTCTGGGCGTCATGCTCGGTGAGTGCGGCTTCACCCAGCATGTCGTAGGAATAGCGGAAGCCTTTGGCTTCGAACTTGCTGGCGTTGGCCAGGGCTTCAGCGATGGTTTCGCCGGTGACGAACTGCTCGCCCATCAGGCGCATGGCCATGTCGACGCCCTTGCGGATCATCGGCTCGCCGCTCTTGCCGATGATGCGGCTCAAGGAGGAAGTCAGGCCCGCTTCGTTATGGGTGGCGACCAGTTTGCCGGTCAGCAACAAGCCCCAGGTCGCAGCGTTGACGAACAGCGACGGGCTGTTGCCCAAGTGAGGGTGCCAGTTGCCGGTGCTGATCTTGTCGCGGATCAGCGCGTCACGGGTGCCTTTGTCCGGGATGCGCAGCAGCGCTTCGGCGAGGCACATCAGCGCTACGCCTTCCTGGGACGACAGGGAAAATTCCTGCAACAGACCCTGAACAATCCCGGCACGGCCGCCGGCGCTTTTCTGATTGCGCAGTTTCTCGGCAATCGAGGAGGCGAGCTTGTTGGTGGCTTCGGCCATCGCCGCCGGCAGGCGCGCCTGCTCGATCAGCATCGGCACCACTTCAGGTTCCGGGCGACGGTAGGCGGCGGTGATCGAGGCGCGCAGTACCGATTGCGGCAGGATGCTTTCGGCGAACTCGAGGAAGCACTGGTGGGCGTGATCCAGGGGCGCGTCGACGGCTTCGTCGGAATCCTTGGTCAAACCGCTCAGCTCGGTCAGGGTTGCACCACCCTCGAGTTTTTCCAGGTAATTGAAAATTGCCTGCTTGATCAGCCAGTGCGGCGTGCGATCAATCGAGGTCGCGGCCGCCTTGAGGCGTTCGCGGGTCGGGTCGTCAAGTTTGACCCCAAGGGTGGTGGTAGCCATATTTTTATCCTCATGTTTGCCACGACCGCGTGGCATCAGCTGGCCGCAAGATTAGCTGGGCAACCTTTGAGGTGCAACCGGGTGCAACCCTTTTTTTGTCGGAATAATAAGCAGCTCGTCAGGAAATAAATTCCGGAACGAACGTACCGCGCCGGCTTGGTGCTTTTCATTCTAGTAAACCGTCAGGACTGCCCTAAAAGGGAGCAAAAACAGGGGTTTTTCAGGTAAATCCGACTAGGTGCAACTTATTCTCGAAAAATGGGTTGCACCTTATTTGCTTTGTTGAATAGCATTCGCGGCCAAGGTGCAACCGATCATAAAAGACAGGTGTACCGGCTGATGGCTTTCCTGGGGAAACATCAGTCATAAATGCGCGGGACCTGAAATCGTCTGTCAAACGTCGTCGTTTGCGCGCGGTTCACCAGCCGCCGCTACATAAAAACAAAGCCAGGGCGAAACTTAATGAGCGTTAGCAATCCAACTCTGATCACGTTCGTGATCTACATCGCAGCAATGGTGCTGATCGGCTTCATGGCCTATCGCTCCACCAACAACCTTTCTGACTACATTCTGGGCGGTCGCAGCCTGGGCAGCGTCGTGACTGCATTGTCCGCCGGCGCCTCCGACATGAGCGGTTGGTTGTTGATGGGCCTGCCGGGCGCCATCTACATGTCCGGTCTGTCCGAAAGCTGGATCGCCATCGGCCTGATCATCGGTGCTTACCTGAACTGGCTGTTTGTCGCTGGTCGTCTGCGTGTGCAAACCGAGCACAACGGCGATGCATTGACCCTGCCGGATTACTTCTCCAGCCGTTTTGAAGACAAAAGCGGTCTGCTGCGGATCATCTCTGCCGTCGTGATCCTGGTGTTCTTCACCATTTACTGCGCTTCCGGCATCGTGGCCGGCGCCCGTCTGTTCGAAAGCACCTTCGGCATGTCCTACGAGACAGCGCTGTGGGCCGGTGCTGCGGCGACGATTGCCTACACCTTCGTCGGCGGTTTCCTGGCAGTGAGCTGGACTGACACCGTACAAGCCACGCTGATGATCTTCGCCCTGTTGCTGACGCCGATCATCGTGCTGCTAGCCACCGGCGGCGTCGACACCACGTTCCTGGCCATCGAAGCGCAAGATCCAAGCAACTTCGACATGCTGAAAAACACCACCTTCATTGGCATCATCTCGCTGATGGGCTGGGGCCTGGGCTACTTCGGCCAGCCGCACATCCTCGCGCGTTTCATGGCGGCGGATTCGGTCAAGTCGATCGCCAACGCTCGCCGCATCTCCATGGCCTGGATGATCCTGTGCCTGGGCGGCACCGTCGCTGTAGGTTTCTTTGGTATCGCGTACTTCTCGGCGCACCCTGAACTGGCTGGTCCTGTGACCGAAAACCCAGAGCGCGTGTTCATCGAGCTGGCCAAAATCCTGTTCAATCCTTGGGTTGCCGGTGTACTGCTGTCGGCCATTCTGGCTGCCGTCATGAGCACCCTGAGCTGCCAACTGTTGGTGTGCTCGAGCGCCCTGACCGAAGACTTCTACAAAACCTTCCTGCGTAAAACCGCTTCCCAGGTTGAACTGGTCTGGGTCGGCCGCGCCATGGTGCTGCTGGTTGCCCTGATCGCCATCGCGTTGGCCGCTAACCCGGAAAACCGCGTACTGGGTCTGGTCAGCTACGCCTGGGCCGGTTTCGGTGCCGCATTCGGTCCGGTAGTCCTGATCTCCGTCATCTGGAAAGACATGACCCGCAACGGCGCACTGGCCGGCATCCTGGTCGGCGCGATCACCGTGATCGTGTGGAAACACTTCGAGCTGCTGGGCTTGTACGAAATCATCCCTGGTTTCATCTTCGCCAGCCTGGCGATCTACATCGTCAGCAAGCTTGGCGCGCCGACTCAGGGCATGCTTCAGCGCTTCGCCGCTGCCGAAGCTGATTTCCGCCTGAACAAGTGATCGGGATGAGCTGATGCTCTGACCTTTCGCCAAACATGAAAACGGCCCGCTTCCATTTGGAGGCGGGCCGTTTTTTTTGCCTACGCAAATCCCGAGATGTTGAAGATCCTTGTGGGAGCGAGCTTGCTCGCGATAGCGGTTGATCATTCAAGATTGATGTCGACTGACCGGACGCTATCGCGAGCAAGCTCGCTCCCACAGTGGTTAGGGGTGGTTTTGAGGGAGATGTCTGTAGCCAAACACACTGATTCTTGAAGGACAAATCTCTAAAAACGTAGGCCAAATCTGATTTTCCTGTCCCTCCCTCAACACCCCTTGTTGCTCATGCAGAATCGCCCGCCTTCATTCTGCAGAGACACATCGGATGTTCGCTCCTGCCAATCAACCGCGTTTCACGTTGACGATCGACGGCGTCCAGAATGAGCTCAAGGTGCTTGAGTTCACGGGCACGGAAGCCATCAGCCAACCCTACCGCTTTGACCTGGAACTGGTCAGCGAACGGCCAGACATCGAGCTTGAAAGCCTGCTGCATCGTCAGGCGTTTCTGAGTTTCGATGTACAAGGCTCCGGCATACACGGTCAGATCTTTCGCGTCGGTCAAAGCGACTCCGGGAAACGTCTGACCGGCTATCAAATCAGTCTCGTACCGCGATTGGCCTACCTCGGTCAGCGCATCAACCAGCGGATCTTCCAGCACAAAAGCGTGCCGGCGATCATCGCGCAGGTCCTCAAGGACCATGGCATCCAGCGCGATGCGTTCGAATTCCAACTCGGCAGCGACTACGCGCCTCGCGAGTACTGCGTGCAGTACGCCGAAAGCGACCTCGCATTTATCCAGCGCCTGTGTGCCGAGATCGGCATTCATTACCACTTCCAGCACAGCGCCGACGGGCATCTGCTGGTGTTCGGTGATGACCAGACTGTTTTCCCGCGCCTGCCCGAGCCGACCCTTTACCTGCCAGGCAGCGGCATGGCGGCGGATGCGCCGGCCATCAAGCGTTTCAACGTACGTCTGGAGACCCGGACAACGGCGGTCACCCGTCGCGATTACGACTTCCAGAAGCCGCATCTGCAACTTGAAAATCGGGTCGAAAGCGAACAGCGCCCGGTGCTGGAGGATTACCGCTTTCCCGGCCAATTCACCGATCGCGAATACGGCAAACAACTGACGCAACGAGCCTTAGAGCGCCACAACGCGGACTTCCGTCAGGCCGAAGGGCGTGGCGACGATTCCGCCTTGGTCAGCGGACATTTCCTGCACCTTGCCGAGCACCCGCGTCAGGCGTGGAACGATCTGTGGCTGATCACCGGCATAGAACACCGTGGCCGACAACCGCAAGTGCTGGAAGAGTCCGCCACCAGCGACGACCCGGATGATTTCCAGGGTTATCGCAATACCTTTCTGGCGACACCGTGGGACGTTTCGTTTCGCCCACCGTTGGGGCCGGAAAAGCCACGGATGCTCGGCTATCAACCTGCTGTGGTCACCGGTCCCGTCGACAGCGAAATCCATTGCGACGAGTACGGTCGGGTGAAGGTTCAGCTCGCCTGGGACCGCGACGGTCAGCTCGATGAACACGCCAGTTGCTGGCTGCGCGTCGCCACCGGTTGGGCCCACGACCATTACGGCAGTGTGCTGATCCCGCGCGTCGGCATGGAAGTGCTGGTGGGTTTCATCGACGCCGATGCCGACAAACCGCTGGTAATGGGTTGCCTGCCCAACGCCGCAACACCGGTGCCACTGGATCTGCCCGCCGACAAGACCCGCAGTATTTTCCGCAGCCAAAGTAGTCCGGGCGGCGGCGGTTACAACGAATTGCGCATCGAGGATCGCAAAGGCGCCGAGGAAATCTACCTGCGTGCCCAGCGAAACTGGACTCAGCATGTGTTGAATGATCAGCAGGTGCAGGTCGATAACCAGCGCAGCATTGTCGTCACGGGTACGGCTCGTCATGAGCTGAAGGCCGACGAGCAGCGCATCACCCACGGCCAGCGTCAGGCCGAAGTGAAGCTCGACGATCACTTGGTGGTGATCGGCGACCGGCACATTCGCGTGACCAGCCAGGCGCTCAATGCCAGCCAGCAATTCCACGTCAGCGCCGGTCAGCAAGTGGTGATCGATGGCGGCGCCAGCGCGACGATTCAGGCGGGCGGACAGTGGATCAACATCGGTCCCGGCGGGATTTTCAGCAGCGTGCCGATTCAGGTTGGCGGCGCACTGATGCCGTCGATGGCCGCTGCCCCAGTTTCGCCGAATACGCCGTTAAAACTCGTCGCCGCGCCCGCAGCGCTGCTAAGCGCCGCACAGATCATGAGCCTGCAAAGCGACGCGCCGTTCTGCGAAGAATGCGAGCGCTGCAAGGACGGTGTCTGTGCAGCCTGATTGCTTGTCACCTCGTGAATGGCTGGAACGGCAGCCACTGAAACCGTCGGAACAACTGTTCGCGATCTTCAGCAATGCCAGCACGGCTGAGCCGTTCAAAGCGTGGCGGCAGTCAGTCGCCGCTCAACCGCCTAATCCGATCTGGGCCGACACCGCTTACGCCGAGTGGGAGCCGGTCATGCCCTACGTCGGAATCGTCTCGGCTGAGGGTGAGTTTCTGGAGTGGGTTGCCACGACCGAGTCTCGCGACTGGGGTTGGCTGGCGGTTTCTTCTGCCTCTCAAGATGCATTGGTCGAGCATCTGCGCAGCCTAACTCAAGTGCTATTGCCCAACGGTAATGCGGTGTTTTTCCGCTTCTGGGATGGGCGTTATGTGTTGCCGATTCTTCAGTCTGCCGACGTAAACCCTACGCAATTAATGCCGGTGCTTGACCGCTGTTTGATCAATGGGCAACCGCTCGATATCGGTGGCAGGCCGTTGAAATCCTCCAGGGTTTTTCCGTGGTGGGAAGTTTCCGAGTCGCTACTCGAAGACCTCGCCACCGAGTCCGCGACAACCCGTATCAACAACTTGATGAAGTGGTTGAGCGAGGACCGTCCTGATCTTTTTGAAGCGTTTTCTGAGCATGTGTTGCGGCACAAAGTCGCGATCTTTCTGCAGGCGCCGGACCTGCCTCAAGCCCCGAAACAAGACTTGGCGGATTACCTGATGGCGGAGCTGAACTGATGGATCAGATTGTGCGCATCGAGCAGGAGCTCGACGGTTTTCCGAACACCCTTTCCCTCTACCGTGACCAGCTAAAGCATTGGTTTAGCCTGGCGGCAGACAAGGCCAGTCACGCGGCGGATTTACCTTCGCTGATGGGGATGGAACGGATCGTTCGGTTCGGTAATACCAGCACCGTTGTGAGCAGTGGTGATGACGATTTTCTCTCTACCGTCGTGCAGTGCCCGAAGGCTGGAAAGCTGGAGATCGAGAGCAAGTTCGAATCGGTTTATGACATTCCCGTGGGGAATATTCAGGTCGATGTGATTGCGGCTGAGAGCGGAGAGATAAAGCAGGTCACGCTCGACGAAAATGGCAAAGGGACCTTCGAGGGGAAAGAGGGCAAGTTCTACCGCATTCACGTTCACGACGAAGTCACACCGCAGCAAGTTGAAGATCTGTTCTCTTCCTACGATGGTCTGACGAAGGAGCTGGAAAAGTGGCTGCGTGATGAGTGGAAGACGTTTAAACCGAAGTGGTCGGAATCGTCTGCGGTTGCTGTAGGCAATGGAATGCTTGCGGGCAGTTGGGCCGCTATCGAGGGCGTGTGGGACGGTATCAGTCTGCTTTCAGAGATCCTCAAGGACCCCGGAAAGTTTGGTGAGCGGTTGGGCGAGAGTGCCTTAGAGCTGAAAAGGCTCGCGAACACCGCACCGAAGGTCATGGAGAAAGCCCAGCTGCTGGCCAGCGACGAAGCGGCGCTGTGTTTGCTGTTGCGCTCCGCCAGTCTCTGGTTGGACATGCTGCCGCCCAGCGAGATCGCCGGTAAAACCGCCGAAGCCGTTTCGACGGTGGTGGTGCAGCTATTGATCGACATCCTGATCGGTATCGTTCTGACCTTTGCCGGGGCGGGGGCTGGCATTGCCTATTTGACGATGCGTCTGGCTGATCGGGCCGCGCAGTTGCTCAGCGCTGTTCTGCGCCTCGTCAAAGCAATTTTCACGATCATCAATAACTTCATCAACTACGTCGACCGCTACAAAAAAGTGGCCGCGCGCGGCGTTGCGGCAGGCCTCAAAAAAGGTCGCATGCAACTGCGCTGGGATGCCAAGCGCAACACCACCCTCAAGCAAAACGAACCCCACGACAACGCCCCGGATCAAGCGAAAAACCCCAACGGCGACAGCGCCGATTCCGTCGATAAAACCGCCACCAACAAATGCCCGGTCTCGATGGTCACCGGCGAAGAACTGCTGACCCTCACCGACGGTTCGCTGGACGGCATCCTGCCGTTCGACTTCACCCGGCTCTACCGCACCAGCGCCGCCGAGATCGATGTCGGCCTCGGATTTGGCTGGAGCCATTCGTTATCCCATCGGCTGGAAATCGACGGCGAAACGGTCATCTGGATCGACCACGAAAACCGACGCACCACGTTCCCGCTGCCGAGCAGCGCACGCCCGGCAATCCACAACAGCCTCTCGCGCGCTGCGATTTACCTCGGCAGTGAACCCGAAGAGTTGATCCTCGCCCAGGCCGGCGACGAGGCACGTTTCTTCCATTTCCATAATGGTTTTCTGACAGCGATCAGCGACGGATACGATAACCGTCTACGCATCACCCGCGACCGCCATGACCGCATCCAGCGCCTCGACAACGGTGCCGGCCGCGCCTTGCTGCTGCGTTATGAGCGCAGCCATCTGGTCGCCGTCGACTATCAGGTTTTTGTCCCGGCCCAAACCCTCGATGAAGCCTGGAAGACCGAGCAAACACTGGTCGGTTACCGCTACGACGAACGCAATCGACTCATCGAAGCCACCAACGCCGTCGATGAAAGCGAGCGCTACGATTACGACGATCAGCACGTCATTCTCCAGCGGCAACTGGCCGGTGGGGCGAGTTTCTTCTGGGAGTGGGAAAGGTCCGGCAAGGCCGCCAGATGCATCCGCCACTGGGCGTCGTTTGCGCAGATGGATGCGCGGTATGCCTGGGATGACGAGGGCAGCGTCACCGTCCACAACATTGATGGCAGCGAAGAGGTTTACGTCCACGACGAGCGGGCGCGGCTGGTGCGCAAGGTCGAGCTGGACGGCGGCGAACACCTAAAGGCTTACGACGACCAGGGTCGTCTGGTTGCTGAGCAAGACCCGCTCGGTGCCGTCACCGAATACCGCTACGACGAAGTTGGACGGCTGGTTGCGCTGATTCCGCCGGAAGACGAACCGACGTCCTACGAGTACCGCAACGGTTTCCCGCACGCGCGCTATCGCGGCAAAGCGGTGTGGAAATACCAGCGCAATGCTCAGGGCGACATCACCGAAGCGAGCGACCCCGACGGCCACGTCACCCATTATCACTACGACGAAAAAGGTCAGCTGCTGTCGATCCGCTACCCGGACACCAGTCGGCATGTCTTCGTCTGGAATGGCTTGGGGCAACTGGTCGAAGAGACGCTGCCGGACGGTGGTGTACGGCGGTTTTCCTACGATGCGTTGGGGCGGCAGGTTACCCGTCAGGACGAACACGGCGCGGTCACGAAGTCGCAATGGGATGCCGTTGGCCGACTGATCCAGACGACGCTGCCTACCGGTGCCAGCCGCACTTTCAGCTACAACGCCTACGGAAAGATCACCGCCGAACGCGATGAACTGGGCCGGGTCACGCGCTACGAATACCTCGACGATCTGCATCTGGTCAGCCGCCGCCGCAATGCCGACGGCACCCAGCTGAGATATCGCTACGACAACGCGCAGCTGCTTCTTACCGAGATCGAAAACGAATCTGGCGAAAAATATCACCTGGACTACACACCTGGCGGATTGATCCGACAGGAAACCGGTTTCGACGGCCAACGCACCGCGTACGCCTACGACCTCAACGGCCACCTGCTGGAAAAAACCGAGTTTGGAGACGATGGCTCGCAACTCGTCACCGCTTATGAACGAGACTCGGCAGGGCGGTTGCTGGTCAAAACGCTGCCCGACGGCATCAAGGTCGAATACCGCTATGACAGCCTCGGCCGGCTGATCGGCGTCGACGACGGCCACGACCATCCGCTGGAATTCGAATACGACCAACAGGACCGGCTGATCACCGAGCATCAAGGTTGGGGCACGCTGCGGTATGGCTACGACGCCTGCGGCCAGCTCAACCGCCTGCGCCTGCCGGACGGCAGCAAACTCGATTACCACCACGCCAAGGGCGGCGCGCTGACCGCCATCGACCTCAATGGCGCGCGGCTCACCAGCCACCAATTTACCTACGGCCGCGAGCAGCAGCGCCAGCAAGGTCAACTGCTCAGCGACTTTGCCTACGACGATCAGGGGCGCCTGAAAGCCCACGCTGTCAGCCAACAGCAGCAACCGTTGTATCGCCGGGATTATGCCTACAGCGCCAACGGCAATCTCGACAGCATCGCCGACACCCGCCACGGCCAACGCAACTACCACTACGACCCGCTCAACCGCCTGACTCGTGTGCGCCACACCCGCGACGACCCACCGGAATCCTTCGCCCACGACCCCGCCGGCAACCTGCTGATGCAGGACCGCCCCGGTTTGGCGACCGTTAAAGGCAATCGCCTGCTGATGCAGGGCGACCGCCATTACGACTACGACGCCTTCGGCAATCTGATCCGCGAACGCCGCGGCACCGCGCAAAAACTCGTCACCGAATACCGCTACGACTGCCAGCACCGATTGGTCGGCGTCACAACCCCGGACGGCCGCTGCACAAGCTATCGCTACGACGCCTTCGGCCGCCGCATCGCCAAAACCGTCGACGGCAAAACCACCGAGTTCTTCTGGCAAGGCGACAACCTCATCGCCGAAAGCAGCGGCGAACACTACCGCAGCTACGTCTACGAACCCGGCACCTTCCGCCCGCTGGCCATGCTCGACGGCAAGGGCCCGCGAAAAGCCTGCCCGTTCTACTACCAACTCGACCACCTGGGTACGCCGCAGGAACTGACCGATTTTGGTGGCGAGATTGTTTGGTCAGCGAAGTACAACGCCTACGGAAAAGTCACTGGGTTGGCCTTCGGCGGGGGCGAGCAGCTTGAGCAACCGTTGCGGTTTCAGGGGCAGTACTTTGATGTTGAGAGTGGTCTGCATTACAACCGGCATCGGTACTATGATCCGGAGGTTGGCCGGTATCTGACGCCGGACCCGGTCAAGTTGGCAGGTGGGCTGAACCAGTACCAGTACACGCCGAATCCGACGGGGTGGGTTGATCCGTTGGGGTTGAGCGGGAATTGCCCGCCGCCGAATAAGCCTGGGTGTGGGGCGCCGGATGATACGGCTGGGGTTAAGGTTGATGAAGGTGAGCGGAAGGTTCCTAAACCAAAAACACGCCCTCAAAATTTTGCTGATGAAGAAAAGCTGATTAGGCACTATAAAAAGCACGGCGCAGAATTTAAGGCTATGAGCAAAGAAGAGTATTTACTGATAACCCGCGATGTTGTGAATCATGGCACGCGTGTGGAGTACGAATACAAAAATGAAATTCGCACGGGTTATTTGCAGTTGATAGGTAATAATCGGAAAGGTGAAGCAAAGTTCGCTTTTGTAGGCACAAACGATAAGCAGGAAATTACGACGATGCACACAAAAAGCGGAAAAGAATTCTGGAAAACTATAAATGGTAATGGACGCGATAAAGTAGTGAGGCCAGCGAATGACTAATAGATATGAAGTAGTAGTGCTGGCAGTAGATCCGGTGGACGAGGACGAAGTCTTGTTGCTCGTTAAAGGTTTGGAAATTAAATGCTTCACAAGCTACTGCCCATCAAAAATTGAAGTGGGAGAAACCTATGACGTTGAGTTTGATTTGGTGCTTCCCGACAACGATGTTATTGCTGCGGCAGAGGAGCCCGTCACTACACTGATAGAAATGAAAGATGCCGGATTTTCATGCGCGCTTTATGGGTATTTAGATGGGGGTGTGTTTCGATCTTTTGTTGATTTTTCGGATCAGGATATTCACTATGACTATCCTCATCTGAACGGGCGATTTGTAAAAATTCAGGTAGATCGAATAGACGTGTCTTTCTGACAGAGGTTGCGCAACTTGCGGGCATGAAATAAATCTCCCCGCTTCTCTCTTTTTGCTTTTTTGTATTTTATTGTGTTTCATCATGGTCGGTTTTTGAAAAATGACGTTATTAATACCTATTAAAAAATTGATTTCTATATTGCGAGCTACGTGTAAGAGTTTGGCGAAGAGCTCGGGTTCTGCTGTTCAGCAACAAACCACTAGCTGCGAACTTAATGGTGAAAACAAGAGGTGGAGAGGCGTTCCAAGTTCTAGGTTTATAAGCCATAGAGCGCAGTTGAATGCTTATAATGAAGCGATGACAAGGGAGACTAGAAAAATGTCTCGTTTTACTGGGGAGGATAGTAAAGGAAATTTGTTAGTAAGAGTGGAGGCTGAAAATGTAGGTGAGGGATATGAGCCTAATCCTTTAGATCCAGCCAATCCGCGTTTCATTCCTCAGATGAATGCCTTTGAAATGAAATTCGACTTTGAGACGCTGCAGCCTATAGCGCTTTATCCGATAGAGAAAATCTAATGCTGATGCATCCGTATCTGAATGTTCCGTATAATCCAAGCGTAGAGCATTTTCTCGGTGGGTTCGATATATATGATCGCGAGGAGAGTCTTGGGGTTGAGTTGTCGGCGTACGATCCTGAGTGTCCTTCAGATAGAGAATTTTTAATATCCCGGTTTATTGTCAAGCGCTTCGATGCGTTGAGTTATCGGCACAAGTTTGTTTTGTTCTTTGTGTTGGGAGAGGCTCTTGATGGTGATTCGAGTGTGTTTGCTGAAATTTTGGAACATGATTCGAGGTCTCATTCCTCGCTTCCTCTTGGGTGGAATGAAATGAAAGATCCAAAGGCGTTTTTTGAGCACGTGTACGTCAAATTGTCCGAAGCGTGGGTTGATGATCTGTATAAAGCGAGTCAGGAGGACGTTTCAACTTGGTGAGGGCTAGTGCTTAAACTAAGGCTCAGGTTGCGGAATAATGAGCACTAGATTTTCCGCGTTATTCCAACTCCTTGCTCAATAAATAAATCCGTACCATTTATGTTGATGAGTGATATTTGACGGACTGCTGCTTTGAAGATAGTGAAATCTAGTCGCTTTGATGATGTCGACCACGATATTGGATATGCGTATCGTGGTTATAACTACGTTGTGCAGAACGAAGAGGATGTGTTTCTGATTAGAATGTATGATGACGAACCCGGACAGGCAACGGTAATACGTCCGACTGCGATGTCTAAAAACGGTAACCTTAGAAAGCTTGTTGAGTTCTTACAATCCGAGTTAGGAGTTTCCAAGATCTGTCTCTACAAGGGCGATTTGGGGATCTACGCCGAGATCGATCTTGATAGCTTGGTATTCTGCTCCGCCTGAATTTAACGGTAAGAGAGTGGCAGGCTTATTACACACTCTGGGCCAAATTCTGTCGTTGCTGAGCGGCAGCTATAGGTTGTGGATTCAACAGATGGCGAAATCAAGCCAAGCTTCAGTGAAGCCTTTCGCCACGTTTGCTTTTTTGAGCGAAATTTCTGGGCAAGGTCGTCGGAAGTTTCCTTCAAACCGTATCGGTTTCCATGAACTGGTGCGAAGTGAGATCCATGGATAGTCTTTGGCTGTCGCTGCAAATGCAGTGGCAGGGTGTAGGAACCCTGGACAACTCACCGCGCATCAGCGCTGTCGTTTGATTGCGGCACTTAACTTGTGTCCGTAACATCGTTCGCGGCGGCTGTGCGCGGGGCACGCTACGGCGTGGCTGAGTTTGGTGAGTTGCTCAGTTTCCTACTCCCGCGCACGGCTGCCACCCAAGCCCGTAGGAAAGGCCGGTGGTAGCTTTAATTCAATCACCAAGGTCTAAAAAATGAAAAATCTTCACCCCGATCCACCCTACGAAAAACCAATTTCCCACCCCAAAAGCCGCTTCATGGCCCTCACCAGCAACTGCACCGACATGCCCACACTGTTCGTCGATACACACGCGCCGCTTGATGTTCTATATGACGCTGCCAGCTATCGAATTCGCGCTGTCACGCAGGTGCTTGAGAACCTGTCGATGCGCGGTTCGGTTGAGTGTGAGTCGTTCATTCTTAGTGATTTTGCGTTGCTGTGTGCCATTCCGTTGCGGGATGGATGTGATGTATTGGATGTGGTTGGACGGCGGTTGAAGGCTCGGCCTACGGACTAAGGGCTGGATGGCTTTTGTGGCGAGGGAGCTTGCTCCCGTTCGGCTGCGTAGCAGTCGCCAAACCACGCGCTGTGGTGTGTCTGACAAATCAGCGGTGCTGGGTTTGGGGCTGCTTCGCAGCCCAGCGGGAGCAAGCTCCCTCGCCACAGGGTTTGTGGGTGGCTGGGATGTTTTGGGGCTGCTTCGCAGCCCAACGGGGGCAAGCCCCCTCGCCAAAGGTTTTGTGTCCGGCGGAGATTGTGGCTGTTGCGACCGGCCGCTTAGCCGCGAACCCCTGACGTTCGCCTCGGTACAAGGTAAACTTCCCGCCCTTCGCAGGAGCAGCCATGAATTATCGTCACGCCTTCCATGCCGGCAATCACGCCGATGTGTTCAAACACCTGACTTTGACCCGCATCATCGCTTTGATGTCGCGCAAGGAGCAGCCGTTTGCCTATCTCGACACTCACGCCGGCATTGGTCTGTATGACCTGCAGGGTGATCAGGCGAGCCGTACCGGTGAGTACCTGGAAGGTATTGCGCGTTTGTGGGATCAGCCGGATCTGCCGGCGTTGACCGCTGATTACATGAAGGTGCTGCACGACATGAACCCGGATGGCCAGTTGCGCTATTACCCGGGGTCACCGGAGTTGGCGCGGCGCCTGACGCGGCCGCAGGATCGGGTGATGCTCAACGAGAAGCACCCGGAAGACGGTGTGTTGCTCAAGGACAATATGGCGGGTGACCGTCGGGTGAAGGTGCATTTGGGCGAAGGCTGGCATGTGCCGCGGGCGATGTTGCCGGTGCAGGAGAAGCGGGCGGTAATGTTGATTGATCCGCCGTTTGAACAGCTCGATGAAATGCAGCGGTGTGCGGCGTCGTTGAAAGAGGCGATTGGCCGGATGCGCCAAACCGTGGCGGCGATCTGGTACCCGGTGAAGGATCAGCGCATGTTGCGGCGGTTTTATCAGGATCTGGCCGGGACGGGCGCGCCGAAGTTGTTGCGCGTGGAGTTGCTGGTGCATCCGCTGGATACGCCGAACAGTCTGAACGGGTCTGGGTTGGCGATTGCGAATCCGCCGTGGGGGCTGGAAGAGGAATTGCGTGAGTTGCTGCCGTGGTTGTCGAAGAAGCTTGGGCAGACCCAAGGTGGGTGGCAGATGGATTGGTTGATTGCTGAGAGTTGATGGCTGATCAGATGGATTGATGGCGTCTGATCGGACGCCTTCGCGGGCAAGCCCGCTCCCACAGGGTTTCATGTCGATCACAAGAGTGTGGTGAGACATGGATCCTGTGGGAGCGGGCTTGCCCGCGATGCTTTTAGGGCCTGAAAGATCAGATCGGGCAGGTCACGCCTGTACCGCCAATCCCGCAATACCCTTCAGGGTTCTTCGCCAGGTACTGCTGGTGATACGCCTCGGCGAAGTAGACCGTCGGCGCTTCGTCGATTTCAGTGGTGATTTCGCCTTTCCCAGCCTTGGTCAACTCAGCCTGGAACACGTCCTTGCTGTGCCTGGCGGCGTCCAGCTGCGTCGGGTTGGTCGCATAGATCACCGAGCGATACTGCGTGCCGATGTCGTTGCCCTGGCGCATGCCTTGCGTCGGGTTGTGCAATTCCCAGAACATTTTCAGCAGTTCTTCGTAGCTGACTTTTGCCGGCTCGTAGACCACCAGCACCACTTCGCTGTGGCCGGTCAGGCCCGAGCAGACTTCTTCGTACGTCGGGTTCGGCGTAAAACCGCCGGCGTAACCCACTACCGTGCTGACCACGCCTTCACGTTGCCAGAACTTGCGTTCCGCACCCCAGAAGCAGCCCAGGCCGAAGATCGCGAAATCCACGTCCATCGCGAACGGGCCCAGCAGCGGGGCGTCGTGCACGAAGTGTTTTTCGGGCAGGTTCATTGGGGTTTCGCGGCCAGGCAGAGCTTGTTCTTTGGTAGGGAGCACGTTTTTGTTCACCAGTATTTCCGAGCGCAAGACCATCATCAGTCCCCTCAGTCAGGTTGAATGTGAATTGTCAGACACGCAGTTTGCCCAATGCCGGCCGGTTACGCACTACCCCTGTGGGAGCGAACCTGTGGCGAGGGGGCTTGCCCCCGTTGGGCGGCGAAGCTGCCCCAAAATCTCTGAGGTACCAAAGATTTTGTGAGTGCTGCGCACTCAAACGGGGGCAAGCCCCCTCGCCACAGGGATTGCGGGTATTTCACAGGGGATTTTGCGGTGTGCTCAGATGAGCGGGCCGCGCGGGTAGCGCTTGAGCTTTTCGATCAGCTCGGATCCCGGGATAGGGCGGTCGAACAGATAGCCCTGGCCAACGTCGCAGCGGTGACGACGCAAGAACGCAAGCTGCTCGGCCGTCTCGATGCCTTCCGCCACGACCTTGAGTTTCAGGTTGTGGGCCATGGCGATCACTGCGGAGGTGATTTCCATGTCGTCCTGGTTGTCCGGGATTTCGTGGATGAAGCTGCGATCGATCTTGATGATGTCGATCGGGAATTTTTTCAGGTAACTGAGCGACGAATAACCGGTGCCGAAGTCGTCCATGGCCAGGGTCAGGCCCAGGCGCTTGAGCTGGTCGAGCTGCAAGTGGGTGTCTTCGGTGGCTTCGAGCAACAGGCCTTCGGTCAGCTCCAGCTCCAGCAGGTTCCCCGGCAGCGCTTCTTCCTTGAGGATGTTGGCGATGGAGGCCACCAGGTCCGGGTCGGAGAACTGCTTGGGCGACAAGTTGATCGCCACCTGAAGATTGCCCAGGCCGGCGGCGGTCAGGTCTTTGCTCATGCGGCAGGCCTGGCGGGCGATCCATTTGCCGATGGGGATGATCAAGCCGGTTTCTTCGGCAACGCTGATGAACTGGTCCGGGCGGATCATGCCTTTTTCCGGATGGTTCCAGCGCAGCAGCGCTTCCATGCCCAGCAGGCGACCGCTGCGCAGGCACAGCTTGGGCTGGTAGAACACGTCCAGCTCGTTCTGGGTCAGGGCGCGGCGCAGGTTGTTCTCGACGAACAGCTTGTAACTGGCCTCGGCGTTCAGCGCTTCGGTGAACACCTGGACCTGGTGTTTGCCGTTGGCCTTGGCCTTGTGCAGCGCCAGGCCGGCGTTGCGCATCAGGGTCTGTGGATCGCGACCGTGCAGCGGCGCGCAGGCCAGGCCGACGGAGCCGGTGACGCTGATCAACTGGTTGTCGACGAACATCGGCTTGTCGAGGGTCGCCAGCAATTGGTTGGCGACGTGCTGGCCCATTGCGAGGTCGGTGTTGTCCAGCAACACGGCGAATTCGTTACTGGCGAACCGCGCCAGGCTGCCGCTCGGGCTCAGGCTGTTGCGCAGGCGCCGGGCCAGGCTGATCAGCAGTTTGTCGCCGGTCTGGTGGCCGAGGCTGTCGTTGATGCGCTTGAAGTTGTCGATGTCCACCAGCAACAGGCTGATCGGCGTATCGCTGTCTCGGGCGAAGCGCTCGTCGAGGTTGCGGATGAACGCCGGGCGGTTGCCAAGGTTGGTCAGGTTGTCGGTGTAGGCCAGGCGCTCGATGCGCTGCTGGGCGAGCTTGGTCTGGGTGATGTCTTCGTAGATGCCGATGTAATGCGTCAGCTCACGGTTGTCGCCGTAGACCTTGGAAATCGACAACTGGCCCCAGTAGGGTTCGAGGTTTTTACGGCGGCTCTTGAACTCGCCCTGCCAACTGTTGCTCTTGGCCAGCGCCGAGGGCGCGTCGAACAGCAGCTCGCTGAGGTTTTCCAGTGCCGGCAGTTCCGACAGGCGCTGGCCGTGGACTTCTTCGGTGGTGTACTGGGTGATCGCCGTGAAGCTCGGGTTGACGTATTCCACCACGCCATCGCAATTGACCAGCAAAAAGGCGTTGGCGCTTTGCTCGACCGCACGCTGGAACAAATGCAGGGCACTGGTGGCGGTGCGGCGGTTGTGATTGTTGATGACCTGAGCGAACTGATCGGCCAACTCGCCAGCGAAGGCGATTTCATCCGACTGCCAGGCGCGAGTCGCGCCGGTCTGTTCCAGGCACAGCACGCCGACCACCTGGCCGTCGACACGAATACTGGCGTCGAGCATCGCGTTCACATCGCGCGGGCGCAGGCTCTCGGCCATTTCCCGGGTGCGTGGGTCGCGCATGGCGTTGTGGGCGTCGATGGCGCGGCTGCTGTGCAAGGCGTCGAGGTAATCGGGGAAGCCGCTGACGTCGATCGGGTCCGGCAGTTGGTAATCCCCGGAGGCGCGGTGATAGGCCGAGATCGGCACCAGCAGCGAGCCTTCGAGGTTCCACAGGCTGGCGCAATCGATTTCGTAGATATCGCACGCGCTACGGGTGATCAGTTCGGCGGCTTCTTGCAGGGAATTGTTGGTGCTGTAGCGCTGGCGGGTCAGCAGCAGAATCAAGTCTTGCTGGGCGCGCACCCGGTCCAGGTGCTGCAGTTGTTCCAGCTGGGCGCGCTGATTGAGCTCCAAGGCGATTTGCAGGCGCGAGTTCTGCGTTTCCAGGTCCAGCGACGGCAGCAGCGGTTCACCCTCGAACAAGCCGTCCACGACCATCAGGTAGCCGCGCAGCAGGTGTCGATTGTGTTGGCGGTAGGCTTCGCCGAGCTCGAGCAGGCTCAGGGAGCCCTTGGCGGTGTGCAGCTTGTAGCGGATCAGGTAATGCGGGCCGTCGCTGAGTTGCTGCTGAATCGCGTCGTGCAGCTGATAGCGCGCTTCGGGCTCCATCAGGCTGGCGTAAGGTGAGTCGACCAGGGCACAAAGCTCCACGGCCGGCAGACCAAACTGTCGTTCGCAATTGGGATCGAGAAACAGCAGTGCCCAGCTAGCTTCATTCAGCCGTTCGAAACGCAGCATGCCGAGCCGCGAGGGCACAGGCAATTGCGTCACTACCTCGGCCACCATACGGCTGGCGGCATCGGGTTGGCTTTTCATTGAGGGAAACTCGCTTCGAATGTGCTGATCGCGCCGGGCTCTCGCCCTCTTTACTGTTGCCTGCGGCAAGGTTGCATCATTGCGACACTGACTGACAAGAGACATGAAGGCCAAGTGCTATAAGAATATGTCGGCAGGGGCGAAGATTTCTCCAGCAAGAGCCGAAAACTAATGCATTTGGCCTCAGTGCCTTAGCGCAACGGGATGCTGATCGATTGCAGGCGCTTTCCATTGCGGTCGTGGTAATTGACCTGAATCTGCTCCCGATCCACCACCAGATGGGCGAAGTTGTCTTCGCTGACCACCTCGCTGGTCAATTCATGTCGATAGTCTCCCGCAGCGGTTCGTGCCAGTGCCTGATCGAGAATGAAGGCTGATGCGGAGGCATACGGCAGCAGTTTGCTGTTGCACAGGGGTGACGACACGATGGTGTGTACTTCGAAGTCCGGATCCTCGCTGTGGGTCAGTCGGCTGGTCAGAGAGCCGTGGACATCGCCGGAAACGAAGATGACGTTCTTGATGCGATGCGTACGAATCGTCTCCAGCAGCCGTAGGCGTTGTTCCGGGAAGGCTTTCCAGGCGTCATCCCCGTTGAGTTTGCGGTCGGGGTAGAACATCACGCTGGTAACCACGAACTTGACCCGGGCCGGGCTGTGGATCAGCCATTTACACAGCGCCTGTTCCTGATCTTCGTCGAGGATGCGTCGATCATCGGGCGACAGATTGCGACGGGTCCGGCTGTCGGTGACAAACCATTCAATATCGCCCTCGGCGAACTGATACCAATACCGTTCAAGCTTTGGGCTTAATTGTCCATTGGCTAATAAGGTATGCGCCGGGCTGTGGCTGGCCTGATATATCTCATAGGCTGCCATGGCGTTCTTATATAAATAAGCATCGGCCTTGCTCTCGTTGGCAGGCCAGTTGTCTTCTATTTCATGGTCGTCGAGGATCATATAAGTCGAAATATTGGACATTAATCTGGTGATATTCGGCTGAGAAAAGGCCGCGCGATACTTGCTGAGTATTTCCTTGTATTCCCGGTCGGGCGCAATGACGTTCAAGTCATCCACGTAGATTTGATCGCCCGTCATCAGCATCGCGCTGATGGGTGGTTCCGCCCGCTGCGCGAGTTCGGTGATCGCGGCAAAAATCCGGTCGCCGGCCTGGGGGGCGATGGCCACACCCGCTGTCAGGCGCAGATAGCGGCATGAACCGACAATGTACGCTCGCGCAATGCCGGCTTTGCTGGACCGGGTGCGAAAGCGATAAGTCTCTCGTGGCCATTGCAGCGGCAGTTCCTGGACGGTTTCCACGGTATGCACCGGGCTCATGGGACTGAACCATCCGGCCTGGTATTCGTACACGGTGTCGGTGGCGAGGTTTTTCAGTGCAATCACATCGGACATGTCACGCAAGATAGACAGTTTGGTAAAGACGCCTTGCGACCAACGCTCTTCTCCAATGTGCCGATAACGAACGCCGGCAAATACCAATGAATTTTCTTGAAGTTCGCCGCGCAGGAAAATACGTACGTGGTTAGTTGTAGTGTGGCCAATAATAGGGCCGACAGTCGGTTTAAACATGTTCGAATCCGTTCGAAATAACGCTAACTAAGCAATGAGGTTTTCAGTGTGTATAAGAAAACTCCGTCGAACTAAGCCTAGTTATTAAATAGCAAAAAATATCGAGCGAAAGTCGCCGTGAGTTGTGGGTGATGTAAGCCACGACTGTAGGAAATTACTTTATTCAAGGCAAAAAAAGCCCCGCCAAATTGGCGGGGTTGAGGTACGAGCGTGGCGCTCGGAAAACGAGGAACGCGACAGGCCCTCCGGTGAAGGAGGGCCGGCCGGTGTTACAGCAAGATGGTGCGGATGTCCGCCAGCAGGCTGCTCAGACGCTGGGTGAAGCGTGCAGCAGCGGCGCCGTTGATCACGCGGTGATCGTAGGACAGCGACAGCGGCAGCATCAGTTTCGGCTGGAAGGCTTTGCCATCCCAGACTGGCTGGATGGTTGCCTTGGAAACACCGAGGATCGCCACTTCCGGCGCGTTGACGATCGGCGTGAAGCCGGTGCCGCCAATGTGGCCGAGGCTGGAAATGGTGAAGCAGGCGCCTTGCATGTCGTCAGCGGTGAGCTTCTTGTCGCGGGCCTTGGCGGCCAGCGCAGCGGCTTCGGCTGCCAGTTGCAACAGGCTCTTCTGGTCGACGTTCTTGATGACCGGTACCAGCAGGCCTTCAGGGGTGTCGACGGCGAAGCCGATGTTCACGTACTTCTTGCGAATGATCGCCTTGCCGCTGGGTGCCAGCGAACTGTTGAAGTCCGGCAGTTCCTTGAGCAGGTGCGCGCAGGACTTGAGCAGCAGCGGCAGGATGGTCAGCTTGACGCCGGCCTTCTCTGCAACGGCTTTCTGAGCAACACGGAACGCTTCCAGGTCGGTGATATCAGCCGAATCGAACTGAGTCACGTGCGGAATGTTCAGCCAACTGCGATGCAGGCTCGACGCGCCGATCTGCATCAGGCGAGTCATCGGCACTTCTTCGGTTTCACCGAAGCGGCTGAAGTCCACGACCGGAATCGGCGGAATGCCGGCGCCGCCGGTTACGCCAGCTGCGGCGGCCGGTGCTTCCTTGGCCTTCTGCATCATGGCTTTGACGTAAACCTGCACGTCTTCTTTCAGGATGCGACCGTGCGGGCCACTGGCGCCGACGGCGTTCAGCTCGACGCCGAACTCGCGAGCCAGTTGGCGTACAGCCGGGCCAGCGTGAACCTTGGCGCCCGGCTTGGCCGGTGCAGCGGCAGGTGCGGCAGGTGCCGGAGCAGCAGGCGCCGCGGCGGCCGGAGCAGGAGCGCTCGGTGCAGCAGCAGCGGCTGGAGCTGGAGCAGCGGCCGGAGCAGCCCCTTTGACTTTCAGCTTCAGGATCAGGTCGCCGGTACCGACTTCGTCATCCAGCTTGATGGAAACGCTTTCCACCACGCCAGCGGCAGGCGATGGAATTTCCATGCTCGCCTTGTCGGATTCCAGGGTGATCAGCGACTGGTCGGCAGTGACGGTGTCGCCTGCCTTGACCAGCACTTCGATGATCTTGGCCTTGCCCGACGAACCGATGTCCGGGACATGAATGTCTTGAACACTGTCGGCAACCGGTGCAGCCGGGGCTGCAGCGGCAGGTGCCGGAGCAGCAACAGGCGCAGCGGCTTGAGCTGGCGCGGCCGCAGCAGGGGCCGCAGCACCCGCCACTTCCAGGTCCAGGATCAGGTCGCCGGTGCCGACTTCGTCGTTGAGCTTGACGCTGATGGCCTTGACCACGCCAGCGGCAGGCGATGGGATTTCCATGCTCGCCTTGTCGGATTCCAGGGTGATCAGCGACTGATCAGCCTCGACGGTGTCGCCGACCTTGACCTGGATCTCGATGATCTGGGCCTTGCCCGCCGAACCGATATCCGGCACGTGCACTTGCTGAACCGAAGCGGCAGCAGGTGCGGCGGCTGGCGCTGGAGCAGCGGCGGCAGGAGCGGCAGCCGGTTTCTCTTCAGCTTTGGCAGCCGGTGCAGCCGCAGGGGCCGCATCAGCGGCTCCTTCGACTTCCAGCTCCAGCAGTTCGTCGCCTTCTTTCAGGCGATCGCCCAGCTTCACTTTCAGGCTTTTGACGATGCCGGCCTTGGGAGCAGGGACTTCCATGCTCGCCTTGTCCGATTCCAGCGTCAGGATGCTCTGTTCGGCTTCGATACGGTCGCCGACCTTCACAAACAGTTCAATTACTTCACCTTCACCGCTGCCGATGTCAGGTACGCGAATGAGTTCGCTCACAGAGTGTCTCCTCAGCAGTCCAGTGGGTTGCGTTTTTCCGGGTTGATCCCGAACTTGGCGATGGCTTCAGACACCACCTTAGGTTCGATATCACCACGGTCAGCCAAGGCTTCCAGGGCTGCCAACACCACGAAATGACGGTCGACTTCGAAGAAGTGACGCAGCTTCTTGCGGCTGTCACTGCGGCCGAAACCGTCGGTGCCCAGGACTTTGAATTCCTTGGACGGGACCCACTGACGAATTTGCTCAGCGAACAGCTTCATGTAGTCGGTAGACGCGATGACCGGACCTTTACGGCCGTTCAGGCACTCTTCGACATAGCTCAGTTTAGGCTTCTGGCCCGGGTGCAGACGGTTGGTGCGCTCGACGGCCAGGCCATCGCGACGCAGTTCGTTGAAGCTGGTAACGCTCCAGACGTCGGCGGCAACGTTGAACTCTTCACGCAGAATCTTCGCCGCTTCACGGACTTCACGCAGGATGGTGCCGGAGCCCATCAGCTGTACGTGGTGCGCCGCTTCGCGGGTGTCTTCCTCGAGCAGGTACATGCCCTTGACGATGCCTTCCTCGACACCGGCCGGCATGGCTGGCTGCTGATAGGACTCGTTCATCACGGTGATGTAATAGAAGATGTCCTGCTGTTCTTCGGTCATCTTCTTCATGCCGTCCTGAATGATCACCGCCAGCTCGTAGCCGTAGGTTGGATCAAAGGTGCGGCAGTTCGGGATGGTACCAGCCAGGATGTGGCTGTGACCGTCTTCGTGTTGCAGGCCTTCGCCGTTCAGCGTGGTCCGGCCTGCGGTGCCGCCGATCAGGAAGCCACGGGTACGGCTGTCGCCGGCAGCCCAGGCCAGGTCGCCGATACGCTGGAAGCCGAACATCGAGTAGAAAATGTAGAACGGCAGCATTGGCTGGTTGTGGCTGGAGTACGAAGTACCGGCAGCGATGAAGGAGCTCATGGCGCCCGCTTCGTTGATGCCTTCTTCGAGGATCTGGCCCTTCTTGTCTTCCTTGTAGAACATCACCTGGTCTTTATCGACTGGCTCGTAGAGCTGGCCGACGGACGAGTAGATGCCCAACTGGCGGAACATGCCTTCCATACCGAAAGTACGGGCTTCGTCCGGGATGATCGGAACGATGCGCGGGCCGATTTCCTTGTCCTTGACCAGCTGCGCGAGGATCCGCACGAAGGCCATGGTGGTGGAGATTTCACGGTCGCCCGAACCATCAAGAATGGCCTTGAGGGTATCGAGGGACGGAGTCGGCACGCTGAAACTTTGCGCGCGGCGCTGTGGCACGAAACCGCCCAGTGCAGTGCGGCGCTCGCTCAGGTAGCGGGCTTCGGCGCTGTTTGGTTCTGGCTTGAAGAACGGCAGGTTTTCCAGCTCTTCGTCGCGCACAGGAATATCGAAACGGTCGCGGAACAGCTTCAGGCTTTCAACATCAACCTTCTTGGTGTTGTGCGCGGTGTTCTTCGCTTCGCCGGCACCGGTGCCATAACCCTTGATGGTCTTGGCCAGGATGACGGTTGGTTGTTCTTTGTGGTTGACCGCTTCGTGGTACGCCGCGTAGACCTTGTACGGGTCGTGGCCGCCACGGTTGAGTTTCCAGATCTCGTCGTCGGACAGATCAGCAACCATCGCCTTGAGTTCTGGCGAGTTGAAGAAGTGTTCACGCACGAACGCGCCGTCTTTGGCTTTGTAGTTCTGGTACTCGCCGTCGATGACTTCGTCCATGCGACGTTGCAGGATACCGTCGACGTCTTTGGCCAGCAGTGGGTCCCAGAAACGGCCCCAGATGACTTTGGTCACGTTCCACTGAGCACCGCGGAACACGCCTTCGAGTTCCTGGATGATCTTGCCATTGCCGCGAACCGGGCCGTCGAGGCGCTGCAGGTTGCAGTTGATGACGAAGATCAGGTTGTCGAGCTTCTCGCGGCCAGCCAGCGAGATCGCGCCCAGGGATTCCGGCTCGTCGCACTCGCCGTCGCCCAGGAAGCACCAGACTTTCTGCTTGCCTTCAGGGATGAAGCCACGGGCTTCCAGGTACTTCATGAAGCGTGCCTGGTAGATCGCCTGGATCGGGCCCAGACCCATGGATACGGTCGGGAACTGCCAGAAATCAGGCATCAGCCAAGGGTGCGGATAGGACGAGAGGCCCTGACCGTCGACTTCCTGGCGGAAGTTGTTCATCTGGTCTTCGGTGATGCGGCCTTCCATGAACGCGCGGGCATAAACGCCTGGCGAGGTGTGGCCCTGGAAGTAGATCAGGTCGCCGCCGTGTTCGTCGGTCGGGGCCTGGAAGAAATAGTTGAAGCCGATGTCGTACAGGGTGGCGCTGGAGGCGAAGCTGGAGATGTGACCGCCCAGGTCAGAATCTTTCAGGTTCGTACGCATCACCATGGCCATCGCGTTCCAGCGCACCAACGAGCGAATGCGGCGTTCCATGAACAGGTCGCCAGGCATGCGTGCTTCGTGGGTTACGGGAATGGTGTTGCGGTATGGCGTTGTGATGGCATAAGGCAACTGCGAACCGCTGCGGGTTGCGAGTTCACCCATACGGGTCATCAGATAGTGAGCGCGGTCTTCGCCTTCTTTGTCGAGAACCGATTCCAGGGCGTCCAGCCATTCCTGGGTTTCGACGGGATCGAGGTCTTGCATGGCTTGCTCCAGGGCGGAAAGGCTTCCAGAATCGGTTGCCTGAGTTTGCGACTGGCCTTGTGGGCAGACGATATAAATTCTTGGATTGCCGAGTGGTAGGTTCCGGCGGCGTGTAGTTTTACTACAAATCATCGGGCATTTCAGCTATCTGGATGTATATACGAGTAGTAAAACTACAGATGAGCGGCTTGTGGCCTCCGGCTGCGTTGTGAGAATAATCGTTAAGGTTGGTCTTTTGCCAACCGAAAAAGGTGAAAGCTTGATGCTGTCTGCCAAAAACAAAGAAATTTCAGCTATTTCTAACCTTTGTTCGACAGTCGATCACGTAGTGCGATTTGAAAATTCACTACATGCCGCCCTCTACACGCCGATCAAGGATAGACCATGAGCCTCCCTGTGCTTGCCGAACTGCCCGGCATTCTCCTGCCGTTTGTCACCCGTGCCGAGCAGTCGTTCCGCACCGCCGTGGCCGAACTGGAAAACGACCATGGCCTGTCTGCCTGGACGCCTGAGCGCTGGGCGCAATTCGCCCGCGTCACCGCCGCCAGCGACTTCGTGACCGAACAGTGTGTGCGTGACCCTTTGATGTTGCTGACGCTGGTGCAGTCCGGCGAACTGGACCGCAGCTTTGCGCCCGGCGAGCTGTGCGGACAGATCGCGGCGGCGGTGAATGCGGCTGAAACCGAAGACGAGCTAGGTCGTGTCCTGCGCCGTCAGCGCACCCGTCATCAAGTGCGGATCATCTGGCGTGACCTGACTCGCCAGGCCGACCTGATCCAGACCTGCCGCGACCTCTCGGACATGGCCGATGCGAGCATCGATCAGGCCTATCAGTGGTTGTACGCGCGGCATTGCCAGCAGTTCGGTGTGCCGACCGGCCGGCGCAGTGGCGAGCCGCAGCAAATGGTCATCCTCGGCATGGGCAAACTCGGCGCCGTGGAACTCAACCTGTCGTCGGACATCGACCTGATCTTCGCCTACCCCGAGGGCGGCGAAACCGTCGGGGTGAAACGCTCGCTGGATAACCAGGAATTTTTCATTCGCCTCGGCCAGCGCCTGATCAAGGCACTGGACCCGATGACCGTCGACGGTTTTGTGTTCCGCGTCGACATGCGCCTGCGGCCTTACGGCTCTGCCGGCGCGCTGGTGCTGAGCTTCAACGCGCTTGAACAGTATTACCAGGACCAGGGCCGCGACTGGGAGCGCTACGCGATGATCAAGTCGCGGGTGGTGGCCGGCGATCAAGTGGCCGGCGCGCAACTGCAAGAAATGCTGCGCCCGTTCGTTTACCGACGTTACCTCGATTTCTCGGCGATCGAAGCGCTGCGCACCATGAAGCAACTGATCCAGCAGGAAGTGCGGCGCAAGGGCATGGCCGACAACATCAAGCTTGGGTCGGGCGGCATTCGCGAAGTTGAATTTATCGCCCAGGCGTTTCAGCTGATCCACGGCGGTCGCGACTTGAGCCTGCAGCAACGTCCTCTATTAAAAGTGCTGAGCACCCTGGAAGGTCAGGGGTATTTGCCGCCGGCGGTGGTCAGCGAACTGCGCGAAGGCTACGAATTCCTGCGTTACACCGAGCACGCGATCCAGGCGATTGCCGACCGCCAGACCCAGATGCTGCCGGACGGCGCCCAGGATCAGGCGCGCATTGCCTTTATGTTGGGCTTCGCTGACTGGGAGGCTTTCCATGAGCAGCTGATGTATTGGCGCGGCCGCGTGGCCTGGCACTTTGGTCAGGTGATCGCCGACCCCGATGAAGAGGAAGGCACCGAAAGCGAAGTGGTGGTCGGCGGTGAATGGCTGCCGCTTTGGGAAGAAGCCCAGGATGAAGAGGCCGCTTGCCGCCAGTTGGAGGAGGGCGGTTTTGCCGATGCCACCAAGGCCTTGAAGGCGTTGGCCGGTTTGCGCAACAGCCCGCAATTGCGCGCGATGCAACGCTTGGGGCGCGAGCGCCTCGATGCGTTCATTCCGCGGTTGCTGGCTCAGGCGGTCGAGCATGCCAATCCGGATCTGGTGCTGGAACGCGTGCTACCGCTGGTGGAAGCGGTGGCCCGTCGCTCGGCGTATCTGGTGTTGCTGACCGAGAACCCCGGCGCGCTGCGGCGTTTACTGACGTTATGCGCGGCAAGTCCGTGGATCGCTGAGCAAATCACCCGCTTCCCGCTGCTGCTCGACGAATTGCTCAACGAAGGCCGGTTGTTCAAGCCGCCCATGGCGCCGGAGTTGGCCGCCGAGTTGCGCGAGCGCCTGACGCGGATTCCCGAAGACGACCTCGAACAGCAAATGGAAGCCCTGCGTCACTTCAAACTGGCGCACCGGTTGCGGGTCGCTGCCTCGGAAATCGCCGGCAGCCTGCCGTTGATGAAAGTCAGCGATTACCTGACCTGGCTCGCTGAAGCGATCCTCGAACAAGTGCTGGCGCTGGCCTGGCGCCAAACCGTGGCCAAATACGGCACGCCACTGCGCACCGACGGCACCTTGTGCGATCCGGGCTTCATCATTGTCGGTTATGGGAAAGTCGGCGGGCTGGAATTGGGGCATGGTTCGGACCTGGACCTGGTTTTCATCCATGACGGCGATCCGCAGGCCGAGACTGACGGGGCGAAACCCATCGACGGCGCGCAATTTTTCACCCGGTTGGGGCAGCGGATCATTCATTTGATTACCACCCAGACCAACTCCGGTCAGTTGTATGAAGTCGATATGCGTCTGCGACCTTCCGGTGCCTCGGGGTTGCTGGTGAGCTCGGTCGGGGCGTTTGCCCGGTATCAGGAGAACGAAGCCTGGACCTGGGAACATCAGGCGCTGGTACGGGCGCGGGTGCTGGTGGGCAGCAAAGATGTTGGCCTGGCGTTCGAGAAGGTCCGCGCGGCGATATTGGGCAAACCACGGGACCTGGCGACTTTGCGCCAGGAGGTGAGCGAGATGCGCGCCAAGATGCGCGATAACCTTGGCAGCAAGAGCACCGCGGCCGGCACCGCGGCAAATGCCTTCGAGGCCACGGCGCCGTTCGATCTCAAGCAGGACGCCGGAGGTATCGTCGATATTGAATTTATGGTGCAATACGCGGCCCTGGCGTGGTCCGAAACACACCCGCCATTGCTGCGCTGGACAGACAACATCCGCATTCTGGAAGAGCTGGAACACGAAGGGCTGATGCCCGCCGAAGACGCCAGCCTGTTGCGCGAGGCCTACAAAGCCTACCGCTCCGCCGCGCACCGGCAGGCCTTGCAGAAGGACGCCGGGGTGATACCGGGTGACCAGTTTGTAGATGAGCGCCGGCAGGTATTGCGGATCTGGAAAGAGTTGGGGCTAAGCTGAAGCTGACTCGGGACGTGGCGGGCTTTTGTGGCGAGGGAGCTTGCTCCCGCTCGGCTGCGAAGCAGTCGTAACCCAGTCGGCGCGGTTTGCCAGATGAAATTCAGTAGCAGGTTTTGGGGCTGCTTCGCAGCCCGGCGGGAGCAAGCTCCCTCGCCACAGAGTTTTATGCTGATTGATATTGATGTGTATGAAATTGATCCGATGAGCCCCAACCGGCTCGTCCAAATGACCTGACAGCCAAGGCTGCGGGTGCTGGATTCTCGAGGCGGGGAGGCGTATGCCTCCCCGGTTCGTTTATGGAAACCACATGAAAATTCTGATCGTTGGGCCCAGTTGGGTCGGTGACATGGTGATGGCGCAGACACTGTTTCAGTGTCTCAAGCAACGCCACCCGCAATGCGAAATCGACGTCCTGGCCCCCGAGTGGAGCCGGCCGATCCTGGAGCGCATGCCCGAAGTCCGTCAGGCCTTGAGCTTTCCGCTCGGTCACGGCGCCCTCGAGCTGGCGACGCGTCGGCGCATCGGCAAATCCCTGGCCGGCCAGTACGACCAGGCGATCCTGCTGCCAAACTCCTTGAAGTCGGCGCTGGTGCCGTTCTTCGCCGGTATCCCGAAACGCACCGGCTGGCGTGGCGAGTTCCGCTACGGCCTGCTCAATGACGTGCGCACGCTGGATAAAGATCGTTATCCGCTGATGATCGAGCGCTTCATGGCGCTGGCTTATGAGCGCGATGCCGAACTGCCAAAGCCGTATCCACGACCGAGCCTGCAGATCGATCCGGTCACCCGCGAGGCGGCACTGGCCAAGTTCGGCCTGACCCTCGACCGTCCGGTGTTGGCCCTGTGCCCCGGTGCCGAGTTCGGCGAATCCAAGCGCTGGCCGTCCGAGCATTACGCCAAGGTCGCCGAAGCGAAGATCCGCGAGGGCTGGCAAGTCTGGTTGTTCGGCTCGAAAAACGATCACGCGGTCGGCGAAGACATCCGCGCGCGGCTGATTCCCGGTTTGCGTGAAGAGTCGGTGAACCTCAGCGGTGGCACTTCCCTGGCGGAAGCCATCGACTTGATGTCCTGCGCCGATTCGGTGGTGTCCAACGACTCCGGCCTGATGCACGTCGCCGCGGCGTTGAACCGTCCGTTGGTAGCGGTCTACGGCTCGACATCTCCGGGGTTCACGCCACCTCTGGCCGAGCACGTCGAAATCGTACGCCTGGGCCTCGACTGCAGCCCGTGCTTCGATCGCACTTGCCGTTTCGGTCATTACAACTGCCTGCGCCAGCTCATGCCGCAAGCGGTGAACGAAGCCTTGCAGCGGTTGCAGGGCACTGTGGTCGAGGTCAAATAGTTTGCGCGTTCTGCTGATCAAGACTTCTTCGCTGGGCGACGTGATTCACGCGTTGCCGGCGTTGACCGACGCGGCGCGGGCGATCCCCGGCATCACGTTCGACTGGGTGGTGGAAGAAGGCTTTGCCGAAATCCCGACCTGGCACCCGGCCGTGGGCAAGGTGATTCCGGTGGCCATCCGTCGCTGGCGCAAGAACCTTTGGCAAACGATCAAGAGTGGCGAGTGGAAGCGCTTCAAGCAAAGCGTTCGCGCCACCCCATACGATCTGGTGATCGACGCTCAGGGCCTGCTGAAAAGCGCCTGGCTGACGCGCTATGTCAAAGCACCGGTCGCAGGACTCGACAAGGACTCGGCGCGCGAACCCATCGCCGCACGTTTCTATTCCCGTCGCCTGGCCGTGGGCCGTGGACAACACGCGGTCGAGCGAGTACGTCAATTGTTCGCCCTGGCGCTGGGCTATGACCTGCCCAAAGGCCTGGGCGATTACGGCCTGAACGTCGAACGCCTGGTGGAACTGCCGCGCAAGAATCCTTACGTGCTGTTTCTGCACGGCACCACATGGGACACCAAACACTGGCCGGAAGCCTATTGGCGCGAACTGGCCGAGCGCGTTGGCTATCTCGGCGTCGCCGTGAAGCTGCCGTGGGGCAATCCGGTCGAGAAGGCCCGGGCCGAACGCATCGCTGCCGGGTTCCGGCATGTCGAAGTGCTGCCCAAACTGAACCTGGCCGGTGTTGGCAAAGTATTGGCCGGCGCTCAGGCCTGCGTGGCAGTCGACACAGGCCTCGGTCACTTGGCCGCCGCGCTCGACGTACCGACCCTGTCGCTGTTCGGCCCGACCAATCCAGGCCTGACCGGTGCCTACGGCAAGGCGCAGATTCACATCGCCAGCGATTTCCCCTGCGCACCGTGCCTGCAAAAGAAATGCACCTATCAACCGACGGCCGAAGATGCCCGTCAGTTCGACCTGAAACGCGAGTGGCCCCTGTGCTTCACGCGTCTGAATCCCGAGCGTGTCGCGACCCGACTGAGCACGTTGTTACTGGCTGAGGAGCTGCGCTGATGCAATTGGCATTCGTCTTGTACAAGTACTTTCCGTTCGGGGGCTTGCAGCGCGATTTCATGCGCATCGCCCTGGAATGTCAGCAGCGCGGCCATCAGATTCGCGTCTACACGCTGATCTGGGAAGGCGATGTCCCGCCGGGTTTCGAAGTGCTGGTGGCGCCGGTCAAGGCGTTCTTCAACCATCGGCGCAACGAGAAGCTCAGCGAGTGGATGGAAGCGGACCTGGCCAAGCGTCCCGTGGACCGTCTGATCGGTTTCAACAAGATGCCGGGCCTCGACGTTTACTACGCCGCCGACGGCTGTTTCGAAGACAAGGCGCAGAACCTGCGCAACTCGCTGTACCGTCGCTGGGGCCGCTACCGGCACTTCGCCGAGTACGAGCGCGCGGTGTTCGCCAAGGACGCCAAGACTGAAATACTGATGATCTCCGAAGTCCAGCAGCCGCTGTTCATCAAGCATTACGACACGCCGCTGGAACGCTTTCATTTGCTCCCGCCGGGTATTTCCCAAGACCGTCGCGCGCCGGCCAATGCTGCCGGGATTCGCGCTGAATTCCGTCGCGAGTTCAACCTTAAAGACGATGAATTGCTGCTGGTGCAGATCGGCTCCGGGTTCAAGACCAAGGGTGTCGATCGCAGCCTCAAGGCGCTGGCCGCATTGCCCGCTGATCTGAAGAAACGCACCAGGCTGTTTGTAATTGGCCAGGATGACCCCAAATTATTCCAGATGCAGAGCGTCACTTTAGGGCTCGGCGACAACGTGACGTTCCTCAAGGGCCGCAGCGATATCCCGCGTTTCCTGCTCGGTGCCGACCTGTTGATCCACCCGGCGTACAACGAAAACACCGGGACCGTATTGCTCGAAGCCCTGGTGGCCGGGTTGCCGGTGCTGGTGAGCGCGGTCTGTGGTTACGCCCATTACATCGCCGAGGCCGACGCCGGGCTGGTGCTGGACGAGCCATTCGATCAGGCGCAACTGACCCAGTACCTGACCGGCATGTTGAACGACACTCAAGCACGGGCGGCCTGGAGCCGCAACGGTCTGGCCTTCGCTGAGACGGCCGACCTCTACAGCATGCCGCAGCACGCGGCCGATGTGATTCTGGCGGAGCACGCTTAATGAAGTTGATGCTGGCTGAACCGTTCAAGAGCCTTTGGGCCGGACGCGATGCGTTCACCGAAGTCGAAGGCTTGCAGGGCGAGGTTTACCGTGAGCTGGAAGCGCGCCGGACCTTGCGCACTGAAGTGAACGGCAATGGTTTTTTTGTGAAAATCCACCGCGGCATCGGCTGGGGTGAGATTTTCAAGAATCTGCTGACCGCCAAACTGCCGGTGCTCGGCGCGGGGCAGGAATGGAAAGCCATTCAACGCTTGAAAGAAGTCGGCGTGCCCACCATGACCGCCGTGGCTTATGGCGAGAAGGGCAGCAACCCGGCGGATCAGCACTCGTTTATCGTCACCGAAGAACTGGCGCCCACCGTCAGCCTCGAAGACTTCAGCATCGACTGGATCAAGAACCCGCCCGAGCCCAGACTCAAGCGCGCGCTGATCGCCGAAGTCGCACGCATGACCGGCATGATGCACCGCGCGGGGGTCAACCACCGCGACTGCTACATCTGCCACTTCCTGCTGCACACCGACAAACCGGTGACGGCTGATGACTTCAAGCTCTCGGTGATCGACCTGCACCGCGCCCAGACCCGCCCGGCGATCACTCAGCGCTGGCGCAACAAGGATCTGGCGGCGCTGTACTTTTCGGCACTGGACATCGGCCTGACCAGGCGCGACAAGCTGCGCTTCCTGAAGGGCTACTTCCAGCAGCCGCTGCGCCAGATTCTGGGCGAGGAAGCTGGATTGCTTGCCTGGCTCGAAGGCAAGGCCAACAAACTCTACGACCGTAAACAGCGATACGGGGATGCGCTCTGATGCCCGGTTGGAAGCTGGAACCTGATTACAGCGATCTGGCGGAAGATTTTGGCAGCCTGGAAGCGGTGTTTGCGCTTCAGGGCGAACGCCTGACCCGTGACCCGCTGTCCGAGGTTATCCGGGTCAATCGCAACGGCGTCAATTACTACGTCAAGCGCTACAGCGGCGCCGGCAAAGGTCTGCGCCGTTACTTGGGCAAACCACGGGTCAAGGCTGAATGGCAGAACCTCAAGCGCTTCGCCAAGTGGGGCATTCCGACCGCTGAAGTGGTTGCCTGGGGCCTGGAGCGGCGTGGCGCGGCGTATGCCCGTGGCGCGATGATCACCCGTGAACTGCCCAACACCGAAGACTTGTCGGCCCTCGCCGACCGTCACGATCCGAAGCTGGCGGACCGCGTCTGGGTCGATACCGTCAGTCGTCAGCTGGCCGGTTACACCCGGACCATGCACGACAACCGGTTCACCCATAACGATTTGAAGTGGCGCAACCTGCTGATCGACGATGACGCCAAGCTGTTCCTGATCGATTGCCCCAACGGCGATTTCTGGCGCGGCTTCTGGCTCAAGTACAGGATTACGAAGGACCTGGCCTGCCTCGACAAAGTGGCGAAATATCACCTGTCGGCGACCCAGCGCCTGCGCTTTTACCTGCAATACCGCCAGCGTGACCGGCTGAATGCCGACGACAAGAAACGCATCCGGCACGTGGTGAGATTTTTCGAGGGACGCGAATGACTGATTTCCTGGCCGCTGAAGACCGTGCGCTGCTTGAGCGTCATGGCCTCGGCACGTTCGACGCACTGTGGGCCAAGCAGCTCGACGCAGTGGATGAGCCCAACACCGTCGGTGGTGGCTGGAGCAGCGTGTTTCGGCTGGATCTGGAAGGTCATGGCTACTACCTCAAGCGCCAGAGCAACTACCTGACGCGCACCTTCCATGCGCCGTTCGGCGAGCCGAGTTTTGCCCGCGAGTTTCGTAACATCAGTCGTTATCAGAAGCTGGGCATACCGGCGCTGCAGGCGGCGTTTTTTGGTGAGCGCAAAGTCGACGGGGAAGTGCGGGCGGTTCTGCTGACCCGTGCGCTGGACGGTTGGGATGACCTGGATTCGCTGTTGCAGCGCTGGTCGGACCTGAGCGAAGCGCAGCACGTGGCCATTATGAAAGCCTGTGGCGAACTGGCGCGGCGCCTGCACGGCGTGCGCCAGCTTCACGGGTGTTTCTACCCCAAACACATTTTTCTGCAGGCCACGGGCGACGGTTATCAGGCGCAGTTGATCGACCTGGAAAAAACCCGGCCGTTGCTGTTCGGTCAGCGTGACCGGATCAAGGATCTGGAACCGTTGCTGCGTCGTGCGCCGGAGTGGACCGAAGCGCAGTTGCGCGAATTGCTGGCGGTCTACGTGGATCAGCCACGGGACAGTTCGCTGGTGGACAGTTGGGTTTCGCGCCTGACCGCGCGACGCAGTCGCAAGGAGACGCGCTGATGCGCTTGTCTGAACTGAAAAACGCCGGTCGCAGCCCGAGCCTGCCGCTGAGCATTTCGCTGGCCGATGCCGCCGGTCCCGCCGAGTTGCAGCTGCTGAGTCTGCTGCGCGTGTTGCCGGGGCAGCGTTACGTTGGTGCAGGCGTATGGCGCGGCCGTCCGGTGCTGGCCAAGTTGTTGGTCGGCAGCAAAGCGGCGCGGCATTTTCAGCGTGAGCGGTACGGCGTGCGTTTGCTCGCCGATCAAGGCCTGACCACGCCACAGCTGCTGGCGGACGGTTTGAACGAGGGCGAGGGCGGCTGGCTGCTGTTCGATTTCCTCGAAGGCGCCGAGAGCCTGGGGGATACCTGGAAAAAAGTCGAACATCTGCCGGTGCTGGCGGATATGCAAGGTGCCGTGCTGGCCGAGGCGTTAGGCGCCATTGGCCAAATGCATCGCAAGGGGCTCTGGCAGGAAGACCTGCATCTGGACAATCTCTTGCGTCAGCGAGGCCGGTTGTACCTGATCGATGGCGGCGGCGTCTGTGCTGAAACCCCGGGCCAGCCGCTGTCACGGCAGAAAGTCCTGGAAAACCTCGGCGTATTTTTCGCCCAGTTGCCCAAGTCGCTGGAGCCGTTCACCGAAGAGTTGCTGGTGTATTACCTGCTGAGCAATGGTGAACACGCGTTGCCGATGGAAGCGTTGCAGAAGCAGATCGACAAGGTTCGCAGCTGGCGCTTGAAGGACTACCTGATCAAGGCGGGCCGTGAATGCACGTTGTTCAGCGTTCAGCGCGGGGCGTTTGGCCTGCGGGCTATTCGTCGCGAGGAAGAAGCAGCGATGCTGCCGGTGCTGGAACAGGCCGATGCCTTGCTCGACCAGGGCCATCTGTATAAGACCGGCGGCGCGGCGAGCGTAGGAAAAGTCGAGGTTGATGGTCGGACGCTGGTGATCAAGCGCTACAACATCAAAGGCTTTGCGCACTGGCTCAAACGCTTCTGGCGCCCGAGTCGTGCCTGGCACTCGTGGCGCGAAGGCAATCGCCTGGAATTTCTCGGTATCGCCACGCCAAAACCGCTGGCGTTGCTGGAGAAGCGCTTTCTCTGGTTGCGCAGCCGGGCGTACTTGATCACCGAGTATCTGCCGGGGCCGGACATCATCGAACGCTTTGCGCCGTACGTTGAAAGGGGGGATGCGCCCGAGGCCGAGCTGGTGGCGCTGGATCATTTGTTTGCCGAGCTGATTCGCGAGCGCATCAGTCATGGGGATTTCAAGGGCCATAACCTGTTCTGGCAGCAGGATCGCTGGGCGCTGATCGATCTGGATTCGATGTGCCAGCATGGCACTGTGGGCAGCTTTGCCCCGGCGTATGCACGGGATCGGGCGCGGTTCATGCGTAACTGGCCTGAGAGCAGCGCGCTGTATCAGGTCATTGACCAGCGTCTGCCCAAAGACATCTCTGGCGCTGGCTGAATCGGGTCTTCGACCCTATCGCGAGCAGGCTCGCTCCCACAGTGGTTCTCCGTCGTACACAAAATATGTGTTCAACACAGGCCCCTGTAGGAGCGAGCCTGCTCGCGATGGGGCCAGAGCAGACACCCGAGATTAAGAGGACAAGTTCTTGTGAACCGTCCTACATGATCCACAGACCCCATGAACTGTGCCCTGAATAGCCACGATGCTAGTTTGCCTGACGTTCACGGAGGGCAAATCTTGACCATAAAAACGGCTGTTGCGATCAGTACTTTTTCACTGGCTCTATCCGGCTGCGGGACCGCTCTGACGGTGCTGCAGGATGACGAAGACGCCACTCGCGGGCTGCGAAAACAAAAAACCTACTGCCAGTCCATTCCCCGCATCTACAGCGGCCTGGCCTACGACTTCTGCATCCTCAATGCCCCGCCTGATCCCACCGGCGTCCTCGTCCCCTTCGTATTGCTGGACCTGACCTTATCGGGTGTCATGGACACCGTTTCCTTGCCCTATACGATTTACCGCCAGGCTATCGACGGCAATCTGAGTATTTACTGGCGAGCAGGCCGCGGGTAGCGCTTTTGTAATCCGGCGGGTGATGTGTCTAGTCCTGAAACAGGTTTTCCCTGTTTCAGAAAGCGAAAAGCCCCGATGAACTCACCGAGGCTATAGCGCCGACCGGGATCTCCCAGTCCATTTGAGCAGGAGCCTATGTCGACGTCTTTCTGCTGTCAACGCGTGAGCTTGCTGCTTGCCACTTCCCGCTAGAGGCTTGCCGCCGCTTTTACGCTATAATCCCGCCCTTTAGCTGTCTCTCGCCCCTTGCGAGGGGCACATCAATTTTTGAGGCGCTTGTCGCCTGCATGCAGACTAAAGAGGCTAGACCCCTGTGGCATTGACGATTCTTGGCCTGTCCGGCGCCCTTAGCCATGATCCTTCCGCAGCCTTGTACATCGACGGCAAGCTGGTCGCGGCGGCTGAGGAAGAGCGCTTCGTACGCGATAAACATGCAAAGAACCGCATGCCCTACGAATCGGCGAAGTTCTGCCTTGAACAGGCAGGCATCAAGCCGTCCGACGTAGACGTGGTCGCGATTCCCTTCGCGCCGATCAGCCTGTTCGGCAAGGCGCGCTGGCACTACGCCAAGCGTTACTGGTACGCCCCGGACCGCGCCCTCGATGCGATCCTGATGGGCAACCGTCGCTACAAGCGCTATCGCAACAAGATTGTCTGGTGCCTCGAGCAACTGGGCTTCGATCCGAAGAAAATCAAGATCGAACCGGTCGAGCATCACCTGGCCCACGCCTCCAGCGCTTACCACTGCTCCGGTTTCAAAGAGAAAACCGCGATCCTCGGGATCGACGGCAAGGGTGAGTACGCCACGACCTTCTTCGGTTACGGCGAAAACGGCAAGATTCACAAGATCAAGGAATTCTTCGATCCGGACTCCCTCGGCGGCCTGTACGGCGCGATCACCGAGTTCCTCGGTTTCGAGATGCTCGACGGCGAGTTCAAGGTCATGGGTATGGCGCCGTACGGCGACGCCAGCAAATACGATTTCTCGCGGCTGGCTTCGTTCGAGAACGGCGAGCTGGTGATCAACACCGACTACGCCAACGTCATCGGCCTGCGTCGTTATAAAGAGAAGGGCAAGGGTTTCTACTTCTCGCCGAAGCTGATCGAGTGGCTGGGTCCGAAGCGCGAAGGCGATATCGCCGACGAGCCGTACATCCACTACGCCGCGAGCATGCAAGCGCTGTTCGAAAAGATTGCGCTGCAGATGATCGACTTCTATCTGGGCGACGTGCTCAAGGAAACTGGCAAGCTGGCCTACGCCGGCGGCTGTGCCTTGAACGTCAAGCTCAACCAGAAAATCATCGCTCGCGATGACGTGAAAGAATTGTTCGTGCAGCCTGCTTCCGGTGATGCCGGGACTGCGGTCGGTGCAGCAGCCTATGTGTCTCACGCCCGTGGCGTGCCGGTCGAGAAGATGGAACACGTCTACCTCGGCCCGTCCTACAGCAACGAAGACGTGGTCGCTGCCTGCGCCCGTCACCCGAGCAAGCCAGTTTGGCGCAAACTCGAGAACATGCCGGAAAACATCGCCAAGATCATGGTCGACGGCAACCCGGTGGCCTGGTTCCAGGGCCGCATGGAGTTCGGTCCGCGGGCCTTGGGCGGTCGTTCGATCATCGGTTGCCCGAGCGCTGTCGGCGTGGCTGACCGGATCAACCACCAGATCAAGTTCCGCGAGCGCTGGAGGCCTTTCTGCCCGTCGATGCTCGACACCGTCGCACCGCAGATGATCAAGATCGATCACCCGGCGCCGTTCATGACCTTCACCTTCGAAGTGGCGGAAGAGTGGAAGACCCGCGTGCCGGAAGTCGTTCACGAAGACGGCACGTCCCGGGCCCAGGTGCTCAAGCGCGAATACAACCCGCGCTACTACGACATGATGAAGGCGCTGGAAGTGCTGACCGGCAACGGCGTGTCGCTGAACACCTCGCTCAACCGTCGTGGCGAGCCGATGATCTGCTCGCCGACCGACGCACTGAACATGTTCTTCGGATCGGATCTACAGTATCTGATCATGGAAGACATCCTGGTGGTCAAAGAGGGCGCCAACGCTTATGACACGCTCGGCTGAACGCCATGTGTTGCAGTTCTGCCACGGCTATGACGGGCCGTTCCTGGACTGCGCCCGGCAGTACGCCAGCCTGTTCGCGGGGACCGGTTATCGGGTGACCACGGTCTTTTTGACCGGGGCCGCCGATAGCGAAGTGGCCGCGAACTGCGCTTCCGATGAAGTGCTGTTCATGGAATACAGCTCCAAGGCCATTCGTGGCCTGAAGCTGGGCGCAATCAGCGATCTGCGCAAGATCGCCGCCTCGCGCAACTTCAGTTTCTGCATTGCTCATCGCTTCAAGCCGATCTACATCGCCTTGCTCGGCACTTCGCTGCCGGTGATCGGTGTGCATCACGCCTTTGGCGATTACAAGCGCGGCACCCGCAAACTGTTCGCGCATATTTTCCGCAAGCGCCTGAGCCTGCTCGGGGTCTCCGATGCGGTGCGTGACGACATGCGCCGCTGCCTGCCGAAATGGCCGGCCGGGCGGATTCAGACGCTGTATAACCGTGTCGATGTGCCGGCGTTGCAAACCAGCCAGGTGTCGGTGCGCGAAGCCCGGGAAACCCTCGGTCTGTCGGCGGATGCGTGGATTGTCGGCAACGTCGGACGGCTGCACCCAGACAAAGACCAGACCACGCTGCTGCACGGATTTGCCGAGGCATTGCCGGGCTTGCCGGGCAACAGTCAACTGGTGATCCTCGGTAGTGGTCGCCTGGAGGAGGACCTCAAGGCCCTGGCCCGGGAGCTCGGTATCGGCGATCGCGTGCTGTTTCTCGGTCAAGTACCGGATGCCCGTCGTTACTTCCGAGCCTTCGATGTGTTTGCCTTGAGTTCTGATCATGAACCGTTCGGCATGGTGCTGCTCGAAGCCATGGCCGCTGGCGTCCCGTTGCTCGCCACCGCGTGCGGTGGGGCCAAGGAGGTCGTCGAAGGCGTGGGCATTCTGTTCCCGTTGGGCGATGCCGAACACCTGGCCCAAGGGCTGCAACACCTGGCCGCGATGGACGACCAGCAACGTCACCAATGTGCGGAGCTGATGCTCGATCGCCTGCGTGAGCGTTTCTCCGACCGCGCGGTACGCGATGCTTTCTGGCATTTGCCGCACGTCACCGAACTGGCACCGAGGGGCTGATGCTCAACCGATTTCAAGGCTGGCGCGAACGGGGCTGGGCGGTGGTCGATGCCTCGACTTATGCACAGGCCTGGCAGCGTTTCGGCGGCAGCGTCGCGACCCATCCCCTGGTAGTTGAACGCCTGGCACAGTTGGCCGAGATCCCGGTGCGTTACCTGGCCTGGGAGCAAAACGGTGAAGTGAAAGCCGCCATCCCGACCTGGGGGCGCGACCTGGCACTGTCCAAAGACGTGCTCAAATGCCGCGGTAAAAAGGGCTTGTTCGACCTCGGCAATGCCGAGTTGATCCTGCCCGCCGCCGCTGATGCCCAGGCGCCTCTGCGCCATCGCGGACGTTATTTGTCGGCGCTCAGTGAAGGCCGTTTCACCGACATCAAGTTGCAGACCGAACAACTGGCCATGGCTCGCACACCCGAAGAGTTGTCGAAGAAGTTTCGCTACAACCAGCGCCGTGAGTTGCGTCTGCTGGAAGAGGCGGGCGGCGTGGTCCGACCGGTCGCCGAGTTCTCCAGCACTGAGCTGGCCGCGATCTACTGCGACCTGTTCCAGCGTCGCTGGGGCTTCCCGGCCACCGGTGCCGAACGCATGGCGGAGGTGATCGAGCTGCTGCAAGACTTGTTGATCGGCTCGGTGATTTTCCTCAACGATGCGCCGATTGCGATTCAACTGGTGTACCGCGTCGAGGCGCCAGAATGGATCAGCGTCGAGTACATCAACGGCGGCGTCGATCCTGAAACGCGCGAATTCAGTCCCGGCAGCGTGCTGAGTTTCCTCAACACCCAAAGTGCCTGGGAACACGCCCGTGCCCTGGGTAAACCCTTGCGGTTTTCCTTCGGCCGCGCCGACCGGGAATATAAGGACCGCTGGTGCAATCCTGTGCCGGTCTTCACTGTGTGAGTGAACCCATGAGCCGCAAACAGCAACTGCTCAAGCGCCATCGGCGCAACAAACGCATCGGCTTGTTGATCGCGCTGGTGCTGTTGATTGCCATCGGCCTGCTGGTGGCCTGGTGGTTGCCGCTGGTGCTGGCGGTGCTGGGCTGGATTGCCCACGAAGCCTGGTTCGCCGATCACCTGTTCTACTCGCCCAAAGACGATTACCAATACAGTTTCCCGCCGTACACCCCGCAGCCCAAGGTGCATCTGGACGGGGAGCGTTTGCGCCTGGACGAAGGCGTGATGCTGGTCGACGACGCAACGCTGGTGTTGGCGCTGCGGGTAAAAAGCACGTGGCTGGGGCGCTTTATCGATCCGGTGGTCGAATTGCTGGGTGGCGAAAATCCGGATCAACAGACGTTTGAGCGCGGTGTGAATGGCCTGCGTTATTTGAACCTCAGCGGTCAGGCGCAAGTGTTGTCGCGGGGCGAGTTGCGGTTGCACGGACGTTTCTGCCGCTTGCTCGGCGAGCCGGTGTTGTGGGCGCTGGAGCAACCGGATTATCGCCGCCAGCGAGTGATGGTGATCGCACCCCATGCCGACGACGCCGAACTGGCCGCCTATGGGTTGTACAGTCAGGCCGATGAGGCCTGGATCGTGACCCTCACCGCCGGTGAAATCGAAGCCGAACATTATCAGCAGATCGGTTTGAGCAAGGTCGAGGCGGCCCGACTCAAGGGCCGTTTGCGCGCCTGGGACAGCATCGCTGTGCCGCGCTGGGCGGGCGTGCCTGAAGCGCATTGCGTGCAGCTGGGATATTTCTGCCTGCAGCTGGCGGCGATGCAGGCTGCACCGACGAAGCCGATGGGTTCCCGTGAAGCCGAGTTGAGCGACACCCGCGTGTATCGCCAGTTGAATCCATTTGCCCTGCCGGGCGACGTCGACGGTGCGCCGACCTGGAACAATCTGCTGGCCGATCTGCGTGAGCTTTTGTTGCGCGCGCGTCCCGAAGTGATCGTGCTGCCACACCCGACGCTCGATCCGCATCCCGATCATCTCTGCGCCCAGCAAGCGGTCCTCGAAGCCTTGAGCGGTCTTGAGTGGCAGCCGACCACCTTGCTCGGCTACGCCAATCATCTGCACGATAACGATCGCTGGCCGATGGGCGATGCGGGGCATGGCATCGCGCTGCCGCCGGCCTTCGACCCGGCGACGCCAATGCAGCCTTGCTGCCTGCCGCTGTCGCTGGACCTTCAACGTGACAAAGCCATGGCGCTGGGCATGATGCACGACCTGCAACCGCCGATGCCGTTCAAGCGACGTTTGCGTCGGTTGATACAACGGTTGCTGGCCCGTAGAGTGCCGCCCCTTTATGGCGAGAACGAATTTTTTCGAAAAGCGGTCAGACGCCATGAATTGTTATGGCTTTTGAAGCATGGAGAAGCACCTCGACAGCAGAAATGAAGCACTTCGCGGCCTAGCATGGCCGCGTCTTTAGCTTCAGCAGTGATACTTCTGTGATCGACCCGTGCCCGCGTATTGTTTTTCTGATTCCATATTTCGGCCAATGGCCGTTCTGGATGCCGTTTTTCCTGGAGAGTTGCCGTCGCAACGCCGATATCGACTGGTTGCTGTTCAGCGATTGCGGCAGGCCTGAGAATCTGCCACCCAACGTCACCGTCGAGTGCATGACGTTCAAAGATTACTGCGGGTTGGTCTCACAACGGCTGGATATCGACTTTGCACCGGATGCGGCTTACAAGCTCTGCGACATCAAGCCGGCGTTGGGGCATATTCATGCCGACCGGTTGCAAGGCTATGATTTCTGGGGGTTCGGCGATATTGATCTGGTGTATGGTGACCTGCGAAGTTATTTCACCCCTGATCGGCTGGCCGGTTATGACCTGTTCTCGACTCACGAGCGACGAGTAGCAGGGCATCTCTGCCTGATGCGCAACAACGCCCGCAAGCGTGAGTTGTTCATGCAGATGAAGAATTGGCGAAAGCGCTTCACCGATCAGGAGCATCATGCGCTGGACGAGGGCGCATTCAGCCGGATCTTCCTCTGGCGCAAGAATTTCCCCGAGCCGTTGTTCACCTTGGTGGGCAAGCTCAATCCGTGGCGTCGGCGCAGCGAGTTCACCGAAGCGTTCAGCACGCCGGGTGGCTGCATCAAGTGGCACGACGGCACGGATGATTTTCCGCATCACTGGTATTGGCGTAATGGCTGTTTGAGTAATGATCGCGATGGCGATCGCCGGTTTCCGTACTTCCACTTCGTTTGCTGGAAACGCAACGAGTGGTCACGGTTGCCTCCACCCGATCCAGCCGAGGTCAGGCGTATCGCCGCCGAACCGGCCTGGGTCATCGATGCGACAGGTTTTCACCGAGGAGCGTTATGAGTCAACGGTCAAAGGTTCTGCAATTGCAGCCTGACTACAATGTCAAAGCCCATGATTTTGCCGACCTCGCGGAGCAGATCGTCAAGGCGCTGCCAAATGATCGCTACGAAGTCACTGCAGCGTTCCTGCGGGGCAAGCCCGGGCCGGGCGAGGCTGTGAGCCGGGCCGACCGTTCGGTGTATTTCGAGTTTTCCGACAAGTCTCTCAAGGGCATGCGCCTGCGCGCGATGTGGACGTTGTACAAGTTTTGCCGTGCGGAAAAGTTCGATGTGGTGATTTGTAATCGCTTCAAGCCAGTGAACATGATGCTGACGCTCAACCGCTGGTTGAAGGTGCCGCTGTGCATCGGCATTTCCCACGGTTTTGGCGAGTACGACCGGTTTTACCGGCGCCGCCAGACCCAGCGTCTGATCGATCGTCACTGGCGCTTCGTCGGCGTGTCGCCGGCGGTCAAACAGTACCTGCTGGATTGCGACTGCGGTTTCACTGACCAGAATACCTACGCCATTACCAATGCCATCGACATCGAGCAGGCGGAAGGCTTGCAGCACAGCCGCGAGCGCGCCCGCGAATTGTTGGGTATCGATCCGTCGGTGCGCTTGATCGGGGCGCTGGGTCGCCTGGTGCCGGTCAAGGGCCACACCTATCTGTTGCAGGCGTTTGCCGCCCTCAAGGACAAATACCCGAACACCCAGTTGGCGATCATCGGTGCCGGTCGCGAAGAGTCGCGCCTGAAAGCCGAGATCGAAAGCCTGGGGCTGACCGGTCGCGCACACCTGCTGGGCTTCAAGGAAATTGCCTTGCAGTACATCCGCGCGTTCGACGTCTGGACCATGCCGTCCCTGGCTGAAGGCCTGGGACTGGCGCTGCTCGAAGGCATGAGCGGTCATCTGCCGGTGATCGCCTCCAACGTGCCGGCCATGCTGCCGCTGATCGAAGGTGCGGGCGGGCTGGCGATTACGCCGAAGGATGTGCCGAGCCTGGTCGCGGCGCTGGATAATTACCTCGGGCTGTCGGATGACGAGCTCAAGGCCAAGGGCGAGCAGTCCTTCCGTTATCTCCAGAAAGAACATGACATCGAGGTGTTCCGTCAGGAATACCTGAACCTGATCGACTCCGGCCTGGAACAGGCCCGCAAGGAACAACCATGAGCGACGCGCAACCTCTCGTCACTGTCATCATCGCGTCGTATAACCACGCACCCTACATTGAGGAAAGCATTCTCAGCGTCCTCGACCAGACCTATCCGAACATCGAGTTGCTGGTGGTCGATGATGGTTCAAAGGACGACAGCGTTGAGCGCATCAAGGCATTGCAGGAGAAGCACGGTTTTGATTTCCGGGTTCAACAGAACCAGGGGCTGACCAACACTCTCAATGCTGCCATTGCCCGTTCAAAGGGCAGCCTGATCGCTCCATTCGGTTCTGACGACATCATGCTGCCGGAGCGCATTGCGACGCAGGTGGCGTACATGGATGGCAAGCCCGAGGTCGGTATCTGCGCCGGCAACATCGAGCTGATCGACGCCGACGGCAATCTGTATCCCGAGAAGCGTCAACGCCGTGATGTGCCGTTCCGTCGTCTGGATTTCGATGACATGTTCCTGGAGCGCAAACCCTATCCACCTGCGCCAACCCTGATGATCCGCCGGGAAGCGCTGGACAAGGTGGGTGGATTCGATCCGAACATTCGCCTGGAAGACTTGCTGATCGAGCTGAAGGTGACGCGTGCCGGTTACTTTATCGATGGCCTGAATGTGCTGATGGCGCGCTATCGCAAGCACGCCACCAACTCTTACAAGAACCACCGTTTCATGGTCGATAACATCCTGCGCTCCTACGCGCTGTTCAGCGATCATCCGCTGTACGACGAGGTGCGTTACAAGTTCCTCAGTTCGATGTTCCTCAAGACCGCCAACCGTGATCGCAAGCTGGCCCGCGAGCTGCTGGCGCAGATCCCGTTCAAGGCCTGGAACAAAAAGACCTGGCGTGGTCTGGGGCGACTGTACTTCTCGCCGCTGGAAAAAGACTAAGGCCTAACGCGATCGGTGTAGCAGCTGGCGCAGCCTGCGTTCGGCTGCGCAGCAGTCGTAAACCCTGAGTGCACGGTCTTCCTGATACACCGCGTGCTCTGGTTTTACGACTGCTGCGCAGCCGAACGCAGGCTGCGCCAGCTGCTACATAGGGCGTTATCAGCTTCAGTTCAGCGAGCGATCTTCTCCGCCAGGCCCTTGTCGGCCTTTTTGCCCTGGCGCAGCCGCTGCAAGACTTTCTGGCCCGCCGCCATGCCCGGTTTCTCTATGTACAAGAACGTCAGGCTGCTGATGACGATCAGCAGGCACGTGCACACGGCAATGAGCGACAGATAGGTCCAGGTGTCACGAGCGTCCAGGTGCAGCACCAGCGGCAGGCGTTGCACCATCACCCAAAGCACGAAACCGTGCAGTAAATAGGTGCTGTAGCTGATTTCCCCAAGCCAGCGGATGCTGCGCGGTTTGAGTGCGCCGAACAGGGTGTTTCCGGAGGCCACGATGACAAAAAACAAGGAAAGCAGCAGCAGTGGCAACAGGTTGAACGCGCGGTTGAATGCCGTAAATGCAATCGCCACCGCCAGCAACGCGATAATCCCCGCCAGTCGCGTCTGACCCCAGGTCTTCAAGTGTGGCCGGCGTATCCAGTACGCCGCACCAATGCCGCCCAGGAAGCTCGCCAGAAAGTGCTTCTTCAGCGAGTGTTCCCAGCCGACCAATTGGTACAGAGCGTAAATGCCGATCAGGCACAGCACCACTTGCAGCCAGCTGCCGCGATAGATGAAGACCATGCCGGCCAATGGCAACGCCAGATAGAAAAACACCTCGTAGCCCAACGTCCAGGTGACGTTGGAGATCAGCATGCCGGTCTGGTGGTACTGGTTGACGTCCGGCCGGTCGAAGGTCAGCCATGCCAGAATCTGCCCGGCCAGGCGGATGCCGGGCTCCTTGAGTTCCCAGTTCTGCAGATAGAACACCGTGACAAATACAATCAGCATCAACGGCAAGTACAAAGGATAGAGGCGGAACACCCGGGAAACGGCGAAGGCCAGCCAGTCGTGTTGACGTCCCTGGGTGAGCAATCGGTTCCAGAACAGGAAGCCGGTGATCATGAAAAACAGCGCGACGCTGCCTTGACCAAGCTGTGAGTAGAAATTGCTCGGCGGAAATTCGATAACGCCGGTGCGCAGGAAGATCCAGGTAATGACCGAATGGTGCACGAACACACCAAACGCCAGATAGCCACGCAGCCCATCAATGCTGGCATAGCGGCTTTCGCCGGAATGCTCCAGGTGCCGGGCGATTTTCGGAACGGCGCGCAACAACAGGGCGGCGGTCACGATGGCCAGCAGGTAGGCTGCCAGCGCAATGAACGGGTTGGTTTCAGTCATCAATGAGCCCGGGCCGGGGAACTCCCGGCCAGTACTTGCCTGTGCAGGTTATCGACAGCGGATTTCGACGCCGTCATGGCGTATCCCTGGAGCAGCGCTTCGAAATGGTCTTCGAACAACCAGCGCTTATCCACCGTGTAGCGCTGCATATGGCGCAGATTACGCTTACGCAGGGACAGACTCAGCGAGGAAGGATAGATGCGCAAGTCGGCCACATCGATCAGGCCGAACTCGCCATCCTCCAACACCAGCACGTTACCCAGATGCAGCGAGCGGAAATAGACACCTTGCTCATGCAGTTGAGCCATGAACTTGCCGAAACGCTCCACCAGCGCCTGACGCACTGCTGGCGCGGTAATGCCTTGCAGCACCTGGCGCAGCGTGTTGCCTGGCAGTGGAGAATAGTGCACGGCGCTGCTGCCATCGTCGAGCCGGTACAGGTCAAGGATCTGCGGCGTTGGAATACCCAGGTCGCGCAGTTGAATGCTGTTAGTGGCGAAACGCTCGGAATACGGATTGAAGCTGCCCGAGGTGTACCAGCGACGGCGGCGGAACAGCTTGAGGAAGCTGCCATCGACCAGACGCAGCACTTTGGGGCCCAGGCCATCCTCTTCAATCACCTGCGCATTGGCAGTCATCGTGTGCATGACGGTCGAGTTCAGTGACTTGACCGGCATTGCCAATAAACGTTTGGCACGCTGGTTAATGCTTAGCGCGGCGATCAGCGCCAGCGGAATCCACAGCAGGAACCAGTGTTCTTTCGGTCGGGAAATGATCCCGCCACCTTCGGTCAAACCTGCGCCGATGCCGAATATCAGCCAGGTGGACGCAATGATGAACAGCGGTTGCACGCGATTGCGCCAGCTGCTCAACAATCCCCAAGCCTGGAAAAACAACCACGGCAACAAACCGAAAATACCGACGTAATAGAGCACGCCCAAGGCAAAACTGTGCGGCTCCTGCAAAGAGTAGCCAATGCCGGGGTCGAGGGTCAGATCGGCGTTGTAGCCATGACCGATCCATGGGTGGTCGGCAATTTTTTGCAGGGCCAATTGCCAGATTTCGATGCGATAGGAATCGCCGCGTTCGATGATCATATGTGAAAACAGTACCGCCACGGCCGCACTGCTGACGATCAGGGCACCCAACAACACAACGGAGCGTCGGTTCCAGCAGATGAAACCCAGCCATAGCGCAGCCAGTGTCAGGGCAACCAGAGGGGTTCTGGAGCCGGTGGCGATCACGGCAGCGAACATGATGGCCATTGCGGGGATGCTCAGCCAGAGCATCTGCCGGCGCTTGCAGCTCATGCTCAGGCTCAGCCAGTAAGCACAGAAAAAGCCGTACATGTGGGAGGCAAGCAGCGGGTTATCGAACGCACCGCCGCCGATGAGCCGTAAGTTTGGCTCGTAAATGCGGGCGTACATGAACAGGTTAACGACCGTACCGATCAGCCCGACCATCGCTGCGCTGAACAGCAAAGGCTGGACGATTTCGCTGCGATAACGCACCAGCAAGTAACAGCCGGCGAACAGCAACAGCGTATGGAGCGGTGGTTTGAACTGGGCGGCAATGCGGTCGCTGCCAGGCCCCCAGCACAAACTGAGCAGCGCCCAGGCGGCAAACAGTAGCACCGCAATGAAGATCGGCTCTCGGAGCAACTCCTTGAGCTCGCGAGGGCGCAGGCAAAGTGCAATCAGCGACGGAATGCTGAACAGGCCATAAAAAAGCTTGTGATGCAGACTTCGACCCGGCAGGAAAAACAACGCGCACAGGAGCAAGAGATAGCCGAGTGGAAGAATCCAGAGGCAAATGAAATCGAAGACTCGATTGGACACGCTATTGAAACCGCTGAGTTGCATGCTGAGAGATTCAATCCTGAAGTTGGTCGGCCATTTTGGGGTGATGGCTATTTGATGCTTAATCTGACGCGTAACAATAACAGCCTTTATGCGATTGCCAGAACCCTGAGGAAGCTGTGCTAAAGTCAGCGTCCTTTTTATCGACATTCGCGTGATATGACCGACTCCAGTCTCTCCGCAAGCCCTTCGAGCTTGAAAATCTACTTCCGCCTGCTCGGCTATGTCCGGCCCTACATCAGTCTGTTTCTGATCAGCATCGTCGGATTTCTGATTTTCGCTTCGACGCAGCCAATGCTCGGCTACATCCTCAAGTACTTCGTCGACGGCTTGTCCAACCCCGAGGCGGTGCTGTTTCCAACCGTGCCTTACCTGCGTGACCTGCAACTGCTGCAGGCGGTGCCGCTGCTGATCATCCTGATCGCCGCGTGGCAGGGGCTGGGATCTTATCTGGGCAACTACTTTCTGGCCAAGGTTTCCCTCGGGCTGGTGCATGATTTGCGTGTGCAGTTGTTCAACAACCTGCTGGTTTTGCCTAATCGGTATTTCGACAAGCATAACTCGGGTCATCTGATTTCGCGTATCACCTTCAACGTGACGATGGTCACCGGGGCGGCCACAGATGCGATCAAGGTCGTAATCCGTGAAGGCATGACAGTGATCTTCCTGTTCGCCTCGCTGCTGTTCATGAACTGGAAGCTGACCCTGGTGATGGTTGCGATCCTGCCGTTGATCGCCGTGATGGTACGTACCGCCAGCAAGAAATTCCGCAAGCAGAGCAAGAAAATCCAGCTGGCCATGGGCGATGTGACGCATGTGGCGTCGGAAACCATCCAGGGTTATCGCGTGGTGCGCAGCTTCGGCGGCGAAGTCTACGAAGAAAAACGCTTCTACGATGCCAGTCAGGGCAACACCGACAAACAACTGCGCATGACCCGTACCGGCGCCATCTACACGCCGTTGCTGCAACTGGTGATCTACAGCGCCATGGCGGTGCTGATGTTCCTGGTGTTGTACCTGCGCGGCGATGCGTCGGCCGGTGACATGGTCGCCTACATCACCCTGGCCGGCCTGCTGCCCAAGCCGATCCGTCAATTGTCCGAAGTCAGCTCGACCATCCAGAAAGGTGTGGCCGGTGCCGAGAGCATCTTCGAGCAACTGGACGTCGCGCCTGAAATCGATACGGGCACCGTCGAGCGCGATGCCGTCAGTGGTCGTCTGGACGTGCGCAACTTGAGCTTCACCTACCCCGACACCGATCGCCAGGTCCTCGACGACATCAGTTTCTCGGTCGAGCCGGGGCAAATGGTCGCGCTGGTCGGGCGTTCGGGCAGCGGCAAGTCGACGCTGGCCAACCTGATTCCGCGCTTCTATCACCACGATAAGGGCGAGATCCTGATCGATGGCGTTGAAGTGGAGCAGTACAAACTGCTGAACCTGCGCAAGCACATCGCCCAGGTGACCCAGCACGTGACCCTGTTCAGCGACACCGTGGCCAACAACATCGCCTACGGCGACTTGGCTGGCGCACCCCGTGAAGACATCGAAAAAGCGGCGAGAGACGCTTATGCGATGGACTTCATCGAGCAGTTGCCCGAAGGCCTGGACACCCAAGTCGGCGAGAACGGGGTGTTGCTGTCCGGCGGTCAGCGCCAGCGTCTGGCGATTGCACGGGCCCTGTTGAAGAACGCTCCGTTGCTGATTCTCGACGAGGCCACTTCAGCCCTCGATACCGAGTCCGAGCGGCATATTCAGGCCGCACTGGACCAGGTCATGAAAGGCCGGACCACCCTGGTGATCGCTCACCGGTTGTCGACCATCGAGAAGGCGGACCTGATTCTGGTCATGGACCAGGGGCGGATCGTCGAGCGCGGCACCCATGCCGAACTCCTGGCGCACAACGGTTACTACGCCCGGCTGAATGCCATGGGCCTGGACGCCCCGGCGGAAGACATCGCCTGACCTTTGTTCACCGGGCGTGCAATGCGCCCGGTGATTTGTATCAAGTCCCTTACCCTTCTTGACCAAACCTGAATAAAACTGCGCACCCTGCTTGTTAAGGTTCCTGAACGAACTTTGACTTCAATCGAGAGGGCCATCCCTTTCGCGCGGGTGCTGCCATGTTGCAACGTTATCTCTGGAAACTCCTGCCCAAACCGCAACGTGCCTTCCTGTTGGGGCGTCTGTCGGTGGTGGACCGTCAGGTGGTGAACAAGTCTATGTCGGCCAATCTGCGTTTTCCCCTAGCCTTCGAGCAACGTTCCTGCCTGTTCATCCACGTCCCCAAGTGTGCCGGAAGCAGCGTCTGTGCGGCGCTGTTCGATGACTGGAGCCCGGGACATTTGCCGTTGTACTGGTACGAGCAGCAATTCCCCGAGCAGTTCGCCGCCAGTTTCAAATTCGCTTTCGTTCGCGATCCTTTGGAAAGGGCTTACTCGGCCTACGCTTTTCTGCGGAGCAACGAGTTGGGGCGGCGCGATCACGCGGCGCAGAAACTGGTCAGCCACTACCGCGACTTCGACGACTTTGTCGGGCGCTGGCTGCACCCGGAAACGATCCAGCGGCAACTGCATTTCGCCGCGCAAACGGATTTCCTCACTGATTCCCTGGGGCGCCTTGCCTTGGACTTCATGGGATACCAGGAACATCTGGAGCGGGATTTCCAGCTGGCCTGCGAACAGTTGGGCCACTCGGCGGTGCTGCCGCACGTCAACAGTTCCCGGCAGCGGCAGACAATGCAGGCCCGCGACTTCTGCTCGGTTCGTACCCGTCGGCTCGTGCGGCGCGCGTACCAGCGTGATTACGAGATGCTCGGTTATGAATGAGGCGCTGTCGATGCCGGTTTGCGCGATCAGACCCTATGCTTTGTCGCTGCCGAATGAAGCCAGGGCCTCGATCAAATCCCAACGACCGCGTTGCCTCTGGCTGACGGGGTTGTCCGGGGCGGGCAAATCGACGTTGGCCAATGCCCTTGAGGTGCTGCTCAATCAGCACGGGCTGCACACATTTCTTCTCGATGGCGACAACCTGCGCGATGGGCTGTGCCGTGATCTGGGAATGGGAGCGGACTGCCGCCGGGAAAACATCCGGCGCATGGCCGAGGTGGCGCGGCTGATGGTCGATGCCGGTCTGATTGTGATCGTTGCGGCGATCTCTCCCTTTCGCGCCGAGCGTGAGGCCGCACGCCGGTTGTTCGCCGAGGGCGATTTCATTGAAGTGTATGTCAGCACGCCGTTCGCGGTGTGTGCGCAACGCGACCCGAAAGGTTTGTATCAAGCGGCACGGGAGGGGCGCATCAAGGACTTCACTGGCATCGACAGCCCATACGAGGCGCCGCTGTCGGCCGAATGCGAGATCGATACCGAGGAGCTGGACCTGGCAGACGCTTGCCTTCGGCTAACGGCATTTTTGCTCAATAAATGAACAGTTTTGCCCGGCGAATCATCCCGTTGCAGCCGTCGCACAAGCCAGCGCCAACCCTGTGGTAATATCGCGCCCCTGTTCATTTTGTATGTGGGTTGCTCCATGAAGTTGTCCATGCCGCGATTCGATCAAGCCCCTGTCTTGGTGGTCGGCGATGTCATGCTCGACCGTTACTGGCATGGTGGTACCTCACGGATTTCCCCTGAGGCGCCGGTACCGGTCGTCAAGGTCGAGCAAATCGAGGACCGCCCGGGCGGTGCCGCCAACGTTGCGTTGAACATTGCCGCCCTCGGCGCACCAGCCTCGCTGGTCGGCGTGACCGGCGATGATGAAGCTGCCGACAGCCTGGCCAACAGCCTCAAGGGCGCTGGCGTGCGCGCGTTGTTCCAGCGCATCGCGCACCAGCCGACCATCGTCAAGCTGCGGGTCATGAGTCGTCACCAGCAACTGCTGCGTATCGACTTCGAAGAACCCTTCGCCACTGACGCCCTCGCGCTTGGCGAGCAAGTCGACGAACTGCTCGAAGGCATCAAGGTGCTGGTGCTGTCCGACTACGGCAAAGGCGCGCTGAAAAACCATCAGGTGCTGATCCAGGCCGCCCGTGCCCGTGGCATTCCGGTGCTGGCCGATCCAAAAGGCAAGGATTTCTCGATTTATCGTGGTGCAAGCCTGATCACGCCGAACCTCAGCGAGTTCGAAACCATCGTCGGCGGCTGCGCCGATGAGCACGAACTGGTGAGCAAGGGCGCGCAGTTGATGCACGACCTCGACCTCGGCGCGTTGCTGGTGACCCGTGGCGAACACGGCATGACTTTGCTGCGCCCGGATCATCCGGCGCTGCACCTGCCTGCCCGTGCACGTGAAGTGTTCGACGTGACCGGTGCTGGCGACACGGTGATTTCCACCTTGGCGGCGGCGATTGCCGCAGGCGAAGAACTGCCCCACGCGGTGGCCCTGGCGAACCTGGCGGCGGGCATCGTCGTCGGCAAACTCGGTACGGCAGCGATCAGCGCCCCGGAACTGCGTCGTGCCATCCAGCGTGAAGAAGGCTCCGAGCGCGGTGTGCTGGGCCTTGAGCAGTTGTTGCTGGCGGTCGACGATGCGCGTGCGCATAAAGAGAAGATTGTCTTCACCAACGGCTGCTTCGACATCCTGCACGCCGGCCATGTGACCTACCTCGAGCAGGCGCGCGCCCAAGGAGATCGACTGATTGTCGCGGTCAACGACGATGCGTCGGTCAGCCGCCTGAAAGGGCCGGGTCGTCCGATCAACAGCGTCGACCGTCGCATGGCTGTATTGGCGGGTCTGGGTGCTGTGGATTGGGTCATCAGCTTCCCTGAAGGCACGCCGGAAAACCTGCTGCGCGAGGTCAAGCCGGACGTGCTGGTCAAGGGCGGGGATTACGGGATAGACCAAGTGGTCGGCGCGGACATCGTCACCGCTTATGGCGGGACCGTGAAAGTGCTGGGGCTGGTGGCAAACAGCTCGACCACCGCAATAGTCGAGAAAATCCGCAAGTCTGAGTGATGCCATAAAAGATCGCAGCCTCGTTTAACTCGACAGCTCCTACAGGGAATCGGATCTCATGTAGGAGCTGTCGAGTGAAACGAGGCTGCGATTTCTTGCTTCTAAGAGCTGACTTTCTTGCGCGGCACAATTTTCTTCAGCAGTAGCTTCGCCTTCCCACGCAACCGCGCTAAACCGGAATCCTTCCCCGGCAAGCTCAACCCCTGCTGCCGTACCCAATCCTTCCAGCGAATCCGTTCATCGCGCACCAGCCAGCCTTCCTGCTGGGAAAAGCTCTCCGCCAGATACAACCCGCGCGTACTCGCCGGGTACAGCTGATCCTTTTTCAAGGTGTACAGCTCGGCCATCGGCTGGCCGTCCTGCAGTGGCATCAAATACAGATCGGGGCGTTTGCGATCGAGCCGGGCCACCAGTTGATCGCCTTCCAGCCGCTCATCGACATGAAACAGGCTCAGGGACTTGGCTTCCTTGGGCACGTCCAGGCGCAAGTCATAGATCAATTGCAGTGACGCCGTTGGCAAATGCACGTAAGCCCGCGGACGTTCGATCAACTGCATCTTGGCGCAACGCACGGGCCGCGCGGAACCGGACAATGGCGTCAGGCGAAAGGGCAGCGCCTCGCGATAATGCAGCGCGGACGAGTAGGGCGCCGGCAGCCAAGTGTCATTGAAACGTCCGCCGAGCCAGCCTTCCGGGGTTTCCAGCAGGCACTCTTCGGCAATTTCCTGGATCGCCGTGTGCAGCGGCAGGTTCAGCTCGTGGGCCGGCACGTAACCGGAGATCAGCTTGAGCACCACATCGCCGCGGTCTTGGCGGCGCTGACGCACCAACACCCAGTAATCGCGATTCTGCCAATGCAGGGTCAGGCGCACCGAGACCCCGAGGTTGGCCAGTTCCAGGGCGAAGCGCTCAGTGTCGGGCACCGTCACCGGGCGGCGACGTTGCAGGGTCTGGGAGAAATTGAGCGGCATCCCGACGCTCTGGTAACTCAAGCCTTCGGGAGTCGCTTCGACGTACAACGGCAGGGTCTTGAAGTTGCTCGGGTTCTTTCTTATGAGCGTACGCGGCATGTCGGCTCCTGCTTAAGGCCGCGTGGGCGGCATCAGTTTCTACGTAGGACCTGGGCAACGGTCGCGACGTTATGGGCGAGGTGCAGCGGATTGATGGTCCCGACAATAGCACTGGCAACGCCCGGATGTTCAAACAACAACTCGAAGCTGGCGCGCACCGGGTCCACACCCGGACTCAGGCAGACGTGACCGCTGGCGAGGGCTTTCTTGACCAGAATGGCTTTACCGTGAGCAGCAGCATAGTCAATGACCGGCTTCTCGCTCTGTTCGTTCAGATTGTAGGTGACCATGGCGCAATCACCTTGTTCTAGAGCCTTCAAACCGCCTTCGACGGTTTTACCGGAAAAACCGAAGCCGCGGATCTTGCCTTCGGCCTTGAGCGCGGCGAGGGTCGCGTAGACCTCGCTGTCATTGAGGATCGCCAGGTCGTTGCCGTCGGAGTGCACCAGCACCAGGTCGATAACATCCGTTTCCAGGCGTTGCAGGCTGCGCTCCACTGAACGTCGGGTGTGGGCGGCGCTGAAATCGTGGCTCGACTGGCCGTCGGCAAACTCTTCGCCGACCTTGCTGACGATCACCCACTCCTGACGCTGCCCTCGCAGCAATGGGCCGAGGCGCTCTTCGCTGCGGCCATAAGCCGGGGCGGTGTCGATCAGGTTGATGCCCATGTCACGTGCGAGTTTGAGCAGCATGCGTGCTTCGTCGTCGCCGGGAATCTGGAAGCCGTTGGGGTATTTCACCCCTTGATCGCGGCCCAGTTTTACCGTGCCCAGGCCCAGAGGCGAAACCAGCAGGCCAGTGCTACCCAGGGGGCGATGCAGGTCGTGCAGGGTCTTTACGCTCATGGCAGCAGTTGCTCCCAGGCCGGAATGCAAATAGGTGGTTTTGGCAGATCGGGCAACGGCGCCGGATGGCTTGGCTGGATGCCGTCGCGCTGCAAAGACGTGATAACCCGGTCGGCAAAGTCCGGCGCCAGCGCCAGTTTGGTCGGCCAACCGACCAGCAGCCGGCCTTCTTCGGCAAGGAATGCATTGTCGGGACGGGTCAGTCCCGATTGCAGCGGTTCGGCGCGATCCACGCGCAAAGTCGCCCATTGCGCGGTGCTCAGGTCGATCCATGGCAGCAGCTGGCCGAGTTCTTTCTGCGCGATGGCGATTTGCTCGGCCGGTTCGCGGGCAACCCCTTCGGCTTCGGCGATATCGCCGCCCATGTACCAGACCCATTGGCCATCGGCAGCAGGATGGGTGGTCACGGTCAGGCGCGGTTTGGTGCCGCTGCCCAGGCAGTGCGCGTACAGCGGTTTGAGACCTGGGCCTTTGGCGATGATCATGTGCAATGGCCGGCGCTGCATGGCCGGCTGGCTCAACCCCAGGGCTTCGAGCAGCGCCGCTGTGCCGGCACCGGCGCTGAGCACGATGCGCTGGGCGCGGATCTCGCGCTCGTCGACCTTCAGGCCCACCAGCACGCCGCCTTCCAGCAACGGTTCGATCGTCTGACCGGCGAGCAGGCCATCACCGGCCAGATCGGCCAGGCGCTGAATCAGGCTCGGCACGTCGATCACCAGTTCTGCCAATCGGTAAACCTTGCCCTTGAAGCGCTTGTCCTGCAGGGCCGGCGGCAGTTGGTCGCCCTTGACCTGATCGACACGGCCGCGCACCGCTTTGCTGGCGAAGAAGCTGGTGAGGTTGCCGGCGATCGTGCCCGGGGACCAGAGGTAATGCGCTTCGGACAGCAGGCGCACGCCGGACAAATCCAGCTCGCCGTCGCCAGCCAACGCTTCACGCCAGCGGCGCGGCATGTCGGCGATGGCTTCCGAGGCGCCGGTCAGGGCGCCATGCAGCGCGTACTTGGCGCCGCCGTGGATGATGCCCTGGGACTTCACACTCTGCCCGCCGCCCAGGCTGGCGCTTTCCACCAGCACGGTCGAAAAACCCTGGCGGCGCAGGCGCGCATTCAGCCAGAGGCCGGCGACACCAGCGCCGACAATCAGAACGTCGGTGGAAATAACGGATGGCATGCAGCGACCTCAGTGTTCAAGACGAGGGCGCAGTATACAGACTCGAAGATTGGAGGTTTTATTGCTGATCAACAGAGGCTATACGCAGGACCTGTGGCGAGGGAGCTTGCTCCCGTTGGGTCGCGAAGCGGCCCCAAAATCTAACGATGCGGTTATTCAGATAAACCGCATCAGGCTATTTACGACTGCTTCGCAGCCGAGCGGGAGCAAGCTCCCTCGCCACAGGGGATTGGTGGTGCCAGTTAGTGCCCCGCGGTTTTGGAGAAGAGCTGGATGACCACGACACCCAGCACGATGAGCGCCATTCCGAGCATCGCAGGCACATCCAGTTTCTGCCCATAGATAAACAGCGCCGCGACGCTGACCATCACAATCCCCATGCCCGCCCATACCGCGTAAGCCACACCCACCGGAACGCTGCGCACCACCAGGGTCAGCATCCAGAAGGCAATCCCGTAACCGACAATCACCAGAATCAGCGGCAGCGGGGTGCTGAAGCCTTTGACGGCTTTCATCGAAACGGTCGCGATCACTTCGGCGCAGATGGCAATGGCCAGGTAGTAGTAAGCGGTCATAGGTGCATCCTCATGTGAAGTGTTGCTCTCTGAGGTCGGCATTTTAGAGATTCTCCAGATGCGGTAAAGTCATTACCTATCTGTTTTGAAGATGGGTTGTCTCATGAGTACGCAATGGAATCTGGAACAGCTGCGCTTGTTTGTCAGCGTAGCGGAGCAGCGTTCGTTTTCCGCCGTGGCGCGGGATCAGCGCAAGGCGCAGTCGGCGGTCAGCAGTTCGATTGCGCTGCTGGAGGAGGACCTCGGCGTCTGCCTGTTCGATCGCAGCAGCGGTCGTCAGCCGAAACTCACCGAGGCCGGCAATGCCTTGCTGGAAGAAGCACGCGAGGTCTTGCGCCAGTGCGAACGCCTGAATGGTCGGGCGCTGGCGATGATGCGCGGGCAGGAAGCGCGTTTGCGCGTGGCTCAGGATGAGGCGATGCCCTATCAGCCGATCATCGAAAGCTTCGAGGCCCTGGCAGAGAAATTTCCCAGCCTCGAAGTGCAGCTGACCAGCGCCGCCCAAGGTGATGTGGCGCGCAAACTGGTGGAGCGTCGGGCTGATCTGGGATTGCTGTTTTACCACGACCAGATTCCCGAAGCGCTTGAGCGCCGGGTGCTGGGCAGCGTCGAGATGGTCACTGTGTGCGGCGTCGGTCATCCGCTGGCGAAACAGGCACAGGTTGATTGTCAGCAACTGGCGCAGCATCGCCAGTTGCTGATGTCCACGCAATCCAGTGTCTACCCCGGCAGCGAGCCGGCCAGCCCGCAGGTCTGGCGGGCCGACAGTTTCTACGTGATGGCTGAATGGCTGGTGCGCGGCCTCGGTTGGGCCTGGCTGCCGCGCCACGTGGTGCAATACCCGGCGTATCAGGATTTGATGATCGAACTGGACAGCGAGTGGACCCCGCCGGCGCTGGTCGTGGAACTGGTCTGGCGCCGCGACGAACCCCTTGGCCCGGCGGCTCGCTGGTTGGCTGAACGTTTTGCCGTGCATTTGCAGGCGATCGGTGAAAAAACCGATAAACTCCGCCGCCATGAATAGAACTCTCTACACCGCGCTGTTTTACCTGGGGCTGCCATTGGTAGCGATTCGGCTGTGGCTGCGTTCGCGCAAGGCGCCAGCGTATGCCAAACGCATTGGCGAACGTTTTTCCCTTGGCTTGCCGGTGATGAAACCGGGCGGCATTTGGGTGCACGCGGTATCCGTGGGCGAGAGCATTGCCGCAGCGCCGATGATTCGCGCCTTGCTACAACGTTATCCACAGCTGCCGATTACCGTGACCTGCATGACCCCGACCGGGTCGGAGCGCATCCACGCACTGTTTGCCAACGAGCCGCGCATCCAGCACTGCTATTTGCCTTACGACTTGCCGTGTGCGGCGGCGCGGTTTCTTGAGCGCGTCCAGCCGAAACTGGCGGTGATCATGGAGACCGAACTGTGGCCGAACCACATCCATCAGTGCGCCAAACGCGGGATTCCGGTGGCGTTGGCCAATGCACGACTGTCCGAGCGCTCGGCCAAGGGCTATGGCCGCTTCTGCAAACTCACCCAGCCGATGCTGGCCGAGATGAGCCTGTTCGCAGTGCAGACCGAAGCCGAGGCCCAGCGCTTCCGTGACTTGGGTGCGCGTACGGACACTGTCGAAGTGACTGGCTCGATCAAGTTCGACCTGACCATCGACCCTGCATTGCTTCAGCGCGCCACCGAGTTGCGTGCGCAATGGCAGGCGCAGGAACGCCCGGTGTGGATCGCCGCGAGCACTCACGAAGGCGAAGACGAAGTGGTGCTGGCGGCTCATCGTCAGTTGCTGGCCAATCATCCTGATGCCTTGCTGATTCTGGTGCCGCGTCATCCGGAGCGTTTCAACTCGGTATTCGCGTTGTGCCAGCAGCAGGGTTTCGCCACGGTGCGTCGTTCTTCCGGCGAGCCGGTCACGGCAAATACTTCGGTGCTGCTGGGCGACACCATGGGCGAGTTGCTGTTTCTTTACGCCCTGGCGGACAGCGCATTTGTCGGCGGCAGCCTGGTGCCGAACGGCGGGCATAACCTGCTGGAACCGGCGGCGCTGGCCAAACCGGTACTGAGCGGCCCGCACCTGTTCAACTTCCTCGAAATCGCCGCGCAATTGCGCAGCGCCGGGGCGTTGCAGGAAGTGGAAGATGCCGAAGGCCTGGCGCTAGCGGTGCAGCGGCTGTTCGAATTGCCGCGCGATGCGCAGCGGATGGCGGAAGCAGGGTTGAAAGTGATGCGCACCAATCAGGGCGCGTTGCAGCGGTTGCTGGATGGGTTGGGGCGGTTGATCAACTGACTGACTCCTGTGGCGAGGGAGCAAGCTCCCTCGCCACAGAACTGCTGTCTATTGCGTTGGATTAGCCTTCAACTGCGCCGCCGCAGCCTTGGCCAGATCCGGCGGCAAGAAGTCCTTGTCCGGGTTGTAGTCGGCCTTGAGATAACGCGCCAGGTCCTGCAAATCCCCCGGGTTCAACGTGCCGGCGGCCTGCTTCAGGCGCAGGTTGTCGAGGATGTAGTCGTAGCGCGTGTTGTTGTAGTTGCGCACTGAGGTGTACAGCTGGCGCTGGGCGTCCAGCACATCGACGATGTTTCGTGTGCCCACCTGATAACCGATTTCGGTCGCTTCCACCGCGCTCTGGTTGGAGATGATCGACTGCTTGCGCGCCTGCACCTGTTCAACGTCAGTGTTCACCGCGCGATGCAGGTTACGGGTGTTTTCCACCACCTGGCGACGCAGGGATTCACGCTGCTGCTCGGACTGATCCAGCTGTGCATACGATTGGCGCACCTGGGAGTTGATCAGGCCACCGCTGTAGATCGGGATGTTCAGTTGCAGGCCCACCGTCGTTTGCTCGACGTTGCCACCATAAGGTTGGCCAAAGGCATTCGGGTTGCTGAAGCCCAAGGCGTCGTTGTCACCTTTCTCGTACTTGGCCACGGCGTCGACGGTGGGCGCGTGTCCAGCCTTGCGCTGCTTGAGCGTTTCCTCGGCAGCACTGACGGCGTAGTTGCTGGCCAGCAGGTTGAGGTTCTGTCTCGCCGCCGTGTCGACCCAGGACTTGGCGTCGTTCGGCGCCGGCGGCAGGATCGGCAGGGTGTGGACGATGCCCTGGATCGAGTTGTACTGACGGTTGGTCAGGGTGATCAGCGCTTCGAACGCGTCATCCACCTGGCGCTGGGCGACGATCCGGTTGGCCCGTGCAGTGTCGTAGCTGGCTTGCGATTGCAGCACATCGGTCTTGTCCGACAAGCCGACATCGAAGCGTTCGTTGGACTGATCGAGCTGGCGTTTGAACGCGGCTTCTTCGGCCTTGGTCGAGGCCAGGTTGTCCTGGCTGCGCAGCACGTTGAAGTAGCTTTCGGCGGTTTGCAGGATCAGGTTCTGTTCAGTTGCCGAGAGTTGCAACGCGGCCTGTTCGTTGACGTCCTTCGCGGCCTGGAACTGGAACCAGCGGTCGGCACGGAACAGCGGTTGAGCCAACGTCGCTTGATAGGAATGAGCGTTACGGTTGGCGGTGGCCGAAGGCTGATCGATCGAGGTGCGCACGTTGGCGAGTTCGGCACCGCCCGAGAGATTGGGCAGGAGCCCGGCGCGGGCCTGGGGCACCACTTCTTTCTGGGCGCCATATTGGGCGCGGGCGGCGGCCAGGTCGGCGTTATTGTCCACCGCTTCCTGGTAGACGCTGACCAGATCGGTCTTGGTCGATAAGGGCGCTTCTGCTGCCCAGGCCATTCCATTGGACGCACAAGACACGGCAAGGGCCAGTGAGAGTTTGCGCAGCATGAGGCCATCCCTAAAAATTACGCTGATAATTTGAGCGCCAAGGCTACGGCGCGGCCCATACAGCGTCAAGGCGCAGCATGGCTTGGCGAGTGTAGTTGTCGCCACGCACGGCAACAATCCTGTAATTGCGCCATTCATCATGGTGTTTACCGCGGTGTTGGCGTTCTTTGCCAGTTGTGTCTAGACTGGCCGGGTTCTTGTCGGGGTGCCTTGCTATGAGGCTGAGATCGAATAATTTCGGATCCCGTTGAACCTGATCAGGTTAGCGCCTGCGTAGGGAACAAGATTTCTCGTCACCCGGCGAGTCCTCTTGTGCTTCGTCCGGGATGTTGTTCGACAATCGAACACCCCTTGAGCACTGAGCACAGCACCAACGGCTTCGTTATGGCTGATTGGTCGCGTCCATTCGTTACAGGTTCGCTCCGACAAAATTCCACTGCCTGGATGCTGTCTGGAGAGCCCGTGATGACGATAAAACTAAAAAACACTACGAACCTGAGTGACTCGGCCCAAGTCGATCAACAATCGGTTCAACCGTTTACCCGCTCGCAAAAAATCTATGTCCAGGGTTCTCGCCCGGACATCCTCGTGCCGATGCGCGAAATCAGCCTCGACGTGACCCCGACCGACTTCGGCGGCGAGATCAACGCGCCTGTCGTCGTGTACGACACCTCGGGCCCGTACACCGACCCCAACGTCATCATCGATGTGCGCAAAGGCTTGGCCGATGTGCGTTCGCCGTGGATCGAATCCCGTGGCGACACCGAGCGCCTGCCCGGCCTGAGCTCGAACTTCGGCCAGGAACGTCTTGCCGATGCCGAGCTGACCAAGCTGCGTTTCGCCCACGTCAACAACCCGCGCCGTGCCAAGGCCGGGGCCAACGTCAGCCAGATGCACTACGCCCGCAAAGGCATCATCACCGCCGAGATGGAATACGTCGCCATCCGCGAAAACATGAAGCTCGAAGTGGCTCGCGCTGCCGGGCTGCTGGACCAGCAACACGCCGGTCACAGCTTCGGCGCCAGCGTGCCGAAAATCATCACCCCTGAATTTGTCCGTGACGAGATCGCTCGTGGTCGCGCGATCATTCCGGCCAACATCAACCACACCGAACTGGAACCGATGATCATCGGCCGTAACTTCCTGGTGAAGATCAACGGCAATATCGGCAACAGCGCTTTGGGTTCGTCCATCGAAGAAGAAGTGGCGAAACTGACCTGGGGCATTCGCTGGGGTTCGGACACGGTCATGGACTTGTCCACCGGCAAGCACATCCACGAAACCCGCGAGTGGATCATCCGCAACTCGCCGGTGCCGATCGGTACGGTGCCGATTTATCAGGCCCTGGAAAAAGTCGGCGGCGCAGCCGAAGACCTGACCTGGGAGCTGTTCCGCGACACGCTGATCGAACAGGCAGAGCAGGGCGTCGACTACTTCACCATCCACGCCGGCGTATTGCTGCGCTACGTGCCGCTGACCGCCAAGCGCGTGACCGGCATCGTCTCCCGTGGCGGTTCGATCATGGCCAAGTGGTGCTTGGCGCATCACAAGGAAAACTTCCTCTACACCCATTTCGAAGACATCTGCGAAATCATGAAGGCCTACGACGTCAGCTTCTCGCTGGGCGATGGCCTGCGTCCCGGCTCGATTGCCGACGCCAACGATGCGGCACAATTCGGTGAGCTGGAAACCCTCGGCGAGCTGACCAAAATCGCCTGGAAGCACGACGTGCAATGCATGATCGAAGGCCCGGGCCACGTGCCGATGCAGTTGATCAAAGAGAACATGGACAAGCAGCTCGAGTGCTGCGACGAGGCGCCGTTCTACACCCTCGGCCCGCTGACCACCGACATCGCGCCGGGCTACGACCACATCACTTCGGGTATCGGTGCGGCGATGATCGGCTGGTTCGGTTGCGCCATGCTCTGCTACGTCACGCCGAAGGAACACTTGGGCCTGCCGAACAAGGATGACGTGAAGACCGGGATCATCACCTACAAGATCGCCGCGCATGCCGCCGATCTGGCCAAGGGACATCCGGGCGCGCAGATTCGCGACAATGCCTTGAGCAAGGCGCGTTTCGAATTTCGTTGGGAAGACCAGTTCAACCTGGGCCTTGATCCGGACACCGCGCGTTCGTATCACGATGAAACCCTGCCAAAGGATTCGGCCAAGGTCGCGCATTTCTGTTCCATGTGCGGGCCGAAATTCTGCTCGATGAAGATCACCCAGGAAGTCCGCGAATACGCGGCCAACCAGCGCATCGAGACCGTCGACGCCGAAGTCGCCCAGGGATTGGCGGACCAGGCCGAGCGGTTCAAGCAGGAAGGCAGTCAGCTGTACAAGAAGGTTTGATCTGACCTGAAAGGGTGGGGCCTGCACAGGCCCCATCGCCAGCAGGCTGGCTCCCACAGGGGACTTGTGAACACCACAAGTCCAATGTGGGAGCCAGCCTGCTGGCGATAGAGATCCAAAAAACAACAAATGTCCCTCTGAGATAACACCCTTGAGCATTCAACCCAGCACTTATTCCCCTGACATTGCGGTGCCGACCGACAAACGTGTCTTCGGCGGTCGCGATCTGTTTTCCCTGTGGTTCTCCCTCGGCATCGGCCTGATGGTGCTGCAGACCGGTGCCTTGCTCGCGCCAGGTCTGGGCCTGTCCGGTTCGTTGCTGGCGATTTTCCTCGGCACGCTGGTCGGCGTTCTGCTGCTGGCCGCTGTCGGCGTGATCGGTAGCGACACCGGCCTGTCGTCGATGGCCGCACTCAAACTCAGCCTCGGCAAACGTGGCGCGAGCCTGCCGGCCGTGCTGAACCTGCTGCAACTGATCGGTTGGGGCTCGTTCGAAATCATCGTGATGCGCGACGCGGCCAGCCTGCTCGGCGCCCGTGCGTTCAGCGAAGGCAGCCTGCTGTCGAATCCGCTGCTCTGGACTCTGTTCTTCGGTGGTCTGGCGACTTTGCTGGCTGTGAGCGGTCCGTTGACATTCGTCCGTCAGATCTTGCGCAAGTGGGGCATCTGGCTGCTGCTGGCCGCGTGCATCTGGCTGACCTGGAACCTGTTCGCCAAAGCCGATCTGGCTGCGTTGTGGGCGCGGGCCGGTGACGGTTCGATGCCGTTCGCCGTGGGCTTCGACATTGCCATCGCCATGCCGTTGTCGTGGCTGCCGCTGATTGCCGACTACTCGCGTTTCGGCAAGCGTGCGAAAAACGTCTTCGGCGGCACGGCGATTGGTTTCTTTATCGGTAACTTCTGGCTGATGAGCCTTGGCGTGGCTTACACCCTGGCGTTCGCGCCGAGCGGTGAAGTGAATGCCTTGCTGTTGGCATTGGCCGGTGCCGGCCTGGGGATTCCGCTGCTGCTGATTCTGCTGGACGAGTCGGAAAACGCCTTCGCCGATATTCATTCGGCGGCGGTTTCCAGCGGGATTCTGTTGCGCTTGAAAGTCGAGCATCTGGCATTGGCGATTGGTGTGATCTGCACTCTGATCGCGTGCCTGGCGCCGTTGGCCCAGTACCAGAACTTTCTGTTGTTGATCGGTTCGGTGTTCGCGCCGCTGTTCGGCGTGGTGCTGGTGGATCACTTCATCCTGCGCAAACGCAGTGCTCAGGTGGCGTCAGCCGCATTGCGCTGGCCGGCGCTGCTCGCCTGGTTGGGCGGGGTGAGCACTTATCACTTGCTGGCGAATCTGTATCCGGACATCGGCGCAACCCTGCCGTCGTTGATTCTGGCAGGGTTGCTCCAGCTGGTGCTGGGCCGGGCCTTCAGTTTCGGCCGGGAAACAGCTCGGGCTTGAGAATGCCATTCAGGCGTGGGTAGGGGATCTTCAGTTCGACGTGGCCCAGCGCGTAAGGCGCGATGGTGCTGGTTTCGTACTTGAGGATCACCCCGCCGTAGGTCAGCGCCACGTTCTGGGTTTTCTGGAAATGCCATTCCTTCAGGAACTCCGGTTCCTGATCGAGCTTGGTGCTGATCAGCCAGCTGTTGTGCGCCACTTGCGCGGCTTTCCAGAACGCCTCTTCCTGCCCTGGCACCAACATGTCGGACAAGGTCAGCACTTTATGCTGCTGGCGCGAATAGTTGATGAAACTGCGGCCCGGTGTGCCATGCGCGCCGCCGGTGTCCAGGTAACTGGAAAATTCGACGATCACCAAGCCGTCATGCTGCTCACGTACCTTGGCTTGCAGGTAGCTGCTGTTGCGTGGGCCGGCGGTACGCAAAAACTCATCGCGATAGGCCGCCAGCGTCGGTGCCGCAGGGGCGTCGGGCGAGGTGCGGGTCATTTGCAGCAGGCGTTTTTCGATAATGCCGTCCAGTTGAGGCTCGTCCGGGAAGCGTAGCGTATCGATATTCACCAGTGGGCATTCAGGTGTCGTGCAACCCGGTTTCAGTGTTTCGGTGGCGTCGCGGGTGGTTTCCAGCGGCGCCCGGTAGTTGGGTTGGAACAAGCTCTGGCAGGCGCCCAGGGTCAGGGCGATTGCGGCCACGGAGGCGATTTTAAAAAGCGACATGGGCGTCCTTCATAAAACAGGGAAAGGCAAAAAGTTATCCGCTTCGACTCTCAACGAAGCAGTCAGTTCGCCACTAAGCTAATTAGAGTTGGTTTCGCCCTCACCGTCTATCTCGCTGACGGAAAGGGGCTGCATCAAACGGCGCGAGCGCGTTAGGATGGCGCGAAGTCGAGGTTGCAAGTAACAAAAAGCAACCTCCTCACGGATTTGCAGTAAACGAGGATTGTCATGACTGATTTTGCCAACGCCATTCCGACCGCCGTTGATATCGTTCGGCGCGAAAAGTGCTACGAGGGCTTCTACAAGCTCGATCGTGTGCACTTGCGCCACGAGTTGTTTGCCGGTGGCATGAGTCGCGAGATCAATCGTGAAGTGTTTGTTCGCCATGATGCGGTGTGCGTGCTGCCGTACGATCCGCAGCGCGATGAAGTGGTGCTGATCGAGCAGTTTCGCGTCGGCGCCATGGGCAAGACCGACAACCCGTGGCTGATCGAGCTGGTCGCCGGTCTGATCGACAAGGATGAAGTACCGGAAGAAGTTGCTCACCGCGAAGCGCAGGAGGAAGCTGGGCTTGTGTTCGGGGCGCTCTGGCCGATGACCAAATACTTTCCATCGCCGGGCGGCAGCAACGAATTTGTGCACTTGTACCTGGGGCGTTGCGACAGCACCGGAGTCGGCGGCCTGCATGGGCTGGAGGAAGAAGCTGAAGATATCCGCGTCACGGTCTGGGCGTTCGAAGATGCCCTGCAGGCCGTACGCGACGGACGAATTGCCAACGCGCCAAGCATCATTGCCTTGCAATGGTTGGCCTTGAACCGCGCTGAAGTGAGGGGGCTATGGTCGTAAACAAGTTGCGCGATCGGTACAGGGTGGATCTTGTGGGGCTGCAAGCCTCTTGCGAGGCCAACTACGCGCGCCTGATGCGACTGCTGCCGGACATGCGCAACGAACCGGAGGCTCGGCGCATTGCCGTGACCCACGGTGACCAGATGCTTGGCGTACTAGCCCTCGAAGTACTGCAAGTCTGCCCGTACACCACGACCTTGCAAGTGCGCCAGGAACACAGCCTGCCGTGGTTGCCGGTGCCGCAACTGGAAGTGCAGGTCTATCACGATGCGTGCATGGCCGAAGTGGTCAGCGCCGAACATGCACGACGCTTTCGCGGCATCTATCCTTACCCGAATGCCTCAATGCATCAGCCGGATGAAAAGGCCCAGTTGAACATGTTCCTGGGTGAATGGCTGAGCCATTGTCTGGCGTGTGGGCATGAGTACGCCGTCGTTCGTTAATCGTTCATGCCTGACAGTCTTGTTTTTGACTTCTGTAGGAGTATTCCGCATGCATTGTGGGAATGGTCTCCGAGTTTTGTAGCACCTGTAATTAACCCCTGACTCTTTCCTCTAGCGGCTACGTCCATCGCACATCGCGAGGCGCTAGTCAGGGGAATGGGTGTATGAAAATCGGGATTGTCGGGGCTGGCTGGAACGGTTCCCACTGTGCACTGGAATTGATGAGCGCGGGCCATCAAGTCGTATTGCTGGAGAAGCACCCGGACATTTTTCAGGGCGTTTCCGGCGACTTCGGGATCCGCTTGCACAAGGGGCCACATTACCCTCGCTCGAAGACCACAAGGGACAGTTGCCTGGAGGCGTTTGATCGTTTCTGTGCGGCGTATCCCGAGTTGGTGGTCGCTCACGAGTCTGCGATCTATGCGCAAGGCACGACGGATGCGCTGGGTTTGCGCTCCAAGGTGAGCAACGACACCTTTGCCAAGGTGTGCCATGAATCCCCCGAGTGTCGCGAAGTGGACATGAGTGCCAATGGCTTGGAGGCACTGGAAGCCGCGTTCAATCTCGATGAGCCGAGCGTGGTATTGGGCGATCGACTTCGCCGCTTTTTCCGCGACAAACTGGCTGCGGCGGGCGTTGAGGTGCAGACGGGTTTCAGTGTCGAGAAAATCATCCGTAGCGCAGGCCAGAGCCTCGTATACAGGGATGACGGGAGTTGCCTGGCGTTTGATCTGGTGATCAACACGACGGGGTTCCAATCGTTGCTTCCTGCCTTCTTTGAACGGGATTTCCCGTTTGATGTGGAGGTGGTTTACCAGCCTTGCCTCGCGCTGTGCTACGAAGACCAACAGCCGAGTGAAAAACCGCTTTCATTTATCGTGATGGACGGATGGTTTCCGTGCCTGATGCCCGCCGTCACGACCCATGAACCTTATCCCGCCGACTACATTCTTACGCATGGCAGCTACACCATCATGGGCTCGTTCTCCACGGCCAGGGAGGCAGATGCGCTGCTTGAAGAACTGACCGAAGACTTCATCGAGTCGACGGTCAAGGCATTGACCGAGGCTCAGATGTGTCGATTCTGGCCCGGTTTTCTCCAGCGCTTCCACTACACCGGCTGGAAGGGGGCCGTGCTGGCGAAACTGAAAACCCGGTCCGAGTTCCGCAGCGCCATTACGTTCGAGCAGGACGGCGTGATTTACGTTTTTCCGGGCAAGGTCAGCAACGTGTTCAATGCTGCTGACGAGGTACTGGCCCTGATTGCCAATCAACGGTGTATCGATCAGAACGGATTCAGGTATGTGGAGGAGGGCGTTCTGGACATCGCGCGCCGGGAAATCCAGCACAAACCCGGAGCCGGCGAGGAGAGCACCTGTAACTTGCAAACGTACTCACTGTTGCGTGGACAGAAAGACGCGTGTTGATGACAGACGGCAAAAAATAAAGTGTCATATGTGTGAACTCTCCCGCGTCTCCGGTTTGCCGATACGCTGGCCTGCCACCATAATCCACCTACTTTTATCTGACGAACATTGTGCCGAGCATGCCTGATCTTCCCGCTGATGCCCCGGTTTTGCTGGTGCAGCTCTCTGACAGCCATCTGTTTGCCGAAGCGGACGGGACGTTGCTGGGCATGAATACACGGGACAGCCTGCAAAAGGTCATTGAGCTGGTGCGCGTTCAGCAGCCGCAGATTGATTTGATCGTTGCCAGCGGTGATTTGTCTCAGGACGGGACGCTGGAGTCTTATCAGTTGTTTCGTGACCTGACCCGTCAGCTCGATGCGCCGGCGCGCTGGATTCCCGGTAATCACGATGAGCCGCGGATCATGGCCGAGGCGGCGGTGCAAAGCGCGTTGCTGGAGCCGGTGGTGGATGTCGGTAACTGGCGGGTCACTTTGCTGGATTCGGCGGTGCCGGGGTCGGTGCCAGGGTATTTGCAGGATGAGCAGTTGCAGTTGCTGGCGCGTTCGTTGAGTGAGGCGCCGGAGCGGCATCATCTGGTGTGTTTTCACCATCATCCGGTGTCGATCGGCTGCTTGTGGATGGAGCCGATCGGGTTGCGTAATCCTGAGGCCTTGTTTGCGGTGCTGGATCGCTTTCCGCAGGTGCGTGCTGTTTTGTGGGGGCATGTGCATCAGGAGGTTGATCAGGAGCGCAATGGGGTGCGGTTGATTGCTTCGCCTTCGACGTGCATTCAGTTTGAGCCGGGGAGTGAGGATTTCAAGGTTGGGGAGCAGGCTCCGGGGTATCGGTGGTTGCGGCTTTTGCCTGATGGGCGGTTGGAAACTGGCGTTGAGCGTGTCACCGGGTTCGATTTTCAGGTCGACTACGGCTCCAACGGTTACTGACGGTTGTGGACTTGGCGGCCTTCGGGCCGACCAGGTTGTGGTTGATCGGGTACATATCCATTTCTGCGGTAACGGTTGCTGGCGGTTTCGCCCTTACGGCGAGGCACTTTTTTCAAACGCCAAAAAAGTACCCAAAAAGGCTCGCCCCAAACGTCCGGCCCCTCGCTTAGGCTCGGCGTTCCTTCGCTCCGGTATCCATCCGGGGACACTGCCCTCCGGTCTGCTTCGCGACGACCTACATGCAGCGTGTTCGACTGCGTCGAACGGCGCTACGCGCCACTCCCCGGATGAACACCTCCACTCAGCCTCCCGAAAGGGGCGGGTGGATCAAGATCAAAAGCTGCAGGCGAGCTAACGCTCGGCCTGATGAGTGGTGAAAAGCGAAGCGTATACGCCGGTCCATTGTGGGAGCTGGCCTGCCAGCGATGGCGGCCTGACAGCCGACCAATATCTTGCTGATGTACAAGATTCCCTGTGGGAGCGAGCCTGCTCGCGAAGACGGCCTCACTGACGACGCTGTTTAATGGTCAGCAAAAATTTCAGAACCTTCCCACGAAGTTTTCAGGTTGCCCGTCAGACGTGGCTTCTCTAGCCTTTTCCCTGTCGCTGACACATTCAGCGATCGGGCTTCGCGGCCCTATGAACTGAGGCATAATCGCCGCGCTTTTCAGCAGCACTTTCGGGTGTCTGTCGTTTTGTGTCATGGCGGCTGTGCGTGGGATACCTTCGGGTATGCCGATGCTCAGTTCTCGGTCCGCGAACCCGCGTACAGCTGCCACCCTTACATTGCATCGCGGCAATTGGGGGGGGCTCCATATCAATGAACTGAGGTGTCACCATGTTCAAACCAACCCCCAATCCCCCCGCCCGCAAACCCAGCACGATGTACATGATCGTCCCCGACATGGACACAGAAAGCCTATTGGCCCATTCCTGTGAGTCACTGGCTTCGGCGAGTGTCATGGCCAGCGATTTTGCGGCGCGCCTGCTTGGGCCTGACCGGCATACGGCGATGGCGATTCAGCAGTTGGTCATGCTGGCCGAACTGGCGGTGAATCGGGCGCTGGATAATGTCGATCCGACATAACTGTCAGACCGAGTCATCGTTCTTCGCGAGCAGGCTCGCTCTTGCAGGGAATGTGTGGGCGACGCAGATCCACTGTGGGAGCGGGCTTGCTCGCGAAGGCGTCCGTCCAGACACCCATGCCCCCCATGCATATCCCGATCCCCTCGACTCCCTGTAAACTGCGCCTCTTTACCCGACGCACAGGGAGCTCAAATGTCTGGTTCGATCCTTTATATCCACGGTTTCAACAGCGCGCCGGCGTCTAAAAAGGCCACGCAGTTGATGCAAGTGATGGAGCGGCTGGGCTTGAGCGATCAATTGCGTGTCCCGGCCCTGCATCACCATCCGCGTGAGGCCATCGGTCAGCTGGACAAGGCGATTGAAGAGCTGGGGCGGCCACTGCTGGTCGGCAGCTCACTCGGCGGCTACTATGCGACTCACTTGGCCGAGCGCCATGGCCTCAAGGCCCTGTTGATCAACCCTGCCGTCAGTCCGCACCGGATGTTCGACGGGTATCTGGGGACGCAGAAAAACCTGTATACCGATGAGGCCTGGGAATTGACCCACGACCATGTGACGGCCCTGGCCGAGCTGGAAGTGCCGGCGCCCCAGGATCCGCAGCGGTATCAGGTGTGGTTGCAGACCGGCGACGAAACGCTGGACTATCGCCTCGCCCAGCAGTATTACCGCGCCTGTGCCTTGCGTATCCAGGCCGGCGGCGACCATAGTTTCCAGGGTTTTGCCGCACAACTGCCGGCAATGCTGAGTTTTGCCGGTATCGGCGCAGATTTGTACCAGGCGATCGATTTCACAGCACTGTGAATGCTCGCCTCTTTTTCACAGAACACTTTTTATACAGGCGGACGACGAGACCCCATGGCCACTCCCAGCGCTAGCTCTTATAACGCAGACGCCATCGAAGTCCTCTCGGGCCTCGACCCGGTGCGTAAACGCCCCGGCATGTACACCGACACCAGTCGGCCGAACCACCTCGCCCAGGAAGTCATCGACAACAGCGTCGACGAAGCCTTGGCCGGGCACGCGACGTCGGTGCAGGTCATCCTGCACGCCGATCACTCCTTGGAAGTCAGCGATGACGGCCGTGGCATGCCGGTGGACATTCACCCGGAAGAGGGTGTGTCGGGCGTCGAGCTGATCCTCACCAAGCTTCATGCGGGTGGCAAGTTTTCCAACAAGAACTACCAGTTCTCCGGCGGGTTGCACGGGGTGGGTATTTCGGTGGTCAACGCCTTGTCGACCGAAGTCCGGGTGCGTGTGAAGCGTGACGGCAACGAATACCAGATGACGTTCGGTGACGGTTACAAGAAAACCGAGCTGGAAGTGGTCGGCACCGTCGGCAAGCGCAACACCGGCACCAGCGTATTCTTCGCACCGGACCCGAAATACTTCGATTCACCGAAATTTTCCATCAGCCGCCTCAAGCACGTGCTCAAGGCCAAGGCCGTTCTGTGCCCGGGGCTGCTGGTCAGTTTTGAAGACAAGGCCACCGGCGAGAAAGTCGAATGGCATTACGAAGACGGTCTGCGCTCCTATCTGGTCGACGCGGTCAGCGAATTCGAGCGCCTGCCGGACGAGCCGTTCTGCGGCAGCCTGGCCGGTAACAAGGAAGCGGTCGACTGGGCGCTGCTGTGGTTGCCGGAAGGTGGTGACAGCGTGCAGGAAAGCTACGTCAACCTGATCCCGACGGCCCAGGGCGGTACTCACGTCAACGGCTTGCGCCAGGGCTTGCTCGACGCCATGCGCGAATTCTGCGAATTCCGCAGCCTGCTGCCTCGCGGCGTGAAGCTGGCGCCGGAAGACGTCTGGGAACGCATCGCCTTTGTCCTGTCGATGAAAATGCAGGAGCCGCAGTTCTCCGGCCAGACCAAAGAGCGTCTGTCGTCCCGCGAAGCAGCGGCCTTCGTGTCCGGTGTGGTCAAGGATGCGTTCAGCCTGTGGCTCAACGCTCACCCGGAAACCGGCATGCTGCTGGCGGAACTGGCGATCAACAACGCCGGCCGTCGTCTCAAGGCCAGCAAGAAGGTCGAGCGCAAGCGCATCACTGCCGGGCCGGCGCTGCCGGGCAAACTTGCCGACTGCGCCGGGCAGGACCCGATGCGTTCCGAGCTGTTTCTGGTGGAAGGTGATTCCGCCGGCGGTTCCGCCAAACAAGCGCGGGACAAAGAGTTTCAGGCGATCCTGCCGTTGCGCGGCAAGATTCTGAACACCTGGGAAGTCGACGGCAGCGAAGTGTTGGCCAGCCAGGAAGTGCACAACATTGCGGTGGCCATCGGTGTCGATCCGGGCGCGGCGGACATGAGCCAGCTGCGCTACGGAAAAATCTGCATCCTCGCCGACGCCGACTCCGACGGTCTGCACATCGCAACCTTGCTCTGCGCCTTGTTCGTCCAGCATTTCCGTCCGCTGGTGGATGCCGGTCACGTCTACGTCGCGATGCCGCCGCTGTACCGCATCGACCTGGGCAAAGAAATTTACTACGCCCTGGACGAAGCCGAGCGCGATGGCATTCTCGATCGCCTGGTGGCCGAGAAGAAACGCGGTAAGCCGCAGGTCACCCGATTCAAAGGCCTGGGTGAAATGAACCCGCCGCAGCTGCGCGAAACCACCATGGACCCGAACACTCGGCGTCTGGTGCAGTTGACGCTGGACGATTTCGAAGCAACCTCGGAAATGATGGACATGCTGCTGGCGAAGAAGCGCGCCGGTGACCGCAAATCCTGGCTGGAATCCAAAGGCAACCTCGCCGAGGTTCTTGGCTGATGCGGGTTGGCTTTGCCCTGGCGTGTGCGTTACTCCTGACCTCCGTTTCGGCGCTTGCCGAACCGGCACCGGAGTTGCGCCTGTTGTCCGAGCATCCCGTCGACGGCATGCGCGGCGGCAACCTGTCGGGGCTGGCCCAGTGCGGCAAGGACCTGTGGACGATCTCCGATCGCGATGATGATCAGATCTACCGCCTTGATACCCGCGACACGGTCTGGCAGGCCGAAACCGTGGGCATCGGCGTTCCTCCGGTGCCGGACAGCGGTTTGCCCTGGGGCTTGCGCTCCCGGGCCTGGGTCGCGGCGTTTGTACGGGGCGGCGACCTGGACTTTGAAGGCATCACCTGCGACAGCGCCGGTAATCGCTACATCGTCAGCGAGTCCCATGCCGCGGTCCTGCAAGTGCCGCCTGTTGGGCCTTCGTCCTGGCTGAAAATCTCGCCCATGCTGGTTCGCGAAGCGCGGGCCAGCGGCATGCTGTTGCAATTCAATGGACTCTTTGAGGGCCTGGCAATCAATCCGGCGGGCGATCAAATGTGGCTCGCCGCCGAGCGTCAAAGCCGTGGCTTGCTGCTGATCAAGCGCAAACAGACGGTGTGGGATTGCGACGGTGGCTGCGTGCTGCTGAGCGAGGCGGGGAAAGAAATGCAGCCGGCACAGTTTCCACGGGCCAAAGCCGTTACTCGGGACTTCGCCGATGTATCGCTGTTCAACGGCAAGCTGTTTACCCTTGAGCGCAACGCTTACCAGATCTGCCGCCGCGACCCGGTGACGGCCAAGGTCGAGCGCTGCTGGTCGTTTGCCGATGAAGCCTTGCAGGAACACCGGCGCTACCAAAATCCGTTTGGCCTGACTGAAGCGTTGATTGTCGATGCCGAGGGTGCCTGGGTCGGCACCGACAACAACAACGATGCACGCGCCGATGGCGAGGTTCGCCCGGTGGTCTGGCGCTTCGCCGCGCCTGAAGGTGGCTGGAGTGCCAAGCCGTGAGCCAGCAAACGCCGGGAAAGCGCGCCGGACGGGTGTTCATGGTGCTGGCCTGGTGCGCGGCGCTGTTTCTGGCGACACGGTTTTTCGGGCAGTGGGAAGATCGGCAGCAAAATCCCAATGTGGTCGTCAGCTCGGAACAGGGCGACGGTTTTATTGAAGTGAAACTGGCCAGCAACACCCAGGGGCACTTCGTCGCCAGCGGCCAGATCAACGGCCAGCCGGTGGATTTCATGGTCGATACCGGGGCAACCGATGTGGCCATCCCGGCGGACATGGCCGAACGGTTCAAACTGGAAAAAGGCTTCGGGGTGACCCTGAGCACCGCCAACGGTCGCACCGAGGGTTATCGAACCCGCGTCGACCGGCTGCAACTGGGCGACATTGTGCTGCGTGATGTGCGCGCCATCGTCGTGCCAGGCCTGGATGGCAAGCAAGTGCTGCTCGGTATGAGCGCGCTGAACAAACTTGAATTTACCCAGCGCGGTGGCACCATGCTGCTGCGCCAGACAACGAACCGATGAGGCCCGCATGAGCGACTCCCTTGATCTCAGCCTGGACGGTGTAGAACGCCGGTCATTGGCTGACTTCACCGAAAATGCCTACCTCAACTACTCCATGTACGTGATCATGGACCGTGCCTTGCCGCATATCGGCGACGGCCTGAAACCGGTACAGCGGCGCATCATCTATGCGATGAGCGAGTTGGGGCTGGACGCCGATTCCAAGCACAAGAAATCGGCGCGTACCGTCGGTGACGTGCTCGGTAAATTCCACCCGCACGGCGATTCGGCCTGCTACGAAGCCATGGTCCTGATGGCCCAGCCTTTCAGCTACCGCTACACGCTGGTCGACGGTCAGGGTAACTGGGGTGCGCCGGATGATCCCAAGTCCTTCGCCGCCATGCGTTACACCGAGGCGCGGCTGTCGCGTTATTCCGAAGTACTGCTCAGCGAACTGGGCCAGGGCACGGCGGACTGGGGCCCGAACTTCGACGGCACGCTCGACGAGCCGCTGGTGTTGCCGGCACGTTTGCCGAACATCCTGCTTAACGGCACCACCGGCATCGCCGTGGGCATGGCCACCGACGTTCCGCCGCACAACCTGCGCGAAGTCGCGACCGCTTGCGTGCGTTTGCTCGATGAGCCCAAAGCCACGGTCGAACAGCTCTGCGAGCACATCCAGGGTCCGGATTACCCGACCGAAGCGGAAATCATCACGCCCCGCGCCGATCTGCTGAAGATGTACGAAACCGGCAAGGGTTCGGTGCGCATGCGCGCCGTGTACCACATCGAAGACGGCGACATCATCGTCACCGCGCTGCCGCATCAGGTGTCCGGTGCCAAGGTGCTGGAGCAGATTGCTGCGATGATGCAGGCCAAACCGTCCAAGGCTCCGCAGATCGCTGACCTGCGCGACGAATCCGACCACGAGAACCCGTGCAGGATCGTGATCATTCCGGGCGCGCGGAAGAACTTCGACCACGATGCGCTGATGCAGCACCTGTTCGCCAGCACCGAGCTGGAGTCGAGCTACCGGGTCAACATCAACATCATTGGTCTTGACGGCAAGCCCCAGCTGAAAAACCTGCGTGCGCTGCTGGTCGAGTGGCTGGAATTCCGGGTTCAGACCGTACGTCGTCGTCTGCAATTTCGCCTCGACAAGGTCGAGCGTCGCTTGCACCTGTTGGACGGTTTGTTGATTGCCTACCTCAACCTGGATGAAGTGATCCACATCATCCGCACCGAGGAGCACCCGAAAGCCGCGCTGATCGAGCGTTTCGCCCTGAGCGAAATCCAGGCCGACTACATCCTCGACACCCGTTTGCGTCAGTTGGCGCGACTGGAAGAAATGAAGCTGCGCACCGAGCAGGATGAACTGCTCAAGGAACAAGCCAAGCTGCAAGCCCTGCTGGGCAGCGAAGCCAAGCTGAAAAAACTGGTGCGCACCGAGCTGATCAAGGACGCCGAGACCTATGGCGACGACCGTCGCTCGCCAATCGTCGAGCGCACCGAAGCCAAGGCCTTGACCGAGCACGATCTGCTGCCGAACGAGAAAGTCACCGTCGTGCTGTCGGAAAAAGGCTGGGTCCGTTCCGCCAAAGGCCACGAGATCGACGCCACCGGGCTTTCCTACAAGGCCGGGGACGGATTCAAGGCGCTGGCGCCGGGTCGTTCAAACCAGTTTGCGGTGTTTATCGACTCCACCGGTCGCAGTTATTCGGTGGCCGCGCACACGTTGCCATCGGCCCGTGGCCAGGGCGAGCCGTTGACCGGCCGTCTTACGCCGCCGCCAGGGGCGACTTTTGAATGCGTGCTGATGCCGGAAGACGATTCGCTGTACGTGATCGCCTCCGACGCCGGTTACGGCTTCGTGGTCAAGGGTGAAGACCTGCAAGCCAAGAACAAGGCCGGCAAGGCGCTGTTGAGCTTGCCGAACAACTCGAAGGTCATCCTTCCGCGTCCGGTAACGGATCGCGAGAATAACTGGCTGGCCTCGGTGACCACCGAAGGTCGCCTGCTGATCTTCAAGATCAGTGATCTGCCACAATTAGGTAAGGGCAAAGGCAACAAGATCATCGGGATCAACGGTGAGCGTGTGGCCAGTCGCGAAGAATATGTCACGGACATCGCCGTACTGCCGGATGGCGCCACCTTGGTGCTTCAGGCCGGAAAACGTACGTTGTCGCTGAAAGCGGACGACCTCGAACACTACAAAGGTGAGCGTGGACGTCGTGGTAACAAACTGCCACGTGGCTTCCAGCGGGTCGATGCGCTGCTCGTCGAAAACCTCAATTAAGCGTCCTAGAGCGCTCGATCTACGATTTAACGCGTAGATCGACGCTTTGGCGCTGGAGTCGGAACGCATATTCACGGATGATATGGCCTTTCAAGCGCCGGCGTGGCCGAGCGTTCTTCATATTTATTGAGTATTTTCACTGTGGTGAGCCTTGTGGCAACCACCTGGATGGGACGATGACTGCTCTGCGCCTTCCTTTTATTTTGATGCTCGCCGGCGTTCTTGGCCTGGCGGGTTGCAGCGTTCACCAACCGGTGTCGCTGTATCAGCTGGACAGCGGAAGTCCGGCTCAGCCTGCGCAAAGTGCGGGTATGGCGGTTTTGCTGGGCCCGGTAACGGTTGCGGATTACCTGCAGCGCGAAACCCTGTTGCAGCGACAACCCGATGGCAGCCTTCAAGCATCGCAGGACGGTCGTTGGGCGGGGAGCCTGTCTTCCGACATCGATCAGCTGTTGCTGCGTCAGGTAGCGGGCCATCTGGACAGCCAGCGCGTGGTGCTGGCACCGGCAACATTGGGCTTCACACCGGATGTTCAGGTGCTGCTGACGATTACTCGCCTGGACTCGGGCGAATCGCAGCCGGCGATCCTCGATGCGCAATGGCGTCTGATCGATCGTCGTGGTCAAGTTCGCGATAACCGCATCATTCACCTGCAGGAACAGCATGCAGGCGGCACGGCCGCCCAGGTTCAGGCTCAGGGCGTTTTGCTCCAGCGTCTGGCCGAGCAGTTGTCGGTGGCGCTCAAGCCGCTGGCTAATCAGCCGCCGATTGCAGAAGCGCCGAAGAAGCCTGCTCCGAAGCCTGTTGCACCCGCGGCCGAGCAAGAGAAACAGCCGAAGATCCCAATGGCTTCGCCGATCCGGACGGATATGGAAGTGTTCAGGTTCTAAGCCTGGATTGATTCCACGCAAAGCCCGCAGAGATGCGGGCTTTGTTGTTTCTGCAGGTTGATCTCCATTGCCTGTCCCGGCCCCATCGCCAGCAGGCTGGCTCCCACAGGGGACATGTGGACGCCACAGATCCAATGTGGGAGCCAGCCTGCTGGCGATGGGGCCGGGACAAGCAATAAAAAAGCCCGCAGACGAGTGATCATCTGCGGGCTTCTCTTTACATCAGGGGCTAAGGCTTACGCCCGACGCTCATGCATCCGCGCCAGTTGCCGCTCCAGCATCGACGGATAAGGCTCCATCAACCGCTCCACACAACACGCGCCCTCAGGACTCGCAATCGGGCGAATCCGCGCACGCTGACGAATCAGCGCGTCGTCACTGATCTTGCGCTCCACCAGCAGCAGGTTGCGGCTGTGTTGCGAAAGGGCTAAGGCATCCTGAGCGGCTTCGGTCAGCAGCAGGTCGATCTGGCTCAGACCGAACAACTCGTCGCCCAGCGTCAGGCCCAGCTGCAATTGCAGAGTGATGCCACTGTCCGCGACTTCGATCTGCAACTGATGGCCCAAGGCTCGCAGCAACTCACCGCAGCAGATCGCGTTAGTCAGGTAATCGTCGCCGCTGTCTTCGGTGTGGAACAGCATCAGCGTGCTGCCATCGTTCAGGGTGTGCAGTTCGCTCTGATAGAGCGAAGCCGCCTGATCGAGGCAATCGCGATAGCGTTTCAGCAATTCTTCCAGGCGGGTGCGAGGCAGACGACGCAGCTGATCCTGAGCGCCCAGTTGCACGGCCAGGACGGCGCTGTGTTGTGGCACGTTCGAGATCACCGGTTTTGCGACCGGTTTAGGCGCAACGTCGGCCGACTCATCGCGCAAGTCGGCAAACGCATCATCGTCATCGTCGTCTTCAACGGTGCTGACACTGCGCCGCGGTGCAGGCTTGAGGCCGGCCACCGGCTTGCTTTCATCGAAACTCGGATCCCGCAGGTTGCGCACTTCGAAGGTCGGCTCGTTATCGTCGGCCTCTTCGTAGTCGCTTTCGTCGTATTCCGGCTCCGGCACAGGTTCCGGCTCGGCCGGCTCCGGCGCGAAGTTGGCGTGCAGCTGACGGGCCAGGTCGCCGATCTCGTCCTGGCGCTCGGTGGCCGGGGTGTATTCGTCGATATTGCGCAGCCACACCCGCAGTTGCAGCAGCGGCGTGGAGATGTGCCGACCCAGGCGCAGGCTCAAGGCCAGGGACAGGGCTAGCAGGATTGCACTCAAAATGCCCATGCTTTGCAGGCTGATGGTCATCGGCTGCTGGAACTGATCCATGTCCAGACTGATGCGCAGTTGCCCGGCGGTCACGTCCTGGAAGGTGATCTTGCTCTGGTACATGCCCTCGGCTTCGCCCAACAGACTGTGCTTGGGGCGTTGACCGGCTTCGGCGAGGATGCGGTTATCCACGCTGTAGATGGCGGCATGGGCCACCAGCTTGTTTTTGGTCAGGTTGTTGAGCAGCACGTTGAGGCTGAGGATGTCGTTGGACACCAACAGCTCCGTGGCGGAGGTGGCGGTCTGCGTGGTCAGGCTTTCGCCCAGCGCATCGGCCTGCTCGTGCATGGCCTGCTTGAACTGCAAACCCATCACACAGGCGTAGATCACCAGGGCCAGAGCGACCAGGATCACGTTATGGCTGGCGATGCGCAATGCAATCGGTACACGGCGGTGGCGCAGTGCACGGAAGATCAGCAGAAAGAAGTTATCGGTTTTTACTGGCGTGGGCCGGTTCACTTGAGCTCGGCTCTTTTGTCCGTGAAGTTGACGCGCAGTATAGCGACAGGCCCTAGACCGGCAAAGCGCTCACGGTGCCCGATGGTCACTGAAAGTGGGTAGAATGCGGTTTTTTTCCACTTGCGGGGGTGCGCCTTGCGCGAAATCGTCCTGATAAACATCACGGGAGTCGACCGACCGGGTCTGACTGCGGCCATTACCGGCGTTCTGGCCCAGGGTGGTGTGAACATTCTCGACATCGGTCAGGCGGTGATCCACGACACCTTGTCGTTCGGCATCCTGGTTGAAATTCCTGATACCGAGCAAGGCAAGTCGGTGCTCAAGGACATCCTGTTCAAGGGTTACGAGCTCGATCAACAAGTGCGGTTCACCCCGGTTTCCGAAGAGGATTACCAGCAGTGGGTGGGCAACCAAGGCAAAAAGCGCCACATCGTGACGCTATTGACCCGCAAAGTGACCGCCGGGCAATTGCAGGCCGTGAGCTCCATTACCGCAAAATATGGCCTGAACATCGATCACATCGATCGTTTGTCCGGGCGCATGCCATTGGACACCCCGGCCGACAAGGGCAAGGGCTGCATCGAGTTTTCCGTGCGCGGCGAAGCGGCTGATCCGCAAGCGTTGCGGGCCGAATTCCTCAGCGTCGCCCAGGAACTGAACGTCGACATCGCCTTCCAGGAAGATTCGCTGTTCCGCCGTAACCGTCGCTTGGCGGTATTCGACATGGACTCGACGCTGATCGAAGCCGAAGTGATCGACGAACTGGCCAAGGCGGCCGGCGTGGGCGATCAGGTTTCGGAAATCACCGAGCGGGCAATGGCCGGGGAACTGGATTTTCGCGCGAGCTTCAAGGAACGCCTGGCTTTGCTCAAGGGGCTGGACGTCAGCGTGCTGGACTCGATCGGTGCTTCGTTGCGTCTGACTGAGGGCGCTGAAACCCTGTTCGCCGAGCTCAAACGCCAGGGCTACAAGACCGCAATCCTGTCGGGCGGCTTCACCTACTTCGCCAAGCAATTGCAGGCCAAGCTGGGTATCGATTACGTGTTTGCCAACGAACTGGAAGTGGTCGACGGCAAGGTCACTGGCGTGGCGGTCGAGCCGATTGTCGATGCGCAACGCAAGGCGGATCTGCTGAAGGAATTGGCGCACAAGGAAGGTTTGCGCCTGGAGCAGACCATTGCGGTCGGTGACGGTGCCAACGATTTGCCGATGCTGGCGATTGCCGGGTTGGGCGTGGCGTTCCGGGCCAAACCGTTGGTGAAGCAATCGGCGAAGCAGGCGATTTCCACCCTCGGGCTGGATGGCGTGCTTTATCTGCTGGGCTTTCGGGATCGTGACGGGCAGCTCTGAAGCCTGACTGGGCCCTCGCCACAGGTATTGGATTCACCTTCAAAGCGACTTCCACAACGAATCAAAATCCTCCTCAGCGCCGCTCCCTGCGGCGTTGTCGTTTCTGCTTGCCTCCAGCGAGCGATAAGCAAACTGATTAAAGCTGTTGGTGCTTGCCACCCGCCGATCCAGCCCGGCGCGGCGTTCCTGGCCGTTGGTGTTGATCAGCACTTTGTTGCCTTCCTGAAAGGGCAGGCGCGGGGCGAGTAGCGTGGCGGGCAGGTCGATGGCGCTGATTTCCGGCAGTAACAGGCCACGTAAATACTGACTATGATCGTCCCGCGTTCGCACCAGTTGCAGTCCGCAAGGCTCCGCGTACGGCGCGACCTGTTCGATCCCCATTTGCGTACCACCGCCCCGCACCTGACGAATCCAGCGCACCACCGCAATACTCCAGCCCAGATTGACAGAATCCTGGATGCCGACCATCTCGCCAGCCTGCAACTCCGCGGGCACTGCGTTGGGCCACGCCAGGCAATAACCGCCGGGGCTGTGGTTGATGACCGGCAGCGCGTACGTTGGAAAATGCCGATTGCTATCAGCCGCTTCATTGCTGTCGTCGTTCTGAAGGTGCGGGTATTCGATTTCTTCGTAGGGCAGCAAGGCATCGGCGGTGGCGTGGGGCGCCGCGTCGAACGCCTTGCTCCATTGATCGCTTTCCCGCCCTGTCGGAGACGTTGCCGAGAACTGCGCGATCCGGGTGCCGGGGTTTTTCAGAATATCGCTGAACGAACGCTCCCCGCCCAGATAGAAGTGCAGCGCGCTCATGCCCACGCACAGGGTCAAGGTGCCGTGGCCGACGGTGCGTTGAAAACTGCGCTCGGCCGCCTGTCCCCAGGCGGCGTGCAGGTGTTGCAGCGTATCCAGGCTGAGCCCGGACGGCACGGGCAGCGGCGGTGTGCCGACAGCGCCTTGCAAATGCGCTTCGATGGCGGCGACCAGTGGCTGCGGATCAATCCCCAGCAAACAGTCCTGCTGCTCGGTCCTGAATTTCGAACGATAGCGCGGACCGGTGTCGAGGTCCGGCGCGACGGCAAACAATCCGTCAGCGGGCTGGCCGGGCTGCAACTTGATCCATCGGCTCCAGGGCTCCAGTACCTCGGCGAGCCGGGCGATCTGGTTCTGGCGCAGCTGATTGCAGCGTGAGGCGCCCAGCAGCAGGGCGGTCACGTACGTCTGTTCGATGCTCAGGGTTTGCGTCTGGCTGGCCAGTTCATCGCGCAGGCTCAGGTGCTGGAGTTTATGTGCGCAAGCGATCCGATACAGCTGATGCAGCTCCAGCCACAGGCCTTCCGGCACCGGGCAATACAGTTGAGTCGAGCGAATCAGCGGGCCGTTGAGGCAATGGATCGCCCGCTGCAGCGCTTGGGTAAGCAACGAGGCTCGATCCTTGCTGAAGCGCGGGGTGATGCGTACGACGATCTGTTTGTAGCCAATCGCCAAGTGACTTTGCAGGGCCTGGCAGAGGTTGGCGATCTTGCGCGAACGCTCGTCGAGCACAATCGCCTGATGCAGGAAATGCCGTTCCAGGTGTTTGCAGACGTAATACACCTCGGGTCGCAGCAGTTCGAGCAGTTGCAGGCGATTGTCGCTGGGGGTGAGCAGTTGGTTGAGTTCGCTCAAGCCCTGGTAGAGCAGGCGGGCGGTTTCGCCGATGTTGGCTTTGGGCAGGTTGGCGATCCAGCGCTTGAGGTCGCGTGGCGTCGGCTCACAGAATGTCAGGCGCAGCTGCGTCGGGATCGGCGCACGTAGCAGCAGGTGAGGACTGGTCTCATTCATGCCGTGGAAAACTCCAGCCGGGAAATGGGCAGTGAATGACCTGACTGTAGCACCTACGGATGTCGACCGTTTGTCTGTCAGCCTCGTCCCGCTCGTGCCTACTACTAATCTGACACACGTGCGACTGGATACGCACGGTCGTACGGCCTGCTGCCTGTGCAGGGCAGGTCTCTTGTAACTTCAAGGAGATGAGGTTCATGTCTAGATACGTAGTGGCAAATCAATGGGGCGGTAGTTCGGCACCCTGGCATCCGGGCGGAGACTGGACGTTAGGTGCGCGGGACAACCAGAACGTGGTCGCGATCGAGATCAAATCGGGCGATGGCGGGAAGAGCTTCACCGGCACCATGACTTACGCGGGTGAAGGTCCCATTGGCTTCAAGGCTCAGCGCACGGGCCAGAACCAGTACAACGTGGAAAATCAGTGGGGCGGCAACGACGCTCCATGGCATCCGGGTGGCAAGTGGGTCATCGGCGGCCGTGATAATCAGAACGTTGTCGCGTTGAGCGTCACCTCCAATGATGGAGGGAAAAACCTCAGTGGCACCAATACCTACGCCAACGAAGGGCCAATCGGCTTTCGTGGACAGATAGAGTAATGGCGCTACCGAAATGTCCGCCCCTTCGAAGACGTTCGACGGGGCGGATTAGCCAGATCAGGCGTTTGGCAGGCCCAGCGCCTGGCCCATCTGCACGGGCGACAGGGCGCCGAGCCCTTCAGCCCATTTCACCTGGCCCGGCCCGAACAGCACGACAGCGGTCGAACCCAGCTTGAAGCGACCCAGTTCCGCACCTTTTTCCAGATGGATCGGCGCGCGGGCGGCTTCGTCGTAACGGAAGGTTTTCAGCTCGCGTTTCGGCGGCGTTACCAGCCCGGCCCACACGGTTTCAATCGACGCTACGATCATCGCGCCCACCAATACCACGGCCATCGGCCCGCGCTCGGTGTCGAAAATGCACGCCACACGCTCGTTGCGAGCGAACAGTTCCGGCACGTTTTCGGCGGTGGTCTGGTTGACCGAGAAAATCCGGCCCGGGATGTAGACCATCTCGCGCAGGGTGCCGGCCAGCGGCATGTGTACGCGGTGGTAGTCTTTCGGCGACAGGTAAATCGTCGCGAAGTCGCCGCCCATGAACGGTGCGGCGTTGGCCGCGTCACCGCCCAGCAATTCCAGGACGCTGAAGCTGTGGCCCTTGGCCTGGAACACGCGACCGTGTTCGATCGGGCCGAGCTGGCTGACTGCGCCGTCGGCCGGGCTGAGGATCGCGCCCGGGGTTTCATCGAGCGGGCGAGCGCCTTCTTTCAATGCGCGGGTGAAGAACGCGTTGAAGTGCTCGTAAGCCGTCAGGTCTTCGACCAGCGCCTGGGACATGTCCACCTGATAACGCTTGGCGAACCAGGCGGTAAAGGCGTTCTTGAACCAGCGCACGCGGCATTCGGCAATGCAGCCGGCCAGTCGCGAGAGCAAGTGGTGAGGCAGCAGGTATTGGCTGAGGATAAACAGACGCTTATTCATTAACTGTCCTTAAAAACCTTAAATCTCTACGGGCGTGTCGGGGTGGTTGCCCCATTCGCCCCAGGAACCGGCGTAGCCTTTGACCCGCGGATAACCGAGGGATTTGGCCACCAGATAAGTGAAGCCAGAGCGATGGTGAGTCTGGCAGTGGGTAATGATTTCTTTGTCTTGGGTGATACCGAGTTGTTCGAGGATCTGCGGCATGTCCGTGCGGATGCGCAGGTTGCGCGCCTGATCCATGCCGGCCGTCCATTCGAAATTCACCGCGCCGGGAATGTGCCCGGCCTTGGCTGCCAGGACTTTCTCGCCGGAGTATTCCAGCGGGCCACGCGCGTCCCAGATCGCCAGGTCAGCGGCGCCGAGACGGCTTTGCAGGTATTCGCGGGTGGCGGTCGGTTCGTCGTGCAGGGTCAACGCAACCGGGCCGCCAACGGGCGCCGGGATCTGGATCGACATGGGCATGCCTTCAGCCAGCCAGGACGTCAGGCCACCGTCGATGTAGTGGTATTTTTTATGGCCGATGACATCCAGCAGCCAGATGAAACGCCCGGCCCAGCCGCCCCCTTCGTCGTCATACACCACATAGACCGCATCGGGGTTATGGCCCAGCTCGCCGAACAACGTTTCGAGTGCCGCTTGCGGCGGCATCAGCCCTGGCGCAGGCGCCTGACCGAGTTGCGTACGCTTGGGGTCGACAAAGCGCGCACCGGGAATATGCCCTTCGGCATAGCGGGCGCTGCTGGTCAGGTCCACCAGAATCAGTTCGCGGGACTCAAGGCGAGGGAGCAAGTCGCTCGGCTCGATGACCAGCGCCAAGCCAGAGAAGTCAGACATGTGAGGTCTCCAGAGCACAAAGGGGAGGATTGTAGCGCAGCCTTATTGGCCGCGCAGGCTAAAGCTATGGAGTGCCTTTTCAATGCACTGCGCGGTTTTGCCGAAGGCTTGCACGGTAATTTCCGAAAAGGGCCCGCCGCCCTGATCCGCTACAACAACCATGATCACCCGACCATTATTGACCAGTGAGCGCAGCAGCAAGTGTTCACCACGAAACTGCGCGCGCAGGCTGGCAGGTAACAAGGCCAAGAACTGGGCGTTGTTGGCCGGGGTCAGTCGTACCTGGGCCTGTTGCGAGAGCAACCGTTGCAGCACAGTGCTTTGACTGACCACCAGGTTCAACCCCGCCGCTTCCTTCGCCAGTCCGGCGGTTTGATGCGCTCGCAAATTGGCGTGGGTGCGGTCGGCCATCAAAATCATCACCCGGCGCATGCCGCAGGCGACCAGCGCGTCCCGGGCCGAGGTGGTCAAGTGCATCGCATTGGTGAAGCGGCTCGGCTCGACCAGCAGTTCGGCACATTGTTTACGCCACGCCGTCAGGTCTTCGGCGGTTGGCGCCGGAGCGGGCAGCAAACCGGCGTGAATGCGGTTCATGCCCGATGGCCAGATCAGCGAGACGGCGGGGTGCCAGATGTCCGGCATTGCATGTTGGCGTGCGCTGTTGGCAGCCTGTTGGTGCAATTGCTGCTGCACGTCGCTCATCGGCATTTGCAGGTAAAGGCTGGTCAGGTATTGCCAGCGCTCACTGTGCGGACTGTCCCAGGCCTGTTGCGCCGACAGTGCCAGCCCGTTGGCCAGCAGCACGGTATTGGCGGGCTGATTGAGCCAGCGACGCAGGGTCGGATCGTCATCGAGACGGTTTTGCTGGCGCAGAGGGTGCTCGCTGTCGCGGGCAATGCGCAGGACTTTCACCAGTTCGCGCTGCTCGTTGAGCAGCAGTCGATAACCTTGCTGCACCCAGATCGGCAGGCGCCAGACATCCACCAGCGCCTGGCAGATGTCCAGCAGGCGAACGCCGAACAGATCCTTTTCGACTTTGCGCGCTGACTCGCCTTTATGAATGACCCGCAGCTCCCACTCTTCGAGCAATTGCGGATGAGTCAACGCCATCGGCCACAGCGGCGAGAGAAACAACAGGCTGCCCCAATGGATGTCCTGCCACAGACGCGCCAGGCGACCGGCAAAAAAACCGTTGGCCTGTTGCGTCGCATGCTGGCTGATCAGCTGCAGCTGACGCAACGCCACCGGTATCTGTGATTGAGGTTGGACAGGCAATCGGGCGAGCAATTCTTCGGTGCGTTTCAACCCGAGGCGATTGATCGCCACCTCAAGGTTTTCAGCAGGCTCGGTCATGCTGCCGTGGGTATGGCGGTTGGCTTCGCGAATCACACTCAAGGCCAGGGCCGGGCTGTCCTGCAATAATTCGGCGATGTCGCGCAGTGAGCTGCGGTTGTCGGCGAGGGCTTTGCAGACGCGGTCATGACTGTCTTGTGGAACCGGCAGGCGCACGCCATCGAGAAGCTTTATCCAGCCTTCAAGCGTGGTCGGTTTCGGGGTTGGTATGTTCGTTTCGTTAGCCATGGTTGGACGTGATCATCGTCTGCATTACCTATGCCCAGAGAGGGCTAAATTAGCTTTTCGCTTGAACTGGCTATAGTCTGGCGCAGTTTTGCCGATAAGTAGAAGAAGAGATTTTTTAACTTCCGAATATGACCTTGAACCCGACTCAGTAAGTGCTCTCCTACCTATGGCTAAAATAATCGGCATCATCGTCGTATTCGCGAGCGTGCTCGGCGGATACGTGCTCTCCCACGGCAAGATTGCCGCCCTGATTCAACCTTTCGAGGTGATGATTATCGGTGGTGCGGCCCTCGGTGCGTTCCTGCAGGCCAACCCTGGCCACATGTTCAAGCTCGTTCTCAAGAAAGCCCTGGGAATGTTCAGCTCGCGCTTCAACCACACGTTCTATCTGGAAGTGCTGGGCTTGATCTACGAGATCCTCAACAAAAGCCGCCGCGAAGGCATGATGGCGATCGAAGGCGACATTGAAGACGCCGCCGCGAGCCCGATCTTCGCCAAGTACCCGGCGGTCCTGAAAGATGAGCGCATGACCGCGTACATCTGCGATTACCTGCGCATCATGTCCTCCGGCAACATGGCTCCCCACGAGCTCGAAGGCCTGTTCGACATGGAGCTGACCAGCCTTAAGGAAGATTTGGATCATCCTTCCCATGCGGTGAACGGCATCGCCGACGCCATGCCCGGCTTCGGTATCGTCGCGGCCGTATTGGGTATCGTGGTGACCATGGCCTCCCTGGGTGAAAGCGATCAGAAAATGATCGGCCTGCACGTGGGGGCGGCACTGGTGGGTACCTTCTTCGGTATTCTCGCCGCCTACGGTTTCTTTGGCCCATTGGCCCATGCCCTGGCCCACGATGCCAAGGAAGAACTGAACGTCTACGAAGCCATCAAGGCCTCGCTGGTGGCTTCGGCTTCCGGCATGCCGCCATCGCTGGCGGTGGAATTCGGCCGCAAGGTTCTGTACCCGGCGCACCGTCCTAGCTTCGCTGAGCTGGAACAAGCGGTTCGCGGTCGCTAAGTCATGGAAAATAACCAGCCGATAATCATCAAGCGCGTAAAAAAATACGCGGCCGGGCATCACGGGGGCTCCTGGAAAATCGCCTTCGCGGACTTCGCGACGGCGATGATGGCGTTTTTCCTGGTGCTGTGGCTGCTGTCCACCGCCACGCCGGAACAGAAGATCGCCATCGCCGGTTACTTCAAGGACCCGGTCGGTTTTTCCGAAAGCGGCACGCCGTACATCATCGATTTGGGCGGCTCCCCGACCCTGGCACCGGAGAACACCCTCAACCCCGAGGTGAAGTCTCAGCCGCAGCCGGACCGAGTCACCGTCGACACCGACCAGGTCGAAGGCATGGCCGAGCAGGTGGAGAAGGAGCGCTTGGAACTGTTGCTGCAAGAGTTGCAGAACAAGGTCGATGAAAACCCGCTGCTGCAAAAATTCAAGGACCAGATCCAGTTCGAAATCACACAGGACGGCTTGCGCATCCAGATCATGGACGCGGAAAACCGGCCGATGTTCGATTCCGGCAGTGCGCGCCTGAAACCGTATTTCGAAGACATCCTGCTGGCCATGGCCGACACCATCAAAGCGGTGCCGAACAAGATCAGCATCAGCGGCCACACCGATGCCAAACCGTACGCGGGCACCGGCGATTTCGGCAACTGGGAGCTCTCGGCCAACCGTGCCAACGCCGCCCGCCGCGCGCTGGTCGCCGGCAGTTATCCGGACCAGCAAGTGGCGCGGGTGGTCGGTTACGCCTCGTCGGCGCTGTTCGATCGCGATAACCCGTTCAACCCGGTCAACCGCCGGATCGACATTGTGGTGCTGACCAAGAAAGCCCAACGCGCCATCGAAGGTTCGCAAGGCGCTGAACCGGCACCTGCGCCAACGCAAGGGCAGGGCGGTCCGGGCGAAGTGCCGGCCACGCCGGTCGATCCGAACGCCTTGCCGGCGGATAAACAACCGCTGCCGGCCCATGAGCTTCGCGAGCGATTGAACATCTTCGAAGACCCGGCACCGAAACCGGTGGAACCGGCGAAGTAGTGGCCCACAACAATCAAGCCGACAGAGATGTCGGCTTTTTTGTGCGGCTTTGGAAACCACTGCATTTTTAGCGTGGGCATGGTCCCTGTGGGAGCGAGCCTGCTCGCGAAGGCTTTGTGTCAGGCGACGGGGGGAGGGCGGTGTACATATCCATTTCTGCGGTAACGGCCGCCTATGGTTTCGCTCTTACAGCGAGTCACTTGGAAAAGCCCCAAGTAACCAAGGGCTCTTGCCCCTGACGTTCGGTGCCTCGCTATGGCTCGGCATGCCCTCGCTCCGGTCCTGCTCCGTGGGCCCGCCGCCATCGGCCATCCATGGCCGGGGGCGGCTAACCCGGCATCCATGCCGGGTTGCCCACTACGCAGAACCTCCACTCGGCCTCACGAGGGGGCGGGCACCGCAAAAGCATCGCGAGGCGGCCTGATAGCCGACCTGATTGTCTGGGGGTGTTTTCCTGTTGGAACCGGTTTGCTGGTGAGATTAGAAGTTGTAGGAACGGTCTGAAATTTTGTGGCGGGGTTCTCAGACTTGCAGGCATCTGCCTATAGTTTCGCCGTCGCTGCCAACGCGGTGGCCGATCTTAGCCGGTCGAACCACAGATGGAATCTCTCGAAATTATCCGGAGTTTTGACCCATGGCTAAGTACCAACCGCTCCAAGGCAACTTCAGCGTCGGACCGACGCTGTTCATCGACACCGAAGCCAAGGTTTCCGACCTTCTGGAAACCGCTACTCACCGAATCAAAGCCGCCCGTAACTTGCTCAACAGTGTCACGTGCCTGTGCGTGAAAGACGCCGAAGGTCATGACCTGGAGCATTTCGCCAATGCTGCGCATATATTGTTGCAGGATGGGTGTGACGCCTTGGATGCGTTGGGCTGGAGGCTGGAAAAAGCAGCTCCCTGAAACCAGAAAGCCGCGAGATGATCGCGGCTTTTTTGTGCATGTCAGAAGCCGCGACGGATGCGGTTTTTGAGCTGGTCGTGGAACAGGTCGGCATCACTCTTGTAGGAGCCGCGAACGGATTCGCTGAAGGACTCCATTCCTATTGAACGTTTGGACATGGACTCTTTGCGGTAGGTATCGATGAAAAAGTTGAGGTCGACATCGTTGCTCAGTTTCGGCCATTTATCGAGGTACAGCGGCAGTGCGCTGGAACCGATCTTGTAAGAGCAGATCCTTCGATCACTGATGGTCGCTTCACCGATTTCAAACGGCACCCACCAGGACATGGCGGTCTCCTGCGAGACCACCGCCAGCAAGTGCGTGCATTCGGTAATGTTGCGGGTGATGACGGCGGTAATGTCGTCGGTCTGCTGGGATTCTGTGTCCAGCACATCGAGGTAGGTTTTGATGTTCGCCTGTTTCAGGCGTGCATTGATGGCCACTGCCTGGATTCGATCGGTATGGCGGTAACTAATAAACACAGGCATCAGAAATGTCCCTTGATCGCGAGTTCGCGGTAATAGGCGCCGAGGGCCGTGAGGCGGCAGCCGGTGGAATGGAGGGCGGCGTAGTACATGTGCTCGGCGTCCACCGGTTCGATCAGGCTGTGGCGATTGCACTTTTGCAGCTGGGCGAAGACTTCGCCGTGGTCCGGGTCGAACGATGTTTCGGTGGGTTCGTAGCTGGGGTCGAGCGCAAAGACATGGCTGGGCTCCGGGAACCAGTCTTTGAGTTTGCGCAGAGTCTCTTCGGCGATCAGTGGCGTGACCTCGCGCAAGGGGACAAATTGCGAGACGTTGGTCTTGAACACTGGCCGTTGTTCCCACGCGCCCAACGCATTGTCGACGAACGAATACACGCTGCCGGGGGTGACCTTGCCCAATACGTTGGCGGCCCCGCCATGCAGCGCTTGCAGCAGCAGATCGGTAAACACACCGTGGCCGCGACCTTCGAGTGCAACCTGATCTTTTTTGCAGGCGGTGAGAATGGTCATGCCTTCGCCGATCACGCTGCTGCCGCCGCGTAACCCGCGCATCGCGGCGGCTGCGCCGGCCTGGCAACAGTCGAGGATGATGATTTTGTTCTTGATGTGTGGGGCGTTGTCCGCCCAACTCAATATGTCGCTGATGCGAATGCCGTCGCCACCCGGTGCAAAGTCCTGAGGGATCAGCAGCCCCTCGTCGATGCTGGTATCGAACTGGCCATGGCCGGCGAAATACAGCAGCGCCACATCACAATCGCCGGAAAACAGGCTTTGGATGTGCTGCTTCATCGCCGTCAGCGAAAGGTCATCTTCGGCTGAGGTCAGCACCTTGCTGCTGAAGTTCGGCCGCCCGTTGGCGTGACGCTCCAGCACCGAGGCCATGGCCATCGCGTCGTTGTTGCATCCGCTCAATGGGGAAACGTGGGCGTAATGGTTGATCCCGATGAACAATCCCTTGCGCATGACTCACCCCGCCGCGTGAGTGCGAATGGCACTGATGATGCTGTTGGTGTTCCAGGCGCATTCGGCATGTGCGGCCTGGCGCACTACGGCAGAAATCCGCTCTGCACCAAAGGGTTTGACCGCAATGATCACCTTGCCCATTCGTTTGGCGATCTCGATTTCCTTGTTGATCCACTTGCTGTAGGTGGAGTACATGCCCGCCATGATCAGCACCGCCGAGCACGGCCGGATCTTGTTTTCGATGGCTTCTTCCAGTTGTTTGTCGGTCTGGGCGCCGATGATCGGGTTATGCGGCGGTACGGAGAAATTCTTGAAGGTGAACGTTGGGTGCGCTGTCAGTAGCTTTACCAGATTGTCGTGGGCATCGGAGTAGTTCCACGAATGGCTGATGAACAAATGATAGGTTTGCATGGATATCCCTCGGTATCGCCGGAGTGCGAAGAGGGCTTGAATGTATGCACTTGGATGGCCGCAACAAGGGCTGCGCGGTTAAAGAGACGGGTCCTTCAAACAGGCGCGAAAATGCCCTACAGATCAGTCTGACGTTTAATCGGCGGGGGATTTGCAGGAAGCAACGAACAACCCGCCGCCCCGTCTGCATCGGAGCGGCTGGAGTGTCTGTTTAGTAGCTGGTTTCGGGCAGGCTGGCGATGATCGAGCGGTAGCTGTTCATCCGTTGCTGCTGCACGCGGCCCTCTTCCAGCGCCTTGAGCAATGCACAACCCGGTTCGCGGTCGTGTTTACAGTCGCGGAAGCGGCAGGTGCCAATCAGGTCGTTGAACTCGATGAAACCGGCTTCGACGTCGGCGCGGCTGACGTGGCCAAGGCCGAATTCGCGGATACCCGGGGAGTCGATCAACTCACCGCCACCGGGGAAGTGGAACAACCGCGCGGTCGTGGTGGTGTGGGTGCCCTGGCCGGACAGCTCGGACAACGGACCTACCCGCGCTTCGACTTCCGGCAGCAGGCTGTTGACCAGCGAGGACTTGCCGACGCCGGACTGGCCGACAAAGACGCTGATGCGTCCGTCCAATTGTTTTTGAAGTTGCTCCATGCCGTTGCCGTGGTGCGCCGAGACTTCCAGCACCGGGTAACCCAGCGTGCGGTAAACCGCCAGCAAGGCATTCAGGGCGGGGGCGTTCTGCTCGTCGATCAGGTCGAACTTGTTGAGCAGCAGCAGTGGACGAATCCCTGCGTGCTCGGCGGCGACCAGATAACGGTCGATCAGGTTCGCGTGAGGCTCGGGCAGCGGGGCGAAGACGATGACAATCATGTCGACGTTGGCCGCGACAGGCTTGAGCTGGCCCCGGCTGTCCGGACGGCAGAGTTCGGTTTTACGCGGCAGTTGCGCCACGATCACACCGATGCCCTGGTTGCCGGCACGCCAGACCACCTGATCGCCGGTCACCAGCGCAGGCAGGTTGGCGCGCAAGTGACAACGGAACACTTCGCCGGCCAGTTCTCCTTCAAGGGCTTCGACTTCGACCTGCACACCGAAGTGAGCGATCACCAGGCCGGTCTGTTCCGGACCCAGGTCGCCACCCTCAAGTGCCTCGACAGCCGAGGACTCGCGTTTGGCGGCGCGGGCAGCGCGTTCGCCTTGAATCTTTTCGATGCGCCAATTTTGACGACGATTGAGTTGGCGTTTGGCCATGGGTGTTCCGTATCAAGAATGCAGCGATTAGGTAAAACGGCCGCGAGTTTAGCACGCCCGGGCGCCGCCCTAGGCTAAACTGCGCAGCATTGCCTAGGAGCCGACACATGCAAAACCCACAGAATCTGATCTGGATCGACCTGGAAATGACCGGTCTGAACCCGGATACCGACGTCATCATCGAGATGGCCACCATCGTCACCGACAGTGACCTGAACACCTTGGCCGAAGGGCCGGTGATCGCCATTCACCACAGCGACGAGATCCTCGCCGGCATGGACGAGTGGAACACCCGTCAACACGGCGGCTCGGGCCTGACCCAGCGAGTTCGCGACAGCCGTATCAGCATGGCTGAAGCGGAAGCCGAGACCATCGCCTTCCTGGAACAATGGGTGCCGAAGGGCAAGTCGCCGATCTGTGGCAACAGCATCTGCCAGGACCGTCGCTTCCTTTATACCCACATGAAATCCCTGGAGAGCTTCTTCCACTACCGCAACCTCGACGTGTCGACGCTCAAAGAGCTGGCCGCACGCTGGGCGCCGGACGTGCGCGACAGCTTCAAAAAAGGCAGCACCCACTTGGCGCTGGACGACATCCGCGAATCCATCGCCGAGCTGCAGCACTACCGCAAGCACTTCATCAAGTTCTGACCCGGCGGCGCCTTTGTGGCGAGGGCTTTTGTGGCGAGGGGATTTATCCCCGTTGGATCGCGTAGCGGTCCCAAAACCGGCTACTGCGGTGTATCAGACGTACCGCAGGCTATGGATTTACGACTGCTACGCAGCCGAACGGGGATAAATCCCCTCGCCACGGGTTGCGTGTAGTGCTTTCTGTTGCCCTCTTTTGGTGCCGGGACTAAATGGCTAGACTGCGCGCCTTCCTGCAAGGACCGCCACCATGTTGCTGATGCTTTACCTGATCGCCATCACCGCCGAAGCCATGACCGGTGCCCTGTCCGCCGGACGTCGCGGTATGGACTGGTTTGGCGTGGTGCTGATCGCGTGCATCACGGCGCTCGGCGGCGGTTCGGTGCGTGACGTGTTGCTCGGTCACTACCCGCTGACTTGGGTCAAACACCCGGAATACCTGGTGCTGACCTCGATAGCGGCGATGTTCACCGTCTTCGCTGCACGTTGGATGCGCCACCTGCGGTCACTGTTTCTGGTGCTCGACGCCGTGGGTCTGGTGGCGTTTACCCTGATCGGTTGCATGACCGCCCTGGAAATGGGCCACGGCATGTTGGTGGCGTCGGTCAGCGGCGTGATCACCGGGGTGTTCGGCGGCATCCTGCGCGACATCTTCTGCAACGACATCCCGCTGATCTTCCGCCGCGAGCTCTATGCCAGCGTCTCGTTCGCTGCGGCATGGTGCTACATGCTTTGCATTTATCTGCAATTACCCGGCGAACAGGCGATTCTGATCACCTTGTTTGGCGGTTTCCTGCTGCGGTTACTCGCGATTCGTTTTCACTGGGAAATGCCGAAGTTCGTTTATAACGACGAGGCCTGATTTACGCACGGGCCCTGTAGCAGCTGCCGAAGGCTGCGTTCGAGGCCGCAGGACTCGCTTTGCAGGATGACGACTGCTCCGCAGCCGAACGCAGCCTTCGGCAGCTGCTACAGGAGTCCGTGTTGTTTCAGAGCCCATTCGACGTGTTCGCGGACTAACTCTGATGGGGAGTCGCGGCGCGCCTTCAACGCTTCCAGCACCGGAATGCTCGACGGCGCATTCCCCAATCCCACCGCCAGATTGCGCAACCACCGCTCGTAACCGGCGCGGCGCAGCGGTGAACCTTCGGTGCTGCTGAGGAATTTATCCTCGTCCCACATGAACAGTTCGGCCAACTCGGCGTTGTCCAGGTTATGCCGTGGCTTGAAGTCGCTTTCGCCGGACGGGCGGGCGAAGCGGTTCCATGGGCAGACGATCTGGCAGTCGTCGCAGCCGAACACCCTATTACCGATCAGCGGCCGCAAGTCTTCGGGGATCGCGCTTTTCAGTTCAATGGTCAGGTAAGAGATGCAGCGCCGGGCGTCCAGCACGTACGGGCCGACGAAGGCGTTGGTCGGGCAGATGTCCAGGCACGCCGTGCAGCGTCCGCAATGTTCGGTGCTGTGCGGCGGATCGACAGGCAGCGGCAGATCAACAAAGAGCTCGCTGAGAAAGAAGTAACTGCCAGCCTTGCGATTCAAGACCAGGGTGTTTTTGCCGATCCAGCCCAGGCCGGCCTTTTCCGCAATGGCCTTTTCCAGCACCGGCGCGCTGTCGACGAAGGCGCGGTAACCGAACGGCCCGATGACCGCCTGAATTTTTTCTGCCAGTTGTTGCACACGTTTACGGATCAATTTGTGGTAATCGCGGCCCAAGGCATAACGCGATACGTAGGCTTTTTCCGGTTGGGCCAGCAATTGCGCCATTTGGGTGTCGCCGGGCAGGTAGTCCATGCGCAGGGAAACCACGCGCAGCGTGCCGGGGACAAGCTCTTCGGGATGCGAGCGTTTGCTGCCGTGGGCGCCCATGTACTCCATTTCGCCGTGGTAGCCGGCCGCCAGCCAGCGCTCCAGGTGCTGTTCATGCTCAGCCAGGTCGAGGCCGCTGATGCCGACTTGCTGAAAGCCCAGCTCGCGGCCCCAGTCCTTGATGGATTGGGCGAGGGCGGGCAGGTCTGTGGTAATAGCGGGCATGAGGCGAGAGAAACCGGAGCTGAGGTGCGTATAATTCTGCCAGACATCGGAGCCCGAAGACGCATGCCGCACACTAAAGATGATTTACCCGACGCGCTGTACAGCGCCGCGCACGTGCGAGCCCTCGATGCGAACCTGATCGCGGCCGGTACGCCGGGCTTCGAATTGATGCAGCGCGCAGCGCGGGCGACTTGGCGCGCGTTGGTCCGTCAGTGGCCGTCGGCGAATGAATTGACGGTGGTCGCCGGTCATGGCAACAACGCCGGAGACGGCTATCTGGTGGCGGTATTGGCCCGGCGAGCCGGATGGCATGTGCGGGTGTTGGCGGCGGGTGATCCCCAACATTTGCAGGGCGATGCGGCATTGGCCCATGCCAAGGCCCTTTCTGAAGGCGTTGCCGTTCAGGGTTGGAGCGCGCAGTCCGAGTTGCGTGGAATTGTTCTGGACGCCTTACTGGGCACCGGTTTGACAGGCGAAGTGCGAGAACCTTACGCGAGCGTGATCAAAGCGATCAATGCCAGTGGCCTTCCGGTGGCGGCGGTGGATATCCCGTCGGGTTTGTCTGCCGATACAGGTCGCGTGCTTGGTTCGTCAGTTCGAGCTGATCTGACCGTGACCTTCATTGGTCTGAAGCTAGGGCTGTTCACGGGCGACGCTGCGGATGTGGTCGGCGAGTTGGTGTTCAACGATCTGCAAGCCTCCCCCGAGTCCTTTAACGGGGTCGACATTGATGCTCTCCGTCTGACGGCCGGTAACCTGCCGCGTCTGGCAGGCCGCGCGCCGACGTCTCATAAAGGTAAATTCGGCCACGTCTTGCTGATCGGCGGTGACCGTGGCTTCGGCGGCGCCATTCTGCTGAGTGCACAAAGTGCCCTGCGCAGCGGTGCGGGCATGGTGTCCGTGGCAACCCGCAGTGAACATGTGCCTGCGGCACTGGCGAGAATCCCCGAAGCCATGGTGCTGGGCACTTCCTCGGCCAATCAGTTGATGGAACTGCTGCAAAAGGTTTCCGTACTGGTGGTCGGCCCAGGCCTCGGGCAGGCTGCCTGGGGGCGCGGTCTTTTGTCCGCGGCGGCCAACGCACCGTTGCCGCAAGTCTGGGACGCCGATGCATTGAATTTGCTGGCTTCGAACCACGTGAGCTTGCCCAGGGACTGCGTGATCACGCCGCATCCGGGTGAAGCGGCGCGGTTGCTGGGAATAAGCACTGCCGAGGTTCAGGCTGATCGCCCGGCTGCCGCTCACGCATTGAGCAAAAAATATACAGCTGTCGTGGTGCTGAAAGGCGCCGGCAGCCTGATCGCCAGCCCCGATGGGCGGTTGTCGTTGTGTCATCAGGGCCATCCGGCCATGGCCACCGCCGGTTTGGGTGATGTGCTGGCCGGTCTGGTCGGCGCATTACTGGCCCAGGGCATGGACGCGTTCGACGCCGCCTGCCTGGCGGTCTGGTTGCACGCCAATGCCGGCGCGCAAGAAGGTAAATCGGGCCGTGGGCTGGCAGCCAGTGATCTGATCCCTGCCATTCGTCAGTTGTTGGAGGAGCAAACACCGTGTCTGAAGTAACCCTGTACCTGGCCGATGAAGAGGCGATGACCGCATTTGGCGCGCGCATCGCACAAACCACCCAAGGGCACGGTCTGATTTTTCTGGAAGGTGATCTGGGGGCAGGGAAAACCACGCTGTCGCGGGGCATCATCCGTGGCCTGGGGCATGTCGGGGCAGTGAAAAGTCCGACGTTCACCCTGGTCGAGCCCTACGAGATCGGCGACATCCGGGCCTTCCATTTCGACCTCTATCGACTGGTCGATCCGGAGGAGCTGGAGTTCCTCGGCATCCGCGATTACTTCGAAGACGACGCGTTGTGCCTGATCGAATGGCCCCAGAAGGGTGCAGGCTTTTTGCCAAAGCCCGACCTGACCATTACCATTAGCCCGCAAGACAGCGGGCGTTCGCTGAAAATTTTGTCCCAAGGCTCGCGCGGCGAGTCCTGGTGTGCCGCTTTGGCATTGGAAACCAATTAAATGATGGGGTCAGGTATGCGCTTTCGCGCGATGGTAGCTGCCGTAGGGATGTTGTTTTTGGCGGTGACCGTCGACGCTGTGGCCGAGACTAAGGTCAACAGCGTTCGCCTGTGGCGGGCACCGGACAACACACGGTTGGTGTTCGACTTGACCGGGCCGGTGCAACACAGTGTTTTCACCCTGACCTCCCCGGATCGGCTGGTGATCGACATCAATGGCGCCACCCTTGGCGCGCCGCTGAACGTCAACAGCGCCAATACCCCGATCACCGCCATGCGCTCGGCTCAACGCACGCCGACCGACCTGCGGGTGGTCATCGACCTGAAAAAAGCCGTCACGCCAAAAAGTTTTACCCTGGCGCCAAACGCCCAATATGGCAATCGCCTGGTGGTCGACTTGTTCGATAACGCCGCCGATGCCGCGCCGATACCGCCGCCGACCAACGTCGCGACGGTGGCCCCGGTGCCGGTGACTCCGGTCGAACCCGCCGTTAAGCTGCCGCCTGCGCCTGCCGGCAAGCGCGACATCATCGTGGTGATCGACGCCGGCCACGGCGGCGAAGACCCGGGTGCCTCCGGCTCTCGCGGTCAGCGTGAAAAAGACGTGGTGCTGGCCATCGCCCGCGAACTGCAACGCCAGGTCAACGGCATGAAAGGCTTCCGCGCCGAACTGACCCGCACCGGCGACTACTTCATTCCGTTGCGCGGCCGTACCGAAATCGCCCGCAAGAAGGGCGCCGACCTGTTCGTCTCGATCCACGCCGATGCCGCGCCTTCGGCGGCTGCGTTCGGTGCGTCGGTGTTTGCCCTGTCTGATCGCGGCGCTACATCGGAGACGGCGCGTTGGTTGGCCGATAGCGAAAACCGTTCCGATTTGATCGGCGGTGCCGGCAACGTCAGCCTCGACGACAAGGACCGCATGCTCGCGGGCGTGCTCCTCGACTTGTCGATGACTGCGTCCCTCACGTCCAGCCTGAACGTTGGCCAGAAAGTCTTGAGCAACATCGGTCGCGTCACGCCGCTGCACAAACAGCGCGTGGAGCAGGCCGGGTTCATGGTGCTGAAGTCGCCGGACATCCCGTCGATCCTGGTGGAAACCGGGTTCATCTCCAACGCCAACGAAGCCTCCAAACTGGCCGCAGCGAACCACCAGCAAGCGCTGGCGCGTTCGATCAGCAGCGGCGTGCGCCAGTTCTTCCAGCAGAACCCGCCACCGGGCACCTACATTGCCTGGCTGCGTGATTCCGGCAAGATCGCCCAGGGTCCACGTGACCATCGGGTGAATCCGGGCGAGACGCTGGCGATGATTGCCGTGCGTTATCAAGTGTCTCCGGCCACCTTGCGCAGCGCCAATAACCTGAAAAGTGACGAGCTGAAGATCGGTCAGACCCTGACCATTCCCGGCACAGAACTGGCGTCCAAAGAATGAACCAGGTGGTGACCCATACGGCTCGCATCGAGCTGCTCAGCCCGCGACTGGCGAACCAGATTGCTGCCGGTGAGGTGGTTGAGCGTCCGGCTTCGGTGATCAAGGAATTGCTGGAGAACAGCCTCGACTCGGGCGCCAAGCGTATTGATGTCGATGTGGAGCAGGGCGGCGTCAAGCTGCTGCGGGTGCGCGATGACGGCAGCGGCATTTCTGCCGATGACCTGCCGCTGGCCCTGGCGCGACACGCTACCAGCAAGATCCGCAACCTCGAAGACCTTGAACAGGTGATGAGCCTCGGGTTTCGCGGTGAAGCCCTCGCCTCGATCAGCTCCGTGGCGCGTCTGACCCTGACGTCCCGCACCAAGGATGCGGATCAGGCCTGGCAGGTCGAAACCGAAGGCCGGGACATGGCGCCTCGCGTCCAGCCCGCGGCCCATCCGGTCGGCACCTCGGTGGAAGTGCGCGACCTGTTCTTCAACACCCCGGCGCGGCGCAAATTCCTCAAGACCGAAAAAACCGAATTCGATCACCTGCAAGAAGTGATCAAGCGTCTGGCGCTGGCACGTTTCGACGTGGCGTTCCATTTGCGCCACAACGGCAAGACCATCCTCAGCCTGCACGAAGCCCATGACGACGCGGCCCGCGCCCGGCGAGTGGCGGCCATCTGCGGTTCGGGTTTCCTCGAGCAGGCCATGCCGATCGAAATCGAGCGCAATGGCCTGCACTTGTGGGGATGGGTCGGGTTGCCGACGTTTAACCGCAGCCAGGCGGACTTGCAGTATTTCTTTGTGAACGGCCGTGCCGTGCGCGACAAACTGGTGGCCCACGCGGTGCGCCAGGCGTATCGCGACGTGCTGTTCAATGGTCGGCACCCGACGTTCGTGCTGTTTTTCGAAGTCGATCCGGCCGGTGTCGACGTCAACGTGCACCCGACCAAGCACGAAGTGCGCTTCCGTGACGGGCGCATGGTTCACGACTTCCTCTACGGCACCTTGCACCGCGCCTTGGGCGATGTGCGACCGGATGATCATCTGGCTGCGCCGGTAGCGACGGCGATCGTTCGACCGAGCGGTATCGATGCGGGCGAGTTCGGTCCCCAGGGTGAAATGCGCCTGGCGGCTAATGCGTTGCTGGAACAGCCGCAGGCACAACCGTCGTTTAACACTGCTGCGGGCTCGGGCGCCGGCGCCGGTTATCAGTATCAGTACACGCCGCGCCCTCAGTCCGGCGTGCCGGCGGCTGAGGCGCAGGCTGCGTATAAGGAGTTTTTTGCTCCGCTGCCGGAAGCCAACGCAACTGCACTTCCGGCCGGGCAGGACGATATTCCACCGTTGGGTTACGCCTTGGCGCAACTCAAAGGCATCTACATTCTTTCGGAAAACGCCCAAGGGCTGGTGCTGGTGGACATGCACGCCGCCCACGAACGGATCATGTACGAGCGCCTGAAAATCGCCATGGCCAGCGAAGGCCTGAGCGGCCAACCGCTGTTGGTGCCGGAATCGTTGGCGGTGAGCGAGCGCGAAGGCGATTGCGCGGAGGAAAACGTCGCGTGGTTCCAGCGTCTGGGCTTTGAGCTGCAGCGACTCGGCCCGGAAACCCTGGCGATCCGGCAGATCCCGGCCTTGCTCAAGCAGGCCGAAGCCAATCGATTGGTGAGTGATGTGCTGGCGGACCTGATGGAATACGGCACCAGTGACCGCATCCAGGCGCACCTGAACGAATTGCTCGGCACCATGGCCTGCCACGGCGCGATTCGGGCGAACCGGCGTCTGGCGCTGCCGGAAATGAACGGTCTGCTGCGTGACATGGAAAACACCGAGCGCAGCGGTCAATGCAACCATGGCCGACCGACCTGGACCCAACTGGGCCTGGACGATCTGGACAAACTGTTCCTGCGCGGTCGTTGATGAGCCAGCTCCCACCTGCGATTTTCCTGATGGGCCCGACCGCAGCGGGCAAGACTGATCTGGCGATCGAGTTGACCAAGGTCCTGCCGTGCGAGCTGATCAGCGTCGATTCGGCGCTGGTCTATCGCGGCATGGACATCGGCACCGCCAAGCCTTCGAAAGAGATCCTGGCCGAGTTTCCGCACCGGTTGATCGATATTCTCGACCCGGCGGAGAGCTATTCGGCGGCGGATTTTCGTCGTGATGCGCTTGAGGCGATGGCCGAGATCACTTCACGAGGCAAAATTCCGCTGCTTGTAGGCGGCACGATGCTCTACTACAAGGCTTTGGTCGAAGGACTGGCTGAAATGCCGGCGGCTGATACGGAGGTTCGCGCGCAAATCGAAGAAGAGGCTGCACGCCTTGGCTGGCAAGCCCTGCACGAACAATTGGCGCTCGTTGATCCAGTATCGGCGGCGCGAATTCATCCGAACGATCCCCAGCGACTCAGTCGAGCACTGGAAGTTTATCGCGTCAGCGGTCAGAGCATGACCGAGCTGCGACTGAGACAAAGTGCGCAAAGTACTGAAGCAGCCGCTTCGGGACTGCAACAATTGCCCTATACTGTCGCGAACTTGGCCATTGCTCCGGCAAATCGCCAAGTACTGCACGAGCGAATTAAACAAAGATTCACAGTTATGTTGGAACAGGGATTCATTGACGAGGTCGTAGCCCTGCGTAAGCGAAGTGACCTGCACTCAGGGTTGCCGTCGATACGTGCGGTAGGCTACCGACAAGTCTGGGACTACCTGGATGGCAAGCTGACACAAGCCGAGATGCAGGAGCGTGGAATCATTGCCACGCGCCAATTGGCAAAGCGTCAGTTCACCTGGCTGCGCAGTTGGGCTGATTTACACTGGCTGGACAGCCTGGATTGCGACAATCTGCCGCGCGCCTTGAAATACCTGGGGACCATCTCCATATTGAGCTGAGTCCTTGCAATTGCCGTCTATCCTTGGGGGTGTGACGGCCACAAGCCATCTGTTTACCTATTTTTTATATTGAATCCTTAAAGGAGTGCGGCACATGTCAAAAGGGCATTCGCTACAAGACCCTTACTTGAATACTTTACGTAAAGAGAAAGTTGGGGTGTCCATCTACCTGGTCAACGGGATCAAACTGCAAGGCACGATCGAGTCTTTCGACCAGTTCGTTATCCTGCTGAAAAACACCGTCAGCCAGATGGTTTACAAACACGCTATCTCTACAGTGGTGCCGGTTCGTCCAATTCGTCTGCCTAGCGCAACCGAATCCGAAGCAGGTGACGCTGAGCCAGGTAACGCCTGATAGGAGTCTCCTTTGTTCTTTGAGCGCCACGGTGGTGGTGAGCGAGTGATCCTCGTTCACTTGGATGGACAGGACCCTGAGGCGCGCGAAGATCCGCAGGAGTTTCAGGAATTGGCTAATTCGGCCGGCGCCGAGACCGTTGCGTTTTTTAACGTGCCGCGTCATCGGCCAACCGCCAAATTCCTGATCGGTAGCGGCAAGGTCGAGGAACTGCGCGACCTGGTCCATGCCGAAAAGGCCGATCTGGTGATCTTCAATCACATCCTCACGCCCAGTCAGGAACGTAACCTCGAACGTGTTTTCGAGTGTCGCGTGATCGACCGCACCGGTCTGATTCTCGATATTTTCGCCCAGCGCGCCCGTACCCATGAAGGCAAGCTCCAGGTCGAACTGGCCCAGCTTGACCACATGAGCACCCGGCTGGTTCGTGGCTGGACTCACCTTGAGCGTCAAGGTGGCGGTATCGGCATGCGTGGCCCGGGTGAAACCCAGCTGGAAACCGACCGCCGCTTGCTGCGGGTTCGCCTGCGACAGATCAAAGGCCGGCTGGAAAAAGTGCGCAGCCAGCGCGAACAGTCGCGACGTGGCCGTATGCGTGCGGATATCCCTACCGTGTCTTTGGTGGGGTATACCAACGCCGGTAAATCCACGCTCTTCAATAACGTGACGAAATCCGACGTTTACGCGGCTGACCAGCTGTTTGCCACGCTCGACCCGACCTTGCGCCGTCTGGAACTGGACGACCTGGGGCCGATTGTCCTGGCCGACACGGTGGGCTTCATTCGCCACTTGCCCCACAAGCTGGTCGAGGCATTTCGGTCTACCCTCGAAGAGTCGAGCAACTCCGATCTGTTGTTGCATGTGATTGATGCGGCCGAACCAGATCGGATGTTGCAGATCGAGCAGGTGATGGTGGTGCTGGGCGAGATTGGTGCCCAGGACTTGCCGATCCTCGAGGTCTATAACAAACTCGATTTGCTTGAAGGCGTTGAGCCACAAATCCAGCGCGACGAAAACGGCAAGCCTCAACGGGTCTGGCTGTCGGCTCGTGATGGCAGTGGTCTGGAATTGCTTGAGCAAGCCATTGCCGAGTTGCTGGGCAGTGAGTTGTTTATCGGTACCTTGCGCTTGCCTCAGCGTTTTGCGCGACTGCGTGCACAGTTTTTCGAGCTGGGCGCGGTTCAGAAAGAAGAACACGACGAAGAAGGTGTCAGCTTGCTGGCCGTTAGATTGCCGCGCTCAGAGCTCAATCGACTGGTCAGCCGTGAAGGCGTTGTGCCGACGGAGTTTATCGAGCAACACACTTTGCAATAAAAGCCTGAGAAAGCGGTTGTGCCGCGGTGACAGGCATTCTGTAGCATTGGTCGGCGCGCCGTGGGTGCGTCTTTGCTTTATCAGATGGAGAGCGCTATGGCTTGGAATGAGCCGGGTGGCAACTCGAATAATCAGGATCCTTGGGGTGGCAAGCGCCGCAATAACGGCGACCGCAAGGGACCACCGGATCTCGACGAGGCCTTCCGAAAGCTGCAGGAAAGCCTGAATGGGTTGTTCGGTGGTGGTAAGAAACGTGGTGATGACGGTGGTGGATCGGGCAAGAGTGGCGGCTTCGGCGGCCTGCTCGGCATCGGCCTGGTCGTGTTGGCGGCCGTGTGGCTGTACAGCGCGGTCTATGTAGTCGACGAGCAGGAGCAAGCTGTGGTGCTGCGCTTCGGCAAGTACTACGAAACCGTCGGCCCGGGCCTGAACATCTATTTCCCGCCGATCGATCGAAAGTACCTGGAAAACGTCACGCGTGAGCGTGCGTACACCAAGCAGGGTCAAATGCTCACTGAGGACGAGAACATCGTCGAAGTGCCGCTGACCGTGCAGTACAAGATCAGCAACCTGCAGGACTTCGTGCTGAGCGTCGATCAGCCGGAAATCAGCCTGCAACACGCGACTGAAAGTGCCTTGCGCCATGTGGTGGGTTCCACCGCGATGGACCAGGTGCTGACCGAAGGTCGTGAATTGATGGCCAGCGAAATCAAGGAGCGTCTGCAACGCTTCATGGATACGTATCGCACCGGCATCACCGTCACCCAGGTCAACGTACAGAACGCAGCTGCGCCGCGCGAAGTTCAGGAAGCCTTCGATGACGTGATTCGTGCCCGTGAAGACGAGCAGCGTTCGCGCAACCAGGCTGAAACCTACGCCAACGGTGTCGTGCCGGAAGCCCGTGGCCAGGCCCAGCGTATCCTTGAAGATGCCAATGGTTACCGCGACGAAACGGTATCGCGCGCCAAGGGTGAGGCCGATCGTTTCACCAAGCTGGTGAGCGAGTATCGCAAGGCACCTGAAGTCACCCGCGAGCGTCTGTATCTGGACACGATGCAGGAAGTCTTCAGCAATACCAGCAAGGTGCTCGTGACCGGCAACAAGAATGGCCAGAGCAATCTGCTGTACTTGCCGCTGGACAAGATGGTCGAAAGTGGTCGCAGCACCAGCGCTCCGGTGACCGGTGCGGCAGCCACCAGCAATGAAGCGAATGCGCGTGCGGCAGCTGATCTGCAGCAACAGCCATCTCGTACCAGGGAGAGTCGCTGATGAGCAATAAATCGCTGATCGCCCTTATTGTCGGCGTCGTCGTGGCCATCGCTGCCTGGAACTGCTTCTACATCGTGGCTCAGACCGAGCGTGCGGTGTTGCTGCAGTTCGGTCGCGTGGTTCAGGCCGATGTTCAGCCGGGCCTGCATGTGAAAGTGCCTTACGTTAACCAGGTGCGCAAGTTCGACGCCCGCCTGATGACACTGGATGCGCCAACACAGCGCTTCCTGACGCTGGAAAAGAAGGCCGTCATGGTCGATGCCTACGCCAAGTGGCGCGTGAAAGATGCCGAGCGCTTCTACACCGCAACTTCCGGTCTGAAGCAGATTGCCGATGAGCGTCTTTCCCGTCGTCTGGAATCGGGTCTACGTGACCAATTCGGTAAGCGCACGCTGCACGAGGTGGTTTCTGGTGAACGTGACGCGTTGATGTCCGATATCACTGCTTCGTTAAACTCGATGGCGGAAAAAGAGCTGGGCATCGAAGTTGTCGATGTCCGGGTCAAGGCCATCGATCTGCCGAAGGAAGTGAACCGCAGTGTGTTCGAGCGTATGAGCTCCGAGCGTGAGCGTGAAGCTCGCGAGCACCGCGCCAAGGGTAACGAGCTGGCGGAAGGCATCCGTGCCGACGCCGATCGTCAACGCCGCGTGCTGCTGGCTGAAGCCTATCGTGAATCTGAAGAGGTTCGCGGTGACGGTGATGCCCAGGCTGCTGCGATCTACTCCAAGGCCTACGGCCAGGACCAGGAGTTCTACGGTTTCTACCGTAGCCTGCGCGCCTACCGTGAAAGCTTCGCGAACAAATCCGACGTCATGGTCCTGGACCCAAGCAGCGACTTCTTCCGTTACCTGGAAAAAGCCAAGCCTTGATACGGCGTTGACCTGAATCATCCCCCGCCTGGCGGCTAAAGCCTCGGGCGGGGTGATCCTTTGGGAAAACGTGTGTATGATGCGGCAGCCGGGAAATTCCCGGCTTTTTTGCGTCTGCACGTTTGATTGCTGTTTTTAAGCGGGCGCCCGAGTTGAATGACTCGACAGGTTTTTCGAGGAAGGTGGTTGGCGAAGCCGGTTTCAGGCTTTTCGCCACGTTGTTTATGCGCGTGGTTTGCACATGAGCCGATCATTTTCTGCTTCACTCAAGGCTTGCCCGACGGCTGGCCGCCCGGATCATAGGGGAATGGCGTAATGGCAACGGTAGACCGCTGGCTGCTGCCAGATGGCATCGAAGAAGTACTGCCACCAGAGGCGGCGCGCATTGAAGTCGCGCGTCGTCAGGTGTTGGATCTGTTCCAGAGCTGGGGTTACGAGTTTGTCGTGACTCCCCATATCGAGTACCTGGAATCCCTGCTGACCGGCGCGGGCTCGGACCTCGATCTGCGTACCTTCAAGGTCATCGACCCGCAATCGGGCCGGCAGATGGGTTTCCGTGCTGACATCACGCCGCAAGTGGCGCGCATTGACGCGCACACCCTGCGTCGCGAAGGCCCGAGCCGCCTGTGCTATGCCGGCAGCGTGCTGCATGCCCAGCCGCGCGCCCTGTCGTCCTCACGCAGCCCGATCCAGCTGGGCGCCGAGTTGTACGGCGATGCCAGTCCGAGCAGCGACGTGGAAGTCATCAGCCTGATGCTGGCCATGCTGCAACTGGCCGATGTGCCGGATGTGCACATGGACCTCGGTCATGTCGGCATCTACCGCGGCCTGGCCCGTGCGGCCGGTTTGTCCGGTGAAGTTGAACAACAGTTGTTCGATGCGTTGCAACGCAAGGCAATCGACGAGGTCATTACCTTGACCGAAGGCTTGCCTGCCGATCTGTCGGGCATGCTGCGCGCGTTGGTCGATTTGTGTGGCGGTCGTGAAGTATTGACCGCTGCCCGCGAGCGTCTGGCGAATGCGCCGGCGCCGGTTCTGGCGGCGCTGGACGATTTGCTGGCGATTGCCGAGCGTCTGTCCACGCGTTTCCCGGAATTACCGCTTTACTTCGACCTGGGCGAGTTGCGCGGCTACCACTACCACACCGGTGTAGTGTTCGCGGTGTTCGTGCCGGGTGTTGGCCAGTCCATTGCCCAGGGCGGTCGTTACGACGACATCGGCGCCGACTTCGGTCGCGCTCGTCCGGCAACCGGCTTCTCCACCGATTTGAAAACCCTGGTGACCCTGGGGCGTGCTGAGATCGAGCTACCGTCTGGCGGTATCTGGATGCCTGACAGTACGGATGCGGCACTCTGGCAGCAGGTTTGCCAGTTGCGCAGTGAGGGTCAGCGTGTTGTTCAGGCGTTGCCTGGACAACCTTTGGCCGCCGCCCGTGAAGCGGACTGCGACCGGCAATTGATCCAGCAGAACGGGCTTTGGCAAGTATCGCCACTGGCTTCTTGAGTTTTCCTGCCGGCCGCGGCCGGCACCAAGTTTGCGCGAATGAGGACAAGTGTTATGGGTAAGAATGTCGTAGTCCTGGGCACCCAATGGGGTGATGAGGGCAAAGGCAAGATCGTTGATCTGCTGACCGAACATGCTGCCGCCGTAGTGCGCTACCAGGGTGGCCACAACGCTGGTCACACCCTGGTGATCGATGGCGAAAAAACCGTTTTGCACCTGATCCCGTCGGGCGTGCTGCGCGAAGGCGTGCAGTGCCTGATCGGCAACGGCGTGGTGGTTGCACCCGACGCTCTGCTGCGGGAAATCATCAAGCTGGAAGAGAAAGGCGTACCGGTGCGCGAGCGCCTGCGTATCAGCCCGTCCTGCCCGCTGATCCTGTCCTACCACGTAGCGCTGGACCAGGCCCGTGAAAAGGCCCGTGGCGAGCTGAAGATCGGTACCACCGGTCGCGGCATCGGCCCGGCGTACGAAGACAAGGTTGCACGTCGTGGCCTGCGCATCGGTGACCTGTTCCACCGTGAGCGTTTCGCCGCCAAGCTGGGCGAGTTGCTGGACTACCACAACTTCGTCCTGGTCAATTACTACAAAGAACCTGCGATCGACTTCCAGAAGACTCTCGACGAGTGCATGGAATACGCCGAGCTGCTCAAGCCGATGATGCTCGACGTCACCGCCGAGCTGCACGAGCTGCGTCGCGCTGGCAAAGACATCATGTTCGAAGGCGCCCAGGGCTCCCTGCTGGACATCGACCACGGTACCTACCCGTACGTCACCAGCTCCAACACCACCGCGGGCGGCATCGCCACTGGTTCGGGTTTCGGTCCGATGTACCTGGATTACATCCTGGGTATCACCAAGGCTTACACCACTCGCGTTGGTTCGGGACCGTTCCCGACTGAGCTGTTCGACGACGTTGGTGCATTCCTGGCCAAGCGTGGCCACGAGTTCGGCGCTACCACTGGCCGTGCCCGTCGTTGCGGCTGGTTCGATGCCGTCATCCTGCGTCGCGCTATCGACGTCAACAGCATCTCGGGCCTGTGCCTGACCAAGCTGGACGTGCTGGACGGTCTGGAAACCATCAACATCTGCGTTGGCTACAAGAACCAGGATGGTGCAGTGATTGACGCACCGACTGACGCCGACAGCTACATCGGCCTGGAGCCGGTGTACGAAGAGATGCCAGGCTGGACCGAATCCACCGTCGGCGCCAAGACGCTGGAAGAGCTGCCGCAAGCTGCTCGCAACTACATCAAGCGCGTTGAAGAGTTGGTCGGTGCGCCGATTGACATTATTTCGACGGGCCCGGATCGCAACGAAACCATCGTTTTGCGTCATCCGTTCGCTTAATAAGTCGTTGATGTAAAAAGCAAAGGGTCCTTGATTGGACCCTTTGTCGTTTCTGTCTGCCGGACGGCATGACCTTTGCTGTGATGTTGAATAAAAGCATCGCTTCCAGTGCGCCATCAATTTAATGGCGCCAAAGCAGAGGGATTCCAAGTGTCGGCCGTTCTCTCATTGTTACAAAGCCGTTTGTTGCGGCCTGTGTTCGTTACCCTTGGTATCGCCCTTTTGGTGCAGGTGCTGGTGGCTGTTGCCCTGACTCGGAGCACGGTGACTGCGCTTGAAGCCGATTTGGCTGCTCGCCTGGGTGCCGACAGTCAAAAGCTGTCTGGCGAACTTGAGCAGGCAGGGCGTGAAGTCACGTCGAGCCTGGACAATCTGTCCACCAGTACCCGCCAGCGACTCACCGCTGGCCTGTCTACCCGATTGAAAGACGAGCAGGTGCAACTGCGTGCGACGTTGGAAAAGGATCTCAAGGATTCGGCCAACGACATGGCGCAACTGCTGGCCTCGGTCGCCCCGCGTGCCATGTGGGACAGCGATGTTCCAACCCTGTCCGAATTCGCCCGCCGGGCCCAGCGCAATCCCAACGTGCTGTTCGTGGTGTATGACGACGCGACGGGTCAACACTTGACGCGCTACCTCAACCGCGAGAACCCGATTAACAAGGCGCTTCTCGAGAAAGGCCAGGGCGAGCGTGCGCTGGACAAAGTGCTGGACGCGGCGAAGAACGATCCGTCGGTCTACTACCTCGAAGCCTCGATCAACCCCAACGGCGTGGAAATCGGCAAGGTCTTGATGGGCGTCTCGACGGCGTCGGTGGAAACCGATCTGGCGGCTCTGGATAAACGTTTTGCAGCGCTGATCGCCAGCGGTGATCAGCTGGTCGGCGACAGCCTCAAGGGCGCGGCTGCCGACAGTGCCACCGCGATGCGCGCGCGTCTGACGTCCGCGCAGGCCACGGCCTCTGAAATGAAAGCCAACACCACCGGCACCGTGCAGGAAGCGGCGTCGACGTTGCGCTGGCGTATCGGGATGTTCCTGGCGCTGGTCGGTTGCGGTGTGCTGCTGTTGCTCGCTGTTGTGCTGGGCCGTCGAGTGGTCAATCGCTTGAAGATGCTCATCGCTGCAATGGATGATCTGGCGGCAGGCGAGGGCGATTTGACCAAGCGTGTGCAGATCAACAGCAAGGACGAAATCGGCGACATGGCCGCGGCGGTCAACCGCTTTGTGGATAAGTTGCAACCGATCGTGCGTGAGGCGGGCGATGTGGCCCAGCGCACTGGCGTGGAAATCGGCGCCATGACCCTGCGCAACGCCGGAGCCGATGCGGCGGCGGGCATGCAGCGCGATGAAGTGGCCGAGAGCCTGCGCGCGTTGTCGCAGATGGCGGATGAAGCGCAGTCAGAAAGTCACGCCATGCAGGCGGCCTTGCAGCAGGTGGTGGACATTCGTTCGGCCACCGATGAGAACACCCGGACCTCTGCGAAAGTCGGCAGCCTGATCGAGGCGTTGGCCGGGCAGGTCGATACCGGGTCGAAAGTCATCGAGCGGCTGGCGCAGCAGAGTGAACAGATTGAAGTGGTGCTGACGGTGATCCACGGGATCGCCGAACAAACCAACCTGCTGGCACTGAACGCCGCCATCGAAGCGGCACGTGCCGGCGAAACCGGTCGCGGCTTTGCCGTGGTGGCGGACGAAGTCCGGGCGTTGGCGAGCAAGACCCAGAGTTCGACCGGCGACATCCAGGCGCACATCGTGGCCTTGCAGCAAGGCGCGCGTGAGGCGGTGGCAGCGATCGGTCAGGCCGGGCGCCAGGCCAATGAAGGGTTGCTGGTGTTGCGCGACAGCGCGCGGTTGCAGCAGTCGGTGCAGGCGTCGGTCGAGCAGGTGCATGCGGCGATTGGGCTGGCGACGCAGGCAGCGGCGCATCAGGCGCAAGGCGCGCAAGCGGTGCGCGGTCGGGTTGAGACCATTCATGCGCAGGCCGAGAAAGCGGCTCAGGCGGTGGTAGAGACCACGGCCAGCGGCAAGGTGCTGGATGGGTTGGCAGCGCAGTTGAAGGCGAGCCTGGGGCAGTTCAGGGCTTAGGATTTGTATTGTTCTGGCTGGCCTCTTCGCGAGCAAGCTCGCTCCCACAGTGATTGTTGGTGGACACAAAATGTGTGAACACCTTGGAACTAATGTGGGAGCGGGCTTGCTCGCGCAGGCGATCTCAACGGCTCAAATACATACGGGTCGTTAGCAGATAAACCGGCAACCCCGACACCAGAATCAACAACGCTGCATAGGGCGCCGCCGCCGCAAACTCCACGTTCGCGGTATGCGCCCAAACCTCCGTCGCCAACGTATTGAGTCCGGTCGGGCTCAACAACAGCGTCGCCGTCAGTTCCTTCATCGCATCCAGAAACACCAGCGCGAACGCTGCACCCAGCGCCGGGAAGATGATCGGCAGCGTCACTCGACAAAACGCACTGAACGACGACGCCCCGAGCGTGCGTGCAGCCTCTTCCAGTTGCGGTGCCGCCTTGTTCAGTGCCGTGCGAATCGGCGCTTGGGCCAATGGCAAAAACAGCAACGCATAAGCGATCAACAGCAACGCCGAAGTCTGGTAAAGCGCAGGCACGTAGTGCAGGGCGAAATACACCAGCGTCAGCGCAATCACCAGGCCTGGCAGCGCGTGCAGCAGATACGGCAAGCGCTCGGCCCAGATCGCCAGTCGGCCTTTATGGCGCACCACCAGCAAACCCACCGGCACCGCCAAAACCAGGCATAGCGCAGCGCCGCCCAGGGACAACGCCAAGGAAGACAGCAGTGCTTCGCTGATCGCCGCCATCGGAAATGCCGCCGAAGAACCTACTGCCAGCCAGTACGCCAACATCCCCAGCGGAATGCCGCTGCCGATGAGCGCCAGTGCCAGACAGTAAACCTGTCCGGCGACCGTCCAAGGCCCCAGTCGAACCTGCTCCGCACGCCGCGCGGCACCCTGGCCGGTGCGCACATGCCGACCTTTGCCGCGTACTCGCAGCTCAAGCCACAACAACACCAGGCACAGCGCCAGAAGCACCGCCGACAGCATCGCCGCATTGGCGTTGCTGAATTCCAGTTCGAATTGCTGATAGATCGCGGTGGTGAAGGTTTGCAAGCCGATGATCGACAGGGCACCGAATTCAACCAGCATGTGCAGGGCGATCAGCAGCGAGCCGGCCAACAATGAAGGCCAGAGCAGCGGCAGGGTGACTCTGAAAAATACACCCCAGCGATTCTGCCCAAGGGTCCGTGCGGACTCCTCTAGGGATGGATCAAGATTGCGCAGGGTTGCCGCGACCGGCAGGAATATCAGTGGATACTTGGACAGGGTCATCACCAGGATCGCCCCACCCAAGCCTTCGAAATGCGCGCTCAGGGACACCCAGGTAAAACTGCTGACGAATGCGGGCACGGCGAACGGCAAACACAGAATTACGCCCCACAAACGCCGGCCCGGCAGATTGCTGCGTTCCAGCAACCAGGCCAGGGATAGGCCGATCACGCCGCACGCAACGGTCACGCCGATCATCAGCGCCAACGTATTGCGCAGCAGCCCGAACACATAAGGCCGCCAAAGCAGATGCAGCGCCTCGGCCCAGCCGGCTTGCCAGGTCTTGAGCGCGACATACGCCAGCGGCAAAAGGCTGAGCACCACCAGCAGCAACACCGGCAGGAGCAGCCAGATAGACGGGCGCTTGCGCCGTGGTACGTAACCCCCGCGCGAGGCGGGGGCGGATAACGATGCGCTCATCAGTTCAAGCCAACGTCACGTTCCAGGTCCAGGGCTTCTTCGGCATTGCCGAGGTCGGCCGGGGTGACTTTCGGCGCTTGCAGTTCGCTGAACGGCTTGAGGCCGCGATCCGATTCCATGCCTTTGTGCAGTGGGTATTCAGCGGTGGTCTGAGTGATCACGCGCTGGCCTTCTTCGCTGGCCATGTAAGCGAGGAATTGCTGGGCTTCTTTTGGATGTTTGCTGGATTTCAGCACGGCGGCGCTGGAAACAGTGATCAGCCCGCCGACGTCGCCGCCGGTGAAGTAATGCAGTTTCGAATCGAGCTGGCCTTTTTCCCGCTGCAAGGCGAACCAGTAGTAGTTGTTCACCAAGACAGTGGCGACTTCGCCATTTTCCACTGCTTTCAGCGCAACCATGTTGTTGCTGTAAGTCTTGCCGAATGCGCGCAGGCCAGTCAGCCATTCTTCAGCCGCGTCCATGCCATGCACTTTGATGATTGCCACGGCCTGTTCCTGGAACGCGCCGCTGGTAGGCACAAAGCCGACCTTTCCTTGCCATTTCGGGTCGGAGAATTCCATCACCGATTTCGGCAGATCTTTTTCATCGATCAGTTTCGGGTTGAACGCGACCACGCGAACCCGGGCGGTGATGCCGATCCAGGTGCCATTGCCGGCAACGTAGTCTTTCGGCAGGACGGCGAGGGTGGCGGCGTCGGTCTGGGCCAGCAGGCCTTGTTCGCCGAGTTTGTTGAGAGGTGGCGATTCTTCGGTGTAGATTACATCGGCAGGGGAGCGATCGCCTTCTTCGACGACCTGGCTGGCGAGCTGGTTACTGCTGCCTTTGCGCACGTTGACGTGAATGCCTGTCTTGGCTTCGAAGGCTTTGGCGATGGCGTCGCCGACTTCCTTGTGTTGGCCGTTGTAGAGGGTCAGGGAAACTGGATCAGCAGCCTGGGTGAGGGGAGTGGCGAGTGCCAGGCCGAGCAGGGTAAAGGTCAGGCCTCGGCGCAGGGTATTTCGAAACATCATTCGCAGGGTTCCTCACTGTCGCATTGCAAAAACTTGAAACAATGATAAACGATATTGTTTCTCAAGTGCGCCTTGCGGGGCGCTGAGGGTTTTGCTAGAGGGGGTGCGAACTCTGTGGCGAGGGAGCTTGCTCCCGTTCGGCTGCAAAGCAGTCGCAGGTCTGACAAGGTGTTGCCGGGAAGAGTGAAGAGGGCTGCTTCGCACCCCAGCGGGAGCAAGCTCCCTCGCCACAGGAGAAGTAATGGCTTGAGGTCTTGAAAGCCAGAAACGCAAAAACCCGCTTTCGCGGGTTTTTGTGAAATTCAAGATCGTGACCTTGAATTTGAATTGGTGCCCAGAAGAAGACTCGAACTTCCACGACCTTGCGGTCACCAGCACCTGAAGCTGGCGTGTCTACCAATTTCACCATCTGGGCATAATCTTCAGCGTCTCCGCTGTTGATGTGGCGCACTATACGGAGCGAGTTTTGATCTGTAAACCCCTGATTTAGATTTAATAAATCAGATGCTCGGAATGCAAAAAACCCGCTTTCGCGGGTTTTTGTGTGAGCCTTGAAATTGATCTAATCTCAAGCTCGAAATTGGTGCCCAGAAGAAGACTCGAACTTCCACGACCTTGCGGTCACCAGCACCTGAAGCTGGCGTGTCTACCAATTTCACCATCTGGGCAGTATCGGCAACGCTAGTGCGTCGTCGATGGCGCGCACTATACGGAGCGTCTTTTTAACTGTAAACCCCTGGCATCAAAAAAACCTGGAAAATTTTACCAGCGGCATTTAAATCAGCTTTGCGCTGTCGATATAAGGCTTTAGATAGGCTGTCATAGCCTGAAATTTCCCGTTTCATTACGCCTATGCCAAACTAACCCGCATATAGACAAGGTGAAAACTCTCTAATGGCCGATTGGCAGTCCCTCGATCCCGAGGCCGCTCGTGAAGCGGAAAAATATGAAAACCCTATTCCTAGCCGCGAACTGATCCTTCAGCATCTTGCTGATCGGGGTTCGCCTGCTAACCGCGAGCAGTTGGTGGAAGAGTTTGGTCTGACCACAGAAGACCAGATCGAAGCCCTGCGTCGCCGCCTGCGCGCCATGGAGCGCGATGCCCAGCTTATTTACACGCGTCGCGGCACGTATGCGCCGGTGGACAAGCTCGACCTGATCCTCGGCCGCATCAGTGGTCACCGTGACGGCTTCGGCTTCCTGGTCCCGGACGACGGCAGCGACGACCTGTTCATGAGCCCGGCGCAAATGCGTCTGGTGTTCGATGGTGATCGTGCCCTGGCGCGTGTTTCCGGCCTCGACCGTCGCGGTCGCCGCGAAGGCATGATCGTCGAAGTGGTGTCCCGTGCCCACGAGACCATCGTCGGTCGCTACTTCGAAGAGGGTGGTATCGGCTTCGTGGTAGCAGACAATCCGAAGATCCAGCAAGAAGTGCTGGTCACCCCGGGTCGCAACGCCAACGCGCAGATCGGTCAATTCGTCGAAGTGAAGATCACTCACTGGCCGACGCCACGCTTCCAGCCGCAAGGCGACGTGGTCGAAGTCGTGGGTAACTACATGGCGCCGGGCATGGAAATCGATGTCGCCCTCCGCGCGTACGATATCCCGCACGTCTGGCCTGAAGCGGTCTTGAAAGAAGCCGCCAAGCTCAAGCCTGAAGTCGAAGAGAAAGACAAAGAGAAGCGCATTGACCTGCGTCATCTGCCGTTCGTGACCATCGACGGCGAAGACGCGCGCGATTTCGATGACGCCGTTTACTGTGAAGCCAAGCCCGGCAAGCTGCGCCTGTTCTCCGGCGGCTGGAAGTTGTACGTGGCGATCGCTGACGTTTCCAGTTACGTGAAGATTGGTTCGGCCCTGGACAACGAATCCCAGGTTCGCGGCAACTCGGTGTACTTCCCCGAGCGCGTCGTGCCGATGCTGCCTGAGCAACTGTCCAACGGCCTGTGCTCGCTGAACCCGCACGTCGATCGCCTGGCCATGGTTTGCGAGATGACCATCTCCAAATCCGGCGAGATGACCGACTACTGCTTTTACGAAGCGGTGATTCATTCCCACGCCCGCCTGACCTACAACAAAGTCAGCGCGATGCTGGAAACGCCGAAACTCACCGAGGCGCGTCAGCTTCGCGGCGAGTACAACGATGTTCTGCCGCACCTGAAGCAGCTTTACGCACTGTACAAAGTGCTGCTCGGCGCTCGTCACGTGCGTGGCGCGATCGATTTCGAAACGCAGGAAACCCGGATCATCTTCGGTACCGAGCGCAAGATTGCCGAAATCCGTCCGACTGTTCGTAACGATGCGCACAAGCTGATCGAGGAATGCATGCTGGCGGCCAACGTGGCCACCGCCGAATTCCTGAAAAAGCACGAAATCCCTGCGCTGTATCGCGTCCACAACGGCCCGCCACCGGAGCGTCTGGAAAAACTGCGCGCCTTCCTCGGCGAGCTCGGCCTGTCCCTGCACAAAGGCAAGGACGGCCCGTCGCCGAAGGATTACCAGGCGTTGCTGGCCAGCATCAAGGACCGTCCGGATTTCCACCTGATCCAGACCGTCATGCTGCGTTCGTTGAGCCAGGCTGTGTACAGCGCCGATAACCAAGGCCACTTCGGCCTGAATTACGAAGCCTATACCCACTTCACCTCGCCGATCCGCCGTTACCCGGACTTGCTCACGCACCGGGCGATCCGCAGCGTGATCCATTCGAAACAGGACACCCCGCACGTTCGCCGTGCTGGCGCGATGACCATTCCGAAAGCGCGCATCTATCCGTACGACGAAGCGGCGCTGGAGCAACTCGGCGAGCAATGCTCGATGAGCGAGCGCCGTGCCGACGAAGCGACCCGCGACGTCGTGAACTGGCTCAAGTGCGAGTTCATGAAAGACCGCGTGGGCGAATCGTTCCCGGGTGTGATCACCGCCGTGACCGGTTTTGGCCTGTTCGTCGAATTGACCGACATCTACGTCGAAGGCTTGGTGCACGTCACCGCGCTGCCGGGCGATTACTACCACTTCGATCCTGTGCACCACCGCCTCGCCGGTGAGCGCACCGGGCGCAGCTTCCGCCTTGGCGACACCGTCGAAGTGCGCGTCATGCGCGTGGACCTCGACGAACGCAAGATCGACTTCGAGATGGCTGAAAAAACCATCAGCGCGCCGATCGGTCGCAAGAAGCGCGGGACTGAAAAAACTGAACCAGCCGCCAAGACGACGGCTGCTAAAACCTCGGCTAAAACCGCTGTAGAGCCCGCTCCGGCGAAAACCGGTCGTCGTCCTGCCAAGGAAAAGGCTGTCGAGGCCTATCGCCCAAGCGATGCGGCGGCGAAAAATGCCGAGCTGCGTAAGAGCCGTGAATTGAAGCAGGCGTTGCTGTCTGAAGCGAAAAGCGGCGGTAAAGCGGCGTCTGGGGGAAAGACCGGACGGTCGGCGCCTGACAAGGCCCCCGGCAGCAAGCCAAGCAAACACCGTAAAGGCCCGCCAAAAGCGGGTTCGGCCCCAGCCAAAAGCGGCGGGGCGCGTAAACCTAAGGCCAAGCCATGAGTCAGTTGGAAAAGATCTACGGCGTGCATGCTGTAGAAGCGTTGCTGCGTCACCACCCGAAACGCGTCAAGCAGATCTGGCTGGCTGAAGGCCGCAGTGATCCGCGGGTTCAGACGCTCATCGAACTGGCTGCGGAAAATCGCGTAGCCGTCGGCAACGCCGAGCGCCGTGAGCTGGATGCCTGGGTTGAGGGCGTACATCAGGGCGTAGTGGCGGACGTGAGTCCGAGCCAGGTCTGGGGCGAGGCGATGCTCGACGAGCTGCTCGATCGCACCGAAGGTGCACCGCTGTTGCTGGTGCTCGACGGCGTGACCGATCCGCACAACCTCGGTGCTTGCCTGCGTTCTGCCGATGCGGCGGGCGCGCTGGCAGTGATCGTTCCGAAGGACAAGTCAGCCACCTTGACCCCGACGGTACGGAAGGTTGCTTGTGGCGCGGCGGAAGTGATTCCGTTGGTTGCCGTGACCAACCTGGCGCGCACTCTGGAAAAACTCAAGCAGCGCGGCCTGTGGGTCGTCGGTACGGCGGGTGAGGCTGAGCAGAGTTTGTATCAGCATGACATGACCGGCCCGACCATCCTGATCATGGGGGCGGAAGGCAGTGGCATGCGTCGCCTCACCCGTGATCTGTGTGACTACCTGGTGCACTTGCCGATGGCCGGTAGCGTCAGCAGTCTCAACGTGTCCGTGGCGACTGGCGTTTGCCTGTTCGAAGCCTTGCGCCAGCGCGGCGTAAAAGCCGCCGGAACCGCGAAGAAGTCCTGATCTGCACGCGATTCAAATGTGGGAGCGGGCTTGCCCGCGAAGAGGGAGTGTCAGTGAACATCAATGTTGACTGATGCACCGCTTTCGCGAGCAATCCCGCTCCCACAGTGGTTTGTGGTGTGGTGAAATCAGGTGTTTGAACGAACTGTTCAAATATTCACCAATTGCCTTGCACCTCTCCTGTCCCTTCTCTACAATTGCGCCCCTTGCTGTGACGGCAGGCACGCATGTGTCTATCGCAAGCAAGTCCATAAGTGTCATTCACTCCTTGTCTGACCGCTTTTGAGCGGCAGGCTACAACCCGTAAGGAGCATTCATGCGTCATTACGAAATCATCTTTTTGGTCCACCCGGATCAAAGCGAGCAAGTCGGCGGCATGGTTGAGCGTTACACCAAGCTGATCGAAGAAGACGGCGGCAAAATCCACCGTCTGGAAGATTGGGGCCGTCGTCAACTGGCCTACGCAATCAACAATGTTCACAAGGCTCACTACGTGATGCTGAACGTTGAGTGCACTGGCAAGGCCCTGGCCGAGCTGGAAGACAACTTCCGCTACAACGATGCAGTGATCCGTAACCTGGTCATCCGTCGCGAAGAAGCCGTTACCGGCCAATCCGAGATGCTCAAGGCTGAAGAAAACCGCAGTGAGCGCCGTGAGCGTCGCGACCGTCCTGAGCACGAAGGCGCTGAAAGCGCTGATAGTGATGACAGCGACAACAGCGATAACGCTGACGAGTAATCCACGGACCTTTTAAGGAGCCTATCAAATGGCACGTTTCTTCCGTCGTCGTAAATTCTGCCGCTTCACCGCTGAAGACGTGAAAGAGATCGATTACAAAGATCTCAACACTCTGAAAGCCTACGTATCCGAGACCGGCAAAATCGTTCCAAGCCGCATCACCGGTACCAAAGCTCGTTATCAGCGTCAGCTGGCCACCGCTATCAAGCGCGCCCGCTTCCTGGCCCTGCTGGCCTACACCGACAGCCACGGCCGCTGAGACCGGGCAGTCGACACGTAGCAAAGGATTGAATGCATGCGCGCCTTAGCTGAGTTCATCATGCGCGGCCGTATGCAGGCCACTCTGGTAGTGGCTGGATGCGCAATATTGCCGTTGTTGTATTGGTTGGGTGCTGCCGCTGGATGCCTTGTGCTCCTGCGGCGCGGATTGAAGGACGCCATTGGCGTACTTGCTCTGGGACTGCTGCCGGCGTTGATCTGGTGGCTTTACTCCGATGACCCACGGGCACTTCTGGTGCTGCTGGGGTCTTCGAGCCTTGCGTTGGTTTTGCGCGCAAGCGAGTCCTGGAACCGCGTGCTGCTGGTCAGCATAGCGATGGGAGTGGTGTTTGCAGTGGTGCTGGGGACAGTTTTTGCTCCCCAAATCGAGATGCTGGCGCAGGCTTTGATAAAAGTCATGCCGTCGCTACTCGGTGATGTCTACCAGAAGTTGTCGGTAGACGAGCAAGCGCATTTTGCGTCCCTGATTGCACCGGTCCTGACCGGCCTGATTGCGGCCTTGTTGCAAATCGTCAGTGTGCTGAGCCTGATTGTCGGGCGCTACTGGCAGGCGTTGTTGTACAACCCGGGTGGTTTTGGTCGCGAGTTTCGCGCCATCCGATTCCCGCTTTTACCAGCGATGTTGCTGCTGGCGTTCATGCTTCTGGGGCCGAATATCGGTCCTCAGATGGCCATGTTGACGCCGTTGTGCAGCGTACCGCTGGTGTTCGCCGGGCTGGCCCTGATTCACGGGCTGGTGGCGCAAAAGCGACTGGGCAGATTCTGGCTGGTGGGGTTGTACGTCACGCTGTTGCTGTTCATGCAGCTGATCTATCCGTTGCTGGTGGTCTTGGCCATCGTCGACAGCCTGATTGATTTTCGCGGTCGTTCGACGCCGAAAGACGTCGATAGCGCGAACGGTGAAGGTTAAAAGTTAAGAGGATTTTCACATGCAACTGATCCTTCTGGAAAAAGTCACCAACCTGGGCAACCTGGGTGACAAAGTAAACGTCAAGGCTGGTTACGGTCGTAACTACCTGCTGCCTTATGGCAAAGCTACCGCTGCGACCGCTGCCAACCTGGCTGCGTTCGAAGAGCGTCGCGCTGAGCTGGAAAAAGCCGCAGCAGACCGTAAGACTTCGGCTGAAAGCCGTGCCGCCCAACTGGCTGAGCTGGAAGTGACTATCACTGCCACCGCTGGTGACGAAGGCAAGCTGTTCGGTTCGATCGGTACTCACGACATCGCTGATGCACTGACCGCCTCTGGCGTTGAAGTGGCAAAAAGCGAAGTTCGTCTGCCGAACGGCACCATCCGCAACGTAGGCGAATTCGACGTAGCCGTGCACCTGCACGCCGAAGTTGAAGCCACCGTACGCGTTGTCGTGGTAGCAGCTTAAGCAGCACTTGTCGGCTGGCACCCTCGGGTGCTTGCCGGTAACATCGGGCACGATCCTGTTTACAGGTCGTGCCCTTTGTCTTTCTGAAACCCCTGCTTTTCATAAAATAACCAAGTGGCCATGAACGATATCTCCGCTCCCGAGCAATACGATCTGCAAACCGCTGCCCTGAAGGTGCCGCCGCATTCCATCGAGGCCGAACAGGCCGTGCTCGGTGGTCTGATGCTGGACAACAACGCCTGGGAGCGCGTGCTGGATCAAGTCTCCGACGGCGATTTCTATCGACATGACCACCGTTTGATCTTCCGTGCGATCGCCAAGCTCGCCGACCAGAACTCCCCCATCGACGTCGTGACCCTTGCCGAGCAATTGGACAAGGAAGGTCAGACCTCGCAAGTGGGTGGCCTCGGTTACCTCGGTGAGCTGGCGAAAAACACCCCGTCCGTCGCCAACATCAAGGCCTATGCGCAGATCGTCCGCGCGCGGGCGACCTTGCGACAGTTGATCGGCATCGCCACCGAAATCGCCGACAGCGCTTTCAACCCGGAAGGGCGCACGGCTGAAGAGATTCTCGACGAAGCCGAACGGCAGATCTTCCAGATCGCCGAGGCCCGGCCAAAAACCGGCGGCCCGGTCAGCGTCAACGATCTGCTGACCAAGGCGATCGACCGCATCGACACCTTGTTCAACACCGACAACGCCATCACCGGCCTGTCCACCGGCTACACCGACCTCGACGAGAAGACCAGCGGCTTGCAGCCCTCTGACTTGATCATCGTCGCCGGCCGTCCATCCATGGGTAAAACCACCTTTGCGATGAACCTGGTGGAAAACGCCGTGTTGCGCAGCGACAAGTGCGTTCTGGTCTACTCGCTGGAGATGCCAGGTGAATCGCTGATCATGCGTATGTTGTCGTCCCTTGGCCGTATCGACCAGACCAAGGTCCGTGCCGGTCGCCTGGACGACGACGATTGGCCGCGCCTGACCTCGGCGGTCAACCTGCTCAACGATCGCAAGCTGTTCATCGACGATACGGCCGGTATCAGCCCGTCGGAAATGCGTGCACGGACCCGGCGTCTGGTGCGTGAGCACGGCGATGTCGCCCTGATCATGATCGACTACCTGCAATTGATGCAGATCCCGGGTTCTGGCGGCGACAACCGGACCAACGAGATTTCCGAGATCTCCCGTTCCTTGAAAGCCCTGGCCAAGGAATTCAACTGCCCGGTGGTGGCGTTGTCCCAGCTCAACCGCTCCCTGGAGCAACGACCGAACAAACGCCCGATCAACTCCGACCTCCGGGAATCCGGAGCGATCGAGCAGGATGCTGACGTGATCATGTTCGTGTACCGGGATGAGGTGTATCACCCGGAAACCGAGCACAAAGGCATCGCCGAGATCATCATCGGCAAGCAGCGGAACGGCCCGATCGGTACGTCGCGACTGGCGTTCATCGGCAAGTACACCCGCTTCGAAAACCTCGCACCGGGCAGTTACAACTTCGACGACGAATAACCCAGAAGAAACCTGTGGCGAGGGAGCTTTTGTGGCGAGGGAGCTTGCTCCCGCTTGAGTGCGCAGCGCTCACAAAATTTTGGGGCTGCTTCGCAACCCAGCGGGAGCAAGCTCCCTCGCCACAAGGGTGATGGTGCCTCCAGGTTTTCAAACAGGCGGTGTCGCAATTTCCGACCATAGCCGTCGGAATTGGTTATTTTTTGTGCTATATTCCGCGCCCGCGATTTTTCATCTCAACACCGGTCATCGTCATGCAAACAGCCAAGCCGTTATTTGACTATCCCAAGTACTGGGCCGAATGTTTCGGTCCGGCGCCATTCCTGCCGATGAGCAGGGAGGAGATGGATCAGCTTGGCTGGGATTCCTGCGACATCATCATCGTCACCGGTGATGCTTACGTTGATCACCCGTCTTTCGGCATGGCAATCATTGGCCGGCTGCTGGAGTCCCAAGGCTTCCGCGTCGGGATCATTGCCCAGCCAAACTGGCAGTCCAAAGACGACTTCATGAAGCTCGGCGAGCCGAACCTGTTCTTCGGCGTCGCGGCCGGCAACATGGATTCGATGATCAATCGCTACACCGCCGACAAGAAAATCCGTTCCGATGACGCCTACACCCCCGGTGGCCTGGCGGGCAAACGTCCGGACCGCGCAAGCCTGGTTTACAGCCAGCGCTGCAAGGAAGCCTACAATCACGTGCCGATCGTTCTCGGTGGCATCGAAGCGTCCCTGCGCCGCATCGCCCACTACGATTACTGGCAGGACCGGGTGCGCAACTCGATCCTGATCGACGCCTGCGCCGACATCCTGCTCTACGGCAATGCCGAGCGCGCGATCGTCGAAGTCGCCCAGCGTCTGTCCTACGGTCACAAGATCGAAGACATCACCGACGTGCGTGGCACCGCGTTCATCCGTCGTGATACGCCGAAAGACTGGTACGAAGTCGATTCCACGCGCATCGACCGTCCGGGCAAGGTCGACAAGATCATCAACCCGTACGTCAATACCCAGGACACCCAGGCCTGCGCCATCGAGCAGGAAAAGGGTCCGCTTGAAGATCCGGAAGAAGCCAAGGTCGTGCAGATCCTGGCCAGCCCGAAGATGACCCGCGACAAGACTGTGATCCGTCTGCCGTCGGTTGAAAAAGTCCGTGGCGACGCCGTTCTTTACGCTCACGCCAACCGCGTGCTGCACCTGGAAACCAACCCGGGCAACGCCCGTGCGCTGGTGCAGAAGCACGGCGAAGTCGACGTCTGGTTCAACCCGCCGCCGATTCCGATGACCACCGAAGAAATGGACTACGTGTTCGGCATGCCTTACGCGCGCATTCCGCACCCGGCGTACGGCAAGGAAAAAATCCCGGCCTACGACATGATCCGCTTCTCGGTGAACATCATGCGTGGCTGCTTCGGTGGCTGCACGTTCTGCTCGATCACCGAGCACGAAGGCCGGATCATCCAGAACCGTTCCGAAGAGTCGATCATTCGCGAAATCGAAGAGATCCGCGACAAGGTTCCAGGTTTCACCGGCGTCATTTCCGACCTCGGCGGTCCGACCGCGAACATGTACCGCATCGCCTGCAAGAGCCCGGAAATCGAATCCGCGTGCCGCAAGCCGTCGTGCGTGTTCCCCGGCATCTGCCCGAATTTGAATACCGACCACTCGTCGCTGATCCAGCTCTATCGCAGCGCCCGTGCCTTGCCGGGTGTGAAGAAGATCCTGATCGCTTCCGGCCTGCGCTACGACCTCGCGGTCGAGTCGCCGGAATACGTCAAGGAGCTGGTGACCCACCACGTCGGTGGTTACCTGAAGATCGCCCCGGAACACACCGAGGAAGGTCCGCTCAACCAGATGATGAAACCGGGCATCGGCAGCTATGACAAGTTCAAGCGCATGTTCGAGAAGTACTCCAAGGAAGCCGGGAAAGAGCAGTACCTGATTCCGTACTTCATCGCCGCCCACCCGGGCACCACCGATGAAGACATGATGAACCTGGCCTTGTGGCTCAAGGGCAACGGCTTCCGTGCCGACCAGGTGCAGGCGTTCTACCCGTCGCCGATGGCCACCGCCACCGCCATGTACCATTCGGGCAAGAACCCGTTGCGTAAGGTCACTTACAAGAGCGACGCCGTGACCATCGTCAAGAGCGAAGAGCAGCGTCGTCTGCACAAGGCGTTCTTGCGTTATCACGACCCGAAAGGCTGGCCGATGCTGCGTGAAGCGCTGACCCGCATGGGCCGCGCCGACCTGATCGGGCCGGGCAAGAACCAGTTGATCCCGCTGCATCAGCCGGCGACCGACAGCTACCAGAGCGCCCGTCGCAAGAACTCGACGCCGGCCGTCAGCCACAAGGTTGCAGGGGAAAAGACCACCAAGATCCTGACCCAGCACACCGGCCTGCCACCGCGTGCCAGCGATGGCGGTAATCCGTGGGACAAGCGTGAACAGGCCAAGGCAGCGGCGTTCGCCCGCAACCAGCAGGCGGCCAAGGAGCGCAAGGACGCGGCCAAAGGCAAAGGGCCCAAGCCTGCGCGCAAGCCGGTTGTGCCGCGTTAAACCTCGCTTGAACTGAACAGAACGCCAACCTTCGGGTTGGCGTTTTGCGTTTCTGGGCTACGAAAAACAGGGCACCGGGCAGTAGCTGTATGGGGGCAACTGGCCTCTTCGCGAGCAAGCCCGCTCCCACAGTACTTCGTGGTGTGCCCAAATTTAGTGTTCGCAGCAGAACCCTGTGGGAGCGGGCTTGCCCGCGAAGAGGCCGGTACATCCACAGCAAATTCCGGGCGATGGCCCCCGGCCGCAACATTTGCGTGCAACTCCCTCGAACCAATTTCCCGCATCGCCCGATTTTGGTGCTGTACTGCCTCAAGCAACCAAAGAAAGCGCCGTTGCCGCTGGATGGCATAAGTCTTGCGCGCTTTCCCGATACGCTTAAGGCTCGCAGGAGGCACGCCGTGTCGATTCATGTCGCATTGCACCACGTCACGCATTACCGCTACGACCGCGCCGTCGAGCTCGGTCCGCAGATCGTTCGCCTGCGCCCGGCTGCCCACAGTCGCACGCGGATACTCTCCTATGCGCTGAAAGTCTCTCCCGAGCAGCATTTCATCAACTGGCAGCAAGATCCCCAGGGCAATTACCTGGCGCGGTTGGTGTTCCCGGAGAAAACCAATGAGCTGCGGATCGAGGTCGATCTGCTCGCGGAGATGGCGGTCTTCAACCCGTTCGACTTTTTCCTCGAGCCATACGCCGAAAAGATCCCGTTCACCTACGCCCCGGACGAGCGCAAGGAACTGGCGCCGTACCTGGAAACCTTGCCCCTGACGCCGAAGTTCAAGGCCTATCTGGATGGCATCGACCGCACACCGCTGCCGAGTGTGGATTTCCTCGTGGCGCTCAATCAGCGCCTGAGCGAAGACATCGGCTACCTGATCCGTATGGAGCCCGGCGTACAAACCCCCGAGCACACCCTCGAACACGCCTCCGGTTCCTGCCGCGACTCGGCGTGGTTGCTGGTGCAACTGCTGCGCAACCTCGGGCTGGCGGCACGTTTCGTCTCCGGCTACCTGATTCAACTCACCGCCGACGTCAAAAGCCTCGACGGCCCCTCGGGCACGGAAGTGGATTTCACCGACCTGCACGCCTGGTGCGAGGTCTATTTGCCCGGTGCCGGCTGGATTGGCCTGGACGCGACGTCAGGGCTGTTTGCCGGTGAAGGACATATTCCGTTGGCGTGCAGTCCCGATCCGGGCTCAGCGGCACCGATCAGTGGCCTGGTGGAACCGTGCGAGTGCGAGTTCAGCCACGAAATGTCCGTGGAGCGAATTTGGGAAGCGCCGCGAGTCACCAAGCCTTACACCGAAGACCAGTGGCTGGCGATCCAGGCGCTGGGCCGGCAGATCGATGCCGACCTGCTGGAAGGCGACGTGCGCCTGACCATGGGCGGCGAGCCGACCTTCGTGTCCATCGATGACCCGGACGGCGCCGAATGGAACACCGCCGCGCTAGGGCCGGACAAACGTCGCCTGTCCGCTGAGCTGTTCCAGCGCATGCGCAAACACTACGCGCCCAAAGGCCTGGTGCATTTCGGTCAGGGCAAGTGGTACCCCGGCGAGCAACTGCCGCGCTGGTCACTCAACTGCTACTGGCGCCGCGATGGCGTGCCGATCTGGCACAACAGCGCGCTGATTGCCGATGAACAGGAAGACTACGGCGCCGATGGCGAGCTGGCCGGGCGTTTTCTCTCGAGTGTTGCCGAACGCCTGAAAATTCCGACACGCTTTGTGTTCCCGGCCTACGAAGACAATTTCTATTACCTCTGGCGCGAAGGTACGTTGCCGCTGAACGTCAGCGCCGAAGACTCTCGTCTCGAAGAACCGCTGGAACGGGCGCGCCTGCGTAAAGTCTTCAGCCAGGGGCTGGACAAGGTGATCGGCCAGGTCCTGCCGCTGGCACGCACCGCCAGGGGTGATCAGTGGCAAAGCGGCCGCTGGTACCTGCGTGACGAGCATTGTCGATTGGTGCCGGGGGACTCGCCTCTGGGTTATCGCTTGCCGTTGGCTTCGCAGCCCTGGGTGAAGGCGGCCGAGTATCCGTTCATCTACCCGAACGACCCCAACCAGGAATTCCCGGCGCTTCCGGACACTCAGCAGTTGAACAGTCCGGGTGCACCGGCCGAAGCGGTCGAGCGGGACCTGGAGGTCGATGAATCCGCCGATTGGCTGACGCGCACCGCGTTCTGCGCCGAGGCTCGGGAAGGCCGGTTGTACCTGTTCATGCCGCCGCTGGAACGGGTCGAGGATTATCTGGAACTGGTCACTGCGATCGAGGCCACGGCGCAGGAACTGCATTGCCCGGTGTTGCTGGAAGGCTACGAGCCGCCGAGCGATCCGCGCCTGAGCAACTTCCGCATCACCCCGGATCCGGGCGTGATCGAGGTCAACGTGCAGCCGTCCGCCACCTGGGATGAGCTGGTGGAGCGCACCGAGTTTCTCTACGAAGAAGCACGCCAGACCCGACTGACCACCGAGAAATTCATGATCGACGGCCGGCACACCGGCACCGGCGGCGGCAACCATTTCGTTCTGGGTGGCGCGACACCGGCTGACTCACCATTCCTGCGCCGTCCCGACCTGCTGCGCAGCCTGATCAGTTACTGGCATAACCACCCGTCCTTGTCCTACCTGTTTTCCGGATTGTTCATCGGCCCGACGTCCCAGGCGCCGCGCGTCGATGAAGCGCGCAACGATGCGTTGTACGAACTGGAAATCGCTTTTGCGCAGATGCCCGAGCCGGGCGAGGAGTGCGCGCCATGGCTGGTCGATCGATTGCTGCGCAACTTGCTGATCGACGTGACCGGCAACACGCACCGCTCTGAGTTCTGCATCGACAAGCTCTATTCGCCGGATGGCGCCACAGGCCGCCTTGGATTGCTCGAGTTGCGTGCCTTTGAAATGCCACCGCATGCGCGGATGAGCCTGGCGCAGCAGTTGTTGCTGCGGGCACTGGTCGCCCGGTTCTGGCGCGAGCCTTATGCGCCGCCGAAACTGGCGCGCTGGGGCACTGAGCTGCATGACCGATTCCTGTTGCCACACTTTATCGAGCAGGATTTCGCGGATGTGATCGTCGATCTCAATGCCGCCGGTTATCCCGTGCGGGCGGAGTGGTTTGCCGCGCACCTGGAATTTCGCTTTCCCAAGGTCGGCGATTACGCCGTCAGCGGCATCGAGCTGGAAGTGCGGCAGGCGCTGGAGCCTTGGCATGTTTTGGGTGAAGAGGGCGCTGTCGGCGGCACGGTGCGCTACGTGGATTCGTCGCTGGAACGCTTGCAGGTCAAACTCACCGGCCTCGCGCCGCAGCGTTATTTGCTGACGTGCAACGGCGTTCCGGTGCCCTTGCAGCCGACTGGGCGAGTCGGCGAGTTCGTCGCTGGCGTGCGTTTCCGTGCCTGGCAACCGGCGAACTGCCTGCAACCGACCATTCCGGTCCACGCGCCGTTGGTGTTCGACCTGCTCGACACCTGGATGCAGCGCTCGCTGGGAGGTTGTCAGTACCACGTCGCCCATCCCGGCGGGCGCAACTACGACAGCCTGCCGGTGAACGCCAATGAGGCCGAAAGCCGTCGAATGGCTCGTTTCTTCCGCATCGGACACAGCCCGGGGAAACTTCCTGTACCGATCCTGGAAATTAACGACGAGCTACCGATGACGCTCGATTTACGACGTTTCTAAACCGTACGCGACGCTCGGATTTTTCGTCTATCCGGGCGTCATGAGCCTGCGTTAGTCTGACCGTTCTTTGCTGTCTGCCGAGCTTTCCATGCCTGACCTGCTTGACCGCTACCCGCTGACGGCGGGCACTTATCACGAACTGCTCGACGACAGCGGCGCGGTGCGCCCGCACTGGCGCCGGTTGTTCGACCAATTGCAACGCAGCACGCCAGCGCAATTGGTGCAGCGTCAGGCACTGTTGACCCGGCAGATCCAGGAAAACGGCGTCACCTACAACGTCTACGCCGACCCCAAGGGCGCCGATCGGCCGTGGGAACTGGACTTGCTGCCGCATGTGATTGCTGCGGATGAGTGGCAACAGTTATCGGCCGGAATAGCTCAGCGGGCGCGGCTGTTGAACGCCGTGTTGGCTGATCTGTATGGCCCGCAACGTTTGATTGCCGAAGGGCTGCTGCCGGCTGAACTGGTGTTTGGTCACAACAATTTCCTCTGGTCCTGTCAGGGCATTACGCCGCCGGACGGGGCCTTTCTGCATTTGTACGCCGTCGATCTGGCGCGTACGCCGGACGGCCGTTGGTGGGTGACGGCGGATCGGACTCAAGCGCCTTCCGGTGCCGGTTATGCGCTGGAAAACCGCACCATCGTGTCCCGGGCCTTTCCCGAGTTGTACCGCGACCTGAAGGTGCAGCACTTGGCCGGATTCTTCCGAACGCTGCAGGAAACCCTTGCCCGTCAGGCACCAAGCGATGACGACGCGCCGCTGATCGTGCTGTTGACGCCGGGGCGTTTCAACGAAAGCTATTTCGAACATCTCTATCTGGCGCGCCAGCTCGGTTATCCACTGGTGGAAGGCGGCGACCTCACGGTGCGTGATGCCACGGTCTACCTGAAAACCCTCAGTGGCCTGCGCCGGGTCCACGCGATCATGCGGCGGCTCGACGATGACTTCTGCGATCCGCTGGAGCTGCGTACCGATTCCGCCCTTGGCGTGCCGGGCTTGCTCGAAGCCGTGCGGCAGGGGCGGGTGCTAGTCGCCAATGCTCTCGGCAGCGGTGTGCTGGAGTCGCCGGGGCTGCTGGGATTCTTGCCGAAGATCAATCAATTCCTGTTTGGCGAAGAACTGATCCTGCCATCCATTGCGACCTGGTGGTGCGGCGAGGCGCCGGTGCTGGCACAGGCACTGGAGAAGCTGCCGGAGTTGCTGATCAAACCAGCCTTCCCGTCGCAAAGCTTCGCCCCTGTCTTTGGACGCGATCTGAGTGAAAAACAGCGCCAGGCTTTGGCTGAACGCATGCAGGCGCGACCTTACGCCTATGTGGCGCAAGAATTGGCGCAATTGTCCCAGGCACCGATCTGGCAGGCCGAGGACGGTCAGCTGCAACCGCGCGCTATCGGAATGAGGGCGTATGCGGTGGCCAGTCGCGACGGCTATCGAGTTCTGCCCGGCGGTTTGACTCGAGTTGCCGCTGAAGCAGACGCCGAAGTGGTGTCGATGCAGCGCGGCGGTGCGAGCAAGGACACCTGGGTGTTGGGGGATCGTCCGCCCAGCGGCGAGCAATGGAAAACCCAACGCACAATCGGCGTGCATGACCTGGTTCGACGCGATCCGTACCTGCCGTCGCGGGTGGTGGAGAACCTGTTCTGGTTTGGCCGCTATTGCGAGCGTTGTGATGACAGCGCGCGACTGCTTCGGATCATGCTGGCGCGCTACGTTGATGGCGATGATCCGCAGGCGCTGGAAGCGGCGGTCGATCTCGGCGAGCGCCTGAACCTGTTGCCGGACGAAGGCGAGTTGGCCGAGCGGTTGTTGGCCGCGTTGCTTGGCGATGATTGGCCCTTCAGCCTGCGTTCCAACCTGCAGCGCTTGCAGTGGGCCGCCTCGCAAGTACGCGGCAAGCTCTCGCGGGAAAACTGGCAGGCGCTGGTGGAATTGCAGCGCGAAGCCATGGAGCTGGAAACCGAAGAGCCGGATTTCGGCGAGTTGCTGGATTTCCTCAACCGTCTGGTGATGTCACTGGCGGCGCTGTCCGGTTTCGCTCTGGACGACATGACCCGGGATGAAGGCTGGCGTTTCCTGATGATTGGCCGGCGGATCGAGCGCCTGCAATTTCTCAGTGCCAGCCTGGCGGCGTTTCTGCGCGGTGCCGGTGCTTTTGATCAGGCCGGGCTGGAATGGCTGCTGGAACTGGGTAACAGCAGCATCACTTACCGCTCGCGGTATCTGGCGGTAGCGCAGTTGATTCCGGTGCTGGACCTTTTGCTGCTCGACGAGCAAAACCCGCATGCGGTGCTGTTCCAGTTGAAACTGGTGACCCGCACGTTGAAACGCTTGAACGATGATTTTGGTGCACCTCGGGAAGCGGGTCTGCCGCAATTGGTGGAGCGCCTGGCGCGTTTCGATCTGGGCTGCCTGGAGAATTCGCTGTTCGGCGAAGCCAGCGTACGCGCGGCCATCGAGGGGCTGGCCGATTTGCTGCAAGAGATCGCCGATGCCAGCGGGCAAGTGTCGGATCGTCTGGCCCTGCGCCATTTCGCCCATGTCGATGATGTCAGCCAGCGCACGGTGTCCGTCTGATGAGCGCCCATTACCAGATTCTCCACGACACCCATTATCACTACGACAGTCCGGTGTCCCTGGCCCAGCAACTCGCGCACCTGTGGCCGCGGGCCTGTGCCTGGCAGCGCTGCACCGAGCAGCACTTGCAGATCAGCCCCGACCCGACCTCGCGCCGGGATGAGCTGGATGTGTTTGGCAATCCGCTCACCCGGTTGGCGTTTGAGCGGCCGCACGACGAATTGCTGGTCAACGCCCGGCTCACCGTCGAAGTGCTGGCCCGGCCAGCGCTGGATTTCAATCAATCCACCGCATGGGAAGAAACCCGCAACGCGCTGACCTATAGCAGTCAGCCACTTTCACCCGAGTTGCTGGAAGCCTGCCGTTACCGCTTCGAATCGCCCTACGTGCATTTGAAACGCAACTTTGTCGATTTTTCGGAAAGTTGTTTCCCCGCAGGGCGGCCTTTGTTGCTGGGCGTCCAGGCGTTGATGGAGAAGATTTTCAGCGAATTCACCTTCGACGCCGAAGCAACCCAAGTGGCAACGCCGCTGGTGGAGGTGCTGGAGCGGCGGCGCGGAGTTTGTCAGGATTTCGCTCACCTGATGCTCGCTTGCGTGCGTTCACGTGGACTGGCAGCGCGTTACGTCAGTGGCTACCTGCTGACCCAACCGCCGCCCGGCCAACCGCGACTGATCGGCGCCGATGCGTCTCATGCCTGGGTTTCAGTGTTTTGCCCGGCGCTGGGCTGGGTGGATTTTGATCCGACCAACAATGTGCAACCCGCGCTCGAACACATCACTTTGGCCTGGGGGAGGGATTTCTCCGATGTTTCGCCGTTGCGTGGGGTGATTCTGGGGGGCGGCAGTCATGATCCCGAAGTCCGCGTCACCGTGATGCCATTGGATTGACGAAAATCCCCTGTGGGAGCGAGCCTGCTCGCGATTACGGTGTGTCAGTCGATATTAATGTTGAAGACACACCGCAATCGCGAGCAGGCTCGCTCCCACAGGGGGCTGTGCAAAGTCAGTTCGGGATGGGGTATTTCAGATTGGCCTGTGAGGGTCAGCAAGGAACTGCTGACCCTGGACACAGATCCGGTGGGCCTGATCAGATCATCGGGCCCTGAGGGTCTCAGGCGTCGGGCGCCTGATCTTTCGGTGCTTCAGTTTCGTCTGTAGCCACTTCGCCTTCGGCATCCGGGTTCAGTGCTGCTGCTTCTTCTTCAGCTGTAGCTTTCTTGCGCTGAAGCTTTTCCTCTTTCTTCTGCTCCTTGGCCAAGTCTCTCTGACGTTTGGCGAAGGAATAATTAGGTTTAGCCATGGGCGATCCTCTGGGGTCGAAGGTGAGGTTGAGCGGCGCATATTCTGCCCTGTATCGGTACCGAGCCGTTAGCTGGGTTTTTGCTCTGTCCATTTGGGCACCACTGTCGGCTGCCAGGCGTCCAGAGCATCGAGCAGGGTTTGCGGCGATTCGCTCACTTGCAGCATGTCACGGTGCGCTTCGCGAACGAAGCCTTCGCCGACGATATGATCAAGAAAACCGGTCAATTTGCTGTAGAAACCGTTCACTTCCAGCAATCCGAGCGGTTTGCCGTGATAACCGAGCTGGCCCCAGGTCCAGACTTCGAACAATTCTTCCAGAGTGCCCAGGCCGCCGGGCAGCGCGATGAAGGCGTCGCTGAGCTCTGCCATCCGCGCCTTGCGCGCATGCATGCCGTCGACCACTTCGAGGCGAGTCAGGCCGCAGTGGCCGATTTCCTTGTCTTTCAAGCTTTGCGGGATGATCCCTATCACTTCACCGCCGGCCGCCAGTGCCGCATCGGCGACGATACCCATCAGCCCGACGGCGCCACCGCCATAGACCAGGGTCAGCTTGCGCTCGGCCAGTGCTCGCCCGAGGGCGACAGCCGCTTCACGATAAGCCGGGTTGGTGCCGGTGCTGGCACCGCAAAATACACAAACGGACGTTAAAGACATGCCTTACTCCATGGTCAGGATGGCCACAGAGTAAAGGCAGGCGCGCGGCGCTCCAAGGTCTAAACTTCGCGTTCAGGTGCTTCGTAGCTGCCGCTGGCGCCACAGGCATAAGCGGCGAGCAAGCTGCACAAAAAGCTGTTGATGGACATGACAGGCGCTCCAGATGAGGGTTGACGCCCTGATGATAGGGCCGGGCCAGGCGTCTGGCTGGTAGATTGTTTCGATAGGTGTCATAGCCCGAAAGTTGTATACAATTTTTGATTCAGGTCATAGGAACTTGCGTAGTTTTCAGGCAGTCTTCTGTCCATTCGCACTTTTGTTAACCCTGCCTTGGAGATTCACCATGTTTGCCAAACTTGTTGCGGTATCCCTGCTGACACTGGCCAGCAGCCAACTGATGGCTGCCGAATGCAAGGTCACTGTCGACTCCACCGATCAGATGTCCTTCAACACCAAGGCCATCGAAATCGACAAAAGCTGCAAGACGTTCACCGTCGAGCTGACTCACTCCGGCAGCTTGCCGAAAAACGTCATGGGCCATAACTGGGTGCTGAGTAAAGAAGCTGACATGCAGCCGATCGCCACCGATGGCCTGGCTGCCGGCATCGACAAGAACTACCTGAAAGAGGGTGATGCACGCGTCATCGCCCACACCAAAATCATCGGTGCCAAGGAAACCGACTCGGTGACCTTCGACGTGTCGAAGCTCGATGCCAACGAGAAGTACGGTTTCTTCTGCTCGTTCCCGGGCCACATCTCGATGATGAAAGGTACGGTTACGCTGAAGTAATTAAATCGCGCTCATAAAAAAGCGTCCTGCGAGGGACGCTTTTTTTGTGCCTGACATTTGACCGAGTCATCGTTCATCGCGGGCAAGCCACGCTCCCACAGGTATTGTGCCGGATGCCGATAATGGGTCCGACCACAATACCTGTGGGAGCGTGGCTTGCCCGCGAAGGCGTCGGTACAGGCGCAGACGTCCTTATGGCGCGAACGGCATCACGCGCTTGTGATGAGTCTTTTTGTACGTATCGCAAATGATCTTGAACGCTTCCTCACGCACCGACTGGCCGTGCAGGAATGCGTCGATCTCGGCATAGGTCACGCCGTGGGACGCTTCGTCCGGTTTACCCGGCGACAGGTCTTCAAGGTCGGCCGTAGGGATTTTTTCCACCAGCGATTCCGGCGCGCCGAAACTGCGGGCGATGTCTCGAACCTGGTTTTTCACCAGGCCACTCAGTGGTGCCAGGTCGCAGGCGCCATCACCGAACTTGGTGAAGAAACCCATCACCGCTTCCGCCGCGTGGTCGGTGCCGATCACCAAGCCCTGCGCCGCACCGGCGATGGTGTACTGGGCGACCATGCGCATCCGCGCCTTGGTGTTGCCGAGCACGAAATCCACCGAGACCGCGTGCTTGCCTTCGAAGGCGGCCACTTCGTTGGCCAGGGATTTCACTGCCGGACCGATGTTCACGGTGTGGCGTTCGTCCGGGGCGATGAAATCCACCGAGGCCTGGGCGTCGTGTTCATCGAACTGGGTTTCGTACGGCAGGCGCACGGCGATGAACTTGTAGCTTTTGTCGCTGGTTTGCTCGCGCAGCTCACGCATGGCGCGTTGGGCCAGCAGGCCGGCGGTCAGGGAATCGACGCCGCCGCTGATGCCGAGCACCAGGGTCTTGAGCCCGGAATTGACCAGGCACTCCTGAATGAAGCTGACCCGTCGGGCGACCTCGGCCTCGAGGGCGGCATGGTCGGCGAACGGCGGTTGAACGTTGAGCTGCTCAGCAATCTCACGCTGTACGGCTTGCATGAATTCACTCCTTGCTAGTGGTGCCAGATGGACTGGAAAGGGCGGCAGGTACTTTGAAAACATGTCGCAAATAGGCGACGAAATTCGGGTCTTTGCAGTGAGTCTTGCCAGGCTCATCGGAAATCTTTGCCACGGGCTGGCCGTTGCAGGCTGCCATTTTAAGCACGATGCTCATCGGTTCGACACCCGGAATATCGCACGTCAGGTTGGTGCCGATACCGAAACTGACATTGATCCGACCGCGTAACGCCCGGAATATTTCCAGGGATTTTGGCAACGTCAGGCTGTCGGAGAACGTCAGGGTCTTGCTCATCGGGTCGATGCCCAGCTTTTGATAGTGGGCGATCGCCTTTTCTGCCCAGATCACCGGATCCCCGGAGTCATGGCGCAGGCCGTCGAAGAGCTTGGCAAAGAACAGGTCGAAGTCGTTGAGGAAGGCATTCATGGTGATGCAGTCGGTGAGAGCGATCCCCAGCAGGCCCCGGTATTCGCGCACCCAGCAATCGAGTGCGGCAATCTGGCTGTCAATCAGCCGTGGACCGAGTTGCTGGTGCGCCATGATCCATTCGTGGGCCATGGTGCCCAAAGGCTTCATGTCCAATTCCCGTGACAGATGCACGTTGCTTGTGCCGACGAAACGCCCGGGGAAATCGTGCTTGAGCACGTTCACCACTTCTTCCTGCACGCGGAACGAGAAGCGACGGCGTGTGCCGAAATCGGCTACCTGCAATTCGGACAGTTCGTCGCTGCTGGCGTTGGCGGTCAACCAGTCGAATTTGCGGTAGAGCTGCTCGCGAGCCTGTTCCAGAACGATTTCGCGGTAGCGATAGCGGTTGCGCACTTCGCTGACGATGGACAGCAGCGGCACTTCAAACAGGATCACATGCAACCACGGCCCGCGCAGGCGGATGAACAGTTCGCCGTTTTCAATGCCGGTGTGGACGTAGCGCAGGTTGAAGCGGAAAAGCCCGAGAAAACGCAGGAAATCCGGCTTCATGAAGCTGATGCGTTCCATGAAGCTCAACTGGTCGGCACTCAGACTCAACTCCGCCAGACGTTCGATCTGGAAGCGGATCTCTGCCAGATACGGGCGCAAATCCTCGCTGTTACGGCAACGAAACTCCCATTCGACTTCCACGTTCGGGTAGTTGTGCAGCACCGCCTGCATCATCGTCAGTTTGTAGAAGTCGGTGTCGAGCAGGTTCTGCACGATGCGATCGCCAAACACGCTCTCGCTCATAACGGGGTTCTCCAGGCTTGACGCGGCCCGTGGTCGCGACGTTTCAGCTGTTCAATGAATGGGCTAGTGGCGCATATCAGCAGTAAGGATTGCCAGCAATTTTTTTATCGCCGCATAACCTTGTGCGGAGCTTCAAAGGGGGGACGTGTCAGGGCTATCAATCTGCTCCAGCATCCACTTCACAAAATCCCGCACCTTGGGCACTTCCGCCGAATGCTCGGGGTACGCCAGGTAATAGGCATCGGTGCTGGGCATCGCGTGCTGCCAGGGTATGACCAGTTTGCCGTCGGCCAATTCCTCTTCCACCAGAAAACGCGGGAGCAGTGCCACGCCGCAGCCGACCTGGGCGGCGCGGATGCACATGTAAAAGGTTTCGAAGCGCGGGCCGTGGTAGCTGTGTTCGGTGTGGTAGCCCTGGCTGTCGAACCAGTCGTGCCAGGCCTGTGGCCGCGAGGCGTTTTGTAGCAGGACGAGGTCGGTGAGCTGTGTCGGATCGGTGAATGGTGTGTCCGGCTGGCTGCCCGGTGCGCACACAGGAACAAGCTCCTCGCCAAACAGCTTCAGGCATTCGGTGCCGGGACGGGAGCCTTGGCCGAAATAGAACGCCAGGTCGCTGCGACCTTGCAGCAGGTCGTCGGCTTCCTGTTCGCTGCACAGGTCCAGATGGATCGAGGGATGGCGCAGGCGCCAGCCTTTCAAGCGTGGCACAAGCCAGCGCGCGCCGAAGGTCGGCGGCGTCGAGACGCGCAGGACTTCGGTTTCGCCGCCGTAGGAACGCAGGTAATGGGTCGACATCTCGACCTGCGTGAGGATTTTTCGTACTTCCACCAGGTACAAATCACCAGCCGGGGTCATTTGCAGGCGTCGGCGCACCCGGCGGAACAGCAGGTGCTGCAGCAACTCTTCAAGTTGCGCGACCTGTTTGCTGACGGCGCTCTGGGTCAGGTTCAGCTCTTCGGCGGCCCGGGTGAAGCTCAAATGTCGGGTGACGGCCTCGAAACACTGGAGGGCAGTGATCGACGGCAAGTAGCGTTTATTCAGCATGGACGGTCCTTTTTCTTGTTTCTTTTACTGCCAGCAATTCAAAGCATGAATAAACGGAATGATATCTCTCTTAAAGGTCGTTTGTTGGGTAACCTCCGGGGAGCTAAAACTACAGGTCTGATCAGCCGTGAATATCCGGCTGCACGTTTTCTGTTTTTTGCTTGAGGAGTGACCCATGGTTGCCGCATTGCTTGATCGTCTTGGTGTGAACCCGGCCCTGTACCAGAACGGCAAAGTGCCGGTGCATTCGCCGATCGATGGCAGCCAGATTGCCGCCGTGAACTGGGAAGGTGCCGCTGAAGTCGAGCAGCACATCAGTCGTGCAGATCATGCGTTCGAATTGTGGCGCAAGGTCCCGGCCCCGCGCCGTGGCGAACTGGTGCGTCAACTGGGCGACATCCTGCGTGAATACAAAGCGGATCTCGGTGAGCTGGTCTCCTGGGAAGCCGGCAAGATCACTCAGGAAGGCCTGGGTGAAGTTCAGGAAATGATCGACATCTGCGACTTCGCCGTCGGCCTGTCCCGTCAGTTGTACGGCTTGACCATCGCTTCCGAGCGTCCTGGCCACCATATGCGCGAAACCTGGCACCCGCTGGGCATCGTCGGCGTCATCAGCGCCTTCAACTTCCCGGTCGCGGTCTGGGCCTGGAACACTACGCTGGCGCTGGTTTGCGGTAACCCGGTGATCTGGAAACCTTCGGAAAAAACCCCGCTGACCGCACTGGCCTGCCAGGCGCTGTTCGACCGCGTACTGAAGAATTTCAGCGACGCACCTCCACACCTGAGCCAAGTGATTATCGGCGGCCGCGATGCCGGCGAAGCCCTGGTCGATGACCCGCGTGTAGCGCTGATCAGCGCCACCGGCAGCACCCGCATGGGCCGTGAAGTGGCGCCGAAAATCGCCGCACGTTTCGCCCGCAGCATTCTGGAACTGGGCGGCAACAACGCCATGATCCTCGCCCCGAGCGCCGACCTGGACATGGCCGTTCGCGCCATCCTGTTCAGCGCCGTCGGCACCGCCGGTCAGCGTTGCACCACGTTGCGTCGCCTGATTGCCCATGAGTCGGTGAAGGAAGAAATCGTCACCCGCCTCAAGGCTGCCTACTCCAAGGTTCGCATCGGCAATCCGCTTGAGGGCAACCTGATCGGTCCGCTGATCGACAAGCACAGTTTCGAAAACATGCAGGACGCGTTGGAACAGGCCTTGAGCGAAGGCGGCCGGGTGTTCGGCGGCAAACGTCAGCTGGAAGACAAATTCCCTAACGCTTATTACGTCTCGCCGGCCATCGTTGAAATGCCGGAGCAGAGCGATGTGGTCTGCAACGAAACCTTCGCGCCGATCCTGTATGTGGTTGGTTACAAGGACTTCGACGAAGCGCTGCGCCTGAACAACTCGGTGCCACAAGGCCTGTCCTCGTGCATCTTCACCACCGACGTGCGTGAAGCCGAGCAGTTCATGTCAGCGGTGGGCAGCGACTGCGGCATCGCCAACGTCAACATCGGCCCGAGCGGCGCGGAAATCGGTGGCGCGTTTGGTGGCGAGAAAGAAACCGGCGGTGGCCGTGAGTCGGGCTCCGATGCATGGCGCGGATACATGCGTCGCCAGACAAACACCGTGAACTATTCGCTGGAGTTGCCGTTGGCTCAGGGCATCACGTTCGACTGATAGGCCCCTTCGCGGGCAAGCCTCGCTCCTACAGGATCACTCAACACCTGTAGGAGCGAGGCTTGCCCGCGAAGCTTTTGCTTTGTTGTTTGTTAGGTTTCTGTTGGAGTCTGGCAATGCCGTTACGCGAAGAGTGTCTGTGGGAAAAACTGACGCCGCAAAGGCCTGACAACGCGGCGCTCAAGGGCGAAGTGAAGGTCGATGTCTGCGTCATCGGCGCCGGTTTCACCGGTCTGTCGGCGGCCGTGCATCTGCTGGAAAAAGGCAAAACGGTGTGCGTGCTCGAAGCCCATCGCGCTGGTCACGGCGGTTCGGGGCGCAACGTCGGGCTGGTCAATGCCGGGATGTGGATTCCACCGGACGAGATCGAAGCCGGGTTTGGCGAAGTGGTTGGCAGTCAGCTCAATCGCATGCTGGGTGCCGCGCCGTCCCTGGTGTTCAGCTTGGTCGACAAATACAACATCGATTGCCAGTTACGCCGCGAAGGCACGCTGCACATGGCGCACAACGCCCGTGGCGAAGCCGATTTGCGCAGTCGTGAAGCACAATGGAAACGTCGCGGGGCGCCGGTCGAACTGCTGACCGGGCAAGCCTGCGAGCAAGCGACGGGCACCAAAAAAATCGCCGCCGCGTTGCTCGACAAGCGTGCCGGCACGATCAATCCGATGGCCTACACCACGGGGCTGGCCAAAGCGGCCATCAGCCTCGGCGGTCAGTTGTTCGATCATTCGCCGGTTACCCGACTCGAACGGCAGGGCCAACGCTGGTCGGTGCAAACCGCTCAGGGTTCGGTGCTCGCCGAGCAAGTGGTCATCGCGTCCAACGCCTACACCGAAGGCGACTGGACGGAGCTGCGGCGCAATTTCTTCCCCGGCTATTACTATCAAGTGGCTTCGGTTCCTCTGACCGAAGACGCCGCGCAGCAAATCCTGCCCGGTGGCCAGGGTTCCTGGGACACGCGCCAGGTACTGAGCAGTATTCGTCGCGATAAGGACGGTCGCCTGTTGCTCGGCAGCCTCGGCAATGGAAATCAGAAACCGACCTGGTTCCTCAAGGCATGGGCCGATCGGGTGCAGCAGCACTATTTCCCTTACCTCAAACCTGTGGAATGGGAATGCACCTGGACCGGTTGCATTGCGTTTACCCCCGATCACTTGATGCGTTTATTCGAGCCAGCGCCCGGTTTAGTGGCAGTCACCGGGTATAACGGCCGGGGCGTAACGACGGGAACGGTGGTAGGCAAAGCTTTTGCCGATTATCTGTGTAACGGAAATCCTCAGGCGCTACCGATTCCCTTCGCTCCCATGCAGCCACTGGCGGGGGTGGGTTTGCGCAGCTGTCTGTACGAGGCCGGTTTCTCGCTGTATCACGCAGGCCAGTGCTTGCGGATCGTTATTTGATTGTTGAAATTTGTTGCTGGAAGCGGCGCTTTGTCGCGCAGCGACTAGCCTGTAAAAGGTGCGGGTTGTAGCAGTACCGCACCAGCAGTGTGCACTTCGGTGACGCACGTTGTTACAGGCTGGTTGCACGTCGTTTGGCGCCGCGGTTGCAATGATGGCGCGTGCGGGTTGCGCCTTTATAAATAAATGGTTTCACCTTCCGCGGTTTAGACGGTTGCACGCCCAATGAAAATGGGATCGAAACAGTCGAAATAACAATAAAGCAGCGACTTTTCTCAGAATAAAAAACCGATGGCACGGCCCTTGCTCTGAGCATTTAGAGAAGTCGCAGTGCCAACTAAAAAAAACCTTGGAGCACCACCTCATGTCCCAGACGTTTTACAAGAAAGGCTTTCTGGCCCTCGCAGTGGCAACTGCGTTGGGTGTTTCTGCGTTTGCACAGGCTGATGTGAAAATCGGTGTGGCGGGTCCGATGACAGGTGCCAACGCGGCATTTGGCGAGCAGTACATGAAGGGTGCACAGGCTGCAGCCGACGCGGTCAACGCGGCGGGCGGCGTCAACGGGGAAAAAATCGTACTGGTGAAGGGCGATGACGCCTGCGAACCGAAACAGGCTGTGACGGTCGCCAAGGACCTGACCAACCAGAAAGTCGCCGGCGTGGTCGGTCACTTCTGCTCCTCGTCGACCATCCCGGCCTCCGAGATCTACGACGAAGCGGGCATCATTGCAATCACCCCTGGTTCCACCAACCCGGCAGTCACCGAACGCGGCCTGAGCGCCATGTTCCGTATGTGCGGGCGTGACGACCAGCAAGGCATCGTGGCCGGTGACTACATCGTCGACGTGCTCAAGGGCAAGAAAGTCGTCGTCCTGCACGACAAGGACACCTACGGTCAGGGTCTGGCGGACGCTACCAAGGCCCAGCTGGAAAAACGCGGCGTGAAGCCTGTGTTGTATGAAGGCCTGACCCGTGGCGAGAAAGACTTCAGCACCATCGTCACCAAAATCCGCGGCGCTGGCGCCGACGTCGTCTACTTCGGCGGTCTGCACCCGGAAGCCGGTCCTCTGGTTCGTCAACTGCGTGAGCAAGGTCTCAAAGACGTCAAGTTCATGTCCGATGACGGCATCGTGACCGACGAACTGGTAACCACCGCTGGCGGCCCGCAATTCGTTGACGGCGTGCTGATGACCTTCGGCGCCGACCCACGCCTGCTGCCAGACAGCAAGACCGTGGTGGACGAGTTCCGCAAAAAAGGCACCGAGCCTGAAGGCTACACCCTGTACGCCTACGCTTCGGTTCAGACCCTGGCTGCAGCTTTCAACGGCGCCAAGTCCAACAGCGGCGAAAAAGCTGCCGAGTGGCTGAAGAAAAACCCGGTCAAAACCGTGATGGGCGAGAAGACCTGGGACGCCAAGGGCGACCTGAAAGTCTCCGACTACGTGGTTTATCAGTGGGACAAGGATGGCAAATACCACCAATTGGAAAAGCAGAAGTGATATGAACTGCTGATTTGCCCGGTGCCCTGTGCGCCGGGCAATCAAACAACATGTCCGTGCAGTACCTGTCTTTTCTCGTAGAGCTGCACACAACCGAGTGGCTTCGGCGGCTGAACCCCGGTCCGTTGCACCCGGCTTCTGTGCAGTCTCTCAAATGCGTGAGATTGCGTTATGGATGGTATTTTCCTGCAGCAACTGGTCAACGGCCTGACCCTCGGGTCGGTCTATGGCCTGATCGCCATCGGCTACACAATGGTCTATGGCATCATCGGCATGATCAACTTCGCCCACGGCGAGGTTTACATGATTTCCGCTTACCTCGCGGCAATCAGTCTGGCTCTGCTGGCATACTTCGGTATTGAATCCTTCCCGCTACTGATGCTCGGCACCTTGATCTTCACCATCGTGGTCACGGCGGTGTATGGCTGGGTCATCGAGCGCGTCGCCTACAAGCCCCTGCGTAACTCCACCCGGTTGGCACCGCTGATCAGCGCCATCGGGATTTCGCTGATCCTGCAGAACTATGCCCAGATCGCCCAAGGCGCCAAGCAACAAGGTGTTCCGACCTTGCTGACGGGAGCCTGGCGCGTCGAAATCGGCACCGGTTTCGTGCAGTTGACCTACACCAAGGTCTTCATCCTGATTGCTGCATTCGCCGGTATGGCGCTGCTGACCTACATCATCAAGTACACCAAGCTCGGCCGCATGTGCCGCGCCACCCAGCAAGACCGCAAGATGGCCTCGATCCTGGGGATCAACACCGACCGCGTGATTTCCTACGTGTTCATCATCGGTGCAGCGATGGCGGCCCTGGCCGGCGTGCTGATCACCATGAACTACGGCACGTTCGACTTCTATGCCGGCTTCATCATCGGCATCAAGGCGTTTACTGCGGCGGTACTCGGCGGCATCGGTTCGCTGCCTGGCGCGATGCTCGGCGGGATCATTCTCGGGATTTCCGAGTCGCTGTTCTCCGGTTTGGTCAACTCGGACTACAAAGACGTCTTCAGCTTCTCGCTGCTCGTTCTCGTTCTGGTCTTTCGGCCCCAAGGCCTGCTCGGCCGTCCTCTTGTGTCGAAGGTGTAAGCGATGTCTTCAACCACTAAAAAAACCATTGATCTCAAAAGAAGCCTGGTTGACGCGATTCTTGCCGGCCTTGTCGCCCTGATTGTGTTCGGCCCGATTGTCGGCGTGGTCCTCGACGGCTACGGCTTCAATATGGAAACGACCCGGGTGGCGTGGATTGTCGCCATCGTCATGGCTGGCCGCTTTGCCCTGAGCCTGTTCCTGCAAACGCCCAAGGGCCTGAAGATTCTTGAAGGCTTTGAAAGCACCGGCTCCGGGGTTCATGTACTGCCGCCTGATTACAAATCCCGGTTGCGCTGGATCATCCCGCTGGTGATCCTCGTTGCTGTGGTGTTCCCGTTTTTCTCCAACTCTTACCTGCTGGGCGTGGTGATCCTCGGGCTGATCTACGTATTGCTGGGCCTGGGCCTGAATATCGTGGTCGGCCTGGCCGGTCTGCTCGACCTGGGTTATGTGGCGTTCTACGCCATCGGTGCATACGGCCTGGCGCTGGGTTATCAATACCTCGGATTGGGCTTCTGGACGGTGCTGCCGCTGGCGGCGATCACCGCGGGCCTGGCCGGTTGCATCCTCGGGTTCCCGGTGTTGCGGCTGCACGGTGATTACCTGGCGATCGTGACCCTCGGTTTCGGTGAAATCATTCGCCTGGTGCTCAACAACTGGCTGTCCCTGACCGGCGGCCCGAATGGCATGGCGGCTCCGTTGCCGACGTTCTTCGGCCTCGAGTTCGGCAAGCGTGCGAAGGAGGGCGGTGTCCCGTTCCATGAGTTCTTCGGCATCGCCTATAACCCGGACGTGAAGTACTACTTCATCTACGCGGTGTTGTTCCTGGTGGTGCTGGCCGTGCTGTACATCAAGCATCGTCTGGTCAAGATGCCGGTCGGCCGCGCCTGGGAAGCCCTGCGTGAAGACGAAATTGCCTGCCGCTCCATGGGCCTGAACCACGTACTGGTCAAGCTCTCGGCGTTCACCATTGGTGCATCGACTGCCGGCCTGGCCGGAGTGTTCTTCGCCACCTATCAAGGCTTCGTCAACCCGACCTCGTTTACCTTCTTTGAATCGGCCCTGATCCTCGCCATCGTGGTACTCGGCGGCATGGGCTCGACCATCGGCGTGGTGATTGCAGCCTTCGTGCTGACGGTTGCCCCGGAACTGCTGCGCGGCTTTGCGGAATATCGCGTGCTGCTGTTCGGCGTGTTGATGGTGTTGATGATGATCTGGCGACCGCGCGGCCTGATTCGGATCAGCCGTACCGGTGTGACCCCGCGTAAAGGAGTAGCGCCATGAGCGAAGTCGTACTCTCGGTCGAGAAGCTGATGATGCACTTCGGCGGCATCAAGGCGTTGAGCGATGTCAGCCTCAAGGTGCATCGCAACTCGATCTTCGCCCTGATCGGCCCCAACGGCGCCGGCAAGACCACCGTGTTCAACTGCCTGACCGGGTTCTACAAGGCCTCCGGCGGCAAGATCGAACTCAATACCCGTGGCGAGCGCACCGATGTCATCCAGCTGTTGGGCGAATCGTTCAAAGCCACGGATTTCGTTTCGCCGAAAAGCTTCATCACCCGGATGCGCTACAAGATGTTCGGTGGCACCCACCTGGTGAACCGTGCCGGGCTGGCGCGTACGTTCCAGAACATTCGCCTGTTCAAGGAAATGTCGGTACTGGAAAACCTGCTGGTGGCCCAGCACATGTGGGTCAACCGCAACATGCTGGCCGGCATCCTCAATACCAAGGGCTACCGCAAAGCCGAAAGCGATGCGCTGGACCACGCCTTCTACTGGCTGGAAGTGGTGGATCTGGTGGACTGCGCCAACCGTCTGGCCGGTGAACTGTCCTACGGCCAACAGCGTCGTCTGGAAATCGCCCGGGCCATGTGCACCCGGCCGCAGATCATCTGCCTCGACGAACCGGCTGCCGGCCTCAACCCTCAGGAAACCGAAGCGCTGAGCGCGATGATCCGGCTGCTGCGCGACGAGCACGATCTGACCGTGGTACTGATCGAACATGACATGGGCATGGTAATGAGCATTTCCGACCACATCGTGGTGCTGGACCACGGCATCGTGATCGCTGAGGGCGGACCTGATGCGATTCGCAACGACCCGAAAGTGATTGCGGCCTACCTGGGCGCTGATGAAGAGGAAGTGGTGCTATGAGCCAACCCATCCTCGAACTCAAGGATCTGGATGTATTTTACGGGCCGATCCAGGCCCTGAAAAAAGTCTCGCTGCATATCGAAGAAGGTGAAACCGTCAGTCTGATCGGCTCCAACGGCGCCGGTAAGTCGACCCTGCTGATGTCGATCTTCGGCCAGCCGCGGGCGGCTGACGGGCAGATCATTTATCAGGGCGTGGACATCACCCACAAGTCGTCGCACTACATCGCGTCCAACGGCATCGCTCAGTCGCCTGAAGGCCGGCGGGTGTTCCCCGACATGACCGTCGAGGAAAACCTGCTGATGGGCACCATCCCGATCGGTGACAAGTACGCTTCCGAGGACATGCAGCGCATGTTCGAGCTGTTTCCGCGGCTCAAGGAACGCCGTAACCAGCGCGCCATGACCATGTCCGGCGGCGAGCAACAGATGCTCGCCATCGCCCGTGCATTGATGAGCCGACCCAAGCTGCTGTTGCTTGATGAGCCGAGCCTGGGGCTGGCGCCGATCGTGGTGAAACAGATCTTCGCGACCCTGCGGGAACTGGCGAGTACCGGCATGACCATCTTCCTGGTCGAGCAAAACGCCAACCACGCGTTGAAACTGTCGGACCGGGCGTACGTGATGGTCAACGGTGAGATCCGCATCACCGGCACCGGCAAGGAGCTGCTGGTCAACGAGGAGGTGCGTAACGCTTATCTCGGCGGGCACTGAAACGCTGCCGGAATATCCACAGCCCCGACGAGCAATCGCCGGGGCTTTTTACATCCTCTATACACCTCAGTTCCCATGTGGGAGCGGGCTTCTCGCGAAGGTGGCTTATCAGTCACATTGATGCCAGATGTGCCGCCGCTTTCGCGAGCAAGCCCGCTCCCACAGGTGTCCACGGTGTGCTTTCCGGAAATTGTGGAAAACAATATTCACAAGCTCTCAAAGCGCGACATAAAGCCGCTGCAAATAGTTGTTTTGTCACGGTTTTGACTTGTCCCCGTTTACTGTGGAACTGGCTGTGAATAACGTGGGAGTAGCTGCCTGGAAGCCTTTGAATCCGTGGCTTGTAGCGATGTGGTTGTTTTTTGATCAGGCGTTTTTGCTTGACCCGGAGCAGGCTTTGTCAACCTTTTTGTTGGTGACTAAAGTGGCCCGAAATGTGCTCAGCCTGCCTGTGGATAAGTCTGTGGTTAAACTCTGGAAAGACTCGGCTGAGGGCCGTAGTTACTGGCTTGGCGCCATCGTCGGTTTGATCGGCCCATCGTGCAAAATGCCATGGGCTACACCGCTGGCACCTGAGGGTCAAGCGAAAAACTTTGTAATCTACCCGCAAAGCCTTGTGGATAGCGGCTCCCAGCTTTTCCACTTGCCCCCTGAAATTGTGGACCTGCCTGTGGATAACGTGCGCGTACATAGCTGCAGGCCACGCCGGGCAAGGCGTTGCCATGATTGATTACTTTTCATACAAAAATACGATGGTTGCCCGTGAGAGCGGGGCCGGGCATGCTGCCAGCTGATTTTCTATTCCAATGGCTGACCGTCAGCCGAAGCAAGGAGAACACGATGTCCAACACCCTGTTTATTACCGGCGCGACTTCCGGTTTTGGTGAAGCCTGTGCCCGTCGTTTTGCCGATGCCGGCTGGAAACTGGTGCTGACTGGGCGTCGTGAAGAGCGTCTCAACGCCCTGTGCGCCGAGTTGTCGAAGCAGACCGAAGTGCATGGCCTTGTGCTCGACGTGCGTGATCGCAAGGCCATGGAGGAGGCGATCGCCAACCTGCCGCCGTCCTTCGCCAAGCTGCGCGGGCTGATCAACAACGCCGGCCTGGCACTGGGCGCTGACCCGGCGCCGAAGTGCGACCTCGACGATTGGGACACCATGGTCGACACCAACATCAAAGGCCTGATGTACGCCACTCGCCTGCTGTTGCCACGCCTGATTGCCCACGGTCGCGGTGCCGGTATCGTCAACCTCGGCTCCGTCGCCGGCAACTATCCGTATCCGGGCAGCCATGTTTATGGTGGGACCAAGGCATTCGTTGGACAGTTCTCGCTGAACCTGCGTTGCGACTTGCAAGGCACTGGTGTGCGCGTCAGCAATATTGAGCCGGGCCTGTGCGAGAGCGAGTTCTCGCTGGTGCGTTTCGCCGGTGACCAGGAGCGCTACAACGCGACCTACGCCGGTGCCGAGCCGATCCAGCCGCAGGACATCGCCGAGACTATTTTCTGGGTGCTCAATGCGCCGGCGCACATCAACATCAACAGCCTGGAGTTGATGCCGGTGAGCCAGACGTGGGCCGGGTTTGCGATTGAGCGTAATAACAAGGCTTAAGACCGGGTAACGGCCATCGCGGGCAAGCCACGCTCCCACAGGTTTTGTGTTGAATCGCCATTTCGCGAACGACACAAAACCTGTCGGAGCGGGCTTGCCCGCGATAGCTATCTGTCAGTCAGCGAAGATAATCGACCAACCCGCGATAGCAAGTCGCCAAGTGATAAGGCGTGGTCGACGGCATGTCCTTGCGGCTGACCTCGCCCTGCTCATCGCGACACTCATACCAGCCGCCCTCATGCAGAAAGCGCTGCTGCAATGCCTGCAACTGGCGTTGCACTGAGCCTTCGCTGTTCGGCCGCAAAGTCAGCGCGCGCAAGTATTCAGCCTGGGCCCAGATGCGTTGGGTGGCATCCTTCGCCGAGCCATTCAGATCGAGCATCGCTGCCACTGCACCCGTTTGCGGATCGACGCCCGATTGTTCGGTCAGCACAAACGCACGCTCCAGCGAAGCATGCAGTTTTGAGCCGCGCAGCAACGACGAAGACTCCAGCAGGAAATACCACTCGAACTGATGCCCCGGCTCAAACCAGTTATCCACAGCACCCAGCGGTTTCTCCATTAACACGCTGTGTTGCGGGTCGATAAAACGCTTTTGCATGGCTGTGCATAACTCGACCAGCGCCCGTTGCACGGCGGTGTCTTCGCGCACCGACAGGGTTGCGAGGAACGCTTCCGCCAGATGCATCAAGGGATTTTGCAGGGGGCCGGAGTCGAGCGAGGACCAGTCACGGTCGAGGCAGGCTTCATACAGGCCGTCGCCCGTGGCGAAGCGCTGCGCCAGCACTTCCAGCGTGGCATTGAGCACCGATTCCACCAGCGGCTCGCGAGCCTTGTCCCAGTAATGGGCGCACGCGAACAGGATGAAGGCATGGGTGTAGAGGTCTTTGCGCTGATCCAGCGGCGCACCTTGCGGGTCGATGCTGTAGAACCAGCCGCCATGCTCGGGGTCGTGGAAATGCTGCTGCAAGGAACGGAACAGCGCTGCAGCACGCTCTTCGACGGCCGGCACCTGGCCGATGAGGCTGGAAAACAGATACAGCTGCCGTGCGCAGGCCATCGCCCGATAGCGCTGGGGTGGCAGCGGCTGATGCCCGGCGTCCAGCGCTTCATAAGGCAACGCCATGTCGGCATTCCAGCCGGGGCCTTGCCAGAGCGGCACGATCACGTCCTGGAAATGCTGCTGCACCGAGGCGAACAGGGCGGTCAATTCAGGCTGGGAGGCGGAGCGGGAAACAGGCGGCATTGGCTGGCGTCGTCACGGCAGGGTTGATTGCGCGACATGTTAGCAGGCCTGAGAGATGCGGTGTCTGTCAGGCCGCCTTCGCGAGCAAGCCCGCTCCCACAGAGAGCGTTTGTGAGCGCACATTTTGTGTGCGCCGTAGATCACTGTGGGAGCGGCGGTGCGACGATTCGACTTGCCCGCGAAGAGGCCATCACAGGCAAAAAAGAAATCAGCCCGCCAACAACCACACACCAGTCGCCGCCGAAGCCGCCCCCGCCAATCGAACCAACGGCGCCGCCGCTTGCGGCAACACGCGCACCACGCCATAACCCGCGGCATGCAAAGCAGCCGTCGCCGCCACAAATCCTGCCGCATATGCCCAAGGGCTCGACATATCAGGCAGCTCCAGCCCATGGGCCACACCATGGAACAGGGCAAACAAAGCCGTCGCACCGATCGCCATACTCAACGGTGGACGCACCGCCAAGGCGACCGCCAGGCCCAGCGCCAGCACCGACGCCGCAATCCCGCTTTCCAGCGCCGGCAGGTTCAACCCTTCAAAACCCAGCAACCCGCCCATCAGCATGGTGCCAACGAACGTGCACGGCAGTGCCCAGCGTGCTGCACCTTTCTGCTGCGCCGCCCACAAACCCACCGCCACCATCGCCAGCAAGTGATCGAGGCCGCCAATCGGGTGGCTGATGCCGGCGAGCAAACCGTTATCGCCATGGCCTGGGTGAGCGAAGGCGATGGCCGGGGTCAGCAGCAGCGCCATGGCGCCCAGGATGCGTTGAAGTGTCATGGATAAGCTTCCTTGTTGATAAGTCTTGATCAGGCGGCGGTCAGCAGGCCTTGGCGTTCGATGAAAGCGATGATTGCTTCCAGGCCCAAACCGGTTTTTTGGTTGCTGAAGACAAACGGCTTGCCGTTGCGCATGCGTTGAGTGTCGCTGTCCATCATCTCCAGCGACGCGCCCACTAGCGGCGCGAGGTCGACTTTGTTGATCACCAGCAGGTCGGATTTGCAGATCCCCGGCCCACCCTTGCGCGGCAGTTTGTCGCCGGCCGAGACGTCGATCACGTAGATAGTCAGGTCGGACAGTTCCGGGCTGAAGGTCGCCGAGAGGTTATCGCCGCCGGACTCCACCAGAATCAGATCCAGGCCCGGAAAGCGGCGGTTCAGTTGATCCACCGCTTCGAGGTTGATCGAGGCGTCTTCGCGGATCGCCGTGTGCGGGCAGCCACCGGTTTCCACGCCGATGATGCGTTCCGGCGCCAGGGCTTCATTGCGCACCAGGAAATCGGCGTCTTCGCGGGTGTAGATGTCGTTGGTGACGACGGCCAGGTTGTAGCGGTCGCGCAGGGCCAGGCAAAGCGCCAGCGTCAGGGCGGTTTTACCGGAACCGACCGGGCCGCCAATGCCGACGCGCAGGGGTTGAGTGTTCATGTGATTCTCCAAATTTAAAGGCCCTAGGAACGGAACAGACGGCTGTATTGGCGCTCATGGGCCATGCACGCCAGGGACAGGCCGAACGCAGCGCTGCCGTAGTGTTCGGGATTGATTCGGGTGGCGTCTTGCTGGGCTTGTTGCAGCAGCGGCAGCAATTCGCTGGTCAGGCGCTGCGCAGCTTGCTGGCCGAGCGGCAGGGTTTTCATCAGCACCGCCAGCTGGTTTTCCAGCCAGCTCCAGAGCCACGCGGCCAGCGCATCTTGCGGACTGATCTGCCAGGCGCGAGCGGCCAGTGCCCAGCCGAGGGCCAGGTGCGGTTCGGGGCGCTGTTCGAGAAAGGCGCGGGCTGGAGCATCGAGTTCCGGCAAGCCGTTGAGCAGTTGTTGCAACGAATAGCCCATCTGCCGGCTCTCCTGATGCAACTCGCGGGTTTCCCGGCTGGCGCGGTGTTCTTCGCAGCGTTGCAGCAACTCAGCCCAGTTCTCATCAACGGCGGCGGTGCAATGGGCGAGCAGCAGCGGCGCTTCGAAACGTGCCAGGTTGAGCAACAGCTGATCACTGATCCAGCGTCGCGCGCTGTCTGCATCGTTCACCCGGCCGTTATCCACAGCCATTTCCAGGCCTTGCGAGTAGCTGTAGCCGCCAATCGGCAGTTGTGGGCTGGCCAGGCGCAGCAGCGCCCAGGCCGGGTTCATAAACGGACGCCGAACTGGTGCAGTTTCGGCGGGTAGTTGAAGTCCTCGTCGCCGTGGCGGGAATGGTGATGGCCGCCGCCATAGGCGCCGTGTTCCGGCTGGAACGGGGCCTCGATGTGTTCGACCCTGGCTTCCAGCTGTTCGAGCATGGCCTTGAGCACGTAATCGTCGAGCAGGCGCAACCAGCCATCACCGACTTGCAGGGCGACGTGGCGATTACCCAGGTGATAGGCGGCGCGCGTCAGTTCGAACGCGTTGGCGCAGGTGACGTGCAGCAGTTGTTCGGGCCGCGCGCAGACGCGGACGATACGCCCGTCTTCGGCTTGCAGGCATTCGCCGTCATACAGCGGCGGCTGGCCGCGCTCCAGAAACAAACCGACGTCCTCGCCTTCGGCACTGAAACAGCGCAAACGGCTTTTGCTCCGGGCTTCGAAGGTCAGGTGCAACTCGGCGGCCCAGACGGGTTGAGGGTCGATTCTGCGATGAATCACCAGCATCGGAAGGCTTCCAGCAATGGACAATGCTCAGGCTAGAGCAAGGGGCTTGCCAATCGGGCGATACGTAGGAAATACCTGTCGGAGCGTAGTGGATGTTTCAGAATGTTGCAGGATTTTGAACTGGAATGGTGCGGGGATTTTTCTGTGGCACCAAATTGATGCTTTGCCTTGTTTTGTGTGGGAGCGGGCTTGCTCGCGAAGGCGTCGTGTCAGTCAACAGATGCGTTGAATGTATCGACTTCTTCGCGAGCAAGCCCGCTCCCACATTTTTATTCGGTGCTGCCGAGGCCTTGCCAGTGCTTGAGGCCGATGAAGATAAAGCGCAGTTGCTGAGTGATTTTCGCCTGGGGCGTCAGGTGCTCGGGCAGAGCCTCGGCCGGCGGATCGATAATGTCCGGCAAGGTCGCAAACACGCTTTTGACGATCAGATCCGCCATCACGCTCAAACCGGCGATGTCCAGATGCTGCAGTTTCGGCATCAGGGACAGGTCAGCTGCCAGGTCCGAGCTGATGTCTTCGCGCAGACGCCCGATAGCCTGGCGCACGGGGAGAGATCCGCCGTACTGCTCGCGGGCCAGGAACAGGAACTGCGAGCGATTGGCCGAGACCACGTCGAGAAAGATCCGTACCGAAGCGTCGATGATGCCGCCCATGACGAACTCGTTATGGCGCACCAGGCGAATGGTTTCGCGAAAGGTCTGGCCGACTTCGCTCACCAGCACCAGGCCCAGTTCATCCATATCGGCAAAATGCCGGTAGAAACCGGTGGGCACGATCCCGGCGGTTTTCGCGACTTCGCGCAGGCTCAGGCTGCCGAATCCTCGGCCGCATTCCATCAGGTGACGGGCAGCGTCCATCAGGGCGTTGCGGGTTTGTTGTTTCTGTTCGGCGCGGGGCAGCATCGCAAGGGGTTTTCTGGACAGGGACAGCGGCGCACTCTAGCAAATCGGCTTCGCTGGCGTCGAACGACTATCGGGGGATCAAGCGGGGATGTGCTGCTTCTTACAAGGCAAAACCCTATAAAGTCAAAAGCCCAATCCGGGGATTGGGCTTTTTTTCAGGGCCACCATGGGCTCAGCTCACAGCGCTGTTGCGTTCGATTACACGGTCACCACCACCTTCGGCAAGTGTTTGACCTTGTGGAGTGCGCTCGGAACCACCTTCGGCAAGTGTTTGACCTTGTGGGGTGCGCTCGGAACCACCTTCGGCAAGTGTTTGACCTTGTGGAGTGCGCTCGGAACCACCTTCGGCAAGGGTTTGGCCTTGTGGAGTGCGCTCGGAACCACCTTCGGCAAGGGTTTGGCCTTGTGGGGTACGATCCGAGCCGTCTTCAGCGATCAGGCCTTTTTCTTTCAGGCGATCGTTACCGCCTTCAGCCAGGGTCTGGCCTTGTGGAGTGCGGTCGGAACCATCGGCAGCGACGGTTTGGCTGAACACCGAGCGGCTGTCTTTGACTTGTGGAGTGGCCTGGTCAGCAGCAGGCAGAGCGAAAGCGGTGCTGGCCAGCATTGAGAGGGTAAGGCTAAGCAGTAATTGGCGTTTCATGATGGGTTGCTCCTTGGGAGGGCGATAAAGTGGGTACGAGGGCAATGCTACTCTCGATAAGTCGATATAAAAGTTCATAAACGCAATGGTAATAATCAACGGAATTGATTGTTCTGCCGCAGCGCTCTAGAACGGGCGTTTCCGGCGAACGTTTTTGCCCTATGGTGGGTATTTTCGACCCACTCGTGCCGCACAAAAGTGCGGGGCCGGTAACGCCGGATTCGGGGGCAGTCTCTCCCCGGTCGATTATTTGAGGATTAATCGGCGTTTCGGTTAAACCTGCGGGCGGTTTTTCAGTCGTAGATTTCATGGCAGGCCGGTTCTGGCCTAACGTTTCACACGTGCGTCGCAGTCAGGGCGCTCAGTCGTATCAGGAGCCCTGTGCAATGACGCGCACTCGTAAAATTGTTACCTGGACCTTCGCCAGCCTGATTGTCTTGCTGGCGGTATTGGTTCTGATCATCGTGTTCTTCGATTGGAACCGGATCAAACCGCCCCTTAATGCCAAAGTCTCCGAAGAGCTGCATCGCCCGTTCGCCATCAATGGCAACCTTGCGGTGGTCTGGCAGCGCGAGCCCGACGAGGGCGGTTGGCGGGCCTGGGTGCCGTGGCCGCACGTGGTGGCCGAAGACTTGAGCCTGGGCAACCCGGACTGGTCGAAGAAGCCGCAGATGGTCACCCTCAAACGCGTCGAACTGCGCATTTCGCCTTTGGCTCTGCTGGCGCAGCGGGTGGTCATCCCGCGTATCGACCTGACTGAGCCAAATGCAGACCTGCAACGCCTCGCCGATGGCCGCGCGAACTGGACGTTCAAATTCGATCCGAAAGACCCGGACGCCGAACCTTCCAGCTGGGTGGTGGACATCGGTGCCATCGGCTTCGACAAGGGCCACGTCACTCTTGACGACCAGAACCTCAAGACGCAGCTCGATGTGTTGATCGATCCGCTGGGCAAACCCATCCCGTTCAGCGATATCGTCGGCGACAAAGCCGCAAAAACCGCGCAGGAGAAAGGCGCAGCCCCGCAGGATTACGCGTTCGCGCTGAAGGTCAAAGGCCAGTACCACGATCAGAAACTCGCAGGCGAAGGCAAGATCGGCGGGTTGCTGGCGTTGCAAGACGCGGCCAGGCCGTTCCCGCTTCAGGCGCAAGTGAAGATCGCCGATACTAGCGTCGAACTGGCCGGTACGCTGACCGATCCGCTGAACCTCGGCGCTTTGGACCTGCGTCTGAAGCTGGCCGGCACCAGCCTGGCCAATCTCTACCCGCTGACCGGTGTGACGCTGCCGGATACGCCGCCGTACGCGACCGACGGGCATTTGATCGCCAAGCTGCATGAGCCCGGTGGCGCGGTGTTCCGCTATGAGGAATTCAACGGCAAGATCGGCGAAAGCGACATTCATGGCAGCCTGGCCTATGTCGCCAGCCAGCCGCGACCGAAACTCAGTGGCTCGCTGGTTTCCAATCAACTTTTGTTTGCCGACCTGGCGCCGCTGATCGGTGCCGACTCCAACGCCAAGCAAAAGGCCCGTGGTGGCGAAAGCAAGCAGCCGACGGACAAGGTGTTGCCGGTCGAGGAGTTCAAGACCGAGCGCTGGCGCGACATGGACGCCGACGTCGAATTCACCGGCAAGCGCATCGTCCACAGCGAAAAACTGCCGTTCAAGGACCTCTACACGCACCTGGTGCTGACCGACGGTGTTCTGAGCCTCGAACCCCTGCGATTCGGCGTGGCGGGCGGCACCCTGGATGCACAGATTCGCCTCAATGGCCGCACGGAACCGTTGGAAGGCCGGGCCAAGCTGACCGCACGCAAGTTCAAGCTCAAACAGTTGTTCCCGACCTTTGAGCCAATGAAAACCAGTTTCGGCGAGCTCAATGGCGATGCCGACATCACCGGCCGTGGCAACTCGGTGGCCAAGCTGTTGGGCAGTGCCGATGGCAATCTGAAAATGCTGATCAACGATGGCGCCATCAGTCGCGAGTTGATGGAACTGGCGGGGCTGAACGTCGGCAACTACGTGGTGGGCAAAATCTTTGGCGACAAGGAAGTGAAGATCAATTGCGCGGCGGCTGACTTCGACATCAAGACCGGTTTGGCCACCACTCGCCTGTTTGTCTTCGATACCGAGAACGCGATCATCTATATCGATGGCACCGCGAACATGGCGACGGAGCAACTGGACCTGACCATTACTCCGGAGTCCAAAGGCTGGCGGCTAATTTCGTTGCGGTCGCCGCTGTATGTGCGAGGCAAGTTCATCAAACCGGATGCGGGTGTGAAGGCGGTGCCACTGATTCTGCGTGGCGCGGGGATGGTTGCGCTGGGTGTGATTGCCGCGCCGGCGGCGGGGTTGCTGGCGTTGGTGGCACCGAGTGGCGGTGAGCCTAATCAGTGCGCGCCGCTGCTGGAACAGATGAAGGCGGGTAAGGCGCCGGTGACCGTCAAGCCTACAAAATAGTGGGTGTCTGTGCGGGCCGTCTTCGCGAACAAGCCCGCTCCCACAGGGTATTGGGGTTGATCACAGATATTGTGTGCAACACCAATACCCTGTGGGAGCGGGCTTGCTCGCGAAGACGGCCTTCTAAACGCTACAGATCTTTCAGAATGTCAGCCATGTCATCCGCATGCTCTTCTTCCTGAGCCAGGATGTCTTCGAAGATACGCCGGGTCGTCGGGTCTTTTTCGCCGATGTACTGAATGATCTCGCGGTAGCTGTCGATGGCGATCCGCTCGGCGACCAGGTCTTCGTAGACCATCTCTTTCAGTGAATTGCCGGCTACGTACTGTGCGTGGGAGTTTTTGGATAGCAGGTCGGGGTTGAACTCCGGCTCGCCGCCCAGTTGCACGATACGCTCCGCCAGGCGGTCGGCGTGCTCAGCTTCCTGGGTCGCGTGCTCGAGGAATTCATCGGCGGCGACGTTGGCTTTCAAGCCGCTGGCCATGAAGTAGTGGCGCTTGTAGCGCAACACACAGACCAGTTCAGTGGCCAGCGATTCGTTGAGCAGGCGCAGCACTTCTTCACGGTCGGCGCTGTAGCTTTCGGTCACCGCGCCGTTCTCGACGTTCTTGCGGGCCCGTTCTCGAAGGGTGGTTACATCAGACAAATGCATGTCACTCATCTCGTTCTCCTGGAGGCTAATCCGGTTTGCGTCACCTTCTGGGGAAGTGATCGCTACTTAAGGTGTGAGTGATGGGCGTTGCGAAAAGTTTTATGTAATTTGCCAATCGCTAAAAGTGCCAAAACGATCACGCCAGCACATGTCCGGACAGCAACGCCTCCTCGCGCAACCACGCAAAAAACGCCCGCACCGGCGGATGTCGTTCACGTCCCGGCACGCAGAGCGCGCTGTAGCCGGCGCCATCCACCTGAATGTCGCCCCGGTAAGGCACCAGCAAACCGCTGGCCACGCTTTCCGACACCAGAATGTTGCTCGCCAGCACCAGGCCTTGCCCGGCGATCGCCGCTTGCAGGGCGTAATGCTCTTCGTCGTATTCACGGACCGCCGGTTGACCCGTTAGCCAGGTCTCGCCGGACTGCGCGCACCAGGCTTCCCAGCCATGGGCGTACAGTTTGGAGTTGTGCCAGCGCACGCTGATCAGCGTGGGCACCCGGTCAGCCGCCAGGGCAACCTGCTCGGGCGACCCGTAGACGCCGAACGATTCGTCGAACAGGCACAGCCCATAAAGGTTCGGGTAGTCATCAAGGCTGTAGCGCACCACCAGATCGACACTGGCGTCCTGATGCAAATCGATGACTTCGCAATGGGTATCCAGGCGCAGGCTGATGTTCGGATGACGGGCGTAGAACCGACCCAGGCGCGGCACCAGCCATAGCGCGGCGAAGGCGGCCGTGGTGGAAATCGTCAGGCTCGCGCCGCTGCGTTGCGGGCGCAGGGTGTCGACGCTTTGGGCCACTTCCAGCAAGGCGCCGTGCAAGCTGCGGAACAGACGTTCGCCGCAGTCGGTCAGGCGTACTTGCCGCGGCAGGCGCTCGAACAGCGGCACGCCGAGCCAGCTCTCCAGCGAGCGGATCTGATGGGACACCGCCGTCGGCGTCACCGAAAGCTCTTCGGCGGCCGCCTTGAAACTCAACAAACGCGAGGCGGATTCGAAAGCGCGCAGGGCGGTCAGCGGCAACGAGGCAAACATTGGAAACTCCATGGATGAAATGGATTCATCCAGACTGATTTCTGCTCATTTGAAGAGTGGCGCTTGCAGGCTTCAATCTGCAGGGCACAAGCAGTTTAGCCCTTAAGGAGATTCAGATGAGTAAGATTCTTGCTATCCATGCCAGCCCGCGCGGCGAGCGTTCTCACTCCCGGCGTCTGGCCGAGGTGTTTCTTTCAGCCTGGCAGGCGCGTAACCCTCAGTCGCAGCTGACCCGTCGCGAAATCGGGCGGGCGCTGATTCCACCGGTCAACGAAGCCTTCGTCGCCGCTGCGTTTTACCCCGAGCCCCATGCCCGCCCGTTATCGATGCAGGCCGACCTGGCGTTCAGCGATGAACTGGTCGGCGAGTTGCTCGGCCACGATCTGCTGGTGATTTCCACGCCGATGCACAACTTCAGTGTCCCCAGCGGCCTCAAGGCCTGGATCGATCAGATTGTGCGGCTCGGACTGACCTTCAATCACACTCTGGACAACGGCGTGGCCCAGTACGAGCCGCTGGTGCAGGGCAAAAAAGCCCTGATCGTCACCAGTCGCGGCGGCTTCGGCTTCGGCCCGGGCGGTGAGCTGGAGGCGATGAACCATGCCGATCCGTTGTTGCGCACCGCGCTGGGGTTCATCGGCATCACTGACATTACCGTGGTGGCTGCTGAAGGCGAAGAGTCCGCCGCGCGCACCTTCGAGATTTCGGCGGCCGAGGCTGAACAACAACTGCTCACGCTGGCCCGGGAGTTCTAGATGGCCTGGCTGTTTCTGCTGATCGCCGCCGGGTTCGAAGTCACCTTCGCCATGGGCATGAAGTACGCCGAAGGCTTCACCCGGCTCTGGCCATCGCTGATCACGGTGGTCGCCGCGGTAGGCGGGATCTACTTCCTGACCCTCGCGATGCGCGAGTTGCCGGTGAGCATCGCCTACCCGATCTGGACCGCCATCGGTTCACTGGGCACGGTGTTTCTCGGCTTTGCGCTGTTGGGCGAAAGCCTGACGGCGCTCAAACTGGTGTCGGTGGGGCTGATCGTGGCGGGCGTGGTGGGGCTGAAGTAGGGCGGATGCCATAGACTGGTCGTCGAGTTGTCATCTTGGGTGGCGATGCTTGGCTGACGTCTTGCATCGCGCCTTGCTTCATCTCACCGATCACAAGGATGTTCGCCCATGTCGCAAGGTTCCGCTACGCGTTACCCGTTGGTGCTGGTCCCGGGAATGCTCGGGTTTATTCGTCTGGTGCTGTATCCCTACTGGTACGGGATCATTTCGGCGTTGCGCCGGGGTGGGGCGACGGTGTTTGCGGTGCAGGTCTCGCCGCTCAATTCCAGCGAGGTGCGCGGCGAGCAGTTGCTGGCGCGGATCGAGGAGATCCTGCGGGAAACCGGGGCCGAGAAGGTCAATCTGATTGGCCACAGCCAAGGCTCGCTGACGGCGCGTTATGCGGCCGCCAAACGCCCGGATCGCGTTGCGTCCGTGACTTCGGTCGCAGGGCCGAATCATGGCTCGGAGCTGGCGGATTATCTGGAAAAACACTATCCGGCGGACACCGCCAAAGGTCGTCTGTTGGCGGTATTGCTGCGGTTTATCGGCGCGTTGATGAGCCTGTTGGAAACCGGTTATCGCGGGCCGAAATTGCCGGTGGATATCCACGCCTCCCACGAGTCCCTGACGAGCGCCGGCGTGGCGGCGTTCAATCAGCGTTATCCACAGGGCTTGCCTGAAACCTGGGGCGGTCACGGGCCGGAAGAGGTCAATGGCGTGCGCTATTACTCCTGGTCCGGGACCTTGCAGCCGGGCAAGACGGATCGCGGCGGTAATCTGTTCGACGGGACGAACCGCAGTTGCCGGCTGTTTGCCAGGACTTTTGTGCGCGAAACCGGGCATTGCGACGGGATGGTCGGGCGCTACAGCTCCCACCTGGGGACGGTGATTGGCGATGAATATCCGATGGATCACTTCGACATCGTCAATCAGTCGCTGGGGCTGGTGGGGAAGGGGGCTGATCCGGTGCGGTTGTTTGTCGAGCATGCGGCCAGATTGAAAGCGGCTGGCGTGTAAACGTCCTGTGGCGAGGGGGCAAACCCCTCGCCACAAAGGATTACGCCCGGCCCAACACGGTAGTCCACCGCTCCGAGAGCACTACCCCGCCCAACGTCAACAGCCCGCCCACCAGGTGATACATCGCCAGCTGTTCATGCAGCACCAGCGCCGCAATCAGCGCGGTAATCAACGGCAGCAAATTGAAAAACAGCGTGGTCCGGCTCGGCCCCAGGCGCACCACGGCCTGCATCCACGCCAGCGGCGCGACCATCGAAGCCAGCAGACAGGCGTAAAGCACCAGCGGAATATTCTGCAAGGTCGGCCCGACCTTCGGTGAAGCGACAAACAATGGAAACAGCACCACCACCGCCACCAGCACCTGCAAATACAACAACACCAGCGGCGGCAGGCGCAGCTGCCATTTCTTCAGCAGGGTGCTGTAGATCGCGTAGGCCAGGGTGGCGATCAGCATCATCGCATCGCCCAGGTTTATCCCGTGCTCGAGCAATGCGCCAAGGCTGCCGGATGACACCACCACCAACACCCCGGCAAATGACAACACCGCGCCAGCCAATGCACCCGCTGTCAGGCGTTGACCGAGGCTGACAATCGCCATGGCCAGCGACATCAACGGCATCAGCGACAGAATGATCCCCATGTTGGTGGCCGACGTCAGCGTCGCGGCGAAGTACGCCAGGCTCTGATAGACCGCCATGCCCAGCACGCCAAGGATGAAAATCCTGCCCAGGTTCGGGCGGATCTGCGGCCAATGCGCGATCACTGGTTTGAGCATGAACGGCGTGAACAGAATCCCGGCCAGCAGCCAGCGGTAGAAACCAATCTCGGCGGGGAAGATCGCCCCGGCTGACATCTTGGTGATCACGGTATTGCCGGCCCAAATGAAAATGGCCAGCAGGGGATAAGCGTATTGCATCAGAAAAAACCGGAAACGTTAGTGAGGAGCGATTATCCGCTTGTCTGGATGCAAGCCTATACTTCAATCCAGACAACCTGCCCCTGATGACGGACAGCATGACCAGTAAACACATCGACCTGCTCGATTTCGCGGAGTTGCCGTCCCCGGTCTATTTCCGTTATGCCGACTTCGACACCCATGAATACGCCTCGGCCCACCGTCACCCGTGGGGCACTCTTGAATATTCGGCCAACGGTGTATTGCACATGGAAATCGGCAGCAGCCGCTTCATGTCGCCGCCGCAATACGCGGTGTGGGTGCCGCCACACACCGAGCACAGTTTCTACAGCAATCAACCGATCAACTATCGCGCGGTCTGCCTCGCACCGGCGCTGTGCCATGCGTTGCCGCAGCAAGCGTGCACCCTGGCGATCAGCGACATTCTCAAGGCGATCCTCAAGGATTTCGCCGCCCGCGACGTGAAAATTCCCGAACACGATGCGGACCAACGTCTGGCGCAAGTGTTGGTGGACCAGTTGCAACAGGCGCCCATCCAAGAGTGTTATTTGCCTTATGCCAGCAGTTCGGGATTGCTCGTCATACTTGAAGCCCTGCAAGCCGAGCCTGGGGACAATCGGCCGTTGGCGCACTGGGCCGCGCAGATCCATGTCAGCGAACGCACCTTGGCGCGGCAGTTTGTCCGTGAGCTGGGCATGAGTTTCGGCGAGTGGCGGCAACGCTTGCGTTTCCTCGCGGCGATCGAAGCGCTGGACAGTCAGCGCAGCATTCAAAACATTGCTTTCGACATGGGTTACAGCACGGGCTCGGCATTTATTGCGATGTTTCAACGTCAGGCCGGGTGTACGCCAGAGCAGTATCGGCGGCAACGAATTGCCTGAGTTGAAGAAGTAAGTGGGTGTTAGAAATTTTAAGTGGTGAAGTTTCTTACAGGCTAATCGGAATTGCACTTCATTTGATCGACTGATTAACGTTGTACGCTAGTTGCATAAGCCGTTCCTGTTTAGCTTACTTATGCAGAGTATAAATGTGACCACTTTAATTCAGATCGATGAAATATCAGCAACCGCAACACAACAAAAAAGCATACATCAAGAGCTTATAGAGAACGCTATCCCGGAATGGATGCGTCAGACTTCACCCCACAGGATCAGTGCGTTAAAAAGCGCGATAGCCCCTCTTCCAGAATGGATTCTCGCCGCTTCACCGATGCAGCTCGCAGCCCTGCAGCGCGCCTCGGAGGAAAGCTGGCGCGCACAAAGCGACGTCGATCAGATGCTGAGCGAGGCACAAGATGTCTACACCTTTGCTGAACCTCTGCTGCGTCAGGCGTTGAAAGACCAATACGGTGTGGACGTCGATGTGAAAGAAACTTTTTTGCAGTTGTTTTCTCCGCCTCACTTATCGCCATGGGCCAATAATTTCAATAACGGCGTGGAGTCGCGCATTGTTTCGATGCTGGATGCGGCATTGCATAATTTTTCGGACAAAGAAGTATTAACGTCTGATTCGCAGTTTATTTCCCGGCCCGACAATTCGAATCGATTCGACATCACCGGAGTTCGCAACAATATGAGTATCGATCAGTTCAAGACGCTTTGCCGCCGTCTGGATCTCGGTGCTCAATATAAAGTGCATCTTGAAGACTATGTGCGTCCGGTCGATGGGCTGGCGCGTGGTGTGGTGCAGCAAAAAGTTATTAAAAGCCAAAAGGCTGCGTTGAAAGCAGCCCTGTATCTGGCCAGCCTTAAAAATGACATCTCGGCAAGTGGCTACCTGGCCGTACAAAGCCTGCTCAAGGATATTAAAGAATGGAAGATGGATGGCCTTCCCGTCCATTACTATCAGCTGAAAATCCTCGATGTTCAGTTGAGAGGCATCGTACTGATCGCCCCTGATCTGCATATCCACGACGGCGCTGCCCAGCGAGTCATTGCCTATGTACCGCACGATCCGGAACACCCACTGAAAGAGTATGCCTCGAAGGCCGAGTTCGCCCGCGAGCTCACTCGCCAATTGCGTGACACCCCCAAGGATTCGGCAAACAGCTATCAGCAATTCTTCAGCCGTTTTGTCGATCATCAACAACGGGGGCGCTTCTTCGCCGCACTCAACGCCGCGCTGGTAGAAATCACTCAGCACGACAAAGTCCCGGGCGTCGATCAGCCGGTATGGCGCGAAACGCCCATCGAAAATCCGCGCCTGCACCTTGACCACATCCGGTTCGAGAACGATACCCATACATTGTTTACGGGCGATCCTTGGCTTTATCTCTACCAGCAACAGCAAAACAAAATCCTGAACGATTCCCGGGAGATGGTCATCTCGACGCAAGATGCCGATCGCATGGAGCGCTGGGCGTGGTTCGACAACCTGGAAAAAATGCTTTCCGACATCTTCAATGCCGCGTTAATGGTTGTGGGGCCATTCATACCCTTCGTTGGCGAGATCATGATGGGTTACATGGTTTATCAGTTGGTCAATGAAGTCGTCGAAGGCATCGTCGATCTGGCTGAGGGGCTTTATCTGGAAGGGGCCGAGCACATCATTGGTTTTTTCGAACGCGTGATCCAGTTGGTGGCCTTCGCCGGTGGGATGAAAATCGGCAAGAAGGTCGTACTGCCCAAGCTGTCATCGTTCATCGAGTCGACAACACCGGTCACGCTTGCCAACGGCGCCAAACGCCTTTGGAGCGGGGACCTGGAACCCTATCAGAAAAAGAACCTGACCCTGGCTGCGGATTCGAAGCCGGATGAAACCTGGCTGCACCAGCATGAGGGCAAACCGATTCTCAAGCTGGACACCCGGCACTTCGAACTGACGAAAGATCCACAGAGCGGTAAACACAGGGTTAAACATCCGACCCGCCCCGATGCCTATCAACCCGTGGTGGACAGCAACGGCGAAGGTGCCTTCGTGATTGAAGGCGAGCAGCCTCACACCTGGGATCACACGACCCTGATGGCACGACTCGGGCCAGACTTGGGTGAGCTGGCCGAATCCTACGGGGACATCCGCACGGTCAGCCAGACCGACGCCAGCGCGATCCGCCGAATGTATGCCGACAATGAGCGGCCTCTGCCTTTACTCAGCGACACGGTGACCCGGTTCCGCATCGACCGCGACATTCAGACCTTCATCGAGCAGATGGGCAGCGAACGTGCGCAAGATTACTCAAGCGCCGATCCCGAGATGCAATTTCAGCTGCTCGACGGTCTGTGGCCCGGCAATGCGATTGAGCTGGTAGACGCCAGGGGTGAAGTGCTCCGGGTCGTCGGTCATGCGGGTGCGCCGCGTGTCCGGATAAACAGCAATCGTCTGGCTGACGTCGATCTGCTCAAGACCCTGCTATCGCACCTGGATGACGCACAACTGAACACCTTGTTGAACGTCGAATTTCGGATTGCGCCCAGCACGCTGGAAATGAACGTCAAAAATCTGCGGGCCGAGTTGGCGAAACTGGCCAGGAGCAAGCGCACGTCGCTGTTCGACACACGTTATCGTCGTATCGAGGCCGCCATGAGTGACAGCGCAAAAGCCATCCAGGCCAAAGTGCCGGGCCTGCCTGGCACTGTCGCCCGCGAGTTGCTGTCCATCGCCACACCCTCCGAAGTCCAGGCGATTGAGCGCGGGCAGTTGCCCGCAAGGCTGGAGAACCTTGCGCGTTGGGCGCTTCGAGACGTGCGCATGAGTCGTGCTTATGAAGGTTTTTATCTGGACTCGGTCGAGAATCCTGACCTGGACAGACTGGCGCTGCACTCCCTTGAGCATCTTCGCGGCTGGAATCCCGATGTGCGCATTGAAGTCCGACGGTTCGAGTCTGACGGTCAACTGCTCGACAGTATCGGCAAGGACGACGCGGGGATTCGGCGCACGCTCGTCGAGCTTCACGACTCGACGTTCGTCGCTTATGACGAAGACGGTAACGCCCTGCATTCAGGCATGGATTTGTTTTCCGCTATTTTGCAGGCGTTGCCGGATGCCGAGCGTAATGCGCTGGACATCCACATCGGCCAGGGGCCCAAACTGAAGCTGGCCCTGCGCGACAATGCATTGAAGCCCTATCAGTTGCTGAAGGTTCTGGACGCTCTCCCGATCCTTGACCTGCTCACTTACGATCCTCAATTAATGCGCCTGCGTGGCGGCGCGCCGGGTGCTGGCGGCGAACGTGCAGCCCTTGAAGAAATCCGCGGCCAATACAGCGACCTGGTCACGGTAGCGTTCCATCCTTCTGTTTCAGCGTTCAAGCAATTCGATTATCTGCGTGGCCTGAAACTGATTCACGACAGCTTTCCACAGGATTATCTCTTCGATCTGTTCGAGGCTCTGAACGCAGCCAATGCGACCGGCGAGGCCGGGCCAGGCCAGGAAATCGTCCAAAGTATCGAGGCGTTGCCCGATCTGCAGACGCTGATGCTGCCAGAGCAGTTCAACGCGTTGACCGGGCGCCTGTTCACCGAAGAGGGCCTGGTGCCGCTCACGGAACTGGAACGAAACCTGGGTTTGAATGCGCGCAATCTGGAACAGACCGGGCGGGCCAATGCCTACCAGGCGCTGTTACGTTCAGTCCGGGAAAACGGTGTAACGCCAAGTCCGGAGCTGACGGATTTAAGTGAATATGGAGAGTTGCTGTCCGCAGATGTCATCACGCCCGGGGAACCGATTCAGGTGACGACTCAAACTATGGCCAACCTGAAAATGGCACAGGAAGCGATCTACCGCGCCAAGGAGCTCTTGCCGATGTCGGGGAATCAGTTGCCGAGCATGTGGGAAAAGGGCGGTTCGGCCATTGCGAAAATCAAAGGCCTCAGAGGCATGGACCTTGAGGAGGGCGGATTCTCCGCCAAACTGACCACCGCCGAGGCCGCTCGTAAAGCCATTGATATCAAGGGGGGCAATTGCTCTGAGAACTCGAAAGTGACGTTTTCGATCCTCGCCAGCCAGCCCCGGGCGTCCAGCATTCATATCGTCAAAGTCACCGATTTTGATCATCAATATGTGGTGATGGGTGATGATTTGAACAATCCCGATGGACTGGTCGTTGCTGACTCCTGGCCGGAATTCCCCGCTGCGCACCTGGCCAGCAAAGGGTACTTCCAGTTTGACCGGTCGCCATTGATGACACTGCCTCCCGGACCCGCCCTGGCCGAGTACAACTTTATCAATGAAGCACCCCCCGGCCCGGCGACATTGCCGGCGGTTTCCGAGACGAACACGTACCGGCAGATAAAAATCAACAAGCTCTATGAGGAGGGGGCGGCATACGCTCAATGGACGTCATTGAGTGAGCTTGGCCAGACTTATGCTGTCCAGGGGGGCACGCCGGTCTTGTTCGAGCGGGTGCCCGCATCGGTCATTGATAACCGGATTGATGCCTATCAGCGATACCGGGAAGCCTTCAAGGATCTTCTGGAATCGGAGGTTGATTGAGGGTCATCTGTTACGTCGCTGGATGAAGGTGTAACAGGGGTTGTCTACACTCCAGATTGAGGCCGCACCCCTCGGTGCGGCAACAAGGAGAAAACTCCATGAAGATGTTGCGTGTCCCTTTGTTGATGATCGGTTTGCTGCTTTGCGCCCAGGGCTTCGCCGCCACTGAGCAACAGAACAAGATGACCACCTGCAATGCCGACGCCACTGCCAAAAGCCTCAAGGGCGACGAGCGCAAAGCCTTCATGAGCACCTGCCTCAAGGCGGCCCCGGCCGCCAATGACGCCAAGACCCTGACCCCTCAGCAAGAGAAAATGAAAACCTGCAACGCCGATGCTGCGACTAAAGCGCTCAAGGGTGACGAGCGCAAAGCATTCATGAGTGATTGCCTGAAGAAAAAATAGATAACTGAGTCATAGGGGGCGGCAGATTGTGGCGGCTGTGAGGGCCCCTTCGCGAGCAAGCCCGCTCCCACATCAGCCCTGCGAACACCGCGCCATTGTGGGAGCGGGCTTGCTCTCGAAGGGGCCAGCATGGCCGCTACAAAAATTCACCCACGCCCCACGAAGGTCGACCTATACAATCCCTAGTGCTGGCCTCCGAACGCTGGCAGACTGCCAATCCTTTTACGCCGTTCGTTTTGAGGCTGTATGCCAACGTTTTCTCAACGCCAAGTTTTGCTGCTGATCAGTTGGGTCATCATCTTTGGTGGTTTGCTGCTGGTGATCCCGCTGCGACTGCTGCCCAGCCTGCTGGCCGGGTTGCTGGTGTTCGAACTGGTCAACATGCTCACCCCGCAATTGCAGCGACTGATCGAAGGCCGGCGCGCGCGCTGGCTGGCGGTGGCGCTGTTGGGGACTCTGGTGGTCAGTGTGTTGACGCTGATCTTCGCCGGTGCCATCAGCTTTCTGCTGCACGAAGCGGAAAACCCCGGGGCGTCCCTCGACAAATTCATGCACGTGGTTGACCGCGCGCGCGGGCAACTGCCGCCGTTCATCGACGCCTATCTGCCCGCCAGTGCCGCCGAGTTCCGCGTGGCCATCGGCGAGTGGATGAGCAAACACCTGAGCGACTTGCAACTGGTCGGCAAGGACGCGGCGCACATGTTTGTGACGCTGCTGATCGGCATGGTGCTCGGGGCGATCATCGCCTTGCAGCGCATACCGGACCTGACCAAGCGCAAGCCGCTGGCCGCCGCGTTGTTCGACCGCCTGCACCTGCTGGTCCAGGCGTTTCGCAACATCGTGTTCGCGCAGATCAAGATTTCCCTGCTCAACACCTTCTTCACCGGGATTTTCCTGGCGGTAATCCTGCCGATGTTCGGCATCAAGCTGCCGCTGACCAAGACCCTGATCGTGCTGACCTTCCTGCTCGGCCTGTTGCCGGTGATCGGCAACCTGATGTCGAACACGCTGATCACCATTGTCGGGTTGTCGCTGTCGATCTGGGTCGCCATGGCGGCGCTGGGTTATCTGATTTTTATCCACAAGCTCGAATACTTCCTCAACGCGCGCATTGTCGGCGGGCAGATCAGCGCCAAGTCATGGGAGTTGCTGTTGGCAATGCTGGTGTTCGAGGCCGCGTTCGGCCTGCCGGGGGTGGTGGCGGGGCCGATTTATTACGCGTACCTGAAGAGCGAGCTGAAGCAGGTGGGGATGGTTTGATCCGAGAGATGTGTTGCCTGATCTGACGCCATCGCTAGCAGGCTAGCTCCCACACTGGTTTTGTGAACACCACAGATCCGATGTGGGAGCTAGCCTGCTAGCGATGGGTGCACCCCGGTTTCGGGTCAGTCCATCGGGCCGTAACGCTTGGCCGCCTCGATCGCCAAGCCACTGCCAATACTGCCAAAGATGTTCCCTTCCACATGCCGAGCATTCGGCAACATCGCCGACACGCTGTGGCGCAGCGCCGGAATCCCGCTCGAACCGCCGGTGAAGAACACCGTGTCGACCTGGTCGACGCGCACGTTGGCGTCGTTCAGCAGTTGGGTAACGCTGTTGCGCACCCGCTCCAGCAAATTGTCGATGGCCGATTCGAACAGCGCCCGGCTAAGCTCCACGCTCAAACCCGGTTCGATGCGGTCCAGCGGCACGTGGCGGCTGTCGGCGTGGGTCAGCTGGATCTTGGTTTCTTCCACTTCCATGGCCAGCCAGTGGCCGGCGCGCTGGTCGATCAGCTTGAACAGACGATCGATCCCGCCGGTGTCTTCGATGTCGTAACGCATGCTGCCCAGGGCCAAAGTCGACTTCTGCGAGTACACCGAGTTGATGGTGTGCCAGGTCGCCAGGTTCATGTGGTGGCTGGTCGGCATGTAGGCGCCGCTCTTCATGCGGCTGCCGTAGCCGAACAGCGGCATCAGGCCTTGCAGGCTCAGCTGCTTGTCGAAATCGGTCCCGCCGATGTGCACGCCGCCGGTGGCGAGGATGTCATCGTGACGGTTGTCGTGGGTGCGGCGCTCCGGGGACAGGCGCACCAGCGAGAAGTCGGAGGTACCACCGCCGATGTCGACGATCAGCACCAGCTCTTCTTTTTCGATGGTTGACTCGTAATCGAACGCCGCTGCGATTGGTTCGTACTGGAACGACACATCCTTGAAGCCGATGGCGCGGGCCACGTCCACCAAGGTGTTCTCGGCTTCCTGGTCGGCCATTTCATCGTCGTCGACGAAGAACACCGGCCGACCCAGCACCACTTCCTCGAATTCCCGACCGGCGGCCGTCTCGGCGCGCTTCTTCAACTGGCCGATGAACAGGCCGAGCAGGTCCTTGAACGGCATCGCCGTGCCGAGGACGCTGGTGTCGTGCTTGATCAGCTTGGAACCCAGCAGGCTCTTGAGCGAGCGCATCAGCCGGCCTTCGTAGCCTTCCAGGTACTCGTGCAGCGCCAGACGGCCGTATACCGGGCGGCGTTCTTCCATATTGAAGAAGACCACCGAGGGCAGGGTGATCTTGTCGTCCTCCAGCGCGATCAGCGTTTCCATGCCGGGGCGCAGCCAGCCGACGGTGGAGTTGGACGTGCCGAAGTCGATACCACAGGCACGGGCTGGAGATGCGTTTTTCATGTCTTTCGAGTTCCGGTTAAAAAACGGCCGCGCAGTGTATGTCAGTGCGGCGAATATTCGAAGGCCGACTATCCGCTAAATCTCGTTGATTGGCGCCTTGTAAAGACGGCGAGATGCCCCAAACTTGTCTGCATTGCACTTGGCAGCCATCGGACGGTCGCAAGAACCATCCTGCGCTGCCGATAAACTTCTGATGCGCTACCCGGTCACAACCTTGAGATCGGTCAACCCGCCGTCTGCCAATGAGCGCAGACTGCCGGTAGTGGCGCGATTTTGATAACGGATGGTGATGCCCTCGATGGACTTCAAAGACTATTACAAGATTCTCGGTGTGGAGCCGACTGCGGACGATAAGACCATCAAGGCGGCTTATCGCAAGCTGGCGCGCAAATACCACCCCGATGTCAGCAAGGAAAAGGATGCCGAGGCCAAGTTCAAGGACGCCTCGGAAGCCTATGAAGCGCTGAAAAGCGCCGACAAACGAGCCGAATATGACGACTTGCGCAAATACGGCCAGCACGGCCAACCGTTCCAGGGCCCGCCGGGTTGGCAGGGGCGTGGCGGCGGTGGTTTCGGTGGCGGTCAGGACACGGGCGATTTCTCGGACTTCTTCAGTTCGATCTTCGGCAACCGTGGTCCTGGTTTTGGTGGTGGACAGTCGGGCCGCAGCGCCGGGCGTCGAGGGCAAGACGTGGAAATGGAACTTGGGATTTTCCTGGAAGAAACCCTCTCGAACGAGTCGAAGAAGGTCACTTTCCAGGTGCCGCAGTACAACGCTGCCGGCCAGCATGTCAGCAACACCAGCAAAAGCCTGAACGTGAAAATTCCGGCCGGCGTGACCGACGGCGAGCGCATCCGCCTCAAGGGCCAGGGTGCACCGGGCACCGGTGGTGGCGCCAATGGCGACCTGTTCCTGATCATTCGCTTTGCGCCGCACCCCAAGTTCGACGTTGAAGGCGAGAACCTGATCATTACCTTGCCGCTGGCTCCATGGGAATTGGCGCTGGGCACCGAAGTGGCAGTGCCTACACTGACAGGCAAGATCAACCTCAAGGTGCCGGCCGGCAGCCAGAACGGCCAGCGCATGCGTGCCAAGGGGCACGGTTTGCTGAACAAGGCGGGCGAACGCGGTTTCCTGTTCGTGCAATTGAAGGCAGTCATGCCCAAGACCTCGAGCGACGAGGTCAAGGCGCTGTGGCAGGAACTGGCGGAAAAAGCCGCATTCAACCCGAGAGAAAACTTCTGATCCAAGAGACGGAGTAGCCCATCATGAGCAACCCCCTGATCGTTCAACTGGACATGGCAGAATTCTGTGAGGCGACCGACCTGTCGGACGTCTACGTGATCGAAATCGTCGAGCACGGCATCCTCGAACCTCAGGGCAAGCAGCCCAAGGATTGGCGTTTCAACGATTACGAACTGGCCCTGGCCAAGCGCGCCGCCAAGCTGCGGCGTGATCTGGAGCTGGAGTGGGAAGGCGTTGCCCTGGCGCTGGACCTGCTGGAAGAGGTCCAGCAACTGCGGGCTGAGAATCGCATGCTCAAGCAGCGGTTGGGGCGGTTGGTGGTCGAGTAGCTGGCCTGAGGTTTTGTGTCGTTTGACATGGCCCATTCGCGAGCAAGCCCGCTCTCACATTATTCGACTGCATTCCACCTGAAGGACTCGGTTCAATGTGGGAGCGGGCTTGCTCGCGAAGAACGATGACGCGGTCTCATGCCGTCAGATCTTGCGTGGCAACACCACGGTAAACAACGTGCCATCCGCCTCACTGGAACTGACCTCGATCGTTCCTCTGTGCGCATCGACCACTTCCTTGACGATAAACAATCCCAGGCCAAGGCTCGTGGAGGGCTGGCCGAGTTCCTCGTCAGCGCTGCGTACCAGCGGATCGAAAATCGTGCCGATCGCGTCTTCGGAAATCGGCGCGCCGTAGTTATGCACCGTCAGGCGAACCGTGTCTGGCTCGCCTGTCAGGGTCAGCGTCACATCACGTGTGTTCAAGCCATGCTGCAAGGCGTTGCCGATCAGGTTCTGCAGCAGTTGAGCCACCCGCCCGGCATCCCAGGCACCTCGGGTATCGCCCTTTACGTTGACCGTCGGATCGCACTCCGGATTACCGGCGCAGGCTTCGGCAATCGCCGCCTGTACGGCATCGGCCAAGTCCATCGGCGCCGGTTCGATCGGCAGGCTTTTACCCAGGCGACTGCGCACCAGTTCCAGCAAATCACTGACCATCGCCGCCATGTGTCGCGCGCCATGCTTGATATTGACCGCGCAGGCCAGTGCATCGCCTTCAAGCGTGGTTTTGCGTAGCAGCAATTCGGTGGACATGCTCACCGCTTGCAACGGTGCCCGAAGGTCGTGCCCAAGGATCGCCAGAAAGATGTCCCGTGAGCGATTGACCTGTTCGGCATAAGCGGCGGTCGATTCGGCAAGGGCTTCGTCGATCGCTTCGTTGAAACGGATCATGTCCTGGAAGTAAGTCAGGTCCGGCGACTCCAGGCTGCCGACCCACAACCGAATCACACAGGCCCGCAGATGACGGAATTCGCTGGTCATCTGCACAAGGTCGAAGCCCACGGTGTGCCGCAATTCGCCATGGCTGGCGCCCGCTTCATCCAGGCTCGGGGTTTTTTCCGGGCCTTCGCCCTTGGCCTTGGCCATCTGTTCGCTGGTGGTTTGCGCGGTGGTCATGTCTCGCGCAGCGGCCAACAAAATGGCCTTGGCGTGATCGCGCAAGGCGACCCGGTCCATGGTTTCGGCGGCCGGGGTGATCGTTCTGGCGAATTGTTCCCATTCATCGACGATACGGTCCACGTGTTGCCTGATGAATTCGGATAAGCGCATGGCCGTTACCTGGCTGGAAATTCTGGGCATCTTATCCCCTTTACCGACGGGTAAGAACTACCGCTGACAAACCGGATCATGCCTGCGCTTTGTGCGGGTGGTATTTAGTTGTTTTTTAGATTCTGAACCTGGATGTTGTTGTATGTTTTGTCGCTGTTTTTCAGCAGTAATTTAAACTTTTGTTTTTGTTGGTATTGACTAAGCTGGGTGCTCTTTTGGCCGCATAAGGATATGCGCAATGAATGAGTTATCAGAAGATCCACTTGTTGATGTTTATCCGGAAGTAAACACCAGCGAGAACGTTTATGCGAATTATCTTGCAACTAAAGTTCCCGGTGTCATTAAAAAACCGTCCATAGCGAGACAGGTATTGATTGCAGATCTGAAGCCGGTCTTTCCCGAGTGGTACGTAAAGGCCAGCGCTATCGATCGTCACTATCTCAAGGAACTCATCGGTGAGCGTTGGCGATTGCAAGACACTCTGGATGACACCCTGGGAGATTTACAAAAGGACATCAATGCCTTCGCTGAACCCTTGCTCGTCAAGGCGCTGAAAGAAAAGCTGAACCTGACACTGGATGTCCACGCAACGACGGTGCGGCTTTATATTCCCGCGCTGCTGGGTTTTGGCATCGACACCCATGCCAGCCGGCTCAGGCAGTCCACCCTGCTGGAGGCTGCGCTGCACAACTTCGAGGAGGCCGAAACCCGTGCAGGCGCCTTTCGCGATGGCTCCGGTGTTTTCACCACCGATGCCGAAGGGGCCCTGAAGCGCCATCCGTTGACCATCGAGCGCTTTGCGAGCCTCTGCCGGAGTCTGGATCTCGGTGCGCAGTATCAGCGGCACATTAGCGGTTTGCTGGACCCTGCCGGGGTTGATGCAAAGGCGTCCCTCGAGCGGCATTTCATCGGCACCGAAAAGGCCGCGTTCAATGAGTCAGCGATGATTGCGTATTTGAAGGGCGATATCACTTCTTATGCGTATGGCAAATTACAGCAACTGCGGGATAACCAGGCGAACATCACGCTGAACAATCGCCTGTTACACACTCATCGATTGTCCCTGTTGGGTGTGAAACTGTCGGGAGTTGTGTTGTTCAGTGCGGTGGCTGATCCATCGCGAATCAAACAAATCTACGATGAACTGGTTCCGGCACATCAACAAACCATGCTGGAGTGGTCGCGCAAACTGGCTGTTTTGCCCGGGCAGGAGTTTGATCAGTTCAAACTGCTCAAGGCGTTTTTTTCCAACGGTCCTTCCGGTGTCGTCGAAGAGATGCTGCGCAGGGACGATATCGACAAACAAAGTCGACTAGACGGAACCTTGATCGCCTACGTGCCCGACGACCCCGATCATCCCTTGAAAGAATATGCCTCCTTCACCGATTTCATGAAGGCGCTGACGAGCCAGCTTCGCTCGGCGGACTATCAACAATTTTTCAGCCGATTCGTACCGCAAAAAGACAAGGGCGTGTTTTTCGCTCGCGTCAGAGAGCGCTTCACTACCTTTACCTGGCATCAGCGCGAACCGTTGAGCATGGGGCCCTGGTGGCGGGAAACTGCAGTTGAAAACCCCCATGCGGAGCCGATCACCAATGCGATTGAGGGCGCGCTGTGGCCTCAGCTCAGTCGATGGCGCTGCGACAAGGCCATCGCGGATGCGCGACACATTGCCGTTCCCACTGATGATGAAGATGCCAATGCTCGCTGGAGGCGACTGAGCAGCTATCTGAACATCGGCTGGAACGTGTTCAACTTCGGCGCGATGCTGGTGCCGGGCCTGGGAGAGGCCATGCTGGGCATCATGGTCGGGCAAATGCTGCTTGAAACCATGGAGGGCATTGAAGACTGGAGCAAAGGTGACAAGGAAGAGGCGGCGGCACTCCTGACCGGTGTCCTGATCAATGCTGCCCAGTTGGCAATCATGGCGGCAGGGCATGTGTTGCCGACGGGCGCAGCGGCAGCGGTCAAGCCTTCGCCTTTTGTCGACCAGTTGAAGCCGGTCGTGCTCTCTGACGGCAACCCCCGTCTCTGGAACCCGGACCTGAGCGCTTACGAGCATCCCGTCAATTTGAGCCCTGATTCGAAGCCAAACGAACGCGGCCTTCACCTGCACAATAACCAGGAGTTTCTGTCGCGCGACGGCAAGGCCTTCGCGGTGCAAGACGATCCACTCACGGGCGAACCGCGAATCCGTCATCCACAGCGCCCGACCGCTTATCAGCCGAAACTCGAGCACAACAATGCCGGTACCTGGCACACCGAACTCGACCGTCCTGTTGAATGGACCACTGCCGAACTCATGCGCCGATTGAGTGCGAAGGGCGAAACGTTCGATGAGGCGACGCTTGAACGCATCCGCATCACCAGCGGGGTCGAGGCCGACGTATTGCGGCGCCTGCACGTCGAAAACGAAGTGCCACCGGCGTTGCTGGTCGACACAATCGATCGGTTCAAGGCCTGGGCGGATACGGGGAAGCTGCCTGAGAACGGTGTGCCGCGTTCAAACAACGCCGGCGTGCTGGTGCTTCAGAATGCTTTTGCGCAACTGCCCACCCGCGTTGCCGAGGAGCTGCTGGCCACCGCTGATCCGGCTGATTTGCGAGTACTTGCCGAACACAAGCGTATTGGCCTGCACCTCAGGCAACAGGTACGCACCGCCTTACTGGAGGTGCGCCTTGCGCGTGCCTATGAAGGGCTGTTCCTTGATTCCCTGCGGGCAGCGGATACGCAAAGGCTGGCGCTGCACACCCTGGAAACCTTGCCAAACTGGCCCAGCGATGTGCGCATCGAAATTCGCGAACATTCGTTCACTGGCCACCTGCGTGACAGCATTGGTGCCGAAGACGCGCCCATACGCAAAATCCTGGTCAGCACGGATGAGGGTTATGAAGCGCGCAATGCTGAAGACCATCACCTGCATGGTGTCGACGACCTGTTTTCCTCGGTTTTGCATGCCCTGCCTGACGCCGAACGCAAAGCGCTGGGGTATGAAATCAATCAAGGCGCGACACTCAAGCGCACCGTTCAAGATGCACCGTTGGCGCGAGACACGCTGCGCCCGCTGCTGGCGGACAACCCTTTGCGCAAGCCCGTCTATGATCCCGATACTATGAAGTTGCGCGGCGGTATGCCGTTAACTCAAGGCATTCGACAGCTCACCGGACGACTGACGCCACAGGAGCGGGTCAGGAGTGTGCGGCCTGGGTGGACGGAGACTGAGGCCCAGGCTTATCTGGACGGCGGTGGCAGCGAAGCTGATCCGGAACAGCGGGCAAGCGCACTGGAAGCGGAATTCAACCGTCTCAACGCCAACTTCCAGCGCTGGCTGAAACTGCCGACCGACGCGTTCAGGTTCAGCTCTGCCGGCATTGCCGAATGGCAGTCCAGAAACAAACTCTACAAGGCCATTCGGCAGTGCTGGCAGCACACCGGGCCAAGAGACGTGGACTCTTTCGGACATCTGCAAGGTGCGGCACTGGACCTGAGCAATATCCCCTTGGACAGGCATCTGGGGACCCTGCCCACTCTTGAAGCCAATTTCGAACATGTCACCAGCCTGAACCTGCTTGACACCGGACTGATCGATGTACAGGTGTCTTTTCTTGATCATTTCCCAAAGCTCCGTTTGCTGAATCTCACCCGTAACAAGCTGACGAGATTTCCTCGTGCAGTGGGGAAAATGCGGGGGTTGACGGAGTTGTATCTCGGCGATAACCGGATTGTGCTGGATATGCAGGGCGCTTCGTACTTGAGATGGCTTACCCAACTTCAAAGTCTCGATTTGCAGGGAAACCCGTTAGGGCGAGTGCCGGATATCGGCGGTATGCGCATGCTGCATACGGTGATGCTGGGTGAGACCGGTATCAATACCTGGCCGGCCGGACTGTTTTCTCAACCTCGATTCAGACATTTTTACTTGAACCTGCAGCGCAATAAGCTGACGGTCATCCCCCAGGTTACGGCCGGCTCTGTGGAGGCGGAGCTGGTCGCGCGAACGGTATTGAGTCGTGACCCGCAATGGCTGTCGCCCGAGAATCTAGACACGCTAAGAGACCATATCAGGTCCGTCGGTCTGGACCCTGATCGACCTTATCCACCCCGAGGCGTGCGTGACAGTCTTGACTGGGAGGAAGGATTGACGCGGCCCGAATGGGTTGCCCGGCAGCGGATATGGAATGAGGTGGAGGACGAGTTCGGCTCGGTGCCCTTTTTCAATCAGATCAGGAAGCTCACTCAATCAACCCATTTCATGACCGACAGAGTCTTCAGGGTGGACATGACCCAAAAGCTCTGGCGAATGCTGGAAGCCATGTCCAAGGACAGTGAGCTGCGACGCAATCTGTTTGTCATGGGCAGGGATGAGGTCACCCAATGCGTTGATGCCGGGGCGCAGTTGTTCAATGCGATGGGCGTAGAAGTGCTGATCCATGAGGCCTACGCGTTGGCCAACCCGGGCCTGGTGGAGACCGAACTGGTGCAGTTGGCCAGAGGCAAATCCCGGCTTGATGAGTTGAGCCGGATCGCCCGTAAAGTGGTCGCCGAGCGCTTGGCGAACGGTGAGCAATTCAGGGTTGTCGATGCCAACGGCCGAGTCTCGGGAAGCATCGATGAGGTCGAGGTCCACCTGGCTTACATGACGGATCTGGCAGAACGACTCGACCTGCCCTGGCAGTCTCGTGACTTGCAGTTTCGTACACACACGGGCGTCACCCCGCAGATGATCGAAAGTGCCTATCGGCGGGTACTGGATCTGGAAGCCGGCGATTTACTGCGTGACTCGATCATCGAACAGCCGTTCTGGGAGACTTACATCCAGGGCTCGAATCGAAGCGCGCTCAAGGTTTTCAGGCGCCGAATCAATGCGACAACGGAGTTTTACATGGCGCTTGAGAGGCGAGCGACCGAACCGGATCTGTCGCTTGAGGCGAAGGCCGATCTCAAGCAGGAACTCAGGGTACTCGCCGCCGAACTGGGTAAACCTGAAAGCGCGATTGCCCCGGGGCAGGTCATGACCGATGAGACCTATGCTGCTGAGTTGAACGTGATCGACACCGAGATGAAAGCGTTGTTGAAGACCCTGACCCAGCAGGCGATGGATCGGGCGAAACTGCAAAGGGTGGAGATTCCCTTTACGGTCGAAACAGCAACTGATTGACCTGACAATACAGCCGTCCCGGCACGAAGATTGATGACCTTCGTGCCGGATTTTTTATGCCTGACCGGGTATCAGAACAGGAAGTAACGCTGGGCCATCGGCAGCACATCCGCTGGCTCGCACCAGAGCAAAACCCCATCAGCCTTGACCTGATAAGTCTGCGGATCAACATCAATGTCAGGCAGATAGTCGTTGTGAATCAGGTCGGTTTTCTGCACCTCGCGACACCCTTTGACCACAGCGATTTTCTTCTTCAAACCCAACGCTTCAGGCAAGCCGGCCTCCTGCGCCGCCTGGCTGATAAAAGTCAGGCTGGTGGCGTGCAACGAGCCGCCGTAGCTGGCAAACATCGGTCGGTAGTGCACCGGTTGCGGCGTTGGAATCGAGGCGTTGGCATCGCCCATCAGGCTGGCGGCGATGGCGCCACCCTTGAGGATGAGCGTCGGTTTGACACCGAAAAACGCTGGACGCCAGAGCACCAGATCGGCCCATTTGCCCACTTCGACCGAACCCACTTCATGGCTGATGCCGTGGGTGATCGCCGGGTTGATCGTGTACTTGGCGATGTAGCGTTTGGCGCGGAAGTTGTCGTTGCCTTCGCCATCGCCCGGCAGTGGGCCGCGCTGTTTTTTCATCTTGTCGGCGGTTTGCCAGGTGCGCGTGATGACTTCGCCGACACGGCCCATGGCCTGGCTGTCGGAGCTGATCATCGAGAACGCGCCGAGGTCGTGCAGGATGTCTTCGGCAGCGATGGTTTCGCGACGGATGCGGCTTTCGGCGAAGGCCACGTCTTCGGCGATGCTCGGGTCCAGGTGGTGGCAGACCATGAGCATGTCGAGGTGTTCGTCGATGGTGTTGCGGGTGAACGGCCGGGTCGGATTGGTCGAGCTCGGCAGCACATTGGCAAAACCGCAGGCCTTGATGATGTCCGGGGCATGACCGCCACCCGCGCCTTCGGTGTGATAGGTGTGGATGGTGCGGCCCTTGAAGGCGGCGAGGGTGGTTTCAACGAAGCCCGACTCGTTGAGCGTGTCGGTGTGAATCGCGACCTGCACGTCGTACTGGTCGGCGACGTTCAGGCAGTTGTCGATGCTCGCCGGGGTGGTGCCCCAGTCTTCATGTAGCTTGAGGCCGATCGCGCCGGCCTTGACCTGCTCGATCAACGGCTCCGGCAGGCTGGCGTTGCCCTTGCCGGTGAAGCCGATGTTCATCGGGAAGGCATCGGCTGCTTGAAGCATGCGCGCCAGGTGCCACGGCCCGGAGGTGCAGGTGGTGGCGTTGGTGCCGGTGGCCGGGCCGGTGCCGCCACCGATCATGGTGGTGACGCCGCTCATCAGCGCTTCTTCGATCTGCTGCGGGCAGATGAAGTGGATGTGCGTGTCAATGCCACCGGCGGTGAGGATCATGCCTTCCCCGGCAATGACTTCGGTGCTGGCGCCGACCGCGATGGTCACGTTCGGCTGGATGTCCGGATTGCCGGCCTTGCCGATCGCGGCGATGCGCCCGTCCTTGAGGCCGACGTCGGCTTTGACGATGCCCCAGTGGTCGATGATCAGTGCGTTGGTGATCAGCGTGTCGACGACTTCGGCGGCCAAAAGCTGGCTCTGACCCTGGCCGTCGCGGATGACTTTGCCACCACCGAATTTCACTTCTTCGCCGTAGGTGGTGAAGTCTTTTTCCACTTCGATCCACAGCTCGGTGTCGGCCAGACGGACCTTGTCACCGACGGTGGGGCCGAACATGTCGGCGTAGGCCTGACGGGAAATCTTCATCACAATTCCTTGCACAAATTTATTGTGGCGAGGGGATTTATCCCCGTTCGGCCGCGTAGCGGTCGTAAATCTGCCACTTCGGTTTATCCGCAATACTTCGTTGGCTGGATGGCGGGTGCTTCGCACCCGAACGGGGATAAATCCCCTCGCCACAGGGGTCGATCAGTCAAGGTCACCCATGATCCTGCCGGCAAACCCGAACACCCGGCGATGCCCGGCCAGGTCCACCAGTTCGACCTCGCGACTCTGCCCCGGCTCGAAGCGCACGGCGGTGCCGGCGGGAATGTTCAGGCGCATGCCGCGACTGGCCGCGCGGTCGAAGGTGAGGGCGTCGTTGGTTTCGAAGAAGTGGTAATGCGAGCCGACCTGAATTGGCCGGTCGCCGCTGTTGGCCACTTTCAGGCTGACCGTGCGGCGGCCCACATTGAGTTCGATGTCGCCGGGCTGGATCTGGTATTCACCGGGAATCATCAATGGGCCCCCTGAAGAATCTTGTAGTAGAGGGCGGTCGGTTTGTACTGGCCGCTCGGGTCGCAGGCGTAGTCGGGGATTTGACCGGCCTTGGTGTAACCCAATGCCTTGTAGAAATCCTCGGCCGGTGAGCCGGCCTCCGTGTCGAGATAGAGCATGCCGCGCTTGTGCTGGAGCGCGGCCTGTTCCAGCGCGCTCATCAACTGTTGGCCCAGGCCACGGCGCCGCGCATGTTCACGCACCAGCAGTTTCTGCACTTCAGCGCGGTTCAGGCCATTGGCTTTCTGGCACAGGGTCAACTGCACGCTGGCCTGCACTTGCTCGTCCTTGACCACCACCCACAGCAGCACGTTGCCTTTGTTCAGGTTGTCCTGAACGTCATCGAAATAGGCGCGGGCCGCAGCGGCGTCCAGATTGGCCATGAACCCGACACTGGCGCCATAGCCGACGGCGTCGAGCAGCAGATCAATCAAACCCTGACGATAGTGCGCAAAGCTTTCAACATTGACGCGGCGTAGTTGGGCAGCGTTCATCGGCAATTACTCCTTGTGGGCGGGCGGCGGCTCCGCGCCAGGATTGAGGGTCAGTTGCATGAAAGTCAGGTCCAGCCAGCGGCCGAATTTGGTGCCCACTTGCGGCATCTCTCCAGTGATCACGAAACCGGCCCGTTCATGCAAACGGATGGAAGCGGCATTGCCGCTTTCGATGGCCGCGACCATGACGTGTTTGTCACAGCCTTTGGCGCGTTCGATCAGCGCCGTCATCAGTAGCGGGCCGAGACCGTTGCCTCGTTGATCGCTGCGCACGTAGACAGAATGCTCGACGGTATGGCGGAAACCGTCGAACGGCCGCCAGTCACCAAATGAAGCGTAGCCCAGCACCGTGTTATCACCGTCGACAATCACCAGGATCGGATAAGCCTGGGCTTGCCGGGCACTGAACCAGGCCTGACGGTTGCCCAGGTCCACGGCCTGTTCGTTCCAGATCGCCGTGGTGTTGAGCACGGCGTCGTTGTAGATGTCGCGGATCGCCGGCAGGTCGGCGTGCAGCGCATCACGGATTTGATAGGTCATGACGCGTCCTCAGGCGATGGGTTGGTGAACGGTGACCAATTTGGTGCCGTCGGGGAACGTCGCTTCGACCTGGATCTCCGGGATCATTTCCGGGATGCCTTCCATCACTTGTTCGCGGTTGAGCAGGGTGGTGCCGAAGTGCATCAGCTCGGCCACGGTCTGGCCGTCACGGGCGCCTTCGAGCAGCGCTGCGGAGATGTAGGCCATGGCTTCCGGGTAATTGAGTTTCACACCGCGCGCTAAACGCCGCTCGGCTACGAGGCCGGCGGTGAAGATCAGCAGCTTGTCTTTTTCGCGTGGGGTCAGGTCCATCGTTTGGAATCCATCTGGGCAGATAAAAAGTATTCGGATCTGTAAATACAAAACCCCTGTGGGAGTGAGCCTGCTCGCGATGGCGGTGTGTCAGGCAACTGATGTGTTGAATGTGCCGACGCTATCGCGAGCAGGCTCGCTCCCACATTGGATTGCATTTCAGGTGCTCCATATTCGGGGTGGGACGGCATCTCGGCCGAGTAACGCAGGCCGGAGCAGACGCCACAAATCAATCAACCAGCCCCGCGCCAACAGCGCTTCACTAGCCAGGCAGCGAGCCACCAAAAGCCCCGGCAATTGCGTCAGATCCCCGCGCACTTCGTTGGGCAGCGAACGGCAGGTTTCCAGCAGTTCGCTATCAATCTCCCCCGTCACCAGCAACGTCGCAAACACCGGTTGCCCATCCAGGCCAATCGGTGAATCAAGCAAACCATCATCCCCGACAATGCGCTGGCGTTCGTGCCAGAGCAACTGGCCGTCGCGGCGGATGTCCAGCTGCGCCTGAAAATGACCGAGATCGAAGCGTTCGCCACTGGCCGGTCGGCCCAGTGCTACAACGTCCCAGTAAAACAGCCGGGCGTCGCCCTCCAGATCAATCGAGGTGCTGAGCTCGGCCTGAGCGTCGCTGAAAATAATCGTCTCTTGCGGCAGCCATTCCAGTGTCGCACCGCTCGCCACTTTAAGATTCAGGTGCTGATAGGCGGGCCCTGCGGCGCGATACCACTTGGCGGCACCCGGGCTGGTGATTTGTGCCCAGGCCTGGCTGCCGACGCTGGCGCTGATATCCAGCCGATCACCGCCGGCAATGCCGCCCGGCGGGTGGACGATGATGTGTTGGCACACCTCGGGCCCTTCGGCATACAGGTGCTTCTGCACCCGCAGCGGGCCTTTATGCCGGCGCAGGACCGGGCGCGTGCTATCGCCGAAACGGGCGTAGCCGAGCTCCAGTTCAGCGTGCCAGCTCGGGGTAAACAGGGCAGTGGGGAGAGGTAAATTCATATTTTCTGATTATCGTCAGGACGCTGCAGATTAGATCGTAACCAGGCCACGCACACCCTCGGCTTCCATATTTTCGCCGCGACCTTGCTGCACGATCTCGCCCCTGGACATCACCAGGTACTGGTCCGCCAGTTCCGCGGCGAAATCGTAGAACTGCTCCACCAGCAGAATCGCCATGTCGCCCCGGGCGGCGAGCTTCTTGATCACTACGCCGATCTCCTTGATCACCGACGGCTGGATGCCTTCGGTGGGCTCATCGAGAATCAGCAGCCGTGGACGGCTGGCCAGTGCGCGACCGATCGCCAATTGCTGCTGCTGGCCGCCGGACAAGTCACCGCCGCGTCGTTGCTTCATTTGCAGCAACACCGGGAACAGCTCGTAGATGAATGCCGGGACTTCCTTGGCTTCAGAGCCAGGAAATCGCGACAGGCCCATCAGCAGGTTTTCTTCCACAGTCAGCCGGCCGAAAATCTCGCGTCCCTGTGGCACATAAGCGATCCCGGCATGCACTCGCTGGTGTGGTTTGAACGTGGTGATCGGTTTGCCTTCCCAGTTCACCGCGCCTTCCTTGGCCGGCAGCAAACCCATCAGGCATTTGAGCAGGGTGGTCTTGCCGACACCGTTGCGCCCCAGCAGGCACGTGACTTCACCGACTTTCACGTCAAACGTCAGGCCCCGCAGGATGTGGCTACCGCCGTAATACTGGTGCAGCTTGTCGACTTGCAGCATGTCCAGATTCCTTAAATTTCAAACAGAACCCCTGTGGGAGCTGGCCTGCCAGCGATGGGGGCGGCACATTCAGCATTGATGTTGTCTGACCTACCGCTATCGCTGGCAGGCCAGCTCCCACAGTGACCGTGTTGGCAGGTTCATCGACCGAGATAAACCTCAATCACCCGCTCGTTTTCCTGCACCTGCTCCAGCGACCCTTCGGCCAGCACGCTGCCCTGGTGCAACACGGTGACGTGGTCGGCAATGGAGCCGACAAAACCCATGTCGTGCTCCACCACCATCAGCGAATGCTTACCCGCGAGGCTCTTGAACAGCTCGGCGGTGAACTCGGTTTCAGCGTCGGTCATGCCCGCCACTGGCTCATCGAGCAGCAGCAGTTGCGGGTCTTGCATGAGCAGCATGCCGATTTCCAGAAACTGCTTCTGGCCGTGGGACAACAGACCCGCCGGGCGATTGACCGAGCTGGTCAGGCGAATGGTTTCCAGCACCTCGGCAATTCGATCCTTTTGTTCACCACTCAAGCGAGCCCGCAGGCTGGCCCACACCGACTTGTCGGTTTTCTGCGCCAGCTCCAGGTTCTCGAACACGCTCAAGGCTTCGAACACCGTTGGCTTCTGGAACTTGCGGCCGATGCCGGCCTGGGCTATCTGCACTTCGCTCATCGACGTCAGGTCCAGGGTTTCACCGAACCAGGCTTTGCCGTGACTGGGGTGAGTCTTGCCGGTGATGACGTCCATCAACGTGGTCTTGCCCGCGCCGTTGGGACCGATGATGCAGCGCAGTTCGCCGACGCCGATGTACAGGTTCAGATCGTTTAGCGCCTTGAAGCCATCGAAGCTGACGCTGATGTCTTCCAGGGTCAGGATCGTGCCGTGGCGCGTATTCAGGCCGGGACCGACTCGTTGCCCGAGGCCGATGGCGTCGCGGCTACTGCCGGCGTCCTTGTTGGGCTCCACTGGGAAAAACGCCGGTTCGAGCATGAATTCAGCCGTCGCAGTGACTCTCATTGTTCACCTCTTTTTTTCAGCAGGCCGATCACGCCTTTGGGCAAGTACAGGGTCACGACAATGAACAGCGCGCCGAGGAAGAACAGCCAGTATTCGGGGAACGCCACGGTGAACCAGCTCTTCATTCCGTTGACCACACCGGCGCCGAGCAGTGGGCCGATCAGCGTACCGCGCCCACCCAGTGCGACCCAGACGGCGGCTTCAATGGAGTTGGTCGGCGACATCTCACTCGGGTTGATGATCCCGACTTGCGGCACATAGAGCGCGCCCGCGAGTCCGCACAACACCGCGCTCAACACCCAGACAAACAGCTTGAAACCTCGCGGGTCGTAGCCACAAAACATCAGGCGGTTTTCCGCATCCCTTAGCGCCGTCAGCACGCGACCGAACTTGCTTTGCGCCAGTCGCCAGCCGATAAACAGACTCGCCACCAGCAACACCACCGTGGCAAAAAACAACACCGCGCGTGTGCCCGGTTCGGTAATGCCAAACCCGAGAATCGTGCGGAAGTTGGTGAAGCCGTTGTTGCCGCCAAACCCGGTTTCATTGCGGAAAAACAGCAGCATCCCGGCGAAGGTCAGGGCCTGGGTCATGATCGAGAAATACACGCCCTTGATCCGCGAACGGAAGGCGAAGAACCCGAAGACCAGCGCCAGCAACCCCGGGGCCAACACCACCAGGCACATCGACCACAGGAAGCTGCTGGTGCCGGTCCAGTACCACGGCAGTTCGGTCCACGACAGGAAGGTCATGAACGCCGGCAAGCCATCGCCCGACGCCTGGCGCATCAGGTACATGCCCATCGCGTAACCGCCGAGGGCGAAGAACAGACCGTGGCCGAGTGACAACAGACCGGCGTAACCCCAGACCAGGTCCAGGGCCAGGGCGACGATGGCGTAGCACAGGATCTTGCCCACCAGCGTCAACGTGTAGGCCGAGACGTGAAACGCGCTGTCCGGCGGCAACAACGACAGGAGCGGCAACGCCAGCAGCAGAACCAGAATCACCGCGCCGACAGCGATGGTGACTTTGGGGCCGGCCTTTTGCGTGGCCGTGAGCATCAGGGGCTGGTTCATCAGTCGATCACCCGTCCTTTCAGTGCGAAGAGGCCTTGCGGACGCTTCTGGATGAACAGAATGATCAGCGCGAGGATCAGGATCTTGCCGAGCACGGCGCCGATCTGCGGTTCGAGAATCTTGTTGGCGATACCGAGGCCGAACGCGGCCAGGACGCTACCGGCCAACTGGCCGACACCGCCGAGCACCACCACCAGGAACGAGTCGATGATGTAGCTCTGGCCGAGGTCCGGACCGACGTTGCCGATCTGGCTGAGGGCCACCCCGCCGAGGCCGGCGATGCCTGAGCCGAGGCCAAACGCGAGCATGTCCACGCGCCCGGTCGGGACGCCGCAGCAGGCGGCCATGTTGCGGTTCTGGGTGACGGCGCGCACGTTCAAACCCAGGCGCGTCTTGTTCAGCAGCAGCCAGGTCAGCACCACCACAAACAGCGCGAAGGCGATGATCACGATGCGGTTGTACGGCAGCACCAGATTCGGCAACACCTGAATCCCGCCCGAGAGCCACGCGGGGTTGGCCACTTCGACGTTCTGCGCGCCGAACACCAGTCGCACCAGCTGAATCAGCATGAGGCTGATGCCCCAGGTTGCGAGCAGGGTTTCCAGCGGGCGGCCGTAGAGGTGACGAATCACCGTGCGTTCCAGGGCCATGCCGATCGCGGCGGTGACGAAAAACGCCACCGGCAAGGCGATCAATGGGTAGAACTCGATGGCTTGCGGGGCGTAGCGCTGGAACATCAGCTGCACCACGTAGGTTGAGTACGCGCCGAGCATCAGCATCTCGCCGTGGGCCATGTTGATTACGCCGAGCAGGCCGAAGGTGATCGCCAGGCCCAGTGCCGCGAGCAGCAGAATCGAGCCCAATGACATGCCACTGAAAGCCTGACCGAGCATCTCGCCGATCAGCAGTTTGCGTTTGACTTGCGCCAGGCTGGTTTCGGCGGCGGTGCGCACGTTGGCGTCGGCTTCGGTGCCCGGTTCCAGCAGGCTCTCGAGGCGGGTACGTGCCAGAGGATCGCCGGTTTCGCCGAGCAGGCGCACCGCCGCCAGGCGCACGGCCGGGTCAGTGTCGACCAATTGCAGGTTGGCCAGGGCCAGGCTCAATGCGGCATGGACGCTTTCATCTGTTTCGCCAGCCAGTTGCTGGTCGAGGAATTTCAGCTGCGCCGGTTTGGCGCTTTTCTGCAATTGCTGCGCGGCAGCCAGACGGATCTTGGCGTCGGCGGCGAGCAATTGGTGGCTGGCCAGCGCGGTGTCGATCAGACCCCGCAGGCGGTTATTCAGGCGCAGGGTTTTCGGTTGGCCGTCGACGGTCAGCTCGCCTTGTTGCAGGGCGTTGATCAGTTCGATACGGGCCGGGTCGGGCTGCGCGGCCCAGGACTCCAGAAGCTTGGCTTGCTGCACGGGATTGGCGGCGACGAAGTCTTCGGCTTCGCCAGAATGCGCGGCCATCGGCAGTAAAAGCGCGATGGCGAGGATGAAGCGGTAGAGGGCAGTGGGCATTGGTGGTGTTCCTGTTAAATCGACCCCTCACCCTAACCCTCTCCCCAAAGGGGCGAGGGGACTGACCGAGGTGTTTGGCCAATTTGCTGCGACCTGCAAAATCGAGTCGAACTCAGGCTTTGAAAAGCATGAAGATCGGCTCCCTTTCCCCCTCTCCCCATTGGGGAGAGGGCTGGGGTGAGGGGTGGATCTCAGACCCACCCCAAACTCCAGATCCGCCTCAGTTGCTCTTCACCGCATAATCCGGCTTCTTGTCGTTACCCGAAATGAACGGGCTCCAAGGCTGGGCGCGGATCGGCCCCTCGGTCTGCCACACCACGTTGAACTGACCATCGGCCTGGATCTCGCCGATCATCACCGGTTTGTGCAGGTGGTGGTTGGTCTTGTCCATGGTCAGCGTGTAACCCGACGGCGCGGCAAAGGTCTGGCCGGCGAGGGCTTCGCGGACTTTGTCGACGTCGGTGGACTTGGCTTTCTCCGCCGCTTGCGCCCACATGTGGATGCCCACGTACGTGGCTTCCATCGGGTCGTTGGTCACCGCTTTGTCGGCGCCCGGCAGGTTGTGTTTCTTGGCGTAGGCTTTCCAGTCGGCGACGAATTTCTTGTTCGCCGGGTTCTCGACCGACTCGAAGTAGTTCCATGCCGCGAGGTTACCCACCAGCGGTTTGGTGTCGATGCCGCGCAGTTCTTCTTCGCCGACGGAGAATGCCACGACCGGAACGTCAGTGGCTTTCAGGCCCTGGTTGGCCAGCTCTTTATAGAACGGCACGTTGGAGTCGCCGTTGACGGTGGAGATGACCGCCGTTTTGCCACCGGCCGAGAATTTTTTGATGTTGGCCACGATGGTCTGGTAGTCGCTGTGACCGAACGGGGTGTAGACCTCTTCGATGTCTTTGTCCGCCACGCCTTTGGAGTGCAGGAACGAGCGCAGAATCTTGTTGGTGGTGCGCGGGTAAACGTAGTCGGTGCCGAGCAGGAAGTAGCGCTTGGCGCTGCCACCTTCTTCACTCATCAGGTATTCAACGGCCGGGATTGCCTGTTGGTTCGGCGCGGCGCCGGTGTAGAACACGTTCGGCGACATCTCCTCGCCTTCGTATTGCACCGGATAGAACAGCAGGCCATTGAGTTCTTCGAACACCGGGAGCACCGATTTACGCGACACCGATGTCCAGCAGCCAAACACCACGGCGACCTTGTCCTGAGTCAGCAGCTGACGACCCTTTTCCGCGAACAGCGGCCAGTTCGACGCAGGGTCCACCACCACCGGTTCCAGCATCTTGCCGTTCACGCCGCCCTTGGCGTTGATTTCGTCGATGGTCATCAACGCCATGTCTTTGAGCGAGGTTTCGGAGATCGCCATGGTGCCGGACAACGAATGCAGAATACCGACCTTGATGGTCTCGGCGGCCTGGACGGTCCAGGTCATGCCCATCGCGGCAATGCTTGCCGTGAGTGTGAAAGCCTTGATCAAACTGCGACGCTTCATTGTGCGATCTCCATGAACTTATGAGTTTTCTTGGTTGGCAGATGCGGACTACTGAAGGCTGTTTTGCAAAGGCTGTGCCCGGTCGGTAAAAGGCACGGAAATGTCGTGTTAGAGCGGTTGCGCAGAGGGGGCGGCGCACCATGAAGGATCGTGTCTGGCGCGTTGGTGCGTAGGGGTGCGCCACATTGGGGCGCAGAAAATCTCTAGTGAACACAAAGCCTGTGGCGAGGGAGCTTGCTCCCGCTGGGGCGCGAAGCGGCCCCAAAACCTGCAAGCACGGTGCATCAGGTGTACCGCGCGCAATGGTTTACGACTGCTTCGCAGCCGAGCGGGAGCAAGCTCCGTCGCCACAGAGGCTCATTCCCACAATTTTTTGCAAGGTTTCTAGGTGGGAACGACGTTATCCACCGCGCGGTTCACCGCCAGTTCCGCGAGCATGATGATTTGCTGGATTGCCATCGCCTTGTGACGTTGCGGGCCGATCAGGTCGGCGGCGAAATCGCTGGCCATCACACTGGCGGATGCCAAGGATTCACAGGCATTGACCAACAGGCTTTCGGTGTCGTTGTCGGGGGCAATCATGAACATGGTGCTGGGGCGGCGGGGTTTTTCGGCGTAGTGGGTCGCGGGATCGAGGTAGTAGTCGAGGGCGCGGTTGATGGCATCGCGGTCTCGAAGCAGGTCGTCGTCGCGTGATGTTTCGGGTTCGGGCGTGGTGGTGTCGATGGGTGGATCGGGTACGATTTTCTTAGTCATGGCAATGATTCCCTTGAAGCAATTGGAGCCATCACTTGTCGTTTCTCACGCGACGAAGGGGTGGCAGCTATGTGCGGAGTGAGAAACCGGTAGGAATCAACCCGGCCGAACCGAAGTCCGCCCGCACACAGCCGCCATAGAACATTGCAGGCAGCGAATAAGCTGGCGGCAATTATGGTGGTGCTTGCGATAGATTGAAACCTGGCCGGGTTCTCACACCCGATCACTGAGTCTTCAGTGACACCCCCAGACTAGACAGCCCACGTCCGACGAACAACCTGAAAAAGTCGTGGGAAACGTCCGGTTTTTTTGCATTCGTATAAACACACCTAAACAACCCCAGAATCACGCTCCCACAGTGGGTTTGTGTCGGACACGGAGCCTGTGGACAACGATAAACCCCTGTGGGAGCGAGCCTGCTCGCGATAGCGGCATTTCAGGCGAAGTGATGCTGGATGTGCCGCCGTCATCGCCAGCAGGCTGGCTCCCACAAGGTTCGGTGGTGTGCTGACAGGATCAGCGGCGGCGCATGAGGCCGATGAAGAATAGGCCGCCGATGGCCGCGGTGGCGACGCCGATGGGCAGGTCTTCCGGGGCGATCAGGGTGCGGGCGGCGACATCGACCCAGACGAGGAAAATGCTGCCCAGCAACACGCACACCGGCAGCAACCGACGGTGTTCGGCGCCGACCAATCGTCGCGCTATGTGCGGCACCATCAGCCCGACAAACCCGATGGAACCACTGATCGACACCAGTACCCCGGTCATCAGCGATGCAATCAAAAACACCCGCAACCGAACGGTTCGAGCATTCAAACCGAGGGTCACGGCGGTCTGTTCACCAGCCATCAGCGCATTCAACGGTCGGGCCATGCCTAGCAGCAAGACCAATCCCAGCAACACGCTGGCGGCCGGCACCGCAAGCAACTCCCAACGCGCCAACCCGAGCCCGCCGAGCATCCAGAACATCACCGCGGAACTCGCCCTGTGATCGCCGAGAAACAGCAGCAAATTGGCAATCGCCATCATCACGAACGACACGGCCACGCCGCACAGCAGGAGGCGGTCACTGTCCAGTCGGCCGTTGCGATTGGCGATCATCAGCACGATCACCATGCTCAGCAGTGCGCCGATGAACGCTGCGATCGGCAAGGTCAGCAGACCGACGATTTCACCGACATGCAGCACCACGATTACCGCGCCAAGGGTCGCGCCGGAAGTGACCCCGAGCAGATGCGGGTCAGCCAACGGATTGCGCGTCACCGCTTGCAACACGGCGCCGATCAGCGCCAGTCCAGCACCCACCAACGCACCGAGCAGCATGCGCGGCACACGGATCAACCACACGATGTGTTCCTGCCCGGCGGTCCAGTCCGCAACGCCGACACCCAAAATCTTGTGCAGCAAGATCCGCCACACCACGTCCACCGGCACCCGCGCCGGGCCGAAGCCTAGCGACACCACGCACGACACCAGCAACAGCGCGCCGAGCATCACCAGCAGCAAGGCATAGCGACGATCCATCATTCGCCGTGGAAACCTTTGGCCAGGGTTTCAACCGCCAGCACGTTGTCGATGCCCGGCGTGGCCTGCACGTAGGGAATCACGATGAAGCGCTGGTGCTTGATCGCGTCCACCGATTCCAGCGCCTTGTTGTCGAGCAGGAATTGCTCCTTCTGTTCGGCGGTGACTTCGCCGTAGTCGACGATCACGATCACCTGCGGGTTGCGCTCGACCACATTTTCCCAGTTCACGCGGGTCCAGCTCGCCTCGACGTCGTCCAGAATGTTGCGCCCGCCTGCGGCGTCGATCAGTGCCTGCGGCATGCCGAGGCGGCCGGAAGTCATGGCGCGGTCTTCACCGCTGTCGTAGAGAAACACGCGCGGTTTGTCGGCAGGCAGATCCTTGCGCACCTCGGCGACTTGCGCCTGCATTTGGGCGATGAGTGCATTGGCGCGATCCTGCACGTCGAAGATTTTGCCGAGGTTGCGCAGGTCGTTGTAGGTGTCTTCCAGGCTGGCCGGTGGACGCTTCATGACGAAGGCGCAGGACTCGGTCAGCTCATAGACATTGATGCCCAGTGGTTGCAACGTTTGCGGCGTGAGGTCGCCGCCTACGCGCATGCCGTAATCCCAGCCGGCGAAGAAGAAATCGACGTTGGCGTTGAGCAGGGTTTCCACCGACGGGTATTTCGCTGCCAGTTCCGGCAAGCCGTCGAGGATGGTCTGCATCTCGGGCGTGACCGACTTCCAACCCGTGACGCCGCTGTAGCCGGCCATGCTCGGCTTGAGGCCGAGGGCGAGCATCATCTGGGTCATGTTGATGTCGTGGCTGACCGCGTGTTTCGGCGCTTGCTTGAACGTCACTTCGCGGTTGCAGCTGTGGATCGTCAGTGGGTATTTCGTGGCTTCGGCAAAGGCTTGGGCACTGCCCAGCAACAGAGCGACGCAGAGCAGGGAACGCAAATTCATCATTGGGTTATCCAGGTGATTCGTGGGTAGCCGTGCAAGGGGTGTTCATCGATCAGCGCTTCGACGCCGAACACGTCGCGCAGCAGCGGGGCGGTCAGGACTTCTTTCGGGGTGCCGCTGACGACGATGCGACCGTGATTGATCACGTACAAACGATCGCAGAAAGCGGCGGCCAGATTGAGGTCGTGGATGCTGGCCAGGGTGCCGATTTTCAGGCGTTTGACTAGCTGTAAAAGCTCAAGCTGAAAGCGCGGGTCGAGGTGGTTGGTCGGTTCGTCGAGAATCAGCAATTGCGGTTGCTGGGCCAGGGCGCGAGCGAGGATCACACGCTGTTTTTCACCGCCGGAGAGGGTGGCGAAGGCGTGGTCTTCGAAGCCTCTGAGACCGACGGATTCCAATGCTTGAGTCGCCAGGTTTCGGTCTTCAAGCGTGTCGCCATCGAACAGGCCTTTGTGCGGCGTGCGCCCCATGGCGACCACCTCGTCGACAGTCAGGCCGAAGGCGTCGGGAAACTCCTGCAGCACCACGGCGATACGTTGCGCGCACCAGCGCGAGGATTGTTTCCAGACGTTGTGGTGGCCGAGTTGGACCTCGCCGCTTTCGGGCTTGCTGAAGCGATAAGCGCAACGCAGCAGGCTGGTTTTGCCGCTGCCGTTGGGACCGATCAACCCGACGAACTCACCGGCGGACACCTGCAGGGACGCGTCGCGCAGCTGGAACTGGTGATGGCAGTGGCCGTGGCCCTGGGGTGTCCAGGCGAGGGTTGTGAGGTTCAGCGAGGTCATGCATTGGCTCTGAGATCATGGGTGATGCTGATGACGCAATCGCGGGCAAGCCCGCTCCCACAGGGATCGCGAAAATCCTGTGGGAGCGGGCTTGCCCGCGATGGGGCCTGCTGATTAAAACGGTACGCTTGAGTTATACAGTAACGCTAAGAATGATGCTGAGCCAAGCGCGGAAAGTCTACAGGGCTCTCTGATCCGCGCATCTCGCCTGTTTCACGATGAAGATGAGGCCGATTCAGTTGGTCGGGTGAAGCGCGACAACAACACGCGATCCAATACCCAGACCACCACCAAGGATGCACCTACCAGCGGAAATATCACCGCCAATGCAAACATGATCACCATCGCGGTTTTCCATTTCGGCAGGTCGTGACGCAGCGGTGGCACACCGAATTTCCCCTGTGGCCGACGCTTCCACCAGATCACCACGCCGCTGACCGCGCTAAGCAAAATCATCAGGCAGATCAGCAGCACGATGATCTGGTTGAGCACGCCGAACATCTTGCCTTCGTGCAGCATCACGCCGATTTCCGTGGCGCGGGCGACGGTGCCGTATTGCTCGAAGCGCACGTCGGCGAGGACATCGCCGGTGTACTGATCGACATGCAGCGTGGCGTCGTTGCGCGGGTCGTCGGCAAACACGGCGATGGTGAACACGCCGGTGTCTGTGGTCGGGAAGGTGATGCTGTAACCCGGCTCGACCTGGCGTTGCACGGCGATGTTCTGCACGTCTTGCAGGCTGATGGTTGGCGCCGCTGGGCCGGATTTCGCGCCGTCGTGGGCCATGTGTTCGGCGTGGTCACCGGACATTGGCATCGGCGTGTTTTCCATGGCCCACGGCACGGTCTGGCGAGTGGCGGAGTTGAGGCTGCGGGCCTCGACGTCGGACTTGGGCACGTTGTCCCACATCGCCGCCGGGAACACGTTCCACACTTGCGCGTATTTCTGGCCCCAGAACCCGGTCCAGGTCATGCCGCTAAGCAGCATCACCAGCAGCAACGATGCGCCCCAGAAGCCGGTGACAGCATGCAAATCACGCCACAGCACTCGACCGCGACTGGTCAGGCGCGGCCACAAAATGCCGGCCGCCTGGCCACGCGGCCACCACAGGAATACGCCGGAAACCACCAGCACCACGCCCCATCCAGCGGCCAGTTCGACCAGCCGATCACCGACGGTGCCAATCATCAATTCACCGTGAATCGCTCGCGCCACCGCTTGCAGATTCTTCTTGGCGTCTTGCTCGCCGAGGATGTCGCCCTGGTAGGGATCGATGAATACGTTGAGCTCGGTGCCGCCATTGATCACGACAAACTGCGCGCTGCGCTCGGCGTTGACCGGCGGCAGGTACTGTTTGATCGTGGCGTGTGGATACGCCTGTTTCACCCGCTTGAGCAGGTCGTCGGCCGGGACGCTGTGATGCCCGGCCGGGACGTTCATCAGGCTGCCGTACATCAACGGATCGAGTTGCGGCTTGAACAGGTAAATGACACCGGTCAGGGCCAGCATCACCATGAATGGCGCGACGAACAGACCGGCATAGAAATGCCAGCGCCAGGCCAGGTTGTAGAAATTCACTTTGGGCTGTTTCATCACATGTGCTCCGCTTTGGCATGGATCTTTTAGTTGTTTGTTTTGCGGTTGCTGCGCAACCGATCGCGAGCAGGCTCGCTCCCACAGGTTCTCCACGTCCATGTGGGAGCGGGCTTGCCCGCGATGCTCTTAGAAGCTCATGTCCACCTTGGTCCAGAGCGTTCGCCCCGGTTCTTTAATGGCCTGCGGGTCGTTGGCCGGGTAGCCAAAACCGGCGTTGCCGGCCAGGTTCAAATGCTCGGCGTACGCCTTGCCGAACAGGTTGTCGACGCCACTGCTGACCTTCCAGTTTTTGTTGATGCGATAGGCGCCATTGAGCGAGAACACGCCAAAACCGGAGGTCTTGTCGAAGTCCTTGCCCACCACGTTGCCCTTGTTCTGGTCGATGCGGTTTTGCGCCGCGACCACGCGCCACAAGGCCCCGGCGCTCCAGTTGTCTTCGCTGTAGGTCAGGCCGAAACGCGCATCCAGCGGCGGCATTTGCGGCAAGGCGTTGCCATCGCTGCTGTTCTTGCCCCAGGCGTAAGCCAGGGTCGCGTCGGCTTTCCAGTTGGAGGTCAACTGATAGGCCGCGCCGAGTTCGCCGCCCATGATTCGCGCGTCGATGTTCTGAGCTTGGGACGTGGTGCCCATCATCGTCGGGGTGTAGTTGAACAGGATGTAATCGCGCACCTGGCCGACGTAACCCGAGGCCCAGGCTTCGAGGTCTTCGGTCTTGTATTGCAGGCCGACATCGAGCTGGGTGGTTTTTTCAGGCTTGATCGAATCGAAGGCATTCACCGACCCGGCGGGGCCGGACTTGGGAGAAAACAGTTCCCAGTAATCCGGGAAACGCTGGGTATGACCGAGGCCGGCATACAGCGTGGTCGGGCTGTCGGCGAGGTCATGCTCGTAGCGCACGAAACCGCTTGGCAAGGTGTCAGCGCGGGTGTCGTCGGCGGTCGGGTTGGGGCGGGTCATCATCCCGGAACCGGTGGTCTGCCGATAATCCTTGGCCGAGGCGCGGTCCAGGCGCGCACCGGTAATCAGCCGGTCACGGTCGGCGGCGTACCAGGTCAGTTCGCTGAACACACCGTAGTTATGGAAATCGGCATCCTTGGTGTACGGCAGGTCCTTGTAGGTATCGATGCCCATGCTGCCGCGTTGGCGATGCTCGTTGGTCTGCGCGTCGAGGCCGCTGATCAATTGCACATCGGCCCAGCGCCAAGTGGCTTTGATCCGCGCGCCGAGGGTGCGACGGTCGACGTTGGAGGCCATCGGGCCGGCCATCATCCCGGTGCCGGACGGTGTGCGCAGGGTGTAGTTGTCCATCACGTGGTCGGCGTAGTTGTAGTAGATCTGCGCTTCAACCTTGTCCAGCACCTCGCCGATGTTGGACTTCTCGAACCGCAAGCCCAGGCTTTCACGCTTGAACTGTGAACCGTCCATGCCGCGCCCGGCGTAACGCGCCTCGCCATCGCCCTTGCCGGCGGTCAGCTCCAGCAAGGTGTCGGCGTCCGGCGTCCAGCCGAGCGCCACGTCACCGTTCCATTTGTCGTAGCGCGACGGCACGGTGTCGTTGTTGCCATCCTTGTAGTCGTCGGCGTGCGCGGTGTTGCCGATCACGCGCACGTAACCCAGCGGACCGCCGGCAGCGGCGTCCACCACTTTGTCAAAGCGGCCGTTGGAGCCGGCCAATACGCTGGCGTTCACACGCGTACCGAGTTCGCCGAAGCTCTCCGGCTCACGCTCGAAAAGGATGGTGCCCGCTGATGCGCCCGGTCCCCACAGCACGGTTTGCGGGCCTTTGATCACGGTGAGTTTGTCGTAGGTTTCCGGCGAGATATAGGAGGTGGGCGCGTCCATCCGGCCGGGGCAAGCACCAAGCAATTGGCCGCCGTTGGTGAGGATGTTCAGTCGCGAACCGAACATGCCGCGCAGCACCGGATCACCGTTGGTGCCGCCGTTGCGTACGAGGGCGAAGCCGGGGATGGTTTTCAGGTAGTCGCCACCGTCGCTGGCCGGCACCGGTTGGCGCGGGTCCTTGGGGTTGGTGACGATGGTCAGCGGCGAACTTGGCGCGATGGCGGTGATCACCGTCGGGCTCAGATCTTCACTGTGGCCCGCGTGTTCGTCGGCCAGCACCGTGGGTGCCAGCAATGCGCCGCAAAGGATGGCGGTGGCGCGCCTGAAACGAATACTCGATTCGTTCTGGGCAAAAGAAGCTTGGGCAGGGCTCAAGCATGTGTCAGCAGCAAACCTGGACATGACAATTTCCATCGAACAGTCGTAAACGACACGGCCGGCAACCAACGCAATCCCTTGTGGGAGCGAACTTGTGTGGCGAGCGAGCTTGCTCGCGCTGGGCTGCGTAGCGGCCCCTTTTGTGAGTGCTGCGCACTCAAGCGGGAGCAAGCTCCCTCGCCACACTAGTCCACCGCCACAGGTTGCTATGGTTGTCTTCGAAACCGTGTGCAATCAGAGGTGGGTGTTTACGCGACGACAGGCGGGGCGCGGCTGCGGGCGCCGGGGAAAAAGGTTTGCCGGGCATGGCCCAGGCGGGGGGAGGGAGAGGTGAAGGTGGTGGTTGTTGGTGTATCGAACGCGACGAAGGTCTGGCCACCGGTCAGCGCCGGGCAATTGAACAGCAGACTGCAATAGCCGCATTTTTCCCAGAGCGCGTGGTGCGAGGCTTTGGGCGGGCAGTGTTCGGCGGTGGGTTGCGCGCCGTGGCCGGCGTGCTCCATGGCCGACATGTCCATGCTCATGTCCATCGACATGCTCATCGACATCGACGAGGCGCGTTGATCCATCGGCATCGACTGAGAAATCAGCGGGCCGATAAAGATCATCAGCATGGCGAACAGGCTGATCCAGCTGCCGCGCGTCAGGCCAGACGACTGACGACGGTGTGCGGATGACCTGGCGCTAAGCGGGCGCATGGCGTGTCCTGCTCAGGCGATTACTGGGCGTGGACGTGCATCTGCATGTCTTCCGGCGGCTTCTTCTGCACCGAGACTTCGACCGTCACATCACCGGCCTTTTCGAAGTGCATCGTCAGCGGGAAGCGTTTGCCGTCACTCAGCAGGCTACGGTCTTTCAGGTTCACCAGCATCACGTGATAGGCCATCGGTGCAAAGGTGACGTTGCCACCGGCAGGAATCTCGACACTCGGCACTTGCTGCATTTTCATCAGATCGGCTTGCATGACGTGCTCATGCAATTGCGCTTCACCGGCAATCGGCGAGTCGACGCTGAGCAGGCGGTCGGCCGTTTTGCCTAGGTTCTGAATGACAAAATAGGCCGCTACGGTTGGCGCGTTGGGCGGCAACTCTTGCGACCAAGGGTGAGCGATCTCCAGTTCGCCAGCCTTGTATTCGTGGGCATTGGCAAAGCAGGCAGGCAGCAGCAACGCAGCCAGAACGATGAGTTTGTTCAACATGGCAGTTCTCCAGAGCGATTCAAGACGCAGGTCAATTGCGAGAAAGAATCACACCAGAGGGGACGCTCGGGGGTTGAGGCTCGGCCATTGCTGGCGCGGGGTGGGTGTATCGAGAGAGGTGGCAGGCACGCTTCGATTGGCCTCGAAACGGGCGAAATACAGCTGCGGCACATGCCCGGGCAACGCCACCAGCGGAGCGGAACCTGAGCAGCACCAGCAATGCTGCATGTTGGAATGATCGTCGCTCTGCGGAGCTTTCTGCTCGAGGTCGCCCAGGGAAATCGCCACCATCTTGGTGCCGCTGGACGTGCAGAAACTGCCCCACAACAATTGCTCGGCGGGTGACTTCGCCGATTGCGCCATGGCTCCAGTCATCGGCATGGCGAGCATGTTGAACAGCACTGCGAAGCAGGCGATCCAGGCAATTGCGAGCCGTTGTCGGGACATGGGACAAAATCCGTTGGGTGGGCGATCAGGCGCGGCTATTTAGCCTGATCAGGGCCGATAAGTAAAAAAGCGGCGTGCGGTGTGGTGTCGCAGTGCGATCAGAGAGCCGTGGCATGCAAGCGCAGGCCCAAGGCTTTCATAACCTTCATGATAGTCGCGAATTCCGGATTGCCAGTGCTTCCCAATGCTTTGTACAAACTTTCACGACCCAGGCCTGCGTCACGGGCAACCTGGGTCATACCCTGTGCGCGGGCAATGTCGTTGAGTGCGGCACGTATGAGCACTCCATCGCCTGCATCTTCGTCAAAGCATGCATCCAGATAAGCGGCCATTTCCTCAGGTGTTTTGAGAAATTCGGCAGCGTCGAAACGGGTGAATTGTTCGGTCATGATGACTCCCCATTACCGATGTTTTGCGCTAGTTGAATGGCGCGTTTGATATCTCGTTTTTGTGTCGACTTGTCACCGCCCATCAGCAGCAGATAAACCACTTCACCTCGTCGGGTGAAATAGATCCTGTAACCGGGACCGTAATGCACGCGCATTTCATAAACAGTGCCGCCTACGGGTTCGCAATCTCCGAAATTCTCATGTTCGGCTGCTCGAAGCCTCGCGATGATCCGAGCTTTGCCAATGACGTCTCTCAGTGAATCAAGCCAATCACCAAATGCTCGGGATCGTTCAAAGTCGATCATGTTCGATCGTATTCCTTGGGATACAGGTTGGCAAGCCGCACTTTCCTCGGGCCGAATTTGATCGTCCCTAAGATGTTGGGTTGGTGTGCTTGTTAGAATTTGAGAACCCGGACTATAGGATTGAAGCCATAGCGTGAATAGCCAGCTCCGTCCGAGAGTGTTGCCGGCAGATTCGCAGGGTTAGGCAGAAATCAGGATTCGTCTGACACCGACAGGGCTTTCAGCACTTCACCCACCGACCCAAACTCCCGATCCACCCCCGGCAACACCGGCCGCCGCAACACAATCACCGGCACCCCGCGTTCCCGCGCCACTTCCAGCTTCGGCTCGGTCGCGGTGCTGCCGCTGTTCTTGCTGATTAGCACATCAATCTGTCGCCGCTCAAACAACGCCCGTTCATCCTCGATCAGGAACGGCCCGCGCGCGCCGATGACTTCGCAGCGGTCGTTGCCGGGGTAAACGTCCAGTGCGCGCAAGGTCCAGAATTGCTCCGGCGGGATTTCATGCAGGTGTTGCAAGGGCTCGCGGCCGAGGGTGAACAGCGGTCGGTGGAAGGGTTGGAGGGCGGCGATCAGTTCGGCCCAATCGCTGACGTCCCGCCAGTCATCGCCGGTCTGTGGTTGCCAGGCCGGGCGCCGCAATGCCCAGCATGCGATGCCGGTCAGCTTCGCGGCGGTGGCGGCGTTGTGGCTGATTTGTGCGGCGTAGGGATGGGTCGCGTCCAGCAGCAAGTCGATGCCTTCATCGCGAATGAACTGCGCCAGGCCTTCGGCGCCGCCGTAACCGCCAACGCGTACCTGGCAGGTCAGGTCCGTCGGCACGCGACCGACGCCGGCCAGGCTGTAGATGTGTTCCGGCCCGAGGGTGCGGGCGATGGCCAAGGCTTCGGTGACGCCGCCCAGCAGCAAAATACGCTTCATTGAAAAGCTCCCGCGTGGCCGACAATCCCGCCCTGGCGATCGATGGCAAACACTTCAACCTGAACCTGCGCCGGCACCACGCTGCGGGCAAAATCCAACGCGTGCTGACATACCGCATCACCAAGGGCGATGCCCGCCGCGCTGGCCATCGCCAGGGCTTGCTGGCTGGTATTGGCTTCGCGAATGCCTTGCTGTAACACCTCGTCGGCGCCGATCGCGGCGGCCCATTCGGCCAGTTGCGGCAGGTCGATGCTGGAGTGCCGGCTGTGCAAATCCATGTGCCCGGCCGCCAGTTTGCTGATCTTGCCGAAGCCGCCGCACAGGCTGAGTTTATCCACCGGCACTTTGCGCAAGTGTTTGAGGACGGCGCCGACGAAGTCGCCCATTTCGATCAGGGCGATTTCCGGCAGGTCGTAGACGCGGCGCATGGTGTCTTCGCTGGCGTTGCCGGTACACGCGGCGATGTGCAGGTAACCGTTGGTTTTGGCGACGTCGATGCCCTGGTGAATCGAGGCGATGTAGGCCGCGCAGGAAAACGGCCGGACGATGCCGCTGGTACCGAGGATCGACAGTCCGCCGAGAATGCCCAGGCGCGGGTTCATGGTTTTCAGCGCCAGCGCCTCGCCGTCCTCGACGTTTATCGTGACCTCAAAGCCGCCGCCGTAGCCGAGCTCTGTGGCCAGCAACGTCAGGTGCTCGCTGATCATTTTGCGCGGCACCGGGTTGATCGCCGGCTCGCCAACACCCAACACCAGCCCCGGCCGGGTCACCGTGCCGACGCCGCGACCGGCGTTGAAACGGATGCCCGGCGCGGCACTCAATCGCACCTGGGAATACAACAAAGCGCCATGGGTCACGTCCGGGTCATCCCCGGCATCCTTGATCGTCCCGGCTTCGGCGCCGTCGTCGATCAGTCGGCAGAACTCCAGGCGCATCTGCACCTGCTTGCCCTTGGGCAATACGATTTCGACGGCGTCCGCAGTCATCCCGCTCAACAACAAACGCGCCGCCGCCAGACTGGTCGCGGTCGCGCAGCTGCCGGTGGTCAGGCCGCTGCGCAGTGGGGCGGGTTGTTCGGCGGTTTCGTCACGCATCGAAGGGTTTCGTCACGTCCAGCAGGGTGATTGGCAACGCCTGGCGCCAGGTATCGAACTCCCCCAGCGGCTGGGCCTGGGCGACGTGAATGCGGGTCAGCTCACCGCCGTGCCGCTCGCGCCAGGCCATCAGGGTCACTTCGCTTTGCAGCGTGACCGCGTTGGCGATCAGTCGGCCACCGGGTTTGAGTTGCGTCCAACAGGCGTCGAGCACGCCCTCGCGGGTAACGCCGCCACCGATGAATATTGCATCCGGACGTTCAAGCCCGACCAAGGCTTGCGGCGCACTGCCGCGAATCAGCTGTAAACCCGGCACGCCGAGGGCATCGCGATTGTGTTCGATCAACAGCTGCCGGCCTTCATCGGCTTCGATCGCCAGCGCGCGGCAACCGGGGTGAGCGCGCATCCATTCGATGCCGATCGAGCCGCTGCCGGCGCCGACATCCCACAGCAGTTCGCCGGGCACTGGGGCGAGGCGCGCAAGGGTGATCGCGCGGACGTCGCGTTTGGTCAGTTGACCGTCGTGCTGGAAGGCCGAGTCTGGCAGGCCGGCCAGTCGCGAGAGACGCGGTGTGTTCGGCTCGGCGATGCACTCGATGGCGATCAGGTTCAGGTCGGCGACCGCTGGATTGTTCCAGTCATTGGCCACCCCATCGATGCGCCGTTCGGCGGTTCCGCCCAGATGTTCCAGCACGCTGAGACGGCTCGGACCGAAACCGCGCTCACGCAGCAACGCAGCGATGGCGGCCGGGCTTTGCCCATCGTTGCTCAGCACCAGCAAACGCACGCCGCTGAACAACTGCGCGTTGAGTGCGGCGAGGGGACGGGCGACCACCGAAAGCGTCACCACCTCCTGCAACGGCCAGCCCATTCGCGCCGCTGCGAGCGAGCAGGAAGAGGGCGCGGGCAGGATCAGCATTTCAGCGTTGGGCACTTGCCGGGCCAGGCTGGCACCGACGCCGAAGAACATCGGGTCACCGCTGGCCAGTACGCAGACCGGTTCGCCACGCAGCGTCAGGACCGGTTCAAGGGAAAAAGGGCTGGGCCACAACTGCCGCTCGCCACGGATGCAGGCCGGCAGCAAATCCAGTTGGCGCTGACCGCCAACGATCCGCGAAGCGCGCAGCAGGGAGTGCCGGGCGTTTTTGCCCAGGCCCTTGAAGCCGTCTTCGCCGATTCCCACTACTGTCAGCCAGGGTGACATCTGTAGCCCTCAAAAATAGTCTTCAAACGCGCTGTTCCGACGGGCAGGCTTTTCATGCCGCCTGACAAAGCAGGCATAATACCGCGCCTTCGCCCGCGAAGCGTCTTTCCCCATTGCCGGTCGCCCCCTTGAACGAACGCCCGATGTCCTCAGCCTTACGCCCCTCGGCCTGCCCGGGGTTGCTGCGTATTGTCCAGGCACTGGATGGCGGCATCTGCCGGATCAAATTGACCGGCGGTTCCATCAGCGCGGTTCAGGCGGAAGCGGTGGCCGATGCGGCCGAGCGTTTTGCAAGCGGAGTGATCGAGGCCACCAACCGCGCCAACCTGCAGATTCGCGGGATCGGCAGTGAGCACGGCGCGTTGATCGACAGCCTGATGGCCGCCGGGCTCGGCCCGACCAGCGCGGCGGGCGATGATGTGCGCAATCTGATGCTCAGCCCCGGCGCCGGCTTTGATCCGCAGATGCTGATCGATACGCGCCCGCTGGCTGAACAGATCCTGGCCACACTGCAAATCGATGAACGCTTCCACGACCTCAGCGCCAAGTTCGCCGTGCAACTGGATGGCGGCGAAAGTCTGGCGATGCTCGAACATCCTCATGATCTTTGGTTGTCCGCCACTGAACGAGACGGTGAGCGAGTGTATGTGTTCGGTCTGGCGGGTTGCCTTATCGACTCGCCCGTAGGTGCGGTATCGCTGGAGCGGGGGCATACACTGGTGGTCGCAGTGCTCGAGTTGTTCCTTGAACTGGCACGCCCCGAGCAGACCCGCATGCGGCATCTGCTTGCCGAATGCTCACTCGACGGGTTTGTCGCGCTACTCGCCGAACGTGTGCCGTTAATGCCCATTGAGGGTTGGCAACGCCGGGCCAATCCAGATGTGCTGCACATCGGCGCTCATCCGCAGCGTGGTGCCAATCGTGTGTACATCGGCGCAGTGCCACCGCTGGGCCGCCTCAATCCGGCGATGCTCAGAGGTGCTGCACACCTGGCCCGCGAGCAGGGCGATGGCTCCCTGCGTTTTACGCCCTGGCAAAGCCTGTTAATCCCCGGCGTTCATGCCGACGACGCGGCTCACGTTATCCACAGCCTCGAACATCTCGGCCTGCGCTGCTCAGCCGACGATGCCCTGGCGCATCTCATCGCCTGCACCGGCGCGACCGGTTGCGGCAAAGGCCTCGCCGACACCAAGGGCGATGCCCGGCAACTGGCGGCACTGCTGCAACGTCACGGTCAGACGCTGAATGTGCATTTGTCCGGCTGCCCGCGTTCCTGCGCGGCCGCACACGTTGCGCCAGTGACCTTGCTGGCGGTTTCTTCCGGTCACTACGACCTCTATTTTCGCGATGCAGCGCAGCCGGGTTTCGGCACGCTGCACGCACGCAACCTTACTATTGAAGCGGTCGCGGCCTTGCTCGACGCCCGCTCACGGAGCCCCTTAGATGCTTGATTACATCCGCGACGGTCAGGAGATCTATCGCAACTCCTTCGCGATCATTCGTGCCGAGGCCAACCTCGAGCGCATCCCGGCCGATCTGGAAAAACTCGCGGTGCGGGTGATCCATGCCTGCGGCATGGTTGATGCCATCGACGGCCTGCAGTTTTCCGAAGGCGCGGGCAAGGCCGGGCGCGATGCGCTGGCCGCCGGTGCGCCGATCCTGTGCGACGCGCGAATGGTCAGCGAGGGCGTGACCCGCACGCGCTTGCCGGCCAACAATCAAGTGATTTGCACCCTGCGCGATGAAAGCGTTCCGGAGCTGGCCCGTGAGCTGGGCAACACCCGTTCCGCCGCCGCGCTGGAGCTGTGGCGTCCGCATCTGGAAGGCAGCGTGGTGGTGATTGGCAACGCGCCGACCGCGTTGTTCTATCTGTTGGAAATGCTCGACGCCGGCGCACCGAAACCGGCACTGATCCTCGGCTTCCCGGTCGGCTTCGTCGGCGCCGCCGAATCCAAGGCAGCGCTCGCGGCAGACAGCCGCGGCGTGCCGTTTGTCATCATGCAAGGCCGGCTGGGCGGTAGCGCCATGGCCGCCGCCGCCGTCAACGCCCTCGCCACGGAGATCGAATGATGCAGTCACCTGGACGCTTGATCGGCCTGGGCGTCGGCCCCGGTGATCCGGAGCTGATTACCGTCAAAGCCCTGCGCCTGCTGCGCGAATCGCCGGTGGTGGCGTACTTCGTCGCCAAGGGCAAGAAGGGCAACGCTTTCGGCATCATCGAAGCGCATTTGCAGGAAGCACAAACGCTGCTGCCGCTGGTGTATCCGGTGACCACCGAAGCGCTGCCGGCGCCGCTGTCGTACGAGCAAGTGATCAGCGATTTCTACGATGCGGCCGGTGAAGAACTTGCCGCACACCTCGACGCTGGCCGTGACGTGGCGGTGATCTGCGAAGGCGATCCGTTCTTCTACGGCTCCTACATGTACCTGCACGATCGCCTGGCCGAACGCTACGAAGCCGAAGTGGTGCCGGGCGTGTGCTCGATGCTGGGCGGCGCTTCGGTGCTGGGCGCGCCGTTGGTCTATCGCAATCAGAGTTTGTCGGTGTTGTCCGGCGTTCTGCCGCACGAGGACCTCAAGCGTCGACTGGCCGATGCCGATGCGGCGGTGATCATGAAGCTGGGGCGCAACTTCCCCAAGGTCCGTCAGGTGCTCGAAGAGCTTGGTCTGGCGGAGCGTGCGCTGTACGTCGAGCGCGCGACCATGGCCAATCAGAAAATCGTTCCGCTGGATCAGGTCGAGCCGATGTCCTCGCCGTACTTCTCGCTGATCATCGTTCCCGGTGAAAGGTGGCAAGGCTGATGGCCCGTCCAGTTCCGGCGATTGTCATTCTTGGCAATGGCAGCCTCGCCACTGCACGCAAGATTCAGCAGATTTACCCCGGTGCCTTGATCCATGGCCTGGCCGAACGGGTTGAGGGCGCGGACCGTGTCTATCACGAGTTCGGCGCGACCTTGCGTGAGTTGTATCTGCACGACACACCGATCATTGCCCTGTGCGCTGCCGGGATCGTGATTCGCACCCTGGCGCCATTGCTGCTGGAAAAGGGCGCCGAACCACCGGTGCTGGCCGTCGCCGAAGACGGCAGCGCCGTGGTGCCGCTGCTGGGCGGACTCGGTGGCGTGAACGTCATGGCTCGGGTAATTGCTGCCGGTCTCGAAGTGGGCGCGGCGATCACCACCAGCGGTGAATTACGCTTCGGCACTTGCCTGCTCAATCCACCCAGCGGCTACGCCCTCGGCGATCTGGAACTGGGCAAGCGCTTCGTCTCGGATTTGCTCGCCGGACAAAGCGTGCGCATCGAAGGCGCCGCGCCGTGGCTGGCGCAAGCGCAGTTACCGGAAGACCCACAGGCGTCGTTGTCGATCCATGTCGGCAGTGCCGAGCGCACGCCGGCGGCCAATGAATTGCTGATCTATTCGCGCAACGTGCTGGTGGCGGTGAATGCCGAGGTGACGGATCTGCCGGACGCGATTCGCACGTCGCTGCATCAGGCGAACATCGCCGTGCAGTCGCTGGCGTGTTTGTTGGCCAGCGAACTGCACATGGCCAATCCTGCGTTGCGTGAAGCGGCACTGGAGCTGGGCGTGCCGCTGCGATTTGCCTCGGTCAGCGGCGACGTCAGCGAGTTGGCCCGCCACACTGTGCCGAACGCTGCCGTCGTGTCGGCTGAAACCGGCATTGCCGTCGCGGTGGCCAACCAGCCACTGGAGGTTGCGCAGATCGGGCGTGCACGCGGTCGTCTGGCCGTGATCGGCCTGGGTCCTGGCGCCGCCGAACTGATGGTACCCGCGGTCAAGGCCGAACTGGCGCGTGCCAATGACGTGCTGGGTTATGAAACCTACGTGCGCATGGCCGGGCCGTTTCGCGAGGATCAAGTACTGCATTGCACCGACAATCGCGAGGAAATGCAGCGCGCTCGCCACGCCTTCGAGCTGGCGGCCCAAGGGCGGTCGGTGGTGGTGGTGTCGTCGGGGGATCCGGGCGTGTTTGCCATGGCTGCGGCGGTGCTTGAAGCATTGCACGAGTCGAGTGAGCCGGGTTGGCACAGCGTTGATCTGGAGATTCTTCCGGGCGTCTCTGCCTCCCTGGCAACGGCGGCTCAGGCCGGTGCGCCACTGGGTCACGACTTCTGCGTGATGTCCCTGTCGGACAATCTCAAGCCATGGTCGATCATCGAGAAACGGCTGGACCTGGCGTCGCAGGCTGACCTGGCGCTGGCGTTCTACAACCCGATTTCGCGGTCGCGTCCCTGGCAATTGGGGCGAGCACTGGAGATCGTCGCGCAGCACCGCACCGCTGAAACGCCGGTGGTGTTGGGGCGCGACATTGGTCGTCCGGGCCAGACGTTGCGTGTCACCACGCTCGGTGAACTGACCCCTGATCAAGTCGACATGCGCACCATGGTGTTGATCGGCTCTTCCACCACCTGCGTGTTCCCTCGCGCGGAGGGTGGCCAGTGGGTGTATACGCCGCGCTGGTACGGCGACAAGCCTGCCGGGTAAGCCATCGCGGCCAGATCTGCTGGCCGCAGTCCCCCCTTCCGGAGCGTAAGATTTTTCACCGCGCATCCGCAGAAAAACGTCCGCATGCCCGCAGTACATTGACCGGACACGCGTGGAAAGTGCTCGCGGACGCATCAGACAATTCGCGATCCGGTTCTTAATGTTCTGAAACAACCCTCGCAGGCCGTTTGGTTTGCGGCCGCGCGCGGTTTGTTAATAAGCGTTTCCGTCAAATATAAAAGTTACACTTGTTTGGCGAGCTTAAGTGTAATTATTTAATTGGCTGGTTGTTCAATTGAGGTTGTTAATTTTATCGCTTAGTATTTTTTGGGTCTTATAGCTTAATTAGTGTTTGTTGTGTCTTGTGTTCGATAGAGGCCTCGTTAGAGCAACTGTGCAGGTTGTTTGGAGTGCCATCACCGCCAGAGCCTTCAGCGCTGGTTTTCAAAGTTAGTTCAGGGTCGCAAACGTCGACGGATGGACCGTGCGCGACGCTGCTGGCGGCGCGTATTTAAAAATTCTTATAAGGACATGGATGTTATGAATCAATCTCAGGTACCAGCCTTGGCGGGTAAGTCGTTTCTTCAGCATTTCCAGTCAGACGATGTTCAAACACTCGCGAGAGAGTTTCACGCCGCGCCTGAATATGACGCGTTGGTTGGCTATTACACAGCGTGCGTAAAGGATCAGCGATGGACTGACCTGATGGCGCCGTTGTTATTGTTCAAAGACACGCTGGACGCTCTGATTGGCCAGCGAACCGCGCCGATATCGCCAGCGTTGGCCGACCTCTCTGCGCGGCTCGAGAACTATTCAAACCGACTCGTCCAGACTGTTCGGATGTTGAATCCGGTTGCATCGCCAGTGCCGAAAATAATGCACTTCGTCTGGGTGGGCGGGAGCGCAGTAGGCGCTATTCAGCGAGACTACATCAACATCTGGAAAGAGGTCATGGTCAAGGAAGGCCATACGTTCAACCTGTGGTACGACAGTGACGCAGTGCTGGCGTTCGAGATGAATCGAGTGATTCTGGAAAGTGCCAGGGCGCATGCCATGGAGTCGGGGGGAGCGACAATCGCCACGCCGGCAGAACTGGCCCGGATGATCGAGCATCGGGCCCGGGTGCTGAAGGTGCAGATGGCGGCCCATCTCAGCCAGGAACGCTGGGCTGGCAAGGCAGATGAGGCGCGTATTGATCTGATGGTCCGTGCCTATGGCAAGGACGAGGCCACCCTCATCGCCTTCAGGCAAAAATGCCTGGACAGTCACTTGGCCATGGTGGATGAGCATCTGCGGCTACGTGATGTTCGTGAGGTGTTCAAAGAGCATCTTTTATGGGACGCCTATCAGCGCGAGGTGGCAGGGCGAGGGAATTTTGCTGCGGCCAGCGATGTGGTTCGTTTGCAGGTCGAAGCGCTGGAGGGCGGCCGCTACAGTGATGTGGACTACTTGCCGCAATTGAAGAACCGACTGGGCGGTGTCGATATCACGTCCTTCGACGAACGTGCGCGGATTGGCGTATTGCAACTCCTGCTCAATAACAATGAATCGTTGATGCCCGGTCGCGACCCCGGTCGATACCCTGACCGCACGATGATTATTCCTGAACAACACAGGAAAGCATTAACCGAGTTTGCGCTGCAGCGTCCGGGTGTTAACGACATATTCTCGGTACCGGTAAATAGTGAAACGCCCATGGACGGTATTCGCATGGCGATTCAGAACAACGGTGAAATGAATTCCCATATCGTGGCGCATGCCGGCGCTGGCTCGATCCAGGCAATTATCGAATTTATCAGGTTCAACTACGACTTCCTGTCAGCGTTTGAATCTCGATTGAGCACGGAGGGTGCAGACTGGAACAGTAACGCGGCCGTAGAAGATATTCTCGTGGCGATGGTGAATGAAAAAAATGCCGAGGTGCCTGCGCTGTCACAAACGCGCCGAGAGTATTTAGGCAAATTGGTTGCTGCCATTGGTACTTACTACAGTGACGGTATTCGTTATGACTCCCGAGGGACCATTGATTTAACCGGGCCCGGGGCTGCTATTAAAGGGCTTGAGGAGTACGTGGAGAAGCATCTCCTGTTTGAGGGGAAAGACGAAGTTCGAGATCGGTTGAAATTATCGGATGGCTACAACGTGGCCACCGAAGAAGAGAAGGTTTCTGGCTGGACGATCAATGCAACACCGCAAGAATGGTTGCAAAAGGAGCAAGCAAACTGGGCCGAAGGGAAACTGAAAACACGCTACAAGGGGAATTTTTCCGAGCTGTTGAGAGGGCAAACCCTAAGCTTCGAAAAGGGCTGGCCGCTCATCGAGGGACGACCGGTTTTGCTGACTGGAACCCTGCAGCGGTTGATGGATGAGCTGGGGGAACCCTTCATCCGTGCGATGAACGAAAAGCTCAGCGGTGAGTTGAGTTTTGATAAACCTTTTTCCCTGGACTTCGATGAACGTCAACGAATTCTGAACCAGCCCCTTGCAGAACTGCCGGTTTCCCTTGGTTTCGATCCGATTGGCAATCTGAATGAAATGATCGTTCGCATTGCCCGTGGGTCTCTGCCGCTCGAACAATTGAGTCCGGTACATCGGGTGGTGTTCGGCGGTCTGTTCGGCGCTTCGACCCTGGACAATGCCGGTTTCGCCAGCGCCTGGCAGCAGCTTGTCGCGCTCGCGCAAAATACGTCTGACCGGGGCCTGTCCGAGCGTTACATGGCGATCGAACAGGTGTTGCTCACGTTGAAAAGCCCCGCGTTCGAAGCGGCGTTTGCCGCTGTCAAAGCGCCGTTTGAGCCCTCCAGGGAAAGCGCTCAGGTACTTAAGGTTCTTTCATTCGAGAAACCGCTGACGCTTCGGCAATGGGGCGAGCGCGTGGCTCGCATCAGACACCAGACTGAGTACGAGCTGCGCACCTACATTCTTCAGCGCAGTGCCTCGGTGCGTACAACACTCCTGGAGGCGGGCGCGTCAATGGCCAAATTGATGCCGCAGGGTTTGCTGGTCAGGGGCGACGGCGACCCCGGCAGGCGTTGTTATCCACTGGCGCTGCTGATGGCGGCGGCGACTCATCAGGGCCGCGAAGCCGTACAGGCACTGAGCGGCAGATTGGCCAATGCGCATTTCTCGCCCAGTGAAAGTGATACCCATGCCTTTCTTCAGGCGCTCGACGATTTACGCGCCATCCCCCAGTCCGATTTTGGCGACAAGCTCGGCGCGTTGAGTTTCGACGGAATCTTCGAGACGTTGGCGGCTAAATCCGCACCTTGCACGTTGATGCTCAATACCGAAAACCATTCGATGATGGTGGCCAGGACCGGGACGGCCGAACACAGTAGCTGGTCTTTCTACGATCCCAATTTTGGTGTCTTCGGTTTTGATCGGTTAGACCATCTCAAGCTTGGCATGAAGACACTGTTCAGCACGTCTGACCTGGCCAGGCAGTATGCGATCGAGTCAACGAATCGCTCACCTTTCAATGTGATTGAACTGGATGGCAAGCGCCTTGCCAGCAAGCACCTGCCATCGAAACTGCAAGTATCGACGCTGTTGGGCAATGAATCCTTGAGCTCGGGAAAAAGCGTCGCGCCGTGGTCTCATCACGCCCAATTGCGCACGCGCGCGCTGTCCGAAAACGCTCGATTGGGACGTGGCCTGTCCGAAAGGGATGCCAGCGTCTGGGCGACGAAGATGGATCAGGTCACAAACCGAGTGAGAGCGGCGAATGAGCTGGGGAGTGAGTACGTTCCCGTATTCGCCACCCTGCAAGCCCAACCGGATGACGGCTACACACTGTCGTTCATGGATGTCAAAACGCAACGAATCCGCGAGGTGACAACCAAAGAGCCGTTCCTCAAGCAGATCAAATCGTTTCTGGACAAGAGTATCGAGTACCTGGCGGGCCCCGGCGATGGACATAAACCTGTCGATCCGACGGATGTTTCCGAGGGTAGCCGGCTGAGTTTTGCGTTTGGTTTCCAGGCGTTGATCACCGAACTTCGCAATCGCGACCACAATGCGTCGCCTGGAACAGAGTCGAACCTGGCCGTCGCCGTTCGTCTTCATGGCTACCTGGGTTACGCGCAGTTAGCCCACGGTATCGCGCTCGACACGCTGCAAATGGCGAACCTGATTCGCCAGCTGGTGACTGCCGAGCGAGCGATCGCCGTCAGGACGGCTTCGGCGGGCGGGCGGCTGCTGACGCGTGTCGCCGGCCCGGGGTTGGGGCAGGTGTTGGGCGTGGTCAATATCGGTTTTGATATTTATGAGCTCTACAACGCAGAAAACCACGAACAAAAAGCGCGTTTCGGCACTCAGCTGTTGTTCGATGTCAGTGCGGTTGTGCTCGATGGCGTCGCGCTGGTGGTCGGCGGGACAGCAGGTGCAGTCGCAGGGTTCTTGTCGGTGCCGCTGCTGGGTATCGGCATCGGCGTCACGGCGATTGCCGGCAATCTCGGACAAATCATGGACAAGGCCGAGAAAGTGGCCGAACTGTTTACCCGGTTCAAAACGGCGTATAGCCCGCAGGCGTTTTCGGTCAAGGAGGGGGTTGTATCGATAACGCCCGAGTCGGTGGTGGAGATGCTTGATCTTCGCGAAGGGGTGATGGTGTTCGGCAGTCAGGGGCTCTTTCGCTCTTTGGGTGGCTCAGGGCTCCCGCGGCCCGATGGCAACAAACAGAACGCCATTATTGTTCGCGAAAGCATGGGGCTGCCAAAACAGGTCGCGATTCCCGGCCCGCGCGTTCATGGTCGATTCAACGCTGTCACGGCAGATTCGGCCTTGCTGCTTCCGGGTACACCCACGTGCTATTACGGTTATGAGTATCAGCTGGGTTCCGATCCGGAAGTCTTTGAGTGGAGCGACCTGCTCTTGAGCGTGGTCGGCAGCTTATCCCTCCTGCCCCGTAAATCGTATCCACAATATGACGTTTTACGGGATCTTGAGGCCAGGGAAGAAGGTTTCTACTTCACCCACGCCAGACCTTTCCCGCACATCCTCTACAAACTCAATCCTGTTTATGAGCCCACGATCATTACCGTGCGCGTAGGAAATGAAACGCGGGCGCTGTACGTTCCTGAATTACCGCGAGAGATGAGGGGCAAGGTTTCTTACCGTATCGACACGATGAGGGGGGCTTACTCACTCGCACTCAGGCCAGGGCTCGTGGCGGTCCAACTCAGTGCGCGCCCGGGTGACGAGGCGGTGAGCTGGGTGTTGATCGCCGACTGGATCACACCACAACAAGTCAGTATCGGCGACGCGGGATTGAACATCGACGGTATTGAGCTGAGCATCGATACCGGCACCGAAGTATATGTTCGAACAAAAAACCTCGAAACCTACCGCGTTGACCGCGAACACCGGCAACTGAATCTGGCATCACTTCAGGCGGCCGACGGACGTTACTCGCAGGCTGAACTTGACCGTTTGAAAGTGCTTCACCGGCAGCAGCGCATAACCAATGCTCTGATACCTGCGGGCAAGTTTTTGCTGCCTTTTGGCAATCTGGAAAAACCGCAATACACCGTGGGTTGGTACGAAGTGGCTAAAGAGCGGTTCGTTTATGGCCGCCAATTCCTGGGCTCCGTCAGCGACAAACTGCAACTGGCCGGGGTGCAAGACGATCACGCTTATTTCTATCACCCGGACCAGTCCCTGATATGGCGAGTCAATGCCATCACGGGTTTGACCACCTGGCGCTACAGCGTCTTCAACCGGGGAAGTGAGGAGGCACAGATCATCGGTTGCCTGGATCGGGGGGCCGGCGTCGTTCAAGTGACCCAACGGGTGCGCCTGACCAAGACCCAGCGTTACCTGGTGGTTTATCTGATTCATGGCCTGGAAATCACATTGGTATCGGTGTCGAGCGAACCTCCTGACTATTTTGATACGTTGAAAGATGTCGTTGCCCTGTTACAGCAGCTCGATATGCTGGTCGCCGCTGATGTCGACGGCACCGAAGGGCAAGCGTCCTGGAAACCTGCGTCCTTTGTGACGGTGACGTCAGGCGACCTCGGCAAGCCGTCGCTGCCAAGATGGATCAACGGTCAGAGTCACCAAGTGTTGACGCCGCACCTGCCCGTCAGCGAAACCGCTGCGGCGCAACCTCAATTGAGCCTGCTACCACCCAATGACCCGGACGCCACAGCGTTCCTTTTTCACGATGCGCTCAGTCAACACCTCTATCATCAGCCCTTTACCGGCAATGAGGCGCAACGGGTTCCGATACCCGGCAGCGTCATGCTCAGGATCAGCGACGGCGGGTATCTGGTCGTCAACGAGTCCGGGTTGATGTTTGACGTTCGCCAGGACGCGAGCTTTTTCCTGGACGGCGTGACGGGGGAGTGGCTGGATGCTCATCCGATGTGGATGAGCGGTCTGGAAACCCTTGGCAAGGAGTATGCGGTTTCGCTGATTTCGCTCTCCGGACTGTCGGACATCACCGGCCAGTTGCCTGTCTTCGCGCGTTATCTGAGCAACAAGCTGTTGATAGCGGATATCGCGGCTGAAAAGGGTTGCCGTCTGCTGTCCGTCACTCGTGATGGCAAGCACGCCTGGTTACTCGGCCTGAGCACCGGCCACCTCTACCGTCAGGCGTTCATCGAACCTGAGCAGTTGAGCCGCGCGTTTGGCAGCGGCAGGCGGTTGATCAATGCTGACGCGCTCCCAAGACCGGAAAAAGTGTGGGGGCCATGGACATTTTCGCAAGTGCTGCCCTATGGCACCGGGTTGCGTGGCCGTACCCGTGAGGGGGTCAATCTCGAACTGATTGAAGGCGAACCGGCCCGGATTGTCAGTGTCGAGAACGCCTGGTCCTATCGTTACATGGAGTCGACGGAAGCGCTGACTGAACGCCTGAAAAACCTGGTGTCCGGTCAGGCCCATGCACCTTACCTGCCGATCGGGTACTCGACCGGCCGTTATGCTTATTACGTGCCTGAACTCAATCGTGTATTTGAGGTTTCCGGCAGGGCCGACGGACAGTGGGCGAACTTCCTCGGAACCCAGCGAGGGAGTGTTCCGCTGCTGTTTGATCCGGTGGAGGGCTTGATCTTCAACCGCAATACCAAAGAGGTTCTGTGGGTTGCAGCGAACAAGGCCAGCCGTGAGGGGGATGTCATGACACTGGAGGTGGCGGGAGAGGTGAAAGACCTTCTGGCCCTGGTGCCCGACGGTGTCAGCACAGTGATTCTGGGAGGCGCGGTCACGGGGTCGATTTATCACGTGTCGGACTCTGCCTGGCAGCACTTCGATTGCATTGTGGTTGATTGCACTGACTGGCCTGGCGTTGACGCAATGTCCACGCGCCTGATTCTGGCAACCGGGGCGCAGGATGACTGGCGTGTCGACAGGGCGGACACGCACCTGCTGTTCACCGATCCGGACAACGGCAGCAGCCTTGTTTTCCGTTCGGCTCAATCTGAGGATTGGGCATTGACCCAGTCGCTGAAACTGAGTGTGCAAGTCCTTGGCGGTACGCTTGAGGTCGGCGTCCATGAGCTGTGGCAAACCCTGTTCGATCAGGGCGAAAGCAGCCTTGAACTCAAGGTGCTCGTCGAGAAGTTGAACTCGGTCTGAACAAACCGGGTGCGGCCATTGGGTCAATACACTCGTTGATACGCGACACGCCATTTCCGTGAGTGTTTTGCGGCCTCCTCTTGAGGCCGCTTTTATAACGGCCGGTCATTTTTTATTTTTACAGGGAAGTCTCTTTATGGGTGAGCAAGCAGCTCGTCACGTGCACGGCTACGTCAATTTTATTGATCTGTTTAAACTGTCCGAGCTTGAACAGGCGTTACAGAAACATAAAGGTACAGACGAATACGACGCGGTATTTCGATACTACTTCGCTTGTATCGCGGTACTCGATTTTCCGAGGATGCTGACCCCATTGGGTTTGCTGCGCGAAGCCCTCGGATCTTTTGTTGAACCCGGGCGCCGACGTCGACGCGCCGCGGAAATGGAACGGCCAACGGCACAGCCAGGCGACGTTGTTCCGGGTCTGGCCGAGATCCGAAACAGGGTCGAAGGCTTTCAGGAACGCCTGTCCAGCAGCGTTGTACAGCTGAGTGCCGCGGCTATCGAAGTGCCGAAAAATCTACACTTCGTCTGGCTTGGCGGTGGCATCGGCGCTATCCAGCGCGACTACATCAATGTCTGGAACAAGGTGCTGGCCGGGCAGGGCTATACCGTCAAACTCTGGTACGACAACGACGCCTTACTGGCCTATGAGACCAACCGGATCATTGTCGAGGCCGCCAAGGCCGATGCGATGGTTAATGGCGGGCATGGCAGCGAATCGTATCTTGATCTTGTTGATAAGTATGAGGAACGGGCGATTGTTCTCAAACAACAAATGTTCACCCATATCAACAAAGCGGTAGAGCGCGGTGTTAGCGCTGATGAGGCGCGAATTGATCTTCTGGTCCGTGGGTATGGCCAGAATGAAACGACCTTGAAAGCGTTGTGGGAAAAGAATCGCCAGAGTCTCTCGGCCATGGGCGAGGCCGGCGTGGAACTCCGTGATCTTGCAGCCAATGAAACACCGTTGCACATGCAGGCCATTTACCAACGGGAAATCAGTCTGCGAGGCAACTTTGCCGCGGCCTCCGATGTGGTGCGCATTGAGGCCTTGATGGCCGAAGGCGGAAGCTATGCGGATGTCGATAACCTGCCACCGCTTCTTGAGAAGCTGGGTGATGTGGATATCAGTCAATTCGGCACTGATGCGCGCCTGGGCATAATGCAGTTGTTGCTGGATAAAAACCCGCAATGGATGCCGGGTCGTGAGGCATCAAGAAGCAAGTACACCGATTACTTTGGGCGCATTCCTGTCGAACATCGCCCGGCGCTGGAGCGTTTCGCTAAAAGTCGCCCACAGTTGAATAATGTCTTTCGCACGCCTTCAGAACGCCTTGTTCGTCCGGATGGACTGCGAGCGGTTGCCGAGCGGAGCAGCCTGAGTAATGCGTTTCTCATGGCTCATCCCGGATCGACAATGTTGAGTGCCGTGATCGACCGCTACAAACTCAACTATGAGATTGTCGACGCTACGGCCCGCTTGGCCATCGAGAACCAGATCGCGTTGATCGATGCCGAGACCATGAGTGGTTTTGCACGGGAGGTGGTTGAGAGAACATTTGGCCCGCTGGATGTTCTTTCGCCGGAAGAAGAACTCGCCCTCACTTTTTTGATTCAAGCCGCAGCGACTTACTACAGTGACGGCATTCGCCCCCAAAGCGAAGTGACCATCTATCTGACCGGGCCCGCCGCGATGCGTGATGCGCTCGGGGATTACGCCAAACTGCACTTCACCCCTCGTGCCGCGGTTGCCTGGCGTGCGGACGTGGCTATTGACTCCACCGCCACGGTGAACCTTGCCACCGAGGAGGAGCAGGATCACTCCTGGAAAGAAAACGAAAGTGACACCGTCGAATGGCTCAAGAACGAAAAAAAACGTTGGGAGGCCGGACAATTCAAAGCGCGTTACGTAGGTAAAGTGGATCAGTTGTTAAAGAGTCAGACGATCCATTTCGACCAAGGCTGGCCAATCATCGAGGGTCGACATGTGTTGTCGACCGAGTTGCTGCAATCCCTGGCGCACCACCTTGGCGAACCCTTTTGGCAAGCGATGAGTCGGCGGACCACGGGTGAGGTGACGTTCGACAAGCCGTTGCCGCTGGGTTTTGACGAGCGTCAATCCATCCTTGCGCAGGAGATCGCGCTACCGCCGTCGTTGGTCGGTGAGCCGGCCACCGGGGATTTGCCTCTGGATGAGTTGCTTCACCGCATTGGCCGAGGGACTTTGCAGGTTAAGCAGCTTGACCCCCGGCAACGGTTACTGATCGGCTCGATACTGGGGGCGCGAGCCATGGATCAACGCAGCTTTGATCAGGTTCGCGCACGGCTGGAGAACCTTGCCAACCACGTGTCTGAACTGGGCGTGTCACACCGTTACGGAGCCATTGAGCGGGAGCTGTTCAAAGAAAATCCCCCAACGTTCGTTGCCGGTCTGGCCAGTGCCTCGATTCCCACTGTCGCGTTGTCCGAGACCAGTATCGAGCTGAAGAAACAGGCGTTGGAGCAATCTCTGACCTTGCGGCAGTGGGGGCGCCAGGTCGCCCGGATTCAGCAGGTGGCAAAACTCGAATTCCGCGACCGCATCAGCGAGCGCATGACCGACGTGTTGGAAAGCTTCGATCAAGGCAGCTTCAAGCTGGTGCCACAGGACTTGTTGCTGATGGGCGCCGGTGACCGGATCGCCGGGCGTTGCTACCCATTGGCATTGGCCATGGCGGCGGCGATCAGCAAGGGGCGCGATGCGGGCAACATTCTTCGTGAGCGGTTTTACCTGGCGGTCATTGAACCCGAGAGCCGCGATTCGAATGCATTCGTCAGTACGCTCGAAGAGCTTCGCGATGTCGACGTGCATGAGCTCGGCGGGCCGGTGGTGCGCTCCGATCTGGCACAGGTGATCACGGCGCTTGAAAGGAAAACCGGCAGCGGCACGTTGATGCTCAACTCGGATAACCACTCGATGCTGCTGGCTAAAAGTTTCGTAGGCGAGCGCAGTACCTATCATTTCTATGATCCGAATTTTGGCGTTTTCGAGTTCGATACTGCTCAAGCGCTCAGCGCAGCGTTGACCCATTTTTTCGTTCATCAAGAAATGGCAGGGCCTTACGCTGCTTACGGCGAGCCAGCTCGTCCGACCTTTGATTTGATTGAACTCGACGCCGCTCGACTCAATGCAAAGGTACTGTCATCGGGTGTCCGAGTGTCGAGTCTTTCCGACTCGGGCAGCCTGCCAGAACAAGCGCCCCGGACAAGGCAGCGACTGGCCAGCGCGCGAGGGCAGTCGCTGGTCAATAACGGGGTGCTGGGCAGTTCGTTACTGGAACTGGACGCCCACTGGTGGGGCGGACAGATCGCGCAGGCAACACGCCAGTTGCAGGAGCAACACGGACTGTCGTCGGGTGCCGTTGCGTTGTTCGAGACATTGGAGATCACTCCGGCAGGCGAGTACAAAATCAGTCTGGTCGATACCGATCCAGCGCAGACCCTTGTGCATGTCACCACCGAGGATCCGCGGTTCCTGAGGATCAAGAACTACCTCTCGGACACCTTCCATGCGTTGGCAGCGCAACCGCATGAGACGGTCGGCTCGCCTGACCCCACGGACGCCGGTAGCATCCATACGCTCAATGCCGGTTTCACCGTGCAAGCCTTGATGAACGCACTGCGCCATCATGAAGGCGCGGCCAGCGGTGGTGACAAGGCCCTGACCACTGCCATTCGCTTGCATGCCTACGTCAACTACGCCCAGCTGGTACACGGCAACGTAGTGGATGTGATTGGTGTGGTGACACTGGTGCGTCAGGCACTGGACGATGAAAAGCTGATCGCCCGCACCAGTGCGCCGTTGGTACAAAAGGCGTTGGGTCATGTGGCCAATGAAGGCGTCGGTACGGTGTTGGGGATGGTGAATGTCGGGTTTGATATTTACCAGTTGAGCCATGCCACTAATGACATTGAAAAGGCGCAGTTCGGGACGCAACTGGCGTTCGACTCCGCAAGCGTCGTGTTGGGTGCCGCCGGGCTGGGTGCGGCATTGGCGGGCGCGGGTACTGTGTCTGCGGTGTTGGGCGGTGTCGGGGTGATTCTGGGTGGGTTGGCGGTGGGCGTCGCTGCGCTGGCCGAAGGGTTTGCCACCATTGCCGGGGAAGCCAAAGAGGTTGCCCTGTTTTTTGAGGGGCTGGAAAGGGCTTATCTACAGGGCGGTTATCGTCTGGACACAGTCTCGAATGCCTGGATTGCGCATCCCCTGCTGGTCTTCGCCGATCTTGATCTGCGCGCATCGACAGTCCGTTTTGACAGCCCGAAACTGTTCCCGCTTCGCGACCATTTAGGGGTTCCGGATTTCGATGTGGATTACAACCGCGCCATCGATATTCGTGTCGGCCTTGGCTTACCCGACTCGGCGTCTTTTTCACCGCGGCCTGGGCAGCCGATCGTTTTGCCCGGCACTCCAAAAACCTGGTACGGCTATGAGTACAAGCTGCTGCCGTTTGTCACGTTCCGTCATGCCGGCGGCTTCGATACGGCACGTCGGCTGGAGAAAAAGAATGATCAGGGACACTGGCAGTTTCTGTTTTCGTTCTACTCGTTTCCCGGCGAGTACGTGGTCAACCGGCTGAACCCTGTCTACAAACCCACGGTGTTCAAGGTTCGTCTCGACAACATCAAACGCTCGCTGGTCGTGCCGGCTCTGCCGAAGTCATGGCACGGCCTGATTTCCTACCGGATAGAAGGGGCCGGTGCCCACTGTTCCGTGCTGCTCAATCCCGGGGTGAACGTTGAGCTCAACGCGCCCGGTCACGTAGCCATGCGCTGGGTACTGCAGGCTCCCTGGTTGGCGGAGTCAGACATTCTGGTAGCCCCTGAGGGTAGCCTCGTTTCGGCTACGTTGGGTGTGAAGTTCACCGGTAGCGGCGTTCACGAGGTGTTGCTCAAGCTTGCGGGGAACACAATCATGCGCGTTGATCTTGTTGCGCTGAAACTGGAGGTGGTCGAAGTAGAGGCCGATCCGCAGCTCGGGGAGCAAGCGTTGCTGGATCACTTCAAGTCATTGGCCCGTGAACATCGACTGGCGATGCCTTATACCCCCGTTCACAACTTTGTGGTGCCATTTGAAAAGCCGGACGAACCGAGGACGGTGGCCGCGTATTACGACTCGGCTCAGGACCGTTTTCTGTATATCCGTGACCCGAATGTCCTGTTGGCCGATGAGGCAGTGCTGGGAGCCGTGGTCAACGGCTCGGCCTATTTCTATCACCCCGACGGTTTCGATGTCTGGCAGGTCGACGCGATCACCGGCACGCTGGTTCAACGCTATCGTTTGCTTGTCAGAGAGGGTTTGAACATTGTCCGCTGTGAGGCTGTGGCCAGCGGCGGCATTCAGGTTGTTCAGCAGTCCACTCCAAACGACGGCCGGCACGATGAGCTGACCTTCCTTATCCATGAGCGTGCAGTGATACTCGGCTCGATCACTCTCGGTCAGGATCCTGCTTTGCAGGCTGCTTTGGAGGCCGACACGCTGACGGACTGGACGCAGGTACTGGGCAATTATGTGTTGCCGGCCAATTCCATCGATACCGTGAATTGGCGCCCCGGTGCGCTGGTTTCGATTTGTTGGCAGTTGGAAGACAAACAGCGTGATCTGGTCTGGGTCCGCGATGTTGACGGGTTGATCATCCGTGCAGCTGCCCGGCGTCACCATGCGCGGGGATGGAAGGATTCGATCAAGGCCCTGAACTCTCTTTTGCTGATAGCTCCCTCAGGTGCCGAGGGCGAAGTGTTCGTGACTTATGACAAGGACATTAACAGCCTTGTGCGACAGCAAAGGTCGATGGTCGAAGGGCTTGTGCAATGGTCTTCCAGAGAAATTTCACCCGCGGGACTGAAAAATGTTGTCGCCGTTGAGCACGGGCATCTCGCCCTGACCGATTCCGGCCTGTTCTTCAATATGACGCCGGACGGGTCTCTGCGCCTGGGCGGACTGAGCGAAACCTGGTTCGAGGATCGAACCCGGTGGTGGTCCGACCTGCCAGCGGTGTCGACGCAGTACCCGGTGTCGAGTTTCGCCCTCGTTGGGTTGACCAACTTTACTGGGGACGCCGGTTTGTGCGCCTGGTACCTGGAGGATCGGCTGTTGCTCGCGGATCTTGGCCATGGCAAAGAAGTGCGGTTGCTGAGTATCGCCCCAGACAATCAGGCCGCTTGGTTGTTCGATCTTTCTACGGGAAAGATTTTCAGCCAGCGCTTTATCGATACGAAACACTTGAACGCTGCATTCGGCCAGGGCACCAGGCTTTTGCAACCGCAGGCATTGCCCGCCCCGGTGCAGGAGTGGGCGCCCAGGGTCTTTTCCGACGTGAAGCCGGAGGGCGCGGGCCTGAGGGCAACGACGCTTGATGGTATCGAAGTGGATTTACAGCACAACCAACCGGTGCAGATGACGGGTGTGGACAGCCGCTGGGTCACGACACTGGAAGGCCCATTGAGTGGGGCGTTGGCGGCGCTGGCGAACGAACATCGATGCGCCGATTTCCTGTCCGTCAAAGACCCTGAGAGCCTTCAATGGTATGTGGTCCGGACCGGGCGATTGATCCGGATTCCGAAAGCCGCCATTACGGCGCAATACACGCTGGTGGGCACCCGGAATCAAACCAGTGTGATGCTGCACGAAAGCGAGGATGGTCTTTTGCACACCTATCCGCAGAATAGCTCGGTCGGGCCGCTCGACTATGTCCAGCGAAATGCCGAAGTGCTGGTGGTCGAGGGACCGAAGACTGCCAACGACCTTCTGCCGTTGATTGCCGATGATGTCAGCATCCTGGTGCTCAAAATGGGGCAAGGGGCAACGACCAGCCGGTTGACCCGAGCGGCCTGGATGAAACTTGAATCGGTCATCGTCGATTGTCGTTATCCGCTTGAGCGTCCACCCTTGATTCCGGGGAAACTGATTCTGGACGCCTCAGTCATGGATCAGCTATGGGTCAGCCTGGTTGAAGAACATTTGGTGATGAACGGCCTGGACAGCGGGCACAGCCTGATCTTTCGCGGCGTTTACTCAAAGGATGTCGGGCTGCGTGGTGATGTGTTCCTTACGCTCAATGGCTATCGATCGTGTGCGGTTTCGCAAATAGTGACTGAGTTGCTCAAGCAAAAGGGCGCTGCCGGCAGTGCAACGTTAACGGAGCTGATGTCGAATTATCAGCTCGAGGTGATCGCGGAACCGGCTAATTAGGATGTTAGCGTTCCCTGGCTGATTACTTGAGTAAAAACGCCCCTTCCGGGGCGTTTTTGTTTCCGCTGCGTAACAGCGTTTTCCGGTCGATTATGGCTGCCTGCGCAAAGCAAATCGATTCATGATCTGGTCGCGGAGTTTAGTCGCCATGAGTGGCCTTTTCGTGTCGAGTACATGTCTATTCAGTTTAAGAAACGCACTCTGCTGCACGAGCTTTGCTGACTGATTCTCCCAAGGCCAAAACATAAAACTGTTTCGTTCGGCATCGGCAACCAGCTCAAGATTAAAAATGGCCAAATGAAGATTCCCACTTGAATCGTATCGGGATGGAGCCACCTGGAAACGCCGCCCTTTAAGGCTTTCGTTATCCAGTGAGAGCACGGCGGGCTTATCCGACTTCAATGCATCCAGGGTGTCAATCATGGCATTGCCCTGCCTGGGATTTATGGTTCGCGCGCTTTGCACCAGAAATTCGGCAATGCTCCCGGAAACAGTAGCGCGAGTGCGTGTCGTGATGGCGCCTTCGTGGAGCGACCAGCCCAAAAACATCAAGGTGCGTACATATTCTTCCAGCCAGACTTGTGAGTTGCCGAAGCGATTGTAAGCAAGGTCGGCCGACCTTGTTGAAAGCCGTGTGCAGTCTGTTAAATCATCAAGGTCTTGCAGGGATAGTTCGCCGATGCACGAGATAAGATTGTGGTGTGTCAGCACTCCGGCGGGTGTTTGATTGTGCATAAGTCACTCTTGGTAAATGGGGTTGGTTTAAAATGTGTGAGTGTGGTGTGTCGCTTATGCAGATTACAGTGGGCTAGGTAAAATAGTGTCAGGAATGTGCGCTGAATATGTTTCTCGGATTTGATTTTATTTATTTTTCGGTGGGCTGGTTGTCGTTGTACATATGTGGAATTCAAATTCGGTTTGTTAGGGGGGGAGCGCTGCGCTAAATTCTAACGGTGCCCTTGAGGGCTCTATAAACCACGAAAGGAATAATGAATATGGATATTATGGAAAGTACTATTAGCATTGAAGAAAGTACTGCTTTAGTAAGGGCGCGCATTAGTAAGCGCCAGATAGTGCAGCCAGCGGTCCGCCGCGTAAAACGCCTTGCGGTAAGTGCCTCTGTCGATAGTCCAACCAAAGAGCTTGATGCAGTGGTTTTGGCTGAAACACTCGTGGGCTATGGCGCAAATATTTCTCTTGAGAACATGGCGATTATTGAGAGTCTGATCAAGTTCGCAAAGCTGGAGGCAAGCTACGAAGTTCCATCTGGTGAACCAAAAGGCTGGTATCTGGCTTTCCTGCAGTGCATGGACGAAGCCGGTTGTTTAGTCGCTGACTCTGGGTATACCTCTTATAAGAAGAGTACCGCTCAATTAACAATGGATAACATTGTTACCGATATCGTCAGGGCGGGTGTTGATGCTGCAAAAGCGGCGATTCCTGGTGTCTCAGCACTGGGCGTAATTGCTGACACTGCATTGGATGCGCTGAAAAAAGAGCCTGAAGCAATCAAATTGTTTAGCAGTGAAGTTGTTAAAAAGGAAGGTGTCAGGCTGGCGGTAATGCCCTGTGACCAACTGGAAAGCGGTATTATTATTACTTCGTTGACGTCGATTGATTGCGTCGATCAAAGTGACAAAAAAGACCCTGTATTTTTTAACTGGGAAACTTCAGGTGTGGAGATTTTCCGTGGCAGCTCCTACATGACCTTTAATCCACTTCGTTACTCGGCAATCAAGAAGGAACTGGAAGAATACCTCGGGCAGCATTACAAGGCGGCGCTGAGCAAAAGGTTTCAACGACGCAAGAATTCAATCAGTTAAGTAAATTCGGCCAACGGTGTAATGCCATTGACCTCTTTTTAGCGTGCAGGGAAGACAGCGGTGCTGTGGTGAGTGGAACGGCGCCCTGTTCAATGTACCGAAATCGATTTCTCACAATCGATTCGCAAAGCCAGGCCGAGGGTTTTTAACCTTCGGCCTGGCTTCATTCAGGGAACCAGATAGCCCTTGACCCCGGTAAAGATGATCTGCGCCGCGAGTGCGCAGACAAACAAACCCATCAACCGGCTGACGATCTGCAAGCCTTGGTCACCGAGAATCCGCTCGATCCGGTTCGACAGATACAGCACCACGCCAACCGTGAAACTGGCGAGGGCAATACTGAGAATTGCCGTGAGCTTGTCGTCCCAATGCGGCTGACTGACGCCCATCACCAGCAAGGCACCGATGGTGCCGGGGCCGACGGTCAGGGGGATGGTCAGCGGGACGATGGTAACGTCCTGCTGCACATTGTCGGTCTGCACCGCCGACTTGCCTTGGGCCATACCCAGCGCCGAGATAAACAGCACGCTGCCGGCGCCAATGCGGAACGCGTCCACGGTGATGCCGAAGACGCTGAAAATCACCCGTCCGAACAGGTATAGCAAGACGCTGGACACCAGTGTGGCGGTGGCCACTTTCCAGGCGAGTCGACGCTGTTCCTTGCGTGAATAACCGCGGGTCAGACTGATGAAGCAGGACAACACGAAGAACGGGCTATAGAGCACCAGCATCTTCAGGTAAACGCTGAACAACACATGGAGCATGGTGCAGGCTCACAGTCTGGGGAAGTCGAGGGGGAGTCTATCAGGCGTTGCGTGGGCTGTCGGCTCAAGAGGTAGGCGCCGTCGCCCGATTCTGCTGGTCACGTTGTGCAACCCAATGCTCGATCAGGTCACGCAACTGCGAAAGCTCGACCGGTTTGGCCATGTGCCCGTCCATGCCGGCCTGGCGCGCGCGCTCTTTGTGCTCGGCAAGGATGTGTGCGGTCAATGCCACCACCGGGGTGCGAATCCGCTGATTGCCGACTTCCCAGGCACGTAACTGCTGGGTGGCAGAGAAGCCATCGAGGATCGGCATTTCACAGTCCATCAGGACCAGGTCGTAACGCTGGGCTTTCATCGCTTGCAAGGCTTCTTCACCATTGCTGGCGGTGTCGGGTTGCAGGTTGAGCTTGCCGAGCATGCCGCGAATCACCTTGGTCGAGATGTTGTTGTCCTCGGCGACCAGGATACGGAAATCACTCGGGACCTTGACCGGAAGTGTCGGGCCTGTGGGCAGGTGCGGCGAGACGGCCGGGCCCTTGTTGCGTTGGTTCAGCTCGTCGGCCAGGGTGGTCTTGAGGGTGTAGCCGGCCACCGGTTTGGCGAGGATGCGCTTGATCCCGGAATTGCGCGCGATGATCTTGCTCGGCGCGTTGCTGATGCCGGTGAGCATGATCAGCAGGATGTCGTGGTTCAGGCTCGGGTCTTCCTTGATCTTGGCCGCCAGTTGCATGCCGGTCATGCCGGGCATGTTCTGGTCCAGCAGGACCACGTCGAAATAGTCACGCAGGTGAGCCTTGGTGCGCAGCAGCGCCAAAGCCTCTTTGCCGGATGGCACGGCGCTGACGTTCAGGCCCCAGGCGCTGCACTGTTGCACCAGCACTTTGCGGCAGGTGTCGTTATCGTCCACCACCAGCACCCGCGCACCTTGCAGCGGCCCATCGAGGTCGGAGGTCGGGTGTTCGAGACGATCAGGGTCCAGGGGCAGGGTCAGCCACAAGGTGCTGCCCTGGTTGGCGCCGCTCTTGATACCGAACTCCCCTTGCATCAAGCGGATCAACTGACGGGCAATCACCAGCCCCAGATTGCCGCCCAGGCTGGTCGCCGAGAGGAAGTGTTTGCTGTGCAGTTCGGCGTGCATCAGGGCGTCGCGTTCTTCGGCCTCCATCGGCACGCCGCTGTCCTGCACGGCGATGCGCAGGCGCGGTTTGGCGCTGCGTTCGTCGAGGGCGACGACGATCAGGATTTCGCCCTCGTCGGTTTTTTTCAGGGCGTTTTCCAGCAGGCTCAGCAAGGTCTGGCGCAGGCGCGTCGGGTCACCGCTGATGACACGCGGCACTTGCGGCTGGATGAAGCTGATCAGCTCGACGTTCTGCTGTTCGGCCTTGGCGCGGAAGATGCTCAGGCAGTCTTCGATCAAGGCGTTGAGATCGAACTGCACATCGTCCAGTTCGATCTGCCCGGACTCGAGCTTGGAGATGTCGAGAATCTCGTTGATCAGGGTCAGCAGTTCATTGCCGGCGCTGTGGATGGTCTGCACGTAGTCACGCTGCTTGACCGACAGTGGCGTGCCCAACAACAGCTCGGTCATGCCCAGCACGCCGTTCATCGGGGTGCGGATTTCGTGGCTGATTTTCGCCAGGAATTCGGCCTTGGCGTTGATCTCGGCATTGCTGGCCGCCAGGTCGCGGCTGACACTGAAGCGGTCTTCGGTGATGCTGCGTTGACGTTCGCCCAGCGCAATGCTCATCAACAGGCCACTGATGCAGATGAACGCCAGCAGCGTCATGATCAAGCCTTGAGGCGCGACCAGGGTCAGCCCCAACAGCGCCGGCAGGATGATCAGCGTGCCGATGTTGAACACCACCATCGCCGCCACGAACAGGCGCGCCGGGCGATAGCCTTTTTGCCAATGATAGGCGCCGACGAACAACATGCTCAGGCCCGCCAGGGCGACCAGGGCATAGGTAATGATGTTCAGCGGCAGCGTGTTGACGAACAACAGCAGCAAGCCGCAGACCACGATGAACAGAATGTCGCCCAGCAACAGCTTGTTCAGCGGGTGCGAGCCGAGCGGGGCGAAGAAACGATAGGCGAACATCAGGCCGCACGGCGCCGTCATCAGCAAGGCGAGATACGCGCCGGGCGTCTGCACCGCGTGCCAGTTGGGTAGCCAGGGCCCTGCCAGATTCAGCAACAGCAACAGGCTGAGCATCAACAAGGCTTCGCATCCGGCCAGCCAGAGGCTGCTGCGCGAGCGGGTGTAGGCATAGCGGACGAGGTTGTGCAGGATCAGCATGCCGATACAACCGAACAGCAGGCCGTAGATCAGCATCTGGTTCTGATTGGCCGCGGTCATGATCGCCGATTGCAGGGTGATATACGGCCGCAACTGGTGATCGGACACCAGCCGCAGGTAGACGTCGAGGGGTTTGTCGCTTTGCGGCAGCGGCAACATGAAATCGCTGCTGGGCAGGGGGCGGTCAGCTTGGGGCTGCCCGGTGCCAGTGTTCAATTGATCGATCAGCGTGTCGCCATCGAGCACATACAGATTGAGCCGCGACAGGTCGGGGGCGAACACTCGCAGCAATTGCTCGTGCTTGCCGGGCGCCAACCTGAAACGCAGCCACAAGGCACCTTCAGGCTCGGCTGCGGTGAGGCGGTCGAGTTCGATGGGGCTGAATTGATTGGTATAGCGAGATGAGCGGATGTCGCTCAGCTGCAGGTCGCCCTGTTCGTCAAGCAATACCGCCCAGCCACTGCCTTGCGCGGCCTGGGCCGGGAGCATGCAGAGCAAGGTCAACAGCGTGACTGTGAAACCTATGGCAATCCTGAGCCAGCGCACGGCGAAATCCCTTCGTAGGTTGATGCCAGATTATTACTATGCGCGGCGCCGGAACAGTCCGGCAAGGGCCTGAAGCCCAAGCCCTGCCGAACGGATCGCTTATTCCTGATTTTCGCCGCGCTCACGGGCAATGGCACGGTAGCCAATGTCCTTGCGATAGAAACAGCCTTCCCAATCAATCTTTGCCGCCAGTTTGTAAGCCTGCTGCTGTGCCGCATCAACGCTGGCACCCATGGCGGTTGCGCAAAGCACCCGTCCACCGGCCGTTACTACGTTACCGTCCTTGAGCGCCGTGCCGGCGTGGAAGACTTTGCCTTCCAGTGCCGCGGCTGCATCCAGACCGTTGATGGCAACGCCTTTAGCGTAGTCGCCAGGATAACCGCCCGCAGCCAACACAATGCCGACGCTCGGACGTGGATCCCATTGCGCCTCGACCTTGTCCAGGGCTTGCGCCAGGGCCGCTTCGACCAGCAACACCAGGCTCGACTGCAAACGCAGCATCACCGGCTGGGTCTCAGGATCACCGAAACGGCAGTTGAACTCGATAACTTTTGGGTTACCAGCCTTGTCGATCATCAGGCCGGCATACAGGAAACCGGTGTAGACATTGCCTTCATCGGCCATGCCGCGCACGGTCGGCCAGATCACCAGGTCCATGACCCGTTGATGGACGTCAGCGGTGACCACCGGGGCAGGGGAGTAAGCGCCCATGCCGCCGGTGTTCGGACCGGTGTCGCCGTCGCCGACGCGTTTGTGGTCCTGGCTGGTGGCCATCGGCAGCACGTTCTTGCCGTCGACCATGACGATGAAGCTGGCTTCTTCGCCGTCGAGGAACTCTTCAATCACCACGCGCGAACCGGCGTCGCCGAACGCATTGCCCGCGAGCATGTCGCGCACGGCGTCTTCGGCTTCGGCCAGGGTCATGGCAACGATCACGCCTTTACCGGCGGCCAGGCCGTCGGCCTTGATCACGATCGGTGCGCCTTTTTCACGCAGATAAGCCAGGGCCGGCTCGATCTCGGTGAAGTTCTGGTAGTCGGCGGTCGGGATCTTGTGGCGCGCCAGGAAATCCTTGGTGAAGGCTTTCGAACCTTCCAGCTGGGCAGCGCCGGCCGTCGGACCGAAGCAATCCAGGCCACGGGAGCGGAACAGATCGACGACGCCTGCGACCAGCGGCACTTCCGGACCGACGATGGTCAGGGAAACGTTCTTCTCGGCAAAATCTGCCAGCTGCTCAAGGGCCAGCACGTCGATAGCGACGTTCTCGCACTTGGCTTCAATGGCGGTGCCGGCGTTGCCCGGGGCAACGAACACTTTCTGCACACGCGGATCCTGAGCCACTTTCCAGGCCAGTGCGTGTTCACGGCCACCGCTGCCAATGATCAAAACATTCATTTCAAAAACCTCGGATGACGCTAATTCTGTTGAGCGCCGCAGGGACGCTTTTCTGTGGGAGCTGGCCTGCCGGCGATGCAAACAACTCGGTTTATCAGCTAAGCCGAGGGGATGCTATCGCTGGCAGGCCAGCTCCCACAGTTGATCGTCGTACTTAGTGACGGAAGTGGCGCATGCCGGTGAAGACCATGGCGATGCCGGCTTCATCAGCCGCTGCAATCACTTCAGCGTCACGCATCGAGCCGCCTGGCTGGATTACTGCGGTAATGCCAACCTTGGCCGCGTTGTCCAGGCCGTCGCGGAACGGGAAGAACGCATCGGAGGCCATCACCGAGCCTGCCACCTGCAAACCGGCGTGTTCAGCCTTGATCGCGGCGATACGCGCAGAGTTCACACGGCTCATCTGGCCAGCGCCGACGCCGATGGTCTGACGGTTCTTGGCGTAGACAATGGCGTTGGATTTAACGTACTTGGCGACTTTCCAGGCGAAGATCAGGTCGTTGATTTCCTGTTCGGTCGGCGCTCGTTTGGTCACGACTTTCAGGTCTTCGCTGCCGATCATGCCGATGTCGCGGCTCTGTACCAGCAAGCCGCCGTTGACGCGCTTGTAGTCCCAGGCAGCGGCGCGATCCGCCGACCATTCGCCGCAGGCCAGCAGGCGCACGTTGGCTTTGGCGGCCACAATGGCGCGGGCTTCTTCGCTCACGGACGGGGCGATGATCACTTCGACGAACTGACGCTCGACGATGGCCTTGGCGGTTTCAGCATCCAGTTCGCGGTTGAACGCGATGATGCCGCCGAATGCCGATTCAGTGTCGGTGGCATAAGCCAGTTCGTAAGCCTGACGAATGCCGCCTTCGGCGTCCGGGCTGACCGCAACGCCGCACGGGTTGGCGTGCTTGACGATCACGCAAGCCGGTTTGACGAAGCTTTTCACGCATTCCAGCGCGGCGTCGGTGTCGGCCACGTTGTTGTACGACAGTTCTTTGCCTTGCAGTTGGGTCGCGGTGGCGATGCCGACTTCGGCAGGCTTGGCTTCAACGTAGAACGCCGCGCTCTGGTGCGGGTTCTCGCCGTAGCGCATTTCCTGGGCCTTGACGAACTGGCTGTTGAAGGTGCGCGGGAACTCGCTGCGACCTTCAGTGCTGAGGGTCTCGGCAGCCTGGTTCACGGTGCCCATGTAGTTGGCGATCATGCCGTCGTAGGCGGCGGTGTGTTCGAAGGCCTTGAGCATCAGGTCGAAACGCTGAGTGTAGGTCAGGCCGCCGGCCTTCAGGCTTTCCAGCACGCTGGCGTAGTCGCTGGCGTTGACCACGATGGCCACATCTTTATGGTTTTTTGCGGCCGAACGGACCATGGTCGGGCCGCCGATGTCGATGTTTTCGATAGCGGTCGGCAGGTCGCAGCCTGGCTTGTTGATGGTGGCTTCGAACGGGTACAGGTTGACCGCAACCAGATCGATCGGCTTGATGCCGTGCTCGTTCATGATAGCGTCATCGATACCGCGACGACCGAGGATCCCGCCGTGGATTTTCGGGTGCAGGGTTTTCACCCGACCGTCCATCATTTCTGCGAAACCGGTGTAATCCGCGACTTCCACTGCGGCAACACCGTTGTCGCGCAGCAGCTTGAACGTTCCGCCGGTGGAGAGGATCTCGACGCCCAGGGCTTCAAGCTCTTTGGCGAATTCGAGGATCCCGGTCTTGTCGGAAACGCTGATCAAGGCGCGGCGGATCGGCAGGCGGGTAGTCTGGTCGGTCATTTCAATTTCCATCAAAAGCAAAGGAGTCAGCAAAAAAGGCGACCGTTTTTACGCGGGCGCCTTTCTGGTTTGATTGAATGCTTACAGCAAATCGTACTGCTTGAGTTTCTTGCGCAGCGTGCCTCGGTTCAGCCCGAGCAGCTCGCTGGCCTTGGTCTGGTTGCCCTTGACGTAGTTCATCACGCACTCGAGCAGGGGCGCCTCGACTTCGGAGAGCACCAGGTTGTACACATCCGTGACGGCAGCGCCCTCAAGGTGGGCGAAATAATTGTGCAGCGCCTTCTCGACACTCCCGCGAAGGGTCTGACCTTCTTCGCTCGGCGTATTGAGGTGCTGTTTCAAATTCACGTTGTCGCTCACGGGTGTTGTTCCACTCACTAAAGTCTCGGTCATCATCGTCATGCGGCCACCCCTTCTCCGTCCCCTGTCAGGCTCTTGTAACGTTCGGCGAAGAAGCCCTGAACGTTGGCGCATTGTGCTTCCGTATCTTCCAAACGATTGAAGTGGGCGCGAAACTCCCTGGCGCCCGGCAAGGTTGCGAGATACCAGCCCACATGCTTTCGAGCGATACGGACGCCCATGACGTCTCCATAGAAGACGTGCAGCGCAGCCAGATGCTCTAGCAGAATGCGTTCCACCTCGATCAATTCCAGCGCCGGGAGTTTTTCGCCGGTACGCAGGAAGTGATCGATCTCACGAAAAATCCACGGCCGCCCCTGAGCGGCCCGGCCTACCAGCAGGCCATCGGCACCGGTCGCGTCGAGCACGTACCGGGCCTTCTCAGGGGAATCGATGTCGCCGTTGGCGAAGACCGGCATCGACACCGCCTGCTTGATCGCAGCGATGGTGTCGTACTCGGCTTCACCGGTGTACAGGTCGGCTCGGGTACGGCCATGGACCGCCAACGCCGTAATGCCCGCCTGCTCGGCGATCTTCGCCACCGTCAAACCATTCTTGTTGTCCCGGTCCCAGCCGGTACGGATCTTCAAGGTAACCGGCACATCGACTGCGGCCACTACGGCCTGCAGGATCTCGGTCACCAATGCTTCATCCTTCAACAGTGCGGACCCGGCGGCCTTGTTGCAGACCTTCTTCGCCGGACAGCCCATGTTGATGTCAATAATCTGTGCGCCCAGTTCAACGTTGGCCCGGGCCGCATCCGCCAGCATCTGTGCATCACCCCCGGCGATCTGGACCGAGCGCGGCTCGGGATCACCTTCGTGGATCATGCGCATCCGCGATTTGCGGGTGTTCCACAAACTCATGTCGCTGGTAACCATTTCCGAGACTACAAGCCCTGCGCCCAGTCGCTTGCACAGCTGACGAAAGGGCTGGTCGGTGACTCCCGCCATGGGGGCGAGAATCAAACCGTTGTGCAATGTATATGGACCGATGCGTACCGCCGACATAGGACTTCCCTGTTGTGGGGCCGGATCATGAGAGTTCGAAAAAGGGTTGGCATGATACCCGCTCTCGATGACTGGATAAAGGCTGAATTGAACAAAATCTGAACAGTAATTCTGTTATCGCCAGCGGTTTGGTATGAGCGGTCAAAGTCAGAAATATGCCGTCAACGCTGTAACACTGAACCGTTTCACTCGGGCGAATGGAAGCTCAGGCTGTAATTCACCGCTTTGGCGCCTGGATCGAGGATATCCAGTGCGATGTGGATCGGCGTCTGCGGCGGCATCTCCGCCATGCCTTCGAGATCGCCGTTGAGGTACTCGCCGGGCTTGAAGCGACGACTGGCGATCAGGTGGCCGTTAAGGTCGGCGAAGCGCAGTTCCAGCAGCGGAAAAGGCTGGGAGAAGGGCGCACGGTTGTAGATGATCGCATCGACCACCAGCGCACCGTTGAATTCAGGGTGACTGCGAACCACCAGGTTGCTGCTTTTGATTTTCGCGATGTCGACTTTCGATGGCACCGTGCAGCCGACCTGCGGGCACAGTTGCTGGAACCATGGACGGTATTGGTCCTGGCGCGCCAGTTCGTCGAAGTGGTACGCGACGTATTGGCCGGCGAGTGCGGCGGCACCGAGCAGCACCAGCAGCAGCCAGAAAAGCCGCCGTCCCCAAGGGGAGCGACGTCTTTGCCAGTCCAGTTGCAGCGGATCGTCGGTCAGGTCATGCAAGGCGTCGGCACGTTCGGTCGCCTCGCTGCGTTCGTGTCGCTTGCGCAAGGGGGCAATCGGGGGCAGGTCGTCGTCAGGTGCATCGGTTGCCGACAGACGATCATGGCGCAGGGGCATGTCCAGCGGATCATTCAGGCGTAGTTGCGGCACCTGGGGCTCGTCGTCCAGATCAACCGGTTCCAGCGAGAATGAAGGTTCGGTGCGCGAGGGCTTGACCGGATCTGGCTGCGTTTCCCGTGGGTCGGCTTCGACCGCCTGGGCGCGATCGGCTGCCGATTCGCTGAAGAGGCTGTCGGACCAGGGTTCATCCTCATCCTCGTGCTCGGCGGAGTCGCGGCGAGCGCTGATGCCGTTTTCGCGGTGCCGGCCGAATTCCGTGGTCGGCTGGATTTCCCGCTGTTCGAGCCGGGCGAGTTCTTCGTCCAGGTCCAGGCTGTCCAGATCCAGTTCAGTGGCGGACCACTGCTTTTGGCTGATGGCGCGCGGGGCCGGCGGTTCGACAATGGCCGGGGCAACCGGTGTGACGGCTTCGTTGCCGCCCCGTTGCTCAAGCAACTGCTTGGCGGCGTTGAACACCTGCAAGCAGGAGCCGCAACGAACCACTCCACGGGCCACGCTCAATTGAGCATGGCTGACGCGGAAGCTGGTTTGGCAATGCGGGCACTGGGTGACGAAGCTGTCGGTCATGCGGCGATCCGGTTTATGCAGGCGCTCATTCTAGCGCCGACGGCCAGTGATGCGCACCCAGCCATCGCGATTGGCGATCGGGTCCAGATCGAAGTCTTGAGCATAGGCTTTGGCGACGTCTTCACCTTGCTCGGCGAGGATGCCCGACAACGCCAGACGACCACCGGGTTTGACCAGACTGGACAATTGCGGCGCCAGGGAAACCAGCGGGCCGGCAAGAATGTTGGCCACCAGCACGTCGGCTTTAACCTGCGGCAGATCTTCCGGCAGATACAGCGGGAAGAGTGCGTCGGCGATGTTGTTGCGCCCGGCGTTGTCGCGGGAGGCTTCCAGCGCCTGCACGTCGATGTCGGTGCCGACCGCTTCCTTGGCCCCCAGCAGCAGGGCGGCAATCGCCAGAATCCCCGAGCCGCAACCGAAGTCGAGCACATTGCAGCCTTTGAGGTCCTGACCGTCGAGCCATTCCAGGCACAGCGCGGTGGTCGGGTGCGTGCCGGTGCCGAACGCCAGGCCCGGGTCCAGCAGAATGTTCACGGCGTCGGGTTCAGGGGCAGCGTGCCAGCTTGGAACGATCCACAGGCGTTGACCGAAGCGCATTGGCTGGAAATCGTCCATCCAGCTGCGCTCCCAGTCCTGGTCTTCGATCACTTCGCTGTGATGCTCGGGCAGCGGGCTGCCGGTCAGCAGCTCAAGGTGGGCCAGCACGCTGGTGGCTTCGGTGCCACCTTCGAACAGGGCCAGCAGGTGCGTGTGCGACCACAGCGGCGTGGTGTTGAGTTCAGGTTCGAAGATCGGCTGGTCTTCGGCGTCCATGAAGGTCACCGACACGGCGCCCACTTCAAGGAAAGCGTCTTCGTAGGTTTCGGCTTGTTCTGGGCTGATGGCGAGACGGACTTGCAGCCAAGGCATGGCGGGCACCTTTGAAAAATATTGATTGCAGCCTAGCGGGCTGCGAGAAGCGCGCAAGTTTACGCGAGCGGGGAGGGTTTGTGGGAGTGGCTTGCCCTGCATCCATCACACGGCTCCAGAATGACACCGACCCTGTGGGAGCGAGCCTGCTCGCGATGAGGCCATCACAATGTTGACTGTCATGCCGCCATCGCGAGCAGGCTCGCTCCCACAGGGGTATGGCAGCAACTCGGATGAAATGTCCAGACACAACAAAGCCGCCCAAAGGCGGCTTTGTTGATCAGGCTAAAGCTTAGTGCTTTTCGCCAGCCAGCTTGTGTTCCAGGTAGTGGATGTTGATACCACCTTTGCAGAAGCCTTCGTCGCGGACCAGGTCGCGGTGCAGCGGGATGTTGGTCTTGATCCCGTCGACAACGATTTCGTCCAGTGCATTACGCATGCGCGCCAATGCTTCGTCACGGGTTGCGCCGTAGGTGATCAGCTTGCCGATCAACGAATCATAGTTCGGCGGAACGGCATAACCGCTGTACAGGTGCGAATCGACGCGAACGCCGTTGCCGCCTGGAGCGTGGAAATGCTTGACCGTGCCCGGGCTTGGCATGAAGGTTTTCGGGTCTTCGGCGTTGATCCGGCATTCCAGTGCATGACCGCGGATAACCACGTCTTCCTGGGTGTACGACAACTTGTTGCCAGCGGCGATGCTGAGCATCTCCTTGACGATGTCGATGCCGGTGACCATTTCCGAAACCGGGTGCTCAACCTGAACGCGGGTGTTCATTTCGATGAAATAGAACGCGCCGTTCTCGTACAGGAACTCGAAAGTGCCTGCGCCACGGTAGTTGATGTCGATGCACGCCTTGACGCAGCGAGCGAGGACTTCAGCGCGAGCCTTCTCGTCGATGCCCGGTGCCGGCGCTTCTTCGAGAACCTTCTGGTGACGACGTTGCAGCGAGCAATCGCGGTCGCCCAGATGGATGGCGTGGCCCTGGCCATCGGAAAGCACCTGGACTTCCACGTGACGTGGGTTGGTCAGGAATTTTTCCAGATAGACCATCGGGTTGCCGAACGCCGCGCCAGCTTCGGTGCGGGTCAGTTTGGCGAAGGAGATCAGGTCTTCTTCTTTATGCACAACGCGCATGCCGCGACCACCACCGCCGCCAGCGGCTTTGATGATCACCGGGTAACCGACTTCGCGACCGATGCGCAGAGCGGTTTCTTCGTCTTCAGGCAACGGCCCGTCGGAACCCGGAACGGTTGGAACGCCTGCAGCGATCATGGCGTGCTTGGCCGAAACCTTGTCGCCCATCAGGCGAATGGTGTCGGCTTTCGGGCCAATGAACGCGAAGCCGGAGTTTTCGACCTGTTCAGCGAAATCAGCGTTTTCCGCCAGGAAACCGTAGCCTGGGTGGATGGCGGTGGCGCCGGTCACTTCAGCCGCGGCGATGATGGCCGGAATGTGCAGGTAAGAATGGGCGGCCGAGGCCGGACCAATGCAGACGGACTCGTCTGCCAGGCCCAGGTGCATCAGCTCTTTGTCGGCCTTGGAGTAAACGGCGACAGTCTTGATGCCCATCTCTTTGCAGGCACGCAGGATCCGCAGGGCAATCTCACCGCGGTTGGCGATCAGAACTTTTTCCAACTTCGCAGTCATCAAAGTTTCTCCGCGGTTCAAACGATGGTGAACAGCGGTTGGTCGTACTCAACCGGCTGGCCGTCTTCGACGAGGATGGATTCGATCACACCGCTGGTTTCAGCTTCGATGTGGTTCATCATCTTCATGGCTTCGACGATGCACAGAGTGTCGCCTTTCTTCACGGTCTGGCCGACTTCAACGAAGGACGGCGAGCTTGGCGAAGACTTGCGATAGAAGGTGCCGACCATCGGCGAACGGGCAACGGTGCCGTTCAGCACTGGCGCGGCCGGAGCAGCAGGTGCTGCAGCGGCAACCGGAGCGGCAGCAACTGGCGCTGGAGCCGGAGCGTGCATTGGAGCCGGTGCGTAGTACTGCTGAGCCGGGGTCTTGCTATGACGGCTGATGCGTACGGACTCTTCGCCTTCCTTGATCTCGAGCTCGTCGATGCCGGACTCTTCCAGCAATTCGATCAGTTTCTTAACTTTACGGATATCCATGAATCATCAACTCCCAAGGGTCGGTCAGGGGCGTTACGCTTGTTGTTCAAGCCGTTGCCGGTCTTTCAAGCTGTTCCAGGGCGGCCTCCAGGGCCAGTCGATAACCGCTGGCGCCAAGGCCGCAGATCACTCCCACCGCTACGTCGGAGAAGTAAGAGTGATGGCGGAAAGGTTCGCGTTTGTGCACGTTAGACAAATGCACTTCGATGAATGGGATGCTCACCGCCAGCAGCGCGTCACGTAATGCGACACTTGTGTGCGTAAAAGCTGCTGGGTTGATCAGAATGAAGTCCACACCTTCGCCTTTTGCGGCGTGGATGCGGTCAATCAATTCGTACTCGGCATTGCTTTGCAGGTACAGCAAATGATGGCCGGCTTCACGGGCACGGCGTTCCAGGTCCTGGTTGATCTGCGCCAGCGTCGTAGCGCCATAGGTGCCCGGTTCACGGGTGCCGAGCAAGTTCAGGTTGGGGCCGTGCAGAACCAATAGCGTCGCCATCTGCTGTTCCTTGTTATCTGTGTGCAATTGTCAGAACCCGGCGACTATGCCGCAAAGCCTTTGTGACTGTCCAGTTCTATGCAATAGCCAGCACGATGGCCGATGTTTGCGCGAAATATGTGACCGGGTGATTAAATCCGGTCATTTGCTATGACAACACGTTCGGCGAAGTCTTTCGCGTTGATCTCGCCGATTACTCGCACATTGGCGCGTTCGACGCCGTCCTTGCCGAAAAACATCAGGGCCGGAGGGCCGAACAGTTTGTAGCGATCGAGCAGCGCGCGTTGCTCGGCGTTGCTGGCGGTGATATCGAAGCGGACGAGGCGATAGCCTTTCAGGCGATCGACGACGGTGGGGTCGTTGAGCACTTCGCGTTCGATGACTTTGCAGCTGATGCACCAGTCCGCGTACCAGTCGAGCAGCAGCGGAGTGCCAGCGGATTTGGCCTCGGCGAGGGCGCGATCGAGGTCGGTCGGGGAGCTGATGGTTTGCCAGGCGCTAGTATTTTGCGGCTGTTCGTTGCTGGCGGTGATGCGTGGTTGGCCGATCGGGTTGAACGGGTCGGTCTGACCGCTGAACGCCCCGAACCAGCAAGCCAGTGCGTAAAACAGCAAGAACATCCCTAGCAGTTGGCTGAGGCGTTTTCGAGGAGGTTTGTAGACGAATTCCAGCGCGCCCATGAACAAGCCCACGCCACCGGCCAGCAGACCAATCAGCAACAAGGTGATCTGCCCCGGCAATACGCGACTGACCAGCCCGATGGCCAATCCCAGCAACAACACGCCAATCGCGTTTTTCACATAGACCAGCCACGGCCCGCTTTTCGGCAGCCAGGCCGCGCCGCCGGTGGCCACGAGCAGCAGCGGTGCGCCCATGCCTAGGCCAAGCATGAACAGTTTCAATCCACCCCCCAGCGCATCGCCGCTGGCGCTGATATAAAGCAGCGCACCGGCCAGCGGCGCCGAAACGCAGGGCGATACCAGCAAGCTCGAAACCACGCCCAGCACTGCGGCGCCCCACAACGATCCGCCTTCGGTGCGCCCGGCGATCCGGTCAAGGCGACTGCTGATGGCCTGGGGCAACTTGAGTTCGAACACCCCGAACATTGCCAGGGCAAACAGCGCAAAAAACATCGCGAACGGTACCAGCACCCACGCCGATTGCAGGCGCGCCTGAAGGTTGAGCTGAGCGCCGAACATCCCCATCAACGCCCCCAGCAGAGCGAAGCAGGCAGCCATTGGCAGCACGTAAGCGAGCGACAGATTGAAGCCGCGCAACCCGCCGACCTGGCCGCGCAATACCACGCCGGAGAGAATCGGCAGCATCGGCAGCACGCAAGGGGTGAAGGTCAAGCCCAACCCGGCGAGAAAGAACAAGGCGAGCTCGCGCCAGCTCCAGCTCTGGGCCGTGGTGGGTGTCTGTGCGCCGATGCCATCAATGTTCAGGCGTTCGGTTTCGGGTGGATAACACAGGCCTTTGTCGGCGCAGCCCTGATAGGTCACAGCCAGCGTGAAGGCGCGCGGATCGGTGCGCGGTACTTCGACGTCGAGAATGCCGTGATAGACCTCGACATCGCCAAAGTACTCATCGTGCTTTTGCTCGCCCTTGGGCAATTGCGCCGCGCCCAGGACAACCTCGGCCGGATCGGCACGAAACTGAAAGCGATGCCGATAGAGGTAGTAACCCTCAGTCGCGACAAAACGCAGCTTGATCGATTGCGGCGTGCTGTCGACCAGACTCAGCTGAAACGCCTCGCGCACCGGCAGGAAGTCGGCGCTGTTGTTGATCGAGCCCAAGGAGGAACTGGGCCGACTCTCCAGCAACCCGGCGGCGTTGGCCGGCAGGGCGAGCACTAAAAGCAGCAGGCAAAGCAAACGGCGCATGACAATCTCGCGTATCGGAATTGGGGGCATGATAGCGGACGTCGGGCGGGAGTGCAGGGCGGGGAATGTGTGGTGATTGTTCTGGCGTCTTCGCGAGCAAGCCCGCTCCCACAAGGACCGCGAAAAACCTGTGGGAGCGGGCTTGCCCGCGATGGCGATTTGTCAGACGCGGAAAGCCTGAACGGCTGTATGCAATCGCCCGCCCAACACCAAGAGATTCTCCCCCTGCACACGTCCCTCGCCGATACGCAGCAAGTTATCCCCACCCAGCTTGTGAATCCGCTCACTGTGATCACGGATTTCACTGACCGCGCCACTCTGCTGAGCGGTGACATCGGCAATGCGCACCGCGGTGTCGGAAATGGTCTGGATCGCCCCGACGATTTTATCCAAAGCGCCGTCGGCAGCCTGAGCCTGATTGGCTGTGGCTTCGGCGTGTTCGACCTGGGCGCGCATGCCTTCCACCGATTGCCGCGCGGCAGTTTGCAGGCCGGCGATCAAGGTCTGGATCTCCGCCGTGGCGCCGGCCGTGCGTTGCGCCAGTGAGCGAACCTCTTCCGCCACCACCGCAAACCCGCGGCCCATTTCACCGGCGCGGGCGGCTTCGATGGCGGCGTTCAGGGCCAGCAGGTTGGTCTGGTCGGCAATCGAGCGGATCACCGTCAGCACGCCGCCGATAGTCGCCGACTCTTCAGCCAGGTGCTCGATCATCTGCGCATTGCCTTGCACTTCACCCACCAGCGCGTGCAGGCCGGTGAGGCTCAGGCCGATGACTTTCTGTCCGTGCTCAACCGCCAGTCCGGCATGGCGACTGGCGTCGGCCGCCTGGCTGGCATCGCCGGCGACTTGTTGAATCGTCGCCTCCAGTTCACCGAGGGAATCGCGGATCAGCGCGGTATCGCCGGCCTGGTGTTCGGCGCCGCTGTGCAAGTCGTTGCTCAACTCGGCCAGGGTGCGGCTGCTGCCGGCCACCTGCTCGGCATTGAGGCGAATGGTGCCGACGAGGTCCACCAAGTACGCGCGCAAGCGATTGAGCGACGCTTCAATGTCGTGGAGTTCGCGGTTGGTTTTGCCCAGTTGAATGTCCTGGCTGAAGTCGCCTTCGGCCCAGGTCGACAGGGCGGGGGCGAGATTGGTCAACGTCCGGGCCAGTTTCCTTTGCAAGGTGTCGATCAGCAACGCGATCAGCAGAATCAGGCCGATCATCACGCCTTGCATCAAGCGCACTTCGCCCTGGATCTGCCCATGCTGGGCGCGGACTACCGGCTCCAGCCCGGCGATGGCTTGCTGCACGTCGGCGATTTTCAGGTGCGTCGCGGTGCTGAGGTCGGTGCGTTTCTGGATCTGATCCCGAGTCCGCGCCAGTTCAGCCGGGTAACGCGTCAGCAGGCTGTTGAGTTCCCGTTTGAGGCCGACGCCGGCATCTTCGGCGACGGCTTTTTCGGTGTTCTCCAGCCCCATCATCGCCGCGAAATCATCCGTGCCGGATTCGTTGCTGGCGGCCACGCCGAGCAGTGGCAAGGCGCCGATCAGATCGGACTGGGCGCGGATGCTGGCGACTTCGCGCTCGACATCGGCGGCCAGTTCACTGCGCCCGCTGCTGACCAGTTTGTTCCGGGCCAACGACAGTTTGCCCAGGTGCTGGGATGCGGCGAGCAAGGGCGCGAGGTACGCCGCGTTGCCGCTGGCATATTGGCTGAGTTGGTCGAGGCTGGCGCCGAGCTCGCGTTCGGCTTGCAGCAACAGCGCCTGAGGATCACCGGCGAGTTTGCCGGCGGCCAGCAGGTCGGTTTTGCTGAATTCATCGAGGTTCGACAGGCTTGGGCGCAAGGTGTCGGCCAGCTCCGGCGGCAATTCACCCAGTTGCTTTTGCAAGCCGTCGATGGCCTGGCTGGCGCTGCTCAGGCGCAGGGCATCGCCGCTGGCGAGGTAATCCTCAACGTTGCGCGCCACTTCATTCTGAAATTGCTGGGACAACCCCAGGTAACGCTCCATCAGCAGATAAGGGCGTTCGAGGGCTTTTTGCGACCACCAGAGCGTCGCGCCAAGGGCCACGCACACGGCGACTAAAAGGAGGGTATTGAGATTGGTCAGCAGCTTCAGGCGCATCGCGGGTCTACCAACGGCAGAATGGTAAGCGCCTGAAGTTATTGCGTTTCTATTACAGGGTTATGACCGAATGGGTCCATTCCGATGAAAAAGTGGCACTTTGCTTTGACGTCCGCGCAGCCTGCACGCGGTTGCGTCCACCGTCCTTGGCGCGGTACAGCGCTTCGTCGGCCTGGCTGGCCATCATCAGGCTGTCGGAGTGGTCACACAGCTCAACCACCCCGGCGCTGAACGTGCACCACAGATCCTGAGGCTGGGCGGGATAGTGGATTTCGGCAAAGCGTTGGCGGATCTCATCGAGCACTTTATGGGCCGCTTCGAGATCGGTGTCCGGCATGACAATGGCGAATTCTTCACCGCCGTAGCGGCCGATGAAGTCGGTCTTGCGCAACCGCTGCTTGAGGAACAGCGCCAGGCTCTTGATGACCCGGTCGCCCATGGGGTGGCCGTGGCTGTCGTTGACCCGTTTGAAGTGGTCGATGTCGAGCATCGCAAAGCTCAGCGGCTTGCTCTCGCGGCGGGCGCGGAAGCTGCAGTCTTCGAGCAATTGCAGAATGTGAGTGTGGTTATACAGGCCGGTCAGGCTGTCGCGGACCATTCGCGCCTTCAGATTGCGTGCCCGCGCCGCGCGGTTGCGCACGGTGGTGATCAGGTGCCGCGGCTTGATCGGTTTGGTCAGGAAATCGTCGCCGCCTTCGCTCATGGCGTCGAGTTGCTTGTCCAGGTCATCTTCGGCAGACAGGTAAATGATCGGTACGCTGACATAACGGTCGTTGTGCCGGATCACCTTGGCCAGTTCCGTGCCGGTGCAGGTCGGCATGTACATGTCGAGGATGATCAGGTCCGGCTGAAAGTCCGCCAGTTCGGCCATGGCCTGAATCGGGTCGATCAAGGTTCGGGTGACGATCCCGGCGCTGTTCAGCAGGCGCTCGGTGTGCAGGGCCTGGGCGCGCGAGTCGTCGATGATCAGCACTTTATAAGGTTCGTACTGGGCGACGCAGGTCAGGACTTCGATCTTCTCCAGCAAGCTCGAGGCTTCGAGGGTGCCGGTGAGGAATTCCTGGCCACCGGCACGCACGGCGGCGAGGCGGGTAGGGGTGTCGGTTTCGTGCAGACTGAAGAACAGCAGCGGTAACGGTTCGTCCAGTCCGACCTGGGCTTCGGCGGCCAGTTTCAGGCCAATGCCGGTGCCACTGAAGTCCACGTCCATGACGATTGCCGCCGGAAGGCGCTCGACCATAGAGGAGCGAAACGCCGCCACACTGTCCAGGGATTGGGCGCTGAGCCCGAAAAATTCCAGCTGCTTGGCCAGGCGCTCGGCGCGGTCGTGATCCTGCAGCATCACGTAGATCGGCTTGCGCAGCGGCGGCAGGAAGGTTTGTTCGAGCTGATCGCCGTGGCGCAGGCCGGTGCGCGACAGGCGCTGCATCAAGCGATTGAGGTCGGTGATCAGGCCGCTGCTCAGGCGTCCGCGATTGGCGTCGACAGCCTCCAGCGACAGGCCGATGTGGCGCGCCAGTTGCGTGTGTTCCGGTTGCTCGAAACGCTCGGCAAAGCGCAGCAGGCGCAGGTTGGCCTCGCTCAGTTCGGACAAGTCGGTGGTCGACCACTCGCTGCGTTGCAGGCGCTGCCATATCTCAAGAATCTGACGTGCCTGATGAATTACCCGCTGGGCAAAGTGGTGCTTGAGGCGCTCACGGCTGGGGTCTTCTGGCTCGGTCATATCCTGACTACTAGTTAGGGTGCATGCTGAGATCGACTGGTGGCTCTATGCTAGCACCTCTTTTCAATCCCATGAGCGTCGTGTGTCAATAATCTGCAAAGCGGCCTCATTCAGTTTCTGACTGGCTGGTCGCATAGGCTCGCCGCTGTGCTTCATTTATAGTGGTCCCTGATCGCGGCCATTGTAAGTCCCTCCGTTTCGCGCAGGATTTAATGCGCGGCAAACGAGGCACGATGGCGTAGGGTTGTGGTCGAACCGATGAACTCAAGTGATTGAAAGGATATCGCCATGCTGGACTGGAAGAATCGCGCGGGCAGCGCGCCTGAACGTGCCGCTGAACCGAAATCGGCCACCCGCAGCTACGTCGGCGGCCTGTTGTTCAGCCGGGCGCTGGCCACGCTGATTGGCCTTTACCTGCTGGTCGCGATCGGGCTGGGTTGGTATTGGAGCCAGGAGCCTGCGCTGTTCCCGGTTCAACAAAATGCCCAGGCGGCGGCCGAGAAAGAAGGCAAGCAAATGGTCATCGGGTACACCACGGTGGAAACCCTCAAGACCGTCGCCGGCACGTTGCTGAGCAAGCCAGGTGGTTATATTTCCAACGACCGTTTCCCGCCGGGCCTGTGGATGGACAACACGCCGAGCTGGGAATATGGCGTGCTGGTCCAGGTCCGCGACCTGAGTCGTGCCATGCGTAAAGACTTCGCTCGCTCCCAGTCGCAGTCCACCGAAGATGCCGACCTGGCGAAGGCCGAGCCGCGTTTCAACTTCGACAACAAGAGCTGGGTGCTGCCCGCCAGTGAGTCCGAATACCAGGAAGGCATCAATTCCCTGAGCCGTTATCAGGCGCGCCTCTCCGATCCAAGTCAGAAAAGCGCGCTGTTCTATGCCCGCGCCGATAACCTGAACAACTGGCTGGGCGATGTCGGCACCCGTTTGGGTTCGCTGTCGCAACGGCTGTCGGCCAGCGTTGGCCGGGTCAAACTCAACACCGCGCTGAAAACCGAGGTGCTGGCCCCGGGTCAGGTGCCACAGGTCGATGAAGAAATCGTCGAGACCCCGTGGATGCAGATCGACAACGTGTTCTACGAAGCTCGCGGCCAAGCCTGGGCCTTGTCCCATCTGCTGCGTGCCATCGAAGTCGACTTCGCCGATGTGCTCGCGAAGAAGAACGCCACGGTCAGCGTGCGCCAGATCATTCGCGAGCTGGAAGCTTCGCAAGAGCCGGTGTGGAGCCCGATGATCCTCAACGGCAGCGGCTTCGGTGTGCTGGCCAACCACTCGCTGGTCATGGCCAATTACATCTCCCGGGCCAACGCCGCAGTGATCGATCTGCGTCAATTGCTCAATCAGGGCTGAGTCATGGGTGATAACGCCAAAGAGGTCGCCCATCGTGCGGCCTCGGATGCCGAACAGATCGCCTGGGTCGACGAGCAGGACAACCTGCTCGGCGCCCTGGTCCGTTCCGACCTGCGCGAGCGCGGGCTGATTGGGCGGGGCACCTACATCATGCTGTTCAATTCCGCTGGTGAACTGTGCGTTCACCGTCGAACCCTGAGCAAAGCCATTTACCCCGGTTACTGGGATGTGGCGGCAGGCGGCATGGTGCTCGCCACCGAGACGTATGCCGAGTCGGCTGCGCGTGAGCTGGAAGAAGAGCTGGGTGTGAGCGGTGTGGAACTGAGCGCTCATGACCACTTTTTCTTCGAGGACACCGGCAATCGCCTCTGGTGTTCGGCGTTTTCGGCGGTGTGGGACGGCCCGTTGGTCCTGCAGCCGGAAGAGGTGCTGGAAGCGCGCTTCATCCCTATCGATCAGGTCCTGCTGGAAATCCAGCAAAAGCCTTATTGCCCGGACTCTCTGGCCGCGTTGAAGCGCTATCTGCGCGCGCGTGGCGAGGACGTCGCAAAAGAGCTATAAATTGGCGCCGATTGGCTCTTAGCAAGTCGGCTTTTTGCCGTTACACTGCGCGACCTTTTCAAACTGAACCAGCGTTGCCTGGCTCAGTAGCGCTGCCCCTGCCTGAGTGGGGCTTCGCGGTCGATGGCAGCTTCCCAAGTTGCCGCGACCAGTCTTTGTCCTCCCAAGAGGATTGCCGGTGGCCAAAAAAGCCGCATCCTTCGCCGCCCTTGGTGGCCTGGTATTTTCCACCGACGCAGGTCGTCATTGCCCCGAGTGCAGTCAACCGGTGGACGCCTGCATCTGCAAACAGACCGTTATCCCGGCCGGCGACGGCATCGCTCGCGTGCGTCGCGAAAGCAAGGGCCGTGGCGGCAAGACGGTGACCACCATCACCGGCGTGCCGTTGGCGGAAGAAGCGCTCAAGGACCTGGCCACCACGTTGAAGAAACGCTGTGGCACCGGTGGAGCGTTGAAAGACGGAATCATCGAAATCCAGGGCGATCATGTCGAGCTACTCTTGGCTGAACTGATCAAACTGGGATTCAAAGCGAAGAAGTCCGGCGGCTAGCAGCCTCTGTGAAAACCACCCTCGGCTTGATCCAGTCCCGATTCAACTCTGGCCTGGCGCCGTCTACATGGTTTTCACAGAGCCTGTTCTGACCGGTTTCTAAACTCAGCGCTGAATGTGAGGTCTATGGCCCTTGCATGCAGGCTAATCGTCATTTTCATTCTTTAGACTGCGCCGGCCTGAACCCAGGCGACGCTCTATGACTTCTTTATAGGGGACTTCAATGTCCGTACGACGCACACGCAAAGACGATGGCAGCCAATGGACAGTTGCGGACAGCCGCAGTGTTTACGGGATTCGCCATTGGGGGGCCGGGTACTTCGCGATCAATGACGCCGGTCGCGTCGAAGTTCGTCCGAACGGTCCGACCAGTTCGCCTATCGACCTATTCGAGCAAGTCGACCAGCTGCGCAAAAGCGGCCTGTCCTTGCCGTTGCTGGTGCGTTTCCCTGACATTCTGCAAGACCGCGTGCGTCAGCTGACCGGCGCCTTCGATTCCAATATCGAGCGTCTGGAATACCAGAGCAAGTACACCGCGCTGTACCCGATCAAGGTGAACCAGCAAGAAGCGGTGATCGAAAACATCATCGCCACCCAGGACGTTTCCATCGGCCTGGAAGCCGGCTCCAAGCCCGAGTTGCTGGCCGTATTGGCCCTGGCACCGAAGGGCGGCACCATCGTCTGCAACGGTTACAAGGACCGCGAGTTCATCCGTCTGGCGCTGATGGGCCAGAAGCTGGGTCACAACGTGTTCATCGTGATCGAGAAAGAATCCGAAGTTGAGCTGGTGATCGAAGAAGCCGCGTCGCTGAAGGTCAAGCCTCAAGTCGGCCTGCGCGTGCGCCTGTCGTCCCTGGCGTCTTCGAAGTGGGCGGACACCGGCGGCGAGAAATCCAAGTTCGGCCTGTCGGCGGCGCAGCTGCTGTCGGTGGTCGAGCGTTTCCGCGCGGCGGGCCTGGATCAGGGCATTCGCCTGCTGCACTTCCACATGGGCTCGCAGATCGCCAACCTGGCGGATTACCAGCACGGTTTCAAGGAAGCGATTCGTTACTATGGCGAACTGCGCAACCTCGGCCTGCCGGTTGACCACATCGACGTCGGTGGCGGTCTGGGCGTCGACTACGACGGTACGCACTCGCGCAACGCCAGTTCGATCAACTACGACATGGACGATTACGCGGGTGTCGTGGTCGGGATGCTCAAGGAATTCTGCGACGCGCAGAGCCTGCCGCACCCGAACATCTTCTCCGAAAGCGGCCGCTCGCTGACCGCTCACCACGCCATGCTGGTAGTGCAGGTGACCGACGTCGAGAAGCACAACGACGACGTGCCGAAGATCGAGAATAAGGAAGAACTGCCGGAAACCGTGCAGTGGCTGGTTGACCTGTTGGGCCCGACCGACATCGAGATGGTCACCGAAACCTACTGGCGCGCCACGCACTACATGAGCGACGTGGCCACCCAGTACGCCGATGGCAAGCTGACCCTGGCCGAAAAAGCCCTGGCCGAGCAATGCTACTTCGCCGTGTGCCGTCGCCTGCACAACTCGTTGAAGGCGCGTCAGCGTTCGCACCGTCAGGTGCTCGACGAACTCAACGACAAGCTGGCCGACAAGTACATCTGCAACTTCTCGGTATTCCAGAGCCTGCCGGACACCTGGGCCATCGGCCAGGTCCTGCCGATTCTGCCGCTGCACCGTCTCGACGAAGAGCCGCTGCGCCGCGCCGTGCTGCAAGATCTGACCTGCGACTCCGACGGCAAGATCAAGCAATACGTCGACGAGCAGAGCATCGAAACCAGCCTGCCGGTTCACGGTTTGAACGAAGGCGAGGACTACCTGCTGGGTATCTTCCTGGTCGGCGCCTACCAGGAAATTCTCGGCGACATGCACAACCTGTTTGGTGACACCGACTCGGTAAACATCTACCAGAACGCCGATGGCAGCGTGTACCACGCCGGTATCGAGACCCACGACACCATCGAAGACATGCTGCGTTACGTGCACTTGTCGCCGGAAGAGCTGATGACCCACTACCGCGACAAATGCGCCAGTGCCCGCATCACCGCCGCCGAGCGTACCCAGTTCCTCGACGCACTGCGCCTGGGCCTGACCCGTTCGTCTTACCTGTCTTCTTGAGGTAAGGCACCGCTCTTAGCAGGTTGTCTGAAAACTTTCCGCACGCTGCGGGAAATTTCAGATGGCCTGTTGGGACGCTTCCCCGATTTAAAGCGAAATGACTCACATCCCCGGCTATCCAAGCGATCTGGTCCTCTTTTCGCGTAGGTCATTTCCTAAGTTGTACTTCGGCACTCTACTCGGCCAACTCTCTCGGAGAGAATCCCCGGCCGCCCCTCCTGTAGAGAATCGCCGATGTTCGATCCAGTCAACGAGCCGTCATTTCGTCTGGATGTAGAGGGTCTGCCCGACCCTGTTGAAGTCTTGGCTTTTACCGGCAGTGAAGCAATCAGCGAACCCTTTGTGTTCGACGTGGATCTGCTGATCGATGACCCGGCATTGGACCTGGCAAGCCTGCTGTACCGCCCGGCCTTTTTGCATCTCGGGCCGCCGGGGACCGGCTTTCACGGGCAGTTGCATGAGCTTGTTCAGGCTGGCCATGGTGCTGCGCCGAGGCTTTGTCGCGTGCGTCTAAAACCGAAACTGGCCTGCCTGGCCCAGCGTTTCAGCCAGCGCATCTTCAGCAACCGCTCTGTACCCGAGATCCTCGCGCAGGTGCTCAAGGAGCATGGCATTGCCGGCAAGGATCGACGCTTTGACCTGAGCGGCGATTACCCTCCGCGTGATTTCTGCACGCAGTACCGGGAATCGGATCTGCAGTTTCTCCAGCGCCTGTGTGCTCAGGAACGGCTTCATTACCACTTCGAGCATCGTCGGTGCGGGCATTGTCTGGTCTTTGGTGATGGGCCGGGGCAATTTCCCCGGGAAGCCGAAATGGTCTTTGAGCCCGATACCGAACAGCGCGGCGTGCAGCAGTTCAAGGTTCAAGGCAACACGCAGGCTGGCGAAGGTCAGACAAACCTGACGACGCTGCGCAGCGGTCAGCGCGTTCTGCTGTCCGGCCATCCATGTGCCGAATGGAATCGTCTCTGGCTGCTGATCCATGTCGAGCACCAGGGTGGTCAGGTGCCGGGGTTTGCGTATGGCAACCGGATCCGCGCGGTTGCTGGCGCGTTACCGCTCTCGGCGCCGCACTCGGTCATGCCCCCCCGGATGCACAGCGTGCAGCGGGCTTGGGTGGTTGACGTCGATGAGTCGCAACCCGATTCATCCAGGCCCGTTGCCGTGCAATTTGACTGGGTCTATCAGGGCGAAGGCGCTGCGCCCAGCCACTGCTGGTTGCCGCTGGCGCCGGAGTTGGGCGATGCGCACATCATGCCGTTGAGTGAAGGCGCGCAGGTGCTGGTGAGCTTTATCGAAGGGGATCCTGATCGACCGTTAATCACCGGGTTTCTTCCCGGGCAACCCTGCACCCAAGCGTCGGTCTTGCCCGAACTTCCTCCCGCCGTGGCGACAGAAGACAACGCTACCGCCGACGGATTAATGCGTTTATTGCAATCCAGCGAACCGGTCGTGTTGCTGTGTCTGATGCCCGGAGGGGGCAGTTTCAGCCATTGCGCACAAGCCTTCTGCACCTGCCGGGCAGCGACGCAGTTTGGCCAGAGCGGTGCGGCATGATCGTCGCCCAGACGCCGGACTCAACCGCGCAGTGGCTGTTGCTCGACGTACCGGGGGAGCCTGGGGCTGGTGCGATGCTGCTCCAGCAGTTTGCGCAGACCCGGCGGTTCTGGCTGTTCGATGACACCGAGTTGCAGCCGATACGCGAGCACGGGCCGCTGTTGGTCGACCTCAAGGGCTGCCCGGCGCTGGCCGAACTGTGCCTGCGCGAACCGCACAGCTGGAGTGGTTTGTTACTGGTCAGTGAGGCCTCGCCGTCGCAGTTGCTCGAGCATTTACGCCGCATGCTCACGGTCACCTTTGGCCTGCACCACCGCGCGTTGTTGAGTTACTACAACCCCCACACCGCCAGTTACTTTTTCGATGCCTGCGATGCCCTGGAACTGAGTCGCTGGCTGGGGCCGATCAGTCAGTTGCGCTGGTTCGGCGGCACCTGGGCCGACAGGGCAATCGGCAGCCGGGGTTGGCAACAGTTGTTCAATCCTGGGCTTGCCGTCAGCCCATTGGCCATCGAAGAAAACCTGACGCCTCGTCAGCGGGACACCTTGCAAACCTGCCTGCTTGAACAGCACGCCTGGCATTGGAGCCAGTCCACCGGCACCGACTACACCCGCCTGTGGTCCCATATGCAGGAAGGGCTGGCGCTGGGTTTCAGCGAACGCCCGGTGCTCGATGGCTGGATATGGCTGCGCTTGCAATACCCTGACGCTACGCCCGTGCAGCCATTGTCGGGGATGACCCAGCAGGAGCGTCTCGATAGCCTGCGCAACCTGTGGCAGAACGATCAATCCTGAACACGGGGTTCGACATTAATGTGCGACCCCTGGCCGCAGCAGGCTGACTCAATGAGCCCTGCCTGTAAACCAGCCGTCGTTCTTGCGCAGGAACCAGGCAAACGCCCCGAGGGTCAGGCTGCGCAATGCCATGAACAACAGGAACGTTATCCACAGTCCATGGTTGCCCAAACCTTGCAGTGCCCAGGCGAACGGCAGCAGCAGAATGACCGTCAACAGCATGCCGTTGCGCATTTCCCGGGCACGGGTGGCGCCGATGAACAGCCCGTCGAGCAGGTAACTCCAGACGGCGATCAGCGGCAGTGCGGCGAGGTAGGGCAGGTAGATAAACGCGGTGTCGCGCACGCTCTGGATGTCGGTCTGCATCTCGATGAACAGATGTCCGGCGAAGGCGAACAGCACGGCAAAGCCCACACTCGCCAGCAATGACCAGCCGCAGGCAACCACCAAGGAGCGACGCAGCGCCTCTCGATCACGCGCGCCGATGGCATGCCCGCACAGGGCTTCCACGGCATGGGCCAGGCCATCCAGCGCGTGGGCGGTCAGCAGCAAGCCGTTGAGCAGCAGGGCGTTCGCGGCGACGGTGGCATCACCGAGCCGCGCGCCTTGAACGGTGATCAGGAAAAACACCGATTGCAGCGCCAGGCTGCGGATGAAAATGTCGCGGTTGACCGCCAGCAATGGTCGCCAGCTCCGCCACAGCGCCAGTGCGGCCCAGGCGATATGGCCGGGATAGGCGCGCAGGGCTTTGCGGGTCATGAACAAGCCGATCAGGGCCCCGGTCCATTCGGCGATCACCGACGCCCGGGCTGCCCCGACCACGCCCCAGTCCAGTCCGAGGACGAACCACAGGTTCAGCGCGATGTTCACCAGATTGGTGCTCAGCAGAATTGCCAGCGGTGCCCGTGCGTTCTGGGTGCCAAGGAACCAGCCGACCAGCGCATAACTGGCCAGCGCCGCGGGCAAGCCGAAGAGCCTTGTGTGGAAAAATTCGCGGGTGAGCTGGTCGAGTTCGGCCGAGGGTTGCATGAAGTGCAGCGCGACACCACTCAACGGGACGCCCAATGCGCCCAGGAAAATCGCCAGCCCCATCGCCAGCAACAAACCCTGCAACAAAATCTGCCGCAACGCCGCGCCATCTCCGCGCCCGGCGGCCTGGGCCGCGAAACCGGTCGTGCCCATGCGCAGAAAGCCCATGCCCCAGGCCAGAAAGGTATACAGGCTGGCCCCGACTGCGACGGCACCCAACTGATGGGCGTGGGGCAGGTGGCCGATGACGGTACTGTCGACCAGTGCCACCAGCGGAACGGAAATGTTCGAAAGAATCATCGGCGCAGCCAGCGCCCAGACCCGACGATGGGTTGTGCGGTCGCGCCAGTCGGCGATCAGGTTGGACATGCAGGCTCCTTGGGGGAGCGGGCATTGTAGCGGGAGGTGTCGTACTAATGTGGGAGCGGGCTTGCTCGCGAATACGGATTGTCAGGCGACATCAATATCGACTGTAAGGCCGCCTTCGCGAGCAAGCCCGCTCCCACAGGGGATGCTGGTGTCAGTGGATGATCCAGCTCAGCAACCACAGCCCCAACAGCAACCAGATAATCCCCATGATGATCGACGCATTCATAAACGCCCGGATCGCCGACCACAACAGCATCAACCCCAGGATCAGCGCAATGATGCTGATAATCGAAGTATCCATCCCCAACGCACGGGACAAGCCTTCGACAAAATTGCTGCCGGCGTGGCTCAACAGGTTGAACAAGCCGCTGAGGCCGTCAACGATAAAACGGATAACCGAACCGAGTGCCTGGCCGAGCCATTCGAAAAAACTTTCTACCTGCATGTCGTGAACGTCCTGATGTAAGTGGTGGCGTGCTTGCCGGACTTGAGCCTTGGGCCATGGATTGCGGCGGCGAGTTCCCCACAAGCATAGAGGGTTGCATGGGCCCTGTGGGAGCGGGCTTGCTCGCGATGGCGGTCTGTCAGTCAACATCGGTGGTGGATTTCAGCCCGCTTTCGCGAGCAAGCCCGCTCCCACAGGAAAAGCACCCTTGCCATCCCCGGCCATCCCCCCGAAGCTATACGCCTTCAGGAGAGCCCGATGAACCTTGTTGAACTGACCGAACGCCTGCACGCCATCCGTGACCGCAATGACTGGCGGCAATTTCACAGCCCAAAAAACCTGGCCATGGCCGCGAGCGTGGAAATGTCCGAGCTGGTGGAGATTTTCCAGTGGCTGACCGAAGACCAGTCGCGCCAGTTGCCGGCGGACAAACTGGCCCACGCCGGGCAGGAAATCGGCGACATCGTCCTCTATCTACTGCTGCTGTGCGGCGAGCTGGGCTTGGACATGAATGAAGTGGTGCGCAGCAAACTCGCAGACAGCGAAAAGAGGTTCAGCTGATGAGCGATCGTCATTTCGATCAACTGGCGACCCGATTCGCCGAGAAAATCTATGGCGGTGCCAAAGGCGCGATCCGTCTGGCGGTGCTTCAGGCCGACCTGGCCGAAACCCTGCCGGACCGTCCGCTGCGAGTACTGGATATCGGCGCGGGCCTGGGTCACATGTCGTTGTGGCTGGCCCAGCGCGGTCATGACGTCACGCTGGCCGAACCCGCCGAGCCGATGCTCGAAGGCGCCCGCCAGCGCTTCGCCGACGCCGGACAGACCGCCACGTTCATTCAGGCACCGTGGCAGGATTTGCTCGGTCAGCTCACCGAGCCCTACGACCTGGTGCTTTGCCATGCGGTGCTGGAATGGCTGGCCGAACCCCACGCGATCCTGCCGGTGCTGCATCAGTTGACCAAGCAGGATGGCTGGCTGTCACTGGCCTTCTACAACCGCGATGCGCTGATTTACCGCAACTTGCTCAAAGGTCATTTCCGCAAGATGCGCAAGAACGACATGGCCGGCGAGAAGCAGAGCCTGACCCCGCAGCAGCCCCTTGATCCGCGCGAACTGGCGGCGCAACTTGAGGGCCTGTGGCAGGTCGAAACCCAGAGCGGGGTGCGGGTTTTTCACGACTACATGCCGGTGGAATTCCAGGCCCGCGCCGAACTCGTGGACTTGCTCGAAATGGAGCTGGCCCACCGCCGCCACCCAAGCTTTGCCGGGCTTGGGCGCTATTTACACTGGATCTGTCGGCCGGTCTGATCGGAGCGCAACATGAAAAGTCGTTCAGGGTTACTGGTGATCTGTCTCGGGTTGGCGGCCTGCCAGGGCAGCAACCCTTATGTGGCGACTTCCAACCCGTTGCCGCCGGCACCGCCTCAAGCGGCCAGCACCTTCGACCGCAGCGCCTACCCGGCACCGCCGCGTGACTACGGGCGTTACCGCAGTTGGGCCTGGCTCGACGGGCAACTGCCACCGGGCAGCGCCTGGGCGGACTCGGCCCAGGTCGCCGAAGCCGTCAGCAACGCCCTCGATCAGCGCGGCTTGCGCCCGTTGCACGATAACAACCGTCCGGCTGACCTGTTTGTCAGCGCCAATCTGCATCTGGAAACCCGTTTACGCCAGGTTCGGGATGACTACGGTTATTACGGCGGTGGTTATGGCGGCTACAACCGTTACGGCAACGGCTATGGCATGTACAACACGGTGCCGATTGTGCGCACGTATCAGGAACAGGTCGTGGTGGTGCGGGTCGATTTGTTCGACGCTCAGAACGGCCAACCGGTGTGGAGCGCCAGTGCCGAAACCGGCAATCGCGGCAGTCAGAGCGAGCGTGCCGACGCGATCAGGGAAGCTGTAGAAAAGGCCATGTCGGCGTATCCTCCCAGTTAGCTTTTGCTGTCTGGAAGACTTTCACAGGTTCATGTCTTCAACCGGAGAACCATCATGATCCGCCGTTTTGCTTTACTGGCCGTCGCCGCGCTGCTCAGTGCCTGCGCCGCCAACCAGGTCAACAATGACTTCGATGCCAGCCGCGACTTCGCCGCCTATCGCAGCTGGTCCTGGAAAGAACCGGCCCTGCAATATCGCCCCGATGATCCACGGATCAAGAGCGACCTGACCGAACAGCGCATCCGCCAATCGGTGGCCGACCAGCTGGATCAGCGTGGCCTGCGCCCGGCCGCCGCTGGCAGCAAGGGAAATCTTGACGTCCAGACCTACCTGATCGTCGAAGAACGCCAGCAACAGGTGACCACCAACTATGGCGGCGGTTGGGGCAATCCATGGAACGGTTATTGGGGTGGGCCGATGTACAACGAAACCCGCAACGTGACCTATAAGGTGGCGACCATCCAGATCGACCTGATTGATGGCAAGGACGGCAAACTTGTGTGGCGTGGCAGCGATGAGCAAATGCTCAGCCACACGACAAATCCGTCGGATCGCAGCACGGCGATACGTGAAACGGTGGGGCGGATCCTCGCCAACTATCCACCGCACTAAACACCGATCCTCAAACACCACAAATTCCCTGTGGGAGCGGCTGACTAATGTCGCCTGACACTCCGCTTTCGCGAGCAAGCCCGCTCCCACAGTGGATCTCCTGCGAACACAAAATACGTGATCGTCAGAGACCCAATGTGGGAGCGGGCTTGCTCGCGAAGGCGGCCTGACAGACACCCGGAGATCAATCAGGCAATCGGCCGCCAATGCCCCACCATATGCTCCAGATCCCCCGCGCCCACTAACTGAAAATCCCCACTGGACCCTGCCGCACTGGCCAGCAACGTCACCTCGCTCGGTAACCGCACCGGTTTCCGGAACTGCACCGCAATCTCGACATTCGCCGTGGGCAGATGCTCACTCAACGCCGCCAATGTCCGGGCCTTGTTCCACAGTCCATGAGCAATGGCTGTGGGAAAACCAAACAGCTTGGCGCTCGCCGCACTCAGGTGAATCGGGTTGTAGTCCCCGGACACTTTCGCGTACTGGCGGCCAATGTCGGTCGGCGCTTCCCAGCGAGTCACTTCGGTCAGCGCCGTTGTCGATGCCAGGACTTCCTCGACCGGTTCCCCTTCAAGCTTGAACCCGCGGCACAGCATCTGGCTTTCAGCCTCCCACAGCGGCCCCAACTGATCGTCGAGCGACGTCACCAGGTCGAATGTCGCCCCCTTGGCATGGGGTTGCAGGTTCTGCACCTGCACGCTGACCCGCACGCGGTGCACGCCGCCCATAGGGCGCAAGACGCGAATGCGATTGCTCAGGTGAATCAACCCCAGCAGCGGGAACGGAAAGTCCTTGGCCGTGAGCAATTGCATCTGCAAGGCAAACGCCAGAATGTGTGGATAGGTCGGCGGCAGCAAGCCGTTGTCGGCAAAACCGCAGACCTTGCGATACGCCGCCAGGCGTTGCGGATCGACTTCGACCGAGCAGCGTAAACCCGTGTCGGGCAATGTGGTGCCGGTGATTTTGCGCCGTGTCGCCGCCCGTACATACAGACCGGTCAGGCTCGGTTCGCGGTTGAGTGTGTGCCAATCGGTGATCATCTTTATGCCCCCAAGACACTTTGCCCGCAGACTCGCAGCGCTTGCCCGGTGAACGCGCCGGTGCCCGGTTGAGCGAGCCACGCGACCGCTTCGGCGACGTCTTGTGGCAGGCCGCCCTGGCCCAATGAACTCATGCGCCGCCCGGCCTCGCGAATACCGAATGGCAGGTGCGCGGTCATCTGGGTTTCGATGAATCCCGGCGCCACCGCGTTGATGCTGATACCGCGCTGATCCAGCAGCGGCGCCCAGGCCTGGGCCAGACCGATCAGCCCGGCTTTGCTCGCGGCGTAGTTGGTTTGTCCGCGATTGCCGGCGATGCCGCTGATGGACGCCAACAGAACCACCCGCCCGTTGTCATGCAAGGTGCCGCTGTCGAGCAGAGCCTTGGTCAGCACTTGCGGCGCATTCAGGTTGACCGCGAGCACCGCGTCCCAGAATTCCGGGGTCATGTTGGCCAGGGTTTTATCGCGGGTAATGCCGGCGTTGTGAACCACGATGTCGACACCGTCGGGCAGCAGTTCGATCAACCGCGCTGCGGCGTCTTCGGCGCAAATGTCCAGGGTGATGCTGCGCCCGCCGAGGCGTGCGGCGAGCGCGTCGAGATCGGTCTTGGCCGGTGGCACGTCCAGCAGAATCACCTCGGCGCCGTCACGGGCCAGGGTTTCTGCGATGGAGGCACCAATGCCGCGCGCGGCTCCCGTGACCAGCGCTTTGCGCCCCGCCAGTGGACGAGTCCAGTCCGACACCTGCGTATCGCAGGCCTTCAAGCGAATCACTTGCCCGGACACGAACGCACTTTTGGGCGAGAGGAAAAACCGCAGCGGCCCTTCGAGTTGATCTTCGACGCCTTCACCGACATAGATCAGCTGCAAGGTGCCGCCGCTGCGCAATTCCTTGGCCAGGGAACGACTGAACCCTTCCACCGCACGCTGTGCGCTGGCGGCGAACGGGTCGCTCAATGTCTCTGGTGCACGCCCCAGAATCACCAGGTGCGCGCTGTGGTCGAGGTTTTTTATCAGCGGCTGGAAGAACTCGCGCAGCTGTTTGAGCTGATCGGTCTGCACCAGGTTGCTGGCATCGAACACCACGGCCTTGAGTTTGGGACCATGGCCGGGAATCCACGCGGTGGCCAGGGACGGCTCGGTACCATAGCTGTAGATCGCGTCGGTCAGGCGGTTGGCGAAGGCACTGACTTTCTCCGTCAGCGGGCCGCCGCCAATCAACAGCGCCCCTTCGACAGGCCGCAGCCGGCCTGCTTGCCAACGCTCCAGGCGCACCGGAGACGGCAGTCCCATGGCCCCGACCAGACGATGGCCGATGGAGGAATTGGCGAAGTCGATATAACGGTCAGACATGGAACGCACTCCGGCAGCTGGGGTTCAAAGTGTGGACCACGAATGGCAATCAGTCGTTCGATCCACGAGATTAGGCCTACGCTTGAACAGTGTAGGAGCGAAGCTTGCTCGCGAAGGCGATGTTTCATTCAGAGGAGATATTGAATGTCCCAGCGCGTTCGCGAGCAAGCTTCGCTCCTACAGGGCTGGTGTTTACATTGGATTTTTTGACAGGAGCTTTTCATGACTCAGCTGCGTCGCGTCGCGATTATCGGCGGTAACCGTATTCCCTTCGCTCGCTCCAACGGGCCGTACGCCACCGCCAGTAACCAGGCGATGCTCACCGCAGCGCTCGAAGGCCTGATCGAACGCTACAACCTGCATGGCCTGCGTATCGGCGAAGTGGTCGCGGGGGCGGTCCTCAAGCTGTCCCGCGACATGAACCTGACGCGCGAGTGTGTGCTCGGTTCACGGTTGTCCCCTTATACGCCGGCCTATGACATTCAACAGGCGTGCGGCACGGGTCTGGAAGCGGCGTTGCTGGTCGCGAACAAGATTGCCTTGGGACAGATCGATTGCGGCATTGCCGGTGGCGTCGACACCACCTCGGATGCGCCGATCAGTGTCAGTGAAGGTTTGCGCCGGGTGTTGCTTCAAGCCAATCGCGCCAAGACCACCGGCGACAAACTGAAAACGTTTCTGCAGCTGCGTCCCCGGGACTTGATCCCGGAGTTCCCGCGCAACGGTGAGCCGCGCACAGGGTTGTCCATGGGCCAACACTGCGAATTGATGGCCCAGACCTGGAACATCCCCCGCGAAGAACAGGATCAACTGGCACTGGAGAGTCACCAAAAACTCGCCGCCTCTTACACCGAAGGCTGGCACAACGACCTGATGACGCCGTTCCTCGGCCTGACCCGCGACAACAACCTGCGTCCGGACCTGACCCTGGAAAAACTCGCCACCTTGAAACCGGCCTTCGAGAAAAGCGCCAAGGGCACGATGACGGCGGGCAACTCCACGCCGCTCACCGATGGCGCGTCGCTGGTGCTGCTTGGCAGTGAAGAATGGGCGAAGGAACGTGGCTTGCCGATCCTTGCATATTTGCGTGACGGCGAGGCTGCGGCGGTGGATTTCGTCAACGGTGCCGAAGGGCTGTTGATGGCGCCGGTGTACGCGGTGCCACGCTTGCTGGCGCGCAACGGACTGACCATGCAGGACTTCGACTATTACGAAATCCACGAAGCCTTCGCGGCGCAGGTGCTTTGCACGTTGAAGGCCTGGGAGGATCCGGAGTATTGCAAAACCCGCCTCGGTCTCGACGCGCCGCTGGGCTCCATCGACCGCAGCCGTCTCAACGTCAAAGGCAGCTCACTGGCGGCCGGGCATCCGTTTGCCGCGACCGGCGGGCGCATCGTCGCCAACCTGGCGAAGTTGCTCGACGCGGCGGGCAAGGGCCGAGGCTTGATCTCGATCTGCGCCGCTGGCGGTCAAGGCGTGACGGCGATTATCGAGCGCTGATCAGCTCGGCATTCTGCTGCGCGACGCGTTCGCGGTTGCGGTTGGCGTAACTCTCGGCCATCACCGAGCAGACGATCAGCTGCAACGGGTGATAAATCATGATCGGCAGCAGAATCAAACCAAGGCCCGGGTTGGCACCGAAGATCAACGCGGCCATCGGCGCACCGGCGGCCAGAGATTTTTTGCTGGCGCAGAACACCGCCGCGATCTCATCCGCCGGGCTGAATTTCAAGGCGCGGGCGGTGCGGGTGGTCATCCACAGGATGACCGCCAGCAGGATCGCGCTGCCGAGCAATGCCGTGAGAATCACGCTGTTGCCCTGTTGTTGCCACATCCCCGAGACCATCGAGTTGCAGAACGCCGAGTACACCAGCAACAGGATCACCAGCTTGTCGACGATGTTGGTGTAGCGCTTGTGCCGGGCAAAGAATTTGCCGCACAACGGCCGCATCAGTTGGCCGAGCACCAGCGGCAACAGCAACATGGCGCAGAGGTCGAGCAGGGTTGAGCCCAGATCGATGCCGCCGGCACCGCTGCCGACTACCAGACTCACCAGCAACGGCGTCAGGAAAATCCCCAGAACGCTGGACAGGCTTGCGTTAAGAATCGCCGCCGGCACGTTGCCGCCTGCGCTGCCGGTCAGGGCCACGGAAGACGAAATGGTCGAGGGCAGGGCGCACAGGTAGAAGAAGCCGAGCATCAGCAGCGACGGAATGTGCGAACCCAACAGCTTGTCACTCAGCCACCAGATCAGCGGGAACACCGCAAAGGTGAAGCCCTGAACCATCACGTGCAGCTTCCAGTTCTTCAGGCCATGGCTGATCTGCTCGCTGGACAGGTTGACGCCGTGCAGGAAGAACACCAGGAACACGCCGATGTTGATCACGTATTCGGCGTGCATCCCGCCGCCCGTGGCGCCGAAGACCGGAAAGAAATACGACAGCAGCGTGGCGATCAGCATGCCGCACAAGAACCAGTCGGTGACCACGCGTTTGAGGTGTTTGAAGGCATGCATAACGGCCACCGAATACATTTGTAAGAATTGATGACTTAGCCTAACGTTGGCCCTGTCTGCTGTCTTGCGACATAAGGCCAATCAATGCCGAGTAACGGACAACTTTCCCTCGAACGAGCGATTCCGACGCTGAGAGCGTTGCCGCGTCCGCTGTTCGCGAGGGCGGAAAGTCTGAATGCCGGGTCGTGGACGCCGCCTCATCGCCACGACTGGGTGCAGTTTTCCTACGCCATCAGCGGTGTTCTCGGCGTGCACACTGCGGAAGGCAGCTTCTTTGCGCCGCCGCAGTGGGGAATCTGGATTCCGGCGGATCTCGAGCATCAGGTGGTGACCTCGATGCGCGCCGAGATGCGCAGCCTCTACGTGCGCCGTGAGGATTGCGAATGGGCCGATGGGCGTTGCCGGGTGCTGGAAGTCACGCCGCTGGCCCGTGAGCTGATCAAGAGTTTTTGCCTGCTGCCGGTGGAGTATCCACAGGGCGATAGCCAGGAAGCACGATTGGTGAATGTGCTGCTGGATCAGTTGGCGAATCTGCCGGAGGTGGGGTTTTCCCTGCCGTTACCGCGACATGAGCGGTTGCTCGGGTTGTGCAATGAGCTGATCGAAAGCCCGGAGCGCAACGTGATGTTGCCGGAATGGGCGCAGCGGTTGGGGATGTCGCAGAAGACGCTGATGCGCTTGTTCCAGCGCGAGACCGGGTTGAGTTTCCGCGGTTGGCGGCAGCGGATGCGGTTGCTGTCGTCGTTGAGTTTGCTGGAGGAGGGCAACAGCGTGACCAATGCGGCGCTGTCTTGCGGGTATGACTCGACGTCGGCGTTTATTGCGGCGTTCAAGGGGTTGTTTGGGTTTACACCGGGGGAGTTGTTTCGGCAGTGAGATCCAGCCCCTCACCCCAGCCCTCTCCCCACGGGGGAGAGGGGAAAGGGAGCCGATCTTCATGGTTTTCGACAACTGAGTTCGACTCGGTTTCTCAGGTCGATAATTTTCTTAAGAAAACATCAATTAGTCCCCTCGCCCCTCTGGGGAGAGGGTTAGGGTGAGGGGTGGATCTAAAACCACCCCCCATTCTCAAGTCCTGAAGCGGCGAACCAGCCCGTCCAGTTCATTCGACAACCCGGCCAGGCTCTGCGAATCCAGTCGCGCGGAGTTCGCCAGTTCTGCCACTAATTGCGCATCGCCATGGATCTGGCTGATGTGCCGATTGATGTCTTCCGCCACCTGATGCTGTTCTTCCGCCGCCGTGGCGATCTGCGTGTTCATGTCGCGAATCACGTCCACCGACTCACGAATCAGCCCGAAACTGCTGCGCGCTTCGCCGATGCGGGTCACCGATTGTTGCGACACTTCCAGGCTCGCATGCATCTGCTGAGTCACTTGGCTGGTGCGCTTGGCCAGGTTGCCCAGCAAGCCATCGATTTCGGCTGTGGAGTCGGCCGTGCGTTTGGCCAGCGCCCGGACTTCATCCGCCACCACCGCAAACCCACGACCTTGCTCGCCGGCCCGGGCCGCTTCGATGGCTGCGTTCAGTGCCAGCAGGTTGGTCTGTTCGGCAATCGAGCGAATGGTCCCCAGGATCGACTGAATGTCGTTGCTGTCGCGTTCCAGCTGCTGCATCGACTGCGCCGACTGTTCGATTTCCTGGCTCAGGCGATCAACGCTGGTCACGGCCGCATCAATCTGTTGCTGACCTTGGCGCGCCTGGCGCTGGCCACTGTCGGCGGATTCCGCCGCCTGGCTGCAAGAGCGCGCGACTTCGTTGGCGGTGGCGACCATTTCGTGGAACGCCGTGGACACCATGTCCACCGCTTCACGCTGTCGCCCGGCGGCTTCAGCCATGTCGCTGGAAACCTGGGTCGAGCTCTTGGAGGTGGCGAGGATTTTGGTTGCGGCGCCGCCGATGCTTTGGATCAGGTTGCGAATCGCCGTCAGGAACTGGTTGAACCAGTTGGCCAATTGCGCAGTTTCGTCGTTGCCACGGATTTCCAGGTTCTTGGTCAGGTCGCCTTCACCTTGGGCGATGCCTTCCAGGCCGCTGGCCACGCTGCGGATCGGCCGCACGATGACACTGGCGAAACTGGCGCCGAGGACGGCGAAGACCACCGCCAGCACGGCGGCGATGATTGCGATCAGCCAGGTCAGTTGGGTCGCGGAGCTCATCACGTCGTTTTGCTTGATCAGGCCGATGAAGGTCCAGCCCAGTTGCTCCGACGGCCAGACGTTGGCCATGTAGCGTTCGCCGTTCAACTCGACTTCCACCAGGCCTTTGCCGGCCTTGGCCAGTTGCGCGTAACCCTCGCCCAGGCTGCTCAAAGCCTTGAAGTTATGTTCCGGTTGCTTCGGATCGACCAAAACGGTGCCGGTGTTCTCCAGCAACATCAGGTAGCCGGTTTCACCGAGCTTGATCTGTTTGACGATTTCGGTGAGTTGCTTGAGCGTCACGTCGATGCTGACCACGCCGCCATTGCTGCCCAATTTGTTGTCGATGGTGCGCACGGTGCTGACGTAAGTTGCATCGTCCTGAGCCCAGTAATAGGCCTCGGTGCGAAACGGCTTGCCCGGTTTGGCCTGGGCCGCCTTGTACCAGGGGCGTTGGCGCGGGTCGTAATTGTTCAGCTTGGCATCGTCCGGCCAGGACACATAACCGCCGGCCGCGGTGCCGAGGATGGCGTAGGCGTAGGACGGATGGCTGTTACCCAGGTCCTGCAGGAGGCTGAAGACTTTTTTGTCCATCTCGCCCTGGGGAATGCTCTCGGCGTTGGCGCTCATGTAGGTCTTGAGGCTGTCGTCGGAGTCCTTGATCAGCGGTTGCTTGGCCAGGTAATCGACGTTCTGGCTGATGCCGTCGAAGAAAAGTTGCATGGCGTTGCTGACCTGACGAATTTCGCGGCCACTGCCGTCGACGAAATCCTCCTTGGCGTCACTGCGCAAGTTCAGCACGACGAGGGTGGCGACCAGCACCACGGGCAGGCAGGCGATAATTGCAAACGCCCAGGTCAACTTCTGTTTGATGTTCATCCGCGCTCCAGATTTTTCTTGTAGGCCCACGCAGTGCAGATGACTCGCGGATTTTGGCAGCCGTAAACGTTGTTGATCAACCCGGATCCTTGAGCGCGCCATCGTTTTTTTGGTCGGAACGATTGTCGGACAAATCACTCTGTCACTGAGGACTTCGGCTGAATGAAGGGGAAATTGAGGCCGGTTGAGAAAAATCCTACGAAGGGTTTGAACTTCGGTGTCAGCTTCTGTCGTAAATGCCCTCACACCCCTTCGTCACCAAGTGGCACAGGCTCAGCTATGATCTCGGGCGGCCAATGGCGACCGGCTATGATTGACCGATTTATCCGGCACATTGTGTGCATCTCGACGTTCATAGGTCGGCAACCCCTCCCCCGAACGAGTGGATTGCCGTATAACGAATGACTTTCGCGTGTTTGGTAATAAAGGACCCACAATAAAAGCTGATGAAGACTCCAAAACGCATTGAACCCCTGATCGAGGACGGTCTGGTCGACGAGGTGCTGCGCCCACTCATGAGTGGTAAAGAAGCAGCTGTTTATGTGGTGCGCTGCGGTAACGAGTTACGTTGCGCGAAGGTCTACAAGGAGGCGAATAAACGCAGTTTCCGTCAGGCGGCCGAATATCAGGAAGGCCGCAAGGTGCGCAACAGCCGTCAGGCGCGAGCGATGGCCAAAGGCTCGAAATTCGGCAAGAAAGAAACCGAAGACGCCTGGCAGAACGCCGAAGTGGCGGCTTTGTTCCGTTTGGCCGGTGCGGGTGTCCGGGTGCCCAAGCCGTATGACTTCCTCGAAGGCGTACTGCTGATGGAACTGGTGGCCGATGAGTACGGCGATGCCGCGCCGCGTCTGAACGACGTGGTGCTGGAGCCGGACCAGGCGCGCGAATATCACGCGTTCCTGATTTCGCAGATCGTTCTGATGTTGTGTACCGGTCTGGTGCACGGTGATCTGTCCGAGTTCAATGTGCTGTTGACCCCGACGGGCCCGGTGATCATCGACTTGCCGCAAGCGGTTGACGCGGCGGGCAACAACCACGCGTTCAGCATGCTGGAGCGGGACGTGGGCAACATGGCCTCCTACTTTGGCCGGTTTGCGCCAGAGTTGAAAAAGACCAAGTACGCCAAGGAAATGTGGGCACTGTACGAAGCTGGCACCTTGCACCCGGCCAGTATCTTGACCGGCGAGTTCGACGAGCCGGAAGAGTTGGCCGATGTTGGCGGGATCATGCGCGAGATCGAGGCGGCACGCCTGGATGAAGAGCGCAAACAAGCGGTGCGCGCGGCAGATGACGCGCCACCGGGCAAAACCGAAGAACCGCCTCCACCGTGGATGCAGTGATCGGTTAACGAAAAACCCGGCTTCGGCCGGGTTTTTTGTAGATGTCTGCCCACAATCTCCAAACACCGGAGTTCAAATGTGGGAGCGGGCTTGCTAGCGAAAGCGGTGTGTCAGTCACATCAATGGTGAATGTGCCGCCACCTTCGCGAGCAAGCCCGCTCCCACAGTAGATTTCGGGTGTAGCTGAATGTTTTATTATCACTACTCCCCTGGCGGGTTTGAAGGTCCTCGCGATCAGGCGCGAACAGGTTGCGCGCAGCAGCCCGACTCCAGGTTTTTGAGAATCGGGCAGTCGGGACGATGGTCGCCCTGGCAGTGTTCGACCAGGTCCTGCAAGGTGTCGCGCAACTGACCGAGTTCGAGAATTTTCTGGTTCAGTTCATCGATATGCTGGCGGGCCAGGGCCTTTACGTCGGCACTGGCCCGCTGGCGGTCCTGCCAGAGGGTCAGCAGTTTGCCGACCTCTTCCAGTGAAAACCCCAGGTCCCGGGAGCGCTTGATGAACGCCAGCGTGTGCAGGTCGTCGTCGCCATAAACGCGGTAGCCGCTGTCGGTGCGATGGGCGGCCTTGAGCAAGCCGATGGACTCGTAATAACGAATCATCTTCGCGCTCAGGCCGCTATGCCGGGCTGCTTGGCCGATGTTCATCGATTGTCCTCCAGGTCCTTGGGTTTCCAGGTTTTCAACAGTAGCGCATTGCTCACCACGCTGACGCTCGACAACGCCATCGCCGCGCCGGCCAGCACCGGGTTGAGGAAGCCGAACGCGGCCAGCGGAATGCCGATCAGGTTATAGACGAACGCCCAGAACAGGTTTTGCCGGATCTTCGCGTAGGTCTTGCGGCTGATGTCCAGCGCGGCAGGCACCAGCCGTGGATCACCGCGCATCAGGGTGATCCCTGCAGCGTGCATGGCCACGTCGGTGCCACCACCCATGGCGATGCCGATGTCGGCGGCCGCCAGGGCCGGGGCGTCGTTGATGCCATCGCCGACCATAGCCACCACGCCGGTTTTCTTCAGTTCGGCGACCGTAGCGGCTTTGTCTGCCGGCAAGACTTCGGCGTGGACATCGGTAATGCCCAGCGCTTCGGCAACCACCTTGGCGCTGCCACGGTTATCGCCGGTCAGCAGGTGGCTGCTGATGTGGCGTGCGCTGAGCTGTTGCACCGCCTGCAACGCACCGGGTTTGAGCGTGTCACCGAACGCGAACAGGCCCAGTACGGTTGGCTTGGGGCTTTGTTCGATCAGCCAGGAGAGGGTGCGGCCTTCGGTTTCCCAAGCGGTTGCGGAGTCACCCAGTTTCCCTGCGCTCAAACCGCTTTCTTCCAACAGCCTGCGATTACCCAAGGCCAAACGACGACCGTCGAGGGTGCCGGCGATGCCCCGACCGGTCAGCGATTGGCTGTCGCTGACATCGGCCACGGTCAAGCCGCGTTCGGTGCATGCGTCCGAAACGGCCTTGGCCAGCGGGTGTTCACTGCCGCGCTGCAGGGCGCCGGCCATTTGCAGCAGGGCGGCTTCATCACCGTTGATGGCACTCAGATGAGCGATGCGCGGTGCACCTGAGGTCAGCGTGCCGGTCTTGTCGAACACCACGGCGCTGACTTCATGCGCACGTTCGAGGGCTTCGGCGTCCTTGATCAAAATCCCGTAGCGAGCCGCGACGCCAGTGCCGGCCATGATCGCGGTGGGCGTGGCCAGCCCGAGTGCGCAAGGGCAGGCGATGACCAACACCGCAACGGCATTGATCAACGCGGTTTCCATCGGCGCGCCATACAACCACCAGCCGATCAGAGTCGCGAGCGCGATCAACAGAACGGTGGGAACGAACACCTGGCTGACTTTATCCACCAGTTTCTGAATCGGCGCTTTCGCAGCCTGGGCGTCTTCGACCAGGCGGATGATCCGCGCCAGCACCGTTTCTGCGCCCAAGGCCAAGGTGCGAACCAACAACCGACCTTCGCCATTGATCGCTCCGCCGGTCACTTTGTCGCCAGGTTGTTTCGGTACCGGCAGGCTTTCGCCGCTGATCAGTGCTTCGTCGGCGTGGCTCTGGCCTTCGACCACTTCACCGTCCACCGGGAAGCGTTCGCCGGGCTTGACCATGACCAGGTCGTTGAGGCGCAAGGCGCTGATGGCGACATCCTGCTCGCGGCCGTCGATCACCTGAATGGCGCGCTCCGGGCGCAAGGCTTCGAGGGCGCGGATGGCACTGGCGGTCTGGCGTTTGGCGCGGCTTTCCAGGTATTTGCCCAACAACACCAAGGCAATCACCACCGCCGAGGCTTCGAAGTACAAATGCGGCATGCGCCCGGCCGCGGTGGCCCATTCATAAAGACTCAAGCCATAGCCGGCGCTGGTACCGAGGGCGACCAGTAAATCCATGTTGCCGGCCCCGGCGCGCACGGCTTTCCAGGCGGCGACATAAAATCGTGCACCGAAAATGAACTGCACCGGCGTGGCCAACGCGAATTGCACCCAGGCCGGAAGCATCCAGTGCACGCCAAACGGTTGCAGCAACATCGGCAACACCAGCGGCAAGGCGAGGGCGATCGCCATGATCAACGCCCACCGCTCGCGGTGCAGGCGCTGCTGTTGCTGATCGGTTTGCGGGTGTTCGACTTCCCAGACGCTGGCGCCGTAACCGGCCTTGGTCACCGCGGTGATCAGGATTTGCGGATCGATGTGTCCGAGCAGTTCGAGGTGGGCACGTTCGTTGGCGAGGTTGACGCTGACGCTTTTCACCCCAGGCACTTTGGCCAGCGCCCGTTCGACACGGCCGACGCAGGAGGCGCAGGTCATGCCGTCGATGCTCAATTCCAGACTTTGCTGCGGCACGCTGTAACCGGCCTGCTGCACTGCATCCATCAACGCCGGCAGGCTGTCGCTAGGCGCCTGGACCCGGGCCTGCTCGGTGGCGAGGTTGACGCTGACGGCAGAGGCGCCGATGACTTTGCTCAAGGCACGCTCGACACGCCCGGCGCAACTGGCGCAGGTCATGCCGGCAATCGGCAGATCGAACGTAATGGATTCGGACATCGGTCGCGCTCCCTGTAGAAGATGCCTACAGGATCAACCTTGCCATGCTGGCAAGGTCAAGCGCCAGTCTACAAATCGCCGCAGACCCAATGTGGGGGCGGGCTTTTGTGGTGAGGGGATTTATCCCCGTTGGGTGGCGAAGCCGCCCAAAAACCTGCGACCTCGCCGTATCAGTTACACCGAGTGCACTGGTTTACGACTGCTTCGCAGTCGAACGGGGATAAATCCCCTCACCACAAAAGCTCGCTCCCGCAGGGATTGGCGTCAGTAGTCGAGAGCGGTGGATTTCAGGTACATCCCTTCCTGCGTCATCGCAATCCGGAACTTCAGCACATCCCCGGCCTTGAGCGTGATGTTCTGCGAGCCCGGTGCGAGCATGCCCGGGTTGCAACCCGGTGCCTGGCCCGGCAACAGTTTGAGGCGCAGGGACACATTGCCCGGCGGCAGGTTGAACGAGGTACTTTGCTCCTGGAACAGCCGCGCCGACAGTTGGTCCTGGATGTACACGCCGATCTCGCAGGAGGTCGCGACTTCGAGGCGCTCGCGGGAAATGATCAGTACGCCATAGTCCTCCCCGGCGGCTTGAACCGAAGGTGTCGCGGCAAATAGGCTGAGGAAGCCAAACAGGCTGAGAGCTGACCAGCGCATGGCTGAATCTCCTGAAGTCGAGTCATTGATGCACGCAGCTTGGCCGAGCGCGCCGCCGATTGCCAGCCCGGCAGATTTCTGCAGAACTTGACCTTGCCATGGTGGCAAGCTCGAGACTGCTCGCAACCTCATCAAAGGAGCCACACCATGCAAGTGTTCAACGTTCAAGGCATGTCCTGCGGTCACTGCGTTAAAGCCATTACCCAGGCGCTGCAAGCCAAGGATCCTGCGGCCAGCGTGCGGATCGATCTGGCGGCAAAAGAAGTCGGTGTTGAAAGCGCGCTGACGACCGATCAGGTGATCGCAGCGATCAGCGAAGAAGGCTACGAAGCGAAAGTCGTCTAAAGCAACACCACAAATCCCTGTGGGAGCGAGCTTGCTCGCGATAGCGGTGTGTCATTCACCATTAATATCGACTGACACTCCGTCATCGCGAGCAAGCTCGCTCCCACAGGTTTTGTATTTTTCAAAGGTATTTAATAGTTAGCGAGCTATCGGAATGTTCAAGGCGTCGATGCACGGCTAGACTGTCGGGCTGCCGACCCATGCCCAACTGGATGCCTGATGAACTTCCGTACCATTTTGATTCTTGGCGCCCTCAGCGCTTTCGGTCCTTTGGCGATCGATTTCTACCTGCCGGCGTTCCCGGCGATGGCACTCGCGTTCGGCACTGACGAAAAACACGTGCAGCTGACACTCGCCGCGTATTTCCTGGGCCTGTCCCTCGGTCAACTGGCGTACGGCCCGGTGGCGGATCGCTTCGGGCGGCGGATTCCGTTGTTGACGGGCGTCGGGTTGTTCACCGCCGCCTCCCTGGCCTGCGCGTTTGCGCCGAACCTGGAATGGCTGATCGGTGCGCGATTCATTCAGGCCCTCGGTGGTTGCGCCGGGATGGTGATCGCCCGTGCGGTGGTCAGTGACAAATGCGATGCGGTGGGTTCGGCGAAAGTCTTTTCGCAACTGATGCTGGTCATGGGCCTGGCACCGATTCTCGCGCCCATGCTGGGTGGACTGCTGGTCAACACCACGGGCTGGCAGTCGATCTTCCTGGTGCTGACCGGGTTCAGTGCCCTGGCGGGGCTGGCTGTGGCGATCGGCTTGCCGGAAAGTCTGCCGGCCCACGTGCCGCGTCAACCGTTGTCGGGGGCGTTGCGTCAGTACGGTCGGCTGTTGGCGGATCCGGTTTACCTCGGCCACGCCTTGACCGGCGGTATCGCCATTGCCGGGATGTTTGCCTACATCGCCGGTTCACCGTTCGTCTTCATCAAACTCTACGGCGTACCCGCCGAGCATTTCGGCTGGCTGTTCGGGACCAACGCAGCGGGGTTCATTCTGGTGGCGCAGGTCAACGCGCGCCTGCTGGCCAAGCGTGGCCCGGCGTTTCTGCTGGTACGTACGGTGTGGATCTACCTGGGGGCCGGCCTGACGCTGCTCGCCGTCAGTACGTTGCACACCGAACAGTTATGGCCGCTGCTGATTCCGTTGTTCATCTGCATCGCCAGCCTCGGTTGCATCCTGCCCAACGCCTCGGCCTGCGCCATGAACGGGCAGGGCGCCCGCGCCGGCAGTGCGTCGGCGATGCTCGGTTGCCTGCAATTCAGTGTTGCCGCCGCAGCGGCAGCGTTGGTCGGTGTGTTACACGATGGCAGCGCCGTGCCGATGGCCATGGTCATCAGCCTGTGCGGGATTCTGGTGGTGAGCGCGGCGATGCTCACCCGGCGTCTGCAAAATGCCCGGGCGTTGGCGCAAGCCCAGGTCTGAGGACGGACTCAGCCAGCGGCACGCTGCTGGCGGTCGGGAAATTGATGGGGCGCGAGCAATCGCGCTTCAAGGGTTCTGGTGAAGGCGAGTGCTTCAGCTTCGCTGCGGAACGTAACAGCGTGTTGGTCCAGACGGACCTGCCACTGGGATTTAGCCACTTCTTTTATCAGGATCTTCATTGCTGAACTCTCCTCTCTTAAAAGATGTTACGTAAAAGAATGCATCGCAGAGGTTTCGATTGTAGACCCGAATACGATCGCAATTGTGACAAGGATCAACTCTCAGACTGACGGTGTCGTCCAGAGGGACGACACCTGTTTCAGCTTGTTTCAGAACCCTTCGAGCACAATCTTGCCCTTGGACTTACCGCTCTCCAGCAGCTCGTGGGCACGACGCAGGTTGGTCGCGTTGATGGTCCCGAAGTGCTCGCCGACCGTGGTCTTCAACGTCCCGGCGTCGATCAGCCCGGCCACGCGGTTGAGCAGTTTGTGCTGCTCGATCATGTCCGCCGTTTCGAACAGCGAGCGGGTGTACATGAACTCCCAGTGCAGCGACAGGCTCTTGCGCTTGAGCTTGGTCACGTCCAGCGCTTTGGGATCATCGATCAACGCCAGTTTGCCTTGCGGGGCCAACGCCTCGACCAGTTGATCCAGGTGATGATCGGTCTGGGTCAGGCTGGCGACGTGGGTCACCTGGTTCACACCGGCGCGTTTGAGTTCTTCGCTCAACGGCTGGCTGTGATCGATCACCAGATCGGCGCCCAACTCGCGCACCCAGCTCTGGGTTTGCGGGCGGGAAGCAGTGCCGATGACGTTAAGCCCGGTGAGCTGGCTGGCCAGTTGCGTGAGGATCGACCCCACACCGCCCGCCGCGCCGACGATCAGCAGGCTCTGGCCTTCATCGGTTTTACCTTCGCGCACTTGCAGGCGTTCGAAGAGCAATTCCCAGGCCGTGATGGCGGTCAGCGGCAGCGCGGCGGCTTCGGCGAAACCGAGGGTTTTCGGCATATGGCCGACGATGCGTTCGTCCACCACGTGCAATTCGCTATTGCCCCCCGCTCGGGCGATGGAGCCGGCGTAAAACACCTTGTCGCCCGCCTTGAACAGCGTGACTTCGCTGCCGACGGCCTTGACCACACCGGCCACATCCCAACCCAGCACTTTCGCCGCGCCACCTTCGGGCTGGACGTTCTGGCGGACCTTGGTGTCGACCGGGTTCACCGAGATAGCTTTGACTTCCACCAGCAGGTCGCGCGGACCGGCCACCGGTTCTGGCAGTTCGATGTCTTGCAGGGAATTGGCGTCGCTGATCGGTAAAGAGGCGTAGTAGGCGATGGCTTTCATGTAGGGCTCCTGAACAGTAATCGAAGAAGGGATCAAGCCACGGTGCGCAGGCGCTTGAGTTCGAAGTGTTCGAGAAAGTCGCCGGCCTTGGCGCGGAAGTTCTGGACATGGGCGCTGGCGTCATGGGCTTGCAGGGCTTCGTCGCTGCTCCAGTGCTCGATCATGTAGAAAGCCAGCGGATTGGCCAGGTCCTGGTGCAGGTCGTATTGGCCGCAACCGGCCTCGGCGCGGGTCGGTTCCACCAGCGCACGCAGGTGCTGTTCGAGGGCGTCTTGCTGGCCGGGTTTGGCAATGAGGGTGGCAATGGCGGTGAAAGGCTGGGACATGGGTGACTCCGCAAATGGGGTGATTTCGATGGGACAGATGATTGGCTATTTCTCAACAAGATAAAACCCGCTAAAAGAGCAGTCTCTTTCAATATTTTTTTGATAATCGGGGCTGGAAATGCTGCGTTTCGATGACTTGCAGTTGTTTGTCCGGGCTGCCGACCTTGGGAGCCTGTCGGCGGCGGCGCGAGTGATGGACATGTCGGCGGCAGTGGCCAGTGCGGCGTTGAAGCGCATCGAACAGCAACTCGGCGCGCGTTTGCTGGCGCGTTCCACCCGCAGTTTGCGCCTGACCGCCGAAGGTGAGGGCTTCCTGGAATATGCCCGGGCCGCCCTGAGCAACCTCGATGAAGGCCGTCGTTTGTTGGCCAGCGGTCAGGACCAGGTCAGCGGGATTTTGCAGTTGTCGGCGCCGTCGGACTTTGGCCGCAACCTGTTGCTGCCATGGCTCGACGAGTTCCAGCGCGAACACCCCAAACTGACCGTGCGCCTTTTGCTGGGCGACCGCATCGCCGACCTGTTCCGCCAACCGGTGGACATTGCCCTGCGTTATGGGGAGCCGGAAGACTCAAGCCTGGTGGCACTGCCCATCGCTCCGCAAAACCGCCGTGTGCTCTGCGCCGCACCGAGTTATCTGGCCAGGCATGGCGAGCCGCGGCATCTGGAGCAACTGGCGCAGCACAATTGCCTGTTGTTCATGCTCGGCAGCCGGGTCCATGACCACTGGAGTTTCCACGACGGCAAACGCGAAGTCGGCCTGACCGTCAGCGGTGATCGCTTCAGTGACGATGCCGATGTCGTACGGCTGTGGGCAGTGGCAGGGGCGGGGATTGCTTACAAGTCCTGGCTCGATGTCGCCGCCGATGTACTCGCCGGCCGATTGAAAGTGCTGATGCCGGAGCTGCTGTGTGAGCGCGCACCGCTGAATTTGCTGTGCGCCCATCGCGCACAATTGAGTAAGCCGGTGAACCTTTTGCGGGAAATGCTTGCCAGCCGATGCGCTCATTTGGGCAGCCAATTTCCGACGATATCGGGCATGGATCATTAGTCGCAGGCAAATAGCGAAATTTCTGTCAGGAAGTATCACCACCCACGCTTTCCCAAGGGCAGGAACCGGCGGTTAACCCGCTTATACTAGCGCCCGCCTCATGTGCGCACCGTCGATCTTGCGATGGCGAGTCCGCGTTCCAGTCGGCCCGGCCACTCGGCCAGGCACCCGACCTTCGCAATACCTGCGAAGCAAAGGCACAGGTGTGTGGGTGGCTTTGCCCGGCTTATGGCGGTTTCCGCGTCTTGGCCGACGACACATTACTGGTCAAGATGTCTCTGAGCAGCAGACGAAACGATTCAACAGGGAGTGAATACATGGAACATGCACCTTGCATCAGCCAGATCGCCACGTTGCTGGCTGACCCCAAGCGCAGCGCAATGATGTGGGCCTTGATGGACGGCTCGGCGCGGCAGACCGAAGAGCTGGCTCTATTGGCCGGCCTGTCACAGTCTTCGGCCAGTGCACACCTGGGGCGTTTGTCCGCCGGAGGTCTGTTGAAAGTCGAGATCCGTGGGCGCAAACGCTTTTTCCGCCTGGCCGCGCCTGAAGTCGGCGCGGCAATCGAAGCACTGGCCAGCGCGACGCTGGCCAGTGCCCCGCAGCCAGTCCCGGACGTTTTCAAACGCACCAGCCCCATCGCCAAACCTCAGGCGGCCCCATCGTCGTTGTTGCGGGCCCGACTGTGTGATGACCATTTGGGAGGCACCCTGGCGGCCGATCTTTACCAGCGGTTGCTGGATGCCGGTTGGATCGAGCAGTTCGAGCAGCGGGTCATGATCACCCACAAGGGGTCCACACAACTGGCCTCGCGGGGCGTGTATATCCAGGCCCTGGCCCATCGCAACAGCAAAGTCGCCTGCGCGTGTCCCGACTGGAGCGAAAGACGCCCGCACATGGGCGGGTCTTTGGGCGCTGCGTTGTTGCAGCTGTTCATGCAGTCCGGCTGGCTGAGCCTGCCCAACGATTCGCGAGCCTTGCAGATCACGGCCGCGGGGCAACGGGAAATCCATCGTTTCGCCAAGGAAACCGAGCTGGAAATGGCGCTTTAGCGCTGTTTGACGGACCGAACCGGTAGCGGGCTGAATACAGAACCTGCGGGAGCGGGCCCTTTGTGGCGAGGGGATTTATCCCCGTTCGGCTGCGAAGCAGTCGCAAAACCAGAGCATGCGGTGTATCTGATACTCCGATATTGCAGGTTTGGGGCCGCTGCGCGACCCAGCGGGGATAAATCCCCTCACCACAAGGCCCGCTCCCACAAAGGGTTATGCAGTGTTGCTTACGGTTTTACCAACCGCGCATCCAGGCTGTTCTGCGCCAAACGCTTGGCCTGATCCTGAGTCATGCCCAGATCGGTATAGAGCGCATGGAAGTTCTCGGTCACATACCCGCCAAAGTACGCCGGGTCATCCGAGTTCACGGTCACTTTCACGCCACGCTCAAGCATGTCGAGGATGTTGTGCTGGGACATGTGGTCGAACACGCAGAGCTTGGTGTTGGACAACGGGCACACGGTCAGCGGGATCTGCTCGTCGATGATCCGCTGCATCAAGCGCTCGTCTTCGATGGCGCGCACGCCATGGTCGATGCGCTGGATTTTCAGCAGGTCGAGGGCTTCCCAGATGTACTCGGGCGGGCCTTCTTCACCTGCGTGGGCGACGGTCAGGAAGCCTTCGTGACGGGCACGATCAAACACGCGCTGGAACTTGCTCGGCGGGTGACCCATCTCCGAACTGTCCAGGCCCACGGCCACAAACGCCTCGCGGAACGGCAGCGCCTGGTCGAGGGTTTTCTGGGCTTCGTCTTCGCTCAAGTGACGCAGGAAGCTCAGGATCAAGCCGCTGGTGATGCCCAGTTGCTGCTCGCCATCCTTGAGCGCCGCCGCGATACCGTTGAGGACCACCTCGAACGGGATGCCGCGATCGGTGTGGGTCTGCGGGTCGAAGAACGGTTCGGTGTGAATCACGTTCTGCGCCTTGCAACGCAACAGGTAGGCCCAGGTCAGGTCGTAGAAATCCTGCGAGGTGCGCAACACGTCGGCGCCCTGGTAATACAGGTCGAGAAACTCTTGCAGGTTGTTGAAGGCGTACGCCTTGCGCAGGGTGTCGACATCGCTCCACGGCAGGGCGATCTTGTTGCGTTCGGCCAGGGCGAACAGCAACTCAGGCTCCAGCGAACCCTCCAGGTGCAAGTGCAGTTCTGCCTTGGGCAGGGCGTTCAGCCAGTCGTACATAGTCTTTTCTCATCAGGTGCAGATGGCGAGCATTCTACAGATGCCCGTGGAAACAATTAGCAAAACCTGACCAGGCGGTTCATCACACGGCGGCCTGTTCCCTTCGATAGGCGTAAGTGTCGGCGAAACGCGAGAGCAGGAATTCGGCGCAGGTGGTGGCCGGGTACTTCGCCGGGTGTGATTCGTCTTGGCAACCGGGCAGGCATTCAATCGGCGTGTCCGGGTGCGGTTCGGCGAAGAACGGCATCGAGTAACGATCGACGCCCAGCGGGCTGATCACCCGGTGCGGCGTCGACAGGTAACGGTCATTGCTCCAGCGCGCCATCATGTCGCCGAGGTTGACCACGAAGGTTCCTTCTATCGGCGGCGCGTCGATCCATTCGCCTTTGACGTTGCGCACTTGCAGGCCACCGGCGGCGTCCTGGTACAGCAGGGTGATGCAGCCGTAATCGGTGTGGGCGCCGGCGCCTTGCTGCTCTTCGGAACTGGCGGTGTGGCGCGGCGGGTAGTGGATCATCCGCAGGACGCTAACTGGCTCATTGAAGCGTTTGTCGAAAAAATCGTGCTCAATGTTCAACGCCATGGTCATGGCACGCAGCAGGGTTTGGGCCAAGGCCTGCATGTCGACGTAGTGTTGTTCCATCAGCGCTTCCCATCCCGGGATTGCTGGATGACGGTTGGGGCCGCGCAACGGTTTTTCCGCCAGCACCTCAGGATGGTCGGCCGGCAGGTGCAGGCCCATGTCGAAGGTTTCTTTCAGGTCGCTGGGTTTGCTCGGGTCGAGTTGTTCGGTGGCGATGGCGCCGTAGCCGCGGTGATGGCGGGTCTGGGTGATGTCGATCTTGAGCTTTTCGGCAGCGGGCAGGGTGAAGAAACGTTGGGCGTGCTCGAGCACGGCGTCGATGCGCGATGCGGAGATCGGGTGACCCTTGATGTAGAAAAAGCCCCATTCGCGGCAGGCTTGGTCGATCTCTCCGGCAACGGATTTCCAAGCGTGCTGGTCTTCGCTGTAGAGCGGGGTGATGTCGATGATGGGAAGGCTGTTCATGCGCAGTCCTTAAAAACGCTGAAGATCCATTGTGGGAGCGAGCCTGCTCGCGATGAGGCCGGAACATTCAGAATCTATGTTGAATGTCAGTACGCTATCGCGAGCAGGCTCGCACCCACAGGGTTTTATGTTCGGCGCGGGATTCACTTGGGGATGTCGGCCTTCATTCCTTCAACGTAGTAGTTCATCGACGCCAGTTCCGCATTGCTCGCCGTCGCGCCCGCCGGGATTTTCTCGATGCCGGCCTGATCCTTGATCGGCCCGGTGAACGGGTGGAAGGCGCCGCTCTTGATGTCCGCAATGATCTGCTCGGCCTCGGTCTTCACCGCCGCTGGCACCAGATCGCTGATCGGTAATTCAACCGTGCCTTCCTTCAAACCACCCCAGTAATCCTGCGACTTCCACGTGTGGTCGAGCACGCTTTGGGTCGCCTGAATGTAATGCGGGCCCCAGTCGTTGACGATCGACGTCAACACCGCTTTCGGCCCGAAGTGCGCCATGTCCGAAGCGTAGCCCACGGCGTACACACCGCGACGTTCGGCGGCCTGGATCGGCGCCGGGCTGTCGGTGTGCTGGAACACCACGTCCACACCCTGGTCGATCAGCGCGTTGGCGGCGTCGGCTTCCTTGCCCGGATCGAACCAGGAGTTGACCCACACCACCTTGATCTCGGTGCCGGGGTTGTATTTGTTCAGGGCCAGTTGAATGGCGTTGATGTCGCGGATCACTTCCGGGATCGGGAAGGACGCGACGTAGCCGATCTTTTTGGTCTTGGTCATCTTCGCCGCGAGGAAGCCACCGACGTAACGACCTTCATAGGTGCGCGCCAGATAGGTGCCGAGGTTCTTGTCCTGCTTGTAGCCGGTGGCGTGTTCGAAGGTGACCTTGGGAAATTGCTTCGCCACTTTCAACGTCGGGTTCATGTAGCCGAAAGACGTGGTGAAAATCAGGTCGTAGTTGTCCTTGGCCATGTTGCGGATCACCCGCTCGGCATCCGCACCTTCGGCGACGTTCTCCACATAGTTGGTGGTGATCTGATTGCCGAATTTCTCGGCCAGCGCCTTGCGCCCCTGTTCATGCTGATACGTCCAGCCGTGGTCACCAATCGGACCGATGTAGACGAAGCCGACTTTCAGCGGGTCGGCGGCACTGGCGGTCAGGCTCGCGCTCAGACCGATGGCCGCGGCGACGGCGCAAAGCAGCTTCTTCAACGGACGTTTGTGCATGAATTCGAACTCCATGTTGTTGTGAGGTTGGCAGGGGCAATGCAAATTGCTGACCAACAGGACAACAAAAGATCCGAAACCGTGTCGAGGCCATCGCGAGCAAGCCCGCTCCTACAGGATTTGCGCAAAACCTGTGGGAGCGGGCTTGCCCGCGAGGAGGCCCGCAAGGCCAATAAAGTGCACATGCCAAACCGGCTGCCATCCACTGGTGCGCTAAGGTGTAACGAAACGTTAGCGCCGCCCCGCAGTCAGTAGCTCATCACTCTGTTCGCTTCACTCGGCAAAAAGGCTCGCGATGCTCTCACTCCTCAAGCAAGAAAAGTTTCTGCTGCTGGCCGTCATTGCCGCCGTCGTTGCTTATCCGATGGAACACTGGATGCTGCACAGCGGCCAGCCCATCGCGCTGACCGCTGGCCTGGTGCTGATTGCCTTTATCGTCGCCGCCTCCATGCGCGTCGCCCATCACGCCGAACTGCTCGCCGAAAAAGTCGGCGACCCTTACGGCACGATGATCCTGACCCTGGCCGCGGTGCTGGTGGAAGTGGTGATCCTGGCGATCATGATGAGTAACGAAGCCTCGCCAACCCTGGTGCGCGACACGATTTATTCGGCGGTGATGCTCGACATCAACGGCATCCTCGGCCTGGCTGCGTTGATGGGCGGGATCAAGCACGGTGAACAGTCTTACAACGATGATTCGGCCCGCAGTTACAGCGTGATGATCCTCACCGCCATGGGCGTTTCCATGGTGGTGCCGGAGTTCATTCCCGAGGCCAACTGGAAGCTGTATTCGGCGTTCACGATTGGCGCGATGGTCGTGCTCTACACCTTGTTCCTGCGTATGCAGGTCGGGCCGCACAGTTACTTCTTCAGCTACAGCTACCCGGAAAAACGCCGCAAGAAAGTCCCGGAGGAAGAATCTGAACCGGTCAATCTGGCGCTGAGTATCGGTACGTTGGTGTTTGGCGTGGTGGTGATCGGCGCACTGGCCGAAGTGATGTCCAAGACCCTCGATCTGGGGCTGGAAGGCACGGGCGCACCGCCGGTGATTACGGCGATCCTGGTGGCGGCCATTTCCGCCGCGCCGGAGATTCTGACCGCGTTGCGCGCGGCCCTGGCCAACCGCATGCAGTCGGTGGTCAACATCGCCATGGGCGCGTCACTGTCGACGGTGATCCTGACGGTGCCGGTGATGGAAGCGATGGCGCTCTACACGGGCCAGCCATTCCAGATGGCGATGACCCCGGTGCAAACGGTGATGATCTTCCTCACCCTGATCGTCAGCGCGATCAACCTCAACGACGGCGAAACCAATGCCATCGAAGGCATGACCCATTTTGTGTTGTTTGCGACGTTCATCATGTTGTCGTTGCTGGGCCTCTAAGACCCCCACAAAACATTGTGGGAGCGGGCTTGCCCGCGATGAGGCCGTCACATTCAACACATTGTTGGCTGACAGGCCGCCATCGCGGGCAAGCCCGCTCCCACAGGGTTGGTGGTGTGTCAGGTCCCGGCGATCAGTTGTCGAGCCGCCTGGCTGTGATCAGCGATCAATCCTTTGAGATCCAGCCCCTCAACCTGCCCATCAATCACTCGCCACTTGCCGCCAATCATCACCCGATCCGCCCGGTCTGCCCCACACAGCAGCAACGCCGACACCGGATCATGACTGCCGGAGAAGCGCAGCTCATCCAGCTTGAACAGCGCCAGGTCCGCCTGCTTGCCCACCGCCAGCTCACCGATATCGGTCCGCCCCAACAAGCTGGCCGAGCCCTTGGTCGCCCAACCCAGCACCAGCTCCGGCGTGATCTTTTCAGCGCCATAACGCAGCCGCTGAATGTAAAGCGCCTGACGGGTTTCGAGCATCATGTTCGACGCATCGTTGGACGCCGATCCATCCACGCCCAGACCCAGCAACGCACCTGCAGCGGTCAGGTCCAGCGTCGGGCAAATGCCGGAGGCCAGGCGCATGTTCGAACTCGGGCAATGGCAAATCCCTGTGCCCGCAGCGCCGAGGCGGGCGATTTCATCCGGGTTGAAGTGGATGCCATGGGCCAGCCAGGTACGTGGGCCGAGCCAGCCGACGCTGTCCAGATAATCCACGGTGCGCAGGCCAAAGCGTTGCAGGCAGAAGTCTTCTTCGTCGAGGGTTTCGGCCAGGTGTGTGTGCAGGCGCACGTCGAGTTTGTTGGCCAGTTCGGCGCTGGCGGACATGATTTCCGGCGTCACCGAAAACGGCGAGCACGGCGCCAGGGCGATCTGGATTTGCGCACCGTCGCCACGCTCGTGGTATTCGGCAATCAAGCGTTGGCTGTCAGCGAGGATCACTTCGCCTTCCTGGACGGTCTGCTGCGGCGGCAGGCCGCCGTCCTTTTCGCCAAGGCTCATGGAGCCGCGGGTCAGCATGGCGCGCATGCCCAGTTCGCGGACACTCTCGACTTGCACATCGATCGCATTTTCCAGGCCTTCCGGAAACAGGTAATGGTGATCGGCGGCGGTGGTGCAGCCGGACAGCAGCAATTCGGCCAGCGCAACTTTGGTGGCGAGGGCGAGTTTTTCAGGGGTGAGGCGTGCCCAGACCGGATAGAGGGTTTTCAGCCACGGGAACAACGGTTGATTGACCACCGGCGCCCAGGCGCGGGTCAGGGTTTGATAGAAGTGGTGATGGGTGTTGATCAGCCCCGGCAGAATCACATGCTCGCGGGCATCGAAGACGTGTCCACAGGGCGCGGACGGTTGCTGACCAGCGGCAAGCACTTCGACGATCACACCGTCTTGCACAACCAGGCCGCCACGGGCATCGAGGCTGTTGGCAGTGAAAATGGCGAGGGGATTTTTTAACCAGGTACGGGTCGCAGGCATGTTGGCCGGCTCCTCTGAAAGTGGGGTTCAGGTTAGCCAGCTCAGTGATTACCCTGTCTGCTGATCCAGGGTCGCCGCGGGGGCGAGGTGCGGAGTTTCGAACAAAACCGGGCGGTGAGCAAGCCTCGCCCGACCAGACGGTACAAATCCCAATTTGGAATGAAACCCTGTGGGAGCGAGCCTGCTCGCGATGACGGAGTGTCAGTCGACATCAGTGGTGTCTGACTCACCGCTATCGCGAGCAGGCTCGCTTGTATGTTTAGACTTGAAGGGGTGGGTGGGACTACAGACTCGATTCTGACTCTGACCAGTACAGACTGTGGGAGACTTCTCGTCCCGCCCCTTCTACCCAAAGCGCCGATAAGGAATTCATCGGTAAACCGACGATAGAGACAAGCCAGCGCAACGGTAGACCCCAACAAGCACTTAAACCCTAGCTCCGAGGATTCGTCATGACAATCCTTACTTCGCAGACGGTTGTTGGTATCGATATCGCCAAGGCCCAAATTGCTGTCTATCGCACCGACCTGCAAATCATTCAAGACATCAAGAACGATCGAACCGCCCTCAAGCGTTGGCTTAAAACCCTGCCTGCCCAAAGCGCTATCGCCGTTGAAGCCACCAACATCTACCACTTGGACACGGTAGAGCTGGCCCATGAGATGGGTCATCAGGTCTACGTGGTGGATGCTTATCGCGTGAGTCATTACCGCCGTGGCGTTGGCCAACGAGCCAAGAACGATCCCTGCGATGCGCGTTTGCTGGCGCGTTACCTGGAGAATGAACAAAGCAAACTGCGGGTCTGGAGCCCGCCACCCAAGGCCTACAGCTCGCTGAAAAGCCTGCTTCACAGACGTGCAACGCTGATCCAGAACCATGCTGGGCTGATGTTGAGTTGGGCCAATGAACCCTTGTTGAAGAAAGTGCAGGTCGCTCAGCAGAAGGCGTTCAAGCAAGCGGATCAGGCGATTCAGAAACTGCTGCGCAAGGTCAGCAAAGAGGCGGGAATTGAGGCGAATATTGATCGCTGCAAAGCCATCGAAGGCGTTGGGGAACTGACCGCAACCGGGTTGGCGACGACCTTTATGCGGGGCGATTTTGCGAACAGCGATGCGTTCATCGCATTCCTGGGAATGGACTTGGCAGTCGAAGACTCCGGCAAGAAGAATGGGCAGCGGTACCTGACCAAAAAAGGAGATCCGGAGGTTCGTCGTTTGGCGTACAACGCCGCAATGGCGGCGTGTCGCTCGCCTAAATGGAAGCCGTTTTACGAGGCATACCTGGCTAGAGGCTTCTCGAAAACCCAGGCCTTGGTTGCCTTGGCCCGAAAGCTCTGTCGAGTGGCATTTGCCCTGATGAAAAATCAGAGCAAATACCTGTCAGCCTGAGAATTCAGGGTTGCCGGGCAACATAGAATCTCCCACAGGGTATTGCGGTGTTACCAGGGAATGGTTTCGCCTCTGTAGTTCACGAAGTGATGCCCACCCCGGCCGACATAAGCATTCACCTGATCAACCAACCCGCGTGTACTGGTTTCCACATCGATATCGGCGCCTTCACCGCCCATGTCGGTCTTCACCCAACCCGGATGCAACGACAACACGGTGAGCTTCTGATCGCCCAACTGAGTGACGAAACTGTTGGTCATCGAGTTCAACGCAGCCTTGCTCGCCTTGTACAACGCCAGCTCCGGCGCGTCCGGCATGGTCACGCTACCGAGTACCGAACTCATGAACGCCAGCACGCCGGTATCCGGACGAATCTGCCCGGCAAAACGCTGCGCCAGGTTGATCGGCGCCACGGCGTTGGTGAAGAACAATTGACCGACCTCGGCCAACGTCGCACCGCCCGGCGTCTGCACCTCCGGCCCCTTGACCCCGGCATTCACGAACAGCAAATCAAACACTTCGCCCTTTAGCTGTTGGCTCAAGGCGATGACGGCCTGCTGATCGTCCATGTCGAGTTTCTCGATCCGCACCTTGCCCAACGCTTGCAGCGGCTCGGCGTTCTGCGGGTTGCGCACGGTGGCGGTGACTTGCCAGCCGTCGGCCAACAGGGTTTTCACCAGGCCGAGGCCCAGGCCCCGGGAGGCGCCGATGATGAGTGCGGTTTTTGCCTTGGACATGAGTGGCTTCCTTGATAAATGAGGATCATGGACTCAGTGGACAGCGTTGCCCGAGCCGTTGTTGCAATTCGTGGCGCAATGCACCGAGTTCGTCCATACGGGTTTCAATCAACTTGAGTTTGTCTTGCAGCAATTGCGTGACGGCGCTGTCGGGATCCGGCGATTGCCAGATGGTGGCGACGCTGTTGCCGATCTCGCCGAGGGTAAAGCCCAATCGCTGAGCCGTCTTGATGTACAGCACCAGTTGCACCATGTCTGGCGGATAGTCGCGGTAGCCGTTGGCACTGCGTTGCGCCGCGATCAATCCGCGCTGCTCGTAGAAGCGCAGCGTGTCGCGGCTGACGGCGCTGGCCTGGGCTAATTCACCGATGCGCATCATGACGTCTCGAGAGGGGCTTGACCCTGGAGCATACTCCAGGCTTTAGCCTTGTTGCTCCCTGAATTTATGGAGCAAGGCCGATGTGGACTTCAACGCAATATCGCCGGTTGGTGCGGGGCAGCGCCTGGTATGACTTGATCGTGACGGCGGCGTTTATCACGCCATGGAGTTTTGCCGCGTTGCACGGGGTGTTGATGAGCGTGAGCCAGGCGTTCGATCTGCCTGGGGAGCTGCCGCCGTTCGAGCCGATGCACATGTTGATGGCGAATTTGCTGGGGTCGATTGTGTGCGTGTGGGCGGTGCTGCGGATTCGTGATCCGCAGCAGGTGTTTGGGCGGTATGACGCAGTCGGCAGATTCCTGTTCTCTACGTGGCAGCTTTATGCCTTGCTGCATGGTGCCAGTTCATTGTTGGTGATTTTCCTGGTCTTTGAACTTGGGTGGGGCGTGGTTCAGGTGTTGCCTGTTCGGACGCCTTCGCGGGCAAGCCCGCTCCCACAGTGACCGGGTTGCCTGCAGAATGATTGGCCGACACAGAATCCTGTGGGAGTGGGCTTGCCCGCGAGGGGCCAGTCCAGGCGACCACTAATGCCCAGCCCGCCACGGCTGCCCCAACGACACCGGCGCATACAACCGCGTGCGCACCGCATCCCGCGACAGCAGCACCAACACCACAATCGTCGCGACATACGGCAGCATCGCCAGCAGACTCGACGGAATCGCCAGCCCCAATCCCTGCGCCACCAGGTGCAGGATGCTGGCGAGCCCGAACAGGTACGCCCCGAGCAACAATCGCCACACCCGCCAACTGGCAAACACCACCAGCGCCAAGGCAATCCAGCCACGCCCGGCGCTCATGTTTTCTGCCCACATCGGCGTATAGGCCAGCGACAAATACGCGCCCGCCAAACCCGCCATCGCGCCGCCAAACAGCACCGCCAAGGTGCGCACGCCCAACACCGGCAAACCCATGGCGCTGGCCGCCTCCGGGCTTTCCCCGACGGCCTGAATGATCAGCCCGACCCGACTTTTCAGGATCACCCACGCCACCAGCGCAAACAACGCGAACGACAGATACACCAGCAAATCCTGCGCAAACAGCATCCGCCCGATCAGCGGAATCTCACTCAACCAGGGAATCGCCACCGGCTCGAAACCCGCCAGCGGTTTACCGACCCATGCCGCGCCGACAAACGTCGACAGGCCCACACCAAAAATCGTCAACGCCAATCCGGTGGCCACCTGATTGGCGTTGAACACCAGTGCCACCAAGGCAAACAACGACGACAACAGCATTCCGGCAAGCATCGCCAGCAATACACCGAGCCACAGGTTGCCGCTGTTCAGTGCGACGATAAAACCGATCACCGCGCCAAACAGCATCATGCCTTCCTGACCCAGATTCAGGACGCCGCTTTTCTCACAGATTAATTCACCGAGAGCCACCAACAGCAACGGCGTGCCGCAACGGACCATGGCGTAGAAAATGTTACTCAGCAGATCGATATCCATCACAGCGCTCCTGCGTGTACGGCGGTGGCTTGCGCGCGGCGAGTCCAGCGCAGGTTCAAACGTGGCCGGTAGAGAATCAGTACGTCACTGGCCAGCAGGAAAAACAGCATCATTCCCTGGAACAATTGCGTGATCGCTTGCGGCAAGTTCATGCTCATCTGCGCGCTCTCGCCGCCGATGTACAGCAACGCCATCAACAGGCTGGAAAACAGAATGCCGATGGGGTTGAGTCGCCCGAGAAACGCCACCGTGATCGCGGCATAGCCATAACCCGGCGAGACTTGCGGCACCAGTTGGCCGATCGGCCCGGTGACTTCACACACCCCGGCCAGCCCCGCCAATCCGCCGCTGATCAGCAGCGCCAGCCAGATCAGCCGCTTCTCGCGAAACCCGACAAAACCTGCCGCGCGCTTGTCGAGTCCGAGCACTTTGATCTGGAAGCCGACAAAGCTTTTCTGCAACAGAACCCAGACCGCTACCAACGCCAGCAGAGCGAAATACACCCCGGCGTGAACCCGGCCGTCCTCCATCAGAAGCGGCAAGCGGCTGGCATCGCCGAACATCGCAGACTCCGGAAAGTTGAACCCGGCCGGGTCCTTCAGCGGCCCATGCACGCAGAACAGCAGCAGGTTCAGCGCGATGTAATTGAGCATGATGCTGGTAAGGATTTCGTTGGCATTGAAACGCGTGCGCAACCACGCCGTCAGCCCGGCCCACGCGGCACCGGCCAGGCTGCCGACGAGCAGGATCAACACCAGCGCCCAGCGACTTTGCATATCGATGATGTTCACCGCCAGCGCACTACCGGCCAGTGCGCCGAGCAGCAACTGGCCTTCGGCGCCGATGTTCCAGATCCGTGCCTGATACGCCACGGCGAGACCCAGCGCGCAAAGCAGAATCGGCAACGCTTTGACCAGTAACTCGGAGACGCCATACAAGTCGCTGACCGGTGCGATCAGCAAGGTGTGCAGAGTGAGCAGCGGATCATGGCCCAGCGCGACAAACAGCAGGGAGCCGCAACCCAATGTCAGGACCGCCGCCAGCAACGGCGAGCACCACAGCATCAGGCGCGATTGCTGGCCACGGGGTTCGAGAGAAAGCAGCATGTGAAACTCCGTTAAACCGTTGCGGATGCGAGAGGTTGAGGGGCGTCGAACTGTCCGGCCATCCAGCCGCCGACGTCGATCAGGCGCGTGTCGACCGTGGCCCTGAGTGGCGACAGGCGTCCGCTGCACAAGGCACCGAGCCGGTCGCTGATCTGGAACAATTCGTCGAGGTCTTCGCTGATCACCAGGATCGCCGCGCCGGCATTCCGCAAGGCAATCAATGCACGGTGAATGGTGGCGGCGGCGCCGACGTCCACGCCCCAGGTCGGGTGCGCGGCCACCAGTAATTTCGGTTGCTGAAGGATCTCGCGGCCGAGAATGAATTTCTGCAAATTGCCGCCGGACAGGCTGCGGGCCGGCGCTTGGGTGTCGGGTGTTTTCACGCCAAAGCGGCGGATGATTTCTGCCGCCAGCGCCTCGACTTTGGCGCGCTGAATCAGCCCGTTGCTGATCAGTCCTTGTTGAAATGCGGTGAGCAGGGCGTTGTCGGCGAGGCTCAAGTCAGGCACCGCGCCGTGGCCCAGTCGCTCGGCGGGAACGAAGGCGAGGCCGAGTTTGCGTCGTGCATCGGGGCGTAAATCGGCGACCGGTTGCCCGCCGAAACGAATAGTCGCGCTGTCATTTCGGATCAGTCGTTCTTCGCCGCTGAGCAATGCCAGCAACTCATCCTGGCCATTGCCTGCAACGCCGGCGATACCGACGATTTCGCCGCTGCGTACTTCGAGGTCAATGTCCGTCAGGGAGCAGCCGAACGGGTCCGGGTTGTGCCAGGACAACCCGTTCACGTTTAGAAACGCATCACCGCCGATCACCTTCGGATAGTCGGTAATCAGCTCGGCAGCTTCCCCAACCATCAACCTCGCCAATTGCTGATCCGAACACTCGGCCGGCACGCAATGCCCGGCTACGCGACCGCCGCGCAGCACCGTGGCGCTGTGGCATAACGCGCGCACCTCGCCGAGTTTGTGGCTGATGAACAGAATGCTGCAGCCTTCGGCCGCGAGTCGGCGCAGGGTGATGAAGAGGTCGTCGGCCTCCTTCGGGGTCAGCACCGAAGTCGGCTCATCGAGAATCAGCAGGCGAATGTCCTGCATCAGGCAGCGAATGATTTCCACCCGCTGCCGCTCGCCGATCGACAGGCTGTGGACAAGTCGCTCCGGTTCCAGCGCCATGCCATAGCGCCGGGAGACTTCACGGATCTTTGGCTCAAGCTGTTTCGGCGTGCCGGCCGCCGCGCCCATTGCCAGGGCGATGTTCTGCGCCACGCTGAGGGTGTCGAACAGCGAGAAATGCTGGAACACCATGCCGATCCCCAGCGCGCGAGCCTGCGCCGGATTGCGCATGTTCACGCGCTGGCCTTGCCAGATCATTTCGCCAGAATCGGCGTGGGTAACGCCGTAGATGATTTTCATCAACGTGCTTTTGCCCGCGCCGTTTTCGCCAAGCAGGGCGTGGATTTCGCCGGGAGCAATGTTCAGGTCGATGGCGTCGTTGGCCAGGCAACCGGGATAACGTTTGCTGATTCTGTGCAGTTGCAGGCGGGGTGTTTGATCGGGGATCGGCACGGGGTTGGGCATGACAGACTCGGGTCGACAGGAGTTATGCCTGTGGATAAAGCAATTTCCTGGCCATTGAGTCAGGAAAACTGCAAATCCCTGTAGGCAAAGGCATTGAGGACGTGACCTCCCCATCTTTCGATTTCCGATCAGGCACTACTTGGGGGCAAAGTCCTTGATCAGGCTCTGATTTTGCTCGTCGGTTACTGGTCAAAAAACGAGCAACATGCGGCAGCCTATGCCGGATATAGGGCTGCGCCAGCCATGAACGGGTTATCCACAGGTTGTTCCACAGTATTTGTGCGCAAGCTGAAAGCACGGGCATAAGCACTGTGTGGCTATCTTCTAAAGGTGATAACCGCTGCTAACTGGTTGTTTTTTCGTGGAAAAAGTCGTCGGCATGGAAAATTGGACGAAAAATGAGCAAAGCCCGCAAAGCCGCATGACAGAAGGGTTACAGCTGGATATGCGCAGGTTATCCACAGCCAGGTGCACAGCAGATGTGGGCAAGTGAACAGGCTCGACGAAAGGGCAGTGAACGTTGTTGGTGCGATCAGTGCTGCAACACAATGCGCCCGCGACTCAAGTCTGCCAGCTGCGTTTGCAAGGTCGTGATCTGCTCTCTGCCGATCGCCAATTGCAACTCCACGCCATTGGCGGTGAAGGTTTCTTCCACCACCAAACCGCCCGCTTCCACGACGCGCAGTTTCACCAGCGCCAACTCGCCAAACGCACAGGCACAGCTCACCGGCACACGGCTGATCAGCTCGACTTTCGCCGCGCCTTGCAGGCACTTGTTCGCGCCGCCGCCGTAGGCCCGGGCGAGGCCGCCGGTGCCCAGTTGAATGCCGCCGTACCAACGAATCACCAATACCGCGACCTGATCGCAATCCTGCGCTTCGATGGCCGCCAGAATCGGCCGCCCAGCGGTGCCGCCTGGTTCACCATCGTCATTGCTGCGGTATTGATCGCCGAGCTTCCAGGCCCAGCAGTTGTGCGAGGCGTTCAGGTCGCTGTGCTGATCGATGAACGCCTGGGCGTCAGCGGGGCTGGAAATCGGCGCGGCGAAAGTAATGAAGCGGCTTTTGCGAATCTCTTCGCGGTATTCGCAAAAACCGCTGAGGGTAAAAGGCATAAGAGTCTTAGATAGCTGGCGTGAGGCCGCAGCCCTTGAGGATGATGCGGATCAGGTTGTTGCCGGCGTCTTCCATGTCTTGCTTGGTCAGCTTGGTGCGGCCGCTGACACGGCAGATCTGCGTGGCGAAATCGGCGTAGTGCTGGGTGCTGCCCCACAGCAGGAAAATCAGGTTCACCGGGTCGACCGGGTCCATCTTGCCGGCGTCGATCCAGGCCTGGAACACGGCCGCACGGCCCTGGAACCAGGCGCGATAGTCCTGGTTGAAATACTCGGTCAGGCATTCTCCACCACTGATCACTTCCATGGCGAAGATTCGCGAGGCTTGCGGCTGGCGACGGGAGAACTCCATTTTGGCTCGGATGTATCGCGTCAGCGCTTCGGCCGGATCATCCTCGGCGGTCAGGGTGTTGAAGGTGCTGTCCCACAACTGGAGGATGTTGCTCAACACCGCCACGTACAAACCGAGTTTGTTGGTGAAGTAATAATGCAGATTTGCCTTGGGCAAACCGGCATTCAAGGCGATGGTGTTCATGCTGGTGCCTTTGAATCCGTGACGGGCGAACTCGTCTTCGGCGGCTTTGATGATGGTCTCTTCGTTCTTCTGACGAATGCGGCTGGCAGGTTTGCCGCCGTGAGCGGGGACTTCAAAGGTCATAGGCACTTCCGAACAGGATAGGTGGGTGCAAGCAATGCGTTGATAGCGCACCCACAGGCATCAGACAAGTCCCGACACGATAAAACCTAGCGTGTCGCCGCCAGACTCTCCAGAAAACTTTCCAGCACCAAATGCGGGCGACGGCCCTTGCGCGTGACCGATGCGAGGCTCAGGTCATAAAAGCGCGCCTTGGGTTTCAGCGCACGCAATCGACCTTGCTGCACCCAAAGGCTGGCGTAGTGGTCCGGCAAGTAGCCGATGTAGCGCCCGGTGAGGATCAGAAACGCCATGCCTTCGCGGTCCGAGGCACTGGCGGTGCAATTGAGCGCCTGGTAATGCGCCTGGATTTCCGCAGGCAAACGGAAGGTCGGCGCAATGGCGTCCTGGCTGTTGAGGCGTTCGTCGTCCAGTTGCTTGTCATCGACATAAAACAACGGATGGCCGACCGCGCAATACAGCAGCGAACGTTCGCTGTAGAGCGGCTGGTATTCCAGCCCCGACAGTGCGCTGGCCTGCGGCACCACGCCGACGTGCAAGCGACCGTCGAGCACGCCTTGTTCCACTTCATTGGGCGCGATCATGCGGATCTGAATCTGCACGTCCGGCCCGCGTTCCTTCAATTGCGCGAGGGCATGAGTGATGCGCATGTGGGGCAGGGTGACGAGGTTGTCGGTCAGGCCGATGGTCAGCTCGCCGCGCAAATGCTGGTGCAGGCCGTTGACCTCGGTGCGAAAGCTTTCCAGTGCACTTAATAGCTGTAACGCCGAGTGGTAAACCTCACGTCCTTCTTCCGTCAGGGAAAAACCGGCGCGACCGCGTTGGCATAACCGCAGGCCGAGGCGTTGTTCCAGATCGCTCATCTGCTGGCTGATGGCTGAGCGGCCGATCCCCAGGACCGATTCCGCCGCGGAGAAGCCGCCGCATTCCACCACGCTGCGGAAAATCCGCAGCAGGCGGATATCAAAGTCGCTGACTTGTGCCAGTGGATCGGGACGACGAGTGCTCATGCGCAAATGCTCAAAGTTTAGTGTTTGGCAGACTGAACGTTAGAAGAGTTGGATTTCACCGACTTTATCCCCGTGGCAATTTAGCTGCAAGAACGCTTTTGATCTCTATGCCGCTTATTGCCCTGCGAGGTTTTGCCCATGAACTTGCCCGAAAACGCCCAGTCTCCTTTGGCCAGCCAGCTCAAGCTCGATGCCCACTGGATGCCCTACACCGCCAACCGCAATTTCCAGCGCGATCCGCGACTGATCGTGGCGGCCCAAGGCAGTTGGCTGACGGACGACAAAGGACGCAAGGTCTACGATTCGCTCTCGGGTCTGTGGACCTGCGGCGCCGGGCACACTCGCAAGGAAATCCAGGAAGCCGTCGCCAAGCAATTGGGCACCCTCGATTACTCGCCGGGCTTCCAGTACGGTCACCCGTTGTCGTTTCAACTGGCCGAAAAAATCACTGACCTGACGCCGGGCAATCTGAACCACGTGTTCTTCACCGACTCGGGTTCCGAGTGCGCCGACACCGCGGTGAAGATGGTGCGCGCTTACTGGCGCCTGAAAGGCCAGGCGACCAAAACCAAGATGATCGGCCGTGCCCGTGGCTACCACGGTGTGAACATCGCCGGCACCAGCCTCGGCGGTGTGAACGGCAACCGGAAAATGTTCGGTCAGGCGATGATGGACGTCGATCACCTGCCGCACACCTTGCTGGCGAGCAATGCCTACTCCCGTGGGATGCCGGCAGAGGGCGGTATCGCGCTGGCGGATGAACTGCTGAAGCTGATCGAACTGCATGACGCTTCAAACATCGCCGCTGTATTCGTCGAGCCAATGGCCGGTTCCGCTGGCGTGCTCGTTCCGCCGCAGGGTTACCTGAAGCGTCTGCGAGAAATCTGCGATCAGCACAACATCCTGTTGGTGTTCGACGAAGTGATCACCGGTTTCGGCCGTACCGGCTCGATGTTCGGTGCCGACAGCTTCGGCGTGACCCCGGACCTGATGTGCATCGCCAAGCAAGTCACCAACGGTGCGATCCCGATGGGCGCGGTGATTGCCAGCTCCGAGATCTACCAGACCTTCATGAACCAGGCGACGCCGGAGTACGCGGTGGAATTCCCGCACGGTTATACCTACTCCGCGCACCCGGTGGCTTGCGCCGCTGGCCTGGCGGCACTCGACCTGCTGCAAAAGGAAAACCTGGTGCAGAGCGTGGCCGAAGTCGCGCCGCATTTCGAAAATGCGCTGCATGGCCTGAAGGGCTCGAAAAATATTATCGACATCCGCAACTACGGTCTGGCTGGCGCGATCCAGATCGCACCGCGTGACGGCGATGCCATTGTGCGTCCGTTCGAAGCCGGCATGGCGTTGTGGAAAGCCGGGTTCTACGTGCGCTTTGGCGGCGACACCCTGCAGTTCGGCCCGACCTTCAACAGCAAGCCGCAAGACCTTGATCGCCTGTTCGACGCGGTCGGCGAAGTGCTGAACAAAATCGACTGATATTCCTTTCTATATAGAGGCGCTCTTCGAAGGGCGTCTCGTGGACAACTTTTCAGGAGCCCCGCATGAGCCTTATCCCGCATTTGATCAATGGCGAACTAGTGACCGAAGACGGTCGCACGGCCGACGTGTTCAACCCGTCCACCGGTCAGGCCATCCACAAGCTGCCGTTGGCCAGCCGCGAAACCATTCAGAAAGCCATCGACTCGGCCAAGGCTGCGTTCCCGGCCTGGCGTAACACGCCGCCGGCCAAACGTGCCCAGGTGATGTTTCGCTTCAAGCAACTGCTGGAGCAGAACGAGGCGCGTATTGCTCAGTTGATCAGTGAAGAACATGGCAAGACCCTGGAAGATGCTGCCGGTGAACTGAAGCGCGGTATCGAGAACGTCGAGTTCGCTTGCGCCGCACCGGAAATCCTCAAGGGCGAGTACAGCCGTAACGTCGGCCCGAACATTGATGCCTGGTCGGACTTCCAGCCGCTGGGCGTGGTGGCCGGTATCACGCCGTTCAACTTCCCGGCGATGGTGCCACTGTGGATGTATCCGCTGGCGATCGTCTGCGGCAACTGCTTCATCCTCAAACCGTCCGAGCGTGATCCAAGCTCGACGTTGCTGATCGCTCAACTGTTGCTGGAAGCCGGTCTGCCGAAAGGTGTGCTGAGTGTCGTGCATGGCGACAAGGCGGCAGTGGACGCGCTGATCGAAGCGCCAGAAGTCAAAGCGCTGAGCTTCGTGGGTTCGACGCCGATTGCTGAATACATTTATGCCGAAGGTACCAAGCGCGGCAAGCGCGTCCAGGCACTGGGCGGTGCGAAGAACCATGCGGTGCTGATGCCGGATGCGGATCTGGATAACGCGGTCAGCGCACTGATGGGCGCAGCGTACGGTTCTTGCGGTGAGCGTTGCATGGCGATTTCGGTGGCCGTGTGTGTGGGCGACCAGGTGGCGGATGCGTTGGTGGCCAAGTTGGTACCGCAAATCAAGGCGCTGAAAATCGGTGCAGGGACTTCTTGTGGGTTGGACATGGGGCCTTTGGTTTCCGGTCAGGCTCGCGACAAAGTCAGTGGCTATATAGAAGACGGCGTTTCTTCGGGTGCGTCGTTGGTGGTTGATGGCCGTGGTTTGAGCGTCGCCGGTCATGAGGAAGGCTTCTTCCTGGGTGGCTGCCTGTTCGATAACGTCACGCCAGAGATGCGCATCTATAAAGAAGAGATCTTTGGGCCAGTGCTGTGTGTCGTCCGGGTCAACAGTCTGGAAGAGGCGATGCAGCTGATCAACGATCACGAGTATGGCAACGGCACCTGCATCTTCACCCGTGATGGGGAAGCGGCCCGGTTGTTCTGTGACGAGATCGAAGTCGGCATGGTCGGCGTCAACGTGCCGCTGCCGGTACCGGTGGCTTATCACAGCTTTGGTGGCTGGAAGCGTTCGCTGTTCGGCGATCTGCATGCTTATGGGCCGGATGGTGTGCGTTTCTACACCCGTCGCAAGGCCATTACCCAGCGCTGGCCACAGCGTGCGAGCCATGAAGCGTCGCAATTTGCATTCCCTAGCTTGTAAGTAGAAGGGCAGAAGGCCGAGCCCTTTGGGGCTCGGCCTTCGCGTTTTCGGGCTTTTTTGACCTATATGACAGAAATGTGAAGATAGGAGTTGACGGCAGATTCTGGAAGTCTATAATTCGCCCCACTTCCGGCGCAGTCGAAACGGAAAACTCCTTGGTAAACAAAGAGTTACGCAGTTTTCGACAGCGGGTTGCTTCAGGTCATCGAAGCCCAGAAGGAGTTGATCAAGCGGGTTTGTGTGGCTTGATTGACGGTTCGATCTTCTCGGTCGAAAGCGGAGAAAAAGAGGTGTTGACAGCAGCGAGTAACGCTGTAGAATTCGCCTCCCGCTAACGAGAGATCGGAAGCGCAAGTGGTTGAAGTTGCAAAGGAAACTTTGAAACTTCTGAAAATAACCGCTTGACAGCAACAGAGGCTGCTGTAGAATGCGCGCCTCGGTTGAGACGAAAGATCTTAACCAACCGCTCTTTAACAACTGAATCAAGCAATTCGTGTGGGTGCTTGTGGAGTCAGACTGATAGTCAACAAGATTATCAGCATCACAAGTTACTCCGCGAGAAATCAAAGATGTAACCAACGATTGCTGAGCCAAGTTTAGGGTTTCTTAAAAACCCAAAGATGTTTGAACTGAAGAGTTTGATCATGGCTCAGATTGAACGCTGGCGGCAGGCCTAACACATGCAAGTCGAGCGGCAGCACGGGTACTTGTACCTGGTGGCGAGCGGCGGACGGGTGAGTAATGCCTAGGAATCTGCCTGGTAGTGGGGGATAACGCTCGGAAACGGACGCTAATACCGCATACGTCCTACGGGAGAAAGCAGGGGACCTTCGGGCCTTGCGCTATCAGATGAGCCTAGGTCGGATTAGCTAGTTGGTGAGGTAATGGCTCACCAAGGCGACGATCCGTAACTGGTCTGAGAGGATGATCAGTCACACTGGAACTGAGACACGGTCCAGACTCCTACGGGAGGCAGCAGTGGGGAATATTGGACAATGGGCGAAAGCCTGATCCAGCCATGCCGCGTGTGTGAAGAAGGTCTTCGGATTGTAAAGCACTTTAAGTTGGGAGGAAGGGCATTTACCTAATACGTAAGTGTTTTGACGTTACCGACAGAATAAGCACCGGCTAACTCTGTGCCAGCAGCCGCGGTAATACAGAGGGTGCAAGCGTTAATCGGAATTACTGGGCGTAAAGCGCGCGTAGGTGGTTTGTTAAGTTGGATGTGAAATCCCCGGGCTCAACCTGGGAACTGCATTCAAAACTGACAAGCTAGAGTATGGTAGAGGGTGGTGGAATTTCCTGTGTAGCGGTGAAATGCGTAGATATAGGAAGGAACACCAGTGGCGAAGGCGACCACCTGGACTGATACTGACACTGAGGTGCGAAAGCGTGGGGAGCAAACAGGATTAGATACCCTGGTAGTCCACGCCGTAAACGATGTCAACTAGCCGTTGGGAGCCTTGAGCTCTTAGTGGCGCAGCTAACGCATTAAGTTGACCGCCTGGGGAGTACGGCCGCAAGGTTAAAACTCAAATGAATTGACGGGGGCCCGCACAAGCGGTGGAGCATGTGGTTTAATTCGAAGCAACGCGAAGAACCTTACCAGGCCTTGACATCCAATGAACTTTCCAGAGATGGATTGGTGCCTTCGGGAACATTGAGACAGGTGCTGCATGGCTGTCGTCAGCTCGTGTCGTGAGATGTTGGGTTAAGTCCCGTAACGAGCGCAACCCTTGTCCTTAGTTACCAGCACGTAATGGTGGGCACTCTAAGGAGACTGCCGGTGACAAACCGGAGGAAGGTGGGGATGACGTCAAGTCATCATGGCCCTTACGGCCTGGGCTACACACGTGCTACAATGGTCGGTACAGAGGGTTGCCAAGCCGCGAGGTGGAGCTAATCCCAGAAAACCGATCGTAGTCCGGATCGCAGTCTGCAACTCGACTGCGTGAAGTCGGAATCGCTAGTAATCGCGAATCAGAATGTCGCGGTGAATACGTTCCCGGGCCTTGTACACACCGCCCGTCACACCATGGGAGTGGGTTGCACCAGAAGTAGCTAGTCTAACCTTCGGGAGGACGGTTACCACGGTGTGATTCATGACTGGGGTGAAGTCGTAACAAGGTAGCCGTAGGGGAACCTGCGGCTGGATCACCTCCTTAATCGACGACATCAGCTGCTCCATAAGTTCCCACACGAATTGCTTGATTCATTGAAGAAGACGATAAAGAAGCAGCCCGAAATTGGGTCTGTAGCTCAGTTGGTTAGAGCGCACCCCTGATAAGGGTGAGGTCGGCAGTTCGAATCTGCCCAGACCCACCAATTTTGTGTGGGAACCTGTAGAAATACGGGGCCATAGCTCAGCTGGGAGAGCGCCTGCCTTGCACGCAGGAGGTCAACGGTTCGATCCCGTTTGGCTCCACCACTACTGCTTCTGTTTGTTGAAAGCTTAGAAATGAGCATTCCATTGTGATGATGGTGAATGTTGATTTCTAGTCTTTGGATTAGATCGTTCTTTAAAAATTTGGGTATGTGATAGAAAGATAGACTGAACGTTACTTTCACTGGTAACGGATCAGGCTAAGGTAAAATTTGTGAGTTGCTCTTAATTGAGTATTATCGAATTTTCGGCGAATGTCGTCTTCACAGTATAACCAGATTGCTTGGGGTTATATGGTCAAGTGAAGAAGCGCATACGGTGGATGCCTTGGCAGTCAGAGGCGATGAAAGACGTGGTAGCCTGCGAAAAGCTTCGGGGAGTCGGCAAGCAGACTTTGATCCGGAGATGTCTGAATGGGGGAACCCAGCCATCATAAGATGGTTATCTTAAGCTGAATACATAGGCTTAAGAGGCGAACCAGGGGAACTGAAACATCTAAGTACCCTGAGGAAAAGAAATCAACCGAGATTCCCTTAGTAGTGGCGAGCGAACGGGGACTAGCCCTTAAGTGGCTTTGAGATTAGCGGAACGCTCTGGAAAGTGCGGCCATAGTGGGTGATAGCCCTGTACGCGAAAATCTCTTAGTCATGAAATCGAGTAGGACGGAGCACGAGAAACTTTGTCTGAATATGGGGGGACCATCCTCCAAGGCTAAATACTACTGACTGACCGATAGTGAACTAGTACCGTGAGGGAAAGGCGAAAAGAACCCCGGAGAGGGGAGTGAAATAGATCCTGAAACCGTATGCGTACAAGCAGTGGGAGCCCACTTTGTTGGGTGACTGCGTACCTTTTGTATAATGGGTCAGCGACTTATTTTCAGTGGCGAGCTTAACCGAATAGGGGAGGCGTAGCGAAAGCGAGTCTTAATAGGGCGTCTAGTCGCTGGGAATAGACCCGAAACCGGGCGATCTATCCATGGGCAGGTTGAAGGTTGGGTAACACTAACTGGAGGACCGAACCGACTACCGTTGAAAAGTTAGCGGATGACCTGTGGATCGGAGTGAAAGGCTAATCAAGCTCGGAGATAGCTGGTTCTCCTCGAAAGCTATTTAGGTAGCGCCTCATGTATCACTGTAGGGGGTAGAGCACTGTTTCGGCTAGGGGGTCATCCCGACTTACCAAACCGATGCAAACTCCGAATACCTACAAGTGCCGAGCATGGGAGACACACGGCGGGTGCTAACGTCCGTCGTGAAAAGGGAAACAACCCAGACCGTCAGCTAAGGTCCCAAAGTTATGGTTAAGTGGGAAACGATGTGGGAAGGCTTAGACAGCTAGGAGGTTGGCTTAGAAGCAGCCACCCTTTAAAGAAAGCGTAATAGCTCACTAGTCGAGTCGGCCTGCGCGGAAGATGTAACGGGGCTCAAACCATACACCGAAGCTACGGGTATCACTTAGGTGATGCGGTAGAGGAGCGTTCTGTAAGCCTGTGAAGGTGAGTTGAGAAGCTTGCTGGAGGTATCAGAAGTGCGAATGCTGACATGAGTAACGACAATGGGTGTGAAAAACACCCACGCCGAAAGACCAAGGTTTCCTGCGCAACGTTAATCGACGCAGGGTTAGTCGGTCCCTAAGGCGAGGCTGAAAAGCGTAGTCGATGGAAAACAGGTTAATATTCCTGTACTTCTGGTTATTGCGATGGAGGGACGGAGAAGGCTAGGCCAGCTTGGCGTTGGTTGTCCAAGTTTAAGGTGGTAGGCTGGAATCTTAGGTAAATCCGGGATTCTAAGGCCGAGAGCTGATGACGAGTGTTCTTTTAGAACACGAAGTGGTTGATGCCATGCTTCCAAGAAAAGCTTCTAAGCTTCAGGTAACCAGGAACCGTACCCCAAACCGACACAGGTGGTTGGGTAGAGAATACCAAGGCGCTTGAGAGAACTCGGGTGAAGGAACTAGGCAAAATGGCACCGTAACTTCGGGAGAAGGTGCGCCGGTGAGGGTGAAGCATTTACTGCGTAAGCCCATGCCGGTCGAAGATACCAGGCCGCTGCGACTGTTTATTAAAAACACAGCACTCTGCAAACACGAAAGTGGACGTATAGGGTGTGACGCCTGCCCGGTGCCGGAAGGTTAATTGATGGGGTTAGCTAACGCGAAGCTCTTGATCGAAGCCCCGGTAAACGGCGGCCGTAACTATAACGGTCCTAAGGTAGCGAAATTCCTTGTCGGGTAAGTTCCGACCTGCACGAATGGCGTAACGATGGCGGCGCTGTCTCCACCCGAGACTCAGTGAAATTGAAATCGCTGTGAAGATGCAGTGTATCCGCGGCTAGACGGAAAGACCCCGTGAACCTTTACTATAGCTTTGCACTGGACTTTGAATTTGCTTGTGTAGGATAGGTGGGAGGCTTTGAAGCGTGGACGCCAGTTCGCGTGGAGCCAACCTTGAAATACCACCCTGGCAACTTTGAGGTTCTAACTCAGGTCCGTTATCCGGATCGAGGACAGTGTATGGTGGGTAGTTTGACTGGGGCGGTCTCCTCCTAAAGAGTAACGGAGGAGTACGAAGGTGCGCTCAGACCGGTCGGAAATCGGTCGTAGAGTATAAAGGCAAAAGCGCGCTTGACTGCGAGACAGACACGTCGAGCAGGTACGAAAGTAGGTCTTAGTGATCCGGTGGTTCTGTATGGAAGGGCCATCGCTCAACGGATAAAAGGTACTCCGGGGATAACAGGCTGATACCGCCCAAGAGTTCATATCGACGGCGGTGTTTGGCACCTCGATGTCGGCTCATCACATCCTGGGGCTGAAGCCGGTCCCAAGGGTATGGCTGTTCGCCATTTAAAGTGGTACGCGAGCTGGGTTTAGAACGTCGTGAGACAGTTCGGTCCCTATCTGCCGTGGACGTTTGAGATTTGAGAGGGGCTGCTCCTAGTACGAGAGGACCGGAGTGGACGAACCTCTGGTGTTCCGGTTGTCACGCCAGTGGCATTGCCGGGTAGCTATGTTCGGAATAGATAACCGCTGAAAGCATCTAAGCGGGAAACTAGCCTCAAGATGAGATCTCACTGGGACCTTGAGTCCCCTGAAGGGCCGTCGAAGACTACGACGTTGATAGGTTGGGTGTGTAAGCGCTGTGAGGCGTTGAGCTAACCAATACTAATTGCCCGTGAGGCTTGACCATATAACACCCAAGCAATTTGCTGACCTGAAAAGGCACCAGATTGCGGTGTGTGAAGACGAAACGAACCGAAAGTTCGAGATACTCACAAAACACCAAGCTGTCACATACCCATTCGCTGGAGCGTGAACCCGCAAGGGCCCATGACCTGGCTACCGAATTTCTTGACGACCATAGAGCATTGGAACCACCTGATCCCATCCCGAACTCAGCAGTGAAACGATGCATCGCCGATGGTAGTGTGGGGTTTCCCCATGTGAGAGTAGGTCATCGTCAAGATTAAATTCCGAAACCCCAATTGCGAAAGCAGTTGGGGTTTTGTTTTGCCCGCAGGAAAGTTCGTACAGCAACATCGGACGGCTCCCGGCTGTCACAGTCTCCCGACAATGCTAAGGTTCGGCCCTAGATTTTGTATTTTCCCAAGGAAGCCTTTATGCCGGACGCGACGTCCCTCAGTGCTGGTTTTATGGTTGTTCACGGTAACCGCCTGGACGAGCTGCGCAGCCTGGTGGTCAGCTGGATGCGGCGCTACCCGCTGGCTCCCTTGGAAAATGAAATCGCCCTGGTACAGAGCAACGGCATCGCCCAGTGGCTGAAGCTGGCTCTGGCTGACGACCCTGAAGAAGACGACATGGGCGGCTGCGGAATTGCGGCAGCGATCGACGTTCAACTTCCGGGCAGCTTCATGTGGCAGCTCTATCGCATGGTTTTGGGGCGTGATGAAATTCCGGTCAAATCCCTGCTCGATAAGGCTCCACTGACCTGGCGCCTGATGCGTCTGCTTCCACAGTTGATCAATCAACCGCATTTCGAACCGCTGCAACGCTTCCTGACCAATGACACCGATCTGCGCAAGCGTTACCAGTTGTCTGAGCGGCTGGCGGATCTGTTCGACCAATACCAGGTGTACCGGGCCGATTGGCTCGAAGACTGGGCAGAAGGTCGTCATCAATTGCGAAACGGCAGAGGCGAGGCCAAACCCCTCACTCCGGCCAACTGTTGGCAAGCAGAGTTGTGGCGGGCTCTGTTGCTGGATGTGGGTGAGCAAGGCATGGCGCAAAGCCGCGCCGGTGTTCATCAGCGGTTCATCGAACGTATCAACAGCCTCGACGTGGCGCCCGTTGGATTACCTTCCCGGGTGATCGTTTTCGGCATCTCCTCTCTCCCGGCGCAAGCGCTGGAAGCACTTGCCGGACTGGCCCGATTCAGCCAGGTTCTGCTTTGCGTGCACAACCCATGTCGCCACCATTGGGCAGACATCGTCGCCGATAAAGACCTGTTACGACATCAATACAAACGCCAGGCTCGCAAGAACGGCATGCCTGTCGTGCTCGATCCGCAAACCCTTCACCAACATGCTCACCCGCTATTGGCGGCATGGGGTAAGCAGGGGCGGGACTACATCAATCTGCTCGACAGCTACGACGATCCCAACAGCTACCGTTCGGCATTCCGTGATGGGCGCATCGACTTGTTCAGCGATAGCCAGCCAAGAAGCATGCTCAACCAGTTGCAGGACGACATCCTTGAGCTACGCCCCCTCAACGAGACTCGCGAGCGTTGGCCGGCTATCGATCTTAACCAAGACGAATCCATTCGTTTCCACATCGCCCATAGCGCCCAGCGCGAAGTGGAGATCCTCCACGATCAGTTGCTCGCACGCTTCAGTGCTGATCCAGACCTGAAACCTCGCGACGTGATCGTGATGGTCCCGGACATCGACAGCTACGCACCGCACATCCGTGCAGTATTCGGTCAACTTGATCGCTTCGATCCGCGCTTCATTCCCTTCACACTGACGGACCAAGGCCAGCGCGGTCGCGATCCATTGCTGATTGCTGTCGAGCATCTACTCAAACTGCCCGACAGCCGCTTCCCCGTCAGCGAGATCCTCGATTTGCTGGACGTACCTTCACTGCGCGCTCGCTTCGGTGTAGAGGAACGTGACCTGCCAACCCTGCACCGCTGGATCGAAGGCGCCGGTATTCGCTGGGGAATGAATGCCGAGCAGCGTGCAGGTCTGGGCTTGCCACAAGAACTGGAGCAAAACAGTTGGCGTTTCGGCCTGCGCCGGATGCTGCTCGGTTATGCCGTCGGCAGCGCCACTGCCTGCGAAGGCATTGAGCCATACGACGAAATTGGCGGCCTGGACGCTGCGCTGATCGGACCTTTGGTCGCACTGCTGGACGCGCTGGAGATTGCCCATCAGGAACTGACTCGCCCCGCACCGCCCACGCAATGGGGCGCTCGGTTGCAAGCGTTGGTGCTACTGTTTTTCCAGGCCAGCAATGAGCATGACGACTACTTGCTGGCCCAACTCGAAGAGCTGCGAGAAACCTGGCTGGAGACCTGCGAGTCAGTGGGCTTGCATGATGAACTGCCGTTGACCGTGGTCCGTGAAGCCTGGCTGGCAGGCCTAGACCAAGGCCGCCTTTCCCAGCGCTTCCTGGCCGGGGCGGTCAACTTCTGTACCTTGATGCCGATGCGAGCGATCCCGTTCAAACTGGTCTGCCTGCTTGGGATGAATGACGGCGATTACCCTAGAGCGCAACCGCCGCTGGACTTCGATCTCATGGGCAGCGACTACCGCCCGGGTGACCGTTCCCGGCGCGAAGATGACCGCTATCTCTTGTTGGAAGCCCTGTTGTCGGCACGTGATCAACTCTATATCAGCTGGGTCGGCCGCAGCATTCGGGACAACAGTGAACGCCCGGCTTCGGTACTGATTGGCCAACTGCGCGATCACCTCGCCGGCGGCTGGCGATTACAGTCCGACAGTGAAAAGCTGCTTGAGTCCATGACTCAGGAACACCCGCTGCAACCCTTCAGCGCCCGCTATTTTCATGAAGGCGACGCCCTGTTCAGCTATGCCAGCGAGTGGCAGGTGCTTCATCAGGCCGGTGAACAGGCAACGGAAATCAAGGCCCTTGACGCCTATGTTCAAGAAGAGCCGCTAAGTCTCGGTCAACTGCAGGACTTCCTGCGCAATCCCGTGCGACATTTTTTCAGTCAGCGACTCAAGGTGTTCTTCGAAGCGGCTGAAGCACCTCTGGCGGATGAAGAGCCCTTTGTACTTGACGCTCTCCAACGCTATAGCCTCAGTGACAGTCTGCTCCAAGCGGCGCTCGGACAACTGGATCGCGCCGATCATGCGCTTGAGGCCCAGGCAAAGCGTCTGCAGAACAGTGGTCTCTTGCCCATGGCCGGTTTCGGCGAATGTCTGCAGCGAGAGTTGATCGAGCCATTGCCGGATCTGTTGCAGCGTTACCAACAGCTCTTGGCGTTGTGGCCGACACCGCTCACCAGTGCGTTGCCAGTCAACCTGGAGCTGGAAGGCCTGCGCCTTGAAGGCTGGCTCAGTGGTCTGCATCAACGTGCGGATGGCGGCCTGCTGTCGGTCTCCACGATTCCCAACAGCATCGGTTCGATCAAGACCCGCAAGTGGCATCGACTGACGCGACCGTGGGTCAATCATTTGGTCGCTTGCGCCAGCGGCATGTCGATGACCACCGCGTTAGTGGCCAGTGATGACACTCTTCTACTCGCCCCTTTGGAGGAGGACGCTGCACGTCATGCCCTCAGTAACCTGTTGCAAGCATGGCAAACAGGCATGCGCCAACCCCTTCCGATCGCGGTGAAAACAGCCTTCGCGTGGCTCTCTCAAACTGACCCGCTCAAAGCCGACGCCGCCGCGCGCAAGGCCTATGAAGGCGACGGTCAAACCACTGGCGGCGAGCGCCGCGAAAGCCCTGCACTCGCCCGACAGTTCGCCGATTACGACGCTCTGACCGCTGACGAGACCTTCCCCGATTGGTGCAACGCTTTGTACAAACCGATGCTCGAAGCCCTCTGGCGTTCATTGACCAGCGAGGAGGCGCGCTCATGACCACGAAAACACCGCTGGCCCTGGCATTCCCCCTAAGCGGCAGCCAACTGATCGAGGCCAGTGCCGGTACCGGCAAGACCTTCACCATTTCTGCACTTTACCTGCGTCTGGTCCTCGGCCACGGCGGCGAATCGACTGGTTTTGGGCGTGAACTGTTGCCGCCGCAAATCCTCGTTGTAACGTTCACCGATGCGGCAACCAAAGAGCTGCGTGAACGAATTCGCACCCGCCTGGCCGAAGCGGCGCGGTACTTTCGTGATGAGACCCAGGCTCCCGATAGCCTCATCGCTGAACTGCGTGACGAGTACCTGCCCGAACAGTGGTCCGGCTGCGCAAACCGTCTGGACATCGCCGCGCAGTGGATGGATGAAGCCGCCGTCTCGACCATCCACAGTTGGTGCCAGCGCATGTTGCGCGAGCACGCCTTCGACAGTGGCAGCCTGTTTACCCAGACCCTGGAAACCGATCACAGCGATTTGCTGGGCGAAGTCTTGCGTGATTACTGGCGGCTGTTCTGCTACCCGATGCAGGGTGAGGTGCTGAGCTGGGTGCGGGGTAATTGGGGTGGTCCGGCAGCGCTGTTGCCGCGTGTACGCAGTTTGTTCGCCAGCGAGCGTGACAGCGTTGAAGGCAAGGCACCTGCCGAGCTGATCACCGAGTGCTTGCAGGAACGACGATTAGCTTTGCTTGAACTCAAGATGCCATGGCGCCAGTGGGCGGATGAGTTGCTCGCCATCTGCCACCAAGGTGTTGCGAGCAAGAGCGTCGACGGCCGAAAGATGCAGGCACGTTATTTCGAACCCTGGTTCGAAAAGTTGAAAGCCTGGGCCGAAGATGAGTCCCTCGAGCAGTTGGATATTGGCACTGGCTTCACTCGCCTGACGCCTGACGGCATGGCCGAAGCCTGGAAGGGCGACGCACCCCGTCATCCCGGGCTGGACGCCATGCCCGGGCTCAAGGCCAGCCTTGACGGCTTGCCAACCCCCGACGCTGCCGTTCTGCAACATGCTGCTCAGTGGGTCGGAGCACGGTTCGAGGAAGAAAAACGACGCCGCGCGGAGATGGGCTTCGATGACATGCTGATTCGCCTCGACGCCGCTTTGCAATCCGATGGCGGTGAACGCCTGGCGAACCTGATTCGCGAACAGTTTCCGGTGGCGCTCATTGATGAGTTCCAGGACACCGACCCGGTGCAGTACCGGATTTTCGAAAGCATCTATCGCATCGAAGACAACAACCCCGAATGCGGCCTGTTTCTGATCGGCGACCCCAAGCAAGCGATCTACGCTTTTCGCGGTGCCGACATCTACACCTACCTGCGCGCCCGCCAGGCCACCGCCGGCCGTCTGCATACACTCGGTACGAACTTCCGCTCCAGCCATGGCATGGTCAATGCGGTGAACCATGTGTTCGAGCGCGCCGAGTCTCGTGAGCTGGGGCGCGGCGCGTTCCTGTTTCGTGAAAAGAACGGCGACAACCCGGTGCCGTTTCTGCCCGTCGATTCCCAAGGGCGCAAAGAAGTTCTGCACATCGACGGCCAGCTTGTGCCAGCTCTGAACATCTGGCACCTGTCCGCCGATCAGCCACTGTCCGGCGTGGAATACCGACAACAATTCGCCGCCGCCTGCGCCAGTGAAATCACCGCATTACTCAATGGCGGCCAACCAGGCCGGGCAGGGTTCAAAGAGAAGGACAAGGAATTCAGGGGCCTGCTGCCAGCCGACATCGCGATCCTGGTCCGCGACGGCAAAGAGGCCCAGGCCGTGCGTGGCGAATTGTCCGCCAGAGGTGTGCGCAGCGTTTATCTGTCGGACAAGGATTCGGTATTCGCCGCTCAAGAAGCCCACGACCTGTTGACCTGGCTCAAAGCCTGCGCCGAGCCGGATGTCGAGCGGCCACTGCGAGCCGCGTTGGCCTGCATCACGCTCAACCTGTCCCTGGGGGAACTGGAGCGGCTGAATCAGGATGAACTGGCTTGGGAAGCGCGGGTCATGCAGTTCCGCGGTTATCGCGAGTTGTGGCGCAAGCAAGGCGTGCTGCCCATGTTGCGGCGCTTGCTGCATGACTTCCAGCTCCCTCGGTCGTTGATCGCGCGCAGCGATGGCGAACGGGTACTGACTAACTTGTTGCACCTCTCCGAGCTGTTGCAACAGGCCGCTGCCGAACTCGATGGCGAGCAGGCGCTGATTCGTCATCTGTCCGAGCATCTGGCTTTGTCCGGTCAGGCCGGCGAAGAACAAATCCTGCGTCTGGAAAGTGACGAGCAGCTGGTCAAGGTCGTGACCATTCACAAATCCAAGGGCCTTGAGTATCCCTTGGTGTTTCTGCCGTTTATCTGCTCGGCAAAACCCGTGGATGGCAGCCGTTTGCCGCTGCATTACCACGATGCAAACGGCAAGGCCCAGGTGACTTTGAAGCCGACTGCCGAGTTGATCGCCCTGGCCGATGATGAGCGTCTAGCCGAGGATTTGCGTCTGCTCTATGTCGCCCTGACCCGGGCGCAACATGCCTGCTGGCTCGGTGTGACCGATCTCAAGCGCGGCAATAACAGCAGCTCGGTGCTGCACCTTTCTGCCTTGGGTTACTTGCTGGGTGGTGGAGCTCCACTGGTCGAGTCCGCAGGTTTGAAACGCTGGCTCGAAGACCTTCAACTGGACTGCCCGGCACTTCTGTACGGAGACATGCCGCCAGCAACCGCCGAGCATTACCATCCTCCCCGCAATGACGCGACGTTGCTCGCGCCGCTGATACCCAAACGCAAGGCCAGCGAAAACTGGTGGATTGCCTCGTACAGCGCTTTGCGCATCGGCGACAGTTTGAGCGTGGGCAGTGACGAAGCGCCGGAGAACCCGCAAGCGCAAAAGCTCTTCGATGACGAACGCCTCGATCCGGACGCACCGCGAGAAGTGGTCGCCGGCGGTGCTGATATCCATCGATTCCCCCGCGGCCCAAACCCTGGCACCTTTCTCCATGGTTTGCTGGAATGGGCCGGTGATGAAGGTTTCACTGCCGCACCACAAGTCGTTGAAGACGCCATTGCCCGTCGCTGCAATCGCCGTGGCTGGGAAGGCTGGATCACCACCCTGAGCGATTGGCTGCAACACTTGCTCAAATCTCCGTTGCACCTCGGCGGAAGCCAGGCTCCGGTCGTGTTCGAGCAGCTCACCCAATACCGTGTCGAGATGGAATTCTGGTTCGCCAGTCACAAAGTCGACGTGCTCAAGCTGGATGAACTGGTGCGCCAATACACCCACAATGGCGTCGCCCGTGTGGCCGCCGAACCGGTTTTGCTCAACGGCATGTTCAAAGGGTTTATCGACCTGACGTTCGAGCACGATGGCCGATATTACGTCGCCGACTACAAATCCAATTGGCTCGGCCCCGATGACGCGGCCTACACCGAACAGGCCATGGAACAGTCGATCCTCGACAATCGCTACGACCTGCAATACGTGTTGTACCTGCTGGCCCTGCATCGCCAGCTCAAGGCGCGGCTTGTCGACTACGATTACGACCGGCATGTCGGTGGCGCGCTGTATCTGTTCCTGCGCGGTACGCGGGCATCCACCCAGGGCGTGTGTTTCGCCCGTCCGCCCAGAGAGCTGATCGAGCGTCTGGATCGTCTGTTTCAGGGCAAAGCAGAACCGAAGGCCGAACCCGCCTGGGAACAGGGAGTACTGCTATGAGTCGCACCTTCGCCGATTTACTGCCCACGCCATTGGCAGCCGAAAGCCTGGCGGATCTCGCGCCCCTGAGTCGCGCCGATGATTTGTTGCTGTTGCTGACGCGCTGGGTTGAACGCGGCTGGCTGCGAGCGCTGGACAAGGCCTTTGTGGCCTTCCTCCACGAACTTGCCCCCGACGACGATCCGCTGGTGTTGCTCGCTGCCGCATTGACCAGTCACCAACTGGGTCACGGCCATGTCTGCCTGGATCTGTTCGAGACGCTCAAAGAGCCGGATTTCGCCCTGTCGCTGCCACCCGAAGGCGATCTGCAAAGTGGCGCGATGTTGTTGCCCTCGCAACTGCTTGAAGCGCTGGACGGCGCCCATTGGTGCAAGGTTCTGGCGTCCAGCCGTCTGGTGGCGCTGGCCGTCGATGGTCGTGAGGCGGCGCAATCCCGGCCCTTGGTTTTGTCGGGCAAGCGCCTGTACCTGCGTCGCTACTGGGTTTACGAAAGACGCATCGACAACGCCCTGCGCCTGCGCCTGGCTGAGCATGAAACAACGCCGAATGATTTACCTCAACGTCTGACAGGTTTGTTCGGTCCAGCCAAATCCGGCGAAGTGATCGACTGGCAGAAACTCGCCTGTGCCCTGGCGACTCGTAGTCCTTTCAGTATTGTCACCGGCGGCCCGGGGACCGGCAAAACCACCACGGTCGTGCGGTTGCTGGCATTGCTTCAGGCTCCCGCAGTGGAGGCTGGTAAACCGCTGCGCATCCGGCTGGCTGCACCCACCGGCAAAGCGGCGGCGCGGTTGACGGAATCCATTAGCCAGCAAGTCCGGACGCTGGACGTCGCGCAAACCGTTAGAGAAAAGATTCCGTCTGACGTGACCACCGTGCACCGCTTGCTTGGCAGTCGGCCTGGCACCCGGCACTTCCGTCACCATGCCGGCAATCGCTTGCCGCTGGATGTACTGGTGGTGGACGAAGCCTCGATGATCGACCTGGAAATGATGGCCAACCTGCTTGACGCGATGCCCGCTCATGCCCGGTTGGTGCTGCTCGGCGACAAAGATCAACTGGCATCGGTGGAGGCCGGCGCTGTGCTGGGAGATCTATGCCGCGACGCCGAGGCTGGTTGGTACAGCTCGCAAACTCGCCAGTGGCTGGAAACGGTCAGTGGTGAAAATCTGGACGCCAGCGGTTTGCAGGAAGACGCTGACGGAACTCACCCTTTGGCCCAGCAAGTGGTGATGTTGCGCCACTCGCGCCGGTTCGGTGAGGGCAGCGGCATCGGCCAGTTGGCGCGTTGGGTCAACCAGCAACAACCGGAAGAAGCGCGCACGTTGCTGGCGGCTCGAAGTCATGACGATGTGTTTTCCTTGCCCCTCAAAGGTGAGCAAGACCGGGCGCTGGAGCGCTTGCTGCTCGAAGGCCATGGCGACGGACCGCAAGGTTATCGCCACTACTTGAATCTTCTTCGCAGCCAACGGCCAGCGCTCGACAGCCAACTCGATAATCCATGCTGGACCGATTGGGCACGTCAGGTGTTGCAAGCCTTCGACGCCTTCCAGTTGTTGTGCGCCGTACGCAAAGGGCCGTGGGGCGTGGAGGGTTTGAATCAACGTGTGACCGCCGCCCTGCTCAAGGCTCGACTGATCGACAGCGACCAGCAGTGGTACGAAGGTCGGCCCGTTTTGATGACGCGCAACGACTATGGCCTGGGGTTGATGAACGGCGACATCGGCATTGCGCTCAAACTGCCGGAACGTGATGGACTCGAGTCAGGCAAACACGTCCTGCGTGTCGCGTTTCCGCGTAATGATGGCCGGGGGGGCGTGCGATTCGTTCTTCCGAGTCGGCTCAACGATGTCGAAACGGTTTACGCCATGACCGTACACAAATCTCAGGGCTCGGAGTTTGCCCATACGGCGTTGATTCTGCCGGATGCCTTGAACCCGGTACTGACCAAGGAACTGATCTATACCGGGATCACCCGGGCCAAAAACTGGTTCACCCTGATCGAACCTCGTGCCGGGGTTTTTGAAGAGGCCGTACGACGCAAGGTCAAGCGCTTGAGCGGGCTGATGCTGGAGTTGGAAGATGGGATCGATTCGAGCCATTGAAAGGGGGGCGCTGGATGACGAAAACTGTCCGAAGTGCCGTAGTGCGTCGCCTCGCTGGGGGTTCAACCCTATGCTATCGTTGCGGCATCATTCCGTAACATCGAAGAGAATCCCTGCATGAAGGTGGCTGTCTGGACGACAGGGCGCGTCGTTGGCCGCAAGCAAGTGCTGCTCGCGGGGTTTCTCTACTTGCTGAGCGGTGTTGTGTTCGCTCAATCGGAAACCCCGATGAGCATGGCCGACCAACGCGCCAAATCGGTCACGCAGGTTGTCCTCGGGATTCTCAGTTACGCGCGCTGGCCTGTTGAGCCTGCACAGCTGCGCCTCTGCGTGGTCGGCCCCACCGAATACACTGACGACCTGGTCAAGGGCACGACCCAGGCCACCGGCCGGCCCGTCACCGTGCGCCGGCTGTTGGCCGACAACCCCTCGATTGTCAGTGAGTGCGATGCGGTGTACATCGGCAAGTTGACCGGTGACGAGCGCAGCCAACTCTTCTCTTCGTTGACAGGACGTCCGGTGCTGAGCATCAGCGAAAGCGACGATCAATGCACCGTCGGCAGCCTGTTTTGCCTCAGGGTCACTGATGATCAGGTGTCCTTCGAGGTCAACCTCGACTCCGTCGCCCGCAGTGGTGTGCGCATTCACCCCAGCGTGCTGCAACTGTCGCGCCGCAAGTCGGCGGCGCCATGAGGCTATTCAAACCAGGTAGTCGCCCCACCTTGCGTTCGGTCATTGGCCGCGGGCACTTGATCGTTGCCCTGGTGGGCGTGGCCATGGCCAGCGTCTCGCTGACACTGCTGGGTGTGTTGGCCTTGCGGGTGTATGCCGACCACAACCTGCACCTGATTGCGCGTTCGATCAATTACACGGTGGAAGCCGCAGTGGTGTTCAATGACAAAGCCGCGGCCAAGGAAGCGCTGGCATTGATCGCCTCCACTGAAGAGGTCGCCGACGCTCAGGTGCTGGACCAAAAAGGCACGTTGCTCGCGCGTTGGCAGCGACCGGAAACCGGGCTGTTCTCCGAGCTCGAAATGCAGATTGCCAAGGCTTTCCTCGAAAAACCCATCGACATGCCGATCGTTCATCAAGGTCGGGAAATCGGCAGCATCCAGCTCACCGGTCATGGCGGCAGCCTACTGCGCTTCCTTCTCAGCGGTTTGGTGGGAATCGTCCTGTGCACAGCCATCAGCGCCTGGGTCGCCCTCTATCTGGCGCGTCGACAACTTCGCGGCATAACGGGTCCACTGCGCAGCCTCGCCACCGTTGCCCACGCCGCCCGTAGCGATCGAGCCTTCGACCGCCGTGTGCCGCCCGCTGACATCGCCGAACTCGATAACCTGGGCAACGACTTCAATGCCTTGCTCGATGAACTCGAGTCCTGGCAGACCCACCTTCAAAGCGAAAACGAAACGCTGGCGCATCAGGCCAGCCACGACAGCCTCACCGGGTTGCCGAACCGGGCGTTCTTCGAAGGCCGCCTGATTCGCGCGCTGCGCAATGCCCACAAACTCAATGAGCGTGTGGCCGTGTTGTTTCTCGACAGCGACCGGTTCAAGGAAATCAACGATGGTTTCGGGCATGCCGCCGGCGATGCCGTGCTGGTTGCGGTGGCCAGCAGGGTCCGGGCGCAGTTGCGCGAAGAGGATCTGGTGGCGCGTCTGGGCGGTGACGAGTTTGCGGTGTTGCTGACGCCGCTGCACAAAACCGAAGACGCCGAGCGGATTGCCGACAAGATCCTCGCCAGCATGGAAGTGCCCATCCCGTTACCGGGTCATACCCAGGTCTTGACGTCACTCAGTATCGGCATTGCCGTGTACCCGGATCATGGCGCCACACCGGGCGCGTTGCTCAATGCCGCCGACGCGGCCATGTACCAGGCCAAACGCCTTTCCCGAGGTGCACAACACACGTCCGGGTCGGAGCACCCGGTCGCCCACGTTCAAACCAGGAGCTAATTGTTGTGTTCTCAATCACCCCGCGTTCCCTGCGATTTTTCACGATCACCTTGTTCATGGCCGTGCTGGCATTGGCCGGATGCCAGACCGCACCGCAAAAGGGCCTGACCCCGGCGCAAATCGCTGTGCTCAAACAGCAAGGCTTCGAGCTGACCGATGAGGGCTGGGCGTTTGGTTTGTCCGGCAAAGTGCTGTTTGGCAGTGACGACGACAGCCTGAATGCCGCCAGTACCGAGATCGTCCAAAAGATCGGCAAGGCATTGCTCGGTGTCGGCATCGAGCGAGTGCGGGTCGACGGTCACACCGATGCTTCGGGCAAAGAATCCTACAACGAACAACTCTCCCTGCGTCGCGCGAAAAGCGTCGGCAAGGTGCTGACCACGGTCGGCATGAAAGACGAAAACATCCAGCTGCGCGGTCTCGGCAGCAGTCAGCCGGTGACGTCGAACGACACTGCTGCTGGCCGCACCGAAAACCGCCGGGTATCGATCGTGGTAAGCGCTGATTAGTCGGCGAACAGCATTTCCCGGCTTTCACCCATCAACAGACCCTGATTCTGCTCAGTGACGGCGCGGATGTAATCCCACAACAGGGTAATCCGCTTGAGCTTCCTCAGGTCCTCGCGGCAGTACATCCAGAATTGCCGGGTGATGTTGATCTCTTCCGGCAACACCGGCAGCAAACGCGGGTCCTGAGCCGCGAGGAAGCACGGCAAAATCGCCAGCGAGCGTCCTTGCTGCGCCGCCACGAATTGCGCGATCACACTGGTGCTGCGCAAGTTGGCGCTGGCGCCAGGCAACACGTTCGCCAGGTACAACAGCTCCGAGCTGAACGCCAGATCATCCACATAACTGATGAATGAATGCTTGCCCAAATCTGCCGGGCGGCGGATCGGCGGGTGTTTGTCCAGATAATCCTGAGTCGCGTACAGCTGCAGTTTGTAGTCGCAGAGTTTGCAGCAGACGTACGGGCCATGCTCCGGGCGCTCCAGGGCAATGACGATGTCGGCCTCGCGCTTGGACAGGCTTATGAAGTGTGGCAGCGGCAGGATGTCCACCGAGATCGCCGGGTAGGCGTCGACGAAATGGCTCAGCTGTGGGGTGATGAAAAAGCTGCCGAAACCTTCGGTGCAACCCATGCGCACATGCCCGGACAGCGCCACGCCAGAGCCTGAAACCTGCTCGCAGGCCATGTGCAGCGTGCTTTCTATCGACTCGGCGTAACCGAGCAAACGCTGGCCTTCGGCGGTCAGGACAAAACCGCTGGTCCGGGATTTCTCGAACAGCAATGTACCCAGTGCCGCTTCCAGCGAGCTGATGCGCCGCGACACGGTGGTGTAGTCGACGGCTAGGCGCTTGGCCGCGGTGCTGGCCTTGCGGGTGCGCGCGACTTCGAGGAAAAACTTGAGGTCATCCCAGTTCAACGAGCCTAAGGACGTGATGTTTTTTTGCATGATGGACCGGCTTTTATGTGCGTTCTTATTAGAAGTTTGCACATCTATACTCCAAAAACAGTCCGACAACCAATTCGCGACACACGCCTCATCTCAAGGCTGCTTCTCGCCTTGGCTCCCAAGATAGTTCTCTAGATAACAACAACGTCCCGGAGACCCAACATGAACGCATCGCTCACGCCAAACGAAACCACTGTCCAAAAGGTCAAGCTGTTGATCGATGGCGAGTGGGTCGAGTCCCAGACCACCGAGTGGCACGACATCGTCAACCCGGCGACCCAGCAAGTGCTGGCCAAGGTTCCGTTCGCCACCGCGCAGGAAGTGGACGCCGCGATCAGCGCCGCCCATCGCGCCTTCCAGACCTGGAAGCTGACGCCGATCGGCGCGCGGATGCGCATCATGCTCAAGCTCCAGGCGTTGATTCGCGAACACTCCAAGCGCATCGCCGTGGTACTCAGCAACGAGCAAGGCAAAACCATCGCCGACGCTGAAGGCGATATCTTCCGCGGCCTGGAAGTGGTCGAACACGCTTGCTCCATCGGCAGCTTGCAAATGGGCGAGTTTGCCGAGAACGTCGCGGGCGGCGTTGATACCTACACCCTGCGTCAGCCCATCGGCGTTTGCGCCGGCATCACCCCGTTCAACTTCCCGGCGATGATTCCGCTGTGGATGTTCCCGATGGCGATCGCCTGCGGCAACACCTTTGTGCTCAAGCCGTCCGAACAGGACCCGATGTCGACCATGCTGCTGGTGGAACTGGCGATCGAGGCCGGCGTTCCGGCGGGCGTGCTCAACGTGGTCCATGGCGGCAAGGATGTGGTGGATGCGCTCTGCACACACAAGGACATCAAGGCTGTGTCCTTCGTCGGTTCGACCGCGGTCGGTACTCACGTCTACGACCTGGCCGGTAAACACGGCAAGCGCGTGCAATCGATGATGGGCGCGAAAAACCATGCCGTGGTGCTGCCGGATGCCAATCGCGTACAAGCACTGAACGCACTGGTCGGCGCCGGTTTCGGCGCGGCGGGTCAACGTTGCATGGCCACGTCCGTGGTGGTGTTGGTGGGCGCGGCCAAACAATGGTTACCTGACCTGAAAGCGCTGGCGCAAAAGCTCACCGTGAATGCCGGCAGCGAGCCGGGCACTGACGTTGGCCCGGTGATCTCGAAAAAAGCCAAACAGCGGATTCTCGATCTGATCGAAAGCGGCATCAAGGAAGGCGCCAAGCTGGAGCTGGATGGTCGCGACGTCACCGTTCCAGGCTTTGAGAAAGGCAATTTTGTCGGCCCGACTCTGTTCTCCGGCGTGACGCCCGAGATGCAAATCTACACCCAGGAAATCTTCGGCCCGGTGCTGGTGGTTCTGGAAGTCGACACCCTCGACGAGGCCATCGCGCTGGTCAACGCCAACCCGTTCGGCAACGGCACGGGCCTGTTCACTCAGAGCGGTGCGGCGGCGCGTAAATTCCAGACCGAAATCGACGTTGGCCAGGTCGGCATCAACATCCCGATTCCGGTGCCGGTCCCGTTCTTCAGCTTCACCGGTTCCCGTGGTTCGAAGCTCGGCGACCTCGGTCCGTATGGCAAGCAAGTGGTGCAGTTCTACACTCAGACCAAGACGGTCACCAGTCGCTGGTTCGATGACGACAGCGTCAACGATGGTGTGAACACCACCATCAACTTGCGTTAAGGAGCCAGGCATGAAAATCGCTTTTATCGGTCTCGGCAACATGGGCGCGCCGATGGCGCGCAACCTGATCAAGGCCGGCCACGCGCTGAGCCTGGTCGATCTGAACAAAACCGTTCTGGCCGAACTGGAGCAGTTGGGCGGCAGCGTCAGTGCTTCGGCCCGTGAAGCGGCGCAAGGTGCGGAACTGGTGATCACCATGCTGCCCGCCGCTGTGCATGTGCGCAGCGTATGGCTGGGTGAAGATGGCGTGCTCGCCGGTATCGGCAAAGGCGTGCCGGCCGTGGATTGCAGCACCATCGATCCGCAGACTGCGCGTGATGTGGCGGCTGCTGCGGCCAAGCAAGGCGTGGCCATGGCCGATGCACCGGTCTCTGGCGGGACTGGCGGTGCGGCGGCCGGGACGCTGACCTTCATGGTCGGCGCCACGCCTGAACTGTTCGCCACTCTGCAACCGGTGCTGGCGCAAATGGGCCGCAACATCGTCCATTGCGGTGAAGTCGGCACCGGGCAAATTGCCAAGATCTGCAACAACCTGCTGCTGGCGATTTCCATGGTCGGCGTGAGCGAAGCCATGGCGTTGGGTGATGCACTGGGGATCGACACCACCGTGCTGGCCGGGATCATCAACAGTTCTACCGGGCGTTGCTGGAGTTCGGAGATGTACAACCCGTGGCCGGGCATCGTCGAAACGGCGCCGGCCTCGCGCGGTTATACCGGTGGTTTCGGTGCCGAACTAATGCTCAAGGATCTGGGGCTGGCCACTGAGGCGGCACGTCAGGCGCACCAGCCGGTGGTGCTCGGTGCGGTGGCCCAGCAGTTGTATCAGGCGATGAGCCAGCGTGGAGAGGGTGGTAAAGACTTCTCGGCGATCATCAATAGCTATCGCAAACCGCAGTAAGTAATTTTTCCAGGGATCGCGTTTAAAAGCTTTTGTTGCGAGGGAGCTTGCTCCCGCTGGTTCGCGAAGCGAAGCCAATGTGGCGATGCGGTTTCGAGATAAAACGCGTTTGCTGATTTGCGACTGCTACGCAGCCGAGCGGGAGCAAGCTCCCTCACCACAAGTGATGTTTGTTTACCGGGAGACCACGTCGGGTGGTCTTCCGGTTTTTTGCATCAGGCAAACACGAAATACTTGCGCACGGTTTCAACCACTTCCCACGTGCCTTTCATGCCCGGCTCGATCACGAAAATATCACCGGCACGCAGATGGATCGGCTCTTTGCCTTCCGGCGTGATGATGCAATACCCCTCGCGGAAATCGCAGTATTCCCACTTCACGTATTCCACATACCACTTGCCCGGCGTGCAGATCCAGGTGCCCATGATCTTGCTGCCGTCTTCGCTGGTATAGGCGTTGAGGTTGACGGTGTGCGGGTCGCCTTCGAGTTTTTCCCATTTGCAGGCATCAAGCACCGGCAGCGGGTGAGTGTCGCGAAGAACGGTAATGGGTGCGGTCATGTGGACTCCGGGCAGTGGATTAGAGAACTGAAGCCGCACCCTATAGCGCCGCGCATTCGGTCAGTTGTCTGTGCTCGACACTCAGTTACCCAGAAGCGCTGTGGCGATTTGCCTGATCGGCTTCTAAATCCTCAAGACGCATTGTTTAACGACTACGCTGATAGTTATGAAGTTGTAACTATTTTCTTATCCGGTTTTTATTATTTGTACGTCATCGCTGTCAGCCAGAAGTTAATACTTCCGAGCCGCTCTCTATCTTGCCGGCAATACAGTGTGCTCCCCCCCACCATACGCAGCCTTTGTTAAGTAAATAAGTCGACTGACAGGGGGCTTCGCATCAATCGGGTGCGGTGCGCAGGCCTGTTAGTACGTCTGTCTCAAGTTGTTAAAAAACTTTGAATAGTTCGTTGACTCTCCCCTTAAGGGCAGAGTTTAGATTTCCGCCGCGTGAGAAGTTGCTGTGGGAATAGTTACTTCTCACATACGGAATTCATGAAGCATTCACGATATAGGGAGATAGAGATGAACAATCCATTGGAGTTGGAAAACGTCATTGCCAGCACCCGCGAGATCCTCGCGCAACTGTTGGTGATGAGCGCCGATGATATCGATGAGAACAGCAGTATCGTCGAGGACCTCAGCGCCGATTCGCTGGACATCGTCGACCTGAGTTTTCAACTGGGCCGTCAGTATGGCTGCACCTTGCCCAAAACCAGCGTGCTCGATCACGCCGTCGCTGTCTGCGGCGACGCCAGCGAGTTCCTCGCCAGCGGTCGCATCACTGAAAACGGCAAGGCCTTGCTTGAACAGAGCCTCAGCGCCTACTCCCCGGATCAACTCCAGTCCGGTATGCAACCGGCGCAGGTATTTGCCGCCACCACCGTGCGCAACTGGGCGCAACAGTGCCGCAACCTCTTCAACTATCTGCCGCAGAACTGCCCCGATTGCGGCGCTCATCAAGCCGTGCTGAACGAACGTCAGCAAGTGGTCTGTGACGCGTGCAGTGCGAGGCTGGTGCCGGTCGACGGCGACGAGGTTTCACGCCGACTGGTGGAGCAATTTGTGGCCACTCACGTCAAAGAGACGGTGTAGGAGTTCTCATGCGGGCACGAGAAGTCTATGTGACCGGATTCGGTCTGGTGGCGCCCATGGCACTGGACGCCGCCACGTTGTTCGAGCGGATCTGCCAGAAGCAGTCCTGTGTTCGCGAACATCCACGGTTCAAGGCGCTGGGCTTCAACAACAGCGCTGCCGGGTTTATCGATGACGGCCAGTGGCAGCAGATCGCCGCGGGTTTCGGCGGCAATGCTGCGCTGCATCCACGGCAAAGCGTGCTGGCCGAGTTCGTCGCTCGACAAGCCATTCAGCACGCCGGTCTGACCCCGACAGCCTTTGCTCACACCCGCAGTGGATTGTTCCTGGGGGCTAACAAGTACTGCGCGGACAGTCACGATCTGCATCGGGCCAGTCGCTGCATGGATGAGGCCGGGCGTGTCGATCTGGATCAACTGCTGGATAACCCGGCGGCGTCGAGCGCGGTCTTCGGGCGCCGGGTCGATCAGCAGACCCAGCACCTGGCCGAGACGCTCGGTATCCGCGATCACATTTCGACCCACTCCGATGCCTGCGCCGCCGGCACCATGGCGATCGGCAGCGCCTACCGGGCGATCGAGCGCGGCGAAATCGACCTGGCCATTTGCGGTGCCGTCGAACTGATGGCCAACGAGTTGCCGTATTACATGTTCAACAGCCTCGGCGCGCTGTGTCAGGCCGACCTGCCGGCAAGCGAGCAGAGTCGACCGTTCATGCCGGATCGCTGCGGCTTCGTGATCAGCGAGGGCGCGGCCATGATCATTCTCGAATCCGCCGAGCATGCGCAACGTCGCAAAGCAACGCCGTTGGGGCGTGTGCTGGGTTACGCGAATGTGTGCGAGGCGCAAAAAATGACCTCCAGCAGTCGGGATGGCCGCAAATACGAGGAATGCATGGAAGCCGCAATCGAAGACGCCGGGTTGCTCAGCAGCGCCGTGCAACACGTCAACACCCATGGCACGTCTACCCAGGCCAACGACAGCTGCGAAGCCTTGGCTCTGCAGCGAGTGTTCGGCGAGTGCCAGGAACACGTGACGTTCACCGCCAACAAATCGGCCATCGGTCATTCCCTGGCGGGCAGCGGCGCGATTGAAGCGGTGCTGTCATTGATCAGCCTGCGGGATGGCGTGCTGTTGCCGACCTTGAACTACGATCACGACCGCGCCGAATACCCCTCGCTGAAGTTTCTCAGTGAGCCGATGCGCCAGTCGATCAATGTGGTGATGTCCAACTCGTTCGGGTTCGGCGGCGTCAACAGCTCGCTGGTTCTGGGGAGGGCATGACATGAGCATTGCCGTTTTCATCCATTCGGCCGCCGTGCTGAACGCCGCCGGCAGCGAATGTGCCGACCTGCTCGGAACGCCACCTTCGCCGCAACCGCTGGCGTTTGACGCGACGCGACGGGCATACCCGCTGTCGACACCGCGCCTGGCCAGCGATCTATACGACCGCAAGATCCAGCGCAGCGTCGAACCACAAGGCCTGCGGCTGTTGCATTGCGCGGCGCGCCTGGCGCCCGCGCTGGCGGCCCTGCAACTGCCGCCGGCACGGATTGCCCTGACGGCGGCCATTCCAGAAGTCGACGCGCCAAGCCCTTGCTGGGACGCGGTGCAAGCGATCGGCGAGCAACCGCAAAAGCCACTGGCGCAACTGTTGGCCAACACACCGCCGCTGCATGCCCTGACGCTGCTCAACAGCAGCGTGATGGCCTACGTCGCCGAAGCATTGCAATGCCATGGGCCGATGGGTGGGTTCTGTTCCCAGGAGAACGCCGGGCTCGATGCTTTGATCGAGGCCTGTCAGCAAATTGTCGAGCAACGCGCCGATGCGGCACTGGTGGTCAGCAGCAGTCCGAACCTGACGCCGGCCCTGTATCTGCGTGAGTCCCATCCGGCAGACGAGCCGATTTATGGCGAGGGCGCTGCGGCGCTGCTGCTCGGCTCGGCGCCTTCGCGCACCACCCCGAACGCCTTGCGCATTGCCGGGTTCGCCCGGGGTTACAGCGCTGATCCGCAACGGGGCGCAGCGGTTGCCCGGCGGGTGATCGACCAGGCACTGAGCCTGGAAAAACTGTGCCTCGGTGACGTCCGGCAAATCGTCGCCAATCCCGAGGACGCGCAATTGATGAGCCTGTTCGCCGACCGGCCACGGGACGTTCGCAGCACTCGTGCCATGACCGGCGATCTTGGCGCCAGCGCCTTGCTGACCGAAATCGCGCTGGCCTTGCACCACAGTCACGACGCATCGGCGACACCGGGCTACACGCTGTTGGTCAGCCATAGCCGCGCCGGTCATTGGGGCGCCTTGCTGCTGGCCAGTGAAACCATGGAGAAGCACACATGAGTGCGACACGGATTGTGATTACCGGCATGGGCGCCGTGACCGGGTTCGGTTTCGAATGGCAGACCCTCTGGGAAAAAATGCTCGGCGCCGAACATTGCGTGCGTCCATGGCAACCCGACGGGGTGGAGGACGGCACGTTCCCGGTGCGCTACGCCGCGGCCGTGGATATGAGCCTGTTGCCCGAGGCCCTGCAGGACCACCCGGCCTGGACCGTTGCCCTGGAAAAACGCAGCCGCTTTGGCTGGGTAGCCGCCACCCAAGCGGTGAAAGACAGCGGACTTGCTCCTGAGCAGCTACGTGAAGCCGCGGTGCTCTGCGCTTCGGGCGCGCCCCAACACATGCTGGCCGACATGCTGTTGACCCAGTCACCGGATGGACACGCCCCAGGCTGGCAACACCTGATGCTCCGTGCCGGACAGGTCAATGCAGAAGGCTCGCTACGTCAGAGTAATGATCGACTGGCGCGGGTGATTGCCAATGGATTGGGCTGCGAAGGCCCGGTGATCAATATCAGCAGCGCATGCGCCGGAGCCTCCCAGGCCATCGGCAATGCCTTTCAGATGATTCGTCGCGGTGAAGTGAACGTGGCGATTGCCGGTGGCGCCGATTCGGTGCTGAACCTCGACACCATGGCCGCGCTGTACCTGCTCGGCGCGGCATCGAGCGAACAGCGCTGGGGTGTCGATGTGTGCCGGCCGTTCGACCGTGATCGCAGTGGCCTGATTGCCGGCGAGGGCGGTGGTTTCGTGGTGCTGGAAAGCCTTGAGCATGCGCTGGCGCGAGGAGCGACGCCGTATGCCGAAGTGCTCGGTTTCGGCAGTAGCCTGGACGCCTACAAAGTCACCGCTCCGCAACCCGAAGGCCGGGGCGCAGCGTTGGCGATGCAAGCCGCGCTGGACGACGCCGGCCTGCGTGCGCAACAGATCGATCTGATCAACGCCCACGGCACTTCGACGCCGCTCAATGACGTCGCCGAAACCCTGGCGATCAAAAGTGTGTTCGCCGAGCACAAGCACTACCGGTCCCTGGCCATCAGCGCCAACAAGTCGCAGTTCGGGCATTTGATTGCCGCCGCCGGCGCACCCGAATGCATGGTCACGGCGCTGGCGTGCCTGAACGATCTGGTCACGCCGACAGTGAACCTGCATGAGGTTGATGAGCAATGCGACCTGGACTATTGCGCCGGGCAAGCGGTCAGCCGCCGGGTGGATTTTGCCTTGAGCAACTCTTTCGGTTTTGGCGGCCTCAACACTTCGCTGGCCTTGGGCAAATATCGGGAGCACGGACAATGACGGGCGCTACTGTGCGCGTTGCCATCGCCGGCAGCGGTTGCGTATTACCCAGCGGCTGGGGCGTGCATCGCTTCTGGTCAGCGGCCAGTGAAGCCCGCAGCGGCATCGCTTTGCTGCAGTCGAAACTGTTCCACAGTGAGCGCGTGACGGCCTTCGGGCATGTCAGTGATGAAGACCATCAAACCAGTCGCCAGGACGTGGCCCAGAACCTCCAGCGTTACTGCCCGCCGGCCGTGATCTGGGGCGTCAGCGCGGTGCGTCAGGCGTTGGCTGAAGCCGGGCTTGAACCGGGCAACGACGGGCTGCGCTACGGCCTCTATTGCTGCCAGGGCGGTTATACCCATCCGTCGTTGGCGGCCTATGGCGAGTTGCTCCATGAGTGCCGCGATGAGTCCGGTGCCGACATGCGGCGCCTCGCTCAACGGGTGTTGCGGGAGCGCGCGCTCGACCCGTTCCTGGTGCTCAAGAGCCTGAGCAACGGCTTGCTCGGAGTTGTCAGTCTGGCGCTGAAACTGGAGTGCGAATGCAACGCCTACATGCAAGGCGTGGCCGGCAATCTGGCGGCGTTGCGCGAGGCGTGCGCGGCGTTGCAAAGCGGTCGTATCGATGCGGCGATTGTGGTCGGCGCCGGCAGTGAACTTGATCCGTTGGCGCTGGCCGCACTGGCCGAGGCTGGCGTGATCAGTACCGACGGTTCGCAAACCTTGCGTGCATTCGATCGCCAAGGCACGGGCGGGATTGCCGGTGAAGGCGCGGCGGCATTGATTTTGCGCCGGGCCGACGATCTACCGGATGGGCCGCAGACCTGCCTGTCGGGACTCACCGCCCATCCACGACTGGGGTCGTTGAGCCTGCCGGACAAGCAGGTCGATCTGCTGGTCAGCAGCGCCAGCGGCGATCCGCACAAGGACGCCGACCTGGCCCGGACACTGGCTCGCGCCGGTGCCTCGCATATCACCAGTAGCGTGCCGGTGACCGGCATTCTCAGCGGCGCGCCGAGCCTGGTCGACCTGATCCTGGCCCGCAACGCACTGCTGGCCCAGCGTGTGCCGCCGATCATCGGCTTGCAGCAACCGGTGGAACCGCACCTGCCGTTTGTGCTCGGTGAGACACGGAACGCGGTGCTGCACGACTGCCTGGTCATCAACCGTGACGACAACGGTTTCAGCGCCTGTTACCAGCTCGATTGTCAGGCGGCCGGCCAGCCGTTATGAACGCAATGAATCGCTTCTATTTTTTTTGATCATGGGATATGACTGTCATGGATTACCGCGATTACGTACGACCTAAATTCGTTGAATTGATGCAGGCCCTGGGCCTGGAATGCCAGTTCCACCGGGCGCTGGGCAGCAAGCTGTTTTACCGCGACAAACAAGGCGCCGAGGTGACCGTCACCGACTTTCTCGGCGGTTACGGCGCGGCGTTGTTTGGCCACAATGACCCGCAGTTCGTCGATCAACTCTGCGGCCTGTTGCGCGCCGATGTGCCGTTCAATGCGCAGATGTCCGTGCGTGGCGCCGCCGGTATGCTGGGGCGCGAACTCAGCGAGGCGTTCAACCGGGAGTTGAACAACAACGAGCGCTACATTTCGACCTTCTCCAACAGTGGCGCCGAGTCGGTGGAAATCGCCGTCAAGCATGCCGAATACCGCCGTCAGAAAACCTTGCAGAAGCAGTTCGACGAACGGGATTTTGCCCTGGCCAACCTGACCGCCAGCGACAAGGCCTATGTCGAACTGGACGTTGACGACCTCGACCTGCCCGTGGGGTTACTGCCGGACAATCTGACTTATGTGACCGTGCGCCAAGTCGTGGAAGCAGTACGTCAACACAACCTCGCGCAGTTGCATGTCGAGCCGGTATTCGTCGCCCTGCGCGGCAGCTTCCACGGCAAACTGGTGAACACCGTCCAACTGACCTACGGCAAACAGTACCGTCAGCCGTTCGCCCGTTTTGGCCTTAACGTCGAGTTCATCGATCCGCAGCAACCCCAGCAACTCGTGGATCTGCCGGCCCGTCACACAAGGCATTGGCTGAGCCTTGAGTGGAGCGGCGAGACCTTGCAGGTACGCCGTGACGCTTTCAGCGCGATCACGGCGGTGTTGCTCGAACCGATCCAGGGCGAGGGCGGCATCAACGAGTTCGCCAGCGAGTTCTACCTGGGCCTGCGTCGCTTGTGCAACGAGCAGCAATGCCCGTTGATCATCGACGAAGTGCAATCGGGTTTCGGCCGCACCGGCACTTTGCTCGGCGCCAGCCATTTCAACTTGCAGGGTGATTACTACTGTCTGTCCAAAGCGTTGGGCGGCGGACTGATGAAAATTGCCGCGACAGTCATCCGCGCCAGCCACTACGAAAACGATTTCAGCTACATCCACAGCTCGACCTTCGCTGAAGACGATGCCTCGTGCCATATCGCCCTGTCGGCATTGCGCCGCTTGTTTGCGAATGACAGCGCGATGCTCAAGGACGTGAACAGGAAAGGCGAATACCTCAAGTCGTCGTTGCTCGAACTCAAAGCCGCGTACCCGGACGTGATCGCCGATGTGCGTGGTCGCGGGTTGCTGCTGGGGTTTGAACTGCACGACCTGACCGGCACCAGTTCGCTGGTGCAGGCGTCGGCGCAGTACAACGATGCGCTGGGTTACATCATCGCCGGCTACCTGCTGCAATTCGAATCGCTGCGGGTCGCGCCGTCGGGCAGCAACGCCAACGTGATTCGCCTGGAGCCGCCGGTGTGCATCACCTTCGAGGAAATCGACGGCTTGATCGGCTCGTTGCAAAAGGTCTGCGACATGCTGCGTCGCCGCGATGCCTTCCCGCTGGCGGCCGGGGTGTGTGCCGACAGCATCCCCGAAGTACCGGCCCGCGAAGTGAGCTTCAAGGAGCCTGAAAATCTCCCAAAGCCTGACGAGAACGTTCGCGTGGTGGCGCGCGTGGCGTTCATCAATCACCTGATCGATTCGGACATGCTCAGTGATGTCGACCCGTCGCTGTCCACCCTCAGTGCCGAACAGAAACGCGAGTTCATCAAGCGCATGGCCCCGGAGCGGCGTGCTGCGCCAATCGGCCCGGTGCTGATTCGTTCGAAACTCGGCACTGCCGTGGAATTCACCCTGTACCCGTTGTGCATGGACTCCGATGCCATGGCCGCGTACATCGCCAGTGGCGACCTGGACACCATCCGCGACGAAGTCGGCAATCGCATCCGTGATGCCCGGGCCGATGGTTACAGCGTGGCCGGTCTGGGCATGTACACATCGATCGTCACCAACAACTGCCAGGCGCTGAAAATTCCCGACATGGCGCTGACTTCCGGCAATGCGCTGACCATCGGCATGGGCCTGGAAGCGATCGAGCAAGGCTGCAAGCAGCAAGGCCTGGAACTGAGTCAACAGACGGCGGCGGTGGTCGGCGCGGCGGGCAACATTGCTTCGACTTACGCCTCGTTGCTGTCCACCAGTGTCGAACACCTGATCCTCATCGGCAGCGGTCGCGACGGCTCACTGCGGCGCCTGGAGAAGACCGCCCAACTGATTTACGCCGAGGCCGCCCGCGCGATTCTCAAAGGTGTCGCCGAGCACGATCGCCTCGCCAGCCGCTTGCAGAAACTCAACGGTATCGACGCGTTGTTGCAGGCCCACGGTGCTGGCGCCGACCTCGGTTTGCGAGTGCAGCGCCTGGTCGAAGAGCACCTGGGGGTGAATGCGTTCATCACGGTCAGCAATGACCTTGAGGTGCTGAAACAGGCGCGCATCGTGCTCTGTGCGGCGAACGCCCCTCAACCGTTTCTCGGTGCCGATCACTTTGCTGAAAACAGCGTGATCTGCGACATCGCGGTGCCGCTGAACGTCGATCAGAACCTCTCCAGTCAACGGGCCGACGTGTTGTACATGCACGGCGGGATTGTCCAGACACCGTTGGGCGATGGCCTGATCCGCAACGTGCGCGCCTACCTCAAGGAAGGCCAGTTGTATGCCTGCATGGCGGAGTCAGTGTTGATGGGGTTGTCCGGGATGAAACAGCACTACTCCTACGGCGATATCAGCCGCGAGCAAGTGCAGCAGATTCGTGCCCTGGCCGCGACACACGGCTTCAGCCTCGCGCAGTTCAAGACTGACAACTCACTTTAAGGAACGGTCATGCCGAACAAAGTAGCAGTGGTGACCGGTGGCAGTCGTGGCATCGGCCGGGCAATCGTCCTGGCCCTGGCCGGCGCGGGCTACCAGATCGCATTCAGTTATGTACGCGACGAAGTGGCCGCCATGTCCTTGCGTGACGAGGTTCAGACACTGGGCCTCGAGTGCCTGGCGCTGCAATGCGATGTCAGCAGTGGCGACAGCATCAAAGGCTTTTTCGAACGGGTCGACGAGCATTTTCAGCGCGTCGATCTGCTGGTCAACAACGCCGGCATTACCCGTGACGGGTTGCTGGCGACGATGCCGAGCCGCGACATCATCGAGGTGATCCAGACCAACCTGATCGGCACCTTGCTCTGCTGTCAGCAAGTGGTGCCGGGCATGATGCGCCAGCGCAGCGGTTGCATCGTCAACATCAGCTCGGTGGCGGCGCAAAAACCCGGCAAGGGGCAAAGCAACTATGCCGCGGCCAAGGGTGGTGTCGAAGCGCTGACCCGTGCCCTGGCAGTGGAACTGGCGCCGCGCAACATTCGGGTGAATGCGGTGGCTCCCGGCATCGTCAACACCGAAATGAGTACGGCGCTGATTGGCAGTCAGGAACAGGAAATCCAGTCACGATTGCTGATCAAGCGTTACGCCGAACCCCATGAAATTGCCGAAGCAGTGCTGTACATCGCCGATCGCGGCTTGTACCTGACGGGTGAGGTCCTGCCGGTCAACGGCGGGTTGAAAATGCCATGAGCCGGACCATTCTGATTACCGGTGCCGCCAAAGGCATCGGCCGCGCGGTGGCAGAGAATTTTGCCGCCGACGCCGGGCACCGTTTGATCCTGCTGGATCTGGATTTGCCGGAACTGCAACGCTGGGTCGACGAGCAACACGGGCAGATCAAGGCCCGGGTCGAAACCCATGCGGCGAACATTGCTGACCTGGAGGGCATGGAAGCGTTCTTCAAAATGCTCGCCAAACAGGTGGATTACGTCGATGTACTGGTCAACAGCGCCGGCATCTGCAACGAGAACGAACCGGAAGACTTGCACAACTGGCACAAGGTGATTTCGGTCAACCTCAACGGTACGTTCTACGTCACCTCGTTGTGCCTGCCATTGATGCCGGATCGCGGGCGGATCATCAACATGTCGTCGATCCTCGGCCGCGCCGGCAAGGTCCGCAACACCGCGTACTGCGCCTCCAAGCACGGCATCGTCGGTATGACCAAAGCCTTGGCGATGGACCTGGCACCACGGCTGATCACGGTGAATGCGATTTTGCCCGCGTGGATCGATACACCCATGCTGCAAGGTGAACTGGCGGCGCAAGCGGCCATTGCCGGGTTGACCCAGGAACAGATCCTGCGCAACGCCAAGAAGAAATTGCCGATGCGCCGTTTCATTCAAAGCGAGGAAGTCGCGGCGATGGTTCGTTACCTGGCCAGCCCCGAAGCGGGCGGGGTGACCGCCCAGAGCCTGGTGATCGACGGCGGTGTCGGGTTGGGGATGTAACCATGCCGGGATTACACATTAACCGCGTCGCGTGCGCGGTATTGGCCTGCATGGTCGCGCCGCTGGCGTTGGCTGAATTGACGGTCGACGACCTCAAGCCGGATTACGCCGACGCCGAAGTCGGCGTAGCCACCGCGTTGCGCCTGCACGGTGACGACCAGGTCACCCAGAAGGCGATGTATTTCAAGGCCAACCTCGAAGACAACTGGGACGGCGGTTACTACAAGGCCAAAGGCCGAGTGCGTTACGACGCCCGGTATGACGGCAACAATCCGTACAGCGAACGGGCGCGGGACAAATACCGCTTCGACGCCGACTGGCGGCATTTGTACTGGGGTCAGTCGGTGGGCGACGGCGAGGTGACCATCGGCTGGCAGCAAGTGGTCTGGGGCCGTGCCGATGAGTTACGGGTGCTTGATCAGATCAACCCGGTGGACTATCGCGATGGCCTGACCCCGCTACTGGAAGACAGCCGGATCGCGGTGCCCATGGTGCGATTTGCGCAACCGGTGGGCGAGTGGGAACTGGAAGCGCTGTGGGTCACCGATTTTGTGAAGAACCAGCCTCCGGTGGCGGGCAGCGAGTTCGACGCACCGCTGTTTGCCGCGCCAGACCCGCAGTATTTCCTGCTCGATTCCAAGCCCGGTTACGACGGTGACAAAGGCTTTTCGTATGGCCTGAGCGCCAACGGCCGGATCGGTTCGGTGGACACCAGTTTCGTCGCACTGAACGCGCGCCAGCAGGATCCGGTGTACGCCGTCGAAGGCCTGGCCGATGACGGTCGCACGCGACTGGAGCGCCAGTTTCCCCGTTACACCATGGGTGGCGCGGGGCTGGCGATCGACGCCGGTCACAGCATCGTGGTGCGCAGCGAAATTGCCTGGTTCGACAACTGGCGGGTGAGCAATCCGACTCGCGCCTACGGCGCTGACAGCACCTCGATGGTCAAGTCATTACTGGGCGTCGATTACCTGCTGCGTGACTGGCTGATTTCCGTGCAATGGCAACAACAACAATTGCTCGACTGGCAGGACGGCATGTTGCAAGACAAGCGCGAGCACCTGTTCACCTTATCGGCCGAAGGCACCCACTGGCAGGACCGACTCAAGAGCCGGCTGGTGGTCGCCGCCTCGCCACCGTTCAACGACGATGCGCTGTTGCAAGGCATCTTCACTTACAAACCGGTGGACTGGATCAAGCTCGGGCTGGAAGTGGATGTGTTCTTCGGCAAGCCCGACAAACCCTTCGGCGAGTACGACAACCGCGATCAAGTGCGGTTGTCCGCCGGCTACCTGTTTTAACCCCATGACGCCTGCGTGCCTCTTGCGCATTGGCTCGACCATATTCATCTGACGAAAAGGGAAGTTCCCATGTTGCCGCTATTCAAAAGTCTGACCGCCGCCGCATTGATCCTGAGCGGCGCTTGCGCCACCGCCGCCGACGGCCAGAATGCCGATGAAATCATCCGCCAGGTGCGGGATCGAAATGACGGTAAAAGCTTCATGTCCCAAGTGTCGCTGATCCTCCACGACAAGAAGGGCAATACCCGGGTTCGCGAGTTCACTTACCTGCAAAAGGATTACCCGGACAGCGACAAATTCAGCATGTATTTCTCCGCCCCCACCGACGTGCGCGACGTGGCCTTTCATATCGAAAACCCCCACGAAACCCTGGGCCAGGAAGACAGCCAGTGGATGTACTTGCCGGTCAGCCGCCAGACGCGGCGGATCTCCACCACCGACAAGCGCGGCTCGTTCATGGGCAGCGAGTACTCCTACGCCGACCTGGACAAGATCCGGGTCAAGGATTACACCCAGACGCTGGTCGGCGAAGAGCAGGTCAAGGGTCGCGATTGCTACGTAATCGAGCGTGAGCCGGCGTCGCCCGAGGTGCTGGCAAAGACGGGCTACAACAAACTGAAAGTGTGGATCGACAAGCAGAATTTTCTGGTCATGCGTCAGGACTTCTTCGACGTCAAAGGCGTGCTGGTCAAGCAGATGCGCACGCAAAAGGTCGACACCATCGACTCGATCGACAGCATCGTGTTGAGCGAAACGGAACACTTCATTGACGGCACGCGTTCAGAGATGCGCTTTAACCACCTGCAGTACAACGTGCAACTGGAAGACCGTTTGTTCACCCAGACCGCGATCAAGCGCGGGCTGAAAACCGGCGACGTGCCGGACTTTGCCGTGTCTGCCCGCTAAGCACCGACCCCGACGACCCTGGAACGCATGATCATGGAAAGATACCTGAACTTCGTCGAGCGCTATGCGCGGGCGATCGTTTTCCTGCTGGTGGCGGTCACGGCGTATTTCACCTATACGCTGGGCGCGCTGATCTCCGACACCAACCCTTACTTGCTCAAGGAAACCCATCCGGCGCGCAAGACCATCATCGACTTGCAAAGCGAGTTCACCGGCACGTTCGACTCGGTGATGGTGGCAATCAACAACCCGCAGACGGTGTTCAACAAGCCGACCCTCAACGCACTGTTTTCGATGTCGCAATCGGTGCGCAAGATGATCCTGGCCAACGACGCCGACAAGGAGCAGTTGACGCAAATCGTCGCCAGGCATCCGGACGACAGCCGTGCACAGTTGCTGGCGCGGGACATTCTGGAGAACGGTTTTTCCCAGAACGATTACGCCCAGGCCAAGGCCCTGCGTGATTACGCCCAGAGCCAGAACTGGGATACCCATGATCAACTGTTCCTGACTTTTCTCGCCGAGCGAATCAACCCGATTCGCGAAATGGCGTCGATGGGCGATCTGGAAAACATCGTGCTGACCGACGATGGCGAGTTGCTGATCCACAAGACCCTCAACGCCTACGACATGGATCCGGCGCTGGTCGAGTCGCAGATCATGGGCAACGAGCTGATGGTGGACGGGGTGGTCTCCAAGGACAAGAAAGTCGCGATGCTGGTGGCCGAGCTGGGCACCAAGCAAGACGACGCCCAGGCACAACTGCGCGCCTACCAGATCGTGCGCGGCATCGTCGCGGACTATCAGGCGGCGCACCCGGAGTTCAAGGATGAGATCTTCATTGCCGGCATGCCGATCTTCATTGCGGCCCAGCAGGAGATCATCGACCATGACCTGGCGGTGCTGTTTCCGATTGTCTTTTTACTGATCACCCTGCTGTTGATTTTCTTCTTCCGTAAACCGCTGGGCGTATTGTTGCCGCTGTTCAATATTCTGTTCTGCACCATCTGGACACTGGGCCTGATGGCCTTGTTGCGGGTGCCGTTCGACTTGCTGACCAGCGTATTGCCAGTGTTTCTGTTCACCATTTGCTGCTCGGATGCGATCCATGTGATGGCCGAGTATTACGAGCAGAAAAACGCCGGTAAAAGTAACCGTGAAGCCAATCGCGAGACGCAACGGCTGATGGTGGTGCCGGTTGTGTTGACGACGGTGACCACCATCGCCACTTTCATGATTTCCACCACCAACAACATTGTCAGCATCCGCAATTTCGGCGTGTTCATGTCCATTGGCTTGACGGCGGCGCTGATCATTTCACTGTTGCTGATTCCGGCATGGATCTCGATCTGGGGCAAGGATCAAACCCCGAAAACCCTCGCAGCCGTGCACAAGGAGTCGATCATTTCGCGTTATCTGGTGGCGTTCTGCACGCGGTTGATCCAGTGGCGCAAACCGATCTTGATCGTGACACTGCCGCTGTTGGTCTTGATGACGGTGTTCACCTTTCGCGTCGATATCGAAGACTCGGGCATCGCCTACTTCAAGCCCGAGAGCCATATTCGCGTTTCGGACGAGTTCATCAACCAGGCCGGGGTCGCGGGCACGGCACCGGGCTGGATCGCCATCGACAGCAAAGAGCCGCGCGGGGTGCTGACCACGGAGGTGGTGCAGTTCATCGACAAGCTCGACCACTTCATCAAGCAGCAACCGGATGTCAGTTACGGCTATTCCCTGGCGACTTACGTCAAGCGCATGAACCTGGTGCTCAACGACATGAACCCCGACTACTTGCGCGTGCCCCAGGCGCTGGAGCAGGTGACGTCGGTTAATGACGAGGGGCAGGTCGAGCGGTTCGAGGTGCCGGGCAACTCACTGATCGAGCAGCACGTGATGCTGTTCGAGAACGGCGGCGGCTCGGACCTCAACAACGTGCTCAACGCTGACTATTCCAAGGCGCTGACGCTGTACACCATGACGTCGTCGGTGGCCAGCGACTACCAGGCCATGCTGGATCGGCTCGATGCCTGGTTGCTGGTGAACAAACCGGCCAACCTCGAAGTGACGCACGCCGGCACGCCGTTGATCTGGACCGGCGTGTTGCAGGAAATCACCCAGGGCCAGGTCTTGAGTTTTTCCCTGGCATTGCTGGTGGTCACGCTGATGATGATGTATTGGCTCAAGTCGGTTCGGTTGGGCGTTCTTGGCATGCTGACCCTGTTGACCACCTCGGTGACGGTGTATGGCTTCATGTTCCTGTTCGGCATCGAGCTGAACATCGGTACGACGCTGGTGACCTTCCTGGTGGTGGGCGTGGTCGATTACGCGGTGCACCTGCTGTCACGGATCAAACTGTTGGTGCAGCAAGGCATTCATATTGATGCGGCCATTTTGCAGGCGATGCACAGCGTCGGTCGTTCGACTGTGGTCAACGTGGTGATTTTCTCCGTGGGCTTCATGGCGCTGCTGTTTTCCGACTTCAAGCCGATTGTCGATCTGGGCGCATTGGTGGCGATGGCGCTGTTTTCCAGCGGTGTCATGACCATTCTGCTGGTGACGCTGGTGTCGCCGTGGTTCTTCGCGGCGATTGTTCCGGTCGCGCCGCTGCCGGAAAAAGATCGAGCCGTAGGGAAGCCCGCCTTGAGCTGATCTGATGACCGGCACCGCAGGCGCCCAGTTGCCTTGCGAGCCGGCTCATCCAGCGCAGCAAAGTCTTCAGTTCAGCGTATTGCCCGGGTTTTTTTCGCCGTAGCGGGCGATGCGCTCGAACTGACATTCTTCTCGGGCATCGTTGAGGTTGTGTTCGAATTCTTCGAGGCCGTTGTGCAATTGCTGTAGAGCGCCGATCTGGGAGACCAGCTCGGCCTTTTTTTCGGCGATCGCTTTTTGCGCCATGTCCCACGGGAATTCGTCACCGTGGTAGTTGTTCAGCATCACCTGCAGCTCTTTGAGCTTGAAACCCAGTTGCTGGGCGCACTTGATGAACGTCAACACCTCGACACTCTGCTGGCTGTAGATGCGGTATTTGCCTTCACGCTTGGGTTCGGGCAACAGGCCGATTTCTTCGTAATGGCGAATGCTTTTGACTGTGGTGCCCGACAGTTGGGCGGCTTTGCCGATATACATAAAGATCCGTCTCGATGATCAAACAGGGCGTAGCGCGACCAGGCCTCAAGCCTGATCGGGGCGAATAATATAGTGAATAACATTCAAAGGTTGCAGCGGCGTGTAAATGACGCGCACAGCCGACGAACGACCGCTTGAGGGGGGACGTGGGGACGGGCTGACGGCGAGGGCGCGCCGTCAGCAAACAGCGAAGGGTGCGTCAGCTACCGGCGGTAACCCGGGCCTGTTCCAGCCAGGCGTCACGCTGGGTCGACTTCGAACCCAGGATCGGCCCGAAAGTCAGGGTCTTCAACGGCTTGATGCCGCAGAACTCCAGGGTCGTCTTGCGCATCTGGTGCAGGCCGGGCATGCGATAGACCCATTTGTAATACCAGGGCGGCGTGTCCATGGTCACTAGCAGATGCGCGGTCCGGCCCTTGAGCAGTTTGTCAGGGAAGGCCTTGCCCTCACGGTATTTGAAAGCAAAACCGGGCAGGAAAATGCGGTCGAGGAAGCCCTTCATCAACGCCGGTATGCCGCCCCACCAGATCGGATAAACGAACGTCAGGTGTTCGGCCCAGGTGATATCGGCCTGGGCTCGCAACAGGTCCGGCTCCAGCGGCTGGATAGTGTTATAGCCGTCGTGCAAGACCGGATCAAAGTCCAGCGCATCCAGACGCAGCAGGCGCACGTCGTGACCGGCATCCTTGGCGGCCTGGACGTACGTTTCGCTCAGCGCACCGCAGAAACTGTCGGTGGAGGGGTGACCCAGAATCACGAGCATTCGTTTGCTCATCGCGTGTACTCCTGAAATGAAGCCCGCAGCATAGAGTCTGCCCCTAACGGTAGAGTCAAGGTGTTCCCGGCGTCAGCGCCTCCAGCAAGGCCCGGGCGTAACCGGGCAGGCTGTCGACGTCGCGGGCACAGATTTTCAAGGTACGGTTGGCCCAGTCTTCGGGAAGGGCGCGGGTCGTGACTGCTTGCAGCAGCGGCCAGCGCTCGATGGCGACCCGCGGCACGATGGCCAGTCCTGCGCCGCGCGCAACCATGCGGATAACCCCATCGAAGCCGTCGGCACGAATGCGGATCGGCATGCGCTGGCCAATGTGCAAGGCTTGTTCTTCCAGGTGGATGGCCAAGGCACTGCTGGCGCCCAGAGCCACATAGTCGTGGCTCAAGGTGTCGGCGAAGGTCAGTGACGGTTGTTCGGTCAGGGGATGTTCCGGGGGCAGGATCAACACCAGCGGGTCATCGCGAAACGGCCGGGTGTGCAGGTCATCGGTGTCCACCGCGTCGGACACGATCCCGAGGTCTGCCGCCCCCTGACGCAACGCATGGGTGATGCGGGCGCTGGGCAACTCTTGCAGGTCGATGTCGAGGTTCGGATGTTCGCGCAGAAAGTCAGCGAGCAACTCCGGCAGGTATTCGGTGATCGCCGTTGTGTTGCACAGCAACCGCACCTGACCTTTGACGCCTTTGGCGTATTCGGCCAGGTCCTGCTGCATACGTTCGGCTTGTTGCAGCAGGGCCCGGGCGTGTTTCGCCAGGGCTTTGCCGGCCGGGGTTGGTGTGACACCGCGACGGCCGCGGTCGAGGAAGCCGATGCCTAGCGAGGCTTCCATGGCGCGGATTCGTGCGCTGGCGGCTGCCAGGGATAAATGGCTGCGGGCGGCACCGGCGGTGATGTTGCCGGTGTCGAGGATGTTCAGGTAGAGGCGCAGGTCGGTCAGGTCGAAGTGCATGGTTACTGCCTCTGGATGTGTGTTGTCTGGGCGGACGCTTTCGCGGGCAAGCCTCGCTCCTACAGGGTTTGATGGCGTCCGGATCAACACCACAATCCCTGTAGGAGCGAGGGCTTGCCCGCGAAGGCGTCAGTGGCATCGATACATGGTTTCAGCCTCTGCCAAAACAAGAGGCAACCTCAGTATATGGCAGATTTTCAACCAGCCAATCCAGGCTCACCATTGCCCCATGAATACTCTCGCCGCGTTCTATCAAAACCTTGGCCTGGCCCTGTCTTTGCTGGTGATCGGCACATTCCTGCTGGCCGGCATGATCAAGGGCGTGATCGGCCTCGGCTTGCCCACCATCGCGATGGGCCTGCTCGGCCTGGCTATGGCGCCGTCGCAGGCTGCCGCGCTGTTGATCATTCCCGCAACCCTCACCAATGTCTGGCAACTGGCATTCGGCGGGCATTTACTCGGCTTGATCAAACGGTTGTGGCCGATGTTGCTGGCGATCTTCATCGGCACCGGGGCGGGCACGGTGTGGATCGGCATGGCCGGAGGGCATTGGGTGGTGCAGGGCTTGGGCGGGGCGTTGTTGCTTTACGCGCTGAGCGGTTTGTTCCTGCCGACCTTGCGCGTCGAGGGGCGAACCGAACGTTGGCTTGGTCCGCTGTGTGGCGTGTTGACGGGTGTCATCACCTCGGCCACCGGCGTCTTCGTGATTCCGGCGGTGCCGTATCTGCAAGCATTGGGTTTGAGCAAGGATGAACTGGTGCAGGCGCTGGGCCTGTCTTTCACCGTCTCGACCCTCGCCCTGGCCGCCGGCCTGTTATGGCGCGGCGCCCTCGGTGGTGGCGAGTTAAGTGCGTCGTTGCTGGCGCTGATCCCGGCAGTGCTCGGCATGTTGCTCGGCCAATGGCTGCGCCAGCGAATCAGCGCCGTGCTGTTCAAGCGTGTGTTCTTCATCGGCCTTGGCGTACTCGGCGGCCACTTGCTGATCAGCGGGTAGCGGAAGACGGGCTGAGCATCTCGATGGCGCGAATGTCGAAATCGCGCTCCAGGTATTCCATGCGCATGTGGCGAAATTGCTGCATGTGCGGCAGGTTCGAGTGCACGTCGAGGTGGGCCTGGGACTGCCAGATCTCATAGAAGATAAACAGGGTCGGGTCCTGTTTGTCGCGCAGCATGTGGTATTCGATGCAGCCGGGCTCGGCGCGACTCGCTTCTACATGGCCGCTGAAAAACGCTTCGAAGGCGTCGGATTTTTCCGGGCGGGTCTTGGCGTGCAGGATGAAGCCTTGAATTTCACTCATCAGAAATCTCCTCAAGTTCAGAATCGGCGCAAGTGTATGGCAACAATCGCGTGTCGATTCGTGCGTATTGGTCAAATGAATTTTGCGAATTCATCGCTTATTACGCGCGAGGCGGATCGTTACTCTGCCGCCATCGAATTCCAGACTTCCGAGATTTCTTATGAAAAAAGTCCTGTTGCTCAATGGCGGCAAAAAGTTCGCCCATTCCGATGGCCGCTACAACACCACTCTGCATGAAGCTGCGCTGAGCGTGCTGGATCGTGGCGGTGTCGACGTGAAAGCTACTTTTATCGACGAGGGTTACGACGTCGCCGAAGAAGTCGCCAAATTCCTTTGGGCTGACGTGGTCATTTATCAGATGCCCGGCTGGTGGATGGGCGCGCCGTGGACCGTGAAGAAGTACATCGACGAAGTCTTCACTGAAGGCCACGGCAGCCTCTATGCCAGCGACGGCCGCACCCGTTCCGACGCCTCGCAAAAGTACGGCAGCGGTGGATTGGTGCACGGCAAGCAATACATGTTATCGCTGACCTGGAACGCGCCGCAGCAAGCCTTCGACGACCCGACCGACTTCTTCGAAGGCAAGGGCGTGGACGCGGTGTACTTCCCGTTTCACAAGGCCAACGAATTCCTCGGCATGACCGGTTTGCCGACCTTCCTGGCGGTCGATGTGATGAAACGTCCGAATATCGAGGGTGACGTGGCGCGCTATGAACAGCATTTGACCGAAGTGTTCGGCCTTAAGGCGTGAGGCTCGGCTACTATCGATAGCTGACGAGGTACGAACCTGTGGCTAGGAAGCTTTTGTGGCGAGGGGATTTATCCCCGTTGGGCTGCGAAGCGGCCCCCCAAAAATGGGACTGCTACGCAGTCCAACGGGGATAAATCCCCTCGCCACATTGGTCCCCGTTAACACAGTAGTATTGCGCCGGACTATCGAGAAGGGACACACGTGAAAGCCAGATCCGATGAGTTGCAGATCTTCGTCTGCGTAATTGAGTGCGGGTCGATTTCCGCGGCGGCCGAACAAGTCGGGCAAACGCCTTCGGCGGTCAGTCGCACACTGTCGCGGCTGGAGGCCAAGCTCGATACCACGCTGATCAACCGCACCACGCGGCGCATGGACCTGACGGAGGAGGGCAAGTATTTCTTCGAACATGCCAAGCTGATTCTCGATCAGATGGACGAGCTCGAAGAACGCCTGAGCTCACGCCAACAGACCCCGTCCGGTCGTCTGCGGATCAACGCCGCGTCGCCGTTCATGCTGCACGCCATCGTGCCGTACATCGACGAGTTCCGCCGCCTCTACCCCGACATCCAGCTCGAACTCAACAGCAACGATCTGATCATCGACTTGCTCGAACAAAGCACCGACATCGCCATCCGCATCGGCACACTGGCCGATTCGACGTTGCACGCCCGCTCATTGGGTTGCAGCCCGCTGCACATCGTCGCCAGCCCGGCGTACCTTGAGCGACACGGCACGCCGGAGGCGGTTGCCGACCTGACGGGGCATGCGTTGCTGGGCTTTACCCAGAACGAAGGCCTCAACCAGTGGCCGCTGCGGTATGTGCATGGTGATCGTTGGCCGATTCAGGCGTCGATCAGTGCTTCCAGCGGCGAGACGATCCGGCACCTGGCGCTGGAAGGCCAGGGCATCGCCTGCCTGTCGCACTTCATGACGATCGACGACATTCGCGCGGGTCGCTTGCAGGTGCTGCTGGCGGATTTCAACAGCGGCTATCGCCAGCCGATCAACGCGGTGTACTACCGCAACTCGCAACTTGCCCTGCGCATCCAGTGCTTCCTGGACTTCATCCAGGGCAAATTGGCGGCGTATGCAAATGCGGACTTCAAAGGCTGATTCGTGACGCCTGCGCAAGAGTGATTTGGGTCAACGGGTCTGTTTCGCCACGGAGCGGTCCTCGATACTCAATGCATCACTTATTCACGCAGGGAGTTTCTCCATGAACGTATTCGTTACCGGCGCCGCTGGATTCATCGGCGGCTCCATCGCCACCGGTCTTGTCCGGGCGGGCCATAAGGTTACCGGCCTGGTTCGCAACGCCGACCAAGCCACTGAACTGAGCGCACTGGGCATCATCCCGGTGATCGGCACTCTTGACGACAGCGCACTACTGGCCGAACAGGCCCGCGCCACCGATGCCGTGATCAACGCCGCCAGCAGCGACCATCGCGGCGCGGTGGAAGCCTTGCTCAATGCCTTGCGCGGCTCCAACAAAGTGTTCCTGCACACCAGCGGTTCGAGCATCGTCGGCGATGCGTCAGGCGGCAAATCCAGCGACGTCATCTACTTCGAAGACAGCCTGCCGGAACCGACCGTCGACAAGGCCGCCCGCGTGGCCATCGACAACCTGATCCTCGCCGCGGCGAAAGACGGCGTGAATTCGGCCGTGATCTGCAACACCCTGATTTACGGCCACAGCCTGGGCGTCAATCGCGACAGCGTTCAATTGCCGCGCTTGCTGAAACAAGCGCGTAAAAGCGGCGTGGTGCGCCATGTCGGCACCGGCCAGAACATCTGGTCGAATGTGCACATTGAAGACGTGGTGTCCTTGTATCTGCTGGCGCTGACCAAAAACGTACCTGGCACGTTCTATTTCGTCGAAAGCGGTGAGGCGTCGTTCAGCGACATGACCACTGCCATGGCTGCAGCCCTGAAGCTCGGCGAGGCGCAAGACTGGCCGTTGAAAGACGCCGAAGCCGAGTGGGGTTATGAAATGGCCAACTATGGTCTGGGTTCCAACAGCCGGGTGCGCGGCAAGCATGCGCGTGAATTGCTGGGCTGGGTGCCGAAGCGGACGTCGGTGGTTGAATGGATTCGGGACGAGATGGTGTGAGTTCGCTTTAGACCGCGTCATCGTTCTTCGCGGGCAAGCCACGCTCCCACAGGTCCTGAGTCGTTCGCCAATTTCGTGAGCGACACAATACCTGTGGGAGCGGGCTTGCCCGCGAATGCGTTTCTGAAGTCCCAACAACTGGCCGGGCTGTACTCAATTCCGTAACATCCGCTCCCTCTTTCCCTGTTGTGTCCGACCCTCCATGAAACCAAAACGTCTGCGCGCCGATGTCCTGGCCGGACTCACCACCTCTTTCGCCCTGCTACCCGAATGCATTGCCTTCGCGCTGGTGGCCCATCTCAATCCGCTGATGGGGCTTTACGGAGCGTTCATCATTTGCACCCTCACCGCGCTTTTCGGCGGGCGGCCGGGCATGGTGTCCGGTGCGGCGGGTTCGATGGCGGTGGTGATCGTTGCGCTGGTGGTGCAGCACGGCGTGCAATATCTGCTCGCGACCGTGTTGCTCGGCGGCCTGATCATGCTGGCGTTCGGGCTGCTGAGGCTGGGCAAACTGGTGCGCATGGTGCCGCACCCGGTGATGCTCGGCTTCGTCAACGGCCTGGCGATCATCATTGCCTTGGCGCAACTTGAACACTTCAAGAGCGGCGAAACCTGGCTCAGCGGCACGCCGTTGTACATGATGACCGGGTTGGTGCTGCTGACGATGGCGATCGTGTACCTGCTGCCGCGCCTGACCCGTGCCGTGCCGCCGGCGCTGGTGGCGATCCTGAGTGTCGGGTTGGCGGTGTATCTGCTTGGTCTGCCGACCCGCACCTTGGGCGACATGGCCCACATCGCCGGCGGCTTGCCGGCGTTCGCGCTGCCGGACATTGCGTGGAGTCTGGAGACCCTGCGCATCATCGCGCCTTACGCGATCTTGATGGCGCTGGTCGGTCTGCTGGAAACCCTGCTGACCCTGAACCTCACCGACGAGATCACCGAGAGCCGTGGCTTCCCGGATCGCGAGTGCGTGGCGTTGGGCGCGGCCAACATGGTCTCCGGCGTGTTTGGCGGCATGGGTGGTTGCGCGATGATCGGTCAGACCGTCATCAACCTCAGCTCTGGCGGTCGTGGCCGGCTATCCGGCGTGGTGGCCGGGGTGCTGATTCTGCTGTTCATTCTGTTTCTGTCGCCGCTGATCGAGCGCATCCCGTTGGCTGCACTGGTCGGCGTGATGTTCGTGGTGTCGCAACAGACGTTCGCCTGGGCGTCGTTGCGGGTGGTGAACAAGGTGCCGCTCAACGATGTATTGGTGATTGTTGCAGTGACGGTCATCACCGTGTTCACCGACCTGGCGACCGCCGTGCTCTGCGGGATCATCATCGCGGCGCTTAACTTTGCCTGGCAGCAGGCCCGCGAGTTGTATGCCGACGCTCATCTCGAAGCCGACGGCAGCAAGCTCTATCACCTGCATGGCACGCTGTTTTTTGCCTCGACTACGCCGTTTCTCAATCAGTTCGATCCCGCCAACGATCCGTCTGTCGTGACCATCGACTGCCGCCACCTGAGCTTTGTCGACTACTCGGCCATCGCCGCGCTCAAGACGCTGCGTGAGCGCTACACCAAGGCCGGCAAGCATTTGCGCGTGCTGCATTTGTCCGAGCGCTGCAAGAAACTGCTCAAACGCGCTCGCGTGAATCACGACTGAGATCAACGCAGGCGCGATGTAAATCCGCCTGCCTGATTTTCATATCCACCGACCTCTCATACCTCTGTGCGACATTCCTTACCCCTGCACGAAAATTACTTTCACCTCGTTTGAATGTCGCGTCTCGAAATGATTTAAGAGTTTCACAAAACTTTCGACGTGACCCTTTCGAGGAGTACCGCATGACCCTGTCCTTCGGCTATTGGCTGCTGGTGTATGCCGCCATCGCCATCATTGCCCTGATCGTTCTGATCGCCCGTTACCGGCTTAATCCGTTCATTGTCATCACCCTCGTTTCCATCGGCCTCGCGCTGTTGGCGGGCATGCCGCCGTCCGGCGTGGTCGGCGCGTATGAGGCCGGGGTGGGCAAGACCCTGGGGCACATCGCGCTGGTGGTGGCGCTGGGCACGATGCTCGGCAAGATGATGGCCGAGTCCGGCGGCGCGGAGCAGGTGGCGCGGACCTTGATCGACCGCTTCGGCGAGAAAAACGCGCACTGGGCCATGGTGTGCATCGCGTTTCTGGTCGGGTTGCCGCTGTTCTTCGAGGTCGGTTTTGTGTTGCTGGTGCCGATCGCCTTTACCGTGGCGCGCCGCGTGGGCGTGTCGATCCTGATGGTCGGCTTGCCGATGGTCGCCGGCCTGTCGGTGGTGCATGCGCTGGTGCCGCCGCACCCGGCGGCGATGCTCGCGGTGCAGGTGTATGGGGCGTCGGTCGGGCAGACGTTGATGTACGCGATTCTGATCGGCATTCCAACGGCGATCATTGCCGGTCCGCTGTACGCCAAATTCATCGTGCCGCGTATTCAACTGCCGGCAGAGAACCCGCTGGAACGCCAGTTCCTCGACCGCGAACCGCGGGACAGCCTGCCGGGGTTCGGCATCACCATGGCGACCATTTTGCTGCCGGTGGTGCTGATGCTGATCGGCGGCTGGGCCAACCTGATTTCCACGCCGGGCAGCGGTTTCAACCAGTTCCTGCTGTTCATCGGCAACTCGGTGATCGCGCTGCTGCTGGCGACCCTGTTGAGTTTCTGGACCCTCGGCATCGCCCAGGGCTTCAGCCGCGAGTCGATCCTCAAGTTCACCAACGAATGCCTGGCGCCGACCGCCAGCATCACCTTGCTGGTCGGCGCCGGCGGCGGCTTGAACCGGATTCTGGTGGATGCCGGCGTGACCAATCAGATCGTCAGCCTGGCCGATGAATTTCACCTGTCGCCGCTGATCATGGGCTGGCTGTTTGCGGCGTTGATGAGGATTGCCACGGGTTCCGCCACCGTGGCGATGACCACTGCTTCTGGCATCGTCGCGCCGGTGGCCATCGGTATGGGTTATCCGCATCCGGAGTTGCTGGTGCTGGCGACCGGCGCCGGCTCGGTAATCTTTTCCCACGTCAACGACGGCGGCTTCTGGTTGATCAAGGAATACTTCAACATGACCGTTGCCCAGACCTTCAAGACCTGGACCGTGCTTGAGACCATTATTTCGGTGGTGGCTTTCGCGCTGACCGTGGGTCTTTCTTACCTGATTTAACCGGAGCCGCCTGCCATGGACATCCTCTATCAGATCCGCGCCCGCCAGGATTCCTTCAGTGCCGGTGAAGGGCGCATCGCTCGCCTGATGCTCGACGACGTAGGCTTTGCCTCCGCAGCCAGTCTCGATGAGCTGGCGCTGCGAGCGGAAGTCAGCACCGCCACGCTGTCGCGGTTTGCCCGCACCGTCGGCTGTCGCGACTTGCGCGATCTGCGCTTGCAATTGGCCCAGGCCAGCGGCGTCGGCAGCCGTTTCCTCGACCCGGCGGGCACGCCGGATCAGTCGGCGTTTTACGGGCAGATCGTCGGCGATATCGAGTCGACGTTGCGTCAGCACTTGTCGGCGTTCGACGAGTCGCGTTTCGCCGATGCAGTGAAATTGCTGGGCAAGGCGCGGATGATTCATGCGTTCGGCATGGGCGGTTGCTCGACCTTGTGCAGTGATGAACTGCAAGTGCGGCTGGTGCGCTTCGGCTACCCGATTGCGGCGTGCCACGACCCGGTGATGATGCGCGTCACCGCCGCCAGCCTCGATGCCGAACGCGCGGTCATTGTCTGCTCGCTGACCGGCATCACCCCCGAACTGATCGAAGCCGTCGAGCTGGCGCGCAACTACGGCGCACGGATTATCGCCATCACCCGCGCCGATTCGCCTCTGGCGCAGTTGGCCGATGTGCTGCTGCCGCTGCAAGGCGTCGAGACCTCGTTCATCTATAAACCCACGGCGGCGCGCTACGGCATGCTGCTGGCCATCGACGTGCTTGCCACCGAGCTGGCGCTGGCCAATCCTGAAAACAATCAAGAACGTCTGCGGCGGATCAAACTCGCCCTCGACGATTACCGCGGCGGCGACGATCACTTGCCGCTGGGAGACTGACATGATGTACGACACGCTGATCCGCAACGCCCTGATCATCGACGGCAGCAACAGCCCCGGCTATCCCGCCGATGTGGCGATTCTGAATGGCCGCATCGCGCGCATCGGCGACCTGCGCGATGACTCCGCCCACGAAGAAGTTGACGCCGCCGGCCGCGTGCTGGCGCCCGGTTTTATCGATGTGCACACCCACGACGACACCGTGGTAATCCGCCAGCCGCAGATGCTGCCCAAGCTCAGCCAGGGCGTGACCACGGTGATTGTTGGCAACTGCGGGATCAGCGCGTCACCGGTGAGTCTGCGCGGCGATCCGCCAGACCCGATGAACTTGCTCGGCACTTCGGCAGCCTTTGTTTATCCGACGTTCCGCGATTACCGCACAGCGGTCGAAGCCGCTAACACCACGCTGAACGTGGCGGCGCTGGTCGGCCATACCGCATTGCGCAGCAACCACCTCGACGACCTGTTTCGCACTGCCACGGCGGATGAAATCAGCGCAATGCGCGAGCAACTGCGCGAATGCCTTGAGGCCGGCGCCTTGGGGTTATCCAGCGGTCTGGCCTACGCCAGCGCGTTTTCGGCATCCACCGATGAAGTGATGCAGCTGACCGAAGAACTGACGGCCTTCGGCGCGGTGTACACCACCCATTTGCGCAGCGAATTCGAACCGGTGCTGGAGGCTATGGACGAAGCCTTCCAGATCGGCCGCCATGCGAAATCCCCGGTGATCATTTCCCACCTCAAATGCGCGGGGGCCGGTAACTGGGGTCGCAGTCCGCAACTGTTGGCCTCGCTTGAGGAAGCGGCGAAAACTCACCCGGTGGGCTGCGATTGTTATCCCTACGCGGCGAGTTCTTCGACCCTGGACCTTAAGCAAGTCACCGACGCCCATCGCATCACCATCACCTGGTCGACACCTCATCCGGAGTTGGGCGGTCGTGACCTGATGGACATCGCTGCCGAATGGAACGTGCCCCTGCTCGACGCTGCCCGCCGCCTGCAACCGGCCGGCGCGGTGTACTACGGAATGGACGAGGCCGATGTACGAAGAATCCTCGCCCATCCGCTGTCGATGGTCGGCTCTGACGGATTGCCGGAAGACCCGTTCCCGCATCCGCGCTTGTGGGGCGCTTTCCCACGGGTGCTCGGGCACTTCAGTCGCGACGTCGGGCTATTTCCGCTGCACACCGCCGTACACAAAATGACCGGGCTGTCGGCGGCGCGTTTTGGCTTGAAGGAGCGCGGCGAAATCCGCGAAGGGCATTGGGCGGACCTGGTGTTGTTCAATCCAGTGACCATTCGCGACGTGGCGGACTTCAACGACCCGCAACGGGCAGCAGAAGGAATTGACGGGGTATGGGTCAACGGCGTGTTGAGTTACAGCGAAGGCCAGGCGAACGGAAAGCGGGAAGGGCGGTTTCTTGCGCGGGAAGGGGATTTGCGTGGCGGGTTTCAGTAAAGATTCCGAGGAGTCCGTCACAGTGGTGGCACATTGCAATTAAAGAAAGCCATCACCAAGCCGAAGCGCTGACATCCAGCCCAACTACAATGGGTGTCTTTTCAGTCAGGGAGCAACCCAATGAGCTTCGGCAAAACTACCCCGATCCTGCGGATTTTCGACGAAGCCAAGGCATTGGAGTTCTACGTCGACTTCTTGGGATTTACGGTCGACTGGCAACATCGATTTGAAGCCAACTTCCCGCTGTACCTGCAAGTCTCCCGGGGCGAATGCGTGCTGCACTTGTCCGAGCACCATGGCGACAGCACGCCGGGTTCGGCATTGCGGATCGAGACGGATGAACTCGAGGCGTTCCAGCAGCAATTGTTGGCCAAGGAATACACGTTTGCGCATCCACAGATTCAGGCCATGCCGTGGGGCAGCCAGGACATGACTATTGCCGACCCGTTCGGGAACCGGTTGGTGTTTACCAATGCGATTAGTGCGTAAGGCCGTTCGGCAGCTAAGCAAGTGTTGATGGGACAAGGTGTGATAGCCTCAATCAATGATTTCATTGATTGCAGGAGGCGTCATGGCCAGCATCACGATTAGAAACCTGGATGATCAGATTAAGGAACAGTTGCGTATAGCCGCGGCCCACAATGGGCATTCGATGGAGGAGGAGGCTCGTCTGATTCTTGGAAGAGCCTTGGCAACCGTTGATCGCGCGGGAGGGCTTGGTAGCCGAATCCGTAACAGGTTCAACGCTGTCGGTGGGGTTGAGCTTGATCTTCCTTCTCGTCACGAGAAAGCGACAGCGGTGGATTTCTCCGAATGATAGTGCTCGATACCAATGTTCTTTCAGAGTTCATGCGGGTTGAGCCCAATACACAAGTGCTTGCCTGGGTTGATGCACAGCCAGCGATGGAATTGGCTATCAGTGCTGTCACCGTGGCGGAAATTCTCCATGGCATCGCCCGACTCCCGTTTGGCAAGCGCAAACAGAAACTTGAAGCTCATGCCATGGCGATGTTTGAAGAGGACTTTGTCGGAAGGATTTTGCCTTTTGACGCCCACGCCGCCGTGGAGTACGCGACGTTGGTAGCCGGCTGTGAAGCTAATGGTCGGACGGCGTCGATGGCCGATGCGCAGATTGCCGCCATCTGCCGAAGCCACGGAGCTCCTATTGCCACCCGTAATGTCCGGGACTTTGAATTCCCCGGCATAGAGGTGATCAATCCTTGGCAGACCTGAGCGCTTTTGGTGACGGGTAGATAACGATCGCGGGTAAGCCCGCACCCACAGGTTACTGATTGAACGTGTGGGAGCGGGCTTGCTCGCGAATGGTTCTTTCATTCACCGCAAAGCGGATGTCAGACGCGGAAGTGGCTCACCATCTGCTGCAACTGACCACCCAGCCGCGCCAGTTCAACACTGGACGCCGCGGTTTCGTCGCTGGCGGCGGCGGTCTGTTCCGATACGTCGCGCACGTTGATGATGCTGCGGCTGATTTCTTCGGCCACGGCGCTTTGTTGCTCGGCAGCGGCTGCGATCTGCTGGTTCATCGACTGGATGTTGGACACCGTGCGGGTGATGTTCTCCAGCGACACGCCCGCCTTGCGAGTCAGGGCGACGCTGCTGTCGGTGAGGGCGCGGCTGTTGTTCATCACGGTGGACACTTGTTGAGTGCCATTTTGCAGACCGGCCACCAGACCTTCGATTTCTTCGGTGGATTTCTGTGTGCGCTGGGCCAGGCCACGGACTTCGTCGGCCACCACCGCAAAACCACGACCGGCTTCACCGGCACGCGCGGCTTCAATCGCAGCGTTGAGGGCCAGCAGGTTGGTCTGTTCGGCGACGGCTTTGATCACGTCCATGACGCTGCCGATCTTGTCGCTTTCCTGTTGCAACACGCTCATGGCTTCGGTGGAACGCGCCACTTCGCTGGCCAGACGCTCGATCTGGGCGATGGCTTCGTTGACCACTTTGTCGCCTTCGCGAGCTTCGCCGTCGGCGGCGGCTGCGGCCTGGGAGGCTTCTTCGGCGTTGCGCGCGACTTCCTGCACGGTGGCGGTCATCTCGTGCATGGCGGTGGCCACTTGATCGGTTTCGATCTTCTGGCTGTTAACGCCGGCGCTGGTTTGCTCGGTGACGGCGGACAATTCTTCGGCGGCGCTGGCGATCTGAGTGACGCCGTCGCGGATGCCGCTGATCAAGTCACGCAGGGTCACGCCCATGCGCGCGATGCCTTGCTGCAACACGCCAAGTTCGTCGCGGCGCGTCACCTTGACGTCCTGGGACAAGTCGCCGCTGGCGATGCGTTCGACCACCGCTAATGTGTCGCGCAACGGGCCGGTGATCTGACGGGTGATGATCACGGCAGCAATGATGCCCACCAACAACGCCAGCAATGTGCTGATCAGCTGCAGGGTGCGCGCCTGGGCGCTTTCGGCATCACGACGATCGAGCTGGATCTGATACAGCTGATCGCTCAGGGTCACGATGGCGGCGCCCTGCTCGGTCATTTCCTTGCGGGCCTGCACGGCATCGGTGTTGGCCGCTTTATAAGCCTGCAAGGCGCTGCGGTAGTTGCCGAGCGCGGTTTCCAGCTGACGCAGGGCGTCTTGCTGGGTGTCGGCAAACTGAACGTTGAGCGGCTTCAGGCTGGCAATCGCCGAATCCAGTTGGACGACGGCTTTTTGCTCGGTTTCGGCATTGGTGGTGGCGGTGTAGCCGCGCACTTCGTAGCGGGCCAGGATGAACGCTTCCTTGGCGGCAGTGACGGCCTGGAACTGTTCGAAACGCTGATCGCCAAGAGGCATTTGTTGCACGTGGGTGCCGATGGCATCGATCAGCGTGCTGGCCGTTTCGGCATTGGCGGCCATGGTGTCGCGGGCGCTGTTGCCGGTGCGGTAGGCGCTGCGCATTTTGTTCAGCGACGTCTTGTAGGCGTCGATGTAAGTGCCTTGTTCTTTGAGCAGCTTGAGGTTTTCCGGGCTCTTGAATTTCGACAACAGCGATTGTTGCTGAGCGGAAAAGGCGTCAAGGGTGGTCTGTACGTTCTGAGCGGCGGTTTCATCGCCGTTGGTCAGCATGTATTGCAGGCGCACCACACGAAGTTTGGTCAGACCAGAGTTGAGCTGGGTGATGTCGCTCATCCAGTTGCTGCGGTCAATCAACCCGCCCAGGCTCGTCCAGCCGGTCAGGGCCAGTATGCAGGTCAGAGCCAGGACCAGGCCGAACCCCAGGCCCAGTTTCATGTTCACGCTGATGTTGCCGAACCAGCTATTCATCAAATTCCTCCAGGAACGTTGCGCTTTCGATCGTCGGTTGGCTGGAAGATTGTTGTTTTTAGGTGCCAGCAAGGGATGTAGCAGGTTTGTATCGGCAGCAATCACTAGAGCTGAAAGGATTTTGTCGGACGGATTCTGTAACAAGGTTTTTGTGGGCGGCTTAAGCTTTTTTTCACATGGGTTTCACCGGCTGCCGACGCGCGCCTCTCTACCCTCGCGGCATCGAATGACAAGGGTGCACGCGGGTGAGGCCGTTTGATGTGGAATTGAGACTGAGTCTGTTCGGGATCAAACGCTCGATCAATCTGAGCGTTTTGGCCCGGCATCGAAATATCGCGGTGGTACTGGCCTCGGCATTGCTGGTGGTTCCGCTGACGGTATGGCTGTTGCAGCCGGCCGCAGTGCCGGACCTGGCCCATGGCAATGTGGCGGGCGCACGAACGTTGGCCGCCGAATGGGCCAAAGGCGACGTCATCGTGCTGGTGCGCCACGTCGAGCGTTGCGATCACTCGAAAGCCGCATGCCTGAGTGGCAACGATGGCATCACCGATCGCTCGCGCAGCGTTGCGGTGAATGTCGGTGCGCGGTTCGAACAGTTGGGGCTGGACAAGACCGATATCTACAACAGCCCGATGGTTCGCACGTCTCAGACGGCTGGCTACATGTTCAACAAGGTCGGTGTCGGCGAGGACTGGTTGGTGAGCTGCAAGGGCACGATGCTGCGTGATGCCCTGGCGCACAAAGTGGCGGGCCGCAATTTGATTCTGGTCACCCACAGCGAATGCATGGCGCAACTTGAAAAAGACCTCAAGGTGTCGACCTCCACCCTCGGTTATGGCGCTTCGTTGTTTGTCTCCGCCAAAAAACCTCTGACACCGCGCATGCTCGGCTTCATAGAAGCCTCCGACTGGCGTTCGGTGACCACCCAATGAATTTTCCTCTGGATCAGGACGCACCATGCTGACTTCTTCCCGCAGCCGCTTTTATTGGGCGAACTTCGGTATCCCGCTGGCCTGTGCGGTCGTGGTTTTCCTGATGTTCGACATGACCAACATCGACATCGCCTTTAGCAATCTGCTGTTTGATCCCGTCGCCCAGATCTTTCCCCTCGACAAGGTTCACTTCTTCGAGAAGTTGACCCACAAGTGGGCGCGGATCATTCCGAACTGGACCGGGGAAATCGCCGTGATCGGCGCCATGCTGTCGTTTGTCTGGCCGTTGCTAAACGTTCAAAGGCATCCGCGTCTCGGCAGTTTCCTGGAACGCAGCAAAGCCGCCCCGGTGCTCCGGTTTGCCTACGAGCATCGTCGCGATTTCCTGTTTGTGGTCGTCGCGTTCGCCATTTGCACCGGCGTGATCCATTTTCTCAAGGCGCACACCAGCGTGTACTGCCCGATCGAAACGACCCTCTACGGCGGGAAAATGGCCCACATAGAGTGGTACGAAAACTTCCAGCTGTTCAAGGAAGCCGGTGACGGCCGTTGCTGGCCGGGCGGCCATGCTTCCGGCGGCTTCACCATGCTCGCGTTGTACTTCGTGGCTCGCCGCTACCGCTGGCGATACTCCAAAGCGCTGATGTACGGCGCGTTGCTGCTCGGTTTCGTCTACGGCACGACACGGGTCCTGCAAGGCTGGCACTACATGTCCCACACTTTCTGGGCCGGGATCTTCGTGTGGCTGGCGTGTTTGCTGACGGCGCTGGCATTTTACGGTCGAGCGCGGCTGGAAGTGCCGGTGCTGCAAAAGGCAGGCGCGCAGACCGCTGAGCCGCTTACTGGTTTACAAAGTAGTAAGCCTGACGCCCCACCTTCATGGTCTTGAGCACTTTCAAGGGCGCGGTTGGTTCGGTTTCACCGGACATGACCGCCACGTTGGAGGGCGAGGCCGCCAGAAACTCATGCAGCTGCGCCTCGGTGTCCAGGCCCTTGAGCACTTGCCGGGTATAGAACACGCTGGCGCCGCCGACCCGTTCGTTGGCCTGGAACAGGGCGACGTGTTGTCCATTGGCTTGCATCGTTTGAATCTGCTCGGTCAGCGGCATAAACGACAATTTGCGGTCCGCGTGGGGCAGCGCCCATTGAGCGGCGGCCAGGTAGCTGCCGATCACCAGCATGATCATGCCAATCGCCACACCGCGTCGATGCCGTGCGATGTGCCCCAAAAGGTTCGAGGCCCCTTCGCGCATCTTCAGCCGCTCGAACAGAACGCCCGCATACTCCGCCGCAATCACCGCCGCCGCAGGCGTCATCGACATGAGATACACCGTGCGCTTGCTCGACGCCAATGTCAGCATCACAAACTGCGCCACGATCCACAGGGTGAAAAACAGCAAGTAACGATTGGCCATCAGGCGTTTGCGAAAATGCCACAGCCCCAGGTACACCAGAATATTCCACGGCAGGAACGCTTGGGGCAGCTTGGTCAGGTAGTAGTAGAACGGTTCGTAATGTCCGGCCTCGACGAAGGATCCGCTGAAGCGTCCGACGCTGTTGGTCAGCAGCACTTCTCCCACGGCTTGCGCTCCATCGCGCTGATACAGCACGGCGAGCCAGATCATCAACGGGATCAACCCTGCTAGCGTCAGTAAACCGGGGCGCAACCAGTCGGAGATTTTCAGGCGCCTGTCCATCAAGGTCTCGGCCAGCAGATACGCGAAAATCACCACGCCCGGCATCGCCAGGCCCAGTACGCCTTTGCTCAATGTGGCGATGGCGATTCCGGAGGAAAACAGCAGTGCGTTGCCGAGCGTCGATTGTCGGTGCCCCTGAAAGAATGCCAGCAACGCCATGCTCACACCAAGGGCAAGCAGCGCGTCTTCCCCGACCCCGCGCACGTTGCTCCAGTAACTGGCCATGGTTGCCAGAAAGATCCCCGCCGTCCAGGCAATCGCCTTGGGCCGCCCGAACCGCCGCAGCATCTCGTACAACAGCATCACACTGAACAACCCGGCAAACGCCGAAGCCAGTCGCACCGCCCACGGCGTGCCGCCGAATGCGCGGATGGCACCGGCATCCAGCCATAAGCTCAAGGGTGGTTTTTCCAGAAACGGTTCGCCGAACAAACGGGGCGTCACCCAGTCGTTTTCCAGGTGCATTTGCATGGCGATCCCGGCCACTCGGGCCTCGGTGGAACCTTGCAGTTGATGATTGCCCAAGGCAAAGAAAAACAGCATAGCGGCAAGCAGAAACAGTGAAGTGGCGGGACGCGACATAGACTTCTGGCTTCCGGGAAGGTGGACCGGGAAGCCCGAGCATACGGGGCGAATGCTTAATGAATTGTGAACAGCCGCGAAGTATTACGAGAGAGGTCTGGACCAGCGCTGTTCCGGGGCTTCAAAGCGGTCATTGATCAACGCGGTCAACACGTGATCCTGCCAGCGCCCGGCGATACTCAGGTAAGCCTTGGCGTAGCCTTCACGTTCAAATCCCAGACGCTCCAGCAACCGTGCGCTGCGTTCATTGCCGGGGATGTAATTGGCCATGATCCGGTGCAGTTTCTGCTCATCGAACATGTAGCCGATGGCCGCTTCCAGCGCTTCCTGCATCAAGCCCTGACCTTGATGGGATTCGTCGATGTGGTAACCCAGATAACACGCTTGAAACGCCCCGCGAGTGATGCCGCTGAAATTGCAGGCGCCGATCATCTGGCCGTTGTCCGCGTCCAACAGCGCGAAGTGCACCGCGAGGCCTGCCTGGAACGCGCTGGCTTGCACTTCAAGGCGCGGACGAATGTTTTCAGGGCTGTGGTAATCGGTGGGGCGAATCGGCGACCAGCGGGCGAGATGCCTTTGGTTGCGCCGGTAGAAGTCGCTTTCCAGTGCTGCCTGTTCAGGGTCGAGCACCGCCAGCGTCAAGCGTTTACAGGGCATGGACAACAGCGGCATAGGGCGCTCCGTTTCGGGGGGATCGTCGCGCAAGCATTGCGTGGTCAGCGGAAAAACTCAAACCGCCAAGGGCAATGTCACGATAAAGGTGCTGCCTTTGCCGTCACCGTCGCTATTGCCAATCACAGTGCCGCCATGGGCTTCCACCAGTTCGCGAACCACAGTCAGGCCAATGCCCAGGCCTGCTCCGTTGAAGCCGACGGCATGCACGTCTTGCACAAACGGCTCGAAGATAAACGGCAGTGCCTGGGCGGAAATACCGATGCCGTCATCACAAATGCTCATCTCCAGCACGTTGTCATTGGCCCTGGCCGACAACGTGACATGGCCCCCCGCAGGTGTGTACTTGGCCGCATTGCCCAGCAGGTTGCCGAGAATCTGCGTGAGCCGCACCGGGTCGCCGTTCACCGACAACGCACAGCTGGGCAGTTCGGCGGTGAAATGCAGCTGTCGGATAATCATCAACGGACGGCACACCTCGATGGCCTCGTGGATGATCTGCGCCATGTCGACGATCCGGCAATCGAGACGCAGCTTGCCGGTGCTGGCGCGGGACACGTCGAGCAAGTCATCCACCAGCCGCGTCATGTGCCGCACCTGGCCCTCGATCAATGCCTGCATGCGCGGCAACTCTTCACTGGGCACCCGCACCAGGCGGCCGGCGATCATGCTGATGGGGGTAAGCGGGTTGCGCAGTTCATGGGCGACCGTCGTGAGGAGGTTGCGTTGCTGCTCCAGCGTGTGTTCCGCCGAGGCTTGCAGGTTTTGCGCGCTGAGGGCGGCGATCACCAATTGTGCGTTGGCCTCGCGCATCTCCAGGAACAGCCGCTGCTCTTCTTGTGAGCGATGGGGTTTTTCCGCATCCGATTGCGCCAGCAGAATAGCCAACACCAGTTGCTGGTTGGCTTCGACCAATTGTTCGATTTGCTGGGCGTCCACCAGGCGGTTATTGGTATCGTTCAATTCCTTTTTCAGCGCCGCCAGCACCGCACGCGCTTCCACGGTCTTCTGGCCGAGCAGGAACAACTCACGAGCGGCGGTGGCCATCGTTTGTGCGTTCGTGCCATTGGCCTCGGTCATGGTCCTGGTTTACACCTCGTCCTTGTTGATCTGCCGGGTAGGCCGGCCCCCTAGTAACCCTTCCTGATCCGGCAACATCTCGCCGATCTGCAGGCCTTTATCGTCGATGCGGTACAGGCGCAACTCATCGGAATGGGCGCTGGCCCGAACCTTGACCACCGCCATGATGCGCAACAGGCGACTCTCTACTTCAATATAGCGTTGGACGATGATGGCGTCGGTGAGAAATGCCGTGCCATATGGGCTGAAGCGCAGGTCGGTGTAGCGGTCTTCCAGTTCCGAGGTCATCAAGACACTGACGCCGATGCTGGTCAGTGCCGTGACCATACGCGACAGCGATTCGCGAAAGTCTTCGCGGAAGGTCGGTGCCAGCGCCAGTTCGAAGCCCGACAACGAATCGATCACCACCCGGGTGGCTTTCAGTCGGCGGATCTCGCTGAGCAGCAACTGCACGATTTCGTCGATGGACAGGTCCGGCGCGCGGCTGTCCACCAGGCCGACTTGCCCACTCTCGATCAGTCCCGCAAGGGCTGCGTTCTGGGAGTGATTAGGCCGTTGCTCGAACACCGCGATCACGCCGGTCTCGCCGTTGCGCGCGCCTTCGGCGAGGAAGGTTGACGCCAGGATGCTTTTGCCCGAGCCCGACGGCCCGGCCACCAGCAAGGAATAGCCACGGGGCAGGCCACCACCGAGCATTTCATCGAGCTGCGGTACGCCCATTTTCAGGCGCTGAATCGGAAACTTCAGTGGCGCTTCAACCCGGTTGAGTGGGGGCGGCGCGAAGACCTTGATGCCGGAGGCGGCGATACGGAAGGTGTGCAGCCCCGGCAACGTCGGCTGGCCGCGCATCTTCATGATTTCCATCTTGCGCACCATGGAGTTGCGCTGGACGCTCTGGCGCAGCCAGATCAGGCCATCGGCCACGGTGAAAATCGGGTTGGTGTCGGTTTCGGTGAAATATTCGCCAATCAGGAAGGTTGTCGCCTGCCAGGTGGTCATCAACATGCCCAGTTGCTGAACGAACTGCGGCAGGTTGTTGTTGGGGTTGTCCTGGGTCTGGCTGGCCAGCACCACGGAGCGGAACGAGTCGACGAACACCAGCGCCGGTGAGTGAGCCTCTACCTCGCTGATAATCCGTCGCAGCACCTCGTCCAGATTCCCGGCCAGGGTGTCGGTGGACAGGTTGATATAGCGAATCGACTGATTGATCGCTTCGCTGTCGAAAAAATCGAATTGCTGCTGATAGCGCAGCATCTTCAGCGGCGGTTCCCCCAGCACGGTGAAGAACAGCGCCGGACGTTCAGGCGTTGCCAGGGCGAACATCATCTGGTGCGCGAGGGTGGTTTTGCCGCAACCGGGAGGGCCTGCGATCAGGTTGAACGAAAACTCCGGCAAACCTCCGCCCAGCACCTCGTCCAGTCCTGGCACGCCGGTAGCCAGACGGTTGATAGTCACTTTGGTGCTCATGGCGAATTTTCCTGCGAAGGGGTGTCGCTCAAAGAAGGTTCCCACATGCCACGAAGCAAGCGTTCGGTGAGCGAGGGCCCGATGAGCGTGGACAGCAGTTCGTAAAAGGTCGTCAGCAACACTTCACCGAAAAACAGCGCATCGGCGTCGCTTTGCTCAACAATTACGGACTTGAGGGCCGCCATGTCCATGCCGGCCGGCACTTTGTCGCGGGTGCTGGCTAAACGCGGATGAGTAATGGCGCACAGGTGGAGGCTGCGGCGATAAAGCGCGGCAACCCCTTGCTGGCCGATGATGGGCGTGAGGGCTACTTCCATATCCCGCAAGGTTGAAATGATCGCTTGGGCGATCCTTGCGATGTCAGCGTCGGGGCCAACACGGTGCGCCAGAGAAGCAACGATCTGACGGCTCTCTTCGCTTTGCGTGGACATGGCTAACTGATATCTGATGAACAGACATCGATGGTACACCCAATAAGGTGGCTGGACTTGATTTGCAACAGTTCCGGGGAAGGTATTGGGTTATGGGCCGCCGCTCATCAATCAAAAGGCAAAAAAAAGCCCGCGGGAGGGCGGGCAAACCGTAGTTTCTTGAATGAGCGAGGGCAATGTACCGGCTGGAGAGGGTTGATGGGGTGAAGAAAAATTCATATGGATGGACCCGCGTTGCCCGCTCAGGGCAAATGATCTGCCGCAAAGTCTGCCTCGGAGCGAGCTTGTAACCGGCCCGTACGGCAGGCTTGCTGGAATCGCTCAAAGTCTTGCTCATTCTGCGTTGCATAACTTTTCGCATACTTGAACAGCGCGTCCGCCAGTGCATCGCTCTTGCCGATGTAACCGCTGATCTGCGCGGCCTGTCCGGACGATTTGGCATGTGCGCGGGCGAGGGCGCGACCACAGACGCGTCCATACGCGGCGAAGGTGTCCGCATCGAAAGTCTCAAGTTCTGCCGAAATTTTCATGTCGCGCAACTGCCGCACGTAGAAGTGTCGACCGCCGGGGCCGGTGGTCCAGCCGAGAAACAGGTCACTGGCCGACTGCATCAACCGTTGACCCTCGACCACCCGCTGACCGTTATGCCGCACTGTTGATTTTGTCTTCACGTAGTCGGCCAGTACCGAGCGCCGTGCTTCCTTGAATTGCAGGAACAGCGGGAACTCCTGATCATCAGTCAGCAAGGCCACCAGACAACGGGTACCAACACTGCCGACGCCCACCACTTTGAACGCCATGTCCTGAACGTGAAAACGTGAAAACAACGCTCGACGGTCAGCCTGCAGCGTGCCTGGATACTTGCGCATGAAGGCGTCGTAGATCGGTCGCCAATCCGAGTGGAGCAGCCAGTCATCGTCGGCATTCAGCAATGTGGTTTTTTTGTGCAGGTGGAAAATTTCCGGCAGGTCATCGCGAATGATCAGACAGCCATCAGCGTCACGCTCGCTGATTTTCGGCAGCAGTTCGGCGTGGGAGCGGCCCTCGGCTTTTTCGATGGCGCGTTCGATATGCTCGAGCGTTTTTTTGTTCGCCTGCTTGCGCAGGTCGTCGTAACGGATGGATTCGTACCAGGTTTCCAAGGCGCTTTGTTCGGCGCACTCGAGCATGGTTTTCTGATAGGCGCTGACCACGTCGCGGCAGACCGATTCTTCGACCGTTTCCCCATGACGCAGATCGCGGGCAGCCACCACGATACTTGTCACCAGCCGTTTGATATCCCACTCCCAGGGGCCGGGATGGACCTCGTCGAAGTCGTGGACGCCAAACAACAGATTGCGTTCGGGCGTGGCGAACCCGCCGAAATTCATCAGGTGGCAATCGCCGCAGATCGGCGAGGTCAGGCCCATATTCGGCGTGGAGGCCAAGTCGTGGGCCTGCAAAAGCGCGGTGCCGCGATAGAAGCTGAAGGGGGAGACGAGCATGCGGCCGTAGCGGAGCTCTACAAGGGATTTGATTCGGCCTTCGCTGGAGGCTTTGATCAGCGGGAGTGGGTCGCGGTTTGTTTTGCCCGTGGACGCTTGAGCATTGCGGGGGCAATTCTTGCGGGCATTTTTGCCTTGCTTCAAGCGGTCTTTTAGGGTGGTCATGGGAGCTCTTTTGGAAAGTGTTTTGGGCGTATGCGGATTGAGTGTAGAAGGAGCCTACTGAGTCGACAGAAAGTTACAGTTTATGAAACCTTCTGTTGAGTCATCAGCCCAAGCGATGTTCTGTTTACGTAACATTCGGCTCCCAATGTCACGTATACGGAACATTGCACTCTTTAAATTCAAAAAAGGCACCCGCGATATTCTCGTCAGGTGCCTTTTTCGTTACATCGACGAAACCTGCGCCTGCAATCTTCGCCCAACGACATCCATCAAATCGCAGCCATCGCGCAACGAAGTCACCAACACCCGCGCCAATTCACTGTGAACACCTTCGCTCACAGCAAAGCTCTCCAGCAATTGAGTCGCTGTGCGGATGCGGTAAGCCGCGGTTTCATGCAGTACGTCCAGCGGTGCTTCGGTGTCGATCAGCAGCGACACTATGGTGCAGTCGATGCCTATGACAGGCATGTATCGATCCATGACAAAACCTCCATTCGGTAAAAGAACGCGAACACTCAGGGGTGGCTGGCGGACGGAGCTTCGGACACGCCAGCGGGCGGGTCGAGGTTGTCCAGCGCTCGGTTTACCAGCAGTTCACCCAGCACCGCCAGCTGCTGAATCGCCAGTGCCACGTTGCGGCGCGAGCCTTCGAGTTCGCAGGCCAGTTCGGTGGTCATGACATTGAGCGAGGCGAGGGTTTCGCAGGCATGAGCGAGCAGGGTTGGCGTGTCGACGTCGGGGAGGATGGTGAAAACGTGGCTGATTGGATCGGGGTGGTTTGGGTTGCGGAGGCGGGCGCTGATGGTTCGTTCGGTGGCTTTGGAGAGATCCGATAAGTCGGGCGACTCTTTTGCCGAGTCCGGCGGGTTGGGGCTGTGTTTTTTCATGGTGCATCTCCGGTTTGTAAAAGGAGCTGCCATGCCCCTGCTGTCAAACAGGGAAGGGTGGCAGCCGTACGCAGGTTGACAGACCGGCAAACCAGAAAGCCGGTGCATCCGAAGATGCCCCACGCACAGCCGCCATGAAAAAACTGCACACGTGCAAGGATGCCGTTTTATCAGGAAGAGTGAAAGTTTCTGGTTGTCAGCCTGTCAAAGCCGATCGCTGATTTGCAGCGATCCCTGAAGGCTATCGTCGATGCGCAGCGCCCGCCAGTTCATGAAAGGCACTACGAGTTGCGGGAAATTTCCTAGGACGGACTACACGCTTCTCTGGCCTTTGTTTGAGGAGAATGAAAAAAGCCCGGCATTGGGCCGGGCTTTTTAATCAGAACTGTCAGTTAACCTCGTTTGGCTTCCGCTTCCATCATCACGAGGTTTTGCTGCTTGGTAGCTTCTGCCAGCACTTCGCTGTAGATACGCTTTTTCTGCTCTGACTTGGCATTACGAATAAAGTCAGCAAAGGGACTCTTGGTGCCCTTAGAAAAGCCTAGTTTGATCGAAATCATTAATGTGCTCCTGGGAACCCGAGCCTAGCCGTTAGATTGGCCTGTCTGTGTAGCATAGAGATCTTGAGGGAGAGATGTTCGTCCCCGTTTTCCTTACTTGTAAACATCTTTGATACGGGATTTGGCTTCAATGGGCCGCTCTATGCAACCCGCTCCAAGCGCAATGAGTTTGGCTTTTTTTGAAACCTTATGAAAATTTTCGTCAGACGTGACGAAGATTTCTCGTCCGGCATTTATGTGACCCCATAGAGCCTGAACATCACACTTTGCATTGCGCCATTTTAGATTCAAAGCGGCGCTTGATGGGTCCAAGCCGTTAGCTTGGCAAAAGTCCGGCCACTGGAATTGAATATTGGGAAACAGAATTTGGTGAATTTCCTGTTCAAGCATCAACCCCGCTTCATCGGTGAGAATGGCGCAATCCCAAAACGTCAAATCAAAGTAAATCATGGGTAGGATGAGCTCTAGGTGCTCAAGTCCAAGAGATGCTAGACGGTTCTGAAAGCAGGTAAAACTCTCAAGATGCCCACCATCCTTTTGGCGTTCAGACGCTGAAATTGCAATGATCCCAACGCTAGCAGTCCCGGCAGCGTGAGCATTTGCCAGCGCTCGAACAGAAGTGGCCTCTGCGCGACCTTCCTCTAGCGCTATGACGCAATTCGTATCGAGCGAGAACGTTTGCATTTTGGCGCCTCACCATTCGTAACCAATAATTGGGAAATCTGACAGGCCTTATTCTTCAAAGGATCAACGAAGTACCATCCATGCAGCGATGCTCATCAATACTCCACAACCCCATCCCCCCGCAAAACCCACCCAGCCTCCCCAGCTACCAACCGATACCGAACCTCCCGCATCTTCCCCGTCCGTCCCGCGCCCTCATCTGCACTTTCATACACCGGAAACCGCCGCACCAACACACCCTCCACCACCGCAAACTCATCTTCGCCCTGATACCCCTCCGCTGCTTTCGCATTCTCACTAACAACCGGAAGATAAATCTCGCTCAACGATTTCTTGCGATTGGCCGCGTATGCAACCAACTCCCCCGGCATCCCTCGCCCAGGGGATCTGGCGAAAACGTAAATTTCCGGCGAACCATCCCGATCAAGGTCCGCCACCTCGGCCCGAACAATATTGCCGGTCAGCGACCGTGTGACTTCTGCGTTATCGATCTCCAGCCCTTGAGGCGAGATTCGCACCGCAGGGTTGCCATCGACCCATTTTCCCGTCACATGAAAACGGATGCCCTGTAATTCAAGCGTCTGCTCAAACGGCTGAGTGTTGTTCGAGGTGTCGGAAGGGCTGAGGTTCAAGGAAAGGTTGTAGTTCGCCACCTCATTGCGCCGTGCGGCGTTGCGCATGAGGTACACCTGAACTGTGTATTCGCCATCGGCGGGCAGCGGCCCCATAAAATGGTTGCCCATGATCGAGCCGTTAAACAGCGCGTAGTCCGCGCCTTTGGCGGTGATGTTGAAGTAGGCCGAGGTATTGGAAGGCTTGAGGTCGACGGTGAGTACCTGGCCTGCTTTCGCACTCACACGGTATTGCGCCGTGAGCCGGCCCTGGATGGACTGTTTGATCTCGACGGCATTGTTGCCTTTGTCAAAAGGGACTTGCTCTACACGAGGCGCGACGTCAGTGGCTGCCTGTGCCGACAGGGAAACCATGACTGTCAGGGCGGCAGTGATCCAGATGTTCATATTTATCTTCCTTAGAACAGCGCACCCAATTGATTACAGCTCATCCGACCTCACCGTGCGCTTGAAATGATGCTCCCAAAGCTTCATCCGGGGCAGGTTTTTGATGAGTTTTTGAACGCCGTTAAGGAGCCATTGCGGCGGATCGAAGTTGGGTTGGACATCGATGATAAGCAAGGCGTGATGCATGGCGTAGGCTCCGCTCTAGACGAGTCTGTGGGTCGCGCGTGGCAATTGTATGACAGCCTGTAGCTAATAAATGCCGCCAAATAAATGACTGTTTTCTGGCGGAATAACCGTTCGGCGACAAAGCAGACAAACTATTGACACTCTCTTTCTGATCTCCCATTATCGGCGGCGTTTTGATGGCCTTGCGCCATAGATCAGCGGACTTTAACCACTCGTATCCGCTCTACTGTTCAGGGAGAGATTTCATGTTTGTTGAGCGAATACTGGTGACTGGCGGTGCCGGATTTATTGGGTCGCACCTCGTAGAAGCCTTGCTGGGCAAGGGCTACAAGGTTCGTGTGCTGGATAATTTGTCGACCGGCAAGGTCAGCAATCTGCCGATGGATAATGCCAATCTGAACTTGGTCATTGGTGATGTCGCGGACGGCGCAGTAGTGGCACAAGCCATGCGCGATTGCGGTGCTGTCGTTCACCTGGCCGCAGTGGCCTCGGTGCAAGCGTCGGTGGATGATCCGGTCAGCACTCATCAAAGCAACTTCGTCGGCACCCTCAACGTGTGCGAAAGCATGGTGAAGGCCGGGATCAAGCGTGTGGTATTCGCGTCCAGCGCCGCCATTTACGGCAACAACGGCGAAGGCACGGCGATTCACGAAGACACGCCAAAATCCCCGCTCACGCCGTATGCCAGCGACAAACTGGCGAGCGAGCAATACCTCGATTTCTATCGCCGCGAACATGGCCTGGAACCGATGATCTTTCGGTTCTTCAACATCTTCGGCCCGCGTCAGGATCCGTCATCGCCGTACTCCGGCGTGATCAGCATCTTTACCAAACTGGCCTTGGCCGAGCAGTCGGTGGCGATTTTCGGTGACGGTTCGCAAACTCGCGACTTCGTCTATGTCCAGGACTTGGTGAGCATTCTCGTGCAGTCCCTGGAAGTCAGTGAACCGAGCCCCGGCGCGGTGAACGTTGGCCTGAGTCGTTCCACCAGCCTCAACGATCTGATCGCCGAATTGGGCACCGTCACCGGCAGCCCGTTGAAGGTGATTCATCACGCGCCACGTCAAGGCGACATTCGCCATTCGCGCGCCAACAACAGTCGCCTGCTGGAGCGTTTCAAGCTCCCGGAACCGACCGCCATCGGCAAGGGGCTGTCGCAGCTTATTCGCAGCCTGTAACCCGGCCGGTTCCACTGTCCGACATCCAAGCAGTATCGGTTCAGTCCATTCAAGAGTGAGTTATGGAAATCGTTTTTCGCAGGACGCGTGTCCGCGCGGCCGCTAATCGGCTGCTCGCCGCTTTAGCGTTGTTCGTGAGCGGGCCCGCCGTCCAGGCCGCAGCATTACCGCAACCCGCCAGCGTGGTTTTCTGGTACGCCGATCAACCACCCATTTCCGAGTTGGCTCAGTTCGACTGGTCGGTGGTCGAGCCGGGGCATATGACCGCGGGCGACGTCAAAACCCTGCGCAAGTTGGGCAGTCAGCCGTTCGCCTATCTGTCGGTGGGCGAGTTCCATGGTGGCAAGGCCGAACTCGAAAAGGCATCCCTCACGGGAGCGGTCAGCCCGGTGCGAAACGGCGCGTGGGACAGCCAGGTCATGGACCTCGCGGCACCCGCCTGGCGCGAACATTTGTTCGGCCGAGCCAAGGCGTTGCAGGCTGAAGGCTACGCCGGGTTGTTCCTCGACACCCTCGACAGCTTCCAGTTGTTGCCGGAGTCGTCGCGAGAAACACAGCGTGTGGCACTCGCCGGTTTCCTGCGGGAATTGCACCAGCGTCAGCCGAACCTGAAGCTGTTTTTCAACCGTGGCTTCGAAGTGTTGCCCGACCTCGATGGCGTGGCCGCCGCCGTGGCAATCGAATCGATTCACGCCGGTTGGGACGCTTCCGCCAAACGCTATCGCCCGGTGCCTGAAGCCGACCGCGAGTGGCTGGAAATCCAGATCCAGCCGTTGCGCGCCAAAGGCATTCCGCTGGTAGCCATCGACTACCTGCCACCGGAGCGTCGCGATGAAGCGCGCAAACTGGCCAAGCGTCTGCGCGAAGAGGGCTTCATTCCTTACATCGGCACGCCTGAGCTGGACTCGATGGGCATCAGCAGCATCGAAGTCCAGCCGCGCCGCATCGCACTACTTTACGATCCGCGCGAAGGTGACCTGGTGCGTAACGCCGGGCACACCTTGCTCGGCGGTTTGCTCGAATACCTCGGTTACCGGGTGGATTACCTGCCCGTCGACGGCTCCCTGCCGCAACACCGTTTCAGTGGTTTGTACGCCGGGATCGTGACCTGGATGACCAGCGGCCCGCCGCAGGACGCAGCGGCTTTCAATAGCTGGATCGGCAAGCGTCTGGACGAACAGGTGCCGGTGGTGTTCTTTTCCGGCCTGCCGATTCAAGACCCGCTGCTGCTCAAGCGTCTGGGCCTGAATCGCTCGGCGCCAATCGGCACTCAAGCGTTGACCATCAGCTATCAGGACAAGGCGCTGATCGGCGCCTTCGAAGCCCCGGTGCAGCCCCGCTCCCGTGACCTGACCGCAATTTCCCTGCTGCCCAAAGGTCCGAAAGCCGCGTTGCTGCTGACCGCTGCCGACGGCCAGACATTTGCCCCAGTGGCGACGGCCGAGTGGGGCGGTGTAGCCCTTGCGCCGTACATTCTCGAAACGAACAACGAGCGCAGCCGCTGGATTCTCGATCCGTTCGCCTTCCTCCAGGCCAGCTTGCGCCTGCCGGTTCAGCCGCGTCCGGACACCACCACCGAAAACGGCCGCCGCATCGCCACCGTGCACATCGATGGCGATGGTTTCCCGTCGCGCGCCGAAGTGCGTGGCACGCCCTATGCCGGCAAGCAGGTACTCGACGATTTCATTCAGCCCAATCCGTTCCTGACCTCGGTATCGATTGTCGAAGGCGAGATTTCACCGCGCGGCATGTTCCCGTTCCTGGCCCGCGAACTGGAACCCATTGCCCGTGAGTTGTTTGCCAACCCGAAAGTCGAAGTCGCCAGCCACACCTTCAGCCATCCGTTTTTCATGCAGCCGGAAGTGGCGCAGAAACGTGAGAATTTCAACCCGGAATACGGCTTGAAAATGGCCATCCCGGGCTACGACAAAATCGATTTCCGCCGCGAGATTTTTGGCTCGCGCGACTACATCAACCAGCAGCTCACCACCCCGGAAAAACCGGTGAAGTTGATCTTCTGGCCGGGCGATGCCTTGCCCTCGGCAGCCACCCTGAAGCTGGCCTATGAAGCGGGCCTGAAAAACGTCAACGGCGCGGAGACCATGCTGACCAAGGCCAACCCGTCGCTGACCGGCCTCAATCCATTACTGCGCCCCACTGAAGGCGGCTTGCAGTACTACGCGCCGATCATCAACGAGAACCTCTACACCAACCTGTGGAAGGGGCCGTATTACGGTTTCCGCGATGTGATCGACACTTTCGAACTCACCGACAACCCACGGCGTTTGCGCGGCCTGCACCTGTATTACCACTTCTATTCGAGCACCAAGCAGGCCTCGATCAAGGCGATGAACGAGATCTACGGCTACATGAAGGACCAGCAACCGATGTCGCTGTGGATGAGCGACTACCTCGATCGTGTGCACGGCTTGTATCAAGCCAGTCTGGCGCGCACCGCCGAGGGCAACTGGCAGGTTCGCGGCATGGACGCGCTGCGCACCCTGCGACTCGACCCGCAAATGGGCTGGCCGGACCTGCTGCGTTCGCAAGGCGTCGCCGGTGTTCGCGACTTGCCGCAAGGCCGGTATGTGGCGTTGAGCAGTGACAAGGCATTGCTGGTGTTGCGTCCCGACCGGGATCAACGGCCGGCGCTGGAGGAGGCCAATCTGCCGTTAGTGGACTGGAAGTATGTAGACGAAAAACAGGTGAGCTTTTCGTTTGCCGGGCAGGTCGACCTGACCTTCTCCGTGCGCTCGGCGAGCAGCTGCCGGGTGGAAGTGGACGGGCAACCTTTTGCAGGCAAGGCATCCGCCGGCCTGTGGACTTTTCAATTACCAATGAAGCAGGTGAGTCATGGTCAGCTCTACTGCATCTAACTCCTCAGTCACTAAAAGTCGACGCCTGCTCAATCCCTGGGCATTGGCGGTGGTGGCGGTCGCCGTGGGTGGCCTGCTGTGGCTGACGTTCCAGCGCGAAGAAGTGTTCCAGCCTGACGGCCGCGAGCCGGATGCGGTCTCGGCCAACTACGCCGAATTGCTGCTGGCGGCGCACCCGGATGACGATCAGTTGCGCTTGCAACTGGTCGATCTGCTGATCCGTCTCGGCGACTACCCGAAGGCGCGCCAGCACCTTGAGAACTGGCCGAAGCCGGTCGTCGAGTTGCAGGCCTATTACCGTCTCGAACTCGATGCGCTGGAAGCGACGAAGGTCGACGATCCGGTGGCGCAGAAAGCCTTGATCGAACGCCTGAAAAGCTTCGATCACCGCCTGTTGCCGCTGCCACAGTTGCACAACCTGGCCAAGCTGGCGCTGACGTTACAGGCCCCGGCCTTCGCCGCCAGCGTCTACGAAGAAATCGCCGACCGCGATCCGGCTCAGCGCATTGCTGCGCTCAAGTCCGCCGCGCAGTGGTACCTGGCCGGTGAGCAACCTGGCCGTGCCGCCGACATTTATCTGCTGCTCAAGCAAGACAGCCAACAAGCATCCGAGCGTCGTGAATACGCGCAACTGGCGTTCAACAGTCTGTTGGCCGCCGGTCGCGGTGAACAGGCTGCGCGTGTGCTGGCCGATGAACTGGATCAGCTCAAGGATCCGCAAACCGATTCGCCGTGGCTGGAGCAGGGCGTCGACGTTGCCGTCGGCAGCAAGCGCTTCGATCTGGCCCAGCGTTTTCTGGATCAGTGGCGCGTGTTGCAGCCGGACAACCCGCAAATCCTGCGCAAGGAATTCAACATGCGCCTGGCCCTCGGCGACCTGGCCGGTGCGTGGGACAGTGGCGAGCAGCTTGTAGCTGAGCACCCGGATGACCTGGCGTTGCTCGAACAAATGGGGCATCTGGGCGAATGGCGTGGCGACATTCAGGCCGCGCTGAGCTACTGGATTCGTCTGCTGAAACTGCACGAAGACCCGCAAACCCGTGAACACGCTTGGCGTCTGGCCAGCCAGCAGTTCGATTTCGACCGGGCGATCCCTTTGCTCGCCGACATCATGGAGCAGCGTGCGCTGACCGATATCGAACTCGACGCGCTGAACTACGCTCACGAATCCCGTGGCACACCGACCCAAGCCGAAGCCTGGTTGCACGCTTACTTGCGCAAGTACCCGGCGCATCGTCTGGCCTGGACACGCCTGCTGCAAAACCTCGAAAACACTGGGCAGTTTGCGCAGAAAACAGAAGTCTACAAGCGCTACTCGAAACGCTTCGCACTGACCACGACCGAGCGCATTGACTGGGCCAATACCGACCTCAAGCTGTTTGATAATCAGGCGGCGTGGGACGTGTTGCAGGTCGATAACCGCAAGATCACCGATGAGGGTTACTGGCGCCTGCGCGCCGCCTTGGCGTGGGATCTGGAACTCGACGACGAACTTCAGGCTTCCCTGGAACGACTCCTCGCGCTCAAGGGTTCGCTCAACAGTGGCGACGAGAGTCAGCTGATCACCCTGTATCGCACCAGCGATCCGAAGCGCGCCTTGACCATGATGGTCGGCAGCTGGAAGCGCACCCGCGATCCGCAGCGTCTGGTTGAATCCTTGCAGCAAGCTCAGGAATTGCAGGACTGGCCGCAAGTGGTCGCGCTGCTCAAAGACGCCGAGCAGTTCCCGGAAGCCAACGAGCAAGCACAAGTGCTGGCGATACGTGGTGCCTTGGCGGTGCAGCAGGGCAACATTGACGAGGCGCAGCGTTTGTACCTGCTGGGCCTGTCGCGTTTCCCGGATGACAACCTGTTCCGCGAACGTCTGATGTGGCTGTACGTCGACCAAGGCAACACCGCTGCGCTCAAGCCTTTGCTGACGGAATGGAAACCCCAGGCGCGGCAGGACCGAATCCTCTGGCTGCCGTTCGCCAGTGCCAGTCAGATGCTCGGTCGCGATACCGAAGCATTGGCCTGGTATCGCCTGTACCTCAAGACCAGTCCGCAGGATTGGCTGGTGCGCGCGGCCTACGCCGATGCCCTCGAAAGCGCCGGTTATCAGGATGCAGCGCAACGCTTGCGCTTGAAGCTGCTGCGCAGTCCCGAAGGCGAAAACATTCAGCCATCGTCCCAGCGTTACGCGATCTGGTTGCGCTTGATGGCCAGCAGTTATTCGCCGGGCAAGGCGCAACAGGAAGTGGCGCAGTGGAAGGACGGCTCGCCGGCGATGTTGCAATTGTGGTTTGAGCGATTGCTGGCGCGTCTCGACGCGACCAATCAGGAATCGCAGAAAGACCAGTGGCTTGATTGGGCGCGCAGCCAGGGCTTGAAGGTCCAGCGTTACGAAGAAATCCAGCAAGCCTTGCGCAGCCGTAACAAGGCGCAAGTCGAAACGCTGTTGGCCAGTAGCGACCTCAACCCGGCGCAACGCGCCCAGGCGCTCAGTCGTCTCGGACGCTTCGACGAAGCCCTCGACCTTAGCGAGTCAGCGCTGGGTGACGATCAGCCGGCCGCCGTGCGCGAGCAACTGCGTCGTCAGGCTGCCGAGCTTCAGGAACTGACGCCGCAAGGTGCGCAGCTGTCCTGGCATCAACAGGATTTCGGTGGCCTGGAATTCAACGCCCCGCGCCTGCAAATCGCGCACAACCTTGGCGCTCAGTGGTACGCCAATCTTGAGGTGGAAAACGGCACCTACAATAGCGATCAACTGATCGAATCGCGCATGGGCGATGAGCGCAACGCCGCGCTGACCCTGCAACGTTCTGTTGAGGACGGTGGCTACAAACTGTTCGCCGACACCAGTCAGCGCAAGGACGATGACCGCAACGGTTTGGGCCTGTCCCGGACGTGGCAGTTGAGCGCCAGCGACCAGATCGAGACCGGTGTGGACTGGCATCGCAAAAGCGAAGACAGCGGCCTGATGCGCGCTTTCGGCCAACACGACAGCGTGTGGGTCGGCGGTCGTCACGGGCTCTCGGCGCGGGATCAGATCAGCTGGGAAGTGGCGCAGAAATCGTTCTCCACCCGTGCGGGCGATTCCCTGGGCAACGGCCAGGCGCTGAAGATGGAATACAACCACACGCTGGAATTCGCCGGGCCGAACTGGACCGTGCGCAGCGGTGTGGATTATCAGCACAACAACGTCAAGGACCGCACCCTGGACTACCTGTCCAGCGCCAACGGCGGCCCGGTGAAAAGCGTCGATGACTCGGACGACCCCGCGGTGGTGACGGCCGACGATTTGCTGCAAAGCCGTTACGGCCAACTGTATGTCGGCAGCTCATGGCGTCGCGGTTTGCCGGGCGCGCTGGTGCGCACTCGCCCGCAATACACCTGGCTGGTGGACGTGACGGCGGGCTGGCAATGGCTGGATCAAACCTTCAACTACGGCATCAACACCGGGATCGGCGTCGAGGTGCTGGGCGGTGACGAATTGGCCCTCACCGTCGGCTACCAATCCGCGCCACAAGGCGGGGATGGTCAGGCAGGCGGAACACTGGGTGTGAGCTACGGCGTGCGATTCGGACGCTGATCATGAAATGTTTACAGGAGAAAAACTGATGCAAGCAATTCGTAATCTGAGCCTGGCTCTGGCAGTCCTGTTCGTCGCCGGTTGCGCGAGCTTCACCGGCGACACCAGCCCGAACCTTGCGCGTAATGCGAAGTGGGGCACCGTGCCGATGATCAACTATTCGCAAACCCCGCAAGCCGGTGAACGCGCCGAGCAGATTTTGCTCAGCGTGCTCAGCAGCCATGGTCTGCAACCACGGGTTTACCCGGTCAGCACTCAGGGCGAACAAGCGCTGATGGACGACAACGAACGCCTGGCTGGCGCCCTCGACTGGGCACGGGATCAGAAGCTTGATTACGTGGTCGCCGGCAGCGTTGAAGAGTGGCAGTACAAGAACGGTCTGGACGGCGAACCGGCCGTGGGCATCAGCCTGCGCGTGCTCGAAGCCAGCAGCGGTCGTGTGCTCTGGAGCAAAAGCGGCGCGCGTGCGGGCTGGTCCCGTGAAAGCCTCGCCGGCACCGCGCAAACGGTGCTCGACACACTTGTTGGCGCCCTTCGGTTCGAGTGAATGCAATGAATTCTCCTCACATGGATTACACCCTCGCGCCGCGTGCCAGCGGCCCGGTGTCTTGGCTGGAAACGCTGTTGGTCACCGGCGCGGCGATCGGCCTGGGCTTGTGGCTGACCCCGCAAGACCCGTTGCAAATGCACGCCGGTTTCCCTTGGCCGGTGCTGGCGCCGCTGCTGTTGGGTGTGCGTTATGGTTTTGTGCGTGGCCTGCTCAGCGCCAGCCTGTTGGTGGCGGCACTGTTTGCGCTGCGCTATAGCGGGCATGAAGCCTACGCGCAGCTTGATCCGTCGTTTATTGTCGGCGTGCTGGTCAGCGGCATGCTGGTGGGCGAGGTTCGCGATCTGTGGGAGCGGCGCTTGCAGCGTCTGCAGATGGCCAACGATTACCGCCAGTATCGACTCGACGAATTCACCCGAGCGCACCAGATTTTGCGGGTCTCCCACGACCTGCTGGAGCAGCGCGTGGCGGGCAGCGATCAGAGCCTGCGCAGTTCGTTGCTGGGTTTGCGCGACAAGCTGCGGGTGATGCCGGATGAAGGTGATGCACTGGCCGTGTTGGCCGATCCGATCGTGGCCATGCTGGGTCAGTACGGCGCGTTGCGTGTGGCCGGTCTGTATCGCGTCGATGAGCGCGAAGAAAACGTGTTGCCCGAAGCCTTGGCGACCATCGGCGTCATGGGGCCTTTGGGCACCGAAGACGGTCTGGTCAAGCTGTGCCTGGAGCGCGGTGAACTGGTCAGCGTGCGTCAGGAACTGATTGATGCCGGCAGCTCGGCGCAGTTCTCGTCGTTGCAGGCCTGCATTCCGCTGATCGATGCCGAAGGTCGTTTGCTGGCGATCCTGGCGGTGCGGCAGATGCCGTTCTTCGCGTTTCAGGATCGTACGCTGAGCCTGTTGGCGTTGCTCGCTGGGCACATTGCCGATCTGCTGCGCCGCGACCCGCAAGTGCTGCAACTGGCCGACGCCGATGCGCAGCAGTTCACCCTGCAACTCAAGCGTTCGCTGGTGGATGTCGAGCAGCACAAACTGGCGGCCGGCCTTTTCGCCTTTGAGATGACCCGTCCCAACGATGAGCTGTCGCGTCTGTTCGAACGCAGCCAGCGTGGCCTCGACCTGCAATTGCCGCTGCGTAACAACCGCGATCATCAGCTGTTGCTGGTGCTGTTGCCGTTGACCAGTCCGCAAGGCACCGAAGGTTATCTGGCGCGGATGAACCTGATGCTGCACGAACACTTTGGCATTGAAAGCAGCCTCGACAGCCTCGGCGTGCGCGTGTTGCCGTTCAACCTGGAGCCTGGCTGTGAACGCAACGGGCTGCGTAATTTCCTGTTCAACGAGTGTGGCCTGAATGATCAGCAAGTGGCTGTTTAGCGGAGCCTTGTTGTTAGAGGCGGGCAGTTGGGCCAGCTTGTGGCTCGCGGCGCCTGAGTTACAACAATTGCTGGTGTTCACCCTCAGCCATGGCTTGGCGTGCGTGATGTTGTGCGCGGCCGTGTGGCTGTTGCTGCCGGCGCGCTACCGTTCGCCGCTGCCGTGGAGCCCGCTGTTTATCTTCAGTCTGGCGTTCTTCGTGCCGGTGCTCGGCGCGGTCGGCGTAGTGGCGGCGATCTTCCCGGCGCTGTACCTGCCGCGCAAACGCGACAAGCAAGCGTGGCAAGCGGTGGGCATCCCGAAACTGCCGTTTCGGGCGCAGTTGCAACTGCACTCGCCGATCTTCGCCGATGGCGGTTTGCAGGACGTGTTGCGTCATGCGCCGGACCCGGATCAGCGTCTGGCCGCCCTGTTGGCCACGCGCCGCATGCCCGGCAAAGAAGCGGTGCCGATCCTCAAACTGGCCCTCGGTGACCCGAGTGACGACGTGCGGCTGCTGGCGTATTCGATGCTCGACAAGCAGGAAAGCGACATCAACCTGCACATCCAGATCGCGCTCGGCGAACTGGCCGGTGCCACTGCCAAAGCGGCGGGTGCGCTGCACGGCCGGCTGGCGCGCTGGTATTGGGAGCTGGCGTATCTGGGCCTGGCGCAAGGCAGTGTGCTCGATCACGTGCTCACGCAGGCCAGTGAACATGCCGAGCAAGGTTTAAAAGCGGGCGAGGGCGGTGAACTGTTCTTGCTGGCCGGGCGCATCGCTCTGGAACGTGGTGACGTCGAGCGTGCCGAAGTGCTGCTCAGTCAGGCGCAAGAGAACGGCATGGGCGCCGCGCAGGTGCTGCCATTTCGCGCCGAGCTGGCGTTTGAGGCCGGTCGTTACCACGAAATTCCCGGACTGCTCGCACGCCTTCCCGAGGAAACCCGTCAGCGGCCGCCATTCGCCGCATTGGTCAGGAGCTGGACATGAGTCACAAGGAACAGGCACCGGTTGCCGACATCTGTCTGCTGCTCGAAGGCACCTGGCCTTACGTGCGCGGCGGCGTTTCCAGTTGGATTCACCAGATGATCCTCGGCCTGCCGGAACTGACCTTTTCGGTGATGTTCATCGGCGGCCAGCGTCAGGCCTATCCGTCCCGGCGTTACGAAGTGCCGGCGAACGTGCTGCACATCGAAGAAGTGTTCCTCGAAGATGCGACCCATCCGACCGACAGGCTGGTGGAGCCCCGCGAGGCTGATGAACAGCAGTTGCAGGATTTGTATCGCTTCCTGCATCACCCGGACGCGCCAGACCCCGCGCTGGGCGAGCGCTTGCTCGACTGCATCGCCCAGGGCCGCATGACCCTCGACGATGTGCTGCGCAGTCGCGCCAGTTGGGAGTCGTTGAGCGAAGGCTATCGTCAGCATTGCGCCGACCCGTCCTTCGTCAATTATTTCTGGACCCTGCGCGCGATGCAGTCGCCGTTGCTGATGCTCGCCGAAGCCGCGCAACGGATGCCGAAAGCGCGGGTGCTGCATTCGATTTCTACCGGGTATGCGGGTTTCCTCGGCTGCATCCTCAAGCAGCGCTGGAACTGCACCTATTTGCTCAGCGAGCACGGAATCTACACCAAGGAACGCAAGATCGACCTGGCCCAGGCCAGTTGGATCGCCGAGAGTTCCGGCCAGGCGCTGAACCGCAGCCTCGACGCCGGCTCGGGTTACATCCGCACGTTGTGGGTACGTTTCTTCGAGCGCATCGGCCAGCTGACGTACAACAGCGCCGACAACATCATCGCGCTCTACGACGGTAACCGTCAGCGCCAGATCAAGGATGGCGCCCTCGCGGCCCGCACCCAAGTCATTCCGAACGGCATCGACTTGCCGGTGTGGACCGCAGCGCTGGAATCCCGCGCCCACGGCATTGCGCCTGTGGTCGGTTTGATCGGCCGCGTAGTGCCGATCAAGGACGTAAAAACCTTTCTGCGGGCGATGCGCGGCGTGATCAGCGCCATGCCGCAAGCCGAAGGCTGGATCGTCGGCCCGGAAGAGGAAGACCCGGAATACGTCAGCGAATGCCGCAGCCTGATGGCCAGTCTGGGCCTGGAAGGCAAGGTGCATTTCCTCGGCTTCCAGCGCATTCAGGACATCCTGCCGAAACTCGGCCTGATGGTGCTGACCTCGATCAGTGAAGCGCAGCCGCTGGTGATCCTCGAAGCCTGGGCCGCCGGTACACCGGTGGTCAGCAGCGACGTGGGGTCATGCCGCGAGTTGATCGAAGGCGGCAGCTTTGATGACCGCGACCTCGGGCACGCCGGCAAAGTGGTGGCGATTGCCGATCCACAAGCCACGTGCGCCGCGATCCTTGAACTGTTGCGCAGCCCGCGACGCTGGCAGGCCGCCCAGGCCAGTGGCTTGTTGCGGGTCAATCGTTATTACACCGAAGCCTTGATGCTGCAGCGTTACCGCGACCTGTATCAAGCCGCCATGGAGAACAGCTAAATGGCCGGTATTGGCTTTGAACTGCGAAAAATCCTTTCGCGCGATTCCTACACGGCGACCTTGCACGCCTACGTCTACGCCGGGCTGATCAGCTCCGGGCCGTGGGTCTTGTCGATCATCAGCGTGATGCTGGTGGGCATCATCAGCATCGGCCTGCTGCTGCCGAACATGCTGGTCGGGCAGTTCCTGGTGACGGTGACGTACCTGATGGCCTCCTCGTTGATCCTGACGGGCGGCTTGCAGTTGTTCTTCACGCGCTTCGTCTCCGACCGCTTGTTCGAGCACAAGTACGATCAGATCCTGCCCAACCTCTTGGGCGTGTTGTTGCTGGTCACCCTCGGCGCCGGGGTGTTGGGCATTGTGGTGCTGGGCTTGCTGTTCGACGAGCCGCTGATTTACCGCGTGCTGGTGTTGGCGAACTTTGTGGTGTTGTGCAACTTGTGGCTGGTGATCATCTTCCTCTCGGGGATGAAGGCCTATAACCGCATCCTGCTGGTGATGCTGGTGGGTTACACGCTGATGGTCGCGAGCGCCTACCTGCTGAGCTTTTTGCAGATGCCGGGCTTGCTGCTGGCGCTGTTGATCGGGCACAGCACGCTGCTGTTCCTGTTCCTCTACGACATCCTGCGCGAGTACCGCGCCGAGAAACTGATCGCCTTCGATTTCCTCGACCGGCGCAACGTTTTCCTCAGCCTGCTGGCCACCGGCTTCTTCTACAACCTGGGGATCTGGATCGACAAATTCATGTTCTGGTTCAACCCCGGCACCTCCAACGAAATCGTCGGCCCGCTGCGCGCCTCGATCCTTTACGACCTGCCGATCTTCCTCGCGTACCTGGCGATCATCCCCGGCATGGCGGTGTTCCTGGTGCGCATCGAGACTGATTTTGCGGAGTGGTACGACCGCTTGTTCCGGGCGATCCGCGAAGGCGAAACCCTGCAACACATCGGGCAATTGAAAACCGAAATGACCTTGTCGATCCGCCAAGGTCTGCTGGAAATCTGTAAGGTCCAGGGGCTGACGGCGGTGCTGTTATTCCTGTTCGCACCGCGCCTGCTGGAATGGCTGGGCATCTCCAGTTATTACCTGCCGCTGTTCTACATCGACCTGATCGGTGTGAGCATTCAAGTGGTGTTCATGGCGTTGCTCAACGTGTTCTTCTACCTCGACAAACGCACCGTGGTGCTGGAGCTGTGCGTGCTGTTCGCGGTGTTGAACGCGATGCTGACGCTGTTCAGCATGTACCTGGGGCCAAGCTTCTTCGGGTACGGGTTTACGCTGTCGTTGCTGATTTGTGTATTGCTGGGTTTACACAGGCTTTCGACGGCGTTGGAAGATCTGGAGTACGACACGTTCATGTTGTCTCGCTGACGTTACGGTCAGACAAAAAAGGCACTGGCGATGATCGCCAGTGCCTTTTTTTTGTCCGACTGACGTCACTTGTGAGTCGAATTTACGCTGCTAGGCTTGTTCAGTCGGTCCATTCCGGCATGCTCAAAAACTGCTTCAGACTGTAGAACGTTGTACGCGGGAACCCATGTTTTTCTACTGGAGGTTTTCCCATGAGACTGCAGCTATTCAACGCAGCGATCATTGTCGCCAGCATGGCGGCCACCGGCTTGTCTCTCGTCGGTGAAGCAGCGTCCACATCCGCTTCACAACCCGACAAGACACAACCCGTCAACGCGGTAAAACAGCAGATCAAGCTCACCCGCATCACCCCCGAGTATTGGCGCGTCACCTTCCACAATCCGCCGTACAACATCTATGGCCCCGAGACCATGCCGCAGCTGAATGAGGTCGTCACGGCCATCGAGACCGATCCGAAAGTGGTGGTCGTAGTCTTCGACAGTGATGTTCCGGACTTCTTCCTCACTCACTACGACTTTGTCCCGCCGCTGACCGACACCACCAGCCTCCCCAACGGCCCGACCGGCCTGCCGCCATTGCCTGACATGCTGGTTCGTTTGAGCAAGGCGCCGGTGGTCTCGATCGTGTCGATCCGCGGTCGTGCCACTGGCGTTGGCAGCGAGTTGGCACTGGCCAGCGACATGCGCTTCGCCAGCCGCGAAAAAGCCATCCTCTCGCAATGGGAAATCGGCGCCGCCCTGGTGCCGGGCGGCGGCCCGATGGCGCGCCTGCCACGGCTGATGGGCCGCGGGCGCGCGCTGGAAGTGCTGCTCACCGGCAACGACATCAATGGCGAACTCGCCGAGCGTTACGGCTACGTCAATCGCGCGCTACCTGACGCCGAACTCGATAAATTCGTCGACACCATGGCCCGACGCATCGCCCGGTTCGACAAACAATCGATCACCGACATCAAGCGTCTGGTCGACGCCGCCAGTCTGCCACCCAATGAAGCCATCGCCGCCGAATGGGAGGGTTTCATCGGCTCGGTCAAACGCCCGGCAGCGCAGCAACGCATCACCCAACTGATGGAGCTTGGCCTGCAGAAAAAAGCCGACGTCGAAAAACGCCTGGCGCACTACACCGGCACCTTGGGCGAGGCCTCGAAATGACCTCGCGGTTGTTCAATCCTGATCAGGAGTCACTGTCATGAGTGCAGCACTGGAAACCGTTCTCTACACCGCCAAAACCCACACCGTCGGCGGCCGCACCGGCACCGGCAAATCCAGCGACGGCGAACTGGACGTCAAATTCAGCTCCCCCGGCTCGGGCAAACCCGGCACCAATCCGGAGCAACTGTTTGCGCTGGGCTATTCCGCCTGCTTCATCGGCGCCATACAGGTGGCGGCGGGCAAGATGAAAATCAAATTACCGGAAGACACGTCGGTGGATGCCGAAGTGGACCTGGGTAAAACCGCCAGCGGGGACTTTCAGCTGGCGGTCAGGTTAAACGTCAACTTTCCTGGATTGGAGGAGGGCGTGAAACGGGAGCTGGCTGACGCGGCGCATCAGCTCTGCCCGTATTCGCGGATGACGCGGGGGCATGTGTCGGTGGATTTGAAAGTAGTCTAAAAACATCATCAATCCTGTAGGAGCGAGGCTTGCCCGCGAAGGCGGCGTGTCATTCAGAGATGATGTCGACTGACACGTCGCCTTCGCGGGCAAGCCTCGCTCCTACAGGGGGATCAACTGCGTGGCGCAGATTTCGGCACGACAACGTTATCCAGCATCCGATTCACCGCCAGTTCCGCCAGCATCACAATCTGCTGAATCGCCATCGCCGTGTGCCGATGCGGCCCTTCCAGATACCCCGCAAAATCACCCGCCATCACACTGGCCTGGGCCAACGATTCACAGGTATGGGCGAGCAGGTCTTCGTCCTTGATATCCGGTGCAACGAGAAACATCGTGCTCGGTTTGCGGGAAACGGGGGATTTCAGGGCGGAGGGATTGAGGTAGTGATCGAGCGCGCGGTCGGCGGCGTCGTGGAGTTTTTTGGAGTCGAGGGATTCGTAGGGGGAAACGTCGTCCGGGGCGGGCGGGTTTGGTGTTTCTTTGATCATGGCAATCGTCCTTTTAAGTCTTTGGAGCTGCCACTCTTCCGATTCCACTCGAATAGGTGGCAACTGTGCGCGGGGTGGAAAAACCGAGATAAACGGACAAAACCCGGCAGACCCGAAGGTCTCCCACGCACAGCCGCCATAACTTGAACCTGCGGCCGAAAAAAAGCGCCACAGTATGCCATGGGGGCATGTTTGTTTATCTTCGGGTTTCCACACCCGATCGCTGATGTGCAGCGACCGACAAAGCCTATCCACTCACCTTCCTACCCGACAACCGCCGGGACTTGTCGGAAACCTCCCCGGAAATCATGGCGTCTGTAGGATCAGGGCGAGATTTGTTGTTTAAAAGAACCCCTTCAATCCCGGCGCTTCTTACAAGACCAGAACCTAGTTCGAAGCCCCAACCCCAAACTTCAACCCACCCCAATTCCAGCCCTTCGACTGCTTCGCATAGCAACCAGCCTGATTCTTGGGCTCGGGATCACAGGCAATCCGCCCGGTCTTGTTGGTGTCGCTGGTGCGGTCGTTGTAATGCGCACAACCGGACGTCAGGGAAAGGATTAACGCGGCAATCAATACTTTGAATTTCATGACAGCGCCCTTGCGGGTGGACCGCCAGCGTAGGCCGGTCATGTTTAAGCACAAATCACCAACCCCCAGATGCAACAAAACCCGCACTTGGCAGGTTCTGTTTGCTTTGGATTGCAGTGTGGTCCGGGTTAGGTCATCCCATGCGGTGCTTAACTTTTTCGACTATCGATGCCGTGTCAAGAATTGATGGCGCGACATCGTTGGCTGCCGACATCAGCCGCGAGGCATCTTTTTTTGGCAGTTCGTAAAAGTCGCTGCACACAATAATTGAGTCAAATTTGACTCCGACCTGTTTGAGATGAAGCAACGTAATCGTCGTCAAGCGAGCCTTGTCCTTCCCGTTTACGCCGAAGAGAAACACAGGCTTGCCATCGGTTTTTATCCGGAAATCAACTGCGTAATCTTCCCCGCCATAGATCTCTGGGACGTAACCTTCCTGGATGATTTCCTTGGGAACAAACGAATACAACAACTCTCGCAGATCGTGAGTAAATGTCGAACCCACTCGACTTTTAGTCCAGAGGGCGATGTCCTCGACTCTGCTCAGACCTTGGCCCAGAGCGAAAATACCTCGAGAAAGCTTGTCAGCAGGAACATCGATATAGATTTCGCCGTCGTCCTCGAACAAGCCGCTTTCGGCCAAAATCGATTCGTAAAGCTTCGCCCTTGGACCTGTCAGCAGTTTGGCTAAGTCATTTTCATAGCTAAGCCGCATCATCGTGTTGGCCGCATCGGATACGCGCCACCCTCCATTCTTTCGACTCAGGTAGGCGGTAAAGCAATCCCCATCCCGAGCGGTAAGTGGGATCGATACAGTCAGCAAGTCGCCCCGCTCACTGATCACCACGTCCTCGCAGAACGCGGTGCATAGCGATTTTCGTAGTGCTGCCAAGTCGTTCATTCGAAGAGAGGTATCTGGAGTGAGTGATCATCTGCCTTGGAGTCTAGCTCCAGGCCAGTGATGTTGCAGTCAGAGAGCAAGCATGTCAAAGCACCACCGAGGTCTTTGTACCGTGTGGTCGTCTCGGCGTATCTATCGACCTTACCGAGCTCCATATAGCGCTCTGTTGCCAGATGGATGTGACAGAGGTTTCGGATTTCTTCATCGCCCTCCAGTGGGTTGCGATGAACGTGGTAGCCGCCGTTGTACCGAGTCAGCGTGATCCCTTTGTCGCCAGGTCTTGGATAAAACGTCAGGCCACAGGAAAAAGCGTCCGGATCTATCTGGTTCTGTCGTATGTAGAGTTCAAATGCGTGAGTCCCATCAGATGACTGCAGGGTGTAGTTGAATCTCAGCGACTTTTTGAACAGCGTTGGTTTGGCATCTGGATTTTTTACCACCTTATCCATAGTGAGGAGATGCCCAATCAAAGCATCGCTGAGTAGCGTCATCTGAAAGTCCCTATCTGCTTATGAATCCAAACTCGTGCCTATTGATCCTGGCCGCGTCATTCGGCTGATACCGGACAATCAGGGATTTTTCTCCCACAAGTATGCGGGCGGTGCCCAAAGCCTACGGACAGGCCTTCCCACTCGGCAACCGTCAAACCCTGTCGGAAACATCCCCTAAATAAAGAAGCCTGTAGGACCTCTCTTACCCTAAGCCTAGTTCGAAGCCCCAACCCCAAACTTCAACCCACCCCTATTCCAGCCCTTCGACTGCTTCGTATAGCAGCCGGCCTGATTCCTGGGCTCGGCATCACAGGCAATCCGCCCGGTTTTATTGGTGTCGGTGGTGCGGTCGTTGTAGTGCGCACAACCGGACGTCAGGGAAAGGGTCAACGCGGCAATCAGTACTTTGAATTTCATGGCGGCATCCTTGCGGGTAGATCGCCAGCATAGGTCTGGTTGTGTTTAACCACAAATCACCAACCCCCAGATGCAACAAAACCCGCACTTGGCGGGTTTTGTCTTGCTTCGTATTTGGTGGAGCCGGGGGGATTTGAACCCCCGTCCGCCAGTACTCCGCTGTCGGTACTACATGCGTAGCCGTTTCTATTAAGTTAACCCTCAGCGACCCGAAGGGCAGGGTGCTTTGGGCGAGTTGTGTAAGTTTTAGCCGCTTCGTCCACAACGTACTGCACGGCGATTCTGTTCTATATGACAATCACTTTGGGTTTACAGACATCCCCTGATGATTGCTGGACCCGAAGGTACCAGGAGGGAAGGGCTAAGGCTGCTTACGCAGCGAGAGCGTATTCCCCGTAGGTTTCGTCATTGGCAACTATAGAAAGTTGCAACAGTGGATTTACGAGTTCTGTTACCAACTCGGCATGCACCTAAAGTTTCGCAACCGGCGTCGAATCCTAAACGGCCCCGAGCCTGTTGCTCGGTGAATCAAAGTGAGCAACAAGCCTGCGCAGTGTACGCCAACACGCGTGAGAAGGCCAACCCGAAGGTTGGCCGCGAGTGGTTATGGGTTGGGTTTGTTGCTCAGTTTGTCAGCGCCAATGCCTGGATGGCCTCGGTGGCGCATTTTTTGTCGTCCCCGGCGGCTTTTGAAGTTTTGGCGCTGGCCAGCAGTCTTTTGATCTCCGGTGCGTTGGTGGAGGTCGCTGGTAGCGCATTCACTTTGGCTTCGAGCTCCTGCAGTTTGCTCGTACAAAGGTCGTTGTCCGCTGCAAATACGGGAGAGGCCAACATTGCAGCAGAGATGAACAAACCAGCGAGTGCGGTACGTTTCATGGATATCTCCTTGTACTGATGGTCTCGGTGCTGCCGTATGAGCGGGCGGCTCGGGCGAGTCCGAAAAGTAAGCCACGATTGATGAGGGCTTACCTAAAAGACTACGACGCCGCGCAGAAATTCGGTTTTTTCAGAAAGGCTATGAAAAGACTGTTTGATAGTCGATAGGAGCAGTGGCGCTAAAAAATTGGGGGCAATTGCCTCTGTCTCGCACGCATGACCCATCCTCCGATGCAACAAACCCGCACTTGGCGGGTTTGTTTTGGGGCGAGTTGTGTAAGTTTTAGCCGCTTAAACCGGCGTCGAATCCTAAACGGCTCCGAGCCTGTTGCTCGGTGATTGAAAAGTAAGCAACAAGCCTGCGCTGTGTACGCCACCGCAGTGGATAAGGCCAACCCGAAGGTTGGCCTGGTCACACGGGATTACTTGTTGGTTGGGTTGCGCGTTTGAATTTTCTCAAGCAAACCGCTAGTGATTCCAACGCACCCCTTGTCGTCCCCTGCGGCTTGGGCTGCTTTTGCTTTGTCCAAGTCGGCTTGTACGTTGTCCTTGGCGTTTTCTGATGTGGCGGGATCAGAGTCCAGTACCTGCTGAATTTGGCTCATGTTTTGTTTGCAAAGGTCTTTATCTGCCGCAAACACCGGCGAGGCCAACAGTGCGGCGGTGATGAACAATCCAGCAATTGCAGAGTGCTTCATGGGTATCTCCTTGCGCATGAGGGCTCGGTGCTGCCGGTGAAGTAGGCTGCTGGCCGAGGTGGTTATAAGCCCGTTCACAGGGCTTAGCTAAATGACTATAGCCGCATGCTGGAGTTCGGTTTTTTTTTGAAGGAGTGTCGAGAAGTTTGGCGCAACGGCAGTGCATGAAAAAGGGGCGAAGTCGCCCCATTTTCACCAAAGTACCCTCAAGCGGGACGCACTTGCGTCACACGATCCACCAAGTAAACCAAGCCGTGATAGTCGATCCCGCCATGTTGGCTCAGGCCGATTTCGCAGGTGCGGCTGGTGGAAATGCCTTCTGCGCAGAACTGCACGGCGTCTTTCAGGCTGCGCAGTGAGTGAGCGTTCAGTTCGGGAGTGGTGAAGCCCTTGTCCCCGGCAAACCCGCAACAGTGAATGCCCTCGGGAATGACCACGGTGTTGCTGCACTTACGCGCCAGATCAATCAGCGCCTGACTCTCGCCAAGGTGCTGGGTGCTGCAAGTGACGTGCACCGCGATCGGCGCTTCCTGCGGTGTGAAATCCAGGCGATCCATCAAATGCGTACGGATGAATCGCACCGGGTCGTAAAGGTCGAGTCGGACTTCGCCCAAATCCTGAACCAGCCGTAACGTGCACGGGCTGGTGTCGCAATAGATCGGGTCAAGCCCACCGCGACTGGCGTGCAGCAACGCGCCGATCAGTTCCTGGCGTTTGTGTTCGGCCTGTTCGGCGTAGCCCTTGGAGGCAAACGGCTGACCGCAGCAGAGGCTGTCCTGATTGTCCGGAAAGACTACCTGGTAACCGGCCTTTTCCAGCAGCCCACGGGTTTTGTCGTACAACGACATCTGCTCTTTATCACCCGCCGCCGGGCCCATGACTCGCGAGACACAGGCCGCCAGATAGACCACGCGGGGGCGCTCGTCCGATACGACCGGGCTGAAGCGAATGGCTTTTTCCGGCTGCGGCATGGCGTTGGTCCATTGCGGGACCTGGCCTTTGGACAACTTGGTCAGCGTTGCCGACAGCTTGGCCAGACGCGGCGCGCCCAGCAGCATCCGCGCGCCGTTGGCCACATGCAGGGTGAAGCGCGCGCCTTGCAATGCGGTGGCGAAATTTCCTTCAAGCCAGTTGGCGGTTTTCGTATGCGTCGCCTTACGGCTGCGGAGCTTTTTCACCAGCTCGCCGGTGTTGATGCCTACAGGGCAACGTTGCGCACATAACCCTGTGGCGGCACAGGTGTCGATGCCTTGATATTCGTAAGCAGCTTCAAGCTCGGAGGTGTCGACGCCTGCGCGTTTCTTCGCCTGGATATCCCGCCAGATCACGATGCGCTGGCGCGGGCTCAGGGTCAGTCCTTTCGACGGGCACACCGGTTCGCAGAAACCGCACTCGATGCACTTATCCACAATCTCATCGGCGGCCGGCAGCGGTTTCAGGTGCTTGAGGTGGATCTGCGGATCCTCGCTGAGCACCACGTCCGGGTTGAGAATGCCGTTGGGATCGAGGAGGCGTTTGAGCTGCCACATCAACTGGTAGGCATCGCTACCCCATTCCAGTTCGACGAAGGGCGCCATGTTGCGGCCGGTGCCGTGTTCGGCCTTCAGCGAACCGCCGAATTCCACTGCCACCAATTGCGCCACGTCGTCCATGAACGCCTGGTAGCGTGCGACTTCATCCGGGTTGTTGAAGCCTTGGGTGAAGACGAAGTGCAGATTGCCTTCCAGCGCGTGTCCGAAAAGAATCGCTTCGTCGTAGTGATGTTTGTCGAACAGCTCGATCAGGCGATTCACGCCGATGGCCAGTTGTTCCACCGGGAAGGTCACGTCTTCGATGATCACCGTGGTGCCGGTTTTGCGCACCGCGCCGACAGCGGGGAAGGTGTCTTTGCGGATCGCCCAAAGCCGTGCGTTTTCTACCGGGTCCTCGGTGAAGTCGACTTGTTTCTCCACGGGGAACGAGGTCAACGACGCCATGATCTGCGCCAGTTGTTCCTGTAGCAAAGTGGACGATGCGGCGCGGGACTCGATCAGCAGCGCGCAGGCATTGTTCGACAGCTGTTGTACGAAAGCCGGCATGCCGGGTTTGTCCTGCACCGAACGCAGGCTGCGACGGTCCAGCAGTTCGACGGCGGACACCGGCTGGCTTTTCAGCACGGTGACGGCGTTGCAGCAGGTTTCCACATCCGGGAATACGATCAGTGCCGAAGCCTTGTTCGGGTGGTCGATGACCGTGTCGTAGGTCACCGCGCTGATGAAGCCGAGCGTGCCTTCGGAACCCACCAACAAGTGGCTCAAGATATCCACAGGCTCGTCGAAATCCACCAAGGCATTGAGAGACAGGCCGGTGGTATTTTTCAGACGGTATTTGTGGCGGATTCTTGCGGCCAGTTCGGCATTGGCGCGGGTTTCGCGACCCAAGGTCGCCAGACGCTCGAGCAGCGAAGCATGGCTCTGGCGAAAGGCTGCGACGCTCGCTGGATCCTCGGTATCGAGACGGCTGCCATCAGCCAGCACCAGGCGAATGCCGGCCAGCGTGTGGTAGGTGTTCTGCGCGGTGCCGCAGCACATGCCGCTGGCATTGTTGGCAACGATGCCGCCGATTTTGCAGGCGTTGATCGAGGCCGGGTCCGGGCCGATCTTGCGCCCAAAAGGCGCCAGCCAAGCGTTGGCCTGCGCGCCGATCACGCCCGGTTGCAGGCGGATTTGCGTGCCTTGGCCGCGGATGTCGCGACCGTTCCAGTTATCCCCAAGCACGATCAGCACCGAGTCGCTGATGGCTTGGCCGGACAGGCTGGTGCCGGCAGCGCGGAAGGTCACCGGGACCTGATCCCGTTGCGCCAGTTTGAGCAGCGCGACCACTTCGTCTTCGGACTCGACGCGGATCACCAGTTTCGGAATCAGCCGATAAAAACTGGCGTCGGTGCCGAAGGCCAATGTCGACAGCGGGTCGTCGAAACGTCGCTCTTGGGGAATCAATTGCTGCGCATCTCGCAGGAAAGCCGCGGGTAGACTCATTGGTCCTCCAGAATCAAAACCACCAGGTCTTTCGGACCGTGCGCGCCGTAGGCCAGGACTTGCTCGATGTCAGCGGTTTTCGACGGACCGGACACCAGCAAGGCGTTGGTGGGCATGCCCTGGGCCCAGTCGTATTCCTGTTGCACTTGATAGAAGTTGTCGCGGATTTCACTGGCCTTGAGCAGGGCAAAATGCACCGGCGGTACCAGGCTCATCAGGCGCGGTTCTTCCCGCGTCGGCCAGAGAATCAGGCTACCTGTCGCGGCGATGGCGCCGAGGGTGGTGGTCAGGCTGGCTGGGGTGTCGTTGAACAGCTCGGCTTTCCATTCTTCAACCGGGCGGTCGTAGGACTTGAGTGTCGGCAGACCCGGATTGTTCGCCCAGTGTTGAGTGACACATTGCCCATGAGGCGTCGTCGGTGCGATCAACAGACTCGGCAATTGGCGGTCCCACAGCAACTGTGCGAGCAGCGCCGGCCAATCTGCGCCGGACGTCAGATGGATTTCGGTGTGCACCGCTTCCATCAGCTTGCGCAGTTGCGGGATGCGTTGTTCGGCGGTGTAGGTATAAGGCGCAGTCACCAGCTCGACGTCGAATTCATCGGGCACGGGCGTGGTGCCTGTCAGACTTTTCCGTAACTTGGCGAGGATGTTTTGCTTGGCGCTCATCAACGATCTCCCTGTTTGGCCAGATGCTCGCGGGCCATGTCATGCAGTGAGCGGGCAGCGGGTTTCGGTGCGCTGTGGTTTTGCGTCCACGGGCCAACATTACTCGGTGCCAGGGCGCGCAGCCGTGTGGCGAAAAAGCCGAACAGACGATACAGCGTCGGCGAGCTGTTGAGCCTGGCCCAGGCGCTCCAGATAAAACGTTCCTTGCGCGAATACTTGCTGCCCTGGCCGCGCATGACTTGATGCGGACTGTCCGGGGCTTTGACGTTCTCTTCCCGCAGGCGACGCAGCAGGGCCGGGATCGGAATTTTTACCGGGCACACTTCACCGCAAGCACCGCACAGCGACGACGCGCTCGGATGGTCCGGGACGTTCGCCAGGCCGACCATGTGCGGGGTGATGATTTTTCCGATAGGCCCAGGGTAAACCTCCCCATAGGCGTGACCGCCGATTCGAGTGTAGACCGGGCAATGATTCATACACGCGCCGCAGCGGATGCAGTTCAGGGTCTGGCGCAATTCACTGTCGGCGAAGGCCTGACTGCGACCGTTGTCGAGCAATACCAGGTGCACTTCCTGCGGGCCGTCGAGTTCATGTTCCTTGCGCGGGCCGGAGATCATGTTGACGTAGGTGGTGATCGGCTGGCCGAGGGCCGAGCGGGTCAACAGTGATAGCAGCGGCACCACGTCGCGCAGGTTTTCCACGACTTTTTCGATACCGGTCACGGCGATGTGTACCGGCGGCACCGTGGTGGTCATGCGACCGTTGCCTTCGTTTTCCACCAGCAGCAGGGTGCCGGTTTCGGCCACGGCGAAGTTGACGCCGGAGACGCCGATGTCCGCTTCGAAGAATTTCTGTCGCAAGACTTTGCGACCGATCTGAATGAGTTGGTCAACGTCCTTGGTGTACTCCACGCCAAGTTTGTCGTGGAACAAGGACGCGACCTGACCGGCATTCTTGTGGATCGCCGGCATAATAATGTGTGAAGGCTTCTCGTGGTCGAGCTGGACGATGTACTCCCCCATGTCCGACTCCAGGCATTCAATGCCTTGAGCCTCGAGGACATGGTTCATCTCCATCTCTTCGCTGACCATCGATTTGCCCTTGATCACTTGCCGCCCCTCGTGAGCGCGGATGATCGAGAGGACGATGCCATTGGCTTCGTCCACCGTTTCCGCCCAGTGCACTGTCACACCGTTGCGGGTCAGGTTCTGTTCAAGCTGCTCGAGCAGGTCGGGCAGCTTGGATAACGCTCGGGCGCGGACAGCATTGCCCAGCGCGCGCAAATGTTCTCTTTCGTGGGCATCGCTGAAGGACGCTGCCCGTTTGGTCATCAGAGAATCCATCGCAGTGCGAAAGTTATTTCGCAGTTGCTGGTCACCCAACGCCTTGTGAGCCCGGGTGCGGAAATCTTCTTCTACGGCAACCGTAGGAATAATTGCGGAAGCGTTCATAGAACACCTCCGGTTCGCTGCCAAAGGAAACTGGCCAGGTGTTGGCCGCGCAACGCTTCCTTCTGTTTCTCCAGCGAGCCGTTGATGTTCATCAGGCAACCGCAATCGGCACTGAGTACCTGGTGCGCGCCCGATTCCTTCAACGACCGGGTCTTGTCAGCCACCATCGCGCCGGAAATGTCTGGCATACGGACGCTGAAAGTCCCACCGAAGCCACAGCATTCACTTTCGTGGCTGTGGTCGACTCGCTCCACGTTGCTCAGTTGTGACAACAACTCGCGACCGTGCAGGTGGGTGTTCATCTCACGACGCGCCGAACACGAGGTGTGCAACGCCACTTTCACCGGCTCACCGCTGTCCTTGAGCTGCACCTTGCAGACAAACAGCAGGAACTCGGCCAGTTCATAGGTCCGGGCAGCCAGTACCTGAACCTGTTTCAGCGTGTGCGGCTCGTCCTTGAACAAGTCGGCATAGTGTTCGCGCAACATCCCGGCACACGATCCCGACGGCACCACCACCGGGTAATCCCCGGCGAACAGCGCCAGTTGCGAGCGCGCCACGGTCCTTGCCTGCTCGGTGTAACCCGAGGTGTAGGCCGGTTGTCCACAGCAGCTCTGCCCTTGCGGGTACTCGACCCGAATGCCTTCGCGCTCCAGCAAGTGGATCGCATCCATCCCGGCTTCGGGGTAGAACAAATCCACCACGCAGGTCCCGAACAGGTAGACCCGTGACGGTTTCTCGCTGGGGTATTGCCGAGGCAATGGCAGTGGCGGGGCCACGCGGGTCGCGTTCGGCACGGCGTTGTAAAAAAGCTCGCTCATCAGGCGTGTCTCCGGGTGGTCCCGGTTATCCGTCCGCTGAGGCTGCTGAATATAGAGAGGGAAGCTTTCAGCAGCCTTACAGACCGGGTTGTGAATAGCTGACGCCGGAATCGTGGTCCGGCGTCTGTTTTTTCGATGCTGCTTGTAGGTCTTAGTGCACCAGCATGCCGGTGAGCCAGTAGGCCTGGACGTAGGTGATCAGGCCGACGATCGTTGCAAAGAACAGGCTGTGCTTGAGGGTGAAGCGGAACAGATCCGATTCCTTGCCCACCAGGCCGGTCGCGGCGCAGGCCACGGCGATCGATTGCGGAGAGATCATCTTGCCGGTCACGCCGCCGCTGGTGTTTGCCGCGACCAGCAGCACATCGCTCACGCCGATCTGGTGCGCGGTGGTCGCTTGCAACGAACTGAACAGCGCGTTGGACGAGGTATCGGAACCGGTCAGGAACACGCCCAGCCAGCCGAGGAATGGCGAGAAGAACGGGAATGCCGCACCGGTGCCTGCCAATACCAGCGCCATGGTCGAAGACATGCCCGAGTAGTTGGTGACGAAGGCAAATGCCAAGACCATGCCGATGGACAGAATCGGCCAGCGCAGTTCGTAGAAGGTCTCTTTCAAAGTGGTCAGACCAGTTTTGATATTGATCTTCAGCACCAGCATCGAGATCAGTGCGGAGAAGAAAATCGCCGTGCCGGTCGCGGAAATCGGGTCGAGCTTGAACACCGCTGGAATGGCGGTCGGCGCGGTCACGATCGGCGCGACCTTGATCACCATCTGATCCAGGTGCGGGATGGCGAAGTTGAATACCCAGCTGTACATCGAACCGCCAGCGGCAAACATGGCCTTGAACGGTTTCAGGGTCCAGATGGTGACCAGCACGGTGAGGATCAGGAACGGCGACCAGGCTTTGATGATTTCGAACAGGCTGTAAGGCGACGCCACGCTGGTGCGCGGCTGGCCGAAACCACCGGCGCTGGCGGTCACCACCGAGGCCGAGACGGCACCGGCGATGTGTTGGCCGGCGGCGCGTTTCGGCTGCCAGACTTTCAGGAACAGCGTCAGGGAAATCAGGCTGGCCAGGGCCGAGGTGATATCCGGCAGCTCGGGACCGATGAAGTTCGAGGTGAAGTATTGGGTGATGGCAAAGCTCAAGCCGGCCACCAGCGCAGCAGGCCAAGTCTCACGAACGCCGCGCAGGCCGTCCATCATGAACACCAGCCAGAACGGTACGAACAGCGAGAGCAACGGCAGTTGGCGACCGGTCATGGCGCCGATCTTGAACGCGTCGATGCCGGTCACTTGCCCGGCCACGATGATCGGAATCCCCAAGGCGCCGAAGGCCACTGGCGCGGTGTTGGCGATCAGGCACAGGCCTGCGGCATACAGTGGGTTGAAGCCCAGTCCTACCAGCAATGCGGCGGTAATCGCTACCGGCGCACCGAAACCGGCGGCACCTTCAAGGAACGCACCGAAGCAGAAGCCGATCAGCAGAACCTGCAAACGCTGGTCGTCGGTGATTGACAACACCGAGCTGCGGATGACCTCGAACTGACCACTCTTGACCGTCAGTTTGTAGAGGAACACGGCCGCGACAATGATCCACGCAATCGGCCACAGACCGTAAGCGAAGCCATACCCGGCGGCGGCGAACGCCATGTCGACTGGCATCTGGAAGGCGAAGATTGCGACGGCGATGGACAACGCCAGCGTGATACTGCCGGCCACGTGCCCTTTGAGGCGGAACACCGCCAACGCCAGGAAGAAAAACACGATGGGGATAACGGCGGCGAGCGCGGAGAAGCCTAGGCTGCCGAGCGGGGTATAGAGCTGTTGCCAGGTTTGCATATGGGGTGGCCCCTAATTGTTGTTGGTCAGGCACTGGTCAGCGTTCTTGGATAATTGGTAATACCAATTTACAATCGCTGTTGGGTAGGGTAAAAGCGTTGTGTGTGGCGTGTCAATTTGTCGCCCTAGAACTTTTGTCGAATAAGCGCTGTGACGCGTGCTTGATCCGCTTTAACAAATGCCGTCTGGTAGGTGCTGGCACAGCGTCGATAGGCCAGAATAGAGGGCCCGGCGAGCCGTCGGGACCGTGGAGAATTGAGTTATGGGGTTTGATCAGATTCGTCAGCGCCGTTTGTCTGACGATATTGTCGAGCAACTCGAGGGAATGATCCTCGAAGGCACGTTGAAGTCTGGCGAGCGCTTGCCGGCCGAACGTGCGTTGGCCGAGCAGTTCGGCGTGTCACGCCCTTCATTGCGCGAGGCAATACAGAAACTGGCGGCCAAAGGGCTGCTGGTCAGTCGCCAGGGTGGCGGCAATTATGTGGTGGAGTCGCTGGGTTCGACCTTCAGCGATCCGCTGTTGCATCTGCTGGAAAGCAACCCCGAAGCGCAGCGCGATTTGCTGGAGTTTCGCCATACGCTGGAAGCGTCCTGCGCCTATTACGCGGCATTGCGCGCCACGGACGTCGATCGCGAGCGACTGACGGCGGCCTTCAATGAATTACAGGACTGCTACACGCGTCACGATGAAGTGAGTCGGGCGGAAGAGGGCGCGGCGGACGCGAAATTTCACTTGGCGATTGCCGAAGCCAGTCACAACGCCGTGTTGCTGCACACTATTCGTGGATTGTTCGATCTGCTCAAGCGCAACGTGGTGACCAACATTGGCGGCATGTATAAACAGCGTACGGAAACCCGCGACATGCTGATCACGCAGCACCGGGAGTTGTACATGGCAATTATCGAGGGGCGGGCAGAGCAGGCGCGGGAAGTGTCCAGCCGACACATTCTGTATGTGCAAGAAGTGCTGGAAGAGGTGCGTCAGGAAGTGCAGCGCGTGGCCCGGGCGGAACGGCGCAAGGGGATGTAGTCAGGTGACCTGATGACCTGTGGCGAGGGAGCTTGCTCCCGCTGGGGCACTAAGCGGCCCTCGCTAGTCGCCGCTGTCATGAAGATTGCTGGCGACTGCTGCGCAGCCGAACGGGAGCAAGCTCCCTCGCCACAATCGGGTGGAAGATTATTCTTCCTTGCCCTTGTTGCGCACCGCACGCTGCAACTCGCGACCGGCATCGCGTTCGCGTTCGGTATCACGCTTGTCGTATTCCTTCTTGCCCTTGCCCAGAGCGATCTCGCACTTGACCATGTGCTTGCTCCAGTACCAGGACAGGCACACGCAGGCATAGCCTTTTTGCTGCACGGCGGCGGCCAGCTTTTCCAGCTCGCGGCGGTTGAGCAGCAATTTGCGGGTGCGGGTCGGATCGGCGATGACGTGGGTGCTGGCGGTCATCAGCGGCGTAATGTGGCTGCCGAGCAGCCAGGCTTCGCCATCCTTGAGCAGCACGTAACTGTCAACCAGTTGCAGCTTGCTTGCCCGCAGACTTTTTACTTCCCAGCCGGCCAGGACCAGACCAGCCTCGAACTTATGCTCGATGAAGTAATCGTGTCGCGCCTTTTTATTTTGCGCGATGGTCCCTGTAGGGTGTTTCTTCTGTTTAGCCATAGGGGCGGCATTATAGGGAGTTGCAAGCAAGTCGGCTACGGTATCGCTACGTGCTTGAGCAGGTTGATTGAATCCCGGACAATGCGGCCTCTTTTTTGAACGCTTGGGCGTGATAACGATGTCGACAGACAAGGTTTCTGTCCACGGCAGTTGGGCTAGCCGCTGGGTCTTCATACTCGCCGCGACCGGTTCGGCCGTGGGCCTGGGTAGTATCTGGAAATTCCCTTACATGGTCGGCGTCTACGGCGGCGGCGCCTTCGTGCTGATGTTCCTGGCCTGTATCGCGCTGATCGGTGTGCCGGTCATGCTGGCCGAAACCCTGATCGGCCGCCGTGCGCGGCAGAGCCCGGCCAACGCCTTGAAGGTGCTGGCACAGGAAGCAGGGCATTCGGGCAAGTGGTCCTGGGGCGCATTCGCCGGGATGATCACGGCGTTGCTGATCCTGTCTTTCTATAGTGTGGTCGGCGGCTGGTCGCTGGATTACATCATCGACATGGGTCGTGGCGACTTCCAGGGGGCGACGCCTGATCAGGTCGGCGCGTACTTTGGCAATGTGATCGCCGATCCATGGCGCCTGACACTTTGGCACACGATTTTCATGCTGCTGTCTGCCGTCGTCATCGCCAAAGGCGTGGTCGCCGGGCTTGAACGCAGTCTGCGGATCATGATGCCGCTGCTCTTTGTGATGATTCTGGTGCTGCTGGGCTATAGCATGACCACCGGGCATTTCATGGAGGGCGTGCATTTCATGTTCGACTTCCACCCGGAAAAAGTCCTCGACGGCTTGTTGCCGGCCATGGGGCACGCGTTCTTCTCCCTGAGCGTGGGTGTTGGTTCGATCATGATTTACGGCGCTTACATGCCGAAGCATTCATCCATCTCCGGCACCGTGGTCGGTGTGGCGCTGCTCGATACCTTCGTTTCGCTGGTGGCCGGTCTGGCATTGTTTCCGATTGTGTTCGCTGCAGGCCTCAACCCGAGCGAAGGCCCGGGCCTGATGTTCGTCAGCCTGCCGTTTGCCTTCGGCAACGTGGCGTTCGGCCAGTTGATGGGCGTAGTGTTCTTCGTACTGGTCGCGGTGGCAGCCTGGAGTTCGGCGATTTCCCTGCTTGAGCCGATGGTGGCTTACCTGGTCGAGCGTACGAAAATCAGCCGCGCCTGGGTGACTTTCTGGCTGGCGTTTATCTGCTGGTTCGTGGGGCTGGGCACGGTGTTTTCCTTCAATATCTGGAAGGAAGCCAAATTTTTCGTGAACGAAGGCGGGATGTTCCATCTCTATCAATGGGGTGCGGCCAGCGGCTTGGACTTCTTTGGCGTGATCGATTTCTTTACTTCGCGGATCATGTTGCCACTGGGTGGTTTGTGTTTCGTGGTCTTTGCAGGCTGGATCATGGGCCGTGAAGCAGTACGCGATGAACTATCGATCCGCAGTCCCATATTGTTCGGTCTGTCCCTGTTCTTGATGCGCTATGTGGCGCCCATCGGCATTCTCGTAGTGTTTGCCGCACAGCTGTGGAAGTGACGCTTACATGACGACACACATTCAACGTTCGGCGTTGCTGCCATATCCGGCGCAAGCGCTTTATGACCTGGTCAATGACGTGGCGCGTTACCCGGAATTCCTGCCGTGGTGTTCGACCGCCGAAGTGCTGGAAAGCACACCCGAGCACATGCGCGCGAGCGTCGGAGTGGCCAAGGGCGGGTTGAGTCAGCATTTCGTCACCAGAAACACGTTAGTGCCCGGTCATTCGATCGAGATGAACCTTGAGGAAGGTCCTTTCACCCAGCTGCATGGCATTTGGGTGTTCAAGCCGTTGGGCGAAAAGGCCTGCAAGATCAGTCTGGACCTGTCGTTCGATTACGCCGGGCCGATTGTCCGCGCGACCTTGGGGCCGCTGTTCAATCAGGCAGCGAATACGTTGGTGGATGCGTTTTGCCAGCGCGCCAAACAAATGCATGGTTGAGTCGATGGTTGACGTCGAGGTGGTCTACGCCGCAGTTGATCGTCAGGAGCTTCTCTCTGTGACGGTGCCGGCAGGAACGACCGTGCGCGCGGCTTTGCTGAAATCGGGCGTTGGCGAAACCTTTGCGGAGCTTGATCTGACGGATTGCCCGGTGGGGATTTTCGGTAAAGTGATCACTGATGCAAACGATCGTCCTGTCCAGGCGGGTGATCGCATCGAGATATACCGGCCATTGCTGGCCGATCCGAAAGAGGTTCGTCGGCTGCGTGCCGCCAAGGCTGCCGAGGCCAAAGCCCGGAATCAGTGAATCGCCCAAACGCCAGACAATAAAAAACCCGGAAATTCCGGGTTTAATGAGATGGTCAGCCTGACCGAGAAGCCCTGCAGGTTTACGCTTGCAGGGCTTTTCTCGTTTTCGGCGGAGGATCTCTCATGAACACGATGACGCTTCTCGGTATCGACATTGGCAAACACAGTTTCCACCTACATGGCCAGGACGCCAAAGGTCATCAGGTATTGCGCAAGAAAACCAACCGCGGCCAATTGCTCAGCACATTGGCCCAGTTACCGGCCTGCACGGTGGTGATGGAGTCGTGCGGTGGCGCCCACTGGCTGGCTCGACAGATCGGTGCATTGGGCCACGAGGTGAAGCTGATCGCCCCGCAGCACGTCAAACCGTTCGTCAAAGGCAACAAAAACGACTTCATTGATGCCGAAGCGATTTGCGAGGCGGCGAGCCGCCCCGCGATGCGCTTCTGCTCGATCAAAACCGCAGAGCAACAAACGCTTTCAGCCCTGCATCGTGTCCGTAAATCTTTGATTGGCCAGCGAACCGTCGCGACCAACCAGATTCATGGCTTTCTGCTGGAGTTCGGGATCAGCCTGCCTATAGGTGCCGCTGCGTTGCACCGCGTGCCGGCGCTGTTGGACGACCCGCAGCACCCGGTTCCGTTGCGCCTAAAGGGCGTAGTGATGCGTCTCCATCATCAAATTCAACAGCTGAATGATGAAATCAAGGACATCGAGTCCGATCTGAAGCAACAGTTGAAAGAAGACGATGCCGGGAGTCGTTTGCAGAGTATTCCTGGCATCGGTCCCATCACCGCCAGTGCGGTATTGGCCGATGTAGGCGATGCGTCGAACTATCGAAGTGGACGCGATTTTGCCGCTTCGCTAGGGCTGGTGCCGAGGCAATATTCGACGGGCGGAAAGACAGTGCTTCTGGGGATCAGCAAGCGAGGCGACAAGCACATCCGCCAACTGCTGGTGCAGGGCGCGCGATCCATCATGCAGCATATCGATAAGCGGGAAGACGCCATTGGGCCTTGGGTTCGGGAGCTTCTGACGCGTCGACACTCCAATGTTGTCGCGTGCGCGCTGGCGAACAAACTGGCGCGAATCGTGTGGGCGGTACTGGCCAAAGGCGGCCAGTACGACCCACATCCGAACGCTTGAACGTACAGCTTTACTACCGGCTTTTGCGACGTCACTGACTGATGACAGTAAACGGCAAACGGCCCGACTGAGAACCTGGCAATAAAATCAGCTTTAGAGGCTGAGGGTTTTTTCAGGACAGTCGGGAGCGGCTACTCATCGAGGGCCGAGCGTTGTTGCAGCAACGCTCACAATGAGCCCGGATACATTAGCGCAAGCCAGCTTTACCGAAAACAGCCCATGAGGTTGCAGGAGATGGGCTGACCATACATTTTATTGCGTCGCAAATTATTGCGGCGAAGTATCGAGCGGTTCTGGCGTCGGGACCGGAACGGTTTCTACGCCGTCTACGTCCTTCTGGATCTGGTCCAGCAACGAACCTGGCTTGACCGGTTTTTCCGGTTTCGGCTTCTCGGCATTTTCTGCCGGTGCAGTGACTGTCGTGCCACTGTCCTTGCCGAGAATGGCTTCGTCGCGGCTTACGCCTGGCATGAAATCACCAGAGAGGCTGACAAGCTGGTCATTTGGGTTGAAGATAACGCTAATGCGTTCCTGTTGGCGTTCACCGCCACCCGGTTGCAGGCTGTACAGATAATCCCAGCGATCGGCATGGAACGTGTCGGTCAGCAGGGGGTTGCCCATGATAAACCGTACTTGCTTACGGGTCATTCCCGGGCGTAACTGGTTTATCATGTCCTGCGTGACGACATTGCCCTGCTGGATGTCGATTTTGTAAACCCCGGGGAATGAACAACCGGCGAGTGCGAGCAGTCCCACAAAGGTGAAACTGGTTAGCAAGAGCTTGGTGTTTTGCATCGGTGGGCGACTTCCACTATCTTGGCTGGGACAACGTAAACGCCGATCATACCCGCATTAAGAGAAGCTGCGAAGCAGCATCGCGAGAAAGCTGACCATGGTTGAAAATAGCGAACTACGCAAAGCCGGCCTCAAAGTGACCCTTCCACGGGTCAAAATTCTGCAAATGCTCGATTCCGCCGAGCAACGCCACATGAGTGCCGAGGATGTTTACAAGGCGCTGATGGAGGCTGGTGAGGACGTCGGTCTGGCCACGGTTTACCGTGTACTGACTCAGTTCGAGGCAGCTGGCCTTGTGGTGCGGCACAACTTCGACGGAGGCCATGCGGTCTTCGAGCTGGATGACGGCAAGCATCACGACCATATGGTCAACGTCGAAACCAGCGAAGTGATCGAATTCTTCGACGAAGAAATCGAGCGCCTGCAGAAAGCCATCGTCGACAAGTACGGCTTCGAGATGGTTGATCACAATCTGGTGCTGTACGTGCGCAAGAAAAAGTAAGCATGTCGCGCGAATTTCACATTCGCGAAACGAGCGAAGGCGACCCCGTGGTCGCCTTCGTGCTTTCTGCCGTTCTCAAATTTTTGCGGTGACGACCATTTTTTTCGCGTGAGCCAGGGATTCCTTGGTCAGGTCGATGCCGCCCAGCATCCGCGCCACTTCTTCGACGCGATCATTCTTGCTCAACTTGGAAACAGCCGTGTGGGTTGCCTCCTCGCCGCGCACCTTGTGCACGAACAGATGTTGATGGCCCTGAGCGGCCACTTGCGGCAAGTGAGTCACCGTCAGCACCTGTCCGCGCTCACCAAGGCGACGCAGCAATTGGCCAACGATTTCGGCAGTTGGGCCGCCGATGCCCACGTCCACTTCGTCGAACACCAGCGTCGGTACGCGCGAGGTCTGCGCGGTGATCACCTGGATAGCCAGGCTGATCCGCGACAACTCACCGCCTGAAGCGACTTTGGCCAAGGCTTTCAATGGCTGGCCGGGGTTAGCGCTGACCAGCAACTCTACCTGCTCAAGTCCATTAGGCAGCAGTTCATCGCTGCTGTTTGGGCGTAATTCGATGGTGAAGCGCCCACCGGGCATGCCCAGGCGCTGGATTTCCTGCTCCACTGCACTGGCCAGGCTGTTCGAGGCTTGATGACGCAAATCACTTAGCTCCCGAGCCTTCTCCTGATAATGACGGGCATAAGAAGCCAGCTCATCGCTCAGTCGCTCGATGGATTCGTCGTTGGCGTTCAGGGTTTCGATTTCATCCAGCAAACGCTGCTGCATCTCCGCGACCTCGGTCGGCCGGATGCGATGCTTGCGCGCCATGGTGTAGATCGCGTCCAGGCGTTCTTCCAGGTACTGGAGTCGTGCCGGGTCGGCGTCGAAATTGTCGAGGAAGCGGTTCAGTTCACCGACGGCTTCTTCAACCTGTATCTGTGCGCTGGTCAGCAGGCTGCTGGCTTCGCCCAGTGCGCCGATCGAGTTATTGACGCTCGATAGACGATTAAGGCTGGCGGTCAGCGCGTTCAGGACATTCCCGGAATCACTTTCGCTGCATTGCTCGACCACTTGCCGGCAGATACCCAGCAGGGTTTCGGCGTTGGTGAGGTTCTTGTGTTCCTGTTCCAGTTGCTCCAGCTCGTTTTCGCCGAGACCGAGGTTTTCCAGTTCTTCAAGTTGATAGCTGAGTAATTGATGGCGAGCGCGCTGCTCGTCGCCGGAATTGGAGAGACGCTCCAGCTCCTGGCGAGTCTGGCGCCAGCGTTGGGCTGCCAGTTGTACCTGGCGGGCAAGGTCGGTGGCGCCGGCGTATTCGTCCAGCAGGCGGCGGTGGGTGTCGGTCTTGAGCAGGGATTGGTGTTCGTGCTGACTGTGGATATCGATCAGCAGTTCGCCGAGGGCCTTGAGATCTCCGAGCGGGCAGGGCGTGCCGTTTATATAGCCGCGCGAGCGTCCTTCGGCGGTGATCACCCGACGCAGGATGCACGGGCCATCGCTCTCCAGATCGCGTTCGGCCAGCCAGGCGCTGGCTTCCGGGATGTCGACCAGGTCGAAGGTTGCGAGGATGTCGGCCTTGTCGGCGCCGGGACGGACCACGCCGCTGTCGGCGCGATCGCCCAGGGTCAGGCCGAGGGCGTCGAGCATGATCGACTTGCCGGCGCCGGTTTCCCCGGTTATCACGCTCATCCCGCGATCGAGTTCGAGATCGAGATGTTCAACGATGGCGTAGTTATGTACGGACAGGTGCACCAGCATAAAGGCCGCTCCCAGGCTTTAGGTCTGGTTATTTATACAGTGTTTTATTTGCGGCTGACAATGCCCCCTCTTAGCTCGATTTGCTCGGTCTGACGAAATGCTTGGTCCGTCGAGCAATCGCAATGCAGCGTTTTTTGTAGGGTTAATCGCAGTCCACCCCTTGAAGCTGATTTTTGCGGCCCCATATACCGGGACAGAAGCGCGAGTTGAGCTCGCGGACGTTATTGAAAGGAGAATTCTATGGCTGACGAACAGACAGTGGATACGCAAAATCTAGACGCCGATCAGGCTGCCCAGGATTCGGGTGATGAGCTGGCGGCTCGTGTACAAGTGCTCGAAGAGCAATTGGCTGGCGCTCATGATCAAGCTTTGCGTGTAGCGGCTGATCTGCAGAACGTCCGCCGTCGCGCCGAGCAAGATGTAGAAAAAGCGCACAAATTCGCCCTGGAAAAATTTGCGGGCGATTTGTTGCCGATTATCGACAGCCTGGAGCGGGGTCTGGAGTTGTCCAACCCGGATGACGAAAGCATCCGTCCAATGCGCGAAGGCATCGAGCTGACTCTGAAAATGTTCCAGGACACCCTGAAGCGTTATCAGCTGGAAGCGATCGATCCGCATGGCGAACCGTTCAACGCCGTTCTTCATCAGGCGATGGCCATGCAGGAAAGCGCCGACGTAGAGCCGAACAGCGTTCTCAAGGTGTTCCAGAAAGGTTATCAGCTCAACGGTCGTCTGCTGCGCCCGGCCATGGTTGTGGTCAGCAAGGCCCCTGCGCCAGTTTCGCCTTCTATTGATGAGCAGGCTTGAAATTAGCCGCAAGGCCCCCATTTAGAAGTCAAGCGTTTAAGTGCTACCGCAGTTAGCCACCACTGCTGCGGCAACCAAATCCAAAGTTTCGGGAGAGTGAACATGGGCAAAATTATCGGTATCGACCTGGGGACTACCAACTCCTGCGTCTCCGTGATGGAAAACGGCAAAGCCAAAGTTATTGAAAACGCTGAAGGCGCGCGTACCACGCCGTCGATCATCGCTTACGCCAACGATGGCGAAATCCTGGTTGGCCAGTCGGCCAAGCGTCAGGCTGTGACCAATCCGCATAACACCCTGTACGCGGTGAAGCGTCTGATCGGTCGTAAGTTCGACGAAGAAGTCGTTCAGAAAGACATCAAGATGGTGCCTTACAAAATCGCCAAGGCTGACAACGGCGACGCGTGGGTAGAAGTGAACGGCCAGAAAATGTCGCCGCCACAGATCTCGGCTGAAATTCTGAAGAAAATGAAGAAGACCGCCGAAGACTACCTCGGCGAGCCAGTGACTGAAGCGGTGATCACCGTTCCGGCCTACTTCAACGACAGCCAGCGTCAAGCCACCAAAGACGCCGGCCGTATTGCTGGCCTGGACGTAAAACGCATCATCAACGAACCAACCGCAGCCGCTCTGGCTTACGGTATGGACAAGGCGAAGGGCGATCACACTGTGATCGTTTACGACTTGGGCGGCGGTACTTTCGACGTTTCCGTTATCGAAATCGCTGAAGTCGATGGCGAGCACCAGTTCGAAGTGTTGGCCACCAACGGTGACACGTTCCTGGGCGGTGAAGACTTTGACATTCGTCTGATCGACTACCTCGTCGACGAGTTCAAGAAAGAAAGCGGCATGAACCTTAAAGGTGATCCGCTGGCCATGCAGCGCCTGAAAGAAGCCGCTGAAAAAGCCAAGATCGAACTGTCCTCGAGCATGTCGACCGACGTGAACCTGCCGTACATCACTGCAGATGCCACCGGTCCCAAGCACTTGAACGTGAAAATCTCCCGCGCCAAGCTCGAAGCGCTGGTAGAAGACCTGGTTCAGCGCACCATCGAACCTTGCCGCATCGCTCTGAAAGACTCCGGTATCGACGTTGGCGCGATCAACGACGTGATCCTGGTAGGTGGTCAGACCCGTATGCCACTGGTTCAGAAGCTGGTGACCGAGTTCTTCGGTAAAGAAGCTCGTAAAGATGTTAACCCGGACGAAGCTGTTGCCATGGGTGCTGCGATCCAGGGCGCCGTATTGGCTGGTGACGTGAAAGACGTTCTGCTGCTCGACGTCAGCCCGCTGACCCTGGGTATCGAAACCATGGGTGGCGTGATGACCGCGCTGATCGAGAAAAACACCACGATTCCTACCAAGAAATCGCAAGTGTTCTCGACTGCCGACGACAACCAGGGCGCCGTGACCATTCACGTACTGCAGGGCGAGCGTAAGCAAGCCGCTCAGAACAAGTCCCTGGGCAAGTTCGACCTGGCCGAGATTCCACCAGCACCACGTGGCGTGCCACAAATTGAAGTGACCTTTGACATCGACGCCAACGGCATCCTGCACGTAGGCGCCAAAGACAAGGCCACCGGCAAGACTCAGTCGATCGTGATCAAGGCCAACTCGGGTCTGTCCGAGGAAGAGATTCAGCAGATGATTCGCGATGCTGAAGCCAACGCCGAGGAAGACAGCAAGTTCGCAGAGCTGGCCGCTGCCCGTAACCAGGGTGATGCACTGGTTCACTCGACGCGCAAAATGGTCGCTGATGCTGGCGATAAGGTGACTGCTGAAGAGAAGACTGCAATCGAAGCCGCTGTTGTTGCCCTGGAAGCCGCTGTCAAAGGCGACGACAAGGCTGCAATCGAAGCCAAGGTTGAAGAGCTGTCGAAAGTCTCCGCTCCAGTGGCGCAGAAGATGTACGCCGAACAGGCTCAGCCTGCTGAAGGCGCGGCACCGCAGGACGACAAGGCTGAAAAGGCTGATGACGTTGTCGATGCCGAGTTCGAAGAAGTCAAAGACCACAAGTAAGTTGTTGGTCGCCCGGTTGACTGCCTTCAGGCGGTGACTGGTAGGATGTCGCCGCGCGGGAGCTTGCTCCCGCGTTGGCGTGTCTGGAGTTAGCGAATTTTTACAGCATGCGACAACGCTCGGATGCTGATGGTATGGCCGGGAATGCTCCTGCTTTTCGAGCCGAAAGTACCGCATTGAATCAAAGACCAGGATCGTTGAATTGACGTGAGTTGGGTCCGGGCCTGTATTGGGGCTCAACGAGTTTGGCGAGGCTCAGGAGGGGTTTGCCGAACGTCCTTAAGAGTGCAAAGACTTATGGCAAAGCGTGACTATTACGAAGTATTGGGTGTTGAGCGTGGCTCAAGCGAAGCGGACCTGAAAAAGGCCTACCGTCGCCTGGCGATGAAGCACCACCCGGACCGTAATCCTGACGACAAAGCGTCGGAAGAGATGTTCAAAGAGGCCAACGAGGCCTACGAAGTGCTGTCCGATTCCAGCAAGCGCGCGGCGTACGATCAGTACGGTCATGCCGGCGTCGACCCGAGCATGGGTGGCGGCGGTGCCGGGTTTGGTGGTCAGAACTTCTCCGACATCTTTGGTGATGTCTTCAGTGACTTCTTCGGTGGCGGTCGCGGCGGTTCTCGTGGCGGCGCCCAGCGCGGCAGCGACTTGCGCTACACCCTGGAGCTGAACCTGGAAGAAGCGGTGCGCGGCACGACGGTGAATATCCGCGTTCCGACACTGGTCAACTGCAAACCGTGCGACGGCTCGGGTGCCAAAAAAGGCTCCTCGCCAGTCACCTGCCCGACGTGCGGTGGTATCGGCCAGGTGCGCATGCAGCAGGGCTTCTTCTCGGTGCAGCAGACCTGCCCGCGTTGCCATGGCCAAGGCAAAATCATTTCCGACCCGTGCAACTCCTGCAACGGCGAAGGCCGTGTGGAAGAGTACAAAACCCTTTCGGTGAAAGTGCCGGCCGGTGTCGATACCGGTGATCGCATTCGTCTGTCCGGCGAAGGCGAGGCGGGTGCGCAGGGCGGTCCGACGGGCGACCTGTACGTGGTGATCAATGTGCGCGAGCACGCGATCTTCCAGCGTGACGGCAAGCACCTGTTCTGCGAAGTGCCTATCAGCTTCGTTGATGCTGCGCTGGGCGGCGAGCTGGAGATTCCGACCCTTGATGGTCGAGTCAAACTGAAAATCCCTGAAGGGACCCAGACCGGCAAGCAGTTCCGTGTTCGCGGCAAAGGCGTTGCGCCCGTGCGTGGCGGCGGTGCCGGTGACTTGATGTGCCGTGTGGCGGTCGAAACCCCGGTCAACCTGGGCCGTCGTCAGCGCGAATTGCTGGAAGAGTTCCGCAGCTCGCTGGCAGACGACAACAGCCATTCGCCGAAAACCACCGGTTGGTTCGAAGGCGTGAAGCGCTTCTTCGGCGATTTGTAAGGAGACAGGCATGCGACGTATTGCAGTGATGGGCGCCGCCGGGCGCATGGGCAAAACCCTGATCGAAGCCGTGCAGCAACAGCCGGGCGCCGGTCTGACGGCGGCCATTGATCGTCCGGACAGCTCGCTGGTCGGCGCCGATGCCGGTGAGCTGGCTGCGCTGGGTCGTATTGGTGTGCCGTTGTCGGGTGATCTGGATCGCGTGGTCGACGAGTTCGACGTGCTGATCGACTTCACGCATCCGACGGTGACCCTGAAGAACCTCGCGTTCTGCCGCAAGCATCATAAAGCGATGATCATCGGTACCACCGGTTTCAGCGTTGAAGAGAAGCAGCTGCTGGCGGAAGCGGGCAAGGACATTCCGATTGTCTTTGCGGCGAACTTCAGTGTCGGCGTCAACCTGTGCCTGAAGCTGCTCGACACCGCTGCGCGTGTGTTGGGTGATGATGTCGATATCGAAATCACTGAAGCCCACCATCGGCATAAGGTTGATGCGCCGTCTGGTACTGCCGTGCGCATGGGTGAAGTGATTGCCGATGCGCTGGGGCGTGATCTGAAGAAAGTGGCGGTCTACGGTCGTGAAGGTCAGACCGGTGCTCGTGCTCGCGAAACCATTGGCTTCGCCACGGTGCGTGCCGGTGATATCGTTGGTGATCACACCGTGCTGTTCGCCGCCGATGGTGAGCGTGTCGAAATCACGCACAAAGCGTCCAGTCGCATGACCTTCGCCAAGGGGGCCGTACGCGCTGCTTTGTGGCTGGACGGTCGCGAGCCTGGCCTTTATGACATGCAAGACGTGCTCGACCTGCGTTAAGAAGTGCCTGAAATCGGGTTCAAACACAGCGTTTGAGCCCGGTTTTACTCCGCCAAGCGACGTCCTGTCGCATTCTCCGGCCTTTAAGGCTCATTGGCGGTAGACCAAAAATGCCTTTTTCTGTAAGCTACAGCTTTAGTGTGTTCACTAAAAGCGCGCAGAATAATTCAGTGAATGAGCGGGGTGACGTGTCCATACGTCACTCCGCTTTTTTACACCTGCGATCGCCCTTTCAGGCTTTATTTACGGGAGGTCTTCTTGACTAAGCCAGCCATACTCGCCCTTGCTGATGGCAGCATTTTTCGCGGCGAAGCAATTGGAGCCGACGGTCAAACCGTTGGTGAGGTGGTGTTCAATACCGCCATGACCGGCTATCAGGAAATCCTTACCGATCCTTCCTACGCCCAACAGATCGTTACCCTGACTTACCCGCACATCGGCAACACCGGCACCACGCCGGAAGACGCCGAGTCCGACCGCGTATGGTCCGCTGGCCTGGTCATCCGTGACCTGCCGCTGGTTGCGAGCAACTGGCGTAACACGATGTCCCTGTCCGATTACCTGAAAGCCAACAACGTTGTGGCCATCGCCGGTATCGACACCCGTCGCCTGACGCGCATCCTGCGTGAGAAAGGCGCGCAGAACGGCTGCATCATGGCCGGTGACAACATCTCCGAAGAAGCCGCCATCGCCGCAGCCCAGGGTTTCCCTGGTCTCAAAGGCATGGACCTGGCGAAAGTCGTCAGCACCAAAGAGCAGTACGAATGGCGCTCGACTGTCTGGGACCTGAAAACCGACAGCCACGCGACTATCGACGCCTCCGAGCTGCCGTATCACGTGGTGGCCTACGACTACGGCGTCAAGCTGAACATCCTGCGCATGCTGGTCGAGCGCGGTTGCCGCGTGACCGTAGTGCCGGCGCAAACGCCAGCCGCCGACGTTCTGGCGATGAAGCCTGACGGCGTGTTCCTGTCCAACGGCCCTGGTGATCCGGAGCCTTGCGACTACGCGATCCAGGCGATCAAGGACGTGCTCGAAACCGAAATTCCGGTATTCGGCATCTGCCTTGGCCACCAACTACTGGCCCTGGCCTCCGGCGCCAAGACCCTGAAAATGGGTCATGGCCACCACGGTGCCAACCACCCGGTCCAGGACCTGGACAGCGGTGTGGTGATGATCACCAGCCAGAACCACGGTTTTGCGGTAGACGAAGCGACCCTGCCAGCCAACGTTCGCGCGATTCACAAGTCGCTGTTCGACGGCACCCTGCAAGGCATCGAACGTACCGACAAGAGCGCCTTCAGCTTCCAGGGTCACCCTGAAGCCAGCCCTGGCCCGAACGACGTAGCGCCATTGTTCGATCGCTTCATCAACGAAATGGCCAAGCGACGCTAATCGCTCGCCTTGATGTTGCATAGCTTGAGGGGCGGTCCCGAACACCGGCGGCCCCCCTCAAGGCTTCACAGATTGAACAAGACGGCTTGCCGACTGACCTGCGGATTTGAGTGACAAACCCATGCCAAAACGTACAGACATAAAAAGCATCCTGATTCTCGGCGCTGGCCCGATCGTGATCGGCCAGGCCTGCGAATTCGACTACTCCGGCGCCCAGGCCTGCAAAGCCCTGCGCGAAGAGGGATACCGCGTCATCCTGGTGAACTCCAACCCGGCGACCATCATGACCGACCCGGACATGGCTGACGCCACGTACATCGAGCCGATCAAATGGCAGACCGTTGCCAAGATCATCGAGAAAGAGCGTCCGGACGCGCTGCTGCCGACCATGGGTGGCCAGACCGCTCTGAACTGCGCACTGGATCTGGAGCGCGAAGGCGTTCTGGAGAAGTTCGGCGTAGAGATGATCGGCGCCAACGCTGACACCATCGACAAAGCTGAAGACCGCTCGCGTTTCGACAAGGCGATGAAATCCATCGGCCTGGACTGCCCGCGTTCGGGTATCGCCCACAGCATGGAAGAGGCTAACGCGGTCCTCGAAAAGCTCGGCTTCCCATGCATCATCCGTCCTTCCTTCACGATGGGCGGCACCGGTGGCGGTATCGCTTACAACCGCGAAGAGTTCGAAGAAATCTGCGCCCGTGGTCTCGATCTGTCGCCGACCAAAGAGCTGCTGATCGACGAATCCCTGATCGGCTGGAAAGAGTACGAGATGGAGGTTGTCCGCGATAAGAAGGACAACTGCATCATCGTCTGCTCCATCGAAAACTTTGACCCGATGGGCGTGCACACCGGTGACTCGATCACCGTTGCTCCGGCACAAACCCTGACGGACAAGGAATACCAGATCATGCGTAACGCCTCCCTGGCGGTGCTGCGTGAGATCGGCGTGGAAACCGGCGGCTCCAACGTTCAGTTTGGCATCTGCCCCGATACTGGCCGTATGGTCGTGATCGAGATGAACCCCCGTGTATCCCGCTCTTCGGCCCTGGCCTCGAAAGCCACTGGTTTCCCGATTGCGCGTATCGCTGCCAAGCTGGCGATCGGCTACACCCTGGACGAACTGCAGAACGAAATCACCGGCGGCGCTACTCCGGCCTCCTTCGAGCCGTCGATCGACTACGTCGTGACCAAGCTGCCACGCTTCGCCTTCGAGAAATTCCCGAAAGCCGACGCGCGCCTGACCACTCAAATGAAGTCGGTCGGTGAAGTCATGGCCATCGGCCGGACCTTCCAGGAGTCCCTGCAGAAAGCCCTGCGCGGTCTGGAAGTAGGCGTTTGCGGCCTGGACGAGAAGCTCGACCTGAGCAATCCGGAAAGCATGAGCATCCTCAAGCGCGAGCTGACCGTGCCGGGCGCCGAGCGTATCTGGTACGTGGCTGACGCGTTCCGCGCGGGCCTGTCGGTCGAAGACATCTTCGGCATGAACATGATCGACCCGTGGTTCCTGGTGCAGATCGAAGATCTGATCAAGGACGAAGAGAAGGTCAAGACCCTGGGTCTGGCCAGCATCGACCGCGACCTGATGTTCAAGCTCAAGCGCAAAGGCTTCTCCGACATGCGTCTGGCCAAGCTGCTGGGCGTGACCGAGAAAGCTCTGCGTCGCCACCGTCACAAGCTCGAGATCTTCCCGGTCTACAAGCGCGTTGACACCTGCGCGGCCGAGTTCGCCACCGACACCGCCTACATGTACTCGACTTACGAGGAAGAGTGCGAAGCAGCGCCGTCGGGTCGCGACAAGATCATGATCCTCGGCGGCGGTCCAAACCGTATCGGCCAGGGCATCGAGTTCGACTACTGCTGCGTACACGCGGCACTGGCCCTGCGCGAAGACGGTTACGAGACCATCATGGTCAACTGCAACCCGGAAACCGTTTCCACCGACTACGACACCTCTGATCGCCTGTACTTCGAGCCAGTGACCCTGGAAGACGTGCTGGAAATCTGCCGAGTCGAGAAGCCAAAAGGTGTGATCGTCCAGTATGGCGGCCAAACCCCGCTGAAACTGGCGCGTGCCCTGGAAGAAGCCGGCGTACCGATCATCGGCACCAGCCCTGACGCCATCGACCGAGCCGAAGACCGTGAGCGCTTCCAGCAAATGGTTGAGCGTCTGAACCTGCGTCAGCCGCCAAACGCCACCGTGCGCAGCGAAGACGAAGCGATTCGTGCCGCGGCCAAGATCGGTTACCCACTGGTGGTTCGTCCGTCCTATGTTTTGGGCGGCCGCGCGATGGAAATCGTCTACGAAGAAGAAGAGCTCAAGCGCTACCTGCGTGACGCGGTGAAAGTGTCCAACGACAGCCCGGTGCTGCTTGACCACTTCCTCAACTGCGCCATCGAAATGGACGTGGATGCGGTCTGCGACGGCACCGACGTGGTGATCGGCGCGATCATGCAGCACATCGAGCAGGCCGGCGTTCACTCAGGTGACTCCGCATGCTCCCTGCCGCCGTACTCGCTGCCGGCGCACATCCAGGACGAAATGCGCGAACAGGTCAAGAAAATGGCCCTGGAACTGGGCGTTGTCGGCCTGATGAACGTTCAGTTGGCGTTGCAAGGCGAAGACATCTACGTCATCGAAGTCAACCCGCGCGCTTCCCGTACCGTACCGTTCGTGTCCAAGTGCATCGGTGTTTCCCTGGCAATGATCGCGGCTCGCGTCATGGCCGGTAAAACCCTGAAAGAAATCGGCTTCACCAAAGAAATCATTCCGAACTTCTACAGCGTGAAAGAGGCGGTGTTCCCATTCGCCAAATTCCCTGGTGTGGACCCGATCCTGGGCCCAGAGATGAAGTCCACCGGTGAAGTGATGGGCGTGGGCGACACCTTCGGCGAAGCGTTCGCTAAGGCCCAGATGGGCGCCAGCGAAGTGCTGCCGACCGGCGGCACCGCGTTCATCAGCGTGCGCGATGATGACAAGCCACTGGTTGCAGGCGTGGCCCGTGATCTGATCAACTTGGGCTTCGAAGTGGTCGCCACTGCCGGGACTGCCAAGCTGATCGAAGCGGCAGGCCTGAAAGTGCGTCGTGTGAACAAGGTGACTGAAGGTCGTCCGCACGTGGTCGACATGATCAAGAATGACGAAGTCACCCTGATCATCAACACCACCGAAGGTCGTCAGTCGATCGCCGACTCGTACTCCATTCGTCGTAATGCCTTGCAGCACAAGATCTACTGCACCACCACCATTGCTGCTGGCGAAGCCATCTGCGAAGCGCTGAAGTTCGGTCCCGAGAAGACCGTGCGCCGCTTGCAGGATCTACACGCAGGATTGAAGGCATGATCAAGTACCCAATGACCGTCCAGGGCGCGAAAGCCCTGGAAGAAGAACACGCTCACCTGACCAAGGTCGTCCGTCCGAAGCTCAGCCAGGATATCGGCACGGCCCGCGAGTTGGGTGACTTGAAGGAAAACGCCGAATACCACGCGGCCCGCGAGCAGCAGGGGATGGTTGAGGCGCGGATTCGTGACATCGAGGGCCGGATTCAGAATCAGGTCATCATCGACGTCACGACCATTCCTCACACCGGCAAAGTGATTTTCGGCACTACCGTTGAAATCGCCAACGTCGAGACTGATGAAAGCGTCACTTACCACATCGTGGGTGAGGATGAGGCTGACTTCAAACTCGGCAAGATTTCGGTCGGCTCTCCACTGGCCCGCGCCTTGATCGCCAAGGAAGAGGGTGATGTGGTTGCCGTGAAAACGCCGGGTGGCGTTATCGAGTACGAGATTGTCGAAGTCCGCCACATCTGAAAGACGGCGCCCGCTCCGTGCGGGCGCCATGCTTTGGCAGCTGGCCCAGATGTTATGGGTGGGTGGCTTGTGGCTGTTACACATTGGTCTGCTGCCGGTGCTGGGCCAGATAGGCCTGGCGCCGCTGCTGATCGACGAAATTGCAGGCGTGCTGAATACGCTGATGGTGGGATTCGCCACAGCGTGCGTGATTTTTCAGGCTTTGGTGCTGGTTCAGGCCGAGGGCCTTGCCAGTCTATGGCGCGATATTCGCGGGCAAATGCTGCTGATGGCACTGTATGCGTGCGGGATGTTTTTCGCGGTGCGAGTCGGTTGGCCGGATGCAGTGCGTTGGCAGGTGTTCAGCTATCTGGTTCTGGGGCTTTCCGGGCTGGTGCTGGTGTTGCAGCCGGTGCCTGGATGGAGTGGCAGGGTGCGCGAAGCACACCCTTGACCCTTGCCATCACTTGAAGCGATGAACGTTCGACAGCTGCTTGTTGACGCTGAAGTTCTTGCGATAAATCAGTGCCATCTTGCCGATGACCTGAACCAGGTCCGCTTTGCCGACCTTGCACAGTTCTGCAATGTTCGCCAGGCGCGACTCGCGATCGAGGATGTTGAGCTTGATTTTAATCAGCTCGTGATCCGCCAAAGCGCGTTCAAGTTCGGCTAACACACCTTCAGTCAAACCGTTGTCAGCCACAATCAAAACTGGTTTCAGATGGTGGCCAATGGATTTGTACTGTTTCTTCTGCTCTTGAGTGAGCGGCATAATCTGACCCCTGCGTCTGATCTTGTAAAAAGCGGCGGCCAGTTTACCCGAGCGAGTCCCGGACCGCCCAGTTAATCACGACCCGTTTTATTTTCGAGGTGGCCCGTGGCCCGTTCCAAGACAAGCCTTAAATGGCTGCAAAGACATGTCAATGATCCCTATGTGAAGCAGGCGCAGAAGGATGGTTATCGCTCGCGTGCGAGTTACAAGCTTCTGGAGGTCCAGGAGAAATACAAACTGATCCGTCCGGGTATGAGCGTTGTCGATCTGGGAGCGGCGCCCGGCGGCTGGTCGCAGGTCACTAGTCGGCTGATCGGTGGTCAGGGGCGTCTAATCGCCTCGGACATCCTGGAAATGGACAGCATTCCGGACGTGACTTTCATCCAGGGTGACTTTACCCAGGACGAAGTGCTCGCTCAGATCCTTGAAGCCGTGGGTAATTCGCAGGTGGACCTTGTGATTTCCGATATGGCCCCCAATATGAGTGGTACGCCTGAGGTGGACATGCCAAAAGCCATGTTTCTATGTGAGCTGGCTCTTGATCTGGCGGCTCGGATACTCAAACCGGGTGGTAATTTCGTGATCAAGGTGTTTCAGGGCGAAGGGTTTGATGCTTACGTGAAGGACGCTCGTCAGAAATTCGACAAGGTCCAGATGATCAAGCCGGACTCTTCCCGCGGCAGTTCCCGCGAGCAATACATGCTGGCTTGGGGCTACCGCGGCCGGAGTGAGTAAATCGAGGTTTTTTTGCGGGTCGATAGGTTTTTCGTATTTCGCCCCGTGAGCATTAGCGAATATTGTGTAGAAAGTGTTTCACAAAGGGTTACAGACGGCGCCTGCCAGAGTCGTAGGTAATGTAGTAAGTTAGGCCGGTGAATATCATGCGAAGCGCGCGCCATTAGCGGAGCTTGCTTCAGAGGGTAGTTAATTGAACGATATGGCAAAGAATCTGATCCTGTGGTTGATCATCGCGGCTGTCCTGGTGACAGTGATGAACAACTTCTCCAGCCCTAACGAGCCGCAGACCCTCAACTATTCCGACTTCATCCAGCAGGTCAAGGATGGCAAGGTCGAGCGCGTAGCGGTTGACGGCTATGTGATTACCGGCAAACGCAACGATGGCGACAGCTTCAAGACCATTCGTCCTGCCATCCAGGACAACGGTCTGATCGGCGACCTCGTGGATAACCACGTTGTGGTCGAAGGCAAGCAGCCTGAGCAGCAAAGCATCTGGACTCAACTCCTCGTTGCAAGCTTCCCGATCCTGGTGATCATCGCCGTGTTCATGTTCTTCATGCGGCAGATGCAGGGCGGTGCAGGCGGCAAGGGCGGGCCGATGAGCTTCGGCAAGAGCAAGGCGCGCCTGCTCTCCGAAGATCAGGTGAAAACCACCTTGGGTGACGTTGCCGGTTGCGACGAAGCCAAGGAAGAAGTGGGTGAGCTGGTCGAGTTCCTGCGTGATCCGGGCAAGTTCCAGCGCCTGGGCGGCCGCATTCCACGCGGCGTGCTGATGGTGGGGCCTCCGGGTACCGGTAAAACCTTGCTGGCCAAGGCGATTGCCGGCGAAGCCAAAGTGCCGTTCTTTACCATTTCCGGTTCCGATTTCGTCGAGATGTTCGTCGGTGTCGGTGCCAGTCGTGTTCGCGACATGTTCGAGCAGGCTAAGAAACACGCGCCATGCATCATCTTCATCGATGAAATCGACGCCGTCGGTCGCCACCGTGGCGCCGGCATGGGTGGCGGTCACGACGAGCGCGAGCAGACGCTCAACCAATTGCTGGTTGAGATGGATGGCTTTGAAATGAATGACGGCATCATCGTCATCGCCGCAACCAACCGTCCTGACGTACTGGATCCTGCGTTGCTGCGTCCAGGCCGTTTCGACCGTCAGGTTGTGGTCGGGCTGCCGGATATTCGTGGTCGTGAACAGATTCTCAAGGTTCACATGCGCAAAGTGCCAATGGGTGACGACGTCGCTCCTGCAGTGATCGCACGTGGTACCCCTGGTTTCTCCGGTGCGGACCTGGCTAACCTGGTGAACGAAGCTTCATTGTTCGCAGCCCGTACCGGCAAGCGCATCGTCGAAATGAAAGAATTCGAGCTGGCCAAGGACAAGATCATGATGGGCGCTGAGCGCAAATCCATGGTCATGTCCGAAAAAGAGAAACAGAACACCGCTTATCACGAAGCAGGCCACGCTATCGTCGGTCGTGTCGTGCCAGAGCATGATCCGGTCTACAAGGTGTCGATTATCCCGCGTGGTCGTGCGCTGGGTGTGACCATGTTCCTGCCGGAAGAAGATCGCTACAGCCTGTCCAAGCGTGCACTGATCAGCCAGATCTGCTCGCTGTACGGTGGCCGTATCGCTGAAGAAATGACCTTGGGCTTCGACGGTGTTACCACCGGCGCGTCCAACGACATCATGCGCGCCAGCCAGATTGCGCGGAACATGGTGACCAAGTGGGGGCTGTCGGAAAAACTCGGTCCGTTGATGTATGCCGAAGAAGAGGGCGAAGTGTTCCTCGGTCGCGGCGGCGGTGGTCAGGGTGCGAGCTTCTCCGGTGAGACAGCCAAGCTGATCGACTCCGAAGTGCGCAGCATCATTGACCAGTGCTACGGCACGGCCAAACAGATCCTCACGGATAACCGTGACAAGCTCGACGCCATGGCTGACGCCTTGATGAAATACGAGACGATCGATGCCGATCAGATCGATGACATCATGGCCGGTCGTACGCCTCGCGAACCACGCGATTGGTCGGGCGGTGGCACCGGTACTTCCGGGACACCTCCGGTGGTGCAGGATGAGCGTCCGGAAACACCGATCGGCGGTCCGGCTGCTGACGTCTAAGGTTTGAAATGACTTCTGTTCAGTCCTCAACCCGGTTGCCTTGCGGCAACCGGGTTCTTGATTTGGCCCAGACGCATGTCATGGGCATTCTCAATGTCACTCCCGATTCCTTTTCTGATGGCGGCCGATACAGCCAGCTCGATGCGGCCTTGCGCCACGCCGAGTCGATGGTTGCGGCGGGCGCCACGCTGATAGATGTCGGTGGCGAATCGACGCGGCCCGGAGCAAGGGCGGTTTCGCCTCTTGAGGAGCTGGAGCGCGTAGCGCCTATCGTTGAGTGCATCAGTCGCGAGTTGGATGTCATTATTTCGGTCGATACTTCCACTCCCGCAGTCATGCGCGAAACCGCACGGCTCGGGGCGGGTTTGATCAATGATGTGCGCTCGCTACGTCGAGACGGTGCTCTGGATGCGGCAGCCGCCACCGGATTGCCGGTGTGTCTGATGCATATGCTCGGTGAACCGGGTGACATGCAGGATAATCCGCACTACGGGGACGTGACCAAAGAGGTCGGCGAGTTTCTCTCTGAGCGCATGGCCCAATGTGCGTTAGCGGGAATTCCGGCCGAGCGGATTATTCTTGATCCTGGCTTTGGATTCGCGAAAACCTTGCAGCACAATCTAAGCTTGTTCAAGCATATGGAAGCCCTGCATCTCTTGGGGCGGCCCCTCTTGGTCGGGGTTTCGCGAAAGAGCATGATAGGTCAGGCCTTGAATCGCCCGGTTGGAGAACGCCTGTTTGGCGGTCTGGCGCTCGCGGCGCTGGCTTCGGCCAAGGGTGCGCGTATATTGCGCGTCCATGATGTAGCCGAAACAGTGGACGTGGTGCGGATGATCGCCGCAGTGGAATCAGCCGAATAAGAATGATGGAGCACTTATGAGCAAAAAATATTTTGGCACCGACGGTATTCGTGGTCGGGTCGGCGAATACCCGATTACTCCTGATTTCATGCTCAAGCTTGGTTGGGCCGCAGGCATGGCGTTCCGAAAAATGGGCGCCTGCAAGGTGTTGGTTGGCAAGGACACCCGGATTTCCGGTTACATGTTCGAGTCCGCGCTCGAGGCCGGGCTGACGTCGGCAGGTGCTGACGTGATGCTGTTGGGCCCGATGCCGACGCCGGCGATCGCCTACCTGACGCGCACCTTTCATGCTGAAGCCGGTATCGTGATCAGTGCCTCGCACAATCCTCACGACGACAACGGCATCAAGTTCTTTTCCGGAAAGGGCACCAAGCTGCCGGACGAAGTCGAACTGATGATCGAAGAGTTGCTCGACACCCCGATGACCGTCGTTGAGTCGAGCAAGATAGGTAAAGTGTCGCGAATCAACGACGCCTCTGGCCGCTATATCGAATTTTGCAAGAGCAGCGTACCGACCGGTACCAACTTCTCTGGCCTGAAGATAGTGATCGACTGCGCTCATGGCGCGACCTACAAGGTTGCACCTAGCGTTTTCCGCGAGCTGGGTGCCGAAGTCGTTGTGCTTTCCGCCCAGCCTGACGGCCTGAACATCAATGACAATTGTGGTTCGACCCATATGGGCCCATTGCAGGCTGCCGTATTGGCCGAGCACGCCGATCTGGGTATTGGCTTCGATGGTGACGGTGATCGCGTCCTGATGGTCGATCACACTGGCGCCATTGTTGATGGTGACGAGCTGCTGTACATCATTGCCCGCGATCTGCATGAGCGCGACAAACTGCAAGGCGGTGTGGTCGGCACATTGATGAGTAACCTGGGGCTGGAATTGGCTCTGGCGGATCTATCGATTCCTTTTGTGCGTGCCAACGTCGGCGACCGTTATGTGATCGCCGACCTGCTGGAGCGCAACTGGTTGGTAGGTGGTGAGAACTCGGGTCATATCGTCTGCTTCAATCACACCACCACAGGTGATGCGATCATCGCTGCACTCCAGGTGCTGATGGCGCTGAAGACTCGTTCCGAAGGTCTGGCGCAGGCTCGTCAAGCGTTGCGCAAGTGCCCCCAGGTGCTGATCAATGTCCGTTTCGGCGGTGGTGCGAGTCCGCTCGACCATCTGGCAGTCATGGAAGCCAGCGCCCGTGTCACCGAGGCTATGGCTGGTCGTGGGCGCGTGCTGTTGCGCAAGTCCGGGACAGAGCCACTGGTGCGGGTGATGGTTGAAGGCGAGGACGAAACACAGGTTCGCGGTTACGCCGAAGAGCTGGCAAAACTGGTTACTGAAGTTTCTGCCTGAATTCGGCTTGCCAGCCATGATTGTGTTGGGTAACATCTGCGCCCACTTTGACCGACGAGGTACAGCATGCGTCGCCCTATGGTAGCTGGTAACTGGAAGATGCACGGTACCCGCGCCAGCGTCGCTGAGCTGATCAATGGCCTTCGTCATCTGGCCTTGCCGAGCGGTGTTGATGTAGCGGTATTCCCGCCTTTCTTGCATATCAATCAAGTGATTGATGGTTTGGGCGGTAAGTCGATTTCGATCGGCGCGCAGAACTCTGCGGTGGAATCCATGCAAGGCGCTTTGACCGGTGAAGTTGCACCGAGTCAGTTGGTGGATGCAGGTTGTTCCCTGGTTCTTGTCGGGCACTCCGAACGCCGCCAGATTATGGGCGAGCAGGACGGTGTGCTGATTCGCAAGTTCGCGGCGGCACAGGCATGTGGCTTGATTCCGGTGTTGTGCATAGGGGAAACCCTTGAGCAGCGCGAAGCCGGGAAAACTCTTGAGGTTGTCGGGCGTCAGCTAGGCAGTATCATAGAAGAGCTGGGTGTCGGTGCCTTTGCAAATGCAGTGATTGCTTACGAGCCGGTCTGGGCCATTGGCACCGGGCTGACTGCTTCGCCGCAACAAGCGCAGGATGTGCATGCAGCCATCCGCGCTCAGTTGGCGGCAGAGAATTCTGAAGTCGCACAAGGTGTGCGGCTTCTATACGGCGGCAGCGTGAAGGCGGCCAATGCGGTCGAACTGTTCGGCATGCCGGATATCGATGGGGGGCTCATTGGTGGAGCTTCCCTGAATGCAGATGAGTTCGGTGCGATCTGTCGCGCCGCGGGAAACTGAAAAAATGCTGGAAACAGTCGTAGTCGTTTTTCATCTGCTGGGTGCATTGGGCGTAGTTGCTCTGGTATTGCTGCAGCAGGGTAAAGGTGCGGATGCTGGCGCGTCTTTCGGAGCAGGTGCTTCAAATACTGTGTTCGGAAGCCAAGGTTCCTCTACCTTTCTTAGTAAGTTTACTGCTATACTTGCCGCCGGTTTCTTCATAACCAGCTTAGGGTTAGGTTACTTTGCTAAAGAGAAAGCTCAACAGCTGACTCAAGTAGGTTTGCCAAACCCGGCAGTGTTGGAAGTTCCAAAGCAACAACCGGCTTCTGATGATGTACCGGTGCTTCAAGAGCAAAAGTCGGCTACTCCAGCGACTGACGTGCCTCCAGCTCAAGAGCAAAAGTAAGAAGGGTTTCAAACGTAGTATTGCCGAGGTGGTGGAATTGGTAGACACGCAACCTTGAGGTGGTTGTGCCCATAGGGTGTAGGGGTTCGAGTCCCCTTCTCGGTACCAATTATCAGGAGAGCCCGCTGTTGCGGGCTTTCTTGTAGGTGGAAGGTTACATTGACCCTGTCAGGGATCGGTCGTATACTTCCGCCCCAGCTTTGTCGCGGGGTGGAGCAGTCTGGTAGCTCGTCGGGCTCATAACCCGAAGGTCGTCGGTTCAAATCCGGCCCCCGCAACCAGTTTAAGGAGCCCCTTTTAAGGGGCTTTTTGTTAGCTGGACACTTTCTACGCCGCTGTTCGACGGCGTTTCAAGGATGGGCGTTTCGCCCATTTTTTTATTTTGCATAGCATGCACATACATGCACGAGGGGGTTCAGGTGTCGAGCAAGCTAGAAGAGTTGCAGGCCTTGTTGGCCCCGGTGGTCGTGGCCCTGGGCTATGAATGCTGGGGTATTGAGTTTTCGGCTCAAGGTCGCCACTCAATGTTGCGCGTTTATATTGATAAAGAGGGCGGTGTGCTGGTGGACGATTGTGCCATCGTCAGCCGTCAGATCAGCGGTGTCCTGGATGTTGAAGATCCAATCGCCGTTGAATACACCCTTGAAGTTTCCTCGCCTGGCATGGAACGCCCACTGTTCACTATTGAGCAGTTTGCAAAATTTGCCGGTGAACAAGTGAAGATCAAGCTGCGCTCGCCTTTTGAAGGACGACGCAACTTTCAGGGCCTTCTGCGCGGTGTAGAAGAGCAGGACGTCGTGGTGCAGGTAGAAGACCATGAATTCCTGTTGCCGATCGATATGATCGACAAGGCCAACATTATTCCCAGTTTTGACTGAGACGCGGATCCCGCGGATCCAATGGCTTGCGAAAGGCGAGGCGTACGATGAGCAAAGAAGTACTGCTGGTTGTTGAGTCGGTATCCAATGAAAAGGGCGTACCGGCAAACGTTATTTTTGAAGCGCTGGAGCTGGCTCTGGCCACTGCTACCAAAAAGCGTTTCGAGGACGAAGTCGATCTGCGTGTGGAAATCAATCGCCACACCGGTGCTTACGAGACCTTCCGTCGCTGGACGGTCGTCGAAGAAGCAGACCTGGATGATCCGGCCATCGAAACCTGGCCGAGCAAGGTTGCGGAAACGCACCCGGGTGCCCAGGTAGGTGATGTAGTCGAAGAGAAAATCGAATCCATCGAGTTCGGCCGCATTGCTGCACAGACTGCCAAGCAAGTCATCGTGCAGAAAGTTCGCGAAGCCGAGCGCGCTCAAGTCGTTGACGCCTATCGCGAGCGCCTGGGGGAAATCATCTCCGGCACCGTGAAGAAAGTCACCCGCGACAACGTGATCGTCGACCTGGGCAACAACGCTGAAGCGTTGCTGGCTCGTGAAGACATCATTTCTCGCGAAACCTTCCGGGTTGGCGTGCGTCTGCGTGCGCTGCTCAAGGAAATCCGCACCGAGAACCGCGGCCCGCAGCTGATCCTGTCGCGTACCGCGCCGGAAATGCTGATTGAGTTGTTCCGCATCGAAGTGCCGGAAATCGCTGAAGGCCTGATCGAAGTAATGGCTGCGTCCCGTGATCCGGGTTCGCGCGCCAAGATCGCGGTCCGCTCGAAAGACAAACGCATCGACCCGCAAGGCGCTTGCATCGGTATGCGCGGTTCGCGCGTCCAGGCAGTGTCGGGTGAGTTGGGCGGTGAGCGTGTTGATATCGTCCTGTGGGACGACAACCCGGCTCAGTTCGTAATCAACGCCATGTCCCCGGCTGAGGTTGCGGCAATTATCGTTGACGAAGATGCCCATGCAATGGACATCGCCGTTGGCGCAGACAATCTGGCTCAGGCCATCGGTCGCGGTGGTCAGAACGTGCGTCTGGCTAGCCAATTGACTGGCTGGACCCTGAACGTGATGACCGAATCGGACATCCAGGCTAAGCAGCAAGCAGAAACCGGCGACATCCTGCGCAACTTCATCGACGAGCTGGAAGTCGACGAAGACCTGGCACAGGTGCTGGTAGATGAAGGCTTCACCAGCCTGGAAGAGATTGCCTACGTACCGTTGGAAGAAATGCTCAACATCGACGGCTTTGACGAAGAAACCGTCAACGAGCTTCGCGCTCGCGCCAAGGATCGTTTGTTGACCAAAGCCATCGCTACTGAGGAAAAGCTGGCAGACGCCCATCCGGCCGAAGACCTGCTCTCGCTTGAGGGTATGGACAAGGATCTGGCGATGGAACTGGCGGTGCGCGGCGTAATTACCCGCGAAGACCTGGCCGAGCAGTCTATTGACGATCTGCTCGACATCGACGGCATTGACGATGATCGTGCCGGCAAGTTGATCATGGCCGCCCGAGCCCACTGGTTCGAGTAATTAGGCGCGGCCTGAGGAGAGAAGTGCATGACGCAAGTCACGGTGAAACAACTGGCCGATGAGGTCAAAACACCGGTAGAGCGCCTGTTGCAGCAGATGCGTGAGGCAGGTCTGCCGCACACCGCCGCCGAAGAACATGTGACTGATAGTGAGAAGCAATCTTTGCTGACTCACTTGAAAAGCAGCCACAAGGCGAAAGTGGAAGAACCACGCAAGATCACACTGCAGCGTAAAACCACCAGCACCCTGCGTGTTGCTGGCAGCAAAAGCATCAGTGTTGAAGTCCGTAAAAAGAAAGTTTTCGTACAGCGCAGCCCGGAAGAAATCGAAGCCGAGCGCAAACGCGAACTGGACGAACGTCGCGCAGTAGAAAATGCTGCTCGTCAGAAGGCTGAAGAAGAAGCCAAGCGTCGCGCCGAAGAAGAAGCGCGTCGCCAGCCTGCTGCTGCGCAATCCGCTACTAACGACGCCGTTGCAGCGCCTGCTGCAGTTGCCGAACCAGTACGCGAAAGCGCACCGGTTGTAGCCGCTGCTCCAGCTCCGTCTGCTGACGTTCGCAACAAGCAGAACGAACAGCGCCGTCCGGACAAACCACGTGCCGACGATAACAATCGTCGTGGCAGTGGCGATGGTGAGCGCAAAAACGCTCCACATCGTGCTTCGGTTAAAGAGAAAGCGCCTGCTCCACGTGTTGCGCCACGTACTACCGACGAAGAAAGCGATGGCTTCCGTCGTGGTGGTCGCGGCAAGGCCAAGCTGAAGAAACGCAACGCTCACGGTTTCCAGAACCCAACCGGTCCTGTCGTGCGTGATGTGCAGATCGGCGAGACCATCACTGTTGGCGATCTCGCCCAGCAGATGTCGGTCAAGGCTGCTGAAATCATCAAGTTCATGTTCAAACTGGGTACCCCAGCGACCATCAACCAGGTACTGGATCAGGAAACTGCCCAACTGGTTGCTGAAGAGCTGGGCCACAAAGTGACCCTGGTTAGTGACACTGCCCTGGAAGATTCCCTGGCCGAGTCCCTGAAGTTTGAAGGTGAGTCGTTCTCCCGTGCACCGGTTGTGACCGTAATGGGCCACGTTGACCACGGTAAGACCTCGCTGCTCGACTACATCCGTCGTGCCAAGGTAGCTGCTGGCGAAGCCGGCGGTATCACCCAGCACATCGGTGCGTACCACGTTGAAACTGATCGCGGCATGGTCACTTTCCTCGATACCCCGGGTCACGCTGCGTTTACCGCAATGCGTGCCCGTGGTGCCAAGGCGACTGACATCGTGATCCTGGTAGTTGCAGCGGACGACGGCGTGATGCCGCAGACCATTGAAGCTGTCCAGCACGCCAAGGCCGCCGGTGTTCCACTGGTAGTTGCTGTGAACAAAATCGACAAGCCGGGCGCCGATCTCGATCGCATCCGTAGCGAACTGTCGGTTCACGGCGTGACTTCTGAAGAGTGGGGCGGTGACACCCCGTTCGTATCGGTTTCGGCGAAAGTCGGTACCGGCGTGGACGAGTTGCTCGAAGCTGTTCTGCTGCAAGCCGAAGTTTTGGAACTGAAAGCGACGCCTTCGGCTCCTGGCCGTGGTGTTGTAGTTGAATCGCGTCTCGACAAAGGTCGTGGCCCGGTTGCAACCGTTCTGGTTCAAGACGGTACCCTGCGCCAAGGCGACATGGTGCTGGTCGGTTCGAACTATGGCCGTGTACGTGCCATGCTCGACGAGAACGGCAAGCCAATCAAAGAAGCCGGTCCTTCCATCCCTGTCGAGATCCTCGGCCTGGACGGTACTCCGGACGCTGGCGACGAGATGAGCGTGCTGTCGGACGAGAAGAAAGCCCGTGAAGTGGCTCTGTTCCGTCAAGGCAAGTTCCGCGAAGTCAAACTGGCTCGCGCTCACGCCGGCAAGCTGGAAAACATCTTCGAAAACATGGGCCAGGCAGAGAAGAAGACGCTCAACATCGTCCTCAAATCTGACGTCCGTGGTTCGCTGGAAGCGTTGAACGGTGCCTTGAACGGCCTGGGTAACGACGAAGTGCAAGTGCGTGTTGTCGGTGGCGGTGTCGGTGGTATCACCGAGTCCGACGCTAACCTGGCACTGGCCTCCAACGCTGTACTGTTCGGCTTCAACGTGCGTGCCGATGCTGGCGCTCGCAAGATCGTCGAGCAGGAAGGTCTGGATATGCGTTACTACAACGTGATCTACGACATCATCGAAGACGTCAAGAAAGCCCTCACCGGTATGCTGGGCAGCGATGTTCGCGAGAACATCCTGGGTACCGCTGAAGTGCGTGACGTGTTCCGTTCGCCGAAGTTTGGCGCGATCGCCGGTTGCATGGTTATCGAAGGTGTTGTTCACCGTAACCGTCCAATCCGTGTACTGCGTGAAGACATCGTTATCTTCGAAGGCGAGCTGGAATCCCTGCGCCGCTTCAAGGATGACGCTTCCGAAGTACGTGCCGGCATGGAATGCGGTATTGGCGTGAAGAGCTACAACGACGTCAAAGTCGGTGACAAGATCGAAGTCTTCGAGAAGGTTCAGGTTGCTCGCAGCCTCTAACTCGCGCACTTCAAGGGCCACGCCAAGCCGCCGCATGCAAATGCGCGGCACAGCGTCAGGACTCTAAACGCAACGCCCGGTCTGGCTTTTGTCAGGCCGGGCGTTTGCCGCTTTCAGACCCCTCGGGTTTCACCGTGGGGCAGTAACAGGTAACAAGACATGGCAAAAGAATACAGCCGTACCCAACGTATTGGCGATCAGATGCAGCGTGAGCTGGCACAGCTGATCCGTCGTGAAGTCAAAGACCCGCGCGTCGGCCTGGTCACCATTACCGCTGTTGAAGTCAGCCGTGACGTCGGTCACGCCAAGATCTTCATCACCGTGATGGGGCAGGACAACGCCGAAGACATCGCACAAAGCATCAAGGTGCTCAACTCCGCCGCCGGTTTCCTGCGTATGCAGTTAGCTCGCGAAATGAAGTTGCGCAGCGTTCCTCAGCTGCACTTCCACTACGACGAAAGCGTCGTGCGTGGTGCGCATCTGTCGGCCCTGATCGAGCGTGCGGTGGCTGAAGACAATCAGCACCCGGTAGCGGCTGAACCCGAAGACGCCAAGGAGTAATCGGTGGCTCAGGTCAAACGTATCCGTCGTAACGTCAGCGGTATCATTCTGCTCGACAAGCCGTTGGGGTTTACCTCCAATGCCGCGTTGCAGAAGGTTCGCTGGTTGCTGAACGCCGAGAAGGCCGGACACACCGGCAGTCTCGATCCGCTGGCCACCGGCGTGTTGCCGTTGTGCTTCGGTGAGGCCACCAAGTTTTCGCAATACCTGCTCGATTCCGACAAGGGTTACGAAACCGTGGCGCAACTGGGCAAGACCACCACCACGGCCGATGCCGAGGGTGAAGTTTTGCAGGAACGCCCGGTGACCGTTGGTCGCGCCGATGTCGAAGCTGTATTGCCGAATTTTCGCGGGCAAATCAGTCAGATACCGCCGATGTACTCGGCGCTCAAGCGTGATGGCCAGCCGCTGTACAAGCTGGCCCGTGCAGGCGAAGTAGTGGAGCGCGAACCGCGTTCTGTTACTATTGCGCGCTTGGAATTGCTGGCCTTTGAGGGTGATACTGCGCGGCTTGCGGTGGATTGCAGCAAAGGCACCTATATTCGCACCCTGGTGGAGGATATCGGTGAGCAACTCGGTTGTGGCGCTTACGTGGCAGAATTGCGACGTACCCAGGCCGGGCCTTTCACGCTGGCGCAGACGGTCACGCTTGAAGAGTTGGAAGCTGTACATGCCGAAGGCGGCAACGAAGCGGTCGACCGCTTCCTGATGCCATCGGACAGCGGCCTGCTGGATTGGCCGCTGTTGCAGTTCTCGGAGCACAGCTCGTTCTACTGGCTTAACGGCCAACCGGTACGAGCCCCGGATGCACCGAAGTTCGGCATGGTACGGGTACAGGATCACAACGGTCGCTTCATCGGTATCGGTGAAGTGAGCGAAGACGGGCGCATCGCGCCGCGTCGACTGATTCGGTCAGAATGACCGGACGAGGGTGGCTGTCAACAGGCACGGTCACTACTCATTTTTAGATACAGGGATTTGTCCCTGGCCTGTTGAAATCGTCCTCTGGATGGTTTCCTGATAAAAGGATTGCCTCATGGCTCTCGACGTTCAAGAAAAAGCTCAAATCGTAGCTGACTACCAGCAAGCTGTTGGTGACACTGGTTCGCCAGAAGTGCAAGTTGCACTGCTGACCCACAACATCAACAAGCTGCAAGGTCACTTCAAGGCCAACGGTAAAGATCACCACTCCCGTCGTGGTCTGATCCGCATGGTAAACCAGCGCCGTAAGCTGCTGGACTACCTGAAAGGCAAGGATCTGGGCCGTTACCAGGCTCTGATCGGTCGCCTGGGTCTGCGTCGCTAATAAGCGATTGCGCTAGAGGTTGGTTGTTTGCTGTGTGTCAGCGGGTTTCCCGCAGGCGCATGGCAGGCTCCCAGCCTCAAGTTTTATCTGGATAGTCGTTTTACCCTGGACAGGCGTTGGGCCGATTCCCGACATTGCCCAAGAATTTCGCAAGAAGACAAGTTCCCCAAGAGCCACAAAAGAAGGTAGGACACCGTGAACCCGGTAATCAAAAAATTCCAGTTCGGTCAGTCGACCGTTACCCTCGAGACTGGCCGTATCGCCCGTCAGGCCTCCGGCGCAGTATTGGTCACCGTTGACGACGACGTCAGCGTATTGGTGACGGTGGTCGGCGCCAAGCAAGCCGATCCAGGCAAGGGCTTCTTCCCTCTGTCCGTTCACTACCAGGAAAAGACTTACGCTGCCGGTAAGATCCCTGGCGGTTTCTTCAAGCGTGAAGGCCGTCCTTCCGAGAAAGAAACCCTGACTTCCCGACTGATCGACCGTCCGATCCGTCCGCTGTTCCCTGAAGGTTTCATGAACGAAGTGCAGGTTGTCTGCACCGTCGTATCTACCAGCAAGAAGACCGATCCGGACATCGCTGCGATGATCGGTACCTCGGCTGCGCTGGCTATCTCCGGCATTCCTTTCGATGGCCCGATCGGCGCTGCCCGCGTTGCGTTCCACGAAAGCACCGGCTATCTGCTGAACCCGACTTACGAACAACAGAAAGCTTCGAGCCTGGACATGGTCGTTGCCGGTACTTCGGAAGCTGTTCTGATGGTTGAATCGGAAGCCAAAGAGCTGACCGAAGACCAGATGCTGGGCGCGGTACTGTTTGCTCACGACGAGTTCCAGGTGGTGATCAACGCTGTTAAAGAACTGGCCGCTGAAGCTGCCAAGCCGACCTGGACCTGGGCTCCGCAGCCAGAAGCCACCGCTCTGCTGGGCGCCATCCGTGCCGAGTTCGGCGACGCGATCTCCCAGGCTTACACCATCACCATCAAGGCCGACCGTTACGCTCGTCTGGGCGAACTGAAAGACCAGGTGGTTGCCAAGCTGTCCGGTGAAGAAGGCCAGCCTTCCTCCAGCGAAGTCAAAGCAGCTTTCGGCGAAATCGAATACCGCACCGTTCGCGAAAACATCGTTAACGGCAAGCCACGTATCGACGGCCGCGACACCAAGACCGTACGTCCTTTGAACATCGAAGTCGGTGTTCTGCCAAAGACCCACGGTTCGGCGTTGTTCACCCGTGGCGAAACCCAGGCTCTGGTCGTTGCAACACTGGGCACCGCCCGTGATGCACAGCTGCTGGACACCCTGGAAGGCGAGAAAAAAGACCCGTTCATGCTGCACTACAACTTCCCTCCGTTCTCGGTAGGTGAGTGTGGTCGCATGGGTGGCGCTGGTCGTCGCGAAATCGGTCACGGCCGTCTGGCCCGTCGTTCGATTGCAGCCATGCTGCCTGCTGCCGACGTGTTCCCGTACACCATCCGTGTTGTATCGGAAATCACCGAATCCAACGGTTCGAGCTCCATGGCTTCGGTCTGCGGCGCTTCCCTGGCCCTGATGGACGCCGGCGTTCCGATGAAGGCACCGGTTGCCGGTATCGCCATGGGTCTGGTTAAAGAAGGCGAGAAGTTCGCCGTCCTGACCGACATCCTGGGTGACGAAGACCACCTGGGCGACATGGACTTCAAAGTAGCCGGTACCGCCAAAGGTGTGACCGCGCTGCAGATGGACATCAAGATCAAAGGCATCACCGAAGAAATCATGGAAATCGCTCTGGGCCAAGCCCTGGAAGCGCGCCTGAATATCCTCGGTCAGATGAACCAGATCATTGGCCAGTCGCGTACCGAACTGTCGGAAAACGCTCCGACCATGATCGCGATGAAAATCGACACCGACAAAATCCGTGACGTCATCGGTAAAGGCGGCGCGACCATTCGTGCGATCTGTGAAGAGACCAAGGCTTCGATCGACATCGAAGACGACGGCTCGATCAAGATCTTCGGCGAAACCAAGGAAGCGGCTGAAGCAGCACGTCAGCGCGTTCTGGGCATCACCGCAGAAGCTGAAATCGGCAAGATCTACGTCGGCAAGGTTGAGCGCATCGTCGACTTCGGCGCATTCGTCAACATCCTGCCAGGCAAGGACGGTCTGGTTCACATCTCGATGCTGAGCGATGCTCGCGTTGAGAAAGTGACCGACATCCTGAAAGAAGGCCAGGAAGTGGAAGTTCTGGTACTGGACGTGGACAACCGCGGCCGTATCAAGCTGTCCATCAAAGACGTAGCAGCGGCCAAGGCTTCGGGCGTTTAATCACCCCAGCCTGACCGTTTCGACGTTATAAAAAATGCCCCGCAGTGAAAACTGCGGGGCATTTTTTTATCTGCCATTAACCGAAACGGACTTGCGGTTGCGACTCGTGAAAGCTGTGCTAGGTTTAGCTCACCGCCCGTGTAGCTCAGTTGGTAGAGCAGCGCACTCGTAACGCGAAGGTCGCAGGTTCGATTCCTGTCTCGGGCAAAAATTATCTGTTACTTCACCTTTCTGCTTAAGTCTTCCACGGTGCGTTTGAGCTGATCCAGTTGATTGTCCTGATCGCTGACTTCCCGCTTAAGGCTGGACAGGTCGCTGGAGCTCGAGCTGGAGTTCGAACCGGCGCTGCGCTTGAGGTCTTCCACTTGGCTGGCAAGCCGTTTCAGGTCGTTTTCCTGTTCGTTGACAGTGCGCTTGAGGTCGTTCACTTCGCTGGAGCTGGAGCTTGAACTGGAGTTCGAACCGCTGCTGCGTTTCAGTTCGTCCATCTGACTGGCGAGCTTCTTCAGTCCGCTTTCCTGTTCACTCACCGTACGCTTGAGATCGCTCACTTCGCTGGAGTTAGAACTCGAGCTGCTGCTGCGCTTGAGATCGTCCATCTGGCTGGCGAGTTTTTTCAGTCCGTTGTCCTGTTCGCTGACCGTGCGCTTGAGATCGCTGACTTCGCTGGAACTGGAGCTGGAATTCGAGGTGCTATTGCGTTTGAGTTCGTCCACGGCCTTGGCGAGGTTTACCAAACCGGTGTTCTGATCACTGACCGTGCGTTTGAGGTCATTAACTTCGCCGGCGCTGGCGCTGGAACTCGAGCCGCTGCTGCGTTTGAGTTCGTCCATGGCCTTGGCGAGGTTTTTCAGCGCCGTTTCCTGGTCACTGACGGTGCGCTTGAGTTTGTCCACTTCGCTGGCTGTCGAGCTCGAACCTGACACCGTGTTCTTTTTCAACTCTTCGATGAGCCGCGCCTGTGCAGTGACGGTTTTCTTCAGCTCTTCCAGATCAGCCGTACTGGTTTTTACAACTCTTTGTAATGTTTCCACCTCCTCGATACTGACGTCGGATCTGACCATCACGTTTGTGCCGTAATAGTTGTGGAAAACGAGGAATTTATCGGAAGAATTAGCGCTGTCGGGTTTGTATTCCAGACTGGCTTGAGCGGTGTTGGGCAGTGCCAGGCTGCCGAGAAGAAGGGCAGCCATGCCGGTTGCAGACAGGATGGACGAAAGCTTGGAAAAATTGCGCATCACCGGGTTCCTTGTGAAGTGCCTAGATGGCATATCGCTATGACTTTACCTTTTGAACGTTGTTCCCGGGTAGCGACTGGAAATTTTCAGAAAGCCCGATCAAAGGTTTTTTTGTAGATTTGATGTAAAAGTCCATATAAATCGTCGAGCAAACGTCCTATATTCGAACGTTGCACACGTACCACTTTGCAGTTTTCAGATGATCCCCGAATGGTTCTGAAGGCCAGACAAACCGGGCTTCAAACGGTTTTTTGCGTCAGAGAGATCCTTGATGATCCAGATCCATCTTCCATTCCCCAGATCAGCGAGAACGCCATGACCGTTAAAGAATTGACTCAAGAAGCCAGACACGAAGAAGCGCTGAAAAAGTACCTGCTGGATACACCCCAGCTTGCTGAAGAGATCAAGGACCTGCCCGTCGACGATCAGAAAGACCAGATCCAGTGGGCGTTCGAGGATGAGGCGGAATCCCAGGGCTTGCAGCCGTGGGAGCTGACGCTCAAGTACACCTCGACCCCTGAAGAGTTCGAGGCTGCGCGCCTGGTGCTGCACAAGGAGGCGGCCGAGGTGTTGGGCGTCGAGTGGGAAGAATACTGCGAGATGAACAATCTGGTGGTGTGACAAAAACGCCAGCCTCAATGAGGCTGGCGTTTTTTCATTCTCAGAGGCTCAGAGGCTCAGACGCATCGACAGGTCGACAGCCTTCACATCCTTGGTCATTGCACCAATCGAAATGTAATCCACCCCGGTTTCGGCGATCGGCAGCAGCGTGCTTTCGTTGATACCGCCGCTGGCTTCCAGTTTTGCCTTGCCGCCGTTGAGGCGCACCGCTTCACGCATGTCCTCCAGGCTCAGCTCATCGAGCATGATGATGTCTGCACCCGCCGCCAGGGCTTCCTTGAGCTCATCCAGGCTTTCCACTTCAATCTCCACCGGCTTGCCCGGGGCGATCTTGTGCGCAGCGTTAATGGCTTCAGGAATGCCACCGCTGGCGGCGATGTGGTTTTCCTTGATCAGGAAGGCGTCGTACAGACCGATGCGGTGGTTGTGGCAACCGCCGCAGGTCACGGCGTACTTCTGCGCCAGACGCAGCCCTGGCAGGGTTTTACGGGTATCGAGCAGCTTCACCTGAGTCTCGGCGACAAAGTCCGCCAGGTATTGCGCGCGAGTGGCCACGCCCGAGAGCAATTGCAGGAAATTCAGTGCGCAGCGTTCACCGGTCAGCAGTGACCGTGCCGGGCCTTCGAGGTGGAACAGCGCCTGATTGGGATTCACTCGTTCGCCATCGCGCACCTGCCAGTGCACCGCGACCCGTGGATCAAGCTGCCGGAAAACGGCATCGACCCATGCGGTGCCGGCAATGACCGCGGCATCGCGGGTGATGATGGTGGCTTTGGCCAGGCGTTCGGCGGGGATGAGCTGCGCGGTGATGTCGCCGCTGCCGATGTCTTCGAGCAACGCACGGCGCACGTTGGCTTCGATTTCGGCGGTCAAATCGGCGAGACGTAGATTCGGCATAACGGGCTCCACAAACAAAGTGGCCCGATTATAGGGCCATGGCGTGAGGCAACCCAAGGCATCAAAGGCGTTCCCGTCGGGTGCACACCTGCATTTGGTCGATTCCCTTGAGTCATCGGCCCTAAGTCGGCGTCTTCCCTACGCGTCTATTTCAATGTGGAGCACAGAGTCTGCTGGCACATCGAGGCTCTTTTACCAGATAATCCGCCTTGCTTTTGACGTCATGGCTTTGACGTGCTCTTGGGTTAACGACTATTCGCAGAATCACCGTTTCAGGAGGCTTGGATGCACAATGACGGGAATGTAGTGCCTTTGCACAAGGCGACTACCGAACAGGCGACGCAATCGCCGCTCGCCCGCCTGCCGGTGATTCTGCTTCAGGTTCGCGACAAGGCCACTCAACAGCTCAGGCACGGTTTACAGGAACTGTTTGATAACGCTGACGACACGCTGTTCGAAATGGCCGATCGCGCCCGCAACGACGTCGAGCAGAACCTCTTCTTCGAAGCCATGCGCGACTTGCGCCTCAAGCGAAAAAGCATCGAGCGCGGTTTTCTCGAACAATTTTTCGAGGCGTTCGTCAGCCTCTCGCAGTACGACAACCCCCAGGCAGCCTTGCCTCAGGCATTGGTGGTCGATGCCGATGCTTTGCCCAATGACGATCTGGAGCGTAGCGTCGCGGTGGAGGCCATGGTCAGCAAGGTGCTGAATCGCGACGGCTTTGCCCTTGACCAACTGACGGCCCGACTCAGCGCTCTGCTGGGCAAGGCGCTGGACAATCAGCACAACCCGTTGGGACCGGAAAGGCTCTGCGAGTATTTCTTGCAGGCCTGGCGCAACCTGGGGGTGGAGATCAAGGTCAAGTTGATCATCCTCAAGCTGTTCGACCGCTACGTGCTCAGCAGCGCAGATCAGTTGTACGCTGAAGCCAATCAACTGCTCATCGCTACCGGCGTGTTGCCCGACCTCAAGCCTGCTCCCACGCGGCGAGCCAGCGATCATGCAGCCGCCAGCGCGCATGCCGAACCAATCGAAGTCGGCATCCATTCAGGCGAGACGCCGATCGACGACGGCGTGCAGGAAGTCTTTGCCGCGTTGCAGGAACTGTTGTTGCATGTGCGCGGCAGCGTCGCACCGACCCTCGACGCCAGCACCCAGACCCAACCCATTTCCACCCGCGACCTGTTGCGCCTGCTCTCGCACTTGCAGCAATACGTGCCGGCGCTGGCGACCCAGGACGACTTCGATCTGCGCAATCAGCTCGAACAACTGCTGACCCGGGTCAGCGTCAAAAGCGGCAAATCGCGCGTGGTCGGTGTAGCTGACGAAGACGTGATCAACCTTATTGCGATGCTCTTCGAATGCATCCTTGATGACCGCAACTTGCCGGACTCTCTCAAGGCGCTGATCGGTCGATTGCAGATCCCGATGCTCAAGGTTGCGGTGCTCGACAAGAGCTTCTTTAGTCGCGCCAGCCACCCGGCCCGGCGCCTGCTCAACGAAATCGCCGCTGCCGCAATGGGCTGGGGAGCGTGCGACGACCATGAGCGTGACAGCCTGTACGTGCGCATTGAACAAGTAGTGCAGCGCCTGTTGAACGACTTTGCTGACGATCCGGCGATCTTTTCCGAGTTGCTCGCGGATTTTCTCACGTTCACCAGTGATGAGCGTCGCCGCAGTGAATTGCTGGAGCAGCGCACCCGTGACGCCGAAGAAGGCCGAGCCCGGACCGAACTGGCGCGCCAGCGTGTCGAGCAGGCGCTGAATCAGGCGTTGTTGGGCAAAATGCTACCCCAAGGAGTAGTGGTTTTCGTCCAGGACGCCTGGGGCAAAGTGCTGTTGTTGACCTGCCTCAAACACGGTGATGCGTCGACGCAATGGCAGGCCGATGTGCAGACCATGGAGCAATTGATCTGGAGCGTGCAGCGCCATGACGAGCCCGATGCCGGCCTGCGTTTATTGGCGCTGGTGCCCGGATTGCTTAAGGCCTTGCGCGACGGGTTGAGCCGCTCGGCGTTCGATCCGTTTGCCACCAGTGAATTTTTCAGTGAGCTGGAAACCTTGCACGTGCAACTGTTCGAGCGTCCGGGCCAGGCGGTTGCACAGTCCATCGAGCCGCCGGTGATGGTCGAAGTGCTGCAGCACATCGTGCTGCGAACCGCCGACGAGGGCCCGGTAGATGTTGTGTCGGTGCGGTTGCCGGCAGACGATGCCGGATTGCTTCAGGTCGATCGACTGCGTCCGGGCAGTTGGGTCGAGTTCCAGGAAGACGATGAAAACACCCTGCGCTGCAAGCTGGCTGCAATCATAGACGCCACCGGGAAATTCATCTTCGTCGACCGCACCGGCATGAAAGTGCTGGAGCGCAGCCGCACCGGCCTGGCCCTGGAATTTCGCCGTGGCGCGGTGCGGGCGTTGGACGACACGTTGCTGTTCGACCGGGCGCTGGAATCGGTGCTGGGTAATCTGCGGCGTCTCAATCGCGGCAAGTGATCGCGCCCCGAGGGTCTATCGCGGCATACTGGGCGCCAACACAGTCGTCGTTGAAGGAACCCTGTATGCAGTTGGACCCCGCGAGCGGTTGGTGTCAGGGCGTGCGTGTATGCCCATCGCCCAACTTCAATGCGCGCCCCTCGAACGAAATTTCCCTGCTGGTGATCCACAACATCAGCCTGCCGCCAGCGCAGTTTGCCACCGGCAAGGTGCAGGAATTTTTCCAGAATCGTCTGGATGTCACGGAGCATCCCTACTTTGAAGGGATTGTTGACCTGCGGGTGTCTGCGCACTTTCTGATCGAACGTGACGGTACCGTCACTCAGTTTGTCTCTTGTCTGGAGCGCGCCTGGCACGCCGGTGTCTCGAGTTTCGAGGGGCGGGACACCTGTAACGACTTTTCCGTGGGCATCGAGCTTGAAGGCACGGATGATTTGCCTTTTACCGATGCTCAGTATCAAGCGTTGACCAAGCTGACCCGACAGCTGCAAAGCACGTTTACGGCGATTACACCGCAGCGCATCTGTGGGCATAGCGACATCGCACCGGGGCGCAAGACGGACCCGGGACCCGCGTTCGACTGGGCACGCTATCGCGCCGCCCTGGCAAAAGCCGCTTTGGAACAAGAGGAAGGACAATGAGTTTTCTGGTGTTGCTGTTGGCTGTCTGGATCGAGAAGTTCTCGGCCCTGCGCCATCGGGTTCAACGTGACGGCGGTTGGGTGCGTGAGCTGAACAAGCTGGAAGTCAGCCCGCGTCTGATCGATCAGCCATGGCTGATATTGGTGGTGCTGGTGTTGCTGCCGGTGGCGCTGTTGGGTTTGTTGTTGGTGGTGCTGGAACCAGTGGCCTATGGGTTGCTGGCGTTGCCGGTGCACTTGCTGGTGGTGATTTACAGTCTGGGTCGCGGCGATCTGCTGGCCGGCCTTGGGCCGTTTCGTGATGCCTGGCGCCGGGAAGACCTGCAAGCGGCTGCCCATGTGGCGAAGCGCGACCTGGACATCTGCGCCGATAGCGGCGAGCAACTGCTTGAGCGGGTTGAAGGCCATTTGCTGTGGGAGGCTTACCAGAGCTTTTTTGCGGTGATTTTCTGGTACTTCGTGCTGGGCCCGGTCGCCGCCCTTAGCTACCGGCTGCTGGCGCTGGCCGAAGAACACGGGCAGAACCCGGCCGTGGTCGAACGCGCGGCGCAGTTGCGTCACGCGTTTGATTGGGTGCCGGTGCGCCTGCTGGCGGCCAGTTTCGCGCTGGTCGGCAATTTTGTGGCGGTCAGCCGGGTGATGCTGCATGAACTGCTGAACTGGAACATCGGCGCCGCCCAGTTGATCGAGAAAGTCGGGCTGGTGGCCGGTGAAATCCCTGCACCGGTCGTCGGACCGGATGGCATCAACAGCCTCGACCGGATCTGGGAGTTACTGCTGCGTGCGGCGGTGCTCTGGTATGCCGGTTTTGCGTTGTGGACCGTGTTGCCGTAGCGCTGAAGTGAACACCATTGTGGCGAGGGGGCTTGCCCCCGTTCGGCTGCGGAGCAGTCGTAAAACCTGCGATTCGGTTTCACAGAACGAACGCTGGGGGACGCTTCGCGACCCAACGGGGGCGAGCCCCCTCGCCACAGGGATATCAATCGTCCCAAGTGCGCATCCTGCCGTTAACCTTAAGTTACAAAACCCCCTGCCGATTTAAGCTATACAGGGATAGCGCTGAATAGTGGCTATCTGCCGTCGACCTGCGCCTGCCAATAAAAATAAGAATCAAAAGGGAGACTTCCAGTGAAGAGCTTGCTCTATCCCGCCGTCGCGCTGATGAATCGCCTGAGCTTCGGCATGAAGTTCAGCCTGATCAGTGTGCTGTTCCTCGTGCCGATGCTGGTGACCAACTTCTATCTGGTGCGCGATTCCTATCGTGAATTCCAGGGTACCCAAGTCGAGTTGCAAAGCCTCGACCTGCTCGGCAGCAGCCTGACCCTGCGGCGTGATCTGGAAACCCTGAACAACCTGGTGCAGATCAACGTCACCCTCGGCCAGTCCGGCAAGGCCGGCAATGTCGAGACCAAGATCAGCGCCCTGGAACAAAGTGTTCTGGCTCGCCTGCAAGGGCTGATGGCGATGACCACGGACCCGGAGCAGATCACGGTGTTCGATGGCAAGCGCGATGAAATGATCGCGGCGTTCAAGGCCCAGCAAGCGGAAACATCCCTGCAAAGTAAAAGTGCGCTGATCGGCAAACTGCTCGGCAACGCGCAGATTTTCAGCCAGATCATCGCCACTCAAGCCGGTCTGAGTCGCGACAGTCAAAGCGACATGCGTCAGCTCAGCGAGCTCATTACCAACGTCACTCCACCTGTTACTCAGCTTCTGGGCGACGGTCGGGCGATGGGTTCCTATTCGCTGGGGCAAGGTTTTCTGAATTCGTCGTCGAGCACCCGATTCGATGAGCTGCTGGCGCAAATCGAAAAGCTCCAGGGTGAGTACAGTCTCAAGCTCAATGACGCATTGGGCTCCAGCAAGGCTGCGCGTGAAACCCTGGCGGCACAGGCCGAAAGCAGCAAGGCCTCGCTGAAAAAGGCCAGTGAACTGTTCGAAGAACAGGTGGTGATGGCCGACACCCTCGATGCGCCGTGGCAGGCTTTTTACGACCAAGTCACCAGCCTGATGGAACAGACCTACCAACTCAACGAAGCCACCCTGACTTTTCTCGGCACTCAGTTGCAGCAGCGACTGGAGCAGAATCGCACCCATATGGTCTTGCAGGCCGTGGCGCTGTCGGTGGTGTTTGTGTTGATTTTCTACCTCTACGGCGGCTTCTACGCCTCGACCCGCACCACCCTCAAACGCCTCGGCGCGACGCTGGACAAAGTCGCAGCGGGCGACATGACCGTCACGTTCCGCGCCGAAAGCCGCGATGAGTTGGGCGAGTTGGGCGAGGTGTTCAACGGCACCGTGAAGAAAATCCATGACCTGATCGAACGCGTTGGCCAAACCGTGAATGAGGTCGAGCGCCAGGCTGGGCAGGTCGAAAGTGTGTCTGCCCAGAGCAACCAGGCGGTGGCGGGGCAGCGCTCGCAGATTGAGCAGGTCGCCATAGCCATGAACCAGATGTCGGCCACTTCACTTGAGGTGGCGCGCAGTGCCGCCGCGGCGGTCAGCAGCGCTCACAGTGTCAACGACGAGACCATCAGCGGTCGCGGCCTGGTGGCGTCCCAGCAGGGCAGCATCGCGCAACTGGCCAGTGAGATCGATCAGTCGGTGCGGGTGGTCAACCAATTGGCCAGCGACAGCCAATCCATCAGCCGCGTGCTTGAAGTGATCAAAAGCATCGCCGAGCAGACCAACCTGCTGGCGCTCAACGCCGCGATCGAAGCTGCTCGGGCCGGTGAACAGGGGCGTGGTTTTGCGGTGGTGGCCGATGAGGTCCGGACCCTGGCCAAGCGCACCCAGCAATCGACCGAAGAAATCGAGCAGATGATCACCAAGCTTCAAAATGGTGTCGGCGCGGCGGTGAAAGCCATGGGCGTCAGCCACCAAGTGGCGGATGGCACCGTCGGGCAGTCGGAAAAGGTCCAGCAGGCGCTGGAAAACATCCTCGGCGCGGTCGGCATGATCGTCGACCAGAACCAACAGATCGCCGCAGCCGTGGAGCAGCAGACCGCAGTGGCCCACGACATCGACCAGAACATCGTCGAGATCAACCGCGCGGGTGAACGCACCGCCGAAGGGGCGCATCAGACCGAGGATGCCAGCCGTGCGCTGTCGGCCCAGGTGGTGGAACTCAAACAGCTGATCAGCGCGTTCCGGGTCTGAAAACACACAGGAATCAATGTGGGAGCGGGCTTGCTCGCGAAGGCGGTGTATCAGTCAACCTCATGAGTGACTGATACACCGTCTTCGCGAGCAAGCCCGCTCCCACAGGGTTTTGTGCAAGGCGGATTACCAGTTGAACAGCTCACAGGCATTGGCCGTGCTGGCGGCAGCCAATTGTTCAGGGCTGATCGACATTATCCCGGCCAGTGCCGAGCAGATTGCCGGCAAATGCGCCGGGCTGTTGCGTTGGCCGGGAAACATGGCGGGCGCCATGTCCGGTGAGTCGGTTTCCAGCACCACCGACTCAAGGGGCAACTCGGCGAGCACACGGTGCATGCGCAACGCCTGCGGCCAGGTCGCGGCACCGCCCAGGCCCAGTTTGAAACCAAGCTTGATGTACTCGCGCGCCTCTTCCTTGCTGCCAGCGAAGGCATGAATGATGCCCGCGCGTTTCAATCGAAACCGTTTGAGCGTGGCAATCACCGCCGCATGGCTGCGCCGTACATGAATCAGCGCAGGAAGATTGAAGTCCACCGCCAGTTGCAGTTGCGCGTCGAACAACGCTTGCTGGCGCTCACGGTCGAGGGTTTCGATGAAGTAATCCAGACCGATTTCGCCCACGGCACACAATTGCCGATGACCCGCCAAGCGGGTCAGCCAGGCACCGAGTTCGGACAAGTCTTCAGGACGATGCTGATCCAGATACACCGGATGCAACCCGAACGCCGCGTGCAGATCGGGATCGCTCTGCACCAGGTCCCAGACCCGCTGCCAATTCCCCTGATACACCCCCAGCACCACCATCCGCCGCACCCCGAGGGCGCGGCTTTCGGCGAGCAGCGCCGGGCGGTCCTCGTCGAAGTCCGGAAAATCCAGATGAGTGTGGCTGTCGATCAGCTCCACGGTTCAATCCTGGCGAATACGCAGCTTGAAGGTCCGCGCGATGGCTTGCACGCCGGGTTGGTAATCGGACTGCTCGATGGCGGCCAATGCCAAGGCCAGCGCCTTGTCGGCAATCAACTGATGCTGCTGGGCCATGGCGTTGACCGGCAGCGGCAGGAAGTCCAGTAACTGCGTGTCGCCGAAGGTGCCGAGGCGCAGCGGACGGGTTTTCAGCGGGTAATCGTGCAAGGCATCGAACACGCCTTGAAGCAGCACGTAGGACGTAGTCACCAGCGCATCCGGCAAATGCCCCAGGCGCTGCAGCAACTCTTCCATCAACTGTTTGCCGCACTCGCGGCTGAACGACTCACCGTGCTCGATCAGCACCTCGCCTTTGAACCCGGTCAACGCTTCCTTGAACCCGGCGGCCCGTTCCTGGCTGATGCTCAGCTCGGGACGGGCGCCGATCAGAGCGATTTGCTTGGGCAGTGGATCGAGCAGACTGCGGGTCAGTTGCAGGCTGGCCTCGCGATCATCGCTGATCACCGAGCAGAAATGCTCAGGTTCCATCACCCGGTCGATGGCGATGATCGGAATGCCTTTGGCTTGCAGCTGACGGTAGCTGTCGTCACCGGCCGGCAGGCAACTGGCGACGATCAACGCATCACAACGCCGGGCGCGGAACAGTTGCAACAATTGCCGTTCGCTGTCCGGCGCATCGTCGGAACTGGCGATCAGCAATTGATAACCGCGAGCCCGGGCACCTTGTTCCAGCAGTTTGGCAATGCGGGCGTAACTGGGGTTTTCCAGGTCCGGCAGAATGAAGCCCAAGGTGCGGGTGTGCCGACTGCGCAGCCCTGCCGCCTGGGGGTTAGGTGTGAAACCATGTTGCTCGACGACCGCACGAACGCGCTCGACGGTGGCACTGCTGATACGTTGCTGTTCGGCCTTGCCATTAATGACATAACTGGCGGTGGTAACGGACACACCGGCCAACTGTGCGATATCACTGAGTTTCAACTCGGGATTTCCTTGTTTTTTCGAGCTTGCCCCGACATTTTCGCCAATCCTACCCGATTCGGGCAGACGACCATCGTCACAACGCTTCCGACAAGTTGGACTTCAAGGATGGGACATAATCGAGTAACGTGCCAATCATTCTAGATTAAACGTTTCAGCAAGCGTATTTTCTACGTTATAAGCGCATTTGGCCGGTTCTGCCGCGAAACCGCCAAAAGTGATGACTAAGCGCCTAAGCTGGAATCATTCAAAACAATACCTGGCGCCAACAGACGCCAAAAAGGAGAAAGCATGCTCGAGCTCACCATAGAGCAGATATCCATGGGCCAGTCGGCTGTGGATAAGTCCGACGCGTTGCAATTGCTGGCCCGGCATCTGGTCACCGATGGCTTGGTGGCCGAGGGTTATCTCGCCGGTTTGCAGGCGCGCGAAGCCCAGGGCTCGACCTTTCTCGGTCAAGGTATTGCCATCCCCCACGGCACGCCGGAAACCCGCGATCAGGTTTTTTCCACCGGTGTGCGGTTGATGCAATTCCCCGAAGGCGTGGACTGGGGCGACGGTCAGATCGTCTACCTGGCGATTGGTATCGCCGCCAAATCCGATGAACACTTGCGACTGCTGCAACTGCTGACCCGTGCCCTCGGTGAAACCGACCTGGGCCAGGCCCTGCGTCGCGCCGGTTCCGCCGAAGCCTTGTTGAAACTGCTGCAAGGCGCACCGCAGGAACTGGCGCTGGATGCACAGATGATCGGCCTCGGTGTTTCCGCCGACGACTTCGAAGAACTGGTCTGGCGTGGTGCGCGTTTGCTGCGTCAGGCCGATTGCGTCAGCAACGGGTTCTCCGCCGTGTTGCAGCAAGTCGAAGCGCTGCCGCTGGGCGATGGCTTGTGGTGGCTGCACAGCGAGCAAACCGTGAAACGCCCGGGTCTGGCCTTCGTCACACCGGATAAACCGATGCGCTACCTCGGCCAGCCCCTCAGCGGCCTGTTCTGCCTGGCCAGCCTCGGCGAGGCGCATCAGGCTCTGCTCGAACGCCTTTGCGCGTTGCTGATTGAAGGTCGTGGCCACGAATTGGGCCGCGCCACCAGCAGCCGTAAAGTCCTCGAAGTGCTGGGCGGTGAACTGCCGGCGGATTGGCCGAGCGCACGCATTGCGTTGGCCAATGCCCACGGTTTGCATGCTCGCCCGGCGAAGATCCTCGCGCAGTTGGCGAAAAGTTTTGAAGGCGAAATCCGCGTGCGCATCGTCGATGGCCAGGACAGCGCCGTGTCGGTGAAGAGCTTGAGCAAACTGCTCAGCCTCGGCGCCCGTCGCGGTCAGGTGCTGGAATTCGTCGCCGAGCCGAGCATCGCCGCCGATGCGTTGCCGGCCTTGCTGGCGGCCATCGAAGAAGGCCTCGGTGAAGAAGTCGAACCGTTGCCCGCCGTGAGCCAGCAGCGCGAAGTGTTTGCTGATGTGGCGCAAGTGCTTCTCGCGCCAGCGTCCGGCAGCCAGGTCCAGGCGATTGCCGCTGCACCGGGCATCGCCATCGGCCCGGCGCATGTTCAAGTGCTGCAAACCATCGATTATCCGCTGCGAGGCGAATCTGCGGCGATCGAGCGCGAGCGTCTCAAACTAGCGCTGGAGCACGTGCGTCGCGACATCGAAGGCCTGATCGAGCGCAGCAAGTCCAAGGCCATTCGCGAGATTTTCATCACCCACCAGGAAATGCTCGACGACCCGGAATTGACCGATGAAGTCGACACCCGCCTCAAGCAAGGCGAAAGCGCCGAAGCAGCGTGGATGGCGGTGATCGAAGCGGCGGCCAAACAACAGGAATCGTTGCAGGACGCCTTGCTCGCCGAACGTGCCGCCGACTTGCGCGACATCGGCCGTCGGGTGCTGGCGCAACTCTGTGGCGTCGAAACCCCGAGTGAACCCGATCAGCCGTACATTCTGGTGATGGATGAAGTCGGTCCGTCCGACGTCGCCCGTCTCGACCCGGCTCGCGTGGCCGGCATTCTCACGGCCCGTGGCGGCGCGACCGCTCACAGCGCGATTGTCGCCCGGGCGCTGGGCATTCCGGCCTTGGTCGGCGCCGGTGCAGCGGTGTTGCTGCTGGCGCCGGGCACGCCGCTGCTGATTGACGGACAGCGCGGTCGCCTGCACGTGGACGCCGACGCGGCGACCCTGCAGCGCGCCACCGAAGAACGCGACACCCGCGAGCAACGCCTCAAAGCCGCCGCCGAACAACGCCATCAACCGGCACTAACCACTGACGGCCACGCGGTCGAAGTGTTCGCCAACATCGGCGAAAGTGCAGGCGTGACCAGCGCGGTGGAGCAGGGTGCCGAAGGCATCGGCTTGCTGCGCACCGAACTGATTTTCATGGCCCATTCCCAGGCGCCGGACGAGGCCACCCAGGAAGTCGAATACCGCCGCGTCCTCGATGGCCTGGCCGGGCGTCCCCTGGTGGTTCGCACCCTCGACGTCGGTGGCGACAAACCGCTGCCGTACTGGCCGATCGCGAAAGAAGAAAACCCGTTCCTCGGCGTGCGTGGCATTCGCCTGACCTTGCAGCGTCCGCAGGTCATGGAAGCGCAGTTGCGCGCCTTGCTGCGTGCTGCGGATAACCGCCCGCTGCGGATCATGTTCCCCATGGTCGGCAGCGTCGATGAGTGGCGACAGGCCCGGGACATGACCGAACGCCTGCGTCTGGAGATCCCGGTTGCCGACCTGCAACTGGGGATCATGATCGAGGTGCCATCGGCGGCTTTGCTGGCGCCAGTGCTGGCCAAGGAAGTCGACTTCTTCAGCGTCGGCACCAACGACCTGACCCAATACACCCTGGCCATCGACCGGGGGCATCCAACGCTGTCGGCCCAGGCTGACGGCTTGCACCCGGCGGTGCTGCAACTGATCGACATCACCGTGCGCGCGGCCCATGCCAACGGCAAGTGGGTCGGCGTGTGCGGCGAACTGGCGGCCGATCCGCTGGCAGTGCCAGTGCTGGTCGGCCTCGGCGTGGATGAATTGAGCGTGTCGGGCCGCAGCATTGCCGAGGTCAAGGCGCGCATCCGCGAACTCAGCCTCAGCCAAACCAAAATTCTCGCCCAACAGGCCCTGGCCGTTGGCAGCGCCAATGAAGTGCGCGCATTAGTGGAGGCCCTGTAATGGCCAGGATATTGACCCTGACGCTCAACCCGGCGCTGGACCTGACGGTGCAATTGCCGCGTCTTGAGCCCGGCCAAGTCAATCGCAGCGACGAGATGCACACCCACGCCGCCGGTAAAGGCGTGAACGTCGCGCAGGTGCTGGCCGACCTCGGGCATCAGTTGACGGTCAGCGGGTTCCTCGGTGAGGACAACCTTCAAGCGTTCGAAACCCTGTTCGCCAAACGCGGTTTTGTCGATGCGTTCATCCGGGTGCCCGGCGAGACGCGCAGCAACATCAAACTCGCGGAAAACGATGGTCGGATCACCGACATCAACGGTCCGGGGCCGATGGTCAATGAGGCGGCGCAGCAGGCGTTGCTGGATCGACTTGATCAGATTGCCCCCGGCCATGACGCCGTCGTCGTGGCGGGCAGCCTGCCGCAAGGGATCAGCCCGCAGTGGTTGCAGGCGTTGATTGAACGTCTGAAAACCCTCGGTCTGAACGTCGCCCTCGACAGCAGCGGTGAAGCGTTGCGCGCCGCACTTAAGGCCGGCCCGTGGCTGATCAAACCGAACACTGAAGAGCTGGCTGACGCGCTGGGCTGCGAGGTGGTATCGGTGGCGGCGCAAGCCGAAGCGGCGAGCCGTTTGCACGCTCAAGGCATCGAGCATGTGGTGATCTCCCACGGTGCCGACGGCGTGAACTGGTTCAGTGTCGGCTCGGCGATGCACGCCACGCCGCCCAAGGTCAGCGTCGTCAGCACCGTGGGCGCAGGCGATTCGTTGCTGGCCGGCATGCTCCACGGTTTGCTCAGCGCCGACACGCCTGAACAAACCTTGCGCACCGCCACGGCGATTGCCGCGATGGCGGTCACGCAGATCGGTTTCGGTATTGGCGATGTCGCGCAATTGGCACGGCTCGAACAGGGCGTGCGCATCCGCACCCTGACAGAACAATAAGAGGGTTTGTCATGAAGTTAGCCATTGTTACGGCCTGCCCGAACGGCATGGTCACCAGTGTGCTGTGCGCCCGCTTGCTTGATGCAGCGGCCCAGCGTCAGGGTTGGAGCACCAGCGTCGAAGTGGTGGATGCCGCGCATCCGGAACGTCAGCTGTCGGCGGCCACGATTGAAACCGCCGAGTGGGTGTTGCTGGTCACCAGCACGCCGGTGGACATGTCGCGGTTTGTTGGCAAGCGCGTGTTCCAGAGTACGCCGGCCCAGGCGTTGCAAGATGTCGAAGCGGTGCTGCGCCGAGGCGCTGAAGAAGCTCAGGTGTATGTCGCGCCTGAAGTCGTCGCGCAACCTGCGGCCACCGTTGAAAACGCGCCACGTCTGGTGGCGATCACGGCGTGCCCGACTGGTGTCGCCCACACGTTCATGGCTGCCGAAGCCTTGCAACAAGCAGCCAAGCGTCTGGGGTACGACCTGCAAGTGGAAACTCAGGGCTCGGTTGGTGCGCGCAATCCACTCAGCGCCGCAGCGATTGCCGATGCTGATGTGGTGCTGTTGGCCTGCGATATCGAAGTAGCCACCGAGCGTTTTGCCGGCAAGAAAATCTACCGTTGCGGCACCGGTATTGCGTTGAAGCAGGCCGAGGCGACGCTGAACAAAGCGCTGACCGAAGGCAAGCAGGAAACCGCTGCGACCGGTGCCAAGGGTCCGGCCAAGCAAGAGAAAACCGGCATCTATAAACACTTGCTGACGGGGGTGTCGTACATGCTGCCGATGGTAGTGGCGGGCGGTCTGATGATCGCCTTGTCCTTCGTGTTCGGCATCACTGCCTTCAAGGAGGAAGGCACACTCGCCGCCGCCCTGATGCAGATCGGCGGCGAGACCGCGTTCAAGTTGATGGTGCCGCTGCTGGCGGGTTACATCGCCTATTCGATCGCCGACCGTCCGGGCTTGGCACCGGGGATGATCGGTGGTCTGCTGGCGAGCACTTTGGGCGCCGGTTTTATTGGCGGGATCATTGCCGGTTTCATCGCCGGTTACGCGGCGCAGGCGATCAATCGATACGCGCGTCTGCCGCAAAGTCTTGAGGCGCTGAAACCGATCCTGATCATCCCGTTGCTGGCGAGCCTGTTCACTGGCCTGGTGATGATTTACATCGTCGGCAAACCGGTGGCCGGGATGCTTGAAGGGCTCACGCACTTCCTCGACAGCATGGGCACCACCAACGCGATTCTGCTGGGTGTGCTGCTCGGCGGGATGATGTGCGTCGACCTTGGCGGGCCGATCAACAAGGCCGCGTATGCGTTCTCGGTCGGGCTGCTGGCCTCGCAAAGTTATGCACCGATGGCCGCGACCATGGCCGCCGGCATGGTGCCGCCGATTGGCTTGGGCATCGCCACGTTTATCGCCCGCCGCAAGTTTGCCCAGACTGAGCGCGAGGCCGGTAAGGCAGCGTTGGTGTTGGGGCTGTGTTTTATCTCCGAAGGCGCGATTCCGTTTGCCGCCAAGGATCCGTTGCGGGTGATTCCGGCGAGCATTGCCGGCGGCGCGCTGACCGGTGCGCTGTCGATGTATTTCGGCTGCAAACTGATGGCGCCGCACGGTGGGTTGTTTGTGCTGGCGATCCCGAATGCGATCAACCATGCGCTGTTGTATTTGCTGGCGATTGTGGCCGGGAGTTTGCTGACGGCGGTGGCGTATGCGCTGCTCAAGCGGCCTGAAGTTGTGGAGATGGCACTCGAACCCGCCAAGGCCTGACACATAACCTGTGGGAGCGGGCTTGCTCGCGAAGGCGGTGGATCAGTCAACATCATCGTTGAATGACACACCGCCTTCGCGAGCAAGCCCGCTCCCACAGGGGATCAGTGGTGTTGAGATTTTGGTGTCACACCGGTTTCATGCGAACGTGCTTTAGTTTTTCCTTTTCAGGGAGAACACCATGAGCGAATTCGACCTCGGTCGCCGTCGTGTCATGCAAGCCGTCGGCGCCGGGCTTTTGCTTCCGGGCCTGGCGCCGGCCGTCATCGCTTCGGTCAAGGACCGTCCGCAACTCACCGATGGTGTGCAGTCCGGCGATCTGCAGGGCGACCGGGCGATGATCTGGAGTCGCAGCGACCGGCCAGCACGGATGGTGGTGGAATGGGACACCCGCAGCCTGTTCGGCAACCCCCGCCGATTCGTCTCGCCACTGGCTGATGCGCGTACTGACTTCACCGCGCGGGTCGAACTCACCGGCCTGCCCGCCGATCAGGCGATTTTCTACCGCGTTTATTTCGAAGACGCCCAAAGCGGCGTCGCCAGCGAACCCTGGTTCGGCCACTTGCGCAGCGTGCCGCAAACCCGGCGCGACCTTCGTTTCGTCTGGAGCGGCGACACCGTCGGCCAGGGCTTCGGCATCAACCCGGACATTGGCGGCATGCGCATCTACGAAGCCATGCGTTTGCGCCTGCCGGACTTTTTTATCCACAGTGGCGACACCATCTACGCCGACGGCCCGGTGCCGGCGCAACTGACCACCGAAAGCGGCCGGGTGTGGCGCAATATCACCAGCGAAGCCAAGAGCAAAGTCGCCGAGACCCTCGACGATTATCGTGGCAATTACCGCTACAACCTGATGGACGAAAACGTCCGCCGCTTCAACGCCGAGGTCCCGCAGATCTGGCAGTGGGACGACCACGAAGTGGTGAACAACTGGTCGCCGGGCAAGCAGTTGGATGAGCGCTACACGAGCAAAGATATCCACAGTCTGGTGGGCCGTGCCCGGCAGGCGTGGCTCGAATATGCGCCCATGCGTTTGCAGAGGGCGGACGGCGGCGGGCGGATTTATCGCCAGCTCGGCTATGGGCCGATGCTGGATGTGTTTGTGCTGGACATGCGCAGCTATCGCGAAGCCAATGACGACAACCTCGGCGCTGCCAAACCCTTTCTCGGTCGTGAGCAACTCGACTGGCTGAAGGCGTCGTTAAAAGCCTCCAGTGCCCAATGGAAAGTTATCGCCGCTGACATGCCGATCGGCCTTGGCGTCCCCGACGGTGAAGTCAGCCCCGGTGTGGCGCGCTGGGAGGCGGTGGCCAATGGTGATCCCGGACCGGCCCAGGGACGTGAACTGGAAATCGCCGAGCTACTGGGCTTTTTGCGGGCGCAGCAGGTGCGCAATTTTGTTTTCCTGACGGCGGATGTGCATTACTGCGCGGCCCATCATTACCACCCGGATCGTGCTGCGTTCCAGGACTTTGAACCGTTCTGGGAGTTTGTGGCCGGGCCGTTGAATGCTGGTAGCTTCGGGCCCAATCCGCTGGACAAGACGTTCGGGCCCGAAGTGGTTTTCGAGAAGGCACCGCCGGCGCAGAACACCTCACCGTTTGCCGGGTTTCAGTTTTTTGGCGAGGTGAATATCGATGGGCAGACGGGGGAGATGAGTGTGGTGTTGCGGGATCTGGATGGGGTGGCGGTGTTTGAGCAGAAGCTGCAGCCTGTCTGATAGATCCACCCCTCACCCCAGCCCTCTCCCCAGAGGGGAGAGGGGAGAGGGGAGAGGGGGAGCAGATATTCATCGTATCCAAACCTGAGTTCGACTCGATTTTTCAGGTCGATGTAACTCTAAGAACAACTCGGTCAGTCCCCTCTCCCTCCGGGAGAGGGTTAGGGTGAGGGTGGATTTAAGATCAGAATCACGACGTTCGATTCACAGCAATCCTTATGATTTGTTCAAGCACTTCACTCATCCGCTCAATTACTTCCAGATTGCTAAACCGCACAACCTCAATACCTTGCTGCTGAAGGTAAAGCGTTCGACGCTGGTCATGTATTTTTGCCGCCGTCTCGTAATGCTGACCACCATCCAGTTCGATGGCCAACTTCAGTTCCACGCAATAAAAATCCAGGATGTATGGCGGGCATGGAAACTGCCGACGGAATTTCAGATTGGCGATTTGCCGAGAACGAAGTTTTTGCCAGAGCAGCAGTTCGCAGTCGGTTTGGTGGGTGCGCAGGTGGCGGGCGAATTGGCGTTGGTTGAGGGTGGGGCGGGTGGGCATGCTTCACGTCCGTGTGAAGGGGGATGGAGGTTTAACTGTAGTCTGGATTTTGCGGATGATTTGAAATCGACCCCCTCACCCCAGCCCTCTCCCCAGAGGGGAGAGGGGGAAAGGGAGCAGATATTCATCGTTCTCGATGCCTGAGTTCGACTCGATTTTTCAGGTCGATGTATGACGTGAGACCCCTCGGTCAGCCCCCTCTCCCTCTGGGAGAGGGCCAGGGTGAGGGGCTCTTTCAGTAGACGTCGCGGCGGTAGCGGCCCTGTTCGATCAGGCGGTCGACTTCTTCAATGCCGAGCACTTCGTTGAGCACGTGATCCACGCCTGAAGCCATTCCCTGCAAGCTGCCGCAGATGTAAATCACCGCACCGTCGGCCAACCATTGCTTCAGGAGAACGGCCGACTCGCGAAGTCGATCCTGCACATAAATCTTCTCGGCCTGATCCCGCGAGAACGCCAGGTCCAGTCGCTCCAGGTCGCCTGACGTCAGCCACTCTTCAAGCTCATCGCGACACAGGTAGTCGAATTCCCGATTACGCTCGCCAAACAGCAGCCAATGCCGTTGCTGCCCATCGGTAATGCGCGCCTTGAGCAAACTGCGCAGCCCGGCCAGCCCGGTGCCGTTACCCAGCAGGATCATCGGTACCGGCTCGGTCGGCAGGTGGAAACTACTGTTGCGCCGCACCCGCAGGCTGATGGTGCCACCCACCGGCGCGTGTTCGGTCAGCCAGCCGGAGCCGATGCCGAGGCTGCCGTCGGCGTGCAGCTCCTGACGCACGATCAACTCCAGCATGCCGTCGGCGGCGATCGACGCGATGGAGTATTCGCGCATGGCCAACGGCACCAGGGCGTCGACCAGCGCTTGCGCGTGCAGGCCGACCAGATGCGCTCTGTTCTCGGGCAGTTGGCGACTGGCGAGGGCGTGCTCCAGCGGTTGCGACAGGCCATCGAAGGTCACCATCGCCCGGCCTTCAATGCCCAGGCCATCAAGGAAATGCTCGATCGCCCACGGGCAATTGCGTGGCAACACTTCCACCAGATCCCCGGCCAGCCAGCTGCTGGTCGTCGGGGCGGTGAGGCCCAGCAAGTACACCGACGAGCCGCTGCTGTCCGGGTTCATCAACTCGCGGCGGGTCAGGGTCCAGTTGTCGAAGTTCGGTGCTTGCCAGGTGTCGACCGGCGCTTGCCCGGTCAACAGGCCGAGTTGCTGCTGCCAGTGGCGCAAAGCGTAAGGGTCGCCGCTGTCGACTTCCACCGGGGCGAACAAGGTCGTGCCGCCATGCTCGCCGAGCCAGGTGTGCAAGCGTCGGGCGAAGCCGCAGAAGTGTTGATACTGGCGATCACCGAGACCCAGGACTGCGTAGTTCAGGCTTTCCAGGTTCGATGCATGGCCCAGCACCTTGCGTTCGAAACCCCGGGCGCTGTCCGGTGCTTCGCCATCGCCGAAGGTGCTGACCACGAAGAGCGCGTTGCTGGATTCACGCAAATCCTGTTCGCTGACATTCGCCAGCGGCTGAACCTTCACCGGCAGGCCGGCCGCCTGCAATTGCCCGGCGGTCTGCCACGCCAGCTGCTCGGCAAACCCGCTTTGGCTGGCGAAACCGATCAACCAGGCGGGGGCATTGTTGCCCGTTTGCGCGAAGTCTTTGCGGGCGTCCCTGATCTGCTTTTTCTTGCGCCGACGATCGAGATACAGCAACCAGCCAGTGACGAAAAACAGCGGCATGGTCAACGCGGTGATCGTCAGGATGATCCGCCCGACGATGCCGAAGTAGCTGCCGACGTGCAGCGCGTAGAGGCTGGTCAGCAGCTGCGCCTTGAGGCTCTTGTCGCTGTAACGGTCATGCCGTTTGACGAGGCCGGTGGCCGGATCGAGGGTGATCTGGTTCAGCGCCCGGTCATGGGGCGAGGTGTTCAACAGGTAGAAAACAGTCGCCGGTTGCCCGGCCACTGGCGGCATGCGGATGTTGTAGGCGCTGAGTGCCGGACCTGCGGCGCTGTAGATGCTGCTCCACATGGCGGCGTAATCCGCGGTCGGCGCCGGACCGCTCGGTGCAGGGCCACGACCGCCGCGAACGCGCTCGTTTTGCGGTGAGTCGGAAAGCAGTCGGGTCAGGCCCTTGTTGTACCACTCATAGGACCAGGACAACCCGGTCAGCGCTGACAGGAGGTAAAACACCAGGCACCAGGTGCCGGCCACGGAGTGCAGGTCCCAGTTGAAGCTGCGGCCCTTTTTCTTCCAGTCGAGGGTCAGCCAGGCGCGCCAGTTTTTCCATTGGCGCGGCCACCGCAGGTACAGGCCGGACAGGCAGAAAAACACCAGGATCAGCGTGCAGGCCCCGGTGATCTGCCGACCGGTATCGCCCATGGCGAGGAAACGGTGCAGTCGCAGCATCAGGCCGAAGAAATCCTGGCCGGTGGCCTCACCCATGAACTCGGCGGTGTACGGATCGAAGTAGCGCATCTCGCCCCGGCGTTCACCCGGTGGCGGCGTGAAGCTCACCCGCGCGGCGTTGCCGCTGTCGGTATCGACCCAGAGCATCGCGACTTTCTTGCCGGAGGCACCCTCGATTTTTTCCACCAGTTCGGCAGGCGGCAAGACGCCGGCAACCTGCTTCTCGACCTGCAGCACGGAAGGATTGAGCACGCTGAGGATTTCATCCTCAAACGAGACCATCGCCCCGGTGATGCCCATCAGGGCCAGGACCAGCCCGGCACTGATGCCGAAAAACCAGTGCAACTGGAACAGGGTTTTCTTCAACACGTCGCTCGCCTTGTTCGTTCGAAATAATCATCACGGCGCGCATTATGCCGTGGGTTGCTGAGAAACATTCTTTTTACGCACAAAAGCCCCGTTCATATGGATGAACGGGGCCTGACTCTGATTTCAGCCTTCACCACTTTCCATGTGGGAGCGGTGTGGCTGGCAATCAGAAATGGAAGTTGGTGCTCAGCAATGCCGTGCGGCCCGCCGCCTGGTTGGCGAAGTGGGTCGAGAAGGCTTTGTCGTAGTAGGTTTCGTCAGTCAGGTTCTGCACGTTCAGTTGCAGGTCCACGTTTTTGCTCAACTTGTACGCAGCCATTGCGTCGTAGCGAACGTAGGAGTCCACCATGGTGGTGTTGGCTACGCTGCCGAATACGTCGTCGACATAGAACGCACCGCCACCGATGGTCAGCTTCGGCGTGACCTGATAGGTCGTCCACAGGCTGGCACTGTTTTTCGGCGTGTTCGGCAGTTCGTTGCCATCGTTGGCCGCGCCCAGCGGGCCGCCATCGACTTGCTCGCTGTCCATGTAGGCGTAACCGGCGAAGACCTGCCATTTCTCGGTGATCTTGCCGCTGGCCGACAATTCGATACCTTGAACCCGGGTTTTGCCGGCGTTTTCATAGGACGTGGTATCGACCTGAACGCGGGCGTTGTCTTTCTCGGTGCGGAAGATATCGGCGGTCAGGGACAGGCGATCGTTGAGCAAGTCCCACTTGGTGCCGATTTCGTAGTTCTTGGTGGTTTCCGGCTCCATGTCGCTGCTCAGCAGATTGCCGTTGCGATCCGGAGTGCCGCCCAACGGATTGCCTTCCTGGCCTTCGCCCAGGGTGTTGCCCGGCGGCGTGGCGGAGGTGGCGTAGGACGCGTAGATGCTGCCGTTTTCGGCCGGTTTGTAGACCACGCCGAACTGGCCGGTCACGAACTCGCTGACGTCATCGCCCTTGGACGTGGTCACGCTGGAGGCGTTGTAGGTTTTGTACTTCGTATCGAAATGGTCGTAACGCAGGCCCATGTTCACCAGCCATTGCTCGGACAATTCCAGGGTGTCGAACACGTACAGCGCGTAGGTGTCGGCCTGGGTGTCGGTGCCGGCGTAGTTACGCGAGATGGCACCGTTCCACGGATCGTTCGGGTTCGGGTTGGCCAGCGAGGTGCAGTTGTAGCCGCTTGGCGCGCCGATCAATGCCGGTGAGCAGTTGGTGGTCGCTGCCGCCGTTCTCGGGGTGGTGTCGACGTTGACGTTGTACGAGGATTTCTGGCTCTCCTCGCGGCTCAACTCGATGCCGGTGGCGAAGCTGTTCTTGAAGCCGGCGATGTAGACGTCACCAAACAGGTCGGTCTGGTTGGTGGTGGTCTCGGTGTTGCTGACACGGGTGTTGGCCCGGCGCCAGACGCTGCCGTTATTGACGTTGCCCTTGCTGTCGTCCGGCTGGGTGAGGATGTAATCCTGCATGCTGCTGCCGTGGCGCAAGGTGTTCTTGACGGTCAGCGCATCGCTCAAGTCATGCTCGATGGCGAAGGTTGCCGTGTCGGTGCGACCCTTGCGGAAATCGCGATCCAGCCCGTAGAAGTTGCTGTGATCGCCGCCGGCGAACGGCTTGTCCGGGTTCGACTTGGTGCGTGCGGCCGAACCGGCGACAGGGATGGTGTACGGAATGCCCGAGTCTGGCGTGTCGTTACTTTCCAGATGGTAGTAATCGAGGTTGACCCGGGTGTCGGTGCCCAGGCCGAACGCCAGCGACGGCGCGATGCCCCAGCGGTCGTAGTCGACGCTGTCACGGCCGGCGACGTTGCTTTCGTGGCTCATCAGGTTCAGTCGGCCGGCAGCGGTGTCGGTGAACTGGTAGTTGCCGTCCAGGGTGTAGCGCTGGGTCTGGTCCGAACCCCAGGTGAAACCACCGTCAAACGAGTCGCCCAAGTGCGCCTTTTTGCTCACCAGGTTAATGCTGCCACCCGCCGCGCCACGGCCGCCAATGGCCGAGTTCGGGCCTTTGCTGACTTCGATCGACTCGACGGCGAAGATCTCGCGGCTCTGCGAACCGGTGTCGCGCACGCCGTCCAGGTACGTATCGCCCTGAGCGTCGAAACCACGAATGAACGGACGATCACCTTGAGGGTTGCCACCTTCACCGGCACCGAAGGTGATGCCCGGAACGGTGCGCAGCGCGTCCTGCATATTGAGGGCGCCGGTGTCCTTGAGCACCTGCTGCGGGATGACGGTGACCGAACGCGGTGTGTCCACCAGCGGTGCGGTGTACTTGGGAGAGGAGGCTTTTTCGACGTTGTAGGCCGTCGCATCCTGAGCTTCGCCAGTGATGGCGGTAGCGCCCAGGGAAATCGCGTTACTCGGCGCTTTTTCCTCGGTCTTTTCAGCCGCGAAAACCATGTGGCCAGCAGAGCCGGCAGTGATCGCCACGCCAATTGCAGACGCGAGCAAACGCGGTGAACTGACCGGTAATTGTGAGTGTTGGCGTGACATGTGAATTCCCCTCCCCAAGGATTTGAGGCCGCGGAATATAGGGTAGACGCGTATTTGTATCAATTGCGAAACGTTACTATTCGCGAGGAATTTACATTCTTTACAATTTAACCTTACGGTTTTTGCTGATTCGTTCGTCGTGGGGGTTTTACACAGTCAATAAGAATCAATACCATTAGCGCCTCTTTACCCTCAGGTGTCCTCCATGCTGCTGCACATTCCCGGCGTGTTCGCGAAAGAAGAAGTGCAGCGCATCCGCGAAGCGCTGGAGCAGGCGGATTGGGCCGACGGCAAAATCACCGCCGGCTACCAGTCGGCCAAAGCCAAGCACAACCTGCAGCTGCCCGAAGGTCATCCGCTGGCCAAGGAGGTGGGCGCGGCGATGCTTGAACGGCTGTGGAAAAATCCGCTGTTCATGTCCGCGGCGTTACCGCACAAAGTCTTCCCTCCGTTGCTGAACTGTTACACGGCAGGCGGCAGTTTCGACTTCCATATTGATAACGCCGTGCGCCAGCCCAAAGGCGGTATCGAGCGGGTTCGCACCGATCTGTCGGCGACGCTGTTCTTCAGCGAGCCGGAGGACTACGACGGCGGCGAACTGGAAATCCAGGACACCTTCGGCACACAGCGCGTGAAGTTGCCGGCCGGGGACATGGTCCTGTATCCCGGCACCAGCCTGCACAAAGTCAACGCCGTCACCCGCGGTACCCGTTACGCGTCGTTCTTCTGGACCCAAAGCCTGGTGCGCGAAGACAGTCAGCGTGCGTTGCTGTTCGAGATGGACGGGGCGATCCAGCAACTGACTCAGGACATGCCTGATCATCCTTCGCTGATTCGTCTCACGGGCACTTATCACAACCTGCTGCGTCGCTGGGTTGAGGTATGAGCTATCAATTACGCCGCGAGGAAATCCTCGACGGTGATGCGCTCAAAGCCATGCTCGACGAAAGCCCCGCCCGGGCTGCCCAGGCGATTCTGATCGCCGCCGGCGAAAACATCCTCGATGCTCAGGCCTTGCTCGGGCAGATTCTGCTGGACGGGCAGGGCATCGGGCAGGACCAGCCGCTGGCAGTGCGCTGGTTCGAGATCGCCGCCCGGCGCGGGCATCTGATGGCGCGCAACATGCTCGGTCGTTGTCATGAACATGGCTGGGGGTGTGCGGCGCAGGCTTCGGTTGCCGCGCAGCACTATCGAGTCGCGGCAGAAGCCGGGCTGGATTGGGCGATGTACAACTACGCCAATCTGCTGGCGACCGGGCGTGGCGTGACAGTGAATCAGCTGCAAGCCTTGAGTCTGTATCGACAGGCGGCCGAACTGGGCCATGCAAAGTCCATGAACCTGCTGGGACGTTATTTGGAAGATGGCAAGGTGTGCCTCGCCGATCCACTCGCGGCCCGGCAGTGGTATCAACGCTCTGCCGAAGGCGGGGACTTTCGGGGGCAGTTCAGTTACGCGGCGGTGCTGGCCGATGAGGGGCGAGTCGATGAAGCGCTTGGCTGGTTGCGCAAGGCACTGGTCGGGGGGAACGCGAACTTCTTGCGGGTGAGTTGTGAGTCATTACAACGTTCAGATCATCCACAAATCCGCAGGATGGCTGATGCTTATCGGCTACGGCTATCTCAGTTGGTTGCGTTGTAATCTTTTATGCCATTGATTTATCCCACCCACATAACGCTCACTCTGCTAACGCATTAAACCTTGTCAGGTAATGCTATCGCCCCCTGCGACGTTCTGACTGAAAAACGTTACTTCGCCAGGTTGGTTGATGGTGTTGATGTGGCTATTGCGTCAAATATAGGGGGCGGATATTGCAGTGTGGAGTGTGTGAGTTGTATTGAATTTTAATATTTAAAGGCTTGTGAGTAGTTGTCGTTGTGCTCTAAGTTTCGTTTGTCGATATCTGTAATTGGGTTGCATGAAGCGACTTATCAGCATTGATGGGAACTTAAATAATATTAACGTCTGGAATGACAAGGAGTCTCTAATGACGTTCAAGATAGATGATAAGGTAATTGAGGCCGCTGCCAAAGCGCCAAAAATATTTGTGGACGCATCGCTTGGTGAGGGTGATGAATATAATCGGGATCCTGGCCTGCAAGTGACCAAGGCTCAGATTATTAGTCTGAGGAAGTACGAGATCCTGGGGCTTTCTCTTCCCGTTCGTCTGCAAGACGTAGTTGCGTACTTGAACTACGGCGCCGGAGAAACAGGCGGCACGGGCCTTGGCGCTCAGGATTTTCTACGTACGTTCACCATGACATATGAACATGCCAGTCGCTGGTCGCCATTGCGCGAAAAAATAATGCTGACAGGCACCGATCTTAAAGTTTTCGCCGGTAGCATTATCAGAACGGGTAATGAAATTGTAGAGGTCTATGCACAACACAGAGCATCGAAGTATCTGGAAGAAAACAATATCAATACACCCGAGGAGTTTTTGAAACTCCCGTTCACGGATCTTGCCGATATTGAGTTGCACCCGGATGATGTAACGGATATCAGATCCTCCCTCAATGACTTGCTTGGAAAAGTTAAGTTTTGTCATGATAAGGCGGAGGTTGTAAGGTCAGAGCTGGATAGTTTTGGTTCTGATATGCGCAAGGTCGTATTGCCGGAAATAAAACTGCGATTGGAATTTGTTAAAAAGAATACCTATCAGAAAGATGTTCAGGACCTGCAAGATGAAATTGACCAGCATTCCCAACAAATCGATGAGCTCAGTAAACAGTACGATCAGTTGGTTCAGGAAGCGATCAAGGCTGCAGCGACTTTAAATGTTGGCGGGTTGATTCTCGGCATCTATCAAGGGGTCAAGGCTGAAAAGATTCGCCGCGAACGAAATCAACTGAAAGAAGCACAGCACGTCGCCAACCAAAAGATGGCTGGCAAAAACCAGACGCTGGCCGCCTTGAACAAAGTGCGTGATGATCTGCAGAACCTCACCGACGTCGCAATTGAAGCTGAAGTTGCCACTCAAAATCTCATGCTGGTATGGAATGCGCTGAGTTTATACATTACGGCGTCCTATGATGAGGTCGGCAAGCTGGATGAAGCGGCTTCTTTGAGACGGTTCAAAAATCAGATCATCAGTATCGTTGAACCGTGGGTGCAAATTCGGGGCAGTTCGGATCAATTGCTTCGAGTGTTCGCAGAGGCGGACGCAGAGTATGAAAATAATCGGTTGGTTTTCAAGAGTAAGATGGCCATGCATTCGTTATTTAATAGTTCGGAAAGCCCTGCTTTCAATATCGCAGACTTACGTAATCATAATGCCGCGTTACAAGCAGTAAATACCACCGCGCAAATGCTTGTGGAGCAATATAAATATTTGCCTGGCACCGTGGGGACTATGAATAATCTGGCGGTCGCTATCAATAAGACAACGTTTGATCTGCGTAACCAGGCCCAGACAAATATCATCGCTTTGGGCCGTGCGAAGAAAGAACTGGAGATCCTACAATCAGATCTTGGAAGTCCAGACGAGTTGGAGGAGATTCGTGAGGATATGGAGAAGCAACTCAATAGTGTGCGCAACACAATATCCACACAAGCGGTGGATCTAAAAAGTGTCCATAAAAGTATTAGCGCCCCCTATGACAGGGCTAATTCGGAAGCGTTGATTGTTGTGTTGCAGCAGGATCGGACACTTGCTGAAGAGCTGAAAAGCAAATCCGAAGAGAAACTGGCTGAACTGAACGAGCAGATAAAGTCTGTGTCCGAAGCAATTGATTTGATCGTGAAGGCCGGAGTTGAAAAAATCGGGGAAGAGGCTCAGTTGTCGCTGGATAATCTGAAAGCATTGGGTTTGGCGCCGCCGCAGGTTCAAATCGCATTGTTGGCCATTGATACGCTTAAAAAGTTGATCTCTGGTATTGGGGAGGCTGTTAACTATCTAAACATGCTGGCGGCGTATAACAGGCTCAGGCAGAAAGCTGTCGATCTGAAAGCGCAGGCGCAAATACAAATCAACCATATCACCCAAATTGATGGGAAGATTGAGTTGCTAAAGACTCTGGACGAGCTGGACGATGGGCGCTGGGGTTTCGTGAGTGAATTTTCGAATCTGGTTGCCGACGTTAAAAAGTTCTCTAGCGAATTCAAACAAGATGAATCGTTGTCCGTTGAAGAACAAGCTGATTCTGCGATTTCCCGGATTTCAGAAGTTATCACGTACTTGAATTCCATTAAGCAGCTATAAAGAGCAGAGGGCGTGGGCGCATGCCTACTCCCTCTAAGAGGGAATATGAATATTCTTGCCTATGAATTCACCGCGGCTCAGCGGCGTGTGTTAGACCGTTACACCCGTTTTCTTGGTTCCTTGCAGCCGACGTTCAATAATATACCGATTGTGTTCGAGCGCCGTAGAAACAGCGGCCATCAACTCGCGGTTTTATCCTCCGATTCACGCTTGAATAACGCCATGTTTAATGAGCGATATTTGCAAGAGTTCTGGAAGCGTACTGAAGAAACCACGCGACTATGCAACGGTTATGTTGAAGATCTCGCGATGTTTGTCTGTGAATCTCTTGAGCTGACTAAGCAAACCTCCAGGAACGAACCTATGGGTCAGGTGGATTTTAACGCGTATACGTTATCCAGATCCTCGACATGGATGTTGTTTCCACCGAAGAATGTGCAGGATCTGGTTCACGAACTGTACCTTCGCTTTGATAATCTGAAATCTGCTGTGCGGCAACTGAAATTCACCAATACCGAGTTGTATCGGGAGTCGTTCGGGCTGAACTCGGTATTCACTGGGGCCATGAACCATAAATCCTGTAACTGCCATTCACAACCGGCTGTGGTGGAGGAGTTGTTTCGTGAGAATGGCACCACACCTGTGTGGGACATCGCTTACTCTTCCAGGGATGCGTTGGTGAGGGCGACCGAATATAAAGCCGATATTGCTGCGTTGTTTAACGGATTCGCTTCTGTGAATTCCCAGATGGGGTTATTTATCGAGGAAATACATCAGCGCATGAATAGCGTAATCAACGAACTGTTCAGTGCAAAGCGAGCCTCCAGACTCGGAGAGTTGAATTTCAAGTTGGAAGCGGCTATGGAGGGCGCACATGAGTGCATGGCGATGATGAACCACCTTGAGGGATGGTTGCGCAAATAAAAAAAGGTCCATGTTTCCATGGACCTTTTACTTCATGAGATCGCTTACACGTAGAAGGATTTCAGCGGCGGAAAGCCATTGAACTCAACCGCGCTGTAACTGGTGGTATACGCACCGGTGGAAAGCCAGTACAAACGATCACCAATCGCCAGGTTCAGCGGCAAACCGTACTTGTAGTTTTCATACATGATGTCGGCGCTGTCGCAGGTCGGGCCGGCGATGACCACTTCTTCCATTTCGCCTTTCTTCTCGGTCCAGATCGGGAACTTGATGGCTTCGTCCATGGTTTCGATCAGGCCGGAGAATTTGCCCACATCCGTGTACACCCATCGCTCTACAGCGGTACGGGATTTACGCGCAACCAACACCACTTCGCTGACCAGGATGCCGGCGTTGGCGATCAACGAACGGCCTGGCTCGAGGATGATTTCCGGCAGCTCGTCGCCAAAGTCTTCCTTGAGGAAACGGATGATTTCTTCAGCGTAGGTTTCCAGGCTGTTGGTGCGGGTGATGTAGTTGGCCGGGAAGCCGCCGCCCATGTTGATCAGCTTGAGGTGGATGCCGTCTTCTTCTTTCAGACGCTCGAAGATCACTTTGACCTTGGCGATCGCCGCGTCCCAGACGCTGATGTCGCGCTGTTGCGAGCCGACGTGGAACGAGATGCCGTAAGGCACCAGGCCGAGGTCGCGAGCGAGGATCAGCAGGTCCATGGCCATGTCGGTCTGGCAGCCAAATTTACGCGACAAAGGCCAGTCAGCGGTGGTCGAGCCTTCGGTGAGGATGCGCACGTAGACTTTCGAACCCGGTGCTGCCTTGGCGATGTTGCGCAGGTCGGCTTCGGAGTCGGTGGCATACAGACGCACGCCCTTCTCGTAGAAGTAGCGAATGTCTTTGGATTTCTTGATGGTGTTGCCGTAGCTGATGCGATCCGGGCCGACGCCCTGGTTCATCACTTTGTCGAGCTCGTAGATCGACGCGATGTCGAAGTTCGAGCCTTTCTCTTTGAGCAGGTCGATGATTTCGACGGCCGGGTTGGCCTTGACCGCGTAGTAGACCTTGGCGAATTCGAAACCGGCGCGCAGGTCGTCATAGGCCTGGCTGATCATCGCGGTATCGATCACCACGAACGGGGTTTCTTGTTTGTCGGCGAAGGCCTTCATTTTGTTGAAGGTATCGCGCGCGAAATAGTCTTCGACGTTGATCGACATGCTGGGAACTCCTACTGGCAAACTAGATTAATCAATGGGTGCAAATGAACGTCCTCCGTATCCCCACTTTGGTTCGCCTACTTCCCAAGGCATGTCGCCGAAAGCAAAAAGGCCCCGGGAGGCGGTGCTTCCCTTGGCCTTGCTGTCTCGTCGTCAGTACTTGAGCCGGATGGATCGTTTCCAGCATGGACGTTCGGCGCGAACTTTAGGGCGTGAGGGGCTCGAGATCAACAAAAAATGTCGCGTTTTTGCACGCATCCGTCGTGCGGTCCCTGACAGCTACTGATGTAACCGACCTGCATGACAGTGTGATGTTCCCCGGATGAGGAATTCTGAAGGGATTTACACATAGCCTTTGTGGTGAGGGAGCAAGCTCCCTCGCCACAAAAGCACTGGAGTCTCAGAAAGAGATCAGGCCATTGCAACTTCGGCCGGCGAAACAATGCTGGTCTTGCCCCCACGGGACTTGCCGGAGCTCAGATACTCGGCAATCGATTCCTGCGTCACTTCCCCCAGGAACACCCGCTCGGCATCCATCACCGGCAGCCACGAGCGGTTGAACTCGTACATGCGCGACAGCAGGATACGCAAATGCTCGTCGAACGCCGCGGTGGCGTTGAACTCGCGCAGGTACTGTGCGCAAGTCCCTGTCTGACGGTGCAGGTCGCGACGTCGTACATAACCGAGCGCCTTGTTCTCACCGTCCGTGACCACCACATAACGACGGTCCAGTTCGTCCATCAACTCCAGGGCTTCAGCCACTGGAGTTCCCGGGCTCACCGACGGTGCGTTGTCCGCCGCGTCTTCGGCTTTCACCAGCAACAGTCGCTTGAGGGTGCTGTCCTGGCCGACGAAGTTGCTGACAAAGTCGTCCGCCGGGTGCGCCAGCAGCGTGTCCGGGTGATCGATCTGCAGCAGCTTGCCGGCGCGGAAGATTGCAATCTTGTCGCCCAGCTTGATCGCTTCGTCGATATCGTGGCTGACCATGATCACGGTCTTGTTCAGCGCGCGCTGCATCTCGAAGAACTCGTTCTGGATCATCTCGCGGTTGATCGGGTCGACCGCGCCGAACGGTTCGTCCATCAACAACAGCGGCGCATCCGCCGCCAGCGCACGAATCACGCCGATCCGCTGTTGCTGACCGCCGGACAATTCACGCGGGTAGCGATTCAGGTACTGCTTGGGTTCGAGCTTGATCATGCTCATCAACTCGCGGGCGCGGTCGTGGCATTTCTGTTTGTCCCAGCCCAGCAGGCGCGGAACGATGGTGATGTTTTCCTCGATGGTCATGTTCGGGAACAGGCCGATCTGCTGGATCACATAACCGATGTTGCGACGCAGGGTTACGGCGTCGAGGTCGGTGGTGTCTTCGCCGTTGATCAGGATCTTGCCCGAGGTCGGCTTGATCAGGCGGTTGATCATTTTCAGCGTGGTGCTTTTGCCGCAGCCCGATGGCCCGAGGAATACGCAGATTTCGCCTTCATTGACGGTCAGGCTTACCGAGTCCACGGCTTTCACATCTTTGCCGTTGCTTTGGAAGGTCTTGCTGAGGTTTTGAAGTTCGATCATTTGAGCAGTCCTTTTGGAGTCAGCGTGCGTTGCAGCCATTGCAGAAGCAGGTCGGCGAAGATGGCCAGGAGACTGACCAGCACGGCGCCGACGATCAGCATCGACATATCGCTGCGGCTGATTGAAGCGAGAATAAGTACACCGAGGCCACCGGCACCGATGGTCGCGGCGATGGTCATGACACCGATGTTCATGACCACGGCGGTGCGCACACCGGCGAGAATCACCGGCACGGCGATTGGCAGCTCGACCATGCGCAGGCGCTGGCCGAAGGTCATGCCGATGCCGCGCGCGGCTTCGCGAATACCCGGTTCGACGCCGGTCAACGCCAGGTAGGTGTTACGCATGATCGGCAGCAGCGAGTACAGAAACACAGCGGTAATCGCCGGCATCGGCCCCAGGCCCTGGCCAAACTTGGAGTAGAACGGCAGCAACAGACCGAACAGTGCAATCGACGGAACCGTCAGCAGCACCGTGGCGCTGGCTTGCAACGGGCCGGCGAGGGTCGGGAAGCGTGTCATCAGCACGCCCAACGGCACGCCAACGAGGATCGCCAATGTCACGGCGATGCCGACCAGAGTGATGTGCTGCCAGGTCAGGTGCAGCACCAGCGGCCAGTCGAGATGGGAAAAGGCGTTCAGAAATTCCATGTCTTCTCCTCCTCAGTTCAGGGGATGCTGGCGCAGGAAATCTGCGGCAACGGATGAAGGGCTTTCGTGATCGACATCGACCCGCGCATTGAGCTGGCGCATGGTGGCGTCGTCGAACAGTTCAGCCAGCGGCTTTATTTCTTCCGCCAGTTTTGGATGGGCGTCGAGGTAGTCCTGACGCACCACAGGCGCGGCGGTGTAGTCGGGGAAGTAGTGCTTGTCGTCTTCGAGGAGTTTGAGCTTGAAGGCATTCAAACGACCGTCGGTGGTGTAGACCAGACCGGCAAACACCTGGCCATTGCGCAGGGCGGTATAGACTAGCCCGGCGTCCATCTGCCGGATGTTCTTACGGGTCAGGTTCATGCCGTAGAGGTCGACCATGCCGTCCAGACCGTCGGAACGGTTGGCGAACTCGGTGTCCAGTGCGACGAGGTGATTGGTCTTCGCTTCAGCCTGCAGCGCCGTGTTCAGCTCGCTGATGGTGTTGATCTGCGGGTAAGCCTTCGCGGTGCTTTCCGGCAAGGCCAGGGCGTAGGTGTTGCTGAACTTCGACGGGGTCAGCCAGATCAGGCCTTTTTTCGCGTCGAGTTCTTTCACCTTGGCGTAGGACTGAGCGCTGTCGAGTTTCTCGGTAATGTGGTTGTAAGCCACCAGCGAGACGCCGGTGTATTCCCACATCAAATCCAGCTGGCCACTTTCGTGGGCGCTGCGGGCCAGGTTGCTGCCCAGTCCGCCGGTCACCTGGGTGTCGTAACCCTTGGTGCGCAGGTATTGGGAAGTGATTTCCGCCAGCAGGGTTTGTTCGGTGAACACCCGGGCGCCGATGCGGATCACCGGTTTTTCAGCGGCTTGGGCCAATCCTGCGAACAGCAGGGCGCAGCCTATTAATAAGCTAAGTTTTTTCATAAATATTCCTTTGCCGAGGCTTAAGACGGGCGCAAGCCGCGTTCGAGCCAGAGGCGGCTGGCGAGTGTCACCAGACCGTCGAGCAGCAAGGCCAGCAGGGCGGTGCAGGCCGCGCCGAGCAGCAGTTGCGGCTGATTGTTCAGGGCGATGCCAGGGAAAATCAGGCTGCCCAGGCTGTTGGCGCCGATCAGGAACGCCAGCGGTGCCGTCCCGACGTTGATCGCCAGGGCCACGCGCACGCCACCGATGATGATTGGTACAGCGTTCGGCAGCTCGACTCGCCACAGCACCTGAGTCGGTGTCATGCCAATGCCGACGGCCGCTTCCTTGAGCGATCCCTGAACGTTTTTCAGGCCTTCATAGGTGTTGCGCACGATCGGCAACAGCGAGGCGAGGAACAGGGCGAAGATCGCGGGGCCGCTGCCGATGCCGAGGATCCCCAGGGCGATGGCCAGTACGGCAAGAGGCGGCACAGTGTTGCCGATGTTGAAGATCTGCATGAAGCGTTCAGCGCGGCCCACCATGGTCGGGCGGCTGAGGAAAATACCGGCGGGGATGCCCACAACAAGGGCGGCCAGCATGGAAGCGAGGACGAGAATCAGGTGAGCTTGCAGGTAAAACAACAAATCGTCGCGGTAATGTTCGATCGTGTTGATGCCAATCCAGTGGACCAGCAGGGCCAGGAGAGCGACGACAACCGCACCTCCTATCAGCCCCTTGCCATAGCGAATAGCCACAGGCGGACTCCTTTTTTCTTTGTCGGCGAACGCAGTCCCGAGTGGCAACGCCATTCCTGGCTGCCGGGATTATCAACGTTCGCGAGAAGCAGCTCTTCATGCTGATGCAACCGCATGAGATCGAGCCATAAGCGCAGCCTCGTCAGGCTAACTTGCAGGTTTTTCAAACCCTGCTACGAGAGCTGTAACAGGGGAGTGGACGCCTCCACCTTTTAAAAGGTTCCATATTTAGCAGCAATTAGCTACCACGCATCTCATCTTGCCTTTTGTAGCAGCTGTCGAGCCTGCGAGGCTGCGTCCGGCGGCGAAGCCGTCGTAGAGTCGATACTCGCGGTCGGTCTGATACACCGCAGCGTCAGGTTTTACGACGGCTTCGCCGCCGGACGCAGCCTCGCAGGCTCGGCAGCTGCGACAGGGCGAACGGTGGTCCGTAAGACTCGGTTTGCGCTATACTCGCCGCCCTTTTTTGAATCACCTGCCAGGCGATTTCCCATGACCAAACAGGCCGCCGAAGTCGCGAAACGCCGCACTTTCGCCATTATTTCCCACCCCGATGCCGGTAAAACCACCATCACCGAGAAGCTCTTGCTGATGGGCAAGGCGATTGCGATTGCGGGCACGGTGAAATCCCGCAAGTCCGACCGCCATGCCACCTCCGACTGGATGGAAATGGAAAAGCAGCGTGGTATCTCGATTACCACGTCGGTCATGCAGTTCCCGTATCGCGACCACATGATCAACCTGCTCGACACCCCGGGCCACGAAGACTTCTCCGAAGATACCTACCGTACCCTGACGGCAGTGGACTCGGCATTGATGGTCCTCGACGGCGGTAAGGGTGTAGAGCCACGGACCATCGCGCTGATGGACGTCTGCCGTCTGCGTGATACGCCGATCGTCAGCTTCATCAACAAACTCGACCGCGACATCCGCGACCCGATCGAACTGCTCGACGAAATCGAAGCCGTCCTGAAAATCAAGGCAGCGCCGATCACCTGGCCGATCGGCTGCTACCGCGATTTCAAAGGCGTTTATCACCTCGCCGACGACTACATCATCGTGTACACCGCGGGCCACGGCCACGAGCGCACCGATGTCAAAATCATCGAGAAGCTCGATTCCGATGAAGCTCGCGCGCACTTGGGCGACGAGTACGATCGCTTCGTCGATCAGCTGGAACTGGTGCAGGGCGCCTGTCACGAATTCAATCAACAGGAATTCCTCGACGGCCAACTGACCCCGGTGTTCTTCGGTACTGCATTGGGCAACTTCGGTGTCGATCACGTGCTCGACGCCGTGGTCAACTGGGCGCCGAAACCGCTGGCCCGTGTCGCCAACGAGCGCACCGTTGAGCCGGTCGAAGAAAAGTTTGCAGGCTTCGTGTTCAAGATCCAGGCGAACATGGACCCGAAACACCGCGACCGCATCGCCTTCATGCGTATCTGCTCCGGCAAATACGAAAAAGGCATGAAGATGCGCCATGTGCGCACCGGCAAGGACGTACGGATCGGCGATGCCCTGACGTTTTTCTCCTCCGAGCGTGAGCAACTGGAAGAAGCGTTTGCCGGCGACATCATCGGCCTGCACAACCACGGCACCATCCAGATCGGCGACACGTTCACCGAAGGCGAAGTCCTGGGCTTCACCGGTATTCCGCACTTCGCCCCGGAACTGTTCCGCCGCGTGCGTCTGCGTGATCCGCTGAAATCCAAGCAACTGCGCCAAGGCTTGCAGCAGTTGGCGGAAGAGGGCGCGACCCAGGTGTTCTTCCCTGAGCGCAGCAACGACATCATCCTCGGCGCCGTTGGTGTGCTGCAGTTCGATGTGGTCGCCAGCCGCTTGAAAGAGGAATACAAGGTCGAGTGCTCCTACGAGCCGATCACCGTGTATTCCGCGCGCTGGATCGATTGCGACGATAAGAAGAAGCTCGAGGAGTTTCGGGTCAAGGCCGTGGAAAACCTGGCGGTCGACGGCGGTGGTCACCTGACCTACCTGGCCCCGACACGGGTCAACCTGGCGCTGATGGAAGAACGCTGGCCGGACGTGAAATTCCGTGCGACGCGTGAGCATCACTAAGCGTTGAGTTGCAAAATCAAAAGCCCCGGTCGCGAAAGCACCGGGGCTTTTTCATGCCCGACCCAACTCCCTGTGGGAGCCAGCCTGCTGGCGATAGCGGAGTGACATTCAACACATTCATTGAATGAAAGACTGCCATCGCCAGCAGGCTGGCTCCCACAGGGATCAGTGTTGTTGATGGGTTTGGTTATATACATTATTCCAAACCAGTCTCCCCACTCATGGCATTTCCCGCGCATCGTCAGGGTCCTATCTGGAGAACCCGCCCCATCGGAACCGGTTGTCTATCAGTGCCGTCGGGCTTTCACGTTTCACCTGCAAAAGGATGGAATCGGCCATGAGTATTTTTCAACGCATTGTGTTGTTGCTGAAGGTTTTCGTAATGCTGTCCGTAGGCCTGTCGTCGGCAGCGTGGGCTGAGTGTCCGGATCATGATGAACAAGCGTCGAGCGGGCAGGTGACGCACACCGGGCTGATGATCGCCGCGTCCGAGTCGGAGCCAGGCGACCAGGGGCAGGGCGGCAGCGCGGACGATGACGACTCGACCACCGAGGATCCGGATGCCGATACCGATGAAGATGAAGGGGCTTGAGGAACAGGCAAAAGAAAACCCCTTCTCCCCCGGACTGATGCGCAGCCGGGGCAGAAGAGGTTATTGAACAGCTCAGATATCCCTATGGGAGCGGCGGTGCGACGATTCGACTTGCTCGCGAAAGCGGTGTGTCATTCACATAAATGGTGACTGACACACCCTCTTCGCGAGCAAGCCCGCTCCCACATTTTTACGCGGCGCCGTCGAGGAACTGCTCGGCGTAGTGGCACGCCACTTGGCGGCTGTCGAGCAGGCGCAGGGCCGGCTCTTCAGTGCTGCAACGCTCGGTCGCGTACGGGCAGCGCTTGTGGAAAGCGCATCCCGACGGCGGGTTCAACGGATTGGGCAACTCGCCGACGATCTTGATTTTCGGCTTGTTCGGGTCCGGGTGAATGGTCGGGGTAGCCGACAGCAGCGCCTGGGTGTAGGGGTGCAAAGGACGTTCGTAGATGTCGTTCTTCGGGCCCATTTCCACCGGGCGGCCGAGGTACATCACCATCACGTCATCGGCAACGTGTTGCACCACGGCCAGGTTATGCGAGATGAACACGTAGGCGGTGTTGAACTCTTGCTGCAAATCCATGAACAGGTTCAGCACCTGGGCTTGAATCGACACGTCCAGCGCCGAAGTCGGTTCGTCCGCGACCAGCACTTTCGGTTGCAGCATCATCGCGCGAGCGAGGGCGATCCGCTGGCGCTGACCGCCGGAGAACATGTGCGGATAACGCTGATAGTGCTCAGGACGCAAGCCTACCTGTTTCATCATCGCCTGAACTTTCTCGCGACGTTCGGCCGCGCTCAGGCTGGTGTTGATCAGCAATGGTTCGGCCAGTTGATCACCGACTTTCTGCCGTGGGTTCAACGACGCGTACGGGCTCTGGAACACCATCTGCACGTCTTTGCGCAGTTGCTTGCGCTGAGCCTTGTCCGCTCCGGCGACTTCTTGCCCGGCGATTTTCAAGGAGCCGGAGGATGGCTCTTCGATCAGCGTCAGGGCACGGGCCAGGGTGGATTTGCCGCAGCCCGATTCGCCTACGACGGCGAGGGTCTTGCCGGCTTCCAGTTCGAACGACACGCCGTTCAGGGCGCGGACGGTCGCATGGCCCTTGAACAGGCCACGGGACACTTCGTAGTGACGGGTCAGGTCGCGGGCGGTAAGTACGACGGCCATTACGCCACCTCCTGATTCAGCGGGTAGAAGCAGCGGGCAAGGCTGTTGCTTTTCGGATCGAGGGCCGGACGCTGGGCACGGCAATTCTCTTGCACATACGGGCAGCGCGGCGACAGCAGGCAACCCTGCGGGCGGTCGTAACGACCGGGAACGATGCCCGGCAGCGTGGCCAGGCGTGTGGCGCCCAGGCTGTGTTCCGGAATCGCCTTGAGCAGCGCTTCGCTGTAAGGGTGTGCCGGAATGTCGAACAGCTGTGGCACTTGACCCACTTCTACCGCTTGGCCGGCGTACATCACGCACACGCGCTGAGCGGTTTCGGCCACGACCGCGAGGTCGTGAGTGATCAGCACCAGGCCCATGTTCTGCTCTTTCTGCAACGCCAGCAGCAGGTCCATGATCTGCGCCTGAATCGTTACGTCCAGTGCGGTGGTCGGCTCGTCGGCGATCAGCAGTTTCGGTTCGCCGGCAATCGCCATGGCGATTGCAACACGCTGGCTCATACCGCCAGAGAGTTGATGCGGGTAAGCGTCCATACGACTGGCGGCGCCCGGGATTTCAACTTTTTCCAGCAGTTCGATGGCGCGTGCGCGGGCTTGCTTGCCGGACATTTTCAGGTGCAGGCGCAGCACTTCTTCGATCTGGAAGCCAACGGTGTAGCTCGGGTTCAGCGCGGTCATCGGGTCCTGGAAGACCATGGCCAGGTCTTTGCCGACAATTTGCCGACGCTGACGGTTGCTGAGCTTGAGCATGTTCTTGCCGTCGAAATTCAGCGCGTCGGCGGTGACGATCCCTGGATGCTCGATCAGGCCCATCAGCGCCATCATGGTCACGGATTTACCGGAACCCGACTCGCCAACGATGGCCAGCACTTCGCCCTTGTCCACGGTAATGTCGAGACCGTCGACCACCGGAACGGCGTTCTTGTCGCCGAAGCGAACGTTGAGATTCTTGATTTCTAACAGTGACATTTGAATCTCCTCAGGCGGCGTTCTTGAGTTTCGGGTCCAGCGCATCGCGCAGGCCGTCGCCCATCAAGTTGATTGCCAGCACGCTGAGCAAAATGGTCAAACCAGGCAGACTGACGACCCACCAGGCGCGTTCGATGTAATCGCGAGCCGAAGCCAGCATGGTGCCCCACTCAGGCGTCGGCGGTTGTACGCCAAGGCCGAGGAAGCCCAGTGCCGCGGCATCGAGAATCGCCGAGGAGAAACTCAGGGTCGCCTGAACGATCAGCGGCGCCATGCAGTTGGGCAGCACGGTGACGAACATCAGGCGTGGCAGACCGGCACCAGCCAGGCGCGCGGCGGTCACGTAGTCGCGGTTCAATTCGCCCATCACCGCGGCGCGGGTCAGACGAACATAGGACGGCAACGAAACCACGGCGATGGCAATGATGGTGTTAATCAGACCAGGGCCGAGGATGGCGACAATCGCCACAGCCAGCAGCAGCGACGGCAGGGCCAGCATGATGTCCATCAGGCGCATGATGGTCGGGCCGAGCAGTTTCGGGAAGAAGCCGGCGAACAGACCCAAAAGGATGCCCGGAATCAGCGACATCACCACCGACGACAAGCCGATCAGCAGGGACAGGCGCGAACCGTTGATCAGTCGCGACAGCAGGTCGCGACCCAGTTCATCGGTGCCGAGCAGGAACTGGATCTGCCCGCCTTCCAGCCAGGAGGGCGGGGTCAGCAGGAAGTCGCGGTATTGCTCGCTCGGGTTATGCGGGGCAACCCACGGCGCGAAAATTGCGCAGAAAATCACCAGCAGCATGAACATCAGGCCGGCGACGGCACCTTTGTTCTTGGAAAACGCTTGCCAGAATTCTTTGTAAGGGGACGGGTACAGCAGGCTTTGATCGACTGTTACCGCTTGATTTGTAGTTGAAGCTGGAGTGGTCATGGTCATGATGATCTCAGCGCTGGTGACGAATGCGTGGGTTGGCAAAGCCGTAGAGGATGTCCACTACGAAGTTGACCAGAATCACCAGGCAGGCGATTAACAGGATGCCGTTCTGCACCACGGGATAGTCCCGTGCGCCAATGGCTTCGATCAGCCATTTGCCGATGCCGGGCCAGGAGAAGATGGTTTCGGTCAGGACCGCACCGGCCAGCAATGTGCCGACTTGCAGGCCGACCACGGTCAGTACCGGAATCAGCGCGTTGCGCAGGCCGTGCACGAACACCACGCGCGAAGGCGACAGGCCTTTGGCGCGGGCGGTACGGATGTAGTCTTCGCGCAGCACTTCGAGCATCGAAGAACGGGTCATCCGCGCAATCACCGCCAGCGGGATGGTGCCGAGCACGATGGCCGGCAGGATCAGGTGATGCAGGGCGTCGAAGAACGCACCGACGTCATCGGCCAGCAGCGTGTCGATGAGCATGAAGCCGGTCCGCGGCTCGATGTCGTAGAGCAGGTCGATCCGCCCGGACACCGGGGTCCAGCCCAGGGATACCGAGAAGAACATGATCAGGATCAGGCCCCACCAGAAGATCGGCATCGAATATCCCGCCAGGGAGATGCCCATCACCCCATGGTCGAACAGGGATCCTCGCTTGAGTGCCGCGATCACCCCGGCCAACAGGCCCAGGATGCCGGCGAACAACAGGGCGGCCATGGACAGTTCCAGGGTCGCCGGGAAGAGGGAGGTGAACTCGGTCCATACGCTTTCACGGGTACGCAGGGATTCACCAAGGTCGCCGTGGGCCAACTTGCCGATGTAATCCAGGTATTGGGCATACAGGGGTTTGTTCAGACCTAGGCGTTCCATTGCCTGAGCGTGCATTTCGGGGTCGACCCGACGTTCGCCCATCATTACTTCCACGGGGTCGCCAGGAATCATGCGAATCAACGCGAAAGTCAGCAAGGTGATGCCGAAGAATGTGGGGATCAATAACCCCAATCGGCGGGCAATAAAACTAAACATCTTGTGGTGTACCTCATCAGCCGGTTAGGCGTGCCCGGCATTCCTGGGTCAGGAATGCCGGTAGTTTCTTATCTACTTCACCTGGGTGGTGGCGAAGTTATTAGTGGTGAGGGGGCTAATGTGGTAGCCCTCTACGTTGTTGCGCATTGCGGTGAACATTCTAGTGTGAGCGATGCTGATCCATGGCTGGTCCTGGTTAAAAATAACCTGAGCCTGTTCGTACAGTGCTGCACGCTCGGCCGGGTCGGTTTTTTCGCGGGCCTGGTCGATTAGGGTCTGGAACTTTTCATTGCACCAGCGCGCGTAGTTTTCGCCGTTCTTCGCGGCTTCGCAACTGAGCATAGGCGTCAGGAAGTTATCCGGGTCGCCGTTATCGCCCGCCCATCCGGCGGATACCATATCGTGCTCGCCGTTTTTCGCGCGTTTGAGCATTTCGCCCCATTCCATCACGCGGATATCGATCTTGATCCCCACCTTGGCCAGGTCGGCCTGCATCATCTGCGCGCCGAGCATTGGGTTCGGGTTGGTCGCACCCCCACCGTTGCGGGTGAACAGGGTGAATACCGTGCCTTCCGGTACGCCGGCTTCCTTGAGCAGGGCGCGGGCCTTGTCGAGGTCGCGGGCCGGGTTTTTCAAGGTGTGGTTGTAACCCAGCAGCGTGTCCGGGAACGGGTTCACCGCAGCGGTCGCATTGCCTTTGCCAAACAGCGCGTTGACGGCCGCTTCCTTGTCGAAGGCGATGTCGATGGCTTTGCGCACGCGCACGTCACTCAGGTATTTGTGCGTGGTGTTGATGGCGATATACGCGACGGTCATCGCGTTCAGCTCATCGACCTTCAGCTTGTCGTCTTTCTTGATGCTCGGAATGTCATCCGGTTTCGGGTACAGCGCGATCTGGCATTCGTTGGCCTTGAGCTTCTGCAGGCGCACGTTGTTGTCGGTGGCGATCGCCAGGATCAACGCGTCAGCCGGCGCCTTGCCACGGAAGTAGTCCGGGTTGGCCTTGAAACGGACCTGGGCGTCTTTGTTGTAACGCTGGAAGATGAACGGGCCGGTACCGACAGGCTTGTTGTTCAGGTCGCCGGTCTTGTTGGCCTTGAGCAGCTGATCGGCATACTCGGCGGAGTAGATCGAGGAGAAGGCCATGGCGATGTCAGCCAGGAACGGCGCTTCGCGGCGGGTCAGGGTGAATTTGACGGTGTTGTCGTCAACTTTCTCGACGCTTTTCAGCAGTTCCTTGAAGCCCATGCTTTCAAAGTACGGGAAGCCCACGCTCGACAGTTTGTGCCATGGGTGGTTCGGGTCTAGCTGACGCTGGAAGCTCCAGACCACATCGTCGGCGTTCATGTCGCGCGTCGGTTTGAAGTATTCGGTGGTGTGGAACTTGACGCCTTTGCGCAGGTGGAACGTGTAGGTCAGACCGTCTTCGCTGATGTCCCAGGAGTCGGCCAGTGCCGGAATCACTTCAGTGGTGCCGGGCTTGAAGTCCGCCAGACGATTGAAGATGGTTTCGGCCACCGCATCGGCTGTGACTGCAGTCGTGTACTGGACCATATCGAAGCCTTCCGGACTGGCTTCGGTGCAGACCACCAAGGGTTTGGCCGAGACGCCAACAGCGACACTGAGCAACGCGGCTGCAATGGCCGCACGTAGGGGAAGCATTTTCATCAAGAACCCTCTGCAATCGGTTAAAGGACAAAAGCCGAACGGCCGATTCGTCACTGAATCAGCCGTTCGGCAGGTGTATTACAGAATGTTGAACGGGATGGTGGTCACGAGACGGAACTCGTTGAGGCTGCCATCCGCCTGGTTATCGCTGGCGCGGTGAGCGGTGTAGGTCGCGCGGATAGCGGTGGCCTTGAGCGGGCCACTTTGTACGGCGTACGAAGTACCGATGCCGTACTCATAGTGGTTTTCGCCGTCCATCGCCTGCACGCCGTCGTAACCGCCGCCGGCATAGTGAGTACCGTCGATGCCCCAGCCACGAGCTTGGTAGATGTTGAACTTCAGACCTGGAATGCCGTATTCAGCCATGTTCAGACCGTAGGCGATCTGGAACGATTTTTCGTTCGGGCCGTTGAAGTCCGACAGCAGGGAGTTGGCCAGGTAGATGCCGTTGGTTTCGTGCAGGTAGTCGAAGTACTCGTTACCGTTCACTTCCTGGTAGGAGAAGGTCAGGCTGTGGGCCTGGTGAGTCAGGCCCAACGACAGGGAGTAGGTGTCGTTGTCGATTTCGCCCAGCAGCTTTTTGCCTTCGTCGACGGTTTTGTAGTAGTTCAGGCCGGTGGTCAGGCTCAGGACCGAGCTGTCACCCAGAACGTGGGTGGCGCCGAAGTAGTACTGGTTCCACAGGTCTTCGGCCTGGGTGCCCCACAGGCTGGTGGTCAGGCTGGCGAACGGCGTGTAAGTGATACCGGCGGTATTGACGTGATCGGCTTCAGCGGTACCGTCGCCGTATTCGGAACGGAACTTGCGCTGGCTCTGTTCGGTACGCGGTGAGTTACGGTCAAAGGTGGCGATGTCGAAAGTCAGGTTTTCCAACTCTTCGCTGTGCAGACTGACACCCTCGAAGCTCGAAGGCAGTGGACGGTTACCGATGACATCCACTTGCGGGCTGCTGAAGTTCTGGCGACCGGCAGTCAGTGTGGTGTTGGAGAAACGTGCCTTGACGTTGGCCAGGCCCAGTTTGCTCCACTGATCAACAGCGTCACCGCCACTTTCGGTCAGCGTACGGTTGTTGCCACGGCCGCCCCGACCTGGCTCGGGAGCACCACCGTTACCGGATGCGAGGTCTTTGCGATCGCGGTCCAGAGCAATGGCATTGTATGCCGCCACTTCGGTGCTGAAACCGACAGTGCCCTCGGTGAAGCCCGAGTTGTACTTGATGATCGTGCCTTGAACCCAGTTGATGCGACGGTCAGTCGTACGAGTCTCACCATTTTTACGATAGTTGAGCGTCGCGCCCCGCTTGAACGACTCATTCGCATACCAGTTACGCGTGGAACCGGTGATCGATTGGCCTTCAACAAAGCCGGTGGCTTCGCTTTGGGCGCTTTTCTCTTTCACGGTAACCGGGGTGAAAGCCTGGCTTTGGGTTTCTGCGTAAGCCGTGGCGGTTACGCTGCTGATGGCCAGGGCCAATAACGCGGTGCTGCTCAGTTTCATGGGTGAAGCTCCTTACTTTCTTTTTTTAATGCCGGTCTTTTTTGGTGATCCGGCTATTTGGTTTAGAACTCATACAAGGCTTCGCAAACGTTTGCTGTAGGCCTTATCGGCGAATTAAGGCAATACGCTTGCGTGAGGGCGCAATGCGCCCCCAGCGTTCTGGCTAATCGGTTATTGGTCGATACTGACGCCCGAGAACACGTTACGACCGAATGGACTCACCTTGAATCCTTCGATTTTGGCGCTCAACGGCTGGTTAACCGTCGAATGGGCGATAGGCGTGATCGGCACTTGCTGCTTGAGGTAGTGCTGCGCCTGTTTGTAGAGCACGGTGCGCTGGTCGCGGTCGGTGACGACCTTGGCCTGCTTGATGAACTTGTCATAAGCCGGATCGCACCACATGGAGTAGTTGTTGCCGCCAATGGCGTCGCAGCTGTAAAGCGTGCCGAGCCAGTTGTCCGGGTCCCCATTGTCCCCGGTCCAGCCAATCAGGCTGACGTCGTGTTCGCCATTCTTGGTGCGCTTGATGTACTCGCCCCATTCATAGCTGACGATCTTCACTTTGAGGCCGATTTTTGCCCAGTCAGCCTGGAGCATCTCGGCCATCAACTTGGCGTTCGGGTTGTAAGGGCGCTGCACGGGCATCGCCCACAAGGTGATTTCGGTGCCTTCTTTCACGCCGGCAGCCTTGAGCAATTCCTTGGCTTTTTCCGGGTTGTAGGCGACGTCTTTGATGGTGTCGTCGTAAGACCACTGGGTCGGCGGCATGGCGTTGACCGCCAGCTGACCGGCGCCTTGGTAAACGGCGTTGAGAATGCCTTGCTTGTTCACCGCCATGTCCAGCGCCTGACGCACTTCGAGCTGGTCGAACGGTTTGTGCCGAACGTTGTAGGCGATGTAGCCAAGGTTGAAACCCGGTTTCTCAATGAGCTTGAGTGCCGGATCGTTCTTCAACGCGGGTACGTCGGCGGGGCGCGGGCTCAAGGTGATCTGGCACTCATTGGCCTTGAGTTTCTGAACGCGCACCGAAGCGTCGGTGTTGATCGAGAAGATCAGGTTGTCGAGCTTGACCCGGCTCGGGTCCCAGTACTGCTTGTTACCGGTGTAACGGATGTTGGAGTCTTTCTGATAGCTCTTGAACGCGAACGGGCCAGTGCCGATCGGCTTCTGGTTGATGTCGCTCGGCTTGCCTTCTGCCAGCAACTTGTCGGCGTATTCGGCGGACAGGATGGCGGCGAAGCTCATGGCGATGTTCTGGATGAACGCGGCGTCGACGCTGTTGAGCGTCATGACCACGGTCAGCGGCCCGGTCTTTTCTACCTTGGCGATGTTCTTGTTCAGGCTCATCCCGTTGAAATACGGGAACTCGGTCGGATAAGCCTTACGGAAAGGTTGCTGCGGATCGAGCATGCGATTGAACGTGAACAGCACGTCATCGGCGTTGAAATCACGGGTCGGCGTGAAGTATTTGGTCGTGTGAAATTTCACCCCTTCGCGCAGGTGAAAGGTGTACTTGAGGCCGTCCTCGGAAATATCCCAGCTTGTTGCCAGGCCCGGTACGACGTTGGTCGCGCCTTTTTCAAACTCTGCCAATCGGTTGTACAACGGCTCGGCGGCATCGTTGTCGGTCGATGTCGTGTACTGCGCAGTGTCGAAGCCAGCGGGGCTGCCCTCGGAGCAGAACACCAGGCTGTTGTTGGCGGCCTGGCTGATGGAAGTGGCGGCCAACAGGCCGGTGCCCAGCAATGCGGATAAAACCAAGGTATGGCGCATGACGCTCCCTTTTCTTGTTCTCTAAGTGTGTTCAATGAGCCGCCGTCCCGTCCGCGGACGTGGAGGCATCACTGAGTTCAAACCATGACGTGCAGCAAAACCGAGAGCCCACGCATGCACTGGTCAGATCCCGACGGTATGAGCCGTGGGTCTGGCAGTAAATGCGTAGAGTCCGAAAGACTTGTGGGAAAAGGCAACGCATCCGACGCCCCGGCGGTCATCCGCGACGGAATTGGATGTAGGCGGTTTCCTACTTTCTCGGCAGATAAAGCAACGGCGACGTTAAACACGTCGCCGTTGCAAAACCTTATTTGCTGACGCTGACGCCGTAGAAGGAGTTCAAGCCAAACGGGCTGATCTTGAAGTCCTGCACGTTGTCGCGCATGGGTTGGAACACCGTCGAGTGAGCGATAGGTGTCATTGGAACAGCGTCTTTGAGGACGTGTTGCGCCTGTTGGTACAGTTCGGTGCGCTTGCCCTGGTCGGTTGTGCGCTTGGCTTCTTTGACGAGACCGTCGAACTTCTTGTCGCACCACTTGGAGAAGTTGTTGCCGCTCAGCGAGTCGCAGCCGAACAGGACGTTGAGCCAGTTGTCCGGATCACCATTGTCACCGCTCCAGCCAATGATCATCGCCTGGTTTTCACCACCCTTGGAGCGCTTGATGTACTCGCCCCATTCGTAGCTGGTGATCTTGACGTTCAGGCCGATCTTCTTCCAGTCGGACTGCAGCATCTCAGCCATCAGTTTGGCGTTCGGGTTGTACGGACGCTGTACCGGCATCGCCCACAGGACGATCTCGGTACCTTCCTTGACGCCGGCTTCCTTGAGCAGCTCCTTGGCTTTCTCAGGGTTGAACGGCGCATCCTTGATCGTGGTGTCGTAAGACCACTGGGTTGGCGGCATTGCGTTGACGGCCAGTTGGCCAGCGCCCTGGTACACCGACTTGATGATCTCTGGCTTGTTGACGGCCATGTCCAGTGCTTGACGGACTTTAAGGTTGGCCAGCGGGTTTGGCTCGTTGCTGCCCTTGACCTTGTCCATCACGTTGTAGGCGATGTAGCCCAAGTTGAAACCAGCCTGATCAGGCATCTTCAGGGTTTTGTCGGCCTTGAGCGCTGCCAGGTCGGCCGGGCGCGGGAACAGAGTGACTTGGCACTCGTTCTTTTTCAGCTTCTGAATACGCACCGACGGGTCGGTGGTGATTGCGAAGATCAGGTTGTCGATCTTGACGTCTTCAGGCTTCCAGTAGTCCTTGTTCCCGGTGTAGCGGATGTTGGAGTCTTTCTGGTAGCTCTTGAACACGAACGGGCCAGTGCCGACCGGCTTCTGGTTGATGTCGGCGGCTTTGCCTTCTTTCAGCAGCTGGGCCGCGTACTCGGCGGACTGCACCGACGCGAAGCTCATGGCCATGTTCTGGATGAACGCGGCATCAACTTCCTTGAGGGTGAACTTGACGGTGTGGTCGTCGACTTTATCGATCTTGGTGATGTTAGTGTCCATCGCCATGTCGGTGAAGTACGGGAATTCGGTTGGGTACGCCTTACGGAACGGATCATCCTTGTTAATCATGCGATTAAAGGTGAACAGCACGTCGTCGGCGTTGAACTCACGAGTTGGCTTGAAGTACGGCGTGGTGTGGAACTTGACGCCTTCACGCAGGTGGAAGGTGTAAGTCAGGCCATCGTCGGAGATGTCCCACTTGGTCGCCAGACCAGGAATCACGGCGGTGCCGCCGCGCTCGAACTGGGTCAAGCGGTTGAACATGGTTTCTGCAGAGGCGTCGAAGTCGGTTCCGGTGGTGTACTGACCAGGATCAAAACCGGCCGGGCTCCCTTCGGAGCAAAACACCAGGTTAGTCGCCGCTTGGGCGAAAGGTGCGGAGGCTAACAAGCCTGCGCCGACTAAAAACGGAATGACCGCGTGTTTAAGCATGTTGGCCTCATGATTTGTTGTCATTTTTGGAATTAGAGGACGACCTCGTGAGTCGTGCCTGCGGATACTTATGCAGGGGCCATACCCATTGCAAGATCCTGAGCGACCACAAGCGTTAAACGGTGGCACGAACGTACCTTAATGTCGCATATGTATAAATTCATGCGCATTTGACCGTTTGCGTAGGGTTTTTTCGGTGCATAGGGCGCACCTGCGCGGGGCGATTTGGACGTCATGCGCACCCGATTGGAGCGCGGTGTTACTTATTTATACCCCTCATTGAGGGGCGTACGGGCGTGAATGAGATTGAGTTCCGCTTTGGTGGGTAGGTGTTTGTTGTTTAAAGGGTTGTTGTGTCTGTGGGGGCAGATTGTTTCGTTACTGTTTGTCCTTGGACATCTGGGGGGATGCTTTGGATTCGGGATTGGGTGGGTGCCGCCCGTGCGTGGTGGTAGTACCCGAGGGTGCAACCGTTTGCTGGGTGCGGTAGCGCTTTTGGCTTTTTCAAAGTGTTGAACGTCTTGTAAATGAGCATTGTTGACGGATGCGCAGTGGTCCGGAAGGGAGCCTGAAGTCGACTCATTACTGTCAGGTGTACCCTGTCCCATTGTGGGAGCGGGCTTGCTCGCGAAGGCGGCCTGGTAGCCGACCTGTTTCTCTCAGGTGTACATATCCATTCCTGCGGTAACGGCGGCTGGCGGTTTCGCCCTTACGGCGAGGCACTTTTTTCAAACGCCAAAAAAGTACCCAAAAAGGCTCGCCCCAAACGTCCGGCCCCTCGCTAAGGCTCGGCGTACCTTCGCTCCGGTATCCATCCGGGGACACTGCCCTCCGGTCTGCTTCGCGACGACCTACATGCAGCGTGTTCGACTTCGTCGAACGGCGCTGCGCGCCACTCCCCGGATGAACACCTCCACTCAGCCTCCCGACGGGGCGGGTGAATCAAGATCAAAAGCTGCAGGCGAGCTAACGCTCGGCCTGTTGAGTGGTGAGAATCAAAAGCTGTACGCCGAATCCTTGTAGGAGCGAGGCTTGCCCGCGAAGGCGGCCTGACAGCCGACCAATCTCTTGCAGGTGTACACCGAACCCTGTGGGAGCTGGCTTGCCAGCGAAGGCGGCCTGACAGCGGACCAATCTCTTACTGTTACCTGCAATTGATCGTTCCCGCGCTCCCGCGTGGGAATGCCGCCCGGGACGCTCCGCGTTCCATTTTTGTGTTGAACGATGTGTAAAAAACACAGCGATTTCCCACGCATTTTTCAGGTTGCCGGGTAGGAAGCAGTGTCTCTAATCTCGTTCCTGTCGCTGCTAAATCAGCGGCCAGGAGTGGAAACCTGAATCAGTAGGGCGAAGGCCCTCACGACCATAACGGCAAGTGATGGCTCCAATTAAGATTAGGAGCTGCAAATGGACAACGATAATTCCGATTCGAATTTCAATAAAACCAACCCAAGCGCCGACGCCTTGCGCGATGAAGAACTACTCAAAGACAGCGAGGCCATAAAACGCGCCCTCGATTACTACCTCGATCCCCCCGATCAATACGCCCCCAAACCCCGCCATCCCAGCACCATGTTCATGATTGCCCCGGACATGGATACCGAAAGTCTCCTGGCCCAAGCCTGCGAGTCCTTAGCGTCCGCGAGTGTCATGACCAGTGATTTCGCGGCGAACCTGATCGGCCCGCAGCGCAATACGGTGTTGGCGATTCAGCAGATCATCATGCTGGCGGAGTTGGCGGTGAATCGGGCGTTGGATAACGTTGATCCGCAGAGCTAGAGCGGATTCAGTCTGGTTGACCGCGTTATCGTTCTTCGCGAGCAAGCCCGCTCCCACAGGTGATTTGTGCTGGCACCGGAATGTGTGAACGACCATGAATCCTGTAGGAGCGGGCTTGCTCGCGAAGGCGATGGATCAACCACCACAACAGTCAGACAGGTTCACAACGAGAAATAAAAAACGGCGATCACTTAAGTGACCGCCGTTCCTGTGTCCGGGTTATCGAATCAAGGCATCAACACTTCAATCGCGCCATCCGCCGTCATGCCGACCTGGCTCGTGCCCGCCTCAACCTCTGGCGTCACTGGCGCGCCGTCCATGCCGGCCGCTTTCATCATCATTGGCCCGCGCAGATAAGGTTGTGGATAACCGCTGCTGTTCAGGTTCAGGCTGACGATTTTGTAACCCTTGCCACCCAACGCGTCGGTCGCCAGTTGCGCGCGGGCCTTGAACGCGGTGACGGCTTCTTTAAGCAGTGCGTCTTCGCTGGCCTTGCGGGTTGGTGTGGCGATGGCGAAGTCCATGCCGCCCATTTTCAGGTCGGTCAGCAGTTCGCCAGTCAACTTCGACAGCGCGGCGAAGTCGGAGCTTTCCAGGCGCAGTTCGGCGCGTTCACGCCAGCCGGTGATTTTCTGGCCTTTGGTGTCGTAGATCGGGTAGCTGTTGCGGCTGCCTTGGCGCAGGGTGACTTCCTTGACCTGTTTGGCCTGGGCCAGCGCTGTGTTCATGGTGGTGCTGACGTCGGCCGCGAGTTTGGCCGGGTCGGCGTTTTGTTCTTCGGTGTAGAGCGTCACGATCATCAGGTCGCGGGCCACTTCCTGGCTGACTTCGGCGCGCAGGGCGATCTGGTTGTAATGAAGCTCGTCGGCGGCCAGGGCCGGGAGGCTGGCGACGGTGCCAACGCTTAAGGCAAGAAGGGCGGCGCTGCGGCGGAAACTGTGCATGAAAACTCCTTGGACGGTGCGCAGGGGTTAAGGTCCGAGCCTGCGTGAAACCATCAGACTCTAGCTTTAATGATCCGGTTCGCACAGTTACAACTTCTATACAGATGTCGGTGATCCAGTGGTGAGGGGATTTATCCCCGTTGGGTGGCGAAGCCGCCCCGAAAGCGGCACCTCGGTGCGTCAGATATACCGCGTGTGTCGTATTGACGACTGCTTCGCAGCCGAACGGGGATAAATCCCCTCGCCACAGGGGGACTGGGAGCTTTCCTGCCATGTGGCGGTTTGCCGCACTTTTGCCTGTCAGCCCCCGTGCTTGGTTATACTCCGTGCGATCCGCCTGGAGCGCTCATCAGGAGAGCTCATGCTCGCCCCCGTTCAAATCACTTCCGCCACTCGCCAGAATCTCTGGCGGCTGACATTCATCCGCACCTTGGTGCTCGCCGCTCAGGCCGGTTCCGTAGGCCTGGCCTACTGGTTCGACCTGTTGCCGTTGCCGTGGGTGCAACTGGCGATGACCCTCGGCTGCTCGACGCTGTTGTGCGCGTTCACGGCCGTTCGCCTGCGCACTTCGTGGCCGGTGACCGAGCTGGAATATGCCCTGCAACTGGCCTGCGATCTATTTATCCACAGCGCCTTGCTGTATTTCTCCGGCGGCTCGACCAACCCCTTCGTCTCCTATTACCTGGTGCCGCTGACCATCGCCGCCGTGACCTTGCCGTGGCGCTATTCGGTGATTCTGTCCGGTATTGCGCTGGCGCTTTATACCTTGTTGCTGGCGCAGTTCTATCCGCTGGAAACCTTCCCCATCGCCCGGGAAAACCTGCAGATCTACGGCATGTGGCTGAGTTTTGCCCTCGCCGCCGCCGTCATCACCTTCTTCGCCGCGCGCATGGCCGAAGAGCTGCGCCGTCAGGAAGAACTGCGCGCCATTCGTCGTGAAGAAGGCCTGCGCGACCAGCAATTGCTGGCCGTTGCGACCCAGGCCGCTGGCGCCGCCCATGAGCTGGGCACGCCGTTGGCGACCATGAGCGTGCTGCTCAAGGAAATGCGTCAGGACCATCCCGACCCGCTGTTGCAGGACGATTTGAGCGTGTTGCAGGATCAGGTCAAACTCTGCAAAGAGACCTTGCAGCAACTGGTACGCGCCGCTGAGGCCAATCGTCGTTTGGCAGTGGAGATGCAGGACGTCACCGACTGGCTAGACGAAGCATTGAACCGCTGGCACCTCATGCGCCCGGAAGCCAGTTACCGCTTCCAGCGCCTGGGCCAGGGCACCGTGCCGCGCATGGCGCCGCCGCCAGATCTGACGCAGGCGCTGCTGAATTTGCTGAACAACGCCGCCGATGCCTGTCCCGAAGGGTTGCAGGTGACGCTGGACTGGAATGCCGAAGACCTGACCATCAGCATTCGCGACCACGGCGCCGGTGTGCCGCTGGCCATTGCCGAACAGATCGGCAAACCGTTTTTTACCACCAAGGGCAAAGGTTTCGGCCTGGGCCTGTTTTTGAGCAAGGCCAGCGTGACACGCGCCGGCGGCTCAGTGAAACTCTACAGTCATGAGGAAGGCGGCACGCTCACCGAGCTGCGCCTGCCCCGTGTCGCCCGAGGAGACGAACATGAGTGACGAGATCCAAGTTGAAGGCGAAGAACTGCCGCATTTGCTGCTGGTAGACGACGATGCAACCTTTACCCGCGTGATGGCTCGCGCCATGGCCCGCCGTGGTTTTCGCGTCAGCACCGCCGGCTCTGCCGAAGAAGGGCTGGTCATCGCTCAGGCTGATATCCCGGACTACGCCGCACTGGACCTGAAAATGGACGGCGACTCGGGCCTGGTGTTGCTGCCCAAACTGCTCGAACTCGACCCGGAAATGCGCGTGGTGATCCTCACCGGTTATTCGAGCATCGCCACCGCCGTCGAGGCGATCAAACGCGGCGCCTGCAACTACCTGTGCAAACCGGCAGACGCCGACGACGTGTTGGCCGCGCTGCTCTCCGAGCACGCCGACCTCGACACCCTGGTACCGGAAAACCCGATGTCGGTGGACCGCCTGCAGTGGGAACACATCCAGCGCGTGCTCACCGAGCACGAAGGCAACATCTCCGCCACTGCCCGCGCCCTGGGCATGCACCGCCGGACCCTGCAGCGCAAACTGCAGAAGCGCCCGGTGCGCCGCTGAACGGTTGCTGAACGATTATCGCCAGCCCTCGCGATAACCCGAACCGATCATCTATGATCGGTTCGTGTGTGTTCTTTTCTTTATTGAGCCTTTTCCATGAATCAGAACGCTGAGTATTCCGCGGTCAACGATGCTGTGCGCGGGCAGTTTTTTCGAAAAGTCTGGGCGATGATCACGCCTTACTGGCGCAGCGAGGAGAAGGTCAAGGCCTGGACGTTGCTGATCGCGGTGATTGCGTTATCGTTGATCAGCGTGGGCATCTCGGTGTGGTTCAACACCTGGTACAAGGATTTTTACAACGCGCTGCAGCAAAAAGACGAAGCGGCGTTCTGGCGGCTGATTCTGTATTTCTGCGGGATTGCGGCGGTGGCGATTGTCGGTGCCGTGTACCGGCTCTACCTGACCCAGATGCTGACCATTCGCTGGCGTGCCTGGCTCACGGAAAAGCATTTCGCCCGCTGGCTCGGCAACAAGAATTACTACCAGCTGGAGCAGGGCGGTTACACCGATAACCCGGACCAGCGGATTTCCGAAGACCTCAACAATTTCACCTCCAATACCCTGGAGTTGGGCATCGGTTTGCTGCGCAATATTGTCAGCCTGGTGTCGTTCTCGATCATTCTGTGGGGCGTGTCGGGCAGTATCGAAGTGCTTGGTTTTACCATACCCGGCTACATGTTCTGGTGTGTGCTGGTGTATGCCGTGATCGGCAGCTGGCTGACGCATTTGATCGGTCGCCGCTTGATCGGCCTCAACAACAAACAACAACGCTTCGAAGCCGACCTGCGTTTCTCCATGGTGCGGATTCGCGAAAATGCCGAGAGCATTGCGCTGTACAACGGCGAGCCCAATGAAAACCGTCGCTTGAGCAACCGCTTCGGGATGGTCTGGCACAATTTCTGGGACATCATGAAGGTGTCCAAGCGTCTGACGTTCTTTACCGCCGGTTACCAACAGGCAGCCATTATCTTTCCGTTCATCGTCGCTTCGCCGCGTTACTTGTCCGGCAAGATCGAACTCGGCGAGCTGATGCAAATCAGTTCGGCGTTCGGCAATGTGCAGGAGAGTTTCAGCTGGTTTATCAGTGCGTACCAGAACCTCGCGTCGTGGCGCGCCACTTGCGATCGTCTGCTGAGTTTCCGTCAGGCCATGACCGACAACGAAGAGCGTGCGCCGGCGATCGATGTGCAGAATTCGGGCTCGGCACTGAAGGTGCACAACCTGGGCCTCGATCTGGCTGACGGTCGTCATTTGCTGACCAACGCCGACATGACCTTGGAGGAGGGCGAGCGCGTAATGATCAGCGGCCGTTCCGGCAGTGGCAAGTCCACGTTGTTTCGGGCGATGGGGCATCTGTGGCCGACGGGCCACGGCAGCATTCGTCTGCCGACGGCGCGCTATCTGTTCCTGCCGCAGAAACCGTATCTGCCGATTGGCACGTTGCGCGAGGCCTTGAGTTATCCACAGGCCGGCGAGACGTATCCGCACGAGCGTTATGTGCAGGTGCTGGAAACTTGCCGCTTGCCGCACCTCGTTGCGCGGCTCGACGAAGCCAATCACTGGCAGCGCATGCTGTCGCCGGGTGAACAACAACGGCTGGCCTTCGCCCGTGCGCTGCTTTATGCACCGCAGTGGCTCTATATGGATGAAGCAACGTCGGCGATGGATGAAGAGGATGAGGCGTCGCTGTATCAGGCGTTGATCGATGAGATTCCGGGGCTGAGCATTGTCAGCGTCGGGCATCGCAGCAGTCTGAAGCGTTTCCACCCACGGCATGTGCGCATTGAAAATGGCCATCTGGTGGACCAGACCGTGATCGCATAAACACCTCCGCCCCATCTGTGGGGCGGATTCTGTGGTGAGGGGATTTATCCCCGTTGGATGGCGCAGCCATCCCAAGCCAGCAGCCTTGGTACATCCGGTACATCGAGTGCAGAGGTTTTGCGACGGCTGCGCCGCCGAACGGGGATAAATCCCCTCGCCACAGGTCGCGCCTGCCGGGGCGGGGTGATCGTACAACCGCGTTGAGCTATGATGCGGTTTCAGCCGCAATTTTCGAGACAGACGTTCACCATGGAAAACCCGATCGACGCACCACGCCTCCCTCGCAAGCGCCGCAGCCTCGCACAGGAATTGGTGACGGTGCTGTCCGAGCAGATCCGCGACGGTCACCTCAAGCGCGGCGACAAATTGCCCACCGAGTCGGCGATCATGGATGCCCATGGCGTCAGCCGCACCGTGGTGCGCGAGGCGATTTCCCGTTTGCAGGCGGCTGGCCAGGTGGAAACCCGCCACGGCATCGGCACCTTCGTGCTCGACACTCCAAGTCCAAGCGGCTTTCGCATCGACCCGGCGACCGTGGTCACCCTGCGTGACGTATTGGCAATTCTGGAATTGCGCATCAGCCTCGAAGTGGAATCCGCCGGCCTCGCCGCCCAACGCCGCAGCCCGGAACAGCTGGCCTTGATGCGCGCAGCACTGGACGCCTTGAATGAAAGTGCCGCCCACGCCAGCGATGCCGTAGCGTCGGATTTCCAGTTTCACCTGCAAATCGCCCTGTCGACAGGCAACCGCTACTTCACCGACATCATGACCCACCTGGGCACCAGCATCATTCCGCGCACACGGCTGAACTCCGCGCGCCTGGCCCATGACGACCAGCAGCACTACATGAGTCGTCTGAGCCGTGAGCACGAAGAGATTTACGACGCGATCGCGCGCCAGGATTCGGATGCCGCGCGGGCGGCGATGCGTTTGCATCTGACCAATAGCCGCGAGCGGCTGCGCCATGCGCATGAAGAGGCTGAGGCGCAGCGGGGGTAGGTTTCCAGGCTGGAGGATGGTTGCCTGACAGATAGCCATCGCTAGCAGGCTAGCTCCCACAGGGGATCTCCAGTGAACCCACTATGGGTGTTCACCTTTGATTAAATGTGGGAGCTAGCCTGCTAGCGATTGGGCCGGCAGCTTTAATGCTAAATTATCAGCCAGAGCGCAGAATCGAACGATCCACCCGCACGGCCAATTCAGCCACCCCGGGCTTGGCATCAAACGTCACATCCCCACGCTCATCTACCATCGCCCGAGCAATCGGCACGCCCTTGGACAACAACTCCAACGGCGCCCCCTCCAGCGATTGCCCCGAAGCCAGTTCCAGTTTCAATTTGATAGTCATCATCGATCTCCTTATCAAGCGACATTGCCAGTGGGTTTGTAGTCCTTGAGCAGCAGGTAAGTGCTCCATCCCCACCAGTCATCGACGGTGGCGGTGTCGTTCAGGTTGTTGACGTCCTTGCGCCGCAGCACTTTGTTGCCTTCAACCCGGAACAGCGGTGAAAAGTTGTTCGCCAGGTTCAGCACGGCTTGCAGATCCGGCGTCTTTTGCAAGGCGCCGAAGTTGCCGGGCGCCGAGGCGGTGCCGCTGAGATACGCCGCAAACACTTCGTCCGCCGACACTTGTACCGCCTGATTCACCTGGACGCGATTGGTGCTGGATAGGGCGTCGAAGTAACGTTTGTCGCCATACGCGCGCCATTGATCGCCATTGCCATTGCGCACATTGAGGCCGAACTTGCTGTCTTCGTCGTGCATGAAGCGGGTAATCAGCGAGCCCAGATCACTTGGCGTCACCACCGCGGCGAGTTGTTTACGCGGCACGCGCAAATGGCCGGCGGAAAACAGGTCGGTCAGGTAGTGATCGGCAAACGCATTCATCGCGTAGGCCAGCTCCAGCTGCGTTTCATCACCGCTTGCGTGAGCCTTCACTGCTTGTTGCAGCGCTGCGGCATGCCCGGCGATGTACGCCAGCAGCGCCCACTCGGCAAAGTGATCGGCATTGTTGGCGGCCAGTTTCAGATAGCGACCCAGTGGAAACAGCGCCGAGACGAAACTGCCGCCGCCGGTGATTCTGTTCCACTCTTCGGACAACGTATCTCCGAGGGCGTCATACGCCTCATGAGGCTGTTTGCCGTCCTTGATCGCCTGTTTAACGGCGGTGATTTCCTTCTGCATGACGCCGAGGATCAACTTGGCTTCGGCATTGGATGCCGACAGCACCGCCAGCAAATTGAACGCGTTGGTAAAGCGCTGGACGCGGTCGGCAGGCGTGGCGCCTTCGCTGACCGGTTGATCGGGGATGCCATAGAAATCACCGCCCAGGGCGACGATCTGACCGTAAGTCAGCGCCAATCCATTCGGTAAATGCAGTTCTACCTGCGAGGCCGGGACAGCCGGCGCGTCCTTGATGAAACGCAGCAGGGTGCTGTCGCCAATGGCAGTGTGTTCGCCGCCCTCGAACTTCAGCTGAGGCTTGCCTTTCAAGGCTTTGCCGGTCGGGATGTTAGGTGTTTTAGGTGCGTCGTTATGTTCGCCTAGCTGCAGAATCAGCGAACTGTTGGCGGTGACGGCGATGCCGTCTTCGGTAAAAAGATCATCCAGATTCGCGATGATCTGTTCGGGTTTTTCCTGCGGTTGAGTGTGTAGACCTGACATTTCTGGCTCCTTGATATGTCGTCGGTATGAATCCAAATAAACTGTATGTATATACAGTTGTTCAGAGCATAGAAGAGAAATTTCCCACGTCAAGAAAATCCCTTTCCGACACAAATTCCAGGCCTAGCGATGAAATGCAGTTGACGGTTATTATTTAAGTTGTACGATGACCTACAACTCGGCCACAGGCTGAATGCTTTTCTCACACAAACGTCGCTACCCAGGGTGTTCGAATAATGAATCCACAAGAACTGAAGTCCATCCTCTCTTCCGGCCTGCTGTCTTTCCCGGTCACCGATTTCAATGCCCAGGGCGATTTCCATCGCGCTGGTTACATCAAGCGTCTCGAATGGTTGGCCCCATACGGCGCCACGGCGTTGTTCGCCGCGGGCGGCACCGGTGAGTTCTTCTCTCTGGCGGCCAGCGAATATTCGGAAATCATCAAGACCGCCGTCGACACTTGCGAAACCAGCGTGCCGATTCTGGCCGGCGTGGGTGGTTCGACCCGTCAAGCCATCGAGTACGCACAGGAAGCCGAGCGTCTGGGCGCCAAGGGCCTGTTGCTGCTGCCGCACTACCTGACCGAAGCCAGCCAGGACGGCGTTGCCGCCCACGTTGAAGCCGTGTGCAAATCGGTGAAAATTGGCGTGGTGGTTTACAACCGCAACGTCTGCCGCCTGACCGCTCTGTTGCTGGAACGTCTGGCTGAGCGCTGCCCGAACCTGATTGGCTACAAGGATGGCCTGGGCGATATCGAGTTGATGGTGTCGATCCGTCGCCGCCTCGGTGATCGTTTCAGCTACTTGGGTGGTTTGCCGACCGCCGAAGTTTACGCCGCTGCTTATAAGGCGCTGGGCGTGCCGGTCTACTCGTCGGCGGTGTTCAACTTCATCCCGAAAACCGCGATGGATTTCTACCACGCCATTGCCCGCGAAGATCACGCCACCGTCGGCAAGATCATCGACGACTTCTTCCTGCCGTACCTGGACATCCGTAACCGCAAAGCCGGTTACGCGGTGAGCATCGTCAAGGCCGGGGCAAAAATTGCCGGCTATGACGCAGGTCCTGTGCGTGCGCCGCTGACCGATCTGACCGGCGAAGAGTACGAGATGCTCGCCGCGCTGATCGACAAGCAAGGTGCGCAGTAACACCCGACATAACCAAGGCCGCTGAGCAATCAGCGGCTTTTTGCGTGAGGAGATCTCCTAGTGGCAGATACAAAGCGTTTCGATAACTACATCAACGGTGAATGGGTCGCGGGCAGTGATTACTGCGCCAACATCAACCCGTCAGAACTGACCGATACCATCGGCGACTACGCCAAGGCTGACCTCGCTCAAGTCCAGGCCGCCATCGACGCCGCGCGCGCCGCGTTCCCGGCCTGGTCCACTTCGGGCATTCAGGCTCGTCACGATTCGCTGGATAAAGTCGGCAGCGAAATCCTCGCCCGCCGCGAAGAACTCGGCAACTTGCTGGCCCGGGAAGAGGGCAAGACCCTGCCCGAAGCCATCGGCGAAGTGACCCGCGCCGGCAACATCTTCAAGTTCTTCGCCGGTGAATGCCTGCGCCTCTCCGGCGACTACTTGCCGTCGGTGCGCCCGGGTGTGAACGTCGAAGTCACCCGCGAAGCATTGGGCGTCGTTGGCCTGATCACGCCGTGGAACTTCCCGATCGCGATCCCTTCGTGGAAAATCGCCCCGGCCCTGGCCTATGGCAACTGCGTGGTGCTGAAACCGGCCGATCTGGTGCCGGGTTGCGCCTGGGCGCTGGCCGAAATCATCTCCCGCGCAGGCTTCCCGGCCGGCGTGTTCAACCTGGTGATGGGCAGCGGTCGTGTGGTGGGCGATGCGTTGGTGCAGAGCCCGAAAGTCGACGGCATCAGCTTCACCGGTTCGGTCGGTGTCGGTCGTCAGATCGCGGTCAGCTGCGTCTCGCGCCAGGCCAAGGTTCAGCTGGAAATGGGCGGCAAGAACCCGCAGATCATTCTCGACGACGCCGACCTGAAACAAGCGGTCGAGCTCTCGGTACAAAGCGCGTTCTACTCCACCGGCCAGCGTTGCACGGCGTCGAGCCGCTTCATCGTCACCGCCGGGATTCACGACAAATTCGTTGAAGCCATGGCTGAGCGCATGAAGTCGATCAAGGTCGGCCACGCGTTGAAAACCGGCACCGACATCGGTCCGGTCGTCTCGCAAGCCCAGCTTGAACAGGATTTGAAGTACATCGACATCGGCCAGTCCGAAGGTGCACGTCTGGTCAGCGGCGGCGGCTTGGTGACGTGCGACACCGAAGGCTACTACCTCGCGCCAACGCTGTTTGCCGACAGTGAAGCGGCGATGCGCATCAGCCGTGAAGAGATCTTTGGTCCGGTGGCCAACATCGTTCGCGTTGCCGATTACGACGCTGCGCTAGCCATGGCCAACGACACCGAATTCGGTCTGTCGGCGGGCATCGCCACCACGTCGCTGAAGTACGCCAACCACTTCAAGCGCCACTCCCAGGCCGGGATGGTGATGGTCAACCTGCCGACGGCGGGCGTGGATTACCACGTTCCATTCGGTGGGCGTAAAGGTTCATCCTATGGTTCCCGCGAGCAAGGTCGCTACGCGCAAGAGTTCTACACGGTCGTGAAGACCAGCTACATCGGTTCCTGATACACGCAATACCTGTGGGAGCTGGCCTGCCAGCGATGGCATCACCTTGGTGTGACTGACATACCGAGGTGCCCGCATCGCTGGCAGGCCAGCTCCCACAAAAACTACATCGTTATTACCCGCATAAAAATAATCAGTGGGAGTACATCTACATGCAAGCGACCAAGCCGACTCACGTCCGCTATTTGATTCTGCTCATGCTTTTCCTGGTGACCACGATCAACTACGCCGACCGGGCCACTATCGCCATCGCGGGCTCCAGCCTGCAAAAAGACCTCGGCATCGACGCGGTTACCCTCGGCTATATCTTCTCTGCATTCGGTTGGGCCTACGTGGCCGGGCAAATTCCCGGTGGCTGGCTGCTGGACCGTTTCGGTTCGAAAAAAATCTACGCATTGAGCATCTTCACCTGGTCGCTGTTCACCGTGCTGCAGGGCTATGTCGGCGAGTTCGGCATGTCCACGGCAGTGGTTGCGCTGTTCATGCTGCGCTTCCTGGTAGGCCTGGCCGAAGCGCCATCCTTCCCTGGTAACGCACGCATCGTGGCGGCCTGGTTCCCGACGGCTGAACGCGGTACGGCCTCGGCGATCTTCAACTCGGCGCAATACTTCGCCACCGTGTTGTTTGCACCGCTGATGGGCTGGATCGTCTACAGCTTCGGCTGGCAGCACGTGTTCATCGTCATGGGCGTGATCGGCATCATCTTCTCGGGGATCTGGCTGAAGGTGATCTACAGCCCGCGCCAGCACCCGATGATCAACGACGCCGAGTTCAAACACATCGCCGACAACGGCGGCATGGTCGACATGGACCAGGACAAAGGCAAAGGCAAAAAAGGTGACGGTCCGAAGTGGGACTACATCCGCCAGCTGCTGACCAACCGCATGATGCTCGGCGTGTATCTGGGCCAGTACTGCATCAACGGCATCACTTACTTCTTCCTCACCTGGTTCCCGGTGTACCTGGTGCAGGAGCGCGGCATGACCATCCTCAAGGCCGGTTTCATTGCCTCGTTGCCGGCGATCTGCGGGTTTATCGGTGGTGTACTCGGCGGGGTGATTTCCGATTACCTGCTGCGCAAAGGGCACTCCCTGACCTTCGCCCGCAAGGCGCCGATCATTGCCGGCCTGCTGGTCTCCAGCAGCATCGTGGCCTGCAATTATGTTGATGTTGAGTGGATGGTTGTCGGCTTCATGGCCCTGGCATTCTTCGGCAAAGGTGTGGGTGCGCTGGGTTGGGCCGTGGTGTCCGACACCTCGCCAAAACAGATCGCCGGTCTCAGCGGCGGCTTGTTCAACACCTTCGGCAACATCGCTTCGATCACCACCCCGATCGTCATCGGTTACATCATCAGCTCCACCGGTTCGTTCAAATGGGCGCTGGTGTTTGTCGGTTGCAACGCACTGGTCGCAGTGTTCAGCTATCTGGTGATCGTTGGCCCGATCAAGCGTGTGGTGCTTAAAGAGCCGCCAGTCAGCGGCCCTGAAACCAACAACAAATTGTCTCAAGCGCATTCCTGAGGAGCGGCGTCATGCAGTTGATTGAACATTCCGACTCGCCGCGCTACATCCGCCTGCACGAGCGGGACAACGTGGTGATCGTGGTCAATGACCAAGGCGTACCGGCCGGCACCGAGTTTCCCGATAGCCTGGTGACGGTGGACTTCGTGCCGCAGAGCCACAAAGTCACCCTGGAAGACATTCCCGAGGGCGGCCAGGTGATTCGTTACGGCCAGACCATCGGCTACGCGTTGCAGCCGATTCCGCGCGGCAGTTGGGTCAAGGAAGATCAACTGCGCATGCCTACCGCGCCACCGCTGGACAGCCTGCCGCTGTCCACCGAAGTGCCGGCGGCGCAGGCACCGCTGGAAGGCTTCACGTTCGAGGGTTATCGCAACGCCGACGGCACCGTCGGCACGCGCAACATTCTGGGGATTACCACGACCGTTCAGTGTGTCACTGGCGTGCTGGACCATGCGGTCAAGCGCATCAAGGACGAGTTGTTGCCGCTTTATCCGAATGTCGATGACGTGGTGGCTCTGACCCATAGCTACGGCTGCGGCGTGGCCATTACCGCCACCGACGCGTACATCCCGATCCGCACCGTGCGCAACCTGGCGCGCAACCCGAACCTGGGAGGTGAAGCCTTGGTCATCAGCCTGGGCTGCGAGAAATTGCAGGCCGGGCAGGTGATGCACGAGAACGACAGCTCGGTGGATCTGAGCGATCCGTGGCTGTACCGCTTGCAGGATTCCAGTCACGGTTTCACCGAGATGATCGAGCAGATCATGGCGCTGGCCGAGACCCGTTTGAAGAAGCTCGACCAGCGTCGCCGGGAAACCGTGCCGGCGTCCGAGCTGATTCTGGGCATGCAGTGCGGCGGCAGCGATGCGTTTTCTGGCATCACTGCCAACCCGGCGCTGGGCTACGCTTCGGACCTGTTGCTGCGGGCTGGCGCGACGGTGATGTTTTCCGAAGTCACCGAAGTGCGCGATGCGATTTATCTGCTGACTTCTCGCGCGGAGACTGAGGAAGTTGCTCAGGAACTGGTGCGGGAAATGGACTGGTACGACCGTTACCTGGCCAAGGGCGAAGCGGACCGCAGCGCCAACACGACGCCGGGCAACAAGAAGGGCGGGTTGTCGAACATTGTCGAGAAGTCGTTGGGCTCAATCGTCAAATCCGGCAGCAGCGCGATCAACGGGGTGCTTGGCCCTGGTGAGCGGTTCAAGCGCAAAGGGCTGATTTTCTGCGCGACCCCGGCCAGTGATTTTGTCTGCGGGACGTTGCAGTTGGCGGCGGGGATGAACCTGCATGTGTTCACCACCGGGCGTGGTACGCCATATGGTTTGGCGATGGCGCCCGTGGTGAAGGTGTCGACCCGGACCGAACTGGCGCAGCGCTGGCCGGACCTGATCGACATCGATGCCGGGCGGATTGCCACCGGGCGCGCTTCGATAGAAGACCTCGGCTGGGAGTTGTTCCACTACTACCTTGACGTGGCCAGCGGCAAGAAACAGACGTGGGCGGAGCAGCATAAGCTGCATAACGACATCACCCTGTTTAACCCGGCGCCGATCACCTGATCCTGTGGCGAGGGAGCTTGCTCCCGCTGGGGCGCGAAGCGTCCCCCAAAATGGGCCTGCTGCGCAGTCCAGCGGGAGCAAGCTCCCTCGCCACAGGTTACTCATCGCCTGCTCGACCAGACGCCAACGTCGTGGGTGGCTTATCATTAGCCCCCTAACGACGCTCACCCAAGGTTCCCCCCGGCATGCTGGCTATCTTCCTCGAAACCCTGAACATCACCGCGCCGGTGTTTGCCATGCTGTTTCTGGGGGTGGTGCTCAAGCGCATCGGATGGATCAACGACAACTTCATTCATACCGCGTCGGCCCTGGTGTTCAACGTCACCATGCCGGCGTTGCTGTTCCTGGGCATCCTGCATGCCGACTTGCACGCCGCGCTGCAACCGGCGCTGCTGATCTACTTCTCGCTCGCCACCCTGGCGTCTTTCGCCATCGCCTGGGGCTGGGCGATCTTGAAGTGCCCGCGGGAAGACCGGGGGATTTATACCCAGGGCGCGTTTCGCGGCAACAACGGTGTCATCGGCCTTGCGTTGGCGGCGAGCATGTACGGCGATTACGGGATTTCCCTCGGGGCGATTCTCGCGGCGCTGGTGATCCTGTTTTACAACACACTCTCGACCATCGTGCTGGCGGTATACAGCCCGGTGATCAAATCCGATCCGTGGAGCATCTGCAAAAGCGTGATGGTCAACCCACTGATCATCAGCGTGTTTGCGGCAGCGCCGTTTGCTTATTTCCAGATTGGCTTACCGGGCTGGCTGGAAACCTCCGGCCAATACCTGGCGCAAACCACTCTGCCGTTGGCACTGATCTGCATCGGCGGCACGCTGTCGCTGGCGGCATTGCGCAAAAGCGGCAACATGGCGCTCAGCTCAAGCCTGGTGAAGATGATTGGCTTGCCGGTGCTGGCGACGTTGGGGGCGTGGCTTTGGGGGTTTCGCGGGGCGGAGTTGGGAATTCTGTTTCTGTACTTTGGCAGCCCGACCGCAGCGGCCAGTTTTGTCATGGCCCGTCAGGCCGATGGCAATCACGAACTGGCGGCGGCGATCATCGTCATCACCACGTTGATGGCGGCGGTGACCACCAACATCGGGATCTTTTTGTTGCAGTGGGGTGGGTGGATCTAGCTTCGGGATTTGTGGTGTTCTTCAGGGCCTCATCGCGGGCAAGCCCGCTCCCACAGGGTTCCGTTTTGTTGCACACATTGCATGTACACCAACGTCCACTGTGGGAGCGGGCTTGCCCGCGATAGCGATCTCACTGTCACTGCAAAAGCCAGGTTATTACTCCGGCTTCTGATAGGTATCGATCACTTCCTGCGCCGCGCGAAACGCATCGATCGCTGCCGGCACACCGGCATACACCGCGCAATGCAGCAGCGCCTCACGAATCTCTTCCACCGTGCAGCCGTTGTTCAGCGCCCCGCGCACGTGACCTTTCAATTCCTGCGGGCACTTCAACGCCGTCAGCGCGGCGAGGGTGATCAGGCTGCGGGTCTTCAGCGGCAGACCCTCGCGATTCCACACGCTGCCCCACGCGTGTTCATTGACGAAATCCTGCAGCGGCTGGGTGAACTCGGTGGCATTGCCCAGTGCGCGGTCGACGAACGCATCGCCCATCACTTGGCGGCGGACTTCAACGCCAGGTTTCTTATTGTCGGTCACGGCATTTCCCTCTTGTGGTGTTGGCGACGCCAGGCGCGCAGCGACGTGAACAGCAGATAGGCCACCAGCGCCGGCAGGACGTAAAACAGCATCAGGTGTTCAAGCTTGCCAGCCAGTGGCATGCCGGTGGTAAACGACACCACGTGCAGACCGTAAGCCAGATACAAACCCAAAAACAGCAGACCTTCGGCGCGGGTCACCCGGTAGCCGGTGTAGAACAGCGGCAGGCACAGCACCGCGACACCGAGCATCACCGGCAAGTCGAAATCCAGGGCATTGGGCGAAACCGAGAGTGGCGAGGGCGCGACGAGCGCGGTCAGGCCGAGCACGCCCAGGAGGTTGAACAGGTTGCTGCCAATCACGTTGCCCACGGCAATGTCCCGTTGACCGCGCAACGCGGCGATCAATGAGGTGGCCAGCTCCGGCAGGGACGTGCTGATGGCGACGATGGTCAGGCCGATGACCCGCTCCGACAGCCCCAGATCGGTCGCAACCGCTACGGCGGCGCCAAGCAACAAGTGGCCGGCGTAGACCAGCATCGCCAGTCCTGCGACGGTCATCAGCACGCTGCTGAACCACGGTGCCCGGGGTGTTCCGTCATGGGAGGGCGGACGGGCGGAATGGCGCGACTGGTGCAGCAGCAAGCCCAGATACAGCGCCAGGGCGGCCAGCAGAATCATGCCGTCTACGCGGGTCAGCTCTTCATTCCACGCCAGTAAAAACACCAGCAGGCTGGCGCCGATCATCAGCGGAATATCCAGGCGCACCAGTTGCCGCGATACCCGTAGCGGAATGATCAGTGCCGAAAGCCCAAGGGTGACGAGGATGTTGAAGATGCTGCTGCCGATCACGCTGCCGACGGCGATGTCAGCGTTTTGCGCCAGGGTGGCTTGCAGGCTCACCGCCATTTGCGGCGCGCTGCTGCCCAGGGCGACGATGGTCAGGCCGATGATCAGCGGGCGCACCTGCAAGCGCGCGGCAAGCCGGACGGCGCCGCGCACCATCAGCTCGGCGCCAGCGATCAGCAACAGCAGGCCACCGAGCAATTCAATCACGCTGATCAGGGGTAAATCGGCAAGTCCGAAAATGGTCGGGGCTCCGTCTGTTAATCGTCGAGGGCTTGCACGCGAACCCGTGCGGTGCCGCTACGGAGCATACCCAGTTGTTCGGCGGCCTCGTGTGAAAGATCAATCAGGCGCCCACGGGTATGCGGCCCACGGTCGTTGATACGCACCACGCAGGACTTGTCGTTATTCAGATTGGTGACCTTCACCCGCGTGCCGAACGGCAACTGGCGATGGGCGGCGGTCAGGGAGTTCTTGTTGAAACGTTCGCCACTGGCGGTGCGTTTACCTTGGTGTTTGGCGCCGTAATACGAAGCTACGCCGGTCTTGTCGTAGCCATGTGGATCGACGATGTCGTTGCTGGCGCAACCGGCCAGCAGAGAGAGCAGGGCGCAGGCACTGAGCAGACGCTTCATTCAAAGGCTTCCAAAAACAAAAGTGGGAGCGAGCTTGCTCGCGAATGCATTCTGACAATCAACTTTGTGTTGAGTGCCGGACCACTATCGCGAGCAAGCTCGCTCCCACAGGGAATAGAGCCAGTGTTTAGAGCTGGCTCCATTCCGGTCAGCCTTCGAGCTTGCTTTTCAGCAGTTCGTTGACCTGTTGCGGGTTGGCCTTGCCTTTGGAGGCTTTCATGGCCTGGCCGACGAAGAAGCCGAACATCTTGCCGCGTTTGGCTTCGTCTGCCGCGCGGTATTGCTCGACCTGCTCGGCATTGGCCGCGAGCATTTCGTCCAGCACCGCCGAGATCGCGCCGCTGTCGGTCACTTGCTTGAGGCCGCGCTTGTCGATGATCTCGTCCGCGCTGCCTTCGCCGTTGGCCATCGCTTCAAACACCACCTTGGCAATTTTGCCGGAGATGGTGTTGTCCTTGATGCGCAGCAGCATGCCGCCCAGTTGCTCGGCCGAGACCGGCGACTGGTCGATTTCCACGCCTTGCTTGTTCAGCAGGCTGCCCAGTTCCACCATCACCCAGTTGGCCGCCAGCTTGGCGTCGCCGCTGATGCTTACGACTTTTTCGAAGTAATCGGCTTGCTCGCGGCTGGTGGCCAGGACGCTGGCGTCATACACCGACAGGCCGAATTGTTCCTGGAAACGCTCGCGTTTCTGCGGTGGCAATTCCGGCAGCGTGGCGCGCACCTCGTCCAGGAACGAGTTCTCGATGACCACCGGCAGCAGGTCCGGATCAGGGAAGTAACGGTAGTCGTTGGCTTCCTCTTTGCTGCGCATCGGACGGGTTTCGTCCTTGTTCGGATCGTACAGGCGAGTCTGCTGGATCACTTTGCCGCCGTCTTCGATCAGCTCGATCTGACGACGCACTTCGCTGTTGATCGCCTTCTCGATGAAGCGGAACGAGTTGACGTTCTTGATCTCGCAGCGCGTACCGAACTCAACCTGGCCTTTCGGGCGGATCGACACGTTGCAGTCGCAACGCAGCGAACCTTCGGCCATGTTGCCGTCGCAAATGCCCAGGTAACGCACCAGCGCGTGGATGGTCTTGACGTAGGCGACGGCTTCCTTGGCGCTGCGCATGTCCGGCTCGGAAACGATTTCCAGCAGCGGCGTGCCGGCACGGTTCAAGTCGATGCCGGTGGCACCGTTGAACTCTTCGTGCAGGCTTTTGCCGGCGTCTTCTTCCAGGTGCGCACGGGTGACGCCGACACGTTTGATCGTGCCGTCTTCCATGGCGATGTCCAGGTGGCCCTTGCCGACGATCGGCAATTCCATCTGGCTGATCTGGTAGCCCTTCGGCAGGTCCGGGTAGAAATAGTTTTTACGGGCGAACACGTTGTGCTGGCCGATTTCGGCATCGATGGCCAGGCCGAACATCACCGCCATGCGCACCGCTTCCTGGTTCAGCACCGGCAGTACGCCGGGCATGCCGAGGTCAACCAGGCTGGCCTGGGTGTTCGGCTCGGAACCGAAAGTGGTGGAACTACCGGAAAAGATTTTCGACCGGGTGGTGAGCTGGGTATGAATCTCCAGCCCGATCACGACTTCCCATTGCATGTGTTTCTCCTCAGAAGCCGGTTGGGGTGCGGGTGTGCCAGTCAGTGTTCAGCTGATACTGATGGGCAACGTTCAACAGGCGACCTTCCTGGAAATACGGGGCGAGCAGTTGCACGCCGACCGGCAGGCCATCGACAAAACCGGCGGGCATGGACAAGCCCGGCAAGCCCGCGAGGTTGGCGGTGATGGTGTAGACGTCTTCCAGGTACGCAGCGACCGGGTCGCTGTTCTTGGCGCCGAGTTTCCAGGCCGGGTTCGGCGTGGTTGGGCCGAGGATGATGTCGACTTCATTAAAGGCTGCCATGAAGTCGTTCTTGATCAAGCGACGGATCTTCTGCGCCTTCAGGTAGTAGGCGTCGTAGTAACCGGCCGACAGCGCATAGGCGCCGACCATGATCCGGCGTTGCACTTCCGGGCCGAAACCTTCGCCGCGGGAACGCTTGTACAGGTCTTCCAGGTTTTTCGGGTCTTCGCAGCGGTGGCCGAAACGCACGCCGTCGAAACGCGACAGGTTGGAAGAGGCTTCTGCCGGGGCGATCACGTAGTACGCCGGGATCGCGTGCTGCATGTTCGGCAGGCTGATTTCCTTGATCACGGCGCCAAGCTTTTCCAGCTCCTTGACGCTGTTGTGGATCAGCTCGGCAATGCGCGGGTCGAGACCGGCGCTGAAATATTCCTTTGGCACGCCGATGCGCAGACCCTTCAGCGAACCGTTGAGGCTGGCGCTGTAATCAGGCACTGGCTCGTCGATGCTGGTGGAGTCTTGCGGGTCGAAACCGGCCATGCCTTGCAGCAGGATTGCGCAGTCTTCGGCAGTGCGAGCCAGAGGGCCGCCCTGATCGAGGCTGGACGCGTAAGCGATCATGCCCCAGCGCGAAACGCGACCGTACGTCGGTTTCAGGCCGGTGAGGTTGGTCAGTGCAGCGGGCTGACGGATCGAGCCGCCGGTGTCGGTGCCGGTGGCCGCAGGCAACAGACGAGCGGCAACGGCTGCGGCCGAACCGCCGGACGAACCACCCGGAACGTGTTCCAGATTCCACGGGTTTTTCACCGGGCCGTAGTAGCTCGACTCGTTGGCCGAACCCATGGCGAACTCGTCCATGTTGGTTTTGCCCAGGGTCACGGCGCCGGCAGCGGCCAGCTTGGCGACCACGGTGGCGTCGTACGGTGCTTTAAAGTTGTCGAGCATCTTCGAACCGCAGCTGGTGCGGATGCCTTGGGTGCAGAACAGGTCTTTGTGGGCGATCGGCGCGCCGAGCAGGGCGCCGCTCTCACCGTTGGCGCGGCGTGCGTCGGCGGCTTTCGCCTGCTGGAGCGCCAGGTCTTCGGTGAGGCTGATGAAGCTGTTGAGCTGAGGATCGAGCTGGGCGATACGCGCCAGCAGGGTTTTGGTCAGCTCTTCGGAAGAAAACTTTTTATCGGCGAGTCCGCGGGCGATCTCGGCCAGAGTCAATTGATGCATTGCAGGCTCTTTCCCTTTAGTCGATGACTTTCGGAACCAGGTACAGGCCGTTTTCGACCGCTGGTGCGATGGACTGGTAGGCCTCGCGATGATTGGTCTCGGTCACGACGTCTGCACGCAGGCGCTGGCTGGCTTCCAGTGGGTGGGCGAGCGGCTCGATACCGTCGGTATTGACCGCCTGCATTTCGTCGACCAGCCCGAGAATGCTGTTCAGGGCTGAAGTAATGTGTGGAAGATCGGCATCATTGAGGCCAAGGCAGGCCAGATGAGCGATTTTTTCCACGTCGGAGCGTTCAAGCGCCATGGGAATCTCCAGTGGAAAACAGAACGGACGGCGTCCGTGTGTTAGATTGTCGGAACACTACCGCATTTCTACGGTCATAAGGCCGCGATTGTGGGGGTTGGTGCACAGAAAAGCGGCCAATTTAACATATTGGCGCCTTGCCCAAAATCCCTGTCGTTGTTAGAGTTTGCCGCACTTTTTTACCCACGCGTTGCCTAGGGTCCCTTTCCCATGTTCAAGAAACTGCGTGGCATGTTTTCCAGCGATCTTTCCATTGACCTGGGCACTGCCAACACCCTTATTTACGTGCGCGAGCGCGGTATCGTCCTGAATGAGCCATCGGTTGTGGCTATTCGGACACACGGTAACCAGAAAAGTGTCGTTGCTGTCGGCACCGAGGCGAAGCGCATGCTCGGCCGTACGCCGGGCAACATTGCTGCCATTCGTCCGATGAAGGATGGCGTAATCGCCGACTTCAGCGTCTGCGAAAAGATGCTGCAATACTTTATCAACAAGGTTCACGAAAACAGCTTCCTGCAGCCAAGCCCTCGTGTGCTGATCTGCGTTCCGTGCAAATCCACCCAGGTTGAGCGTCGCGCCATCCGTGAGTCGGCCCTGGGTGCCGGTGCTCGCGAAGTGTTCCTGATCGAAGAGCCAATGGCTGCTGCGATCGGTGCCGGCCTGCCGGTTGAAGAAGCACGCGGTTCGATGGTCGTCGATATCGGTGGCGGTACCACTGAAATCGCCCTGATCTCCCTCAATGGTGTGGTTTACGCCGAATCCGTACGGGTTGGCGGCGACCGCTTCGACGAAGCGATCATCACCTACGTGCGTCGCAACTACGGCAGCCTGATCGGCGAATCCACCGCCGAGCGCATCAAGCAGGAAATCGGTACGGCCTACCCGGGCGGCGAAGTACGTGAAGTCGACGTTCGTGGCCGTAACCTGGCCGAAGGTGTTCCACGTGCCTTCACCCTGAACTCCAATGAAGTGCTGGAAGCTCTGCAAGAGTCCCTGGCCACCATCGTTCAGGCTGTGAAAAGTGCGCTGGAGCAATCGCCTCCGGAACTGGCTTCCGATATCGCCGAGCGTGGCCTGGTGCTGACCGGTGGTGGCGCCTTGCTGCGTGACCTCGACAAGTTGCTGGCCCAGGAAACAGGTCTGCCGGTGATCGTTGCCGAAGACCCGCTGACCTGCGTTGCTCGCGGCGGTGGCCGTGCACTGGAAATGATGGATAAACACACCATGGACCTGCTGTCGAGCGAGTGATCTCGCCGGTTGCATCTATGCTGTTGAGCGCGCAGGCGGCCCTTTGCAGTGCCGCCTGTTGGCGTTTATCTTCTGTCAGTCTGCATCCAGGCCGGTCTGCCGTATGAATAAACAAAACATTTGCCTGGGAGGAGCGGCTTATTAAACCGCTTTTCACCAAAGGGCCTTCACTGGGCGTGCGCTTGTTGGTGCTGGTCGTGCTATCGGTCGCGCTGATGGTGGTCGATGCCCGCTTCACACTGCTCAAGCCAGTGCGTAGCCAGATGTCGCTGGTGCTGATGCAGTCTTACTGGATCACCGACCTGCCGCAGCGGTTATGGCAGGGTGTGGCCAGTCAATTCGGCAGTCGTACCGAGCTTGTCGCCGAAAACGAAAAACTCAAGACCGAAAACCTGCTGTTGCAGGGCCGCATGCAAAAGCTTGCCGCCCTCACCGAGCAGAACGTTCGGCTGCGCGAGCTGCTCAATTCCTCTGCGCTGGTCAACGAGAAGGTCGAAGTGGCCGAGCTGATCGGCATGGACCCCAACCCCTTCACCCACCGCATCATCATCAATAAAGGTGAGCGCGACGGTGTGGTCCTCGGTCAGCCGGTGCTCGATGCCCGCGGCCTGATGGGCCAGGTGGTCGAGTTAATGCCGTACACCTCCCGCGTGCTGTTGCTGACCGACACCACCCACAGCATTCCGGTGCAGGTGAACCGTAACGGGCTGCGGGCGATTGCCAGCGGCACCGGCAACCCGGAACGCCTGGAACTGCGTCATGTTGCCGACACAGCTGACATTAAAGAAGGTGATCTGCTGGTCAGTTCCGGCCTCGGTCAGCGCTTCCCGGCCGGTTACCCGGTGGCGACAGTCAAGGAAGTGATCCACGATTCCGGTCAGCCGTTTGCCATCGTTCGTGCCGTGCCGACCGCCGCGTTGAACCGCAGCCGTTACTTGCTGTTGGTGTTCACCGACGGCCGCACCGCCGAAGAGCGCGCCAACGATGCTGCCCAGGCGCAGGAAGCGCTGGACCAGCACGGTGGTGGGCCGATCATTCCGGCGACCGTACCAAAACCAGTGCCTGCGAACGTGGTGGTACCCGCCGCAGCCGCTGCGCCTGTTGCCGCTCCGGCGACACCGGCACCGGCACCGGCGGCAACCCCGGTCAAACCTGCGCATCCCGCAGCTGCCAAGCCGCCCGCATCGCAACCTGCCGCAACCAAACCGCCAGCCACTCAACCGGCTGCGGTGAAGCCTGCCGCCAAACCGCCTGTCTCTGCGCCGGCTTCCACTGGGGGACGAGAATAATGGTCGGTGCTACCGCATCCCGAAATGGCTGGATGATCTGGCTGACGTTTGCCATTGGCCTGCTGCTCAGCGTTTCGCCGCTGCCGCAATTCATGGAAATCCTCCGCCCGCTCTGGCTGGCCTTGCTGCTGGCGTTCTGGGCGCTGTATTTGCCGCAGAAAGTCGGCATGGTCACGGCCTGGTGCCTGGGTCTGGCCGAAGACGTGCTGTACGGCACGTTGCTGGGTCAGAACGCGTTGATCCTGTGCCTGATCACCTTTCTGGTGCTGTCGCTGCAACAGCGCCTGCGCATGTTCCCAATGTGGCAACAGAGCCTGGTGATCCTGGTGATCTTCGGCCTCGCGCAGCTTGTTCAACTATGGCTGAGTGCCCTGACCGGCAACCGTCAGCCAACCCTGGCACTGGTGCTGCCGGCCTTGGTCAGCGCATTGCTCTGGCCATGGATCAGCTACGGTTTGCGCGGGTTGCGTCGTCGCTACAAAATTAATTAATTAATTAATTCGGTCAGGCATTGGCCCGCACCTCGACAGGGAGATGTCTTGATGAAGCTTTACCTCGCCTCAGGCTCGCCGCGTCGGCGTGAACTGCTCACGCAGATCGGCGTGCCGTTCTCCGCCATCAGCGCGGACATCGATGAAACCCCTTTAAAAGATGAATCCCCGTCGGCCTATGTCGAGCGCCTGGCGCGCGGCAAAGCCGAGGCCGGGCGCGGCGCGGTCGTGTCCGACCAGGATTTTTGCGTGCTGGGCGCTGACACCGCTGTCGTGCTCAACGGGAAAATTCTCGGCAAACCGGTGGACGAAGCTGACGCGTGCGCCATGCTTATGATGTTGGCCGGTCAGGAACACGAAGTATTGACCGCCATTGCGGTGCTCGACGGTGAGCGTTGTGAGTCGCGGGTGGTGCGCAGTCTGGTGCGTTTTCGCAACATCGATCGCGATGAAGCGGCGGCCTACTGGGCCAGTGGCGAACCCCGGGACAAGGCTGGTGGCTATGGCATTCAAGGACTGGGCGCGGTGTTTGTCGCCCAGCTGATTGGAAGCTACTCGGCGGTGGTCGGACTGCCGCTGTGCGAAACCGCTGAGCTGCTCGGCCATTTCGGCATACCCTGTTGGCAAACCCTTAACGCGCGCTGAGCGTCGTACTGACAAGATGCGGCCATTATCGTGAACATGCCTGAACGAGACCCTGCCATGAGTGAAGAGATCCTGATCAACATCACGCCGATGGAATCGCGCGTGGCGGTGGTCGAAAACGGTGTCCTGCAAGAGGTCCACGTCGAGCGCACGCAAAAGCGCGGGATCGTCGGCAACATCTATAAAGGCAAGGTCGTGCGGGTATTGCCGGGCATGCAGGCGGCCTTCGTCGACATCGGCCTGGACCGCGCCGCGTTCATTCACGCCTCGGAAATTTCCTTGCGGGAAGGCCCGGCGGTGGAGAGCATCAGCGCGCTGGTTCACGAAGGCCAGAGCCTGGTCGTCCAGGTGACCAAGGACCCGATCGGCTCCAAAGGCGCACGCCTGACCACCCAGCTGTCGATCCCGTCGCGCTATCTGGTGTACATGCCGCGCACAGCCCACGTCGGCATTTCGCTGAAAATCGAAGACGAAGCCGAGCGCGAACGTCTCAAGCAGGTCGTCACCGATTGCGTGGCCAAAGAAGGCATAAAAGAGGCGGGCGGTTTTATCCTGCGTACAGCCGCCGAAGGGGCCGGCGCCGATGAAATTCTCATGGATATCCGCTACCTGCGCCGTCTTTGGGACCAGATCAACGAACAGATCAAAACCATCGGTGCACCGAGCGTCATCTACGAAGACCTCGGCCTGGCGTTGCGCACCTTGCGCGACCTGGTGAGCCCGAAGATCGAGAAGATCCGCATCGATTCCCGGGAAACCTTCCAGAAAACCACGCAGTTCGTCGCCGAACTGATGCCGGAAATTGCCGATCGTCTTGAGCATTACCCGGGCGAGCGGCCGATTTTTGACTTGTACGGCGTCGAAGACGAGATCCAGAAAGCCCTCGAGCGCAAAGTGCCGCTCAAGTCCGGCGGTTATCTGGTGGTCGATCCGGCGGAAGCCATGAGCACCATCGACGTCAATACTGGTGCATTCGTCGGCCATCGCAACCTCGAAGAAACCATCTTCAAGACCAACCTCGAAGCCGCGACCGCCATCGCCCGCCAGCTGCGCCTGCGCAACCTCGGCGGGATCATCATCATCGACTTCATCGACATGGAAGACGAAGAGCACCAGCGCCAGGTGCTGCGTACCCTCGAGAAACAGCTGGAACGCGATCACGCCAAGACCAACATCATCGGCATCACCGAGTTGGGCCTGGTGCAGATGACCCGCAAGCGCACCCGCGAAAGTCTCGAACAGGTGCTGTGCGAACCGTGCAGCAGCTGTCAGGGTCGCGGCAAGCTGAAGACCCCGGAAACGGTCTGCTACGAAATTTTCCGCGAAATCCTCCGCGAGGCGCGAGCCTATCAAGCGGAAGGCTATCGTGTATTGGCGAATCAGAAAGTCGTCGACCGTTTGCTCGATGAGGAGTCGGGTAATGTCGCCGAACTGGAAGGATTTATCGGACGCACCATTCGGTTCCAGGTGGAAACCATGTATTCCCAGGAACAATACGACGTGGTGCTGCTCTGAATCGCTGTGTTTCACCCTTACTAGAACGGCTGGCCTCAGCTTTTTGCAGTATTTTCGCTATGGGAGCCAACTGACATGGAACGTCTGACACGCATTTTGGCCGCACTGACCCGCTGGGGTCTTGGCCTGTGCGCGTTGGTTCTGGTGTTGATGGCGTTGTACGTCAGCCTCGGCCGGGAGCTGACGCCCCTGGTGGCCGAATACCGTGCCGACGTCGAAACCAAAGCCAGCGCCGCCTTGGGCATGCCGTTGCAAATCGGCAAGCTGGAAGGTAACTGGAGCGGTTTCGCGCCGATTTTGCTGGCGCATGACGTGACGGTGGGCGAGGGCGCCAACGCCCTGCACCTGGATCAGGTGCGAGCCGTACCGGACCTTTGGGAAAGCCTGCTGGCTCGCGACGTTCGCATCGCCCATCTGGAACTCAATGGCCTGAAGATCAGCCTCAAGGAAGGCGCGGACGGTCACTGGGCACTGGAAGGGTTGCCGGTACAACAGGACCAGCCGCTGGATCCGGAGCAACTGCTCAATCGTATGCAAATGGTCCAGCAACTGTCGGTGATCGACAGCCAGGTGACCTTGCAGCCTCTGGACCACCCGCCGCTGACCCTGACCTACGTCGGCCTGAATCTGAAAACCGGCGTCTCCCGCCAGCGCCTCGATGCCCGTCTGACCCTGCCCGACGGTCAGCCGGTGGCCATGAGTGTGCGCACCCGTCTGCGCGCCAGCCAGTGGAAGGACGGCGAGGCCGAGGCCTACCTGAGCCTGCCGCAGAGCGACTGGTCGAAATGGCTGCCCGAGCGCGTGACCCGGCAGTGGAATTTCTCCGAGCTCAAGGCCGGTGGCGAGCTCTGGGTGAACTGGGGCAAGGGTGCGCTGCAAAGCGGCGCCATTCGCCTGAACGCGCCGCAACTCAAGGGCGCCTACGCTGAGCGCAAGCCGATCCAGATCAACAATCTGGCGCTCAACGGTTATTTCCAGCGCAGCAGCGAAGGCATGCTGGTGACCCTGGATTCCCTGGCGATGAACTTTGGCGAGACCCGTTGGGAATCGCACCTGCAACTTCGACAGACCGCCGCCACCGACAAGTCGGAAGAACTCTGGCACCTGCAAGCCGACCGCCTCGACCTCACCCCGCTGACCCCATTGATAAACGCCCTGGGGCCGCTGCCCGAAGGCGTTGCCACGGCGGTCGAGCGACTCAAGGTGACCGGTGGGCTGCGCAACGTGCTGATCGATCTGCGCCCCAATGCCACCGATGACAGCAAGTTCAGCTTTGCCGCCAACCTCGATCAGGTTGGCTTCGACGCCTATCACGGCGCGCCAGCAGCACGAAATGTCAGCGGCAGCATCAGCGGTGACCTCGGCCAGGGGGAACTGCGGATGGACAGCAAGGATTTTGTCCTGCACCTGGACCCGATTTTCGCCAAGCCATGGCAATACATTCAGGCCAACGCCCGGCTGACCTGGAAGCTCGACAAAGAAAGTTTCACCCTGATCGCGCCGTACCTGAAGGTGCTGGGCGAAGAGGGCAAGATTGCCGGTGACTTCCTGATCCGCCTGCATTTCGACCACACCCAGGAAGACTACATGGACCTGCGGGTTGGCCTGGTCGATGGCGACGGTCGCTACACCGCCAAGTACCTGCCGACCATGCTCAGCCCTGCGCTGGACGAATGGCTGCGCACGGCGATTCTCAAAGGCGCGGTAGACCAGGGTTTCTTCCAGTATCAAGGTTCGCTGAACCATGGCGCCGCCGAGACGGCACGCAGCATCAGCCTGTTCTTCAAGGTGCACGATGCCGAACTGGCCTTCCAGCCGGGTTGGCCGCATGTCAGCAAGGTCAGCGGTGATGTGTTCGTTGAAGACAGCGGCGTGCGGATCCTGGCCAGCAAGGGTCAGTTGCTCGACACGCAGGTTCGCGACATTTACGTGAATATTCCCCATGCGCCGGAGGGCCAAAGTGTTCACCTGTTCCTCGACGGTGGGTTCTCCGGCGGGTTGGGCGATGGCCTGAAGATACTTCAGGAAGCGCCGATCGGCACCGCTGAAACCTTTGCCGGATGGGAAGGCGAGGGTGATCTGCAAGGCAAGCTGAAGCTGGACATTCCGCTGGTCAAAGGCGAGCAGCCGAAGATTCTCGTCGACTTCAAGACCGCCAAGGCGCGTTTGAAGCTGGCCGAGCCTTCCCTGGAACTGACGCAGCTCAAGGGTGATTTCCGCTTCGACAGCACCAAGGGCTTGAGCGGACAGAACATCACCGCGCGGGCCTTCGACAAACCGGTCACTGCGCAGATTTTTGCCGATGGCAGCGCGGGTAATCTCAAGACCCGTGTCACCGCTTCCGGTCAGGTCGAGGTCAAGAAGCTCACTGACTGGCTGAGCGTCACCCAGCCATTGCCGGTGTCCGGTTTGATCCCGTATCAGTTGCAACTGAGCCTGGATGGCGCCGACAGCCAGTTGATGGTCAATTCCAGCCTCAAAGGCGTGGCGATCGATTTGCCAGCACCGTTCGGCATGACCGCCGATGTCGGCCGTGACACCACGTTCCGCATGACTTTACAGGGAGCGGAACGCCGCTATTGGGTCAACTATGGTGAGCTGGCAGACTTCACGTTTGCGGCGCCGAGCGGCAATTTTGCCGACGGTCGTGGCGAATTGTTCCTGGGCGGTGGCAGTGCCGTGCTGCCCGGCGCCAAAGGGCTGCGAGTGCGCGGCGTGCTATCGGAGCTGGATGTCGGCCCGTGGAAGGATCTGTTGGACAAGTACGCCGGCCAGGATCCGGGCGGCAATGCCAAGCAGTTGCTCAGCAGTGCGGACTTCAAGGTTGGCAAGCTCAGCGGTATCGGCACGACGCTCGATCAGGCGTCGGTGCAGTTGAACCGCAAGGCCGCGGCGTGGGCCTTGCAACTCGACAGTCAGCAGGTCAAGGGCAGCGCGAGCATCCCTGATGCGAAAGGCGCGCCGATTGCGATCAATCTGCAAACCGTGCGATTGCCGGCACCAGACCCGACAGTGCTGGCCGACGAAAACTCGCCGGATCCACTGGCCTCGGTGGACCCGACCAAGATTCCGGCGCTGGATATCACTATCAATCAGCTGTTTCAGGGCCAGGACCTCGTTGGCGCCTGGTACCTGAAAGTCCGTCCGACCGCCAGGGGCATTGCGCTCAATACGCTGGATCTGGGCCTCAAGGGCATTTTGTTGCAGGGCACTGGCGGCTGGGAGGGCATCCCCGGCAGCTCCAGCAGTTGGTACAAAGGGCGGATCAGCGGCAAGAATCTCGCTGACGTGCTCAAAGGCTGGGGCTTTGCGCCGAGCGTCACCAGCGAAGAGTTTCACATGGATGTCGACGGTCGCTGGCCGGGTTCACCGGCGTGGCTGGCCACCAAACGTTTCTCCGGCACCCTCGATGCTTCTTTGAATAAAGGCCAGTTCGTTGAGGTCGAGGGCAGCGCCCAGGCCCTGCGAGTCTTCGGCCTGCTCAACTTCAACTCCATTGGTCGCCGTCTGCGCCTGGACTTCTCCGACCTGTTTGGCAAAGGCTTGAGTTATGACCGGGTCAAAGGTCTGCTGGTTGCGACCAACGGGGTTTATGTGACGAAGGAGCCGATCCTGCTGACCGGCCCGTCGAGCAACATTGAACTGAACGGGACCCTGAACCTGGTAGGTGACCAGATTGACGCCAAGCTGCTGGTGACCTTGCCGGTGACCAACAACCTGCCAATTGCCGCATTGATCGTCGGCGCCCCGGCCATCGGCGGTGCGCTGTTCCTGATCGACAAGCTGATCGGTGACCGCGTGGCACGTTTCGCCAGCGTCAAATACACGGTCAAAGGCCCTTGGAAAGAGCCGAAAATCACCTTCGACAAGCCTTTTTGAGTTCTTTTTTGAAAAGGCACTCCCCCAGCCTATGGAGTAGCATGGCGGCCTGTCCTTATAAAAAGCGACCCAGGAGCGCGCCATGACTTTTGCGGTGATTCAAATGGTCAGCCAGAGCGATGTGCTGGCCAACCTGGCCCAGGCCCGGCGTCTGCTCGAGCAGGCGGCGGCCGGTGGCGCGAAGCTGGCAGTGCTCCCGGAAAACTTCGCCGCCATGGGCCGTCGCGACATTGCCGACATCGGCCGCGCCGAGGCGTTGGGTGAAGGTCCGATCCTGCCATGGTTGAAACAGACCGCCCGCGACCTCAAGTTATGGATAGTGGCCGGCACGTTGCCGTTGCCACCAGTGGACTATCCGACGTCCAAAGCCCATGCCTGCTCGTTGCTGGTCAATGATCAGGGCGAGACGGTGGCGCGCTACGACAAGCTGCACCTGTTCGACGTGGACGTGGCGGACAATCGCGGACGTTATCGCGAATCCGATGACTATGCTTATGGCAGTGGGGTTGTGGTGGCGGACACGCCCGTCGGCCGGGTCGGCCTGACGGTGTGTTACGACCTGCGCTTCCCGGAGTTGTATAGCGAACTGCGCGCTGCGGGCGCGCAATTGATTACCGCGCCGTCGGCATTTACCGCGGTGACCGGCGCGGCGCATTGGGATGTGCTGATTCGTGCGCGGGCCATCGAGACGCAGTGTTATGTGCTCGCGGCCGCCCAAGGCGGAACGCACCCGGGGCCGCGGGAAACCTGGGGGCATGCGGCGATCGTCGACCCTTGGGGACGCGTGCTGGCCCAGCAGGATCAAGGCGAGGCCGTGCTGCTGGCCGAACGCGATAGCAGCGAACAGGCGTCCATCAGGGCGCGGATGCCGGTGTCCAGTCACCGGCGCTTTTTCTCGCAGGGCGCGCAGCGACCTGCCCGGAACGACGAATTTAAGGCGTAAACATATGAGCGAGTTGTTGTCCTCCGTCAGTGAACACCTCCTGGCGCCCGGTGGCGTAACGATCGAGAGCCTGCAAGGTGTGCTCGGCGATCTGGCCGGCCCGGGCATCGATGCCGCTGACCTGTATTTCCAGGGGCAGATTTCCGAGTCCTGGGCGCTGGAAGACGGGATCGTCAAGGAAGGCAGCTTCAACCTCGACCAAGGTGTGGGCGTGCGTGCGCAATCGGGTGAAAAAACCGGTTTCGCCTACAGCAATGCCATCACCCTTGAAGCCCTCGGCGCAGCGGCCCGTGCGGCGCGGTCGATCTCCCGCGCCGGGCAGAACGGCTCGGTGCAGGCCTTCACTACCGCGGACGTCGCCCAGTTATACGGGCCGGATAACCCGCTGGAAGTGATGACCCGTGCGGAAAAAGTCGAACTGCTCAAGCGCATCGACGTCGCGACTCGCGCCCTTGACCCGCGTATCCAGCAAGTCACCGTGAGCATGGCCGGTGTCTGGGAACGGATTCTTGTCGCTTCGACCGATGGCAGCCTGGCCGCTGATGTGCGGCCATTGGTGCGCTTCAACGTCAGCGTGATCGTCGAGCAAAACGGTCGCCGCGAGCGCGGTGGTCATGGCGGTGGCGGTCGTACCGATTACCGTTACTTCCTCGCCGAAGACCGCGCCATGAGCTACGCACGTGAAGCACTGCGTCAGGCGTTGGTGAACCTGGAAGCTATTCCCGCGCCGGCCGGTACGTTGCCGGTGGTGTTGGGTTCGGGCTGGTCCGGCGTGCTGTTGCACGAAGCGGTCGGCCATGGTCTGGAAGGTGACTTCAACCGCAAGGGCAGCTCCGCTTACAGCGGACGCATGGGCGAGATGGTTGCGTCCAAGCTGTGCACCATTGTCGATGACGGTACGTTGGCCGGGCGTCGCGGTTCCCTGAGCGTCGACGACGAAGGTACTCCGACCGAATGCACCACGCTGATCGAAAACGGCGTACTCAAAGGCTACATGCAGGACAAGCTCAACGCGCGCCTGATGGGCGTGGCCCGCACCGGCAACGGTCGTCGTGAATCCTACGCGCACTTGCCGATGCCACGGATGACCAACACCTACATGCTGGCGGGTGAAAGCGACCCGGCGGAAATCATCGCCTCGGTGAAGCGCGGCATCTATTGCGCCAACCTCGGCGGCGGGCAGGTGGACATCACCAGCGGCAAATTCGTGTTCTCCACCAGCGAGGCATACTTGATCGAAGACGGCAAAATCACCGCCCCGGTCAAAGGCGCGACGTTGATCGGCAACGGCCCGGAAGCCATGAGCAAGGTGTCGATGGTCGGTAACGACCTGGCGCTGGACAGCGGAGTGGGGACGTGTGGCAAGGATGGGCAGTCGGTGCCGGTGGGTGTCGGCCAGCCAACGCTGAAAATCGATGCGATCACTGTGGGTGGCACAGGATCGTAAAAGGATGGAGCTTCGGGTGAGCCGCTTTGGCGACTCACCCGACTCGGGACTTAACGCAGACCGCGTTGAGTCTCGTCCAGCTCACGGATGTACTTGAAGATTTTACGGCTCGATGCCGGTGGCTTGTTAGTCGCCAGTTCGTGCTGGGCCTGACGGATCAGGGAGCGCAACTGCTGACGATCAGCCTCCGGGTAGTCGAGCACGAACTTCTCCAGGACCGCATCGTCGCCCGCGATCAAGCGATCGCGCCAGCGTTCCAGGCCATGGAAACGTTCGTTGTACTGCCGGGTGGAGGCATCGAGTTGATCGAGCAACGTCAGAATGGCGTCAGTGTCCTGATCGCGCATCAGTTTGCCGATGAACATGAGGTGCCGTTTACGCGCGATATTCGCGGTGTGCTTGGGCGCATCGGCCAGTGCCCGGCGCATAGCGTCGGTCAACGGCAGTTTTGCCAGCAAGTCAGGCTTGAGCGTTGTAAGGCGCTCGCCGAGGTCAACCAGAGCATGAAGCTCGCGTTTAACCTGGGATTTGCTTTTTTCTCCCGTATCGAGGGAGTCGTCGTAAGAATCAACCATGGTGGCCGTCCGCAAAGAAACGCCGCCATGATAACCAGTCGGGGGCCGCTTGTCCGGCCCGGTCGCTCGAAGGCCCCAGCCGAAAGCAGAATTTGAGTGGAGAACAGCATGAGTGCAGTTGAAAGCGTCGGCCCACAAGCGTTGCCGGCACTGCAAGAACAAGTCGAGCAGATCATCGCTGAAGCCAAGCGTCAGGGTGCCAGTGCCTGTGAAGTGGCCGTGTCCCTGGAGCAGGGCCTGTCCACCTCGGTGCGCCAGCGTGAAGTCGAAACCGTCGAGTTCAACCGCGACCAGGGCTTTGGCATCACTTTGTATGTCGGTCAGCGCAAAGGCTCGGCCAGCACCTCGGCCAGTGGTCCTGAGGCGATTCGTGAAACCGTCGCCGCCGCACTGGCCATCGCCAAGCACACTTCCGAAGACGAAGCTTCAGGCCTGGCAGATGCCGCGCTGATGGCCAGGGATCTGCAGGATTTCGACCTGTTCCATGAATGGGACATTACCCCGGAGCAAGCCATCGAGCAGGCGCTGACCTGTGAAGCCGCGGCATTTGCTGCCGACAGCCGGATCAAGAACGCCGACGGCACTACCCTCAGTACCCATCAAGGCTGCCGCGTCTATGGCAACAGTCACGGTTTCATCGGCGGTTATGCGTCGACCCGTCACAGCCTCAGCTGCGTGATGATCGCCGAGGCTGATGGCCAGATGCAGCGCGATTACTGGTACGACGTAAACCGTCAGGGCAACTTGCTGGCCGACCCGGTAAGCATCGGCCAACGCGCCGCGCAACGTGCCGCGAGTCGATTGGGCGCGCGTCCGGTGCCGACCTGCGAAGTGCCGGTGCTGTTTTCTGCGGAGCTGGCCGGTGGTTTGTTCGGCAGCTTCCTTTCGGCGATTTCCGGCGGCAGTCTGTATCGCAAGTCGTCGTTCCTTGAAGGCACCTTGGGTCAGAAGCTGTTCCCGGAATGGCTGACCATCGATGAGCGTCCGCACTTGATGCGTGCCATGGGCAGTTCGGCGTTCGACGGTGATGGCCTGGCGACCTACGCCAAACCGTTCGTCGAAAAGGGCGAGTTGGTGTCCTACATCCTCGGCACCTATTCCGGCCGCAAGCTGGGTATGCCGAGCACCGCCAACGCAGGGGGCGTGCACAACCTGTTCGTCACCCATGGTGATGAAGATCAGGCGGCCTTGCTGCGCCGCATGGGGCGCGGTTTGCTGGTCACCGAGCTGATGGGCCAGGGCCTGAACATGGTCACCGGCGATTACTCCCGTGGTGCGGCGGGTTACTGGGTCGAGAACGGCGAAATCCAGTTCGCGGTCCAGGAGGTCACCATCGCCGGTAACATGCGCGACATGTTCAAGCAGATCGTTGCCGTGGGTAATGACCTGGAGCTGCGCAGCAACATTCGCACCGGTTCGGTGTTGATCGAGCGGATGACCGTCGCAGGCAGCTAACGCTGGCCGCTACACAAAAAGGCGCGCCACCCCATTGGGTGGCGCGCCTTTTTTTATGCCTTTGCACTGGCCCCTGTGGGAGCGGGCTTGCTCGCGAAGGCGGTGTATCAGTCAACAAAGATGCTGAATATGGTGGCCCCTTCGCGAGCAAGCCCGCTCCCACATGGAGTTTGTCGTGTGCTTTCGGGGTTGTGTTGGTTCTCATTATTATCTAATAATAAATCTCATTACCGAATGGGCCCGGATCATGAGTTTTGCCTTGCACGAGCAGCCTTACCTCGAAAGCTGGCGCTGGATGAGTCGCCAGATCCGTTGCGCGATGGACCCCGACGAACCGCGCCTGATCGAACATTACCTGGCTGAAGGCCGGTATCTGGCGTGTTGCACGGCAACCTCACCCTGGACCATCGCCGAAACCTCGTTTCGTTTGCTGCTCGACACCGCCGCCGATGTCGCGCTCCCTTGGCACTGGCGGACTTACTGCCTGGACCAGGCCTGGCGCCCATTGCGCGATCTGGAACGCCTCTCTCTGTGCAAATGCCGCCTCAAGCGCTGGCAAAGCTACACCTGGCAACTGGCGATCTGCGAGTTGCAGCCCTCGATTCCTCTCATAGAACTGGTGCAAGGATTTAGTGATGACCAAGACCCGTATTGAGCGCGACAGCATGGGCGAGCTTCAAGTCCCGGTGGACGCCCTCTATGGCGCGCAGACCCAGCGTGCGGTGGATAACTTCCCGATCAGCGGCAAGCCGATGCCGGTGCAGTTCATCCGCGCTCTGATCCTGGCCAAGGCTGCCGCCGCCCAGGCCAACGTCGAACTCAAGCAGATCAGCGAGTCCCAGGGCAAAGCCATCGTCGATGCATCACTGGGGTTGCTTCAGGGCGACTTCATGCAGCACTTTCCGGTGGATATCTTCCAGACCGGTTCCGGCACCAGTTCCAACATGAACGCCAACGAAGTGATCGCCACCCTGGCCAGCCGTCTGCTCGGTGAGCCAGTGAACCCTAACGATCACGTGAATTGCGGCCAAAGCAGCAACGACATCATCCCGACCACCCTCCATGTCAGCGCTGCACTCGCGTTGCATGAACAACTGCTGCCGGCGCTGGTGCGGCTGGTGCAGGTCATCGAGCGCAAGGCTGAAGAGGTTCATCACCACGTCAAAACCGGTCGCACGCACCTGATGGACGCGATGCCGGTGCGCATGAGCCAGGTGCTGAATGGCTGGGCGCAGCAGCTCAAGGCCAACATCGGCCATTTGCAGGACTTGCTGCCGAGCCTGCAATCCCTGGCCCAGGGCGGCACGGCGGTAGGCACCGGGATCAATGCACATCCGCAATTCGCCGCGCGTTTCAGCCAACAGCTGAGCGAACTGACTCACGTTCAATTCACGCCGGGCAAGGATCTGTTTGCCCTGATCGGCTCCCAGGACACTGCGGTGGCGGTCTCCGGCCAACTCAAAGCGACAGCGGTTTCCTTGATGAAAATCGCCAACGACCTGCGCTGGATGAACTCCGGTCCGCTGGCGGGCCTCGGCGAAATCGAACTCGAAGCCTTGCAACCGGGTTCCTCGATCATGCCGGGCAAGGTCAACCCGGTGATCCCGGAGGCCACCGCCATGGTCGCCGCCCAGGTAATCGGCAATGACACGGTGATCACCATCGCCGGTCAATCGGGCAATTTCGAGCTGAACGTGATGCTGCCGATCATCGCCCAGAACCTGCTGAGCAGCATCGAATTGCTGGCCAACTCCAGCCATCTGCTGGGGGAGAAGGCCATCGCCACTTTCAAGGTCAACGAGGCGCGGATCAAAGAGGCGCTGTCGCGCAACCCGATTCTGGTGACCGCACTCAACCCGATCATCGGTTACCAAAAAGCCGCTGAAATCGCCAAGAAGGCCTATCAGCAGGGCCGTCCGGTGATCGATGTCGCCCTGGAGCACACCGACCTGACGCGCAGCCAACTGGAAGAATTGCTCAACCCAGAGAAGCTCACCGCAGGCGGCGTGTAATCACCGCTACCGCTTTGGAGGCTCACCATGGAGCACTGGAAACGCACGATCGAAAGGGCTAATCGCCATTTCATGCTGGGTGAACTCGTCGATGCCCGCGAGGCTTACTTGCAGGCTTTGGCCCTGGCCCAGGTGTTATTCGAGCGCTGGGCGGATGCCGACGAAGCGGTGGCGGCCTGCGTGATTTCCCACCACAACCTGGCCGACTTGCACTTGCGTCTTAACCAGCCGGAGGAGAGCGCCGAATATTTGTGCGCGATCCATCAGCGGTTGTTGCAGACCCTGCAGGACCCGCGCCTGGCCCCGGCCCTGCGTGAAGCCGCGCTGCGCCAAAGCAGCAAAACCTATGTCGAGCTGCTGAATTTCATCAGCGAGCATGGCGAATACCCGCGCACGCACCGTTTGCTGCGCACCGATACCGCATCGTCTGCGCCTCTACATCATGGAGTCCATTGAAATGGCTTTTACCTTGCCTGCCCTGCCTTACGCCTACGATGCCCTGGAACCGCATATTGATGCGCAGACCATGGAGATCCACTACACCAAGCACCACCAGACCTACATCAATAATCTCAACGCCGCTGTCGAGGGCACCGAATTTGCCGAATGGTCGGTGGAAAAACTGGTCGCCAGCGTCCAGCAGTTGCCGGAAAAACTCCGTGCGGCGGTGATCAATCAGGGCGGCGGCCACGCCAACCATTCGCTGTTCTGGGAAGTGATGGCGCCTCACGGCGGCGGCAAACCCGACGGTGCGCTGGCCAAGGCGATTGATGAGCAACTGGGTGGCCTGGACCGTTTCAAGGAAGCCTTCACCAAAGCTGCGCTGACCCGCTTTGGCAGTGGCTGGGCCTGGCTGAGTGTCACACCGCAAAAGGCCCTGATTGTGGAAAGCAGCGGTAACCAGGACAGCCCGTTGATGAATGGCAATACGCCAATCCTCGGCCTGGATGTCTGGGAGCACGCCTATTACCTGCAATATCAGAACCGCCGTCCGGAATACATCAATGCGTTCTACAACGTCATCAATTGGCCTGAAGTCGCTGCGCGGTATCAGGCTGCGCTGGTTTAAGTCCTCTATCAAAACAATCCAAGGCTGACTATGGGCACTGAAACACTGGCGATCGGCAGCGGACGAATGTTTCGCTACGCGTTGGGATCGCTGTTGCTGCTGGCGGGCATGTCGTTGTTGGTCGCCCATGGACTGGCGTGGCTGGACCTCGAGCCAAGATTGCTGCGCGCACTGCAGGGCGGGGCGATTTGCGCCTTGGGCACTGCGTTGGGTGCAGTGCCGGTGCTGGTGATTCGGCGGATGCCGCAGTCGGTCAGCGATACGCTGCTCGGTTTCGGTGCCGGGGTGATGCTCGCGGCGACGGCGTTTTCGCTGATTGTCCCGGGGATCTCCGCCGCTGAAAGCCTGGGGCTGACACCCTGGGCGGCCAGCGGACTGATCAGCTTCGGCATCATGCTCGGCGCGTTCGGGCTGTTTCTGGTGGATCGAAAGGTCTCGGGCGCCTCACCGGAAATGCTCGTCGGAACCCTGGAACGGCCGGTCATCCCGCCGCGGATTTGGTTGTTTGTGTTTGCCATCATTGCCCACAACATTCCTGAAGGCATGGCGGTCGGGGTCTCGGCCGGTGGAGGAATGCCGGATGCCGACAGCCTGGCCATGGGCATCGCGTTGCAGGATGTACCGGAAGGGCTGGTGATCGCGCTGGTGCTGGCAGGCGCGGGGATGTCGCGGGTCAAGGCGTTCCTGATCGGTGCGGCATCAGGGTTGGTCGAGCCGGTCTTCGCGCTGTTGTGCGCCTGGCTGGTGAGCCTGGCCGAATTGCTGTTGCCATTGGGATTGGCGCTGGCGGCGGGGGCGATGTTGCTGGTGGTCACCCATGAAGTCATCCCCGAATCGCGGCGCAATGGTCACGACAAGCTGGCGAGCCTTGGGTTGTTGATCGGGTTTTGTTTGATGATGGTGATGGATACGGCGTTGGCCTGAAAAGGCATTGATGCCTGTGTGGCGAGGGGATTTATCCCCGTTGGGTCGCGAAGCGACCCCCAGCGTCGGTGCAGCAGACTAAGTTGCCTGCTTTACGACTGCTTCGCAGCCGAACGGGGATAAATCCCCTCGCCACAGGTGCCCGCTCAAAAAGGCGGGGTTACTCGCCTTCGTCGAAGAAGTTGTTGATCAATGCGACCAGCGCATCCATCGCTTCCTGCTCTTGCTCGCCTTCCGTACTCAGATGGATTTTGGTGCCCTTGCCGGCGGCGAGCATCATCATGGCCATGATGCTTTTGCCATCGACCGTGGATTCTGGTGTGCGACCGACTCTGATCTTGCATTCCGGATACTGACCAGCAACGCCAACGAATTTAGCCGAAGCGCGGGCATGCAGGCCCAGCTTGTTGATGATTTCTATGTCCCGAGCAGGCATCGCGATGTGAATCCTTTAGCTGAGGTCGCGGTGGCGAACCTGGACGTTCTTCAGGGATTGTTGCAGGACCTGGCCCAGACGTTCGGTCAGGTAGACGGAGCGGTGATGCCCGCCGGTGCAGCCAATGGCAATGGTGACATAAGCCCGGTTGCTGGCGGCAAAGCGCGGCAACCACTTGAGCAGGTATGTGGAAATGTCCTGGAACATCTCTTCGACGTCCGGTTGTGCCGCCAGGTAGTCGGCCACCGGTTGATCAAGTCCGGACTGCTCACGCAATTCCGGTTTCCAGTAAGGGTTGGGCAGGCAGCGCACGTCGAACACCAGGTCGGCGTCGACCGGCATGCCACGCTTGAACCCGAAAGACTCCACCAGGAACGCAGTGCCGGCTTCCGGCTGGTTCAGCAGGCGCAACTTGATGGTATCGCGCAGCTGATAAAGGTTCAGGTTGGTGGTGTTGACCTTGAGGTCGGCCAGGTCGGCGATAGGGCCCAGCAACAGGGTCTCGTCTTGAATCGCCTCGGCCAGCGAGCGATTGGCGTTGCTCAGAGGATGGCGACGACGGGTTTCCGAGAAGCGTTTGAGCAACGTTTCTTCGTCAGCGTCCAGATACAGCACATCGCATTTGATATGCCGACTGCGGACTTCTTCCAACAGTTCCGGAAACCGTGACAGGTGACTCGGCAGGTTGCGCGCATCGATGGAGACGGCAACCAGCGGCTGTGCCAGTTCAGTATGAATCAGCGCGCGCTCGGCCAGTTCCGGCAGTAATCCGGCGGGAAGGTTGTCGATGCAGTAGTAGCCGTTGTCCTCGAGAACATCGAGGGCGGTACTTTTACCTGAGCCGGAACGGCCACTGACGATGATCAGGCGCATGATCAGTGACCGTTCTGCTCGTCCAGGACAACCTGATACAAGGCTGCGTTGCTCGGGGCACTGCGCAGTTTTTCGCGCACTTCCTTGCGATCGAGCATGCTGGCGATCTGGCGCAGAAGTTCCAGGTGGGCATCGGTAGCGGCTTGCGGGACCAGCAGAACGAACAGCAGGTCAACCGGGGCGCCGTCGATGGCGTCGAAATCGATGGGGGCGTCGAGGTGCATCAGTGCGCTGACAGGCGACGTACAACCTTTCAGACGACAGTGGGGAATGGCGATGCCGTTACCAAAACCGGTCGAACCGAGTTTTTCACGGGCAATCAGAGCCTCGAAGACATCTTGCATCTCCAGATCCGGGACTTCTTTATGGATAAGGTTGGCAATTTGCTCGAGGGCTTTCTTTTTGCTGCCGCCCGGCACGTTCACGAGGGAACGGCCGGGGGTCAGGATGCTTTCAAGTCGGATCATGGGTAGGGAGTGTTAACGACCGGTCGCGCCCTGGAGGAGGCTTTGGGTCTTTTCCTTATGCTTTTTGAGTTGTTTATCCAGCTTGTCGGTCAGCGCGTCGATCGCCGCATACATATCGGTATGCTCCGCGTTGGCGACCACTTCATTGCCGGGAATATGCAGCGTGGCTTCGATTTTCTGCTTGAGCTTTTCGACCGTCATCGTGACCTGCACGTTGGTGATCTTGTCGAAATGCCTCTCTAATCGTTGGAGTTTTTCGCCGATGTAGGTGCGAAGAGGTTCGGTCACTTCCAGTTGGTGTCCACTGATGTTGACTTGCATACAGCTTCTCCTTCGTTGCCAGTGCATAAAGCGGCAGGCAGAAATGCCTGCCACTGGAACGCTGTGGCGTGGCTCTACATCAACCGCTTGCGTTCGCTCGAAGGCGCGATCCCGAGGGATTCGCGGTACTTGGCGACGGTGCGGCGAGCCACCTGAATGCCTTGTGCCTCCAGTAAACCAGCGATCTTGCTGTCACTCAACGGCTTTTTCTGATTTTCCGCAGCAACCAGTTTTTTGATGATCGCGCGGATCGCTGTGGACGAGCATTCACCGCCTTCGGAGGTGCTGACGTGGCTCGAGAAAAAGTATTTCAGTTCATATATGCCCCGAGGGGTATGCATGAATTTCTGTGTGGTCACCCGGGAAATCGTCGATTCGTGCATGCCTACCGCTTCGGCGATGTCATGCAGGACCAGCGGTTTCATCGCTTCGTCGCCGTACTCCAGGAAGCCGCGCTGATGCTCGACGATCTGGGTGGCTACTTTCATAAGAGTTTCGTTGCGGCTTTGCAGGCTTTTGATGAACCAGCGGGCTTCTTGCAGCTGATTGCGCATGAAGGTGTTGTCGGCACTGGTGTCGGCGCGGCGTACAAAACCGGCGTATTGAGCGTTGACCCGCAACCGTGGCACCGATTCCTGGTTCAGCTCGACCAGCCAGCGCTCGTTGTCCTTGCGCACGATCACGTCAGGGACAACGTACTCGGCTTCACTCGACTCGATCTGCGAGCCCGGACGCGGGTTGAGGCTCTGCACCAGTTCGATCACCTGGCGCAGTTCATCTTCCTTGAGCTTCATGCGGCGCATCAGCTGGCTGTAGTCGCGGCTGCCGAGCAGGTCGATGTAGTCGGTGACCAGGCGCTTGGCTTCAGCCAGCCAAGGCGTCTTGGCGGGCAGCTGGCGCAGTTGCAGCAGCAGGCATTCACCCAGGTTGCGGGCGCCGATGCCGGCCGGCTCGAATTGCTGGATGCGGTGCAGGACGGCTTCGATTTCGTCCAGTTCAATGTCCAGTTCCGGATCGAAGGCTTCGAGAATTTCCTCGAGGGTTTCGTCCAGGTAACCCTGATTGTTGATGCAGTCGATCAGGGTCACGGCGATCAGGCGATCGGTGTCGGACATCGGTGCCAGGTTCAGTTGCCACAACAAATGGCTTTGCAGGCTTTCGCCGGCCGATGTGCGGGTGGTGAAATCCCACTCGTCGTCATCGCTGCTGGGCAGGCTGCTGGCGCTGGTCTGGTAGACGTCTTCCCACGCGGTATCGACAGGCAGTTCGTTGGGAATGCGCTCGTTCCAGTCACCTTCCTCGAGGTTATCCACCGTCGGGGCGGTTTCCTGGTAGGAGGGTTCCGAAACATCGGCGTTGGGGAGCTGTTCGGCTTTGTCGGCCAATGGGTCGGCGTTATCGAAGTCGTCGCCTTCTTCCTGGCGTTCGAGCATCGGATTGGACTCCAGGGCCTCCTGGATTTCCTGTTGCAGGTCCAGGGTCGACAATTGGAGCAGGCGGATGGCCTGTTGCAGCTGCGGTGTCATCGTCAGCTGCTGGCCCATTCTCAAGACTAGCGATGGTTTCATGGCAGGGGCTTAACACCTTATTCGCCGGCGCACATGCGCCATCCACTACAGGGCGCCGGAGCGCCAAACATAAGCAAATTATATGCCCGAAACTGCAGCGTTTGCCTAGAGCGCTGTAACAATAAAAAAGTATTGATTTTTTATCGAGACGAGCGCTCGGACAACCAGCCAGACACGTCAGCGCTTACAGGCGGAACTCGTGGCCCAGATACACTTCTTTGACCAGTTCGTTGGCCAGGATGGTGGCGGAGTCACCTTCGGCGATCAGCTGGCCATCGTTTACGATGTAGGCAGTTTCGCAGATATCCAGGGTCTCACGGACGTTGTGGTCAGTGATCAGCACGCCAATGCCTTTGGCCTTGAGGTGGTAGATGATCTGTTTGATGTCGCCCACCGAGATCGGGTCCACACCGGCGAAAGGTTCATCGAGCAGGATGAATTTCGGGTTGGTGGCCAGTGCCCGGGCGATTTCCACGCGGCGGCGCTCACCACCGGACAGGCTCATGCCGAGGTTGTCGCGGATGTGGCTGATGTGGAATTCCTGCAGCAGGCTTTCCAGCTCCTTGCGACGATCGGCCTTGTCGAGTTCCTTGCGGGTCTCGAGGATGGCCATGATGTTGTCCGCAACCGAGAGTTTGCGGAAGATCGACGCTTCTTGCGGAAGATAGCCGATACCGGCCTTTGCACGACCGTGCATCGGCTGGTGGCTGACGTCCAGGTCGTCGATCAGTACGCGACCCTGATCGGCCTGCACAAGGCCAACGATCATGTAGAAGCAGGTGGTCTTGCCGGCGCCGTTAGGGCCCAGCAGGCCGACGATCTGACCGCTGTCGATGGACAGGCTGACGTCACGCACGACCTGGCGGCTCTTGTAGCTCTTGGCCAGATGCTGAGCTTTCAGAGTTGCCATTACGGGGCCTTTTGCTCTTCGGTTTTCTTTTTCGGCTGGATCACCATGTCAATGCGCGGACGCGACTCGGTGACCTTGCTGCCCGTAGCACGCCCGGCGCTCGCAAGCTTTTTCTGGGTGTCGTAGACGATTTTCTCGCCTTGGGTGGTGTTGTTGTCCTTGTCGATGACTTTCGCTTTATCGATCAGCACGACGCGGTTTTGCGAGGCGTGGTACTGGATGGTCACCCCCCAGCCTTGCACAGGCTTGGTGTCGCCAGCCGTCTGCATCTGCTCAAAGTAGGCAAGGTTGCCCACCGATGTCACCACGTCAATGTCGCCAGTCGAGGTGCGAGTGATGGTCACGGTATTGCCGGTGACCTTCATCGAGCCCTGAGTAATGATCACGTCACCCTTATAGGTGGCAACGCCATTCTTGTCGTCCAGTTGGGCGTCGTCGGCCTGAATGCGGATAGGCTGCTCTTGATCGTTCGGCAGAGCCCAGGCGCTCACGCTTCCCAGTGCTGCGCCCAGACTGAGCAAAATAGGGAGAGTTTTAACGAGCCTCATACTGTCCTCTTACGTTCGATAGCAGGTGTATCCTGCTTTCTTTCAAGTACGCTTTCATTCCGTTGCCTGTCGATACACCGCCAGCGCCGTCGATTCTAACGGGTTGATCGGTCTGCGCATATTGCTCCTTGGGGAACACAGTCATACGGGTGGTGGTAATCAGGGTTTTGCGGTTTTTCTCGTCGAAACGCGTGATGCGGACCGAGTCGATCAGCTCGACCTGAGTGCCGTCCGGGTTGACTTCGCCGTGCTCACTCTGGACGTGCCAGGGAAACTCGGTACCACGAAACATGTTCAGGTCAGGGTTGGTCAGCAACGTCACCTCGCTCACTTTCAGGTGTTCGACCTTGTCGGACGTCATTTCATACTGCAATTTGCCGTCCGGCAGGTACTGCACGCTGTGGGCGTTCAGGGCGTAATAGTCGATCGCGCTTTCATCGACCTTGACCACGGGTTTGTCGAGGAAGCGTTCGGGGCTGATGTTCCAGTAGCCGACCGCGGCGAACAGCGCCGCGATGCAACCGAACAACAGGATGTTACGAATCTTTTTGCTCAGCATAGTGGGCTCACAGGTACGCGGCGTTGGCCGCATCGAGGCGGCCCTGGGCGCGCAGGATCAATTCACAGAATTCGCGTGCGGCACCCTCGCCACCACGGGCCAGGGTGATGCCGTGGGCGTGTTCGCGCACGAAGCTGGCGGCGTTTGCTACGGCCATGCCCAGGCCCACGCGACGAATCACCGGCAGGTCCGGCAAATCGTCGCCCAGATAGGCGACCTGTTCATAGCTTAGGTTGAGTTGAGCCAGAAGCTCGTCGAGCACCACCAGTTTGTCTTCGCGCCCCTGGTAAACGTGTGGAATGCCGAGGTTTTTCGCTCGACGTTCGACCACCGGGGTCTTGCGGCCGCTGATGATAGCGGTCTGCACGCCGGCTGCCATCAACATCTTGATGCCTTGGCCGTCGAGGGTGTTGAACGTCTTGAATTCACTGCCGTCTTCGAGGAAGTACAGGCGCCCGTCGGTCAGCACGCCATCGACATCGAATACCGCGAGTTTGATCTGTTTGCCGCGTTGCAGCAGGTCCGTGCTCATTACATTACTCCCGCACGCAGCAAGTCGTGCATGTTCAAGGCGCCGACCGGACGGTCTTCGCTGTCGACCACGACCAGTGCGTTAATCTTGTGGTCTTCCATGATTTTCAGGGCTTCGGCGGCGAGCATCTCGGCGCGAGCGGTCTTGCCGTGCGCAGTCATGACCTGATCGATGGTGGCGCTGTGGATGTCGATGCTGCGGTCCAGCGTACGGCGCAAGTCACCATCAGTGAAGATTCCTGCCAGTTTGCCATTGGCTTCGAGGATTACGGTCATGCCCAGGCCCTTGCGGGTCATTTCCATCAGCGCGTCCTTGAGCAGCGTGCCGCGCTGAACCTGTGGTAGCTCTTGGCCGGCGTGCATGACGTTTTCGACTTTCAGCAGCAGGCGTCGGCCCAGCGCGCCGCCCGGGTGGGAAAAGGCGAAATCTTCAGCGGTAAAGCCCCGGGCTTCCAGCAGCGCAACAGCCAGGGCGTCGCCCATGACCAGCGCGGCGGTGGTCGAAGAGGTCGGCGCCAGGTTCAGCGGGCAGGCTTCGTGCTCGACGTGAACGTTGAGATTGACCTCGGCAGCCTTGGCCAGCGCCGAGTCCGGATTGCCGGTCACGCTGATCAATTTGATGCCCAGACGCTTGATCAGGGGCAGCAGGGTGACGATTTCATTGGTGGAACCGGAGTTCGACAGGGCCAGGATGATGTCGTCGCGCGTGATCATGCCCATGTCGCCGTGGCTGGCTTCGGCCGGGTGCACGAAAAACGCCGTGGTGCCGGTGCTGGCCAGGGTGGCGGCGATCTTGTTGCCGATGTGCCCCGATTTGCCCATGCCGACCACGACCACGCGGCCTTTGCTCTCCAGAATCATCTCGCAAGCGCGTACGAAATCTGCGTCGATATGGGGCAGCAAGCCTTGTACGGCTTCCAGTTCGAGGCGGATGGTGCGTTGTGCAGATTGAATCAGGTCGCTGGATTGGCTCATGTCAGAAATCGTATAGCCTGATGAAAAGGCGGCGATTATAGCGGTAATGATCAAAACCCTCACGCAAGTTCGTCATGCTTTGTCATTCCCTGTTACCGAATCCTCTCTGGGCGAGGCTTTTTGCCTGTCATGTTGCTGAACATGGGCCGGCTTGGGCCTTGGGCGCTTGGCCTTTGCAGTGATATAGTTCGCCGCCAGTTCGGCCTGCCCGGGGAGGTATGTGCTTTCGTCAGGAAGCCAGGCGTCCGAGTGTGAGGCTGCATCGCAAGGAGTTTAGATGAGTGCCGATAACGCCTACGCGGTCGAGCTGAAGGGACTGTCCTTCAAGCGCGGTGCGCGCAGCATTTTCAATAACGTCGATATCCGTATCCCACGCGGCAAGGTCACCGGCATCATGGGGCCTTCCGGGTGTGGCAAGACCACGCTGTTGCGTCTGATGGGCGCACAGCTGCGTCCTACCAAGGGCGAAGTCTGGGTCAATGGCCAGAACCTGCCGAAGCTGTCGCGCAGCGATCTGTTCGATGCGCGCAAGCACATGGGCGTGCTGTTCCAGAGCGGCGCGCTGTTTACCGACCTCGATGTGTTCGAGAACGTCGCCTTTCCGCTGCGCGTTCATACCGAGCTGCCGGAAGAAATGATCCGTGACATCGTCCTGCTCAAATTGCAGGCCGTGGGGCTGCGTGGCGCCATCGACCTGATGCCCGACGAGCTGTCCGGTGGCATGAAGCGCCGTGTCGCGCTGGCGCGGGCGATTGCCCTCGATCCGCAGATCCTCATGTACGACGAACCCTTCGTCGGCCAGGACCCTATCGCCATGGGCGTGTTGGTGCGCCTGATCCGCTTGCTCAACGATGCGCTGGGCATCACCAGCATCGTGGTTTCCCACGATCTGGCCGAGACCGCCAGCATTGCCGACTACATCTATGTGGTGGGCGAGGGGCAAGTCCTGGGGCAGGGCACTCCCGAAGAGCTGATGAACTCTCAGGAACCACGGATTCGTCAATTCATGACCGGCGAACCCGACGGTCCGGTTGCATACCACTTTCCAGCGACGGATTACCGCGCAGATCTCCTGGGGAAGCGTTGATGCGCAAGATTTCACTATTAGAACGCGTGCGTCGATTCGGCCACGGCGGCATCGATGTGTTGTCGGTGTTCGGGCGTTCGGCGATTTTCCTGTTTCATGCCTTGCTCGGCCGCGGCGGTATCGGCGGCGGTTTTGGCCTGCTGATCAAGCAACTGCATTCCGTGGGCGTGATGTCCCTGGTGATCATTGTGGTCTCCGGGGTGTTCATTGGCATGGTGCTGGCGCTGCAGGGCTTCAACATTCTGTCCAGCTACGGTTCTGAGCAGGCGGTCGGGCAGATGGTTGCGCTGACGCTGTTGCGTGAACTCGGTCCTGTGGTCACGGCATTGCTGTTCGCCGGGCGCGCGGGTTCGGCGTTGACCGCCGAAATCGGCAACATGAAATCCACCGAACAGTTGTCCAGTCTGGAAATGATTGGTGTCGACCCACTCAAGTACATCATTGCCCCGCGCTTGTGGGCCGGCTTCATTTCCCTGCCGGTGCTGGCGATGATTTTCAGCGTGGTGGGTATCTGGGGCGGTTCGTGGGTGGCTGTCGACTGGCTGGGTGTCTATGAAGGTTCCTACTGGTCCAACATGCAGAACAGCGTGACTTTCACCGATGATGTGCTCAACGGCATTATCAAGAGCATCGTCTTCGCCTTTGTCGTGACCTGGATCGCCGTATTCCAAGGCTATGACTGCGAGCCCACTTCCGAGGGGATCAGTCGTGCCACTACCAAGACCGTGGTGTATGCCTCTTTGGCTGTACTCGGCCTGGACTTTATTTTGACCGCCTTGATGTTTGGAGATTTCTGATGCAAAACCGCACCCTGGAAATCGGTGTCGGCCTTTTCTTGCTGGCTGGCATTCTGGCTTTGCTGTTGCTAGCGTTGCGGGTCAGTGGCCTGTCCCCGAGCGCCACCACCGATACTTATAAACTTTATGCGTATTTCGACAATATCGCCGGTTTGACGGTCAGAGCTAAAGTGACCATGGCCGGTGTGACCATCGGCAAGGTCACGGCGATCGATCTGGACCGCGACAGTTTCACCGGTCGGGTGACCATGCAACTGGAAAAGCGCGTAGATAACCTGCCGGCTGACTCCACTGCATCTATCCTGACGGCTGGCCTGTTGGGCGAGAAATACATCGGTATCAGCGTGGGCGGGGAAGAAGCCCTGCTCAAGGATGGTGGAACCATCCACGACACGCAGTCGTCGCTGGTGCTCGAGGACCTGATCGGTAAATTCCTGCTCAATACCGTTAGCAAAGACGCCAAATGAGGAGCTTTTGAATGATCTCTACCTTGCGACGTAGCCTGTTGATTTTACTCACGGCTTTGCCGTTGATGGCTCACGCCGTGGCAGCGCCCTCAGCGCACGATATCGTTAAAGACACCACCGATCGGCTGCTCGCCGATCTGTCGGCCAACAAAGAGAAGTACAAGCAGGACCCGCAAGACTTTTACACGGCGCTGAACACCATCGTCGGGCCGGTGGTGGATGCCGAGGGCATTTCCAAAAGCATCATGACGGTCAAATACTCGCGCAAAGCCACGCCGGCGCAGATGAAGACCTTTGAAGAGAACTTCAAAAGAGGCCTGTTCCAGTTCTATGGTAACGCCTTGCTCGAGTACAACAATCAGGGCATCACCGTCGATCCTGCCAAGGATGAGTCCGGAGACCGTACCAGCGTTGGCATGACGGTCAAAGGCACCAATGGCTCGATCTATCCCGTGTCGTACACACTCGAGAAGATCAACGGCGAGTGGAAACTGCGTAACGTGATCATCAACGGTATCAACATCGGCAAGCTGTTCCGCGATCAGTTCGCTGATGCGATGCAGCGCAATGGCAATGACCTGGACAAGACCATCAACGGTTGGGCCGGGGAAGTCGCCAAAGCCAAGGAAAAATCCGCGGACGCCACCGAGAAGTCTACGCAATGAGTGTGTCGGCCATTCGCATGAGCGAAACCGGCGAGCTGCGACTCAGTGGCATGCTGGATTACCGCACCGGCCCTGGTCTGCGCAAGCAGGGGCAGGCGTTGATCAAATCCAGTACGGCTGCCGAAGTGGTGGTCGATTGTTCGGCTGTGTTGAAGTCCAGCAGCGTGGGCTTGTCCCTGCTGCTGTGCTTCATGCGCGATGCTGAGGCGGCCGGCAAGGCGCTGAGCATTCGCGGGATGCCAGAAGACATGCGTGAAATCGCTCAGGTCAGCGAATTGACCGAGCTGTTGGCGCATCCCTAACCAGCATCTATAAAGAAGCCCCCCGTCAGAGTCCTGCTTCGCGGGGTTCGCAGGCGCGGGGCTTTTTTGTATGATGTCCGACCCGCGCGCACAGGGCGCCGATTGAGGTTGAGCATGCAGGCCGTAGAAGTGAAGAGCTTCCTTGAAGGAAAGCTGCCCGGAACGTTGGTAGAAGTTGAGGGCGAAGGCTGCAATTTCCAGCTGAACGTGATTAGCGATGAACTGGCGGCGTTGAGCCCGGTGAAGCGTCAGCAGCAGATCTATGCCCATTTGAACCCATGGATCACCGATGGCAGCATCCATGCGGTCACTATGAAATTTTTCAGCAGCGCGGCCTGGGCCGAGCGCACCTGAGCCCAAGGGCGTCGAGATTCTTATGGATAAATTGATTATTACTGGCGGCGTTCGTCTTGATGGCGAAATCCGCATCTCCGGGGCAAAGAACTCTGCCCTGCCGATCCTGGCTGCAACCCTGCTGTGCGATGGCCCGGTAACCGTTGCCAACCTGCCGCACCTGCACGACATCACTACCATGATCGAGCTGTTCGGTCGCATGGGTATTGAGCCGGTGATCGACGAGAAGCTCAGCGTCGAAATCGACCCGCGCACCATCAAGACCCTGATCGCCCCGTACGAACTGGTGAAAACCATGCGTGCGTCGATCCTGGTGCTGGGCCCGATGGTAGCCCGTTTCGGTGAAGCCGAAGTTGCCCTGCCTGGCGGTTGCGCCATCGGCTCGCGTCCGGTTGACCTGCACATCCGTGGTCTTGAAGCCATGGGCGCGGTCATCGATGTCGAAGGCGGCTACATCAAGGCCAAGGCGCCAGAAGGCGGTTTGCGCGGTGCGCACTTCTTCTTCGACACCGTCAGCGTGACCGGTACCGAAAACATCATGATGGCCGCCGCTCTGGCCAAGGGCCGCAGCGTGTTGCAAAACGCCGCTCGCGAACCTGAAGTCATCGACCTGGCGAACTTCCTGATCGCCATGGGTGCCAAGATCACTGGCGCCGGCACCGACACCATCACCATCGATGGCGTTGAGCGTCTGCACCCGACCACCTACAAAGTGATGCCTGACCGTATCGAAACCGGCACCTACCTGGTAGCGGCAGCCGTGACCGGCGGTCGCGTGAAGGTCAAGGACACTGATCCGACCATCCTTGAAGCCGTCCTGGAAAAACTCCGCGAGTCGGGTGCTGAAATCACCTGCGGCGAAGACTGGATCGAGCTGAACATGCATGGCAAGCGGCCGAAAGCCGTCAACGTGCGGACCGCGCCATACCCGGCGTTCCCGACTGACATGCAGGCGCAGTTCATCTCCCTCAACGCCATTGCCGAAGGCACAGGCGCTGTGATCGAGACGATCTTCGAAAACCGCTTCATGCACGTATACGAACTGCACCGCATGGGCGCGCACATCCAGGTCGAAGGCAACACCGCCATCGTCACCGGCATCGAAAAGCTCAAGGGCGCGCCAGTCATGGCCACCGACCTGCGTGCTTCGGCCAGCCTGGTGATCTCGGCACTGATCGCCGAAGGCGACACCCTGATTGACCGCATCTACCACATCGACCGTGGTTACGAGTGCATCGAAGAGAAACTGCAGATGCTCGGCGCCAAGATCCGCCGCGTACCGGGCTAGTTTCTGCTGCATGGGCGCAGGGAGGTGCCCGTTGGTTTCGTTTCAAGTCGAGGGTGTCTTTTCATTATGAGAAAGCCTTCGAAGTGTGTCCGGCGCCGTTTGCGACCGGGCATCAGTAGCCTGATAAGGACTGACGTTTCCCATGTTGACCATCGCACTGTCCAAGGGCCGCATCCTTGACGACACCCTGCCGCTTCTGGCTGAAGCGGGCATCGTGCCGACCGAGAATCCGGACAAGAGCCGCAAGCTGATTATCCCCACGACTCAGGCCGACGTGCGTCTGCTGATCGTGCGCGCCACCGATGTGCCGACCTACGTCGAGCATGGTGCCGCGGACCTGGGCGTCGCCGGTAAAGATGTGCTGATGGAATACGGCGGCCAGGGTCTGTACGAACCGCTGGACCTGCGCATTGCCCTCTGCAAGCTGATGACCGCCGGCCGTGTCGGCGACGTCGAGCCCAAGGGCCGTCTGCGCGTGGCGACCAAGTTCGTCAACGTCGCCAAGCGTTACTACGCCGAGCAGGGCCGTCAGGTCGACATCATCAAGCTCTACGGCTCGATGGAGCTGGCGCCGCTGATCGGTCTGGCGGACAAGATCATCGACGTGGTCGACACCGGCAACACCTTGCGTGCCAATGGCCTGGAACCCCAGGATTTCATTGCCGACATCAGCTCCCGGCTGATCGTCAACAAAGCTTCGATGAAGATGCAACACGCCCGTATCCAGGCGTTGATCGACACCCTGCGCAAGGCAGTGGAGTCTCGACACCGCGGCTGATTCACCTGCGCGACCGCAAGGCGCGCCGTCTATCCGCCTCATAGCCAGAATTCTCAGGTGCCCAAGCGGATCGAATGTTAGCTTCGGGTGCCTGAGTTTTTTGCCAATCCTATGAGGCTCTCGCTATGACCGCACCGACTGCAATTCGCCGACTCAACGCTGCTGACCCGGATTTCGCGCATCATCTGGATCATCTGCTGAGCTGGGAAAGTGTGTCTGACGACTCGGTCAATCAGCGCGTGCTGGACATCATCAAAGCCGTGCGCGAGCGTGGCGATGCGGCGTTGGTGGACTTCACCCGGCAGTTCGACGGCCTGGACGTTGCGTCCATGGCGGACCTGATCCTGCCGCGCGAACGCCTGGAACTGGCGCTGACCCGAATCACCGTGCCTCAGCGCGAAGCCCTGGAAAAAGCCGCGACTCGCGTGCGCAGCTACCACGAAAAACAGAAACAGGAATCCTGGACCTACACCGAAGCCGACGGCACGGTGCTGGGCCAGAAGGTCACGCCGCTGGATCGCGCCGGGCTGTACGTGCCGGGCGGCAAGGCGTCATACCCATCCTCGGTGTTGATGAACGCGATTCCGGCCAAGGTCGCCGGTGTGACCGAAGTGGTCATGGTGGTGCCGACCCCGCGCGGTGAAATCAACGAACTGGTGCTGGCCGCGGCTTGCATCGCCGGTGTCGACCGCGTCTTCACCATTGGCGGCGCCCAAGCGGTTGCCGCATTGGCTTACGGCACCGAAAGCGTACCGAAGGTCGACAAAGTGGTTGGCCCGGGCAACATCTATGTGGCCACCGCCAAGCGCCACGTATTCGGCCAGGTCGGCATCGACATGATCGCCGGCCCGTCGGAAATCCTCGTGGTATGCGACGGCCAGACCGATCCGGACTGGATCGCCATGGACCTGTTCTCCCAGGCCGAGCACGACGAAGACGCCCAGGCGATTCTGGTCAGCCCGGACGCCGAGTTCCTCGACAAGGTCGCCGCGAGCATCGCCAAACTGCTGCCGACCATGGAACGCGCCGAGATTATCGAAACCTCAATCAATGGCCGTGGCGCCCTGATTCAGGTTCGTGACATGGAGCAAGCCATCGAAGTGGCCAACCGCATTGCGCCGGAGCACCTGGAGTTGTCGGTGGCCGATCCGCAAGCCTGGCTGCCGCTGATCCGCCACGCGGGCGCGATCTTCATGGGTCGCCACACCTCTGAAGCCCTGGGCGATTACTGCGCAGGTCCGAACCACGTGTTGCCGACCTCCGGCACTGCGCGGTTCTCTTCGCCGCTGGGTGTGTACGACTTCCAGAAACGCTCGTCGATCATCTTCTGCTCCGAGCAGGGTGCGTCCGAACTGGGCAAGACCGCTTCCGTGCTGGCCCGTGGCGAGTCGCTGACCGCCCACGCGCGGAGCGCCGAATATCGCATCGTTGACGAAGACTCTTCACAAGGGCAGGGGAACTGAACATGAGTAAATTCTGGAGCCCGTTCGTCAAGGATCTGGTGCCCTACGTGCCGGGCGAGCAGCCGAAACTGGCGAAACTGGTCAAGCTCAACACCAACGAAAACCCTTACGGCCCCTCGCCCAAAGCCTTGGCGGCGATGCAGACCGAGCTCAACGACAACCTGCGTCTGTATCCGGACCCGAACAGCGATCTGCTGAAAAACGCCGTGGCTGCGTATTACGGCGTGCAGGCCAATCAGGTGTTCCTCGGCAACGGCTCGGACGAAGTCCTGGCGCACATTTTCCACGGCTTGCTGCAACACGACAAAGCGGTGTTGTTCCCGGACATCAGCTACAGCTTCTATCCGGTCTACTGCGGGTTGTATGGCATCAAGTTCGACGCGGTGCCGCTGGACGAACAGTTCCAGATCAACCCGGCGGATTATGCCAAGCCGAACGGCGGGATCATCTTCCCGAACCCTAACGCGCCGACCGGTTGCCTGTTGGCGCTGGAAGCGGTTGAGCAAATCCTCAAGGCCAGCCCGGATTCGGTGGTCGTGGTGGATGAGGCTTACATCGACTTTGGTGGGGAGACGGCAATCACTTTGGTCGACCGTTATCCGAACCTGCTGGTGACTCAGACCCTGTCCAAGTCCCGCTCGCTGGCCGGCCTGCGGGTTGGTCTGGCGGTGGGGCATCCCGATTTGATCGAGGCGCTGGAGCGGATCAAGAACAGCTTCAACTCTTATCCACTGGATCGCCTGGCAAATGTCGGGGCTGCTGCTGCGTTTGAAGACCGTGAATACTTCGACAAGACCTGCCGGTTGGTCATCGATCATCGTGAGTGGGTGGTTGCGCAACTGGAAGGGAAGGGCTTTGAAGTGCTGCCGTCCGCGGCGAACTTCATCTTCGCGCGCCATCCGAAGCATGATGCGTCGGGATTGGCTGCGAAGCTGCGTGAGCAGGGCGTGATCGTCCGGCACTTCAAGCAGGAGCGGATTGCACAGTTCCTGCGGATTTCCATCGGCACGCCTGAACAGAATCAGGCACTGATCGACGGCCTGGGCGACCTTTAAGGAATACCCCCGATCCTGTGGGAGCGTGGCTTGCCCGCGATGAACGATAACGCGGTGTAACTGATACACCGCGGTGTTCCCATCGCGGGCAAGCCTCGCTCCCACAGGGTTTTGTGGGTTATTCGTGATGCGGTTCGCCCAGGAACGTCAGCGAGCTGAACACCCCGCGTGTCGCCACATCCGGATTGTCCTTCAGCACAATCTCCATCTGCGCCGAAATCACATTCAACCCTTCATTACGCACCACCACCTGCGCGCGGCCGTCCTTATCCGTCTCGGTGCTCAACGTATTCGGCGCACTGCGGTAGTCGCCCATCAACTTCACACCCGCCGCCGGTTTCCCATCGAGCAGCACCCGCACGGGCAGCAACTTGCCCGGTCCGACCGTCAGCGGATCGACCTCCGGCAGAATCAGCAGCTTCATCTGATCCAGCTTCGGCAACTTCGCCCCTGGCTGATAGATCGCCAGGCTGTATTTGAAGGTCTGCGTTGACTCGATCGCCCCCGGCACTTTACTGCGTCCTTCGTTGATCCACTTTTTATCCGCTGTCTGCGACCACATGCCGTTGTCCAGTGCCACGGCCATCACGGCGGGCGGTTTCAAGGGTTGTAAACGCGCATGATCGGCCAGGCGTTGCACGGTCACCGGGATCATTTTGCCGTTGGCGTCATAGGCCCAGGCACCGCTGATTTTCTGCGCCTTGAAGGCGTTGTCTTCGGCACCGTGGCCGTAAATCACTTCGATGTTGCCGCGACGTTGTTCGGTCCAGAGACCATGGGCCGAGGCCTGGCCGGTAAACAACAGGCCGAGCAGCAGGCCGAGCAGCGCCAGGGGTTTGAGAGGGTGCATGGGAACTTCCTTTTACAGATTGAGTGTGAGGCTGACGGTGAAATTGCGCGGCTCGCCGGGGTTGACCCAGTAATTGCTGTACGAGCGCTCGTAGTATTTCTCGTCGAACAGGTTGTTCAGGTTCAGGCCGACAGTGACGTTTTCACTGGCCTTGTAATGGGCCAGCAGGTCGACGGTGTGGTAGGCGGGGAGCTCAAAATCGCTGCCGGATTCGCCTGAGCGATCACCGACGTACGTGAACGCCGCGCCGACGTCTGAGCCGCGCAAATGGCCATCCTGAAATTCATAAACACCCAGCAGACTGCCGCTACGCTTGGCGACGCCGAGGATGCTGCTGCCGGTGGGAATCACTTTGTCGCCTTCGGTGACCTCGGCGTCGATGTAGGCGAAGGCGCCGATCACTCGCACGGCGTCGGTCACTTGCCCGGTGACTTGCAGGTCGAATCCCTGGCTGCGGGCCTTGCCCATGGCGCGGCTGGTGTCGGTGCCCGGGTCGAGTGCGAGGACGTTTTCCTTTTCGATATGGAAGGCGGCGAGGGTGGTGCTCAAACGGTCGTCGAACAGCTCGCTCTTGATCCCCACTTCGTATCCGACGCCTTCTTCCGGGTCGAAGGATTTGCCGCCAGCGTCCAGGCCATTGTTCGGTTTGAACGAGGTGGACGCGTTGGCGAACAGCCCGACTTCGGGTGTCAGTTGATAGAGCAGGCCGGCCCGTTGGGTCAGCGCATCGTGGCTCTGACGGCTGGTGGCGCCGCGGCTGTGATCGTCGATGCTTTGCTCAAAGTGTTCGAAGCGGGCACCGAGCATGCCGCGCAGTTTGTCAGTGAAGACGATCTGATCCTGCAGGTTCAGCGCCTGGCTTTCGACGTGTTCGAAAAGGTCAGTGCCGGAGCGCGTGCCGTTGGGTTTCGGCTGACCGTAGACCGGCTGATAAATGTCGATGGCGTAGGGGCCGCCGGCAATGGTCGTGACCCGTTCGTTCTTGCGGAAGTTCTCATATTCGGTGCCGATCAGCAGTTCGTGCTGCCAGCTGCCGAGGTCGAACAGACCGCGCAATTCGAGTTGGGTGATGCTGTCGTGCCAATTGGTATCGCGCTCGCGATAACGTCGATTGACGGTGTGGCCGTCGGCATTCAGCGGACGGTTTTCGGAGGCGTAGCCCCAGAGTTTGCCTTCCTTGTAATGGCTGGCCAGGCGCAGCTTCCAGCTGTCATTGAGATGATGTTCGAGCGTGGCTTGCAGCAGGTTGTTGTGGTTGTCGATGTTGCCGTCGTTGGGTTCGCCGAGGAAGGTCGAACGTGACACGCCGCTCCACTTGTTATTCGGCGCGACAATGCCGCGATCGAACGTGGAGCTGTGACGCACGAATTCACTCTCCACCAACAGGCTGGTGTCCGGGTTCAATTGCCAACTGAAGGAGGGTGCGACGAACACTCGCTGGCTGTCGACGTGATCGCGAAAGCTGTGGTTGTCCTCGACGGACAGGTTGATTCGGGACAACACGTTGGCGTCGTCATCCAGCGGCGTGTTGACGTCGAGGGCGGTGCGATAGCGATCCCAACTGCCGGCGCTGGTTTGCAGGGTGGTGAACGCTTCGGGCTGGGGTTTCTTGGTGACGATGTTCACCGTGCCGCCGGGATCGCCGCGTCCATAGAGGCTGGCGGCGGGGCCCTTGAGCACTTCGATACGCTCGATGTTGGCCGCGTCCGGCGTGCTCGGATAACCCCGGTTGGCGCTGAAACCGTCCTTGTAGAACTCCGACGTGGTGAAGCCACGCACGCTGTATTCGTAAAGCGTCAGGCCGCCGAAGTTATTCTGCTTCGACACACCACCGGCAAAATCCAGGGCACGCTCGACGCTGGTGCTGCCCAGGTCATTGAGCACACTGACGGGAATCACGCTGATGGATTGCGGGATGTCGCGGATCGCGGTGTCGGTTTTGGTCGCGCTGGAAGACCGCGTGGCACGATAGCCCTTGACCGGGCCGGTGGGCGATTCGTAGTCGGAGGTGACGCTTATGGCGTCCAGTTCGAGGGTGCCGGGCTCTTCTGCGAAGACCGGATCCGCCAGCAGGCCAAGGGCAAGACTTGCCACGGAAGCCATTGTTCGAGACGACATGTTATGTTGTTCCAATTGAGATATTGAAACAATATAACATGTCTAATGAGACTTTCTTCTATTAGCCCGAAATCCTCGGGTTGATGTCAGCCTTCTTCTTTCTCTTTAACCGGCGCCGGTGGCGGACGCAGGCCGATCTCAGCCGTGAGCTTCAGCTCTTTGCCATTGCGCATCACCTGAATCGTGACCTTGTCGGTCGGTTTGATCCGCGCGACCTGGTTCATCGAACGACGACCGTCGCCGGCCGGTTCGCCGTCGATGCTGAGGATTACGTCGCCCAATTGCAGGCCGGCCTTCTGCGCCGGACCGTCGCGGAAAATCCCTGCGACCACAATCCCCGGGCGCCCCGACAGACCAAACGACTCCGCCAGTTCCTGACTCAATGGCTGCACTTCGATGCCGAGCCAGCCGCGAATCACCTGGCCGTGTTCGATGATCGACTTCATCACTTCCATGGCCAGTTTGACCGGGATCGCAAAACCGATGCCTTGCGAGCCGCCAGACTTGGAGAAGATCGCGGTGTTGATGCCGGTCAGGTTGCCGTTGGCGTCCACCAGCGCACCGCCGGAGTTGCCGGGGTTGATCGCGGCGTCGGTCTGGATGAAGTCTTCGTAGTTGTTCAGGCCCAACTGGTTACGCCCGGTGGCGCTGATGATGCCCATGGTCACGGTCTGGCCGACCCCGAACGGGTTGCCGATGGCCAGCGCGACGTCACCGATGCGAATGTTGTCGGAGCGGCCGACGGTGATCGACGGCAGGTTTTTCAGATCGATCTTCAGGACGGCGAGGTCGGTTTCCGGGTCGCTGCCGATCACCCGGGCCAGGGTTTCGCGACCGTCCTTGAGCGCGACCACAATCTGGTCGGCGCCGCTGGTCACGTGGTTGTTGGTCAGCAAATAACCTTCCGGGCTCATGATCACGCCCGAACCCAGGCTCGACTCCATGCGTTTCTGCTTGGGCGAGTTGTCGCCGAAGAAGCGGCGGAACTGCGGATCTTCGAACAACGGATGGTTCGGTTTGTTGATGACTTTGGTGGTGTACAGGTTCACCACCGACGGCGCGGCCGTGGTGACCGCGTCGGCATAGGACACCGGACCTTGCTGCATCGTGGTGGTTTGCGGGGCTTGCTGCAGGTTGACGTCGAGGCTCGGTAGCCCGACCCACTGCGGGTAACGCTGGATGATCAACAGAGCGATAAGCACGCCGGCCAACAACGGCCAGCCGGAAAAACGCAGCGCCTTGAGCATTAAGCACGTCCTGAGAGGTTGCAGGCGGTATGAGACCGCCCATAATGTCGCGCATTATACGAGGCGCAGCTCGCCTCTGAACGGGATATTTAGGAGTCTTTTATGGCCGTCGCCTTGAGCACCCTGGTCGAAGAAGCCGACCGTTACCTTAACAGTGCCAGGATTGCCGATTACTGCCCCAACGGCTTGCAGGTCGAAGGCCGCCCGCAGGTGATGCGCATCGTCAGTGGCGTCACCGCCAGCCAAGCGCTGCTGGACGCCGCCGTCGAAGCGCAGGCCGATCTGGTGCTGGTGCATCACGGCTATTTCTGGAAGGGCGAGAACCCGTGCATCACCGGCATGAAGCAGCGTAGGTTGAAAACCCTGCTCAAGCACGACATCAGCCTGCTGTCCTATCACTTGCCTCTGGATCTGCACCCGGACGTTGGCAACAACGTGCAGCTGGCGCGTCAGCTCGACATCACGGTCGAAGGCCCGCTGGATCCTGACAACCTTAAAGTGGTCGGCCTCGTTGGCTCGTTGAGCGAACCGATGACGCCGCGTGATTTTGCCCGTCGTGTGCAGGAAGTCATGGGTCGTGAACCGCTGCTGATTGAAGGCAGCGAGATGATCCGTCGCGTTGGCTGGTGCACCGGTGGTGGCCAGGGTTACATCGATCAGGCCGTGCTGGCCGGGGTCGATTTGTACCTTAGTGGCGAGGCTTCGGAGCAGACCTTCCACAGCGCCCGGGAAAACGACATCAGCTTCATCGCCGCCGGTCACCACGCCACCGAGCGTTACGGCGTGCAAGCATTGGGCGATTACCTGGCCCGCCGGTTCGCCCTCGAGCACATCTTCATCGATTGCCCGAATCCGATCTGATTTCCACCCAATCCCTGTAGGAGCGAGGCTTGCCCGCGAAGAACGATAACGCGGTGCATCAGGCATACCGTGTATCGTTCTTCGCCGGCAAGCCTCGCTCCTGCAAGGGGGCGGAGCCCAAACGAGGGGGTATATTCATATACCCTTTCGATCTAGTCGGCGGCCTGATTAGAAGAGGTCGCTGTGCTAGGATTCCTCGCTCGAACACGGCCCGCTGGCCGTCCATAAGATCGTTTTCGTGAGTAGCCATGGTCGACAAACTGACGCATCTGAAACAGCTGGAGGCCGAAAGCATCCACATCATCCGCGAGGTCGCCGCCGAGTTCGATAACCCGGTGATGCTGTACTCCGTCGGTAAAGACTCCGCCGTGATGCTGCACCTTGCGCGCAAGGCATTCTTCCCGGGCAAACTGCCGTTCCCGGTGATGCACGTCGACACCCGGTGGAAGTTCAAGGAAATGTACGCGTTCCGCGACCGCATGGTCGAAGATCTCGGCCTGGACCTGATCGTGCACGTGAACCCTGATGGCGTCGCGCAGGGCATCAACCCGCTGACCCACGGCAGTGCCAAGCACACCGACATCATGAAAACCGAAGGCCTGAAACAAGCCCTCGACAAGTATGGTTTCGATGCCGCTTTCGGTGGTGCTCGCCGCGACGAAGAGAAGTCCCGTGCCAAAGAGCGCGTGTATTCCTTCCGCGATACCAAGCACCGCTGGGACCCGAAAAACCAGCGCCCGGAACTGTGGAACGTCTATAACGGCAACGTCAACAAGGGCGAATCCATTCGTGTATTCCCGTTGTCGAACTGGACCGAACTGGATATCTGGCAGTACATCTACCTCGAAGGCATCCCGATCGTGCCGCTGTATTTCGCCGCCGAGCGCGACGTCATCGAGATGAATGGCACTTGGATCATGATCGACGACGAACGCCTGCTCAATCACCTGAGCGATGAAGATAAGGCGCGCATCGTCAAGAAGAAGGTCCGCTTCCGTACGCTCGGCGACTACCCGCTGACCGGTGCGGTCGAGTCCGAGGCCACCAGCCTGACCGACATCATTCAGGAAATGCTCCTGACGCGAACTTCCGAACGCCAGGGCCGGGTCATCGACCACGATGGCGCAGGCTCGATGGAAGAAAAGAAACGTCAGGGTTATTTCTAAGGGGTTGTCATGTCGCACGCATCTGATTTGATCAGCGAGGACATCCTCGCCTACCTGGGCCAGCACGAACGCAAGGAAATGCTGCGCTTTCTGACCTGTGGCAACGTCGACGACGGCAAGAGCACCCTGATCGGGCGCCTGCTGCACGACTCCAAGATGATCTACGAAGATCACCTGGAAGCCATCACCCGCGACTCGAAAAAAGTCGGCACCACCGGCGAAGACATCGACCTGGCATTGCTGGTCGACGGCCTGCAGGCCGAGCGTGAGCAGGGCATCACCATTGATGTCGCTTACCGCTATTTCTCTACCGCCAAGCGCAAATTCATCATCGCCGACACCCCTGGCCATGAGCAGTACACCCGCAACATGGCCACCGGTGCGTCCACCTGTGACCTGGCGATCATCCTGGTCGACGCCCGCTACGGCGTGCAGACCCAAACCCGTCGCCACAGCTTCATCGCCTCGTTGCTGGGCATCAAGCACATCGTGGTCGCCATCAACAAGATGGACCTCAATGGCTTCGACGAAACCGTGTTCGAGTCGATCAAGGCCGATTACCTGAAGTTCGCCGAAGGCATCGCGTTCAAGCCGACCACCATGGCGTTTGTGCCGATGTCGGCATTGAAAGGCGACAACGTGGTGAACAAGTCCGAGCGCTCGCCGTGGTACACCGGCCAGTCGCTGATGGAAATTCTCGAGACCGTCGAGATCGCCAACGACCGCAACTACACCGACCTGCGTTTCCCGGTGCAGTACGTCAACCGTCCGAACCTGAACTTCCGCGGTTTCGCCGGCACCCTGGCCAGCGGCGTCGTGCACAAGGGCGACGAAGTCGTCGTGCTGCCGTCGGGCAAGAGCAGCCGCGTGAAATCCATCGTCACCTTCGAAGGTGAGCTGGAGCATGCAGGTCCTGGTCAAGCGGTGACGCTGACCATGGAAGACGAGATCGACATCTCTCGCGGCGACTTGCTGGTGCACGCCGACAACCTGCCGCAAGTGACCGACGCCTTCGACGCCATGCTGGTGTGGATGGCCGAAGAGCCGATGCTGCCGGGCAAGAAATACGACATCAAACGCGCCACCAGTTATGTGCCGGGTTCGATCACCAGCATCGTCAACCGCGTTGACGTGAACACGCTGGAAGAAGGTCCTGCCAGCGCGTTGCAACTGAACGAGATTGGTCGGGTCAAGGTCAGCCTCGACGCGGCGATCGCTCTGGACGGTTACGCGAGCAACCGCACCACCGGTTCGTTCATCGTCATCGATCGTTTGACCAATGGCACCGTTGCCGCCGGCATGATCATCGCTCAGCCGTTGGCGCATGGCAGCAGCACGCACCACGGCAAACTGGCGCACGTGGCGACTGAAGAACGCGCCCAGCGTTTCGGTCAGCAACCGGCCACCGTGTTGTTCAGCGGCTTGTCGGGCGCGGGCAAAAGCACCTTGGCTTACGCGGTTGAGCGCAAGTTGTTCGACATGGGCCGTGCAGTGTTTGTACTCGATGGCCAGAACCTGCGTCACGACCTGAACAAAGGTCTGCCACAGGATCGCGCCGGGCGAACCGAAAACTGGCGCCGTGCCGCACACGTTGCGCGTCAGTTCAACGAAGCGGGTCTGCTGACACTGGCTGCATTTGTTGCACCGAGTGCCGAAGGTCGTGAGCAAGCCCGGGAGCTGATCGGCAAGGAGCGTCTGCTGACGGTCTACGTCCAGGCCTCGCCGACGGTTTGTGCCGAGCGTGATCCGCAAGGTCTGTACGCGGCGGCCGGGGATAACATTCCGGGCGACTCCTTCCCGTACGACGTGCCGCTGGACGCCGACCTCGTGGTCGACACCCAGTCGCTGTCGCTGGAAGAAAGCGTCAAGCAAGTGCTGGATCTGCTGCGTCAGCGTGGCGCGATCTAAGCGTTAGCCGTTAATAAAAAACCCGTCGATGATCACTCATCGGCGGGTTTTTTGTGGGTCAACTCGGTCAACTGTGGGAGCTAGCCTGCTAGCGATTGCGGTGATTCAGGCACTAAATCTGCTGAATGTGAACCCGCTATCGCCAGCAGGCTGGCTCCCACAGTGGGTCAGTGTTTATCGGGGTATTCGCGGTGCATCTGCTCCAGCAACGCATCCTTGTCTTCCCACAGCTGATTGATCCAGCCCTGAAACTGCAAGCGATACTCCCCATCCTGGTCGTAATTCTTGCCAATGAACTGCGGCGGAATCTTCAGTTCCTGAAAATGCACCACCACCTCTTCCACATTCCCACAGAGCAAATCCCAATACCCGGGACGCCCGGCCGGGTAATGAATGGTCACGTTCACAATGGACTCAAGCTGCTCACCCATCGCATCCAGCACAAACGCAATGCCGCCGGCCTTGGGTTTGAGCAGGTACTTGAACGGTGATTTCTGCTGCGCATGCTTGCCTTCAGTGAAGCGCGTGCCTTCGACAAAATTGAAGATCCCCACCGCGTTATTGCGAAACTTGTCGCAGGTCTTGCGGGTGGTTTCCAGGTCCTCGCCTTTCTTCTCCGGGTACTTTTCCAGGTAGGCCTTGGAATAACGCTTCATGAACGGAAAGCCGAGCGTCCACCAGGCCAGGCCAATCACCGGCACCCAGATCAGTTCCTGTTTGAGGAAGAACTTCAGCGGCTGGATGCGACGGTTGAGTACGTACTGCAACACCATGATGTCGACCCAGCTCTGGTGGTTGCTGGTGATCAGGTACGAGTGCTGATAATCCAGCCCTTGCAGACCGCTGAGGTGCCAGCGGGTGCGGCAGACCAGATTCATCCAGGCCTTGTTATTGCTGATCCAGGCTTCATGGGTATGGCTCATCAACCAGAGCGTGAAACGCTGGGTGAGGGCAAAGGGCAACACCTTGAAGATCGCCACGCAGAACAGAAACGAGCAGAGCAGAATGGTATTCAACGCCAGCAACAACGATGCAATCACGCCGCGCACGGCGGCAGGTAGAAAAGCCAGCATTTAAAGATCCATAGGTCGGTTGGCAGCTTGAATCGCGGTCAACGCGATGGTGTACACGATGTCATCGACTTGCGCGCCGCGCGGCAGGTCGTTCACCGGTTTGCGCAGGCCTTGCAGCATCGGTCCGAGGCTGACGCAATCGGCACTGCGCTGCACGGCTTTGTGCGTGGTGTTGCCAGTGTTGAGGTCGGGGAACACGAACACCGTGGCGCGACCGGCGACCTGGCTGTTCGGTGCCAGTTGCTTGGCCACGGTTTCGTTGGCGGCGGCATCGTATTGCAACGGGCCGTCGATCAGCAGCGAGTTCTGCTGTTCGTGGGCGAGCAACGTCGCTTCGCGAACTTTCTCGACTTCTTCGCCGCTGGCCGATTCACCGCTGGAGTAGCTGATCATCGCGACGCGCGGGGTGATGCCGAACGCTGCCGCCGAGTCCGCGCTTTGCAGGGCGATCTCGGCCAGTTCGCTGGCGCTCGGGTGCGGGTTCATCACGCAGTCGCCGTAGACCAGCACTTCTTCGGGAAACAGCATGAAGAATACCGACGACACCAGCGTGCAGCCCGGCGCCGTTTTGATCAGCTGCAGGGCAGGGCGGATGGTGTTGGCGGTGGAGTGGATGACGCCGGAGACGAGGCCGTCGACTTCATCCAGCGCCAGCATCATGGTGCCGATCACCACGGTGTCTTCCAGTTGCTGCTCGGCCATCGGCGCGTTGAGGCTTTTGCTTTTGCGCAGCGCCACCATCGGTTCGACGTAGCGTTCACGAATCAGGTCCGGATCGAGAATCTCCAGCCCCGGCGGCAGTTCGATGCCTTGAGCGCGGGCCACGGCTTCGACGTCTTCCGGTTTCGCCAGCAACACGCAGCGAGCGATGCCACGGGCCTGGCAGATTGCTGCCGCTTGCACGGTCAGTGGCTCGCTGCCTTCTGGCAGAACGATGCGTTTGTTGGCGGCCTGGGCGCGCTGGATCAATTGATAACGGAACACCGCTGGCGACAGGCGCATCTCACGCGGAGTACCGCAACGCTGGTGCAGCCAGTTGGCATCGAGGTGGCTGGCGACGAAGTCGGTGATGATCTCCGCGCGCTCGCGGTCGTCGATCGGGATTTCCTTGTTCAGACCGTTCAACTGGTTGGCAGTGTCATAGGAGCCGGTGCTCACCGACAACACCGGCAAGCCTGCCTGCAATGCGCCACGGCACAGGTCCATGATGCGCGGGTCGGGCAGGGTGTCGCTGGTCAGCAACAGGCCGGCCAGCGGCACGCCGTTCATGGCGGCGAGGCTGACGGCGAGGATGATGTCGTCGCGATCGCCCGGGGTCACCACCAGCACGCCGGGCTTGAGCAGCTCCACGGTGTTGCGCATGGTGCGGGCACAGATGATGATCTTGGTCATGCGCCGGGTTTCGTAATCGCCAGCATTGAGAATCTGCGCGCCCATAAGGTCGGCCACGTCGCGGGTGCGCGGTGCGTTCAGTTCCGGCTGGAACGGAATGCAGCCGAGCAAACGGAAGTCACCGCTGCGCAGCAACGGCGAGTGTTCCTTCAAGCGCGAAGCGAAAGCCTCCATGCTTTCATCGGTCTTGACCTTGTTGAGGATCACGCCGAGGACTTTCGGGTCTTTCGGGCCGCCGAACAATTGCGCCTGCAGTTCCACCCGGCCAGACAGTTCGGTCAGCACTTCGTTTTCCGGCGCCGAGACCAGGATCACTTCGGCATCCAGGCTCTTGGCCAGGTGCAGATTGACCCGCGCGGCGTAACTGGCGCTGCGGGTCGGGACCATACCTTCGACGATCAGCACGTCCTTGCCGACGGCGGCTTGCTGATACAGGGTGATGATTTCTTCGAGCAGCTCATCCAGTTGACCGTCGCCGAGCATGCGCTCGACATGGGCCAAGCCAAGTGGCTGTGGCGGTTTCAGGCCGTGGGTGCGCGCCACCAGTTCGGTGGAACGCTCCGGGCCGGTGTCGCCCGGATGCGGCTGGGCAATCGGTTTGAAAAAGCCGACTTTGAGGCCGGCTCGCTCAAGTGTGCGCACCAGCCCGAGGCTGATGGAGGTCAGACCCACACCAAAATCGGTGGGCGCGATAAAAAAAGTTTGCATGCGGATTCTCTGGAGGTGCATGGCAATGGTGACGACCTATGTCTGGCCGTTTACCGAAATTCAGTCGCCAAGGTTATCGCTAACCGAGCCTTGTGCGCACCAACCGCAATCAAAGGGCTGGCCTATTTTTTCAATGCGTTGCGCGGGGTCCAGGACCCAGGCGCGCGATTGCCACGGTGGCTGGTGACGCAGGTGCTGGGTGTGGCCGCAGGAAAGCTCGGCCACCCAATGCCCGTCCTCATCCTGATGGAAACCTGTGACCGTCGAGCCTTTAGTCGCCATCCGTCTGTCCGGGTTGTGTTCGCTTTCGGGCGATTGCTTCGCTAAACTTGGCCATTCTTCATTCTTATGCAAAAGGTCTCGCCCCATGCTGATCGCCGCCAATAAGGCTGTCTCCATCGACTATACCCTGACCAACGACGCTGGTGAGGTCATCGACAGCTCCGCCGGCGGCGCGCCGCTGGTCTACCTGCAAGGCGCAGGTAACATCATCCCGGGCCTGGAAAAGGCACTGGAAGGCAAAGCAGTCGGCGACGAGCTGACCGTAGCCGTTGAACCTGAAGATGCCTACGGCGAATACGCTGCCGAACTGGTCAGCACGTTGAGCCGCAGCATGTTCGAAGGCGTCGACGAACTGGAAGTGGGCATGCAGTTCCACGCTTCCGCGCCGGACGGCCAGATGCAGATCGTTACCATCCGCGATCTGGACGGCGACGACGTTACTGTCGACGGCAACCACCCGTTGGCCGGTCAGCGCCTGAATTTCCAGGTCAAGATCATCGACATCCGTGACGCCAGCCAGGAAGAAATCGCTCATGGTCACGTCCATGGCGAAGGTGGCCATCACCACTGATTTTCTGCGCTAAGCTCAGAGAACTGGAGAGGCGCCCGAGGGGCGCCTTTTTAGTCCGCGGCTGTCCCTGGCGACATCGCCAAGTGGCTGTTTCGAGTAGAACACGGGAATCTGGAGTTCGTCATGAGTGCTTTTCACGACCTTAAATTGACAGCCCTGGATGGTCAGGAGCTACCGCTGGCACCCCTCAAGGGGCACGTCGTGCTTGTGGTCAACGTCGCCTCCAAATGTGGCTTGACCCCACAGTACGCGGCGCTGGAAAACCTCTACCAGCAATACAAGGACAAAGGCTTCAGCGTGCTGGGTCTGCCGTGCAACCAGTTTGCCGGGCAGGAACCGGGCACCGAGCAAGAAATCCAGGATTTCTGCAGCCTCAACTATGGCGTGAGCTTTCCGTTGTCCAGCAAGCTGGAAGTCAACGGTCACGATCGTCATCAGTTGTACCGTTTGCTGGCGGGCGAGGGTGCGGAGTTTCCGGGGGATATCACCTGGAACTTCGAGAAATTCCTGCTGGGCAAAGACGGGCGTGTGTTGGCGCGGTTCTCGCCGCGTACGCCGCCGGATGATCCGACGGTCATCGCGGCGATTGAAAAAGCGCTGAGCTGAACCCCCAAAAATCGCAGCCACCGAGCTGCGATTTTTTATGCCTGCCTTTTGACCCTTAATCACCCAGATCAATAGTGCTGTGCATCGTGTTCCACTGTGCATATTATCGCCGTCATAAAATTTGTGTCCCGTCGATATCGTTTTCGTGGAGCGTCCCATGCCAGTCAAAGCCTTGTTCAAACCGTTCCACCTCGGCACCCTCGAACTGCCGACCCGCGTCGTCATGGCGCCGATGACCCGCTCGTTTTCGCCGGGCGGCGTTCCCAATTCCAAAGTGATCGAGTATTACCGTCGTCGCGCTGCCGCCGGCGTCGGCCTGATCATCACCGAAGGCACCACCGTCGGGCACAAGGCCTCCAACGGCTACCCGAACGTGCCGCATTTCTACGGTGAAGCTGCGCTGGCCGGCTGGAAGAAAGTGGTCGATGCGGTCCACGCCGAGGGCGGCAAGATCGTGCCTCAGCTTTGGCACGTGGGTAGCGTGCGTCGCATCGGCACCGAGCCGGATGCCAGCGTGCCGGGTTACGGTCCGTCGGAAAAACTGAAGGACGGTCAAGTCGTAGTGCACGGCATGACTAAACAAGACATCCAGGACGTGATCGCCGCATTCGCCCAAGCCGCTAAAGACGCTCAAAGCATCGGCATGGACGGTGTGGAAATCCACGGCGCCCATGGCTACCTCGTGGACCAGTTCTTCTGGGAAGGCAGTAACCAGCGCACCGACGAATACGGTGGCAGCCTGGCCAACCGTTCGCGTTTTGCCATTGAATTGATTCAGGCCGTGCGTGCAGCGGTCGGCGAAGGTTTCCCGATCATCTTCCGTTTCTCGCAGTGGAAGCAGCAGGATTACACCGCGCGTCTGGTGCAAACCCCGGAAGCGCTGGGTGAATTCCTCAAGCCGCTGTCCGACGCTGGCGTGGACATTTTCCACTGCTCGACGCGTCGTTTCTGGGAGCCGGAGTTCGACGGTTCCGAGCTGAACCTGGCTGGCTGGACCCGCAAGCTGACGGGCAAGCCGACCATCACCGTGGGCAGCGTTGGCCTGGATGGCGAGTTCCTGCAGTTCATGGTCAACACTGACAAGATCGCGCAGCCGGCCAGCCTGGAAAAACTGCTGGAGCGGTTGAACAACGATGAGTTCGATCTGGTGGCGGTAGGGCGTGCATTGCTGGTCGACCCGGACTGGGCGCAGAAAGTGCGTGAGGGTCGCGAGGAAGACATCCTGCCGTTCAGCCGTGAGGCGTTGATGACGCTGGTTTAAGCGGCGACTGGCAAGGCCTCATCGCCAGCCTGCTGGCGATGACTGACTCAATGTCACCCTAGGCTCGGGGCAAGGTTGGTGCATTTGGCACCACCTGCTCCCCCACACAAGCCCCCCGCAACTGCCCCTCAAACTGCTCGATAATTGCCGCCCAGCCCTGGCGACTCGCATGCTGGCGCGCATTGAGCCGCACGCAACGCAACGTTTCGCGCTCCTCCAACAACCACGTCGCGGCATCGCAGAACGCCTCTTCATCCCCCGGCATCGCCAGCACGCCGTTGTAGCCATGGCGAATATGCTGGGCTGCTGCCGCCTGATCGTAGGCCACCACGCCCAATCCCGAGGCCAGCGCTTCAAGCACCACATTGCCGAAGGTTTCGGTCAGGCTCGGAAACAGAAATACATCCGCCGACGCATAGTGGCTGGCCAACGCTTCGCCACGTTGTGAGCCGCAGAAAATCGCTTCAGACAGTTCCTTCTCCAAAACACTTCGCTGCGGTCCGTCGCCGACCACGATCAGTTTCAGATTGCGCTGTGGGTAAGTGGCTTTCAGCGCGTCGAAACAGCGCTTGAGCAAGCCAAGATTTTTCTCCTGCGCCAACCGTCCTACATGGATAACCGCGATGTCCTTCTCGGCCAGGCCCCACTGTTCGCGTAGCGATTGCAGGCGTTTAACCGGATGAAACAATTGACTGTCGACCCCTCGGGACAACAACGCCAGGCGTTCGAAATGCCGCCGCTCAAGTTCCAGTCGCTGGCTGATGCTGGGCACCAGCGTCAGCGTCGAACGGTTATGAAACCAGCGCAGGTAATGGGTCAGCAAACGCGACAGCAATCCGAGCCCGTACTGGCTGGAATACTGCTGGAAATTGGTGTGAAAACCGCTGACCACTGAAATGCCCAAACGCCGCGCCGCTCGCAATGCCGACAATCCCAGCGGTCCCTCGGTGGCGATGTAGAGCACGTCCGGACGATGCCGCTTCCAGCGCCGCAGCAGCTTGTGCATCGACGACTGACCCCATTGCAAACCGGGATAGCCCGGCAGCGGCCAGCCGCGACACAGCAACAACTCATCGCTGCTGGCCGCCAACTGATCGCAGCCCTGACGCGGCCGCACCAGCTCGACCTGGTGCCCGCGCGCGCGCAAGCCATCACACAAGCGGCCGAGGGTATTGGCCACGCCGTTGATTTCGGGAGGGAAGGTTTCGGTGATCAGGGTGATATGCAGAGTTGTCGTCATGACCTCAGTGTCGGCTGAGGCCATGTCGTCATTGTGGCGTTTCGATGATGGATTTGTGACGGTGTCAGCGTTGGGTCACCAGATTCTCTGCGCCACGCTCCCGCACCCAGAACAATGTCGCCCCGGCCACCGCCGCCGGCATCATCAGAATATTGACCACCGGAATCAGCAGCACCAGATACACGATCCCGCCAAAACTCATGCTCTGCCAGCGCTTCTCGCGCAGCCAGGCGAGCATTTCGTTCCAGCCGAGTTTGTGGTTGTCCGCGGGGTAGTCAATGTACTGGATCGCCATCATCCACACCCCGAACAGCAGCCACAATGGCGCAGCAATGATGTTCACCACGGGGATGAACGAGAGAATGAACAACCCGATCGCTCGCGGCAGGAAGTAACCGAGTTTGCGCATTTCCCGGGACAGGGTGCGCGGGATCATGGCGATCAGTTCACCCCAGCTGAAAGCCGGGAAGTCATCGGTGCCGCGCACCACCACTTCGACTTTCTCCGCGAGGAAGCCGTTGAACGGTGCGGCGATGACGTTGGCGAGCATGGTGAAGGTGAAAAACACCATCAGAACCACCAGCACGACAAAAATCGGCCAGAGGACGTAACTGAGAAAACTCAGCCAGTCGGGCAGGGACGGCATCAGCGTATCGACCCACAGGCTGAATTGATGGCTGGCCAGGTAGATCAATCCGACGAACAGCACGAGGTTGATCACCAAGGGCAACAACACGAACAAACGCAGGCTGGGGCTCAGGACCAGCTTGAGACCTTCGCGCAGGTATTGCGGGCCGGACAGAACGGGGGCGGGCATAACGTGCTCCGAGCAAAGGGTAAACGCGCCGACCTTACCGGCTTTGCCTGACAGGCGAAAGCGCGGCAGCGACATCGACATTAACTGTAACAAAGGCGCCTATAAATTCATCGTGACCGGATAGAGACCGCCTATGAGCTGGATTGTTAAACCGTATTTCCTTAATCTTCGCCCCCTCGATACGCTGCACCCATTCTTTTTACAGGACTGTCGAACCCGAGCCTTCCCCAAGGCATTCAACGGTCCTTTTTTATTCCCGCCGGCAACCCGGCGTTCCGCGCCAGGTGTTCCGGGCCGGTCAACAGGAGCAGGTCATGTCTGAAGTCCGTCATTCGCGAGTGATTATTCTCGGTTCCGGCCCTGCCGGTTACAGCGCCGCGGTCTATGCCGCCCGTGCCAACCTCAAGCCACTGCTGATCACCGGCATGCAAGCCGGCGGTCAACTGACCACCACCACCGAAGTCGACAACTGGCCGGGCGACGTCCACGGCCTGACCGGCCCGGCGCTGATGGAACGCATGAAAGAGCACGCCGAACGCTTTGAAACCGAGATCGTTTTCGATCACATCAATGCCGTCGACTTCGCTGCCAAGCCGTACACCCTGATCGGTGACAGCGCGACGTACACCTGCGACGCCCTGATCATCGCCACCGGCGCAAGCGCGCGTTACCTCGGTCTGCCGTCGGAAGAAGCGTTCATGGGCAAAGGCGTTTCGGCCTGCGCAACCTGCGACGGTTTCTTCTACCGCAACAAGCCTGTAGCCGTGGTCGGCGGCGGTAACACTGCTGTCGAAGAAGCACTGTACCTGGCCAACATCGCCAGCACCGTGACCCTGATCCACCGCCGCGAGACTTTCCGCGCCGAGAAGATCCTGATCGACAAGCTGAATGCGCGGGTTGCCGAAGGCAAAATCATCCTGAAGCTGAACTCGAACCTGGACGAAGTCCTGGGCGACAACATGGGCGTGACTGGTGCCCGCCTGAAGAACAACGACGGCAGCTTCGACGAGCTGAAAGTCGACGGCGTGTTCATCGCCATCGGCCACACCCCGAACACCTCGCTGTTCGAAGGCCAGCTGACGTTGAAAGACGGTTACCTGGTTGTCCACGGCGGCCGTGACGGCAACGCCACTGCGACCAGCGTTGAAGGCATCTTCGCGGCCGGTGACGTGGCTGACCACATTTACCGTCAAGCCATCACCTCGGCCGGCGCTGGCTGCATGGCGGCATTGGACACCGAGCGTTACCTCGACGGCCTGCAGAACGCTTCGTTCTGATTCTGTTGAAATGAAAAAACCGGCTTCGGCCGGTTTTTTTGTGTTCACAGAAAGTGCGGTCAACACAAACCCTTGTGGGAGCTAGCCTGCTAGCGATGGGGTGTCAGTCACATCGATGTAGCTGACCCCCCATCGCTAGCAGGCTAGCTCCCACAGGGTTAACAGGGTTTGCGGAAATTGCGATCAACCGCGAAATCGCTCCTGAACGAAGTCCATGACCTTCAGCGATCGATAGATCGCATTGGCAGCCACCCGCCCGAACGGCCCGCCGTTCCAGTCCAGCAAATACGGCTTGAACAATTCATACCGCGCACTCTCCCCGCACACCGCCTCAGCGATCACCCTGCCGCCAATCGAACCGGTATTCAGCCCATGGCCGCCAAACGACGTGCATGCCCAGACACCCGGTTCCAGCGCTCCCAGATTGGGCATTTTGTTGGTGGAATACCCCATCAAACCAGACCAGGCCAATTCGATCCTGACCGATGCCAATTGCGGATACACCGAGACCATGTCGGCCTTCAACATAGCCGCCAAGGCGTTTTCATCCTGTTCGTTGCGGGTCGTGATGCGCCCGCCCCAGAGCAGGCGATCGCCTTCGACGATGCGGTAATAGTCTGAGGCGCGACGGTCATCGGAGAATGCGGCGCCCGAGTCGAGAACGTTTTTGATCGAGTCGCCCAAATGTTCGGTGAGCACCACGTAGGTGGCGATCGGCAGGAAGGCGCGGCTGAGTTTTTGCAGCTCCGGACCGCCATAACCGCCGGCGCAGAACACCAGGTCGTGACAGCGCACGCTGCCGTGAGCGGTCTGGACGATTTTGTCGGTCCCTTCGCGCCGCCAGGCAAGCATTTTTGAGTGCTCAAAAATACGCCCGCCCGCGGCTTCAATGGCCAAAGCCAGACCCAGGCAATAATTCAACGGATGAAAATGCAGGGCGTTAGGGTCTTCGACACCCTGGAAATAGCGCAGGGTGTGTGCCCGTTCCCGCACCTCGGCGGTGTCGAGGAAATTGAGTTCATAGCCGAAGTCGCGACGCATCGTGTCGATGTGGTTTTTGACGCCAGCGCTGTCGTCGTAGCGCTTGACCCGGATCGTGCCGGCGGATGGATCGCAGCCGCTAAGCGCCAGTTCGGCGATGTTGCGCCGGACAATCTCTACACCTTCGACCGACAACTGGAATAGCGCTCTGGCGTGCTCCAGCCCCAGTTTCTTGCGGATCGCTCCCGATCCTTCTGCCCAGCCCGGCGAAACCACGCCGCCATTGCGGCCGGACGCGCCCCAGGCGACCTGATGGGCTTCGAGCATGATCACGCGCTTGCCGCGCCGGGTCAGTTCCAGGGCGGCGGTGAGGCCGGCAATGCCGGCACCGATGATGCAGACGTCGCAGGTTTCGTCGGTGTTCAATTCGGACCTGGCCGCGCGAGGCAGCGAGGTTTGGGAATACCAGGTGCTGGGGAAGGACATGGTCGATCCTTGAGAAATTGCTTTTTGTGGGAGCGGCGGTGCGACGATTCGACTTGCTCACGAAGACGCCGGCACATACAACATCAATGCAAGCTGAACCACCGCTTTCGCGGGCAAGCCCGCTCCCACAGGGGAGGGCGGTGTTATTTGATAGTCGAGTAGTCGACGCCGTACCACTTGTCCGACAGCTTGGTCAGCGTGCCGTCCTTGTGCATCTGGCCGATGATTTCACTCAGCTTGGCCTTCAACTCCGGGTCACCCTTGTCGGTGGCAACGGCCAGCGGTTCGTAGAACACAACGTCGTTGTCGACGGCGCGCAATGGATAACCTTTCTTGACGGCGGCATCCAGGGTGCTGCGTTGCGTGAGGATGGCGTCCAGTCGGGCGCCGTCGCCCAGGCGCAGATCGTCCAGCGGCCCGACGGAGCCGGCGTAGGTCTTCATTTTTTCGGTTTTTACGTCGTAGACGACGGGCGGCACGTCAGTGGTTTCGATCGCCAGCGCCTGGCTGAAATAGTCCTCGGAGGTCGTGCCGCCTTCGACGCCGATGGTTTTGCCATTCAGCGCCTTGTGGTCGGTGACCGTGGATTTGTTGTGCACCGCAAACACGTAGGGCACGTAGTAATAGGTGCCGGGGAAGTCGAGAATCCGCGCACGACTTTTGGTCGCAGTCATCGAACCTACGGATACATCCCAGCGGCCATTCCACTTGCCGGCGGTAATCACATCCCAGTCGGGGGTGATGAATTTGGCCTCGACGCCCATACGTTTGGCGATCTCCTTGGACACGTCAATATCAAAACCGTCGATTTCATTCTTGTCGTTGATGAAGCCCTGCGGAGGCCAGGTCGCCGAGGTGGCGACGGTCAACGTCTTGCTGCTCTCGATCTTGTCCAGAACGGCTCCGGCGTTCGCGGCGCCGATGAACAACAGTGACAGGGCGGCTGCGAGGGTGATTGCGGGTTTTTTACTGAGCATGTCCATCTCCACTTCTCGTTATTGTTATGCGGGGGTAAAGCGCTTCTCAGTGACCGATGATCTGCGACAGGAATTTCTGCGCGCGTTCGGTCTGCGGGTTGTTGAAAAATTCGGTCGGGGTGGCTTGTTCGATCACTTGGCCCTGGTCCATGAACAGCACCCGATCAGCGACTTTGCTGGCAAAGCCCATTTCGTGGGTCACGCAGATCATGGTCATGCCGTCGGTGGCCAGTTCACCCATCACGTCCAGCACCTCGTGGACCATTTCCGGGTCCAGCGCCGAGGTCGGCTCGTCGAACAGCATCACTTTGGGGTTCATGCACAGTGCTCGGGCAATGGCCACGCGCTGCTGCTGACCGCCGGAGAGCTGCGACGGATATTTGTGGGCGTGCTCGGCAATCCGCACCCGTTCCAGATAGACCTGCGCGCGTTTTTTCGCCTCGGCAGAGGACACGCCTTGCACCAGTTGCGGGGCCAGGGTCAGGTTGTCCATCACGCTCAAGTGCGGGAACAGGTTGAAGCTCTGGAACACCATGCCGATTTCGCTGCGCACGGCGCTGACACTTTCCGCTTCGCTGGTCAGGGTGATGCCGTTGACCTGAATGTGACCTTTCTGGAAATTTTCCAGGTGGTTGATGCAGCGAATCATGGTCGATTTTCCCGAGCCTGACGGTCCGCACACCACCAGGATTTCGCCGGTGGCGACGTTCAGGTCGACGTCGCGCAGGGCGTGAAAGTTGCCGTACCACTTGTTCAGGCCAGTGATTGAAATCATCGAGGGGCTGGTCTGCGCAGCAGGGGCCAGGTTGAGTTGTTCGGCGGTATTGGTTCGAGTCATCACGCATCAACCCCTTGCCACGGATCGGTTGACCCGCTTTTCGATTCGCGCCTGTACCCGTTCCAGGATGAATGACAGGGCCCAGTAAATCATCGCGGCGGTGATCAGCATTTCCAGGTGGCGGAAGTCCGCGCGGCCCTGGGTCTTGGCCAGGTACATCAGCTCCCAGACACCGATGACCGACACCAGCGAACTGTCCTTGAGCATCGCGATGAACTGGTTGCCGGTGGGTGGAATGATCACGCGCAGGGCCTGCGGCATGATCACCCGGCTCAGGGTCTTGAACGGGCTGATGTTCAGGGCGCGCGAGGCTTCCCACTGGCCGACCGGGATGCTCTGGATGCCCGCCCGGAAAATCTCGGTCATGTAGGCGCCGTAGCACAGGGACAACGCGAGGATGCCGGCCGGCACCGCATCGACCACGTAGCCGAGTTGCGGCAGACCGAGGTAAATCAGATAGATCTGAATCAGCAGCGGCACGCCGCGAAAGAACGAGGTGTAGAACGAGGCGAGGGCATTGGCCAGGCCGTTGTTCGACAGCTTGGCCACCGCGCCGATCAATGCCAGCACGAAGGCAAGCACAATCGCGATGGCGGAGATGTACAGAGTGGTCGCAGCGCCCTGGATGATCAGGAAACCGATCTTGTCGAGGATGAAACTGTAAGACAGGTTGAAGGTGTCGAAGAACGCCAGAAACAGGATCAGCAGTTCGATCCACACCACCGTGGTCTGCACTTTGAACTTCAGGCGTCCGAGGACATGGAAATTCAGTGTGCCCAGTACGGCGATGCCCAGCCCGATGGCGATGTTGCGCGCGGTCAGACTGTCCGGGGCGTTGCCCAGTAGCGGTTGCAGAAGATGGCTGAGGGCGCTGTTGCCCAGGTTCATCAGGTAGGAGCCGAGGAACAGCACCACGGCTACGCCGAGCAGAAATTGAGGATCGTTAGACTTTTTCTTATAAATTATATTGTCGTGATACATGTCTGCCTCGGCTTGTAGGTGGTGATGTTCTCGCTAAATAAAGGGGTCTTTGGTGAGTATTACGGCGCGGATTCCGGGACAACAAGCGAACATAATTCGCTACGTCAGTCCCGGAACACACGTTGCGATCAGGACAGTTTCGCCAGGCACGCCTGGAGGATGTCCAGCCCTTCCTCCAGCACCGCCGCCTCGGTGGTCAACGGCGCCAGCAACCGAATGATGTGTCGTGATTTGCCGCTCGGCATCAACAGCAGACCCGCATCGCGCGCCAGCGCCAGCAACTGTGTGAGCTGCGCCGAGGCCGGAGTGCCGTCGGTGTTGACCAGCTCGATGCCGCGCATCGCACCGACGCCGGTCAAGCGTCCCAGGTACGGCGACAGTTTGCTGGCACGCCAGGACGCATAGCGGCTGACAATCGCTTCTTCCTGCTGCGCGCCCCAGGCTTGCAAGTTCGCGTCAGTCATCTCGTCCAAGGTCGCCAATGCGGCTGCGCAGGCGATAGGGTTGCCTGAATAAGTGCCGCCCAGTCCGCCTTTGGGCAAGGTGTCGAGCAGCGACTTGCGTCCAACCACCGCGCCCAGTGGCACGCCGCCGGCAATGCTTTTGCCCAGCAGGATCAGGTCCGGCTCGATGCCCAGGCGCGAAAAGGCAAAACGTTCGCCGGTGCGGCCGAAGCCGGACTGGATTTCATCGGCGATCAACACGATGTTTTTTTCATCGCAGAACGTGCGCAGCGCCTGTGCGAACTCGACATCCATCGCCAGGAATCCTGCTTCACCTTGCACCGGTTCGACGATAAAACAGGCCACGTCATTGACGTCGATTTCGACGCTGAACAGTCGATCCATCGCTTTCAAGGCTTCGGCGCAGGTCACGCCGTTGTCCTTGCTTGGGTACGGCAAATGGAACACCGGACCCGGCAGCACGCCGACTTTCTGTTTGTAAGGCGCGACTTTGCCATTGAGATTGAGAGTGGCGAGCGTGCGTCCATGGAAGGCGCCGTCGAAGGCAATGACGGCCGTGCGGCCGGTCGAACCGCGGACGATCTTCAGGGCGTTTTCCGCCGCTTCTGCGCCGCTGTTGGTGAGCATGCCACTGACAGCGTAGTCCACAGGAATGAACGCCGTCAGACGATCCATCAGTTCGATGTAGGGCACATGCGGGGCGGCGTTGAACGCGTAGTGGGTCAGGCGCGTGGCCTGTTCCCGAATGGCCTCGACGATGCGCGGATGGCAGTGGCCGAGGTTCAGCACGCCGATGCCGCCGACGAAGTCGATGTAGCGTTTGCCGTCCGTGTCCCAGACCTCGGCGTTTTTGCCGTGGCTGAGCGTGACGGGATGAACGACGTTGATCGACTGGCTGATGTTTTCGCTGCTCATGGATGACCGACTCTGAAGAAGGGATGCTTCTTTTTATCTAAGCCGTGAGCAGTGGTGTGGGGCAAACGAAATAAAGTGGCCGGGTCAATCTTAAAAGTCGGGATGTGTGCGAACAAGCGATGGGCAGACCAGGCGCAACCTGTGGCGAGGGAGCTTACTCCCGCTGGACTGCGTAGCGGTCCCTCTTTTTTTGGGGCCGCTGCGCGACCCAGCGGGAGCAAGCTCCCTCGCCACAGGTTCAGTGTCGCTCGTGAAGTGTTTTGCGGACTTTGATCAGCGGCGAGTCAGTGGCTGTTGGGTGAATTTCACACCGGCCAGACCATGAGCGATCAATGCGCGGATATTTCCGTGGTCGCTGCCTTCAGGCGTGGCCACCACCGAGCGGTAATGCTCGCCGAAAGCCAACAGCGCTTCTTCATCGCTCAGGCCTTCCAGCAACGCCAGACCCAGGGTCTTGCACGAACCTTCGTTCTGCCCAGCGGCATTTTCCACGCCACCGTTGTTGAACGCCTGAGGCTGGTAGTCGTAACCCGCGGCGATGAACGCCAGGGTGTCGGCGAAAGCGTGTTCGCCGCTCTTGAGGCTGGCACGCAGGGTGTTCAAATCACTCATTGGGTTTTCCTTTGGCGAACGCTTCTTGTTGTTCGGCGCTGGCTTCTTGCTGGTATTGGGCTTTCCACTCGGCGTACGGCATGCCGTAGACCACTTCGCGGGCGTCATCGAGGCTGACCTCGATCTGGCGTTCATCGGCGGCGGCCTTGTACCACTTGGACAGGCAGTTGCGGCAGAAACCCGAGAGGTTCATCAGGTCGATGTTCTGCACATCCTTGCGGCTGTCCAGGTGGGCGACCAGCCGGCGAAAGGCGGCGGCTTCAAGTTCCAGGCGTTGTTGATCGTTCATGGCGGGCTCTGTGCAATCCAATCGTGGAGCGGATGATAAAAGTCTGACGGACAATGCGCCAGACGCGGTCAGCGGCTCGCGGCCAGGGTAATCGACACCGACTCGGCGAATCGCAGGGCGTGCGGCTTGTCGACTTCAACCTCGGCATACAGCACCGATTCGTTGGCCATCACCAGGTCGAGGATTTCCTGGGTCAGGCGTTCGAGCAGGGCAAAGCGATTGCCCTCCACGTGGGCGATGATCGCCTTGGTGATGGTGCGGTAATTGAGCGCGTGATCGATGTCGTTGTCACGCACCGCTTCCTGAGCGGCATACAGGATGGTCAGGTTGATCAGCACATCCTGCTTGTTGAGGATTTCATCCTCGTTGATCCCGATGAAGGTCCGCAGGCACAGGTCCTTGACCCGGATGCGTGCCATTCCTGGTTGAAGTTGTGGCATTACTACTTGCTCCGTCCAATCAATTGCAGGAACTCCTGGCGGGTGTTGCTCGACTCGCGGAAGGCGCCGAGCATCACCGAGGTGTTCATGGTCGAATTCTGTTTCTCGACGCCGCGCATCATCATGCACATGTGCCTGGCTTCGATGACCACCGCGACGCCCGCCGCGCCGGTCACTTGCTGCACTGCGTCGGCGATTTGCCGAGTGAGGTTTTCCTGGATCTGCAGGCGACGGGCGAACATATCCACCAGCCGCGCAATCTTCGACAGGCCCAGCACCTTGCCCGTTGGAATATAAGCCACATGCGCCTTGCCGATGAAGGGCAGCATGTGATGTTCGCAAAGCGAGTACAGCTCGATGTTATCGACGATGATCATTTCATCGTTGTCTGACGCAAACAGTGCGCCGTTGACGATCTCTTCGACACTCTGATCGTAGCCATGGCAGAGGTACTGCATGGCCTTGGCCGCGCGAACCGGGGTGTCTTGCAGTCCTTCGCGGTCGGGGTTTTCACCGAGGCCGATGAGGATTTCGCGATAGCTTTGGGACAGTGAATTCTGGGGCAGGGATAACGTCATGGAACATCCTCGCGGGGGCCGCTTATTTGATGTGCCGTCCGCCGTTGACGGTCAGGGTCGTGCCAGTGACATAAGGGTTGTCGAGCAAATAACGCAAGCTCTGGTAGATCACTTCGCTGCCGGGTTCGATGCCCAGCGCGGACTTGGCCAGGGCTTTGGCGCGGTACGCGGCGTCGTCGTCGGGATTGAACATTAGCAGGGCTGGCGCGATGCCGTTGACCTTGATTGTCGGCGCGTATTTCGCGGCGAAGGACAGGGTGAGGCTGTCGAGCCCGGCTTTGCTGGCGCAGTAGCCGATGTGCTTGCTGCTGCCCCTGCGGGTCACGTCATCGCTGATGTGCACGATGTCGGCCGGGCTAGAGCGTTCGAGCAAGTCGGCACAGTGCAGGTTGATCAGGTAGGGCGCGAGCATGTGCACGCTGAACATGCGGGTGAAGGCCTCGGCATCGGTGTCCGGGGTTTCGGCCAGCCATTCGGACGCGTTATGGACAATGGCTCGCAGGCTGTCGGTGTGAGTTTTCAGTTCGGTGATGAACGCGAGGATGCCCGCTTCAGTGGAGAAGTCCGCAAACACCGCGGTCGCGCCCAGGTCGCGCAATGTCTGCACGCCGGGGCGTTCACTTCGGTAGCTGAAGATCACTGAATGGCCGTCTTCGAGCAAACGCTGCGCACAGTGCAGGCCGACACGCTGGCCGGCACCGGTGATGAGGATCGGAGCTGCGGAAGAGGTCATGAACGGCTCGCGTCGCGGTGAGAGCAAAACTATACCAGCGCGCGGCGACGTACACCTATTGTGGGAGCCTTGTGGCGAGGGGATTTATCGGAATGCCGCACCACCCCGTTGGGCTGCGAAGCGGCCCCGATTCCAACACCGCGGTGAATCAGATGCGCCGCAGACAATGGTTTTACGACTGCTTCGCAGCCGAACGGGGATAAATCCCCTCGCCACAAAGGCTCGCTTCCACAACGGTTATCCGTGATTCTGGGTGGAGGGTTCGGTGGGCAACGGGCGCGTCGGTGGGCTGTTCAGCCAGCCGGCCAGCAGGCGGGTCGACAGCGGAATGAAGAAGTAGACCATCAACGGCGTCAGGCACAGGGTGCTGATGAGCACGCGAGGCAGCAGGCTCATGTCGCCGAGCAGCGGCCCCAATACGAAGTTGAACAGCAAGGACACCGGAAAGAACGCCAGCCAGATTGCCACAGCCTGTTTCCAGCGGGGTGGACGCTGGCCGACGGCGCCGAACCAGCCTTCGATGCCGCTCACACGATGTTCCGTCTTGTGCGCAAACAGATCGCTGCCACGCGCCAGCCATGCGGTACGCGAAGCGGAATGCTCCCAGGCGTACATGGTTTGCTCGTTGGCAAAACGGAAAATAATCTGGAATTCGTTATCGCCGGGCGGCGGAGCGAGCACGCCTGAGCCGAGATAACCGGGAAAGTCGGTGGCCAGTTGTTCGCCTTCGCGCAACCAGACCATCAGGTCTTGATAACGCCCATCGGCGACACGACGAGCAACCATCAGCGTGACGGGTGAGGTAGACATGGTGAATCTCCGTATAACAGATGCGTCGCTCCGGGTAGGAGTTTCGCCAGGCGCAGCGCCGGGGTGATGGGCTGCGTCTTGAGACAAGCAAGGATTATTCCTGATTCTGACGGATACACCAGCGACATTCGTCGTTCATCGGCCTTGAACACGCACGGGGTAGAGGAGTTAGAATGGGATCCAATTTTGCACGCGGACGTCAATTGCCTAATGCCTGTCCTGACCGAGGGTGCCCCAGCGCTGCAGCAAGGTACTGCGCTGGAACAAGAGGAGCTGTTTCCCATTCGTGAAGTGGCGCGTTTGACGGGTATCAACCCCGTCACCTTGCGGGCATGGGAACGACGTTATGGCCTGATCCAGCCCACACGCACCGAAAGCGGGCATCGGTTGTACTCGATGGCCGATATTGAAAAGGTTCGCAGCATTCTCGGCTGGATCGATCGCGGCGTCGCAGTCAGCAAGGTCGGCAAGATACTGGCCAAGACCGAACCCCTCAAAGCCCTGGCGAAGATCATTCCCGACGAACTCGTTCAGGCCGACTATGCCCAGTGGCAACAGCAGGTTGAGGCGGCCGTGACGGCATTTGACGAGGTGCAACTGGAGCAGATCTATGGACAGGTTTTTTCCAGCTATCCCCTGACAGTGGTGTTCCAGGACATCCTTATGCCGATCTGGAAGTTGATGCTTCAGCGACATGACGCGTTCGGTCAGACCAGCGAATGGCTGTTCCTGGATGGTTTTCTGCGATCTCGCGTATTGCAACGCATGCTGCTTGTGCGCGTCATGCAACCGCGCCGTGTGATTATCTGCGCCCTGGCCGATCAAGCCCATGAACTCGAAGTGCTGCTCACGGCGCTGTATCTGAGCAGTGTCGACTCGGCCATTCAATTGCTGGCGATCGGTCAGCCCTTCGACGAGTTGACCCTGGTTTGCGAGCGGATCAAGCCCACGGCACTGGTGCTGGTATCGAATCACGCGCCGGCCGCTGAATTGCCTCGACGTTTGAACCGACTGGCCATGAGCCTGGACTGTCAGTTGCTGCTGGCCGGCGATGCGTCGGACCTGGTACAGGACAGCCTGGCCGGAACGTCGATCGGGTGTCTGGGGAATGAGGGAATGGTGATGCGTCAGCGTCTGAAACAGTTCCTGGCAGGAAACCTGGATACCTGAATCAGATGTGCAGGGCGGGATGTGTCAGACGATGTTGCTGAAGGATGTACTGACGCAGACGCTCGGTCTCGTCCTTGTCACTCTGGCTCAATTCGTAGGCGTAGAAGCCTTGCTCGGTTTCACGCTCGAAGGTGCCGCGCAATGCAATCCGCTCATAGCCTGACGGGCTGAACCACAGCGCGAAGTGCTTGGGTGGTTTGGTCTTGTTGCGCACTTCCAGCAACACCCCTTTGAACGATATTTCATGCACCCACATCGTGCCGGGTTGGCCTTTGGCATTTTCCAGCGCCACCGGCTCTTCAAGTGACAAGCGCCATGGACGAACCATCGGCCCGTCTTCAAAAATACTCGGCACGCCCAGGCGCAAATGCAGCGCGTGAAACTCGTCTTCCACCAGGTGCAGCGGAAAGGTCATTTGCTGGTTTTCGAAGTTCGCCTGAATGGTGACTTGCTCATGTGCCGCCAGGCGCGTGAGCAAATCACGGATTTGCGATCCACCGTTGACGAGCAGGCTCGACGTCGCGTCCCGCACATTGAGTTGCGGGTTGTGTTGCATGGTCTGGATGAAATCCAGCTCATCCTGTGTCAGGAGTGCGTCGCGTTGCATGGCTAACTCGAAAGAAAAAGTTACAAAGTCATCGGTGATTGTAGTTAATGACAATTAATTCGCTGTTTTGTTTTCGCCGTTCGTCGCTTTGAGCGCAGCCAGTTCGGCTTGCGTCTCAGCCAATTGCGCTTCCAGTTGCGCTACTCGCTGCTGTGCCTTGACCTGCACCGTAACGTCTTTCTGAACGCCGACAAAATAAGTTTGCCCATCGCTCGGGTTCTTCACTGCAGAAAGGGACAGTTCATTCCAGAACGGCGTGCCGTCCTTACGGTAATTTCGCAGGATCTCCCGGCAGGAGCCGCCACGGGTCAACGACTCGCGAATCGTAGCGAGGGCCTCTTGATCGCGGTCGCCAGACTGCAGGAAACGGCAATCCTGGTAGAGAATTTCTTCGCTGGTGTAACCCGTCAGACGCTCAAACGCCGGGTTTACGTAAATCAGGATGTTGTCCTGTTCGCCTTCCTTTTCAGCAATCACGATGCCGTCGTTGGAAGCGTTTATCACCATTTGCAGCAGTTGAGCGTTGATCATCGGAGAGTCCTTTCCGTATTGATAGAGATTTTCATTCTAAAAGATCAAATGAGCCTGTGCTGTTAATATCTGTGTCTTTTACTCAGCTTCAGGATCAGTTTGATGAAAGTTGCCATCATTTCCGGCTCGGTGTACGGCACCGCTGAAGAAGTTGCCCGTCACGCCGCAAAGATTTTAAACGCCGCCGGTTTCGAGACCTGGCACAACCCGCGCGCATCACTTGCCGACGTTCAGGCCTTCGGCCCGGACGCGTTTCTGGCGGTGACGTCGACCACCGGTATGGGTGAATTGCCGGATAACCTGCAACCGTTGTATTCGATGATCCGTGACCAATTGCCTTCAGCCTGGCGCGGTTTGCCAGGGGCGGTGATCGGCCTTGGAGATGCAAGTTACGGTGATACTTTCTGCGGTGGTGGTGAACAGATGCGTGAATTGTTCGGCGAACTGGGCCTGCGCGAAGTGGCACCGATGCTGCGCCTGGACGCCAGCGAAAGCGTGACCCCGGAGACCGACGCCGAACCTTGGCTGGCCGAGTTGATCAGCGCGCTGCGGGGCTGACCGGCCGCTCGCGCAGGAGGGCGAGCCAGGCTTGTGCGGCCTTCGACAGGTACGCGCCCTGACGCCAGATAAAGGCAATGTCCCAGCGCAAATAGCTCGGGGCATTCAAGGTCAGGCGCACCACCCCTGGCCGCACCAGCCCGCGCGCCACCACGCTGGGCAACAGCACCACGCCCTGGCCGGCGGCCACCAGTGCCGCGAGAAAATCCGCCTGGCCACTGCGCCCACCTTCCTTGGGCGTAAAGCCCAACTGATGACAGGCCTGCAACAAACGGTCGTTGAGCACGAAGCTGCGTTGATACAACAGGAACGGCGTCTCGGCCAACTCCTCCAAACCGATCACCGACTTGTTCGCCAGTGGATGATCCGCAGGCAGCAGCGCGTCCAGCGGCTCATCACAGAACGGCTGGAAAGCGAACTGCGGATCCTTCGGCAACAGACTGCCACCGAGTTCGAGCTCACCGCTCAACACAGCCTGTTCGATGTTCAGGCTACCGCCCTCCAGTAACTGGATGCTGATATTCGGGTAGCGCCGCCGGTACTCGGCAATCAGCCCGGCAAACAGCGCGTCACTGCCCAGCAGAGGCAGTCCAAGGCGCAATTCCCCGCGAGCCAGTTGGCTCAAATCGTCCAGTTCGCTGAGCAATTCGTTGCGCAGGCGCAGCATGCCTTCGGCCCGTTGCAGCACCACGCTGCCGGCGGCGGTCAGGCGAAGCTGCGAACCCAGGCGTTCAAGCAGCGGGATGCCCAGGCTCTGTTCCAGCTGAGCGACTTGCTTGCTGACCGCCGATTGGCTGATGTGCAGGGTCTTGGCGGCTTGAGTGAAACCACCTTGGTGCATGACCTCAACAAAGCTGCGTAGCTGTTTGAATTCCATGAGCTGGATTCCATATTGGAATAGAGCAGAGTCTAACAATTCGTTTCGGGGATGGCAGCCCGCTCCGTAAAATGAGCGCCTGTGAGGACCGAAACCATGAATGCATCAACCCTGAAACGCCTGGCTCGATTAACCGCTGAACTGGCCGTGTTGCTCGGCATCTACCTGCTTGGCTGTGAGATTGCCGTAGGGTTTGCCTGGCCGATCCCGGGTGGCGTCGTCGGTATGGCGCTGTTGCTGCTGGCGTTCGCCGTTGGCGCTATCAAACCGGCGGCACTGCAAATGGGTGCCGGCCTGTTGATGGCCGAGATGCTGCTGTTTTTTATCCCGGCGCTGATGAGCCTGCTCGACTACGGTGGCCTGATGCGCGACGACGGCTGGCGGATTCTGCTGGTGATCGGCGTCAGTACGCTGATGGTGATGCTGGTCACCGCATTCACCGTGGAGTGGGTGGTGCGGTTGAGGAGGTCCCATGAAGCTTGAACTGATGCCGATGTTCTGGCTGGCCTTCACGCTCTCGGCCTATTTATTCAGTCGCTGGATCTATCGGCGCACCGGGCATTATCTGCTGTCGCCGCTGATTCTGGTTCCAGCCCTGCTGCTGGCCCTCGCTGTGCCGCTGCACACCGCGTATTCGGAATATTCGAGCAACACCCATTGGCTGATGTTGGTGCTGGGGCCCGTGACCGTCGCGTTCGCGGTGCCGATCTGGCAACAGCGGCAGATGCTGATGCGGCATTGGTCGGCGTTGCTGCTCGGAATGCTGGCGGGCAGCGCGGCGTCCATCGGCACATCGTTCGGTCTGGCCAAGGCGTTGGCACTGGACAGTTCGGTGACGATGTCGCTGGTGCCCCGTTCCATCACCACGCCCTTTGCCATGCCACTGGCTCAAGACCTCGGTGGCGTGCCGGAACTGACGGCGGTGTTCGTGATGTTCACCGGGGTGTTCGGGGCGATGCTCGGCGGCATTTTGCTGAAGTGGCTGCCGTTGCGCAGTGCCCTTGCGCGCGGCGCGTTGTTTGGCGTTGGCGCGCACGGTGCCGGCGTCAGTCGGGCCCATGAAGTGGGCGGTGAAGAAGGCTCGGTCGCGGGGCTTGTCATGGTGCTGACCGGGCTGTTGAACCTGTTTGCCGCGCCTTTGTTGGCGGCGGTCCTTTGACATGGATCCAGGCTTTCTTATGAACTGACTCGTTAGGCCATCAAGCTGGCTGCCAATGCAACTACACGAACTCCGGGGCCTGACTAGACTGCTGTAACGACAGTAAAACAATAAGAACAGGAGGTCCTTGCCGTGAATGTTGCTCCCGTCCAATCCCCCCACAGTGTCAAAGACCAGGTCAGTGCTGCCGAGTGGCAGACCCGCGTCGACCTGGCTGCCTGTTATCGTCTGGTCGCCTCGCATGGCTGGGACGATCTGATCTTTACGCACATTTCCGCCAAGGTGCCGGACACCGAAGATTTCCTGATCAACCCGTTCGGGCTGATGTTTCACGAGATCACCGCGTCGAGCCTGGTCAAGGTCGATCAGGCCGGCAACAAGCTGATGGACAGTCCTTACGAGATCAACCCGGCGGGTTACACCATTCACAGCGCGGTGCATGAAGTGCGTCACGATGTGGTCTGCGTGCTGCACACTCACACCGCAGCGGGTGTGGCGGTGTCTGCGCAAAAGCAGGGCATTCTGCCGATCAGTCAACAGTCATTGTTTGTGCTGTCCAGCCTGGCTTACCACGCCTACGAAGGCGTTGCCCTGAACCATGAAGAGAAGGCGCGCCTGCAAGCCGATCTGGGTGAAAACAATTTCCTGATGCTGCACAACCACGGCTTGCTGACCTGTGGCAGCACCATCGCCGACACGTTCCTGATGATGTTCACCTTCCAGCGTGCCTGCGATATCCAAGTGCTGGCGCAGAACGGTGGTGCCGAGCTGATTGCCATCGAGCCGCAGATTCTGGCGGGCGCCAAGGCGATGATCGCCGGCGTGACCAAAAGTGCTCAAGGAATGGGCGGCGCGTTGGCCTGGCCGGCGTTGCTGCGCAAACTCGATCAACAAGACCCGGGTTATAAACTCTAATGGCACTCGCCGAGATTCCCCTGTGCGTCTGGCGCAAACGCGGCCAGACATTCGTATTCCGTGGCCAGACCATCCGCTACTGGACGGCGGGGCAGGGTGAGCCGCTGCTGCTCATCCATGGTTTCCCGACCGCCAGTTGGGACTGGCATTACCTGTGGCAACCGCTGACGCAGCGCTATCGGGTGATTGCCTGCGACATGCTCGGCTTCGGCGACTCAGCCAAACCGGTCAACCATGAATACAGCCTGTTGGAGCAGGCCGATCTGCAACAGGCCTTGCTCGCGCACCTGAACGTCGAGCAGCCGGTGCATGTGTTGGCCCACGATTACGGCGACAGCGTGGCCCAGGAACTGTTGGCCCGGCATTACGAATCCCGCATTGATATCGCCAGTTGCGTGTTCCTCAATGGTGGCCTGTTTCCCGAAACCCATCGACCCCTGCTGGCGCAAAAGCTATTGCTCAGCCCCTTAGGCTGGATGATTGGCCGCGCCTTCACGCGTGATGCGATGGTGAAAAGTTTCCGGCAGATATTTGGTCCACAAACTCGACCCACCGAAAGTGAGATGGATGATTTCTGGGGCCTGATCGACAGCAATCACGGCCAGCGGATCATGCATAAACTCATCGCTTATATCCCTGAGCGGCGTGTCCAGCGCGAGCGTTGGGTCAGCGCCATGCAGCGCGGCGAGGTCCCGTTGCGGGTCATCGATGGCGAGGTGGATCCGATTTCCGGCGCGCACATGGTCAAGCGCTATCGGGAACTGGTCCCCAACCCGGACACGGTGCTGCTGCCTGATATTGGCCATTACCCACAGACCGAAGCACCGGCGCAGGTGCTCAAGCATTACCAGGAGTTTCGGGATCGGCTGGTTTCTCCGCCGCGCAGGGCCGCCTGTTCCTGACTATCCCCCAGCCTTATCGGGCACCATTCAGCTCTACCTGTGTTTATTGTGACCAGCAGCCTGGTGCCTGACACTCGGACTTACTGTCCCTGGTCTGCTGGAGTTCCCCCATGAGTGAGTCTGTGCGCTTCGAAGATAAAGTCGTGATCGTCACGGGTGCCGGCGGCGGCCTGGGCCGGGCGCATGCGCTGCTGTTCGCCAAACAAGGCGCCAAAGTGTTGGTCAACGATCTCGGCGGCTCGGCTCAAGGGGAAGGCGCGAACGCGTCGGCAGCAGACCGCGTAGTGGCGGAGATCCGTGAGGCGGGCGGCATCGCCGAAGCCAACCACGACTCCGTCACCGACGGCGACAAAATCGTCCAGCACGCCCTCGACGCCTTCGGCCGCATCGATGTCGTGGTCAATAACGCCGGAATCCTGCGCGACAAAACCTTCCACAAAATGGACGACGCCGACTGGGACCTGGTTTACCGCGTCCACGTCGAAGGCGCCTACAAAGTCACCCGCGCTGCCTGGCCGCACATGCGCGAGCAAAACTATGGCCGCGTGATCTTCACCGCATCGACCTCGGGCATCTACGGCAACTTCGGCCAGTCCAACTACGGCATGGCCAAACTCGGCCTCTACGGCCTGACCCGCACCCTCGCCATCGAGGGCCGCAAGAACAACATCCTGGTCAACGCCATCGCGCCCACCGGCGGCACTCGCATGACCGAAGGCCTGATTCCGCCGCAAGTGTTCGAGCAACTCAAGCCGGAACTGGTCAGCCCGTTGGTGGTGTACCTGGCCAGCGAGAATTGCCAGGAGACTTCCGGGTTGTTTGAAGTCGGCGGCGGCTGGATGGGCAAGGTGCGCTGGGAACGCAGCCTGGGCGCCGGGTTTGATCCGCGGGTGGGTTTCTCGCCGGAAGATGTCGCGGCGCAGTGGGAGCAGATTTGTGATTTCGAAGGGGCGGCGCATCCGAAGGACAATATTGAAGCGCTGAAGGAAATGATGGGGAATTTGCAGAAGTATTCGATTTAACAGTTTAGGGGAGCAAGCATGAATGCTTGCTCCCCTATTTTTTATTCTTCGGGTTTGAAGCCTGGTTTTCCGTTGGCGGCTCGCCATTCCTTGATGGCTTTTAGTACGCCAGCAGGGCTGTCTTCAACGCCCGGTTCGGGATAATACAAAATGCCTGTGCCGTTTGGGTGTTCTGAGGTGCTTACGATGTGGTCGACAATTGCATCGTGTTCTCGCTCCGATAGGTAGTCGCCTTCAATTAATCGGTTTATCAGGCTTATATATTCGGATTCTGTGTATTCTTCGAATTTTTTTTGAAAGGTCATCTCATTTATCTCCTTTTTTGGAGTGGATCCTGATGTGCTGTTTTGGTGTTAGTACTCGAAGATTATCTAGATCGTAAACCGAACCACCTTCGCTGATTGGCTGGATGTGGTGAATTTCAAACTTTTGCCGTCCACCCACTTGCTCTGATGGCAGAGCGCTCGGAGAAAGCCCTCTCCTGATATCAATTTTGTTGAAGAAGGAGAATTGGTCCATCAGAAACTTGTCATTCGCCACCGTCCTCCAAAACGCTCTCCGAAAAGCATCGAAACTCGAAAACTCCCTCCCACGAAGTTTATCCGCAATCTGCATCGGGATTGGGGCGCCTTCCAGTGTCGTGGCCGCACCCAACCAATTTCCTGAAACCGACTGACCAGCGCCGATGCCCACACCGGAATCCTGCCGTCGATCCCTAAGCAGGGTGAAGATCGGTGGAAGGCCGGAGTCGATCGGAAAGACGGTGATGAATCCGCCAAATCCGTAGCGATCAAACGCCGGAAATGGATCGATTCGTCCGGTGTGGGGAGTGACAGTGGCGCCTTCATAGATCGGCAGATCTGTTTCGGTCAGAGGGAAGTCAGTCGACGTATTTTGTGGGTCAACCAATGGCGTCCAGGTGATGACGGGACCATTGATGACGTTACTGCCGCAGACGTAAACATTCTTCTGTGGGTCAAAGTGAGCAAGCTTCACTGGCACTTTGTTAGGGACTGCCACTCCGTCAGTGGCAACGACGAAGAGTTCTACTCTATTGCGATACGTCTTCGAGCCTAGTGTCACCGGCAGGTCAATTTCTCCTCCGGTGACTGCTTGCTCGTACAGATTGGCAGTCGGAAGGGGCGCGAGCTCTGACAGGGGAACACTGACAGAATAAAGATCACTGTTGCCCAGCCTGGAGGGAACGATCAGCGCGGCGAAACCCATAAGGGTCGGCGCCGTTGCTGTTGCGAGCGCTTCGACAACGGCGACTACCGCAGTTCGCAGCGCAGCCTTAAGGGCCAAAGAGGCCTCGCGGCTAACGTCCACGGTTCCGTTTGTTCCGGAAAATACGGGGCCCGATGCCGCTGTCGATCCTGCGTTGGCGAACGTCAGACTGGCTTGGTATGCCTGCGTGCTCCATAGCGCATGGAGGCGCGCCTTCTCTCTCTCCACTTGTTGCTTTTCAGCTCGCGCCCGCTCGTTTTGCCGAACGAACTCGGCGTGCTTTTCCATCAACTCCCGTGAGTTTGCTTCCCTTTGTTTGCGGAACCGCTCCAATTCGGCTTCCCATTTGGCCTTGGCTTGTGCATCAAGACGGGCCTTTTCGGCGGCGACCTGCTGCGCTGCCGCTTGCGCCGCGACTCGAGCTTGTTCCTCCGCCACTCGCCGCGCATTTTCCAAGGCGGCAAGCCGCGCTTGTTCTCGAGCCCGGGCCGCAGCTTCCTCGTTTATGCGCGCCAACTCAGCGGCGGCCTTCTGTGCTTGTTCATTGGCCTGCACAGCACTGAGAAAGTTCTGCACATTGACGTTTTGCTGTCTGAGCAATTCGAGGCCTTGAGCCAACAATCTTGCATCGTGGGCCGCCCGAAGAGACTGAAATAATGCCTGCATGGCAACGCCGTTCGGCGCGGGTCTCTTTTCGATAGTTGTTGCCTTCTTCATGAATTCGTTGATGTGTCTGTTAAATGGATCTCCTCCATAAAAAGAATGGGCAACCGCTGTCTTGTTTTGGAACTCAGCCGTTTTTCGAGCGGTGAGTCTGCTTCGTACGTCCAGCTCGCGAATGATCGATTGCACAAGCGGAAGTGGATCGGTTGAACCCTCAAGCCGAGTGGTGGCGAGTTCATTCTCAATGGTTTGCGGTAGTTGGCTGGACTTGGTTTGATATTCCTGTTCCAGCGCATTGGAAGTGGCTTTGATTGTATTGAGATTCTGGTAGTAAACCGGTATGCCGTGTCCGTGTGGGCCGGTTGTTACTACGTTTGATGTTAGAGGTGCGGGGATGATGTGATCGGGTGCTTCGCCAATCGTGTGAACAGGTGTGCCGATATCAAGAAATCCTGGTCTTGATTGATCTGGTGGCTTTTGCATATTCATATCCTTTTGAATGTGCAGGGTGATTTAGAAAGCGCGCGTGGTTGGCATGTCTTCTAAAAATAAATTCGAGTTATTACGTCGTGCCCATAAAACGTTACAACCAAAACCAACAGTCTGGGTCCGAGAGATGTGTGGGCTGTTACAGACAGGATTGAGAGAAGTTTCGATGCGGCAGGAATAAAGACGTGAATGTCTTTCGCGTAAATAGATGTTTCTTATCCCGATATAGGAAATATCTTGCAGGAGATTCTCGAGCGGAAATCCCTGTCCCCATCGCCAGCCACAAAACCACCGCCCATAAAAAAGGCCGCTGCAAACGCAGCGGCCAAAGTAAGACGTTGGATCAAGGAGCTACAAATCAACGTCAGTGAACACGGGGCGATCAATCGATAAAGCGTCGATTCATCAGGATTCTGTCGCCAATGGCATGGGCATGATCACATGCCATCGCTTCGCGCTTCCTGGCTACTCACCGTGAAAGCCCGGCAAGAATAAGGCCTTGAGCCCAAAGGAAAAATAGCGATTCGCGACATGAACTGTTGCAGCATAAGTAAAAGTCCACTGCGCCAAGGCCCCTGTAGCAGCTGCCGAGCAACGCGAGGCTGCGTTCGGCTGCGAAGCAGTCGTTTAATCAGCCAACGCGGTTCACCAGGAGATTTGCATATGCAGGTTTTGCGACTGCTGCGCAGCCGAACGCAGCCTCGCGCTGCTCGGCAGCTGCTACATCGGTCGGTGCCATCCTCCCGCCATGCGTTCTGCTGATAACCCTCCATCCAGCCCATCCATGCTCAGCGCAAACGCCCGTCCCATCAGGCCATTCATCCTTTAGAGGTACACCACGAATACCTCCTTGGTGCGCTTATCGCTCCTCACGTGCGGCAGTAGGGTGGGGCCTTCTGTCACTCACCGGGGAAGACGCATGACAAAAACAACAATGCGCGCCATCTTCACGCCGCAAGCGCTGGCCGCTGCGGTTGCCTTGGGCTGCTGTGCCCAGGCGCAAGCGGTTGCATTCAACATTGGCGAAATCGAGGGGACGTTTGACTCCTCGCTGTCCGTCGGCGCGAGTTGGGGTATGCGCGATGCCGATAGATCGTTGGTGGGCACCGTCAACGGCGGGACCGGACAGTCTTCGACCGGTGATGACGGCCGGCTGAATTTCAAGAAGGGCGAAACCTTCTCCAAGATCTTCAAGGGCCTGCACGACCTCGAATTGAAATACGGCGACACCGGCGTGTTCGTCCGTGGCAAGTACTGGTACGACTTCGAGCTCAAGGACGAAGACCGCGAGTTCAAGCCGATCAGTGACAGTGGCCGCAAGGAGGGCGCCAAGTCGTCCGGTGCGCAGATTCTCGATGCCTTCGTCTATCACAACTATTCCATTGCCGATCTGCCGGGCACTGTGCGCGCCGGCAAGCAGGTGGTCAGTTGGGGTGAAAGTACCTTCATCGGCAACTCGATCAACAGCATCAACCCGATCGACGTCTCCGCGTTCCGTCGCCCAGGCGCCGAGATCAAGGAAGGTCTGATTCCGGTGAACATGCTGTTCGCCTCCCAGGGCCTGACCGATCAGCTCTCGGTGGAAGGTTTCTATCAACTGGAGTGGGACCAGACGGTCGTTGACAACTGCGGCACCTTCTTCGGCAACGACGTAGTGGCGGATGGTTGCAACAACAACTACACCGTCGGCAGCCCCGCGATTGCCCCGTTGGCGCCTTTGGCGTCAGCCTTCGGTCAACCAATCCAGGTGACCCGCGAAGGCGTGGTCGTTCCCCGTGGCGGCGACCGCGATGCGCGGGATTCCGGGCAGTGGGGCACGGCGTTGCGCTGGCTCGGTGACGACACCGAGTACGGCCTATATTTCATGAATTACCACAGCCGCACACCGACGGTCGGCACCACCACCGCCGGCCTGTCGACGCTGGCCAGCCTTCCAGGCATGGTGAGTGTGGCCAACCGTCTGGCGCCGGGCAGCGGTGCAGGCCTGGCCCAAAGCGTGATGCTCGGACGCGGTCAGTATTACCTCGAATACCCGGAAGACATTCGTCTCTACGGCGCGAGTTTCTCCACCACCTTGCCGACCGGCACCGCGTGGAGCGGCGAGATCAGTTATCGGCCGAATGCTCCGGTGCAGCTCAGCACCAACGACCTGACCCTGGCAATGGTCAACCCGATTGCCGGTGGCGCCGCATCGCCGATTGCCACCACGCCTGGCGCTGATAACAAAGGCTACCGCCGCAAGGAAATCACCCAGATCCAGACCACCCTCACGCAGTTCGTCGATCAAGTGTGGGGCGCCCAGCGCTTGACCCTGGTCGGCGAAGCAGCGGTGGTTCACGTCGGTGGTCTGGAGTCGCGCAGCAACCTGCGTTACGGCCGCGACTCGGTCTACGGCCAGTACGGTTTCGGCGGCGATACCGAAGGTTTCGTCACCTCGACCTCCTGGGGTTACCGCGCCCGGGCGATCCTCGATTACGCCAACGTGATTGGCGGGATCAACCTCAAACCCAACCTGTCCTGGTCCCATGACGTCGCGGGCTACGGCCCCAACGGGCTGTTCAACGAAGGCGCCAAGGCAGTCAGCGTCGGCGTCGATGCCGACTACCGCAACACCTATACCGCGAGCCTGAGTTACACCGATTTCTTCGGCGGTGACTACAACACCCTGGAAGACCGCGACTTCCTGGCACTGAGCTTCGGCGTGAACTTCTGATCTGGCTGAGAAGGATGAATGTGATGCGCAAGATGATTCTGCAATGCGGCGCCCTGGCCCTGAGCCTGCTGGCGGCCAACGTGATGGCGGCGGTCTCGCCGGACGAAGCGAACAAACTCGGCACCAACCTCACGCCGCTCGGCGCCGAGAAGGCCGGTAACGCGGATGGCTCGATCCCGGCGTGGACCGGTGGCATCCCGAAAAACGCCGGTGCGGTGGACAGCAAAGGCTTCCTGGCTGACCCCTTCGCCAGCGAAAAACCGCTGTTCGTGATCACCCCGGCCAACGTCGACAAGTACAAGGACAAACTCTCGGAAGGCCAGGTGGCGATGTTCAAGCGCTACCCGGAAACCTACAAGATCCCGGTCTACCCGACTCACCGCACCGTGGCCGTACCACCGGAGCTTGTCGAGTCGGCCAAGCGCAGCGCGTTGAATGTGAACAGCATCAACGAGGGTAACGGCCTGGCCAACTTCACCGGCAACCGCTACTACGCGTTCCCGATTCCGAAGACGGGCGTGGAGGTGTTGTGGAACCACATCACCCGTTATCACGGCGGCAACCTGCGTCGCATCATCACCCAGGTGACGCCGCAGACCAACGGCAGCTACACGCCAATCCGCTTTGAGGAAGAGATCGCCGTCCCGCAATTGATGAAGGACCTGGACGCGGAAAAAGCCGCCAACGTGCTGACCTTCTTCAAACAGTCGGTCACGGCGCCGGCGCGTCTGGCGGGTAACGTGCTGCTGGTGCACGAAACCCTCGATCAGGTGAAAGAACCGCGCCTGGCGTGGATCTACAACGCCGGCCAACGCCGTGTGCGCCGCGCGCCGCAAGTGGCCTACGACGGACCGGGCACCGCCGCCGACGGTCTGCGCACCTCCGATAACTTCGACATGTTCTCGGGTGCACCGGATCGCTACGACTGGAAACTGGTCGGCAAGAAGGAAATGTACATCCCCTACAACAGCTACAAACTCGACTCGCCGAGCCTCAAGTACGACGACATCGTCAAGGCCGGCCACATCAACCAGGACCTGACCCGCTATGAACTGCACCGCGTCTGGGAGGTGATCGGCACGGTCAAGTCGAGCGAGCGGCACATCTATGCCAAGCGCCACATGTACATCGACGAAGACAGCTGGCAAGTGGCGCTGGCGGACCACTACGACGGTCGCGGTCAACTGTGGCGAGTGGCCGAAGGTCACGCCCAGTACTACTACGATCACCAGACCCAGGCGTACACCCTGGAAGCGCTCTACGACATCATTGCCGGTCGTTACATTGCGTTGGGGATGAAGAACGAAGAGAAGCACAGCTTTGAATTCGGCTTCGAAGCCAAGGCGGCGGACTACACGCCATCGGCGCTGCGCGCGGAGGGCGTTCGGTAAGGCAATTGATACATTCGCAGTGCAAAAGGCGACCACTTGGTCGCCTTTTTTATGGGCGTCAATCAGCGTTCTGAATACTTCTAAACAAGCGGGTTGTAGAGGGCTAGGGTTGCCGGACAATTATAAATAGGCACGCCGCAATGACCGCCATGACCCCGTGTCTTGACCGTTCTGGATTCCTGCCCCGTCTGTCCTCGCATCACCTGTCGCGTGATCGATTGACCGGGCCTTTGCTGGCTTCCACGTCACGGGTGAAATTACTCTGCGCGCCCGCCGGCAGCGGCAAGACCGCGCTGCTCGCCGACTGCCTGTTACAGGCGCCGCCGCACTGCCGGGTGGGCTGGTTGCCGTTGTCCGGTGTGGCGATGAGCGCGGTGGATTTTCGTCAGCGAGTGGCCGAAGCGCTGGGGTTGGCTTCGTCGGAAGAGTCGGCAATGCTCGGCGCGCTGGCCCGATGGCAGACGCCGACCTGGCTGTTTCTCGATGACTATTGCCGCGTTCCGAACCCGGAGCTGGACCAACTGCTGGATCGCATGCTGGCCGTCAGCAGCCCGATGCTGACCTGGTGGCTGGGTGCCCGCCGCCGCCCGCAATGCAATTGGCCACGGTTGCTGCTCGATGACGAACTGTACGAATGCGAGCGCGCCACGCTGGCCTTCAATCAAGTTGAAATCGCCTCGCTGTTGCGTCACCTGACACCGGCCGATGCCAGCACCGCCGCCAGCAAAATTATCCAGCGCAGCGGAGGGTGGTGCGCCGGTGTGCGCGTTGCGCTGCTGCAAAAATGCGACTGGTCGCGCAACGACCCGCATCACAGCCGAGCGGACACGTTGCTTGATTACCTCGAGCACGAACTGTTCACCAGCTTGACTCCGGAGTTGACGGAGGCTTGGCGGGTGCTCGCGCATTTGCCACGCTTCAATGCGCGGTTGTGCGATCACCTGTTTGGTGCGGGGGAGGGCGCGCAATGCCTGAAGACGTTGCAGGACCTGGGCTGCTTTATCGAGCCTTGGCAGGACTCGACCGACTGGCTGCAGATCTTCCCTCCACTCACGCAGTTGATGCGCGATGAGCAATGGCCGGCCGGGCGTTCCTGGCATCGCCGCGCCTGCCAGTGGTTCGCCGCCGAACTGGACTGGAAAGCCGCGTTCGAACAGGCCTTGCTGGCCGAAGAGTTCGAGGTTGCGGTCAGCCTGTTACAGCATTTCAGTTTCGAGCATTTGTTCGAGGAACAGACGGTCGTGCTGTTGTTGCGGTTGTACGAGCAACAAGGCGAAGCGCTCATGTTCGGCTCGCCGCAACTGGTCGGGCTTATCAGCGCGGCATCGCTGTTTGCCGGACGGTTTGAACAGGCCGGGGATTGCATCGAGCAGTTGTCACGATTCACCCCGCAGCCGTCGGCGATTCTGCAACGGCAGTTGATCGCACGGTGGCAGGCTCAGCAGGGTTGGCTGTTGCATCTGCAGGGGCGGGCAGAGGGCTCACGCGCGCATTTTCTCGATGCGCTGAATGACCTCGGCCCCGAGCTCTGGACTGTGCGCGTGATGTGCTTGTCGGGGTTGACTCAGCAGGCCTTGCTGCGGGGTGAGCTGGATGTCGCTCAGGCGATGAATCGTGAAGCATTGTGCCTGGCGCGTGCGCAAGGCTCGCTGGTTTTCGAAGGACTGCTGGAGCTCGATCATGCGCAATTGCTGGAGCAGCGTGGTGCTCCCCAACGTGCCGAACACTTGCTCGCCAATGTGCATGACCGGTTCACTCGACAGCAGCGCAGCGCCGAGCCATTGCTGGGGCGGATTGCCCTGCACCGTGGGCGTTTGAGCCTGTGTCAGGGACAGGACACGCAGGCCTCCGAGTATTTCGAAAGCGGACTGCGGATCTGTCTGCGCAACCACGACAAACGGGTGTTGTATGGATTTCTCGGTCTGGCGCAGTTGGCGGCCAACCGGCGCGACTATGATTTGGCGTTTGCGCACCTGCGCGACGCAGAGCGTTTGATGCAGCAGCGAAAAAGCCCCGACACCGTTTACCGCGGCGTGTTGTTGCAAATCAGCAGTCATTTCTGGCTACAGCAAGGCCGTCCCGAACTGGCTCGCGAAGCACTCACTCGAGTGCTGCGCCATTATCGTGGTCCGCAAGCGCGGCAAGCTCCTCCCGCAACATTGATGTTGATCGCACGGATCGAATATTTACTGGTGTTGGCGCAAGTGTATCTACGCCAGGTCGACGACCCGATGAGCCAGATTGAGCAGATGCTTGAGCAGTCGCAGGGGGCCGCGATGCCGATACTGAAGGTTGAACTGCTGTTCGCAAGCTCCGAAGGTGCCTGGTTGAAAGGTGATCTGGCTGGCGCCAGGGAGTTCTTGCGCAAGGGCTTGAACCTCGCCGAGCGCTGTGGGTTGCGCCAAGCGTTTCGTGAATTACAACTGCGTCAGCCGGGGCTTCTGTCGTCGCTGGGTATTGCTGAAGATTTCATTGAAAACGCCCCATTGGTCAGTGAAATTAACCCACTCAGTCAACGTGAGTCTGAAGTGCTGAAGTTAATTGCCATGGGTAATTCCAATCAACAGATTGCAGAGCAGTTGTTTATCTCGTTACATACAGTCAAAACTCATGCGCGACGTATTCATGGGAAGTTAGGCGTGGAGCGCAGAACTCAGGCCGTTGCAAAGGCCAAACGATTGGGGCTGCTGGATTAAAGCTGCTTTGTGGATTCGTTACAGTGCTGTTGCTTTTAATTGCGATGAGAAATGTATGAGGTGTTTCTGAGTTGCGCATTATCGATTGACCAAATATGCAGAAAACTGTTTTTCGTTTTTATCGTTGAAGAGGGGCGTTAATGTTTGTTGGTAAATCAAATGGCGTATTGCCATTGATGTTATCAATAAGGATGAGTTTTATGAGTTTTATTAAAAGTGTGCCGAGCAAACGGGATTTGCGACTTGATTACTGGCGTAAGAGTTTTGCGGAACAACACGTTCAACATTTTCTGGAACTTGAGACGGCGCTGGTTGGAAGTGAAAAGAATCTGAATGAAGCGTTAGGCCCACGCGCTTCTCTAAAGTCTTATGCACTGAGCCGTGTCCGTTCGTGGGTACTCAGCGCCGCAGGTGTAGAGTGTGATCCCGACCAGATTATCGTGACGTCACGACATACGTTTCGCGTCGGTGGCAAAGAGATCATTCAGGAAGATAAAAGATCGCTGACCGAGTTTGCGATATTTGGTTTGCAAATGTCGACGCTTCAAGAATTGAGTCTTACAGGTCCGGTTTTCCCGGGGCTTACCAGCGCTAGCCTTCAACGCTGGCTTTCCTCTGTCGACATTCGTTCTGACTTCGCCGTGATGATGACTGCCGATGCAACTGGGGCGATCAATGAAGCGATGCAGGAGCATTTGGCCAGACAGATAGAATTCACTCTTTTTTGCGCAAGTGTCGAGCGTGCTTACGAACATCTGGACAATCGCTGGGTGATGCGATACCTGGCGGGTGATCCGGCATTGTTTGTCCGTGGCGTGGTGTTACCGGGTACGGGAGCTGCCATGAAAGATCTGTTTGTCATCAGCGAGAGAGGGAATCCGCAGGGGCGCAACATCCTGTATGCGCCCGGTGCGCCCGATGAGAAGGTTTGGCACAGTTTTAACAGTGTCGTCGAGATGGGTAACGCGGTCGGTGATTGGGCCAGCAAGTCTTCGGATTTTATCGATGATCAGGTTGATAGCCGTTTTCGGGATTCGGCTCACTTGTTTTTTCGTGAGCTCGCGGCGAATAAACGCTTCTGGAAAAACGACGATGTACAACTGCGTGAATTTATCGCGCCCAAGGCGGGACAGCCTTTGTTTGGTGTGGTGTCTGAAAGAATTCGTCGAGACAAAATTGAAGCGAACGAATTGGCCTCGGCAAACTATCGTAATGCGCCTGTCTTCTGGCGGGCGCAGTTTGCTCGACTCAATACCGAGCTCAAGGCGTTGTATACCATTGAGGCGCGGGATCATAAGTTGATCTCGTATCATCAGTTTGCGTATGACTTGATTAAGTATCAAGTTGAGCAGGTGCTGAAATCTCGGGGGGAACGTGTGTCGGTTGATCCGGATTTAATCATTATCGAGTTAAGTCCTTCAGAAAAATTGTCGCTCACTTCTGTAATTGTCAATGAACGTGTTTTCGAGGCCAGAAATGGGGGCGATGCGAAACCTTCGTACTACCCAAGATTCAGCCTCGCGGAGGGGCAGCCTGAATTCAAGAGGCTGGATATATACGAGTTGTCTTCGTGGTCCAAGGTGTTGCGTCCAGGTGAAAAATATATTGATATGTTGCGTGCGGTTTATCTGGATTCCACCGAGTTGAGTTACGCGTTCAGGCGCGGTGTCCATCAACAGCGTCAGCTGGCGGAAATGAACCGGGCTGCGCTGTCAGAATACTTTCAACAGCGAATTACCTTTGAACAACTCAATGGTCTTTTAGCTTTAATAAGTTCGCTGGAGGGTGCGCAAACTCGCCCTCCGTTGGGCGATTATCCAGCGATGGAAAACAGTATCTACCAGCTTCACCTTGGTCGGCTTCGTCCGGTGGAGGGGGTCTATGTGTTCCGGCTCATGACCGCGGGGAAAAACGAGGATTGGTTGTATACCCCGCAAGCACCGGACGGTTTATGGTTTCGCCCGTTCAGCCATTTTGATACGTCGGTTCGTATCAAGGGGTTGAGGGAGTACTACTCTACGCGCGTTCATTTCAGGGATCGACTCGCGGTCAGCAATTACTTTGATGGACTTGAGGCCTCGACTCGTAGCCTGCCTCCGCCGACATTGGAGCACAACAGTCGGGTCCGAGACTTCGTCAGGTCTTACGACGACATGATTTGGCGCGTCATCAGGGACGTGGACGCGCAGACGACCAGTCTGGCCGAGATCATCGCGGGCCTGACGTACAACGCTGTGATTAACGCCGCACAGGTCATCAGCCTGATTATTCCTCCTCTAGGGCTCGCGGTCGCCGGGATACAAATCACCAAAAACATTCTTGAAGGCGCGCAGGCCTATCACGATGGGGACAAAAATAAAGCGATCACCCATTTCAAGGACGCATTGATTGATCTGGCCACGTTGGGCTATGGCAAATACAAAGAGCTGGGCAAGGGCGCAATCACCGCAGCGCAAAAAACGCTGATCGACCTCGCGGGTGATGCGAAGACAGTTGCAGGCCTGGTTTCTGCCGCCACTGGGCAAGAGGTTCCGCACCAGGTACTGCAGCAAATTGTTCAGGATGTATTGGCCGACACCCAGGCACGTGGCAGCAAAACCATCGTCCGTTAACCCTGCTGATTAATCGCTGATCGGACTCGCTGCATGGACGGGCTCATGGCCCATCCGCCAACTCACGGCCCGCGTCGCCGCCAGCAATCGCTGCGCCGCCGGGCCGTTTTCGTCGGCGTGAAATAACGAGGTAGGGCCGACAATGGTCATGACCGCCGCGACATTCCCTACTGCGTTGAATACCGGTGCTGACAAGGCGTCCACCCCCGGCATGAGTAAACCATGCACATGATGCAGGCCGCGCTCGCGGATCTGTTCGCACAAGGCCGCATAGGCTTGATCGTCCGCCAAGACGTGCTCGTTGGTGTTTTGCAGTTCCTGATCGCGCAAGTCCACGGTTTCGCGCTTCGGTAGAAACGCGCCAAACACCAGGCCAGTGGACGAGCTGAGCAACGGCAGCACCGAACCCAACTGCGTCACAACCGTCACCGCACGCACCGCCGGTTCGATGTGCACCACGGTCGCACCCTGATTGCCCCACACCGCCAAAAAGCAAGTTTCGTTCAGTTCATCGCGCAACTCGGCCAAGGGCAGGGCGGCAACTTTCAGCACGTCCATACTGTTGAGCGCGGCGAGGCCCACGCGCAGTGCTTCACGGCCGAGTCCGTAATGGTTGGTGGCGGTGTTCTGCTCGGCGAAACCGCTGGCGATCAGCGCCTGCAAATAACGATGAACCTTGCTTGCCGGCATCTGCACGTGTTCGGCCAGGCGCGACAACGAGGTCGAGGGCGACAACTCGGCGAGTGCCTTGAGGATGTCGGTACCGACCTCGGCCGAGCGGACTTTCTGTTTGTCGTTGTTGCGCGGCGTTTCCATGAAGGCAGTCTGATCCCGGGGGCGAATGGGCGTCTTTATAGCTTGACGGTCAATACCAATCAAATTACGTTATGCGTAATCGAATTACGACAAAAATAACCCGGGCGTGCCGAGAACTCTGCAGTAGAGCGACAGGCCATTGCCTACTCCCTGTTCAGGAGGCTCCATGAACCTCGATTCAACGGCGCCAGCGCTGGCTTATCAGTCAGGCTTCGGCAACGAATTCAGCAGCGAAGCGTTGCCCGGCGCACTGCCCGTCGGCCAGAACTCCCCGCAAAAAGCCCCTTACGGCCTCTACACCGAACTGTTCTCCGGTACCGCGTTCACCATGGCCCGCAGCGAAGCGCGGCGCACCTGGATGTACCGGATTCAGCCGTCGGCCAATCACCCGGCGTTCGTCAAACTGGATCGGCAATTGGCCGGTGGTCCGTTGGGTGAAGTAACCCCCAATCGCCTGCGCTGGAACCCGCTGGACATCCCGAGCGAACCGACCGATTTCATTGACGGGCTGGTGAGCATGGCCGCCAACTCGGGCGCAGACAAACCCGCCGGGATCAGCATCTACAGCTACCGCGCCAACCGTTCCATGGAGCGCGTGTTCTTCAATGCCGACGGTGAACTGCTGCTGGTGCCTGAGCAGGGCCGCCTGCGCATCGCCACCGAATTGGGCGTGCTGGAACTGGAGCCGCTGGAAATCGCCGTGCTGCCGCGCGGTCTGAAATTCCGCGTCGAATTGCTCGACCCGCAAGCGCGCGGCTATATCGCCGAAAACCACGGCGCGCCACTGCGCCTGCCAGACCTGGGGCCGATCGGCAGCAACGGTCTGGCCAATGCCCGGGACTTCCTGACGCCCGTTGCGCATTACGAAAACCTCAAGCAACCGATCACTCTGGTGCAGAAATTCCTCGGCCAATTGTGGGGCTGTGAGCTCGATCATTCGCCGCTGAACGTGGTCGCCTGGCACGGCAATAACGTGCCGTACAAATATGACCTGCGCCGTTTCAACACCATCGGTACGGTGAGTTTCGATCACCCGGATCCGTCGATTTTCACCGTCCTGACCTCGCCGACCAGCGTCCACGGTCTGGCCAATCTGGACTTCGTGATCTTCCCGCCACGCTGGATGGTCGCCGAGAAAACCTTCCGTCCACCATGGTTCCACCGCAACCTGATGAACGAATTCATGGGCCTGATCAAGGGCGAGTACGACGCCAAGGCCGAAGGTTTCGTGCCCGGCGGCGCGTCGTTGCACAGCTGCATGAGCGCTCATGGCCCGGACGGCGAAACCTGCACCAAGGCCATGAACGCCGAACTGGCGCCAGCGAAAATCGACAACACCATGGCGTTCATGTTCGAGACCAGCCAGGTGCTGCGCCCGAGCCGTTTCGCCCTGGATTGCCCGCAACTTCAACCTAATTACGATGCCTGCTGGGCCACGCTGCCCGCCACTTTCGACCCGACCCGGAGATAACCCATGACTCAGACTTCCATCACTCGTAGCTGGGTTTCTTCCGCCAACGGCCATGCTGATTTCCCGCTGCAAAACCTGCCGCTGGGCGTGTTCAGTGTGAAGGGCTCTGCACCGCGCAGTGGCGTCGCCATTGGCGAACACATTTTTGATCTGGAAGCGGCGCTGGACGCCGGCCTCTTCGACGGCCTGGCAAAAACCGCCGTAGAAGCCACCCGTGGCGGTCAGCTGAATGCGTTTTTCGAATTGGGTCGTGAGGCTCGCGTTGCACTGCGTGAGCGTCTGCTGGAACTGTTCGCTGAAGGCAGCACCCTGCACGGCAAGATCGAAGCCCAAGGCGCAAAGCTGCTGCCACTGGCGGCAAACTGCGAGATGCACCTGCCGGCGAAAATCAACGATTACACCGACTTCTACGTCGGCATCGAGCACGCGCAGAACGTCGGCAAACTGTTCCGCCCGGACAACCCGTTGCTGCCGAACTATAAGTACGTACCGATCGGCTATCACGGTCGTGCTTCGACCATTCGCCCGTCCGGCACCGACGTTCGCCGTCCGAAAGGCCAGACCTTGCCAGCCGGTCAGACCGAGCCGACCTTTGGCCCGTGCGCACGCCTGGATTACGAACTGGAACTGGGTATCTGGATCGGTCAGGGCAACGAGATGGGTGACTCGATCGCCATTGGCGACGCGGCCGATCACATTGCCGGTTTTTGCCTGCTCAACGACTGGTCGGCGCGGGACATCCAGGCCTGGGAATACCAGCCGCTGGGGCCGTTCCTGTCGAAAAGTTTTATCACCAGCATCTCGCCCTGGGTCGTGACAGCCGAAGCGCTGGAGCCGTTCTGTCGTGCTCAACCGGCGCGCCCGGAAGGCGATCCGCAGCCGCTGCCGTACCTGTTCGACAAGCGTGATCAAGCCTTGGGTGCTTTCGATATCGAGCTGGAAGTGCTGCTGCTGACCGAAGGCCTGCGCGAGCAAAAACTGCCGGCCCATCGCCTGACGCTCAGCAACACCAAACACATGTACTGGACCGTGGCGCAAATGGTCGCGCACCACAGCGTCAACGGCTGCCAGTTGCAGGCCGGTGACCTGTTCGGTTCGGGCACGTTGTCGGGACCGGAAAACGGTCAGTTCGGCAGCCTGCTGGAAATCACCGAGGGCGGGAAAAAGCCGATCGAGCTGGCGTCGGGCGAGGTGCGCAAGTTCCTTGAAGACGGCGACGAAATCATCTTGCGGGCGCGTTGCAGCCGCGACGGTTTTGCCTCCATCGGTTTCGGCGAATGCCGCGGCAAAGTCATCGCGGCGCGCTAAGAGGATCGGCTCATGGAGCTCTACACCTACTACCGTTCGACGTCGTCTTACCGGGTGCGCATTGCGTTGGCATTGAAGGGCCTGGATGTCCAGGCGCTGCCGGTCAATCTGATCGCACCGCCGGGTGGCGAGCATCGGCAAGCACCGTATCTGGCGATCAATCCGCAAGGCCGGGTGCCGGCCTTGCGCACCGATGAAGGCGAACTGCTGATTCAGTCGCCGGCCATCATCGAGTACCTGGAGGAACGTTATCCACAGGTGCCGCTGCTGTCCAAAGACCTGGTCGCGCGCGCTCATGAGCGTGGTGTTGCAGCCGTAATTGGTTGCGACGTGCATCCGTTGCACAACGTCAGCGTGCTCAACAAGCTGCGGCAATTGGGTCACGATGAGACGCAGGTGGTGGAGTGGATCGGGCACTGGATCAGCCAGGGGCTGGCGACGGTCGAGCAGTTGATTGGGGATGAGGGGTTTTGCTTTGGGCCGGAGCCAGGCTTGGCGGACGTCTATCTGATACCTCAACTGTACGCGGCCGAGCGGTTCAGTATTTCGCTTGAAGCGTACCCGCGGATTCGTCGAGTGGCGGCACTGGCGGCGCAGCATCCCGCGTTCATCAAGGCCCACCCGGCCAACCAGCCGGATACCCCTTAACGCTTCACCCTCGACCGAATGTGGGAGCGGGCTTGCTCGCGAAAGCGGTGTGTCAGTCAGCATCGATGGTGACTGACACTCTGCTTTCGCGAGCAAGCCCGCTCCCACATTGGATCTGCGATCAGTGGACGATCGAGTTCGGCGGCAGATGCCCCAGTCGTTCAGTCAGGCGAATCCGCTGGATCGGGTCGTCACTGAGCAGCAATGCATGCTCCAGGTCGAAGCGCTCGGCGTTCGGGCAGTCCAGCCGTTGATAGAGGCTCGCCCGGGCCAGGTAATCGGAGGCGTTGGCGTTGCCCAGTTCCAGCACGCGTTCAGCGTCGATCAGCGCGCCGATGTAGTCATCGTGGGAAAGGTGCAACTGGCGCAGGTTGCGTGACAGCCGTTGCAGCATTTGCGCCGGTTCGGCGGTCAGCAAATGCTCGGCGTTGAGTTTTATGTTCGGGCCGTACTGGCGTTGCAGCAATTCACGGCAATCGTTGGGGTACAAGCGGCGCCCGCCGCACGGGTCCAGCAGGTGATCGGCACCTGGCACCCGCAGCAGGAAGTGCCCGGGGAAATTGACCCCGACCAACGGGATCTCCAGGCGTCTGGCCAGCTCCAGCGCGATCAACCCCAAGGACAGCGGCTGGCCGCGCCTGAGTTCCAGCACCTTATTGACCAGTGCCACTTGCGGGCGCAGCGGGGTGAAGTCGTCCTGGGCGAACCCCAGGTCATTCATCCGCCGCAACAGCGGCTGGGCCAGTTCGCTCACCGGCAGCATCGGCAAGCCATAACTGACCCGCTGTTGCAGATCGCGAAAGTCTGCCAGCACCTTCTCGGGATTTACCTCTTTGTCATGCTCGGCCGCCATCCACAGCGCCGCCTCGAACAGCGCGGGCGGTGATCGTTGCAGGCAGTCAAAAAAGTGTTGGCGCGGGGTCATCAAAATCTCCGGGCAATGCCTCGTTTTAGCCCCGTCGCCGGCATTCGTCCAGTGCGGCACACATGCGGTATCAGGTTATGTCCGAAAGCCTGCATTGCGGCGCTGCTTATTCCGGTGCGCTTCTGCAATTTTTGGGCGCAAGCCTATACTGGCGACTACAAGAAGTGATTCGGGAGCCCTACGATGTTCGCTCTCATGCAAAGCACTCGCCTTGAATCGCTGCATCTGAGCGTCGACCCGGTCACCGGGTTGAAGGCGGTCATTGCCATTCATAACAGCCGCCTGGGGCCAGCCCTGGGGGGATGTCGTTACCTTGCCTATCCCAGCGACGAATCTGCAGTCGAGGATGCCATTCGCCTGGCGCAGGGCATGAGTTACAAGGCGGCGCTGGCGGGCTTGGCCCAAGGTGGCGGGGTGGCGGTCATTGTCCGACCGGTGCATGTGGAAAATCGTGCCGCGCTGTTCGAAGCCTTCGGCCGCTGCATCAATCAACTCGACGGGCGCTACATCACCGCGATCGACAGCGGCACCTCGGTGGCGGACATGGATTGCATCGCCCAACAGACCCAACACGTTACCAGCACCACCTCGGCGGGCGACCCCGCGCCACACGCCGCGATGGGGGTGTTCACCGGCATTCGTGCCACCGCCATGGCTCGTCTGGGTAGTGATAACCTCGAAGGCCTGCGGGTCGCGATCCAGGGCTTGGGCAACGTCGGTTATGCCTTGGCCGAACAGCTGCACGCCGCTGGCGCCGAACTGCTGGTCAGCGACATCGATCACGGCAAGGTGCAATTGGCGATGGAGCAATTGGGCGCTCATCCGATCGCCAACGATGCGCTGCTCAGCACGCCGTGCGACATTCTCGCGCCCTGCGGCCTCGGTGGCGTGCTCAACAGCCACAGCGTCACTCAACTGCGCTGCTCGGCAGTGGCCGGTTCGGCGAACAATCAGCTGACGCATCTGGAAGTCGCCGATCAACTGGAGCGACGGGGCATTTTGTATGCGCCGGATTACGTGATCAATTCCGGCGGGCTGATCTACGTTTCGCTCAAACACCGTGGCGAAGAACTCACGACCATCACCGCGCACCTGTCGAAAATCGCCTCGCGGCTGACCGAAGTCTTTGCCCATGCGCAGGCGGAAAAACGTTCGCCTGCACGGGTGGCGGACGAGTTGGCGGAGAAAGTGCTGTACCGCTGAATCCTGCTTTTACTCCAGACATGAAAAAGGCCCTGAGCCATTCGACTCAGGGCCTATTCAATTCGGGCATTGCTTACTTCGGTGTCTTGGCGGCTTTAGCTGGCTTGGTCGGCTCAGCGGTGGCAACTTCTTCAACCGGTTCAGACGTTTCAACCACTTCGGCCGGCGCATTCAGCAGTTCGGACAAAGCATCCGGCTGGCTCTTGAATGCCTTGGCGAACACATCGCGATTCTTCGCCATGTAGATCCCGGCTTCTTCCACCTGCTGTTCGGTCAGGGACGGAACGGCTTTCTGCAACACTTCAGCCAGCAACTCAGCCAGTTCGAGCATTTTGTCATGACGGTCAGCTTCGGCTTTATCCATGAACAAGCGCTCCAGATCTCGGCTGCTGCGGTATACCACTTCGACGGCCATTCACCACCTCACATGCCTTCACATTAGTTGTCTGTTTCGACCACTGTATTTATATACAGCGAAAAGGATAAGCGAATCCCTGCGCTTTGGGTAGTGGCTTTTCAATGTAGACCGAAATCAGGGTTTGTCAGGTGGACCGAGTTGCTCCCTTCGCGAGCAGGCTGGCTCTCTCAGGTGCGACCAAACGCCACGGAGCGCGTTTTAGAGCATCTCGCCATCATGTGGCAGGCGCCTCTGGCCTTTTTTCTGCATGCAGAACAACCGTCACGTCAAACCCGCATCATCCGCTCGAACCGAGCTAAGGAAGAATCACCGTGAAAATCAACTGGGCCGAGAAACTGCGGCAGAACGTGCATCAATTGGCCGAGTCCCTGGGCAACCTGTTCGTCGAGACCTTCCATTACCTGGCGTTGTTCGCCATCGGTGCAGTGACCGCGTGGGCGGCGGTGATGGAATTTCTCGGGATGATCGAAGAAGGGCACATCAAGATCGATGACATCTTGCTGCTGTTCATCTACCTGGAACTGGGTGCGATGGTCGGGATTTACTTCAAGACCAACCACATGCCGGTGCGCTTCCTGATCTACGTGGCAATCACGGCGCTGACGCGACTGTTGATTTCCAACGTCTCGCACCACAACCCGCCGGACCTCGGCATCATTTACCTGTGCGGCGGGATTCTGCTGCTGGCGTTTGCGATTCTGGTGGTGCGTTACGCTTCGTCGCAATTCCCTTCGGTGAAGATCGAACACCCGCAACGCAAGGTCGGTGCGGGTTCCGGTGAACATCCCGAAGTGGAGAAGGGCGAAATCTAAAGTCCCATGGTGGGGCGGGGCTTGGCTTTGACTTGGGGTGGCGGCAGGTTGCGATTGTCGCCATCGGTCATGGCTTCGAGGATCGACATGGCGCTATGGCCCTGTTCGATGGCGATGCCGAACTGAATGCTTTGCACCAGGCGCTTGAGGCGCTTGGGGTCATTGCGCTGTTCGGCGCTGATCATCCGCTTGGCAACCACGTGGCCGCTGTTGGACAGGGTCAGCATGATGCGGCCGTCCAGCCCCTGAATGCTCAGGTTGATCTGATAGTCCGCTGCAAAGGCATCGGTAATGAGCTGAAAAGGGTTGTCCATGATGCGTCACCGCCTGATTGAACGTGCAGTTGTTGACCGGCCATGATCAGGTTGGTTCGCATTACCGGACCATTGGCAGGCCGCTCGCTGAGGTTTTCAAAAGTCCTTTTGCCTCAGACAAGACTTAGCAAGGGCCATGCCGGGAAAATTGTCGAACAATGATCACGGCAAAAAAGAGGCGGGCACTGAGGCCCGCCTTCTTTTTGCCTGCCCGTTTCAGGGCATGAATGAATAGATGATCGCAGACAGTGCAATCAAACCGATCAACACCACGAACACGTTCGACGCCTGCCCGGAATACTGGCGCAGGGCCGGCACGCGGCGGATGGCGTACATCGGCATCAGGAACAACAGGCACGCGATGATCGGCCCGCCGAGGGTTTCGATCATGCCGAGGATGCTCGGGTTGAAGGTCGCCACGGCCCAGCAGCTGAGGATCATGAACAGCGCCGTGATGCGGTTCAGCCAGCTCGCCGACATCACCCGGCCACGGCCGCGCAGGCTTTTCACGATCAGGCCCTGAAAGCCTTCGCTGGCGCCGATGTAGTGGCCGAGGAAGGATTTGGTGATCGCCACTAGCGCAATCAGCGGCGCCGCATAAGCGATGACCGGTGTCTGGAAGTGGTTGGCCAGGTACGACAGGATCGAGATGTTCTGCGCCTTCGCCGCCGCCAGATCAGCCGGGGACAGTGCCAGCACGCAGCTGAAGCAGAAGAACATCACCGTCACCACCATCATGGCGTGGGCGATGGCAAGAATGCCGCTGCTCTTGCGTTCGGCCTGTTCGCCGTAACGCTGTTTCTGGTCAACGGCGAACGCGGAAATGATCGGCGAATGGTTGAAAGAGAACACCATCACCGGGATCGCCAGCCACAAGGTTTTGAAGAACAGCGGCAGCGGCATGCCTTCGCTGGCGGTGGCGAAGAACGCGCCGTTCCAGTTAGGGATCAGGCTGACTCCGAGCAGCAGCAACGCCGCGACGAACGGATAAACCAGCACGCTCATGCATTTGACGATGACGCCCTGGCCACAACGCACGATGGCCATCAGACCGAGAATCAGCACCAGCGACAAAATCGCCCGCGGTGGCGGGGCGATGTGCAGTTGATGCTCCATGAAGCTGCTCAAGGTGTTGGTCAGCGCCACGCTGTACACCAGCAGAATCGGGAAGATCGCAAAGAAATACAGCAGCGTGATCAGCTTGCCGGCGCCAATGCCGAAGTGTTCTTCCACCACTTCGGTGATGTCTCCGGAGCGACCGGACAGCACGAAGCGTGTCAGGCCTCGGTGAGCGAAGTAGGTCATCGGAAACGCCAGCACCGCCAGGATCAGCAGCGGCCAGAAGCCACCCACGCCGGCGTTGATTGGCAGGAACAGCGTGCCGGCGCCGATAGCCGTGCCATAGAGGCCGAGCATCCAGGTGGTGTCGTGTTTGCTCCAGCCTTTGGTGGCGGTTGCTGTGTCGCGTTTGAGTTCTACAGCTGGGTTATCGGCAGCAGGTGTACGTACATCGGTCATCGTTTGGCCTCGTTATTGTTCTTGCTCGGGCTCACGGTTACGGGCGGTCAGGGAATGCTCCTCAGCACTCCACCCAGCTGACAGCCAGGCCGCCCCGTGAAGTCTCTTTGTATTTGTCGTGCATGTCGGCGCCGGTATCGCGCATGGTGCGGATTACCCGGTCCAGGGAAATAAAGTGTTTGCCGTCGCCGCGCAGGGCCATTTGCGTGGCGTTGATCGCCTTCACGGCGGCGATGGCGTTGCGTTCGATGCACGGCACTTGCACCAGGCCGCCAACCGGGTCGCAGGTCAGGCCAAGGTTGTGTTCCAGGCCTATTTCGGCGGCGTTTTCCAGTTGCTCGGGCGTGGCGCCGAGCACGTCAGCCAGGCCGGCAGCCGCCATGGCGCAGGCGGAACCGACTTCACCCTGGCAGCCGACTTCGGCACCGGAGATGGACGCGTTTTTCTTGCAGAGAATGCCTACGGCCGCCGCGCCCAAAAAGAACGCGACCACGTCATCGTCCGACGCGTCCGGGTTGAATTTCATGTAGTAGTGCAATACCGCCGGAATGATCCCTGCCGCGCCGTTGGTCGGCGCCGTCACCATGCGCCCGCCCGCTGCGTTTTCTTCGTTCACGGCGAGGGCGAACAGGTTCACCCACTCCATGGCCGACAGCGTGGACGTGATGACATTCGGCTTGCCGATTTCCAACAGGCTGCGGTGCAATTTCGCCGCGCGACGCGGAACATTCAGACCACCGGGCAGGATGCCTTCGTGACGCAAGCCTTGCTCGACGCACTCACGCATCACCGACCAGATGTGCAGCAAGCCCTGACGGATCTCGGCTTCGCTGCGCCAGGCCAGTTCGTTGGCCAACATCAACTCGGAAACCCGCAGGCCGTGCTGGTTACAGAGCTTGAGCAGTTCGCCAGCGCTGGAAAAATCGTAGGGCAGCACCACGTCGCTGGTCGGCGCGATACCGGACTCGGCTTCCGCCGCTTCGATGATGAAACCGCCGCCAATCGAGTAGTACGTTTGCTCCGACAACTCTCCGGTTTCGCCGAAGGCTGTCAGGGACATGGCGTTGGGGTGGTAGGGCAAACTCTCGTCGAGCAGCAGGAGATCGCGTTGCCAGTTGAAGGCAATGGTTTTGTTGCCGGCCAGAGACAACTCGCCGGTTTCGCGCAGGGTCTGGATGCGGCTGTCGATGGTGGTCGGGTCGATGCTGTCCGGCCATTCGCCCATCAGGCCCATGACGCAGGCGCGGTCGGTCGCGTGGCCGACGCCGGTGGCCGAAAGGGAGCCGTACAGACGGATTTCTACCCGACGCACGGCGTCCAGCAAACCCTGGTCAATCAGTGCCTGGGCAAAGGTCGCCGCGGCGCGCATCGGGCCGACGGTGTGGGAACTGGACGGACCGATGCCGACTTTGAAGAGATCGAAAACACTGATAGCCATGCTAAAGCCTATACAAGCAATGGAAGAGAAATCGCTGCCATTTTTGTAGGACAAGCGCAATGTCGGCGATACTGCCTACCTCGGTCCAACGTGACCAACGAAACTTCCTAAGACAGCCTTTAGCAGGACTAAACAATGAGTCGCCAATTGCACGCCCAGACTTACGTCTGGCTGCACGTGTTTTCCTGTGCCGCGCGGCACTTGTCGTTCACCCGATGTGCTGAAGAGCTGCACATCACGCCGGGTGCGGTCAGTCAGCAAATCCGTCAACTGGAAGAACGGTTGGGCTTTCGCTTGTTTCACCGCCGTGCCCGCGGTGTGGAATTGAGCGCCGAGGGCCAGCGACTGGCCATTACGGTCAACGAGGCTTACGGCAACATCGATGCGGAATTGCGACGACTGGACGCGGGAATGATCAGCGGGATTCTGCGGGTGCGGTCTATTCCATCGTTCCTGAGCAAGTGGCTGACCCCGCGCCTGCCGCGCTTGCAGCAGCGCTTCCCGGACATTCAGCTGCGCCTGGTGGCCGAGGACAGCAGCGTGCCGCTGCACGAAGGTGACTTCGACCTGGCCATCGACTTGAATGACGGCAGTTATCCCGGGTTGTTATCCACAACCCTGCTCGACGAACAGATCTTCCCGGTCTGCGCCCCGAGTCTGCTACGCGGCCGGCCACCGCTGCACGGTCCGGCCGGCCTGGTGCACTTTCCCCTGCTGCACGACATCACCGCCTGGCGCGGCAGTTACGAGTACGCGGAATGGGAGTTCTACCTCAATGCCATTGGCTTCGAGGGCGCGGACGTGCGGCGCGGGCATACCTTCAATCGCAATCACCTGACCATCGAAGCGGCGATTGCCGGCATGGGTGTGGCTATTGCGCGGCGCACGTTGCTCAACGATGAGCTGGAGCGCGGGACGTTGATTGTGCCGTTCGGCCTGGCGGTGCCCAATCACAAGCGTTACGTGCTGCTCTATGCGCCAGGCGCGCTGAGCCATCCGGGTGTGCGTGCGGTGCATGACTGGCTGGTGGAGGAGGCGGGGATCTTTCGGAGTCTGCACCCACTGGCGGAGCGGCAGATGTGAGCAATTGTGACTAAAGAGAGGGGCGACCCAACTCCCGACCTTAACAGCGCTTTTACCGGTTGTCCGGCTTTTTTTGCGAATCCATATTTATCTTTTTCTAGGGGTTGAAATGTTCTGCGCGCAGACCGATTGTGTAAGTAAGAGGTCACGGTGATGACGCCCAAGGGCCAGCCGATGCGCCTCTCGCGAGCTAGCTGAAATAAGGGATGAACTATGCAAATCCAAGTCAACAGTGATAACCATATTCAAAGCAGCATCCGACTGGAGGAGTGGGTACGTACTACCATTGAGAGCACGCTCGAACGTTATGAAGAGGACCTGACACGCGTCGAGGTTCATCTGCGGGACGAGAATGGCGACAAGCCAGGTCCCCATGACATGCGCTGCCAGCTGGAAGCGCGGCCAAAAGGCCACCAACCGATTTCTGTCACTCATAAAGCCGACACCCTGGAGCAAGCGATCGACGGTGCGGCGGAAAAACTCGAACATGCGCTTGAGCATCTGTTCGGCAAACTGCGGGGCAAACCACGTGCCGCTGTGATGCCATTCGAAAGGGCCACCGCCGACAAGCTGCTGGAAGACGAGTTTCTCGAGAACGAACAGGCTGCACAAAACGGCTGAAGCCTGATTCACTTTTTACCTTCCCACTGAAAACGGGCCTGCTGATGCAGGCCCGTTCTTGTTTCAGGGTTGGTGATTTCTATAGTTTATGAATACCTTGTGGCGAGGGGATTTATCCCCGTTCGGCTGCGAAGCAGTCGCCAATCCTGCATAGATAGTATTTCTGGAAGAATGCTAGGGGCCGCTTCGCAGCCCAACGGGGATAAATCCCCTCACCACAAAGCTGCCCGGCTTTAGAGGTCAGTGGGTCAAAACGCCACCGAGGTCTGCACATAAACCGTTCGCGGTTCCCCCACGTACTTGCCCTTGTTGTTGTCATCGAACGAGCGGGTGAAGTACTGGTGGTTGAAGATATTCTTCACCCCCACCGCTACATTCAAATCCGACAACTTCGGCCCGAAGTCATACGCCGCGCGGCTGCTGAACAACATGTACCCGGGAATCTTGCCCGTGCTGCCATCAGCGCTTTCGGCCGAGGTGTTGGCGTTGTCGGCAAACTGGTCGCTCTGATAACTGCTGTCCAGGTTCAGCTTCCATGCGCCTTCGGTGTAACCCACGCCAATCGTGCCCTTGTGTTTCGAGGAGAAAGGCACACGATTGCCCTTGTTCGGTCCGTCTTCGCGGATGGTCGCGTCCACAAAGGCGTAAGTGGCGTACACATCAAAACCGGCCAGCGACGGGCTCAAGTCATCCAGTGAATAGTTGATGCTGCTTTCGATCCCTTGATGACGCGTCTCGCCGCGGGCGATCACCGAGTCATTGGTCTGATTACTTTCGTACTGATTGTCGAAGTTGATCAGGAACGCGCCGATTTCCGCTCTCAACGCACCGTTGTCGTAACGGGTGCCCAGTTCCCAGGTCCGCGCCTTTTCCGGTTTGACTTCGCCGCTGGTCACCCGGTTAGGCATCTGGCTGTATTGCACGCTGCCGAACGAGCCTTCGGTATTGGCGTAGAGATTCCAGGAGTCCGTCACGTGATAGAGCACGTTCAGCGCCGGCAACGCGGTGTTGTAGTCGCCCTTGTACTTCACGTTGGTCAGGTTGTTGGTCTGCTGCGAATCGATCATCTCGTAGCGAATGCCCGGCGTGAGTGTCCACTTGCCGATGTCGATCCGGTCGTCGAGGAAGAACGCGTTGGCTTCGGTGCCGCCACGGGTGTCGCGATCATTGCGGCTGTTAGTGGTCGGGTAGGTATTGTTGGCAATCGGCTCGCGGTAACGCAGTTCGTGGCCGGCTTCGTTGATGTAGCGATAGCCGATACCGACTTCATGGCTGGTCGGGCCGAGGTCAAAGCCTTGGGCGAAACGGGTTTCCAGGCCGCGTACCCAATACTCGCGCGGGGACAGCGACAGGAACGTGCCCTGATCCAGATAACCACTGCGCAGGGTTTTGGTGAAGAACGTGTTGGCGGTGAATTCGCGACGGTCTTCCTGATAGCGATAGCCGAAGTTGAACATCGTCCGGCGGCCCCAGAACTGGTCTTTCGGGCGGGTCGACTGGTACGGGTCGGCATCGTAATCGGCGACGTTCAAGCCGCCGGGCATGTCGGCCTTGCCTTCGTAATACTGAGCCATCGCGTTGAAGCTGTTGGCGTCATCGAGCTGGTATTTGCCCTTGAGGATCAGGTCGTCGATTTCGGTATCGCTGCGTTCACGCCAGTCTCCACCGCGGGTGCCGGAATACAACAGCGCGCCGCCCAAGCCGTTGTCGGCGGTGCCGCCGGCCAGCAAGTTGCCGGTGGTTTTGAAGCCGTCGTGGCTGGAGGACGGGCTGGTTTCGGTCTGGAAACCACCTTTCACCGTTGGCTCATCGGGAATCGCGCGGGTCACGAAGTTGACCACGCCGCCGACGTTCTGCGGGCCGTAACGCACCGCGCCGCCGCCGCGCACCACGTCCACCGCGTCCATGTTGCCGATGCTCACTGGCGCGAAAGACAACTGCGGCTGGCCATAAGGTGCGAAGGGCACCGGGATGCCGTCCATCAATACGGTCGAGCGTGAAGCCAGGCGCGGATTGAGACCGCGAATGCCGAAGTTCAGCGCCATGTCGTGGCTGCCGGTGCCGTTGTTGTCCGGCGCGTTCACACCGGGGATGCGGTTGAGCACGTCCTTGGCCTGGGTCGCGCCCTGGCGTTCGAACTCCTCGCGGCGGATCACATCACGGGCGCCAGGATGCTCGAAGACGTTGATTTGCGCGGCGTCACCGAGCCAGTCGCCGACCACTTTCGAGGTATCCAGCTCCAGCGCGGTGTCGTCCGCCGGTTGCAGGCTGAAGGCATTGTCGCCCTCGGCACGCGCTTGCAGGCCGGTGCCTTCGAGCAATGCGTCCAGGCCCTGCGACGGGGTGAAGTTGCCTTCCAGGCCACTACTCTGCACACCGCTAGTGACTTGCGAACCGAAGGTGATCAACACGCCGGCTTCACGGCCGAACTGGTTGAGTGCGCTTTCGAGCGAGGACGGTGCGATGTGGTACGGCTTGGCATCGGCGGCGAACGCGAGCGGCAGCGCGCCGAAGCTCAAGCTGGCGCCGAGCAAGAGGTGGCGCACGGTTCGGGCCAGCGGAGTGAGGCGGGTGGGGTGCATGGAGGACGATCCTGAGAAGGTGGAATCAAGGGGGCTTTCCTTCTCTGTCACGCCAGATCTGAAAAACGGCTCACGTGGAACAAAACTTTTTTTGCGTGGATCACTTTTGTGGCGAGGGGATTTATCCCCGTTGGGCTGCGAAGCAGCCCCAAAACCAGATGAACGCATCCTTCAGGTAATCCACGTTTGCAGGTTTTGCGACTGCTGCGCAGTCGAACGGGGATAAATCCCCTCACCACAAAGCTTTTGTTTTGCCTTGGGTTACGCCTTCGCTTCGACGGTCACCCAATACCGGGTAAAGCGCTTCACTTTCACCGGCAAGCTGATTTCCAGCAGATCCAGAATCCGTTCGCTGTCGGCCAGCGGATACGTCCCGGAAATCAACAGATCCGCCACCTTCGCATCGCAATTCAACTGCCCGCGACGATAGCGGCCGAGCTCGTCGAGAAAATCCCCGAGGCGCATGTGGGCGGCCACCAGCATGCCGTCGGCCCAGGCGCCGCTGTTGGCCTCCAGCGGCAGCGGTTTACCCACGCCGCGCGGGCCGAAACCCAATTGCCGGGCGGCAGGTAAAACCAGTGGGGCGCCATCGTTCGGCATCAACTCGACTCTGCCCTCGAACACCGCCACCTGGGTGTGATCAGCAAACTGCCGCACGTTCAATCGTCCACCTTGCGTGGTCAACACGCCCTGCGCGGTCTGCACCTGAAACGCCTGGGTCGCGGTCAAGAGCAGTTCGCCCTCCAGCAAACGAATCAGCCGTTGCGGGCCCTCCACCCGCACATCCGCCGAACTCGCGGTGTTGAGCTGCAACTGATTGCCTGCGCCGAGCGCCACCTTGCGCCGCTGGCCGATGGGGCTGCGGTAATCAGCGAGCAACGGCGGCAGCACGTTGTGTTCGCGCATGCCCCAGGTGACCGCGGAACCTGCGCCGAGAATCAGCAGCAGTTTCAACGCCTGACGTCGGCTGCCGGACTTCGGCGCATTGAGCGCCGCGTGGGCCAGCGGCGAAGACAAACCGCGAAGTCGCTGATTGACCCGCTGGATATGTTCCCACGCCCGTTGATGCTCGCTGTGCCCATCGTGCCATTGCTGCCAGGCCTGTTGCTGGCGCGGGTTCAGCGGGTCTTGCTGCATTTCCATCAACCAGTGCACGGCCTGTTCGGCGACTTGGGAAGAAAAGTCCGGAGTACCGTTCATAGCGCGAAATAGCAGCGCATGGCTGCTTTACTCAAGTGGCGTTTGACCGTGGCAATGGAAATGCCCAGTTCCGCCGCGATCTGTGGATAAGTCAGGCCATCGACCTGCGCCAGCAGAAAGGCGCGTTTGACCAGACACGGCAAACCGTCCAGCAACTGATCCAGCTCCATCAGGGTTTGCAGGATGATCGCCCGTTCTTCTTCGGACGGCGCGTACACCTCAGGCATTTGTGCGAGTGCTTCGGCGTAGGCGCGTTCCAGATCATGGCGACGGTAATGGTTGAACAGCACGCGTTTGGCGATCGTGGTCAGGAATGCTCGCGGCTCGATGATCTGCGGTGTTTCCCGGGCGGTCAGCACGCGAATGAACGTGTCCTGAGCCAGGTCCGCCGCACTGTCCGGGCAGCCAAGCCTGCGCCGCAACCAACCGGTGAGCCAGTTGTGGTGGGCGTGATAGAGGATTTCGACGGGATTGGCGGGCTGCAACAGAACCACTCCGACACAAACGGATACGTTAGAGAACAAGAATTGTTCGCATTGTAGGGGTGTGCAATGCCCCCGGCAATCGGAACTGTTTTGCGTATGAGAATATTTATCATTAATATTGCGCGCTTGCTGGCCCGTGACTTTTACGCGGCCTCACCCGGTTTCAAGGTCGAAACATGAAAGGCAAAATCAGCACGCTTCCCGTTTTCTATCGATTGGCCGTCACTTCGCGAGTGCTGGCTGCGGTGTTGGGCGGCTATATCGTCGCGGCGCTGGCCAGTGTCAGCCTTAGTTTGTGGTTGCCGATGGCCCGCGCCGAAGCGGTGGTGACCGGGATGATGATCTCGTTTCTGGTCTATCTGGTCGCGGTGCTCTGGTGTTTTGCCTGTCGCAGCGCGTGGCAGGCCTGGTTCGGGTTGATCGTTCCGGGTCTGGTGCTGACAGCTGTTTCAGGGTTGGCGTACTGGATGGGCCACGCATGAAAGAAGGATTTCGTCAGGCGATGGCCTGGTTGCACACCTGGGCCGGGTTGACCTTCGGCTGGTTGCTGTTCGCGATTTTCCTGACCGGTACGCTCGCCTATTTCAAGGACGAGATCAGCCACTGGATGCAGCCCGAAATACCGGCGCGTTCGGTCACTGCCGAAACCAGTCTGACGCTGGCGCAAGACTATCTGCAGCAACACGCCCCAGGCGCCTCACGCTGGCTCATCGATTTGCCGAGTGCCCGGGAACCGGGCCTGTCGGTGCGCTGGCAGCAGTCGCCGCCCAATCCCGGTGAGCGCGGCCGTTTCACTGAAAAACTGCTCGACCCGCAAACCGGCACCGAAGTGCAGGGCCGCGAGACGATGGGCGGCGACTTCTTTTATCGCTTCCACTTCCAGTTGCAAATGCCTTATCCGTGGGGCCGCTGGTTGTCGACCATCGCGGCCATGGTGATGTTCATCGGCCTGATCACCGGGATCATCACCCACAAGAAAATCTTCAAGGACTTTTTCACCTTCCGCCCGCGCAAAGGCCAGCGCTCATGGCTGGACGGGCACAACGCCGTGGGCGTTCTGGTGCTGCCGTTTCACCTGATGATCACCTACAGCAGCCTGGTGATTTTCATGTCGATGGTGATGCCGGCGAGCATTCTGGCCTCGTACAAAGGGGATGTCCGGGCGTTTTTCGACGATGTGTTTCCAGCCTCCAGTACACCGGAACTGGCGGGAAAACCGGGGCAGTTGGCCCCCATGGCGCCACTGTTGGAACGGGCACGCGAGCAATGGGCGGGCGGTCGTGTGGAGCGCTTGACGGTGAACAATCCTGGGGATGCAAACGCCTCGGTGGTGCTGGTGCGTGACGGCGCGGATCGGGTGGTGCATGACGCGGGCAGCGCGGTGACGTTCAACGGCGTGACCGGGCAACAACTCAGCGCCACACCACAGCAACCGATGCCGATGGCGATTGCCGGCAGTTTTTATGGTTTGCACATGGGCCATTTTGCGAGCCCGGTGTTGCGCTGGTTGTACTTTATTTTCGGTCTGGCGAGCACCGCATTGATCGGCACCGGGCTGGTGGTCTGGCTCGGCAAGCGCCAGCTCAAGCATGCGAAAAGCGCCGTGATGCCCTTCGAACTGCGGTTGGTGGAAGTGCTGAACATCGCCAGCATGTCCGGGCTGGTGGTCGCAGTGGCGGCGTTCTTCTGGGCCAATCGGTTGCTGCCGGTTGAGATGGCCACTCGGTCGGATTGGGAAGTGAACAGCTTCTTCATCGTCTGGGGCTTTAGCGTGATTCACGCGGTGATCCGCCGTGGTCGCACGGCGTGGGTCGAACAATTGGCGTTGGCCGCGGTGCTGTTCTGCGGCGTGCCGCTATTGAACGCGCTGACCACGCCGTACCACTTGGGTGTGACGCTGGCTGAAGGCGACTGGACGCTCGCCGGGTTCGATTTGACCTGCCTGGGCAGTGGCCTGTTCCTGGCCTGGGCCGCGTGGAAAATGCAGCGCACCGGGCAGACCGTTCGCATTGCCAAAGAACGCGCCCGACCGATCACGCTTGAGCAGAAGGTGAACTGAATGCTGTTGGCCTTGCTGCTGTGCTACGGCGGATTCACCGCGCTGTGTTTGTCGATGGACCGGCATCACGTCGACCTGCTGGGGCGCAAGTCGTCGGCCCTGCGGCGTAAAGCATTCAAGCTGAGCGGCTGGTTGCTGCTGGCGGCTTCCTTATGGGCGGCGGTGTCGCAAACCGGCTGGGGCCTTGGGCTGGTGGAGTGGTTCGCGGTGTTGATGCTCAGCGCCTTGCTGCTGGTGTGGTTGATGCCGTATCGCCCGCGCCTGGCCCTGGCGTTGGCCGGGTTGAGCCTGCTCGCCAGCCCCGTCGCCGTGTTTGCGCAATGATGATCACCAATCCACCTGAAGCACACGATGAAGAGCATCGCGGCGCCCGTGCACATTTTCTTCAGGTGTTCCTGTCCCAGCGTTCGCAGATGGAAGCGCTGGTGAGTCGGCGTGTCGGCTGCCGAGCGACCGCCGCCGACCTGGTCCAGGATTTGTTCCTGCGGTTCTGGCGGCGGCCGCTGGTGCAGGTCGAGGAGCTCAGCACTTACCTGTTGCGTTGCGCCGGCAACATCGCCATCGACCATTTGCGCAGCGAAGGCACGCGGGTTCGGGTCAACGAAGGCTGGATGCCGGATCAACCGGACAGCCAGGGCAGCGAACCACAAGCGGCACTGGAGGCGGGCAACGATCTGCGTCACGTCGAAGCGGCGTTGCGCGCGTTGCCGGAACGCACCCGGCAGATCTTTCTGCTCAACCGCATCCATGGCCGCAAATACGCCGAGATCGCCAAGGCCATGGGCCTGTCCCAAAGCGCCGTGGAAAAACATATGATGCGCGCCCTCGATGCCTGCAAGGCCAGCCTGCAGGAACCGCCAACGCGCACGCCAAGGAAAGCACCGTGAATCAGCTCGACCGCGTCATCCCGACGCCCGCTCAGGAGCAGGCCGCGCTTGCCTGGCTGAGCCTGCTGCACGACCAGCCCAGCGGCGGCGATCAACTCACGTTCAGCCGCTGGCTGCAGGCTGATCCCGCCCACGCCGAGGCTTACGCCCAGGCGCAAGTGCTGTGGGAATTGAGCGAAGAGCCGGCGCGAACCTTGGCCGACGAAGACGCGTTCGCCTTGCAGGGTTACCTCAGTGCCATGAACCGGTCCCGCCGCACCCGTGTGCGGCGCTGGACTGGCGCGCTGGCCATGGCCGCGTGCCTGGTGTTGATGATCGGCCTTGGCGCAGGTTGGCAGCCGACGCGCTGGATCTATGATCTGGGGGCGGACTACGTGTCTGCACCGGGGGAAATCCGCACCGTGACGCTGGCCGATCAGTCGCAAGTCACGCTGGATGCCGACAGCGCCATCGCCGTGGATTTCAGTCGCGGTGAGCGCCACGTCCAGCTGCGTCGCGGTGCCGGATTTTTCAGCGTGACCCACACGGGCGATCCGTTTGTGGTGGACGCTGAAAAGGGCCAGGCGCGGGTGCTCGGTACGCAGTTCGAAGTGCGCCTGCAACCCCATGGCGCGCAGGTCACGGTGCTGTCCGGGCGGGTCGGCGTGACCGCGGACAATCACGCCGAGCAGCAGGTTCTGAGCGCTGGCCAGCAAGTGGCGTATGGCGAAGGCTCGGCGGAAAAACTGCATGCCGTCGACAGTGAAGCGCAGTTGGCGTGGCGTCAGGGCTGGCTCAATTACTACAAGGTCACCCTGGCCGAGGTGGTGCAGGATTTGGGGCGGTATTACCCGGGGCGGATTGTGTTGCTCAATGATGAACTGGCGGCGCGGCGGGTGAGTGGCAGTTTCCCCAGCAAGGATCCGCAGGCGGTGTTGAGTTCGTTGCAGGGTGTGTTGGGGTTTGAGCAGACCAGCGTTTTGGGGCATCTGATTATTGTGCGGTGAGGCAACTGGCGCCTTCGCGGGCAAGCCTCGCTCCTACAAGTTTGCGCGAACCTTGTAGGAGCGAGGCTTGCCCGCGAAGGCGTCAAACCCAACACCACTGACCCCCCAATAAAATTATTTTCAGAATTTTGATGAGGTAAACCCAACCCCCATCCGTGTAGTGACTGAAACTGCGAGTCATTCGCATCCCGTAGGTTCTACACAGGTCATTGAGCAATGAAGTCCAGGGCAAAATCGGGTTCGGTCAAACAGTGGTTGGGTGCTTCTGCACTGTGTATCTCGGCGTTGGCCTTGCTGCCATCGAGCGTCGCATCCGCCGCTGAGGCGGCCAACACGCAGCCGCTTACGCAGTTCAGTTTTGCTATCGCTGCCAAGCCGCTGCCCCAGGCCTTGAGCGACTTCAGCCGGGTCACTGGCATCAGCGTGGTCTACACCGATGAAGCGCCGTACGGTCTCACCGCCCCGGCGGTCAATGGCCAGTTGAACGCCGAGCAGGCCCTGCAGCGTTTGCTCGGCGGTTCGGGTTTCACCTTCCGCCGTAGCGACGCTCACACCCTGGTGCTTGAACCGCTGCCCACCGCCGGCACGTTGAATCTGGGCACCACCACCATCAACTCGGTGGCCGATCAAACCATGAGCTATCAGCCGCCGCCCACCAGTTCGGTGATGCGCTCGTCGGCCTTGCTCCAGGAAATCCCGCAGACCGTCAACGTCATCCCGGCCCAGGTGATTCGCGATCAGGCACCGCGCAATCTGGATGACGCGCTGGCCAACGTCAGCGGCATCACTCAGGGCAACACGCTGGCGAGCACCCAGGATTCGGTGATGACCCGCGGTTTCGGCGACAACCGCAACGGCTCGATCATGCGCGACGGCATGCCGATCGTGCAGGGCCGAGGCATGAACGCGACCGTGGACCGGGTCGAAGTGCTCAAGGGCCCGGCCTCGCTGCTGTACGGTATTCAGGACCCGGGCGGCGTGGTCAACATGGTCAGCAAGAAACCCGAACTGGAGCAATACAACGCCCTGACGCTGCGCGGTTCGACCTACGGCGACGGTAAAAACGGCAGCGGCGGCGGCCTCGACAGCACCGGCGCCCTCGGTGATTCCGGTTTCGCTTACCGCATGGTGCTGGACCACGAAGACGAAGATTACTGGCGCAACTTCGGCACCCACCGCGAGACGCTGGTGGCACCGTCGCTGGCCTGGTTCGGCGAAAGCACCAAGCTGCTTTTCTCCTACGAACACCGCGAGTTCCTGACCCCGTTCGATCGCGGCACGGTCATCGACCCGCGCACCAATCACCCGTTGGACATCTCGCGCAATGAGCGCCTCGACGAGCCGTTCAACAACATGGAAGGCCGCTCGGACCTGTACCACTTCGAGGCTGATCACGAGCTCAACGACAACTGGAACGCCCACTTCGGCTACAGCTGGAACCGTGAAACCTACGACGCCAGCCAGGTGCGCGTCACCGCCATCGACACTCGACGCGGCACGCTGACCCGCAGCATGGACGGCACCCAGAACGCCATCAGCACCGACCGTTTCACCACCGCCAGCCTTGAGGGCAAAGTGAACGCGCTGGGCATGCAGCATGACCTGGTGTTCGGCGTCGATGACGAATACCGCAAGATCTACCGCGAAGACCTGATTCGCCAGAGAAGCCTGAGCACCTTCAGTTACGTCAACCCGGTCTATGGCCGCGAGGTCGCCGGCACCACGGTCAGCCCGGCGGACAGCGCGCAGACCGATGAGCTGCGCAGCGATTCGATCTTCCTGCAGGACTCGATCCACCTCACCGATCAATGGATTTTCGTCGCGGGCGCACGCTTCCAGGAATACGACCAGTACGCCGGCAAAGGCGTGCCGTTCCAGGCCAACACCGACAGCAACGGCCAGAAATGGGTACCGCGTGCCGGTCTGGTCTATCGCTTCACCGATGAACTGTCGTTCTACGGCAGCTACACCGAATCGTTCAAACCCAACTCGACCATCGCGCCATTGAGCGGCAGCAGCACCGTGCTCGACGGCAGCGTGGCGCCGGAAGAAGCCAAGTCCTGGGAACTCGGCGCCAAGCTCGACATGCCGGGCCGCGTGACCGGTAACGTCGCGCTGTTCGACATCAAGAAACGCAACGTGCTGGTGGCCAACTCCGAAGGTCCGGTGACGATCTACAGCGCCGCCGGCGAAGTGCGCTCCCGTGGTCTGGAAGTGGACTTGACCGGCCAGCTCAGCGATCGCTGGAGCATGATCGGCAGCTATGCCTACACCGACGCCGAAGTCACCGAAGACCCGGTTTACAAGGGCAAAAAACTGCAAAACGTCGCGAAGAACAGTGGCTCGTTGTCGGCGGTCTATGACTTCGGGACCATTGTCGGCGGCGATCAATTGCGGGTCGGTGCAGGCGCGCGGTATGTCGGCGAGCGGGCGGGTAACGCCGTGAACGATTTCGACCTGCCGAGCTACACCGTGGCCGATGCCTTCGCGACCTACGACACCAAGGTTGAAGGGCAGAAGGTCAAGTTTCAGCTCAACGTGAAGAACCTGTTTGACCGCACGTACTACACCTCGGCGGCGAGCCGGTTCTTTGTGTCGATGGGGGATTCGCGGCAGATCTCACTGTCCAGCACATTGGAGTTTTGACGAAAAACCGCGTCATCGTTCATCGCGGGCAAGCCCGCTCCCACAGGGATAGTGTCGTTCGCAAAAGATGGGTTCGCCACCTGTCCTGTGGGAGCGGGCTTGCCCGCGATGGCGGCCTGATAGCCACTGATGATCTTCGGGATTAACGCAAAAACGCCTGCCGATACTCCCCAGGCGTCCCACCCAAAACCTGCCGAAACCGATTGGTGAAATGACTTGCACTGGCAAACCCGCACGCCAATGCAATCTCCCCCAGAGGCTGCGAAGTCGAACGCAACAACTCCTGCGCCCGACTCAATCGCCGCGCCAACACATACTGATGCGGCGGCAAGCCAAAGCTTTCCCGGAACATCCGCGCGAAATGATATTCCGACAGCGCACACAGCGCCGCCAATTGACCCAGGCTGATCGCCTCGGCCAATTGATTGTCGATGAACTCCACCAACTGCCGCCGCTGATGCGCCGCCAGTCCACCCTTGAGCCGCAAGCCCTCACGCATCCCGACCTGGCCGAGCAACACGTGGCTGAGCATTTCGTGAGCGAGGCTGCTGGTGAGCAAGCGTTCGCCGGGTTCGTCCCAGTTGAGCGTGAGCATCTGCCGAAAGCGCCGGGCTTGTGCCAGGTCATCAAGAAAAGTCGCTTCGCGCAATTGCAGTTCGCGCGGCTCGCGGTCCAGCAGCGTGACGCAGCCGAGGGCGAATTGCTCGGGGCTGAAATACACGTGGGCCAGGCGAATGTCGCCGTTGATTACCCAGCCTGACTGATGCTCGGCCGGCAGGATGCACAGCTTGTCCGGGCCGCCCTTGGTGCCGGGCTGGTCGCGACGGAAAGTGCCGGTGCCGCCGGCGATGTAGCAGGACAAGGTGTGGTGGCTTGGCGCCTCATAGTCCTGGGCATCGTGATGGTTGCTCCACAAGGCTGCAGCCATGCCGTCACCGAGCTCGGCGCTGTGCTCGAGGCGAGCATTGGGCGAGCGGTTGAGGGCTTGAAAGACTTGCAGGGTTTCCAGTGCGGGCATGATCGCTTTCTCTCCGACGCCTTGCATCCTACTCCGTAGACTTTGCGCTGCCAGCCTCTGCCACGACAAAAGCGCAAGTTTATGCAAGTGCGCCCACGATCAGCGCAGCACACTGGATCCCTAATCAGGCAATGCACTGTGGCGAGGGAGCTTGCTCCCGCTTGAGTGCGCAGCACTCACAATAACTGGAGAAACTTGCCAGGATGGGGCCGCTACGCAGCCCGGCGCGAGCAAGCTCGCTCACCACACCGCATTGCCCATTCCGGAGCTGTCGCCATGAACCTTTCGTTGTACTTGTTGACCGTGCTGATCTGGGGCACCACCTGGATTGCCTTGAAATGGCAGCTGGGCGTGGTGGCCATTCCCGTGTCGATCGTCTATCGCTTCGGCCTTGCTGCGCTGGTGCTGTTCGTCCTGTTGCTGCTCAGCCGACGCCTGCAAGTGATGAACCGTCGCGGGCATTTGATCTGTCTGGCTCAGGGACTGTGCCTGTTCTGCATCAACTTCATGTGCTTCCTGACCGCCAGTCAGTGGATACCCAGCGGTCTGGTCGCCGTGGTGTTTTCCACCGCCACGTTGTGGAATGCACTCAATGCGCGGGTGTTCTTCGGTCAGAAAATCGCCCGCAACGTGTTGATGGGCGGTGCACTGGGTTTGTTCGGCCTTGGCTTGCTGTTCTGGCCCGAGTTGGCCGGTCATACCGCCAGCCCGGAAACCTTGCTCGGCCTGGGTTTGGCGCTGCTCGGCACCCTGTGTTTCTCGGCCGGCAACATGCTCTCGAGCCTGCAACAGAAGGCCGGTTTGAAGCCGCTGACCACCAACGCCTGGGGCATGGCGTATGGCGCTGCGATGTTGTCGGTGTGGTGCCTGGTCAGGGGCATTCCATTCGACATGGAATGGAACGCGCGCTATATCGGCTCGCTGCTGTACCTGGTGATTCCGGGTTCGGTCATCGGCTTCACCGCGTACTTGACGCTGGTCGGGCGTATGGGGCCGGAGCGAGCGGCCTATTGCACCGTGCTGTTCCCGGTCGTGGCACTGAATGTCTCGGCATTTGCCGAAGGTTATCAATGGACCGCACCGGCATTGGTCGGGTTGGTGTTGGTGATGCTGGGCAACGTGCTGGTCTTTCGCAAGCCCAGGGCGCGAGTGTTGCAGCGGACTGGCAATCTGGTCTGACAAATCTGGAGGTCGAGCGCGTTACTGTTCAGCGCTCAATCTTTAACGCGATATACATCAGTAACGGCAACATGAAATCGACAATATGCCGAGCCCAATCCTTGGCATTCCATGTTTGCGATCTATCCATGTCGAACCATTCGACGCCCACGACCTGCAAGCAGACGTAATAGATGAATAAACCGATTAATAGACCCATGATCGAGAATTTTTTTGCTTCATGGAATTCACGGGCAGACGCATTCAGTTTTCGATAAAGGTGGTAAGTGCCTAACAGGCAGTAAATGGTGTAGGTCACTTCGAGGGTGATGATGAGCCAGTAGATGCGATGGTGCAACATGGGCGAAGTGATGGCCCGGTAGGTTGTTCGTTCGTTGTTGTAGGTTGTGTCCATGCTCAGGACATGGGCGACATATTCGTAGTTTGTGGTGTAGTCGGTGAAGTTGCTATACATCACCAAAAGTCCAAAAAAGCTTATATAAGCCATCAGTGCAATTTTGCTGATTCTGATGATCTTTTCAGTTGTGTAGTTGTTCAAGGTAATTGTTCTCCATGTACATAGTCCGGGGTCGGGCAAGTAAAGGAGAGTCTAAAGTGCTTAACTTTTTTTCGTCGGTTGACTGAATTGCAAGTTGTGTAAAGAAACGGGCAGGCACTTATAGTGTCTGCCCGTTTTAGTCAGCCTTTCCAGACTTGCGGGTTGACCAGATCCTGTGGCCGCTCGCCCAGCAGAGCGCTGCGCAGGTTACCCAGCGCGCGGTTGGCCATGGCTTCGCGGGTTTCATGGGTGGCGGAGCCGATGTGCGGCAATGTCACCGCGTTTTTCAGCTGGAACAACGGCGACTCGGCCAGTGGTTCTTTCTCGTAGACGTCCAGCCCGGCGCCGCGGATGCGGTTGTTTTGCAGCGCTTCGATCAGGGCAGGTTCATCGACGACCGGGCCGCGGGCGATGTTGACGAGGATGGCGCTTGGCTTCATCAGGGCCAGTTCGCGGTGGCTGATCAGGTGTCGGGTTTTTTCGCTGAGCGGGACGACCAGGCAGACGAAATCGGCTTCGGCCAGCAGTTCGTCAAGGCTGCGGAATTGCGCGCCGAGTTCTTGTTCCAGCTGAGTCTTGCGGCTGTTGCCGCTGTAGAGGATCGGCATGTTGAAGCCCAGGCGACCGCGACGGGCAATGGCGGCGCCGATGTTGCCCATGCCGACGATGCCCAGGGTTTTGCCGTGTACATCGCAGCCAAACAGTGGTGCGCCGATGGTGGCTTGCCATTGGCCGGCCTTGGTCCAGGCATCGAGTTCGGCGACGCGGCGGGCGCTGCTCATGAGCAGGGCGAAGGCCAGGTCGGCGGTGCTTTCGGTGAGGACGTCTGGGGTGTTGGTCAGCATGATCCCGCGTTCGTTGAAGTAGGCAACGTCGTAGTTGTCGTAGCCGACGGAGACGCTGGAGACGACTTCGAGTTTGGCGGCGTTTTCCAGTTGCGCGCGGCCGAGTTTGCGACCGACGCCGATCAGGCCGTGGGCGTGGGGCAGGGCTTCGTTGAATTGGGCGTTGATGTCGCCGTTTTTCGGGTTGGGGACGATGACGTTGAAGTCTTGCTGGAGGCGCTCGACCATTTCCGGGGTGACGCGGCTGAAGGCGAGGACGGTCTTTTTCATGGGAGGAGGGCTCGTCGGGGCTTGGTGAATGCCAAGCACGCTAACATTCTTCTCCGTTGTTGTGCGAGTCTGCGGATTGACTGGGAGTTTCTGTGGGAGCTGGCTTGCCAGCGATGGCGGCCTTCGGGCCGACCATGTTGTGGTTGACCGGGTACATATCCATTCCTGCGGTTACGGTTGCTGGCGGTTTCGCCCTTACGGCGACTCACTTTTTTTTCAAACGCCAAAAAAAAGTAAGCAAAAAAAGGCTCGCCCCAAACGTCCGGCCCCTCGCCTGGGCTCGGCGTTCCTTCGCTCCGGTATCCATCCGGGGACACTGCCCTCCGGTCTGCTTCGCGACGACCTACATGCAGCGTGTTCGACTGCGTCGAACGGCGCTGCGCGCCACTCCCCGGATGAACACCTCCACTCAGCCTCCCGACGGGGCGGGTGGATCAAGATCAAGAGCTGCAGGCGAGCTAACGCTCGGCCTGATGAGTGGTGAGAAGCGGGTGTACGTCGATCTGCTTTATGTGGGAGTGAGCCTGCTCGCGATGGCGGCCTGACAGCCGACCAATTTCTTGCAGATGTACACCAACCCCCTGTGGGAGCTGGCCTGCCAGCGATGGCGGCCTGACAGCTAACCAATCTCTTGCAGGTGTACACCAAACCCTTGTGGGAGCTGGCCTGCCAGCGATGGCGGAGTGTCAGCCAACATCAATGCCGGATGTCGGACCGCAATCGCGAGCAGGCTCGCTTCCACAGGGGGATTTGCTCCCTCAGGGATTAGCTGTGCGGCGCAGGTTTTGGTATGGCGACGTTATCCAGCATCCGGTTTGCGGCCAGTTCAGCCAGCATGACGATCTGTTGAATGGCCATCGCCTTGTGCCGGTGCGGGCCTTCCAGATAGTCCGCGAAGTCGCTCGCCATCACGCTGGCCTGGGCCAATGACTCGCAGGTGTGGGCCAGCAGGTCTTCGTCTTTGATGTCCGGTGCGATCAAAAACATCGTGCTGGGTTTGCGGTTGGCAGGGGATTTGAGGGCGGCGGGGTTGAGGTAGTGATCCAGCGCGCGTTCGGCGGCTTCGTTGAGTTTTTTGGAATCGAGGGATTCGTAGGGGGAAACGTCGTCGGTTTCCGGAGGGTTCGGTGTTTCTTTGATCATAAAAAATTACTCGATATGGGATTAATCGAGCTGCCATTTTCGTTTCCAAGCGAAAGGGTGGCAGCCATGCGCGGTCTGGAAAACCGGATATCCCACCAAAACCGGCAGACCCGAAGGTCTCCCGCGCACAGCCGCCATAACAAGGAATTGCGTGCAGAAAAAAGCGCCGCAGTATGCCATGTGCTGTGATGGGAATATCCAGGTTTCCAAGCCTGGCCGCTGATTTTGCAGCGACCCACAAAGCCTACCCATTTCCCGTCCGACCCAACAACCGACAGAACCCGTCGGAAACATTCCCCAAAATCACCGCGTCTGTAGGACCGTGAAATCAGTTCGCCACCCGAACCCCGCCCAGACTCCCACTCAATTCATACGCCACCAATTCCGCCTGATGCGCCGCCAGTATTTCCGGCAGTGACCCGCGCAAGTACTCGACCCACGTCTTGATCTTTGCGTCCAGGTACTGCCGCGACGGGTAGATCGCATACAGATTCAGTTCCTGCGAGCGGTAGTTCGGCATCACTCGCACCAGCGTGCCGTTGCGCAAGCCTTCGATCGCCGCGTACACCGGCAACACGCCGACGCCCATGCCGCTGATGATCGCGGTTTTCATCGCGTCAGCCGAGTTCACCAGGAATGGCGAGCTATTGATGGTGACCATTTCCTGGCCTTCCGGACCGTCGAAGGTCCATTTCTCCAGCGGGATCACCGGGCTCACCAGACGCAGGCACGCGTGGTTGAGCAAGTCGCTGGGTTTGTGTGCGCAGCCGTTGGCTTTCACATAAGCGGGCGAGGCGCAGACGATGCTGTAGGTGATGCCCAGGCGCTGGGAGACGAAGCCCGAGTCCGGCAGTTCGCTGGCCAGCACGATGGACACGTCGTAGCCCTCGTCGAGCAAGTCCGGCACGCGGTTGGCCATGGTCAGGTCGAAGGTCACGTCCGGGTGAGTCTTGCGATAGCGGGCGATGGCGTCGATCACGAAGTGCTGGCCGATGCCGGTCATGGTGTGCACTTTGAGCTGCCCGGCCGGGCGCGCGTGGGCGTCGCTGGCTTCGGCTTCGGCTTCTTCGACGTAGGCCAGGATCTGCTCGCAGCGCAACAGATAGCGCTTGCCGGCCTCGGTCAGGGCGATGCGGCGGGTGGTGCGGTTGAGCAGGCGGGTTTGCAGGTGGGCTTCCAGGTTGGAGACCGCGCGCGAGACGTTGGCCGTGGTGGTGTCGAGTTGCACGGCGGCGGCGGTGAAGCTGCCGGCCTCGGCCACGTAACTGAAGGCGCGCATGTTTTGCAAAGTGTCCATGGGGTGCTCTCGGGTGCGATGGCAAATTGTGACACAAGGTTTCAGAGACTGAGACCCCGACCAAGGGATTATCGCGTTAACGGTAACAAAGATTCACAGGATTCCCAGCTTATCGCCACTAAGACCCACCCCTAGAATTGCGTCGCTGCATGAAACCCTGTGGGAGCGAGCTTGCTCGCGATGGCGGTGGGGCAGGCAGCATCAATGTCAGCCGTAACGGCCTCATCGCGAGCAAGCTCGCTCCCACAAAGATCGCGTTGCCCGCTCTACCAATATCGTGCCTTCTCCATTTCAGGAATTTTCAGCAGTGCCGCGTCGCATCAACAGAGCGCTTCAGACGCTCAGTGTTCTGGCTTTATCCCTGACCCTCAGCGGCTGCATCGGAACCGGAGGAATTGCCCCGCAGGGCCAGGCACTGGAGGCCAATTCACTGGCCACCGACGACGCCATCCAGAGCGCCGCGCAGGACGCTCACTGGCCAACCGCGCAATGGTGGCAGGCCTATGGCGACCCGCAATTGAACCGCTGGATCGACCTCGCCGTGCAAGGCAGCCCGACCATGGCCATGGCCGCCGCGCGGGTGCGGCAGGCCAAGTCCATGGCCGGTATCGCCGAGTCCGCCGAGTCGTTGCAGATCAATGGCGAATCCACCCTCAAGCGCCACAACTGGCCCACGGATCAGTTTTATGGACCGGGCGAGTTGGCCAACTCGACGACCTGGGACAACAACGCCGCGCTGGGTTTCAGCTACGCCCTCGACCTTTGGGGCCGCGAAAGCAACGCCACCGAGCGCGCCGTGGACATGGCGCACATGACGGCCGCCGAAGCGCGTCTGGCTCAGCTCGAACTGCAGAACAACATCGTGCGCGCCTACATCGAACTGTCGTTGCATTACGCGCAGCGGGACATTGTCGAGGCGACCCTGAAACAGCAGCAGCAGATTCTCGATCTGGCGCAAAAACGCCTGAGCGGTGGCATCGGCACCCATTTCGAAGTCAGCCAGGCGGAAGCCCCGCTGCCGGAAACCCATCGCCAGATCGACGCGCTGGACGAAGAAATCGCCCTAAGCCGCAACCAGCTTGCAGCTCTCGCAGGGAAAGGCCCGGGCGAGGGCGCGCAGTTGCAGCGGCCCACGTTATCGTTGGCCGCGCCGCTGAAACTGCCGTCGTCTTTGCCCGCGCAATTGCTCGGCCAACGCCCGGACGTGGTTGCCAGTCGCTGGCAAGTGGCGGCCCAGGCGCGGGGCATCGATGTCGCCCACGCCGGTTTCTACCCCAACGTCGATCTGGTCGGCAGCCTCGGCTACATGGCCACTGGCGGCGGTGCGCTGGAGTTTTTGACCGGCAAGAAACTCAACTACAGCGTCGGTCCCGCGATCTCGTTGCCGATCTTCGATGGCGGGCGCTTGCGCTCGGAGCTGGGCGAAGCCTCGGCCGGGTACGACATTGCCGTGGCCCGGTACAACCAGACGCTGGTCAACGCGCTGAAAAACATCTCCGACCAGTTGATCCGCCGCGAGTCCATGGACAAGCAGCAAACCTTCGCCGCCGAGTCCGTGGCCACCGCGCAGAAGACTTACGACATCGCGATGATCGCGTATCAGCGCGGGCTCACCGATTACCTCAACGTGCTCAATGCGCAGACTTTGTTGTTCAAGCAACAGCAGGTGCAGCAGCGGGTTCAGGCGGCGCGGCTGAGTGCTCATGCTGAATTGGTGACGGCGCTCGGTGGAGGGCTTGGTGCAGGTAACGATGTGCCGGAAGACAGCCGGACCCAGGCACCGAAAACCCCGATGCTACTTAAGTGAACACAAACCCTGTGGGAGCCAGCCTGCTGGCGATTGCAGTGCGTCAGGTGACATCAGCATCGACTGACACACTGCAATCGCCAGCAGGCTGGCTCCCACAGGGATCTCATCTGGCTGAATATCAATGAGCAGGATTCCATGACTCCCTCGCCCGCACCTCTGCGCTGGCTGTATTCCCTTGAATGGCGCCGGGGTTTCTTCGACTGGGCACGCAGTGATGGCGTGACCTGGGTCTACATTTTCAAGGTGCTGATCGCCGCGTTCCTGACCCTGTGGCTGGCGATGCGCCTGGAATTGCCGCAACCGCGCACGGCGATGATCACCGTGTTCATCGTCATGCAGCCGCAAAGCGGCCAGGTATTCGCCAAGAGCTTTTACCGCTTCCTGGGCACTCTGACCGGGTCGGCGGTGATGGTCGCGTTGATTGCCTTGTTCGCCCAGAACACCGAACTGTTCCTCGGTTCGCTGGCGATCTGGGTCGGGATCTGCTCGGCCGGCGCCGCGCGATATCGCAACTTTCGCGCCTACGGTTTCGTGCTCGCCGGGTACACCGCCGCGATGGTCGGTTTGCCCGCGCTGGCCCACCCGGACGGCGCCTTCATGGCGGCGGTTTGGCGGGTGCTGGAAATCTCCTTGGGCATTCTCTGCGCCACCGTGGTGAGCGCCGCGATCCTGCCGCAAACCGCCAGCGCGGCGATGCGCAACGCCTTGTATCAGCGCTTCGGTGTGTTCGCCTTGTTCGTCACCGATGGCCTGCGCGGTCGCAGCAAACGGGACGCTTTCGAAGCCAGCAACGTGCGCTTTATCGCCGAAGCGGTCGGCCTGGAAGGGCTGCGCAGCGTCACTGTGTTCGAAGACCCACACATGCGTCGGCGCAACGGCCGGCTCAGTCGTTTGAACAGCGAATTCATGGGCATCACCACCCGGTTCAACGCCTTGCACCAGTTGCTCGAACGCTTGCGCAGCAGCGGCACCGATCACGTGGTGGCGGCGATCAAACCGGGGTTGCAAGACCTGGCGGAATTGCTCGACGGCTTCAGCGGTCGCGCCTTGACCAGCCCCGACGCCGCACGCCTGACCAGCGCATTGGCGATCTACAAGGAGCACCTGCCGACGCGGGTGCGTAGCCTGCGGGCGATCTTTCAGGAGCGCGATCCGAGCGACGCCGAGCAGCTCGATTTTCACACCGCGTACGAACTGCTTTATCGCTTCGTCGACGAGTTGCACAGTTATGCACAGACCCACGCTTCGCTGGCCGATCACAGCCATGCCCGGGAGCAATGGGACGAGCCCTTCACTCCGCAAACCAACTGGATGGCCTCGGCGGCTTCGGGGATTCGTGCGGCATTCATTCTGGTCGTACTCGGCAGCTATTGGGTGGCGACGGCGTGGCCGAGCGGGGCGACGATGACGCTGATCGCCGCGGCTACTGTCGGTCTTTCTGCCGCGACGCCGAACCCCAAGCGCATGGCATTCCAGATGGCGTGCGGGACTTTCCTCGGGGCGCTGATCGGCTTCGTCGAGATGTTTTTCATCTTCCCGTGGATCGACGGTTTTCCACTGCTGTGCGTGATGCTCGCACCGGTGATCGTGCTCGGCTCGTTCCTCACTTCGCGGCCGCAATACGCCGGTGTCGGCCTCGGTTTGCTGATCTTCTTCAGCACCGGTTCAGTGCCGGACAACCTCACCGTCTACAACCCTTACGCGTTCATCAACGACTACATCGCCATGGTGCTCGGCATGCTGGTGTGCGCCGCGGCCGGGGCGATCATTCTGCCGCCGAACAGCCGCTGGCTGTGGCGTCGGCTGGAGCAGGATTTGCGCGGGCAAGTGGTCTATGCAATCAGCGGCAAGCTCAAGGGCCTGGCCTCGAGTTTCGAAAGCCGTACCCGGGACTTGCTGCATCAGGCCTACGGTCTCGCGGTGGGTCAGCCGCAGGTACAACGGGACTTGCTGCGCTGGATGTTCGTGGTGCTGGAGGTCGGCCACGCGATCATCGAGTTGCGCAAGGAACAGGCAATTCTGCCGGTGCATCCTGCTTACGCAGAATCCCAGCCATGGCGCCATGCGATCCGCGTGATGGGCCGCTCGCTGGTGCGGCTGTTTCTGCAACCGAGCCAGAGCAATCTGGAGCGTGGATTGATCGCGGTCGACCATGCCATCAGTCGTGTGCAGGCCACCGACGAACCCTTTGCACCGCATTTCGACACCTCGGCTTTACGTCGGGTGAAGAGCTATCTGCACTTCATTCGTACGTCGCTGCTCGACCCGCAATCACCGCTCAGCGCCTATGCAACAACCCATTCCCAAGGACTTGAACATGCCTCGTGAAATCGCCTTCCACGGCGTGTACATGCCGACCATGACGCTGATGTTTTTCATCGCCGCGGCGCTGGCCTGGGCGCTGGACCGATTCCTGTCCGGGTTCGACCTGTACCGTTTTTTCTGGCACCCGGCGCTGCTGCGCCTGAGCCTGTTTAGCTGTCTGTTCGGCGCCCTGGCGCTGACTGTCTACCACTGACTCTCTATTTCTGAAGAAAAGGCACCGATGAAAAAGCTTTTCAGCCTGCTCGCCACCCTGTTGGTGCTGGCCCTCGCCCTATGGATCGGCCGCACCCTCTGGGTGCATTACATGGACACGCCGTGGACCCGCGACGGCCGGGTGCGCGCCGACATCATCAACGTCGCCGCCGACGTCACCGGCGAAGTGGTGGACGTGCCAGTGCGCGACAACCAACAGGTGAAAAAGGGCGATTTGCTGATGCGCATCGACCCCGAGCACTACCGCATCGCGGTCAAACAGGCGCAGGCATTGGTGGGTTCACGCAAGTCAACGTGGGAAATGCGCAAGGTCAACGCCCATCGCCGCGCCGACATGGATGCCCTGGTGATCTCCAAAGAAAACCGCGACGACGCCAGCAACATCGCCGACTCGGCCCTGGCCGATTACCAGCATGCCCAGGCGCAACTGGAAGCGGCCGAACTGAACCTCAAACGCACCGAGGTCCGCGCGGCGGTGGACGGTTATGTGACGAACCTCAACGTGCATCGGGGCGACTACGCGCGCATCGGCGAAGCGAAAATGGCCGTGGTCGATATGAACTCGTTCTGGGTGTATGGCTTCTTCGAGGAAACCAAGCTGCCGCACGTGCGGGTGGGCGACAAGGCCGACATGCAGTTGATGAGCGGCGAAGTGTTGAAAGGGCATGTGGAAAGTATTTCTCGCGGGATCTACGACCGCGATAACCCGGAAAGTCGCGAGCTGATTGCGGATGTGAACCCGACGTTCAATTGGGTACGCCTGGCGCAGCGGGTGCCAGTGCGGATTCACATTGATGAGGTGCCGGAGGGGGTGCTGTTGGCGGCGGGGATTACGTGCACGGTGGTGGTGAAGCAGGGTTCCGAATAGCAGGCAGCATTTGGTGAGCTCGCCTGCGCCTTACTTGCCGTCAGGCTTTGCGCAACGCATCGAATTCGGTGTCTGCATGTTGGCCATTGACCAGGAGGATTCCGGCAGTGCCGAACTTTGAACTGGGCGTCCCGTCGGGATTGAGGATCGCCACAAAACCGTGTTTCATTTCGTCCTGCGCCAGCGCATGGCCGGCGACCAGAATCCGGCCGTTGGACAGGATGTGGCAATCCTTCAGAGCGGTGGAGGCTGTTCCATCGGGCAGTTTTACTTCAACCCGTCCCTCTTTACCGAACGTTTTTACCGGGAAGCCCAGTGCGTCAAATTTGAGAAGCGTTGCTGTTTCAACGTTGAGCAGGGCTGTTACGTAGTTGGCTCCGACGATAATGCTTCCGCCCGCAAGGGTTCTAATCACTGGGGATTCGCCAATGCAGGGATGGCAGCCACTGGTGTTTTTGACGATGACTCGTCCATCGTCACCGAATTTTTTGTCCCAGCTTCCGCGGCTATCAATGCACAGAATCTCTATGTGTGGATCCAGGCAGTCAGGTGATGTTGACCAGCCAACCATAAAGACCCGGCCGTCGCCCACGGCAGTTTTAGTGCCGCCGGCATTGCCTGGAGTAGCGAATTTAATCTGCTCCGGATCCCAACTTTCATGGCGGTCTCGCGCTATGTGGTGGGGAATATTGGGTAGGGGCTGGGCCATCATGTCGACTCCCTCCTTCATCGAGCTCCAGTTGCCGGGACGAAAACTGATCTCAGATGAGGCATTGAGCCCCTGGCCCATCCTCATGACTCGCCTGTTTTCGGCGCCTCAACTTTGAGCTGATGTGATGGAGGTCGTCTACTGTCAACTCTGACAGGTAGACAAGCGTTAAATTGTGTGTTTCGCGGCTGCAATCCGACGTGCCCGGGTCTTACTGCTTGCAAAACGTCTCATGCAAATGCCGCCAGATCACCGGGCCGGACGCTTGCTTCTCAAACGCCACTGTCGAGCGTCGATCCGAATGCAGCCCCGTCGCATCCGTCTGCCGCTCGCGATAACTCACCACCGCGCCACCGTCGTACAGCGCGATACCCCGTAAATCGCTGAGCTCGATCCTGAACCCGAGTTTCCTTCCGCCCGCCAGCAGGAACAACTCGTTCAGCGCGGCGAAATCCAGCACCCGGCCCAATGGCGAGATCATGGAAAACTGTGGCGAAAAACGCGTTAGCAGGCGTTCAAGCGCGGACTCGTCCTGGTCCTCGGCCAGCCATTGCTCGATGGCGATGTGGGCCTGGATCACTTCGTCGAAGTATTCGGTGTAGTCGGTCATCAAAGTGTCCCTGAAATTTTCAATGTTCGTTCTGACGCCATCGCGGGCAAGCCCGCTCCCACAGGTTTAGCGCAGGTCCTGTGGGAGCGGGCTTGCCCGCGATGGTGTCGACTCGGTCTTAGAGTTGCCCCGTCAACCCAAACCGCTTCATCAACCCCGCCTCCAGCAACCCTTTAGGCAACAAGCCCGCCAACAACGGCAATGCCCGGCTGCCGTTGCCCAGTCGAATCAGACGCGGTGGCTTACCCTGCTGCACGGCCTTGAGCAAACCTTCGGCAAATTCCCGGGCCGGTGTCGGCTTGTCCTGAGACGCCTTGGCCCGCGCACGAATGCCTTCACGCAATGGCCACCACGGGGATTGCTCGGTAATCAATTGCTCCGCCTCATGCCCGGCATTCTTGGCGAAGCTGGATGCGATTGCCCCCGGCTGTACTTCCATTACTCGCACACCAAACGGCGCCAACTCCATGCGCAACGCATCGCTCAACGCGTGCACCGCCGCTTTCGAGGCGCAATAGGCGCCGGCAAATGGCGTGACCAATACCCCGGAAACGCTGCCGATGTTGACCACCAAACCCTTGGCACGGCGCAGCACCGGAAACAGCGCGCGTGTCACACCGACAATCGCAAACACATTGGTTTCGAACTGCCGCTGCATCGCCGGCACGCCGCCGTCGAGCAGCGGCCCCATGGCGCCGTAACCGGCATTGTTGATCAACACGTCGAGGCCGCCATGTTGCTGGTTGATCTGCTCGCTCAGCTGTTCGAGCGCGGCGCCGTCGTTGACGTCCAGTTGCACGGCGGTGAAACCGGCGGCGGCCAGAACAGCCACATCTTCAGCCTTGCGGGCGCTGGCCCAGACTTCGTATCCGGCACCTTTGAACACATCGGCGAGGGCGCGGCCAATGCCGCTGGAGCAACCGGTAATCAACGCAACGGGCATGGCGCGGTCCTTGTGCAAAAAAAATAGGGATCAGTCGGAGAAACTACCCTGCAAACGCTCGGCGCGAAACTCCAGGGTTTGCGGACGATAGCCAGGGCGTAGCGGCGGCAGGGGCAAGCAGTCTTCCCAATTGGCGCCGGCCTGCAGTTCGCCGGGGCCGCGATAGCGCGGGGCGGCGTATTGATTGTCGGCCAGATTCACCGTATCGCCCGGCGCGTACGCGGCAACGCGCCAGCGCAACTCGGTCAGCGGCACATCGTTGCCATTGTTCATGGTCAGCTGCAACGGGCGGTCCGCCGGGCAGTGTTCGGGCGCGTAGGTGATGCGTAACTCCAGGCGCGCCAGTTGCTTGACCTCGCGGCTGTCCATCCAGATCACCCACGTGGCCACCAGACCCAGGCCGATGGCGGCCGCCACAGAGACGGGCAACGCCTTGGCCGGGTAGCGCAGCAATAAAATCAGCCAGGTGATGACCAGCAGGACGCCGATGAACATGTTTGAACGCTCCTTGAACTCATGACCACCATCCTACCGAACGGCTGCCGGAATGGACATTCACGGATCAATCACGATCACCGTTGGTCGGTACTGTAATTTCTGACAGTAGCCATCCCTGAGCATGCGGAGTTAGATAACCGCAGGCAAACAGGGACGAATCGGCATGCAGGCTGCGGCAGCAGGAATGCACTACAACACACCCCGATTGTTCGCCGTCGATCCGCGAGGGCTGCCGGTTCGTTCGGTTGATTATTGGCGCGAAGACGAAAGCGCCACCGCGCTGGCGCGCATCAATCGCACCGCCTACGATGCCGCAGGTTTTGCAAGGAAGCTGTGGGATCCGCGGCTGTGGACGTCGCAAAAGGACGATCTCTCCACGCCTGCCAATCTCACGACCGTGCATTCGCTGACCGGTCATCCCGTCTGCACGGTCAGTGTCGATGCCGGCTCACAGACCAGCCTTCTCGGCCCGGCCAATGAAGTGCTGCAAGGCTGGGACAGTCGCGGTACCCGACGCGAGATTCACTACGACGAGCGGCTTCGTCCCTTGGCGGTGTTTGAGCACGTTGCCACGCAGCCACCCCGATGTGCCGAACGTATGGAATATGGTGGCGCCGATCCGGTTAACCGCGATCGTAATCAATGCGGGCAGTTGATTCGTCAGGACAGTCCCGGCGGGACCGTGCTGTTTGAGGCGTTTGCGATCACCGGCCAGTGCACCCGGCACATTCAGCACTTCACCCTCGACGCCGTTGCACCGGATTGGCCGGAGCGAATAGCGGATCGACAAACACTGCTGGAGCCGGGCGCGGGTGCCGTTTCAACGTGGCGTTACGGGCCGTTGGGGAATGTGCTGGAAACGGTCGATGCCCGGCAGAACTGCCAGGTCTTTGCCTTCACCCTTGATGCCCGGCTACGCCAAAGCGCCTTGAAGCTGGGCGGCAAAACCACTTGGCAAACACTGGTCAGCGAGATCGAGTACAACGCCGACGGACAGACCCTGCGCGAAGTCGCGGGTAATGGCGTACGAACAACGCTCACGTATGGCCCCGAGGATGGTCGGCTGATGGAGCGGCGAGCGGACAGCGATCGCGCCGGACTGCTGCAACATCTGTTCTACACCTATGACCGAATGGGCAATGTGCTGAGTATCGAAGACAAGGCACTGCCGGTGCGTTACTTCAACAATCAGCGTATTGATCCCGTCAGTCGCTTTATCTACGACAGTCTTTATCAGTTGATCCAGGCGTTTGGCTGGGAGGCGGGCAGCCCCAACCAGGGGCCGGAATCGGTCGTTCGTACTGATCCGGCGGCGGTCAGCAATTACCAGCAGACCTACCGCTACGACGAGGGCGGCAACCTGCTGAAGTTGACGCATGTCGGCGCACAAAACCCTGGGCGTGAATTGACCGCCGCGCTTTACAGCAATCGCTGCCTGCCCTGGCGCAACGGTGTGCCGCCGACGGAAGAGGACATCGCCGCTGCATTCGATGCCAACGGTAATTTACTGGAGCTGGACCCGGGGCGGTTTCTGACCTGGAATCTGCGTAATGAACTGGCGTCGGTCTGCCCGGTGGAGCGCGCGTCCGGGCGCAATGACTGTGAGCACTATCTCTACGATGGCGGCGGTCAGCGGGTGCGCAAAATTCGCTCGTTGCAGACCAATGCTCGGACCGTGGTGGCTGAAGTCCGCTATTTACCGGGGTTGGAAATTCGCACCGACAGCGGCACAGGGAAGGTGCGACAGGTCATCATTGCGCAGGCCGGGCTCAATAGTGTTCGGGTGCTGCATTGGGAAAGCGCTCCACCGTCAGGCGTCAACGATCAGTACCGCTTCACCCTGATCGATCACCTCAACTCCTGCAACGTGGAACTGACCGACGATGCGCAAATCATCAGTCAGGAAACTTACTACCCCTTTGGCGCAACAGCTTGGTCTGCCGGCCCGAACGACACCGATGGGGATTACAAAACAGATCGGTATTCGGGGAAGGAGCGAGATGCGACGGGGCTTTATTACTACGGGTACCGCTATTACATCCCGTGGTTGCAGCGTTGGCTGAATCCGGATCCGGCGGGGGATGTCGATGGTCTTAATTTGTATGCGATGGTCATTAATAACCCAATGACGTTATGGGATATGAATGGGCTGCAAAACACCGGGAACTATGTAGTGAATGTAGGGTTGAAGGAGAAACTGGCGCTGAAATTAGCTCAACTGAAGAAAATCAGCGTGCTTGATATCACGTCCGGGAAATATAAAAAGTCAGGTGAATTTAAGGTCGTGGAGGTAAATTCGGACAGCAAATACCTGGTGGTAGGTGACGAGGTAAAAAATAATCTGAAAAACTACAAGGACATTTATAGTCGGCGCTCTAACGTTTCTTCGCTCAAGAACGGAGTGAAAGAAGAATCTAACAATAGCCTTGGAAAAAGTGTTTCGGGCTACATGTTGCGAAGCGCAAATGACACCTTTGTGGAGGGGGCGAACGCTCTGGACTCACCGAACCGGCATCCTGATATGTCCGTTGAACGACGATTCTTTGTTGTTGTGAAAAGGGCGGATAAGTATAAATTGCCTGAGCAACGAGAAATTTACGGTATCTCCGAATTAAGCACTTTTACGGAAAAAGGAAAGACGGAGGTAACGGTCGTTCAAACCGTCGTCCACCCTGATACGCAAGGTGACGAGGAACAATCAGGGTCGAAGGTGGGGAGCACTGGTGCGGCAGGACGACTACCCCATATGCGAGGGATAGGTACTTACTTGACGGTGCAATCTATAACGAATGTGTCAAAAAAGATGAACGTTTCGAAAGTTCAGACCGAGGCGATCAATCCGCGCTCCGCCAAAATCGCAATAAGGTTTGGCGCTAAGTTAGTCAGTTAAACAAAAAACCGCCCAACCCGCTGCGGATAGGGAACGCAGCGGACTGGACGGGGGCTTCTGGTTTTGCTTAACGCTTACTGCGCGATGGTTTTCACCGACACGCCGCGTTCGATCGGGGTGGAGCGACCGTAGATATCTTCAAAGCGCTCGATATCGTCTTCGCCCAGGTAGCTGCCCGATTGCACTTCGATGATCTCGAGTGGAATCTTGCCCGGGTTGCGCAGACGGTGAACCGAAGCGATCGGGATGTAGGTCGACTGGTTCTCGCAGAGCAGGAACACGTTTTCGTCGCAGGTCACTTCGGCGGTGCCGCTGACCACGATCCAGTGTTCGGCGCGGTGGTGGTGCATTTGCAGCGACAGGCACGCGCCCGGCTTGACCGAGATGTGCTTGACCTGGAAACGGCCGCCCATGTCGACCGAGTCGTAGGAGCCCCACGGACGATAGACTTCGCAGTGGTTCTGGGTTTCGGTGCGGCCCTGTTCGTTCAGGGTGTTGACCATTTGTTTTACGCCTTGGACCGAGTCCTTGTGGGCGATCATCATGGCGTCCTTGGTTTCGACGACCACGATGTTTTCCAGGCCGATCACCGACACCAGTTTGCCGTTGCCGTGGATCATGCAGTTTTTGCTGTCCTGAATGACCACGTCGCCTTTGGTGACGTTACCGTTGACGTCTTTGTCATTCACTTCCCACAGCGACGCCCAGCAACCGACATCGCTCCAGCCTGCGGTCAGCGGCACGACGCAGGCGCGCTGGGTTTTTTCCATCACCGAGTAATCGATGGAATTGTCCGGGCAGCAGGCGAAGGTGGCTTCGTCGATGGTGACGGTGTCGGCATCCTGTTCGCTGCGCTCAAGCGTCAGCAGGCAGGTGTCGTAGATGTCCGGATCATGCTTTTTCAGCTCTTCCAGGAAGCGGCTGGCGCGGAACAGGAACATGCCGCTGTTCCAGAAGTAACCGCCGGACTGGACGAACTCGGTGGCGCGTTTCACATCCGGTTTTTCGACGAAGTGCGAGACGCGGCTGACGCCTTCGGGCAGCAGCGAGTCATTGGTGGACTTGATGTAGCCGTAGCCGGTTTCCGGTTTGGTGGCCGGTACGCCGAACAGCACCATTTCGCCGTTTTCGGCGGCGACGGTGGCCAGGGCCAGGGCGCGTTGCAAGGCTTTCTGGTCGTCCAGTACGTGGTCGGCCGGCAGCACCAGCATCAGCTCGTCACGACCTTCGTTGACCAGCATCATCGCGGTCAGGGCCACGGCCGGCGCCGTGTTGCGGCCGAACGGTTCCATCAGGATGCGCTGGGTTTCCAGTTTGCGGTTGGTCAACTGCTCGTTGACGATGAAGCGGTGGTCCTTGTTGCAGACCACGATCGGGGTGTCCATGCCTTCAAACACCAGGCGCTCCAGGGTTTGCTGGAACAGCGTGTGTTCGCCGGTCAGGGCGAGGAACTGTTTAGGGAACTGCTTACGGGAAAGCGGCCAAAGACGTGAGCCGCTACCACCTGACAAGATCACCGGAATCATGTTGTTACTCCTTGAAAATCGTATGGGTCAGAGCTACTGCGTTCTGTCGTTTCACTCTTGTTCTTATTCCGTAGCCAGGCCGTCTCACCGATCTCTGTAGCAGCTGCCGAGCCTGCGAGGCTGCGTTCGAGCGCGAAGCGGTCGTTATCCTGGCAACTCGGTCTCTCTGAAAGACCGAATGTGCCGGTTTTACGACTGCTGCGCAGCCGGACGCAGGCTTCGCCAGCTGCTACAGAGGGATCACCGTCCTGACGAATTATTTAGCGCGTCGAAACCGGGCGTTTTACCCAGACTGGCGACAGGCTGCTGCCTTTGCCTGTGACGTACAGCACGGCGGCTTCACCGCGTTCCAGGGCAACCGGTTTCACGTCGCCGACTTTGGTGGCGCCGTCATACAGGGCCAGGCTGACTTTGACCGGGTTGATTTCACGCTCGCCACGGCCCTTGGCCGCTACGGACGGAACCACTTCGGTCTTGCCGTCAGCAGTTTTCAGGGTCAGGGCCTTGTCGCTGAGGTTCTGTACGCGAACCAGGGATTTCTGCTTGTTCTTGAACGGCGGCTCTTCGATCAGTTGCGGCGCGCCGCTGGCGTTGTTGACCAGGGTGTAATAGTGGTCGCCGGCCAGTTTCACCGGCAGCGTCTGGCTGCCGACCTTGGCGCTGTAGTCGCCGCCCGGCATGAAGCTGAAGTCGGTGCTGGACAGCGGCGCGACTTCGGCCAGGTTGGTGCTGCCGACGGTGGCGCTGACTTCAGCGTTACCGGCGTTGTAGACACGGACGAAGCTCGAACCTTTCGGTGCAGTCGGGCCGTAGAGTGCAGCGTCACCAGCAAAGGCGGACATCGATAACACGCTCATGCCAGCAACAAGTGCAAAGGTCTTGGCGAGACGGCGAGGAGTAGTAGTGAAAGTCATGGTAGTACCTCTCTCTTTCAGTTTTGCGCCCGGTCGGGCGTCTCGGATTTAGTGTTTGCGGCTACGTTTTGTTGGCGGGCGCCGGCTTCTTTGAGCTCTGCGACCCACTGCGGGTCGGCGTCGCCGATTTCGTTGTTCACAGGCAGATAACGTTCAGGAAACTCCCAGATCAGCACCTGTGGCGGGCTGTTCTTGAAAGCATCACTTTTCAGGTAGCTGAGCATCGGCAGAATCGGGCCGTGGCCGTCTTCGGCGTAATTGACCACGTCGCTGTTCAGCGCTTGTTTCAGCGCACCGACGAAGTTCCAGTTCGGGTTGGCGCTGTAGCTGGTGCCGATCAGGGCCACCGGCACTTCAGTGTTGGCGAACAGCGCGTCATCACCGGCAGGCTGGTCTTGCGCGACCACGGTGTTGCGCTTTTGCAACGGTTCGGTCTTCGGCATCAGGTTTTCGAACAGCGGGTCCAGCGGCAGGAACAACCGCAGGTCGCCCTTGTGCGTGACTTTCTCCGCAGGTTCAGTGACGAAGCGTTGCGGCTCGCCGCTGAGCGGGGTCTTCTCGGCAATGGTCTTGGCCAGAGTCTCGGCGGCGATTTGTGCGCCTTCCGGGGTCCAGTGAGTGTCGGTTCGCAGGAACACTTGCTGACCGTCGAGCTTGGCGTGGAGCATCGGACCGAACAGGTCGGGCGCGATGATCTTGTTGGCCGCCACACGAGCGTGGAAGTCTTCATAGAGGTTGGCGTGAATGCTCGAAGGCTTCACTTGGCCCAGGTGTTCCGGGTACAGGCGAGTCTTGGCCGGCACGATCGCCATCACCAGTTTCACGCCTTTGGCCTTGAGTTCCTGACGTACGCCTTCTACGAGCGCGTAGTTGCCTTGCAGGTTCAACTCTTCGTTGACGATCGGGTTGAATTCTTCATCGCTGTACAACCATTGATCGCGGCCGAGCACGACGCCCGGACGACCTTCGTTGAACAGTTTGAAATCCAGCGCAGCCCAAAGGTTGGTGCCCAGGCGCTTGATCGGGAACTCTTCGTCGTAATGCGTTTCCACGGCTTTGGCCCAGCGGCCATTGAGCACTGTCGCGTCGGCGTTGGTGCTGAAGCCGAAGAAGCTGCGCGTCGACCACAGGCCCAGCACCAGCAGGGTCACCATGAACAGGGCGATGTAGAAGATACGTAATGAGCGGGTCATGGTCAGATCCCTCAGAACTGGAAGTAAAGGAACGGCGAGAAGCTTTGCGCCGAGAGTTTGAAAATCGAGGCGATGAACAGCACCAGGACCAGCGTGCGCATCACGTAACGGGACCAGTCCGCCGTCCAGTAGGCCGGTTGCACGGTGGCTTCAACGCCAACGGTGTAGCCAGGCTCATGGATGCTGGTCGGGTTGTCGCCCGGTACGGCTTTGATCATTCCTGGCGTGGCAGCGGCAGGGCCGTCGGCCTCGACGTTGACCACAGGCTTGGTCTTCTCAGGCGGCAGGTTGCTGTAGAAATCGCGGATGCCGAAGAACGCCAGGGTCATGTAAGCCACCACCAGGGTTGCCACTTGCAGGCCGGTGAGGCTGGCCGCGTTGAGTTCCGACAGTGACCATTCACCGAAGCTGAACATCGCGCCGTACATGCGACCGGCGACGTGCAGGTTTTCCGAGCGGAAGATCACCCAGCCCATGACCACGAGCAGGAAGGTCAGCGCCCAGCGGATCGGGTTGATGCTGCGTGGCGAGGTGTTCAGGCCCAGGGCTTTTTCAATCGCCAGCCACATGCCGTGCCACGCACCCCAGATGATGTAGGTGATGTTCGCGCCGTGCCACAGACCACCGAGCAGCATGGTCAGGAACAGGTTGCGATAGGTCATCAGCGTGCCTTTGCGATTGCCGCCCAGCGTGATGTACAGGTAGTCACGCAGCCAGGTGGACAGGCTGATGTGCCAGCGCCGCCAGAACTCGGTGATCGACTGGCTGATGTACGGCTGTTTGAAGTTTTCCATGAAGCGGAAACCCATCATCAAGCCCAGGCCGATGGCCATGTCGCTGTAGCCGGAGAAGTCGAAATACAACTGCGCGGTGTACGCCAGCGCGCCGAGCCAGGCATCGCCCGTGGTCGGGTTCTGCAAGGCGAAGCAATGGTCGGCGACCACCGCTAGGGTGTCGGCGATGAAGACTTTCTTGATGAAACCCTGCATGAACCGCGTGGCACCTTCGGAGAACTTGTCGAGGGTGTGGGTGCGGTTGTTGAACTGGTCGGCGAGGTCGCGAAAACGCAACACCGGGCCGGCAATCAGGTGCGGGAAGATCGCCACGAACGCCGCAAAGTCGATCAGGTTGCGCGTTGCCGGCGTGTCGCCACGGTAGACGTCGATGATGTAGCTGATGGACTCGAAGATGTAGAACGAGATCCCGATCGGCAACAGCACGTGGGTCAGGATGAACGGCGAAAGACCCACCGACGTCATCATCGCGTTGATGCTGTCGACGCCGAAGTTGGCGTACTTGAAGTAGCCGAGGATGCACAGGTCGACGCCCACGCCGAGCAGCAGCCAGCGCTGGGCCGGTTTGGTTCGAACGCCTGCGGCGCCGACTTTGAGGCCGATCCAGTAGTTCCACAGCGTGACGGCGGCGAACAGCGCGAGGAAGTCCACGCGCCACCAGGCATAGAACACATAGCTGGCGAGCAGCAGCAGCAGGTTGCGATAGCGTATTCCGCTTAAGTAGTACATGCCGAGAAAGATCGGCAGGAACAAAAACAGGAACACGTTGGATGAAAATACCATCCCGGTCTCTCCATGTTTAACCAACAGTCAAGGGCCAACGGCCCCCCCAAACCCCCCACCGAAAACCGAGGGAATATCACTCAACTCAAATCTTGCACTGACCCTAGTGGGAGCGAGCAAGCCCGCTCCCACAGGGGTTATGTGTTGGCCCTAAGAACCTTTGCCTTTCTCGTTGGCCGGGTCGTAGACCTTGGTCAGGTCACCCCCGAGGCGGAAGGTCTTGAACGGCTGCATCTCGTGTTTTTTCTCGAGCACATCCGGCGAGCAGGTGTAGAGCGTGCAGAACGGTTCCAGCCAGGCGAATTTCGAATCGACCTTGAGGTCGGTCATGTCCTGTTCTTTACCGTTCTTCTTCTCGAATTCGTCCGGGTCTTCAACCCCCGACAGCACTCGATCACCCAGGCGTTTCAGCGCGCCGTTGTTTTCCTGGCGCAAATCCACACCGTTGACCTGCGCAAAACTGGCGATCATCGCCAGCGGCGGCAGGGCGTAGTTGTGATAGGCGAGGGCGCGTTGCTGGCGCTTGAGTTCGTTGGGCAGGAAACCCTGGGCGTCAATTTGATTGGCGGCGACCTTGAATTCCTTCACCGACCAGTCGAACAGGTCGCGGCGGTTGGTGGCGATGGACGTTGCCATCACCGACCAGGCGGACCAGTACGAGTGGTTGTTGGTTTTTTCCAGCGGCAGGTTGTCCCAATCGCTGACCACCTGATCCGCCATTTTGCTGAACCAGGCTTCAATCAACTGCGACTCTTGCTGATGGTTGGCCAACGGATGCGAGTCGGAGAACTTCAGGCGCAGGTACGAAGACGCCATGCTGCCCAACGCCCATTTGCGCATGGACTTGCCGGTGTGGTTGAAGTCCTTGGACATCAATGCATCGGCCTTGGCCCAGGCGGTCAACCAGTTCAAGGTGCATTCCAGTTGTTCCGGACGACCGTCACGCATGTACTGCATCACGCGCTTGCTGGTGCCGCGCTCAATCTTGGTGATGTCGGCGGTGGTGTCGCGGAAGGCTTTTTCCGAGGCTTCGTTCAGGGTCGAACGGGCCTTGTCGGAGCCTTCGTACTTGCTGCGAAATTGCAGCGAACCGGTATACGGCGTCGGCACCGCATCACAGCCTTCGCTCTTGTCGCCGGTTTTGACTTTTTCAATCGGCGCGAAGTAGCCCTGGGGCGGACGAAGGGGCGCGGCGGCCTGCGTGGCGCCGGCGAACATCGCCAGCGTCAGCAGTGACGGTGCGAGTAATCTTTTCAAAGTTCGGGTTTGCATAATTGCCTCATTGCCCGGCCGAAGCGGTACGCTGCCCAGCGCCAGGGAATACGTTGCGTTTGCAGATTTTCGCTTCGACTTTCTGTGGCGTGGCACCTGCTTCAGGGCCCTGGATTTCGACGGCCAGCAAATTCTGCGTGGCCCAGTCTTCGTCCGTACGCAACTCAAAGGCAAAGCGCCCGTCGGTGTCGGAAGTTTCCGGTTTTTCGATTTTGATGTCCTCGTGGCGACCGTTCATGTACCAGAGGGTGGCTTGCAGGACTTTCACCGACGCATCGGCGAACTGGATGTCGACCTGGTGACTGCCGTTTTGCAGGTTCAGGTTCTTGCTGTTGACCATTAATTCGTTCTTGCCCGGTTTCAACGTGGTGCTGCCGGTCATCTGTGCATCCTTTCCTTCGCAACCGTTGTCCAGCAACGCCATCATCTGGCGGTAGGTGGTTTCCTGGTCTAGGCGATAGAGCGGCGAGAATTCCCAGATCAGAATCTTCGGCGGCTTGGTCTGGAACTCTTCGCTGCCCAGGTACTGCAGCATCGAACCTTCCAGGCCACCGCCGGGGAACGCCACGTTGAGGATGTCGGCGCCGATGGCCTCTTCGAGGAAACCGGCGAAGTTGTAGTTCTTGCCACTGTGGCTGGTGCCGACCAGGGTGATCTCTGGATTGCCGGAGTCACTGAACAGGTCGCCGTCGGCGGCTTCGCCCTTTGGCTCGGTGGTGAACTGATCCATGTACTGGATCGCGTAGCTGGTGCCACAGAGTTGACCGGCCATGTTGTGTAATGTTCCGGTCTTGCCCATGCGACCCGACTTATGGCTCTCGAACTCGCGCTTGGGAATGTCCGCGAACTCAGGCAATTGCTTGATTTTCTCGCCGACGATTTTCGCTGTGCGCTGGGCGCCATACGGCGTCCAGTGTTGGTCGCCGCGGAAGTAGAAGTCGTGGGCCGGCAGGGTGTCGGGCAGCGATTCGTTGGTCAGCGGCGACAGGTCCGGCACCACATAACCCATGGCGGCGAAACGGCCGAGCATGGTCTTGTAGTTCTTCAGCGCCTTGTCGAAATCGAACTTGGCTTTGTCTTCCGGATTGAGCTTGTTGCGGTTCACCAGGCCACGGGTCGGCTGGTAAACGACGACCAGTTCCACGCCTTTGCTCTTGAACGCATCGTGCAGTTCTTTCATGCGTTTGTAGCCGGCGGGGGTGGTGTCGAATTCGGTGCGCAAGTCTTCTTGCGTACGGAACAGCCAGTCGCCCTGAGCCTGCACCAGCGTGGTGAAGTTCTGCTGGTAGCGCGTGGTGTAGTTCTTCGCGTCGTGAGCTTCGGGGCACAGGTTGCAGCACGGTTCAGCACTGAAACTAGGGGCTTTGACTTCATCGGCCCGGACGCCGGCGCTGGCCGCGAGAATGCCGGCGGTCAGGGCCGACAGGCTGAGTAATTTGATCAAGTGTGGGTGCATAAAATTATCCTCAGTCCTGCATTTCGGTCTGGCGTTCGACAGGGTCGATCAGCACGGCTTTCTGCTGGCGCACCAGCAGGTCGAGAATTTCATCCTGGCGCTCGCCAAGAATCCCGTTGAAGCTGATGCCGCTGGATTTGGTCGGCGCGAGCATGGACACGCGATACAACTCGACGCTCAGCGGCGAGTCGATTGACAGCGGTCCGCTGCCGTTGCCGGCCAGTTCGCCGCCGACGATGATCAGCGACACCTGGGCGTCGAACGGGTCGAGCTTGATGTCCCGGTCGGTGTCGCTCAGGTCCTTGATGTGGCCGTAGACGCCGGTCAGGCCGTTGGCCATGGCGAGGTTTTCGTAGAGGCGGATGTTCACGCTGTTACGAATCCGGATGCCGTGGCGACGGTTGCTGATTACCTTGTTGCCGTAAATCAGATTGTCGCCACTCTCGTAGAGGGTGATGCCGTCCGTGTGGTTCTTGTAGATCTCGTTGTAGGCGATCAGGTTGTTAACGCTGTTACGGTCGATCACCAGGCCCGACAACTTGTTGTCGTAGCTGCGGTTGTTGAAGATGAAGCTGTCGTTGACCTCACGGGAAATAATGATCCCGTGCTTCTTCTTGGTCCCGTAAACGGTGTTGTCAGCGATGATCAGACCGTGTGAACGGTCATGCGGGTCAATGCCGTAGACGATGTTGTCTTTGTAGGTGTTGCCCTTGACCACGAAGTCGCGGGTTTCGTAGCAGTAGAAGCCGTACCACATGTCCGAGAACTCGGAGCCGACGATCCAGCCAGTCGGTTCAGGGCGCTTGAGCACCTTGGCCATGTTCGGCGTGTACTGGGAAATACTCACACCGTAGGACTTACTGTTGGCATAGCCGAAACTGGCGATCTTACTGTTGGCGATGTAGGTCTCGGTGCCGCCCCAGGACAGCAGGAACGGACGGAATTCCTTGGGCGACTTGAAGGCCGCCGGGCCGTTTGCCTTCTCGCTCCAGCCAGTGATTTTGGTATCACGCACGAACAGCTGGCCGTCGTTGACCAGGAACGAGCCGGCTTCTTGGGACAGGCGCAATTCCTGGGTCTGCTTGTCGATTTCCAGGATGCCGTTCTTGCCGACCACGATCGGCAGCTTCGCCAGGAACACGCCCGGCGAGGTTTCGCTGAAGTACTGCTTGGGCAGTTTCTTCGCCAGGTCCTTGAGGTTCATGTAGCCGTCGTCGACGAAGATCGCCTGCGGGATACCGTGCTGACGCACCACCCATTCAGCCATCTTGTTGTCGCCGCCGATGAAGTCCTTCAGCGCGTCTTCCTGCATCATCCGACGCACGCTGATCTTGCCGGCCTTGGTGCGCACGATCTTCGCGGCGATGGCTTCGGCGGTGTAGCCGGAGGTGTCCGGCAGTTTCGGCGCAGCCAGTTCCAGCGGCTCGGTCGGTGCGCTGCTGACGGTGTAGGTCTTGGCCTGTTGCAGGCCCTTGGCGATGGTCGCCGGCTGCCCTTTCTGCACGGGCGCTGACGGCTCCGCCGTGGCGAAGGCCGCCGAACTTGCCAGCAGCATCGCGCCGGCCAGCAAGGTCAATGAGCCTCTCTTCGGACTGTTCATGTCAGGAACTCCCTTCGCGGTTCGCATCAGAAGCGCCAGATCACGTCGATAAACGCGCGGTGCATGTACGAGTCGACGCCTTTGCCATACGCATCGCCCGGCTTGAACACACCGCCACGCAAACGCACGAGGGCCGAAGGCTCATCGATCGACTGACTCAGGGAGGCCGGCAGCAGGCCTTGCTTGAAGTACTTGGTGACGACCACGTCCATTTCCTGGCCGAGGTCTTTGTTGCCATCTTCCAGTGGCAGGGACGTGCTGGAGAGCACGGCGCCGGTCACGTCGTCAGTGTCGTTCTGCACGGCGTTGATGCCGTTGCTGCCGACTGGCTTGTTGCCGTCGACACGCCAGAATTTGTGGTAGATCACGCTGGCGTCGTATTCGTCGTTGAGCATCCACGAACCGAACAACGTCGCGGTTTGCATGTTGTTCATTTCGCCACGGAAGGCTTCGCCGAAACGGTGAACACGGGAACGGGTACCGGTGTAGTTCGAGCGGTTGCTTTCCAGACCGTTCTGTTCGTAATCGGCACTGGCGCGGGCATAGGCTGCACCGACTTGCCATTGCGGATCGAGGCGCAGACGCACGCCCAGGTCAGTGGCCCAGCCATCGACGTTACCGCTGGTCTTGGCTTGTGCCGGCGGAGTGCCGTCGGCGTTCAGCGGGTTGACCGTGTCGCGGTCGCCGTTCATGCCGGTGACGCTGCCCCAGTAATTGACAGTGTTGGTGTTGCGCCAGTTGTAGGCATCGCTGTCGGCGGTGAGGCCGATCCAGCTGATGTCGCCGTTCTCTTTCTTGTCCAGAGAATCGGCAGGAACACCTGGCTCTGGATAGTCGAGCTTGCCGTCATCGTGGGTGTGATGACCGCGAATGCCGACCCAGTTGCCCGGCGTCCACTGATACGCCGCATCGGCGTAGGCGTGCAGGCGATCCTTGTCTTTGGGCGCCAGCTCGGTGAGGTCGGTGCGGTATTCGCTGAAGCGTTCGGCGACACCGGCGTTGGCGCGCAACAGGGTGGTGTCGAAGGTCCAGTTCAGGGCTTCAATGTTGGTGTCGCGCCATTGGCCGTCGTCGTTGCGCAGGCGTTGACGACCGAGCTTGAGGATCTCGCCAGGGTACGGCGTCAAGCCGCTGTAGCCGACCCAGAACTCGCGCATCGCCAGGTAGTTTTTCTTGCTCTTGCGATCACCGTTGTCGGTGGCCTGGGTGCCGTCGCTGTCGGACTGCTGCAGGGTGTCGGTCTCGATGATGTCGGTGGACGTCACCGCCTGACCCATCGCGTATCCGCTCCACGCGCCGCTCTCGCCGTAGATCCAGGGACGCAGGTCGAGGCCGACGCCGTTGACGTCGCCGCCGCTCGCGGTACCCAGGTCGGTATCGTCTTCGGACTGGGCAGTGATTTTCACGTCCAGGCCGTAGTTCTGGTTTTCAGTCAGGGCCGCCAGGGTCGGGCACGACCACAAGAGGGCGAATGACAGGCCGATACCGGCCTTAACGAATGGATTCAGCTTCATAGGGATTCCTCGCCGTCTTCTTCTTGCAGGGCGTGCAGTTCCAGCGTGTTCTGGCTCAAGGCACCACGAACGGCCTGTTCTTGTTTCAACAGACGTTGGGCCTCGGCGAGCTGGGCAGGCGGCAGTTGCGCTTCGAGTGTTTGTGCAAGCTCGGTGGCTTGCGGGGTGTTCTGCGCCTTGGCCAATTGGCTGAAGACGTAAGCGTTAAGCGGGTCGGGCTTGGTGCCCTTGCCTTGGGAAAACAGTTGGGCAATGGCGAAGTCGGCGCTGTTCTGGCCGTTACGCGCAGCCTTGAGCAGGTGGTCCAGCGCTTTCTGCGAATAAACCTTGCCCAGGTAACCGCGACGGTAGATCTGGCCGAGGTAGTAATCGGCGGCCACTTCTCTGTCGACGGCTTTCTTGAAGTGTTCTTCGGCGACCTTCGCGTCGGCCGGGACCATTTTGCCTTCGTAGTAGAGCTTGCCCAGCAACAGTTCGGCACGCGGCTGGTCAGCGGCGCGGCCGTTGTCCAGGTACTTCATCATCGTGTCGACGTCGCCCAGTTCCGGGAAGTCGTAGAGCAATTGCGCGAGGCTGACCCAGGAAGCGGGGTAGCCCGGAGCGATGCTTTCGAGCAGCGTCTGAGCGGTTTTCTCGTCGGTCTTGCCGAGGGTCGCATCACCCAATACGCGAGCGACGCTGTCCACGCGTTGAGCAGTGACCGTGCCGCGAGCATGAGCGGCTTGCATCTGCTTGATCAGCTCGGCCTGTTGCTCAGGCTTGGCCTGTTTCTGATAAACCGTGGCCAGTTCGACGTAGCAGATGTCGGTGGTGTTCAACGCGGCCTTGCAGATGGTTTCCACTTCGTCCAGGTGCTGGTCGTAAGTGCCTTGGGTGCGATAAAGCAGCACTTGGGCCAGGCCCGCTTCCGGCTTGCCTTCGGCGCGCCATTGGCTGATCTGCTGCTGGGCGTTGACGTTCGGGAAACTGTGCGGGTATTGCAGGTACAGCATTGCCAGCGGGATCAGGGTGTTGCCTTCGCCAGCGGCCGAGGCTTTTTTCAACAAGCCTTCGGCTTCGTGCTGTTCGGCTTCGGTAGAACCCGGCTTGGCCACCAGCAGGCGACCCAGGCGAGCCTGAGCCCGCGGCGAGACGCTGGCCGCGGCGCGGTAAGTCGCCTCGGCCTGTTTGATTTGTGCCGGGTCACGGCTGTCGACCTGGATATCGGCCAGGCCAACCTGTGCTTCGCTGTAACCCAGGTCTGCCAGTTGCTGATAGTTCTGCGCCGCCAGCGCGGTGTCGCCGCGCTTGAGGGCTTCGTTGGCCAGACGCTGGTCGGGCAGGCCGGCGCAACCGGCCAGGCTTACGGCCAGGGCCAAAGCACACACCGTACCCATGTGGGAGCCAGCCTGCTGGCGATTCAAGTGACTCGGTCCATCAGACAGACCGCGGCGATCCCATCGCGAGCAGGCTCGCTCCCACAGGGACTGCGGTGCGTTCAAGATTTTTGAGATAGTCACGGGCATGTCCTCTGCTTAAAGACCGGAAGCCATGGCTTTGTCGATCAGCCAGTTCAGGTTCGGACCACGGGAGCTGTTCACTTCAACCGGGCGACCGGCGAATTTGCTGTCCAGCGGCTCGTCGGGCTGGATCAGCACGCGGATGTCGGAGGAAAGGTCGGCACTTTTCAGGCTGGTGCTGCTGACGATCTTGCCGGTGCGAGTGGTGTCTTCGCCGGCGATCTGGAAGCTGACGGTGCTGCCTGGACGCACATCGGCAAACTGGCGATAGGTGAAGCGTGCTTCAACGTTGGCTTCGCTGTTACGCGGCACCAGTTGGAAGATCACGTCGCCCTTGCTGGCGTACTGACCGTTGGCGACCAGTTGCTGGGCCACGGTGCAATCGCACGGCGACGTCAGGGTGCCGGTCATTTGCTTGCCGAACAGCTCTTCAACCTTGGCCGGTTGCAGTTGATTGTCGTCAAGATGGCCCTTGAGCACATCGAGCATGCTGGTGCTGAACGTCGCGAGCGGAGCACCTTTGGCGGCAACGCCGTCTGCCTTGATCAGGCTCTGCACGGTGCCGTCACGCGGCATGGTGATGTTCATGCCCGGCACGCTGACCAGACCGGCCTGTGCGTGGCTGACGAAGTACATGCCGTACACCGACTTGAAGATGAAACCGAACGCCGCCAGGCCGACGATGAAAATCGCCAGGCTGAACGTCACGGCGCGCAGGCGACCGAACGCGGTCATGCCGTGGCCGCCGTCCTTCATCTTGCGCGCCTTGGTGAAGTTGTCGCGCTGCAGGGTTGCCAGCACTTCACCCATGCTGACGATGTCGCCGGCCAGGTGCGAGGTGATCAGGTGGCGCAGGGTCGAGATGTCTTGCGGTTCCAGGTTCTGGAACTGGCAACCGGCACGACCGGTCTGGCGGTCGAAGGAGCGCACTTGCAGCTCCACGTCCATGGCCAGGCCGAGGTTATCGATGACGAATTGCAGGCGAGCCTTGTACACGTCGCCGATTTTCAGCGGCAGCTGACCGGCGTTGAAGGCCAGACCGCCAGCGGAAAGGTCGATCACTCGAGCTTCCATCGGGGTCCGGTCGGGACCGAAGAAGCGCAGCTTGGCCGGAATTTTTACTCGGGCGTGTTGGCGCTGGGCTTCTGACTCATGCACTACGTTGGCGTTGACGGCGGTATTCATATGGGCGATTTCCTAGTTAATTCAGGCGAGTTCGGTCAGACCATCATCAGCAGCACGGCAACAAAAATGCTGCCGGCGGAGAAGGTCATGGTCCGAGACGACCAAGTGTTGAACCAACCTTGAAAGCTGGCGAGATCACGGGTCAGGGAAGTGGGCTGGCGACTCCAGGACTGTCGGTCGAGGCGGAAGAACACGTAGATCTTCACCATCGCGCCGACGATCTGGTTGTAATAGAGAATCGCCGGGTAGGCCGGGCCGATCCGGTGACCGGACAACGACAGCAGCACGGTCAGGATCAGGCGGGTAATGCCGATCCACAGCAGGTACACCAGAATGAACGCGGTGCCGTACTTGAAGCTGGCGATCAGCGCGACCGTCAAGCCCAGCAACGAGGTCCACATCGACACGCGCTGATCGAACAGCACCACCGAGGTGAACAGGCCGAGGCGTTTAACCCCCAGGCCCAGGGCGCGGGCGTTCTGGCGCAGGTTGTTGCCGTACCAGCGGAACATCAGTTTGCGACTGGCCTTGATGAAGCTTTTTTCCGGCGGATGCTCCACGGTGTGGATCGCGGCGTCCGGCACGTAGAACGTGTCGTAGCCCAGGCGCATCAGGCTGAACCAGCTCGACTTGTCGTCACCGGTCAGGAACTTGAAGCGGCCCAGGCGCCAGTGTTGCAGCGAGTCGCTTTCCACGTCGGCGATGAAGTCCGGGTTGGTGACCACGGTGGCGCGGAATACCGACATCCGGCCGGTCATGGTCAGTACGCGTTTGGACAGGGCCATCGAGCACATGTTGATGTGGCGCTGGGCGAATCGCAGTTTGTGCCATTCGCTCATGATGTAGCCGCCGCGCACTTCGCAGAACTCGTTGGTGGTCAGGCCGCCGACATTGCCGAACAGCTGGAACCACGGCACGGTCTTGAGCACGGTGCCCTCGGCGAGCACGGTGTCGCCATCGATCACTGCAACCACTGCGCGGTCGTCCGGCAGGTGGCGGGAGATGGCGCGGAAACCGTAGGCCAGGCCATCACGCTTGCCGGTGCCGGGAATGCGCACGAAGTCGAGCTTGACCCGATCCGGCGGATTCATCTTCGTCCAAAGGCTTTTCACCAGCTTCTCATCGGACATTTCCACGATGGAGCACACCATGGTGGTCGGCAGGCCGCAGTCGATCGCTTCGCGAATGACGGAGGCGTAGACCTGTGCGGTGGTCAGCGCATCGATACGGAAGCTTGTGACCATCAGAAACACATGGGACGGGTTTGCCGCGTCACCCAGCTTGCGCACTTTGCGCCGCAGGTGCGGGTAGACCACGTACAGGAACAGCATCCCGCGCACAAAGTGCGTGGCGCCCATCGAGTAGCGCCAGATGCCGATGAAACCGATGAGGAAGATAAAGTCCTTCGAATCGGAATCGAATGTGGACGCAGGCAACGCCATGGCGATGCCCATCAATAAACTTAGGTAAAACAGCCAACCGGCGGCCTGAAGTAGGCCGTGCTTTAGCCTGTGCATAATCTGCATCCGTCTCTATCTCGGGCGAGCCTGTGGGGTGGCCCGATGGGGTTAAGGCAGGCGAAAAAGCCAGGAGGGTTGCGGGCTTTGTGAGCACCGCAAACCCTCCCGATACCGCTTGTTACCAGCAGATGCCTTCGGTACGGCCACTGACGCTGGTGGCTTTAGACATGAAGCCGACCAGGTCGACGACTTGCTTGCCGTGCGGAGCGTTCTGCGCCAGGGCGCGGAATTTCTCGTCACGGTTGCCGAGGATGATCACGTCGGAGTTGGCGATCACGTCGTCGAAGTCAGCGTTAAGCAAGGACGAGACGTGAGGGATCTTCGACTCGATGTAATCCTTGTTCGCGCCGTGGACACGGGCGTATTCGACGTTGCTGTCGTAGATGCTCAGGTCGTAACCCTTGCCGATCAGCATTTCCGCCAGATCCACCAGCGGGCTTTCGCGCAGGTCATCGGTGCCGGCCTTGAAGCTCAGGCCCAACAGGGCGACTTTGCGTTTGTCGTGGCTGGAAACGATGTCGAAGGCGTTCTGCACCTGCGATTCGTTACTGCGCATCAGCGAGTTCAGCAAAGGCGATTCCACGTCCAGGGCACCGGCGCGGTAGGTCAGGGCGCGCACGTCTTTGGGCAGGCAAGAGCCGCCGAACGCGAAGCCTGGGCGCATGTAGTACTGGGACAGGTTCAGTGTCTTGTCCTGGCAGACCACTTCCATCACTTCGCGACCGTCGACACCGCACGCCTTGGCGATGTTGCCGATCTCGTTGGCGAAGGTCACCTTGGTGGCGTGCCACACGTTACAGGTGTACTTGATCATTTCGGCAACGGCGATGTCCTTGCGGATGATCGGTGCGTCGAGCTCTTCGTACAGCGATTGCAGAACGTCGCCCGAGGCCTTGTCGAACTCGCCGATGACGGTCATTGGCGGCAGGTCGTAGTCGGCGATCGCGGTGCTTTCGCGCAGGAACTCAGGGTTCACTGCAACGCCGAAATCAACGCCGGCTTTCTTGCCGGAGCAGTCTTCGAGGATCGGGATGACAACGTTTGCGACCGTGCCTGGCAAAACGGTGCTGCGAACCACGATGGTGTGGCGGGTGGTCTTGTCACGCAGGACAAAACCGATCTCGCGGCACACGGCTTCGATGTAGTTCAGTTCCAGGTCGCCGTTCTTCTTGCTCGGCGTACCGACGCAGATCATCGACAGGTCGGTGTCACGAATCGCCTCGGCGAAGTTGGTCGTGCCGCGCAATTTGCCCGTCTCGATGCCCTTCTTCAGAAGTTCGCCCAGACCCGGTTCAACGATCGGCGATTTGCCGGCGTTGATCATATCGATTTTGTCTTTGGCAACATCGACGCCTACGACGTCATGGCCCCGTGCAGACAGGCAACCGGCACATACTGCGCCGACGTAACCCAAACCAAATATGCTGATGCGCATCGCAATTACCTCTGTGTTTTATCAAGCCATTACATGGCCGGAGTTAATGGTGTTCAGCGGTATAGTGCACTCGGAAGTGCGGCTTACAGGCGCCACAGTGCCGCGTGCAGGCATACAAAGTTCCGAGTGTCTAAATAAGTGCACTCAAGGGGTGCGCAACTAGGCCTTATTATTCTGATGTGCCCTGTTATGCAGCCGATCTTCTAATCAGAGGACCGTGAGCAAAGGTCTTGCGCGCTCAATGCCAGGCCAGAAGCCCGTAAATCAAGCGGTTGGGTGCTCAGATGAGCACGTTTATAGGGGCGCAGCCTTGGCCTTGAAGGGGATATTAATAAGCGTATCTCCTGTCCTTTATGTGTTGCCCAAATCAGAGGCCCAGTCTGCGGAAGTTAATGTGACAACTTCGCTACGTGGCGCTCTTCTCTGCGTAAGTTATCTCGTACATACATTGAGAAAATCGTTACCGGTGGTATGAGCTACGCATTTGGACATAGTTCCTGTCCGCCCATCGCGAATTCTGAAATTTCTTGAAATATTGAGAAAGATGGCACTGCTCTCAAACTGATAGCACTTACCGTTTGGCCCTTTATATATAGGCTTATTATCGACCCCGATAGTTTTGTGCCACTACCGAGAAAAATTTTCAGTGCCACTACTGAAAAAAATCATCAAAGTCGAGTGAAACTAAAGTTAGAAAATCGGGTGATGGATTTATGGCGCCAATAAGTCGGCGAATAAGGCGGGGGATTGTTGGACGATCAGGCGGTGGCGCACGACGCTTTTCTGCTGTCGTGCACCAACCGGGAGCTTACTCGGGCGCGTGATCGCGCAGGAATACCAGATGGTCCGGTTTAGACTGCTCGGCACTGTAGCGATAGCCTTGAACGTCAAATTTTTTGAGGTCTGCCGGGTCGTTGACGCGCTCTTCAATGACGAAACGGCTCATCATTCCCCGCGCTTTTTTCGCGTAGAAACTGATGATCTTGTATTGACCGTTCTTCAAGTCCTTGAAGTCGGTATTAATGATGCGTGCGTTCAAGGCACTGCGTTTGACCGCCGAGAAGTATTCGTTGGAGGCCAGGTTCAGCAATACGTCGTCGCCCTGATCGGCCAGGGCTTCGTTCAGCCATTCGCTGATCCGCGTGCCCCAGAACGCATACAGATCCTTGCCACGGGCATTTGCCAGTTTGGTGCCCATCTCCAGACGATACGGTTGCATCAGGTCCAGCGGGCGCAACAGACCGTACAGGCCTGAAAGCATGCGCAAGTGTTGTTGCGCGTAATCGAAATCGGCTTCGCTGAAGGTTTGCGCGTCGAGTCCGGTGTACACGTCGCCCTTGAAGGCGAGCAGCGCCTGCTTGGCGTTTTCCGGGGTGAACGCGGGCGTCCAGCTGCCGAAACGTGCGGCGTTGAGGCCGCCGATCTTGTCGGAGACGTGCATCAACTCGCTGATCTGCGCTGGCGTCAGGTCGCGCAACTGCATGATCAACTCTTGGGAATGGTCGAGGTACTGCGGCTGGGTAAAGCGCTGGGTCGCCGGCGGTGTTTCGTAGTCGAGGGTCTTGGCGGGGGAAATCACCATCAGCATGAAGTCGTCTCCTTTAATCGTGGGCGCGATTCTAGGGGGTTGGGCCGGTTGACTCCAGCTATCAAGTCCATAGGTGATGATCGGTGGCTTGATGTAAACCTTGTGGGAGCGGGCTTGCTCGCGAATGCGGTGTGTCAGTTACCGATGATGCCGACTGACACACCGCATTCGCGAGCAAGCCCGCTCCCACAGAGTTCGGTGCTGCTGCGGGAATGTGGGCTGGATCAGCTATAGTGCCGCGCGGGTTTTGTTATGGAGACATCCCTTTGCGTATCGTTTTTCTATTTTCGGCGTGGCTCTTGAGCTTCGGTGCCATGGCGGCGCCTGGCGACGTGGCGACGCTTGATCGCAGCACCTGGCCGGAACAGCTCAGCAGCCCGACGCTGTTCGACGTCGCATCACGCGCCGAAATCCTCATGTTCGCGCGGGTGTTGCTGGCCAGCGAATCGCTGGATGAACCGGCCCTGGCCCAACGCCTGGGCCTGCGGAAAATCAATCTGGAGGCCGTCAACAACCTGCGCCAACGCCTGTGGCAGCGCCTGCTCACCAACTACAACTTTGCCCAGCAGAGCTGCGATCAGGATGCTTCCTTCTGTTTCCTCGTCGAGGACATGGACACCCTGCGCCAGCAAGCGGCCAAGTTTCAGGTCAGCGACGACAGCTACTACATCAAGTGGTCGGAGCCGAGCCGGTTGTTCCACGCCCAGTATCTGGACGAGCAACTGCGCAAGGCGGCACTGTCCCCCCAGAGCAGCAGCGAAGTCGATCGTTTTGGCGACTATGAGCGCAACGGCGACGAGATGCATGACCGGCTGTTTTTGCTGACCTTCGACAGCGCCGCCAATGTCATGCCGGACAACACCGGCTGGGTCACGGAGTACCTGCGCAAGTCGAACATGAGCGGTACGTTCTTCGTGCTGGGCAAAGACATCCAGGCGCGTCTGGCCGAGCGCTCGGTGGCCAGTCTGCAAGCGACGTACTCAGCGCAGTGCATCGGCGTGCAAGGCTGGGAGTTTCGTTCCCACAGCCACTGGCAAGACTGGCAGGACTCGGTGCGCCGCAGCGTCGAGCTGGTCAAAAGCAAACTGCCGGAGAACTACGTGCCGCTGTTTCGTCCGCCCGATGGCCAGCGTCGTTCGGACGCCGAAGGCTTCTTCAAGGCTCAGGGTTTGCAGGTGGCGCTGTGGGACATCGATGCCCAGGACGGCGCCGGCAAACTCAAGGGCAACCCGAGTGCGCAACGCGTGTTGACGTTGATGCTGCTGTGGCGACACGGGGTGATTAACTTCAATGTGAAGCAGGATGCAGTGAAAACGGCGATGCCTTGGCTCATCACGCAAACGGCGCAAAGCGGGATCGGTTGGGAGGACTGTCAGGACGCGTTTCGCTGAAACCGTAAAAAGCCCGGAATCATTGGGTATGAGGGCGCAGCGGGGTGATTTTTGTGCAGAATTCGATGCAGGCGGACTTCCGACTTTAACGGGGTGATGGCCATCCGCCTAGTGCTATTGGTCACTCTGAAAAATAAACTTCAAAAAAGCGTCAAAGTACTTTTTTCTGTCATGGGTTTTGGAGTATTACGAAGACAGACCGCCGAAACCTGCACCACAGGTGGCGTCTTCCAAGACCCAACTATGGATGCAGTTCACTTGAGTCCCAGCAGGTGAAATTCGGTAGTCACTTCGAGGCGCAGCACCGCCAAGGTATTGCGTCGAATGGCTCCCACAAAGGTGACCGAGTATGGATGATCACGGACGTAGTTCTTCCTCCAACCAGCCAATCCTTTATGTACTCGATACCAACGTATTGATTCACGATCCAAACGCCCTTCTTAACTTCGAAGAACACCACGTTGCCATCCCGATGACCGTGCTTGAGGAGCTGGATAAGCTCAAGAGCGGGCATCACAGCGTGGCTGCGGAATGCCGTCAGGCGATTCGCCTGATCGACAAGACGTTGGGCGACGCCAGCCCAGAAGACGTCGAGCTCGGTGTACCGATCCAGCGCGGCAAGAGCGGGCCCAAAGGTTTGCTGTCAATTCTGATGAGCAAGCGTGCCGAACCGAACATCATTCTTCCCGAACACCTGAACGACAACATCATCATCAACCAGTTGATTGACCTGCACGCGCGCGAGCCGAAACTGCCCGTGGTGCTGGTCACCAAAGACATCAACATGCGCCTCAAGGCCCGGGCGTGCGGGATCGCGGCCGAGGACTACAGCACCGACCAACTGGTTGACGACGTATCGCTGCTGCCCAATGGTTATCACAACATGGACGGCTCCTTCTGGGATCGCGTGAAGAATGTCGAAACCCGTCAGGATCACGGTCGCACCTGGCATCAGGTGCAGCTGATCGACAACCTGCCGGCTGTGCATATCAATGAGTTCATCATCGACGAACAGGGTTTTGTCGGCTGGATCAAGGAGATCGAGGAGGACCGCCTGCTGATTCTCGACCTGCATCAGGAACCCCTGTTGCACCAGGAAGCCTGGGGCCTGAAACCGCGTGACATCTATCAAAGCCTGGCGCTGTATGCCTTGCTCGATCCGGATATCCACCTGGTTAACCTGACCGGGGCCGCCGGCTCGGGTAAAACCATCCTGGCCCTGGCGGCGGCGATCGAGCAGACCATGGTCAGCAAACGCTACCGCCGGATCATCGCGACGCGCAGCGTGCAGGGCCTGGACCAGGAAATCGGTTTCCTGCCCGGCACCGAAGCGGAAAAAATGGAGCCTTGGCTGGGCGCCATCACCGACAACCTCGAAGCCTTGCACATGGATGACGAAAACACCCATGGCAGCGTCGATTACATCCTCAGCAAAGTGCCGTTGCAGTTCAAATCCCTCAACTACATTCGAGGCCGCAGCTTCCAGCAGAGCCTGATCCTGATCGATGAATGCCAGAACCTGACCCCGCACCAGATGAAAACCATCATCACCCGTGCCGGCGCCGGTTCCAAAGTGGTGTGCCTGGGCAACCTGGCGCAGATCGACACTCCTTACCTGTCCGCGACCAGCTCCGGGCTGACGTACTTGACCGAACGCTTCAAGGATTTCCCCAACGGCGTACACATCACCCTGCAAGGGGTGCCACGTTCGATTCTGGCCGAATACGCCGAATCGCATTTGTAACCACGTCACCAGTACCGGGCGGCCCCAAAGCCGCCCGGTTTTTTTATGCCCGACACAAAACCCCTGTGGGAGCGGGCTTGTGGTGATCGGATAATCTTGCGTGCGGAAAATTGACCCGCAGGTTTACAATCGACGCTCCTGATCAGGAGTAACCCCGTGCTGACTCATCTCGATTCCCAAGGTCGCGCCAACATGGTCGACGTCACCGAAAAAGCCGTGACGTTCCGTGAAGCGACCGCCCAAGCGCTGGTGCGCATGCAGCCCGAAACCCTGCAGATGATCGTCAGTGGCGGTCACCCTAAAGGTGACGTGTTCGCCGTGGCGCGCATTGCCGGCATTCAGGCGGCGAAGAAGACCAGCGATCTGATTCCCCTGTGCCATCCGCTGATGCTCACCGGCGTCAAGGTCGAGCTCAGTGCCGAAGGCGATGACACCGTGCGCATCGTCGCGCGTTGCAAGCTGTCCGGGCAGACTGGCGTCGAGATGGAAGCGTTGACGGCCGCCAGTGTCGCCGCGCTGACTATCTACGACATGTGCAAGGCCGTGGACCGTGGCATGACCATCGAAAGCGTGCGGCTGCTGGAAAAACTCGGCGGCAAGAGCGGCCATTTTCAGGCAGATCAACCATGAACCTCACCGTGAAGTTTTTTGCCCGCTACCGCGAAGCCCTCGGCGTTGACTCGGTCAAGGTTGAAGGTGATTTCGCCACCGTCGACGATGTGCGTGCGCTGCTGGCTCAACGTGACGGTGCCGACGTGTTGAGCGAGCAGAACCTGATGTGCGCGCGCAACGAGGACCTTTGCCAACTCGACGAGCCGGTGACTGACGGTGATGAAGTGGCGTTCTTTCCGACCGTGACCGGGGGCTGACATGGCGATTCGCGTGCAGTCCACGGCGTTCGATCCGGGTGCTGAAGTCAATGCCATGCACGCCGCCAATGTCGGTGTTGGCGCGGTGGTGAGTTTTGTCGGTTACGTGCGCGACTTCAATGACGGGCTCGATGTGGCCGGGATGTTTCTCGAGCACTATCCGGGCATGACCGAAAAGGCTCTTGGCAAAATCGCCCTCGAGGCTGAGCAGCGCTGGCCGCTGTTGAAGCTTGAAGTGCTGCACCGGATCGGCGCCCTGGAACCGGGCGAACCGATCGTCTTCGTCGGCGCTGCGAGTGCCCACCGCCAGGCGGCTTTCGACGCCTGCGCCTTTGTCATGGACTACCTGAAAACGCGTGCGCCGTTCTGGAAGAAAGAAAACACCACTGACGGGCCGCGTTGGGTCGAAGGGCGTGACAGCGATCATGCGGCGGCGGATCGCTGGAAGCAGTGATTCCTGCGGCGTCTACAAGTACGCCTTCGCGGGCAAGCCCGCTCCCACAGGTTTTGTGTCGTGAACAGATTATGTGAACAACGTAAAAACTGTGGGAGCGTGGCTTGCCCGCGAAGAGGCCATCAGCAACACCAAAAATCCCAATGACCCACCGCCCGACCACTGGCCGGCACATCTTCATTTTGCCCGATTGACGACCTATACATTAAAGTCCAGTATGGAATTATAAGTACAAAAAAGGCGTTCCCCTGTTCCAGCTTTGTCTTCTGTCTTGCCAAACCAACAACAACCCGCGAGAGAACGAACATGAAGAAATTCCCCCTCATTACCGGTCTGGCGCTCAGCCTGTTGGCGTGCAGCTCTCTGTTCGCCGCTGACAACACCCTGCGCATCGGCATCGAAGCCGCTTATCCACCGTTCGCCTCCAAGACCGAAAAAGGCGAGATCGTCGGTTTCGACTACGACATCGGCAATGCCCTGTGCGCGCAGATGAAGGTCAAGTGTGTGTGGGTCGAAGGCGAATTCGACGGTCTGATTCCTTCCCTGAAAGTGAAGAAAATCGACATGGCGCTGTCGTCCATGACCATCAACGAAGACCGCAAGAAGTCGGTCGACTTCACTCACAAGTACTACTTCACCTCATCACGCCTGGTGATGAAGGAAGGCGCGGCTGTGGATGACCAGTACGCCAGCCTCAAGGGTAAGACCGTCGGTGTGCAGCGCGCCACCACCACCGACCGTTACGCCACCGAGGTGTTTGAGCCGAAGGGCATCAACGTCAAGCGCTACGGCAACAACGAAGAAATCTACATGGATCTGGCAGCCGGTCGCCTCGACGCCATTTTTGCCGACACCATTCCGCTGAGTGACTTCCTGGCGATGCCGCGTGGCAAGGGCTACGCGTTTGTCGGGCCGGAGTTGAAAGATCCGAAGTACGTGGGCGAGGGCGCCGGGATTGCGGTGCGCAAAGGCAACAGTGAGTTGGTTGCCAAGCTGAACACGGCCATTGATGGCATTCGCGCGAGTGGCGAGTACCAGAAGATTTCCGAGAAGTATTTCAAGTCTGACATCTACGGCGACTGATCAACCGCATCGCGAGCAGGCTCACTCCCGCATTGGAATGCGTTTCTCCTGTGGGAGCGGGCTTGCTCGCGAAGGGGCCCGATTAAACAACACACCTCTCAGGACTTAACCCTTCAATTCCTTCAAATGCTTGTAAACCGTCGCCCGCCCCATGTTCAGCACATTGGCCACGTAGTTCGAAGCACTCTTCCCCTTGAAGGCCCCCTCGGCGTGCAACGCCAGCACCAGCTCGCGTTTGTGGTCGCGCGTCAACACGTTCAGGCTCAGCTGACGTTCGCGCAGCCAGGCGTGCAGAAAGGTATTGATCCGCTCCTGCCAGTCATCACGAAACAGTGAATCCGGCTGCGGGATCAGCTTGCTCGGCGACAGGAACAGATCCAGCGCCGCTTTCGCGTTCTCAAACAGCGAAATATTCAGGTTGATGCACAGCACCGCCAGCGGATGACCTTCGCTGTCGCGCAAGACGCTGCTCAGGCTGCGAATCTTCTGGCCATCCCAATTCAGCTTTTCGTACGGCCCGATGTTCCGTTCGCTGACATCGTCGCTGAGCATGTCCTCCAGCGCCGAGTCGTCACCGATCTCCCGCTTGGACAGGTTGTTGGCGATGTAATCGACCTTCTGCGTGCGCAGGTCATGCAGCACCACTTCGGCGTGGGGGAAGAACAGCGTTGCGATGGCGTCGGCGATCGCACGGTAGTTGTCCAGAGAGGTGTTATCCACAGCCGGGTCTTTTTCAGGTGCGTTCATACAGTGGAACTCCAGGCAGCGTCAGCGCCCTGCAAAAAGGGCGCTGGAAGTTTGCCGCAATCGTGTCGACACGTCACCTGAGGGCGACAATCAGCCCAGGCGAGCAGGGGAGAGCATCTCGGCGTCCAGGCCGAAACGGCTGAGCTGATCCGGCAAGGCTTCACCGCGTACCAGCGCAGCGCTGGCCTGGCCCATGGCGGGTGAAGTCTGGATGCCGTAACCGCCCTGTGCCGCGACCCAAAACAGCCCCGGCACTTGCTGATCGAAGCCACTGATCAAATCGCCATCGCTGACGAAGCTGCGCAGGCCGGCCCAGGTGCGGGTCGGGCGGCGGATGGTCAGGGTGGTGGCTTCTTCTATCTGGTAGATGCCCATGGCGATGTCCAGCTCTTCAGGCTGCACGTCGTGTGGTTCCACCGGGTCGGCATTGGCCGGCGAGCCGAGGAACATCCCGGCATCGGGTTTCATGTAGAACGATTCGTCGAGGCTGACCAGCATCGGCCAATGGTGGATGTCCACGCCCTCGGGGCCGGCGAAAATGAACGCCGCACGCCGCTTGGGTTGCAGGCCCAGCGGCTTGGCGCCGGCCAGCTCGCCGATCTTGTCGGCCCATGCGCCTGCCGCGTTGATGATGACCGGTGCGCTGAAGGTCTGACCGCTGGTTTGGACCTGCCACAGGCCTTCGGTGTCACGGTTAAGGCCCAGTACTTCGCAGTCGGTATGCACTTCGCTTTTATTGCGTCGGATGCCGCGCAGGTAACCCTGGTGCAGGGCATCGGTGTCGATGTCGCTGGCGGTCGGATCGTAGATCGCGCCGTGGACTTTTTCCCGGCGCAGGATTGGCAGGCGTGCGCAGGCTTCGTCGGCGCTCAGCAGTTGCATCTCCGACACCGTGGCCTTGGCGCTCATGTATTGATTGTTCAGCTCGGCCGGGTCGCCGGTGAAGTCCACGGTCATCTCGCCGCGTGGGGTCAGCAGCGGGTGTTCGCAGAAACCGGCTGGCGGCGCGTCGAAGAAATCGCGGCTGGCCTGGGTCAGTGCCCGCACCTGCGGTGTGCCGTAAGCGGCGGTATACAGCGCAGCGGAGCGTCCGGTGGAGTGATAAGCCGGATGGGACTCGCGTTCGAGCACAATCACCCGAGCGTGCTGCGACAGCCAGAAACCGGTGGAAGCGCCGGCAATCCCGCCGCCGATGATGATGAAGTCTGCCTGGCTCATGAACGTCTCCTGTCGAGCGCAAATACCGAAATTGTAGAGATCCATTGTGGGAGCGGGCTTGCTCGCGAAAGCGGTGTGTCAGTCCACTCATTGGTGAATGTCAGACCGCATTCGCGAGCAAGCCCGCTCCCACAGGATTTAGGTGTCAGGGCTGCAAGCGGTAGATGGCATTGGCCAGCGCGATGTCTTCCAGGCCCAGGCCGATGGAGCGGAAGAACACATGGCGGTCATAGCCGGGGCGTTGGACTTTTTCGCTGAGCAGATCGGGCAGGTCGCCAACGATGGCGTTCTTGTCCCAGCCATGTTGTTCCCCCGCAATCAGCATTTCACCCGCCGAGCCCGGCGTGGTCTGACGATAGTCGCAGAACACCTGCATGTCGTTGAGGCTCTGCGGTGGCACTTCGTGGGCGCGAGGGGCGTTGGTGCTGATCGAGGTGATCAGCGCCGGTTTGCTCAAGCTGGAGGGATCGATCACCGGGCCGGCGGACGAGGTGCAAAGCATGATCACGTCAGCGTCCCGGATCGCCGCTTCGCGACTGTCGGCGATGGTCAGGCGCGAATCGAGGCTTTTGAGCTGTGCCAGCGTTTCAGGATTCTTATCGCTCAGGCTCGGCGAGTAGAGGCTGATGCTCTGCCAGTCACGAAGACCTTTCACGTAATGCAGGTGTGTCTGTGCCACCTTGCCGCTGCCGATGATCGCCAGGCGTTGCGCCTGTAACGGGGCGAGGGCATCGACGGCGACGGCAGTGGTCGCGGCCGTGCGAGCGGTAGTCAGTTCGCCGGCATCGCAAAGCAGCAACGGCTGGCCGGTTTGCATCGACATCAACAACGTCCAGGCGGTCACCAGTGGACCTTGCTCGCGCACGATGTAAGGCGATGTCTTGACCCCGTACACGCCGTCTTCAGCCAGCACGCCCAGGTAGTTGATGAAATCGCCAGCGCCCTGGGGGAATTCCACCAGCTGTTGGGCCGGTTGCACCGCTTGCCCCTCGGCCAGGTCGCGGAACAGCTTGCGCAGGATCTGTGGCACGTCGATCTGCGCCAGCAGCTCGCGGGCCTGGGGTTGGGTGATCACGTAAGGCGTACTGGACATGGTCGGCTCCGAGCGCTGCAATTAAACTAATTTGTCCATTATGGACTTTTAGTTGTGTCGAGCAATATCGGGACGAAAAAAAAGCGCAGTCCGTTTCCGGCTGCGCCTCTTTCAGCAAGGGCCCGGGTTACGGGCGCTTGCGCTCAACCGCCCGCAGTAGATGCGTCGGCGGCGTTTCACAGCTGATTTTCCGACCCAGCAACGCCTCGATAGACGGTAGCTGGTAGGAGTCGTCTTCACCGGCAAAACTGATGGACACGCCATCGGCGCCAGCACGACCGGTACGACCGATGCGGTGCACGTAATCGTCCGGGACTTCCGGCAGGGTGAAGTTGATCACGTGGCTGATGCCGTCGATGTGGATGCCACGACCGGCCACGTCGGTGGCGACCAGCACGCGAATCTTGCCTTCGCGGAAACCTTCCAGGGTCTTGATGCGCTTGTGCTGCGGCACGTCGCCGGACAGTTGCGCGGCGTTGACGCCGTCACGCACCAGGCGTTCTTCGATGCGCCGCACTTCATCCTTGCGGTTGGCAAACACCATCACCCGCTCCCAACCGTTGTCGTTGACCAGGTTGTAGAGCAGTTTGTATTTATCGGCACCGGCAACGGCGTAGATGTGTTGCTCGACGTTTTCGCTGGCCACGTTCTGTGATTCGATCTCGACGATCGACGGGTCGGTGGTCCATTGCTTGGCCAGGTTCATCACGTCTTCGGTGAAGGTCGCGGAGAACAGCAGCGTCTGACGCTCGTTCTTCGGTGGCGTCTGGCGAATGATCTGACGCACTTGCGGGATGAAACCCATGTCGAGCATTCGGTCGGCTTCGTCCAGCACCATGACTTCGACCATGTCCAGATGCACGTCGCCGCGCTGGTTGAAGTCGAGCAGGCGACCCGGAGTGGCCACGAGAATGTCGCAGTGACGGGCTTCGAGGTGCTTGAGCTGCTTGTCGAAATCCATGCCGCCGACAAACGTCATGACGTTGAGGCCGGTGTACTTGGTCAGGTCGGCGGCGTCCTTGGCGATCTGCACCACCAGTTCGCGGGTCGGCGCGATGATCAGCGCCCGGGGTTCACCCATGTAGCGTTCCTTGGGTGGCGGTGTTTCCAGCAGCTGGGTGATGATCGAGATCAGGAACGCAGCGGTTTTGCCGGTGCCGGTCTGGGCGCGACCGATGGCGTCTTTGCCGGCGAGGGTGAAGCCCAGCACTTGCGCCTGGATCGGCGTGCAATACGGGAAGCCCAGGTCCTGGATGGCGTGCATCAGTTCCGGAGCGAGTTTGAAATCGTGGAAACGGGTTTTGCCTTCCTGGGGTTCGACGGCGAAGTCTTCGAGTTTCCAGGGGATGACTGGCGCTTTGGGTTTTGGTTCGCGGCGCGGTTTTGCCGGTTTCGGCGTTTCGTTGCGCGGTGGCTCGGAGGCAGAAATATCGACAGGTTGGGCGGCCGGTGTGGTCACTGGCTCGTGTTTCGGTGCCGCTACGGTTGCGGTCCGGCCAGGCTGATTACCGTCGGTGCGGTGGCTGGGGATGTGAGACGGAGCGCTGGCAACTGGCGCGAGCTGCTCAGTCTCGCTTTTACCGAACATTTTCTTGAGTGCTTTGAGCACGGTCATCTCATCAATTGGTTAAGGAATATACGCCGGCCAGTGTAATGCAAGAATCGGGCGCGGCGTAGTGGGATGGATCAATGGGTAGCTTTTAGCGCAAACGCTCGGCCAGCCAGACGCCGATGTCGCGAATTTCCTCGGGTAACACTTCGTGGCCCATTGGGTATTCCTGCCATGTCACGGTGACACCATGCTGCTTCAAAAACTCGTAAGCGGTGCGACCCATGGCGTTTTGAACCACGTCATCGTACTGGCCGTGCAAAGACAGTACGGGAATGCGCTGCTGGCTGGCGGAAAGCTCCAGTTCATTGCTGAAGGTCGGTGCATAAGTGGAGAGGGCAAGTACGCCACCCAACGGCCCCTGCCATTTCAGGAAAGCGGTGTGCAAGACGACAGCGCCGCCTTGGGAAAAACCTGCCAGAAAAATCCGCGAGGCGTCTATTCCGCTGGCGCGCTGCTCTTCGATCAAGTCGAAGACTCTCTGCGCCGACGCTTCCAGCTGCTCACGGCTGATCGCGCGCGCCGGGCTCATGGCCAATATGTCGTACCAGCTCGGCATCTCGTAGCCGCCGTTGATGGTCACGGCGCGGGTCGGTGCCTGCGGGAGAACGAAGCGGGTGGTCAGCAGGCTTTCCTGCAGGGCTTCGGCCACTGGCAGGAAGTCGTAGCGGTCGGCGCCCAGGCCGTGCAGCCATATCACGCAGGCGTCTGCGGGCTTTACGGGTTGAAGAATCAAGGGCTCGGTCATGGCTGCTCCAATGTTGTGCGTGCGCTCTCAATGAGTGCGAGAGATGAGTGCGCGTCTGGTTGATCCGTTAAGAAGATGTCGCAAGGCTACAAGTTTTGCTATTGACCTGTCGCCGAACGGCTTCGGCGAGCGGTCTGGTACGGGCTTTGCTATGGGAAAGCCTGTACTGAAAATCCCACGCCTGTCGGTAACACTATCAGGCCATGGTGGTAGGTGGGATAGCAAAAGAATCCGGTGATGGATGTTCGCCAATGGCCGCTACGGGCTTCGCGAACGTGAAAGGGCTACCGCCCGTTCGGCCGATTGGTGAGAAGTGAGTAATCCATGATGTGGGTTTTCTCCTACTAGACTCATAGCGCAGGTCCTACGTCGGTTGACCCCAAAAAAAGCCAACACGGGTCGACTACGCCTCATAAGGGTGCGACAGGACTCAAGCTCCGACACAACAAGAGCAAAACTGGAGGTTTGAATGAAGATGTTGAAATCCACCCTGGCTATCGTGACTGCAGCCGCAGTACTCGGTGTCAGCGGGTTCGCTCAGGCGGGTGCAACCCTGGATGCAGTGCAGAAGAAAGGTTTCGTACAGTGCGGTGTAAGTGACGGTCTGCCGGGCTTCTCGGTTCCGGACTCCACCGGCAAGATCGTGGGTATCGATGCTGACTACTGCCGCGCTGTGGCTGCTGCCGTATTCGGCGACGCGACCAAAGTCAAATTCAGCCAGCTGAACGCCAAAGAGCGCTTCACCGCGCTGCAGTCTGGCGAAATTGACATTCTGTCGCGCAACACCACCATGACCAGCTCCCGTGACGCGGGCATGGGCCTGAAGTTCCCGGGCTTCATCACCTACTACGACGGCATTGGCTTCCTGGTAAATAGCAAGCTGGGCGTCAAGAGTGCCAAAGAGCTCGACGGTGCGACCATCTGCATCCAGGCCGGTACCACCACTGAGCTGAACGTTTCCGACTACTTCCGCGGCAACGGTCTGAAATACACCCCGATCACCTTCGACACCTCCGATGAAAGCGCCAAGTCGCTGGAATCCGGTCGTTGCGACGTACTGACCTCCGACAAGTCCCAACTGTTCGCTCAGCGCAGCAAGCTGGCTTCGCCGAAGGACTACGTGGTTCTGCCGGAAACCATTTCCAAGGAACCGCTGGGCCCGGTCGTGCGTAACGGCGACGACGAGTGGCTGGCCATTGTTCGCTGGGTAGGCTACGCCATGCTCAACGCTGAAGAGGCTGGTGTCACTTCGAAGAACGTCGAAGCCGAAGCCAAGGCCACCAAGAATCCGGACGTCGCACGTCTGCTGGGTACCGACGGCGAATACGGCAAAGACTTGAAAGTGAAGAAGGACTGGGTCGTCCAGATCGTCAAGCAAGTGGGTAACTATGGCGAAGTGTTCGAGAAAAACCTCGGCAAAGGCACTCCGCTGGAAATCGACCGCGGGCTGAACGCCTTGTGGAACGCTGGCGGCATTCAATACGCACCACCAGTGCGCTGATGGTTCTATCACCCGGTGGGCCAACCACCGGGTGATGTTCTGTTCCATTACATCCGGGGCACTTCATGCAAAATTCAATCGGCGCACCAAAGCAGAGGCTCAGCCTCAGCGATCCCAAAGTGCGTGCGTGGCTATTTCAGATCATCACCATTGTGGCGGTGGTCTCCATGGGCTGGTATCTGTTCGATAACACCCAGACCAACTTGCAACACCGGGGCATTACTTCCGGCTTCAGCTTTCTGGAGCGCAGTGCCGGTTTCGGCATCGCTCAAACCCTGATCGACTACACCGAATCGGACAGCTATGCCCGAGTGTTTGTCATCGGCCTGCTCAATACGCTGCTGGTGACCTTCATCGGGGTCATCCTGGCGACGCTCCTCGGTTTCATCGTCGGCGTTTCACGCCTGTCGAAGAACTGGATCATTGCCAAGCTGGCGACTGTTTATGTGGAAGTCTTCCGCAACATTCCGCCGCTGCTGCAAATCCTGTTCTGGTACTTCGCGGTGTTCCTGACCATGCCAGGGCCACGCAACAGCCATAACTTCGGCGACACCTTCTTCGTTAGCAGCCGCGGCCTGAACATGCCGGCCGCGTTGACCGCGGATGGTTTCTGGCCCTTCGTGGTCAGCATCGTCGTGGCCATTGTCGCCATCGTGCTGATGAGCCGCTGGGCGAACAAGCGCTTCGAAGCGACTGGCGTACCTTTCCATAAATTCTGGGTTGGCCTGGCGCTGTTCCTGGTGATCCCGGCACTGTGCGCACTGATCTTCGGCACGCCGGTGCACTGGGAAATGCCCAAGCTGCAAGGCTTCAACTTCGTTGGTGGCTGGGTGCTGATCCCGGAACTGCTGGCACTGACCCTGGCCCTGACCGTGTACACCGCGGCGTTCATCGCCGAGATCGTGCGTTCGGGCATCAAGTCGGTCAGCCACGGCCAGACCGAAGCGGCGCACTCGTTGGGCCTGCGCAACGGTCCGACCCTGCGCAAGGTGATCATCCCGCAAGCCCTGCGCGTGATCATTCCGCCGCTGACCAGCCAATACCTGAACCTGGCGAAGAACTCCTCGCTGGCGGCCGGTATCGGTTATCCGGAAATGGTGTCGTTGTTTGCCGGTACGGTGCTGAACCAGACCGGGCAGGCGATCGAGGTGATTGCCATCACCATGAGCGTGTACCTGGCGATCAGTATCAGCATCTCCCTGCTGATGAACTGGTACAACAAGCGCATTGCGCTGATCGAGCGGTAAGGAAAAGCGCATGAGTACTCATACTTTCAAACCCGACATGCCACCACCGAGCAGCAGCATCGGTGTGGTGGCGTGGATGCGCGCGAACATGTTCTCCAGCTGGCTCAACACCCTGCTGACCCTGTTCGCGTTCTATCTGATTTACCTGGTGGTCCCGCCAATCCTGCAGTGGGCGATCCTGGACGCCAACTGGGTCGGCACCTCCCAGGCCGACTGCACCAAGGAGGGCGCCTGCTGGGTGTTCATCCAGCAGCGTTTCGGCCAGTTCATGTACGGCTACTACCCGCCGGAACTGCGCTGGCGCGTGGACCTGACCGTGTGGCTGGCGGTCATCGGCGTGGCACCGTTGTTCATCTCGCGCTTCCCGCGTAAAGCGGTGTACGGGCTGAGCTTTCTGGTGCTGTACCCGATCATTGCCTGGTGCCTGTTGCATGGCGGCGTTTTCGGCCTGACCCAGGTGGCGACCAGCCAATGGGGCGGCCTGATGCTGACCCTGGTGATCGCCACCGTCGGTATTGCCGGTGCGTTGCCGCTGGGGATCGTGCTGGCGCTGGGCCGTCGTTCGAACATGCCGGCGATTCGAGTGGTCTGCGTGACCTTCATCGAATTCTGGCGCGGCGTGCCGTTGATCACCGTGCTGTTCATGTCCTCGGTGATGCTGCCGTTGTTCCTGCCCGAAGGCATGAACTTCGACAAACTGCTGCGGGCGCTGATCGGCGTGATCCTGTTCCAGTCGGCCTACGTGGCCGAAGTGGTGCGTGGCGGTCTGCAAGCGATTCCCAAAGGTCAGTACGAAGCGGCTGCAGCGATGGGCCTCGGTTACTGGCGCAGCATGGGCCTGGTGATTCTGCCGCAAGCCCTGAAGCTGGTGATCCCGGGCATCGTCAACACCTTCATTGCGCTGTTCAAGGACACCAGCCTGGTGATCATCATCGGCCTGTTCGACCTGCTCAACAGCGTCAAGCAAGCCGCCGCCGACCCGAAATGGTTGGGCATGGCCACCGAAGGCTATGTGTTCGCGGCCCTGGTGTTCTGGATTTTCTGTTTCGGTATGTCGCGCTATTCCATGCATCTGGAACGCAAGCTCGACACTGGCCACAAGCGTTAGGAGTTCTGTAATGAGCGAAGCAATCAAAAAGCCTGTGAGCCCTGAAGGCATTATTCAGATGCAGGGCGTGAACAAGTGGTACGGCCAGTTCCACGTACTGAAAGACATCAACCTGAACGTCAAGCAGGGCGAGCGAATCGTCCTGTGCGGCCCGTCAGGTTCCGGCAAGTCGACGACCATTCGTTGCCTCAACCGTCTGGAAGAACACCAGCAGGGTCGCATCGTGGTCGATGGCGTGGAATTGACCAACGACCTCAAGCAGATCGAATCGGTCCGTCGTGAAGTCGGCATGGTGTTCCAGCACTTCAACCTGTTCCCGCACCTGACCATCCTGCAGAACTGCACGCTGGCGCCGATGTGGGTGCGCAAGATGCCCAAGCGCCAGGCCGAAGAAATCGCCATGCATTACCTGGAACGCGTACGCATTCCGGAGCAGGCGCATAAATTCCCGGGGCAACTGTCCGGCGGCCAGCAACAGCGTGTGGCGATTGCCCGCGCCCTGTGCATGAAGCCGAAAATCATGCTGTTCGACGAACCGACTTCGGCACTCGACCCGGAGATGGTGAAAGAGGTTCTGGACACCATGATCGGCCTGGCCGAAGACGGCATGACCATGCTCTGCGTGACCCACGAAATGGGCTTCGCCCGCACCGTGGCCAACCGCGTGATCTTCATGGACAAAGGCGAAATCGTCGAACAGGCTGCGCCGAACGACTTCTTCGATAACCCGCAGAATGAGCGGACGAAGATGTTCTTGAGCCAGATCCTGCATTGATTGGTACTTGGCAGTGAAATAAACCCGGACAGTGTTCCGGGTTTATTTTTGCCTGGAGTTCAGGGTCTCAGGACAGGTCCTGTTTCAGAATTCGGTCCGATTCAGCTCGATGTGTCCTTGCGCTCAAGCGCCAGACGTACCGCTCGAAGTGCATTGAGGCGCCCGTATCCATAGTAATGACTATGACCTGCCTGATCATACTGACCGAGCGGGCCATCGTCGACATGGCCGATCTTGTCGCAACAATCAGCGAGGATTTGTCGAACAGCTTCGCGATCAAGTGCTTGATTGACTCCCAATATCAGCGCTGCCACGCCTGCTGCACCTGGACAGGCACTGGAGGTTCCACTGAACGATTCGGTGTAGGCCGCATTGTCTGGATCTGCAAATTTCCCGCTCAGGTCCGTGGTGCGAATGCCTCGGGTTTGCGGGATCGAGGTCGCGGGTTTGAATTTTGGATCCGGGTGCGGCTGGTCTCCGCTCGGAAAGGTGCACCAGAGCGCTTTGCCGTAATCGCTGTAGGCGCTACGTCGGCTCTGGTCATTGCAGGCACCGACGGCAATGACCATGGGATGGCTGGAATACCCATCGTTATCCACGCATTCATTCCCGTTGCCGGCACCAAAAAAAATGACGCAGCCTTTTCCGTTGCGACCCTTGGTCGCTGCATACTCAATGGCCAGTCGCGTGCTTGCAGCCAGTGGAAACACTTGGGTGTGCCGGGGGTCGGTGGGGTCGGCCCAATGACCTTCTGCAGGACCCCAGCTACAGGAAATGATATCGGCGCCCTTATCGGCGGCCCAGAAAAATGCGTCGGCTTCTGCCCGTGCGCCCAAAGGTTTGGTGAGCTTCAGCGGCATAAGGCTGGCCCGAGGGGCAACGCCGCTGGCGCCGGTGTCGCCATTGGCGCAGGCGACACCGGCGGCGGCTGTGCCGTGACGTTCATGGGCGTTTTTCGGCCGTGGGCCTTGCTTGGCATTACGGCGATCAAAGTTTTGCGCCCCGACGACTTTGCCGCATCCGGCAAATTCGGGATGGTCGATATCAAAGGCGTCGTCAATGACCGCGATGACAATACCTTCACCCTGAGTCAGGTCATGGGCCGCTTCAACGTTGGCGCTGGCATCGATGTGCGCCTGATAGGTCACGGTGGTCTTTTTCAGGTGCCACTGATTGTCGTGGATCGCCCGGCGTTTTCCCTGGCGCAATATTTCCGGATGACAGTAATCGATGTCTTCGCGCTGGAGCAGCTCAAGTGCGAATGAGCACACCTTGGTCCCGCAGCAATGGCTGTGATGAACGAAAAAGGCATTGGTCGCGTAGGGGACCTGCTGTTTGATGGTCAGCCCCAGCTCATCGAGTATCACGAGACACTGAGTCGAGGTGAGTTGATCAATAAATTTCAAAAAGATGTTTTCGGTGTAGAGAACAGGCTCCTGAGTGTGAGGATCGACCAGCACACTGCCGGCAAAGCGCAACTCCGGCAATTCACGCAACAACGCTTTGCGTCTGGATAAATCCGTATTTTTAGGCAGTTCGAAAACCTGCACGTCGGCGTCCTCGATGTGGTGCAGCAGATGACCGCCCGCCAGTGCGTGACAGGCTTTTTCGCATCCCATTATTGCGCCGATATCCTTTCCCCCCCGGCCGCGCACGGCGAGCAGTTGCTGACTTTTTGTCAGAAAAAAAGAAGGGCTGCCCTTCTTGCCGAAGTTGACTTCTTCCATGCGGTTTCCATTCCCTCTAGTGCAACGTGCCGAGCGAAACGCCCGCTCATCAATCTGCGAAATTCTGACGACAGGTTGCTGCAGTGGCTGTCAGCTCATTTCGTTGAAGGCGTAGGAAATTGCTCCGCGAATGAAGAGCTTTTTCGCTTCTTCCTGTGGAAATGCTTGCACGCTGTGTCGAGGCTCCACCTGATCCGCCGTTACTTGTGGGGGCGCACGATGTTGACTAACATGTCAGAAAATTCATCCTATGATTGGATGAAAGGGCGAATCCTATGGCAGAAATTTCTCTACTCGTTAAGCGATCCCTGGTCGATCAGGCCCTGGATCAACTGCGTCAACGCATCAACGACGGCGCCTGGCAGGTCGGCCAGCGCCTTCCTACTGAGCCAGAGCTGTCCGCCGAACTGGGCATCAGCCGCAACACCGTGCGTGAGGCCATGCGCGTACTGGCGTTTTCTGGGTTGATCGAAATTCGTCAGGGTGACGGCAGTTACTTGCGGGCGGTGATCGATCCGCTGGATACGATGAAGGCGTTATCGCGCTGCTCCCATGAACAGGCCCGCGAAACCCGGCACATCCTTGAAGTCGAAGCCATCGGCCTCGCTGCCTTGCGCAGAACTGATGAGGACCTTGTGGCCTTGCGCGAAGCATTGGGCGTCAGCGGCAGCCACTATCACGGTGATCTCGACAGCTACATCGCCTGCGATCTGGTGTTCCACCGTCGCCTGGTGGACGCCGCGCACAACCCGACTCTAAGCGAGCTGTACCGCTATTTCTCCAGCATCATCGGCGCGCAGTTGCGCCAGACACTGAACATCACTCCTCGACGCCAAGAGGTGTTCGATCTTCATATCGAACTGCTTGATGCGGTCGAACAACGCGACCCGGAACGGGCCAAAGCCCTGTCGAGGCAGTTGATCAATGAACCTTGAAACCGAGAATTCCATGTCTAGCCGCACCAGCAACATCCCTCAGCCCAAGCGCACAGCGGAGCTCGAAGAGCTGCTGATCGACTGCGAGGCCGATGACGAAGAGGTCCAGCAGCATCATCCGATCCTGCGTCGTCCGTGGCTGTTGCTGCTGGGTTTGATCCTGGTGGCGCTAAACCTGCGCCCGGCGCTCTCGAGCATGGCGCCGATGCTCAGCGAGATCTCGAAGACCCTCGGTCTATCGGCGGCCCAGGCCGGTTTGCTGACGACGTTGCCCGTGCTGTGTCTTGGCTTGTTTGCTCCGCTGGCACCCTTGCTCGCGCGACGTTTCGGCGCCGAGCGTGTGGTGTTGGGGATTCTGTTGATGCTGGCCGGCGGGATCATCCTGCGCAGTTCGTTCGGTGAAATCGGCCTGTTTGCCGGCAGCGTCCTGGCCGGCGCGAGCATCGGTGTGATCGGCGTTTTGTTGCCGGGCATCGTCAAGCGCGACTTCCCGAAACAGGCCGGGACCATGACCGGCGTGTACACCATGGCACTGTGTCTGGGCGCGGCGATGGCGGCCGGCGCGACGGTGCCATTGAGCGAGCATTTCGACAAAAGCTGGGCCTTGGGCCTCGGTTTCTGGGTGGTGCCGGCATTGGTGGCCGCGATTTTCTGGTTGCCGCAAGTCGGTCAGAAGCACGGCGCGCACAACGTCGCTTATCGGGTTCGCGGCCTGTTACGTGATCCGTTGGCCTGGCAAGTGACGCTCTACATGGGGCTGCAATCATCCCTGGCCTACATTGTGTTCGGCTGGTTGCCGTCGATCCTGATCGGTCGCGGCCTGACGCCGACCCAGGCTGGCCTTGTGCTCTCTGGTTCGGTGATCGTCCAGTTGGCCAGTTCACTGGCGGCGCCGTGGCTGGCAACCCGGGGCAAGGATCAGCGGCTGGCGATTGTCATCGTCATGCTGCTGACTCTCGGCGGTCTTTTTGGCTGTCTCTACGCGCCGATCGAAGGCCTGTGGGGCTGGGCGATCCTGCTCGGTCTGGGGCAGGGCGGTACGTTCAGCCTGGCGTTGACCCTGATCGTGCTGCGCTCGCGCGATTCCCATGTCGCCGCCAACCTGTCGAGCATGGCCCAGGGTTTCGGTTATACCCTTGCGTCGATGGGGCCGTTCGCGGTCGGTATCGTGCATGACTGGACAGGTGGCTGGACGGCGCTGGGCTGGATCTTCGGCGTGATCGGCCTCGGCGCCATCATCGCCGGCCTCGGTGCTGGACGGTCGTTGTACGTTCAGGTCGAAAGCGAAAAAGTCTGAGCCTTCACACTGTCGGTATTCGGGCCACGAATGCCGATAGTGTTCCGCGCATTTGTTGACTATCGTGCAGGCAATCCTTCAAACGTTCGGAGCCTGCCCATGAGTGATGCCAACCGCGCATTGATCACCCAGTTCTACCAAGCCTTTCAGCGGCTGGATGCCGAGGCCATGAGCGCCTGCTATACCGACGATGTGCTGTTCAGCGATCCTGCATTTGGCGAACTGCGCGGCCGCGATGCCGGCGACATGTGGCGCATGCTCACGACTCGGGCGAAGGATTTCTCCCTGACGTTCGATAACGTTCGAGCCGAAGAACGCACGGGCGGCGCGCATTGGGTCGCGACGTACCTGTTCAGCCAGACCGGCAACACGGTGGTCAACGATATTCAGGCGCAGTTCGTGTTTCGTGACGGCAAGATTTGCGAGCACCATGACAGCTTCGATATGTGGGCCTGGTCGCGGCAGGCGCTGGGTTTCAAGGGATTGCTGCTCGGCTGGTCGCCAGCAGTGAGAAATGCCGTTCGCGCTCAAGCCTTGAAGGGGCTGAAGGCATTCCAGGCCAGTCGCTGATAAGATCGCGGCTTGTTTCCTTTCAAGCCTTGATCGTCACGTGAACACCCCGAGCGAATCTCCCGTCATTGCCGCCGAACCGGCACCGGTCAACAAGCCCTGGTTCGTCTACCTCGTTCGCGCGGCCAATGGTTCGCTCTACTGCGGGATCAGCGACGATCCCGTGCGCCGCTTTGCCACTCACCAGAGTGGCAAGGGCGCGCGCTTCTTTCTCTCCAGTCCGGCCGTGGCGTTGGTCTACACGGAAGTTTGTCGCGACAAGGGCGAAGCACTGCGCCAAGAACGCTTGATCAAAAAACTCAAGAAAAGCGCCAAGGAATGCCTGGTCGCAAGCGCTGCCGTAGGCTTATCAACCTGACTGATAAGTGCCCATCAGGCAGATCTGTAGGCTGCCCACGAATTGCGCGCTAAGCTGCGGATTCCTTATCCGTGCGGCGGAGCCGAGCATGTCCGAGTTGATTCTTCATCATTACCCGACGTCCCTTTTCGCCGAAAAGGCCCGCCTGTTGCTGGGTTTCAAGGGGCTGTCCTGGCGTTCGGTGAAGATCTCGCCGGTGATGCCAAAACCTGATCTGACGGCCCTGACGGGCGGCTATCGCAAGACCCCGGTGTTGCAGATTGGCGCTGATATTTATTGCGACACCGCGCTGATCGCCCGTCGTCTGGAGCAGGAAAAAGCCTTGCCGGCGTTCTTCCCGGAAGGTCAGGAAATGATCTGCGCGACCTTCGCCGCCTGGGCCGATTCGGTGGTGTTCCAGCATGCGGTCAGCCTGGTGTTTCAGCCGGAATCCATCGCCGTGCGCTTCGGCAATATGCCGCCGGAAGCGATCAAGTCATTCCTGGCTGATCGCGCCGGGTTGTTCAGTGGCGGCAGCGCTGCCAGGTTGTCGGCCGAGCAAGCACGGCATCAATGGCCGACGATCATGGGGCGCCTAGAGCAGCAGTTTCAGCGCGAGCAGGGTGATTTCCTGTTCGGCGAGCCGTCGATTGCCGATTTTGCGTTGGCGCACTGCCTGTGGTTCCTCAAGGCGACGCCGGTGACTGCACCGCTGGTTGATGCTTATCCGGCGGTTTCTGCGTGGTTAGGGCGGGTGATGGGCTTCGGTCATGGCGCGTCCAGCGAGATGACGTCCGAGGACGCGTTGGCGGTGGCGCGCAATGCCACACCGGCCGCGTTGCCGGATGAGCAGTTTGATGAACCGAATGGTTTTGAAGCGGGTCAGCAGGTGGTGATCGCGGCGACCGACTACGGGGTTGACCCGGTGGCGGGTGAGTTGCTGTTTGCGGGCAGGGAAGAATTGATTCTGCGTCGAGAAGACGAGCGTGGCGGCTTGGTGCATGTGCACTTTCCGCGGTTTGGATTCCGCATAGAAGCGAAGTAGCCTGCTTCACGAATGGTTGGACTGGCTCGAACCTGTGGCGAGGGAGCTTGCTCCCGTTGGGCTGCGCAGCAGACCCAAACTCTTCGCAATGAATGCCTGTTTTGTGAGTGCTGCGCACTCAAGCGGGAGCAAGCTCCCTCGCCACAGGGATTGAGTAAGTCAGATGGGTTACTTCAGGGCTGCGAGGATTGCATCCGGGTCATACCCGCGAATCAACGTCCCATTCACATCGATGATCGGAATCCCGCCGCCACCCAACGCCTCATAGGCCTTGCGCGCCTCGGCATCCTTTTCGATATCGAATTCCTGGTACGGAATGCCTTTCTGATCGAGAAAGCGCCGCGTCAGTTTGCAGTAGCCACACCACTCGGTCGCATAGAGCACGACACTGGCCTTGGCCTGGGTCTGCTCCGACACCACCTGCGAGGGGTTGAACACCCGCTCGATCTTGCCCCAGTTCTGATAGACCACAACCACCAGCAGGATCAGCAGGCATTTTTTCAGCACGCCGTTCAGCATCAGTTACGTCGCTTGAGCTGATCAGTCAGCTGAGTGGGCAGGCCTTTGATGATCAGCGTGCCGGCTTCTTCGTCGTATTCGATCTTCGAGCCCAGCAGGTGCGCTTCGAAGCTGATCGACAGGCCTTCGGCGCGACCGGTAAAACGACGGAACTGATTCAAGGTGCGCTTATCTGCCGGAATTTCCGGGGACAGGCCGTAGTCCTTGTTGCGAATGTGATCGTAGAAAGCTTTCGGGCGCTCTTCGTCAATCAGCTCCGAAAGTTGTTCCAGGCCCATCGGCTCGCCGAGCTTGGCCTGGCTGCTGGCGTAGTCCACCAAGGTTTTGGTCTTCTCGCGGGCGGACTCTTCGGGCAAATCTTCGCTTTCAACGAAGTCACTGAATGCCTTGAGCAGGGTGCGGGTTTCGCCCGGGCCGTCGACGCCTTCCTGGCAGCCGATGAAGTCGCGGAAATACTCCGACACCTTTTTCCCGTTCTTGCCTTTGATGAACGAAATGTACTGCTTCGATTGTTTGTTGTTCTGCCACTCGGACACGTTGATCCGCGCGGCGAGGTGCAATTGGCCCAGGTCCAGGTGGCGGGACGGCGTCACGTCCAGCTGATCGGTCACTGCTACGCCTTCACTGTGGTGCAGCAGCGCGATCGCCAGGTAATCGGTCATGCCCTGCTGGTAATGCGCGAACAGCACGTGGCCGCCCACAGAGAGGTTCGACTCTTCCATCAGTTTTTGCAGGTGTTCCACCGCCACCCGGCTGAATGCCGTGAAATCCTTGCCGCCCTCGAGGTATTCCTTCAGCCAGCCGCTGAACGGATGCGCCCCGGACTCGGCATGAAAGAAACCCCAGGCCTTGCCTTGTTTGGCGTTATAGCTTTCGTTGAGGTCGGCAAGCATGTTCTCGATGGCGCTCGACTCGGCCAGTTCAGAGTCGCGAGCGTGGAGAACTGCAGGTGTGCCGTCGGGTTTTTTGTCGATCAGGTGGACGATGCAATGACGGATCGGCATGGGCTTCTCGGCTGATTGATGAGAGGAGGGCGCGCTCCCCCAAAAAGTGCCAAGTGTACCGCAACCACTGGTTTTGGCGCGGCTCAAAGGGCAATTCGCAGGCGTGCGGCGGCCCTTATGCAGTTTTTTCCTGTTTTAGAGCAATAAAGCTGACCAAATGGGTAGCTAGAGGCGGATATTTCCCCGTCTCTGTGCTAGTTTTGCCCCGTCTTACGCGAAGTCACTGCGTTAAGCGTGCATTCAGCATTTGTCAGGTCGAACCAAACCCTGATTTCGGTATCTATAACCCCGATCCCGTGGTTATTGGCCGAGGGTGCCAGATCCAGAAGATCGGGCTCGATGGCTGACACTGCACTCTGCAATCCATATGAATTTGATAGGGAAGGAACACTACATGGCTCTTACTAAAGACCAACTGATCGCCGACATCGCTGAAGCTATCGACGCGCCAAAAACCACCGCGCGTAACGCTCTGGACCAACTGGGCCAAATCGTTGCCGATCAGCTGGAAAACGGCGGCGAAATCACTCTGCCAGGTATCGGCAAACTGAAAGTGACTGAGCGTCCAGCCCGTACCGGCCGCAACCCTTCGACTGGCGCTGCCATCGAAATCGCTGCCAAGAAAGTTATCAAGCTGGTTGTGGCCAAAGGCCTGACCGACGCTGTTAACAAGTAAGACGCAGTAAAAAAAGCCGTGCTCCGGAGCGATCCGGGCACGGCTTTTTTGTGTCTGCGATTTGGCGATTGACCTGCAGCACCACTAAACCAATGTGGGAGCGAGCAAGCCCGCTCCCACAGTTGATCTGCGTTGGTCAGTTACCCTTGCGGGCCCAACGCTCACGCCAGACCTGCTGCTCGGACTTGGTCTGGAAGGTCCAGGCGACGAAGCGGCTTTGCTTCTGGCCCTGGGACATTTCCACCACCTGGCTTTCCAGAACACCGGCCTTTTTCAGCGCCGTCTGGATCGAAGGCAGGTTTGAAGCCTTAGACACCAGCGTGCTGAACCACAGGACCTTGTGCTGAAAGTGCGCACTCTCGGCGATCAGTTGCGTCACAAACCGGGCTTCGCCCCCTTCGCACCACAGTTCGGCCGATTGACCGCCAAAGTTCAATACGGGCAGCTTGCGTTTCGGGTCGGCGCGGCCCAGGGCGCGCCACTTACGCTCGCTGCCTTTGGTCGCTTCGTCCATCGACGCGTGGAACGGCGGGTTGCACATGGTCAGGTCAAAACGTTCGCCCGGTTCGAGCAAGCCCAGCAGGATGTGCTTGGGATTGCTTTGCTGGCGCAACTGGATGGCTTTGTTCAGCCCGTTGGACTGCACGATGGCTTTGGCCGCGGCTACGGCCGTCGGGTCGATTTCCGAGCCGAGGAAGTGCCAGCGGTAATCGCTGTAGCCGATCAACGGATAGACACAGTTGGCGCCCATGCCGATGTCGAGCACCTTGACCGGCGCCCCGCGCGGGATTTCGCCGTCGTTGACGCTGGCCAGCAGGTCGGCCAGGAAGTGCACGTAATCGGCACGGCCCGGCACCGGCGGGCAGAGGTAATCGGCTGGAATGTCCCAGTGAGCAATACCATAGAACGACTTGAGCAGCGCCCGGTTGAACACCCGCACCGCATCCGGGCTGGCGAAGTCGATACTTTCCTTGCCGTACGGGTTGATGATCACGAACTTCGCCAGTTCCGGCGTGGTTTTGATCAGCGCCGGGAAGTCGTAGCGACCCTGATGGCGATTGCGCGGGTGCAGGCTGGCCTTTTCACGCGGCTCAACGGCTTTGGCCGGGGTCGCGGTGTCAGGCTTCTTGCGCGCAGGTCTTGGTGTGCGGGGGGCGTTCATGGGCGTGGTCGATTCGGGCATGGCTGAAAGTGGCGGGTATTGTCCCACATTCAGGCCTTGTGAACCCAATACCTGTCGGAGCGGGTGTAGTGGTGTTTCTGGGTAAGTAGCAGGCATAAAAAAGGAGGCCGTAACGGGCCTCCCTTTTCATTGCCATTTGCCGTTACAAACTGGCAATCCGCGCATGCTGCTCGGCCAGCTTGCCCAAAGCCTGTTCAGCTTCAGCCAGTTTGGCGCGTTCCTTCTCGATAACTTCGGCCGGAGCCTTGTCAACGAAACCGGCGTTCGACAACTTGCCTCCCACCCGCTGAACTTCACCCTGCAAACGCAGGATTTCCTTGTCCAGGCGTGCCAGTTCGGCGTCTTTGTCGATCAGGCCAGCCATCGGCACCAGCACCTCCATCTCGCCGACCAGTGCAGTAGCGGACAGCGGTGCTTCTTCACCGGCAGCCAACACCGTGATCGATTCGAGGCGCGCCAGTTTCTTCAACAGGGCTTCGTTCTCGGTGAGACGACGCTGATCTTCGGCGCTGACGTTTTTCAGGAACAGGTTCAATGGCTTGCCCGGACCGATGTTCATCTCGCCACGGATGTTGCGCGTGCCGAGCATCAGCTCCTTGAGCCATTCGATGTCGTTCTCGGCCGCCGGATCGATGCGCTCTTCATTGGCCACTGGCCAAGGCTGCAGCATGATCGTCTTGCCTTCGATACCGGCCAGCGGCGCGATGCGCTGCCAGATTTCTTCGGTGATGAACGGCATGAACGGGTGCGCCAGACGCAACGCGACTTCCAGTACCCGAACCAGCGTGCGACGGGTGCCGCGCTGACGTTCAACCGGGGCATTTTCGTCCCACAGCACAGGCTTGGAGAGTTCCAGATACCAGTCGCAATACTGGTTCCATATGAACTCGTACAAGGCTTGGGCGGCCAGGTCGAAACGGAACTGGTCGAGCTGACGGGTCACTTCGGCTTCGGTGCGTTGCAGTTGCGAGATGATCCAGCGATCTGCCAGCGACAGTTCGTAGGCTTCGCCGTTCTGGCCGCAGTCTTCGCCCTTGTCCAGAACATAACGCGCGGCGTTCCAGATCTTGTTGCAGAAGTTGCGATAGCCCTCGACGCGGCCCATGTCGAACTTGATGTCGCGACCGGTGGACGCCAGCGAGCAGAAGGTGAAGCGCAGGGCGTCGGTGCCGTAGCTGGCGATGCCGTCGGCGAACTCGTCGCGGGTCTGCTTCTCGATCTTCTTCGCCAGTTTCGGCTGCATCATGCCGGAGGTGCGTTTTTGCACCAGGTCTTCGAGCTCGATACCGTCGATGATGTCCAGCGGGTCCAGGACGTTGCCCTTGGACTTGGACATCTTCTGGCCTTGGCCATCTCGCACCAGACCGTGAACGTAAACGGTCTTGAACGGAACCTGCGGCGTGCCGTCTTCGTTTTTCACCAGGTGCATGGTGAGCATGATCATCCGGGCAACCCAGAAGAAAATGATGTCGAAACCGGTCACCAACACGTCGGTCGAGTGGAATTTCTTCAGGAATTCGGTCTGCTCAGGCCAGCCCAGGGTGGAGAAGGTCCACAGGCCCGAACTGAACCAGGTGTCGAGAACGTCGTTGTCCTGTTGCAGCGCAACGTCCGGGCCGAGGTTGTGCTTGGCGCGGACTTCGGCTTCGTCGCGACCGACGTAGACTTTGCCCGACTCGTCGTACCAGGCCGGAATCCGGTGACCCCACCACAACTGACGGCTGATGCACCAATCCTGGATGTCGCGCATCCACGAGAAGTACATGTTTTCGTATTGCTTGGGCACGAACTGGATGCGGCCGTCTTCAACGGCGGCAATCGCAGGCTCGGCCAGTGGTTTGGTCGACACGTACCACTGGTCGGTCAGCCACGGCTCGATGATGGTGCCAGAACGGTCGCCTTTCGGCACTTTCAGGGCGTGATCGTTGACGCTGACCAGCAGGCCGGCGGCGTCGAATGCGGCAACAATTTGCTTACGGGCTTCGAAACGGTCGAGGCCGGCGTATTCCGCCGGGATCTTGCCGTCGATGCTTTCGTTGAGCGTGCCGTCAAGGTTGAACACCTGACAGGCCGGCAATACAGCGGCGTTCTTGTCGAAGATGTTCAGCAGCGGCAGGTTGTGGCGCTTGCCGACTTCGTAGTCGTTGAAATCGTGGGCCGGGGTGATTTTCACGCAACCGGTGCCGAATTCAGGATCGCAGTAATCGTCGGCGATGATCGGAATGCGGCGGCCGACCAGCGGCAGCTCGACAAATTTGCCGATCAAGGCTTTGTAGCGCTCGTCGTTCGGGTTCACCGCGACGGCGGCGTCGCCGAGCATGGTTTCCGGGCGAGTGGTCGCGACGATCAGGAAATCGTTGCCTTCAGCGGTCTTGACGCCGTCGGCCAGCGGGTATTTCAGGTTCCACAGGAAACCTTTCTCGTCGTGGTTTTCCACTTCGAGGTCGGAAATTGCCGTGTGCAACTTGGTGTCCCAGTTGACCAGACGCTTGCCGCGATAGATCAGGCCGTCTTCGTGTAAACGAACGAACGCTTCTTTAACGGCTTCCGAGAGGCCGTCGTCCATGGTGAAGCGCTCGCGGCTCCAGTCCACGGACGAGCCGAGGCGGCGGATCTGACGGCTGATGTTGCCACCGGACTGATCCTTCCATTCCCAGACTTTCTCAAGGAATTTTTCACGGCCCAGATCGTGACGGCTCTGGCCCTGAGCTTCGAGTTGGCGCTCCACCAGCATTTGCGTGGCGATACCGGCGTGGTCGGTGCCCGGCTGCCACAGGGTGTTGCGACCCTGCATGCGGCGGAAACGGATCAGGGCGTCCATGATTGCGTTGTTGAAGCCGTGACCCATGTGCAGGCTGCCGGTGACGTTAGGCGGCGGGATCATGATGGTGTAGGACTCGCCCGCGCCTTGCGGGGCGAAGTAATTCTCAGACTCCCAGGTGTTGTACCAGGAAGTTTCAATGGCGTGCGGCTGGTAGGTCTTATCCATGCGCGGCGGGACCCTATTGGCATTTATTCAGGAAAAGCCGGCAAGTATAGCGGGGCATGGGGCGCAGGGCGAGCGAGCAGGTGCCGAGCTGATCATCAAAAACTATGTCTATCGGATAGGGGCGGCGTTGCTTGTGTGGCGAAGGAGGGCCTGAGCATTTTTAATACTTCAGTTTTTGAGGCGAAGACTGGCGTGGTGTGCTTGTTGGTTATAAATAATTTTTGATTGATTCCATATGGATCTATTTAACTGTTATTTCTGACAGTTGCTGAAGGCTGTGATGAGTATTAGTGTTGAAGGTGATCAGGTTGTTAATTACAACTTTGATTGTGCCGGTCTTTCAACTAAATAATATTTTATATAGGGAGTCTCGATATGAAACGGATGTTGATGGTCGCCGTCTGTATGGTGTTCACTGCAAGTGCGTTTGCTGTCACGCTTACCGGCATTCCGGACGTGGATGAAGTGCTTCAAAACCGCAGTGAAGAGCACTATATGACTGATGCTACATGGCATGAAGTAACAAGGTTGCCAAGTGAAATAGGTCCAACCAAGAACTTTGTTATTGTTGGCAATAATTCATCAAAAAGTACGTTCATTGATGGTGACGACTTTCCGCGGGTTGAAGTCAAGCCGGGATATGCTGCGACAGTTGTATATGATCGTGATCAAAAAAAATGGGTAACCGCGAGAAATGAAAAACAACCAGACGGTATGGGGCATGTGTCGCCGCCTGGGCAGTAGTCATCGTTCTTGTCTTGGGCTGCCGGGTAAAATCATCAGTCTAGCCCGGAAATAGGTTTTTCCTATTTCGCCCCAACACCCGATGCCTGCATCGGGTGTTTTATATTTCAGCGACTGTCGCGCTGCCTTCTCGCCGCTTAACTTTGATACTGACTGAGCAACCGTTCCATCCGCGCATCCAGCCGGCGCTTGATCTCGGTTTCGATGTGCGGGGCGAAGTCGTCGATTACGTCTTGCATGATCAACAGCGCGGCAGCGCGCAGTTCGCTATCGAGGTGCAGCAAGGCGTCAGGGCCTTTGCTGGCCGCCGGCGCCGTTTGCGCGGCAGGGGCGGGCGGTGTCGGTTCGACGGTCTGCGGCGCGCCGCCGACTGAATCGAACAACATTGGAATCTGTTCCTGGTCACCGTCATTGACCGTGTCGGTCAGCAGTGGCGGTTGCAGGTTGTCATCGCCGAGCAGTTGGCGGATCGACTCGAGGTCGTCCAGCAGGTGCGCGGACTTCTGTTGCGGTTTCGGAGTGTCCATCGGAATGCTCAGAGTCGCTGTAAACGGTGGTCTTGCAGAGGATAGCCCTGTTCGCGGTAGAAACGGAAACTCTCCCGCGCGGCCGCGCGAATCGTCGGATCTTCCACCACTACTTCCGCCACGCGGGCGAACTTGTTGGCGAATACCGGCACCTTCAGGTCGAGATTGACCAGCAGATCCTGATGCAGACCGCAGTCATCGCCAAGACCCAGGACAATCAAACCCTCTGGTTCGATTTCGGCAGGACCATGGGGCACGAAGCTTTCACCCTTGAAGGCCCACAAACGTGCATCGAGATCCTCGCGCTGGGCGGCATCGCTGCAATGCAGGTAAATGCGGTGGCCCATGCGCCAGGCTTTCTCGGTGAGCTTGCAGGCGAAATCCAGCCGTGCCGACGGATCGGCGCTGGGCAGGATGTAGAAGTCGACTTTGGTCATTGCGGTTCCTGAGCCAGCAGCAGCGTCACCCGAAAGTGACGCCGCCGCGGGTCATCGGTTTCAGGCTTTGGCGCGGTCCAGCAGGTATTGGGTCAGCAACGGAACTGGACGGCCAGTAGCGCCCTTGTCCTTGCCGCCGCTGGTCCATGCGGTGCCGGCGATGTCCAGGTGCGCCCAGTTCAGGTTTTTGGTGAAGCGCGACAGGAAGCAGGCAGCGGTGATGGTGCCGGCTTTCGGGCCGCCGATGTTGGCGATGTCGGCGAACGGGCTGTCCAGCTGCTCTTGGTACTCATCGAACAGCGGCAGTTGCCAGGCGCGGTCGTCGGCAGCCTTGCCGGCGCTCAGCAGTTGGCCGATCAGCTCATCGTTGTTGCCCAGCAGGCCGGAGGTGTGCGCGCCCAGTGCAACGACGCAAGCGCCCGTCAGGGTGGCGATGTCGATCACGGCTTGCGGCTTGAAGCGCTCGGAGTAGGTCAGGGCATCGCACAGCACCAGACGGCCTTCGGCGTCGGTGTTGAGGATTTCCACGGTCTGGCCGCTCATGGTGGTGACGATATCGCCCGGACGCGAAGCGTTGCCGCTCGGCATGTTCTCGGCGCAGGCCAGGATGCACACCAGGTTGATCGGCAGTTTCAGCTCGAGCACGGCACGCAAGGTGCCGAACACGCTGGCAGCACCGCCCATGTCGTACTTCATTTCATCCATGCCCAAGCCAGGCTTGAGGCTGATGCCGCCGGTGTCGAAGGTGATGCCTTTGCCGACCAGTGCGTACGGCTTCTCGGATTTCTTGCCGCCGTTGTATTGCATGACGATCAGGCGTGGCGGCTGGGCGCTGCCTTGGCCGACTGCGTAGAACGAGCCCATGCCCAGGTCCTTGATCTTCTTTTCATCGAGGACTTCGACTTTCAGGCTCTTGAACTCTTTGCCCAGGTTCTTGGCTTGTTCGCCGAGGAACGTTGGATGGCAAATGTTCGGTGGCAGGTTGCCCAGGTTACGGGTGAACGCCATGCCGTTGGCGATCGCAGTGGCGTGGGCCACGGCGCGCTCGACTTCGGCCTGTGCAGCCTTGATGGTCACCAGAGTGATTTTCTTCAGGGAGCGAGGTTCAGCTTTCTGGCTCTTGAACTGGTCGAAGGCGTATTCGCCGTCCACCAGGGTTTCGGCCAGCAGACGGGTCTTGCCGTAGCTGTCGCGGCCTTTGACCACGACCTCGTCCAGCGCCAGCACGGCATCACTGCCGCCCAGGCCTTTAAGGGTATTGAGGACGCCGGCGATGATTTTGCGGAACGGGCGGTCGCCCAACTCTTCGTCTTTGCCCACGCCGACCAGCAGAACGCGTTCGGCCTTGAGGTTCGGCAGGCTGTGCAGCAACAGGCTCTGGCCGACTTTGCCAGCCAGGTCGCCGCGCTTGAGAACAGCGCTGATGGCGCCGCCGCTCAGTTCGTCGAGTTGTTTGGCGACGGCACCGAGCTTGCGGTCTTCGCCGACGGCGACCACCAGAGTGGCGGTCTTCAACGTTTCTGGGCTGACGCTTTTTACAACCAGTTCCATGTCCGGGTCCCTGAATTAATGGTCAACGTGCGCGGGCAAATCGGCGGCGCACAGACGCTTGCTTATAGATAGAAAGACGCAGGTCACGGCCCGCGACAAAGGCCGCAGTTTGAACCTCGCTCACTGCGCCTGACAACCCTCGGTTGTACGATCTTCAACGCATTACCCGCCTGCTTGAGCATGCGCAGTGACAGGCGCACCCAATCACAGGATAATGCGCCAACTTTTTCGGCGGCTCTGCCCTGCGGGCCGTCTGATACGTTTGCTTGTTTGGCCGCCTTAGCCTGACAACCCTGGAGTGTCTGGTTTGATTGTCTTCCGTTATCTGTCCCGCGAAGTCCTGTTGACCTTGAGCGCCGTCAGCGCCGTGCTGCTGGTCATCATCATGAGCGGTCGCTTCATCAAATACCTCGCCCAGGCGGCCTCGGGTCTGCTGGATCCGGGCTCCCTGTTTCTGATCATGGGCTTTCGCCTGCCGGGTTTCCTGCAACTGATCCTGCCGCTGGGCCTGTTCCTCGGGATCCTGCTGGCCTACGGTCGCTTGTACCTCGAAAGCGAAATGACCGTGTTGTCGGCCACTGGCATGAGCCAGCAACGTCTGCTTGCCATGACGCTGTTTCCGGCCACGCTGGTTGCGCTGGTCGTGGCCTGGCTGAGCCTGAGCCTGGCGCCACAAGGTGCCAATCAGTTCCAGCTGCTGCTGAACAAGCAGGATGCGCTGACCGAGTTCGATACCCTGGAGCCGGGTCGCTTCCAGGCCCTGCGCGACGGCACCCGGGTGACCTACACCGAGCAGCTATCGGATGACCGCATCAATCTGAACGGTGTGTTCATTTCGCAAAAAAACATCAACTCCGACAAGAAGGATCGCGGGATTTCCGTGCTGGTGGCCGAGAAGGGCCGTCAGGAAATCCGCCCTGACGGCAACCGCTACCTGATTCTCGACAACGGCTATCGCTACGACGGTAACCCGGGGCAGGCCGACTACCGGGCAATCAAATACGAAGAGTACGGTGTATTGCTGCCCAAGCCGGACGTCAGCGACGAAGTCACCGACCGCGATGCAATGACCACCCGTTCCTTGATCGGCAGCGATGACATTCGTTCGCGCACCGAGCTGCAATGGCGTTTGTCCCTGCCGTTGCTGGTGTTCATCGTGACCCTGATGGCGGTGCCGCTGTCGCGGGTCAATCCACGTCAGGGCCGTTTCCTCAAGCTGCTGCCGGCGATTCTTCTTTATATGGCTTACCTGAGCATCCTGATTGCCGCACGCGGCGCCCTCGAAAAGGGCAAGATCCCGCCGGCGCTGGGGTTGTGGTGGGTTCACGCAATCTTCCTGGCCATTGGCCTGGGCTTGCTCTACTGGGAGCCGTTGCGCTTGAAGATGGCGAGTCGCCGCAGTGCGCTGGAGGTGGCCCGTGGTTAAGCTCGATCGCTACATCGGTAGCAGCGTATTCGTCGCCATCCTGGCGGTGCTGGGGATTATCCTTGGCCTGGCGACCCTGTTTGCCTTCATCGATGAGATGAGTGACGTCAGCGACACCTACACCTTGATGGACGTCTTGAGCTACGTCTTGCTGACCGCGCCCCGTCGTTTGTATGACATGTTGCCGATGGCAGCATTGATCGGTTGCCTGATCGGTCTGGGCAGCCTGGCCAGCCACAGCGAGCTGACCATCATGCGCGCCGCCGGTGTGTCGGTCGGCCGGATAGTCTGGGCGGTCATGAAGCCGATGCTGGTGCTGATGGTGGTGGGTGTGCTGATCGGCGAATACGTCGCGCCGGCCACCGAAGTCACCGCTCAGGCCAACCGTTCCCTGGCTCAGGGTGGCGGCGATGCGCAGAGCGCCAAGCATGGTTTGTGGCATCGCCAGGGCGACGAGTTCATTCACGTCAACTCTGTGCAACCGAACGGTTTGCTGTACGGCGTCACCCGTTATCGTTTCGACAATGAGCGTCATATGCTGTCGTCCAGCTTCGCCAAGCGGGCGAAGTTCGATCAGGATCACTGGCAACTGAGCGACGTCACCACCACGCTGTTCCATGAAAAGAGCACCGAAGTGGTCACCACCCCGGTCGAGCGTTGGGATGTTGCCTTGAGTCCGCAACTGTTGAGCACGGTGGTGATGTCGCCGGACACCCTGTCGATCAGCGGCCTGTGGGGTTACATCCACTACCTGGCAGACCAGGGCCTGAGCAACGGCCGTTACTGGCTGGCGTTTTGGGTCAAGGTGTTGCAGCCGCTGGTAACCGCCGCGTTGGTACTGATGGCGATTTCCTTCATCTTTGGTCCGTTGCGCTCGGTGACTCTCGGTCAGCGGGTGTTCACTGGCGTGCTGGTCGGCTTCACCTTCCGTATCGTCCAGGATTTGCTGGGGCCTTCGAGCCTGGTGTTCGGTTTCTCGCCGCTGTTTGCGGTGCTGGTTCCGGCCGGTGTCTGTGCCTTGGCCGGTGTCTGGCTGTTGCGCCGAGCCGGCTGATCAGGGGGTTTCCTCGACCTCGCTGGTGATAAAAAACGCCCCTGTCGCAAGACCGGGGCGTTTTTGTAGGTGCCGTCTGACCTGTGAACGTGACGCTTGCGCCGTGGATCAGGTACAATTCCCGGCTATTTTTCGGCGGGCTATGCCTGCAGCCTTTTTGAGTGTTGATCCGTGAGTGATTTGAGTCATATCCGCAATTTCTCCATCATCGCCCACATTGACCATGGCAAGTCGACGCTGGCCGATCGCTTCATCCAGATGTGCGGCGGCCTTGCCGAGCGCGAAATGGAAGCCCAGGTGCTGGACTCCATGGACCTGGAACGTGAACGCGGGATCACCATCAAGGCCCATAGCGTCACCCTGTATTACACCGCTCGCGATGGCATCAAGTACCAGCTGAACTTCATTGACACCCCGGGCCACGTTGACTTCACCTACGAAGTCAGCCGGTCGCTGGCGGCCTGTGAAGGTGCGTTGCTGGTGGTCGATGCCGGTCAGGGCGTTGAAGCGCAGTCCGTTGCCAACTGCTACACGGCGATCGAGCAGGGCCTGGAAGTCATGCCGGTCCTGAACAAGATCGACCTGCCACAGGCCGATCCGGACCGCGTCAAAGAAGAAATCGAAAAAATCATCGGCATCGATGCCACCGATGCGGTCGAGTGCAGCGCCAAGACCGGCCTGGGCGTCGACGAAGTCCTCGAACGCCTGGTTCACACCATTCCTGCGCCGACCGGCAACTACGAAGATCCGCTGCAAGCGTTGATCATCGACTCCTGGTTCGATAACTACCTGGGCGTTGTTTCCCTGGTACGCGTGCGTCACGGTCGTGTGAAGAAGGGCGACAAGATTCTGGTCAAGTCCACCGGCAAGATCCACCTGGTGGACAGCGTCGGTGTCTTCAACCCGAAACACACCGCCACCGTTGACCTGAAGGCCGGCGAAGTGGGCTTCATCATTGCCGGCATCAAGGACATTCACGGTGCACCGGTGGGTGACACTCTGACCTTGAGCTCCACGCCAGACGTTGACGTGCTGCCAGGCTTCAAGCGCATTCAGCCGCAGGTCTACGCCGGCCTGTTCCCGGTCAGCTCCGACGACTTCGAAGATTTCCGTGAAGCCCTGCAAAAGCTCACGCTCAACGATTCGTCCCTGCAGTACACCCCGGAAAGCTCCGACGCCCTGGGCTTCGGCTTCCGTTGCGGGTTCCTCGGCATGCTGCACATGGAAATCATCCAGGAGCGCCTGGAGCGCGAGTACGACCTGGACCTGATCACCACGGCGCCGACGGTAATTTTCGAGCTGTTGCTGAAAACCGGTGAAACGATTTACGTCGACAACCCGTCGAAGCTTCCGGACGTGTCTTCGATCGAAGACATGCGTGAGCCGATCGTGCGGGCCAATATTCTTGTGCCGCAAGAGCACCTGGGCAACGTCATTACCCTGTGCATCGAGAAGCGTGGCGTGCAACACGACATGCTGTTCCTCGGGTCCCAGGTCCAGGTGACCTACGATATTCCGATGAACGAAGTGGTCCTGGACTTCTTCGACCGTCTGAAATCCACCAGCCGCGGCTATGCTTCGCTGGATTACCATTTCGACCGTTACCAATCGGCTAGTCTGGTGAAACTGGATGTGCTGATCAACGGCGACAAGGTCGACGCCCTGGCGTTGATCGTGCACCGGGACAATGCGCACTACAAAGGTCGCCAGTTGACCGAGAAGATGAAAGAACTGATTCCGCGCCAGATGTTCGACGTCGCGATCCAGGCCGCCATTGGCGGGCAGATCATTGCGCGGACCTCCGTCAAGGCTCTCAGAAAGAACGTATTGGCCAAATGCTACGGCGGTGACGTTAGCCGTAAGCGCAAGCTGTTGGAAAAGCAGAAGGCCGGTAAAAAACGCATGAAGCAAGTCGGCAACGTGGAAATTCCACAAGAAGCCTTCCTTGCGGTGCTCAGGTTGGATAGTTAGGTCCTATGTCACTAAATTTCCCGCTGTTGCTGGTCATCGCCGTGTTCGTCTGCGGCCTGTTGGCGTTGCTCGATCTGCTGTTCCTGGCGCCTCGGCGCCGGGCTGCCATCAACTCCTATCAGGGGAGCGTCAGCCAGGCTGACATGGTGGTCGTCGAGAAACTGAACAAAGAGCCGCTGCTGGTCGAATACGGCAAATCCTTCTTCCCGGTGTTGTTCATCGTGCTGGTGCTGCGTTCGTTCCTGGTGGAACCGTTCCAGATTCCTTCTGGCTCGATGAAGCCGACCCTCGACGTTGGCGACTTCATTCTGGTGAACAAGTTTTCTTACGGGATCCGCCTGCCGGTGATCGACAAGAAAGTCATCGAAGTCGGTGATCCACAGCGCGGCGATGTGATGGTGTTCCGCTACCCGAGCGATCCGAACGTCAACTACATCAAGCGTGTGGTGGGTCTGCCGGGTGACCAGATTCGCTACACCGCCGACAAGCGTTTGTTCGTCAACGGCGAATCGATTGCCGAACAGCTGGTCGGCTCCGAGCCGGGCACGCTGGGCAGTGCCGAGCTCTACAAGGAAAAACTCGGTGTCGCCGAGCACTTGATCCGCAAGGAAATGAGCCGCTACCGCGCCACGCCGGACCATTCGTGGACCGTGCCGGCCGGGCACTACTTCATGATGGGCGACAACCGCGACAACTCCAACGACAGTCGCTATTGGGATGATCCGAGCATTCCCAAGGATCTGCTGGGCATGGTTCCCGACAAGAATATCGTCGGCAAGGCCTTCGCAGTCTGGATGAGCTGGCCGGAACCCAAACTCAGTCACCTGCCGAATTTCTCGCGGGTTGGCCTGATCAAGTAATCACACACGGCGCTGTTGAACACAGCGCCGAATGCATTTCTGGAGCCGCCACAATCGGCGCCGGACGCATGAAAACAATGATATTCAGGACGTAATTTTTGAACACAGCGTTAATTGTCCCAAGCCTGCGCCGCATCACGGCCATGGCGGTGGAATCCAGCCACGAACTCAGCGTGGGTAAACCGTGAGCGTCTCCTTAAGCCGTCTAGAGCGTCAGCTCGGCTACACCTTCAAGGATCAGGAACTGATGGTCCTGGCCCTGACTCACCGCAGCTTTGCCGGGCGCAACAACGAACGCCTGGAATTCCTCGGTGATGCCATCCTCAACTTCGTCGCTGGCGAGGCGCTGTTCGATCGCTTCCCGCTGGCGCGCGAAGGCCAGTTGTCGCGTTTGCGCGCACGTCTGGTGAAAGGTGAGACGCTGGCCGTACTGGCCCGCGGTTTCGATCTGGGCGAATACCTGCGCCTGGGCTCCGGTGAGTTGAAAAGCGGCGGTTTCCGTCGCGAGTCGATTCTGGCCGATGCCCTTGAAGCGCTGATCGGTGCGATCTACCTGGATGCCGGCATGGACATGGCGCGCGAGCGTGTGCTGGCCTGGCTGGCCGGAGAGTTCGAAGGCCTGACGCTGGTCGACACCAACAAAGATCCAAAGACCCGCCTGCAGGAATTCCTGCAATCGCGTGGGTGTGAGCTGCCGCGTTACGAAGTGGTGGATATCCAGGGTGAGCCGCATTGCCGGACGTTCTTCGTCGAATGTGAAATCACCTTACTGAATGAAAAAAGCCGAGGTCAGGGTGTGAGTCGTCGTATTGCCGAACAGGTAGCGGCCGCCGCAGCACTGATTGCCCTGGGTGTGGAGAATGGCAATGACTGATTCAACTGCAACTCGCTGTGGCTATGTTGCCATCGTCGGCCGTCCCAACGTGGGCAAGTCCACGCTGCTGAACCACATCCTGGGTCAGAAACTGGCGATCACCTCGCGCAAGCCGCAAACCACCCGCCATAACATGCTGGGCATCAAGACCGAAGGCGCCGTGCAGGCGATCTACGTCGACACCCCGGGCATGCACAAGGGCGGCGAAAAGGCTCTGAACCGCTACATGAACAAGACCGCTTCGGCGGCGTTGAAAGACGTCGACGTGGTGATCTTCGTGGTGGATCGCACCAAGTGGACCGACGAAGACCAGATGGTCCTCGAACGCGTCCAGTACGTGACCGGCCCGCTGATCGTGGCACTGAACAAGACCGATCGCATCGAAGACAAAGCCGAGCTGATGCCGCACCTGACCTGGTTGCAGGAACAGCTGCCCAACGCGCAGATCATGCCGATCTCGGCCCAGCACGGGCACAACCTCGAAACGCTGGAGCGTATGATTGCCGGCTACCTGCCGGAAAACGATCACTTCTTCCCGGAAGACCAGATCACTGACCGCAGCAGCCGCTTCCTCGCTGCTGAACTGGTGCGCGAGAAAATCATGCGCCAGATGGGCGCCGAGCTGCCGTACCAGATCACCGTCGAAATCGAAGAGTTCAAGCAGCAGGGCAAAACCCTGCACATCCATGCCTTGATCCTCGTCGAACGTGACGGTCAGAAGAAGATCATCATTGGCGACAAGGGCGAGCGTATCAAACGTATCGGCACCGAGGCGCGCAAGGACATGGAGTTGCTGTTCGACTCCAAGATCATGCTCAACCTCTGGGTGAAAGTGAAAGGCGGCTGGTCCGACGACGAGCGCGCCTTGCGTTCGCTGGGTTACGGCGACCTGTAACACCGGATCCAGATACACCGAAGAACCCCTGTGGGAGCGAGCCTGCTCGCGATGAGGACCTGAAATTCAACATCACTGTTGACTGACAGACCGCAATCGCGAGCAGGCTCGCTCCCACATTGGTTTCTGGTCGTTTATAAGATCGCGTTTCTTCATTGAGAACTCCATGTCCCAGCCCATCGGCCAACCCGCCTACGTCCTCCACTCCCGCGCCTACCGCGAAAGCAGCGCGTTGGTGGACTTCCTCACGCCGCAAGGTCGGCTGCGGGCGGTATTGCGTAGCGCGCGGGGCAAGGCCGGGACATTGGCCCGGCCGTTCGTGCCGCTGGAAGTCGAGTTTCGCGGGCGGGGAGAGCTGAAGAACGTTGGGCGAATGGAAGCCGCCGGTGTTTCGACCTGGCTCAACGGTGAGGCGCTGTTCAGCGGCCTCTACCTAAACGAACTGCTGATCCGCCTGTTGCCTGCCGAAGACCCGCACCCCGGTGTGTTCGATCACTACGCCGCGACATTGCTCGCGCTGGCCGAAGGTCGCCCGCTGGAACCGTTATTGCGCTCTTTCGAGTGGCGCCTGCTCGACGACCTCGGTTACGGTTTCGCCCTGACCACCGACATCCACGGTGAGCCCATCGCCCCGGACGGCCTCTACCGTTTGCAAGTGGACGCCGGCCTGGAGCAGGTGTACCTGCTGCAACCCGGCCTGTTCAACGGCACCGAACTGTTGGCCATGGCCGAGGCCGACTGGACCGCACCCGGCGCATTGTCCGCTGCCAAGCGTTTGATGCGTCAGGCACTGGCCGTGCACTTGGGCGGCCGACCTTTGGTCAGTCGCGAACTGTTTCGCAAGCCATAGTCTTCCCCGTATGCTGTGCGCCGAATCTTTAATTCAGGAGCGCTTCCGTGACCACCAGCAATCGCATTCTTCTTGGCGTGAACATCGACCACGTTGCCACCCTGCGTCAGGCCCGGGGAACTCGCTACCCGGATCCGGTCAAGGCAGCACTGGACGCGGAAGAGGCGGGCGCTGACGGCATCACCGTGCACCTGCGCGAAGACCGCCGCCACATCCAGGAGCGCGACGTGCTGTTGCTCAAGGACGTGCTGCAAACCCGCATGAACTTCGAAATGGGCGTCACCGAAGAAATGATGGTGTTCGCCGAGCGCATCCGCCCGGCGCACATTTGCCTGGTCCCGGAAACCCGTCAGGAACTGACCACCGAAGGTGGCCTGGACGTGGCGGGGCAGGAGGCACGGATCAAGGCGGCAGTGGATCGCCTGGCGAAGATTGGCTGTGAAGTGTCGCTGTTCATCGATGCGGACGAGCGCCAGATCGAAGCGTCCCATCGGGTAGGCGCACCGGCGATCGAACTGCACACCGGTCGTTATGCCGATGCCGAGACACCGACCGACGTGGCTGAAGAACTCAAGCGTGTGGCGGATGGCGTGGCGTTTGGCCTGGCTCAAGGCCTGATCGTCAATGCCGGCCACGGTCTGCACTATCACAACGTTGAAGCGGTGGCCGCGATCAAGGGCATCAACGAGCTGAACATCGGCCATGCGCTGGTGGCGCATGCGTTGTTTGTCGGGTTCAAGTCGGCTGTGTCCGAGATGAAGGCGTTGATCCTGGCTGCGGCGTTGAAGGGCTAAGACCGAGGTGCTGCCTTCGCGGGCAAGCCTCGCTCCTACAAGTACGAGTTGAGCCACAACATTGTGTTCGACGCGGTCCTGTAGGAGCGAGGCTTGCCCGCGAAGGCGTCATTGAAACAACACAGGGTTAAAGCTGCGGGCTTTCCTGACTCGGCTTGGTCTTGTCGACCCCCGGCACGTGCAGGTTACCTTCAGCCACCTGATCACCTTCAAGTTGCGGCTGCGTGACCCACGTCAGGATGTCGTAGTAGCGACGGATGTTTGCCACGAAGTGTACCGGCTCGCCGCCGCGGGCGTAGCCATAACGGGTCTTGCTGTACCACTTCTTCTCTGACAGGCGCGGCAGGATCTTCTTCACGTCCAGCCACTTGTCGGGGTTCAGCCCTTCCTTCGCCGCCAGTTTGCGCGCGTCATCCAGGTGACCGCTGCCGACGTTGTAGGCCGCCAGGGCAAACCAGGTGCGATCCGGCTCCTGGATCGACTCGTCCAGCTGATCCTTCATGTAGGCCAGGTATTTGGCGCCGCCCATGATGCTTTGCTTGGGATCAAGGCGATTGGACACGCCCATGGCCTGTGCCGTGTTCTGGGTCAGCATCATCAGCCCGCGAACACCGGTCTTGGACGTGACCGCGGCTTGCCACAACGATTCCTGATAGCCGACGGCCGCCAGCAGGCGCCAATCGACTTTCTCTTTCTTGGCGTATGCCTTGAAGTGTTGTTCGTACTTGGGCAAGCGTTGCTGCAAGTGTTGGGCGAAGGTGTAGGCGCCCACGTAGCCGAGGACATCGACATGTCCGTAGTAACGGTCTTTCAGACGTTGCAGAGTGCCGTTTTTCTTCACCTTGTCGAGATACGCATTGATCTCGTTGAGCAGGCTATTGTCGTCACCCATCGCCACGGCCCAGCTTTGATCGCTGGCGTCACCGAGGTCGAAGGCGACCCGCACTTTGGGGAAATAGACCTGGTTCATTGCCACTTCGTTGGAGTCGACCAGGGTCAGGTCAATCTGGCCTTCATCGACCATGCGCAGCAGGTCGACGACTTCAACCGCGTCGGACTCTTCGTATTCAATGCCGGGATACTTCTTTTTCAGCTCCGCCAACTGTCCAGCGTGGGTGCTGCCCTTGAGCACCATGATCTTCTTGCCGACCAGATCGCCCGCGTCGGTCGGCCGTGACTGGCCGTTGCGGTAGATGATCTGCGGGGTGACTTCCAGGTAGGAGTGGGAAAACCGCACCTGCTGTTTGCGTTGCTCGCTGCTGACCAGACCGGCAGCAGCCAACACCGGGCCGTTAGGCTTGCCCACCTGGTTGAACAGGTCGTCAAGGTTGTCGGCGGTCTCGATCTTGAGTTCCACCCCCAGATCGTCGGCGAAGCGCTTCACCAGCTCGTATTCGAAGCCGGTTTCACCGTTGCGATCCTGAAAGTAGGTGGCGGGGCTGTTTCGGGTAACCACCCGCAGCACACCATCCTCCTTTACGCGCTCCAGTGTGTTGGGTTTATCAACACAGCCACTGAGCATCAGGAAGAGTCCGGTTGCGATCAGCCATTTGGCGTATCGCGGACGCAAAGCCGTTGGGGAAAACATCTGCGCAGTATACGCAAAGGACCACGACCGCCATATCTCGACAGCGAAGGGCTTGTCTGCTAGGGAGCGAAAAACCCGCTTGAAGCCCGCAGGAATGGGCCCAAACGCTAATTTGTGACATAAAAAATAACCCTCGGCCAACCGCCGCATAAGGTCCAAATACCCGGCCCGACGTTCGGGTACGGCCGCGCGCACCGTTTCGGGTGATGTCGCGGGCGGTTTAGGCTAGAATGCACGGCCTCAAAGCACACCCCTTCCCGAGGCTGTCCCGAAGATGTTGATCCTGCGCGGCGCTCCTGCCCTTTCTGCCTTTCGCCACAGCAAACTCCTTGAGCAACTGAGCCAGAAGGTCCCGGCTGTCAGCGGCCTGTATGCTGAATTCGCTCACTTCGCCGAAGTTACCGGCGTCCTGACCGGCGACGAACAGCAGGTGCTCGCGCGCCTTCTGAAGTACGGCCCAAGTGTTCCGGTTCAAGAGCCGACCGGTCGTCTGTTCCTGGTGTTGCCACGTTTCGGCACCATCTCGCCGTGGTCCAGCAAGGCCAGCGATATCGCTCGCAACTGCGGCCTGAGCAAGATCCAGCGCCTGGAGCGCGGCATCGCGTTCTACGTCGCCGGCCAGTTCAGCGACGCCGAAGCGCAGCTGATCTCCGATGCGCTGCACGATCGCATGACCCAGATCGTCCTCGGCAACCTTGAACAAGCCGCCGGCCTGTTCAGCCACGCCGAGCCGAAACCGCTGACCGCGATCGACGTGCTGGGTGGCGGCCGTGCCGCGCTGGAAAAAGCCAATACCGAGCTGGGCCTGGCCCTGGCGGAAGACGAGATTGACTACCTGGTCAACGCCTTCGTCGGCTTGAAGCGCAACCCGCACGACATCGAACTGATGATGTTTGCCCAGGCGAACTCCGAGCATTGCCGTCACAAGATCTTCAACGCCAGTTGGGACATCGACGGTCAGAGCCAGGAAAAAAGCCTGTTCGGCATGATCAAGAACACCTACCAGATGCACAGCGAAGGCGTCCTGTCCGCTTATAAGGACAACGCTTCGGTGATCGTCGGTAACGTCGCCGGCCGTTTCTTCCCGGACCCTGAGACCCGCCAGTACGGCGCGGTGCAGGAACCGGTGCACATCCTGATGAAGGTAGAAACCCACAACCACCCGACCGCGATTGCCCCGTTCCCGGGCGCATCCACCGGTTCCGGTGGCGAGATCCGCGACGAAGGCGCAACTGGTCGTGGCGCCAAGCCAAAGGCTGGCCTGACCGGCTTCACCGTATCGAACCTGCAGATCCCGGGCTTCGAACAGCCGTGGGAAGTGCCGTATGGCAAGCCTGAGCGCATCGTTACCGCGCTGGACATCATGATCGAAGGCCCACTGGGGGGCGCCGCGTTCAACAACGAATTCGGTCGTCCAGCCCTGACCGGTTACTTCCGTACCTTCGAACAGTCGATCACCACCCCGCGTGGCGACGAAGTTCGCGGTTACCACAAGCCGATCATGCTGGCCGGCGGCATGGGTAACATCCGTGCCGAACACGTACAGAAAGGCGAGATCACCGTCGGCTCCAAGCTGATCGTACTCGGCGGCCCGGCGATGTTGATCGGCCTGGGCGGCGGCGCGGCTTCCTCCATGGCCACCGGCACCAGCTCGGCTGACCTGGACTTCGCTTCCGTACAGCGCGAAAACCCGGAAATGGAACGTCGCTGCCAGGAAGTCATCGACCGTTGCTGGCAACTGGGTGACAAAAACCCGATCAGCTTCATCCACGACGTGGGTGCGGGCGGTCTGTCCAACGCCTTCCCGGAACTGGTCAACGACGGCAACCGTGGCGGTCGTTTCGAACTGCGCAATATTCCAAACGACGAGCCGGGCATGGCCCCGCACGAAATCTGGAGTAACGAATCCCAGGAACGCTACGTTCTGGCGGTCGGCCCGGCTGACTTCGAACGCTTCCAGGCGATCTGCGAACGTGAGCGTTGCCCGTTCGCCGTCGTCGGCGAAGCCACTGCGGAACCGCAGCTGACCGTTACCGACAGCCACTTCGGCAACAGCCCGGTGGACATGCCGCTCGAAGTGCTGCTGGGCAAAGCCCCGCGTATGCACCGTTCGGCCGTTCGCGAAAACGAACTGGGCGACGATTTCGATCCGTCGACCCTCGACATCGCCGACTGCGTCGAGCGTGTCCTGCATCACCCGGCCGTGGCGAGCAAAAGCTTCCTGATCACCATCGGCGACCGCACCATCACCGGCCTTGTTGCCCGTGATCAGATGGTCGGCCCGTGGCAGGTTCCGGTGGCTGACGTTGCCGTCACCGCCACCAGCTTCGACGTCTACACCGGCGAAGCCATGGCCATGGGCGAGCGCACTCCGCTGGCTCTGCTGGACGCTCCGGCGTCGGGCCGCATGGCCATCGGCGAAACCCTGACCAACATCGCGGCTTCGCGCATCAACAAGATCTCCGACATCAAGCTGTCGGCGAACTGGATGTCCGCTGCCGGTCACCCGGGTGAAGACGCGCGTCTGTACGACACCGTGAAAGCGGTCGGCATGGAACTGTGCCCTGACCTGGGTATCACCATTCCGGTGGGCAAGGACTCCATGTCCATGGCCACGCGCTGGAACGACGAAGGCGTCGACAAGACCGTCACCTCGCCAATGTCCCTGATCGTGACCGGTTTCGCGCCAGTGGCTGACATCCGTCAGACCCTGACCCCGGAACTGCGCATGGACAAGGGCACCACCGACCTGATCCTGATCGACCTGGGCCGTGGCCAGAACCGCATGGGCGCTTCGATCCTGGCCCAGGTTCACGGCAAGCTCGGCTCGCAAGCGCCGGACGTCGATGATGCCGAAGACCTCAAAGCCTTCTTCGCCGTGATCCAGGGGCTCAACGCCGACGGTCACTTGCTGGCGTACCACGACCGTTCCGACGGTGGTCTGCTGACCAGCACCGTGGAAATGGCCTTCGCTGGCCACTGCGGCCTGAGCCTGAACCTCGACGGTCTGGCTGAAACCTCCGCCGACATCGCTGCAATCCTGTTCAACGAAGAACTGGGCGCTGTAATCCAGGTTCGCCAGGACGCTACTCCAGACATCCTCGCGCAGTTCAGCGCTGCCGGTCTGGGCGAGTGCGTGTCGGTGATCGGTCAGCCAATGAACAACGGCCAGATCAACATCACCTTCAACGGCGAAACCGTGTTCGAAGGTCAGCGTCGTCTGCTGCAACGCCAGTGGGCTGAAACCAGCTACCAGATCCAGCGTCTGCGTGACAACGCCGACTGCGCTGAACAAGAGTTCGACGTGCTGCTGGAAGAAGACAACCCGGGCCTGAGCGTCAAGCTGAGCTACGACGTCAACCAGGACGTCGCCGCGCCTTACATCAAGAAAGGCATCCGCCCACAAGTTGCCGTGCTGCGTGAGCAGGGCGTCAACGGTCAGGTGGAAATGGCGGCCGCGTTCGACCGCGCCGGTTTCAACGCGATCGACGTGCACATGAGCGACATTCTGGCCGGCCGTGTCGACCTGAACGAGTTCAAAGGTCTGGTGGCGTGCGGCGGTTTCTCCTACGGCGACGTACTGGGTGCCGGCGAAGGCTGGGCCAAGTCCGCGCTGTTCAACAGCCGTGCTCGCGATGCGTTCCAGGGTTTCTTCGAGCGTACCGACAGCTTCACCCTCGGCGTGTGCAACGGTTGCCAGATGATGTCCAACCTGCACGAGCTGATCCCGGGCAGCGAGTTCTGGCCGCACTTCGTGCGTAACCGCTCCGAGCAGTTCGAAGCGCGCGTGGCGATGGTTCAGGTCCAGGAGTCGAACTCGATCTTCCTGCAAGGCATGGCCGGTTCGCGCATGCCGATCGCCATCGCTCACGGTGAAGGCCATGCCGAGTTCGCCAGCGAAGAAGCATTGCTGGAAGCCGATCTGTCGGGTTGCGTGGCGATGCGTTTCGTCGATAACCATGGCAAGGTCACCGAAAACTACCCGGCCAACCCGAACGGCTCGCCGCGCGGGATCACCGGTTTGACCAGCCGTGACGGTCGCGTAACGATCATGATGCCGCACCCGGAACGTGTGTTCCGCGCTGTGCAGAACTCGTGGCGTTCGGAAGACTGGAACGAAGACGCACCTTGGATGCGTATGTTCCGTAATGCTCGAGTCTGGGTGAACTAAGGGCCGTGTACAAGCTCAGCTTTTTCGTTCCGGCCAGTCACGTGGAACAGGTCAAAAGCGCCGTATTCGCTGCCGGTGGCGGGCGGATCGGGGCTTACGATCATTGCGCGTGGCAGGTGCTTGGCCTGGGCCAGTTTCGGCCGTTGGATGGCAGTCAGCCGTTTATTGGTGAGGCGGGGCAGGTCGAGCAGGTTGAGGAATGGAAGGTTGAGTTGGTGGTGGCGGATGAGTTGATCGTAGCCGTGGTGGCTGCATTAAAGCTGAGCCATCCCTACGAGACACCGGCTTATGAAGTGTGGCGGTTGGAGGATTTCTGATCTTCTACTGCTGAAATGAGAAACCCGCTGATGAAGATCAGCGGGTTTAATGAGATGGTCAGCCTGACCGAGAAGCCCTGCAGGTTTACGCTTGCAGGGCTTTTCTCGTTTTCGGCGGAGGATCTCTCATGAACACGATGACGCTTCTCGGTATCGACATTGGCAAACACAGTTTCCACCTACATGGCCAGGACGCCAAAGGTCATCAGGTATTGCGCAAGAAAACCAACCGCGGCCAATTGCTCAGCACATTGGCCCAGTTACCGGCCTGCACGGTGGTGATGGAGTCGTGCGGTGGCGCCCACTGGCTGGCTCGACAGATCGGTGCATTGGGCCACGAGGTGAAGCTGATCGCCCCGCAGCACGTCAAACCGTTCGTCAAAGGCAACAAAAACGACTTCATTGATGCCGAAGCGATTTGCGAGGCGGCGAGCCGCCCCGCGATGCGCTTCTGCTCGATCAAAACCGCAGAGCAACAAACGCTTTCAGCCCTGCATCGTGTCCGTAAATCTTTGATTGGCCAGCGAACCGTCGCGACCAACCAGATTCATGGCTTTCTGCTGGAGTTCGGGATCAGCCTGCCTATAGGTGCCGCTGCGTTGCACCGCGTGCCGGCGCTGTTGGACGACCCGCAGCACCCGGTTCCGTTGCGCCTAAAGGGCGTAGTGATGCGTCTCCATCATCAAATTCAACAGCTGAATGATGAAATCAAGGACATCGAGTCCGATCTGAAGCAACAGTTGAAAGAAGACGATGCCGGGAGTCGTTTGCAGAGTATTCCTGGCATCGGTCCCATCACCGCCAGTGCGGTATTGGCCGATGTAGGCGATGCGTCGAACTATCGAAGTGGACGCGATTTTGCCGCTTCGCTAGGGCTGGTGCCGAGGCAATATTCGACGGGCGGAAAGACAGTGCTTCTGGGGATCAGCAAGCGAGGCGACAAGCACATCCGCCAACTGCTGGTGCAGGGCGCGCGATCCATCATGCAGCATATCGATAAGCGGGAAGACGCCATTGGGCCTTGGGTTCGGGAGCTTCTGACGCGTCGACACTCCAATGTCGTCGCGTGCGCGCTGGCGAACAAACTGGCGCGAATCGTGTGGGCGGTACTGGCCAAAGGCGGCCAGTACGACCCACATCCGAACGCTTGAACGTACAGCTTTACTACCGGCTTTTGCGACGTCACTGACTGATGACAGTAAACGGCAAACGGCCCGACTGAGAACCTGGCAATAAAATCAGCTTTAGAGGCTGAGGGTTTTTTCAGGACAGTCGGGAGCGGCTACTCATCGAGGGCCGAGCGTTGTTGCAGCAACGCTCACAATGAGCCCGGATACATTAGCGCAAGCCAGCTTTACCGAAAACAGCCCATGAGGTTGCAGGAGATGGGCTGACCATACATTTTATTGCCGAAAACTTAATGAATCCACACAACCCTTGTAGGAGCTGTCGAGTGAAACGAGGCTGCGATCTTTTGATTTTGATTTTTAAAGACAAGATCAAAAGATCGCAGCCTCGTTTCACTCGACAGCTCCTACAGGGGGCGAGGGTTAGACCTTCGCACTGACCTCACTGCGATTGACCAACGCCTCCAGCGCCCCACTCAAACTCGGCGCCTTGTCACCAATCAGCAGGTGCCAGACACCGCCTTCAAGCTGACTGACTCCCTGACAACCCAGCGCCTTCAAATCACCCTCCGACAACGCTTTGCCATCCGCCAGTTGCAGGCGAATCCGGGTCATGGCCACGCAATCCATCTGCAAAACATTGTCCCCACCGCCCAACGCCTTCAGCCATTGCTGCGCCTCCGACTTTGCTACAGCTGCAGGTTCAGGCGCATCGACAACGGCAGGAGGGGAAGAAACAAGCGCACGCCCTAACGCCGGCATCGCCAGCCGAATCTCATCAGCAATGCTGTCCGCCATCGGCCCAACCACCACCTGCAAACTCCCGCCCTTGCCCGGACGCACAACCGCCATCGCCCCCAGCGCTTTCAACTCTGCGTCGTTTGCCTTGTTGCGATCCACCATGTCCAGGCGCAACCGCGTGGTACATGCGCCGACAGTGATCAAATTCTGTGCACCGCCCAGCGCCTTGATGTAAGCCCCGGCGCGCTCGTTCTCGGTGACTACAACCTTGTCACCCGCCGGCACTTCTTCACGCCCCGGTGTCTTGAGTTTGAAACGGCGAATGCAGAAATCAAACACCACGTAGTAGATCACCGCATACGCCAGACCCACCGGTACCACCAACCAGCCGTTGGTGGATTTACCCCAGCCGAGCACCATGTCGATGAAGCCGCCGGAGAAGGTGAAACCCAGGTGGATGTTCAGCGCATTGGTGATCGCCATCGACAGGCCGGTCAGCAGCGCATGGAGCAAAAAGAGAAACGGCGCGAGGAACATGAACGCAAATTCGATGGGTTCGGTGACGCCGGTCAGGAACGAGGTCAGCGCCATCGACAGAAAGATCCCGCCCATGACCTTGCGGCGTTCCGGCAGGGCGTTGCGGTACATCGCCAGGCACGCGGCGGGCAGGCCGAAGATCATCACCGGGAACATGCCGGTCATGAACTGGCCGCCCTTCGGGTCACCGGCGAAGTAGCGCGACAGGTCGCCAGTGACCATGGCGCCTGTGGTCGGGTCGGTGAAGTTGCCGAAGACGAACCACGCCATGTTGTTGAGGATGTGGTGCAGGCCGGTGACGATCAGCAGGCGGTTGAACACGCCGAAAACGAAGGCGCCGATGCTGCCGCTCTCCATCATCAATGTGCCGAAGCCGTTGATGCCGTGCTGGATCGGCGGCCAGATCAAACCGAAGATCACGCCCAGGCCGACGGCGGCGAAGCCGGTGACGATCGGCACGAAGCGCCTCCCGCCGAAAAACGCCAGGTACTCCGGCAGCTTGATGTCCTTGAAGCGGTTGTACAGCGCGCCGGCCATCAAACCGCTGACGATCCCGGCGAGCATGCCCATGTTGATGCTTGCATCCAGCACCTTGAGCGTGGAGATCATCACCAGGTAACCAATCACCCCGGCGAGGCCGGCGGTGCCGTTGTTGTCCTTGGCGAAACCGACCGCGATGCCGATGGCGAAGATCATTGCCAGGTTGGCGAAGATCACTTGGCCAGCGTCATGGATGATCGCGATGTTCAGCAGGTCTGTGTCACCCAGACGCAGCAACAGGCCGGCAATCGGCAGGATCGCAATCGGCAGCATCAGCGCGCGGCCGAGGCGTTGCAGGCCTTCGATGAAATATTGGTACATGGCAGATCTCCCTGGATTCTTGTAGTTGTTATTCAGCTCAGAGGCCATTGCTGGTGACAGGCGTGACGCACCGCGCCGGCACTGCTCAGCTTGAGCAGGCCGTGGCTGAGGCGTCGGCATTCGGCAGCGTCGAGGTGGCGCACGCGGTCCTTGATTTCACCGATCTGCACCGGGCTGACCGACAGCTCGCTGACGCCCAGGCCGATCAGTATCGGCGTGGCCAGCGGGTCGGAGGCGAGCGCCCCACAGACGCCCACCCAACGGTTATGCAGCGCCGCACCGGCGCAGGTCTGGGCGATCAGTCGCAGCAGCGCCGGATGCATCGCGTCGACGCGAGAGGCGAGACCCGCATGGTCGCGGTCCATCGCCAGGGTGTATTGCGACAAGTCGTTGGTGCCGATGGACAGGAAGTCCGAATGCTCTGCAAGCTGCTCGGCCAGCAATGCGGCGGCCGGGACTTCGATCATTACGCCCAGTTCGGGACGCTCACTCACACCGAGTTCAGTGCACAGCGCGTCGAGGCGCTGACGGATGTGCAACAGCTCATCGACCTCGGTGACCATCGGCAACAGGATCCGGCAGCGCGACAGCGGGCTGACGTGGAGCAGCGCGCGCAGTTGCTGATCGAGCAATTCTGGCCGCACCTGAGCCAGGCGAATACCGCGCAAGCCGAGTACCGGGTTGGCCTCGACCGGCAGCGGCAGGTAATCAAGTTGCTTATCGCCACCGACGTCGATGGTGCGGATGATCACCGACTTTTCGCCCATGGCATCGAGCACGGCTTGATAGGCGAGGCGTTGTTCCTGTTCGTCCGGCGCGGTGTTGCGGTCGACAAACAGAAACTCGGTGCGCAGCAGGCCGACGCCATCGGCGCCATTGGCCAGCGCGTCGACTGCTTCTGCACTGGACGCGACATTGGCGGCGACTTCGATGTGCACGCCATCGAGTGTCAGCGCCGGGGTGTGAGCCTGAGACTGCTGAAGCGCACGGCGTTGTTGATGATCAAGTTGTGCCTGATGCACCTTGGCAAGGCGTTCAGCAGTCGGTGTCAATTCGAGACGACCTCCGTCGGCATCGAGCACAACGGCCTGGCCTTGCGGCTGATCCAACAGCGCCGAACCCAGCGCTACCAGGCACGGCAAGCCTTTGCCTCGCGCCAGAATGGCGACATGCGAAGTCGCGCCGCCCTCGACCATGCACAACCCGGCGACCCCTTGCTCGCTCAGTTGCAGCAAGTCCGACGGGGTCAGTTCATGGGCGGCGACGATGGCGCCGGCCGGTACGTCGTAATGCCAGGCTTCGCCGAGCAGGGCACGCAGCACCCGTTGCTTGAGGTCGCGCAGATCGTTGGCGCGTTCGGCCAGCAATGCGCTGCCGAGTTGCTGGAGCACGTCGCACTGGGCGTCGATCGACTGGCTCCAGGCGTGCGTCGCGGCCATGCCTTGAACGATGGAGACGTTGGCAGCGTCCAGCAGCGCCGGGTCTTCGAGCAAGGCGAGGTGCGCGGCGAAGATCGCTTCTTCGTCAGTGTTCTTGTGTTTCCTGGCCTGGGCCAGCGTGTGGTCGATTTCGCAGCGTACGGCGCTCAGCGCGGTATCGAGGGAGTGCAGTTGTTGCTCGGGGTCGTGGCTGCCGGCATCCACCGGCAGGCTGATGGCGTTCAAGCGAAACAACGGCCCACCGACCAGGCCGGGCGCGGCGCACACACCGTGCAGCACGCCGGCTTCGGCCGTCCGCTGACGTCGAATATTCGATGCAGGCGCGGCGGCGTGGCTGTCTTCGGCCAGCGCCGTGGACAAGGCGATCAGCAACGCTTGCATCGCCGCTTCGGCATCCGGGCCCTGGCAGCTGACCTGAACCTCGTCCTGCTCGCCGACGGCCAGGCTCATCAGGCCGATCAAGCTGTCGCAGGTTGCCGATTTGCCGGCGAAATGCAGCTGCGATTTGCTCTTGAAGCCTTGTGCGGTCTGGCGAATCAGCGCAGCCGGGCGAGCGTGCAGACCGCCACGATGGGCGACGCGAATGTGGCCGACAATCTCTTCACCTGAAAGCTCAACTTCAGCCTGCGTACCTGGCGCGTACCGGCGAATGATGTGCAGCAGCGGATCGCCGACTTTCACCGATTTCAACGTAATGGGCCGCGCCTGAAAGTCCTGGCTGTTGGTCAGGATCATCAGGCTGACCAGGCTTTTGCACTGCTGCGCGACCTTGTCCAGGTCATAGCGCAACAGCGGCTGGCCGTTGCAGACGCGCGCGCCTTCCTTGACCAGCATCGAGAAACCTTCACCCTGCAATTCGACGGTGTCGAGGCCCAGATGCAAGAGCAATTCGGCGCCGTTGTCGGCACGCAAGGTGACGGCGTGACCGCTGCGGGCGACGTGCACAACGACGCCGGCACACGGCGCGTGAAGGGTGTCGTTCAGCGGGTCGATGGCGATCCCGTCGCCCATGGCGCCGCTGGCGAACACCGGGTCCGGGACTTTGGCGAGCGTGAGCACCGGGCCGCTGAGCGGGGCGCTGAGGGTCAGCTCTTTATTGTTGTTATGCATGGCTCGGTCTCATCAGGAAATCGTTCGGGGCAGACTTAGTGCGTACGCGTCACTTTGCTCAAATGGCGCGGTTGATCCGGGTCCATGCCACGGGCCACGGCCAAACCGGCGGCCATGACGTAGAAACTCTGGATCGCCAGAATCGGATCAAGGACCGGGTGCTCGGCGCAGCTCAGGGTGAGTTCGCGTTCGGCAATGTCATCCGGTGCCGCCAGCAGAACGCGAGCGCCGCGCTGGCGCATGTCTGCGGCGAGGCTCAGCAAACCGGCTTGCTCGGCACCGCGTGGTGCAAAAATCAGCAGCGGATAGTTTTCATCGATCAATGCCATCGGACCGTGACGCACTTCGGCGCTGCTGAAGGCTTCGGCCTGAATTGCCGAGGTTTCCTTGAATTTAAGGGCCGCTTCCTGAGCGATGGCAAAACCGGCGCCACGACCGATCACCATCAAACGCTGGCAATCGCGCAGGGCGTCAATGGCCAGGCTCCAATCCTGCTGCGCCGCTTCGCGCAGGCCCTCCGGCAAAGCGTTGCCGGCGTCCAGCAATTCCACGTCTTCCTTCCAATGGGCGATCAGCCGGGCGCTGGCGCTGAGGGTGGCGATAAAACTCTTGGTCGCGGCGACGCTGCTCTCTGTACCGGCGCACAGCGGCAGGCTGAATTCGCAGGCCGCTTCCAGTGGCGAACTTTCGGCGTTGACCATGGAAATGCTCAAGGCGCCGCGTTTGCGCAACAGACGCATGCTGTTCACCAGGTCCGGGCTTTGCCCCGACTGCGAGAACGCAAACGCCACTTGCCCGCTGACCTTCAACGGTGCTTGCAGCATGGTCACCACCGACATCGGCAGCGACGCCACCGGAATGCCCAGTTGCTGCATGGTCAGGTAGGCGAAGTAACTGGCGGCATGGTCGGAGCTGCCGCGCGCGACGGTCATCGCCACTTGCGGCGGCTGACGACGCAGGCGCCCGGCGATCTCGAGCATCTGCGGGTCGAGTTGCTGCAATTGGGCTTGCACGGCCTCGAACGAGGACAGCGCCTCTTCAAGCATTTTTGAAGTCAATGTCTTCTCCTTCGACCATGACGGCGGTGAGTGTGAGTGAGCGATCCAGCCGCACGCAGTCGGCCCAGCTGCCCGGTTGCAGGCGACCGCGTTCGGTGAGGCCGAGGTAGTCGGCGGGGAATTGCGAAAGACGTTGCGACGCCTCGGCGATCGGCAGACCGATCTTCACCAGATTGCGCAGCGCCTGATCCATGGTCAGCGTGCTGCCCGCCAGGGTGCCGTCGGGCAAGCGCACGCCACCCAGGCACTTAGTGACCGTGTGGCTGCCGAGCTTGTATTCACCGTCGGGCATGCCGGCAGCGGCGGTGGAGTCGGTGACGCAATACAGGCAGGGGATCGCGCGCAGGGCCACCCGCATGGCGCCGGGATGCACGTGCAGCAAGTCTGGAATCAGCTCGGCGTATTTGGCGTGGGCCAGCGCCGCACCGACGATGCCTGGCTCGCGGTGATGCAGCGGGCTCATGGCGTTGTAGAGGTGAGTGAAACTGCTGGCACCGGCCGCCAACGCTGCGACGCCTTCCTCGTAACTGCCCAGGGTGTGGCCGATCTGCATGCGGATGCCGCGTGCACTGAGGGTGCGGATCAAGGCATCGTGACCGGCGATTTCCGGGGCGATGGTGATCACCCGGATCGGTGCCAGCGCCAGGTACTCCTCGACTTCGGCCATCAACGCGGTGTGGGCGAAATTCGGCTGGGCGCCGAGTTTGCCGGGGTTGATGTACGGGCCTTCGAGGTGCACGCCGAGCACTCGGGCGCAGCCTGTTGGCCGCAGCTCGCAGAACTCGCCGACGGCTTTGAGCACGCTGGAAATCTCTTCCGGCGGCGCGGTCATGGTGGTCGCCAGCAGCGACGTAGTGCCGAAGCGCACGTGGGTTTTGCTGATGGTTTCGAAGGCGGTTGCGCCTTCCATGATGTCTTTGCCGCCGCCGCCGTGAACGTGCAGGTCGATGAAGCCGGGCAGCAGATAGGGCAAGTTGTTGTCGGCCGGATCGCAGGGCACGCCTTCGATGGACACGACCTTGCCGTGTTCGTGAATCAGCCGGCCGCGAACCCAGCCGTGGGCGGTGAGGATGTTGTCTTCAGACATGATCGGTTCTCGTTGCTCAATTAGCGGCAAAGTCTGTTAGCGGCGAAGCTCTGCGACAAAGTCGTAGTAGTCATTGCGGCAATAGGTGTCGGTGACTTCGATCGGTGTGTTGTCTTCCAGGTAGCCGACCCGGGTCATCAGCAACATGGCGGTGCCGGGGGCGATGCCGACGAGGGCGGCGAATTCGTCCGAGGCGTTGATCGCCTGGATGTGTTGCAGCGCGCGGACGATCGGCTTGCCGATGCCGTCGAGGTATTCGTAGAGGGAGTCGCCCACCGCCTGCGGCTTGGGAATGATCGAGGCGGGCAGGGTGCTCATCTCGATCGCCATCACCGTGTCGTCGGCTTTGCGCAGGCGTTTGAGGCGCGCGACCTTGTCATTGGGCGAGAGGCCCAGGCGGATCAGTTCTTCGTGGGTCGGCGGGGTGATCTCGCGTTCCAGCCATTGCGAGCCGGGCACGAAACCCTTGAGGCGCAGCATTTCGCTGAAACCCGAGAGGCGCGACAGCGGTTGTTCCAGGCGTGGCGTGATGAATGTGCCGGAACCTTGATTGCGGCGGATCAGGCCTTGCTCGAACAACACTTCCAGCGCCTTGCGGGCGGTGACGCGGGAAATGCCCAGCAACTCGCTCAGGTTGCGTTCCGAGGGCATTGCCTGCTCGGCTTTCCATTGGCCGGCATGAATCGCCGCTTCCAGATTGCGCGCCAGTTGCAGGTACAACGGCGTGGGCTGGGTGTCGTCAGGGCGTAGGGCCTGGAGGTCGTTCATGTCAGGGATGTCCGATGCGGATATTGGAGTGTTGTGTTCCGCGAATGGTCGAAAACTAATACCACTTGAATACCATGTCAATGCCAGTACTTTGCTGTTGGCGCAGTTAAGCCTGACCTGTTGGCCGGTTATGAAGGTCGTTGGTTTTAAGTGGTATTAGAGGTGGGGATTTTGAGCGCAAAGATCGCAGCCTGCGGTAACGCTTGCCGAGAGGATTGGTATCTTCCCGGCAGGCATTACCGCAGGCTGCGATCTTTTGAATTTATTTTTCGAGGAGCGACCGAAGGTAGCGCTCATAGGCCGAAGCAACTCGGCCCACTGTGGTGAGGGGATTTATCCCCGTTCGGCTGCGAAGCAGTCGCAGGCTCAGTCGACGCGGTGAGCCTGACCCAATGCAATTGCAGGTTTCAGCACTGCTTCGCAGCGCAACGGGGATAAATCCCCTCACCACAAAGGCTTTTCACCCGTCAGGGAAAGCTTCCCCAGTCTGGGACGCCGGGGGGTTACGGACGAATCTCGATCATCGTGCCATCCGGCACCAGGCCCCACACTTCACGCATGTCCATGTTGCGCATGGCAATGCAGCCGTCGGTCCAGTCCAGGGTGTGGAACAGGTCTTCCGGGTTTTCTTCGGTGTCCGGTGTGCCGTGGATCATGATCATGCCACCCGGATCGACGCCTTCGCGCCGGGCGCGGGCAGCGTCACTGATGTTCGGGTAGGAGATGTGCATCGACAGATTGAATTTGTCGCTGACCTTGCGCCAGTCCAGCCAGTAGAAACCTTCAGGCGTGCGTCTATCGCCTTCCATTAGTTTTTGGCCTTTCGGGTTTCTGCCCAGGGAAATGCGATAGGTCTTGAGCGGCTTGCCGTCATTGATCAATTGCAATTGATGGGCGGACTTGAGCACCAGAACTTTTTCGATGACTTTGCCGTTCAGGGTTTCCGCAACGGAAGCCTGTGACAGGGCGACGAACGACAAGCAAAACACGGCAAGCAACCAGCGCATTGAAACGATATCCCTGAAAGGTGTCGCGACTATTTAGTTAGTTATAGGTGATTTTGGAGCCAGGAGCTTTAGGTGATGGCAGGCTGGACAAGCGGCGGGATCGACTCGGACCGCACGGGGTAGACCTCGGTCCGCCGGTCAGCGAAGAAGTATTCTAAGGTACGGCCCACCGTGCGGAAAGCCAACTCGGACCACGGGATATCGGCTTCGTCGAAAAGCTGCACTTCCAGGCTCTCGGGACCGGCGGAAAAATCCGGGTCCACCAGCTCCGCGCGAAAGAACACATGCACTTGGCTAATGTGCGGCACGTCGATCAACGTGTAGATGCTCAGGTTGCGCACCCGCGCGCAGGCTTCTTCAGCGGTTTCGCGAATGGCCGCCTGCTCGATGGTTTCGCCGTTCTCCATGAAACCGGCGGGCAGGGTCCAGTAACCGAGCCGAGGCTCGATGGCGCGCCGGCACAGCAACACTTTCGAGCCCCAGGTCGCCACGCAACCGGCGACGATATTGGGGTTCTGGTAGTGAATCGCCTGACAGCTGTCGCAGACATAACGCAGGCGCGAATCGCCTTCGGGGATACGCTGGGTGACCGGGTTGCCGCACTGACTGCAAAATTTCATACGGGGGTTCCTGAATGCTGCGCCTATCTTGGCGTGCGGCGGTGCCTGTCGGCAAGTTGTCGTTTAGCGACATGCAGTGGTTATGGGGTTGGGCGGCCGGTGTGATTGGTGCATGATGCAAGGTAGCGAATAAATCGAGAAGACTCATGCTGGACGAGCTACTTCACCGGGTTAGCAACCACACGCCGCGTACCCTGGAAACCGATCGACGTTTCCCCGAAGCCGCAGTGCTGGTGCCCATCACCCGCAGCGACGAACCGGAACTGATTCTGACCCTGCGTGCCAGCGGGCTTTCGACCCATGGCGGCGAAGTCGCCTTCCCTGGCGGGCGGCGCGATCCGGAAGACCCGGACCTGGTGTTCACCGCGCTTCGGGAGGCCGAAGAAGAAATCGGCTTGCCGCCGGGCTTGGTCGAAGTGATCGGACCGCTGAGCCCGCTAATCTCCCTGCACGGCATCAAGGTCACGCCTTATGTCGGGGTGATTCCGGATTTTGTCGAATACCTGGCCAACGATGCCGAGATCGCCGCGGTGTTCAGTGTGCCTCTGGAGTTCTTCCGCGAGGATCCTCGGGAACATACTCACCGCATCGATTACCAGGGGCGCAGTTGGTACGTGCCGAGTTATCGTTACGGCGAATACAAAATCTGGGGCCTGACGGCGATCATGATCGTCGAGTTGATCAACCTGCTCTATGACGCCGACATCAGCCTGCACCACCCACCCAAAAGCTTCATCAATACTTGAAGCCATCGTTCGTATGGCGTGAAACGCGGCTGCCTGAGCCTTTGAGGAAAACAAGATGAAATATCGCCTGGGCGACGCCCGCGTCGAAACCCATCCGCAGAGCTGGGTCGCACCCAATGCCGTGCTGGTGGGCAAGGTCAAGCTGGAAGAGGGCGCCAACGTCTGGTTCAACGCCGTGTTGCGTGGCGACAATGAATTGATCCTGATCGGCAAGAACAGCAACGTCCAGGACGGGACGGTTATGCACACCGACATGGGCTACCCGCTGACCATCGGCACCGGCGTGACCATCGGCCACAACGCCATGCTTCACGGCTGCACCGTGGGCGATTACAGTCTGATCGGTATTAATGCGGTGATTCTCAATGGCGCGAAGATCGGCAAAAACTGCATCATCGGCGCCAACTCACTGATCGGCGAGGGCAAGGAGATTCCCGACGGTTCGCTGGTCATGGGCTCGCCGGGCAAAGTGGTTCGTGAGTTGACCGAGCCGCAAAAGAAGATGCTCGAGGCCAGCGCTGCGCACTATGTGCATAACTCGCAGCGTTATGCCCGTGATCTGGTTGAGCAGGAAGAATGAACGCCACCGAACGACCGGTTCTTTCGCCGTGCGTGAACATTTGTGCGCTGGATGAGGATGATATCTGCACCGGGTGTCAGCGCACGGTCGAGGAGATCACGCGCTGGAGCCGGATGGACAACGAAGAGCGCCGCAAGGTGTTGGGGTTGTGTCATGAGCGGGCGAAGTCGAGTGGGTTGATCTGGATGTTGCCTTCCAAATCCGATTCCTGAGTTTTGTGAGCTTTTGTGACTGATGAGGTTTTTAGTGGCGAGGGAGCTTGCTCCCGCTGGGCTGCGAAACAGCCCCATAGCTGACAAACACATTCAACCTGACACACCGCGCGCCCTGACTTCAGGGCCGCTTCGCGCCCCAGCGGGAGCAAGCTCCCTCGCCACAGGTTATTTGTGAGCCCAAGATAAAGTAATCTGTGCGCCAAATTGACAGGTATCCCGCCACCCCATGCTCTTCCTGATCGCCTACATCAGCAGCGTCGTGCTGATCAATTACGCCTTTTCCACCGCCCCGCACCTGGACGTCATCTGGTCGGCCTGGGGCGGGTTGGTGTTTGTCCTGCGCGACATGGTGCAAACCCGCTTCGGCCATGGCGCCATCGCGGCGATGCTCGCGGCGCTGGTCCTGTCCTATGTCACGTCCGATCCGTCCATCGCGTTGGCCAGCGCCACGGCGTTCGCGGTGTCCGAGTGCATCGACTGGCTGGTGTTCAGCATCACCAAACGCCCGTTGCACGATCGTCTGTGGATAAGTTCGGCCCTGAGCATTCCCCTCGATACGTTTATCTTCTTCGGCATGATCGACGCCTTCACCCCGGCCGTGATTCTTACCGCCATGGGCTCCAAGTTCGCGGGCGTGACGGTCGTGTGGCTGATCATGGCCTGGCGCTTGCGCAAACAGGCCGTCGCCAGCTGAAGCCAAACCCTTCGGTTCATGTAAAATGCCGCGCTTTCTCCCCATGGGAAGCGCGCGTGGCGCTGCATCCCTCGATGATCCGCTTCTTGAGGACCTGAGATGACCCGTATCGGAACTCCATTGTCGCCAACCGCGACCCGCGTATTGCTGTGTGGCTGTGGTGAGTTGGGCAAGGAAGTGGTGATCGAGCTGCAACGCCTGGGCGTTGAAGTGATTGCCGTCGACCGTTACGCCAACGCGCCGGCCATGCAAGTTGCGCATCGCAGCCATGTGATCAACATGCTCGACGGCGCCGCCCTGCGTGCCGTAATCGAAGCCGAGAAGCCGCACTTCATCGTGCCGGAAATCGAAGCCATCGCCACCGCAACCCTCGTGGAACTGGAAGCCGAAGGCTTCACCGTGATCCCGACCGCGCGCGCCGCGCAGTTGACCATGAACCGTGAAGGCATCCGTCGTCTGGCCGCTGAAGAGCTGGACCTGCCGACCTCGCCGTACCATTTCGCCGACACCTTCGAGGACTACAGCAAAGCCGTCCAGGACCTGGGCTTCCCGTGTGTCGTCAAGCCAGTCATGAGTTCGTCGGGCAAAGGCCAGAGCCTGCTGCGCAGCGCCGATGATGTGAAAACCGCTTGGGATTACGCACAAGAAGGCGGCCGTGCCGGTAAAGGTCGCGTGATCGTCGAAGGCTTTATCGACTTCGACTACGAAATCACCTTGCTGACCGTACGTCACGTCGGTGGTACGACCTTCTGCGCGCCAGTCGGTCACCGTCAGGAGAAGGGCGACTATCAGGAATCCTGGCAGCCACAAGCCATGAGCCCGATTGCCCTGGCTGAATCCGAGCGTGTTGCCAAAGCCGTCACCGAAGCCCTGGGCGGTCGTGGCCTGTTTGGTGTCGAGCTGTTCATCAAAGGTGATCAGGTGTGGTTCAGCGAAGTCTCGCCGCGTCCGCATGACACCGGTCTGGTGACCCTGATTTCTCAGGACCTGTCGCAGTTCGCGCTGCACGCACGGGCGATCCTGGGCCTGCCGATTCCGTTGATCCGCCAGTTCGGACCATCGGCTTCGGCGGTGATTCTGGTGGAAGGGCAGTCGACCCAGACCGCTTTCGCCAACCTCGGTGCTGCGTTGAGCGAGCCGGATACGGCGTTGCGTCTGTTCGGTAAGCCTGAGGTCAATGGCCAGCGCCGGATGGGCGTGGCGTTGGCGCGGGATGAGTCGATCGAGGCTGCCCGGGCTAAAGCGACCCGTGCTTCTCAGGCTGTTGTTGTAGAGCTGTAAACCGAGGGGCGGCAATCGCTAGCAGGCTAGCTCCCACAGAGTTATTGGTTGGTCACAAATTTTGTGTACACCCAATTTCCATGTGGGAGCCAGCCTGCTGGCGATGCTTCTGATTCAGGCAACCCGATTCAGATCGTTATGCCGCGTCTCCTTCAGGCACAGCACCGCAATCAAGCTCAACACCGCCGCCCCCGACACATACCCGCCGACATAACTCAAACCGCCCATTGCTACCAGTTTCTGCGCGAAGAACGGCGCCGCCGAGGCCCCGACGATGCCGCCCAGGTTGTAGGCTGCCGACGCGCCGGTATAGCGCACATGCGTGGGAAACAGCTCCGGCAGCAGCGCGCCCATCGGTGCAAATGTCACGCCCATCAGAAACAGCTCGATGCACAGGAACAGCGCCACGCCCCAGGTCGAGCCTTGGTTCAATAGCGGTTCCATCAAGAACCCGGACAGGATCGCCAGCACGCCACCAATGATCAGCACCGGCTTACGCCCGTAACGGTCACTGGCCCAGGCCGACAAAGGTGTTGCCGCCGCCATGAACAGTACGGCGAAGCACAGCAGGCCGAGGAAGGTTTCGCGGCTGTAGCCGAGTGTCGACACGCCATAACTCAGCGAAAACACCGTCGAGATGTAGAACAGCGCGTAGCACACCACCATCGACCCGGCCCCCAACAGCATCGGCGCCCAGTACTGGCTGAACAGCTCGACCAGCGGGATCTTTACGCGCTCCTGACGGGCCATGGCGTTGGCAAACACTGGGGTTTCGTGGAGTTTCAGTCGAACATACAAACCCACCATCACCAATGCGGCGCTGAGCAGGAACGGAATCCGCCAGCCCCACGAGCGGAACTGCTCGTCATCCAGGGTCATCGCCAAGGTAAGGAACAAGCCGTTCGCCGCCAGAAATCCGATCGACGGACCGAGCTGCGGGAACATGCCGAACCAGGCGCGTTTGCCTTTGGGCGCATTCTCCGTCGCCAGCAGCGCCGCACCGCCCCATTCACCGCCCAGCCCCAAGCCTTGGCCGAAACGCAGCACACAGAGCAGGATCGGCGCCCAGGCCCCGATGCTGTCGTAACCCGGCAGCACGCCGATCAGCGTGGTGCACACGCCCATCAACAGCAACGAAGCGACCAGTGTCGATTTGCGCCCGATGCGGTCACCGAAGTGGCCAAACAGCGCCGAGCCCAATGGTCGTGCGAGGAAGGCGATGCCGAAGGTGAGGAACGCCGACAGCATCTGGGCGGTGCCGGAGGTCTGCGGAAAGAACACCGGACCGATCACCAGCGCAGCGGCGGTGGCGTAGACGTAGAAGTCGTAAAACTCGATGGCCGTGCCGATAAAACTCGCCGTCGCCACGCGGGTGGCGGAGTTCGTCGGTTGCGCAGGCGTGGTTTCGGTATAAGTCGTGCTGGTCGTCATGCGGTTATCCCTGACAGTCATGTGCCCCAGTGGAGCGAATTATTATGGTCGAACACCCAGGGATGTGGGAGTGAGGCGCGGCCGCTGTTCAAGGTAGGAACAGTCGTCGGTGTAGTGCGGAAATTGCCGATGGTCTGGCCGGAACCTGCTGCGTGCGGGGTAAGCACGTGGCCCGGCGGGGCTTGGGTAAGCGGATTCGATTATAGGAAGGTGGCTAACGATCAAACAAGTGTCGCGGGCAGAGTGATGGCTTTTGTGGCGAGGGAGCTTGCTCCCGCTCGGGCGCGCAGAGGCCGCAAATGGCTGGATGCGTTCTTCAGGATGGTCGCTGCGTCTGTTATCGGGCCTGCTTCGCAGTCCAGCAGGAGAAAGCTCCCTCGCCACAGGTCGGGTGTCAGGGTTTAGATAACGACTGGCACCGAGCTGGTATGCCAGATCAAAACCTGAGTAACGCGATTGTCTTCCGTCTCCAGAATCTCCAGCCGATAACGCCCGATCTTCAGGCACACCGCACTGTCCGGAATCGTCTCCAGCGCCTCGGTCACCAGACCGTTGAGGGTCTTAGGACCGTCGCTGGGCAGGTGCCAGCCCAGGCTCTTGTTCAATTCGCGAATCGACGCGGCACCTTCGATCATCAGGCGCCCATCGGCCTGCGGGTGGATGTGCGGGTTTTCCAGGCTGTGCTGGCTTTCGAATTCGCCGACGATTTCTTCGAGAATGTCTTCCAGGGTCACGATGCCGAGCACTTCGCCGTACTCGTCGACCACCATGCCCAGTCGACGCTGCTGCTTGTGGAAGTTCAGCAGTTGCAACTGCAGCGGCGTGCTTTCCGGCACGAAGTACGGTTCGTGGCTGGCGGCCAGCAGCGCTTCGAGGGTCAGGCTCGCGTTGGGCAGCATATGGCGGATCTGCCGGGTGTTGAGCACCGCTTCGACCTGGTTGATGTCGCTGTGGAACACCGGCAGGCGGGTGCGCTTGTTGTTGCGCAATTGCTCGATGATCTCTTCCAGGGAGTCGTCGAGGTTGATCCCGTCGACGTCACTGCGCGGCACCAGGATGTCGTTGACCGTGATGTTGTCGAGCGCATGGATGCCCGACAGCGGGTGTGGGCGGCAGACGGCTTGATCGAGCTCGTCTTTACGGTCGTTCGGGGCTTCGTCTTCACTCTGTTGCACCACTTTGACTTTGCGGGCAAACGGTCGCATCAGCAGTTGAGTGAAGCCGTTGAGTAGCCACGCGGCCGGGTAGATGATTTTCAGTGGCGCGCCGAGCAACGTGTTGCCCAGGGCCAGGGCTGCGTCGGGATAGCGCACGGCGAGGGTGCGGGGCAGGTAGTCGGCGAACACCAGAAGTGCAGCGCCGGCACCCAGGCAGGCAACCCACGGCCCGTTTTCTGCCCAGATGAAAATCGCCAGCAAGGTGCTGATGACCACGGCCAGAGCGCGGCACAGGGTATTGCAGAAGATCAGGCTGTTGATCGGGAAGCTCAGTTTCGCGACCGGTTTGTCGCCGGAGCGCGAGGCGGTTCGTTGCGCCAGCAAGTGCTGTTGCGCCGTTTCGATGGCGGTAAACAGCCCCGACCATAAAATCAGCAGGGCCACTACCGCGAGCATCGGCCCTATGGGCAAGTCGTCCATTAATGCCGCCCGTCAGATGTGCAGGATGTATTCACGGACCAGCTTACTGCCGAAGTACGCCAGCATCAGCAGGCAGAAACCGGCGAGGGTCCAGCGAATGGCCTTGTGTCCGCGCCAGCCGAGGCGGTTACGGCCCCAAAGCAGCACGCTGAAGACGATCCAGGCCAGGCAAGCCAGCAAGGTTTTGTGCACCAGGTGCTGGGCAAACAGGTTGTCGACGAACAGCCAGCCGGACAGCAACGACAGCGACAGCAGGGTCCAGCCGGCCCAGAGAAAGCCAAACAGCAGGCTTTCCATGGTTTGCAGCGGCGGGAAGTTCTTGATCAGCCCCGATGGGTGCTTGTGCTTGAGCTGATGGTCCTGGACCAGCAGCAACAAGGCCTGAAACATCGCGATGGTGAACATGCCGTAGGCGAGGATCGATAGCAGGATGTGCGCGAGGATGCCCGGCTCTTCATCGATGACCTGCACCGTACCTGCGGGGGCGAACTGTGCCAGCAGCACCGTGGCGGCACCCAACGGGAACAGCAATATAAGCAGGTTTTCCACCGGTATCCGCGAACAGGCCAGCAGGGTCAGGGCGATGACCGCTGCGGCAATCAGGCTGGCAGCACTGAAAAAGTCCAGGCCCAGGCCGATTGGTGTCAGCAGGTGGGTGAACAGGCTGGCGCTGTGAGCCAGCACGGCAAGCACGCCGAGCGTGACCAGCAGGCGTTTGTTCGCCTTGGCGCCAGTGGCCAGACGAGTGCCTTGATAGATAGTCGCAGCGGCATATAAGCAGGCGGCGGCGAGGGTAGTCAGCAAACTGGGTGACAAGGGGAGCATAAATCCTGTTAGGCAAGCCCGAAAGGCGCTGAGTTTGGCATAGAACCCCCGCAGCACGAAAGACCATGCAACCTGACGACGAGGTGTCCGCCAGACGCAGTCTTCGCTATAATCCGCGACCTGCCCACGCCGCAGGCTCGCCGAGCACATGTTTATTCCGGTCTGGGCCGCCATTATCCCGGTCTACACAGGGCCTGAAAGGATCGCGCAATGTTTGAAAACTTAACCGACCGTCTCTCGCAGACGCTGCGCCATGTCACCGGCAAGGCCAAGCTGACCGAGGACAACATCAAAGACACCCTGCGCGAAGTGCGCATGGCGTTGCTCGAAGCCGACGTCGCCTTGCCGGTGGTGAAAGACTTCGTCAATTCGGTCAAGGAGCGCGCCGTCGGCACCGAGGTGTCACGCAGCCTGACGCCGGGCCAGGCCTTCGTGAAGATCGTCCAGGCCGAACTCGAAAGCCTGATGGGCGCCGCCAACGAAGATTTGAACCTGAGCGCCGTTCCGCCAGCCGTCGTGCTGATGGCCGGTTTGCAGGGCGCGGGTAAAACCACTACCGCCGGCAAACTTGCGCGCTTCCTTAAAGAGCGCAAGAAGAAGTCGGTCATGGTCGTGTCCGCGGACGTTTACCGTCCGGCGGCGATCAAGCAGCTGGAAATGCTTGCCGGTGAAGTCGGCGTCACCTTCTTCCCGTCCGACCTGAGCCAGAAGCCGGTCGAGATCGCGCAAGCGGCTATTAAAGAAGCGAAGCTTAAGTTTATTGATGTGGTCATCGTCGATACCGCCGGTCGTCTGCATATCGATGAAGAGATGATGGGCGAGATCAAGGCGTTGCACGCCGCGATCAACCCGGTCGAAACCCTGTTCGTGGTCGACGCCATGACCGGCCAGGATGCTGCCAACACGGCCAAGGCCTTCGGCGACGCATTGCCGCTGACCGGTGTGATCCTGACCAAGGTCGACGGCGACGCCCGTGGCGGTGCCGCCCTGTCGGTGCGTGCCATCACCGGCAAGCCGATCAAGTTCATCGGTATGGGCGAGAAGAGCGAAGCGCTCGAACCGTTCCACCCTGAGCGTATCGCTTCGCGCATCCTCGGCATGGGCGACGTGCTCAGCCTGATCGAACAGGCCGAAGCGACCCTCGACAAGGACAAGGCCGACAAACTGGCCAAGAAGCTGAAGAAGGGCAAGGGCTTCGACCTCGAAGACTTCCGCGATCAGCTGCAACAGATGAAGAACATGGGCGGCCTTGGCGGCCTCATGGACAAACTGCCGAACATCGGCGGCGTGAACCTGGCGCAAATGGGCAATGCCCAGGGCGCGGCAGAGAAACAATTCAAGCAGATGGAAGCCATCATCAATTCCATGACCCCGGCCGAGCGCCGCGACCCTGAGCTGATCAGCGGTTCGCGCAAACGCCGGATCGCCATGGGTTCCGGCACCCAGGTGCAGGACATCGGTCGCTTGATCAAGCAGCACAAGCAGATGCAGAAGATGATGAAGAAATTCTCCGCAAAAGGCGGAATGGCCAAAATGATGCGCGGCATGGGCGGTATGTTGCCCGGCGGCGGCATGCCCAAGATGTAAAGAATTCGCGTCGGCATCTATGTCGGCGCTTACCCACAAGGATGTGGGATCAACAGCAAACCCGCACTTGGCGGGAGCTGACTGGCCGTTTTCAACGACGGCTCTATAGCAAATCTTGATGGCGTCCGAAAGGCCGTCGGAAAAAGTCATTTGCAAAAGTCCGGATATTCCTTAGAATATGCGGCCTTTCGGGCACCTATGCCCGCTGTGCCTTTAGATTTGCAGCACCGACTACAGGAACGATGTTCACATGCTAACAATCCGTCTTGCCCTTGGCGGCTCCAAAAAGCGCCCGTTTTACCACTTGACCGTAACCGACAGCCGCAACCCGCGCGACGGTTCGCACAAGGAACAGGTTGGTTTCTTCAACCCTGTTGCTCGTGGTCAAGAAGTCCGTCTGTCCGTGAACCAAGAGCGCGTAGCCTACTGGCTGAGCGTTGGTGCACAGCCTTCTGAGCGTGTTGCTCAGTTGTTGAAGGACGCTGCTAAGGCTGCGGCCTGAGCAATATGAACGCGACGCCTGCTGTTGCTGATGATTTGATCGTTATCGGCAAGATTTATTCTGTTCACGGCGTTCGCGGCGAAGTGAAGGTTTATTCCTTTACTGATCCGACTGAAAACCTGTTGCAGTACAAAACCTGGACGCTCAAGCGCGAAGGCAATGTGAAACAGGTCGAGCTGGTCAGCGGACGCGGGAACGACAAGTTCCTGGTCGCAAAGCTCAAGGGTCTTGATGATCGTGAAGAAGCTCGTCTTCTGGCCGGTTATGAGATCTGCGTGCCGCGCAACCTGTTCCCTGAATTGACCGACGGCGAGTACTACTGGTACCAGCTGGAAGGTCTGAAGGTTATTGATCAACTCGGGCAATTGCTCGGGAAAATCGATCATCTTCTGGAAACCGGCGCCAATGATGTAATGGTGGTCAAGCCTTGCGCTGGCAGCCTGGATGATCGCGAACGCCTGTTGCCCTATACGGAGCAATGCGTGTTGGCCGTCGACCTTGCCGCAGGCGAGATGAAGGTGGAATGGGATGCGGACTTCTAAGCGTGGCTAACTTGCGCGTAGAAGTGATCAGTTTGTTTCCCGAGATGTTCTCCGCCATCAGCGAGTACGGCATCACCAGTCGTGCGGTGAAACAGGGGCTGTTGCAGCTCACCTGTTGGAATCCGCGAGACTACACGACGGATCGACATCACACTGTGGACGATCGCCCATTTGGCGGTGGCCCGGGCATGGTGATGAAGATCAAGCCCCTGGAAGATGCTCTGGTTCAGGCCAAGGCAGCAGCCGGGGAGGCGGCGAAGGTAATTTACCTGTCCCCCCAAGGCCGTCAACTGACTCAGTCGGCGGTACGCGAGTTGGCGAATCTGGATGCATTGATCCTGATTGCCGGCCGCTATGAAGGCATTGACGAGCGATTTATTGAAGCTCATGTCGATGAAGAGTGGTCGATTGGCGACTATGTACTGTCTGGCGGCGAGCTGCCGGCGATGGTCCTGATCGATGCGGTTACACGACTGCTGCCTGGAGCTTTAGGGCATGCGGACTCCGCCGAGGAAGATTCCTTTACGGATGGTTTGCTGGATTGCCCGCACTACACCCGACCGGAGGTGTATGCGGATCAGCGTGTTCCCGACGTGTTGCTAAGTGGCAATCACGCGCATATCCGGCGTTGGCGTTTACAGCAGTCCCTTGGTAGGACCTTTGAACGACGCGCCGATCTTCTGGAAAGCCGCTCGCTTTCTGGAGAAGAGAAGAAGCTGCTCGAGGAATACATCCGCGAGCGGGACGATAGTTAACAACGTATCGATGGTAGATCCGACGATCTACCTTAGGAGCACAGCATGACTAACAAAATCATCCTTGCACTCGAAGCAGAGCAGATGACCAAAGAGATCCCTACCTTTGCCCCGGGCGACACCATTGTCGTTCAGGTGAAAGTGAAGGAAGGCGACCGTTCGCGTCTGCAAGCGTTCGAAGGTGTTGTTATCGCCAAGCGTAACCGCGGCGTAAACAGTGCTTTCACCGTTCGTAAAATCTCCAACGGTGTTGGCGTAGAGCGTACTTTCCAGACCTACAGCCCGCAAATCGACAGCATGGCCGTTAAACGTCGCGGTGACGTACGTAAAGCCAAGCTGTACTACCTGCGTGACCTGTCCGGTAAAGCAGCTCGCATCAAGGAAAAACTGGCTTAAGTCCAGCTTCCGATGCAAAAAAAAGCAGCCTACGGGCTGCTTTTTTGTTGCCTGCGATTTATACGTGCAATGGTTCCGCAGGCGGGCGCGCTATGAAAGACTGTCCAGTCGTTACCTGTCTTGCCTGAGCCTCTATGCCCGCCATCGATCATCCCCTGATAGACCAATTCCTCGACGCTCTCTGGCTGGAGAAAGGCCTGTCCGATAACACCCGCGATGCCTATCGCAGCGACCTGGCCTTATTCAACGGCTGGCTGCAGGACAAGGGCCTGGAACTGATCAACGCAGGGCGCGAGCTGATCCTCGATCACTTGGCCTGGCGTCTGGAGCAAAATTACAAACCCCGTTCAACGGCGCGATTCCTCTCCGGTGTGCGTGGCTTTTATCGTTATCTGCTGCGTGAAAAGCTGATCGCCGTCGATCCGACCTTGCGCGTCGATATGCCCCAACTGGGTAGGCCGTTGCCTAAATCTCTGTCGGAAGCGGACGTGGAAGCGCTGCTGAAGGCACCAGACTTGAGCGAAGCCATCGGCCAACGGGACCGCGCCATGCTCGAAGTGCTTTACGCGTGCGGCTTGCGGGTGACGGAGTTGATCAGCCTGACGCTGGAGCAGGTCAATCTGCGTCAAGGCGTGCTGCGGGTGATGGGCAAGGGCAGCAAGGAGCGCTTGGTGCCGATGGGCGAAGAGGCGATTGTCTGGGTCGAGCGATACCTGCGCGATGGCCGCCAGGAACTGCTCGGCGGGCGTCCCAGCGATGTCATGTTCCCCAGCCAGCGCGGCGATCAGATGACCCGCCAGACCTTCTGGCACCGCATCAAGCACCAGGCCAAGGTCGCCGGGATCGGCAAGTCGCTGTCGCCGCATACCTTGCGCCACGCTTTCGCCACACATCTGCTCAACCACGGCGCTGACCTGCGGGTGGTGCAAATGCTGCTCGGCCACAGCGACCTGTCGACCACCCAGATCTACACCCACGTCGCCCGCGCACGCTTGCAGGATCTGCACGCCAAACATCACCCGCGCGGCTGAACCCAGTTCCTGAAGTGGATTGCTGACCTGTGGCGAGGGGTGTCAGTCAGACATGGTTGTATCACCCGCATTCGGCCACAGGGGCCTTATGTGGTAGGCTTTGCCGGTTTGCACGATGGGCGGTTATGACCCTGTGTTTCGGCACGGGCGTTCTGATCGTCCCATTTGTCCGTCTTCAGGAGTTCTCATGCGTCTGACCCAGATTTTCGCCGCCGCAGCCATTGCGTTGGTCAGCACCTTTGCCGTCGCCGATGACGCGGCCGACAAAGCCATTCGTAAAAGCCTGGAAAACCTCCAGCTCGAAGTGCCGGTAGAAAGCATCTCCGCCAGTCCGCTGCCGGGCCTGTACGAAGTCAAGCTGCAAGGCAGCCGCGTGCTCTACGCCAGCGCCGACGGTCAATACGTAGTTCAGGGCTACATGTTCCAGCTCAAGGACGGCAAACCGATCAACTTGACCGAGAAGACCGAACGCCTGGGCGTGTCCAAACTGGTCAACGCCATTCCCGTCGCGGAAACAGTGGTCTACCCGGCGATCGGCGAAACCAAATCGCACATCACCGTGTTCACCGACACCACTTGCCCGTACTGCCACAAACTGCACGCCGAAGTGCCTGAGCTGAACAAGCGCGGCATCGAAGTGCGTTACGTCGCGTTCCCGCGCCAAGGCCTGGGCTCGCCGGGTGACGAACAGCTGCAAGCGGTCTGGTGCTCGAAAGACAAGAAAGCGGCCATGGACAAGATGGTCGACGGCAAGGAAATCAAGGCCGCCAAGTGCGATAACCCGGTCTCCAAACAGTTCGCCCTCGGTCAGTCGATCGGCGTGAATGGCACACCGGCCATCGTTTTGGCTGACGGTCAGGTCATTCCGGGCTACCAGCCTGCGCCACAAGTCGCCAAACTGGCGCTGGGCGCGAAATAATTCGCATCGTCACGGCCAGCCCTTGACGATCATGGTCCGGTGGCACCATTTGCCGGGCCATTAATAGAGAGCCGCGAGCATGCGGCTGTTTTCACGGCCGGCCTTGAGTCGGCCGTTTTATGGGGAGTTCACAGTGAAACCGGTCAAAGTAGGCATCTGTGGGTTAGGGACCGTCGGTGGCGGTACCTTCAACGTACTTCAGCGCAACGCCGAGGAAATTGCTCGTCGTGCCGGGCGTGGAATCGAAGTGGCACAAATTGCCATGCGCACGCCAAAGCCTCAGTTCCAAACGACCGGTATTGCGATTACCAACGATGTCTTCGAAGTGGCCACGAACCCTGAGATCGACATCGTTATAGAGCTGATGGGCGGCTATACCGTTGCCCGCGAGCTGGTACTCAAGGCCATCGAGAATGGCAAGCATGTGGTCACCGCGAACAAGGCACTGATCGCCGTTCACGGTAATGAGATTTTCGCCAAGGCTCGCGAGAAAGGCGTGATCGTGGCGTTCGAAGCGGCTGTGGCCGGTGGCATTCCGGTGATCAAGGCGATCCGTGAAGGCCTGTCGGCCAACCGCATCAACTGGGTCGCCGGGATCATCAACGGCACCGGCAACTTCATCCTCACCGAAATGCGTGAGAAGGGTCGCACCTTCGAAGACGTACTGGCCGAGGCGCAAGCCTTGGGTTACGCCGAAGCCGATCCGACCTTCGACGTTGAAGGCATCGACGCGGCCCACAAGCTGACGATCCTGGCCTCCATCGCCTTCGGCATCCCGCTGCAATTTGACAAGGCCTACACCGAAGGCATCACCAAGCTGACCACCGCTGACGTGAACTACGCCGAAGCGCTGGGCTATCGCATCAAGCACCTCGGCGTCGCTCGCAGCACTGCGTCCGGCATCGAGCTGCGTGTGCACCCGACGCTGATCCCGGCTGATCGCCTGATCGCCAACGTCAATGGCGTGATGAACGCGGTGATGGTCAACGGTGATGCTGCCGGTTCGACCCTGTTCTACGGTGCGGGCGCCGGCATGGAACCGACCGCTTCGTCGGTGATCGCCGACCTGGTGGACGTGGTTCGCGCCATGACCTCCGACCCGGAAAACCGTGTGCCGCACCTGGCCTTCCAGCCGGACTCGCTGTCGGCGCACCCGATCCTGCCGATCGAAGCCTGCGAAAGCGCCTACTACCTGCGCATTCAGGCCAAGGACCATCCGGGCGTATTGGCCCAGGTGGCGAGTATCCTGTCGGAGCGCGGCATCAACATCGAATCGATCATGCAGAAAGAAGTCGAAGAGCATGACGGTCTGGTGCCGATGATCCTGCTGACTCATCGCGTGCTGGAACAGCACATGAACGACGCGATCGCCGCCCTCGAAGCCCTGACAGGCGTGGTCGGTCCGGTTGTACGGATCCGTGTCGAGCACCTGAACTAAGCCGTTATCGTTCACCGGGCCTGCGAGCGGGCCCGGGTTTGCGAACACTGTCTATTGGAGCCAGTCATGCGTTATATCAGTACCCGCGGCCAGGCACCGGCCCTGAATTTCGAAGATGTCCTGCTGGCCGGTCTCGCTACCGATGGCGGTCTGTACGTCCCGGAAAACCTGCCACGTTTCACCCAGGAAGAAATCGCTTCCTGGGCCGGACTTCCGTATCACGAGCTGGCCTTCCGGGTGATGCGCCCGTTCGTCACCGGCAGCATCCCTGATGCCGATTTCAAAAAGATTCTTGAAGAGACTTACGGCGTGTTCTCGCACAACGCTGTCGCGCCGCTGCGTCAGTTGAACGGCAACGAATGGGTGCTGGAGCTTTTCCACGGCCCGACCCTGGCGTTCAAGGACTTCGCCCTGCAACTGCTCGGCCGCTTGCTCGACTACGTGCTGGAAAAACGCGGCGAGCGCGTGGTCATCGTCGGTGCCACTTCCGGTGACACCGGTTCGGCCGCCATCGAAGGCTGCAAGCACTGCGAAAACGTCGACATCTTCATCCTGCACCCGCACAACCGCGTGTCCGAAGTGCAGCGTCGCCAGATGACCACCCTCTTCGGCGAGAACATCCACAACATCGCCATCGAAGGCAACTTCGATGACTGCCAGGAAATGGTCAAGGCGAGCTTCGCCGACCAGAGTTTCCTCAAGGGCACGCGCCTGGTGGCGGTGAACTCGATCAACTGGGCGCGGATCATGGCCCAGATCGTTTACTACTTCCACGCAGCCCTGCAGTTGGGTGGCCCGGCGCGTTCGGTATCGTTCTCGGTGCCGACCGGCAACTTCGGCGACATCTTCGCCGGTTACCTGGCACGCAACATGGGCCTGCCGATCAACCAGTTGATCGTCGCCACCAACCGCAACGACATCCTGCACCGCTTCATGAGCGGCAATCAGTACGTCAAGGAAACCCTGCACGCCACGCTGTCGCCGTCGATGGACATCATGGTGTCGTCGAACTTCGAACGCCTGCTGTTCGACCTGCACGGTCGCAATGGCGCAGCGATTGCCGGTTTGATGGACAACTTCAAACAGGGTGGCGGCTTCAGCGTCGAACAAGAACGCTGGACCGAAGCCCGCAAGCTGTTCGATTCCCTGGCCGTGGATGACGCACAAACCTGCGAAACCATTGCTGACGTCTATGAGCAAACCGGTGAGCTGCTGGATCCGCATACCGCCATCGGTGTGAAGGCTGCGCGCGAATGCCGTCGTAGCCTGGATATTCCAATGGTGATTCTCGGCACGGCCCATCCGGTCAAATTCCCGGATGCAGTAGAGAAAGCCGGCGTAGGAAAAGCGCTTGAACTACCTGCACATCTTTCTGATTTGTTTGAGAGAGATGAGCGTTGCACCGTGTTGCCAAATGATTTGAAAGCCGTGCAGGCCTTTGTCAGTCAGCATGGCAACCGCGGCAAGCCGCTGTAACCGCTAAAAGCTGTCACATTTTGAAGCCCGTCTCCTGACGGGCTTTCTCATTTCTGCATGCCACACTTGTCGCGTTTTCGCCCCAGGAAGGACGGGCGAGTTGATTGCGAAGGAAGTGGTAATGCTGTTTTTCAGAGGGTTAAAGCCAGCCGTGTGCTGGATGTTTTTGATCGGCGTCCTGGGCTTGGCCCAAAAAGGGACGGCTGCGCAATTGGCGGCACCTGAGTCCAGCGGCTCGGGCGGCGCAACCGTCGATCTGGACGCTCAGGAAATGAGGTGGATTGCCGAGCACCCGCAAGTCATCGTCTCATCGGTGCAATACCCGCTTTATCTGTTCAAGGATGAGCACGGCCAATGGAGCGGTCTGAACAACGATCTGCTCAATCGCATCAGTGCCATGACAGGCTTGCAGTTTGTTCACGAAGAGTCGTTCTCTACCGATCAGTTACTTGGGCGTCTGGAAAATGGCGAGGCGGACATGAGCACCACCCTGGCAATGAATGACGAGCGCAAGGCGTTTCTGGATTTCAGTCATGCGTTCGGTGGCGCTGGCTGGGTGGTTGTCGGGCGAGCAGATGCACCGGTCGTGCACTCCCTGGAGCAGTTGGCAAAAAGAGTGCTTGTGTTGCCGGCCCGGCACGCACTCGAAGGCACGATTCGCCGCGACCACCCGTCGATCGAGTTGCGCACGGTCAAGACGTATGCCGAAGCCAGGGCGCTGGTTGAAAGTGGTGAAGCCTTTGCCACTATCGAAAATGAAATCGGGGCGCAGCTCTATCCGTTGGGCCAGCTCAAGGTCGGGCGGGCAGTGGAGGGCAAATGGGAGGCTGATCACCTCGCGGTACGCAAAGGTCAGTCGCCGTTGCTGAGCATTCTCAACAAGGCGCTTGAGGCCTTTCCGGCAGCAGAACTGCGCACGATCCGCCTGAAGTGGCTCAATGGAATCGCCCCCGTTCAGTCACCTTCCCGTTGGCGGCAGATGACTCATTGGCTTTGCTGGAGCATGTTTATCGTCAGCCTGTTCGGCCTGCTTTCCTTGCTCTGGAACCGCAGGCTTGCGGCGCTGATCAAGCAGCGCGTCGACGCCGAGATAGGTCTCGGCGATCAACTGGCGTTCCAGCATGCGTTGATGGACGCCATGCCCGATCCGATGTTTGTTCGTGACCTGGAAGGGCGTTTGATCATGTGCAACAAGAGTTACGAAGAAAGTCTCTGCACTCGTTTTGATCAGGTCCAGGGCAGACGGCTGATTGAGCTCGATGTGTTGCCCAAAGAGACCGCTGAGCTGCTGCATGCCGAATTCATGGCGCAGATGGAGACTCGAAAGCCACGCTTCAGTGAGCGTCAATTAATGTTCAACAACGGTGTCCAGGACATCTACCAGTGGACGGTGCCGTTCTACAGCGCCGATGGTCAATTGCGAGGATTGCTGGGTGGATGGACCGATATCGGTCGCCGGACAAGGCACATGTGAATCGTCTGTTTTTTCCCTGTCATCTTTGCCGTGCATGCTCAGTCGACCTGGGACGCCGACGCGTCTGCACCTGGAATCCAGAACTTTCTTCTCGGGCCAGTGGTCACTTACTGTGAACACGCCCCAGGCACTTTGTTTTCGGACTATTGAGTGGTGATCGAGATGGAAAGTATCAGTCTATTGCTCGGTGAGGCGCTGAGCCCGTATCAGGTCACGCTGACCCCGTCGGGCGCCCATGGCGAATGCCTGGTGACACTGAAGAATGCGACCGGCGCGATCGTGGTCGAACGGGCGTTCAATCAAGCCCAGTTAACCGATTACCGTCTGTTGACGGATGTCGTCGACGGCTTGCACCGCGACGTGCTGATTGCCGAAGGACGGCTGGAGCCCTGCGTCATCGCGGCTCTGCGCAATGCGGCTCAGGACAAGATTCTGGCCAGTCGAAATTGAATTGTTCTTTTGTGGGAACCTTCCTGCACTCAGGTCGTCAGACCATGTAACAGCAGGATCAAGCATTGTGCTCCGGTGCTTGTAGCCTGCAGTTACTGGTCTTTATGTAGGCCACGTTTAACCCCGAGTCGTCTCCCCACTTCTCGGGGTTTCTTTTGCCTGCGATTTGTCATTGCTGCGCCTGATGCTCGAAGAACACTCGGGATTCTTCGAGGTAAGCACTGCGACTTTCCGGGTCGAGCCACGCGGCGTAAGCCTCGCTCAACTGGTCGCGGGGCAGTTTGCGCAGCAGCTGATTGATCTCGACGATCGCTTGCCGGCCCTTGCGTGTGTCGGTACAGCCGATGTAACCGGACAAGAATTTTTCCGCGCCACGAATCGGGTAAAACTGCAGCTCATCCTCCGCGATTCCCTGCTGCTGGGCCTGGTAACGGATTTCCGGGCGATAGCCCAGTAGCAGGCGCAATCGTCCCAGACGTTGCATTTGCAGGAGACTGCCCAAGGCGTCGTTGCCGTAGTGCAGCGTCAGCGCGTCGGGCGGCGCTTGCTTGAGCAGTGCGTCGAGGTACTCGCCATAGTTGCGCTCGGCGATGATGCCCAGCTTCTCGCGGCCACTGGCTAGCAGGGCGGCCAAGTCCAGTTCACCGTCCTGGATAAAGGGTGTCAGCGCCTCACGATCCACCCGCCTTACCGCCACACCATTACTCATGGCCCGAAAAACCGGAATGGAAAACGCAATCCAGCGCTCGCGCTCCTTGCTTTTGTTCAGCGCCGCGTCGCACGTGAGGGAGGGGTCGTGGAGCATTTGCAAGCCGCGAGCGCGATTGACCCGCATCAGCGTGTGTTCGTATTGCGGCATGCCGGCGATCAACAGCGGCAACAGTTGATCGATAACGCCCTGGCCTTTTTTCGGTCCTTCGAAGATCGTCAATGGCGGCAAATCACGCATCAGCCAGATCAGCGTTTCCTTGGGTTGCGCCATCGCGGATGGGGCCAGCCCGGCGAGCAGAAGCGTAACCAGCAGCGCGCGCACTAGCCGTCCGCCATGCGCCAGGCAGATTCTGATGGACTGCGCTAGCCGGCGCCTCAGCTTAGATGGCTCCGTCTTTGCGCAGTTGAGCAATCTGCGACGCGTCATAGCCAAGTTCCTGGAGTACCTGTGCGTTGTGCTCACCCAGTTGTGGCCCGACCCATTCGCAATCGCCGGGTGTCTCAGAGAGTTTCGGCACAATCCCCGGCATCTTGAAGTCTTTACCGTCCGGCAACTTGGCTTGCAGGAACATTTCCCGGGCCAGGTATTGCGGATCGCTGAACATGTCTTCGGCGCTGAAGATCCGGCTGACGGGCACCTCGGCCTGATTCAGCTTCGCCAGCACGGTGTCCAGCGGCTGCGAATTGACCCAGCGATCGATCACCCCATAAATCTCGTCGCGGCGGCTGTCGCGGCCATCGTTGCTGGCCAGCACCGGGTCGTTGGCCAGGTCTTCGCGGCCGATGACCAGCATGAAACGCTTGAAGATCGCATCGCCATTGGCGCCGATCTGCACATGCTTGCCGTCAGCGCTGGTGTGGATCGAGGAGGGCGTGATGCCCGGCATGATATTGCCGGTGCGCTCACGGATGAAACCAAATACGTCGAACTCCGGCACCATGCTTTCCATCATGGCGAAGATCGCTTCATACAGCGCCACGTCCACCACCTGGCCCTGGCCGCCATTGACCTCGCGATGACGCAACGCCATCAGCGCACCAATCACACCCCAAAGCGCGGCAATCGAGTCACCGATGGAAATCCCGGTGCGCACCGGTGGCCGGTCTTCGAAACCGGTGATGTAGCGCAAACCGCCCATGGATTCGCCGACCGCGCCAAAACCGGGCTGATCTTTCATCGGCCCGGTCTGGCCGAACCCCGACAGCCGCACCATCACCAGTTTGGGGTTGAGGGCGTGCAAGACGTCCCAGCCCAGGCCGAGCTTTTCCAGCACGCCAGGGCGAAAATTCTCGATCAGGATGTCTGCTTCGCTCAGCAGTTTTTTCAGGATTGCCAGGCCGTCGGGGTGTTTCAGGTTCAACGTCAGGGACTTTTTATTGCGGGCTTGCACGAACCACCACAGCGAGGTGCCTTCGTACAGTTTTCGCCACTTGCGTAGCGGATCACCGCCGTCGGGGGATTCAATCTTGATCACTTCGGCGCCGAACTCAGCGCAAATGCGCGAGGCAAACGGCCCGGCGATCAAGGTGCCCAATTCGATGACTTTCAGACCTGAGAGCGGTTTGGCGGTGAACGGCATGCTGGATCCTGTAAGACAAAGGCTGAGCGGATATAGCCTTTTAACATAGCCCAATGTCAGACGACCAAGGTTCATCGCCTTCTATTCGTTGATTGCCTACTGCATCGGTTAGACTTGCCGCCTTTCCTCGTATCAAGAAGCCCGTTCATGGCCCAGCCGTCCACGACCTACAAGTTTGAACTGAACCTCACCGACCTCGACCGCAGCGTTTACGAGACCGTGAAGCAGACCATCGCCCGCCACCCTTCGGAAACCGAAGAGCGCATGACTGTGCGGCTGCTGGCCTACGCCTTCTGGTACAACGAGCAGCTGTCGTTCGGTCGCGGTCTGTCAGACGTGGATGAACCCGCCCTGTGGGAAAAGAGCCTGGATGATCGTGTCCTGCACTGGATCGAAGTCGGCCAGCCAGACGCTGATCGCCTGACCTGGTGCTCGCGCCGTACCGAGCGCACCAGCCTGCTGGCCTACGGCAGCCTGCGCGTCTGGGAAACCAAAGTGATCCCGGCGATCAAGAACCTGAAAAACGTGCACATCGCGGCCGTGCCTCAGGACATCCTGGAAACCCTGGCCAAAGACATGCCCCGCGTTATCAAGTGGGACGTGATGATCAGCGAAGGGACGATTTTCGTCACCGACGATCGTGGTCAGCACGAAGTGCAATTGCAGTGGCTGAGCGGCGAACGCGGCTGATTTTTCGCCGTTTGTTCGTGTTATCCGGTTTTATCCTACGTATTCAAGAGAAGCACCTGTCACCCCATGCGCATCGAACCTCGCCTGTTGCCCGACACCCTGCCATTCCTCGGTGATCTGCCTCCACTGCTGACGCGTCTTTACGCGGCGCGGGGCGTGCAATCCGAGGCGGAACTGGACAAGAGCCTGGCGCGGCTGATTCCGTTCCAGCAGCTCAAAGGCATCGATGCGGCGGTGGATTTGCTGGTGTCAGCACTGGAGCAGCGCCAGCGGATTCTGATTGTCGGCGACTTCGACGCTGATGGCGCGACGGCCAGTACCGTGGGCGTGCTGGGGTTGCGGCTGCTGGGCGCGGCGCATGTCGATTATCTGGTGCCGAACCGATTCGAATATGGCTATGGCCTGACCCCGGAAATCGTTGAAGTGGCGCTGACGCGCACGCCGCAGTTGCTGATCACCGTGGACAACGGCATTTCCAGTGTCGAAGGCGTGGCGGCGGCGAAGAAGGCGGGCCTGAACGTGCTGGTCACCGACCACCACTTGCCCGGTGACGAACTGCCGTTGGCCGATGCCATCGTCAATCCGAACCAGCCCGGCTGCGAATTTCCGAGCAAGGCACTGGCCGGCGTCGGGGTGATTTTCTATGTGTTGATGGCCCTGCGCGCACGGTTGCGCAGCCTTGGCTGGTACGCAAACACGCCGCAGCCGAACATCGGCGAATTGCTGGATCTGGTGGCGCTGGGCAGCGTCGCCGACGTCGTACCGCTGGATGCCAACAACCGGATTCTGGTGCACCAGGGCCTGGAGCGGATTCGCGCCGGGCGTGCCCGTCCGGGCATCAAGGCGATTCTCGAAGTGGCCAAGCGTGAACCGGCGCGCATCACCTCGACCGACCTGGGCTTCATTGTCGGCCCGCGCCTGAATGCGGCGGGACGCCTGGATGATATGAGCCTGGGCATCGAATGCCTGATCACCGAAGACGCGGGGCTGGCGCGGGAAATGGCCGTGCAGCTCGACGGCATGAACCAGGACCGCAAATCCATCGAGCAGGGCATGCAGCGTGAAGCGCTGGCTCAACTGAAGGATTTGCCGGTCGAGTCGATGCCGTTTGGCCTGTGCCTGTTTGATCCCGAGTGGCACCAGGGTGTCATCGGAATTCTCGCCTCGCGTATGAAAGAGCGCTATTTCCGTCCGACCATTGCCTTTGCCGATGCCGGCGATGGGTTGCTCAAGGGCTCGGGGCGTTCGGTTCAGGGTTTCCACATCCGTGACGCCTTGAGCGTGGTGGCCGCGCAACATCCGAACCTGATCAGCAAGTACGGCGGCCACGCCATGGCGGCCGGTCTGACCTTGCCCGAAGCGAATTTTCCGTTGTTCGCCGAGGCCTTTGACGCTGAAGTGCGCAGGCAATTGCGCGAAGAAGACCTGACCGGGCGGCTGCTCTCGGATGGAGTGTTGGCGGTCGAGGAATTCCATCTGGAACTGGCCCGTGCCCTGCGCCATGCAGGCCCGTGGGGGCAGCACTTTCCGGAGCCGCTGTTCCATGGCGTGTTTCAGTTGGTTGAGCAGCGCGTCGTCGGCGAACGGCACCTCAAAGTGGTGCTGAGAAGCGAATGCGGCTCGGTGAAGCTCGATGGCATTGCCTTCGGCATCGACCGCGACATCTGGCCGAATCCGACGATCAAATGGGTGGAGTTGGCCTACAAACTCGACCTCAACGAGTTTCGCGGGAACGAGACGGTGCAACTGATGATTGCCCACATAGAACCGCGCTGAGTCTTTCGCGAGCAAGCCCGCTCCCACAGGATTTGCGCAAACCCTGTGGGAGCGGGCTTGCTCGCGAAAGCGATCGCCCTCACGCCAAATATCCCCGGAACCCTCCCTCATCCCCCGATGTCGACTAGGCTCTAAGCACTGCTTGATTATCCTTGTGACGTCTTGTCCAATTTTTGCCCGCGGGGGCGGGTGCTACGCCTTTTTCCTGTCACTCGTCGACTTTTCAAACAGAACCCTGGAGCCTGCCCACTGATTCGAGAGGTGCCCCATGAGTCTGCTGCTTGAACCCTATACCCTTCGTCAATTGACCCTGCTCAACCGCATTGCCGTATCACCGATGTGCCAGTACTCCAGCGTCGATGGGCTGGCCAATGACTGGCACCTGGTTCACCTCGGCAGCCGCGCCGTTGGCGGCGCAGGCCTGATTTTTACCGAAGCCACGGCGGTCACGGCCGACGGGCGCATCACCGCCGAGGACCTCGGCCTGTGGAATGACGAGCAGATCGAACCCCTGCAACGCATCACGCGCTTCATCGCCGCTCAAGGCGCTGTGGCCGGCATTCAACTGGCGCACGCCGGGCGCAAGGCCAGCACTCATCGGCCGTGGATCGGCAAGCATGGCAGCGTCAAACCCGAAGACGGTGGCTGGGTGCCGGTGGGGCCTTCGCCGATTGCTTTCGACCCGCAGCACACCCATCCGAAGCAGCTGGATGAAAGCGAGATTGCAGCGGTGATTCAGGCCTTTGTCGCCTCAGCCAAGCGAGCGCTGACGGCCGGTTTCAAAGTGGTAGAAGTCCATGCCGCTCACGGTTACCTGCTGCATCAGTTTCTTTCGCCCCTGAGCAATCAGCGGCGCGACCAATACGGCGGTTCGTTCGAGAACCGGATTCGGCTGGTGCTGCAAGTCACCGAAGCGGTACGTGCGGTCTGGCCTGAGGAGTTGCCGGTGTTTGTGCGAGTGTCGGCCACCGATTGGGTGGAAGACGGCTGGAATCCTGATGAAACCGTTGAACTGGCACGACGCCTCAAAGACTTGGGTGTCGACCTGATTGATGTTTCGTCGGGTGGTACGGCGGCCAACGCGGAAATTCCTACAGGGCCGGGCTATCAGACGCGTTTCGCCGAACGTGTGCGCAAGGAGTCAGGCATCGCCACTGGCACGGTAGGAATGATTACCGAGCCGGCCCAGGCCGAGCACATTTTGCGCACCTGTCAGGCTGACATCATCTTCCTCGCGCGGGAGCTGCTGCGCGATCCGTACTGGCCGTTGCATGCCGATGATGATCTGGGCGGGCGCAAGGCGATCTGGCCGGCGCAGTATCAGCGGGCGACGCACCGGGATCAGCCGATTCATGAGTCGGATTTGCGCGACTGAATGCAGCTGAAAAACCAAAAAGCCCCGATCGAGTTGATCGGGGCTTTTGCGTTTCTGGGCGGGAACATCTGTCGTCTGTCAGGCCGTCTTCGCGAGCAAGCCCGCTCCCACATTGGATCTCCATAAAACACAAATTTTGTATCCAACGAAGAACCCCTGTGGGAGCGAGCCTGCTCGCGATGGGGCCAGCCCAGGCAAACCCTTATTATCAGGTGTACTTACGCTTATCCGGCGCCGGCGGGAAATACTGGTACAACCAGGTCTCGCTCAATGTCCGGTCATTGGTGCGAATGAACAACCGCAGCTCAACCGGCGCCACGCTGTCATTGGTCGGGTACCAATCGAAGGTAATCCGATAACCCTTGATGTCATCCAGCACCAGCACGTTGAAGTCCTTCACCTCGCCGTTTGAGCAGGTCACCACAGGCTCGATCCCCGCGCCTTCCGGCAAGCGGTCCAGACCGCCACCGGTGAAGTCCACGGCAAAGCGTCGTGCCCAGACTTCCGGGTAATGCTCGCCCGGCGCCCAGCCTTCGATAAAGCCGCCCATGCCCGAACGGGTCGCATTGACCCGCGCCAGCGGCGTGCTTACCGGTGGCAGCGCGCTCCAGTAGAGCTTGTAGCCGTAGTTCAGGGAATCACCGGCCGCGACCGGTTTTTTCGGGGTCCAGAACGCGACGATGTTATCGAGGGTTTCGCCGGTTGTAGGAATTTCCAACAGATCGATGGAGCCTTCGCCCCACGCGGTCGTAGGTTCTACCCACAGGCTTGGACGCTTGCTGTACCAGTCGACGGTGTCCTGATAATTGGCGAACTCGTGATCGGTCTGCACCAGGCCAAAACCTTTCGGGTCGGTGTCGGCAAAGGCGTTGAACTGCAGGGTCGCCGGATTATTCAGCGGGCGGCAGATCCACTCGCCGTTGCCGCGCCACATGGCCAAGCGATCCGAGTCGTGGATTTGCGGGTGAATGGTGTCGCACATGCGGCGCTCGTGGGTGCCGCAACTGAACATGCTGGTCATCGGAGCGATGCCCAGTTGTTCGATGGCCGTGCGTGCGTTGATATGAGCGTCAATATCCATCACCACGCGTTCGGCCTGGCAATCAATGTCAAAGCGGTACGCACCGGTAGCGCTCGGCGAGTCCAGCAGGGCGTAGACCACGAAACGGGTGCTGTCCTTGCCCGGGGTCTCGAACCAAAACTTGGTGAAGTCCGGGAACTCCTCACGCTTCTTGGCGTAGGTATCAACCGCCAGACCGCGGGCCGACAGTCCGTACTGGCCGGTGGCGTCTACCGCACGGAAATAACTGGCGCCGAGGAAGGACAGCACGTCATGCCTGTCCAGTTCCGGGGCCTTGAACAGCTTGAACCCGGAAAACCCCAGGTCGCCGGTCAGCTGCTTGGTGTCGACCGTGGTCTTTTCATAGTTGAACAGCGAAGGGCGGAAATGCACTTCACGGGCCTGACGCGTCTTGGGATCGACGCTGTACATGCGCACAGGCTGCTTGAAGCCCATGCCGACGTGGAAGAATTGCACGTCCAGCTGACCGTTCAAGTCTTTCCACAGCGAGTGGTTGCCGTCGTAGCGGATCGCATTGAAATTCTGCGGCGTCATGGTCGCCAGGGTCGGCGGCAGCACCTGCTTGGTGTCCTGATAGCGATTGCCGGCGAGTTGCTTGGCCTGAATCTTCAGCGCCTCGAAATCGAACGCCTGGGCCTCGCCATCAGCGGCGCCGGTGCCCGCCCATGCACGGGCGGCCAGCAGGCCGGTGGCAGACAAGCCGGTGTAGGCAGCGATGGCCATGGACGCTTTGAGCAAATTCCTGCGATGCATAAGTAAAACCTGTCGTGAACAATCCCGCGCCGTTCCTGGCACGTGCTGGATCAAAAATATCGGTTCGGACATGCCTTCGGCCAAACGCAACGGACTTTAAACAGATAACAAATAGCTTAAACCGTTCGGTTACAGAGAAAAAATGATTGGTAGCACTTTGATGATGCGGCAATGAAACAAGAAATGTCGGTTAATTTTTCCGACAGCACTTTCTGATTTTTAGGGCATTTCTGCTTTTTTTGACTAATTACTCTAAAAACCGCTTTTCAGCGCCGGGAATCTTCCTATTCTGTGTTCATGGCCGGTTTCTGCCCTTCAGGCTGGCGACTAATAAAAGGATAGGGCGATGCGGTTTTTGAAGTTTTCTCGGGCTTATAGAAGGACATCGTCCATGACGAAAGTACAAGGCATCACCGAAATGTTGGGAATCTTCCCTTGCCTCGCAACAGGGCGGCGAAGGCATCGGCTCAGTTCGGACGAAATGAAGCTGTTGGAACGGTATCGCGAGTTGTCGGAAAACGACCGGATTGCGATGCGGTATCTGGTGGATGCGATGCGGAGTGTTTCGCGGTTTTGAGCGCCAAACCAAAGGGGCGGACTGTGAAGTCTGCCCCTTTTTCATTTTTCACCCTGCGTTCAACTGCAAGTGCCCATGATCGTGAACGGTCGCTGTGCCTGCATCAGGTCAGGCATGTCCCGCCACTTGATCCACGCTTGATTCTTCCAGTGCAGCAGCGGCACCGAGATGCCTGCCCACTGCAACGAACTCAGGCTTGGAATGTTATCCACAGATGGCGCACTCGAATTACGCAGCATGGGGATGACTTCGTTGCTCAGCCACTGACGCAGGTTTCGATTTTCCGGGATGAAATGATGGACTAGCAGCGCATACATTCCCGATTCGCTGACCATCAGTGATTCGACGGTTTTGCCGTCTTTCAGCAACCAGACGTATCGGCGTTGATCGGGATCGAGTTTCAGAGTGAGACGTTGGTCCAGCGGACGACCCATCAAGCGACCGAGATCCTGGACGCAGAACCAGGCTTGGTTGTCTTGCATGAAGGCGTGAAGGAAGCGGTTGTGGCGGGTGAAGATGGAAGGGATGAAATGAGGATGGGTGTCAGATGGATTTAGCGTGTGCTTAAGCATTTTTTCGACTCCATGTTGAAAAGGGAGCCGCCACTAATCCTTCGACAGATTATGGGTGGCGGACCGTGCGGCGTTCGAAGTCGGGACATTCTCGATCAACATGCAAGCCAAGAGGCCCGCGCCACACGGCCCACCATAAAGCGAAACTGAAAGGCAAAAAATTGCCCCAGTTCATATGGGGGCGCGGATGCGCCATGTTGATGATTTACCGGCTTCGACCCCGGGTCGCTGATTTGGCAGCGACGAGGTAAAGCCTATCGTTCAGGCGCTCGCGGCGCCAAGTCTACTCTGGCGCCGCGTGTTGTAGGAATTGGAGTCTTCCCCGGAAGGCTTGGTCTGTAGGAATTTCCTGTTTTTGCCTGAAGTGCGCTGAAGCAGCATCGTCACCCTGGTTTTTCCTATAGTTTTTTCCGCTTTCAGGAACGAACTGCAGGTTTGCTACATGTTGATCGAATTTTCAGTTTCCAATTACCGCTCCTTCCGTGACAAGCAAACCCTGTCCATGGCAGCAACGCCGCGCCTGAGCAAAAAGCGCAACCTTTTCAAGTCGCCGGTGAATGGAGAAAAACTGCCGGACTTACTGAAGATCGCTGCGATATACGGGCCAAACGCGTCGGGTAAATCGTCACTGATCCGGGCGATGGGAATTATGGGAAGCTTGCTCGCTGCGCCTCCGACCTCAAATGAGGAATCGCTACCGGTTTCCCCGTTTCGTTTTGACCCGCAGCTTAAAGACGAGCCAAGTTGTTTCGAGTACAACTTCATTCAAGGCTCACTCCGTTATCGGTTTTTACTGCGCATGACGGCGCAACGAATCATCGAGGAACACCTGGTCTCTTATCCGAAAGGAAAGGAAACGCTTTTATATCAGCGTTGTTTGGGGGAGGAGGGTGAGCAGTACGTGTTTGGCTCAAGCCTTGAGGGAGGCAAAGAGGTTCACAATGCCTGGCGGCGTTTGACCAGTCCGAAGATGTTATTCATTGCACAGGCTGTCGCGAACAGCAGCGAAGAGCTGGCGCAGTTGCGAGAACCATTTGGCTGGTTTCAATCCGGCCTTCTCGTCATCGAACAGAACAACATGATGGGATTGTCGGCAGCCTCCATCCGGTTTCTTCAGATGGCATCGGACTACACGTGCGACTTGAGAGACTTTCTAAAAGAGGTCGATATTCCAGTCTCGGACATTCAACTGAATTCTGATGCAGACGCTGCTCCAGCCAGCAGAAAACTCACGCTTAAAGAATTCTTCGCGGCGGCGCGAAAAGACAAAGTGACCCTGACGCATACGAGTCATCTAGGAGATGCGGAGTTTGATTTTTCAGAAGAGTCTGGTGGCACAAAAAACCTGATTGGATTCTGGTTGCCCTGGTTCATGATCAATCACACAGACGGGAGCGGAATACTGGCCGTCGATGAGTTGGACAGCAGCCTTCATCCAGCAATAGTGGCTGATCTGATTGGAAAACATTTGGACAGTGGGCAGAACACCCAGCTGATTTTCACGACTCACGACACTCATCTGATGAATACCCAAATGCTTCGGCGAGATCAAATCTGGATCACCGAGCGTGATGCCAATGGCGCCACCCGTCTTTTTTCCGTCCACGATTTTGACGGGCGCGAGGGAGAGGACGTTGAGAAGCGGTACTTCGAAGGCCGTTACCGTGGTTTGCCGTTGATCAGGCGGAGGTAACCATGGCGCGGACGACACGCTTGTTTGATCGAAAGAAGTCGCGGTTCAAACCGCAACCCAAGGTGCTGATCCTTTGTGAGGACAGTCAATCAGGAAAGCGATACCTGGAGGATGCGGCCTTTCATTTTCGTGCCAACGCCCACGTTGAAATTGCCCATTGCGGCCTGACTCATCCAAGTGGGATTGTCGAAAGGGCGATTGCCCGGCAAAGAAACTTCGACAAGGTTTTTTGTGCCTTGGACCGCGACACTCATCTTTGCTTCGACCGTGCGGTCGACCTGGCGAAACCGCATCCGAAGATAAAAGTGATAGCGTCTTTTCCCTGTTTCGAGTTTTGGTTGCTATTGCACTTTGGCTACAACAGAAAGCCATTCGCTGCAGCAGGTGGGAAATCCCCCGGCGAACTTGTGACCAGAAGTCTTAGGGGCCAACCTCTGATGGAGGATTATGAAAAGGGTAAAAATGTCAGCCATTTTGATCTGTTGAAGGGAGAGCTTTTCAATACTGCAAGGGTGCTTGCTCCTCGAATTCTTCTCGATGCTGTTAACAGCGGTGAGCTCAATCCCAGTACTGAAATCCATCTGCTAATGGATGAGTTTGAAGTCCTTTCCGTCCCCCAATCGATCTAACGTCGTAACAACTCGCCCCGGTGCCACAACCAGCCCCGGGGCGAAATCAATTACCGACTAACCTTCCACGCATCCCCCGCCGGCACCGTCCCATGGTCATACGGCTTGGCCAACCACATGTAGATCAACCCCAACCCAGTAACGATCGCCGTACTCAACACCATCGCATAGTTGATGTACCACTCCGCATCCGGTGTACGCGTTGCTCGGCGTCGCTGTCGGCGACGGCTGCTGAGAGTTCGGGTAGTGCACTCATGGTGTGTCAGCTCCGGAAAATCGGCAGATTTCGGATGTCCGAAACCGTGGCAGGGCCGTGATGGCGCTGCCCGGATCGGTGGTTACAGTTTTGGTTTTCTGGCTTTGAATCCTGGCGGTGCGTGGTGCCGGTTTCGACCTTGAAACCGAGGTGACGCCTTCGCGAGCAAGCCCGCTCCCACATGGAATGCATTTCAACTGTGGGAGTGAGCCTGCTCGCGATGCTTTTAGTGCTTGAACATCACATGCCGAACCACGGTGTAGTCCTCCAGCCCATACATGGACATGTCCTTCCCGTAGCCGGACAATTTCTGACCGCCGTGGGGCATTTCACTGACCAGCATGAAGTGCGTATTCACCCAGGTGCAGCCGTACTGCAAGCGTGCAGACAGGCGATGCGCGCGACCGACATCCGAGGTCCAGACCGACGACGCCAAGCCGTAGTTCGAGTCGTTGGCCCAGCCCAGCACCTGTGCTTCATCGATGAACTTGGTCACCGACACCACCGGCCCGAACACTTCACGACGGACGATTTCGTCGTCCTGCTGAGCGTCCGCCAACACCGTCGGTTCGAAGAAGAAACCATTCCCCTCCACAGCCTTGCCGCCCGTGACCAAACGGATATGCGGTTGTGCCACGGCACGCTCGACAAACCCGGCCACGCGGTCACGGTGCTGCGCAGTGATCAGCGGCCCCAGCTCGGTGGACGGATCATCCTGCAACCCGTACTTGATGCTGCTGACCGCTTCGCCGAGTTTCTCGACGAATTTTTCGTAGATGCCTTCCTGTGCGTAGATGCGGCAAGCCGCGGTGCAATCCTGGCCGGCGTTGTAGAAACCGAAGGTGCGAATGCCTTCCACGGCAGCATCGATGTCGGCGTCGTCGAAGATGATTACCGGGGCCTTGCCGCCCAGTTCCATGTGCATGCGTTTGACGCTGTCGGCGGTGCTGGAAATGATGTTCGAACCGGTGGCGATCGATCCGGTCAGCGAGACCATGCGCACTTTCGGGTGCGTGACCAGCGGGCTGCCAACGCTAGGACCACGACCGAAGACGAGGTTGAGTACGCCGGCCGGGAAGATTTCCGACGCCAGTTCAGCCAGGCGCAACGCGGTCAGCGGGGTTTGTTCCGACGGCTTGAGCACCACGGTATTACCGGCGGCGAGGGCCGGGGCGATTTTCCAGGCGACCATCATCAGTGGGTAGTTCCACGGTGCGATGGAGGCGATCACGCCGACCGGGTCGCGACGGATCATTGAAGTGTGGCCGGGCAAGTATTCGCCGCCCGCCGAACCGCTCATGCAACGGCTGGCGCCGGCGAAGAAACGGAACACGTCGGCAATCGCCGGGATCTCGTCGTTCAGTGCTGCACTGTAGGGTTTGCCGCAGTTGTCCGATTCCAGCTTGGCCAGTTCTTCGCCGTGGGCTTCGATGGCGTCGGCGAGTTTGAGCAGCAGCAGCGAGCGTTCTTTCGGCGTGGTTTGCGACCAGCCTTCGAAGGCACTGTCGGCGGCACGCACGGCGGCATCGACCTGGGCTTCGCTGGCTTCGTTGATTTCCACCAGCACCCGGCCGAGGGCCGGGTTGAACACCGGTTGGGCGGGGCCGTCGCCGTCGATCAGTTGGCCGTTGATCAAGAGTTTGGTTTGCATTGTCTTGCCCTCATTGACGCTTTTATTGTTCTGTCGAAACCGGATCCCTGTAGGAGCGAGGCTTGCCCGCGAAGAGGCCATCACATTCAACATTGATGTTGGCTGACACACCGCTTTCGCGGGCAAGCCTCGCTCCTACAGGATCCGGTTTCCACATTAGGATCTGAGTTGTCGGTTATTTTCCGCCACTGCCCGCAACACTCTCACCGCCCCGGGTCAGGTAATACGCGCCGAGAATCGGCAGCATGGTCACCATCATCACCAGCATCGCGACGACGTTGGTCACCGGCACATCCCGTGGGCGACTGAGCTGGTTGAGCAGCCACAGCGGCAACGTGCGTTCATGCCCGGCGGTGAAGGTGGTGACGATGATTTCGTCGAACGACAACGCAAACGCGAGCATGCCGCCGGCCAGCAACGCCGAGCCGAGGTTCGGCAGGACGATGTAGCGAAAGGTCTGCCAGCCATCGGCGCCAAGGTCCATCGACGCTTCAATCAAACTGTGCGAAGTGCGGCGCAAACGGGCGATCACGTTGTTGTAGACGATCACCACACAGAAGGTCGCGTGGCCGACGATGATGGTGAACATTCCCGGTTCGATCCCCAGCGTCTTGAAGGTCGCCAGCAACGCGATACCGGTGATGATCCCGGGCAAGGCAATCGGCAGGATCAGCATCAGTGAGATGCCTTGCTTGCCGAAGAAATCCCGCCGGTACAACGCCGCCGACGCGAGCGTGCCGAGGACCAATGCGATCAACGTCGCGACGGACGCAATCTGCAACGACAACTTGATCGCTTCCAGCACGTCGGGACGCGAGAACGCGACGCCGATCCACTTCAGGGTGAAGCCCTTGGGCGGAAAGCTGAACGCCGTGTCTTCAGTGTTGAAGGCGTACAGGAAGATGATCAGGATCGGGAAGTGCAGGAACACCAGCCCGCCCCAGGCTGCGATTTTCAGGCCTAAAGAAGCTTTCTCAGAGTGCATCGAAAGCCCCCAGTCGTTTGACGATGGTCAGGTAAATGGCGATCAGCACAATCGGCACCAGCGTGAAGGCCGCGGCCATCGGCATGTTGCCGATTGCGCCTTGCTGCGCGTACACCATGCTGCCCACGAAGTAACCCGGCGGACCCACCAGTTGCGGCACGATGAAGTCGCCCAGGGTCAGCGAAAAGGTGAAGATCGAACCGGCCGCGATGCCTGGAATCGACAGCGGCAGAATCACCTGCATGAAAGTCTGGCGCGGCTTGGCGCCAAGGTCGGCCGACGCTTGCAGCAGCGAAGGCGGCAGGCGTTCCAGCGAGGCCTGGATCGGCAGGATCATGAACGGCAGCCAGATGTAGACGAACACCATGAAACGACCCAAGTGCGAGGTCGACAACGTGCTGCCACCGACGCCCGGAATGCCCAGCACAAACTGCAAAACCGGCTCCAGTCCAAGGTACTGAACAAACCACTGCGCAACACCGCCCTTGGCCAGCAGCAAGGTCCACGCGTAAGCCTTGACGATGTAACTGGCCCACATCGGCATCATCACCGCGATGTAGAAAAACGCCTTGGTCTTGCCGGTGGTGTAGCGCGCCATGTAATAGGCGATCGGGAACGCGACGATGGCGCTGGCAATCGAGACGGCGACGGCCATGCTCAGGGTGCGCAGGATGATGTCGAAGTTCGACGGCTGGAACAGCGCGGCAAAGTTCGCCAGGGTCAGGTCGGGGGTGACCGCCATGGTGAAGTCATCGAAGGTGTAGAAGCCTTGCCACAGCAGCACCAGCAGCGAACCGAGGTAGATCGCGCCGAACCACAGCAGCGGCGGCACCAGCAGCAGCGACAGGTAAAAATTCGGTCGGCGATAGAGCAGGTTGGAAAACCTGCGCAACGGCGAACCGCCGGCCGGGGTTTGAGGGAGAGCCACGCTGGTCATTTCACACCCCACCGACAGCGTTGTCGTGCAGCGGGATCATCGCCTCGCGAGCCCAGCGTGCGCTGATGCGTTGCCCGGTCTGGTGCTGGGCGCTGACGTCCAGCCACTGCACGTTGGCCTGGCTGATGTTGAGGGTCTGGCCGTTCTCCAGTTTCAGTTCATAGCGCGTGGCGCTGCCCTGGTACTGAATGTCGTGGAGCAAACCGCTGACTTCAATCTCGTGGCTGGCCAGCGGGCCTTCGGCAAAACGCACGTGTTCGGGGCGAATCGAAAACGGCTGTGGATTGCCGCTCAATTGCTTCGCCAGATCGCCGCGAATCACATTGGACGTACCGACGAATTCAGCAACAAAAGTGGTCGCCGGTTTCATGTACAGGTTGCGTGGTGTGTCGACCTGCTCGATGCGCCCTTTGTTGAATACCGCCACGCGGTCAGACATCGACAACGCTTCGGTCTGGTCGTGAGTGACGAAGATGAACGTGATGCCGAGTTGGCGTTGCAGCTTTTTCAGCTCGCTCTGCATTTGTTCGCGCAGTTTCAGATCGAGGGCGCCCAATGGCTCGTCGAGCAGCAGCACGCGAGGGCGATTGACCAGGGCGCGGGCCAGGGCCACACGCTGGCGCTGACCACCGGACAGTTGCACCGGTTTGCGTTCGCCGTAACCGCCTAGGGCGACCATGTCGAGGGCCTCTTCGGCACGCTGCTGGCGTTCAGCTTTGCCGACGCCTTTGACTTTCAAACCGTAGGCGACGTTGTCGAGCACGTTCATATGCGGGAACAGCGCGTAATCCTGAAACACCGTGTTGACGTCACGCTCATACGGCGGCAGCCCGGCGGCTTCTTCGCCATGAATCCGGATAGAGCCTGCGCTCGGTTGTTCGAAACCGGCGATCAGGCGCAAACAGGTGGTCTTGCCCGAGCCGGAAGGGCCCAGCATGGAAAAGAACTCGCCGTCCTGGATATCGATGGAAACCCGGTCAACGGCCTTCACTTCGCCGAACTGACGGGAAACGTTGGTGAACTGGACTGCAAGCGTCATGGTGCGGAACTCCGAAAATCTGAATCTTTAAAAGCATCGCGAGCAGGCTCGCTCCCACAGGTATTGCAGTGAAGATGGGGGATCAAGTTTGTAGCAGCTGCCGAGGAACGAGGCTGCGTCGGGCTGCGCAGCGGCCCCCGAGGGCGGTCCTGCGGACACGCAACGCAGCCTCGTTCCTCGGCAGCTGCTACAGGGGCTTAGCGGCCGCCCATGATCGCGATGTAGTCCTGGGTCCAGCGGCTGTACGGCACGAACTTGCCGCCTTCGGCCTGCGGGGTTTTCCAGAAAGCGATTTTCTCGAACTGGTCGAAACCGTTGGTCTTGCAGCCCTCGGCACCGAGCAGTTCGCTCTCCTTGCACCCGGCTGGAACCGATGGCAACGAACCGAACCAGGCCGCCAGGTCACCCTGGACTTTCGGTTGCAGTGAATGGTCCATCCACTTGTAAGCGCAGTTCGGGTGCTTGGCGTCGGCGTGCAGCATGGTGGTATCGGCCCAGCCCGTCGCACCTTCCTTGGGAATGACCGAGGCCACCGGCTGCTTGTCCGCCACCAGGCCATTGACCATGTAGCCCCAGGTGCTGGAAGCCACGACACCTTCGTTTTTGACGTCGCTCATCTGTACGGTCGCGTCATGCCAATAACGGTGGATCAAGGGCTGCTGCTTGCGAAGCAGGTCCAGTACCGCTTTGTATTGCGCTTCGTTGAGCTGGTACGGGTCCTTGATCCCCAGTTCCGGCTGTTTGGATTTGAGATAGAGCGCCGCATCGGCGATGTAGATCGGGCCGTCGTACGCCTGGACCCGGCCCTTGTTGGACTTGCCGTCCGGCAGGGTCTGCTCTTCAAACACCACGCTCCAGCTGTCCGGGGCGGTCTTGAAGACATTGGTGTTGTACATCAGGACGTTCGGGCCCCATTGATACGGGGTGCCAAAGGTTTGGTTATTGACGACGTACCACGGGCCATCCTTGAGACGAGGGTCGATGTTCTTCCAGTTCGGGATCAACGCGGTGTTGATCGGCTGCACACGCTTGCCGGCGATCAACCGCAACGAGGCATCGCCCGATGCCGTCACCAGGTCGTAACCGCCCTTGGACATCAGGCTGACCATCTCGTCGGAAGTCGCCGCAGTCTTCACATTGACCTTGCAGCCGGTTTCCTTCTCGAAACCGGTCACCCAGTCGTAAGCCTTGTCGCTTTCGCCACGTTCGATGTAGCCGGGCCACGCCACGATATCCAGCTGACCTTCGCCGGCGCCGACGGCTTTCAGCGGTTCAGCGGCCTGAATGCTGGCGCTGGCCAGCAGGGCCGTGGTGATTGCACTGAGCAGTGCGGTCTTGTGCACGAACATGGGAATTCCCTCTTCTTTAATTATGGTCGGGGCAGTTGTGAACGTGGTGAAACGTGCCGTGAGCGGCTTGTTATTAGCGTAGTCAGAGATGCTGGCCGTGGCGGGCCATGATGTGCCGCACCACGCTGTAGTCCTGAAGCGAATCGCTGGATAAGTCTTTGCCATAGCCCGAGCGCTTGAGGCCGCCGTGGGGCATTTCGCTGACCAGCATGAAATGGCTGTTGATCCAGGTGCAGCCGTACTGCAAGCGCGCCGCGACCTGCATGGCTTTGTCCAGGTTCTGGGTCCAGACCGAGGAGGCGAGTCCGTATTCCGAATCGTTGGCCCAGTCCACCGCTTGTTCGAGTTGATCGAAACGGGTCACGGTGACCACCGGCCCGAACACTTCGCGCTGGACGATTTCATCGCTCTGTTTGCAACCGGCCAGCAGGGTGGGCTGGTAATAGAAGCCAGCGCCTGAATGCACTGCCGCGCCCGTCACCCGCTCGATGTGCGGCTGGCCGAGGGCGCGTTCGACGAAACTGGCCACGCGGTCGCGCTGGCGAGTGCTGATCAGCGGGCCGATCTCGTTGTCGGCGTCGCGTTTACCGGCAAAGCGCAGGCTGCTGACCGCCGCACCGAGTTCCGCCACCAATCGATCATGAATCCCGGCCTGTGCGTAAATCCGGCAAGCCGCGGTGCAATCCTGGCCAGCGTTGTAATAACCGTAGGTGCGCACGCCTTCGACCACGGCCTGAATATCCGCATCGTTGCAGACGATCACCGGCGCTTTACCGCCGAGCTCAAGGTGCGTGCGTTTCAGGGTTTTTGCCGCGGCCTGGAGGATTTTTTGCCCGGTGACGATATCGCCGGTCAGCGACACCATGCGCACTTTGGGATGACTGACCAAGTGGCTGCCGACGCCTTCACCACCGCCGCAGACGATATTGATTACGCCGCGCGGCAGGATCTCTGCCAGCGTGGGCGCCAGGGCCAGAATCGACAGCGGCGTGTGTTCGGACGGCTTGAACACCAGCGTGTTGCCGGCAGCGAGGGCCGGGGCGATTTTCCACGCGGCCATCATGATCGGGTAGTTCCACGGCGCAATCGAGGCGACCACGCCAATCGGATCGCGACGGACCATGCTGGTGTAGCCCGGTAGGTATTCGCCGCTGAGCTGGCCAGTCTGGCAGCGCACGGCACCGGCGAAGAAGCGGAACACATCGACCGTCGCGCTCAAGTCATCCTGGCGAGCCAGGTGCAACGGCTTGCCGCAGTTCAGGGATTCGAGACGGGCGAGGAGGTCGGCTTGTTTTTCGATGGCGTTGGCGATGTCCAACAACAGGTTCGAACGTTGCTGCGGCGTGGTCCGCGACCAACCGGCGAAGGCGCGGTGGGCGGCGAGGATGGCGGCTTCGGCTTGCTCGGTGCTGGCTTCGGCGATGTGGGTCAGCACTTCCCCGGTGGCCGGGTTGAGGATCGGTTCGACAAACCCCTGGCCCGCGACCAATTCGCCATCGATCAACAACGCGGTGAACAACGGGGTCTGCGCGCCAGCCATTTTTCGGGTTCTCTTTTCTTGTGTGGCCATGCTGCTCCCAGTGACTGGGGCCCCGGCCGTCTTAATGATTCTGCAAGACTAGTGCGCGGGCCCGAGGTCGACAAATTCTAAATACTGAAGGTGGCGTTCGATTAAATAGATGGCTTGCGCCCGCCGTGGGGTTGCTCCCGAGCGACAGTTAAAAACGGATCAACCAACGCCGGGCGCGCGGTGCCACGGCGCCAGGCGAGGCCAACGTCAAGAGTCTGGCTCAGGTCGGCAATCGGCCGCGCTTCAATGATGTCGCCCTCCAGTGACCACGGACGGTAGGTCATGTCGGGCTGGATCGACACGCCTAAACCGGCGGCCACCAGGCTTCGCACGGCTTCCGTCGAGGCCGTTCTCAAGGTGATTCGTGGTTGCAATGACGCGGCCGACCACATGCGCTGGGCGTTGCGGTCCATTTCGTCGACGTTGAGCTGAATCAGCGGCTCGCGGGCCACGTCGGCGAGGTTGATGCTGTCGTGTTCCAGCAGCGGATGCTGGGCCGGCAACCACAGGCGATGGGGCGAGTGGGTCAACACTTCGGTCTGCAAGGCGTGGCGGTCTTCGAGGTTGGAGAGGATCAATACACCGATATCGATCTCGCCGCTGACCAGCAAATGCTCGATATACGGCCTCTCGTCCTCCATCACCCGGATCTCGACGTTGGGATAGGCGCGCTGGAAACGAGTGAGCAGATCCGCGAGGTAGTAACCGGCCACCAGACTCGTCACGCCAATGATCAACTGGCCGGCGACCTGGTCGGTGCTTTGTTGCAGGCTGCGTTTGGCGTTGTCCACCGTGGCCAGAATCAGGTGTGCCTGGCGCAGGAATTGATGGCCCTGGTGGGTCAGGCTCATGCCCTTGGCGTGCCGGTTAAACAGGCCGACGCCAATCTCCTCCTCCAGTTGCTGGATTGCCAGGGTCAATGTCGATTGGGAAATGAACGCAGTTTGCGCGGCAGCGGAGATCGAGCCGGTCTCGGCCACAGCGATGAAGTGACGAATCTGACGCAAGGTCATCATGGGAAATTACCCGGTGGGCGGTTTTTATAGATTCGCTTGAGTGTATATCGCTTTAATCGATGGCTCTGTTTTTCCAGGCAACATCCAGAAGCACTCTCGTCCCCGGTCGCCGGGCACTTTCGTTCTAGGCTGGTGGCCTTAAGTGTCCGGTTAACCCCTTTCGTGGAGGCGGCAAATGAATACGCGTGGATTGCTCGATCAACTACTCAAGTCCGGTCAGGACCTGATGCAGAACAAGGCCAGCGGCAATCAAAACAAGTCGTCCAGCGGTGGATTGGGCGGATTGCTCGGCGGCAGCGGTGGTTCGGGCGGCCTCGGTGGTCTGCTCTCCGGCGCGGGCGGTGGCGCACTGGCGGCGGGCGCCATGGGCTTGTTGCTCGGTAGCAAAAAGGCCCGCAATGTTGGCGGCAAAGTCGCCATCTACGGCGGCCTCGCAGCCCTCGGCGTCATTGCCTACAAGGCTTACGGCAATTGGCAGGCCCAGCAGGGCACCGCGCCGAAGACTGAACCGCAGACACTCGATCGTCTGCCCCCGGCGCAAGTCGAACTGCACAGCCAGGCGATTCTCAAGGCGCTGGTCGCCGCAGCCAAAGCCGATGGCCACGTTGATGATCGCGAGCGCGCATTGATCGAAGGCGAATTCACCAAACTCGACAACGATCAGGAACTGCAGCAGTGGCTGCACGCCGAACTCAGCAAGCCGCTCGACCCGACAGAAGTCGCCCGCGCGGCCAGCACCCCGGAAATGGCGGCCGAGATGTACATCGCCAGCGTGATGCTGGTGGATGAGGAGAGCTTCATGGAGAAGTCCTACCTCGACGAACTGGCGCGGCAACTGAAGCTTGAGCCGGGGTTGAAGGCTGAGTTGGAAAAACAAGTGCGGCAGGCTTCGGTATAACCAACAAGTTTTCTCGAAACGGACTCCATCGAAACCCCGCCCACTCTTGAAAAGAGGGGCGGGTTTTTCATGTCTGAGTGAAAAGAAGTGAGCGATCAGCCATAAACCGTCGGTCTGAAAACACAGAGTACCTGTTATTTCTGACAGTAGCCGAGCACACGTTTCGGCGGTTTGATACCGCTACTTGCGCCGCTCTTTGCGGCTTGTCGACGAGGAGCGTGTGTGATGACCGATACATCAAGTGCTGCCGAAACCCTGGCTTTGGTTCCGCCGAACATTTTCGGCGGAATTCTAAATGTAAAGTCGGAAGATCCCTCTGTCGGCGACCCCGTTCTAGGTGCCCCATTGAGACTTACAGAAAAAGGGCATCTGGAAGTTATCGTCGATGCTCCCTTTCCTGCTGCGGATAAGCTGACCCTCTACCTGAATGGCAGGCGCATCGACGTCCCTTATGAGGTCGATGCGCAGGATCGTACCCGTTTCAGAGTGCCAAAGGCATTGCTTCGCGAAGGTGCCCAAAATCTTCAGTATGAGGCCGAGCGTGGCAGTGGTAACTCTGAGAAATCGCCCGAGCTATGGGTCTTGTACTCTCTGATTCGCCCCGGTGGCCGAGACCCGTTTGGTGGCAATGACTACCAGGACAACCTGAAAATCGGCTTGCCTGAGGCGATTATAAAATTGGGCGTGGGCCCGGAAGAGGCAGCGCAAGATATCCCGCTGACCGTTTCCTACCCGTTTGCGAAACTCCACGATGTCGTGGAGGTTAACTGTAACGGTTATACATTCACCTACACCGTGACCCAGAATGACCTCGGCGGTTCGTTTGACATTCCGATCCCTGAAGAAGCCTTTATCGAAGGGGGTAATAGTGAGAGCTTCTTGGTCTCCTATACGGTATGGGACCAGCTAGAGAACTACACGCAAGACGGGCTTCCATCGATTGCGCTCTCGATAGTCGTCGACCTCAAACCAAAAGAGATGGATCGGCCGGATCTCATCGAGGATATGGCCGGAGAGGAGGATGACGCCGACACCATTGATCGATCCAGTCTCAAAGACTTCCTGTTTGCCAGAGTGCATGTCCGTACTCCCCTCTGGAAGAAAGGCGATTCCATTCGATTGACTTATACCTGCATCCCGGCCGAAGGCGCGCCGGTGACCCGAACCCTGGCCGATGTCCTAGTTAACCGGGTTCCTGACTTTGTTGAAATGAAGATGCCGGCTGCTCAAGTCATTGCGGTCGCCTGGGTAAGGGTGGATTACAGCCTCGTGAGGAGCGGCAAGGTTGTGGCCAGTTCATACCTCACCAAAGCGGAGGTCGTGGGTGGAGGCTCCAGCGAATTGCCCGCACCTTTGGTGCCAGGGCTGGTGGGCAAAAGTATCGATCCAACGAAACACCCGGATGGTTTTACGGTGCGGGTCGATTGGGCGACCGGCTGGAAGACTGGGGATAAAGTCAAACTGGTGGTCACGGGTGGAGCGTCGGGCGTGGGAACGCCGGTGTTCGGCTTTATTCTTTTCAATGTCAACTCCCGCGCCAATTTCAAGTTGAACCGGGATTTCATCATGGCCAACGCGAACCTGGAGGTGGGGTTTAAGTGGGTGCTGTTGCGTGACGGCAAGGAAACGGAATCCAAACTTCTGCCCCTTACGATCGAGAGAATCAACGCTGAAAATCCGAATTTTCCATCAGCGGAAATTACGCAGGCCATTGAAATTAACGGGTCGAAAGTGGTGGATTTACGGTCGTTCAAAGGTGATGCGCAGGTCGTCTGTCCAGTTTGGCCGTTTATTGCAGCTCTTCAACGGTACTGGCTGCAAGTCGAAGGCACTGGGTTTGATGGTGAGCGCAAGGTTTCTATTATCGTAGATGGCTTAAAGTTGACACCGGCTCAAGTCGAGAGTGGACTTGATCATGTACTGCCGCGTTCAGAACTAGAGCAGTTCAAGCCTGGCCACCAGTTGACAGTCCGGTTGCGTGTAGATCTGTACCCGAACGAAAACGCTGAGACGATTGTGACCTTCATACCGGTTCTCTATACACTGATTACTGCAGGGATGTATGACACGCTAGAGTTTGTAAATTCGCCTTATACCGTCGCTCCGCTAGGCCGTCTAAAAAATATTGAATTGAAGGTGGTTGACGCGAACGGAGAGTTCATCAAGCAAAAGTCGATTTCTGTAATTATTCCGAAAGGGTTTACATTCTCAGACGGGGGGGAGGGGCGTCGTGAATTCAAAACCGGCATTTTCGGCGAGATTATCATCAGTGGAGTTAAAGCACCTGATGCACCTCAAGCAAGTTACTCGCTCCAGGCAGAACTTGATGGTCAGCCCGTAGTCGCCGCCTTGAATGTTACGGCTCGGGGGAAGTTGGGGGAGCTAGCGTCTAATAGATTAACCAGAGACGTTGTTATAAGTCCTGATGGTACCCGTATCTATGCTGCTGACACGCACAGTGGCCTCTTGGTCATTGATAGTCAGACGTTGCAGGTCATTGGGACAGCTATCACGGAATCTCATGGTCCCCTCGTAACTGTCAGTCCGGACGGGGGGCGTGCCTTTGTTTGCTATGGTATAACAATTGTAAATTTAATGGCTTCTGAAAGGCTTGCTAGGATCTCAAGTACATATACAGCGGGAAAGGGTGTTTTTAGTCTGGACGGCGTTCATGCTTATTTTGTAGGGTCTTCTGGCCTTGTGATGATTAACACGGCACTTATGCGAGAGGAAGAAGTTTTTTCTGTGGGTGGTTTTAGTTATGAAGATTTCATAGCTATTAGTCCAAGCAGTAAAAACGTATTTGTCTGTGAAATTAATACGGCAAAGCTATCGATTTTCGATCCCCGCAAGAAAGTGATATTCAGGACCAGCTCGGTGTTTCAGGGTCGGGTGGGTGGTTTTGCTATGAGCTCGGATGGGAGAGTTCTCTACGTTAGCTATTCCGGTGAAAAAAGAATTAGGGTGTTCAACGCTGAAACTCTATCTGTGAGTCATGTACTAGAAGCGTTGTTAGGAGGAGGGGCTATTGCACTGGGTTCTGACGGTCGCTTACTGTTCGTTGCAAGTACTGATGAGAGCATAGTAAGGGTCGTCGATACCGTAAGTTTAAAGGTGGTAAGGATTTTAGACGTCGCGGGAAAGCCAAGACATATTTTCATCAGTCCGGATGATGCCCGCCTCTACGTTTGTTATAGCGATCTAGCAAAAATGTCTTCCATTCAAATCAGGTAGCACTAAAACATAAACGAAGCCGGTGCGTGAAATGGCGTGAAATGTTGACGGATCTATTTACTCTGGTGAGCAGATCCACGAGGTAATAACCAGCCACCAGACTGGTTACGCCGATGATCAATTGGCCGGCGCGGCGCAGAACAACGCGTCCAGTGGCGGCCTGCTCGGTAGCAACGGTGGTTCGGGCGGCCTCGGCAGCTTGCTCTCGGGTGCGGGCGGCGGGGCATTGGCGGCCGGCGCCATGGGGCTTTTGCTGGGTAACAAGAAGGCGCGCAAAGTCGGCGGCATCGCCAGCGTGATGCTGGTGGATGAGGAGAGCTTCATGGCGAAGTCGTACCTTGATTAACTGGCGCGCCAGTTGAATCTGGAGCCGGGTTTGAAGGCTGAGTTGGAGAAACAGGTGCGTCAGGCGATGACTTGAGCCTTATGGGTTTGCGGGTGCATCGTTGATGTGCACTCGCCCCAAGCCTACCCACACTTAAGCGACCACCGACAACAACGCTTGAGGTCCGCGACGGCCAACATTGGAGTCCTGATCGGGTACACGTCAGATTGAGCAGTGGCATGACACCTGTCTTATAAACGCAACACCCTCAGCTATACTCCGCAGCATTTGACCCGCCCCGAGGACTGACTGTGAAGAACTGGACGTTGCGCCAACGCATCTTGGCGAGCTTTGCGGTGATTATCGCCATCATGTTGCTGATGGTCATCGTCTCGTATTCGCGGCTGTTGAAGATTGAAACCAGCGAAGCCAGTGTTCGTGAGGACGCGTTGCCCGGGTTGTATTACAGCTCGATGATTCGCAGCGCCTGGGTCGACACCTACCTTCGGACCCAGGAAATGCTCGGTTTGAAAGAGGGGCAGGGTTTCAGCGCTGAAGAAGCCGAAAGCTTCAAAAACTTCGAGGCGCGTTTGCTGGAGCAGATGAAGAATTACCAGGGCACCGTCACCACGGATGAAGACAAGGTCGAATACGCTGTTTTCGAAAAACTCCATGATGATTACAACAAGGTTCTGGCCGCTGTGCTCGACCTGCACAAGCGCAATCAGGAAGCCGAGGCCATCAAGATGTTCAACGAGCAACTGACCCCGGCCTGGACCGCAGGTCGCATGAAGCTCAATGACATCATTCGCGAAAACAAAGCCGTGGCTGATCAGGACATTGCGGCCATCGATGACGCTGTGATTACCGCGAAAGTGATCATGGGCATTTCCCTGCTGGTCGCGGTATTGGCCGCCGGCCTCTGTGGTTTGCTGTTGATGCGCGCGATCATGGCGCCGATGAACCGGATTGTGCAGATCCTCGAAATCATGCGCACCGGCGACCTCAGCGGCCGTCTGAATCTGGAGCGCAAAGACGAATTCGGCGCTGTGGAAACCGGCTTCAACGACATGATGACCGAGCTCACCTCGCTCGTGTCTCAGGCCCAACGCTCCTCGGTCCAGGTCACCACGTCGGTAACCGAGATCGCCGCGACCTCCAAGCAACAACAGGCCACTGCCACCGAAACCGCGGCCACCACCACCGAGATCGGCGCGACGTCCCGTGAAATCGCCGCCACTTCCCGTGATCTGGTGCGCACCATGACCGAAGTCTCCACCGCCGCCGATCAGGCCTCGGTCGCGGCCGGCTCCGGGCAGCAAGGCCTGGCGCGGATGGAAGAAACCATGCACTCGGTGATGGGCGCGGCGGATCTGGTCAACGCCAAACTGGCGATCCTCAACGAGAAGGCCGGCAACATTAACCAAGTGGTGGTGACCATCGTCAAAGTCGCCGACCAGACCAATCTCTTGTCGCTGAACGCCGCCATCGAAGCCGAAAAGGCTGGCGAATACGGTCGCGGGTTTGCCGTGGTCGCCACCGAAGTGCGGCGTCTGGCGGACCAGACCGCCGTCGCTACCTACGACATCGAGCAGATGGTCCGTGAGATCCAGTCGGCGGTCTCGGCCGGGGTTATGGGCATGGACAAATTCTCCGAAGAAGTGCGCCGCGGCATGTCCGAAGTGCAGCAGGTCGGCGAGCAACTGTCGCAGATCATCCACCAGGTTCAGGCGCTGGCGCCGCGGGTGTTGATGGTCAACGAAGGCATGCAGGCGCAAGCCACCGGCGCCGAACAGATCAACCACGCGCTGGTGCAGTTGGGCGATGCCAGCAGCCAGACCGTTGAGTCCCTGCGCCAAGCCAGTTTTGCCATTGACGAGCTGAGCCAGGTGGCCGTAGGGCTGCGGGGCGGCGTCTCGCGATTCAAAGTCTGATGAGCGAACTTGTGGTCAAACGCGGCGCGGTGGTGCCGGCAAAACACGCGTTGTTTCTGCTGTTTCGCATCGGCAACGAACGTTATGCCTTGCAGGCGCGCGAAGTGGCCGAGGTGCTGCCGCGCCTGCCGTTGAAGCCGATTGCCAAGGCACCGGCCTGGGTTGCCGGGGTGTTCGCCTATCGCGGCACGGTGGTGCCGGTGATCGACCTCAGCGCGCTGACGTTTGGCGAGCCGGCGCAAGCCCGCAACAGCACGCGGTTGGTGCTGGTGCACTATTGGCCGGATGAGGAAACCCCTGCACAGTTGCTCGGACTGATTCTGGAGCAGGCCACCGACACCTTGCGCTGCAACCCGGCGGACTTTAAACCCTATGGCCTGGACAATCGCCAGGCGCCTTACCTGGGGCCGGTCCGAGAAGATGCCCAGGGTTTGCTTCAATGGGTGCGGGTGGCCGATCTGCTCGATGATCAGGTGCGCGCACTGCTGTTTCCTTCGCCACCGCTGGACCCGGCGCTGCTTGAGGAGCGGCCATGAGCAGCGATCAGCGTTTTTTCGACTTCCTCAAGGAACGCATCGGCCTCGACGTGACGTCGGTGGGCCCGGCGATCATCGAACGCGCGGTGCGCCAGCGCAGCACCGCTTCCAGGGCGCTGACGGCCGATGAGTATTGGCACACGCTGCAAGGTTCGCGAGACGAACAGCAGGCGTTGATCGAAGCAGTGATCGTTCCCGAGACCTGGTTTTTCCGCTACCCGGAATCCTTCGCGACCTTGGCGAAACTGGCGATCCAGCGCTTGGCCGAGATCAACAACATGCGTGCGTTGAGGATTCTCAGCCTGCCGTGCTCCACAGGCGAGGAGCCGTACTCCATCGCCATGGCCTTGCTCGATGCCGGACTCAAGCCGCATCAGTTCAAGGTCGAAGGCATGGACGTCAGCCCGCTGTCGGTGGAAAAGGCCAAGCGCGCGCTGTACGGCAAGAATTCGTTTCGTGGCCAGGACATCGAGTTTCGCGAGCGGCATTTCAGTGCCGAAGAAGAGGGCTACCGCCTCGACGAGCGTGTGCTGGAACAGGTGCGTTTGCAGGTCGGCAATCTGCTCGATCCGGCATTGTTGGCCAGCGAGCCGCCTTACGATTTTGTGTTCTGCCGCAACCTGCTGATCTATTTCGATCTGCCCACCCAGCAGCAAGTCTTCGAAGTGCTCAAACGCCTGACGCATGTCGACGGTGTGCTGTTTATCGGCCCGGCCGAAGGCAATTTGCTCGGCCGTTTCGGCATGCGCTCGATTGGCATCCCGCAGTCTTTTGCGTTCAGCCGCCAGAGCGCGCCGGCGCCTCAGCCTGTGCCGGTCTTCGTACCGACGCCGCTGCCAGTGCGCCAACCGGTGCGCAGCGTGACACCGCCGCCCGTGCGCAATCGTCCGTTCACCACCGTCGCGCCGCTGCCCAACACGCCGAAAACGGCTATCGCGGACGCTGCCGCGCTGCTGGCGAACATTGCCGCACTGGCCAACGAAGGCAAAAGTGCCGACGCCCGCGCGGCCTGCGAAACGTATTTGCGCAGTCACGAACCGGTGGCCCAGGTGTTTTACTGGCTGGGACTGCTCAGTGATGTCGGCGGCAGAGTCCTCGAAGCCCAGGGTTTTTATCGCAAGGCGTTGTACCTCGAACCGCAACACCCCGACGCGTTGATGCACCTGGCTGCCTTGCTGCAATCCCAGGGCGACTCGGCGGGTGCCAAAAGATTGCAGGACCGCGCCGCCCGCAGCGAGCGCGCCGCCGACAGTGAGCGTAAACGATGAACGCCTCCGACACCTTGAGCGTCACCCATGAAGATGCCCTGGCCATCGATGACTGCTGGAACCGCATAGGGATCCACGGCGACAAATCCTGCCCGCTGCTGATCGAACACATTCACTGCCGCAACTGCGCGGTGTATTCAGCCGCTGCCACGCGCTTGCTCGACCGCTACGCCTTGCAACAGGTCGATCGCGAGCAGGTCTCGGTGGCGGTCGAAATCGACGTGAAAACCCGCTCGCTGCTGATGTTTCGTCTCGGCGAAGAATGGCTGGGCCTGGCCACCCGCAGCCTGGTGGAAGTCGCGCCGCTGCAAGCGATTCACTCGTTGCCGCATCAGCGCTCCCGGGCGTTGCTCGGCGTGGCGAACGTGCGCGGTGCGTTGGTGGCGTGCCTGTCGCTGGTGGAGCTGCTCGGTCTGGATGGCTCCGGCAGCGTGGCCTCTGGCGCGCGGGTGATGCCGAGGATGCTGATCATTGCCGCTCACGGCGGGCCAGTAGTGGTGCCGGTGGACGAAGTGGACGGGATTCACGCCATCGACGAGCGCATCCTTGAGGCCGCTTCGCAGTCCGGCACCCAGGCCAGCGCCAGATACACCCGGGGTGTGTTGCAATTCAAGGGTCGCAGCCTGCGTTGGCTGGATGAAGAACAGCTGTTGTCCGCCGTGACCCGGAGCCTCACATGACCCCCGAGCAAATGCGCGACGCCTCGTTGCTGGAGCTGTTCAGCCTCGAAGCCGAAGCCCAGACCCAGGTGCTGAGCGCGGGTCTTTTGGCGCTCGAACGCGATCCGACCCAGGCCGATCACCTTGAATCGTGCATGCGCGCGGCTCACTCGCTCAAAGGTGCGGCGCGGATTGTCGGCGTCGATGCCGGCGTCAGCGTCGCGCATGTGATGGAAGATTGCCTGGTCAGCGCGCAGGAAGGGCGCTTGTACCTGCGGCCCGAGCACATCGACGCCTTGTTGCAAGGCACCGATTTGCTGATGCGCATTGCGACGCCGAATAACAACCCGGGGCCGACGGATATCGAGGCCTATGTGGCGTTGATGGCGCGGCTGCTGGATCCGCTGGCGTTGGCCGTGCCGATCAGCACGCCTATCGCGCCGTTCATCACCGAGTCCGAACCTGAAGCGCTCGCGCCAACGGTCGAAGCACTGATTCCGGTCGCCGTACCACCACCGCTAGAGCCAGCGAAAAGAACCCGGCGCACCACAGATACTGGCGAACGGGTGCTGCGCGTCACGGCCGAACGCTTGAACAGCCTGCTCGATTTGTCGAGCAAATCCCTGGTGGAAACCCAGCGACTCAAGCCGCACCTGGCCACAATGCAGCGCCTCAAGCGTATGCAGAACAATGGCCTGCGGGCGCTGGAAAACCTCAATGTCCACCTCAAGGAACACGCCTTGAGCCTCGAAGCCCAGGAAGCCTTGGGCGATGCCCGACGGCTGCTGGCCGAGGCGCAGCAAGTGCTGGTGGAAAAAAACGCCGAGCTGGATGAGTTTGCCTGGCAGGCCAGTCAACGGGCGCAGGTTTTGTACGACACCGCGCTGGCCTGTCGCATGCGGCCGTTTGCCGACGTGTTGGGCGGGCAAGTGCGCATGGTTCGCGACCTCGGACGCAGTCTTGGTAAACAGGTGCGGCTGGAGATCGAGGGCGAGAAAACCCAGGTGGATCGTGACGTCCTGGAAAAACTCGAAGCGCCGCTGACGCACTTGCTGCGCAACGCCGTCGATCACGGCATCGAGTCCCCCGAGCAACGTCTGCTGGCGGGTAAACCAGAAGAAGGCCTGATTCGTCTGCGCGCCTCCCATCAAGCCGGATTGTTGGTGCTGGAACTCAGCGATGACGGCAGCGGCGTCGATCTGGAAAAGGTTCGCCGCAGCATCATCGCGCGGCAGTTATCCCCCGCTGAAACGGCTGCCCAGTTGAGCGAAGAAGAGCTGCTGACGTTCCTGTTCCTGCCGGGTTTCAGCCTGCGCGACACGGTCACCGAAGTGTCCGGGCGCGGCGTCGGCCTCGATGCGGTTCAGCACATGGTCCGCCAGTTGCGTGGCGCAGTGGTGCTGGAGCAAACGGCGGGCGAGGGCAGCCGTTTTCACCTCGAAGTGCCGCTGACGCTGTCGGTGGTGCGCAGTCTGGTGGTGGAGGTCGGTGACGAGGCGTATGCGTTTCCGCTGGCGCACATCGAGCGCATGTGCGACCTGGAGCCGGCGGACATTGTTCAGGTCGAAGGGCGTCAGCACTTCTGGTACGAAGGCCGGCACGTCGGGCTGGTTGCCGCCAGTCAGCTGTTGCAGCGCCCGGCGAGCGCGAGCAGCCAGCAAACCCTGAAAGTCGTGGTGATCCGCGAGCGCGAGGCGATTTACGGCGTGGCGGTCGAGCGCTTTATCGGCGATCGGACACTGGTGGTATTGCCGCTGGACGAACGTCTGGGCAAGGTGCAGGACATTTCCGCCGGGGCTTTGCTCGACGACGGGTCGGTGGTGCTGATCGTCGACGTTGAAGACATGCTGCGCTCGGTGGACAAACTGCTCAACACTGGGCGTCTTGAGCGAATTGCCCGTCAAGGCAGCCAAGTCGTCGAGGCGGCTCGCAAACGGATCCTGGTGGTCGACGATTCGTTGACCGTTCGCGAGTTGCAGCGCAAGTTGCTGCTCAATCGCGGTTACGACGTGGCCGTGGCGGTCGACGGTATGGATGGCTGGAACGCGCTGCGTTCGGAGGATTTCGATCTGCTGATCACCGACATTGATATGCCGCGCATGGACGGCATCGAACTGGTGTCTTTGTTGCGCCAGGACAATCGCCTGCAATCGCTGCCGGTTATGGTGGTGTCCTATAAGGATCGCGAAGAAGACCGTCGTCGTGGACTGGACGCCGGAGCCGACTATTATCTAGCCAAAGCCAGTTTTCATGACGACGCCCTGCTTGACGCAGTGGTTGAGCTCATCGGAGGAGCGCGGGCATGAAAATAGCGATCGTCAACGACATGCCCATGGCCGTGGAGGCCCTGCGCCGCGCCCTGGCATTCGAACCGGCGCATGAAGTGGTCTGGGTCGCCGGCAATGGCGCCGAGGCGGTGCAGCGTTGCGCCGAATACACACCGGACCTGATCCTGATGGACCTGATCATGCCGGTAATGGACGGCGTGGAGGCTACCCGGCGGATCATGGCCGACACGCCTTGTGCCATCGTCATTGTTACGGTCGACCGTCAGCAGAACGTGCACCGGGTGTTCGAGGCCATGGGGCACGGCGCGCTGGACGTGGTCGACACCCCGGCCCTCGGTGCCGGCAATGCCCAAGAGGCCGCGGCGCCGTTGTTGCGCAAGATCATGAACATTGGCTGGCTGATTGGTGACAAGGGCAATCGCGAACGACCGGCCCCCAGCCCGCTGCGCAGTTCGGCCTCGCGCCAGCGCCTGATCGCGATCGGCTCGTCCGCCGGCGGTCCGGCGGCGCTGGAAGTCTTGCTCAAGGGCCTGCCACAGGACTTTTCGACCGCGATAGTGTTGGTGCAACATGTGGACCAAGTATTCGCCGCTGGCATGGCCGAATGGCTCAGCAGCGCCAGCGGCTTGAACGTACGACTGGCCCAGGAAGGCGAGCCGCCGCAGGCCGGCACGGTGTTGCTGGCGGGCACCAACCATCATATTCGCTTGCTGAAAAACGGCACGCTGGCCTACACCGCCGAACCGGTCAACGAGATCTATCGGCCCTCGATCGATGTGTTTTTCGAGAGCGTGGCCAGTTACTGGAACGGCGATGCCGTGGGCGTTTTGCTCACCGGCATGGGGCGCGACGGCGCGCAGGGGCTTAAACTCATGCGCCAACAGGGCTACCTGACCATCGCGCAGGACCAACAAAGCAGTGCGGTTTACGGAATGCCGAAAGCGGCAGTGGCCATCGATGCCGCCGTGGAAGTTCGCCCACTGGACAAGATAGCGCCACGATTGCTGGAGATTTTCCCCAAATGAAGACTTTTCGCAGCAATCCTGGCCCAAGCAGTATTCAGGTGACCGCACATGACTGACTTACAGCTCGACGACTTCAAGACCGACGAAAACGCCGCCATGGTGTTATTGGTGGACGATCAGGCGATGATCGGCGAAGCGGTGCGCCGCGGGTTGTCGAACGAAGACAATATCGACTTCCACTTCTGCGCCGACCCGCACCAGGCCATTGCGCAGGCGATCCGTATCAAACCGACGGTGATCCTGCAGGATCTGGTGATGCCCGGCCTGGACGGCCTGAGCCTGGTGCGTGAATACCGCAACCATCCGGCGACCAAAAACATCCCGATCATTGTTCTCTCGACCAAGGAAGACCCGCTGATCAAGAGCGCGGCGTTTGCGGCCGGGGCCAATGATTACCTGGTCAAGCTGCCGGACAACATCGAACTGGTGGCGCGCATTCGCTATCACTCGCGTTCCTACATGACGCTGTTGCAGCGCGATGCGGCCTACCGCGCGCTGCGGGTCAGCCAGCAGCAATTGCTCGACACCAACCTGGTGTTGCAGCGGCTGATGAATTCCGACGGCTTGACCGGGCTGTCGAACCGCCGGCACTTCGACGAATACCTGGAACTGGAATGGCGCCGTTCGCTGCGCGATCAGAGCCAGTTGTCGCTGTTGATGATCGATGTCGACTACTTCAAGTCCTACAACGACAGTTTTGGCCACCTCGAAGGCGATGAAGCCCTGCGTAAAGTTGCCACCGCGATTCGCGACGCCAGCGCCCGGCCGTCGGACCTGCCGGCCCGTTACGGCGGAGAAGAGTTTGTCCTGGTGCTGCCCAACACCACACCGGGTGGCGCGCGCCTGGTGGCGGAAAAACTTCGCATGACTGTGGAAGCGCTGAAGATTCCGCACATTGTCCCCAGCGAAGGCTCAAGCCTGACCATCAGCATCGGCCTGTCGACCATGATCCCGCAGCCGGGCAGCGATTGCCGGCAACTGATCTCGGCGGCGGACAAGGGGCTGTACCTGGCGAAGAACAATGGGCGTAATCAGGTAGGGATTGAGTGAGGATTGGTTGGGATTTTGTGCTGCGGCTTGAATCCACCCCTCACCCCAGCCCTCTCCCCAGAGGGGAGAGGGGAGAGGGGAGAGGGGGAAAGGGAGCAGATCTTCAAGCTTTTCAAAGCCTGAGTTCGACTCGGAATTTCAGGTCGATGTAACTCTAAGAACAACTCGGTCAGTCCCCTCTACCCTCTGGGGAGAGGGTTAGGGTGAGGGGAGCGATCTCAAGCCAGGCAAATAACCTCAATCCATTCGCCCCTAAAGCCGCCAGGCGGGCTGCCGTGACAGCTTGATTACGTTATACTCGCCGGCTTTCAAAAGTTCGCCAACGAGTGCTGCCCGCCATGGAAATCAACCCGATCCTTAACAGTATCAAGGACCTGTCCGAGCGCTCCGAAACTATTCGGGGGTATCTTTGACTACGATCAAAAGCATGAGCGTCTGACTGAAGTCAATCGCGAGCTTGAAGATCCGGCTGTCTGGAACAACCCGTCGTACGCTCAGGAACTGGGCCGCGAGCGGTCGCTGCTGGCTCAGATCGTCGAAACCCTCGACGAAATGCACAGCGGTCTGGCCGATGCCAAAGATTTGCTGCTGATGTCCGCCGAAGAAGAAGACCAGGCCGCCGTCGATGACGTCGCTGCCGAAGTCGAGCGCCTGCGCGAGTCGCTGGAAAAACTCGAATTCCGTCGCATGTTCAGCGGTGAGATGGACGCCAACAACGCCTACCTGGACATCCAGGCCGGCTCCGGCGGTACCGAAGCCCAGGACTGGGCCAACATCCTGTTGCGCATGTACCTGCGCTGGGCTGACAAACGCGGTTTCGACGCGACCATCATGGAGCTGTCGGCCGGTGAAGTCGCCGGGATCAAGGGCGCCACGGTCCACATCAAGGGCGAATACGCCTTTGGCTGGCTGCGCACCGAGATCGGCGTGCACCGTCTGGTGCGCAAGAGTCCGTTCGACTCCGGCAACCGTCGCCACACCTCGTTCTCGGCCGTGTTCGTGTCGCCGGAAATCGATGACAACATCGAAATCGACATCAACCCGTCGGACCTGCGCATCGACACCTACCGCTCCTCGGGTGCCGGTGGTCAGCACGTAAACACCACCGACTCGGCCGTACGGATTACTCACGTACCGACCAACACCGTGGTCAGCTGCCAGAACGAACGCTCCCAGCACGCCAACAAAGACACCGCGATGAAAATGTTGCGGGCGCGCTTGTACGAGCAGGAAGTGCAGAAACGCAACGCCGCCTCCCAGGCCCTGGAAGACACCAAGTCGGACATCGGCTGGGGTCACCAGATTCGCTCTTACGTGCTCGATGCGTCGCGAATCAAGGATTTGCGCACTAACATCGAACGCAGTGACTGCGACAAGGTACTCGACGGCGATATCGACGAATACCTGGTGGCGAGCCTGAAACAAGGGCTGTAAACCGTCAGTCAAGACCTTAAGTCCCCTGCCCTCGGTGGGGGCAACGAACCTGTGATGGAATTTTTAAAGACATGAGCGACCTACAACTCGACCCGCAAGCCCTGCAACAGGAAGAAAACTCCCTGATCGCCCTGCGCAAGGAAAAGCTTGCTGCCGAGCGCGCCAAGGGCAATGCCTTCCCCAACGACTTCCGCCGCGACAACTACTGCGAAGACTTGCAGAAACAGTACGCGGACAAGACCAAGGAAGAGCTGGCAGAGGCTGCGATCCCGGTCAAGGTTGCCGGTCGCATCATGCTCAACCGTGGCTCGTTCATGGTGATCCAGGACATGACCGGGCGCATCCAGGTCTACGTCAACCGCAAGACCCTGTCCGAAGATACCCTGGCCGCGGTGAAAACCTGGGACATGGGCGACATCATTGCAGCCGTTGGCACCCTGGCCCGTTCCGGCAAGGGCGACCTGTACGTTGAAATGACCGAAGTGCGCCTGCTGACCAAGTCGCTGCGCCCGCTGCCGGACAAGCACCACGGCCTGACCGACACCGAACAGCGCTACCGTCAGCGCTACGTTGACCTGATCGTCAACGAAGAGGTGCGCCAGACCTTCCGCGTGCGTTCGCAAGTGATTGCGCACATCCGCAGCTTCCTGATGAAGCGCGACTTCCTCGAAGTCGAAACGCCGATGCTGCAAACCATCCCGGGCGGCGCTGCGGCCAAGCCGTTCGAGACTCACCACAACGCGCTGGACATGGAAATGTTCCTGCGTATCGCGCCTGAGCTGTACTTGAAGCGCCTGGTTGTCGGCGGCTTCGAGAAAGTGTTCGAGATCAACCGCAACTTCCGTAACGAAGGCGTTTCGACCCGTCACAACCCTGAATTCACCATGTTGGAGTTCTACCAGGCGTACGCCGACTACGAAGACAACATGGACCTGACCGAAGAGCTGTTCCGCGAACTGGCGCAACTGGTTCTGGGCAGCACCGACGTGCCATATGGCGACAAAGTGTTCCACTTCGGCGAACCGTTCGTGCGTCTGTCGGTGTTCGACTCGATCCTCAAGTACAACCCCGAGCTGACCGCTGACGACCTGAACGACATCGAGAAGGCTCGCGCCATCGCCAAGAAGGCCGGCGCCAAGGTGCTGGGCTTCGAAGGTCTGGGCAAGTTGCAGGTAATGATTTTCGAAGAACTGGTCGAGCACAAGCTGGAGCAGCCGCACTTCATCACCCAGTACCCGTTCGAAGTGTCGCCGCTGGCCCGTCGCAACGACGAGAACCCAAGCGTTACCGACCGTTTTGAACTGTTCATCGGTGGCCGCGAAATCGCCAACGCCTATTCCGAGTTGAATGACGCGGAAGACCAGGCCGAGCGCTTCATGGCTCAGGTGGCCGACAAGGACGCGGGCGACGACGAAGCCATGCACTACGACGCCGACTTCGTTCGCGCGCTGGAGTACGGCATGCCGCCAACGGCGGGTGAAGGGATCGGCATCGACCGCCTGGTGATGTTGCTGACCAACTCACCGTCGATCCGCGACGTGATCCTGTTCCCGCACATGCGGCCGCAAGCGTAAGTGTTTCGATAAAAAAGCCGCCTGAAATGGGCGGCTTTTTATTGCCTGTCTGGTACAAACGTATCAAATGGTTACTTTTGAAGTAAGAGAGGAATACCTGTCGTGAACCGTGCAATGGCTCAAGAGGGTGCAGCGGATGTCGCCACTGCAGTCGCTGAAAGTGTTCAGTACCAAGGCCGAAAGGCCAGCCGACAGGGCAGCGAGCAGCGTCGACAGGAGATTCTCGATGCGGCGATGCGCATTGTCGTGCGTGATGGCGTGCGGGCCGTGCGTCACCGTGCGGTTGCCGCAGAGGCCGGTGTGCCGCTGTCGGCCACCACTTATTACTTCAAGGATATCGATGACTTGCTCACCGATACCTTCGCCCAATACGTCGAACGCAGCGCCGCGTTCATGGCCAAGCTGTGGGTGAACAACGAGGGCCTGCTGCGCGAGATGGTGGTCAGCGGCGACGGCAGCCCCGAGTCGCGCTCGCAACTGGCGGACGACATTGCGCGGTTGATGGCGGACTATGTGCACCGGCAACTGATCAACCGCCGCGAACACTTGATGGCCGAACAGGCGTTCCGCCAGGAAGCGCTGCTGAACCCGCGCCTGGCGCTGTTGGTGCGTTCACATCAGCAAATTCTGCTACAGGGCACGTGCCAGCTTTTCCAGGTATTGGGTTCGCGCGAACCGCAACAGGATGCCAAGGTGTTGACGGCGATTATCGGACGGATGGAATATCAGGGCCTGCTCAACGACGCCGAGCCTGTCGCCGAGGCTGAAATGCTCGGTATCCTGACTCGCTACATGCACCTGGTATTGGCCTCGGTGTAATTCCGGGGTGCACCGCGACCCTGTAGGAGCGAGGCTTGCCCGCGAAGGCGGCTTAACATTCAACATCTATGTTGACTGACATATCGCCTTCGCGGGCAAGCCTCGCTCCTACAGGTTCGATGACCATCCGGGGCTGCGTGTGTTCATAGGGAGTGTTAAATGAAAGCCTGGCGTGTGGTTGTGATCGCCTTGTCGTTCCTGCTGCTCAGTGGCTGTCTGGTGACCTTCAAGGACCCACTGCCCGCCAGCGACCCCGCGCCCAAAGGTTTGCTGGGTAAATGGACCAGCACCAACGCCTGGGGCGAGCCTATGAATCTGGAACTGACGCGCCTGGGCGACAATCGCTATCAGGCGGTCGGCTACTTCAAGGCCACACCCAAGGAGCGCGAAGCCTACCCGTTTACGGTGTCGCGTCATGGCAGCCGCTGGTACTTGTCGGCGAAGGTGCCGGCACAGTTCGGCGGGCATTTCATCATCGCCGGGTTTGAACTCACCGATAAACACGAATTGGTGATCTACAACCTCGACCTCGAGCAAATCAATCAAGCCCTCGGACAAGAAGCCCTGAGCGGTGAAGGCTTCCAGACCGATGATGGCGACGGCGTCTTGATCAACAACAGCATGGACCAGGTCTTCGCTTACCTCGATGATCCGGCCAATTCCGATGTCTTCGTTGAGGCGGTGCGTTATCAGCGCCTGGCCAAAGCCAAATAGATCCAGCACGTAACGGTTTTTCTACAGGAGTTTCGGGTGGACGATTACCAGCAGACGATACGCATTTTGTCCGATCGCATTGTGCTGGCGCAGACGCCGATTCGCGTCCTCGATGCGGTCAAGTGGGACGACAGCATCCGCAAGGGTTTCCTCAAGGCCAAGGGCAAGGAAATGCCGGCGGTGGACCGCGACTATTACCTCAATCGGCCACTGTCTTTCGATTCCAGCAAAGTGAAGCTGGAATTCCAGAACATCGAGCGTGACATCACCCGTCAGCTCGGCCAGTTCAACCCGGTCGGCCAGATCATGCGGCGCATGTGCAAGGAATACCGGATGGTGGTGCGCATGCTCGAAGCGCGCGGCACCGAGGATTTCGGGCTGATTTCCCAGGAGTTGTACGGCGCCGCGTCCGACGCGTTCCACGCCGGCGACCCGACGCTGTCCGACCTCGGCCTGATGCTCTCCGATTACCTGAACAACATCGATGGTCGGGGTGACCTGAAGGACGAGCCGAAAACCCTCACCGCCAAGGATGCCGTGCATCTGCTGCAAACCCGGCTGAGCAAAGTGTTTGGCGAAGCCGAGGAAACCATTCGGGTGTTCGAGTCCGACGGCATCGTGGCCGATGCGGCGGCCGGTGCCGACTACATCAAGATTCGCACCGACGCGATGTTCAACGAACGTGACGTGCGCGCCCTGGAGGTGCATGAGGGGCTGGTCCACGTCGGCACCACGCTCAACGGGCTAAACCAGCCGATCTGCACTTTCCTCTCCAAAGGTCCGCCGTCGTCGACAGTGACCCAGGAAGGCCTGGCGATCCTGATGGAAATCATCACCTTCGCTTCCTACCCGAGCCGCCTGCGCAAACTGACCAACCGCACCCGAGCCATTCACATGGTGGAGGAGGGCGCGGACTTCTTGCAGGTCTTCGAGTTCTTCCGCGAGCAAGGTTTTGAAATGGCTGAAAGCTACGGCAACGCCAGTCGGGTGTTCCGTGGTTCGATACCGACCGGCCTGCCCTTTACCAAAGACTTGTCCTACCTCAAGGGCTTTATCATGGTTTACAACTACATTCAGTTGGCCGTGCGTAAAGGCAAGCTTGAGCAGATTCCGCTGCTGTTTTGCGGCAAGACCACGCTGGAAGACATGCGCACCCTGCGTCAGTTGGTGGACGAAGGACTGGTGGTGCCACCCAAGTATTTGCCGGATCAGTTCCGCGACCTGAACGCACTGTCGGCGTGGATGTGCTTCTCCAACTTCCTCAACCACCTGAGCCTGGACCGGATCGAAGCGGATTACTCCAATATTTTGTGATCACCACAAGACCTGTAGGAGCGAGGCTTGCCCGCGAAGTCGATATGTCAGTCAACATAGATGTTGAATGTTAAACCGCCTTCGCGGGCAAGCCTCGCTCCTACAGGGTCGCGGTGCTTTCCCACTCCATCTCTGCGAGGTTTCAACGGATGAGAATCCTCGGCATCGTCTGCCTTCTCCTGACCCTGAACGGTTGCAGCTCCCTGCTGTTCTACCCTGAACCCGGCCAGATATTCACCCCGGAAAAGGCCAAGCTCGAATACCGCGAAGTGACCCTCACCACCGCCGATGGCCTCAGGCTGAACGCTTGGTGGCTGCCGGCGAAAAAAGGTGTCGAGGTTAAAGGTACGGTGCTGCATCTGCACGGTAACGGCGGCAATCTGCCGATGCATCTGGGCGGCAGTTGGTGGTTGCCGGAGGAAGGCTATCAAGTGCTGCTGATCGACTATCGCGGATACGGTTTGTCTGAAGGCGAACCGAGTTTGCCGGCGATCTATCAGGACATCGACGCTGCCTTCAAGTGGCTCGACCAGGCGCCGGAAGTCAAAGGCAGGCCGCTGATCCTGCTTGGCCAGAGTCTTGGCGGATCGATGGCGGTGCATTACCTGGTTCAGCACCCCGAACGTCAGAAACAACTCAAGGCCTTCGTCCTTGATGGCGTGCCCGCCAGCTACCGCAGCATCGGCCGCTTTGCCCTGAGCAATTCCTGGCTGACCTGGGCGTTCCAGGTGCCGCTGTCGTGGCTGGTGCCGGACGGCGACAGCGCGATCAATTCCATGGCGCAGCTCAACGGCGTGCCGAAACTGATCTATCACAGCATCGACGATCCGATCGTGCCCCTTTCCAACGGCATCCGTCTGTATCAAGCTGCGCCGCCGCCGCGCGTGCTGCAATTGACCCGAGGTGGTCATGTGCAGACCTTTGCCGACCCGGTCTGGCGAAAAGTCATGCTGCGTTATCTCGACGACCCGCAGCACTTCAACGGCCTGCGCCGCCTGGGTGAAATCCCCAATTACCCGGCACCCCCGAATTCAGAAGATGAACCCTCAGAGAGTCCGCAATGAGTGAAGAACGTAACGCCATCCCGATGATCATCACCGGTATCTGCAGCATCCTCGGCACTGTTGGCGCCTTGTGGTACTACGGCTACCTGCACTTCGCCAAACCCGAAGATGCGCTGCTGCTCAGCGACTTCACCATGATCAAGACCGTGCCGGGGGAGGACTACAAAGTCTCCCTGGAGCCTGCGGCGCAAGTGGCCCAATGCATCGATGGCGTACTGGTGATGTTCGACACCGAACAGAAAGGCCTGACCGGTGTACTGGTCAACAGCAAGAAAAAAGCCGTGCGTTGCATGGGCGAGGAAACCCCGCAGAAGCTGGAGCAGTAACCAGTCCGGAGCTCACTAAAGATCCTCTGTGGGAGCGAGCCTCTGTGGCGAGGGGATTTATCCCCGTTCGGCTGCGAAGCAGTCGTAAAAACGTTGCATGCGGTGTATCTGATCCAACGTAGTTGTTGGTCTCGGGGCTGCTTCGCAGCCCAACGGGGATAAATCCCCTCGCCACAGAGGCTCGCTCCCACAGGAAGTTGTGTGATCTGCAGACATAAAAAGCCCCGCCTGATCGACTCAGGCGGGGCTTTTGTGTTTCAGCAGGCGAAGCTTAGTTCGAGCTGATGGCCGAACGCGGGATCACGGGCTGGTTGTCGTTGGAAATGGTCACTTCCACACGACGGTTCATTGCACGACCCGAGGTGCTGGTGTTTTCAGCAACCGGGTATTCCTTGCCATAACCCTGGGCAACGATGCGTGCTGGATCAACGCCCATCTTCACCAGCGCCATGCGCACGGAACCGGCACGACGCTCGGACAGCGACTGGTTGTGGCTCGCGGTGCCGGTGCTGTCGGTGTAACCCTCGACGATCACTTTGCGATCAGCGTTTTCCTGAAGGAACTGCGCCAGTTTGTTGATGTTCACCAGACCGCTGGATTTCAGGTCAGCACGGTCGGTCGCAAACAGCACGTCACCGAAGGTCACCAGCGTACCGCGATCGGTCTGCTTGGCGTTGAGGCTGTCCTGCAATTGCTTGATCTGCTGATCGCGAGCATCGAGACGTGCCTGGGCACGTTGCGCAGAAGCGTTTTTCAGGTTGGCTTCAGCGGTGCGCAGGGCGATGGTCTGCTTCGCCACTTCAACGCGCTGATTGGTCAGATACGCCAGTTGATCGACCTCGTTCTGATCTTTCTTGTCCAGGTAAGCCTTGTCGGCCTTGTCCAGGTAATCGCTGGCGTCTTTGGTTTCCAGTGCCGCCACTTTGCTGGCTTGCGGGTTGGCTTGCAGGCCGCTGTAGTTGGTGCGGGCCTGTTCCAGGTTCGCGTTAGGCGGGGTGGAGCAGGCAGCCAGTGCAACGCTTGCGGCCAGGAGAGCGGGGATCATCAATTGTTTACGCATAATAATTCGTCCTTTCTATCGATAAGAGCTTCAGAGGTCTGGATGCGCGCTTACTGCACGGTGCGCTGACTTTCCTGACGCAGTTCCTGAACCCCTTTCTGAGAGTCCTTCACAGCTTGTTCGGCTTTCATCGCCTGAGCTTTGCGTTCAGCTACGCGAGCGTCCCACTCAGCTTGCTCGGCCAGCACTTTGGCCTCGGCATACTTCTCGTCGTGCATGGCGATTTCGGCTTGTTTGAGCTTGTCTTGCGCGGACTTCATTTCCACGGCAGCAAATTCGGTACCGCCGGCGCTGACGGCGCCATTCACTGCTGATTGGGTCACGGCGAATTGCTCGGTCGGCGGGTTGCCGGCACAACCGGCCAGTACGAAGCTGCTGCCGATTGCAAGGGCAGCCAGTTTCAAACCGCGCAGTTGATTGAACGAGGTCTTGGCAGTGCTGATCTTCATGGTCTTCAACTCCATTGGTATAACTCCTGAAAAACTTAAAAATCCATGCTGGGCAAGGAGCCGTAACCGTCAATTTCCGGGGTGTTTTGAAACGGCCGTCCCAGGCGTGGTTACTGGCTGTGACCCGAGGCGTTTTTCAAAAGTTCAGAGAAGATGGCCTATCGCCCGAAAATAATTTGACCGAACGGACAAGGCTCTAAATCGGGAACTTTGGCGATGTGCAGCGGTATACCCGACCTGTTGAAGGCTTGGGGTACGCAATTTTTGAAGGGGGTACGCAGGTCAATGTGGGAGCGAGCCTGCTCGCGATTGCGGTTGAACATTCAACATTTCTGTTGGCTGACACACCGCTATCGCGAGCAGGCTCGCTCCCACAGGTATTGGGGGAAATCAGTGTTTTTGCTTGTCGTCAACGGATGACAAATCATGCAAGTGACGACGGGACAACGCGAGGAAGCGCGGGGTAGGGCCGACGTCTTCGTACAGCGGATCACCTTCTTCATCGGTGGCCACCACAGTCGATCCTTTCACGTACGGAAAGCTCTTTTCGAGCTCCTCCAGCGCGGCACCGATCAGCTCGCCAAGCAGTTCCTCGGGTTGGCGTTTGGGGTACATCTCGATAATCGCCGCCAGCCGTGCGGCCGCTTCCATGTCCAGATGAATCCTGTAACCGGTGTCGGTCAGGCGACCTTTTGCGTTTTCTTCCCAGTGCTGGGCAAGTTCGCGGATTTTCATAAAAACCTCAATTCGCTCCTGCTCGTGGCAGGCGGTGTGAGAGCCCGCCAATGGTCGGCGGCAAGCCGTTGTACGGCTTACTCTTCAGACTAGCTCGAACCCGCAAGGTTTAATGTCCCTGCGTCGTCTGCTTGTAAGAAGCGCTTTAGAGCGGCACTCTCTGTGATCAGAGCATGGCATTCAAAGACACCCGGATTTTCGCTGGAGAACTGCTGATGACCGATATTGATGCACGCTTGCGCGAGGACGTTCACCTGTTGGGTGAGCTGTTGGGCAACACCATTCGTGAACAGTACGGGGACGGCTTTCTCGACAAGATCGAGCAGATCCGCAAGGGCGCCAAGGCCGACCGTCGCGGTTCGATGGACGCTGAACTGAGCGCCAGCCTCAACCAATTGAGCGAAGCAGAGTTGCTGCCGGTGGCGCGGGCGTTCAACCAGTTTCTCAACCTGGCCAATATCGCCGAGCAATATCAGCTGATTCACCGCCGCGAAGAGTCGCAGCCAGCCCCGTTTGAAGCGCGAGTGCTGCCGGAACTGCTCGCGCGCCTGCGCGCCGAAGGCCATAGCGCCGAATCCCTGGCCCGGCAACTGGGGCGACTGGAGATCGAACTGGTCCTCACCGCGCACCCGACCGAAGTCGCGCGCCGCACGCTGATCCAGAAATACGACGCCATCGCCGCGCAACTGGCCGCCCAGGATCATCGCGACCTGACCACCGCCGAGCGCGAGCAGATCCAGGCGAAGTTGCAACGTTTGATCGCCGAAGCCTGGCACACCGAAGAAATCCGCCGCACTCGACCGACGCCCGTGGACGAAGCCAAATGGGGCTTCGCGGTGATCGAACATTCGCTGTGGCAAGCGATCCCCAATTACATGCGCAAGGCCGATAAGGCCCTGCACGCCGCCACCGGCCTGCATTTGCCATTGGAAGGCGCGCCGATCCGCTTCGCCTCGTGGATGGGCGGCGATCGCGACGGCAACCCGAACGTGACGGCTGCCGTGACCCGCGAAGTGTTGCTGCTGGCACGCTGGATGGCCGCTGATTTGTACCTGCGCGATATCGATCACCTCGCCGCTGAACTGTCGATGCAACAGGCCAGCGATGCGCTGAAAGCCAAGGCCGGGGACAGCGCCGAACCTTATCGCGCGGTGCTTAAACAGTTGCGTGAACGTCTGCGCGCGACGCGTAACTGGGCGCATGCCTCGTTGACGGCCACCACCCCGGCAACCGCCGATGTGCTGCACAACAACCGCGACCTGCTGGATCCGCTGGAGCTGTGCTACCAGTCTTTGCACGAGTGCGGCATGGGCGTGATCGCGGATGGTCCGTTGCTCGACTGCTTGCGTCGGGCGGTGACCTTCGGCCTGTTCCTCGTGCGGCTCGATGTGCGTCAGGACTCGTCCCGTCACACGGCGGCGATGACCGAAATCACCGACTACCTCGGCCTCGGTCGCTACGAAGACTGGAGCGAGGAGGAGCGCATCGCCTTCCTGGTGCGTGAACAGAACAACCGTCGGCCGTTGCTGCCGGCGTATTTCAAACCCTCGGCCGACACCGCCGAAGTGCTGGCGACATGCCGGGAAATTGCCGCCGCCCCGGGGGCTTCGCTCGGCTCTTATGTGATCTCCATGGCCGGCGCCGCTTCCGACGTGCTCGCCGTGCAATTGTTGCTCAAGGAATCCGGCGTGTTGCGGCCAATGCGCGTGGTGCCGCTGTTCGAAACCCTTGCCGACCTCGACAACGCCGGTCCGGTGATTGAAAAGCTGTTGCTGCTGCCGGGCTATCGCTCGCGCCTGCAAGGGCCGCAGGAAGTGATGATCGGTTATTCCGATTCGGCCAAGGACGCCGGCACAACGGCAGCGGCCTGGGCGCAATATCGGGCACAGGAACGTTTGGTCGATATCTGCCGCGAGCAGCAAGTCGAGCTGTTGTTGTTCCACGGTCGCGGCGGCACCGTGGGGCGCGGCGGTGGTCCGGCGCACGCGGCGATTCTGTCGCAGCCACCCGGTTCGGTAGCGGGACGTTTCCGCACCACCGAGCAGGGCGAAATGATTCGTTTCAAATTCGGCCTGCCGGACATCGCCGAGCAGAACCTCAATCTGTACCTGGCGGCGGTGCTGGAAGCGACCTTGCTGCCGCCCCCGCCACCGGAACCGGCCTGGCGCCATCTGATGGACGAATTGGCCGCCGACGGGGTCAAGGCTTACCGCGCCGTGGTGCGGGAAAATCCGCAGTTCGTCGAGTATTTCCGTCAGTCCACCCCGGAACAGGAACTGGGCCGTTTGCCGTTGGGTAGCCGCCCGGCCAAGCGTCGCGCGGGGGGTATTGAGAGCCTGCGCGCCATTCCATGGATCTTCGGCTGGACCCAGACGCGACTGATGCTGCCGGCCTGGCTCGGCTGGGAAGCAGCGCTGAGCAAGGCGCTGGAACGCGGCGAAGGTGAACTGCTGGGGCAGATGCGTGAACAGTGGCCGTTCTTCCGTACGCGCATCGACATGCTGGAAATGGTCTTGGCCAAAGCCGATGCCGACATCGCCCGATCCTACGATGAGCGTCTGGTCGAGCCGGATTTGCTACCTTTGGGTGCGCATTTACGCGACCTATTGTCGCAGGCGTGCGCCGTGGTCCTCGGGCTGACCGGTCAGTCTCAGCTACTGGCACATAGCCCAGCCACCCTCGAATTCATCCGCCTGCGCAACACCTACCTCGACCCGCTTCATCTATTGCAGGCCGAACTGTTGGCCCGTTCGCGGCAACAGGAAGTGGCGCAGGGCAGCCCGGTAGAACAGGCGCTGCTGGTGTCTGTGGCGGGGATTGCTGCCGGATTGCGAAATACCGGCTAAGGTTTTCGTCGTGGGGGAAGGCGCCCGACGCGAGGTTCGGGTGCCGGTGGGCGAGGGGCGGAAAAGGTCTGCCAGGCGACAGTTAATGATGGGGTTGCGACTTGGGGTACCCCGTCGCAAGGTCACGCAAGGCGCGGGTTTCTCCGACTTTCGGCGGCTTGTGTGGTCCGGGCCTGCTGTGTATCTTGAGCAGCCTTTGACCGTTTGGGCGGTCACGACCCTGTTTTTGAGATTGGCCCCACGAGGCGAATCCGTTGTTATCTATATAAAAAATTGAGGAGCACATCGATGCGCGTCATTCTGCTGGGAGCTCCCGGGGCCGGTAAAGGTACTCAGGCTAAGTTCATCACCGAAAAGTTCGGCATCCCGCAAATCTCCACCGGCGACATGCTGCGTGCCGCGGTCAAGGCCGGCACCGAGCTGGGCCTGATCGCCAAGAGCGTCATGGACAGCGGTGGCCTGGTTTCCGATGACCTGATCATCAATCTGGTCAAGGAACGCATCAGCCAGGCCGATTGTGCCAACGGTTTCCTGTTCGACGGTTTCCCGCGCACCATTCCCCAGGCTGAAGCCCTGGTGAAAGCCGGCGTCGAGCTGGACCACGTATTGGAAATCGACGTTAAAGACGAAGACATCGTCCAGCGTATCGCTGGCCGTCGTGTTCACGAGGCCAGCGGCCGCGTGTACCACATCGTCTACAACCCGCCGAAAATTGCCGGTAAAGACGACATCACCGGTGAAGAGCTGGTACAGCGCAAAGACGACACCGAAGAAACCGTGCGTCATCGCCTGTCGGTCTACCACGCCCAGACCGAGCCTCTGGTGAAGTTTTACCAGGAGCTGTCCGTCGCTCAAGGCAAACCGAAGTACAGCCACGTCGAAGGTATTGGCTCGGTTGAAGCGATCACCGGCAAGGTGCTTGAAGCGCTGAACTGAAAAGACTGATCCGCTTCATCTTCTACGGCCCGCTTGCGGGCCGTAGTTGTTTATACTGGCGCACTTTTTCTGACCTCTCTTACGGAAACATCGATGAGCACCTTGCTGGCCCTGGACACCGCGACTGAAGCTTGCTCCGTTGCCTTGCTGCATGACGGCAAGGTCACGAGCCATTACGAGGTGATCCCGCGCCTGCATGCGCAGAAACTGTTGCCGATGATCCAGCAGTTGCTCGCCGATGCCGGGACCACCCTGCAAGCGGTCGATGCCATCGCATTCGGTCGCGGGCCGGGCGCATTCACCGGCGTGCGGATCGCCATTGGCGTGGTGCAAGGCCTGGCGTTTGCACTGGAACGCCCGGTGCTGCCGGTGTCCAACCTGGCGGTGCTGGCGCAGCGAGCGTATCGCGAACACGGCGTGAGCCAGGTTGCGGCCGCCATCGATGCGCGCATGGATGAAGTGTATTGGGGTTGCTACCGCGAAACGGCGGGCGAGATGCGCTTGGTGGGTAATGAGGCGGTGTTGGCGCCGGAAGTGGCGGCGTTACCGGCCGATGCCAGCGGTGAATGGTTCGGCGCTGGCACGGGTTGGGGATATGCCGAACGCATCGCCGTCAGCCTGAGCGGGCAGGACGCGGGCATGCTGCCCCACGCTGAAGACTTGCTGACGCTGGCGCGATTTGCCTGGGAACGCGGCGAGGCGATTGTGGCGGATGAGGCTCAGCCGGTTTATCTGCGCGATAAAGTGGCGACGCCGAAAGCGCGTTGATCCGAGACCGAGTTGAACCCTTCGCGGGCAAGCCTCGCTCCTACAGGTTTGAGCCGATCGCAAAATGCGTGAACGACACAAACCCTGTAGGAGCGAGGCTTGCCCGCGAAAGCGATCTAACAGAAGTAGCCAATCGTCGATTTATCCCGCCGCTTTTAAACCTTTTCGTATTTCTGTGTTCTAGTTATCACTCGGCGGTTTGCGAAGTGGGTTATGTGCCACTAGACTGCCACTACTGATACCGGACATGTACTCCATGCGTATAGACGGCGTTTCCTCCCAGTCCTACCCCATCAAGCGCAAGCCCCGCAAAGGCTCGGTGGCGGATGACGACTACGTCGATATCGACGGCGAGCTGGAAATCCCGTCCGAAGAGCAAATGGCCGCCCGTGCCGCCAAAGCCTCCGCGCAACGCCTGAGCAACCTTCCGGCCCGTCAGCAAGACATGATCTACCACCGCGCCATGAGCAAAAGCGTCGCCACGGCACTCGCCAGCTACCTGAGCACTGCCGGTTTTGTCGATTGGGATACCGATGTAATGGGCCTCGACCTGTACATCTGATGTTGCTGCCTTACTACCTCGGCTGCCCGTCCTGGAGTGAAAACTCTTGGCGCGATTATCTGTATCCGCCGGACGCCAAACCCGCCGAATTTCTGAATCTCTATTCCCAAGTATTCAACGCCGTAGAAGGCAATACGACCTTCTACGCGAGCCCGGCTGCCAGCACGGTGCAGCGCTGGGCCGAGACCATGCCCGAACACTTTCGCTTCACCGCCAAGTTTCCCGGCGACATCAGCCACGGCGGTGACCTGCGCGAACAACTGACCGCCGCCGACACCTTCCTGCAGTTGCTCAGCCCACTCGGTGAGCGGGTTTCGCCGCTGTGGCTGCAACTGTCCAAAAGCTTCACCCCGCACCGATTGCCCGAATTGGCCGGCTTCATCGATGCACTTGAGCGACCGCTGGCGGTTGAAGTGCGGCATGACGAGTTCTTCGCCAAAGGTGATAGCGAGCGAGTGCTCAATCGTCTGCTGCTGGACCGTGGCGTCGAGCGCATTTGCCTTGATCCACGAGCGCTGTTCAGCTGCACGTCGACCGATCCTTCGGTGCTTCACGCCCAATCGAAAAAGCCCAGGGTGCCGACGCGTCCGGCAGCGTTTACCCAATTCCCGCAGGTGCGTTTCATCGGCCATCCACAGCTTGAGGCGAACGATCCGTTCCTGGAGCCCTGGGTCGAGAAAATCGCCGTGTGGATCGAAGAGGGCCGTACACCCTACATCTTCCTGCACACCGCCGATAACCTGCTGGCCGCCAGACTGGCGCAACGTTTTCACGCAAAACTGATGCTGCGTTTGCCTGGCTTGCCGCCGTTGCCTGAGCTATACAGAGAGCCCGCCGCCGAGCAACTTGGCCTGCTCTGAGGCGGACTCGTCCCCCATTCAGGAGCCTGCCAATGGATGCGCAAACCCTTCGAGCCCAGACGTTCAAAGCACTGCACGAACGCGAGGGCGCTTTTGTCATTCCCAATCCGTGGGACGCCGGCTCGGCGAAGATGCTCGCCAGCCTGGGGTTCGAGGCGCTGGCGACCACCAGTGCCGGTTATGCCTTTTCCAACGCGCGGCCCGATGGCGGGTTGACGCTGGACGATACGCTGGCGAACGTCCGGGCGATTGTCGCGGCAACCGACTTGCCGGTGGCAGTGGACCTGGAAAACGGTTTTGCGGACGACCCGGCCGAATGCGCGCAAAGCATTTTGCAGGCTGCGGCGGCGGGCGCTGTTGGTGGCTCGATCGAAGATGCCACGGGCCGTGAAGACGCGCCAATCTACTGCTTCGAACATGCCGTGGCGCGCATTGAAGCCGCCGTCGCAGCGGCGCGCAGCTTGCCTTTCCCTTTTGTCCTGACCGCCCGTGCCGAGAATTTTCTGCACGGCAATCCTGACCTGGCCGATACCATTCGCCGTTTGCAGGCATTCGCTGAGGCGGGGGCCGACGTTTTGTATGCGCCGGGTCTGCGCAGCGCTGACGACGTGTTGGCGGTGGTCCGCGCCGTGGCGCCGAAACCGGTCAACGTGTTGATGTCCGGCGGACTCAAATTGACGGTCGGGCAGTTGAGCGAGATGGGCGTCAAACGCGTCAGCGTCGGTTCGGCCCTGGCCTTGGCGGCGTATGGCGAGTTTTTCCGTGCGGCCGAAGAGATCAAGACGTCGGGCACCTTCGGGTTCACGTCGCGGTCCATGCCCTATGCGCAGGCCAATCAATTGTTCAAAGGCTGACGATGCGGTTTCGGTGGTGGCTGTTGTTGATGCTGTTGATCATCGGTGCGGCGGGCGCGAGCGTCTGGCGCGGCTGGATTTCGCTGCCGCCCCAATGGAACCCTTGGGCACCGCTGGACGTGAAGGCCAAGCCGAACGTTCTGACGCGCTACAAACTGATGCGCCTGCGTGATGATCCGCAATTGTGTGATCAGGCCTTGAGCAGTTCCGGGTTGCGGGTCACGCATCAGGCCGACAGTCCCGGCGCGACGTGTCCATTGATCAACAACTTGCGTGTGCAGGGCGGTGATGTCGCGCTAAGCAGCAGCTTTCTCGCCAGTTGCCGCCTGGCGGTTTCGTTTGCCCTGTTCGAACACCATGCCCTGCAACCCGCCGCACAAGCGGTGTACGGGCAGTCCGTCAGCCGGGTCGATCACCTCGGCAGCTTTGCCTGCCGCAACGTCTACGGCCGCGAAAACGGCAGACGAAGCCAGCACGCCAGCGCCGATGCGCTGGACATTGCCGGTTTCCGCCTGGCGGACGGTCGAGCCATCAGCGTGCTCAAGGATTGGCCGAAGGATAATCAGGACGCACGGTTTCTGCGCCAGGTTCGCGATGGCGCCTGTGGCTTGTTCAGTGTGGTATTGAGCCCGGACTACAACGCCGCCCATCGCAATCACTTTCATGTCGATGTCGGGCCGTGGTGGGTGTGTCGCTGACTGCCTGTTATTAACGATCAGGCGGCGATGCGCAGGTTCTGCAGGACGATCGGGCGAGCCCAGCCGTTATCGAAGTCGAGTTGTTTCTGTTGCTCCACCAGTTCTTCGGGGGAGAACGGCGGGAACGGTTTGTCCAGCAGGTCCATTTCGAATTCAGCGATCGGCAAGCGCAGCGGACGCGGTTGTGGCGCCGGGCCGGCTTCTGGCACGGGCTGGCCGGCGGTGAGCACGATCGGACGCACCCAGCCACTTTCGAAGTCTTGTTGTTTCTGTTGCGCGACGATTTCTTCGGCCGGGAACGGTGGGAAAGGTTTGTCGGCCAGGTCCATTTCGAACTCGGCGATCGGCAGGAACAGCGGCTCGGGTGGCTTGACTTCGGTTTCTTTCACATCGCATTCGCGCTGGCTGACGATGTGCGCCAACAGCTCGCTGCCGACGGTAGGCTCGACCGGGCTTTCAAGATCAACCGGTGGAAAAGTCCCACACGCCGGCACCACATCGGTCGACTGTTCGGCCAGGGCCTGGGCAAAAAAATCCTGCCACAGGTGACTGACGCCGCTCAGTGCCTGTGAATTTCGCAGGCCATAATCGCCATGACGCGATAGGTAGCCTACGGATGTGGATTGAATGCCTGACATTTTTCTCGGTCGACGCTCAGCTCTGGCAAAATGCTCGTTAGTTTTGTTATCGGCCGTTTTTGCCGATCATTAATTTTTTGAGCGTGTTTTCCCATGATTGAGCAACCTGCGGCTTGCCGCATCCACGTCGAGGCCTCGGCCCCGGCGTTTCAGCCACAAGCGGAGCAATGGGCCGAACGCCTGGGCTTGCCTTTGCATGTGGATGACGGCGAGTTTGCCTTGCAGGTGGGCGAACAGGGTTTGCAGCTGCAACAGCTCGGGCCGGACGCACCGGGGCCGGTGCGGGTGGACTTCGTCGAAGGTGGTGCGGCGCATCGCCGGTTGTTCGGTGGTGGCACCGGGCAGATGATCGCCAAGGCGGTTGGCATTGCCCAGGGCGTACGTCCGCGGGTGCTGGATGCCACGGCGGGGCTGGGCAAGGATGCGTTCGTGTTGGCGAGCCTGGGCTGCGAGATGAGCCTGATCGAGCGTCAGCCGTTGATTGGGGCGTTGCTTGAGGATGGGCTTGCCCGTGGCGCGGAAGATTTCGACGTGGCACCGATTGTGGCGCGGATGAAGTTGCTCAAGGGCAATTCGATCGAGGTCATGCGCAACTGGGAAGGCGAGCCGCCACAGGTGATCTACCTCGACCCGATGTTCCCGCACCGTGAGAAAACGGCGTTGGTGAAGAAGGAAATGCGCTTGTTCCGGCCGTTGGTCGGCGATGATCCGGATGCGCCGGCATTGCTCGAAGCCGCGTTGGCACTGGCCAGCCATCGGGTAGTAGTCAAGCGCCCGCGCAAGGCGCCTTGTATTGCGGGGCCCAAGCCGAGTCATGCGCTGGACGGGAAATCCAGTCGGTATGATATTTATCCGAAGAAAGCGCTTAAGCCATAAGACCGTGTCGCGCCCTTCGCGGGCAAGCCTCGCTCCTACAGAATCTGTGCTAAACCCTGTAGGAGCGAGGCTTGCCCGCGAAGGCGTCAGTCCAGACAACCAGAACCCATCAGTCTGTCCCAGGCCTGTAAGCCCGCATAAACAACCCCACCACTTCCCGCACATGCTCCTCGGCCGCATCGCCGGTCACCGGCTCGCCGCAGCCATACAGCAAGCGGAAATTCCCGGCGCCCTTGAGCAGGCAGAAGAAATGCTCGGCTGCATTGCGCGGTTTATCGATGCTCAACGCGCCGCACTGATCAACCTTGGTCAGCAACCGCTCCATGCCGTGCAGCATGCGTTGCGGTCCGGCCTCGAAGAAGATCAGCGAGAGTTTCGGGTCCTGGCTGCCCAGGGCCATCATCAGCCGATGCAGGTTCACCGATTCATCGCTGTTGATCAGCTGATGAAAGCCGCGCGCGATGTTCAGCAGTACCGTTTCTACCGAAATGCCGTCCGGCAATTCGAAAAACAGCGTGGGCAACTGCTCTTCGCACTTGGCCATCACGGCGGCGGAGAACAGCGTCTCTTTGTCGTTGAAATGGCTATAGACCGTGAGCTTCGACACACCGGCTTCCGCCGCCACTGCATCCATGCTGGTGCTGGCGTAACCATTACTCAGAAACAGAATTTTCGCCGCATCGAGGATGGCCTGGCGCTTGGCCAGATCCTTTGGACGGCCCGGACCGTTGGGTGCTGAAAGATTGTTCGACATTCTTCGCTTTAATACTGGACTGGTGAGTTTGCTATTAATAACATACTCACCAGTATAATTATTCCAAGCACCATTAGCGAAAGGTCCTTCACCATGTTCCGCTATGCCTTGCCCCTCGCGTTGCCAGTCTGTCTGGCGTTTTTATTGTCTGCGTGTGGCCACGAAGAGGCGCCTAAAGCCACTGTCCGCCCGGCGATGGTCGTGCAGCCAGAGCCTTCGGCCCAGGCAATGGAAAGTTTTCCCGGTGAAGTACGGGCTCGTTATGAGCCGGACCTGGCGTTTCGCATTGGCGGCAAAGTCAGCCGACGACTGGTTGAAGAAGGGCAGCGGGTCAAGGCCGATCAGCCACTGGCCGAACTCGATCCTCAGGACGTACGCCTGCAACTGGAAGCCACCCGTGCCCAAGTGGCCGCCGCCGAGGCCAATCTGAGCCTGGTGCGCGCCGAGCGTGATCGCTACAAGACCCTGATGGACCGTCAGATGGTCAGCCGTTCGCAGTACGACAATGCCGAAAACCTTTACCGATCCGGTGAAGCGCGCCTCAAGCAAATCAAAGCCGAATTTAACGTGTCGACCAATCAGGCCAGCTACGCGGTGCTGCGTGCACCCCAGGATGGTGTGGTTGCTAAACGCGCAGTTGAAGTCGGACAAGTGGTGGCGGCCGGGCAAACCGTGTTTACCCTGGCCACCGATGGCGAGCGGGAAGTGTTGATCAGCCTGCCGGAGCAGAGTTTCGGCCGCTTCAAGGTCGGTCAGCCAGTGTCGGTAGAGCTCTGGACCCAACCCGATCAGCGTTTCGCCGGGCGCATCCGTGAGCTGTCGCCCGCTGCCGATCCCAAGTCGCGCACCTTCGCGGCCCGGATTTCGTTCACTGGCGGCAAGGTCCCGGCCGAACTCGGCCAGAGCGCCCGGGTGTTCGTCCAGACCGCTGACGTGATACCGCTGTCTGTGCCGCTGTCGGCACTGACGGCGGAAAACGGCGCGACCTACGTCTGGGTCGTCAGTGCCAACAATACCTTGAAGAAAACCCCGGTCCGGGTCGGTGCCTTCGGCGAGAAAACCGTCCCAGTGCTCGAGGGCCTGAATGCCAGCGACTGGGTGGTGGCCGCTGGCGTCCATGTCCTGCTCGAAGGGCAGCAAGTGCGCCCGGTGGATCGCTCCAACCGCGTGGTCAATCTGGCGGACAAGGAGTAATCCCCGATGGGTTTCAATCTTTCCGAATGGGCGCTGCGCAATCGCCAGATCGTACTGTTCCTGATGCTCTTGCTGGCCGTCGTCGGCGCGCTTTCCTACACCAAACTCGGCCAAAGCGAAGACCCGCCGTTCACCTTCAAAGCCATGGTGATCCGCACCAACTGGCCGGGCGCCACGGCGCAGGAAGTCTCGCGCCAGGTCACCGAGCGCATTGAAAAGAAGCTGATGGAAACCGGCGAATACGAGCGCATTGTCTCTTTCTCGCGCCCCGGCGAATCCCAGGTGACCTTCATTGCCCGTGACTCCATGCATTCGGTACAGATTCCGGACCTGTGGTATCAGGTCCGCAAAAAGGTCAGTGACATTCGGCACACTTTGCCGCCGGGTATTCAGGGGCCGTTTTTCAACGATGAGTTTGGCACCACCTTCGGCAATATCTACGCGCTGACCGGCGACGGTTTTGATTACGCAGTGCTCAAGGATTACGCCGACCGCATCCAGATCCAGCTGCAACGGGTCAAGGATGTGGGTAAGGTCGATCTGCTCGGGCTGCAGGACGAGAAGATCTGGATCGAACTCTCCAACGTCAAACTCGCCACGCTCGGCTTGCCATTGGCCGCTGTGCAGCAGGCGCTTGAAGAGCAGAACGCGGTGTCCACGGCCGGGTTCTTTGAAACCACCAGCGAGCGATTGCAGCTACGGGTTTCGGGGAATTTTCAGACCGTCGACGAGATCAAGAACTTCCCGATCCGCGTCGGTGACCGTACCTTCCGCATCTCCGATGTGGCGGACGTGCGCCGTGGATTCAACGACCCACCGGCACCGCGCATGCGTTTCATGGCGGAAAACGCCATCGGTCTGGCCGTGGCGATGAAGGACGGCGGCGACATTCTGGTGCTGGGCAAGGCGCTGGAAATCGAGTTCGACCGCATTCAGAAAAACCTCCCGGCCGGCATGCAACTGCGCAAGGTTTCCGATCAGCCTGCCGCAGTGAAAACCGGCGTTGGCGAGTTCGTTCAAGTGCTGGTGGAAGCCCTGGCGATTGTGTTGCTGGTGAGTTTTTTCTCCCTCGGCGTGCGCACCGGCATGGTGGTGGCGCTGGCGATTCCGCTGGTGCTGGCGATGACCTTCGCCTGCATGTATTACCTCGGCATCGGCCTGCACAAAATTTCCCTCGGTGCGCTGGTTTTGGCGCTGGGCTTGTTGGTGGACGACGCAATCATCGCCGTGGAAATGATGGCGATCAAAATGGAGCAGGGCTTCGACCGCATCAAGGCGGCCAGTTATGCCTGGACCAGCACCGCGTTCCCGATGCTCACCGGCACCCTGATTACCGCTGCCGGGTTTCTGCCGATCGCCACTGCGCAGTCGGGCACCGGCGAATACACGCGCTCGATCTTCCAAGTGGTGACCATCGCGTTGTTGGCCTCATGGATTGTCGCGGTGGTTTTCGTGCCGTACCTGGGGGAAAAACTTCTGCCGGACCTGGCGAAAATTCATGCCGCCAAACATGGCACCGGTCAGCCCGACCCTTACGGCACGCCGTTCTATCAGCGGGTCAGGCGTTTGGTGGAGTGGTGCGTGCGCTGGCGTAAAACCGTCATCGTGCTGACCGTGGTGTTGTTCATCGGCTCCATCGTGCTGTTCCGCTTTGTGCCGCAACAGTTCTTCCCGGCTTCGGGGCGGCTCGAGTTGATGGTCGATCTGAAACTCGCTGAAGGCGCGTCCCTGAGCAACACCGCCGACGAGGTCAAACGCCTTGAAGCGCTTCTGAAGGATCACGCCGGCATCGACAACTACGTGGCCTACGTCGGCACCGGTTCGCCGCGTTTCTACCTGCCGCTGGATCAGCAACTGCCGGCGGCGAGCTTCGCCCAGTTTGTCGTCCTGGCCAAGACCATCGAGGAGCGCGAAACCCTGCGCACCTGGCTGATCGAAACTCTCAACGAACAATTCCCGACCCTGCGCTCGCGGGTTACACGCCTTGAAAATGGTCCGCCGGTTGGCTATCCGGTGCAGTTCCGGGTGACCGGCGAGCACATCGAGGAAGTCCGCGCGCTGGCCCGCAAAGTGGCGGCCAAGGTTCGCGAAAATCCGCATGTGGTGAACGTCCATCTGGACTGGGAAGAGCCGAGCAAAGTCGTCTACCTTAACGTTGATCAGGACCGCGCCCGGGCGCTGGGTGTGAGCACGGCCAACCTGTCGAAGTTCTTGCAAAGCTCCCTGACCGGTTCCAGCGTCAGCCAGTACCGCGAAGACAACGAGTTGATCGAGATCCTGCTGCGCGGCACGTTGCATGAACGGACCGAACTGTCGTTGCTGCCGAGTCTGGCGGTGCCGACCGACAACGGCCGCAGCGTGGCGCTGTCGCAAATCGCGACGCTGGAATACGGCTTCGAAGAAGGCATCATCTGGCACCGCAACCGCCTGCCGAACGTGACGATCCGCGCCGACATCTATGGCAAGGAACAACCGGCGACGCTGGTGCAGCAGATCATGCCGACCCTCGACCCGATTCGCGCCGAACTGCCGGACGGTTACTTGCTGGACGTCGGCGGTACGGTGGAAGACTCGGCCCGTGGCCAGAACTCGGTGAAGGCCGGCGTGCCGCTGTTCATCGTGGTGGTGCTGACTTTGCTGATGCTGCAATTGCGCAGTTTCTCACGCACGGTGATGGTGTTCCTGACCGCGCCGCTGGGCTTGATCGGGGTGACGCTGTTCCTGATGGTGTTCCGCCAGCCGTTCGGCTTTGTGGCAATGCTCGGGACCATCGCGCTGTCCGGGATGATCATGCGTAACTCGGTGATCCTGGTGGACCAGATCGAGCAGGACATCGCCGCCGGGCTCAAGCCGTGGCAAGCAATTATCGAAGCCACGGTGCGGCGTTTCCGGCCGATCGTGTTGACGGCACTTGCGGCAGTGCTGGCGATGATCCCGTTGTCCCGCAGCGTGTTCTTCGGGCCGATGGCGGTGGCGATCATGGGCGGGTTGATCGTGGCGACGGCGCTGACGCTGCTGTTTTTGCCGGCGTTGTATGCGGCGTGGTTCAGGATCAAGAAAGAGTCGGTGTAATCTCGGCGGCCTTCGGGCCGCCCGCTCTCTTGCTGACGTTCACCGCTCTAAATTGTGGGAGATTCTATGTTGCCCGGCAACCCTGAATTCTCAGGCTGACAGGTATTTGCTCTGATTTTTCATCAGGGCAAATGCCACTCGACAGAGCTTTCGGGCCAAGGCAACCAAGGCCTGGGTTTTCGAGAAGCCTCTAGCCAGGTATGCCTCGTAAAACGGCTTCCATTTAGGCGAGCGACACGCCGCCATTGCGGCGTTGTACGCCAAACGACGAACCTCCGGATCTCCTTTTTTGGTCAGGTACCGCTGCCCATTCTTCTTGCCGGAGTCTTCGACTGCCAAGTCCATTCCCAGGAATGCGATGAACGCATCGCTGTTCGCAAAATCGCCCCGCATAAAGGTCGTCGCCAACCCGGTTGCGGTCAGTTCCCCAACGCCTTCGATGGCTTTGCAGCGATCAATATTCGCCTCAATTCCCGCCTCTTTGCTGACCTTGCGCAGCAGTTTCTGAATCGCCTGATCCGCTTGCTTGAACGCCTTCTGCTGAGCGACCTGCACTTTCTTCAACAAGGGTTCATTGGCCCAACTCAACATCAGCCCAGCATGGTTCTGGATCAGCGTTGCACGTCTGTGAAGCAGGCTTTTCAGCGAGCTGTAGGCCTTGGGTGGCGGGCTCCAGACCCGCAGTTTGCTTTGTTCATTCTCCAGGTAACGCGCCAGCAAACGCGCATCGCAGGGATCGTTCTTGGCTCGTTGACCAACGCCACGGCGGTAATGACTCACGCGATAAGCATCCACCACGTAGACCTGATGACCCATCTCATGGGCCAGCTCTACCGTGTCCAAGTGGTAGATGTTGGTGGCTTCAACGGCGATAGCGCTTTGGGCAGGCAGGGTTTTAAGCCAACGCTTGAGGGCGGTTCGATCGTTCTTGATGTCTTGAATGATTTGCAGGTCGGTGCGATAGACAGCAATTTGGGCCTTGGCGATATCGATACCAACAACCGTCTGCGAAGTAAGGATTGTCATGACGAATCCTCGGAGCTAGGGTTTAAGTGCTTGTTGGGGGCTACCGTTGCGCTGGCTTGTCTCTATCGTCGGTTTACCGATGAATTCCTTATCGGCGCTTTGGGTAGAAGGGGCGGGACGAGAAGTCTCCCACAGTCTGTACTGGTCAGAGTCAGAATCGAGTCTGTAGTCCCACCCACCCCTTCAAGTCTAAACATACAAGCGAGCCTGCTCGCGATGGCGTCGTGTCAGGCAATACATTTCGCAAATGGACGACCGCTTTCGCGAGCAGGCTCGCTCCCACAGTTAATCTTCTGAATACAAATACCGTGTACGACACAAAACCCTGTGGGAGCGGGCTTGCCCGCGATGGCGATCTGGCAGGCGACTATGTTTAAAGATCTGCCAAAACATCAGAACCTTCCCACGAAATTTTCAGGTTGTCTGTCGGAAGCGCGATCTCTAGGCTTTTGGGTGTCGCTGCAAAAAGCAGCGACCGGGTTTCGCAGCCCGGTTAAACTTCAGACGCACAGCGTCCACCATCCGAAAGCGGGCGTTTTTTTATGCCTGTGTTATGGCGGCTGTGCGCGGGAGATCTTCGGGTCTGCCGGGTTCCTGAAGTCCCGGTCTGCGAACCTGCGTACAGCTGCCACCTTATGTTCGTTTCGCAGCGAACGGTGACAGCTCCACTACTTCAGGAGTTACACGATGATTAAAGACAGCCCAAATCCTCCATACACGGAAGCAGAACTGGAAAAAGAAACCGACCCGGTTTCCCCCTACGCCTTTCTCGATTCCAAAAAACTCCACGACGCGGCAATTCGCGCTCTTGATCACTATTTGGCGCCACCACCCGAAAAAAAGGCTAAAGCTGACCGTCGTCCCAGCTCGGTTTTCGTCATCGCCCCCAACGTTGATTCCGAAACCCTTTTGGCTCACGCCTGCGAAACCCTCGCTTCGGCAAATGTGATGGCCAGTGAGTTAGCCTTCGGTTTGAACGGACCGAAATGCAATCTTATGTTGGCGGTTCAACAGATGATTTCGCTGGCGGAGTTATCGGTAAATCGCGTTCTGGATCAGGTTGATCCGCACCAGTAGCGCAAACGGAAAAAGCCCACTGACCTGTAAAGACCAGTGGGCTTTTTTGCGAGTTTCAATTGCCTGGAATTAAAGCGTACCAAAGACTTTCTTCGCCAGACTCGTCGCCGCAGCCGCCGGATTCTGGCGGATGGTTTCTTCCTGTTTACCGATCATCTCGAACAAACCGTTCAACGCCTGCTCGGTCACGTAGCTTTCGATGTTGGCGTTCTTCGCATCCAGCACGCCCATGGTCGCTGCCTGGCCCGCGAAGGTGTTGTATTGCTTGGCCAGGCCGACCTGGTCGGTGGCTTGTTTGACGATAGGGAGGAACTTGACGCGAATCTGTTCGCGGCTGGTTTTGCTCAGGTATTGGGTGGCCGAATCTTTGCCGCCGCTGAGAATCCCTTTGGCGTCCTCGACGCTCATCTTCTTGACCGCTTCCACCAGAATTGGCTGGGCCTGGGTCACGGCGGTTTCCGCCGCTTTGTTCATGCTGGTTTCCAGCTGAGTGACCTGGTCGCCCATGCCGAACTGTTTCATTTTGCTGGCGACTTTGCCCAGTTTGCCCGGCAGTTCGATTTTCACGTCCGGGTTGTTGCTGAAGCCGCCCGGCGTGCCGAGTTGTTTGACGGCCAGCTGCGCGCCTTGGGTCAGGGCGTCTTTGAGGCCGCCGGTGGCGTCTTTTTGCGACAGGTCGTTGAGCGACAGCGCCAGTGCGCTGGCGGAGATCATCAAGCCTGCGAAAAGGCCGGCGAAGCGAAGGGTAGGGCGGAGCATGGCGGCTTCCTTGTTCAAAAAAAGAAATTAGCGAACGGCGTCGACGCGGATTTTCAGGGGTTGCGGATCGCGGCCATCAAGCTGCACGGCGTGGTGTTCGGTGGTGATGAATATCAGCTTGCCGTCGACTTCGATGCGCGCGCTGACCGAATAGCGATGACCAGGTTTGACCTGGGCCGGATCGTAACTCAGATGAAACGGCAGTGGCACCTGGCCTCTGACCGGGCCTTTCTGTTCATTGAGGATAACGGCGGGCGCATCCGCGAGCGACACGTCCTGCAGGCTGACGCTCAAGGTGGCGCTCGCCGGCAGGGCGATGCGTTGGAGGTAGAAGACTTCGCCATCGAGGCTGGTTTTCGCGGCAGGTTGCAGGGTCTGGCAGGCGCTGAGCAAAGCAGCCAGTCCCAGAAGCGAGCATTTTTTCATGAACTTGATCCTTGTCCCTGGCGCCCGAAGAAGACCGGCGCCAATGACAATTTAACGGATTTTTTCAGCTCAAGACTTAGAAGTTACTGTCTGGTTTCGTACGAACGTTGCGGACAATAACGTCCTCGGGACAGAGGTGGTCGACACCCAGTTGCACTGCGTGATCCTTCGTGGTCGCGAAGATCACTTGTTCGGTGGTTTCGATCCGCGCACGGATGGCATAGCGGTGATCAGGCAGGACATCGGCAACCTTGTACAGCAAGTTAAAGTCCAAGCCCGTTGTCTCTGCGTTAGGGATGACTTGCCTTGCGAGTTCTTTGGCCGGAGCGTCTGTGGAAGTGACATCCAGCAGATTGACGTGAAGTGTTGAGTTGGGTGGTAACTGAATTCTCAACAGATAGTGCACGGTGCCGCCGATGCTCTTTTCATATTCGTTGCTCATTTTGATTTCCTTATCAAATGAATCGTCGGGAATGACGAATTGTCAGCATATCGTCGAGAGCCGCGAACGCTATGTAGGGTATTTCCTTACTTGTTGACCGAATAGGCTGCGAAATAGATGGCGCGCAACAAATTACATTTTTCGACTTTCTTTCAAGTCGTGCTGAAGGGCTTCAATACAACGGAGCCCGGATAGACCGCTATTGAATTCAGGTATTCGTTTTCAGTGGCGGTCAGGGTGTAGCGTTTACCGGGGACGACAGTGGCTGGATCGTATTCCAGGTAAAACGCCTGCGCCTGATTTTCGCTGATATGTATCTGAGTGACGAGGGCTTGGGTGTCGTCGTGCTCGTGGGCGGCAACGGTGACGGCGTGTTCGGGTTCGACCGCTCGAGGTGCTTGCGCCTGTATGTAGAGACGGCCTATCGGGCTCAGGTGCAGGATCTGTCGGTGCGGCGCGTGGTGGACGATCACGAAGTAGTCCAGGTCAATCAACAGGGGAACTCCGTTATGGGTCATGTTGATGGTCACAAGGTATTTGACGCTGATATCGGAATAGTTGTGTGGGAACGAAAAGTTCCAGGATCCGCTGTACAGGTTTGGTGTACGCGATTGCGCCACGTTGATGGGGAAGGAGGAGTTGGCAGTTTGCACGCCTATAAAGGTTTCGCCGTTGCCATCGTCTGGGGGCAGAAAGTCTTCAGGCAAACTGAAAGTGAGGGTGACGTAGTTGCTAGTGTTTTCAAGCGGGGTCATCGCGATATCCATATCGGAATTTAAGAGGGCCTCTATTAATTCATAATTGACAGATTATAAGAACATCCGTGTTCTTATAGTCATTGTCAGAAAGTTACAACCGACTGCAACTAAGCCTGGTCCGCCGCATCTTCACTTCGATGCAAGGCCACCTGGCGGATCGACAACCGGATCTCCGCCGGCAGCACCCGTTTGGCCGCACCTTCCGCCAGTTCACCCAGCAACTCGTGATAGCTCAACTTGCCGGCTTCGTCGCGCTTGAGCACGTCGAGATCCAGCATCGTCTGAATGAAGTGGCGGAACAGACTCTTGTCGAAGAACTCCGGGGCATTCAGGCCATGGAGGATCGACAGGCGCTGAGCCATGACGGTGCACAGGTCTTCCAGTTCTTCGGCGCTGATGCTGTTCTGGCCGCTGTTGAGCAGCAGGGACACGGTCATGTAGAAGCGTTGCAGCGTCTGGGCGATGCTCTTCGACAACAACGTCAGCAACACAAAATGCCGTGAGCTTGGTGCCGGGCGCAGGTAAACGTCGTTCTCGAAACGCAGCAGACCTTGCTCGACGAACGCGTCGAGCCATTGATCGATCACGCCATCCAATTCATCCAGCGTCCAGCGAATGAACAGCTCCGATTGCAGGTACGGATACAGCGCCCGGGTGTAGCGCAGGATCTGTTCGCGGCTCATGCGCGACGCGCTCTGGAAGAAACTCGCGAGCAGCGCCGGCAGGGCGAAGATGTGCAGCACGTTGTTGCGGTAGTAGGTCATCAGGACGGCGTTCTGCTCGTCCAGATACAGAATCTTGCCCAGCGCATCGCTCTGTTCGGACAGCAGGTCCATGTCCTTCACATGCTCGATCAGCGCCCGGCCATCACCTTCCGGCAGCGTGGTGTGCGGCGAATACGGCACCTTGCGCAACAGCGCCAGATACAAATCCAGTACCCGCGCCATGGCGCGATCATCCAGGGCCAGACGGGTGGTGGACAGCAGCGCCAGGGCGACCAGGTTCACCGGGTTGATCGCCGCCGCTTCGTTCAGATGCTGCGCGACTTTCTCGCCGAGACGGTTGGTGGTTTCGTTGAGCCACGCGGGTTTGAACTGCGGGCCGAGTTCCTGTTTACGCCAGTCGGGCTGTTCGCTGTCGAGGAATTCCGCGAGTTTGATCGGCTCGCCGAAGTTCACCGCCACCTGACCAAAACGCTGCTTGAGCGCGCCGATGACTTTGAAGATGTCGAAGATCGATTCTTTCTTCTTGCTCGCGCCGCGCAGTTCGCCGAGGTAGGTCCGGCCTTCCAGCACACGCTCGTAACCGATGTACACCGGAATGAAGACGATGGGCATGCGCGACGAACGCAGGAAACTGCGCAGGGTAATCGCCAGCATCCCGGTCTTCGGTTGCAGCATGCGCCCGGTGCGCGAACGGCCGCCCTCGACGAAGTATTCGACCGGGAAACCTTTGGTGAACAAGGTGTGCAGGTATTCGTTGAACACCGAGGTGTACAGCGGGTTGCCCTTGAAGGTGCGGCGCATGAAGAACGCGCCGCCACGCCGCAGCAGGCTGCCGATCACCGGCATGTTGAGGTTGATCCCGGCGGCGATGTGCGGCGGGGTCAGGCCGTTTCGGAACAGCAAGTAAGACAGCAGCAGGTAGTCGATGTGGCTGCGATGGCACGGCACATAGATCACTTCGTGACCCTGAGCGACTTTCTGCACGCCTTCGATGTGGTTGACCTTGATCCCGTCGTAGATCTTGTTCCAGAACCAGCTCAGCACCACTTCCAGGAAACGGATTGCGGTGTAGGTGTAGTCCGAGGCGATCTCGTTGCCGTAGCGCAGGGCCTGGGCCTTGGCTTTCTCCGGGGAGATGTTTTCCCGTTCGGCTTCGTCGAGGATCGCTTGCTTGACCAACGGCTGATTGAGCAAGCCTTTGACCAGGTTGCGTCGGTGGGAAATGTCCGGGCCTATCACCGCGGCCTTGAGGTTGCGGAAGTGCACGCGCAGGATCCGCTGGGCCATGCGCACGGTGCGCTCGTGGCCTTTGTTGTGGTCGATCAATTCGCGCAGGTGAATCGGCGCGGAGAACTGCACTCGGGTCTTGCGGCCCAGCACGATGATGCTGAGCAACCGACGCAGGCGACCGGTCACGGCCCAGCTATCGGCAAAAAGTAGCTTCCACGGGCTCGATTCGCTGTCCGGCGACTGCCCCCAGAACACGCTGACCGGAATGATCTGCGCGTCTTCGGCGGCATTCTGGCTCAGGGCGCTGACCAGGCGGGTCAGCGTCGGCGGTGCGCCACGTTTGTCCTGGCGGCCGAGCCAGTCGGGCTCCGGCGTGAGGTAGAAAAACGCGGCGGGTTCCACCAGGTTGCCTACCGACACGGGCAGCACCGGGCGGGGCAGGCCGGCCTTGCTGCATTCGGTGTCGACCACGGCCAGGTCGGTCAGCGAAGGGTTTTGCAGGACGTAGAACACCGGACGACTGCGGTCGAGGTTGAGGGTGAACGACGACTGATTGATCGTCTCCGAGCGAACCCAGAGATAGAGCAGTCGGCGCAGGGTGCCAAACACAAGACGGCGGAACGGGGAACGGGTCATACGGCATCTGCGTGAGTGAATAAAACCGAGCGTTTGCTCGGGCGGCCGATAGTGTGCCGGATTCGCCGAAAATCGGCAAAAAAGCGGGTAAGTAAAGTTGAGTTGAGAGTTTTGGCGCCTGTCATATACTCGGCGGCTCAACAATAAAAAGAAGGGGGTATCGATTCATGGCTACGCGCGAAACCGGCAATGTGAAGTGGTTCAACGACGCCAAGGGCTACGGCTTCATTCAGCGCGAGGACGGGGTGGACGTGTTCGTGCATTACCGCGCGATCCGCGGCGAGGGGCATCGTTCGCTGGCTGAAGGTCAGCAGGTTGAATACGCCGTGGTGACGGGCGAGAAGGGGTTGCAGGCTGAGGATGTGATAGGTCTGTAAACCCACCTTCCAGTTCACCCAAAACCACTGTGGGAGCGGGCTTGCTCGCGAATGCGGTGTCTCAGTCAACATCTTTGCTGCCTGACACACCGCATTCGCGAGCAAGCCCGCTCCCACATGGGGTTGGTGTCGTTCTTACGCGGTTTTCCAGGTGATCTCTTCTTCACCGTCGGCGCTGATGCGCATCCAGCGATCCGCCGTCTCTTCACCTTCTTCCTCGACCCACGTACCCGGCGCACAACGCACTTCGACGTTCAGCGCGGCAAACGCGGCGCGGGCGCAAGCGATGTCGTCTTCCCACGGGGTCTGGTCGCTGTCCAGGAACAGGCTGTTCCATTTGCCGACGGCTTTTGGCAGCCAGGTGACGGGCACGTTGCCGGCCTTGCACTTGTAGGTCTGGCCCTTCTTGACCCATTCACTGCACTGGCCCAACGCTTCGCTAAGCCAGTCTGCGACGGCCTTGTAGTCGACGTCGGCGTCTTTCAGGTAAATCTCGATATCGGGTTGGCGCATGGATGTCCTCACTGCGGGTCTGAAAAATCCATTCGCGGATTTAGCCGGCCTCGAGCCATTGCTCAAGACCAAAAATTATTGAAGCACGAAGTAATCGTAGCGCATCGAAACGGTGACCTCGAACGGCTCAACCTGCTCGATGACCGCCGCTCGGCGTTCGGCACTGGCGCGCCAGCCGTGGGGCGTCATGGCCAGCAGGTTGGCGCGATCCTGACCCTTTGAAAGCGTCAGTTTGAATTCCAGGGTTTCGCTGTGTTGCAGCGCCATGCCTTCCGGCACCAGGGCCAGATGCTTGTCGTCGGTGTATTCACGGACTTCGTCGTACAGCCGCTCGCGCAATTCCATCAGATGGCCGCTGGTCGGCCCGACTTTCATCAAGCCGCCGCCGGGGCTGAGCAAGCGCTTGGCTTCCTCCCAATCCAGCGGACTGAAGACGCTGGCGAGAAACTGGCAGCTCCCCGAGGCCAACGGCACCCGCGCCATGCTGGCGATCAACCAGGTCAGCTGCGGGTTGCGTTTGCAGGCGCGTTTCACCGCTTCCCGGGAGATGTCCAGGGCGTACCCGTCAGCGTTGGGCAAGGCCTCGGCGATTTGCGCGGTGTAATAACCCTCGCCACACCCGATGTCCAGCCAGCGCTGCGGCGCGTATTGCGCAGCCAGCTCTGCCAGGCGCTTTGCCACCGGTGCGTAATGGCCGGCGTTCAGGAAGTCGCGACGGGCTTCGACCATGGCGAGGTTATCCCCTGGGTCGCGGCTGTTCTTGTGCTGCACCGGCAGCAGGTTCAGGTAACCCTGCCGCGCACGGTCGAAACGATGCCCGGCGGGGCAGGCCACGCCGTTGTCCACCGCGTTCAGCGGTTCGCTGCAGATCGGGCAGGCGAGCATCAGGCGAGCAACTTGATCAGGGTCTGGTAGTAGATTTCGGTCAGCACGTCGAGGTCGGCAGCCAGTACGCGCTCGTTGACCTGGTGGATCGTCGCGTTGACCGGGCCCAGTTCAACCACCTGAGTGCCCATGGTCGCAATAAAGCGTCCATCGGAGGTGCCACCGCTGGTGGAGGCTTTGGTGTCGCGACCGGTTACGTCCTTGATGCTTGAAGCGACGGCATCCAGCAACGCGCCCGGTTCGGTCAGGAACGGCAGACCGGACAGCGCCCAGTCGATGTGCCAGTCCAGGCCATGTTTGTCGAGGATGTCGGCGACGCGCTTTTGCAAGCCTTCAACGGTGGATTCGGTGGAGAAACGGAAGTTGAACACCGCCACCAGGTCGCCCGGAATCACGTTGGTCGCGCCGGTGCCGGAATTGACGTTGGAGATCTGGAAACTGGTCGGCGGGAAGAAATCGTTGCCGTGGTCCCAATGCTCGGCGGCCAGTTCGGCCAGGGCCGGGGCGGCGAGGTGGATCGGGTTCTTCGCGAGATGTGGATAGGCCACGTGACCCTGCACACCGCGTACGGTCAGCTTGGCGCCGAGGGAGCCACGACGGCCGTTCTTGACCACGTCACCCACCAGGGTGGTGCTCGACGGTTCGCCGACGATGCACCAGTCCAGACGTTCCTTACGGGCGGCAAGGCGTTCGACCACTGCCTTGGTGCCGTGGTGCGCCGGGCCTTCTTCGTCGCTGGTGATCAGGAAAGCGACCTTGCCCTTGTGGTCCGGGTAGTCGGCGACAAAGCGCTCGGCCGCCACTGTCATCGAGGCGAGGCTGCCTTTCATGTCCGCCGCGCCACGGCCACAGAGCATGCCGTGTTCGTCGATCAGCGCGTTGAACGGGTCGATCTGCCAGGCGGTTACCGGGCCGGTCGGCACCACGTCGGTGTGACCGGCGAAGCACAGCACCGGGCCGTCGTGTTTGCCGTGGGTGGCCCAGAAGTTATCCACATCTTCGATGCGCATCGGTTCCAGGGTGAAGCCGGCATCGCCCAGGCGCTGCATCATCTGCTTCTGGCAATCGGCGTCAACCGGCGTCACGGACGGACGGCGGATCAGGTCGATGGCGAGTTGAAGGGTCGGCGAAAGGTCGGCGTGGGCCGTCATGGAAAACTCCGGAAATCTTGAATATGGGCGCGGACTAAATGTGGGAGCCAGCCTGCTGGCGATGGCGGTGTGTCAGTCAACATAAACGTTGATTGTTACATTGCCATCGCCAGCAGGCTGGCTCCCACAGGGATGGATATCACGCCAAGCCCCGCAAAATGGCGGTTATCTTAAAGCAAAACGGCGACCATTGGCCGCCGTTTAGTGCATCTGTAGAGATTTAGACTGCCGGTGCCGTCTCTGTCGCGACCACCGGTTTCGGCAGCGAAGACAGGAACGCCATGATCAGCGCCGCCAGGTACGGCAGCGACTGAACCAGCAACATGGTCACCCAGAAGCGCATGTCGTTGCTCGGCATGCCGTTCACCAAGTAAATCCCCAGTGCCGCGCCCCACAACAGCAGCATGATGAACACCTCTTCGCGCGCCTCCGAGATCGCCACCCAGAAACCGTGGTTATCGGCGTTCTTCGGTGTGCGGAAAAACGGAATGCTGCTGGTGAAGAAGCCGTACAGCACCGCTTTGGCGATGGTGTGCGACAACGCCAGGCCGGCCAGTGCCGCGCAGAACGCATCCTTGAGGTTGACCCCCACTGCACGACGGTAGAGGAAGATGATCTTGCCGACCTTGAACACGAACAGCGCCAGTGGCGGGATCGCGAAAATCAGCAACGGCGGATCGACCCGCTGCGGCACGATGATCATCGCCGCCGACCACAACAAGGCGCCCACGGTGAAGAAGATGTTCATGCCGTCCGCGACCCACGGCAACCAGCCCGCGAGGAAGTGGTAACGCTGGCCACGGGTCAGCTCGGTGCCCTTGCCGCGAAGCAAGCTGGTGGTGTGACGCTTGATGATCTGAATCGCGCCATAGGCCCAGCGGAATCGCTGTTTCTTGAAGTCGATAAAGGTATCGGGCATCAGGCCTTTGCCATAGCTGGTGTGGTAATACGCCGCCGACAGGCCTTTCTCGAACACGCGCAGACCCAACTCGGCGTCTTCACAGATGCACCAGTCGGCCCAGCCCAGTTCCTCGAGCACAGAGCGTCGGGTCATCGTCATGGTGCCGTGCTGGATGATCGCGTCACGGTCGTTGCGGGTGACCATGCCGATGTGGAAGAAGCCTTTGTATTCCGCGTAGCACAGCTTTTTGAAGGTGCTTTCGTTCTGGTCGCGGTAATCCTGTGGCGACTGCACCACGGCGATTTTCGGATCGGCGAAGTGCGGCACCATGTGCTTGAGCCAGTTCGGGTCGACGCAGTAGTCCGAATCGATCACCGCAATGACTTCGGCATCCTTGGCGGTGTGCGGAATCAGATAATTCAGTGCACCACCCTTGAAACCGGCCAACGGCGCGACGTGGAAGAACTTGAAGCGCGGGCCGAGGGTTTCGCAGTAATCGCGCACCGGTTCCCAGACCGCCGGGTCCTTGGTGTTGTTGTCGATGATCAGGACTTCGAAGTCCGGATAGTCGAGGTTGGCCAGGGCGTTGAGGGTCTGTTTGACCATCTCCGGCGGCTCGTTGTAGCAAGGGACGTGGATCGATACCTTCGGTCTGTAGTCCGATTCGCCGACCACCGGCAGGAATTCACGCCGGCGCTTGTGGGTCCAGACCGCCTCGGCCAGTTCATGCGCCTCGGTCAGTAGCACGATAAAGACCCCGAGTGCGCCGAGTGCGAGTAGGCCCCCGACCGTCAGGCTGAACCAGGTGCTGTATTGCAGGCTGTAGTCGTAACCGATCCACACCAGCACCGATCCGCAAAGGAAGGCGATAAAGGTCAGGAAGGTGCGGCCGCGTTGACGCAGGGCCGAGCCGTCGATCATCAGCAGGGTCAGGGACAGCAGCGCCAGGACCACCGAACCGACCGCCAGCACGCGCCATTGCGGGATCGCAACGACCGGGCCTTCGAAGTTGAATTTCTGCTGGCGTGCGGCGTTGAAAACACCCCAGTAAGCGCCCACCGAACCTTCGTCGCTGGCCTTCCATGGTTGGTCAAACGCTTCGATCACGAAGTAGTTGAAACCCTGGCGGTTGAGCTTGTTGACCAGTGTGCGCAGGTAAATCGCCTGGTCTGCCGGCGATGCATCGGCACCGCCGCGCATACGACCGTTGCTCGGCCAGCCGACTTCCGACAGCAACAGCGGTTTTTTCGGGAACATTTTTTTCAGATCACGGGCACGGTCCAGTACGAACTGCCCGGATTGCTCCATCGGCACATGTTCCCAGTACGGCAGGACGTGGGCAGCGATCAGGTCGACGTGCTTGGCCAGGCTCGGGTTTTCTTCCCAGACGTGCCATTGCTCGGACGTGGTCACCGGCACTTTCACCGCCGCGCGAACGCGATCCAGAATAATGCTGAGTTCTGCAGCGGTAATTTCCTTACGGAAGATCGCCTCGTTGCCTACAACCACGCGAACCACGCTGCGGGAGGTGTTGGCGAGTTCGATGGCGCGCAGGATCTCACGCTCGTTGCGCTCCTCGTCCGGGCTGATCCAGATACCGAGGGTGACCCGCAGACCGAATTCTTCCGCCAGTTTGGGGATGTCTTGCAGGGAGCCGTCGACCGAGTAAGTACGGATGTTGTCCGTCAGCTTGCTCATGATCTCCAGGTCGCGACGCATTTCATCGTCGGTCGGATACTGCTCTTTTTGTGGGTACTGACCCTGCTGGAACGGCGAGTACGAAAAGCCGGAGATCTGCTCAGGCCAGTTGGGAGCGGTGACCGGGCGATTGATCAGCGCCCAGAAGCCGGTAAACAAGGCTGCGATGGCGAGCACCACGACCAGGTTGAGTCCAAATTTACGCGATGACATAGTTATTTCAGGTTCCAAAGGCTGTGGAACGAAGGACCGGTCGGCGTGTGCCAAGGGGCGCGCATCCTACACCGGGCATTCCTTGAGCGTATAGCTGGCAGGGAAATGCCCTACGTTTGGCAATCCCGTTTCGCATAAGTTCTTTCGCTTGTCGCGGTAACTTAGATCTTGTTGCAGTACTAGCCCTATAATGCGCGCCGGTTTTTGGGGTAATGGTCATGAGTACAGAAGATCCGCGGTTTGCAGGCATCGCCCGTTTGTATGGCATCGACGGCCTGGCGCGCCTGCGCGCAGCCCATGTGGCGATCGTCGGCGTCGGTGGCGTCGGTTCCTGGGCGGCGGAAGCCATCGCCCGGTGTGGCGTGGGCGAGATTTCGCTGTTCGACCTCGATGACGTCTGCGTCAGCAACGCCAACCGTCAGTTGCACGCGCTGGACAGCACCGTCGGCAAACCCAAGGTCGAGGTGATGGCCGAGCGTTTACGCGGTATCAACCCGGACTGCACGGTGCACGCGGTGGCGGATTTCGTCACGCGCGAAACCATGGCCGAGTACATCACGCCGAACATCGACTGCGTGATCGACTGCATCGACAGCGTGAATGCGAAAGCGGCGCTGATTGCATGGTGCAAACGCCGCAAGATCCAGATCATCACCACCGGCGGGGCGGGCGGGCAGATCGACCCGACGTTGATCCAGGTCTGCGACCTGAACCGGACTTTCAATGATCCACTGGCGTCGAAAGTGCGCTCGACCCTGCGCCGGGACTACGGCTTCTCGCGCACCGTCACGCGTCATTACAGCGTGCCGTGCGTGTTTTCCACCGAACAACTGCGCTACCCGAAGCCGGATGGCAGCATTTGTCTGCAGAAGAGTTTTGTCGGCGATGGCGTGAAGCTCGACTGCGCCGGCGGGTTTGGCGCGGTGATGATGGTGACGGCGACGTTCGGCATGGTCGCGGCGACCAAGGCTGTGGATAAGATTGTGGCGGGTGTGCGGCGGCCGGCGGATCGGGTCAAACCTCAAGTTTGATGGTGTGGTTGATGGCCCTCTTCGCGAGCAAGCCCGCTCCCACGTTGGAATGCATTCCCCTGTGGGAGCGGGCTTGCTCGCGAAGGCGATTAGCCTGCCAACTCATTCATTCGCTGTAATACAGCATTGAGACCATTACTGCGCGAAGGCGACAGTTGCCGCGAAAGCCCAAGCTGACTGAACCACTCCGGCAAATCCACCTGCCGCAACTCATCCGCCGACAACCCGTTGACCCGCGCCAGCAGCAAGGCCACCAACCCGCGGATCAACCGTGCATCGCTGCTCGCCGCAAACTGCCAGTGACCGTCATCCAGCGAACCCACCAACCACACCTGGCTTTCACAGCCATGCACACGGTTGGCGTCGATTTTATCCACATCGTTCAAGGCAGGTAGACGGTCGCCCCATTGCATCAGCAACCGCGCCCGCTGTTCCCAGCCCGGCGCATTCTGAAAGGTTGCTAGTGCGATAGCGGCATCGGCCGGCAAGCTCATCGCAACAACTCCAGCGCCTGATCCAGCGCTTCAAAGAATCGCTCCAGATCTTCAGAGTCGTTGTACAGCGCCAACGACACCCGGATCGCCCCGGCCAGCTCGAAGCTTTTGAGCAACGGCATCGCGCAGTGATGTCCGGCGCGCACCGCGATCCCCTGTTCGGTCAGCAAATGCGCCAGATCAGAGTTATGCACACCCTCGACGACAAAACTGGCCAAGGCCAGTTGCGGCTTGCCCAGCAGCCGAATGCCATTGCGCGCTTCAAGACCTTTCAACAAATAGTCATGCAGCGCCGCTTCATGGGCAGACACGGCGTCCTGATCAAGCCCCGCCAGATAATCCAGCGTTGCCCCAAGGCCGATCACACTGGCAATCGGCGGTGTGCCCGCCTCGAAACCCAATGGGGCAGGGCGAAAGCGTGAACTGTGGTAATCCGCATCCAGCACCATCTCGCCGCCAAACTGCCAATGGCGCAGTTGTTTGAGCGCTTCATGGCGACCGAACAACACGCCCAGACCGTCGGGGCCATAGAGCTTGTGGCTGGAGAACACATAAAAGTCGCAACCTAGCGCCTGCACGTCATGCCGGCCATGAACCACGCCTTGTGCGCCATCGACCACGGTCAATGCGTCGTGCGCCTTGGCCATCGCCAGCAAGGCGGGCAAGGGCTGCCAGGCGCCGAGCACGTTCGATAGCTGACTGACCGCCAGCAAACGGGTGTGCGGACTGATCAATTGCGCGGCGGCATCAAGGTCGATCAAACCGTCAGCGTCCAGCGGCAGAATCACCAGTTTCAAGTCGCGACGCAGAGCCAGTTGCTGCCACGGCAGCAGGTTGGCGTGGTGCTCCAGGGCGCTGATGACAATTTCATCGCCCGGGTTGAATAAGTGCTCCAGGCCATACGCCAGGAGGTTCAGCGCGGAAGTCGCGCCGTGGGTAAAGATGATTTGCCCGCAATCGCCGGCATTCAGCCATTGGGCGACTTTGCTGCGGCTGGCCTCGAACGCCTGGGTGGCATGGGCGCCGGGCAAGTGTTGCGCCCGATGCACGTTGGCCGCGCCATTGGCGTAGTAATGCGCCAAAGCGTCCAGCAGGGCTTGAGGTTTTTGCGTGGTAGCGGCGTTGTCCAGATAGGTCTGGTCCTGCCGTTGCAGCGCGGCGATGGCCGGGAAGTCGGCGCGCCAGGGGGAGGGAATCATCATGTTATGCGGCCCTGGTCAACATGGGCGGGTGTACGCCTGACCTGATGGTCGGGCCTACGCCGAACCTGTAGGAGCGAAGCTTGCACGCGAAGCTTTTTGGCGGCCTCAAGGGCCCTTTCGCGAGCAAGCTTCGCTCCTACAGGGTAATCCGTGTGGCGCTGCTTAGTTGTGAGCGTGCAGCGCTTCGTTCAGTTCGATCGCCGATTTGTGGGTTTTGCATTCCACAGCACCGGTTTCCGAATTGCGGCGGAACAGCAGGTCAGGTTGCCCCGCCAGTTCTCGGGCCTTCACGACTTTGACCAGCTGATTTTTTTCATCCAGCAGCGCGACTTTGGTACCCGCGGTCACGTACAAACCCGACTCAACGGTATTGCGATCGCCCAACGGAATGCCGATACCGGCGTTCGCACCGATCAGGCAGCCTTCGCCGACCTTGATCACGATATTGCCGCCGCCCGACAGGGTGCCCATGGTCGAGCAACCGCCGCCCAAGTCGGAACCCTTGCCGACGAACACGCCAGCCGACACACGACCTTCGATCATGCCCGGGCCTTCGGTGCCGGCGTTGAAGTTGACGAAACCTTCGTGCATCACGGTGGTGCCTTCGCCGACATAAGCGCCCAGACGAATACGCGCCGCGTCAGCGATACGCACGCCAGCCGGAACGACGTAGTCGGTCATTTTCGGGAACTTGTCCACCGAGAACACTTCCAGCAGCTCGCCGCGCAGGCGGGCTTCCAGTTGATGCTCGGCCAGTTCGGCGAGGTCGATGGCGCCCTGGCTGGTCCAGGCCACGTTCGGCAGCAGCGGGAACACGCCCGCCAGGTTCAGGCCGTGGGGCTTGACCAGGCGATGGGACAGCAAATGCAGCTTGAGGTAAGCCTCAGGCGTGGAGGTCAGCTGAGCGTCTTCGGCCAGGATGGTCGCGACCAGCGGCTTGTGGCTCTCGGCCAGGCGGGTCAGCAAAGCAGCCTGAGCCGCGTCGACGCCTTTCAGCGCTTCAGCCAATTGCGAAGCCTGAGCGGTGCTGAACGCGATGGCCTGATTGCCTTCGGCGTAGCCCAGAACTGGTGCGATAGCCGCGACCAGTTCGGCAGACGGGTTAAGCAGTGGCTGTGCGTAAAACACTTCCAGCCATGCGCCTTGACGGTTTTGAGTGCCGACACCAAAGGCCAGGCTGAACAGGGTAGTGGACATGTTGATACCTCTAACAAAATGGAACGGGCTGCCTTACTTGAGCGCTGCCGCGTAGATATCTGGCTTGAAGCCAATCAGGGTTCGTTCACCGAGATCAAGCACCGGGCGCTTGATCATCGAGGGTTGTGCGAGCATCAGTTCGATCGCTTTCGCTTGGTCGAGATCGGCTTTGCGTTCGTCGTCGAGTTTGCGAAAGGTCGTGCCTGCACGGTTCAACACCACTTGCCAGCCGTGCTCGTCGCACCATTGGTTCAGGTGTTCACGGTCGATTCCGGCCGTCTTGTAATCATGGAAGTCATAGCTGACAGCGTGTTCATCGAGCCAGGTGCGCGCCTTTTTCATGGTGTCGCAGGCTTTGATGCCGAAAAGGTGCAACGTTTTGCTTGAAACGGTCAAGGAATTGCCCCCTTTGCAGGTGCTGGAAATTAAAGGTGACGGATTATGCCATGACCGAGCGGTTTCGCGTCGGCCGTGGTTGTCATGCCACCGCAAAACCTGTGGGAGCGGTGTGTCAGGACGATGCGACATGGGCTCAACGGCCAGCCCGCAGTCTAAGTGGCTAATATGGCACTTCAATGCTGTCGATTGCCTGGGCGCCGCGTTTTATGCAAACCGCCTGCAACGTCCGGGTTCGCTTTGGTTGGCAATAACAGGCGTGTATCACTGGCCAACGCCGATGTGGCGTTCGTAAAAGGCGCTGCGGGCGCAGCGCCTGGAGTTGTATAGTCTCTGTCGTCATCACCAGATGGGTGATGACGTATTACAAGAGGTGTCGTGTGGGCCGGATTTGAGTGAGACCAATCCCGGATCGGTCAAATAGGCCTCCAAGGCCAATAGCGAGGTGACACAGGCTGCTGGGCCTGAATCAGACGGCGTCGATCGATCGAAACTTCGGATAGGCTTTGCGCATGACTCGCCTGTCCAGCATGCTGATTTTTGTGTTGATACCCACCTCCCAATCCTCAGTCGTCAACTCGTTCGGAACCGGGTAGTGCATGATCGAATCCTTATCGTAGGGGCCCGATAAATAGTCGCTGCCTTGAAGGGGCGTCAGGACATTAAGGTCCGTGTCTTCATCGGTCCACCCATAGTTGGTTTTATAAAATTCGTAGACTTTCGGTTTGTCCCAGGGAATGTTTGCCTTTGGGTGTTGCTGCTCGTGCTTTAGCCCCAGTGCGTGACCGAACTCGTGCAGGACGGTTGCTTCGAATTCTGGATGGTCCATTTCAATGTTCAGATTCAGCGTCGGCTGGTGTTGTTCGTACAACAGCGCATCGGTTCCCACTGCGGAGTCGTTGGTTGCGCTGGATGTGGAAATCCTGATCTCGCTTTCACCGTCATCAACAAATTCGAAGTGCAAGTTGACTGAGGGTTGCCATTGTTTGATCAACGCTTCGATGGCTAGCCGTTTCGTTTGAGTTGGAGTATCCACGAACGCGATTCTTAACGTCCGGCCGTTACCCCAGAATTTGCTCCAGATGCCGATGGCGCGCTTGGTACGTCGACCCGCAGAAGAGGGTTGGGCGTTGCGGGGGTTTTCCAGGATGGCTGCATCGTAAGAGGCGAGTTCATCACTGGGGTGGATTGTTTTGCATGGAGTAATAGAGTGCATGATTAACTTACTTGTCGTTCGCTTGCTGAGGTTTTGTCCGTTGGCGTAAGAACGGGGACTTTGTTTTCGATGGCCATGACAAATTAACTGCGTTCTGTGAAAGCCGGCGACTTACTCATTGTCGGGATACGGATAAGCCTTCGCCATGAAAGCCTTGTCTTTTTCGCTGAGATCAAAATTGAGAAAAACCTGGAAGTCGCCTTCGGTCCAGGATTGCTGGATGACGTAGTGCATGATTGACTTTCGGTCGTACTCTGAATAAACGCTTGCGTCGGGGGCTGCGCGATCCAGGTACCATTGGTGCAGTCTTTCTCGCGTCACTCTGGCGCGGTAGTTGTCTTCTTCAGGGTTGTCGGTTATTCCATGTTGCGCATAAAGGGCTGACGTGTTCCAGGGGATGTTTGCCGTCGGGTGGGTCTGCTCATGTTCTGCCCCCAGCATATGTCCGAATTCATGCATCACATTGGCTGCAAAATAACGAGCGTGGATGGGTGAGTGTGGCCAGAGCCTCATTGTCGGCTCATCTGCAGATAACAGTGCATCTGTGCCGACTTTAGACGAGAACGTTCCTTCCTCGCTCAGTATGCGGATGTCGCCTTCTTTACCTTCGACGAATTCGAATTTCAAGTTGATGTGCGGTAGCCAATGGCTGGCTGCAGAGATGGTCGCGGCTTTAAATTCTTCGGTGCCATTGAGAAAGGCGATGCGAAGAGTGCGGCCGGGAGTCCAGAACTTGGAAGGATTTTTCTTGGCCCACATTATTTTGCAACTCCTGGGGAAACCTGAGTTGGCGTGTGCGCTGTATTTGCAAAGTGACAGAGGGCGTCGAAGTCTTCGGGCGCTATTATAGAAAAAGTTACGCTGTAATCCATGGTCTAACTTCCTTGTTTGATTAATAGGGGTGCGGCTTTTTACGGAAGTAGAATTTAGTGTTGGTGACAGGTTTAGTAAAGTGGAAAACTTGCGGGGTGTGTTACTTGGTGTTGTTAGAATTGTCGGGTATTGCACTCGACAAACAATATGGCTTTGTAAACGCTGTAGTGTCTTGTGATGGAGTAGGGCTTGTTGTATTGAAGTCGGATCTGGTCATACAAGTTGCCGTGCCAGATTGACTGGCACGGCTTCATGGATTACTGCTTGCGGGTAATAAACGCGCGAATACGTTCGGCGGCTTCCACGCATTCCGCCAGAGGCGCGACCAGCGCCATCCGCACTCGACCGGCACCTGGGTTGACGCCATCCACCTCACGGGACAGGTAAGAACCCGGCACCACCGTCACATGTTCTTCAACAAACAGATCACGGCAAAACGCTTCGTCGTCGCCCTCAACATTCGGCCACAAATAAAAACCGCCGTCTGGACGCTGCACGTCCATCACTGGACCGAGGATCTCCAGCACCGCATCGTACTTCTCGCGGTACAGCGCTCGGTTGGCGCGTACATGCACTTCGTCATTCCACGCGGCGACGCTGGCCAGTTGGGTCTGAACCGGCATGGCGCAGCCGTGGTAGGTGCGATAGAGCAGGAAACCTTTGAGGATGTCGGCATCACCGGCGACAAATCCTGAGCGCAGGCCTGGCAGATTGGAGCGCTTGGACAAGCTGTGGAACACCACGCAGCGCTTGAAGTCCTTGCGGCCCAGTTCCACGCAGGCACTGAGCAGACCGGCCGGCGGGGTTTGTTCGTCGAAGTACAGTTCGCTGTAGCACTCGTCGGCGGCAATCACGAAGTCGTATTCGTCAGCCAAGGCGATCAGCTTCTTCAGGGTGTCGACTGGAATCAGCGCGCCGGTCGGGTTGCCTGGTGAGCACAGGAACAGGATCTGGCAGCGTTTCCAGATGTCTGACGAGACCGCGTCGAAATCGGGGTTGAAGCCGTTCTCGTCCAGGCACGGCAGGTAATGTGGCTTGGCCCCGGCGAGGAATGCCGCGCCTTCGTAGATCTGATAGAACGGGTTCGGGCTGACCACCAGGGCGTCTTCGCCACGGTTGACCACGGTCTGGGTGAAGGCAAACAACGCTTCACGGGTGCCGTTGACCGGCAGCACGTTGCGCGCCGGGTCAAGCCAGCCGGTCGGAACGTTGAAGCGGCGTTCGCACCATGCAGCGATGGCTTCACGCAAAGCCGGGATGCCGAGCGTGGTCGGGTACACGGCCATCTGATCCAGATTGCTTGCCAGGGCTTCGGCGACGAAGCTTGGCGAACGGTGCTTCGGCTCGCCAATGGACAGCGCGATGGCGCGCTTGTCCGGGTTTGGCGTGACGCTGCCGAGCAGGGCGCGGAGCTTCTCGAACGGGTAGGGCTGCAACTGGTTCAGAGCGTTGTTCATGGGGGCCTCTTCTAATGTGGGATCGAGCTTTTGTGGTGAGGGGATAAATTCCCTCACCACAAAAGCTCGATCCCACAGGGAAAGTTGGTTAGTTCAAATACTCAAGCGTGACAATTTGATATCGGGTTCATTACTGACAGTCAGCTGTTCAACGATCGCATCCTGCAAGCGGGTGCACAGCAACGGGTCGGACAGCGGATGGTTGTTCGCGTCGGTGATGAAGAACACGTCTTCCACGCGTTCGCCGAGGGTCGCAATCTTGGCGTTCTGCAGCGACAGGTCGAACTCGAGGAAGATCGTGCCGATTCGCGCCAGCAGCCCCGGGCGATCCGGCGCGCTGAGTTCCAGCACTGTCACCGGGCGCTGCGCGTCATTGTGGATCGTCACCTGTGGCGCAAAGGCGAAATGCTTGAGCTGGCGCGGCACGCGGCGCTGGATGATGGTCGGGTAGTCGTCCGGATTGCGCAACGCTTCGGTCAGGCCTTCGCGGATCTGTTTGACCCGTGCCGGGTTATCGCCGATCGAGTCGCCGTCAGTGTCGAGCACGATGTAGGTGTCGAGGGTGAACTGGCTGCTGGAGGTGATGACCCGGGCGTCGTGAATGTTCAGGTTGAGCTGGTCCATCGCGGCCACGGTCACGGCGAAGAAGTCGTGCTGGTCGGGCGCATAGATGAAGATCTGCGTGCCGCCCTCGAATTCGCGCTGGGTGGTTTCCTTGATCAATACCAGCGGCCCGCCATCGGCTGGTTGCTGGAGGATCGCGTCACTGTGCCAGGCGACGTCGCCGGCGGTGTGACGCAGGAAATAGTCATCGCCCAATTGCGACCACAGCTGTTCGACATCGTCCGGATCGGTACCGCCGCGCACAAGAATGTCCAGGGCTGCACTTTGGGTCTGGCGGATCTGCATTTCGCGATCCACCGGGTTTTCCAGGCCGCGGCGCAAGGCGCGCTTGGTCTCGGTGTAGAGCTGGCGCAAGAGGCTGGCCCGCCAGGAGTTCCACAGCGTCGGGTTGGTGGCGTTGATATCGGCGACGGTCAGCACATACAGATAGTCGAGACGGGTTTCGTCGGCGACGGCTTGTGCGAAGTCATGGATCACCTGCGGGTCGGACAAGTCCTTGCGTTGGGCGGTGGTCGACATCACCAGGTGATTCTGCACCAGCCAGACGATCAGGCGGCTGTCCCACACCGGGAGCTGGTGGCGCTGGCAAAAGGCTTCGGCATCCACCGCACCGATTTCCGAGTGATCGCCATGCCGGCCCTTGCCAATGTCGTGGTACAGCCCGGCCAGATAAATCAGCTCGGGTTTGGGTAGCTTGGCCATGAGCTTGCTGGCCAGCGGGAATTTTTCCGACACTTGCGTGTACTGCAACTTGCGCAGGTGCTTGATCAGATTCAGGGTGTGGGCGTCGACCGTATAAATGTGAAACAGGTCGTGCTGCATCTGCCCGACAATGAAGCCGAACTCCGGCAGATAACGCCCAAGGATGCCGTAGCGGTTCATTCGGCGCAGGTTGCGGTGGATGCCGATCCTGCACTTGAACAGCTCGATAAACAGACTGGTGTTGCGGATGTCATTGCGGAAATCGTCATCGATCAGGTGACGGTGCTCGCGCAGCAGGCGAATGGTATCGGCGCGCACGCCTTTGATTTCAGGCTGCTGGGCCATCAGCACGAAGATCTCGAGCATGGCGAACGGCGTGCGGCGGAACACGTTGTCGTTGCGCGCCTCGATGTAACCGTCGTGCAGCTGGAACCTCGAGTTGATCGGCTGCGGCGGCGCTTCGTCCTCCGGGGCGAGGATGACTTCTTCGAAGTGCTGAATAATCAAGTCGCTGAGCTGGGCAATGCTCATGACCACCCGGTAATACTGCTGCATGAAGTTTTCGATGGCTTGCTTGGCGTCATCGCCCTCGAAACCCAGCAGCCCGGCAATCGAGCGCTGGTGGTCGAACAGCAGGCGGTCTTCGGAGCGCCCGGCGAGCATGTGCAGCGCGTACCGGACCTTCCACAAAAACTCTTGGGACGAGGCCAGCAGGGCGTTTTCGCTTTCGACCAGGAAGCCTTCACCGGCCAGGGCCCGCAGGTTCAGGGTGCCGTATTCGCGGCGGGCCACCCACAGAATCGTCTGAATATCCCGCAGGCCGCCAGGCGAGCCTTTGACGTTGGGTTCCAGGTTGTATTCGGTATCGTTGTATTTGTGGTGACGGGCCTTTTGCTCGGCGCGCTTGGCCAGGAAAAAGTCCTTGCTCGGCCACATGTGCGCGGTACTGGTGACGTCGAGCATGCGCTGGCGCAAACGCTCGGGGCCGCAGATGGTACGGCTCTCCATAAGGTTGGTGACGACTGTCAGGTCGGCGCGGGCCTCGACGGCGCATTCGTCGACCGAGCGAACGCTCTGACCGACTTCCAGGCCGATGTCCCACAACAACGTCAGAAAACGCTCGATGGAGTCACGGAAAACTTCGTGATCGGCGCTGTCTAGCAGGATCAGCAGGTCGATGTCGGAATAAGGGTGTAACTCGCCGCGACCGTAGCCGCCGACCGCAACCAGTGCGATGTCGGCATCTTCGCTCCAGTTGAATTGCTCCCAGGCCTTTTGCAGGATGTTATCGACGAACCAGGCGCGATCCTCGATCAGCCGGCGAATGTCGCGGCCGCTGCGAAAGCGCCCGTCGAGCACCTCGCGGGCCTGGCGGATCGCCTTCTTGAAGGCCGCGATCGGGCTTGCCTTCAGGGCCAGTTCTGCCTGGAACTGGCCGCGGTCGAAGAGTTCGGGATCCACCTGCGGCATCGATTGGCTTTCCTATCTATCTATAAGGCTGGGAGCTGCCTGGGGGCGGATCAGGCCGAAACGCGCGGGATGGTGTCATCGGCGCGCAAGGTGAAGATCTCGTAACCGGTTTCTGTCACCAGCAGGGTGTGTTCCCACTGGGCCGACAATTTGCGGTCCTTGGTGATCGCGGTCCAACCGTCGCCCAAGACCTTGGTGTCAGCCTTGCCCTGGTTGATCATCGGCTCGATGGTGAAAGTCATGCCTGCTTTCAGTTCCATGCCGGTGCCGGCGCGGCCGTAGTGCAGGATCTGCGGCTCTTCGTGGAATACCTTGCCGATACCGTGACCGCAGAACTCACGAACCACCGAGAAACCGTTCTTTTCAGCGTGTTTCTGGATGATTTCACCGATGTCGCCCAAGCGGCAGCCGGGTTTGACGATCTCGATGGCCTTGTACATGCATTCCTGAGTCACCTGCGACAGGCGCTCGGCCCAGACAGGCACAGTGCCGACGTGGAACATGCGGCTGGTGTCGCCGTGGAAACCGTCCTTGATGACGGTGACGTCGATGTTCAGGGTGTCGCCATCCTTCAGCGGCTTCTCGTTCGGGATGCCATGGCAGACCACGTGGTTGATCGAGGTGCAGATCGACTTCGGGTAGCCTTTGTAGTTGAGCGGGGCGGGGATGGCTTTCTGCTCGTTGACGATGTAGTCGTTGCAGATGCGGTCCAGTTCTTCGGTGGTGATCCCCGGCTTGACATGTTCGGCAATCATTTCCAGCACATCGGCGGCCAGTTTGCCGGCGACACGCATCTTTGCGATGTCGTCGGGGGTTTTGAGGGTGACGGTCATACAGGCTCTCTCTGCGCTCGATGGCGCTTGCTAAAACGAAATGGGCATTGCGCGTTCGATCTTCGCGGCCCTGAAAAACGCGATTCTAACAGACGATCAGCGCAAATCTGAGCCTCTGTGCATCGCTTCTCTCTATAGATTGGCGCATTCTTGGGCGATTCCAAGGGCCCTGTTGAAGTCACGGACCAGGAATCGAGAATCCGGGTTCCGTTTTTGCAAGCCTTGTGGTATAAAATGCGCCGCTTTCCGGGGATACCCCCGAAAGGCTTAAATCCACACACGTGTCGACACGATGACCTGGGTGCCTTCAGCTGATGCTGCTGGTTGGTCATTGGGATACGTGGAGGCCAAACCCGACTTATTAAGGAACTATCATGTCCCAAGTCAACATGCGCGATATGCTGAAGGCCGGTGTGCACTTCGGTCACCAGACCCGTTACTGGAACCCGAAAATGGGTAAATACATTTTCGGCGCGCGTAACAAGATCCACATTATCAACCTTGAAAAAACCCTGCCAATGTTCAACGAAGCTCTGACTTTCGTAGAGCGTCTGGCCCAGGGCAAAAACAAGATTCTGTTCGTCGGCACCAAGCGTTCCGCTGGCAAGATCGTTGCTGAAGAAGCAGCACGTTGCGGTTCGCCGTACGTCGATCACCGCTGGTTGGGCGGCATGCTGACCAACTTCAAAACCATCCGTGCTTCCATCAAGCGTCTGCGTGACCTTGAAGTGCAAGCCGAAGACGGTACTTTCGCCAAGCTGACCAAGAAAGAAGCGCTGATGCGCACTCGCGATCTTGAGAAGCTCGATCGTTCCCTGGGTGGTATCAAGGACATGGGCGGTCTGCCAGACGCTCTGTTCGTTATCGACGTTGATCACGAGCGCATCGCGATCACCGAAGCCAACAAGCTGGGTATCCCGGTTATCGGCGTAGTCGATACCAACAGCAGCCCGGAAGGCGTTGACTACATCATCCCAGGCAACGATGACGCAATCCGCGCTATCCAGTTGTACATGGGTTCGATGGCTGACGCAGTCATCCGCGGTCGCAACCACGTTGCTGGCGGCACCGAGCAGTTCGTTGAAGAAGCTCCGGCAGCTGCAGCTGAGTAATTGACGCCCTGGCGTTGACTCAGTAAGCAAAAAGGGGGCTTGGCCCCCTTTTTGCCACCTCGAAAACCGTTTGTGAGCAGCGCAGCTACAGCCTTTGTAACGTGCAGCCGCTAACAAGTGGGGTCGGGAAGAATTGATCGCCCGTTCGATCGGGTGGAATGGTTGAAAACCTATCCAAGAGGAATTTTAAAATGGCAGAGATTACTGCAGCGTTGGTTAAAGAACTGCGTGAGCGTACTGGCGAAGGCATGATGGACTGCAAAAAGGCCTTGACCAAGGCCGGCGGCGACATCGAAAAAGCCATTGATGATATGCGTGCTTCGGGCGCCATCAAGGCTGCCAAGAAAGCAGGCAACGTAGCTGCTGAAGGCGCGATCGCTCTGAAAGAAGACGGTAAATCCGCCGTTCTGCTGGAAGTGAACTCGCAGACCGACTTCCTGGCTCTGCAGGACGACTTCAAGGCATTCGTTGCTTCCAGCGTTGAAAAAGCATTCGCTGACAAGCTGACTGATGTTGCTCCGCTGATCGAAGCACAAGAAGCTGATCGCCTGGTTCTGGTCGGCAAGGTTGGCGAAAACGTCAACATCCGTCGCCTGGCTCGCGTTGAAGGTGATGTTGTTGGTGGTTACCTGCACGGCAACAAGATCGGTGTTGCAGTTGTTCTGAAAGGCGGCAACGTTGAGCTGGCCAAGGACATCGCTATGCACGTAGCGGCCACCAACCCTGAATTCCTGCTGCCATCGGAAGTTTCCGCTGAAGCGGTCGAGCGCGAGAAAGGCGTGTTCCTGACCCTCAACGCTGACAAGATCGCCGGCAAGCCGGAAAACATCGTTGAAAACATGGTCAAAGGCCGTATCAGCAAGTTCCTGGCTGAAGCGAGCCTGGTTGAGCAGGCGTTCGTCAAGAACCCTGAAATCAAGGTTGGCGAACTGGCCAAGAAAGCCGGTGCAGAAATCGTTTCTTTCACCTACTTCAAGGTAGGTGAAGGCATCGAGAAGCCGGTCGACAACTTCGCTGAAGAAGTTGCTGCCCAGCTGGCTGCCGCCAAGCAATAAGACGGTTTTTAACTGTCGCCCTGAAGAGGCTGCCCGCTAACGCGCGCAGCCTCTTTTCAGATGGGGCACCAATTTTTATTGGTTTCCCTTTGGAACTGGCTTACAAAGCCATGTTCCGATGGCGCTGAAGCAGCGCCAAGCTAGAGTGAACGCCAGCTGTAAACAGCTCGCAAAGAATTTTTAAAATACGCCGCAGGAGAGATTCGCAATGGCTCAGCAGGGCAGTGGTTATCAGGCTCGCTATAAACGCATTCTACTCAAGCTTAGCGGCGAGGCCCTGATGGGCTCGGAAGAGTTCGGGATCGATCCGAAAGTTCTGGATCGCATGGCGCTTGAAGTCGGCCAACTGGTCGGCATCGGTGTTCAGGTCGGTCTGGTGATCGGCGGTGGCAACCTGTTCCGCGGTGCAGCGCTGAGCGCGGCCGGCATGGATCGGGTAACTGGCGACCACATGGGCATGCTGGCCACTGTGATGAACGCCTTGGCGATGCGCGATGCGCTGGAACGTGCCAATATCTCGGCCATCGTGATGTCGGCCATTTCCATGGTGGGCGTGACCGATCATTACGATCGCCGCAAAGCCATGCGTCACCTGAACGCCAAGGAAGTGGTGATTTTCGCGGCCGGTACCGGTAATCCGTTCTTCACTACGGATTCGGCAGCCTGCTTGCGAGCGATCGAAATCGATGCCGATGTCGTGCTCAAGGCGACCAAGGTCGATGGCGTCTACACCGCTGACCCATTCAAAGACCCGCATGCCGAGAAGTTCGATCATCTGACTTACGATGAAGTGCTGGATCGCAAGCTGGGCGTGATGGATCTGACGGCCATTTGCCTTTGCCGCGACCACAAGATGCCGTTGCGTGTCTTTAACATGAACAAGCCCGGCGCCCTGCTGAACATCGTGCATGGCGGCGCTGAAGGGACCCTGATCGAGGAAGGCCAACAATGATCAATGAAATCAAGAAAGACGCTCAAGAGCGCATGAAGAAATCCGTGGAATCGCTGCTGCACAACTTCGGCCGTATTCGTACCGGCCAGGCGCACCCAAGCATTCTTGAAGGTGTGATGGTGCCGTATTACGGTTCCGACACCCCGATCAAGCAAGTGGCGAACATCACCGTCAAAGACGCCCGTACCCTGCAAGTTGTTGCCTTTGAGCGCAACATGCTCGGTGCCGTCGACAAAGCCATTGGTAGCGCGGGTCTGAACCTCAACCCGACCAACCTGGGTGAGTTGCTGCTGATCTCCATGCCGGCCCTGACTGAAGAAACCCGCAAGGGCTTCACCAAGCAGGCTCGCGATGTCGCTGAAGATGCCCGTGTTGCCGTGCGCAACATCCGTCGCGATGCCAACAGCTCGCTGAAGGATCTGGTCAAGGAAAAAGAAATCAGCGAAGACGAAGAGCGTCGCGCCACTGGCGAGATCGACGATTTGACCAAGAAGTACGTGGCTGAAATCGACTCGCATCTGGCACAGAAAGAAAAAGACCTGATGGCCGTATAAGGGTCGCGTTTTCATGGAAAAGACTAAGCAGACTGTGCCGTCCGCGGTGCCGCGCCATGTCGCGATCATCATGGATGGTAATAATCGCTGGGCGAAAAAGCGCTTTATGCCGGGTGTTGCCGGGCATAAAGCGGGCGTGGATGCGGTTCGCGCAGTGATTGAAGTGTGCGCCGAGGCCGGGGTCGAGGTATTGACCCTGTTCGCCTTCTCCAGTGAGAACTGGCAGCGCCCGGCCGATGAGGTCAGTGCCTTGATGGATCTGTTCTTCAAGGCGTTGCGTCGTGAGGCCAAGCGCCTCAATGACAACAACATCAGTCTGCGCATCATCGGTGATCGTTCGCGCTTTCATCCCGAGCTTCAGGTCGCCATGCGTGAAGCCGAGGCGATGACCGCCGGTGCCAACCGCTTTGTCTTGCAGATCGCCGCCAACTACGGCGGTCAGTGGGACATCGCGCAAGCCGCGCAGCGTCTGGCGCGTGAAGTTCAGGCCGGGCATCTGCGTCCGGAGGACATCACGCCGGAGCTGTTGCAGACCTGTCTGGCCACCGGTGACCTGCCGTTGCCGGACTTGTGTATCCGCACCGGTGGCGAACACCGCATCAGCAACTTCCTGCTCTGGCAACTGGCTTATGCCGAGTTGTACTTCTCCGACCTGTTCTGGCCGGACTTCAAACACGACGCCATGCGTAACGCGCTGGCCGATTTCGCTTCTCGCCAGCGTCGCTTCGGTAAAACGAGCGAGCAGGTCGAGGCTGGAGCCCGGGTTTAATGCTCAAACAACGAATCATCACCGCGCTGATCCTGCTGCCGATCGCTTTGTGCGGGTTTTTCCTGCTTGAAGGCACGGGCTTTGCGCTGTTCATCGGGCTGGTCGTGACCCTCGGCGCATGGGAGTGGGCTCGCCTGGCAGGCTTCAATGCCCAGCCGATGCGCGTTGCCTACGCGGTTGTGGTCGCATTGATGCTGTTTGTCATGCACATCCTGCCGGGGCTCGCGCCCTGGGTGTTGGGGGCTTCGGTGCTCTGGTGGGGCGTGGCGACCTATCTGGTGCTGACCTACCCGAGTTCCAGCGAACACTGGTCCAGCGCCGCCTGCAAGCTGGTGATCGGTTTGCTGATCCTGCTGCCGGCCTGGCAAGGTCTGGTCCAGATCAAGCAGCAACCCTTGGGTAACTGGCTGATCATGGCGGTGATGGTGCTGGTCTGGGGGGCCGATATTGGCGCGTACTTTTCCGGTCGTGCATTCGGCAAGCGCAAGCTGGCGCCAATGGTCAGTCCTGGCAAGAGCTGGGAAGGCGTGTACGGCGGCTTGCTGCTGAGTCTGGTGATTACGGCGATCGTTGGCTTTGTGCGCGACTGGAGTTTCGTGCAGATGCTGATGGGCCTGATCGGTGCGGCAGTGATCGTATTCATCTCGGTCGTGGGTGACCTCACTGAGAGCATGTTCAAGCGTCAATCCGGGATCAAGGACAGTAGTAATCTGCTGCCGGGGCACGGCGGTGTGCTGGATCGCATCGACAGCCTGACGGCCGCGATCCCCGTATTTGCCGTGCTGTTGTGGATGGCCGCACCGTGAGCCGCCCACAGCAGATTACCGTTCTGGGGGCGACCGGCTCGATCGGTCTGAGCACCCTGGACGTAATCGCTCGTCATCCAGAGCGCTATCAGGTGTTCGCGTTGAGTGGTTTCACGCGCCTGAGTGAGTTGCTGGCCTTGTGCGTGCGTCATACGCCACGGTTTGCCGTCGTGCCGGAGGTGGGCGCTGCCCGGACCTTGCAGGACGACTTGCGTGCTGCAGGCCTGTCGACCCGCGTATTGGTGGGGGAAGAGGGCCTGTGTCAGGTGGCTTCCGACCCTGAGGTCGATGCGGTCATGGCGGCCATCGTTGGTGCGGCGGGCTTGCGTCCGACCCTGGCGGCGGTCGAGGCGGGCAAGAAGATCCTACTGGCCAACAAAGAAGCGTTGGTCATGTCGGGTGCGCTGTTCATGCAGGCGGTGCGCAAAAGCGGTTCGGTGCTGCTGCCGATCGACAGCGAACACAATGCGATTTTTCAGTGCATGCCACAGGATTTCGCTCGCGGGCTTGGCGCGGTCGGTGTGCGTCGGATTCTGCTGACAGCCTCTGGCGGTCCGTTCCGACAGACGCCGATGGCCGAGTTGGTGCATGTTTCCCCTGAGCAAGCGTGCGCGCATCCGAACTGGTCCATGGGTCGCAAGATTTCGGTCGATTCGGCCAGCATGATGAACAAAGGCCTCGAGTTGATTGAAGCCTGCTGGTTGTTCGACGCCAAGCCGTCCCAGGTCGAAGTGGTGATTCACCCGCAGAGCGTGATTCATTCGCTGGTCGACTATATCGATGGCTCGGTGCTCGCACAGTTAGGCAATCCGGACATGCGCACGCCGATCGCCAACGCCCTGGCCTGGCCGGAGCGTATCGATTCGGGTGTAGCGCCGCTGGATCTGTTTGCCATCGCGCGCCTGGACTTCCAGGCGCCCGATGAAGAACGCTTCCCTTGCCTGCGCCTTGCGCGTCAGGCCGCCGAAGCCGGCAATAGTGCACCGGCCATGCTCAATGCGGCGAATGAAGTGGCTGTCGCGGCGTTTCTCGACGAGCGGGTTCGCTACCCGGAAATCGCGAGTATCATCGAGGAAGTGCTAAACCTCGAGCCAGTCGTTGCGGTGGATGATCTCGAGGCGGTGTTTACGGCCGACGCGAAAGCGCGAGAACTGGCCGGGCAATGGTTGAGCCGTCACGGGCGGTAAGTGCTGCAATACGTTGGCCCATGCGGCACTGGATAGGATTGCGGAGAAAGTAGATGAGCGCGCTCTATATGATTGTCGGCACCCTGGTTGCATTGGGCGTGCTGGTCACCTTCCACGAATTCGGTCATTTCTGGGTCGCACGTCGCTGTGGGGTCAAAGTGCTGCGTTTCTCCGTGGGCTTCGGCATGCCGCTGCTGCGCTGGCACGACAAGAAAGGCACGGAGTTCGTAGTGGCCGCCATTCCGTTGGGCGGCTACGTGAAGATGCTCGACGAGCGCGAAGGCGAAGTGCCGGTTGATCAGGTCGATCAATCCTTCAATCGCAAATCTGTCCGTCAGCGTATTGCCATCGTGGCGGCTGGGCCGATCGCCAACTTTCTATTGGCCATGGTGTTTTTCTGGGTGTTGGCCATGCTCGGCAGCGAGCAGGTGCGCCCGGTCATCGGCGCGGTCGAATCCGGCAGCATTGCCGCCAAGGCCGGTCTGAGCGCAGGGCAGGAAATTATTGCCATCGATGGCGAGCCGACATCCGGCTGGGGCGCGGTGAATTTGCAGCTGGTCCGTCGTCTTGGCGAGAGCGGTTCTCTTCAGTTGTTGGTGCGTGAGCAGGGCTCCACCGCGGATTCGCCCCGTGAGCTGATGCTGGATAAATGGCTCAAGGGCGCTGACGAGCCGGATCCGATTCGTTCGTTGGGTATTCGTCCATGGCGTCCGGCATTACCGCCGGTGTTGGCTGAACTTGATTCGAAAGGGCCGGCCCAGGCGGCGGGGCTGAAGACCGGTGATCGGCTGTTGGCGCTTGATGGCAAGTCACTTGATGACTGGCAGCAGGTGGTCGACACCGTTCGTATGCATCCAGATACCAAAATCATGCTGCGTGTTGAGCGCGATGGTGCTCAAATCGACGTCCCTGTGACCTTGGCTGCTCGCGGCGGGAGCAAGGCACCCACCGGTTATCTGGGCGCAGGGGTGAAAGCGGTCGATTGGCCGCCAGAGATGATTCGCGAAGTCAGTTATGGTCCTGTGGCCGCAATTGGCGAGGGTGCTCGACGCACCTGGACCATGAGCGTACTGACGCTCGATTCGCTCAAGAAAATGTTGTTCGGCGAGCTCTCGGTAAAAAACTTGAGTGGACCGATAACCATTGCTAAAGTGGCGGGCGCTTCTGCCCAGTCGGGTGTCGCTGATTTCCTGAATTTCCTTGCTTATCTGAGTATTAGCCTGGGGGTTCTGAATTTGTTGCCCATTCCTGTACTGGATGGGGGGCATTTGTTGTTTTATCTGATCGAGTGGGCGCGTGGTCGTCCCTTGTCAGATCGGGTGCAGGGTTGGGGGATACAGATCGGTATCAGTTTGGTGGTCGGGGTGATGTTGCTTGCTCTGGTCAATGATTTGGGCCGTCTGTAACACTTCGCTGAATTGCGAATCTGCCGCATTTTGCGGCAGTTTGTTTATTGCCAGTTGGAATAAGAAAGGACTTCATGAAACGTCTGCTGCTAACTGCGGTTCTCACCGTATTGATGATCGCCGAAGTTCACGCCGAGTCCTTCACTATCTCTGATATTCGCGTCAATGGCCTCCAGCGGGTCTCCGCGGGTAGCGTCTTTGGTGCTTTGCCGTTAAACGTCGGTGAACAGGCGGATGATCGTCGCCTGGTGGAATCCACTCGTGCGCTGTTCAAAACCGGGTTCTTTCAAGATATCCAGCTGGGCCGCGATGGCAACGTCCTTGTCATTACGGTAGTCGAGCGTCCGTCGGTCGCCAGTATCGAGATCGAAGGTAACAAGGCGATCTCTACTGAAGACCTGATGAAGGGCCTCAAACAATCCGGTCTGGCCGAAGGCGAGATCTTCCAGCGTGCCACCCTCGAAGGTGTCCGTAACGAACTGCAGCGTCAATATGTCGCCCAGGGTCGCTACTCGGCTACCGTTGACACCGAAGTGGTGCCGCAGCCGCGTAACCGTGTCGGCCTGAAGGTCAACATCAACGAAGGTACCGTTGCGGCTATCCAGCACATCAACGTGGTGGGTAACACGGTCTTCCCTGAGGAAGACCTGATCGACCTGTTTGAATTGAAGACCACCAACTGGTTGTCGTTCTTCAAGAACGATGACAAGTACGCTCGTGAAAAACTGTCCGGTGACCTGGAGCGTCTGCGCTCCTACTACCTGGACCGTGGCTATATCAACATGGATATCGCTTCGACCCAGGTGTCCATTACCCCGGACAAGAAACACGTCTACATCACCGTCAACGTCAACGAAGGCGAGAAATACACCGTTCGTGACGTCAAGCTGAGCGGCGACCTGAAGGTTCCTGAAGACCAGGTCAAGTCCCTGCTGCTGGTTCAGAAAGGTCAGGTGTTCTCGCGCAAGCTGATGACCACCACGTCCGAACTGATTACCCGTCGCCTGGGTAACGAGGGCTACACCTTCGCCAACGTCAACGGCGTGCCTCAGCCGAACGATGAAGATCACACCGTCGATATCACGTTCGCCGTCGATCCGGGCAAACGTGCTTACGTCAACCGCATCAACTTCCGTGGCAACACCAAGTCCGAAGACGAAGTGCTGCGCCGCGAAATGCGTCAGATGGAAGGCGGTTGGGCTTCGACCTACCTGATCGATCAATCCAAGACCCGTCTTGAGCGTTTGGGCTTCTTTAAAGAAGTGAACGTTGAAACCCCTGCTGTACCGGGTGTCGATGACCAGGTTGACGTGAACTACAGCGTTGAAGAACAGGCTTCCGGTTCGATCACTGCCAGCGTCGGCTTCGCCCAGAGCGCCGGTCTGATCCTCGGTGGTTCGATCACTCAGAACAACTTCCTGGGTACCGGTAACAAGGTCAGCGTCGGTTTGACCCGCAGTGAATACCAGAGCCGCTATAACTTCGGTTATGTCGACCCGTACTGGACTGCTGATGGCGTGAGCCTGGGTTACAACGCGTTCTATCGCACCACCGACTATAAAGACCTTGATGTCGACGTAGCCAGCTATGCCGTAGACAGCCTGGGTGCTGGCGTTAACGTCGGTTACCCGATCAGTGAGACTTCGCGTCTGACCTTTGGCTTGAGCGCGCAACAGGACAAGATCAAGACCGGTCAGTACACCGTTGACGAGATTTTCGACTTCGTTAACCGTGAAGGCGACAGCTACCTGAACTTCAAGGCGTCGGCCGGGTGGTCCGAGTCGACTTTGAACAAAGGTGTGCTGGCGACCCGTGGCCATTCCCAGAGTCTGACTCTGGAAACCACGACGCCGGGTAGCGACCTGTCGTTCTTTAAACTGGATTACCGTGGTCAGCTGTTCCAGCCAATCACCGAAAACTACACCGTTCGTCTTCACACCGAACTGGGCTACGGCGACGGCTACGGTTCCACCGATGGCTTGCCGTTCTATGAAAACTACTATGCTGGTGGTTTCAACTCGGTTCGTGGCTTCAAGGACAGTACCCTGGGGCCGCGCAGTACACCTAGCCGTGGTCAGGCTGAAACGGGTAACGCCGGTACACTCGCCGACCCGGACCAGGATCCGCTGCCGTTCGGTGGTAACGTTCTGATCCAGGGTGGTGTCGAGTTGCTGTTCCCGCTGCCATTCGTCAAGGATCAGCGTTCACTGCGTACTTCGGTATTCTGGGACGTGGGTAACGTATTCGATTCCAAGTGCGACAAAACGACGAACGCCAATGTCGGTTCGAGCTCTCAAACAGAGTGCAACGACATCAGCTTGAGCAACGTTGCGAGCTCTGTCGGTGTAGGCGTGACCTGGGTCACCGCACTGGGTCCCCTGAGCTTCGCGTTGGCCATGCCGATCAAGAAGCCGGATGACGCTGAGACTCAAGTGTTCCAATTCTCTCTCGGCCAGACGTTCTAAGCGTCTGCCTCAAAATAACGACAATGGATTTTGTAGGAGTACATCGTGCGTAAGTTGACTCAATTGGTTCTCCTGGCGACCGTACTGGTAGCAGGACCGGCTTTTGCCGACATGAAAATCGCCGTTCTGAACTATCAGATGGCCCTGCTGGAATCCGACGCGGCCAAGAAATACGCTGTGGATGCCGAGAAGAAGTTTGGTCCGCAACTGTCCAAGCTCAAGACGCTGGAAAGCAGCGCCAAAGGTATCCAGGACCGTCTGATGGCCGGCGGCGACAAGATGCAGCAAGGCGAGCGTGAACGTCTTGAGCTCGAGTTCAAGCAAAAGGCCCGCGACTTCCAGTTCCAATCCAAGGAACTGAACGAAGCCAAAGCCGTTGCCGACCGTGAAATGCTGAAGCAGCTCAAGCCGAAACTGGACAGCGCTGTGGAAGAAGTCATCAAGAAAGGTGCTTTTGACCTGGTCTTCGAGCGTGGCGCAGTGATTGATGTCAAACCTCAGTACGACATCACTCGCCAGGTTATCGAGCGCATGAATCAGCTGAAGTAATCCATGACAGCGACTATAAAGCTCGGCCAGTTGGCCGAGTTCCTCGGCGCCACACTACGTGGCGACCCGGAGAAAGAAATTACTGGGCTAGCCACTTTGCAAGAGGCTGGCCCAGCTCAGTTGAGCTTTCTCGCAAACCCCCAATACCGTAAATACCTGGTGGACTGCCGGGCCGCAGCCCTGTTGCTGAAGGCCGCAGACGCTGAAGGTTTTGCCGGCGATGCCTTGGTGGTGCCTGATCCGTACCTGGCCTACGCACGTATTTCCCATCTGTTCGATCCCAAGCCCAAGGCGCCTGCCGGTATTCACCCGACAGCGGTAGTGGCTGCGGACGCAGTGGTTGACCCGGCTGCGAGCATCGGTGCCTTTGCGGTGATCGAAAGCGGCGCGCGTATCGCTGCCGGTGTCACCGTGGGGGCGCATTGCTTCATCGGGGCTCGGTGCGAAATCGGCGAGGGCGGCTGGCTGGCCCCACGGGTCACGCTGTACCACGACGTGCGCATCGGCAAACGGGTCGTGATTCAGTCCGGTGCCGTACTTGGCGGCGAAGGCTTCGGTTTTGCCAACGAGAAAGGTGTCTGGCAGAAAATTGCCCAGATCGGTGGTGTATTGGTCGGTGATGATGTGGAGATTGGCGTGAATACCGCTATCGACCGCGGCGCGCTGGCCGATACCGTATTGGGTAACGGCGTGAAGCTCGACAATCAGATTCAGATCGCCCACAACGTGCAGGTCGGCGATCACACCGCCATGGCCGCGTGCGTGGGAATCTCCGGCAGCACCAAAATCGGCAAGCATTGCATGCTCGCCGGTGGCGTAGGGCTGGTGGGGCATATCGAAATCTGCGACAACGTATTTATCACCGGGATGACCATGGTGACCCACTCGATTACCGAAAAGGGTTCCTATTCTTCCGGTACGGCGATGCAACCAGCAGCCGAATGGCGCAAAAGCGCGGCCCGTATCCGTCAGCTCGATGACATCGCACGACGTTTGCGACAGCTGGAAAAGCGTGTAGGGGACGTGACCCCTGACGGTAATGCTTCATCAGATGGCTGATACCATTTCCATATCAAGTGTGCACAGCCGCTAGACTGCCTCCTTGATTTGCTAGAGGGGTGCGCGTCAGTCGCGCGCTCCCAATCTTTACATAGGCTTCCCCCCGAAATGATGGACATCAACGAGATTCGCGAATACCTGCCTCACCGTTACCCGTTCCTGCTGGTGGACCGGGTCGTGGATCTGGATGTGGAAGGCAAGCGCATTCGCGCCTACAAGAATGTCAGCATCAACGAACCGTTCTTCAATGGTCACTTCCCTGCGCATCCAATCATGCCGGGCGTACTGATCATCGAAGCGATGGCTCAGGCTGCCGGTATCCTTGGCTTCAAAATGCTCGACGTGAAGCCTGCCGACGGCACGCTCTACTACTTCGTCGGCTCCGACAAGCTGCGTTTCCGCCAGCCCGTCACTCCAGGCGACCAATTGATCCTCGAAGCCCGCTTCATCAGCTGCAAGCGTCAGATCTGGAAGTTCGAGTGCCAGGCTTCGGTCGATGGCAAGCCAGTCTGCTCCGCTGAAATCATCTGCGCGGAACGCAAACTATGAGTTTGATTGACCCTCGCGCAATCATCGATCCGACGGCCGTTCTGGCCGAAGGTGTCGAGGTCGGCCCATGGTCGATCGTCGGCGCAGGTGTGGAAATCGGCGAGGGGACAGTGATCGGGCCGCATGTGATTCTCAAGGGCCCGACCCGAATCGGTAAGCACAACCGCATCTACCAGTTTTCTTCGGTAGGTGAGGACACGCCCGATCTGAAATACAAAGGCGAAGAAACCCGTCTGGTCATCGGTGACCACAACATCATCCGTGAAGGCGTGACGATTCACCGCGGGACCATTCAGGACCGCTCGGAAACGACTCTGGGTGATCACAACCTGATCATGGCCTATGCCCACATCGGCCACGACAGCGTGATCGGCAATCATTGCATCCTGGTCAACAACACCGCGTTGGCTGGCCACGTGCATGTGGAAGACTGGGCGATCCTGTCCGGTTTTACCCTGGTCCACCAGTATTGCCACATCGGTGCCCACAGCTTTTCCGGCATGGGGACCGCCATTGGCAAGGACGTTCCAGCGTACGTCACGGTGTTCGGCAACCCCGCCGAAGCCCGCAGCATGAACTTCGAAGGCATGCGCCGTCGTGGTTTCAGCGAAGACGCGATCCACGCCCTGCGTCGTGCCTACAAGGTGGTTTACCGCCAGGGCCTGACGGTTGAGCAGGCGCTCGCCGAATTGGCCGAGCCCTCGGACCAGTTCCCGGAAGTCGCGGTGTTCCGTGATTCCATCCAGTCTTCGACCCGCGGCATCACACGTTAATCATGGCTAATCTGCGTATTGCGCTGGTGGCGGGTGAGGCTTCCGGTGACATTCTGGGTGCGGGCCTCATGCGCGCACTCAAGGCTCAGCATCCGGCGGTGGAGTTCATCGGTGTCGGTGGCCCGTTGATGCAGGCCGAAGGCCTGACTTCTTATTTTCCGATGGAACGTCTTTCGGTCATGGGCCTGGTGGAAGTGCTGGGTCGATTGCGCGAGCTGATGGCGCGTCGTAAAAAGCTGATCGCCGACCTGATCGCCGAAAAGCCGGACGCGTTCATCGGCATCGATGCTCCGGACTTCAACCTCAATATCGAACTCAAGCTGCGTCAGGCCGGTATCAAGACCGTGCATTACGTCAGCCCGTCGGTGTGGGCGTGGCGGCAGAAGCGGGTATTGAAGATTCGCGAAGGCTGCGACCTGATGCTGACGCTGTTTCCGTTCGAAGCGAAGTTCTATGAAGAGAAGGGCGTGCCGGTGCGGTTTGTCGGGCATTCCCTGGCGGATGCGATCCCGCTTGAAGCCGATCGCGCCGCCGCACGGGCTGAACTCGGTTTGCCCGACGGGCCGCTGGTTGCATTGATGCCGGGCAGCCGTGGCGGTGAAGTTGGCCGTCTCGGTGCATTGTTCCTCGATACCGCTCAACGCCTGCGGGCCTTGCGCCCAGGTGTGCGGTTCGTCATGCCTTGCGCCAGTCCGGAACGCCGCGTGCAGCTTGAAGAGTTGTTGGCTGGTCGCGATCTGCCGCTGACCCTGCTCGATGGCAAATCCCACCTTGCCCTTGCAGCCTGCGACGCCGTGTTGATTGCCTCCGGCACGGCGACCCTTGAGGCGCTGTTGTACAAGCGGCCGATGGTGGTCGCTTATCGCCTGGCGCCGCTGACGTTCTGGATTCTCAAGCGCATGGTGAAAAGCCCTTACATCTCCCTGCCAAACTTGTTGGCCCAGCGCCTTTTAGTACCCGAGTTGCTGCAGGACGATGCGACGGTTGAGGCCCTGGCCCAAACCTTGTCGCCGTTGATCGAGGGCGGCGCAGAACAGACCCGCGGCTTTGACGAAATCCACCGGACCTTGCGCCTGGATGCCTCCAACCAGGCGGCGGATGCCGTGCTGAAACTGATCGGCCAAGTACAATGAGTAAGACAAGCATGCAGATGGGGCTGGATTTCACCTTGGTCGCTGAAGTCGAAGATTTGGTTGCCGGTGTCGACGAAGTCGGTCGCGGTCCGCTCTGCGGTGCCGTGGTCACGGCTGCGGTGATTCTCGATCCGAATCGGCCGATCCTCGGCCTGAACGACTCGAAGAAGCTCACTGAAGCCCGGCGCGAAAAGCTCTACGACGAAATCTGCGAAAAAGCCCTGAGCTGGTGCATTGCCCGGGCCGAAGTCGAAGAAATCGACGAGCTGAACATCCTGCATGCCACCATGCTGGCCATGCAGCGCGCCATCGAAGGCCTGCACATCCAGCCGAAACTGGCGATGATCGACGGCAACCGCTGCCCGAAACTGTCCATGCGCGCCGAAGCGGTGGTGCAGGGCGACGGCAAGGTGCCGGCTATCGCTGCCGCATCGATCCTGGCCAAGGTCAGCCGCGATCGTGAAATGGCTGCTTTCGAATTGATTTACCCGGGTTACGGGATCGGCGGCCACAAAGGCTACCCGACCCCCGTTCATCTGGAAGCCCTGGCCCGCCTGGGGCCGACGCCGATTCATCGCCGTTCGTTCGCCCCGGTGCGCCTGGCTTACGAGGCTCGCGAAAACCTGATCGAGAGTTAGTCGCAAGGCTGATGTTTTTACCAAGGCCCGGTACAATCCGGGCCTTGTTGTCTTCATGTTCACAGACAGGATCACTATGCCGGCTTCATTCGTTCATCTACGCCTGCACACTGAATATTCCCTGGTCGACGGTCTGGTGCGGATCAAGCCGCTGGTCAAGACCCTGGTCGGCATGAACATGCCCGCCGTTGCGGTCACCGACCAGAACAACATGTGTTCTCTGGTCAAATTCTATAAAGCGGCCATGGGCGCAGGCATCAAGCCGATCTGCGGCGCCGACCTGTGGCTGTCGAACAAGGATCCGGACAACGCCCTGAGCCGGATCAGCCTGCTGGCGATGAACGCTGTCGGCTATCGCAACCTCACCGAACTGATTTCCCGCGGCTTCATCGACGGCCAGCGCAATGGCTCGGTCATCATTGAGCGCGAGTGGGTGGCCGAGGCCAGCGAAGGCCTGATCATGCTGTCGGCGGCGAAAGAGGGCGAAATCGGCCTGGCCATGCTCAGTGGCAATCCGGCAGAAGCGGAAATCCTCGCCCGCGAATGGATGGCCGTGTTCCCGGATCGTTTCTATCTGGAAATCCAGCGTACCAACCGCCCCAACGACGAAGAACAGTTGCACGGCGCCGTGGCCCTGGCCGAAAAAATCGGTGCGCCGCTGGTCGCGACCAACGACGTGCGCTTCATCAAGCAGGAAGACTTCGCCGCTCACGAAACCCGCGTCTGCATCGGTGAGGGCCGCGCCCTCGACGATCCGCGGCGTTCGAAGAATTACAGCGATCAGCAATACCTCAAAAGCGCCGAGGAAATGGCCGAGCTGTTCAGCGACATTCCCGAGGCGCTGGCGAACACCGTCGAGATCGCCAAGCGCTGCAACATCGAAGTGAAGCTGGGCACTCACTTCCTGCCCAACTTCCCGATCCCTGATGGCATGACCATCGACGAGTATTTCCGCAAGGTCTCGTTCGACGGTCTGGAAGAGCGCCTCAGCGTTCTGCTGCCCAAAGACACCACCGAAGATTACGAATCCAAGCGTCAGGTCTACGTCGACCGGCTGAATTTCGAGCTGGATATCATCATCCAGATGGGTTTCCCGGGTTATTTTCTGATCGTTATGGACTTTATCCAGTGGGCCAAGAGCAACGGCGTGCCGGTGGGGCCTGGCCGGGGGTCGGGTGCCGGGTCGCTGGTGGCCTATGTGCAGAAGATCACCGACCTCGATCCGCTGGAATATGACCTGCTGTTCGAACGTTTCCTTAACCCGGAACGGGTCTCCATGCCCGACTTCGACGTCGACTTCTGCATGGACGGCCGTGACCGCGTGATCGATTACGTGGCCGAAAAATACGGTCGCAACGCGGTGAGCCAGATCATTACCTTCGGTTCCATGGCCGCCAAGGCTGTGGTCCGTGACGTGGCGCGAGTACAGGGCAAGTCCTACGGTCTGGCGGATCGTCTGTCGAAGATGATTCCGTTCGAAGTCGGCATGACCCTGGAAAAAGCTTACGAGCAGGAAGAAATCCTCCGCGACTTCATCAAGGTCGATGAGGAAGCCGCGGAAATCTGGGAAATGGCGCGCAAGCTTGAAGGCGTTGTGCGTAACGTCGGCAAGCACGCCGGGGGTGTGGTAATCGCCCCGACCAAGCTGACTGACTTCTCGCCAATCTATTGCGATGAGGCCGGCGACGGTCTGGTGACCCAGTTCGACAAAGACGACGTTGAAGCTGCCGGCCTGGTGAAGTTCGACTTCCTCGGTCTGCGGACCCTGACGGTCATCGACTGGGCACTGAAAACCATCAACCGCGACCGCGCCAAGGTCGATGAGCCGCCGCTGGATATCGCGTTCATCCCGCTGGATGACAAACCGACGTACCAGTTGCTGCAAAAAGCTGAAACCACCGCGGTGTTCCAGCTCGAGTCACGCGGCATGAAAGAGCTGATCAAAAAGCTCAAGCCCGACTGCCTGGAAGACTTGATCGCACTGGTGGCCCTGTTCCGTCCGGGCCCGTTGCAATCGGGCATGGTGGACGACTTCATCAACCGTAAGCACGGCCGCGCCGAACTGGCGTACCCGCACTCGGACTACCAGTACGAAGGCCTCAAGCCCGTATTGGCACCGACTTACGGCATCATCCTGTATCAAGAACAGGTGATGCAGATTGCCCAGGTCATGGCCGGTTACACCCTCGGCGGTGCGGACATGCTGCGTCGGGCCATGGGTAAGAAAAAGCCTGAGGAAATGGCCAAGCAGCGCGGCGGTTTCATTGACGGTTGCAAGACCAACAATATCGACGCTGACCTTGCCGGTAACATTTTCGACCTGGTGGAAAAGTTCGCCGGTTACGGTTTCAACAAATCCCACTCCGCCGCGTATGGCCTGGTGTCGTACCAGACCGCGTGGCTGAAAACGCACTACCCGGCGCCGTTCATGGCCGCAGTACTGTCGGCGGATATGCACAACACCGACAAGGTCGTGACCTTGATCGAAGAAATTCGCACCATGAAGCTGCGTCTCGACGCGCCGGATGTGAATACTTCGGAGTTCAAGTTCACGGTGAATGACGAAGGCCGGATTATTTACGGCCTCGGCGCGATCAAGGGTGTCGGCGAAGGGCCGGTGGAAGCGATCACTGAGGCGCGTCAGGACGGCCCGTTCAAGGACCTGTTCGATTTCTGCGCCCGTGTCGACCTCAAGCGAATCAACAAACGCACCCTGGACGGTTTGATCCGCAGCGGTGCTCTGGATCGTCTCGGGCCTTACTTCCATGACGAGCAGAAAGCCTATCAGGCCAATATCGACCGCAACCGCGCGGTCCTGCTGAACGCCATGGAAGGGGCGATCAAGGCCGCCGAACAAACCCTGCGTACCAAAGACAGCGGCCACGTCGATCTGTTTGGCGGTCTGTTCGTCGAAGAAGACGCCGATGTCTACGCCAATAACCGCAAGGCCAAGGAACTGACCCTCAAGGAACGCCTGAAAGGGGAGAAAGACACCCTGGGCCTGTACCTGACCGGTCACCCGATCGACGAATACGAAGGCGAGATCCGCCGTTTTGCCCGCCAGCGCATTATCGACCTGAAGCCGGCTCGCGATACGCAGACCGTCGCGGGCATGATCATCGCCTTGCGGGTGATGAAGAACAAAAAGGGCGACAAGATGGGTTTCATCACCCTCGATGACCGCTCCGGTCGGATCGAGGCTTCGCTGTTTGCCGAGGCGTTCCATTCCGCGCAGTCGCTGTTGCAGACCGACGCGATGGTGGTGGTCGAAGGTGAAGTCAGCAACGACGACTTCTCCGGCGGCCTGCGGCTGCGGGTCAAGCGGGTGATGAGCATGGAAGATGCGCGCACCAACCTCGCCGAAAGCCTGCGCCTGAAACTGCAGACCAAGGATTTGAAGGGCGATCAGCTACGCTGGCTGGGTGAGTTGTTCAAGCGTCACCGCGGCGCGTGCCCGATCACCATGGAGTACACGAGCCCCGATGCAAAGGCCTTGCTGCAGTTTGGCGAGACCTGGCGAATCGATCCGGCGGATGCGTTGATTCAAGCCTTGCGTGACCAGTTCGGGCGAGACAACGTCTTCCTCCAATACCGTTGACGGTCAGGTTCCGCCGAAGGCCCTGATCTCGACCTGAATTTTTAATCTCGACCTGAACGCGCCTGTCCCTTAAGGTAGGGCGCGAATAGACAACCGGCCGGCCCAAGCTCTCTTGGACGTCGACCCAAGACGGACGCCTATGAACCCGAATTTTCTAGATTTCGAACAGCCGATCGCCGACCTGCAAGCCAAGATCGAAGAGTTGCGCTTGGTCGGTAACGACAATTCGCTGAATATCGGCGATGAGATCTCCCGCCTGCAGGACAAAAGCAGCACGCTGACCGAAGACATCTTCGGCAAGCTGACCAGCTGGCAGATCGCACGTCTCGCGCGTCACCCGAAACGTCCGTATACCCTGGACTACATCGAACACATCTTCACCGAGTTCGACGAATTGCACGGCGACCGTCACTTCTCGGACGACGCTGCGATCGTGGGCGGCATTGCCCGTCTGGACGATCAGCCGGTGATGATCATCGGTCACCAGAAAGGCCGTGAAGTACGCGAGAAAGTTCGCCGCAACTTCGGCATGCCGCGTCCGGAAGGCTACCGCAAGGCGTGCCGCCTGATGGAAATGGCCGAACGTTTCAAAATGCCGATCCTGACCTTCATCGACACCCCGGGCGCTTACCCTGGCATCGACGCTGAAGAGCGCAACCAGAGCGAAGCGATTGCCTGGAACCTGCGTGTCATGGCCCGCCTGAAAACTCCAATCATCGCCACCGTGATCGGTGAAGGTGGTTCCGGTGGTGCTCTGGCGATCGGCGTTTGCGATCAACTGAACATGCTGCAGTACTCGACTTACGCGGTGATCTCGCCGGAAGGTTGCGCTTCGATCCTGTGGAAAACCGCCGAGAAAGCACCGGACGCCGCAGAAGCCATGGGCATCACCGCCGAGCGCCTGAAAGGCCTGGGCATCGTCGACAAGGTGATCGGCGAGCCATTGGGCGGCGCGCATCGCGATCCGGCGGCTGCTGCTGCTTCGATCCGTGCCGAGCTGAGCTCGCAACTGGCGATGCTGAAGAAGTTCGATAACGAAGCGCTGCTGGCCCGTCGTTACGAGCGTCTGATGAGCTACGGTCTCTGATCTGACCTCGGCCTGAATGTGGGAGAGGGCTTGCTCGCGAAGGCGGTGTGTCAGTCAACGATGATGTTGAATGTGATGGCCTCTTCGCGAGCAAGCCCGCTCCCACATTTGTTTTGTGTGGAGTGATCGATATGAGTCGGCCCATGATTGATCTACCGGCCAGGCTGCTCCTGAACCTGAAACCGTGGCGCAACGCTAAGGCCTGGCGCATCGCCTTCAGTGGCGGTCTCGACTCCACCGTCCTGCTGCACCTCCTCGTCCATCTCGCAAAAACCGAATCCCTGCCCGCGATCAGCGCCATTCATGTCCATCACGGCCTGCAGGCTGCGGCTGATGCGTGGCCACAACATTGTCAGTCGGTCTGTGACGCGTTGGGTGTGCCGCTACAGGTGGTTCGCGTTCAGGTTCAGCCCGGCGCCAGCCTTGAACGTGCCGCCCGGGATGCGCGCTATGGCGCCTTCGTTGAAGCCACTCAGGCCAATGAACTGCTGCTGACCGCGCAACACCGCGACGATCAGGCGGAAACCCTGCTGTTCCGGCTGTTGCGCGGGGCAGGGGTGAGAGGGTTGTCGGGCATGCCTCGCGAGCGGGTCCTGGGTCGCGGGCATCTTCTGCGTCCGTTGCTTGATGTCGCGCGCGCCGAGCTTGAGGCTTACGCGACTGAGCATCAGTTGAAGTGGGTTGAGGACCCAACGAACCAGGACCACCAATTCTCGCGCAATTACCTGCGGTATCAAGTGTTCCCGGTCCTGACCGAGCGCTGGCCGCAAGCCATGGCGACCATGGCCCGCAGCGCCTCGCATCTGAGCGAAGCGCAGGGGTTGCTCGATGAACTGGCACAAATCGATCTGGCCAGCGCCAGCACCGTCAGTGAGTTCGATTGGCTGGGTGTGCCGTCTCTGGATCTGGCGCCGCTGGCAAAACTCTCTGCCGCGCGCCAGCGCAACGCACTGAGTCACTGGCTGACAGCACTGACACGGCTCCCGGACAGCGACCATTGGTCGGGTTGGGACGATTTGCGCGATGCCACTGGAGATGCACGTCCAGTCTGGCGGCTGGCCGGTGGCGAATTGCATCGGGCGGGGGGGCGTATCTGGTGGCTCTCCGGCGCATGGCTGCGCAATCCGCCACACGCCGGCGCATGGGCTGATCCCTCGACAGCGCTGGTGTTACCGGAAAATGGCGTACTGACGTTCACTGGCCAAATCCCCGATGGCTCGCTGCAGATCCGCTATCGTGAGGGGGGAGAGGTCATGACTCTGCCTGATCGCGGCCACCGGGATCTCAAGCGTTTGCTCAACGAACGCGGTGTTCCAGGCTTCGTCCGTGGCAGATTGCCGCTGCTCTACCGAGACACGCAATTGCTGGCGGTGGCCAGCCTGCGGGGTCTCGATGGCTGTGAGCCGCAGGGCTGGCATTTGCATTGGGACCCACTGAGCGAAGATCAAGGTTTGAGCTGAAAGGGGCTTTCCGGTAGACTACGCTCCCTTCTTGATACAACTTCTGTGGATTCGCCTGAATTACAGAAGTTGCCGATTACCAAGCAGTCTTTGCTGGGCGATTCCAAAAAATGTGTAGCGAGCAACGTACCGGTGTTTCATCTGCCGGTCTGTCCCAACGCGGCGGTTTTTTTGAAAGGTGCACTGTGATTAATGCAGGTGATCGGGGGCTTCGGCCTTCCTTCGCTTTCCCCGGCGGCTCGGACCGCTTTAACGCAGACTTCTAGGGTTTTTCATGACGCGCTACATATTCGTCACGGGCGGTGTTGTTTCTTCATTGGGGAAAGGCATTGCCTCGGCTTCATTGGCGGCCATCCTGGAGGCGCGGGGACTTAAGGTCACCATGCTGAAGCTGGACCCGTACATCAACGTTGACCCGGGCACCATGAGCCCGTTCCAGCACGGTGAAGTGTTCGTCACCCACGACGGCGCCGAGACCGATCTGGACCTGGGCCACTACGAGCGGTTCATCCGCACGACCATGACCCAGAACAACAACTTCACCACCGGCCGTGTCTACGAACACGTCCTGCGCAAAGAGCGCCGTGGTGACTACCTGGGTGCAACCATCCAGGTGATCCCGCACATCACCGACGAAATCAAGCGCCGCATCATCAAGGGCGCGGGCGATGCCGACGTGGCCATGGTCGAGATCGGTGGCACCGTGGGTGACATCGAGTCGCAACCGTTCCTCGAAGCCATCCGTCAATTGCGTTTCGAAGTCGGCGCCAAGCGCGCGATGCTGATGCACCTGACACTGGTGCCGTACATCGCCACGGCCGGCGAAACCAAAACCAAGCCAACCCAGCATTCGGTCAAGGAACTGCGTTCCATCGGCCTGCAGCCAGACGTGCTGGTGTGCCGCTCTGATCACCCGATCGACATCTCGTCGCGTCGCAAGATCGCGCAATTCACCAACGTTGAAGAACGTGCGGTGATCGCGCTGGAAGACGCCGACACCATCTACAAGATCCCGGGCATCCTGCACTCCCAGGGCCTGGACGATTTCGTTGTCGAACGCTTCGGCCTGCAATGCGGCAGCGCTGATCTGTCCGAGTGGGAAGCCGTGGTTGACGCCAAGCTGAACCCGGAACACGAAGTCACCATCGCGATGGTCGGCAAGTACATGGAACTGCTGGACGCCTATAAGTCGCTGATCGAAGCGATGAGTCACGCCGGCATCAGCAACCGCACCAAGGTCAACCTGCGCTACATCGATTCCGAAGACATCGAAAACCAGGGCACTGCGCTGCTGGAAGGTGTCGACGCGATCCTCGTACCGGGCGGCTTCGGTCTGCGTGGCGTGGAAGGCAAGATCACCGCCGTTCAATACGCTCGCGAAAACAAGGTTCCGTACCTCGGCATCTGCCTGGGCATGCAAGTGGCCGTGATCGAGTTCGCTCGCAACGTGCTGGGCTGGAAAGACGCCAACTCCACCGAGTTCGATCGCGCCAGCGGTCACCCGGTCGTGGGTCTGATCACCGAGTGGGAAGATGCCACCGGTGCCGTCGAAACCCGTACCGAAGCGTCCGACCTGGGCGGCACCATGCGCCTCGGCGCTCAGGATTGCCTGCTGGAGCCGGGTTCCCTGGTGCACGATTGCTACGCCAAGGACGTGATCGTCGAGCGTCACCGTCATCGCTACGAAGTGAACAACAACCTGCTGCCGCAAATCATGGAAGCCGGCTTGAAAATCTCCGGTCGTTCCGGTGATGGCGCGCTGGTCGAAGTGGTTGAAGCCCCGGATCATCCATGGTTCGTCGCTTGCCAGTTCCACCCTGAGTTCACCTCGACACCGCGCGACGGTCACCCGTTGTTCAGCGGTTTCGTCAAAGCAGCTTTGGTTCAACACCAGAAGAAGGCGTAATTCCAATGGCGCAGAAGATCATCCGTGTAGGCGATATCGAGATTGCCAACGACAAGCCAATGGTGCTTTTCGGTGGCATGAACGTGCTGGAAAGCCGCGACATGGCGATGCAGGTCTGCGAAGAGTACGTAAAGGTTACCGAGAAACTCGGTATCCCTTACGTGTTCAAGGCCAGCTTCGACAAGGCCAACCGTTCCTCCGTGACCTCCTACCGTGGCCCCGGCCTGGAAGAGGGCATGCGGATTTTCCAGGACATCAAGCAAGCCTTCGGCGTGCCGATCATCACCGACGTCCACGAGCCTGAGCAGGCCGCGGTCGTCGCTGAAGTCTGCGACATCATCCAGCTGCCGGCCTTCCTGTCGCGCCAGACCGACCTTGTTGTCGCGATGGCCAAGACCGGTGCGGTGATCAACATCAAGAAAGCCCAGTTCCTCGCACCTCAGGAAATGAAACACATCCTGAGCAAATGCGTGGAAGCCGGTAACGATCAGTTGATCCTCTGCGAACGCGGTTCGAGCTTCGGCTACAACAACCTGGTCGTCGACATGCTCGGCTTCGGCATCATGAAGCAGTTCGAATACCCGGTGTTCTTCGACGTGACCCACGCGCTGCAAATGCCCGGTGGTCGCTCCGATTCCGCCGGCGGCCGTCGCGCTCAGGTCCTCGATCTGGCCAAGGCCGGCATGAGCCAGTCGCTGGCCGGTCTGTTCCTCGAGGCCCATCCGGACCCGGACAACGCCAAATGCGACGGCCCTTGTGCCTTGCGCCTGGACAAACTGGAGCCATTCCTGGCCCAGCTCAAAGCCCTGGACGAACTGGTGAAGAGTTTTCCGACGGTAGAGACCGCGTAAACCTCATTTCTCCGGTAAAGTACCGCACGATTTGTTGCTCAGGCCCTCGGGCCTGAGCCTTATCGTCCGCAAGTCTGCCCGCTGCACACCACTTGCCGACGGTAAAAGATTTCCTCTAGCTGCGTCGTTTTCGTCAACTTTGGAGTGTTTACAACAATGGCAAAAATCGTCGACATCAAAGGTCGTGAAGTTCTCGACTCCCGTGGCAATCCCACCGTGGAAGCGGACGTGCTTCTCGATAACGGCATCATCGGCAGCGCTTGCGCGCCGTCCGGTGCTTCCACTGGCTCGCGTGAAGCGCTCGAGCTGCGTGATGGCGACAAGAGCCGTTACCTGGGCAAAGGCGTGCTTAAAGCCGTCGCCAACATCAACGGTCCGATCCGCGACCTGTTGAAAGGCGCAGACCCAAGCGACCAGAAAGCGCTGGATCACGCGATGATCAAGCTCGACGGTACTGAAAACAAAGGTTCCCTGGGCGCCAACGCGATCCTCGCCGTTTCCCTGGCCGCGGCCAAGGCAGCAGCACAGGATCAGGACCTGCCGCTGTACGCGCACATCGCCAACCTGAACGGCACCCCGGGTGTTTACTCGATGCCGGTTCCGATGATGAACATCATCAACGGTGGCGAGCACGCCGATAACAACGTCGACATCCAGGAATTCATGGTTCAGCCGGTTGGCGCCAAGTCTTTCTCGGAAGGCCTGCGCATGGGCACCGAGATTTTCCATCACCTCAAAGCCGTTCTGAAGGCCCGTGGCCTGAGCACTGCAGTTGGCGACGAAGGTGGTTTCGCACCGAACCTGGCTTCCAACGAAGACGCTTTGAAAGTGATCTCCGAAGCCGTGGCCAACGCCGGTTACAAACTGGGCACCGACGTGACCCTGGCACTGGACTGCGCGGCCAGCGAATTCTACGAAGACGGTAAATACAACCTGTCCGGCGAAGGCCAGGTGTTCACCGCTGAAGGTTTCGCTGATTACCTGAAAGGCCTGACCGAGCGTTATCCGATCATCTCGATCGAAGACGGCCTGGACGAGTCCGACTGGGCTGGCTGGAAAATCCTCACCGACAAGATCGGCGAGAAAGTCCAACTGGTCGGCGACGACCTGTTCGTGACCAACACCAAGATCCTGAAAGAAGGCATCGACAAAAAGATCGCCAACTCGATCCTGATCAAGTTCAACCAGATCGGCACCCTGACCGAAACCCTGGAAGCCATCCAGATGGCCAAGGCCGCTGGTTACACCGCCGTGATCTCGCACCGCTCCGGCGAAACCGAAGATTCGACCATTGCCGACCTGGCCGTGGGCACCTCGGCTGGCCAGATCAAGACCGGTTCCCTGTGCCGTTCGGACCGCGTATCCAAGTACAACCAACTGCTGCGTATCGAAGAGCAGTTGAATGGCAAAGCCAAGTACAACGGTCGCAGCGAATTCCGCGGCTGATTGCTACAGCGTAAAAAAGACACCGGATTGTGTCGGAAAAATCGCTACAGCGACGTTTTTGCCACTAATCTGATGCCTTAAGAGCACAAGCCTGGGTCTTCCAGGCTTCGTGCTATCAGAAGCTTCATAGTTTTGGCATGGCTGTCTTTTTCCACTGGATACCTGATATTCGATGCGCAGTCCCAATTGGTTGTTCCTCGTCTTGCTCCTGCTGCTGGCTGGCCTGCAATACCGCCTGTGGGTGGGTAATGGCAGTCTGGCGCAAGTGGCCGAGCTGACTCAGCAGATCGCGGATCAACACGCTGAGAACGAAGGATTGCTGGAGCGCAATCGGGTCATGGACGCTGAAGTCAGCGAGTTGAAAAAAGGCATGGAGACCGTTGAAGAGCGGGCTCGCCATGAGTTGGGCATGGTCAAGGACGGTGAAACCCTTTACCAGTTGGCCCAATGATCCAGTCGTTACCGGCCTTCTGGGCCGTGATTCCTGCCGCGGGCGTCGGTGCCCGTATGGCCGCGGACCGTCCCAAGCAATACCTGCAACTGGGCGGGCGCACTATTCTCGAACACAGCCTCGGCTGTTTCCTTGATCATCCTGCCCTGAAGGGGTTGGTGGTCAGTCTTGCTGTTGATGATCCTTATTGGCCAAACCTGGCGTGTGCTGCCGATCCGCGTATTCAGCGGGTTGACGGTGGCGACGAGCGTTCCGGTTCGGTGCTCAATGCCTTGCTGCATTTGCATGCGCAGGGTGCGGACGATGAAGATTGGGTGCTGGTGCACGATGCTGCGCGGCCCAACCTGAGCCGTGATGATCTGGACAAGCTGCTAAGCGAATTGGCGGATGATCCTGTCGGCGGACTGCTGGCAGTGCCGGCACGCGATACCTTGAAACGGGTCGACAAGCACGGTCGCGTGGTTGAAACCGTGGATCGCAGCGTGATCTGGCAGGCGTATACGCCGCAGATGTTTCGCCTTGGTGCGTTGCACCGGGCATTGGCGGACAGTCTGGTGGCGGATGCGTTGGTGACGGATGAAGCTTCGGCCATGGAGTGGGCGGGTCTGGCTCCTCGTTTGATCGAAGGTCGATCCGACAATCTCAAAGTCACACGCCCTGAAGACCTCGAATGGCTGCGACAGCGTTGGGCTAACCGCCACTGATTCGTTGGTGTTTGTCAGATTGCTTTCGCGAGCAAGCCCGCTCCCACACTTCACTGCATTCCTTCTGAAGGAACTTGGTTAAATGTGGGAGCGGGCTTGCTCGCGAAAGCGGTTGCTCAGACAACAAGTCCGGCACTGAAATGAACATTTAGCTCCGGTACTCCGGCCTTTGCGCCAAACCTTCCTTCAAATAATCCACCAGCTTGCGCACCTTCGGCGACAGATGCCGCTGCTGTGGATAAAGCGCCCAAACTGCCGTATTCGGCGGCTGATGCGCTTCCAGCAGTGAAATCAAAGCACCGCTGTTCAAATGTTCCAGCACGTAGTAATCCGGCAGCTGGCACAACCCAACCCCCTGCAGCGCCGCATCCAATACTGCTTGCCCACTGTTGCAGCGCCAGTTTCCCTGCACCCGTTGCGAAAATTCCCGCCCGTTCTGCTCCAGTTGCCACATGTCCGAACTGCCGATCAGGCAATTGTGCCGGCTGAGCTCCGACAAACTGTGTGGGCGGCCATACCGTTCCAAGTAGGACGGCGATGCGCACAGGTACATGCGCCGCGGTGCCAGGCGTGTGGCGACCAGTCGTGAATCCTGAAGACGACCGAGGCGGATCGCCAGGTCCAGCCCTTCGTGCACCAGATCGAGAGGGCGGTTGCTCAGTTCAATGTCGACGCGCAGTTGCGGATAGAGCGCCATGAAGCGCGTCACCAGCGGCACGATGAAGCGTTCGCCGTACGCCACCGCGCAGGTCATGCGCAGCATGCCCTTGGGTTCGCTGGTCAGGTCGCCGACTGCGCGCAAGGCTTCTTCGCGACCGTCCTGCAAACGCTGGCAATGCTGCAAAAAGGTTTGCCCGGCTTCGGTCAGCGTGACCCGACGGGTGCTTCGGTACAGCAGCCGCGTCTGAAGGCGTTCTTCGAGGCGTGCGATTTGTCGACTGACGTGAGAGGACGAAACCCCAAGCCGTTCCGCAGCCGCGGTGAACTGGCTGCACTCGGCCACGGCGACGAACTCGTCAATCCCTTCCCAGCGGTTTTCGGACATCAAGGATTATCCCTGTATGGCAATAATGTTTTGCTTTTGTCCGGATTATTCCTCGTAAGGCGCTGTATTACACTGCCTGTCTCGTTTTTATTCACTGGAGAATCCACATGATCAAGTCGCGCGCTGCCGTTGCCTTCGAGGCCAAGAAACCCCTCGAGATCGTCGAAGTCGATGTCGCCATGCCCAAGGCCGGTGAAGTTCTGTTGCGTGTGGTGGCCTCCGGTGTTTGTCATACCGATGCCTACACCCTGTCGGGCGCTGACCCGGAAGGCATCTTTCCGTCGATCCTCGGTCACGAAGGTGGCGCCGTGGTTGAAGCGATCGGCGAGGGCGTGACTTCCGTCGCCGTCGGCGATCATGTGATCCCGCTGTACACCCCGGAATGCCGCCAGTGCAAATTCTGCCTGTCGGGCAAAACCAACCTGTGCCAGGCGATTCGTGCCACGCAAGGCAAGGGCCTGATGCCAGATGGCACCTCGCGTTTTTCCTACAAAGGCCAGCCGATTTTCCACTACATGGGCACCTCGACGTTCTCCGAGTACACCGTGTTGCCGGAAATCTCGGTCGCCAAGATTGCGAAAGAAGCGCCGCTGGAAAAAGTCTGCCTGCTGGGCTGCGGTGTCACCACCGGCATCGGTGCGGTGCTCAATACCGCCAAGGTAAAACCGGGTGACACCGTGGCCATTTTCGGTCTCGGCGGCATCGGTCTGTCAGCTGTGATCGGCGCGGTCAAAGCCAAGGCAGGGCGGATCATTGCCATCGACATCAACCCGGCCAAATTCGAAATCGCCAAGCAACTCGGTGCAACCGACTGCGTGAACCCGAAAGACTTCGACCGTCCGATCCAGGAAGTTATCGTCGACATGACTGACGGCGGCGTCGACTTTTCCTTCGAGTGCATCGGCAATGTGCAATTGATGCGCGCCGCACTTGAGTGCTGCCACAAGGGTTGGGGTGAGTCGGTGATCATCGGCGTGGCCGGTGCCGGCCAGGAAATCTCTACCCGTCCATTCCAACTGGTCACCGGTCGCGTCTGGCGCGGTTCGGCGTTCGGTGGCGTGCGCGGTCGTACCGAGTTGCCAAGCTACGTCGAGATGGCCGAGACCGGCGAAATCCCGCTGGATACGTTCATCACCCACACCATGGGTCTGGAAGACATCAACAAGGCTTTCGACCTGATGCACGAAGGCAAAAGCATCCGTAGCGTCATCCATTTCTGAGGTCAGTCATGAGCCTGGAAAATATCTCCTGCCAGAAAAGCTTTGGCGGCTGGCACAAACGCTACAAGCACCGCTCCGATGTGCTCGGCTGCGACATGGTGTTCGCCGTGTACCTGCCGCCGCAAGCGGAGCAGGGCGGCAAGTTGCCGGTGCTGTATTGGTTGTCCGGCCTGACCTGCACCGACGAGAATTTCATGCACAAGGCCGGCGCGATGCGTATGGCCGCCGAGCTGGGGTTGATCATCGTCGCGCCGGACACCAGCCCTCGCGGCCCTGATGTGCCCGGCGACCCGGACGGTGCCTGGGACTTCGGTCTCGGCGCCGGGTTTTATCTGAATGCCACGCAGGAACCTTGGTCGCGGCACTATCGGATGCATGACTATGTCGTGCAGGAATTGCCGGCATTGGTCGAAGCCCATTTCCCCGCTTCGGACAAACGCGGCATCAGCGGTCACTCCATGGGTGGCCACGGTGCGCTGGTCTGCGCCTTGCGCAATCCGGGGCGATATCAATCGGTGTCGGCGTTCTCGCCGATCAACAATCCGATGGATTGCCCTTGGGGTCAGAAGGCCTTTTCCCGTTACTTGGGCGAAGACCGCTCGAAATGGCGTGAATGGGATGCTTGCGCGTTGATCGCCGAGGCCGACGAGAAGTTGCCGCTGCTGGTCGATCAAGGTGATCGCGATGATTTCCTGGCCACCCAGCTCAAGCCTGAAGCCTTGCAACAGGCCGCCAAACTGGCCGGTCATCCGCTGACGTTGCGCCTGCAACCGGGCTACGACCACAGCTATTTCTTCATCGCCAGTTTCATCGACGACCACTTGCAACATCATGGGCGCGCCCTAGGCGCCTAATGCAGGTAGAATCACGCCCTGACAAAAATCGGGGCGTTTTTTTATGCGTATTGGCCACGGCTATGATGTGCACCGTTTCGCTGAAGGCGATTTCATTACTCTGGGCGGCGTGCGTATCGCACACGGCTTCGGGCTGCTCGCTCATTCCGACGGTGACGTCCTGCTGCACGCCTTGAGCGATGCCTTGCTCGGCGCTGCTGCGCTGGGTGATATCGGCAAGCACTTCCCGGACACCGACCCGACATACAAGGGCGCCGACAGCCGCGTGCTGTTGCGTCACGTCGTCGCACTGATCCACGCCAAGGGCTGGAAGGTCGGCAACGTCGATAACACCATCGTCGCCCAAGCGCCGAAAATGGCCCCGCATATCGAATCGATGCGCGCGCTGATTGCTGCGGATCTTCAAGTTGAGTTGGATCAAGTGAACGTGAAAGCTACCACCACCGAAAAGCTCGGCTTTGTCGGTCGCGAAGAAGGCATTGCCGTGCATTCCGTTGCCTTGTTGCTGCGCGCATGAACGAAGCGCAATTGCTCGGCCCGCGTGCCTACGGCGATGCCCTCGGCACAGCAGTTCTGAAAGCCACGGCGGAAGATTTCCAGGTTGATGAAGTGCTCAACATCCCCCTTAGCGGTGATGGCGAGCACCTGTGGATCTGGGTGGAAAAGCGCGGCCTGAATACTGAAGAAGCCGCACGGCGGATTGCCAAGGCCGCGGGTGTGCCATTGCGCACCGTCAGTTATGCGGGCCTCAAGGATCGCCAGGCGTTGACTCGCCAATGGTTCAGCGTGCAACTGCCGGGCAAGGCGGATCCTGATTTGTCGGCGGCGGAAAACGACACGCTGAAGATCCTCAAGACCGGTCGGCACAAGCGCAAACTGCAGCGCGGTGCCCACTCGGCAAATGGCTTCACCTTGCGCCTGACGCAATTCGCTGGCGACAAAGCTGCGATAGACGAGCGTCTACAACTGATCGCCAAGCATGGTATTCCCAATTATTTCGGCGCACAGCGTTTCGGCTTTGACGGCGGGAACGTGGTCGACGCCCGAGGTTGGGCCGCGCGCAAGGCATTGCCGGAGCAGCGCAACGTGCGTTCGCGGCTGCTCTCCACCGCCCGCAGTTTTCTGTTCAATCAAGTCCTGGCGGCACGTGTGGCGGATGGCACCTGGCAGCAAGCGCAGGTCGGCGATCTACTGGCCTTCACCGACAGCCGCAGCTTTTTCCCGGCAGGTGAAGCCGAATGCAGCGACCCCCGCTTGGCGATTCTCGACCTGCACCCGACCGGTCCTCAGTGGGGCGAAGGTGACTCGCCGGCGACCGGCGCTGTCCATGTACTGGAGCAGGCAATCGCCGCTCGCGAAGCGGATCTGCGCGATTGGTTGATTAACGCCGGAATGAGCCACGAACGTCGCATCCTGCGACTGCCCATTGGTGGGTTGACGTGGCATTATCCCGAGCCTGACATTCTGCAACTGGAATTCGTCCTCCCGGCCGGATGCTTTGCCACCGTATTGGTGCGCGAGCTTGTTGATCTGGTGCCGGTGGGGCAGACGGACAGCCCATGCGTATTCTGATTTCTAACGACGATGGGGTAACCGCACCCGGTCTCGCCGCGCTTTATGCTGCGCTGGCGGATTACACCGAGTGCGTGGTTATCGCCCCGGACCAGGACAAAAGCGGCGCCAGCAGTTCGCTGACGCTCGACCGTCCGTTGCACCCGCAAACTTTGGCCAACGGCTTTATCAGCCTGAACGGCACACCCACCGATTGCGTGCACCTGGGCCTTAACGGCTTGCTGGAGTGCCAACCGGACATGGTGGTTTCCGGCATCAACCTGGGCGCCAACCTGGGGGACGACGTGTTGTATTCCGGCACTGTCGCGGCAGCACTTGAGGGTCGTTTCCTCGAGCGTCCTTCGTTCGCCTTTTCGTTGGTCTCACGGCAAGTGGAGAACCTTCCCACAGCCGCTTACTTTGCGCGCAAACTGGTCGAGGCCCACGCCGACCTCGACTTGCCACCGCGCACGGTATTGAACGTGAACATTCCCAATCTGCCGCTGGATCACATCCGCGGTATTCAGCTGACCCGCCTCGGGCACCGCGCACGTGCGGCGGCGCCGATGAAAGTGGTCGACCCGCGTGGCAAATCCGGATACTGGATTGCCGCCGCCGGGGATGCCGAAGACGGCGGCCCGGGCACCGATTTCCATGCGGTGATGCAGGGCTATGTGTCGATTACCCCGCTGCAACTGGATCGCACCTTCAATGATGCCTTCAGAAGTCTCGATGGCTGGTTGGAGGGGCTGCGCTAATGGCTCGTGAACAAGACGATATTCTGCGCCGCGGCATCGGGATGACTTCGCAACGAACCCGCGAGCGCCTGATTCAACGCCTGTATGAGGAAGGGGTTTCCAACGCCAAGGTGCTGGAAGTCATCCGCCGTACACCGCGCCACCTGTTCGTCGACGAAGCGCTGGCTCATCGCGCCTACGAAGACACGGCGCTGCCGATTGGACACAACCAGACCATCTCCCAGCCTTATATGGTGGCGCGCATGAGCGAGTTGCTGCTGGAAGCAGGTCCCTTGGACAAGGTGATGGAAATCGGCACCGGCTCGGGCTACCAGACGGCGGTACTGTCGCAACTGGTTGAACGGGTGTTCTCCGTGGAGCGCATCAAGGTTTTGCAGGACCGGGCCAAGGAACGCCTGGTGGAGCTGAACCTGCGCAATGTGGTTTTCCGTTGGGGCGATGGCTGGGAAGGGTGGCCGGCACTGGCGCCATACAACGGCATTATCGTGACGGCAGTGGCCACTGATGTCCCTCAGGCGCTGCTCGATCAGTTAGCGCCAGGCGGACGATTGGTGATTCCTGTCGGCTCCGGTGAGGTGCAGCAACTGATGCTGATCATCCGCGAAGAACACGGTTTTTCACGTCGTGTTCTGGGGTCGGTGCGCTTCGTGCCGCTACTCAATGGGCCGCTGGCCTGAGCATTTGTTCAGGCGCGCTGAATTCTCTTCGATTGCCCGGGTCTTACAGCGGCATCGATGAGTTAAACGGGATTCATCGGCGGGCAGCAAACGTGTGCGCGAAGCGATTTCGCTTCATTAAAGGTAAAGCCTGTTTGGCCCGTTATACTTGCGACATTTCGTGCCGGAACACGGCAATCCACATTTTCAGCCACCACAAAGGGAGCGGCGGGTGAGTCTCACAGTCATTGCGCAGCGTATGGGTACAAAGAGCTTTCAGCGCCTGGTGACTGGCCTCGTTTTGAGCACCTTGCTGGTTGGTTGCTCCAGTTCCAAAACGAGCGATGTGCGTGTCGTCGATCGCAATAAAGGCGTCGCCCAGCGTCCGGCGGTGACCACGGGTCAGTACGTCGTTCGACCAAAAGATACGTTGTTCTCGATCGCTTTTCGCTACGGCTGGGACTACAAAGCCCTCGCCGCACGGAACAATATTCCTACGCCGTACACGATCCATCCGGGTCAGACAATTCGCTTCGATGGTCGCTCCGGTTCAACCCCGGCACCGATGGCCAGCGCTACCGATTCAGCGCCTTCGTCATCGCTGAAAACCACGGTAATCCGACGCCAACCGAATGGCGCAACTACCAGCACAGCAGTGGTTGCACCGTCCGTCGCCAACAAGCCGACCCCTGCTCCGATGCCTCCAGCCGGTCCGGCCCCGACCGGCTGGGGATGGCCATCTAATGGCATTCTGATAGGAAAGTTCTCCTCAAACGGTAGTTTGAATAAAGGAATTGATATCGCCGGGGATTTGGGACAGCCTGTTTTAGCTGCGTCTGATGGGACGGTGGTATACGCCGGGAGTGGCTTAAGGGGCTACGGCGAATTAGTCATCATCAAACACAGCGACACCTACGTCAGTGCCTACGGACATAACCGCAGGCTGTTGGTTCGGGAGGGGCAGCAGGTCAAGGTCGGACAGACAATTGCCGAAATGGGGTCAACGGGTACAGACCGGGTGAAGCTGCATTTTGAGATTCGCCGACAAGGTAAACCTGTAGATCCGCTGCAGTTCCTGCCACGTCGTTGATTTGTTACCAGCCTGTTCCGTCACGTAGAGGGAACAGGCTCCAGCGTTGCCAGGGATAAAGGCGCCGCTTGAGCTTGAGGTCGAACTCACCAAAGGACTATAACAATGGCTCTCAGTAAAGAAGTGCCGGAGTTTGACATCGACGATGAGGTTCTCCTTATGGAGACCGGCATCGGTATGGATTCGATGTCGAATGATGAAGGGGCTGCTCCACCTTCCGTTCGTGCCAAATCCAAACACTCCGCTACGTTGAAGCAACACAAGTATATCGATTACACGCGGGCACTCGATGCCACGCAGCTGTACCTCAATGAAATCGGCTTTTCCCCATTGCTCTCCCCGGAAGAAGAAGTTCATTTTGCGCGCTTGTCGCAAAGTGGCGATCCGGCCGGGCGCAAGCGCATGATTGAAAGCAACCTGCGGCTGGTGGTGAAAATCGCCCGACGTTATGTCAATCGTGGCCTGTCGCTGCTGGACCTGATCGAAGAGGGCAACCTCGGGCTGATCCGGGCAGTGGAGAAATTCGACCCTGAACGCGGCTTCCGCTTTTCGACTTACGCTACCTGGTGGATTCGTCAGACCATCGAGCGCGCAATCATGAATCAGACCCGGACCATCCGGTTGCCGATCCATGTGGTCAAAGAGCTCAACGTGTACCTGCGGGCTGCACGAGAGCTGACTCAAAAGCTCGATCACGAACCCTCACCCGAAGAAATCGCCAACCTGCTGGAAAAACCAGTGGCAGAGGTCAAGCGCATGCTCGGCTTGAACGAGCGGGTTTCTTCGGTCGACGTCTCGCTGGGTCCGGATTCGGATAAAACCCTGCTGGACACCCTTACGGATGACCGACCAACCGATCCATGTGAGCTGTTGCAGGATGACGACCTGTCCCAGAGCATCGATCAATGGCTTTCGGAGCTGACCGACAAGCAACGCGAAGTGGTGGTACGCCGCTTCGGCTTGCGCGGCCACGAGAGCAGCACGCTTGAAGATGTGGGCCTTGAGATCGGACTGACCCGGGAACGGGTCAGACAGATTCAGGTGGAAGGCCTGAAACGTCTTCGGGAAATTCTCGAGAAGAACGGCCTGTCGAGCGAGTCGCTGTTTCAGTAAGCGACGAGCTTGAGTGGCATTAGAAAACCCCGACTGGTTCGGGGTTTTTTATTATCTGGGAAATGAATGCCGATTGGCTCAGGTTTGTAGTCTCGCGCTGTAAGTCTTTGCTTACTCTTTCGTAAGTGTTCGTTATTTTTACAGTGTGGCAGTCCTCTATCTTCTCTCGTTGATCACTCTATATATTTGATTTATATTATTATTTTTTAATATTTAAAGCGTGTGACAGACAGTTTCGGCGATTTTTGGCGATTGCTCTCGGTGGGGAATTCTCTAGTATCTGAACTGTGTCAACGGACAGACACGCCCTTCAAGGATGAGGGGAAAGGACATCGCAGGGAGCGATTCATCAGGACGATGAAAAGGAATACAGGGAATAGGGAAAAAATGTGGGCGGGTCAAACCGCCCCTTTTTTTTGCCTGCAGAAAAGCAAAAAGGCCCGCGAGGGGCCTTTTCAAGAACGCGGGGGTAATCAGCGTTCGAGGTGTTCGATCTTGCCTGGCTTGCCATCCCAATCAGCGGAATCGGGCAATGGATCTTTGCGCTCAGTGATGTTTGGCCAGATTTCGGCCAGCTCAACGTTCAGCTGAATGAAGTTTTCCATACCAGCCGGTACTTCATCTTCAGAGAAGATGGCCACGGCAGGGCATTCTGGTTCGCACAGTGCGCAGTCGATGCACTCATCCGGGTGAATCACCAGGAAATTCGGGCCTTCGTAAAAGCAGTCCACCGGGCAGACTTCTACGCAGTCGGTGTACTTGCACTTGATGCAGTTGTCGGTGACGACGAAGGTCATTCTAATTTTCTCCTCAGGCGGCGGCAGCGGAGCCCCTTCACGTTGGGGTCGCCAGGTTTGGGAGCGATAGTCTGCAGGCCAGGCTATTAGCCCGCAGCATCCCAAACCGCGCGAGATTCTAACAGCTTGCAGGCAAGTGCGTTAGATCCGTGTCTTTAGTGTATAGAGCATTTCTAATGCACGACGCGGTGTCATGTCGTCCAGATCCAGTTTGGCCAGTTCATCCAGCACCGGGTGCGGCAGGCTGGCGAACATATCGCTCTGCTGTGGCGCGGCCGGTTTGCCCTTAGTCGGTTTAGGAACTTCATGGGGCAGGGCAGTCGCTTCCAGTCGACCCAGGTGTTCGCGAGCACGCACGATCACTTCGCTCGGCACGCCGGCCAACTGTGCAACCGCCAGGCCATAGCTCTGGCTGGCAGGCCCGGGCAGCACGTGGTGCAGGAACACGATGCGCTCGTTGTGCTCGGTGGCATTGAGGTGAACGTTGGCCACCAGCGGTTGCGCTTCCGGCAGCACTGTCAGTTCGAAGTAGTGGGTGGCAAACAGCGTATACGCCCGCAGATGGGCCAGGCGTTCGGCGGCGGCCCAGGCCAGGGACAGGCCGTCGAAGGTGCTGGTGCCGCGACCGACTTCGTCCATCAGCACCAGGCTGCGTTCGGAGGCGTTGTGCAGAATGTTCGCGGTTTCGCTCATTTCGACCATGAAGGTCGAGCGCCCGCCCGCCAAGTCATCGCTGGAGCCGATCCGGGTGAAGATCCGGTCCACCAGCGACAATTCGCAACTGGCCGCCGGCACGAAGCTGCCGATGTGCGCCAGCAGCACGATCAAGGCTGTCTGACGCATGTAGGTGGATTTACCGCCCATGTTCGGACCGGTGATCACCAGCATGCGCGTGTTGTCGTCGAGGCTCAGGTCGTTGGCCACGAACGGCGTGGTCAGCACTTGCTCGACCACGGGGTGACGGCCCTGGGTGATGCGCATGCACGGCTCGTCAACGAAGCGCGGGCAGTTCAGGTCGAGGTTCAGGGCGCGCTCGGCAAGGTTGCTCAGCACGTCCAGTTCAGCCAGGGCCGCGGCGGTATCTTGCAGCGGCGGCAACTGGGCGATCAGGTCTTCGAGCAGCGCTTCGTAAAGCATCTTCTCGCGGGCGAGTGCGCGGCTCTTGGCTGATAACGCCTTGTCCTCGAACGCCTTCAGTTCTGGCGTGATGAAACGCTCGGCACCTTTAAGCGTCTGGCGGCGGATGTAGTCGGCCGGCGCCGACTCCGCCTGCTTGCTCGGCAACTCGATGAAGTAGCCGTGAATGCGGTTGTAGCCGACCTTCAGGTGCGACAGACCGGTGCGCGCCTTCTCCCGTGCTTCCAGATCGATCAGGAACTGCCCGGCGTTTTCGCTCAGCGATTGAAGGTCGTCGAGTTCGCTGTCGTAGCCTGTCTTCAACACGCCGCCGTCACGGATCACCGCTGGCGGGTTGTCGATGATGGCTTTCTCCAGCAGCGCCGCGAGTTCCGGGTAGGTGCTGGTGGTCTTCGCCAGTTGAATGATGTGCGGCGCTTCAAGCTCGGTCATCGCCACTTGCAACTCAGGCAGTGCACCGAGGGCATCGCGCAGACGAGCGAGGTCGCGAGGACGGGCATTACGCAAACCGATTCGCGCCAGGATCCGCTCGATGTCACCGATTTCCTTGAGCTGCGGTTGCAGCTTTTCGAAACGGTAGCCGTCGAGCAGGCACGTGATCGAGGTCTGGCGTGCCAGCAAAACCTTCAGATCGCGCAACGGCCGGTTCAACCAGCGGGTCAGCAGACGACTGCCCATCGCCGTCTGGCAACGATCAACCACCGATTGCAGCGTGTTGTCACGCCCACCGGCCAGGTTGGTGTCCAGTTCCAGGTTGCGACGGCTCGCGCCATCCAGCACCACGGTTTCGTCCAGGCGTTCATGCCGCAGGCTGCGCAAGTGCGGCAGGGCGGTGCGCTGGGTTTCCTTGGCGTAGCTGAGCAGGCAACCGGCGGCACCGATGGCCAGGGTCAGGTTCTCGCAGCCGAAACCTTTGAGGTCCTGTGTGGAGAACTGCTGGCAAAGGCTTTTCAGTGCCGAGTCGCGTTCGAAATCCCACGGCGCACGGCGACGAACCCCACGGCGTTTCTCTGCCGGCAAGTCCTTCGGCCAGTCATCCGGAATCATCAGCTCCACCGGATTGACCCGCTCCAGTTCCGCCAGCAGGTTTTCCCAGCCTTTGATTTCCAGCACGGTGAAGTTGCCGCTGGTGATGTCCAGCACGGCCAGGCCGAACAGACGTTCGTCACCCAGCACCGCCGCGATCAAGTTATCCCGACGCTCATCCAGCAACGCTTCATCACTGACCGTACCCGGCGTGATGATCCGCACCACCTGACGATCTACCGGCCCTTTGCTGGTAGCCGGATCGCCGACCTGCTCACAAATCACCACCGACTCGCCGAGCTTGACCAGTTTCGCCAGGTAACCTTCCGCTGCGTGGTAAGGAATCCCACACATCGGAATCGCCTGACCAGCCGACTGCCCGCGGGCGGTCAGGGTGATGTCCAGCAACTTGGCGGCCTTCTTCGCGTCTTCATAGAAGATCTCGTAGAAGTCACCCATGCGGTAGAACATCAGTTGGTCGGGGTGCTGGTTCTTCAGGCGCCAGTATTGCTGCATCATCGGGGTGTGGCTGGACAAGTCAGAAATTACTTTATTCATCAGTGGCTTAGGGGGATTTGCTCAATGTTGTGGGACTAATATGGGGCGTTCGATTCGCAATTTGCGAACCTGTCGTCTCCCGCTATTGGCTTATGGCGTAAGGTTAACATGGCTGGGTCCGGGTTTGCCCGTAGGCTTGGGAGCATTGGCCACGGTTGTGCTTCGTGCTATGGGATCTTGGATAGGGCTTTGTGTGAAAGATATTTTCTCGAGTCATTTCGCTGCGGACGAAGAGCGGCGCAACAAAATTTGGCAGGAATGTTTTTGTTTTCGATACGAATGTTTTGACGGCTGTTTATAAGCGATCCGGCCCGGCGCCGCTTTTTTATGCGTCAGAAAGTACCCGGCGGCGCGCTGTGTGTTTCTTAATAAGAATATTGATAGGCTTTTCCACGTACAAATGAGCTGCTATTCCCGCAGCGCTACAAATGATAAGCATCGATAGTAAGTATATAGCCGGGCCTACCGCCTGCGAGATGCCTAGTTTGTGCATGTAGAAAATGTACAGTGGGGCAACAATCGCATGCACCAGATACAGGCTGTATGAAGCGTCCCCCAGCAGGCTTATCAGTTTGAAGTTTTTCACCTTCCCCTCAAGGCTGATCGCCGCCCACACCAGCAACAGCGCTGGGAATCCCCACTGAACCGCGCGGTCCAGGCTTGGGATGATGATGCGGATCACGTCTTTCAATTCGATATACATGAAGGCAGGTAGAAACAGAGCTATAGTTATTATCGCCACATATTTGTTCATTAGTTGACCGCTCGAAACCATCCTGTACAAGAACATCCCCAACAAGAACTCGATAACCAACGGGCTGCTGAAGTTCTGAGCAATAATGCTGTTAGTGGTGTTTATTGACCCCAAAAGAATAAACACGAAAAAGAATCCGATAATGGCGAACTCGATGGATTCCAGTTTTTTCGCGCCCAGCAACAAGCCGAAAGTGATGGCCAGATAAAAAAAGAATTCAACTTGTAACGACCAGCCAACGCCAAGGATCGGCGCGCGATCCCAGTGAGTAAAAGTTATCGACTCAACGAACCACGACCAATCAACCCGCGAAGGGCTGAAGGTGTACATCAGATCATTGTCTGGATTTTGGAACCTGCCAGACATTACCAGGTACGAAATCAGCACTGCCGTTGCCGTCACCAGAAAATACATCGGCAAGATCCGCGCAATACGGCGCCAGAAGAACCCAATCGCGCTGTTAGTGGCGGAAGACCCGTGCCTGTATAAACCGCCGAACAAGATGTAGGGCATGATGAAGCCACTGATGACAAAGAACAGATCGACGCCAAAGCCGCCGACATCCGTGAATTTCGCCGGCACCCCGAAGATTTGAAGATTTGAATGAGCGAACACTACCAGTAAGGCAGCCACACAGCGCAGGTACTGAATATTTTTTATCATGCGTTCGGTACTCGGCTCGTTATGCACTTGCTGAAGAGGGGCGGAGTCTAAACGGCGCGCTGACTGCGCGCCATCATTCATATGCCAATTGGACTCTATAACGAGTGCTACCAGCCTGCCCGCCGCGGGCCCGCCGGTGTGATTTTCTCCAGGGATGGGCCGCGTGTCAGGGACTCGCGCCTTTTGGCCTGAGTCCTGCCGCGACGGAACGCTGAGTCAGCAGATGTGTTAACGCTCCGCAGCCGCCATTTCAGTTTTCGCAACCTTGGGCTTGGGGAACAGCTTGTTCAAAAAGTCGCGGCATGGTTTTTCAACAGTCAAATGCAGTCCGACAGACATCGTAATGATCAGACCCAGGAAAATTAGCTCAAAGGCGATATTGATCCAAAGGGAGCTCGTTGTTTTTACGGCAAACATTGGGTAGGCGATCATATGAATCATGTAAAAAGCAAAAGATGCTTCCCCCAGCAATACAATGTTCTTTGTAGATAGGAATTTGCTCAGGTGCCCTGCGCGGTCGATTGCCAGGGACAAGATCAGCAATGTAAAGGCACCTGCGTAAGCGGCGTCCCAACTATAGGCAGAGTAGTAAAACTGTTTGCTGGACATCACAGCCAGAACGACTGCAAGGCTGACGTAAGACATCACGCGCCACATTTTCACATTGGCCAGGATGTGCGAGTGTCGAGCAAAAAAGATTGCGGCCAGGATACCGAGGCTGAAGTCCAGGATACGAAACAGCGGAAAGTTGTAGAGCCAACGATGCGCAGAGTTGGGATCTGCCGGGGAGAGGCTGTCCCTTGGTGGCAAAGACAGGTAGTACGCCAGTCCGAACTGAATCACGATAATCAGAATGGCCATGCAGATCAGGCGGTTTTTTGACTGGATGATCCCGGCTTTATTAAATAGAGGCAGCAGAAAAGGGAAAGCAAGATAAAGAAACGCCTCAACGCTAATGCTCCAAGCGGGACCATTAAGTGCACCAATGACATGTATGTCCGGATGCCAGGACTGCAGGGCCAACAGGTAAATCGCAGTTGACCTTTCACCTCCTTCTTGAAGCCAGGCAAATGCCATCGTCAAAAAGTACAGCGGGTACACTCTACAAAACCTCGCCCATAGATACCGTGGTGTGTGAACGAGCGGTCTGGATTCAAATCTGTCCAGATAGGTGTAGGCAATAATGAAGCCGGAAAGCACGAAAAAGAAAACAACGCCGGAATACCCGGAAGCGAAGAACGTTCCGATTTTTTCGTTGACACCAGTAATTGTGTAATGCGAAAAAAACACCATCAATGCAGCGAAGAAGCGCAGTCCGGTGAGAGCTGGAATATTTCCAGATCGTATAGATAAAGTCGGCATCGCGCCCTCCTGAATTTCGCGGGATTCTACAGCAATTCGCCTTGCGCAGAAGGTGGTACGGATGCCGGCTGGCGCAAAAAAATGCACGACTATGCAAATCAGCATTTGTCTTCCAAAAAAAGATCAAGCACTATGCCGGTTATGCAAAAACGCAATGTTTCTACCGTCCTAAGAGCGCTGCTCGATCAGCACGGGATCTCCCCCACGGAGCTTCACCGTCGCACCGGCGTGCCTCAATCCACTCTCTCGCGGATCCTCAGCGGGAAGATCGTCGATCCTTCGGATAAACACATCTCGAAGATCGCCGAGTACTTCGCCGTGAGCACCGACCAGTTGCGGGGACGCGCGGATGTCGCTGCCATCGCCAATACCGGGCGCGATCAATTGCATTCCGAACTCAAGGACATAAGTCTGTGGGACGACGATACGCCCGTCGATGATGACGAGGTGTCGGTCCCCTTTCTTCGCGAGGTTGAATTGGCTGCTGGATCAGGAAGATTCGTCATCGAGGAAAGCGAGCGCTCTAGCCTGCGCTTCGGCAAGCGCAGTTTGCGCCATAATGGTGTGCAGTTCGATCAGGCCAAATGCGTGACGGTGCGCGGCAACAGCATGTTGCCGGTGCTGCGCGATGGCGCCACCGTTGGCGTGAATGCGGGCAAGTGCGGGATTGGCGACATCGTTGATGGCGACCTGTACGCCATCAATCACAACGGCCAGTTGCGGGTAAAACAGCTTTACCGTTTGCCCACCGGTATCCGTCTGCGCAGCTTCAATCGCGATGAGCATCCGGACGAGGACTACACCTTCCAGGAAGTCCAGGAAGAGCAAATCGTCATCCTCGGTCACGTCTTCTGGTGGGGCATGTACGCCCGTTAACCTCACCGCTCTGCATTAAAACCCGCCTCCGAGCGGGTTTTTTTTCGCCTGCCACAAACCGTCAGCGCCTTTGTCTGCGGGACTTTAATGCGTCAGTGCATTCCTTGCGCACAAATAAATGCGTTTGTGCATTGACTGTATATGCATCCATGCATATTCTTTGTCTCAAGCCGCTCATCAAAGCGGTTCGAAACGAAGCTCTTTAGTTCCACCACAAAGGCAGCGATGAACCGGCCTCAACGGTTCAGAGGGTTGGCAACTGACCCGGGTGTGCAGCGTAAAGCACCAGAAGCAGTTATCCGGCGGGCAGGGACCGCGGTCGGAAAAACAATCTGAATGGATCCGTACCGCGCCAGTAGCGCCGAAAGATCAACGCGAAGGACCGCATTACTGAAAAGCCCGGCACGCGCCGGGCTTTTTGGAATGCCTACCTCGGGGCAGAAGTCGCGATACCGGGATGCCGGTGAACAATAAGGACATAAGCATGAAAAAGTACGCACGCATTGTCGGCGGCAAAGTCGACAACATCTTCCAGACCGTCAACCCGATCGCTGACGAGTTTCCGTCCGACCAGCTCTGGGTCGAGGTCACCGGGTTGTCCAGCAACCAGGTCGACTACTCCTACAACGCCGTCAACACCGACGGTGTATGGAGCTTCAACTCGGGCTTCCCTTATCCAAGCTCGCCGCTCGGTGAGCAACTGCGCAATGAAAAGGTCCGGCGACTCGACAATGTCACGGCCAGCGTTGAGTCCCTGGCATTGCAATTCAAAGTCGACCTGGGCGTGGCCACGGTCGCGGAGCAGGCTTACCTGCTTGCTTTCAAGGAGTACTGCATCGCCTTCAATCAGGTCAATAAACAGCCTGGCTTTCCGCTGACCATTATCTGGCCCGAGCTGCCTTGAACACGATCTGAAATCGCAACAAGACAAAAACCGCATAACCCGTCCGCAGCTCGTGCAAGGGCTGTCGCTGCGCGACCCGGCTTGCAGAAATGAAAAGCAGCATCCGCTGCAAACCTTACAAGGAGTTGGAAGATGAACCGATATGCATGCGTAGACGGGATGAAGGGAGCGGTCACCGCACTGGTCGACGCCGACCAAGCGCCGATTCCCAACGCACCGTGGATTATCTGGGTTGATGTAACGGGTAACACGGACATCCAGGTGGGATGGAAGGCAGAGCAAATCAACGGTGTCTGGACATTTACCGAACCGACCTACGAAGAGCTGCTCAATCAGGCGCTTGGTCGCACACAGCAACTGCTGGAAGAGGCAGGCCGTTGGCTGATGTTCAATCCTTTGCCATACAAGGTTGATCTCGGCATCGCCACACCGTCGGACGAAACTTTGCTGCTGGCATACAAGCAATACGTCGTTGCCGTGAGTGAAGTGAAAAATCAACCGGACTATCCGCGAAACATCAATTGGCCCGTCGTGCCCTGGTAATCCATCAGTTCGTTCAAGCCGTTGCAACGGATAGCAATGCAATACCGAAGAACCCGGCGCTCGCCGGGTTTTTTCAATGCCTTTTCACGTCGTGCCATTCAAGCACGCATCAATCCCCCTGGGAGGCGTGACATGACAAACGAGCAACAAGCGTTGCTGGACATGCCGATCTGGCTCGTCATCGTCCTCGCGCTGGTGGGTGGGGTGTCTGGTGAAATGTGGCGCGCTGACAAGGAGGGCGCTCGCGGCTGGTCATTGCTGCGGCGCCTGGCGTTGCGATCCGGAGCCTGCATGGTCTGCGGGGTGTCGGCCATCATGCTGTTGTACGCGGCGGGCATGTCGATGTGGGCTGCGGGTGCGTTTGGCTGTCTGACGGCGATGGCCGGGGCGGACGTGGCCATCGGACTTTATGAGCGCTGGGCGGCCAAGCGAATCGGTGTTTGCGACGTGCCGCCGCGCGATTCTGGCTCTGATCGACAGTGACCAGGCCTCGTTGATCTTCGCATCGCTAAAAAGAAAAGGAGGCCATTAATGCCCGCCATCATCGAAAAGCCTTCGCAGTTGGTTTACGCCGTCACCGAGGCGCTGCTCGCTGCCATTGCAGGTTTGAAAGTAACCAGCCATCAAGACTTCGACAGTACGGTTGATACCGACTGGGTTCTGATTGCGCTGGAACACAACGCGCCGGGTGACCGTAGCAATGACGGACGCATCGCTCATGCCATGACCGTTTCGTTGCAGGTCGTCTCGCCCGTTTCCGCGCTGGCCGCCTGCGATCTGGGCTGCCAGCTGAAAAACCTGATCACTGACAATCGCTGGAAACTGCCCGCCGATCAATGCGATCTGCCGATGAACATCGATGGCATTGCGTCCACGTTCATCAGCGGCGCCCGGGAATACACCACCTGGACCGTTTCCTTCAGCCAGACCTTGTACCTCGGCCCTTTACTGCTGGACGACCCTTTGGGCACTCCGAAATTTGCCCGTACCTGGGAGGTGTCGAACATCGACGATCCGGACCAGTACCAGCCACTCGAGGAGTAATCCATGTTCGACGCACTGTTCAACCAGCAACTGGGCCCTCTCATCGAACGCCTGGCCGAAATGGAAACCGAAATCGAAGACCTGCATCGGCGTACCGACAGCCTCTGCCGCATTGGCGTGTGTGAGGAAGTCGATCCGGCCAGCAACACGTGCAAGGTCCGCCACGGTGAGTTGCTGACCCCGGCCATCCGCTTTTTCAACCCGAGTGCCGGGGCGCAAAGCGAGTCGCGCATTCCCTCCGTCGGTGAACAGTGCGTGCTGCTGAACCATGGCGGCGGCGACAGCGGCGGCCAGTCCGTCGCGTTGTTCGGCCTCAACGGTGGCCAGTTTCCGCCGGTCTCAACGCAGGCGTCGTTGACGCGACGCCGCTATCAGGACGGCACCGAAAGTGGCTACGACGACGCCAGTCATACCCTGCGCTGGCAAAACGGACCGGCCACATTCGCCGGCACTCGTGAAGCGCTCGAACTGAGCATCGGTCCGGCCCGGTTGGTCATGACGCCTGAGGCGATCCAACTGCAACTGGGCGCGACCGGCTTAGTGCTCGACGCCTCCGGTGTGCACCTGAGCGGCCCCGTGGTGGATCACCAGGGGCGAGTCATTAGCACTGCATAAAGAGTTTTCCATGATCGGAATCGATAGAAACACCGGCGTGACGGTCGACGACTGGCCGCAGTTTGTACAACGCGCGACCCGGGCGTTGACCACGCCTTTGGGCACTCGTCAGAAGCGTCCTTTGTATGGCTCGTTGATCCCGAATCTCTTGGGACAAAACCTCGGCGACGATTTGCTGATGCTTGCCCAGAGCCATGCGGCGCAGGCGTTTTACAACGAGCAAAATGGCATTGGTGATTTCCAGCCGCAGGTCATTGTTGCCAGCCGCCACGGAGCAGGGCTGTTGCTGCGTTTCGCGGGCCTCTGGAAAAACCGTAATCAGACATTCGAGGTGGTGACATGAGCATGTTGATACCTGGCCAGAATCAGCTGGCCGAACCTTCGATCGTCACCGTCGAAGCGTTCGAAGATTTGCTCGCGGAGTTCAAGACGTTTGTCGTTGAGTACGTCGGCGCCCGTTCTCCCGAGCGTGCGGAAAAACTCAAAGTCAGCCTCGACAACGAGAGCGAGTTGCTGACCCTGGCCCTTGAAGCCTTTTGTGTGCGCCTGCAAATCCACGAGCGCAAATACAACGCCCGGATCAAGCAGATGCTGGCGTGGTGGGCGACGGGGAGTAATCTTGATGCGCGACTGGCGGACATGGGCCTTGAGCGTCAATTACTCGATCCGGGCGATCCGGCGGCATTCCCGCCAGTGGCCCCGGTTTATGAAAGCGACGATGACGCCCGGCTGCGTTACTACCTGGCGCCCCATGCACCGGCGGCAGGGTCGCGCATGCAATACCGTCGAGAGGTGTTCACCCTCGGTGAGCGACCAACCGTCAAGGTGGAAACCGCTGCTGCGGGCGTGGTGACGGTCACCTACACGTTCGACCCGGACGGCTACGCCGCTCAGGTCAAGGACGGCAACGGACGCCGCACTGCCCCCGGCGAGGTGATGGTCACCGTACTGGCCCGCGAGGGTGATGGCACGCCCTCCGAAGCGTTGCTTGACGGGGTTCGCCAGCATTTCGCCCGACCCGATGTGCGCCCTGAAACAGACCTTGTCACGGTGCAGGGCGCGCACATCAAGACCTACAAAATCCATGTCGTGGCGAAGATCAACGCCGGGCCTGATTCCGGGTTGACCAAGGTGGCCGCGCAGCAGCAGTTGCAGGCGTATGCCGACAGCTGCCATCGACTTGAAGGGCGGGTCGACCCGAGCTGGATCGACTACACGTTGCACAGTGCCGGCGCGGTTCAGTTGCAGATCCTCGAGCCGGTCGAGCCAATTGTGACAACTGCCTTCGAAGCACCTTATTGCACGGGCGTAGAGGTCGAGGTGAATACGTTATGAGTGACGACAAGTCTCGTCCGAGCCTGTTGCCTGCCAACAGTTCACCGTTGGAAAAAGCCCTCGATCTTGGCTTTGGCACATTGCTTGAGCGCATCGAGCCTCCGTTTCCAGAGTTGATGGAACCGTCCGCCGCGCCCTTCGAATTCCTTCCGTACCTTGCGCTGGATCGCGGAGTCGGCGAGTGGGACACGGAGGCCAGCGAATCAGAAAAGCGCCTGACGGTCGCGCTTTCCTGGCAAATCCAGCGTCAGGCCGGCACTGACAAAGCGTTGAGTCACGCTGTCGAGTCGATGGGTTTTACGCCCTACATCTCGCCTTGGTACCAACAGCGGCCGCGCGGCAATCCCTACACCTTCGACGTTCAGGCGATTATCGGGCGCAGTTGGTCGAGCGGCGATCACACGCGCTTGATTCGCCGCATCAATGCGGCCAAAAGCGAGCGCGACGAAGCAACTATCACCATCGTCCATGAAACACACGGTGGTCTGCGGATGACTGCCGCGGCCGATCCTGGGCTGACTATCCGCGACGACAGCCAGCCAGCCGCTTTGCCTGAGGTAAAACTCAGGGGCTCGCTGGTGTTGAGCAGTGCGATGTGGGTACCGCTTTCGGTTGGCGAGTTGCCTCTTCGCGCCGCACTTCCCGGTCAAAGTTAAGGGCCGGACTTACCTGCGCCGGGGGCTCCTGGTGCTAAACCATTAACGAACGACGACCTCAAGGCGCTGCCATGACAGATGAAATTACGCGCTTGGTTCGCTTCACTTCCGCCGGTTTGGCAGAAGTGTTACAGGCAAAAAACCAAGGCTTGAAAGGAGAAATTACCCATATCGGAGCCGGCACGGCGCGTTATGACCCGAATGGTTCGGAAACGGCTCTTCGTGATGAGCGCCAGCGGGTGGCGATTGTTGATTATGAGGACCTGGGCGCTGGGGAACTTCGGATGGGGGCGCTGTTCAGTGGCCCGGATGAATATGAAATTGGTGAATTCGGCTTTTATCTTGCCAGCGGCACTTTGCTTGCGGTTTATTCCGTTGCCGGAAAATTGCTGACGTATAAGGCCGCCGCCGCTCGAGTCCTGCAAAAGTTCACATTGGATGTTTCACCGTTGCCAGCGGAAAGCGTAACGGTGATTGTGGGATCGGAAAATCTCAACATTCTGTTAAGCGAAGAATTTACAGCGCTCGCCTGCGCCGATATTGACAACATGGTACGACATGTCGAGTTGCTGCTTCGAGTGATGTCGCTGCAAAGCAAGTAAGACGATACGAAGTGTTCACATGGAAAGTATTCGTACCTGAATACTATGCCGACCTGATTAATTGCATAGGAATTTGAAACGTGAGTTTAGAAACTACTGTCGCATCGCTAGTGACGGCGGCCAATAACCTGACCACTGTCGTCAATGGAAAGATTGGTAGCATCAATGGCACCATGACCACTGCACTGAGCCAGTTCAATGAATGGCGCAATCTCAAGGACGTTGAAGGAGACCCGGCAGCACTTGGAACCATTCGCCGTAACTTGCTGCAAGGGTTCGTCACGGGTACAGGAGGTGTGCAGGCCGTGGGCGCGCAGGGCGACTTTGTTTCGACGGACCTGGGCGTCAGCTTAAATGTTTACATGCATTTCAAAGTCCCGCTAAACATCAACGTCAATTCGGAAATGTTTTGGTTTAATATCAAGGGCTATAGCTACGGAACGGCAAAGATCATTGAGGAGACGTTGGTTGGTTACTGCTATCAACCCACTCGTACACTGCAAAATGTATCGACGTTCGGCAACATGACACCTGCTGTTTATGTTGACGCTAATGGGAATATCATTATGCGTATTCTGGTCCCGAATATTTATTACACAACCGTACGCATCGACACCATGCGAGTCGGTAACGGCCGTTTGTTTAATTTGGGTGATCTTAAAACCAAGTTGTCGCTCGCTGAAACTGTAGCATTTAGTTAAGGAGTTAATCATGTCTGATACACCTGTCATCAGCAGCACACAAATGCCGCTCGCAGTGCCGTTTCCTGAAATCGAATGGGCGGCGGTTCGTACCCGTCGCGATCAGCTTCTGCGCGCGACGGATTTTACTCAGTTGCCGGATTATCCGGTCACGGCTGCCCAACTGGCACAGGTCACCGCTTACCGTAAGGCGCTGCGGGATATTCCTGAGATGGCTGAACACCCTGCTGAGTTGGTGTGGCCGGAACTCCCGGCCTTCGTGAAGTAACCCCCACCGCGAAAGCGGTTTTTTTTCGCCCGCACAACACCCCATGACGGGGCTTTTGTGTTTTTGCGTCTGGAGAAATTCGCAAATGTCTATCCGCCAAACCTACACCGTCCTCGTCCCGTTCCCCACCGGACGCGGTCACTGGTCCATCACCGGACAAGAGCTGGAGCTGCTCGACGTCGAGGCCAACGCACTGCTCAGCGCCGGTCGCCTGGAGCTGAAATCCACATCCACCAAGGCCGTGAAGGCCGCTGCCAAGAAGGCTGAATAACATGGCTGAGGTTTTGAACTTCGAGCACAACGGCATCACCGTCAATGCCACTGAATCCCCTGAGGCCATGGGCGGCCTCGGCGACAACGTCATTGGTCTGATCGGCACCGCGCCGAAGGCCGATCCGCTGATTCCCCGTAATGCGCCGTTCCGCATCAACAGTTTCACCACACAGGCGCTGCTCGATCCGACTGGCACCGAGGCGGGCACGCTGTTTCACGCGGTGTTCCAGATCCTGAAAGTGGTCAAGGTGCCGGTCTATGTGGTCATCGTTGAAGAGGGCGCCACCCCGGCGGATACTATGAATAACGTGATCGGCGGCGTTGAGCCTCTGACTGGTCGAAAACTGGGCCTGGCCGCACTGAGCGGCGTCCCGGAAGACCTGACCATCATCGGCGCACCAGGCTTCACCGGCACCAAAGCCGTGGCCAGCGAGTTCGCCTCGTTTGGCAAGCGTATCAAGGCGCGGGTGGTACTCGACGGCAAGGATGCCGCGGTGGCCGATCAAGTGACCTACAGCCAGGAACTGGGCGGTGCGGACCTCGGTTTCGACCGTTGCCTGGTCGTGCACAACATGCCGGCCGTTTACTCCAAAGCGGCGAAGAAGAACGTGTTTCTGTCGCCATCGAGCCTCGCCATCGCGGCCTTGGCCAAGGTCAAGCAATGGGAGAGCCCAGGCAACCAGGTGACCTATGCCGAGGACGTGTCGCGGGTCGTGGAATACAACATCCTCGACACCTCCACCGAAGGCGATCTGCTCAACCGCTACGGCATCAGCTACTACGCCCGAACCATCCTCGGCGGTTTCTCGCTGCTGGGTAACCGCTCCATCACCGGCAAGTTCATCAGCTACGTCGGCCTCGAAGATGCGATCAGCCGCAAGCTGGTCAAGGCTGGCCAGAAAGCCATGGCCAAGAACCTGACCAAGTCGTTCATGGATCAGGAGGTCAAGCGCATCAACGACTGGCTGCAAACCCTGGTCGCCGACGAAACCATCCCCGGCGGCAGCGTGTACCTGCACCCGGAATTGAACAGTGTCGAGAAGTACAAGAACGGCACCTGGTTCATCGTCATCGACTACGGCCGCTACGCGCCGAACGAACACATGGTTTATCAACTCAACGCCCGCGATGAAATCATCGAGCAGTTCCTGGAGGATGTTCTCTAATGTTTACCAACCGCGTAAGACAGGCCATCGCGGCCACCCTACAAGGCCTGCCGTTGTCGGCGACCGTGGAAGAGTTCACCCCGCCGAAGATCGAGTTCGAGATGGAAAACATGGTCGGCGGCCGCTTCATTGGCGAAGAAATGGCCAAAAGTGGCAAGGCGCTGACCTCCACGCTGATCCTGCAAGGCGCCGGACCGGAGATCATGCTCGCCCTCGGCGTGAAGCTGGGCGACGACATTCTGTTGAACGTGCGTGAAGCCGGTCAGGATCAGGACGGTAACACCTGGTTTACCTACCACACCGTTGGCGGCAAGTTGAAATCCCTTGAGGAAGCCGTCCTCAAAATGAACGATAAACCCAAGACCACCCTCGAGCTGTCCTGCCGCACCTACAACCGTCTCGAAAACGGCATCCCCGTGATCGACATCGACGTGCGCACGCAAAAGTTCGTGCTCAACGGCGTGGACATTCTCGGTGATGCCCGCCGCGCTGTTTTGATTCCGTAACCCCTCGCACTATCCCCATGCAACTCCGTTAAACGCAGTCCCTGTGGGAGCGAGGTATGTGGCGAGGGGGCTTGCCCCCGTTGGGTTGCGTAGCAGCCCCAAAATCTCGACAGCTATGAAGATTTTTGGGCGCGCTTCGCACTCCAACGGGGGCAAGCCCCCTCGCCACATAGCTCCCACAGGTTGCACACCCAAGGAATTCAATTCATGTCCTGGACACCACCTGTTCACGTCTTGTTGTCGCCGATCACCGCCGCCGACCAATCGACACTCGAGCAGATTCAGCTCAAACCGTTGTTTTACGCTGCACAAAAAGAAGCCCTGGCCCGTGCCGGTGATGATGAGGACGACCAGTTCTTCGAGCTGGCGAAATTGGCCACCGGCCTGTCGGTCAAGGAGCTCGACCAGCTCAAGCGCCCGGACTACGTGAGCATCGCGCAGTACGTGCATGAGATGTCGACTCGTCCGGCGTCGTATTTTCTACAGCGGGACACTGAAGCCGCATCGGACAATCCCGACCAAGTGCAATTGCTGCAACCGCTCGATGCAGCGGGCTGCAGCCTGACCTCTCTGACCCTGGAAATGCCGGTACTGCGTGCCACCAAAGCGATGAAAAAACTGAAGACGGCCAAGGAACGCGCCGAGTTCATCACCGCCCATTGCACCGGGTTGATGCTTCCCGATCTGGATCTGTTGACCGTGCCCGACTGGACACAGCTTCAGGTACGCATCGACGATTTTTTAAACAAACCGGCGGACTACTTTCGGAACGCGACATCGAAGTAATCCTCGATGTGGTGCCGCTCATTTACCCGGTAAGTGAGGCGGACATTCTGGAATGGGACGCCGGCAAGGCATTGCGCCGCTACGACATTGCGATCACTCGCCTTGGCGTGAAACAGGAGTAAGCGGGATGGCGGACGATAGATATTCGCTCAAATACGCAGCCATCGATAACGGTGGGTTGGCGTTCGCAAATACCAGCCTGACTACCGCAGCCATAAGCGTTATGTCAGCGCAAGGTACGGGCCCCTCCGCCAGGAATCAAATGCCTGGCCTCGGTCTGGCGCTGGAAAATGTCGGGATCAAGCTCGGGCTGCTGACAACGGCTATTGAGTCGTTGACCTTAAAGCTTTCGTCGCAACGATTGTTACCGCAGACGACGGGAGCCGGTGAAAAGTGTGCGTCAGCCTGCGAGCAGAAGAGTGCGGGCAAGTCGGGTAGCAGTATCGAACCGCCGGACCTGCTTAAACCCGCGATAGCGATGGATTTAGCCAGGGCCGAACTGAAGCAGGCAGGCCAGTTTACCCCGCGCCAGAGCGAAGAGATGGCGCAGTCAACCCAGCACATTGCCAGCTCTGCGCTGGTGGCTGCCGGAGGGACCAAAGCGGTTGATCTGGTGAGGATTGCAAGTCTTGCCGCCAAGGCAGGAATCGCTGGTGATCTGCCCGATGCTTCGGACCGACGGTTTGATCTGCTGCGCTTCGCCAGTGATGCTGGCGTCGCCGCATCGGCGTTCAAGATGCCGGCCATGGATGTCGCTGAGATGATGGTCGGCTGGCGCACGTCCATGAAGCTCAACGGTGCTCAAGCCTTTGACCTAGCGGATGCAGTCAACCATCTGGGCAAGATACCCGGTGGTGCGAAAGCGGCTGACATCGGCGCCGTTTTGCAGCGTGATGGTAGTGCTGCTACAGCAGCAGGCCTGGCACCCGCGCAAGCCGCCGCGTTAACGACGGCATTGTTGAATACCGGTACGCAGAAGGATGAAGCCGGCGTAGCGCTGAAAGACATCGCCACTGCCATGGGCAAGGGAGATCAGGCCTCCAAAACCGAGCGGGCAGCGTGGAAGCAACTGGGTCTTGAGCCGAAAGCGGTGGCGAGTGGATTGCGTGACAAGGACGCGGCACCTGGCACGGTGATGTCGGTGCTCGCGGCCTTGAACGCGCAACCTGCCGAGACACGCCCGACGCTTGCCTTCACCCTGTTTGGCAATGGTGATAAAGCGGCACTGCGCATGGCGCAAAACCTTGCCGATGTGAATGGCGCCTTCTGGCAGGTGAAAGATACCGCCCAGTACGCGACGTCGGAATTGGGTAACAACGGCTCGGTAAGGCAAGACGCACTCGCGCTGTCGAAAACCCGGCAAGGCCAGTTGAACGTTATGAGCGCAAGGACTGATCGCTTGACGGTGGCCACGGGCAATGCGCTGGCACCTGTGACGAATAGCTTGCTTCACCCGCTTGGTTCCCTGGTTGATAGCTTGAGCGAATCTGCTGAAACCTCACCGAAAGCCACTGCTGCAATCGTGTTGGTTGCAGCAGCGGTCAAACCGCTGGTGGAGGCGCTGTTCAAAGCCGTGATGGATGAGATGACCAGTCAGGCGGCCAAGCGAGTATTGGGCGGCGAGGCTCCCCGTCTCCCCGGCAATTCTCTGAAAGGCATGAGCGGTTCATTGGGCGTATTCAAGCGTTTTTTACCTGGAGCATTTGCGTTAAAGGCCGCCCCCGATGTGATTGAAGGCACGATGAGCGGCGACCTCAAGATGCTCGGCACTGGCCTGGGAGCTGCGGGCGGCGGTTGGGCGGGGGCTTCGGCAGGTGCTTCCATGGGCGCTGCTGTGGGGACCTTGTTCGGCCCGGTCCTTGTCACTGCCATTGGCGGGGCGGTAGGCGCGGTCGTCGGCGGACTGGCAGGGAGCTGGATAGGTGGAGAGTCGGGTAGCTGGCTGGGCGAAAAACTCGCCGCACCGGCCGACCAACTTGCCGCTCCGGATCAGGTCAGCAAAGACCTGGCCAGCGCCCGGACGAGCAATCAGCAGAACGCGATGACGGCGAACATCTACATCAATGGCCAGGATCAGGCCAGCGCCAGTCAGTTGGCGAACCTGGTTGTGCAACAGATTACCGGCCAATTCGGACTTATGACCCTGCCCAACTCACTCGCCATGCGCAGTGATGCGGCCCTGACCGACGGAGGTACCTGATGCGCCAGCAAATGGTGTTGGGCAATTTCATTTTCGGCCTGTCCAGAAACTTCGCTTACAGCAGCTTGGCGCACGGGGCGGATGGAGGCTGGAAGATCATCGACGTTGCCACCGGTAAACCCATCTCCAGTCAAACCGGTCAAGGCCTGCAAACGTTGAAGATATCGGGCAAATCGATGTACGCGACGGCGATGGACCGGCTTGACGAATTGCGAGCGTTGCAGGCACTGCGCGTCCCTGTGCCGTTGGTTGACGGCATCAGCCGTAATTGGGGGCTGTGGCAGATCATCACGGTGTCGGAAACCCAGTCGAACGTGCTTGATGACGGCACTGCGATGGTGGTCGAGTGGTTCATCGATTTATTGGAGTTCGCCAATGCGTAATGTTCGAAGTATTGCTGGTGATTCGGTGAACCTGCTGCTGTACCGGTCACTTGAGCGTTGTGACGATGTCGCTGAGGAGGCGCTTTGGCGTCTCAATCCGGGGCTCGCCGAATATGGCCCGGTATTGCCGGCGGGCGTGCGGGTGCTCCTGCCCGAGCTGGGTTCAAAACCCATTGCACCCAGGCCGGCTTCGGCCTGGGATTAAGGAGGCAGCATGTCACTTGGTTTTACACCCTCGGTGGAGATTTACGGCGCAAACGCTGCGCTACTCAACGAGCGGCTGATTTCATGGCAGCACATCGATGCGGCGGGGATAGAATCCGATCAACTGACGCTTGTCATTAACCTGGAAGGACTCGAAGGATTACCGAGCCTGGGCGGAAAAATCGGCTTGCGAGTGGGCTATGTGGAATCGGGCCTGGTTGATAAAGGTGAATTCGTCGTCACACGTCGCACGCCGACGCTGTTTCCCCTGCGTATGACACTGGTGGCCACGGCGGCACCGTTCAGTGCCACGGATGAGACCGGCTTCAAGCAGCGCCGATCCATCAGCCACGGTCCGACCACCGTGGGGGCGCTGTTTCGCCAGCTGACATCCAGGCATGGATTTTCACCGCGCGTGACTCCTGATCTGGCGCAAATCAAGATTGAACATATCGATCAGTCCAACGAGACGGACATGGGCTTTCTGACCCGGCTTGCCTGTCTCCATGACGGTGTCGCCAAACCGGTCAACGACCTGTATGTGCTGGCACGACGTGGTCAGGCGAAGTCGCTGTCGGGCAACGTCATGCCGGACATTAAGCTCTCGGTGACGACCAATAATCGTCCCGGCGAGCAGTCTTTTATCGCTGCAACACTCGAAGAAACCGCGCGGGCAAAGTACCAGGGCTGCAAGACCAGTTGGTGGGATGCCGCCGCCGGTGAGGTGCGTGTCGAGGAAAGCGGCATCGCGCCGTTCAAGACCCTTAGGCAACGCTTTCAAAGCGCAGGCGATGCCCGGGCCGCCGGTGAGGGCGAGGTACGTCGGATGATGCGTGAAGCATTGAAGGTGAAGATCGACTGCCCGGGCAATCCAGGATTGTCCGCCGAAGGCCTGGTGCTGCTGGACAGTACGTGGCCTGATTTCATGCGAGGACGTTGGTCAATCGACAAGGTTACGGCCAGCGGCAGTCGTCAGAACAGCTATCGCTGTTCGATCGAGGCGACCTGTGTGGATGCCCGGTCGTGAAGACATGAACTGATTTATGGGTATAACCATGACTGTTACGCAACAACTGCTGGAAAGCATCATGCCCAACGCCCGCTCCCAAGCGGGCGTTTTCATTTCAGCTCTCAACAAAGCCATGCTTCGTTTCAGCATCAACACCCCGAAACGCATCGCCGCCTTCCTCGCGCAAATCGGTCATGAGTCCGGGCAACTGCATTACGTGCGTGAACTCGGCAGTGAGCAGTATTTGAGCAAGTACGACACCGGCACGTTGGCCAGCCGTTTGGGCAACACCCCGGAACCCGACGGCGACGGCCAAAAGTACCGCGGCCGAGGCCTGATCCAGATCACCGGTCGCGACAATTACCGCCAATGCAGCCTCGGACTGTTCGGCGATGACCGTTTGTTGTTTTTGCCTGAACTGCTGGAAAAGCCCCAATGGGCCGCCGAGTCAGCCGCCTGGTTCTGGCAACAAAACGGCCTGAACGAACTGGCCGATCGCGACCAGTTCAACAGCATCACCCGCCGCATCAATGGCGGCCTGAACGGTTTGCAGGATCGCTTGCAACTCTGGGCGCGGGCGAGGGCGGTGTTATGCCAGCCCTCGGTCTGATGCCGGTTAATTACCAGGCAATCGGCCTTGTTGTGTTACTGGCGGTGTTAGGCGCTGGCTCGGCCGCGCTGGCCTGGCAATTTCAGGATTGGCGTTATGGCCGACAACTCGCGGAACAGGCCCGGCTGCATGCCGATGCACTGAATCAGCTGACACTGGCCGCCGTAACCCGGCAACAGGCCGAGCAGGACAAGCGTCTGGCGCTGGAGCAGCGTCTGTCGGCCAGTGAACAAACCCATTTCCGAGCGCTTAGCGATGCCCAACGTGATCAAGGTCGCCTGCGCGATCGTCTTGCCACTGCTGATGTGCGCTTGTCAGTCCTCCTCGATGCCAATGACGCTGCCTCAGGCTGTTCAATGTCAGCCACCTCCGGCGCCGGCGGCGTGGATCATGGAACGGCGCGAGCCCGACTTGACCCGGCGCATGCTCAACGAATTATCGCCATCACCGATGCCGGCGACAGCGGACTGATAGCCTTGCAGGCTTGTCAGGCCTATGTCAGAGCCGTCGCTCGCTAACATTTTGATCGATCCTGCGCCTTGCAAGCGCAATCTGCTCGTGTACGGTAGTGCTCATTCCGCTCGCTCAGGAGATGACCGTGAAAGAAATCACTCAACTGGCCGCTGAACTTGGCAGGCGCTTGCAGGTTCTCAACGCCCACGTCACTGCGGCCGAGTCCTGTACCGGCGGCGGGATCTCGGAAGCGATCACTCGCATTCCGGGGAGTTCGGCGTGGTTCGAGGCCGGTTATGTGACGTATTCCAACCGGCAGAAAACCGAGCAGTTGAACGTGCCTCCCGAATTGTTCCCAGCGGTAGGCGCGGTCAGTCGAGAGGTGGTCGAGGCGATGGTTCGCGGCGCTCAGGAAAAAAGCCAGGCGCATTTTGCCGTGGCGGTCAGCGGTGTGGCCGGCCCGGATGGCGGGTCGCCGAACAAACCGGTCGGCACGGTCTGGCTGGCTTGGGGCGTCGGTGAGCAGGTGTTCAGCGAGGTGCAGCACTTCGCCGGTAACCGCGATGAGGTCCGCCGACAAACGGTTAAGGCCGCGCTAGAGGGGCTGCTGCGCCATGCCGCTGGAGAAATCTCAAATCAGGGGTAGGCGATCCTGAAACGCTGTGGAATAATACTGGCTACTTATACAGGTGTTGGCCGTCAGGCCTTATTGATTACGTGAGGACTTTAATGGACGACAACAAGAAGAAAGCCTTGGCTGCGGCCCTGGGTCAGATCGAACGTCAATTCGGCAAGGGTGCCGTAATGCGTATGGGCGATCAGGACCGTCAGGCGATCCCGGCTATCTCCACTGGCTCTCTGGGTCTGGACATCGCGCTCGGCATTGGCGGCCTGCCGAAAGGCCGTATCGTTGAAATCTACGGTCCTGAATCCTCCGGTAAAACCACGCTGACTTTGTCGGTGATCGCCCAGGCTCAAAAAGCCGGCGCGACCTGCGCATTCGTCGACGCTGAACACGCCCTCGACCCTGAATACGCCGGCAAACTGGGCGTCAACGTCGACGACCTGCTGGTTTCCCAGCCGGACACCGGCGAGCAGGCCCTGGAAATCACCGACATGCTGGTGCGTTCCAACGCCGTTGACGTGATCATCGTCGACTCCGTGGCCGCGCTGGTTCCGAAGGCTGAAATCGAAGGCGAGATGGGTGACATGCACGTGGGCCTGCAAGCCCGTCTGATGTCCCAAGCGCTGCGTAAAATCACCGGTAACATCAAGAACGCCAACTGCCTGGTGATCTTCATCAACCAGATCCGCATGAAAATCGGCGTGATGTTCGGCAGCCCGGAAACCACCACCGGTGGTAACGCGCTGAAGTTCTACGCTTCGGTTCGTCTGGACATCCGTCGTACTGGCGCGGTGAAAGAAGGTGATGAAGTCGTCGGTAGCGAAACCCGCGTCAAAGTCGTCAAGAACAAGGTGGCTTCGCCGTTCCGTCAGGCCGAGTTCCAGATTCTTTACGGCAAGGGCATCTACCTCAACGGCGAGATGATCGACTTGGGCGTGCTGCACGGTTTTGTTGAGAAGTCCGGTGCCTGGTATGCCTATGAAGGCACCAAGATCGGTCAGGGCAAGGCCAACTCGGCCAAGTTCCTGGCAGACAATCCGGAAATCGCCGCCAAGCTCGAGAAGCAACTGCGTGACAAGCTGCTGACCCCGGCGCCGGACGTCAAAGCATCGCCAGTCAAAGAGACGGCTGATGACCTGGCTGACGCTGATATCTGATTGATCCGATGACCGCCGTACTCGATACACTCGTCGCGGTGCGGCGAACCGCCATGGACCTGCTCGCGCGACGCGAGCATGGTCGAGTCGAGCTGACGCGTAAACTGCGTCAGCGCGGCGCTCTCCCTGAAATGATCGACACTGCACTCGACCGGCTGACGGAAGAGGGCCTGCTGTCCGAAGCCCGTTACCTCGAAAGCTTTGTTTCCTACCGTGCTCGCTCCGGATACGGCCCTTTGCGTATTCGCGAAGAACTGAGCCAGCGCGGCCTGCAACGTAACGACATCGAGCTCGCCTTGCGCGAGAGCGGTATCAACTGGCAGGAACAACTGGAAGAGACCTGGCGACGCAAATTTGCAGGGCATCTGCCGATAGACGTCCGGGAACGCGCCAAGCAAGGGCGTTTCCTGAGTTATAGGGGATACTCCATGGAAATGATCGGCCGCTTGTTCAGCGGTCGAGGAATGGATGATTAATAAAAACGGCCCGCTATTTCGATAGCGGGCCGTTTTTTTTTGCCTCGATTTTGCCTCACGTCACCTTGGACGGTTCTCGCGTGCGCTGTTGCGCCTGGGGTTTGGAATGGGCCCAGTTTTCCGGCAGGTTGATGTAGTCCACCAGCTCCCGCAGGCGGCCATGATCCCTGGCGTTGAAGTTGAAGGCCAGTCGTGCCAGATGACTGAACTGCGCGTCATCGTGCTCCTCGCCGCTATAGGCATGCTGATGAAAGTGATCGCTCAGGCACAGGTCGGCGAACGTTACCTGCATGTGTTCGAGCGCCTGGTCGCTGAGCTTGTGGTTCATGCGGATCACGAACTGATGCTTGAGCCAGCGACTGGAGTGGAAGTTGCCGTAGAACTGATTGATCTGCTCCACCGCTTCTTCGGCGCTGTAGACCAGGCTCACAAGCTTCATGTCGGTGGGCAGGATGTAGCGATTTTCCTCCAGTTGATGGTGAATGAAGTCCAGCGCGCCTTGCCAGAACTTGCCGCCCGGCGCGTCCAGCAATACCACCGGTACCAGCGGGCTTTTACCGGTCTGAATCAACGTCAACACTTCGAGCGCTTCATCCAGGGTGCCGAAACCGCCCGGGCACAGGACCAGCGCATCGGCTTCTTTGACGAAGAACAACTTGCGGGTAAAGAAGAAATGGAAGGGCAGCAGGTTGCCTGTGCCCTGGACGGTGGGATTGGCATGCTGCTCGAAGGGCAGGGTGATATTGAACCCCAGACTGTGTTCCAGGCCGGCACCTTCATGGGCCGCCGCCATGATGCCGCCGCCGGCTCCGGTGATGACCATCAGGTCCGAGCGCGCCAGTGCGGCGCCGAGTTCCCGGGCCAGGCCATACAGCGGGTGTTCGATCGGCGTGCGCGCCGAGCCGAAAACCGTGACCTTGCGTCGTCCCCTGAACTGCTCGAGCACGCGGAAGGCATGTTCCAGTTCGCGCAGGGCTTGAAGGGTGATCTTGGCATTCCAGCGGTTGTGATCTTCCTGGGCCATGCGCAGCACGGTCAGGATCATGTCGCGGTAAATCGGGATGTTCGGGCTGTTGGGTGAGACCAGGTTGAGTTGCTCTTCGACCTTGCTGATGAGGTCGTGGCCGCTTTCTTCGAAATGACGGCTCAGGAGGTCATTCGGTTGGTAAGGCATTCAACTTCTCCTTCTGCACAGAACCCTTGGCACCGACAAAACAGTCGTCAGCGCCGCGACACCTCATGTGTCGCTGTCAGCCCAAGCCCATGCCTGGGCGCTCCACCCGACTCGGTTCGAGTCGTCCATACAGGCTCTGTTTTTCCCTTGGATGAAAGAAACGTTCGCACAACAAGACACGCGACGGGCAGCCCCTTTCCTGCCCAGAAAAGTGATCGTGAACACTCTGAATCTAGACCGTTGCAGAGATTCTCGCTGGCTTGATCATTGCGCCGCAAAGTCTTTCCTGGCAACCGCTTATTGACGATTTGCAAGGTGAATTCGCCGTTCGTCTGAACGCGTGCCGCGTGCCCGGCGCTCTGATTTACTAAGTTACAGACGTGACACGACAACTTTGCGTCAAAGGCAGGACGCACAGTCCAAGCAGTTCAAGGAATTTTCGCTCAAACAGGGCGAGGTGCAGGGAGGCTGTAAACCATGGCCAGAATCATTCTGGAAATCGATACGCAGCTGTATCGATTACTGAAGTCATCCGCCGAGACCAATCATTTGAGTCTCGAAGAGGAGTGCTGCCGGCGTCTGGAGGGCGGCGAGCGGCGTTCGCGTTATTTGCAGGCGTTGGTGGCAGAACTGCGCGCCGAGGATGAACAGCGGCGCGCCAATTCCCGATGATTACTTCTTCTTGACCGGTGCTGCTTTCGGGCAATCCGATTCCTGATAGCTGGCGGAACCGACCGAGCGATTGGACTTCACTTCTGTGAAGTCGTAGCGCATGACCGCGCCCTTGGCCATCAGTTTGCGGAACGATGGGTTGTTGCATACCGAGGCACCCAGCTGGAAATACACGGCTTTTGGGTCGGCACGCATTTTGTTGGCGTGGCTGCTTTGTACGCTCAGATGATTGATCAGCGTGTTGCCTTCGACGGTGTAGCCCTGATCAAGAATGTCTTCGTTGATCGCCCGTGGAGTGCCTGCACTGCTTTGTGCGGCGACGTTTCGCAGTTCTCGGTTGAGATTCTGCTCACTCAAGGACGCAGCCTGAGCGCTGAAAGACGACGCCAGCAAAATGGCAGCGGTGGGAACGATAAGGCGCAGCATGAAACTCTCCTGGTTCAGTGACTGGTGGTTCGACCCGTCACATGACTGTGCGTTCAGTGGCGGCGAATTATAGGGGACGAGGCCTGGACGGTACAGGCTTGCGCCGGTTGCTCTGATAAACTGCCGCCACTTTCTGACTTGCCGAGTGATTTACGTGTCGATTTTCTTTCCCCTCCGGTGCTGCCTGCGATGAACCCAGTAACCCCGGTTTTTGCTGCAAACGCCGTCGCCCGCTTGCGCGACCAGCGAGAGGAGGAGGGCATCAAGCCGATTCAGGCTCGTGGCTGGAGGGCGCCGCGGTGCCGTGCTTGCCGCGTGATCGAGAGTCACTGTCTGTGCGCCTGGCGCCCGCAGGTCGAGGCCCGCTCGGGCGTGTGCCTGATCATGACCAATAAAGAAGTGTTCAAGCCGAGCAACACCGGTTGGTTGATCGCCGACGTGGTGCGCGACAACCATGCCTTTATCTGGTCCCGCACGGAAACGGATCCGCAGTTGCTGGCGCTGCTGGCCGACCCGCAATGGCAGCCGTATCTGGTCTTTCCGGGTGAATACGTCGAGCCTGAGCGAGTGACGAACACCGTCGAAGCCGATAGCACAAAGCGGCCGTTGTTCATTCTGCTCGACGCGACCTGGACCGAGGCCCGGAAGATTTTCCGCAAGAGCCCGTATTTTGATCGTTTGCCGATTTTGAGCCTGCTGCCCGAAAAGCTTTCACGCTATCGACTGCGTCGGTCGACCCGCAGCGAACATTTGTGCACCGCCGAAGTGGCGGCTTTGTGTCTGGATCTTGCGGGCGATACCGCAGCGGCCTCGGCGCTGGACGCTTATTTCGACGTGTTCAGCCAGCATTACCTGGACGCGAAACATCAGTTGGACATGAACGTTGCAACGCCGGCCCACACCGAACTGATGCCTTTCGTGCAGAACGCGGCTCCGGTCATCTGCTGATTGTCGCCCATACTGCAAAGAACTGTACCGGCCATGCACCTTGACCACCCCGGTTTCGCTGGGCATGCTTGGCGCCGATTAGGGCGCGGCCAAAGTTTGATACGCCGTATTCTTTGCGTGATAACCACGTAATTGGCGTTGAACGTGCCCTGCTGGTGCAGCTCCGTGGCTGTGCCTTGAGTTGTTAGAAAAACAGGATCATTTGAAAAATGGCCACATACGAAATCCTGATTGCCGATGACCACCCTCTTTTTCGTAGCGCCCTGCATCAAGCGTTGACCCTGGGCCTGGGTCCGGATGTCCGTCTGGTGGAAGTGGCGAGCATTGCCGAGCTGGAAACCCGACTGGACGAAAAGTCTGACTGGGATCTGGTGCTGCTGGACCTCAACATGCCAGGGGCCTACGGTTTTTCCGGGCTGGTGCTGCTCCGCGGTCAGTACCCTCAAATTCCGGTGGTGATGGTATCGGCCCAGGAAGAAGCCTCGATCATGGTGAAGTCCCGTGAATTCGGCGCCAGCGGCTTCATTCCCAAGTCCAGTGACCTGAGTGTCATCCAGAAAGCTGTGCGTGCGGTGCTGGATGGCGATGTGTTCTGGCCGCCTCAGGCATTTGAAGCCGTGAGCGTTTCCGCTGAAGCCAAGGCCGCCAGTGAAGGCCTTGCCAGCCTGACGCCGCAGCAGTTCCGGGTGCTGACCATGGTCTGTGAAGGGTTGCTGAACAAGCAGATTGCCTACGAGTTGAGCGTTTCCGAAGCGACCATCAAGGCGCATGTCACGGCTATATTTCGTAAGCTGAATGTGCGGACTCGCACCCAGGCTGCGTTGCTTCTGCAACAACTTGAGTCAATTTCGAGCCACTAAGAGTTGGCCTGTTCACGCTTTTTTGACTTTGGTTGATCTAGCTTTCCCACTCCTTTTTGGTCAGTTGCCTACTCTATGTCTCCATTCAAAGGCCAGACCGGCCTCAAACGCATCCTCAACGCATCCGGCTATTCGCTGGACGGCTTGCGCGCAGCCTTCACCGGGGAGGCGGCTTTTCGGCAACTGGTGTTGCTCAACGTCATCCTGATCCCGCTGTCGTTCTTTTTGAACGTCAGTCGTGTGGAGCAGGCGTTGCTGATCGCGGTCTGCCTGTTGGCCTTGATCGTCGAGTTGCTGAATTCGGCAGTGGAAGCGGCCATCGACCGCATTTCCCTTGAGCTGCACCCGCTGTCGAAGAATGCCAAGGACATGGGCAGCGCCGCTCAGTTCGTGGCGTTGAGCATGATCGCGCTGGTGTGGGCGGTGATTCTGCTTTAAGCGATGCTGGGCAGCACGATCTCGTCGCTGCGCTGAACCCCGGCGGTGAAGGCGCGGCACAGGTCGAGAAATTCGCGCATCGCCGACGTCTGATATTTCTGTTTGTGCCAGATGAAATAGAACTGCCGCGCCAGGTCCAGATCCGGCGTCTCCACCGGCACCAGGCTGCCGCGGCGGAACGCATCGCGCAGCGCCAAGCGTGAAATGCAGCCAATCCCCAGGCCTGATTCCACGGCGCGCTTGATCGCTTCGGTGTGTTCCAGCTCCAGACGGATATTCAGCGCGCTGCGATGGTGACGCATGGCCTGGTCAAAGGTCAGTCGCGTGCCGGAGCCTTGCTCCCGCAGGATCCACGCCTCGTGACTCAGCTCTTCCATGGTCGCTATGCCGCGTTTGGCCAGCGGATGCTGAGGCGCGCAGAACACCACCAGCTCATCCTCGACCCAGCTCTGCACTTCGATGTCCGGATGGCTGCAATCGCCTTCGATTAGACCCAGATCAATTTCATAGTGCGCGACTTGCTGCACGATATTGGCAGTGTTCTGCACGTGCAGCTTCACCTGGCTTTCCGGGTGGCGCTGCATGAAGCTGCCGATCAGCAAAGTGGCCAGGTAATTGCCGATGGTCAGGGTCGCGCCGACCGCCAGAGAGCCGAAACCGGACTTGCCGTTGAGCAGGTCTTCGATTTCCTTGGCCTGGTCGAGCAGGGCCACCGCTTGCGGCAACAGCTGTTTGCCAAGGGCGTTGAGGCTCAGCCGTTTGCCGGCGCGATCGAACAGCTGACAGCTGCACTGGCGCTCTAGCTCGGTGATCGAGGTGCTCGCCGCCGATTGCGAAAGGTTGAGCGTCAAGGCAGCACGGGATACGCTTTCCTGCTGGGCGACGGCGACGAATACTTGAAGTTGACGGAGAGTAAATCGCATATCTATATAACCGATAACCCTTATCTTAATAATCCATTTAACAGATATTGTCGCTGCCATTAGAATGCGATGCAATTGCGCACATCAGCGGCGCAGGCAAAATCTCCAGGAGTCCCACGTACATGAGCAACATGAACCACGAGCGTGTCCTCAGTGTTCATCACTGGAACGACACTCTGTTCAGCTTCAAGTGCACCCGCGATCCGGGCCTGCGCTTCGAGAACGGTCAGTTCGTGATGATCGGCCTGCAACAGCCCAACGGCCGGCCGCTCATGCGCGCGTACTCGATTGCCAGCCCGAACTGGGAAGAGCATCTCGAGTTCTTCAGCATCAAGGTGCCGGATGGCCCGTTGACTTCCCAGCTGCAGCACCTGAAGGAAGGCGACGAGATCATCATCAGCAAGAAGCCTACCGGCACGCTGGTGCTGGATGACTTGAAGCCTGGCAAACATTTGTACCTGCTCAGCACCGGTACCGGTCTGGCTCCGTTCATGAGCGTCATCCAGGACCCGGAAACCTATGAGCGTTTCGAAAAAGTGATCCTGTGCCACGGCGTGCGCTACGTCAACGAAGTCGCTTACCGCGAATTCATCACCGAGCACCTGCCGCAGAACGAGTTCTTCGGCGAGGCGCTGCGTGACAAGTTGATCTACTACCCGACCGTGACCCGTGAGCCGTTCGAGAACGAAGGCCGCCTGACCGACCTGATGCGCAGCGGCAAGCTGTTCAGCGACATCGGCCTGCCACCGATCAACCCGCAGGACGACCGTGCCATGCTGTGCGGCAGCCCGAGCATGCTCGACGAAACCAGCGAAGTGTTGAACAGCTTCGGCCTGAAAGTTTCGCCGCGGATGCGCGAGCCGGGTGACTACCTGATCGAGCGAGCGTTCGTCGAGAAGTAAGCGCAACGCCTGACGGCTTTGCTTTCCCTGTGGGAGCGAGCCTGCTCGCGATAGCGGTGTATCAGTCAGCATTACTGTCGACTGACACACCGCTATCGCGAGCAGGCTCGCTCCCACAGTGGTTTCTGGGGTTCAGGCTTTTGCGGGAATGACTTCGAGGACGCGGATCACGCCCGCCTCGGGGTAATGCCAGCGCACATCCAGATCCCAGAACTGTGCGCCATACTCCCGCTCAGGCGCAGGAATCTGGTACGCCGGGCGTGGGTCTTGTGCCAGACATTGCTCGATCAGTTCCACCAGCGGCTCCTCAAGGCGCTGAGCATGGTCATGAGCCTGTTGCAGCGCCGCATCCGTCCAATGCACGGGAATCAACTGCGGCGCGGCATTGGCGATGCTGTTGGAGGCCGTGTCGATGATGTCCGCGTAAGGCACGTAGGGTTTGATATCGAGAATCGGCGTCCCGTCGAGCAGGTCGATCCCCGAGATCCACAGTCGATGGGCTTCAACCTTGTCTAGCTTCACCACAGATTGGCCGATGCCATTGGGTCGATGCGTGGCGCGGGTGGCGAATACGCCCATGGATTTGTTGCCGCCCAGGCGAGGAGGACGGACCTTCAGGCGTGGCTTTTCTTCCAGGGCCTGATGAAACAGGAACAGCAGCCAGACGTGGCTGACCTGCTCCAGGCCTTGCACCGCATCGCCCTGATCGAACGGCGCCACCAGTTCCAGCACACCGCGAGCGGCCGGGGCCAGTTGCGGCTGGCGCGGGATGGCGAACTTCTCCTTGAAGCAGGAACGCACGAAGCCGATGGGGGAAACGCTGTAGGTCATGGTTTGGGGTCGAGGCGGGGATGGAGGCGGGCATGATAACCCGATCGACCTTTGAACCGGTGGCGCCTGTCAGTCCGTCATCGCGGGCAAGCCACGCTCCCACAGGTTTTATGGCGTACACAAAATGTGTATTCGCTCGAGAACCTTGTGGGAGCGTGGCTTGCTCGCGATGGCCGCGCCGCCGATTTCAGAGACTGAACCCACCATCCAGAGGAATAATATTCCCGGTCATATACGCCCCAGCCGTACTCGCCAGACTGATCGCCAACGCCGCCATCTCTTCCTCGCGGCCCCAGCGCTTCATCGGGATCAACGCCGTATCCTCCGCCAGCGCCTGTTCATCATTGCCAATGTGCTGCGTCATCTTGCTCGGAAAGCGTCCCGGCGCAATCACGTTGACGTTGATGTGCTGGCTCACCAGCTCCCGCGCGAGAATCCGCGAGAGTTGATGCAGGGCGGCCTTGCTCGGCCCGTAGGCATACGCCTGTTCGCCAAAGGAAGAAATCCCCGCCACCGAACCGATGTTGATGATCCGCGCCGGATTCGCTTCTGAACCGGCCTTGCGCAGCAAAGGCAAGAACTGCTGGATGCAGTTGAACACCGAGGTCACGTTGAGCTGCATGACCTTTTCCCAGCCCTTGACCGGATAGCTTTCCAGCGGTGCACCCCACGTGGTGCCGGCGTTGTTCACCAGAATATCCAGATGAGGCATCTGTTCGCCCAACCGCGTGGCGAGTTGCAACACGCCTTCTTCATTGGCCAGGTTGGCCGCCACGCCGTGGCACGTCCCGAAGGTGCTCAGCTCATCAGCCGTTTGCTGACACGCTTCGGCATCCCGGGCGCAGACGTACACGGTGGCGCCGGCCTCGACAAAAGCCTTGGCGATCATTTTGCCGATACCACGGGTGCCGCCGGTCACCAGAGCGGTGCGGCCTTGCAGGGAAAAGTACGGGTGCATGGCGAATCCTGAGAGCTGAGGGTCAATACACCCTAGTCGTCAGCTGCCAGAAGCGGAGCCACTATTTTTGCGAGGAATGAAGGTCTATACAGCCTGGCCTTGAGCCGCAGGCGTGCAGCTCAAGGACGGCGTGGGCTTACTGCGGGCGAATGCGCAGAGTCAGGCCCTTGAGGAAGTTGCGCAGCAACTGGTCGCCGCACGGACGGTAGTTGGTGTGGCCGAACTTGCGGAACAGCGCGCTCAGCTCAGGCTTGGACACCGGGAACTCGGACGCCTTGAGGATCGCGTGCATGTCGTCTTCTTTCAGTTCGAAGGCCACGCGCAGCTTCTTCAGGATGATGTTGTTGGTCACCGGCACTTCGATCGGCTGTGGCGGACGGCTTTCGTCCTTGCCGCGCTTGAAGATCACCAGGCCGTCGAGGAAGTGCGCCATGACTTCGTCCGGGCAGCGCACGAAGCCTTCCTCGTCTTCCTCTTTCTTGTCGAGGTAGGTCAGCAGGTCTTCCAGGGACACGTCCATGCCACCGATCTTGATGATCTCGATGACTTTCTTGTCACTGATGTCGAGCATGTAGCGCACGCTGCGCAGTACGTCGTTATGAATCATGGTGTGCAATCCTGATATTCAGCAGTGGGCGCCGCATAAACAGCGGCGCCAAAATGTGTGGCGGCGTGAAAAGTCTTAGAACTTTTCTTTGCCGGACAGGTAACGCCATTGCCCCAACGGCACTTTGCCGATGGACACGCCGCCGATGCGGATGCGGCGGATGGCGACGACCTTCAGGCCAACGGCCTGGCAAAACAGGGCGATCACGCCCGGTTGCGGGTCCTTCATTGCAAAACGCAGGCGGTTTTCGTTCTGCCAGCTGGCCTTGACCGGCGGCAGTTCCTTTCCTTTGTAGGTGAGGCCGTGGTTCAGGCGGTTGAGGCCGTGAGCCACCATGTCGCCTTCTACCTCGACGACATATTCTTGTTCGATCTTGGCGGAATCGGCGGTGAGCTTGCGCAGGATTTTCCAGTCCTGGGTGAACACCAGCAGACCGCTGGCATTGGCCTGCAAGTCGGTGCTGGCGGTCAGGCGCAGGAAGTGGCCCTTGAGCGGACGTTTGCTGAAGCGGTGTTCTTCGCTCAGGGTCTCGGCGCTGAGGGTTGCCATGGCCGTTTCCGCGTCCATGCCCACGGGCACGTTCAGCAGAATGGTTACCGGCTCGGGTGCAGTGGCCTTGGCCTCTGGGTCGAGCTCGACTTTCTGGGTGCCGACCTTGAATTGCGGCTCGTCGATGACTTCACCGTCCACGGTGACCCAGCCGCCCTCGATGAACAGCTCAGCCTCCCGACGGGAACAGCCGACGAGTTCGATGAGGCGTTTGGAGAGACGAATCGGGTCAGTCATGACAGGGCCGTAACAAAAAAGGGGTGGGCATTGTACCTGCGTGGCGCCGGTTAATCCCGGCTCCATTTCAATGCGTTTGCATTTCCTGTGGGAGCTGGCCTGCCAGCGATTGCATCACCTCGGTGTATCTGACAAACCGTAGCGTCTGCATCGCTGGCAGGCCAGCTCCCACAGAGTTCTATGTTGTGTCAGCCATTGCGTGTCTTTTGTTGCGCCTGGCGCAAACGCATGTGCAGCAATGGATACGGCTGCCCCATGCCATCGACCTCCGAACGGCCTATCACCTCGAACCCTTGCTTGAAGTAAAACCCCAAGGCCTGCGGATTCTGCTCGTTGACGTCCAGCTCGTTGGCGTTCATGTGTTCCATGGCGTAACGCAGCAACTGCTTGCCCAAACCCTGACCACGGTGGGCCGGGTCGATGAAGAGCATTTCAACCTTGCCCGCCGCCACCCCGGCAAATCCGGTGATGCGCTGGCGCGAGTCCTTGGTGCAGATCAGCATTACCGCGTCGAGGTAGCGGGTCAGCACCAGGTTCTTCAGCAATTCAATGTAGCTGTCCGGCAGAAAGTCGTGGGTGGCGCGCACCGAGGCTTCCCAGACTTGCGTGAGTTCCTGATAGTCACTCTGTTTCGGCGTGTGGATGACCGAATGTTGGCGCATGGCCGAATGCCCCTTTTACCGTGGAATGTGCGAATCCTTTCTCCCACAAAACGATAGACCTAAAAAAGCCCCGCATCTCGTCAAGAGAGCAGGGCTTTTCGTATTTTTTGCGTTTAGATCTGTTCAGCCCACAGGTCGTATTCGTCGGCGTCGGTCACTTTGCACCAGACCTTGTCGCCCGGCTTCAAGTTGCTGCCGTTGTCGATGAACACGTTACCGTCGATTTCCGGGGCATCGAAGAAGCAGCGGCCAACCGCGCCTTGCTCGTCGACTTCATCGACCAGCACTTCGATTTCACGGCCGATGCGCATTTGCAGGCGCGCCGAGCTGATGGCCTGTTGGTGCGCCATGAAGCGGTCCCAACGGTCTTGCTTGACGTCGTCCGGCACGATGGCCGCGTCCAGCAGGTTGGCGGGTGCGCCTTCGACCGGCGAGTACTGGAAGCAGCCGACGCGGTCGAGCTGCGCTTCGGTCAGCCAGTTCAGCAGGTACTGGAAGTCTTCTTCGGTTTCGCCCGGGAAGCCGACGATGAAGGTCGAACGGATGATCAGGTCCGGGCAGATCTCGCGCCAGTTCTTGATGCGCGCCAGGGTCTTGTCTTCGAAGGCCGGGCGTTTCATGGCTTTCAGGACTTTCGGGCTGGCGTGCTGGAACGGGATGTCCAGGTACGGCAGGATTTTCCCGGCGGCCATCAGTGGGATCAGCTCGTCGACGTGCGGGTACGGGTAAACGTAGTGCAAGCGAACCCAGACGCCGAGGGTGCTCAGGGCTTCGCAGAGTTCGGTCATGCGGGTTTTCACCGGCGCGCCGTTCCAGAAACCGGTGCGGTATTTCACGTCGACGCCGTAGGCGCTGGTGTCTTGCGAGATCACCAACAGCTCTTTGACGCCGGCCTTGACCAGGCGCTGGGCTTCGTCGAGCACGTCACCGACCGGGCGGCTGACCAGTTTGCCGCGCATCGACGGGATGATGCAGAAGCTGCAGCTGTGGTTGCAGCCTTCGGAAATCTTCAGGTACGCGTAGTGGCGCGGGGTCAGCTTGATGCCTTGCGGCGGCACCAGGTCGATCAGCGGGTTGTGATCCTGGCGCGGTGGCACGGCGTCGTGCACGGCGTTGACCACTTGCTCGTACTGCTGGGGACCGGTCACGGCCAGTACGCTCGGGTGCACCTTGCGGATGTTGCCTTCTTCGACGCCCATGCAGCCGGTCACGATGACCTTGCCGTTTTCCTTGATGGCTTCGCCGATCACTTCCAGGGACTCAGCCTTGGCCGAGTCGATGAAACCGCAGGTGTTGACCACCACGACATCGGCGTCCTCGTAAGTGGACACAACGTCATAGCCTTCCATGCGCAGCTGGGTAAGGATGCGCTCGGAATCGACCAGTGCTTTGGGGCAACCCAGGGATACGAAGCCAACTTTTGGATTGGCCGGCGCAGGAGTGGTGGACATGTCTAACCTCGGTATTTGGGACGCCTCCAGCCGAAGACGGCAAGGCGACAGACGGGCGCTATGTTGCGCCTCTGGTCAAAAAGTGCGCAATTCTAGCGATGGAAGACGCACTTGACCAGCTTTATGCAGGGAAATGCGACGAGTGCTGCGCTATGCTTCGCGCCGTTACGCTTTACCGATTTTTTACAGTCAACAAAACGTCTGTAACGTCATGTAAAACAGCGCATGCTGCGTGGCAAAGCATAGTGCTTCTTATAAGAAGTCCGGGTCTGAGTAGTAGGAGTGTTGGATGGGGCAGGCAAGTAGTCAGGCGGCGGGTGCCGAGCATTCTGCGGCAAAGCCGATCGGCATGCTGGTGGCGGCGGTCGGGGTGGTTTATGGCGATATCGGTACGAGCCCGCTGTACACCCTTAAAGAGGTGTTCTCCGGCCACTATGGGGTACCGGTCAATCATGACGGAGTCTTCGGGATTCTGGCGCTGATTTTCTGGTCGTTGATCTGGGTCGTTTCGATCAAGTACGTGCTGTTCGTGCTGCGTGCCGACAACCAGGGCGAAGGCGGGATCATGGCTTTGACCGCCCTCGCTCGGCGGGCTGCGGCCGGGCATCCGAAGTTGCGCACGTTGCTGGTGGTCTGCGGGCTGATCGGCGCGGCGCTGTTCTATGGCGACAGCATGATCACTCCTGCGATTTCCGTTCTTTCGGCGATTGAGGGGCTGGGGCTGGCGTTTGACGGCATCGACCATTGGGTGGTGCCGCTGTCGTTGGTCGTGCTGGTGGCGCTGTTCCTGATTCAACGTCATGGCACCGCGCGGATCGGCATTCTGTTCGGGCCGATCATGGTGACCTGGTTTGTCGTGCTGGGGGCGCTGGGTGTCTACGGCATCGTGCAGCACCCGGAAGTGTTGCAAGCGATGAACCCGATCTGGGGCGTGCGTTTCTTCATCGTTCACCCGGGCATGGGCGTGGCGATACTTGGCGCGGTGGTGCTGGCGCTGACCGGTGCCGAAGCGCTGTACGCCGACATGGGCCACTTCGGTCGCAAGCCGATCGCACGCGCCTGGTTCATCCTTGTTCTGCCGGCGCTGGTGCTGAACTACTTCGGCCAAGGCGCGTTGCTGCTCGGTGATCCGGAAGCCGCTCGCAACCCGTTCTACTTATTGGCTCCGAGCTGGGCGCTGATTCCGTTGGTGGGGTTGTCGACCCTGGCCACGGTCATTGCTTCTCAAGCGGTGATTTCCGGTGCGTTCTCCCTGACTCGTCAGGCGATTCAGCTCGGTTACATACCGCGCATGCACATTCAGCACACCTCCAGTGCCGAACAAGGCCAGATCTACATCGGCGCGGTGAACTGGGCGCTGATGGTCGGCGTCATCCTGTTGGTGCTGGGCTTCGAGTCCTCCAGCGCGCTGGCTGCGGCTTACGGGGTGGCCGTGACGGGCACGATGCTGATGACCACCATCCTGGTGTCGGCGGTGATATTGCTGCTGTGGAAATGGCCTCCGGTCCTCGCGGTTCCGCTGTTGCTTGGATTCCTCTTGGTGGACAGTCTGTACTTCGCTGCCAACGTGCCGAAAATCATTCAGGGCGGGGCGTTCCCGGTCATCGCCGGTATCGCGCTGTTTGTGCTGATGACCACCTGGAAGCGCGGCAAGCAACTGCTGGTGGAACGCATGGACGAAGGCGGGCTGCCGCTGCCGATTTTCATCAGCAGTATCGCCGTGCAGCCGCCGCATCGCGTCCAGGGCACCGCCGTGTTCCTCTCCGCGCGCCCGGACGCCGTGCCCCACGCGCTGTTGCACAACCTGCTGCATAACCAGGTGCTGCATGAGCAAGTAGTGCTGCTGACCGTGGTCTACGAAGACATCCCGCGAGTGCCGCCGACGCGGCGTTTCGAGGTTGAATCCTACGGCGAAGGGTTCTTCCGCGTGATCCTGCACTTCGGCTTCGTCGACGAACCGGACGTGCCGCAAGCGCTGAAACTGTGTCATCTCGATGATCTGGACTTCAGCCCGATGCGCACCACCTACTTCCTCAGCCGCGAGACGGTGATCGCCTCGAAGCTCGAAGGCATGGCCCGTTGGCGCGAGGCGTTGTTTGCGTTCATGTTGAAGAATGCCAATGGCAATTTGCGGTTCTTTAACCTGCCGCTGAATCGGGTGATTGAGTTGGGTACCCAGGTAGAGATGTAACCCTCAGCAAAAAGCCCCCGTTGCCTTTATGGCGGCGGGGGCTTTTTTGTGCCCGGGATTCAGGGGCTGGCGATGACCCCCTGTAGGAGCGAGCCTGCTCGCGATAGCGGTCTATCAGTCGACAACAATGGTGAATATCAGTCCGCCATCGCGAGCAGGCTCACTCCTACAGGGGATTTGCGGTGTTATTCGTTCTTGGGCAGTTCTTCTTCTGATTCGGTCTTTGTCCGGGCCGGTCGCGGCGTCAGCACCTTCACCACATCATCAATCACGGCCTTACCCATCGCCGTCAGATAGTGCGCGGCCCAGGCATGCCGGTCGGTGTCTCTTGCGTAGGCGGCATCCTCGGCGAATGATTTGCCGAGGAACAGCAGGTCTGAGGCTTGTGACAATGCAGCAACTATGGGGACGCCGGCGCGGACGTTGAACAACGCCTGGTCTGAGCAGTAGATGAGAGGGGTGAAGCCTATGGTTTTTAGTTCTGAAATCGCGTTTGAATCAATTTTAGTCATATGTAATTCCTAATTTGAGGGGCTGCCCCATTCGTTTCCAAGCAAATGGGTGACAGCTGTGCGCAGGTTGGAAAACCGGGAAATTAGGAAACCGGCACGTCCGAAGACGTCCCGCGCACAGCAGCCATAACTCAAGAGTGCAAGCTGAAAAAGCCTGTGCAGTCATGAAGGGGCGCTGTTGCGAATAATTTCGACGGGTTTCCAAGCCCGATCGCTGAAAGGTCAGCGACGTCCGGAGAGTATCCCGTCGAAGAAAAACGCAACAAGGCATCAAAGTGCCCACGCGTACGATTCGGAGTTTGCCTACAAGGTCTGCGGGCGTCATCCGATATTGCGACACCAGAAGTAAACAAAACTAAACATTGGGCACAAGGATTACAGGCCAGCGGGATCAGTCCTCGGTGAAGTAATCCGAATCAATGTGCTTGATCTCAAAGACCTGTTTCACGCTACAGCCCAGATTGTTCTCCACCATCAGGCGCGCCAGTTCCACACCGTCGATCAACACCACTTTGATGTCTAGACCTAGCGCCGCCTCGCGTGCGCCGACGGAGAAATCGGACGTGGTGATGAACACTCCCTTGCGGGCACGCTGGCGGGTGAGGGCACCGATGAACTTGTCGATCTCCGGACGATGCACCGTGTTGCTCCAGCGCTTGGCTTGCAGGTAAATCACATCCAGGCCGAGCTTGTCTTCCTTGATGATGCCGTCGATGCCATCGTCGTTGGTCTGTTGCGTGGCGCGACCGGCCTCCTTGCGGGAGCCGCCATACCCCATGGCGATCATCAAATCGACCACTAATTGCTCGAAAAACGTCGGCGAAGCACCGCGCACTTGTGCAAGCAGCTCATCGGCCAAGGATTGCATCAAGGCCTGATGGGCCTGGTTCAGTTGCTCATCCGGGGTGATGTCTGCGACGGGCTCGGGTTGAGTGCCAGGTGTTTCGTTGTTTGGCCGCGCACCATGGAATGCGCCGAACTCTGGATAGCGTTTGAGCCAACCGACTGTGATCCGTTGAGGCCCGGAAACCAGCGCTTCACGGCCACGCTCAGTAATTTGCACCAGGCCTTTGCTCGGGATACTCAGCAAACCCGCCTTGTTCAGGTAGGTACGTGCCCAACCGATACGATTGTTGATGACTGTCTGCTGTCCTGACGGCAGCATCTCATGGCGCTCGACATCACTCAGCTGAAACTGCTCGGTGACCTGCTCACGCAGCGCCTTGAGGCTGACGGGTAGGCCATCGGCGACCATGGTCAATACGGGACGCATGACGGATTGGAAATCGGGAATGGCCATGATCGCTTCCTTTCTTTAATTCAGACCGACGCCTTGCGGCTACGTTTTGGCTTGGGTGCTGCGGCTCGCTGGGCTTTGATGCGTTCCAAAAGTACGCTGGCGGGTTCGTCGTTCGGGTCTTGAGGGGCGAGTTCGCCGCGGAAGGCTTTGGCGAGGATGCTTTGGGTCAGGTGGTCGATACGGCTTTTGGCCGAGGCGACTTTGGCTTCCAGTTGGTCGGCAAAGGCAAGGAGTTGTTCAACGCGGCGGACAATTTCGGTTTGTTCTTTCAACGACGGCAAAAGTACCGGTGCACTCATAACCGTTTGTTGATTGATTTTCGGCATGTTGCCAGCGGTACCAGTGGCGTTATCGCGGAAATACTTACGTGTCTGGTGGCTTGATAGGCAGATATGGAGATATTTCGTGAGAACGTCATCTTTTGCTCTGCATTTCATCATTAGATCTGGGTAGACGAATTTCATCGGTTCGCCGTCGTAAATGACGCTGACACCAACATATTCCAAAGTATTTGCCCTTTGGATCAAAATATCGCCAGGCTTGAGCCACAGATATGACTCCGGTGGAATTTCCTCGTCGATATACTTAAAAAACTCGCCTTTGAATACGCCCGCTGTGGTGGCGGATAAACTTAAAGTTTTTGTTGTGGTTTCGTGAGCAACCGTTTTTGGCGAGTATCCGTTTCTTGGTTTTCCCTGAATCAGATCTGCAAGAGTAAGAGTTTCCCATTCTGCGGGTTTTCCTACCCGCCAGTCCTCTGTCAGCTGACCTGAGACGGCGGCCGCGATGACGGATTGATGAAAGCGTTTAAGCAGGACAGGGATGGCATCAATGCGATATTTGAGGGCATAGACGTGTGCCAACAATTCGTCGAGTTTTTGGGTTATGCGTGTTTGTTCGGCGAGCGGAGGAAGGCTGATTCGCAATTCATATGCGTCTTGACGATTAAGGCCAGGAATTGCGGTGGACTTATTCAACTCACCAAGGCGAAGGTTTCTCAGTAGATAGAAGCAGAACTTTGGGTCAAAAAAATCGAAAGAGTCTACGTAGTAAGTTGTATCAATAGGCGAGCAATTTCTATCTGAGAAACATACCTCGCCAACGCTTCCTTTTCTACCTATTACAATAGTCGGCGCAAAAGAAAGCCAAGCCGAATGTTTGCCAACAACGCCATTAGATCCAAAAACGGGGTATTTCCCTCCGTCCCGTACTGTGGCAGGAAGTGCTTTCCCGTATTTAAACTCAGCGACTTCGCCAAGTTTTAATGCATGCCAATGTGCAGGAGCTTCAATCATTCCCATTCTCCTGTGCGATTACCAAGCCCATCGTTTCCGCAATTAAACGCTTCTGTGCCGCTACTTCATCCCCAGCCCCCAGCGCCTTCATCAGCTCCTCCAGCTCATGCAGTGCTTCTGTCAGTTCGGCCATGGCTTCACCGGCCAGCACCTCTGGCGCGGGTACGTCGGCAGCATCTAGGCTGTCAGCGTCCTTGAGCCAAGTGATATCCAGCGAATCACCGCGTTCTTCGATTTGTTTGCGGGTAAAAACACGGAAGCGGCTAAGCTCGCCGATACCTTCGACATTCTCCGCGCGCGGACTGTTGCCATTGGCATCTTCGCCGTAGGCGTCCTCGAAAGGCTTGAGATGGCTCGCGCCGAATGGTGTGCGTTTGCCGAAGCTAGGCATGTTGCTGCGCAAGTCGTAGATCCAAACACGCTGCGTGCAGCCTTGATCCTGACGGGGGGTAGCGGTGGTGCCTTTTTGGAAAAATAGGACATTGGTCTTCACGCCCTGAGCGTAAAAGATACCGGTGGGCAAACGCAGGATGGTGTGCAGGTTGCACTTGTCCATCAAATCGCGGCGCACATCGGTGCCAACGCCCGCTTCGAACAGCACGTTGTCCGGCAGCACCACAGCGGCGCGGCCACCGGGCTTGAGGCCACGGTAGATATGTTGGAGAAAGGATAACTGCTTGTTGCTGGTCTTGAAGGTGAGGTCGTCACGGGTCGGGCCGCCGCCGCCCTTGGCGGTGCCGAAGGGTGGGTTGGATAGGATCACGTCGACTTTCGGCAGGTTGGCTCCGGTTTGACCAAGGGCATTGCCCAAGTGCACGACGCCTTCGTCATCACCTTCCATGCCGTGCAGCAAGGTGTTCATCAACGCCAGTCGGCGAGTGCCAGGCACCAGTTCTACGCCGACAAAGGCACGGTTACGTTGGAAGCTTCGAGCCTTTTCATCTAAGTCGTAGTGCTCGTCAGTATTGCCTTTAATATAGGCATCTGCAGCAATCAAGAAGCCTGCGGTACCCGCTGCCGGATCCTGAATGGTTTCACCAGCCTGAGGCTTGATGCAGTTAATGATGCTGTCAATCAACGGGCGCGGGGTGAAGTACTGGCCGGCACCGGATTTGGTTTCGCTGGCGTTCTTTTCCAACAGACCTTCATAAAGATCGCCGAGGCCATCGCGACGGGCGCTGAACCAGTCAATACCGTCGAGGCTTTTGATCAATTGCTCCAGGTGGCGTGGCTCTTTCAGGCGGGTCTGGGCATCGGCGTAAATGGCGGCGATCAACGGGTCAGTGTTTTTGCCCAGATCGAGCAGCGTCTGCCGGTAGTAGTCGAGCAGATTAATACCTGATTTACCCGCCAAGTCCGGCCAACGCGCACCTTCCGGCAGCTTGTGGCCAAAGTTGTCATTGTTCTGAACCTGTTCGAACTCCATCTTGATAAACAGTAGCAACACCAACTCGGTGACGTAGTCGCTGTAGTTGATGCCGTCGTCGCGGAGGACGTCGCAAAGATTCCAGAGCTTCTGGACGATGTCGCTGTTGTTCATGGGAAGTACTCTAAAAAATGGGTCTGAATATGAGTCGAAAAATGTAAATGGTTCGGCTCATCAAGTCGGTGGAGTGATGACGCTCAGGCAACTGATGTCGTCATCGGTGGGCGGGGCGGGCAGGTGGCCGTCACGCAAAAAAGTCTGTTGTCGCTGGGCACACAAACCGGCCCAGAAGCCATCGCTCGCCAGCAACCAGTGTTGGTTCGGGCGGGCAGGCCAGTAATTGATTTCGGGGCTACTCGTTCGCCTGGCGCTGAAGCAGCGGGTCAACGTATGACGCGATGACGCCCGCGCAATCTGCGCATGGGTAAGGTCGCCTTGCCAGTTGGGGGCGCAATGTACAGCACTCAGCCACCTGATTTCACCGTCATGTTCAATAACGCCAAGGCAGCAGTCGCCTTCATGGATAGTGAATGCAGTATTGGGAAGCAGGCATAGCACCAGATAGCTGCAGGCCGCGAGGGGGAACTCATCACGTAGCATCTGATGGCTGCGGGCAATGAGGCGCAACATCGCGTCGGCCAATTGCTCGGCGTTCAGTTCAGTCATTGGGAGCTGGCTAAAACCCATGGTTAGCTCATTGAGCAGGGCTTGGGCCTGCTCCCCGCTGCGAGGATGACTGCTGCTGCCGTCGGCAATCAGGTAGACACTGGCGCGTGCCTGATTCGCATGGGCAAAGGCGTCACGGTTGTCCGCCGTGTGGGTGCCTGCCTGGGTGAGCCATCTAATCGTTGCGACCATTCAGGCGGAGACCTGGACGATTTGGTGCAAACGCTGCCAGATGATCTGTTCACGTTCGCTATCGCCGTGAGCGGCATCCTGTACCAGGTAGCCAAAATCGTTATTCCCCAGCAGTTCTGCCAGTGTTTGAGACAGATAGGAACGCAGCTCAGGGGCAGTAGACGCGACTTCATTCGGTAGTTCTTCGCGACCGTTAACCAGATTGAGTATGTCCTCTAGGTCTTGGCTGCCCAGTGGGTTCTGGGCGCCACGGCCAGCGTAGGCTTCAAGTTTACTGCCCAGGAAGTAGGGCGGGCTGAACAGGCGAATACGACGACCGCTGGGTAATTCGTGCCATTGCGCGTTGGCCAAGCCATCTTTAAACCAACGGTTGTTGCAGCCCAGCAGGTTTGCGGTTTCGGCGTCTGCGGGCATGAAGTCGACTTTCAGCTCGCCGAGACGCATGCGGCAGATGACTTCATCCTGCTGCGATTGCTTGAAGCCTTTTTGCTTGAGCTGTTCAACCAACGGTTGCCACTGGGCAAAGCCAGTCAGGTGCACGACCAGATCGACATCGTCGGTGTAGCGCACCTCTTCCAGGCTAAACTCGTCGGTCAGCAACAAGGCTGTCGTGCACCCGCCGACGAAGGCAACCTCTTTGCACAGGTCTTCCCCGAGCGCCTTGGCGACGACTTCAAGCATCTGAATGTTCTGTGTGCGGCTCATGATTAAAGAATCTTCTCGCGCAGCAGTTGGTTCGCAAGATTGGCTTCCCTGGCATTACCCAGGCGAACAGCATCAATCAGCGCCAGGTATTCATACAGACGAGGGTCTTTTTTGACGGCGCCCGGTACTGTCTTGAACAGTGGGGTGATGGATTGTCCTTTGCGAGAGCCATAAGCGTCCGGCCAAACGTGGATCAGGTCGCCACCGCTCATCAGTTTGTCTTGTAAAACGGGGGCGGAGAAGCTGGTCGGGATGCCGCGGACAATTTCTGCGGGTTTCACTGGAAAGACATAACGCAATCCATGCTCGATAAAGCCTAACAATGCTTTGCTGTTGACTCGAATAAAATGGGAGCTTGGGTCAACGCGTAGTAATCCGATCTCCAGACAGCGTTTCAATGCCGCGCCGACCTCGGTTTTGCTGATGCCAAGTGAGGCTTCCAGGGCGCGAACAGAGTAGCTCTCGTGATGGACTGGCGGATCTTGTTCCGAGTCGTCTTCCCAGCCTTGCCATTGTTTTACTTCGTCGGTATCGCTGAGCTTGATCAGTTGTGCCGTTTCGCTGTCGAGCGTGCGCTGCGAACGCTCACGCTGTTCCAGGCAAATCAGTTTGATCAGTAAAACTACGTCTTGACTCTTCATGTGGCCTCGGCTATCTACCGTCCTTTGTCCTAGGACTGAGGACAGTGTAGCCATTTATGTTTGGCGCCTGTCAACAGGCTCAGCCGACTTCTGGCCAAAGATTGTCATTCAAGGCTTCCAGTACTTTATCCAGTTTGCCACCGAGGTGGCGATTCAGGCTTTTGATGCCGCCATCGTTCTGAAAGGCTTCGTTGACCTGTTGTGGGTCGATGATCACCTCGTGCACCAATTGTTTTGCCAAGCGATCAAGCCATTTGCGTTGTACCGGCGTCCACTGTTCAAGTGCGTAGATTTTTTGCATGGCGTTGGCAACGCGTTGGTCGAAGGGCAGCAGAGCTTCACCGATAGCGGCTTGGCGGATGTAACCAATGATGCTGGCAGCGATTTCCTGGTTGGTCTGATTGCGCCACGCGCTTTTGAGGCTGACTTCGCTGAACCCATGTTGATCCAGCAGCAAGCGGACATTGCGCAGTTGTTCGCGAGTAAGGTCTCTCGGTCGATTGACTACCACGCCCAGAGCTGCGGACTGGTTGAGCTGGCTGTGGACGAAATCGTGGAAGCTCTCGAGATAGTCCAGGGGCTTGTGGTAGGCGCCGTAGCTTTGCTCGCGCACCATCAGTTCGTCACGATGGGTGGAAATAATCGGATAGTTGTCCGAGCCCATCAGGTTGCTGACGGCATCCAGTTGGGTCAGCAACTGGCTATGCTGGCTAATAAACTGGGCAGCCTGCTTGGGTCCCAGTTCGTGCAGATGCTTGTGCAGTTTGGCGGGTTCTACCCCCCAAATATCTTCAAGCTCTTCAAGCTTTTTCTTCAACGAGGGCTTGGTTTCCGCTTTATGGTCAGCTTTGCGCAGAATTCGCATGATGCGCTGGCTGAGTACGTCGAGCACATCATGGGCGTGGCTACTGTCGTCCTGATTGCCGGGAGCGTCATGACTCGCATCACTGGTGAGTTCGCTGACCAATTGCTCTAGCGAAACATTCGGGTTCTTCACCAGCGGCTTCATGGTATCGACGGCTTCAAGACTGGCGTAGAGGTCGACGGGGTCGTAGATGCGGAAAACCGTTTTGCCAATTTCATCGCAACGTCGGGTTGCGCGCCCTTTCATCTGTTCATAGAGGATGCGTGAGCGTACCCGACGCATAAACACCAGATTGCAGATTTTCGGCACGTCGATGCCGGTGGTGAGCAGGTCTACGGTAATCGCAATGTTTGGGTTTGGTTCGTTTTTGTACTTACGTATCAGTTGTTCAACTTTGTCGCTCTGGCCGGTGATGATTTGCACAGTCGCTTGGTTGTATTGCTCACCGTAAGCATCTTTGAAGGCAGCATTCAGAAGGTTTTTTACCCGTTCGGCATGGGCCTGATTGACGCAGAAAATCATGGTCTTTTCTTCGCCGAAAGGGTCCAACTCATTGGCTAGGGCATCGCAGATCACTTTGTCAAAAGCAGGTGTGATCACCCGGCGGTTGAACGATTCGATATTGAAGTTAAGTTCGTCCTCCAGTTCGGCGACATCAATTTCACCGGTCTGGGTATCGATGATGCTGACCTTTTCTCCCTTTTCAAATCGGATGCCGTTTTTGCTGAGTTGGGTTTCGTAGCGGATCGGTGGTTCATGGTCGATCAACCAGTCATCCGCCACGGCTTCTCGGTAGCTGTAGGTAAATACCGGCTTACCGAAAATCTCACTGGTGTGTTTGGCTGGGGTGGCGGTCAGGCCGATTTTGCATGCGTCGAAATAATCCAGCACGCGGCGGTACTGTGAGAGGTACTGATTGTGATCACGGACAGCCAGCTCACCCTCGCTCATTTCTTGATCGAGGGTGTAACCACGGTGGGCTTCGTCAACGATGATGCAGTCGAACTCGCCAACCGAAGGCGGTGTGTCAGAGCGGAAAATGCGGCTGACCATCGCCTGCACGGTGGCTACCTGGATGCGGGTTTCCGCCTCAGCGGCCATGTCACCCAGCTCTTTGATGTCGTAAATCTGAGCAAGTGTGTGGTTTTGCTCAAGGGTGGTGTCGTTGAACGAGTCTATAGCCTGAAGACCGAGGGCGCTGCGGTCGACCAGAAACAGAATGCGTTTGAAGCGTTCTGCTTTCAGGAAGCGGTACATCAGGCCAATGATGGTGCGGGTTTTGCCTGTGCCGGTGGCCATCGCAAGCAAGCAGTCGCGTTGGTTATTAGCTAACGCTTGTTCTACTGCATGGATGGCCTTTTCCTGATAGTCGCGCAACTTCAGATAGGCGAAGCCTTCTTCCTTAAGCTTGGCTTCGGCCTCTGCCTGACTGCGTTTGAGCAGATCCAGTAAATCATTGGGTGTATGAAAATCCTGCAGGGGGCGGGCAGTGTTGGCCGGGCTGCGTAGATCGCGGAACCAGGTCCCGGATTGTTCGGCAAGTTGCTTGATGTATGGGCGACCATTGCAGGCAAAGGCAAAGGGCACTTTGAAATCTGCTCCTTCACCATCATTCCAAGGGGCGTAGAGGCCGGCGAGTAGCCACGACTTCTGATGCTCCGGGGTGAACTTGAAGTCGCGAGAGTAGCGCTCGGCCTGTGGGATGCGGTCTGCAATGTTGATACGTTTACGTTTAGCCTCAACGATTGCTACCGGCGTCAAACCTGCGAACAGAACATAGTCGGCACAGGCTTTTGGGCTGCTGGTAGGCCATTCAGCAATAGCTTTATTCTTGCCCTTCTCGGGACGGGCGCCTTTTCCGTAGGTCAAGTCGAGGGAGTCGGCTTCCCAGCCAGCATCAAGCAACTGCTGGTCGATGAGGATGCGGGTGAGGTCTTCACTCAGATCGAACTTATGGGTGGCCTGCATTGTGTTATGCATGACCTGTGACGAAGCTTGTGGCTGAGTCAAAAGTTGAATTTGCAAGGCTTTAATGCGCTGTTCGTGCTCTACGCGCAACTTCGCAATGTCGGCCTCATGCTGTTTGGCTTGCTTCTTATAATGGCTAGATTCAGCCTCCATTTGCCCGGCGAGAACGGAATATTCTTCGGCCTCGCGCTTCATCAGGTCAGCCAGTTGTTGGTTGCTTTCAAGCTTCTGGCTGGACTCGTTCAATTGCGCTTTCAGTTGCTCAATCTGATTTTGTAGCTCGCGCAATGGTGCGCTGGGGTCATCCGGTTTTACAAAAGGCCCAGGTTGGAATTTGTCGCCATTTTTGCCGAACGATTGGTGGTACCAAATGGCAAGAGCGCGAGCGACCTTGAGCCCATCCATCGCCTCGCGGTGTTGAGTACGAAATAGGTGAGTGGCTCTATTGCCTTCGACACGTAGCGTTCGAAACAGATCGCGGATGTTTTGATCGAGTTGGATGTCCCGACCTAACTTGTAAAGTAGGTCAGCCTGCTTGGTCGTTGCGTCGAACTCAATACCGGCGCGGCTGGCCAGGTCCTGAGCCAAGGCCTCACCCAGCTGCCGCAACTTCATCAGTGTGGTGTTGGGATCGCTGGCAAAGATCTGTTCGGCCGTGCTCGCAAGCTGAAGGAAAACGGGGTCGTGTTCCTGGAGAAACGAGAAGTTACTGATCGCGGCCATGTTCATTCCTGTGCATGCTCTTCCCTGGATTGCGCCTAGTTGAGCTTAGTTTGCGCAATATTGCGTTGAGCTTAACCAAGATTGGCCAGGTTTGACTATGGCTTGGTAGGGCTTAGTGCCAGCACCCGCTGTATTGAGCTTTTTTTGTGTCTTGGGGTTTCTCTTGTTGGTCGGTAGCTTGATCTATGTTCAATTCGACGCAATGTTCTGCGCACAAAAAACGTGTAAGCGAGCGATAGTGGAGGATAGGTGGATACTGGGGCAGCGGAGATTCGTAGCGTCGATTTATCCCAGGAAATGGTCGACGAGCTTGAAGACATGACAATTGAGGCCTTGGCCGGTGTGCGATTGGTCCGTTTTGAACAGGCATATGCAGTCAGCCACGAAGATATGCGGGCTCGGTACGCCGAAAGGGACTGAAGAAGCAGTGGATGGTTTGGGGTGTTATCGATTCCCGACAGATACAAACGGATCCGATGACCGTGGCTTCGCAGTGGTTGAGCGCATGACTTTGATGCAATAAAGATCTCTTGTGGGAGCGGGCTTGCCCGCGATGACGGCGGCAGATCCGACATTGATGGGGCAGACATACCGATATCGCGGGCAAGCCCGCTCCCACAGGGATCTGTGGTGCTTGGTTGAATCGGTAAATATGAAAAAGCCCCCGCAACCAAACGGCTACGGGGGCTTTTTCGTGGGCGGGTCTCAGATCACTCCTGAGCCGTCTCACCCTTGGCCTGGCGCTTCTCGATGATGTCCACCAAGCGCTTGGCCAGCGCCGGGTAGTTCTCGTCGAAGTGGTGGCCGCCCGGTAGCTTCATCGCTTCGCCCACGGCAGTCTTGTCGGTGCAGCCGCTTTCGTCGACTTCTTCTTCGCCGTAGATGCACACCACTTTCTCCGGTGGCAGCTTGGCCATTTCCGGGCCGGTAGCGGCTTCTTTGCCGGCGTTGCCGAGCCAGCCTTCGACTTCGATTTCGAAGCTGCCGGTGCGGGCGAAGGCGAGCAGGATGATGGCGTCGACGCGTTGCTGTTCTGCGGGTTCCAGGCGGTTGTAGATCGCCGGCAGGACGTCGGCGCCGAACGAGTAACCGGTCAGGATGAAGCGCTTGGTGCCCCATTTCTGCCGGTAGTGTTGCATCAGCTCGGTCAGGTCCAGGGCGCTTTGCTCCGGGCTCTTGTGCTGCCAGTAGTAGCGCAGGGTGTCGATGCCGACCACCGGGTAGCCGATCTTGGCCATCTCGCCCGCGACGTCGCGGTCCAGGTCACGCCAGCCGCCGTCGCCGGAGAGGAACAGGGTGACGGTGTCCTTGGCCTGGCCGGCCGGAACTTCAACCACGGGGATCTGCAGACCGCCAGCGGCTTTGTCACCACCGACGAGAAGCTTGCGCAGTTCGTTGTTCAGCACTTGCGGCAGGTTGATGTCGTAGTCGCTGATGCTGGTTTCGGCGTTGGCTTGGTCGCGCACGAAGCCGGCGCTGGTGTCGTCCGGGTTGTCGTTCCAGGCTACCAGCCAGTGACCGTGAGCGGCGCTTTTCGGCAGCAGGTGGGTGCAGCCGGGTTTTTCCAGGGCCAGGTCGACGGAGACGGCTTGGGCCTTGTCGTCCTTTTGCTCGGACAACCAGCGCCACGCCAGCACGGCGCCAGGGCCGATGCCGCTGACCAGGGTCGCCGGGCCTTTGAGTTCTCTCAGGCCCGATTGCAGGGCGCGACTTTGAAGCAGGCAGTCTTTCGGCAGGATCACCTGGACAATCTGCGCCGAGCCGGTGCGGCTCAGGGTCATCAATTGTTTGTCGCTGAGTTTCTGGTCTTCGTTGACTGCCACAAGCACCTGGGCGCGAGGTGTGTTGCCGGGGATGACGCGGGTCATCGCCGCGCCATCGGCCGGGGTCAGCTGTTCGAGGGTCGGTTCGGGTGCCGGGCGTTTCAGGTACCAGTAACCGCCGCCGAGAATCAGGGCCAGCACGACCAGCGTGCCCAGTACGTACCGCAAGGAGCGTTGAATCATCAGCGTTTCACCAATCCAGTCAAGCCGCCCGCAATCAGGGCAGCAGTATCGGCCAGGGCGACCAGCGGATCGAGTCCGGCGGGCACGGCCATATAACGGGGTTCCCAGTCAGGCTGGAATTTGTCTTTGAAGCGGCGCAAGCCTTGGAAGTTGTAGAGCTGCTCACCACGGCGGAAAACCATCGAGCCCAGACGCTGGGTCAGCGGTGCGCCACGCCGGGGTTGCAACCCCGACAGCGGCACCATGCCCAGGCTGAAGCGCGCGTATCCATGATTTTTATAATGTTGAATCAGGCCGACCATCATGAACTCCATGGTCAGCTTGGGGGCGTCCGGGTGCGCGCGCATCAGGTCGAGGCTGGCCAAGTCGTGGCCGTAGGTCTCGAGCAAGTTGGCGAACGCCACCGGGCGCCCTTCGAAACGAATCACCGCCACGCGGAAATGCTTGAGGTAGTCGTCGCTGAAACGGCCGAGGGAGAAGCCTTTCTCGCGCATGTTCTTGCCGGTCAGCCAGGCATCGGAAATGACCCTGAGCTCATCCATTGGCGCATGGCCCGGCTCAAAGATCTCCAACGACAGGCCATCGCGGGTGCCGCGGTTCCAGGTGTAGCGCAGGTCTTTCATCTCTTTGCCCTTGGCTTCGAGATCAAAGCGATGCAGATCGACCCGGGCTTCTTCGCCGAGCTTGATCGCGGTCAGGCCGATGTCCATGTAGTACGGCAGGTTTTCGGCGCGCACTTGATAGAACACGGGCCGGGCGTGGTGGATGTCGCAGAGGTCGCGGAACTGCCAGATCATTTCCGCCCGTTGCTGGCTCGGGCCGATCGGGTCGTACAAGGCCACCAGGCTGCGGCCACGGCGGGCGTACATCAGGAACGCCTCGTCGTTGGGGTGAAACAGCAGCGCCTTGTCACCGGTCAGGGCCAGGCCACCGTCCGGTTGGGCGGAGGCCATCAGGATCTTTACCGCACGGTCCAGCTCGTCAGGCGTCGGCAGATGAATTACCGGGCGCGCGGTGCGCAGCAGCCAAGTCAGCGACACGACCACCAGCAACACGGCGGCGCCCAACAAAGAGCGCAAGCCACGCGGGGCGTCGGCGTCGAGGGTGAACTGCCACCAGAGTTGATGGCTGTACGGAACGTCCTGATAGGCGAACAGCAGCAACCAGATCGACGCGCCGAGCACGCACAGGCTGGAGACCAGATACAGCGGCGAGAACGGCAATTCGGTAAGGCGGCTCGGGCGATAGAACGAGCGCCGGAACACCCCCAGCAGGCTCGCCGTCAGGGTCATCAGGCAGGCTTCTTCCCAGTCAAAGCCCTTGAGCAGAGAGAGCAGGGCGCCGACCAGCAATAGAATGGTGGTCAGCATCCACGCGGCGGACAACCGACGACGCAGACCTTGCGCCAGCAGCAGGCACAGCACGCCGACCAGGCTGGCACCGAAGTGCGACGCGTCGACCAGGCGATGGGGAATCAGAAAACCGATGTGTTCCAGGCGGGTGTCGATTTCCGGGGTCACGCCGGAGAACAGCAGCACCACGCCGGACAGGAACACCAGCACCGCCAGAATCGGCGCCGCCAGACCGGACGCGGCGCGCAGGGACTGGCGCGATTGAAACAGGCGCTGGCCTTCGTTGATCAGCAGGAACACACACGCCACCAGCAGCGGCAGCACGACATAGATCAGGCGATAGAGCAGCAGCGCAGCGGCCAGTGGAGCGGCGCCGAGTGTGTCGGCGAAGGCGGCCAACAGAATGGCTTCAAACACACCGACGCCGCCGGGCACATGGCTGAGCACGCCGGCGGCCAGGGCCAGCAGGTACACCAGCAGGAACGCACCGAAGGGTGGCGCTTCCGGCAGCAACAGATAGAGCACGGTCGCGGCAGCGGCCACGTCCAGGGCGGTGATGATCAGTTGCAGGAAGGTCAGACGCCGGCCGGGGAGGCGTAAGGTGCGGCGTCCGACCTTGACCAGCAGGTTGTCCGGGGAAGGTTGTTCCGGAAGGCGACGACGATAGATGCCGATGGCCAATACGCTGAAGAGCAGCAAAACAGCCGCGGCAACACCACCGAGCAAACCTTCGGACAATCCCAGGGCCGCCGAGGCGGCAGGCAGGTTGCTGAGGGTTGCGAGGGCGGCCAGCGGTGGCAGGGCGCAGCCGAGCGAGAGGCTGGCGAACAGCGTCATGTGAGCGACTTCTGAAGCGCCCAGGCCATGACGTGCATATAAACGGTAGCGAACCGATCCCCCCGAAAGCATCGAAAGACCGATGGCGTTGCCGATGGCAAATGCCGTGAACCCGCCCAGCGCCAGGATGCGCGGCGCCAGTGTCACGCCTGCGTAGCGGCTGGCGGACCATTCGTACCCCAGCAAAATGATGAAGCCGATCACGGTCGCAGCCAATGCGCCCAGCAAGGCCGGTTTTGGTACTTCCAGAATGGAGTCATGCAAAGCGTACAGATCGAGTTCGCTCAGCAGGTGACGGCAGGCAATCAGCGCGATAGCGAACAACAGCAACGTGACCGCCAGGCCGATGGGCTGACGGTACTTGCTGACCAGATCCAGCCAGCGCAGACGCTCGGCCTTGATCGGTTGGGTCGCTGTGACGGTGTCTTGTGGATCAGACGAGTTGGCGCGCATCAATCACCTCTTGGATTGTGCGCGACAGGATGGAGGTATCCAGCCAAGTTACCAATCCCTGTAGAAAAAAATAATCACAAATATTAACGCCTCTCACCGGTTGGCGGCGATGGCATGTCATTGGGCGTAGAGGGTTCTGTCTGCGATTCAGCATAGTCTGAACCCGCAGCCAGGGTGATCCCGAACGCTTCACTACACAGTGACAGGTCATTGTTGCGAAAGGACTTTTTCAACAGATACAAAAAAGGCCACTCTTTCGAGTAGCCTTTTTTGATGTTTGGTTGCGGGAGCCGGATTTGAACCGACGACCTTCGGGTTATGAGCCCGACGAGCTACCAGACTGCTCCATCCCGCGTCTGTGTGGCGGCATTCTATAGAGATACGCCGGTGTGTCAACCGTTAATCTGGAACCGGGTCAAATAAGTGTGAATAAGCGGCGAACGGTCGCAGGGCAGACTTAAGTTTCGGAATCAGAACGATTTCTCACTTCTGGTAGAAAAGAGCGACACAAAACAGACGCGCACAAAAAAGGCCACTCTTTCGAGTAGCCTTTTTTGATGTTTGGTTGCGGGAGCCGGATTTGAACCGACGACCTTCGGGTTATGAGCCCGACGAGCTACCAGACTGCTCCATCCCGCGTCTGTGTGTCGGCATTCTACAGAGGATCGCCGGGCTGTCAACCTCAAATCCGGATAAAACCTCTTCTCGTTCAATCGCTTAGCTAGGATTTTTGGTAGGAAGAACGGCTGCGAGTCAGGTATGGCAAGGCTTGCAGCTCTATCGAGCGGACCTTTTCGATTGAGAAAATAAATTCATCGGTTACTTTTCCTACCAGTGGGGAAGAAGATTCAGACTACTGGTGCTATATACAGGTGTCAGTGAGATACTGCCGATCCGACACGCCAATACGCCATTTCTTCGCCATGAACACCGCTTTTATATGACTCAGCGAAAAATCATCCACGTCGATTGTGACTGCTTCTACGCTGCCATCGAGATGCGTGACGACCCGCGCCTGGCGGGTAAACCCTTGGCGGTGGGTGGCTCGGCGGATCGGCGCGGAGTGATTGCCACCTGTAACTATGAGGCGCGGGCCTATGGCGTGCGCTCGGCGATGTCTTCCGGGCATGCCTTGAAGCTGTGCCCGGACCTGACCATCGTCAAGCCGCGCATGGATGCTTATAGAGAAGCGTCGAAGGAAATTCACACGATCTTTAGCGATTACACCGACCTGATCGAGCCGCTTTCCCTCGACGAGGCTTACCTCGACGTGTCGGACTGTGCACATTTCGGTGGCAGCGCCACGCGCATCGCCCAGGACATTCGCCGCCGAGTCTCCAATCAATTGCACATCACGGTCTCGGCCGGCGTCGCGCCGAACAAGTTTCTGGCCAAGATCGCCAGTGACTGGAAGAAGCCCAACGGTTTGTTTGTGATCACGCCGGATCAGGTCGAGGACTTTGTCAGTGGTTTGCCGGTGAGCAAGCTGCACGGCGTGGGCAAAGTGACCGCCGACAAGCTGGGCAAGCTCGGCATTGTCGATTGCTCGCATTTGCGCGAGTGGGACAAGTTGGCGTTGGTGCGCGAATTCGGCAGTTTTGGCGAGCGACTCTGGAGCCTGGCCCGTGGGATTGATGAGCGCTTGGTGCATAACGACAGCCGTCGGCAGTCGATCAGTGTCGAAAACACCTACGACGTGGACCTGCCGGATCTGGTGAGCTGCCTGGATAAATTACCCGAGCTGCTGGAAACCCTGGCCGGTCGCATGGCGCGGATCGACAGCAGCTACCGGCCGGGCAAGCCGTTCGTCAAAGTGAAATTCCATGACTTTACCCAGACGACGCTGGAACAGGCCGGGGCAGGGCGGGATTTGGGGAGTTATCAGTTGTTGCTGACTCAGGCGTTCAATCGAGGGGGGAAACCGGTGCGGTTGTTGGGGATTGGCGTGCGACTTGAGGATTTGCGGGGCGGGTTTGAGCAGATGGAGTTGTTTGAGCGGTAGTGGCAGGGTTTTGATGCGGCGGTGAATGTCAGGCCGTCATCGCTAGCAGGCTAGCTCCCACATTGGATTTCCTGTGGACACATAATGTGTGACCGCCTCAAATCCCCTGTGGGAGCTAGCCTGCTAGCGATGCTTTTCCAGCCTTAATTCGGGTTTGGATCCGCCACCAGTCGCCCGGCATCCTTGGTCAACGACTTGAGGAATTCGGTCTGCAACTCTGGATCGTTGCGGGTCAGTTCGATCAGGCTCTGTTCAAGTTCGCTGGCTTCTTCTTCCAGACCCAATTCCGACAAACGCTTGACCCGGTGTACCCACTGGCTCACTTCGTCGTCTTCGAGGTCGTCATAAATCAAGCCGTGCGCTTCGAGCAGCTTGCCGCGCAAGCCACTGCTGACCGCCAGGGACGAGTCGGTGTGCACATCGTCCTGACCGTCTTCGACGCTGATCAACAGTCGGCTCAGATGATTGATGTCATGTTCGGCGAACGGGCTGTCCAGCAGGTTCAGGCGCAGAACACCGTTTTTGTCGGTGCTCAGATCAAACGTTTCTTTGCCCGCTTTCACCACCACCGGACGCTCGCTCCACGGCAGGCTCGAGTATTCGGTGCGCTTGTCGAGCTGGATTTCGTCGATCCCGGCCAGGTTCTGCTGCGCCCGACCGTTGGACTGCACGTTCATGAACGGGTTGAGCCCGGCAAAACCGTAGCTCAGCCAATCCTTGGTGACGCTGTCCGGCAGGTTGCCGAGGGTGAACACGTTGACCACGTTCGCACCGACCCCGCCGACCACCGCCACCGCGCCCAGCGGGATCTCGTAGACCTCCCGCCAGGGTTGGTAAGGCGTGTAGCGATCGTAGTGACGCGTGACTTCGAATTCGGTGACTTCGAAGGTCTTCTGCTCGTGGATTTTCACCCGACGTTGCGGCAACTCAAGCACCTTGGGCTCGCCGACATCGATCTGCAGGCTGTGATCGAGCAATTTACGCTCGACACGCTCCTCGTGCTCGCTGCGTTGCGACATGTGATTGGCGCAGCCGCTGACCAGCAGGGTGCCGCACAGGGCGGCACCACCGAGGCCTAAGGTGTTTCGCTTGAACATGACTTCTCTATCTGGTGTCAGCGGCGGATACGGGCCTGGAGGAAAGACAGTACGTCGGCAACCGGCAGCGCTTGCGCTTCAGGTTCGGTACGGCTCTTGTATTCCAGATTGCCTTCGGCGAGGCCGCGGTCACTGACCACGATCCGGTGAGGAATGCCGATCAGCTCCATGTCCGCGAACTTGATGCCCGGGCTGGTTTTCTTGTCGCGATCGTCCAGCAGCACTTCGAAGCCGGCCGCAGTGAGTTCTGCGTACAGTTTGTCAGTGGCCTCGCGAACCTGTTCGGTCTCGTAGCGCAATGGCACCAGGGCAACCTGGAACGGCGCCAGTGTGTCGCTCCAGATGATCCCGTTCGCGTCGTTGTTCTGCTCGATGGCTGCAGCCACCACGCGGGACACGCCAATGCCGTAGCAACCCATTTCCAGGGTCACCGGCTTGCCGTTCTCGCCCAGCACTTCGCACTTCATCGCCTTGCTGTACTTGTTGCCCAGCTGGAAGATGTGCCCGACTTCGATGCCGCGCTTGATTTCCAGGGTGCCCTTGCCATCCGGGCTTGGGTCGCCGGCGACAACGTTACGCAGGTCGGCAACGGTCGGAACAGGCAGGTCGCGCTCCCAGTTCACGCCGAAGTAGTGTTTGTCGTCGATGTTGGCACCGATGCCGAAGTCGCTCATCAGCTCGACGGAACGGTCGATGATGATTGGCAGCGGCAGGTTCAGCGGGCCGAGGGAACCGGCGCCGGCGCCAATGGCGTCGCGCAGTTCGCTTTCGGACGCCATGACCAGCGGGCTGGCAACGCCAGGCTGGTTGCCGGCCTTGATTTCGTTCAGCTCGTGGTCGCCACGGATGATCAGGGCAATCAGCTTGCCTTGCTCTTCAGCGTGAACCACCAGGGTCTTGATGGTCTTTTCGATCGGCAGGTTGAAGCCTTCGACCAGTTGCGCAATGGTCTTGGCGTTCGGTGTGTCGACCAGGCGCAGCTCTTCGGTCGGCGCGGCGCGTGAGGTCTCGCGCGGCACGGCTTCAGCTTTCTCGATGTTTGCGGCGTAGTCGGAACCGTTGCTGAAGACGATATCGTCTTCGCCGGACTCGGCCAGTACGTGGAACTCGTGGGAGCCGGCGCCGCCGATGGAGCCGTTGTCGGCTTCTACAGGACGGAACTTCAGGCCCAGACGGGTGAACACGTTGCAGTACGCCTGGTGCATGCGGTCGTAGGTGATCTGCAGCGAAGGCTGATCAGCATGGAACGAATAGGCGTCCTTCATGATGAATTCGCGGCCGCGCATCAAACCGAAGCGTGGGCGGATCTCATCACGGAATTTGGTCTGGATCTGGTACAGGTTGATCGGCAGCTGTTTGTAGCTGCTCAACTCGTTGCGCATCAGATCAGTGATGACTTCTTCGTGGGTCGGGCCGGCGCAGAAATCGCGACCGTGACGATCCTTGAAGCGCAGCAATTCAGGGCCGTACTCTTCCCAACGACCGGATTCCTGCCACAGCTCAGCCGGTTGAGTACTCGGCATCAACACTTCGAGAGAGCCGGCGGCGTTCATTTCTTCACGAACGACGGCTTCGACCTTGCGCATCACTCGCAAGCCCATCGGCAGCCAGGTGTACAGGCCCGAGGCGAGTTTGCGGATCATGCCGGCGCGCAGCATCAGCTGATGGCTGATGACGACCGCGTCGGAAGGCGTTTCTTTCTGTGTGGCGAGCAAAAATTGACTGGTGCGCATGGTTGGCCGTTGTCGGTTGCTGATGACGAGAAATGACGGAGCATTGTACGGGCGAGATCCGCTGGCGTACAGGCGTGCGGTCGGCGGTGTGGCACGAGGGCGGGAATCGTCGCGCCCTCTGCGAAATGTCCTACGATTCTTCTGCGACCTGGGTCGGCACCGGTTCGGGTGTCGGCGTCGGACCTGCACGGCGGCTCTCCTGGAACCAGTGCAGGGCGATCAACAGCAGGGTCGGAACACCCAGCAGCGCCGTGATCAGGAAGAAGTTGTGGTAACCGAATTTCTCTACCATGACTCCTGAATAACCGCCGATCAGGCGTGGCAGCAGGAGCATGATCGAGCTGAGCAGGGCGTATTGGGTGGCCGAGAACTTGAGGTTGGTCAGGCTCGACAGGTAGGCGACGAACGCCGATGTCGCCAGGCCCGAGCTGAAGTTGTCCAGGGAAATGGTCAGGATCAGCATGTTCAGGTTGGCGCCCATGTCGGCGAGCATCAGGAACAGCAGGTTGGTGCCGGCCGACGCGATGCCGCCGATCAGCAGGATCGGCAAGATGCCGAAACGCACGATCAGCAGGCCGCCCATGCCGGCGCCGACCAGAGTCATGATCAGGCCGAAGATTTTGCTGACGCTGGCGATCTGATCCTTGGTGAAGCCCTGGTCGATGTAGAACACGTTGGCCATCACACCCATGACCGTGTCGGACATGCGGTAGGTGGCGATCAACCCGAGCAACAGGAACGCCTGCCAGCGGTACCGCAGAATGAAGTCGTTGATTGGCGTCAGCACCGGCGCCAGGCCGCGGCGTCCCATGGCCGACAGGCACATAAACGTAAGCGTGGTGTAGAGGATGGCCCGCAGGAAGGCGCGGTCTTCGAGCAGCAGGTCGAGCGGGCTCACGCCTTCGAACAGCACGCTGGCGAAATCAGTGTTGTAGAGCTGAGTGAACATGGCCGGCACGGACACCAGCAGCACGATCAGCACGAACACCGACATTAGTTGATGCATAAAGCTGTAGCGGCCGGCTTGAAGTTGGGTGCGCAGGGGCACGGGCGGTTCGCGCATGAACAGCGTGGTCAGTAGTGCCGGAACCATCAGGGCGCCAAACAACACGTAGGTGCCGGCCCAGGCGGAATGCTTGTAGTTGAAGCCGGTGGAGCCGAAGCCTTCGGCAAAGAACAGCGCGCCGGCCGTCGCCAGCAATGCGGCGATCCGATAGCCAGACATATAGCTGGCTGCGAGCGCGGCCTGGCGCGTGTCGTCGGCGATTTCCAGGCGATAGGCGTCAACCGCGATGTCTTGCGTCGCCGAGGCGAAGGCGACGACCACGGCGATGGCGATCAGCCAGGACAAATGCTTTTGCGGGTCGCAGAAACCCATCCCGATCAGGCCGAGGATCACCAGAGCCTGGGACAGCACCAGCCAGGAGCGTCGTCGACCGAGCTTGCCGAGGAATGGCAGGCGCCATTGGTCGAGCAGCGGGGACCAGACCCATTTAAAGGCATAGGCCAAGCCGATCAGGCTTGCATAACCGATGGTTTCGCGGGCCACACCGGCCTCACGAAGCCAGACGGAAAGCGTCGAAAACACCAGCATGTAGGGCAAGCCGGCGGCGAAACCAAGCAACAACAACACAAGCGTCGAGGGGCTGGCATAGGCGGCGAGCGCGGCGCGCCAGGTTTTAGGGGGCATGGGCTGGAGTCTGCCTCAAGAATTACGGAAACAAAGCGCGCACTCTAACCGCTGTGCTCTACCGGGCGCCAGCCATGGCGCTGAATATCAACACGATTGTTCAGGATACTGACACCTTCGGAGCGCAATCGCGCGCGCTGTTCATCCCCCGAGGGACTGCCCACGGGCAGGCTGATCCGGCCACCGGCCCCCAGTACGCGATGCCACGGCAGTTTAGTGTCGCCGGGCAGTTGGCTTAATGTGCGTCCGGCCCAGCGCGCGGCGCGGCCCAATCCGGCTAGCTCGGCCAGTTGACCATAGCTCACCACTTTGCCCTCGGGCACCTGCGCGAGTGTCAAGTAGAGCGCCGTGCGTCGAATTTGCGCCGCACTTTCGGTTTCAACGGTTGGGTCGGTCACGTCCGTGGTTCCTGAAAAGGTCGCCTTACCGTTTGTAGAGTAAGTCGTGGATTGGCAATTGAGAAATGAACTCAATAGAAATAGTCGGGTCAGTCCTTGCTAGGGTCTTATTCTCAGGGATAATGCCGACTTTTTTTCGCAAACTTGAGCCTGTATCTGCTTATGGTGTCCAGAACCCTGCTGTGCCTCGCTGTCCTCAGTGCCTCCACGCCGTTGCTCGCTGATACCGTCTGGTTGAAAAACGGTGACAAATTGAGCGGCAAGATCACGCTGTTCGATGGCGGTAAATTGCTGATCCAGACCGAGTATGCCGGTGCGGTCCCGATCGACTGGAAACAGGTCAAGACCCTGGAAAGCGATCAGGAATTGTTGGTCAAGCAGGATGCCTACACCGGCGAGAAAGCCAAGTCGCTGCATGCGGCAGACGATGGCAAGGTGACGCTGGAAAACGGCGAGGCACCCAAGACGGTCGAGTTGGCCAGTATCCAGCAGATCCTCAAGCCCAAGCCGGTGGTCGAAGACCTGGTGTGGAAGGGGAATATCGACGCGGCGCTGGATTACCAGCGGGCGGAAAAAGATACCGATGACTACGACATCGACTTCAAAACCACTGCGCGCCATGGCAAATGGCGTCATATCGCGGAAGGCGAGTACAATCGCGAATTCCAGGATGACGTGGTCACCACTGATAACTGGCGGGGCGAATACTCGCTCGACCGATTCCTGACCGAGAAGTGGTTCTGGCAGGGTCGCGCGGTCTATAAACGTGACAAGGTTGAAGACCTCTCCCGTCAGCGCACCGTGGGTACCGGTCCGGGTTACCAGTTCTGGGATGACGAACTAGGCGCATTCTCCCTGGGTTCGCTGGTCAACCGTACGGACTATCAGTTCTCCGACGGCAGCAAGGAAAACTTCTATTCCCTGGCGATGAAGTGGGATTACAACCGTTACCTGATCGGCAAGAAGGTGGAGTTCTTCACCAATGGTGAAGTGGGCAAGCCGCTGTCGGGCGTGGCCGATTACGCGCTCGATGCCGAAATGGGCTTGCGCTACAAAGTCACGGAGTGGGCATCGCTTAACCTCAAGGCTGAGCGAGATATCATCAGCGGCACCGACGATGCTGATCTGGACAAGACCCGCTACACCGCAGGGTTTGGCGTGGCCTGGTAAGGCATAAAAAAATCGCAGCCACTGGCTGCGATTTTTTTTGCCTGCAAAACACACAGGCACAAAAAAGCCCCGCTTTTGAGGGCGGGGCTTTTTACTAAAGCAAGTACAAGTTAGATAACTTGAACTTCTTCAGCTTGCATGCCTTTCTGACCGCGGGTAGCGATGAAAGAAACCTGTTGGCCTTCTTTCAGGCTTTTGAAGCCGTCGGATTGGATAGCTTTGAAGTGAACGAACAGGTCGTCACCGGATTGTGGAGTGATGAAGCCGAAGCCTTTTTCATCGTTGAACCACTTAACGGTACCAGTTTGGCGATTAGACATGGTGTAACTCCTTGAACAAAGATAACTGCGACGCAGGAAGAACCCTGGCCGAGACTGAGTGCAAAGAGCAGGAAAAATTCTTGTAGATGGTTGGATCGAAATTCAACATATCGTGTAGAGATTCTCAGTGACACAAGCAGCACAGTGGCGCCACCTTAACCCTTTTTCAGGGACGTGCCAATGCTTCCTGCGAAGGTTTCTCTGTTTTCATGACTGACGGTCCGTTGGATTAAGGCGAAGGCCCAGTTATCACGGGGGATCGGCGAGAATTGTGCCCCGAACTTTGAACCCGGAGCGCGCGCCCGGTAAGATGCCGGACAGAATTTTTCCACCTCGCTATTCAGGACACCCGCCATGAGCATCAAATCGGACAAGTGGATTCGCCGCATGGCGCAAGAGCACGGCATGATCGAGCCGTTCGTCGAGCGCCAGGTGCGCGGCAGCGACGATAACCGTGTGATCTCCTACGGCGTGTCGAGTTACGGCTACGACGTTCGTTGCACGAGTCATTTCAAGGTGTTCACCAACATTAACTCGGCCATTGTTGACCCGAAAAATTTCGATGCCGGCAGCTTCGTCGACATCCATAGCGATGTTTGCATCATCCCGCCGAACTCTTTCGCCCTGGCCAGCACCGTCGAATACTTCCGTATTCCGCGCAACGTATTGACCATCTGCCTGGGTAAAAGCACCTACGCCCGCTGCGGCATCATCGTCAACGTCACCCCGCTTGAGCCTGAGTGGGAGGGGCACGTGACCCTGGAGTTCTCGAACACCACTAACCTGCCGGCGAAAATCTATGCCAACGAAGGCGTGGCGCAGATGCTGTTCCTTGAATCCGACGAAGAGTGCGAAGTGTCCTATAAGGACCGTGGCGGCAAGTATCAGGGCCAACGTGGCGTGACTCTGCCACGCACCTGATCCATTCATCTGGCAGGTCGCGGGAATTCTTCAGCGGGTAGACACTCTATTGGGTGTACTGCCCGGTTCGCGTACAGCGGACGGGGCCATCGCTCAGGAGTGCTTTATGAAGATCGATCCGCAAATAAGTGCCGAACTGGCAAGGCTTGAGCCCAATCAGATTGGCGTGTTGGCCTGGTCCTTGTTGGCACATCCACCTATCAGCATGGCAGGGGGCATCCCCGGCCAGCCTGATCCCGATACGCCCAACGAGCAACCTACCGAGCCCGGTGAGCCCACCCTGCCGGATGAGCCGCCTCCCGCGCCCGTAGCCTGATCTGCCGTATCTGCCGTCGAAAATGAAATGGCCAGTCAGCTGTAGTCCCTGAAGACTTCAGCTGACTGGCCATATTTCGTTGTCGCCGATGACAAAAATCCTGCAGCTGTCGTCCCGATCGACCTGATACCCACCAGTGAACGCGCCAAAAGCCGGAAGCAGGCTGATCTGCTCCCCCAATCTGAAACACGCCAGGCGCAAACGCTGCCGACCTCTGCCGTTCAGCCGATAGACCGGATGCACATGCCCTGCGAGCACATGCCGCTGCGGATGTGGATCGGGTTCATGTTGCAAGGCAAACGGCCCAAGCAACAACGGCTCAGGCACCACGCGTATGTGCAACGAGGCTGGCGGGTCCCCGGCGCGTTTGTCGTGGTTGCCGCGGATCAGCGTCATCGGCAGGTCCGGGTGCCGCGCCCGCCAATCCGCCAGTGCGCTTAACGTGCCGGTGGCATGGGAGCCAGGTCCGTGCAGAAAGTCCCCCAGGAAAATCAGCTGACGGCAGGGCAGAGCGGCCAATAGCCCGTCCAGCACTGCGACATTGCTGGCAGTGGTGCCATGGGGCACTGGCTGACCCAGGCTTCGATACGCCGCCGCTTTACCAAAATGCACGTCGGCGATCAGCAGGGTTTGTTGCGCCGGCCAGTAAATGGCTTTTTCCGGCAACAGCCACAATTCTTCACCGGCCAGTCGCACGGGATAGGGCGTACTCATCAGGGTTTCCCGGTTTCGGCGGTTTTCTCAAGGTCGGTGACCATGCGACGGATACGGTCCGCGAGTTTTTCCGAACTCATGCTTTCCCGCATGCGCTCAACCAACAGGGGAAACCCCAGCGGTGTTGGACGCTTGATCGGGTGCAGGTCTATCTTCAGTTGATTGATACGCGCCAACGTCTGTTCCAGACGTTGAATATCCAGTTCTTCCCGTAGGACTTCTTCCCCGGCCTGGGCCAGTAACAGATTTCCGGCGTCGTAATGCTTGAACACCTGGAAGAACAGTCCGCTGGAGGCTTGAACCTGCCGCGTGCTTTTCGGCGCACCGGGGTAACCGGCAAACACCAGCCCGGCAATTCGCGCGATTTCCCTAAAGCGACGAAGCGCCAGTTCGCCGGCATTCAAACTGGCGAGTACGTCTTTCAACAAATGCTCGGGACTCAACAGTTCGGGGTTCAAAACTTTCGACCAGTCCACAGCCGTGGCGCTGAGCAATTCCAGCCCGTAATCGTTGACCGCGATGGAAAACGTTATCGCCTGCTGCTGGCTGACCCGCCACGCGAGCAAACTCGCCAGCCCCAGATGCACTTGGCGTCCGGCAAAGGGGTAAAGGAACAGGTGCCAGCCTTCGCGGGATTTCAGCGCTTCGGCCAGCAACGACTTCGAGGTCGGCAGCCCGGACCAGCGCTGCTGCACCTCCAGCAGTGGGCGCAACGCTCGCATTTCCGGGCCAATGAACTCGCCTTGCTCTGCCGCGCTGAAACGCGCGACCACCGCCTGCGCCAGTTCGTTGGAAAGGGGCATCCGTCCGCCATTCCAGCGTGGCACCGCAGCTTTTTTCGCGGTGCTGCGTTTGACGTAAGCGGTCATGTTTTCCACCCGCACCAACTCCAGCAAGCGCCCCGCGAACAGAAAACCGTCGCCCGGTTTGAGCCGCGCAATAAAGCCTTCCTCGACACTGCCCAACTGCTTGCCACCACCACCCTTGCTCCAGAATTTCAACTGGATGCTCGCATCGCTGACGATGGTGCCGATGCTCATGCGATGTCGTCGCGCCAGCCGCGCATCCGGTACGCGCCAGACGCCCTGCTCATCAGGCTCGACCCGGCGGTAATCCGGGTAGGCTGTCAGAGAAAGTCCGCCATGGCGTACGAACGCCAGCGCCCAGGTCCAATCCTCCACGGAGAGGTCTCGATAGGCCCAGGCGCCACGGACTTCTTCATACAACTCATCGGGCACAAATCCACCGCCCAACGCCATGCTGACCAGATGCTGCACCAGCACATCCAGCGGTTTGTACGGCGACTGGCGAGGCTCGATACGGCGTTGCGCCACGGCGTCTTGAGCCGCCGCCGCTTCGATCAGCTCCAGGCTGTGCGTCGGCACCAGCGTCACCCGTGACACACGGCCCGGCGCATGACCCGAACGCCCGGCCCGCTGCATCAGGCGCGCCACGCCTTTGGCCGAGCCGATTTGCAGCACCCGCTCCACCGGCAGGAAATCCACCCCCAGGTCCAGGCTTGAGGTGCAGACCACCGCTTTGAGCTGACCGTCCTTCAGCGCCCGCTCGACCCAGTCACGGGTGTCCCGCGACAGTGAGCTGTGATGCAAGGCGATCAGCCCGGCCCAATCGGGGCGCGCCTCCAGCAAGGCCTGATACCAGATCTCGGATTGTGCGCGGGTGTTGGTGAACACCAGGCTGCTGGGACTTGAATCAATTTCGGCGACGACCTGCGGCAACATCTTCAAGCCAATGTGCCCAGCCCATGGAAAACGCTCGATGGCCGGCGGCAGCAGCGTGTCGACCCGCAGTTCCTTGGACGTCTGGCCTTGAACACTGATGCCGTCACCCTGAGGGATCAATACCTGTTCGGCGTGGGACTGATTACCCAGCGTCGCGGAAACGCCCCACACGATCAGCTCCGGATTCCACCGACGCAAACGGGCGAGAGCGAGTTGCAGTTGCACGCCACGCTTGTTGCCGAGCAGTTCGTGCCATTCGTCGACCACCACCATGCGCAAGGTCGAAAGCGCGGTTTGCGCATCGGCACGGGCGAGCATCAGGGTCAGGCTTTCGGGTGTGGTGATCAGCGTGGTGGGCAGGCGCCGGCTCTGACGCGCACGTTCGCTGCTGCTGGTGTCGCCGGTGCGCAGGCCGACGCTCCACGGGATCTGCAGGTCTTGCAGCGGCGCTTCCAGGGCGCGAGCGGTGTCGGCGGCCAAGGCGCGCATGGGCGTTATCCACAGCACGGTCAGCGGTTCGGACAGCGGTTTGCGTTTGCGAGGGGGGTCTACAGGAGCGATCGACTTGGCGAAGCGATTGAGCGCGGCAAACCAGACTGCATAGGTTTTACCGGCACCGGTGCTGGCGTGGAGCAACCCGGACTCACCGCGTTTAACGGCCGTCCACACTTGCTTCTGGAAGGCGAACGGCTTCCAGTCGCGGGCGCTGAACCAGTATTTTGCGTAGTCGGGGAAGGATCCCATGCCGGCGGTGTGCGCTCTGAAAGTGTTCTTTCAGTGACCGCGGCGCAATGTAACAAGTTTAATTGCTTTGTTTTTTGTACTTACGAACGATAGCTGAACCTGTGGGAGCGAGCTTGCTCGCGATTACGATCTGACTGACACATTTATAGTTGAATGCGCTGCCGTCATCGCGGGCAAGCCCGCTCCCACAGGTTTCTTTGTGTGCCGTTACTTGAGGTTACCGCTGAGGAACTGCTTTAGCCGCTCGCTCTTTGGATTGCCCAGCACGTCTTCCGGCGCGCCTTCTTCCTCGACCAGGCCCTGATGCAGAAACAACACCTGGCTCGACACCTTGCGGGCGAAGCTCATTTCGTGGGTGACCATGATCATGGTCCGGCCTTCTTCAGCCAGGCCCTGGATCACTCGAAGCACCTCACCCACCAGCTCCGGGTCGAGTGCCGAGGTCGGTTCGTCGAACAGCATGACCTCCGGTTCCATGGCCAATGCCCGCGCAATCGCCACGCGTTGCTGCTGGCCGCCGGAAAGAAACGCCGGGTATTGATCCGCCACCCGCGCCGCTAGGCCGACCTTGTCGAGATAACGTCGCGCGCGGTCTTCGGCTTCCTCTTTGCTGCAACCCAGCACCCGGCGCGGGGCCATGGTGATGTTTTCCAGCACGGTCATGTGGCTCCACAGGTTGAAGTGCTGGAACACCATGGCCAGGCGCGTGCGGATTTTTTGCAATTCATCGGGATCGGCCACGTGCATGCCGTGACGATCCTTGATCATGCGGATGTTCTGGCCGTCCAGTGTCATGGCGCCGTCGTTCGGCTGCTCAAGAAAGTTGATGCAGCGCAAAAAGGTACTTTTGCCCGAGCCGCTGGCGCCGATCAGGCTGATGACGTCGCCTGTATTGGCCTTGAGTGAAACGCCTTTGAGCACATGATGATCGCCATAGCTTTTATGCAGGCCTTCAATGGTCAGTTTGTACATGGGGCATGCATCCTCAAGGCGAAAGTAGGTAGCCGCTGCGATAGGCCTCGGTGCCCGCGACGTGCGCGATCACCATGCCGGCAGTGGCCATGCGCCGCAGCGAACGGGCGTACATCAGGCCGGCGGCGGTGCAATGAACGGGGGTGACGCGATCGTTGATCGGGTCGATGATTTCGGCGATCAGTTGCCCGGCCTCGAGGTATTCCCCCGGCAGCGCGGTGAACACCAGCAGGCCGCCCACCGGTGTCGACACCGGCTCGACGCCGGCCAACGGTGTGGCGGGGTAGGGCAGCTCGGGCAATGGCGCCGGTTCGCCGGCAATGGCGCCGAAGTGAATCAGGTAATCGATCAGCGCCTGGCAATCGAGGCTGGCCAGGGGGTGATTGACGTCGCCCTGGCCGCGCAATTCGACGGTGACCGAAAAGCTGCCGAGCGGAATGTTGAATTGTTCGCCGAAACGCTCTTTCAACTGCCACCACAGCAGGGTGAAGCATTCATCGAACGACTGACCGCCGGAATCGGTGGCCAGCAGGCTCGCTTCCGCGCCGATGTAGCGCGCCAAAGGTTCGACCTGGGGCCAGGCTTCGGGGGTGGTGTAAAGGTGGGCAACCGCTTCGAAATCGCAATGCAGGTCCAGCACCACGTCCGCATCGCAGGCCAGTCGTTGCAGGGTCAGGCGCTGGGATTGCAGTTGCGTGCCGGCAGTCTGCGCCGCCAAGGCATTGCGCAGGCTGGTGCGGATGAGTTCGAGGTTGTGCTGCAGATCATCGCCCAGTTGGCCTTCGATCTCGTTGCCCACTGCTTCGCTCAAGTCGACGAACCAGCGATTGAAGTTCTGCCCGCTTTCCAGCTCGTAGCGGCCCAGCGGCACGTCCATCAGCACTTGTTCCAGGCCAACCGGATTGGCCACTGGCACCAGCACGATTTCACTGCGCAGGCGGCCGGAGGCTTCAAGTTCCGCCAGACGCTGCTTGAGGTGCCAGGCCACCAGCATGCCGGGCATTTCATCGGCGTGCAGGGACGACTGGATGTAGATCTTGCCTTTGGCCGACGTCGGGCCGAAGTGGAAGCTGTGAATCTGTCGAGCGGTCCCCGGCAGCGGGGCCAGCAAGTCATGTATCTGGTGGCGCATGTTCGTCTCTTTATTCCTGGTCCTAGTGGGTCGGTCCGAGGAACGCCAGCCATCGGCGTTCGGCGAGGCGGAACAGGCCGACCAGCGCAAAGGTAATCGTCAGGTAAATCAGCGCGGCGATGCCGAACGACTGGAAAGTCAGGAAGGTCGCCGAGTTGGCGTCCCGTGCGACTTTCAGGATGTCAGGGATGGTCGCGGTGAACGCCACAGTGGTCGAGTGCAGCATCAGAATCACTTCGTTGCTGTAATAAGGCAACGAGCGACGCAGGGCTGATGGCATGATCACGTAGGCATACAGCTTCCAGCCTGTCAGACCGTAGGCCTTGGCCGCTTCGACTTCACCGTGGGCCATGCTGCGGATCGCCCCGGCGAAAATCTCCGTGGTGTAGGCGCAGGTGTTCAGGGCGAAGGCCAGGATCGTGCAGTTCATCGCATCGCGAAAGAACGCATCCAGTACCGGTTGTGCACGTACTGCGGCCAGGCTGTAGATACCGGTGTAGCAAATCAGCAGCTGGATATACAGCGGCGTGCCGCGAAACAGGTAGGTGTAGAACTGCACCGGCCAGCGAATGTAGAAATGCGGCGACACTCGGGCGATGGACAGCGGGATCGACACCAGGAAGCCGATGACGATCGAGGCGGTCAGCAGCCACATGGTCATGGCCAGGCCGGTGATGTTGTAGCCGTCGGTATAAAGGAAGGGTTTCCAGTATTCCTGCAAGAGTTCGATCATCGTACGGCCTCCCGGGAACCGGCGGCGTAGCGGCGTTCGAGCCAGCGCAGGACGAAGTTCGAGGCGCTGGTGATGGCCAGGTAAATCAGCGCGGCAAGCACCAGGAAGTAAAACAGTTGATAGGTGCTTTTACCGGCGTCCTGCGCAGCCTTGACCAAATCGGCGAGGCCGATGATCGATACCAGCGCGGTGGCCTTGAGCATCACCATCCAGTTGTTACCGATACCCGGCAGGGCGAAACGCATCATTTGCGGGAACACCACGATTCGAAAACGCTGGCCGCGTTTGAGGCCATAAGCGGTAGCGGCTTCGACCTGACCCCGAGGCACCGAGAGAATCGCCCCGCGGAAGGTTTCGGTGAAATACGCGCCGTAAATGAAGCCCAGGGTGATGACCCCGGCGCTGAACGGGTTGATCTCGATGTATTCCCATTCCATGAAATCGGTAAACGACGTCAACCAGGTTTGCAGGCTGTAGAAAATCAGCAGCATCAGCACCAGGTCCGGCACGCCGCGAATCAGCGTGGTGTAGATCTGGGCCGGAACCCGCACCAGTTTGACTTTTGACAGTTTGGCGGTGGCGCCGAGCAGGCCGAGCAATACGGCCAGCAGCAGCGACAATGCCGATAATTTGATGGTCATCCAGGTGCCTTCCATCAGCAACGGACCGAAGCCCTTGAGGCTGAAGGCTGAGAGCCCCAGGTTTTGTAATAGGTTTTCGAACATAAATCAGCAACCTGATCGGGTGAAAAAAGCGCCCATCGCGAGATGGGCGCCGGGCATTATTTGCCGCTGTACAGATTCAGATCGCCAAAGTGTTTCTTCTGAATGGTGGCGTAGGTGCCATCGTCGTGTAACGCTTTGATACCTTTATTCAAAAGTTCTTTGAGGTCTTTGTTACCTTTAGAGATACCGATAGCTGTTTTGGACGGCAGCAATTCGCTGTCAACCGGCTTGCTGACTTCGTAGCCTTCACCCTTCGGCGACTTCAAAAAGCCCAGTTCGGCTTGCAGCATGTCCTGGATCGCTGCGTCGAGACGACCAGACATCAGGTCGGAATACACCTGATCCTGGTTCTGGTAGGCCTGGGTTTTCACACCGGCCTTGTCCAGCACGGCCTTGGCGTAGGCTTCCTGGATGGTGCCTTGCTCATAACCGACAGTCTTGCCCTTCAGCGAAGCCACGTCTTCGCTCAGGCCGGAACCCTTCTTGAACACGTAAGCGGTTGGACCGGAGAACAGCTCATCGGAGAAGTCGATGACTTTTTCGCGGGCCGGGGTGACGGTCATCGAAGAGATCACACCGTCGAATTTATTGGCCTTCAGACCCGGAATCATGCCGTCGAAATCGCTTTCGACCCATTTGCACTTGACCTTCAGCTCGGCGCAGATCGCGTTCCCCAGATCGATGTCGAAGCCCACCAGGCTGCCGTCGGCCGCTTTCGACTCAAACGGAGCATAGGAAGGGTCAACGCCAAAACGCAGCTCTTTGTATTCCTTTGCCATGGCGGAACCAGCAGCCATGCACAACGCCAGTGCAGAAAGGGTCAGCAATGCTTTTTTCATTATTCAATCCCTAAGAACCAATATGAGCGCTTGTGGCGCAGAATTATTGTTACTGGAAAGCGTAAGACCTAATGAAAGTAGCAATTTCCGAACCAGAGTCCCGAACAAGCGTTTAAAAGGTGATACAAGAAGTGGCAACAGGGGATTTGTGCACGAAATCGGGCGTCGAAAAATAGCTGCACCAACTTGGTTCGCAATGGCACAAAACCATGTGGGAGTGAGCCTGTGTGGTGAGGGGATTTATCCCCGTTCGGCTGCGCAGCAGTCGTAAAACCAGTGAATGCGGTGTTGCCTGGTACACCGCGGTTGCAGGTTTGGGGGCCGCTTCGCAGCCCAACGGGGATAAATCCCCTCACCACACAAGCTCGCTGCCACAGGGGGAGATTGGGTCAGCCAAGTAAATCTTGCAGCGTTGCGAGGTTGTCTGCTTCTTCCACCGACTTGTCCTGCCGCCACCTCAGCATCCGCGGAAACCGCACGGCAATCCCGCTCTTGTGGCGTTTCGACAGGGCAATACCCTCAAATCCCAGCTCAAACACCAGGCTCGGTTTCACACTGCTCACCGGCCCGAATTTCTCCACTGTGGTCTTGCGCACGATGCTGTCGACCTGACGCATTTCCTCGTCGGTCAGCCCGGAATAGGCTTTGGCGAACGGCACCAGCGTTCGTTCGCTGGCGTCCGGCGGACCGTCCCAGACCGCGAACGTGTAATCACTGTAGAGACTCGCCCTGCGACCATGACCGCGCTGCGCATAAATCAGCACGGCGTCGACGCTGAAGGGGTCGACTTTCCATTTCCACCAGATGCCCATGTCCTTGGTCCGGCCGACGCCATACAGCGCATCCCGGGCCTTGAGCATCATGCCTTCGACGCCTAGGCTGCGGGAGGCTTCGCGTTGTTTGGCGAGGTCAAACCAGTCTTCGCCGGTCAGTACCGGTGAGGTGAGTAACACCGGGTTGTTGCAGGTGCCGACGAGTTGATCGAGTTGCGCGCGGCGTTTGGCCTGAGGCTGACTGCGCCAGTCCTCGCCTTGCCATTCCAGCAGGTCGTAGGCGAGGACCACCACCGGCACTTCTTCGAGAATTTTCTTGTCCAGGGTTTTGCGGCCGATCCGCTGCTGCAACAGGGCGAACGGCATGACCGCGGGAGCGGCCGGCGATTGCGGGTTGAAGACATCGTCAGTATTCGGTCGAGGAGTTTTCCAGGCGACGATTTCACCATCGATCACTGTCCCGTCCGGCAAACCGTGCAACAGGCTGTCGAGTTCGGGAAAGCGCTCGGTCACCAGTTCTTCGCCGCGTGACCAGATCCACAGGCGCCCCTCACGCTTGACCACTTGAGCGCGGATGCCATCCCACTTCCATTCCACTTGCCACTGGCTCGCCGGGCCGAGCACGGCTTCGAACTGCTCGACCGGTTGTGACAGGGCGTGGGCCAGAAAAAACGGGTAGGGCTGGCCACCGCGTTGGGCATGTTCGTCGCACGATTGGGCCGCGATCAATTTCAGATAACTGGCCGCGCTCGGACGATTCGACAGGTCGGTGTAACCGACCAGCCGCTGGGCCACGCGTTTGCTGTCGAGCCCGGCCATGGAGGCCAGGGCACGGGTTACCAACAGCTTGGAAACCCCGACGCGGAAACTGCCGGTGATGAGTTTGATGCAGAGCATCAGGCTATGGCGATCCAGTTGCGCCCAGAGCGCGGGCAGTCGCTCGACGAGGACTTCCGGGGACTCACCGCGCAGTGGCAGCAGCTTGTCTTCGATCCATACCGCCAGCCCGTCGGTGGAGCTGTGCAGAGTTTCGGGCAGCACCAGCGAAATCGTTTCCGCCAGATCGCCGACCGCTTGATAACTCTCTTCGAACAGCCAAGGCTCAAGTCCGGAAAAATCGACCGCCAGCTCACGCAGCACGCGTACCGGCACCAGTTGCCGTGGGCGTCCACCGGACAAGAAGTACACCGCCCACGCGGCGTCTTCGGGGGCGGCCTGGGCGAAGTAGGATTGCATCGCAGCCAGTTTGGCATTGCTTGAAGTGGTAGCGTCGAGTTCGGCATACAGCTCGGCGAATGCCTTCATGACAGCACCTCGGCGGTCTCGGGTTCGACGGCGGCGTTGTCGTCCTCATCGTCGCCATACTCCGTGCTGAAACCCATGGCATCGAGGCCTTGTTCGCGCAGATGACGCACCAACACCCCGACCGAACCGTGGGTGACCATCACCCGTTCGGCGCCGGTCTGTTCGATGGCCCAGAGCAGGCCCGGCCAGTCGGCGTGGTCGGACAATACAAAACCGCGGTCGACACCGCGTCTGCGCCGCGTGCCGCGCAAGCGCATCCAGCCACTGGCGAAGCCATCGCTGTAATCGCCAAACCGGCGCATCCAGGTGCTGGCGCCGGCCGATGGCGGGGCGATGACCAGCGCCTTGCGCATCATCGGGTCGCTTTTCAGGACATCGCCGGCATAGATCGTCGGCGGTATAAAAACGCCGCTGTCGCGATATACCCGATTCAGTGGTTCGACGGCACCATGCACCAAGATGGGGCCGAGGCTGGCGTCGATGCCGTGGAGAATCCGCTGGGCCTTGCCGAAGGAATAACAGAACAGCACGCTGGTTTTGTCGACGGCGGCATTGGCCTGCCACCACTGATTGATCTCGGCAAAGACCTGCGCCTGGGGTTGCCAGCGATAGATGGGCAGGCCAAAGGTCGACTCCGTGATGAACGTATGGCACTTCACCGGTTCAAATGGCGCGCAGGTGCCGTCAGGCTCGATTTTGTAATCCCCGGAGGCCACCCAGACTTCGCCGCCGTATTCCAGGCGCACCTGGGCGGAGCCGAGGACGTGGCCGGCGGGGTGAAAACTCAGGGTGACACCGTGGTGCTGCAAGCGCTCGCCATAGGCCAGGGTTTGCAGGTTGATGTCCTGGCCCAATCGCGCACGCAAAATCCCTTCGCCGGGTGCGGCCGCCAGGTAATGCTGGTTGCCGGTACGGGCGTGGTCGCCGTGAGCATGAGTGATGACCGAACGCTCGACTGGCCGCCACGGGTCGATATAGAAATCGCCGGCGGGGCAGTACAAACCTTCAGGACGCGCGATAACAAGATCCATGTTGTTACCAAAATGGGGGGACTTGTTAGCTATGAGGTTTGCGCGAAGCCAGAAGTTCTATCGAGATTTCAAGGATGAGTAAGATCCCAGTGTGGGGCACCTGTGGCGAGGGGGCTTGCCGGAACGCCGCATCGCCCCGTTCGGCTGCGAAGCAGTCGTAAACCGTTGAATGCGGTTTGACTTTGAAATGCCGGGGCCGCTTCGCGACCCAACGGGGGCAAGCCCCCTCGCCACAGGTCGCTCCCACATTGGGTCGGTGGTGACGTTACTTGCCGGGTGTCAGGGTCAATCGAGTTTTGCCATAAACCTTGTCAAAGTTCTGCGGCTGCATCGGCAGGCTCATGTATTGCCCCTTCAGCCATGGATCAATGCTGTCGAGATAATTCGGGCTCGCCGGGTTGCCGGACTGACCGGTGCCGTTCTGCCCCATCAAAGGCTCCGCCTGGCCGAAATCAACGATAAAGCGCATGGCCGGCGCCAGCGTGGTGTTGAAGTCCTGACCCCAGGTGAACGCCGCCGTGTTCAGCGTCGTGTGATCGCCCCCCGCCGCCAATGGACCGCGAACTGTCTGGCCGTTGGCATTCTTCCATTCATAGCGGTGCAATTTTCCCCACTGCCAGGCTTTGTGATCGCCGCCCAATTGGCTATCACCGGCGCTTATCGCCGCCGCCAGACTGCGGGCGAGGATCGCCGGCTTGTCTTCTTTCTGCGGCGTGCGCGCGTCATCCCAGAACGGACTGTCTTCACGGCCCAGCAGGTGATCGGCCTGCGCGGCGTAGGACAACTTGCCGTTGGCGATAAAGGCTTTCCACGCCGGACTGCTTTCCGAGCCCAGTTCATCGAGGAAAATCTGTTTGGTACTTTCCTGCAGGAACAGCTCGTAGATCGCCGCATCCGCGGAGGTCGGGCTGAGTTTGCCGTCGAAGGCCATCAAGCGGGTCAACGCCTCGCGAGCCTTGCCGCGCTCGGCCACCGACAGTGCTTCGATGGCCTGTTTGAGCGGTTGGGCCATGCCCGGGGCTTCAAACATTTTCTTCAGTTTGGCGGCGAACGTCGTGGTCTGGTCGTATTGCATCGCGATCACGCTGCGTGTGTCGTGTTTGCCCACGCCCGCCAGTTCGGCCAGGCGTTCGCCACGCTCCGGCGCCGACCAGGAATTGGACAACTGCATGCCGTAGCCATGGGGAATGACCCGCTGGTTGGCGGTGCCGAGCCAGCCTTGGGCCGGGTCCTGGTCATACGGGTGGAGCATCGGGTCGGCGTAACCGTCCCAATCGTAGCGACCTTCCCAGCCCGGCGACGGCAGCAGGCCTTCACCTTCGCGACGGTTCGGGTAACGCCCGGTGACTTGCCAGCCGATGTTGCTGGCGTCGGCGAACACCAGGTTCAAGGCGATGGCGCGGATTTCGCGGCTGGCGTCCGAGGCTTTCTCGACGTTCTGCGCCCGGGACAGGTCGAAAAACGCGTCCAGGGTTTTGTCGTCGGTGAAATTCGGCGTCTGCAAGGCCAGTCCGAAACCGTTGGCCAGTGTCGTGCCTTGAGCGCTGTTGAGCAGTGGACCGTGGCGGGTTTCGTAGACGACTTCGCGAATCGGCCGCTGGCCTTTGACGAAGTAGGTTTCGTTGCGCACGATCGCCGGCTGCCATTTGCCGCCGACCTCATACGTGAGGCCGTTGCCCTGGCGTTTGATTTTTTCCAGGAACAGGTCCTGGTTGTCTCCCATGACCGAGGTCATGCTCCACGCCACTTTGCCGTTGAAACCGCCGAGCACCATGGGCAAACCGGCAATGGTCACGCCGGAAGCCTGGTATTTCGGTGCGCGAATCTGCACGTAGCTGTACCACGAAGGCACGCCCAACGGGCCATGGCTGTCGCTGGCCAGCAGGCTTTTGCCACTGCGGCTGCGTTGCGGGCCGATGGCCCAGTTGTTCGACGAGGTAGCGCCCAGCAGGTTCAGGTCGGACAGTTGCGCGGTGGCTTTGCTGATGTCGGCCAGGCCCGGGATGGCGCCATTGAGCTTGATGCCCTGAAGTTTTTCGGCTTCGCCCTGCGGCAGTTTTTCGTCAGGCGCGGACGGCGTCAGCCAGCCGAGTTTGTCGGTGGTGACGGTTTGGGCCAGCATCAGCGCGGCAATTTCTTCCGGCAGGTTGGCGGACTGGCTGAAGTTCAGCAGGCAGAAAATAAGCGCCGAATCTTCCGGTTTCCAGTATTCGGGCTTGTAACCGGTGGCTGCGAGGTCGGCCGGCAGCTTGTCGCGGAAACGGAACAGGTAGGCATTAACGCCGCGCGCATAGACTTCGAAGAAGCGTTTGAGACGCGGCGAAGACGCCTTATATAGCTCGCCGGCGCTTTTCTTCAGATTGACGGCGCGCATGTAGCGGTCGGCGTCCAGCAAATCCGAACCGGACATCTCCGACAAACGGCCCTGGGCCAGCAGGCGCAAGGTCACCATTTGCGTGAGGCGGTCGCTGGCGTGGACGTAGCCGAGGGCGAACAGGGCGTCGTGGAAGCTGTTGCTTTCGATCAGCGGCATGCCCATGGCATTGCGGCGCACCGAAACGTTCTGCGCCAGGCCCTTGAGCGGCTGCACGCCGGTGGTTGGCGGGAGGGTGTCCTGGGTGTTCCAGGTCTGACAACCGGTCAGGCTCAAAACACCGGCCACTGCTGCGGCAACGCCGAACCGGGGAAGAAAATGTGTAAGGGCTGGCGAGGCCATGGCAAAGCTCCTGCGGGGGTAGAGGCGCAATAAAGGCGCTACGTTAGAGAGCAGGAGGAGGGCGCGCAAGCGGGGTATCAGGTTATTTCGGGATTTGTCCGATAAACCAAAGGCCGAGATGGCTCTTGTGGCGAGGGAGCTTGCTCCCGCTGGTCTGCGAAGCAGACCCAAAACCCTTCACCGCGTTTTAACAATAAGATTGCGGTTGCAGGATTGGCGACTGCTGCGCAGCCGAGCGGGAACAAGCTTCCTCGCCACAGAGTTAGCGTCGGGGTCAGGGTTTGGGTGGGTTGATCTTGGCCGCCAGGGCATACGCCTTCACCGTCGCCGGACGGGTCTAGATGTGGTTGAACCAGCGCAGCATGTACGGCAGGCCGGCTTCTTCCAGGAAAATCGAGATTTTGTGGCCGTTGGGGGTGGTCCAGTAATACAGGTCGATCATGCAGTACTCCACATCAAGAGACGTCGTAGGGTCGGACAGCGACCGCGGGCATCAAGTCGTCCTGTTTGCATTCGATGGCTTGCCTGTAAGAGGAGGTGATGCTGAAGTGCGTGAAATTCAATGACCTCGTGTGAGAAAAGTCGACATGGAGCTCAAGACCAACGCAGCACTGATCATCATCGACCAGCAAAAAGGCATTCTGCAGCCCGGACTCGGTCGGCGAAATAATCCTGACGCCGAGGCGCGGATGCTCGATTTGCTGAGTCATTGGCGGCGAACCGGGCGGCCAGTGATTCATGTGCAGCACTTGTCTCGCTCACCGGATTCAGTGTTCTGGCCGCAGCAATCGGGTGTAGAGATTCAGGAACGTTTCCAGCCGTTGGCCGGCGAGCAGTTGATTCAGAAGCAGGTGCCGGATGCGTTTTGTGCGACCGGGCTGGAAGCGCGTTTGCGCGAGGCGGGGATCGAGCAGTTGATCATCGTGGGCGTTGCCACCCACAACTCGGTGGAGTCCACAGCGCGAACGGCCGGGAATCTGGGGTTTGAGGCGTGGGTGGCGGAGGATGCGTGCTTTACGTTCGACAAGGCCGATTATTTTGGCCATGCGCATTCAGCCGAGGAAGTGCATGCGATGTCGCTGGGGAATTTGCACGGGGAATATGCGACGGTGGTCAGCACCGCACAGATTCTGCAGCCTGGCTGAAACCCTGTAAGAGCGAGGCTTGCCCGCGAAAGCGGTGTAACCGACACATTGATAGTGAATGTGCCGACGTCTTCGCGGGCAAGCCTCGCTCCTACAGGGTTATGTGCGCACAGAACCAATGTGGGAGCGAGCTTGCTCGCGATGGCGATTCAACTGGCGAAAAAATTATCCGCCGCAAGCATCAAGCGCCGTGGCACTTCTTGAATTTCTTGCCGTTGCCGCACGGGCAAGGGTCGTTGCGGCCAACGTCTTTCAGGGCGTTGCGCACCGGTTCCTGGTGAGCGTGGCCGCAATTCGGGCCGTGGACATGGCCATGGTCGTGATCATGGTGGTCGTGATGGTCATGATGGTCATGATCGTGGTTGCAGTCAGGGCCATGGACATGGGGTTGCTGGGTCATCGGTTTTGCTCCGGAATTAAATCGGCGGGGATTATCACGCCATTGCGCGCCAGGTGCACGTAGTGCGCGATGAATAAACCGGTTTCCATTTCACCTTCCAGCCGATAGGGGATGGGCTGATCGGGTTTTTTCAGCATTTTCACCACGTCCCGCACCTTGGGCCACAGATTGGTGCGGATCGGCACCTTGAAATAGGCACTGCGTTTGGGGCCGACGGTGAACCAGTGTTCATGCTCGCCTTCGGTCAGCAGCATGTCGCCCAGGTGAATGCGGTATTCGAGGCCGCGCACCGTGAGGTCGCTGTCGTTGGGGTTGTCGACGCGAAAGTGCAGGATGAATTTCTGCTCCATCAACTTGGCCCGGACCACTTCGACCTTGACCAGATGCACTTGCGGATCCGGCAGATCGTCACCGAACCAGGACGCGCAGCCGCCGAGCCCCAGAAAGAGGAGCAGAGTGAACAGATAGAGTGCGAGTCGCCGGGTGATCATGGTGACGTCTCTCCCTTGTAGCAGCTGGCGAAGCCTGCGTTCGGCTGCGCAGCAGTCGTAAATCCTGCTGGCTTGGTCTGCCTGAAACACCGCGTTTACCTGATTCACGACTGCTACGCAGCCGAACGCAGGCTTCGCCAGCTGCTACAGGGTTCGCTCAACTGCCGAAATACCCCGCACAACACTTCTTGAATTTCTGCCCGCTGGCACATGGGCAGGCATCGTTGCGTCCGGCCTTGAGTTGCACGGTGGGGTCGATGAAGTACCAGTGCCCGGCGTTCTGCACGAACGAGGAGCGCTCGCGGTGGCTGTGTTCGCCGCCCCCGTCATGCCAGCGCGCGGTGAAGGTGACGAACGCGTGTTCCGGTTGGCCGCCCAATACCTCGGAGCGTTCCACTTCGAGCCCCAGCCAGGTGCTTTGCGCGCTCCAGTCGCTGATTGACTGACGATCCAGGCCGGCCTGTTGCGCGGGCAGGGTGGTCGCCACCAGATAGTCGATCAGCCCCAGCACATACGCGCTGTAGCGCGAGCGCATCAAGGCTTCGGCGCACGGCGCCGGATGCCCGTCATGGTAATGGCCGCAGCAGGCATCGAGCAGGGTGCCGCTGCCGCAAGGGCAAATGGATGTACTCATTGCGTTACCACCAATATTTCCCGAAGTTTTCCGGATTGGCCCAGAACCGCGAGTTGAGCCAGTCGGGCACCTGTTTATAGTCAAGCAGATCGTAGGTGAACAGCGTCAGCACTTGATCGTCGCGCTGGAAGCGTTCGCTGGCCTGCAAGGCCAGGGAAAAGAAATCCGTCTCCTGCCAGCCGCTGGCCGGCAAATCCGCCAGCACCGCAATCCGGCTGGCGTTCAGGTTACGAATCCCGCCTAACAGATTCAGACCGTCACGCTTTGGCAGGTGTTCAAGGCAATCGACCACTAGCGCCAGGTCAAACCGGCGTGCCGCCAGTTCGGCCGGCAGTGGGCCGGGAGCAGCGAACGCCACGCAGCAATCCGGGTGCGCGAGCTTGAACGCCTCAAGCGCGGGAAACTCGCTGGCGCCGATCAACAACAGGCGTGCGGGGGCGTATCGATCCAGCAAAGCGGCCAACGCCTGCTGGGGCGTGCGCGAAGAAATACCTGCAATCATCAGAAATCCTCCATCAGAGCACCAAGACTAGCCTGCCCGAAGGTCCGGGCCTAGAGCGGGTTTGCGCCAAAATCGGCGAACTGCCGTGAATGCGGGGGGAAACAGCGGTGGCCTATTGCTGGCGGAGATTAAAACTCGGGTCTTTACTCCCTGAATCGGTTCTAAGCCGATCCCTCAGGAGAAAACTAGATGAGCATAGTTCGGACAGCATTACCCTTGGTTCTGCTAACCAGTGTGTTGACTGGTTGTGCAGGTTTGCAGAAAACCGACTGGCCGACCTGTGCGGCGGTCGGCGGTGTCATTGGTGCCGGTCTCGGTGCGACCGAGAGTTCGGCATGGGCGGGGTATGGCGCGCTGGCCGTCGGCGGTATGGCGGCGGCGTATTGCTGGGTTCACGGTGATGGAGACGAAGACGGCGATGGTGTGCCGGACAGTCGCGACAAGTGCCCGGGTACGCCTCCAGGCGTGAAGGTCGATGCCGACGGCTGCCCACCACCGGTGCCTGCGCCAGTGGTCGAAGAGGCCGTGGTGGTCAAGGAAGAAGTCATTGTCATCCGCGATGTTCACTTCCAGTTCGACAAAGCCACACTCACGCCTTCCGACAAAGAGGTACTCAACACCATCGCCACTCGCCTGAAACAGGAAGCCTCCACCGCACAATTGACCGTGACCGGACACACCGACAGCGTGGGCAGCGATGCCTACAACCAGAAACTGTCGGATCGTCGTGCGCACTCGGTGGTGGAATACCTGATTTCCCAAGGCGTACCACGCAACAGCTTCGTGTCTGTGGCCGGTGCCGGTGAAAGCCTGCCAGTTGCCGATAACAAAACTGCAGACGGCCGTGCACTGAACCGCCGCACGGAAATCAAAATCAACCGCTAAGCCCCATCCGCTCCGCGGCTTGTGCAGTCGCGGATGCGGGTCTTTACTCCTGTGTAACCGGTATGGGCCGGTAACACAGGAGCTTTCCATATGAGCGTTCTCACACGGACCGTCTTGCCGGTTCTGCTAATAGGCAGCCTGTTGACCGGTTGCGCAACTCACAGCGATGGCACCGCCCCACTCAATCAACGCACCTGGCCGATCTGCAGCGTCATCGGCGGACTGGTCGGCGGAGGCTTGGGCGCGATTGAAAGTGCCGGTTGGGCAGGCGGTGGAGCAGCGCTCGGTATCTTGACCGGTGGCTTGATCTGTTACGCCCAGGACGGCGATGAGGACGACGACGGCGTTTTCGATCGACGTGATCGTTGCCCAGATACGCCCGCCAATACGCCTGTCGAGCATCATGGTTGCCCACTGCCGCAGTATCCGGTCAGCGTGAAACCGGTCGAACCCGTGCAACCCGAAGTCATCATCCTGCCAGGTGACGTGCTGTTTGCCTTCAACAAGTCTGACCTGAGTCCCTCCGCGCAGAGTCAGTTGGATGCACTGATGAGCAAATTGCAAAACGCCGATGTCGTGAGCATCAAGGTGATCGGCCATACCGACAGTGTGGGTTCGGATGCTTATAACCAGGCGCTCTCGGAGCGTCGTGCCAGCAGCGTGGCGGCCTATCTGTTGAGCCAGGGCCTGGCGCCGGACAAACTCACCAGTGAAGGCAAAGGCGAAAGCCAGCCGGTGGCCGATAACGAAACGGATGAAGGACGCGAGAAAAACCGTCGGGTGGAGTTGCACATTAATCGCTAAGCCCCGAACTAGAGCCGTCGGACAACATTTTCGGTTGATCCGACGGCCATTCGGCAGCCTTCATGAAGAATTTTCTGTTGCCCTCTGGCTTATCCCTCGCGGAAGCCGTTACTGTGCGCGCAAAGAATAATTCTCAATGGGGGGCGTATGAAGGTGATTTGGGGGCTGGGGAAGTTGTTGACCCTGCTGTTCTGGCTGGTGGTGCTGGTCAATTTGCTGATGCCGTTTGTCAATCCGCTGCACCAGTTGGTCGGTCTGGCTGGCGGCGTGTTGGCGTCCCTTCATCTGCTTGAGGCGGTGCTCTGTTTCCGCAGCCTCAGGGGGCGCGCCCACCCTTGGCGTGATCGCTTGAAGATCCTGTTTTTCGGCGTATTCCACCTGCAAACCCTCCCGGCTCCGACCGCATCGAAGGCTTCCCATGCGTAAACTCTGTCTGCTCGCCACACTCATCAGCCCATTGGCCTGCGCTCAGGTGGTCAGTGTCGAAACCAATTCGTTGATGCGCCTGCCCAACACTGCCAGTACCTTGCAGCTTGAACGCCTGGAAGTCGCCGATTACGGGACCTTGTTGATTCCTTCGAACGTGACCGAAGTTACCGTCGGCGAATTGCACCTGGGGCGTGAGGCGCGGATCGCCATCGTTCCAAGTGAACAGGCACTGGAATTGAAAGTCAGCCGTGCCGAGTTGTCGGAAGGCAGCCAGATCACCGCTCGCGGGGCACCGGGGACTTACCTCAAGGCTGCCCGCTCGGGACGCAACCTGAATGTGCAGATCAAGGCGCTGAATGCACCGCAGTTGTTGGTGGACGCTCGCGGTGGCGCGGGCGCGCCAGGTTTTGTCGGCCTCGACGGGGCCAACGGTCAGGCACCGGGTTGCACCTGGGGCCAGGCCGGTCGCGGTGCCGATGGCAGCAATGGCAGTGATGGCCAGCCGGGGGCGCCCGGTGCGCTGGTCAGGCTGGAAGTGCCGCGTGATTACCCGGTTGAACAGATCAAGGTTCACGTGGAAGGTGGTGCCGGCGGCGTTGCGGGGCCTGGTGGTAAACCGGGTGCGGGTGGCAAGGCTAAGGGTTGCTTCGTTTACGAGGCCGATGGCGGCAAAAGCGGCCGACCTGGGGTTGATGGCCAGCCGGGGCCTGCGGGTGCGGCGGGTTCAGTGACCGTGCAGCGGTTGTAAGCGCGACCGATATCCTGTGGTGAGGGGACTTGTCCCCGTTCGGCTGCGAAGCAGTCGTAAAACCTGTGAGTGCGATGTATCTGTAGGAATGCAGGGGACCGCTGCGCGCTCCAACGGGGACAAGTCCCCTCGCCACAGAGCCCCTCGCCACAAAGGCTGCGGGGCTTTAGAACATCGGCCGTGCCGCAGCAATCGCCACCAACACCAACCCGACAATCAAATTGATCCCCACCAACTTGCGAATCTTCCCAAGCGTCGCAGCCCCGGTCGGCCAATCCTGCGCGGCCACCGCCGTGCGCAACTCCGGCAACAGCAACGCCTGAATCCGGATAAACAGCGCGGTCATCACCACGTAAAGCCCCATCATCACCTGCACATACCGCGGCGCAGCCTCAAACCCGGCGTATTGCAGATGAATCATCCCCACGCCGCTGATCGGCAACAGCACCACCGCGACCCAGACCCAGCGGAAAAAACCTTGAAACACTTCCACCCACAGCTTTAACCGCGCGGGACCTTCCAGGGCCTTCATCGCCGCGGGTCGCAAGACCATCCAGGCGAAAAACATGCCGCCCACCCACACCAGGGCGGACAGGACATGCAGGGTGTAAACGATGCCAAAAGGTGTCATTGGGGTACTCCGTTCTGCGCGGGATTAATTAGCGCGGTATGATAGCCGCCGATCCGAACCACTGAAAATTTATCCAGCGTTTTTTGCGCCCGACAATCCATGATCAGCACCGAACTCAAAACCACGATCCAGGGCGCCTACTCGCGTTTTCTTGAAGCCAAGAGCCTCAAGCCGCGCTACGGCCAACGCCTGATGATCGCCGAAATTGCCAAAGTCCTCGGTGACATCGACACCGACGACGAAGGCCGGCGCAGTGGCGACCCCGCAATTGTCGCGGTGGAAGCCGGCACCGGTACCGGTAAAACCGTGGCCTACAGCCTGGCGGCGATCCCCACCGCCAAGGCCGCCGGCAAACGCCTGGTGATCGCCACGGCCACCGTGGCCCTGCAAGAGCAGATCGTCTACAAGGATTTGCCCGACCTGATGCGCAACAGCGGGCTGAATTTCAGCTTCGCGTTGGCCAAGGGCCGCGGGCGCTACATGTGCCTGTCCAAGCTCGACATGTTGCTCCAGGAAGGTCACGCACAAACCGCAACCGCGCAGCTGTTCGAAGAAGAAGGCTTCAAGATCGAAGTCGACGAGGCCAGTCAGAAGCTGTTCACCAGCATGATCGAGAAGCTCGCCGGCAATAAGTGGGACGGTGATCGCGACAGTTGGTCCACCGCCCTCGAAGACGCCGACTGGGCGCGCCTGACCACCGATCACAGCCAGTGCACCAACCGCCATTGCCCGAACTTCGGCCAGTGCGCCTTCTACAAGGCCCGCGAAGGCATGGGCAAGGTTGACGTGATCGTCACCAACCACGACATGGTCCTCGCGGATCTGGCGTTGGGCGGCGGCGCCGTGCTGCCGGACCCGCGCGACACCATCTATGTGTTTGACGAAGGTCACCACCTGCCGGACAAGGCCATCGGCCACTTTGCCCATTACACGCGCCTGCGTTCCACTGCCGACTGGCTGGAAACCACCGCCAAAAACCTCACCAAACTGCTGGCCCAGCATCCTCTGCCGGGTGACCTGGGCAAGTTGATCGAGCAGGTGCCGGAGCTGGCCCGGGAGATCAAGACCCAGCAACAGTTCATGTTCTCTGCCTGCGAACAGGTTGCCGACTTCAAACCCGGCGAAGACGTCGAGGGCCGTGAACGGCCGCGTCATCGCTTCGTCGGCGGGGTGATTCCCGAGCACATGCGCGAAATGGGCGTCGAGTTGAAGAAAGGCTTTGCCCGTCTCACCGACCTGTTCACTCGGCTCACCGAACTGCTCAAGGAAGGCATGGACGGCGAGGTCAACATCGGCATCGCCAGCAACCAGGCCGAAGAGTGGTATCCGCTGTTCGGCAGCCTGTTGTCCCGTTCTTCGGGCAACTGGGAATTGTGGGTTGCGTTTACCGCGGAAGACCCGGAAGACAACCCGCCCATGGCGCGCTGGCTGACCCTGGCCGAAAGCGGCTCGCTGTTCGACATCGAGGTCAACGCCAGCCCGATCCTCGCGGCGGAAATGCTCCGGCGTAACCTGTGGAACGTGGCCTATGGCGCGCTGGTGACTTCGGCGACCCTGACCGCGCTCGGCACGTTCGACCGTTTCCGCATGCGTGCCGGCCTGCCGAAAAAAGCCGTGACCGCCGTGGTCCCGAGCCCGTTCCATCACGCTGATGCCGGTGTGCTGCGGGTGCCGGACCTGAAAGCCGACCCGCGTGATGCACCGGCCCACACTGCGGCGATCATCCGTGATCTGCCGCAACTGGTCGAAGGTTCGCGTGGCACCCTGGTGCTGTTCTCCTCGCGCAAACAGATGCAGGACGTGTTCGACGGCCTGGACCGCGACTGGCGCAAGCAAGTGTTCATTCAAGGCAACCTGTCGAAACAGGAAACCCTGAACAAGCACAAGGCCCGCGTCGATGGCGGAGACTCCAGCGTGCTGTTCGGCCTGGCGAGTTTTGCCGAAGGGGTCGACTTGCCCGGTGCGTACTGCGAACACGTAGTGATCGCGAAGATTCCATTCTCGGTGCCGGATGATCCGGTCGAGGCGGCGCTGGCCGAATGGATTGAAGCCCGTGGCGGCAATCCGTTCATGGAAATCTCCGTGCCGGACGCCTCGCTGAAACTGGTCCAGGCCTGCGGTCGCTTGCTGCGTACTGAAGAAGACCGCGGCACCATCACCTTGCTGGATCGGCGCCTGGTCACCCAGCGTTATGGCAAAGCGATCCTCAACGCACTCCCGCCATTCCGTCGGGAAATTTCCTGAAACACCGGTGGGCTTTTTAGCCCGCCGCGTTGTCTATCGTTCAGTCATCACTTTTCCATTGGCCCACTTGGTCGTTAGGGAGAACCACGTTCCTATGATTCGCCGTTCGTTGCCTGCTGTATTCGCCTTGATCTTCGCAGCCCCGTTGCTGGCAGCCCCTGCCGGCCAACAGACGCTGTTCAACTTTGTGCGCCCCGCTGACGTGGTTCAGGTGGCGACTCAGGATGCCAGCCTGCCGCAATCCAACGCGGAGCAAACGGCCGAAGGCGAAGTGTTGCGTCGGGTGACGTTCAACCCGGTAGCGCAACCGACCTTGCGTCTGACCCCGCAAACCGGGGCGTGGGATTGGTCGCAGTCAGGCGTGATGAGCTTGCGCATCCAGAGCGCGATGGACTGGGCCGTGACCCTGTACGTGAAAATCCAGAGCAACGATGGCAAGACCCTGATCAGTCGGGTCGATTTGCCCGCAGGGCCGGCGCAGACCCTGCTGGTGCCGCTGCAAGCGACTTCGCCGCTCAGCCAGGGCATGAAAGCCGGGCCGCCGATGCCGATGACGTTTGACGGCCAACGCGTGTTGCTGGCCAGCAGCGCCGGTGAACTGGATCGCAGCCAGGTGGTGTCGGTGACATTGTCGATGGACCAGCCGAAAGTGGCCCAAAGCATCTTGCTTGAGCGCTTCGGCGTGCAGGACGGTGAAGCGGTGACCAAGGCGGCTTATGGCGGTCTGGTGGACGCCTACGGTCAATCGACCCGGGCCAAATGGCCGGAGAAGGTCAGTAGCGATGAGCAACTGAAAAGCGCCGCCGCCAAGGAGCTGCAACAGACGAACACCTGGCTCGCCGAGCGCCAGAAGTTGTCCCTGGACAAGTTCGGCGGCTGGAGCAAAGGCCCGGCGTTCAAGGCCAGCGGCTTTTTTCGCACTGAAAAGCGTGACGGTCGCTGGTACCTGGTGACCCCGGAAGGACATCCGTTCTATTCGCTCGGGGTCAACACCGTTACCCCGGACGTCAACCAGACCTACATCGCCGGCCGTGAGTGGATGTTCGAATCCCTGCCAAAACCGGACGAGCCGTTGGCCAGCCATTTTGGCGAAGGCGACAACCGTGGCGGCAACGGCGCCGACCAGGGCCGTGGCTACAACGCCGGGCGCTGGTACGATTTCTATGGCGCTAACTTGCAGCGCCTGTATGGAGCGCCATGTGTGCTGGGCAGCGACACCAAGGCGGGCATTGCCGAAGCGGCCAAGGCTGACGCGGTCGAGGCCACGACCGATAAGGCCGCCGAGCAACCTGTCGTGCCTACGACTGCCGAATCCGGCGTCGCCGAAGCCGCCAAGACCGGTGCCGAGGAAGCGACCGTCGCCAAAGCCGTTGAGCAAAAACCTGCTGAGCCCTGCAAAGCAGTGGTAGATGAAAAACGCTGGACCAACCACACCCTGGATCGCTTGCAAGCCTGGGGGTTCAACACCATCGGCAACTGGAGCGCCCCGGCGTTGGCCAATGCTGATCGCGTGCCGTACACATTGCCGCTGTCGATCGTCGGCGATTACGCCAGCATCAGCAACGGCACCGATTGGTGGGGCGGCATGCCCGACCCGTTCGACCCGCGTTTCGCCATGGCCACAGAGCGCGCCGTGGCTATCGCTGCCCGCGACCATCGCGACGATCCCTGGCTGATCGGTTACTTCGCCGACAACGAACTGGCCTGGGCCGGTCCCGGCGACGATCCGAAAGCCCGTTACGCATTGGCCTACGGCACGTTAAAAATGACCACCGACGTGCCGGCCAAGCGTGCGTTCCTCAAGCAATTGCGCGACAAGTACCGCAATCAGGCCGGCCTTTCCAAGGCGTGGGGCATCGACTTGCCCGCCTGGGAATTGATGGAAGACCCGGGCTTCGTTCCGCCGCTGCCGAGCGCTGAGTACCCGGAGATCGAGGCTGACTTCAAATACTTCCAGAAGGTCTTTGCCGATACCTACTTCAAGACCCTCTCCGATTCGCTCAAGTGGCACGCGCCGAACCAGCTGTTGCTGGGTGGTCGCTTCGCCCTCAGCACCCCGGAAGCCGTTGAGTCCTGCGCGCAGTATTGCGACGTGGTGAGTTTCAACATGTACACCCTGAAACCGCAGGACGGCTATGACTTCGCCAAATTGCGCAGCCTGGACAAACCGGTGCTGATCACCGAGTTCAATGTCGGCTCGGCGGATCGCGGCCCGTTCTGGGGTGGCGTGACGCAATTGGCCAAGGAAGAAGACCGTGGCCCGGCGTATGCCAACTTCCTCAAGCAGGCATTGAGTGAACCGTCGATCGTGGGTGTGCACTGGTTCCAGTACCTCGATCAACCGGTGACAGGCCGCCTGCTGGATGGCGAGAACGGTCACTTTGGCTTGGTGGGCATTACCGATCTGCCGTTCCAGGGCTTCATCGACAGCGTGCGCAAGAGCAACCTGGCGACCGTCGATCAGTTGGGTAAAGAGGCCGTGAAGGCCAAGGCTGAAGCGGATAAAGCCGGCCATGAGGGCGAGGGCGGCAGACAGGCTGACGGCGGCAAAGGTGCAGGGAAAGGTACGGACCATGCGGGCGGGCATTCCGCCAACGGCCACTGATCGCCGATATTCCTGTGGCGAGGGAGCTTGCTCCCGCTGGACTGCGCAGCAGTCCCTTTTTTGGGCCGCTTCGCAGCCCAGCGGGAGCAAGCTCCCTCGCCACAAAGGTTCTGATTAATTCTATGGGCGGGTACACCGCCCAGCCCACACCTGTTCCCAAATCCCCCAAGGGCTGGAACAATGCGGACCACTTTGTAGAATTCGGGGAGTTGCGGGTGCAGATTCAGGGTCATTACGAGCTTAAGTTCGAAGCCGTACGCGAAGCGTTCGCGGCGTTGTTCGACGATCCTCAGGAACGTGGCGCGGCGTTGTGCATCCGGGTCGGTGGCGAAACCGTACTCGACCTCTGGGCCGGTACTTCCGACAAGGATGGCCTTGAAGCCTGGCACAGCGACACCATCGCCAACCTGTTCTCCTGCACCAAGACCTTCACCGCCGTCACTGCCCTGCAACTGGTGGCCGAAGGCAAGCTGCAACTGGACGCCCCGGTGGGCCGCTACTGGCCCGAATTCGCCGCCGCCGGCAAAGAATCCGTCACCTTGCGTCAATTGCTCTGCCATCAGGCCGGCCTGCCGGCGCTGCGCGAGTTGCTGGCGCCAGAAGCGCTTTACGACTGGCACACCATGGTCGATGCCCTGGCGGCCGAAACGCCGTGGTGGACACCGGGTCAAGGCCACGGTTACGCCGCGATCACCTATGGCTGGCTGGTGGGCGAATTGCTGCGCCGTGCCGACGGTCGTGGGCCAGGCGCATCGATCGTGGCGCGGGTCGCGAAGCCTTTGGGGCTGGATTTCCATGTCGGCTTGGCCGACGAAGAGTTCCACCGCGTGGCGCACATTGCCCGCGGCAAGGGCAACGTTGGCGATGCCGCGGCCCAGCGCTTGCTGCAAGTGACCATGCGCGAGCCGACCGCCATGACCACCCGGGCGTTCACCAACCCGCCGTCGATCATGACCAGCACCAACAAGCCCGAATGGCGCCGGATGCAACAACCGGCTGCCAATGGCCACGGCAACGCCCGTAGCCTCGCGGGTTTCTACGCAGGCCTGCTCGACGGCAGCCTGCTGGAAAGCGAGATGCTCGAGGAGCTGACCCGCGAACACAGCCTTGGCGACGACAAGACTTTATTGACCCGGACCCGTTTTGGCCTGGGTTGCATGCTCGATCAACCGGATGTTCCGAATGCGACCTATGGCCTCGGCCCACGGGCATTCGGCCATCCGGGCGCTGGCGGCTCCATCGGTTTTGCTGACCCGGAACACGATGTGGCCTTCGGATTTGTGACAAACACCCTGGGGCCGTACGTCTTGATGGATCCGCGCGCGCAAAAGCTTGCACGGGTACTGGCCACTTGTCTGTAAAACGCACTCTCGGGCTCCAGGGCCGGAACCCGAAGGCTTTTATGTTTTCCAAGCGTCTGTTTATCCGGGTCACGCCGGCCTGATTTTTTATGACTTCATTTTGTGGATATCCAATGTCATTCAATAAAACCACCCTTGCCTTGGCCCTGTGTGTTGCTATCACAGGTTGTGCACAGACCCCACAAAGTGATTCGGATGGCAGCAGCTGGTGGCCGTTTGGCTCCTCCGACAAAGTCGCGGCGAAAGAGCCAGCCCCAACTTCTGCTCCAGCCCCAGCTCCAGCCCCTTTGAAACCTGCCGTCGCCGCTCCAGTGGCCAAGGCTGAAAGCTCCAGCCCTTGGTACTGGCCGTTCGGCTCCGATGAAGTGCTCGACAAGAAACCGGAAGTAAAATCCGCAACCAAGCCAGTCGAAGCTGCCAAACCGGTTGAAGTGGCCAAGGCTGAAGCCGATGCCGGTGGCAAATGGTGGTGGCCGTTCGGTGGTAAAGATCAACCGACCGCCAAAGCCGTACCGATGCCGGATCCTAAAGTCACCCAAGCCTGGCTCGACGATTACGAACCACGCCTGCGTGAAGCGATCAAGGACAGCAACCTGCAACTCGAGCGCCGTGAAAACGTATTGGTCGTGACCGCGCCGGTAGAGGGCTCGTTCAACCCGGACCGTCCAGCGATGCTGCTGCCGGTGACCCTCGGCCCGTTCACTCGCGTCGCGAAAATCCTGGAAGTCGATCCAAAGACCGCCGTATTGGTACTGGGTCACAGCGACACCTCGGGCGCCGCACCGGCCAACGTCAAACTGAGCCAGGAGCGTGCACAATCCGTCGCCGCGATCTTCCGCCTCAGCGGTTTGCAACGTGATCGTCTGATGCTGCGCGGCATGGGCGGTGAAGCCCCTCGTGCAGCCAACGACAGCAATGAAGGTCGAGCCTTGAACCGTCGTGTGGAGTTGCTGGTGACCCCGCAAAACACCATGGTTGCGCTGCTGAGCAAGTACAACATGCCGGCGCCGGCGCCTGTTCGTCTGGTCGCTGCCCAGGACGTCAAACCAGTGGTCAAGCCTGTCACTCCAGCACCTGCGGCGAAAAAAGCGGCTGTACCTGCTGCGAAAAAAGCCCCGGCCAAGAAAGCCGCCAAGGCTCCAGCGAAGAAAACACCGGCTAAAACCGCAACCCCGGCGAAAAAGACTGCCCCAGCAAAAGCCGCCGCCGCTGACAAGAAAGTCGTTGCTGCCGATGCTGTGAAAAAGTAACTCGTTAACCAAAAGGAATGCGCCATGACCCAGGGCCTGGCTGATATGCGTCGCGACTACACCCGTGATGGCCTGACCGAGGCGCAAGCCCCGGCCGAGCCGTTCGGGCTGTTCCATCAATGGTTCGCCGACGCGGTGAAAACCGAGCAACCGCCGGTGGAGGCCAATGCCATGACCCTGGCCACGGTCGATCAGGACGGTCGACCGCATTGCCGCATTCTGCTGCTCAAGGGCCTGGACGAGGAGGGCTTCACCTTCTTCACCAACTACGACAGCGCCAAAGGCCAGCATCTGGCGGCGAACCCGTTCGCCGCCATGACGTTTTTCTGGCCGACCCTGGAGCGTCAGGTGCGCATTGAAGGGCGGGTGGTGAAGGTCACGGCTGAAGAGTCAGACGCCTATTTCCAGGTCCGCCCGCTGGGCAGTCGTCTCGGTGCCTGGGCTTCGCCCCAGAGCCGCGTGATCGCCGATCGTGCTGAACTGGAAGCGCTGCTCAAGAACACCGAGCAACGTTTCAGCGACACTCAACCGCACTGCCCGGAACATTGGGGCGGTTACCGCTTGCTACCCGAGCGCATCGAGTTCTGGCAAGGCCGTCCGAGCCGCCTGCACGATCGCCTCAACTACCGTTTGCAAGGCGCCAACTGGATTCTTGAACGTCTGGCACCTTAAGCAGTCTACCGATGGGGATAGCCTGCCGCAGCGGCTTCAAGCCACTGGGGCAGGTCCCGGCGCTTGATCTTCTGCGCCTGGGCGCGGGCCAGTTGCTCGAGCATGAACGCTTTTTTCTGCTCGTCTTTACCCGCTAGTGCCAACGCCAGATCGCGGTCCATCCAGCGTTTGATCCGCATGTACAGCCACCAGTGGAAGTACAAACCGGCGACAGTGGTGACGACAATGATGAAGTAATCCATGAAAATCCTTGGGTCAGTGGCGCAGATTTTTCAGTTTGCCGCTACTGTGTGGTGAGTCCGAGGCGCCTGTACCGGGCCTGAATGAAACCATTTTTATCCCGGCGATGCCGTGACAGGCGTCAAGCTGCGGAGTTTAATGAATACCTGTCCTTTGGAGTTGATGCTATGCGTAAGTCTGTTCTGCTGGTTGCTTCCTTTTCCACGATGGCGATGTTGCTCACCGGCTGCCAATCCAGTCTGACCGGTGACTCCTACTCCCGTGACGAAGCGCGTCGTGTGCAGACGATTCGCATGGGCACCATCGAAGCGTTGCGCCCGGTGAAAATCGAAGGCACCAAGACCCCTATCGGCGGCGCAGCGGGCGCAGTGGTCGGCGGCGTCGGCGGTAGCGCTATCGGTGGTGGTAAAGGCAGCATCGTCGCTGCTGTCATCGGCGCCGTCGCTGGCGGCCTGCTCGGTTCGGCCACCGAAGAAGGCCTGACCCGCACCCAAGGCGTTGAAATCACCGTCCGCGAAGACGACGGCAGCATGCGCGCTTATGTGCAACAGGTTCAGGAGAACGAAGTGTTCCGTGTAGGCGAGCGGGTGCGGATTGCTACTGTGGATGGCACGAGCCGCGTTTCGCACTAAGCGGGAACGAGCGGTAAAAGAAAACCCCGACCGGGTGACTAGTCGGGGTTTTTTGTGTCTGCTGCCATCGCCGCCAGCGTTATTTTTCGATTACCAATTTTCGCGGTAGTCAAAAGAGATTTGGTAGTCACAATCGGTAATTTCAATCGTGTGGCGAAAGTAAGGTTGGATAGTGGCGACCCATTGGCTAACAACATTAAAACCTCCGTTGTTAATGTTGTTCTCTACAGGGATTCCGAGAGCATTAAGTATTGATTCATCATCGCCCAGATCATGAGAGAACTCTTCGCCTTGAAAATTTTCCGTTTGCTTGTCAAACCATTCCAGCCTTAGTTTTAATCCCATCGTTGTCTCACAAGTATTTTTTAGGAATGTTTCGTTTAGATTGAGCATCATCACGTCGCTCACCTGTTACAGGATCAAACGCTCCCAGGTGGCTGCCATCACTTGCGCGGTACTCTTCCAGCTCGCCATGCATAGAGTCCCACTCATAGATCTTTTTACCTTTCGCATCTGTCCACCTCGGTCTTAAACCCCCACCCCCTAGTACAGGGTTCATTTTCTTGGCTGGTTTAAGGCCAGGAAATGCAATGATTTCTTCTGTCTTCGGTACTGGATGGTAGCTGTGACCTGCATCTGGCAAACCTTTACGAGGAGTACTGAGGACAATATAAACCGGCTTCACCCCCGAATTCGCCGGAAACACAAGAATGAAATCCTTGTAATCAGGCGGATAAACCGGATCGACGATGATGCTGTCAGCCGCTTCCGTCGGCGGATACACCCAAATATGCGGCGCTTGCGGTGCTGCTTCTAAAGCGGGAATGCCAAGGATGTCCGAACCATCTACAGCCGGTGTCCAGATCAGCTCAACCCCATCCCCTAGATCCGCCACCTGCTGACTGTCGCGCAACGTGAACTGCACAACATCAACCATTTCCCAGCCGCGGTTCTTGCCGGTGTAGAAGGCGTAGCCCTTGAGACTGCCATCAGCCTGTTGCTCGACCTGAAGGCGAACGCGCGTGCGGGCCTGTTTCAGGGCGCGCAGTTGATCTTCGGTATAGAGCGCGCTATCGCTCAGGCTCGGGGTCCAGAACAGCGCGACCACCGTGGCCAATGCAGCAGTCCCGGCAGCGCCGATTGCCGCGACCGGAGCAGCGAGCGCCGGAGCACTGAGTGCAAGTCGGCCAATGCCAAGCGAGACGGTACTGCCGCTGATGGTTTCAAGATTCAGCAGCCCGGCATCGTCTGCTTTTCGAGCGCCGAGCCAGGCGATTTCCCCGTAATCCTTGAGGCTGTCGGTGGGCACCATGCCCGACGGATTCGAGTAGTCGATGATGGCGTCCGGCAGCTTGCAGGACTTGGCGAAGACGCACCCGGCACGAACTGATTCGTCCTTTTTGGCGACGACCTCACGGCTGCGCTCGAAGGCGTCTTGCCTGGCGAGCATGGCATCGTAAGCGTTTTGTCGAGCGTCCCGCGCGGCCAGTTCGGTGGCCGTCATGAAGCGGTGAGTGACGTGATGTCCGTCACCGGACGGCGGGTTTTTAACCCTGGGGATATCCTTGTTGCCAGCCACTGATCTTCCTTGCGTTCGTCCATCGACAGCCCCCAAACAAGGGGCTGTGCGACGTTAACGAACAAGGTCAAACGTGGCTGTAGGACGAATCCTGAATGTCGTTAAGAGTGTTCTCTATCACTCAGGATTGCAGCGCGGTGCGCTTGCGGCTCGCTGCCGCCGTCACCGCATAACCGATCAATGCCGCCAGAATCGAACCGGTCAAAATGCCCATCCGGTCCATCCCGGCGTATTCACTGACACCCGGTTCAAAGGCCAGGGAGCCGACAAACAAACTCATGGTAAAACCGATCCCGCAGAGGATTGCCACACCCAGCACCTGGCCCCAGTTGGCACCTTGGGGCAGGGCGGCGATGCCGATTTTCACGGCCAGCCAGGTCAGGCCGAACACACCAAGCGTTTTGCCCAGCAACAGGCCCACGGCAATGCCCATCGGCACATGGTGGGTGAAGCTTTCCATGGTCACGCCGCTCAGGGACAAGCCGGCGTTGGCGAAGGCGAACAGCGGCAGGATGCCGTAGGCCACCCACGGGTGCAGGGCGTGTTCGAGGGTCAGCAGCGATGACGGCTCGGCGTTTTTCGTGCGCAATGGAATGCAGAACGCCAGGGTCACACCGGCAGTGTCGCGTGGACGCCGCTCTTGAGCACACAGACCCAGAGGATCATGCCAATGATCATGTACGGCCCGAGCTTGACCACGCCAAGCCGGTTCATCGCGATCAGCGCGACGATACAGGTTGCGGCCAATGCCAGGGAAAGTGTCGACAGCGTGCCGGAATAGAAGATCGCAATGACGATGATGGCGCCGAGGTCATCGATGATCGCGAGGGTCATCAGGAACAGTTTCAGCGACACCGGCACACGCTTGCCGAGCAGGGCGAGGACGCCGAGGGCGAAGGCGATGTCGGTGGCCATCGGGATCGCCCAACCACTCAGGGCGGCCGGGTTGTCACGATTCAAAAACCAGTAGAGCAGCGCGGGAACCACCATGCCGCCAATCGCTGCGGCGCCGGGCAGGACGATTTGCGAAGGTTTCGTCAGTTGCCCATCGAGGACTTCGCGCTTCACTTCCAGGCCGATCAGCAGGAAGAACAGGGCCATCAGGCCGTCGTTGATCCACAGCAGCGCCGGTTTGGCGATTTGCAGCGCACCGACCTGCGCCACCACCGGCGTGTCCAGAAAACTGCTGTACAGCCACGACAACGGGGAGTTGTTGATGATCAGGGCCAGGGCTGCAGCGGTGATCAATAACAGACCGCTGGCAGCTTCCAACTGAAAGAAACGCGTGAAAGTGCTACGCAGAGGCAAGGTCGCTCTCCATCGAATAATCAAAAAGGTGGCACACCCTAACCGGTACCGTTAGTTGTTAAAATAGAATTTATATTCTTTTTTGTTATATGCCGTTACAACGCGAAGGGCAGACACGGACCTGAGCCTAGCAGTTGCCAGACGTATTGGGCCTCAGCTGTATCTGTGCTTCACGTGGGATTTTTCCTAAGCTTATTGGCTGAGCCCTGCGACAAGGCCGACTCTTGTCCGATTCAACGAGAAAACCATCATGAGCGACAACCGACAGTGGGCCCGCGAAGCCATACGGATCATTGAGGCCGACTTCCAGCGCAGCGCCGATACCCACCTGATCCCCTTGCCGCTTCCGGGTTTTCCGGGCATCGAGCTGTATTTCAAGGATGAGTCCAGCCATCCCACCGGCAGCCTCAAGCACCGGCTGGCGCGCTCGTTGTTCCTCTATGCCTTGTGTAACGGCTGGCTCAAACCCGGTGCGCCGGTGATTGAAGCGTCCAGTGGTTCGACGGCGATTTCCGAGGCCTACTTCGCAAGGTTGCTGGGATTGCCGTTCATTGCGGTAATGCCGGCGACCACGTCCAAAGAGAAGATCGCGCAGATCGCTTTCTATGGCGGCAAGAGTCATCTGGTCGACGATCCGACGCAAATCTATGCCGAGTCCGAGCGTCTGGCTCGCGAACACGACGGTCATTTTATTGACCAGTTCACCTACGCCGAACGCGCCACCGACTGGCGGGCGAACAACAACATCGCCGAGTCGATCTTCCAGCAAATGCGTTTCGAACAGCACCCGGAACCGAGCTGGCTGATTTCCAGCCCCGGCACCGGCGGCACCACCGCGACCCTCGGCCGATACGTGCGTTATCGCCAGCATTGCACCCGCGTGCTGTGCGCCGATGCCGAGCGTTCGGTGTTCTTCGATTACTACAAGACGGGCGATGCCACGTTGCGACTGGATCACGGTTCGCGGATTGAAGGCATTGGCCGGCCACGCGTCGAGGCGTCGTTCCTGCCCAAGGTGATTGATGCGATGGTCAAGGTGCCGGATGCGTTGTCGCTGGCGGCCATGCATTACCTGGCGCAGCATTTGGGGCGGCGTGTCGGCGGGTCGAGCGGAACCAACCTGATCGGCGCCTTGATGGCAGCTCAGCAGATGGCGGTAGCGGGGGAGTCGGGGTCGATCGTGGCGATTCTGTGCGACGGCGGCGAGCGTTATGAGACCAGCTATTATGATCAGGACTGGCTCAAGGCCCAGGGTTATGAGTTGAGTGGGTTGATGGATGTTGTGGCGGCGAGTGTGGAGCGCGGTGAGGCTTTGCCAGCCACCGTGCTGCGCGCCAATATCTGACACACCAAAAACCAATGTGGGAGCGGGCTTGCTCGCGAATACGATAGATCAATCAACATCTCTGTTGAATGAGAATCCGCTTCGCGAGCAAGCCCGCTCCCACAGGGTTATTTGGTGTGTCAGGAGATGTCGATCAGGCCTCAAGGCCGAGGATGTCGCGAGCCACGGCTTCGGCAATCCGAATCCCGTCGACACCCGCCGACAGAATCCCGCCTGCATAACCCGCACCTTCACCCGCCGGGAACAGACCTTTCACGTTCAGGCTCTGCATCGACTCGTTACGGGTAATCCGTAATGGTGACGACGTACGTGTCTCGATCCCGGTCAACACCGCGTCATGCAGCGAGTAACCGCGAATCTGCTTCTCGAATGCCGGCAAGGCTTCACGAATGGCTTCGATGGCGAATGCCGGCAGTGCCAGCGCCAGATCACCCAAGGCAACGCCCGGCTTGTAGGACGGTTCAACACTGCCCAACTCGGTGGACGGCTTGCCCGCAATGAAGTCGCCCACCAGTTGTGCCGGCGCTTCGTAGTTGCTGCCGCCCAGCACATAGGCGTGGGATTCCAGGCGTTCCTGTAACTCGATACCCGCCAGCGGGCCACCCGGGTAATCGACTTCCGGGGTGATCCCGACGACGATCCCGGAGTTGGCGTTGCGCTCGTTACGCGAGTATTGGCTCATGCCGTTGGTGACCACGCGGCCCGGCTCGGACGTCGCCGCCACCACGGTGCCGCCCGGGCACATGCAGAAGCTGTAGACCGAGCGACCGTTCTTGGCGTGGTGCACCAGTTTGTAGTCGGCCGCCCCGAGTTTCGGGTGGCCGGCGTATTTGCCGAGGCGCGCGCGGTCGATCAGCGACTGCGGGTGCTCGATGCGGAAACCCACCGAGAACGGCTTGGCCTCCATGTACACACCACGGCTGTGGAGCATGCGGAAGGTGTCCCGGGCGCTGTGGCCCAAGGCCAGAATCACGTGTTTCGAATGAATCTGTTCGCCGCCATTGAGCTCGACGCCGATCAGTTGGCCGTCCTCGATCAACACGTCGGTGACCCGCTGCTGGAAGCGTACTTCGCCGCCCAGCGCGCGAATCTGCTCACGCATGTTTTCCACAACGCCGGTCAGACGGAACGTACCGATGTGCGGTTTGCTGACGTAGAGGATTTCTTCCGGCGCGCCTGCTTTTACGAACTCATGCAGGACCTTGCGACCGATGAATTTCGGGTCCTTGATCTGACTGTAGAGCTTGCCGTCAGAGAACGTTCCCGCGCCGCCTTCACCAAATTGCACGTTCGACTCGGGGTTGAGCACGCTTTTACGCCACAGGCCCCAGGTGTCTTTGGTGCGCTGGCGGACTTCGGTGCCACGTTCGAGGATGATCGGCTTGAAGCCCATTTGCGCCAGCAGCAGCCCGGCGAAAATCCCGCACGGACCGAAACCCACGACGACAGGACGTTGCTCAAGATCAGCCGGGGCCTGGCCGACCACTTTGTAGCTGACATCCGGCGCTACGTTGACGTTACGGTCATCGGCGAACTTGTGCAGCAATGCGGCCTCATCCTTGGCGGTGAGGTCGATGGTGTAGATGAAGCACAGTTCAGAGGACTTTTTGCGCGCATCGTAGCTGCGCTTGAACAAGGTGAAGTCGAGCAGGTCATCGCTGGCGATGCCCAGGCGCTGCACGATGGCAGGGCGCAGGTCTTCATCGGGATGGTCGATCGGCAACTTGAGTTCGGTGATTCGTAACATGACAGGATCCGGTTCGCGGGGCGCACAACTGCGCCAAGGCGTTTGAAGGCGGCGATTATAAGCCCCAAACGCCGGTCCCGTGAGGCAAAAACGATCAGTCGTTACGCGAGCCGCCGAAATACCCGCAACCGCGTTGCACCTGGCCATCGATGCGCAGTTCGGCGCTCATGTGCTGGACGCTGCCGGTGCTGCTGTCGACGCAACGTTGCGGCGCAACCCACAGTTCGATGTGCTGGTTATTGGCTTCGGTGCTGAGATTGAAACGGCCATCGCCTAGCTGTTCTTCAACGTACGGCACGGCCAGGGGCGGCTGACCGGCGCGGTCGATGACCATGCCTTTGCCGCTGACCTTGACGTTCCACTCGGGTGAGTGGCCGGCGGCGCGCAGGATCAACAGTTTGAAGTTGGGATCGTCGCAGGCGGTGCCCGAGCGTTCGACGCGGTACAGCTGCTCAAGATCAAGGCGGCTTTCGACGATTCGTCCACGCACGTCGGCAAACAGCTTGCCCTGGGCATCGGCGAGGGTCGCGGCCTCTTGCAGGACGCTGGTGCCGCCGCTGTCATTGACCACATAGCTGCGTTGTTCATTGCACGGCTGGAACAGCAGCTTGCCGTCCGCCGCCGTCAACTGGCCCTGCATGCGGGTCTGGCCCACGTGGGAGGCATTTTCACGCGAGCCCTCCAGCAAACTGCAGGCTGTGAACAACGGAAGCAGGGCAACAAGGACTAAGGAACGGGCAACACGCATCTTTGGCTCTCCAGACAAGTGCCGCCACGTTACGCAGCCTGACCGTTCATCACAAGGGTTTAGCCCACGTGAAAGGTCTGGCCTGTTTGCAGGCCTTCCACACTTTTAGCGTAGGCCAATGCCACATCCGCTGCGGGAACCGGCTTGTAGCCCCGGAAGTACGGCGCGTAACTGCCCATGGCTTCGAGCAGAACGGTCGGGCTGATCGAGTTCACCCGCAAGCCGCGAGGCAGTTCGATGGCCGCCGCACGCACGAAGCTGTCCAGCGCGCCGTTGACCAATGCCGCCGAGGCGCCGCTGCGAATCGGATCGTGGCTGAGCACGCCTGTGGTTAAGGTGAACGAGGCGCCGTCATTGGCGAATTCACGGCCGATCAACAGTAGGTTGACCTGGCCCATCAGCTTGTCTTTGAGGCCCAGCGCAAAGCTTTCTTCGCTCATTTCATCCAGTGGCGCAAAGGTGACATTGCCGGCGGCGCAGACCAGGGCATCGAACTTGCCGGTTTGCTCGAACAGCTTGCGGATCGAGGCGCTGTCGCTGATATCTACATTGAAATCGCCGCTGTTACGGCCGATGCGGATGATTTCATGACGCTGGGACAGCTCCTTGTCGACCGCTGAACCGATGGTGCCGCCTGCGCCTATCAAAAGAATTTTCATCGTGCTGTTCCTCGAAGTGGTTGAACGAGGTTGCAGTCTAGAGTGGTTTTTTCCGTTGATAAGCGCGCTAATAGGCAACCTTTGGTTTTCAAATGGAAACAATCCATGAGCGAGATGGATGATCTGGCGGCGTTTGCGGTGTTGATCGAAGCGGGCAGTTTCACGCTGGCGGCGCAACAATTGGGCTGCAGCAAGGGGCAACTGTCCAAGCGCATCAGCTTGTTGGAAACACGGTTCTGCGTCGTATTGCTGCAACGCACCACCCGCCGTTTGAGTTTGACGGCGGCCGGCGCGGCACTGTTGCCACAAGCCCAAGCGCTGGTCGTACAAGTCGAGAAGGCGCGTCAGGCATTGGCTCGGTTGAAGGACGATATGGCCGGGCCGGTGCGTATGACGGTGCCGGTTTCGCTGGGGGAAACTTTCTTCGATGGCTTGTTGCTGGAGTTTTCCGGCAAGTACCCCGAAGTGCAGATCGAGCTGGACCTGAGCAACAGCTACCGTGATTTGTCCCGCGACGGTTTTGATCTGGCGGTTCGCGCTGATGTCAGTAATGACGAACGCCTGGTTGCCCGACCGCTGCTGGCCTGGCACGAAATGACCTGCGCCAGCCCGGCCTATCTCGAACAGTACGGCGAGCCGCAGACGCCTCATGCGTTGGCTGAACATCGCTGCCTGCTCAACAGCCATTACAGCGGCCGCGAAGAATGGCTTTATCACCAGCAGCACGAATTGCTACGGGTGCGGGTCTCGGGACCGTTTGCCAGCAATCACTACAGCCTGCTGAAAAAAGCAGCGCTGGCGGGTGCCGGCATTGCGCGGTTGCCTTCTTACCTGCTGCAAGCGGAATTGGCTGACGGACGCTTGCGCTGGCTCCTGCGCGATTATCAGACGCGGAGCATGCCGATGTACCTGGTGCATCCGTATCAGGGCGGCCTGCCGAAACGCACGCAAGTGCTGGCGGACTATCTCATCGACTGGTTCAAGCGCAGCGGCGAGGCGTTGGCGCGTCTTCAGCAATAGCAACCCAGCCCTAATCCCTGTGGGAGCGAGCCTGCTCGCGATAGCAGTCTATCAGTCAACATTGATGGCGAATGACACGCCGCTATCGCGAGCAGGCTCGCTCCCACAGGGGACTTCATCGTTCTCGCGTTCTAGCGAGCGTAACGCTTGGCGATCAGGTGATCGATCGACAATTTCCCCGGCCCGGTCGCCATCAGGTACAACAACACCGCCGCCCAGGTGCCGTGGGTTGGGTAGGCATCGGGGTACACGAACAGCTGAATGGTCAGGGTCATGCCCAGCAATGCCAGTGCGGAAAACCGAGTGGCGAAGCCGATCAGGATCAGCATCGGGAAAAAATGTTCGGCGAAGGCGGCCAGGTGCGCTGCCAGTTCCGGCGACAGCAGCGGCACGTGGTACTCGCTCTGGAACAACGGAATGGTCGAGTCCGCCAGATGTGGCACGCCAAGCTGGAAGGAGCCGTCAAACAGGTCGATGGCCAAGCCTTCGACCTTGGTTTGCCCGGACTTCCAGAACACTGCCGCGATGGAAAAGCGCGCGATAAAAGCGATCAGGCTGTGGGGAATCATCTTCAGCAGCGCGATGGCGCGGGCGATGGGGTTCTGCGATTCAATCCGGATGTTCATGGCGATACCTTGTTGTCATGCAAGTAAGTGATGGCGTTGCGGCTGATCAGCAGCGCCAGGGTTTGGCTGACGTCAAAGGCGGGGGCGGCTTCCAGCGCCTGCATCAGTGACCGGCCGTTTTGCAGGCTCTGGATGAACGCACTGGCACCCTCATCGATGGCGAATACTTCAACGTCCAGGCCATTGCGCAGCACCAGCGCGTGTTGTCCCTGGTGCAGATCAATCCCCGCCAGCGTCGCTTCCTGTTGATGCGCAGCCCAGATCGCGACCACCGCGAAAGCTGAATTCAACAGGTTGATAGAGGGGTGAAGTTCGACAGTGAGCTCGCTCAGGGCTTGCGGATCGGCGAGCGCTGCCGCGATCTGTTCGTGACCCAATGGCTGCGCATCGGCGGCGTGATAGGCCATGACTCGCAGGCGCTCCAACCGAGCGACATCGGCCAGATAAGGCACGCTGTCGGCGGGCGCAAAGCCTTCGATGAAGGCTGCGAAATCATGACCGTAGCCATTCATCAAAGGGCTGCGGGGCGGGGTGTTTTGCACATAGATCCCGGCCATGGCCCGGAAGAACGCCTCTGCGACCAATTGCACAACCACGGGGTAACTGTCCGCGAGCGCGTTGATCAGCGAGCCCTGCACATTGTTGCGATACACCGCGAAACGGCTGGAGGGATCGGCGCCATTTGGGCTGAATAATCCGTCGGGGCAGGGCTGCTCCGGATCGAGCAGGGCGGCCGCGAACTCGGCGTGATTGCTCATGACCGAACCTCGGCGCACTGCAACAACTCATCAGCCTGACGTGCTTCGGCGTGCAACACGCTGAAGGCCGGCAGCTGATTGTCGCGTTCGATCAGCGTCGCCATCGGGCCGACACGCTCCAGCACTTGCACGTACAGCGCCCAAACGGCGTTGTCGATGGGCGCGCCGTGATCGTCGATCAGCAGGCGGTCACCGAGACTGTCGGTGTCTTCGGCAAATCCGGCCAGATGAATCTCACCGACGGCGTGAAGAGGCAGGGCGTCGATGTAGGCCACAGGATCGCGTTGATGATTGATGCTCGACACATAGACGTTGTTCACGTCCAGCAACAACCCGCAACCGGTTCGGCGAATGACTTCGCTGATGAAGTCGGCCTCATCGATCGTCGAATGCTTGAACGCCAGGTACGTCGCCGGGTTCTCCAGCAGCATTGGGCGCTTGAGCATGTTCTGTATCTGATCGATATGTTCGCAGACGCGGTTCAGCGTGGCGTTGTCATAGGCCAGCGGCAGCAGGTCATTGAGGAATACCGGGCCATGGCTGGACCAGGCCAGGTGTTCGGAAAAGGAGTGGGGTTGATAGCGCTCGATCAGCTCGGCAAGGCGTTGCAGGTGTTGAATGTCCAGCGGACCTTCGGCACCGATGGACAGCCCGACGCCATGCAGCGACAGCGGATACTGCTCGCGGATCAACCCCAGGTAGTGATGAAACGGGCCGCCGGCCACCATGTAGTTTTCGGCGTGGACTTCGAAGAACCCGATGTCCGGTTGCGAACCGAGCACTTCGCGCAAGTGCCCGGTCTTGAGCCCCAGCCCGGCGCGGGGTGGGAGCCCGAACGTTGATTGGTTCATGGTCGACACTCAGGCTGGGAGGCGGATCAGGCTTTGGCTTTGAAGGCTTCCATTTGACCGAAACCGGTCGGCGAGGTCTTGCTTTCGGTGGTGGCGCAGGTGCCTTTAGGAACCAGTTTCCAGGCGTTTGGCTGGTAGTCGGTTTTCGCGGTGCCTGCGCAGGTGGTGCCCGCGCCAGCTGCGCAATCGTTATGACCTTTCATAGCCACGCCGAAGCATTTTTCCATGTTGCTGTTGTCGGCGGCCTGGACGGTGGAGACAGCGGCCATGCTCAGCGCAGAACCAAGGGCCAGAACGAGGGCGGTAGCGGACAGGGTGCGGGTGGTAGCAGTCATGATGTTTCTCCGTTGTTTGAGTTTTGGTAAGCCGCTTTGTGCTGGCTTACCGCTCTAGAGAAAGGTCATCGTGATGCGTTACAGCCCAATGCAAACTTTTTTAAAAAACCTCAAAACACCACAATCCCTGTGGGAGCGAGCTTGCTCGCGATAGCGGTGGGTCATCCAACATCTTTGGTGAATGTGATATCGCATCGCGAGCAGGCTCGCACACAGGGGATTTTCATCGTTAGCGAGTTTGTGTCCGGCAAAAAAAACGGCCCGAAGGCCGTTTTTTGTTTACCGCAAAGACTCAACCACCCAGATACGCTTCGCGCACTTTCGGATCAGTCAGCAGGGCTTCCCCGGTGCCGGTCATCACCACCCGGCCGTTCTCCAGAACGTAGGCGCGGTCGGCGATTTTCAGCGCCTGGTTGGCGTTCTGCTCTACCAGGAACACGGTCACGCCATCCTTGCGCAGCTGTTCGATGATGTCGAAGATCTGCTGGATGATGATCGGTGCCAGGCCCAACGATGGCTCGTCGAGCAGCAGCAGTTTGGGTTTGCTCATCAGCGCACGGCCGATGGCGAGCATTTGCTGCTCGCCGCCGGACATGGTGCCGCCACGTTGGGCAAAGCGTTCTTTCAGGCGTGGGAAAAGTTCGAGAACCTTGTCCATCTGTTCCTGATAATCGCCCTTGTTGGTAAAGAATCCGCCCATGGACAGGTTCTCTTCCACGGTCAGGCGGGCAAACACCCGACGACCTTCCGGCACGACCGCAATGCTTTTACGCATGATCTGCGACGAGTCCTGGCCGACGAGCTCTTCACCCATGTAGCGGATGCTGCCGCTGTGGGCTTGCGGCGAACCGCAGAGGGTCATCAGCAGGGTCGACTTGCCGGCACCGTTGGCGCCGATCAAGGTCACGATCTCGCCCTGGCGGACTTCGACGTTGACGCTGTGCAGCGCCTGGATCTTGCCGTAGAAGGTGGAAACGTTTTCGAATTGCAGCATTTACGCTTCCCCCAGGTAGGCTTTGATCACTTCAGGATTGTCGCGGATCTGTTCCGGCGTACCGTCGGCCAGAGGCGTGCCCTGGTTGATCACGACGATGTGGTCGGAAATGCTCATGACCAGTTTCATGTCGTGTTCGATCAGCAGCACGGTGACGTTGTGCTCTTCACGCAGCATGCTGATCAGCGCCTTCAGGTCCTCGGTTTCCTTCGGGTTCAGGCCGGCGGCCGGTTCGTCGAGCATGAGGATCCGCGGACGGGTCATCATGCAGCGAGCGATTTCCAGACGACGTTGTTGACCGTAGGCCAAGGTGCCGGCCGGACGGTTGGCGAATTGCGTGAGGTTGACCTTGTCCAGCCAGAACTCGGCGAACTCCATGGCCTCGCGTTCGCTTTTGCGGAACCCCGGGGTCTTGAACAGGCCGGACAGGAAGTTGGTGTTCAGGTGACGGTGCTGCGCGATCAAGAGGTTCTCGACCGCGGTCATGTCCTTGAACAACCGCACGTTCTGGAAGGTCCGCACCACGCCTTTGAGGGCAATCTTGTGGCCCGGCAGGCCTTCGATCGGCTCTCCGTCCAGCAGGATGCTGCCGCCGCTCGGTTTGTAGAAACCGGTCAGGCAGTTGAACACCGTGGTCTTGCCGGCGCCGTTAGGGCCGATCAATGCAACCACCTGTTTTTCCTTCACGGTCAGGGCCACGCCGTTGACCGCCAGCAAGCCGCCGAAGCGCATGCTCAGATTTTCGACTTTAAGGATCTCGCGGCTCATTTGCGCAGCTCCATGTGAGGACGTTGCATGGGCAGCAGGCCTTGAGGACGCCAGATCATCATCAGCACCATCAAGGCGCCGAACATCAACATGCGGTACTCACTGAACTCACGCATCATTTCCGGCAACAGGATCATCACCACAGCTGCGAGGATCACTCCCAACTGCGAGCCCATGCCACCCAATACGACGATGGCGAGAATGATCGCCGACTCGATGAAGGTGAAGGACTCCGGCGTCACCAGTCCCTGACGGGCAGCGAAGAAACTGCCGGCGAAACCTGCGAAGGCGGCGCCCAGGGTGAAGGCGGAAAGCTTGATGACCGTAGGATTCAGACCCAGCGCACGGCAGGCGATCTCGTCTTCACGCAACGCTTCCCACGCACGGCCGATCGGCATGCGCAGCAAACGGTTGATCACGAACAGCGCAGCCAGGGCCAGCAACAGTGCAACCAGGTACAGGAAAATCACCTTGTTGATCGAGTTATAGGCCAGGCCGAAGTACTCGTGGAACGTCTGCATGCCTTCTGCCGCTTTGCGCTCGAAGGTGAGCCCGAAGAACGTCGGCTTCTCGATGTTGCTGATGCCGTTCGGGCCACCAGTGATATCGGTGAGGTTACGCAGGAACAGACGGATGATTTCACCGAAGCCCAGGGTCACGATCGCCAGGTAGTCGCCGCGCAGACGCAGTACCGGGAAGCCGAGCAGGAAACCGAAAGTGGCCGCCATCAGGCCGGCGATCGGCAGACAGATCCAGAAGCCCAGACCCAGATAGTGCGACAGCAATGCATAGCTGTACGCCCCGACGGCATAGAAGCCGACGTAACCCAGGTCGAGCAGGCCGGCCAGGCCGACCACGATGTTCAGGCCGAGGCCGAGCATCACGTAGATCAGCACCAGCGTGGCGATATCCACCGCACCGCGAGAGCCGAAGAACGGCCAGACCAGGGCACCGGCGATCAGCGCAATGATGATCCAGCGTTGGGTGGTCGGCAGGGTCAGGAAGTTACTGGCCTTGGCCGGAATCAGCGGCATGTTTGGCGAGGAACGCCAGGCCGAACTGATCTGCTGGTCAAACAGCACCCGCAGGAACATCAGCACCGAGCACACCGCGATAGTGATCAGTGTGGCGCTGCTGGTGCCGTGCACTTCGAGGTGAATGCCGACGATGGTCAGTTTCAGACCCAGTACCGGGTAGGCCACGGCCCACACCAGCAAAGCACTGAACAGTGCCTGTTTAAGATTCCTAGTCATACTTTTTCAACCTCCGGACGGCCAAGGATGCCGGTCGGCCGGAACAACAGAACCAGAACCAACAAGCCGAAAGCCACGACGTCCTTGTACTGGTCGCCGAAGATATCGGCACCAAAGGCTTCCGCCACCCCTAATACCAGCCCGCCGAGCATGGCTCCCGGGATGCTGCCGATACCGCCCAGTACCGCTGCGGTGAACGCCTTGAGTCCAACGAGGAACCCGGCGTTCGGGTTGATCACACCGTATTGCATGCTCAACAAGACGGCCGCGATGGCCGCCAATGCGGCACCGATGACGAAGGTCAGGGCGATGATGTTGTTGGTATTGATGCCCAGCAAGTTGGCCATCTTGATGTCTTCGGCACAGGCGCGGCAGGCACGTCCGAGACGAGAGCGGGAGATGAACATTGTCAAGCCGAGCATGGCGACGAAGGTCACCACGAATACCACGATTTGCATGTAGGAAATCAGCACTTCATGTGCGCCACCTGGCCCGAAGGTGAAGCTGCCGGGGATCAGGTTGGCTATGGATTTGTCCTTGGAGTCTTGCGCCAGCAGAACCGTGTTCTGCAGGAAGATCGACATGCCGATGGCGGAAATCAGCGGGATCAGACGGTTGCTGCCGCGCAAAGGGCGGTAGGCGACGCGTTCGATGCTGTAACCGTAGGCACTGGTCACGACGATGGTCGCGATGAAAGCAGCGGTAATCAACAGCGGAACGCTGTCGAGTCCCAGCATGGCCAACCCGGCGATGGCGATGAACGCCACGTAGGAGCCGATCATGTACACCTCGCCGTGGGCGAAGTTGATCATTCCAATGATGCCGTAAACCATCGTATAGCCGATGGCGATCAGAGCATACGTACTGCCAATGGTCAGGCCATTAACCAGCTGTTGGAGGAAGTGATAGATGTCAGGCATTACAGCGCTCCTAAAAACCTGATACGCATTTCACTGGTGGAGTCATTTTCCCGCTCGAGCCCCGTGGATCTGCATCCACTTCGAGTTCGAGGTTTGCCAGCGAACCGCTGATGACGGTTTTGAGATTTTCAGGTGGGGAGACTGGCGGATCACGCCAGCGCGGCCCAATACGTTCGTAAAACAAAGCCCACGGCACGCCGTGGGCTTTATTGGCAGTCAGTCAGGCAACGCCTTACTGAGGCTTGGCTTCAGTTTTAGGTTTGCCGAAGTGCCACTCGTAAACCACAAATTTGAAGTCCTTCAGGTCGCCTTTGTCGTCGAAGCTCAGGTCGCCGGTTGGCGTCTTGAAGGTGCCTTTGTGGATGGCTTCAGCCACTTTGGCAGTGTCTTCGGACTTGGCGGCCTTGATGCCTTCGGCAATCACTTCCACAGCCGAGTAGGCCGGGAACACGAACGGACCGCTCGGGTCTTCTTTCTTCGCTTTGAACGCATCAGCCAGGGCGATGTTGGCCGGATCTTGGTCGAAGGATTTCGGCAGCGTCACCAGCAGACCTTCCGAAGCCTTCTGAGCGATCTGCGAGATCGAGTCGTTACCCACGCCTTCCGGACCCATGAACTTGGCTTTCAGGCCTTTTTCATCCGCCTGGCGCAGGATCAGACCCAGCTCAGGGTGGTAGCCACCGTAGTAAACGAAGTCGACGTTGGCTTGCTTGAGTTTCTGGATGATCGACGAGAAGTCCTTGTCGCCGGCGTTGATGCCTTCGAACACGGCAACCTTGGTGCCTTTTTTCTCGAGGGTTTGTTTAACGGCGGTGGCGATGCCTTCACCGTATTGCTGTTTGTCATGCAGGACAGCAACGATTTTCGGTTTTACGAAGTCGGCAATGTAGTTACCGGCGGCAGGGCCTTGGGCGCTGTCCAGACCGATGGTGCGGAACACCATTTTGTAACCACGGGCGGTGATGTCCGGGCTGGTGGCAGCCGGGGTGATCATGATCACGCCTTCGTCTTCGTAAATGTCCGAAGCCGGTTGAGTGGAGCTGGAGCACAGGTGACCGACCACGAACTTGACGCCGTCGTTGACGACTTTGTTCGCGACCGCTACCGCTTGTTTTGGATCACAGGCGTCATCGTATTCAACGGCTTCGAGTTTCTTGCCGTCTACACCGCCTTTGGCGTTGATCTGTTCGATGGCCATTTTGGCGCCACTGAACTGCATGTCGCCGTATTGGGCTACAGGACCGGTTTTAGGGCCGGCGATGCCGATCTTGATGGTGTCAGCTGCGAACGAATGGCTGGCAACCCCGGCCAGAACCATAGCGGCAAACAGTTTGGAAATCTGCTTAGTAGCCTTAGTCATAGTGCTCCACTCTTACTGTTGTAGTTTTTATAGTCCTGGCGCCGTAGCAGCAGAACCGGGTCAGATATCTTCGATATCCTCCGGAAAATGCCCCCGGCAACTGTACCGGTACAGTGTAGAGCGCCAATTGTTAGCCTGGGAAGCTGGCGCCGGGGGGCAAACCCTGAGGGTGTCGCTTTATTGAAAGAAAAAGACAGAATCGCGGCGGGATGTTAGCTGGCTAATTGCTTGATTCAGCAGCATTCCCTGGCTTTCCTGCTCTTTTCATTCGGTAACTCAATTGCATCCGGGTTTTTCTGCCAGACCACCGACGTTATCATTCGCGTCGATTTCTTTTCCGGACAGCGCCCATGAATCAAGAACCTAGCACCCTCTATGCCAAGCTGCTTGGTGAAACCGCATCTATTACGTGGAAAGAGTTGGAGCCCTTCTTCGCCAGGGGTGCCCTATTGTGGGTCGATCCAGGCCTGGATTTGATCGCCGCAGCAGAGGCCGTGGCGACGGACGAAGGCGAGAAAGTGGCGGCCTGGCTGGCTGCCGACAGGGTTGCCAAGCTGTCTGAAACGCGGGCGCTGGATCTTTTTGAACGCGACCCGCAGCTGTGGGCTGTGGTCGTTTCTCCGTGGATTCTGATCCAGGAAAGGGCGACGAGCTGACTGCCTGCTCTTTATTGGTGCGTCTGACGGGCGACTAAAAGTGTGTAGGTGAGTAGCGTGATGGCATGTTGCCGTAGAGAAAGGTCACAGAAGGGTCTTGGCGAGGGTGACGTAAACGTAACGGGAACAGTTTATTGAGCAGCCGTTGGGCTGCTTAATTGTTTCTGGATGTTGGTATTTATAGTGAATTGGACGCCGCCATCGCGGGCAAGCCCGCTCCCACAGTGTCCGTGTCGTGCACAAAATCCATGAACGCCACTGAACCTGTGGGAGCGGGCTTGCCCGCGATGTAGTCGACGCAGATCAGAACGTCTTGCCGGTATGGTTATTCAGCGAAATAACCTTGGTCTTGCCAATCCGGTGACGGTAGATCTCGCGCAGGTACTTGATCGCCTTCTTCACGCAATCGCGCGACAGGCGAATGTCGTTGATCGAGACAAACTTGTCTTTGTCGTTGATCAGCTCGCGGTACTTCTTCTCGTACATCGGTTTGATCGCGTACCAGTTGGTGTCGAGGATCTTCGCCGGGTTTTCGAACTCGTTGAGCAAGTCGTCGATCAGGTCTTCGTCGAAGTCTTCATTGATGATGAAGTCCAGGATCGAGTTATCCAGCGTGTCGTCGAAGCGGTACGGGTTCTTCGCGAAACAGCGCTTGATGAACGCGACGATCAGCGTCAGGAAGTCGTCCGACAGGCACGGGCTCTTGGCGATCAACGTGGTCAGCGACAAGTTGGCCGAGGCGCCGATTACCAGGGCATAACGCTTGAGCGTAGTGTTCGGGAACAGGCTGTTGAGGTGAGTCTTCAACCGGTTCAGGTCCATGTAGGACAGCTTGTAGTCTTTGGGCAGCGAGACAATCGATACCACCGACGAGCAGTTCTTGAAGAAGTGCAGGTCGTGCAACGCGGCTGCGTCATAACCGGAGTTCTTGTATTGCTCCAGCGACGCCCGATATCGCTTGGATTCGATCGGCAACAGGCTGATGCCTTCGATGGCCTGGGTGACCTTGTTGAAGTGCGGCAGGTCGATGGAGCGGAAGAACAGGTCATCAATGTTCAGGCGCTGCGGTTCTTTTTCAAACACCTTGAACTTGTCGCTGCTCGGCGGCGGCGTTTCCGGTACCACGGATTCGGCGTAGGCTATCGCCACCGGGCCGGCCAGGCTCATGAACAGGTCGTTGGCGTCGAGGCGAATGGTTTCGCCGATATCGATGCCAGCGCGACGGAAATAGTTCTGGTCGTAGTCAGTCGTGACCGCCTGCGCCGTCAGAATGTTGAAGATCTGCTGCGAGATGTACTGGTTGGCGTGCTTTTCCATCGCGTTGACGTCGATGTTCTGGATGTTGCCGTCATCGCTTTCTTCGGCATAACGCATGATGTCGTTGGAGATCAGCATCATGGCGTTCCATGGGCGGATACGGCCCATGACGCTGGCTTCGCTGCTGTCTTCGTTGGCGAAGTTGTAGGAAAAGTCCCACTCTTCCGACAGGTATTTGCACAGCAGGCGACCGGCGTTGATGTGCAGCGCCTCGGACATTTCGCTGCGGTGATCGGAAATGTTCGGCAGCACGCAGATGCCGCTGGTGAAGATCGGCTCAAAGACAAAGGAGTGACCGCTCTTGCCGTCGTGTTCATCCATCGGCTTGGTGTCGAACGTCTTGTTCATGTACGAGTGCTGCTGGGCCAGGCCGAATTCCGAGGCCATGCCCGAACCGGTACCGCCGCCGGCACTGAAGATCGAGAAGTACAGGCGCGACTGGTTGGCCTTGATCCCGCAGCTGTCGATCAGGTACGAGTGAATCATCTTCCAGTCCGGGCTGGAGAAACGCTGGGTGTCCTTGTTCAGGATGATCTTGGCCAGGTATTGGCCGAGGATCGGCGCGTTACCGGCGCCACCGGCGTGGACTTCCGACAAGTCCATGATCTTCATTTTGCTGTAGTCGCGCAGGAAACCGCTTTTTTCGCCTTTGCGCGAGAAGCGGATGCGACCGGCGATGTCTTTGTCCAGGTCGCCGAGCATCACCAGCGGCTCGACCAGGAACACCGGTTTGGTGGCCTTGTTCGTTCCCAGGCGCAGGTTGTTGCGGATCCACTGCGCCGGGCTGTAACCCTTTTCGGCGTAGCGTTTGTCCGGCGACAGACGGTCTTCGTTGTTGAATTCGTTGAGGTAAAACTTGCGGGCGTTGTACACCAGCTCCGCGACGTCCAGCGCAATGTTCGATCCGCAACGTCCCAGGCCGATCAGGCACACCGAAGGGAATTCCTGGTCGTTGTGCTGTTCGTTGTCGCCTTCCAGGTGCGGTGGGCGCGGAAATACCATGTCGCGCAGGCCATCGAGGTTGTCGAGGATGCGGTCGGTGTTGGTTTCGGTGAAATACAGGTATTGCTGACTGGCCAGCGGACGTGACGGGATCAATGGCTTCGACGATGAGGGGCTGTTTGCCGCAGGGCTCAGTGTCAGATCGGAAACCGCAGTGGCCGGATTATTTTTAGAAGTCATTGGGCGCCATGTACCTGGGCTGGTTGGCTCGGCGACACGGTGTCGTCGAACCTTCACGGAATAGGAACTCGCGGCTTTATTCAGCGCGTATTTTGCCCAAGCGACAGGGACAAAACCTGAGCGTCGCTCGGGGGAATCCTTTCCTTAGTCATGATGAATCGGCCAATATTCGGCGATCTTTAATCAAAAGAAGGCTAAATGATGTCAACGCTACCTTCGTTGAGTTTTGCTGGAATCGGCCTGATGGGCTTGCCCATGTGCCGTCGCCTGTTGGCGGCGGGGTATCCGCTGACGGTCTGGAATCGCAATCCGGCCAAGTGCGCTCCGCTGGTCGAAGCTGGCGCCCGGCAGGTGTCGACAGCGGCCGAATTGGCTCGGCATGCCGACGTGGTGATGCTGTGCCTGGCGGACACGGCGGTGGTGCGCGAGGTGGTTTTCGGCCCGGCCGGCATTGCCGAGGGCGCTAAAGGTGGCCAGTTGCTGGTGGACTTTTCCAGTCTGGAACCGACCGCGACGCGGGAAATGGCCTCGGCGCTCGTCAGCCAATGCGGCATGCGCTGGCTCGACGCGCCGGTGTCCGGCGGAGTCGTCGGTGCCGAGGCCGGCAGCCTGGCGATTATGGTCGGCGGCGAAGCGCCAGACCTGGAGCGAGTCAGACCGGTGCTGCTGAACCTCGGTCAACGGGTAACTCACATGGGCGGTGTCGGCGCCGGGCAAGTGACCAAGGCCTGCAATCAGATGATCGTTGCCTGCAATGCGCTGGTGATTGCGGAAGTGGTGGCGTTGGCCGAGCGCTCCGGGGTCGACGCCCGCCTGATCGCCGAGGCACTGGCGGGAGGCTTCGCTGATTCAAAACCGTTGCAGATCCTCGCTCCGCAAATGGCCGAGAGCCGTTTCGAGCCGGTGAAGTGGCACGTGCGCACGCTGCTCAAAGACCTCGACACTGCGGTGCAATTCTCCCGCGAACAAGGTTCAGCCACGCCGATCAGCGGATTGGCCGCACAACTGATGCGCCTGCATGGGGGGCAGGGCTTTTTGGAAAAGGATCCGTCGACGTTAGTGCAGTTGTACCGCACGCCAGGCTCAAAGAACTGACACTGCGTGAGTGTTTGCGCTGATTGATTTCGTCCAGTACCGCAGGCAGCTCGGCCAGAGGCACCGGACGGCTGAACAGGTGGCCCTGAACCAGGTCGCAGCCCTGGCGTTCGAGAAAATCATATTGCTCGGACGTCTCGACGCCCTCGCTGACGACCTGCAAATGCAGGGTGTGGGCCATGATGATAATGGCGTTGACGATTTCCATGTCCTGGGTGGCCTTGGGGACGTCCTGAATGAACGAGCGGTCGATTTTCAGTGTGTTCAGCGGCAGGCGCTTGAGGTAGGCCAGGGATGAATAGCCGGTGCCGAAGTCGTCGATCGACAGCGACACACCGAGTGAACGGATCTGCTTCAGCAGCACCAGGGTGTTGGCGAGGTTGCCCATCAGCGCGTTTTCGGTCACTTCCAGTTCCAGCCGTTGTGGCGCCACCCCGGCGATGCGCAGGGCGTTTTCGATTTCATCGGCCAGTTCTTCACGGGCAAGGTTCAGCGGCGAGCAGTTCACGGCAATCTTGAGTTCGTCGCGCCCCTGACGGGACAGTTCTGCAAGGTCCCCGCAGGCCCTGAGCAATACCCAGTTGTCCAGTTCAGCGATCAGGCCGTTGGCCTCGGCAATGGCAATGAATCGATCCGGTGCCAACAGCCCGTGAACCGGGTGTTGCCAGCGAATCCGCGCTTCGAGTTTGGTGACTTGGCCGATTTTCAGGTCGTAGATCGGTTGGTAATACAGAGTCAAGCCGTCTTCATTGCGCAGGGCGTGCCGCAGTTCTTCTTCTAGCTGCAGCTCCAGCGAGGCGCGGGTTTTCATGTGCGGACTGAAAAAATGCAGCCCGTTGCGTCCGCTGCCTTTGGATTGATAAAGCGCCAGATCGGCGTTTTTCAGCAGTTCCTCGCAGGTTGTACCGTCCTGAGGAAACACGCTGATGCCGATGCTGGTGGTCATGACCATGCTGCGCCCGGCCAGCTCGATGGGGTCTTTCATTTTCAGCATGATGCGCTGGGCCATTTGCTGCGCTTCTTCACGGTCACGCAGGTCGATGAGGATGCAGAACTCGTCCCCGCCAAAGCGCGCCACCACATCGTCGTGGCTGTGTGCCGAATCCTTGATGTGGCCGGCCAGGACCTTGAGCAATTCGTCGCCGGCATCATGGCCCAGGCTGTCGTTGATCCGCTTGAAGTGGTCGATGTCGAGGAACATCACCGCCAGCATTCCGCCTTCCTTGGTCTTCTCCAGCAGTTTTTCGACGAAAATCTGGTTGAAGCCACGACGATTGATCAGGTTGGTCAGTGCGTCGGAGTGCGCCACCTGTTGCAGCGACAAGCGCGCCTGATCCAGTTGGCCGAGCAAGGTGTTGACCCGCTGCAGGTCGCCTTCCTTGTGTTGCAGCTTCTTGTCGGCGAGTGCCGCGCTGATACTGCTGCCAATGATCAGTAACGTCATCATCGCCACCGTCAATCCCAGCTGCAGGTGGTTGTTGTCGCCGGGCAGCGGCTGGGCGCTATCGATGGGCAGCACCAGGCTGAGTGCTGCCATGCCAGTGAAATGCATGCTGACGATGCCGGCCCCGAGCACCAGGCTGGCGGTGTATTTGAGCAGTTGATGAGCCACGCCGCTGCCTTCGCGCAGGTGACGGGAAATCACCAGGGCCGCCAGGCTGGCGCCAATCGCGATCACGATGGAGAGGACGAACAGGGTGGGGTCGTAATAAGCCGTCGCATTCGACTGCATGGCGGCCATGCCCACGTAGTGCATGGTCGCGATACCCAGGCCGATCCACACTGCGGCCCGCAGGGTTTGCCAGAAACTCACATGAGGATGGCTGAGGGTATGCATCGCCAGCCACGAGGCCGTCAGTGCAAATAACAGCGAAATCAGGGTGATGGGCAGCTGGTAACTTATTTCGATCGGCGCCTGGAACGCCAGCATGCTGATGAAGTGCATGGCCCAGATACCGCCCGCCAGACATCCGGCACCGACCCAGCGCCAGAGTCGTTGGGACGCGGGTTTTTCGGCATGGCCGACCCGTTCGGTAATGTCCAGCGTGGCGAAGCCGGTCGCACAGGCGACCACGTAAGCGAGCAACACCAGAAAGGGGTTATGGACGCAATTGAGTATGACCTGGCCGGTCTCTGGCAGTTGGTTCGTAAAATATAAAGCAGGCCACTCCATCGGACGCCCCGTATTTATCCAGCCGACACCATTAACCCTGGCGAATGTGTTGGAGTATAGAGGTCATACAAAGAGTGCAAACGGTAGTGGCACATTGCTTCTGATGATTTTGAAATTACGGGCGTCAGGAATCAGGCGATCTGCTCATAAGGGAACTCGAATTCCGGTTGCAGGGCCGGCAATCCGAACGCTGCCCGTGCCGCATCGCAATCCACGTTCGCCTCGCCATTGACCCAGGAGGCGTCGAATTCCCGACAGGTGCTGGAACGCTTGTCGTAAATCGAGCACTGCACAGTGCTGCCGACTTCGCCAACCAGCCCAATGCAGCGAGTGGGTTTGCAGTCCGTGCCCAGCATGGCCACCCGGCTGGGGCTGATGGGCGCGACCAGCTCGTCGGGCACCGTTCCCCCCGCCGAGGTGCATTCACCCCAGAAAAAAGACACGCGAAAATGAGAACAGCAGGCACCGCAATTCAGACACGGACTGGCTTCGGACATGGGCGATAATCAAAGAGAGATGGGGGGATTGGTGGGGCAGGCAAGGCCGCTATTCTAGGCTTCGCGCAGGACTTGGGAAGGGGGTGAAAAAGTATTTTTTATGCGACCAATGGCGGTGAAACACCCACCTCATTCGCACCGCAAATCCAATGTGGGAACGGGTGTTGCGCCATGGGTTGGTATCAGCATTACGAATAATTACAGACAGCTCTGGCGGGCGTGACTAGATTGGAGGCTCCGGGGACAGCGAGGCCCCAATAACAATAAAAGAGACGGACCCCATGCAGAACTCGACCCAAGCGGCGAATGCCTGGCGCATTCTGTTCCTGCTGTTCCTGGCCAACCTGTTCAACTTTTTCGATCGCACCATCCCGGCCATCATCATTGAGCCGATCCGCATGGAATGGCACCTCAGCGACTTTCAGCTGGGGATCATCGGTACTGCATTCACCATCGTTTACGCCATTGCCGGCCTGCCTCTTGGGCGTATGGCCGATACCGGTTCGCGCAGCAAGCTGATGGGCTGGGGCCTGGCGGCGTGGAGCGGCCTGACAGCGGTCAACGGACTGGTGGGCAGTTTCTGGGCGTTCCTGATCGTGCGCATGGGCGTCGGCATCGGCGAAGCCAGTTACGCACCGGCCGCCAACTCGCTGATTGGCGACCTGTTTCCGGCTCACCGGCGCGCGCGGGCGATGGGCATCTTCATGCTCGGCCTGCCACTGGGCCTGCTGCTGGCGTTCTTCACCATTGGCGCGATGGTCAAGGCGTTTGACAGCTGGCGGGCGCCGTTCTTTATTGCGGCGGTGCCGGGGCTGATCCTGGCGATCTTCATGTTCTTCATCAAGGAGCCGAAACGCGGCGCCGCGGAGAGCGTGCAAGTCTCCCAGGAACGCATCGACCGGCCGATCCGTCGCGTGCTGGCGGTGCCGACCTTCCTGTGGCTGGTGATGGCGGGGCTGTGTTTCAACTTTGCCACCTATGCCTGCAACTCGTTTCTGGTGCCGATGCTGCAACGTTACTTCCTGATGCCGTTGCAGGAAGCGGCGGTGGCGACCGGGGTGATCGTCGGCGTGACCGGGTTGTTCGGGTTGACGCTCGGCGGCTGGGTCGCCGACAAGATTCACCAGCGGGTGGCCAATGGGCGGCTGCTGTTTGCCGCGTTCAGCCTGAGCATTTCGACCGTTTGTACCGCGTGGGCGTTACATGCCGGGCGGATCGAAATCGGCGTGTTCGTCGCGGTGTTCAGTCTGGGCTGGCTGTTCGCATACAACTTCTATACCTGCGTTTACACGGCGATTCAGGACGTGGTCGAACCACGCTTGCGGGCCACGGCGATGGCGTTGTTCTTTGCCGGGTTGTACTTGCTGGGTGGTGGTTTGGGGCCGGTAGTGGTGGGTGGTTTGTCCGACCACTTCGCACACACAGCGATGGCCGCGGCCGGCGCCGAGCAGATGACCGAGGCGTTCAAGGCTGTCGGGCTGCATGACGCGATGTATTTGATCCCCGTGGCGCTGTTTTTCACCATGGTGTTTCTGTTCCTGGCTTCGCGGTGTTTTGTTCGGGATGCCAAGCGGATGAAGGACGGGTTGGTCGCTGTGGGTGAACCTGATGTTGCAGTGGCGACTGCATAATCGCTATCGCCAGCAGGCTGGCTCCCACATTGGATCTACAGCGTTAACAAATCCCCTGTGGGAGCTAGCCTGCTAGCGATGCGGCCATCAGCATCACTGCATCAAATTTCAGGCAATAAAAAAGGCCCGCATCACTGCGGGCCTTCTTGTTTTCAGCGGTGGAGCAGGGGGGTTAACCCGCCACCAGCACCCGAATCGCTTCCAGTCGCAGCGCAGCCTTGTCGAGCATGGCCAAACCTTGCTCGCGCTGTTGGCGCAGGGCAACCAGCTCACTGTCGCGCACTGTCGGGTTGACCGCTTGCAGTGCGGTCAAACGCGCCAGCTCTTCGTCGGTATCCGCTGCCAGACGACGCTTCGCCTCGGCAACGCGCTCGGCGTGACGCGGGAAGATTTTCTCTTCGCCGGCGTTGATCCGTGGCGTCAGTTGATCGCGCTGAGCCTGGATGAACTTGTTGGCGCTGGCACGGGGCACGCTTTCCAACTGGTCGTTCAAGGTCTCGAACGACACCCGGGCCGACAGGTCATTGCCAGTGGTGTCGAGCAGGCAGCGCAGAGCGGCCGGCGGCAGGTAGCGGCCCAGTTGCAGTGAGCGCGGCGCAACCACTTCGCTGACGTAGAGCAGTTCCAGCAACACGGTGCCAGGTTTCAGCGCCTTGTTCTTGATCAGCGCCACGGCGGTGTTGCCCATTGAGCCGGACAGGACCAGGTCCATGCCGCCCTGCACCATCGGATGTTCCCAAGTGATGAACTGCATGTCTTCGCGAGACAGCGCCTGGTTACGGTCGTAGGTGATGGTCACACCTTCGTCGTCGCCCAGCGGGAAACTGGCGTCGAGCATTTTTTCGCTCGGCTTGAGGATCAGGGCGTTTTCCGAATGGTCTTCGCTGTCGATGCCGAAAGCGTCGAACAGGGTTTCCATGTAGATCGGCAGGGCGAACTGATCGTCTTGCTCGAGGATGTCCTCGACCAGTGCATCACCTTCGCCAGCACCGCCGGAGTTGAGTTCCAGCAAGCGGTCACGGCCGGTGTGCAGCTCGGCTTCCAGACGCTCACGCTCGGCGCGGGCTTCGTCGATCAGCGCTTGCCACTCGCCGTCATCGGCGTTTTCCAGCAGTGGCAACAGACGCGAGCCGAACTGATGCTGCAAGGCGTTGCCGGTCGGGCAGGTGTTGAGGAAAGCGTTCAGTGCTTCGTGGTACCACTGGAACAGGCGCTCTTGCGGGCTGGTTTCCAGGTACGGCACGTGCAGTTCGATGATGTGCTTCTGGCCGATCCGGTCCAGACGACCGATCCGCTGTTCCAGCAGGTCCGGGTGCGACGGCAGATCGAACAGCACCAAGTGGTGCGAGAACTGGAAGTTGCGACCCTCACTGCCGATTTCCGAGCAGATCAGCACTTGCGCACCAAATTCTTCGTCGGCGAAATAGGCGGCGGCGCGGTCACGCTCAAGGATGTTCATGCCTTCGTGGAAGACCGTGGCAGGAATGCCGGAACGCACGCGCAGGGCGTCTTCCAGGTCCATGGCGGTTTCGGCGTGGGCGCAGATCACCAGAACTTTGGTGCGCTTGAGCATTTTCAGCTGATCGATCAGCCACTCGACGCGCGGGTCGAATTTCCACCAGCGTTCTTCTTCGTTGGCGTCCGGCTGGGCCTGAAAGCTGACTTCCGGGTACAGCTCGGCGTGATCGCCCAGCGGCAGTTCGAGGTATTCATCCGGGCACTGCAGCGGGTACGGGTGCAGTTTGCGCTCCGGGAAACCCTGCACGGCAGCGCGGGTGTTACGGAACAGCACGCGGCCGGTGCCGTGGCGGTCCAGCAGTTCGCGCACCAGACGGGCGCTGGCCTCGATGTCGCCATCGTTCACGGCGGCCAGCAGCGCTTCGCCTTCGTTGCCGAGGAAACCGTGGATGGTCTTGTGTGCTTCCGGCGACAGGCGCCCCTTGTCCAGCAGCTCCTGAACGGCTTCGGCCACCGGGCGATAGTTTTCGCTCTCGGCGCGGAAGGCGTGCAGGTCATGGAAACGGTTCGGGTCAAGCAGGCGCAGGCGCGCGAAGTGGCTGTCCTGGCCCAGTTGTTCCGGGGTGGCGGTCAGCAGCAATACACCGGGAATGACTTCGGCCAGTTGCTCGACCAGCGTGTATTCAGGGCTGGCCTTCTCTTCGTGCCACACCAAATGGTGTGCTTCGTCGACCACCAGCAGGTCCCAGCCGGCAGCGAACAGCGCGTCCTGGGCTTTCTCGTCGTCCACCAGCCACTCAAGCGCAACCAGCGCGAGTTGGGTGTCTTCGAACGGGTTGGCAGCATCGCTTTCGATGAAGCGTTCTTCGTCGAACAGCGCGACTTGCAGGTTGAAGCGACGGCGCATCTCGACCAGCCACTGGTGCTGCAGGTTCTCCGGCACCAGGATCAGTACGCGGTTGGCGCGGCCCGAGAGCAGTTGGCGATGGATCACCAGGCCGGCTTCGATGGTTTTGCCCAAGCCCACTTCGTCGGCCAGCAGTACTCGCGGCGCAATGCGGTCGGCGACTTCACGGGCGATGTGCAGCTGGTGCGCGATCGGTTGCGCACGCACGCCGCCCAAGCCCCAGAGCGAGGATTGCAACTGGCGGCTGGTGTGTTCCAGGGTGTTGTAGCGCAGGGAGAACCACGCCAGTGGGTCGATCTGCCCGGCGAACAGACGGTCGCTGGCCAGACGGAACTGAATGAAGTTCGACAGCTGGGTTTCCGGCAGGGTGACCACTTCGTTTTGCGCGTTGAGGCCGTGATAGACCAGCAGGCCGTCGACGTCATCGACTTCCTGGACGGTCAGTTTCCAGCCTTCGAAGTGAGTAATGGAGTCGCCCGGCGAAAACCGCACGCGGGTGAGGGGCGCATTCCGTAGCGCGTACTGGCGAGTCTCGCCAGTGGCCGGATAGAGCACGGTCAACAAGCGGCCGTCCTGTGCCAGAACGGTGCCTAAACCCAGCTCGGCTTCGCTGTCACTGATCCAGCGTTGCCCCGGTTGATACTGCTGCGCCATGCTGCCTGACTCCCACCTTGAAAAAGCGGGCTATCTTAACGGAATGAGGGCTTCAGGGCCAAAGGACTCTCATAAAAACTCGCAGTCTTACGTTAGTCCAACGATGCGATGCTTGCCGGTCGGGGCACCAATCGGTGCCAAACCGGTCACAGTTTGCGACCGATGGCTCAAGTCGCCATCCCCGCAGCCGACAGCCTGCTGACAGGAGACTGATAATTATGCTGCCACCGATGCTCCCCTTGAGTGCCGTGCCGATCACGTCACAGCAGGACCCGATCCGCCAGCGCCCGGATATTCCGCCTGTCGTGCCGGTGCAGGAAAGCTCCAATGAAAGCACCATTGACCTGAAACAACGCGATCCCGAGGAAGCGGCTTTTCAGTTGCGCGAGGAACAGCGGCGCAAGCAGGAGCGGGAACGGCGTCGACGTGAGGCTGATGAGGATCCGGAGGAGCATCTGGCGATTCCCGGGACCGAATTGAATGCTGACAACACCGTGCCGGTGGCGCCGTTGATGGAAGATCAGCCGCGTCAGGGGTTGTGGGTCGATATTGAGATTTGAGGGGGTGGCTGGTCAGCGCTGCCGTCAGACCTCATTATTACGACAAACCTGCCATTCGATGTATTGAGCACCATGAGCCAAGACGACAAGCTGATTGATCTTAATTCTGAACGCGCCAAGCGGGTTCATGACCTTAATGAAAAGCGTCTGAATGAAGTGCGCCAGGCGTTTGAACAGGCGATGCCGTTGGGTAAAGCCAAGAAGAAATCGAAGAACAAGCCGAAAAAGCGTTGAATCACCCTGCATCGGTTGATGCAGGTCAGTTATTTCCCCTCCTTTACGCCCTGTCTCGGGCGACATTGATCCTGGTCAACTTTCTCTTCTGCCTGATTGGTTAACTTAGCCCTATCGCAACAGGGCAAGTGCAGGAGAGCCGTCATGTTTTTCGACAACGTGGTGATCGCCGGAGTGCTGACAGTCGGCCTCATGGTTCTGTTTTTTGCAGGGTTTGGGTTTTTTATCTGGAAAGATTCGCATAAGCGTAAGCCGTAGTTCTTTCTGGATGTAATGAGCACGCAAGGCATTTTGGGCAACTTCGGTTGCCCTTTTTTTTGCCCACGCTTTTTACTGATGTATGAAGTTCAAAATGTGGGGGCTGACTTGCCTGCGATGGCGGCCTGATAGCCGACCTATCTTTCTCAGGTGTACATATCCATTCCTGCGGTAACGGCTGCTTATGGTTTCGCTTTTACAGCGACTCCCTTTGGCAAACGCCCCAAAGGAAGCAAAGGTCTTCGCCCCAACGTCCGGCCCCTCGCCTGGGCTTGGCGCTCCGCGCCCACCCCCAGATGAACGCCTCCACTCAGCCTCCCGACGGGGCGGGTAGATCAAGATCAAGAGCTGCAGGCGAGTTAACGCTCGGCCTGATGAGTGGTGAGAAGCGAGCGGTACACGCCGATTCCTGTGGGAGCTGGCTTGCCTGCGATGGCGGCCTGACAGCCGACCAATTTCTTGCAGATGTACACCGTCCCACTGTAGGAGCGGGCTTGCTCGCGAAGGTGTCCTCTGGGCCAACCAATCTCTTTCAACAGACCGGCAATGCCAAAGTTCAGACCATAAAAAAGGCGCGAACCTCACGGAACGCGCCTCTTTGTCGCAGCAATGTATCAGCTGCCCAGTGCCTTCGACGCCAGCCAGAACAGGCCGGCCGACAAGGCCACTGTCGCTGGCAGGGTCAGGACCCAAGCCAGCAGGATGGTCCGCACAGTGCCGCCTTGCAGGCCGCTTTTGTTGGCAACCATGGTGCCGGCGACGCCTGAGGACAGGACGTGGGTAGTCGAGACCGGCAGGCTGAAGATGTTGGCCATGCCGATCAGGCTCGCGGTAGTGATCTGTGCCGACATGCCTTGGGAGTAAGTCATGCCCTGCTTGCCGATCTTCTCGCCGATGGTCAGCACTACGCGCTTCCAGCCGACCATAGTACCCAGGCCGAGGGCCAGGGCGACCGCCAGAATCACCCAGAACGGGGCGTATTCGGTGGTGGTGGTCAGGTCTTTGCGCAGTTTGTCCAGGTCAGCCTTTTCACGGGCAGCGAGGCCAGGCAGCTTGCCGACTTTCTTCGCCGTATCGTCCAGGCAGAGCAGGTAGCGACGCACTTCGATGCGGTTTTCCGGCGACAGCGAGTGGTAATCCGCTACACCTTTAAGGGTGCCGAGGAGGGCGGTGATGGTCGGTTCGGTCTGTTGCGGGTTGCAACGGAATTTCTCCGGCAGATCGCCTTCAACGCTTTTGCCCAGGGCCAGGTATTCGCCCAGAGTGTCAGCGTTGCGCTTGTAGAACTGGCTCAGGTGCAGGGTTGCATCGCGGGTCCGTTCGATCTGGTAGGTCGTGCTGCCCAGGTCGAGTACGAACTGTGCTGGAACGATGCCGATCAGCACCAGCATGATCAGGCCGATACCTTTCTGACCATCGTTGGAGCCGTGCACGAAGCTCACGGCCATAGCCGAGATGACCAGCACCAGGCGGTTCCAGAACGGCGGGTGTTTCTTGTCATCGATCTTGCGGCGCTGTTCCGGTGTCTTGTGCATCTTCGACAGGGGGCGCCACCACTTGAGGCCGATCAAAATCAGCGCTGCGACCAGGAAACCCGCCATCGGCGAGAACACCAGCGAAGCACCGATATCGATCGCCTTCTGCCAGTTCACGCCATCGGCCAACGGAATGTCGTTGATCAACGCGTTGGCCAGGCCGACACCGAGGATCGAACCGATCAGCGTATGGGAACTGGAGGCCGGGATACCGAAGTACCAGGTGCCCAGGTTCCAGGTGATGGCGGCGGCGAGCAGCGAGAACACCATGGCCAGCCCGTGACCGGTGTTCACATTGATCAGCAGTTCTACCGGCAGCAGGTGGACAATGGCATACGCCACGCCAACACCGCCCAGCAGCACGCCGAGAAAGTTGAATACACCGGAAAAGAACACCGCCAGATGAGGCGGCATGGCTTTGGTGTAGATAACGGTGGCCACCGCGTTAGCGGTGTCATGAAAGCCGTTGATGAACTCGAAGGCGAGGACAAAGGCCAGGGCGAGCAAGAGGCTCACAAGCACCCAAGCATCCAGTCCGCTGAATAAATCGATCATGAAGGTTTTCTGACCCGGTCATAAGGGGGCGCGATTATGCCAGAAAAGACTGCTAATCGATGCACTAGGTGCTCATCGGTAACATTCTTCAATGAATTAGTTTGTGACGATAGCTTATCCCCGAGGTTTTTACCGGGTTTTGCAAGTCATTGAATTCAGATGAAAAGGCCGCAGCCACAAGGGTTTCGCTCGTGAAGTCGAGAGGCTTGAACACTTGTGTGAAAAATCTGAGAAGAGGGTCAGGCATGTGCCCTTTGCCTCATCCGCAGGGTGAGGTGGCCGCTGCCCGCTTGTAGCGGGCGCGAAAGGCATCATCAGAACACCGCGCTTTTAACGGGTGCCGATGCAGACCCTTGGAAGGATTCAGGCCGAGGAGGTCATGGCTCTTCGGCTTTGAGTTCCTTTTCCATCTTCTGCAATTCCTGGGTGAATGCCTGATCCTGAACGGTGGCGCGTTTACGCCAAGGCTTGCGTTCGGGTTCGGGCTGAGCGGCGTAGGTGGTGACTTCCCCGCCGTAAACTTCCTTGTAACGTTGTTCCTGGCGCTCAAGTTCCGCGCGCAGTTCGTCTTTCGTCACAGTGCTACCTGTATGAGTTGAGATAAATTCTGGTGAAACGCGCTGCAGGAATCTATTGACCACACTCATCGAAAGGACAATGCCTGACAAAGGCATCGTTTTTACGGCGGGTGAACAATACTTCCATGTTGCAGGCGGCCACGGCACCAGAGAAAAACAGCTGACGTAGCATCAGTTACCTGTTCCAGCGAGCGCGTTGGCGGAGCATATGAAATGAGCGTCAAGCGCTTGCTGCAGACAGCGACGATAGGATACCGGGCTGCCGAGTGACGGAACCGGCACGTAAAAACCGCTTCGCCACTGAGGTGCATTATAGCGGTCGATCCGAAGAACACTATCTCTCGAGAGTTAAAAGTAGTTCCAGCTGTGTGATTGTTTTGTTACTCGCAACTTTCAGCGGCAACTAGGGGGGGCGGTGATGTCACATTGCAACGATGTCTTTCTGGCGTCATAAAGTCGAACAAGTTTGCCCCTTACATCAGCCCTCTAAATCAGCGAAGAATAAAAGCATATAGAGGGCTCTGCGCAAATCAGTGTGCGCAGGTAGTCGTCTCCCCAGTGAGGTCGATTGCGATTATCGGTCGAGGGTTCGATAATCGCCCAATCTTGAGGCCTGTGGCTTGTGTGCAGGACCCGAAGCCGCATGTAATAGCTGCTGATCCGTGTAGGAAAAGGACCAGAAATGAACGATCAAATGCGCAATTCCTTCGCTTCAGTGGCGCCGCCGATCGTGGCCTCGCCCGCGAAGCGAATCCAGGCCCTGACCGGTGACCCGGATTTCATGACATCCCTGGCCCGCGGCCTGGCGGTGGTTCAAGCGTTCCAGGAGCGCAAACGACACCTGACCATTGCCCAGATCAGTCACCGTACGGAAATTCCCCGCGCCGCTGTGCGACGTTGCCTGCACACCCTGATCAAACTCGGCTATGCCACCACTGACGGTCGCACCTATTCGCTGCTGCCCAAAGTGCTGACGCTCGGCCATGCCTATTTGTCCTCGACGCCTCTGGCGGTGTCCGCCCAGCCGTATCTGGACCGCATGAGTGAGCAGCTTCACGAGGCCTGCAACATGGCCACGCTGGAAGGTGACGACATTTTGTACATCGCTCGCTCGGCGACCACCCAGCGCCTGATTTCCGTCGACTTGTCGGTGGGCGGACGGTTGCCGGCGTATTGCACGTCCATGGGCAGAATCCTTCTTGCGGCGCTGGACGACACCTCGCTGCGCGAATACCTCGACCATGCAGAGTTCCAGGCCAAGACCAGCCGAACCTTGCACACCCCCGAAGCGCTACTCGAATGCCTGCAGGAAGTGCGGCAGCAGGGCTGGTGCATCGTCGATCAGGAACTGGAGCAAGGCCTGCGCTCGATTGCCGTTCCGGTGTACGACGCCTCCGGCCAAGTGGTCGCAGCGCTCAACGTCAGCACCCACGCCGGGCGGGTCAGCCGCAACGAGCTGGAGCTACGTTTCTTGCCTGGCCTGCTGAGTGCCAGCCGCGACCTCAGCGCCCAGTTGTTTGCCTAAGCTGTTCGATAAACGCACAGAGTCGCGTTTATCGAATTGACGCTGTTTCCCCAAGATCACTAATGTCGCGGCAGCGCCAGCCTTGGCTGGCTCCTGTCCGACTGCGTTCTTGCGTGGAATAAAAATAATGAACCAGCCTCAGTCTGCTGTAGGAAACTGCCTCGACGTGCAGTCCTTCATCAATGCTCAACCCATTTCGCGCTACCAGTGGCGAGTGGTGATCCTGTGTTTCCTGATTGTCTTCCTCGATGGCCTCGACACCGCGGCCATGGGCTTTATCGCGCCTGCCTTGTCGCAGGATTGGGGCATCGACCGCGCCAGTCTCGGCCCGGTGATGAGTGCGGCGCTGATCGGCATGGTCTTCGGCGCACTGGGCTCCGGTCCCTTGGCTGACCGCTTTGGGCGAAAAGTCGTACTGGTCGGCGCGGTGCTGGTGTTCGGCGCCTTCAGTCTGGCGTCGGCGTACAGCACCAACGTCGATCAACTGCTGGTGCTGCGCTTCCTCACCGGCCTGGGCCTCGGCGCCGGGATGCCGAACGCCACCACGCTGTTGTCGGAATACACCCCGGAGCGCAAAAAATCCCTGCTGGTGACCAGCATGTTCTGCGGCTTCAACCTCGGCATGGCCGGTGGCGGGTTTATCTCGGCCAAGCTGATTCCTGCCTTTGGCTGGCACAGTCTGCTGCTGATCGGCGGGATCCTGCCGCTGATCCTCGCCGTCGTCTTGCTGTTCTGGCTGCCGGAGTCGGCGCGTTACCTGGTCGTGCGCAACCGCGGCACCGACAAAGTGCGCAAGACCCTCGCACCGATCGATCCGGTCGTCGTCGCCCAGGCATCGAGCTTCAGCGTGCCGGAACAGAAAACCGTCAAGGCGCGCAACGTGTTCGCCGTGATCTTCTCCGGCACCTACAGCGCCGGCACCTTGCTGCTGTGGCTGACCTACTTCATGGGCCTGGTGATCGTTTACCTGCTGACCAGTTGGCTGCCGACGCTGATGCGTGACAGCGGCGCGAGCATGGAGCAGGCGGCGTTCATTGGGGCGTTGTTCCAGTTTGGCGGCGTGCTGAGCGCAGTGGGCGTTGGCTGGGCCATGGACCGGTTCAATCCGCACAAGGTCATCGGCATTTTCTACTTGATGGCCGGGGTGTTTGCCTACGCGGTAGGGCAGAGCCTGGGCAACATCACGCTTTTGGCGACCTTGGTGCTGGTGGCCGGGATGTGCGTCAACGGTGCGCAATCGGCGATGCCGTCGCTGGCGGCGCGGTTTTATCCGACTCAAGGGCGTGCGACCGGGGTCTCGTGGATGCTGGGGATTGGCCGGTTCGGCGCGATCCTCGGGGCGTGGATGGGCGCAACGTTGCTGGGGTTGGGCTGGAATTTTGAACAGGTGCTGACGGCGCTGGTGATTCCGGCGGCGCTGGCGACGACGGCGGTGGTGATCAAGGGCATGGTCAGTCATGCGGATGCGACCTGACAGCCTGATCCAGATTCTTTGGCGCGTTTGAGGGCCTCTTCGCGGGCAAGCCCGCTCCCACAAGGATTGCGCATCAACCTGTGGGAGGGCTTGCCCGCGATGCTTTTTGGGATCGGTAGCGAGACAACAATCTGTTCGATAAACGAACACTCAGTCGATTATCGGATTGTTTGGCGTTTTGCACAGGCTTAACCTTCAGTCATTCCGGCGCTGAACCTCGCGCCTTTTTTATCCACTGTCGGTTCATAACAAAACGGGAGCCTGCCCCATGGCTGAAATCCTTTCGCTGCACGACGCGGTGAAGCAATTCGTCAACGACGGCGACACCGTCGCGCTCGAAGGCTTCACTCACCTGATCCCTACGGCGGCGGGTCACGAAATCATTCGTCAGGGCAAGAAAGACCTGACGCTGGTGCGGATGACGCCTGACCTGATCTACGACCAGTTGATCGGCGCCGGTTGTGCTCGCAAGCTGATTTTCTCCTGGGGCGGCAACCCGGGTGTCGGTTCGTTGCACCGTCTGCGTGACGCCGTAGAGAAACAGTGGCCGCATGCGCTGGAAATCGAAGAACACAGCCACGCCGACCTGGCCAATGCCTACGTCGCTGGCGCCTCCGGCCTACCGTTCGCGGTACTGCGTGCCTACGCCGGTTCCGACCTGCCAAAGGTCAACCCGCTGATCAAAACTGTTACCTGCCCGTTTACCGGCGAAGTGTTGGCTGCGGTGCCATCGGTGCGCCCGGACATCACCGTGATTCACGCGCAGAAAGCCGACCGCAAAGGCAACGTGCTGCTGTGGGGCATTCTCGGCGTGCAGAAAGAAGCGGCGTTGGCCGCCAAGCGCTGCATCGTTACCGTCGAAGAAATCGTCGACGACCTCAATGCACCGATGAATTCCTGCGTGTTGCCGACCTGGGCCTTGAGCGCGGTGTGCCACGTCCCTGGCGGCGCGCATCCGTCCTACGCCCACGGTTACAACGAGCGTGACAACCGCTTCTACCAGGCCTGGGACCCGATTGCCCGCGACCGTGACACCTTCACCGCGTGGATCAACGAATACATCCATGGCTGCGCTGACTTCAGCGAGTTCCAGGCCAAGCTGGCCGCTGCTTCGGAGGCCAAGTAATGACTTACACCACCAATGAAATGATGACCGTCGCCGCGGCCCGCCGCCTGAAAAACGGTTCGGTGTGCTTCGTCGGCATCGGCCTGCCGTCGAAAGCTGCCAACCTGGCGCGCCTGACGTCTTCGCCGGATGTGGTCCTGATCTACGAATCGGGTCCGATCGGTGCCAAGCCGAGCGTACTGCCGCTGTCGATCGGCGACGGTGAACTGGCGGAAACCGCCGACACCGTGGTCCCGACCGGTGAGATTTTTCGCTACTGGTTGCAGGGCGGGCGCATTGACGTCGGTTTTCTTGGCGCCGCGCAGGTCGACCGTTTCGGCAACATCAACACCACCGTGGTCGGCGATTACCACGCGCCGAAAGTGCGCCTGCCGGGTGCCGGTGGCGCGCCGGAGATTGCCGGTTCGGCGAAAAGCGTGCTGATCATCCTCAAGCAGTCGGCGCGTTCCTTCGTCGACAAGCTCGACTTCATTACCTCGGTCGGCCACGGCGAGGGCGGTGATTCGCGCAAGCGTCTCGGCCTGCCGGGCGCAGGTCCTGTCGGCATCATCACCGACCTGTGCATCATGGAGCCGGAAGCGGACACCCATGAATTCGTGGTCACCGCGCTGCACCCCGGCGTGACCCGCGAGCAAGTGATTGCCGCCACCGGTTGGGCGATTCGTTTCGCAGACACGGTTGAAAATACCGCCGAGCCCACCGACGTTGAATTGAAGGCGCTCAGGGATCTGGAAGCCCGCACCGCCGCCGCCCACGGCCAAGCACCCGGAGAAGCGTGATGCGTGACGTTTATATCTGCGATGCCATTCGCTCCCCCATCGGCCGTTTTGGCGGTGGCCTGTCGGCGGTTCGTGCTGACGACCTCGCCGCTGTGCCGATCAAGGCCTTGATGGAGCGCAACCCGTCGGTGGACTGGAACGCCGTGGACGAGGTATTCCTCGGCTGCGCCAACCAGGCGGGCGAAGACAACCGCAACGTCGCACGCATGGCGCTGCTGCTGGCCGGGCTGCCGGAAAGCATTCCCGGCGTCACGCTCAATCGCCTGTGCGCGTCGGGTATGGATGCCATTGGCACCGCATTCCGCGCCATCGCCAGTGGCGAAATGGAGCTGGCGATTGCCGGTGGCGTCGAGTCGATGTCCCGCGCACCGTTCGTGATGGGCAAGGCCGATGCGGCGTTCTCGCGCAACATGAAGCTGGAAGACACCACCATCGGCTGGCGTTTCATCAACCCGTTGATGAAAGCCCAATACGGTGTCGATGCGATGCCGCAAACCGCTGACAACGTGGCGGACGACTACGAAGTTTCCCGCGAGGATCAGGACGCTTTCGCCCTGCGCAGTCAGCAGCGCACGGCCGCCGCGCAAGCTGCAGGATTTTTCGCTGAAGAAATCGTTGAAGTGCGGATTGCCCACAAGAAAGGGGAAACCGTCGTCAGTCAGGATGAGCATCCACGTGCCGACACCACCCTTGAAACCCTGGCCAGACTGAAACCGGTCAACGGTCCTGACAAAACCGTCACCGCCGGCAATGCCTCGGGCGTGAACGACGGTGCGGCGGCGCTGATTCTGGCCTCTGCCGAAGCGGTGAAGAAACACGGCCTGACCGCTCGCGCCAAAGTGTTGGGCATGGCGAGCGCCGGCGTCGCACCGCGGGTGATGGGCATCGGCCCGGTGCCGGCAGTGCGCAAACTGATCGAGCGCCTCGGTCTGGCGGTCAACGATTTCGACGTGATCGAACTCAATGAAGCCTTCGCCAGCCAAGGGTTAGCGGTGCTGCGTGAGCTGGGACTGGCGGACGATGCGGCTCAGGTCAATCCGAACGGTGGCGCCATTGCCTTGGGCCATCCGTTGGGCATGAGCGGTGCGCGTCTGGTCCTGACCGCGTTGCATCAGCTTGAAAAAACGGGTGGCAAGAAAGGTCTGGCGACCATGTGCGTCGGTGTCGGCCAGGGCCTGGCCTTGGCCATCGAGCGCGTCTGACGCCCGGCAGACTCATAAGAACAGAGGAAAGCGAAATGACTGACAAGCCTGGTTACCGTCGCCCACAGGAAGGCACCCAGCCGGAGTACCTGCACCCGACTTATCAATCCACCAACCGTCGCGCGCCGTCCAAGCCGTTGGTGTTTTTGCCTCATTCATTGTCGGAAATCACCGGCCCGACCATCGGCGCCGAGCGTGTCAACGAGAAGGACAACGACCTGACCGGCCAGCATCAGGGCGAACCGTTGGGTGAGCGCATCATTATTCACGGCCGCGTGCTGGATGAAGACGGCTTGCCTGTCCCGGGGATTCTGGTGGAGATCTGGCAGGCCAATGCCGCCGGTCGCTATAACCATGCCCGCGACCTGCACGATGCGCCGCTGGACCCGAACTTCACCGGCACCGGCCGCACCGTGACCGATGCCGATGGCTGGTATCAGTTCCAGACCATCAAGCCCGGCGCTTACCCATGGGGCAATCACCACAATGCGTGGCGCCCGGCGCACATCCATTTCTCGCTGTTCGGGCCGAGCATACTGACGCGCCTGGTTACCCAGATGTATTTCCCGGGCGACCCGTTGCTGGCTTATGACCCGATCTACAACTGCGTGCCCGATACCCGCGCCAAAGAGCGTTTGATCGCGACGTTCGATCTGGAAAAAACCATCCCTTCCTATGCCCTCGGTTATCGCTGGGACATCGTCTTGCGCGGCCGCGAAGCCACGCCGATGGAGAAATAAGATGACGCTGAACGCGACCACGTCCCACACCGTCGGGCCGTATTACCACATCGGCCTGACCTGGCTGAACCGCGAAGACCTGACCGTCGAACAAACCCTCGGCGAGCGCGTGTCAATCACCGGGCAAGTCGTCGATGGCAACGGCGACTTCGTCAACGACGCGATGCTGGAAGTCTGGCAGGCCAACGCCGCCGGCAAGTACGACCACCCCGAAGACGACCAGGCCAAACCCCTGGACCCGAACTTCGAAGGCTTCGGCCGGGTGCCGGTGGATGCCGAAGGGCGTTTTCGTTTCACCACCATTAAGCCAGGCACCGTGGAAGGCCTGAAGGGCTCGACCCAGGCGCCGCACCTGGTGGTGCTGGTGTTTGCTCGCGGGTTGGTGAAGCACTTGCTGACACGGATTTACTTTGAGGGCGAACCGGCGAACGTCGAGGATCCGCTGCTGGAGTGTGTGCCGGCTGAACGCCGCAGTACCTTGCTGGCGAAGCAGGATGCGTCCGGTGTGTATCAATGGAATGTTGTCCTGCAAGGCACCGATGCCGAGACGGTGTTCTTCGATTATTGAGTAACAACACAAAAACCTGTGGGAGCGGGCTTGCCCGCGATGACTGAGTCACATCCAGCATCAAAGGTGACTGACCCAACGCTATCGCGGGCGAGCCCGCTCCCACAGGGATTGGTGTTGCTGATCTATCTGTGGAACGGGACTGTTGCAAAGTGTGTCTAGACTGTCATGGTCCCCAAAGAGTGAAAATCAATGACAACCCCCACCGCTATTCCAGCGCATTACACCGGCGAAGAGCGCAGCAAGCGCATCTTCGCGATTGTCGGTGCCTCGTCCGGCAACCTCGTTGAATGGTTCGACTTCTACGTCTACGCCTTTTGCGCGATCTACTTCGCGCCGGCCTTTTTTCCGTCCGATAACCCGACTGTGCAGCTGGTCAACACAGCTGGCGTGTTCGCGGCCGGGTTTCTGATGCGACCGATTGGCGGCTGGATTTTCGGCCGTGTCGCGGACAAGCACGGGCGCAAGAATTCGATGCTGATCTCGATTCTGATGATGTGCTTCGGTTCGTTGCTCATCGCGTGCCTGCCGACCTACAAGGACATCGGCGTCTGGGCGCCGATCATGCTGCTGTTCGCCCGCTTGCTGCAGGGCCTGTCGGTGGGCGGGGAGTACGGCACCACCGCGACCTACATGAGCGAAGTCGCCCTCAAGGGCCAGCGCGGTTTTTTCGCCTCGTTCCAGTACGTGACGCTGATCGGCGGGCAGTTGCTGGCGGTGTCGCTGGTGGTGGTCCTGCAACAGTTCCTCACCGAAGATGACCTGCGTGCCTACGGCTGGCGGATTCCGTTTGTGGTTGGTGCTGTGGCCGCATTGATCTCGCTGTTCCTGCGTCGCTCGCTCAAGGAAACCACCAGCAAGGAAATGCGCGACAACAAGGACGCCGGCAGCATCCGCGCGTTGTTCCGCGACCACAAAGCCGCTTTTATCACCGTGCTCGGATACACCGCCGGTGGCTCGCTGATTTTCTACACTTTCACCACGTACATGCAGAAGTACCTGGTGAACACCGCCGGCATGCACGCCAAGACCGCGAGCTACATCATGACTGGCGCGCTGTTCCTTTATATGTGCATGCAGCCGCTGTTCGGCATGCTCGCGGACAAGATCGGCCGACGTAACTCGATGCTCTGGTTCGGTGCCCTCGGGACGCTGTGCACCGTGCCGATCCTGCTGAGCCTGAAAAGTGTCAGCAGTCCGTTCCTCGCCTTTGTGCTGATTACCGTGGCGCTGGCCATCGTCAGTTTCTACACCTCGATCAGTGGCCTTGTAAAAGCCGAAATGTTCCCGCCGGAAGTGCGCGCACTGGGGGTCGGCCTGGCGTACGCGGTGGCCAACGCGATCTTCGGTGGCTCGGCGGAATATGTGGCCCTGAGCCTGAAAGCCGTGGGCATGGAAAACTCCTTCTACTGGTACGTGACGGTGATGATGGCGGTGGCGTTCCTGTTCAGCCTGCGCCTGCCGAAACAGGCCAAGTATTTGCACCACGACCTTTGATCCATCCGCGTGGGCCCGACCGGCCCGCGCTTTCAGGAACTGTTTATGAACCAGCGACCGGGCAATCAACTGTTCGATGCCTATTTCACCGCCCGCGACATGCGAGAAGTGTTCTGCGATCAGGGCCGGGTTCAGGCCATGCTCGATTTCGAATCGGCACTGGCCCGGGCCGAGGCGCGGGTGGGCTTGATTCCGCAATCGGTTGTCGCATCGATTGAAGCGGCTTGTGTCGCAGGGCATTACGACTTTGCTGCGCTCGGCGAGGCGATTGCCACGGCGGGCAATTCGGCGATTCCGCTGGTCAAGGCGTTGGGTAAACAGATCGCGACCACCGATGCTGAAGCCGAGCGCTATGTGCATCTGGGCGCGACCAGTCAGGACGTGATGGACACGGGACTGGTGTTGCAACTGCGCCGGGCGCTGGAGCTGATCGAAAGCGATCTGGCGCAACTGGGCGAAACGTTGGCGACCCAGGCGCTGCGCTTCGTTGCCACGCCGCTGGCCGGGCGCACTTGGTTGCAACACGCAACGCCCGTCACCCTCGGCATGAAAATCGCCGGTTGGCTGGGCGCTGTGACCCGCAGTCGGCAACGTCTGCAAGAACTCAAACCACGCTTGCTGGTGCTGCAATTCGGCGGCGCCTCCGGAACCCTCGCGGCCCTCGGCGAGCAGGCGATGCCAATTGCCGAAGCCTTGGCCGGTGAGCTGCAACTGACATTGCCGGATCAACCCTGGCACACCCAGCGTGATCGCCTGGTGGAGTTCGGCGCAGTGCTCGGTTTGATCGCCGGCAGCCTCGGCAAACTTGGTCGCGACATCAGCCTGTTGATGCAGACCGAAGCCGGCGAAGTGTTCGAGCCGTCGGCACCGGGCAAGGGCGGTTCGTCGACGATGCCGCACAAACGCAACCCCGTCGGCGCCGCGGTGCTGATCGGTGCGGCGACCCGGGTTCCCGGTTTGCTCTCGACTCTGTTCAGCGCCATGCCGCAGGAACACGAGCGCAGCCTGGGCCTGTGGCATGCCGAATGGGAAACCCTGCCGGAGATTTGCTGCCTGGTGTCCGGCAGCCTCAAACAAGCGTTGCTGGTGGCGGACGGACTGGAAGTCGACGCCGATCGTATGGCCCGCAACCTCGACCTGACCCAAGGCCTGGTGCTGGCCGAAGCGGTGAGCATCGTCCTCGCGCAACGGGTAGGGCGCGATACCGCGCACCATCTGCTGGAGCAATGCTGCAAACGTGCGGTGGCCGAGCAACGGCATCTGCGAGCGGTACTCGGCGATGAACCGCAAGTGACTGCCGAGCTGTCTGACATTGAACTCGATCGTCTGCTGGACCCCGCCCATTACCTCGGTCAGGCCCATGCCTGGGTCGAGCGAGCGGTGGCTGAACATTATGCGTTGACTGCCTGAAGGAGATTGCTGTGGCTTTCGTACAACTCGCCGAGGGCGAACTGCATTACCAACTCGATGGACCAGACGATGCGCCGGTGCTGGTGTTGTCCAATTCGCTGGGCACCGACCTGCACATGTGGGACGCGCAAATCGCCGCATTCTCCGAGCATTTGCGCGTGTTGCGTTTCGACACCCGGGGTCACGGCCAATCGCTGGTCACTCCGGGGCCTTACAGCATCGAGCAACTGGGCCGCGACGTGCTGGCGCTGCTGGATGCGCTGCACATCGAGCGTGCGCATTTTTGCGGTCTGTCCATGGGTGGTTTGATCGGCCAGTGGCTGGGCATCAACGCCGGCGAGCGGCTGAACAAACTGGTGGTGTGCAACACCGCCGCGAAAATCGGCGATCCTTCGGTGTGGAACCCACGGATTGAAACCGTGCTGCGGGACGGTCCGGCCGCGATGGTCGCCTTGCGCGATGCATCGATTGCGCGCTGGTTTACCCCTGACTTTGCCGAGGCCAATCCGGCTGCCGCGAAGCGTATTACCGACATGCTCGCGGCCACTTCGCCGCAAGGCTATGCCGCCAATTGCGCGGCCGTGCGCGATGCCGACTTCCGCGATCAGCTGTCCGCGATAAAGGTGCCGCTGCTGGTCATCGCCGGCACTGAAGACGCAGTGACGCCGCCGTCCGGTGGGCACTTTATCCAGGAGCATGTGCAGGGCGCCGAGTACGCCGAGTTCTACGCCGCACACCTGTCCAACGTCCAGGCCGGTGCAGCGTTCAGTGACCGGGTCCTGACGTTTTTGTCAGCTGATTAAGGGGATTGTTGTGGACGAGAAACAACGTTACGACGAGGGCCTGGAAGTTCGTCGCTCGGTGCTTGGCGATGCGCATGTCGACCGCAGCCTGAATGCGCTGACCGAGTTCAACTCGGAGTTCCAGGAAATGATCACCCGCCACGCCTGGGGCGACATCTGGACCCGCCCAGGCCTGCCGCGCCATACCCGCAGCCTGATCACCATCGCCATGCTGATCGGCATGAACCGCAACGAAGAACTCAAACTGCACCTGCGCGCCGCCGCCAACAACGGCGTAACCCGCGGAGAGATCAAGGAAGTGATCATGCAGAGCGCGATCTACTGCGGCATCCCGGCGGCCAATGCGACGTTTCATTTGGCGGAGTCGGTTTGGGATGAGCTTGGCGTCGAATCCCGGGAGTGATCTTCGGGTTTTGTATTGCTTGAGCTGACGCCATCGCGAGCAGGCTCGCTCCCACATTTGATCGGCGTGAACGCAAATTATGCATTCACTGAAGATCTCCTGTGGGAGCGAGCCTGCTCGCGATAGCGGTGGGTCAGCCTGCATCAATTTCGAAATTTAAACGGTCGCGACAATGAAAATCCGCTTGAACGGAAACAACGTGCGCCCATCGCTCTCATGGGGGTAATGCGCATGCACTCGCATCATGAAGTGATAGATGAACCGCGCCTGTTCCTCGTCCTTCAACCCCTGCATCACCGTCCGCAAGGCCGAGACCTTGATCCAGTCATAAATCGGCGACTTGCCGTCCACGACCTGCAACTGCGAGGTTTCCCAGATATCCAGTGTCCGGGTAATCGGTGAGAGCAACCGGTGGTAATTTTCCAGCGACAGCAACGGCCGCGCCGCCATCCTCTCGCGCAGTTGCGGGGAGCCGAGCGGTTTGCCGTCGGAGCCACCATCGTTGAGGGTGTCGAGCACCAGTTGATACCACACCGCATCCCGCCAGTCGGGCATGTGCGCCGCCAGACAACCACCCGGGTTGAGATAACCGAGCAAGCGCGGCAGAAGCTGTTCGTGATCGTCGATGAAATGCAGCACTGCGGCGGCAAAGAGCAGGTCGGCGGGTTGCTCCGGCTGCCAGTTCTGTAGATCGCACTGCTTCCACAGCGCCTTGATCGGCAAGCATTGCGCCTCCTGAAGCATCTTCTCCGAACTGTCGATGCCCATCAGGTGCGCAGGGGGCCAGCGTTTGGCCAAAGCTTGCGTCGCAATGCCGGTGCCACAGCCGAGGTCGTAGATGCGTTTGGGGGGGTCAAGTTCGACGCGGTCGAGTAGTTCGTTCACCGGCCGTTGTCGAAGCCGGGAGAATTGCTGGTAGGCCTTGGCATCCCAGTCGCTTTTGACGGGAGCCGATTTGAGTGGCGTGATCATGAGGTGGTCCTCTGGTGATCAAGTGGTGTCTTCCGATGACAGCCTGGCTCAAGTCTTGCGGACCAACATCAACAGATAACGGAAGTGGGAAGGGTTGAGTTCGCCTGACTCCTGTCAGGTTTTTTCACTGTAATGGATCGTTGGTAAAGCGCCAGGCTAGCTGACAGGCGGCCGGCTAGATGCCGCGCTATCGTTCTTCGCGGGCAAGCCTTGCTCCTGCAGAAATCGAGTTGGCCGCCAATGTTGCAGCCAACCCGTGACCTGTAGGAGCAAGGCTTGCCCGCGAAGGTGCCCTTGAGACTTACAACAAACTGATCGGATAGCTGACGATCAACCGGTTCTCATCGAACTCGTTATTGCTGAAGTCCCGGCGCATCGTCGAGTTGCGCCATTTGACGTTCAGGTCCTTGAGCGCGCCGCTCTGTACGGTGTATCCCAGTTCGCTTTCGCGGCCCCATTCCTTGCCGTCGGTGATGGTGCCGGTGTGCACGTTGTCGCCGCTGATGTAGCGGTTCATCAGGGTCAGGCCGGGGATGCCCAGGGCGACGAAGTTGTAGTCGTGGCGCAGTTGCCAGGATTTTTCTCGGGCGTTGTCATAACTGGCGTTGTAGCTGTCGTTGGCCAGGGTGCCGCCGCTGGTGCCGTTGACCCGCATCCAGGCGCTGTCGCCGGTGAGTTTTTGCAAGCCGACATAGAACGTGTGGCCGCCGTACTTGGCCGAGAACAGGCCTGACCAGGTCTTGTTGTCCAGGTCGCCAGCGCGGGCGCTGCCGTCTTCCTGGCCATAGAAGAAACCGAGGTTGGCGCCCAGGGTCCAGTCGCCGATGGGCTGACTGTGAATCAGGTTTACGTATTGCTGGCTGTAGATGTCCTTGAGTTCAGCATTCCACAGGCCGATCTGGGTGCGCTTGTCGTTGAAAGCGTATTCGCCGCCCTGGAAGTTGAAGCGGTCGGAGGTGAAGGTGGGTTTTCCGGTCATCGACATATCGCTCATGCTGCTGTCGTCGCGCGGGCTGTTGGCGCGGAACTGGCCGCCATAGAGCGTCAGGCCGGCGATTTCTTTCGAGGTGATCTGCCCGCCACGGAAGGTTTGCGGCAGGGAGCGACCGTCGTCCGAGCGTAGGATCGGCAGCACCGGCATCCATTCGCCCACCTTGATTTCGGTCTGCGACAGCCTGGCCTTGAATGCCACGTTGGTGCGCCCGAAGTTGTCCGCCGGGCGACCGTCATGATCCAGCGGCAGCAACTGCGTCCCGCCCGTGCCTTTTCCGCCGTCGAGCTTCACCGAGTACAACCCCAGCACGTCCATGCCGAAGCCGACGGTGCCTTGGGTGAAGCCGGACTTGGCGTCGAGGATGAAACTTTGCGTCCATTCTTCAGCCTTGCCCTGAGCCTTGGTCGGGTTGGTGAAATTGCGGTTGATGTAGAAGTTGCGCAGGTTCAGGTTGACCTTGGCGCCTTCGACAAAACCCGATTCCTCAGCCATGGCGGGCAGGGCCGCGCTGGCCAGGGCGATGGCAATCAGGCTGGGGAAATAATACTGCGCGGTGGAAGGCGTCATGGGCTCGGGTCTCTCTAATTGTTAGGGATGAAACGGGGCACTGCCGCAACGTCGGGGGTTGCAGACAAAGGATTAGATTTCGTGAAAAACGGGAGAGGGATCAGCCGGACAGGGCAGGGCGCGGGGGCATGGTGTCGAACCTGATGTTATTGGTCTTGTGCGACGAATGGTGCGGGGAATGGACTGGATGGTTCAATCGGCGAAAGCGGGTTTTGGGCGGTTATCGAACGCATGTTGGTTTGAGGTTCTGCGTCGTATGTGCCTGCCTCATCGCGAGCAGGCTCGCTCCCACAATGGTCATTCTGTGTGCATGCGATTGTTGGCAAATACAGATCCCCTGTAGGAGCGAGTCTGCTCGCGAAGGGGCCAGCCCTGACAACACACCTTTTCCAGCCGCCAACAAAAAGCCCACCAAAAGGTGGGCTTGATGTTTTCACAGCGCTATCAGAACAACTTCATCTTCGGCGCTTCTTCTTTCTGTGGTTCGACTTTCGCCGTCTGCTCGTTCCAGCCACCACCCAATGCCTTGTACAGATTGACCGCACTGACCAGCTGCGCCAGACGATCAGTGATCAGCACCTGTTGGGCACTGAACAGCTGACGCTGGGCGTCGAGGAAGGTCAGGTTGCTGTCGACACCGATACGGTAGCGACGCTCGGCCAGACGGTAGTAGTCCTGGTTGGCGGTGACGAAATCACGCTGCGCCTGCAACTGATCGGTGTAGGTCTGGCGGGCAGCCAGGCCGTCGGCGACTTCCTGGAAGGCCGTTTGAATGGACTTCTCGTAGTTCGCCACGCCGATGTCTTTCTGGATTTTCGAGTAATCCAGGCTGGCGCGCAGGCTGCCGGCGTTGAAGATCGGCAGGTTGATCTGCGGCGAGAACAACCAGGTGCCCGAACCGCCTTTGAACAGACCGGACAGGTCCGGGCTCAAGGTCCCGGCGTTGGCCGTCAGGCTGATGCTCGGGAAGAACGCCGCCCGTGCCGCGCCGATGTTGGCGTTTGCCGCTTTCAGGTTGTACTCGGCCTGGAGGATATCCGGACGACGTTGCAGCAAGTCCGAGGGCAGACCGGCCGGCACGTCGCTCAGCAGGTCGTCAGCCAGTGGCTTGGCGGCTTGCAGATTGGCCGGGATGCCGGTGCCGAGCAGCAGCACCAGGCTGTTTTCATCCTGCGCGACCTGACGGGTGTACTTGGCCAATTGCGCCCGGGCGTTTTCCACCGAGGTACGCGACTGGGCCAGGTCCAGGGCCGAGGCGACCCCGACTTCGTTGCTGCGCGAGGTGAGTTTGTAGCTCTCCTCGAATGCCCCGAGGGTGTCCTGAGTCAGTTTCAGCAGTTCCTTGTCCGCCTGCCAGGTCAGGTAGGCGTTGGCCACGCTGGCCACCAGGCTGATTTGCGTGCTGCGACGACCTTCTTCGGTAGCGAAGTACTGCTGCAGGGCTTCTTCGCTCAGGCTGCGAACCCGACCGAACAGGTCGAGTTCATAAGCGCTGATCCCGACCGTAGCCGAATAGGAACTGGTGATACCCGATTCGCCAGTCTGCGAGGCACGTGCCGGAAGGCGCTGACGGCTGCCGGTGCCATTGGCCGAAACCGCCGGGAACAGATCGGCACGCTGGATGCGGTATTGAGCCGCGAACGCGTCGATGTTCAGGGCCGCAACACGCAGGTCACGGTTGTTTTCCAGGGCGACCTGGATCAGCTGTTGCAGTGCCGGGTCATGGAAAAACTGCTTCCAGCCCTGTTCGGCGGCGGCCTGTGCAGGCGCCTGGGCCGACGAGTACGCCGGGCCCTGCGGGTATTGCGCTGCCACCGGTGCATCAGGCTGCTGATAATCGGGGATCAGCGAGCAGCCGCTCAGCACGAAGGCGGCAACTGCGATGGAGAGTAGCGACTTGCTCATTGGCCAGCCTCTTTAGAAGGTTCAATTGCATCGTCCTGATCGGCTTTTTTGCGCTGGCCAATCGACGACACGGTGACGAAGAACAGTGGGACCCAGAAGATCGCCAGGACCGTGGCGGTGATCATACCGCCAATAACGCCCGTACCGATCGCATGCTGGCTACCTGAACCTGCGCCGGTGGAAATCGCCAGCGGTACTACGCCGAGGACGAAGGCGAGCGAGGTCATGATGATCGGTCGCAAACGCATCCGGCACGCTTCGATCGCCGCTTCGCGAAGGCTACGCCCTTGCTCATGCAGTTCCTTGGCGAACTCGACGATCAGAATGGCGTTTTTCGCCGCCAGACCGATGGTTGTCAACAGACCCACCTGGAAGTAAACGTCGTTGGAGAGCCCCCGCAGGCTAGTGGCCAACAGTGCACCGATGATCCCCAAAGGCACCACCAGCATCACCGCGATCGGAATCGACCAGCTTTCGTACAGCGCCGCCAGGCAGAGGAACACCATCAGCAGCGACAACGCGTACAGCGCGGGCGCTTGTGAGCCGGACAGTCGCTCTTCGTACGACAGACCCGTCCAGGAAATACCGACACCGGCCGGCAGTTTCTTCGCCAGGGCTTCGACCTCCGCCATGGCTTCACCGGTGGAGTAGCCCGGAGCCGGAGCACCGAGGATTTCCATGGCTTCTACGCCGTTGTAACGCGAAAGCTTCGGCGCGCCGTAGATCCACTCGCCCTTGGCGAAGGCCGAGAAGGGCACCATGGTGCCTGCGGCGTTACGCACATACCATTTCTTGATGTCTTCCGGGCTCATGCGCGAATTGGGCTGACCTTGCACGTAGACTTTCTTCACCCGACCACGGTCGATGAAGTCGTTGACGTAGCTACTGCCCAAGGCAATCGACAGGGTGCTGTTGATGTCGGAGAGGGTCAGGCCCAGGGCGCTGGCCTTCTCGTCATCGATTTCCAACTGGTATTGCGGCTCGTCGTTCAAGCCGTTCGGACGCACCTGATAGAGCACCTTGCTCTGCGCCGCCATGCCGAGGAACTGGTTGCGAGCTTCCATCAACTTTTCGTGACCGATACCGGCACGGTCTTGCAGGAACACGTCGAAACCGGTGGCGTTACCCAACTCCAGTACCGCCGGTGGCGCGAAGGCGAACACCATGGCATCGCGGAAGGTGAAGAAGTGCTGCTGGGCGCGGGCGGCGAGTTTGAACACGCTGTTGTCCGCATCCCGCTGATCCCACGGCTTGAGCATGATGAACGCCAGGCCCGAGCTTTGGCCACGACCGGCGAAGTTGAAGCCGTTGACCGTAAAGACCGAGGCTACAGCGCTCGATTCCTTATCCAGCAGGTAGGAGCGCATCTCATCGATCACCACCTGCGTGCGCTCGGCGCTGGAGCCGGCCGGGGTTTGCACCTGGGCAAACAGCACGCCCTGGTCTTCTTCCGGCAGGAACGCGGTTGGAATGCGGGTGAACAGCCAGATCATGCCGACGACAATGATCAGGTAGGCCAGCAGGTACGGCGCTTTGTGCGTGAGCATGTTGCCGACGCCACGCTCGTAGCTTTTGACACCACGGTCAAAGCTGCGGTTGAACCAGCCGAAGAAGCCGCGTTTCGGTGTGCCGTGCTCGCCTTTCGGAATCGCCTTGAGCATGGTGGCGCAAAGGGCCGGGGTGAAGATCAGTGCGACCAACACGGACAGCGCCATGGCCGAGACGATGGTGATCGAGAACTGCTTGTAGATCACGCCCGTGGAGCCGCTGAAGAACGCCATCGGCAACAGTACCGCCGACAGCACCAGGGCGATACCGACCAACGCACCCTGGATCTGCCCCATGGATTTCTTGGTGGCCTCCTTGGGTGACAAGCCTTCTTCGCTCATGACCCGTTCGACGTTTTCCACCACGACGATGGCATCGTCCACCAGCAAGCCGATGGCCAGCACCATACCGAACATGGTCAGGGTGTTGATGCTGAAACCGAACGCCGCGAGGATCCCGAACGTACCCAGCAGTACCACCGGCACAGTCATCGTGGTGATGACGGTGGCGCGGAAGTTTTGCAGGAACAGGAACATCACCAGGAACACCAGCACGATCGCTTCGACCAGGGTTTCAACCACACCCTTGATCGACTCGGTGACCACCGGGGTGGTGTCGTACGGGAAGACCACTTCCATGCCTTGCGGGAAGAACGGCTTGAGCGTGTTGATGGTGTTGCGCAGCGCTTTCGCGGTGTCGAGGGCGTTGGCCCCGTTGGCCAGTTTCACCGCCAGACCGGAGGCCGGAGCACCGTTGAACTGCGCGTTGATGCTGTAGTTCTCACCACCCAGACCTACGTCGGCGACATCGGACAGACGCACTTGCGAACCGTCCTTGTTGACCTTGAGCAGGATCTTGTTGAACTGCTCGGCGGTCTGCAGACGAGTCTTGCCGATGATGGTGGCGTTCAACTGCTGGCCAGGCGCAGCCGGCAGGCCGCCCAGTTGACCGGAGGACACCTGGATGTTCTGCGCCGCGATAGCCGCTTTCACGTCCACGGGCGTCAGGTTGAAGTTGTTCAGCTTGGCCGGGTCGAGCCAGACACGCATCGCGTACTGGGAACCGAAGACCTGGAAGTCACCGACACCGGCGGTCCGCGAGATCGGGTCCTGCATGTTCGACACGATGTAGTTGGACAGGTCGTCCTTGGTCATGCTGCCGTCGCGCGACACCACGCCGATCACCAAGAGGAAGTTTTTCACGGCCTTGGTCACGCGAATACCCTGTTGCTGCACTTCTTGCGGCAGCAGCGGGGTGGCCAGGTTCAGTTTGTTCTGGACCTGAACCTGCGCGGTATCGGAGTTGGTGCCTTGCTCGAAGGTTGCGGTAATGGTCATGCTGCCGTCGGAGTTACTTTCCGAGGAGACATAACGCAGGTTGTCGATACCGTTGAGCTGTTGTTCGATGACCTGAACCACGGTGTCCTGCACGGTTTGTGCAGACGCGCCTGGGTAGGTCACCTGGATCGCAATGGCCGGAGGCGCAATGCTCGGGTATTGGTTGATCGGGAGTTTGAGAATCGAGAGTGCCCCGACCAGCATGATCACCAGGGCAATTACCCAGGCGAAAATCGGACGGTCGATAAAAAATTTCGACATGGTTTACTCCCCTTTGCCGCTGGAAGCCTTGTCAGCTGCCTGTGCGGGGGCCGGGTTCTTTGCGCCAACGTTAGTCGCTTCACTGGCTTTGACTTCGATGCCAGGTTTGACGAATTGCAGTCCTTCGGTGATCAGGCGATCGCCGGCTTTCAGACCGTCTTCGATCAGCCATTGGCTGCCGACGGTGCGGCTGGCCTTGAGCTGACGCAGTTCGACCTTGTTGTCAGCGCCCACGACCAGTGCGGTCGGTGTGCCTTTGAGGTCGCGGGTCACGCCTTGTTGCGGCGCCAGAATCGCGGCAGCGTTCACACCGGCTTTGAGCTGGGCGTGCACGAACATGCCTGGAAGCAGCGTGTGATCCGGGTTCGGGAACACGGCACGCAAGGTCACGGAGCCGGTGGTCTGGTCAACCGAGACTTCGGAGAACTCAAGCTTGCCTTCCTGCTTGTACTCGCTGCCGTCTTCGAGGGTCAGCTTGACCGCCGCTGACGTGTCGCCAGCCTTTTGCAGGCGACCGCTTTCCAGTTCGCGACGCAGCTCAAGCAGCTCGACGGACGACTGGGTGACGTCGACGTAAATCGGGTCGAGTTGCTGGATCACCGCCATGGCGTCGGCCTGGCCGTTGCTGACCAGCGCGCCCTCGGTCACGTTCGAGCGGCCGATGCGACCGGAGATCGGTGCGTAGACCTTGGTGTAACGCACGTTGATCTGAGCGGATTGCAGGGAGGCTTCCGATTGCAAACGATTGGCCAGCGCCGTGTCGTATTCCTGACGGCTGACGGCCTGCTCGTTGACCAGCTGCTTATAGCGGTCGGAGATCGACTTGGTCTGTTGCAGGTTGGCTTCGGCGCTTTTGAGCGTAGCTTCATAAACGGCCGGATCGATCTGATACAGCTGCTGGCCGGCCTTGACGTCGCCGCCTTCCTTGAACAGACGCTTGAGAATGATGCCGTTGACCTGTGGGCGAACTTCGGCAATGCGGAACGCACTGGTGCGCCCCGGAAGCTCGGACGTCAGGGTAAAGGCTTGAGGTTGCAGGGTAACCACGCCGACCTGAGGAGGCGGTGCGGCGGGTGCCGCTTCTTCCTTTTTGCATCCGCTGAGCAGTGATGCGAGGGCGACGGCGGCGACCAGAGCGGTAACAGCTGGCTTGAATTGCATGAAAATCCTCGGGTCAGGCGCGCAAGAAACGCACAAGAAATGTGGAAGGGTAAAAAATGAGTGCCGGGTGGATAAGTAGCTTGCTAAGGAATATACTTACGTTCATGGTTGTTTGTAAACACCTTGACTGCGTATCCACCCTGTTACCAACGCCCGTCAAAGGTTCGAATTGTAAGCCGGGGGACGAGACCCGAGAGCGCTCGCCCCACTTTTGTTCAGCGGCTGTTCAGACATCGCTGAAGCACCCTGATTGAGGTTTTACTGCCATGGTCCGTCGTACCAAAGAGGAAGCTCAAGAAACCCGCAGCCAGATTCTGGAAGCAGCAGAGAAAGCCTTTTATGAAAGGGGCGTGGCGCGTACGACGCTGGCGGACATCGCGACCCTGGCCGGCGTGACTCGCGGAGCCATCTACTGGCATTTCAGCAACAAGGCGGACCTGGTGCAGGCGATGCTGGATAGCTTGAAAGAGCCGCTGGATGAAATGGCCAGGGCCAGTGAAAGCGAAGATGAACTCGATCCGCTGGGCTGCATGCGCAAACTGCTGATTCATTTGTTTCATCAAGTTGCCCTGGACCCGAAAACCCGACGCATCAATGAGATTTTGTTTCATAAGTGCGAATTCACCGATGAAATGTGCGACCTGCGTCAGCAACGTCGTGAGGTCAGCCTCGATTGCAATGTGCGAATCGCCCTGGCCCTGAGTAATGCGGTGAATCGGGGGCAAATGCCCGAGGACCTCGACACGGCCCGTGCGGCCATCAGCCTGCACGCCTACATCGATGGCATGCTTTACCAATGGCTATTGGCCCCCGACAGTTTTCAACTGCACACCGAGGCCGAGCGTTGGGTCAATGCAGGGTTGGACATGCTGCGTTTGAGCCCCAGCCTGCGCAAATGAAACAAAATGCTTAATTGGATCCGGTTGTGTCAACCATTAAAGCGAGCTTTGATCCTTCAAGGCTCGCCTCGATGCACAGGGGTGCTTTTATATACGTACGCTCGCCAGGATGAAAGGTAGCGAGCTACGTATTTTGTAGGGATTTTGTGTCGAGTGTGTGAACGGCTGTAAGCATCACGGCACCCCAAGCCGCCCATCAGGTCATTTGTTGAACGTTAAAACAACGGTGTAGCTGAACGGGGGCTTGGACAGACGTTCGGAAATATAGCTATTGCAGCTATATCCCGAGGTGCCCCGTCCCGAGCTTGTTTGTTCCCACGCCGGTTTGTAGCTGGGCTCCAGTGCCCCAAAGCCAACCGGAGCATTCATCAACGTTTTTAAACGGCATCGAAATCCATTAACTTCATAATCGATGAAATTACTGATGGGCGCGACTTTTTTTCGAGTGGGTTGCCAGCCGGACTGATCATAAGTAAAAGCACGCTGGTATGGGATGTCCAGCGATTCCTCGGTGCCCGGGCCGATGTTAAAGCTGGTCAGGGGGGCGCTAAGTTCTGCCTCGAGTCCTCCGTGCTGTTTTAACTTTAATGTGCCGAACGTATTGTTGATGATTTTTATCGTTACTACGGTATCTGCCAAGCTATAGGAAAAAGGAGCGCAGGTTGCTAATAGTGCAAATATCAGTTTTTTTACCATGTTCATAATTTTTTTGGCCAGGGTGAATATGAATTAAATGAGTTATTCAAGGCTGAACTGAATGCTGTAGCTATAGGGGAGAGTACTGATGACTTCGAAGATGTCTGTCGTACAATCCGCCGGTTCGACACCGATGGACTTCCCGTTGCCGGACCAATGAGCAGGTTTCAGAAGGTCGGTCACCTTGATGGTGGCGGTGAACTGGCATTCCTTTTTTCCTGAGGCATAGGCAAACGTTTCGGTGAGTATTCTAGGGTTATCACGGGTAATTGATCTGAAAGGTTCCGGATAGTGCGTGGGAAAATTCAGTACCGCGTTAATGGGCACCGTGAAATCAGAAATCGCATTGCCTCGGCCGGTTTGCTTCTGCGATGGCCGAGACAGCGTTAATTCTTCCGATGTCAGGTTTTTAATATAGTAGTGAATGGTCGTGTCGTTGATGTTGTCGGATTCATCAATGGTTTGATAATCCCCGTACTTGGCGAAGCCGTAGGGGGTAAACGCAAACGTTGTAAAGATGATCAGTGCAGTCTTTGCATAGTTGTGCACGATGAGCGCTCCTTGTCTCAGTTGATGTTTTTACAAAAGTTGTTTCTCTGCTCTTGTTTTATTAATGTAAAGGCGCTGTCGAAAGTGAGCCAGCGCAAATGTATTGGCGGTTGTTTCGCTGAGAAGAGTTTGTTGTTCTTAAGGGGGGCATAGGCTTGTTGTTTTTCGTTGATAAAAAAAGCCCCGGCTCTTTCGAGTCGGGGCTTTTTGCTATTAATAAAAATTACATTACCGGATAGTCGATATATCCCACCGGGCCCTTGGCGTAGAACAGCTCTGGACGCGCTTCGTTAAGCGGCGCATCAGCCTTCAAGCGTGCCGGCAGGTCCGGGTTGGCAATGAACGGCACGCCGAAGGCGACCGCATCGGCCTTGCCGCTGGCCAGCCAGGCGTTGGCGCTGTCCTTGGTGAAACGTTCGTTGACGATGTACGGGCCGCCGAAGGCTTCCTTGAGTTGTGGGCCAAGGCTGTCGCCGGCTTCTTTCTCGCGGGAGCAGATAAAGGCGATGCCACGTTTGCCCAGTTCGCGAGCGACGTAGGTGAACGTCTCGGCCAGGTTGTCGTCGCCCATGTCATGGGAGTCGGCACGCGGAGCCAGGTGCACACCGACGCGGCCGGCGCCCCAGACTTCGATCGCGGCGTCGGTCACTTCCAGCAACAGGCGTGCACGGTTTTCCAGGGAGCCACCGTACTGGTCGGTGCGCTGGTTGGTGCTGCTTTGCAGGAACTGATCGAGCAGGTAACCGTTGGCGCCGTGGATTTCCACGCCGTCGAAACCAGCGGCCTTGGCGTTCTCGGCACCGGTGCGGTAGGCGTCGACGATGTCGGCGATTTCAGCGGTTTCCAGAGCACGCGGGGTTGGGTAGTCGGCCAATGGGCGAACCAGGCTGACGTGGCCCTTAGGCTGGATGGCGCTTGGTGCGACCGGCGCTTCACCGTTCAGGTACGACTCGTGGGAAACCCGGCCGACGTGCCACAGTTGCAGGAAGATCTTGCCGCCAGCGCCGTGAATCGCTTTGGTCACGTTGGACCAGCCACGCACCTGATCGTTGGACCAGATGCCCGGGGTGTCCGGGTAGCCGACGCCCATTGGCGTGACCGATGTGGCCTCGCTGAGGATCAGGCCGGCCGAGGCGCGTTGTACGTAATACTCAGCCATCAGCGCGTTTGGCACACGGCCTTCGTCGGCGCGGCAGCGGGTCAGTGGCGCCATGATAATGCGGTTGGCCAGCTCGATGTCGCCCAGTTTGATCGGATCGAAAATAGTCGTCATTTCAGTACAACCCTCGTGAGGTATCAGTTAGTCGCAGGGGCCAGTTCGGGATTACCGCGCTGACGGAAAGTAATCAGGGTCACCAGCAGGGCGAGTACCGCCAGTGCTGCTGCCGCGAGTGGCACGCTGGTCAGGCCGAAACCGTGGGCGATGACGCTTCCGCCGACCCAGGCGCCCAAGGCGTTGCCGATGTTGAAAGCGCCGATGTTCAGGGTCGACACCAGGTTCGGTGCGGCCTTGCCGTAGGTCACCACGTTCACTTGCAGGGCAGGCACGGCGGCGAAACACGCGGTGGCCCAAAGGAACAAAGTGATTTCGGCAGGAATCAGCGCGACGCTGGTCCAGGTCAGTACGGTCGAGATCACGGCCATCGAGATGAAGACGCCGATCAGCGTCGCGGCCAGGCCTTTGTCGGCCAGCTTGCCGCCGATGATGTTGCCGACCGTCAGGCCCAAGCCGATGAGCATCAGGGTCCAGGTCACGCCTTTGGGCGAGACGCCGGTGACATCGCCGAGCAGCGGAGCGACGTAAGTGAACAGGGTGAATACCGACGCCGCGAACAACGCCGTCATGCTCAGGGACAACCAGATCCCGGCGCCTTTGAGGGCACGCAGTTCGGCGCGCATGTCGAGTTTCTCTTCATCGCGCTTGGCCGGCAGGAAGCGGATCAGGCCAATCAGCGCGATCACACCAATCACGGTCACTGCCCAGAAGGTCGAGCGCCAGCCGGCTTCCTGACCGAGCGCGGTGCCCAGCGGAACGCCGAGTACGTTGGCCAGGGTCAGGCCGGTGAACATCAAGGCCACGGCGGATGCGCGTTTGTTCGCCGGAACGAGTCCTGCCGCCACCACCGAACCGATACCGAAGAACGCACCATGGCAAAGGGCCGTGACCACACGGGCAAACATCAGCACGTTGTAATCGGTGGCCATGGCACAGAGCAGGTTGCCGATGATGAAAATGCCCATCAGCGCTACTAGTGCAGCCTTGCGCGGCAATCTGGAGGTGGCCAGTGCCATGAATGGCGCACCGATGGCCACGCCCAGGGCGTAACCGGTCACCAGCCAGCCAGCGCCGGGGATCGACACGCCGAGGTCCGCCGCCACATCGGGCAGCAAGCCCATGATGACGAACTCGGTGGTGCCGATGGCGAAGGCACTCAAGGCCAGAATGAGTAGCGAGAGGGGCATTGTTCAGTTCCTTGTCGGAGCGCTGAGCTCCTTGACGATGGCGTCGAGGAACGCCTGAATCACGTCCTCGTTGCGTTTGAAAAAGTGCCATTGACCGGCTTTCTGGCTGCTGATCAGTCCCGCACGTTGCAAGTTCGCCAGATGGGCGGACACGGTCGACTGCGACAGGCCGCAACGTTGATCGATCTGTCCGGCGCAAATGCCGTACTCGTGGTTGTGGATCTGTTCCGGGAACTGGGTCTTGGGGTCTTTCAGCCAGATGAGGATGTCTCGGCGTACTGGGTGTGCCAGGGCTTTTATTATTTCGTCGAGGTCGATGGTCATGGGTTTGGGCTCGTGATGAGTAAAACGCTATATCGCGATGAGGCGAATTTTAAATCGCTACTTCGCGATATACCAATATGATTTTGGTCTGACGACCGCATAAATTGGTATATCGGGTTATAACGATACGTTGAGTGTCAACATACAAAGGGGCAGTGCTAAGCTGCGCTCATGAACTATCTCGCACATCTTCACCTCGGTGGCCAGCGCCCCGGTCAATTGCTCGGCAGTTTGTATGGCGATTTCGTCAAGGGACGGCTGCAAGGGCAGTTCGACCCGGAGATCGAAGCGGCCATCCAGTTGCATCGCAGCATCGACGTATTTACCGACCGCCACCCGTTGGTGGATATCTCGTTGTCGCGGTTTTCCATCACACGCCGGCGTTACGCCGGGATCGTGCTCGACGTGTTTTTCGACCACTGCCTGGCGCGGAACTGGACGCTCTACTCGGACCAGCCGCTGGAGCGATTCACCTCGGATGTCTATCGGGTGCTGTCCGCCGAGGCGCAATTGCCGGAACGGCTGGCGATGATTGCGCCGCACATGGTGGCGAATGACTGGTTGGGTTCTTATCAGGAGTTTGGAGTGCTGGAGCAGGTGCTGCGGGGGATTTCGCGGCGGTTGACCCGGCCTGAGGAATTGGCGGGGGCGATGCAGGAATTGCGGGGTTTGTATGAGCCGTTGAGCGATGACTTTCGGTTGTTTTATCCGCAGCTGCAGGATTTCGCGCAAAACTACCCAACACCATAACCCTCTGTGGGAGCGGGCTTGCCCGCGATTGCGGTCTGTCATTCAACATCATCGCTGAATGGTAAGCCGTCATCGCGGGCAAGCCCGCTCCCACAAGGATTGGCGTTTGTTCAGGGATTTGTGTCAGGCCGCGATTGCAGGGCGCAGCGGTTCCGATTGCGCCTGAGGGATCGCCCCAAACAACGCCTTCTGCACCGACTGCTGTGCCTCGAACGCCAGCGCCGCACGCTCGCGACCTTCGCAAGCAATCGGCTTGAGCACTTTGATTTCCACTTCCCCGCGATCATTGGCAAACAAGCGCATCAAGTGCGACAGCAAATCATCATCGCCAATGAACGGCGCCAGGGAATCGAGTTCACCGTCACGCAGATAACGAATCGCCACCGGCTGCAGCTTCACTTCGGAATCAATCGCCGCTGACAGCAAGCGGCCATGAAAGGTACGTAACGAACGCCCATTGGTGGTGGTGCCTTCCGGGAACATCAACAGCGGATGTTCCTGCGCCAGGTGGCGCGTCATCTGTTTGCGAATCAGCTGGCTGTCACCCGAGCCACGACGGATAAACAGGCTGCCGGCCTTGGCCGCCAACCAACCAGCCACCGGCCAGGTGCGTACTTCGGCCTTGGACAGAAACGACATCGGCGTGAGCATGCCCAGCAACGGAATGTCGGTCCAGGACACGTGATTGCTGACCCACAGCATCGGCTCCTTCGGCAGTTCCCCGTGAACCGTCACGCGAAAGGGCAGGGCGTTGCTCAACCGCGCCATGAAAAACCGCGACCAGCGCTGGCGGCGGACCATCGAATGAGCAATGCCCAGACGCTCGAACAGCCCGAACACACTGGCCATGCTCAAACCCAGCGCGACCACAACCAACACTCGCGCAATTCGCGCGTACACCCGCAACCGGCTCATTACACAGCCGCCTTGAAGTGTTTGGCATAACGCGGGCAGAGTTCGTCGCGCTTGAGCAGGATGAACACGTCGGCGACCTGGAAGTCTTCGTCCCAGCATGGCTCGCCGCAGATTTTCGCGCCAAGACGCATGTAGGCCTTGAGTAGCGGTGGCATTTCGGCGATGACGTTCGACGGGATGTCCAGAACCGGCAACGGCTTTTTCGGCTCGGCTCGCAGGTGTTCGGTGCACAGGTAACGTTCACGCAGGCGCTGCATGATCGCGTGGGCCTGAATCCCGCCGTCCTGCATCGGAATGCTCGCGCAACCCATCAAGTAGCTGTAGCCGCCCTGATTCAGCACCTCGGCCAGTTCGCCCCAGAGCACCGCGATGGTGCCGCCGTTGCGATAAGCCGGGTCGACGCAGGTGCGGCCGATTTCCAGGATCGGGCCCTTCAAATGGACCAGGCCATGCAGGCTGAATTCTTCTTCACTGTAGAACTTGCCCAGACTGTTGGCCGCCGTGTGGTCGAGCAAACGGGTGGTCGCCACCAGGCGCCCGGTGTTCAAGTCACGCACGCCGATGTGGGCGCAATGAACATCATAGTCGTCCATGTCCAGACCCAGCTCCGCGCCTTTGAGCTTGGCGTTGAACTCGCCGCTGAAGACGTTGAAGCGCAAGGCCTGGGCTTCCTGCAAGGCCTCGGCGCCCACCAGGCGTTCGGCTTGCAGGCGGCGTTCATTGCCGGTGTCGCTGATGCGGGCGATCTGAGTCATTGGGAATCTCCGTGCGGGCTGTTCACCCGTCTTGGGTTGCAAGCCGATCGACTTTCTTTATGCAGCCGTGTTGTGCAAAGTCAGGCTATGTAGCCCCGGTGTCATCGCCATGAAGCTTTGGTGATGCTTATATGACAGCCCACAAGGAGCCTCTTATGCCCTGGCAAAACCTGTTGAATCGCCACGATCGCCTGCCCGTCAACCCGGACCTGGCGGAGGGTTTCGCGACTTTGTTGCACACGTTGGGCACGGTCACGCCCTTCGAACTGGCGGTGGTCGGCGGGCGGTTGATGGCGACGCCAGGGCAGGCGTTTCTGGTGGGGTATCAGGCGGCGTTGCGCATGCTTTGGCCAAGCGCGCCCCTGAGCCTCGGCGCGTTGTGTGCCACCGAACAGCGCAGCCTGCGGGTGGCGGACATGCAGACGCGTCTGAGCGATTTGCGCGTAAGTGGGCGCAAAGATTTCGTTACCGCTGGCGATGCGGCCGACTGGCTGCTGGTTGCTGCGCGCAGTGAAGGGCCCGGTGAAACTCCGCGCTTGAGTCTGGGGGTGGTCTATCCCGATGAACCGGGCGTGCGCCTCGAAAAACTCCCGGCCATCGCGCTGATGCCGGACATCAGCCACGGTCGGTTGTTTCTCGATAACGCCCAGTGCGAATTGCTGGCCGGGGATGGCTGGGATGCCTACGTCAAACCGTTCCGCACGCTGGAAGACATTTATGTACTGAGCGCGATGACGGCGTGGCTGTACGGCGTCGGTCAGGACAGTGACTGGTCGCAGAATTTGCAACTGCGCTTGCTGGCGCTGTTGGCCGGGTGCGCGGAAGTCAGCCGGCAAGCGCCGAACAATCTGGCCGGGCATGTGCTGCTGGGGGGATTGTTTGCGCAATTCGAGGGGCTCAAGGCTGAGGTGAACCAGGCACTGGTCGATGGCCCGCAGCATTGGGCTGCGATGTGGCAGCGCGATCAGAGTGTGATGGACCTGGCGGCGGGGGCGCGGGGGAAGCGGTTGGCTAAAGCACTCGCGGGATCTTCATTGAGTTGACTGGCCCCTTCGCGAGCAAGCCCGCTCCCACATTTTTAAATGCGTTCCCCTGTGGGAGCTGGCTTGCTCGCGAAGACGGCCTGACAGGCGGCACAAACTCCAAAACTGTCATCAACCTCGACTAGGCTCTGCAGGTTCATCCCTCCGAGCCCCCGCCATGTTCAAAGGCTTGCCCCTGATTTTCATGCTGCTGCTCAGCTTCACGGCCCACGCCGAACACTGGCCTGCCGAGCAATGGTCAACGGCTCCGACGGTCTCGGGGCCAGCAGTTCAAGCCCTGGAAACTTACGCCTTCCCGCCCCGCGACGACGCTACCCGACAAGGCGTCCGCACCGACGCCTTGCTGGTAATCCGCGACGGCCAATTGATCTACGAACGCTACGCCGGCCCGACCACGGCCGACACTCCACACCTGACCTGGTCCATCAGCAAAAGCCTGATGGCCACGGTCCTTGGCGTCGCCTATGGCGAAGGTCTGTTCAAACTCCAGGACCCGGTGCTGAAGTTTTATCCACGGCTGGAAAAACACCCGACCCTGACCATGGCCGACCTGCTGCACTGGGCTTCGGGCCTGGACTGGCAGGAAGACTATGAATACGCGCCGTTGAAATCTTCGGTGGTCGCGATGCTCTACACCCGGGGTCACCCGGACATGGCCGCGTTCACCGCTGATCACGGTGAATACGCCAAACCCGGCGAGGCATTCCGTTACTCCAGCGGTGACAGCAATCTGTTGTCTGCGGCGCTGAAAAACATCGTCGGCCCGGTACGTTATCCCGACTATCCATGGACGGCACTGTTCGAGCCTCTGGGCATTCGCCACGCCGTCTGGGAAACCGATGCCACGGGCACCTTCGTCGCTTCCTCCTATGCCTACCTCACCGCCCGGGACCTGGCGCGAGTCGGTCTGCTGATGGCGCGCGACGGTCGCTGGGGTGATCGGCAACTGCTGCCCAAAGACTGGGTCACCTTCAACCGCGAACCCTTCGCCCACTATCAAGCCAATCAGGACGATGCGGTTCCCGGCGGCCATTGGTGGCTCAATAGCGCGGTGGAGGGCGCCGTCCGACCCTGGCCGGATGCCCCCGCCGATACCTTTGCCGGCCTGGGCCATTGGGGACAGGCGCTGTACGTGATTCCCAGTGAAAACCTGGTCATCGTGCGCTACGGCGATGATCGCGATGAGCGTTACCAGCACAACGAATTGCTCAAGCTTGCGCTCAAGGCCTTTGCCGGGGCGGTGCAGCCATGAACAACTTCATTCGTCACCGGCCGTTCAGCACGTTGTGGCTGGTACTGCTGGTCGCCTTGCTCGGCTGGGTCTGGCAGGAGCGCGTGGCGTTGTGGGCGTTCCCCGACATCATCAGCGCCTACACTGCCAAAGAGTATTGTTCGTGCCGGTACGTGATGGGTAACCAGGCGGAGTACTGCCACAGCTATGTAAAACAGTGGCTGCCCACCAGCGGTTTTATTGATGATGCCGCCAGCAAACGCGTGACCGTCAGCGGTATGGGCCGCAGCAACAGCGTGCAATGGATTGGCGAACGCCAAGGCTGTCGCCTGCAACCCTGAATGCGCCGATGTTCCTTTTGGCGAGTGGGCTGTTGTGGCGAGGGGGCAAGCCACCTCGCCACAATGGCCGGTGTCAGTGATGGACAGTTTGCATCTGGCTCGCGGGCGGTTAAGGTTCGCTCAGGTTTATTTCCCCCACGAGTCTTTATGTTCAAGCGGTCCCTTTCCAAAACCCTGGCCTTCCTGCTGCTGGCCGGCGCTTCGTTGTCGGCCCAAGCCAATTGGTACCTCGACGGCGAGTCCTCGCGGCTGTCGTTCATCAGCACCAAAAACGCCAACATCTCCGAAGTGCAGCGCTTCCTGGTGTTGCACGGCAAGGTCAGTCCCAAAGGCCTGGCCGAGGTGGAAGTCGAGATGGAGTCGGTGAACAGCGGCATCCCTCTGCGTGACGAACGCATGCGCAAGGAGCTGTTCGAGATCCAGACCTTTCCCGAAGCGCTGATTACCACGCAGATCGATCTGCGCCCGATCAACGACCTCGCGCCCGGTGCCCAGTTGGAGCTGCGTTTGCCGCTGACCGTCAACCTCCACGGTAAAACTCACGAATACAATGCCGAACTGCTGGCGACCCGTCTCGATGATCGACGCTTCCAGGTGGTGACCCTCGAGCCGCTGATCATCAATGCCGAAGACTTCGATCTGGCTCCGGGCCTGGAAAGTTTGCGCAAGGTCGCCGGTTTGTCGGCCATCAGTCTGTCGGTGCCGGTGGGTGCTGTGCTGATTTTCACGGCGCGCTGACATGGCCGGTGCGATCTTCCCCTGGCGTGCAGGCAACCATTTCGAACTGCTGATCGACGGCCCGGAGTTTTTCCCGCGCATGTTGGTTGCGATTGCTCGCGCCGAAGAACAGGTCGAACTGGAGTTGTATCTGGTGGAGGCGGGGGCCTGCGCCGAAGCGATGGTGCAGGCGTTGGTTCAGGCCGCCGAGCGTGGTGTACGCGTGCGCTGCCTGTTCGATGATTACGGCAGCCTCGCGTTCACCCTGACTTTGCGTCAGCGTTTGACGGCGGCGGGTGTGGAGCTGCGTTTCTACAACCGCCTGAGCTGGCGGCGCTGGGTCGGCAACTTCTACCGCGATCACCGCAAACTGTTGCTGGTCGATCAGAGCCTGGCGGTGGTCGGCGGCACGGGCGTCACGGATGAGTTCTGGACGCCGGGTGAAGACACCAGCGAATGGCATGAAGTGATGGTGGAAATCACCGGCCCCTTGGTCATCGACTGGCAGTTGCTGTTCGACCGGCAATGGATCGCCAACCGCCACCGCCGCGCCTGGAAACCCGCATCGCACTTCGGTTTGCCGCGTCTGCCACGGGTGCCGTCCACGGGCGAGGGCATGGGCCGGGTGGCCTATGCCGACGCCCGCCAGCACCGCGACATCCTGCAATCGCTGATTCGTGCGCTCAACAGCGGCCAGCGCCGGATCTGGTTGGCCACACCGTATTTTTTGCCGACCTGGAAAGTCCGCCGCTCATTGCGCAGGGCCGCGGCTCGTGGCGTCGATGTGCGTCTGCTGCTGACCGGGCCGCGCACCGATCACCCGTCGGTGCGCTACGCCGGGCACCGCTACTACCCGCGACTGCTCAAGGCCGGGGTGAAAGTCTTCGAATACCAGCCGTGTTTCCTGCACCTGAAAATGGTCTTGATCGATGATTGGGTGAGCATCGGTTCGTGCAATTTCGATCACTGGAATCTGCGATTCAATCTGGAAGCCAACCTCGAGGCGCTGGACCCGGGGTTGACGGCGGCAGTGGTGGCGAGTTTCGAGAAGGACTTTGCGCAGAGTCTGGAGGTCAGCCTGGAGGAATGGCAACGCCGGCCGCTGTGGCGGCGGGTCAAGCAACGGGTTTGGGGATGGGTGGATCGGCTGGTGGTGAACCTGTTGGATCGACGGGGATAGCCGTCACACCAAAAACCACTGTGGGAGCGGGCTTGCCCGCGATGAGGCCATAACATCCAACATTTATGTTGACTGTTACACCGTCATCGCGGGCAAGCCCGCTCCCACAGGTACTTCATATGGCTTTAAGGGTTACAGCAATTCAAAGCTCTGCTGCGTCACGTCCTGGGAGTCCAGGCCAATCTGCACGTTGAACTTGCCAGGCTCTGCCGCGTATTTGAGCTGGGCATTGAAGAACTTCAGGTCGTCTTCGGTGATGGTGAAGTGCACGACTTTCTGTTCGCCAGCCTTTAGCGTGATTTTCTGGAAGTTCTTCAGTTCCTTGACGGGGCGGATGATCGAGCCGGTCACGTCCTGGATGTACAGCTGCACCACGGTTTCGCCGTCACGCTTGCCGGTGTTTTTCACCATCACGCTGGCGTCGAGCCTGCCGGTCTTGTTCAGTGTGGTCGACGACAAGGCCATGTCGCTCAGGCTGAAATCGGTGTAGCTCAGACCGAAACCAAACGGGAACAGCGGGCCGGTGGTGTCATCGAAATACTGCGAGGTGTAGTTGCCCGGTTTGCCCGGCGTGAACGGCCGGCCAATGCTCAGGTGGTTGTAGTAGGTCGGAATCTGGCCCACCGAACGCGGGAAGGTGATCGGCAGTTTGCCCGACGGGTTGTAGTCGCCGAACAGCACGTCGGCGATGGCGTTGCCGCCTTCGGTGCCGCTGAACCAGGTTTCCAGAATCGCGTCAGCCTGGTCTTTCTCTTCGAGAATCGACAGCGGACGGCCGTTCATCAACACCAACACCAGCGGTTTGCCGGTGGCTTTCAGGGCCTTGATCAAGTCGCGCTGGTTGGACGGGATGTTCAGGTCGGTACGGCTGGACGATTCGTGGGACATGCCACGGGATTCGCCGACAGCGGCAACAACGACATCAGCATCCTTGGCGGCCTTCACCGCTTCATCGATCAGCACTTGGGCCGAACGCGGATCATCCACCACTTCCGGGGCATCGAAGTTGAGGAAGTTCAGGTAATCCAGGACTTTCTTGTCGCTGGTGATGTTGGCGCCACGGGCGTAGATCAGCGTCGATTTGTCTGCCACGGCAGCGTTCATGCCGTCGAACAAGGTGACCGATTGCGCCGGACGGCCAGCGGCGGCCCAACTGCCCATCATGTCGATCGGCGCCTTGGCCAGCGGACCGACCAGGGCGATTTTCGCGGTTTTCTTCAACGGCAGGGTTTCGCCCTGGTTCTTCAGCAACACCAGGCTGCGGCGCGCCACATCACGGGCCTCGGCGCGGTGCAGACGGCTTTCGGCGTAGGTGTCGGCCGGATCGTCTTCAGCCTTGCCGATGCGCAGGTACGGGTCTTTGAACAGGCCCATGTCGTACTTCGCGGCGAGCACTTCACGCACGGCGTTATCGATGTCTTTTTGTTCGATCTCGCCGGCCTTCAACAGCCCCGGCAGCTCTTTGCCATACAGGGTGTCGTTCATGCTCATGTCGATGCCGGCCTTGATCGCCAGCTTCGCGGCTTCGCGACCGTCAGCGGCAACGCCGTGCTTGATCAGCTCGAAAATCGCCCCGTGGTCGCTGACCGCCAGGCCCTTGAAGCCCCATTCCTTGCGCAACAGATCGTTCATCAGCCAGGTGTTGGCGGTGGCGGGCACGCCGTTGATCGAGTTCAGCGCGACCATGACGCCACCCGCGCCCGCGTCGATGGCGGCGCGGTAGGGTGGCAGGTAATCCTGGTACATTTTGACCGGGCTCATGTCGACGATGTTGTAGTCGCGACCGCCCTCGACCGCGCCGTACAAGGCGAAGTGCTTGACGCTGGCCATGATGCTGTCGGCCGCGTTCGCGCCGGTGCCCTGGAAGGCCCGGACCATGACGCCGGCAATGCGCGACACCAGGTACGTGTCTTCGCCGAAGCCTTCGGAGGTGCGGCCCCAACGAGGGTCACGGGAAACATCGACCATTGGCGCGAAGGTAATGTCGAGGCTGTCTGCCGCGGCTTCCTTGGCGGCGATGCGCCCGGACAGGCCGATGGCGTCCATGTCCCAGCTTGAAGCCAGGGCAATTGGAATCGGGAAAATCGTGCGGTGACCGTGGATCACGTCATAGGCGAAGAACATCGGGATCTTCAACCGGCTGCGCATGGCCGCGTCCTGCATCGGACGGTTTTCCGGGCGCGTGATCGAGTTGAACGTGCCGCCGATGTTGCCCGCGGCGATTTCCTTGCGGATCATCTCCCGAGGCATTTCCGGGCCGATGCTGATCAGGCGCAGCTGGCCGATCTTTTCATCGAGGGTCATTTGCTTCATCAGGTTAGTGATGAAAGAGTCCTTGTTCTCCAGAGGTGCGGGCGTCGTGGCGGCCAATACGGTATGACTGGCCAGGCTGACGAACAGGCCCAGCAAACACAGCTTCTTCATGAATGGTTTCTCAAAAGCCTAAACGGCAGTGAATACAGGCCGGTCAGCCAAAATTTAGGGAGCGACTATTGTTGTTCAGGTAAATGCAGCACACTTCTGCAGTGTTTTAGCGCTGGGGCATCTTTTAGCCCATCGGCGCGATGCAATCCAGTGGCGGCGGCAGATTATGCCCCAAGACAACGCTCAGAAGGTTGCTGGTTGTTTTTCAATGGAATGTGCAAGGGAGCGTCAACCAGATGAATGTACGACACCACTATCGGTCGAGCCTGCAGGTTGCAGCCTTGATGTTGCTCACCACGCTGCTGGCGGGCTGCGGCATCAACAACATTCCGGCCCTGGATGAACAGGCCAAGGCCGCCTGGGGCCAGGTGCAGAACCAGTACCAGCGCCGCGCCGACCTGATCCCCAACCTGGTGGAGACCGTCAAGGGCTACGCCAAACATGAAGAAGAAACCCTGACCGCGGTGATCGAAGCCCGGGCCAAGGCGACCTCGATCCAGGTCGATGCCAGCACCCTGGACAATCCCGAGAAGCTCAAGCAGTTCCAGCAGGCGCAGGATCAGCTGACCGGTGCCTTGAGCCGTTTGATGGTGGTGTCCGAGCGTTACCCGGACCTCAAGGCCAACCAGAATTTCCTCGCGTTGCAATCGCAGCTCGAAGGCACCGAGAACCGCATCGCCGTGGCGCGTCGCGATTTCATCCTCGCGGTGCAGAAGTACAACACCGAAATCCGCACATTCCCGGGTCGCCTGTGGCACACCGTGATGTACAGCGATTTGCCGATCCGCGAAACCTTCGAGGCCACCAGCCCCGGCGCCGAAAAAGCACCTGAAGTGAAGTTCCAGTAAGCACCGGGACGGGTTCGACGCATCACCACGGATGAGGTTGCCAATGCGCGTGTTGAAAGTGGGCCTGTTGCTGTTGCTGTGGGTGTTTACCCAGGCAGCCCAGGCCGAGTTGAAGTTTCCGCCACTGACCGGACGGGTGGTCGATAACGCCCAGATGATCGAGCCGTCGGTGCGCGAGCAGCTGACGCAACAACTCCAGGCCCATGAAACAGCCACCGGCGAGCAATTGGTGGTGGTGACGGTGCCGGACCTGCAGGGCACCGACATTGCGGATTTCGGTTATCAACTGGGACGCCACTGGGGCATCGGCCAGAAGGACAAAAACACCGGCGCGCTGCTGATCATCGCGCGTGATGATCGTAAATTGCGCATCGAAGTCGGTTACGGCCTGGAAGATCGCCTGACCGATGCGCAGAGTTCGGTAATCATCAACCAGGTGATCACGCCGGCGTTTAAAACCGGCAACTTCAGCAAAGGCATCAGCGACGGGGTCGCCGCGATGCTGGTGGTGTTGGGCGGCAATTCGCTGGACGAGCCGTCGACGGTCTATGAGCCGCGCGGGGATGAGGGCGACGATTTCTTTTCGCGTCATCCGGGCGTGTTCGTGTTCCTGGTGATGCTGTTCATCCTGACGATTTTCGTCTGCCAGATGCTCGGGATCCTGCCCAGCGGTGGTGGCGGTGGCCGAGGCCGCTCGGGCGGCGGTTTTGGCGGTGGAGGTTTTGGCGGCGGTGGAGGCGGGGGCTTCAGCGGCGGTGGTGGCAGTTTCGGGGGCGGCGGTTCGTCGGGCGGCTGGTGAGAATAATAATGAGCGAGCACTGTTAAACATGGCATTACTGACTGAACACGAACAACGCAAAGTCGCCGAGGCGATAGCCCGGGTCGAGCGCGACACCGACGCCGAACTGGTGACCGTGCTCGCGGCCCGCGCCGACGACTATGCGTACATCCCGCTGCTCTGGGCCAGCCTGCTGGCGCTGGTGGTGCCGGGTGTCGTGCATTACCTGACGGGCTGGCTGACCATGCACAGTCTGCTGCTGGTGCAATGGATCAGTTTCATCGTGCTGTGCCTGGTGTTCCGGATTCCGAAAGTGACCACCCACCTGATCCCGCGCTCGGTGCGTCACTGGCGTGCGTCAAACCTGGCGCGCCGACAGTTCCTGGAGCAAAACCTGCACCACACGGTGGGGAGCACCGGCATGCTGATTTTCGTCTGCGAGGCTGAGCGCTATGTGGAGATTCTGGTGGATGAAGGGATTTCCAAACGGCTGGACAACAAGAACTGGGACGCGATTGTTGCGGCGTTTACGCAACAGGTGAAACAGGGCCAGACGTTGCAGGGGTTTGTGACCTGTGTGGAGGCGTGCGGCGAGTTGCTCAAGGTGCATGTGCCGGTGACGCATGTGAGGAATGAATTGCCGAATCGGTTGGTGGTGTTGGGCTGACGTCCTTTTCAGTCTGGAGACGGATGCGCTTCTGTGGCAAGGGAGCTTTTGTGGCGAGGGGACTTGTCCCCGTTCGGCTGCGAAGCAGTCGTAAAAACTGAGAACGCGGTCTGACTGGTGATCGAAGGGGGCCGCTTCGCGACCCAACGGGGACAAGTCCCCTCGCCACAGGGAACTCGACTTGCCTCACGATTCGCACCGTTCGGTAAATAACTGCGTGTCCCGAACGACCATCCCCCCTAAAATACCCGCCATTCTCCGATTCGCTCCGCCCGAGGCCGTTTTTTCCATGTCTGTCACCGCCACTCCCGCCAGCCTCGCGCCGGATCACCACGCCCAGTTCATCGACCTGCTGCAAACCAGCCTCGACGCCAACGGCTTCATCAAGCTGGTCTTGGCCAAGTACGTCGGCACCGAAACCGATTTGCAGCGGCTGATCATCAAACAACTGACGGTCAAGGATCAGCCCTGCCTGTCCTTCGTCTACCGCTATAAAACCCGCGACATCACCAAGAACCTGCCGCTTGCCGAAGGCGTGACGACCATCGCCGCGCTGTTGCCGGCCTCGTTCAAAAATGCGCATTTACTGTCGTTGACTGACGAAGCCCAGCTCGAATACAGCAAAAAGGGCAAGTCTTCGCTGTTCAAGAGCAAACCTCAGCAATTGCGTGAAGTGCCGTCTGCCGAACATAACCGTGAGAAAAACCGCTTCCTCGACCTGAGCCGGCCGTTCCTCGCCGACCTCGGTGTGACGAACAGCAAGCACGAGCTGATCCCGGCGATGTCGCGCAAGTGGAAGCAGATCAACAAGTTCATCGAAGTGTTCAGCCATGCGCTGACGACCTCGCCGTTGGCGCTGGACAAACCGGTGCAGGTGGCGGATTTCGGCTCGGGCAAGGGTTACCTGACCTTCGCGATCCACGACTACCTGCGCAACACCTTGAAGGCCGAAGGCGTGGTGACCGGCGTCGAGCTGCGCGAAGAAATGGTCAGCCTGTGCAATGCCGCCGCCGCCAAGCTTGAGCATCCGGGGTTGGTGTTCAAGTGCGGTGACGTACGCAGCGTCGCGCCGAGCGAGCTGGACGTGATGATCGCGCTGCACGCCTGCGACGTCGCCACCGACTATGCGATCCACACTGGTATCCGTTCCGGCGCCTCGATCATCATGTGCTCGCCGTGCTGCCACAAACAGATTCGCCTGCAAATCCAGAGCCCGGCGCTGCTCAAGCCGATGCTGCAATACGGTCTGCATCTGGGCCAGCAAGCGGAAATGGTCACCGACAGCTTGCGTGCGCTGTTCCTGGAAGCCTGTGGTTATGAAACCAAAGTGTTCGAGTTCATCTCACTGGACCACACCAACAAGAACAAGATGATTCTGGCGGTAAAACGCGTCGAGCCGGTGGACCCGGCCCAGTTGTTGGTGAAGATCCAGGAGCTGAAGGATTTCTATCACATCACCGAACATTGCCTCGAAACCCTGCTCAGGGCCGACGGCTACCTCTGATCCCCAGCGATCCTGTGGGAGCTAGCCTGCTAGCGATGGCGGCTCTACATTCAGCATAAATGTTGAATATTACGGCCCCTTCGCGAGCAAGCCCGCTCCCACATGGGGTTTGATGGCGGTCTTGCGTCCGAGCATCACCGTCACGATCACCCCGGCCGCAAACAGCCAGGTGATGGGCTCGATGTGTTCACCGAAGAACAACGCCGAAAACGCGATGGTGAAGAAGATCTGCAACAGTTGGATTTGACTGACTCGGGCAATGCCGCCCATGGCCAACCCGGCGTACCAGGCAAAGAACCCGATGAACTGTGAAAACAGCGAAACGTAACCAAACGCCCACCAGGTCTTGGCCGAAATTTCGCCCTGATGTTGCAGCGCCAAATACACCACCGGCCCGATCAACAACGGCGTCGACAACACCAGCGCCCAGCAGATCACCTGCCAGCCGCCCATCTCCTTGGCCAACCGGCCGCCCTCGGCATAACCCAGACCGCCCACGGCAATCGCGCCGAGCATCAGCAAATCACCGGCCTGAATGCTGCCGGCCCCGCTGATCAGCGCATAACCCAACACCAGCGCACTGCCCAGCGCGGCGCAGGCCCAGAAGGCTTTTGACGGACGCTCATGGGACAGCCACGCGGCGTATAGCTCGACGCACAGCGGTTGCAAACCGTTGACCAACGCGCCGTGAGACGCCGGTAAGGTTTGCATGGCCCAGGCCGACAACACCGGGAAGCCAAGGATCACGCCGGCGATCACCAGTGTCAGGCCTTTGATCTGTTTCCAGGTCGGCCATTTTTCCCGGCGCCACAGCAACAAGATCGCCGCCGGCACCGCCGCAAACAGCGCCCGGCCCAAACCATTGAGCAGCGGATGAATTTCCTGCACGACGATCCGCGTGAAGGGCAGGGTGAGGCTGAAGATCACAACGCCGAGCAGGCCGAGGGCCATGCCGGTGTTTTCGCGCGAGGACATGATGGGGGACCAGAATCCAGGGTGATTGGAGGTGTATTCATCTAGCCATAACTCAATGGTTTTGGCGCTTACAGCTGGGAACAGAAATATCCGTACAGTTGAGCGCGATTCTTGTGGCGAGGGAGCTTGCTCCCGTTCGGCTGCGCAGCAGTCGTAAAACCTGGAGACCTGATTCTCCGGGAAGAATGCAGGGGGCCGCTTCGCAGCCCAGCGGGAGCAAGCTCCCTCGCCACAAAGGCCAAACTCAAACCTACATTGTCAGTAGTAGGTGGTTATTACCCGACCTCGCAGATAAGGACTACCTTGAATACTCCTACGTATTTCCCAGAGGAGTCCTCCCATGGCTGCCAAGAAAATTCTGATGCTGGTCGGCGATTACGTCGAAGACTACGAAGTGATGGTGCCGTTTCAGGCGCTGCTGATGGTCGGCCACAAGGTACACGCCGTTTGCCCGGATAAATCCGCCGGCCAGACAGTACGCACAGCCATTCACGACTTCGAAGGCGATCAGACCTACAGCGAAAAACCCGGCCACCTGTTTGCCCTGAACTTCGACTTCGCCAAGGTCGCTGAATCCGACTACGACGCGCTGCTGATCCCCGGCGGTCGGGCGCCGGAATACCTGCGCCTGAACGAAAAAGTCCTGGAACTGGTGCGGGCGTTCGACAAGGCTGGCAAGCCGATCGCTGCCGTGTGCCACGGCGCGCAATTGCTGGCGGCCGCGGGGATTCTCGAAGGTCGCGAGTGCAGCGCTTATCCTGCCTGCGCGCCGGAAGTGCGTCTGGCCGGCGGTACGTTCATCGATATCCCGGTGACGGAAGGTCACGTACAAGGCAATCTGGCCACTGCCCCGGCCTGGCCGGCGCATCCGAGCTGGCTCGCCGGTTTCCTCGGGTTGCTGGGCACCAAAATCACGCTGTAACGAGGGACTTTTCCATGTGCGAGCTCTACGTCAAAGCCGATCCGATTCTCTACGAGTCGCGCTCCCGCTCGCTGCGCATCTGCGGGGTGGTCACCACCCTGCGGCTGGAGAATCAGTTCTGGGACATACTCAGCGAAATCGCCGAGGTCGACGGCATGACCACTAACCAGTTGATCGCCAAGCTGTATGAAGAGGTGATGGATTACCGTGGCGAGGTGGTGAATTTCGCGTCGTTCTTGCGCGTGAGTTGTACGCGGTATTTGAGTCAGCGACGGGTGCAGGCGCCGGAGTTGTCGGTGGTGCGGGCGGTGGTGAAATAGCGTAGACCGCGTCGCCCCCTTCGCGGGCAAGCCCGCTCCCACAAGGATCACACTGAACCTGTGGGAGCGGGCTTGACCGCGATGGGGCCCTGACAGGCGACAGATATCACAGGCTGGTCTTTACTCTGAAGCGCGAAACCTCTCAATCGCCAAGGAGAAAGAGCATGTCCGGATGGTACGAAGTAAGCAAAAGCAGCAACGGTCAGTTCAAGTTTGTACTGAAGGCCGCCAACGCCGAAACCATTCTGACCAGCGAGCTGTACACCACTCGCAGCGCTGCCGACAACGGCATTGCTTCGGTGCAGAAGAACAGCCCGCTGGATGAGCGCTACGAAAAGAAAACCACCAAGGATGGCCATCCTTACTTCAACCTCAAGGCCGGTAACCACGAGATTATCGGTAGCAGCGAGACCTATTCTTCCGCTGGCGCGATGGATAAAGGCATCGCCAGCGTCAAGGCCAACGGGCCAACCACCGTGATCAAGGACAAGACCTTGCCGGTGCTGTGACCACACCTTTCAAACCCAAAACAAATCCACTGTGGGAGCTAGCCTGCTAGCGATGGCTGCTTAACATTCGACGAAGATGTTGAATGTCTGGCCGCTATCGCTAGCAGGCTAGCTCCCACATTGGTTTTTTGTGAGCTTCGAGATCAGCGCAAGGCTTTCAACAAGGTTTGTAGCTGGTCAACTCCAACCTCACCAAGCGGAGACACTGGCAACCGCGGATCACCCACTTCCAGCCCGGTCGCCCGCAGCCCGGCCTTGATCGTCGCCGGCAACCCGCCCTTGAGAATGAAGTCCAGCACCGGCAACTGGCGATAGAACAACTCACGCGCCTTGCCCAGGTCGTTGGCCAACACCGCTTCATACAAATCGAGATTGAGCTGCGGAATCAGGTTCGGCGCAGCTGTGCACCAGCCTTTCGCACCCGCCGCAAACGCTTCCAGCGCCAACGGATTGCAGCCGTTGTAGAACGGCACCTGACCGTCGCCCAGCAGTTGCAGCTTGTGCATGCGCTGGATGTCGCCGGTGCTCTCCTTGACCATGGTCACGTTCTCCACGGTGTTGACGATCCGCAGGATCAGGTCCACCGACATGTCGGTGCCGCTGGTGGCCGGGTTGTTGTAGAGCATGATCGGTACGCCAATGCTCTCGCCGATGGCGCGGTAGTGGGCGAGGATTTCCGCTTCGCTGAGTTTCCAGTAGGACGTCGGCAGCACCATCACCACATCAGCCCCGTGGGCTTCGGCGAAACGCGCACGACGCACGGCTTTGGCGGTGGTCAGGTCGGACACGCTGACGATGGTCGGTACGCGCTTGGCCACATGCTTGATGCTGAACTCACTGACCTGATCCCACTCCGCGTCGCTCAGGTAAGCGCCTTCGCCGGTGCTGCCCAGCGGGGCGATGGCGTGGACGCCGCCGTCGATCAAGCGGTCGATGGAACGCCCGAGCGCGTCGAGATCAACGCCTTCGCCGTTGGCGGTGAACGGGGTGATGGTGTAGCCGATGATGCCGTGAATGGTTGGGGTCGACATGCTGTGTCTCCTTCAGAAAATGAGTGGGTTCAGTTCAGGCAATCGGCGTGTTGACGCAGGTTCTGCCGGGCGTAGTAGTTGAACGCGGCGCCGTGGCGCTTGGGTTTCGAGATCCAGTCATGGGCTTCGCGGCCCAGTTCCGGCAGGATCGGCTTGATCGTCCCGGCGCTCATCGCCAGTAGTTGCAACTTCGCCGCACGCTCGATCAATTGAGCGATGACACAGGCTTCTTCGATGGTGGTGCCGGTGGACAATTGGCCGTGGTGCGACAGCAGGATGGCCCGTTTGTCGCCCAGTGCGCCGGCGATCAAATCACCTTCTTCGTTGCCCACCGGCACACCCGGCCATCCTTCGAGGAACGCGCAATCGTCGTAGAGCGGGCAGAGGTCCATGTGGGAAATCTGCAGCGGCACTTCGAGCATCGACAGCGCCGCGACGTGGGTCGGGTGCGTGTGGATGATGCAGTTCACGTCCGGCCGGGCGCGGTACACCCAACTGTGGAAACGGTTGGCCGGGTTGGGCATGCCGTGGCCTTCAAGCACTTCCAGGTCTTCGTTGACCAGCAGCAGATTGCTCGCGGTGATCTCGTCGAAACCCAGGCCCAGTTGTTGAGTGTAGTAAGTGCCCGGTTGAGGGCCACGGGCGGTGATTTGCCCGGCCAGGCCGGAGTCGTGACCATTTTCGAACAGTATCCGGCAGGTCAGGGCCAGCTTTTGCCGGTCGGTCCACGTATTATCCGCCAGGGTGTTTTGCATCTGGGTCAACGCTTGCTTGACCAGTTGCTCTTTGGGTAGTGCTAAGGTCTTGGCCATATCGGTGTCCTTGAGTGGTTTCATGCAAATGACACAATAAAGGCTATATGACACTTTGTGTCATTGGCAAGGACGTATCGTCGGCTCCTTGATGGATTAATTGTTCTACATGTCTATCCGTTTGAAATTACTGAGAAAAAAACTTGGTGTGACGCTGGAGGCCTTGGCCGAAAAGTCCGGCATGACCAAGAGCTACCTGTCGAAAGTCGAGCGCGGGCTGAATACGCCGTCGATCGCGGCTGCCCTGAAACTGGCCAAGGCGCTGAACGTGAAGGTCGAGGAGTTGTTCTCCGAAGACAACATCAGCCTCGACAGCTACAGCCTGGTGCGCAGCGACGAACGCCAATCCCTGGCAGCCAACGATGAAAGCCCCGGCTACGCGGTGCTGGCCCATCAGGTCAGCGAGCGCAGCCTGCTGCCGTTCATGATTTACCCGCCGAGCGAATTCGCGGATAAAACCTTCAAGGAACACTTGGGGGAAGAGTTTCTGTTCGTCCACGAAGGGCAGGTGGAAGTGGACTTCATGAACGAGCGCGTGCTGCTCAATCGCGGGGACGCACTGCACTTCAATGCGCAGAAACCGCACCGGATCCGGTCAGTGGGGGAGGTGCAGGCGCAGTTGTTGGTGGTGGTGCATAGCGCCGAAGAATAGGTTGACTGGGCTGACATCATCGCGGGCAAGCCCGCTCCCACAGGGACTGGGGTGTCCACAAAATATGTGAACACCGCTAATCCTTGTGGGAGCGGGCTTGCCCGCGATGACGTCAGCCGCGTCGCCGCTAAACCTCAACCGGTACGGTCAGCTTCGGACTGCCAAGCGCATGCGTCTTCGAATCAAAAAACCGCAACTCTGACCCTGTCCCTTCAAACACCTTCGCGTAATGCCGCTTCTGATGCTGGATAAACGCCTTGCTGCGCGGGTAAATCGAGATCGCCACCACCTTCGGTTGCGCCTGGCGCAACGCGTGGATGATGTGGCTGTCCTGCTCACCCAAGGCATGCCCGAACAGGCACAACCCGTCGCCATGACTCAGTAACTGGTCGTAGCAAAACGACAGATAATCCGAGCTGCGAATGGTCTTGAGTTTGTCCTGCGTTGGCCCTTCGTTGACGAACAGCGGCACATCATCCAGCGTCTTGATGGTGTTGTTGATGGCGAAACTACCCAGCAACGTGCCCTCGGTCGACATCAGCTTGCGTGCCGTGCCGTCCTGATTGCGCACCAGGTGCAGGCCGCCGTGCAGATACAGCAAACGGGTCTTATCGGTCGCCGTGGCGCTCAAGTCAAAACCCGGTTCGGTGCCCTGGAACAGGTCGGTGATTGCGTCTGGCTGATGCTGGATCGCCCAGTAGTTGATCAAGTCGTAATTGGTGGTGAACACCGTCCGGTAACGGCCCAGTTCCTGACTGATGGTCGCCAGGGTCGAAGGCACCACCAGCCTCCAGGGGATGTGCACCGCGTGGACCGTGTTGATCAGCGCTTCCTTGATCGCGTAGTAGCGATTGCGCGGCGCGGCGGAGCTGACGGCCAGGGCCTTGTTGACCCGGCTGGTGGTTTTCAGCGCGCTCAGCACCTGCTCGAAGCTGCGCGTCTGCATGGCGTCGAACACGCTCAGCTCGGACTGGCTCAGGGGTTTTTCTTCGACGGTGCGGGCGTTTTCGAACAGCGAGTCATAGCCGAAGTCGTCCCACACCGCGCGGCTGGCGCCGTTGCCCACCAATAGGCCGCTGAACGAGGCGGTGGCGCGCAAGGCGTTCCAGTCTTCAAGTTGGGCATCAACATCCTGGAAATCGGTCATTGCGGTTCAAAGTCTCAAAGCAAGTGGTCTGATGGGCGGCGACTTTATCACGACGCAGACTTGAGCCAGATCAAGTTACTGCGTAGCCGATAGGTCGATCCTGTGCGCATCCGCCGGATCGGCACCACCGATTCGGCCCAGCCAGGAGAATCGCTCATGAGCAGCACGTTTTTCATTCCCGCCGTTAACATCATGGGCAACGGATGCCTGGACGAAGCCATGTCCGCCATTGGCAAGTACGGCTTTCGCAAGGCGCTGATCGTCACCGACACTGGGCTGGCCAAGGCCGGCGTGGCGAAGATGATTGCCGAGAAGCTGGCGATGCAAGACATCGACTCGGTGATCTTCGACGGCGCCAAACCGAACCCGAGCATGGCCAACGTCGAGCGCGGCCTGGGCCTGCTCAAGGAAAGTCGTTGTGATTTCGTGGTGTCGCTCGGCGGCGGTTCGCCCCATGACTGCGCCAAGGGCATCGCATTGTGTGCGACCAACGGCGGGCAGATCCGTGACTATGAAGGCGTCGACCGGTCCACCAAACCACAGTTGCCGCTGATCGCGATCAACACCACCGCCGGCACCGCCAGCGAGATGACCCGTTTTTGCATCATCACCGACGAATCGCGCCACGTGAAAATGGCCATCGTCGACCGCAACGTCACACCGTTGCTGTCGGTCAACGACCCCGTGCTGATGGTCGCCATGCCCAAGGGCCTGACCGCTGCCACCGGCATGGACGCGCTGACTCACGCTATCGAAGCCTACGTGTCCACTGCGGCCGACCCGATCACCGATGCCTGCGCACTGAAGGCGATCACGTTGATCAGCAGCAACCTGCGCCTGGCCGTGCGCGACGGCAGCGACATGGCCGCACGGGAAAACATGGCTTACGCACAATTCCTCGCCGGCATGGCGTTCAACAACGCCTCCCTGGGTTATGTCCACGCCATGGCTCACCAGTTGGGCGGGTTCTATGACTTGCCTCATGGCGTTTGCAATGCGGTGTTGCTGCCCCACGTACAAAGTTTCAATGCGCTGGTGTGCGCGCCGCGCCTGATGGATGTGGCCCACGCGATGGGTGCCGATACCCGTGGCCTAAGCCCGGAAGAAGGTGCTCAAGCGGCCATCTTGGCGATCCGCAGCCTGTCCAGAGACGTGGACATTCCCGCCGGTTTGCGTGAACTCGGCGCCAAGCTCAACGACATCCCGATACTCGCCACCAACGCGCTGAAAGACGCCTGCGGCCTGACCAATCCACGGGTGGCGGATCAGCGCCAGATCGAGGAAATTTTCCGCAGCGCGTTCTAGTCGGTTTGACGACCGCGCGCGAGCATCACGCAGAGCATCGCGCCCAAGGCCAGCAAGGTGCAAAACAGGGACAGTGGCCACGCCTGCTGGCTTGCGATCAGGCTGGCGACCCCGCCGATGATGGCCGCCATCAGTTGGTGAATGAAACCGCTCAACGCCATCGCATAAGCCCCGCAGACCGGCGAACCGTCATTGGCCAGGGCCAGGCTGATCGGGTAGTTCAAAGACTGCCCGAACACCGCAAAGCAGTAAGGCAACCAGAACAGCAGCGCAACGGATGTGCCCGCGAGACTGCCCAGCAACATCACCGCGCAGCCGCCCAACACCAGACCCACGCCCGCAGTCATCAGCGAGCGTTGACCGGTGCGTAGCACGAAGGCATTGACCCCCACGGCCCCCAGAAAATAGGCCGCGCTGATCGGCCAGCCCAATAGCCCGTACTCCACGGCTGACCAGTTGAAGGGGCCTTGCAGAATCAGCGGCGCCGCCGTATTGAAGGCAATGATTACCCCATAACCGAGGCCGCCGGTGAGTGCCGGCAACAGGAAGGCTCGATCACGCAGAATGCGCCAGTAGTTCGGCCAGGCGGACGACTGAACAGGCGCCTCGTCCAGCACCGGGAACGTGACCCGCGCCACCACCATCGCCATCAACAGACTCACGCCACCCAACAGATAGAAAATCGCCGGCCAGCCCAGCGCCACCTGGATGATCGACCCCAGATACTGGCCGATCCCCAACGCCACGACAAAAGAAATCGAGATCCAGGACAGCGCCTTGGCCAGCAGGTCACCGCGGAAACTGTCGCGGATCAGCACCCGCGCCATGACCGAAATTCCGCTGGCGCCAATCCCCTGCACCAGTCGCCATAACAGGAACGATTCAAGTGTCTGACTCAAGGGCAGGGCCAGGTTTGCCAACCCGTAGATCCCGAGTGCCGTGAGCAACACCGGTTTGCGGCCAAGGCGCTGACCCAGGCTGCCCCAGAACAGCATCGGCAGCGCCATGCCGATCAGGTACACCGCCAAGCCCCAGGACACCTGCGAAGCCTCGGCGGACAGATCCCGGGCAATGTCCGGCAGCGCCGGCAGGTAAATGCTCATGCCCAGTTGGGCGAGAAACACCGTGCTGCAGGTGACGAGGAGGGTGGTGCTGCTCTTCATTGAATCTTCCTTGGGGTTCTAGCCAATGTCCCTGGCGTGGGTACGTAAAAGCTCGGTGACGAGGTTGCAAAAGTGTCGGATCAGCGTCGGTTCCATGTCAGCGCGCAGCGTGATTCTGATAGCGGCCTTGCCTTGTGCGACCACAGGGAAAAAGACGGCCGAGGTAAAGAAACCAAGATTGGCCAGTTCGATGGCGATGCTGTTGGCCAGCGCTGCTTCACCGCAGCGGATCAGTCGAATCGCCATGTTGCTGGCGTGTTGTTCGGTGCGTATCAGGCTGTCAAAGAGTCGGATATTACTCTGGAGTTTTTCCTGCAGCGCGGCAAATTCCGGTGTGCGGTGAAGCTCGATGGAGGCTCTGCCTGCACCGATCGCGGCGCTGTTGAGGCTTTGCGACCAATTACTGGGGCCTCCGTAACGCGCAATGAGTTTCCTTTGCCGTTCACTGCCCAGCATCACCAATCCGCCGCTGGCACCGAACGACTTGGCCAGCGACGCAACGATCAGGCAGTGATCATCCAGGACAGGCAGTCTTGGACGCACGAGTCCGACGCCGAACCTGCCTACGGCGGAGAGGGCGTGGGAATCGTCCAGATAGAGAAACAGCCCATAACGGTCTTTCAGGTATAAAAGGCTGTCCATGTCACTGACCCCGCCCATGCTGTAAGCCCCGTCGGCCACATAGGCGACTTTGGGGTGTTTTTTACACAGGTCTTCGAGGTAATCCATGTCGTTGTGTGGGCAGGTCACCACTCGGGTTTCGTCCGCGCACGTGGCTTTCAGGTGGTTCATCGAGTAATGCGCCAGTTTGTCGAACGCCATGACGGGAGGACGGTTTTGCGTGAACTCGCCGCTGGCCAGCAACGGAAGGATCCCGGCACTCGCCGCGCTACACGACAGGGTGCTCAGGCAAGGGGCGCCGAACAACTCGGACAGCTCGGTTTCGTACTGCTCCAGGACCGCCAGTTTGCAGCGGTTCTTCGAATTGGCGATGCGCAGCGTGCCGATTTCCCACAAGGTGTTCATGGCGCCGTCAAGCAGGGCGGGATGGTGGTCCAGTCCAAGATAAGAGGTGGTGCAGAAGTGATGAAACGCCCGTCCGTACTGGTCCACCAACCGGTTTGCGCTTTTGACCTCGACATTCAGGCCTGCGACTTTTCCGTTTTCAGCCGTTTCCCAATCGTGATCGGCCAACGAGATGACTTTTCGGTAGTTGGTGAAGGTGTTTGTCGCATGAGTGGTCTGGTCCATATGAACGTGTCTTTCCTTGAGTGATGTAGCCGTCCGTGTGTGTTTCCAGACTTTACAGAGTGCGGCGGGGGCATTGAATCGGCCGTTTCCTGTTCGGTTGAGTGTTACAAGAGATTTATGTGTAGGGCGATGGCCTGTGATGTTGTGGGCCAAAACCGGGCTATCCTGCCGGCTCAGCCGAACTGAAGTCATCGAGCCCTCCATGCTGCAAAAAAGCCTGATCCGCCGCCTCGACCTGATCACCCTCCAGCTGTTTGTCGCCGTCCATGAAGAAGGCACCCTGACCCGTGCCGCAACGCGCGAAGCCATCGCGGTGTCGGCGGCCAGCAAGCGGCTGATGGAGTTGGAAGAGGCGCTGGGCATCAGTCTGTTCGTGCGCCAGGCCAAAGGCATGACCCTGACGCCGGCCGGTGAAACCCTGCTGCACCATGCCCGGCAGATGTTGTTCAACGTCGAGAAAATGGGCATGGAACTGGGCGAGCACAGCCACGGCGTGCGCGGTTATGTGCGGATGCTCGCCAACTTGTCGGCGATCATTCAGTTCTTGCCCGAAGACCTGCGGGGTTTTTCCGAGCGCCATCCCCAGGTCAAGACCGACCTCGAAGAACGGCCCAGCAGTGGGGTGATTCAGGGCGTGCTCGATGGCGTAGCGGACCTCGGGATCTGTTCCAGTGACAGCGACGTCAAAGGCCTGCACAGCGTGCTGTATCGCCAGGACAAACTGGTGGTGTTGATGCTGCCCGATCATCCGTTGGCGAGTCGTTCCAGCCTGGCCTTTGCCGATACGCTAGAGAGCGATTACGTCGGACTGCACTCTGCCAGTTCGATCAACATGCGCACCCACGCGGCGGCGCGCAAGGCCGGCAAAGTGCTGCGGTTGCGGATTCATGTGCCGGGTTTTGATGCGATGTGCCGGATGGTCCAGGCCAACATGGGCATCGGTATCCTGCCGCAAAAGGCCTATGAACTGTTTGGACGGGCGTTGGGGTTACATGCGGTGCCGTTGACGGATGACTGGTCGGATCGGGCGCTCATTTTGGTGGTGCGTGATGAAGCAGCGTTGTCGCCGGTGAGCCGGATGTTGTTTGAGCAGTTGCGTGGGGTTGTCTGACGGTTCTCGATCGGCTGGGCCGGCCCCTTCGCGAGCAAGCCCGCTCCCACAGGGATTTGTGTCACGTCGCAGATCAACGGTGGGAGCGGGCTTGCTCGCGAAGACTGACCTGAGGCCGCGGTCATTTCCGGGAGCGTTCGCGTTTCGCGAACGAACGTTGCCAACTGAAGGTTGGATTCATCGCCCCCGGGTCCTCTAGCCTTGGCTCATATTCCAAGAACAACATAGAGGTACCCCGCGATGACTGCCCCCTTGAGTGCAATCAAAGTGATCGAGATCGGCACGCTGATCGCCGCGCCGTTCGCCGCGCGCATGCTCGCCGAGTTCGGCGCCGAAGTGATCAAGATCGAAGCCATGGGCCAGGGCGACCCGCTGCGCAAATGGCGCAAGTTGCATGAAGGCACCTCGCTCTGGTGGTACCTGCAATCGCGCAACAAGAAGTCCCTGGCGCTCAATCTGAAATCCGCCGAAGGCATCGAACTGGTCAAGCAACTGGCGACCAGCGCCGACGTGCTGATCGAAAACCTGCGCCCTGGCGCTTTGGAAAAACTCGGTCTGGGCTGGGACGTGTTGCACGCCCTCAACCCCAACCTGACGCTGGTGCGCATTTCCGGTTATGGCCAGACCGGCCCGTACCGCGACCGTCCGGGTTTCGGCGCCATCGGCGAGGCCATGGGCGGGATCCGCTACACCACCGGCAATCCCGATTCGCCTCCGGCGCGGGTCGGCGTCAGCCTCGGCGATTCCCTGGCGTCGCTGCACGCGGTGATCGGTGCCTTGATGTCGCTGCTGCGGGTCAAGACCGGGCAGGGCGGTGGACAAGTGGTCGATGTGTCCCTGGCTGAAAGCGTGTTCAACGTCATGGAAAGCCTGGTGCCGGAATACGACATGCTCGGCCATGTGCGTGAGCGCAGCGGCGGTGCCTTGCCCGGCATCGCGCCGTCCAACACTTACCTGACGGCTGACGGCGCCTACGTGGTGATCGCCGGCAACAGCGACCCGATCTACAAGCGTTTGATGGAAGTGGTCGGTCGTCGCGATCTGGCCGACGCGCCGGAGTTTGCTCATAACGACGGTCGTGCATTGAAAAGTAACGTGCTTGATGCGGCGATCACTCACTGGACCAGCAGCCTGCCGATCAATGAAGTGTTGTCGGCGCTGGAAGCCGCCGAAGTACCGGCCGGGCGCATCTATTCCGTCGCCGACATCGTCGCCGATCCGCACTATCAGGCGCGGGACATGCTACTCAGCGCCGACCTGCCTGGCGGCGCCACGGTGAAGATGCCGGGCATCGTGCCGAAAATGTCCGAGACCCCCGGCGGCGTGAACTGGTCCGGACCGAGTCTGGGCCAGCACACCGACGGCATTCTCGCGGGGCTGGGCCTTACGGCGCTGGACATCGAACGGCTGAAAGCCGAAGGGGTGGTGCAATGATCACTGATTTTTCCGAGACCCTGATCGTTCAGGAAGTCTCCCCCCGCGACGGCTTGCAGATCGAGCCGACCTGGGTCGAAACCGTCGACAAGATCGCCCTGATCGATCAGCTCTCGCTGGCGGGTTTCAGCCGCATCGAGGCCGGCTCGTTCGTGTCGCCCAAGGCCATTCCGGCGCTGCGCGATGGCGAGTTGGTGTTCAAAGGCATTACCCGGCAACCGGGGGTGATCTACGTCGCGTTGATCCCCAACCTCAAGGGCGCACAACGGGCGCTGGCAACCCGGGCCGATGAGCTGAACCTGGTGATGTCCGCCAGCCAGACCCACAACCTGGCGAACATGCGCATGCGTTGCGAAGACTCGTTGGCTGCATTTGGCGAGATTGTGCAATACGTTGGTGGCACGTCGGTGCGACTCAACGGCAGCATCGCCACCACTTTCGGTTGTCCGTTTGAAGGCAAGATCGATGAGGATCGCGTGCTGCAAATCGTCGAGGCCTACCAGGAGCTTGGAATCCAGGGCATTACCCTGGCCGACACCACCGGCATGGCCAATCCGCGCCAGGTTGATCGCTTGGTACGACGGGTGTTGCAGCGGGTTTCGCCTGCTGATCTGACCCTGCATTTCCACAACACCCGAGGCCTCGGTTTGTGCAACGTGCTGGCCGCTTACGAGGCCGGCGCCCGACGCTTCGACGCGGCCCTCGGCGGTCTCGGCGGCTGCCCGTTCGCTCCGGGCGCCTCGGGCAATATCTGCACTGAAGACCTGGTCAACCTGTGCGATGAAATCGGCATTCACACCGGCATCGACCTGCCGCTGTTGCTGAAGTTGTCCCGAGGCTTGCCGGCACTGCTGGGCCACGAAGTGCCTGGTCAACTGGCCAAGGCCGGACGCAACTGTGATTTGCACCCGACCCCGTCCTTACTCACCAAATAATCACTGTAGGAGCGAGGCTTGCCCGCGAAGGCGATCTGCCATTCAGCAGCGGTGAGACCTGACACATCGCCTTCGCGGGCAAGCCTCGCTCCTACAGAAAGCAGCATCTCAACCAGACAACAAAAACAATCGGACACCCAAGGGAAGTCCGCCTGGAGATAGCACCATGAGCCTCAATGTACTGGAGGCGGGCGCGAGCCCGTCCGTTAACCACGACGAAGAAAAAGCCCTGGTCAGCAAGGTCGCTTGGCGCCTGATGCCGCTGATCATGGTCTGCTACCTGTTCGCCTTTTTCGACCGCATCAACATCAGCTTCGCCAAGTTCCAGCTGCAGACCGACCTGAGCCTGAGCGACACTGCTTACGGCCTCGGCGCCGGCCTGTTCGTGGTCGGTTACGTGATCTTCGAAGTGCCGAGCAACATGATGCTGTACAAGGTCGGCGCCCGGCGCTGGATCGCCCGGATCATGATGTCCTGGGGCCTCGCCACCGCCGCGATGGTCTTCGTCAACAGCGAATGGCAGTTCTACGCGCTGCGCTTCGTGATCGGCGCGATGGAAGCCGGTTTTGCCCCCGGCGTGCTGTATTACCTGACGCTGTGGTTCCCGCAGCACTATCGCGGTCGCATCACCTCGATGCTGTTCCTGTCGTCGGCGTTTGCCGGTCTGGTCGGTGCACCGTTCTCCGGGTTGGTGCTGCAACACCTCGACGGCTTTATGGACATGCGCGGCTGGCACTGGCTGTTCCTGCTGGGCGGCGTGCCCTGCATTGGCCTTGGTTTGCTGGTGCTGACCTTGCTCAAGGACCGCATCGAAGACGCCCACTGGCTGACGCCGTCGGAGAAAACCCTGCTGGCCAGCCGCATTGCGCACCATGAACCGCACAAGAGCGGCGGCTCGCTGCTCGCCGCGTTGCGGATCCCGGGATTCCTGACCTTGGGGCTGATCTACTTCCTGATTCAGGTGGCGTCCTACGGCTTGAATTTCTGGGCGCCGCAACTGATCCGCAGTGCCGGCACCGAGAGCCCGGTGATGATCGGCTTGCTGACCGCCATTCCTTACATCTGCGGCGCCATCAGCATGGTGGTGATCGGGCGGCTGTCCGACTCGACCGGGGAGCGGCGCAAGTTTGTCGCGGGGCTGGTGGCGGTGGGTGCGGTAGGTTTCTTCTGCGCCGGGATCTTCGCCAACCACACGACCTTCCTGATTGTCGCGCTGGGCTTGCTTGGTGCCGGGATCATCGCGTCCATCCCAAGCTTCTGGACCCTGCCGCCAAAACTGCTGGCCGGTGCCGGCGCCGGGGCTGCTGGCGGGATCGCGGTGATCAACACCCTCGGCCAGTTCGGCGGCATCGTCAGCCCGGTCATGGTCGGGCGGATCAAGGACCTGACTGGCAGCACTACCCCGGCGCTGTATGTCATTGCTGTCTGCGCGTTGATCGCCGTTGCGCTGCTGCTGTGGGGGTTGCCGCAGAAGCTGCGCACGCTCGACAAGTTCTGAATCTGCGGTGCTGTTCAGGCCGCCTTCGCGAGCAAGCCCGCTCCCACACTCGATCTGTGCCACGCCGCCGATCAACTGTCGGAGCGGGCTTGCTCGCGAAGGCGGCCTGACAGTCCCCGCTCAACCCGCCGCCACCAACCCCTTCGCCGATGTGGCACTGAACTGAATCAACGCCACCCCCGCTATCAACAAAACTGCCCCCAACACCCGCGGCAAGGTCATCTGCCGCTCCACCAGCCCAAAAAGCCCAAAGTGATCCAGCACCAGCGAAGCCACCACCTGTCCCGCCAGCGCCAACGCAATAAACCCCGACGCCCCAAGCTTGGGCAGCAGCATCAGCGCCAACGAAATAAAACACACCCCGAACGCACCACCGGCCCACATCCACAACGGCGCCTTGCTGATGAACGCCATTGACGGAAGCGGCAAGCGCAACGCCAACATGATCGGCAACAACACCACGATACTCACCAGCAACGACGCGAGCGTCGCCCACAACGGATGACCCAACCCACGCGTGAGGTTGGCGTTGATCGCACTCTGAAACGGCACCACTGCCCCGGCCACCACGGCCAGCAGCAACAGCCCGGCCCAATGCAACGTACTCATGCTCATTCTCCAACAGGTTTTGCTGGACTCTAGAGTATTCGTCGCGCAGATTTAAATTCCAAATGGCTATGCAGAACATGCATCAGATGAATGATCTACGGCGAATCGACCTCAACCTGCTGGTAATCCTCGACGTCTTGCTCAGCGAGCAGCACGTCACCCGGGCAGCCGAGCGCTTGCACCTGAGCCAACCGGCGGTCAGTCATGCCTTGGCGAGGTTGCGCGACTTGCTGGGCGATCCTCTTCTGGTGCGTGCGGGCGCCACGCTCGTACCCACCCCGCGAGCCCTGGAGTTGATCGCGCCTTTGGCCGAAGCACTCGCTCAAGTGCAATCCCTGCTGGCGCCAAACGCCTTCGACCCGGCCACGGCCAAGCGTACGTTTCGTCTGGCGATGTCCGACTATGGCGCCGCCATCGTCCTGCCGGGGCTGATTCGGACGTTGCGCCGGGAAGCGCCGGGCATCGACCTGCAAATCAGCCACGCCAGCCGCGAAGGCATGCTCGATGCGGTACTCAACGGGGACATAGACGTCGCGGCGGGTGTCTTTCCAGAACTGCCGAATGAGGTGCGTAGTACTCCGCTTTTCGAAGAGCACTACGCCTGCCTCGTGGACCGCAACAGCTTGCCCGCCAATGGCGTGCTCGACTTGCCGACCTACCTCGCGCGGCCACACGTCCTGCTGGAAATGCGCGGCAGCGGCACCCCGGAAATCGAGCGAGCCCTGACGACGTTGCGCGAACGCCGTCGCGTCGCGATCAGCCTGCCGCACTGGAGCGTCGCCCCGGAATTCATCAGCGGCACAGACTTGATCCTTACCGTTGCTTCACGTGGACTGCGCGAGATTGATGAGCGCTCGTTGATCGTGGTTGCGCCGCCGTTTCATATTCCGTCGTTTACGTTTGTGCTGGTCTGGCACAAGCGGCGAGGCGGGGATCAGGCGTTGAACTGGTTGAATGGGCGGATTGGGGAGGGGATAGTGCGTAGCGATCTTACTACCGGCCCATCAAATAACCGTTGAGGTAAACAAATTGCTCACTGGCCTCAACCACCTGACCCTCGCCGTCACCGACCTGGACCGCAGCGTGGCGTTCTATCGAGACCTGCTGCAACTACGCCTCGAAGCTTCTTGGGACACGGGCGCCTATCTCTCGTTACCGGGTTTGTGGCTGTGCCTATCCGTTGATCCGCTGCGCAACTCGGAACCCGCCGCCGACTACAGCCATTACGCGTTCACCATCAGCGCGATGGATTTCCCTGTGTTCGTCGAACACCTGCGATCCGCCAACGTGCAGGAATGGCGCGACAACCGCAGCGAAGGCGCGTCCTTCTATTTCCTCGACCCGGACGGCCACAAGCTCGAAGCCCACGTTGGGGACCTGGCGTCCCGGCTGGCAGCCTGCCGCGAGCGTCCGTACGCGGGAATGAAGTTCTTCGACGATCAGTCAGTCGTTATTCCCGGGACCTGATATAGACTTGCGCCCATTCACCGAATAGTTAAAAGGTTTTCCAATGACCCCATCGCTGCTAATGGCCGTTCTCGCCTCGGGTTTTATCTACGGCATCACGCCGGGGCCGGGTGTGTTGGCGGTGTTTGGCATCGGTGCGGCGCGTGGACGGCGGGCTGGGGCAGGGTTTCTCTGTGGGCATTTGTTGGGGGACGTGGTCTGGTGCAGCACGGCGCTGATCGCCATCGTCGGCGCACGGGAAATCGGCAGTACGGCGTTCGATGTGTTGGGCGTGCTCAGCGGTCTGTACCTGTTTTGGCTCGGCTTGCGCGCGATACGGGCGAAGCGCAGCAGCGCCGACGCACCTCAAGGCCCGGCTCGCCAGCCCTTTTGGCACGGCATTCTGTTCGGCCTGACCAATCCGAAGGCTTACCCCGTGGCGGTGGCGACGTTCACGGCGCTGTTGTCGAGTCGTGCGGAGTTGTTGCACTGGTCAATGTTGCCGTGGTTGATTGTCTTGAGCTTTGTCGGTGGCCTCATGGCCTACGCTATCCTCATTGGCATTGTCGGTGCCCGGCAGGTTCGCACCTTGTATCAGCGCCATGAACTGGCAATCACCCGGTTATGCGGGGTGATGTTTATCGGTTTCGCCATCAATGCCCTCGCTCATGCACTGCCAGGGCTGGTGACGAACAAGGCTTGAGGTTGAGCGCACGGATGCGTCAGCTGTACTGAACGGTCAGGGAGGGTTCTTTTTGCTGCATTGTCCGGACACGCTCATCGCACCATGGCAACCAGAAATTCCGCGCCGTTGGCGAGCTACATCGATCTGTTGCTGGACGCCGTCTGTGCGGTGGATAAACAAGGTCGCTTCGTATTTGTCAGTGCGGCGTGTGAGCGTATTTTCGGTTACACCGCGGACGAACTGATCGGCCGACCGATGATTGACATGGTGCATCCCGCCGATCGCCAGCGCACCCTCGACGCCGCGCGCGAGATCATGGGCGGCGATCCCAAACTCAACTTCGAAAACCGCTACCTGCGCAAGGACGGCGGCGTGGTGCATATCCTGTGGTCGGCGCGCTGGTCTGAAGTCGACCAATTGCGCATTGCCGTGGCCCGGGACATTACCGAGCGCAAGCAGGCCGAGTCCCGACAAGCGGCGTTGTACGCAATCTCCGAAGCGGCCCACGCGGCGGAAGATTTGCTGGCGTTGTTCGAGCGGGTCCATTTGATCATTGGCGAATGGCTGCCGGCGCTGAATTTCTCCGTGGCGCTGTATGACGAGCACTGCGCGCAGCTGCATTTCCCGTATCACGTCAATGACCACGAGCTGCAACCCGAGCAGCCCGGAACCATCACCGGCCGCCTCTGCGCCGAAGTGATTCGCAGCGGCCTGCCGATGTTGCTGACCCCGGACCAGGACAACCCGCCAGAAGGGTTCGAGGTGCTGGTCGCCGGGCCGGATGCACCTTGCTGGCTGGGGGTGCCGTTGAATTCGCAAAACGGCACCATCGGCGCGCTGATCGTCAAAAGTGTGCCGGGTGGCGAGCGCTACACCGAGCAAGACAAGGAATTGCTGCAATACGTCTGTGCCCAGGTCGCCACCGCGATCGAGCGCAAACAATTGCATGCCCGCCTGCAACGCATGGCCCAATACGATCAACTGACGCAATTGCCCAACCGTGCGTTGCTGCGCGACCGGCTCAAAGACTCACTGGCGCTGGCTCGCACGGATTCCGGACGGATGGCATTGCTGTACGTCGACCTCGACCGCTTCAAGGAAGTCAACGACACCCACGGCCATGCGGTCGGCGACATGCTGTTGCAAGCGGTGGCCAATCGGCTCAAGGGCTGTGTGCGCGAGACCGACACGGTGGCGCGCATTGGTGGGGATGAGTTCGTGGTGTTGTTGCACAGCATTCACGCGTCGGAAGACGCTGACAACGTCGCGGGAAAAATCCGTCAGGTGCTGGCGCAACCCCTGCGTCTGGACGGGCACAACGTGAATATTCAGCCGAGTATCGGCGTCGCGCATTACCCCGAGCATGGCACCGAAGAAAAGCAGCTTTTCCGGCATGCCGATGAGGCCATGTACGCGGCCAAGCGCCGAAATCACCAGCGACTCGGGGTTTGAAAACCAGCCACCGTTCGTCGCGGCAATTCCAACTTTTCTAAACCTTTGTGGCGATCGAAATTCAGATTCTATGCGGGCTCCTGCTCGCCGCGATCATCACCAAGAGGTAGAGAATCATGCCTAATTCAAGAAACTCGAACTCGGGAAACTTCGCCAACGATCGAACGAAGGCGTCTGAAGCCGGTCGCAAAGGTGGGAAAACTACCACTACGACTGTCGATAAAGACCCTGCGAAACCCGATATGGGCCGTAAAGGCGGTCAGAAATCGAAGTAGTCGGTGAAGGTAGTTTTGATTGAGAGGCGGGGGCGAAAGCTCCCGCTTGAATTTTTTCAGAAGGAGGGCGCGACCATGAGCCGGATGGCCACCCGATTACGCACTGCCAGTTTTGTCACGTTGCTGGGCCTGTTTGCCAACAGTGCCTTCGCCCAGTCGCCCGCCGAATTCATCAACGACGCCTCGGCCAAAGGCATGGCCGACATCGAAGCCAGTCGCCTGGCGCACCAGAAAACCGAATCCAAAGAGGTCAAGGATTACACCATCGTGGTCATCAACGACCGTACGACCGCCAACCAGCATCTGGCGAAAATCGCCAAGCAGCTGGATTTGCCGGTGGCCCCTCGGGAAGAAGTGGTCGACAAGGCCAAAGCGTTGATGCCGGAAGTGAAGGACGGTACCTCCTTTGACCAGGCTTATACCGCCAGTCAGGTGAAGACGACCCAGGAAGCCATCGAGCAGCTTCAACAAGTCGCTCAGACCACCGACGTCCCGGAAATCAAAGCCTTCGCTGAGGAAACCTTACCCAAACTGCAGAACCACCTGGAAATGGCCAGAGCGTTGCAGGCCAGTCGTTAGACCAGGCGATTAACGGTGTTGGACGCAAACGGCGCGTGATTCACATCACGCGCCGTTTTGTTTGTGCTCAGCACTCATTCAAATCCTGTTTGCGCTTGCTCGAAGCCGCCAGCCCTGCCAGGCCATGCACTTCTTTTTCGCCCATAGCGCGATAGTGTTTACGCAGCGCCTCCAGTTGCTTGAGGTCCAGTGCCTCAAGCCCCAGCATCGCGTTCTGCGCTTCCTTGTTTACCCGCAGCAACTCATCGATTTTCAGGTGCAGGATGTCGGTGTCGCGGTTCTGCGTGTTCTGGATCAGGAACACCATCAGGAACGTGATGATTGTTGTGGATGTGTTGATGATCAGCTGCCAGGTATCGTTGTAATCAAAAATCGGCCCGCTCAACCCCCACAGCGCAATCAGAATCAAAGCCCCCATAAACGTCTTGGGACTGCCGGCCCACAGGGCGAGCTTCTGCGAGATTTTTGCGAATTTCATTGCCGTGTTCCTTATAAGGATGCGCCTGATTTTCAGACAGCGACGGCGGGTTGAAAATTCTACTTACATTTGGTCTCGACGAAATTTTGTAGCAGCTGGCGAAGCCTGCGTTCGGCTGCGCAGCAGTCGTGAAATCAAACAGTGCGGTGTTTCAGGAAGACCGCAAACTCAGGTTTTACGACTGCTGCGCAGCCGAACGCAGGCTTCGCCAGCTACTACAGATCGCGTCGATTTATATGACAGGCAAAATCCTGATACTGGATCAGTCCGTCAACTTCACATCAACCGCCCAGCGGAAGTACCCCAGCGCTTCGCAGCTTTTATCAATCAGCATAAAGTTCAGCTCGCACGCCTCAACCCCAGCGGCCAATTGCGTGCACTGCCAATAATGATCATCGGCCGTATGGCTGCCCGGTTCGGTCGGGTTTTCAGGATCGGGTGCAGGCACGGTCAGGTTTTCCTTAACCACCAATTCAGGCGTCGAAAGTACGCCGGCATCGCCAACAGACATCCCGTAAAACACCACGCTGTGCTCAGCGAGCAAACTGACGGTTCTGCTGCGGATACGGAAAGCCGGTCCTGTGCCGAAGGTTAGCGTAATAGAGCTGTCATTTATTGCACTTTGTGGTATCGGAGATCCGTTGATGGAAAAGATGAAGCCATCTGCAATCAACGTCGGGTTTTCCGGCTCAAGACTGGGGGCTGGATAGCGTAAAAGCAGCGACTCGGCATCGACAACCAGCAACACATTGTGGGCAGTCGCGATACTGGATGAAGGGGATTTGATCGGTTCGGAAGTCATCATGGATTCCTTTCATGATGTTGATGCACTACGGCAGCCGCTTCGGTTCATGCAAGACATCCCGTTCCTGTCGAGGCGGCAACGAACTCGGCAGGCCCCTTGTTGCCAAGGGGCCAGACCATCGTCAGTTACGGATGGTAATGAACGGATCCCACGAGCAGCAACCAACTATCTTGCAGTCGCGATCCACGATCAGGAAGTGGAAGTGGTAGGTCACGCTGCCGCACGACAGGGTTTCCGAAGACCAGTAATGGTTATCGACTTTCTGGCAGCTCGGCACCGACGGGTTGCTGGTGTTGGGAACGGCGACGCAGGCGGTAGCCTTGCGTGGCGTGGGGGTGGAGATCAATTCATTGCCGACGTTGCCAATGAATTTGTAGAAAATCACTGCCGTCTCAAAGCTCTGCGACAGGCTGGTTTCACGCCAGCGAATCAGATCACCCACCTGAGCTTTCAAATTCAGTTCGCCACCGGCCTGACCATTGATTACGTTGTCCCGGTTGGTCACCATGTACACATGATTGACATCGATTAACGTCGGCGAAGCGGGATTTTTGCTGATGTTCGGGTAGTTTTTCAGAATGGTTTCAGTGTCGATTGAAACAAGTACATCCGTGACTCGAGACATAGTAACGCTCCATTTTCATAGTGAATGCCTGGCATCTTTCCAGGCACAACAACGCTTGCTTGCCTTGCGGCCGTTGCGAAAACACTACGGGCGGAACCCACCGATCACGGGAGATAAATTGGCCTTGCTCCTGCGTGCAAATTGATAAGTCGGGTTCCTTCCGACAGGCCGCGATTAGGACTATAGATGCGAAACATAGGCTGTCAAAATTGATGGGCCTGTCGCTCGACGAACGGTCGATATAGTTATGACCTCCGATGATTTGGCGATAAAAAACCGCTCACTCAAAACCTCTTGCGCCATAGGTCGGATAGGGCAGGGCGCGCCGGTCGAGGTATCGTAGCGAACCGGTTGTGCGCCGCTGGCCACAACAACGCACCGACAGGAGAACGCAATGAGTTGGTCCGCCAAACAATACGTCGCTTTTGAAGATGAACGCACCCGCCCGGCCCGTGATTTGCTCGCGGCGATTCCGTCTGTGGACGCACGTTCGGCCATCGACATCGGTTGCGGCCCCGGCAATTCGACCGAGTTGCTGGTGGAGCGCTTCGCCGATGCCACGGTGCGTGGCCTGGACAGTTCGACCGATATGATCGAGGCTGCCCGCAAGCGCTTGCCTCAGCTGCAATTCGACACGACTGACATCGACACCTGGAACGAACCGGGGCCCTTCGATGTAATTTTCGCCAACGCGGTGTTGCAGTGGGTGCCCGACCACGCAATGTTACTGCCATCGCTGGCCGCCCGACTGACCCAAGGCGGCAGCCTGGCCATTCAGATGCCCGACAACCTCAACGAGCCGTCCCATCGGCTGATGCGCGAAGTCGCTGCCGATGGGCCGTGGGCCAGCAAGTTGGCGGACGCCGCCGGGCAACGCACGGACATGGCGAGTGCCAGCGAGTATTACTCGATGCTGAGACAGCACTGTGCGCGAGTCGACGTGTGGCGCACCACTTACCATCACCCGCTCGCGGGCGGTGCATCGGGCGTGGTCGAGTGGTTCAAGGGCAGCGGCTTGCGGCCGTTTCTCGAGCCGCTGAATGACGCCGAGAAGGCGCAATACCTCAAGCAGTACCAAGCCGCCATCGAGCGGGCTTATCCGGCGCTGAGCGATGGTTCGGTGCTGTTGCCGTTCCCGCGGTTGTTTATCGTCGCGACTCGCTAGCGCAGAAAGGGACAGATCAAGCAGAACGTCATCTGTCCCTTTGCCGGGCACTCAAGTACTCAAAAATAAACGAAGCAAAGCCGAACAACCCAATCATCGAAATGATCATGATCCCCAACTCTGAATTGTCCATGTTGATCTCTAGGTGAAAGGTGAGCCGGCAGAATAAGGCATCCTTGGACACGCCCAACGCGGCGATACGTTGTCTTTACCGGGTATCGAGAATTCATACGCAAACATTACGATGACCCGGCGTGACCCTCAGCGCTGCACGCTGACCAGCAACATCATCGGCCGCTCCCGCTCTTCGGCCAGGGCCGGTTGCGCCGCCACCTCGGCATCGCTCGGGCCCCATTCGTTGACCTGTCGGATGCTGAAACCTGCGCCAATCAGCGTATTCAGCAACGTGCCTATGGTGCGGTGCTGTTTGATCACGCCTTCGGCCAACCAGTTGGTCACCCGTTCGCCTTCCCGTTGATAGCTGTCCAGCGGCCAGCGCTTGTTCCCTTCGCTATCAATCAGCCAGCCCGGATTGCGCGGCGCCATGAAGATTGGGTGCTCGATGGAAAATACGAAGCGTGAACCGGGTTTCAGGGCCTCATGGATTTTGGCGAACAGACCTGTGAGATCCTTGATGTAGTGCAGCGCCAGAGAGCTGTAGGCGAGGTCAAAACTGGTTGCGGGCAGGTCGAGTTGTTCCAGATCGGCGCGGGCGTATTGGATATTGGTTTGCGACGTCGTCCTGCGTGCCTGCTCCAGCATTTTTTCCGAGACGTCCAGACCGAGCACGCTATCGGCGCCGTGTTCACTGGCCCAGCGGCAGAACCAGCCGTAACCGCAGCCGAGATCGACCACCTTCAGGCCTTTCATGGGCGGCAGCATTGCGTTGAGCGCAGGCCATTCGGGAGCTGAATCGAGGCCGCCGATGGAGCGAGCCATCTGGCTGTAGCCCTGGAAAAATGCTGGGTCGTCGTAGATGTTTTGAGTCATGTTTGGAAGGCTCTGTTGAGATCGTTCATGGGCGGCACTTGATGTGCGGCCGATTGGGTTCCCTCGAAGAGTGATGGCGCGTGTTCGTCGATGGCCGCGCAAGGGAGAGGGGAGTTGAAGATAGGGGAGATGCTAGCGGGTTGGGCGATGAGGGGAAACGGGTTGAGCGTTGGGGATTTGTAAGCGAGGTCCATCAGATAAAAAATGGCAGTTCGGTTAATGCCGATTAGTTAAGGAACGACACAAACTGTAGCAGCTGGCGAAGCCTGCGTTCGGCTGCGAAGCAGTCGTGAAATCGGACAATGTGGTATTTCAGAAGGACCTCGCGCTCAGGTTTTACGACTGCTGCGCAGCCGAACGCAGGCTTCGCCAGCTGCTACAAATTGAGGACACCCCGAAAGGCGCCCCCAAATCACGTCAAGACGGTTCTGCATCCATACGTCGAGCAATGACATCCAGCACATCACAACCGTCGCGCAAGGGCACGCAACAGAGCAATGCAAAGTCGCTGAGGATGACCGCATCGGTGATAATGTCGCCTCGCATTGCGAGATTTTCGAGAATCTGCGTCACGGCCCTGATTCTGTAACTGGCGGTGCTGAGCAGTGAATGCAGCGGTTGCGTGGTGTTGACGAACAGGGAGGGAAGGTCGTCGGCGTTGCTGGTTAAAGCCATGTATTCGTTCATGAGTAGAGCTCCATTGGGTTAAGAGGTCTACCACTCAATCGTCGCCAAACGAAAAGGGTGGCAGCTGTACGCAGGTTGGCGAACCGGACAATGGACAACCCGGCAGACCCGAAGGTCTCCCGCGCACAGCCACCAAAAAGCAGGCAGCCAAGTGCTTTAAAGCGATCCGAAAACTGCTCGGAAGCTTTTGTTCATTGGATCGAGTCGCCAAACCCGAAGCGCCATTTTGGCGCCGGCTCGACTATAGGCCTCGATGCAAATGGACAGCAATGCGCAAGTCTACGGACAATTCCCACCGTCGTGTAGGACCTTGCCTTTCTGAAAGTCGGCTTCGCTCGAAGCCCCAAAAGATGGGCAATTGGTACCGAATTTGGCCGCGACCGAGACCATTAATGGATTGAGAGAAATCATGCGAGAAAGCTTGAGGGAAAAGATGATCGAGGTTTGCAACAAGAAAATGGAGCAGAAGGGGCCGACTGTCGGGCTCTCTTTCTATGCTTTCTTCGCGAACAAAAATGATGATCCAGTGCTTTTAATGGAAGCTGCCCAATGGTGGATCGCTGAGCACAAGCTCGACCATTTTGAAAAGGCCGTAAAAATAAAGCAGATGGTAGAGCGGAAAGAATAGAGACGCTGACGCAGTGTCCCGTCCTTGCAATGATTTAAGCCTGTACGCAGATTTCTGCCACTTCCTCAGCAGGAAAAATCACCTGAATCCCACCTACAAAAAACCGGCCATCAAGGACCGGTTTTTTGTCAGGGCTGCACATCAGGCAACACCCGCAAGCAAACTTTCGTAAGGTATCCGCAACCCGTCGTGCAGACGTTTGATCATCGACAAGCTCAGTTTGCGCTTGCGGTTCAGCACTTCGGACACGCGCCCGCTCGTACCAATGAAGGGTTCCAGGTCGCGAGGAGTCAGGCCTTGCTGGTCCATACGAAATTTAATGGCCTCAATCGGATCGGAGGGCGGCATTGGGTAATGCTCGTCTTCGTACTTTTCGATGAGCAGCGCCAGAATTTCCAGCTCATCACCTTCAGGCGAACCAATGTCTGCCCCCCACAGTTGCTCTATACGAGCAAATGCAGCGGTCAGATCTTCTTGGCTGCGAATCGGTTTAATGTCCATTACACGGTCTCCGCGTTGATCTGATCATATTGGGCGTGGGTGCCGACGAATCGTATGAAACCAAGCTGTCGCAGAAAGTCGATTGCCAGAATCACTCGATATTTGTTGCCGCCGATGTTGAATACAACCCTGCCACCCTTGAGGATGCTCGCCGTTCTCAGCTCCGCCTTGACCTCTTGCGGCGTGCGATAAATGGCTTTTCACCGTGCCATGCCGCAATGCTTCGCAAGGGGTGTGAAACCGACTTGCAATGATGAAATCTGTTAATGAGGCAAGAAAAACGCTAACAAAACATCACTTTTGCGCGAAAACGCTAATTTCCGCCCTGAAACACAAACCCCACCCACAAAAAAACCGGCCATCAAGGCCGGTTTTTTATTTACCTGCATCCCCCGTCAAAAAACAACGTGAGACAAAAATTCGATTGGAGCGGGTGAAGGGAATCGAACCCTCGTTATCAGCTTGGGAAGCTGGAGTAATGCCATTATACGACACCCGCTCAGAGCGGCTGACTTTGTACCAGATGTGCGCGTGGAAATGAAGTTTTTCTTTGCGCGCGATGCGTTTAGCGCAGGTGAAACGATCTATCACAGGCAAGCCTCGCGCCTACAGGAATGCGTTCAACACTGTAGGGCGAAGCTTGCTCGCGATGACGCTGTTTCAGATGGCCAATGCATGTTGGTCCTGGACGTAGTGGTAACGCGGTCGGCTGGCGTGTTGCGCCGGTTTCAGGAAGCCCAGCAATGCGTCGCGGCTGTCTCGGCAGGCAGCTTTGTGCTCCATGTCGAGAAAGTGGCCGGTAGCCTGCAAGGTGCTGAAGGTGGCGTTTTGCACGTGGTTGGCGAACAACCGGGCGCCATCGGCGGCGGTGTATTCGTCCCATTCGCCGTTCATGAACAGCACGGGTACGTTGATTTTTTCTGCGGCCTTGAGGAAGCACTGGCGATCGCTGTGGAGCAGGTCGCTGATGTGGAAGTGCATCTGCCCGTATTCATGCTCGGCGAGCGAGCTGACGTGGCGATAGTTGAAACGTTTGAACAGTGTCGGCAAGTGTTTGCCGATGGTGCTGTTCACCAGGTTGCCGACCCGATCGCCATCCCGGCTGCCGAGGTAGTCGATGCCGCGCTCGAGGTAGTCGAGCATGTGCGCGTTGATCTCCGGGGAGAACGAGCTGATCACGGCTTTTTCGATGCGCCGTGGCTGCTGGGCCAGGGCGACCAGGGTCGCGGCGCCACCCCAGGAAAACGACAGCACGTGTTCGGCGGCGAAGTGGTCGATCAGCTCCAGGAGGATCTGCCCTTCGACTTCCTTGGTCAGCAATTTCTCATGCAGGTTGTGGGCTTTTGACTTGCCCGCGTAGGGCTGGTCGTAGCAAACCACATTGAACTGCGGGTGAAGATTTTTCACGGTTTGTGCAAACGACGCAGTCGTGGCCATCGAGCCGTTGACCAGGATGATGGTCTTCTCTGCGGCGTCTGCGCGATAGAACTCCGTGTAAACCCGATACTGACCCTGTATATCCAGCACAGCGATTTCTGGCCTCATGTCATCAGACTCCAAGCAAGCGGGTATGCGCGCAAATGAGATTGCACGAGCTTTGTGACAGGTAGGCATACGCCTGAAATTTGGAGGCCCATGTCGATCCGTTACAGCAGGTCGACGGGTATTGTTATTGGCGGGCAGTCTGCCGGTCTGAGGCGGAACCTGAGGGTTCTCTAACCGGCAAAAAGTTTCTTAGAAGTATGTTGTGACTTGTCGGTCACATTTCGGCCGACGTCCTGATTCAAGCAGGGGTCACGTCATCGCGCAAGTGTCATTCGTAAATTGTTCGACAACTTCTGCTGAGCGGTAGGCTGCTTAGATCAAATGGATCTCTTCGGTGCGCAATGCGCGGTACTCGCCCGGTTTTAGCGCGTTATCGAGCACCAGCGGGCCCATGCTTTCGCGGTGCAAGCGCAGCACCTTGTTGTCGAAGTGGCCGAACATCCGCTTCACCTGGTGATACCGGCCCTCGACGATGCTCAGACGCGCTGACTTCGGCCCGAGCACGATCAGCTCGGCGGGTTGCGTGGTGAGGTCTTCGAAGGCGAAGTACAGGCCTTCGGTGAATTTCAGTGCGTATTGCGGGCCAATCTCCTGCTCGGTCTCGACGTAATAGACCTTGGGCAGTTTGGTCTGCGGTTGGGTCAGGCGCCTCGACCAGCTGCCGTCGTTAGTGATCAGCATCAGGCCGGTGGTGTTGAAATCCAGGCGCCCGGCGATGTGCAGGTCATCGCTGTCCGGCTCATGGATCAGGTCTAGTACGGTCGGGTGCTCCGGGTCGCGGGTGGCGCTGACGCAGCCGGGCGGTTTGTGCAGCATGAAGTAGCGTGCAGGTTTGCCGATTTGCAGCACTTCGTCATCGACCTCGACGCGACTGAACTCGAGCACCTCGGCATGCGGGTCGCTGACGACTTTTCCGTCAACCCGAACGCGCTTTTCCACCAGCAACAGGCGCACCTGCTTACGGTTGAAGCGCGGCAGGTTGCTGAGGAAACGGTCAACGCGCATGGCTGTGGTTCACCAGGAAAAGGGGCGCGTATCTTACGTGATCAGCAGGGTGGCTGCTTACAACTGCGCCTCGACTTCGGCGCAACGCGGGCACAAGCAGGACTTGTCGCGCAGTTCGGCCGGCAGCGCTTCGAGCACCGCCGGATCGATACTGACGCCAAAGCACCAGCACGCCTGATCGACGGTGCGCGGGTCGGCCAGGGTGCAGGCGTTGGAGGCGCCGCAGGCGGGGCATTGGTCAGGCTTGTTCATGCAGGCTTATTCATAACTGGAGTGAGGCATTTCCACGCAGGTTCGGTTACGGCCGGCCTGTTTGGCGCGGTACATCGCATGATCGGCCCGAGACAGCAGGGTGTGCAAGGTTTCATCGACCTGCAAGGTGGTAAGGCCGATGCTGACTGTCAGCTGCAGTTCCTTGCCGTCGTAGGCATAACGCTGTTGCTCGACATGTTGACGAATTTTCTCGGCGATCATCAGACCGGTCTCACCGTCGGTGTCCTTGAGCAACACGATGAACTCTTCACCCCCCCAGCGGCAGACGATGTCGGAGTGCCGCAGGCAACTCTGCAGATCCCGCGCGAAGCCGATCAGCACCTGATCGCCGGCCAAGTGACCGTAGGTGTCGTTCAAGACCTTGAAGTGGTCCAGATCCAGCAATAACGCGGTCAGCGGCTTGGGCTCGCGCTGGGCTTCGAGCATGGCTTGTGCCGCCAGCAGGTCGAAGCCCCGGCGGTTCGGCAGTTCGGTTAGGCTATCAAGCGTCGCTTGCGCCTGGATCTTGCCCTGGTAACGCTTGATCACCCGGTTGAGCAGAACCAGCACGATCAGCGTGACGAACAGGCAAATCAGCAGATTGAGGTACAGCGACTGGCGGATTTCACTGAGGGCACCGTCTTCACGCTTGTCGACGAACAGGTACCAGTTCAGCTCCGGAATGAACCGCACGTTGAGGAAATGTCCCTGGCCGTGGACGGAATATTCGTAGCTGCCGCTGTGGGGTTTTGGCAGCTGGCTGACCAGGCCTTTCATGCTGTCGAGTTCGCCGAGTTTCTGGCCGATGTGTGCGCCTTGCGGGCCGCCCTCGGCGCCGGTGAGCACCAGGCGGCCGAAGTTGTCGACGAAATACACGCTGCGCTGGTAGCGCTGCTGATATTTGTCGATCAGCTTGATCACCGCATCGACTGTCAGACCCACGCCCGCGGCGCCGATGAAGCGGTTGTTGTAGTCGTAGACCTTGTAGTTGATGAAGAAGGTCAGGTTGTCCTTGTTGGCCAGGTCCGGGTCGACGTTGATCTCGTAGGGATCGGCCATGTCGCGGACGCGGAAATACCAGGCATCGCGGGGTTCAGTGGACTTGACCTGTTTGAGCACGCCCTTGGCGTGGTAGTAAGTGAGGCTGGTGTTGGAGACGAAAAATGCCGTGTAGGCGCCGTAGTGGGTCATGACCTCGTTGAGGTAACGGGTCATTTTCTCGGGGTCTTGCTCGCCGTTTACCACCCAGTCACGCATGAAGGTGTCGCGGGACATCATCGAAGAAATCAGGATCGGTCTGACAAGATCTTTCTGGATTTCCGAGTAGACCGTGTCCGATGTCAGCGGCAGTTCGGTGTTGACGATGCTGTCGCGGATGGACGCTCGCGAGGCGTAGTAACTGAGGAACGAAGTCGCCAGAAAGCCTGCGCCCAGCAACGCGATGAGCGTGAGGACCAACGAACGTTGCGAATACAGCGGCGAGTGAAGCGGCATGACGATTCCGTTGGCAGTGACCCGATGGCAGGCATTCTAATGGCACTGCGGGGAAATGACTCCTGCATTTGCAGGGTGAATCGGTAAGGATCAGGGGCTGTGGCGCATGGACCGACGCCTTCTCGGGCAAGCCCGCTCCCACTGGGATAACGCGGCCCTTGTGGGAGCGGGCTTGCCCGCGAATCGAGAAATCACTGCAGATCTGTCAGATATGCACGCCATCCCCCGAAATGGCTGATATTGACCGCACCCTCCAACCCATACCCCTCACAAATAAACCCACTTTCCCAACGCCCATCCGCCAGTTGCACCTTGCCCAACCCCAGCGGCGCCGGAATGCCGGTCAGAAACGAGCCCAGCTCACTGCTCGGCAACTCCCACACCTCCACCGCAATCGCCACGCCGCCATCCTTCACCCGCACCATCCCCGGACGAAACGGCGGGCCACCGGCCAACGCATACAGCTGATAGTCCGGCGAGCTAAACGTCGTCTCGACCAACCGAGCCCCGCGTCGCTTCAATTGCCAGTTCAACGCCAACCCATCCAGATGCGCGCCACAGACCACCAGCCGTGCGCGGTCATTGCGGGCGACGGTTGTCGATGCAGCAACCGTCGGACAATGTTGAAACGCATCCGCCACCCCCAACAAATACTGATCGGTAAACGCCCGACCAAACACCGTCACGCCCCACGGCAAACCATTGCCCATAAATCCGCTGGGCACGGCGACGGCCGCGTAATCGAGCAGGTTCATGAAGTTGGTGTAGTAACCCAGTTCTGAATTGCGCAACACCGGTTCGGCGACCAGTTCCGCCAGAGTAACGGGGCGACCAAGGGTGGGCGTAACGACACAATCAAGGTTTTCCAGCGCCTGGTCGCACAGCGCTTTCAGGGCTTGCAGCCGATACTGGGCACGGAACGTCTGCACGCCCGTCACCGCTGGCGCCTTGGCCAACACCGCGCGAATCACCGGCAACACGGCTTCAGGATTCTGCTCCATCAATTCGCCGGCCACGCTGTAACGCTCGGCCACCCACGGGCCTTCATAGAGCAGCCGCGCCGCTTCGAGGAACGGCGTCAGATCCAGTTCCACCGCTTCACCCCCCAACGCCTTGAGCTGATCGATGGCATCACCGAACAACAACGGCCCTTCGGGGCAACCGAAGAATTCCAGGTCCTGCGCTCGCGGCACACCGAAACGGAAAGGACGCGGCGTGCCGAACGCCGAGCCGTCATTCCACAGCGGGTTGCGGCGGCTGTATTCATCTCGCGGATCAAGATGTGCGGTGAGCGCCAGCAACTGACTGGCTTCCCGGGCCGTCGCGGTGAACGTCGTGACGCAATCGAGCGTGCGACAGGCCGGCACCACACCCGCCGTGGAGATCAGCCCTTTGGTGGCTTTCAATCCGACCAGATTGTTCAGCGCCGCTGGCACACGTCCCGACCCCGCCGTGTCCGTGCCCAATGAAAAACTCGCCACGCCCAGCGCCACCGCCAGCGAAGAGCCGGCACTGGAACCGCCCGACGGATACTCCGACAACACGCTGTTCGGGCACGCACCATACGGCGAGCGACTACCGTTCAACCCGGTCGCGAACTGATCAAGATTGGTCTTGCCCAGCGGAATCGCGCCCAGCGCCAGCAACTGCTCGACGATGGTCGCCGACTGATCCGGCACGTAGGCAAACTCAGGGCACGCCGCCGTGGTGGGAATGCCCGCCAGGTCGATGTTGTCCTTGATCGCGAACGGCACGCCGTACAGCGGCAGGCTGTCGAGGTCGCGACCGTCGAGCGCGGCGAGGTACGGCTCCAGTTCTTCAACACTGAGCAAGTGGATGAACAGGTGATAGTCCGGGTTCAGCGCCGCGGCTTTGTCACGCAGGCCCAGCAGCAATTGACGGGGCGTGATGTTGCCGAGGCGATAGGCGCTGCGCAGGGCGTCGAGTTGCAGATTGATGTTCATCGGGTTAATCCTTTTTCAAATGGGTTCAGTCGAGTTCCAGCACCACGACGCGCTGTCCGGCACGCACCGCCGAACCCGGTTGCACGCGAATCTCGCGCACCACGCCGGCCATGGGTGCGAGCAGCGGAATTTCCATCTTCATCGACTCCAGAATCACCAGCACATCCCCGGCGGCGACGCGGCTGCCGGTCTCGACCTGAACCTGCCAGAGGTTGCCGGCGATGTGGCTGTCGACGCTCATTTCACCGCTGGCGAGCGGTGCGTCTTCGGTCACTTCCGGATCCGGTTCTTCGCTGTCGAAATGTGCCTGGCCGCTGGCGATCCAGCGTTCGCGTTCAGCGTTGAACGCACCTTGCTGCTGATCGCGAAACGCGGCGATGGTCTCGGCTTCTTTTGTCAGAAAGGCCTGGTAATCCGCGAGGTTCAGTTGACTGTGCTCGATGTTCAGATCGAAACGCCCGAGCGGGAAATCGCGGCGGATGCGCAACAGTTCATCGGCGCTCACGGGGTAGAAACGGATCTGGTCGAAAAAGCGCAGCAGCCACGGTTTGCCGTCGAACGCGGCGACTTCGCGGTAGCGGTTCCACATCTGCAACGTGCGTCCGACAAACTGATAACCGCCGGGACCTTCCATGCCGTACACGCACATATAGGCGCCACCGATGCCCACCGAGTTTTCCGCGGTCCAGGTGCGGGCCGGGTTGTACTTGGTGGTGACCAGGCGATGGCGCGGATCGAGCGGGGTGGCGACCGGTGCGCCGAGGTAAACGTCACCGAGGCCCATTACCAGATAGCTGGCGTCGAACACCGTGCGCTGCACTTCGTCGAGGTTCGGCAGGTCGTTGATGCGGCGGATGAACTCCAGATTGCTCGGGCACCACGGTGCGTCCTTGCGCACGGTGGTCATGTATTTCTCGATCGCCAACTGGCAGGCCGGATCGTCCCAGGACAGCGGTAAATGCACGATGCGCGATGGCACTTGCAGGTCTTTGGCGGCGCACACGGCGTCCCATTCGCCGGCGATGATGCCGAGCAGATCGGCCAAGGGAAGTTGCTCGGGTTGGTAGTGCACTTGCAGCGAGCGGATGCCCGGGGTGAGGTCGATCACACCGTGGAGGTGTTTGCTTTCCAGGGCTTGCATCAGGGCGTGGGCGCGAAAGCGCAGGACGAGGTCAAGTTCAGGTGCGCCGATTTCCAGCAGCAGGTGAGTGTCCCCCGACAACCTCGCAACCAGACGCGTATCGTCCTGACCCAAATCCAACACCACCGGCGACACCAGACCCTGTGGGAGCTGGCCTGCCAGCGATGAAGCTGATGCGGTGTCTGCTCGGTCCCCATCGCTGGCAAGCCAGCTCCCACAAGGGGTATTCCATTTCAAGGCGAGATTTCGGGCGGTTTTGATGTCGACCGGTGAGAACTGGACTTTGTCCCCAGCCTTCAGCTGCCCAAGCTGCCAAAGATCCGCCTCAATCACCGTCACCGGGCAGACAAACCCGCCCAGACTTGGGCCATCCGGCCCCAGGATCACTGGCATGTCCCCGGTGAAATCCACCGCGCCAATGGCATACGGATTGTCATGAATGTTCGACGGATGCAGCCCCGCTTCACCCCCGTCTGCACGCACCCATTCAGGTTTCGGCCCGATCAATCGCACGCCGGTACGGCTGGAGTTGAAATGCACTTCCCACTGGGTCGCGAAGAAAGTGCCGATGTAATTCTCGGTGAAGTATTCCGGAGCGCCATGCGGCCCGTAGATCACCCGGATCTGCCGCACGACAGGTAACTCGGTGACGTGGTCCAGTTGCTGACCGACGCTGCGGTCGATCAATGCAGGCACATGCAACACATCACCCGCCCGCAACGCACGACCGCCATGCCCACCAAACTGACCCAGCGTGAACGTGCTTTTGCTACCCAGATAATCCGGCACCTGCAAACCACCGCGCAGGCACAGATAACTGCGAGCGCCGGCACCGGCAATGGTGCCGAGGCTTAACGTGGCGCCGGCCGGAATCAGCAGCGCCGTGTTCATCGCGACGGTTTCACCGTTCAATGCCAGTGGAATGACGGCCCCGGTGACCGCGACCACCGCATCGCAATTGAAGCGCAGCGACGGTCCGCTCATGGTGATTTCCAGCGCCGCCGCGCCTTCGTCATTCCCCAGCAAAAGATTGGCCAGTCGCAACGCGCGACTGTCCATCGGCCCCGACGGCGGCACGCCCACCGCCCAGTAACCGAGACGGCCGGGATAGTCCTGAACGCTGGTCTGAGTACCGGCGCTGAGCACTTCAAAGGTGTGGGCCTGATACACCAAACCTTCCAGGCAACGGGTCCACGGCTGACCGCTGGCGAACGGCGCATCGAGCAGAATTTGCCGCAGGTAATCGCGATTGGTTTCCACGCCGTAGAGCAGACTGTCGCCCAACGCCTGATGCAGATCGGCAGCGGCCTCTTCACGGGTCGGCGCCCAGCAGATGACCTTGGCGATCATCGGGTCGAAGTACGGCGGGATCTCGCAACCGGCCTCGACCCAGGTATCGATGCGCAGGTGTTGGCCATCGGCGGCGGGGAAGTTCACGGCGGTCAGCAAGCCTGGGCTCGGCTGGAAATCACGACCCGGGTCTTCGGCATACAGCCGTGCCTGAATCGCATGACCGTTGGCTTTCAAGTTTTGGCGCAAGTCGCTCAATGGCGGCAAATCACCGGCCGCCAGTTCCACCATCCAGCGCACCAGATCGACGTCCCACACTTGCTCGGTGACGCCGTGTTCCACCTGCAAACGGGTGTTCACTTCCAGGAAGTAGAAACGTTGGTCTTCGCTGTCGAAGACAAACTCCACAGTCCCGGCGCTGCGGTAATTCACCGCTTTCGCCAGTTTGATTGCCGCCGCGCAGAGTTCTTCGGCCATGCCGTTGGGCAGGTTCGGCGCGGGTGTTTCTTCGAGGACTTTCTGATTGCGCCGCTGTACGGAGCAGTCGCGCACGCCGAGGGCAATCACTTCGCCGCGACCGTCGCCGAACACCTGAACTTCCAGGTGGCGGGCGCGCTGGATGTACTTCTCGATGAACACACCGGCGTCGCTGAAGTTGTTCTGGCCGAGGCGTTTCACCGCTTCGAAGGATTCGCTCAATTCCGCCGCACTGCGGCATACGCGCATGCCGATGCCGCCACCGCCAGCGGTACTTTTGAGCATCACCGGGTAGCCGACCTGATCGCCCGCAATCAGCGCCGCGTCGAGGCTGTCGAGCAGTTCGGTGCCCTCGAGCATCGGCACGCCATGTTGCTTGGCCAGGGCGCGCGCGGTGTGCTTGAGGCCGAACACGCGCAGTTGCTCTGGCGTGGGGCCGATGAAGGCGATGTCGGCGGCTTCGCAGGCCTCGGCGAACGCGGCGTTTTCCGAGAGGAAACCGTAGCCGGGGTGGATCGCCGTGGCGCCGGTGGCTTTGGCGATGGCGAGGATTTTGTCGACCGCCAAATAGGTGCCGGCGGCCGCGCCTTCACCGAGGCTGTGGGCTTCATCGGCTTGCAGGATGTGCAGGCTCGCGGCATCCGCTTCGGAGTAAACGGCAACGCCCTTGACCTGCACTTCACGCAGAGTGCGCAGGATGCGGCAGGCGATGGCGCCACGGTTGGCAATCAGGACTTTTTCGAACATGGCATAGACCCCGGAGGGGATGCGGGCCGTCCCGCAGTTTTTCGATGAGCGCCGGGGTCGTCCCCGACGGCAAAATCACAACTCTTCAGAACACCACTGAACCTGTGGGAGCGGGCTGTGGCGAGGGGATTTATCCCCGTTGGGCTGCGCAGCAGTCCCGTTTTTTAGGGGCGCTTCGCGCCCCAACGGGGATAAATCCCCTCGCCACAGCTCGCTCCCACATTTGGATTGGGGTGTTTTTACTTTTTGAGGCACTGCCCGGAACGGGCCTGGCACAGGGCAAACAACCATCGCCGCAACCGCGCTAATTTCAGTTCCATACCAAAAGCTCCGCAGGGGTCGGGTTGTAGGCATTGCACGGGTTGTTCAGTTGCGGGCAGTTGGAGATCAGCACGATCACGTCCATCTCGGCCCGCAGGTCGACGTACTTGCCAGGTGCCGAAATGCCGTCTTCAAAGGTCAGCCCGCCATCGGCGGTGACCGGCACGTTCATGAAGAAGTTGATGTTCGGCCCGATGTCACCCTTGCCCAGTCGCCCGTCGTGGACGCACGCCCGCAGGTAGTTGTCGCGGCAGCTGTGCATGTAGCGTTTCTCCAACGCGTAACGCACGGTGTTGCTCTCTTGCGCGCAGGCGCCGCCGAGGGTGTCGTGACGCCCGCAAGTGTCGGCGACGATGGTCAGCATCGGTTTGCCGAGGTTGGAGTACAGCACGCTGCCGGTGCTCAGGTAGACGCTGTTCTGCCGGCGCAACGTACGCTGCACGTCGTAACGCTCCTTGGGATTGGCGACGCTGTAGAACAAGGTATCGACGGCCTGATTGCCTTCCAGGTCGAGGATGCGCAACGTCTGGCCAGCCTTGACCTCCATCAGCCACGGTTCGCCGGCCGGGATGGTGGCGCGGTAGATCGCGGTTTCAGGAGACTGTTGTGCGGTAGCGATTGCAAGTGACATGGCAGCGATCCTCAGGCGAACAGGCGGTCGGTGTTGATGAAGCCGCGCTCGTTTTCCGGGCGCGAGGTGCGGCAGTGTTCGGCGACGCTGGCGTCGGCGTTCATCCAGCTCAACTTCAAGGGCTTGGGGGCGTATTCAGGTGATGGGTCCATCGGGTGTTGCAACGCAGTGAGGACCACCAGCGTGTCCATCGGCGCGTACAACTCGATGTAGTCGCCAGCCTTCGAGTTGCCTTCGACGAAGTGGAAACGCCCGGCCTCATCGACGTTCACGCGGCTGAAAAGGTTGAGCGTCATCAGCAAGTCGGACAGGCCCAAACCCCACTTGCCCAGTTCCACCAACAGGTTGTCGGTGCCGTTGCGGAAGAAGCCGTTGCGCAGCTCCTGATAACGACCGGCGCCGTATTTTTCCGCGACTTCTTCAGCGCAGAGCACGCCGCCGAGGCTGTCGCTCCAACCGCAGGTGTCGGCGGTGATCGCCGCCAGCACGCGGCCCATGTCCGAGTACAGGCAGTGGCCAGTGGTGAGCTTGGCGGTGTGTTGGCATTTGAGGCTGTCGGGGAGGTTCAGGCGCTCGGTTTTTTCATTGGCATTGAGCAAAGTCAGGCTGACGTTGGCGCCGCCGCGCAGGTCGGTCAGACGCAGCAATTGGCCGCGTTTCAAGACGAACGAACGATGGCCGCCGCCGGGGAGCATTTCTTCGGCGAAGGGCGGGAACAGTTGAGTCGAATCAGTCATTTCAAAATTCCTCTAAGCGATACGAAGCGTGCCCGCCAGTTCAGCCGGCAAGGCGTCGACGGCGGCGCGATTGACGCGGCGGTCGCTGTTCAAAGGGATGTCGTAGGTGATGCGCGCGCCATAGGCGCCGGGGGCGTGCGGGTCGACGCGGATCTTGTCGAACACCAGCAAACGGGTGCCGAGGCTGAAACCTTCGGACAGGTCATGGGTGACCATGAACACCGTCAGTTGCGTCTCGCGCCACAGCTCCAGCAGCAAGGCGTGCATGTCTTTGCGGATGCCCGGATCGAGCGCGCCGAACGGTTCATCGAGCAGCAACACCCGGGGTTTCATGATCAGCGCCTGGGCGATGGCCAGCCGTTGTTGCATGCCGCCGGAGAGCTGCGCCGGGTGCTTGTCCAGCGAGTGGCCGAGGCCGACTTTGTGCAATAACACCGAGGCTTGTTCGCGGGCGTCTTTTTTAGCGCTGCCGAACAAGCGCCCGAGCAGCGGCGAACGCGGCATTTCGAGGCCGAGGGCGACGTTGTCCAGCACGGTCAGGTGCGGGAACACCGAGTAACGCTGGAACACCACGCCACGGCTCGAATCAGGCTCACCGGCCAGCGTCTGGCCATCCAGCAGAATCTCGCCGCGACTGGCGCGCTCCTGACCGAGTAGCAGTCGAAGGAAGGTGGATTTGCCACAACCCGATGCGCCGACCAGGGTGCAGAACTCACCCTCGTTGACGTTCAGGTTCAAACCTTCGAGCACCACCTGATCGGCGTATTGCTGCCAGACGTTTTTTACCGTGATGAAGCTCATGCGCGGGCTCCTTCATACCAGGGGAACGCACGCTGAGTCAGGCGCTTCAGGCCCCAATCCATCAGCCAGGCGAGGAGGGTGATCCACACCACGTACGGCAGAATCACGTCCATCGCCAGGTAACGGCGCACCAGGAAAATCCGGTAGCCGAGGCCGTCGGTAGAGGCGATGGCTTCGGCAGCGATCAGGAACAACCACGCCGAACCCAGCATCAACCGCAGCGAGATCAGCAGCCGTGGTAACAATTGCGGTAGCACCACGCGCAACATCAGCGTCCAGGTTGACGCGCCGAGGGTCTGGGCCTTGATCAGCAACTCGACCGGAATTTCCCGGGCACGCTGTTCCAGATCACGAGCGAGGCACGGGGTGATGCCGATCACGATCAGCATCACTTTCGACAATTCCCCCAGCCCGAAGACGATGAACAGAATTGGCAGAATCGCCAGTGGCGGCACCATCGACAGTACGGTCAGCAACGGTGACAACGGCGCGCCAAACAGCGGCAACGTCCCGGCGGCGATGCCCAGGCACAGCCCGGCCAACGCGCTGATACCGAGGCCGATGGCCAGGCGTCGCAGACTGGACGCGGTGTCTTGCCACAACAGGTATTCACCGGTGCGCGTGTCGGCAGTGAAGGCCAGGCGTTTTACCGCGTCGGTCATCTGCACGGCACTAGGCAGCAGCTTGTCGTTGGGGTTATCCATCAGCCGCTCGGCCGAGCCCATGAAGTAGGCGAACAGCACCAGGGCGAACGGCAGGATCACCAACAGCAGGCGACTCGGGCGATCCGGGTGGCGATTGATCAGGCGCATGGCCAGTCCTCCGGTTTACAGCTTGGCGTCAGCGGCCATCTGCACGTAGGTCGGGTCGAAGCGCAGCTTGAGGTTGGTCTTGTCGCCGCTGGTCACGCCATTGGCGAAGGCCATGCCGACCGCGCTGGTGTCCTTGGCGCCTTCACCGAGCAAGCCGTGCTGGAACGAAAACTCGGCGACTTTGCGCATGGTTTCCGGCAGCTGCTTGCTGGTGGAGAAGTCCAGGGCTTCCTTGGGCGTAGCGAACAATTTGGTGGTGTCGAGTTGCGCCTGGAAACCGGCCAGGTCGGTGCCCGAAGCTTTGGCCATGTGTTCCAGCGCAGTTTTGCTGGCGGCGTTTTTCGCGTTCATCAACGCGACCACTTCGAACCAGGCGCCGGTCAGCGCTTTGCCCAGGGCCGGGTTGTCTTTGAGGGTGGCGCTGTTGACCACCATCATGTCCATGATTTCGCCGGGGATCTGGCTGGAGTTGAAGACTTCGGTCACCCCGGGCTTGGCCTTGATGTCCGAAAGCATCGGGTTCCAGGTGGTGACGGCGTTGACCTGATCGGTGTTAAAGGCGGCCGAGATATCGGCGTCAGAGGTGTTCACCACTTTGAGGTCTTTCTCGGTGAGATCGACTGAATCCAGCGCCCGCGCCAGCAGGTAGTGCGAGACCGACAGCTCGACCAGATTGACGTCCATGCCCTTGAGGTCGGTGACTTTCTTGCCGTCGCCCTTGAGCACGACACCGTCGTTGCCGTTGGAGAAGTCGCTGACGATCAGCGCGGTGCTGTCGACGCCGCCTGCCGCCGGGATGGTCAGCGCGTCCATGTTGGTCATGGTGCAACCGTCGAACTGGCCGGCCGTGTACTGGTTGATGGATTCGACGTAATCGTTGAGCTGCACGACATCGATCTTGATGCCGTACTTCTTCGCCCATTTGTCGACGATGCCTTGGCTGCCGGCGTATTCCCACGGCATCCAGCCGGCGTAAATGGTCCAGCAGACGCTGAAGTGGTCTTTCTGGGCGGCCTGGGACGAGACGCTCACGAGGGCCGCGAAAGCAGCGGCGAGGAGGGCGGGTAAACGAAGCTTGAGCATGGGTGGTTCTCCAGTTGATCAAGGGCGGGCAGGAGTCAACGCGGCACCGCGAACGGTGGCTTGTCTCCCGGGCTTTTGTCCCGCCGTGTAACCTCAACTGGAGGTCGCCAACTCTCGGACCAGCCACTCGCCTTAGCGAGCCGGAACCCTAGTCAGCCATTGCAAATTGTGGTGCCGCGAACCTGTGATGACTCCTGCACGGGTTTGCTAAAGCGAGAGCCGTGCCAAGTTGGCTTGAGGGCTCTAGCGTGGGGAGTTACGCGAGTAGTCCGTTGGGGCAGGGAGGTCGGGCTGCCTTGTGATGGTGCGCGGGTGCACCGCAATGGATCGGACTGGCCGCTGATCCGAAGGTCCGCGCTGCTCGGCACTCGGCGCAATGTTGCCAGTCAAAAGGGGTGTCAGCCGGCCTGTTCCGGTTGTGGTCTTTCAGGAGGCCGCCATGTTTCGTCGACTGTTGTTCGGTGTCGTTCTCGGTCTGGGCTTGTCCGGCTGCTATTACTACGCCGGAGGCTACGATGTTTATTCCGCGCCCTATTACTACCCCGGCTATTCCCCTTATTCCTACTATTACGGTCCCCGCTATTACTACGGCCCACGCTTTTACGGCGGCTATCGCTACTTCTATTGGGGCGGGCACGGATCACGTCATCACGGGGGTGGATATCGTCATGGCCACCATTAATCGGCGGGTGAATAGATGAAAAACCTTTCATCGGCGACTTGTTTCAATCTGTTTCAAGAACGCACCAGATTTCGAAATCGATGTCTGATCTTTCGACAGTCACCGAATAATTGACTGTCGCCTGCCAGCGTCGCTGGTGTGGCTCACTCGCGGTCCAGGAGGCCGCCATGCTCTGTCGAAAACAGCTCCGCCGAATTCTTCTGATTGCAGTAGTGGGATTGTCTCTTGGTGCGTGCGTACCCTATTCCGATGGAGGAGGCAGCTACTACAGTTCCGAGGTCTATACCTCGCCAGCGCCCGCCTATTATTCCGGTGGCGGCCCTTATTATTCAGGTGGCGGCGGTTACTACACGCCGCCACGCCGGCACTACGCGCCACCGGCACGGTATTACCAACCAACACCGCGCTATTACCATCAGCCGCGGGTTTATCAACCGGCACCGCGTTATTACCAGTCGCAACGGGGCGACTACCGGGCCCATGGTTGGGACGGGCGGAACCGCGGCGGTTGGAGCAACGACAACCGTGGCCATGGCGGGCGCAACAATCACGGTGGGAGAGGCGACCATAATGGTCGCGGCGATCACGATGGCCGAGGTGGTCGCCGGTAATATGAGCTAAACGCAATACCTGTGTGGGAGCGGGTTTGCTCGCGAAGGCGGTGTGTCAGACGGCAATAATGCTGATTGACACTCCCTCTTCGCGAGCAAGCCCGCTCCCACATTCGTTTAGTATTCCGACAAATCAGCCAGCGGATGCCGCCCTTCCCAGACCTTGTGGAAGTGCGCTTCCACCACTGCATCCGGCACCGTGTTAACGTCCTGCCAGTGCCAATGAGGTTTCTGATCCTTGTCGATCAACCGCGCCCGCACCCCCTCGCTGAACTCCGGGTGACGGCAGCAATTGAGGCTCATCGTGTATTCCATCTGAAAGACCTCGGCCAGCGACATGTGCCGGGCGCGGGCGATCTGTTCCCACACCAGATGCGCAGTCAGGGGCGAGCCCTCGGTCATGGTCTTCGCCGCGCGGCTGAACAGCAGATCCGTATGGTCACGCAGATGGCTGATGGCTTTCCAGGCGCAGCGCACATCGCTGACATCCAGCAGCTCATCAATCTGCTGGCGCCGGGGCAGCCACTGCGCTTCGGGCATGTGCGCGAGGGCTTCCTGCTGCAAGGCCTTGAGCAGACTGTTGAGCTGCATCGGCGTCTGTTCCTGCCAGTTCAATTGCAGCAAGCCTTCGATCAGCTCTTCTTGCTGTTCATCGAGCAGAAAACGGTCGGCCAGGTCCAGGTCGATCGCATCGCGACCGTTCATGTGTGCGCCGGTCAGTCCAAGAAACAACCCAAGCTTGCCGGGCAGCCGTGAGAGAAACCAACTGGCGCCGACATCGGGATAAAGACCGATACTGATCTCCGGCATCGCCAGACGGCTGCTCGGCGTGACAATTCGGATGCTCGCGCCTTGCAGCAGCCCCATGCCACCACCGAGCACATAACCATGGCCCCAGCAGATCAGCGGTTTGGGGAAGGTGTGCAGATTGAAGTCCAGGCGATATTCCGCCGCAAAGAAGTGCGCGGCCAAGGGTGGCACTTCCCCCGGGTGAGCGCGACAGGCTTCCACCAGGCTGCGCACTTCGCCGCCAGCGCAAAAGGCCTTGGCGCCATTGCCGCGCAACAAAACACAGACGATTTGCGGATCCTTGGCCCAGGCGTCCATCTGATCGCGCAGGGCGTTGATCATGGGCAGGGAAAGCGCGTTGAGCGACTTTTCGGCATCCAGGCTGGCGATGCCGATGCGCGCGCCGTCGATGCCGGTGAGTTCTTCGAAGTGCAGATTCATCGTGACCTCGATAGGGAATTTGAGCGTTCAGTATGATCGCTGTACAGGAAAGTGCCGGATCTGCGTCAGATCAATTGACAAGCGCGATGGGCTTTCCTAGGGTTCGCCCCATTGTTTTTGCCGGATGTAACCATGACTGCTGACGACCGTATCAAACTCGAACCGGGCTGGAAGGAGGCGCTACGTGCCGAATTCGACCAGCCCTACATGGCAGAGTTGCGTAATTTCCTGCAACAGGAGCGCGCGGCGGGCAAGGAGATCTATCCTCCTGGACCGATGATTTTCAACGCACTTAACTCCACGCCGCTGGACAAGGTCAAGGTCGTCATACTCGGCCAGGACCCGTATCACGGCCCGGGACAGGCTCATGGGTTGTGCTTCTCAGTGCAACCGGGTGTACCGGCGCCGCCGTCGCTAGTGAACATCTATAAAGAGTTGAAGCGCGACCTGAACATCGACATCCCCAGTCATGGCTACCTGCAGAGCTGGGCTGAGCAGGGCGTATTGATGCTCAATACCACGATGACGGTGGAGCGGGCCAATGCCAATGCGCACAAGGACAAGGGCTGGCAGTTTTTCACGGATCGGATCATTGAAGTGGTCAGCCAGCAGCAACCGCATCTTGTGTTCATGCTGTGGGGCGCCCATGCCCAGAGCAAGCAGAAACTGATCGATGCCACCAAACACCTGGTGCTGACCTCGGTGCATCCGTCACCGTTGTCCGCCTATCGCGGATTTCTGGGTTGCGGGCATTTCAGCCGGACCAACAAGTTTCTTGAGCAGAATGGCGAGACGCCGATCGAGTGGCGGTTGCCGCCAGTCTAAAAAAGCTTCGCGGTCTAATGTTGCGAGTCAGGGTTGTTCCGGCTCGCGATTCCAATACCTGAACAACGGCTCCGCCAGAAACAACACAAACAACAACCGCATCACCTGCATCGCCGTCACCAGCGGCACCGATAACTGCAGGGTCTCCGCCGTCAGGCTCATCTCCGCAATGCCGCCGGGCATCATGCCCAACGTCAGCGAACGCAAATCCAGATGCGTCAGCGCACTCAATCCCAGTGCCGCCGCCGTGGCGATCAACATGGTCAGCACCGTGCCGATCAAGGTCCGCCCCATAAAGGAAGGCGCCCGACGGAAAAACTGCCGATTGAAGTGACAGCCCAAGCCGCTGCCGATCAGCCATTGGCCGATCTGGCTGCCGCCATTGGGCAAGCCGATGTGCAAATCCCAACCAATGCTTACCGCCGCACTCACCAGCAACGGCCCGAACAGCCACGGATTGGGTTGACGAAGACGTTCCCAGAGCCAGGCTGCCAGCGCACCTGCCGGGAATAGAAGGGCCAGCCACCACCAATTCACGGTACTTGGGTGCAAGACTGGTGCGCCGTAACCCAACAAGTATTTGAAGGCTGCTGGCACGCACAGCACCACCACCAGCACCCGCAAACTTTGCCCCGCCGCCACGCGACTGAGCACCGCGCCATTACGTGCGCCGAGGTTGACCATTTCCCCGGAGCCGCCGGGCATGCTGGAAAAGAACGCAGTGGCGCGATCCTCCCCGGTGCGCCGCATCAACCAGACCCCGACCACGGCGGACAGGCTGGTGATCAACGCACCGAAGAAGATCAAGCCGAAGTGACTCAACACCTGCTCCATCACCACCGGGGTGAAATGCAGGCCGATACCGATGCCGACCACCCACTGGCCGCACTTGCGGCCGCCAGGGATTTCCGCCAATTGCCAGGGTGTCAGGCAGCGCACCAGGATGATCGCCAGCAACGAGCCGACCATCCACGGCAGCGGCCAGCCGACCAGACTGGCGAGGTAACCGCCCAGCGCGCCGACCAGCGGCGTACCCCACCAGGCGTTGAAGGGTGTTCGATCAGACATCAGCGATAACGCGCCGCGCAACCGAACGTTTGCGCCAAATCCGCAGCAGCGGCATCAGCAACATGATGGCTGTCAGCACCCAGCAACCGAAGGTGATCGGGCTCGACCAGAGGATTTCCAGCGCACCGTTGGAGATCGACAGCGCACGACGCAGGTTCTGTTCCATCAATCCACCGAGGATGAAGCCCAGCAGCACGGGCGACAACGGGAAGTCCAGCTTGCGCAGGATGTAACCGAAGATGCCAATGCCGATCATCAGGAACAGGTCGAAGGTGGTGGCGTGCACCGCGTAGACGCCGATCCCGGTAATGATCGCGATCACCGGCACCAGCGCCCAGTTCGGCACGGCGAGGATGCGGGTGAAGATGCGGATCATCGGGATGTTGAGGATCACCAGCATGACGTTGGCGACGAACAGCGAGGCGATCAGGCCCCAGACGATGTCCGGTTGTTGCTGGAACAACAGCGGGCCGGGGGTGATGTTGTACAGCGACAGCGCGCCGATCATCACCGCCGTGGTTCCCGAACCTGGAACGCCGAGGGTCAGCATGGGCACCAGCGCGCCGCAGGCCGCACCGCCGATGGCGGTTTCCGGTGCAGCGAGGCCGCGCATGTCACCTTGGCCGAACGTGCCTTTGTCGCCGGCGATGCGTTTTTCGGTCATGTAGGCCACGGCGCTGGCGAGGGTGGCGCCGGCGCCCGGCAACACGCCCATGATGAAGCCCAACAAGCCGCAACGGATGTTCACCACGAACACCGCCGACGCTTCCTTGAAGTTGAACATCATCCGGCCGGTGGCTTTCACCGCTTCCTGGCCACGATGGGTTTTTTCCAGCAGCAAGAGAATTTCACTGATCGAGAACAGGCCCAACACCAGAACGACGAACTGAATGCCGTCAGTCAAATGGATGTTGTCTCCGGTAAAACGGTACACGCCGCTGTTGGCGTCGATGCCAACGGTCGACAGAAAAAGACCGATCAGCGCGGCAATGAACGTCTTCAACGGACGATCGCCGGCCATGCCGCCAAGGCAGACAATCGCGAACACCATCAACACGAAATATTCTGCCGGACCGAAGGCAATCGCCCATTTCGCCAGCAATGGCGCGAACAGCACCATGCCGCAGGTGGCGATGAACGCACCGATGAACGAACTCCACGCCGACAACGACAGCGCCACACCGGCCAGGCCTTTGCGGGCCATCGGGTAGCCGTCGAGAGTAGTCATGACAGTGGAGGCTTCGCCCGGGATGTTCAGCAGGATCGAGCTGATCCGCCCGCCGTATTCGCAACCCAGATATACCGCCGCCAACAGGATCAGGGCCGACTCCGGCGGCAGGCCCAGGGCGAACGCGATCGGGATCAACAACGCCACGCCATTGATCGGGCCCAGGCCGGGCAGCAGGCCGACAACGGTACCGATCAGGGTGCCGCAGAGCGCGGTCACCAGGTTATACGGGCTCAGTGCGACGCCGAAGCCCTGACCCAAATAGCCAAGAGTATCCATATCAGTTCTCCAGAACGCCGAGTACGCCCAAGGGCAGTGGCACGTCCATCAACTTGTCGAACAGCAGGTAAAGACCGATGGCCATCAGGCTGATGATCACCGCGCTCGGTAGCCAGCGACCGCCATACAGGCGAGCCATGGGGACGCCGATCAGAATGCTGGCGACGATGAAACCAAGGGGTTCGAAGGTGCCGGCGAACACCAGCAACAACACTACACAGATGCCGATCTTGATCAGCGTTTCACGGTCCAGTTTCGGGTCGTCGTCGCTGTGGATGATCGGCGTCGGCCGAAACACCATGTACAGCAAGCCGAGCCCCATCAAACCGAGCATCAGTAGCGGAAACGCGCGAGGGCCCACCGGTTCGTAGGAAAAAGCCGCCTGATACGGCCAGGCCATCAGTGCCAGGCCGACACAGGCCAGCAACAGCACCGAAGCAAAAATGCGTTGTAAGAGCATGGGGAACTCCTGGGCCGCAGCCCCCAACAGTCAGGGGCCGCAGCCGCTAGAAAGAGGCGATCACTGGATCAGGCCGAACTCTTTGGCCAGCACTTTGTAGTCGGCAACCTGCTTTTTCACGTAGGTGTCCAGCTCCGGGCCGGTCATGGCGAACGGGAAGAGCTCGCGTTGATCGCGCAGCTTGGCGAAGTCTTCGGACGCCAGCAGTTTGTCGAAGGCCTCTTTCCACCAGGCGTAGTCTTCGTCGCTGACCTTTGGCCCGAGGTAGAAACCACGAACCACCGGCCAGACGATGTCGTAGCCTTGCTCTTTGGCGGTCGGGATGTCTTTCATTTCCGGCTCGTCCAGGCGCTTCTCGGAGAACACGGCCAGTAGGCGCATGTCACCACTCTGGATGTGCGGCATGGAGTCGGAGATGTCGGTGCTGCCGACCTGGATGTGGCCGCCGAGCAGGGCGGTGGCGATTTCACCGCCGCCTTCAAGGGCGACGTAACGCAGGTCGCGCGGGTTGATACCGGCGGCCTTGGCGATCAGCGCGGTTTGCATCCAGTCCTGGCTGCCGACGGTGCCGCCGGAGCCGATCACCACTTTGCTTGGATCTTTCTTCAGTGCTTGCACGAGATCGTCGAGGGACTTGTAGGGCGAATCGCTTTTCACTGCGATGGCGCCATAGCTGGTGCCGACGGCGGCCAGCCAGCGAACGTTGGTTTCATCGAAACGACCGAACTTGCCTTGGGCCAGGTTCAGCAGCGAACCGCTGGACCACGCCACCAGCGTACCGGCATCCGCCGGACGTTGAGCGACCACCGCGTTGTACGCCACCGCGCCGACACCGCCGGGCATGTAGGTCACGCGCATCGGTTTGGTCAGCAGTTTTTCGTTCACCAGCGCGCTTTGCGCCAGTTTGCAGGTCAGGTCGAAACCGCCACCCGGTGAGGCCGGGGCGATGCATTCAGGGCGTTTTGGCTCGGCCATCAGTTGGCCGGCGAACAGCATGCAGCTGGCGGCGAGGGCGAAACGGCGCAGTGATCGATTCATTGTTGTCTCCACGGGAGTTTTTGTTTTTGGGGATGTTTCAGGTGCGGCGGTTTCGCGCCATGCAGCCGGTATCGGCGCTGACAAGCGTGAACGATGGGGATTGAAAAAACGGGCGGGGCGGGTATACCTGAAGCTGTCTGGCCAGCATGGTGCAGTACCTCGTTATTGTTCTTATTGGCGAAAACGCATCAAGGCGTTTTTCGGGAGCTACATTTCAAAGCACGATCGGCTGGTCCGCAGTCGAAACCATCCGTGGGCCGACTCTAACGGGCCAACCTTTCACTAACCTTTCAATTGGCTTTCACAGTTTTCAGGCTTCACAGCAGCGGATGCGGCTGTAAACTCCGCGCCAAAGAATGGCGTCGACCATCCCTGAATGAGGTAAAGATCCATGCGTGTTCTGCTCGTCGAAGACCATCTGCAGCTCGCCGAAAGCGTCGCCCAGGCGCTCAAGAGCACCGGGCTGACCGTGGATGTGCTGCACGACGGCGTGGCGGCCGACCTGGCCTTGAGCAGCGAGGAGTACGCGGTGGCGATCCTTGATGTCGGCCTGCCGCGCATGGATGGATTCGAAGTGCTGGCGCGCCTGCGAGCCCGGGGCAAGAACCTGCCGGTGCTGATGCTGACCGCCCGCAGCGACGTCAAGGACCGGGTTCACGGGCTCAACCTCGGCGCCGACGATTACTTGGCCAAGCCGTTCGAACTGACCGAACTCGAAGCCCGGGTCAAAGCCTTGTTGCGGCGCAGTGTGCTGGGCGGTGAGCGTCAGCAGCGCTGTGGCGTGCTGGCCTATGACCTGGACACTCGGCGCTTCACCCTCGGTGAAGAATTGCTGACCCTGACCTCCCGCGAACAGGCGGTCCTCGAAGCGTTGATCGCCCGGCCGGGTCGGGTGATGAGCAAAGAGCAGCTGGCTTCTCAGGTGTTTGGCCTGGATGAAGAAGCCAGCCCGGATGCCATCGAAATCTACGTCCACCGCCTGCGCAAGAAACTCGACGGCCAACCGGTCGCCATCGTGACCTTCCGCGGTCTCGGCTATTTGCTGGAAAGCCGCGATGCATAAGCCCAGCAGCCTGCGCTGGCGGTTGCTGTGGAACCTCGCGCTGTTGTTGGTGGTGTTAATGCTGGCCAGTGGTTTGAGCGCGTACTGGAATGGTCGCGAAGCTGCTGACACGGCGTATGACCGGACTCTGCTGGCGTCGGCGAGGACCATCGCCGCCGGCGTATCCCAGCGCGATGGCAGTCTCAGTGCCGATGTGCCTTACGTGGCCCTCGATACGTTTGCATACGACAGCGCCGGGCGGATTTTCTACCTGGTCAACGACATCAATCAGAAGCTGATTTCCGGTTACGAAAACCTGCCGCCACCGCCCCCGGGAACGCCGCGTACCGATGACTATCCGGCACTGGCGAGCTTCTATAACGCTCAATACCGTGGGCAGAACGTACGCGTGGTGAGCCTGCTCAAACCCGTGAGCGAACCGAACATGAACGGCATGGCGGAAATCCGCGTGGCGGAGACCGACGAAGCGCGAGTCGCGATGGCCCGCAGTCTGGCAGCGGACACGTTGCTGCGTTTGGGCATGCTGGCAGTTGGTGCGTTGCTGATGGTGTGGTTTGCGGTCAGCGCGGCGTTGCGTCCGCTGGAGCGCTTGCGCACGGCAGTGGAAGAGCGTCAGTCGGATGATTTGCGGCCATTGCCCCTGGTGGAAGTGCAGCATGAATTGTGGCCGCTGGTGCGCGCGCTCAACCACTTTACCGAGCGCCTGCGCGGGCAGTTCGAGCGCCAGGCGCAATTCATCGCTGATGCTGCCCATGAACTGCGTACGCCGTTGGCGGCACTCAAGGCGCGACTCGAACTGGGCTTGCGTTCAAACGAGCCGCAAACCTGGCGCAGCACCCTGGAAACCGCTGCCCAAGGCACCGACCGTCTGACTCACCTGGCCAATCAATTGCTTTCGCTGGCGCGAGTAGAAAACGGGGCTCGGGCGATTGCCGAGGGCGGCGCGCAGTTGTTGGACCTGAGTCAGTTGGCGCGCGAACTGGGCATGGCCATGGCGCCGTTGGCCCATGCGCGCGGCGTAGCCTTGGCGCTGGAAGCGGACGAGCCGGTGTGGCTGCGCGGCGAGCCGACGCTGTTGAACGAATTGCTGAGCAATCTGGTGGACAACGCCCTCGCTCACACGCCGCCGGGCGGCAATGTGATTTTGCGAGTCACGGCGCCGGCGGTGCTGGAGGTCGAGGACGACGGACCGGGGATTCCCATTGACGAGCGGGATCGGGTGTTCGAGCGCTTTTACCGGCGTAATCAGCAGGTCGCTGGCTCGGGGTTGGGGTTGGCGATTGTCGGTGAGATCTGTCGCGCGCACCTGGCGCAGATCAGCCTGCACGATGGTGAGTCGGCGGGGTTGAAGGTGCGGGTGAGTTTTATTGCGGGGGAGTGAATATTTTACCTGCGGCGAGGGGGCTTGCTGTGGCGAGGGAGCTTGCTCCCGTTGGGCTGCGAAGCAGCCCCAGAACCATGCACCACAGTCTTTTCGGTAAACCGCGTTGTTTGCGTTTACGACTGCTGCGCAGCCGAGCGGGAGCAAGCTCCCTCGCCACAGTCGCTTGTGTTCATGATCAATAAAACATCGATCGTGATTCTTCCAGATCGCGGCACATTGCCTCGCTCTCCGGATCGATCCCCAATTTCTTGAAGGCCGGTACGTTAAACACATCAAAGCGGGCGAGCGGATGGTCGGTGTCCTTGTGGCAATACAGGCTGGCCACCTGAACCAGATCGACATAATCGACCCGCTCCGACTGGCGTTCGAAATCCAGGTACAGCCCCGGCAACTGCACCAGCATTTCCGGGAATTCCCAGACCCTGAGCAGCTTGTCACCGATCAAGGGATGAATGCGGTCGATGACATGGTTGAGGCTGACCGGGTCGGACAGCAGTTCGTAGTGGTCTTCGGCATAGGTCAGAATCGGCAGCACGCCAATCTGATGAACCAGTCCGCCGAGGGCGGCCTGATCAGGCTTGAGTTGCGTGTAACTGCGGCACAGCGCATAGCTGACGCCAGCGATTTCCAGGCTTTTACGCCAGACCTCGCGCATTTTCTGTGCCACCACCTCAGAGCGGGCATGGAAAATCTGTTCCATCACCAGACCGATCGCCAGGTTACTGCTGTAGTTGACGCCCAGCCGCGTGATCGCCGTGTGCAGGTCAGTCACTTCCTGAGTCGCGCGCAGCAGCGGGCTATTGACCACTTTGATCAGGCGCGCCGACAACGCCGTATCACGACCGATCACTTTGCTCAGGGTGCTGACACTGACTTCCGGATCTTCAGCGGCCTTGCGAATCTGCAGGGCCACTTCCGGTAACGTTGGCAGAACCAGGTCATCGTTATCGATGGCCTCAACCAAATCCTGTTGGACCTTATCCGCCAGCTCGCTCATTTCTTTTCTCTAGGGTGTTGCAACAAGTGCTGCGGTTAACGCTGGATTTCGCGATCGCGATCCAGTTGATAAGGCAGGTCTAGCAAGTGCAGGGCCGGCCCTTCGAGAGCGCCCAGATGAATGTCGCCACCTTCTGCTGCTTCGGCTTGCAGTACGGCCAGGAGTTCAATGTTTTGCCCGGCGTTGGCGGCCAGCACCACTTCGCCGATCGAACTGCCGTGGGACGGGGAGAACAGTGGCGTGCCGGGCTCGGGCAAATCGCTGGCATCCAGGCTCAGGCGATACAAGCGGCGCTTGAGTTTGCCCAGGTACTGCATGCGCGCGACGATTTCCTGGCCGGTGTAGCAACCCTTTTTGAAACTTACGCCGCCGACGGCTTGCAGATTGAGCATCTGCGGGATGAACAACTCGCGGGTGCTCGGCATGACCTGGCCGATCCCAGCGCGGATCTGGCCCAGCAGCCATTGATTCAGAGTGCCTTCGGCCAACAGAACGGACAGCTTGCCCTTGGTGACGTCGGCCTGATCGGCAGCGACCCACAGTTCGGCGCGATCCGGCGAGACGCGAATGGCGATCAGACCTTCATGGCGCGCGACGCTGTCGGTGTCTGCCGGCAACTCAAGTCCCAGGCTACTCAGAGCGACATCGCCATGATCGAGGCCGAAGCGGACCCAGGCGGCGCTTTCATCGGTCAGTTTGGACTTGGAGAACACGGCATACTTTTTCAGGTCCGCCAACTGCGGTTCGACCAGTTCGGTGGCCATCGCCAGCAGAACGCCGTTGCCTTCCAGCACGATGCGGAAACTCGACTGCATCCGGCCTTTCTGCGTGCAGCGGGCGCCGAGGCTGGCCTGGGTGTCGCTCAGGTAATTGAGGTTGCAGGTCAATTGGCCTTGCAGGAATTTGCTGGCGTCCGCGCCGCGGACTGCAAGAACGCCTTCATGGGACAGGGTGCAGAAAAAAGCAGAATCGGCCATGGGTCATCGCAGGGTAAAGAGTCTGGGGGACATCATAAGGGGGCGCTCTCGAAATGGGTAGTTCACAAAGGATCGATGGCGCCCGACCAAAGCCGAGTGTTCGACCGGGCTCGGGGCTGTATACTTGCCGCCTATTTGAGGAGCGCTCCATGGTCGAAGATGTTGAACTGAATCGCCTCTACTGGCACAGCCGCCGCGGCATGCTCGAGCTTGACGTATTGCTGGTGCCGTTCGTGAAAGAGGTCTACCCGCACCTCAACGACGTCGACCGCGATTGCTACCGCAAGTTGCTCGAATGCGAAGATCAGGACATGTTCGGCTGGTTCATGGAACGCGCCGAATCGGAAGATCCGGAGCTTCAGCGCATGGTCCGCATGATCCTGGATCGTGTCCAGCCCAAGTAATGCGTTCGAATGCCGCTGGCATGCCTCGCGGCAGTTGCTGGCGGCGTATCTTGTGGCCCAGCTGTTCGCGCTGGGTTCGTTGTTTCTTCTCTCGATTCCAGTCTGGGCGCTTTTGCTCGGCATTACGCTGTGCGTGGTTCACGGCGTTTGGCTGCTGCCGCGACAGATTTTGCTGACGCATCCACGGGCATACCGCGGCTTGCGTCGCGATGCCGATGGCTGGCAGTTGTGGAATCAGGCCTCAGGTTGGCAACCCGTGCAGCTGCGGCCGGACAGCCTGGCGTTGCCGTTGGTCGTGGTGCTGCGTTTTCGACTGTCAGGAGAGCGACGGGTCAGATCGATCTGCGTTCCCCGGGATTCGCAGGCGGCGGATGTGCACCGACGCCTGCGGGTGAGGCTCACATTCAGTCGGCGTAGGTGGGCGGCACCAGAATAGTGTCCAGCGCGACCGGCAGCATGTTCGGGTAGTCGAGGGTGTAATGCAGGCCGCGACTTTCCTTGCGCTCCATGGCGGACTGGATCATCAGCTCCGCCACCTGGGCCAGGTTGCGCAACTCGATCAAGTCCCGACTGACTTTATAGTTGCTGTAGAACTCGTCGATTTCGTCCAGCAACAGCCGCACGCGGTGCTGCGCGCGTTGCAAGCGCTTGTTGGTGCGCACGATGCCAACGTAGTCCCACATGAACCGCCGCAGTTCATCCCAGTTGTGCGCAATGATCACGTCTTCATCGGAATCGGTGACCTGGCTGGCATCCCAGACGGGCAGGGCGATCGGAATCGAAACCTGCGGCAATTGTTCAAGAATGTCCGCCGCCGCCGAACGGGCGTAGACGAAACACTCCAGCAGCGAGTTACTGGCCATGCGGTTGGCGCCGTGCAGGCCGGTGAAACTGGTTTCGCCAATGGCATACAGCCCCGGCACGTCGGTGCGACCATTCTGATCGACCATCACCCCGCCGCAGGTGTAGTGCGCCGCCGGAACCACGGGAATCGGTTGCTTGGTGATGTCGATGGAAAACTCGAGGCAGCGTTCATACACCGTCGGGAAGTGGGTCTTGATGAACGCTTCGGGCTTGTGGCTGATGTCCAGATAGACACAGTCGACACCCAGGCGCTTCATCTCATGGTCGATGGCACGGGCGACGATGTCCCGGGGCGCGAGCTCGGCACGCGGGTCGAAGCGCTGCATGAAGCGTTCGCCGTTGGGCAGCTTCAGGTGCGCACCTTCGCCACGCAAGGCTTCGGTGATCAGGAAACTCTTGGCTTGCGGGTGATAAAGACAGGTCGGGTGGAACTGGTTGAATTCCAGATTCGCCACCCGGCAGCCCGAACGCCACGCCATGGCGATGCCGTCACCGCAGGCTCCATCGGGGTTGCTGGTATAGAGGTAGACCTTGGCCGCGCCACCGGAGGCGAGGATCACGAATCGTGCGCCGTAGGTGTCGACTTCGCCAGTGCCGCGATTCAGCACGTAAGCGCCGAGGCAGCGATCGCCTTCGAGGCCCAGGCGTTTTTCGGTGATCAGATCGATGGCGACCCGCTGCTCAAGCAGCTCGATATTGGGTCTCAGTCTGGCCTGGGCGAGCAAAGTTCTGAAGATCGCTGCGCCCGTGGCATCGGCGGCATGAATGATGCGTCGATGGCTGTGACCGCCTTCGCGGGTCAGATGAAACTCGAATCCACCGTCTTCGGTGCCGGATTGTTCATCGCGGGTAAACGGTACGCCTTGGTCGATCAGCCACTGGATGGCTTCTTTACTGTGCTCGACGGTAAAGCGCACGGCGTCTTCGTGGCAGAGTCCACCGCCGGCATTGAGGGTGTCATCGACGTGGGATTCGACAGTATCGGTATCATCCAGAACGGCAGCGACGCCGCCCTGGGCCCAAAACGTCGAGCCGTTGGCGAGGTCGCCTTTGCTCAGTACGGCGATGCGCAAATGACTGGGCAAGGTCAGCGCAAGGCTCAAACCGGCAGCGCCGCTGCCAATGACCAGAACATCGTGTTGAAACTGTTGGCTCATTTCAGGATTCCGCTCAAAGCGACCCGGGTCGGGGTTGGCGCAAGACTCCTGGAACGGCGAGTCAAGGCAGCCACACAGCCCACTAGTATATAGAGGGGGGGAGCGGCACAATACCCGAGCGCATATGGCATTGTGAAACTACTGTGACGGAAAATACCCGACGCTTCGTCGGATGTTTTTTCGGCCGGTTCGGTGACTAGGCGACTGTATCAACGATTTAACAGTCTTTTTCTATTCACGGTTGCACAATGTCCCTTTCGTCCGGCTATAAATATTTGGAACTTTTGCCAAAGGCCCAAGATCAATAGACGGTGCCTGAAAAGAAGGACAGTGTCGGTTTCAGGACGGGGCTCGTGGTTTGGCCCTGGCCAGTGAATCCGACAACAAGATTATTCGCGCAGCCGGGTCATGCCGAGCTGCGCTTTTCGTGCGTGCCAAATCAGAGCCCGCAGGAAACTTGCTTGGAGGGGGAGAACTTTTGCGAAAAGCCCGAGTCTATGTTTGCAAGTCTGGTCGTTTAGTTATGCAAGTCTCCTCCGAGCTTATCGAGGAGTGTTCATGCTAACCCAGGAAGAGGATCAGCAGCTCGTCGAGCGCGTTCAGCGCGGCGACAAGCGAGCTTTCGATCTGCTAGTGCTGAAATACCAGCACAAAATTCTCGGGTTGATCGTGCGTTTCGTGCACGACACCCATGAAGCCCAGGATGTGGCACAGGAAGCCTTTATCAAGGCCTACCGCGCACTTGGAAACTTTCGCGGAGACAGCGCGTTTTATACGTGGCTTTACCGCATCGCCATCAACACGGCGAAGAATTATCTGGTTTCACGCGGCCGTCGGCCGCCGGATAGCGATGTCAGTTCCGAAGATGCAGAGTTCTACGATGGCGATCATGGCCTCAAGGATCTCGAGTCGCCAGAGCGCGCATTGCTGCGGGATGAGATCGAAGGCACCGTCCATCGAACCATTCAGCAACTGCCAGAAGATTTGCGTACGGCGTTAACTTTACGTGAATTCGATGGTCTGAGTTACGAGGACATTGCGGCCGTCATGCAATGTCCGGTGGGTACCGTGCGCTCCCGGATTTTCCGCGCTCGGGAGGCCATCGATAAAGCCCTGCAGCCGTTGTTGCAGGAAAACTGAGACAGCGGCGATAGCCAAGAGAGGAACGCCATGAGTCGTGAAGCCCTGCAGGAATCGCTGTCCGCAGTGATGGATAACGAAGCGGACGAACTGGAATTGCGTCGGGTATTGAATGCCTTTGACGATGTTGAAACCCGTGAAACATGGGCTCGTTATCAGATCGCTCGGGCAGTTATGCACAAGGATCTGCTGCTTCCACGTCTGGACATCGCCGCGGCAGTTTCTGCTGCTTTGGCCGACGAAGCCGTACCGGCAAAAACTTCCCGTGGTCCATGGCGCAGCCTGGGTCGTCTGGCTGTCGCTGCTTCGGTGACCGTTGCCGTATTGGCAGGTGTGCGTCTGTACAACCAGGACGAGATCGCGGGTGTCGAACTTGCTCAGCAATCCACTCAACCGGGTCTGGCCGTTCCTCAGGTCAAGGGTCCAGCTGTGTTGGCAGGCTACAATGAGAGTTCGGAAGCCACTGGCCCTATGGCCAACGGCGTATTGCAAGGTCAACCAGGCTGGCACGATCAGCGTCTGCCAGGCTACTTGCGCCAACATGCTCAACAAGCTGCATTGAAAGGTACTGAGAGCGCTCTGCCTTACGCTCGTGCAGCAAGCCTGGAAAACCGTTAAGGAGGATCATGCGCGCCATACCTCTACTTTCGCTTCTGCTCGGTGGCTGGTTTGTTGTTCCAGCCCACGCCGATGAAGCCCAGGACTGGTTAACCCGTCTTGGTCAGGCCGAGCAACAGCAAAGCTTCCACGGCACTTTCGTTTACGAGCGTAACGGTAGTTTTTCTACCCATAACATCTGGCACCGTGTCCAGGATGGCAAGGTCCGCGAGCGTTTACTCCAGCTCGACGGCTCCGCACAGGAAGTCGTGCGCATTGATGGGCATACTCAATGCGTCAGCGGCACCCTGATAGCAGGGCTCGGGGATTCTCCCAACTCCGCTGCTCGTGCACTCGATCCACAAAAGTTAAAGAATTGGTATGAGCTTGCCGTCATTGGCAAGTCGCGTGTGGCTGGGCGTGCGGCAGTGATTGTTTCACTGAAGCCACGTGATCAGCATCGATACGGTTTTGAACTTCACCTCGATAAAGAAACCGGCTTGCCGCTGAAGTCATTGCTGCTCAATGACAAAGGGCAATTGCTGGAGCGTTTCCAGTTCACCCAGTTGAATACTGCCAGCGTGCCATCAGACACCGACTTGCAGGCAGGTGAAGATTGCAAGCCTGTCAACCTCGACGGTGACAAGGCTTCTGCGGTCAAGGCTGCCCAGGTTTGGCATTCGGATTGGCTTCCCCCCGGTTTCGAGTTGATCAGCAGCAGCTCCCGCAAGGATCCAGAGACCAAAACCCAGGTCAACAGTCTGATGTACGACGACGGTCTGGCGAGGTTCTCGGTATTCCTCGAGCCACTGAACGGTGCCACCCTCACTGACACCCGCACCCAGTTAGGCCCTACCGTTGCTGTTTCTCGACGCTTGACGACGCCTCAAGGCGAGATGATGGTGACTGTTGTCGGTGAAATTCCAATTGGTACTGCTGAACGGATTGCGCTGTCCATGCGCTCTGATGCCACTGCAACCAAGTAGTGAGCTGATATCGAAATGTTTGGTGAGCATTTCAATTTGCAAAAAAACCTGAATTTTTCTATAGGTCAGAGCCTCACGGCTCTGGCCTTGTTTTGTTGTTCCCGGAACAAAAATACCGGCGTATCTTTCCCGGTGTTCCTTGCTCCATATCGCTTAACCATGCTCGTCGTAACGGGAGCCGTATGTCGATACCACGCTTGAAGTCTTATCTTTCCATTTTTGCCACCGTGTTGGTGCTCGGTCAGGCGGTCACTGCTCAAGCAGTCGAATTGCCGGACTTCACCCAACTGGTCGAGCAAGCCTCACCCGCGGTGGTGAACATCAGTACCACGCAAAAGCTGCCGGACCGCAGAGTGTCCAGCCAGATGCCCGACCTTGAGGGCTTGCCACCAGCGCTGCGCGAGTTCTTCGAGCGGGGTATGCCGCAGCAGCCACGCTCGCCTCGCGGTGATCGCCAGCGTGAAGCACAGTCCTTGGGTTCGGGCTTTATCATTTCGCCAGACGGCTACATCCTGACCAACAACCACGTGATCGCCGATGCCGACGAAATTCTGGTTCGTCTCTCCGACCGCAGTGAATTGAAAGCCAAGCTGGTCGGTACCGATCCACGTTCCGATGTGGCGTTGCTGAAAATCGAAGGCAAGGATCTGCCAGTCCTGAAACTGGGCAAGTCCCAGGACCTGAAGGCCGGCCAGTGGGTCGTAGCGATCGGTTCGCCGTTCGGTTTCGACCATACCGTGACCCAAGGTATCGTCAGTGCCGTCGGTCGTAGCCTGCCGAACGAAAACTATGTGCCTTTCATCCAGACTGACGTGCCCATCAATCCGGGTAACTCAGGAGGACCGCTGTTCAACCTGGCCGGTGAAGTGGTCGGGATCAACTCGCAGATCTACACCCGTTCCGGTGGCTTCATGGGCGTATCGTTCGCGATCCCTATCGATGTGGCCATGGACGTTTCCAATCAGTTGAAAAGCGGCGGTAAAGTCAGCCGTGGCTGGTTGGGTGTCGTGATCCAGGAAGTGAACAAGGATCTGGCCGAGTCGTTCGGTCTTGAAAAGCCGGCCGGTGCGCTGGTGGCCCAGATCCAGGAAGACGGCCCGGCTGCCAAAGGTGATCTGCAAGTCGGCGACGTGATCCTGACCATGAACGGTCAACCGATCGTCATGTCTGCCGATCTGCCGCACCTGGTGGGCGCACTGAAAGAAGGCGAGAAGGCCAAACTTGAAGTGATTCGCGACGGCAAGCGCAAGAATGTCGAGCTGACGGTTGGCGCGATTCCTGACGAAGGTAAAGAGCTGGACTCGAAACTCAAGTCCGGTGTCGAAACCAATAGCAATCGTCTGGGCGTTGCCGTCGCTGATCTGACTGCCGAGCAGAAGAAAACCTACGATCTCAAAGGTGGTGTGGTGATCAAGGAAGTTCAGGACGGTCCTGCATCGCTCATCGGCTTGCAGCCAAATGATGTGATCACTCACCTGAACAACCAGGCAATCAACGACAGCAAGGAGTTCGCTGAAATCGCCAAGGCACTGCCGAAGAATCGTTCGGTGTCCATGCGGGTTCTGCGTCAAGGTCGTGCCAGCTTCATCACCTTCAAACTGGCTGAATAAACCGGTTGTCGGCTGAATAAGAAACCGCCTCGAAAGAGGCGGTTTTTTTGTGTCTGCGGTTTGTGTTCCGCAAGCAGGGTCAGCCCATCATGTCCTTGACCATGCGCTCCTGCTCCATCAGCTCACGCTGGCGGGCGTCGATACGCGATGACAGCGGGAAGTTGGTGCCGGCCTTGCGCTTGGCGAAGTCCAGTTGCTGAATGGCCTGACGATAGTCGCCAACCAGGGCGAAGTACTCCGCGCGAGCCTGATGCAGGCCGATAATGTTGCCCGACAGACCGCGCGTCTCTGCAACCTGGTACCACACGTCCGGATCGTCCGGGCGCGACTTGAGCAATCCTTCGAGCGCCTTCTCGGCATCGGCGGCGCGGTTCTGTTTGAGCAACAGATCGACACGCACCTGATTCAGCGGATAGTTGCCAGGGTACTGGGTCAGCATCCGGTCAACCCGCGTTTGAGCATCAGGCAGACGATTGTTGGTGATGTCCAGATCGACCTGCGCCAGGTTGTAGATGATTTCGTTCGGTGATTTGGCCAGCAGCAGCTTGAGGTTCTCACGAGCTTCATTCAACTGGCCGCCCTTGATCTGGGCGATCGCCAGGCCATACCGAGCGACGTCGCTTTTCGGGTTTTCATCGAGTTGCGCTCGGAAACGCTTGGCACCCAGGCCCGGGGTTTCTTCATAGACCAACTGAACGCGTGCGCGAATCAGCTGATAGCGCATGGTGTCTTCGACACCGCCCGCTTTGGCCTGTTCGGCGCGGTTGCGGGTGTCAGCGATCCGCGATTCGGTCACCGGGTGAGTCAGCAGGAATTCCGGTGGCTTGGCGTCGAAGCGGTATTGGCGCATCAGCCGTTCGAACATGGTCGGCATCGAACGCGGATCGTAACCGGCCTTTTCCAGGTTGAGGATGCCGATGCGGTCGGCTTCCTGTTCGTTCTGGCGCGAGAAGCGTCGTTGTTCCTGAATCGCCGCCGCCTGAGTGCCCGCAATCGCCGCGATCCCGGCGTCGCCGGCACCGGCGGCCGCAATGACGATCCCGGCCAGCAGTGCAGCCATCATCGGCACTTGCATGCGCTGTTGGGCTTCGACACCTCGGGCAAAGTGGCGTTGCGACAAGTGAGCCAATTCGTGCGCCAGAACGGAGGCGTATTCGCCCTCGGTCTGCGCGTTGAGAAACAGACCGCCGTTGACCCCGACAATCCCGCCCGGCGCTGCAAAGGCATTGAGCTGCGGGCTGTTGATCAGGATGAACTCCAGGCGTCGGTCATTGACCTGGCTGGTTTCCACCAGTCGGTAAACGCTGGATTCGACGTAATCCTTGAGCTGCGGATCGTTGAGCTGCGAGACCTGGCTGCGCAATAGCGCCAGCCATGCACGGCCCAACTGGTATTCCTGTTGCGGCGAGACAATGGCAGAACTGGCGTCGCCGAGTGACGGCAGGTCGTCGGCGAAGCCCGGTGAGGCGAGCAGGCAAGCGAGCGTCAGCAGGGTAGGGCGCAAAAAAGTCATGCACAAAGCCTTAGTCGACAAAGACCTTACTGTAGCCGGACACTTGGCTTGGGACCAGATATTCTAGGCAACTCCATCCCCTGACCCGGAGCGCTGTAATGACCGACGCTGTAACCCATGACGCCGAACTGGATGCCAGTGGCCTGAATTGCCCATTGCCGTTGCTCAAAGCCAAGCTGGAGCTCAATCGATTGGCCAGTGGCGCGGTGCTCAAGGTGATCGCCACCGATGCGGGCTCCCAGCGCGACTTTCGCACCTTTGCCCGATTAGCCGGTCATACGCTGCTTCGCGAAGAAGATGAGGCGGGTGTTTACCGCTACTGGTTGAAAAAAGCCTGAAACCTGCTGCGTTCATTTCTAAGGATTATTGATGTTCAAGGTGTTACGCGACTGGATTCAGCGCTACTTTTCCGATGAAGAAGCCGTGGTGCTAGCCGTGCTGCTGTTTCTGGCCTTTACCGCTGTGCTCACGTTGGGTGGCATGCTCGCACCGGTGCTCGCGGGGATGGTGCTGGCGTACCTGATGCAAGGCCTGGTCGTGACCCTCGAACGCCTGCGCATGCCGGGCGGGGTGGCAGTGGGGCTGGTCTTCGCCTTGTTCATGGGCGTTTTGCTGGTGTTTATCACTGTCGTAGTGCCGTTGCTCTGGCATCAGTTAATCACGCTGTTCAACGAACTGCCTGGCATGCTCGCCAAGTGGCAATCGCTGCTGTTGCTGCTGCCTGAGCGTTACCCGCATCTGGTCTCGGACGAGCAGGTGTTGCAGGCCATCGAAGTGGCACGCGGCGAGATCGGCAAGTTTGGTCAATGGGCGCTGACGTTCTCGCTGTCGAGCCTGCCGTTGCTGGTGAACATCATGATTTACCTCGTCCTGGTACCGATCCTGGTGTTCTTCTTCCTCAAGGACCGGGAAATGATCGGTCAGTGGGTGCGCGGTTATCTGCCGCGTGAGCGGGCGCTGATTACCCGTGTTGCCCACGAGATGAACCGGCAGATTGCCAACTACATTCGCGGCAAGGTCATCGAGATTTTCATCTGCGGTGGTGTGACGTATATCGGTTTCGTTGTGCTGGGGCTCAACTACGCAGCGCTGCTGGCATTGTTGGTGGGGGTGTCGGTGGTGGTCCCGTATGTCGGGGCGGTCGTGGTGACCGTGCCGGTCCTGCTGATTGCGCTGTTTCAGTGGGGCTGGAGCGATCAGTTCATTTACTTGATGGCGGTCTACGGGATTATCCAGACGCTGGACGGTAACGTGCTGGTGCCGCTGCTGTTTTCGGAAGCGGTGAATTTGCACCCGGTGGCGATTATCTGCGCGGTGCTGTTGTTTGGCGGGTTGTGGGGATTTTGGGGCGTGTTCTTTGCTATTCCGCTGGCGACGCTGTTCAAGGCTGTGCTGGATGCCTGGCCGCGGAAGGAGCCGGTGGTGGCGCCGCTGCTTTAACGGTCAACCGGGATGAGGTGGTGAGGCAGATGGCCTCATCCCGAGCAGGCTCGGTCCCACATTAGACCGCGTCAGTCTCGCCACCTCGGTCAACTGTGGGAGCGAGCCTACTCGCGATGGCGTTAGAACAGGCGCCAAATAATCAGCCCTTGTTCAACGCCTGTGCCGCCGCCAACACCGCATCCACATGCCCCGGCACTTTCACGCCGCGCCATTCCTGGCGCAGCACGCCGTCCTTATCAATCAGGAATGTGCTGCGATCAACGCCCATGTATTCCTTGCCATACAGCTTCTTCAGCTTGATCACATCAAACAACTGGCACAGCGCTTCTTCCTTGTCGCTGATCAGCTCGAAGGTGAACGCTTGCTTGGCCTTGAAGTTCTCGTGGGATTTGAGGCTGTCGCGCGAAACGCCGAAGACTTCGGTATTAGCCGCTTTAAAGGCATCAAGCTGATCGCGAAAGCCCTGGCCCTGAGTGGTGCAGCCCGGTGTGCTGTCCTTCGGATAGAAATAAATCACCACTTGCTTGCCTTTAAGGCCCGCGAGGCTGACGGTCTGTCCATTGGTGGCGGGTGCTTCGAAGTCGGTAACCGGTTGGTCGATGGCAACGGCCATGAAAGCTTCCTTACATTGGGTTTTGTGGGCGCCACGGTTCGATCAGTGCGTCCAGGTTCAGCGCGTCGGCGAAATCCAGGAACTGATCGCGCAGCCAGCTGATCTGCACGCCGGCCGGCAAGGTCACGGTAAATGTGGCGTTGAGCATGGTGCCGCCGGTTTGCGGCGCCTGATAGGTATCGCAGGTCAGGTTTTCCAGCTCGACGTTGTGGTCCATGAAGAACTGGCACAGCTCGTTGATGATGTCCGAGCGATAGGCCGAGCTGACATAGGCGACGTAAGGCAGGGCCTGGGGACGATTCTCCAGCGCCGCGCTGCGCACCACATTTACGGTGAATGCGTGCTTCTTGGCGAGGCCCGACAGGCTGCCTTCCAGGCGTGCAAGGGCGTCCCAGCTGCCGGAGATCTCGAGGATCAACGCGCTGCACTCGCCATGACGGGTCAGGCGAGAGGTGACCACGGCGCAGCGGTTTTCATGGCTGGCGCGGCACAGGACGTTAGTCAGCTCCATGGGGTTGGCGCCGAGGGCACTGATGACAAGGAATTGTTCGCGAACTGTGGGGGTGGACATGCAGCATTCCTAAAGCGATGAGCGGTCGATACTTTTACGGGCTTTTACTACCGGGGGCGAGCCTGCGGATGCGAATTCAGAAAACCCGGGCCGAAGGTTGCAACGTGCTCCATCAAGGCAGGAGCGAGGGGTGGCAACGCTGGATCGGGGCTTGTGATGCCGAAAATGGAGGCTGAAACCCGGCGTACGAGCTTGTCAGTACCGATCAAAGTCTGAAGGGTAGCGAAAAGCAGCGCCAAGGGGAATGGCAGCAGCGCAGTACTTTGCTTGTACAAGCATCTTGGCGCCAGTACCATTACCGCTCTCTTTTTCCGGCAGGAGCGGTTGCATGATTGCGGGCAGTATGGTGGCACTGGTCACACCCATGGATGCACAAGGTCGTCTCGACTGGGACAGCCTGAGCAAACTGGTGGACTTTCACCTGCAGAACGGCACCCACGCGATCGTGGCGGTCGGCACTACAGGTGAATCGGCCACCCTCGACGTGAACGAGCACATCGAAGTGATTCGTTACGTGGTGAAGCAGGTGGCAGGGCGCATTCCGGTGATCGCCGGGACCGGCGCCAACTCGACGCGCGAAGCGATCGAGCTGACCACCAACGCGAAGACCGCCGGCGCCGATGCTTGCCTGCTGGTCACGCCGTACTACAACAAGCCGACGCAGGAAGGCTTGTACCAGCACTTCAAGGCCATCGCCGAAGCCGTCGACATCCCGCAGATTCTTTATAACGTGCCCGGCCGCACGGCGTGCGACATGCTGGCTGAAACCGTGATCCGCCTGTCGACCGTGAAAAACATCATCGGCATCAAGGAAGCCACCGGCGACCTGACCCGTGCCAAGGCCATCATCGACGGCGTGAGCAAAGACTTCCTGGTGATCTCGGGTGACGACGCCACTGCAGTCGAGCTGATGCTGCTCGGCGGCAAGGGCAACATCTCTGTGACCGCCAACGTTGCTCCGCGTGAAATGAGTGACCTTTGCAACGCGGCCCTGAAAGGCGACGCCGTCACGGCCCGAGCGATTCACGAAAAGCTGATGCCGCTCAATAAAACCCTGTTTATCGAATCCAACCCTATCCCCGTGAAATGGGCACTGCATGAAATGGGCTTGATGCCGGACGGTATCCGTCTGCCGCTCACCTGGCTCAGCGCTGCCTGTCACGAACCGCTGCGGCAGGCCATGCGCCAGTCCGGCGTACTGGTTTAATTGAGGAAGCACTACGCATGAAGCGATTGGCCGGACTTTCCGCACTTGCCTTGATTATCTCCAGCACCAGTGGCTGCGGATGGGTCTGGGGCCCGGAAGGTTATTTCCGTGACCGTGGTAGCGATTACCTGGAAGCGCAACAGACTGCACCTATGCAATTGCCACCGGACGTCAGCACTTCAAAGCGTCTGGACCCGTTGCTGCCGATCCCGCGCAACGTGGCCGATGACTCCGCGAAGGGCGAGTACATCGTGCCGCGTCCGCAGCCGTTGACGGCTGGGGCCGACGCCAGCGCCTACTCCCTGCAGAAGACCGGTGATTCGCGCTGGATCGTCGCCCAGAACCCACCGGCCGAAGTCTGGCCAGTGGCTGTGCAGTTCTTTCAGGACAACGGTTTCCGTCTGGACGACCAGAAGCCGCAGACCGGCGAATTCACCACCACCTGGCAGCATTCCGACGAACTGTCGGCCGCGATGGCCAAGCGCCTGAGCGCCGCCGGTGTCAGCACCGACAGCGAAACCCGCGTTCGGGTGCGTATCGAGCCGGGCGTGCAGCGCAACACCAGTGAAGTCTACGTGGTCAGTGCCGAGCGTCCTGCCGGTAGCACCGCCGACGTGGCCTTCACCAACCGTTCGGTCAACACTGGCCTGGACGCGGCACTGGTCGACGACATGCTCGCAAGCATGAGCCGCATCTCGGAGAAGGGCGGTTCGGTCTCCATGCTGGCTTCGCGTGATTTTGATACGCCAAGTCGCGTCAGCCTGAGCGAAGACGGCAGCGGCAACCCGGTTCTGAACGTCGGCAACGACCTGGATCGTGCTTGGTCGAGCGTCGGTCGTGCGCTGGAGCAGGGCGAATGGCGCGTTGAAGACATCAACCGCAGCCTGGGCCTTTACTACATCAACCTCTCCGAAAAAGCCGAGAAGAAAGACGAGAAGCCTGGCTTCTTCAGCGGCCTGTTCGGCAGCGCGCCGAGCAAGGAAGAAGTTGAAGCCCGTGCCGAGCGTTATCAGGTTCGCCTGAGCAAGGTTGGCGAAAACGTCCAGGTCACCGTCGAGAAAAACATCAACACCGTGGCGCCAGCAGAAGTGGCGCGCAAAGTGTTGAGCGTGATTCAGGACAACTTGGGCTGATCACATGCGTTTTGCCGTTCTCGGCAGCGGTAGCCAAGGGAACGGCACGCTGATAGCCAGCGCTGACACGTATGTACTGGTGGATTGTGGTTTCTCCCTGCGGGAAACCGAAAAACGCCTGCTGCGCCTGGGTGTGAACCCTGCGCAGTTGAGCGCGATACTCGTGACCCACGAACATGCCGACCACGTGCATGGCGTGGGTTTGCTGTCTCGGCGCTACAATCTGCCTGTCTACCTCAGTCGCGGGACCCTGCGCGGGATGCGCAAACCGATTGAACCGGCTGGCCTTCTGGCTGGCGGTGAGCAATTGCAGATCGGCGCACTGAGCATCGGCGTCATTGCCGTGGCCCACGATGCACAGGAACCGACGCAATATGTGTTCAGCGACGGTGAGCGGCGCTTCGGCCTGCTGACTGACCTGGGCTCCTATTGCAACAAGGTGCTGGACGGCTATCGGGACCTCGATGCATTGATGATCGAGTCCAACCATTGCCGTGACATGCTGGCTCGCGGTCACTACCCGTACTTCCTGAAGCAGCGGGTGGGCGGTGAACTGGGACATTTGAACAACCACCAGGCGGCATTCCTGGTGTCTGAGTTGGGCTGGCAAGGCCTGCAACACCTGGTCCTGGCCCATCTGAGCAGCAAGAACAACCTGCCGCAGCTGGCCCGGCAATGTTTTGTCGACACCCTCGGGTGCGACCCGGACTGGCTGCAACTGGCCGATCAAGATTCAGGGCTCGACTGGCGACACATCGCCTAGCCCACCTACTTAGCAAGCGGAGCCCATCATGGAAAAACGTGAAGAACTCTACCGCGGCAAAGCCAAATCGGTTTTCAAGACCGACGACGCTGACCGCTTGATCCTGCTGTTTCGCAACGACACCTCGGCGTTCGACGGCAAGCGCATTGAGCAGCTCGACCGCAAAGGCATGGTGAACAACAAGTTCAACGCCTTCATCATGCAGAAACTCGAAGCCGCCGGCGTGCCGACCCAATTCGACAAACTGCTGGGCGACAACGAATGCCTGGTGAAAAAACTCGACATGATCCCGGTCGAGTGCGTCGTGCGTAACTACGCCGCCGGCAGCCTGGTCAAGCGCCTGGGCGTCGAAGAAGGCATGAAGCTCAACCCTTACACATTCGAACTGTTCCTGAAGGACGACGCCAAGGGCGATCCGTTCATCAACGAATCCCACGTCGTGGCCTTCGGTTGGGGCACCGCCGAGCAACTGGTTCGCATGAAAGAACTGTCGCTCAAGGTCAACGAAGTCCTGAGTAAACTGTTCGACGACGCCGGCCTGCTGCTGGTCGACTTCAAACTCGAATTCGGCGTCTTCTCCGACGGCTCCATCGTTCTGGGCGACGAATTCAGCCCGGACGGCTGCCGCCTGTGGGACAAGGCCACCGGCAAGAAAATGGACAAGGACCGCTTCCGTCAGGGGCTCGGTGACGTCATCGAAGCCTACGAAGAAGTCGCCAATCGTCTGGGCGTACCGCTTTAACCGACGCAAGCATCTGAAAGCACGGAAAAATTTCGCTTAGGGGGTTCGCTTCCGGCGAAAGTGTTGTTATGATGCGCGCCGTTGGAGAGATGCCAGAGTGGCCGAATGGGACGGATTCGAAATCCGTTGTACCTTCACCGGTACCTAGGGTTCGAATCCCTATCTCTCCGCCATTACATAGAAAACGCCCCGTAGCTGAAAAGTTACGGGGCTTTTTCGTTTCTGGCGGTTTATTTTTTATCTCGACCAGCGGTCGGGGCCTAGCGGATGGATCTGGAAACAGGGCGCATCTCAGTCATTAGCTATCATGCAAGAAAGAGCCAAATCACCGGATAGCGGGGGAGAGCATGAACAGATGGCGGCGGCTTTGGTTGATTATCAAGCTGATGGCAGCTGTTGCGGCCTGCGTGGCCGTCTCTGTTCAGGCTTTTCTCTACATGCTGGAAAGCGCTGACGCCGTGCAAATTCATCCGTTGAGCATACTGGTGGTCGGGCTGATCTTCGGCTTCATTACCTTTGGACTGCTTTCACTGATTGAAAGGGGGCTGTTGAAACTTGCGGCCTCTTCTGCCCCGGTCATTTCCAGCCATCAGGCAGGATCTGAAAGCGATGCCGGGGCAACGCCGCAACGGCCTCTGACCTTTCCAACTGAAGACCCCACTCATCTAAGAAACCTTTGACCCTGACGCTGATCAGCTTCGAATAACAACCGGCTGGACAAATCCCACAGCCATAATTCCGGGCTGACACAAACAAGCGAATCGTCCTACTTCGTACGCGGATACGTCCGAGATTGATCGAAGGTATATTCGTTTTTCAGCGAAGACATCAGTCATGACTTCGTGGTCGAGCAGGTGGCTGGACGTTACGCACCATCTTCTGGTTGATCGGTTAATCGATGATTTATTCCCTCAAGGAGGAGGTAGCGATGTACAGCGGCAGTGAAGAAGGTTTTCAGGGCGATGATCAGACCGGGGTGTCACGAGGCAAGCCAATGCCTGGGGATCTTTATCTGGATACCGGGCGGTTGGCCAATATTTTCAAAGCGCGAATAAAGAATACCGAGTGCCCGTTCTGTGAACATGATGAGTGGGAGTTGCCACTCCAGGTAGGGGCGACGGGTGTAGGGTTGCCTTGGGCGTGTGGCAAAGAGTATTTACGCTCTGGCACGCCGGCGGTGATGCTTAACTGCACTTACTGCGGATTCATTCGCCTGCATTCGCTCAGTGTGCTGGCAGATATCGTCGTCGAAGACGGCAGCAAAACCGTTGCGCTGGAGGTCTGCGATGAGTGAACCTTTTGTGCTGGTAAACCTTGATGAGCATTACCCTGACCGCTTTTCGAGCAACAAAAGAAGTGGCGGGGAAGAACATGGACGAAGACCACCAGGTCCTCCAGGAGAAGACCCATTGGAACCGCGAGTATCCAAACTTGAAACGCATATCGAATGCGTCCGGCGCGACCTCGGTGACCTTCGCACTGATTTTCGTGAGCAGCGGCAAGAAGCTCGAACGGATTTTCGGGAGCACCGCAAAGAAGCTCGAACGGATTTTCGTTTACTGTTCGGCGCGTTGATCACCACGGCGCTGGGCTTGGCAGCCATGATGGGAAAAGGGTTCGGGTGGTTGTAAACGAACGAACAAAAAACCGGCCAGACGCCGGTTTTTTGCAGTGGTCGAGCCACCTGAATCTTTCAAGTACCGAGACGGCGGCCGAATCCTCAAAACGAAGGCGGCGTTATCACCCAAATCACCACAGCGTCCACCTCTCCAGGGTTCCCGTACCGATGGGGCTCCTGGCTCGAAAAGCTGAAACTGTCCCCCTCATTCAGCTGGAAATGCCGCTCCCCAACCCACAGCTCAAAACTCCCCGACAGCAAGTACCCAGCCTCTTCCCCTTCATGGCTATAGCTCTGCTGGCTGTAAGTCCCGGGCGGAAACCGTGAATGCAGCATCTCCAGTTGCCGATTGGGCTGCGGTGTCAGCAGCTGATCCACAATCCCGTCCTCATAGTGGACGCTCATCCGAGTGTGCTTGCGCACCACAACGCCGTTATCTTCAGGCGCCGTATTGCCCTCGCTGGCAAAGAACCACTGAATGGTCACACCCAGGCTACGAGCAATATTGAACAGCGCAGGAATCGACGGATAAGCCAGATTCCGCTCCAGCTGGCTGATATACCCCGCCGTCAGCTCGCTCATCTGCGCCAGTTCCGTCAGGGTCATGCCCCGGCGCTTACGCAACCCACGAATCCGAGTGCCGAGAAAATGCGGTGCTGCCGTGGCGCTGTCCTGTGTGGGCGCGCTGCTGGCAGGCGGCATCTTGCTGCTGTTGCTCATGGCGTGCTCCAAACCGGGGATTCTAAAAGCCCCGGAGTATAAAACAGCCTCAAAGCGTCCAGGCGACTTTCAAACCCTCGTAGATGGCTTCTTCGGCGGTGCGCGGAGCGAGGCAGTCGCCGATGCGGCGAAATTCCACCAAGCCTTGCAGTTCGGCGCCGAGAGTATCAACGGGTTGATGGCCCTGGCAGAGCACCAGTGTGTCGATGTCTTCGAAGAGCATCGGTTCGCCGCTGGCGGTGTGTTGCAGGTAGACGGTGTTGTCGTCGCAGCCGTACAGGCGGGCGTAAGGGGTGATCGGGATGCCGAGTTTGTGCAGCTCGCCGGCCAGTTGATCGCGCACGTACAGCGGCAGGTTTTCCCCGCAATGGGTGCCGTTGACGGCGAGTTGCACCTGGTGCCCGGCGCGTACCAGGCGTTCGGCGATGCCGGGGCCGATCCAGTCGGCGCGCCAGTCGACGACCACCACGGAGCGGCCGATTTGCACTTCATCGCGCAGCACTTGCCAGGCATCCACGACCTGCAATTCGCCGCCGCGCTCGAAGGCTGGCCAATACGGTTCGGCGCCGGTCGCGACGATCACCATGTCCGGGCGTTCGCGTTCGACCAACGCTCGATCGACCCGGGTGTTGCGCACGACGCGCACGCCGGCCAGTTCCATTTCCCGCTGCAGATTGGTGCTCGCGCCACCGAATTCAGCGCGTCGAGGCAGCAATTGCGCCAGCAGAACCTGACCGCCGAGTTGCGAGCTGGCTTCGTAGAGGGTCACGTCATGTCCGCGCTGGGCGGCGACGGCGGCGGCTTTCATCCCGGCCGGGCCACCGCCGGCGATCATGATGCGTTTGCGTTGGGCGGTTGGTTGCCGCTGGCCGAAGATCAATTCGCGTCCGGTTTCCGGGTGCTGGATGCAGGAAATCGGCAAGCCTTTGTGGAAGTGCCCGATGCACGCCTGGTTGCAGGCAATACAGGCGCGCACATCCTCGACGTGGCCGGTGTCGGTTTTGTTGGGCATTTGCGGGTCGCAGATCAGCGCGCGGGTCATGCCGCACACATCGGCCTGGCCGCGAGCGAGGATCAGTTCGGCTTCCTGCGGTTGGTTGATGCGCCCGGTGACGAACAGTGGAATCGACAGCCCGGCCTTGAAGGTTCCGGCTTCCTTGGCCAGATAAGCGGCTTCGATCGCCATCGGCGGCACGATATGCACCGCACCACCCAACGACGCCGAGGTGCCGGCGACGATGTGCACGTAATCCAGAAGCGGTTGCAGGGATTGCACGGCGGCCAGGGATTCATCCTCGGTCAGACCTTCGGGATCGCGTTCATCGGCGGAGATGCGCAAGCCGATGATGAAGTATTCATCAGTGTTCGCGCGCACGGCAGCGATCACTTCGCGCAGGAAACGCAGGCGCTGTTCCAGCTCGCCGTTGTAGCCATCGGTGCGACGGTTGACCCGCGGATTGATGAATTGCGCCGGCAGGTAACCGTGGCTGGCGACCACTTCCACACCATCGATTCCGGCCTGATACAGGCGTCGGGCCGCTGCCCCGTAACCGGCGACAATCTCATCGATCATCGCTTGATCCAGCGCCCGAGGCATCACCCGAAACCGCTCGTTGGGCACCGCCGACGGCGAGTAAGCGACAGCGAGCAAGCCATCGCTGGATTCCATGATTTCCCGACCCGGATGGAAAATCTGCGACAGCACCACGGTGCCGTGAGCGTGGCAACTGTCAGCGATTTTTCGATAGCCCTCGATGCAAGCGTCGTCGGTGGCCATCAGCACGTGTGAGGTGTACCGCGCGCTGTCATGCACACCGGCCACTTGCAACACGATCAGCCCGACACCACCCTCGGCCCGCGCGGTGTGATAGGCGATCAGTTGCTCGTTGACCAGGTTGTCGGTGGGCATCGAGGTGTCGTGACCGCTGGACATGATGCGGTTTTTCAGGCGTTTGCCGCGCAGCTGCAAGGGTTCGAACAGATGCGCAAAAGCAGGGGACGAGGTCGGCATGGGACGGGTACTCCAGGCAGGCTGAAGCCGAAAGGCCGGGTTTTCGGCGTTGTTATTATTTGCCTATAGAAATTTACCTGTAGTAAAAAATCAACTTGTTTTTTTACTATGGCTCGCAGTAGATTCATTTGGCGCCCAGACCTGGGGCGAACCTCACAACAATAAAAAAGGGTCACGTGGACGTTATTCGCGTAGCACCTGCAAGAGGAACCACTGATGAAATCGAATACGCTCAAGCACGGTTTTTATCCCTTGTTGCTCTCCCTGGCCATGGGCCTTGGCAGCGCTCAGGCAGCGCCGGACATGGTGGTGGTGGGTTACGGCGGCGCCGGCCAGAAAGCCCAGGATGTGGCGTTTTTCCAGCCGTTCAGCGTCGCGGATCAGAGCAAGCTGATCCAGAGTGAATACAACGGTGAGATGGCCCGGATCAAAGTGATGGTCGACACCGGCAACGCCGATTGGGACGTGGTGCAGATCGAAGGTCCGGACCTGATGCGCGGTTGCGATGAAGGCATGTATGAAAAACTCGACTGGAAAACCCTGGGTCGCGTCGAGCAGTTGATTCCGGATGCGGCGCAGCCGTGCGGTTCGGCAGCGCTGGTGTGGAGCGTGGCGATTGCGTACGACACGCAGAAGCTGGCGCAAGCTCCGACCTCGTGGGCCGACTTCTGGGATGTGCAGAAAATCCCCGGCAAACGCGGGCTGCGCAAACGTGCGGTGTACAACCTGGAGTTCGCCTTGCTGGCCGACGGGGTGAAGGTCGAGGACGTTTATTCAGTGTTGAACACGCCAAAGGGTGTCGACCGGGCCTTCGCCAAACTTACCGAACTCAAACCTTACATCCAGTGGTGGGAGGCCGGCGCGCAACCGGCGCAATGGCTGACGGCCGGGGATGTGGTGATGACCTCGACGTACAGCGGACGTGTGGCTGCCGCCGCGCAAAGCGGCAGTCATCTCGGGCTGGTCTGGCCGGGCAGTCTGTATGGCATGGATTATTGGGCGATCATCAAGGGCTCGAAACATGTCGATCAGGCCAAGCGTTTTATCGCGTTCGCCAATCAGCCGGACGCCCAGGTCAAGTATGTCGAGCAAATCCCTTATGGGCCGACCAACACTGAAGCGGCGGCCAGACTGGACGGCCAACTCGCGCAATGGGTGCCCACCGCGCCGCAGAACCTGAAGGGCGCGCTGTCGATGGACGTGGAGTTCTGGGTCGATCACGGCGAAGAACTCGAAGAGCGTTTTAATGCCTGGGCCAGCAAGTAATCGCAAGCGGCTGGACGTTTCACCGCGTCCGGCCTTACTGTTTTGCGCAGTCGATCAGCCTGGAGAACCACAACAATGAACGAGATCGCCAACCACCTGCGCAGCGCGACGGAACAGCGTCTGCGCGAAGAGCTGGCCGCGTGTTACCGATTGATCGCGCACTTTCGCATGACCGATCTGATTTTCACCCACATCTCGGTGCGCCTGCCGGGGCCTGAACATCACTTTCTGATCAATCCGTACGGGCTGATGTTCGATGAAATCACCGCGTCCAATCTGGTGAAAATCGGTCTTGATGGTCGTGCCGTAGAGCCGTCGCCGTACCCGGTGAATCCGGCGGGATTTGTGATTCACAGCGCCATCCACGGTGCACGTGGAGATGCGCAGTGCGTGCTGCACACCCACACCCGATCCGGTTGCGCGGTCGCGGCGTTGAAATGCGGGTTGTTGCCGGTGAATCAGATTTCCATGGAGTTCTATGGTCGGGTTGCCTATCACGACTATGAGGGTGTGGCGCTGGACAAGAGCGAGCAGCAGCGTCTGGTGAAGGACCTTGGCGACAAACCGGTGCTGATGCTGCGCAATCACGGTTTGTTGACCGTTGGCGAGACCGTGAGCCAGGCCTTCTTGCGCATGTATTACTTGGAAAAAGCGTGTGAAATCCAGCTCGCCGCGCAGGCGGCGAGTGAGCTGGTTTTGCCGCCGAGCGAGGTATGCGAACACACCGAGCGTCAGTTCAATGATCCAGGCCGGCCGCTGGACGAAGGCGAGTTGAGCGACCCGGATGCCATGCAGTTGGCCTGGGCGGCGCTGTTGCGATTGCTTGAGCGGGTGGCACCGGGCTATCGGGACTGACCTGGGTTTTTGAATGGATGGGCTGACGCCATCGCGAGCAGGCTCACTCCCACAGGGTTTCTATGGCGTGCAACTGACTAGAGACTTGCCACCCTCTTGCTGTACAGTCGTTCAGCCCGCGGATTGTCTAGCCGCGCCCTAAATGATTGATCCACGGAGAGTGTCGCGCATGAGTCAGGAAGCCCGTTTTTCCCGCATGGAGCCGGAGTTGCGCAAGGCCAACCTGATCGAAGCCACACTGGTTTGCCTCAAGCGCCACGGCTTCCAGGGCGCGTCGATCCGCAAGATTTCCGCCGAGGCCGGTGTCTCGGTCGGGTTGATCAGCCATCATTATTCCGGCAAGGATGAACTGGTGGCCGAGGCCTACCGGGCGATTACCGGTCGGGTCATGAGTTTGCTGCGCGAGGCGATGGAGCACGCAGCGCCCAACGCCCGCGAACGCTTGTCGGCGTTCTTTCGCGGGTCGTTCTCCGCCGAACTGCTCGACCCGCAGCTGATCGATGCCTGGCTGGCCTTCTGGGGCGCGGTGCGCACGGCGGAGTCGATCAACCTCGCGCACGAGCATTCCTACGGTGAGTACCGCGGCATCTTGCGCAAGGTCCTGACCGAGCTGGCGCAGGAGGAGGGCTGGGAAAACTTCGACGCCGATCTGGCCGCCATCAGCCTCAGCGCGTTGCTCGACGGTTTGTGGCTGGAGTCGGGCCTCAACCCCGGCACCTTTACCCCGGAGCAAGGCATTCAGATTTGCGAAGCCTGGGTCGATGGATTGCAGGCCGGCGGTCGCCAACGGTTTTGCGTCCAGACGACGGGCTGTTGATCGGTCGTTCAGCTGTCGATACTCTCTGGCGCCAAGGCAACAAAACACTCTAATAAGAAACACGCCTTCGGGCATACGCGGGACACCTAGCGATGACTCCTCGGGTACTGATCGTCGATGACGATCCGCTGATTCGCGAACTGCTGCATGCCTACCTGTCCCAGGAAGGTTATGAAGTCCACTGCGCGGCCACGGCGGAGCTGGCCGAAACCTTTCTGGCGACTCAGACGGTTGATCTGGTGATGCTCGATATCCGCCTGCCGGGCAAGGATGGCCTGACCCTGACACGGGAGCTGCGGGTCCGTTCGGAAGTCGGGATCATTCTGATCACCGGGCGCAACGATGAAATCGACCGCATCGTCGGCCTCGAATGCGGCGCCGATGACTACGTGATCAAACCCCTCAACCCACGCGAGCTGGTGTCCCGGGCGAAAAACCTGATCCGCCGGGTTCGTCACGCGCAGGAGCCCCAACCGGTAGCGGCCATCGCGAAACCGGTCAAGCAATTCGCCGACTGGGCGCTGGACACCGATCGGCGACGGCTGATCGACCCCTCCGGCAGCGAAACCCTGCTGACCCACGGCGAATACCAGTTGCTCAGCGTGTTCCTGCGCAACAGCGGCCACACCTTGAGCCGCGATCAACTGATGGACCAGATCCGCAACCGCGAGTGGGTGCCCAATGATCGCTCCATCGACGTGCTGGTCGGACGCTTGCGGCGCAAGTTGCACGACGACCCGGCCGAGCCGCAACTGATCATCACCATCCATGGCGCCGGTTACCTGTTCACCGCCAGCGTGGCGGCCTGAGTTTTATGTGGCGGGTGTTTGCGTTGCTGCTGGCGCTGGTCGCGGACAGCGCGATGGCGGCGGAAAAGATTCGCTACTGCGACTATCCGGTGTACCCGCCGATCTCCTGGAGCGACGGTAAACAAGTTCGCGGCCTGGCCCCGAGCGTGGTGAAAAACCTGTTCGAAAAACTCGGCTACGAAGTGGAAATCATCGTGCTCGGCAACTGGAAACGCTGCCTGCTCGACGCCGCCGAAGGTCGGGTCGATGTGGTGTTGGCCTACAACACCGCGCAACGTGAGCAGAGCATGATTTTTTCCACGGTGCCGGTGCTGCGTGAAGAGGTCGCGTTGTTCATCAATCGCCAGCGTCCGGTGAAATTCGAGCGTCTGGAGGACCTGGCCAATTACCGTGGCGGGCTGTTGTTCGGTGAAAGTTACGGCGTGGAATTCGACCGCCTGGTCGCACAACACCAGAACATCGAATGGGTCTCTGACAGCCGCCAGAACTTCGGCAAACTGATTCGCGGGCGCATCGACTTCATCACCTCGGAGCGACGCACCGGCGAGCTGTACGTCGAAAATCTGCCGGGCGCACAAGACATCGTCGCATTGCCCACGTCTTTGAGCGTGGACTACCTGCGGATTGCAGTATCACGCCATTCTCCTCTGGCCAGCCGCATGCCGGACATCGATGCGCAACTCCAGCGCATGGTCGATGCCGGAGAGGTAGACCGTTTGCTCAACGAAAGCGAAGTCACCTACCGCGACATGATCAACCTGCCGGCGAATTCGAAATGATCCGCGCTCGGCCCGGTGGACTGTTGCGGCGTCTGCTGCTGTTCATTCTGTTGTTCAGCCTGTGCTTCACCGTGCTGGCGAGTACCGTGCAGTTGTACTTCGAATACCGCCGCGAAATGCGCGACATCGACTCACGCATGGAACTGATCCGCGCCGGTTATCTGGCCAGTCTGGAGCGCAGTCTCTGGGATTTGAACCAGGAGCAATTGAATGTGCAGTTGCGCGGCCTGGTGGATTTCTCCGACGTGGCGCGAGTGCATCTGACCAGCCCTGATTTCGATCTGCTGCATGGCAGCGTGGACCCGGTCGGGCCGCTGCGCATCGAGCGTTTTCAACTGGAGTATCAGCCGCCGTCCGGGCCGTTGCGGCATTTGGGGCAGTTGGAAGTCAGCACCGACCTGGGCGCCGTGCATCAACGTTTGTACGCCACCGGTTTGACCAGCCTGCTGTGGATGAGCGTGTTTTTGTGCGGGCTGGCGGTGACGCTGTCGGGACTGTTTTATCGGCTGGTCACGCGGCACCTGCAAGTCATGGCCGGTTTTGCCCGACGCATCGCTGCCGGTGACTGGCACGAACCCTTGCAACTGGACAAACGCCGCAGCGCTGATGAGGACGAAATCGATACCGTGGCCCATGCGCTGGACGACATGCGCCGGGCGATTCTCAGCGACATTGACCGCCGGGAAAGCGATCGACTGGCCCTGCAAGACAACCGCGATGAACTACTGCGAAGGGTCGAACGCCGCACCGCCAGTCTGATGCGCGCCAAGGACGAAGCCGAAGCGGCCAACCTCGCCAAGTCGCGCTTTCTGGCGACCATGAGCCACGAGTTGCGCACACCGCTGAACGGCATTCTCGGCATGGCTGAATTACTGCGCGACGCCAACCTGAATGCGCGCGACGGCAAACGTCTGGATGCGCTGTCGAAGGCCGGCGAAGGGTTGTTGTCGATTCTCAACGAAGTGCTGTATTTCGCTCGACTGGAGGAGGGCGTCAGCCACCCGGAACCGGTCGACTTTTCCCTTCGGCGGTTGCTCGACGAGGTGCTGACGCTGCTGGAACCGCGCGCGCTGAGCAACGACACGACGCTGCACTGCCGGATCGATCCGCAGGTCGCCGACCGGCACCATGGCGCCGAACAATTCTTGCGTCAGGTGTTGAGCAACTTGCTGGCCAACGCGATCAAGTTCACCGAAGGCGGTCAGGTCAAAGTGGACGTTGCGCTTCTGGCTCCAGTCCCCGAACAAACCGGGCAACGCCTGCGCGTGAGCGTGACGGACAACGGCATCGGCATCGCTCCGGCGGTGCAGGAGAAGATATTCGAACGCTTCACTCAAGCCAGCGAGGAAGTGGCGCAACGCTTCGGCGGCACCGGGCTCGGATTAGCCATTTGCAAACATCTGGTGCAGCAGTTGGGCGGGCAGATCGGCGTTGAAAGTGACGTCGGGCGGGGTAGTTGTTTCTGGTTTGAGCTGACGTTGCAGCCGGCGTCTACCGGGATTGCCGAACTGCCAATGCACCACGAGCCCGGCCAGTCGATGAAGATTCTGGTGGTCGAGGACGTGGCGCTGAACCGCGAAGTGGTCAGCGGTTTGTTGCACCGGGACGGGCATCAGGTCTGGCTCGCCGAAGACGGCGAGCAGGCGTTGACGCAATGCGTCGGGGAGACGTTCGATTTGATCCTGCTCGATGTGCACCTGCCGGGCATCAGCGGCGTCGAGTTGTGCACACTGATCCGCCGTACCGAAGGCCCGAACCGCCACTGCCGAATATTCGCCCTGACCGCCAGCGTGCAGCCGGCGCTGGTGCGCGGTTATCTGGATGCCGGGATGGACGGCATTCTCGCCAAACCGCTGAAGCTTGAGAGCCTGCGTCAGGCACTGGCCGGGCATCCACCCGCACCCGCGCCGCCGCTTGATGATGAGGCGATGGACTGGCCGCTGCTGGACACTCATCGCACCTTGCTCGGTGAGCAGAAACTCCAAGGCTTGCTGGCGGTGTTGCGTGATTCCATCAGCCAGCATCGCGAAGCGCTCACGGAAGCGTTCGAGGCCGACGATTGCACCGAAGTCGCTCATCTGGCGCATCGCCTGGCCGGCAGCAGCGACTCATTGGGCTTTCGGGCATTGGCCACTGTGCTGCGTGCGCTGGAAGAGGCCGCCCTGGCCAACGACGAGTCAAGGTTGCGGACATTGGCGCCGCAGGTTCATGCGCACTTGCAGCGTTCGCAACAGACGCTGGCCGAGTTGCTGCACCACTGACGTACAAGTTCGTTACGACTTTTTACAACTTCGATCTTTACGGTCAACGGGAGCTTACATGGCCTTCCAATAATCGAGGCAACCGCCACAGCGCGGTCTTCGAAGCTTATTGGAGATAATAATAATGAACTGCCGTAAAGCTGATCCCTCCTCGCGCCCCGCGCACCTTGCTGATTATTGAGGTGCGGACATGAGCGAATCTACCGAACGTAAAGGCATCCAACTGACCCGCGCTTTAAAGAGCCGGCACATTTTCATGTTGTCCCTGGGCGGCGTGATCGGCACCGGGCTGTTCATGGGTTCCGGGGTGACGATCAACCAGGGCGGGCCGGTGGGGGCGATTCTGGCTTATCTGGTCGCCGGCTTTCTGATGTACCTGGTGATGGTGTGCCTGGGCGAACTGTCCGTGCAAATGCCGGTGTCCGGCTCGTTTCAAACTCACGCTACCAAATTCATCGGACCGGCCACCGGCTTCATGATCGGCTGGGTGTACTGGATGAGTTGGGCGACCACCGTGGGCCTGGAGTTCACGGCGGCAGGCATGCTGATGGAGCGCTGGTTCCCGACCATTCCGATCTGGTACTGGTCGGCGCTGTTCGTGGTGGTGTTGTTCGGCCTGAATGCGCTGGCGACGCGCGCTTTTGGTGAGGCGGAATACTGGTTTTCCGGGATCAAGGTCGCGGCGATCCTTGGGTTTATCGTGGTCGGCGTGCTGGTGATTTTCGGCGCGATCCCGCTGACCAGCGGCGCACCGGCGCCGATGATGAGCAACCTGATTGGCGACTCGCTGTTTCCCAACGGCTTGTCGGCGGTGTTCGCGGTGATGATGACCGTCGTCTACGCCTTCCAGGGCTGCGAGATCATGGGCGTGGCCGCCGGCGAAACCGATCAGCCGGAAAAAAGCATCCCGCGCGCCGTTCGAAACGTGGTGTTTCGCGTGCTGATTTTCTATGTGCTGGCGATCGTGGTGCTGTCGGCAATCGTACCGTGGCAGCAGGCCGGGTTGATGGAAAGTCCGTTCGTGCAGGTGTTCGACATGGTCGGGATTCCTTATGCGGCTGACCTGATGAACTTCGTAATCCTCACCGCGATTCTGTCGGTGGGCAACTCCGGCCTGTATGCCTCGACGCGCATTCTGTGGGCGATGTCGAAGACCGGCATGGCGCCGAAAAGTCTGTCGCCGTTGAGCAAACGCGGCGTGCCGTTGCGGGCGCTGAGCATCACCTTGTGCTTTGCGCTGGTGTCGTTGATGACCAGTTTCGTCGCGGCGGACACGCTGTTCATGGTGCTGATGGCCGTGAGCGGCATGTCGGGCACGGTGACGTGGATCGTGATTGCGCTGGCGCAGTACAAATTCCGCAAGGCCTACCTGCGCGATGGCGGCAAGCTCAGCGATTTGAAATACCGTGCGCCGTGGTTCCCGCTGCTGCCCCTGACGTGCATTGCGTTGTGCTGTTCGCTGTTTGTGTTCCTGGCGCTGGATGAGACGCAGCGGCCTTCGTTGTATTGGGGCTTTGGGTTCATCGCCGTGTGTTATGGCGCGTATTTTCTGATTCACCGCAAGCGTCAGGTGGTTTTGGCGCCGAGTGCTGTCTGATTGATTGTGTATGTCCGTTTGATCGTTCCCACCACTCCGCGTGGGAATGCATCCCGTGACGCTCCGCGTCAAACGCAGTGGTGAATTCTGGACAGGGTAGTGGCTAGTTAGTAGCATCCGCCGCATACGGATTTTCTACTGCGCGTCGATCGACGTGGGCCTATCAAGGAATCGAAATGCACACATTCACTCATGGCGATAAAACCGTTGTTTTCACTGTCTTGAGCGGTGAGGTGGTGGGCAGCGAGAAGCTCAGTGAGACGCGTGTGACGACCACGGGCGGCGTTCCTGTAAACGGTAAGGACGGGGATCTGACGCCGGTTCGCGTCAGTTCGGTGTCGATCATCAATCATGAGTTCTGGGTCAAAACCGCGGACGGTGTCGAGCACGATGTGAAGTTGCGTGGCGTAGATGTTCCATTGCGCACCGGTCAGGACATCTCGTTGATCAGTGCCTTGAAAAAGGACGGTTCGCCCCTGCACACCCTCCTGCTGAACCACTCGGCGTCCAAGCGCTGGGTGCTGCGTGACGCGGGCGTGTTGAATACCGAGTTGGAGTTGACGCCCTTCAACTGGAAGACCGTGCTGATCGTCTCCGGCTTGTGTGTTGCCGGTATTGCCACCGCCGGGCTGGGCCTTCTGGCGGCGGGTGGTTACCTTTGCTATGCGTTGTATCAGGGTTCCCAGCGCAAGAAACTGCTGATCAGCGACCTGAAGGCTTACCTCGAAAAGTTGGACACCCTGGTCGCCAGTCGCGGTCGGGTGCCAAGCCCTGTTCAAGCTGAAAGCCGGGTCGAGGCCGAACTCGCCTTCGAACTCGACAGCCCAGCACCCGCGCAAAGCGCTGCCGAACCTGAAAGCCCTGTGCTGAACAGCGACAGCGTGCACCGGGCGCTGTCGCGCAATCTCTGAAAGACATGTCCTGAGAGCCTCTGCGCAAAACACAAATTTTGCATCGACAGTGGAACGCAGAGCGTCCCTGGCGGCATTCCCACGCAGAGCGTGGGAACGATCTAAAGCATTGCGTCGCTCTGCTTTTTTGGGAACGGGTTTGCTCGCGAAGCTGTAGATCTTGCCCTTGCCCTTGCCCTTGCCCTTGCCCTTGCCCTTGCCCTTGCCCTTGCCCTTGCCCTTGCCCTTGCCCTTGCCCTTGCCCTTGCCCTTGCCCTTGCTTCGGCTTTTGATCTTGATCTTGATCTATCCGCCCCTTTCCCAGAGGCCGGAGTGAGGGCATGCCGAGCCTAGGCGAGGCACCGAATGGAGGGGCAAAGCCTTTTGGTTCCTTTTCGGCGTTTGGAAAAGGGACTCGCTGTAAAAGCGAAACCGCCAGCCGCCGCTATCGCAGAAACGGATATGCCCCCAATCCCATCCCATCCCATCCCATCCCAATCCCCCCCAATCCAAACCTCAACCCTGTACCCAGTTGTTCAAAGTTGTAACAGCCTCAACCTCACAACACCTCCGATAAAAAATAAACCATTTAAAACCAACAACTTATCGAAATTCCAAGACTGTTACAGCCAAATCGACCACAGATTGCCGCCTTGCTGAACACTCGTTTAGTATGGCCTCAAGTCGCATCACCTCATGCCAAACACAATAATTCGAGGATTCGCATGACTAATCACTCTTCTCTGCTCAGCCAGGTCGAAGCCGGCGTGGCCTGGATCACGCTCGATCGCCCCGATCAGCGCAACGCGCTGGACATCCCAACCCTGAAAAACCTGCACGCCTTGCTCGATGAGTTCAACGCCGATCCCGCCGTTCGAGTCGTGGTGCTGACCGGCAGCGGCCGCAGTTTCTGCGCCGGTGCCGACCTCGCTGAGTGGGCCGAAGCCGAAGCCCGTGGCGCCCTAGAAAGCTATGGCTGGACCGAAACCGCCCACGCACTGATGAGCCGTTTGTACAGCCTCGAAAAACCAACCATCGCCGCCATCAACGGCACCGCCGTCGGCGCCGGGATGGACCTGACGCTGTGCTGCGACCTGCGCATCGCCGCGCAATCGGCACGCTTCAAGGCCGGCTACACCAGCATGGCCTACTCGCCGGACGCCGGTGCCAGTTGGCATCTGCCGCGCCTGATCGGCACCGAGCAAGCCAAGCGCCTGCTGTTCCTCGACGAGTTGTGGGGCGCCGACCGTGCCTTGGCCGCCGGTCTTGTCGGCGAAGTCTGCGCCGATGATCAACTGCACGACGTGACCACTGAGTTGGCCACGCGCCTGGCCAACGGCCCGACGTTCGCTTTCGCCCAGACCAAAAAACTCATGCGCGAAGGCGCCCAGCGCAGCCTGCCGGAGCAACTGCAAGCCGAGCTCGCCGCCGGCCTGCTCTGCGGTCGCAGCAAAGACGGCGCCGAAGCCTTGCGCGCCGCCATCGAAAAACGCCCGGCACGTTTCAGCGGCCAATAGATCTGCCGGCTTGCCCGAACACCTACTCAGCACATGAACAACAGGTAGCCCCATGAATTTCCAACTGACCCAAGAACAAGAAATGTTGGTGGACGCGGTACGCAGCTTTGTCGCCAAGGAACTGCTGCCTCATGAGGAAGCGGTCGACCGCGCCGACGAAGTCTCCCCCGAATTGGCGGCACAGATTCGCGGCAAGGCCATCGCGGCGGGTTTCTATGCCTTCAACATGCCGGAAGAAGTCGGCGGTGGCGGCCTCGATTACCTGTCCCAGGCGCTGATCGAGCGTGAACTGTCCAAGGTCTCCTGGGCGCTGCATGTGTTCGTCGCGCGGCCGTCGAAAATCCTCATGGCCTGCACCGGTGATCAGATCAATGACTACCTGCTGCCGTGCATCCAGGGCGAGAAGATCGATTGCTTCGCCCTGACCGAACCGGGCGCCGGTTCCGACGCCAACGCGATCAAGACCCGCGCCGTGCGCGATGGCGATGACTTCATTCTCAATGGCAGCAAGCACTTTATCAGCCACGCCGGCCACGCCGATTTCGCCATCGTTTTCGCCGTCACCGACACCTACGAACACAACGGCAAGCAGCGCAACGCCGTGACCTCCTTCCTGGTCGACCGCGACACGCCGGGCATGACCATCCGCCGTGGTCCCAAGTGCGTGAGCAACCGCGGTTACCACACCTTTGAAATGTTCTTCGACGACTGCCGCGTCCCCGCCAACAAAGTGCTGGGCGAAGTGGGCAAGGGCTGGGACGTGGCCAACGCCTGGCTAACCGCCGGGCGGGTAATGGTCGCCGCCAACTGCGTTGGCCAGGCGCAACGCGCGCTCGACGTGTCGCTGCAATGGGCGGCGGATCGCAAGCAATTCGGCCAGCCGATCGGCACCTATCAAGGCATCTCGTTCAAGCTCGCCGACATGGTCACGCAGATCCGCGCCGCCGAGCTGCTGACCCTGCACACCGCCTGGAAAATGGATCAAGGCAGCATGACCGATGGCGAGGCCGGCATGGCCAAACTGTTTGCCAGTGAAGTGCTCGGCAAGGTCGCCGACGAGGCGGTGCAGATCTTTGGCGGCATGGGCCTGATGGATGAATGCCCGGTGGAACGCATCTGGCGCAACGCGCGGATCGAGCGCGTCTGGGAAGGCACTTCGGAGATCCAGCGCCACATCATTTCCCGCGAATTGCTGCGGCCGCTGCTGCGCTGACCGGTCCGGAGAACTTCTATGTCGCAGACGATTCGTGACAACCTCAAACGCATGCTCGCGCCGCGCCACGTGGCGTTTGTCGGCGGCCGCAGCATGGCTCGCGCGCTCAAGCGTTGCGCCGAAGGCGGCTACCTTGGCGAGATGTGGCTGGTCAATCCGCAGAATGACAGCCTTGAAGGCGTGCCGTGTGTGCGCAGCATCGCCGAACTGCCGTGCGGCCCGGACGCGGTGTTCATCGCGACCAACCGCGAGCTGACTCTGACCTGCGTTGCCGAGCTGGCCGCCAAGGGTGCGGGCGGTGCGATCTGCTACGCCTCCGGGTTCGCCGAAACCGGCGCCGAAGGCCAGGCCTTGCAGCAACAATTGCTCAAGGCCGCCGGCAACATGGCCTTGCTCGGCCCCAACTGCTACGGCTTGCTCGACTACCTGCACAGCTCCGCGCTGTGGCCGGTGGCCCATGGCGGCAAACCGGTGGAGAAGGGCGTCGCCGTCCTGACCCAGAGCGGCAACTTTGCCTACAACGTGTCCATGAGCGACCGCTCGCTGCCGGTGGCCTACATGGCCTCGGTGGGCAATCAGGCGCAACTGGGCATCGCCGAACTGATGGACGTGTTGCTCGACGAGCCGCGCGTCACCGCCATCGGCTTGCACCTCGAAGGCCTGAAAAACGTACCGGGTTTTGCCCGCGCTGCGCACAAGGCATTGGAGAAGGGCATCCCGATCATCGCCCTGAAAACCGGCGTGTCGCAGATCGGTGCCGAGCTGGCGCTCAGCCACACCAGCTCGTTGTCCGGTTCCGATGCGCTGTACGACAGTCTGTTTGCGCGCCTCGGCGTGATCCGCGTCAGTGGCCCGGTGAGTTTTGTCGAAACCCTGAAAGCGGCGGCGTGCGGCAAGCTGCCGGCGGGCAACAGCCTGATCGCGCTGGCCTGTTCGGGAGGTGACGCCGGGCTGATTGCCGACTACGCCGAACGCAACGACCTGAGCTTGCCGACACTCGATGAAGGTCAGCGCGGCGAGCTGGCGCACGTGCTGCCGAGCTACGCCAACCTGGTCAATCCGCTGGATTTCACCACGGCAATCTGGGGCGACGGCGAAGCCTTGAACCGCATGCTCGACAGCGCCCTGCGCACCGAAGCCGATGCGGCGATGCTGGTGCTCGATTACCCGTCGGAATTCACCGGCGAACGCAAGGAATGCGACCTGCTGCTGGAGCTGTATTGCACCGCCCTGGTCCGCCACGGCAAGACCGGTTTTGTCACCTCGGCCTTCCCGGAACTGCTGCCGGCCCACGCCCGTGAGCGCCTGCATGCCCAAGGCGTGGCGGCGTTGCAAGGCGTCGAAGACGGGCTCGCCGCGTGGGGCCGAATTGCTGGCTATCAACGCAACCGTCAAGCGTTGCTGGCGCTCGGTGAATCGGCGCTGGTGCCGCACTGCCCGCTGGCGCTGGAAGGCGAAGGTCGCTTGCTCAATGAGTGGGATTCGAAAAAAGCGTTGCGCGCCTTCGGCCTGCAAACGCCCAACGGCGTATTGAGCACCCCGGACGAGGCATTGAGCGACGCCAACGCGCTGGGTTACCCGCTGGTATTGAAAGCGGTCAGTGCCCGACTGCCGCACAAAACCGAAGCCGGCGCCGTGGCGTTGAACCTCAAGGACGCCGCCGCCCTCAGCATCGCACTGGAAAAAATGCGCGCGAGCATTGCCGATTACGCGCCGCAGGTGCCGTTCGATCAAGTGCTGCTGGAACCGATGGCCAAGCCACCGTTGGCCGAATTGATCGTCGGCATCAAACGCGAAAACGACTTTGGCCTGGCGCTGGTCATCGGTGCTGGCGGGGTTCTGGTGGAGTTGCTCAAGGACAGCCGCAGCCTGTTGCTGCCGACCACCGACGGCGCGATTCGCCAAGCGTTGTTGAGCCTGCGCAGTGCCTCGTTGCTGCAAGGTTTTCGCGGTCGCGAAGCGGCGGATCTGGACGCGCTGGTGGCGGCGATTCGTGCGGTGGCCGATTACGCCTGCGAGAACGCCGGGCAGTTGCTGGAACTCGATGTGAACCCATTGTTGGTCGGTGCCCAAGGCACGACTGCGGTCGATGCGTTGATTCGCCTCGGCCACGAGTGAGGAAGTGAACATGCAAAGCACAACATTGACCGGCGGCCAGGCCCTGGTGCGCCTGCTGGCCAACTATGGCGTCGACACCGTGTTCGGTATCCCCGGCGTACACACGCTGGAGTTGTATCGCGGCTTGCCCGGCAGTGGCATTCGTCACGTGCTGACGCGTCACGAGCAGGGCGCAAGTTTCATGGCCGACGGCTACGCGCGGGTCAGCGGCAAACCGGGCGTGTGCTTCATCATCACCGGGCCCGGCGTGACCAACGCCGCGACCGGCATCGGCCAGGCGTATGCCGACTCGATTCCGATGCTGGTGATTTCCAGCGTCAACCACACCGCCAGCCTCGGCAAAGGCTGGGGCTGCCTGCACGAAACCCAGGACCAGCGCGCAATCACCGCGCCGATCACCGCGTTTTCAGCCGTGGCACTCAGCGCCGAGGACCTGCCTGAATTGATCGCCCGTGCCTATGCGGTGTTCGACAGTGAACGTCCGCGTCCGGTGCACATTTCGGTGCCGCTGGACGTGCTGTCGGCAAAAGTCAGCCGCGACTGGAGCAATGAAGTGGTGCGTCGTCCAAGCCGTGGCGTACCGGCCGCCACGGCGCTGGATCAGGCCGTGGCCAAGCTGCAAATCGCCAAGCGGCCAATGATCATCGCCGGCGGCGGTGCATTGAATGCGCAGCAGGAACTGCATGAACTCAGCACCCGACTCGCCGCGCCGTTGTTCACCAGCGTGGCTGGGAAAGGCCTGTTGCCGCCGGACGCACCGCTCAATGCCGGCTCGACCCTGTGCGTAGAGCCGGGCTGGCAACTCATCGCCGAGGCCGACGTGGTACTGGCGGTCGGTACCGAAATGGCCGACACCGATTTCTGGCGCGAGCGTCTGCCGCTGAACGCCGAACTGCTGCGCGTCGACATCGACCCGCGCAAGTTCAACGATTTCTACCCGTGCGCGGTGGCGCTGCAAGGCGACGCGCAACACACTCTCGTCGCGTTGCTGGAACGTCTGCCAACCGGCAAACGTGATGCCAGCGCCGCGATCGCGTCCGTCGCAGCACTGCGTGAAGCGGTGCAAAACAGCCACGGCCCGTTGCAGTCGATCCACCAGGCAATTCTCGAGCGGATCGCCGCCGAGCTGCCGGACGATGCCTTCATCAGCACTGACATGACCCAACTGGCCTACACCGGCAACTACGCCTTCAACAGCCTGGCGCCGCGCAGCTGGTTGCATCCGACCGGCTACGGCACCTTGGGTTATGGCTTGCCAGCGGGCATCGGCGCCAAGTTCGGCGCACCGCAGCGGCCCGGTCTGGTGCTGGTCGGCGACGGTGGTTTTCTCTACACCGCGCAAGAACTGGCCACCGCCGTCGAAGAGCTGGACAGCCCGCTGGTGGTGTTGCTCTGGAACAACGACGCGCTGGGGCAGATCCGCGACGACATGCTCGGGCTGGATATCGAGCCGATTGGCGTGCTACCGCGCAACCCGGATTTTGCCGCCCTCGGCCGCGCGTTTGGCTGCACGGTGAGCGAGCCGCAGAGCCTGGCCGAACTGCAAACCGATTTGCGCCACGGCTTCAAGCGCAACGGCGTGACCCTGATCGAACTCAAGCATGCGTGCGCGCTCTGACGGCCATTTTTTTACAGGGCTTTTTTTTAGGGAATGGGGACATGCGCTTTTCCGATCTGACTCAACGTATCGCTGGTGACGGCGCCGCCGCCTGGGACATTCATTACCGCGCACTGGCGCTGCAAGAGAAGGGTGAAGACATCCTGCTGCTGTCAGTCGGTGACCCGGATTTCGACACGCCGCTGCCGATTGTCCAGGCCGCCATCGACAGCCTATTGTCTGGCAACACTCACTACGCCGACGTGCGCGGTAAACGCGCGTTGCGTGAAAGCATCGCTAAACACTACGGAAAACGTAGCGGCCAGCAGGTCTCGGCGGATCAGGTCACCGTGCTCGCCGGGGCGCAATGCGCGTTGTTCTGCGTGGCTCAGTGCGTGCTGAATCCGGGTGATGAAGTAATCGTCGCCGAGCCGATGTACGTGACCTATGATGCGGTGTTCGGTGCCTGTGGCGCGGTGGTGATTCCGGTGCCGGTGCGGTCTGAAAACGGTTTTCGGGTGTTGCCCGAAGACGTCGCCGCCCGCATCACGCCGCGCACTCGGGCGCTGGCGCTGAACAGTCCACACAACCCGTCGGGTGCCAGTTTGTCGCGCAGCACCTGGCAGGCGCTTGCCGATTTGTGCATCGCCCACGACCTCTGGCTGATTTCCGATGAGGTCTACAGCGAGTTGCTGTTCGACGGCGAACACATCAGCCCGGCGAGTTTGCCGGGCATGGCCGAGCGCACCGCGACGCTCAACAGCCTGTCGAAATCCCACGCCATGACCGGCTGGCGCATCGGCTGGTCGATCGCGCCACCGGCGCTGGCCGCGCACCTGGAAAACCTAGCGCTGTGCATGCTCTACGGGTTGCCGGATTTCGTGCAGGACGCCGCCGTCGTCGCGCTGGAAAGCAACCTGCCGGAACTGGAAGCAATGCGCGAAGCCTATCGCCAGCGTCGGGATCTGGTCTGCGAATGCCTGGCCGACTGCCCCGGCGTGCGTGCCTTGAAACCCGATGGCGGGATGTTCGTGATGGTCGATATCCGCGACACCGGGCTCAGCGCCCAGGCGTTTGCCGACCGCTTGCTCGACCGTCATGGCGTGTCGGTGCTGGCCGGTGAAGCCTTCGGCCCGAGCGCTGCCGGGCACATTCGTCTGGGGTTGGTGCTGGGCGCAGAACCGTTGCGTGACGCCTGTCAGCGAATCACCCGTTGCGCCACTGAACTGATGGAAGGCCCAGTCTATGCATAACCACAAGACGCTGTTTATCGATGGTCGCTGGCAGACCCCGTCGGGGCAGGGCATCGCCGAAGTCATCAACCCGGCCACTGAAGAAGTCGCAGGTTCGGTACCGCTGGGCGATGAGCGCGATGTCGACAACGCGGTGGCCGCGGCGCGTCGGGCGTTCAGTCCTTGGTCGCGGACGCCTTCAAGCGTCCGCGCCGGATACATCCGCGCGCTCGCCGAGCAGTTGCGCGTGCGGGCCGACGAGATGGCCGCGGTCATCACCACTGAGTTGGGGATGCCGGTGCAATGGTGCCGTTCGGTGCAGGTCGACGGGCCGATCATCGGCCTGGAGCAATATGTGGAACTCGCCGGCCTGATGGATGAAGTGCGCGAGGTCGGCAATTCGCTGGTGATTCGCGAAGCAGTCGGTGTGTGCGCCTTCATCAACCCGTGGAACTACCCGCTGCATCAACTGATCGGCAAGCTCGCACCGGCGCTGGCCGCCGGTTGCACCGTGGTGGTCAAGCCGAGCCAGGAAACCCCGTTGCACGCGTTTTTGCTGGCGCAGATGATCGAAGCGATCGGCTTGCCAGCCGGGGTCTTCAACCTGGTCAGCGGTCCGGGTTCGAAGGTTGGCGAAGCGCTGGCCAAACACCCGGACGTGGACATGGTCTCGTTCACCGGATCCACCGGCGCCGGGGTGCGCGTGGCGCAAGCGGCGGCGCCTTCGGTGAAGCGCGTGTGCCTGGAACTGGGCGGCAAGTCGCCGCTGTTGATTGCCGAGGATGCCGATCTGGCTGCCGCTGTGCGCTACGGCGTGCAGGACGTGATGATCAATTCCGGGCAGACCTGCACCGCGTTGACCCGCATGTTGCTGCCCGCCAGCCGTTACACCGAAGCGGTGGAACTGGCCATCGCCGAAACCCAAAGCCTGCGCATGGGTGATCCGCTGGACCCGCAGAGTTTCCTCGGGCCGATGTGTTCGGCAGCGCAGCGTCGCACTGTGCATGACTACATTCAGATTGGTCAGCAGGACGGCGCGCGGCTGGTGTATGGCGGCGATGCAACGCACGCATTCGAGCGCGGTTACTACGTCAGTCCGACGCTGTTCGCCGATGTCGACAACCGCATGCGCATCGCCCAGGAAGAAATCTTCGGGCCGGTGCTGTGCCTGATTCCTTACGCCGATGAAGCGCAAGGGATTCAGATCGCCAACGATTCGCCGTTCGGTCTGTCCAGCGGTGTCTGGGCCGGCAGCACCGAGCGTGCCTTGCAACTGGGCCGTCAACTGCGGGCGGGCCAGTGTTTCCTCAATGGCGCCGCGTTCAATTATCAGGCGCCGTTCGGTGGCTACAAACAGTCGGGCAATGGCCGTGAATGGGGAGAAGAAGGGCTCAACGAGTTTGTCGAAGTGAAGGCGATCCAGGTGTGACCGTTGACGATTCAAACGATCTGCGCACCGGGCCCTGGCCCGGTGCCTTGCGTGGCTTCAAACCGGTAATTCATTACTAACTTGCTTGTGATCAGGGGCAATGCAATGAGCGATAACAAAAACAACATTACTCAAGCGAACCATGAATTCAGTTTTCCTCGTCGGGACTTCCTCAAATACAGCGCCGCGGCGGCCGCCGTCGCCGGGGCGTTTTCCATGGGCTTGCCGATGGGCGCCTATGCCCAGGAAGCCACGCCCAAACCGGGCGGCGTGTTGCGCCTCGGCCTGGCGGGTGGCAGCACCACCGACTCCAAAGACCCCGGCTCCTGGAGCGACACCTTCACCTTCGTCGGCTTCTCGGCGGTCTATAACACCCTGACCGAAATCGCCGTGGACGGCACCGCCATACCGGAACTGGCCGAGAGCTGGACTTCGACGCCAGACGCGCGCATCTGGACTTTCAAGTTGCGTCAGGGCGTGACCTTCCACAACGGCAAGACCCTGACGGCGGAAGACGTCGTCGCGTCGATCCAGCATCACCTCGGCGAGAAATCCACGTCAGCGGCGAAAACCGTGTTGGGCGACGTCGCCAAGGTCAGCGCCCAAGGCACTGACAGCGTGGTGTTCGAACTGAAGTCGGGCAACGCCGATTTCGCCTATGTGGTCGCCGATTACCATCTGGTGATCATGCCGGCCAAGGACGGTGTGCCGGACTGGCAGGCCGGCATCGGCACCGGCGGCTATCGCCTCAAGGACTTCGAACCGGGTGTGCGCATGGCCCTGGAACGCAGCCCCGATTACTGGAAAGCGGGCCGGGCGCACTTCGCCAGCGCCGAGCTGATTGCGATTTCCGATGGCGCGGCGCGAATCAACGCGCTGGTCACCGGGCAGGTCGATGCGATCAACAAGGTCGACTTGAAAACCGTTGCCTTGCTCAAGCGCAATCCGAACCTGGTGATCGAAGAAACTAAAGGCGCGCAGCACTACACCTTCCCGATGTTGTGCGACAGCCAGCAGTTCCAGGACAGCAACATCCGCCTGGCGATGAAACACGCGATCAATCGCGAAACGCTGTTGGCTTCGGTGTTGTATGGCTATGGACTGGTGGGCAACGACCACCCCATCCAGCCTGGCAGCCGCTTTATCAACACGGCGCTGGAGCAACGCGCTTACGACCCGGACAAGGCGCGTTTCTACCTGCGTCAGGCCGGTGTCGACTCGCTCAAGGTTCGTCTGCAAGCGTCTGACGCGGCGTACAGCGGCGCGGTGGATGCCTCGGTGTTGTTCAAGGAGCAGGCGCGTCAGGCCGGGATCGATATCGACGTGGTTCGTGAGCCGGCGGATGGCTTCTTCTCCAATGTCTGGATGAAGCAACCGTTCACCACGTCCTTTTGGTACAGCAGCCTGACCGCCGACCGGATGTTCAGCATCGGCTACGCCAAGGGCGCCGCGTGGAATGAAACCCATTGGGACAACCCGCGCTTCAACCAACTGCTGAACGCCGCCCGCGGCGAGATGAACGACCCGTTGCGCCGCGAGATGTACAACGAAATGCAGGCGCTGTGCCGGGACGATGGCGGGGCGATTGTGCCGTTGTTTGCCAGTTCGGTGGCGGCGCGCTCGAACCGCGTCGTGCACGGCGGCCAGACCGCGCCTTACGGCGAGCTGGATGGGTTGCGCGTCATCGAGCGCTGGTGGCAGGCGTAAGGGAATCTTCAAACCAGTGAAGATCCAGTGTGGGAGCGAGCCTGCTCGCGATGGCGGTGAGACATTCAACATCGATGTTGGATGTGCCGGCCTCATCGCGAGCAGGCTCGCTCCCACAGTGGAAGTTCGCAGTTTTTGCAAGCGTGCCCATTTCAAGGACCTGCATGATGAATAGTATTTTCAAGCTGTTGGCGCAGCGTTTGGCATTGGGGTTGTTATCGCTCTTTGCGGTATCAGTCATCATTTTTCTCGCCGTCGGCATGCTCCCGGGCGATATCGCCCAGGCCATGCTCGGCCAATCCGCCACCCCGGAAACCGTCGCGGCGTTCCGCACGCAATTGGGCCTGGACCTGCCACCGCTAACCCGCTTCGCTCACTGGATCGGGAACCTGCTGCAAGGGGATCTCGGGGTTTCGCTGGCCAACCAGCGGCCGATCGCCGACCTGGTCGCTACACGCCTGGGCAACACCTTCAGCCTGGCGGCGCTGGCGGCATTGGTGTCGGTGCCGCTCGCGTTGTTGCTGGGGATGCTCGCGGCGCTGTATCGCAACAGTTGGTTCGACCGCTTGCTCAATACCAGCGCCCTCAGCGCCGTATCGTTTCCAGAGTTCTTCGTCGCCTACCTCCTGATCCTGGTGTTCGCGGTGAAGCTCAACTGGTTCCCGAGCATTTCCAACCTGGCTCCGGACGCTTCGTTTGGCACCGTGCTGGAACGCTCGGTGCTGCCGGTCGCGACCCTGAGCCTGGTGGTTATCGCGCAGATGATGCGCATGACCCGCGCCTCGCTGATCAACTTGCTGGCCAGCCCGTACATCGAAATGGCCCGGCTCAAGGGCATCAGCCAGTCGCGCATCATCTTCCGCCACGCCTTGCCCAACGCCCTGGCGCCGATCGTCAACGTGGTGGCGCTGAACCTCGCCTACCTGGTGGTCGGCGTGGTGGTGGTCGAGGTGGTGTTCGTCTACCCGGGCCTCGGCCAATTGCTGGTGGACTCGGTGGCCAAGCGCGACATCCCGGTGGTCCAGGCCTGCAGCCTGATTTTCGCGGCGACCTACATCCTGCTCAACACCACGGCGGATGTGCTTTCCATCGCCAGCAACCCACGCCTGATGCATCCGAAGGGGTAGAACATGAGCTTGTTCAAACAATTGGTCCGGGCGCCGCTGAGTGCCCAGTTCGGACTGCTGGTGATCATTCTGTACATTTTCGTGGCGCTGTTCGCCCCGTTACTGGCGCCGTATGGCGAAACGCAAGTGGTCGGTGAGGGCTTTGCGCCGTGGAGTGGCCAGTTTCTGCTGGGAACCGATAACCTCGGGCGCGACATGTTCAGCCGCCTGGTCTACGGCGCGCGCAACACCTTGGGCATCGCGTTCCTGACCACGGTGCTGGCGTTCCTGCTCGGCGGCCTGAGCGGTTTGATCGCGGCGATCAAGGGCGGCTGGGTCGATCAGGTCTTGTCGCGGGTCGTCGATATCCTGATGGCGATTCCGCAGCTGATTTTCGCCTTGCTGATCCTCAGCGTGGTCGGCACCACCGCGACGTCGCTGGTGCTCGTCATCGCGCTGCTGGACGCAACCCGAGTGTTTCGTCTTTCGCGGGCCGTGGCGATGAACGTGGTGGTGCAAGACTTCGTCGAAGCCGCACGCCTGCGCGGAGAAGGCCTGTGGTGGCTGGTCACCCGCGAAGTGTTGCCCAACGCTGCCGCGCCGCTGATTGCCGAATTCGGCCTGCGCTTCTGTTTCGTGTTTTTGTTCATCAGCGCGCTGTCGTTTCTTGGCCTGGGCATTCAACCGCCCACCGCCGATTGGGGCAGCATGGTCCGCGACAACGCGGTGCTGATTACTTTCGGCGACGTCAGCCCCTTGCTGCCCGCCCTGGCGGTGGCGTTGATCACGGTCAGCGTCAACTTCGTCGTCGACTGGATGCTGCATAAATCCAGCGGCCTCAAGGAGTGCTGAACATGACCGCGATCACAAACGAAAAGCCGCTGCTGGACATCCGCGACCTGCACATCGAAGGTCATTACGAAGACGCCTGGCACCCGCTGATCAAAGGCATTGATCTGACCCTGCAACGCGGGGAAGTGCTGGGGCTGATCGGCGAATCGGGGGCCGGCAAGTCGACCCTCGGCCTCGCCGCCATGGGCTACACCCGCGACGGCTGCCGGATCACCGGCGGCTCGGTGCAGTTCGACGGCATCGACCTGCTGCACGCCAAACCCGAAGCGCTGCGCAAACTGCGTGGCCTGCGAATCGCCTACGTGGCACAAAGTGCTGCGGCGTCGTTCAATCCGGCCCATCGCCTGATTGATCAGCACGTAGAAACGGCGGTGAAAAACGGTGGCATGAGCCGCGCCCAGGCGATGACGGAAGCGGTGGAGCTGTATCGGGTGCTGCGTTTGCCGAACCCGGAACAGATCGGCCAGCGCTATCCGCATCAGGTGTCCGGCGGGCAGTTGCAACGGGTCATGACCGCGATGGCCATGGCGTGCCATCCGGACCTCATCATCTTCGACGAACCGACCACCGCCCTCGACGTCACCACGCAGATTGAAGTGCTGGCCGCCATTCGCGATGCAGTAGCGACGTACGGCAGCGCCGCGATCTACATCAGTCACGACCTGGCGGTGGTCGCGCAAATGGCCGACCGGATCATGGTGCTGCGCCACGGCAAACTGGTGGAGGAGGCCGAAACCCGCCAGATGCTTGGCGATCCGCAAGAGGATTACACCAAGTCCCTGTGGGCGGTGCGCAGCTTTCGCACCGAGCCCAAGCCGTGCCCGCAGCAGGAAAAACCGCTGCTGGAATTACGCAAAAGCTGCGCCAGTTACGGTCATCAACCGGTGCTGCACGATGTCTCGCTGAAGCTGTATCGCGGCCAGACCCTGGCGGTGATCGGGGAGTCCGGCAGCGGCAAAAGTTCGACCGCGCGCTTGATCACCGGCCTGCTGCCGCCGACGTCGGGTCAGGTGCTGTATGACGGCGAGGCGCTGCCGGCGGACTTTCGTCGGCGCAGCAAGGAGCAACTGCGGCGCATCCAGATGATCTACCAGATCCCGGATACAGCACTGAACCCGCGTCAGCGCATCGTCGACATCATTGGTCGGCCGCTGACGTTTTATCTGGGGCTCAAGGGCAAGGCGATGTGCGCGCGGGTGGCCGAGTTGCTGGAAATGATCGAGCTTGATCCGGCGACCTTCATGGAGCGCCAACCCCGCGAACTGTCCGGTGGTCAGAAGCAACGCGTGTGCATCGCCCGGGCATTGGCGGCTGATCCGCAGTTGATCATTTGCGACGAAGTGACCTCGGCGCTGGATCAACTGGTGGCCGAAGGCGTGCTGAAACTGCTCAACCGGATTCAGCAGCAACTGGGCGTCGCTTATCTGTTCATCACCCACGATGTCGCCACCGTCCGGGCGATTGCCGATGAGGTGCTGGTGATGCAACGGGGCAGGGTGGTCGACCACGGTTCGCGCAGCGCCATTTTCACCCCGCCGCATCAGGATTACACCGGGCTGCTGTTTTCATCCGAACCGCAAATGGACCCCGACTGGCTCGACCGGTTGCTGGCCACGCGCGCGTTATCGTCCTCCGATTCAAAACCTGTAAACGTTTAGGGAATTGCCATGAAAGTTCTGATTGTCCACGCTCACCCGGAGCCGAAATCCTTTACCGCCGCCCTGCGTGACCAGGCGGTGGCGACACTCGAGGCCCAGGGGCATGAGGTCCAGGTCAGCGACCTGTATGCGATGAACTGGAACCCCGTGGCCAGCGCCGATGACTTTTCTTCGCGGGAGAACCCCGAATACCTGGTGTATGCGCTGGAACAACGATTGGGGGTGAAGAGCCAGTCGCTGGCGCCGGACATCCAGCAAGAACTCGACAAGCTGTTGTGGGCCGACTTGCTGATTCTGAACTTCCCGATTTTCTGGTTCTCGGCTCCGGCGATGCTCAAGGGCTGGATTGATCGGGTGCTGGTGTCGGGGATCTGCTACGGCGGCAAACGCTTTTACGACCAGGGCGGATTGAGCGGCAAAAAGGCGCTGGTGACGGTCACCTTGGGTGGCCGCGAGCATATGTTCGGTGACGGCGCGATCCACGGTCCGCTGGAGGATATGTTGCAGCCGATCCTGCGCGGCACGCTGGCTTATGTCGGGTTTGATGTGCTGGAACCCTTTGTGGCGTGGCATGTGCCGTACATCAGCGATGAAGCGCGCAAGGACTTCCTGCAGAGTTATCAGCAGCGGCTGGAGCATCTGAGTGATGATCAGCCGATGCAGTTTCCGCGGTTGTCGCAGTTTGATGAGGCGTTGTATCCGTTGCCTGGCTAAAAGGTGCTTTGGGGTGAACTCACTGGCCCATCGCGGGCAAGCCCGCTCCCACAGGGTTTTGTGTCGATCGCGATAATGTGACCGACACAAAACCTGTGGGAGCGGGCTTGCCCGCGATGGGGCCCGAAAGCCCAACCCAAAAAACGAAAACTGCCGAAGCTGTTCACAGCATCTGAACAGTTCCGGCAGTGGCCTCAGGTTTAGATCTCCTTCACCGGCGTTTCACCCTCAACCCCTTTGATCAACCCGATTGCGTGCAGGCAATCCGCCTTGTTCACATACGACTCGCCACTGGCGATCGTCTCGTGATTCCCCGCCCTCAAGCGCCAGCGCCATTGTCCTTTCCCGGTGCTCGGCGTGCCTTTGGATTGCCTGTAAATCTCGAAATACATACTGCTCGCTCCATGCGATGGGTAATTGCGACAACCTGTGTGACGCATCGGGGCAAGCCTAGCGGAGCTGGCTTTTTTGACCATAAGGCATTTGTTTCCAATAGTTTGAGGGCATTTCCTACAGGCAAATTGGCCTTGAGTGGATGGCCAAAATCCCCGCAGTTTCGCCCTTGCATCACCTCCCTCGGTCCTGCTTAATACGACACGGCTCATGGCGTCGGGCAGCTGTCGGCGACCTCGGATTGTAGAAAAATCACTATAAAAAAGAGCAATCAATTGACTCATCAGCACGGAACGCAACTGAACGGGCATTTGCAGCTTTCGCTCGTGATCCCGGTGTTCAATGAAGCGGCGACCATCGATTTGTTCATCGCACGGATCACTGACGTCTTCAAGGAAGAGACGCTAGTTGGTCTGGAAATGGTCTTCGTCAACGACGGCAGCACCGACACCACGCTCGACCTGCTGCTGGAGCGTCAACAGACTGATTCGCGCCTGCGCATCGTCGACTTGAGCCGCAATTTCGGCAAGGAAGCGGCTCTCACCGCCGGTTTGCAGACCGCCACTGGCCAGGTGGTGGTGCCGATCGATGTCGATTTGCAGGACCCGCCCGAAGTCATTCTCGACATGATCGCCCTTTGGCGCGAAGGCTTTGAAGTGGTTCTGGGCCATCGTGTGAGCCGCAAGACCGACACCTGGGCCAAGCAGACCTCGGCCAACTGGTTCTACCGCCTGCACAACAAAATCGCCGAGCAACACCTGCCGGAAAACGTCGGCGATTTTCGCCTGATGGACCGTTGTGTGGTGGATGCCTTGCAGACGCTGCCCGAGTCCCGGCGCTTCATGAAAGGCCTGTTTGCCTGGGTCGGCTTTCGCACCACCCACGTGAACTACGAGCGCCTGGAACGGGTGGCAGGAGCGACCAAGTTCAACGGTTGGCGCTTGTGGAATTTCGCGCTGGAAGGCATCACCAGTTTCAGCACGGAACCGCTGCGCATCTGGACGTATCTGGGGCTGGTCGTCTCGCTGATCTCTTTCTCGTTCGCCATTTTTATCATCCTGCGCACCCTGATCTCCGGTGTCGATCTGCCGGGTTATGCCTCGCTGATGGTCGCCGTCACGTTTCTGGGCGGCCTGCAATTGATCGGCATCGGTGTGCTAGGTGAATACCTCGGCCGGACGTACATCGAGTCAAAACGCCGCCCGGTGTATCTGGTGCGCCGCGTCTATGACCCAAAGGACTGACCATGGATCTCAAGGAAACCGACATCCTCGGTTCGAGCATTGACCAACATTGGTATTACGCCTCCAAAGCTGCGGCCACGACGCGAATGCTGGGCCATACGCCGTTCAAAAAGATTCTCGATGTGGGCGCAGGCTCCGGGTTCTTTTCCCACCATTTGCTGACGCATTCAGCGGCCGGTGAAGCGTGGTGCGTCGACATCAGTTACGACGCCGATTCGGACGCCACCACCGCCGGTAAACCGGTGCATTACCGTCGCGACATCGACGCGGTGGACGCCGACCTGGTGCTGCTGATGGATGTGCTGGAACATGTCGATGACGATGTCGGGTTGCTCAAGGCCTACGTCGATAAAGTGCCCTCCGGCAGCCGTTTCCTGATGACGGTGCCGGCGTTCCGGTTTCTCTGGAGCGGGCACGATGAGTTCCTTGAACACAAGCGCCGCTATACCTTGCCGCAGCTGGAGACGGTGGCTCGGGAGGCCGGTTTGACCGTGAAGCAGGGCGCTTACTACTTCGGCCTCGTGTTCCCGATTGCCGCCACCCTGCGCTTGCTGCCCAAAGGGGCACAACAGTCGCCACCGCGCTCGCAACTCAAGCAGCACCATCCGCTGGTGAATACGATCTTGAAGTCGCTGTGCAGTGTTGAACTGCCGTTCATGGGCGCGAATCGTCTGGCCGGGCTGACGGTGTTTGTCCTGGCGCAGAAGCCGTGACGGCAGCCGAAAAATCCGCCTTGATCCAGCGTGGCCTGCGCTTTGCCGTGACCGGGTTGTTCGTCACAGCCCTGCATGCGCTGGTGGCTGTGTTGTTCATCCACTATGTGCTGCCTTCGCCACCCTTGGCCAATGGCGCGGCGTTCGCCGTGGCGACCATCGTGTCTTACCTGATCAATACCACCTGGAGCTTTTCCGCCCGATTGCACGGCCGGACGCTGCTGCGCTTCATGATGGTGTCCGTTGCCGGTTTTCTGCTGGCGATGCTGGTGGCCTGGGCCGCGCAAATGGCCGGGCTGCATTATTTGTTTGGAATCTGTGCTGTGGCACTGACCCTTCCGGCCTTCACCTTTGTATTGCATAACTTTTGGACGTATCGATGACGGAATCAGCTAAACGCCTGGCGATCACCCTTTTGCCCCTGTTGATCGGTGTCATGGCCTTTTTCCTCATCATCGGGCCAAGGGCGCTCAACCCGCAGAACATTGCGTGGCTGGGGAACGGCGACCCGGCGACGCATTACCTGGGATGGGTGTTTTTCCGGCAGTCGCCGTGGACATTTCCGATAGGGCTCAATCCTTCCTATGGAATGGAATTGGGCAATGGCATCATTTTTTCTGATTCCAATCCGCTGCTGGCTTTCCTGTTCAAGCCCTTCGCTGCACTGTTGCCGACGCCATTTCAGTATTTCGGTATCTGGTTCCTGACCTGCTTCGTCCTGCAGGCGTGGTTCGCCTGGAAAGTGGTGGGGCTGATGTCCTCGCATGTGGGTGTACGTGCGGTGAGTACGGCGTTGTTTCTCTTTGTGCCGCCGATGCTCATGCGCATGCCCTTCCATTTGTCACTGGGTGGGCATTTCCTGGTGCTGGCCTCGTTTTACCTGGGCCTGCATCCGCACCTGCGCCATCGACGCCTGGCCTGGGGCGCGTTGCTGGCGGCGGCCGCGCTGGTCCATGCATACTTTCTGGCGATGGTTGCATTGATCTGGATCGCCGATCTGGCTGCGGGGTATTTCAAGAAGAAACTGACGCTACGGTCTGCGTTGATCGAGTTCATCGCGCTGTTTTCGTTGGTCAGCTTTTGCTGTTGGCAGGCCGGGTATTTTTCGGTGAGCGCCGAAGGTGCGATCTCCGGCGGTTTCGGCATCTACGGCATGAACCTGCTGTCACTGTTCGATTCGGGGAATTGGTCTTATCTACTGAAGGATCTGCCCGGTGTTCAAGGGTTCGGTGACGGGGAAGGGTTTGTCTTTCTGGGCCTCGGGCTGATCACGCTGGGCATTTGCGCCGTGGTCGGTTTGCTTCAAGGCACGACAGGTTTCGGGCACCACGTGCGGCGCCGACCTTTTTTGCTGTTGGCGCTGGCAGGGCTGACGGTGTTCGCGATTTCAAACCATGTGGCGCTGGGCTTGCTGGAGTTCACCTATCCGCTGCCGCCGGTGGTGATTTCCATCGCCAACATCTTCCGCGCCTCGGGGCGCATGTTCTGGCCTGTGTACTACGCAATTATCATTGCCATCATTTTCCTGGTCATTCGCGCCAATACGCCGCGCACAGCCTTGAGCCTGTTATCGCTGGCGCTGCTGATACAGATTCTGGACACTCATGCCGGCTGGGTCGGGGTTCGCAAGCAATTGATGATGGAACCGGCGTCGAAATGGGCGTCGCCCATGGTCGATCCGTTCTGGGAAAGCGCGGCGGCCCATTACAAGAACATTCGCTGGATAGTCCCGCAGAATCTGTCCCCGCAGTGGATGTCCGTGGCGGCTTTCGCAGGTGCCCATGGTTTGCCGACGAATGCCGTTTACCTAGGGCGGATGGACACGGCCAATTGGATAAAGGCCGAGCAGGATACGGCTCGTGAAATGGCGTCGGGCAAGTACGACGCCGACTCGTTGTACCTGCTTGATGAGCGTGCGTTGATCCAGTCGGTGAGAAACATCAATACCCCAACAGATCTCTTCGCCCGGATTGACGGGTTCACGGTCCTGGCTCCAGGCTGGAAACAGTGCAGCACTTGCTTGCAGGCGACTTCTCAAATCAATCCGCTGGACCTGGTGCCGTCCCTCGAACCCGGACAAAAAACCTTGTTCACTTACGGCAACAAGGGCGGGGCGCTGCTGGCCAAGGGCTGGTCCGAGACTGAACCCTGGGGGGTCTGGTCCAAAGGGCCCGACGCTGAAGTCATGTTCCGGACCCCGGCGCCTGTGCATTCCTTGCGTCTGGAGACCACGGCGTTTCTGCCGCCTGGCCATGCGCGGCAGCGGGTTGTCATCAGCATCAACGGCCTGCCGGCAACGAATACCGAGCTTGAGCAGGCCGATGGCAACGTGATCGATGTTCCCCTCACCACCGAGATGCAGCAACGGGTGTCGAGTCAGGGTGTCGTGAGGTTGCAACTGCAGTTTGCCGACGCCGTCAGCCCGAAACAGTTTGGGCTCGGCCCGGACGTTCGCCAACTCGCGCTAGGGTTGAAGGCCTTGACGGTCAATTGAAGGCCGACGCCCGTAGACGCCCCCGTCGTGCCTTTCTAAACTGCCTGCAGTGTTGGGGAACGGGGGCAAGGAATGAATCGCAACGAACTGCGCAAGGCTGACATCAACCTGATGGTGGTGTTCGAGACGTTGATGCTTGAGCGCAACGTCACGCGTGTGGCGGAGAAGCTGTTTCTCGGCCAGCCGACCATCAGTGCCGCGCTCAACCGCCTGCGGACGATGTTCAACGATCCGCTGTTCATTCGCGTCGGTCATCGCATGGAGCCGACGGCGCGGGCCGAGGAAATCATCCTGCACCTGTCGCCAGCGTTGGATTCGTTGTCGGTGGCCTTGAGCCTGACCCACGATTTCGACCCGGCCAGCAGCACCATGACCTTTCGCATCGGGCTGTCGGATGACGTCGAGTTCGGCCTGCTGCCGCCGCTGCTGCGGGCCTTGCGTCAGGAAGCGCCGAAGGTGGTGTTCGTGGTGCAACATGTCGATTACTGGCGCATTCCCGACTTGCTGGCCTCCGGCGATATCACCGTCGGCATCAGCCAGACCCGCGGTCTGCCGGCCAATGCCAAACGCAAATTGCTGCGGCACATCCAGCCGAGCATTTTGCGCGCCGACGCTTCGGACACCCCGCTGACCCTCGACGAATATTGCGCCCGGCCCCACGTGCTGGTGTCGCACACCGCCAACGTCAGTGGCTACGCCGATGAATGGCTGGCGGAGATCGGACGTACCCGCCAGGTCGTGCTGTCGGTGCCGCAATACAGTTCGCTGCCGGCCTTGCTCGCCGGCACCGACCTGATCGCCAGCCTGCCGGATTACGCGGCCGAGGCGATGGCCGCCTCAGGGCAACTGTTCAAGGAAGACTTTCCGTTCAAGACCCCGACGCTGGACTTGTCCATGGTCTGGCTCAGTCATGTCGATACCGATCCGGCCGAACGCTGGTTGCGCGCGCGGCTTGAGGCGTTCATGAGCGAGCGCCTTGAGTCAGCGATCTGAAATCTGCCAGGCAGGGGCGCTGACTCCTTCGGACTGAGCGCCAAGTGATCAAGCCTTCGGAATATGGATTTCCCGTGACTGGCACTTTTCCCCGATTTGCAGCTTTTGATCCTCGGTGTAAGGCTGCCCCTGCCGATCAATCAGAAAGAACACTTCGAATAGATGCTGTTTGCCGCCCTGGCTGGCGCAACGAAATGAGGTGTTGCTCGGAAACAGCGCTTTTAATTGGTTCAGGTCCAGGGATTCTCCCTGAAACGTGTTGAAGTCCGAGTTGTATTTGACCGCGCTACGCAACTTCACAAAGTCCTCGAAATACCGGGTTTTGCTGGTGCCATAGCAAGTGCCATGTTTCTTCCATTCGTGTTTCATCAGGTATTCGGGCGATTCGGTGACAATTTCAGAAAAGCCGTCATTGGCCTGTGCCAGTTTCTGGTCTGTGTCGGACAGTTCGCAAGCTGCCTGCGTCTGACCACAACCCGCTGACTGGATACAGGAAGACGGGTGTCGATTGGCTGATTGGGCAGTGCTGTTGAAATAAGCCCAGATACCGTGGGTGTAGAAGACGTTTTTCGGCTTGTCGCAACCCGCAATGGTGGGTTTCAACAGGCAAAACGTTGGCTGCCAGGTGACGGCGTAGACGAGGTAGTCGAAGTGTGCGCTAGGTGCTCCCTCCCAGCTTTCTTCACCTGGGTCCAGGGCGTGAGCGCAGAGCGAAAAAACAGACAGGGCCATTGAGGCGTAAAGACGGTTCATGGTGTTCGATCCTTGAATCAGTTTATTTTCGGGTTACCTCCTCACTGCTTGAGAGGACGCTTGCAGGTTCAGCGTCATGATCAATTAACGGCGCACTTCTAATTTCAGACCTGATCTGGAAACACTAGTACAGTACGGGGCATTGTGAGATCCAAGTAGATGTACGGCCAACGCCAATATCCTTGTTTGAGTACTGCCATTTTAATCAGGAGCCAAACCATGCCCCACCTGCACATGGAATACACCGCCAACCTGCCCGGGCTGAACGCCGACGTGGCGTTGATTCGGCTCAATAATGCCTTGGTGGCTTCTGGTCAGTTTGCTGCGGAGTTCGATATCAAGAGCCGTGCAGTGAAGGTCGAGACGTTCAAGGTCGGCACGGCGATGGCAGAACGGGCGTTTGTGCATGTGAAACTGGCGCTGCTGAGCGGCCGCTCGCCGCAGATCAAAAAACAGTTGTCCGAGAATCTGCTGGCCGTGTTGCAGGAGCTGTGTGAATGGCCGACGGGGGTTGAAGTCCAATTGTGCGTGGAGATCCTCGATATCGATCGAGAGTCCTACACCAAGACTGCCATCGGCCACTGAGTTTCAGGCCATTTCCTGCTCTGCGCAGGCCTTGATCACCTGCTCGCGCAGCCAAGTGTTGGCACTGTCCTGATCGACGCTTTGACTCCACTGCATGTCCAGGGTGAAACCCGGCAAGCCGTTGGGCGCTTCGCAGTGATTGAAGATCGCCTCGTTGGCCAGCAATTGCTGGACGCGGCGAGGCAACGTCAGGATGAAGTCGGTGCCGGTGATCATTTTCAGCGCCGCGCTGTAGCTGTTGGAACGCGCGATAATCTGCCGTTTGTGCGCCTGTCGCGCGAGCCAGCCATCGACCATGTTGGTGGTGGATGTCCACGGCGTCGGAAACACATGCCTGCGTTCGACAAACGCCTTCAGGCTTAAACGTGGCTCTAGTGGCGTGGCGCGTTTGTCGAAGACGCAGACCAGATCATCTTCCAGCAACATCCGGGATTTGAAGTCGCTGTGGCTGCGATGAAGATGCGGGCCGAAACAAATCACCAGGTCGAGGCTGCCATCGCGCAGATCTTCGGCGGGAATGTCGGTTTCGAACTTGTGCATGTTCACCATCACTGGCAGGTCGGCGAAATCGAAACTTTTCAACAGGCGCGGCAGGATCAACTGCTCGAAGTATTCCGGTGCACAGATATTGAACGTCACCGGTTGTCGAGTGGGGTCGAACGTCTGGGCGCCGGCGTGGCAGAGGTTGATGCTTTCGAGGATCTTCAGCACATGGGTGTACATGGTGCTGGCTTTGTACGTGGGGCGCATTCCCGTGCGGGTATTGATGAACAACTCATCTTCGAAACTGGTGCGCAGTTTCTTCAGGCAGTAACTCACGGTGGACTGGCTGACGCAGAGCGCCTCCGACACTCCGGTGACGCTGCTTTGCTCATACACGGCGGCAAACACCATGAGGTCCTGCATATCGAGCTTTCTAAGCAAGTTACTGTTCAGCATCCGTTCTGTCTCGCTGTGCTCCTTGCGCTGACTGTGCGCAAACGTGTGCGAACGATCCTAACGGAACGATGGTGCCAGGAGAATGCCCTGTAGGATGTTTCATGGTCGGTTGTGGGACAGAAAATGTTCCGAACACGACTTATGAATTTAATCCCACAAAACATGGCCAGAGGCCTTTACTCCTGAACGCTGATAAACAGGGTGCTCAGGCGGCTGTAGGAAATTGCCGGGCGTAATGCCGCGGATTGAGGCGCAGGGCCATCAGGATCATCAGCGCCATGACACCGGTCAGGCACCACCAGGCCCATTCGAAACTGCCCAGTTGATCGCGCACCATCCCGGCCATCAGCGGCGACAGGCCCGCTATCAGGTAGCCGATGCCCTGGACGAAGGCTGTCAGCCCGCCGGCGCGTTGCGGGTTGTCGAGGTGATCCAGCGACACAATCAGGCTCATCGGGAACAGGCCGCCGATGCCCAATCCCAGCAGGCACGGCCACAGCAGGCTGAAGTGTTGCGGGCTGAGGATCAGCCCGCAGAAACCGGCCATGATCAGCGCCAGCAACACCACCAGTACCAGGCGCCGGTCACGGCTGCGGTTGGCGATGACGGGGCTCACCAGCCCGGACACCACTTCCATGGCCGTCAAGAAGCCCAGCAGCAAACCGGCATTTTGTTCGCTCCAGCCTTTTTCCACGTAGTACGGCGCCAGCCAGGCCAGTACACAGGTGTAGGACGCAGTGCCCAGACCGAAGAAGATGGCGAGTAACCAGGCGCGTGAATTTGTGAAGAACGATGTGTTGCGGGGTGCTGCTGCCGTTGGCGTCGATGTTCCCGCACGCCCGACGCTCCAGAACAGCAACGCCACCAGGGCCAACGCGGCCCAGATCGCCAACCCAACGCGCCAGCTACCGGTGCGGTTCATCACTAAAGGTGAAAACGATGCGGCAATCGCCGCACCGCCCATGATCGACGTCACATAGAGCCCCATGCACACCGCAACGTTGTCGCTGAAGCGGGATTTGATCAGCGCCGGCATCAATGCCTGTATCAGGGCAATACCGACGCCGGCCAGCATGGCGCTGAGGATCAGTTCGGCTGCCGAGTCCACAAACAGCCGCGACACCGTGGCCAGGCCAATGATCACGAGCGAGATCACCACGGTGCGCTGTTCACCCAGGCGCTGGCTGACGCTCAAGCCAAAGAACATCGCCAGCCCCATGGCCATGACCGGCAGCATGGTCAGCAGCGAAGCCAGGCTGAAACTCAACGGGACGTCACCACGAATGGCCGACAGCAAGGGCCCGACGGCCGCCATCGACGGGCGCAGGTTCAGGGCGACGAGGAGGATGCTGACCATCAGCCAGAGGGCAGGGCGGGAGGTTGCGCGGACGTTTTCCATCAATCGGACCTTCAATAATCAGGAGCCGATTAGGCGCGCGAGGACGGGAGGCCGCAAATCAGATAGTCCACAGGGGTATTTAAAAACTAAATACCTCTGTCGCACCACAATCCTCTGTGGGAGCGGGCTTGTGTGGTGAGGGGATTTATCCCCGTTGGGCTGCGAAGCGGCCCCGAATCGAACACTGCGGTGTATCAGATACACCGCAAGCAATGGATTTACGACTGCTTCGCAGCCGAACGGGGATAAATCCCCTCGCCACAGGCCCGCTCCCACAGGGATGGTGGTGTGCCAGGGATGATTGTTTAGTCTGCCCACACCCAAAGTTCTTCAAATCCCGATTTAACGACCTGACCACCCGTGTGACGCTGCTGCTCATCTGTTTTCTGCGGTTATTTCTATGGACGGTTGCCCCGTCGCACTTCCTTCCGAACTAGCCTTCTGGGCGCTCTGGCACTGCCGGCACGCACGCCCACCGGATTCCTGCCTTTCCCGTTGATTCTTCTGACAGGTCCCGCGCTGTGCGCCGGGATCAAACCGGCAGCGCCTGCGCGTGTGCCTGACGCGGAAAAAGAGAATGCCCATGAGTTGCGCCACGACCTCCTTCGCCACGAAGCAAGAAGCCCTGACCTTTCTTGAACAGAACCCGGATATCGAGATGTTCGAGTTGTTCATCCTCGACAACAACGGCGTGCCTCGCGGCAAGCTGCTGCATCGCGATGAACTGCTGGCGGTGTACGAAAGCGGGCGGCCATTGCCGAGCACCATTCTCGGCCTGACCATCAACGGCGATGACGTGGAAAACTCAGGCCTGGTCTGGGACGTCGGCGACATCGATTGCCGGGCGTACCCGATCAGCGGCAGTCTGACGCGCATGCCGTGGCGGTTGATTCCGATGGCGGCGGTGCAGGTCAGCATGCACCCGAAGGAAGGCATGCCGGCGACGATTGCTGATCCACGGCACCTGCTGGCGAAGGTGATTGAAGGCTTGCAGGCCGACGGCTTTTACCCGGTGATGGCGGCGGAGCTGGAGTTCTATTTGCTCGATCAGCAGCGCGACAGCAATGGCCGGCCGCAACCGGCGCGGGACGTCGATGGCGGGCGACCGCGCTCGACGCAAGTCTACGGCTTGCGTGAGCTTGAGCAGATCGAGCCGTTCCTGGCGGATCTCTACAGTGCCTGCAAGTTGCAAGGCATTCCGGCGCGCACGGCGATCTCCGAATACGCGCCGGGGCAAGTGGAAATCACCCTCGAACACCGCACCGACGCCCTGCAGGCGATGGACGAAGCGGTGCGCTACAAGCGGCTGGTCAAAGGCGTCGCACATAAACACGGCATGGCGGCCTGCTTCATGGCCAAGCCGTTCGATGACCTGGCGGGCACCGGCATGCACATGCACGTCAGCCTGGCGGACAAGGACGGCAATAACCTGTTCGCCAGCGAATCCCCGGACGGCACGCCGCTGCTCAAACATGCGGTCGGCGGCATGCTCAGCACCTTGCTCGATTCGTTGCTGCTGTTCTGTCCGAACGCCAACTCTTACCGTCGATTCCAGACCAACAGCTACGCGCCGCTGGCAGCGACCTGGGGCGTCGACAACCGTACCGTGAGCCTGCGCGTGCCCGGCGGGCCGGCCTTCTCTCGGCACATCGAGCACCGCATCTGCGGTGCCGACGCCAACCCGTATCTGGCGGCCGCGGCGATTCTGGCCGGCATCCATCGCGGCATTCGCGAACAGCTCGACCCGGGCGCGCCCGTGGAAGGCAATGGTTATGCCCAGGCTACGGAATTGTTGCCAACCGACTGGCTGACCACATTGCGCGCGCTGGAAGGTTCGACCTGGGCACGTGAAGCGTTCGGCGGTGAATTCCTCGGCGTGTACCTGGCGGTGAAACGCGCCGAGTATCGGCAGTTCATGGGCGAAGTCGGTGAGCAAGACTGGCGTTGGTATTTGCACCAGGCCTGAACAAAAGCTGAACCATTCTCAAATAAGTTGTAAGTGTCGACCTGATAACAGAGGCCAACTAATCGTTGGCTTCTTTTTCACAAAAAATTGATGGTTGGCTGCCTAAAGTTAGTGCTGTCGCGGTAAATGAAATTTTCACATTTACCGAAGGCACTTCTTTTAAGGAACAGCCAACCATCATGTTGAAGTTCAAACCCGTGCGCCCGGAATGGGTGACACTGATTGCCAGCGCCTTTCTGTTATCGGGCTTTAACTTAGTGCTCTGGCAGCACCTGTTTGATATCACCGCCACGGACGGTAAAGGCATCGTCATGCGCGTCGCGTTCGGCGTGATGATCCTGGCGGCCTTCAATATTGTCTTGACCCTCCTGGCGTTCCGGATAGTGATGAAACCGGTCTTGATACTGATTTTCATGATCAGTGCTGGAGTGGCGTATTTCATGAGTCAATACGGCGCTTTGATGGACACCGGCATGTTACGTAACTTGGCGCAAACCAACGCGACGGAAGTGCGTGACTTACTGTCGATCAAGTTGCTCGCCTATATTCTGTTGCTCGGTGTTTTACCTTCCTGGTTGTTGTGGAATATACCGGTTAGTTATCGCCGTTGGCACCGTGAGTTATTAAGTAAGGCGCTGGTGAGTGTTGCTTCGGTTGCGGTTATCGGAGGCGTCGCGCTGGTGAACTATCAGGGCCTGTCTTCGTTGTTTCGCAATCACCATGAACTGCGCCTGATGCTGGTGCCGAGTAACTACATCGGTGCAGGGTTCGGTTACTTGCGTGAGCAAGTTGTCTCCGCCCGGCAACCCTTCGTCAAAGTAGGCGAAGATGCCCAGCGAGATCCCGTCTGGCAAACCCACGGCCGTAAATCCCTGACGGTGTTGGTTGTGGGTGAAAGTGCCCGGGCCGAGAACTTCGGTATCCTCGGTTACAACCGCGACACCACACCCAAACTGGACAAGGAAACCGGCCTGATCGCTTTCACCGATGTGCATTCCTGCGGCACGGAAACCGCCGTCTCGGTGCCGTGCATGTTCTCAAACATGGGCCGCAAGAATTACAACGCCAGCACGGCGAAGAATGAAGAGGGCCTGCTGGACGTGCTCAAGCGCGCTGGTCTGGACGTGATCTGGCGGGACAATCAATCGGGCTGTAAAGGCACGTGCGACCGGGTCACTCTTGATGATGTCAGCAACTTGAAGGACCCGGTGTTGTGCGCCAACAGTGAATGCCGTGACGAAATTCTCCTGCAAGGTTTGCAGCACTTCATCGACACCCTGAATAAAGACACCGTGCTGGTCCTGCACCAGATGGGCAGCCATGGCCCCGAATACTTCAAGCGCTACCCGAAAGAGTACGAACACTTCACGCCCGTCTGTGAAAGCAACGCACTGAATAATTGCAGCCGCGAAAGTATCGTCAACGGCTACGACAACACGCTGGTGTACACCGACCATGTGCTATCGACCCTGATCGATCTGTTGCGCAGCAATCAGGACAAAGTCGATACCGCCATGTTGTATCTGTCGGATCACGGCGAATCCCTGGGCGAATACAACCTGTTCCTCCACGGCACGCCTTACATGCTCGCGCCGGATCAGCAGAAGCATGTGGCGATGCTGGCGTGGTTCTCCGACAGCTACCAAAAGTCGTTCTCGGTGGACACCCATTGCCTGCAACTGAGCCGCGACAAACCCCTGAGTCAGGACAACCTGTTCCATTCGATGCTTGGCCTGCTGGAGGTCAACAGCAAGGTCTACAACCAGGACCTGGACATGTTTGCCGGTTGTCGCGGTGCGGTCATCGACGGCGTCTTGGCCAAAGAGTGAGTGTTTCGACCTTTTTTTCACCTGCCGGTCGCTAACCTGCGTCCGGTACTTATTCCTACAAGAGTCATTGCACATGTCCGCGCAGCCCCCTTCCGCCATCGAGCTTGAGTTCGCCCGGCGCTACGATCAGGAACACGCCCGCGTCTGCCTTCAGCCGCGACCGCGTGGCCTGGCGGGGCGCTTGACCTTCTGGCGCGACGAGCAGCTGGTGCGCAACGCGCTCAAGGTCGCCGGCGAACCGGGTTTGATGCTTGATGTGGCGTGCGGCGCCGGGCGTTACTGGCCGGTGTTGGCCGAGCATGCGAACCGGGTGATCCTCGCGTCCGATCCTTCCCAGGACATGCTCAATCACGCCCAGACTCACCATGCGCAGGGCCTGCTCGCGCGGATCAAGACGTTTCAGAGTTCGGCCTTCTCCCTTGGTTTGTCGGCGAACGCGGTTGACAGCATTTTTTGCATGCAACTGTTTCAGCACATCGACTGCCCGGAACATCGGTTGGCCCTGCTGGCGGAGTTCCACCGCGTGAGTCGCGATACGGTGATTGTGGCGGTACGGATCGATGCGCATTTCAAGCTGCGTCGACCCGGCACAGCGGGCGCTCACCCGCGACAGCTGGCCGGCAAGGCCGAGGTCGAAGCCGAATTCAGGCAAGCGGGTTTCTGCTTGCTCAGTCACCAGGACTTCCTGCCCGGGTGTGCGCGGATGCGGGTCTACGTGCTGCGTAAGGCGAGTTAACTTCCGCTTGTCAGACATTTCTTGCCGTCTGGCAGGTCTTTTCGCTAAAGCTCTTGTTCAGTGGATGCGCGGAAATCGCCGGGGGCGATATATACTGCGCGCCATTCTTCAAGGGAGAGCCGTGTGGCCATCGATATTCACTGGATTCGCGACAACGATAGCCTCGGTCAGTTTTGCGCCGAGTGGCAGCAGCTGCCATTCGTTGCCCTCGACACCGAATTCATGCGGGTCGACACCTTTTATCCGATTGCAGGCCTGTTGCAGATCGGCGATGGCGTACGCGCTTACCTGATTGACCCCCTGACCATCGACAACTGGCAACCTCTGGCCGCGTTGCTGGAAAACCCGGCCGTCGTCAAAGTCGTCCATGCCTGCAGCGAAGACCTCGAAGTCTTGCTGCGCCTGACCGGCAGCCTGCCGGCGCCGTTGTTCGATACGCAACTGGCCGCCGCTTACCTGAACCTCGGTTTCTCGATGGGTTATTCGCGGTTGGTGCAGGAAGTGCTCAGCATCGACCTGCCCAAGGGCGAGACCCGTTCCGACTGGCTGCAACGTCCGCTGTCCGACACCCAGATCAGCTACGCTGCTGAAGATGCCTTGCACCTGGCGGAAGTTTTCGTACAGCTGCGTCCGAAGCTGTCTGACGACAAGTACGCCTGGGTCCTGGAAGACGGCGCCGAGTTGGTGGCCAACTTGCGCCGTGAGGTCGACCCGTACGAGGTCTATCGCGACGCCAAACTGGCCTGGAAACTCTCCCGCGCCCAACTCGCCGTGTTGCGTGAACTCTGCGCCTGGCGTGAGCGCGAAGCCCGCGCCCGTGATTTGCCGCGCAATCGCATCGTGCGTGAGCACTCGCTGTGGCCGCTGGCGCGCACGCAACCCGACAACCTCGGCGCGCTGGCGAAAATCGAAGACATGCACCCGCGTACCGTGCGTCAGGACGGTGAATTTCTGCTTGATCTGATCAAGCGCTCTGGCAGTGTGTCGCCAGACCAATGGCCGCCCGCCGTGCCGGAGCCATTGCCGGTGGACGCCGCCAACCTGGTCAAACAGCTGCGTGCGATCGGCCAGGCTGAAGCCGAGCGCCTGAACATCGCGCCGGAACTGATGCTGCGCAAGAAAACCCTGGAAGCGTTGCTTAAGAGCGGCTATCCCAACGGTCCTTACCAATTGCCTGATTCGCTGCGTGGCTGGCGCCGCGAGTTGATGGGCCAGGCGCTGCTCGACAGCCTGGCCACCGCCGGAGAACAGCCTTGAAACGTATTTGCTCCATCTACCGAAGCCTGAAGAAAAACGAGATGTACCTCTACGTGCTCAAAAGCGATGCACTGGAGCGTGTCCCGGAAAGTCTGATGGCCGCCTTCGGCAAACCTCATCACGCTTTCGACCTGGTGCTGACCCCCGAGCGCAAACTGTCGCGCGAGGACATCACCGTGGTCCTGGAAAACCTTGAGAAGCAGGGCTACCACCTGCAAATGCCGCCGGCCGAAGACGAATACATCGAACACTTGCCGGAAGAATTGCTGCGACGCAACGACCCGATGTGATCGGCAGACAGGCTCTGTTCAGAGTCTGTGTGAAACACTGGAATGATTTTGGCGATGGCCAGGGCGGCGGAGCGAAACTCCGTCGGCGGCCGTCTGCACTGTTTTTGAAAGGTTTGAACCATGCGCGTTCTGATTGCTGAACACGACCACCCTGTGTACGCCCAACTGTTGCGTCAGGCTGCGCCTGATCTGGAAGTGCTGACCAGCGGTGACTCCGCAGAACTGGCCCGCCAGGCGGCCGACTGTCCGATCTGGCTGGGCCAGCCGGATCTGTTGGCGAACCTGTTGCGCCAAGGCCACCAGCCACAATGGCTGCAATCGACCTGGGCCGGCATCACGCCGCTACTGGCCGACGGTTTGCGCCGCGATTATCGCCTGACCCGTGCGGTCGGGATTTTTGGTCAGGTCATGGCCGAATACGTTTTGACGTACATGCTCGGCCACGAGCGCGAAGTGCTGGCGCGGTTGGTCAGCCAGGTCGAGCGCAAGTGGGACAGTCGTCAGGGCCAAAGCCTGGCGGGGCGCAAGGTGTTGATCGTCGGCACCGGTGACATCGGTCAGACCGTGGCGAAGTTCCTCGTGCCGTTTGGCGTCGAGCTGTACGGCATCGCCAGCGAAGCCCGGGAGCAGGCGCCGTTTGTTGAAGTCGGCGCGCTGGCGGACTTGCCGCGTCTGGTCGGTGAAGTGGATTTCGTCATCAATCTGCTGCCCAACACACCCAACACCCACGACTTGTACGATGCGGCGCTGTTCAAGCAGTTCAAGCCGACCGGGTTGTTCATCAACGTCGGCCGTGGCGTGGCCGTGGTCGACGCGGACCTGGTGGAAGCCTTGAAAGAAGGGCATCTGGCGGGCGCCGTAATCGATGTTTGCCGCCAGGAGCCGCTGCCGCAGCGTCATCCGTTCTGGACCGCCTGGGGCTTGCTGCTGACCGGCCACAGCTCGGCACCGACCTCGCCATCGATGATGGTGAACCTGTTTGTCGAAAACCTGCGGGCGTATCAGGCGGGTGAGGCATTGCGCGGGGAAGTCGATTTCAGCCGCGGTTATTAAATTCGCCCCAATCAAAATGTGGGAGCGGGCTTGCTCGCGAAGGCGGTGTGTCAGTCAACCATTATGCTGACTGACACATCGCCTTCGCGAGCAAGCCCGCTCCCACATTGGTTTTGCGGTGTGGCTTAGAGGGTGAAGTCGCCTTCGGCGGCCAGTTCGCTCAGCGGGCGGCGCGGGCTTGGTTCTTCGCGGGCTTGCAGGTAATCGGCCAGCGTTGCCTTGTCGCCCAGTTTGCCCACGGCCACCGCTGCGTGCAGTGCATAACCTTCAGGAATGTTCAGCTCCTTGCGGGTCAGGTCCTGATCGAAACCGGCCATGCCGTGGGTGTGCCAGCCGCTGATGCTCGCTTGCAGCGCCAGGTGGCCCCAGGCCGAACCGGTGTCGAAGGTGTGCCACAGCGCCGGGGTTTCTTCGGTGGCGCCGGGGACGGCGAAGGTGGTTTTGGAAATCACGATCACCAGCGCCGAGGCGTGTTGTGCCCAGCCACGGTTGAATTCGTTCAGCAGGCCCAGAAATCGTTCCCAGTTCGGCGTGTCGCGACGCGCGTAGAGAAACCGCCAAGGCTGCGAGTTGTAGGCCGATGGCGCCCAGCGCGCGGCTTCGAAGAAGCTCAGCAAGGTTTCTTCGGGAATGGTTTCGCCGGTGAAGGCGCGGGGCGACCAGCGATCGGTGAACTGAGGGTGGATCGCATAATCGGCAACGCGTGGATTTGCACTCATCAAGAGTTTCCTTGCTTCGTCTGAAAGTGAGGGTCGTCTAAAGCCTGCGGGCGCAGTTGAGCTGAGCGCTAAGGCTTTCGAGAGCCTGGCAGTTCACCTGAATGCAACGCGGCTAAGCGTTAATGGCATTTGGGCATGGCTCCTTGCGACTGGCAAAGCTACGTGGCGGCGCAAAAACTGACAAGCCCCGTTATACCGGCAGTCGCCAATGCTTGGCCCGCAAGGGCCTTGGCACTAGACTGGCGGCCTTTTCACCACCTGATGTTGATGCTGAACCATGGCCGCCAAAGTCGAACCCTTCTGGATACGCAAAACCCTCGATCAACTCGATCCGCAGGAGTGGGAATCGCTGTGCGACGGCTGTGGCCTGTGCTGCCTGCAAAAGCTCGAAGATGAAGAGGACAACTCGGTCTATTACACGCGCATCGCCTGCAAGCTGCTGGACCTGAAAACCTGCCAGTGCACCGACTACCCGAACCGCCGCGACTTCGTCCCCGATTGCATCCAGCTCACGCCGGGCAAGGCTGACGAGTTCAAATGGCTGCCGCCGACTTGCGGCTATCGTCTGGTCAGCGAAGGCAAGGACTTGCCCCTGTGGCATCACCTGGTGTGCGGTGATCGCGATGCGGTGCACCACGAACGTATTTCCCAGTCCGGGCGCATGCTCGCCGAAGGCAGCGTGGCCGAAGACGACTGGGAAGATCATCTGATTTTCCGGGCAGGCTGAATGCCCACTGCATGTGTGGCAGCCAACAGGCAGTAACGACAAAAAAAGGGGCCGCCAAGCAGCCCGGCGCGAGCACGTTCGCTCGCCACAACAGGAGTGTGTATGGCTGTGGGATTGCGGCGGGCGTTGGCCATTGGGCTCTTGGCCCTGAATTCGTCCGCGTGGGCGGCGAAGAAGGTCGATCTGGATTACCACGTGCGCCTGTTGCCGCAAAGCGATCAGGCCGAAGTGCGGCTGACGCTGGCCCAAGGCTCGGCGGTGCGCAGTCTGGATTTCGATCTGGGCGACGGCAGCCACTACAGCGACTTCAAGGCCGACGGCCAATGGCAGCTCACACCGGGCAAAGAGGCGCGCGGTGTCTGGCGTCCGGCCACTGACAAGGCCAGCCTGACTTACCGCGTGCGCATCAGCCATGGGCGCAAGAGCGGCAGCTTCGATACGCGCATGACCCCAACCTGGGCGCTGATGCGCGGCGACGACCTGGTGCCGCCGGCCAAACTCGATCAGCAGGACGGCATCGAGCTGGTGTCACGCCTTGAATTCGAATTGCCCACAGGCTGGAAAAGCGTCGAAACCGCTTGGCCGCGCATCGGCAAGAACAAATTCCGCATCGACAACCTTTCCCGACTGTTCGACCGACCGACAGGCTGGATGCTCGCCGGCCACCTCGGCAGCCGTCGCACGCGGCTTGGGGAAACCGAAGTCACCGTCGCCTCACCCCAGGGCCAGGGCATGCGCCGCATGGACGTGCTGACGCTGCTGACCTTTGTCTGGCCGCAGGTCCAGGCGGTGTTCCCGCGTCATCCGACCAAACTGTTGATCGTCGGCGCCAACGACCCGATGTGGCGCGGCAGCCTGGCCGCGCGTGAATCGATCTATCTGAACACGCGTCTGCCGCTCGTCAGCGAAAACGGGACCAGCGCGGTGGTGCGTGAATTGGTGCAGGTGTCCGGGCGGATCAACGACAAACAGCGCAGCGACTGGATCAGCGAAGGGTTTGCCGAGTATTACGCGATCGAACTGATACGCCGAGCCGGTGGCATGAGTGATGAGCGCTATGAAAGCTTGCATGGCAGGTTGGTCAAGGACAGCCAGAAAGTCACCACGTTGCGTGGCGAACAGGTGAACCCGGCGCAGGTTTCAAAAGCGGTGTTGTTACTGCAGGAACTGGATCGCGAGATTCGCTTGAAGACGCGCAACAAGCGGTCGCTGGATGATGTGTTGCGTGGGGCGATGCATTTGGAAAGTGTGGATACCAAGGAGTTTGTTCAGCTCGCCGAAAGTGTGATTGGCGAGTCTTCCAAGGTGCTTGATACCGAGTTGCTTCAGTAACGCCGCCTTCGCGGGCAAGCCTCGCTCCTACAGGACACGTGTGATCACGCCAATTCTGTGGGAGCGGGCTTGCCCGCGAAGAGGCCGTCAGCCTCAGCGAAAATCCCGGATCAGACCCCGGTTTTAGGCGACTTCAACGAATCATTACCCGTCACCGTAGCGGTATTGGTCGCCGCCTCGGCATTCGCCTTCAACTTGCTCAATTCTTCCCCGGCCCGCTCGATCTTCGCCCGAACGGTGTTCATGTCCTGACGGCTTTTCTCCAGCAGGCTTTTGGCCGAGCTGTGCCCGGTAATCCCGCGAGCCAGTGCTACACCGCCGATCGCCACCTGGATCAACCCGAAAATACCGCCGCGGCGCAGGCCCTTGCCCACCATCAGCACGCCACCGGCAAGCGAGCCAACGCGCTCCCAGCCGTGAACGTTTTGCTCGGAATGGGTCTGGAACGGGGTGGATTCGATGCGTTCTACGCGTTTGAGTTCGCTCATGATCTGTCTCCAGGCAGGAAAGGCTGCTTCAACAATAGATAGTTAAGCTGACTGCCGTGGCGGTCCGCTTGTTCCATCGAATGTGCGGTGATTCAGCGGAATTTTGCCCCGGAACGGGTATTGAGCCCCTTGGACATGCGGTCGTAGAGCACGACGTTGACTGTGGCGGCCAGGTTCATGCAGCCAGTGGTCGGGATGTAGACCACGTCTTCGCACCAGTCGCGAATCTCTTTATCCAGCGAACCGTCTTCCGGGCCGAAGATGTACAGCGCGCGGTCCGGGTGGGTGTATTCCGGCAGCGAACGAGCGCCTTCGACCAGCTCCACCGCGACGGGCACGCAGCCTAATGGCAGGATTTTCTTCAAGTCGTCGATGCCAATCAGCGGGATGTCGTAGTGGACGCGCTTGGTGTCGGTGACGAAGTCGGCAGCGCGTTCATAACGCTTGCCGGTGTAGAACACGGACGCCACGCCATAGCAGCCGGCGGCGCGCATCACCGAGCCGACGTTTTCCGGTGATTTGGGGTTATACAAACCAATGCAGCTGTACCGTTTGTCTGCCACGAGCGGGGTGCCTTCGGGAAAAAACGGCGATTATACGGGGATTGGGGGAGGGGTGTCGGGTTTGGAGATTGGTGGTGTGTGAACAATTGCTATCGCTAGCAGGCTAGCTCCCACATTCGATCTTGGGCGTTCACACATACTCATGTGCACAGAAGATCCCCTGTGGGAGCTAGCCTGCTAGCGATGAGGAAAGTTGGGGCACAGAAGACTTTCAGTCGTCTTTTTTCATCAGGCCGGCCAACGCCGCAAACGGGTTATGCGTCGCCTTGGCGATTTTCGGCGTGCTCAGCGAACCTTCGTGAAAATACTGCTGGTCGGTATACCGCGAGTGTTCGTTGTCGTGGCAATACAGGCACAACAATTCCCAGTTCGAGCCGTCCTGCGGGTTGTTGTCGTGGTTGTGGTCGCGGTGGTGCACGGTCAGTTCGCTCAGGCGCTTGCCGGAGAACTCACGGGCGCAGCGGCCGCACACGTGCGGGTACATCTTCAGGGCCTTGTCGCGGTAACCCATTTCCTTGTCGCGCTGGTTGTCGGCGAGGATGCGATCCAGCTTCGAGGTATTGGTCGGCGTTGACGAACTCATGGGTTCACCTTTGTAAATGACTAATGACGGTTATGACGTGAGTTTAGCTCAGCCCTTGAGCTTCTCGGCAATCCAGATGGTGTGGCGCGTGCCTTTGTTGCCGTGGGCGAAGACCTGGACTTCCTCGGCCTTGAAACCGGCTTTCTTCAGTTTGTCGGAAAACAGCTTGTCGGCGCTGGCCGACCAGACCGCCAGTACGCCTTTGGGCCGCAGGGCCTTGGCGCAGGCGCTCAGGCCACCGGCGGAGTAAAGCCAGCTGTTGGCCCGTTGGGTCAGGCCTTCGGGGCCGTTGTCGACGTCGAGCATGATCGCGTCGAAACCTTGTGGTTCGGCTTGCAGGACTTTGGCCACGTCTTCCATGCGGATCACAGTGCGCGGGTCGAGCAGCGGATTTCCGGCTTTCTCTCCCAACGGCCCGCGATTCCACTCCACCACGCCAGGCACCAGCTCGGCGACCACCACTTCAGCGGTCTTGCCCAAATGCTTGAGGGCCGAGGCGAGGGTGAAACCCATGCCGAGACCGCCGATCAGCACCCGCGAGTTCGGCCTGCCCGCCACTTTGCGGCACGGAATCTCGGCGAGGGCATCTTCGGAACCGTGCATGCGCGTGTTCATCAACTGCCCGCCGTCGCCGCCCTGGATCTTGATGACGAAATCCTCGCCATACTCGAAGAGGCACAAGGCGCCGCCGTTTTCAGGGATAGGGGCGGTGTCGAGTAGAACGAAACGTTTCATGGAAATCTCAAATTGGGGGAAGGCAAACAGAGGCAGTTGGGAGTAGCCTGCCAATGACAACAAGGCCAACGGAGCCATTGATGAAGCGCACCATTCTAACGGTCATTGCCTTGGCCGCGCTCTCGATAACTGCAGTGCAGGCCCAGCAGTTGCAACCCGTACCGATCACCCCGGCGCCGATGCCCGGTTCGCCCGGCACCGCGACCCCGACGCCGTATCCGCAAATAACCCCCTCCACCGCACCCCGGACCGGGCCTGGCAGTGGCGGCCCGCCGTTGGTGCCGATCGAGATGCCCAGCCCTCCGACCAAGGATCAACCGGTACCGGGGATTGAACCGAACAACACGAAAACCAAATCACCCGGCGGTTAAACCTGTTGCGAGAGCAGTTGGCCGTCGGCCATGCGCAGGCGTTTGGAGAGTGCGACGGCGAGGGCGCGGATGATTTTGGCGGCGATTTTCGGCGCATCATTGATCATCTTTTCCAGGGAGTCCTTGCCCAGGTTCAGCAACTGACAGTTACTGGCGGCCACGCAACTGGCCGAGCGGCGTTCGCCATCGAGCACCGCCATTTCGCCGAACGAGCGACCGCTGCGCAAGGTGGCCATGTTCACCAATTGCCCGTCGCCGCTGGTCTTCTGCACCGACACCTGGCCTGTGTGGATGATGCACATGAAGCTGCCGGCATCCCCCTCATGGAAGATTTCTTCGCCTTCGGGGATGGTGCTGATGCTGAAGTAGCCGGAGGCGGCGGCGAAGTCTGCCGGCAGCAGTTGATCGAACAGGCCGCAGTCCATCAGCCAGTCGCGGATTTCGTTGTTCAGTAAGGTCGGTTCTGACATGTCGGCACGGTCTTTTTTTTGTGTCTGTTCTATTCCGGGATTTGGATTCACTGCATATCCCTGTGGGAGCGGGCTTGCCCGCGATGACGATGTAACAGCCAACATAAATGTTGAATGTAGGGGCCTCATCGCGGGCAAGCCCGCTCCCACAGGGGGAGGTGTGCAGCCTCGGGCTCCGGTGTCTGGTCTTAAGACCAGCGCACCGGGCCAAGTTCCTCAGGCAATCCCCAAAACCTTGAAAACAAATGCGTATTCGAGTGCTACGTCACGCAATCCCTGATAACGACCGCTCATCCCGCCGTGCCCGGCGCCCAGTTCGGTCTTGAGCAGCAGGGTATTAGTGTCGGTTTTGGTCGCGCGCAATTTGGCCACCCACTTCGCCGCTTCCCAGTACTGCACGCGGCTGTCGTTGTAGCCGGCAATCACCAGGGTCGCCGGATAGGCTTGCGCGGTGACGTTTTCGTACGGGGCGTAGGCCTTGATCCGATCATAAACGTCCGGCTCTTCAGGATTGCCCCACTCGTCGTATTCCGTGACGGTCAGCGGCAGGTCCGGGTCGAGCATGGTGTTAAGCACGTCGACGAACGGCACTTCAGCGATCGCCGCGCCAAACAGCTCCGGCCGCTGATTGAGCACCGCGCCGATCAGCAAACCACCGGCACTGCCGCCACTGATCGCCAATTGCGCTGACGTGGTGAAGCCGTTGTCGATCAAGTGCTCGGCACAGGCAATAAAGTCGCTGAAGGTGTTGTGCTTGTGTTCCTGCTTGCCGGCGCGATACCAGGCTTCGCCCAGTTCGCCGCCACCACGCACATGGGCGATGGCAAACGCCACGCCGCGATCCAGCAAACTCAGACGGGCGTGGGAGAACCATGGGTCGAGGCTTTCGCCATAGGCGCCGTAGCCGTATAGATACAGCGGCGTCGGCTGTCCAAGTGCTTCGCGTTTGACGACATAGCTGATCGGCACTTGTGTGCCATCGGGTGCCGTTGCCCACAGGCGCTGGCTGACGTAGGCATCGGCGTCGAACGGGCCGAGCACCGGGGTTTCTTTGAGGACTTTCTGCTCGCCACTGTCCAGTTCGAGCTGGCGGATCTGTGCTGGACGGTTCAAAGCCTCGTAACGCAGGCGGATCCTGTCGCTGACAAATTCCAGGCTGTTCTGCACATGCAGGCTGTACGCCGCATCCGGCAGTTGCACGCGGTAGCTCGGCAGGTCCTGCGGATGGACTTCAATCACCGGCAAGCCGCCGACCCGCAGGCTCAGGGTCATCGCGCCGACGTTCAGGCTCATGCCCTCGATCATCGTGCTATCGCTGTGGGGGATCAGGTTCTGCCAGTCGGCCTCGGTCGGCGCAACGCCTGTATCGACGGCGGTGTACAGGGCGAAGTTGATGCAGTCGCGGTTGGTGCGAATGAACCAGGCCCATTCACCGTTCAGCGTGCCGTGATCGACGTCGTATTCATGGTCTTCAACCCGTGGCGCCAGACAGGTAAAGGCCTGCTGCGGCTGCGAGGCGTCGAGGGCCCAGACTTCGCTGGTGGTCTTGCTGCCCAGCGACAGCAGCAATTGCTGCTCGGAACTGGAGCGGTAGCAATGCAGGAAGAAGCGACCGTCCGGCTCGTTGAACACTTCTTCGGCCGCCGTGCCGTCGAGTCGATAGCGCAACAGTTTGTGCGGACGGTGGGTGTCGTCCAGTTCGCCGAAAAACAGCGTCAGGCTGTCGTTGGCCCAGGTCATGCTGCCGTCGCAGTCCTGGAACTCCAGTTCGCTGACACGACCGTTGGACAATTCCTTCACGAACAGCGTGTAAATCTCATCGCCCGTGGAGTCGATGCTGTAGGCCAGGCGCTGGTGGTCCGGGCTGATGCTGAACGCGCCCAGGGAGAAGAAGCCGCCATTGGCCAGTTCGTTCGGGTCCAGCAGCAGTTGTTCCTTGCTTTCATCGAGCTGCAGGCTGTCATCGGCCGGACGCGGGCAGCGGTAGTGGCGGGCGTATTCGTCTCCGGCGGTGGTGCGCGTGTAATACAGGAACGGGCCCCAAGGGGAGGGCAGCGACAGGTCGGTTTCGAGAATCCGGCCCTTGATCTCCTCGAACAGGGTTTCGCGCAGCCCGGCCTGATCGGCGGTTTGTGCTTCTTGATAGCGATTTTCAGCCTTGAGGTAGTCGAGCACCGCGTCGGTGTCGCGCTCCTGCAGCCAGGCATACGGGTCAGGGCCGTCGGCCTTGTGGGCAATCGGGGCGCTGGTGACGTTGGCGGATAAGGGCATGAAGGACTCTCGGACGTTGTACGAAAAATAGGGTTTTGCAGGCGCAATGCAAATCTTGATGCCTGTGCAGTCCCTGTGGGAGCGAGCCTGTGTGGCGAGGGAGCTTGCTCCCGCTGGGTTGCGAAGCGACCCCAAAAGCTCTGCGACTGCTTCGCAGCCGAACGGGAGCAAGCTCCCTCGCCACAGTTCGCTCCCACATGGATTACGCCTGACGGGCGAAAAGTCGTTACTATAAGCGCCTCTTTGCCTGCCTTGCCATGGACACCATGACCGAGAACGACTATCTGATCGCTTGGGGCCTCTACGCCTTTGCCGCTTTAGGCTGCCTGTTGGTGTGGATGCGCATCACCCGCTGGATGTGGCGTTGGCTGCGTGAACCGCTGCGGCTGCTGGTTGCCGTGCTGCTGTTCAGCCCGACCATCATCGATCCGGTGAAGGAAAAAGTGGCCCCGGCCATCGCCATCACCGCGCTTGATCTGCTGTTCAAGGTGGGCAATAACGCCTGGCGAGCAGTTTCCGATCTGTTCATGTACGGCATGATCGCCTTCGGCATCTACCTGGTTTTCGTGCTGATCCGTTTCCCGCTCGAACGCGCCTCCAACGCTCGCAAGGAACAGGCAGCCGCCGCCAAGGCCGCGGCCCGGGCCGACGATCCTGACGACGATCATCCGTTCGGCGGTGCCGGCGATGATCGTTACGGTCGGCCGCCAGTGCCGAGCAACCCTCAGCGTTTGCGGGTCGAACCGCGTTTGTAACCCGGCCTTGAAGCGAGAATCCGAGCATGTGTGAGTTATTGGGCATGAGCGCCAATGTGCCGACCGATATCGTGTTCAGCTTCACCGGGCTGATGCAACGCGGTGGTCGCACCGGCCCGCACCGTGACGGTTGGGGCATCGCCTTCTACGAGGGGCGCGGCCTGCGGCTGTTTCAGGACCCGGCCGCGAGCTGCGAGTCCGAAGTGGCAAACCTGGTGCAACGCTATCCGATCAAAAGCGAAGTGGTGATCGGGCACATACGTCAGGCCAACGTCGGCAAGGTCTGCCTGTCCAACACGCACCCTTTTGTGCGTGAACTGTGGGGCCGCAACTGGTGTTTCGCCCACAATGGCCAGCTCGCGGACTTTCAACCGATCAAAAGCTTTTACCGCCCCGTTGGTGACACTGACAGCGAAGCGGCGTTTTGCGATCTGCTCAACCGGGTACGTGCAGCGTTTCCGGAACCGGTAGAAATCGAAGCGCTGCTGCCGGACCTGGTGGCTGCTTGCGCCGAATACCGCAGCAAAGGCGTGTTCAATTGCCTGCTGAGCGACGGCGACTGGCTGTTCTGCTATTGCTCGACCAAGTTGGCCCAGATCACCCGTCGTGCGCCATTCGGCCCGGCGCGGTTGAAGGATGTCGATGTGATCGTCGACTTCCAGGCCGAAACCACGCCCAACGATGTGGTCACGGTGATCGCCACCGAACCCCTGACCGAAAACGAAACCTGGACCCGCTACGAACCGGGCCAATGGAGCCTCTGGCGACGCGGCGAATGCGTCAGCCAGGGCAAGACCGAATAAGGACTCACCCCTCATGTTGCTCAGTTATTTACGGCTGGTGTTGTTTGCGGCGGGCTTGTTGATCGGTGTCCAGGTGCCGGGGTTCATCAGCGATTACGCGAAACGGGTCGAGGCGCATCTGATCGAGGCGCAGACCGGCTTGAGTGGTTTCCAGGGCACGGCCAATCAATTCTTCAAAGGCGATATGCAGGCGCTGGTCGCTCATTACCGTGCCAGCGAAGACCCGATTTTCCGCAGCGACGCAGAGAGCCTGAGCACCTTGCTCACCCGTCAGTTGGCGCTCGATAAACAGTTCCAGGCCATGCAGGGCCCGTGGTACATCCGCGTCCTGCAGGTGGCGCTGGCGGCTGATCCGGATATTCGCAAGGAAACCTGGAATGGCTACAGCTACCAGATCCTGCTGACACCGGAAGCGATGATCTGGGGCATGAGCGGCGCGTTGCTGCTGTCCTTCGGCATCGAATGCCTGTTCCGTCTGATTGACTGGGTGGTGCTGGGCGGCAAACGACTGCGCCAGAGCCGGCCGATTGAAGACCGGGATGTGCGCGGGTTGTAAGGGGTCCAATGCGCTCCCTGTGGCGAGGGAGCAAGTTCCCTCGCCACAGGGTTTGTGTATCAGGTTTAGACGGTTGGCTTGCTGAGGGAGATGTAGTCCTCGCCCACCTTGCGCGCATACCCCTCCAGCACCTGCTGACACAACGCGACAATCTCCTCGACCCACTCCACGCCCACTCGCCACGACACCACGACCTGCAAATTAGGCAGCTGTTGATCGATAGTCAGCAAGGTCAATTCCCCCCGCGCCAGCTCCTCGGCCACCAGGACCGGCGGCAACGCGCCAATCCCGAATCCGTCGCGCAGCAACCGGGTAATCGCCGACACCGAATTCACGCAGTTCAGCCGGGGTGTCATGACCCCGTTCGCCTGCATCAGACCCAGAATGTCCTGATGCGGATGGGAGTTTTTCGAGTAAGTAATGATTCGCTCCCGAGCCAGGTCGGCAATGTCTGAGTACTCGCGGTTGTAGATCGAGCTACTGGCCACGATCCACCCCATCGGATGGCTTGCCAGCTCCAGGCTGCGCACACTTTCCTGGCGCACCAGGTCGGTTTGCAGGATCAGATCGAGAAAGCCTTTTTGCAGCTGATCGCAGAGGTTGAGCGCCGTATCGGCCACCAGCTCGATCTCCACCAGCGGATAGTGATCCATCATCTGTGCCACCAACGGGCTCAGCCAGGTGTGAATCACCGTGTCCATCACACCGATCCGCACGCGTCCGACCTTGCTCGAGCGCGTCTCGATCGACTGCTTGAGGGCCTGCATGGTGTCCATCATCTGCTCGGCGTATTCGAGCACTTTCAAGCCTTCCGGCGTCAGGCTCACTCCGCGCGAGTCGCGCAAAAACAACTTCACCCCGAGCTCGCCTTCGAGCACCGCGATGCGGCTGGAAATCGACGCCTGGGTGGTGAAGAGCTTGTCTGCCGTCAGGCGAAAACTCTTGAGTCGGGCGACCCAGACAAAGGTCTCGAGAAACTTCAGGTTCATGGGATTTGCTCGGGGATAAAGAATTCTTATGTCTAGGGCGGGGTTTTATTAGTTGGACGCAACAGGGCCGGGCGCCCAAAAATCAGGCCATCCGGTTCCCACGATAGGCGTCGTCGGGGCTCAGAACAATACCAATAAAATTTGCACGGAGATTTGCCATGAGTGCGCCCGACACGCTCGACATCCCCAAAGCCACGCCTCGCCCGGGACCTTTCGACTGGTACCGCAACATCAATCAGCAGGAACGCCGCACCTTCTGGAGCTGCAAGATCGGCTATGGCCTGGACGGCATGGACACCCAAATGCTCAGCTTCGTGGTGCCGACCCTGATTGCCATGTGGGGCATCACCACCGGCGAGGCCGGGCTGATCCATACCAGCACGCTCATTGCCTCGGCCATCGGCGGTTGGGTGGCGGGAATTCTGTCGGACCGCATCGGCCGTGTGCGCACCCTGCAACTGACGGTGCTGTGGTTCGCTTTTTTCACCTTCCTCTGCGGCTTCGCGCAAAACTACGAGCAACTGCTGATCAGTCGCACTTTGATGGGCTTCGGTTTTGGCGGTGAGTGGACTGCCGGCGCGGTGCTGATGGGCGAGGTGATTCGCGCCAAGGACCGCGGTAAAGCGGTGGGCATGGTGCAATCGGGCTGGGCGCTGGGTTGGGGGCTGACGGCGATTCTCTATGCGCTGCTGTTCTCGGTATTGCCGCCGGAAGATGCCTGGCGCGCGCTGTTCATCCTCGGCATCGTGCCGGCCATCTTCGTGATTTTCGTCCGTCGACTGGTCAAGGACCCGGAAATCTACCGCGAAGCCAAGGCCAAGCAGGAACCGGGCAATGCCGCGAAGTTCTACGAGATTTTTGCCCCCGGCATCCTCTTCACCACGATCCGCGCTTCGGTGTTGACCACCGGCGCTCTGGGCGGCTACTACGCGATCACCTCCTGGCTGCCGACTTTTCTGAAGAACGAGCGCGGTTTGAGCGTACTCGGCACGGGCGGTTATCTGGCGATGGTGATCGTCGGTTCCTACGTCGGCTACGTGATCAGCGCGTATTTGACTGACATCCTCGGCCGCAAAAAGAACTTCATCCTGTTTGCCGTCGGCTCGTTCACCATCGTGCTGCTTTACACCCAATTGCCCGTCAGTAATGGCGTGATGCTGTGGCTGGGCTTCCCGCTGGGCTTCTTCGCCTCGGGGATTTTCAGTGGCATGGGCGCGTTTCTGACTGAACTGTTTCCGACGCGGATTCGCGGTTCAGGGCAGGGCTTTTGCTACAACATCGGTCGGGCCCTGGCGGCGTTGTTCCCGCTGCTGATCGGTTTGTTGAGTCAGACGGTGCCGTTGAGCGTAGGCATCGGGGCGTTTGCGGCGGTGTCCTACGGCGTGGTGATCCTTGCGGCGTTGAGCCTGCCGGAAACCCGTGGCAAACAACTCGAAGCTGAATAACAAAACGGCAGCAACTGATAATCTGCGGGCATCTGCCCCGCAGTAAAAAAGAATATGCCTACAGGAGTGTTCACCGTGAGCCGCCTGCTATTGAACTGCGACATCGGCGAGAGTTTCGGCAACTGGACCATGGGTCTGGACGCCGAGGTCATGCCCTTCATCGATTGCGCCAACATCGCCTGCGGCTTCCATGCCGGCGACCCGAGCATCATGCGCAAGACCGTCAGCCTGGCCCTGAGCAACGGCGTGCAGATCGGCGCGCACCCGGCCTATCAGGATCTGGTCGGTTTCGGCCGACGCTCCATGGCCTACGCCGCCCAGGAACTTCAGGACATCCTGCATTACCAGATCGGTGCCCTCGACGGCGTTTGCCGGGCCCAGGGCGGGCGCGTCAGTTACGTCAAACCTCATGGCGCGATGTACAACGACATGATGGCCAATCCGGCGCAATTGCGTGCCGTGCTTCAGGCCGTGGCGGCCTATGACCGGACCTTGCCGCTTATGTTGATGGCCACGCGCGACAACAGCGCCGCCCAGCGACTGGGCGATGAGTACGGCGTGACCCTGTGGTTCGAAGCCTTCGCCGATCGCGCCTACGACAGTGCCGGCATGCTGGTTTCGCGGCAGCTGCCGGGGGCGGTGCACCACGATCCCGAAAGAATTATCGAGCAGGCGCTGACCATCGCCCGTGGCGACACCCTCACCGCCAGCGACGGCAGCGCCTTGCACTTGCAGGCCAACACCCTTTGCGTTCATGGCGACAATGCCAGTTCGGTGGCGGCCGTGCGCCGGATTCGCGAAGCCCTTGATCAGCAGAGCGCACCATGAAACCGCGGGTTGAAGTGGTGGCGCTGGATTGCCTGATGGTGCGTCTCTTTGATGAAATCAGCGAAGCCAATATGCCGTGGATGCTCGCGGCCAGCGAAAACCTGCGCACTGCGTTCGCCGGGCATCTGATCGATCTGGTGCCGTCGTACACGACGTTGATGGTGCATTACGATCTGACGGCGTTGAGTCCGGCTCAGGCCCGGGAACTGATCGCCGAAGCGCTGATCGACCTGTCGCCCAACGCGAGCACCGGCGGTCAATGCCATGTGCTGCCGGTCTGGTATGACTTGAGCGTCGGACCGGAGTTGAGCCTGTTGTCGCAACGCAGCGGGTTGTCGGTGGAGGACGTGATCCGCCGTCACAGCGAGCGCGAGTATCAGGTATTCGCCTTGGGTTTCGCGCCGGGGTTTGCCTTCATGGGGCTGGTGGAGGAAGTGCTCGCCGCGCCGCGCCTGAATACGCCGCGCAAAAAAGTGGCTGCCGGCAGTGTCGGCATCGCCGAGCGGCAAACCGCCGCTTACCCGGTGGTTTCCCCCGGCGGCTGGAACCTGATCGGCCGCACGCCGGCCAAGCTGTTCGACCGCGAACGCGACGGCTACAGCCTGATGCAACCGGGCGATACCGTGCGCTTTGAAGCGGTCAGCCATGCCGAATTCATCAACCTGGGCGGCGACGACATGCCACTGGAGGCCCAGGCATGAGCCGTCTACTGATTGAAGCGAGTACGCCGTTGTGCCTGTTGCAGGACGCCGGCCGTTTCGGCGTGCGGCATCTGGGCGTGACCCAGGGTGGCGGGCTGGATTGGCGCTCGATGTCGTGGGCCAACTGGTTGCTGGGCAATCGGCTGGATGCGCCGGTGATTGAAATCACCCTCGGCGGCTTCAGCGTGGTGGCCGAGGAAGATTGCGTGTTGGCGCTGGCCGGGGCGGACCTGGGCGCGCAAGTGAATGGCGAGGCACTGGCGCCGTGGCGCAGTTTTCGGCTGAACAAAGGCCAGCGATTGCAGTTCACTCAGCCGCTGCTCGGGGCACGGGCTTATCTAGCGGCACCCGGCGGGTTCGACGCGCCGAAGGTGTTGGGCAGCAGCGCGACAGTGGTCCGTGAAGAACTCGGCGGTCTGGATGGTATGGGTCGGCCTTTGGCCAAAGACGCTTCGTTGAGCTATGGCGGGAGTGCGCTGATATTGCTGCGGGAGTTGCCGGCAGAACATCGGCCGGACTTCAACGTCGATTCGCCACTGGATGTGGTCCTCGGCGCGCAGATTGGTGAGTTCAGCGGACAAAGTCTGTTCGATGCGTTCAACAGCGTCTGGACCCTCGACAGCCGCGCCGATCGCATGGGCATTCGCTTGCTGGGAACGGCGTTGCAGTACCAGGGCAATCCGATGATTTCCGAAGGTATCCCGCTGGGGGCGATCCAGGTGCCGCCGGACGGACAGCCGATTGTGTTGCTCAATGACCGGCAGACCATTGGTGGTTATCCGCGACTGGGAGCGTTGACGCCGTTGGCGTTGGCGCGGCTGGCGCAATGTTTGCCGGGGGCGAAAGTGCGGTTGCGGCCGGTGGTGCAGGATGTCGCGCATCGGCAACAGGTCGAATATTTGCGGCGGTTTTCAGGTCGCTAAAAGCATCGCGGGCAAGCCCGCTCCCACAGGGGAAATGGTGTTCACAAAATGTGTGAACACCTCCAATCCTGTGGGAGCGGGCTTGCCCGCGATGGCGTCAGTACAGGCAACCGAGATTACTTGGACAGAAACCGCATCCCTTCCTCCAACCCCCGCAACGTCAGCGGATACATCTGGTCGTCAATCAAGTCCCGCACAATATTGGTCGACGACGTATAGCCCCACGTATCTTTCGGATACGGGTTGATCCAGATGACCTTCTTGTACTTCTCCATGAACCGCTGCATCCACACATAACCGGCTTCTTCGTTCCAGTGCTCGACGCTGCCGCCGGCCTGGGTGATTTCATAAGGCGCCATCGCAGCATCGCCAATGAAGATCACTTTGTAGTCGGCACCGTACTTGTGCAGCAGGTCCTGGGTCGAAGTTCGCTCGGAAGTGCGGCGCATGTTGTTCTTCCACACCGATTCATAAATGAAGTTGTGGAAGTAGAAGTACTCCAGGTGCTTGAACTCGGTCTTGCAGGCCGAGAACAACTCCTCGCAAATCTTCACGTGCGCGTCCATCGAGCCGCCGATGTCGAACAGCAGCAGCAACTTGACGGTGTTACGCCGCTCCGGCCGCATCTGGATATTCAGCAGGCCGGCATCGCGTGCGGTGTGGTCGATGGTGCCATCGATGTCGAGCTCTTCCGCTGCACCCTGACGGGCGAATTTGCGCAAGCGGCGCAGGGCGACCTTGATATTTCGAGTGCCCAGTTCCACCGAATCGTCGAGGTTCTTGTACTCGCGCTGATCCCACACCTTGACCGCTTTGCCCTGGCGCTTGCCGGCATCGCCGACCCGAATGCCTTCCGGGTTGAAACCACCCGAACCGAACGGGCTGGTGCCGCCGGTGCCGATCCATTTGTTGCCGCCGGCGTGACGTTCTTTCTGTTCTTCGAGGCGTTTCTTGAACTCTTCGATCAGCTTGTCCAGGCCACCAAGGGACTGGATCGCGGCCCGTTCTTCTTCGGTCAGGGAGCGCTCGAATTCCTTGCGCAGCCAGTCTTCGGGAATCAACGCCTGAAGGTGATCGTCGAGCTTTTCCAGGCCATTGAAGTAGGCCCCGAACGCGCGGTCGAACTTGTCGAAATGCCGTTCGTCCTTCACCAGAATCGCCCGGGACAAGTAATAGAACTCGTCCATGTCGGCGAAGGTCACGCGCTGTTTCAGCGCGTTGATCAGGTCCAGCAGCTCACGCACCGAGACCGGCACCTTGGCTGCGCGCATTTCATTGAACAGGTTGAGCAGCATGGCGATCAGCCTCTTAGCGGGTGCCGCGACGGCTCATGAACGCCAGGCGCTCAAGCAATTGAACGTCCTGTTCGTTCTTCACCAGGGCGCCTGCCAGCGGTGGAATCGCTTTGGTCGGATCGCGTTCGCGCAATACCGCTTCGCCGATGTTGTCGGCCATCAACAGCTTCAGCCAGTCCACCAGTTCCGAGGTCGATGGCTTTTTCTTCAGGCCCGGGACCTTGCGCACATCGAAGAACACGTCCAGCGCTTCGCTGACCAGGTCTTTCTTGATGTCCGGGTAGTGCACGTCGACGATCTTTTGCAGGGTCACGCGATCCGGGAAGGCGATGTAGTGGAAGAAGCAGCGGCGCAGGAACGCATCCGGCAGCTCTTTCTCGTTGTTGGAAGTAATGATGATGATCGGGCGTTTCTTGGCCTTGATGGTCTCGTCGATCTCGTAGACGTAGAACTCCATCTTGTCGAGTTCTTGCAGCAGGTCGTTCGGGAACTCGATGTCAGCCTTGTCGATTTCGTCGATCAGCAGGATCACCCGCTCTTCAGACTCGAACGCTTCCCAGAGCTTGCCCTTTTTCAGGTAGTTGCGAACGTCGTGGACCTTTTCCGTGCCCAGCTGCGAGTCACGCAGGCGGCTGACCGCGTCGTACTCGTACAGGCCCTGATGCGCCTTGGTCGTGGACTTGATGTGCCAGGTGATCAGCTTGGCGCCGAAGGACTCGGCCAGTTGCTCGGCGAGCATGGTTTTGCCGGTACCCGGTTCGCCCTTGACCAGCAGTGGACGCTCCAGGGTAATGGCGGCGTTGACCGCCAGCTTCAGGTCATCGGTGGCGACGTAGGCCTGGGTGCCTTCGAACTTCATCTGCTAATCCTCGAACGGTAACGCCGACCTGAACGAGGCAGGGCGGGGCGCAATAATTGTAGTACCCGACTATAACGCGCAGGCCGGTCGACTGTGAACGCAGACGACTTATTCAGTCTCTGAATGGAGCGTCACATCTTGACTCAGTCTCGGCCGCTGGCCAGTATTGAGCTATCGCCATTCTGGCGATAGCTTGCCCGGCATGTCTACTAAATACCGATTTCGCGATACGTACCGCATTCAGTTGCGCGAGAAGGATCATCCGCCGCCCCATGTTCACCTGACAGGAGGAGGGCTCGATGTGATGCTGAGCCTGGAAACCATCGAAGTGATGGTCGGTAAGGCGCCGCCACTGATTATCAAGGAAGCGCTGGAGTGGGTCAGGGCCCATCAGGCGCAATTGCTGGAGGACTGGAAACGATGTTACCCATGAAACGACCACGGCTGTCGGCTGTGCAGGCGTTGCCGGATTACCGCTTGGCGCTGACCTTTATCGACGGTCAGCAGCTGACCCTTGATTTGAGTCGCGACCTGCACGCCTATCCAGGGTTGCAGCCGTTGCTGGAGGCTGGGGCATTCGAACGTGCACTATCGGGTGATGATGGCTGGAGCGTCGAGTGGCCTGAGCAGGATATCCAGATCGGCGCCGATACTCTGTATCTGGATGCTCTGGCGCAAAACGCGTCGGACGAAAACACCCGGATCTTTATCGACTGGCGCGCTCGCACCGGGCTACCACTCAATCAGGCGGCCGAGGCGCTGGGCGTCAGCGCTCGAAGCATCACCCGCTACAGCAGCGGCCGCGAAGCAGTGCCTCGATCATTGGCGCTGGCTTGTCTGGGCTGGGACTTCCTGCAGCAGCAATCGAACCCGGCACGGGCAGCCGAAGAGACCGGTCGCTACACTGTTACGCGCAAACCTTAACCCGCTTCCGGCTTCGGTCGTTCATACCGGGCGTTAAACGCCTGGACAAAACCATTGCGCAAAATCTGCAAAAACGCCTGGAACGCGCTGATATCTTGTCGATGCACGTTGCCGCTCAATTCAACCCGAGTCGCGAACTGGTTCTTGCCCTGATTCTTGAGCACGGTTTCGGAGCCGCCGACAATGGCCTCCCAGATGGAGCGGAAAAGCCCTTTGTCCTTGTTTTCCACGTCTTGCTGCCAGTTGAAGACGTCGACGTCCTTCAGCAGCGGTTTGATGTAGCCGGTCAGTTTGGCCTTCTTGGCCTGCGCTTCGATCACTACATCGCCGTGACCGGCATTGAAGTCGAACTTGCCGTAGGCCGAGGCAAAGTCGTTCATGCGTTTGAGCTCAATGTCCCTGGCCCTCAGGCGGAATTCGAAGTCCTCAAAGTTGCTTAACGGATCGAAGGTTGCCGTTGTTTCCAGTGGTGCGTGTCCCAGCAACAGCGCCTTGCCTTCAAAACGGGCGTCGCGCTTGCCTTCGGTGTCGACCACGTTGGTCAGGTTGTAGAGGCTGGCGTTGACCTGGGTGGCGTTCATGTTGACGGGGGGCTTGGAATTGAAGTTTCGAAAGCTGATCTTGCCGTCGTAGATGCGTATTTCGTTAAAGGTGAACGGCGCCAGTTTGCTTAATTGTTCGCGCCAGTCGGTGCCTTGACCGGTCTGGGAGTTTTGTTTGTTGGCGCCGCCGTCGACGAAGTTCACCTCGGGGTTGAAGAACTGCACCTCGGCCACTACAGCGCGGTCGGACCAGAGTGAGTGCCAACTGACAGAAAGGTCGATCAGCGGCGCATTGACGAACGGCACCGGGACCTTGCCGTCGACCTTGACGATTTTCAGTCCGTTGATCTTGTAGGCACCGCGCCACAGGGCCAGGTCCACATCGGTCACCTGGCCCCGGTAATCGCCCATGTCGGCCAACTTGTCGTTCAGGTAGTCGCGCACCAGGTAGGGCAGGGCGATGTGCAGGGCAATCAACAGCACAACGAGGCCGGCGAGGGTCCACAGGGGCCAACTGTATCGACGTTTCATGACGGCAAATCTCTGGCGATGTAAAGCCATTGACTGCGGTGGTCAGCGGACGTTCGACCTGACTGGACGACCACCGGCAACAGGCATACCTTTGGGAGCTTATTCAACGCTGTACAAGGACCCAGCCATGAGCCGTATTTACGCTGACAACGCCCATTCCATCGGCAATACGCCGTTGGTGCAGATCAACCGCATTGCCCCGCGCGGTGTGACCATCCTGGCCAAGATCGAAGGGCGCAACCCGGGTTATTCGGTCAAGTGCCGGATCGGCGCGAGCATGATCTGGGACGCCGAAAGCTCCGGCAAACTCAAGCCTGGCATGACCATCATCGAACCGACGTCGGGCAATACCGGTATTGGCCTGGCGTTTGTTGCCGCGGCCCGTGGTTACAAATTGATGCTGACCATGCCGGCGTCGATGAGCATCGAACGACGCAAGGTCCTCAAGGCACTGGGCGCCGAACTGGTCCTGACTGAACCGGCCAAGGGCATGAAGGGCGCGATCGAGAAGGCGGCCGAAATCCTCGCCAGCGACCCGGCCAAATATTTCATGCCGGCGCAGTTCGACAACCCGGCCAACCCGGCCATTCACGAGAAAACCACCGGCCCGGAAATCTGGAACGATACCGACGGTGCGGTCGATGTGCTGGTGGCAGGCGTTGGAACAGGCGGAACCATTACCGGTGTTTCGCGGTATATCAAGAATACCCAGGGCAAACCGATTATCTCGGTGGCGGTGGAGCCGGTGGTGTCACCTGTGATTACCCAGGCGATTGCCGGTGAAGAGATCAAGCCGAGCCCGCACAAGATCCAGGGGATCGGTGCCGGTTTTGTTCCGAAGAATCTGGATTTGTCGATCGTCGATCGGGTTGAGTTGGTCAGTGACGAAGAATCCAAGGCCATGGCCCTGCGCCTGATGCAGGAAGAAGGGATCTTGTGCGGTATTTCCTGTGGCGCCGCGATGGCAGTGGCAGTGCGTCTGGCCGAAACACCGGAAATGCAGGGCAAGACCATCGTGGTGATTCTGCCGGATTCCGGCGAGCGCTACCTGTCGAGCATGCTGTTCAGCGATCTGTTCACCGAGCAGGAGAATCAGCAGTAAGCACTGAAAACGATTTTTCCTTTTGCTGAGAGGGCTGATTCAGGTCAGCCCCCGTTCAGGAACCTTATGCTAATAAGTGCTTTATTGCACAAACCTTAATACTGAATGTCGAGTTTTGCGGGTTTTTCCCGAGGCCGGTAATGTTTATCATGGCCGGCTGCCACGTCGGGTAAATGGCGTTGTGCAAAGAGCCTAATCTCAAGGAGCCGTAGATGACCTTTTCCTTTGCCGCGAAAGCGTCAGTGTTGCTGCTATTCCTGGGCAGCACCCTCTATGTGCATATGCGCGGCAAGGCGCGATTACCGGTTCTGCGCCAGTTCGTTAACCACTCGGCCCTGTTTGCGCCATACAACGCCTTGATGTACCTGTTCTCCAGCGTGCCATCCAAACCCTATCTGGACCGCAGCAAATTCCCGGAACTTGATGTGCTCAAGGACAACTGGGAAGTTATCCGCGACGAAGCCATGCACCTGTTCGACGAGGGTTACATCTGCGCCGCCGAAAAGAACAACGATGCCGGTTTCGGTTCGTTTTTCAAGAAAGGCTGGAAACGTTTCTACCTCAAGTGGTACGACAAACCCCTGCCATCGGCTGAAACCCTGTGCCCGAAAACCGTGGCGCTGGTCAGCAGTATTCCCAACGTAAAAGGTGCGATGTTTGCGTTGCTGCCGGGCGGCAGCCACCTCAACCCGCACCGCGACCCGTTTGCCGGTTCCCTGCGTTATCACCTGGGGCTGTCGACGCCGAACTCCGATGACTGCCGCATCTTCGTCGACGGTCAGGTATACGCCTGGCGTGATGGCGAGGACGTAATGTTCGATGAGACCTACGTGCATTGGGTCAAGAACGAAACCGAGAAAACCCGGGTCATTCTGTTCTGTGACATCGAACGACCGCTGAGCAACCGCATCATGACCCGTATCAACCGCGGGATCAGCGGCCTGCTCGGTCGCGCCACCGCGCCTCAGAATCTTGATGATGAGCGAGTCGGCGGGATCAACCAGGCGTATGCCTGGAGCAAGAACTCCAGCGACAAAGTCAGCGGCGTGGTCAAACGCTGGAAGCGTCGCAACCCCAAGGCATACCGCGTGCTGCGGCCGGTGCTGGCGGTGGTGGTGTTGACGTTGTTGGGGTATTGGTTGTTTGGGTGACTGGATGTAATAGAAAACCGCTCCTAATGAGCGGTTTTTTTATGAGGAAAATTAAACGATGCGCCGCGACGAGGTGTCTTTATTGGCCCTTTGTCCAAGTCATTGCAATCCATGTCCGACGCTGGTTATAGTCGGCGCTCGCCTGCTCTCCCGAGCACGGCCCCAAAAAAAGATCAGCCCATGCCAGCTTCCCTCATCAACGCGGTAGTCGATTCAGCGGTCAACGCTGGCGTCGTGCCGTGCGGGATTCAGCAGCCTGCGCAGATCAGTCATTACCCCCCACCTGTCAGTAGCACGCCGGTGTGCGCAGTCGTATCACCGCCGGGCGTTGGCTTTTCGGGCTGATCAGCTTCTTTTTGCTGTTCCCATGCCCGTCTAAAAAGTTTTCGCCTGAAAAACTACTGAATTTCAGCTTCGGCTGACTTGGCTTTTTTTGCCTGACTACAGGTGGTATTCATGTTTGTCCTTTCGAAAAAAACCGCGCTCGCGGCGGCGTCCACGAGCCTGTTCGTTCTGCTGTGGAGCAGCGGGGCGATCTTCTCCAAATGGGGCCTGGCCCACGCATCACCCTTCGCCTTTCTGCTGATTCGCTTTGTCATCGCCTTGTGCGGATTGATGCTGTTGGTGCCTTTGCTCAAGCTGAAAATGCCCAAGGGCGGCAAGCCGATGGTGTATGCGATGGCCACGGGCGTGGTGTTGCTGGGGGCGTATCAGATTTTTTATCTGCTGGCCCTGGACCTGAAAGTCACCCCGGGCGTGATGGCGACAATCATGGGGGTGCAGCCGATTCTCACGGTGGTGATCATGGAACGGCAGCGCTCAGCCAGCCGAATGTTCGGTCTGGCGCTGGGTCTGGCCGGGTTGATCATGGTGGTTTACCAGGGCATCGGTCTGGCCGGCATGTCACTGGCCGGCATGCTCTTCGGTTTGCTGGCCCTGGCGAGCATGACGTTCGGCTCGATCATGCAGAAACGCATCACCGACAATCCGCTCGGCACGCTGCCGGTGCAGTACCTGGCGGGGCTGTTGCTCTGCGGGATCTTTGTGCCGTTCCAGCCGTTTCATTTCGAACACAGCAGCGGGTTTTTCGTGCCGGTGGTGTGGATGGGGTTGGTGGTGTCGGTGCTGGCAACCTTGTTGCTGTACCGCTTGATCGCTCGCGGCAATCTGGTGAATGTCACCAGTCTGTTTTACTTGGTGCCAGCGGTGACGGCAGTGATGGACTACCTGATTTTTGGTAATCGTTTGGCGGCATTGAGCATGCTCGGCATGCTGCTGATCATCATCGGTCTGGTCTTCGTGTTCCGTAAAACAGCGTAGGAACGGGTCGGGGGCATATCCGTTTCTTTGGTTATGGCGGCTATTGGTTCCGGCCTTACGGCGGGTCACTTTGGAAAAGCCCCAAAGTAACCAAAGGGCTCTTGCCCCTGACGTTCGGTGCCGAGCCACAGCGAGGCACCGTACGTCAGGGGCGAAAGCGTTTGGTTACTTTGCGCTTTTCAAAGTCACCCGCCGTAAGGGCGGAACCAATAGCCGCCGTTACCCAAAAAACGGATATGTACCCCAACCAAAAAAACCTGTTATTTGCTCAGCGCATGCTCGGCCCGCACCGAATTCATGAACGCCTGCATCGCCGACGATTGAATCCGGTGACGCCGGGTGATCAGCCCATACGGCGGCAGTCGTGCCTCGAACTTGATCGGCAACACCGCCAGCAAATCACGCCCCGGATAATCCTCCACCACCGACACCGGCGTGACGCCGAGCATGTCGGTCTGCTGGATCAATGACAGCAAGGTCATGATCGAGGTGGTTTCGACGATGCTGCTCGGAATATCGACCCGCGCATTGTGGAATACCTGATTGATGATCGCGCGCATCGGGCTCGGTTGCTGTTGCAGCACCCAGGTCATGTTCTGCAACTCTGCCCAGCTCAGGTTTTTCTCCTTCGCCAACGGGTTCTGTGCGCCGGATATGACGCACAAGGCTTCTTCGCCGAGGCTGTCGAACAGCAACTCCTCGGCGCGCGCGCCCACCGGAATCCGGCCCAAAACGATGTCCAGTTGATCCTGCAACAGTGCTTGCACCAGCACGTCACTGGTGTCGACCTGAATGCTCATGGACAAGCGCGGATGGCTCTGTTTCAAGGTCGCGATGGTGCGGGTCAACAGCCCCGAGGCCAACGCCGGAATCGCACCGACCGCGACCCGGCCAAGGTTGCCGGATTCGAGCGCGACCAGTTCTTCCCGCATGCCGCTGAGTTCAGCAAACACCATGCGCGCGTAGTAGATGACGGTTTCCCCGAACGGGGTGGAGCGCATGCCTCGAGGCAGGCGTTCGAAAAGCTCGACGCCGAGCAAATCCTCGGCTTCGTGCAGCATCTTGGTGGCTGCCGGCTGGGTCATGCCGATGTGGTCGGCGGCGCGGCGCAACGAGCCGAATTCCTGTAATGCCAGCATCAGCCGCAGTTGGCGCAGACGCAGTCGGCTGTGGATCACATTGGCAGCAGGAATTCGGGTCATGTGGCCGTGCTCGCAATAAGGACTGCGGCAAGCCTGACAACAAATGTCAGGCGTTGCCAGTATTGCCGTGTCACAGCACCGATTTAGGCTTGGCGACCTGAGGTTTGCGCAGGCCCGTCAGGGTTCCCAGCGCCTTGGAAATCAACGGCCAGAACAGCATCAGCAGCGCCGCCGTAGTCAGGCTGCCCACCAACGGATTGGACCAGAAGATCCCCAAGTGCCCATCGGAGAACAGCATCGACTGACGGAACGCATCTTCCGCCTTGTCGCCCAGTACCGCCGCCAACACCAGCGGCGCGATCGGGTAACCGAGTTTCTTGAACAGGTAACCCAGCGCGCCGAAGCCGAGCATCAACACCACGTCGACGAACGAGTTGTGCACCGAGTAGGCACCGATAGCGCAGACCATGATGATGATCGGCGCAATGATCGAGAACGGAATGCGCAGGATCGAAGCGAACAGCGGCACGGTGGCCAGCACTACGATCAGGCTCACTACGTTGCCGAGGTACATGCTGGCGATCAGGCCCCAGACGAAATCGTGCTGCTCGACGAACAACGTCGGGCCAGGATGCAGGCCCCAGATCATCAAGCCGCCGAGCATTACCGCTGCCGTCGCCGAACCCGGAATGCCGAGGGTCAGCATCGGCAACAAGGCACTGGTGCCAGCGGCGTGGTCGGCGGTTTCCGGGGCGATCACGCCTTCGAGTTCACCCTTGCCGAAGTTCTCGCGGTTCTTCGAGAAGCGCCGCGCCAGGCTGTAGCTCATGAACGAGGCAGCGGTGGGGCCGCCAGGCGTAATGCCCATCCAGCAACCGACCAGCGTGCTGCGCACAATCGTCCACCAGTAGCGTGGCAATTTGGCCCAGGTGCGCAGGATGATCATCGGCGTAATGCGCGCATGCTCGCCGCGAAACACCAGGCCTTCCTCGACGGTGCAGAGGATTTCACCGATGCCGAACAGACCGATCACCGCCACTTCAAAACTGATGCCTGTCATCAAGGCGGGTTGGTCGAAGGTCAGGCGCAAGTTGCCAGACACGGTGTCCATGCCCACGGCAGCCATGGCGAAGCCGATCATCATCGCAACCACGGTTTTCAGCGGCGGGTTCTTGCTCATGCCAATGAAGGTGCAGAACGCCAACAGGTACACCGCGAAGAACTCCGGTGAACTGAACGACATGGCAAACGCGGCGATCTTGGTCGACAGGAACGTCAGCAACAACACCCCGGCCAGGGCGCCGATCAGTGCCGAGCTGAACGCTGCGGTCAGGGCTTCGGCGGCGCGACCTTCGCGGGCCATCGGGTAGCCGTCGAACGTGGTCGCCACCGATGAGGGCTCACCGGGGATGTTGAACAGAATCGAGGTGATCGAGCCGCCGAACAGGGCGCCCCAATACATGCACGACAGCAAAATGATTGCCGACACCGGCGACATGGTGAAGGTCAGTGGCAGCAGCAACGCCACGCCATTGGGAGCGCCGAGGCCGGGCAATACGCCGACCAGAATGCCCAGCAGCACGCCGATCACCATCAGGCCGATGTGGCCCGGGGTCAGGATCAGATTCATGCCTTGCAGCAGGGAATCGAATTCGCTCATTTGAAACTTCTCCCGGCCAGGCTAATCCAGTCGCCCATCGGGCCGGCATCCAGCGGGACCTTGAACCACAGCGCGAAAATCAGGTAGCTGGCGAGCACTGCGCCGAGGGACACGGTGCCGATCATCAACTTGCCATAGGGTTTGACGCGCACCTTGTCACGCCACATGAACCAGGCGATGAAACAGGCCGAGGCCACGTAAATGCCGGTGAACGGCATGGCGCCGACGAACAGCGCAATCGGGATGAACACCGACAGCACTTGCTTGAATGCACTGCGGCTCACGAATGCAATGCTCAGGGCCTGCCAGCGCACCACGGTCAACACGCCGTTGCCCACGCTCGCGGCGCTCAAAAGCAAGCCGATGTAGAAGGGGAAGTAACCCGGCTCGGGGCCGGAATCGCCCCAGCCGATACCTTGTTCGAGACTGCCGTACATCACCACCGCGCCGATCAGCGTAGTGAAGAATGTCAGGCCGAGCTCGACCCAGCGGGTACCGACCAGCGCCGATGAATCCGAAGAATGGGACATGAAAGCACCTCCAGAGGTGACGGCCGTGCGCTTGCGGACGGCCGCGAACAACTCAGTTTTTCAACCAGCCGGCTTCTTTGAACACCGGCGTGACGCGGGCGGTGTCTTTCTCAATGTAGGCGGTCAGCGGCTCGCCTTCGAGGAAGGTCGGCACCAGTGCATTCTGCTTGACGTACGCCTTGAACTCCGGGGTCTCGGTGACTTTGCGCATCAGCTCGACATAAAACGCGCGCTGTTCGGCGGTGACTTCGCCGGGCATGAACACGGTGCGCGGGAAGCGGTACTGATCGATGCCCAGGCCTTGTTCGTGGCAAGTCGGGACATCGGCCCAGGATTTATCGCCCGCGACCTTATCGGTGTAGCCCATGCGCTCTTTACTGAACACGCAGAGCGGCTCGACCTGGTCCCCGCGCCACTGGCTGATGCTTTCGCTGGGGTTGTTGACGTTGGCGGCGATGTGTTTGCCGGCCAGTTGGGTCGCGGCTTCGCTGCCGCTCTTGAACGGGATGTACACCAGTTTGCTGTTGTTGGTCTGGTTCAGCAGCAGCGTCAGGGTCTGGTCGACATCCTTGGACTGGCTGCCGCCCATGCGCAGTTTCGACGGATCAGCCTTGGCGGCTTCGTAGAAGCCTTTGGCGTCCTTCCAGGGCGCATCCTTGTAGCTCCAGAGAATGAAGTCGTCCTCGGCGACGGCGGCAACCGGGGTCAGTTCCTGCCATTGATAGCCGAGCTTGGAAACCAGCGGCAACAGGTAGATGTTGTTGGTGCCGATCACCAGTTTTTCCGGATCGCCCTTGTTCATCTTCAAGTCGAGAAAGGCTTCGGCGCCGTTGCCGCCGCCCTTGTTGAGGACGATGGTATTGACGTCGAGGAACTTGTGCGTGGTGATGATCGACTGGATCAGCCGACCGAGTTGGTCAGTGCCGCCACCGGGGCCGCCGGCGACGACGATTTCGACGTTCTTGTCCGGCTGCCAGGCGGCGTTGGCAAGCGCGGGGAGGGCGCCAGCAGCGATCAGCGTGCAGCCAAGAATCAGACGGGATGTGCGACGGACGAATGCATTTCGCATGGAAGGCCTCGTTTTTTGTAATTGTTATGAATGACTTGTCGGTGCTCAAAAGCTGCAAGCCTGGGCTGAGTGTGGGAAGGGTCCGCCCCGGCGTCTAGTCAAAACAAAACATACACCGATAGCCTGCGGTTATAGGTCGAGACGGACAAATCAGTGATTGTCGCTGAAGGCTTTGCGCCAGAGCCTTTTGAGAGGAAAGTCGGTACAGGCGGCCTACCGTGAAAGCCCCCTGAAAACAGGGTATGCCATAACCCGAGGCTATCGCCGTATCTCAATCATTGATTAGACGGTTATCACTGAGCCTTCGATAGTGCTCATCAGCGCGGCAAACAGGCAGCGCACGGCATTCACAAAAATAATAAATCGAGGTACGCACCATGGCTCGTCCCAGTGCTTCCCTGCATCTACCCGGCGCGAGTGTCCAGCCAGCGTCCACACCGTTGACCAGCGCCACCAAAGCCAGCGGCGTGCGCTGGCGAATCTTTGCCATCGTTTTCGCGCTGACCATGGTCAACCTGATCGACCGGGTGTCACTGTCGATCGCGATGCCGACCATCGCCCACGAGTTTTCCCTGTCGCCAAGCATGCAAGGGCTGATCCTCAGCAGTTTTTTCTGGGCCTATGCGTTGTTGCAGATTCCCGGCGGCTGGCTGATCGATCGCTTCGGCCCGCATCGGGTCATCAGTTGGTCCACCGGGTTGTGGGGCACCTTTCAGGTACTGGCGGCGTTTGCGACGGGCGGCTTGTCATTGCTGTTCGCCCGGGTTGCACTCGGTGCTGCCGAGGCGCCGTTGTTCCCCTCTGGCGGCAAGCTGATTTCCCTGTGGCTGGCGCCGAGCGAGCGCAGTCGCGGCGCGGTGCTGATGGACAGTGGCAGCCCGTTGGGCGTGGCGCTGGGCGGGTTGATCATTGCCTACCTGATTGCTTCCCTGGATTCGTGGCGCCTGGCGTTCGTGATTGCCGGTATCGCGACCCTGGTGCTGGCCTGGCTGGCGCGGCGTTATCTGCGCGATGACCCGGCCACTCACCCGCAAGTGAATGCCGAAGAATTGGAGAAGATCAACGCCGGGCGCGCGACACCGGCTGCCGAAGCGGCGCGGGTGCCGGTCAAAGGCCTGGGCATTGCGGCCCGCTCGCTGAGCGGTTTGCTGATCGGTCGCGCCAGTTGGGCGATGGTGTATTTCGGTTTGCTGACCTGGGGCCCGAGTTATCTGGCGCAGGCTCGCGGCTTTGATATCAAGGGCATCGGCGCGGCGACTTTCGTGATCTTCGTGTGCGGCGCGTTGGGTTCGCTGACCGGTGGTTTCCTCTGCGATGGGTTGATCCGCAAGGGCGTGAGCCGTGGTGTGGCAGTCAAGAGCCTGCTGGCGTTTTCCGGTCTGGTCGCCCTCGGCGCCTTCCTGTTGTTGCCGACCCTGAGCAATCCTTTTGCGGCCGTGGCGTTGTTGGCCATGACCGCGTTTTTCCTGATGTGGGGCAGCCTCTACTGGAGCTTCCCGGCGTTGCTGGCGGCACCGGCGCGGGTCGGGTTGATCGGCGGCGTGATGAACATGGCCGGCAGCACTGGCGGTATCGCGGTGCCGATCCTGGTGGGGATCATTCTGCAGATGACCGGTGGTTTTGCGCCGGTGCTGGGGTTCTTTGCGGTGTGCTCGGCAGTCTTTGTGCTGGCGACGTTGTTCATCAGTCTCGACGAGGTGCGTAATGGGTGAACACCTATCTAACCGAGCGTGGAACGGACCAATCATCGACGCCCATCATCACTTCTGGGACCCGACGATCAATGACCATCCGTGGCTGGCGCCCGAGGCCAACATTGCGTTTCGCTACGGTGATTACAGCGCGATCAAGCGGCGCTATTTCCCCGAGGATTATTTCGCAGACGCCGGCCCGCATCGCGTGGTGCAAACGGTTTACGTCGAGACCGAATGGGACCCGCAAGACCCGATTGGCGAAACCGTGTTCATCGAAAGTCTGACGGCCCGTTACGGCGTCCCCAACGCAATCGTGGCGCAGGCCTGGCTCGATCACCCGGACGCCGTCGCGGTACTGAGTGAACAAGCGAGCTTCAAGTGCGTGCGCAGCGTTCGCCACAAGCCGGGCGGACCGACTTCCCCCGCGCAGGTTGGCCATGTGCGCAGCCTCATGAGCGACGAGCATTGGCGGCGCAGTTTTGCTGCCCTGGAAGGCCTGGGGTTGCATTTCGACTTGCAGACGCCCTGGTGGAATCTGCACGAGGCGGAACGGCTGGCCCGGGACTTTCCCGGCACCACGCTGATCCTCAACCACGCCGGGTTGCCCAATGACCGCAGCGCCGAAGGCCTGGCCGGTTGGCGTCTGGCGATGGCGCGGCTGGCCCAATGGCCGAACGTGCAGGTGAAGATTTCCGGCCTTGGCCAGAAGGGCCAGGCATGGCGCGCCAAGGACAACGCCTGGATCGTGCGTGAAGTGATCGCCATGTTCGGCACCGACCGGGCGATGTTCGCCAGCAACTTTCCGGTGGACAGCCTGTGTGGCTCGTTCGACGACATCTACAGCGGTTTCAAATCCATCGTTGCTGATCTGCCAAGCGCCGATCAGGAGCGACTGTTCTACAGCAACGCGCAGCGGGTCTATCGCTGCGAGCCTTGCGCCATTGATCGCCAATGGCCTGAATTCTTGAGGAGTGAAGCATGAACAAGACAACCATCGCGATGGTGCTGGGTGACCCGGCGGGCATTGGCCCGGAACTGATCGCACGTCTGCTGGCGGAGCCTCAAGTGCGCAGCCAGGCCAATGTGATCCTGATTGCCGATGAAGCGGAGATGCGCCGTGGCATGCGCATCGCCGGGATGGAGTTTCCTTACCGTCGCGTCGAGTCGCTGGATCAGCTGTCGTTTGTCGACGACACGCCGCTGTTCTACGACTTTCGCGGCGACACCGTCGGTGAATTTCCACGCAGTGAAGCCAGTGTCATCGGCGGTCGCTACAGCCTCGACACCCTGGAACAAGCCCTGCGCCTGACCGAGGCCGGGACCACCGACGCGGTGCTGTTCGGGCCGTTGAACAAGACCTCGCTGCACATGGCCGGCATGGCCCACAGCGATGAACTGCACTGGTTCGCCGAGCTGCTGGATTTCCACGGGCCGTTCTGCGAATTCAACGTGCTTGATAACCTCTGGACCTCCCGCGTGACGTCTCATGTGGCATTGGCCGAAGTGCCGGGCATGCTGACCCAGACGCGGGTAGTGGAAGCGATCCAGCTGATCGACACCGCGCTCAAGCGCAATGGCCTGGAAAAACCGCGCATCGGTGTGTGCGGCTTGAACCCGCACAACGGCGACAACGGCTCGTTCGGGCGCGAAGAACTGGACATCATCGGCCCGGCCGTGCGCTCGGCCCAGGCGTTGGGGATTGCGGCCGAAGGACCGTATCCGGCCGACACGATTTTCCTCAAGGTTCAGGGCGATGCCAGTGCCTTTGACGCGGTGGTGACGATGTATCACGACCAGGGGCAGATCGCGATCAAGTTGATGGGCTTCTCCCGTGGCGTCACCGTACAGGGCGGCTTGCCGATCCCCATCACCACACCGGCCCACGGCACCGCCTTCGATATCGCAGGGCAGGGCAAGGCCAATGTCGGTGCGATCCGCCAAGCCTTCGAAATCGCCTGCCGAATGGGCGTCAACAGCTACTGATCCAATTCCTAAAACTGCATAAATCCCCTGTGGGAGCGAGCCTGCTCGCGATAGCGGTCTGACAGTCACTGTAGAAGTGCCTGGCCTGACGCCATCGCGAGCAGGCTCGCTCCCACATTTGTTTTGTGTGTGGCTGATAACCCTATCCACTCACTATTGCGTTTTTCCTATCACCCCAGGTTATCGCCGGATACGCATAAGTGATTATCCGCACCCCCCGGGCGCTGGCTAAAGTCGCTCCATCGAATGCCGGAACCCGCCACCCCGAGCGGCTCTGCGCAGCGACTCAACAACTACAAAAAGCCGGCAGCGCAAGGAATCCGTATCCATGAAAATCAAAGCCATCCGTACCCGCGTTTTCGAGTGGAAAGGCAAAGTCGTTCCCCCTCAGGCGCACTTCTGCACCAACGCCAGCGACATCCTGTTCGAGCGCGGCGACGCCATGGGCTCGTTCCGTTTCCACGGCTGGCTGGTGGTGGAAGTCGAGACCGACACCGGTCTCGTCGGCATCGGTAACTGCGCCCTGGCGCCACGTGTGGCCAAGGAAATCATCGACACCTACCTGGCGCCGATTGCGATTGGCGAAGACCCGTTCGACAACGAATACATCTGGCAGAAAATGTACCGCCAGAGCCACGCCTGGGGCCGTAAAGGCATCGGCATGGCGGCGATCTCGGCGATCGACATCGCCATCTGGGACATCATGGGCAAAGCCGTGAACAAGCCGGTGTTCAAACTGCTTGGCGGGCGCACCAAAGAGAAGATCTGGACCTACGCCTCCAAGCTCTACGCCAATGACAACCTCGACCTGTTCCTCGAAGAAGCCCAGGGCTATCTGAACCAGGGTTTCACCGCGCTGAAAATGCGCTTCGGCTATGGCCCGAAAGACGGCCCTGCCGGCATGCGCAAGAACATCGAGCAAGTGCGCGCCCTGCGTGAGCTGGCCGGCCCCGACATCGACATCATGCTCGAATGCTACATGGGCTGGACCCTGGAGTATGCCCGCCGCATGTTGCCCAAACTCGCCGAATTCGAACCGCGCTGGCTCGAAGAACCAGTGATTGCCGACGACATCGAGGGCTACATCGAGTTGAAAAAAATGGGGATCATGCCGATCTCCGGCGGCGAGCATGAGTTCACCTCCTATGGCTTCAAAGACCTGCTGGAACGCCGCGCCATCGACGTGATCCAGTACGACACCAACCGCGTCGGCGGCATCACCGCTGCGCGCAAGATCAACGCGATGGCCGAAGCCTGGTCGGTGCCGGTGATCCCGCACGCCGGGCAGATGCACAACTACCACCTGACCATGTCCACCACCGCCTCGCCGATGGCCGAGTTCTTCCCGGTGTTCGACGTCGAGGTCGGCAACGAACTCTTCTACTACGTGTTCAAGGGCGAGCCGCAACCGGTCAACGGTTACATCCAGCTCGATGACGACAAGCCGGGCCTGGGCCTGGAAATCTCCGATGAGTACTTGAGCGACTTCAACATCATCGAGTGACCCAAATCCCCGACTTTCTGGAGGCTGTCATGCGCCTGATTCAATTTGAAAACACTGCCGGTGAACGCCAGGTGGGCCTGGTCGAAGGCTCGCAGGTCCAGGTGCTCAAAGGCACCCGCAGCACCCGTGAACTGGCCCTCGCGGCGATCCGCGCCCAACGCAGCCTGCAAGAAGAAGTCGCTTTGCGCGGCACCGAACCGGGACCGGATTACGCGCAACTGTTGCAGCAGGGCCATGTACTGCCGCCACTGGACCACGAAGACCCGGCTCACTGCCTGATCAGCGGCACCGGCCTGACCCATTTGGGCAGCGCCTCGGCGCGGGACAAAATGCACCAGCAGGAAGGCGCGGTGGAAGCCGGCATGACCGACACCATGCGCATTTTCAAATGGGGCCTGGAGGGCGGCAAACCGGCGGCCGGGCAGGTCGGCGCGCAACCGGAATGGTTCTACAAAGGTGACGGCAGCATCGTCGTGCGCCCCGGCGCAGACTTCCCCGTGCCGCCGTTTGCCGAAGACGCTGGCGAAGAGCCGGAGCTGACTGGCCTCTACGTCATCGGCGACGACGGCCAGCCGTACCGCGTCGGTTACGCCTTGGGCAACGAGTTCTCCGACCATGTGATGGAGCGGCGCAACTACCTTTATCTCGCCCATTCGAAATTGCGTTTCTGCGCTTACGGTCCGGAACTGCGCGTTGGCGAATTACCCAGGCACCTGGCCGGCACCAGCCGCATCACGCGCAATGGCGAAACGCTCTGGGAAAAAGAGTTTCTCAGCGGCGAAGACAACATGTGCCACAGCCTCGCCAACCTCGAATTCCACCACTTCAAGTACGCGCAGTTTCTGCGTCCGGGTGATGTCCACGTGCATTACTTCGGCACCGCCACGCTGTCGTTTGCCGACGGGGTAAAAACCCAGCCGGGCGATCGCTTCCAGATCAGCCTCGATGAGTTCGGCGCGCCACTGGAAAACGGCATCGGCGAAAGCGCGCAGCCGTTGGCCATCGGCCAGGTACGTGCGCTTTAAGTCTGAGATTCTCATTCGAACTCATATTTGAACAGCACGAAGATCGGCTCCCTTTCCCCCTCTCCCCCATGGGGAGAGGGCTGGGGTGAGGGGTGGATCTTGAATGAGCATAAATCTTCAACCGTCGGCGTTGTTTGCCGGTCAAGGAATCACTCATGACCACGCTACTCGGACACAACTACATCGGCGGTCGCCGCACCGCCAACGGTACGCAGCAGCTGCAAAGCCTCGATGTCACGACAGGCGAAGCGCTGCCGGGCAGTTTTTTCCAGGCCACTGAAGCGGAAGTGGACGCGGCAGCCAATGCGGCGGCCGCTGCCTACCCGGTCTACCGCAACCTCAGCGCGGAGAAACGCGCGCAGTTCCTCGACGCCATTGCTGATGAAATCGATGCCCTGGGCGATGACTTCGTCGCCACCGTGTGCCGCGAAACCGCGCTGCCGGCCGGGCGTATCCAGGGTGAGCGCGGACGCACCAGCGGCCAGATGCGTTTGTTCGCCAAGGTCCTGCGGCGCGGCGATTTTTACGGTGCGCGCATTGATCGAGCGCTACCGGATCGGCAGCCGTTGCCGCGTCCGGACCTGCGTCAGTACCGCATCGCCTTGGGGCCTGTCGCCGTGTTCGGTGCCAGTAACTTTCCGCTCGCCTTTTCCACGGCCGGTGGCGACACCGCTTCGGCGCTGGCTGCCGGTTGCCCGGTGGTGTTCAAGGCCCACAGCGGGCACATGACGACGGCCGAGTGGGTCGCCGACGCGATCATTCGCGCCGCCGAGCGCACCGAAATGCCGCCCGGCGTGTTCAACATGATTTATGGCGGGGGTGTCGGCGAATGGCTGGTCAAGCACCCGGCGATTCAGGCGGTGGGCTTCACCGGTTCGCTCAAGGGCGGCAATGCCCTGAGCCACATGGCCGCGACCCGGCCGCAACCGATCCCGGTCTTTGCCGAGATGTCGAGCATCAACCCGGTGTTCCTGTTGCCCGAAGCGCTCAAGGTGCGCGGCGAGCAGATCGCTGGGCAACTGGCCGGGTCGGTGACGCTGGGTTGCGGGCAGTTCTGCACCAATCCGGGCCTTGTCATCGGTTTGCGCTCGCCGCAGTTCAGCCTGTTTCTGGAATCGTTCTGCGCGAGCATGAACCAGCAACCGGCGCAGACGATGCTCAATGCCGGCGCGCTGGTCAGTTACAACCTGGGCCTTGGGGCGTTGCACGAGCATCCGGGGCTGACGCACCTGGCGGGCAAGCCGCAACAAGGCAATCAGGCGCAACCGCAAGTGTTCAAGGCGCACGTCAGCCTGTTGCTCAAGGGCGATGAACTGCTTCAGGAAGAAGTGTTCGGTCCGACCACCATCGTCATCGAGGTTGAAGACCGGGCGCAGCTGGCGGCGGTGCTGCACGGCCTGCACGGGCAATTGACCGCGACGCTGATTGGCGAGGCGGACGAACTGCTCGAATACCGTTGGCTGGCGGAGTTGCTGCAGGAAAAGGTCGGGCGGATTCTGTTGAACGGCTATCCGACCGGAGTCGAGGTGTGTGAGGCGATGGTGCATGGCGGGCCGTATCCGGCGACGTCGGATTCGCGCGGGACGTCGGTGGGCACCTTGGCGATTGATCGTTTCCTGCGGCCGGTGTGCTTCCAGAATTATCCGGATGCGTTGCTGCCCGAGGCGCTGCAGAACGCCAATCCGCTGGGGATTCGGCGGTTGGTGGATGGCGAGGTGAGTCAGTCAGCTTTGTAGTGTTTGGGCTGCCGCCATCGCGGGCAAGCCCGCTCCCACAGTGATTGGTGTCGTATACAGATTCTGTGATCAATACCAAACCCTGTGGGAGCGGGCTTGCCCGCGATGACGGCATCAGCCACACCCAATTACTTGGCAGCCACCGCCGCAGCCTTCACCACCGAAGGCTTCAACACCAGCCACAACGCCGCCGCAATCAACACCCCGCCATAAATGTGCGCCATCGACAACGGCTCATCCAGCAACAGCGCCCCCCACAACACCCCGAACGGCGGGATCAGGAAGGTCGTGGTCATCGACCTCACCGGCCCGATCGAGCTGAGCAGGCGGAAGTAGATAATGTACGCCAGCGCGGTACACACCAGCCCCAACCCCAGCAACGACAACCAGACATTCCAGCCGCCCCAGCTTGCCGGTGGCTGGCTGATCACGCTGTAGCCGAACAACGGCAACAGGAACAGCGTCGCCCCGAGCATGCTGCCCAGCGCCGAAAGACGACTGTCGAGACCGCCCGCGTGATCGAGCCAGCGGCGGGCCAGGAACCCGGCAAAGCCATAACAGGTGGTGGCGAGCAGGCAGGCGACGGCGCCCATCAGCAATTCCATGTCGAACGCCACCGGACCGGCACGGGTCAGGACGCCCACGCCAAGCAGTCCGAGGAAGACCCCGCCAAGCTTGGCGGCGGTGAGTTTTTCATGGAAGAACAGGCCGCCGATCAACACGCCCATCAGCGGCGTGGTGGCATTGAAAATTGCCGAGTAACCGGCCGGCAGCACTTGGGCGGCCACCGAATAGAGGGTCGCCGGAATCCCGGAGTTGATCACCCCGAGCAGCATCACCGTCTTGAGTTTGCCTTTGAAGTCCCAACTGATGCGCATCAGCCCGAGGATCACCAGCAAGCCGGTGGCGGCAATCGACACGCGGAAAAAGGCAGTGGGAATTGTGCCAATCACTGGGGCGATGATGCGCATGAACAGAAAGCTCGCGCCCCAGATCGCTGCCAGCGACAGCAAACGGAAAATATCGACAGGGCTCACGGTGCACTCCTTCCTTGATGGGGACGAGAGTGTTGCCGAGCGCCTGATCCATGGCAACCGAAAAACGAGCATTTAACCCGAGCCGAAAATTACGCTTCTCTGCATCCGGTTCACTGGCTAAGCTCAGGGCTCACGAATTCCCGCAGAGGTCTCACCATGCCGCAGCAATGGCCAGCCGCCGACATCGCCCGAATGATCCTCGATGGCTTTGACGATTACCGCGAGCATTTCCGCCAGATCACTGACGGCGCCCGGGCCCGCTTCGAGCAGGCCCAGTGGCAGGAGGCGCAGGTCGCCTCGGCGGCGCGGATCAATCTGTACGAAGAGAAAGTCAGCGAAACGGTGGAACGGCTGCGCATTGCGTTTGATGCCGACACGCTGGACGTCAGTTGCTGGCCGCTGGTCAAAAGCGCTTACATCACGTTGATTGACCTGCGTTTCGACGATGAGCTGTCCGAAACCTGGTACAACTCGATTTTCTGCGGGCTGTTCAGCCATGACCTGATCAGCGACGGCTGCATGTTCATCCACACCACCCGGCCAAGCCTGCGCCGGGCCCGGGCCGCGCAAACCCGGACCTACAAGCCTCAGGGCCAGTTGTCCGGCATGCTCGCGAGTATTTTTGCCGATTACAGCTTCAGCGAGGATTACGCCGACCTGGCGGGCGACCTGTACCGCCTCGAAGCGCAACTGCGCGAGAACCTGCCGGACTGGGTGTGCAAGGACCCGGAATTGAGCGTCGAACTGTTTTCCTCGGTGCTCTACCGCAACAAGGGCGCGTACCTGGTGGGGCGCATCTACACCCGGGACGAACAATGGCCGCTGGTGATTCCGCTGTTGCACCGCGAAGGCCGCGGGATTCAGATCGATGCGCTGATCACCGATGAAGCCGATGTGTCGATCATCTTCTCGTTCACCCGCTCGTATTTCATGGTGGATGTGCCGGTGCCGGCCGAGTTCATAGGCTTTCTCAAGCGCATCCTGCCGGGCAAGCACATCGCCGAGCTGTACACCTCGATCGGTTTCTACAAGCACGGCAAGTCCGAGTTCTACCGGGCACTGATCAATCACCTGGCCAACACCGACGACCAATTCATCATGGCCCCCGGTGTGCGCGGCATGGTGATGAGCGTGTTCACGCTGCCGGGTTTCAATACCGTGTTCAAAATCATCAAGGACCGTTTCTCGCCGTCGAAAAACGTCGACCGCGCCACGGTGATCGAAAAATACCGTTTGGTAAAAAGCGTCGACCGGGTCGGGCGCATGGCCGATACCCAGGAATTCGCCGACTTTCGCTTCCCGTTGAGCAAGTTCGAGCCGGCGTGTCTGGAGGAACTGCTTGAGGTCGCCGCGTCCACGGTGTCGGTGGAAGGTGACACCGTGCTGATCCGCCACTGCTGGACCGAGCGGCGAATGACGCCGCTCAACCTGTACCTGGAAAACGCCAACGACGCGCAAGTCCGCGAGGCGCTGGAGGATTATGGGCTGGCGATCAAGCAACTGGCGGCGGCGAACATCTTTCCCGGCGACATGCTGTTGAAGAACTTCGGCGTCACTCGGCACGGTCGCGTGGTGTTTTATGACTATGACGAGATCTGCTTCCTGACCGAAGCCAACTTCCGCCACATCCCGCAACCGCGTACGCCCGAAGATGAAATGGCGTCCGAGCCGTGGTATTCGATCGGGCCGCTGGATGTGTTTCCCGAGGAGTTTCCGCCGTTTCTGTTTGCCGATTCCGGGCAAAGGAAGCTGTTTGATCAGTTACACGGCGAGTTGTACAACGCCGATTACTGGAAAAGCCTTCAGGAAGCCATCCGCGCCGGCAAGGTCATCGACGTGTTCCCGTATCGCCGCAAAGGCCTCGACAACGAATAGCCCGCTCTGAGATGACACCCTGTGGTGATGGGGCTTTTGTGGCGAGGGGATTTATCCCCGTTGGGTTGCGAAGCGACCCTAAAACCATCCACCGCGGTATTGCAGATAAACCGCGCGTACCGGTTTACGATTGCTTCGCAACCGAACGGGGATAAATCCCCTCACCACAAAAGCGGTTGCATTCGTCTCCATGCACGCAAATCTGCGACAATCGCCCCCTGCGCCACTAGACGACTTTTGCGTACCTGATGACTGACGAATCGCCTTCCATCGACAAACTGCTGAAAAACCTCGATCACGCCATGCTCGCCGACCGTCACCGGCTGCGGCGGCAGTTGCTTGAGCTGCGCAAGAAACCCGACGAGGCCAAGCTGGCCCTGTGGGTGACGCGCATGCAGGCGTCCTGTGACCAGGTGTTGGCGCGGCGCGCCAGCCTGCCGGTGATTCGTTACGACGACAGTTTGCCGATCGCCGCCAAGCGCGATGAAATCAAGGAAGCGCTGCTCAAGCATCAGGTGCTGATCATCGCCGGCGAAACCGGCTCGGGCAAAACCACCCAGTTGCCGAAGATCTGCCTGGAAATCGGCCGAGGCCAGCACGGCCTGATCGGCCACACCCAGCCGCGTCGAATCGCTGCACGCAGCGTGGCCAGCCGGGTTGCTGAAGAATTGGCGACGCCATTGGGCGCGCTGGTTGGCTATCAGGTGCGGTTCGAGGATCAGAGCGATTCCAACACCTTGATCAAGCTGATGACCGACGGCATCCTGTTGGCGGAAACCCAGAACGATCGCTACCTCGAACGCTACGACACGATCATCGTCGACGAAGCCCACGAACGCAGCCTCAACATCGACTTCCTGCTCGGTTACCTGAAAACCCTGCTGCCGCGCCGTCCGGACCTGAAAGTCATCATCACCTCGGCGACCATCGACCTGGAGCGCTTCTCCAAGCACTTCGATGACGCGCCGATTGTCGAAGTCTCCGGCCGCACCTTCCCGGTGGAAACCTGGTACCGCCCGCTGACCCTGGAGCAGGACGAAGAGGGCAACCGCGTCGAGGACGACCTGACTGTGGATCAGGCGATCCTCGCCACCCTCGACGAAATCGCCGCGTTCGAACGCAGCGAGCGCAAGAGCCCCGGCGATGTGCTGGTGTTCCTGCCCGGCGAACGCGAGATTCGCGATGCCGCCGACATGCTGCGCAAGGCCCAGCTCAAGCACACCGAGATTCTGCCGCTGTACGCGCGGTTGTCGCCGGCCGAACAGCAGCGGATTTTCCAGTCGCACCCGGGCCGTCGCGTGGTGCTGGCGACCAACGTCGCGGAAACCTCGCTGACCGTGCCGGGCATCCGTTACGTGATCGACAGCGGCACCGCGCGCATCAGCCGTTACAGCTACCGCGCCAAGGTCCAGCGCCTGCCCATCGAAGCCATTTCCCAGGCCAGCGCCAATCAGCGTAAAGGCCGTTGCGGACGGGTCGAGCCGGGGATCTGCATCCGTCTCTATGGCGAAGAAGACTTCATCGGTCGCCCGGAATTTACCGACCCGGAAATTCTGCGGACCAACCTCGCGGCGGTGATTTTGCAGATGCTGCATCTGCGCCTCGGCGAGATCACCGACTTCCCGTTTATCGAGCCGCCGGATGGCAAAGCCATCAGCGACGGTTTCAACCTGCTGCAAGAACTCTCGGCGGTCGACCGCAACAGCCAGCTGACGCCGCTTGGGCGTCAATTGGCGCGGCTACCGGTGGACCCGCGGATGGGCCGCATGCTGCTGGAAGCGGCAAAACTCGGCAGTTTGCAGGAAGTGTTGATCGTCGCCAGCGCCATGTCGATTCAAGACCCGCGCGAGCGTCCGCCGGAGCGTCAGCAAGCAGCGGATCAGGCGCACGCTCAATGGAAAGACGTGGATTCGGATTTCGCCGGGCTGGTCAATCTGTGGCGTGGTTTTGAAGAGCAGCGCCAGGCGCTGACAGCCAGTCCACTGCGCAACTGGTGCCGCAAGAACTTCCTCAATTACCTGCGCCTGCGCGAATGGCGCGACTCGCACCGGCAGTTGAGCCTGATCTGCCGCGACATGCAGCTGAGCCTCAACAAAGAGCCGGCGGATTACCCGAAACTGCACAAAGCCGTGCTCTCGGGCCTGCTCAGCCAGATCGGCCAGAAAACCGATGAAGGCGATTACCTCGGCGCCCGTCAGCGGCGTTTCTGGATTCACCCGTCATCCGGGCTGGGCAAGAAGCGTCCGCAATGGCTGATGACCGCCGAATTGGTGGAAACCACCAAGCTCTATGCGCGCATGGTCGCCAAGATCGATTCGGACTGGATCGAGCCGCTGGCCGGGCACCTGATCAAGAAAAATCACTTCGAACCGCACTGGGAGAAGAAGCGCGGTCAGGTCGTGGCGTTCGAGCAGATCACGCTGTTCGGGTTGATCGTGGTCGGTCGCCGGCCGGTGCATTACGGGCCGATTGACCCGGTGGTGTCCCGTGAGTTTTTCATTCGTGAAGGCCTGGTGCGGGGCGAGATTCAGTCCAAAGCCAAATGTTTGTCGGCCAATGCGCAATTGCTGGAACAGCTCGACGAACTGGAAGCCAAGGCCCGTCGTCGCGACATTCTGGCCGACGAAGAAACCCTGTTCGCTTTCTACGATGCGCGCCTGCCAGCAGAGATTCACCAGACCGCGACTTTCGACAGTTGGTACAAGGTCAACAGCCAGAAAGACCCGCAGCTGCTGATCATGCGCGAAGAAGACGTGCTGGCCCGCGAGGCCAGTGAAGTCACCGCCCTGCATTACCCGGACACCTTGCACATCGGCGATCTGGAACTGGCCCTCAGTTACCACTTCGAGCCGAATCACCCGCGCGACGGCGTGACCCTTCGCGTGCCGGCGCCGCTGTTACCGATGTTGCCGCCGGAACGCCTGGAATGGCTGGTGCCGGGCGTGATCGAGGCCAAGTGCATCGCGCTGGTGCGCAACCTGCCCAAGGCCCTGCGCAAGAATTTTGTGCCGGTGCCAGACTTCGTCAAAGCCGCGTTGCAACGCATGACCTTTGCCGAGGGCTCGTTGCCGCAGGCGTTGGGCCGCGAGCTGTTGCGCATGACGGGCGCGCGGGTCAGCGATGAAGCCTGGGCGGAAGCATCGCAACAGGTCGACAGTCATCTGCGGATGAACCTGGAAATCGTCGACGGCCAGGGCAAGTTCCTCGGCGAAGGGCGAGACCTGGCCGAATTGACCGCACGTTTTGCCGAAGCCAGCCAGGCCGCGTTGGCCGTGCCGCAAACCGCGAAAAGCCAGCAGCCGGTGGAGGCGAAGATCTTCGCAGCAGTGGCGGAAAAGACTCAACAGAAGATCGCCGGGCTGTCGATGACGGTGTATCCGGCGCTGGTGGAAGAGAGCGGCACGGTCAAGGAAGGGCGTTTCTCGACCCCGGCCGAAGCCGAGTTCCAGCATCGCCGCGCCTTGCAGCGGTTGCTGATGCAACAACTGGCTGACACGGCCAAGTTCTTGCGCGGAAAATTGCCGGGGCTGACCGAACTGGGCCTGATGTACCGCGACATGGGGCGCATCGACAGTCTGGTGGAAGACATTCTGCTGGCCAGTCTCGACAGCTGCATTCTCGACGGCGAAGACCCGTTGCCCCGCGATGGCGCCGGGTTGGCGGCACTGGCCGAACGCAAGCGCGGTGGTTGGACCGAGCACGCCGAGCGTCTGGCCAAGTTGACGCTGGAGATCCTCAAGCTCTGGCACGGTCTGCAAAAGCGCTTCAAGGGCAAGATCGATCTGGCCCAAGCCGTGGCCCTGAACGACATCAAGCAGCAGCTCAGCCAGCTGGTGTATCCAGGGTTTGTCCGGGAAACGCCGATGCAGTGGCTCAAGGAATTGCCGCGTTACCTGAAAGCCGTGGAGCAGCGCTTTGAGAAAATCGGTGCTCAGGTGCAACGGGATCGGGTCTGGAGTGGCGAATTGTCTGGCCTGTGGGCGCAATATCAGACTCGCGCCAGCAAGCACGCCCAGGAAGGCAAGCGCGATCCGCAACTGGAACTCTATCGCTGGTGGCTGGAGGAATACCGGGTTTCGCTGTTCGCCCAGCAACTGGGGACCAAGGTGCCGATCTCCGACAAGCGCTTGAACAAGCAATGGACCCAGGTCGAACCCTAGGGGCGGAGGCTTGCACAATACCTGTGGGAGCGGGCTTTTGTGGTGAGGGGATTTATCTGTGGCGAGGGGATTTATCCCCGTTGGGGTGGCGAAGCCGCCCCAAAACCTGCAGCCTTGGTCTATCAGGCACACCGAGTGCGCTGGTTTCACGACTGCTTCGCAGCCGAACGGGGATAAATCCCCTCGCCACATAGGTTTACACAGGTCCTCCGTTGCTTTCGCAAATGGCGCCAAAACCCAATGTTTATGGCAAACTTCGCGCCTATAAACGCCGGTCCCGCGGTTTTGAGCCTCTCAAGGTTCGGGCGGTACGGAATAAAGCGATGCCAGGTGTGCTTCCCGTGACGGGAACAGACCCTTTGTGTGTTGGTACGTCGGTGCCAATGCTTTCTGCCTGAACAGATTAGAGAAACGACCATGCATAACGTCGTCATCAGCGGCACCGGCCTGTACACCCCGGCCAACAGCATCTCCAATGAAGAGCTGGTGCAGTCTTTCAACGCTTACGTCGCGCTATTCAACGCCGACAACGCTGACGCCATTGCCCGTGGTGAAGTCGAAGCGTTGACCGAATCCAGCGCTGCGTTTATCGAAAAGGCGTCCGGCATCAAGAGCCGCTTTGTCATGGACAAGGACGGCATCCTCGACCCGCAACGCATGGCCCCGCGTCTGCCTGAGCGTTCCAACGACGAATGGTCGGTGCTTTGCCAGATGGCCATCGGCGCGGCCGAACAAGCCTTGCAGCGTGCCGGCAAGACCGCCGCGGACATCGACGGTGTGATCGTCGCCTGCTCCAACCTGCAACGCGCCTACCCGGCCATCGCCATCGAAGTCCAGGAAGCGTTGGGCATCCAGGGTTTCGGTTTCGACATGAACGTGGCCTGCTCCTCGGCGACCTTCGGCATCCAGGCCGCCGCCAACAGCGTGCAACTGGGCCAGGCCCGGGCAGTCCTGATGGTCAACCCGGAAGTCTGCACCGGTCACCTGAACTTCCGCGACCGTGACAGCCACTTCATCTTTGGCGACGCGGCGACGGCGGTGATCATCGAGCGTGCAGACCTGGCGACGTCCAAGTATCAGTTCGACGTGGTCAGTACCAAACTGCTGACCAAGTTCTCCAACAACATCCGCAACAACTTCGGCTTCCTCAACCGCGCAGCGGAAGAGGGCATCGGTGCCAAGGACAAACTGTTCGTGCAGGAAGGCCGCAAGGTGTTCCGCGACGTCTGCCCGATGGTCGCCGAGCTGATCGCCACGCACCTGGAAGAGAACAAGCTCAACGTCAGCGACGTGAAGCGCTTCTGGTTGCACCAGGCCAACCTCAGCATGAACCACCTTATCGTCAAGAAACTGCTGGGCCGCGAAGCCACCGAAGAAGAAGCACCAGTGATTCTCGACACCTACGCCAACACCAGCTCCGCCGGCTCGGTGATTTCGTTTCACAAACATCAGGACGATCTGCCTGCCGGTTCCTTGGCCGTGCTCAGTTCGTTCGGCGCCGGTTACTCGATTGGCAGCGTGCTGTTGCGCAAGCGTTGAGGGGGAAGGCTGTCGTTCTTTACTTGGATTCGTGATGGCTTTTCCTACAGCCGAAACAGTCGGGACGCTGTAACTTTCGGAAATGACAGTAGGATGTTGCCGACGGCGAAGTCCTGCTGACTCATTTTTCGAGGTCAGGACAAGGGGTTTGTGAATGGCGGCTGACGACGCGAAACTGCTGGAACGATTGCTGGCAGGTGAGCAACAGGCCTTCAAAGAGTTGGTCAGCACTTATCAGAGCCCGATGCGTGCGGTGGCTTATGCGATCGTCGGCAGCCGGCATGCCGACGAAGTGGTGCAGGACGCGTGGCTGTCAGCCGTGCGCCATCTGAGCAAGTTTGAGGCGCGTTCGAGCCTCAAGACGTGGTTGCTGACCATCACCGCAAACTCGGCAAAAGGTCGCTACAAACAAAACCGTCGTGAAGTGCTGCTCGATGACCTTCCATCGCCGCATGGCAGCGTTGATGACGATCGTTTTTCTGCCGCGGACGGCCACTGGCTGGTGGCGCCATTCGCCTGGCATCAAGACACGCCAGAGGCGCTGTTGACCGAAAACGAACTACGTGAATGCCTCGAACACACCTTGCTCAGCCTGTCGGAACTGCAAAGCAGCGTCTTGTTACTTCGTGAACGTCAGGGCCTGGAGCTGGAAGAGATCTGTAATCTTCTGGAAATCTCGCTCTCCAATGTTCGCGTGCTGCTGCATCGGGCACGGTTGAAGGTCTTTGCGACCGTAGAACATTTTGAGGAAACCGGTGAATGCTGACCTGTAAGGAGCAAGTGGCACGCTCCAGTGATTATCTCGATGGCCAGTTGAGCTTTCGGGAGAAGTTGCTGGTGCGGCATCATTTAATGTTCTGCCCCAATTGCCGGCGGTTCATTCGTCAGATGCGCTTGATGCAGGCGACGCTGCGCGTCTTGCCGGAGGAGGCTGTGCCGGAGGTCGATGCACTTGCCGAACGTCTCGCTGCGGAGCGTCGCAAGGACATTCCGTAAAGTCGTGGCGTTATCGCAGGGAAGAGAAGCAGGCCGGCGTGGATGCATCGAACGGATGATGGGGATCGATCCATCCACGCCAGACTGTAAAGCGCCTCAAGCGTCCATGACCTGAGGCGTGCAACGGTGCTGCTTAGAACTTGGCTTCGGCATCCAGTTGCAGGGTGTTGATGTCCGAATCCTTGAGGGTGGCGTTGGTGTAGTCAGAGTTAGCCATGAAGTACGTCGCGCCCAGGGCGAAGTTCTTGTCCAGCTCGTAACTCACTTTCAACTTGCTGCCACGCGAACCGGTGAAACCGTTGGCGAAGTCGGAGTCGGTGAAGGCACCGACCACCGCGTTACGCTGTACGTCGCGATAGTTGTAGTCCACGGCGAAGCCATAGAACTTGGTCTTTACACCCGCCAGCCAGGCAGAATCCTGATCGTTGCTGGCATCTTTGTTGTTGACGTACTGGCCGTACAGCGAGAGCGGCAGTGGCAGGCCGGTGATGTCGATCTGGCCAAAGCCTTCGTACAGTTTGAATTGCTCGTTCGGGGTGTTGCCGTTGGTGGCCAGCACGGATGGAATGCTGGTGCCGCCTGCGGTGATGTCGTCGTCGTTGTCGTAGCCGTAGACACTGCCGCCCAGGGTCAGTTTCAGGTTGTCGGTGAGGGCGAAACGCGCGCCCAACTGGCCGGCGTACAGACGCAAATCGTGCTTGAACTGCACGCCGTCGCCGTCGACGTTGTCTTTGAGGGTGTAGTGGCCGGCGCTACCGAACAGCTCGGTGCTGGCGCCCAGCGGGTATTTGTAAGTGAGTGCCAGGCCTTCGGGGCTGATGTCGCTATCCCAGATGATGTCGCCCATGCTCACCCATTGCTGTGGCATCTTGCCGCCCACGATGTGCAGGTTTTTGGCGAAGTCCGGGTGGTAGTCGACGTAACCCTGGTCCAGCCAGATCGACTTCTTGTCGAAGTAATTGTCCAGGCTCTGGTTGGTGGAACGGGCGTCGTCGTTGTTACCGGTGGCGATACGGATGCCGGTGTCGACTTGTGGGTTGATCTCGGTGTAGGCACCCAGGCGGGCACGAACGCGCTGACGATCCTGGTCGCGGTTGTTGGAAACGCCATCGTTCTTGACTGTCTCCTGGCGGAAACGCACGTCGCCCTTGAATTGGGTCTTGGCGGCCCAGGCCAGTTTCTGGTCGAAGGTGCTCAGTTCATTGGTTTTCTTCGCAGTGGCCGCGATCTGCTCGTTGGTTTCCTGCTGAGCCTGACGGGCGATTTGCTGGTCTTTCTGATCCCTGGCTAACTCGGCTTGCAGTTCGCTGTATTGCGCGTTAGTAATCGAGCCGTTTGCCTTGAGCATGTCGAGCAGTTTGGCGTCGACTGCGGCGCTGGCCGGAACGCTCATGGCCAGCAGCAGACCGCCACACAGGGCCGCCGCAGTTTTCGTGGAAGCAAGACGCATATCAATCTCCGAAGATGTAAGGGGATGACTGAGCCATCCGGGACACAACCGACCATTGACGGACGGAAACAGTGGCCGGGTAGAACCCGACGCTCTAAAAACTGGCGCCAGTATCGCGATGGTTTATTACAGAGCAGTGGCAAAGTGATGGCGTCTCGATGACGATACAAAGACTGTCTGAACTTTTGATCCAGAGCCCTGTCGGCGCTTTTTGACGGATGTGTAATGGCGGGCGATAGGCGATACTCGCCGGGCTGTTACGCGAAGAAGTCGAGAGGGTGTCAATGCCGCTGCAACGTCTGGAAAGCCTGTCCGATATTGGTCCGCGCACGTGGGATGCCCTGGTGCCGGATAATCAGCCGTTCCTGCGCCATGCCTTTCTCAGCGCGCTGGAAGACAGTGGCAGCGTCGCCGCCCATTCCGGCTGGCAGCCCGAGCATCTGTTGCATATCGAAGAGGGGCGGCTGATCGCCGCGCTACCCAGCTACCGCAAGTGGCATTCCTACGGCGAGTACGTGTTCGATCACGCCTGGGCCGATGCCTGTGAGCGTGCCGGCATCGACTATTACCCGAAGCTGTTGACCGCCGTGCCGTTCAGCCCGGTCAGCGGGCCACGGTTGCTGGCGCGCAGTGTCGAGGACGGTTTCGAGCTGCTCAAGAGCCTGCCGGGCTACCTGGAGATCGAAGAACTCTCCAGCGCTCACATCAATTTCACAGACCCTTTCACCGACGCGGCATTGGCCGAACAACCCGGCTGGTTGCAGCGGATCGGCTGTCAGTACCACTGGCAGAATCGCGGTTATCGGGACTTTCAGGATTTCCTCGACGTACTCAGTTCGCGCAAACGTAAGCAGATGCGCAAGGAGCGCGAGCAAGTGGCGGGGCAGGGGATTGATTTCGAATGGCTGGAAGGCAAGCAGCTGGATCAGGCGCAGTGGGATTTTGTCTATGCCTGCTACGCCAATACCTACGCGGTGCGTCGGCAAAGGCCCTATTTGACGCGGGAGTTTTTCAGTCTGCTGGCCGAGCGCATGCCCGAAGCCATTCGCGTGGTGCTGGCCAAACAAGGTTCACGACCCGTGGCCATGGCCTTCAGCCTGGTGGGCGGCGACAGTTTTTACGGGCGTTACTGGGGCTGCCTGGCGGAGTTCGACCGTTTGCATTTCGAGACCTGTTTCTACCAGGGCATGGACTACTCGATTGCCAATGGCTTCCAGCGTTTTGATGCCGGCGCCCAAGGCGAACACAAGTTGATTCGCGGCTTTGAACCGGTGATCACCCATTCCTGGCATTACCTGCGTCACCCCGGACTGAAAGCCGCGGTCAAAGACTTCCTGCACCAGGAACGTCTTGGGGTGTTGGCCTATGCCGAGGAAGCGAGGACCGCGTTGCCTTATCGGCAGGCATGACCCTCGCCCGTGGCATCAAGTGACTTCCTTGCCCAGCCAGCGATACGTCACGCCGCCAACCACCGCGCCCAGCAGCGGCGCCACCCAGAACATCCACAATTGCGCGATGGCCCAGCCACCGACCATCAACGCCGGACCGGTGCTGCGGGCCGGGTTGACCGACGTGTTGGTGACGGGAATCGAGATCAAGTGAATCAGTGTCAAGGCCAGGCCGATGGCAATCGGTGCAAGCCCGGCGGGCGCACGTTTGTCGGTGGCACCGAGGATGATCAGTACGAACATTGCGGTCATCACCAGTTCACAGACAAAGCCTGCGGCCATTGAGTACTTGCCCGGGGAGTGTTCGCCATAGCCGTTCGAGGCCAGGCCGGCGGAGAGGTCGAAACCTTCCTTGCCGCTGGCGATGTAGTAGATCAGCGCGGCGGCGATGATCGCGCCAATCACCTGGGCGATGATGTACGCAGGCAACTCCCGGGCCGGAAACCGGCCTCCGACACACAGGCCGACGGAGACGGCAGGGTTGAGGTGACAACCGGAAATATGGCCAATGGCGAAGGCCATGGTCAACACGGTGAGACCAAACGCGATGGCCACACCCAGCACCCCGATCCCGAGGGGCGAAGACGCGGCGAGCACCGCACTGCCGCAACCTCCCAATACGAGCCAGAACGTACCTAACAGCTCAGTGACTGAACGTTTGAACAGAGGCATGAGAGCGTCCTTGATAGGCGACCTATCGAGACTGTATCGCGTGATGCATCCTGCAGGCTTACGACAGGCTCATCTCCAGAACCTTGGCTGAGTACAGCAGGGATTTTGCGGATTTCCAGCGGCCACAAAAAACCGCCAGGGCCTGTGGGTAGCAGGCTGTGGCGGTTTTTCAGTCTGGCGGAGATCAATGTGGGAGCGAGCCTGCTCGCGATAGCGGTGTATCAAACGGCAAAAATGCTGACTGACACACCGCTATCGCGAGCAGGCTCGCTCCTACAGGTTCTGTGGTGATCTCGCGATATCAGTCGATCCCGACAAACCCACCCGTCTGGTGCTGCCACAGCCGCGCATACAACCCGCCATGCGCCAGCAGTTCGGCGTGGGTGCCGGTTTCGGCGATCTTGCCTTTTTCCAGCACCACCAGCCGATCCATCCGGGCGATGGTCGAGAGCCGGTGGGCGATGGCGATCACGGTTTTGCCCTGCATCAGGGTTTCCAGACTTTCCTGGATCGCCGCTTCGACTTCCGAATCCAGCGCCGAGGTCGCCTCGTCCATGATCAGGATCGGTGCGTCCTTGAGCAGCACGCGAGCAATCGCAATCCGCTGACGCTGGCCGCCGGAAAGTTTCACCCCGCGTTCACCCACATGCGCATCGAAACCGGTACGGCCTTCGGCGTCCGTCAACAACGGAATGAACTCATCGGCGCGGGCCTTGTGCACGGCTTCCCACAGCTCGGCGTCGGTGGCGTCGGGCCTGCCGTAAAGCAGGTTGTCGCGGATCGAACGGTGCAGCAACGAGGTGTCCTGGGTGATCATGCCGATGCGCTCGCGCAGGCTTTCCTGACCGACTTCGGCGATGTTCTGCCCATCGATGAGGATTCCCCCGCCCTGCACGTCATAGAGGCGCAGCAGCAGGTTGACCAGGGTCGATTTGCCGGCGCCGGACGGTCCGATCAAGCCGATTTTCTCACCGGGCTTGATCGTCAGGTTGAGATCGCCAATGATCCCGCTCTTCTTGCCGTAGTGAAAATCCACGTGCTCGAAGCGCACTTCGCCTCGGGGCACGGCCAGCGGTTTGGCTTGATCACGGTCGGTGATGCTGACCGGTTGGGCGATGGTCCGTAAACCGTCCTGGACCATGCCGATGTTTTCGAAGATGCCGGTGACCACCCACATGATCCAGCCGGACATGTTGACGATACGAATCACCAAGCCTGTCGCCAGGGCAATCGCGCCCACCGAGATCAGCGACTGCGTCCACAGCCACAGGGCCAGGCCGGTGGTGGTGACGATCAGCAGGCCGTTCATGCTGGTGATGGCCACGTCCATGCTGGTGACCACGCGCCCGGCCAGTTGGGCTTTTTCGGTCTGCTCCTTGATGGCTTCCTTGGCGTATTGCTGTTCATGGTTGGTATGGGCGAACAACTTCAAGGTGGTGATGTTGGTATAGCCGTCGACGATCCGTCCCATGAGTTTGGAACGCGCATCGGAGGATTGCACCGAGCGGTCCTTGACCCGAGGCACGAAGTAATAAAGCGCGCCGATGAATCCAGCGATCCAGGTCGTCAGCGGGATCATCAGGCGCCAGTCGGCTTCGGCAAACAGCACCAGCGCGCTGATGGCGTAGATCAGCACATGCCACAGGGCATCCACCGCTTGCACGGCGGAATCGCGCAGGGCGTTGCCGGTCTGCATGATGCGCTGGGCGATGCGCCCGGCGAAGTCGTTCTGAAAGAAATTCAGGCTCTGTTTGAGCACGTAGCGGTGGTTCTGCCAGAGAATCAGGCTGGTCATGCCGGGGTTCAGCGTCTGGTGTACCAGCAGGTCGTGCAGACCGAAGAAAATCGGTCGCAGAACCAGGGTCACCACCACCATCCAGGTCAGCTCAAGTGCGTGGTCCTGGAAGAAATCCGGGTTCGGGGTGCCTTGGGCCAGGTCGATGATGCGGCTCAGGTAGTTGAACAGCGCGACTTCGATCAAGGAGGCGAACAGGCCGACAATCAGCAGGGCGGCGAAACTCGGCCAGACCTGCTTCAAATAATAGGTATAGAAGGGGAGAACCCGATCTGGCGGAGCCGCCGTCGGAGCGTCGCGGAATATGTCGATCAGTTTCTCGAAACGGCGATAAAGCATCAGTTCTCCGCCCGCGCACGGGCTCTCCTTTAAACGATATGAGCGGCACCGGATACCGGCAGCCGCTCAAGCACTCCTGTGCAGATTAGTCGATGACTTTGGCTGACTTGATGAACACAGGGTCGGCCGGTACGTCTTTCATGCCGCTTTTGGTGGTGGTCTGGGAGTTGACGATGACATCGACCACATCCATGCCTTTGACGACTTTACCGAACACGGCATAGCCATCGCCCTGGTCCAGGAAGTCGTTGTCCTTGACGTTGATGAAGAATTGGCTGGTGGCCGAATCCGGGTTCGAGGTGCGGGCCATGGACAGCGTGCCACGCACGTTATGCAAGCCGTTCTTGGATTCGTTCTTGATCGGTGCCTTGGTTTCTTTTTGCTGCATCTGTTGCGTGAAACCACCGCCCTGGACCATGAAGCCAGGAATCACACGGTGGAAAATCGTGTTGTTGTAGAAGCCGCTGTTGACGTAATCAAGGAAGTTCTTGGTACTGATCGGTGCCTTGACCGAGTCCAGTTCGATTTCGATCTGGCCGTTGGTGGTTTCCAGCAACACGTGTGGCGCCTTGGCGGGCGTTGCGGCCATCAGGTTGGCGGCAAACAGAACGGAGCCGGCGACGAGGGCGATTTTTTTCAGCATGGGTCAGTGATCCTGAGTGAGGTGGTGTCGACTGCGGTGAGAAACTCGAGCAGGGTTTGGTTGAAGCGTTCGGGTTGATCCAGCGGGGTGGCGTGACGCGAATCGGCGATCACCACCAGCCGTGCATCGGGCAGCAGTTTTACGTAGGTTTCCTTCAGCGAGACCGGCGTGTAATCACGGTCGGCGGTGACGATGAGGGTTGGACAGGCGACCTTCGAAAGTCGTTCCTGAACACCCCAGCCAACGATGGCATCGAAGCTGGCGAGATAAGCATGTTTGTCGTTTTTTGCCCAGCGCTCGGCCATCTTTTGACGCAAATCAGCTTGTTCTGGTTTGGGAAATAGCTTGGCGCCCAGGGCCTTGCCGATGGTGCCCAGACTGAGGACACGCATCAGGCTCCAGCGCTTGAACCACTGCCAGTAATCGTCGCGGCTACGCAGTTTGACTTCGGGTGCGCTGTTGACGATGCACAGGCTTTTGAGCATGTGCGGCTGATCCACGGCCAGTTGAAAACCGATCATGCCGCCCATGGATAAGCCCACATAATGCGTGGGGCCGAGGTTCAGGTGCTCCATCAGGGCGACCAGGTCGGCGCTGAATCCGGCGATGCTGTAGCGTTCGCGGGGTTTATCGGATCGACCGTGACCGCGTACGTCCGGGACGATCACGCGGTAATGAGCTGACAGCGCCGGGATCTGCTTTTCCCAGTCCAGGGTGCTGGACCCCAGCCCGTGGACCAGCAGCAACGGCGTGCCGTGGCCGTATTCCTCATAGTGCAGGTTGCAACCTTCATGTTCGAAATAGGCCATGCAGATACTCCGTATCAGGCTTGTTCAGGGGCGGCGAACGGCGCATCCAGCGGCGCGGTGTCGAAGGTGCGCAGCAGTTCGATCAGGATTTGCGTCGCCGGGCCCAAGGGTTTGTCCTTGTTTGAATACAGATAGAAGCTCGGGTTGCGGCTGCCGCCCTGGTCCAACGGTAGCAGCTTGAGCGTGCCTTCCCTCAGTTCGCGTTCGATCATGTGCCGGGGCAGCCAGGCGAAACCCAGGCCGCTGCTGACAAATGTCGCCGCGGTGGCCAGGCTGCCGACGGTCCAGCGCTGTTCGGCGCCGAGCCAGCCGACGTCCCGTGGTTGCTGGCGGCCGGAGTCGCGGATGACCACTTGCATCTGGGTTTCCAGGTCCTGGAAGTTCAGTTCGCGGTTCAGACGATGCAGCGGGTGATCGGGATGGGCAACGGCGACGAATTCAACATCGCTCAATTCCGCGCCGAGATAGCCGGGAATGCTGAAGCCGGTGATCGCCAGGTCAGCTACGCCTTCGAGCAACACTTCTTCGACACCCGACAGCACTTCTTCGCGCAGACGCACCCGGCAGCCACGGCTTTGCGGCATGAACGCGGTCAACGCACGGACGAGGCGGGCGCTCGGGTAAGCGGCGTCGACCACCAGCCGCACTTCCGCTTCCCAGCCTTGCTCCATGTGGTGGGCCAGGTCTTCCAGCTGGCTGGCCTGTTTCACCAGTTGCCGCGAGCGACGCAGCAACACGCCGCCGGCTTCGGTCAGCACTGCTTTGCGGCCGTCGATGCGCAACAGCGGCACGCCGAGCTGGTCCTGCATACGCGCCACGGTGTAGCTCACCGAGGATTGCGAACGGTGCAGCGCTTCGGCGGCCTGGGCGAAACCGCCGTGGTCAACCACGGCTTGCAAGGTTCGCCATTGATCAAGGGTCACGCGGGGCGCTTTCATGAATAGCTCCTCTTGTCCTAAGCTGGCAGTCCTTATTGGAGACTGCTGAATGAAAAAGTTTTGTAGTGTGGTATCGGGTTGTGTGGTGCTGGCGCTGCTGCCGTTGACTGCGTTTGCGTATCCGATCGATGTGACAAAGCAGCTTAATGGCATGAAGATCGACTACAACGCGTTCGATACGGATAACGACATCGCCTCCATCCAGGTCAACAACTACGGCGACACCGATGCGATCTGTAAGGTGGTTTTCAACAATGGCCCGGAAGCGCCGCGCACCCGCTCTATCGAAGTGGCCGCCGGCAAACACAAAAATGCCACCGCCAAGTTCACCCGCACCATTATCAAGATGCGAATCAACCTGACCTGCAGCCCCAAATGACTTTCAACTCTGTGGGAGCAACAGGCTCGCTCCCACGGGGCATGCTCAGCTTATAAACGAATTTATTGATGGGTTGTAGCAGTTATTTGCGCTTTTTCATCGATATGACTCTGTTTAACCTTCACTCCATCGCCTTACAGCATTCTCAGATGGAGCCTACAACCCATGTCACGCGTTCTGATCATCGAAAGCAGCGCCCGTCAGCAAGACTCGGTTTCCCGTCAGTTGACCCAGACCTTCATCAGCCAGTGGAAAGCCGCGCACCCGAACGACCAGATCACCGTGCGTGACCTCGCCGTCAACCCGGTTCCGCATCTGGACATCAATCTGCTGGGCGGCTGGATGAAACCTGCCGAACAGCGCAGCGATATCGAACAGGTCTCCCTGGAACGCTCCAACCAGTTGACCGACGAACTGCTGGCCGCCGATGTGCTGGTCATGGCCGCGCCGATGTACAACTTTGCCATTCCCAGCACCCTCAAAGCCTGGCTCGACCATGTGCTGCGTGCGGGCGTGACGTTCAAGTACACCGAGACCGGCCCGCAAGGTTTGCTCAGCGGCAAGCGCGCCTACGTGCTGACTGCTCGCGGCGGGATCTACGCCGGCAGCACGGCCGATCACCAGGAACCGTACCTGCGTCAGGTCATGGGCTTCATCGGGATCCACGACGTGACGTTTATTCATGCCGAAGGCATGAACCTGGGCGGTGACTTCCAGGAGAAGGGCCTGAACCAGGCCAACGCCAAGCTTTCCCAAGTGGCTTGAGGCTTTAATCGCCAGATAATCCCTTGATGTTCAAGTGGCCTGGCGCAACCCCTTCAAGGCTTTACGCGCATCGAACCTCCCTTTGCACTTGTTGCTCCTGAGTGCTGTCGCCCGATTGAACGCTTTAGCGAGATCGGGCTTTTTTTTGCCTGGGATTTATTGGATCGGCACACAGTCCCTGCTGGAGCGAGCTTTTGTGGTGAGGGGATTTATCCCCGTAGGGCTGCGAAGCGGCCCCAAAATCGGAATACCCGGTGTGTCAGGTACACCGCAAACAATTGTTTACGACTGCTTCGCAGCCGGACGGGGATAAATCCCCTCGCCACAAAGGCTCGGTCCCACAGGGGATCTGTGTGTGGCCGGCTGTCGCGGTGAAGGGCAAAACCCGCTATCGTCGCCGCCATTCGAAACGAGGCGAGCATGGGCTATCTACTTTTTGTCACGCTGATCCAGGCGTTTTCCTTCAGTCTGATCGGCGAATACCTGGCCGGCCATGTCGACAGTTACTTCGCGGTGCTGGTGCGTGTGCTGCTGGCGGGTCTGGTGTTTATTCCGCTGACGCGCTGGCGTTCGGTCGAGCCGGCGTTCATGCGCGGCATGCTGCTGATCGGCGCGTTGCAGTTCGGCGTGACTTACGTCTGCCTGTACCTGAGCTTCCGGGTGCTGACGGTGCCGGAAGTGTTGCTGTTCACCATCCTCACGCCGCTGCACGTAACGCTGATCGAAGATGCCCTGAACCGACGCTTCAATCCGTGGGCGCTGGTGGCGGCACTGGTGGCGGTGCTCGGCGCGGCGGTGATCCGTTACGACCGGATCAATCCGGATTTCTTCATGGGCTTCCTGCTGCTGCAACTGGCCAACTTCACCTACGCCGCCGGGCAAGTGCTTTATAAGCATCTGGTGGCGCGTCATCCGAGCGATCTGCCGCACTACCGGCGCTTTGGCTACTTCTACCTGGGCGCGCTGGCGGTGGCATTGCCGGCGTTCCTGATGTTCGGGAAACAGAATTTCCTGCCCGAAGCACCGTTGCAGTGGGGCGTGCTGGTGTTCCTCGGCCTGGTCTCGACCGCGTTGGGATTGTACTGGTGGAACAAGGGCGCCTGCCTGGTGAATGGCGGGACGCTGGCGGTGATGAACAACCTGCATGTACCGGTGGGGTTGCTGATCAATCTGCTGATCTGGAATCAGCATGAAGAGCTGGGGCGGTTGTTGTTTGGTGGATCGGTGATTTTGATGGCGGTGTGGATCAGTCGGTTGGGCATCAGACCCACCGCAATCCGTACCTTGTAGGAGCGAGGCTTGCCCGCGAAGACGGTGTGTCAATCAACATTAATGTAGGCTGATACACCGCCTTCGCGGGCAAGCCTCGCTCCTACAGGGGGATGTGGTGCTACATGATGTGCTTTTCAGGCTCGGGAATGTGGCTTGCGCCGAGCACGGCAGGGAGCAGCCCCGAGCGCAAATCCCCGCCACTCGGCTGCTGATACAGACTCAACCCGAACTCCGGCAACACTGCCAGCAAGTAATCAAAAATATCCCCCTGAATCCGCTCGTAATCCGCCCACGCGGTGGTGCGGGTGAAGCAGTAGATCTCCAGCGGAATGCCCTGCGCGGTGGTTTGCATCTGGCGGACCATGCAGGTCATGTTCGGCTGGACCTCCGGGTGACTCTTCAGATACGCCAACGCATAGGCGCGGAACGTCCCGATGTTGGTCATCCGCCGCCGGTTGGCCGACATCGCCGCGACGTTGCCCTGAGCCTCGTTCCAGGCCTTGAGTTCGGCCTGTTTGCGGCTGATGTAATCGGTCAGCAAATGCACCTGCGACAATTTCAACTCTTCGTCATCGCGGATGAATCGCACGCCGCTGGCATCAATGAACAGGCTGCGCTTGATCCGCCGTCCGCCGGACTGCTGCATGCCTCGCCAGTTCTTGAACGATTCGGACATCAGGCGCCAGGTCGGTATCGAGACGATGGTCTTGTCGAAATTCTGCACCTTCACCGTGTGCAGCGTGATGTCGACAACGTCACCGTCGGCACCGACTTGCAGCATCTCGATCCAGTCACCGACCCGCAGCATGTCGTTGCTGGTCAGCTGCACGCTGGCGACGAACGACAGCAGCGTGTCCTTGTAGACCAACAGAATAACCGCCGACATGGCACCCAGACCCGACAGCAGCAACAGCGGCGAACGGTCGATCAGCGTGGCGACGATGATGATCGCGCCAAACACGTACAAGACCATTTTCGCCAGCTGCACGTAGCCTTTGATCGAGCGAGTGCGGGCGTGTTCGGTGCGCGCGTAGATGTCCAGCAGGGCACTGAGCAGGGCGCTGACCGACAGCACCAGGAACAGGATGGTGAACGCCAGTGCGACGTTGCCGAGGAATATCAGGCTGGTCTTGCTCAGCTCCGGCACCAGGTACAGCCCGAACTGGATCACCAGCGACGGCGTCATTTGCGCCAGGCGATGAAAGACCTTGTTGTGCCGAAAGTCGTTGATCCAGTGCAGGGCCGGTTGGCGACCGAGCATTTTGGTCGCGTGAATAATGAGGTAGCGCGCCACTCGTCCGAGGACCAGCGCCACTACCAGCAGCAGCATCAGCGCCAGGGTGGAATGCAGGAGCGGGTGCTGATCGAGGGCACCCCAGAGGTCTTGGATGTTGAGCCAGAGCTGTTTGATATCCATGGGCGAAAACGGTTCTTCTGTAGGACGCGACGGGGCGATTAGAGCATCTAAGACGCTTTGCATGACGTTTTGAGACAAATCAGGCAACAAAAAAGCCACTGTTTACCGCCGTTTGCATAAAGAAACTCGGCCTCGGCGCTCGAAACCGTTACCCTATGCAGCTGTTTTTTTGTATTTCTTCGAGGTAGCACCCGTGTTTTCCCAATTCGCCCTGCACGAACGCCTGCTCAAAGCCGTGGCCGAGCTGAAATTTGTCGAGCCAACGCCTGTGCAAGCAGCGGCTATTCCGCTGGCGCTCCAAGGGCGTGACCTGCGGGTGACAGCGCAAACCGGTAGCGGCAAAACCGCTGCATTCGTTTTGCCGATCCTCAACCGTCTGATCGGCCCGGCCAAAGTCCGCGTCAGCATCAAGACCCTGATCCTGCTGCCGACTCGCGAGCTGGCCCAGCAGACCATCAAGGAAGTCGAGCGTTTCGCTCAGTTCACCTTCATCAAGTCCGGTCTGATCACCGGCGGTGAAGACTTCAAGGTCCAGGCCGCCATGCTGCGCAAGGTGCCAGACATCCTGATCGGTACGCCGGGCCGGATGATCGAGCAACTGAACGCCGGCAACCTCGACTTGAAAGAAGTTGAAGTGCTTGTCCTCGACGAAGCCGACCGCATGCTCGACATGGGCTTTGCCGAAGACGTCCAGCGTCTGGTCGAAGAATGCACCAACCGTCAGCAGACCATGCTGTTCTCGGCCACCACCGGTGGGTCGGGCTTGCGCGAGATGGTCGCCAAGGTCCTGAACAATCCAGAACACTTGCAGCTGAACAACGTCAGCGATCTGAACGCGACCACCCGTCAGCAGATCATCACCGCTGACCATAACCAGCACAAAGAACAGATCGTGAACTGGCTGCTGGCCAACGAGACCTATCAGAAGGCCATCGTGTTCACCAATACCCGGGCCATGGCTGACCGCATCTACGGTCGTCTGGTGGCGCAGGAATACAAAGCGTTCGTGCTGCACGGTGACAAAGACCAGAAAGACCGCAAGCTGGCCATCGACCGCCTGAAGCAGGGCGGCGTGAAAATCCTCGTCGCCACCGACGTCGCAGCTCGCGGCCTCGACGTGGAAGGCCTGGACCTGGTGATCAACTTCGACATGCCGCGCAGCGGCGACGAATACGTTCACCGCATCGGTCGCACCGGCCGCGCCGGCAACGATGGCCTGGCCATCTCGCTGATCTGCCACGGCGACTGGAACCTGATGTCGAGCGTCGAGCGCTACCTCAAGCAAAGCTTCGAGCGCCGCACCATCAAGGAAGTCAAAGGCACCTACGGCGGACCGAAAAAGGTCAAGGCCTCGGGCAAAGCCGTTGGCGTGAAGAAGAAAAAGGTCGACGCCAAGGGCGACAAGAAGAAAACCGGCGCCAAGGCACCGACCAAGCGCAAGATCGCCAACCGCCCGAAGACCGACGCTTTGTCGCTGGTCAGCAAGGACGGCATGGCGCCGCTCAAGCGCCGCAAGCCGGAAGCGCCGGCTGCTGAATAAACCGCTGTCAGTCAGTTAAGGTACGGCGAGCACAAAACCTGTGGCTAGGGGCTTTTGTGGCGAGGGGGCTTGCCCCCGTTGGGTCGCGAAGCGGCCCCCATGCTCTCTGGAAAGAAGGGACTGCTGCGCAGTCCAACGGGGGCAAGCCCCCTCGCCACAGGGTTAGTGTCGTGCCTGACTGATCGCCAATAGCTGTAGCTTTTCAATAAAATGTATGGTCAGCCCATCTCCTGCAACCTCATGGGCTGTTTTCGGTAAAGCTGGCTTGCGCTAATGTATCCGGGCTCATTGTGAGCGTTGCTGCAACAACGCTCGGCCCTCGATGAGTAGCCGCTCCCGACTGTCCTGAAAAAACCCTCAGCCTCTAAAGCTGATTTTATTGCCAGGTTCTCAGTCGGGCCGTTTGCCGTTTACTGTCATCAGTCAGTGACGTCGCAAAAGCCGGTAGTAAAGCTGTACGTTCAAGCGTTCGGATGTGGGTCGTACTGGCCGCCTTTGGCCAGTACCGCCCACACGATTCGCGCCAGTTTGTTCGCCAGCGCGCACGCGACGACATTGGAGTGTCGACGCGTCAGAAGCTCCCGAACCCAAGGCCCAATGGCGTCTTCCCGCTTATCGATATGCTGCATGATGGATCGCGCGCCCTGCACCAGCAGTTGGCGGATGTGCTTGTCGCCTCGCTTGCTGATCCCCAGAAGCACTGTCTTTCCGCCCGTCGAATATTGCCTCGGCACCAGCCCTAGCGAAGCGGCAAAATCGCGTCCACTTCGATAGTTCGACGCATCGCCTACATCGGCCAATACCGCACTGGCGGTGATGGGACCGATGCCAGGAATACTCTGCAAACGACTCCCGGCATCGTCTTCTTTCAACTGTTGCTTCAGATCGGACTCGATGTCCTTGATTTCATCATTCAGCTGTTGAATTTGATGATGGAGACGCATCACTACGCCCTTTAGGCGCAACGGAACCGGGTGCTGCGGGTCGTCCAACAGCGCCGGCACGCGGTGCAACGCAGCGGCACCTATAGGCAGGCTGATCCCGAACTCCAGCAGAAAGCCATGAATCTGGTTGGTCGCGACGGTTCGCTGGCCAATCAAAGATTTACGGACACGATGCAGGGCTGAAAGCGTTTGTTGCTCTGCGGTTTTGATCGAGCAGAAGCGCATCGCGGGGCGGCTCGCCGCCTCGCAAATCGCTTCGGCATCAATGAAGTCGTTTTTGTTGCCTTTGACGAACGGTTTGACGTGCTGCGGGGCGATCAGCTTCACCTCGTGGCCCAATGCACCGATCTGTCGAGCCAGCCAGTGGGCGCCACCGCACGACTCCATCACCACCGTGCAGGCCGGTAACTGGGCCAATGTGCTGAGCAATTGGCCGCGGTTGGTTTTCTTGCGCAATACCTGATGACCTTTGGCGTCCTGGCCATGTAGGTGGAAACTGTGTTTGCCAATGTCGATACCGAGAAGCGTCATCGTGTTCATGAGAGATCCTCCGCCGAAAACGAGAAAAGCCCTGCAAGCGTAAACCTGCAGGGCTTCTCGGTCAGGCTGACCATCTCATTAAACCCGGACAGTGTCCGGGTTTTTTTACGTCCAGCGTTTGTCAGCTCCCTAACAGCCCACGGGTGTCCGCATCAAAGCGTTGCTTGGCTTGATCAGCCTTCGGTTTGAGTAAAGCGAGCAGCGCGGCCTCGCTGTACAGCTGAGTGAACGCCAGTTCCTTTGGCGTCGGCTCAATCGGGATCAGCACGTCGCTATCGCCTGCATGCAGCCAGATCGCCACAAGGTGCAGCGCCGAAACAAACAACACCCGCAGTTCCACTGTTTTACCCTGTAGTTGCGGCGACTGTTCCGCCAGTTTCAACGCCCCGACCGTCGCGGCCGCCATGGCCCCGTGGTTCAGCGAGGCGAACTCGACATGGCCGCGGACGTCGGCCAATTGCGCATCGGCAATCGTCACGCCATTGGAAAACACCAGGTAATGCCAATCGCCGACTTTGGCGTCTTTCAGGCCTTTGCCTTGGCTCACGTCCTCCAGGCTGATCGAGTAACCACGGTAGGCCTCGCTCAGGCTGATGTTGCCGGGCGTGGCGTTGGCAAACTGGCGATTGACGCCGAAGCCTTGGGTTTGCAGGGCGGCTTGCAGCGCCGGACGCAAGGTCTGCACGCCGTTGGAAGGCGCCTTTGGATAAGTCAGTTGCATGATGTCGCCCTCCTAGTTTTTAACGGTGAAGTAAGTGTTGGTCCAGTTGCCGCCGCCGTTGTAAGAACCGGGGAAGGAGTTCAACGCTCGGGTCGAGTAGCCGTAGATCGAGTCTGCGACCAGCACGTAGTTGCCGTTGGTGCCATAGATCGTCAGGAAGTGCGCACCGCCACCGTACCAGGCACAGCGCAAACCGATCGGTCGGCCCATGTTGATCTGATTCTGGATGGCCGACATCTGCAGCGAACCCTGGTTCATGCCGTTGAAACTGCGGGTGATCCTCAGGGCTGTATCCAGATAGCCATACACGTTGCACGGCCCCGGTTGATTGCAGCAGTTGCGGTCCAGCGCGGTGGTGGCCACGCCGCATTGGGTCCAGGACCCGGTGCCGTAATAGTTGCCGACCGAGGCGGAAACCGCCGCCCAGCACCAGTTGGTCTGGGTTTGTGGCTGCATGGTGAAGTTGAGGCTGGCAGCAGCCTGTGCATTGAGGGGGGCGGCCGATTCGACATCGGACAGTTGCGGGTTGAGCAGATGACCGGTCAGGCACCTTGGCAGAGTTTCGCCGGTGAATTGCGTTGCTTCAGTGGTTAACATTTTTTCAATCCTCCATGAGTGAAAACAAGCGTCCAGCTTGTGGGTCTGTAGCGGTGTGGCTGAGCGATCGGCGTGTGCGGTTTGCCATGGTTGATGGCTGGCTCCGATCCGGGCTCGAGGTAACCTTAGGTAGATTTATGCATTTGTGCAAATAAATAAATGCACTAGTGCAAATTCCAGCTCGAAAGGATGGTGCCTTTTGCAGCGCCGGAGGAACCGTCATTCTTGCGTAGCAATGACCGAAGGCTGCAATCCCGGTTTCAGCTCTCGGCCTTTTTATCTGCCGTCTTCAGCTCTTTCAGGCGCTGATCAATCAGCTGGCATTTATCGGGCAGATCCGCGCTGGCGGTGCCTAAATCCATCTTCTGTAACTCATCGTTGATCTCTTTGGCTTTCTTCGGATTCTGTTCCGTGAGCCTGGTCACTTCCTTGGCCAGTTGTTCACGCTTGGCTGTGGCTTCTTCAGGAGTGCAGGCCCAAGCGGGGAGGGCACAGGCGAGAGTGGTGACGAGGGTGAGTTTCAGCAGGGTTTTCATTGTGAGCCTCGGTTCCGTTTCGGGCGGTTAAACGGTTGAGGCTGTTGGGCTATGAAAGTTCACTCATCATCCTTTAGTCGGGTAGACATTACCGTTCGTCGACTTTTTATCTCCTCTGGATCTAAGAATTGACGTCAAAATGATGGCACTCTAGTATCGCGCCACTATTGTGCTATCAGTCTCCATTCGAGGGATCGAAATATGTACCCACCCGCCCTCGTGGCGAGGTTGTGCCTGGCTTTGCTGTGCCTTTCTCCGCTACATCTTGCTCATGCCGCCCCCACTCCAGGGGAAACCGACCTCATTCGTGAACGTCAGGACCGCTTGCTCGAAGAGCAACGTCGGCGTCTCGAAGAGCTCAAGGAATTACCCGGCAAAGAAGTCAAACCCGTCGCACCGACAGCGCCCGCCGACACCCGTTGCTTCCCCATCAAGGACATCGAACTCAACGGTGCCGACAGTCTTTCCGAGCGCGAGAAAAACCGTCTGCTCAAGCCTTACATCGGCCAATGCCTGGGCGTAACCCAGCTCAACGAAGTGCTGAAAGTCATCACCGATCACTACATCGAAGAAGGCCTGGTCACCAGCCGCGCCTACTTGCCGCAGCAGGATTTGTCTGGCGGGCATTTGAAGGTGTTGGTGGTCGAAGGCAGGCTCGAAGGGTTGAAAGGTGCCGACGGCAGTAAGCTGTCGGACCGTGAACTGGCCATGGCTTTTCCCGGCAAGACTGGCGAACTGGTCAACCTGCGGGAGATCGAGCAACTGGTCGATCAGCTCAACCGTTTGCCATCGAATCAGGCACAGATGGAATTGGCGCCGGGCAAGAACGTCGGCGGCAGCGAAGTGCTGGTTAAGAACACCCCGCAAAAGCCCTGGCGTGCCGGGTTGTCTCGCAGCAACGACGGCCAGCGCAGCACCGGTGAACAGCAGCGACTGCGCCGGGTGTCCGTTTCCATGTGTTTTATTTAATGGCTCTGATCTTCGAAAAGGGATTTATTTGTTTGGAACTGGTGCTAAGACTAGAAGAGTAAATCTTTCCCCTATCCAGTGCCTGCTCAGTGAACCTGCTCCTTTTTTTACCCCCTCTATACCCAAGGATCGGACATGTTTCCAAAATTAGCGTTAATACTGCTGGCCCTCTCGCTATCAGCCTGCGGACCCTCTCGTTCAGCATGGGTCGATAGCGCCAACCGCCTGGTAGGACAACCAATACCCGACCTCGAAAACACCCCTTGCGATGTTCGCTGTCGGGTCATGTTGTGGTCCCCGAACAATCACGAACACCGCTATCAGCGAGTGGTCGAGGGCGACGGAAATCGCTACTACTTCAACTGGCTATTCGACTGCAGTTACTCGGTGTACACCACGGCCGATGGTGTGATCCGGTCGTGGCGGTTCGAGACATCGCGGCCTGAAAGTTGTTATGTGTTCTAGCGCTCACTATCCCCCATGGCAGCAGCTGGATGACGTCTTGTCTTCGTATTTGTCGTGGTGCTGCACCCATTCCATGATTTCCTCTTCGTTACGGCCCTTGGGCGTCAGGTCGAGGTAGTTGTAGGCGCCGACCAGCAGGTCGAGACCACGGGCATAAGTGGAATAGGTGTGAAAGATTTCGCCGGCTTCATTGCGATAAAACACGCTGAGGCCGGGGAGTTCTTCTTCCGCTCCGTCGGATCTTTCGTAGTTGTAGGTGGCTTTGCCAGCGGCGACGTCTTCGGCTCGGGCGGAGACGCCGAAGTCGTAGTTGAAATCGCAGCCTTCTGATGACACCCAGTCAAATTTCCAGCCCATGCGCCGTTTAAAGGCCTGGAATTCGGCGAACGGTGCGTGGGAAACCGCGACCACGGCGACGTCATGGTGAGCCAGATGCTGGTTGGCGCCGTCGATGTGGTCGGACAGGAACGAGCAGCCGGGGCAGCCTTCGTCCCATCCCGCGGCGAACATGAAGTGGTAGATGACCAACTGGCTGCGGCCGCCGAACAGGTCGGCGAGTTTCAGTTCGCCTTGGGGGCCCTGGAAGTGGTAATCCTTATCGATTTTCACCCAGGGCAAGGCGCGGCGTTCGGCACTGAGCTTGTCCCGTTCTTTGGTGAAGGCTTTTTCGTGGGCCAGGTGTTGTTTGCGGGCGGCGAGCCATTCATCGCGGGACACGACGGGATGATTCTGAACGTTCATCAGGTTTTCTCCTTCGCAATGCTGGGAGGTGACTTACACAGCCTAGTCGTTTGGCCTGCGTCCAATTCGACATGCCGTCGGTCGGCAGCCGCAAAAAACTCGGCTGAACGGCTGCGCGCGGTGCCGGTCACAACTTAAGAAGGCCATCTCACTCACAGGCTTTGGAGGTTGAATCAGGATGACAACTTACAACTGGGATTTGATTGAACGCTTGCTGCACGAAGTGCAACACGGTGAGTCCAGTTTCACGCCGCGCCCGTATGCCGAGCAGTACGCTGCGGAGAAAGCGTCGGAAGGCGAAGCGACTGAAAACCTCGATCACCTCAAGGCTGTGGCCGGCGAGTACGAAAAATTACTGCTGGAGCGCGGTTATATCGAGCCTAGGCCTGAAGAGCAGGGCGGCACCGGCTCCAATTACATTTTGACGCCGCGGGGCTCGAGTTTGTTGAGCCTGATCGACAGCAGCATTCCGGGTAATGATCATCCGCGGCAGGTATTGGATGAGCAGGAAGATGCACTGGATGAGCTGACGTTTGATGAGGTGGCGTCGAAGGCGCAGATCGCCTGAAGACCACCCATAACCAATGTGGGAGCGAGCAAGCCCGCTCCCACATTGGATTTGTGTTGTGTTTTAGCCTTGTTGCGCTGCTTTCAGGCATTTCAGATCGTTGAAGTCCTTGCGAACCCCTTCAATTTTCTTCAATAAGCGCTGGCGCTGTACCGGCGTACTCTCAGCCATCAAATCCACAAACAAGCTTCGTGCCTGCGCTTCGGTATTGGCGTAGGCCTGACGGTAAGCCGGCGTCCACAAACTCTCGCGATTCACCAGAAGTGTCTCAATACGCTGTGGGAATTCCGGACTCTGGCGTTGCGCAACGGCCGCACTGAACTGCTTCTGCCAATGGACACGGTTGGCGATCCATTGCGTGTTCTGGTCACCCAAGGCGTTTGACCATGTCACCACCCGTTGTCGCTGGGTCGGGCTGAGCGGTCCAAGCCAGTCGTTCAGGCGCTTTTCCATGCGCGCGCCGCGCTGCTTGATCTGCTGATCGAGAGACGGTTTAACGTAATCCTCCTGGCGTTTGCGCTGATCCTTGTCGAAGGCGTCGTTCATTTCCGCGACTTGCTTGTCATCCAGCCCCTGCAACAGCTCGATGGCCGAGGGCGTGATTTCTCGGGCGGTCTGGGCGATGGCGGCTTTGGCTTCCTGAGTGCGGGTCTGCAGTGCGGCGTCGGAGACCTGATTGGTCTCGACCATGCTCTGCAAGCGGTCCAGCCAGTCGAGATAGCCCGGCAATTGCGTGGTGCAGTGCCAGCTCAAGTGTTCCCCGAGGCGCTCGTTGAACCAGCCTTTCTGTTCGCCATTCATGTCCAGGTAGTCGCTGAGCGTCCACGGAATGATCACGTCGAGGTTGCGGTAGGCCAGGCCCACGCGGCTACAGGCGCCAAGAGCGAGGCTGAGGGTGATGATGACGGCGAGATACTTCAACCAGCGCGACATGGGCGAATCCTTGCGAAAGCCTGGCTTCGTGAGGGGGATTCTTATGTGAACGCAGAATGTGCCCGGCAGTTCAGCCGATCAATAAAAGGCGCGCTCCGCCCTGATAGTGACCAGCCCGTCGCACTGGCTGTTGTGCCCGGAATAGGCGGAGCAGTCGCTGCCGCTGAGGCTTGAGTCGCTGTAGATCAGGTCCAGATCGACGCCCATGAAGGGGCGGGAGAGTTGCACGGACCAATCGGTGAAGCTGCCGATATACCCGCCGTCGACAGACGCCGGCGTGTTGAGCTGATGGGTGGTGTATTTCATGCTGATCCCGATGCCGAACGGCTGATTGCCACCCAGGTCCGCGAACACGGTGCTGTTCTGTTTGTCCGGGTCATTGCTGAAGGCTGCGCCGAAACGGCTGCCGAGAAAGGTCAGGCCACCGAACAGCTCCTGGCTGTCGAGAGTGTCCACTTTCGGATAGCTGTAGCGGATCAAGCCGACTTCGTACCCGAGGGTATTATCGAAAGGCTGTTTAAAGCCCAGGTAGGAATCGACTTCAAGGTTGGCCCCAGGGGATAAACCCATGCTCGGCGCCCATTGCCCCACATAAAAACCGCTGTCGTGGCTCAGGTCGAGGCCGCCGTGGAACGAGCCGGTGCTGGAAGGCTTGACCAGCCCCTGGGCCATGCTGCGGCTGGGGGTGGTGCCGAGTTTGAGGTCGAAGTCGCCCAATTCACGCTGGAAGATTTGCGCGTTGGCGACCGAACACGACAGCAGGGTGCCGAGCAATAAATGGGAGGGTTTGAGCATGCGTCACTCCATGACCGCGAGGAGCAGGAACAAAAACCTACTGAAACGCTTGATCTAGACGTGTGCAAGCATACCGGCGAATGCTCGGCATTGAAGGCCGTTCGTCGATTTTTGAAATATTGATGTGTTTGGCGGGGTGTGGCGAGGGGGTTCCAGCCCAAGCGCTTCGAAGCTCAAAGCGCTTACGGACCAGGTGACGCAGCGGATCTTTGGGGGAGTGTTACTTCTTGCCCAAAGTGATCTGCTTGGACGGGCCGAACGTCTGGCCGCTGACGCCTTTGGCAATTTGCTGGATCTCGCCGCCGGACTTGAGGAACGCAGCAATCTGGTTGTTGATCGATTCGCTGGTTTCAACGGCTGGAGCTGGCTTTGCTTTGCTGTTGGATGCTTTTACACGCATGGCGGCCATTAACCTGTAGAAAATTAACTTGGCCAGGCATCGTACAGGAAATACTTGACAATTGCTTGGCAAATATCCCCTCAAAATACACATCGTAGGGGAGTCATTAATCCAAAGTTATTATCCGAAATACGATCCTAAGCTGCTGTTTTAACTAAGAACGGCCATAGAAAAATACGGTTTTCCGAGGGGCTGGCAGGGGTGGCTGGCGCCCAATTGGCCTGACGAGCGGCCAAACGCCTTAGGCAAAACCCAGGAAAATTAAGGCCTTCAGAAGAAATTCTGGTGTCACTGGGCTGGCCACGGGAACGACGCCCGCAAAACCGGGTAGAATGCCGCCCACGCAATGAGGGTATTGGAAATGGCTTTAGTCGGGCGCTACAACAGTTTGCAAGTGGTTAAACACACTAACTTCGGTTTATATCTTGACGGTGGCGCGGACGGCGAAATCCTCCTGCCTAATCGTTATATTCCCAAAGATATTCCCAGCGAAGATGAAGACTGGCTCAACGTTTTTGTTTATCTGGACAGCGATGACAAACTCATCGCAACTACCGAAAAGCCGAAAGTTCAGGTCGGTGAATTCGCCAGTTTGAAAGTTGTTGAAGTCAACAGCATCGGTGTTTTCCTGGATTGGGGCCTGCCAAAGGACCTGCTGCTGCCGTACTCCGAAGAAAAGCGCCAGATGACCGCCGGCGAATATGTCGTGGTGCACGTCTACCTCGACAAGCACACCCGCCGCATCACCGCGACGGCGCGCCTGGATCGTTACCTCGACAAGACCCCGGCCAGTTACACCCCGGGCCAGGAAGTTGATTTGCTGGTGGCCGAAGCGACCGATATGGGTTTCAAGGCAATCATCAACAACAAGCACTGGGGCCTGATCCACAAGAACGAAATCTTCAAGTTCATGCGCGCCGGCAAGGAAGAGAAAGGCTTTATCAAAGAAGTCCGTACCGACGGCAAGATCAGCCTGAGCCTGCAACCAGTGGGCGAAGAGGCCGCCACCAGCCTCAACTCGAAGATCCTCGCCAAGTTGCGTGAAAACAACGGCACCCTGCCGGTCAGCGACAAGAGCGATCCGGCGGTGATTACCAGCCTGTTTGGTGTCAGCAAAGGCAACTTCAAGAAGGCCATCGGTGCGCTGTACAAGAACGGCCAGATCGTCATTCATGCGGATCGCATTGAACTAAGCTGACCGCGCGCCGGCCCCATGTAGGTCAATCACACGGGGTTGGACTGCGATGAAAAAAGCTCTCTTGGCTTACGTCAGCACCTTGTTGGCGTTTCTCGTGCTCGACGGCCTCTGGCTCGGCGTGCTCATGGCGCCGACCTATCGCGCGCTGCTCGGTCCGCTGATGCTCGACCAACCGCTGCTGGCCCCGGCAGCGGTGTTCTATCTCCTTTATGTATTCGGTTGTTTGGTGTTCGTAGTGTTGCCGGCAAAGACCTGGCGACGAGCCTCGGCGCTGGGCGCGTTGTTGGGGCTGGTGGCTTACGGCACCTATGACTTGAGTAATTGGGCGACATTGACCGGATGGTCGGCACAGCTGGCGTTGATGGACATGGCCTGGGGCACCTTGGCCACCTGCATTGCCTGCACCGTTGGGTATTGGGTTACGCGAAAGGTGCTGTGATTCCCGTTGCCTTCAATGACGCCTTCGCGGGCAAGCCCGCTCCCACAGTGGATTTGTGTTGAGCCGAAGATGTTCATGGCGACGAATATCCTTGTGGGAGCGGGCTTGCCCGCGATTGCCCGCACAGCAGCACTCATCCAAGTTGTATACAGATAAATTTGCACTGAATGCAGGCATTCATGCCCTGTTGATGGGCGTTATCTACGCCGAGATCTGTCTGAGACCTCGCTCTGCCTCGTGTGAAAGCCGCGACTTGTCACACATTCAATGCCTATGGCACGCATTCTGCGTAGCAACTCGTATACAAACCACGCCAGCTCCCGTGCGCAGTGTGGTCGCCGCATCAATTCCGGGGGCTGCTTCAAGGAGTCCCGCGATGACCGAGCAATTGCCCAACGGCTACAGCCCCCGCCTGTATAACCAGGACTTGGGGCCGGTGCCGCAGAAATGGAACTGGTACAACATCTTCGCTTTCTGGATGAGCGATGTGCACAGCGTCGGGGGTTATGTGTTCGCCGCCAGCCTGTTCGCCCTGGGCCTGGCCAGTTGGCAGGTGTTGATCGCGTTGCTTGGCGGAATCTGCATCGTGCAACTGATCGCCAATCTGGTGGCCAGGCCGAGCCAGCAAGCGGCGGTGCCGTACCCGGTAATCTGTCGCCTGGCCTTCGGCGTGTTCGGAGCGAATATTCCTGCGGTCATCCGCGGCCTGATCGCCGTGGCCTGGTACGGGATTCAGACGTACCTTGCGTCCAGCGCCTTGATCATCGTCGTGTTGCGATTCTTTCCTGCAATGGCGGCCTACGCCGAACCGCATTTTGCCGGTTTGTCCTACCTTGGCTGGTTCGGTTTCCTCAGCCTGTGGTGCTTACAGGCGATGGTGTTCTGGGCCGGCATGGAGTCGATCCGACGTTTCATCGATTGGGCAGGTCCGGTGGTTTACGGCGTGATGTTCATGCTCGCCGGTTGGATCGTCTGGCAGGCCGGCTGGAGCAACATCAGTTTCACCCTTGCGGAAAAATCCCTGTCCGGCTGGGAAGCGTTCGGACAAGTGATTGTCGCCACGGCGCTGGTGGTGTCGTACTTTTCCGGCCCTACCCTGAATTTCGGTGACTTCAGTCGCTATTGCCGCAGCATGAAGGACGTGCGGCGTGGAAACTTCTGGGGCTTGCCGGTCAATTTTCTCGCCTTTTCCCTGGTCACCGTGGTCATTGTTTCCGGCACCTTGCCGGTGTTCGGTGAAATGCTGCACGACCCGATCGCCACCGTGGCGCGCATCGACAACAGTGTTGCCGTGCTGCTCGGTGCCTTCGCCTTTGTCACCGCGACCATCGGCATCAACATCGTTGCCAACTTCGTGTCCCCGGCATTCGATTTCGCCAACGTAGCCCCGAGCAAAATCAGCTGGCGTGCGGGCGGGATGATTGCGGCGGTGGCCTCGATTTTCATCACCCCGTGGAACCTGTTCAACAACCCGGAAGTGATTCACTACACCCTCGACGTACTGGCGGCCTTCATCGGCCCGCTGTTCGGGATTCTGTTGGTGGATTACTACCTGATCAAAAAGCAGCAGATCAATGTCGATGCGCTGTTTGATGACGGCCCCAACGGTCAGTATTACTACAGCGGCGGGGTCAATTGGACCGCGGTGAAAGCGCTGATTCCTGCAACCCTCATGGGCGTGGCGATCACCTTCACCCCGGTGCTGCAACCGATGGCCAATTTTGCCTGGTTCACGGGTTGCTTCCTCGGTGGCGCGATTTACTTCGTTTTGGCTTGGCGCGAGCAAACCCATCAAACGGCAGCGGTTGCCACCGCGGGATAACGCAACCCCCTGGGGGAGCGGGCTTGCTCGCGAAGGGGTCGGGTCAGTCAGCATTGATGTTGTCTGGCACACCGGCTTCGCGAGCAAGCCCGCTCCCACAGGAATTGCCTTTAACCGGCCTATCTCTTACAGGCGGCATTTTCTGGCCATCTGGTTAATAATCGACAGCATAATTTTTCGCCCCAGCCTTGAGCTGGGGCTTTACTTTTTACTGTCGAGTCCCTGCCATGGATTGTGTTTTCGAGGGCTTCCGGTGAACGCCACCCGGCGTAGCGCCGATGGGTTTGCCCTGCAAGTGATGATCGGGTTGTGCCTGATCTGGGGCGTGCAGCAGGTGATGATCAAATGGGCGGCGCCCGACATCGCACCGGTCATGCAGGCGGCGGGGCGGTCGGGTATTTCCGCGCTGCTTGTAGGACTGTTGATCTGCTGGAAGGGTGGCTGGGACCAGGTCAGCAGCACCTGGCGCGGTGGCTTGTTGGCCGGTGCGTTGTTTGGTCTGGAGTTCTTTTTCATTTCCGAAGGTTTGCAACTGACCACGGCAGCGCATATGTCGGTGTTCCTTTACACCGCGCCGATTTTTACCGCGTTGGGCGTGCACTGGCTGCTGCCGAGCGAACGTCTGAGGCCGGTGCAATGGCTGGGGATTTTCCTTGCCTTCGTCGGGATCGCCATCGCGTTTGCCGGCGGCGTGTCCTGGGACAACCTCGATCACCGCATGCTGATGGGTGATGCGTTGGGCGTGCTGGCCGGCGCATCCTGGGGCGCGACCACGGTGGTGGTGCGCGCTTCGCGACTGTCAGAAGCCCCGGTCACGTTGACACTGTTCTATCAACTGATCGTCGGCTTCGTCGGTTTGCTGCTGATCGCGATCCTCAGCGGCCAAGTAACCCATGTCAGCCTGACCACCGTCGCGGTGGCCAGCGTGCTGTTCCAGGGATTGGTGGTGTCGTTCTTCAGCTACCTGACATGGTTCTGGTTGTTGCGCCGTTATCTGGCGGCGAACCTGGCGGTGTTTTCGTTCATGACGCCGCTGTTCGGCGTCACGTTCGGCGTGGTGTTGCTGGGTGAAGAGCTGAGCCTGAACTTCGTCATCGGCGCGGTGCTGGTGCTGCTGGGCATCACGTTTGTCAGCGCTGAGCAGTGGGTGCGCCGTCGTTTGCGCAAAGCCCTTGGGCAGCAGTGACGGGACGCAGTAACAACCCACCGGCGACAAGCAAGCCGCTGCCGGCAACCACCAGCGCTGGCTGCAAACCACCACTGAAATGGCTGCTCAGCGCTGCCAGCAACGGTCCGGCGAGCTGACCCACGGCAAAGCAGGCCGTTAGCATCCCGGCGTTGCGTTGAGTAGCGTGGGGCGCCAGTTCCCGGGAGCGTTGCATCACCAATTGCATGCAGGCCAGGAACGGCGTGCCGCAAAGAATCACCCCCAGCGCCAGGCCCGACCCGCTGCCCAACAAGCAGGCAAAGACGCCGGCGGCTTGCAGCCACAGCGTCACCATCAGCCAGTGACGAGTGCCATTCGGGGTTTGCCGACGCAGGCTGACCAGCACCACCCCGATAGCCGACGCCAGGCCGAAGCTCGGCCAGAACAGGTCGGCCTGCCATTGGCCATGGAACTGTGCGCTGGCCATTTGCGAAAGGAACGTGGCGGGGATGATGTAGCCCAAGCCGTACAACCCGTAGATCACACCTAGACGACCAATGCCTCGCTGGTTCGAAGTGGCTGTGCTCGGTGCGGCAACCGCAGTCGCGGTCGATTGCGGCAAAAACGGCAGAATCCCCAGCAGCATTGCCAATGCGACACCGGCATACACCAGCCACAGGGTTGCAGACGTCTGCCCCAGCAGGTGCGAGCCCAACGCCAACATTCCTGTGAGAAAAATCCCCAAGCCCGGTCCGGCAAATACCTGGGCGCCCAGTCGTGGGCGGCCGGCTGCCGCTGCCAGTGGCTGGCTCAACGCCGTGATCATCACCAGCACCCAGGCGCTGGCCACGCCGGTACCGAATCGCAGCACCAGGTGCGACCAGAACCCGTTGGCCCAGAACGACGCCAGCGTCAGCAGCACACACAGCCACAACCCACCGAGCAGTCGCCGACGAACTTGTTCGGGACGGCGAGAGAACATGGCGTCCACGGCGCCGACGAAGTAGCCGAGGTAGTTGGCGGCGGCAATCAGACCGGCGGCAGTCAGGTCGATCTGACCTTCGCTGAGCAAGTGCGGCATTTGCGGCGTGAGGGCGAAACGCCCGATGCCCATGGCCATCATCAGGGCAATAAAACTGGCGAGTAAGCGAATCAAGGGAGACATGGTCTGGATTCCGGCAAAGGATCAATGACCGTCAGGCTAGGACTGATTGACTTTCTTTAAAAATGAATAATAGTGAGTAACTTGTTCTGATTTGGAGAAGATCGTGGAGTTCAGCCAGTTACGAATCTTCCAGGCCGTGGCGCAAGAGGGCTCGATCACCCGTGCTGCCGAACGATTGCACCGGGTGCCATCGAACCTGTCGACGCGGCTCAAGCAACTTGAAGAGCAGCTTGGTGTAGAGCTTTTCGTCCGCGAGCGTCAGCGCCTGCAATTGTCGCCTGCGGGAAAAGTCCTGCTGGACTACACCGCCAAACTCTTCAGCTTGCGCGACGAAGCCCAGGCAGCAGTGCAGGGCGGGCAACCGGCCGGGGACTTTGTGCTGGGCACCATGTACAGCACGGCGGCGATTCATTTGCCGGGACTACTGGCGCGTTATCACCGCACGTATCCGGCGGTGAACCTGCAAGTGCAGTCCGGGCCCAGCGGCGAATTGCTTGAAGGTTTACTCACCGGTCGTCTCGACGCGGCGCTAGTGGACGGCCCGCTGGAGTTGGCCGGCCTGGACGGTGTGCCGTTGTGCGACGAGCGGCTGGTGCTTATCAGCGAGGCCGATCACCCGCCGGTGCGCAGCGCACTGGATGTCGAAGGGCGCTCGGTGTTTACCTTTCGTCAGGGCTGTTCCTACCGAATGCGCCTTGAAGCCTGGTTCGCCCATGACCACGCGGCCATGGGCCGGGCGATGGAGATTGAATCCTATCCGGGCATGCTGGCTTGTGTGATTGCCGGCTCGGGCGTGGCGCTGATGTCGGAGTCGATGCTTGCCAGCCTGCCGGGCCGCGAAAGCGTGGCGGTGCACCCCTTGGCGGAACCGTTTGCCCACGCGACGACCTGGCTGATGTGGCGCAAGGGCATGGTCGGGGCCAATCTGAACGCATGGATTGAGCAGCAACAGGCGATCTATCCATCGGCGCCGATGCAGGCTGCGGCGATTGCTTGAACTATCGGTCAGGTATTTTGATCCATTCAGTAACAGATCATTGCGGATTTGGCCGAGCATTGCGTAGGACTTCGGACTATTATCAGTGCGAAGGGGCTACAGAATTTCAGCCGCTCGGCACTACCCTGAAGGGGGCACCATGAAAGAGAAAATCCAAAACTGGCTGCACGATCTGGGTGTTGCACTCGGTTTGATCGAGCCGCCTCTGCAACCTGTGCCTATTCGCACTGATGACGAACAGCGCCGACGCCAGCAGCGCCGTCGGTGACTGCCAACACAGGGCCCGTGACGAGCGGGCTTGTTGTGGCGAGGGGATTTATCCCCGTTCGGCTGCGAAGCAGTCGTAAATAGCTTGACGCGGTCAGGCAGATACCACCCGGTTGAATGGTCTTGGGGCTGCTCCGCAGCCCAACGGGGATAAATCTCCTCGCCACAGGTCCACTGTTCACCACCAGAGCGTGTTGGACATTCGGATTCAATCCCGCCCAATCTCCACCAAAAACCGACTCAAATCATTCGCCGTCCTGGCGTCCTTGAGCATCCGGTCTTCTTGCGCCGTAAATGCCGTCAACCCCAGCTCATCTTCCAGATGGAAGATCAGCTCTTCAATATCCTGTTTATCCAATCCCAACTGCGCCAGGCTGGCGTTGTCGTCGAAGTCATCCTGACTCTCCAACAGGCGGCTGATGAAGCGATGCACGGCAGCACGAACGGCAGCTCTTTTCATGGTTGTCTTCGAGGGCGTTATTGTTGTTTTCCCTGTGCTTGAGTACAGCAGTCTTCAGGCGTGTGAGCGCTGCCACTCGTCAATCATCGTGCGCAAATGATCCCCGGAAAAACTGCCGAAATGCCCGCCGTGCACCGTGCGTATCGGCAACGCGCGCAGGCGTTGCAGGCTGCGAGCGTAGTCGTCGAGATTGGAATGGTAGGCGTCTTCGATCAGCGGCCCGTCGTAGATGATGTCCCCGCTGAACAAGGTCTCGGTCGCGGCTTCATACAGGCTGATGCCACCCGGTGAATGCCCCGGCGTGTGCAGCACTTGCAGCACCCGATTGCCCAGATCCAGCACGTCGCCTTCTTCAATCATCCCAGTGGCCGGCGCGGCTTTGACCCGGTATTCGGCGTAGCACAACGGGCAGTCCGGGTGCGCCTCGAACATCTCGTCGCCGACAAACGCCCGGCTCAAATCGTTTTCGCCGTCAGGTGCCGCCAGGATGTCGGCCTCGGCTGGATGCACCAGGCGTTCGGAAAATTCGTGATGCCCGGCAATGTGGTCGAAATGGCAATGACTGGCCACCGCCACCAAGGGCCGCTCGGTGATCCACGGCAGTTGCTCGCGCAGACTGACCAGCCCGGAACCGCTGTCCAGCAGCAAGTCCCTGTCGCGGCCCTGAATGTGCCAGAGGTTGCAGCGATAGAAGGGCCGGATGTAAGGCTCGTGAATCAGCCGAATGCCGTCACTGAGCTGTTTGACCTCGAACCACTGATCGCGGCTGACGATCTTCATAAGCAGTTTCCTTCAGACGAAAAAAACGGGTGTGGCAACCGACGCCACACCCGTCGAAGAAAGCATCAAGTCGTTATGTTCAGCTTAGATGGCGCTCGCCACCGCTGTCGGACGACGGGACAGCAAGCTGACCACGACGAAGCTCACCAGGCTAACGCCGAGGCTGTAGTAGATCGGGGTGTTGGCGTCCATACCGTCCTTGAACATGAACACCAGCGCGGTGACGAAGCCCAGAGCCATACTGGTGATCGCGCCGGCCGTAGTGGCGCGTTTCCAGTAGATAGCCCCCATCAACGGGATCAGCATGCCGCCCACCAAAAGGTTGTACGCCAGGGTCAATGCGCTGATTACGTCGTTCACCACCAAAGCGATGCCGAGTACCGCAATGCCGGTCAGCAGGGTAAACAGGCGGTTAACGTTCACGTTCGATTGCTTGCCGCCACGCAGCTTCGGTAGCAGGTCTTCACTGAGGGTGGTGGATGCGGCGAGCAGGCCGGCGCTGGCGGTGGACATCATGGCCGCCAGTGCTGCAGCGATTACCAGGCCGCGGATACCGTCCGGCAGGGACACTTTGACGATGGCGGCAAAGGCATTGTTGACGTTGTCCAGGTCCGGAATAAGCACATGAGCGGCCATGCCGATCAGCGCACACACCAGGCCGTAGACAATGCAGTAGATCCCGGCAGACGTACCCGCGTACTTGGCGACTTTCTCGCTTCGTGCGGTGAACACCCGTTGCCAGATGTCTTGACCGATCAGGATGCCAAAGAAGTAGATCATGAAGTAGGTGATGATGGTGTCCCAGCCGATGCTGGTGAAGCTGAAGCTGGCGGCTGGCAATTGGGCAACCAGTTGATCCCAGCCACCGACACGGTACAGGCAAATCGGCAGCAACAGGAACATCAGGCCCACGGTCTGGATACCGAACTGGACGATGTCGGTCAGGGTCAGGGACCACATGCCCCCGATGGTCGAGTAAATCACCACCACACCACCGCCGAGCAGTATCGAGACCCAGAATGGCAAGCCGAACAGCACTTCCAGAACGGTGCCGATCGCCAGGATCGACGTCACGCCGATCATTAGTGCATAGGCCAGCATGATGGTCGCGCTCGCCGTACGAGCCATTGGGTTATAGCGCTTTTCCAGCACCTGGGTAACGGTGAATACCTTCAGTTTCAGCAGCGGTTTGGCGAGGAACAGGTTCAGCGCCACGATCCCGCAACCCAGTGCGGCGCACAGCCAGAAACCGGAAATGCCATGAACATAACCCAGGCGCACGGTGCCCACAGTGGACGCGCCACCCAGAACGGTGGCGGCCATGGTGCCCATGTACAGGCCCGGACCGAGGTTTCGACCGGCGACCAAGTAGTCTTCGTTGGTTTTGGCCTTGCGCATGCCAAAGTAGCCGAGTATCAGCATCGCGGCGGCGTAGATGAGTACGACGAATAAATCCAAAGCCATGATGGCGTGTCTCCGATTGTCTTTTTTATGGTGAGGCGAAAATCAATCCCTGTGGGAACATCAATCCCTGTGGGAGCGTGGCTTGCCCGCGAAGGCGATGTGTCAGTCAACATCGATGTTGAATGTGCCGCCCCCTTCGCGGGCAAGCCACGCTCCCACAGGTATTGCGTTGATCACAGGTAATGTGTTGAATCAGGCGGCTTGTCGCAGCGCCGGTTTACCGAGCGAATCCTTGCCCTTGCTACGTGCATCATTCGGCCCGAACACCGCAGCCGGTTCCGGGAACAGGCTCAGCAGCGTCAGGTACACCAGCGACGCGAGGCCGAGGGTCACAGGCAGGCTGATGTCGATGCCGCCCGCCAGTTCGCCCGGTGGGCCAACGAATTGCCCCGGCAGGTTCACAAAGCACAAACCCACCAGTGCACTCGGGATCCAGGCACCCAGCCCACGCCAGTTCCAGCCGTGGGTGAACCAGTAGCGGCCACCTTTCTCGCCGCGGGTGAACACTTGCAGGTCATCCGGGCAGTAGAAGCCGCGGCGCACCAGCAGGCCGATGATCATGATCACCATCCATGGGGTGGTGCAGGTGATGATCAGCACGGCGAAGGTCGACACGCTCTGCACCAGGTTCGCCGCAAAGCGCCCGATGAAGATGAAGGCAATCGACATCACGCCGATCAGCAAGGTCGCCTTGACCCGCGACAGCACCCGAGGGAACACGCTGGACATGTCCAGCCCGGTGCCATAGAGCGAGGTGGTGCCGGTGGACATACCGCCGATCACCGCAATCAGGCACACCGGCAGGAAGAACCAGCTCGGCGAGACCGCCAGCAGACCACCGACGTAGTTGTTGGCCGCGATGTAGTCCGGTGCCTTGATCGCCACGATGGTGGCGGTGGCGAGGCCGAACAGGAACGGGATGAACGTGGCGATCTGCGAGATCACCACGGCGGCCATGATCCGGCGCTTGGAGGTGTCACGCGGGATGTAGCGCGACCAGTCACCGAGAAACGCGCCGAAGGAAATCGGGTTGCTCATCGCGACCAGTGCGGCGCCGATGAAGGCGGCCCAGAAACCCGGTTGGCCCAGGCTGACGGTGCCGGCGTAGTTCACATCGAAGGGCCCGACGAACGCGAAGATGCCCAGCAGGAACAGCAGACTGGCGCTCCACACCGCAATCTTGTTCACCCACAACAGGAAGCGGAAGCCATAGATGCAAACCGTCAGCACCAGAATCGCGAACAGACCGTAGGCCAGGCCCAGGGTCAGGTCGGTTTCCGGCAGGCCGATCAGGCGTTTCGCACCACCGATCAGCGCATCACCCGAACTCCACACCGAGAGCGAGAAGAAGGCGATGGCGGTCAGCAGCGACAGGAATGAACCGACGATCCGCCCGTGTACGCCGAAGTGCGCACCGGAAGACACGGCGTTGTTGGTGCCATTGAGCGGCCCGAACAGGCCCATTGGCGCGAGGATCAGCGAGCCCAGCAACACGCCCAGCACAATCGCCCAGACGCCGGCCTGAAAAGACAGGCCGAACAGTACCGGGAAACTGCCGAGCACGGCGGTGGCAAAGGTGTTGGAACCGCCGAAGATCATCCGGAACAAGTCCGTCGGGCCTGCGGTGCGTTCGTTGTCCGGGATCTGTTCGACCCCGTGGGTTTCAATCTGCGTAAGGCTTTGGTCTTTGTTGTTGTTATTCATGATCAGCTCCGATCATAAAGGCGCGCTCATCGTGTGTGAGCGTCACCTGTTTGGCTAAGGGGGTGGCAGCCCTTCCGGCATCGCGGACAAATGTTCGTGGCAGGCCAGCCATAGGCCTTGTTGTTGTCGGCGAAACACAATCGTCTCGCGCTCCTGGCTGAAGTGTTGCTCCCCTTGCATGCGCAGCTCGGTGGCCACGTCATGGATGAAAATCGCCACGTCACCTTGCAGGCTGACGAAAGCGTTGCTTGACGTGCACGCAAGCACCTCGAAGCCATCCTCGGCGCGCCAGGTGTCCCACAACGCCTGATAGGCATCGCGCGACAGCAGGGGCTGCTCGAGGGTGTAGAACACGAAGCTGGCATCGGCGCTGAACGCGCCGAAGTAGGCTTCGCGATCGTTACGGGCGAAGGCTGACACCAGATCGGCGGCGGCTTTCAAAACCTGATCACGTTCGGTCATGACCGATCCTCAGCGGTGGGCCACGCCAGGCAGTACGCAGAGCATTTCGTACAGCAGGTTGGCGGCCAGCAGCGAGGTGTTGCCGGTGGTGTCGTAAGCGGGCGAGACTTCTACCAGATCGCAGCCGATCAGGTCGAGGCCTTGGCAGCCGCGAATGATCTCAATCGCCTGAATGGTCGTCAGACCACCGATTTCCGGGGTGCCGGTGCCTGGTGCCCAGGCTGGGTCGATGCCGTCGATGTCAAATGTCAGGTACACCGGACCGCCACCGACTTTCTCGCGGACTTCAGCCATCAGCGGGGCCAGGGATTTGTGCCAGCACTCTTCAGCCTGAACGACACGGAAGCCTTGTTTACGGCTCCAGTTGAAGTCTTCGGAGGTGTAACCCTGAGCGCGCAGGCCGATTTGCACCACGCGGTCGCAGTCGATCAGGCCTTCTTCGGCCGCGCGACGGAACGTGGTGCCGTGGGCGACTTTCTCGCCAAACATGTGATCGTTCACATCGGCGTGAGCGTCGATGTGCACCAGACCGACCTTGCCGTGCTTTTTGTGAATCGCACGCAGGATCGGCAGGGTGATGGTGTGGTCGCCGCCCAGGGTCAGCGGGATCACGTTGTGTTCGAGGATGGCGTCGTAGGATTCTTCGATGATCCGTACGGCGTCCAACAGGTTGAACGTGTTGATCGCCACGTCGCCGATGTCGGCAACCGACAGCGAGTCAAACGGCGCAGCGCCGGTCGCCATGTTGTACGGGCGGATCATCACCGATTCAGCGCGGATTTCGCGAGGTCCGAAGCGAGTGCCGGGGCGCAGCGAGGTGCCGATGTCCAGCGGAACGCCAACAAAGGCAGCATCCAGGCCGGCAGCGGTAGGCAAATGGGGGAGTCGCATCATGGTGGCGATGCCGCCGAAGCGCGGCATTTCATTGCCGCCCAGTGGTTGGTGAAGAATCTTGTCCACGGGTAAGGCCTCATCGTCGTTGTTTTATTTATGTCGGTTGCGCCGCTCCGGGGAGGTTCGGGCACCGTTAGGGGCCGATTCTGCGAAATGTAGTGGCCGGGAAGAATCGCTACGGGCAAATACTTAGTTCAGATTTTTCTAAACTAATGCAGATGACGGCGATAGACTCGCAATGCTTATGTAGCAGCTGCCGAGCCTGCGAGGCTGCGTTCGGCTGCGCAGCAGTCGTAAACCTGAGCGCGAGGTTATCCTGAAACACCGCGTCGCCTGATTTCACGACTGCTGCGCAGCCGAACGCAGCCTCGCAGGCTCGGCAGCTGCTACAAGACCTCATCGTCTACATGTGCTTTTGCCGGAGCCCCCATGGCCAACGCTTTACCCGACCTGAAACTGTTACGCATCTTCGTCAGCGTGGTGCGTCATCAGGGGTTCGCCAACGCCCAGCAAGAGCTCAACCTCTCGACTTCGGCCATCAGCACCTACATGAGCCAGCTCGAAGCGGCCCTTGGCCTGGTGCTCTGCCATCGCGGTCGCGGCGGTTTCAGCCTGACCAGCAAAGGCGAGTTGTTCCATCAGGAAACCCTGCGTCTGCTCGGCGAACTCGAAGGCTTCGAGCAATACGCGGCGGCGTTGAAGGGCGAATTGCGCGGCACGCTGAACCTGGGTGTGATCGACTCCACCGTCAGCGACAAGGCCTTGCCGTTCGCCGAAGCCATCGGCGCCTACAGCCAGGAACACCCGGCCGTGCATTTACACCTGTCGGTCATGAGTCCCTACGAATTGCAGCTCGGCGTACAGGACAACCGTCTTGACCTCGCCATCGGTGCGTTTTCCACGCGCATGAGCGGTCTGGTCTACATGCCGCTCTACCGCGAACAACACTGGCTGTATTGCAGCAGCCGTCATCCGCTGTTCACCGAACGGCGCATCCCCGAGCAAGTCATTACCCAGCAGCGCATGGTGGGTCGCGGTTACTGGAGCCAGGCCGAACTGGCCCGTCACGGTTTCAAGCACAGCGCCGCCACCGTGGAAAGTATGGAGGCGCAGCTGATTTTGGTGCTGTCCGGCGCCTACATCGGTTACCTGCCGGAGCACTACGCCCAGGCCTGGGCGGACAAGGGCGATTTGCGCGTGTTGCTGCCCGCGACCTTCGGTTATCAGGCGCCGTTCTCGATGATCGTGCGCCGTGGCCGCAGCCGTGAGCCGCTGATCCAGACTTTCCGCGATCTGCTCAAAGCACAACTGAACCAGGCCTGAGAACATGTCCAGAATCCAGTGTCCACGCTGCCTGCGCCCACAAACCCACTGCCTGTGCCCGTTGATCCCGAGCCTCGACAGCCGCACCCGGGTGTTGCTGCTGCAGCACCCGAGCGAAGTGAACCATGCGCTGAACACGGCGCGACTCGCCGCGTTGGGCTTGAAGAATGCCGAGTTGATTGTCGGTGAGGTGTTCGAGGACTTGCCGGCGCTGTTGAATCCGCCGGGGTATCAGGCGCGATTGTTGTTTCCTGCCGACGATGCGCAGCCGTTGCAGGCGTACACCACGAATGACCAGCCGCTTTTGCTGGTAGTCCCGGACGGCACCTGGCGCAAGGCGCGCAAGATGTTGCACCTCAATCCGTTGCTGGCGGCGTTGCCGAGGGTGATGTTGGCGGAGGGTGGGGTGTCGAGATATCGACTGCGCAAGGCGCCGGGGCCGGGAGCGTTGTCGACGGTGGAGGCGATTGTCCAGGCGTTGCAGACGCTGGAAGCGCCGATCTCTTTTGAACCCTTGCTAAAACCGTTCGAGGCGCTGATCGAGGGGCAGATTGCGGCGATGGGGGAGGAGACCTTCCAGCGCAATCATGGCGACAGATAAGTATTGTCTGTACCGGCCCCATCGCTAGCAGGCTAGCTCCCACATTTGATCAGTTGTGAATACAAACATGTGTTCACTCCAAGTTCCCTGTGGGAGCTAGCCTGCTAGCGATAGCCATTGCACAGTCAATAAAGATTCCGGCCGAATCTACCGTTCCCGCATCGCCTCGGTCCGTGCTTTCAGCACCGGTTTCAACAAGTAATCCAGCACACTTTTCTCGCCCGTGATGATATCCACCGTCGCCACCATCCCCGGAATAATCAGCAACGGTTTCACATCCCCGCCCAGGTGATTCTTGTCGGTCCTTACCTGGATCAGATAAAAGCTGTTGCCCTTGTCATCAGTTATCGTGTCCGCACCAATCAACTCCAGCTTGGCCGTCAACCCGCCATAAATCGTGTAGTCGTACGCGCTGAATTTCACCATCGCTTTCTGCCCCGGATGCAGGAACGCCACGTCCTGCGGCCGCACCTTGGCTTCGATCAGCAAGTTGTCTTCAATGGGGACTATTTCCACCATGTCGCTGCCCGGTTGAACCACGCCGCCGATGGTATTGACCTTCAGCATCTTGATAATCCCGTGCACCGGCGACACCACGGTGGTGCGGGTCACGCGGTCATCGATGGCGATGCTCGACGCTGTGATTTTCGACAGGTCGGTGCGTTTTTCATTCAGCTCTTTCGCCGCGTCCGAGCGAAAGGATTGTTCCGATTCATCAATCTTGCTTTTGATCTCGTTGATCGCCGATTCCGCCCGGGGAATTGCCAGCGTCGTGGCGTTCAGCGAGCCGCGAATCTCCACCGCGCTGCGTTTGAGCCGCAGGATTTCCACCGGTGAAACTGCCCCGGTGCCCACCAGCGGCGCGGACATGTTCATCTCTTGTTGCAGCAACGCCAGGCTCGAACTGAACTGGCCCTGTTTGGAACGGAATTCCGCCAGTTCCTGAGTCTTTTGCCGCAGTTGTTCGGTCAGTGTCCGTTGCTCGCTGGCCAGCCGGCGCTGACGTTGTTCGTACAGCGAGCGCTCGTCTTCGGCCACCTGCGGGGCCTTGGCGATCACCTCAGGCGACAGCTTGAACGGCCGGCCTTCCGCTTCGGCCGACAGACGCTCGACCTGCGCGGTCAGCGCATAACGATCCGCTTCGCTTTCGCCCTTGTTCGACAGGAATCGCGTGTCATCGAGGCGCAGCAAGGTGTCGCCCTTGTTCACCATTTGCCCTTCGCGCACGAAGATCTCGGTGACGATGCCGCCCTCGAGGTTCTGGATCACCTGGATCTTGCTTGATGGGATCGCCTTGCCTTCGCCCATGGTGACTTCTTGCAGCACTGCAAACTTGGCCCAGACCAGCGCGGTAATCAGCAGCGCTGCGGCCAGCCACACGGTGATCCGCGACCAGCGCGGCGAATCCTGCAGCGAAGCGCCGGCGGTTTCCGGCATGAATTCGCTTTCTGCGGTTTTGCCGAAGCTGCCGAAGTAGCCCCGGTCTTGTGGCGTGTCGGACGATGAACGGGCCATGGGTAGCTCCTAGACAGCCGCAGAGCCGACACGGCCCTTGCGCAGTGCATCGATGACCGCTTCTTTCGGACCGTCGGCAACGATCCGCCCGTTGTCCAGCACCAACAGCCGATCCACCAGACTGAGCATCGAGGTGCGGTGGGTCACCAGCAGTAAGGTCTTGCCCTGTACCCAACCGTGGAGTTTTTGCCGCAAAACGTCTTCGCTGCTGTTGTCCATGGCGCTGGTGGGTTCGTCGAGCAGCATGATCGGTGGATCCAGCAACAAGGCCCGGGCCAGCAGCACGGCCTGGCGTTGACCGCCGGACAGCAACTGCCCGCGTTCGCCCACGGGCCGGTCAAACCCTTGCGGATGCTGACGCGCCAGCTCGGTGACGCCAGTCAGCTCGGCGACTTCGAGCATTCGTGAATCGCTGATGTAACGGGCGCCGAGGGTCAGGTTGTCGCGCAAGCTACCGGCCAACAGCGGCAGGTCATGGGCGACGTAACCGATTTGCTGGCGCAGGTCGGCGACATCGAGTTGCCGCAGGTCCAGTCCATCGAGCAAGAGTTGGCCTTCTTCTGGCGCATAGAACCCCATCACCAAGCGCGCCAAGGTGCTTTTGCCAGAACCGCTGCGGCCAATGATGCCGATCCGTTCGCCGGGTTTGACGCTGAAACTGACGTTGGCCAGGGCTGGGGCGTTCTGGCCGTTGTAGTGGAAGGTCACGCCGCTGACATCCATCGCGCCTTGCAGCTGCGTACGCTCCAGCGGCCGCTGGTTGGCGTCGCGCTCTTGCGGCAAGGACATCAGCGCATCGGTGCTTTTCATGGTCAGCTGCGCTTGCTGGTAGCGGGTGATCAACCCGGCGATTTGCCCCAAGGGCGCGAGTACGCGGCTGCCGAGCATGTAGGTCGCCACCAGCGCACCGACGCTGAGGTTGCCGGCGATGATGCTGTAGACCCCGGCGACGATGGTCGCCATGCCGGAGAACTGCTGGATGAACAGCGTGCCGTTGGTGGCCAGCGCCGAGAGGTTGCGCGCATGGCTGTCGAGGCGGGTGAGGGCGCCGTGGGTGCTTTCCCATTTGTGCTGGCGTTCGCTTTCGGCGCTGCACGCTTTCAGGGTTTCCAGGCCGCCGAGGGTTTCAATCAGCAGGGCCTGGCGCTCGGCGCCGAGGCTCAGGCTTTTCTGCACGGTGTCGCGCAGGCGCACCTGAATCACCATCGCAAAAATGATCGTAATCGGAAACGCTAACAATGGAATCACCACCAGCCAGCCGCCGAGCAAGCCGATCACCACCAGCATCAGCACGGCGAAGGGCAGGTCGATCAGGCTGGTCAGCGTGACGGCGGTGAGGAATTCGCGCAGGCCCTGGAAGTCATGGATGCTCTGGGCGAAACCGCCGATGGTCGCCGGCCGCGCCTTCATTGCCATGCCGGTGATGCGTTCGAACAAGGTCGCGGAAAGAATCACATCGGTTTTCTTCCCGGCGGTGTCCAGCAAGTGTGCGCGAACCACCCGCAACACCAGTTCGAAACCGGTGCCGATCAGCAAGCCGATCGACAGCACCCACAAGGTCGAGGTGGCCTGGTTAGGCACCACGCGGTCGTAGGTTTGCATCACGAACAGCGGCACCATCAACCCCAAGAGGTTGATCAGGAAACTCGCCAGAATCGCATCGCTGTACAGCCATTTCGACAGCTTCAAGGTGTCGCGAAACCACGCTTCCACGCGCGGCACCAGCGGCGAGCGCAGGTCTTCGAGTTCATGGCGTGGCCGGGCGAATAGCGCCTGGCCACTGTAGTTTTCGGCCAGCTCTTCGCGGCCGACCCATTGTTCACCGCCGTCCGCTTCGCTGGGTAGAATCAGCAACCGGCCGTCATCGCCGAAGCGTCGCAAGATGGCGGTGCGGCCGTTGTTGAGGATCAGCATCACAGGCAGGTTGAGCGCGGAAATGTCCGCCAGTTCGCGGCGCAGCACCCGCGCCTGCAAGCTGGCGCGGGCGGCTGCACGCGGCAACAGGTCCAGGCTCAAGCGCTGCTTGTTCAGGGGCAGCCCGGCACTCAGGCTGGCGCGACTGACCGTCGCGCCATGGAGTTTGCAGAGGATCAACAGACCGTCCAGAAGCGGGTCATCGAAGCTCAGGCGCGGATCGACACCGATGTTGCCGGGTTCCATGCTGGTCAAATTGATCTCTCCACAGGCCTACTTCAGTTCAGGCAAACGAGCTTCGTTTTTCACTTCGGTGGAGGCAATTGCATCGGCGGGCAATACCACTCGCTGTTTGCTCAGCAACTGGCCCATGTTCGCCAGCACGCGGTACATCGAGAACTCCTCGGTGTAGCGCACTTCGGTGTAGCGGCGGTTGGCGTTGTAGAGTTCGTTTTCACTGTCGAGCAAGTCGAGCAGGGTGCGTTGGCCGAGGCCGAACTGATCCTGATACGCCACGCGCACACGTCGGCTGGTATCCGCGTATTCGCGGGCAGTCGGGGTCTGCTTCTTGGCGTTGACCATGGCGTTCCAGGCCAGGTGGATGTTCTCGTTGAGTTGGCGCAGGGCGTTGTTGCGGATGTCCATCGCCTGGTTGATCTGATGCGCATTGGACTGCAGGCGCGCCTTGTCGCTGCCACCGCGGAACAGGTTGTAGTTCATCACCACGCCCACGCGCCATTCGTTGTCGTGGCCTTCATCGCCTTGCACGTTGTTGTTCGCGCCCACCGCCGCTTCGGCATCAAAACGTGGGTAGAACGGCGACTTGGAGACTTCGTACTGGCTCTCGGCCGATTGCACGTCAGCCTGGGCGGATTTCAAGTACGGGTTGTTTTCCACCATGCTCTGCTGGGCTTCCGGCAGGGTGGCGGGCAGTTCGCCGCGGATCGACGGCGGTGCTTCGAGTTCATCGGGCATGCGCCCGGTGACGGCGTAGAAATTCGACTCGGCATCCGCCAGATCGACCTCGGCGGTGTCGAGGTTGTTTTGCGCCAGTGCCCGGCGCGCGCCGGATTGGTCGGAGTCGGCGTTGCTGCCGACACCACGCTGGGTGCGCAGGCCGATCTGGTCGTTGACCCGCAAGTGAGCCTGCAGGTTGTTCGTGGCCAGGGTCACCAGTTCGCGGCGCTTGAGCACTTCGAGGTAGACCTCGGTGGTGCGCAATGCCAGGTCTTGGGCGGTGCCTTGCGCGTAATAGGCCCGGGAGTTGACCACGCCTTTGGTGCGTTCGACTTCGTTCGCGGTGTTGAAACCGTCGAACAGCATCTGCCGCAGGCGCAGCTCGGATTGGGTGTAGGTGAGGATTTCGGTGTTGTGATTGCCGAACGCCCGGGTGTTGGTGTTATCGCTGTACCCGCGCCCGTAGGCGGCGTTCAGGTCCACGGATGGATAAAAGCCCCCTTTGGCGACTTTCACTTGCTCATCGGCCGAGAGACGGCTGTCCACCCGCGACGCCAGTTCGGGGTGAGTTGCGATGGTGCTCTGGATCGCCTCGGTCAACGACATGGCCTGGGCCTGGGATGTGCAGGCCATGGCCAACAGAATTGCGCTGCAAAGGGGGGTTAAAACGCGCATGGGTACATCTCCCTGATTCCTGATGGTTCTTTATCAGTCGCCAAATATTTGACGACATTTATAGGCAAAACCGTTTCATGCTTGTAACAACGTAGCTAAGAACATTCTAGAGCGTAGCTAAGAAATTTTTTTCATAGGGTTTATTCCAAAAAAAACTTATGCGCTCTGCAAAATCCAGCACATTGTTCACTCTGAAAGCCCTTGATTCAGGAGCTCTAGAGAGTATTCGAGGGTTTGAGGAAAGTTCCATCCACTTATCGACATAGGGCGGAGAAGTGCTGGAGGGGAGGGACGCGAAACGGTTTTGAGGCGACATTTTTTTGTCACTCAATAGGTTCAAAATCGTTACGCATCGCTCGATGGGCAATGTGTCGGCGATTGGATCCCCAAGGTGGTTGATTGCATTGGGGTTTTGCCAAAAACGGACACATTGCCCGCGAGCGGCACGCTTGGTGAGACGATCGCCGGGGCAGCGGCTTACTCAGGTAAACGCACCTGCGGACGATCCGCCAGGCAACCTGCTTCAACCATGAGCACGTTCTTCGCACAAACAGGGTGCCGACAGCGGTTGGCAGCGGAGGAAATGCACATGGCAACGCTCATCGGTATCGTCAGTAAAGTTATTGGTCAGGTGTTCGCGGAAAGCGGTGGCACCCGACGTGCGCTGGTCGAGGGCGATCGATTGTTCGCCGGCGACCAATTGATCACCGGGGCCGAAGGCGCGGTGGCCGTGCGTCTGCAAAATGGCCAGGAGCTGACCCTCGGGCGCGGCAGCAGCCTGCAAATGACTTCCCAGTTACTGGCGCATCAGGCGCCCCATGTGGATACCGCTGAAGCGGTAACGCCGACTCAGGCGCAACTGACCGATGTCGAGCAACTGCAAAAAGCTATCGCTGCCGGCGATGACCCGACTCAAACGGCTGAAGCCACGGCGGCCGGACCTGCTCCGACCGGCGCACCCGGTGGGGCGGCGGGCGGCGGCCACAGTTTCGTCATGCTCGAAGAAGTGGGCGGGCGGGTCGATCCCGTCATTGGCTTCCCCACCGCAGGCTTCAACGGCATTCCCGAATTTCCGCTGGAACGTCTGGCCGGTGACCCGGACAACGGCGACAACGGCGACGGCGGTGCCGGTTCAGGGGGCACAGGCGTCTTGCCGAACAACCCGGTTACCCTCGCGGGCCTGTCGGTCGCGGGGGGCGAACTGACCCTCAACGAAGCCAACCTCGCCGACGGTTCTGCCAGCAATCCGGGCGCGCTGATCCAGAACGGCACCTTCACCGTGTCCGCGCCCGACGGGCTGACCAGCCTGAGCATCGGCGGGATCAACGTGATCACTGGCGGCGTGGCCGCAGGCTTCCCGCAGTCGATCACCACGCAACTGGGCAACACCCTGACAATCACCGGTTACAACCCGGCCACTGGCGTGGTGAGTTACAGCTACACCCTGGTCGGCAACGACACCCATTCGGCTGGCGAAGGGGCCAACACCCTCAGCGAACAGTTCACCGTGGTCGCTAATGATTCCAATGGCGACACCGCCACCGGCACGCTGGACGTGAACATCACCGACGACGTGCCCAAAGCGGTCGATGACACCAACGCCAGCACCGCTTCGGAAACCCTGCTGACCTTGACCGGCAGCGTGCTGCCCAACGACTCGCAAGGCGCTGACCGCATTCCCACCGGCCCCAACAGCGGGCCGATCATCGGCGGCACCTTCACCGGGACATACGGCACCCTGGTGCTCAATCCCAACGGCAGTTACACCTACACGCTGAACATCAGCGACGCCGATTTCAAGGCGCTGCACGGTGGTGGCAGCGGCACCGAAACCTTCACCTACACCCTGACTGATGCCGATGGCGACACCAGCACCGCCAACCTGGTGCTGGAGATCCACAACAACGATGACCCGGTCACGCTTGGCGGCCTCAACGTCGAAGGCGGCGAACTGGTCGTCTACGAGAAAAACCTCAGCGACGGCACTAGCCCCGATGCACCAGCGCTGACCCAGAACGGCACCTTCACCATCACCGCCCTCGACGGCGTACAAACCCTCAGCGTCGGCGGCATCAACGTGGTGGTCGGCGGCGTGTCCGCAGGGTTCCCGCAATCGATCGTCACGCCGCTCGGCAGCACGTTGACCATCACCGGGTTCGACAGCGCCACCGGCGTGGTCAGTTACAGCTACACCCTGGCCGATAACGAAGCGCATCCGACGGCGAATGGCGCCAACGGCATCTCCGAGCAATTCGCCGTGACCGTGGTCGACGACAACGGGACTACCGCCAACGGCAATCTCGACGTCAACATCGTCGACGACCTGCCCCAAGCGGTCGATGACAGCAACGCCGGCACCGCATCGGAAACCTTGCTGACCCTCAACGGCAACGTGCTGACCAATGATTCGCAAGGCGCCGACCGCGTGACCGTCGGCGAGAATGCCGGCCCGATCACCCCCGGCACGTTCGTCGGGACTTATGGCACCCTGGTGCTGAACGCCAACGGCACGTACACCTACACCCTCAACACCAGCGATGCGGATTTCAAAGCCCTGCACGGCGGTGGCACGGGCACCGAAACCTTCGCCTACACCATTACCGATGCCGACGGCGATACCAGCACCGCCAACCTGGTGCTGGAAATCCACAACAACGATGACCCGGTGACCATTGACGGCCTCAACGTCAATGGCGGCGAACTCACCATCTACGAGAAAAACCTCAGCGACGGCACCAGCCCGAACACGCCAGCCCTGACCCAGAGCGGCACCTTCACCGTGACGGCGCTCGATGGTCTGCAAACCCTGACCGTGGGCGGGATCAACGTGGTGACCGGTGGCGTGGCCGCAGGTTTCCCGCAATCGATTGTCACACCGCTCGGCAGCACGCTGACCATCACCGGCTACAACCCGGCGACCGGCGTGATCAGCTACAGCTACACCTTGGCCGATAACGAAGCGCATCCGACCGCCGACGGCGCCAACAGCCTCACCGAGAACTTCAACGTGGTGGCGACGGACACCGACGGCAGCACCGCGTCAGGCCAGATCAACGTCAACATCGTCGACGACCTGCCCACTGCGCACCCCGATTTCGCCTCGGTGGACGAGGGCGCGACGATCTCGGGCAACGTGCTGGATAACGACATCGGCGGTGCCGACGGCCCGGCGCTCAGCGGCGCCGTGGTTGGCGTGCGCGCAGGCAGCGACACCTCGACTTCGGCCATCGGTGGCCTGGGCACGAACATCAACGGCACCTACGGTTACCTGACGCTGGATGCCAACGGCAACGCGACCTACCACAGCAATCCCAACGCGGTGAACGGCCCGGGTGCGATCGACGTGTTCACCTACACCGTGCGTGATGCCGATGGTGACGAAAGCACCACCACCATCACCATCGACGTGTCCAACAGCAGCATCGTCGCCTCCACCGATACCGACGTGACCGTCTACGAAAAAGCCCTCGACCTGACCCAGGACGGGCAAGACCTGGCGGCCGGCACGGTCATCGGCAGCGATCCGACCAGCACCGGCGAAACCGCCAAGGGCACGCTGGTCGGCTCCGTCACCGGTGCGGTCGGCGCGATTACTTACACGCTGGTGGGCAGCGCCACGGGCAACTATGGCCAGCTCCAGCTCAACCCCAGCGGCACGTACACCTACACCCTGACGTCGCCTGCGACCACCACGCCGCATGTCAACGATGGCGCGAACACCCTGACCGAGAGCTTCACCTACCAGGCCACCGACTCGCTGGGCAACAGCACCACCAGCACCATCGTGGTGAAGATTGTCGATGACGTGCCAAAAGCCTTCGACGACAGTAACGCCGTCAAGGCGTCGGAAACCGCCCTGACACTCAACGGCAACGTCCTGACCAACGACGTCCAGGGCGCGGACCTCGTCGCCACCGGGCCAAATGCCGGGCCTGTGACTCCAGGCACCTTCACCGGGACTTACGGCACACTCGTCCTGAACGCCAACGGCACGTACACCTACACGCTGAACACCAACGATGCCGACTTCAAAAACCTGCACGGCGGCGGCACGGGCACCGAAACCTTCGCCTACACCATTACCGATGCCGACGGCGATACCAGCACCGCCAACCTGGTGCTGAACATCCAGAACAACAACGATCCGGTGACCCTCAACGGCCTCGATGTGTACGGCGGCGAACTGACCGTCTACGAAAAAAACCTCAGCGACGGGACCACCCCGAACGCGCCAGCCCTGACTCAGAGCGGCACCTTCACCGTGACCGCGCTGGACGGACTGCAAACCCTGACCGTCGGCGGCATCGCGCTGGTCACCGGCGGCGTGGCGGCAGGCTTCCCGCAATCGGTGGTCACACCGCTCGGCAGCACGCTGACCATCACCGGTTACAACCCGGCGACCGGCGTGGTCAGTTACAGCTACACCCTGGCGGACAACGAAACCCATCCGAATGCCAACGGCGCCAACGGCATCACCGAGAACTTCAATGTGGTGGCGACGGACACCGACGGCAGCACCGCTACAGGTCAGATCAACGTCAACATCGTCGATGATTTGCCGACCGCCAAAGCGGACACGGCGAGCGTGGTCGAAGGCGGCACGGTCAGCGGCAACGTGCTGGACAATGACATCAAGGGCGCCGACGGCGCGGCAGCCGGTGGGGCTGTGGTCGGCGTGCGCGCAGGCTCGGACACGTCGTCCTCGGCCATTGGCGGCCTGGGCACGAACATCAACGGCACTTACGGTTACCTGACGCTGGATGCCAACGGCAACGCGGTCTATCACAGCAATCCCAACGCCGTGAGCGGAGCGGGCGCCACGGACACGTTCACCTACACAGTGCGCGATGCCGACGGCGATGAAAGCACCACCACCATCACCATTGACGTGTCGAACAGCTGCATCAAAGCGGTCACCGACACCGATGTCACCGTCTACGAGAAAGCGCTGGACCTGACCAGGGACGGGCAGGACCTGACGGCCGGCACCGTTACCGGCAGCGAGCCCGGCAACACCGGCGAAACGGCCACCGGCACCCTGGTCGGCTCCGTCACCGGCGCGAGTGGCGCCATCACCTACACCCTGGTCGGCAGCGCCACCGGGACGTACGGGCAAATGCTGCTCAACCCCAACGGCACCTACACCTACACCCTGACCTCGGCGCCGAAAACCTCGCCGAACGCCAACGACGGCCCGAACACCCTGAGCGAAAGCTTCACCTACAAAGCTACGGATGCACTGGGCAACAGCACCACCAGTACCATCGTGGTGAGCATCGTCGATGACGTGCCCAAGGCGGTTGCCGCCGATCGTTCGGTGGCCGCGGTCGAGATCGATTCCAACCTGCTGTTGGTGATCGACGTCTCCGGCAGCATGGTCGACCCCTCCGGCGTACCCGGGCTGTCGCGGTTGGCGCTGGCCAAGCAGGCGATCAGTGCCTTGCTCGACAAGTACGACGACCTGGGCGATGTGAAAGTGCAGATCGTCACCTTCAGCAGCAACGCCACCGACAAGACATCGATCTGGGTTGATGTAGCGACCGCCAAGTCGATCATCTCCGGCCTGACTGCCGGCGGTGGCACCAACTACGACGCGGCAGTCGCGACGATGCAAACCGCGTTCAACACCTCGGGCAAACTGACCGGGGCGCAGAACGTCGGCTACTTCTTCTCCGACGGCAAACCCAATGAAGGCAACATCGGCAGCGCAGACGAAGCCGCGCTCAAAGCCTTCCTCGACGCCAACAGCATCAAGAACTACGCGATCGGCCTGGGCAGTGGCGTGAGCAACGCCTACCTCGATCCGCTGGCTTATGACGGCAGCACCCACACCAACACCAACGCTGTTGTGGTGACCGATCTCAACCAACTCAACTCGGTGCTCTCGGGCACGGTGATGGGGGCGCCAGTCACGGGCACCTTGCTGGAGGGCGGAACATTCGGCGCCGATGGCGGCTTCATCAAAACCCTCGTGGTCGACGGCACCACGTACACCTACGACCCGAAAGGCAACAGTAATCAGGGCGCGCTGAACTTCAGTGGCGGCGCCAACCACGGCACGTTCAACACGGTGAACAACAGCATCAGTATCGCCACCAACAATGGCGGCACCCTGGTGGTGAACCTCGACACCGGCGAGTTCACCTACACCTCACAAAAAACCACGTCGGTGGTGATCACTGAAAACATCGGTTTCACCGCCAGCGACAACGATGGCGACCTGGCCAGCTCGACGCTGACGGTCAAAGTCATTCCGAACGCGGCCCCGGTCGCGGTCGATGACCACATCATCACCAACGTGCTCTCGGGCAACATCGTGGTGCCGGGCGAGTTGCTGCTGGCCAACGACACCGATGCCAATGGCGATCCGCTGACGGCGTCTCCCACCAACTTCAACACCGGCTGGATTTCAAAAGGCGCCGACTTCACCGGCACCGGGGCGATCAGCTTTTCCTCGACCGGCAACAACACCTCTAATCAGGTCCTGGCGAACGTGCGCAGCGCCTTTACGGCGAACGCGGCGACCATGACGGCGGTGTTGGTGGTCAGTGGTTATCTGGGCGGGGTTACCACGGGCAACGCCAACGATGAGGACCGGATTACCGTCAACCTCAAACAGGGCGAAACCCTCAACCTGGACCACAACCTGGCGGGTGGACACATCGCCATGGAGTACTCGCTCAATGGCGGCGCGTGGATCGCTCTCGCGGACGGGCAAACCCTCACCGCGGCGGCGGACGGGACCTATCAGATCCACGTCACCAACATCACCAACACCAGCGGCAGCGGCGTGAACAACGCGGAATACTACCAGCTGACCATGACCCTCAATTACTCCGGCGGCCACGACATCGCTCCGGACGCCCACGGCACCTACACCGCCAACGACAACCATGGCGGCAGCGACGGCGCAGCGGTGACCATCAGCTACCAGGAAGGCCACACCCTCACCGGCACCGCAGGCGACGATGTGTTGGTGGCGGGCACTGGCAATAACGTCCTCAATGCCGGTGACGGCAACGATGTGCTCACCGCCGGCTCCGGCAACAACGAGCTACACGGCGGCGCCGGCAATGACTTGCTGTTCAGCGGCACCGGCAACGACCTGCTCGACGGTGGCACCGGCACCGACACCGTGAGTTACGCCCACGCCACCGCCGGGGTCACGGTCGACCTGAGCGTGGCCACCGCGCAAAACACCGGCGGCGCCGGCACCGATACCTTGACCGCTATCGAAAACCTCACCGGCTCCAACTTCAACGACTCGCTCACGGGCGACAACCTGAGCAACGTCATCACCGGCGGTTTGGGCGACGACATCCTCAAGGGTGGTGGCGGCGACGACTTCCTGATCGGCGGCCTGGGCAACAACACCCTCACCGGCGGGGCAGGGGCCGACACCTTCCAGTGGCTCAAAGGCAACAGCGGTCACGATGTCGTCACCGACTTCACCCCGGGCACCGACAAACTCGACCTGTCACAACTGCTGCAAGGCGAAAACGGCACGGCGGCGTCACTGGATGACTACCTGCACTTCAAAGTCGTCGGCAGCGGCGCCTCGGTCCTCACCAGCATCGACGTCAGCGCCATGGCCGGCGCGGCACCGAACCAGACCATCGACCTGGCCGGCGTCAACCTGGCCAGCCACTACGGCGTCACACCGGGAGCGGGCGGGGTGGTTGCGGGCGGGCATGACACGGCGACGATCATTAACGGCATGTTGAATGACCATTCGTTGAAGGTGGACACCGTGTGATCTGAAGGCTGACCTCTGAAACGACAAAACCCGCCATTTCCGATAAAGGAATGGCGGGTTTTTCGTTGCCTGTGAGATCGCCATCGCGAGCAAGCCCATTCCCACATTCAGTCTTCAGTGGACACAAAACCGGCGAACAACCCAGATCACTGTGGGAGCGGGCTTGCCCGCGAAGAGGCCCAAAAGACCACCACAGAACTCATAGCCTGAATGGCTTTTGTGGCGAAGGAGCTTGCTCCCGCTCGGTTGCGAAGCAGCCCCAAAACCATTCACCGCAGATTTTCAGGTAGACCGCCTATGCCGGGAGGGCGGCTGCTGCGCAGCCGAGCGGGAGCAAGCTCCCTCGCCACAGGTCAAGGTTCGTCGCAGGGTCTTCGCTAACCCTGTGGAACGAAATTATCCAGCATCCGGTTCACCGCCAATTCCCCCAGCATCACCACCTGCTGAATCCCCAACACCGTATTGCGATGCGACCCCTCCATCAATCCCGCAAAATTACTCAACATCACACTCGCCGACGCCAGGGTTTCACAGGCGTTGACCAATAGCGTTTCGTCATTGGTGTCGGGGGCAATGGAGTAGATGGTGCTGGGTTTACGCGGGGTGTCATTGGGAATGACCGGTTTGAGGTAGTAGTCGAGGGCGCGGTCGGCGGCTTCGTTGAGTTTTTTGGAGTCGGGGTTTCGTACGGGGAAACGTCGTCGGTTTCGGGTGGGTTGGGTGTGATCTTTGGCATTTGAAGCTCCTTGATGAGGGGAGCCGTCATCCATCGCTGCTAAACGAAGTGGGTGGCGGCTGTACGCGGGTTAGCAGACCAGGCATCAAGGAACCCGGCGCACCGAAGTGCCCCACGCAAGCCGCCATAATGCAGACCAGCTGACGAAAAACACTGTCGGCTGATCAGGGGCGACACTGACGTGCCTTGATATTCCGAGCTGCTAAACCCGATCGCTGAATTGTCAGCGACCCGGAAACAATAGAGACCCGGTCCAAGGCACACAAGCCGGCGGATTCTGGCGCAGTCGTAGGCAACGGCGCAAGGATGTGTAGCCTGAGTGAGTGTCTAGGGATGTCGATTAAACACCGCTGTTTAATCAGGCTTCGCCATCAGGATCGGACGGAAAATAGATACGCCCTTTTTCGTCCGCCAAACTGTTGGTTGGCGGTTGAGCGTTGCCCAAAAAACGGCTGGAAAGGCCGTTTTGTTGGAGTAATATTTCAGCCTGTAAATTATCTGTAAGTCATCCGGAAATAATCAATAGAAATTAAATCCATCTCCCAGGTTTGGACTTCTACACCCCAAATATCGATACTGGGATGCGAGTAACTAACAAGTTGTGCATCGAAATTAAGTGGGAGCGTGTATTGATGGATCGTATTGTTATTTATGTCTAAAAATCTTATCCATAGGTTATGGGTTTGTGCGAACCTGATAAAAAAACTAACGCCGGAATAGCCCCAATTGAATCGAATACGCATATGTTGTGACGTGCCAAGGCCTTTCCAATGCATCTCCAGAGTCTGCCCATAACTTTTACCCGGTATCTGAGGATAGGGACCAGTGAATAAGTCAGCCAGTGGAGATATCCCGATAAAGCCGGTGCCCCCTAAATAGTAAATAGTCATGCTGTTTAGTGGGATGTTGAGACCTGGCGATACGTGTCTCGTTGAGTATTGATCAAAATTTTCAGACGTGATTGGCACTACTCTGGTGAAACTCCGCGAGTTGGAATTCAACCCGGTCGCTACTGCTTTGGCGTATACCGTGTTTGGGCCAGCGACGGTGGACAGGGTGGTAGCCCAGAAGCCACTTGCGTTGCTCCGCACGATATTTTTGGCGCTGTTGTTATGATGGATCTGCACGCTATACAAAGGCGTCACCTGTCCTTCCAGTGTGACAGAGACACTGGCGGTACTGCCTCCCTCGCCCAGCTCTCCTCGCGAGTGCTTGACCGACGTCAGGGTCACTGCCAGGTGGGCTTTGCGTGTAAAGATGCGCACGGGGGATTCCAGCTGATTTCCATAAACGGCTCTGGCAGTGAGGGAAAAAACCTTCTGCTCCAGAGCCGATAACGTCGTAGTTCCACTCCCTTTGCTATCAAGTGGAATAGGCGCCCCAATGGCCTTGGCTCCATCGTAGAGTTGGATGCTCTGGTTCGGATCGGCAGTGACCGTCACCTTGACCTTGTCGTCGTAAGTCTTTCCGTTATGGGCGACCTGACCTATGGAGTCCGTTATTTCGGGGATGCTTGGTTTGGTGGCCACCACCGTCAGGTTGCGTACGTTGGAGTAAACAGAGGAGGGGTGATACAGCGACTTGGCATACAAGCGGCGGATGCCCACCAGCACGGTGATCGTGCGCTCCCAGTTTCCCGTGGTCTTGTTGGCGGTTGCTATGCCCTTGGACACCGCGCTCGAACCGCTGCCGTCGAAGATTTCGACCTGTTGGCCTTTGCTTGCCTCGCCCTTGAGTTTCAACATGGTACTGGTGGTTCTGGTGCCCTCCTGCACTTCGACGTTGTTGTCATCCAGCACATTGACCAGTGTCGGCACGATCACGGCCACCACCGTCAGGTTGCGTACGTTGGAGTAAACAGAGTAGGAGTGATACAGCGACTTGGCATACAAGCGGCGGATGCCCACCGGCACGGTGATCGTGTGGTCCCAGATTCCCGTGGTCAAGTGGGCGGTTGCTATGCCCTTGGACACCGCGCTCGAACCGCTGCCGTCGAAGATTTCGACCTGTTGACCTTTGCTTGCCTCGCCCTTGAGTTTCAACATGGTACTGGTGGTTCTGGTGCCCTCCTGCACTTCGACGTTGTTGGCATCCAGCACATTGACCAGTGTCGGCACCACCAGCGCCACCGCCTTGATGTTATAGGGCCGATCCGAAAACACCGTGGCCGTGGCCGGGTCGTTGCTCTTGTCCAGCGATACCTTGAACTTGATGGTCAGCGTGGTGCCGTGTCCGAGTTGCGTGAGGTAGCTGCTGACCAGCGCGACGGGCCAGAATCCCTGACTGATCCAAGTCTCATTGACCTGCTCCGGGAGGCCGTTCCACAGCGGCAGATTGTGCGCCGTGCCGTCCGCCTTCTTGCCTTCCAGACTCAGCCAGCACGGCTGGCCGGCTTCGATCAGCGTGTGGAGCAGAGCGTGAATGGTCGCGTTTTTGCTGCCCAGTGCCATTACGTCCAGAAAGTTGTTGGCGTCGGCCTCGACGATCTTCGGCGTAATCAGCGCCGACACCGGCAGCGTCAGGATGCTCAGCAGCAAAGGCAATGAAGTAGTGGTCTTGTCGTTGCGTTCGACGACGCAGATGACAGTCACCTGTTTGCCCAGGCTGTAGGCCAGCACCGAGCGCGGCACGGCAATCTCCAGACCGGCACTGACCAGCCGCTGCGGGCTGGTGTAGGAGCCCGCCGCCGGTGTGCCGGCCGCGCCTTGCCAGATCACGCTCAGCTTGTCGGTGGGCAGCAGCAAGCCCTGCGGCACCAGCACCCGGACTTCCGGCTGGGTCGGGCTGAAGTTGTTGCCGGTCATGCCCTTGACGGTAGGGGCTGGCAGGTCAAGTCGGTCGAGATGAATGTCCAGCCGCTTCTCCGGGGATTTGACCCGGTTGTTCAACTGGTCGATGAGAAAAAACTCAGCCACTGCACTCGGATTGTCGCCCGCTTTCTGGAATGTCTCGGTGAACAGTGTGAGGGTTATTGGCCCCGTGCCGTCGGGGACGTCGAACCTGACCTGGGTGTCGCCCAACCAAAATTCGATGCGATCGTAGGGGCGCCGGTTGGCATAGGTGAACCTGAACTCCACCCCTTGCGCCGCCCGTGCGGCGCTGACGCCGTCCTTGGACACGTCGGGTGGGATAACCAGATCCAGGGTGTCCGCGAGCCGCAGGTGGTAGAGCACCAGCAGATCCCGAGAGGGTTCGGAGTTACCCCCGACACGGGTAACCTCGTAATGCAGACGGTTGACGCCTTGCATCAAATTGCCGTGTGGCAAGTACAGGCGCTGGCGCAGCGTTTCCTCCCCCGGTTTGACGGTTTTTCCTGCTCCCGGGACGAGATTGCCGTTGCAATACAAATCCACGCGATCATCGACCGCCATGATCCAGGAGAGCAGCTGCAGCTCGGTCCAGGGATCGACCAGGCATTCAAGGCCTGAGGCCTGGCCGTCGTAAATGGCTTTGGGAATACCGCCGTGGGCGATGCCGTCCGGTTTTACCGGGGTGACCCAGCCCAGGATGCTCAAGGGGTAGAGCACAAACAGTTCAATCAACGCGGCGGACTGGATATCCATCATTTTCTCCTGGGAGGTGACAAGCCCTGAGTTCTCTCGGGACGAGGTTGATCACACACCAGGCTGGGAAGACTGGCTACTGTCAGATCTGACAGGTTGGCGTGTCTTCCAGACGAACGGTCATATCGATCACATCGGCATCGGCTGGCTGATCAACCGTTACGGGCGGGTGGTTGTGGGGGCCACGATACGGCGACCATGATCAACGGCATGCGTGAGCTGAAACGACAAAACCTGCCATCCCTGTTGAAGGAATGGCGGTTTTTTTTGTTGCCGGTGAGATCGTTTTCGCGAGCAGGCTCGCGAAGAGACCCTACAGAACACTTAGGCAGGGGCAGATAAACAAATTTCCCTTTTCCTCGTTTTTCTCTCAATAAGGTCTGGCGCACCACGGGTTCCATTGCACATGTGGGGCTGCATAGCCGCAAACTATGCCTGGGCCATTGCCATGGCCATGGTCATAGATTTTTGAGTAACCCGCAGGACACCCTCTGGAGTCGAGCATCCAGTTTATCGATCCGCCCAGCACCCAGGTGCGGTGTGATCCATAGACACGCTCCATACCCGCCCAGTGATCGGATAGAGGCATGGAGCCTGGAACGGAGGTCATCCAGGTCACCGCATTTGCCAAGGTCATATGCATTCCAGCTGATGCCGCAACAAAGACGTTCTTCACATCCACGTAATATGTAAGGGTGCTGAATCGATCCTGAACGTGGATGTACGCGCTGCCGTTACGAAGACCAGTAACCTTGCCATTCCCATCGACCGAAACCACGGCCGGATTGCTGGATGAGTAATGAATAGGGGCGACACCGTAAGAGGCGGGGCGATTTTGGGTATTGCCTACAAAATCAAGCCCCGTTCTCGGCCACCCTATTTCAATCCTGAGTCCGTGCAGATTCATAGTGTCTTGGCTGACTTGCAATGGCCGGCGCAGAGTGAAAGATCGTACGGGCGATGTCAGGTTATCGCCGTACTTCGCTCGTAACCGGATTGTGTTCAGCGCGTCATACTTGGCAACCTTCACGGGCTCCGAAAAATCGCCGTTAGCGTCTGTCGTTACCGTCACCTCCACCACGCCATTCACCAGAATCTCGACTTGCTCCTGGATGCTTGCATGCCCGTGTACGGTGATAGTGGTGGCAATCGTAGTGTCGCCTTGTGGAATATCACGACCCTGCGGGTCTTTCAGTGCATCGATATGCGGTTGTAGTTCAATCAGCGAATCGACGATATACGCTTGCCCGGGAAATGCTACGGCCGTTTCCTTGTCAGGCTCTCGGTTCACATTCACCCGGAAGAAGATGTGTAAGGTCGTTTCATCTTTCAGATTGCTGAGCCAGGCTAGCGGCAATGCCAGTCTCAGGCCCCTCTCGGTACCCGTCATTTCGCCTTTAAGGAGTTCATGACGAACCACTTCACCTTGGGTGTTGGTTCCTTCAAACATCAGGTATTGAGGTTGTCCTGAACGTTGCCCCAGCCACCCATCCACTACCAGTTCATTGGCAGCCGTCAGTTTTTTTACTTCCACAATCCCGGATACTCCGCTGATCCGGGGCGTCGGAAGCCGACTGTCTTCGGGGGCGATCGGGGCGATCACAATTTCCACAGCCGGGGATGAAGCAGCTTTTTTCCCATTGCGCCTCAAGTTCCAGCGCAGTCGAATTGTCGTTCCCTGGTTGGCGACAAGAAACGGAGAGTCGAGCACCCAGTTGGCGCGATTGTTTTGGTTCAAAGGAATAAGCGGGAACTGCGGCGAGTCCGTTGACGCCTTGTTGTGTATCAGTCTCGCCCGGTCTTCCTTGATCGCTGCGAGGAATTCGGCCCGTATCGTCCGCTCCCCGTCCAAGGGGTGAATCGGCTGGGGAGCTCCTACCAGAAACGCCGGCTCAAGGACGATGTCTTTCTCATCCCCAATCTTTAAACCCAGCAGATCGGAAGTCACCTCGACTTCACCCGGGTTGGTGATTGTGCATTGCAGTGTCAGTGGGGCGCCGGCGTAAGGGGCGATGTATTTGGCCGGCAGCTGGAAGATGAGCGGCAGCGTCGGGTCGGTGACGATCAGTCGGAAAATAAACAGGATCGCAATACCGTCCGAGTCAATGGTTTGCCAGCGTAATTCGGCCTTCGCGCCTGCTTTCATGGGCCAGTATTTGGCGAACTCCACCTTCGCCAAGGCCGTATCCCCTGGCACGGTATCGTTATTCTCCAGCGGTTCGACCATGGGCAAGCCCAATGGCGGGGACGTCCCGGTGATGGTGACACTGGCGTGTTTCGACAACTGAGTCTTTCCTGCTCTGACCACTTGATAGAACGCCTGCGCCGAGCCTCGGATCAGGTTGCGAACCCATTCGTTGGGAACCTTAAAGTCCACGGATCTGGTCGCGGCAGTCAGCGTCACACTGAAGGTGTGGGTGGCCAGGTCGCCCCCTTTAGTGATCCCTTCAAATGTCAGCTCAAGCAGATCATCTTTTGCAAAGACACCGGTGACCAGTATCTGCAAGGGACCGCCCACGAGCCAATCGTGATGCACCACATCGTCGAGATCGGCCTGTTCAAAAATCGGTGCGGTCAGCAGCACCATCCCTGGCTTGAATACGAGGATCAGCGAGTCCGACCAACCGCTCGAATTTTCCACAACATCGAATACTTCCCAGCGCACAATCACCGTGTTGCCAGGCGGCAAACTGGCGAGCATTTCAGGTGTCAGTTCAAAAACCACGTCACCTAACACAGTGACGGTGGACTCAAGAAGCAACGATCCAAAAGCAAGTACAACCACATCACTTATTTGTTGGTTGTTATACGCCAGCACGGTTACGAACATGCCTTCATCGATCACGGTCTTATCAATGACGGATTCCGAAGCGACGGGCAGCTTGAGGCCCTGGTTGAAGGGTTTTCCGCCGTCTGTGTCCAGCTCACCCGGCTCCGGGTACATGTAAAGCAGCTCAACGGGTGGCGATCCCTCGGTGCCGTTTCCGCTCACGCGCGTAACCTCGTGCCAGAGGGGCAGGTTGTTGGCCTGGAGAGGCGGAAACCTGGCTTCCATGTCTTTGGCGGAAATAAAGAAAGGAATGTTTTTCGCGTTGCCTTCGGTATCGAAGTGGGCATCGGTGACGGAAAATTCAGCGACGGAAGCGTTTTTTGTTTCGATGTACACCCTGATGTAATCGCCGACGGCCATGTTCAGGTAGGCCAGGATGTAGACCAGCAATCCGTCACGATCACCGTGCACCATGTTGATGTTGACCCCCAAAGCACCGTCGCTCTGTGGTTTGTAACCAGGCGGGTAGGGCGGTGCGACCGCCAGCACGCCGATGCCGGGTTCGGGCGGGAACACGAGCTGTCCGTTGGACGTGGAGTCAGCGTTTGTCATGGGGCTGTTCATGAATGCGTACCTTCCATAGAGGCGCCCGGCTTCCCGAATGGGCGGCACCGATACGGATGGATTAGATAATCGGCGTGAGTGTTTGCCTACTGTTAGATCTGACAGGTTAGCCCCGGTTTAAGACGAACGGTAGCCCCCTTTACATCGGCTCCGGCGGTCCAATCAGCCTTCCCATCACCCCAAACAACCCCAACTCCCGAATCACCTCCAATTCCCCTTTGGTCTCGACCATCTCCGCTATCAACGGCAAATCAATGCTGTTGGTCGCCCTGTAAATCGCATCAATAAACAGCCGCTTGTCACTCTGCTCATCAATGTGGCGGATGTACGCCCCATCGATTTTCAAGTACGCCAACCCCAACTGAGTCAAGTTGCCGATCTGACTGAAGCTGCCGCCAAAGTGCTGCAAGCCGATGCGGTAACCGGTGTCGAGCAGGCTGTGGCTCAGGTGTTGTAATTCGTCGGGGGGCGGTAGTTGGCGTTCGTCGATTTCCAGTATCAGCAGATGGGCCAGCTCGGGCAGTGATTCGAGCATGTCGATGATTTGCCGCAGTTGCGCCGGGTCGCGCAAGCTGCTGCCGGACAGGCTTAACGCCAGTGGCCAACGGTTGACGATGAGGTAGTCGAGGGTGGCTTCGAGCATCGCCAGATCGAACCGTGCCGACCAGCCTAGGCGTTCGATCCACGGCAGGAAGTGTCCAGCCGCTATTGCTTCGCCATGCGGATCGATCAGGCGCGCGAGGACTTTGTGGTGCAGCACCTGGCTGGTGTCGGCGCATTGCACCACGGGTTGAAAATAAAGCTGCATTTTGCCCTCGGTGAGGGCGTCGTCGATCCAGGTGCGCCAGTCGTGTTGGGTATGGTTCGTTGCGGTATCGGAACGTGCCAGATGCACCCACGGCCGTTCGGGATGTTGCTGCGCCTGGGCCAGCGCTTGATCGAGGCGCAGCAGCACGTCGCTGGCCGGTTCGCCGGGCTGATAGGCAACCACGCCCAAGTGCGCCACGGGCATGCAATCGCTGGCGCCCGTCAGGCGCAGGTTTTCCAGGGTGGCGCTGATTTCCGAGGCGAGGCGGGCGGCACCGGTGCTGTCCAGGCCTGGTGTCAGCAGGCTGAATTCGCCGCCACGGTTGCGCGCCGCCAGCCAGGTACGGCGCTCCGGCAGTTGAGTCAGGCGCTTGAGCAATTCGCCGACGGCGCTGATCAGCCCATCGGTGCGCAGTCCGCCCAGGCGTTGGTTGAGGCCGATCAGATCGTTGATCCGCAGCATCAGTAAATGGCCGTCGCTGCTTTGCTCGGACACCAACAAATGGTCGGCCAGTTGCTCATCCAGCAAGCGCCGATTGGCGAGGCCTGTGAGGCTGTCCTGATAAGATTCGGCGCGCAGGTTTTCGCTGCGCGTGGCCTCTTCGGAGAACAGCGCCTTGAGCTTTTCGACCATCTGATTCATGGCCAGCACCACGCGTTTCAACTCGGGTGTGCGTGGCAGTTTCGGCAGGCTTACGAACTCGCGCTTGCTGATGGCTTGCGCCTGTTTGACCATCTTGTCGAGCGGGCGCAATTGGCGGCGTAATAACCAGCCGCCGAACACGGCGCTGAGCAATCCGCAGATCAACAGCCAGATCAGGCTGCCGAGGGTGCTGTCCCAGAGTTTGGCCAGGGCGAACTGCGGATTGCTCAGCACTTCGACCCTCGCCACCTGTTCCCAGCCGCGCGTGATCAGCGCATCGCCGCCTTCCGGGCGCAGGTTGACCAGACCCACAAACCAGCCGGGCACGCCTTCGATCTTTGCCGGTGCGATACGCTCCACCAACACCTTTTCATCAACGATAGTGACGACACGGATGCTGCGGAAATAGCCGCTGTCGAAAATCGAGCTGACCAACAGTTCGGTCATTGCCGGGTCGTCAATCTGCGCGGTCAGCGACAGGCCCAGCGCGGTGGCGGCGTCCTGAGCGTGAGAGCGCAACTGGCCGAGCATCTGTTCGCGAGAGCTTTCCAGGCTGACAAAAAAACTGCCACCGAAGGCCACCAGCAAGAACAGGCAAATGGCGAGAAACAACTGTTTGCGCAGTGACATAAAACGCTCCTTGCGACGGCGACTAGCCTTCGCCCACGGCGAAACCTTCGGCTTGCATCTTTTTCAACACGTCCTGCCAACGCGACAATTTCTTCGAGTCGCTGCTGCGTTTGCCGCCATTGGCCCCCGGCAGGTACAGGCCTTCGGCGTTGAAGGCGTACACCGGCAGCAGGTCTTTGCGTTGGGAGGCGGGGCGGATCTCGCCGATCAGGTTGTCGAGCACCAGCGGCTCGGCCGTGGGGCTGCTGTAGAAGGTCAGCACCATGTGCGCCTGGTTCTGGCTCAGGGCCTTGACGTAGGTGATGCGCAGCTTCTCGCTGGGAATCCCGAGTTGGCGCAGGCTGAAATATTTCGCCAGGGCGTAGTCTTCGCAATCGGCGGCGCCCTTGATCAAGGATTCTTCCGGCGTGGCCCAGTAATCGGTCTGACGCCAGATGCGCGTGTCGTCCTGAAAATTCAGCTGTTGATTGAAGAAGCGATTGACTGCGTCCAGTTGCTCGCGCTCGGGTTGGTTGAGTTCGCTCTTGAGCATTTGACTCCAGGCCTCGATTCTTCCTTGGGCGGGGCCGAGCGGGCCGTAGCGCTTTTCGGCGATTTGCAGGATCTGCGTAAATTCCCAGTCGGCCCAGACACTGCTCAGTCCCGTCAGCAGAAAACTCGCCAGCAGCAGCCATCCGCCGAGCCGAAGTCGGAGCGTTTGCCATCCTGGACTACGCCGGCGACGGGACATGTCTGGCTGCTCGGGTGCAGATGACTGAAGTCTAGGCGGAGTTTTCAGCGAGGCAGGACAAATTGTCGGGTGGTGAGGGGGTGGCAGATTGCTTTTGTGGCGAGGGGACTTGTCCCCGTTCGGCTGCGCAGCAGTCGTCAAACCAGGCAATGCGGTGTGTCAGAAGGAAATGGGTTGCAGGGTTTGGGGTCGCTTCGCAACCCAACGGGGACAAGTCCCCTCGCCACAAGAGCCCTTACAGCTCAGGGCTTGAGTCAGGGCTTTTTCAGGGTTTTCTGTTTGAGGATGTAGATCGTCACCAGCACCGCGCTGGTCAGCATGAACCCGCGCGCCCACGGCAGGGGCACCAGGTAGCAGGAGAAGAGGATGCTCACCCACATCAGGCCGATGGCGTAGACCTTGCCCTTGAGCGGGATGCCGTTGCCGTCGAGGTAGTCGCGAATCCACGGGCCGAGCCGTGGATGCCCCACCAGCCACTGATAAAACCGTGGCGAACTGCGGGCGAAGCAGGCAGCCGCCAACAGCAGGAAAGGCGTGGTGGGCAATACCGGCAGGAAAATACCGATCACCCCCAGCGCTACGCTCAGCCAGCCGATGGCCAGCAGTACGTAACGCAACATCAGGGAGCGGTTGCCTATGGGGTTGTCCATAGGCAAAACCTTAGTGGTGACGTGGCTTGAGGATCGCCGGTTTTTCGTCTGGCGCCTGGCACAGCAGGTACAGCGCGGTCAGGGCTTCCGGGATCTGCACGATCATGTCGTCCATCAGGTTGGCGTCTTTGGCGATGTCTTCGAACTCAGGCTGTTCGTCGAACAGACCCGAACCGACCATGATCGGCAGCAGCATTTCGCTGACTTCGTCTTCGGCGGTTTCGAACCAGGCCGCTTCGCGCAGGAACACGCCTTCCATGAAACCGATGCACCAGCCGCGCAGGTCGGAATCGTCCGGCTCTTCGCCCAGGTCCAGGTCGCATGGCAGCTCGAACTCTTCATCGGAAGCCAGTTGGCGGGCGATGTGAGCCTTGAGGGCCAGCAGGGTGGATTCGATCGCTTCACGCTCGGTGTCGTCGGCGTAATGCGGCTCTTCGGCGAAGAGGGCGTCGATCCATTCACGATCCGGAACCTCTTCGGAACAGATCGAAAGCGCAGTGAGGTAGCCGTGGGCGGCCACGTAGTCCAGCGCCTCGTCATGCAGTTCGTCGGCGTCGAGGAAGACTTGCAAACGGGTTAGTTGCTCAGCGAAGGACATTAAAGGGCTACCTTGGGGAATTAACAGATGCGGGAATTCTAGGCCTTCTTGAGCGCTCAGGCCAGCCGCGCGGGATATTTGCACCCCGGAACACCACAATCGCTGTGGTAGCGGGCTTGCTCGCGAAGGCGTCGTGTCAGGCAGCATTAATGTCGACTGATACTCCGCCTTCGCGAGCAAGCCCGCTCCCACAGGTTGCGCGGTGTTTGTCCTTGCGTGTCTTCTCAGCGGCACCCTTTGCCGGGCAGGCGTCGGGTATACTCGCGCGTTTTGTGATGCCCTGCTGGCGTCGCGGCTGTGATGTGAAGCGTCATGCAATGCGTACTTACGATTTGTCAGTGCAGCCTGCGTGGTTCTGAACCAGCCTTGCAGGGATGTTTTTGTGATATTTGGAGTTTTTATGCTCGAACAGGCTCAACGCGTCCTCAAGGACATCTTCGGCTACGACAGTTTCCGTGGCCGCCAGGGTGCAATCATTGAGCGCGTGGCCAGTGGCGGCGACGCCCTGGTGCTGATGCCTACCGGTGGCGGCAAATCCCTCTGTTTCCAGGTGCCGGCGCTGCTGCGCGAAGGCCTGGCCGTGGTGGTGTCGCCGCTGATCGCACTGATGGACGATCAGGTCGCGACCCTCGAAGAGCTCGGCGTCGCTGCCGCCGCATTGAACTCCACGCTGAGCGCCGAACAGCAGCGTGATCTTGCTGCGCGAATCAAGCGCGGCGAAGTGAAGATGCTGTATCTGGCGCCCGAGCGTCTGGTCCAGCCCCGCATGCTGGCCTTCCTGCAAAGTCTTGAAATCGCCCTGTTCGCCATCGACGAAGCGCACTGCGTGTCCCAATGGGGCCATGACTTCCGTCGCGAATACCTGCAACTGGGCCAGTTGGCGGAACTGTTCCCCAACGTCCCGCGCATTGCCCTGACGGCCACGGCCGACAAGCGTACCCGCGAAGAAATCGTCGATCGTCTGCATCTGCAGGATGCCGAGCGCTTCCTGTCGAGCTTCGACCGTCCGAACATTTTTTACCGCATCGTGCCCAAGGAACAGCCGCGCAAGCAGTTGCTGGCGTTCCTCGCCGAGCGCCGCAGTGATGCCGGCATCGTCTATTGCCTGTCGCGCAAGAAAGTCGACGAAGTCGCGGTATTCCTCAGCGAACAAGGCTTCCCGGCGCTGCCGTACCACGCCGGTCTGCCCAATGAAACCCGGGCCCATCACCAGAAGCGCTTCCTCAACGAAGAAGGCCTGATCATGGTCGCCACCGTGGCGTTCGGCATGGGCATCGACAAGCCCAACGTGCGCTTTGTCGCTCACCTCGATTTGCCGAAATCCCTTGAGGCGTACTACCAGGAAACCGGTCGCGGCGGTCGTGATGGGCTGCCGGCGGATGCCTGGATGGCCTACGGCCTGCAAGACGTGGTGATGCTCAAGCAGATGCTGCAAAACTCCGAGGGTGATGAGCGCCACAAGCGTCTGGAGCAGCACAAGCTCGACGCCATGCTCTCGCTCTGCGAAGAAACCCGCTGCCGTCGGCAAACCCTGCTGGCGTACTTCGACGAAGACATGCCCGAGCCGTGCGGCCATTGCGATAACTGCGTCGATGGCGTACAGACCTGGGACGCCACCGAGCCGGCCCGTCAGGCGCTCTCGGCGATTTACCGCACTGGCCAGCGTTATGGCGTCGGGCATCTGGTGGATGTATTGCTGGGCAAGGACAACGAAAAGGTCCGCAGCTTCGGTCATCAACATCTGTCGGTGTACGGCGTGGGCAAGGCCATGGGGGAGAGTGAATGGCGCTCCCTGTTCCGCCAGCTGGTGGCCCGTGGTCTGGCCGACATTGACCTCGAAGGCTACGGCGGCTTGCGCCTGAGCGACACCTGCCGGCCGCTGCTCAAGGGCGAAGTAACCCTGGAACTGCGCCGCGACCTCAAGCCGCAAACCACCGCCAAAAGCAGCAAGAGCCAGGCGAGCCAATTGGTTCGCGGCGAAGAACGCGAACAGTGGGAAGCCTTGCGCGCCTTGCGTCGCAAACTCGCCGAGGAACACGGCGTGCCGCCGTACGTCATCTTCCCCGACTCCACACTGCTGGAAATGCTCCGCAGCCAGCCGACCTCGCTGGCGGAAATGGCCACGGTCAGCGGTGTCGGCGCACGCAAGCTCGAACGCTACGGCGAGGCCTTCCTCGAAGTGCTGGGCGGTCAGGTCGAGGCGCCGAAAGTCGTCGCCGACGTGCGCCACGAGCTGATCACCCTCGCTCGCGCCGGCATGACGCCGTTGCAGATCGCCAGCCAGCTGCAATGCTCGGAAAAGAACGTCTACACCATGCTCGCCGAAGCGATCGGCAAGCAGCAGTTGTCGTTGGAGCAAGCGCTGGACCTGCCCGAGGAATTGATGGGCGAGGTTCAGGATGCGTTCCTCGATGGCGAGGGCGAACTGCCACCGGTGTCGGAGATTGCCGCGCTGTTCGCCGGTCGAGTGCCGGAAGGTGTCTTGTACTGCGTTCGGGCGGCACTGCAGTCCGAATTTGAGGTTTAAATGACCTGTTACAGTGATGTAACGATTCACTACAGACCAGACCTTGCCTCAAGCCAACGGTCATGCTTAGCTGACTAATAATTAGTTTTTCTCTAATTCAGTCTAATCATGAGTGTTTTATGCCGTTAACCGATCAACACCGCTTTGGCATGCAACTGGCCCAGATGTCTCGCGGCTGGCGTGCCGAACTGGATCGCCGCCTGGCGGGTCTGGGTCTGTCTCAGGCGCGCTGGCTGGTGCTGCTGCACTTGGCGCGCTTCGAAGAAGCACCGACCCAGCGTGAACTGGCGCAAAGCGTCGGCGTCGAAGGCCCGACCCTGGCGCGCTTGCTCGACAGCCTGGAAACCCAGGGCCTGGTCCAGCGTCAATCGGTACTGGAAGACCGCCGGGCGAAAAAAATCGTCCTCTGTGCCCCGGCCCGTCCTCTGATCGAACAAATTGAAACCATTGCCACGCAACTGCGCCGTGAACTGTTCGACGGCGTCGACGAGGCGGACTTGAAGGTGTGCATGCGGGTCCACGGGCACATTCTGGCCAACCTGGAAAAATCTTGAGGCATAACCGCGCGTCAGCTTTTTGAGATACCCCGTTGGGCAGACTATAAAGAACTACTAGGCAATATCGTGTTCGTACCGGATGTGCGAACGCGTACAGGTTGGTTCTGGTTATCTAAGGGATGCTCATGCTCGAGAGTTGGCACGTTGTTTTGCGGTGTTGCGCCAGGCTGCTTCTGGTCGGTGGTGCTGTCACTTACTCGGCATTGGCCCCTGCGCTGGGATTGGGCGACATCACTCTTCATTCCGCGTTGAATCAGCCGTTGCGTGCTGACATCGCACTGGTGGATGTGGGTGGGCTGGAGGAGGGCGAGCTCTCGGTCAGCCTGGCGACAGCAGAGGAATTCACTCGTGCCGGCGTCGATCGGGTGTTCTTCCTCAACGACCTGAAGTTCACGCCGATCCTGCGGGGCAACCGCAGCCTGATTCGGGTGACCTCTAACAAACCGGTCAATGAGCCTTTCCTGAATTTCATGGTGCAGCTCAATCAGCCCAACGGCCGTTTGCTGCGCGAGTACACGGTGCTGATCGATCCGCCGGGCTCTCCGGGGATCGTGCCGTCCGACGACGAACCCGCCGCCAGCCCGCAAAACTCTCCATTCCCGAGCGTCAAACCGGCCACTGCGGCGGCACCCGCGGCGAAGAAGTCGGCGCCAGCACCTGCCGCCGTTCAACCTGCCGCACCTGTGCCCGATCCGGTTGCCGAACAACTGGCCGCCAGCGTGCTGCAAAACCAGCAGCTGCAAAAAACCATCGATGAGCTCAATGCAAAGCTTCAGGCTCAGGACGAGCAGATTGCGGGCCAGAAAAAACAGGTAACCGAACTGCAAACCCAATTGGCAGAGGTCAACCAGACGCCGCCGGTGACGCCGGCAGCGGTGGCGTCTGCCCCCGTCGTCGTTGAAGAACCCGAGGCTAGCCACTGGCCGCTGATCATCGGCTTGCTGGCGCTGATTGCGTTGGTGTTGTTTGGGCTGTTTGTTCGACGTCGGCGCCAGCAGCTTCAGGCGTTGCCCGATTCATCGCCCGTTTCACCAGCGCCACATGAGCCGGTACTAGAACGTCCGGCGCAACCGTCGGTGCAACAGCCCATAATCAAACCCGCTCCCGACCATCGTGAAGAAACGTCACCCGGCGATGTGCTGGAAGGTGTCGGTATTTACCTGGCCTATGGCCGTTTTTCCGAAGCGGTCGGTTTGTTGCGAGAAGCATTGGTCAAGGAACCACAGCGCGAAGAGCTGGGCGTGCAACTGCTGGAAGTCCTCGGCAAACAAGGCGACGTACCGGCTTACGACGCACAGGAAAAAAACCTGCGTGACGGCGGGTTCGACGAAGACAAGCTTCAGGCCATCCGCGCCCGCTCCCCGAAGCTCGGCAATGCGCCACCGGTGGCCAGCGCGGCAGTCATCGCTGCCGTACCAGCCGCAGCTGCCGACGAGTTCCAGTTGAACCTGGATGACCTGTCCATGGATTCCAGCTGGGATCTGATCAGCCCTTTCGACAACGCATCCACCGCCAAACCTTCGAATGAACCGTTATCCGCAACAGAACCTGCATTCGCTTCGAACCTGCACGTGTTGCCCGATGTGTTCGAGATGCCTGAAGAATCGACGCTGGATGAACCCGAGCTTGAGTGGGTCGCCGAACCGGACTCACAGGCGCTGGACGGCGACTTTCTCGACGAATTCAGCGATGCCGACCCGTCACTGGAACTTGAGCCGTTAAATCCGCAGCCAGCCGATCCGACCAGCGCCGACAAACTGGAACAAGCCCAGACCTGCATCGATGACGGGGATCTGGACAGCGCCATCGAACTGCTCAACGAGTTGCTCAAGGAAGGTGATGAGCCGCTCAAGCAGACCGCCCGGAGCCTGTTGGCCGGAATCCGCTGAGCCTCTACTATAGCGGCGCCCTCGGGCTCAGGAGTCTTGCCCATCATGACCACGCATAAACCGGAAATCACCATCACCTATTGCACGCAATGCCAATGGCTGTTGCGTGCGGCCTGGCTGGCTCAGGAACTGCTCAGCACCTTCGGCGACGACCTGGGCAAAGTGTCGCTGGTGCCCGGCACCGGTGGGGTGTTCCATATTTTCTGTGGCGATGTACAGATCTGGGAGCGCAAGGTCGACGGCGGATTCCCCGACGCCAAGGTACTCAAACAGCGGGTTCGCGATCAGATCGACCCTGACCGCGACCTCGGCCACAACGACCGCACTCAGTGAGATGCGGCCTCGGCGGCCACAGTCTTTTTGCTTGAACCGCCAGACAATCTGCTGGAGACGACTATCGCGACGATGATCAAGGCGCCGCCGATCAGCATGCGCAACGTCGGGTTTTCATCGAATAACAGCCAGGCCATGGTGATCCCGTAAACCGGCTCCAGGGCAAACACCACGGCGGCGGTGCGCGCCTTGATCACCGCCAGGCTGGCGACGAACAAGCTGTGAGCGACGCCGGTGCAGAACACTCCGAGCAAACCGATCCACAGCCAGTCGATGGCGCGGACTTCGCTCAACTGCGGCGCCGCCACCGGCAGCAGGCACAGCGCGACCACCACGTTCTGACACAGCGCCGCCTGCACCGGCGGGATTCTGCCGGAGCTGGCGCGGTTGGTCAGCGACAGCAGGGCGAACAGCAAGCCTGAACCGACCGCCCACAGAAGGCCCGTGGTGGCACCGCTCGCCAGATCGAAGTCAGGCGTGACCAGCACCAGACCAATGCTCACCAGCACCACCAACAGGATTTCATTGGCGCGGATCCGCTCCCGGAATATCAGCCCTTCGAGGATGACGGTAAACGCCGGGAAGCTGGCGAAACCCAGGGTCGCGATCGCCACGCCGGCGACTTTCACCGCAATGAAGAAACTCACCCAGTGCCCGGCCAGCAGCAAACCGCTGAGCAGCAGACGGCGCAAGTCCTGCGCCTCGAGTTTGTACCAGCGCGTGTTGCTGGCGAACCGCGCGAACACCGCCAGGGCGAGCACGGCAAATGCCGCCCGGCCAAACACGATGACGGCGGGGGAGGCGGCAGCGAGTTTGCCGAACACACCGGTCAGGCCGAACATCAGTGCGCCGATATGCAGGGCGCCAAGGGCGGTACGGGGAGTCATTGCGATCCTTAACAACAAGACAAACAGAGAGGAACATTGAACCGCGCCACACACGCTGTGTCTGTCGCCAGACTATCGTCCTTTGTCGCCAGCCTCGCGCCGCAGTTCGCCCGGGGTCTGGCCAAACTCGCGCAACACCGCCGCCGCAAATGCACTTTGAGAACTGTAACCGACCCGACTGGCGATCTCGCCGATGGGCAATGGTGAATCCCGCAGCAGTCCCACCGCAATATGCAGCCGCCGACTGCGGATGTAATCCATTGGCGTCTGCCCGCATTCAGCGACAAACCGCGCATGCAAGCGGGCGCTGGAGAGACCGGCGACGCGCGCCAGATCGGCGACTTGCAGCGGATACGCCGCGTACTGATCGATATGCGCATTCAACGCCGCATACGGCAGGCGCCGGCCGCCCACGACTTCAGGCTTGGCGTTATTGAGGCTGGCCAACAACAACACCGCGCCTTGCTGGGCAATCAGCGGGTCACTGACCTGGCTGCCCGCCAGCCAACTCACCAGTTGGCTTTGCCCGGCATCCAGCGGCAGCCGGCCAGCATTATCGAGCAAACGACGGCTGGCGTCGGCGTGATCGCCAAGGGACTGCGAAACCCATTGATCGCTCGGTATATCCAGCACCAGACAACGGCTGCCATTGCTGCTGCCGCAGGCATGATGGAAACCCGACGGCACCACCACGAAACTCTGCTGAACCACCTGGCTGCCATGCCCGTCGACCTCGAAGTCCAGCGCACCCGACAGCCCGAACACCAGTTGCGCGTGGTCGTGGCTGTGGACGATCAGGTCTTTGGTGTATTGGCGAAGCGTGAGGATCGGTCTCATCGCAGGTCTCCAGGTGAAGATGCGGCCAGTCTACACCGGCCGGGCGTTGTCACAGGATTGACTCGCGGTTGTCATGGGCAATTAACCGGACCGGCGCAAGCTTGCCAAAACTTGCCCAGAGTGTTGCCCATGACCAGCGCCGAGCTCGCCAAACCCAGCCGTAAGCAACGTGTGCGGACCTTGTGGATTTCCGATGTGCATCTGGGCACCCGGGACTGCCAGGCCGAACACCTGTCGCAGTTTCTCAAGGGCTACCACGCGGACAAGATCTACCTGGTCGGCGACATCATCGACGGCTGGAAACTGCGCGGCGGCATGTACTGGCCTCAAGCGCACACTAACGTGATCCGCCGCCTGCTGACCATGAGCAAACGCGGCACCGAGGTGATCTACGTCACCGGCAACCACGACGAATTCCTGCGCCGCTATTCGAAGCTGATCCTGGGCAACATCCACCTGGTGGACGAAGCGGTGCACGTGACCGCCGATGGTCGCCATCTGCTGGTGATTCATGGTGACCAGTTCGACGTGATCACCCGGTATCACCGCTGGCTGGCCTTTCTCGGCGACTCGGCCTACGAGTTCACCCTGACCCTCAACCGCTGGCTGAATCACTGGCGCGCCCGTTATGGCTACGGCTACTGGTCGTTGTCGGCCTACCTCAAGCACAAGGTCAAAACCGCGGTCAGTTTCATCAGCGACTTCGAAGAAGCCATCGCCCACGAGTGCGTGAAACGCGAGTTGCATGGGGTGGTGTGCGGGCACATTCACCATGCCGAGATTCGCAAGGTCGGCGGGGTGGACTACCTCAATTGCGGGGATTGGGTCGAGTCGTGCACGGCGTTGATCGAGCATTGGGACGGGTCGATCGAGTTATACCGGTTGGCGGATGCGCAGGCGCGGGAGGCCGAATTGAAAGCCATTAAAATTGCCGAGCCCGCCTAAAAGTCAGTGTGCGAGGTCTGGCCCCATCGCGAGCAGGCTCGCTCCCACAGTTTTGATCGTATTTTCCTGAAAAAACTCGGTCACCTGTGGGAGCGAGCCTGCTCGCGATGGACTGCGCAGCGGTCCCGCGGGATCTATCAGGCTGGCGAATGTAATTCCATCGCCGCCTTGTAGATCGAGTGCTTCGGATGCGCAAACAAGCGCTCCATCATCGGCTCAAAGAAGCTTAGCGGTAACGTCTCGTACGCCGGATCAAATGCCGCCGCATCGTATTGGGCGCAAAACTCGATGGTCGCCTGATACTGCGGATGCCCGCTGAATTGCTCGCGCAAATGCCGATCCATCCCCAGGTGATGAAAGAAGTAATACCCCTGGAATATCCCGTGCTTCTCAACCATCCACAGATTCTCGGCGCTGACGAACGGCTTGAGGATCGCCGCAGCAATGTCCGGATGATTGTAGGAACCCAGTGTGTCGCCGATGTCGTGAAGCAGCGCGCAGACCACATATTCTTCATCTCGGCCATCGCGCCAGGCACGGCTGGCGGTCTGCAAGGAATGGGTCAGACGATCCACCGGGAAGCCGCCAAAATCACCCTCCAGTAATTTCAGGTGCGCCACAATTCGTGACGGCAATTGCTTGGCATAGGCACTGAAGTCGGCGGCGATGATCGCCCAGTCTTCCTGCGTGCCATCCTTCATGTGGGTGAATCGTGCATTGGCGTTCATCAGCTATCCTCTTGTTCTATCGAAAGGGATGTCTTGAGTGTAGGACTTGGATCCAATGCTGCACTGGCTACGCAGGACGCTTTGGTGGCCAATGGAGCCTAGAACGGCACGCGACCCAGAAGCATGTCGCGGTACATGACAAAGTCGCCGAGCAGGCTATAAAGAGGATGCTGGAACGTGGCGGGGCGGTTTTTCTCGAAGAAGAAATGCCCGATCCAGGCGAAGCTGTAACCCGCCAGCGGCAAGGCCAGCAGCATCAACCAGGCGCCTTTGCCGATGGTCAGTGCCAGGATGAGGATGACCAGGCTGGTACCGACAAAATGCAGGCGTCGACAGGTGCTGTTGCTGTGTTCGCTGAGGTAATACGGGTAGAACTCAGCGAAGCTGTTGAAACGTCTGATGTTTTCCACGACTGCGATCTCTGTGGTTGTTGTTCTGATTGCAAGTTGTTCTGCGGGTAGCTTATTTGAGTCTAGAGTGATCATTGGCATCAGCCAGTGACAATGGGCGCCACTTTAGTATCCTTCGAAAACTTGCCGCGGTAGACGGCTCACAAAACAGTAAGTAAACGCCATGAGCGAACGAACGACTTCTGCAAGCTGGGCGATGGGGATTGTCAAAGCACTGGAGATGGACGGCCTGGATTGCCGGGTTCTGTTCAAGCAGCTGGGGCTCGATTACGCCTCTCTGGATGATCCGGATGCGCGCTTTCCGCAAGATTCCATGACACGCCTGTGGCAGCGCGCGGTCGAGCTGTCCGGCAACCCGGCGATTGGCCTGAACATGGGCAAAGTGGTGCGACCGGCTTCCTTTCATGTGGCCGGCTACGCGCTGATGTCGAGCCAGACCCTGGCCGAAGGCTTTCAGCGGCTGGTGCGTTATCAGCGGATCATTGCCGAAAGTGCCGACCTTAGTTTCCGTCTGCTGGATGAAGGTTATGCGCTGATTCTGACGGTGCATGGCGATCACTTGCCGCCAACCCGGCAGAGTGCCGAAGCGTCACTGGCCTGTGCGCTGGCGCTGTGCGGCTGGTTGACCGGGCGCACGTTGCAACCGCGCAAGGTGCTGATCCAGGGCGATCAGCCTGTCGATCTCGAACCCTATAAACAAGCGTTTCATGCGCCAATGGTGTTCAACGCGCCTTATGACGCCTTGATCTTCGAGCGTGCCGACATGGAGGCGCCGCTGCCGACGGCCAACGAGGCGATGGCGCTGTTGCATGACCGGTTTGCCGGCGAATACCTGGCGCGGTTTTCCGAGAGTCGCGTGACCCACAAGGCGCGCCAGGTACTGTGCCGGTTGCTGCCACAGGGCGAACCCAAGCGCGATACGGTTGCGCAGACGCTGCACTTGTCGCAACGCACCTTGCAGCGCCGCTTGCAGGAAGAAGGCACGAGTTTTCAGACGTTGCTGGATGACACGCGCCGTGAACTGGCCGAGCAATACCTGGCGCAGCCCACAATGACTTTGCTGGAAATTGCCTACCTGCTGGGGTTCGCCGATCCGAGCAACTTCTTCCGTGCCTTCAGGCGCTGGTTCGACGCGACGCCCGGCGAGTACCGGGCGCGGCTGTCAGAGACGCCCGCGGTGGTCAGTGCCGCCAGAACGCAGGAATACACAGAACAAACACCGTAATGATCTCCAGTCGGCCCAGCAGCATGCCGAACGAGAGAATCCACTTGGCGGCGTCCGGCAGGGTGGCGAAGTTACCCGCCGGGCCGATGGTCTCGCCCAAGCCCGGGCCGACGCCGGACACGGTGCTGGCGGCGCCGGTCAGGGCGGTCATCCAGTCGACACCAAGCAGCGATAGCAGCAACGCAATCACGCAGATGGTGATGGCGAAGAAGAACGAAAAGGTCAGGATCGACCGCACGATCTCTTCGTCGAGACGGTGGCCGTTGTACTTCTGCTTGATCACCGCGCGCGGGTGAATCAATTGGTTAAGGTTGGCCTTGAGCAGGATATAGGCGACCTGGAAGCGGAAAATCTTGATCCCGCCAGCCGTCGAGCCCGAGCAACCGCCGACAAAACCCAGATAGAAGAACAGCATCAGCGAGAAGTTGCCCCACAGGCTGTAATCCCCCAGTGCAAATCCTGTCGTCGTGACGACCGAGGTCACGTTCAGCGCCACATGCCGCAACGCTTCGAGCCAATGCAGTTGGGTGGTCCACCAGTACCAGGTGCCCAGCACCAGCCAGGTCACCAGCAACATACCGAGCAAGCCTTGAACCTGCTGATCCTTGATCAGTGCCCGACGGTTGCCGCGCAAGGTCGCCACGTACAGGGTGAACGGCAGGCTGCCGAGAATCATGATGACAATCGCCACCCAGTGCACCGCCGGTTGCGTCCACTTCGCCAGGGATTGGTCCGAGGTGGAGAACCCGCCCGTGGAGATCGCCGACATCGCATGGTTGATCGCATCGAACGGGCTCATCCCGGCCCACCAGAACGCCAGGCTGCCGAGGATGGTGATGCCCACGTAAGCGGCAACGATCAAGCGCGCCACCATGTGCGAACGGGGCATGACCTTTTCGGAGCGGTCAGACGACTCAGTCTGAAACAGCCGCATGCCACCGATTCGCAGCAACGGCAGAATCGCTACCGCCATGCCGATAAAGCCGATGCCGCCGATCCAGTGCAGCAACGAGCGCCACATCAGGATGCCGGGGGACATGTCGTCGAGGTGGTTCAGCACGGTTGCCCCGGTTGCCGTGATGCCGGACATGCTTTCGAAGAACGAGTCGGTGTAGCTGATGTGTTGGGTCAGCAGAAACGGCAACGCGGCGAAAATGCACACGACCAGCCAACTGCTGACGGTCAGCAGGTACATGTCGCGCGGACGCAGATGCACGTGCTCCGGGCGACCGGGGATCACCAGTGCGAGGCCGGCGACAAAGGTGATCATGCTCGCCCAGAGGAACGACGGCAGATCGCCCGTGCGTTCGAAAATCACCAGCGTGGCCATGGGCACGACCATGGCGATGGCCAGCGTGATCAGGAAGATGCCGATGATGAAACCAATAGTCCGTAAGGTCGGCAACGCCATGAAGTCCGCTCGGGCTGAAGAAGGGAAGGCCGCCATTCTACCTGCGGGGCAGGGCATGTAAACCGGCACCTCCACTGCAGTTGAAGCTAGAATAGCCGCACATATTTTTCAGGAGGTGGCCGATGCAGGCTCTCGACGCTTTGCTCAACCGTGTTTCCGTTCCACGACTGCTCGAACCGGCCCCCACCGCAGAACAGCGCGAAGTGCTGTTTTCTGCCGCGATGCGTGCGCCGGACCACGGCCATTTGCAGCCTTGGCGCTTCCTGACAGTCGAAGGTGCGGCGCGCGAGCAAATGGGCGAGTTGCTGGCCGAAGCGGCGAAGCTGCAGGACAGTGAAGTGTCCGAGGCGGCGCTGGACAAGGCGCGTAACGGTCCATTGCGCGCGCCGCTGGTGGTTGTTGTGATTGCGCGGATACAGGAACACGTCAAATACCCGAAATCCGAGCAACTGCTGGCGGCGGGGTGTGCGGCTCATGGGATTCTGCTGGCCGCTTACGCGCAAGGCATTGGCGCGGTGTGGCGCACTGGGGATCTGGCCTATTCGGCGCATGTGGCCAAGGGGTTGGGGTTGGCAGAGGGGGAAGAGGTGATTGCGTTTCTTTACCTGGGCACGCCGCAGAAAGAACCGCGTGTGGCAGAGAAAGTCGACCTCGCCGAATTCGTCAGCGCCTGGCCCGGAAAAGCCTGATACCACCGATCAAATGTGGGAGCGGGCTTGCTCGCGAATGCGGTGTGTCAGTTAACACCTACTTTGCCTGACACACCGCCTTCGCGAGCAAGCCCGCTCCCACAGGGGTTCAGGGTTGGACAACAGCACCCGGTACCAACGGTAATTCCAGGCTGGCGATGAACCCACCTTGCGGATGATTGGCCAGCACCAGGCTCCCGCCATGCCGCTCTGCCGCGCGTCGCGCAATGGCCAGTCCCAGGCCATGCCCGGCCGCCGTCTGCCCCGGCGCACGATAGAACGGTTCACCCAACTGAGTCAGATGCTCGGCATCGACACCGGGGCCATGGTCCCTGACGCTGACCACAATCCGCTCACCCTGGCGCACCGCCTGCATTTCAATCGACTGCCCCACGGGATTGAAGCGCTGTGCGTTGCGCAGCAGGTTGTCGACGGCACGCTCGATCATCGTCGGCCAGCCTTTGAGGTTCAGCTGCGGTTCGGCGTCGAGGCGAACGGTCTGCTCCGGCGAGCCCAGTTGCGCATCTTTTTGCAGCGTGTTGAGCAGCGCATTCAGGTCCACATCTTCAGCGCTGGCGTTGTCAGCATCGACCCGCGCCAATACCAGGATTTCGCTGATCAGCGCTTCGAGTCGATCGCACTCACGGGTCAAGCGTGGCGCGAGTTTTTCCCGTTCTTCGGGAGTGGCCCGTTCGGCCAGCGCCAAGGCAATGCGCAGTCGCGCCAGCGGTGAACGCAGTTCATGGGACACATCACGCAGCAATTGCCGTTGGCTGCCGATCAGGCTTTGCAGGCGCGCGCCCATGCGGTTGAAGTCGTTGGCCAATACACCAAACTCATCGCGACGGTTGGCCAGTTTCACCAGGCTGTTCTGCTGATAGGTGGTTTGCCCAAGGTCATGCACCGCGCCGCGCAAGCGGTTGAGCGGGCGGGTGATGGACAAGGTCACGAAGAGGCTGAAGAGGGTCAGCACCACCAGCGCAATACCCAGCGCACTCAACGGCCAGAGCAGGCTTTCGCGGTGCCATGAGTCCAGTTCCGGGTGTGGAATGCGATAGATCAGCAGGTAGGTGTCGCCGGTTTTTTTGCTGGTGTACTCATCGGTCAGGCGTCGCCACGGCAGGCGGCGATCATCGTTGTTCTGCCGTGCTTCGAAGGCGGCCGCACGCCGGGGGAAGGTGCCGCGCACCACCGGGTCGCCGCTCTCGTTGAGCACCTGAACGTCGATGTGATACTGGCGTTTGCGCTGTTCCAGAATGTCCTGGGCCGCTTCCTCGCCCTGGGCTTCGTAGGTTTGCGTCCACTGTTCGGCGAGGGTGTTGAGGCCCGGGTGGCGGCTGAGAATCCACGCGTCCTGATTGAGCATGTGCCCCAGCAGAATGGACAACCCTGCAACCAGAGCGATGGCCAGCCAGAAGCTGGCCAGGATACGCCAGAACAATGAGCGCACAGAAAATCCTCGAACAATCACAAATCCCATGTGGGAGCGAGCTTGTGTGGCGAGGGGATTTATCCCCGTTCGGCTGCGAAGCAGTCGTCAAACCATTGCTTGCGGTGTATCTGAAACACCGCAATGTTCGATTCGGGGCTGCTTTGCAGCCCAACGGGGATAAATCCCCTCGCCACACAGGCTCGTTCCCGTAATGATCTGAATGGCAAAAAACCCGACGGGGTAAGCCGTCGGGTCCGGGTTAACGCATTATTGCGCTTTTTGCGGTTGTTGCGCTTTCCACGCCTTGAACTCGGCCCATTCGGCGCGGCGCTCAGCCTTTTTCTTCTGGATCTCGTCGAATTTCTTCTGTTGATCCGGTTTCAGCAGGCCACGGACATCGGCTTCGGCTTTCTTGTGGTTGGCGGCCATTTCATCTTTCATGGCTTTCTGGTCGGCTGGGGAGAGTTTCTCCAGGTACTTCTCGACCACTTGCTTACGCTCGTGCATCTGCTCGCCCATGATTTTGCGGATCTGCTCGCGCTGTTCGCGGCTCAGGTCCAGCTGGCTGTACGGGCCTTTACCGTGCATGCCGTGCATCTGACCGCCGTGGCGCGGGCCGTCCATCGGGCCACCCATCGGACCGGCACCTTCAGGCATGGCCATGGCAACGGTCGGCAGGGCGGCAGCGAACATCAGAGCGATAAGAGTCTTGCGCATGGTGAATCTCCTTGTCTCGTTCCCGGTACGTTCCGGATGAGTTCAGATTACGGAGATCAAGGTCAGCGGCGGTCAGCGGAGCGTAAAGCTTGGGTAAAGACGATTTCTTGCCGACCTGACAAATCCACATCCCAGACAAAACAAGACCGGTGTAGCAGCTGTCGAGCCCCAGCGAGGCTGCGTTCGGCGGCGAAGCCGTCGTAAAACCTGAGAACGCGGTTTACCTGAACAAATGCATCGCCTGATTTCACGACGGCTTCGCCGCCGAACGCAGGCTCGCCGGGGCTCGACAGCTGCTACGACGGACCGTATTCAGGGTTAGAGGCTGTAGTAGTAACCGCGGCTACGCAGGGCAATGATGCGCGGGCGGCCGTCGGGGTGCGGGCCGATCTTTTTGCGCAGGTTGCTGACGTGCATGTCCAGGCTGCGGTCGTACAGGGTCAGCTTGCGGCCGAGGGCGATTTGCGCCAGTTCCTGTTTGTCCAGCGGCTCGCCGGGTTGTTTGAGCAGGGCTTCGAGCAGACGGCTTTCGGAGACGGTGAGGGTGAACTCCTGTTCGTCGATGCTGACCACGCCGCGCACCGGGCTGAAACACAGGTCGCCCAATTCGAGTTGGCTGGACACCGCCGTCGGATGACTGCGGCGCAACACGGCGCGCAGACGGGCAGTCAGCTCTCGTGGGTCGCACGGCTTGGCCAGGTAATCGTCGGCGCCGAGCTCCAGGCCGAGGATTCGATCCAATGGCTCGCCACGCGCAGACAGCATCAGCACCGGCAGGTCCGGATGGTCGCTGCGCAATTGCTTGAGCAGTTCCAGGCCGCTGCCGTCTGGCAGCATCACGTCCAGCACCACGGCGGCGGGGGAGGTTTCGGCCAGCGCACGGCGGGCACTCTGGCCGTCGTGACAGGCACGGACCTGAAAGCCTTCCTGGCTCAGCCAACTGCTCAGGAGCTCGCACAGCTCCTGGTCATCATCAATTAATAACAGCTCGCTCATCACTCACTCAATTTAGCCATTGCCGACGTTTTCTGGTGGCACCGCTGGCGAAGATACCGCAGAGCAGGGCCAATAGCGCAACCCCACCACCGATTACGAACCATTGCTGCTGATCAGTCAGCAGCCGTGGCAGCGGGTTGCTGGCCTGGGCTTCCTTGAGTTGCAGCTTGAGGCGCTGGTTCTCTTGGCGCAAACGGCTCAACTGAGCGCTTTCGCGTTCGCTGTCGGTATTTTGCAGTTGTTTGCTCAGTTCTTCCCGTTGCTGCTCACTTACCTTCAAGCGCTGCTGCAACTCACTGATCTGGCTGCCGGCACTCAGCGACAGTGGCGTCGAACTGCCACCCTCTGCGCTTTCTTCACCGTGGGCAGGGGCCACCATCGACAACGTCACCAACATCAGACACAACGGACCTTTGCGCATCGCGACTCCTGATTCCAATACGAGTATTGGGCAGGTTGTCGGCCGCGGAACGAGAATAATGAGCGTTGAGAGCACGATGAACCGGCAAGGTTCATCGCGCGGGCGCAATTTACGGCAGGACTTGCTTGAACGGCTTGACCGAAACGTTGGCGTAGACGCCGGCGGCGATGTACGGATCGGCGTCGGCCCAGGCCTGGGCGGCGCTCAGGGAATCGAACTCGGCGACGATCAGGCTGCCGGTGAAACCCGCTGCGCCCGGATCATTGCTGTCGACCGCCGGGTGCGGGCCGGCCAATACGATACGACCTTCGCCCTTGAGCACTTGCAGGCGCTCGAGGTGGGCAGGCCGTGCGGCCAGGCGGGCTTCCAGGGAGTTGGCGACGTCTGTGGCAATGATTGCGTAAAGCATGTCAGTCCTCGGTTTTTGGCGTTGTGGTATCGGCGTCGTGCAGGTGGCGGGACAGGTAAATGCCCTGGGCGACCAGGAACAGCAACGTCATGCCCAGGCTGCCGAAGACTTTGAAGTCGACCCAGTAGCTCTGGAACGTGAACGCGACGAACAGGTTGGCGGCACCGCAAAACAGGAAAAAGCCGATCCAGGCGATGTTCAGGCGCGTCCAGACCTGGTCCGGCAGGGTCAGTGCGTGGCCCATGATGCGCTTGATCAGCAATTGGTCGCCGATGAAGTGGCTGCCAATGAACGCGAGGGCGAACAGCCAGTTGACCACCGGCGCTTTCCACTTCAGGAAGGTCTCGCTGTGGAACGCCAGGGTCAGGCTGCCGAAGACCAGGCAGGCGATGAGGGTCAGCCACTGGCTCTTCTCCAGCTTGCGCTGCTTGATGAACAGCGCACCGTAAACCACCAGGGAGCTGATGATCAGCATCGCAGTGGCGCTGTAAATACCGCCTACAGTCAGTTGATGACCGCCGATGTCGACGACCCGTGGATCAATTTTGAAAACGATGAAAAACAGCAGGAGCGGGATGAAATCGATGAATTGTTTCACAGTGGCAGCCAGAAGCAGGATGTGGCGGCATAATAACAAACATATGGGCGCGCGATAGCGCCAGCTGATTTGAGGTAACACATCCCCGTGAATGTCGATTTGCACTGCCATAGCACCGCCTCCGATGGCGCTCTCGCACCTGCTGTCCTGGTGGCGCGTGCGTTCGAGAAAGGCGTGCGAGTGCTGGCCTTGACCGATCACGACACCCTCGAAGGCCTCGATGAGGCCCGCAGTACGGCCACGGCGCTGGGGATGCAACTGGTCAACGGCGTCGAATTGTCCTGCACCTGGGGTGGCGCGACCATTCATGTGCTCGGCTACGGATTTGATGTCAATGCCGTACCGTTGGTCGATGCCATCGCCAAATTGCACGATGGCCGCTGGCTGCGGTCCGAAGAAATAAGCCGCAAGCTGGCGTTGAAAGGCATGCCGGGCGCGCTGGAAGGTGCACGGGCCATCCAGCAGGAACTGGGTGATAGCGGCAATGCGCCGGCCCGTCCGCACTTCGCCGACTGGATGGTGCGTGAAGGTTTCGTCAAGGATCGCGCCGAAGCGTTCCGCAAATGGCTGGGCGCCGGCAAACTGGGCGACGTCAAGCAGCACTGGCCGACCCTGGAAGACACGGTCGAAACCCTTCGGGCCGCGAAAGCCTGGGTCAGCCTGGCGCATCCGTGGCACTACGATTTCACTCGCAGCAAGCGTCGCCGCCTGATTTCTGACTATATTCAAGCCGGGGGCCACGCAATTGAAGTGGTCAATGGCCATCAGCCCGCCGAACAAGTGGGCAGCCTGGCGATTCTAGCTCGTGAGTTCGGTCTGCTGGTCAGCGCCGGCAGTGATTTTCATGGCCCTGGAGGCTGGTCCGAGATCGGCGAATACCGTCCGCTCCCGGAGGATCTGCCACCACTGTGGTGTCGATTCAAACATGACCCAATTATTGCCGCCGTCTGAACAGGTAGAGAATGTGAGTCAATTTTTCCAGATTCATCCGGAAAACCCGCAAGCGCGCCTGATAAAACAGGCTGTCGAGATCATCCGCAGCGGCGGGGTGGTGATTTATCCCACAGACTCGTCCTACGCCATTGGTTGCCAGATCGGCGACAAGGTTGCCGTAGAGCGCGTACGCCGTTTACGCGGGCTGGATGACAAGCACAACTTCGCGCTGATTTGCAGCGACCTGTCGCAACTGGGGCTGTTCGCCAAGATCGACACTGGCACCTTCCGCCTGCTCAAAGCGCACCTGCCAGGGCCGTACACCTTCATTCTCAACGCCACCCGCGAAGTCCCGCGGCTGTTGTTGCACCCGAAAAAACGCACCATAGGCCTGCGGGTGCCGAGCCATCCGATTGCCCTGGCGCTGCTGGAAGAACTGGGCGAGCCGCTGATGAGCGTGACCCTGATCATGCCCGGCGACACCGACCCGATGAGCGATCCGTACGAAATGCGCCAGTTGCTTGAGCATCAGGTCGACCTGATCATCGATGGCGGTTTCGGCGGGATCAAGGCGTCCACCGTGATCAACCTCGCCGACGGCGAGCCGGAAGTGATCCGCGTTGGTTGCGGCGACCCGACGCCGTTCATGGCCGAGGCGTAGATGTCTGCAGTGGAACCTGTTGTCGACAGTCAGGCCGGCGCCCAGCAGGAGCTGCCCTTCGCCATGGTCTATGGCCAGGCGGTCCTGGAAATGCCGCTGGACCTGTACATCCCGCCGGATGCGCTCGAGGTGTTTCTCGAAGCTTTCGAAGGCCCGCTCGACCTGCTGCTGTACCTGATCCGCAAACAGAACATCAACATCCTCGACATCCCGGTGGCGGAAATCACTCGCCAGTACATGGGCTATGTCGAGTTGATGCAGTCGGTGCGCCTGGAGCTGGCCGCCGAGTACCTGGTGATGGCCGCGATGCTGGCCGAGATCAAGTCGCGGATGCTGCTACCGCGTGCCGAAACCATCGAAGACGAAGAAGACGACCCGCGCGCCGAGCTGATCCGTCGCTTGCAGGAGTACGAACGCTTCAAGGCGGCGGCGGAAGGCATCGATGGCCTGAGCCGTGTCGGACGTGACGTAGTAGTGCCCAAGCTCGACGCCCCGGAAGCCCGGGCGCGCAAGCTGTTGCCGGATGTGCGTTTGTCAGAGCTGCTGCTGTCCATGGCCGAGGTCCTGCGCCGTGGCGACATGTTCGAAAGCCACCAGGTCAGCCGCGAGGCACTGTCCACCCGCGAACGCATGAGCGATGTGCTGGACCGGCTCAAGGGCGGCGGTTTCGTGCCCTTTGTCGAATTGTTCACCGCTGAAGAGGGACGCCTGGGGGTGGTGGTGACCTTTATGGCGATCCTCGAACTGGTCAAGGAATCTTTGGTCGAGCTGGTGCAGAATGAGCCGTTCGCGGCGATCCACGTGCGAGCCCGAGCCGAGTAACGAGTTGAATCATGAACCTGACTGAACCCCGCGAGCTGGCGCCACTGCTTGAAGCCTTTCTGTTGGCCTCGGGAAAACCGCAATCGCTTGAACGCCTGTTCGAACTCTTCGAAGAAGGCGAGCGGCCGGAGCCGCCGGTCTTCAAGAAAGCCCTGACGCTTCTGGCCAAGTCCTGCGACGGCCGCGCCTTCGAGCTGAAGGAAGTGGCCTCCGGTTATCGCTTGCAGATCCGCGAAAAGTTCTCGCCGTGGGTAGGACGGTTGTGGGAAGAACGCCCGCAGCGATATTCGCGTGCCATGCTCGAAACCATTGCTCTGATTGCCTATCGCCAGCCGATCACCCGGGGCGAGATCGAAGACGTGCGGGGCGTGGCGGTCAACAGTCACATCGTCAAGACCCTGCTGGAACGCGAGTGGATCCGCATCGTCGGCTACCGCGACGTGCCCGGCAAACCGGCGATGTTTGCCACCACCAAGGCGTTTCTCGATCACTTCAACCTGAAGAACCTTGACGACTTGCCGCCGCTGGCTGAGTTGCGAGAACTGGAGCCTGATCCGGTACTGGACTTCGACGACGCGCCAGTCCCGGCAAGTTTGCAGGAGCTGGCGGATGCCAGCGCCGAGCCGGAGGAGCCCAAGGAGGAGACCAGTTTCCATACGCTGTTGCTGGAACTGGACACCATGGAGGAGGGGCTCAAGACCGACTTTGATGACATCCTGCGCGATAGCGCGGTGACGGAATCCGAAGAGGTGCTGGAGCTACCTGAGCCCGAGATCGAAGTTGAACTTCAGGTCGAGCCAGAAGCCACAGTCGAAGAAGAGCCGGAAGAAGCGCTTGAGGATGACGTGCTCGGCGTCGCCGAAGCGCGCGAAAAACTCCTGGCTGCCGTCGCCGCGCTCGAACAACCGAAACCCGAGCCCGAATTGAGCGACGAAGAAGCCGAAGCCCGCGCCTTGGCCGAAGCAATCGAAGCCGAACGCCGCGAATTCGACGACTGAGCCCATCCCTGTGGACAATGAAGGCCCTCTGTGGGAGCTAGCAGGCTAGCTCCCACAGTGGATTGGTGTTGGATGGAGTATTTGATGAGCTCAACCAAAGACCCGTGTATCAGCGTCTGCAAATTCACCGACGACATCTGCCTCGGCTGCGGTCGCAGCAAGCGTGAGATCAAGGCCTGGAAGAAACTCGACAAGGCCGACAAGCGCACGGTACTCGCGGAGTCGGCGCTCAGGTTGATCAAACTCGGCGGCGCCGTTCGGCGCAAAAGCAAATAAGCAGGCCATCATCAGCTAGTCTCTGATGCGCAAACGCTTCCATGAGCGTATGATTCGCGACCCTTCGGCGATCGCTTCGCCCAAGATCTTCAAAAAGTACCCAGATTTACATCGCTTCAGGACGCTCAATTCAGGGCCGCCTGAACAGACCACACCGGGAGGTGCCCAGATGAGTATCAACGACCAGAAAGACGACCAGGAAATCGGCCCAGCAGGCGAAAAACTGCAGAAAGTCCTCGCCCGTATCGGCGTCGGCTCGCGCCGTGACGTGGAAGCCTGGATCAGCCACGGCCGCATCAAGGTCAACGGCAAAGACGCCACCCTCGGGCAGCGCGTTGACATGCACGACGCCATCACCATTGATGGCAAGGTGATCAAGCGCGAAGAAGCCGCCGAGTCGGTACGCCGCGTGATCATGTACAACAAGCCCGACGGCGAAATCTGCACCCGCCTAGATCCGGAAGGCCGTCCGACCGTTTTCGACAAGATGCCGCGCCCGAAAGAAGGTCGCTGGATCAACATCGGTCGTCTGGACATCAACACCACTGGCCTGCTGATGTTCACCACCGACGGTGAGCTGGCCAACCGCCTGATGCACCCTTCCTACGAAATGGACCGTGAATACGCGGTACGTGTGCGTGGCGAAGTCGATGACGAGATGATCGAGCGTCTGAAAGCAGGCGTCGTCCTTGAAGACGGCCCGGCCAAGTTCACCGACATCAAGCAAGCACCGGGTGGCGAAGGTTTCAACCACTGGTACCACTGCGTGGTGATGGAAGGTCGCAACCGCGAAGTTCGTCGTCTGTGGGAGTCCCAGGGCCTGGTGGTCAGCCGTCTGAAGCGCGTGCGTTTCGGTCCGGTGTTCCTCAACTCCGACCTGCCGATGGGCCGCTGGCGCGAAATGAGCCAGTACGAAGTCGATATTCTCAGTGCTGAAGTTGGCCTGACGCCTGTGGCCATGCCGCAGATGAACGCCAAGAGCAAAGACAAACTTGACCGCATGCAGCGTAAATCGTCGCGTCCGATGGGCAAGACCGAGCGCGTGCGTTCGTTGCGTCCAGCCATCGGTAACCAGACCGCTGCTACGCCGCGTGACTCCCGTGAGCCGCAAATCGAAGGCGAGCGTCCAGCCCGCAAACCAGCAGCGCCACGCGCTGATGGCGAGCGCGGTCCACGCACGCCGCGTCCGGCCAACGGTCGCACCGAGCGTGGCGAAGGCCGCGGTGCGCCAAGCGGCGGTCGTAGCGATCGCGGTGCTCCAGCCGGTCGTGGCGAGTCTCGTGGTGAGTCGGGTCGCGGTACACCAGTGGCAGACCGTCCTTCCGACACCAAGCGCCCGGCCAAGGCACCGGCGAAGAAGCGTCCAGGCATCGTTCTGGTCGACAAGGATGCACCGTCGGGCAAACGCCGTGGTGCGCCAGCCGGTTCGGGCCAGCGTCCGGGCTTCGGTCGTCGCAAGCCTGAGTAATCGGTAAGCGCCGCATAAAAAACGCCAACCTTCGGGTTGGCGTTTTTTTTGCCTCGGCATTAGCTCTGTGGTGTTTGTGCGGTCCCCTTCGCGGGCAAGCCTCGCTCCTACAGGATCGGCGATGTCCTTGTAGGAGCGAGGCTTGCCCGCGAAAGCGTCGGCCGCTAAAACACAAACCGCCCATCAAACACCGGATCATCATCCAGCGCCAACACGCCGCTGGAGAAGATCAGGTCCAGATGATGGCTGCCCTTGGCCCCACCGCCCAACCCCAGATGCAACCCGCAATGGCGCTCTTCAAACCCGGCATTTCGGGCATACAGACTCTTCACGCCTTCATTGGTGCCAATCCCCAACTCCTCAATACGCCGGTTCGACGGATTGGCTTCCAGGTACTTGTTGAAGTCATGTTCCAGCCCCGGTACATCCGTGGCGATCTTGCGGATGGTCGAATTCTCGATCCACAACTCCAGCGGCGAATCCAGCACCCCATACTTGCGGGCAAACGGAATCGTACTGAGGAACGTCCCCATGAACTTCACCTGGCCGTTGATCGCTTCGCTGTGCGTCGCAATTTCACCGGGCGCCAAGTCAAAGTTGCCGACGCCGTTGATATCGGTCCACTTCTTGATGCTATGCATCGGGGTTTCGAACCACGAGCCGTGATCATCTTTGAAACTTAACGTTTTCGCGTGAGACATGCGCTGGATCAAATGGCTGTTGAGCCCTGCTATACGCTGCGGAGTGACACTGAAAGTGTCGTAGAAGTAATCGCCGTAATCCTTGAACAGCAGCGACTTCTTCCAGTTCTCGGCCATCACGCCCTGCAGCGCACGGACAAATTCCGGGCCGTCGGGGCGAGGGTTGGGCAGGGTGGAAGAGTCGTAGAAGAAAATGTACAGATCGCTGTCGGCAATCGCCTGGGCCAGCAGTTCCGTGGGTTCCAGATCCAGCCGCATCGCGCTGAAGCTGAACCGTGGGCTGTCATCGGCCTGTTCGGCGATGGCGCCGGTCAGTACCTCGTAATCAGCGGTGTGGCCGAGCAAGACCTTCGCCGGGTTGATGCCGGCAAGGGCAGGGTGGTGTTCGAGGTAGTAAAGGAAATGCGAAATGGCGCGTTGCTTATCCATGTAGTCCTCCCTGACAAACCGAAAAAAGTGGCAGGCACAACCGGCCGGATCGTGCCTGCCGAGGTGTCTTACAGCGGCCACATCGCCGTGCCGAACGGAACGACCGCATCGGCTTGCATCATTTCAACGGCGGCTTCATGGGTCGGTGCTTCAAACCAATCGTCCAGTTGCAGTTCAGTTTCCAAGTCTTTTTCAAGTGCTTGCATTGTGAATCTCCCAGATGACTTTTCGGTAAGTACAGCGGCGTGTTTTTCAGTCATTGATTAACCCGTCAACTTGCCGGTCGATGCGTCTCGGCAAGTCGCTGAAAACCTAGTTCAGAGGATTTTAAATTGCAAAAAAATAATCAAATTAGTTTTAATTGAACTTTTTATTCTGTTTTTTGGCGGGGCTTTTATCGATAAAAAACAAAAAACTAACTCGACCTTTTCGTTAGGAAGCTTCCTACCGTCAATTTGCAGTCGTCCTACGGATTGATCTGATTTGGAAAATATGCGTTACAGCTTGTAAAGAAAAGCTGACGGAATCGCGCCTCAAAGCCCTTGGATTGACGCATGCGGAAGGGGTGTAAGGAAAACCTTCCGTAAACCAATCGATCGCTGATCCTGCAAGGCTCTGGCCCGCTTGTTTCAGCGGCGCTGGAAGGGTGAGATGCGTCCCATGCCTGTCGTGCAGGTGCATAACAAGAAGGAGGCGCAATGTACGCCGTGACTCATTTCCACTTCTCCCCAAGGGGCGATTTTTCCGTCGCCCTTATCGAAGACCCGCAAAGGTCTGACCCTATTTTTGCAGCCGCCCGAGACCCTCGGGGCGGACACAGGCAATCCCGGCAAACGACGCGCTGATCCAGCGGTGTCTGGCAGCAGGGGGTTACAGGTGTACAATGCGCCGCGTTTTAACTGTGACCTCCTGCGCACCTGCGCAAACCTCAAGGCTATCCGCCTTGTTCACTCCGCCGCGCCACAAGCGTGTCGGGTTCGATTTCGTCACAGATAAAAACAAACAGGTGACGCATGACCGTTGTAAAAACGCTGAACTCCTTTTGCCTTCGCTGGGGTTTGATCGGCGCTGCTTGAAATCGCAACCGAGCAGCAACGTCTAACGAACATCATCAAACCTTGCGTGAGACCCTTTTCATGAGTGGACAAAACTCGCATTCAGGCGAGCTGAAACGCGGCCTGAAAAATCGCCATATTCAACTGATCGCCCTCGGTGGCGCGATTGGTACCGGGCTGTTCCTGGGCTCGGCCGGCGTCCTGAAATCCGCCGGCCCGTCGATGATCCTCGGCTACGCCATCTGCGGCTTCATTGCGTTCATGATCATGCGCCAGCTCGGCGAAATGATTGTCGAAGAGCCGGTGGCCGGTTCCTTCAGCCACTTCGCGCACAAATACTGGGGCGGTTTCGCCGGCTTCCTGTCGGGCTGGAACTGCTGGATCCTGTACATTCTGGTGGGCATGTCGGAGCTGACCGCGGTCGGCAAGTACATCCACTACTGGGCGCCGCACATCCCGACCTGGGTCTCGGCCGCCGGCTTCTTCGTGCTGATCAACCTGATCAACCTCGCCAACGTCAAAGTCTTTGGCGAGGCCGAATTCTGGTTTGCGATCATCAAGGTCGTGGCGATCGTCGGCATGATCGCGCTCGGCAGTTACCTGCTGGTCAGCGGCCATGGCGGCCCGCAAGCCTCGGTGACCAACCTGTGGGCCCACGGCGGCTTCTTCCCGAACGGCGTCAGCGGTCTGGTGATGGCCATGGCGATCATCATGTTCTCCTTCGGCGGCCTGGAAATGCTCGGTTTCACCGCAGCCGAAGCCGACAAGCCGAAAACCGTGATCCCCAAAGCCATCAACCAGGTGATCTACCGGATCCTGATTTTCTACATCGGTGCACTGGTCATCCTGCTGTCGCTGACGCCGTGGGACGCCCTGTTGGCGACCTTGAACGCGTCGGGTGATTCGTACAGCGGCAGCCCGTTCGTTCAAGTGTTCTCGATGCTTGGCAGCGACACCGCCGCGCACATCCTCAACTTCGTGGTCCTGACTGCGGCGCTGTCGGTGTACAACAGCGGCACCTACTGCAACAGCCGTATGCTGCTGGGCATGGCCGAGCAGGGCGATGCGCCGAAAGCCCTGGCGAAGATCGACAAGCGCGGCGTGCCGGTACGCTCGATTCTCGCTTCGGCGGCGGTGACGTTGATCGCGGTGTTGCTGAACTACCTGATCCCGCAAAACGCGCTGGAATTGTTGATGTCGCTGGTGGTTGCCACCCTCGTGATCAACTGGGCGATGATCAGCTTCTCGCACTTCAAGTTCCGCCAGCACATGGACAAGACCAAACAGACGCCATTGTTCAAGGCCCTGTGGTACCCGTATGGGAACTACGTCTGCCTGGCGTTCGTGGTGTTCATTCTCGGCGTGATGCTGTTGATCCCGGGCATCCAGATTTCGGTGTATGCGATTCCGGTGTGGGTTGCGTTCATGTGGGTGTGCTACGGCATCAAGAACAAGCGCAGCGCTCAGCATGCGTTGCAGGCGGCAAACGCGAAGTAAGTTCAGTTTGCAGAAGCAACAAACCCGGCCATGCGCCGGGTTTTTTGTGCGCGCCGCAAAACCCTGTGGGAGCGAGCCTGCTCGCGATGGCAATCTGTCAGCCAACATGGATGTTGAATGCAACGACGCCATCGCGAGCAGGCTCGCTCCCACAATGGTCCGCATTCCCCTACCGGCTATTCGGGTATCCTGATGAACCCCAAATGCGGACCCCTTTTCCATGCTGGTGATTTCCAACAATGTGCATCTGCCGGATGCCGAGATCGAGTTGACGGCCATTCGCGCGCAAGGCGCCGGTGGGCAGAACGTCAATAAGGTCTCCAGCGCCGTGCACCTGCGCTTCGACATTCCGGCCTCGTCCTTGCCTGAGTTCTACAAGGAGCGGCTGCTGGCGCTGCGTGACAGTCGCATCACCAGCGACGGGGTGTTGATCATCAAGGCCCAGCAATACCGCACGCAGGAGGCCAATCGTGCCGATGCGCTGGAGCGGCTGGTCGAGTTGATCCTCAGCGCCACCAAAGTCGAGAAGAAACGCCGCCCGACCAAGCCGACCCTCGGGTCGAAGAAGCGTCGACTGGAGTCCAAGACCAAGCGTGGCAGCATCAAGGCCGGACGCGGCAAGATCGATTTCTAGCGCGCATCTCTTTCTTCGCGATACTTTTCATTAAGGTGCTTGGGCGCCTGCCGGTACAGATAAACGCTAAGCGCCAAACCGCTCAACGCGGCGAGTGCGGCGAACAGGAAGATCGAGGCAAAGCCAAACCCGGCGGCAATCGCACCGGCCAGCGGCCCGGTAATCCCCAGCGACAAATCGATGAACAGCGAATAAGCCCCGACCGCCGCACCGCGACTGGAGGCCGGCACCAGGTTGACCGCTTCCACGCCCAGCGCCGGAAACACCAGCGAGAAACCGAAACCGCTCAGCGCCGCGCCGGCCAGTGCCCAGTGAGCATCTGGTGCCAGCCACAGCAGCAATAACCCCAGGGTTTCCACCGACAGGCAGGCAATCGCCACACGAAAGCCGCCGAGGCGGTTGATCAGGTTGCCGAACAACAGCCGCGCACCAATGAAACTGGCGCCGAACAGGCTCAGGCACAGCACCGCGTTGTCCCAGTGTTGCGTGGCGTAATACAGGGTGATGAAGGTGGCGATGGTGCCGAATCCGATCGAGCCCAGGGCCAGGCCGCAACCATGGGGCAGTACCCGTCCCAGCACATGCATGAACGGCAGCCGTTCACCGACCACAATCGGCGCGGCAGTTTTCGGCCAGGCCAACGCAAGGCCAAGGATGGCCAGCAGCACGATGCTCACGCCCATGCTCCACAAGCCCAATTGACTGACCAGCAACACGCCCAACGGCGCGCCGACCGCCAGTGCGCCGTAACTGGCGATGCCGTTCCAGGAGATGACTTTGGCGGTATTCGCCGCACCGACCCGGCCGATGCCCCAGCCAATCGAGCCCGAACCCACCAGACTTTCCGCGCTGCCAAGTACCAAGCGACCGATCAACAGACTGATCAGGCTCAGCATCGGCAAGCTCTGGGTCCAGGCCGAAATCAGCATGAACACGCCGCTCAAACCGCAGCCGGCTAGGCCGTAAATGACGGCGAGTTTGCTGCCCTTGTTGTCGATGATTTTCCCGGCGTACGGCCGGCTGAGCAGGGTGGCCAGGTATTGCACGCTGATCACCAGTCCGGCGATCACGGCGCCGAAGCCGAGGTCGCTGTGGACATAGCCGGGCAATACGGCGAGGGGAATGCCGATGTTCAGGTAGCCGATGAAGGTAAAGAGAACGATGGAAACGACTTGCAGCGTGACCGCCAGGGGGCGCTGGTTTTCAGACATGGGTAAAGGTCCACGGGAAAGCGGGATAGATAGGCTGCTTATGATAGCGGCGCGAACGGCCGAGGGTCGTGGAAAAAGTAAAACTATTTGCCGGGCGGGGGTTATTCAGGTTTTTGCGGGGCAACCAGTTGCGTCGTGACCAGGGCAGCCAGGGCGTTTTCTTCGGTGCCGAAACGGGCGAGCAACGCGGCTTGTTTCTCGGGAGAGAGACGATTCCAGATCTCGATCATCTTCTCGGCGGTGCCGATCAGAACGCTGGCCTGGGTTTCAGAGAAGTCATCAGTCATGGTGTGGAACTCGGGGTTCAGGCGGTGTGGAAAGCGCATGTTAGCGCTTTCCACACGGTCTGGCATTGCAGGTGTTTCAGTCTTCGCTGTCGGCCTGGCGGCGTTCAGAGGCTTCTTTCGGCTCGGGCTGTTGGGCACCGGCTTGTTGCGTGGTTGTCTGCTCAGTTTCGTGCAGGCTTGGGAAGGGGAGATTAGGGATCTCGTGCATGTTTCGCGCTCCTCGCAAAGTCTGTTGATAGATCTGGTAGATCCGCGCTTTTAAAAAGCTTGGGCAGGATACAGCAGGAGAAATGACAAATAGACTTTTATATCCATTTGTTTCGACGGATGGAGTTGTCTAGACAGGTCGGTGCGAGCGATACAAAACAATGTGGGAGCGAGCTTGCTCGCGATTGCAGGCTGTCAGTCAACATTGATGTCGACTGTCAGGCCCTCATCGCGAGCAAGCTCGCTCCCACAGGGATGGCGCAGGTACTTGAGGTTATTTGCAGGCTGCGGCGATGGCCTCGGCCAGCAGATCAAGGCGTGTCGCGTCGATACCAGCGACGTTCGCCCGGCCGGTGCCGACCATATAAACGCTGTGATGATCGCGCAGCTGTTTAACCTGCTCCGGCGACAAACCGGTGTAGGAAAACATACCGCGTTGCACACCGATGTGCGCAAAACGCTCACGCAAACCGTGGGGTTCAAGCGCTTCCACAAGACCGCTGCGCAATTGGGCGATGCGCAAGCGCATGGCTTCCACCTCGTCGGTCCACAGGCTTTTCAGCTCCGGATCGCCAAGGATCGTCGCCACCACGGCAGCGCCGTGATCCGGCGGTGTCGACCACAGGTTGCGGGCGATGTTGGCCAGTTGGCTGCGGATATCCACCAGCTTCTCAGCGGTTTTCGCGCAAACAATCAGCGCACCGATGCGATCGCGATACAGCCCGAAATTCTTCGAGCAGGAACTGGTGATCAGCACTTCCGGCAACTCCGCAGCGAACAGCCGCGTCGACCATGCGTCCTGTTCCAGTCCATCGCCGAAGCCTTGGTAAGCGAAGTCAATCAGCGGCACCAGATCGCGACTGCGCACCACGTCCAGCACTCGGCGCCAATCGTCATGGGACAGATCGAACCCGGTTGGGTTGTGGCAGCAGGCGTGCAGCAACACCACATCGCCCTTCGGCACGTCTTTGAGCACTGCCAGCATGGCTTCGACGTCGAGGCGGTTTTCGCTGCCGACGTACGGGTAATGACTGACCTTGACCCCGGCCGCCGCGAAAATGGTTTCGTGGATCGGCCAGGTCGGGTTGCTCAGCCATACGCCACGGCCCGGCAGGCACTGGGCGATGAAATCTGCGCTCAAGCGCAACGCGCCGGTGCCGCCCGGTGTCTGGGTAGCGCCGGCCCGTTGTTCGGCGATCAGCGGGGAATCGGCGCCGAGCACCAGCTCATTGATCGCCTTGCCGAACGCCGGTTCGCCGTGACCGCCGATGTAGGTCTTGGTGGTCTGGCGATCCACCAGGCGCTGCTCGGCTAGCTTCACGGACTGGGGAATCGGCGTCAGGCCCTGGGCATCTTTATAGACGCCCACGCCAAGGTCGAATTTGCGCGGGTTCGGGTCCTGCGCATAGGCCTCCATCAGGCCGAGTATCGGGTCGCCGGGCACTCGACCTATGGCGTCGAAATGCATTATTTGCGGCCCTCGGCATCCTTGGCCACTTCGTCAGTGCGGGCGGCCATGATGAAATCGTTGCGGTGCAGACCCTTGATGGAGTGGCTCCACCAGGTCACGGTGACTTTGCCCCACTCGGTCAGCAGGCCTGGGTGGTGACCTTCAGCCTCGGAGATTTCACCGACCGCGTTGGTGAAGGCCAGCGCGTGCTTGAAATTCTTGAACAGGAAAACTTTTTCCAGTTGCATCACGCTGTCGCGCACTTCGATGTTCCAGTCCGGGATCTGCTTGATCAGGACCGGCAGTTCTTCGTCGCTGACCTGAGGGGCATCGGCGCGGCAGGCTTCGCAATGGGCTTGGTTCAATGTGGACATGATGGGTTCCTGAAATCGAATTGTTGGAAATCGGCCGTCAGTTTCCCCACGCTAAACCAAAGCGTCGGTTCCTGACAGGCTCACTTGATTCTAAAAGCTGCGGATCACGCAGCTTTCGGCGGAAATTTCGGGGTGTGCAAGCCTAGCTGCATGCCTTGCTTGACCATGCTCATGATGTCTTCATGAGCCACATCAAACAGGCGCTTGAGGTTCGGCAGGACAAAGTACAGCGGTTGCAGGATGTCGATGCGATACGGCGTACGCATGCATTCCAGCGGATCGAAGGCCTGATGCTCAGGTTCGTCCGACAGGCAGTAAACGGTTTCTTTTGGCGAGGAGAGAATACCGCCGCCGTAGATACGCAGGCCTTCTGGCGTATCGACCAGGCCGAACTCGATGGTCATCCAGTACAGACGCGCCAGGTACACGCGTTCTTCCTTGGTGGCCTGTAGGCCGAGTTTGCCGTAGGTGTGGGTAAATTCCGCGAACCAGGGGTTGGTCAGCAGCGGACAGTGGCCAAAGATCTCGTGGAAAATGTCCGGCTCTTGCAGGTAATCCAGCTCTTCGCGGGTACGAATAAAGGTCGCGACCGGAAACTGCTTGTTGGCCAGCAATTCGAAAAAGGTCTGGAAGGGGATCAGCGCCGGGACGCGGGCGACTTGCCAGCCGGTGGTTTCACCGAGGACTTTATTGATCTCGCCGAGTTGCGGAATGCGGTCGTGGGGCAGACCGAGTTTTTCGATACCGTCCAGGTATTCCTGGCACGCACGCCCCTCGATCACTTTCAGTTGACGAGTAATCAGCGTGTTCCACACCGCGTGTTCTTCAGCGGGGTAGTCGATAAAACCTTGCGCATCGGGCTCGCGAGCCACGTATTGCGTCTGCTTCATGCTGCTCTCCTGCTAGGGGATTTCGTTCTTGTTATGTGCTGCTATGGACTTAGAAATACCCCAAGGCGTGCGGTGTTGCAGCAGGTGAGCGCTGGCGTGCGTAGGAAAAATCGTCGTTTTTCGTAAAGTATTCGTTACGGTTTGGCGCCTATGGCGCAGCTATTGAGATTTGCGGGTTTGAAACGGCGCACAGGTGTCACATAATCTTGACGACTATCTGAGTGCCCCATCAGAAAAATCGGGCGCTAACCCTGTGGGAGCCAGCCTGCTGGCGATAGCGGTGTGTCATTCGACATCAACATCGCCTGATGCGACGCCATCGCCAGCAGGCTGGCTCCCACAGGTCAATCATCGTTTATCAGGCCTTTTATATGCGTATCAAAGTCCACTGCCAGAACCGCATCGGCATCCTGCGCGACATTCTCAACTTGCTGGTCGAGTACGGGATCAACGTCGCTCGCGGCGAGGTCGGCGGAGAGCATGGCAACGCGATCTACCTGCATTGCCCGAACCTGATCAACATTCAGTTCCAGGCATTGCGTCCGAAATTCGAGTCGATTGCCGGGGTGTTTGGTGTCAAGCGTGTAGGGCTGATGCCCAGCGAGCGTCGGCACATGGAGCTCAATGCCTTACTCGGTGCGTTGGAGTTTCCGGTGTTGTCGATCGACATGGGCGGCTCCATCGTCGCGGCCAACCGTGCGGCGGCGCAGTTGCTGGGTGTGCGGGTCGATGAGGTGCCGGGCATTCCGCTGTCCCGATATGCCGAGGATTTCGACTTGCCGGAACTGGTGCGCGCCAACAAGTCGCGGATCAACGGGCTACGGGTCAAGGTCAAGGGCGACGTGTTTCTCGCCGACATCGCGCCGCTGCAATCGGAGCATGACGACAGCGAAGCCATGGCCGGGGCGGTGCTGACGCTGCACCGGGCTGATCGGGTCGGTGAGCGCATCTATAACGTGCGCAAACAGGAACTGCGTGGGTTCGACAGCATCTTCCAGAGCTCCAAAGTCATGGCCGCCGTGGTGCGCGAGGCTCGACGCATGGCGCCGCTGGATGCGCCGCTGTTGATAGAAGGCGAAACCGGCACCGGTAAAGAGTTGTTGGCGCGTGCCTGTCACCTGGCGAGCCCTCGCGGTCAATCACCCTTGATGGCACTCAACTGCGCCGGTCTGCCGGAATCGATGGCCGAGACCGAGCTGTTCGGTTACGGCCCCGGCGCTTTCGAAGGGGCGCGAGCCGAAGGCAAGCTTGGGCTGCTGGAGCTGACGGCGGGCGGTACGCTGTTTCTCGATGGCGTCGGGGAAATGAGCCCGCGCTTGCAGGTGAAATTGTTGCGTTTCCTGCAGGACGGATGCTTCCGTCGTGTGGGCAGTGATGAAGAGGTTTACCTGGATGTGCGGGTGATCTGCGCGACGCAGGTGGACTTGTCCGAGTTGTGCGCGCGGGGTGAGTTTCGCCAGGACCTGTATCACCGCTTGAACGTGTTGTCGCTGCATATCCCGCCGCTGCGTGAATGCCTCGACGGTTTGACGCCGCTGGTGGAGCACTTCCTCGACCAGGCCAGCCGGCAGATCGGCTGCCCGTTGCCGAAACTGGCGCCGGCGGCAATGGAGCGGCTGAGTCATTACCACTGGCCGGGCAATGTCCGGCAGTTGGAGAACGTGTTGTTCCAGGCGGTTTCCCTGTGCGAGGGCGGGACCGTGAAAGCCGAGCACATTCGCTTGCCGGATTACGGCGTGCGTCAGCCGCTTGGCGATTTCTCCCTCGAGGGCGGGCTGGATGCGATTGTCGGGCGCTTTGAGAAAGCGGTGCTGGAACGGCTGTATTCCGAGCATCCGAGCAGTCGGCAACTGGGCAAGCGCTTGGGGGTTTCCCATACGACCATTGCCAACAAGTTGCGTGAGTATGAAGTCGGAAAAGAACCCGGCAACACCTAGGTCCCTGTAGCAGCTGTCGAGCACCGCGAGGCAGCGTTCGGCTGCGCAGCAGTCGTGAAGCCAGACACCGCGGTGTGTCAGGAAAACCTTGCATGCCGGATTTGCGACGGCTTCGTCGCCGAACGCTGCCTCGCGGTGCTCGACAGCTGCTACAAGGGTTCGGTTGAGCCCGTGGAGTCGGCACTTGCCACCAAACGGCATAACTCCGCCGGTTTTTCGTCTCCGATACATTTCCCCAATTCCCGCAAAACCCCTCAAGTCCTTTGTTTGCCGGGCCTCGCGTCGTCAGAAAAAAGTTGGTCTGTAAATTGCTTGTCGCTCAGCAGTACAGCGGTGGACGGCAAACGTCCGGCATGCAGAGGAAAGAGCGTGGATAAGTACCTTTATGTGGCAATGACCGGCGCCAGCCAGAATGCACTGGCGCAGAAGGCTCATGCCAACAACCTGGCAAACATCTCCACCAACGGTTTTCAGAAGGACCTGGAACAGGCCCGCTCGATGCCGGTGTTTGGTGACAGCTTTCCGGCGCGTGCGTTTGCCATGACCGAGCGACCGGCCACCGACTTCTCTCCAGGTTCGCTGGTTCAAACCGGTCGTGACCTCGACGTCGCGGTGCAAGGCAATGGCTGGATCGCCGTGCAGACCCCCGATGGCGCAGAAAGCTACGTGCGCACCGGCAGCCTGAACGTGGACGCCCTGGGCGTGCTGCGGGCCGGCAACGGTATGCCGGTGATGGGCAATGGCGGACCGATCGCCGTGCCGCCCGAGCAGCAGATCGAAGTCGGCGAAGACGGCACCATCAGCATCCGTGCGATGGGCGAAGGCCCGCGTGTGATGGCTGAAGTCGACCGCATCAAACTGGTCAACCCGGACCTGAAGAACATGACCAAGGGCCTGGACGGTTCGATCCACACCAAAGACGGCAAGCCGGCGCAAGCCGATGCGGGCGTCAAACTGGTGTCCGGGTTCCTTGAGTCGAGCAACGTCAATGCCGTGGAAGAAATGACCTCGGTGCTGGCGCTGGCCAAGCAGTTCGAGCTGCACATCAAGATGATGAACACCGCCAAAGACGATGACCAGGCCATGGCTCGGGTCTTGCAGATCAGCTAATTATCAGAACGTCGCGCCGTAAAACAGGCGCACGAGGAGAATCGAATGCTTCCGGCTCTATGGGTTGCCAAAACAGGTCTGTCCGCCCAGGACACCAACCTGACGACCATTTCCAACAACCTGGCGAACGTGTCGACCACGGGTTTCAAACGTGACCGCGCCGAGTTCCAGGACTTGCTCTATCAGATCAAACGCCAGCCAGGCGCCCAGTCGACCCAGGACAGCGAACTGCCGTCGGGTCTGCAAGTGGGTACCGGTGTGCGCATCGTCGGCACCCAGAAAAACTTCACCGCCGGCAGCCTGCAAACCACCGAGCAGCCGCTGGACCTGGCCGTCGACGGTCGCGGTTTCTTCCAGATCCTGCAGCCGGACGGCACCACGTCCTACACCCGTGACGGTACGTTCCACCTCGACTCCAACGGTCAGATCGTCAACGCCAGCGGCTTCGCCCTAGAACCGGCCATCGTCATTCCGAACGACGCGCAGACCTTCACGGTCGGTCGCGACGGCACCGTGTCCATCACCGTTCCGGGTAACCCGGCCAACCAGGTGATCGGCAACCTGCAAACCGCCGACTTCATCAACCCGGCCGGCCTGCAAGCCGTGGGGAACAACCTGTTCCTGGAAACCGCTGCCAGCGGCGCGCCGCAAATCGGTACGCCGGGCCTGAACGGTTTCGGTACCACGCTGCAGAACACCCTGGAAACGTCCAACGTCAGCACCGTTGAAGAGATGGTCAACATGATCACCACTCAGCGCGCCTACGAGATGAACTCCAAGGTGATCTCCACCGCCGACCAGATGCTCTCGTTCGTAACGCAGAATCTGTAATCAGTCTATGAGGCGACCATGAGGTCGCCTGCAACACCGTGAGGTAGGGTCATGAATCGCTTTGTATCTGTTCTGGCACTGAGTGGGGTCGTCGTGCTCGCGGGCTGCGTCGCTCCGCCGCCCAAGCCCAATGACCCTTACTACGCCCCGGTGTTGCCGCGCACGCCGCTGCCGGCTGCCGCCAATAACGGCTCGATCTACCAGGCCGGTTTCGAACAGAACCTGTACAGCGACCGCAAGGCGTTCCGGGTCGGTGACATCATCACCATCACGCTGAATGAGCGGACTCAGGCCAGCAAGAATGCCAACTCGCAAATCGGCAAGAACAGCAAGACCGACATCGGTCTGAGCTCGTTTTTCGGCGGTGGCCTGAGCACCAGCGATCCAGTGGGCAGCGGTAGTCTGAGCCTGGACGTCGGCTACGAAGGCGACCGCGCAACCAAGGGCGACAGTAAATCCGGGCAGAGCAACAGCCTGACCGGCTCGATCACCGTGACCGTCGCTGACGTGCTGCCCAACGGCATCATCGCCGTGCGCGGCGAGAAGTGGCTGACGCTCAACACCGGCGATGAGCTGGTGCGGATTGCTGGCATGGTGCGCTCCGATGACATCGCCACTGACAACACCGTGTCGTCGACCCGTGTCGCCGATGCGCGCATCACCTACTCGGGCACCGGTGCGTTCGCCGATGCGAGTCAGCCAGGCTGGTTCGACCGTTTCTTCCTCAGCCCGCTGTTCCCTTTCTAGGTGGCTACGTTGAATCTTAAACACCTGATGGTGGCCGCCCTGATGCTCTCGGCTGCGTTCAACGCGCAAGCCGAGCGGCTGAAGGATATCGCTAGTATTTCCGGCGTGCGTTCCAACCAATTGATCGGCTACGGCCTGGTGGTCGGGCTTAACGGCACCGGCGACCAGACGACGCAAACCCCATTCACCCTGCAGACCTTCAACAACATGCTCTCGCAGTTCGGCATCAAGGTGCCGCCGGGTTCGGGCAACGTGCAGCTGAAGAACGTCGCCGCCGTGTCGATCAGTGCTGATCTGCCGGCGTTTGCCAAGCCGGGTCAGCAGGTCGACATCACCGTTGCATCGATCGGTAACTCCAAGAGCCTGCGCGGCGGCACCTTGCTGCTGACGCCGCTTAAAGGTATCGACGGCAACGTCTACGCGATCGCCCAGGGCAACCTGGTGGTCGGCGGTTTTGATGCCGAAGGTCGCGACGGTTCGAAGATTACCGTCAACGTTCCGTCGGCCGGTCGTATTCCGGGCGGTGCCTCGGTGGAACGTTCGGTACCGAGCGGTTTCAACCAGGGCAACAGCCTGACCCTGAACCTCAATCGTTCGGACTTCACCACGGCCAAGCGCATCGTCGACAAGATCAACGACATGCTCGGCCCCGGCGTGGCCCAAGCCATCGACGGCGGTTCGATCCGTGTCAGCGCGCCGCTCGATCCGAGTCAGCGCGTCGACTATCTGTCTATCCTCGAGAACCTTGAAGTCGACCCGGGTCAGGCGGTGGCGAAAGTCATCATCAACTCGCGCACCGGCACCATCGTGATTGGCCAGAACGTCAAGGTTTCGCCGGCCGCCGTGACTCACGGCAGCCTGACAGTGACCATCACCGAAGACCCGATCGTCAGCCAGCCCGGCCCTCTGTCCAATGGCCAGACCGCCGTCGTGCCGCGCTCGCGGGTCAACGCCCAGCAAGAAGCCAAGCCGATGTTCAAGTTCGGCCCGGGCACCACCCTCGACGAGATCGTGCGGGCGGTGAACCAGGTCGGCGCGGCGCCGGGTGACTTGATGGCGATCCTCGAGGCACTGAAGCAGGCCGGCGCGTTGCAAGCCGACTTGATCGTGATCTGAGGACAGCGACCATGGATATGCGCAAGGGCGGCCTGGGTGTCAGCAGCAACGATTCGGGCTCCTATTCGGACTTGAATCGTTTGAACCAGCTCAAGGTCGGCGACAAGGACAGTGACGCGAACATGCGCAAAGTGGCGCAGGAATTCGAGTCGCTGTTCCTCGGTGAAATGCTCAAGTCCATGCGCTCGGCCACCGATGCGCTGGGCAAGGACAATCCGCTCAACACGCCGGCGGCCAAGCAATACCAGGAAATGTACGACCAGCAGTTGGCCGTTTCCATGTCCCGCGAGGGCGGCGGTATTGGTCTGGCAGACGTGCTGATGCGGCAGATGTCGAAGAACAAACCGCTGGCGCCGGGCGAGGCTGCGGCCTTGTCCGCCGCCAAGCAGGAAGCGGCGAAAGCCGCGGTGCCAACGCCGATTGCCGCAGGCACCGTCGCCACCGACGGTCCGCTGTCGCGGCTCAATGGTCAGCGTCCGTTGTGGGCCTCGCGTTCGGTGAAAGCGCCGACAGGCGAGGGCACCCATCACAATGACATGGAGCTGATCAATCAGCGCCGTCTGGCCTTGCCGCCGAAACTGGCCGATCGCTTGCTCGCCGGCCTGGTGCCTTCGGCAACGACGACCGCCGCGACAACTCCGAACAAAACCTTGCTGCCTGAACGCGCCGCGACGCCGGTAGTGACCGGTGCCGGGCCACTGTTCAATGGTGACTGGCTGCCTTCGCCAACCGATAACAAATCGAGCGGACGCTTGCAGGTTTACGGTCGTGCGATGGCGCAGATTCCACTGGCGCCTCCGAAGAAAGCCTTCAGCTCCGCCGACGAATTCGTCAACACCATGCTGCCGATGGCCAAGGAAGCCGCCGACCGTATCGGCGTCGATCCGCGTTACCTGGTGGCCCAGGCGGCCCTGGAAACCGGTTGGGGCAAATCGGTCATGCGCGCCCAGGATGGCAGCAGCAGCCACAACCTGTTCGGCATCAAGGCCAGCAGCAGTTGGAAGGGTGAGTCGGCACGCGCAATCACCAGCGAATTCAGGAATGGCGAGATGGTCAAGGAGACGGCCGAGTTCCGTTCCTACGACTCGTATAAAGACAGCTTCCATGACCTGGTGACTTTGCTGCAAACCAATAATCGCTATCAAGATGTTCTGAAGTCTGCCGATAACCCAGAACAGTTTGTACGCGAGCTGCAGAAAGCCGGTTATGCAACCGACCCGGCCTACGCAAGCAAGATTTCGCAGATAGCCAAGCAGATGACGAGTTACCAAAACTACGCTGCGGCGGGCGCTTCCACTACGCCTCTATAGGCACAAGGCATAAGGTCTGAACCATGAGTTTGCTCAATATCGGGATGTCGGGTCTGGCCGCAGGCCAATCCTCGTTGATGACTACCGGCAATAACATTGCCAACGCCGACACCGCCGGTTACTCACGCCAGCAAACCGTGCAGGGCACCAAAGCCTCGAATCAGTTCGGCAATGTCTACATCGGCACCGGTACGACCCTGGCCGATGTGCGCCGCGTCTATAACAGCTACCTCGATGCGCAACTGCAGACCACCACCTCGCTCAACAGCGATGCGGCCGCGTACGCCGGGCAGATCAGCCCGCTCGACGCCTTGCTCTCGGACAGCGGCACCGGCCTCAATGGCGCCCTGACCAAGTTCTTCGCCTCGGTGCAGAACGTCAACGCCAAGCCGGGTGATGACGCGTCGCGTCAATTGCTGCTTAGCGATGCCCAGGCGTTGAGCAATCGTTTCAACTCAGTGTCCAGCCAGTTGACCCAGCAGAACGCGAGCGTCAACGGCAACCTGACGAACATGGCCGACCAGGTCAACAAACTCGCCGCCACCGTGGCGCAGTTGAACCAGAAGATTTCCGAGATTTCCAAGGCCGGCGGCATGCCGAACGAGCTGCTCGATGCGCGTAACGAAACCGTGCGTCAGCTCTCCACCTTCACCGGTGCGCAGGTCATCGAGCGCGAGGGTAACCTCGACGTTTACCTGGGCAGCGGCCAGCCGCTGGTCATGGGCGGCACCGCCAGCACCCTGTCCGTGGCACCCAGCCTGAACGATCCTTCGCGCATGGGCATTCAGCTCAATCGCAACGGCACCACCGTCGACATCACCTCGGTCATGACCGGTGGTGAAATGGGCGGTCTGCTGCGTTATCGCAGCACCGTGCTGGACCCGGCCATGAACGAACTGGGCCGCGTGGCCCTGGTGGTCGCCGATCAGATGAACAGCCTCCAGGCACAGGGCATCGACAAGAACGGTGCGTTCGGCTCGAACCTGTTCAACAGCATCAACAGTGCCGCGCAGATGGCCAGCCGCAGTGTCGCCACCGTCGGCAACAGCGCCGGTTCAGGCAACTTTGATGTGACCATCGCGGACAGCGGCAAGCTGACCATCAACGATTACAAGGTCACCTTCACCAGCGGCACCAACTACACCGTTTCGCGTCTGCCGGATGGCACGTCCATGGGCGCTTTCAGCACCCTGACCACGCCACCGCCGGTGATCGACGGTTTCTCGCTGAAGCTTTCCGGCGGCACCGCCGCGGCGGGCGACACGTTCAAGATCACCCCGACCCGCAACGCGGCGGAGAACATCAAGACCGAGATGACCGACTCCAAGCGTCTGGCCATCGCGGCACCGTTGAGCGCGGCCATCACGCCGGGCGGCAGCGGTACCCTGACGATCCCGGCCAGCGGTCAACCGACCCTGACCACGAAGCTCGATATTTACGATGCCGCCACCACCACGGCGATCCAGAACGGCATCAAGAACTCGACGCCAGTCAAAGTGGTATTCGGTGCGCCATCGGCCGACGGCACCAGCCAGACTTACCAGTTGCTGGACGCCAAAGGCGTGCAGATCAGCACCGGCACCATCAAGCCAAACCAGAACAATACCCTGAGCCTGAGCATCCCTCTCAAGGATTCCGCGGGTGTGCCGATCATGGACCCGGGTCCGCCGGCCGTGCAGCGTACCGCGACCTTCGACATGACCGTGGCCGGCTCGCCGGGCACCGGCAGCGCGATCGACATCAACGTCGCGCAGCCAGGCACGATGGACAACCGCAACGGCACCGCCCTGGCCGGTTTGCAAACCAAGCAGGTCGTGGACACCGGGAGCGCCAGCAAAGGCATTTCCCTGACCGACGCCTACGGCAAACTGGTTGAAGGCGTGGGTGCAAAAGCCGCTCAGGGCAAGCTCGACAGTGCCGCCACCGGCGCCATCCTGGCCAATGCCAAAGGCGCTCGCGACTCGTTGTCCGGTGTCGACCTCGATGAGGAAACCGGCAACCTGGTCAAATATCAGCAGTACTACACCGCCTCTTCGCAGATCATCAAGGCTGCGCAGGAAATCTTCAGCACACTGATCAACAGTCTTTAAGGAGTCGTAGCCCATGCGCATTTCTACCGCCCAGTTTTACGAGTCCTCTGCTGCGAACTACCAGAAGAACTTCGCCAACGTAGTCAAAAGCAGCGAAGAGGCCAGCAGCCTGGTTCGCGTCAACACCGCCGCCGATGATCCGGTCGGCGCTTCGCGCCTGCTGCAATTGGGCCAACAGGCGTCAATGCTCGATCAGTACAAGGCCAACACCAACACCCTCAAGGCGACCCTGGGTCAGACCGAAGCGGTGATGACCAGCATCAACAACGTGCTGCAGCGCGCCCAGGAACTGGCGGTCGGTGCCGGCAACGGTGGCTACACCGATGCCGACCGTCAGGCCAACGCCAAAGAGCTGGGTCAGATCGAAGAACAGTTGCTGGGCCTGATGAACAGCAAGGACGAGAACGGCAAATACATCTTCGCCGGTTCCAAGGGCGATACCGCGCCGTTCTCGCGCAACAGCGATGGCACCTACAGCTACAACGGTGACCAGGTGACCCTTGACCTGGCGATCGGCGACACCATGTCGATGGCGACCAACAGCACCGGTTGGGAAGTGTTCCAGCAGGCGATCAATACCAGCCGCAGCCAGGTCACCATGACCGCGCCGGCCGTGGATGACGGCCGCGTGGTCCTGTCCAATGGCCAGGTGTCGTCGAGCGTGACCTACAACAGCAAATTCCGTGCGGGCGAACCGTACACCGTCGACTTCGTCAGCGGTACCCAGTTGAAAATCACCGACTCGGGCGGTAACGACGTGACCGCCGAGGCCAGTCAGGGCGGTGCGTTCGACCCGGCTGCCAAAGCCGGCCAGGGCGTGTCTTTCCGCGGTGTCGAGTTGACCCTGAACATCAACCTGGCGGCCGGCGATAACGCGGCGACCGTATTGCCGGGCCACAGTTTCACTCTGGCGGCCAAGCCTGACACCTTCACGGCAACCCGCAGCCCGGGCAACCCGTCAGCGACTCAAGTGACCGGCAGCAGCATCACCAACCCGGCGGCTTACCACGCCAGTTTCCCGACCGGTTCGGCGGTGATGAAATTCACCAGTGCCACCGCATTCGATTTGTACGCGGCACCGCTGACAGCCGACAGCAAGCCAGTGTCTTCCGGCACTGTGGTGGCGGGCGTTGCCACCGCCTCGGGCGTGAGCTTCAACCTGGCCGGCACACCGGCGGCAGGCGATCAGTTCAGCGTGGCCGTCAATACACACGAAACCCAGAACATTCTGGACACCGTGAGCCAGTTGAAGTCTGCGCTGAACACGCCAACCAATGGCGACCCGATCCTGACCCAGAAGCTGCAAGCCTCCCTCGCTTCGGGCATCGGTAACCTGGCGAGCGGCAGCGATCAGTTGTCCAGTGCGCTGAGTTCGGTGGGCGGTCGCGGTTCGGCCCTGGATACCCAGAGCGACACCAACCAGAGCCTGGTACTGGCCAACGCCCAGACCCAGTCGTCGATCCGCGATTCCGATCCGGCCGCTGTGATGACTCGTCTGACCTTGCAGCAAACCATGTTGCAAGCGTCGCAACTGGCCTTCAGCAAGATTGCTCAGCTGGGCTTGTTCAACAAGATCTGAGTCTGTGCCTGTCGAGCTGCCAACCGTCTTTTCCTAAGCGGTTACGAAGCCTCTGCCTGAAAGGGCAGGGGCTCGCCGCTCGAGAGTTTCGTCGTGAATCAATACCCTTTAGTCAGTATCGTCATCCCCGCCTACAACCCGCGCTTCTTCAGCCAGGCGCTGGAAAGTTCGCTCGCTCAAACGTATGAGAACGTCGAAATCGTCATCTGTGACGATTCGTCTTCTGACGAGATTCGCGACATCGTCGAGTCGTTTGCCGACCCCGTGCACACCGTTCGTTACCTGCGTAACCCGAAGCGTCTTGGCCTGCAAAAGAACCTGCTGCGCTGCGTCAAGGAAGCTCGTGGGGAGTTCATCAAAGTGTTGTGCGACGACGACCGTCTGTTCACGCCCAGCATCGAGATGCAAGCCCGGGTACTGATCGACCATCCCGACGCCACCCTCGTTTGTGGCCTGCGGATGATGAGCGATGCCAACAATTTCATCTTGCCGCCACGCATCGATAACTGCCGGTTTTCGCCCCTCGATTCGCTGCTCAAAGGCGATGACATGTTGGCGATTTTCGAGAGCACACCGAAAAATTTCATCGGCAACTTCAGCTCGACTTTGATGCGTCGTGCCGATGTGCTGGAGCTGTTGCCTGCGTTGATTCAGGAAGGTTCCGGCTTTGTCGCGATGCTCGATTTTGCGTTGTTCGTGTGCCTGTTGCGTCGCGGTAACCTGGTGGCGATAAACACGGTGCTGAGTACCGAGCGTCTGTACCCGGAGCGCCTGAGCAAAACCCTGGAAATGACTCGGGCCGCCGTGCAGGAATGGGAATGGCTGGCGCAAATGCTGACAGCACGCGGCGGCGAGTCGGCACCGGCCTCGGGTTGGGTGCGCAGCGTTGAGTTGAGCAAGGCCTCTTATGAGCCGCGCCAGTGGGAAGAGTTGTGTGTGGTGCGCGTGTTGGGCAACCGCAACACCGTGGTCAATGGTCGAGTGGGTGGCAATAGCGAAAGCTATGCCGAGTTCTATCGCGAGTGGCTGTCGGTTCGCAAATTCAACCCGGCTGAAGCGCGGCACATGCCGGAACGTATCAGCCGCTGGGCCGTGCGTCCGAACCTGGTGCCGATCATCATCGACACTGAATCCGACAGCGTTGCGCTCAACGCCACGCTAGCCAGCATCGGCACTCAACTGTACGCACCGCAAGCAGTGATCGTGCTGTCCAACGCTGACTGCGATGCCAACGACAAGGTGCTGCAGCTACCGTTTGAGGACAACTGGTCGCAACAGCTCAATGGCGTGGTGCCGCAACTCGAAGGCGCGCACTGGTTTTATCTGCTGCGGGCGGGTGACACGCTACGTGAGTCGGCGTTGCTGGTGCTGGCCGAACGCATCGCCGGTACGCCAGGCATGCTTTGCGCCTACAGCGATGAAGGCGCGCTGGTCGAAGGTGAGTCCATCGAACCGGTGTTCAAGCCGGGTTTCAATCTCGACCTCATGCGTTCTTATCCTTACATCGGGCGGGCGCTGGCGTTCGAGCGTCAGCGCTTTCTGGCGGTGGGTGGCTTCGATTCGGCTCACGGCGAACTGGCGCCGCATGATCTGCTCTGGCGCCTGGTTGAAGAGGCCGGGTTGCACACCATCGAGCACATTGCCGAGATTCAGGTGGAGTCGACCCTGACCTTTGCCGATTGGCTGTCGTTGCCTGAAGTGATTGAGGGCAGTGAGGCGGTGGTCAGCGCGCACTTGACCCGCATCGGTCTCGAGCACCGGATTCGCAATGAAGAGTTGCCGCTGCTCAAACGCATCGATTACCTGCACGCTCACCGGCCTGTGGTCTCGATCATCATTGCCGCGGGCACCTCGCTGTCGGCCTTGCAGCGTTGCACCGAAAGCCTGATCGAAAAGACCACTTACACCGAATACGAGATCCTGATTGTCGATGAGGGGCGCGGTGATGCGGCGATGGCCGAATGGCTGGGCGCCATGGCTCAGTTGGGCGCGGCCATGCTGCGGGTGCTGCGTTATGACGGGCGCTCCGGTGAGGCCGCCATCGTCAACTTCGCTGCCTGCCAGGCACGTGGCGAGTACCTGCTGACGCTCAGCCCGCGCAGTGTGATTTGTGCGGACGACTGGCTCGCTGAACTGCTCAATCACGCGCAGCGTCCGGAAGTCGGCGTTGTGGGCGCGCGGTTGCTGGGTGCCAACGGTGCGATCGTCTCCGCCGGTCTGATTCTGGGGTTGGCCGGGCCTGCCAATTCGCCATTTTTCGGCGAGCATGCCAGTGCCCGAGGCTACATGCAGCGTCTGCAGGTGGCGCAGAACTGGAGCGCTGTCAGCAGTGATTGCCTGATGGTGCGCAAAGAGGTGTTCGACAGCCTGGGTCAGCTGGATGAGGCTAAATTCAACCTTGGGCTCGGCGGTGTTGATCTGTGCCTCCGGGCGGATAAAAACGGCTACCTGATCGTCTGGACACCTTTTGCGACCGTGATGATGGGTGAAGAAACCTCGCCCGCAACCTCGCCGGCCGATGTACAGGCGCAGGTGCTTGAGCACGAAACCTTCTACAAAAAGTGGCTGCCGAAAATCTCCCGTGATCCGGCCTACAACCCGGCGCTGACGCTCGGTGTGGCGAGCTTCAGTCTGGAGCCTTCGCTGCGCAACAACTGGAACCCGTTCTGCCATCGCGACCTGCCGCTGATTCTCGGCTTGCCGGTCAATGAATCAGCGATCGGGCATTACCGTGTGACCGCGCCTCTGGCCGAGCTTGAGGCCGCCGGGCGAGTCATTTCGCGAGTGGCCTACGAGTCGCCGTCGACCGTGGAAATCGAGCGGCTGTCGCCGGACACCATTATCTTGCAGGGGCGCTATAGCGACGGTTCGGCGGCAGACATTCTGCGCATGAAGAAATACTCCAGCGCCCTGCGGATTTTCGAGCTGGACGACTACATTATCAGCACGCCGAAAAAGAACACCCACGCCCGCAACAAGCCGATCAACACCGAGCAGATGTTGCGTGAGTGCGTTGCTCTGTGCGACCGCGTCGTGGTGACCACGCAGGCGCTGGCCGATTCGCTGTCGAGCATGCACAGCGAGATACGCGTGGTGCCCAACATGTTGCCGCCAGATCCGTGGGCGACGCTGACCAGTCAGCGTCGCACCTCGAAAAAACCACGGGTTGGCTGGGGCGGTGGCACCAGCCACACCGGCGACCTGGAAATCATTGCCGACGTGGTTCGCGAACTGGCCAATGAGGTGGAGTGGGTGTTCTTTGGCATGTGCCCGGACGCTTTGCGCCCGTACATCCATGAGTTCTATGGCACGATCGATTTGCAGAGTTACCCGTACAAGCTGGCGAGCTTGAACCTTGATCTCGCCTTGGCACCGTTGGAGTTTCATATCTTCAATGACTGCAAAAGCAATTTGCGGTTGCTGGAATATGGCGCGTGCGGTTATCCGGTGATTTGCACTGATACCCGGGCGTATGACGGGTTCCTGCCGTGTACCAAGGTGGTGAGTAACAGTACTGAGGAGTGGTTGCAGGCGATTCGTATGCACCTGGCTGATCCGGATGCCAGCTATCGCATGGGGGATCAATTGCGGGAGGCGGTGCATCGGGACTTTATGTTGCGGGGGGATAATCTGCAGCACTGGCTTTGGGGGTGGTTGCCGGATTGATTGATTGATTGTTTGGTGTACATATCCGTTTCTGCGGTAACGGCGGCTGGCGGTTTCGCCCTTACGGCGACTCACTTTTTTTTCAAACGCCAAAAAAAAGTAAGCAAAAAAAGGCTCGCCCCGAGCGTCCGGCCCCTCGCCTGGGCTCGGCGTTCCTTCGCTGCGGTATCCATCCGGGGACACTGCCCTCCGGTCTGCTTCGCGACGACCTACATGCAGCGTGTTCGACTGCGTCGAACGGCGCTGCGCGCCACTCCCCGGATGAACACCTCCACTCAGCCTCCCGAAGGGGCGGGCAGATCAAGATCAAAAGCTGAAGGCGAGCTAACGCTCGGCCTGATGAGTGGTGAGAAGCGGAAGGCGTACGCCGATCCATTGTGGGAGCTGGCCTGCCAGCGATGGCGGCCTGACAGCCGACCTATCTCTTGCAGGTGTACACCAAACCCCTGTGGGAGCTGGCCTGCCAGCGATGTCGGCCCGACAGCCGACCTGTTCTTTCGGATGTACGCAAGCTTCTCGACGGCTGCGATCCTTTTGGCTTTGGCTTTGGCTTTGGCTTTGGCTTTGGCTTTGGCTTTTGACGTTGATCTTGATCTCTCGCCCCTTCGGCAGGCCGAGCGTAGGTGTTCATCAGGGGGTTAGGCGCGTAGCGCCGTGCGGCGGAAACGCTCAGGGCGTGAAGCAGACCGTAGGCGATGCCCCCTGATGGACACCGTAGCGAGGGAACGCGGAGCCTCAGCGAGGCGCCGTACGCCGGGGCGAAGCCTTTTGCTTACTTTTCGGCGTCTGGAAAAGTGAGTCGCTGTAAGAGCGAAACCATAAGTAGCCGTTACCGCAGAAACGGATATGTACACAAATCCCAAATCCCAAATCCCTCCAACCCCCACCAGTCGCCGACCCCAAACAATTGGCTCACTTCCTGCAAGTCCCCCGCATATCGCCATAAAACCTTCACCTCAAAACACGTGAAGGCCCCAGTGGCTGCGGGTAAATGATGTGCATCTGACGGTTCGCCAACCCTCGCGGGGGTGGCAGGGCCGCGCGAAGAGCAAGAGGACAGCGATGAAGGCAGTAATTCTGGCAGGTGGTCTCGGTACGCGGATCAGCGAAGAGTCGCACCTCAAGCCCAAGCCGATGATCGAAATCGGCGGCAAGCCAATTCTTTGGCACATTATGAAACAGTACTCCGCCCACGGGATTCATGACTTCGTGATCTGCCTTGGCTATAAGGGCTACGCGATCAAGGATTTCTTCGCCAACTACTTCCTGCACACCTCCGACGTCACCTTCGACATGTGCAACAACCGCATGGACGTCCACCAGAACTACAGTGAACCGTGGCGCGTCACCCTGATCGACACCGGCGAAGACACCATGACCGGTGGCCGTCTGCGTCGCGCCGCCCGTTACCTGGAAGGCGAAGAAGCGTTCTGCTTCACCTACGGCGACGGCGTTTCGGACCTCAACATTGGCGCCTTGGTGGACTTCCACCTGACCCACGGCAAACTCGCGACCGTCACCGCCGTGCAGCCACCGGGTCGTTACGGCGCTCTGGAGCGCGACGGCGACAGCGTCAAAGGCTTCATCGAGAAACCACGCGGTGATGGCGGCTGGATCAATGGCGGGTTCTTCGTGCTGTCACCCAAAGTGCTGCCCTACATCGCCGACGATCAAACCTCCTGGGAAGCCGAGCCATTAGCCGCGCTGGCCAGCGAACAGCAACTGCAAGCCTTCCAGCACGACGGTTTCTGGCATCCGATGGACACCCTGCGCGACAAAAACCACCTTGAGCAGTTGTGGCTGAGCGGGGAGGCCCCATGGAAACAATGGGACTGAGCCCGGAGTTCTGGCGCGGCAAGCGGGTCCTGCTGACCGGCCATACCGGCTTCAAAGGCAGTTGGTTGACGTTGTGGCTGCAAAGCCTCGGCGCCGAGGTCAGCGGTTTTTCGCTGGACCCGTCGACCGAGCCGAGCTTGTTCGAGCTGGCGCGGGTGCACGAAGGCATCAACGATCAGCGCGGCGACTTGCGTGACCTCGGCGCGTTGCTGGAGCTGATCGCCGAGACCCAGCCGGAAATCGTCCTGCACCTGGCGGCCCAGCCGTTGGTGCGCGAAGCTTATCGCGACCCGCTGGGGACTTACTCCAGCAACGTCATGGGCACCCTCAACCTGCTCGAAGCGATCCGCCAAGTCGGCGGCGTGCGCGCCTGTGTGCTGGTGACCACCGACAAGGTCTATGCCAACCAGGAATGGCTGTGGCCGTACCGTGAAAACGAAGCCCTCGGCGGGCACGATCCCTACAGCAGCAGCAAAGCCTGTTGCGAGTTGTTGGCACAGTCTTACGCCGCTTCGTTCTTCCCGGCGGAAAAGCATGCCGAGCACGGTCTGGCCCTGGCCACCGCGCGTGCCGGCAACGTCTTGGGCGGCGGTGATTTTGCACCAGAGCGTTTGATCCCCGATGTGCTCAAAGCCTGGTCCGCCGACGAACCCGTGACCCTGCGCTACCCACAAGCCGTGCGCCCGTGGCAGCACGCGCTGGAGCCCCTGGCCGGTTACCTGCAACTAGCCGCCGGCCTCTATGAAAAAGGTCCGGCATTTGCCGGTGCGTGGAACTTCGGGCCGAGCGAAGCGGACATGTGCAGCGTCGGCGAAGTCGTCGAATTGCTTGCCAGCCGCTGGCCGCAAGCCCGTGGTTTGCGCATCGAGCCGAGTGATTTGCATGAGGCCGGTCTGTTGCGTCTGGACAGCAGCCGCGCCCGTCAACTGTTGGCCTGGCAACCGCGATGGTCGTTGCAGCAGTGCCTGACCCAGACCCTCGACTGGCACCTGGCGTGGCAAAACGGCGACGACATGCGCGCTATCACCCTGGGCCAGTTGAACCTGTACCGAGGCGCGCTGTGAGCGAGTTTCTGTTGAAACCATTGCCGCTCGCCGGGCTGTTCAGCGTGCAGCACAAACGCTTCGAAGATGAACGCGGACACTTTGCGCGGCTGTTCTGTGAAGGCAGCCTCAGCGCGTTCGGCGAGCCGTTTCATATTCGCCAGATCAACCATTCCTGCACCCGCGAACGCGGCAGTGTGCGCGGTCTGCATTACCAGAACGCGAGTGCGCCGGAAGCCAAGCTGATCACCTGCCTGCGCGGTGAAGTCTGGGACGTGGCGGTGGATTTGCGCCCCGACTCCGAGACCTTCCTGCATTGGCACGCCGAACACCTGCGCGCCGGCGACGGTCGCAGCCTGTTGATTCCGGCCGGGTTCGCCCACGGTTTCCAGTCCCTGACTGACGACGCCGAATTGCTCTACCTGCACAGCGCTGACTACACGCCTGTGCACGAGGGTGGTTTGAGCGTGAATGATCCACGGCTGGAGATTGCCTGGCCGTTGCCTGTCAATAATCTGTCGGCACGGGATTCCAGCCATCCCTTGCTCGATGAACACTTCGCTGGAGTGTGTGTATGAACTGCCGTGGTTGCGGGACTTCCCTGGCCTTGCCGCTGATCGATCTCGGCACCTCGCCGCCGTCCAACGCCTATGTGCGCGCCGATCAACTTGAGCAAGCCGAGCAATGGGTGCCGCTGAAAGTGGCGGTGTGTCAGCAGTGCTGGCTGGTGCAGACCGAGGATTACACCAGCGCCGATAGCCTGTTCGATGCCGAGTACGCGTATTTCAGTTCGTTTTCCAGCACCTGGCTGGCTCATGCCGATAAGTACGTGGCCGAGATGGTCGAACGCTTCGGCCTGAACGCCGACAGCCGCGTGGTGGAAATCGCCGCCAACGATGGCTACCTGCTGCAGTACGTGGCCGGGCGCGGCATTCCCTGCCTGGGCGTCGAGCCGACCCGCAGCACCGCGCAAGCGGCGCGAGAAAAAGGCCTGGAGATCCGCGAGCTGTTCTTCGGCCGCGACACGGCTGCGCAATTGATCGCCGACGGTTGGTCCGCCGACCTGATGGCGGCCAATAACGTGCTGGCCCATGTGCCGGACATCAATGATTTCCTCGGTGGTTTCGCGACATTGCTGAAACCGACCGGCGTGGCGACCTTCGAATTTCCGCAATTGCTGGCCCTGATGGCCGGGCAGCAGTTCGACACGCTGTATCACGAGCACTATTCCTACCTGTCGCTGACCGCGGTGCAGACCCTGTGCGAGCGCAACGGTCTGGAAGTGTTCGACGTCAGTCAGCTGTCGACCCATGGTGGATCGCTGCGCGTGTTCGTTCAGCGCTTTGATGGTCTGCGCCGGGAAGTCCAGCCAGCGGTTCAAGAGCAACTGCAAGCCGAACGCGACGCCGGGGTGAAAACCCCCGAGTACTACGCGACCCTCGCGCCCGCCGCCGAGCGCATCAAGCACGAACTGCTGTGTTTCCTGTTGCAGGCCAAAGCCGATGGCAAGCGCGTGGTCGGTTACGGCGCCGCGGCCAAGGGCAACACCTTGCTCAACTACGCCGGGGTCAAGCCGGACCTGCTGGCCTGGGTCGCCGACGCCAATCCGCACAAGCAGGGCAAATACCTGCCAGGCAGTCGCATCCCGATTGTGTCGCCGGCGCAGATCGATCTGGAAAAACCCGATTACGTCCTGGTGCTGCCGTGGAACCTGTTGCACGAAGTCAGTCAGCAACTGGCCCAGGTGCGCGAGTGGGGCGGCCGCTTTGTCATCGCCGTGCCTGAGTTGACCGTCCTGTGAAGGTCCTGGTCACCGGGGCGACCGGGTTCGTCGGTCGCCATCTGGTCGAGGCCTTGCTCGCCCGCGGCTGCGAAGTCCGCGCGGTGGCACGTAACGTCGAGACCGCTGCGAACATGCCGTGGATCAATGCCGTGGAATTCGTTGCGGCGGATATTCACGCCGCCGACCTCGACATCGCCGCGCTGACCGATGGCATCGACGCGTTGGCGCACCTGGCTTGGCCTGGGTTGCCGAACTATCAGGCGCTGTTTCACTTCGAGCACAACTTGATGGCCGACTATCGGTTCATCAAGGGCGCGGTCGAGGCGGGCGTTTCGCAAGTGCTGGTCACCGGCACCTGCTTTGAATACGGCTTGCAGAGCGGTCCGCTCGGCGAGCAAACCGCGCCACAGCCAAGTAATCCTTATGGCTTGGCAAAGAACACACTGCGCCTGTTCCTCGAAAATCTGCAGCGGGTTCAACCGTTCACCCTGCAATGGGCGCGGCTGTTTTACCTGCACGGCGAGGGGCAAAACCCGAACAGTTTGCTGGCGGCGCTGGACCGGGCCATCGATGCCGGTGACGCCAGTTTCAATATGTCGGCCGGCGAACAGTTGCGCGATTACCTGGCGATCGAGACGGCCGCCGGCTACCTCGCCGCCATCGTGCAACACCGTGAATTCGACGGCGTGATCAATTGTTCCAGCGGCCAGCCGATTTCGGTGCGGGCGCTGGTCGAGCAGCGACTGCAGGAACGTGGCGCGGCGATCCGTCTGAACCTCGGTCATTACCCATACCCGACCCACGAACCCATGGCGTTCTGGGGCGTGGCGGACCGTTTGCAACAGCTACTGGGAGCAGAGCATGAGGCATGAGTTGTATCGGGTCGCCGACCTGCCGGTGTTGCAGAACCGCACCTTTGCCGACCCTGCGTCGGCGAAAGCGTCAGCGTGCGCCGACATGGTCCTGGTGCAGGACGACAAGAGCGGGTTGATCTTCAACCAGGCCTTCGATGCCGACAAGCTCAGCTACGACGCTGACTACCAGAACGAGCAGGCGCACTCGGGCCAGTTCCAGAAGCACCTGAGCGATGTCGAAGGCATCATTGCCCGTCACTTCAAGGGTCAGGAACTGATCGAAGTCGGCTGCGGCAAAGGCTACTTCCTGGAGCTGCTGAAAAGCCTGGGCTACGCCATCACCGGCATCGACCCGGCCTACGAAGGCAGCAACGCCGATGTGATCAAGGCACCGTTCACTCGAGGCCTGGGCTTGGCGGCGGACGCGATCGTGCTGCGCCATGTGCTGGAGCACATTCAGGATCCAGTGAGTTTCCTCGCTGAAATAGCCGACGCCAATCAGGGCGGGCAAATCTACATCGAAGTGCCGTGCTTCGACTGGATCCTGGAGCACCGCGCCTGGTTCGACCTGTTCTACGAGCACGTCAATTACTTCCGCCTCGACGATCTGCGCCGGATGTTCGGCACGGTGCACGAGGCCGGTCACCTGTTCGGTGGCCAATACCTGTACATCGTGGCGGACCTGGCGACCTTGCGCCTGACCCCGGAACAACCGGTGCCGCGCCTTGAGTTGCCACAGGGTTTCACCAGCAGCCTCGAGCGCGCGGTGCAGATCATTCAAGCCGCCCCCGAGCAGGGTTCGGTGATCTGGGGCGCGTCGTCCAAAGGCGTGATCTATTCGCTGTTCCTGCAGCGGGCCGGTGTGGCGGTGGATCGCGTGGTGGATATCAACCCGGCCAAACAGGGCCGGTATCTGCCCCTGAGCGGCGTGCGGGTGTCCTCGCCGCAAGAGGCCATGGATGCGTTGCCCGAAGGCGCCAACCTGTTTGTGATGAACTCCAACTACCTCGAAGAAATCAAGCGGATGACCGATGGACGCTACGTCTATCACGCCGTCGACAGCGCTTCGTTCCAGTGACTATTGAGATTAGAAAAATGACTGACAACACCATCAATACAGCCTTCGAAGCCGAATGCCAGGCAGAAATCGCAGCCCAGGGCGACGACCAGAAACTCACCGGCCTGGCCCAGGATTTCTTCAACCAGTCGGCGAAGCACAAGTACAGCTACCACTTCTCGTGGATGGGCCGTCCGATCATTCAGTTGCCGCAAGACATGATGGCGATGCAGGAAATCATCTGGCAGGTCAAACCCGACCTTGTGATTGAATGCGGCATCGCCCACGGCGGTTCGATCATCTACTACGCCTCGTTGCTGGAACTGCAAGGCCACGGTGAAGTGCTGGGCATCGACCTCGACATTCGCCCGCACAACCGCGAAGCCATCGAATGCCACCCGATGAGCAAGCGCATCAAAATGATTGAAGGTTCGAGCATCGACGCGGCCATCGCCGAGCAAGTGCGCGCAGCGGCCGAAGGCAAAAAAGTCATTCTGGTCCTGGATTCCAACCACACCCACGACCACGTGCTGGAAGAGCTGCGCTTGTATGCGCCACTGGTCTCGGTCGACAGCTACTGCGTGGTGATGGACACCGTGGTTGAAGACATGCCGGCCGACTTCTTCCCGGATCGTCAATGGGGCCCGGGCGACAACCCGAAGACTGCCGTGTGGAAATACCTGGAAGAAAACGCTGACTTCGAGATCGACCGTCAGTTGCAGAACAAGCTGCTGATCACCGTGGCGCCGGACGGCTACCTGCGTCGCGTTCGTTAATCATTATTGAATCTGGGTTCTCGGCGCTTGGCCGGTTGTGGGGATAGAGATATGCGCGTTCAAAACACTGCTCGTAACGATGTGGCATCGCTGAAAGAACGGTTGACGGTGGTGGTGATTTCCCACAACCGCAACGCCTACCTGCGGCGCACCTTGCAGTACTACAGCAGCTATCCCTGCACGATCCTGGTCCTGGATTCTTCGCTGAAAAGCGATGAAAACATCACCCGCGATTACCCGATGGTCGATTACCGGCACCTGCCGCAGTTCACCTACACCGGGCTCCAGGAAAAACTCGCCTATGGCGTGAACCAGGTGACCACGCCGTACATGGTGCTGGCGGCTGATGACGATTTCCTGATCCACGATGCGGTCACCGAGTCGCTGGAGTTCCTCGAAGACAACGCCGATTACGGCATGGCCCACGGCTACGGGATCATGTACCTGGCCCGCGCCACGGAAGTGAATTACTTCCGCCGCGACCGCAAGGGGCCGGAAGATTACTGCTCCGATAAAGCCGAAGATCGCCTGATGCAATTCATGGGGCACTTCCTGCCGCCGTTCTACGCGGTCAGCCGCACCGAGCTGCTGCAAGACTGGCACAACGCTTTGCTGCCAGGCACCAGCTTCGAATGGCAGGAAATCGGCCATGCCTATTACATGCTCGCTCGGGCCAAGGCGCGGATTTTGCCGATCCCGTTCGCCGTGCGGGAAATCCCTTACGGGGCCTCGGAGCACAACACCAACGTGCTGACGGTGTTGACGCTCAAAGACGCAAAAACCGTGGCCGACCGCGAGCGCTTCGCCGAGTTTCTGGCCTCATTGCCGACCGGCATGAGCCACAAGACGCTGGCCGAGGGCAAGCAGGTGGCGCTGGACAGTTTCGCCACCATGGCCGACTGCCTGAACAACATGCGTTCGCTGAAAGGCACGCTGATTTTCACCTCGGCCTGGCTGGAGTCTGGCAAAGAGCCGGTGCGCACGTTCAACACCGAGCAGTTTGTCGAAATGCCGTTCTACAACCAGCCGGTGTTCGATCTGCTGACTGAATTCGAATTCCTCCTGCACACCATGCCGGCCGGCAAACTGCAGTTGCAGGAACTGGAAGGCATCTTGCTCAAGCAACATGAGCTGATGCGCGTTCATCCCAATGATAACGACCGCACTCTGCGTGCCCGTTTGTGGGAAGCACTGAGCCTCTATGCGTTCAACCGCACCGTGGTTGCGCGTCTGGCCGAGTCGTTGCAGGGCACCGAAGAAGAGGAGGAGGGCGTCAAGCTGCAAGCCTGGGCCAAGCGTCTCGTGTCGGTGCCGAAACAGGACGAACAGTCGTTGTTCGAGAACATGCCGTCCGGTCGCCTGCTGAACTGGATCGAAGCGCGCAATCCTGACGCAAAGCAACTCAAGTCGATCAGTGCGCACCTGGCCAAACACAACGGCGGTCCGCAATTCGGCATTCTCTTGCTGGACCTTGACGCTGACATGGTCAAGTTGCAGACCACCTTCGACAGCCTGGTCAGTGGTCACTGCAAAGCGTTCAAGGTGGTGGTGTTTACCACCGGCGATTTGCCAGCGACCACCACGGCGCGTGACACGGTGCACTTCGTCAAGGTCACCGCCACCAACTATGTCGAACGCATCAACCAGAGTGTGACCCAGTCCACCGCCGACTGGCTGGTGCTGGCCGAGGCCGGTGATCAGTTCACCGCCAGCGGCCTGCTGCGCGCGAGCCTCGAATTGTTGGGTGCCGAAGGCGTGCGCGCCGTGTCCATGGACGAAATCCAGCGTCAGGAAAACGGTTCCCTGAGCGATGTGTTCCGTCCAGGCGTCAACCTCGATCTGCTGCAAACCGTGCCGTCGATGATGGCCCGTCACTGGTTGATCCAGCGTGACGTCTTGGTCGAGGCGGGTGGTTACTCGACTGAATACGCGTCGGCACTGGAATTCGATCTGGTGTTGCGCCTGATCGAAGACGGCGGCTTGGGTGGCCTGGCACATCTGGCCGAGCCGCTGCTGATCTGCAACGCGCCGTCAACCGAGGAAAACGCCCACGAACGTCAGACCCTGACACGTTCCCTCAAGGAGCGCGGTTATCGCGCTCAGATCAGCTGCGAATTGCCGCAGACCTGGCAGATCAACTACCAGCACGCCGAACGGCCGAAGGTCTCGATCATCTTGCACAGCCAGGACAATTTCGAGTCGCTGCAACAAGCCGTGGTCAGCGTACTGCAACGCACCCGTTATCAGCAGCACGAAATTCTGATCGCCGATAACCACAGCCAGTCCGAAGAATTGCTGACCTGGCTGGCCAGCCTGGAAGGTAAGGACGATCGCCTGCGCGTCCTGCGTACCGGCGAGCGTCTGAGCGCCTCGGCGCTGCATAACTTTGCCGTGCGTGAGGCCAAGGGTGCCTACGTGGTGCTGATGTCTACTGACGCCGTAGTGGTCAACGCCAACTGGCTCGACAGCCTGTTGAACCAGGCCCAGCGTCCGGAAGTCGGGATTGTCGGCGCCAAGCTGATGGACATTCGTGGCGTCACCACGCAAGCCGGCCTGGTGCTGGGCCTCAATGGCGTGCTGGGCTCGGTGTTTATCGATGAGCGCAAAGATGCCAAAGGCTACATGAACGGCCATCAGGTGGAGCAGAACTACTCGGCGGTGTCCGGGGCCTGCATGATGGTTCGCAAAGACCTGTATGAAGCGGTCGGCGGTCTGGACGAAGAACATTTCGACGAAGCCTTCGCAGACATCGACCTGTGCCTGAAAGTCGCCGACGCCGGTTACCTGATCGTCTGGTGCCCTCAAGCGCAAATGCTGCACCCGGGCCTGTTGCCTGACGCACCGCAAACCGCCGCAGCCCTGCAAGACAAGTGGCAAGCGCGTTTTGCCCAAGATTCGGCTTACAACCAGAACCTGGCCTTGACCGGCAAGGGCTTTACCCTCGGCGACGCTTCCAGTGTGAACTGGGCGCAGTTGCTTGCTTAAGCCTGCTGACAGGTAGAAGGACTCAAGGCATGTTCAACGGTAAATCGATATTCATCTCCGGTGGCACCGGTTCATTCGGGCGCAATTTCATCCGCCGTCTGCTGGAGCAATACCAGCCTAAACGGGTGGTGGTGTTCTCTCGCGACGAGCTCAAGCAGTACGAGATGCAGCAGACGTTCAATGCGCCGTGCATGCGCTACTTCCTCGGCGATGTACGTGATGGCGAGCGCTTGCGTCAGGCCATGCGCGGTATCGATTACGTGGTGCATGCCGCCGCTCTGAAACAAGTCCCGGCGGCGGAGTACAACCCGACTGAATGCATCCGCACCAACGTCAACGGCGCGGAAAATATCATCGCTGCGGCGATCGATAACGGCGTGAAAAAAGTCGTCGCGCTGTCCACCGACAAGGCGGCCAGCCCGATCAATTTGTACGGCGCCACCAAGTTGCTGTCGGACAAACTGTTCGTGGCCGCCAACAACATTGCCGGCGAACAGCAGACGCGGTTTGCCGTGGTCCGCTACGGCAACGTGGCAGGTTCGCGCGGCTCTGTCGTGCCGTTTTTCAGCAAGCTGATCAACGAAGGCGCAACAGAGTTGCCGATTACCGATGAGCGCATGACGCGTTTCTGGATCACCCTCGATCACGGCGTGCAGTTCGTACTCGACAGCTTCGCTCGCATGCACGGCGGCGAAGTGTTTGTGCCGAAGATTCCATCGATCCGCATCGTCGATCTGGCGCTGGGCATGGCGGAACACTTGCCGCACAAGAACGTCGGTATTCGTCCTGGTGAAAAACTCCATGAATTGATGGTGCCGCTGGACGATGCGCGCATGACCCTGGAATTCGCCGATCACTACACGATTCAGCCGTCGATTCGTTTCACCAGCGTCGACGTGGATTTCGCCGTCGATAACACAGGCGAGCAGGGCCGACCTGTGAGTGAAGACTTCGAATACCGATCCGACACCAACCCGCACTTCCTGTCGGTGGGCCAGATCGCCGACCTGCACGCCGGGTTGCCGGCATGATTCCTTACGGTCGGCAAAGTCTCGATCAGGCAGACATCGACGCGGTGGTGGCGGTGTTGCAGTCTGACTGGCTGACCCAGGGGCCGACCATCGAGCGTTTTGAACAGGCCATGGCCGAGCGTTGCCAGGCCGATTTCGCGGTCGCGGTGTGCAACGCCACTGCCGCGCTGCACATTGCTTGCCTGGCGGCGGGACTCGGGCCGGGCGACCGCTTGTGGACCACGCCGAACACCTTTCTGGCCTCTGCCAATTGCGGTCGCTACTGCGGCGCCGAGGTGGATTTCGTCGACATCGATCCGCTGACCTGGAACCTCGACGCCTACGCGCTGGAATCGAAACTGGCAGACGCCGAACGTGACGGGACGCTGCCGAAGGTGTTGGTGGCCGTGGCGTTCTCAGGCCAAAGCTGCGACATGCGCAAGATCGCCGAACTGGCCGAGCGTTATGGTTTCACGGTCATCGAGGACGCCTCCCACGCGGTGGGTGCCTCCTATGCCGGGCGTCCGGTGGGGTGCGGCGATTTCGCAGCAATGACGGTGTTCAGTTTTCATCCGGTGAAGATCATCACCAGCGCCGAGGGCGGCATGGTCCTGACCAATCGTGCGGACCTGGCCGAGCGCTTGCAGCGCTTGCGCAGCCACGGTATGACCCGCGATCTGCAGCAGATGACCGAGCCCAGCCACGGTCCCTGGTACTACCAGCAAGTCGAGCTGGGTTTTAATTACCGGATCACCGACCTGCAGGCAGCCCTCGGGATTTCTCAACTGAACAAGCTCGACGACTTCATCGAACGCCGTCGTGAACTGGCGGCGCGTTACGACCGATTGTTGGCCTACTTGCCGCTGATGCTGCCCAGTGCGCAGCCCGAGGCCGAGTCGGCGTGGCACCTGTATGTGGTGCGGTTGCAGGTAGAGCGGATCAACCTCAGCCATCGACAAGTGTTCGAAGGCTTGCGAGCGGCGGGTGTCGGTGTGAACCTGCACTATATTCCGGTGCACCTGCAGCCGTACTATCGCGACCTGGGTTTTGCCGAAGGTGACTTCCCGCAAGCCGAACGTTATTACGCCGAGGCGATCAGCCTGCCGCTGTTTCCCTTGCTGACCGATGAACAGCAGGACTATGTGGTCGAGCAACTGCAGCGGCTGGTTCTAGAGGAGTAGTGACTGTTGAGTTGCATCGCCATCATTCCGGCCCGGGGCGGCAGCAAGCGCATACCGCGCAAGAACCTTAAGCCGTTCGACGGCGTGCCGATGATCGTTCGTTCGATCCGTACGGCACTGGATTCGCAGCTGTTCGACCAAGTGATCGTCAGCACCGACGATGATGAAATCGCCGGGGTCGCGCGCGCGCATGGCGCTCAGGTGCCGTTCATGCGTCCAGCAACATTGGCCGATGAATTCACGGGAACGGCGGCGGTGATGGTGCATGCCTTGAATGAGCTTCCGGCGTTCGACTATGCCTGTTGTATCTACGCGACCGCACCGCTTTTGCAGGCGCGGTATCTGCGTCAGGGATTTGAATTGCTGGAGCAGCATCCCGATAAATCCTTCGCATTTTCCGTGGCCGGTTTCGGCTTTCCCGTGCAGCGTGCCTTGACCCTCGACGAGCACGGTGCGCTGACGTCGCTGTACCCGGAATTTCGCAACACCCGCTCGCAGGACCTGGCCGAAGCCTTTCAAGATGCGGGGCAGTTCTACTGGGGGCGCCGCGAGGCCTGGTTGCGTGGCGATGTGTTGTTTTCCCCGGCGAGCTTGCCGGTGATTCTGCCGCGGCATCTGGTGCAAGACATCGACACCCCCGAAGACTGGAAACGCGCCGAATATCTTTACGCCGCGCTGAAGGCCGGCGGTGAACTGCAATGAGAGTGCTGATTCGTTCCGACGCGTCGCCGACCATTGGCAGCGGGCATATCGCTCGCTTGTTGCCTCTGGCCAGAACCTTGCGCAAGCAGGGCTCGCACGTGGCGTTCGCCTGTCGGCTGCTGCCGGGGCATCGTCTGGATGCGCTGGCGGCCGAAGGTTTTGAAACCTTCGCGTTGCCGCAGCGTTATCCCGATGAAGACCCGCAGCAAGCCATCGAATCCATGCTGCCGTGGCAGGCGGACATCGACGCGCTGGCGCAGGCGCTGGAAAACCATCCGGCGTTCGACTGGATCGTCGTCGACCACTATGGTCTCGACCATCACTGGCAGACGGCGGCCCGGCGCTGGGCGCCTCGGATTGCTGCGGTGGATGACCTTGCTACTCGCCAGTACGCCGTCGATCTGCTGCTCAACCAGAACCTGTCCGGCACGCCAGAGGCTTATGAATCGCTGCTCGCGCCAGGTTGCCAGACATTGTTCGGTCCACGTTTCGCGATGCTGCGCGATGAGTTCCGCTGTCCGGCGATTCTGATCAAGCCCCGGGCCAAACGGATCCTGGTGAATTTCGGCGGCTTCGATGCGGCGATGCAGACTCATCACGCGATGCTGGCGATGGCGGATTTCGACGCGCTGGAAGTCGATTTCGTGGCCGGTGCCGACAATCCGGCCTGGGACACGATGGCGGCCATGGCGGCGGATCGTCCGAACTGGCGGTTGCACAGTTTTGTCAGCGACTTCTACCGGCTGATGACCGAGGCCGACTTGTTTGTCGGTGCCGGTGGCGGCACCAGTTGGGAGCGGGCGGCCATGGGGCTGCCGACGATTTGCATTGCGGTTTCCAATAATCAGCAGGCTAACGGCGAGGTGATGGCCGCTTCGGGTGCCCATGTTTACCTAGGCGCTCGTGAGCAGGTCAGCGTCGAGCAGTTGCGTCAGGCGATCGGTTTTGTCGCGGACAATCAGGGAATGCGCCAGAGCCTGGCCGACCGTTCACGGCAATTGGTCGATGGCCGCGGTGCGCTGCGAGTGGCGGTCGCCTTGGCCGGTGCGGTGTTGCGGATCCGCCCCGCGACCGCAGCCGATGCGCAGCTTCTGTTCGACGGACGCAATGCCGAGGCGGTACGACGCTGGTCGCTGGAGACCGGTGCGATTGAATGGTCGTCGCATCAAAACTGGCTGACCGCCAGTTTGAACAATGCGCAGCGCTTGCTGTTGATCGCCGAAGCTGATGACGGTCCTGTGGGCGTGTTGCGTTATGACTTGCGTGGCTTTACAGCGGAAGTCTCGATTTATCTGTTCGAAGATCGCATGGGCCTGGGCTGGGGCAGGGCGTTGCTGGCCCGCGGCGAGGCGTTCGTCACGGCCCACTGGCCGCAATTGATCGCCATCACCGCCCAGGTTTTGCCAGCCAACCAGCCGTCGCTGAAGGTCTTTCGCGAAGCCGGTTTCACTCAGAGTGCTTGCGCGTTCACGCGCGTATTGAAGGATCACAGAAATGACTAGCTTCAAGATTGGCGACCGCTTGATCGGTACCGACGCGCCGCCATTCATCATCGCCGAGATGAGTGGCAACCATAACCAGTCGCTGGACATGGCTTTGCAAATCGTCGAAGCCGCAGCCAGGGCCGGCGCGCATGCCTTGAAGCTGCAAACCTACACCGCCGACACCATGACCCTGAACCTGTCCGAAGGCGAGTTCTTCATCAAGGACCCCAACAGTCTGTGGGCCGGGACCTCGTTGTTTGCGTTGTACGAGAAAGCGCATACACCGTGGGAGTGGCATGCGCCGATTTTCGCCCGAGCCAAAGAGCTGGGCATGCTGGCGTTCTCCACGCCCTTCGATGACAGTGCTGTCGACTTCCTCGAAAGCCTCGATGTGCCGGCCTACAAGATCGCCAGTTTCGAAAACACCGATCTGCCGCTGATTCGCCGGGTCGCAGCCACCGGCAAGCCCTTGATCATCTCCACCGGCATGGCCAGCATCGCCGAGCTCGACGAAACCGTACGCGCGGCCCGTGAGGCGGGGTGCAAGGATCTGGTGCTGCTCAAATGCACCAGCACTTATCCGGCGACACCGGCCAACAGCAACGTGCGGACCATTCCTCATTTGCGCGAATTGTTTGGCTGCCAGGTCGGCCTGTCCGATCACTCCATGGGTGTCGGCGTGTCCGTAGCGGCGGTGGCGCTGGGCGCGACGGTAGTGGAAAAACACTTCACCCTTGACCGTTCGGCCGGTGGCGTGGACGCCAGTTTCTCCCTGGAGCCGGCCGAACTCGAAAGCCTGGTGATCGAAACCGAGCGTGCCTGGCAGGCCATGGGTCAGGTGCATTACGGGGTGACCGAAGCCGAGCGCAAGTCCTTGGTGTACCGACGCTCGCTGTATGTCACGCAAGACATGGCGGCCGGCGAGCTGTTTACCGTCGCCAATCTGCGGGCCATCCGTCCTGGCCTGGGGCTGGCACCCAAACACGCTGAAACCCTTCTGGGCCGCCGCGCCCGCCACGCCATCAAGCGCGGAACCGCGCTGGACTGGTCGTTGGTCGAATAACGCCTTGCAGCTCTGTTTCGGCAAAATAGCGTGACCTGCGGGTCATAACGCGCATCTTCACTGTATTGTATTAATCGGGGAGGTGGCGCCTGGTCTGTTTTCAGCCCAGTGATGGCCTTTTATTTCTTCCCGCTGCCGCCTCGATGGGGCGACGTTTTTCACTGTTTGTCGGCGCCCCTCGAATCATTACGAGCGGTGGTATTGGGCTGTTTATTATTGGGAAGCCGTAATGATTGGCATAAAAAGCATTGCGAGCTACGTTCCTGTAGCCGGCGTGGACAATTACGCACAAGGTGCAAAATTCGAAAAGGATGAAGAGTTCATCCTGGGCAAAATCGGTTCGGCCTTCCTGCCGCGCAAAGACGCCGGGCAGGAAACTTCGGACCTGTGTGTCGAAGCAGCCAATGCGCTGTTCGCCAACAACCCCGATCTGAAACGTGAATCCATCGATGTGCTGATCGTCGTCACCCAGAACGGCGACGAAGAAGGCCTGCCCCACACCGCAGCCATCGTTCAGGACAAGCTTGGCCTGCCGACCACCGTGGCCGCGTTCGATATTTCCCTGGGCTGCTCCGGCTACGTCTATGGCATCTACGCGATCAAGGGCTTCATGGAAGCCGCCGGCCTGAAGAATGGCTTGCTGATCACCGCCGACCCGTATTCGAAGATCGTCGACCCGGAAGACCGCAACACCACCATGCTCTTCGGTGACGCCGCCACCGCGACCTGGATGGGTGAAAACGCGCCGTGGCAGCTGGGCAAAGCCAAATTCGGCACCGACGGTTCCGGTGCACCGCACCTGAAAGTCACCGACGGCGTGTTCTACATGAACGGTCGCCAGGTGTTCAACTTTGCCCTGCTCAAAGTCCCGGCGCATTTGCATGAGTTGCTGGCCGACTCGCAACTGACCGCTGATGACATCGACGCCTTCTGCATTCACCAGGGCAGCGCAGCGATTGTCGACGCCGTGGCGCGTCGCTTCGAAGGCGAGCCGGAGAAGTTCATCAAGGACATGGTCGAGACCGGTAACACCGTGTCTTCGAGCATTCCGCTGCTGTTGGAAAAACACGTGCTGGACTCCGACTGGAAGCGCGTCGCGTTGAGCGGTTTCGGTGTTGGCCTGTCCTGGGGCTCGGCGATCCTTTATCGCCCTTGAATCCGGTGTTTTAGTCAACGAAAGCCAGACACAAAAATAGCGCTCAAGGTGTAATCTTGAGCGCTATTTTTTTGCCCGAACCAAAAGCGAGGCGCCATGAGCGAGTTCTTTGAGCACAACGTCGACGTCATCCAGCAGCGCTGGCCGGCGTTGGCTGTGCGTTTGCTGGTCGAAGACACGAGCCTGTTGCAGGCTGATCTGGTGGAAGGCCTGGGTTCGACGTTGAGCATCAATGGCATTCAGCTGACCAGCCGCCATGATCGCAGTCGCGAGGCCATGCTTCAGGCCGACAGCCTGCCGGTCGACAGTCCGGTGGCGCATGTCTACGGCACCGGGCTCGGCGATCTGCAAATGGAGTTGTTGGCCCGTGACGGTCTCGAGCGGTTGTACGTGCACATCCTCAACGGCGCGGTGTTTGCCTTGGTGTTGCAACTGCTCGATCAACAGGCTTGGCTCAGCGATCCGCGGGTCGAGTTGTTGTATGCCGGTGACCTGAGGGAAATCCAGCTGCCGTTTTTTGCCTTGCCATCGGAGTTGGTGCTGGCCGACGATTTCAACGCGAAGATTCGTGATCGCCTGATCAGCGAAACCCACCTGACGTTCAATAATCGTGAGTTCGACCCGCAGGCGCCTGAGATTATCGAGCGCTTGGAGGTCAGTCTCGAATGGGTGCAGGGCGATCGCGACGTGGCCGAGTTGTTCGGTTCACAACCGGGGCGGGAGGTGTTTGTCATCGCCACCGGCCCGAGCCTGGAACAGCACTTTGCGACCTTGCGCGCGATTCGCAATGAAGCCGGGCGGCCGTTGTTCATCTGCGTCGATACGGCTTATCGCCCATTGCTCAAACACGGCATACGGCCCGACATCGTCGTCAGCATCGACCAACGTATTTCGGATCGACACCTGCCGTCTGAAGGCACGGCCGAGATCACGCTGGTGTACATGCCCATGCTTGATCCGGCGGTGATCGAGGCCTGGCAGGGGCCGCGTTATGCCGGTTACTCCGCGAGCCCGATCTACCAGCAGCTGCGTCGGCAATTGCCGAGGGGCGAGTTGTATGTCGGCGGCAGCGTGATTCATCCGGCGGCGGACCTGGCGGTGAAAATGGGCGCGGCGCAGATCACGTTGTTCGGCGCCGACTTCGCCTTCCCGGGCGACAAGACCCACGCCGGCTGGAACGACGGTGATCTGGGGCCGCAACTGGGCGCCGCCAAGCACTGGGTGCTGGACGGTCACGGCCAGCGCATCAAGACGCAGCTCAACTTCCGCAGCTATTTGTGTGAGCTGGAGCGTTTTATCGCGGGCCATCCGCAGGTGCGCTTCTTTAACAGCAGTCGGGCAGGGGCGATGATCGCCGGTACGGTTTTTCATCCGGAGTTTGCATCGTGAGCGCGCTTGAAACCTTCGTTGCCGATGCGCAGCACTGTGCAGCCTTGTTCCGTCTGGGGCGTGATGTCGAAGCCGGGCTGGCGATGATCGAGTTGGCCGGTGCGGTCCACCCGGTGTTCGATTCGAAGCCGCAGGAGGCTCAGCAGCAGTGGGCATTTGTGCTCGGCCAGATGTTCGCGTGTCAGGAAGCGCAGAACTGGCTCGCACTGGCCGATTACCTGGAATATGAACTGGTCCAGTTGCTGAATGACACGCTGTCCATATAAGCAATTTCCCCTCTGTCGGTGCCGGCGAGTCCTCGCCCACCTGTCGCCGACATTTCCCTGACGTCATTTTTTCGCTGTCGGATCGTCGCCAACCCCTTGATTTGCGGGGGGTGGCAACGTGATGGCAAATAATTTTGAAAATCCCCTAAAGCAAGTTGCATTGGCGACGATAACTATTACGAAGGTTCTCTAGGCCATACCCGGCGGTTGCCAGGGCCGGAAGCCGCAGTACCCAACCAACGAGGAATTCGTCATGGCTTTAACAGTAAACACCAACGTCACATCGTTGAGCGTTCAGAAGAACCTGAACCGCTCCTCCGACGCTCTGTCGACTTCGATGACTCGTCTGTCTTCCGGCCTGAAAATCAACAGCGCTAAAGACGACGCCGCCGGCCTGCAAATCACCACTCGTATGACCTCGCAAATCCGCGGTCAGACAATGGCGATCAAAAACGCCAACGACGGTATCTCGATCGCTCAGACCGCTGAAGGCGCGATGCAGGAAACCACCAACATTCTGCAGCGTATGCGTGAACTGGCCGTACAAGCTCGAAACGACTCGAACGGTACTCAAGACCGCGTTGCTCTGAACAAAGAATTCGCGGCAATGTCGGACGAGATCACTCGTATCGCCAACTCCACCAACCTGAACGGCAAGAACCTGCTGGACGGTACTGCTGGCACCATGACCTTCCAGGTTGGTTCCAACACTGGTTCGGCTAACCAGATCACTCTGACCCTGGCCTCCGGTTTCGGCGCTGCAACCCTGTCGGTTGACTCGGCTACCACTCAGATCACTGGTAACAACTCGGCTACCGCTCAGGCTTCGTTCTCCGCTGCCCTGACCCGTATCGACGCCGCTCTGCAGACCATCAACACCGCCCGTGCTGACCTCGGTGCTGCACAAAACCGTCTGACCAGCACCATCTCCAACCTGCAGAACATCAACGAAAACGCTGAAGCTGCTCGTGGTCGCGTACAAGACACCGACTTCGCTGCTGAAACTGCTCAGCTGACCAAGCAACAAACTCTGCAACAAGCTTCCACCGCAATTCTGGCCCAGGCCAACCAACTGCCATCCGCTGTACTGAAACTGCTTCAGTAATAGCTGATTGAGTTTTGGCGAGGGGTGTGCGCTGGTCGTGCCCTCTCGCTTTTTTACTTTTAGAGGTGATGGACATGGATATGAGCGTGAAGCTGAACTTGTCTTATCCGACGGCGAAGCACGCAACCACGGTGGCGGACAAGCCTGCGGAAAAGCCTCGAGCGGAGCCCGCGAAAGTGGTCGACGTCAAGGAGGTGCGCAAGAGCGCACAGACTGAGCAGGACAAGCTGAAAATGGCTGTTCAAGAAATTGAAAAGTTCGTTCAGTCGGTTAAACGTAATCTGGAGTTCTCGATTGATGAGCCTTCAGGTCAGGTTGTTGTGAAAGTCATTGCCAGTGAATCCGGTGAGGTGGTCCGTCAGATCCCCAACGAAGAAGTCCTGAAACTGGCCAATAGTTTGAATGATGCAAGCAGCCTGTTGTTCAGCGCTAAAGCCTGACAGTTGGCATGAATTTTGTTGCTATGTTCTTTTGGGCGTTGTAGTGGTCAAAAGGCCGGCGACACACTGAAGGGAGTTCCACATGGCAAGTCCAATTTTACCGGGCACGGGTTTAGGCTCTGGCCTTGATACCGGTGCTATCGTCAAAGCCTTGGTGAACGCTGACAAAGCGGCCAAGCAAGGTCAGATCGACCGTGGGACCACTACCAACACCGCGAGCATTTCCGGGATTGGTACACTGAAGTCGCTGCTGGCCACGTTCCAGAAAGCACTCACCGATCTGGGCAGCACGACGACCCCTCAGTTCACGGGTTATTCGGCAACGTCTTCCGACCCCAAAGTGCTGACTTCCACGTCCAGTAACACGGCTGTTGCCGGCAATTACGTGGTCAAAGTCACCAGCCTTGCCACCTCGTCGAAAGTCGCCTCGGCGGCCTTTGCCGGCGGCGCGACCAGTGCTATCCCGGCAGGCACGCTGACCATCACCCAGAACGGCACCAGCTACCCTGTCACCGTAGGTGCGGGCGCCACGCTGCAATCGGTGCGTGACTCGATCAATAGTCAGTACCAGGCCAGTGGCCTGAGCGCCAACATCGTGACCGACAGTTTCGGTTCGCGCCTGGTACTGGGTTCTACCGCGACCGGTGCAGGTTCCGATATCTCCGCCAGCGGTATCGCCGGCCTGACAATCGACGGGACGGCCCCAATGCCCGACGTACCGACCGCAACCTCTTCGGGTGCTATCGGTGGTCTGGCCGCGGATGCGGTGTTCTCGGTCGATGGTCTGGCGATGACCAGCAAGTCCAATACCATCGCCAACACGATCTCCGGTCTGAGTCTGACCCTGACCGGCGCAGGTACATCGACTGTTAACGTCGCTCCCAACAACGATGGTCTGAAGGCATCGATCCAGAAGTTCGTTGACGCCTATAACGCCATCGCTAATGCTGTGACGTCCTTGACCAAACCGTCCCTGGATGACGATGGCAAGCCGACTGTCGCTGCTGCGCTGACCGGTGACCCGTTACCACGGTCGCTGCTGGCCGCCATTCGTGGTCCGCTGTCCCAGACCGGTGCTGGCGACAAGCTGACCGTGCTCTCGCAGTTGGGGATCACCACTGACCAGAAAACCGGTGCACTGAACTTCGACTCCACCAAGTTCACCGCAGCGATGAATACCAAGAAGCTCGGTGGCGAAGTTCAAACCCTGTTTACCGGTACCAATGGTCTGCTTGAGCGCATGAACAATGTGATCAAGCCGTACACCGATACGGGCGGTATTCTTGATACTCGCACCACCAATCTGAATGTGACCAAAACCAGGCTGACCGCTGATCAGGCTAATTTGGATCGTCGGGTCGAAACACTGACCGCGGTATTGACCAAAAAGTACAACGATATGGATACGCTCGTTGGCAAGTTGAAGGCGACAGCCAGCAACATCACCTCGATGTTTGACGCGATGAACGCGCAGCAGAAGAACTCGTAACACGCACAACGCCAAAAGCCCGGCAGCGTTTTCAAGCGCTCCGGGCTTTTTGCATTTGAATCTAAAGTTTTTTGACGCGTCGTCGATACACTGGTTAGACGAACTACAGAATTTTGATGAGGTACAACATGAATCCAATGTTAGCCCTTCGCCAATACAAGAAGATTGGCGCTCAAGCGCAAACTTCCGAAGCCAGCCCGCATCGTCTGGTTCAGATGCTGATGGAAGGCGGGCTTGACCGTATCGCCCAGGCCAAGGGTGCGATGGAGCGCAAAGACATTCCGAACAAGGGTGTACTGATCGGCAAGGCCATCGGCATCATCGGTGGTTTGCGTGAAGGCCTGGACCTTGAGAACTCCGTCGAAACAGTGGGTGAACTGGACAACCTTTACACCTACATGATGAAGCGTCTGGCCGAGGCCAACATCAAGACTGATCCGGCGATTCTCGACGAAGTCGCTGATTTGCTTCGAACAGTCAAAGACGGTTGGGATGCGATTGCCGCACCGGGTCCGCAGTTTTAAGGAGATCACCATGAGTCTTGTATTGCAGCGTATCGAACACACCCGCGACGCCCTGGTCGGTGCATTGGCCGAGCGCAATTGGGAAGCCATTGGTGAGTTGGACCTGGCGTGTCGTTCCTGCATGGAAGACGTCTTGAGTGAGGCTTCGGTGGACGAAGCTGCTCTGCGCGATAATCTTGAGGAGTTGCTGGGGGTGTACAAGCAGCTTCTGGAGGCGGCGACGGGGGAGAGGCAGGCGATAGTCGACGAGATGTCGCAGATCCATCAAGCACAGAGCGCGGCAAAGGTTTACCATCTGTTTGGTTAATTAATCCTCAGTTAATCCGAACATAGTGCGCCATAAATTTGACTGTGCACGGTTTTTTGACTTAACTAGTGGCTGGTTCCAGATTTCAGGCGTCTACAGGCATAACGTGTCTGCAAGCGTCTAGCTTGCCCCATCATTTGGGCATTGAGTTGACTAGGGAAGTTGCTATTGCATGTGGCGTGAAACCAAAATTCTGCTGATTGATGACGATAGCGTCCGCCGCCGCGATTTGGCGGTGATTCTAAATTTTCTCGGCGAAGAAAATTTACCCTGCGGTAGCCATGACTGGCAGCAGGCGGTCGGCTCTTTGTCATCAAGTCGTGAAGTGATCTGTGTCCTCATCGGGACGGTCAATGCTCCTGGCGCACTTCCGGGCTTGTTAAAGACACTCGCAACCTGGGATGAGTTCCTTCCGGTTTTGTTAATGGGCGATAATTCTTCCGTTGACTTGCCTGAAGACCAGCGTCGCCGAGTGCTTTCGACACTCGAAATGCCGCCCAGCTACAGCAAATTGCTCGACTCGCTGCACCGTGCCCAGGTCTATCGCGAGATGTATGACCAGGCCCGCGAGCGCGGTCGTCATCGCGAACCCAATCTTTTCCGCAGCCTCGTCGGCACCAGTCGGGCGATCCAGCACGTCCGTCAGATGATGCAGCAAGTGGCCGACACTGACGCCAGTGTGCTGATCCTCGGCGAGTCCGGCACCGGCAAGGAAGTGGTCGCGCGCAACCTGCACTACCACTCCAAGCGTCGTGACGGGCCATTCGTACCGGTCAACTGCGGGGCGATCCCGGCCGAGTTACTGGAAAGCGAATTGTTCGGCCACGAAAAGGGCGCCTTCACCGGGGCGATCACCAGCCGCGCCGGGCGTTTTGAACTGGCCAACGGCGGCACCCTGTTCCTCGACGAAATCGGTGATATGCCGCTGCCGATGCAGGTCAAGTTGCTGCGCGTGTTGCAGGAGCGCACCTTCGAGCGCGTGGGCAGCAACAAGACTCAGAGCGTCGACGTGCGCATCATTGCAGCGACCCACAAGAATCTCGAAAGCATGATCGAGATCGGCACCTTCCGTGAAGACTTGTACTACCGCCTGAACGTGTTCCCGATCGAGATGGCGCCACTGCGTGAACGTGTCGAAGACATCCCGTTGCTGATGAACGAGTTGATCTCGCGCATGGAGCACGAGAAGCGCGGTTCGATCCGCTTCAACTCGGCGGCGATCATGTCGCTGTGCCGCCACGGCTGGCCGGGCAACGTCCGCGAACTCGCCAACCTAGTGGAGCGCATGGCGATCATGCACCCATACGGAGTGATCGGCGTGGTCGAACTGCCGAAAAAATTCCGCTACGTCGATGACGAAGACGAGCAACTGGTCGACAGCCTGCGCAGCGATCTTGAAGAGCGAGTGGCCATCAACGGTCATACCCCGGACTTCACCGCCAACGCCATGTTGCCGCCGGAAGGACTGGACCTCAAAGACTACCTCGGTGGTCTGGAGCAGGGCTTGATTCAGCAGGCGCTGGACGATGCCAATGGCATCGTGGCGCGTGCTGCAGAACGCCTGCGTATTCGTCGCACCACCCTGGTGGAGAAGATGCGCAAGTACGGCATGAGCCGTCGCGACGGTGATGAACAGGCGGATGATTGACGCCTGTTTTTCAAGTCGTTCATATATAGGCGATTTTTTTTAGGCACGGGTATTGCTACATCCCTCGCAACGTTCCGTTTAACTGACGGTCAGCCAAGCGAGAGAGCACGATGCCCCAAGCCGCCCAGATGTCTCCTGTCCCTGACACTTCGGGGCAACCGTCGTCCGTAGAGCAGGCAAGCCGGCTTGGCCTTGCGCAGGCGTTCTCGCTGTTCAATCAGATGTCGAGCCAGTTGACTGATTCCTACAGCATGCTTGAAGCCCGGGTCACCGAGCTCAAGGGCGAGCTGGCAGTGGTCAGCGCGCAGCGCATGCAAGAGCTGGCGGAGAAAGAACGTCTGGCCAACCGTCTGCAAAACCTCCTTGATTTGTTGCCCGGCGGCGTCATCGTCATCGACGCCCAAGGGATCGTGCGCGAAGCCAACCCGGCGGCCTGCGAACTGCTCGGACTGCCTCTCGAAGGCGAACTCTGGCGCCATGTCATTGCCCGCTGCTTTGCGCCCCGCGAAGACGACGGTCATGAAATCTCTCTCAAGGACGGTCGGCGTCTGTCGATCGCCACTCGCTCGCTGGATGCCGAGCCTGGGCAGTTGGTGTTGCTCAACGACCTGACTGAAACCCGTCATCTGCAAGATCAACTGGCCCGTCACGAACGCCTGTCGTCCCTTGGGCGAATGGTCGCTTCGCTGGCCCATCAAATTCGTACGCCGCTGTCCGCCGCCTTGCTCTATGCCAGTCATTTGACTGAGCAGGAGTTGCCTGTCGCCACCCAGCAGCGTTTCGCCGGGCGCCTTAAAGAGCGCCTGCATGAACTGGAGCATCAGGTTCGCGACATGCTGGTGTTTGCGCGCGGCGAGCTGCCGTTGACCGACCGCGTCACGCCCAAGCAGCTGATGCAGTCGCTGCAATCGGCAGCGCTGACCCATGTTCAAGACCTGCCGATTCGCTGGCAGTGCGACAGTCACGCCGGCGAGTTGCTGTGCAATCGCGACACCCTGGTCGGGGCGATTCTCAATCTGATCGAGAACGCCATTCAAGCCAGTGCCGGTGATGTCCGCTTGAAGGTGCATTTCTACGCCCGTGAAAACAACCTGCGCGTGTGCGTCAGTGACAGCGGCAGCGGTATCGACGGTAAAGTGCTGGCGCGTCTCGGCGAGCCGTTTTTCACCACTAAAACCACAGGGACTGGCCTGGGCCTGACCGTGGTCAAGGCAGTGGCCCGTGCTCATCAGGGAGAATTGCAGTTGCGCTCGCGGCCGGGTCGCGGCACCTGTGCGCAAGTGACCCTGCCGCTTTTTTCCGGTGAGCAGCCCAGCGCTCAGGGAGCGGAGTGAAGGAAATGGCAATCAAGGTTCTGCTGGTCGAGGACGACCGCGCGCTACGCGAAGCACTGGCCGATACGCTGTTGCTCGCGGGGCACGATTACACGGCGGTCGGTTCGGCGGAAGAGGCGCTCGCGACGGTCGGTAACGAGGCGTTCAGCCTGGTGATCAGCGACGTCAATATGCCGGGCATGGACGGCCATCAACTGCTCGGTTTGCTGCGAGCGCGTCAGCCGCAGCTACCGGTGTTGCTGATGACCGCTCACGGCGCTGTCGAACGGGCCGTCGATGCGATGCGCCAGGGCGCTGCGGATTATCTGGTCAAGCCGTTCGAACCCAAAGCCTTGCTCGATCTGGTGGCGCGGCACGCATTGGGCGCGCTCGGCGCGACCGAGAGCGAAGGGCCGATCGCCTTCGAACCGGCCAGCGTGCAATTGCTGGAACTGGCCGCGCGGGTCGCGCGCAGCGATTCGACGGTATTGATCTCCGGCGAGTCCGGGACCGGTAAAGAAGTGTTGGCTCGCTACATTCATCAGCACTCCCATCGCTCCAGTCAGCCATTCATTGCGATCAACTGCGCGGCGATCCCCGACAACATGCTCGAAGCCACCTTGTTCGGTCACGAAAAAGGTTCGTTCACCGGTGCCATCGCGGCGCAGGCTGGCAAGTTCGAGCAGGCCGATGGCGGCACCATTCTGCTCGACGAAATTTCTGAAATGCCCCTCGGGCTCCAGGCCAAATTGCTGCGTGTGTTGCAGGAGCGCGAAGTCGAGCGGGTCGGCGCGCGCAAGCCGATCACCCTGGATATCCGGGTCGTGGCGACCACCAACCGTGATCTGTCCGGTGAAGTGGCGGCGGGGCGCTTTCGTGAAGACCTCTTCTATCGCTTGTCGGTGTTTCCGCTGGCGTGGCGTCCGTTGCGTGAGCGCACCGCCGACATCCTGCCGCTGGCCGAGCGTCTGCTGGCCAAACACGTCAATAAAATGAAGCATGCTGCGGCGAAACTGTCACCCGAGGCGCAGGCGTGCCTGATCGGTTATCCGTGGCCGGGCAACGTGCGTGAACTGGACAACGCAATCCAGCGCGCCTTGATTCTGCAGCAGGGCGGTTTGATCCAGCCTCAGGATTTCTGCCTGGCCGGGCCGGTGGCCTGTGCGCCGTTGCCGGCCTTGGCGCCGGTGCGGGCGGTGGAGGTCGAGGCTGAATCGGCCGGGGCGTTGGGCGACGACCTGCGCCGCCGTGAGTTCCAGATGATCATCGACACCTTGCGCACCGAACGCGGCCGCCGCAAGGAAGCCGCCGAGCGACTGGGCATCAGCCCGCGCACCTTGCGCTACAAGCTGGCGCAGATGCGTGATGCCGGCATGGATGTGGAAGCGTATTTGTTTGCTACCTGAAAGTTGACGCTAGCAACACCGATCGACATGTGGGAGCGGGCTTGCTCGCGAAAGCTGTAGTCCAGCCAGCATCTCTGTTGAATGGAAAACCGTATTCGCGAGCAAGCCCGCTCCCACTTGGTTTTTGTGGTGATTCACAGTTGAGGAAGGCCCGGGAAGGGCTTTTGTTCAGAGCGGCCACGGAGCTGGCACCCTTGTTGCTAACACCTCACTACCCGCCGAGTGAGTGTCAAAAAATTGCGGGTCGCCAATGAGAGTAGATCATGAGCCAAGGTATTGAATTCAATCGGTTGATGCTGGACATGCGTTCCATGCAAATGGATGCCATGTCTGCGCCTAAATCGACTGCCGCAGTCCCTGAACTGGGTGGCAGCAGCTTTTCCGACATGCTCGGTCAGGCTGTCAATAAAGTGAACGACACCCAGCAGGCGTCCAGTCAGTTGGCCAGTGCCTTCGAGATCGGCAAAAGTGGCGTCGACCTGACGGACGTGATGATTTCCTCGCAGAAGGCCAGCGTGTCTTTTCAAGCGTTGACCCAAGTGCGCAACAAGCTGGTTCAGGCATACCAAGACATCATGCAGATGCCGGTTTAAGGACGAATTGAGTCATGGCAGAAGCAGTCGCCGATAACGTTCCGGCCAAGGCCACCCCAGTAGACGGCAAACCGCCGCTGTTCGGGTTGTCCTTCCTGGAAAACCTCTCCGAGATGACCATGTTGCGTCAGGTAGGCCTGTTGGTCGGCCTGGCTGCGAGCGTGGCGATTGGCTTTGCCGTGGTGCTGTGGTCTCAGCAGCCGGACTACCGGCCTCTGTACGGCAGCCTTGCCGGTATGGACGCCAAGCAGGTCATGGATACCCTGGCCGCCGCCGATATTCCCTACACCGTGGAACCCAACTCCGGCGCCTTGCTGGTCAAGGCCGAAGACCTGTCCCGTGCGCGGCTCAAGCTCGCGGGCGCTGGTGTCACTCCCAGCGATGGCAACATCGGTTTTGAAATCCTCGACAAGGACCAGGGCCTGGGGACCAGTCAGTTCATGGAAGCGACCCGTTATCGTCGCGGCCTCGAAGGCGAACTGGCTCGCACCATTTCCAGCCTGAACAACGTCAAGGGTGCCCGCGTCCACCTGGCGATTCCGAAAAGCTCGGTGTTCGTGCGTGACGAACGCAAGCCAAGTGCATCGGTGCTGGTTGAGCTGTATTCCGGTCGTTCGCTGGAGCCGGGTCAGGTGGTGGCGATCATCAACCTGGTCGCGACCAGTGTTCCCGAACTCAGCAAATCCCAGATCACTGTGGTCGACCAGAAGGGCAACCTGCTGTCGGATCAGGCGGAAAACTCCGAACTGACCATGGCCGGCAAGCAATTCGACTACAGCCGTCGCATGGAAAGCATGCTGACCCAGCGCGTGCACAACATCCTGCAACCGGTGTTGGGCAACGACCGCTATAAAGCCGAAGTATCGGCCGACGTGGACTTCAGCGCCGTCGAGTCGACTTCCGAGCAGTTCAATCCGGACCAACCGGCGTTGCGCAGCGAGCAGTCGGTCAACGAACAACGCACCGCCAGCAATGGCCCGCAAGGTGTGCCGGGTGCCCTGAGCAACCAGCCGCCATCGCCAGCCTCCGCGCCGCAAACCACCGGTGGCAGCACCGCAGCCGCCGGCATGGTGCAGCCAGGCCAGCCGTTGATCGATGCCAACGGTCAGCAAATCATGGACCCGGCCACCGGTCAGCCGATGCTGGCGCCGTACCCGGCGGACAAGCGTCAACAATCCACCAAGAACTTCGAACTCGACCGCTCGATCAGCCACACCAAGCAACAGCAGGGTCGTCTGAATCGCCTGTCGGTGTCGGTCGTCGTGGATGATCAGGTCAAGGTCAACGCCGCCAACGGCGAGACCACTCGTGCGCCGTGGAGCGCCGATGAGTTGGCGCGCTTCACGCGCCTGGTGCAGGACGCCGTCGGTTTCGACGCCAGCCGGGGTGACAGCGTCAGCGTGATCAACATGCCGTTCTCCGCCGAGCGCGGTGAAGTGATTGCCGATATTCCGTTCTACTCCCAGCCGTGGTTCTGGGACATCGTCAAGCAAGTGCTGGGTGTGTTGTTCATCCTGGTGCTGGTGTTCGGTGTGCTGCGTCCGGTGCTCAACAACATCACCGGTGGCGGCAAAGGCAAACAGCTTGCTGGCTTGGGAAGTGATGTGGAACTCGGTGGCATGGGCGGCCTGGACGGCGAACTGGCCAACGACCGCGTCAGCCTCGGCGGTCCGCAAAGCATCCTGCTGCCGAGCCCGAGCGAAGGCTATGACGCACAGTTGAATGCAATCAAGAGTCTGGTGGCAGAAGATCCGGGTCGCGTGGCCCAGGTCGTGAAAGAGTGGATTAACGCAGATGAGTGATAACCGAGCCGTTGCCGCCAAACTGACCAAGGTCGACAAAGCCGCGATTCTGCTGCTGTCCCTGGGTTCGACCGATGCTGCGCAAGTGTTGCGCCACATGGGGCCCAAAGAGGTCCAGCGTGTGGGTGTGGCCATGGCGCAGATGGGCAACGTCCATCGCGAGCAGGTCGAGCAGGTCATGAGTGAGTTCGTCGACATCGTCGGCGACCAGACCAGCCTGGGCGTCGGCTCCGACGACTACGTGCGCAAAATGCTCACCCAGGCACTGGGCGAAGACAAGGCCAACGGCCTGATCGACCGGATCCTGCTGGGCGGCAACACCAGCGGCCTCGACAGCCTGAAGTGGATGGAGCCGCGCGCCGTCGCCGACGTGATCCGATACGAGCACCCACAGATCCAGGCGATCGTCGTGGCGTACCTCGACCCGGATCAGGCCGGTGAAGTGCTTGGCAACTTCGATCACAAGGTGCGTCTGGACATCATTCTGCGGGTTTCCTCGCTGAACACCGTGCAGCCAGCGGCCCTGAAAGAGCTCAACCAGATTCTCGAGAAGCAGTTCTCCGGTAACTCGAATGCCTCGCGCACCACCCTGGGTGGCATCAAGCGTGCGGCTGACATCATGAACTTCCTCGACAGCTCGATCGAAGGCCAGTTGATGGACTCGATTCGCGAAGTCGACGAAGACCTGTCCGGTCAGATCGAAGACCTCATGTTCGTGTTCAACAACCTGTCCGATGTCGATGACCGCGGGATTCAGGCGTTGCTGCGTGAAGTGTCCTCCGACGTGCTGGTGCTGGCCCTCAAGGGCTCGGACGAAGGCGTCAAGGAGAAGATCTTCAAGAACATGTCCAAACGAGCGGCCGAACTGTTGCGCGACGACCTCGAGGCCAAAGGCCCGGTGCGCGTCAGCGACGTGGAAACCGCGCAGAAAGAAATCCTCACCATTGCCCGCCGTATGGCCGAAGCCGGAGAAATCGTTCTCGGCGGGAAGGGCGGCGAAGAGATGATCTAAGGTCACTATGTCGTCCAAACATGATGAGTCCCAGACCGACCTGATCCGAGGCAAGGACGTCGCCGGTTTCGACGTCTGGGCGCTGCCCAGTTTCGATCCTTTTGTGCCCGAACCCGAGCCGGAACCCGAGCCCGAACCGCCGGAAATGGAAGAAGTGCCGCTGGATGAAGTCCAGCCACTGACCCTCGAAGAACTCGAAAGCATCCGTCAGGAGGCTTACAACGAAGGCTTCGCCATCGGCGAGAAAGAAGGCTTCCACAGCACCACGCTCAAGGTCCGTCAGGAAGCCGAAGCCGTCTTGGCACCCAAGGTCGCGGGCCTGGAACAGCTGATGGCCAACCTGTTCGAGCCTATCGCCGAGCAGGACACCCAGATTGAAAAGTCTTTGGTTGATCTCGTGCAGCACATCACCAAACAGGTGATTCAGCGCGAACTGGCCATCGACTCGACGCAAATCGAACACGTCATGCGCGAAGCCCTCAAGCTTTTGCCGTTGGGCGTGGGCAATGTGCGGCTGTACATCAATCCGCAGGATTTCGAACAGGTCAAAGCCCTGCGCGAGCGCCATGAAGAAACCTGGCGCATCGTCGAGGACGAGTCTCTGTTGCCTGGCGGTTGCCGGGTCGAGACCGAGCACAGTCGCATCGACGCCACTGTTGAAACCCGTGTCGCCCAGGTCATGGCCAAGCTCTTCGATCAGTTGCACGACCAGGCCTTGCACCCGGCTGCGCCGGATCTGAGCCTGGAACTGCCGGTCGACGAGAAGCCTGCGGTCGCTCCGACACTGGACGACCCCGATGCGCCTTGATCGCACCAGCTTCGCCAAGCGCCTCGGCAGTTACGCCGAGGTCACTACGCTGGCGGGGGCGCCGATCCTCGAAGGCCGTCTGCTGCGCATGGTCGGCCTGACCCTCGAAGCCGAAGGTTTGCGCGCTGCCATGGGCAGCCGCTGCATGGTCATCAACGACGACAGTTATCAACCGGTGCAGGTCGAAGCCGAAGTCATGGGTTTCTCCGGCAGCAAGGTGTTCCTGATGCCGGTCGGAAGCGTCGCCGGCATTGCGCCCGGTGCCCGCGTGGTTCCTATGGCAGACACTGGCCGCTTGCCGATGGGCATGAGCATGCTCGGGCGGGTGCTGGACGGCGCCGGTCGTGCGCTGGACGGCAAGGGCGGCATGAAGGCCGAAGACTGGGTGCCGATGGACGGCCCGACCATCAACCCGCTCAAACGCGAACCCATCAGTGAGCCGCTGGACGTGGGCATCCGCACCATCAACGGTTTGTTGACGGTCGGTCGCGGTCAGCGTCTCGGTCTGTTCGCCGGTACCGGCGTCGGTAAATCCGTGCTGCTGGGCATGATGACCCGCTTTACCGAGGCCGACATCATCGTGGTCGGGCTGATCGGTGAGCGGGGTCGTGAGGTTAAAGAATTCATCGAGCACATCCTCGGTGAAGAGGGGCTCAAGCGTTCGGTGGTCGTCGCCTCGCCGGCGGACGATGCGCCGCTGATGCGTCTGCGCGCGGCCATGTACTGCACGCGCATCGCTGAATATTTCCGCGACAAGGGCAAGAATGTCCTGTTGCTGATGGATTCGCTGACCCGTTTCGCCCAGGCCCAGCGGGAAATCGCCCTGGCCATCGGCGAACCGCCCGCGACCAAAGGTTATCCGCCGTCGGTGTTCGCCAAGTTGCCGAAACTGGTGGAGCGGGCCGGTAACGCCGAGAAGGGCGGCGGTTCGATCACCGCGTTCTACACCGTATTGTCGGAAGGCGATGACCAGCAGGATCCGATTGCCGACTCGGCGCGAGGCGTGCTCGACGGGCACATCGTGCTGTCCCGGCGCCTGGCCGAAGAAGGCCATTACCCGGCTATCGACATCGAAGCGTCCATCAGCCGGGTCATGCCCTCGGTGGTCAGCCCCGAGCACATGGCGCGCGCGCAGATGTTCAAGCAGTATTGGTCGCGCTATCAGCAAAGCCGCGACTTGATCAGCGTCGGCGCCTACGTGCCGGGCGGTGATCGAGAAACCGACATCGCGATTTCCCTGCAACCGGCCATGACCACGTATCTGCGTCAGGGCTTGAACGACAACATCGGCATGGGCGCCAGCGAAAACCACCTCGCCACCATCTTCGCCCCGGCAGCGGGCGGCTAACCGGCCATGGCCCAGAGCCGCGCGGCACGCTTGGCACCGGTGGTGGAAATGGCCGAAAAGGCCGAGAAAACCGCGGTCATGCGCCTCGGGCACTTCCAGGGCCAGGTTCGTGTGGCGGAAAGCAAACTCGCCGACCTCGAAAACTTTCGCCTCGAATACCAGGAACAATGGATCGTGCGCGGCAGTTCGGGCGTTTCCGGTCAGTGGTTGCTCGGCTATCAGGGCTTTCTTGCGCAACTGGGCACCGCCATCGATCAGCAGCGCCAAAGCCTGAACTGGCACCAGAACAACCTGAACAAGGCGCGCGAGTCATGGCAGCAGGCGTTTGCCCGGGTCGAAGGCTTGCGAAAACTTGTACAACGCTACATGGACGAGGCGCGCAAGCTCGAAGACAAGCGCGAGCAGAAGCTGCTGGATGAGTTGTCCCAGCGGTTGCCGCGGCATGATCCGTATTGAGTCAGTCGGACCGCGTGATCGTTCTTCGCGGGCAAGCCTCGCTCCCACAGGATCCGTGTCGTTCGTAATTGCTGTGTACGACACAAAACCTGTAGGAGCGAGGCTTGCCCGCGAAGGCGGTCTGACAGACACCACAATTTCCCGCCTTGCTCCCATCTCCGCCAAGTGCTAAACCTTGTACACGTACGTTCCCCCATGACAAGGAAGCCGTTAAAAATGTCAGTCGTTACAGAAATCTCCCAGGATGGGCAAAAACTGACGATTTCGATCAAGGGACGATTCGATTTCGCCAAGCATCAGGAGTTTCGTGAATCCTACGAAAACCTGCAGCCAAAACCCGAGTCCTTCGAGGTGGATTTGAAGGATGCCACCTACCTCGACAGTTCCGCGCTCGGCATGCTCTTGCTGTTGCGTGATCACGCCGGCGGCGAGAATGCCGAAATCACATTGACCAACGCCAACGCCGATGTGCGCAAGATTCTCGCCATCTCCAACTTTGAACAAATCTTCGACGTTGCATGACCGCCATGCAGCCGTCGCTTGAACCGCTGACGATCCTCATCGCCGAAGACAGCGCGGCCGATCGCATGCTGCTGTCGAGCATCGTCCGCCGCCAGGGCCACCAGGTGCTCACGGCCGCCAACGGTGCCGAAGCGGTCGAAGCGTTTCGCGAGCAGCGGCCGCACCTGGTGCTGATGGACGCCATGATGCCGGTGATGGACGGGTTCGAGGCGGCACAGCAGATCAAGGCGCTGGCCGGGGAAACCTTGGTGCCGATCATCTTCCTGACCTCGCTGACCGAAAGCGAGGCCCTGGCCCGATGTCTGGAGGCCGGTGGCGATGACTTTCTGGCGAAGCCCTACAACCAGGTGATCCTCGCCGCCAAGATCAAGGCCATGGACCGCTTGCGCCGGTTACAGGCCACGGTGCTGCAGCAGCGTGACCTGATCGCCAAACATCACGACTACTTGCTCAACGAGCAGCGGGTGGCCAAGGCCGTGTTTGACAAGGTGGCGCATTCGGGCTGCCTGAGTGCGCCGAACATCCGCTACCTGCAATCGCCGTATGCGTTGTTCAACGGCGATCTGCTGCTCGCAGCGTTCACCCCGGCCGGCGACATGCACGTGCTGCTGGGGGATTTCACCGGTCACGGTTTGCCGGCCGCCGTGGGCGCCATGCCCCTGGCTGAAGTCTTTTACGGCATGACCGCCAAGGGCTACGGCCTGGCCGAAACCTTGCGCGAGATGAATGCCAAGCTCAAACGCATCCTGCCGGTGGACATGTTCTGCTGCGCCACCTTGCTGAGTCTGAGCTTTCAGCGGCGCTCGGTGGAAGTCTGGAACGGCGGGATGCCGGACGGTTACTTGCACAGTATCGCCACGGGGGAGCGCACGCCGCTGCCGGCGCGGCACTTGCCCCTGGGTGTGCTGAGCCCGCAAACCTTCAATGACCGCACCGAAGTGTATCCGATGGCCGTCGGCGATCGGGTGTTCCTGCTGTCCGACGGGGTCATCGATACCTGCGATGCCAACGAACAGTTGTTTGGTGTGGAGCGGCTGCAGCGGGTGTTTTCGGCCAATCGTCATCCAGACGCGCTGTTCGAGGAAATCGAGCAAGCGTTGCTGGACTTTCGTGGCGAGGCTCGCGATGACGTGAGCATGGTCGAGGTCAGTCTGCTGGAGGCTGCGCAACTGATTCCACCGGCGCCGGTGTATTCCGACAGTGGTCAGTCCTGTCCGCTGGACTGGTCGGTGAGTTTCGAATTTCGTGCCGCGACCCTCAAGCGTTTCAATCCGCTGCCGTACCTTTTGCAATTGTTGCTTGAGGTCCACGGTCTGCGAGCTCAGAGTGGCGCGCTCTACAGCGTGTTGGCAGAGCTTTATTCCAATGCCCTTGAGCACGGCGTGCTCGGGCTGGATTCAAGCCTCAAACGCGATGCCTCGGGGTTCGCGCGCTATTATCGAGCGCGCGGTGAGCGGCTGGAGGCGTTAAGCGACGGCTATGTGCGGGTGCATTTGCAGGTCGTGCCGACCGGCAAGGGCGGGAGCCTGATTGTGCGGGTCGAAGACAGCGGCAAAGGCTTTGATGTGGCGCGGGTGATGGAGCGTCCCGTTGACGGTGGCCGTCTGTCGGGACGCGGCGTCAGTCTGATCCGCCAATTGAGCCGTAGCGCGAGCTGGTCCGACGATGGTCGTAGTGCTCGCGTGGAGTTTTTCTGGGAGCCTCTGGCATAATTCACCCATTCTTGATCAAGGAGTGAGCAAGTGGCTGACACACATCTGGACCGCGACGTGCTGAGCGCGTTGCAGGAAGTCATGGAGGGTGAGTATCCGATGTTGCTGGATACCTTCATCTCCGACTCCGAAGAGCGTTTGCGCGTGTTGCGAAAGGCAGAAGATGCAGCGCAACTCATGAATGCCGCCCACAGTTTCAAGGGCAGCAGCAGCAACATGGGCGCCGTTCGCTTGGCAGAGTTGTGCAGTGAGCTGGAACGTCGCGCCAAGGAAAAGAGCCTCACGGGTATCGAAGCGCTTGTCGGTGAAATCGATGGTGAATTTGCCATTGTCCGCCCGCTGTATGAGGCTGAGAAACAGCGCTCTATCGCTGAGTAACGCGACCGTCCGGCGCTTTTGGCCGCTGTCGAACCAATCTGGCTCGACCTTTGCAGCTATCTCGCTCAACTGTACCTACGATCCCAGTGCAGCGGAGACCGTTTTATGCCCGTTACCCCCAATTCGCTTCTGCAGGCCGTCGCAACGGCCAAGACTCAAGTCGCCTCCGCCAATACCCCGGCGCCAGGCTCTGAGCCAGGGGGCAAGGCGTCCAGCTTCGCTGATGTTTACGCCAATCAAGCCCGGAACAAGCCTTCTGCGGTCGCTGATAAACCGACTAAATCTGCTGCCGATAATGCCCCGCAGGGCACCGGCAAACCGGATGTGAGCAGTGACAAGCCTGCCGCTCCGGAGCCGGTGGTTGCCGATAGCGGCAATTCCTTGCCCGCCGATAAACCGGCGCCGACCGATGACGTAACGGCCAGCGACGATCAGGCCGAGACCACTGAAACGCCGGTGGTTGATGCGACGCCTGTTGATCCGAGCCTCGATCCCGCCCTTGATACTGCGTTGATGCAGGCAGTGCAGCCGTTGGTGACCGTGCCGGTCGTACCAACCGCTGCGCCAGTCGTCACGCCCGCACCGCCACAGGCTGAAGCGCCAGTTGCCGCAGCCGTCGTTGCCGCGACCGTGCAAGCGGCGCCTGTCACCGATAGCGATTTCGATCCTGAGGCTGATCCGCTCGACGCGCTGCCGGCCGTGCGCATGGCCATGGAGCAGAGCGGTCATGTGTCCGCCAGCAGCCAGGCCCAGCCAAAAGCCACACCTGCCCAAACCCAGGCTGACGGTGAGCTGACGGCGGCGCAGAACTTTGCCGCCGGCATGGCCAGCATGCTCGACGTGCAAGCCGACAAGGACAGCACCAGCCAGGGCGGCGAGAAGGCTTTCAGCGGTCTGATCGATAGCGGCCTCAAGGATTTGACGTCTGCCAGCAGCGATACCCGAGTCGATGACTTCGCCAACCGTCTGGCGGCACTGACTCAGGCGGCCACTCCGAAAACCGCCAATGCCTTGCCGGTGAACCAGCCGATTGCCATGCATCAGAGCGGCTGGACCGAGGAAGTGGTCAACCGCGTCATGTACCTTTCCAGTGCCAACCTCAAGGCAGCCGACATTCAGTTGCAACCGGCGGAACTGGGGCGTCTCGATATCCGGGTCAACATGGTTCCGGACCAGCAAACCCAGGTCACCTTCATGAGCGCCCATCCAAGCGTACGCGAAGCGCTGGACAGCCAGATCCATCGCCTGCGTGACATGTTCACGCAACAGGGCATGGGCCAGGTGGACGTCAACGTGTCCGACCAGTCTCGTGGCTGGCAAGGGCAGGGCCAGGATCAGGCTCAACAGGGGCAGGGCGGTCGGACCAATGCCAGCGGCGGACGCCTCGATGGCATGGATGACGAGGTTGCACCGACCGTCACTGAAGTGGCGGCCACCGCGACCAGCGTGATCGGCTCCAGCGCCGTCGACTATTACGCCTGATCCAACGCAATACCCACTCTGGGAGCGAGCCTGCTCGCGATAGCGGTGTAACAGTCAATGCATATGTTGAATGTTATGGCCTCATCGCGAGCAGGCTCGCTCCCACAGGGGGTTGTGGTGTGCCGCAACTCCCCGCTCAACTCCCTCCCGACACTTCTGGCATAACACTTGCTCTTGCCTTGCCGTGCGACTGTGAAAACTAGAATAGTGACGGATTATTGGCATGGCGAAGAGCGACGCAGTAGTAAAAGACCCCGCAACCAAAGGCAAGATCAAGCTGATCATTGTGATCGTGGTGGCCCTGCTGCTGGCGATCGGCATGTCTGTGGGGGCGACCTGGTTCTTCATGCACAGCGCCCAGAGCAAACCTGCCGCCGCTGAAACTGCTGTCGTCGGCAAGCAGCCCGCGATTTTCGAGCCCATGGCCCCGGCTTTCGTGGCCAACTACAACGTGAGCGGTCGCCAGCGTTACATGCAGGTGAGCATCACCATGCTGGGGCGCAATCAGGCTGATCTGGAAGCGCTCAAAGTGCACATGCCGGTGATCCGCAATAACCTGGTCATGCTGTTCTCCGGCCAGGATTTCGCCACGCTGGCGACCCCGGTCGGCCAGGAGATGTTGCGTCAGAAGGCCACGGCCAGCGTCCAGGAAGTGGCGCAGAAAGAACTCGGCAAAGTGGTTATCGAACAGCTGCTTTTCACTAATTTCGTACTGCAGTAGGAACACGACATGGCCGTGCAGGACCTGCTGTCCCAGGATGAGATCGACGCGCTGTTGCATGGCGTCGACGATGGTCTGGTACAGACCGATACCGCCGCCGAACCCGGCAGCGTAAAAAGCTACGACCTGACCAGCCAGGATCGCATCGTCCGCGGACGCATGCCGACCCTGGAAATGATCAACGAGCGTTTCGCCCGCTACACCCGCATCAGCATGTTCAACATGCTGCGCCGCTCGGCGGACGTTGCCGTCGGTGGTGTGCAGGTGATGAAGTTCGGCGAATACGTGCACTCGCTGTACGTGCCGACCAGCCTCAACCTGGTCAAGATCAAGCCGTTGCGCGGCACCGCGTTGTTCATCCTCGACGCCAAACTGGTGTTCAAGCTGGTGGACAACTTCTTCGGCGGCGACGGCCGTCACGCCAAGATCGAGGGGCGTGAATTCACCCCCACCGAGTTGCGCGTGGTGCGCATGGTGCTGGAGCAGGCCTTCGTCGATTTGAAGGAAGCCTGGCAGGCGATCATGGAAGTGAACTTCGAGTACATCAACTCGGAAGTGAACCCGGCCATGGCCAACATCGTCGGCCCGAGCGAAGCGGTGGTGGTGTCGACGTTCCACATCGAACTCGATGGTGGTGGCGGCGACCTGCACGTGACCATGCCGTACTCGATGATCGAGCCGGTGCGCGAAATGCTCGACGCCGGCTTCCAGTCGGACCTGGACGACCAGGACGAGCGTTGGGTCAACGCCCTGCGCCAAGACGTGCTCGACGTCGACGTGCCGATCGGTGCCACGGTTGCCCGTCGCCAGTTGCGCTTGCGCGACATCCTGCACATGCAACCGGGGGACGTAATCCCGGTCGAGATGCCCGAAGAAATGATCATGCGCGCCAACGGCGTGCCGGCCTTCAAGGTCAAGATGGGCTCGCACAAAGGCAACCTCGCGTTGCAAGTGATCGAGCCGATCGAGCGCCGCTGACCGGCGCTCCAACCCCCTATTAATTGGCTGCTCTTGATTGAGCAGTTGCCCGCCGAGGACACATGATGAACGACGATATGAACGCCCAGGACGACCAGGCACTGGCTGACGAATGGGCTGCCGCCCTGGAAGAAACCGGTGATGCCGGCCAGGACGATATCGACGCCTTGCTGGCTGCCGACGCCGCCAGTTCTCCGTCCAACCGTCTGCCGATGGAAGAGTTCGGCAGCGTGCCGAAGAACCACGATCCGGTCACCCTCGACGGTCCGAACCTCGATGTGATTCTCGACATCCCGGTGTCGATTTCCATGGAAGTGGGTAGCACCGACATCAACATCCGCAACCTGCTGCAACTCAACCAGGGTTCGGTGATCGAGCTCGATCGCCTGGCCGGTGAGCCGCTGGACGTGCTGGTCAACGGCACCCTGATCGCCCACGGCGAAGTGGTCGTGGTCAACGAGAAGTTCGGCATCCGCCTGACCGACGTGATCAGCCCTAGCGAACGTATCAAGAAGCTGCGCTAAGTGAAAAAGGTTCTGGGGCTTCTGCTTGCGTTGCCGTTCAGTGTTCTGGCAGCCGAACCCGTGGCCACGGTTGCAACGGTCGCTGCTGCACCGGCGACCAGTAGCGGTGTGGCCGGGCAATTGACGCAGTTGGTGTTCGGCTTGCTGCTGGTGCTGGGGTTGATCTTCTTCCTCGCCTGGCTGCTGCGCCGGGTCCAGCAGGCCGGGCCGGCCGGTAAAGGGCAGGTGATCGAGATTGTCGGCTCCCGTGCCTTGGGGCCGCGCGATCGTTTGATGCTGGTGCAGGTCGGCAACGAGCAAATCCTGCTTGGCCTGAGCCCTGGCACGATCACTGCGCTGCATGTGCTTAAAGAGCCGATTGACGTGCCGACCACCACCAAGAGCGCGACTCCGGAGTTTGCCCAGCATCTGTTGAAGATGCTCGGCAAGGATCAGAAGGATAAGAAGTAATGGGTGCGTTACGCATCGTCTTGACGCTGGCCCTGATACTGGTCGCGCCGCTGGCGTTCGCCGCCGATCCGTTGTCGATCCCGGCGATCACGCTGGGCACCAACGCCAATGGCGCTCAGGAATATTCGGTCAGCCTGCAAATCCTGCTGATCATGACGGCGCTGAGTTTCATCCCGGCGTTTGTCATGTTGATGACCAGTTTCACCCGGATCATCATCGTCTTTTCGATCCTGCGCCAGGCCCTGGGCCTGCAGCAGACGCCGTCGAACCAGATCCTTACCGGCATGGCCCTGTTCCTGACTCTGTTCATCATGGCGCCGGTATTCGACCGCGTGAATCAGGACGCCTTGCAGCCATACCTGGCGGAAAAGCTCACCGCTCAGGATGCTGTGGCCAAGGCCCAGGTGCCGATCAAGGACTTCATGCTGGCGCAGACGCGCAGCAGCGATCTCGAGCTGTTCATGCGCCTGTCCAAGCGCACTGACATAGCCTCGCCGGATCAGGCGCCGTTGACCATTCTGGTGCCGGCCTTCGTGACGTCTGAGCTGAAAACCGCGTTCCAGATCGGCTTCATGATCTTCATTCCGTTCCTGATCATCGACCTGGTCGTGGCCAGCGTGCTGATGGCCATGGGTATGATGATGCTCTCGCCGCTGATCATTTCCCTGCCGTTCAAGATCATGTTGTTCGTGCTGGTGGATGGCTGGGCGTTGATTATCGGTACCCTGGCGAGCAGCTTCGGTGGTGTGTCGCCATGACGCCGGAAGTGGCGGTAGACATCTTCCGCGAAGCGCTGTGGCTGACCACGATGATGGTTGCGGTGCTGGTGATTCCGAGCCTGCTGGTGGGCCTGCTGGTGGCGATGTTCCAGGCCGCCACGCAAATCAACGAACAGACCCTGAGTTTCCTGCCGCGCTTGCTGGTGATGTTGGTGACGCTGATCGTCGCCGGCCCGTGGATGGTGCAGACGTTCATGGAATATATCCTGCAGCTTTACGGCAGCATTCCTCAGGTCATCGGCTAAACCATGCCGACGCTGCTGCAACTGACCGATACCCAGATCAGTACCTGGGTCGCGACGTTCATGTTGCCGCTGTTTCGCATTGGCGCGTTGCTGATGGTCATGCCGGTCTTTGGCACGTCCCTGGTGCCCACTCGCGTGCGCCTGTACTTCGCCCTGGCGTTCACAGTGGTGATTGCGCCGGGCCTGCCGCCGATGCCGCCGATCAATGCGCTGGATTTGAGTGCGCTGTTGCTGATCGCCGAGCAGATCCTCATCGGCGCGCTGCTGGGCTTTTCCTTGCAGTTGTTTTTTCAGGCGTTCGTGGTGGCGGGGCAGATCGTCTCCATTCAGATGGGGATGGGCTTCGCGTCGATGGTCGACCCCACCAACGGCGTCTCAGTGGCGGTGATCGGGCAGTTCTTCACCATGCTGGTGACGCTGTTGTTCCTGTCCATGAATGGCCACCTGGTGGTCTTCGAAGTCCTGACCGAAAGCTTCACCACGATGCCGGTAGGCAGTGGCTTGATGGTCAATCATTTCTGGGAACTGGCCGGCAAGCTGGGCTGGGTCCTCGGTGCTGCGTTATTGCTGGTGCTGCCGGCGATCACGGCGTTGCTGGTGGTCAACATTGCGTTTGGCGTGATGACCCGGGCCGCGCCGCAGCTGAACATCTTTTCCATCGGCTTCCCGCTGACCCTGGTGCTCGGGCTGTTCATCGTCTGGGTCGGTCTGGCGGACATCATCAATCAGTATCAACCGCTGGCCTCCGAGGCCTTGCAGTTGTTACGCGAACTGGCACGGGCGCGCTGAGTCATGGCTGAGAGCGAAAGCGGTCAGGACAAAACAGAAGACCCCACGGAGAAACGTAAAAAGGACTCCCGGGACAAGGGCGAGATTGCGCGCTCCAAGGAACTCAACACCCTGGCGGTCATGCTTGCCGGCGCCGGTGCGCTGCTGATTTTCGGCGGCGCGTTGGCCCAGGACCTGATGGAGTTGATGCGGATGAACTTCACGCTGTCGCGTGAAGTGATTCTGGATCAGCGCAACATGGGCACCTTCCTCTTGCACTCGGGGCAGATCGCCCTGCTGTCGATTCAACCGGTAATGATCACTTTGTTACTGGCTGCGCTGATCGGCCCAATTTCCCTCGGTGGCTGGCTGTTTGCAGCGGGCTCCATGGCGCCGAAATTCAGTCGCATGAACCCCGGCGCGGGGCTCAAGCGAATGTTCTCGGCCAAGGCGCTGGTCGAACTGCTCAAGGCGTTGGCGAAGTTTTTCATCGTGCTGTTCGTGGCGCTGGCGGTGTTGTCTTCCGACATCGACGATCTGATGCGCATTGCCCACGAACCGTTGGACATGGCGATCATTCACAGCCTGCAAGTGGTCGGCTGGAGCACCTTGTGGATGGCCTGCGGGCTGATCATCATCGCCGCCGTCGACGTGCCGGTGCAGCTGTGGGAAAGCCACAAGAAACTGCTGATGACCAAGCAGGAAGTGCGCGACGAACACAAGGATCAGGAAGGGCGTCCGGAGGTCAAACAGCGCATTCGCCAGTTGCAGCGCGAGATGTCCCAGCGGAGGATGATGGCGGCCATTCCCGAGGCCGACGTGGTCATCACCAACCCGACGCACTACGCTGTCGCCCTCAAGTACGACCCGGACAAGGGCAGTGCGCCGGTGCTGTTGGCCAAGGGTAATGACTTTCTCGCCTTGAAGATTCGTGAAATCGCCGTGGCCAACAATGTGCTGCTGCTCGAATCGCCGGCCCTGGCGCGTTCGATCTACTACTCCACGGAGCTGGAGCAGGAAATCCCTGGTGGGTTGTATCTGGCGGTTGCCCAGGTATTGGCCTACGTCTACCAGATCCGCCAGTACCGCGCGGGCAAGGGCAAGCGCCCGGATCCGCTCAAGGATAATCTGCCGATTCCACCGGATCTGCGCCGCGATTCCTGAGTTTTGCGCTGTCGCTGATGGCCTCTTCGCGAGCAAGCCCGCTCCCACATTCGACCGCATTTCTCTGAGCGCGCGCGGTTAAATGTGGGAGCGGGCTTGCTCGCGAAAGCGCTGGATCAGCCACTGCGATTTCCCTTAGACCCCCTCTATTTCAAGCGCCTGCAAAAGTTGGAAGGTTTCTTGCAATAGCCGCCTTGCGCCTGGTTTGGGCGTCAAAAGTTTGCTTTAAAGAAACGGGGAAAACCGGTGGATCGCTCTCAGTTATTCAACACTGCCCGCACAAACGTTGCCGACTTGAGTCGGGGCAACCTGGGTGTGCCGTTGTTGCTGCTGGTCATGCTGGCAATGATGATGTTGCCGATCCCGCCGTTCCTGCTGGACGTGTTTTTCACGTTCAACATCGCGTTGTCGATCGTCGTCCTGCTGGTTTGCGTCTACGCCTTGCGGCCGCTGGATTTCGCAGTGTTCCCGACCATTCTGCTGGTGGCGACGCTGTTGCGACTGGCGCTGAACGTGGCATCCACCCGGGTGGTGATGCTTCACGGACAGGACGGTCACGCTTCCGCCGGTAAGGTAATCCAGGCCTTCGGCGAGGTGGTGATCGGCGGTAACTACGTGGTTGGTATCGTGGTCTTCGCGATCTTGATGATCATCAACTTCGTCGTGGTGACCAAGGGTGCCGGGCGGATTTCCGAGGTGAGCGCGCGTTTCACCCTCGATGCGATGCCCGGTAAACAAATGGCGATCGACGCCGATTTGAACGCCGGCCTGATCGACCAGAACCAGGCCAAACTGCGCCGGGTGGAAGTGGCCCAGGAAGCCGAGTTCTACGGCTCAATGGACGGTGCCAGCAAATTCGTGCGCGGTGACGCCATCGCCGGTTTGCTGATTCTGTTCATCAACCTGATCGGCGGCATGGCGGTCGGTATCTTCCAGCACGGCATGACCTTTGGCGACGCCGGCCGGGTGTACGCCTTGCTGACCATCGGTGACGGTTTGGTGGCGCAATTGCCATCACTGCTGTTATCGACCGCTGCAGCGATCATGGTGACCCGTGCGTCCGGTTCGGAAGACATGGGCAAGCAAATCAATCGCCAGATGTTCGCCTCGCCCAAAGCGTTGGCCGTGGCGGCCGGTTTGATGGCGGTGATGGGCCTGGTGCCCGGCATGCCGCACTTCTCCTTTCTGTCCATGGCCGCGTTGGCGGCCGGTGGTGCGTACCTGTTCTGGAAGAAGCAGAACGTGGTCAAGGTTCAGGCCCTGCAAGAGGTCAAGCGTCAGCAAGAGCTGCTGCCATCGCCGGCCCGTGCCATGGAAACCAAGGAGCTGGGCTGGGACGATGTGACGCCGATCGACATGATCGGCCTGGAAGTCGGCTATCGCCTGATTCCGCTGGTGGATCGCAACCAGGGTGGTCAGTTGCTGGCGCGGATCAAGGGCGTGCGCAAGAAGCTGTCCCAGGACCTGGGCTTCCTGATGCCGACTGTGCATATTCGTGACAACCTCGACCTGGCGCCGAGTGCTTACCGCCTGACCCTGATGGGCGTGATCCTGGCCGAAGCCGAGATTTACCCGGATCGCGAACTGGCGATCAACCCGGGGCAAGTCTACGGCACGCTCAACGGCATAACCGCCAAAGATCCGGCTTTTGGCCTGGAAGCGGTGTGGATCGAAATCAGCCAGCGTGCCCAGGCACAATCGCTTGGTTACACCGTCGTGGATGCCAGCACGGTCGTGGCGACGCACTTGAACCAGATTCTGTACAAGCACTCCAGCGAGTTGATCGGTCACGAAGAAGTCCAACAACTCATGCAATTGCTGGCCAAAAGCTCACCGAAGCTGGCCGAAGAGCTGGTGCCGGGGGTGGTTTCGCTCTCGCAGCTGCTCAAAGTGCTTCAAGCGTTGTTGGCCGAACAGGTGCCCGTGCGGGATATTCGCAGCATCGCCGAGGCCATCGCCAACAATGCGGCCAAGAGTCAAGATACTGCCGCTTTGGTGGCTGCGGTGCGCGTCGGCGTTTCCCGCGCAATCGTCCAAAGCATTGTAGGCACTGACTCCGAGCTACCAGTTATCACGCTGGAGCCAAGGTTGGAACAAATATTGCTCAATAGTCTTCAGAAGGCAGGACAAGGCTCGGAAGAGGGCGTTCTGCTGGAGCCAAGCATGGCTGAAAAGCTGCAGCGTTCGTTGATCGATGCGGCGCAGCGTCAGGAAATGCAAGGTCAACCGGTGATTCTGCTGGTGGCCGGTCCGGTTCGCGCGATGCTTTCGCGATTCGGCCGACTGGCAGTCCCGGGTTTGCATGTGTTGGCTTATCAGGAAATACCTGACAACAAGCAAGTGACCATCGTTGCGACAGTAGGGCCCAACGGCTGAGGTAGTGGTTTATGCAAGTTAAGCGTTTTTTCGCCGCCGATATGCGTCAGGCCATGAAACTGGTTCGTGATGAGCTGGGCGCTGATGCCGCCATTATTGGCAATCGCCGGATCGCCGGTGGTGTCGAGCTGACGGCTGCCCTGGATTACAAATTGTCGGCGCTGGCCCCGCGTGTTCCGAACATGGAACTCGAGGATGAGCTGCGCAAGACCCAGTCGCGGATCGTCACCGCCCAGGCCGAATTGAGCCTGCGTGGCGAAGGCGAGACCGAAGGCGACAAGACCACCAATCGCCAGTTGTTCGCCGGCCTGCCATTGACCGCCGCCGAGCCGCTGATCGAACCGACCTACGCCGAACCTCGTCGTTCCGCTCCAGCCCCGGCACCCGCTGCTGGCGGCGTGGACCCACGGGCTTTCGATTCGATGCGTTTCGAGCTCAACAGCCTGCGCGAGCTGATGGAAGTGCAACTCGGCTCCCTGGCCTGGAATCAGCTGCAAGGCAGCCGTCCGGCCCAGGCCAATCTCTGGCGTCGCCTGCAACGCATCGGCCTGTCCGGCCCGTTGTCTCGCGACTTGCTGGCGATGATTGCCGACATTGACGAGCCCCGTCAGGCCTGGCGCATGTTGCTGGCGCACCTGGCGCGGATGATTGCCACGCCGGAAGTCGAGCCACTGGAAGAGGGCGGCGTGATTGCCATGGTCGGCCCGGCCGGCATGGGCAAGACCACCACCCTGGCCAAGCTCGCGGCCCGCTACGTGCTCAAATACGGCGCGCAAAACATCGCGCTGGTGAGCATGGACAGCTACCGTATCGGTGCTCAGGAACAATTGAAGACCCTGGGCCGGATTCTCAACGTGTCGGTCACTCACGTCGATCCGGGCCAATCGCTGGTGCAGGCGCTGGATCCCTTGTTGCGCAAACGCGTGGTGCTGATCGATACCGCGGGCCTTCAGGCCAGTGATCCGGCCCTGCGCATGCAGCTCGAAAGCCTGGCTGGACGTGGCATCAAGTCAAAAAATTATCTGGTTCTCGCAACCACCAGCCAGAAACAGGTTCTAACGGCCGCTTATCACAGTTACAAGCGCTGCGGGCTAGCTGGCTGCATCCTGACTAAACTGGATGAAACGGCAAGTCTGGGCGAGGTGTTGAGCCTGGCGATCAGTCATGAATTGCCGGTGGCTTACCTGACCGATGGCCCGCGTATTCCGGATGATTTGCATCTGCCGCGTCGTCATCAGTTGGTCAGTCGCGCCGTAAGCGTGCAAATGCAGGAAGAACCCAGCGAAGAAGCCATGGCTGACATGTTCGCTGATATTTACCACAGCCCGACCAAGCAGGTTGGCTGAGGTACTAATGAACAGTTTTTGTACCTACATCGATGGTCTGCCATGCATTGTTCAGTTGATGAACGCGCAGCCAGTAATGTGGCCTCCGTCTATGCAAGACAAGGTAAAGAAATAACATGGGCAGCATGCATCCCGTACAGGTGATCGCGGTGACCGGCGGCAAAGGTGGCGTCGGGAAGACTAACGTGTCAGTGAACTTGTCCCTGGCTCTAGCTGAGCTCGGCCGGCGCGTCATGCTGCTGGACGCCGATCTGGGGCTGGCGAACGTCGACGTCCTGCTGGGGCTGACACCCAAACGTACCCTGGCCGACGTGATCGAAGGCCGCTGTGAGCTGCGCGACGTGCTGTTGCAAGGCCCCGGCGGTATCCGCATCGTCCCGGCCGCGTCCGGCACGCAGAGCATGGTTCATTTGAGCCCGGCCCAACACGCCGGCCTGATCCAGGCCTTCAGCGATATCGGCGACAACCTCGACGTCTTGGTGATCGACACCGCTGCGGGCATTGGTGACTCGGTAGTCAGTTTCGTTCGCGCCGCGCAAGAAGTTTTGCTGGTGGTCTGCGACGAGCCGACTTCGATCACGGATGCCTACGCGTTGATCAAACTGCTGAACCGCGACTACGGCATGAACCGCTTCCGCGTCCTGGCCAACATGGCCCAGAGCCCGCAGGAAGGTCGCAACCTGTTCGCCAAGTTGACCAAGGTCACGGACCGCTTCCTCGACGTCGCCCTACAATACGTTGGCGCGGTGCCTTACGACGAAAGCGTGCGCAAGGCTGTGCAGAAGCAGCGCGCCGTCTACGAAGCCTTCCCGCGTTCCAAGTGCGCCCTGGCGTTCAAGGCAATCGCGCAGAAGGTCGACACCTGGCCGTTACCTGCCAACCCGCGTGGGCACCTGGAGTTTTTCGTCGAGCGCCTCGTGCAACAGACCGCAGGACCCGTCCTATGACAGCCAGTGGCTACAACCTCTACAAGAAGTCGGCACGTGATGCGCAGTACGAGCTGATCGAGCGTTACGCGCCACTGGTCAAACGCATTGCTTACCACTTGCTGGCCCGTCTGCCGGCCAGTGTTCAGGTTGAAGACCTGATCCAGGCCGGGATGATTGGCCTGCTTGAAGTATCGACCAAATATGACGCCAGCAAAGGCGCGAGTTTCGAGACGTACGCGGGCATTCGAATCCGTGGCGCGATGCTCGATGAAGTACGCAAGGGGGACTGGGCGCCACGTTCGGTCCACCGCAATACCCGGATGGTCAGCGACGCAATTCGCTCGATTGAAGCTAAAACCGGTCGTGACGCTAAAGATCATGAGGTTGCGGCCGAACTCCAATTGAGTCTCGATGATTATTACGGGATTTTGAACGACACCCTGGGCAGCCGGTTATTCAGTTTCGACGATCTGTTGCAGGACGGCGAACACGAAGGGCTGCACGAGGATGGCGCGAGTGCACATCTGGAGCCGTCACGCGATCTGGAAGATGAACGCTTCCAGGCAGCGCTGGCGGACGCGATTGCCAATTTGCCGGAGCGTGAGCGACTGGTGTTGGCGCTGTACTACGACGAAGAGCTGAACCTCAAGGAAATCGGTGAGGTCCTGGGGGTCAGCGAATCGCGGGTCAGCCAGTTACATAGCCAGTGCGCGGCCCGTTTGCGGGGGCGTTTGGGGGAGTGGCGAGCGCGCTGAAGGCAGTGTGGGGACACTGCGAACGAGGCCGGTGGGGTGTTGAACTGCACCGGTCGCGATCTGTTGTGCTCCAGACAGTCATCGAATGCATTGCCGGATTGATTGAAATGGCGCGTCCAGGTGCTGGGCGCGTTTAAGACTGCTTGGAGGTCGAATTGGACAAGAACATGAAAATCCTCATCGTTGATGACTTCTCAACGATGCGGCGGATCATAAAAAACCTGTTGCGTGACCTTGGGTTCACCAACACGGTCGAGGCTGACGATGGCACTACCGCCATTCCGGTTCTCAACAGCGGGAGCATCGACTTTCTGGTAACGGACTGGAACATGCCTGGCATGACCGGTATCGATCTGCTGCGTCACGTACGCGCCGATGAAAAGCTCAAGCACCTGCCAGTGCTGATGGTGACTGCAGAAGCCAAGCGCGAGCAGATCATCGAAGCGGCCCAGGCCGGTGTTAACGGCTATGTGGTCAAACCCTTCACGGCCCAGGCGTTGAAAGAAAAAATCGAGAAGATTTTCGAACGCATCGGTTGATCCACTGCGCCACGGGGGAGCTATGGAGCATAAAGAATCTTCATTGGGCGATTTTGAATCGACCCTGAAAAAACACGCGGTCGAACTGGTCGAAAGCCTTGAAAAAGGCAGGTTCGGCGACGCCGTGCAACTGATCCATGAGCTCAATCAGACCCGTGACCGCGGCCTGTATCAGGAAGTGGGCAAGCTCACTCGCGAGCTGCATAGCGCGATCGTCAATTTCCAGATTGACCCGAACATGCCGCAAGCCGAGGAAGTGTCGCAGATCACGGACGCCACCGAGCGCCTGGGGTATGTGGTCAAGCTGACCGAGGCTGCCGCCAACCGCACCATGGACCTGGTGGAGAACGCCACGCCGCTGGTCAACAGCCTGAGCGAAGAAGCCCAGGCGTTGAGCACGGATTGGGGTCGGTTCATGCGTCGCGAAGTCGGAGCCGAAGAGTTCCGCGAACTGGCTCGGCGGGTCGACGGTTTCCTGACACGCAGCAGCGAAGACAATCGCACGGTGTCGAGCAACCTCAATGACATTCTGCTGGCCCAGGATTACCAGGACCTCACCGGTCAAGTGATCAAACGCGTAACCCAATTGGTCACCGAAGTTGAAAGCAACTTGCTCAAGCTCGTGCTCATGGCCAGCCAGGTAGACCGCTTTGCGGGTATCGAACATGACCGTGATGCGATGCTCGCTGAAAAAGATCCGCAAAAACATCTCTCTCAGGGTGAAGGTCCGCAGATTCATGCCGATAAAAGAGAAGACGTTGTGTCCGGTCAGGACGATGTGGACGATTTGTTATCCAGCCTAGGATTTTAGAGTTTTAGCATTTTAGGTTTTTTAGGTTTTTAGACCTCAGGAGCACCCCCTTAATGAGCTTCGGCGCCGATGAAGAGATCCTTCAGGATTTCCTGGTTGAGGCCGGCGAGATTCTAGAGCAACTGTCCGAACAGCTGGTCGAGCTGGAAAGCCGACCGGATGATGCGGATTTGCTCAATGCAATTTTTCGCGGTTTTCACACTGTAAAAGGGGGCGCCGGCTTCCTCCAGCTCAACGAGCTGGTGGAGTGCTGTCACATCGCCGAGAACGTGTTCGACATCCTGCGCAAGGGTGAACGTCGCGTCGACTCGGAACTGATGGACGTGGTTCTCGAAGCGCTGGACGCGGTGAACAGCATGTTCACCGAAGTGCGCGAACGCAGCCCGATCACGGCTGCCACGCCTGAATTGCTCGCGGCACTGGCCCGTCTGGCCGAGCCGCAAACGGCTGATGAAGCTGCACCGGTGGCTGAAGTGGTCGAAGCACCGGCCGCTGAAGAGTCGGGCGACATCACCGATAACGAATTCGAACAACTGCTGGACTCGCTGAACGCCGTCAAGGCTCAAGCCGAAGCACCGGCAGCTGCTCCAGTGGCTGCTGCGGATTCTGCGGCCAGCGACGAAATCACCGATGCCGAGTTCGAGTCGTTGCTCGATCAACTGCACGGCAAAGGCCAGTTCGCTGTCGACGCAGTGGCAGCGCCCGCTGCACCGGCTGCCCCGAAAGCGGCAGGCGACAGCTCTGACATCACCGACGACGAATTCGAAGCATTGCTCGATCAACTGCACGGCAAGGGCAACTTTGCGGTGGATGCGCTGGAATCGGCCATTGCCGCCGTACCTGCGCCGGCTGCGCCAACCGCTAAAGCGGCTGGTGGCGATCTGATCTCCGATCACGAGTTCGAGTCGCTGCTCGACGAATTGCACGGCAAAGGCAAGTTCACCGAAGTCGGCACAGGTGCAGCAGTCGCTGCTCCAGCCGCCAAGGCTGCGGCGCCGAAACCGGTTGCCAAGGCGCCCGAGCCGAAAGCCGAAGCGCCGAAGCCAGCGGCTGCCGCTGCACCGGCTCCAGCCCGTGCACCGTCCGCGCCACCACCGGAAAAACCGGCCAGTGAAGCCGAGACCACCGTGCGGGTTGATACCGCGCGTCTCGACGAAATCATGAACATGGTCGGCGAACTGGTTCTGGTGCGTAACCGCCTGGTCCGTCTGGGCCTCAACAGCGGCGACGAAGCCATGTCCAAGGCCGTGTCGAACCTAGACGTGGTCACGGCCGACCTGCAGACCGCGGTCATGAAGACCCGGATGCAACCGATCAAGAAAGTCTTCGGGCGCTTCCCGCGTCTGGTTCGCGACCTGGCTCGCCAGCTCAAGAAAGAGATCAACCTGGAGCTGGTCGGCGAAGAAACCGACCTCGACAAGAACCTCGTCGAGGCCCTGGCCGACCCGCTGGTCCACTTGGTGCGCAACTCGGTCGACCACGGTATTGAAGAGCCGGCCGAACGCGAAGCGATGGGCAAGCCTCGCAGCGGCAAGGTGATCCTGTCCGCTGAGCAGGAAGGCGACCACATCCTGCTGTCCATCTCCGATGACGGCAAAGGCATGGACGCTGACGTTCTGCGCGGCATCGCCGTGAAGAAAGGCTTGATGGACAAGGATGCAGCCGATCGCCTCAGCGAGTCCGATTGCTTCAACCTGATCTTCGCGCCGGGTTTCTCGACCAAGACCGAAATTTCCGATGTCTCCGGACGCGGCGTGGGCATGGACGTGGTGAAAACCAAAATCGCCCAGCTCAACGGCACCATCAATATCTATTCGACCAAGGGCAAGGGCTCGAAGATCGTCATCAAGGTCCCGTTGACCCTGGCGATCATGCCGACGCTGATGGTCATGCTCGGCAACCAGGCGTTCGCGTTCCCGCTGGTGAACGTCAACGAGATCTTCCACCTCGACCTGTCGCGCACCAACGTGGTGGACGGCCAGGAAGTGGTGATCGTGCGGGACAAGGCACTGCCATTGTTCTACCTCAAGCGCTGGCTGGTCAGCTCCGCCGCTCACGAAGAGCAGCGCGAGGGCCACGTGGTGATCCTTTCGGTGGGCACTCAGCGGATCGGCTTCGTCGTCGACCAACTGGTGGGCCAGGAAGAAGTGGTCATCAAGCCATTGGGCAAAATGCTCCAGGGAACCCCGGGCATGTCGGGCGCCACCATCACCGGTGACGGTCGCATTGCGCTGATTCTCGATGTACCGAGCATGCTCAAGCGTTACGCCGCACGGCGTATTTGATTCTGGTGGAGCGGGGCGACTGAGCCTCGCTCCGTCCTAACGGAGTGTTTATGGTAGTCAAAGTCCTGGTGGTGGACGATTCGGGGTTTTTCCGCCGCCGCGTCTCGGAAATTCTTTCAGCGGATCCGAATATCCAGGTCGTCGGTACGGCGACCAACGGAAAAGAGGCGATCGATCAGGCGCTGGCCCTCAAGCCAGACGTGATCACCATGGACTACGAGATGCCGATGATGGATGGCATCACGGCGGTGCGGCACATCATGCAGCGCTGCCCGACCCCGGTATTGATGTTCTCCTCGCTGACGCACGAAGGCGCTCGGGTAACCCTCGACGCGCTGGACGCTGGCGCGGTGGATTTCCTGCCGAAGAATTTCGAAGACATCTCCCGTAACCCGGAGAAGGTCAAGCAACTGCTGTGCGAGAAGATTCTCAGCATCTCGCGCAGTAACCGTCGTGCCAACACCTACAGCGCACCGGCTCCTGTCGCCGCGCCAGCCCCGACGCCTGCGCCTTCGAGCGTCAGCAGTTACGGCAGCAGCACGCCTGCGCGTCCGGCAGCGGCACCGATTCCGGCGCGTAGCTACGCCCCGGCATCGTCGGGCCCGTCGTCGCCCGCGCCAAAACGCAAAGCCTACAAACTGGTGGCCATCGGCACGTCCACGGGCGGCCCGGTTGCCTTGCAGCGGGTGTTGACCCAGTTGCCGGCCAACTTCCCGGCCCCGATCGTGCTGATCCAGCACATGCCGGCCGCCTTCACCAAGGCTTTCGCCGAACGGCTGGACAAGCTTTGCCGCATCAGCGTCAAGGAAGCCGAGGATGGCGACATCCTGCGTCCGGGCCTGGCGCTGCTGGCGCCGGGTGGCAAGCAAATGATGATCGATGGCCGTGGCGCGGTGAAAATCCTGCCGGGCGACGAGCGTCTGAACTACAAACCGTGCGTGGACATTACCTTCGGTTCCGCCGCCAAGTCCTACGGCGACAAAGTTCTGGCGGTCGTACTGACCGGCATGGGCGCCGACGGTCGTGAAGGCGCGCGCCTGCTCAAGCAGGGCGGCAGTGCGATTTGGGCACAGGATGAAGCCAGCTGCGTGATCTACGGCATGCCGATGGCGATCGTCAAAGCAGACCTCGCCGACGCGATCTACGGCCTGGACGATATTGGCAGACACTTGGTCGAGGCCTGTATCTGATGGATGTTTTAAGCCTTATCGGGATCATCATGGCGTTTGTCGCCATCATTGGCGGCAATTACCTTGAAGGCGGTCACCTCGGCGCATTGGCCAACGGCCCGGCGGCACTGATCGTAATCGGTGGGACCGTCGGCGCGGCGTTGCTGCAATCGCCGATGAGCGCTTTCAAGCGTGCCATGCAAATCGTTGGCTGGATTCTGTTTCCGCCGCGCGTTGACCTGGCCGGCGGTATCGACCGCGTCGTCAACTGGAGCCTGACCGCGCGCAAGGAAGGGCTGCTCGGTCTGGAAGGGGTGGCCGATGCCGAACCTGACAGTTATTCGCGCAAAGGTCTGCAACTGCTGGTGGACGGCGCTGAGCCGGAAGCGATTCGCAGCATTCTGGAAGTGGATTTCTACACCCAGGAATCCCGCGACATCGAAGCGGCCAAAGTTTTTGAAAGCATGGGCGGTTACGCGCCGACCATCGGCATCATCGGTGCGGTAATGGGCCTGATCCATGTCATGGGCAACCTGGCCGATCCGTCGCAACTGGGCAGCGGCATCGCCGTCGCCTTCGTCGCCACCATCTACGGCGTGGCCAGTGCCAACCTGGTGTTGCTGCCGGTTGCCGCCAAGCTCAAGTCCGTTGCCTTGCGCCAGTCGCGTTATCGCGAAATGTTGCTGGAAGGGATCCTGTCGATCGCCGAAGGTGAAAACCCTCGCTCTATTGAGTTGAAGCTTCAGGGCTTCATGGATTGATGGGGGATATGGATCATGGCTCGTCGTCGGCAACCTGAAGAACATGTAAACCATGAACGCTGGCTCGTTTCCTATGCCGACTTCATCACGTTGCTGTTCGCATTCTTCGTGGTCATGTATTCGATTTCTTCGATCAACGAGGGCAAGTACAAGGTCATCTCGCAGGCGTTGATCGGGGTCTTTACGGATGCCGATCGCTCGCTCAAGCCGATTCCGATTGGTGAAGAACGGCCGCAGACCGTGACCCCGGCCAAGCCGCTGGTCAAGGACAGTGAGCAGGTCGATGCCGGTGTTTCCGGTGCCAGCGATCCGCTGAAAAGCATCGCCGATGACATCAGTGCGGCGTTTGGCGACTTGATCAAGTCCAACCAGATGACCGTGCGCGGCAACGAGTTGTGGGTCGAGATCGAACTCAACTCCAGCCTGTTGTTCGGCAGCGGCGACGCCATGCCCAGCGACATGGCGTTCAGCATCATCGACAAGGTTGCCGGCATTCTGAAACCGTTCGACAACCCGATTCACGTCGAAGGCTTTACCGACGATCAACCGATCCGCACCGCGCAATACCCGACCAACTGGGAACTGTCCTCGGCCAGGTCGGCGAGCATCGTGCGCATGCTGGCGATGCAGGGTGTGAACCCTGGCCGCCTGGCATCAGTGGGTTACGGCGAATTCCAGCCAGTAGCCAACAACGCCACTGCCGAGGGCCGGGCACGCAACCGTCGCGTCGTACTGGTCGTGTCTCGAAATCTCGATGTACGCCGCAGCCTCACCGGCACCGGGACCGCCCATGCGCAACCGGATGCGGCGTTGAAGCGTGCTGGCACACAAACTGCACCGACCCCGGTCAAGTCGCCGGTACGAGAGAGCGCCGTCAATTCTCCGTCACCTGCATCAACACGTTGAGCTATTTCTCGGTCCACCTTGTCGACCGAGTGGAACAATCCGAATGAGAGTCTGGGCCGTTGCCAATCAAAAGGGTGGTGTTGGTAAAACCACTTCCTCTATCGCTTTAGCCGGGTTACTGGCCGAGGCGGGCAAGCGCGTGGTCGTGGTCGATCTCGACCCGCACGGCTCGATGACCAGCTACTTCGGCTACGACCCCGACAGCCTGGAACACAGCAGCTACGACCTGTTCCTGCACAAGGGCAGCGTGCCGCAGGGCTTGCCTGGTCAATTGCTGTTGCCGACCAGTGACGAACGCATTTCGTTGTTGCCGTCGAGCACCGCTCTGGCAACGCTTGAACGTCAGTCGCCGGGCCAGAGTGGCCTGGGCCTGGTGATCGCCAAGAGCCTGGCGCAACTGTGGCAGGACTTCGATTACGCGGTCATCGACAGCCCACCGTTGCTCGGCGTGCTGATGGTCAATGCCTTGGCGGCAAGCCAGCAACTGGTGATCCCGGTGCAGACCGAGCACCTGGCCGTCAAAGGACTGGAGCGCATGGTCAACACCTTGGCGATGATCAACCGCTCACGCAAAGTGGCGTTGCCGTTCACCATCATTCCGACCCTGTTCGACCGCCGCACCCAGGCATCCCTCGGGACCCTTCGCGTGCTGCGCGACAAATACCCGGAAGAAATCTGGCAGGGCTACATCCCGATCGACACGCGTCTGCGGGATGCGAGCCGGGCCGGGCTGACGCCTTCGCAATTCGACGGCAAGAGCCGTGGGGTGCTCGCGTACCGCGCACTGCTCAAGCATTTGCTGGCGGCACAACTTGTCCCGCAGGTGGCCTGAGATGAATCGGCCGGTGAAAATCACCTCGCGTCCGCAACTGGCGCTCCAGTCTTATCTGGACAGCTTGCTGATGGAGGCAACTGAAGAGTTGCCGCTGGAAGTCGAAGCGGTGGCTGAAGTCATTGAGGTCGTTGAAACGGTCGAGGTTGAAGCGGCACTGGACGAGTTCCAGGCAGCAGTGCTTGAAGAGCAGGCGCGTGATGCGCAGAAGTCCGTTGTGGCTGCCGCGCCTGTCGAAGCGCCAGTGCTTGCGCCGGTCGCAAAAGCCCCGGTGGTGATCGAAGAAGCGCCGGCACCGATCCTGGCCCCGGTCTCGACCCTCGCACCGTTGCTGCAAACCCTCGTGCCGCCGTTGGTCGAAGTCCATCTGCCACCGAGCAACACGCCGCCACCGGTGGAAACCGACGGTCGTCCGGCGTGGGCCGCCGAGCCGTTCGAATGCCTGCTGTTCGATGTCGCCGGGTTGACCCTGGCGGTGCCGCTGGTGTGTCTGGGCTCGATTTACTCGCTGGCGGGGCACGAGCTGACGCCGCTGTTCGGTCAGCCGGAATGGTTCCTCGGGATCCTGCCGAGTCAGGCCGGCAACCTGAAAGTCCTGGATACCGCGCGCTGGGTCATGCCCGACCGCTACCGCGATGATTTCCGCCAGGGCCTGCAATACGTTATTTCGGTTCAGGGCTACGAGTGGGGGCTGGCGGTGCATCAGGTCAGCCGCTCGTTGCGCTTGGACCCGAATGAAATCAAATGGAGAAGTCACCGAGGTCAGCGGCCATGGCTCGCCGGCACGGTGATTGAGCACATGTGTGCATTGCTGGACGTCTCCGCATTGGCCGAGTTGATCGCCAGCGGCGGGGCAAAGCACATGGGCGGCAGCAAGCCGCTACACAAATCGACATAACAGCCGACATAACAATCATGCGACGGCATTGTTGAATGCCGCCACACAGAACACACGCCGCCAGAAGCGGTTTTTCGAGGGGTCAGGGTATGAGTAGTCAAGCGACGAATGCAAAAGGTTCCGAAGATCCGATCCTGCAATGGGTAACCTTCAAACTGGATAATGAAACCTACGGCATCAACGTGATGCGCGTTCAGGAAGTCCTGCGCTACACCGAAATCGCCCCGGTTCCGGGTGCTCCGAGCTACGTGCTGGGCATCATCAACCTGCGCGGTAACGTGGTCACCGTGATCGACACCCGTCAGCGCTTCGGCCTGATGAATGCCGAGATCAGCGACAACACCCGTATCGTCATCATCGAAGCCGACAAGCAAGTGGTCGGGATCATGGTCGACAGCGTGGCCGAAGTGGTTTACCTGCGTCAGTCAGAAATCGAAACCGCGCCAAACGTCGGTAACGAAGAGTCCGCCAAGTTCATTCAAGGCGTGTGCAACAAGAACAACGAACTGCTGATCCTGGTCGAACTGGACAAGATGATGAGCGAAGAAGAATGGTCGGACCTGGAGAACATCTGATTGATTCTTGAGGTAGCGGTCATTGTCCTGTTCCTTTTCTGGGCAGGTACGCTGGCAATGTTCCTGGCGTACATTCGCGCTCAACGGCAAATTGCCGCGCAACAGGCCCAGGGTGATGCGCTGCGCGATCAGCGCATCAAGGACCTGGCCAAGCGCGTTGATGACTATCAGAGCGGCAACGTGCGCATGGGTGAAGACCTGCACGAACTGCGCGCCGTCGTCGGTCCCCTGCCGGACAAACTGGCGCAGCTTGAACAGCGTGATCCGTCGAGCCTGTCGTTTGCACAGGCGGCACGCCTGGTCGGGATGGGAGCTACCGTTGATGAACTGACTCAGTCTTGCGGGTTGACCCAGGCTGAAGCGGAATTGATGCGCAAGCTGCATAAGAGCAACTAGAAGCCTCAAGCTGCAAGTGAAATCAAAAGATCGCAGCCTTCGGCAGTTCCTACGGGTGTACGCAAACCCATGTAGGAGTTGACGAAGGCAGCGATCTTTTTTGCATTTGGTGCTGATTAAAACTCCTTCCATCGCTTGAACAAAAATTATCGAGCAGCGCCAGATCATCCAGAGTACCGTTCGTCTGTACTGTTATTTCTGACAGTAGAATTGCATGCTCGGGGCAGTAGAGACTTGAAGTGAATTTCTATCTCAAGCGAAACTGTCCAAATGAGAACTTTGATTGTTTTAATGTTTTGTTGCGTTACACAAGTTCAAGCCATGTCCGGGCAGGCCTTGGTTACTGATTTGAACAACAAGTACACGAGTCACGTTGCACAGTGTTCGAATGGGACGCCGGCCCATTATTGTTCCGGTGTATTGCTTCGGGCCGTCGACTACAGCACCTTTTTCAAATTTTGGGATTACGGTTCGGCCGCTACGAAACTGGGATCGGTAGCGTTTACGTATATTCGCTCCGATGTTGGAAGTACGACGCTGAACGGTAATAGGAAAAGTGGCTTCATCTTAAAGGACCAGACATCAGCCTTGGCAGATGGTAAGGCGCTAAACCTGCGCTGCATCTTTCCTTTTCCGACTGAGTCACTGGATGTGCGCGCAGACCATGGATGCGGTTTTGCACCCAAGGTTGGGCAACTGAACGCGGACCTTGCCAACTGTGCGAAGTTGGCTGTTCCGGCCACGACTGCGACGACCTGGCTGAAAAACTTCACAGAACACAGTTCGTTGCCGAAGAACCAGTGTTCGCTGAGCACGGTTGTGGCGGCACAATTCAAAGCCAGTCTTGAGGCGCACGAACTCGTGGATGCTGCCTGGACAACCAAACCCACTGAAGTTCTGGTTCAGACGTGGGATGAGAGCAAGCCTGAAAAACTTCCAGTAGAGGCGGTGTTCTACGACGCGTCGACGCCAGCCAAATTGGCGGATGCGCAGAAGTTTCAGAGAGAATATTATCTCGAGACCTCTCAGTATGTTCCTGTTGTGAAAATTAATCTTTCTGCCGCCAACAAAGATATTTTCAGTTTTGATGCGAAAGATCAGCGATTTGGGCAGTTGGTCGCTGAGCGGCTGAATGGTAGATATAACAATGTTTCAAATAACTGTAATGGAAAGGCAGCTTATTATTGCAGTGGTGTGATTGTTCGTACCACTGGTGCGAAACCTTCGTATCACTCCTGGAATCCCAGCCCTACAGCGATCAACAAGGCAGGTGTTCCGTTTTCTTACCTGCGTAAGGATTTAGGAATAACGACCTTGGCCTGGGGTGATCTTCACGGATTTATTTTCAAGGATTTCGCTACAGCCGAGCGATTGGGGACTTACCCAGTAAGTCTGCTCTGTTCCTTTCCCACAGACGCTGCGAGCTGGTATCGAGCGAGTGTAGGTGGTTGTGGGGCTCATAGGTCTTATCCGACTAATAGTCGCTCTTGCCCGGACGAGGGAGTGACGACGCTTGAACAGTGGAAAGTACATTACAGGTCGGTTGCCGGGGGTGGATATTTTTCAAACAGAAATAAACACCAGTGTGGTTTTACTTCAAGTCTCGAGCAGTTTGCAATAAGTCTTCAGGCGCGCGACCAATTTGAGCCTCCAGCAGGAGAGCGCCCATATCATAATGAAATAATCCTTTCGCTATGGCCGCAAGACATTCCCACGCAACTGCCGCTATACGCATTTTTCTATCTGCAACATCAAGGTGGCGGTGCTGGAGTGGCGGGTGCGAAGTATATGCAGCAGGACTATTTAAACGTTACTGGGGATCTGTTGCCTGTTATTAGAGTTGATTTGTCTCCGGGAGCCATTTCAGTATTTAGCTTTCACGAAGGTGATCAGGTCGCAGGTTTTCTTGAGTATTGATTACTGCTTATTACAACGCTCAGAGGGTAAAGGCACAACATGCAGTGAATCTGTATCCTGTGCCTTTTGCTATTGCTCGGATTATTCAGAGTGTGACGCGCAGCAGGCGAGAAAACATCAGGTTGTCATTCGATCCTGACCGGTGGACGGCGTAGTTGATCGATACGGGTTTCCCCGCGTTCTCTGATTTCCAGCTTTCTGGAAAACTAAATTGCATTGATGAACTATTCAGAATCGACTGGCTTTCGGTGTCCCGCTGTACCACGCCGTAAATTCTGACTCTAACGGTGTAACCGGGTTTCATATTAAGAAATTTGACGGTCACTGTTTTCCTGTCGGCCGAAAGTCTGGGTTCACTGAGGTCAAACGGTTGCTCGTCAACATTTAACGTCAGCGATTTGGAAATGATCAGCGGCGTACCAGGAGCGAGGCGAACGCTGTAGTTTACCGTCACAAGGCTATCAATCGAATCAATGACTACAAGGCGGGGTACTTTGAAGTTCAGTGTTGTCGGAGTGCCGACAGTCAATGTCTCGGTGTCATATTTATAGCGACCATTTGTCCAGCGTACCCTCACTGCATGCCCATTGGGCATGCCGATGCAGGGTGGCACCTGCACATTGACGTGTGTGCTGTTGTAAACGTCGTTGAAGTTTAAGCACTTTCCGTCGGCGCCATAGGCCTCAAGTACCTTGGGGGCCACAAGATTAAATGTATTAAGTTCAGTGCTCATGTTTTTTACTCCATTTGAAAGAATGAATGCGTGAATAGCTGTCTGTGCTGGTTATAGTTCGACTCTTAATACCTGAGAGAACTGGCTCTGCTCATCTATGTTGGGTCGATTGACGCTGTAGTTGATCAACACCGTTTTTCCTTTGTTTTCTTTTATCCACGTTTCCGGGATCGAGAACTCTGCTGTGATGCCGGTTTTCATGTCTTGCCACGCCGTTCTGCGAGTCACGACTCCACTCAGGCGGACGCGCGCCTGGTATCCGTTGGCCATTGCGGAATAACGAACAGTGACCGTGGTTTGATCCGGGGTAAGTCTTGGAGGAGGCAGATCAAATGTTTGCGGGTCAACAGCCATTTGCAACGCATCAGATCGATGCAGGGGGCCGTCGGGGTAGGTACGTACAGTGAAGCTGACGGGGACGGTACTGTTGATAGAATCCACAACTTCCATACGTGGAACGAGAAAGGTCATTGCTCCGACGATCGTAACTGTCGTGATCGGGCTGTCATAAACATACCTTTCGGAGGCCCAGCGGACTCGTATGGTTTGCCCGATGGCCATTCCCACATAGGGTTGAATCTGAACCGTTATATGCCTCGCATAATAGATATCGGGCATTTTCAAGCGATCACCCTTCTCTCCGTAGGCTTCGAGAACCTTGGGTGGCTTGAGTATGATCGTGGTTTTGATATTTAAGGGTTTAGCCTCGGAAACAAGTTTTGCTCCTGCACGTTCCACGCGCAGGGTGATGCTGACAGAGTGTTGGTCGCTTTCGTTGGCCCAGGCAAGCTGTATCGGAAACTCCAATGTTCCGCTTCCAGGATATGTCTTGGCTGCCGTTTCGCGCTCAACCCGCCCTTGCCAGTGAACTCGGACACTGTCTCCGGCGAGCAGCCCGATACCGGAAGCGGCCACCTGGATATTCGTGACGTATGCAGGATCCAGCACTCCTCTTTGCTCATCTGTCACGGTCGGTGCCGGGATGCGGTTCACATTGACACTGACTTCAGTGGGAACTGCCCATGGTGCATAGACATGCGGACGGTTTCCACAGCGGTCGATTACCTGATAGGTGATCGAATGTTTGCCGTCACCCGCGCGCTTGATTAGTTGTTCATTGAACTTGATCAGAATGGGATGATTTTGCGGGTCGCTGATTTGCTCTGCAGTGACGGGATAGTGGATCACCTGCTCTTCATTACCCCATCGCGCGACGATACGGTCGAACGCGGTGATGTTCTGATAAGGCTCGATACGGATGGCAATACCCTGCTTTGCCATCTCACTGTCGACGCCATCCTTGATATCCGGAATAAAGGTATAACGCAGTCCGGGATGACCGAGTGGTTCGTTTTTGTCGAGTATGCCTCCCGGCAGTGTGCGTTTGACCAGAACGTTGAGCTTGAACGAGTCGCCTTCGTTTCCACTGGAGCGTAAGACTCGATAAAAAACCGGAAATGCACTCCCATCTTGTATCTGGCGTGCCGGTACACGGAAGAGCAGGGGGGCGGTGAGCTTTTCAGTCGTATCGATAGTTTCTGTGAGGACGGGGGTTACGTCGTCATCCCAGAAGAAATGGCAAGTCTGGCCTATTGCATTATCAAACCAGGGTTGAACGATAATGAGCACATAGTCGTCCGAGGCTTCAGCGCCGAGGCCGCCATGGTAGCCTTCGTTGCCATCAATGGGGCTGATCCATTTGGGAATGTGCGGCGCTCCCAAGGCCAGTACACTACCTTCTGTAACGCTATCATCTGGTTTAGAGGTCAAGGTCATCGGAGCGCTCCATATAAGAGCAGCGCCGGGACGGACGGGGTCGACGCTGTCGGCCTATCTGGCGACAACAACGAATGATCTCGCAACTGTCAAATCTGACAGTTGCGATGAACGGTTAACAGCATGAGACCCTGATCCAGACCCGCGTTGGGCTCAATGGAAGCAGCTGGAAGCTTTAAGCGGCAAGCTGCCGAAGGCTACGATCTTTTGCTTTCAGTAGTCGTCGCCGCGCTCGGTGATGTCCTTCTCGACCACCGGCGCATCCGGATCATGCCCCGCCGGAAACTTGCCCTTCAGGTTCCAGGCAAACGCAATAATCTCGGCAATCGTGCGGTACAACTCTTCCGGAATACTTTCCCCCAGTTCCATCCGCGCCAGCAGCTTCACCAGCTCGGCGTTTTCATAGATCGGCACTTCATAATCACGGGCAAGCTTCAGAATGGCTTCGGCCAGTGCTTCGTCGCCTTTGGCCGTGAGGGTAGGGGCGTGGGTGCCGTCGTATTTGAGGGCGATGGCCTGGCGTGGGGTGTTGGGGTTTCTCATGCGGTTTCGTCGACCCAGCGTTGTTCGAGGCGGGTTTGCGGGCCTTGCGGCGGGGTGCCGAGGTGGCAGTCGAGATCACCGACGTTCAGCCCGGAATCCAGCAAGCGCTGGCGCAGTGCGGCCAGATTGCTTTCGATCAGGCTGGCGGTGTACGGCCGTTCGGCCCACAGCTGGCTGGACAGGCTGCCCTTGATCAGCTGCGCCTGAATCTGCAACGGGCCCAGCGGTTCCATGTCGAACGCCAGGTCCACGCGCCACAGTTGTTGCTTCGGCTCTCGTTCGTCCCGACGTTCGTGCGGCTGTTCTTTCTCCGGCGCTTCTTCGCGCTGGAACTTGACTTGCAACGGCACGATGTCCTGCAAATTGCGCATGGGGATTTCCAGCTGCCACGTGCTGAGCAGTCGACCATCGTCAGTGACGCCGGTCTGCTCAAGACTCGACAATTGATGGCTTTGCAGGCGCGAAACCGCCGCCGCAGCCAGACGCAGCAAATGCTCCAGATCGTTTTCACCGTCCTGGCTTTGCAGCAGGCGTTCGGGCAGCGGGAAACTGGTCGGCAGCGGTTTGGCGCTGACCTGACCGAGCATGCCCAATGCGCTGCGCACGAAACTCGGCATGGACTGGACCAGCGTATTGGCCGCAATGATCGCGTTGAGATTGGTGTTGGCCGGCAATCCTGGCGTCAATTGCGCGATCAGCTTGAGCAGATCGCCTTTCATGTCCGGCGCCAGTGTCGGATTTTGCCCGGTCAGCAGTTTCGCTTCGAGGAACACACCGCTATTGGCCAGCGCCTGAGCCAAACCTTTCGGGGTAATCAGTTGCTGAACGTCCGGCAAACCGGCCAGCAGTTTTTCCACGGCAACCCGCAGGTCGCTGGACGTCTGATCTGACGGTGGCAGGTTTTGCAGGACTTTGATCAAGCCATCCAGCGAGCCTTGGCGGCTCTGCTGACTGACCAATTGCTGGGTGACCGCCAACTGCTCCTGACGATTGCTCAGCGGCACGAATTTCAGGGTTTGCGTGTCCTGCACCAGGGCGCTCAACAACGTGCCGATGCGCAGCGGCGTCGGACTCTCGATGCTCAGCGTGCTGCCGCTCAACGCGGTGTTGAGCAGGCTCACCATCGAACGAAACACCGTCGGTTGCCCCGGCACCTGCGGCAGCACCTGCGAGGTCAGCACTTTGCCTTGCAGCAAGGTGCCGACCGGCAGCTGCGCGGTGTCGATGCGGGTGAGGGTGGCGACGCTGGACGCGATGGCCTGTTGCACCGTGATCGCCAGATTGCTGGCTGACGGCTGGGTGATCGCCAGGCTCGTGCCTTGGGGCAGCGGCTGGGTGCTGGTGGCCTGGACCGTGGTCTGGCGGCCGCTCTCAAGGGTGACTTTGAGCAACAGTTGAAAGGTCTGATCCGCTTGCTTGAGCGACAGCACTTCGGCCTTGGCGGTTTGGCCGGGTGTGATCAGGCCCTCCATCGGCGTCAGCAGCTTGAGCAGATCGCCACTCACCACCAGCGGCCGCGAAGTCGCGGGGGTGGTCTGTGGGAGCGGGAGGATGTTCATTTCGCCTGTCATACGCGGTCACAACCTGAGGAAAATGCACTCTTTAGAGTAGGGCATGGCATGTATAATGCCGCCCGTCTTTCGGGGAGTGGCGAAAACATTGCATTTGTTTGACGCAGCTCTCTAGAACAAGCCGCCAATGCATCTATGCTGCATCTCTTTAGCGGCCGCTCCGCCGCCGACTTGAACCGCAAAAGGCCCGTGATCTCTTGACCAGTCCTGTCCTGCAAACCGTTGCCCTCGCTTGTGAGCGAGACCTTCGGCTGCTCTTCGAAAATCTCGAATTGAGACTGGCCAGTGGCGAAATGGTGCAAATCAGCGGCCCCAACGGCAGTGGCAAGACCAGCCTGCTGCGTCTGTTATCCGGCTTGATGCAACCGACCGCCGGTGAAGTGCTGCTCAATGGCCAGCCGCTGAACGATCAGCGCCTGGAACTGGCGCGTAACCTGTTGTGGATCGGCCATGCCGCCGGCATCAAGGATCTGCTGACGCCGGAGGAGAATCTGACCTGGCTCTGTGCGCTGCATCAACCGGCCTCCCACGAGGCGATCTGGCAAGCGCTGGCCGATGTCGGACTGCGTGGTTTCGAGGATGTTCCCTGTCACACGTTGTCTGCCGGGCAGAAGCGCCGCGTGGCGTTGGCACGGCTGTATCTGGACAGCCCGCCGCTGTGGATCCTCGACGAACCGTTCACCGCGCTCGACAAACAAGGCGTGGCGCAACTCGAAGAACACCTGGCCGCCCACTGCGAGCGCGGCGGCATGGTGGTGCTGACCACTCACCACACGCTGAGCCGCATGCCGGCCAGCTATCGCGATATCGATCTGGGGAAATGGGCCGTATGAGTGTTTTCGGTCTGTTGGTCGCCCGTGAGGCCCGTCTGTTGTTCCGCCGTCCTGCGGAATTGGCCAATCCGCTGGTATTTTTCGCGATCGTCGTTTCGCTGTTCCCTTTGGCGGTCGGCCCCGAGTCTCAATTGTTGCAAACCTTGTCTCCGGGACTGGTCTGGGTGGCGGCCCTTTTATCGGTCCTGCTCTCGCTGGACGGGCTCTTTCGCAGTGATTTCGAAGACGGATCGCTTGAACAGTGGGTCCTTTCGTCGCACCCCCTGCCTCTTCTGGTTTTGGCCAAGGTACTGGCACACTGGGCCTTCTCTGGCCTGGCACTGGTTTTGCTCGCTCCACTGCTGGCGTTGATGCTCGGTTTGCCAACCGCCTGTCTGCCGGTGTTGCTGCTTTCTTTATTGCTGGGTACACCGGTGCTGAGCCTGCTCGGTGCGGTGGGCGCAGCCCTGACGGTGGGATTGAAGCGTGGCGGCCTGTTGCTGGCGCTACTGATTCTGCCGCTGTACATCCCGGTGTTGATTCTCGGCAGTGGCGCCTTGCAGGCAGCCTTGCAGGGCATGCCGGCGACCGGTTATCTCTTGTGGCTTGGTAGCCTGACCGCCCTGGCGATAACACTGACACCGTTTGCAATAGCTGCTGGCCTGAAGATCAGCGTCGGCGAATAATGAGGTCTGGTTAAATTTTGACCAGTAAAGACCCTTGGCTCTTCATAGCGAAGAGCAACCGTGATGGAAACAGTAATGAACTGGACCTGGTTTCATAAGCTCGGCTCGCCCAAATGGTTTTACGGCATCAGTGGCAAACTGCTGCCGTGGCTGAGCATCGCCGCGTTATTGCTGATCGGCATCGGTGTCGTTTGGGGCCTGGCTTTCGCGCCGCCTGACTACCAGCAAGGCAACAGCTTCCGCATCATCTATATCCACGTTCCCGCGGCCATGCTGGCGCAGTCCGTCTACGTGATGCTGGCGGTGTGCGGCATCGTCGGGCTGGTCTGGAAAATGAAACTGGCCGACGTCGCCCTACAATGCGCGGCGCCCATCGGTGCGTGGATGACCGCCGTGGCGCTGGTCACCGGCGCGATCTGGGGCAAGCCGACCTGGGGCTCGTGGTGGGTCTGGGATGCGCGACTTACGTCCATGCTTATTCTGCTGTTCCTGTACTTCGGTCTCATTGCGCTGGGCAACGCGATCAGCAATCGTGACAGCGCGGCCAAGGCCTGCGCGGTCCTGGCGATTGTCGGCGTGATCAACATCCCGATCATCAAATACTCGGTGGAGTGGTGGAACACCCTGCACCAGGGCGCGACCTTCACCCTCACCGAAAAACCGGCGATGCCTGCCGAGATGTGGCTGCCACTGCTGCTGACGGTGCTGGGCTTCTACTGTTTCTTCGGCGCGGTGCTGTTGCTGCGCATGCGCCTTGAAGTGCTCAAGCGCGAAGCCCGGGCGAGCTGGGTGAAAGCGGAAGTGCAGAACAGTCTGGAGGCCGTTCGATGAGTTTTGCTTCATTCGGCGACTTCCTCGCCATGGGCCATCACGCCCTGTATGTCTGGTCGGCCTATGGCATCTGCCTGGCGGTGCTGGTCCTCAACGTGGCGGCGCCGATCCTGGCCCGCAAGCGGTATCTGCAACAAGAGGCGCGTCGTCTGCGCCGGGAGAACGGCAAGTGAATCCGCTGCGCAAAAAGCGTCTTATCATCATTCTCGCGATCCTGGTGGGTGTCGGCGCAGCCGTCGGCCTGGCCCTGAGCGCCCTGCAGCAGAACATCAATCTGTTTTACACCCCGACCCAGATCGCCAACGGCGAAGCCCCGCAAGACACGCGCATTCGCGCCGGCGGCATGGTCGAGAAAGGTTCGCTGCAACGTTCCGGCGATTCGCTGGACGTGAAATTCATCGTCACCGACTTCAACAAGTCCGTGACCATCAGCTATCGCGGCATCCTCCCGGACCTGTTCCGCGAAGGGCAGGGCATCGTGGCGCTGGGCAAACTGAACGCCGAAGGCGTGGTGGTGGCCGACGAAGTGCTGGCCAAGCACGATGAAAAGTACATGCCGCCGGAAGTGACCAAGGCTTTGAAAGACAGCGGTCAATCTGCTCCAACGCCCGCGAAGGAGGGTTGATCGATGACATCCGGACTGTTTATTCCTGAACTCGGCCACCTGGCCATGATCCTGGCGCTGTGTTTCGCGCTGGTCCAGGCCATCGTGCCGTTGCTCGGCGCCTGGCGCGGTGACCGCTTGTGGATGAGTCTCGCGCAGCCGGCCGCCTGGGGTCAGTTCACTTTCCTGGTGTTCGCCTTCGGTTGCCTGACCTACGCGTTCATGGCCGACGACTTCTCCGTCGCCTATGTGGCCAGCAACTCCAACAGCGCCTTGCCGTGGTACTACAAGTTCAGCGCGGTGTGGGGCGCTCACGAAGGTTCGCTGCTGCTGTGGGCCTTGATCCTCGGCGGCTGGACCTTTGCAGTGTCGGTGTTCTCCCGGCAGTTGCCGCAAGTGATGCTGGCCCGCGTGCTGGCCGTGATGGGAATGATCAGTACCGGTTTCCTGCTGTTCCTGATTCTTACTTCGAACCCGTTCAAGCGCATCCTGCCGCAAGTGCCCAGCGATGGCGCGGACCTCAATCCGCTCCTGCAAGACATTGGTCTGATCGTTCACCCGCCGATGCTGTACATGGGTTACGTCGGTTTCTCGGTGGCCTTCGCCTTCGCCATTGCGGCGCTGATGGGCGGTCGTCTTGATGCGGCGTGGGCGCGCTGGTCGCGTCCATGGACCATCGTTGCCTGGGCCTTCCTCGGTATCGGCATCACCCTCGGTTCGTGGTGGGCCTACTACGAACTCGGCTGGGGCGGCTGGTGGTTCTGGGACCCGGTGGAAAACGCCTCGTTCATGCCTTGGCTGGTCGGTACGGCGCTCATTCACTCGTTGGCGGTCACGGAAAAACGTGGCGTGTTCAAGAGCTGGACCGTGTTGCTGGCCATCGCCGCGTTCTCGTTGAGCTTGCTCGGCACGTTCCTCGTGCGTTCCGGTGTACTGACTTCGGTTCACGCGTTTGCGTCCGATCCTGAGCGAGGCGTGTTCATTCTGATTTTCCTGCTGTTCGTGGTCGGCGGTTCGCTGACGCTGTTCGCCCTGCGCGCGCCGGTGGTGAAGAGCCACGTCGGCTTCAACCTCTGGTCCCGGGAAACCCTGCTGCTGGGCAACAACCTGGTGCTGGTGGTGGCGGCGTCGATGATTCTGCTGGGCACGTTGTACCCGCTGATTCTTGATGCGATGACTGGTGCCAAGCTGTCGGTCGGCCCGCCGTACTTCAATGCGCTGTTTATTCCGTTGATGGCGTTGCTGATGATGGTGATGGCGGTCGGCATGCTGGTGCGCTGGAAAGACACCCCGGTCAAATGGCTGATGAGCATGCTCACGCCGGTGTTGCTTGGCAGTGCTGCGTTGGCCGTGGTGGCCGGTGTCGCTTACGGCGATTTCAACTGGGCGGTGATCGCCACGTTCATGCTCGCCGCGTGGGTGTTGCTGGCCGGTGTGCGCGACATCCTCGACAAGACCCGCCACAAAGGCCTGATCAAAGGCCTGCCGACCTTGACCCGCAGCTACTGGGGCATGCAGATCGCGCACTTGGGCATCGCCGTGTGTGCCCTCGGTGTGGTGCTGTCGAGCCAGAACAGCGCCGAGCGCGATTTGCGCCTGGCGCCGGGCGAGTCCATGGACCTGGCCGGTTATCACTTCGTGTTCGAAGGCGCCAAGCACTACGAAGGCCCGAACTTCACCTCCGACAAGGGCACCGTGCGAGTGATCCGCGATGGCAAGGAAGTCAGCGTATTGCACCCGGAAAAACGCCTGTACACCGTGCAGAACTCGGTGATGACCGAAGCCGGGATCGACGCCGGTTTCACCCGTGACATTTACGTCGCACTCGGCGAACCGCTGGGCGATGGCGCCTGGGCTGTGCGCGTGCACGTCAAACCGTTCGTGCGTTGGATCTGGTTCGGCGGGCTGCTCACAGGTTTCGGCGGGTTGCTGGCGGCGCTGGATCGCCGTTATCGGGTCAAGGTGAAAAGCCGTGTGCGTGAAGCACTGGGCATGACAGGAGCCACTGCATGAGACGTTGGTTAATGCTGTTGCCACTGGCGATTTTTCTGGTGGTGGCTGTTTTCCTGTATCGCGGGTTGTACCTGGACCCGGCCGAGTTGCCTTCGGCGATGATCGGCAAGCCGTTCCCGGCGTTTTCCCTGCCGACCGTGGAAGGCGACAAGACCCTGACCAAGGCCGACATTCTCGGTAAACCGGCGCTGGTCAACGTCTGGGCCACTTGGTGCATCGCCTGCAAGGTCGAGCACCCGGTACTGAACAAACTGGCCCAGCAGGGCGTGACGATTTATGGCATCAACTACAAGGACGTCAACGCCGACGCGAAGAAGTGGCTGGTGGAATTCCACAACCCTTACCAGTTGGGCATCAGTGATGCGGACGGTTCGCTGGGCCTGAACCTCGGCGTATACGGCGCCCCGGAAACCTTCTTCATCGACGCCAAGGGCATCATCCGCGACAAGTTCGTCGGGGTGATCGACGAGCAGGTCTGGCGCGAAAAACTGGCGGCCCGGTATCAGGCGCTAGTCGACGAGGCCAAGCCATGAAACGCTGGATAGCCGCTGTTGTACTGGGTTTGAGCATGGCCGGCGTCGCGCACGCGGCCATCGACACCTATGAGTTCGCCAAAGAAGGTGATCGCGAGCGTTTTCGCGAGCTGACCAAAGAGCTGCGTTGCCCCAAGTGCCAGAATCAGGACATCGCCGATTCCAATGCACCCATCGCCGCCGACCTGCGCAAAGAGATTTTCCGCATGTTGGGCGAAGGCAAGGACAACCAGCAGATCATCGACTTCATGGTTGATCGCTACGGTGATTTCGTCCGCTACAAACCCGCTCTGAACGCCAAGACCGCCTTGCTCTGGTTCGGCCCTGCCGGCCTGTTGCTGGGCGGTTTTGTGATCATCGCCGTGATCGTCCGCCGTCGTCGCGTGCAACGCACGGACACCAAGGACGAGCTTTCTGCCGAGGAGCGTGAGCGCCTCGACCACCTGTTGGATAAAACCAAGAATGATTGATTTCTGGCTCGCTGCAGGTCTGCTACTTCTGGTTGCCCTGAGTTTTCTGCTGATCCCCGTTTTGCGTGGCCGTCGTGCGCAGCTTGAAGAGGATCGTACTGCCCTGAACGTCGCGCTGTATCAGGAGCGCGTGGCTGAGTTGCAAACCGAACAGGAAGAGGGCTTGCTCAACGCTGCGCAACTGGAAACCGGTCGCGCCGAAGCGGCCCGTGAGTTGCTCGCCGACACCGAAGGCGTCGAGGCACCGCGCGTGGCGCGCCTGGGCAAACCGTTGCCCTTGCTGGCGGCGATTCTGGTGCCGGTCCTGGGGTTGGGCTTGTACCTGCATTACGGTGCCAGCGACAAGGTCGAACTGACTCGCGAATTCGCCCAGGCGCCGCAGTCGATGGAGGAGATGACCCAGCGTCTGGAGCGCGCGGTCGCGGCGCAGCCGGATTCGGCTGAAGGCTTGTACTTCCTCGGTCGCACGTACATGGCTCAGGACCGTCCTGGCGATGCGGCGAAGATCTTCGAGCGCACGGTGAACCTGGCCGGTCGTCAGCCGGAGCTGCTCGGTCAATGGGCCCAGGCCCAGTACTTCGCCGATGGCAAAAAGTGGTCGGACAAGATTCAGGCACTGACTGACGAAGCGCTGAAAGCCGATCCGAAAGAAGTCACCAGCCTTGGCTTGCTGGGTATCGCGGCGTTTGAAAGCCAGCGTTATCAGGACGCGATCGACTATTGGAATCGCCTGCTGGCGCAACTGCCGCCGGAGGACAGTTCCCGTGCCGCGCTGCAAGGCGGGATCACCCGGGCCACCGAGAAGCTCGAAGCCAGCGGCGGCAAAGTCGCCCAGGCCCCTGTGGCCAAAGCGGCAGCGAAACTTAAAGTCACTGTCGATCTGGCGCCTGAGCTCAAAGCCAAGGTCCAGCCTGGCGACAGCGTGTTCATTTTTGCCCGCGCCACCTCGGGTCCACCGGCCCCGCTGGCCGCCAAGCGTCTGACCGTGGCCGACTTGCCGGCCACCGTCGAACTGGGCGATGCCGACGCAATGATGCCGCAGTTGAAACTGTCTAACTTCCCTGAAGTCCAACTGGTTGCGCGCATCTCACGCGCCGGCCAACCGACTGCCGGCGAATGGATCGGTCGCAGCCAGCCCCTGGCCAGCAGCACCACTGCGGCGCAAAAACTGACTATCGACAGCCCGGACAAATAACAGCCCGGGATAATTAACAGGAAGCACCGCCATGACCGCCATCGCTCGTATCACCCTGCTCAGTCTGGTCCTGGGGTTGAGCGCCTGTGCGGTCCAACGGCCCGAGCCGACACGACTGCCGCCGATCCCTCCGTCACAGCCCAGCACCAAACCGGCGCCCTCGACGGTGCCAAGCAAACCGACCACCCCGGCCAAACCTGCCAAGCCGCTGCCACGCACTTCCGCGAGCTTTGCGCCACCACCGGGCGGCAACAGCCATTGGGATGCCAAGCTTGGCGTTTACGTGCTGGATGATCAGCCCAATACCTTCTACCGCCAGCGCACCTACTACCGCTGGAACAACGGCTGGAGCCGGTCGATCAGCCCGAACGGGCCATGGGAAGAGACCAATATCCATGGCGTGCCGGGTGGGTTGGGGCGGCAGTTCGGGGAGTAACTATCTGCACAGAACAAGGCGACCTTCGGGGTCGCCTTTTTTGTGCGCGCAGGAAATCGATTCTGGTTTCAACCCAACTCCCTGTGGGAGCGAGCCTGCTCGCGATGATGGCGGCACATCCAACATTAATGTGACTGACAGTCCGCCATCGCTAGCAGGCTAGCTCCCACAGGGGATTTGTGTTGTTGGTCAGAACGCGGCTTTGCCGATAGAAGAACCGCCGTCGACAAACAACGTTTGCCCGGTGATAAACCCGCTCTGCTCGGACAGCAAAAATGCAATCGCCGCCGCGATCTCGTGCGGCTGCCCCAGACGACCCATCGGCACACCCGCCAGATACCGCGCCTCGCCTTCGCTACCCGGCGGGTTGTTGGCGCGAAACAGCTCCGTTTCCGTCGGCCCCGGCGCCACGGCATTCACGGTCACGCCGGTTTGCGCCAGTTCCAGCGCCCAGGAGCGCGTGAAGCTGATCAGCGCTGCTTTGGCCGCCGCATACGCCGTGCGCTGGGTGATCCCGAGTACGGTCAGGCTGGAAATATTCACCACACGGCCCCAGCCCTTGGCGCGCATGTTCGGCAGCAGCGCCTGAGTGGCCTGCAACGCCGAATGCAGGTTGACACGCATTACGTCGTCGAAGGTATCGAGGTCGATTTCGCCCAGCACTTGCGGGCGAACCAGGCCGACGTTATTCACTAGCCCATCGAATTCATACGTTCTGGACAAATCCGCCAGCACTTCCTGGGTCAGCGTCCTGTCGCTCAAATCCAGCGGAAACAGAATGCCGGGGAACGACAGGTCCGGGGTTCGGGCAATCCCGACTACCCGATGCCCCGCGCGGTCCAGATGCTCGGCCACTGCCCGGCCAATGCCTTTGCTGGCGCCAGTGATGAGAAAAGTACGTCGGGTCATTGCGAACTCCTTGAAAGGACATGCCGCCGGGGCAGGCAGCCGTTGAACGGGTCAGCCGCGAATCGCATCCGGCATCGCTTCAGGCGCTGGACGCTGAGTGTAATCCGGGTTGGCCCTGGCGGTAACGAATCAGGAGATCCATCCTGACCGCAGGGGCGAAATGCGCTCAGGTGAAGCTATAGGATTCATGCTTGGGGCATGAGGAATTCACATCCTGAAAAACAACGTGAACAGATCCTGCCTGGCTTCTATGGTGCAGTGGCGTTCCATTAAGGTGAATTTTGCTGAAGGAACCGCTGTGCACTATCCAATCATTATTGAGTGGGGAGATGAACGGACTGCGACAGGTATTCAAATACCGGATATCCCGGGTGCTGTGGCTGCCGGGGATACGTTCGAGGAGGCATACGACGCAGATACTTCTGCAACAAATGGAAGAACTGGGGATGTTCCGGCGCCCACATCGGTGAGCGAGCATCGAGGCAATCCGGAGTTCTCAGGCAGAGGCTGGGGAGTGTTGAAGATTTGATGTGCGGAACATCAGTCGCACATCAATCACGAGCAAACCAGATTCCTGTGGGCGCGTGGCTTGCCCGCGAAGCTTTTGACGCCTTAAGCCGTCGCCAACGAAGCCTTCGGCGAAACGCTCAAAAACCGCAACAACGCCAACAGCGGAAACGCGCTGCCCACGATCACGATCCACAGCCAGCCGCCATGCTCATACACCGCGCTGGCCACCGACGAACCGAACGCGCCGCCGATGAAGATGCTGGTCATGTACAACGCGTTCAAGCGGCTGCGGCTTTTGGCGTCGAGGGCGTAGACCGCGCGTTGGCCGAGGACCATGTTCATCTGCACGCAGAAGTCGAGCACCACACCGGTGACCGCGAGGCCGATGACGCTGTAGACCGGGTGGATGAACGCTGGCAGGAAGCTGAGGCTGGCGAACAGCAGGGCCAGCAATGAGGCGATGCGGGTGTGGCCGGCGTCGGCCAGGCGACCGGCGATAGGCGCGGCAATCGCACCGATGGCACCGACCAGGGCGAAGATCGCGATTTGGGTTTGCGACAAGCCATGATTGCGCGCCAGTTCCAGCGGCACGGCAGTCCAGAACAGGCTGAACGTGGCGAACATGCAGCCCTGGTAGAACGCGCGTTGACGCAACACCGGTTGCTGGCGCAACAGCGTCCATAGAGAACCCAGCAACTGGCCATAAGAGGCGCTGTGATCAGGCTGGCGCTTGGGGATCGTCAGTGCCAGCACCACGCTGATCGCCGCCATCAACACGGCCGCGATCACAAACATCGCGCGCCAGCCGAAGTGGTCAGCCACGAGGCTGGACACCGGCCGCGCCAGCAGAATCCCCAGCAGCAACCCGCCCATGATCCCGCCGACGACCCGACCCCGTGACTCTTCCGGCGCAAGGTGCGCCGCCAGCGGAATCAGGATCTGCACCGACACCGAGCTGAAACCCACCAGCAACGAGATCAGCAAAAACGCGTTCGGCTGATCGGTAAACGCCGCACCCAACAAGCTGGCGATCGCCACCACAGTGGTGATGATCATCAGCCGGCGATTTTCCAGCAGACCCCCAGTGGCACCAGGAAGAACAGGCCCAGCGCGTAACCGATCTGGGTCAGCGAAACGATCAGGCTGGCCATGGTGCTGGTCAGGCCGATGTCCGGCGCGATCAGGCCGATGATCGGCTGGGCGTAGTAGATGTTGGCCACAATCGCGCCACAGCAGAAGGCGAACAGCAGCACCATGCCTTTGGTCATTGTCGCGGTGCCGTGGGGCACCTGAGTCGCTGGGTTCATAAGGTGTCTCGCTGAACAAAAGGGAATGCGCGCAGGCTAAAGAGCTATCGAATTCGGCAGAAGAGGGGTTGGAGTGATAGCAATCATTCCTTTGCGGAATGAGTGACGGACGTGAGTGCTGTCCATCGACGAACCTTGCGTCAAAATGTTGAGGTCCGATGATACATTCACTTACATCCTGTTCGATAGCGTGCTTATGTTCTCCTTCACGATTCATAACCGGAAGGCACTTCCATGAATGCGATGTTTCGTCACCTTATTCGCGGCGTTTCAGTGGTCACCTTGATCAGCATGTTCACGGCAGGTTTCGCTCAAGCCGCCGACGCGCCGGGAATGCGCATTGGCGTGCGCGGCGAGATCACCGGGGTCAGCCCCGATGTCTTGAAAGTCCACGTCAACAGCGGTGAAAACGTGGTGATCAACCTGACCCAAGACACCAAAGTCCGCGCTGTTACCCTGGCCAATATCGAGGATATCAAACCCGGCAGCTACATTGGTTCGGCGGCCATTCCACAAGACGACGGCACCTTGAAGGCGCTGGAAGTCCACGTCTTTCCACCGGAACTGGCAGGCAGCGGCGACGGGCATCGACCGTTCGACCTGGCCAAGGGCAGCAGCATGACCAATGGCAGCGTGGGCGATCTGGTGGTCAGCAATGGCCGGGTGTTGACAGTCAACTACAAGGGCGGGCAGCAGAAGATCCTGGTGCCGGAGGATGTGCCGATCGTGAACTTGATGCCGGGGGATCGCAGCTTGCTGAAGGTGGGCGTGAAGATCGTGACGTTTGTGACTCAAAGTGCTGACGGGACGCTGACGGCGCAATCGATCTCGGCCGGCAAGGACGGTGTAACGCCACCAATGTAATGGTTGGTGATAATCCCTGTGGGAGCGGGCTTGCTCGCGAAAGCGGTGTGTCAGTCGACATCAGTGTTGAATGACACACCGCTTTCGCGAGCAAGCCCGCTCCCACAGTTGTTCAGTGGCGTGGCTAAAAACCCACAAAAAAAGGCGACCTCTGCAGGTCGCCTTTTTGTTGGGCTCAGGAATTACTGACCGCTGTAAATCTGATCAAAAACCCCACCATCATTGAAGTGAGTCTTCTGCACAGTCCGCCAGTCGCCAAAGGTCTTCTCCACCGACAGGAAATCCACTTTCGGGAAACGATCGGTGTACTTGGCCAGCACCGCCGGGTCCCGCGGACGCAGGTAATTGGCCGCCGCAATTTCCTGACCTTCCGGTGACCACAGGTACTTCAGGTACTCCTCGGCCGCGGCGCGGGTGCCTTTCTTGTCGACAGTTTTGTCCACCACCGACACGGGCGGCTCGGCTTCAGCGGAGACGCTTGGGTAGATCACTTCAAACTGGTCGCGACCAAACTCGCGGGCAATCATTTCCGCTTCGTTTTCGAAGGTCACCAGCACGTCGCCGATCTGGTTGGTCATGAACGTGGTGGTGGCGGCACGGCCACCGGTATCCAGCACCGGCGCTTGCTTGAACAGCTTGCCGACGAAGTCTTTGGCCTTGTTCTCGTCGCCACCGTTTTTCAGCACATAACCCCAGGCGGACAGGTAGGTGTAGCGACCGTTACCCGAGGTTTTCGGGTTCGGCACGATCACTTGCACGCCATCCTTGAGCAGGTCCGGCCAGTCTTTCAGGGCTTTCGGGTTGCCTTTGCGGACGATGAATACGGTGGCCGAGGTAAACGGTGCGCTGTTGTTCGGCAAGCGGGTGACCCAGTTGTCCGGGATCAGTTTACCGTTGTCCGCCAGGGCATTGATGTCGGTGGCCATGTTCATGGTGATGACGTCAGCCGGCAGGCCATCGATCACCGAACGCGCCTGTTTGCTGGAACCGCCGAAGGACATCTGCAGGGTGATGTTCTCGTTGTGCTCGGCTTGCCAGTGTTTCTGGAACGCAGTGTTGTAGTCCTTGTAGAAATCGCGCATCACGTCGTAAGAAACGTTGAGCAGGGTCGGTGCGGCCTGAGCCACGCTGGTCAGTGCCAGGCCAGCGGCCAGAAGTGAGGCGCCAAAGAGTTTTTTCACTGCGCATTCCTTGTTCTATTTAAAAGTGAGGCAATTTGCCAGCGACTATAGCCGGGCTCGCATAGGCCCTTAAAGATTAAAAAGCTCTTTGCTTATTCCAGTTTCTTAAACAGAGCGTTGCCGCATCGCGAGCAGAATGCCGCACCGTGTTCGTGGCTGTTTTTCTTGCATACCGGGCAGTCGTGTTGCAGCTGTTCACCGCGCATGGCATTGGCCAGTTCGGCGGTGAAAATCCCGGTGGGTACGGCGATGATCGAATAACCAGTGATCATCACCAGCGACGAAATCACCTGGCCCAGCGGTGTCTTTGGCACGATGTCGCCGAAGCCCACCGTGGTCAACGTCACGATCGCCCAGTAGATGCCTTTGGGAATGCTGGTGAAACCGTGTTCCGGGCCTTCGATCACATACATCAGCGTGCCGAACACCGTCACCAGCGTGCAGACGCTGACCAGAAACACCACGATTTTCTGCTTGCTGCCGCGTAGCGCCGACATCAAATAGTTGGCTTGCTTGAGGTACGGGCTGAGCTTGAGGACGCGGAAGATCCGCAGCATCCGGATGATCCGGATAATCAGCAGGTATTGCGCATCGGCGTAATACAGCGCCAGGATCCCGGGCACGATCGCCAGCAGATCCACCAGCCCGTAAAAGCTGAACGCATAGCGTAACGGCTTGGGTGAGCAGTACAGACGCAAGCCATATTCGATGGCGAAAATGACGGTGAAACCCCACTCGATGTACGCCAGCACGTCGGCGTAGTTCTTGTGGACCGTGTCGATGCTGTCGAGCATCACGATCACGATACTGGCGAGGATGATCAACAGCAATATGCCGTCGAAGCGCCGCCCCGCCTTGGTGTCGCTCTGGAAAACCATGACGTAAAGCTCTTCACGCCAGTTTTTGCTGCTGTCCATGGATACCGCCTGAACCAATGATCAGCGAAGCCTAGGTTGATTCTCCTCCAGAGTGCAAGGCGTAAGGGCGACAGGAGTCTTGCCGAGCATTTGAACAACGGTGCGGATCAGCCAGCAGGCGAGGATGAACGGCGCGGTCAGCGTTGGCAGACCGATGGCGGCAAACACCGGCGTCAGCAACAGCGCTGATGCAATACCGAGCAGCGGCAGCCAAGGTTTCTGGCGTTGCGAGCTGAAGGCGAGGGCAGCGAGTACGGCGTTATAGCCACCGAGGCCGATCAATGCGGTATAGAAGTCGTGATGCAGCAGGCTCCAGCCCATGCCCGCGACAGACGCCAATAACGCCCAACAGAATGCGCGGCGATCAGCGATCAGCAAACCCACGGCAATCATCGCGCCGGCCAGGGGATGGCCGAGGAACATCACCTGGCCAAGGCCTTTGAGTGGTGCGATGAGCATGTTCAGCGTATTGATTTCGATCAAGTGTGGAGTTGTCGAGGGCGTGGCGAAGCACAGCAGCAACCAGCCCAGCCCCACAAAGGGCGCGGTGTAGGCAGGCAGGTAGTGGCTGACCCGGACGCGTTTGAGCCACTGTTGAGTGACCATCGCACTCAGCCCACCCGCAGCGATGACCAGCGGTGGCAACAGCGCGGACCAGGGGAAATAGAGGCTCAGCAGCAGGCCGAGCAAGACACCGTTGTAACTGAACAGCCCGGCCTGGCGATCGGCCTTGGCATAGCCGCGACGTTGCGCCGTGAGCAACCCGGCGACACCGCCCAGCAGTGCACCGCCGAGCAGGGTGGGCGCGGTGAGAAGAATCGCCAACAGGCACAGCAGACCGCAAAGCGGATGACGCTGGAGGAAGATCTGGCTGAAACCGTTGAGCAGGGCAGTCGCCCAATCGGGGCAGTGGGTGTTGAAGTGGTTGGCAGGCATGGCAGTTCTAAAAGACAGTGAAACCGAGTCGCCTTCATCGCCAGCAGGCTGGCTCCCACACTGAATCTCAGTTCAGTCTTGATTCAGTGATCGACACAAAACCAATGTGGGAGCCAGCCTGCTGGCGATGAGGCCGGTATGGGCGCTCTAGATCAACGTCTCGATACGCAGTGAGTTAGTCGACCCCGGCTGCCCAAACGGCACACCCGCGGTGATCAACAACGTGTCCCCGCGCTGCGCCATTCCCTGCGCCTGCGCAATCTCCAGCGCCGTCGAGCACACCTCATCCACCTGGCGCAGCCGATCATTGACCACCGAGTGCACGCCCCACGCCACGGTCAAGCGGCGCGCGGTCTGCAGGTTCGGCGTCAGGTTGAGGATCGGCACGGTCGGCCGTTCCCGCGCCGCACGCAGGCTCGACGTCCCCGACTCGCTGTAATTCACCAGCACCGCCACCGGCAGCACGTTGCTGATGCGCCGGATTGCGCAGCTGATCGCATCGGAAACCGTCGCCTCGGCCTTCGGCCGGCTCACGTCCAGTTGTGCCTGATAATCCGGACCGTTTTCCACTTGGCGAATGATCTTGCTCATCATCTGCACGGCTTCCAGCGGGTACTCGCCGGACGCGGTTTCCGCCGACAGCATCACCGCATCGGCCCCTTCGGCCACGGCATTAGCCACGTCGGTGACTTCGGCGCGGGTCGGGGCCGGGGAGAAGCGCATCGATTCGAGCATCTGCGTCGCCACCACCACCGGTTTGCCGAGTTCGCGGCAAATGCTGATGATGTTTTTCTGAATCTGCGGCACGCTTTCCGCCGGCACTTCCACGCCCAGGTCACCGCGAGCGACCATGATCGCGTCGCTCAACTCGGCGATCTCGCGCAGCTGAGTCACGGCCGAGGGCTTCTCGATCTTGGCCATCAAAAACGCTTTGTCGCCGATCAGTTCGCGGGCTTCGCGGATGTCTTCCGGACGCTGCACAAACGACAGCGCCACCCAGTCCACACCCAGTTCCAGACCGAAGCTCAAGTCACGACGATCCTTGGCGGTCAGCGGGCTCAATTCCAGCACCGCTTGCGGCACGTTCACGCCTTTGCGGTCCGAGAGTTCGCCGCCGTTGAGCACGGTGGTATCGATCGCGTCGGCGTACTTGGTGACCACGCGCAGACGCAGCTTGCCGTCGTCCAGCAACAGGTCCATGCCGGGTTCCAGCGCGGCGATGATTTCCGGGTGCGGCAGGTTGACCCGACGCTGATCACCCGGCGTCGTATCGAGGTCCAGGCGCAGGGCCTGGCCGCGGTGCAGTTGCACCTTGCCCTCGGCGAACTTGCCGACCCGCAGTTTCGGGCCTTGCAGGTCCATCAGGATGCCCAACGGGTAATTCAGTTGGCGCTCGACCTCACGAATCCACTGATAACGCTGAGCGTGGTCGGCGTGATCGCCATGGCTGAAGTTCAGGCGAAAGATGTTGACCCCGGCCTGCACCAGCTCACGGATGTCGTCGATCCCGTCGGTGGCAGGACCGAGGGTGGCAAGGATTTTAACCTTCTTGTCAGGCGTCATTTTCAGGGCTCTCGAGGATCAGGATGGCGCGGAAGTCGTTGACGTTGGTGCGGGTCGGTTCGGTGACGATCAGTGCGTCCAGCGCCTCGAAATAGCCGTAGCCATTGTTGTTGTCCAACTCGTCGCTGGCGCTCAAGCCGAGGGCGGCGGCCCGGGCGTAGCTCTCTGGCGTCATGATCGCGCCGGCGTTGTCTTCGGAGCCGTCGATGCCATCGGTGTCACCGGCAAGGGCGTAGACGCCGGGCAGGCCTTTGAGGCTGTCGGTCAGGCTGAGCAGGAATTCGGCGTTGCGTCCGCCACGGCCATTGCCGCGCACGGTGACGGTGGTTTCGCCGCCCGACAAAATTACGCACGGCGCCGCCAACGGCTGGCCATGCAGGACCACCTGGCGGGCGATGCCGGCGTGAACCTTGGCCACTTCGCGGGATTCGCCTTCCAGATCGCCGAGGATCAGCGGACTGAAACCGGCCTGACGGGCTTTCACCGCGGCCGCTTCAAGGGATTGCTGAGGACGGGCGATCAACTGGAAATGGCTGCGTGCCAGACTCGGATCTCCGGGTTTGACGGTTTCCGATTCCGGGCTCTGCAGCCAGTTGCGCACCGAGGCCGGAACGTCGATGCCGTAGCGTTTGAGGATCGCCAGGGCTTCAGCCGAAGTGCTCGGGTCGGCCACGGTAGGGCCGGAGGCGATGACCGTGGCGAGGTCGCCTGGCACATCGGAAATCGCGTATGTATAAACAGTGGCTGGCCAGCAGGCCTTGCCGAGGCGGCCGCCCTTGATCGCCGAGAGGTGCTTGCGCACGCAATTCATCTCGCCGATGGTGGCGCCGGATTTGAGCAGGGCTTTGTTGATCGATTGCTTGTCGGCCAGGGTGATGCCAGCGGCCGGCAAGGCCAGCAGGGCAGAACCGCCGCCCGAGAGCAGGAAGATCACGCGGTCGTCTTCAGTCAGGTTGCTGACCAGTTCAAATACACGCTTGGCGACGGCTTGACCGGCGGCGTCCGGCACCGGGTGAGCGGCTTCGACGACTTCGATTTTTTCGCACGGGGCGCCGTGGCCGTAACGGGTGACCACCAGGCCGCAGACTTCACCCTGCCAGCAACGCTCGACGACTTGGGCCATGGCGGCTGCGGCTTTGCCGGCGCCAATGACGATCACCCGACCGCTGCGATCCTGGGGCAAATGGGCTTCGAGGACTTGCTGCGGATGGGCCGCGTCGATGGCTGTGGCAAACAGCTCGCGCAGGAATTGTTGCGGATTGACCGACATGGCGGGCTCCCGGGAATTCTTGTTATTCGAAAGGGCAACTCAGATCCCTGTGGGAGCTAGCCTGCTAGCGATTCAGGCGCCCAGGTCTATCAGACACACCGCGTTGATTTCATCGCTAGCAGGCTAGCTCCCACAGGTTTTGTGCAGGGCTTTGTTACTTATCGCGAATCGAGAAGTTCGCCATGTGTTCCAAGCCCTTGATCAGCGCCGAGTGGTCCCAGTTGCTGCCACCGATGGCCGCGCAAGTGCTGAACACTTGCTGGGCGTTGGCGGTGTTCGGCAGGTTGATGTTCAGCTCTTTGGCGCCTTGCAGGGCCAGGTTCAAATCCTTCTGGTGCAGGCTGATGCGGAAGCCCGGGTCGAAGGTGCCTTTGATCATGCGCTCGCCATGTACTTCGAGGATCTTCGACGAAGCGAAACCGCCCATCAGCGCTTCACGCACCTTGGCCGGATCGGCACCGTTTTTCGCGGCGAACAACAGCGCTTCGGCTACGGCCTGAATGTTCAGCGCGACGATGATCTGGTTCGCTACTTTCGCGGTTTGACCGTCGCCATTGCCACCGACCAGGGTGATGTTCTTGCCCATCGCCTGGAACAAAGGCAGTGCGCGTTCGAAAGCATCGGCATCGCCACCGACCATGATGCTCAGGCTTGCAGCCTTGGCGCCGACTTCACCGCCGGACACTGGCGCATCGAGGTATTGCGCGCCTTTTTCGTTGACCTTGGCCGCAAAGGCCTTGGTGGCGGTCGGCGAGATCGAGCTCATGTCGATGACGATTTTGCTTTTGCCCACGCCGGCCGCAACGCCATCGGCGCGGAACAGCACGTCGTCGACCTGCGGGGTATCCGGCACCATGATGATGATGACTTCGGCTTCTTGGGCGACTTCTTTCGGGTTGGCCAGGGCGACGGCACCGCCGGCAATCAGGTCAGCAGGCGCGGGGTCGTGGTGCGCCGACAGGAACAGGCTGTGACCGGCTTTCTGCAGGTTCAACGCCATTGGGTGGCCCATGATGCCAGTGCCGATAAATCCGATTTTAGCCATGAGAAATTCCTCTTGTTTTTGTGTTGCAAAATAATGTGCACGTAGCTGAGGCGACCACTTTCTGTGGCGAGGGAGCTTGCTCCCGCTCGGCTGCGTAGCCGTCGCAAAACCTGAGAACCGGTTCTGCCTGATACACCACGGTGGATGGCTTTGGGGCCGCTTCGCGACCCAGCGGGAGCAAGTACAAGGCCACAAAAGGCCTGCTTTAGTGTCAGATCGCGTTGTGGGTTTTCAACCACCCCAAGCCCGCTTCAGTGGTGGTCAGCGGCTTGTATTCACAGCCAACCCAACCCTGATAACCGATGCGGTCAAGGTGTTCGAACAGGAAGCGGTAGTTGATTTCACCGGTGCCCGGTTCGTTGCGCCCCGGGTTGTCGGCCAACTGGATATGGTTGATCTCGCCCAGGTGCGCAGCCATGGTGCGGGCCAGGTCGCCCTCCATGATTTGCATGTGGTAGATGTCGTATTGCAGGAACAGATTGGCGCTGCCGACCTGTTCGCGAATCGACAGGGCCTGCGCCGTGTTGTTCAGATAGAAGCCCGGGATGTCGCGGGTGTTGATCGCTTCCATCACCAGTTTGATGCCCGCTGCTTGCAGCTTGTCGGCGGCGTATTTGAGGTTGGCGACGAAGGTTTTTTCCACGGTGGCATCGTCGACGCCTTGTGGACGAATACCGGCCAGGCAGTTGACCTGGGTGTTGCCGAGCACTTGCGCATAAGCGATCGCCAGATCGACACCGGCACGGAACTCTTCGACACGGTCCGGCAGGCACGCGATACCGCGTTCGCCCTTGGCCCAGTCACCGGCCGGCAGGTTGAACAGCACCTGGGTCAGGCCACTGGCGTCGAGCTTGGCCTTGATCTCGGCGGAGCTGAAGTCGTAGGGGAACAGGTATTCGACACCACTGAAGCCGGCCTTGGCGGCCGCTTCGAAACGGGCAAGAAAATCCTGCTCAGTGAACAGCATGGACAGGTTGGCTGCGAAACGCGGCATGGTGGTCTCCCGAAAGTATGTGCAGATCCCCTGTGGGAGCCAGCCTGCTGGCGATAGCGGTGGGACAGTCAACATCAATGTTGAATGTGCCGGCCTCATCGCGAGCAGGCTCGCTCCCACAGGGAGAGCGTTCAGCTGTTAATCAAGCAACGAAATCGCGGTCGGCGCATCGTTGCCGACCAGCGCCAGGTCTTCGAATTCGTTGACGGCGTTGATCTCGGTGCCCATGGAAATGTTGGTCACGCGCTCCAGGATAATCTCGACGATCACCGGCACCTTGAACTCTTCGATCAGCTCCTGGGCCTTGCGTAGGGCAGGCTGGATCTGACCCGGTTCGAACACTCGCAGCGCCTTGCAGCCGAGGCCTTCGGCAACCGCGACGTGGTCGACACCGTAACCGTTGAGTTCCGGAGCGTTCAGGTTATCGAAGGACAGCTGCACGCAGTAGTCCATGTCGAAACCGCGCTGGGCCTGACGAATCAGCCCCAGGTACGAATTGTTGACCACAACGTGGATGTACGGCAGCTTGAACTGCGCGCCCACCGCCAACTCTTCGATCATGAACTGGAAATCATAGTCGCCCGACAGCGCCACGACCTTGCGGGTCGGATCGGCCTTGACCACGCCCAGTGCTGCCGAAATGGTCCAGCCCAACGGACCGGCCTGACCGCAGTTGATCCAGTGACGCGGCTTGTAGACGTGCAGGAACTGCGCGCCGGCAATCTGCGACAGACCGATGGTGCTGACGTAGCAGGTGTCTTTGCCGAACACCTGGTTCATCTCTTCGTACACACGCTGCGGTTTGACCGGCACGTTGTCGAAGTGAGTCTTGCGCTGCAGGCTGGCTTTGCGCTGCTGGCAGTCTTGCAGCCAGGCGCTGCGGTTTTTCAGCTTGCCGGCGGCTTGCCATTCGCGAGCGACTTCGATGAACACGGTCAGCGCGGCAGCGGCGTCGGAAACGATGCCCAGGTCCGGGTTGAACACGCGGCCGATTTGCGTCGGCTCGATGTCGACGTGAATGAACTTGCGGCCTTCGGTGTACACGTCGATCGAACCGGTGTGACGGTTGGCCCAACGGTTGCCGACGCCCAATACCACGTCGGACTTCAGCAGGGTGGCGTTGCCGTAACGGTGCGATGTCTGCAAGCCCACCATGCCGACCATCAGCGGGTGATCGTCCGGGATGGTGCCCCAGCCCATCAAAGTCGGGATCACCGGGATACCGGTCAGCTCGGCGAATTCAACCAGCAACTCGCTGGCGTCGGCATTGATGATGCCGCCACCGGCGACCAGCAATGGACGCTCGGCCTGATCGAGCATGGCCAGGGCCTTCTCGATTTGCACGCGGTTGGCGGTTGGCTTGGCCAGCGGCAGTGGTTGGTAGGCATCAATGTCGAATTCGATTTCAGCCATCTGCACGTCGAACGGCAGGTCGATCAGCACCGGGCCCGGACGGCCGGAGCGCATTTCATAGAAGGCTTTCTGGAACGCATACGGAACCTGGCCCGGTTCCATGACGGTGGTTGCCCACTTGGTCACTGGCTTGACGATGGTGGTGATGTCGACGGCCTGGAAGTCTTCCTTGTGCATACGGGCGCGGGGTGCTTGCCCGGTGATGCACAGAATCGGGATCGAGTCGGCCGAGGCGCTGTAGAGCCCGGTGACCATGTCGGTGCCGGCCGGGCCGGAGGTACCGATGCACACGCCGATGTTGCCGGCCTTGGTGCGGGTGTAGCCCTCGGCCATGTGCGAGGCGCCTTCAACGTGGCGCGCGAGGACGTGATCGATGCCACCGACCTTCTGCAAGGCGGAGTACAGCGGGTTGATCGCGGCGCCCGGGATGCCAAAAGCGGTATCAACCCCTTCACGGCGCATCACCAGAACGGCGGCTTCGATTGCTCTCATTTTGCTCATGGTTTTGTGCCTCTTACGTTTTGTAATTGTATACAAGTGGCTTTGCGCAGAGTGTATTCACGGCGGACGGCGCAGGTCAATCCATTTTCTCAAGCGACTGTTTCATTCGTCGGAAGCCCAGTCTACTGTGGCTTTTCGTCGCGTGTGGCGCTTTTCGAGAATTATTGTATACAAAAAAATAACTCATTGTGTTCTATTTGTTGCATCGGACTGCGGCACAACCGCGCAGGCCACTGGCTTTCCCTATAACAAAATGAGGACGGCACCATGAGCGCTTTAACCTTGAAAGTTGCAGTCAACCTGATCAATCAGGCCATCACCGCCGGGCGTGCAATCTCCGCGGCGCCACTGACCATCGCGGTACTGGATGCCGGCGGGCACGTGATTAGCCTGCAACGCGAAGACGGCGCGAGCCTGCTGCGCCCGCAGGTCGCCATCGGCAAAGCCTGGGGCGCCATCGCCCTCGGCAAAGGCTCACGCCTGCTGGCACTGGACGCCCAGCAACGCCCGGCCTTCTTCGCCGCGCTGAACAGCCTGGGGCAGGGCAGCGTCGTGCCGGCACCGGGCGGTGTGTTGATTCGGGATCAGGACGGAAACGTGCTGGGGGCAGTGGGGATCAGCGGGGATCTGTCGGATGTTGACGAGCAGTGTGCGATCAGTGCGATCGAGGCGGTGGGGTTGAGGGCGGATGCTGGGGTGGTGGCTTGATTCTGTATTGATTGATCTATCGCCATCGCCAGCAGGGCTGGCTCCCACAGGGGATGTTTGTCGCACACGAATTTTGTGTTCACAGAGATCCAGTGTGGGAGCCAGCCTGCTAGCGATGACGGACTACCAGACACATCCAGCTAAATGTATGCCCCGCCCTTGGGTGATATCAGGTCTAGCCTTCCAGATGAATTAATCATGCAAGGGGCAAAGGAATGCCTGATCTACCCGCTTCAAATCGCTTGCGCATCGGCCGCTATACCGAATCCAATCGGATTTACCTGCTGACTACCAATACACACGACCGAAAGCCAATATTCAAAGACTTCACCTTGGGTAGAGTGGTAGTTAATCAATTTCGCTGCGCTCAGGATCAAGGCATCGCGAATTCACTGGCCTGGGTTGTCATGCCCGATCATTTCCATTGGCTGGTCGAGTTACAGCAGGGATCGTTGGGTAATCTGATGCAAAAGACCAAATCACTGAGCACCAAAGCGGTGAATCAGTTCACTGGCCGCAAGGACAGTCTCTGGCAGAAAGGCTTTCATGACCGTGCACTGCGGCGGGAAGAGGATTTGGTGAAATTGGCCCGGTATGTCGTGGCAAATCCGTTGCGGGCTGGGCTGGTGGAAAAGCTTGGCGACTATCCGTTGTGGGATGCTGTTTGGGTTTGAATCGGCACCGAGTTGCCTTCATCGCTGGCAAGCCAGCTCCCACAGGGATTTGGGTCGTTCTCAACATTTGAATCCAACACAGAAACTTGTGGGAGCTGGCTTGCCAGCGATGGCTGCACCACCGTGTATCAATCCGGCTCACACCCTTTAAGCACCAACCGGATAATCGTCTGCGCCGCCGCTTCATAGTCCTCTTCATCCAGCTTGGCCTTGCCAGTGATGGCAGTGATCTGCCAGTCAAAGTCGGCGTAGGTCTGGGTCGCGGCCCAGATGCTGAACATCAGGTGGTTGGGATCGATCGGGGCGATTTGCCCGCGGTCGATCCAGGTCTGGATGCAGTCGATGTTGTGCTTGGCCTGGCCGTTAAGCTGTTCGACCAGGTCGGCGCTCAGGTGCGGGGCGCCGTGCATGATTTCGCTGGCGAACACTTTGGAGGCGAAGGGCAGGTCGCGGGAGATGCGGATTTTCGAGCGGATGTAGCCGCTCAGCACTTCGCTCGGCACGCCGTCGGCGTTGAACGGCGTCGAAGCCTGCAGAATCGGTTCGATGATGCTTTCCAGGACCTCACGGTAGAGGTTTTCCTTGGATTTGAAGTAGTAATAGACGTTGGGCTTGGGCAATCCCGCCTTGGCTGCGATATCACTGGTTTTGGTCGCAGCGAAGCCCTTGTCGGCAAATTCTTCACTGGCGGCACGCAGGATCAGTTCTTTGTTGCGCTCGCGGATAGTGCTCATAAACCAGGGGGTTCCTTGCCTGTTCTGGCGGTTGCGCATGGTAGCACCGGCCTCGCGCAGCGCTCAAGAATGCCCCGTGTGGCGCTCGGTCGCGCTATGCTGCGCAGCATTCATTCCAGAAGGACACCTGATTCATGGCAGGAAGCAGTTTGCTGTTGCTGATCGACGACATCGCCGCCGTTCTTGACGATGTGGCGTTGATGACCAAAATGGCCGCCAAGAAGACCGCTGGCGTACTCGGCGATGATCTGGCGCTCAATGCCCAACAGGTTTCCGGCGTACGCGCCGAGCGGGAAATCCCGGTCGTATGGGCGGTGGCCAAAGGCTCGTTTCTCAACAAACTGATCCTGGTGCCGTCAGCCCTGGCCATCAGCGCATTCATTCCGTGGCTGGTCACGCCGTTGTTGATGATCGGCGGCGCGTACCTGTGCTTCGAAGGTTTCGAGAAGCTCGCCCACAAATTCCTGCACAGCAAGGCTGAAGACCAGGCCGAGCATGCGGAGTTGGTCGAAGCGGTGGCCGATCCGGCTGTTGATCTGGTGGCGTTCGAGAAAGACAAGATCAAGGGCGCCATCCGCACTGACTTCATTCTGTCGGCAGAAATCATCGCCATCACCCTCGGCACCGTGGCGGATGCGTCGTTGACCCAGCAGGTCATCGTGCTGTCGGGAATCGCCATCGTCATGACCATCGGCGTCTATGGCCTGGTGGCGGGCATCGTCAAGCTTGATGACCTGGGCCTGTGGCTGACCCAGAAGCCTGGGCAGATGGCCAAAAGTATCGGCGGCGGGATTCTGCGCGCAGCGCCGTACATGATGAAAAGCCTGTCGGTGATCGGTACAGCAGCGATGTTCCTGGTGGGCGGCGGGATTCTGACCCATGGCGTGCCGGTGGTTCATCACTGGATTGAGAGCGTCAGTGCAGGGGCGGGCGGTGCCGGGTTTATCGTGCCGACGTTGCTGAATGCGGTGGCGGGGATTGTGGCGGGGGCCGTTGTGTTGGCTGGTGTGATGGTCGTCAGCAAACTCTACAAGGCGCTGAAAGGCTGAAGGCGGACACTGTCCAAATGTGGGAGCGAGCCTGCTCGCGATAGCGGAGTGTCAGTCAGCATAGATGTTGACTGTGCTGGCCCCATCGCGAGCAGGCTCGCTCCCACAGTGGTTTCGTGGTGCTTGAAAAATACCCATTAAAAAGGCCATTCGATCTGCATCGAATGGCCTTTTTTGTTGCCGCCGGATTTACTCGGCAATCTGCAACTTGCGTGACTCGGTGTACACGTAACGCACTTTCTCGTACTCGAACGGCGAGTTCAGCTGGCCGTAGCGGAAGCTGTTCTGGTAGCGCTTGTCGACGCCGCGCAGGGCCCAGACTTCAGGATGGTTAGAGCTGACTTCCGAGACGTTCAGGAAGTTGATCGCCGATTCGGCGCTGAAGTCCACCACCAGGCCGCCGGTGTCGCGGATGTTCGAAGGGCCGAGGATCGGTAACACGAAGTAGGCGCCGCCCGGTACACCGTAGAAGCCCAGGGTCTGACCGAAGTCTTCGGCCTGGCGCGGCAGGCCCATGGAGGTGGCCGGGTCCCACAGGCCGGCAATGCCGATGGTGGTGTTGAGCAGCAGGCGCGCGGTGGTTTCCATCGAACGCTTGCCTTTGAACTGCAGCAGGCTGTTCATCAGGTTCGGCACATCGCCGATGTTATTGAAGAAGTTGCTAACGCCGGTGCGCAGGAAACTTGGGGTGATGTAGCGATAACCGTCGACCACCGGCAGAAACACCCATTGGTCGAAGCGGTAGTTGAAGTGATAAACCCGGCGGTTCCACTCTTCCAGCGGGTCGTAGACGTTCAGCGCGTTGAGCGTGGAACGTTCGAACTCGCGCTGATCCAGCCCCGGGTTGAACTTGAGTTTGCTCAGCGGTTCCTTGAAACCGTCACTGTCGACCACGACAGGGGCGTTGGCTTTGCTGTTGTCTGCATTGGCGACGCCTGCACAGAGTAACGCAGCGATAAGCAGGAGGTATTTAGCCACGGAAGAACTCCAGCATAGCGTCGCTGTTGACGCGGTAATTTAGGTTGCCGCAATGGCCGCCCAGTGGATAAACGGTCAGACGGTCGCCGAAGGTCTTGCGCAGGAAACCGAGGTCGCCTGGGCCGAGGATCACGTCGTCGGCGTTGTGCATGACCGCGATTTTCGGGCTGTCGTGCAGGTAATCCTTGAGAGCATACAGGCTGACCTGATCGATCAGTTGCAGCAGGCTGCCGCCGTCGGTGCGGGCGCGCCACATCGGGATAACCTGCTCGGTGATGTAGCAGTCGAAGTCGCATTGCAGCGCACGCTTGAGGAACGGCGTGAGGCTGGTGCCTTCGGTGATCGGGTATTTCGGCGGGGTGATCAAGCCGCGACGGTTGATCAGGTCCGAGGTGAAGGCAATGTCGGCCGCAGAAAAGCGGAACGAAGTGCCGATCAGCATGGCCATCTGTTCGTTGGTCAGGTGCTGCTTGGACTGCTGGAAGTCGTAGAGCAGGGCATCGTTGAGGTCGATGTAGCCTTTTTGCTGGAAGTAGCGGGTCAGCTTGTTCAGCACCAGTTCATAGAACGTGGTGCTGTTGTTGATGCCCTTGACCTCGGTCTGGACCAGCTTGTCCAGGTTGGTGATCGAGGTGTAGAGGTTGACCGGCGGGTTGAGCAGCAAGACTTTCTTGAAGTTGAAGCTGCGACGGGTTTCGTCCAGGTGCGCGACGAAGGCCGCGTCCAGCGCGCCCAGGCTGTAACCGGTCAGGTAGTAATCAGTGACGGGGACGTTCGGGTTTTGCGCCCGCACGGCCTGCATCACCCGGTACATGTCTTCGGCATCTTCCTTGGTTATACCCGGTGTGGCAAAGCGTGAAGCCGCGCTCATGAAGTCGAAGCTGGTGGGCGACGACAGCTGCACCACGTGATAACCGGCCTTGTAGTAGAGCTTTTTCAGGTATTCGTTGAGGCTGCTGTCATAACGCGCGCCGGTGCCGGCGATCAGGAAGATCAGCGGCGCTGCCTTGTCTTGCGTGGCAATGCGGTAGGTCAGCTTTTTGACCGGCCAGAAATTGTCTGGCAGTTCGAATGCACGCTCCGGGCGCAGGGTCACGCTGCGTGTCTGTTGGTCGATGTCGTCGTCCAGCGGCAACTCCGGACGCAGGTCCGGCGGAGTCGTGGCGATGGTCGCCTCGAACGGGTTGGTCAAGGGGTAGCCATAACTGGCGGCGTCGATATCGACCGCCAGTGCGGACGCACTCAAAATAAGGCCGCCAAACAAGGCGGCGAAGCGCAAGGAACGGAGCATGACTAGATCCCTTAGAGGAAGGTGCCGAATGAAGTTTGCAGGCTATGACCACGGGGGTTGCGCCAAAGTGCCATGCTGCGGCACCAATCAGGGCGTATTTCGGATCAATAGTAGTTGGACGATACACTTTGCAGCTATTTCGTGACCAATTATCTGCTATGCGCGTTTGCTAAGCGCTGTCGGGGGATTAAGCTGGCCGCCGTTTTCGCTTATTGGAGTGCTTCATGTCCCGCCGTCTGCCTGTGATTCTGCTGCTTGTTTTGCTGCCTTTATGGCTGGCCGCCAGTTATGGCGCGCGTTATGGCTTTATGGAGGATGCGCAGTGGGTTGGCATCTGCGTGGACGAGGCGAGCCGCTGGGAATGCCAGATTCGTTCGAGCCTGGGCTTGATGATTCACTTCAAGATGTTGGGCTACGCCGCATTGGCCGCCGCGATCATCGGGTTTGTGGTGCCGGGTCGGGCGGGGTGGTGGCTGGCGGTGCTGGCGCTGGTGTTCGGGTTTCCGGCGTTGGCGTTGTACAACACTACTTTGGCTGTTTTTGCGGTGGTGATTGCTGCTCTGCGTCTGGTCAGGGCTTCCCGCAGCGCCTGACAGTCCGTTATCGCGAGCAGGCTCGCTCCCACAGGGATCATCTGAGCGACAGAGATCAACTGTGGGAGCGAGCCTGCTCGCGATGAGGCCGGTAGCCGCGCTGAAGATCAGGCCTTGCGAACCCGCAAACTGCGCCACAACGCGGCAACCATCAACACACTCACCAGCGCCCAACCCCAGGCCTGCTGGTTCTGCAAGCCTTCAACGTACAGCTGCGGCGCAATGCCGGCGCCGATGATGAAGGTCAGCAGGGCGATTTCACGACGGGGCACGCTGACCGGGCGGCACAGGTAAACCAGTGCTGGCAGGATGAACGCGACACTCGGGAAACTGCGGTAGCGCGGATCGAACACCAGCTCCAGCATCATCACCGCCGCCGCAAAACCTGCCGCAGCGACCAGCCAGCCGGCTCGACGTTCCAGTGCATTGAACGCCCGCTCACGCCAGCCAGTTCGGGCGCTCAGCGTCAGCGCGGCATGCGCCAGTACCAGCAGATTCAACCCAGTCAGCAACGCCACCCACAACCATTCACTCGCAAATCGGGTAGTGACACGCGCCAGATCGCCCCAGGCGCCAATCGAGCACGCCGCCAGTGCGCCGAGCAGCGGCAGCACCAAGGCGGCGCGCGTGGTGCGTACACGCCCGCCGAGCATCAGCGTGCCAAGGAAGATCAAGCCGCCAACGGCCAGCCACTGCAACCAGTACGGCACGTTCGACACAGGGCCGGCCAGCACGCCTTTGTCCTGGCGATCAGCGTCGAACAGCCCCCAGTAACCACCGACGGCACCTTCGCTGGCGCGTTTCCAGGGCTGGTCGAAGGCTTCGATCAGGTTGTAATGCCAGCCTTGCTGTTCGGCCATGATGACAAAACCACGGATGAACTTGGCTTCGTTAACCCGGCTCGGCAGCGCGGTTTCGCGCTGGCGGCCTTCGCTCGGCCAACCGGTTTCGCCAATCACCACGTCCTTGGGCGCGAATTTGTTGCCGAACACCTGACGCACTTCAGCCACGTGCTGCAGCGCTGCGTCGATGTTCGATGGATCGTCTTCCCAATACGGCAGCAAATGGATGGTCAGGAAATCCACCGCCGGGGCGATTTCCGGGTGCTTGAGCCAAAACTCCCAGACGTCGGCGTAAGTGACCGGCTGCTTGACCTGACTTTTGACTTTATTGATCAGCTTCGCCAGTTGCGCACCGGTGATTTCCTTGCGCAGCAGGGTTTCGTTGCCGACGATCACCGAAGTCACCACGTCCGCATTGGCGTTGGCCGAGGCGATCAGCAGGTCGACTTCTTTCTCGGTGTCCACCGGGTTGCTGTTGACCCAGGCACCGATCATCAGTTTCAGACCATGCTTGCGGGCCAGATCGGGCAGGGCCTCGAGACCGGTCATGGAATAGGTGCGAATGCATTCGAAGCTTTTGGCCAGCAGCGCCAGGTCGGCGTCCATGCGCTCGGGGCGCAATTTGAACGGCACGTCGAACGGCGACTGGTCTTTGTCGAACGGGGTATAGGAGGCGCACTGCAGCTTGTGCGTCGCACTGGCCACGTCCGGCAGAACCACCGGTTTACCGAGGCCATACCAGAAGCCGCCAAGGGCAAACAGCCCCAGCAGGCAAGCGAAGAGATAAGCCAGAAAAGGAAAGCGGGATGTCGCGGGCATGGTCAGGCCGTCTGGGAGCAAAGCCGCGCATGTTACCTGCATTTACCCCGCACTTGGGCCCTTGCATGATTTTGACATGCAAAGTTCAGGCGGATTGGCCGGTGTGCTTTCTGTGCACTAGATTAATGGCGATCTGATGTCGTTTCTCGATGCCTTGAGGTCGCTGACAGAGCAGGTCGCGGTTGTCGTCAGGTTGATGATCGACGCATCAGTGCTCTCATTGAAAATCACGCTGATGTTCGAACGAGTTTGCGGTGGGTGTGATGGGGGCGCTGTGCACCATAACAATACGTTGACGCGACTCGGCACCCGTCGAGCGCAGCACTTTCGGGGAAGTAACGATGAAGATGCGACGACTTTTAGGCGCCGGTGCCGCTCTGGTGCTTGCGATTGGCTCCACGATGGCCAATGCCGAGAGCAAAACCCTGAGCATCGGTTACGTTGACGGCTGGTCCGACAGCGTCGCGACCACCCATGTGGCCGCCGAAGTGATCAAGCAAAAGCTGGGTTACGACGTGAAACTTCAAGCCGTCGCCACCGGGATCATGTGGCAGGGTGTGGCCACCGGTAAACTCGACGCCATGTTGTCGGCCTGGCTGCCGGTGACTCACGGCGAATACTGGACCAAGAACAAGGATCAAGTCGTCGATTACGGTCCGAACTTCAAGGATGCAAAAATCGGCTTGATCGTGCCGGAATACGTCAAGGCCAAAACCATTGATGATCTGAAAACTGACGACACCTTCAAAAAACGCATCGTCGGCATCGACGCCGGTTCGGGCGTGATGCTTAAAACCGAGCAGGCGATCAAGGATTACGATCTGACCGGGTATCAACTCAAGGCCAGTTCCGGCGCCGGCATGATTGCCGAGTTGACCCGTGCCGAGAAGAAGAACGAATCCATTGCCGTGACCGGTTGGGTGCCGCACTGGATGTTCGCCAAGTGGAAACTGCGCTTCCTGGACGACCCGAAAGGCGTTTATGGCGCGGCTGAAACCGTAAACAACATCGGCAGCAAAGAACTGGCGACCAAGGCACCCGAAGTTGCCAAGTTCCTGAAGAACTTCCAGTGGGCGTCGAAAGACGAAATCGGCGAAGTCATGTTGGCGATTCAAGATGGCGCCAAGCCTGAAGCCGCGGCGAAGGATTGGGTGGCAAAACACCCTGAGCGCGTTGCAGACTGGATCAAGTGATTTGAGCTGAAGCCTCTAATCAGCACCTCTCAAGGCCCTTTGGCAGTTCTGCCAACGGGCCTTTTTCTTTTCCGCAGGAGAAGGGTGCAAAGCTGGCTAATTATTATCTGCTGGAAAATGGCCAGACCGTCATGTCGTTCTAATACTAAGGTCGTCTGGAACCAGTTCCGCAGCCGCATAGAGTGGATAACGTTCCAACTTTAATCTGTGCTGCGAGGATAAAAACAATGAACGACAGCATTTACCTCTCGATTCAAAACAGCCCGCGCTTCAAGGAGCTGGTTAGTAAGCGAGAAAGGTTCGCCTGGATTCTTTCGGCGATCATGCTTGGGCTGTACTCCGGATTCATCCTTTTGATTGCTTACGGGCCGCATATTCTTGGGGCGAAAATCAACCCCGAGTCTTCGATTACCTGGGGGATACCGATTGGTGTCGGGCTGATTCTCTCGGCCTTTGTCCTGACTGCAATCTACGTACGACGCGCCAATGGCGAATTCGACGACCTGAACAATCTGATTCTCAAGGAGGCTCAGCAATGATCCGGCGTCTATTGGCTCTATTGAGCGTTGCAGCATTCGCACCGGGTGCCTGGGCGGCTGAAGCCCTGACCGGCGCCGTGCAGAAACAACCGCTGAACGTCGCCGCGATCCTGATGTTCGTGGCGTTTGTCGGCGCGACTTTGTATATCACCTACTGGGCCTCCAAGAAAAACAACTCGGCGGCCGACTACTATGCGGCTGGCGGCAAGATCACCGGTTTCCAGAACGGTCTGGCGATTGCCGGTGACTACATGTCCGCGGCGTCCTTCCTGGGTATTTCCGCTCTGGTGTTCACCTCCGGCTACGATGGCCTGATCTACTCGATCGGCTTCCTGGTGGGCTGGCCGATCATTCTGTTCCTGATCGCCGAGCGCCTGCGTAACCTGGGTAAGTACACCTTTGCCGATGTGGCGTCCTACCGCCTTGGGCAAACCCAGATTCGCTCGCTGTCCGCTTGCGGTTCGCTGGTGGTGGTGGCGTTCTACCTGATCGCGCAAATGGTCGGGGCCGGCAAGCTGATCCAGTTGCTGTTCGGTCTGGATTACCATGTAGCCGTGATCCTGGTCGGCGTCCTGATGTGCATGTACGTGCTGTTCGGCGGCATGCTGGCGACCACTTGGGTGCAGATCATCAAGGCAGTACTGTTGCTGTCCGGTGCCTCGTTCATGGCGCTGATGGTGATGAAGCACGTCAACTTTGACTTCAACACGCTGTTCTCCGAGGCGATCAAGGTTCACGCCAAAGGCGAAGCGATCATGAGCCCGGGCGGTCTGGTGAAAGATCCGGTTTCCGCGTTCTCCCTCGGCCTGGCACTGATGTTTGGTACCGCTGGCCTGCCGCACATTCTGATGCGCTTCTTTACCGTGAGTGACGCGAAGGAAGCTCGCAAGAGCGTGCTGTACGCAACCGGCTTCATTGGCTACTTCTACATCCTGACTTTCATCATCGGCTTCGGTGCGATCCTGCTGGTCAGCACTAACCCGGTCTTTAAAGATGCGGCTGGCGCGCTGTTGGGCGGCAACAACATGGCGGCGGTGCACCTGGCCAACGCGGTGGGTGGCAGTATTTTCCTGGGCTTCATCTCGGCGGTAGCGTTCGCGACCATTCTGGCGGTGGTTGCCGGTTTGACCCTGGCCGGTGCTTCGGCGGTGTCTCACGACTTGTATGCCAGCGTGATCAAGAAAGGCAAGGCCAACGAGAAGGACGAGATCCGTGTCTCGAAAATCACCACCATCGCTTTGGCGGTGCTGGCGATCGGTCTGGGCATTCTGTTCGAAAGCCAGAACATCGCGTTCATGGTGGGCCTGGCGTTCTCCATCGCGGCGAGCTGTAACTTCCCGGTGCTGCTGCTTTCCATGTACTGGAAGAAACTGACCACTCGCGGTGCGATGATCGGTGGCTGGTTGGGTCTGATCAGCGCTGTTGGTTTGATGGTGCTTGGGCCAACCATTTGGGTGCAGATCCTGCATCACGAGAAGGCTATCTTCCCGTATGAGTACCCGGCGTTGTTCTCGATGGCCATTGCGTTTGTCGGGATCTGGTTCTTCTCGATCACTGACAAGTCCGCGGCTGGCGTTAATGAGCGTGCGCTGTTCTTCCCGCAGTTTGTTCGTTCGCAGACCGGGTTGGGGGCGAGTGGGGCGGTTTCTCACTAAGGCTTCGAGTTTGTCTGTGTAAGTTGCGTTAAACGAAAAATGCCCCGGTCGAGAGATTGGGGTATTTTTTTGGGCGTTGGGTTGAATCTGTGGGAGCTGGCTTGCCTGCGATGGCGGCCTGATAGCCGACCATGTTCTTTCAGGTGTACATATCCATTCCTGCGGTAACGGCGGCTGGCGGTTTCGCCCTTACGGCGACTCACTTTTTTTTCAAACGCCAAAAAAAAGTAAGCAAAAAAAGGCTCGCCCCGAACGTCCGGCCCCTCGCCTGGGCTCGGCGTACCTTCGCTCCGGTATCCATCCGGGGACACTGCCCTCCGGTCTGCTTCGCGACGACCTACATGCAGCGTGTTCGACTGCGTCGAACGGCGCTGCGCGCCACTCCCCGGATGAACACCTCCACTCAGCCTGCCGAAGGGGCGGGTGGATCAAGATCAAGAGCTGCAGGCGAGCTAACGCTCGGCCTGATGAGTGGTGAGAAGCAGGTGTACGTCGATCTGCTTTATGTGGGAGTGAGCCTGCTCGCGATGGCGGCCTGACAGCCGACCAATCTCTTGCAGGTATACACCGAACCCTGTGGGAGCTGGCTTGCCTGCGAAGGCGGCTTGGTAGCCGACCTGTACTTGCGGATGTACGCAAGCTTCCCGAAGGCTTTGGCTTTGGCTTTGGCTTTGGCTTTGGCTTTGGCTTTGGCTTTGGCTTTGGCTTTTGACGTTGATCTTGATCTTGATCTTGATCTTGATCTTTCGCCCCTTCGGCAGGCCGAGCGTAGGTGTTCATCAGGGGGTTAGGCGCGTAGCGCCGTGCGGCGAAGCCGCACACATCGAGAGGAGGTCGTCGCGAAGCAGACCGTAGGCGATGCCCCCTGATGGACACCGTAGCGAGGGAACGCGGAGCCTCAGCGAGGCGCCGTACGCCGGGGCGAAGCCTTTTGCTTACTTTTCGGCGTCTGGAAAAGTGAGTCGCTGTAAGAGCGAAACCGCCAGTAGCCGTCACCGCAGAAACGGATATGCACCCAACCCAAAACCCAGTCGGCCCACTGGCCGCTGATACCACTGAAACCACACAAACAAAAACGGCCTCTATATAAATAGAGGCCGTTCCCGGTACAACTTAAGACGTTATCGCAAGACAGGTCTTATTTGCGGTCTTCCAGCTTGGTAATGTCACGCGACTCGTAGCCAGTGTACAGCTGGCGCGGACGGCCAATCTTGTACGGGCTGGAGAGCATTTCTTTCCAGTGGGAGATCCAGCCGACAGTCCGCGCCAGAGCGAAGATCACGGTGAACATGCTGGTTGGAATGCCGATCGCCTTGAGGATGATCCCCGAGTAGAAGTCGACGTTCGGGTACAGCGAGCGCTCGATGAAGTACGGGTCGGTCAGCGCGATCTCTTCCAGGCGCATAGCCAGTTCGAGTTGCTTGTCGTGCTTGATACCCAGTTCCTTCAGCACTTCGTCGCAAGTCTGCTTCATGACGGTAGCGCGCGGGTCGCGGTTTTTGTAAACGCGGTGACCGAAGCCCATCAGCTTGAACGGATCGTTCTTGTCCTTGGCCTTGGCGATGTACTTGTCGATGTTCGACACATCGCCAATTTCGTCGAGCATGGTCAGAACAGCTTCGTTCGCGCCGCCGTGGGCAGGGCCCCACAGTGCAGCGATGCCGGCGGCGATACAGGCAAACGGGTTGGCACCCGAAGAGCCGGCCAGGCGTACAGTGGAAGTCGATGCGTTCTGCTCGTGGTCGGCATGGAGGATGAAAATCTTGTCCATGGCGCTGGCGAGTACCGGGCTGATCGGTTTGATCTCGCACGGGGTGTTGAACATCATGTGCAGGAAGTTTTCCGCGTACGTCAGGTCGTTGCGCGGGTACATCATGGGTTGGCCCATAGAGTACTTGTAAACCATCGCTGCCAGGGTCGGCATCTTGGCAACCAGGCGGATCGCGGAGATTTCGCGATGCTGCGGGTTATTGATGTCGAGGGAGTCGTGGTAGAAGGCCGAGAGGGCGCCGACTACACCGCACATGACGGCCATTGGGTGGGCGTCGCGACGGAAACCGTTGAAGAAGGTCTTCAGCTGCTCGTGAACCATGGTGTGGTTCTTCACGGTGCTGACGAACTGGGCCTTCTGTTCTGCGGTCGGCAATTCGCCGTTGAGCAGCAGATAGCAGGTTTCCAGGTAGTCCGACTTTTCAGCCAGCTGTTCGATCGGGTAACCGCGGTGCAGCAGAATGCCGTTGTCGCCGTCGATATAGGTGATCTTCGACTCGCAGGAAGCTGTCGACATGAAACCAGGGTCAAAGGTGAAACGGCCCGTGGCCGTCAGGCCCCGAACATCGATTACATCGGGACCAACGGTGCCGGTTAAAATGGGCAGCTCGACGGGGGCTGCGCCCTCGATGATCAACTGCGCTTTTTTGTCAGCCATGTGGCCTCCTATTTATGCTTGAAATCATCAGACAGACCCCCCACGCAGGGCCCGCACCACTATAGTGAGATAAATTCGAATGTCAATTTGCCTAAAGTCTTGCTCCAGAAGGCTTTAACCGGACTTTTTCCTCGAAATTGACTGCCATTTACGCCTTTTATCCAACTTGTGCAATGAGCTATTAGGGGAAGGTGAACGCGTTGTCATTAGTAGCCTAACTGTCTATACTCGGCCTCCGACCGCCAGGGGCTTTTGGGCCTGCTTTACTGGGGGTCGCACTCCCTGGGTGGTGGGTACCTGACCAGTGCACTCCCCAACAACTTTGCCCTGATTGTTAGGGGCTCTTCAGTGTGAAAAAAAGCCGTGAATAGCCAACGACCTGTAAACCTAGACCTAAGGACCATCAAACTCCCAGTCACTGCTTACACGTCCATTCTTCACCGAATCTCCGGAATCATTCTCTTCGTCAGCCTGGCCATCATGCTTTATGCATTGGACAAGTCGCTCGACTCGGAAGAAGGCTTCGGTCAGGTGAAAGCGTGTCTGACCAGTCCGCTAGCCAAGCTAGTGATTTGGGGCATCCTGTCCGCCTTGCTGTATCACCTGGTTGCCGGTGTGCGCCATTTGATGATGGACATGGGCATCGGCGAGTCGCTTGAAGGCGGCAAACTGGGCTCGAAAATCGTTATCGCCGTTTCCGTGGTGGTAATCGTTCTGGCAGGAGTCTGGATATGGTAACTAACGTCACGAACCTGTCGCGTTCGGGCCTCTATGACTGGATGGCACAACGTGTGTCTGCGGTCGTTCTCGCGGCTTATTTCATTTTCCTGATCGGATACGTCGTCGCCAACCCTGGCATCGGCTACGCCCAATGGCATGAACTGTTCGCAAGCAACTGGATGCGTATTTTCAGTCTCCTGGCCCTCGTTGCCCTCGGCGCTCACGCCTGGGTCGGCATGTGGACCATCGCGACCGACTACCTGACGCCAATGGCGTTCGGCAAGTCCGCGACTGCAATACGTTTCCTTTTCCAGGCAGTATGCGGCGTTGCGATGTTCGCTTACTTCGTCTGGGGTGTGCAGATTCTCTGGGGTATCTGATTCATGTCTACTACCGTTAATACGCTTTCGTTCGACGCCATCATCATTGGCGGCGGCGGTGCTGGCATGCGCGCTGCGCTGCAGCTGGCACAAGGTGGTCACAAGACTGCCGTGGTTACCAAGGTTTTCCCGACTCGTTCGCACACTGTATCCGCCCAGGGTGGCATCACCTGCGCCATCGCCTCGGCTGATCCGAACGATGACTGGCGCTGGCACATGTACGATACCGTCAAGGGTTCCGACTACATCGGTGACCAGGACGCTATCGAATACATGTGTTCCGTAGGCCCGGAAGCTGTTTTCGAACTTGAGCACATGGGCTTGCCGTTCTCCCGTACCGAGCAGGGCCGCATCTATCAGCGTCCGTTCGGCGGTCAGTCGAAAGACTTCGGTAAAGGTGGCCAGGCTGCACGTACGTGCGCCGCTGCCGACCGTACTGGTCACGCGCTGCTGCACACCCTGTACCAGGCCAACCTGAAGGCCGGCACCGTATTCCTCAACGAATACTACGGCGTCGACCTGGTGAAGAACGAAGATGGTGCCTTTGTCGGCATGATCGTCATCTGCATCGAAACTGGCGAAACTTCCTACGTCCGCGCTAACGCCACCGTACTGGCGACTGGCGGTGCAGGTCGTATCTACTCGTCCACCACCAATGCCCTGATCAACACCGGTGACGGCGTCGGCATGGCCCTGCGTGCTGGCGTGCCGGTACAAGACATTGAAATGTGGCAGTTCCACCCGACCGGCATCGCCGGCGCTGGTGTGCTGGTTACTGAAGGTTGCCGCGGTGAAGGCGGTTACCTGATCAACAAGCACGGCGAGCGTTTCATGGAGCGTTATGCTCCGAACGCCAAAGACCTGGCTGGTCGTGACGTTGTTGCTCGCTCGATGGTTAAAGAAATCATCGCCGGCAACGGTTGCGGTCCGGATGGCGACCACGTAATGCTGAAACTCGATCACCTCGGTGAAGAAGTTCTGCACAGCCGTCTGCCAGGCATCATGGAACTGTCCAAGACCTTCGCCCACGTCGATCCAGCCGTGGCGCCGATTCCGGTCGTTCCAACCTGCCACTATATGATGGGCGGCGTAGCCACCAACATTCATGGCCAGGCAATCACCCAGGACGCCGACGGCGTCGACCAGATCATTCCTGGTCTGTTCGCAGTGGGCGAAGTGGCGTGCGTATCGGTTCACGGTGCCAACCGTCTGGGCGGCAACTCGCTGCTCGACCTGGTGGTATTCGGCCGTGCGGCCGGCCTGTTCCTGGAGCAGACCCTGAAAGAAGGCGTTGATTACGCCCGTCCTCGCCAGTCCGACATCGACGCAGCCCTGGCTCGTCTCGATGGCCTGAACTCGCGTACCGAAGGCGAAGACGTCGCCACCCTGCGTAAAGAGCTGCAAAGCTGCATGCAGAACTACTTCGGTGTATTCCGTACCGGCGAATACATGCAGAAGGGTATTGCCCAGCTGGCTGATCTGCGTGGCCGTATCGCCAACGTCAAGATCAACGACAAGAGCCAGGCGTTCAACACCGCTCGAATCGAAGCCCTGGAACTGCAGAACCTGCTGGAAGTGGCCGAAGCCACTGCCATCGCTGCAGAGATCCGCAAAGAGTCCCGCGGCGCTCACGCCCGTGAAGACTACGAAGATCGCGACGACGAAAACTGGCTGTGCCACACCCTGTACTTCCCGGGTGACAAGCGCGTGACCAAGCGTGCTGTGAACTTCTCGCCGAAGACTGTTCCGACTTTTGAACCTAAGATTCGGACTTATTAAGGGTGGCCGCCATGTTGCAAGTCAGTGTTTATCGCTACAACCCTGATCAGGACGCTGCGCCGTTCATGCAGGAATTCCAGGTCGACACCGGTGGTAAAGACCTGATGGTGCTGGACGTGCTGGCCCTGATCAAAGAGCAGGACGAAGGTTTCTCCTATCGTCGCTCTTGCCGTGAAGGTGTTTGCGGTTCCGACGGCATGAACATCAACGGCAAAAACGGCCTGGCGTGTGTCACGCCGCTGTCTTCTGTCGTAAAAGGTAACAAGCTGATCGTTCGTCCGTTGCCAGGTTTGCCGGTTATCCGTGACCTGGTCGTCGATATGAGCATCTTCTACAAGCAATACGAGAAGGTTAAGCCATTCCTGCAGAACGACACGCCGGCTCCGGCCATCGAACGTCTGCAGACTCCTGAAGAGCGTGAAAAGCTCGACGGTCTGTACGAGTGCATCCTGTGCGCTTGCTGCTCGACCTCTTGCCCGTCCTTCTGGTGGAACCCGGACAAGTTCCTGGGTCCAGCTGCCCTGCTGCAAGCGTACCGCTTCCTGGCAGACAGCCGCGACACCAAGACTGCCGAGCGTCTGGCTTCACTGGATGACCCGTTCAGCGTATTCCGCTGCCGCGGGATCATGAACTGCGTCAACGTCTGTCCGAAAGGCCTGAACCCGACTAAGGCCATCGGTCACGTACGTAACATGCTGCTGCAAAGCGGCGTGTGATTCAGAAGGCAGGACCGCTGTACCCGTAGATGCTACGGCGCAGGCTTCAACCGGCGCCGTAGTTTTAACCTGAGCAGCAGCTTATAAGGCTGCGGCTCTTATTTTGAAGAAATGAGACAAGCAGGGGCATCCGGGCTGGTACCCGGACTATCAGCGTGATCCTAAGTGGCTTGTTTTGGTCGCTGCATTCGGACTTCTGCAAGTTTGCTCGGTGTCGACGCCGGTGGTGTTCCCCTAACCGAGGGTGACCAAGCATGCAAGAAAGCGTGATGCAGCGCATGTGGAACAGCGCCTACCTATCCGGTAGTAACGCTGCCTATGTGGAAGAGCTTTATGAGCTCTACCTGCACGACCCTAACGCTGTGCCAGAAGAGTGGCGCACCTACTTTCAGAAGTTGCCGGCTGACGGCAACCCTGCCACCGATGTTTCGCACTCCACAATTCGCGATCATTTCGTGCTGCTGGCAAAGAACCAGCGCCGCGCCCAACCGGTTTCCGCCGGCAGCGTGAGCAGTGAGCACGAGAAGAAGCAAGTTGAAGTGCTGCGATTGATCCAGGCCTACCGTATGCGTGGCCACCAGGCAGCCCAGCTTGACCCGCTGGGGCTGTGGCAGCGTCCTGCACCTGCAGACCTGTCGATCAATCATTACGGCTTGACCAATGCCGATCTTGATACGACCTTCCGTGCCGGCGACCTGTTCATCGGCAAAGAGGAGGCGAGCCTACGCGAAATTCACGAAGCGTTGCAGCAGACATATTGCCGCACCATCGGCGCTGAATTTACGCACATCACCGATTCCGAGCAGCGCCAGTGGTTCCAGCAGCGTCTGGAAAGCGTGCGTGGTCGCCCGACGTATTCCGCCGACATCAAGAGCCACTTGCTTGAGCGTGTTACTGCCGGCGAAGGTCTGGAAAAATACCTGGGCACCAAATACCCGGGCACCAAGCGTTTCGGTCTGGAAGGCGGCGAGAGCCTGATTCCGATGCTCGACGAACTGATCCAGCGTTCCGGTTCCTACGGCACCAAGGAAATCGTCATTGGCATGGCCCACCGTGGCCGTCTGAACGTGCTGGTCAACACCTTCGGCAAGAACCCGCGCGAGCTGTTCGACGAGTTCGAAGGCAAGAAGAAGGTCGAGCTGGGTTCCGGTGACGTTAAATATCACCAGGGCTTCTCGTCCAACGTCATGACCACCGGCGGTGAAGTTCACCTCGCGATGGCCTTCAACCCGTCTCACCTGGAAATCGTATCTCCAGTGGTCGAGGGTTCGGTTCGCGCCCGTCAGGATCGTCGTAACGACCCTACCGGCGAGAAGGTTCTGCCGATCTCCATCCACGGTGACGCGGCATTCGCCGGTCAGGGCGTGGTGATGGAAACCTTCCAGATGTCGCAGACCCGCGGTTTCAAGACCGGCGGCACTGTGCACATCGTGATCAACAACCAGGTTGGTTTCACCATCAGCAACCCGCTGGACTCGCGTTCCACCGAGTACGCGACCGACGTTGCGAAAATGATCCAGGCGCCGATCCTCCATGTGAATGGTGATGATCCGGAAGCCGTTTTGTTCGTGACCCAGCTGGCCATCGATTACCGCATGCAGTTCAAGCGTGACGTGGTGATCGACCTGGTCTGCTACCGTCGTCGCGGCCACAACGAGGCCGACGAGCCAAGCGGCACCCAGCCGATCATGTATCAGCAGATCACCAAACAGCGCACCACCCGTGAGCTGTATGCCGATCGTCTGACCCAGGGCGGCGTACTTGACGCAGAGCGTGTTCAGGCGAAAGTCGACGAATACCGCAACGCGCTGGACAACGGTCTGCATGTTGTAAAAAGCCTGGTCAAAGAGCCGAACAAAGAGTTGTTCGTGGACTGGCGTCCGTATCTGGGCCACGCCTGGACCGCACGTCATGACACCCGCTTCGACCTGAAAACCTTGCAGGAACTGTCCGCCAAGCTGCTGGAAATTCCGGAAGGCTTCGTGGTTCAGCGCCAGGTCTCGAAAATCTACGAAGACCGTCAGAAGATGCAAGCCGGCGGCCTGCCGATCAACTGGGGTTACGCTGAAACCATGGCGTACGCGACCCTGGCGTTCGAAGGTCACCCGATTCGCATGACGGGTCAGGACATCGGTCGCGGTACGTTCTCGCACCGTCACGCTGTCTTGCACAACCAGAAAGACGCGGGAACCTACGTTCCGCTGCAAAACCTGTACAAGGGCCAGCCGCGTTTCGACCTGTACGATTCGTTCCTGTCCGAAGAAGCCGTGCTGGCGTTCGAATACGGTTACTCGACCACCACGCCTGAGGCGCTGGTGATCTGGGAAGCCCAGTTCGGCGACTTCGCCAACGGTGCCCAGGTGGTTATCGACCAGTTCATCACCAGTGGCGAGCACAAGTGGGGCCGTCTCTGCGGTCTGACCATGCTGCTGCCGCACGGTTACGAAGGTCAGGGGCCGGAGCACTCGTCGGCACGTCTGGAGCGTTACCTGCAACTGTGCGCCGAGCACAACATTCAGGTGGCTGTACCGACTACCCCGGCGCAGATCTATCACTTGCTGCGCCGTCAGGTGATTCGCCCGCTGCGCAAGCCATTGATCGTTCTGACTCCGAAGTCGCTGCTGCGTCACAAACTGGCCGTATCGACCCTGGAAGATCTGGCCGAAGGTTCGTTCCAGACCGTGATCCCGGAAATCGATGCACTGGACCCGAAAAAGGTCGAGCGCGTTGTTCTGTGTAGCGGCAAGGTCTACTACGACCTGCTGGAAAAACGCCGTGCCGAAGGTCGTGATGACATCGCCATCGTGCGTATCGAGCAGCTGTACCCATTCCCTGAGGACGACTTGAACGAAGTCCTGGCTCCGTACACCAACCTCAAACATATCGTTTGGTGTCAGGAAGAGCCGATGAACCAGGGTGCCTGGTACTGCAGCCAGCATCACATGCGCCGCATCGTTGGCAATCACAACAAGTCGCTCGTACTCGAATACGCCGGCCGTGATGCTTCTGCTGCACCTGCTTGTGGTTATGCATCGATGCACGCTGAGCAGCAGGAAAAACTGCTGCAAGACGCCTTTACTGTTTAACGCCTTCGCGCACCTGAAACCGAATTTAAGGACTCACAGATAATGGCTATCGAAATCAAAGCCCCCACTTTCCCGGAATCGGTTGCCGATGGCACCGTTGCCACCTGGCACAAACAACCGGGCGACGCTGTAAAGCGTGACGACCTGATCGTCGACATCGAAACCGACAAGGTTGTGCTGGAAGTGTTGGCTACCGCCGACGGTGTGCTGGGCGCTATCGTCAAGAACGAAGGCGACACCGTTCTGTCCGACGAAGTCCTGGGCTCCATCGAAGCGGGCGGCGCTGCTGCCGCCCCAGCTGCTGCCGCTGCTCCGGCCGCCGCACAAGCTGCTGCTCCAGCCGCTGAAGGCGAAGACGATCCTGTTGCTGCACCGGCTGCTCGCAAGCTGGCTGAAGAAAACGGCATCAACATCGCCTCCGTTGCCGGCACTGGCAAAGGCGGTCGTGTGACCAAGGAAGACGTGGTTGCAGCCGTTGCTGCCAAGAAAGCCGCTCCGGCTGCCGCGCCTGCCAAGGCTGCAGCCCCGGCTGCCGCTGCTCCTGTGTTCGCCGCTGGCGACCGCATCGAGAAGCGCGTTCCAATGACCCGCGTTCGCGCTACCGTGGCCAAGCGCCTGGTAGAAGCGCAGTCGAACATGGCGATGCTGACCACCTTCAACGAAGTCGACATGACTGAAGTCATGGCCCTGCGTTCGAAGTACAAGGACCTGTTCGAGAAGTCCCACAACGGCGTACGCCTGGGCTTCATGTCGTTCTTCGTCAAGGCTGCCACCGAAGCGCTGAAACGCTTCCCGGCTGTCAACGCGTCGATCGACGGTGCCGACATCGTTTACCACGGCTACGCTGACGTCGGTGTGGCTGTTTCCAGCGACCGCGGCCTGGTTGTACCGGTTCTGCGTAACGCCGAACTGATGAGCCTGGCTGAAATCGAAGGCGGCATCGCCACCTTCGGCAAGAAGGCTCGCGACGGCAAACTGTCGATGGACGAAATGACCGGCGGTACGTTCACCATCACCAACGGTGGTACCTTCGGTTCGATGATGTCGACCCCGATCGTCAACCCGCCACAAGCGGCCATCCTGGGCATGCACAACATTCTGCAGCGTCCTATGGCGATCAACGGTCAGGTCGTAATCCGTCCGATGATGTACCTGGCTCTGTCCTACGATCACCGTCTGATCGATGGCAAAGAAGCTGTGACCTTCCTGGTTACCATCAAGAACCTGCTGGAAGACCCGGCTCGTTTGCTGCTGGATATCTGATTTCGTTGCACGGGCCGGCCAGTGATGGGCGGCCCTCCTGTAATGACCAGCTTCGTCCCACGACAATCCCCAAAAGGGATTGTCCGGTTTGATTCGAGAAGGAATGACACATGACTCAGAAATTCGACGTGGTAGTGATTGGCGCGGGCCCTGGCGGTTACGTGGCTGCCATTAAAGCAGCGCAACTGGGCCTCTCCACTGCCTGCATCGAGAAATACACCGACAAGGAAGGCAAACTGGCCCTCGGCGGTACTTGCCTGAACGTCGGCTGCATTCCATCCAAGGCGCTGCTGGACAGCTCCTGGAAATACAAGGAAGCCAAAGAAGGCTTCGCCATCCACGGTATCAATCACGCTGGCGTGACCATGGACGTGGCGGCAATGGTTGGCCGTAAAGCCAACATCGTCAAAGGCCTGACCTCTGGCGTTGCTACCCTGTTCAAGGCGAACGGCGTTACTTCCCTGCAAGGCCACGGCAAACTGCTGGCCGGCAAGAAAGTTGAACTGACCAAGCCGGACGGCACCGTCGAAATCATCGAAGCCGAGAACGTGATTCTGGCTTCGGGTTCGCGTCCGATCGACATTCCACCGGCTCCGGTTGACCAGAACGTGATTGTCGATTCGACCGGCGCGCTGGAATTCCAATCCGTACCTAAGCGTCTGGGCGTGATCGGCGCTGGCGTCATCGGTCTGGAACTGGGTTCGGTGTGGTCGCGTCTGGGTTCGCAAGTGGTTGTCCTGGAAGCGCTGGAGAAGTTCCTGCCAGCCGCTGACGAAGCCGTTTCCAAGGAAGCCTTCAAGACCCTGACCAAACAAGGTCTGGACATCAAGCTGGGCGCTCGCGTCACCGGTTCCAAAGTGAACGGCGACGAAGTCGTTGTGAACTACACCGATGCCAACGGCGAACAGAACATCACCTTCGACAAGCTGATCGTTGCCGTTGGTCGCCGTCCAGTGACCACCGAACTGTTGGCTGCCGACAGCGGTGTGAACATCGACGAGCGCGGTTTCGTATTCGTTGACGACCAGTGCGCCACCAGCGTGCCGGGCGTTTACGCGATCGGTGACGTGGTTCGCGGCATGATGCTGGCGCACAAGGCGTCCGAAGAAGGCATCATGGTGGTTGAGCGCATCAAGGGCCACAAAGCCCAAATCAACTATGACCTGATCCCGTCTGTTATTTATACTCACCCGGAAATCGCGTGGGTCGGTAAAACCGAGCAGGTCTTGAAGGCTGAAGGCGTTGAAGTTAACGTTGGCACCTTCCCGTTCGCAGCCAGTGGCCGTGCCATGGCAGCCAACGACACCGGCGGTTTCGTGAAAGTCATTGCCGATGCCAAGACTGACCGCGTATTGGGCGTCCACGTGATTGGCCCGAGCGCTGCAGAACTGGTTCAGCAGGGCGCGATCGGCATGGAATTCGGCACCAGCGCTGAAGACCTGGGCATGATGGTTTTCTCCCATCCGACCCTGTCCGAAGCCTTGCACGAAGCAGCTTTGGCTGTGAATGGCGGCGCCATCCACATTGCCAACCGCAAGAAGCGTTAAGACAAGACAATAAGAAACCACGGCGGAAGGCCCGTCGTGAGCCTTGCGTGCAAGACTCACCGCGGAATGTCCGCCGGACGCAGCCTTGCGTAGTCTCACCGGTTATCCGGAACACCTACGCAAGCAGCAGTCACAGGTGGTGCGGCACTTGAACAAGTGCAGCACCGAATGCGCAGTACCTAACGAAGACGGTAATAAGCATGAATCTTCACGAGTATCAGGGTAAGCAGCTGTTCGCTGAATACGGCCTGCCAGTATCCCAGGGTTTCGCCGTAGACACCCCGGAAGCAGCAGCAGAAGCGTGCGACAAAATCGGCGGGACCGAATGGGTTGTCAAAGCCCAGGTTCACGCAGGTGGTCGCGGTAAAGCGGGCGGCGTAAAGCTGGTTCGCAGCAAAGAAGACGCCAAGGCCTTCGCACAGCAGTGGCTGGGCAAGCGTCTGGTGACTTACCAGACTGACGCCAACGGCCAGCCAGTCACCAAGATCCTGGTTGAATCGTGCACTGATATCGCTAAAGAGCTGTACCTGGGCGCTGTCGTTGACCGTTCGAGCCGTCGCATCGTGTTCATGGCTTCCACCGAAGGTGGCGTGGACATCGAGAAAATCGCTCACGACACACCAGAAAAAATTCTGAAAGCCACTATCGATCCACTGGTTGGCGCTCAGCCATTCCAGGGTCGCGAGCTGGCATTCCAGCTGGGTCTGGAAGGCAAGCAAGTTGCTCAGTTCGCCAAGATCTTCGTAGGTCTGGCCAAGCTGTTCAAGGATCACGACCTGGCTCTGCTGGAAGTGAACCCGCTGGTGATCAAGGCTGACGGCGATCTGCATTGCCTCGACGCCAAGATCAACATCGACGCCAACGCCATGTACCGTCAGCCTAAGCTGAAGACTTTCCACGATCCGTCGCAAGACGATCCGCGCGAAGCGCACGCTGCCAAGTTCGAACTGAACTATGTAGCGCTGGAAGGCAACATCGGTTGCATGGTCAACGGTGCTGGCCTGGCCATGGGTACCATGGACATCGTCAACCTGCATGGCGGCAAACCAGCCAACTTCCTCGATGTGGGCGGCGGTGCTACCAAAGAACGCGTTACCGAAGCGTTCAAGATCATCCTGTCCGACACTAACGTCGCTGCAGTACTGGTCAACATCTTCGGCGGCATCGTTCGTTGCGACATGATTGCCGAAGGCATCATTGGCGCCGTGAAAGAAGTCGGCGTGAAAATCCCGGTTGTTGTTCGCCTTGAAGGCAACAACGCTGAGCTGGGCGCTAAAGTACTGGCAGAAAGCGGTTTGAACATCATCGCTGCTACCAGCCTGACCGACGCTGCTCAACAAGTCGTTAAAGCTGCGGAGGGCAAATAATGAGCGTCCTGATCAATAAAGACACCAAAGTTATCTGCCAGGGTATTACCGGTTCGCAAGGTAGTTTCCACACCCAGCAAGCCATCGAATACGGCACCAAGATGGTTGGCGGCGTAACTCCTGGCAAAGGCGGCACCGAGCACCTGGGCCTGCCAGTGTTCAACACCGTGAAAGATGCTGTAGCTGCCACTGGCGCCACCGCCAGCGTGATCTATGTTCCAGCTCCTTTCTGCAAGGACTCCATCCTGGAAGCAGCATTCGGCGGCATCAAGCTGATCGTTTGCATCACTGAAGGCATTCCTACCCTGGACATGCTGGATGCCAAGGTCAAGTGCGACGAACTGGGCGTAGTCCTGATCGGTCCTAACTGCCCAGGCGTGATCACTCCAGGTGAATGCAAGATCGGCATCATGCCAGGTCACATTCACTTGCCAGGCAAGGTCGGTATCGTTTCCCGTTCCGGCACCCTGACCTACGAAGCTGTTAAGCAGACCACTGACGCCGGTTTCGGTCAGTCGACTTGCGTCGGCATCGGCGGTGACCCGATCCCGGGTTCGAACTTCATCGACATCCTGAAGCTGTTCCAGGAAGACCCGAAGACCGAAGCGATCGTGATGATCGGTGAGATCGGCGGTTCGGCTGAAGAAGAAGCGGCTGCCTACATCAAGGCACACGTGACCAAGCCGGTTGTTTCCTACATCGCTGGTGTGACTGCCCCTGCGGGCAAGCGCATGGGCCATGCTGGCGCAATCATCTCTGGCGGCAAAGGTACTGCAGACGAGAAGTTTGCTGCCCTGGAAGACGCAGGCGTTAAAACCGTGCGTTCGCTGGCAGACATCGGCAAGGCTTTGTCCGAGCTGACCGGTTGGGCGATCAAGTAAGCCTCGCGCTTACCTGACGCTTCACCAAACAAAGGCCACCTTCGGGTGGCCTTTGTCGTTTCTGGAGATTGTGATGGGCCGTTGTGGCGAGGGGATTTATCCCCGTTCGACTGCGCGGCAGTCGTAAAACCATTGTATGCGGTGCATCTGATACACCTCGAATGCAGGTTTTGGGGCCGCTTCGCGACCCAACGGGGATAAATCCCCTCGCCACGGGGTTCTGTGCAAGTAAATAAAATATGTAAACGCGACACAGAAATGTCGCGTATCGGATAGATCGCCCCTTAACAGTGCGTTTGTCGGGCAAATTCGTTAGGCTAGCCGCCATTTTTGCGTTTGCGTCCCACAAGGAAGCGTCGCGCTAAACGGGTCAGTCCTATACGGACCGACAGCATTTCCCTCACCCCTCAGGGAAATCCCTCTCTAAATTCCGATTCAGTAGTGTGGTATTTCCTTAATGAAAGTGTTGAAAGGCCAGGACATCCTGGCACTTGGTTTTATGACGTTTGCCCTGTTTGTCGGGGCTGGCAACATCATCTTCCCGCCTATCGTCGGCTTACAGTCCGGGCCCAATGTCTGGATGGCGGCACTGGGCTTTCTGATCACAGCGGTCGGTCTGCCGGTCATCACGGTGGTTGCACTGGCCAAGGTCGGCGGCGCGATGGATGCGCTGAGCAGCCCGATCGGCAAAGTCGCCGGCGGTTTGCTGGCTGCGGCGTGTTACCTCGCGGTTGGCCCGTTGTTCGCCACGCCGCGCACCGCAACCGTGTCGTTCGAAGTGGGCCTGGCGCCGCTGACCGGCGAAAGCCCGTTGGCGCTGTTCCTCTACAGCTCGGTGTACTTCCTGCTGGTGTTCTTCATTTCGCTGTATCCGGGCCGTTTGCTGGATACCGTGGGACGTTTCCTCGCGCCGCTGAAGATCATCGCCCTGGCCGCCCTCGGCATCGCCGCGTTCGCACTGCCGGCCGGCGATATTGGCGTGGCCACGCCTGAGTATGTCGCGGCACCGTTCTCCCAGGGGTTCATCAATGGTTACCTGACCATGGATACCCTTGGCGCGCTGGTGTTCGGCATCGTCATCGTCAACGCGATCCGCTCCCGTGGCGTCGAGTCTCCAGCGCTGATCACCCGTTACGCGATCATCGCCGGTTTGATCGCTGGCGTGGGCCTGGCGCTGGTGTACGTCAGCCTGTTCCGGCTGGGTTCCGGCAGCCATGAAGTGGCGGCGGGTGCAACCAACGGCGCCGCGGTGCTGCACGCTTATGTTCAGCATACCTTCGGTTCGTTGGGCAGCGGCTTCCTGGCGGTGCTGATCTCCCTGGCCTGTCTGGTCACGGCGGTCGGTCTGACCTGCGCTTGCGCTGAATACTTCAGCCGTGTGCTGCCGTTGTCTTACAAGACATTGGTCATCATCCTCGCCGCATTCTCCCTGCTGGTGTCCAACCTGGGCCTCACCAATCTGATTGCGTTCTCGATCCCGGTGCTGACCGCGATTTACCCACCGTGCATCGCCCTGGTAGCGCTGAGCTTCTGCAAGGACTTCTGGCATGAACAGGGCCGTATCGTTGGCCCGGTGATGCTGGTGTCGTTCATCTTCGGCATGATCGATGCGCTCAAGGGCGCGGGTCTGGCGGACTGGATGCCGACTCAGCTGTCCCACTTGCCACTGAGCGAGCAGGGCCTGGCGTGGCTGGTGCCGTCGGTGATGACCCTGGTGGTTGCGGTGGTGTGCGACCGTCTGCTGGGCAAGCGCGAAGAAGCGCTGGCTTAAGCGGCTTCATGGCCCGCCACAAGCGGGTCTTGAGCCTCTACAGAAATGCCCCGTATCAATCGATACGGGGCATTTTTTATGCGCGTGATGCGGTGTCTTTTTTTGTCAGCTAACGTCGAAACACTGCAAATCCCCTGTGGGAGCGGGCTTGCTCGCGAGGCGGTGGGTCAGTCGACATCAATGTTGAATGATAAGCCGTCTTCGCGAGCAAGCCCGCTCCCACAGGGTTTCGGTGTACCGATCTCACATCACAAGGACCTGCATGTCGTTCATCCACGCCAACATCATCCACATCCTCGCCGCCGTCTGGTTTGTCATCTGCTGGGGCGGTTACACCCGATACGCCTCGTGGAAAGGCCGCGACACCGCGTGCCTGGCCAGTGTGCTGCACTTGTACCGTGAAGACTGGATGCGCCGTATGCTGCTGCGCGATAACCGCATCGCCGACGCCAGCGTGGTCGGCAATCTGGAGCGCAACGCCTCGTTCTTTGCTTCCAGCACGCTGATTATCCTGGCCGGTATTCTTACGGTGCTCGGCGCGTCCGAACGGGCCGTGTCGTTGCTGGCGGATATTCCGATGGTGCAGCAGGCGTCGCAAGGCATGTCCGAGATCAAGTTGCTGTGTCTGGCGCTGGTGTTTGTCTACGCGTTCTTCACCTTCAGTTGGTGCATGCGCCAGTACAACTTCGCCGCCATTTTGATCGGGTCGGCGCCAATGGTTGGCGAGCGCCACGTGTCTGAACAAGAGCGCAAAGCCTTTGCGGCCCGCGCGGCCCGGGTTATCTCCATGGCCGCCAACCAGTTCAACTTTGGCCTGCGTTCTTACTACTTCGGCATGACCATGCTGGCCTGGTTTGTCAGCCCGTGGCTGTTCATGTTGATGAGTGCCGGCGTGGTGCTGGTGTTGTATCGCCGGGAGTTTCATTCCGACGTTCTCGATGTGATGGTCTATACCCCTACAGAGGCGCCATTGCCCGAAGCCAACAAAGAGGCCGCTTGATGAGTATTCCGTTCTGGTGCGTGTTTATCAGCGCCTTGCTGATTTACGTGGCAAAGATTCCGGTGGCCAAGGCCATGAAAGAGCAGGGCGGTTACGACAATCACCTGCCGCGTCAGCAACAAGCGCAACTCACAGGCTTTGGCGCCCGCGCGGTGGCGGCTCATCAAAACTGCTTCGAGGCATTCATATTATTTGCGGTGGGAGTGTTGATGGCGCACACCACGCAAACGGCCGGGTGGCTGGTCGATTCGCTGGCAATCATCTTCGTGATCACCCGGATCATTTATTTGCTGTGCTATTGGGCAGATCTTGCCTGGCAGCGGAGTCTGGTGTGGTTCATCGGACTAGTGTGTTCGTTGCTGCTGATGATTAGTCCGACTTTTAGAACTATTTTGCTCTAGCGGGACAAATCACAGGCAAAAGAAAACCCGCACTTGGCGGGTTTTCTTTATCACGCTAAAAACTGTTTTAGTTTTTAGGTGCTTCTTTTGCTGCCGCTGCATCCGATTCAGCCTGAGCTTTGGCGGCTTCGGCGTTTTCTTTCGCAGCGTCGTTCACTTTATCCTGAGCTTTGTTCATGTCTTGCTGAGCTTGCTCGGCATGTTGGTTAGCATCTTGAGCTTTGTCCTCGGATTTTTTATCGCAAGCAGCGAGACCGAGGGAAGCGGTCAACATCAAGGCAATAGCTAAAGTCTTACGCATGGGGTGTATCTCCTTATGGAAAATATCTACTGGCCTTTCGAGCACAGCTATCAGGGTTAAGTTCCTCAATTCGTTCAGATATATAAGATTATTCCCACGGGAACTTTTACGAATACGCTGAATACGATTTTCGAGTACTAAAAAGAGTGTTTATCACATGGCCGAAAACCCCGTTTTTGAGCGCGCGACGCGATTTCTTTCCGCGCTCAGGCATTGTCAGGTATTGGGTTTGCGCGTTCACAGCGCCAGCAGCGACGGACTGACGGTCATCCTGCCGTACAGCCCGCAAATCGTAGGCAATCCGCGAACCGGGGTGATCCATGGCGGAGCGCTGACCTCACTGATGGACACCGCCTGCGGCATGTCGACCCTCTGCGTCCTGCCCGAATTTGAAGTCTGCCCGACCCTCGATTTGCGCATCGACTACATGCACGCCGCCGAGCCTCACAAGGATGTCTACGGTTTCGCCCAATGCTACCGGGTGACCACCGACGTGATCTTCGCCCGCGGCTTTGCCTACCAGGACGATCCCGAGCAGCCGATCGCCCATGTCGTCGGCACATTCATGCGCATGGGCAAGGCCGTCAAAGGCACCAAGGGTTTTGGCGGTGCGATCGCCGGAGGTGCGAAATGACTGACACGTTCAAGGAACAACTTCAGCAGGCCCACGAGCAGGGCGATTACGCCTCGCTGCTGCATTTGCTTCCCTACGCCAAACTGATCGGCGTCGAGTGTTCGCGTGTCGGGGATGAGTTGCTGTTTCGCCTGCCGGCCAACAAGGACAACATTGGTAACCCTTTACTGCCCGCCATCCACGGTGGGGTGATCGCCGGGTTCATGGAGCTGTCCGCAGCGCTGCACCTGCTGATTTTCACCGGTTCGCCCGGTGTGCCGAAGATCATCGACTTCTCCCTCGACTACCTGCGAGCCGGGCAGTTTCGCGACACCTGGGCCAAATGTCAGGTTTGCCGCCAGGGCCGGCGCGTGGCAAACGTGGCGATTACGGCCTGGCAAACCACCGAAGGCGAACCGATTGCCACGGCCCGCGGCCATTTCAAAATTGAAGAGCCCTTGAAATCCTGAACTCAGCCCCAAACTCTGATGACAACCCGCCGCCGACCCTCAAGGTCGCGGCCACTGCCATCTGATTGGAGTTTGATGACCATGAGTGTGGAAACTCAAAAGGAAACCCTGGGCTTCCAGACCGAGGTGAAGCAATTGCTGCACCTCATGATCCATTCGCTGTATTCCAACAAGGAAATTTTCCTTCGCGAATTGATCTCGAACGCCTCTGACGCTGTCGACAAATTACGTTTCGAAGCCCTGTCCAAGCCTGAACTGCTGGAAGGTGGCGCCGAACTGAAAATCCGTGTGAGCTTCGACAAGGACGCGAAAACCGTCACCCTCGAAGACAACGGCATCGGCATGAGCCGTGAAGACGCGATCACCCACTTGGGCACGATCGCCAAATCCGGCACTGCCGACTTCATGAAACACCTGTCTGGCGATCAGAAGAAAGACTCGCACCTGATCGGTCAGTTTGGTGTTGGTTTCTACTCGGCCTTCATCGTTGCCGACAAAGTCGACGTGTTCAGCCGCCGTGCCGGTGTTGCCGCCAGCGAAGGCGTGCACTGGTCGTCCAAGGGTGAAGGCGACTTTGAAGTGGCCACCGTCGAGAAAGCCGAGCGCGGTACCCGTATCGTTCTGCACCTGAAGTCCGGTGAAGACGAATTCGCCGATGGCTGGCGCTTGCGCAACATCATCAAGAAGTACTCCGACCACATCGCTTTGCCGATCGAGTTGCCGAAAGAAGTGGCAGCCGTCGAAGGCGAAGAGAAGCCGGCCGTTGAATGGGAAACCGTCAACCGCGCCAGCGCCCTGTGGACCCGTCCTCGCACCGAGATCAAGGACGAGGAATACCAGGAGTTCTACAAGCACATCGCTCACGATTTCGAGAATCCGCTGAGCTGGAGCCACAACAAGGTCGAAGGCAAGCTGGAATACAGCTCGCTGCTGTACGTGCCGACCCGTGCTCCGTTCGATCTGTACCAGCGTGAAGCGCCGAAAGGCCTGAAGCTGTATGTGCAACGCGTATTCGTCATGGACCAGGCCGAGTCGTTCCTGCCGCTGTACCTGCGCTTCATCAAGGGCGTGGTCGATTCCAACGACCTGTCGCTGAACGTGTCGCGGGAAATTCTGCAGAAAGACCCGATCATCGACTCCATGAAGTCGGCGCTGACCAAGCGTGTTCTGGACATGCTGGAAAAACTGGCGAAGAACGAGCCTGAGCAATACAAAGGCTTCTGGAAGAACTTCGGTCAGGTCATGAAAGAAGGCCCGGCAGAAGACTTCGCCAACAAAGAGAAAATCGCTGGCCTGTTGCGTTTCGCCTCCACTCAGGGCGAAGAAGGTGAGCAGGTTGTGGGTCTGGCGGATTACCTGGCTCGCGCCAAGGAAGGTCAGGACAAGATTTACTACCTGACCGGCGAAACCTACGCGCAAGTCAAAAACAGCCCGCACCTGGAAGTCTTCCGCAAGAAAGGCATCGAAGTGCTGCTGCTGACCGACCGCATCGACGAGTGGCTGATGAGCTACCTCAGCGACTTCGACGGCAAGAGCTTTGTCGACGTGGCCCGCGGTGACCTGGACCTGGGCAACCTGGACTCGGAAGAGGACAAGAAAGCCGCGGAAGAAGTCGCCAAGTCCAAAGAGGGCCTGGTTGAGCGTCTGAAAACCGCGCTGGGCGACTCCGTTGCCGAAGTGCGTGTTTCCCACCGCCTGACCGACTCCCCGGCGATTCTGGCCATCGGCGAGCAGGACCTGGGCATGCAGATGCGTCAGATCCTCGAAGCCAGCGGTCAGAAGGTGCCGGATTCGAAGCCGATCTTCGAATTCAACCCGGCTCACCCGCTGATCGAGAAGCTCGACAACGAGCAGAGCGACGAGCGCTTCGGCGACCTGTCGCACATTCTCTTCGATCAGGCGGCCCTGGCGGCCGGCGACAGCTTGAAAGACCCGGCCGCGTATGTGCGCCGCCTCAACAAGCTGCTGGTTGAACTGTCGGTTTAACTGAGTTGTACAAAAACCCGCTTCGGCGGGTTTTTTCATTCTGGTGTCTTTTGCTGGGAGTTAGTCATGAGCCAAATCACTGTTCGTTCCGTCGCTTATCAGATTGATGGCCAGGCGTATGAAAGCCGCCTGGCGTTCGATGCCGGCCACAAAGGCCCACGACCCGGTCTGTTGATGGCGCCAAACTGGATGGGCGTCAGTGCCGGTGCCGAGGAGATTGCCAGGTCGGTGGCAGCGAAGGGTTATGTGGTGCTGATCGCGGACCTGTACGGTCAGTCGTTACGCCCGCAGAACGCCGACGAGGCGGGTGCAGCGATGATGCCGCTGAAGAACGACCGCGGGTTGCTGCGCACGCGCATGCAGGCGGCGTTCGAACAGTTGCAAGGGCAGGGCGAGGCGGCGGTCGATACCTCGAAGCTGGCGACTTTCGGTTTCTGTTTTGGCGGTTGCTGCGCACTGGAACTGGCCCGCACGGGCGCGCCGGTCAAAGCGGCGGTGTCGTTCCATGGCACGCTGGATACGCCGAACGTCAACGATGCGAAAAACATCAAGGGCTCGGTGCTGGTGTTGCACGGCGCGTCCGATCCGTTGGTGCCGAAAGAGCAATTGCCGGTGTTTGAACAGGAAATGAACGCAGCGGGCGTGGATTGGCAACTGCTGAGCTACGGCGGTGCGGTGCATTCGTTTACGGATCCGCATGCGGACGTGCCGGGCAAGATGATGTATGACGCGAAGACGGCGGCTAGGGCGTTTACCTCGATGCACAATTTGCTGGATGAAGTTTTTAAAGACTGATAGCTGATTCCGCCCTGAGACTCTCGGTGTCAGTGCCGACCTCATCGCGGGCAAGCCCGCTCCCACAGGGAATTGTGTCGTATGCAACTTTTGAATACGACTCGGCAAACTGTGGGAGCGGGCTTGCCCGCGATGGCGCAATGACTGACGCAGAAGATCTTAAGGCAGTTCAATCCGCTCGCTTTCCCCGGGCACCGTCGGCCAATCCCCAGCCGCCCAGCGCCGCCGCGCTTCATCGATCGCCGCCGGATCGCTCGCCACAAAATTCCAGTTGATCCGCCGCGGCCCGTCCAGCGGCGCCCCGCCAAACAGCACCGCGTGACAGTCGCTCTCGGCGAACAACGTCATTTCCTCTCCGGCAGGCAACACCACCAGCGCATGCGGTTCCAGCAGTTCGCCATCCAGCTGCGCTTCGCCACTGAGCACATACAGCGCCCGTTCTTCATGCTCGGCCGGAATCAGCAAGGTGGTCGCAGTTTGCAGGTTCAGCTCCGCATACAGCGTCGGAGAAAGCACCGGTACCGGCGATTCCAGGCAAAAGCCTGACCCGGCAATCATCCGGATCTTCACGCCAAGGTTATCGCTGACCGGCAACGTCGCCGCCGGGTGATGGCTGTAGTGGCCTGGGCCCTGTTCATGCTCTTTTGGAGAGGCGAGCCAGATCTGCAAGCCATGCATGGTGAAGCCGCTTTCTTTCAAGGCATCAGGGGTACGTTCAACGTGAGCAATCGCACTGCCCGCCGTCATCCAGCTGACATCACCGGCTTCTACCACCTGATCGGAGCCAAGGCTGTCCTTGTGCTGGATTTTGCCTTCGAACAAGTAGGTGAGCGTGGACAGGCCAATGTGCGGATGCTGACGGATGTTCATGCCTTTACCCGCCGGATAACGGGTTTCGAGCATGTGGTCGAAAAACACGAAAGGCCCGACGCTGCGGCATTTGGCCGACGGCAATGGGCGGAGAATGGGCTGGCCTTCGACATCTTCGGCGCGAGGGCGGATCACGAGCGGAGTGTTCATGGTGCATTCCAGGCTGAGCGGGTGACGCGTGGAGCATAACCCGCTTGCGCAGCCCTTGCCGCTATTGGCTGAAGGCACCTTCGGACAGGTGGGTTTCGATGCTGACTTCAGAGCTGGTCATCAGCTTGTGCACCGGGCAGCGGTCGGCCACGCGGTGCAGCTCGTCGCGCTGTGCGTCGGTGAGCACACCCTTGAGGGTCAGCTTGACGTGCAGGGCGTATTTGCCTTTCTGCTCTTCGCTGTTGTCACGTTTGACTTCGACCGTGACGCCAGTCAGCGGAATGTCTTTCTTCTTCGCGTACATCTTCAGCGTCAGGGCCTTGCAGGCACCCAGGGCAGCGTCGAAGTAATCGTGTGGCTCAGGGGCCGTGCCTTCGCCGCCGGATGTGGTCGGCACATCGGCAAAGAGTTCGTGGTCATCGATCTGGACGCTGTGGCGAAAACCTTCGGCGGAAACGGTATTGACGGTAACGGTCATGAGAAGCCTCCCAGGCTAAAAAGTCATTCGATCAAAAAAGACCTTGAAGGTATAGAGCATTCCTACTGGTGCGCGTTCCACTTTATTACAGGATGAACCGCTTCGAGTGCGCGGAGGTCTACGTGTTTCCTGCCCCCGGAGATTGCCCGTGCCCTTGTTCCGTTTGAGCCTTGTCTGTTTGCTGGCGCTGTCCAGTGCTTACGCCAATGCACGCGAATACGCCTACAGCGACGCGCACCTGCATTACGTGGACTTTTTCCAGGAAACGGCCGGCATGCCGACATTGCTCAAGGCCATGGACGACAATGCCATTGAGCACGTGATGATTTCCGGCATCCCGGTGGCGAAGAAATGGCACGAAGACGAACCGAAGCGCCCACGCTATTACGCCGGTGATGACGCCGATGCCTATTGGTACAGCGCCACTGATGTGATCGTTGCGGCGGCGGTGAACAAATTGACGCCCGAGCAGCGCCAGCGTTTTCACCCGTTCCTGTCGGGCTTCAACCCCAACGACAAAAACTCCGCGGCGCACATCCAGCGCATGCTCGACCTTAATCCGGGGTTGTGGCAGGGGATTGGCGAAGTGTTCACCCGGCACGATGACCTGACCGCGCTGACTTCCGGGGACACGCCACGGGCCAACAACGAAGCGATGACGCGGATCTATCACCTCGCGGCCGAGAACGACTTGCCGGTGATGCTGCACTCCAACATCACCTCCAAGCGTGAGAAAAATCCGCTGTACCTGTCGGAAGTCGAGGAGCCGCTGCGCAATCACCCGCACACGCGATTCATTTGGGCCCACGCGGGGACCAGCGCTGAAGTCCATCGGCATCAGACCCAGCTGGATTTTCTGTTGCCGACCCTGACACGAATGCTCGAGGCTTACCCCAATCTGTACATCGACCTGTCCTGGAGCATGCTGACGCCTTATTTGCTGGATGAGCAGGGCAAACCCTCGCAAGCCTGGCTGAAACTGGTGGAGCGCTTCCCGGATCGCTTCATGCTCGGCTCTGATGTGGTGGGACGTTTCAACAAGCTCGGTAAGGAAATGCGCAGCTTCGATCCGTTTCTCGACGCCTTGCCTGAAGAGGTTGCGAGGAAAGTCGCACGGGACAATTTCCTGTCGATTCTGCCGCGTAACCGTTAAGGCGGCCAGGTGACCGATTGGCTGCGGGCGGTTGCGGATGACGCAATCCGTGCCTATGTTCCAAGCGAGGCATTATTGGCGACTCGCGTGCGATGACCCGCCGCAGTCGCTGTCCATCCAGTGCGGATTCTCGCAGCGAGGTTACGACATGCCAAACGACTCCCGCCCTGCCGTGCTTGAACTGATCGGCAATACGCCGCTGGTGCGCGTCAGCCGCTTCGACACCGGCCCGTGCACACTGTTTCTCAAACTCGAATCGCAGAACCCCGGCGGTTCGATCAAGGATCGCATCGGCCTGGCGATGATCGACGCCGCCGAACGCGATGGCCGTCTGCAACCCGGCGGCACCATCGTTGAGGCCACCGCCGGCAACACCGGCCTCGGACTGGCCCTGGTCGGCCGTGCCAAAGGTTATCGAGTGGTGCTGGTGGTGCCGGACAAAATGTCCACCGAGAAGGTCTTGCACCTCAAGGCCATGGGCGCCGAGGTGCACATCACCCGTTCCGACGTCGGCAAGGGCCATCCCGATTACTATCAGGACGTGGCGGCGCGGCTGGCGCAGGAAATTCCCGACGCGTTCTTCGCCGATCAATTCAACAACCCGGCCAACCCGCTGGCCCACGAGTGCAGCACCGCGCCGGAAATCTGGGCGCAGACCCAGCATGATCTGGACGCCATTGTGGTCGGCGTCGGTTCGGCCGGCACGCTGACCGGGCTGACGCGCTTCTTCCAGCGCGTGCAGCCGAACCTGGAAATGGTGCTGGCCGACCCGGTCGGCTCGGTGATGGCCGAGTACAGTCGCAGTGGCATCCTCGGCAAGGCCGGGTCCTGGGCGGTGGAGGGCATCGGTGAGGATTTCATTCCGTCGATTGCCGACCTTTCCAGCGTGCGTCATGCCTATTCGATCAGCGACGAGGAGAGCTTCGATCATGCCCGCCAGTTGCTGCGCGCCGAAGGCATTCTCGGCGGCTCCTCGACCGGCACATTGCTGGCGGCGGCCCTGCGTTACTGCCGTGAGCAAACCGAGCCGAAGCGCGTGGTCAGCTTCGTCTGCGACACCGGCACCCGCTACCTGTCGAAGGTCTACAACGACCAGTGGATGAACGATCAGGGCCTGCTGCAATACAAGCGCTACGGCGATCTGCGCGACCTGATCGCGCGGCGCTTCGAGGATGGCCGCGTGATCAGCGTCGGCCCCGACGACACGCTGCTTACGGCCTTCCAGCGCATGCGCCTGGCGGATGTCTCACAACTGCCGGTCCTGGCAGACGGAAAGCAGCTGATCGGCGTGATCGACGAGTCCGACATTCTGCTGGGTGTGCACCAAGACGCTTCGCACTTGCGCATGCCCGTGGCCAGCGCGATGACCGACAAGTTGCAAACCCTGCCGGCTGACGCCAGTCTGGCCGAACTGCAGGCGGAGCTCGATCGCGGGCTGGTGGCGATCATCGCTGATGCCTCGGGCTTCCACGGCTTGATTACACGAGTCGACATGCTCAATCACTTACGGAGATCCCTTTCATGAGTCAGCACGATGAATCCGGCGCGCCACGTGCCTTCGGCACCCGTGTGATCCATGCCGGACAGACGCCGGATCCTTCCACCGGGGCGCTGATGCCGCCGATTTATGCCAACTCCACGTACTTGCAGCAGAGTCCTGGTGTACACAAGGGCCTCGACTACGGGCGCTCGCACAACCCGACACGTTTTGCGCTGGAGCGTTGCGTGGCGGACCTCGAGGGCGGGACCCGGGCGTTCGCCTTCGCCTCCGGGCTGGCGGCGATTTCCACCGTACTGGAGTTGCTCGACGCCAACGCGCACATCGTCTCCGGTAACGACCTGTACGGCGGAACGTTCCGACTGTTCGATAAGGTGCGTCAGCGCAGTGCCGGGCATCGTTTCAGCTACGTCGACCTGACCGACCTGTCGGCCTTCGAAGCGGCGTTGCAGGACGACACGCGCATGGTCTGTGTCGAGACGCCGAGTAATCCTTTGCTGCGCCTTTCTGATCTCGCCGCCATTGCGCGCATCTGCCGCGAGCGAGGCATCCTCTGCGTCGCCGACAACACATTCGCCAGCCCGTGGATACAACGCCCGCTGGAGCTGGGTTTCGATATCGTGGTGCACTCGACGACCAAGTACCTGAACGGCCACTCCGACGTGATTGGCGGCATCGCGGTGGTCGGGCAGAACGCCGAACTGGCCGAGCGCCTGGGCTTTTTGCAGAATGCGGTGGGCGCTATCGCCGGGCCGTTTGACGCGTTCCTCACCTTGCGTGGGGTGAAGACCCTGGCGTTGCGCATGGAGCGCCATTGCAGCAACGCGCTGGAGCTGGCGCAATGGCTGGAGCGTCAGCCGCAAGTGGCGCGCGTCTACTATCCGGGCCTGCCGTCGCATCCGCAGCACGAATTGGCTCGACAGCAGATGCGTGGATTCGGCGGGATGATTTCCCTCGACCTGAACAGCGACCTGGCCGGCGCCAGACGCTTCCTTGAAAGTGTGCAGATTTTCGCTTTGGCCGAAAGCCTGGGCGGGGTGGAAAGCCTGATCGAGCACCCGGCGATCATGACCCACGCCACCATCCCGGCAGACACGCGCGCGCAACTCGGCATCGGCGATGCGCTGGTGCGCTTGTCCGTGGGCGTCGAGGATGTTGAAGACCTGCGCGCCGACCTGGCCCAGGCGCTGGCGCGGATTTAGCTTTCAGCAGGCATAAAAAATCCGGAATCCTTGTCGGATTCCGGATTCTTGTGTCGAACCGGATCAGCTGCCTTTGACAGTCTTGCCGTTGACCTTGCCGTCGAGGAGCATGATGTTGTACTCCTTGCCGTCGGTTTCGACCTGTTGCAGGCGGACCAGCAAGTAATCCCAATCCTTGGCGAACCACAGCACGGTGATGCGCTTGCTTTGTGTCGGGTCGCGCACGCGCTCGACCTTGATCGCATCGATCTGGCCGGCCTTGGTGTCGACTTTTTCCGAACCCAGCACGCGGAAGTCATAGGTATCGACTTCGCCATCATCGACGACCTGATAGCTCATGCTTTTCTTGCCGGCGGCCACGTCGTGCTGCAGGGCCAGCTGATACGTGGATTTGTCGACCATGCCGCGATTGAGCGGGATCTTGACTGCGTCGCCGCGATCGGTGCCGGTGACCATTTTGTTGGTCCAATCGAAGTCCAGGTCGGCTTTCTTGGCTTTACCCAGGCCACCGCGTTCGAAGTGGTAGGACTGTGGCAGCAGGGTGTCCTTGTCCACAGTCAGGGTGCTTTCTTCGGTCAGGCTGGCGATCATCATCGAAGCCTTGAAGCTGAGCTTCCAGACACCGTTGGCTTCCTTGGTCAGGCTGCGTTCGGCCGTGCCGCTCATGGGCAGCTGTTTCCAGTCGGCAGTGTAGCTGGCGGAGAACGGTTGAAGTTCTGCAGCCTGCGCAAAAGGCAGTGCGAGCAGAGCGCAAGCGAAGAGCAGGGCGCGACGCATAAAATCTCCTAGTTTCGAATCAAGTGGCCGCTGGCCGCGAGTAACTGTCCATCCAGTAAAGCACCTTGCTCGCCGAGCGATAAACGACCCTCGGCAAACCAGCGTACGGCCATCGGGTAGATCAGGTGTTCCTGAGTGTGGACCCGCTGCGCCAGACTCTGCGGCGAATCGTGCAACTCTACCGGTATTACTGCCTGTACGACCAGTGGTCCGCCATCGAGTTCCTCGGTGACGAAGTGCACGGAGCAGCCGTGTTCCGTGTCGCCGGCTTCCAGCGCGCGCTGATGAGTGTGTAACCCTTTGTATTTGGGCAGCAGCGAGGGATGGATGTTCAGCAGGCGACCCGCGTAGTGGCGTACGAAGTCAGCGCTGAGAATGCGCATGAAACCGGCCAGTACCACGAGTTTGGGGTTGAAAGCGTCGATCAGTTCGATCAGCGCGGCATCGAAGGCTTCGCGGCCTTCGAAAGCCTTGTGATCCAGGGAGCGGGTGTCGATACCCGCGTCCCTGGCGCGTTGCAGGCCGTAAGCGTCGGCGCGGTTGGAAATCACCGCGGCGATGCGGACCGGGCTGTCGCCGGTCCGCGTGCTGTCGATCAAGGCCTGCAAGTTACTGCCGGTGCCGGACAACAGCACCACCACATCACAGGTCTGGGACATCAATGAGCCTTGAGGTTCTTCAGTTCTACCTGAGCCGCGCCTTCGGCAGCGGTGGCGATCTGACCGATGACCCAAGGCTGCTCGCCGGCTTCACGCAGGACGTTCAGCGCAGTCTCGACATGCTCCTGGCCAACGCAGATGACCATGCCGACGCCGCAGTTCAGCACGCGGTGCATTTCGTTTTCGTCGACGTTGCCTTTCTCTTGCAGCCAGTCGAATACGGCAGGACGGGTCCAGCTCGCCACGTCAACCACGGCTTGGGCGCCTTTCGGCAGCACGCGCGGGATGTTGTCCAGCAGGCCGCCACCGGTAATGTGCGCCATGGCCTTGACCGCGCCGGTGTCCTTGATCAGCTTGAGCAGCGGCTTCACGTAGATGCGGGTCGGGGCCATCAGCAGGTCGGTCAGCGGTTTGCCGTCGAGCTGGATGTTTTCGATGTCGGCACCGGACACTTCGATGATCTTGCGGATCAGCGAGTAGCCGTTGGAGTGCGGGCCGGAAGACGGCAGGGCGAGCAGGGCATCGCCGGCAGCGACTTTCGAACCGTCGATGATTTCGGATTTTTCCACGACGCCGACGCAGAAGCCGGCCAGGTCGTAGTCTTCGCCTTCGTACATGCCAGGCATTTCAGCGGTTTCGCCGCCGACCAGGGAGCAGCCGGACAATTCACAACCAGCGCCGATACCGGTCACGACCTGGGTCGCGGTTTCGACGTTCAGTTTGCCCGTGGCGTAGTAATCGAGGAAGAACAGCGGCTCGGCGCCGCAGACCACCAGGTCGTTCACGCACATGGCCACCAGGTCGATGCCGATGCTGTCGTGCTTGTTCAGGTTCAGTGCCAGGCGCAGCTTGGTGCCCACGCCGTCGGTGCCGGAAACCAGTACGGGCTGCTTGTAGCCGGCCGGGATTTCGCAGAGGGCGCCGAAACCGCCCAGGCCGCCCATGACTTCCGGGCGCGCAGTGCGCTTGGCGACGCTCTTGATGCGTTCGACCAATGCTTCACCGGCGTCGATGTCTACACCGGCGTCCTTGTAGCTCAGGGAGGGTTGCTTGCTCATGATCCAGGCCTTTAGGGGGGATTCAGGGGTAACGACCGAGTCCAGTGGGACCGCCGAAACAGACGAAGGCGAGTGCCGTCCGCGAATTTCAGGGTGCCCGGCTGTTGCCGGTCTGCGAAGGCGCGCGATTTTATCAGGCTTGAGGGGCAGCGGCCATCCTCACGCCGACGGCAGGGGCATATCGGCTGAAAAAAACCGTTATTGCCCATGTTGGTCGCAGCCTCGATGGCTGTATAAGGTATCGCGATTAACCGTCTATCGTTATGACAGTGCGAAAACTTAGTCAGATCGTGGTGAATGTTTTGCGCAGGGACGTGGTCACAGCCTTGCTCGATCATCTTCATGCGGTCTGTTCCAGCCGCTCTCGTCGTCAGGAATCTTCCATGCGTTTTTTTTCCAGATTTTTATTTGCAGGCTGTTTGTCACTGGTCAGCCTGGCGAGCCATGCCGAAACCGTCAAAGGCTTGTATCAAGTGCGCGAGCCTGTCAGCAGTCAGTCGGCCGAGGAGCGCGATCAGGCGACCCAGCGCGCGCTGGACACGCTGGTGCTGCGCCTGACCGGCGACCCGAAGGCTGCGCAAAGCCCGGGGTTGGCGGCACTGCGTAAAGACCCGCAGCAGATCATCAGTCAATACGGTTTTGATGCCGGCCCGCCGGAAGTACTGAAGGTCGATTTCGACCCGGCCAGCACCGAACAGGCCTTGCGCCGCGCCGGGTTGTCTTTGTGGGGGGCGAATCGACCTTCGATCCTGAGTTGGTGGCTGAACGATTCCGCCGAGGGTTCCAGCCTGGTGGGTGATGGCCAGGCCAGCGCCGCGCCGTTGCGTCGCGCGGCACAACACCGTGGCCTGCCGTTGCGTCTGCCGCTGGCGGACCTGAGTGAGCAACTGGTCGCTACGGCGCCGAATCTTGAAGGGGCGGATGCCACGCCGCTGCGCAGTGCCTCGGACCGTTACAACGCTGACGCCTTGCTCGCGGTGCATGCCCGGGAAGAGGGTGGCCAGTGGCAGGCCAAGTGGAATTTGTGGCTGGGCGACAAGAAGGAAGCGGGCAGCGTACAGGGGGCGGACCAGGCCGCGGTGGCCGATGCGGTGATGCTGGCGGTGAGCCAGCGTCTGGCGCCGCGGTTTGTCGTCAAGCCGGGGGCTTCGGGGGAACAATTGCTGGAAGTGCAGGGCATGAACCTGGAACGCTACGCCGCCCTTGGTCGTTTGCTGGAGCCTTTTGGGGCGCGCCTGCAAACGGTCGACGGCGATCGCATTCTCTATCGGGTCAATGGCAGTGCCGAGCAGTTACGCTCGCAGCTGTCCCTGGCGAAGTTGCAGGAGGTTCCGGCCGGTGAGGCGCCAGCTCCGGCAGCGCCTGTTCAGCCGGTGGCCGATGGTTCGGCGCCTGTGGTTGCGCCAACCCCGGCACCGGTGCCGCAGTTGAGATTCCGTTGGTAAGGTTTTCTTTCTTTATATAGATGCAGATGGAGTGGTACATGGCCGATACGCGGCGTTGGTTTTGGTTGGGTGGGGTGGTTCTGCTCTGCGTGTTTGTCTGGTTGTTGCATCCGATCCTGACGCCTTTTCTGGTCGCGTTGCTGCTGGCCTATCTGTTCGATCCGCTGGTGGATCGGCTGGAGAGGGCCGGTCTGTCACGGACATGGGGCGTGGTGGCGGTGTTCGCGTTGTTCACCTTGATCTTCACGACATTGCTGTTGGTGTTGGTGCCGATGCTCGCCAAGCAGCTGTTTCGCTTGTATGAGCTGGCGCCGCAGATGCTCGATTGGTTGCAGCACACCGCACTGCCGTGGGCGCAATCGAAATTTGGACTGTCGGATAATTTCTGGAAGTTCGACAAGCTCAAGGCTGCGATCAGTGAGCACATGGGCCAAACCACTGACATTGTCGGTGTTGTGCTGAGTCAGGCAACGGCCTCCGGCCTCGCATTGATTGGCTTGCTGGCGAATCTGGTGCTGATCCCGGTGGTGGTCTTCTATTTGCTGCGGGACTGGGACCTGATGATGGCCAAGATCCGCAGCCTGCTGCCCCGTGATCGCGAAGAGCGTGTTGTGACCCTGGCAGGTGAATGCCATGAAGTGCTGGGTGCATTCGTGCGCGGGCAGTTGCTGGTGATGGTGGCGTTGGGCGTGATCTACGCGGCGGGCTTGATGCTGTTGGGACTGGAGTTGGGGTTGTTGATCGGTCTGATCGCAGGCCTGGCGGCCATTGTACCGTACATGGGTTTTGTCATCGGCATCGGCGCGGCGTTGATTGCCGGCCTGTTCCAGTTCGGTGGCGATCTGTATCCCATGATCGGCATCGTCGCGGTATTCATGGTTGGGCAGGCGCTGGAAGGCATGGTGTTGACGCCTTTGCTGGTGGGCGATCGTATCGGCCTGCACCCGGTAGCGGTGATCTTCGCCATTCTGGCGGGGGGTGAACTGTTCGGCTTTACCGGCATATTGCTGGCGTTGCCGGTGGCGGCGGTGATCATGGTGTTGGTGCGCCATGTTCATGATTTGTATAAGGATTCGGATATCTACAGTGGCGTCGACGAACCGGAGTTATAAAGGTCGTTGAAGTCTCATGGCGGGCGGCCTGGTGTCATGCCAGGCAGGCCCGTATCCCTCGCGCTGCTGTCACATGCGCCGCCAAAGAAACTGTCATGAAACCAGGGCGTTAACGCAAACCTTTGATTTTGCTTGTGGTCTGTCGCATTGTGCGACCCGCCTCACGGGTATAAACTTCGCAAACTTTACACAGAGGCCACTAACGGTTCCTTTGGAACTGTTCAGTCAGCATGAAACCGATTCAGCTGCCCCTAGGTGTGCGTCTGCGTGATGACGCTACCTTTATCAATTACTACCCAGGCGCCAATGCCGCTGCACTCGGCTATGTCGAGCGGCTATGCGAAGCCGACGCCGGCTGGACCGAAAGCCTGATTTATCTCTGGGGCAAGGACGGGGTAGGGCGTACGCACTTGTTGCAGGCGGCCTGCCTGCGCTTTGAGCAACTGGGGGAGCCTGCGGTGTATCTGCCGCTGGCCGAGCTGCTGGATCGCGGCATCTCGATTCTCGACAACCTCGAACAATACGAACTGGTCTGCCTCGATGATCTGCAGGCGGTCGCCGGCCGGGCGGATTGGGAAGAGGCGCTGTTCCATCTGTTCAATCGTCTGCGCGACAGCGGTCGGCGTCTGCTGATTGCGGCATCGACCTCGCCGCGCGAACTGCCGGTGAAACTGGCTGACCTGAAATCGCGCCTGACCCTGGCACTGATCTTCCAGATGCGTCCACTCTCCGACGAAGACAAACTGCGCGCGCTGCAGTTGCGTGCTTCCCGTCGCGGCCTGCACCTGACCGATGAAGTCGGGCATTTCATTTTGACTCGCGGTACCCGCAGCATGAGCGCGCTTTTCGAATTGCTTGAGCGACTCGATCAGGCCTCCCTTCAAGCTCAGCGCAAGCTGACGATTCCCTTCCTTAAAGAAACGCTGGGCTGGTAAAAAAAAGCCTGGTGAAACTCAAGCCTGGCGGGGGTTTTGGCATGTTTCAGGCGCCAGAAAATCCGCTTTCCTACAAGTCGCAGGCAGCGCAGGCGTTTAGAACGGGCTTAAGCGCTTAGATGTAATCGCGAAACCAGGAAGTCACATAAAGTTCGATTGAATTTGCAAATGAGGATGATAGCGGGCATAGTCGCGGCTTCTTTACCCACTATCAGCCACGGTCGTGCCCATGCTAAAGCGCTTCGCACCCCTCGTGCCTCTCGCACTCGTCACCCTGTTGTTCGGTTGCGCTGCCCACTCCCCAGTGGTCCAGCAAGAGCAACAACAGCAGGTCAAGAATTCAGTTACTGCACAGTCTTCCGTTCTTTTCCAGGAAGCTCTTTATCAAGACGGCGTGGCCACCGATAAAGAACTGGCCAACTTCGCCGACGGCAAGTCGTACCAGCTTCCGGTTCTGGCCGACAGCATCCTCGAACGCGGCATGTCCCTGATCGGTACCCGTTACCGTTTCGGCGGCACCTCTGAGGCTGGCTTTGATTGCAGCGGTTTCATCGGTTATCTGTTTCGTGAAGAGGCCGGCATGAACCTGCCGCGCTCCACTCGCGAAATGATCAACGTGGACGCTCCGCTGGTGGCTCGCAGCGCGCTGAAGCCGGGCGATCTGCTGTTCTTCGCCACCAATGGTCGTCGCGGTCGTGTCAGTCACGCCGGGATCTACCTGGGCGACAACCAGTTCATTCACTCCAGCAGCCGCAAAAGCGGTGGTGTCCGGGTCGATAGCCTGGGCGACAGCTACTGGAGCAAGACCTTCATCGAAGCCAAACGTGCACTCGCAATGGCGCCGACTGTGGTCACCGCGCGCAAGTAAATCTTCAGCCTGTCGCCACCTCTGGTGGCGACAAAACGCCTCTTCGCAACGAAGTAGGCGGACAGTTTGTAAGGCGAACTTAAAGTCTTACTTGAAGTTTGGCCGATAGCCGCTAGAATCCAGATCTATTATTGATGGCAAACCGCCTGCGTCCTGCGCAGGCGGTTTTCTTTTCTGCCTTTTCGGCAGGAAAAGCCGCAGCCAGATCAGGATGTTCTGCTTATGACGATGTCGGCCCGCCTCACCATCATGCTCTTCGCAGCCCTGCTCAGCGCCTGCGCCAGTCGCACGCCGCCACCCGCGCCGGTGATTCGCGCCCCCATTGTTTTTGGCAACCCGCAACCCTTTTCCCCCGAGGCGGAAGACGTGCTGTTCCGCGCGCTTGGCCTGGTGGGTACGCCGTATCGTTGGGGTGGCAACACGCCGGATTCGGGCTTCGATTGCAGCGGCCTGATCGGTTACGTCTACCGTGACGTCACCGGTATTTCCCTGCCGCGTACCACTCGCGAGATGATCAGCATGCAGGCGGCCAGCGTCGGCAAGGAAGGGCTGCAAACCGGTGACTTGATCTTCTTTGCCACCAATGGCGGCTCCCAGGTCAGTCATGCCGGGATCTACGTCGGCGAAGGCCGCTTCGTTCATGCGCCGGCCACTGGCGGCACGGTCAAGCTCGACAGTCTGTCCAAGGCTTACTGGCAGAAAGCGTATCTGAGCGCCAAGCGCGTTCTGCAGCCTGAGCACTTGGCGCGCAACCCGTAGCATTCTGTCCGAAGAGGTTGTCATGACCGCTCGCACGCTCAATCTCGACGATTCCCTGTACCAATACCTGCTCGACGTTTCCCTGAGGGAAACGCCGCTGCTCAAGCGCTTGCGCGACGAAACCCAGGCGCTGCCGATGGCGCGCTGGCAGGTGGCACCGGAGCAGGGGCAGTTCCTCGCGCTACTGGTCAAGCTCATCGGCGCGAAGCGCTTGCTGGAAGTCGGCACGTTCACCGGTTACAGCGCCTTGTGCATGGCTTCAGCGTTATCGGAGGACGGCTCGCTGATCTGCTGTGATATCCCCGGCGACTACAACGCTATCGCACGCCGTTACTGGCAGGAGGCGGGGCTCGCCCATCGTATTGATCTGCGCCTGGCGCCTGCGCTGGCAACCTTGGCTCAGCTGAATCAGCCGGGGCAATTCGATCTGATCTTCATCGATGCCGATAAAGCTAACTATCCGGGCTATCTGGAGCATGCGCTGCGTTTACTGCGCGTTGGCGGGCTAGCAGTGTTCGATAACACGCTGTGGAGCGGGCGGGTGCTTGAGCAGAGTCCCGAGAGTGCAGATACCCGCGCCATCCAGGCGCTCAATCGCGCCTTGAAGGATGACACGCGGGTGGATCTGTCGTTGTTGCCGTTGGGGGATGGTTTAACGCTGTGCCGCAAAAGGTAGGCGCTGAACCGATCTAATGTGGGAGCGGGCTTGCTCGCGAAGACGTCATAACAGTCGACATTGATGTTGAATGTAATGCCGTCTTCGCGAGCAAGCCCGCTCTCATATTGGTTAGATGTTGGCAGTTGAGACCTATTTAGCGGTCGAAACCCGCCACACCTTGTTCCCGACATCATCGGCCACCAGCAAACCTCCCTGCTGATCAATCACCACTCCCACCGGCCGGCCCATAGCCTTCTCATCCTTATTGAGGAAACCAGTCAGCACATCCACCGGTTGCCCGGTCGGCTTGCCTGCGCTGAATGGGACGAAAATCACTTTATAACCACTGTGCGGTTTGCGGTTCCATGACCCGTGCTGGCCGATGAAGGCGCCTTCCTTGAACTGCGCTGGAAGTGTGTTGCCCTCGGCAAACGACAGGCCCAGCGACGCGGTATGCGGGCCCACCGCGTAGTCCGGGGCAATGGCCTTGGCCACCAGGTCCGGGTTTTGCGGCTCGACGCGAATGTCGACGTGCTGGCCGTAATAGCTGAAGGGCCAGCCGTAGAATCCGCCGTCCTTCACTGACGTGATGTAGTCCGGTACCAGATCGCTGCCGATCTCGTCACGCTCGTTGACTGCCGTCCACAGCGCGCCGGTCTGCGGTTCCCACGCAAGGCCGTTTGGATTGCGAATCCCCGAGGCGAAGATCCGGTGGTTGCCGGTGGCGCGATCCACTTCCCAGATCGCCGCCCGACCTTCCTCCTGATCCAGACCATTTTCGCCAACGTTGCTGTTGGAGCCGACCGTGACGTACAGCTTGCTCCCGTCCTTGCTGGCGATGACGTTTTTGGTCCAGTGATGATTCAGCGTGCCGCCCGGCAGATCGACCACCTTGATCGGCTGCGATTTGATCGCGGTATCGCCATTTTCATAGTGAAAACGCAACAAACGATCGGTGTCGGCGACGTACAGGTCATTGCCAACCAAGGTCATGCCGAAAGGGGAATTGAGGTTTTCCAGGAACACCGTGCGGGTTTCGGCGATGCCGTCGTGGTCCTTGTCCCGCAGCAGCGTGATGCGGTTCGGGCTGGGGACGCCGGCACCAGCGCGGCCCATGACTTTGCCCATGACCCAGCCGCGAATGCCTTTGCCGTCATCGGGTTTCGGTGGCGCGTTGGTTTCAGCCACCAGCACATCGCCGTTGGGCAGCACGTAGAGCCAGCGCGGGTGATCGAGCCCTTCGGCAAAGGCCGCCACCTGAGTGCCAGCTGCAGCGGTGGGTTTCGTACCCTCCGGCCAGCCAATCGCCGGGGCGATATTCACCGTCGGGATCAGGGTCTTGTTCGGTTCGGGCAGCTTAGGTGACGGGCCGGTGCCGTCGGAGACTTGCAGGCTGGAGGTTTCACCACAAGCGGCGAGCCCTCCGGCGAGCGCGATGACAAGAACGAGCTGGGGCTTGCGCATGCTGGACTTCCCTATGAATGCATTGACTTAATCATAGAGAAGCTTAGATGCGCGATGGTTCAACCGGTCAGCCGCGGGCTTCCTTGAACAGGACGGCGATGCCAGGGTGATAGTTGCCGGCTTCGTTGCGCAACTTGCGATAGGCGTACGGGAAATACCAGGCCACGGCGCAGCTGTGTTCCTTTTGCAGGTCGTCGACCATGTCCTGGAGTTCTTCCGGCGTCGCGCTCTGCTGGGCCTTTTGTGGCGCAACGAACAGGCAGCCGAGTTTCAGGTCGCTGGCGTAGCTGATGCGTTTGGCGTCGCTGGTGATGTCCTGCAATGCCTGGGTCAGGTTCAGGCTATTGACCTTCGGCCAGCGTTGCGTGGCCTGCAGGTAGGCGCGTTCTTCGGTGGTTGCGATAAACAGATCGGCGCGGCTGTTGCGTTCGCCTTCTTCGTTCTGTTTACGGGTCGGCGTTTGTTGCAACGTGACCATTTCCGCCATCCAGGCCGCGGCGGAGAGCAAGCCAAGGTTGGCTTTTTCGTCGTACCAATAAGGCGTGTCGTTATCGCCGCGCACCGCATTGTAGCGGTCGATACAGTCAAACCAGCGTTCCAGCACCGGTCGCAGGAATTCCAGCTTCGGATTGCTGATGATCATGCCTTGCATGTGCTCACCCTTGTAATTGTGTTGTTGGGTTGTGGCGCTTTGATATCACTGCTGACAGTGTGGTGCAAGTTGGGGTGTCAGTAAATTGACCGGCGGCAGTATATCGCTCGCCCTGGCTTTGTCTTCAATTGACGCTCCACCCCCAACCCTCTAACCTTCGCGCTTGTTTCAGGTGCTCTGTGGCGAAGCCGACAGAGTGAAACAGGGAAGCCGGTGAGTGACTATCTTCACGCGACGAAACGTCACGATCCCGGCGCTGCCCCCGCAACGGTAAATGAGTGAACACTGCGTCTTGAGCCACTGTGTCGACTGACATGGGAAGGCGCGCAGTCCGGCGCAAGCCGCTCATGAGCCCGGAGACCGGCCTGATTCATCCAACGGCATCACGGTGGGCGATGCCAGGCTTCTTGCCGTCTATTCTTGTGCCTGCCCGCCGTTATCCAGCCTCAACGGAGAGCTCCCCCATGACTGATTCCCCTGATCGTGACGAACGCCACCTTGCGCGCATGCAGCGCAAAAAAGCCGTGATCGACGAACGCATCGCCAACTCGCCGAACGAGTGTGGCCTGCTGCTGGTGCTGACCGGCAATGGCAAAGGCAAAAGCAGCTCGGCCTTCGGCATGCTCGCCCGCTCCATGGGCCACGGCATGCAGTGCGGCGTGGTGCAGTTCATCAAGGGCCGCAACAGCACCGGCGAAGAACTGTTCTTCCGCCGCTTCCCGGAGCAGGTGCGTTTTCATGTGATGGGCGAGGGCTTCACCTGGGAAACCCAGGACCGTCAGCGCGACATCGCCGCCGCCGAGGCCGCGTGGGCGGTGTCCCAGGAACTGTTGCGTGACCCGTCGATCGGTCTGGTGGTGCTGGATGAGTTGAACATTGCCCTGAAGCACGGCTACCTCGATCTGGATCAGGTACTCAGTGATTTGCAGGCACGTCCGCCGATGCAACACGTGGTGGTCACCGGTCGCGGCGCCAAGCCGGAAATGATCGAACTGGCCGACACGGTCACCGAAATGGGTGTGATCAAGCACGCGTTCCAGGCCGGGATCAAAGCGCAAAAAGGCGTCGAGCTGTGAATCAACCCCGTCATTGCCCGGCGGTATTGATTGCCGCGCCGGCCTCCGGTCAGGGCAAGACCACCGTCACCGCCGCGCTGGCCCGTTTGCATCGCAATCAGGGCCGCAAGGTGCGCGTGTTCAAATGCGGCCCGGACTTTCTCGACCCGATGATTCTCGAGCGCGCCAGCGGTGCGCCGGTGTATCAACTGGACATGTGGATGGTCGGCGAGCAGGAAAGCCGTCGACTCTTGTGGGAAGCGGCCGGGGAGGCCGACCTGATCCTCATCGAAGGCGTCATGGGCCTGTTCGACGGTACGCCGTCCAGCGCTGATCTGGCGCGGCACTTCGGTGTGCCGGTGCTCGGCGTGATCGACGGCACGGCCATGGCGCAGACCTTTGGTGCGCTGGCGCTGGGGTTGGCGAAATATCAGCCGGACTTGCCGTTTGCCGGTGTGTTGGCCAACCGCGTGGGCACGCTGCGTCATGCGCAATTGCTCGAAGGCAGCCTGACGGAAGGCTTGCGCTGGTACGGCGCCTTGTCGCGGGAGACCGGGATCGAACTGCCGAGTCGGCATCTCGGTCTGGTCCAGGCCAGTGAGTTGAACGATCTCGACCTGCGCCTCGATGCGGCGGCCGAATCGCTGGCCAGCAGTTGCGATGTGGCGCTGCCGCCCGCCGTGGAATTCGCCGGGCCCGATGTGATCGCCGCCGAGCCTTTGCTTAAAGGCGTGCGAATCGCCGTGGCCCGTGATGAAGCGTTCGCCTTCACCTACGGCGCGAGCCTGGATTTGCTGCGGGCCATGGGCGCTGAATTGTCGTTCTTCTCGCCGATCCGCGATGCTGATTTGCCAGAGGCGGACAGCCTTTATCTGCCGGGCGGCTATCCGGAACTGCACCATGTGGCGCTGTCACAAAACACCTCGATGCTCAATGCGATCCGCGCCCATCATGCTGCCGGCAAACCGTTGTTGGCCGAGTGTGGAGGGATGTTGTACCTGCTCGACTCCTTGACCGATGTCGAAGGCACTCGCGCCGAGCTGGTCGGCTTGCTCAAAGGTGATGCGGTGATGCAAAAGCGTCTGGCCGCGCTGGCGTTGCAAGCGGTTGAGTTGCCGGAAGGTTCGCTGCGCGGGCACACCTATCACCATTCGCTGACCAGCACCGAGCTTGAGCCGATTGCTCGTGGGCTGAGCCCGAATGGCGGGCGAGGGGCGGAGGCGGTTTATCGTGAAGGGCGAATGACAGCTTCCTACGTGCACTTCTATTTCCCGTCCAATCCGAACGCGATCGCTGCACTCTTTCTTCCCGACCTTAAGGACGCCTTCGCGAGCAGGCTCGCTCCCACAGTTGAAGATGTGTTGCCTGAAGAAACTCGTTCCACTGTAGGAGCGAGCCTGCTCGCGAAGAGGCCATGACCGACAACGCATTCTCCGAAGCCGAACGCGAAGCGGTCTATCGGGCAATCGCTGAGCGCCGCGACATGCGCCACTTCAGCGGCGGCACCGTCGAGCCCGAGTTGTTACGGCGCCTACTCGAAGCCGCCCACCAGGCCCCCAGCGTCGGCCTGATGCAGCCCTGGCGGTTCATCCGCATCAGCGACCGGGCCCTGCGCGGCAAGATCCAGCAACTGGTGGAAGAAGAACGCATCCGTACCGCCGAAGCCCTCGGCGAGCGCACTGATGAATTCATGACGCTCAAGGTCGAAGGCATTAACGACTGCGCCGAGGTGCTGGTCGCCGCGCTGATGGACGATCGCGAGCGCCATATCTTCGGTCGTCGCACCTTGCCGGAAATGGACATGGCCTCGTTGTCCTGCGCGATCCAGAACCTGTGGCTGGCCTCCCGCGCCGAAGGTCTGGGCATGGGCTGGGTGTCGCTGTTCGAGCCACAAGCGCTGGCGGACTTGCTGGGTCTGCCGCCCGGGGCCAAGCCGTTGGCGGTTCTTTGTCTCGGTCCGGTCAAGGAATTCTATCCGGCGCCGATGCTGGTACTCGAAGGGTGGGCGCAGGTGCGTCCGCTCAGTGAGTTGCTGTATGAAAATTATTGGGGAGTGAGTCAATGAGTGTGGCGTTATTGAGTGTCGCCGCGGTTGCGCTGGACGCGCTGCTGGGTGAACCCAAACGCTGGCATCCGCTGGTGGCGTTCGGCCGTTTTGCCGACCGCATCGAGCAACGTTTCAACGGTGAAGGTCGTGGCTGGCGTAGTCATGGCGTCACCGCTTGGGTGATTGCAGTGTTGCCGCTGACCTTGCTGGCCACGGCGTTTTCCTGGGCGCCCTATGTCGGCTGGATTGTCGAGATTCTCGCGCTCTATTGCGCCCTCGGCATGCGCAGCCTAGGTGAGCATGTCGAGCCAGTGGCCAAGGCCTTGCGCAGTGATGATCTGATTGAGGCGCGCATACGCGTGGGCTATCTGGTCAGCCGTCAGACCAGCGAACTGGACAAAACCGAAGTCGCCCGCGCCGCCACCGAATCAGTCTTGGAGAACGGCAGCGATGCGGTGTTCGCCGCGCTGTTCTGGTTTGCCGTGGCCGGCGCGCCTGGCGTGGTGCTCTATCGCTTGAGCAACACCCTTGATGCGATGTGGGGTTATCGCAACGAGCGCTTCGAGCGTTTCGGCTGGGCGGCGGCGAAAATCGACGACGTCCTCAACTACATTCCTGCGCGCTTGGTGGCGTTGACCTACGCACTGCTGGGCAAAACCCGACGGGCGTTGAAATGCTGGCGCACCCAGGGCCCGACCTGGGACAGCCCGAACGCCGGGCCGGTGATGGCGGCCGGTGCTGGTGCGCTCGGCGTCGAGTTGGGCGGGGCGGCGATCTATCACGGTGAACTGCATCAGCGTCCGCAACTGGGCGAAGGCATGCCGGCGGATGCCGACTCCATCGACCGTGGCTGGCAATTGGTCCAGCGCGGGGTATGGTTATGGCTGCTGATTCTCTGCGTGGGAGCTGAATTCTATGCTTGAGCACGGTGGCCGGTTGCGCAAGGCGGCGCTCGAGTACGGCATTGCCGAAGCCGATTGGCTGGACCTGTCGAGCGGGCTCGCGCCGTGGCCATTTCCGGTTCCGGAGATTCCACTGCGGGCCTGGGCGCGCTTGCCGGAAACCGATGACGGTCTGGAGCAGGCGGCCTGCGATTATTACGGCGCCGCCCAGGTGCTGCCGGTTGCCGGCTCGCAAATGGCTATTCAGTTGCTGCCGCGTTTGCGTCGGGCCGGCAAGGTCGGCGTGCTGTCGCCGTGTTACGCCGAGCACGCGCAAGCCTGGCGGCGTAACGGCTACATCGTGCGCGAAGTGCTGGAGCAGGAAGTCGACTTCTATATTGACAGCCTCGACGTGCTGGTGGTGGTCAACCCCAACAACCCGACGGGCTTGAGCCTGACTCCGAGCCGTCTGCTCGACTGGCATGCCCGGCTGGCGTCGCGCGGTGGCTGGCTGGTGGTGGACGAAGCGTTCATGGACAACACACCGACGCTGAGTCTGGCGCCGTTTGCTCATCTGGTCGGCTTGATCGTGCTGCGTTCCTTCGGCAAGTTTTTTGGCCTGGCCGGTGTGCGGCTGGGTTTTGTCCTCGCTGAGCGCAAGCTGCTCAAATTGCTCGCCGAGCAGGTGGGGCCGTGGGCGGTCAGCGGGCCGACACGCGTGTTGGGCCAAGCCTGTTTGCTGGACACTGAAGGCCATGCAAGGCAGCGGGTGCGCAGCGAAGCGGCCAGCGAGCGTCTGGCATTTTTGCTCGGGCAGTATGGTTTGCAGGCGCAGGGTGGCTGCGCGTTGTTTCAATGGCTGATCACCGAGCATGCTGAAGCGCTTCACGAGTTCATGGCGCGGCGCGGCATTTTGCTGCGGCTGTTCACCCACAACAGCAGCGTGCGTTTCGGCTTGCCTGCCGAGGAGGCCGATTGGCTGCGTCTCGAACAAGCACTTCAGGCCTTCGCCAAGGAAACACAATGTCCACGTTAATGGTGCAAGGCACCACCTCCGACGCCGGTAAAAGCACCCTGGTGACGGCGCTGTGTCGCTGGGTCACGCGTCAGGGTGTGCGCGTCGTGCCGTTCAAGCCGCAAAACATGGCGCTCAACAGTGCCGTGACCGCCGACGGTGGCGAGATCGGTCGCGCCCAGGCGGTGCAGGCCCAGGCGGCCAACCTTGAACCGCACACCGACATGAACCCGGTGCTGCTCAAACCCAACAGCGACACCGGCGCCCAAGTGATCATCCATGGTCGCGCGGTGACGACGATGAACGCGGTCGCCTATCACGACTACAAAACCATCGCCATGCAAGCGGTGCTGGCCTCCCATGAGCGATTGAGCGCGGCGTATCCGGTGGTAATGGTCGAAGGCGCGGGTTCGCCGGCCGAGATCAATCTGCGTGCCGGCGACATCGCCAACATGGGCTTTGCCGAAGCGGTGGATTGCCCGGTGGTGTTAATTGCCGACATCAATCGTGGCGGGGTTTTTGCGCATCTGGTGGGCACGCTGGAACTGCTGTCGCCGACCGAACAGGCGCGGGTCAAAGGCTTCATCATCAACCGTTTTCGCGGTGACATCGCCTTACTGCAACCCGGCCTCGACTGGCTGGAAGCACGCACCGGCAAACCGGTAATCGGCGTGCTGCCGTATGTGATGGATTTGCACCTGGAAGCCGAGGACGGCATCGATCAGCGCCAGACCGACAAGGCTGAGCGCGTGCTGAAAGTGGTCGTACCGGTGCTGCCGCGCATCAGTAACCACACCGACTTCGATCCGCTGCGCCTGCATCCGCAAGTGGACCTGCAATTCATCGGCCCCGGCCAGGCGATTCCTGCGGCCGACCTGATCATTCTTCCCGGCTCGAAAAGTGTGCGCAGTGACCTTGCGTATTTGCGGGCTAGTGGCTGGGACACGGCCGTCAATCGTCACCTGCGTTATGGCGGCAAAGTGCTGGGGATTTGTGGCGGTCTGCAAATGCTCGGTGAGCAGGTGCACGACCCGCTGGGCCTCGAAGGTGCGCCGGGTTCCAGTACCGGCCTGGGTTTGCTGGCGTTCGAAACGCAGCTCGAAGAAGAGAAGCAATTGCGCAATGTGCGTGGTCGTCTGGCGCTGGAAAATGCTGAAGTCAGCGGCTACGAAATCCATGCCGGCGTCACCACTGGGCCGGCACTGGAAAACGCCGCGGTGCAGCTGGACGATGGTCGCTGCGATGGCGCGCAAAGTGCTGACGGGCAGATTTTCGGCACCTACTTGCATGGCCTGTTCGAGTCCCCGGCGGCATGCAGTGCGTTGTTGCGTTGGGCGGGTTTGCAGGATGTGCAGGACGTGGATTACCACGGGTTGCGCGAGCGGGATATCGAGCGGTTGGCGGATCTGGTGGAGAAGTATTTGGATACCTCGCTGCTGCGTGAACTCTGTGGGATTTGAGGTGGCTGTGCCGGCCTCATCGCGGGCAAGCCCGCTCCCACAAGGATGGAGGCTGCTCACAAATAGGTGTCCACCACAGAAACTGTGGGAGCGGGCTTGCCCGCGATGAGGCCAGTCGCCTCACCGATGATTTTAAGGAATGAACCATGCTGCAACTAATCCTTGGCGGCGCCCGCTCCGGCAAAAGCCGCCTCGCTGAAAAACTCGCGACAGACAGCCAGCTTCAGGTCACCTACATCGCCACCAGCCAACCGCTGGACGGCGAAATGAACGAGCGAGTCGCCCATCACCGTGCCCGTCGCCCGGCCGAATGGGCGTTGATTGAAGAACCGATCGAACTCGCCCGCGTATTGCGCGAAAGCGCCCGCGCCGAGCGTTGCCTGCTGGTGGATTGCCTGACCCTGTGGATGACCAATCTGCTGATGCTCGAAGACGCCGAACGCCTCAACGCCGAACGCGAAGCCCTGCTGGACTGCCTGGCCTCGTTGCCGGGTGAAATCATTTTTGTCAGCAACGAGACCGGAATGGGTGTCGTGCCGCTGGGCGAATTGACTCGCCGCTATGTCGATGAAGCCGGTTGGCTGCATCAAGCCCTGGCCGAGCGCTGCCAACGTGTCGTCCTGACCGTCGCCGGCCTGCCCCTGACTTTGAAAGGAACTGCGTTATGACTCAAACCTGGTGGCTGAACCCGTGCAAGCCGGTCGATTCGCAAACCGTCGAACTGGCGCAGGCACGTCAACAGCAACTGACCAAACCCGCCGGTTCCCTCGGTCGACTCGAAGCGGTGGCCGTGCAGTTGGCGGGGCTGCAGGGGCAGGTCAAACCGAGTCTCGATCAGCTATGGATTACCATTTTTGCCGGTGATCATGGCGTGGTGGCGGAAGGCGTGTCGGCGTTCCCTCAGGAAGTCACCGGGCAGATGCTGCACAACTTCGTCAGCGGCGGCGCGGCAATCAGCGTGCTGGCGCGCCAGCTCGGGGCTTCTCTGGAAGTGGTCGACCTCGGCACGGTAGCGCCGTCGTTGAACCTGCCGGGCGTGCGTCACCTCAACATCGGTGCGGGCACCGCCAATTTCGTCAAAGGTCCGGCCATGACGCAGGCCCAGGGTGAACTCGCTTTGCAGGCCGGTCGCGACAGCGTGCAGCGTGCGGTCGCCGCCGGTGCGCAGCTGTTCATCGGCGGCGAGATGGGCATCGGCAACACCACGGCGGCCAGCGCGCTGGCCTGTGCCTTGCTCGATTGCCCGGTGGTGCATCTGGCTGGGCCGGGTACGGGTCTGGACGCTGCGGGTGTCAGCCACAAAGCCCGGGTCATCGAACGTGCCTTGGCATTGCATGGCGCTCAGCGCGGCGATGCGTTGCAGACGCTGTTCAACCTCGGTGGGTTTGAGATTGCGGCGCTGGTTGGCGCGTATCTGGCGTGCGCCCAGGAGGGTGTTGCGGTGCTGGTGGACGGCTTTATCTGCAGCGTCGCCGCGTTGGTGGCAGTGCGCTTGAACCCGCAATGCCGTGAATGGCTGTTGTTCGGCCATCGCGGCGCCGAGCCGGGTCATCGTCATGTGCTGGAAACACTGAACGCCGAGCCGTTGCTGGATCTCGGCCTGCGTCTGGGCGAGGGCAGTGGTGCTGCGTTGGCTGTGCCGTTACTGCGTTTAGCCTGCGATCTTCACGGGCAGATGGCAACCTTCGCCGAAGCGGCAGTGGCGGACCGCCCGGCATGACGTTGCGTCTGGACCTTCTGCGTCATGGTGAAACCGAACTCGGCGGCGGTCTGCGCGGCAGCCTCGACGATGCGCTGACCGCCAAGGGCTGGGAGCAGATGCGCGCAGCGGTGGTCGAGAAAGGGCCATGGGATCGGTTGATCAGTTCGCCGTTGCAACGTTGTGCGCGGTTTGCTGATGAACTCGGTGCGCAGCTGGGACTGCCCGTGCACCTCGACAAAGATCTGCAAGAACTGCACTTTGGTGCCTGGGAAGGGCAGAGCGCGGCGGCGTTGATGGAAACAGACGCCCAAGGGTTGGGGCTGTTCTGGGCCGACCCCTATTCCTTCACGCCGCCCTTGGGTGAGCTGGTCGGAGATTTTTCGACGCGGGTGCTGACGGCGGTTGAGCGTCTGCACATGGCGTATGCGGGCGAGCGGGTTTTGCTGATCAGCCATGGCGGCGTCATGCGTTTGTTGCTGGCGCAGGCCCGGGGTTTGCCTCGGGAGCAGTTGCTGAATGTCGAGGTCGGGCATGGCTCGCTGTTTTCGTTGAGCGTCGAGTCAGGCGCCATTCTCAAGGAAACGATCTGACCATGTTGCCCTTCTGGATCGCCCTGCAATTTCTCAGCAGTTTGCCGATTCGTCTGCCCGGCATGCCGGCGCCTCAGGAACTCGGACGTTCGCTGTTGTTTTATCCGCTGGTCGGGCTGCTGTTCGGCGTCATTTTATGGGCGCTGAACTGGCTGTTACTGGGCACGCCGTTGTTGCTTCACGCCGCGCTGTTGCTGACGGTTTGGGTGCTGCTCAGCGGCGCGTTGCACCTGGACGGCCTGGCCGATAGCGCCGACGCGTGGCTCGGTGGTTTCGGCGACCGCGAGCGCACGCTGACGATCATGAAAGACCCACGCAGCGGGCCGATTGCGGTGGTGGCGCTGGTGCTGGTGTTGCTGCTCAAATTCGCCGCGTTGCTGGCGTTGATCGAGCAGCAGGACACTGTTTTGCTGATCATCGTTCCGCTGATGGGTCGTAGCGCGATGCTGGGGTTGTTTCTGACCACGCCGTATGTGCGTGCCGGCGGGTTGGGGCAGGCGCTGGCCGATCATTTGCCGCGCTCGGCGGGTAAGCAAGTGTTGGCGGTCAGTGCGTTGGCGTGTGTGCTGATCGCAGGGTTCAGCGGTGTCTGGGCGCTTGTTCTGGCGGGCGGGATGTTCGTTTGGTTGCGGCAGGTGATGCTGCGGCGATTGGGCGGGACGACGGGCGATACGGCCGGGGCGATGCTGGAGTTGTTGGAGATGGTGGTGCTGGTAGGATTGGCGTTGGTCTGATGGTTTGTGGGCAGGATGTACCGGCCTCATCGCGAGCAGGCTCGCTCCCACATTTATTGCGTCGTACATGAATTCAACATTCACTGAAGATCTACTGTGGGAGCGAGCCTGCTCGCGATAGCGGTCGGCCTGACATTTCTATATCGCTGATTGAACCCATCTGTAACTTGATTTAACACACTCGCGGGTATATACACGCACCATGCTCGACTCTCAATGTTTATGCACCAACCTGCGACGCGCCGCCCGTGGCGTCAGCAGGCATTATGACGGCGCTCTCGATGGCTTCGGAATCAACGTCGCCCAGTATTCTTTGCTGTGCAATCTGCAGCGTCTGAATGAACCGAGTATTTCCACCCTGGCCGAAGCCATGGGCCTGGACCGTAGCACCCTGGGGCGCAATCTTCGGGTGCTGGAAGGTGAGGGGCTGGTGGCGCTGGTCGAGGGCGAGGACATGCGTAACCGCATCGTCCGCCTGACCCAGGCGGGTGCTGATCGCCTGACAGCGGCCTTGCCGGCGTGGGAAGCGGCACAGCAGCGGTTGATCGACCGTCTGGGTGCCGAGAAACGCGAAACCTTGTTGCGACTGCTGGACGAACTGGCGTGATGCCGGTTTTTCCGATCATAAGCGGGTATATACCCGCTACCGGAGAATAAGAATGACCTCGATGTGGCGTACATGCGGTTGGGTGTTGGTGGGGAGTGCGCTGATCCTGGCATTGTCGTTGGGCGTGCGACACGGCTTCGGCCTGTTTCTGGCACCGATGAGTGCCGAATTCGGCTGGGGACGGGAGACGTTTGCGTTTGCCATTGCCTTGCAGAACCTGATCTGGGGCCTGGCGCAGCCGTTCACCGGCGCGCTGGCCGACCGCTTTGGCGCGGCGAAAGTGGTGTTGGTCGGTGGTGTGCTGTACGCCTTGGGCCTGGTGTTCATGGGCTTGTCCGACTCGGCGGTAACCTTGTCCCTGAGTGCGGGCCTGTTGATCGGCATCGGCCTGTCGGGCACGTCGTTCTCGGTGATCCTCGGCGTGGTCGGTCGCGCCGTGCCGCCGGAGAAACGCAGCATGGGCATGGGTATCGCCAGCGCCGCCGGTTCGTTTGGTCAGTTCGCCATGTTGCCCGGTACGCTGGGGTTGATCGGCTGGCTGGGCTGGTCCGCGGCATTGCTGGTGTTGGGCCTGCTGGTGGCGCTGATCATTCCATTGGTAAGCATGCTCAAGGACAAACCGCTGCCTGTGCTCGGCCATGAACAGACCCTTTCCGAAGCGCTGCATGAAGCCTGCTCCCATTCGGGTTTCTGGCTGTTGGCGTTCGGCTTTTTTGTCTGCGGTTTCCAGGTGGTGTTCATCGGCGTGCACTTGCCGGCGTATCTGGTGGATCAACACCTTCCCGCCACGGTGGGCACCACGGTGCTGGCGCTGATCGGGCTGTTCAATATCTTCGGCACGTACACCGCAGGATGGCTTGGCGGGCGTATGTCCAAGCCGCGTTTGCTCACCGGTTTGTATCTGCTGCGGGCGGTGGTGATTACGCTGTTCCTGTGGGCACCGGTCACCACGACCACCGCGTACCTGTTCGGCATGGCGATGGGCTTCCTGTGGCTGTCGACCGTGCCATTGACCAACGGCACGGTGGCGACCTTGTTCGGTGTGCGAAACCTGTCCATGCTCGGTGGGATTGTTTTCCTTTTCCACCAGCTCGGCTCATTCCTCGGCGGCTGGTTGGGCGGGGTGGTGTATGACCGGACCGGGAGCTATGACTTGATCTGGCAAGTGGCAATCCTCTTGAGCCTGTTGGTCGCCGCCCTGAACTGGCCGGTGCGTGAGCAGCCGGTAGCGCGCCTGCAAACCCGGTTGAGTGCGATATGAACCGTTTCTGGCCGCAAATAGCGGTCGCCGCTCTCGGCGCCTTGCTACTGGCGCTGGCCTGGTGGGGCTGGCATCAGGGCGGATTGGCGCTGATGCAGTTGGGCATGGGCGCTTGCTAGGAACAGGCGAGGGCGAGTAACTTCGTTTGTGACCATTATTCAAGGATGCACCGACATGCTGATGCGCTGGATTGCAGTCCCCGCGTTGCTGGTGGCGTTTACCGGATTGGCACAAGCGGCCGAGTGCCCGGAGCTGTTGCAGGGCTCGTTGCCCAAGCTGCGCGCCAAGGAATCCATCGACCTGTGCCAGCGGTTTGAGGGTAAACCGCTGGTGGTGGTCAACACGGCGAGTTTCTGTGGTTTCGCCCCGCAGTTCAAAAGCCTTGAGGCGCTGAATCAGCGTTACAAGGATCAGGGGCTGGAGGTGATCGGCGTTCCGTCCAATGACTTCAAGCAAGAGTCCAAGGACGGTGCAGAAACCGCCAAGGTTTGCTACGTGAACTACGGCGTGACGTTCACCATGACCGAGCCACAGAAAGTCCGCGGTGACGACGCGACTCACCTGTTCAAGGTCCTCGCCAAACAGACCAGCGCGCCGAAGTGGAATTTTTACAAATACGTGGTTGATCGCAAGGGTAAGGTGATCGCCAATTTCTCCAGCCTGACCAAACCCGACGACCCTGAGTTCATCGAGGCGGTGGAAAAAGCACTGGCCTCGCAACCCTGATTGACGCCCACTAAAAAGCCCCGCCTCTGTACAAGAGCGCGGGGCTTTTTTTGATTCAGGTGGCGAGCGTTTCAGGCTCGCCGTGAATCATCAGAAGCGGTAGGTCGCGCCTACACCGAAACCGTTCGCATAGTTTTCATACTTGGCGTTGTAGTTCTGGCCACGGTTGTTGCTGTTGTCAACTTTGACCGACTCTTCACGCAGGTACGAGTACGCGACGTCGATGGTCAGGTCGTCAGTCGGGCTCCAGCCAGCGCCCAGGCTGAAAATCTTGCGATCGCCAGTCGGAATGCGTGGGGAACGGTCGGTGTTGTTGGTCGGCGCCTGGTCGACGGACAGACCGGTACGCAATACCCATTGCTTGTTCAACTGGTAGGACGCGCCGATGGCGTGAGCCCAGGTGTCGTGCCAGTTCTGTTCTTCGGTGATGGTGCCGAACTGGCCGTTCAGGATCGCCGGAACACCTTTGTTATCAACGGTGATTTCTTTCAGGCGGCTCCAGCGAGTCCAGGTGCTGCCTGCGTAGAGGGTCCACTTGTCGTCCAGCTGGTGAGTGACCGAGAAGTCCACCGATTCAGGCGTGGTCAGGTCCAGCGAGGCATCGTACTTCTGGCTTGGGTTCTGACCCACGGCAGCGAGGACGTTGTAGTCGACCTTGGTGTTGCCCTCGAGCTTGTACTTCACTTTCGAGTGGTAGGTCAGGCCGACGCGAGTGCTGTCGGTGGCTTGGACCAGCACGCCGATGTTGTAGCCCAGCGCAGTGTCGTCACCTTCGATCTTGACCTTGCCATCCGGCGCGGCCTGGGTGATCGACAGGTTCGATTCCAGGGTGCCGTCGACGCGGTTGATGGTCGGGCCGAAACCGATGGAGACCTTGTCGTTGAAGGCGTAGCTGACAGTTGGTTGCAGGGTCACGATCTTGACTTCGCTCTTGCTGCCGAAGTAACGGCCGGCAAAGCCTTTCTCGTAGTCGGTCACCAGGCCGAATGGAGCGTAGACGCCGAAACCGACTGCCCAGTGGTCATCGATTGGCTTGACGTAGTAGCCCATCGGCACGCCCATGAAAGGGACCATGTCACCTTTGTTGGTACCGCCATTCGGACTGGAGCTGGCGTCACTGATGTCAGTGTGCGCGTCGATGAATGCAATACCGCCGGTCACTTGTTCGCGCTTGAGGCGGGACATGCCGGCAGGGTTACCAGCAATGGTGGATGCGTCGTCGGCAGAAGAAGATCGCCCGGCAAAACCTGTTCCCATCCCGCTGATGCTTTGTTCGTTGAGGGCAAAGCCACTTGCGAAAATCTGGGTGGATGCCATGGCAACGGCGAGGCTAATGGTGGTTTTGAGCATTACTTTTTTCATTATTAGAACTCCTGGTGATCACCGGGGCGAAAATTACCAACATTTTCGTCCCAGCGCTATAGGCTGTATCGCTTGAGTTAGAGCGGTTTTGTAGGACAATCCAACCAGATTCGCGACCCGTTACAGGATCTTTGGAAACCGGTGGGTCAGCAGGCGACCTGATTCATTGGTGAAACACAGGTTTGCCAAGCGTAGGTGAAGTCGCGAAGGCGACCTTGAGGCTGAAAAGTCTGGCGCCAGATTCGGGCCATTCCCAACAAGTCATCTGCGGCGGGGAGGGGAGTATTCTGTTCTTCCACCAGCAGCCAGGCGATGGCAGTGGCGTAACGCAGGTTGACGGTCAATTCCAGGTGCGGTCCGCTGAGAAAGGCATGCTGGCTGGCCAAGCCGCGCACGAGACTTGCGCGCTCCGGGTCCAGGGCCAGGTAATGATCCCAGAGAGCCTGGTGGCGGGGTTCGGCAATTCGGTACAGGCCGTGCCCACGGCGGTCATGCAGGGCGGAACCAAGGGCTGACTGACTGGCGGCGATGCCCAGCAGCAAGGATTCGGCAGTTGCGCTATGGCGCCCTAGGTAAATCAAAGTCGGGCGGATCACATAACGGCACAGTTCGCTGGCAGCGATACCCATAAAGCCCTCGGAACATGAAGTGGTCGGCGATACCTGAAGGGAGCGTTGGCAGCTGGTGAATCGAATCAGGCTCGCCGGAAGCGGAACAAGCCGCTTGAGTTGAAGTGTAGTGTCATATTCGCGCTGTAAAGGACTGTTTTTAAAATATTTCCGGCTTCGAGTTATAACCGTTATATCGGTTAGTGCTTAGCCGCAGGCTGCCTGAGGGGAAATAACAGGCAATAAAAAGCCCCGCTTTTTGAGCAGGGCTTTTGAGGTTTTCAGTCTTTCTGGCGTATCAGGCAACCAGTGCCTGACGGGTACGCTCGATCACGGCCTGCAGCGGTTCTGCGCTGGAGTATTGATCGGGGTAGAGGCGTTCGCTGTGACGAGCGATGCCGTGTTCGTTGACCAGAGTGAAGCTGAAGCAGCCTTTGCGAGCAGCCATGATCAGGCAGTTCATTGGTGCAAAAGCGTTGGTTAGGGTGCGGATGGCATCCTGGGTGTGGATTTGAGTAGTCATTAAATGGGTGTTCCTACAAGCGACACGGATAAGAGCCGTGCAAAATTAAAACGTTCCAGTGACGACGACCACCATTGGTCGAACGAAGAACCCGACTGGAACAAAGCAGCCAGTTTGAAGCGCTGATAATTGGCGCGCTTGGGCTGGCAGGTAGGTACTTAGGAGGGCAGGCAACACATCAAGGGCAAAGGTTCTGGGCCCGGGGTGAAGATCCTGATCAATTTGCAGGCTGGTTCGGTCAGAGTAAGTGAGCTTCGCAACACCCTTTGCTTTCGATTCAAAGGCTGTGTTGGCGCAAGGTTTACCTGGAAACCATCGAGGTGGTCGATCCCGCTTGTTCGGTAGAGGCTTCCGTTGGGAAGGCTGACCGGGAGGATTTGTTCGACCAGAATTGACTTTCAGCTTGGTACTAACGCCGCGGATACTAACGGATCGAGTGGGCGAAGGGAAGCGTGAAAGCAAAATAATTGCAGAGCCCCGCAATCTCGCTCCGCATTGGGCCGATTTCCGACCACTGGTCATCTGTCCGGCACAAGCCTGGGACAAGGGTTTGCCAAGGTTATCCCCAGAAACGGTCTGCAAAACGCTCCGAAAAAGCGCATCGATATAACTGTCGCGAAGGTACTTGTGCACATAAGTTGCGCAGACTGTAACCGCACTGTCATCCGCGAATCGATCACAGTGGGTGCCTGTATTGAAAATTTAAGTCAATGAAAAACATCGCTTTTTTTTACTGGTGAAAAAATCGTCAGTTTGACTGCGAGCCCCATTCCACAGGGCTTTGCGAGAGTTCAAGGGCGGTTGTCCACTGAGTTATCCACAGCTTCTGTGGATTGTCCCGAGCGCTTGCTCTAGGACGGGCGTGCCGGGTTTTTTTAGGCTTTACCTGTAAGAAAAAAAGAGTAGAGTGGCGCGCCTTCCGATCTGCCCCACAGTGCTTTATGAAGTTTCGCTCCGTATCAGTTTCTGCGACCTCCACACCTCCCGGTGTTACCCCTCCCAAACGCTTTTCGATGCGAGTGGCGGAGTGGTTGCTCGATAGCCCGCGCCTGGGTGAAAACACCAACGTCAAACACTTCGCCGGGCGTTTGCTCAAGCAGCCTGCCCGTGAAGGTGTCGTGGCCGCGCAAAGTCGTCTTGGCCAGCTGATGTGCCGCGAATGCGGCAATGCCCGCGATCGCCGCATTGGCCAGGACCTGCTGCGCCAAGCCGCGCGAGCAGGGGATCGGCGCGCCCTACAGGAACTGGGCCTGGTCGAAGACTGAGCTGTCCAAGTTCTGACGCCTTGGTTACCCTTCAAGCTTTATCTCATCGGCAGGAGTCGCTATGGCTATGGACTTGACCAGCATTTTGCTTGGTCTGGCGGGCGCTGCATTGCCATTGCTGGTACTCGCCTGGCAGATCCAGCGCCGGGCGAGCGCGGGGCAGGCCGAGGTGGCCTTGCTGGAAGAGCGTCTGGCCATGTCGCAACTGGCGCAGGACGGTTTGAACGCTCAGCTCGAAGCCTGCCGCGATGAAATCGGTGATCTGAGCCAGGCCAACGGTGCCAAGCAAGCAGAGTTGGCCGCCATGCGCCGTGAAATCGAACTGCTGCAAATCGAGCGCGACGACGCCCGCGATGCATCTCACGCCTGGAACATCGAGCGCGCCGGCAAAGAAGCCGAGCTGCGGCGCCTGGACGCCCGGGCGGCCTCGCTCACCGCCGAACTGCGTGAGCAGCAGGACAGCCATCAACAACGCCTCAACGACCTGCAAGGCTCGCGTGACGAGCTGCGAGCTCAGTTTGCCGAGCTGGCGGGCAAGATCTTCGACGAGCGTGAACAGCGTTTCGCCGAAACCAGCCAGCAGCGCCTGGGCCAATTGCTCGATCCTTTGAAGGAACGCATCCAGTCTTTCGAAAAACGCGTTGAGGAAAGCTATCAGGCCGAAGCCCGCGAACGGTTTTCCCTGGCCAAGGAGCTGGAGCGCCTGCAGCAGCTGAACCTGCGCCTGAGCGACGAAGCCACCAACCTCACCCGCGCCTTGAAAGGGCAGAAAACCCAAGGCAACTGGGGCGAGCTGATTCTTGAACGCGTGCTCGAACACGCCGGGTTGGAGAAGGGCCGCGAGTACCAGACCCAAGTCACGCTCAAGGGCCCGGACGGTGAGCGTTTCCAGCCCGACGTGATCATTTATCTGCCGGGCGACAAGCAGGTCGTGGTCGACTCCAAGGTCAGCCTCACGGCCTATCAGCAATACGTGGCGGCCGAAGACGATGCCATCGGCCAGATCGCCATCAAGCAGCACGTCCTGTCGCTGCGCAATCACGTCAAAGGCCTGTCGGGCAAGGATTACAAGCGACTCGACGGCTTGCACAGCCTGGATTTCGTCTTGCTGTTCGTGCCGATCGAAGCGGCGTTTTCCGCTGCCTTGCAGGCTGAGCCGACACTGTTCCAGGAAGCCTTCGACCGCAACATCGTCATCGTCAGCCCGACTACGTTGCTGGCGACCCTGCGGGTCATCGACAGCCTGTGGAAGCAAGAGCGCCAGAGCCAGAACGCCCGGGAAATCGCCGAGCGTGCCGGGTGGCTGTACGACAAGTTCGTGTTGTTCATCCAGGATCTGGATGAAGTCGGCAATCGCTTGCAGCAACTGGACAAGGCCTACAGCTCTGCGCGCAACAAGCTGACAGAAGGGCGCGGCAATCTGGTCAGTCGCAGTGAGCAGTTGAAATTGCTGGGTGCGCGCGCCAGCAAGAGCTTGCCGGCTGATCTACTGGAGCGAGCGATGACCGATGTCGATGGATTGGCTGAGTTGCCTGAATAGGTCAAAAGCTTCGCGAGCAAGCCCGCTCCCACAGGTTTTTTGGCTTGCTCACTCGATGTGTGCAACAACTCCGATTCCCTGTGGGAGCGGGCTTGCTCGCGAAGGCGTCAGCACTGCCGCCAAAGAGCTCAAGCCCTCCATCACAACGGCAAATGCCGACTCAACAACGCCCGCAACGCCGCCGGTTTCACCGGTTTGGCCAGGTACTCCAGGCCCGCCGCATGCACCTGGGCCACCGTCTCGGGCCGGCCATCGGCACTGATCACCACCCCTGGCACCGGCTCTCCCAATTGAGTGCGCAACCACGCCATCAACTCGGTCCCGGTCTCGCCATGGTCCAGGTGGTAATCCACCAGCGCCAGCTGCGGACGTACACCGTCCTTCAGCAGCGCCGCGCATTCGTCGCGGTTGCGCGCGGTCCAGACCTGGCAACCCCAGCGTGTCAGCAAGCTGTTCATGCCGATCAGGATGCTGTCTTCGTTATCGATGCACAGCACCTGCGCGCCGCTCAACACATGGCCATTGAGTTCGCTGACCTTGGCCGGCGCGACAGTCTGAGCCCGCGCGAGCGGCACGCTGACACTGAACACGCTGCCACGCCCCGGCCAGGACCGTACGCGCAAGCTGTGACCCAATACGCGACACAGCCCGTCGGCAATCGCCAGTCCCAGACCCAGGCCTTTCTCGGCGCGCGTCTGGTGGCTGTCGAGGCGTTTGAACTCCTCGAAAATCACCTGCAGTTTGTCTTCCGCAATCCCCGGCCCACGGTCCCAGACCTCCAGGCACAACTCGCCCTTGCGCCGCCGGACGCCAAGCAGCACCGGCCCCTTGGCATAGCGGAACGCGTTGGTCAGGAAGTTCTGCAGAATCCGTCGCAGCAGTTTGATGTCGCTGTCGATCCGCAACGTGCTGCCCCGAACCCGGAATTTCAGCCCTTGCTCCTGAGCCAGTGCCTTGAACTCGGCACCGAGCGCATCAAACAGTTCGTTGAGCGCGAAGGGTTTGGGGTCCGGGTTGATCTTGCCGTTTTCCAGGCGGGAAATGTCCAGCAGATCGCTGATCAAGTCCTCGGCAGAACGCAGCGAACTGTCCAGGTGATGCACCAGTTTCTGCGCCTCGCTGGACAGACCGTCCTCTTGATGGGAAAGAGCGGCGGAGAACAGGCGCGCGGCATTCAGCGGCTGCATCAGGTCATGGCTGACCGCTGCCAGAAAGCGGGTTTTCGACTGGTTGGCCGATTCTGCGGTGCCCTTGGCTTCGGTCAGCGCCACGTTGAGTTGTGACAGTTCATGGGTCCGCTCGGTAACGCGTTGCTCCAGGCCTTCGTTGGCTTCGGTCAGGGCCTGTTCGGCCTCTCGGAACGCGGTGATGTCGGTGAAACTCATGACGAAACCGCCGCCGGGCATCGGGTTGCCGATCAGCTCGATCACACGCCCGTTGGGGAACAGTCGTTCAGAGGTGTGGGCGCGGCCCTGGCGCATCCAGTGCAAACGGCGAGCGACGTGCACTTCGGCCTCGCCGGGGCCGCACAGCCCGCGTTCAGCGTTGTAGCGAATGATGTCGGCAATCGGTCGGCCAAGCCTGATCAGCCCGTCCGGGTAATTGAACAGCTCCAGATAGCGCCGGTTCCAGGCCACCAGTTTCAGCGACTGGTCGACCACGCTGATGCCCTGAGTGATGTTTTCGATAGCGCCTTGCAACAGGGCGCGGTTGAACTGCAGCACCTCCGAGGCTTCGTCGGCGATGCGGACGACATCCTCCAACTGCATTTCCCGACCTTCGATGGCGGCCTTTACCACCGCGCGCGTCGAAGAAGCGCCGAGTACACCGGCCAGCAACCGTTCAGTGTGAGCAATCCATTCACCGTCAGCGTTCTGGTTCGGGTTGAAGCCTTTGCCTTGGCGGTAGGCAAAACGGATGAAGCTCTGCCGCGCCCGTTCTTCACCGACGAAGCGTGCAGCCAGTTGCAGCAAATCGTTGATCTGCACCGCCAGCATCGAGCGGGCGCTGGGGCGTGCGCTGATTTCCTGGCCGATGAAACGACCGGCCTGCCAGTGCTCCGACACCCGCGTGCGTGACAGCACGGATACCCAGGCGAACAGCGTGAAGTTGGCCGCCAGCGACAGCACCACGCCTTGGGTCAACGGGGTCAGCGGCAGGTTCAGCGGGTTGCTGTGCAACCAGGCCAGCCCTGGAAAGCTACTCAAGGACAAACCGAGGCTGTGGGCGGCGATTGGCAGAATCAGGGTGTAGAACCAGAGGAATGTCCCGGCGGCGAGGCCAGCGAAAACCCCTCGGCGGTTGGCCTGCTTCCAGTACAGCGCGCCGAGCATGGCCGGGGCCAGTTGGGTCACGGCGGCGAAGGCGATCTGGCCGATGGTCGCCAGGCTGGCGGTCGAGCCAAGCAGGCGATAACTGACATAGGCCAGCAACAGAATCACCACGATGCTGACGCGGCGCACCGAGAGCATCCACTGGCGGAACACTTCGAACGGTCGCTCAGCGTTGTTCCGCCGCAGCAGCCACGGCAGCAACATGTCGTTGGAAACCATGGTCGACAGCGCCACGCTGGCGACGATCACCATGCCGGTCGCCGCTGAGGCGCCACCGATAAAGGCCAGCATCGCCAGGGCCGGGTGGGCTTGGGCCAGCGGCAGGCTGATGACGAAAGAGTCCGGCAGTACCGAGCTGGGCAGCAGCATCTGACCAGCGAGGGCGATCGGTACGACGAACAGCGCGGCCAGCGCCAGGTAAGCCGGGAACACCCATTTGGCCAGGCGCAGATCCTGGGGATCAATATTTTCCACCACCGTCACGTGGAACTGCCGGGGCAGGCAAATGATCGCCATCATTGCCACGCCGGTCTGCACCACCATCGACGGCCAGTTGATGGTTTCCTTCCAATACTCTTCGAGGCGCGGGGCGAGCATGGCCTGGTTGAACAGGTCGTCGAAGCCGTCGTACAGGCCGTAAGTCACGAATGCCCCGACCGCGAGAAACGCAAACAGCTTGACCAGCGATTCAAAGGCAATCGCCAGCACCATGCCACGGTGGTGTTCCGTGGCGTCGAGGTTGCGGGTACCGAAGACAATGGTGAACAGCGCCAACACCAGCGACACGATCAGCGCCGTGTCCTGAGCGCGGGTGCCCATGGCGTCGGCACCGGCACCGATCAGCAGGTTCACCCCGAGCACGATGCCCTTGAGCTGCAAGGCGATGTAAGGCAGAACGCCAACCATGCAGATCAGCGCCACCACCACCGCCAGCGATTGGGATTTGCCGTAGCGGGCGGCGATGAAGTCGGCGATGGAGGTGATGTTCTCCTGTTTGCTGATCATCACCATTTTTTGCAGGACCCACGGCGCGCAGACCAGCAACAGGATCGGCCCGAGGTAGATCGGCAGGAATGACCAGAGCTGCTCGGCGGCCTGGCCGACAGCGCCAAAGAAGGTCCAGCTGGTGCAATAGACCGCCAGCGACAGGCTGTACACCCACGCGCGCACTCGCGGCGGCAACGGTGTGCTGCGACGGTCGCCGTAAAAGGCGATGGCGAACATGATGGCCATATAGGCCAGGGCGACGACGGCGATCAGCCCGCTGGACAGCGACATGGGAACTCCCGACAAAAGACACCCGGGACTCCCGCCCGGTCAGACAGTCTCGCACGATGGCCGGGGTTAGTCAGTGTCGACCAAGGTCGTGGCGTGGTGGGGTGTCGCAGGGTGTTTGTCAGTTGGATTTTTAGTGTTTGTGCTGGCCTCTTCGCGAGCAAGCCCGCTCCCACATTGGATTTGCGTCGTTCACAAATTCCCTGTGGGAGCGGGCTTGCCCGCGAAGACGGCCTCACTGACTCAACGCAATCTCGATCAACTGATGCAATTCCCCAACCTCCAACGGTGCCGCCGAAAACAGGATGCGAAACACCGTCGGTGCCGCCACCAAATTGATCAATCGATCGACACTCGGCTTCGGCTGATCCGGGTAACGATCCAGAATCGCCTGCAACTGCCCGCCAATGATCGTCGCGCAGTAAACCGGTGTGATGCTGCATTGCACGTCGCGCAGCATGTTCCGGCCGGGCTCGGAACTCATCTCGTCCAGATACTGCTCCGCCCAGGCCCGCACATCACCGCGCAAGCTGCCGGTGACGGCCGGTTCGCTGTCCGGGCGCAGGCGGGCGAGGGCGACGTCGGCCAGCAACACCGACAAATCGCCCCAACGCCGATAGATCGTCGACGGCGTCACCCCCGCGCGCGCAGCGATTTGCGGGACGGTCACGGTGGCGCGATCCTGCTCTTCAAGCAGATCGCGGACAGCCGAATGAATCGACTCTTGCACCCGGGCGCTTCGACCGCCGGGGCGTAAACCTTCTTTAATAGCCATACGGCGGACCTTAACACAAAGAATTTGCTTTAAGCGCTGGCCAGTAGCACACTCCGCAAACGCAATAAATTAGCTTTTGCGGAGTGTGCGCATGTCCAGCTCGATATCAAACCGTTCCAGCCTGTGGTTTCTGGCGATTACTTTACTGAGTTTTCTTGCCGCTTCCACTGCGCCAACGCCGCTGTACCACTTGTATCAGGAACACCTGCAATTCTCGGCAGCGACCCTGACCCTGATCTTCGGCGTCTACGCCATCAGCCTGCTCGCGGCGTTGCTCACCGTCGGTTCGCTGTCGGATTACCTGGGGCGAAAACCGGTGATTTTCACCGCTGTGGTGCTGAACATGCTGGCTATGCTGCTGTTTATCAATGCCGACAGCGTCGCCTGGTTGATCAGCGCCCGAGTGCTTCAAGGCTTTGCTACTGGAATGGCCACGGCTGTATTAGGTGCCGCGCTGCTCGACACTGATCGCCAGCAAGGTCCGCTGGTCAATAGCGTCGCGCCGCTGCTCGGCATGGCGGTGGGTGCCATGGGCTGCGGCTTGTTGGCCGAGTTTGCGCCGTTGCCGCTGCAATTGACCTTTTGGGTGTTGCTCGGACTGTTCGGGTTGCAAGCGCTGTACGTCTGGCGTCTGCCGGAAAGCGTCAGCCCACAAGCGGGGGCATTGGCTTCGCTGTTTCCGACCCTGCATGTGCCGGTCCAGGCTCGGCGTGGGTTGTGGCTGGTGCTGCCGCTGAACACCGCCGCGTGGGCGCTCGGCGGCTTCTTTGCCTCCCTCGCGCCGTCCCTTGTACGGACGGCCACCGGATCGACCTCGAATCTGATTGGCGGCGCGACAGTGGCTGCGCTGACCGTCACCGGCGCATTGATGATCTACACCTTGCGCAGTCGCCCGGCTGACAAAGTCTTGCGGATCGGCGCAAGCATTCTGCCCGTGGGTGTAGCGCTGATTTTACTGGCGGTCCACAGCGCCAGCCTGCTGCTGTTTTTCATCGGAACGCTGGTGGCCGGATGCGGTTTCGGGGCCAGTTTCTTGGGTTCGTTGCGCAGTGTCGTGCCGCTGGCCTTGCCTCACGAGCGGGCCGGGTTGATGTCGGCGTTTTATGTGCTCAGTTATCTGGCGTTCTGTCTGCCGTCGTTGCTGGCGGGGAACCTGACGCGAGCCTTTGGTCTGGTGGCGACGACCGATGGTTATGGCGCGGTGCTGATTATCCTGTCGGTCAGTGCTCTGCTCGCGTTGATGCGTCAGCAGCCGGTCAAAGTCTGTGGCGCCGATGTTCGATGACCGCTAGCCTTGGCACCGCCACTCATTTCGACGGACCACCCGATGAAGATCATTCGCAGCAAATCCTTCACCGCTGACCGTGCCTGGGGCGCCCTGGATATCGCCAACATGAACGGCATCACCACCCGTTTGCACTGGACCGACCAACCGTATAAATGGCACGTCAACGATGGGCAGGAAGTGTTCGTCGTGCTGGATGGGCAAGTGCGGATGCACTACCGCGAAGAGGGCGTCGAAAAGGAAACACTGCTGGACGTGGGCGATATTTTCTATGCGTCGGTCGGCACCGAGCACGTCGCTCATCCACAAGGTGCGGCGAGGATCCTGGTGATCGAAACGGAAGGCAGCGTCTGACGCTATATCTGCTAAACAGATAACAGTTAGAGATATTACCCGTTATATAGATATTCGATTCGGATCTACCATGAATTCCACCTCACAAGAGGAGAGGAATTCATCATGACATGCCACAACACCACCGGTTTCAAGCCACTCAGCCATTTGCCACACCCGCTTGAGGCTATTCGCCAATTCACGCCCAACTGGTTCGCCGCGACCATGGGCACAGGCGTGCTGGCATTGGCGCTGGCGCAATTGCCCGTCGCCATACCCGGCCTGCACGCGGTGGCCGAAGGCCTCTGGCTGCTCAACATCTGCCTCTTTGCATTGTTCACCGCCGCCTACGCAGCACGCTGGGTGCTGTTCTTCGATGAGGCTCGGCGGATTTTCGGCCATTCCACGGTCTCGATGTTTTTCGGCACCATTCCCATGGGGTTGGCGACCATCATCAACGGCTTCCTGGTGTTCGGCTTGCCGCGCTGGGGCGACGGAGTGATTCATGTCGCCGAAGTGCTGTGGTGGCTGGATGTGGCCATGTCTCTGGCCTGCGGCGTATTGATTCCGTACATGATGTTCACCCGTCAGGAACACAGCATCGACCAGATGACAGCGGTCTGGCTGTTGCCAGTGGTCGCGGCGGAAGTGGCTGCCGCCAGTGGAGGTCTGTTGGCACCGCACCTCGCCGATGCCCATTCGCAACTGGTGGTGCTGACGACCAGCTACGTGCTGTGGGCCTTTTCCCTGCCGGTGGCGTTCAGCATTCTGACGATTTTGTTACTGCGCATGGCGCTGCATAAATTGCCTCACGAAAACATGGCCGCCTCCAGCTGGCTGGCGCTGGGGCCGATCGGCACCGGGGCCTTGGGCATGTTGCTGCTGGGCGCCGACGCGCCGGCCATCTTTGCGGCCAACGGTCTGCCGGGCATCGGTGAAATTGCTGAAGGGCTGGGCCTGGTGGCCGGGATCACGCTGTGGGGCTTCGGCTTCTGGTGGATGCTGATGGCTGTGCTGATCACCGTGCGTTACCTGCGCGACGGTATCCCGTTCAACCTGGGCTGGTGGGGTTTCACCTTCCCTTTGGGCGTCTATTCTCTGACGACGTTGAAACTGGGCAGCACCTTGAACCTGGCGTTTTTCAGTGTCTTTGGCTGCGTGCTGGTGGCGATGCTGGCGGTGATGTGGCTGATCGTCTCCAAACGCACGGTGCAAGGCGCGTGGCGCGGCGAGTTGTTTGTCTCGCCGTGCATTGCAGGATTAAAGAAATAAGCGGCAAAGATTAGGTAATGTGTGGCCTGAATCGACGTTCGACATTCCAATAACAGTCGCCAAGCCACTCTCTACCCAACATCAGGGACACATGGAAGATGAGCCACCCCTCGCAGTTCACCTTGCTTCGCACCCGGCGCTTCCTGCCATTCTTTATTACGCAGTCCCTCGGGGCGTTCAACGACAACATCTTCAAGCAGTCGTTGATCCTCGCCATTCTGTACAAGCTGTCCATCGAGGGTGACCGTTCGATCTGGGTCAACCTGTGCGCGCTGCTGTTTATTCTGCCGTTCTTCCTGTTCTCGGCGCTGGCCGGCCAGTTCGGCGAAAAGTTCGCCAAGGACGCGCTGATCCGTCTGATCAAGCTCGGGGAAATCGCCATCATGGCGGTCGGCGCGGTCGGATTCCTGTTCGATCACCTGTCGCTGATGCTGGTGGCGCTGTTCGCCATGGGCACCCACTCGGCGCTGTTCGGGCCAGTAAAATATTCGATCCTGCCCCAGGCCCTGCGAGAAGAAGAGCTGGTGGGCGGCAACGGGCTGGTGGAAATGGGCACGTTCCTGGCGATCCTCGCCGGCACCATCGGCGCCGGGATCATGATGTCCTCCAGTCATTACGCACCCATCGTTTCCACCGCGATCATCGGTATCGCGGTGCTCGGCTACCTGGCCAGTCGCAGCATTCCCCGAGCGGCCGCTTCATCACCCCAAATGCGCCTGAACTGGAACATCTTCAGCCAGTCCTGGGCCACCTTGAAACTGGGCCTGGGGCAAACGCCTGCGGTGTCGCGTTCCATCGTCGGCAACTCGTGGTTCTGGTTTGTCGGGGCGATTTATCTGACGCAGATCCCGGCCTATGCCAAGGAATGGATGCACGGCGACGAGACCGTGGTGACGCTGATTCTGACGGTGTTCTCGGTGGGTATTGCCCTCGGTTCGATGCTTTGCGAAAAACTCTCCGGACGCAAAGTCGAGATCGGCCTGGTGCCGTTCGGTTCCTTTGGGCTGACGGTGTTTGGCTTGCTGCTGTGGTGGCATTCGGGCGGTATTCCAGACAGCGTTGATGGCCATGGCTGGATCGAAATCCTTGGTTTCGGCCACACCTGGCTGGTGCTGTTCGACATTCTGGGGCTGGGGATATTCGGCGGTTTCTACATTGTGCCGCTGTATGCGCTGATTCAGTCGCGCACCCCCGAGAACGAGCGGGCGCGGGTGATTGCCGCCAACAACATTCTCAACGCACTGTTCATGGTGGTGTCGGCGATTGTCTCGATCGTTTTGTTGAGCATGGTCGAGCTGTCGATCCCGCAGCTGTTCCTGGTGGTGTCGCTGCTGAACATCGGCGTCAACGCCTACATCTTCAGCATCGTTCCTGAATTCACCATGCGCTTCATGATCTGGCTGCTCAGCCATTCCATGTACCGCGTGGAGCATCGCAACCTCGATCTGATCCCGGATGAAGGCGCGGCGTTGCTGGTCTGCAACCACGTGTCCTTCGTTGATGCGCTGCTGATTGGCGGCGCGGTGCGTCGGCCGATTCGCTTTGTCATGTACTACAAGATCTACAACCTGCCGGTGCTGAACTTCATCTTCCGCACGGCGGGGACGATTCCGATTGCGGGGCGCCAGGAAGACATTCAAATCTACGAAAAAGCCTTCACACGTATTGCTCAGTATTTGAAGGACGGCGAGCTGGTGTGCATCTTCCCGGAAGGCAAGTTGACCGCTGACGGGGAGATGAGTGAGTTCAAGGGCGGGCTGGTGCGCATTCTCGAAGAGACGCCGGTGCCGGTGATTCCGCTGGCGTTGCAGGGGTTGTGGGGGAGTTTTTTCAGCCGCGATCCGGGCAAGGGATTGTTTCGTCGGTTGTGGTCGCGGGTGACATTGGTGGCTGGCCCGGCGGTGGCGGTTGAGGCGGCGGAGCCAGCGAAGTTGCAGGCGATGGTTGGGGATTTGCGTGGGACCGTTAGATAGTTGGCGAGTGTGGTGGCCTCATCGCGGGCAGCCCGCTCCCACAGGTTTTTTGGCGTGCCACAGATGGCAGGCATAAAACTGAACCCTGTGGGAGCGGGCTTGCCCGCGATAGCGGTAGTGGCTTAGGCGCTAACCTTGAGGCCAATCAACCCGGCAATAATCAACGCAACGCTGGCCAGCCGGAACAGCGCCATCGACTCGCCAAACAAAATAATCCCGGCGATGACCGTGCCCACGGCACCCACACCGGTCCAGATCGCATAGGCCGTGCCCAGCGGCAATTCCTTCATGGCAAGGCCCAGCAAACCAAGGCTGATCGCCATGGCGGCAACGGTCAATGCGGTCGGGAGAGGGCGGCTGAAACCGTCGGTGTACTTCAGGCCAACGGCCCAGCCGACTTCGAACAGACCGGCGAAAAACAGAATGATCCAGGACATGAAAGACCTCCATCGATTGACGGGGTCGTCCCCAGATTAATGACTCGATCGAGCCGCGAGGTCGTCCTCGCGTTGCGCCATAGAGTGCCCATCATTAATCCGGGGATCAAGTTTGCGGATCACTCGGCAGCTTGTTGTGCCGCGGTTTCGCGGTCTTGTTTCTCGCTCATGCGGCGGAAATACGTCGAAAGCAACGCCCCGGAAATGTTGTGCCAGACGCTGAATAGCGCGCTAGGCACCGCCGCCAGTGGCGAGAAGTGCGCACTGGCCAACGCGGCGCCCAGACCGGAGTTCTGCATGCCGACTTCCAGCGCCAGGGATTTGCGCTGGGCCAGTGGCAAGTTGAACAGGCGCCCGGTGAAGTAACCCAGCAAATAACCGAAGCTGTTGTGCAGCATGACCACGGCCATGATCAGCAGGCCAGACTCGGCGATCTTCGCCTGGCTGGCGGCCACCACGGCGGTGACGATGATCACGATGCTCACCACCGAAATCAGCGGCAACACTTCCACCGCATGGCGCACCCGATCACCCAGCAGGCGTTGGGCAACCACACCGAGCACGATCGGTAGCAGCACGACTTGCAGGATCGACCAGAACAGCTCCATGAAGGACACCGGCAGCCACGCCGAAGCCAGCAGCCAGATCAGCGCCGGCGTCAGCAACGGAGCGAGGAGGGTGGTGACAGCGGCGATGGCCACCGACAGCGCCAGGTCACCGCGCGCCAGCCAGGTCATTACGTTCGACGAGGTGCCGCTTGGGCAGCAGCCGACGAGAATCACGCCGACGGCGATTTCCGGCGGCAGGTGAAACGCCTGGCAGAGCAACCACGCCACGCCGGGCATGATCACGAAATGTGCAACCACGCCCAATGCCACGCGCCATGGATGGCGAGCGACTTCGGCGAAGTCTTCGAGTTTGAGGGTCAGGCCCATGCCGAACATCACCAGGCCCAACAGCGGCACGATCGCGCCTTTCAGGTCGATGAACCACGCCGGCTGCAAGAACGCCACGACGGCGAAAATCAGAACCCAGTAAGCGAAGGTGTTGCCGACAAAACGACTCAATGCAGCAAGGGCGCGCATGGCCTGATCCTTTTTATTAAGTAACACCACAAAACCAATGTGGGAGCGGGCTTGCTCGCGAAGAGGCCGGTACATTCAACATTTATGTTGCCTGTAAGACCGCCTTCGCGAGCAAGCCCGCTCCCACATTTAGACCACGTCGGTTTAGATCCCCTGCGGAAGCTCTTCGCCGCCCAACGCTTCAACCAGTGCCGGCAGGAAGTCGCCGAAGGTCAGCATCATCAGGGTGAAGCTGGCGTCCAGCTGGCCGAGGGCTTCTTCGCCACCGTCCTGTTCCGCCTGGTCTTGCAGCAGGTCTTCGAACTTCAGGCGCTTGACCACCATCTTGTCGTCGAGGACGAAAGACAGCTTGTCTTGCCAGGCCAGCGACAATTGAGTGACCACTTTGCCGGTGCTCAAGTGCAGCTGGATTTCTTCGCTCGTCAGGTCCTGGCGCTTGCAGCGCACGATGCCACCGTCTTCGTGGGTGTCGCGCAGTTCGCACTCGTCCAGCACAAAGAAGTCGTCCGCGGCTTTCTGGGTGGTGACCCACTCAGTCATGGTCGCGGTCGGCGACATTTTAACGGTCAGTGGACGTACTGGCAGTGTGCCGATCACTTCACGCAAAGTGGACAGCAGGTCTTCGGCACGTTTCGGGCTGGCCGAGTTGACCAGGATCAGGCCCTGTTTCGGTGCGATGGCGGCGAAGGTCGACGAACGACGGATAAAGGCACGCGGCAGGAACGCCTGGATGATTTCATCCTTGATCTGGTCGCGTTCCTTTTTGTAGACCTTGCGCATTTGTTCGGCTTCGATCTCTTCGACCTTTTCCTTCACGGCGTCACGCACGACGCTGCCCGGCAAGATGCGTTCTTCTTTACGGGCGGAGATCAGCAGGAAGTCGCCGCTGACGTGCACCAGGGGTGCATCTTCGCCTTTGCCGAACGGCGCGACGAAACCGTAGGTGGTCAACTCCTGGCTTGCACATGGACGCGCCAGTTTGGTGGCCAGTGCAGTTTCCAACGCCTCGGCATCAAAAGGCAGATCTTGGGTCAGGCGATAGATAAGCAGGTTTTTGAACCACATGGGGCGAGTCTCTCCTTTATACAAAGGGGGGCATTATTCTCTTAGCGAAGCCATAGGCCAACCCTTCTCTAAGCCTTTGGAAGGGCTGCAAAAATTATTTAAAAAAGTGCTTGCCAGAGGTGGGGTCGCTCCGTAGAATGCGCGCCACACCGAAAGTGAAGGGTGATTAGCTCAGCTGGGAGAGCGTCTGCCTTACAAGCAGAATGTCGGCGGTTCGATCCCGTCATCACCCACCATTCGCTTTAGTGTTACGCGCAGCGGTAGTTCAGTCGGTTAGAATACCGGCCTGTCACGCCGGGGGTCGCGGGTTCGAGTCCCGTCCGCTGCGCCATATTCGGTAACCTGGAATGCTGAACGCCAGGTCACCACGGAAAAGCCCGCTAACGCGGGTTTTTTTCTGCCCAAAGTTTGTACGTTGTTCCTGCAGGTCGTGTCGTTTCACCGGATTTCAGATTTTTTGAAAAATTATTCAATTAAATCAACACTTTACGAAAATCTGTGGCACAATGCGCCCCGCAACGAAGGTAAAGGGTGATTAGCTCAGCTGGGAGAGCGTCTGCCTTACAAGCAGAATGTCGGCGGTTCGATCCCGTCATCACCCACCACTTACTTTCAACGCTACGCGCAGCGGTAGTTCAGTCGGTTAGAATACCGGCCTGTCACGCCGGGGGTCGCGGGTTCGAGTCCCGTCCGCTGCGCCATATTCGGTAACCTGGAGCGCTGAACGCCAGGTCACCACACAGAAAGCCCGCTTTATGCGGGCTTTTTGCTGTCCGGGATTTGGCTTTATTGCTCGGCGTTGCGGCTGTGGCGGTAATCGCTGACCGCTTCGTACACCGCTTTGCGCAAGCGGTTGATGCCACCAATCGGCCGATGAGCCTCAAGCCCGAACCACGGATTGAACGACTGGTTGTCGCATTGCAGGTTCAGCGCCGGCGTATCGAAGTCCTGAGCGGGCAGTTTGATCCGGGCCACGGTTTCGAACGTCGCATCCTTTTCCTTCCACTCGATACTTGTGTCCTCGATCGGCATGTACTTGCCCGGATCCTGGCGCTGGATCTGCAAGACGAAGCACGCCGGCACCCGATCCGTCGACAATTGCTGATTCAGCGCATTACGCAAAAAATTCGGCAGCTTCTGGTTCTGCACCGGCAGGGTGTAGGCCGGGCAATTGTCGGGATCCGGCGTCACCCGAAACTTCGCGTTGGCGTCACCAAACTTGTAGGGCGAAACTGAAAAGTATGTCGTCTGCGTCGGACTTTCCGGGGCAGGGGAGAGCGTCGCCAGGGCAATGAACAGATGACGAACCTGCCACGTGCGCGGATCCCAGCCGGGGAAAAACGCCATCAGCTTCTTGCCATCGGCCTGGGCGGCCACATTCTGACGGTATTCGGCGACATCGCTGACGAAGAAGTTCGGGTGGCTGAACATCACAAAGTCTTGTTCACCACGGCTTTTTTGATCGGCGAGCAGTTGTTTGCCGGGCACATCGAGCAACTTGATCGCCATGCCCCGGGCATCGCGGATACTGTCGAACTGTGGATAAGCATTGCCATTGGACAGCCGCACCGTCGCGTTCCAGGTTTTGCCGGGTTCGCTGAACACGCCCTGACGCAGCTCATCCGCCAGATCCGGCAGCACTTGGACTTCGGCCTTCACGCAACCGTGCGCCTTGGCATGCGCATCGCGCAGGTAGCGGGTGTTTTCACGGTGCTGATCGACGATGCGCACGGCCGTCTGGATGATGTCCTGAGTCATCGCCGCTTCGCCGTTCGGGATCAGTTCTTCAGCCGAGACCGGTCCCCGGTGCTGCCAGGCAAACCACGCCGTGGCCAGTGCCCAGCCGAGTAACCCCAGGCCCAGCAACCACAACAGGGTTTTGCCGAGGAAGACGCCAAACCACCTCCAGAGTCTGCTCATGGCAATTGTGCCTCCAACGGGCCGCCCAACACTTTTAGATATTCCAGCAGCGCCCAGCGCTCCTCCGGTTGCAGCAGGCGACCGATCACGCCGTTGCCGCGCTTGCCAGCCCGGAATTCGTGGCCACTGTTGTGATTGCCGGTGATCCACGTGTCGAACTTGAAGCCATTGGTGAACGCTTCGGTGCGATAGCCCAGGTGCCTGGGGTCGTACTCGAACGTGCCTTTGTAGAAGGTCGTTGCGCGTTCATCCTGGGGCGAGAGCAGTTGATAGATGCTTGGTACCGAACCGTTGTGCAGAAACGGCGCCGTCGCCCAGACCCCGGCCAATGGTCGGGCTTTGTAGTCGCGCAATTCACGCACGCCAATCGGCAGGCCGAAGCCATCCATGTCCGGGCGCTCGGCCTCGGGAATTTTCGCCTCGCGGTAAGCGCGGTTTCCTACGAACGCGGTGACGTAGGCCAGGCCTTTGGCTGACGAGAGCTTGCTCATGTCCAACGGCTCGGTGGGCGGCGGCTGCAACTGCACATCCAGTTTCGCCAGCTCTGCCGGGTCCCATTGCAAGGCGCTTAGGTCGAAGCGATGGTCGGCGATGTTGTTGGCGGCGCCCGGGTCTGTGCCGATGTAGTCCACCGGCAGCATTTTCAGGTGTTGCACCCAGCGCCCGTTGGTCTGGACCGATCGAGGCACATGGCAACCGGCGCAGTTTTCACTGAACAATTCGCGCCCTTTGGCGGCCAAGGGCTTATCGACAGCGCCGAGCACGTCTTCCGGCCAGGCAGGTGGTTTGAGCCGTTGCAGGGTTTGTTCGATCTGGTGCAGGTCGCGCAAGCGGACACTCGACGGGTAGCGCGCGTCACCTTTCAGCGGTTGGCCGTTGGCGTCGAAGAAGCTCAGGGTTGCGCCGACGCCCAGCGCCTCGCCGATGTTGCGGGCCATCGGTTGCTGCGCCGAACCGTTCCATTGCACCCAGTCAAAGGTCCACATGTCCCACAGTTGCGGGTAGTCCACCGGTGCGTTGGCCACGCGGTAGTTATCGGTGGAAATCGCGTCGCCGAAGCTGGCATTGGCAATTCGCCCGAAGGCATCGGTGCGGCCGGGGCCTTCCTCGGTCGGGTAGAGCCCGCGATGGGTATCGTTCCACGCCACTTTTACAAAGGTATCAAGCGAGGTTTTGAAGTCTTTTCGTAGTTGTTCGCGGCGGGCGTCGTAGTCCTCGCCAAGCACGTTGCGTGCGAAGCGTTCGAATTTCCACGGGTTGTAGTACGTCGAGGCCAGACTGGCGACAAGCGCTTGTCCGAAACTGCCACCGCGCAATGTAGGAACGCTGGAAGGCAGGACATGCTGCGCCGAACCTCCGTCGATGCGTACGGCCTGGCCGTTGAAACGCAATTCACCGGTGTGGCAGGCAGCGCAGGTGATATCGAGGAACTCGTCCTGACTGTCGGGGTTTTGATGGCGGGCAAACCCCACGGGCAAGTTGCCAGGGTTGTTGTTCGGCGTTTCCTTCTGGTCGCGGTCGATCAGAAAACCAAAGCGCGCGAGATACTCGGGGGCGGCGAATCGTTGTTCCGAGAAGGGCAGTTCGAGTTCCTTGAACCAGTCATAGCGCAAGCCCTTGACCTGAGTGCCTTGGGGGGTGAAGTAGTAAGTCTGGCGGTCGGCGGCGCTCCACTGCTCCAGGTAATGCACCTGTTGCGCGGGTGACCAGGTCGGCAGTTTCGGGTTGGCGACGTAGTACAGCACCACGGCCAGGCCCAGTCCCAACAGCACAGCAAGCAACACCAGCAGGCGGAATAAGAGGCGCAAGATAAACATCCTTGTCGATTTGTAGCTCTCTTATGCCTCAGTGCCTGAGGTGCGGCAAGTGGCCATTACGCCAGATGCTGTGGGATCCGGTATCCATCCCTGTGGGCCCAAGATGACAGAAGCTTCATCCTTCCAATCCCGAAATGCGTTAAAACCCCTGAACTTATCAGAAGTTTCCTGCTCTCATGCCGGTAGCCATTGGTCGTGGCCGCCTGATAAGCTCGCGGCTTTACTCGATTGCCCTTTAGGCGCATGAACAAGGAAATAGCATGAAACAGCATCGGTTGGCGGCGGCGGTGGCCCTGGTTAGCCTGGTACTTGCGGGTTGTGATTCGCAGACCAGCGTAGAGCTGAAAACCCCGGCGCAAAAAGCTTCCTACGGAATTGGCCTGAACATGGGCAAGAGCCTGGCTCAGGAAGGCATGGATGACCTGGACTCCAAAGCCGTAGCCCAAGGCATTGAAGATGCCGTCGGCAAGAAAGAACAGAAGCTGAAGGATGACGAGCTGGTTGAAGCCTTCGCAGCACTGCAGAAGCGTGCTGAAGAGCGTATGGCCAAAATGAGCGAAGAGTCGGCAGCCGCCGGCAAGAAATTCCTCGAAGACAACGCCAAGAAAGCGGGTGTCACCACCACTGCTTCGGGCCTGCAATACGAAGTGGTCAAGAAAGCGGATGGCGCACAGCCTAAGCCGACCGACGTAGTGACTGTTCACTACACCGGCAAGCTGACGGACGGCACTACCTTCGACAGCTCCGTCGACCGTGGCAGCCCGATCGATCTGCCGGTCAGCGGCGTGATTCCGGGCTGGGTCGAAGGCCTGCAACTGATGCACGTTGGCGAGAAGTACAAACTGTACATCCCTAGCGAGCTGGCCTACGGGGCCCAAAGCCCAAGCCCGGCGATTCCAGCCAACTCGGTGCTGGTTTTCGACCTGGAACTGCTGGCGATCAAGGATCCAGCAAAAGCAGACGCCGCTCAGTAATCAGCGTCGGCTTTAAAAACAACGCCTCGCTTTTTGCGGGGCGTTGTTGCATCTGGCGTTCGGCAAGGGTAAACAAAGCGAACGGACGCTGTACGTTGCAGTCATAGCCATTGAGGACGCCGTGCTAGCCGCGCCGGCGCGCCAAGTCAATGAAATCTTGGGTTTTTTTATGTGAGTAAAAAACGCCCGATCTGAGTTGAGCCCTTATGAAACGGGGCTTTCAGCCGTGAAATATAGCTCTGTTCACAAGGTTATCCACAATTTGTGTGGATAACATTTCAGCGGGAGGAATGATGAAAGCACCCTGGAATTTTGCTCGTTTCCTGCCACTAGCCGGACGCCTGCTTGCCCGTGGACGCTTGCCGACCCTGCTGTTCGCCGTCGCCAGCAAAGGTGCCAGCCAGGGCAACCGCCTGGGCAAGCTCAAGGACGATTTGCGCCTGTTACAGGCCCTGTGCCTGGCCTACTGGCGTGGCGAGTACCGCGCCATCAGCCCGAAGGCAATAATCTCGGTGGTGGCCGGCCTGATGTACTTCCTCAGCCCGGTGGATGCGATTCCGGACTTCATCCCGATGTTCGGCATGCTCGATGACATCGCCGTGCTGGCCTGGTTGATGAAAGTCCTCGACGACGAACTCAATGCCTTCCGTGCCTGGCGCAAACGCCAGGTGCCGGAGAAGCTTGCGGTGGTCGAACGTCTTCCCGATACCCCTGAGCAACTTCAGCTTCAGGGCCCGAAAAAAACCTGATTCGATTGAGGATCGTCCTTATATTCATACCCCCCGCGACCGTGGCCGCTGTTAGGATTACACTTCTAGGGAAAAGTGCCGACTCGCTAAGTGTCGTTGTCCTACGGGGAAGTCATGGATATTCAGATAATCACACGCGAAGGCGAGCCCGAATACGCGGTTTTGCCGTGGGCTCAGTACCAGGCTCTACTGAAAGCAGCAGGCATCAACCAACAACCGGCGCCCGACACGCCGGTGCGTCACGCAGCATCACCCGACCCGATTCTTCCGGGTCTGGATCAACTACGCAGTTTGCGCGAAGGGAAGGGCATCGCCATTGAGGCGCTGGCCCGCACGGTAGGCATCAGCCCGTCTTATCTGGCCCTGATCGAAAGTGGCGAGCGTCAACCCGACGCTGCGATTCGCCGCAGTCTGGCCTGGGAGCTGACGGTGCCAGGGTGGAGGGATGAATCGTGAGCGTACGCATCAGTCGTCAACATTGGGACGGGTTGCTCGGTGAGCTGGATCAGGCTCGTCGGCAGCGCCATCTGCTGACTTATCGAGCCTTGCTGGAACGTTTGCAATTGCCCACGCCGGCCATGCAAACCCTCACCGCCGCGCTTGAGCACCTGGCCGCGCTGGACGCCAAGGCCGAGCAGCCGCTGCGCAGCTCCCTGGTGATCAGCCAAGGCGCCAGCCGCCTGCCACGCACCGGTTTCTTCGAATGCGTCGAACGTCTGGGGCGTTTCTCCGGTCCGTCCGACGGCGTTGCTGCCGCCTCGTGGCACGCCTCGGAAGTGGTGCGCGTGTTCGAATACGAGTACCCGGAATCGGCGGAGGCCTGAGTGTTTCTGAAACTCAAGGCGCGGGCCGGTTACTGGCTGGCCCGCCGGTTGTTTCACTGGTCGTGGTTCGTGCGTCAGCCGCGCGGCTGGAGCTGGCTCGAAGGCCAGTTCGCCCGCATGGCCAACTTGGGTGACGTCGGCGCGCAGAGCTTCTACGGCCACATCCTGACCTTTCGCGGCGTCGGCCTTGGGGCGCGTGAGGAGGGTGTGCGATTGCTGCGCCTGGCGGCGTTGGCGGGGGATGGCAAAGCGGCGTATCAGGTGGGCGTGATCAGTTTGGCGGGATCGCCGAGCAAGGCGCCGGATCCGGATGAAGCGGCTCGCTGGTGGGGCATGGCCGCGAAGGCCGGGCATCCGTTGGCTGAGATGAAACTGAAAGAGTTGGCGTCTCGTGATGCTTCCAAGTAGCCCCATCGTTTTCTGAAATACATAACGTGGCGTGAGGGAAACCTCTCGCCACGTTTGCGTTTCTGACTGTTCGTTAATGAGTGGCGGCGTATTAGAGAATTGCCCTACACCAACATCGTCCGTTGCTGACTTCTTTCCTGATTGATCCCCCGCAAAGTGCTGCGCGTTTAATACTGTGTAAATTCAAAGGAGATTTCCTTCGAGTTGTGGCGGCTTTCATGAACTGGTGCGCGACGTGTCTCATCGATAGTCTTCTGGCTGTCACTGCAAGTTCAGTGACAGGGTGTGGAAGCCCTTCTATCGTTAGGCGCGTCAAGCGCCACCAGTTCGGCGTTTTTTCGTTTGAGTTTTATGGTGGCTGTGCGCGGGGCGCTTTCGAGTGCGCCGAGTGCCTAACGTCTCGGTCTTCCACACCCGCGTTCAGCCGCCACCTATCGCGTGGAAGTGATTTCTGGCGGCTCCAATCCATACGTTAGGAAGTAGACAATGAAAACGCTTACGCCAGATCCGCCTTACATCCCTCTAACGCCTCATCCCGACAACCGCTTCATGGCGCTCACCAGCAACTGCAGCGACATGCCCACCTTGTTCGTCGATACCCACGCGCCACTGGATATTTTGACCGACGCCGCCCGCTACCGAATCCGAGCCGTCACCCAAGTGCTGGAAAACCTGTCCATGCGCGGTTCGATTGAGTGCGATTCCATGATTCTCAGCGACTTCGCGTTGCTCTGCGCCATTCCGTTGCGCGATGGCTGTGATGTGCTGGATGTGGTTGGGCGGCGGTTGGGGGCGCGGTCGTCGGAGTAGCGTCCAGCGCTGATTTGTGGCGCGGGAGCAAGCTCCCTCGCCACAAAAGCAATTCAGCGATGCCCGGCAATCAAGGTTTCTTCGGCCACCGGCACCACCAAACTATCAATCACATGCACGCTATACCCCGGCACATTTTTCGCGTGATGCTTGGCCTGCGATGCCATCTCCGCCAACTGGCTCGCATCGAGTTGTCCACAGGCCTGTGGATGCAAATGCACCACGCCAATCGACAATGACAGCAGCGCAAACTCCTGGCGCACGCCCTGGCGATTCGGTGCGATGAAGCAGCCAGCTTCCAGGTGTTCGCTGCGGTAGAAGCGTCGGCACTGGCTCTGGAAGTCGTCCAGCAGCTGGTTCAAACGTCTGCGCCAGTCTTCCGGACCGAGCACCAGCAGAAAGTCATCACCGCCGATATGACCGACAAAGTCGCGGGACGGGTCGACGCGATCGTTCAGGCATTGCGCCAGGCATAGCAGGACTTCATCCCCACGGCCGTAGCCGTAGATGTCATTGAAGGGTTTGAAACTGTCGATGTCGACGTAACAAATCACCGATTCCCGCTCCTGTTGCAGCAGCCGCGTCAGGCATTGCTGGATGGGCACGTTGCCCGGCAACAGGGTCAGCGGGTTGGCGTAGCGGGCTTGCTGGATTTTCAGTTCGGTAATCAGCTTGAGCACATCGATCACCCGGCCCAATCCCAGATAACCGCCGTTGAGGGTGATGATGAAATCCTCCTCGATGCGTTGCCGCGCGCGGCTGGTGATCAAGCGGCTGACCTGTTGCAGCGACTGGCTCATTTCCACGGCGAGGAAGTCATCGTTCATCAAGCGGCTGATCGGCTTGCGCGCAAACAGGTCGGTTGCAAAGGGCTTGAGCAACGCGTCCGAGAGCGAATGCCGATGGACGATGCCGCAGGGATGGCCTTGCTCGTCGAGCACCGCCAGTGAGTTCAGGTTGGCCTGGCGGCGGAAGGCTTCCAGCACTGTGGCCGTCGGAGTGTCCCGGGCCACGGCCGGTTGGTCGTTGAGCAAGGCGCTGAGGTCGCTGCCTTCGTCATTCAGCGCCACGGCGGTGTTGTCCTGTTTGGGCATCAAGGCCCGGGCGTCGCGAGGTGGATGTTCCTGGGGGCGGCAAAGCAGATAACCCTGGACCAGATCCACGCCCATCTCGGTCAACACCGCGAGCTCTTCCGGTAGCTCGATCCCTTCGGCAATCACTTTCGCCCGCGAGGCCTTGGCGATTTGCAGGATCGAGCCGACGAACTCGCGCTTGAGTGCGTCCTGATGAATACCGTCGATGAAATGCCGGTCGATCTTCACATAGTCCGGACGCAGTTCTGACCACAGCCGCAAGCTTGAATAACCAGCGCCCAGATCATCCAGTGCAATGGAAAACCCCATCGCCCGATAGTGATGCAGGGCGTTTTGCAGTAACTGGAAATCGTCGGTCGGGGTCTGTTCCGTGAGCTCGATCACCACCTGGCTCGGTGGGATGCCAAAGTCCTGCAGCAATTGCAGGGTGCGGCCCGGTTGGTGAGCGGCTTCAAGCAGGGATTCCGGAGAGACGTTGAGAAACAGTTTGCCCGGAAGCTGTTGTTCGTTGAAACGTCGGCAAGCGCTTTCACGGCAGGCGATTTCCAGCTCGCTCAAGCGGCCGGCCTGACGGGCGACCGCGAACAACGCGATGGGGGAGTGCAGTGGACTGTTCGAGGGACCGCGGGTCAGGGCTTCGTAGCCGACAATGCGTCGCTCGGAGAGGGAAATGATCGGCTGGAACAGGCTGTGCAAACCGCTTTGAGTCAGTATTGAACTCAATGCACTCAGCTGTTCGGTCGTGGTCATGGCGATCTCTGGCGATAAAAAAAGGACTGAGCGCCAAAGCGCTCAGTCCTTTATTTCACGACAGAATGATGACTGTATGATGACGCTCCGAAGAGCGTCAGCATTAATTTGCCATCATCTTAATGCTTGGCGACCGCAGTGTTGAGTTTCAGGTAGTCCAACAGAATCCGCCCGGTCTCGCTCAGGTAGGCATCGTCTTCTGGCTTGGTCTTGTCCAGCTCGGCCGCAATCGCGTCTTCGTCTTCTTTCTTGAGCTCTTTGAGCGGTTCTTCGCCCTTGGCCTTGCGACGGAGGTTTTCCATCACCAGTTGCTTGGCTTCTATATCGGCGTGTTGCGCACGACGATCGGCTTCATTGAGGCTGACGGTTTTTTCCGTCATCAGCTTCTGCGCCAGGGCCAGCTTGTCGCGGATGAACACGAACTCTGCGTCTTTGGCCGAACGCACGTCATGCTCGGACTTGAGCTGCGCGATGTACGGTTTGAACGGATCGACCGCCGGCTTGATGGCCGCACGGATGGTGTCCCACGGCATGGCTTCCGGCAGGGCGCTTTCGCCGATTTCCTTGGTGTCGATGATCGACGGGTAATCGATGTCCGGCAGTACGCCCTGATGCTGGGTGCTCTGGCCGGAAACCCGGTAGAACTTGGCCAGGGTCAGTTTCAGTTCGCCATGGTTCAGCGGCTGAATGGTCTGCACGGTGCCTTTGCCGAAGGTCTGGCCGCCGATGATCAGTGCGCGGTGGTAGTCCTGCATGGCGCCGGCGAAAATCTCCGAAGCCGAGGCCGACAAGCGGTTGACCAGCAACGCCATCGGGCCTTTGTAGAACGCACCCGGGTTTTCATCTTCCAGCACGTCAACCCGGCCGTCGGCGTTACGCACCAGCACGGTCGGACCTTTGTCGATGAACAGGCTGGTCAGCTCGGTGGCTTCCTGCAAGGAGCCGCCGCCGTTGTTGCGAAGGTCGATGACCACGCCGTCGACTTTTTCTTTCTGCAACTCGGTCAGCAGTTTCTTGACGTCGCGAGTGGTGCTCTTGTAATCCGGATCACCGGCACGGAACGCCTTGAAGTCGAGGTAGAAGGCCGGGATCTCGATGACACCGAGCTTGTAGTCCTTGCCATCCTGTTTCAGGTTGAGGACCGACTTCTTCACAGCCTGGTCTTCAAGCTTCACCGCTTCGCGGGTGATCGGCACGATCTTGCTGGTCTGGTCGTTTGGCGCATTGCTGGCCGGAATCACTTCCAGGCGCACCACGGTGCCTTTCGGACCACGGATCAGCTTGACCACTTCGTCCAGGCGCCAGCCGACCACGTCGACCATCTCTTTGTTGCCTTGGGCAACGCCGATGATCTTGTCTGCCGGTGCAACCTGTTTGGTCTTGTCGGCCGGGCCGGCAGGCACCAGACGCACGATTTTTACCTGGTCGTTATCGCTCTGCAACACGGCGCCGATGCCCTCGAGGGACAGGCTCATGTTGATGTCGAAGTTTTCCGCGTTATCCGGCGACAGATAGTTGGTGTGCGGGTCGTAGGACATGGCGAAGGTGTTGATGTACGCCTGGAAGATGTCTTCCGCACGGGTCTGGTCCAGGCGCGCCAACTGGTTCTTGTAGCGCTTGGTCAGGGTTTCCTGAATCTGCTTGGAGTCCTTGCCCGCGATCTTCTGCCGCAAGACTTCGTCCTTGACGCGTTTGCGCCACAGGTCGTCGAGTTCGGCGGTGGACTTGAGCCAAGGGGCGTCCTTGCGATCGATCAGCAAGGTTTCCTTGGTGTTGAAGTCGATTTTGTCGACGCCCTTGTTCAGCTCGGCAAGGGCAAAGTCCAGACGCGCTTTGACGCGGTCCAGGTAGCGCTTGTAGATGGTGAACCCGGCGTTCAGGTCGCCGCTTTTGAGGAAGTCGTCGAACTGGGTTTTCCACTTGTCGAATTCGGCAATGTCGCTGGCCATGAAGTAGCTGCGCGACGGATCCAGCAGCTTGATGTAGCTGTCATAGATGATCACGGAGCGCGCGTCATCGAGCGGCGGCTTGCTGTAGTGATGGCGCTTGAGCAACTCGACGACGTTCAGGCTGGCGATCACTTCGTCACGATCAGGCTGAAGCTTGTCCCAGCTATTGGCTGCGAACGTATTGCTCGACATCGGCATCAGGCCGATACCAATGAACAGGGCTAGGGCGGTGCTGGGGAGAAAATGCTTCATGCTGATTCGACGCGGGGACAATTGATCACGCATATTAGGCCGTCTTTGAAGTCGCCGGTTCCACAAAGGGCCGGTCACATAATGCAAGAAAGCCCGGCGCTACAGCTACGGGCTCAGTCCAGACTCACTATGGAGGCACTGTGAAAGCATTGCAAGGCGTGGAAGGTCAAGTGGAGTGGGTTGAAGAGCCCAGTCCTACATGCGATGTAGGACAAGTTCGAATTCGAGTGGCGGCAGCGGGCCTCAATCGCGCCGATTTGTTACAGAAGGCAGGACTTTATCCGCCACCGCCGGGAGCCAGTCAGGTACTGGGTCTTGAGTGTTCGGGGGTGATCAGCGAGGTCGGTGCGGGCTCGTCCTGGCAGGTCGGCGATCGGGTTTGCGCCTTGCTGGCCGGGGGCGGGATGGCCGAGGAGGTGGTTGTCGACGGACGGCATGTGCTGCCGGCTCCCGAAGGTTTGTCCCTGGCCGAGGCCGCTGCGCTGCCGGAAGTGTACGCGACCGTCTGGCTGAATTTGTTTCAACTGGCTGCGCTCAAACCGGGTGAGAAAGTTCTCCTGCACGCCGGAGCAAGTGGAATCGGTTCAGCTGCCATTCAGCTGTGCAAGGCCTTTGGCAACCCGTGCTGGGTCAGCGTTGGTTCTGCCGAGCGTCTGGCGTATTGCGAAGCACTGGGTGCGCAGGGTGGGGTGGTGCGCACCGGCGACCTGGACAGCTTGCGTGATCTGGGGCCGTTCGACGTGATTCTCGATCCGGTCGGCGGCAACTATGCCGCGCTGAATCTGAAAATGCTGGCGCTCGACGGTCGTTGGGTGCTGATCGGTTTGATGGGCGGTCGTGAGGCGAAGCTGGACCTGGCGCAGGTCCTGGCCAAGCGCGTGCAAATACTGGGATCGACCTTGCGCAGTCGCGATGAGCAGTTCAAGGCAGATTTGTTCAGTGATTTGAGCCAGCACGTGTGGCCGCTGTTTGCCGAGGGGCGGTTGAGTCCGCAGTTGGCCAAGACATTCCCGATCAAGGACGCCGAAGCGGCGTTTGCGGAGTTGGCGAGTAATAAGGTGGCAGGGAAGTTGGTGCTGATAATCGACCCAAGCCTGACCTGAAGGACACACTGACCCTGTAGGAGCGAGGCTTGCCCGCGAATGAGGCGTCGCGGTTTACCAGTGAGACCGCGTCATCGTTCTTCGCGGGCAAGCCTCGCTCCTACAGGGGTATCGGTTATTTCCAGAGATGGATCGGCCAGCCGGCCTTTTCGGCGTGCTCCAGCAACACCGGATCCGGATTCACCGCATGTGGGAAATCCACCTTCAATAGCAGCGGCAAATCGTTACGCGAATCGGAATAGAAACTCGCGCCTTCCAGATTTTCCTCTTCCGCATCCAGCCACTCCAGCAATCGAACGATCTTGCCTTCGCGGTACGTCAGCGTTCCAACGGTGTGGCCGCTATACACCCCATGCGCCACTTCCAGTTCAATGCCGAGAATCTCGTCGATGCCCAGCCGGTCGGCAATCGGCCTGACCAGGTGCGTACCCGACGCCGAAATCACCAGGATCCGGTCGCCGGCCTTGCGATGGGCCGCGATGGCTTTGGTGGCGTCACTGAAAATGATCGGCTCGATATAGTCTTCCACCCAAGGCCCAACCAGATGGTCGACCTCTTCCGGTGTGCGCCCGATCATCGGTTCCAGGCTGAAATCCATGTACTCTTCCATCCGCAACTTGCCGTGGCTGTAAGCGTCCATCAGTTCGTTGTTCTGACGCATGAACGACTCGGGATCGACCCAGCCCAGGCGACCCATTTGCTCGCTCCAGAGGGTGGCGCAGTCGCCGTGAATCAGGGTTTCGTCCAGATCAAAAATTGCCAGGGCCATCAGTGCAGTTCTCTCTTCGACATCAACAAAGGCATCAGGCTACCTCACGCAGGGCCGTCGGATCGATGGAAAGTGCCAGGCGCTGACCATCGGGGTGCAGATCGGCCGCCGAGCGGTTCAGTACATCCACCACCAATTCCACGCCCCGGGCTTCGACCCTATAACGAATCACATTGCCCAGAAGGCTGTGGCTGCGCACTTGCGCATCAAGCTCGCCATTGAGGCTCAGCTCGATGGCTTCCGGGCGAATCGCAATGCGATGGCTGATCGGCCGCTGCAGCAGTTTCGAGGCACTGTCGGCGTCCAGCAGGTTGTAGTTGCCGATAAAACCTGCGGCAAACACATCCACTGGCGCCGTGTAGAGGGTTTCGGCGTCGCCGCTCTGTACGATCTTTCCCTGATTCATCAGGAAAATCCGGTCAGACATCGTCAGGGCTTCTTCCTGATCGTGTGTGACGAAAATCGTGGTCAAACCGAGTTCGCGCTGGATCTGACGGATCTGTTCGCGCAGGTGCTTGCGAATCCGCGCATCGAGGGCCGACAGCGGTTCATCCAGCAACAACAGCCGTGGTCGTGTGACCAAGGAGCGGGCGAGGGCCACGCGCTGGCACTGGCCACCCGACAGTTGGTGCGGATATCGCGCGGCGAAGTCCTTCAGTTCCACCAGTGCCAGCACTTCGGCGACGCGCTTTTGGCTGTCGTCGGCGTTGACCTTCTGCATGCGCAAGCCGAAGGCGACGTTTTGCTCTACGGTCATGTTCGGGAACAGCGCGTAGCTCTGGAAGACCATGCCGATCCCGCGTTTCTGCGGGCTCAACGGCACGATGTCGACGCCATCGAGCAGAATCTTGCCGCCATCCACCGACGTCAGGCCGGCGATGCAACGCAACAGCGTGGATTTGCCGCAACCGGAAGGACCGAGGAGTGTGACGAACTCACCTTTCTGGATCTCGCAGTCGATATCGCTGAACACCGGGGTGCCGGCATAGCTTTTTTGCAGGTGTTGGACGCTGACATAGCTCATTCGCTTTTGTCCTTGTTCAAGATATTGGCCGCCCAGGTCAGAACCAGCACAAAGAAGAAGTAAGAAATCACCAGCGCGCTGGTGAAGTGGCCGCTGCTGTTACGCATGTTGTTGAGGTAGACCTGCAGGGTTTCGTAGCGGGTGCCGACCAGGATATTGGCGAACACGAACTCACCGAACAGGAAGGAGAACGACAGCAGCAACGCCACCATCAAACCCTTGCGCAGGTTTGGCAGCACCACCAGGAACGCCGCTTGCCAGGTGCTGGCGCCGAGCAATTGCGCGGCGTCCATCAGGTCGCGCAGGTTGATCGCTTGCAGGTTGTTGGTGATCGCCCGGTACATGAATGGCAGCGCGATGGTGAAGTAGCAGCCGATCAGAATCCACGGCGTACCGACCATCGCAAACGGCCCGGAACCATAGAGCTGCAACAGCCCCACCGATGACACTACCGGCGGCACAGCGAAGGGCAGCAGGATCAGGATGTTCATCAGTGCATCAAGTTTCGGGAAGTGGTAATGCACCACGAACAGCAGCGGCAGAATCAGCACCACCGACAAAATCAGCGCACCGACACACACCAGCAGCGACTGCCCGAAGGCATGCAGAAAACGCGGATCGCTCCACAGCTGGATGTACCACTTGAAGGTAAAACCGCTGGGCAGAATCGTCGCCGACCAACTGCTGGCAATCGAGTAGATCAGCGTCCCGGCCAGCGGCAGCAACAGAATGGCGAACAGCACATACACCACGACGCGGTGATAGACACCGACGGGGCCCAGTTCAGCGCGAGACATGGTAGCTCCTCTTCAACAGCAGTTGATGCACGATGGTCACCAGGGTCATCAATGCCACGAGCACCACGGCCAGGGCGCTGGCCAGGTTCGGATCAAGGGAAATGTCGCCGGACACCATCGCCGCGATGCGGATCGGCAGCACGTTGAAGTTGCCGGTAGTCAGCGCGTAGACCGTGGCGTAGGCGCCAAGGGCGTTGGCCAGCAAGATCACGAAGGTGCCCAGCAGCGCAGGCGTCAGCACTGGCAAACCGATGTGCCGCCAGAACTGCCAGCCGTTGGCGCCGAGCAGTTCGGCGGACTCACGCCAGTCTTCGCGCAGGGCGTCGAAGGCCGGGTAGAGCAGCAGCACGCCCAATGGAATCTGGAAGTAGGTGTAGAGAATGATCAACCCGGTTTTCGAGTACAGGTTGAAGTCCTGAATGATCCCGGCCTGCTTGAGCATGATGGTGAAGCTGCCGTTGAAGCCCAGCAGGATGATGAACGCGAAGGCCAAAGGTACACCGGCGAAGTTGCTGGTCATGTTGGCGAAAGCATTCACGAAGTTACGCAGTTTCGAATCGACCCGGCGCAGGGAGTAGGCGCCGAGTACCGCGATGATGATGCCGAATACGCTGGACCAGAAACTGATCTCGAGGCTGTACTGGATCGCCTGCATATAGAACTTCGAATTGAAGATCTTGGTGAAGTTGGCCAGGCCCCAGCCGAACTCTTCCGATTGCAGGCTGTTGATCATTACCCAGACCAGCGGGGCGATCTCGAACACGATAAAGAACAGGGCGAAAGGTACCAGGCACAACGCTGCCAGCCACTTGCCACGGGTCATGGAGTTCACTTGAGCAGCTCCCGGCAGACAGGTTTGTCGTGGGCCACGCCCAGCAACTCGCATACAGTGCCGCAGATTTGTGTTTGTTTCGGCGCCGCATCGGCATTGAAACTGAAGGCGTCGCCGAGCACGAACAGCGGCACTTCGCGTTCTTCGGGCAGCAGACCGTTGTGAGAGCGGTCGTTGTTCATGCCATGGTCGGCGGTCACCAACACCTGATAGCCAGCATCGAGCCAGCCTTGCAGGTAATCCGCGAGATAGATGTCGGCGAAGCGCGCACTGTTGCGGTATTGCGCAGTGTCGAGGCCGTGCTTGTGCCCGGCGTCGTCGATGTTCATGGGGTGGATCAACAAGAAGTTCGGCGCGTGGCGCAGACGCAGGTTTTCGGCGTCGGCGAACAGGTGCGAATCCGGATAGTGATCGTTCCAGTAGAAGTGACCGTGCTGGATCGGCAGGTCGGGGCTGTCGGTGTGACGATCCCGGGCGGCCACGAACGGCGAGCGGTTATACAGCTCGCTGACCCAGTGATAGGCCGCGGCGGCGGTGGTCAGCCCGGCATCCGTGGCGTAGTGATAAATGCTGCGCTGGTTGGACAGGCGCGAGACGTTGTTGTGGACGATGCCGCTCTCGATCGGCGGGACGCCGGTAAGGATGCATTCGTAAAGCGGTCGGGACAGGGCCGGCAGTTCGCACTCCAGTTTGTAGAGTGCCGCGCGTCCTGCGCCGACATAAGCCTGCAGGTGCCCCATGGCGTGGCGCGCGACCTCGTAGTTGAGGCCGTCGAGCACGACAAGGATGACGTTGTGCTTCATAGGGCAAAACTCCGCGAAACAGATGATTCAGGTACGCAACCAATTCCCCTGTGGGAGCGAGCCTGCTCGCGATGGCGGCGTGTCAGTCAACATATGTGCTGAATGTAAGTCCGCTATCGCGAGCAGGCTCGCTCCCACATTGGATCTCCAGTGGATCTCCAATGTGGGGTTTTACAGGGTTATTTCATCTCGACGAGGACTTCTTCGTTCCACTTCTGCGGCAAAGCCTTGGAAGTCTTTTCCCACGCATCCGCGTCTTTGATCGGCGTGACCTTTTTGTACTGCTCGTTAGGCAGCAGCTTGGCCTGCACGTCTGCCGGCAGCTTGATGTGTTCGGCGCGGATCGGACGGGCGTTGCCTTTCGCCAGGTTGATCTGACCGGCATCGCTGAAGATGTATTCGCGGGTCAGCTTGGCGGCGTTCGGGTTCTTCGCGTATTTGTTGATGATGGTGGTGTAGCCGGAAATCACCGAACCATCGGACGGGATCAGCACCACGTAATCATCCGGGTTGGCCATCTTGGCTTTGTAGCTCAGGCCGTTGAAGTCCCAGACCACGCCGACTTCGATTTCACCCTTTTCCATCGTGGCGATGGTCGGGTTGGCCATGGACAGGCGGCCCTGTTTGGCGATGTCTGCGAACAGCAACAGCGCTGGCTGCAGGTTCTTCTCGTCGCCACCGTTGGCCAAGGCTGCGGCCAATACGCCGTTGGCAGCCTGGGCGGCGGTGCTCACGTCACCGATCGAGACTTTGTATTTGCCGGTTTTCAGGTCAGCCCATTTGGTCGGGGCTTCGGAGCCGTGCAGCAGCTTCTTGTTGACGATGAATGCGATGGTGCCGGTGTACGCCAGCGCCCAGTTGCCGTCCTTGTCTTTGGCCCAGTCCGGGATCTGATCCCAGGTGCTTGGTTTGTAAGGTTGCACCACGCCTTGTTTGACCGCGATCGGGCCGAAGGCTGCACCAACGTCGCCGATGTCGGCGCTGGCGTTGTCTTTCTCGGCGGCGAACTTGGCGATTTCCTGCGCCGAGCTCATGTCGGTGTCGATGTGTTTCAAGCCGTATTTTGTGGCCAGGTCTGCCCAGGTGCCTTTCCAGTTGGCCCAGTCATCGGGCATGCCGACGCTATTGACCGCGCCTTCCGCTTTCGCAGCGGCTTCCAGGGTTTTCAAATCATCAGCGGCCATGGCGGCGCTGCACATGGCAATGGTCGAGCCTAACAGTGATGCCAGGAAAAGCTTTTTCATCCGAAGCTCCTTTGGGCGTTTTCACGCTGCGATTGCGGTTGTGTTGGTCTAGGTCAGCAATACCTGAGCCAATTTAGGCGCCGCTGATGACATTTTGATGTCGACGATCGGTCGGCCTACATTTTTCACGCGGTAACGCTCAGGCTTGCGAGTAAGCGTAGACCATGGCTAAAGGGCTGATCCGAAAGGACTTGGCCGTGAATTTGCAGGTGTCTTGCGCAACCGTTCGGCGGCTTTGTCATCTGCCAGTCACACGCAGTGCCTAGGCTTGCAGGAAGTTGAAGGAGCCGGTTTGAATCATGGTTTCTGCCCCGAAACAGTGCTGGTCTAGTCCAGATAGGTAACGTTGATGCGCATCGAGACCACCAAAGCGGTGACAGCCATCGGGCAGGTTCTGCAAGAACAGCTCGACCATGGCCTGTTGGCGCCCGGGAGCAAACTGCCGGCCGAGCGCAAGCTCAGTGAGTTGTTCGGTACCACGCGCATTACCGTGCGTGAAGCATTGTTGCAACTGGAAGCCCAAGGGCAGATTTATCGGGAGGAACGCCGTGGCTGGTTCGTGTCGCCACCGCGTCTGGCTTACAACTTGATGCAGCGCAGTCACTTTCACGCGATGGTCAGTGCGCAGGGGCGGGTGCCGTCGACCGAGGTGATCTCGGCGCGGTTACAGCCGGCGTCGGCGGCGGTGTGTGCGTGGTTGCAGTTGCCGGCATTGTCCAGCGTGATCCAGATCTGCCGGGCGCGGCGCATTGATGAGCGGCTGGTGTTGTACGTGGAGCACTACCTGAATCCGCAGTACTTTCCGGGGATTCTTGATTTCGATCTGAATCAGTCGATCACCGAGCTGTACGCCAGGCATTACGATCTGCACTACGGCCGGGTGCGTTTCGAGATCGTGCCGACGGCGTTGTCGGTGGATGCGGCGGCAGCGTTACGGGTGTCGGTGGGGAGCCCGGGGTTGCGGATTGCCCGGGTCAATTACGATCAGCATGAGCGGCTGATCGATTGTGACCTGGAGTTTTGGCGGCATGATGCGATTCATGTGGGTGTTGATGTGGTTTAGTCAGATAAACCGCGTCGTGGCCATCGCGAGCAGGCTCGCTTGTATGTTTAGACTTGAAGGGGTGGGTGGGACTACAGACTCGATTCTGACTCTGACCAGTACAGACTGTGGGAGACTTCTCGTCCCGCCCCTTCTACCCAAAGCGCCGATAAGGAATTCATCGGTAAACCGACGATAGAGACAAGCCAGCGCAACGGTAGACCCCAACAAGCACTTAAACCCTAGCTCCGAGGATTCGTCATGACAATCCTTACTTCGCAGACGGTTGTTGGTATCGATATCGCCAAGGCCCAAATTGCTGTCTATCGCACCGACCTGCAAATCATTCAAGACATCAAGAACGATCGAACCGCCCTCAAGCGTTGGCTTAAAACCCTGCCTGCCCAAAGCGCTATCGCCGTTGAAGCCACCAACATCTACCACTTGGACACGGTAGAGCTGGCCCATGAGATGGGTCATCAGGTCTACGTGGTGGATGCTTATCGCGTGAGTCATTACCGCCGTGGCGTTGGCCAACGAGCCAAGAACGATCCCTGCGATGCGCGTTTGCTGGCGCGTTACCTGGAGAATGAACAAAGCAAACTGCGGGTCTGGAGCCCGCCACCCAAGGCCTACAGCTCGCTGAAAAGCCTGCTTCACAGACGTGCAACGCTGATCCAGAACCATGCTGGGCTGATGTTGAGTTGGGCCAATGAACCCTTGTTGAAGAAAGTGCAGGTCGCTCAGCAGAAGGCGTTCAAGCAAGCGGATCAGGCGATTCAGAAACTGCTGCGCAAGGTCAGCAAAGAGGCGGGAATTGAGGCGAATATTGATCGCTGCAAAGCCATCGAAGGCGTTGGGGAACTGACCGCAACCGGGTTGGCGACGACCTTTATGCGGGGCGATTTTGCGAACAGCGATGCGTTCATCGCATTCCTGGGAATGGACTTGGCAGTCGAAGACTCCGGCAAGAAGAATGGGCAGCGGTACCTGACCAAAAAAGGAGATCCGGAGGTTCGTCGTTTGGCGTACAACGCCGCAATGGCGGCGTGTCGCTCGCCTAAATGGAGGCCGTTTTACGAGGCATACCTGGCTAGAGGCTTCTCGAAAACCCAGGCCTTGGTTGCCTTGGCCCGAAAGCTCTGTCGAGTGGCATTTGCCCTGATGAAAAATCAGAGCGAATACCTGTCAGCCTGAGAATTCAGGGTTGCCGGGCAACATAGAATCTCCCACATTGAAATGCACTCCAAAGTGGGAGCGAGCCTGCTCGCGATGGCGGCCTCTCAGCCACCCTATAAATCAGGTAGCGGACACATCCTTCTGCGGGCCACCACCCGCGGTTATCACCTGCACACTCATCCGTGGTGTCGCCAGGTCCATCCCGGCCTCATCCAGATGCCGCTTCAGCGACAAATTGAACGCTCGTGAAACTTCCCACTGTTTGATCGGCGCAGTCTTGAACCGCGCCCGAAGAATCGCGTTGCCCGACTCGAAACTCTCGACACCCTGAATCTCCAGCGGCGACCAGATGTTGCGCCGTTGCAGCGGGTCGGTGCGCATTTTCTGGCCGACTTCGCGCATCAGTTTGATCGCCTCGTCGATGTCCATGCTGGCGGGCACCGCCACCCGGAAGATCGCGTAGCCGAATTCCCGGGAGTAGTTCTTGATGCTTTTGATTTCGCTGAACGGAATGGTATGCACGATGCCGTCGATGTCTCGCAGGCGCACGGTGCGGATGGTCAGGCCTTCGACGGTGCCAAGGTGGCCGCCGACGTCCACGTAGTCGTCGATGGCCAAGGAGTCTTCGATGATGATGAACAGGCCGGTGATCAAGTCCGCGACCAGCGACTGCGCACCGAAACCAATGGCCAGGCCGATCACGCCGGCACCGGCCAGCAGTGGCGTGACGTTCATGCCCATGTTCGCCAGCGCGACGATCAGCGCAATGATGAAAATCGCCACGAACAACACGTTGCGGATCAGCGGCATCATCGTCTGTGCGCGGGCGTTGGCCAGGCCTTTGCGCGAGCGGGTGAGGGCGTGATGCACTGCGGTGTCGCTGAGAATCCAGATCAGCCAGGCAAAAATCAGCGTGCCGGCGAGGCTGAACAGTTTGACGCTGACTTCATGGCCTTCGCCTTCAGTGAAGGCAATCAGCGACATGCCCCAGACCCGCAGGCCCAGTTCGATAAAGACCAGCCAGACCACGAGATGGGCGAGGGTGTAGAAGAAGCTTTTCAGGCGCTCCGAATACAACGCATGACGCTTCACACCCCGTTGCGGTTTCAGCGAATGGCGGCGCACCAGGCCGTTGATGACCATGCACAACACCAGCAACACCGTGCAGATCAGTGCCTGACGCAGTGCGGTGCTGGTGTCGCCGGCAGAGACAAACGTGGCGAACAGCGAGATGCCCACCAACACCAGGGCCGGCACGTACCAGAAGGTGCCGAGAATATCGATGGTGTCGCTGAGCGCGCGGCGGGTCAGGCGTCGGGACAACGGCTGGTTGCGGATCAAGTGGGCGATCGGCCGACGGAAACGCAGGATGAACAACCCGGTGGACAGCGCCGCCAGCACGTTGGCGACGGTGGCGGCGGTGTGAGCCAGGTGACTGCCGAGGCTGGCGACCAGGCGCGGGTCGCTCAGCGCTTCACCGAACGCGGCGAAACTGCCGATCAGCCACAACGGCCGGAAAGCTTGATGGCGCAGAATGTACAAGGCGCGGTGGCGATGCGGGCCGTCGAGCAAGGAAAACGCGATCACGCAGATCGCCGAAAAACAGGTGCCAACCACCAGCGCATAGGCCAGCACCATGGCGAGGCTTTTGCCCAGTGACGAAGGCAAGGCGTAACTCATGTAGACCGTGATGACCAAGGCAATCAGCCACGGCCCGAGTTTGCGCAGTGCGAAGCGCAACATGTCGAGGGCCTTGGGGTGTTGCGGCAGTTCTTCGGTCAGGCCGAAGCGCAGGCGTACCCGGTGACTGACCCAGATCAGCGCAGCCGCCAGCAGGCTCCAGACCATCAGAATCATCGCGAAGGCAAAGATGATCGGCAGCCACTCGCTGGCCGGCAGCATCAGTGCCGCGAGTTCGTCCTTGGCCAGATCAAACTCCTCGGACCAGCGCGTCAGCGGACTGCCCGCCCCGGAGAACTGCTTTTCGAAGGTGGCCAGCGTGCCGCCGATCAGGCCGAGTACGCCTTGTTCAGCGGTCGGCTGGGCTTTTTTGGTGACGTCGCGCAGCTTCTTCAGATCCGCCAGCAGTTTGCTGCGCTGCTGATCGTTCTCCAGCGACTTGATGACTTCGTCCAGCGACTGCCCCAGCGGTTCTTGCGCCTCCGGCTGGGCTTTTGACGAGCTGCCGAGCAGCCCCGGCAAGCCGACCGCCTGGGCAGGCGTCATCGGCAGCAGCGTCATCAGGCAGACAAGGAGGAAACACGGCAGGGCGAAAAGACGAGCGAACACTAGGCGGTCAACCTTGGGATAAACAGATCGGCCGAGTGTACGAGCCCGTCAAAATCAATGCGAGCCAAGGGGGAGGATTTATTCGTTGAGTTTGGCGAGGATCTTGAACACCACGGTGGCGAGGATCGTCAGCATGCCGATCCACATGGCGAACACGCCGGCGTTTTTATCGCGGAAATTGAAGCCGATGGCCAGCATGATCATCCCGGCAAGAATGGGGATGAGCATGGCGTGGAACGAGGACATAGAGATCATGAGCGACTGCCTTGTCGGAGGGAGTATTTAAAGTCTAGGTGGCTTTTGGGGGATCGGTGGTGATGTGTGTCAGCGACGGGCCACACATAAAACGCAATATGTGTAGATGGAAAGCTTCTGTGGCGAGGGGATTTATCCCCGTTCGACCGCGCAGCGGTCGCAAAGCCAGCGAATGCGGTCTGCCTGAGAGACCGCGGTGCCAGTTTTGGGGCCGCTGCGCAGCCCAGCGGGGATAAATCCCCTCGCCACAGATGAATATCCTCACTACAGGTTGGTCGTTGGGTCGAGTTACGGCAATTCCTGGCAGGCGTAGAACGCGCTCAGCACTTTGACCAGGTGGGCCAGGTCATGGCTGCCGCACAGTTCGCGGATCGAGTGCATGGCGAACGTCGGCAGGCCGATGTCCACGGTGCGCACGCCCAGGTGGCTGGCGGTGATCGGGCCGATGGTCGAGCCGCAACCCATGTCGCTGCGCACCACGAAGCTTTGCACCGGCACTTCTTCGGCCATGCACAGATGGCGGAAGAACCCGGCGGTTTCGCTGTTGGTGGCGTAGCGCTGGTTGCTGTTGACCTTGATTACCGGGCCGGCGTTGAGTTTCGGGCCGTGGTTGGCGTCGTGCTTTTCCGCATAGTTGGGGTGCACGCCGTGGGCGTTGTCGGCCGAGACCAGCAGGGACTTCTGAATGGTGCGCACGAATTCGTCACCTTCAGGCAGCAGGCGACGCAAGGTTTGCTCAAGCATCGGGCCATCGGCGCCGCAGGCCGAGCAGGAGCCGACTTCTTCGTGGTCGTTGCACACCAGCACGCAGGTTTCGTCGGTTTCAGCGGTCAGCAAGGCTTGCAGGCCGGCATAGCACGACAGCAGGTTGTCCAGGCGCGCGCCGGCGATGAAGTCGCCGTGCAGGCCGATGATCGCAGCGCTTTGCGTATCGTAGAAGCTCAGCTCGTAATCGAGCACCACGTCGGCATTCAAGCCATGTTCCAGCGCCAGCTGATTGGTGAGCACGGCACGGAAGTCCACGCGCTCGTCACCGGCAAATTGCGCGAGGATCGGCGGCAGTTCGGTCTGGGCGTTGATGGCCCAGCCCATATTGGCTTCACGGTTGAGGTGGATCGCCAGGTTCGGGATGGTAGCGATCGGTGCCTTGAAGTCGATCAACTGGCTCTCGACCTTGCCGTCGCGGCGGAACGTCACGCGGCCGGCCAGGGACAAGTCGCGGTCAAACCACGGCGCCAGCAACGCACCACCATAGACTTCGACGCCCAGTTGCCAGAAACCCTGGCGCTGCAGTTCCGGCTGCGGCTTGACCCGCAGGCACGGGCTGTCGGTGTGGGCGCCGACCAGGCGAATACCGCCATGCAGCGGCGAATGACGGCCCATCTTGACCGCGACAATGGACGAGTCGTTACGGGTGACGTAGTAACGACCGTTGGCTTCGGTAGTCCAGGGCTCGCGCTCGTCAAGGCGCACAAAACCCGCCGCTTCCAGACGCTGAACAAGGCTGGCAGTGGCATGAAACGGGGTAGGGGAGGCCTTGAGGAAGTCGATCAGGCCTTGGTTCAACTCTTCGCGCATAAGAAGCTCCAGACAGCAGTGGGCGGGAGTTTAACGTATTGGCCGGGGCCTTTGGGCATGACGTGAGCCGGTCACGTCAGCTGGCAGCCTCTACCCGCTTTTTCAGGTACTTCATGATGATCCGCTCATCTTCAGGCTTTTCAGGCTTGGGCAATTGCCGGGGCCAGCCGTTCTGATGGGTCTCCAGCAGCTTTTTCTGTTGCGCCTGGTCCCAACGAAGGATCTCCCGCGAGGCACACTCCCACCATTCGTGGCGGCAGGCCGTGTAGTACGGGTGATCGGGCGCCGCGCTGCCGTAAAGCAGATCGCGGCCGACCTTGCGCAGGGCGCCACTCTGGTTGCGCAGTTTCCATTTGATTTTCAGCCGCTGCCAGGCCGAAGGGAAGGGTTTGACCCGTGGCACGTCCCGGCACAATTCAACCAGCTGCTGGCTGAACCGCTCGCCATGCTGAGAGAAAAAATACGCCTGCATCGCATGGAAAAAGCGTTTTTCCGCAAAGTAGTGATAGATGTATTTTCGGGCTTCATAAATCGGTTTGTCGCGCATGGCGAACGACAAGGCGATCTGCTCGATGGTGTGGATGTCGAAGCCGTCCCGGGTCCATTCGTCGATGTACTTGATGGACTCTTCGAACAGCCCGGCGTCGCGGTCGGTCACGCCACACAATCCGCTGTTGTACAGCTTGAAACCGTTGTCCGCAGTGACGCCGTGAGCGTGCAGGCAACCGCCGAGCTTCACGTATTCGGGGCGTTCACACACGTTCTGCCAGTCGTACTCGAAGCGATCCATCAAGTAGTGCTGCGGCTGGATCTGGTTGAAGATCAGGTTCGGATCGCTGGTGAACAGCGTGTCGGTATCGACGAACAGGGTTTTTTCCGCAAACTGCAGGCCGGCGGCAATCGCGCAGGCCTTGCGGCGATGGTGATAGCCGTTTTCGCCTTGCCACAGGGTCAGGGTTTCCTGGGTCAGCAAGACCGTTTCGACCGGCCAGCCGGCGTAGTCCTGAGGGCGATCCGTGAGGATGCGGATGCTCGGGAGCTTGCCGTTCTTCGCGTGGGACAGCGCGGTCAAGATACTGAATTTGGCTTCGCGCCGGTAAACGTCCTGGCTGCCATAGATCAGGTAGAGCAGTTGATTTCGGGTTTTCTTGACGGGTGTTGCCGGGAATTCGGTAAAGCTCATCGGGATGGGTATCCTTTTGCTAAAGCAGGCGACTGCGTGTCAGGCAGTGCTTAAAACGGTGCGGGGCATTCGAAGCGCAAGCGTTCACCGGTTTGCGGATGGGTGAAGCTGAGCATGCTGGCGTGCAGGCACAAACGCGGCCAGGCGGTCAGGGCCTGTTCGTGGGCATAAAGCCCGTCACCCAGCAGCGGGTGGCCGATGGAAAGCATGTGCACGCGCAACTGGTGGGAGCGGCCGGTGATCGGCGTCAGTTCGACGCGGCACCAATCGCCACAACGCTCCAGCACTCGCCAGAAGGTCAGGGCATGTTTGCCGAACTCATGGTCCACCACGTGGCGTGGCTTGGTCGGCGGATCGTAGCGCAAGGGCAGGTCGATGCTGCCGCTGTCCAGTTCCGGTTGTCCCCAGCACAGGGCGGTGTAGGCTTTTTCGGTTTCGCGGTCGTGAAATTGCCGAGACAGCTCGCGATGTGTGTCTGGGTCACGGGCCAACAGAATGATTCCGGACGTTTCCCAATCCAGGCGATGGACGATTCGCGCTTCCGGGTAGCCGTTTTCTTGCAGGCGAGTGATCAGGCAGTCCTTGTTGTCATCGGCCCGGCCAGGGACAGAGAGCAGCAGGGTCGGTTTATCCACCACCAGTACGGCGGCGTCCTGATGGATGATGCGGATGTTGGACAACGGCATTAAAACAGCCTCGTAACAAACGCCAACGGCGACTCAGGCCCCCGCACTCTGTAGGAGCGAAGCTTGCTCGCGAATGCGTCACCTCGGTCTATCAGATACACCGAGTTGCCTCTGTTCGCGAGCAAGCTTCGCTCCTACGGAGTGCATAAGAGCCTGCGCCGCCGTGGCTCCCGCTGGATCGACTAGCGATCCGGCAGGGTGATATTGAGTTCCAGAATCGAGCAGCTGCCCTGGTTTTCCAGCGCGACGTGCACGTCGTCGGACCCGATATTGACGTACTTGCGGATCACTTCCACCAGTTCCTTCTGCAAGGCTGGCAAGTAGTCCGGCGTACTGCGCTGGCCGCGTTCATGCGCCACGATGATCTGTAGACGCTCTTTCGCTACCGACGCGGTGCTGACCTTTTTGCTGGCACGAAAGAAGTCAAAAAGATTCATTATCTACCTCCAAACAGGCGCTCGAAGAAGCCCTTCTTCGTCACATCGAGAAAACGATGTTCCACGGATTTGCCCAGCAGACGATCAACCGCATCGCTGTACGCCTGACCGGCGTCGCTCTGGTCGTCGAGAATCACGGGCACGCCCGAGTTGGAGGCCTTGAGTACCGCTTGGGATTCCGGGATGACACCCAGCAGGGCGACCGCCAGGATTTCCTTGACGTCTTCGACGCCCAGCATTTCGCCATCACTGACACGCTGCGGGTTGTAGCGGGTCAGGAGCAAGTGTTCCTTGATCGGATCTTCGCCCTTTTCGGCGCGACGGGATTTGCTGGCCAGCAGACCCAGCATGCGGTCCGAGTCACGTACCGAGGACACTTCCGGGTTGGTCACGATAATCGCTTCATCAGCGAAGTACATGGCCAGGTGGGCGCCTTTCTCGATGCCGGCCGGGGAGTCGCAGACCACGTATTCGAAGTCTTCTTTCAACGCCATCAGAACTTTTTCAACGCCTTCCACGGTCAGCGCGTCTTTGTCGCGGGTCTGACTGGCGGCCAGGACGTAGAGGTTTTCCAGGCGTTTGTCTTTGATCAGGGCTTGTTGCAGGTTGGCTTCGCCATTCACAACGTTGACGAAGTCATACACCACGCGGCGCTCGCAACCCATGATCAGGTCGAGGTTACGCAAACCGACGTCGAAGTCGACGATCACTGTTTTGTGGCCGCGCAGTGCGAGGCCGGTACCGATAGCGGCGCTGGTGGTGGTCTTACCCACACCACCCTTGCCGGATGTAACCACTAGAATCTTGGCCAAGGTGTTTCACCCCTAAGGAAAAGGACTTTTAGCCCCTGAAAAACATCTCTTGAAAAACTACTGCAGTCGGACAGCCTTGGCTGGAATCCGGTCCAGAACAGCGATAAACACTGCGTTTGGCCTTTTTCCTACTTCGTTTGAGCCGTTTTCGCTACGTTTTAGAGATGCTTGGAAAATGCGGCAGTATCCGTTAAAGCCGAATGATGTTCAACACGTCACCTGACAGGCTGACTTGCACGCCCGCCCCCCACAAAGGGTCACGGCGCAAATCCTCGGAAACCTTGTAGTGGCCGGCGATGGAGACCAGTTCAGCGCTCATCTGCTGACAGAAAATCCTGGCTTTCGTGTCGCCTTTGACCCCGGCCAACACGCGACCGCGCATCGGACCGTATACATGGATGTTCCCATCGGCGAGAAGTTCCGCACCCGGGCTGACCGAGGAGATCACCACCAGATCGCAGCCCTGGGCATAAATCTGCTGGCCACCGCGTACGGGCGACGTGATGATTTTCGTCGGTTTGATGGTCGGCTCTGGCGGTTTTTCCGGCTTTTTCTTGACGGCGCCTTCGAGCGGATCAAGAGGACGCTCACGGGCGCCGGACGGCGGCAGCACCGGCAAATCCACCGCGATGGCGGCGGCGATGTCTTCGATGCGGCTGGCACGGATCGCCAGGGTGCGCAGGCCATGTTGGCGGCACACACGCATCACGCCCGGCAGATCAACGGCGCCTTCACTGGCCGGGAGTTTGTCCAGGGCCAGCACCAGCGGCGCGTTGCTGAAGAAATTGGGCGCCTGGGCCACCTTGGCGGCCAGTTGCCGATCAAGGTTCTCGAGGTCGTTGCGGGCCAGCTCCAGCACCGTAATGGCGAGCATGCTGCCCTTCAACTGGAACACGGGATCCTGGTCTTGCGGTTCGGTTTGGCTCATGGTCGGCATACAACGGCTTGTCACTAAAAGTGCCGAGACTTATAACGAGAACGCCCGCAAGCCGCAAGCCGGGTCGAACGATGTAGAATGCGCGGCCATTGTCTTTCCGGAACCTTTAATGGATCGCCCGCGTTTTCGAAAAACATTTCTTATGCCGCGTTTCTGGCCGCTGTGGTGTGGCTTGGGGCTGTTGTGGCTGATTGTTCAGTTGCCGTATCCGGCGTTGCTGTTTATCGGTCGCCTGCTCGGTGCACTGATGTATCGGCTGGCCGGCGACCGACGGCGCATTGCCAAGCGCAATCTGGAACTGTGTTTCCCTGAAAAGTCCGCCGACGAGCGCAAACGCCTGCTCAAGGAAAACTTCGCCTCCACCGGCATCGCTTTCTTTGAAATGGCCATGAGCTGGTGGTGGTCGCGCGAGCGTTTGGCGAAGCTGGCCCATGTCGAAGGCCTTGAGCACCTGAAAAAAGCCCAACGCGAAGGCAAGGGCGTGATCCTGATGGCGGTGCATTTCACCACGCTGGAGATCGGCGCGGCGCTGTTGGGGCAGCAGCACACCATCGACGGCATGTACCGCGAGCACAAGAATCCGTTGTTCGACTACATCCAGCGCCGGGGCCGCGAGCGGCACAACCTCGATTCGCTGGCGGTGGAGCGCGACGACGTGCGCGGCATGCTCAAGTTGCTGCGGGCCGGCCGCGCGATCTGGTACGCGCCGGATCAGGACTACGGCGCCAAGCAAAGTATTTTTGTGCCGCTGTTCGGGATTCAGGCGGCGACGGTCACGGCCACCAGCAAATTTGCGCGGCTGGGCAAGGCGCTGGTGGTGCCGTTCACCCAGGAGCGCCTGGCGGACGGCAGCGGTTATCGGTTGATGATCCATGCGCCGCTCGAAGGGTTCCCCGGCGAGACCGAAGAAGCCGATTGCATCCGCATCAATCAGTGGGTCGAAGGCGCCTTGCGCGAGTGCCCTGAGCAATACCTCTGGGCCCATCGCCGCTTCAAGAGCCGTCCACCGGGCGAGCCGAAGCTGTACAAGAAACGCGCTTGAGTCACCCATCCCTTTAAGCACCATGGAGTGTTGCGATGAGTCCTGCTGAACCGGTTACAGGGTTGATTCTTTCCGGCGGCGGGGCTCGGGCGGCGTATCAAGTGGGCGTGCTGGCGGCGATTGCCGAGTTACTGCCGGTGGGCGCAGACAATCCGTTCCCGGTGATCGTCGGCACCTCGGCCGGGGCGATCAACGCGGTCAGCCTGGCCAGTGGGGCGATGGACTTTCGTGGCGCGATTGAGCGCCTGACCGCTTTCTGGCAAGGCTTTCGCAGTCATTTGGTTCTACGCAGCGACTGGCCGGGCGTGATCCATCAGGCCAGCCGCTTCGTCAGCCACAGCTTGCTCGGCATTGGTGCTCAGGTTCCGGTTGCCTTGCTCAACAGTTCGCCGCTGCGCGGGTTGCTCAACGACAAATTGCACATGAACGGCATTGCCGAGGCCATCGCCCAGAAGCAGTTGCAGGCGGTGGCGGTCACGGCGTTCGGTTACGAGTCCGGGCAGGCCGTCACGTTCTATCAGGGCGGCGGCACCATCGATGCCTGGTTGCGCCATCGGCGGATCGGCGTGCCCACGCAATTGACCGTCGACCACTTGCTGGCCAGTTCAGCCATTCCGCTGTTGTTCGCGCCGGTGAAAATCGGCGAAGAGTATTTCGGCGACGGCGCGGTGCGCCAATCAGCGCCGATCAGCCCGGCCCTGCACCTGGGCGCCAGCCGGGTGCTGGTGGTGGGCGTCAGCGGCAACCCGCGTGGCGTCGACCCGGAGCAGCCACTGCAACGCGCCTACACCGGTCAGCAGCCGACCCTGGCGCAGATCGGCGGGCACATGCTCAACAGTACGTTCATTGACAGCCTGGAAAGTGACATCGAGTTGCTGCAGCGTCTGAATCAGTTCAGTCACTTGTTGCCCGATGGCACGCCGACCCGTGCGCTGGGCGTGGCGCCGGTCGAGGTGCTGGTGATTTCGCCGAGTCAGCCGATCGATGAAATCGCGGCGCGGCATCGGCAGGAATTGCCGGCGGCGTTGCGCCTGTTTCTGCGCGGGCCGGGGGCGACCAAGACGAGTGGGGCGGGGGTGCTGAGTTATCTGCTGTTCGAGGCGGGGTATTGCAGCGAATTGATTGATCTGGGGCGGCGGGATGCGTTGGCCAAGCGCGAGGAGTTGTGCCGGTTTCTGGGGTTGTCGGAGCCGGTGGCTACGGCCTGAGAGCTGCGGTGTTGCTATCGCTAGCAGGCTAGCTCCCACAGTGGATCTTCAGTGTCATTCAGATCAACTGTGGGAGCTAGCCTGCTAGCGATGGCGTCCTTACAGACGCCGCCGGATCAGAAGTGAACCTTGACCAGGAAGCTGGTCACGCTCTGATCAGTCTTGAAACCCTGGCTGTCTTCGATGCCGTACTTGTTTTTCCAGTAGTCATACTCGACGCCGACGTACAACTGCTTTTCGCCCAGGTTCAGTGCCTTGCCCAGGTCGTATTTGACCTGCGGATTGAAGTGCAGGTTGGCGTGATATTCGCCCTTTTTGTTGACGTCGTTGTCGACCACCCAGTCCATGAAACCGTCGATCAGGATGTTCGAATCGCCAACGGGAATGGTGTAGGACCAGACCGGTGTGATCTGCCAGATATCATCACCCGGACGGTCGCCTTCGGTGTGACGGTTGTAGAAGTTCAGCTGGAAGTAGTCGAAACCTGGAATGGCCAGGTCGAAACCAGGACCGATCAGGTAGGACTCGGTATCGTCTTCACCGAACTCATACGTCATGGCCAGCAGCACGTCTTTGACTGGGCCGAATTCGAGTTTCTGGTCGAAGATCTTGTTGAACGACAAGCGTGGGCTGAACTCACCGTAGTAGGTGTTCTCACCGGCGAAGGCGTCTTCCTTGCCGTTGTAGAAGATCTTGTCGATGAAGAAGAAGTTGTCGCCGTATTTCCAGCCATCGGCGTGTTCGAAAGTCACAGTCTGCTGAATGCGCGGGTTGACCTGGAAGTCCTTGCCATACAAGTAAGTCAGGCTGTTGTCCTGCCATTGCAGCAAGTCGCCGGCCATGGCCTGGCCCCCGGCCAGCAGCGATCCCGCGAGCATCAGGCTGGTGCACATACGTTTCATTCGGTTGCTCCCAAAAAGTAGTAGTTCCACGTTATTTTTCTAAGGTCGACGCTCTGGTGTGGCGCCTTTTTCTGTAGCGGTAAAAAATCATCCATTCGGTCAGCTTCAGTGCTGTTAGCAAGAGCTGCGCCAAGGCTTTCAAAAAACCAAAAAACTCCCGCTCGGCTGCTCAAGAGCAGTCGATTGAGAGGGGGGTTGGAGTGCCTTGGAACCGTCCAGAGCCGGGATAAGTTGGCTTTCTGGTCAGGAATTAAATCCGGGCTTTTTTTTAAAGCGGATTCAGGCGGCCGCGGAGAATACTGACTCCTTGGCCAGGTCTCAAGTGCCCCGCAACAGCGCACCGACGACAGGTTTGGAGCACGGTTGCGGGCCATCTTAAAAGTGCACCTTCACCAGCAGGCTGGTGGTGTTTTCATTGGTGTCGAAGTTGCCGTTGTTTTCGATGCCGTACTTGTCTTTCCAGTAGCTGTACTCGACGCCGACGTACACCTGTTTCTCCCGCCAGCCGAGGGCTTTGCCCAGGTCGTACTTGATCTGCGGATTGACGTGCAGGTTGGCGTGGTAGGTGCCGTGTGAGTTCTGGTCGTTGTCCACGACCCAATCGATGTAGCCGTCGATCAACAGGTTCGAGTTGCCCAATGGCAGGGAGTAGGACCAAGCCGGCGTGATCTGCCAGACATCGTCGCCAGGGCGCGAGCCTTCGGTCTGGCGATAGTAGAAGTTCAAGGTGAAAAAGTTGAAACCTGGCACCGCGAGGTCGAAGCCGGGGCCGATCAGATAGGCCTCGGTGTCGTCTTCGCCATTCTCGTAGGTCATGGCCAGCAACACGTCCTTGATCGGGCCGAATTCGAAACGGCGGTCGAGGATTTTGCCGAAGGAGAGGCGCGGACTGAACTCGCCGTAATAGGCGTGAACGCCTTTGTTCCGGTCTTTCTCGCCGTTGTAGTAAGTGCTGTCGACGAACAGAAAGTTGTCGCCGTACTTCCAGCGGTCGGCATGCTCAAAGGTTATCGTCTGCTGGATCGACGGGTTGACCGCGAAATCCTTGCCGTACAAATAGCTCAGGCTGTTGGTCTGCCACAGCAATAAATCGCCGGCCATGGCCTGGCTTGCGGCCAGGAGACTGCCGCCCAACAGCAGGTTTTTCTGTGTCCGAATCATCTGTTGCTCCCTCTTGTTTTTATTGTTTGAGGCACAGGCAGCCCCAACCTGTGGGAGCGAGCCTGCTCGCGATGGCGTCGGTTCAGTCAACATTGATGTTGAATGTGATATCGCTATCGCGAGCAGGCTCGCTCCCACAGGGGGCTTGTGGCGCTGGTGGGTGAGTGCGGGTGAGCGTGGCAGTCGTTGATCGCCGCACGTTCGCGGCCGCCAAGAATGTTGAACAGCAGGTTCAGCGACAGCGCACTCAGCGTCGCCATCGCAATACCGCTGTGGGTGATCGGACTCATCCACAACGGCAAGTGCGCGAAGAACTCCGGACGCACCACCGGGATCAGTCCCATGCCGATGCTCACCGCCACCAGCAACTGGTTGCGACGATCACCGATGTCGGCTTCCTGGAGAATCTTGATCCCGGTGGCGGCGACCATGCCGAACATCGCAATCGCCGCGCCGCCCAGCACCGCCGGCGGAATCGATGCCACCAGGAATGCCGCTTTCGGCAGCAGGCTCAGCAGCACCAGCAAACCACCGGCAACGATGGTCACCGAACGGCAACGCACGCCGGTCATCTGCACCAGGCCGATGTTCTGCGCGAAGGAGGAGTGAGTGAAGGTGTTGAAGAAACCGGCGAAGAACGAGGCGCCGGCATCACACAGCAAGCCGCGACGCAGCATCCGTGGGCAGACTTCCTGGCCGGTGATTTTGCCCAGGGCGAGGAACATCCCGGTGGACTCGACGAAGATGATCACCACCACCAGGCACATGGACAGGATCGGTGCGAGTTCAAACTTGGGCATGCCGAAATGCAGTGGGGTGACGATCTGCAGCCATGGCGCATCCGCCATGCCGCTGAGGTCGACCATGCCGATCAGCCCGCAAATCACGTAGCCGAGGCACATGCCGATCAGCACGGAAATATTGACCCAGAACCCGCGCATGAAGCGGTGGACCAGCAGGATGGTGGCCAGCACCAGCGCGGCGATGGCCAGGTAAATCGGTGAGCCGAATTGAGTGGCGCCAGCACCGCCGCCCGCCCAGTTGACGGCCACGGGGAACAGCGACAAACCAATCGAGGTGATGACCGTGCCGGTCACCAGCGGCGGGAAGAAGCGTACGACTTTGGACATGAACGGGGCGATGATCATGCCGAAGAAACCGGCGGCGATGGTCGCGCCGAAGATCCCTTGCAGGCCGATGCCCGGCATGCCCGCCATGGCGACCATGCTGCCGACGGCGGCGAAACTGGCACCCATCATCACCGGCATACGGATGCCCATCGGGCCGATGCCCAGCGATTGTACGATGGTGGCGATGCCGGCGACCATCAGGTCGGCGTTGATCAGGAAGGCGATTTCTTCACGACTCAGGCCGGCGGCCTGCCCGATGATCAGCGGCACCGCGATGGCTCCGCCGTACATCAGCAGAACGTGTTGCAGGCCGACCAGGATCAGTTGCAAAAGGGGCAATCGCTGAATAGCGGGTGCGTCGGGGATGCGCGCTTTGGATAGCTCGGACATGCAACACCTCGGATCTTTTTTATTCTTGTGATTTTGTGCATCAGGGGGACCGCGGCGCGGCCGTTCGCGGGCAAGCCTCGCTCCTACAGGTATTGGGTCGGTCGCATCATTTGTGAACGACATAAATCTGTAGGAGCGAGGCTTGCCCGCGAAGCTTTTCAACGATTAGTTGGTGGGGGCTCCCTGAACAATCCATGCACCGATCAGGTCACGTTCCTGCTGGGTCATCTGGGTGATGTTGCCCAGTGGCATGATCTGGGTGGTGACGGCTTGCGCCTGGATCCGCGCGGCGTTCTGACGGATCTGCTCGGGGGTGTCGAACATCACACCGCCCGGCGCGGCACTGAACAGCGGACTGGTCGGTTTGGCCGAATGGCACACCGAGCAACGTTCCTGGATCACACTGTGCACCTTGTCGAAACTCGGGCCGGCGTTTGACGCCTGGACCGGTGCTTCAGCAGGTTTCGCAGCGGCAGGTTTGGCACCACCACCGACGGCGGTTTCCGGCAGCGGCTGGTACTCGATGGTGCCAGGAGCCTTGGCCACTTCAGGTGCGCTCGGCATTTGCGCCGGGCCAGTCACGTAGGCCAGGCAGATCATGCCAACAGCCGCGACAGGCAAGGTCCAGGCGAACTTGTGGCTGTCGTGACGGGTGTTGAAGTAGTGACGCACCAACACCGCCAGCACCGCGATCCCGGCCAGGATCAGCCAGTTGTATTGGCTGCCGTAGGTGCTCGGGAAGTGGTTGCTGATCATGATGAACAGCACTGGCAAGGTGAAGTAGTTGTTGTGACGCGAACGCAGCAAGCCTTTGGCCGGCAGCGCCGGATCGGGCGTGCGGTTCTCGGCAATCGCCGCCACCAGGGCGCGCTGCGCCGGCATGATGATGCGGAACACGTTGCCGACCATGATGGTGCCGATGATCGCGCCGACGTGCAGGTACGCACCACGACCGCTGAACACCTTGCTGAAGCCGTAAGCAGCGCCGATGATCAGCACGAACAGGATGAAACCAAGCAGGGCAGGGCGTTTGCCCAGGGCCGAGTCGCAGAGGAAGGAGTAGACGAACCAGCCGACGAACAACGAAGCAATGCCCAGTGCGACCCCTTCAGGGCCGGTCAGGCTGCTGCCGGGTGCCAGCAGGTACAGCGTCGGATTGGAGTAGAACACCACGCACAGCAGCGCGATCCCCGACAGCCAGGTGAAGTAGGCTTCCCATTTGAACCAGTGCAGGTTGTCCGGCATGGTCGGTGGGGCCAGTTTGTATTTTTCCAGGTGGTAGATACCGCCGCCATGGATCGCCCACAGATCGCCGGCCAGACCGCTTTTCGGGTTGACCCGATTGAGGTTGTTTTCCAGCCAGACGAAATAGAACGACGCACCGATCCAGGCCACGCCAGTAATCATGTGAACCCAGCGCACGCTCAGGTTCAGCCATTCCAACAGATGTGCTTCCACAGTCTTTACCTCTCGCCTGTCACTCTGTTGTCGAGTGATCAGACCTTCTCTTATTGGTGGGGGGCAAGGATCAAACGCTCATCCTCTTTGAAAAAATGCTCATCGCAGTTATTGCCTGTGCCACTGCGATCAACCACCAGGAAGTCATCCCGCTTTTCGATCGTCAGCACCGGATGGTGCCAAACGCCGCGATGGTAATTAATGCCCTGCCTGCCGTTGGTGACGAAGGCGCGGACCAAGCCTGATACAGGTTCATCGCCAAGTGGCGCGACCACGATCAGAAAGGGGTTGCCGAGCAGCGGAATGAAAGCCTGGCTGCCCAGCGGGTGACGCTCCAGCATGCAGACGGTCAGCGGCATGTCCTGCGCGTCGGCGCGGAAGATGCTGATGATCGCGTTGTCCTCTGGCGTGGCGGTTTGCACCGTCGCCAGTTTATGGAAGCGCATGGTCGAACCGTTGTTGATCATGAAGTGATCGCTGCCGTCGGTTTCGATCACGTCACCGAAAGGGGCGAAGGCTTCTTTGGTCAGCGGTTCAATCGTCAGTGTGCGCATGCTGGTCTTCTTACCTTGAGTTCTGTGTTGTTTGTTCTATTGCTATCGCTAGCAGGCTAGCTCCCACATTTGGAATGCATTCCCCTGTGGGAGCCAGCCTGCTGGCGATTGGGTTCAGCGCTTATTTAGCGACCTTGCCCAATACCCGTAGGCGGCTAACACCACCATCCGGGAACACGTTCAGGCGGATGTGGGTGATAGGACCCAGCGCCTTGATCTGCTCGGCGAAGGTGTGTTCGGCGTGCATTTCCAGTTTCTGCGCCGGCAGCAGTTCGCGCCAGAACAGCGACTGGGTTTCGATCTGGCTGTCAGTTCCGCCCTTCACGAACGCGCCCTGGATCGAGCACGTGTCCGGGTAGTTGCCTTTGAAGTGCAGGGTGTCGACGATGACTTTCTCGATCTCGCCGGCATGACCCAGCGCGACGATGACCCAGTCATTGCCCGGCGTACGACGACGTGCGGTTTCCCAGCCGTCGCCCATGTTGATGCCACGGCCCGGGTTGAGGATGTTGCTCATGCGGCCGAAGTGTTCGTCGGAGCAGGCGAGGGCGCGGCCACCGTTGAGGGCTGCAGCCAGGTCAACCTGCTCGTTGTCGCCGACAGCGGACCAGTCGCGGAACGGAATGCCGTACACACGCAGACGGGCCACGCCACCATCCGGATAGATGTTGAAGCGCAGATGGCTGAACGCCTGGTCGTTGCTGATTTCGTGGTAGTGATGGCTGTTGCCTTGCAGCTCGACGGCCGACAGCACTTCAGTCCACTGGGTGTTGTCGTCCGGCTCACCCGAAGCCAGGAAGCAGGCCTCCAGGGACGCCGATGGCGGGAAGTTGCCGGTGAAGAATGAAGTGTCGATGTCCACGCCTTTGATCGAACCCGGTACGCCCAGGCGGATCACCGCGCTGTCGTAGCCTTCGAAGCGCTTGCGGCGCGACTCCCAGCCGTCCATCCACTTGCCGTTGTCATCGAACACGCCTTCTTTCCACACAGCCGGAGTCGGCTGGAACAGGCGGTTGGCATCAGCGAACCAGTCATCGGTGACCGAGATGATTTTGGTGCCCAGACGGGCGTCGGCCAGGTTGACGAACTTCTCGAAAGGTACGGCGTAAGCTTTCATTCTTCTTGTCTGCCTTTAATAAGTTGGCTTGGGATGCTTGCAGGGCCCTGGGAAACGCAAGCGTTCATGAGGTTTCTCGGGCCAGGCTCGCTATAGGGTCAGTAAACGGAACAAGGCGATCTTGTTGATCTCCGCCAGCGCGCATTTGAATTCGGTGTCTGCCGAGTTGTGAATGCGCGTTTCGAACGCCGCGAGGATCTGATGCCGGTTGCTGCCTTTTACCGCCATGATGAAGGGAAACTTGAACTTGGCCTTGTAGGCGTCGTTCAGCTCGGTGAAGCGAGAAAACTCTTCGGCCGTGCATTGGTGAATACCGGCGCCAGCCTGTTCATTGGTGCTGGCTTCGGTCAGTTGGCCCTGGACGGCGGCTTTGCCGGCCAGGTCCGGGTGAGCGTTGATCAGGGCCAGTTGGCTTTCGTGATCGGCGCTCAACAGGATGTCGCTCATGCGTTGGTGCAGGGTTTCGATCTCGTCGATCGAGGCGTCCTGGCCCAAATCGAAGGCCTTCTCGGCCACCCATGGCGAATGTTCGTAGATGTCGGCGAAAGCGGCGACAAACGCGTCGCGGGCCAGGGTCGAGGGTTTCAGCGTTTGAAAGGTGCTCATTTGGCAGCCTCTTGGTACGGGTGGGTTTCGTGCCAGTGGCGAGCGATGTCGACGCGACGGCTAAACCACACCTGTTCATGACTTTTAGCGTATTCGATAAAGCGTTTGAGCGAGGCCAGACGCGCCGGACGGCCGATCAGTCGGCAGTGCAGGCCGATCGACAGCATTTTCGGTGCATCGGCGCCTTCGGCATACAGCACGTCGAAGGCGTCTTTGAGGTATTCAAAGAAGTCGTCGCCCTTGTTGAAACCCTGGACCTGGGTGAAGCGCATGTCGTTGGTGTCCAGCGTGTACGGGATCACCAGGTGCGGCTTGCCGGTCGGGTTGTTCGGTTCCCAGTAGGGCAGGTCGTCGTCGTAGGTGTCGCAGTCGTAGAGGAAACCGCCTTCTTCCATCACCAGGCGACGGGTGTTCGGGCCGGTGCGGCCGGTGTACCAGCCCAGTGGGCGCTCGCCGGTGATTTCGGTGAGGATGCGGATCGCTTCGAGCATGTGCTCGCGTTCCTGCGCTTCGTCCATGTACTGGTAGTCGATCCAGCGATAACCGTGGCTGCAGATTTCGTGGCCGGCCTCGACCATCGCGCGGATCACATCCGGGTGACGCTGGGCGGCCATGGCCACGGCGAAGATGGTCAGCGGAATGTCGAATTCCTTGAACAGTTTCAGAATCCGCCAGACGCCGGCTCGGCTGCCATACTCGTAAAGCGATTCCATGCTCATGTTGCGCTCGCCCTGCAGCGGCTGCGCCGAGACCATCTCCGACAGGAAGGCTTCGGATTCTTTATCGCCGTGCAGGATGTTGCGCTCGCCGCCTTCTTCGTAATTGAGCACGAACGACAGGGCTATGCGGGCATTGCCCGGCCAGTGTGGGTGAGGAGGGTTACTGCCGTAACCGATCAGGTCGCGTGGGTAGTCAGCGCTCACTGCAGTCTTCCTTCTTATTCGTTGACAGGTTGTGTGGCGTGCCTGCAGATGGGAAGTCAGGCTGGCGTCACAGCGATGGGCTGATTGTATACAACTTTATGTTCACTTTGTAAGCCTGATTTTTTGCATTTTTGATGAGCTGTCATTTGTTCATGTTGTTGCAAGAAACCTGCCTGAATGGTCAGCTTATGGAGGGAAGATCCTTTGAACGTATGGTTTGGCGTTAGATTTTCCGTATTTCCATGAATGGCGAGGGTAGCGCTAAAAATGTCGTTTTTATTGTGTACAATTTTTATGAAAAGTGTCTTAATCAATCGCTCGCCGCAGCGTTTCGTGCTCCGAATCGGTGCGGTCTCCTTTTCAACTGACTTCGGGAGGCGCGAGGTCTGACTGCTCCATGCAGCAGGCGCGCAGAATCAATGGGACGTTTGACTACACACGTTTTGGACGCTGCACACGGTTGCCCGGGCAGCTCGATCAAGGTCGAGTTGTACCGCGTTGAAGGCTCGCAGCTGGAATTGGTCGCCAGCGCGATCACCAACAGCGACGGCCGTGTCGATGCTCCGTTGCTGCAAGGCGATGACTACCGTTCCGGGGTCTATCAGGTTCAGTTTCATGCGGGCGATTACTACCGCGCCCGCGGCGTTCAGCTGCCGGAGCCGGCGTTTCTGGATGTGGTGGTGCTGCGGTTTGGCATCTCTGCGGAACAGGATCACTACCATGTGCCGTTGCTGATTTCGCCGTACAGCTATTCCACGTACCGCGGCAGCTGATCCCCCAAGCAGCTGCCTCAACCTGGAAGCGACTGCGCATATAGCTTCTTTGGTCTTTCGCCCGCTCACACTGCGGGCTTTTTTTTGCCTGGTGAAACGTGGCGTCCGTGCAGGCGTAATCGCTAGCAGGCTAGCTCCCACAGGAGGCTTGCGAACGCCGCAAATCCAATGTGGGAGCTAGCCTGCTAGCGATGCTTTAGACTTTAGCGGCTCAACAACGAAGCCGCACCGGCACCACTGAACAACCCCGCACTCACCCGATTAAACCAACTCTGCCCCTTGCCACTGCGCAAGTACCGCGCCGCGCCGTGGGCTCCCAGCCCGTAAGCCAACTTGCACAGCAAATCCAGTACGGTCCACGTTGCAATCATCACCAGCAATTGCGGCAGGAACGGTTGCCCGGCACTGAGGAACTGCGGAAGGAAAGCGGCGAAGAACAGAATGTCTTTCGGATTGCTCGCACCCAGCACAAACGCGCGCCCGAACAGTGCGCGAAAGCGTGGCACTGGCGCAGCCTGGGGCACTTCAGCGCCGACGGAGGGCAGCCGCGATTGCTGCCAGCTCTGCCAGGCGAGGTAGAACAGGTACAGGGCGCCGACGATTTTCAGCGCGCTGAACAGCTGTTCCGATGCCAGCAGCAACGCACCCAAGCCAAGTGCGGAAGCGCTTAACAGGCAGATCGAAGCAAACACGCCGCCCAGAAACGCCGGGTAAGAACGGCGCAAACCGTAATTCAGACTGTTGCTGATCATCAGCAAAGACAGGGGCCCCGGGATCAGGATCACCACCAGCGCAGCGGCGCTGAACAGCAGCCAGGTTTCCAGACTCATCACTTTCCTCCATTTGTGCAAAAGCCCCACCCGCCGGGGTGAGGCTGTTTTGAAACACTGTTTTTGAAACGTGGACGGCTTACAAGAAAATGAACTTGGCGATGAAGATCGCGCACAGCACCCACAGACTGACGGAGATTTCCTTGTGCTTACCGGTGAAAGCCTTCAGCACCACGTACGTGATAAAACCCAGCGCGATGCCGTCGGCGACCGAGAAGGTCAGCGGCATCATGATCGCGGTGACGATCGCCGGAATGCTGTCGGTCGCTTCGTCCCACTCAATGTGCGCCATACCGCCCATCATCAGCATCGCCACATAAATCAGCGCACCGGCGGTGGCGTAAGCGGGAATCATGCCAGCCAGCGGTGCGAAAAACATTGCCGCAATAAATAGCACACCTACGGTCACGGCGGTAAGACCAGTCCGACCACCCGCCGCTACACCCGCGGCACTTTCCACGTAGCTGGTGACGGGAGGAACACCCACCACCGCACCAAACACGCTGGACGCACTGTCGGCTTTCATGGCGCGGGAGAGGTTTTCGATGCGGCCGTCAGCGTTCACCAGGTTGGCGCGCTGGGCGACGCCCATCAGGGTGCCAGCGGTGTCGAACATGTGCACGAACAGGAAGGCCAGCACCACGCTGATCATGCTGACGTTGAATACGCCGGCAACATTCATGGCCATCCAGGTCGGCGCCAGGCTCGGCGGGGCAGACATGATGCCTTCGTAGTGGACGAGGCCCAGGCCCCAGCCCGCGAGGGTCACGGTGATGATGCTGATGAGGATTGCACCGAACACTTTGTGGTAGCTGAGCACGGCGATCATCAGGAAGCAGATGGCGGCCAGCAGCGGGCCGGGTTCGCGCAGAGAGCCGAGTTTGATCAGGGTGGCCGGGCTATCGACGACGATGCCGGCGGTTTTCAGGCCGATCAACCCCAGGAACAGACCTACGCCGGCGCCCATGGCATAACGCAAGCTCACAGGAATGCTGTTGAGTAGCCATTCGCGAATCCGCGAAAAGGTCAGGAACATGAACAACACACCGGAAACAAACACCGCGCCAAGGGCGGTTTCCCAGTTGTAGCCCATGGTGCCGACCACGGTGTAGGTGAAGAACGCGTTCAAACCCATGCCAGGCGCGAGGCCGACCGGCCAGTTGGCGTAAAGGCCCATCAACAGGCAACCCAGGGCAGCAGCGATGCAGGTCGCGACGAACGCGGCACCGTGATCGATCCCGGCGTCGGCCATGATGTTGGGGTTGACGAAGATGATGTAGGCCATGGTGATGAAGGTTGTCAGACCGGCAATCAGCTCGGTCTTCACCGTGGTGCCATGCAAGCTGAGTTTGAAGATGCGCTCCAGCCAGCCATTGCGTAACGGCGGCGAGAGTTCCAACGTCGGGGCTTCGGATTTGCGGCTTTCCACAGCGAATACTCCTCAAGAGTTTTATTTTTATTTCCAGGGCCGGACCCATGAGGGTGGCAGCGGCCCTTTGAGGCACTTGCGAATTTGTTGACCGGCTGGTCAGAAACTCGCACGAAGTGGATTATGCTTTTGTATACAAATAAAGCAAATAATGTTTTTGGTTTTGTAGACGAAAAGTTTGGCAATAGGGATATATCGCTGGGAGGGAGGCTTTCGCGAGCCGTCTCGCCGGTGTGCGGGCGAAAAAAAACCGGCGATCGGCCGGTTTTTTCTGTTCGGGATTTGCAGTGTTGGTGCGGGCCTCATCGCGGGCAAGCCCGCTCCCACAGGTTTTGTGTGCACCACAGATCACTGTGGGAGCGGGCTTGCCCGCGATGGCGTCAGTCAAATCACCACAAAACCATCAGGCCGCTGCGAACCGCTTATCCAGATAATCAATAATCGCCTTGGACTCATACATCCAGGTGGTCTGCCCATTCTCTTCAATGCGCAGGCACGGCACCTTGATCTTTCCACCTTGCTCAAGCAGGGTCTGGCGATCCTGTTCGCTGTTCTTCGCATCGCGCAATGCCACCGGCACATTCAGGCGACGCAGCGTGCGGCGGGTTTTCACGCAGAACGGGCAGGCGTGGAACTGATACAACGTCAGGTCCTTGGCGGCCGTTTCGACCTGGGCCTGAGCGGCGGCAGGGCGCTGCTTTTTGCCTGGACGGGTGATGAAGTCGATGAAGATGATCAGTTGGCCAAGGCCGACACGAAGCGCTTTTACGAACACGGAATAAGCCTCACAGGGCGAACGGAAGGCGCGCAGCTTACCTGATTTTTCTCGGGCGAAAAAAAACCGGCGATGAATGCCGGTTTTCTTCGTGTAACAAATTACTTGATCAGGCTGAGAAACTCGCTGCGGGTCGCCGCGTTTTCGCGGAACTCACCCAGCATCACCGACGTGATCATCGACGAGTTCTGTTTCTCCACACCGCGCATCATCATGCACATGTGCTTGGCCTCGATCACCACCGCAACGCCCAAGGCGCCGGTGACTTGCTGGACCGCATCGGCGATCTGGCGGCTGAGGTTTTCCTGGATCTGCAGGCGGCGAGCGTACATATCGACGATCCGCGCGACTTTCGACAGGCCCAACACTTTGCCGCTCGGGATGTACGCAACGTGCGCCTTGCCGATAAACGGCAGCAGGTGGTGTTCGCACAACGAGTAGAGCTCGATGTCCTTGACCAGCACCATTTCGCTGTTGTCGGAGCTGAACAAGGCACCGTTGGTGACTTCTTCCAGTGTCTGTTCATAGCCGCGGCAAAGGTACTGCATGGCTTTGGCGGCACGCTTTGGCGTGTCGAGCAGGCCCTCGCGGGAGACGTCCTCGCCCAATTGGCCGAGAATCGCGGTGTAATTCTGTTCCAGTGTCACAGAGGCTGATTCCATAAGGGTTTCAGGAGGGTACTTATTCTGTCTGTACCAATTTTGTATCAATCGAGCTGTTTCGTTTGCCTAGGTCATCCAGTCGGTGCTGGAGGTCCACAGGGCATAGGTCGACAGCATCTGACGCTTTGACCGAGCTTAAAGGCAGTGATTGCAGGGTTTCATACCCGTCGTGCTGCACATGGTAGCTTAAGTGTGTCGGCAGTTGTATGGCCGGCGGGCGTGAACCTTCAATCCGGTCGGTGCTGACCTGAGGTATCTGCAGACCACACCGGCCTGCTTGGGTTGAAGAGACAAATCTGATCTAGGGCTGATAGCATTGGGCTATCCCTTGCCCTCTATCCCAGGAACGGAATCCATGTTTAAAAAAACCTGTGCGCTGGCCCTGTCCATGGTAGCCATTATCTCGAGTGCGCAGAATGCAGTTGCAACTGACAACCTGTTTAAAAACTACGCTTATGACTCACCTATCTCAAAGTATACTGAGGCTACCGGTTATCATGATTGTTCGTCGCAGGTAGGTACTACGGCTAAATGTACTGAATTGGTTTTTATTGAAAATAAATTCACAGCATCGCTAGTTTTCAAAAATGACAAGCTTTCGATGGTTTCGCTACGTTCCCCGTTTGATCGTGAGTTGTACCTGCGCGCCATGGCTGCCGTTAGGAAGAGCTTTGGCATGGCAGTGATTAGCAATGGGGAATCTACTATCGATATACTTTATCTGGCGAGCAGATTGACAAAAGCCGAGGATGTAAAAATCGGAGTTTCTAATTATGAAAGTATGGCCTTGGGGGCGGGTCATGTTGCTTATACTTTCATAGATAATAGAGTTTCGATTGGATATGCTAAAAACTTTCGTCGATTATTATTATTGGCCCCTGACAATGTGAGGACCGTAGATCTAATCGTCAATAGCGTAGGTAAAGATGCTTATTTGATTTTAAAGTTTTCCTTTCCAAAGCTTGACCAAAAAAAGCTGGATCAGCAGGCAAATAAGCCAGTCGAGTCGTTTTAAAGAAAATTGCCATAGGGCACGGCGCTGCAAGCGTGAAGCGACAGCTTTACTCGTCACGACCCTCCATCATGGTCCGTTTGAGCATCACATAAACCGCGCCGGCACCGCCATGTTTCGGTTGGCACGAGGTGAAGCCGAGCACCTGTGAATGCTGACGCAACCAGGTGTTGACGTGGCTTTTGATCATCGGCCGCTTGCCGTCCAGACGCACGGCTTTGCCGTGGGTGACACGCACGCAGCGGATTTCGAATTTGGTCGCTTCGGCCAGGAATGCCCAGAGGGTTTCCCGGGCTTTCTCCACGTTCATGCCATGCAGGTCGAGGCTGCCTTCGAACGGGATCTGTCCGATCTTGAGCTTGCGCATCTGGCTTTCCTGAACACCGTCGCGGGCCCACATCAGTTCGTCTTCCGGACCGACATCGATCACGAACTGGTCAGACAGACCATCAACGGTGGTGGCATCGGTGCGAACGGTCGCGGCCTGGCGTAGCTTGGCGATTTGCGCACGGTCGGCCTTGGGTTTGCCGGTTTCGGCGCGATCGTGCTTGATCGGCTTGACGCCTTGGATCGCACTTTTGAACAGGGAAAAATCGTCGTCTTGCATGTCAGCCTCCGCGAAGGGCGGCCAGTCTACCCAAGTCGAGGCGCTATCCATAACAATTGAGGCCCGCCTGAGCGCCGGGCCTTTGATTCAATCGTGTTTTTTCATCAGGTGCGGGGACATGTTCAGCTCTCGCGACTGGCGCGAGCGGCGACGGCAGCGACGCCACAGCCACACCCCGATATAAAGCACGAACAGGCCAACCGCCAGAATGATCGCCGAGCCCAGCGGGCTGGCATTCAACTCGCCCAGGGCCGGGGGACGGCCCAGCAGACTGGCGGCACCGGCCATGGCCAGCAACACACCGCACGTCGCCAGCAAGGCAGCAAAAGCTGCGCCGAATCGAAAACGCCAGTTGCGTTGGCCCTTGGGCCGCAAGCGGCGTGCATCAAAACCATCGGATAACTTCATTCCGACCTTCCTCAATGGGTATCGGCCCTTCGACCGGGAGTTGTCCGGGTTGTTCCTGAGGCTAAGTCAATTGCAGCAAATGAGAGGCTTTTGCGGATGAGCGGCGGTATTGACCGCTCTTCGAAGCCGATCAAATCAGTTCGTGAGTCAGTGCGAGGGTGGCGAAGTTGTCCGCCATGATCGCCATTTCGGTCTGTTGAACGTGCTCGGCCGTGAGTACACCACCTTTGTAGGGCAAATCGCGCGTCGCGCAGGCGTCTTCAACCAGAGTGCAGCGAAAGCCCAGGTTCTTTGCTGCACGCACGGTAGTGCTGACACTGGAGTGGCTCATGAAGCCGCACACGATCAGGTCCAGGGAACCCAGGTTCTGCAAGCGTTCCAGCAATTCGGTGCCGTGAAACGCACTCGGCAGCAGTTTGCCGATAATGGTTTCGTCCGCCTGTGGCTCCAGGCCCGGGATGAACTCACCGCGTTCGCCCTGTGGATCGAACAGCCCGCCGACAGTGCCGAGATGGCGCACATGCACGATCGGACGACCGGCTGCACGGGCAGCGGCGACCAGTTGCTTGATGTTCGCGACGGCAGCATCCATGCCGCTCAGGGCCAGCGGGCCGCTGAGGTATTCTTTCTGGGCATCGATGATGATGAGGGTCGCTTGGCTCAGTTTGGCCGCCGGGTAACCGCGACCGCTGAGTTGAAACATCGTTTGTGGAACGGACATTCTGGGGCTCCTTGGAGTGGGGCTTTTGCGACATTGTCCTCTGGCTGAGCGGTTCTGTGAATCGCTACTATCGTAGACGCCGTCGTTGCTGGCGTGCAGCCTTGTCAAGATGCAGGTTTTGTTCAGTAGCCAACAGCAAAAATGGATGTGTCCTACATCCGATCCGCTGTTTTCCCGCGTCGTCGTGGCGCGTTTTGGCTGTTAGAATCGCCAGTCGTTTTTTCTGGAGTTTACCCCCGTGATCACTTCCCGCCTTCGTACCCTGCGTGACCATATCCGTTGGGCCGTCAGCCACTTCCATGGGGAGGATCTGTTTTTCGGCCATGGGACCGACAACGCCTGGGACGAAGCCCGTCAACTGGTGTTGGGTGCCTTGCACCTGCCGTGGGAAATCGCCGACAGCTACCTCGACTGCAATCTGGAAGAGGACGAGTTGGTCAACCTGCAACGCCTGCTCAAGCGCCGTATCGAAGAGCGCATCCCGACTGCTTACCTGCTGGGCGAAGCGTGGTTTTGTGGCATGTCGTTCATCGTCGACGAGCGCGTACTGATCCCGCGTTCACCGATTGGCGAGCTGATCGAAAAACGCTTTGAACCCTGGCTGGGCGCCGAGCCTGCGCGGATTCTGGACCTGTGCACCGGTTCCGGCTGCATCGGCATCGCCTGCGCCTACGAATTCCAGAACGCCGAAGTGGTGCTGGCCGATCTGTCGTTCGAAGCGCTAGAAGTGGCCAACCAGAACATTGAGCGTCACGGCGTTGATGAGCGGGTCTACACCGTTCAGGGTGACGGGTTTGATGGCTTGCCGGGTCAGCGTTTCGACCTGATCGTGTCGAACCCGCCCTACGTCGATGCGGAAGATTTCGCCGACATGCCGGACGAATATCAGCACGAACCCGAGCTAGGCCTGGCCTGCGGTGATGATGGTTTGAACCTGGTGCGACGGATGCTCGCCGAGGCGGCAGATCATTTGACCGAGAAGGGCTTGCTGATTGTTGAAGTGGGCAACAGCCAGGTTCACGTCGAGGCGTTGTACCCGGAAGTCGACTTCGCCTGGCTCGATTTCGAACGCGGCGGGCATGGTGTGTTCATGTTGAGCGCAGAGCAGTGCCGCGATCATCAGGCCCTGTTCGCTTCCCGCGTCTGACTGAATTGGCTTTTGTGGCGAGGGGATTTATCCCCGTTGGGCTGCGAAGCGGCCCCCAAAAGAGGGACTGCTACGCAGTCCAACGGGGATAAATCCCCTCGCCACCAAAAGCAATCAGCGGTGCGTAGCAATCCAGATCAACAACCCCGCCTGAAACACCGCAAACGCCACCAGACACGTAATGGTAAAGCGCAGCCCGGCGTCTTCACGCTTGTACTTGCTGACCTTTTCTTCGTGTTTCTTCAGCTTCACTTCCTGCTCGGCCAGATTCTGCTCGGCCTGCTGAAGCATCTGCGCGGCTTCAAGGATTTCCACCAGTTGCAGCTTTTCGCTGTTCCAGTCACCCACAAGGTCTTCGACCTTTACTTCTTTGACGCTGCCTTTCAAATGCTGGGCGTCGGCGTAGACCACCTCAAACCCATGCGCCTTCAGAAAGTGATCGCGGCGCAGGCGGGTGTCTTCGTTCAACGCATCTTTATTGTTCAGATCGGTGCCGTCGACCGTGTAGCCGGGCCAACGCTTTTTCGCCCAGGTGATCCCTTGGGCGGCCATGAACCGGCCGATGCCACGGTTGATCGGTTCAATCTGCAAGCCGCTATCGGGCTCGAAATGCACACGTTTGGTGGTGTGATTGACCCACACGTCCAAGTGGTTCTGCTCTTTGCGCACGCGCTGGCCAGGCAGCTTGATGCTCATGCGCATCAGGCTGTAGTCCTTGCTGTTGCGGTCGGCGTAACCGAACTCGACAAAGCGCAGCGGCCGCCCACCGGTGTTGCGGTCGGTCTGCAGCGGCGCCAGACGGAGCATCTTGTGGTGCTCGACGTGGACGTCCGCCCACGGCAGCTCGACCGCTGGCGGTGCGTCTTTTTCAGCGGTCGTGTCGGGTGAAGTCTGGGTATCAGTCATAACGGCGAGATCCTGTCCAAGCTCTGCTTGTCGCCAGTCATAGCGCTGGCGACAAAGGCTTATCGGCCGTTTTTTTCAGGACTGGAGGGCAAAAGCCTCTTAACTGGCGCGAAGTCCGTCAATAAACCCGAGGATTCGTGCACCAAGTTCGGCGGCCAGGGGCAATTGTGGATCCTTGTAAGAGGCCATTTGCCGTTTCACGTCGTTGGGCACGATGCGCATGACGTGGTTCATGCCTTCGATCAGCGCCAGTTCGGCGTCCGGTTTTGCCGCCTTTAGCATTCGGGCGTCACCGACGCCGACCTGGATGTCGTTGCTGCCCTGAATGATCAGCGCCGGCATCTTCAACTTGCCGAACGCTGCCGCCGGATCCTGACGGAACAACGAAATCAGATACGGCTGCACACTCGGGCGGAAGATCACCTGCAACTGCGGTGGCACGTTGTCGTCGGTTTTGCCGGCCTTGAGGCTGTCGAGCAGTTCATTGCTGCGCAGCATCAGCGGCGGTGGCAGGCGATTGCTCAATTGCTGACGCAACACCTCATCGATCGGCCGGGCGCTGCCGGACATGGAGATGACCGCTGCGGCTTCGACGCTCGGTGCCGCGAGGCTGGCAATCAAGGCGCCTTCGCTGTGGCCCAGCAAAATCAGCTGGCCAAAGCGCGGATCGGTCTTGAGCTTGCGGCCCCAGGCCTCGGCATCGGCCACATAGGCTTCCACCGACAGATTGCGCTCGTCCGGCGTCGCCGCAAGGCTCGCCGCCACGCCGCGCTTGTCGTAACGCACGCTAGCGATGTTGTGTTTGGCCAGCACCCAGGCCAGCCGCTTGAGGCTGTCGTTGCGTCCGCCATCGGGGTTATTTCCGTCACGATCCGTAGGACCAGAGCCGGAAATAATCAGGACAACCGGCACCGGGGTCTCGGATTTCGGCAGCAACAGCGAGCCGAAAAGCTCGCCGGTGCCGGTATCCAACGTGATCGGGCGTTGCAGGACAGTGGCCTGGGCAAAGCCGGTAAACAGGGTAAGGCTCAAGGCTAGAACTCGCAGCATCATCACGCCATCATTCACAAAGGTGCCGGTTGGACTCGCGGGCACCCATAAGGTTCGAGGATGAACTACTTGGGTAGCCTGCGTATACTGGCGCGCATTACGTATTCAGGTTCATTTCACGGAGCGTCCTGCATGTCCGGCAATACCTACGGCAAGCTGTTCACTGTCACCACCGCGGGCGAAAGCCATGGTCCGGCGTTGGTCGCCATTGTCGACGGCTGCCCGCCGGGGCTGGAGATTTCCCTTGAGGATTTGCAGCGCGACCTGGACCGCCGCAAACCCGGCACCAGCCGCCACACCACGCAACGCCAGGAAGCCGACGAAGTCGAAATCCTCAGCGGCGTATTCGAAGGTCGCACCACCGGTTGCGCCATCGGCCTGCTGATCCGCAACACCGACCAGAAGTCCAAAGACTACTCGGCGATCAAGGATCTGTTCCGCCCGGCCCACGCCGACTACACCTACCACCACAAATACGGCGAGCGCGATTACCGCGGCGGTGGTCGCAGCTCCGCCCGTGAAACCGCCATGCGTGTGGCGGCCGGTGCGATTGCCAAGAAATACCTGGCCACCCAGGGCATCGTCATTCGCGGCTACATGAGCCAGCTCGGCCCGATCGAAATCCCGTTCAAGACCTGGGATTCGGTGGAAGACAACGCGTTCTTCAGCCCTGACCCGGACAAGGTGCCGGAGCTGGAGGCCTATATGGACCAGTTGCGCCGTGATCAGGATTCGGTCGGCGCAAAGATCACTGTCGTCGCCGAAGGCGTGATGCCTGGCCTCGGCGAGCCGATCTTCGACCGCCTCGACGCCGAACTGGCCCATGCACTGATGAGCATCAACGCGGTCAAGGGTGTGGAAATCGGCGCCGGTTTCGCCAGCGTTGCCCAGCGCGGCACCGAACACCGCGATGAAATGACCCCGGAAGGTTTCCTCAGCAACAACGCCGGCGGTATTTTGGGCGGCATCTCGTCCGGTCAGCCAATCGTTGCGCACCTCGCGCTTAAGCCGACCTCGAGCATCACCACGCCGGGCCGCTCCATCGACGTTCATGGCAACCCGGTGGACGTGATCACCAAGGGCCGTCACGACCCGTGTGTCGGCATCCGCGCCACGCCGATCGCCGAAGCGATGATGGCCATCGTGCTGATGGACCATCTGCTACGTCATCGTGGGCAGAATGCCGACGTGCGCGTGAGCACGCCGGTGCTGGGTCAGCTTTAATGGCTGACCTTTACGCCGCAGCGGCCTGACGGCCGTGGCGGCGCTCCCGTACTGGCGGCTTTCCAGTTTTTATCTGTTCTATTTCGCCTTGCTCGGTTCGACAGCACCGTTTCTGGCGCTGTACTTCGATCACCTGGGCTTTTCCAGCGCGCGCATCGGCGAGCTGGTGGCGATCCCGATGCTGATGCGCTGCGTGGCGCCGAATATCTGGGGCTGGCTCGGTGACTACACCGGCCGTCGCCTGGCCATCGTGCGCTTCGGCGCCGTCTGCACACTGCTGACGTTTTCGCTGATTTTCGTCAGCAAAACCTACGCCTGGCTGGCGATGGTCATGGCCTTGCATGCGTTCTTCTGGCACGCGGTGTTGCCGCAGTTCGAAGTCATCACCCTCGCTCACCTGAAAGGGCAGACCTCGCGCTACAGTCAGATCCGCCTCTGGGGTTCCATCGGTTTCATCATCACCGTGGTCGCGCTCGGCCGGATGTTCGAATGGCTGAGCCTCGACATCTACCCGGTGGCGCTGGTGCTGATCATGGCCGGCATTGTCGTCAGCAGCCTGTGGGTGCCCAACGCTCAACCGGTTCAGGGCGAGCGAATTGCCGGAGACGGGTTTCTCAAGCAATTGCGCAATCCCGGTGTGTTGGCGTTTTACGGCTGCGTCGCGCTGATGCAGGTGAGCCACGGGCCTTATTACACCTTTTTGACCCTGCACCTTGAACGGCTCGGTTACAGCCGGGGCGTTATCGGCATGCTCTGGGCGGTCGGCGTGGTCGCCGAAGTCCTGATGTTCCTGGCCATGAGCAAGATCCTCGCGCGCTTTTCGGTGCGTAGGGTCCTGTTTGTGAGCTTTCTGCTGGCGGCCGTGCGCTGGTTGCTGCTGGGTTCGTTGGCTGAATTCCTCTGGGTGCTGTTGTTTGCCCAAGTGCTGCACGCCGCAACGTTCGGCAGCTTTCACGCCGCTGCCATCCAGTTCGTGCAACGTAGCTTCGGTGCGCGCCAGCAAGGGCAGGGCCAGGCGCTTTATGCCGCGCTGGCCGGCACCGGCGGCGCATTGGGCGCGTTGTACTCCGGCTACAGCTGGAACGCCCTTGGTGCCACGTTCACCTTTAGTATTGCCAGTCTCGCAGCCTTCGCCGCTGCCGTTATCATTGCCACACGTATGCAAGAGGACAGGCCATGAGCCTTACCCGTGAACACCTCGCCCAGGAAATCATCGACGCCGGGCGTTTTCTGTATGGCCGCGGCTGGTCGCCGGCCACCAGCAGCAATTACTCGACCCGCCTGTCGCCGACCGAGGCGCTGTTGACTGTGTCCGGCAAGCACAAAGGCCAGTTGGGTCCAAATGATGTGCTGACCACCGACTTGTCCGGCAACAGCCTGGAACCGGGCAAAAAGCCGTCCGCCGAAACCCTGCTGCACACCCAGCTCTACAGCTGGCGCCCGGAGATCGGCGCGGTGCTGCACACCCATTCGGTGAACGCCACGGTGCTGTCGCGCCTGACGCCAGACGCGTTCATCGAGTTCGAAGATTACGAACTGCAAAAGGCCTTCAGCGGCGTCTCGACCCACGAGTCCCGGGTGCGCGTGCCGATTTTCGACAACGATCAGGACATTGCGCGCCTCGCCGCCAAGGTGCAGCCTTGGCTCGAAGCCCATCCCGATTGCGTCGGCTACCTGATTCGCGGCCACGGCCTCTACACCTGGGGCGCGCGGATGAGCGACGCGTTGCGGCAGATTGAAGCGTTTGAATTTCTGTTCGAGTGCGAGTTGAAGATGCGCTCACTCTTGAACCATAAAAGCTGAACCGTTAAGGAGTTGCCCTGATGAGCAGCCTGTCCGTTTACCACGTCTCAAGCCCTGACATTCCGAACAAGGTGCTGACCCATTTCGAAGACATCGCCTCGACCCTGGCCGAGCAGGGCGTGCGTTTCGACCGCTGGCAAGCCACGGCGAAAATCCAGCCCGGCGCCAGCCAGGAAGAAGTGATCGCCGCGTACCAGGAACAGATTGACAAGCTGATGACCGAGCGCGGTTACGTCACCGTCGATGTGATCAGCTTGAACAGCGATCACCCGCAAAAAGCAGAGTTGCGCGCCAAGTTCCTCGACGAACACCGCCATGGCGAAGACGAAGTCCGATTTTTCGTCGCCGGCCGTGGGCTGTTCACCCTGCACATCGACGATTACGTCTACGCCGTGCTCTGCGAGAAGAACGACCTGATCTCGGTGCCGGCCGGCACGCCGCACTGGTTCGACATGGGCGAGCATCCGCATTTTGTCGCGATCCGTCTGTTCAACAACCCTGAAGGCTGGGTGGCCAAGTTCACCGGCGAAGACATCGCCAGCCGCTTCCCGCGTCTTGAGGACTGAGCCGATGCCGATCAAAGCGATTCTCACCGACATCGAAGGCACCACCAGCGCGGTGAGTTTTGTGTTCGACGTGCTGTTCCCATACGCCGCCAAACACCTGCCGGACTTCGTTCGCCAAAACGCCGAGCGCCCGGATGTGGCCGAGCAACTGGCCGCTGTGCGCCGCGACAGCAACGAGCCGGACGCCGATGTTGAGCGGGTGATCGACATCCTGCTGGGCTGGATTGCCGAAGACCGCAAGGCCACGCCGCTGAAAGCATTGCAGGGCATGGTGTGGGAGCAGGGCTATCAGGCCGGGCAGTTGAAAGGCCACGTTTACCCGGATGCCGTCGAAGCGCTCAAGCGCTGGCATCAAGACGGTTTCAAACTGTTTGTTTATTCCTCGGGCTCGATCCAGGCGCAAAAGCTGATCTTCGGCTGCTCGGAGGCGGGGGATTTGTCGGCGCTGTTCAGCGGCTACTTCGACACCACGTCGGGGCCCAAGCGTGAAGCGCAGTCTTACGTGCGCATCGCCCAATCCATCGGGGTTGAGGCTGCGCAGATTGTGTTCCTCTCCGATATAGTCGAAGAGCTGGACGCGGCGCGCACGGCTGGCATGGCCACCTGCGGACTGGCCCGAGAAGGTGGGGAGCTGGCAGGGCATGTAACCGTCGACAGCTTTGCGCGGATTGATCCCTCCACCTTCTAAATCACAACACCCTACCCGTAGGAGCGAAGCTTGCTCGCGAAGGCGGCGTGTCAGTCAACATTAATACTGTCTGACACGCCGCCTTGGCGAGCAAGCTTCGCTCCTACAAAGGCTCGGTGTAGGTTCAGAAACTAAACAGGCCGTGGAGCGAAAGCTCTCACGGCCTGTTTGTTTGCAACGTATTTCTTTACACAACCGCAGGGTTCACGCCGAGTGATAGGTCGGCAGGGCAAACCGTTGCTGGCTTTGCAGCATGGAGATCTGCGGCAGCTCGCTGGCCTGTTCGGCCAGGTCACGGCGAATTGCACTGATCACCCACGACAACTGATCGCCGGCATGCAATTGCTGGTACGAAATCGAACGCTTGAACACTTTGCCTTCGGCGCTGCGCAGGGTCAGCAGAATGCCGCCATCCGGACGTGGTTGGGTGTTCACTTCGAAGTTGGAGAACAGGGAGGTAAATTTTTCTTGGATCAGGCTCATGTCTATCAGCTCCGTTAGCACTTGATTGGCAAGCATGGAGAGGTAGTTGCAGTGATTGTGCCAGCACCTGATATTTTTAAAATGCTTATAAATCAATAAGTTATGTTTTCAGTGGTTTTTTGCTTTCGTGCAATCTGCATGAATGGCCATCGTGCATCCTGCATTTTGCGTGGTCGGCCATGATTCGATGGAACCAATCACCCTCGCTGAGGTTCCCGATCTCGAACGCACCGGGCGCGGATACAAAACATTTCAAAAACCGCGTGTACAGCTCAAGAACCCCTGACGTATTTTCGGGCTCATAGACCGCCACCCGACAATAAAAAGATCGAACGGGAGCAAGCATGAGCGACACGATTACCTGGGGCATGATGCTCCGCAAGCTGCCTTCCATTGCCAAAGCCATTCCGCGAGTGGTGAAAGGCATGAAAGTCGCCAACGTCAAGGACCCGACCCAACCGTGTGGCCTCGGCTGGACGTTCGAGCAAGCGACCTTGCGCAATCCCGACGGCCCGGCGTTGCTGCAGGGGGACGTGACGCTGAGTTATGCACAGGTCAACCAGTGGGCCAATCGCATCGCCCATCACCTGATCTGCGAAGGCATCAGAAAGGGCGATGTGGTCGCGGTTTTTCTTGAGAACCGTCCGGAGTTGCTGGTGACGATATTGGCAGTGGCCAAGGTCGGTGCGATCAGCGCCTTGCTCAATACCTCGCAAACCCGCGACACCCTGGCCCACAGCCTGAACCTCGTGGCACCAGCGGCGATCATTGTCGGCGAAGAACTGGTCCCGGCTTTCAGTGCAGTCCGCGAGCGGGTGTCGATCGAGCCGACGCGCACCTGGTTCGTTGCCGATCAAGACACCTACCGGCATCCGGGCAATGCGCCCGACGGTTTCATCAATCTGATGAGCGCCAGCGCTCAAACGTCCAGTGGGAATCCGGCCAGCAGCCAGCAGGTTTTCTTCGACGATCCTTGTTTCTATATCTACACCTCAGGCACCACCGGATTGCCCAAGGCGGGTGTTTTCAAACACGGTCGCTGGATGCGCAGCTCGGCGAGTTTTGGCCAGATCGCCCTGAATATGCAGCCGCAGGATGTCGTCTATTGCACCTTGCCGCTGTACCACGCCACCGGACTCTGCGTGTGCTGGGGCTCGGCGATCAGCGGCGCCGCAGGATTTGCCATCCGCCGCAAGTTCAGCGCCAGCCAGTTCTGGAATGATGTGCGCAAATACCAGGCGACCACCCTCGGTTATGTCGGCGAATTATGCCGCTACCTGGTGGATCAACCACCCTCGGCCGACGACAACCAGCACCGCGTGACCAAGATGATCGGCAATGGCTTGCGGCCCGGTGCCTGGCGCGAGTTCAAGACGCGCTTTGGCGTTGATCACATCTGCGAGCTATACGCCGCCAGCGACGGCAACATCGGGTTCACCAACATCCTCAACTTCGACAACACCATCGGTTTTTCCCTGATGGCCTGGGAGCTGGTGGCCTACGACCACGACAGCGGCCTGCCGATTCGGGACGCCAAGGGCTTCATGCGCAAAGTCGCCAAGGGCGAGCAAGGTCTGTTGCTGGCGAGAATCGACGACAAGGCGCCACTGGACGGTTACACCGATCCGCAGAAAACCGAAAAAGTCGTGCTCCACGACGTGTTCACCCAGGGCGACCGCTACTTCAATACGGGCGACTTGCTGCGCAACATTGGTTTTGGCCATGCGCAGTTTGTGGATCGGTTGGGCGACACCTACCGCTGGAAGGGTGAAAACGTCTCGACCACCGAGGTCGAGAACATCCTGCTGCAACACCCGAATATCTCTGAAGCCGTGGCGTATGGCGTGGAAATCCAGAACACCAATGGACGTGCCGGCATGGCTGCTATCACCCCGGCGGAGTCCTTGGCGACCCTGGACTTCAGCGAGTTGCTGGCGTTCGCCCGCCAGCAAATGCCAGCGTATGCGGTGCCGCTTTTCCTGCGGGTGAAAGTGAAAATGGAAACCACCGGAACCTTCAAATACCAGAAGACCCGGCTCAAGGACGAAGCCTTCGACCCCGGCAAAACCGGCGATGACCCGATCTACGCCTGGCTGCCCGGCACCGAGACTTACGTGCAAGTCACTCCGCAGTTGCTGGCGGATATTCACGGCGGCGCTTTTCGTTATTGAAAGCAGCGCTATTGAATGTGGCTATGACGGCGCTCGAGAAAAAAGAAGTGACAGCCTCGGGGCTGCTCGGGAAACTGTCGGCTTTCCCGAATGACAGAAAGTGGAGTCCCCAATGTCAGACCAAAGCCGCCAGATGACCCCCGAAGAAGCCGCTGAATTTGCCGAACAGGTATTCAACAAGGCGCGTGAGGGCGATGCGGCCATGATGGCTGCGCTGCTGACCAAAGGCCTGCCGCCGAACCTGCGTAACCACAAGGGCGACACGTTGCTGATGCTTGCCGCTTACCACGGCCATGTGGAGACGGTAAAAGTGCTGCTGGAACACAAGGCCGATCCGGAAATCCGCAACGACAACGGCCAGAGTCCGATTGCCGGTGCCGCGTTCAAGGGCGACCTGGCGGTGGTCGAGGCGTTGGTCGAGGGTGGTGCGCAAGTGGAAGGTTCGTCCTTCGATGGCCGCACGGCGCTGATGATGGCGGCGATGTTCAATCGCGTTGAAATCGTTGATTACCTGATCAGCAAAGGCGCCGACCCGAAAGCCAAGGATGCCAATGGCGTCACAGCGCTGGATGCCGCGAAGACCCTCGGCGCTGTCGATACCACTGCGCAGCTGCAAAAACTGCTGGCCTGATTTCGCACGGTCCCCTGTGGTGGGTCATCCTGTTCACTTAAAATAATCTTCAGTCGAGCAGAATCCTGTGGCGAGGGGGCTTGCCCCCGTCCGGCTGCGAAGCAGTCGCAAAACCGGACAACTCGGTTTGTCTGAGCGGACGCTGGGGGCCGCTTCGCTGCCCAACGGGGGCAAGCCCCCTCGCCACAGGGAGCTCACCACAAGTCCGCATCTCACGCTGAATGCGCTATCCTTCGCGCCCTCAAAATTCACTCGCTACAGGATCCGCCCCATGAAAGCCGCACTCGTCGAACTCATCACTAAAATCAGCTCCGGGTGCATGAGCGATGACGAAATCCTGAAAGTCGCCGACGAAGCGGCCCAGGCCTACGCCGATCCCGAGGCTTTCCTGACGGCCAATCCGGACATCAACTACGACGACACCTTCCCGATTCCACTGGGCGAGTGGGTGGTGGTCGGCAGCCTGCCGGAAACCGTGCTGTTCCAGGCCGACACCTACGTGGACCTGTTCGCCCAGATCGTCGCCTCGTTTGGCCCCGGTGTTGATTTCAACATCAAGCCCAAGCAACTGGCCAAGACCGAAGCCCTGACCGCGCTCAATCGCATTCAGGTGCAGATGGGCAGCATGAACAAGGAAAACGGCGGTTACACGCTGATGAACTTCAGCCAGTTGCTCGACGACGAACTGCAAGTGGTGCTGGTCTTCGGCAACGACGTACCGCGCGTGCTCGAGTTGTGCGCCGAAGTGGGCATCACCGCCGCACCCTCGCTCGAAGCCCTGAAAATCGCGGTCCACGTTTAAAAAGCGGAACCCTCGCAAGGCCCGGCTATCCTAAGAGTGCACACCACTCTTAGGGAGCGACACCATGGGTTCCACGTTCAACGGCCTGATTGGCCTGATTATTCTTGTCCTGGACATCTGGGCAATCATCAACGTGCTCAAAAGTGGCGCCGACACAGGGATGAAAATCATCTGGGTGCTGCTGATCCTGCTGCTGCCGGTCCTGGGCCTGATCATCTGGGCCATCGCCGGGCCACGGGGCAATGTCCGGATCTGAATACGCAACCAAAGCCATCACTATTCCCCTGTGGGAGCTAGCCTGCTAGCGATAGCGGAGTGTCAGCCACAACTTTACTGACTGACACTCCGCTATCGCTAGCAGGCTAGCTCCCACAGGTATTGTGTCGACTCATCAAGTGAGGTTCGACCTGTCATCTTCCGCAACGTAGAATGCGCGCCTTTCCCGGTTAATCGAGCCGATCGATTAGCCGTCATGGGCGGGTAACCGTCCGTTGCCACCGCATTCATCGGAGCACTTCCCATGAGCAACATCACCACCAGCGATTACCTGGAAACCCTCTACGAAGGCTACGGCCAGCGTTTTCGCATGGAAAAACTGCTGCACGAAGTGCGCACCGAACACCAGCACCTGGTGATTTTCGAAAACCCGCGCATGGGCCGGGTCATGGCGCTGGACGGTGTGATCCAGACCACCGAAGCCGACGAATTCATTTACCACGAGATGCTCACCCACGTACCGATCATCGCCCATGGCTCCGCCAAGCGCGTGCTGATCATCGGTGGCGGCGACGGCGGCATGCTGCGTGAAGTGGCCAAGCACCGCAGCATCGAGCACATCACCATGGTCGAGATCGACGGCACCGTGGTCGACATGTGCAAGGAATTCCTGCCGAACCACTCCAAGGGTGCGTTCGATGATCCACGCCTGAACCTGGTGATCGACGACGGCATGCGTTTCGTCGCCACCACCACTGAAAAATTCGACGTGATCATTTCCGACTCCACCGACCCTATCGGTCCGGGTGAAGTGCTGTTCTCGGAAAACTTCTACCAGGCCTGCCGTCGCTGCCTGAACGAAGGCGGCATCCTCGTGACCCAGAACGGCACGCCGTTCATGCAGATCGAAGAAGTCAAAACCACTGCCGGTCGCCTGCGCAGCCTGTTCCCGGACTGGCACTTCTATCAGGCGGCGGTGCCGACCTACATCGGTGGCTCGATGACCTTTGCCTGGGGCGCGACCAACACGGCCTATCGCAAGTTGTCCCGTGAAACCTTGCAGCAGCGTTTCGCCGGCAGCGGCATCATCACCCGCTACTACAACCCGGAAATCCACATCGGCGCCTTCGCCTTGCCGCAATACGTGCTGCAAGCGATCAACAAGCCAAGCAACGACTAAACTCAAGATGTACGCATAACCCCTTGTGGGAGCGGGCTTGCTCGCGAAAGCGGTTCTCCATTCAACAGTGATGTTGCCTGACAGACTGCCTTCGCGAGCAAGCCCGCTCCCACAGGTTCTGTGTTTTTCATACTTCTACGCGGTAATCCGTTTGAACGATCACTCAGGCCAAAAGTCCAGATGGTTGTAAGCCCATTTGCGGGTTTGTTCGAGGAGGCACTGATGCAAAAGTGGAAAATCACTTTCGTGGATGATCACGGTGAAACACTCGATGAAGTCTTTGAGTGCGAGGAATGCCCGGACAACGAGCAAGCCGCGAAACTCATCAAGGCCCGGCTCCTTCCTGTCGCCGCCGAACTGGATCTGAACGATCTGGAAGGGCGAACCGCCGACGCAAGCGTCAAAGATCTCAAGACCCAGAACAGCATACAAATCCTCGGCATCACGCCAATCTGAACAACACCTGTCTCATTCTTATCCAGGCCTTGGCAGCGCCTCTGTCTTGGGGCTACTCTGCAAGCGAGATCAGCGAACGGATCGCTAAGGTCTGGTCTTGTCAGCTACATGCTTGCTTCCCACCGGCAACGTTGTTGCCGCATCGCTCGCACCAATCGGTTGCGAGTGCCGGGAATACGGAAAGTCTATCCATCAAGATTGAGGGGGACGTTTCATGAGCACAGCCTATCAAGAAGACATCAGCAGCAGCGTGTTGCGCCGCATGAAAGAAGGCGGTTTCGATTTCTCACGATTCCATCCCATCGAGTTCTACGCCATTTTCCCGGACGAGGAGCGGGCACGCAGGGCGGCAGGGCAATACAAGGGTGAATCGTTGAACGCGCAAATCAGTGTGCGCGATGACGGCGCATGGGCGCTCGAACTGAGCAAAGTCATGTACGCCACCTACGATGACATCGGCGATTTCGAACAGGGTTTCGAGGCGGTGGTTGAGCCTCTGGGCGGTATCATCGAAGGGTGGGGCGTCAAGCAGGAAGTACGAGGGCGACTCGCATAACGTTATGAACAGTGACAACGCTCAGCAACGGCTGACCTTCGGGTTGGCCGTTTTCGTTTATGGCGCCCGGAACATCCCCTCGGCAAAACCCTGAAACAAGAATCCGACGCAAAAAAAACCGCCTGAGCAGGCGGCTAAAGGGAAGTTTTGGTCAGGTTTTGCAGCGAATGCGCGGATTATCCGCAGCGCCGGCCGGGCAGTGAAATCAACTCTGACTATGCTGGTGATAGGCGACAACGTCGCCTTGCAATGAAGCGGGGGCGATCAGGTTGGGGCGTTTGCTGCACAGGATTGGTGCGGTGCAAACGGCGTGATTATCCAACTGGTTGATAACAAAGCGTTTCTGCCGATGGCACGGGCCTTGCGAAGCCTAGATGTCCGGGTGACAAGGAGTACGGCATGATCCGCACCTATTTTGATGAGATGTACGATGCAGGCGGCCAGGTCCGCCCGCATTATCGGGAGTTTGCCCGTTGGCTGGCCGAGACGCCTGACGAGCTTTTGGCACAACGGCGACGCGAGGCCGATCTGTTATTTCATCGCGCCGGGATTACCTTCACGCTCTACGGGGACGAGCAGGGCACAGAGCGCCTGATTCCTTTCGACACCATCCCGCGCAGCATCCCCGCCAGTGAATGGCGGATCGTCGAGCGCGGCTGCATCCAGCGGGTCAAGGCGTTGAACATGTTCCTCGCCGACCTCTACCATGAGCAGCGCATCATCAAGGCCGGCATCATTCCGGCCGAGCAAGTGCTGGCCAACGAGCAATACCAGCTGGCGATGCAAGGGCTCGATCTGCACCGCGATATCTACTCGCACATCTCCGGCGTCGACCTGGTGCGCGATGGTGACGGCACGTACTACGTGCTCGAAGACAATCTTCGTACACCCAGCGGCGTGAGCTACATGCTCGAGGACCGCAAGATGATGATGCGGCTGTTCCCCGAACTGTTCTCGGCCCAGCGCATCGCGCCGATCGATCATTATCCGAACCTGTTGCTCGACACCCTGAAAAGCTCCAGCCCGATCGATAACCCGAGCGTGGTGGTGCTGACGCCGGGTCGCTTCAATAGCGCGTTTTTCGAGCATGCCTTCCTGGCGCGGGAGATGGGCGTCGAGTTGGTTGAGGGCGCGGACCTGTTCGTGCGTGACGACAAGGTGTTCATGCGCACCACGGACGGGCCGAAAGCCGTCGACGTGATTTACCGTCGCCTCGACGATGCGTTCCTTGATCCGCTGGCGTTCAACCCGGACTCGATGCTCGGCGTTCCAGGGCTGCTGTCGTCTTACCGCTCTGGCAACGTGGTGCTGGCGAATGCCATCGGCACCGGGGTGGCGGATGACAAGTCGGTGTATCCGTTTGTCACCGACATGATCCGTTTTTACCTGGACGAAGAACCGATCCTGAAGAACGTGCCGACGTTCCAGTGTCGCAATCCTTCTGAGCTTTCCCACGTACTGGCCAATCTTCCAGACCTGGTGGTCAAGGAAACCCAGGGCTCCGGCGGTTACGGAATGCTGGTGGGGCCGGCGGCGAGCGCGGCGGAAATCGAGTCGTTCCGCGCACGGATAAAAGCCAAGCCCCACGCGTACATCGCGCAACCGACGTTGTCGCTGTCGACCTGTCCGACCTTTGTCGAAAACGGCATCGCGCCACGTCACATCGACCTGCGTCCGTTTGTATTGTCTGGCCGCGAAACCCGGGTTGTGCCCGGTGGTTTGACCCGTGTTGCCCTGCGTGAAGGCTCCCTGGTGGTGAACTCATCCCAGGGCGGCGGCACCAAGGACACCTGGGTAGTCGAGGATTGAAGGAAGCTTGCCATGTTAAGTAGAACTGCCTCGGATTTGTATTGGATGTCGCGTTACCTGGAGCGGGCGGAAAACCTCGCACGGATGCTCGACATCAGTTATTCGCTGTCGCTGATGCCACAGGATGGTCGCGGTGACGGTCTGCACGAACTGGCGATGCCGCTGCTGATCACCGGCACCCTGGACGATTACCTGGAACGCCACGGAGATTTGCACGCCGAACGGCTGCTGCATTTCTTTGCCCTGGACGCGGCCAACCCGGCGAGTATCTACAGCTGTCTCGGCGCGGCGCGGGCCAGTGCCCATGCGGTGCGTGGGCGAATCACCGCCGACATGTGGGAAAACATCAATGCCACCTGGCTGGAAATTCGCGGGATCGCCGAACAAGGCTTGAGTCGCTACGGCATGAGCCGTTTTTGCGAGTGGATCAAGGAACGTTCCCACCTGTTCCGTGGTGCGTCCTACGGCACGATCATGCGCAACGATGCGTTCCGCTTCATCCGCCTGGGGACGTTTATCGAACGGGCCGACAACACCTTGCGCCTGCTCGACGCCCGATACGAAATGGCCGGCGATCAGGCCGAAGCGGTCAGCGATGGCACGGCTCACGCGTATTACCAGTGGAGCGCTTTGTTAAGGGCGTTGTCGTCGTTCGAGGCTTACACCGAGATCTACCGCGACGCACCCGGCGCCCGGCATGTGGCCGAATTGCTGTTGCTGCGCGCCGATGTGCCACGTTCCTTGCGCGCCTGTACCGAAGAAATCGACCAGATCCTTGCCCAACTGCCGGGGGCCAATGGCCGTCCCGCGCAGCGTCTGGCGGCGGAAATGGACGCGCGCCTGCGCTACACCTGCATCAACGAAATTCTCGACGAAGGGCTGCACGCCTGGCTGACCGAATTCATCCCGCTGGTGCGCCAGTTGGGTAACGCCATTCACAGTTCCTACCTGGAGGCTGCATGAGACTTTCCATTAGCCACGAAACCACCTATCACTACGAAGATCAGGTGCGGGCGAGCATCCAGTACCTGCGGCTGACACCCCACGACAGTGAGCGCCAGCACGTGCTCAGCTGGCAACTCGACCTGCCGCGCCCGGTGCGTGCGCAACTCGACCCGTTCGGCAACATCCTGCACGTGCTGACCATGGACGAACCCCATGAGGCGATCATCATCGGCGCCCGGGGCCAGGTGGACATCGACGAACTGCGCGAAGCCGAACATGAGAGCCAGTCGGCGCTGCCGTTCCTGCGCTTCACCCGGCTGACAGAAGCCGACGAGGCGTTGCGTGCGTTCGCTGAGAAAGAATGCAAAAAGCGCCGGGATCGTACGGCGCTGATCGACTTGATGCATGGTCTGAATTCGCACATGACCTACACGCCGGGCTCCACTGAAGTCGACACCAGCGCCGCCCAGGCCTTCGCCGGGCGTTCCGGCGTCTGTCAGGACCACACCCATGCGTTCCTCGCGTGTGCTCGCAGCCTGGGCATTCCGTCGCGTTATGTGTCGGGTTATTTGTACAGCGAGAACAGCGAGCACTTGGCCAGTCACGCCTGGGCCGAAGCCTGGCTGGATGACGCCTGGTACAGCTTCGATGTGACCAACGAACTGGCCCGCCCCGAGCGCCATTTGAAACTGGCCGTGGGCCTGGATTACCTGGACGCCTGCCCGGTACGCGGCATGCGCCGTGGCGGTGGGTGCGAGCAGATGCATGCGAAGGTGTTTGTGTCGCCGACGCCGATGCCGGCGCCGGTTATCTCAGTCCAGCAGCAATAACCGCAGCACCAAATAACCCCTGTGGGAGCTAGCCTGCTAGCGATAGCGGACTGTCAGTCACAACTGTACTGACTGACGCACCGCTATCGCGAGCAGGCTCGCTCCCACAGGGGGGAAGTGTCAGGGCTTAGCTTTGCGCCCGGCCATATGCTTCAAATACCCCACCAGCATTTCCAGATCCCCCTCCGGCAATACCGTCGCCGCAAACCCCGGCATCTTCGCCTGAGGCCACTGCCGCAAGCTCTGCGGATCTCGAATGTAGCGCTTTAGAAAATCCGCCCCAAAGTACTCGGTCGGGTTAAACGGAATGTTCAAGTCCGGCCCGAACTGCGCATCCCCGGCACCGTTCAATCGATGGCAGGCCAGGCAATTTTTCTGAAACAACGCAAAGCCTTTATTCACCGGGTCATCCGGCTTCAACGCAGGATCAGGCAGCAGGGCAGGGAAGCGCTCGGCCACCGGCGCCATGCGCTTGATGCTCGCCACTTGAAACGGCCATTGCTCAGGGCTGATGTTGCCGGCCTGCGGATCGACCCAAACCAGATAAAACGGCCCGGCGCCGGGTTTCCCTTCGGATAAGGCAGGCCACGGCTTGGCCGGGTCTTCAATCGCCAGCCACGCGCGAGCCCCTTTGGTGTTCAGCAATGGCGCCGCCGACAGTTCTGCGGCAAACCCGTCCAGCGCCACGGCTTGCAGATGATCTTCAGGCTTGATGCCGGTCAACAATGCCGCCAACGGAACTGCGCGATAACTCATCTCCCGCTTGTAGGAAACGTCGTCGCTGATGGTGATGGTCTGGGTCTGAGGGTGCTTGAGCAATTCCTCGGTCTGCCAGGTGCGACTGCTCGCGCCCAGCTCGAGATTGAGCTGGGCGGCATATAGAGGCGTGCTGAGCAGCAAGGCCCCGAACAGAATGAGCGTTTTCAAATGATCGCCGTCCATGTCGTGGAAGTGCCATAAAGGTTGGCACACCCACGCTGGCCCGGGTAGCGAACCAGTCACATTTTTAAGAGGGCGATATAAAAACCTGGCGCCGTATTATTTGAAGTCCGACTAGCCGATCACCTTGGTCAGGTTCGGCAAAATCAACAACAGCGTAGTGGCGAAAAGAATGAGCCCGGCTTGACGTACTTTCGAATGCTTGAACATGGCTTGACCGCCTTTATTGTTATTTCCTGATGCTTGCCTGCATATCTCCATGACGGCAGAGCGCTGAACTTCCTGTAAGACGAGTGCCTCGGCAAAACCCGACGACAACTTCGTATATGTTCACCTTAGAGCCCGCGTCACGCTTGGTTTAGATCCATTTCGTATGGTTTTATCACTTAAAGCTTTTAAAAACGCATGAGGCCTATTGCCAGCTTCTTGGGCGCCCGTCTGCTAGACAGCTTGGTGACGTGAATCGGTTAATCCACACTCGAACGACCGTCCGTCTGAGCGTGACCGTCAACGCCAGTGAGCACTGCGGTCATTGAATCCATGGCGGCTCGGCCTAAGGTGGAAGCTCAGTATTTACTCACCGCCCAGGTTCGAGGACGTCATGACCCAAGCTTTGATTTTCGACGCGTTACGCACGCCCCGTGGCAAAGGCAAGGCCGATGGCGCCCTGCACAGCGTCAAACCGGTGAATCTGGTGGCCGGGCTGCTCACGGCGTTGCAGCAGCGCACTTCGCTGGATACCAGTCAGGTCGATGACGTGGTGCTCGGCTGTGTCACGCCGATCGGCGATCAAGGCTCGGATATCGCCAAGACCGCGGCACAGGTCGCCGATTGGGACGTCAGTGTGTCCGGCGTGCAGATCAATCGCTTCTGCGCTTCGGGGCTGGAAGCCGTGAACCTCGGCGCGATGAAAGTCCGGTCTGGTTTCGAAGATCTGGTGGTGGTCGGTGGCGTCGAGTCCATGTCCCGCGTGCCCATGGGCAGCGATGGCGGCGCTTGGGCGCTGGATCCGGAAACCAATCTGCACAGCCATTTCACCCCGCAAGGCGTCGGCGCCGACCTGATCGCCACGATTGAAGGCTTCAGCCGCCAGGACGTCGATGCCTACGCGCTGCATTCCCAGCAAAAGGCAGCGCGCGCGCGGGCGAACGGCTCGTTCAACAAGTCGCTGGTGCCGGTGCAGGATCAGAACGGCATCATCCTGCTCGATCACGATGAGTTCATCCGCGCCGAATCCACCCTTGAAGGCCTGGGCAAGCTCAAGCCAAGTTTCGAGATGATGGGGCTGATGGGTTTTGACGCCACCGCGTTGCGCGTTTACAGCCAGGTGGAGCGGATCAACCACGTCCACACCCCGGGCAACAGCTCCGGCATCGTCGATGGTGCCGCCCTGATGTTGATTGGCTCCGAGGCCAAGGGCCGGGCGCTGGGTCTGCAGCCACGGGCGCGGATCGTCGCCACCGCCGTGACCAGCACCGATCCGACCATCATGCTCACCGGCCCGGCACCGGCCACTCGCAAGGCACTGGCCAAGGCCGGGCTGCGGGTCGAAGACATCGACCTGTTCGAGGTCAACGAAGCCTTCGCCTCGGTGGTGCTGAAATTCATCAAGGACATGGCCATCGACCCGGACAAAGTCAACGTCAACGGCGGCTCCATCGCCATGGGCCATCCGCTGGGCGCCACTGGCTGCGCGATTCTCGGCACGCTGCTCGATGAACTGGAAATCCGGCGCCTGCGCTATGGTCTCGCGACCCTGTGTGTCGGCGGCGGCATGGGCATTGCCACCATCATCGAACGCCTCTGAGCCCCGACCTTAAGGAACAAGTGACATGACCGAAGCCATTCGTTACGAAAAAGGTCAGGACCAGATCGTCGTCCTGACCATCGACATGCCGGGCCAGAGCGCCAACACCATGAACGCGGTCTATCGCGAGGCCATGGCCGCCTGCGTCGCCCGTCTGGTGGCCGAAAAGGACAGCATTGCCGGCGTGATCATCACCTCGGGCAAGAAGACTTTTTTTGCCGGCGGTGACCTCAATGAACTGATCAAGGTTGGCAAACCCGAAGCCAAGGCCTTTTACGACATGGTCCTGACACTCAAAGGCCAGCTGCGCACTCTGGAAACCTTGGGCAAACCGGTGGTGGCCGCGATCAATGGCGCGGCGCTGGGCGGCGGCTGGGAAATCTGCCTCGCCTGCCATCATCGCGTGACGCTGGACAGTCCATCCGTACAACTCGGCCTGCCGGAAGTGACCCTCGGCCTGCTGCCGGGCGGTGGCGGTGTAGTGCGCATGGTGCGGATGCTGGGCATTGAAAAAGCCTTGCCGTACCTGCTCGAAGGCAAAAAAGTCCGGCCGCTACAAGCGTTGCAAGCCGGTTTAATCGATGAGCTGGCAGCGGATCGCGATGAATTGCTGAGCAAGGCGCGAGCCTGGATTATTTCCAATCCGGCGGCCGTGCAGCGTTGGGACGTGAAGGGTTATCAGATTCCCGGCGGTACGCCGTCGAACCCGAAAGTCGCGCAAATGCTCGCCATCGCGCCGTCGATCCTGCGCAGTAAAACCCAGGGTTGCATGCCGGCGCCGGAGAAGATTCTCTGTGCCGCCGTTGAAGGCGCCCAGGTGGATTTCGACACCGCACACCTCATCGAAACCCGCTATTTCACGGAACTGACCACCGGCCAGATCTCGAAAAACCTGATTGGCACCTTCTGGTTCCAGCTCAATGAAATCAACGCCGGTGGCTCGCGGCCCAAAGGGTTTGCGCCTTACGTCACGCAAAAAGTCGGTGTGCTCGGCGCCGGGATGATGGGCGCGGGCATTGCTTTTGTCAGCGCCTCGGCCGGCATCGACGTGGTGCTCAAGGACATCAACCTCGCGGCAGCGGAGAAGGGCAAGGCCCACTCGGCGGCGCTGCTGGACAAGAAAGTCGCGCGCGGCCAGATGCTCCCGGAACAGCGAGAGGCGATTCTGGCGCGGATCCACACCAGCGAAAGCGATGCGGACCTGGCCGGATGCGACCTGATTATTGAAGCGGTCTTCGAAGATCGCGAGCTGAAAGCCAAAGTCTCCTCGGCGGCGCAGAAAGTCGTCGGCCCGTCCGCCGTGATTGCCTCCAACACCTCGACCTTGCCGATCAGCGGCCTGGCCACCGCAGTGCCGGATCAAGCGAAGTTCATCGGCCTGCATTTCTTCAGCCCGGTGGAGAAAATGCCGCTGGTGGAAATCATCAAGGGCGCCAACACCAGCGACGAAACCCTGGCGCGCGGGTTCGATTTCGTCCTGCAAATCAAGAAAACACCGATTGTGGTCAACGACAGTCGTGGCTTCTTCACTTCGCGAGTGTTCGGCACCTTTACCAATGAAGGCATCGCGATGCTCGGCGAGGGCGTGAGCGCGCCGATGATCGAGACCGAAGCGCGCAAGGCCGGCATGCCGATCGGGCCTCTGGCGATCTCCGATGAAGTTTCCCTCAGCCTCATGAGCCATATCCGCCAGCAAACCGCCAAAGACCTGCAAGCAGAAGGGAAACCGCTGATCGAGCACCCGGCGTTCGCCGTGATTGACTTGCTGCTCAACGAATACAAGCGGCCCGGTAAAGCCGCAGGAGGCGGGTTCTACGAGTACCCGGCCGGTGGCCAGAAACATCTGTGGCCCGAGCTCAAGACCCGTTTCGAGAAAGCCGACGGGCAGATTTCGCCAAAGGATGTGCGCGATCGCCTGTTGTTCGTGCAAGCCATCGAAACCGTGCGGTGCGTGGAGGAGGGCGTGTTGACTTCGACGGCGGACGCCAACGTCGGCTCGATCTTCGGCATCGGTTTCGCGGCCTGGACTGGCGGGGCGCTGCAATTCATCAACCAGTACGGCGTAAAAGACTTCGTTGCCCGCGCGCAATACCTGGCCCGGCAATATGGCGAGCGTTTTGCGCCGCCGGCGTTATTGCTGGAGAAAGCGGCCAAAGGGGAGACCTTCTAAGGGACGTATGACGCCTTCCGGGGCTTGCCTTGTCACGGTGTTTCGAGGCAGGCTCTGGGGTGTGCATTATTCCCATCACGTGTCAGGTATTTTTTATGTCGTTACGCATCTGCATTCTGGAAACCGACATCCTGCGTCCAGAGCTGATCGATCAATATCAGGGTTACGGGCAGATGTTCCAGCATCTGTTTTCGCAGCAGCCTATCGCTGCAGAGTTCACGGTGTACAACGTGGTGCAGGGCGAGTACCCGAGTGATGATTTGACGTTCGATGCCTACCTTGTCACGGGCAGCAAGGCCGATTCCTTCGGCACCGATCCGTGGATTGAAACCCTCAGGGCTTATCTGCTGACTCGCTATAAGCGCGGCGACAAATTGCTGGGCGTGTGCTTCGGCCACCAGTTGCTGGCGCTGTTGTTGGGCGGCAAGAGTGAGCGTGCGACCCAGGGCTGGGGCGTCGGCACTCACCAATACAAACTCGCTGCCAAGGCGCCGTGGATGAGTCCGGTGCGGGAAGAGCTGACGCTGTTGATCAGCCACCAGGACCAGGTGACGTCGCTACCGGAAAACGCCACCGTGATCGCGTCGAGCGATTTCTGCCCGTTTGCCGCGTACCACATCAACGACCAAGTGCTGTGCTTCCAGGGGCACCCGGAATTCATTCACGATTATTCCCGGGCGCTACTGGAGATTCGGCAGGAGGCGCTGGGTCAGCAGGTTTATACGAAAGGCGTGGCGAGCCTTGAGCTGGAACATCACGGCACGACCGTTGCGGAGTGGATGATGCGGTTTGTGGCGCACAAGCCAGAGGCTAAAGCGGTTTAAAACATTGCCGTGAACGTGTGGTGAGGGAGCTTGCTCCCGCTGGACTGCGTAGCAGGCCCATTTTTGGGCAACTTCGTCGCCCAGCGGGAGCAAGCTCCCTCGCCACAAAAGCGTTTCAAAGCCACCCCGACTTCTTGAAACTCGCCCACAAACTCACGCACCCCACTGCAATAAACCCCAACACCCCGAAATACCCGTAGTGCCAGGTCAACTCCGGCATGTTCTGGAAGTTCATCCCGTAAATTCCCGCCACTGCTGTCGGGAACGCAAGAATCGCCGCCCACGCCGCAAACTTGCGCTGCACCACGCTCTGCCGTGACGCCTCCAGCAACACTCCGACCTCAATGGTCTGGCTGGCAATATCGGCCAGGGTCGTCAGGTCTTCCATCTGCCGTGTTACGTGAATCTGCACATCGCGGAAATACGGGCGCATGTTCTTGTCGATAAACGGAAAGTTCAGCTTCTGCAGTTCCTCACCAATCTCCACCATCGGCGCCGCATAACGACGCAAGCGCAACACGTCCCGGCGCAGGCCATGGAGCTTCTGGATGTCGTGTTCATTCAACGCGCTGCACAGCACGTTGCGCTCCAGCTCATCGATCTCGGCATGGATCGCTTCGCCCATCGGCTGGTAGTTTTCAATCACAAAATCGAGGATGGCATAGAGGACGAAATCTTCCCCGTGCTCCAGCAGGATCGGACGCGCCTCACAACGCTGGCGGACCAGGGCGTAGGACGCCGAGTGACCGTTGCGGGCGGTAATGATGTAACCGTTGCCGGCAAAGATATGAGTCTCGATGAACTCCAGTTTTCCTTCGTGCCGGATCGGCGAATACGTGACGATAAACAAGGCGTCGCCGAAGGTTTCGAGCTTCGGTCGGCTGTGTTTTTCCAGGGCGTCTTCGATGGCCAGTTCGTGCAGGTTGAACTGACGTTGCAGGTTGGTCAGCTCCAGGGCGTTCGGCTCTTCAAGGCCGATCCAGACAAAGTGGCCAGGCTTTGCAGCCCAGGCAGCGCCTTCGTCGAGGGTGATATTGGTGACTTTCTTACCGGCGCTGTAAACCGCAGCAGCAACAACTCTACCCATGATTCAGGTTCACTTCTTATTTGCAGGTGGCAGTGGCAGGCAGTGCTCAGCTTAGCCTTGTCTGCTGCTTGAGAGTCAGTGAAATCTGCCGAGTTCGCCGGCAAAAGTCCGCAGGCGAAAAAAAACCCGCACTCGGCGGGTTTGTTATCAAGCGGCTTGCAGTTGCCGATCCATCGACTCGATGCACTCACGCATCTGCTCGCGGCACTGGGCCATCAGCAGAGGCATGTCGTCCAGGCTCATTCCCGCCGTAGGAATCGCCGGCAGCGAGCGAATCAGAATTTTCCCACTGCGCCAGCGGTTCAATCGCATGTGTTTGACGTAACTGCTGACACACACCGGCACGATTGGCACGCCCGCGGCGATCGCCATCTGGAACGCGCCTTTCTTGAACGGCAGCAACTCTTCACCGAAGTTGCGCGTGCCTTCGGGAAAGACCCAGATCGAGGTGTCTTCATGCTGCAACGTGTGGGTGGTGGTCAACATCGACTGGCGCGCCTTGTGCGCATTGCCGCGATCGATCAACACATTGCCGGCCAGCCAGAACAACTGCCCGAACAGCGGCACCCACTTCAGGCTCTTCTTGCCAATGCACACGGTGCGGCGGGGCACCACGTTGCCGAACACGAACAGATCGTAGTTGGACTGGTGGTTGGCGACGATCACGCAGCTGTCGGGCTTATCCATCAACGGCCCGACATCGGCCTTCACCCGCAAACGCAAAATACACATCGCCGGCCACGCATACAGGCGCGCGCACAAACGGCTGTTGTCCGGGTTGAACGGACGGCACAGGCCCAGAATCACCCCCAGCACACCGGCCAGAATAAAGTGCAGGCCCATCAATAACATACGAAACACGAACAGCATTTACAGGCCCCACCGGGACAAAAGGTGGCGCAGTGTACGGATGTGCACTGTTTTCGGCAATTGCCGCTATAGAGGGAGGAGATAGGCGATGTTTGTGCGCATGTTTCCGACTTGTGGGTCAGACGCGTCCTAGAGCGGTTGTGGGATTTTCAACAGCGCACGTACGAAAAAGCCCGACACGACGATCGGGCTTTTCGGTGCAGCGTGTCTGGGCTCAGCCCATGTGTTCCTGATCCAGGATGATCGCGTTGTCCAGCGTATCGAGCAGCGCCTTGCGCACTTTCAGCTTGGTGTTTTTGTGCGCGGTCATGTTGATCTTCTTCAACTGACGCGCCGCAGCCAGCGCTGCACCTTGCAGCTCTTCGGCCGACACCACCAGGTCGAGGAAACCGGCATCTACTGCGCTCTGTGGATTAAACATCTCACCGTTGATGACGGAGCGGTGGAACGCCGACTTGCGCAGACGATCACGTGCGATCTCGATACCGGCGTGGTGCATGGTCATGCCGATCTGCACTTCGTTCAGGCCAATGCTGAACGGACCGTCGACACCGATGCGGTAATCCGCCGACAACAGCAGGAAAGCGCCCTTGGCCACCGCATGCCCAGGGCACGCGACGATCACCGGAAACGGGTGCGACAACAGACGACGGGCCAGCGTCGAACCGGCCGTCACCAGCGCCACCGCTTCTTTAGGGCCGGAGGTCATCACCTTCAAGTCATAACCGCCGGACAGAATTCCCGGCGTACCGGTAATGATCACTACCGCACGATCAGTCACCGCCTGATCCAGCGCAGCATTAAACGCAGCAATCACGTCCGGGGAGATGGCATTGACCTTGCCATTGCTCAAGGTCAGGGTCGCGATACCGTCTTCGAGGTGGTAGGAAATCAGGTCGCTCATCTTGTGTTCCTTTTGTTTTTGATAGGCTGAAGCCCTTTAATTTAAAGGGCTTGGTTAATTTCTTGGGGTTGGGCAAGTACAGCTTTTCTTTGTGTGGTGTCCACAAAGTGTCCACGGCCGCCAGCGAGAGGGTTCAAATTGACTACCTCCGCAAGGTGACCGGGGCTGAAGTGGGCATAACGGATAGTCATTTCCAGTGTTGAATGTCCAAGCACCCGCTGCAATGTGAGGATGTCACCGCCGTTCATCATGTAGTGACTGGCGAAGGTATGACGCAGGACATGCGTGACCTGGCCCTTTGGTAAGCCAAGGTCTAATTCGTTAACGACATCGGAAAAGGTGTACCAGGTTTCCCGGTAGGAAGACTTGAACGGCATAGATTCTGTAAGCAATTTCTCCAGCGCCGGCGAGATTGGAACCGTGCGGTTTTTGGCTGACTTCGTTCGAGTGAAGTGAATGCGACCGTCCCTCACTTGCCCTGGCTCCAGATTTGCCGCTTCTGCCCACCGTGCGCCAGTTGAAAGGCAGACGCGTGCGATGGCGCTAACGTCTGAATCGTCTTCGTCAAGTCGTGTCAGCAACAGCGATATTTGATCGCTGGACAGATAGGCCATCTCGCTTTGATCGAACTTCAAGGCCCGGACCTTGGATAACGGGTTTTCACCTGACCACTCCCCCAAGCGCTCCAGTTCATTGAACACAGCACGCAAGTAGCTCAGTTCGTGGTTTGCCGTGTTCGCTGTGATCGGCGTCGTGGATCCGTTCCGTTTACCAGCCTCGTCTACTTTTGCGCGGCCCCATTTACCGGCGAGCCGATCTGATCGGTATTGGGTAAAGCTACTCGCGGTGAAGTCGGTAGCCCGAGGATCGCCCAGGTTTTTGACCATGCGCTCAAGGAAAGCTAGGCATTTTTCACCTCTCTTGAGGTGGCAGCCGTGGAGCCTGAACCATAGAGAAACGAGGTCTGAAAGGCGGCGTTCGTCCTGTTTTGGCTTCTTTTCAAACTCGCCTTTGGCACCGTCTCCCATCAAGCGACGTTCGTAAACCATCGCTTCGTTTTTGGTTCGAAATTTTTTCCTAACACGTGCGCCTGCGCGGCCATCCGGCCGACAGTCCACGAGCCATTCACCAGACTCAAGCTTTTTTAATGACATAAGCCGCACACAAGTCGGATGGAAAAAAGGCTCACAGGACAATCCTTGTCAGAGGTTAGAGAGGGCTGATCTGGCCGCATTCTGGAGCTACGTCGCCGGTCATTAACCAAAGCGTGTATTTCTTGAAACGCGGGTGGTTGACGATCTTGAAAATGGGTGGGGCGCCCATTTCAGCAATGCCTGCCTCGTATTTTTTGTAGCTGCTGATGCTGATTTCCATCACCTCGCAGAACTCATTTTGAGTGAGCGCTTCCTTCGCCCTGATCGCCTTCAGCTTCGCTGGAATTTCCACGATGTCTCCCTTGACAAGTTCCATTTGTGGAACCAAGATAGTTCCATATCTGGAACTTTTTCAGAATATATACCCACGGAGAATACCAAATGCAGGTTGTAATCGACACGCCATACGTGACCCCAGATGAGTTTGCGCGTCGTGCTGGGCTCTCGGAGCGCTCTGTGCGTCACAAAATAGACCAAGGAATGATTCTGGTCAGGGAGAAAGAGCCTGGCCAAAAGAAAGGCACGGTCTTCATCAACATGGTCTACCTGGCTATGGAGGCGACGGAACAGGCCGAGCGTGTTCGGGGTGGGAAAAGTAAGAGCAAGACTGGCGAGCAGTAAGGGGCCAGGGAATGCAATTCGAAGACATCTATCGCCTGGAAGTGGTCGCCGCGTTGGAACATGACCACGAGCTGGATTTTAAGGACATTGGCAGTACCTACTTCCAAAAGGGAGTCTGCCCAAGTTGTAGCGAACGCACGCTCTACATTGCTCGCAAGCAGCCCTACCAACTCAAGTGCAACCGCCTGAATCAGTGCCAGTTCGAAGAAAAGACCCGTGAACGCTACAGCCATCTGTTCGAAAACCTCAGTGAACGGTTTCCGCGTACCGAGACAAATCCGAATGCTACAGCCGACGCTTACCTACAGCGTAATCGCGGTTTCGATATCAGCAAGATGAAAGGCTGGTACGAGCAAAGCCGACGCAAAATGAAGGATGACCAGTGGGCGGACACAGTCCGTTTCCCGCTCTGCGACGGCTATTGGGAACGAATCATTGACGCGACGATGGTCACGGCCAATGGCGGGGACAAAGCTGGCATCAAGTACAAGATGTCCTACAAGGGAGGTGCTTGGGTTCCGCCAGGCATGTCGATCGAGCAAGGGGATACCGTCTATGTCGTTGAGGGTATCTTCCATGCGATCGCTTTGTTTCTGGCTGGCTACAAGGCCGTTGCGTCTATCTCAGCCAACAACTTTCCCTGGGACATCATCGAGGCATACAAAGGTCTGAAGGTGCGCTGGATCATCGCCTTGGACGATGACGCGGCCGGCCACTCAGTTATTCCGAAGTACCGCAGCCAGTTGCTTGCCCGTGATGAACTGGCATGGGTAGCCCTTGCCGGCAACGATCGCGATTGGGACGACGTGTATCGCGACGGTCAGTTGAATGATCAATTTATGCAGGAGGCCAATTACCAGGGGCGCATCTTTGTTGCCGAGAGTCCTGCAAAAAAGGCTTATCTGCTGCACAAGAAAAAACCGCTCAACTTCTTCCTGCTGGACTTCGGCGAACGGCTGTACTCCGCCAAGGTGAACTCAGACCTGAACAAGCCACGGGAAGATGAAGAGGCGGTCCCTCGCGAGCAGCTTTTCTACAAATACTGCGACATCAAGCAGGTGGCCAACTGCGTGCCGCAGTTCGAATACATCCAGCGTGATGCGATCAGCGGTGACCAGCAGTTTTTCTTCCAATTCAACTTCCCCAACGCGGCGCAAAACTGCAAGGAACCGTTGGCACCGAACTCTATCGGTGATCCGCGGAGCTTCGCCAAATCGCTGCTGGAACGCACCCCAGGCGGCAACTTCGAAGGCGGGGAAAAGGTCTTGGCCATGCTGCGCAGCAAGTGGCTGGATAACGCACTGACCGTCCGATCGCTGCCCTTCGTCGGCTACGATGCAGCCAGTAAGACCTACTGCTATCAGAAGTTTGGGTATCACAAGGGGCGTGAGTACATGGCCAACAATCACGGCTACCTGGAGATTGGGAAAGCGGGCCTAAAAACCTCGCTCAATAGCCTGGCCATCGTCCGTGGTTCTGATTTCGATTCGAGTTGGTTTTCTGACTTCTTTGCAGTGCATCACTTGAACGGGCTCGCCGTGTTGTCGTGGTGGACCGCGACGTTGTTCGTCCAGCAGATCCGCAGCAAACAAGAGTCCTGGTTATTTCTGGAGCTGACGGGGGACGCTGGTGCCGGCAAATCCAGCTTGCTGCGCTTCCTGTGGCGCTTGCTCGGGCGCTCCAACTATGAAGGTATCAAACCCAACAGCGACGGCGCCAGTGCCATTGGCCTGACCCGTGCGCTGTCCCAGGTCAGCAACTTTCCGGTGGTATTGATCGAGTCCGACAGCCAGAGCGTTGACGCCCAGGGCCGCACCGTTATCAGCCAGTACAACTGGGAAAAGTGGAAACCGCTGTTTGACCACAACGCCACGCTCCGCACGGTGGGGGTGAAGTCCTCGAGCAATGACACCGACAGTTTGATCTTCCTGGCCGCGTTGTGCATTTCGCAAAACGCCAGTGTTGAGGGCTCAGAAGCGATCCTGACCCGGATCGGCCACCTTCATGCAACCCGGGCACACCACACCCCAGCGTTGAAGGCGCTCGCCACCCGCTTGAACGGATTTCCTGTCGAACAGCTGTCGGGTTACCTGGGGCACTGCCTCGGGCAGGAATCTGCCTGGCTGCAGCGCTATTTCGATGCGTTCCCAATGTATGAGCAACGTCTGCAGGCCAACCCGGTGATTCAGCACCAACGGATTGTTCTCTGTCATGCGCAGATGATGGCTGCCGCGAAAGCCACTCAGGGATTGTTTCCCGACTGGGGTGACGACGCTTTGGAACAGGTCATCAAGCACATTGAGCGCCGCGCCATCGATCGGCAACAACGCGTCAGTACCGAGAACCCAACGGCCGGACGCTTCTGGCAGATCTATCACTACCTCAATGAAAGAGTGGTTTCGATCAGCGACGAAGCTGGCGATCGTGAAGTCATTCAGGAAACGCTCAATCACAGCGCTGACAAAGACCTGATTGCTATCAACATCGAGCACTTCCACAACGCCTGTCGCCTCGCGGGCCAAGAAGTCATTCACGCGACACAGCTGCACCGTGCACTGCCGCTCAGCACCTCACACACCTTTGTCGAGACTCGAAAAGTTCGCTCGGTCATTGAGAAGCGCTCGCTCAACTGCTGGCTGTTCCGGAAGGGGAGTAAATCCTGATGAAGGTCCTGTGGATAAAAAGGCGTGTAGGGGGGCAAACCAGTGTTTTTGAAGGAATGCGAGTGTGGCCACTCGATGGCCGGAATATCTGGAACATGAATATCTATAAGGAAAATATCTATAAAAAACATATAGATAAACAACATACCCCCATCAATCAAGACCGGAACACGCTGGATCACACCGGAACATCTTTCCGATCCCTGTTCCGCAAGTGTTCCGCCAAGGCCATTTGCCGGAACACCTCGCCAGCCCTTGTAGATCAGGGCCTACAACAGATTTCGAAAAAATCCCGTTCTGCGATGTTCCGGCTCTGGGTCGATAGCAGTAATCACCCTGAAAGCCCCGTAAACAGCGGGTTCGCCATCTTCAACTTTTAGTCGTTCTGGATGTTCCGGGGTACACCCGGGCACACGCGGTATTTTTTGGGCCGGGAGCCCGATTCAACCAGTAGAAAAGGGAGCAACACCATGCAGGTACAAGTCATCACCGGTGAGCAGCGCACCGGCAAAACCACCCGATTGCGAGCCATCCAAGCCGAATTGAAAGGCCAGGGGATCGAGGCGCCAATCATCGTCGGCGAACACTGCACAACCCCGTTCTTCATCACTCGAATTGCCGATCAGGCCATGGCCGGTAACAAGCAATTTCTGGCAGACGACTGCACCCGGTTCCAGATCCAAGCCGTTATGGAATTGAAAGCGCGGGGCATTCACTCGGGTATCCCATCTGATTTCGTGGTGCACCTGGTGCGCCAGGCCTGAGGGGGAAAGTTGCAATGATTCTTCGCTACCGCGCGAACACTTTGCCCGGCCAGTTGCCGCTGCCGTCCGATTACGTGGCGCAGCGCACAGCCGAAGACCTAGCCGAACTGGCGGCCGCCGCACATTGGAGGGATCACCCAGAAGACGCCCCGACGTTTATCACCGTCGTGCACATGCAGGACGTTGACGGTGATGACTTGGGGTTGTTTGAAGTGCGCTGTGAACAGCGCCCGGTATTCACGGCGAGCCGATTGCGGCAAGCGTGAGAGAGACGGTGTCGAGGAGTTCGCACCTCCCCGACACCAACCACTACAAGAGGAGCAACACCATGCAAGCACAGCACCCGAGCAGCAGCAGCCACAAGGCTATCACACAGCCAGAGCAACGCCGCGGCACCATTAACACAACGCGTCCAATGTTGGCCGTCGCCGTGATCGGCGCGGCGCTGATTGGTTACCTGGTCCACAAGACACCCGAAGCCCGAGAGCGCCTAGAAAACTTGGCAGACATGGCGCAAGCCTTGGGTGAATTATCTGATCGCGATGCCGCCGTAATCGCGCAGTTGCTTGCCAAACCTTCGGAATCACAGGATGTATCCCTATGCTGATCGACAGACAATTCATTGCCGTTTCGGACGACCAAGAGCAAAAGGCTCGCCAGCAACTGGAACTGCCGACTGACTTCCATTTAGTAGAGGCGACTCGATTGCTTCAACACGAAACCGGCAATGGCCTGGTGCAAATCCCGCTGCCTGGCGGGCAGGTCGTTGCAGCTTTCGAAACCGCTGATGGCCGCCGACGCTACGGCGTGATCAAAATTGATGGTTTGGTGTGTTGAGGTGCAAAACACTTAGCCGTTAACACTCCCATATCCTGAACGTAAAGGGCGCCTTGTAGGCGCCCTTTTTTAGAAGTCCGATGAGTCAATGCTGAAAGGTCGGATTGTTAATACATTACAGTAGGTGCTATTCGGTTCTTCAGGATTTGCAGTGTGCCTAGTTTTGTGCAATATCATTATACTTAGCGTTATGGAGTCTTACGGTTTTAGTGTATTAGCGCTTTAACGTTTTTGTGTTAAATGCTTCTGAAGGTAATGGGTGTTTGAAAAAGTTCTAAAGTTGGAGTTTGTACTTTTGTACTGGCTCTCTTGAAACCGCAATGGCACAACCGCATACACCCCTAGCCCTAACAGGCACGGGGCGAGTCACGAATTTTCGTGTGCCGGCGGCCCCCATAAAAATAAAATGACCTATCTTGAAAGTTTTACAAGGATTAAAAAAAGCGCTTGACGATTCAAAAAGCCACTAACTAAACTTCGGCCCATCGAGACCCGCCAAACAGGAAGTTTTACAATGATGGACGCCGGACCAAAAAAAACAGAGCTGATCGATGAGGCGCATAGTCTCGGAAATAAGTTCATATTTTTGATGGGTGCGTCAGCCTCAGAGCTTCAGTTGTCTGAGCGCGCTAGAAATGGCTTTTTAGAAATGAGTGCTGATGTTATAAAAAATTTCAACGAATTTGAGATTAAGTTAAAAAACTATAGGGCGAGTTGAGTACCCAGCTGATCGAATAGCTCGCGTTGTTGGGCGCGGGTAAGGTCGCGAAGTCGATCAAACACCAGGCGATCACACGATTGGGCAGAAGGGCTCAAGGTGTGAGAAAAAGTGAGGTTAGCGACCCACGTATGACCGCACGCCGCGTCACCACATTGGCAGTAAAGCTTGGCAAACTCTTTCGAAAGATCATCTCGCGAAGCGATTCGTCCTTTACTGCCACACTCTTTGCAATACACCCGCATAACGCCCCTTCCCCAAGGTTCCATATAAGGCACTATTTTGCCACAGCAAGTAGTGCTTTACTCATTTCCTGTCCCTAATATCAAGGGGACTCCTCAACTGCTGGAGCCTCCCGCCAGCCAATCCACCGATCTGGTCTCAATGAGTCGTTGAGCTGATTGAACAACTGGCAGATCGGGCGAATTTCATTGCTGGTGTACACGCGATCGATCTTTTCGATATCGCCAAAGCCTGCGTTGTTTTCCGGAATGATGCCGGCTAATGCGGGGTTCATCCGCCAGGCAGCGATCACGTCATTACGCGTGATGTTCTTGACCTTTTCCAGTTCGTCCTTGGCCTGGAAGTCACCCACCGGAATGATTTGAATCGCCTTCTCGGTACCGCCCGGGATGTTCACGAACAGCGATCGAAAGTTACCCACACCCTTGCTCGCACTGATCTGATCGCGCAGCGATACTTCGTCTTCCTCGGTCAGGTTCGGGTCGTTGGTGTAGAAGATGTAGCCTGCGTGTGCGCCGTTGCTGTAGTAGCGCCGGCGAAAGAGGGTAGCGGCTTCATTGAGTAGCAGTGCCTGCATCCCGCCCAGGTACTCGGGCACGCCGTAGATGTTTTGTTCCACGTCATAGTTCATGACGTGCTCAACCTCGTCTTCGCTGAACTCCAGTTCTTTGCCGTCTTTCTGCAGCATCACAAACCCGCCGCCGACCTTCACCCGCATATTGATCGCCGGTAGGTGATCCATCTCGAGCACCTGGCCGAAGGCATTGCGGTTGCGGCGGAAATACGCCTCGCCGAACACCATAAAATCCAGCGCTGCACAGCTCATAGTTTTGATCGAGCAGCCTTTGGACGATACGAACTCACGCAGCAACAGATTGCGTTTGAAGCCCGGAATGGCGCCGTGATGCGCGTTGGCGCGCAGCAGTTTGGCTAGGCCTTGGCGTGACACTGGCGGCGTGTAAGTTCGCCCGTCGTGTGTGGCGAACACGCCCAGGTAATGCCCGATGTTCTCGCTCAGTACCTGTTCCGGCGCACCGAATGAAAAGGCTCGCATCGGAGCGGTTGCCGGTGGTTGCTGCTGATTTTTTGCTGGTTTGCCCATGGGTGCTTGATCCGCTAAAGGTGTAGCGGCTGCGCCGCTGTTTGTTGGTGTTAAGGGGTTCATGGGCGAGGGCGTGCATGATCGCCCAGGCAATGTCGGCGTGGCCGGAGGCGTCGGTGCGCGATGCGCTGTAGGTCACTTGACCACCTCCGGTGGTACCGCGCTTGATCGTCAGGAAGGCCTGAGCGATATCGTTCCAGCCGGCGTCCCACTCGATGCGGCTGCCTTGGATCGTGTCCTGCGCCTTGAGCACCAGGGTGTTTTTGGTCTCCAAGCTGTAGTGGATTGAAGTCGCACGCGGGTAGAAGTCGCGCACCAGGTCGAACACGCCGTAACCGATGCCGGTGGTGTCGATGCCGATGTGCTGCACGTTGAAGCGCTCGGTGAGTTTCTTGACCTGCTCGGCCTGGTACTTGAACGACTGCCCCCGCCAACTGTGCTTTTCCAGAATCCGGAACTTGCCGCCGGTTTCGAGCGGTGGGGCGATGACCACGCAACTGGCGTCGTCGCGGGTGCGGCTCGGGTCGTAGCCGATCCAGACAGGGCTGTTGCCAAACGGACGCGGGTCGTCGGGTTCGTAGTCGGTCCACAACGACTGGTCGGAGTAGCAGCGTTCCAGGTCTGCCAGGGAAAAAGCGCTTTGTGTGCTGTCGATGAACTTGCACATGAACAGCTGCTGAAATTTGTCCTCGTCGTACTCCAGCTGCAGCTGCTCGAGGTCGAACAGATCACAGCCGCCGGTGATGGCGTCGAGGATCGTAATGACCTTGCGCCATTGCCCGTCCGGACACAGCGAACCCGCTGCCGCTTGTGCCTCACTGGGCCACGGATCCTTGGCGTTCTTGCGTTTGCTGTTGCGGAATTTCTCTCCGGTCCAGAACGGATAGGCCTGGTGCGACACGGCGCTGGGCGTTGAAAAGTAGGTCTTGCGCCACTTCTTGTGCGTGGCCATGGCACTGGCGACGGTGTTCAGTTTTTCGAAGTCGCGGATCCAGAAGTATTCGTCAACGTAGACGTGGCCATGGTGACCCTGGGCGGTGCTGCTGTTGGTGCTGAGAAAGCGCAGCTCGGCCCATGGCTTGCCGTCTTTGCTCAAGACGATCGGGTTGCCGGTCAGCTCCAGGCCGAACCACTCTTGGGCGAACGACACGATATAGCTACGGAAAATCTCGGACTGGGCGCGGCTGGCCGACAGGAAAATCTGGTTGTCGCCGGTCAACACGGCGTCCATGAACGCTTCGCCGGCGAAGTAGTAAGTCAGGCCCACCTGGCGGCTTTTGAGGATGTTGCGGATCCGACTCGTCAGCGGATTCTGTTTGGCAGCAAACAGCTCCTTTTGATAGCCGTACATTTTGCTGATGAACTTGTCGAGAAAGTCGACTTCGGTCAGTTCGCCAACTTCATTTTTAGCCTTCTTCTCACGCTTTTTCCCGCCCTTGTCGTGGCGATCGCCTCGCTCTCGGCGCTCGCTGCGTTGCCCTTCACGGCGCTGGCCATCGTCCGCCGGGGGATCACCGATCGGCGCCGGTACTGGTTTTACGGATTGCTTCAACAGCCGATCGCGAATGGTCGTCAGTCGATCGAGTTCGTCCAGGTCGCCTTTGGTTAGCGACGTGGCTTTATCCAGGAGGAGGGTGATCCGGCGTCCGACGGCGGTCAGCGGTTCTTCATCCGACAGCATGTCGTCCCACTCACCCTGGCGGATCCAGTAGTAAATGATCCGGATGTTGGGCAGGGACAATTGCGCCTGAATTTCACGCGGCTTGCAGCGGCGCAAATAAAGGCGTTTGGCGGCTTCTTTTAGTTCGGGGGCGTATTGCATGGGAGCAGTCTATGCGGCGAAAACGCTGGAAACGCGGGGTTAAAATCCGTGTTCGTCCTATATCTGCAAAATAGGACCTGCGCAAAAGTGGACCGTTTGTTTGGTGGTCGGCCGGTGCTTATCGTGGCGGCTCAAATCACCGATTGAGCGCAGTTATCGCCCATGCCCCGTTCCCTTGTTTCGTTCTGGAAACGTGTCGCCACCAGCGGCACCACCGCTGACGGTCGTGAAATCCTTCCCCAGGAACTGCGCGATATCGCTGAGACCTACAACCCTGCCAAGTACACGGCCGTGATCTGGTGTGAGCACGATCGCTGGTTCGGTTCCCACGGAACTGTCTTTGCGGTGCGTCTCATTGAAGACGCCGAAGGCCTGGAACCGGGTCAAGTCGCATTGGAAGCGCAGCTCAAGCCCAACGACAAGCTGCTGTGCCTCAACGACCAGGGCGAAAAGCTGTTCACCAGTATCGAAATCACCCCGAACTTCGCAAGCAGCGGCAAAGCCTACTTGTCCGGCCTTGCCGTGACCGATTCGCCGGCCAGCCTGGGTACCCAGGAACTCTACTTTTCCCGCAAGACCGGCGAGCCCGTGCATTACGCCGCCTCTGTTCCTCTCGGCGTGTTGGGTGATGAGGAACCCAAGGGCGAAATCGGCAAGTTGAACAGCCTGCTGACCCGCCTGTTCAAGCGCTTCGCTGTTGACGACACGGCCACCGAAACGACCACTCCCACCGAGAGCAAACCCCCAATGGATGAAGCTACAGCCAAGGCGTTGAAGGCCTTGATCGAACAACTCGGCCTTGTCGTCACCGGCCTCGCCGCCGTGATCGAGCCCGTGACTGTTGAAGTCGTTGACCCGGTTGTTGCCGAAGTCGATGACGTTGAAACAGCCGTTGACGCGATCGTGACCCAAGCCGAAGCGGATCGTGAATTCGCCAAGCAAGGCAGCGATAGCAAGCGTCTCGATCGCATCGAAGCGCTGCTGGAAAAAGCCTTCAACACCACCACCGGTCTGCCGCTGCCGAAAACCACCGGTTCCACCGACACTAAAAAGCGGGTGCTGTGACATGAGCCAGCAATCTTTGAGCAATCGTGCTCTGAAGCAATACGCCGCGCTGCGTGAAGCGATCGCCGAGACCTACAGTGTCGACGTCTCTCGCCAGTTCAATGTCGAGCCGAGCATTGCGCAGGAACTGAACGACAAGATCACCGAGCGTGCGGATTTCCTCGAACGCATTAACGTAGTGCCGGTGACCGAGATCAAAGGCGAAAAGGTCATGTTCGGCGTGAATGGTCCCGTGACCAGCCGCACCAACACCAAGACCACCGACCGCGAAGCCAAAGACGTTTCCGATCTGAACGGCCTGGGCTACGAACTGTTTCACACTGAGTCGGATGTCGGCCTGCCGTTCGCCAAGATCGACAGCTGGGCGAAGTTCCCGGACTTCGCCGATCGCTACTCGGCGGCCGTGCAGAAACAGATCGCCCTGGATCGCATCATGATCGGCTGGCACGGTTTGACCGCTGCCATTCAGACCAATCTGGCCACCAGCCCGATGCTGCAGGACGTGAACAAGGGTTGGCTGCAATTGGCCCGTGAGCAGATTCCTGAGCAGGTGCTGCACGAAGGCAAAACGGCCGGGAAAATCACCCTCGGCGCCGGCGGCGATTACGAAAACCTCGACGCCCTGGTGCATGACACCAAGCAGATGATCGACTCCGTATTCCGTGACGGCGGCGACCTGATCGCCATCGTCGGCAGTGATCTGTTGGCCAGTGACAAGGCCAAGCTGTATTCGAACCAGGCTGGCAAACCCACCGAGAAAGAACGCATTGAAAGCGCCCAGGTCATCGCGACCTATGGCGGTCTGCCGACTTTCACCGTGCCGCACTTCCCGGTTAACGCCGTGGTCGTCACCAGTTGGGACAACCTGTCGATCTACTTCCAGGACAGCAGCTGGCGTCGTCACCTGATCGAGAACCCGAAGCGCTCCCGCGTCGAGGATTACAACGGCCGCAACGAAGGCTACGTGATCGAGCAGTTGGAGAAATTCGCCGCCGCTGAAAACGTGGAGCTGATCTGATGAGCCTGGCATTGGCGCATAAGCGCCGCATTCAGGCCGAAGGTCCAGCCACTGCCGATGCCAGTGCCGCAGTGGTGGTGTATTCCGCTGCCACCGCGCTGGCCAGCCCAGCCAACGCCAAAAAACACCTGAAGCTGATGGAAGACGCATTGGCGCAGGACCTCGAGCGACTGAGCGCGATCGATAACCTCGGATTGCGCCAACAGCTCAAGCGTGACGAGCTCGTGCCCAAGTACCTGGACTACGTGCAGCGCTATCGCGATTCCGGATTGAGTTTCCCGAACCCGGTGGTGATGCAGGTCCTGGTGTGGCTGTTCGACACCGAGCAGTTCGAAGCGGGCCTGGACCTGGCGAACTTCGCCATGGAGCAGGGCCAGCCGATGCCCGAGCGGTTCAAACGCAACGTGCAGACCTTTGTCGCGGATGCGGTGATCGAGTGGGCCGAGGCCGAGCAAAAAGCCGGTCGCAGCCCTGAGCCGTATGTGTCCGACCTGCTGCCGCGTGTCGATGATGAATGGCAGCTCACCGAACAGATCCCGGCCAAGTACCACAAGTTGCTGGGCATCCGTGCCCTGGATGCCAAGGAGTGGACCAAGGCCATCACTCACTTTGAGCGCGCCACTGAGTTGCACGCCGGTGTCGGTGTAGGCACCCGCCTGGAAGGCGCTCGCAAGGCCTTGGCCAAACAACTGGCTGTAACAGCCGCCGAATAACCGACTACCCCCCCGGCGAGAAACTGTGGATGTGAGCCAACCATTTATGGCCTGACCCACTGAAACAGTTTTCCCGCCCCTATTCGAGTGCCCAGCAATGAGCTTTTCCGGGAAACCCACGACCTTTGTGGAACAGGCGATCGAGAACGACGGCTTTTGGCCGGACCTCTCCGTGGTCGAGTTTCAGAAGGGTTACCGCCTGCCGGCGGAGTACCTGGTAGACATGCTGGCCGCTGAACTGACCACGGCAATGACCGAGGTCAATCGCGATCTGGCCAAGCGCAAAAGCCAATGGCAGAACGTCGGCGTCACCACCGTGGAATCTGCGGACACCACGGTGCTGCCCGAGCGCACATTTCACGCAGCGACGTACAAACGCGCCGTGTACTGCCGCGCCAAAGCCAGGCTGCTGACCCAGTTCGCTACGGTCACCCGCCGTGAAAGTGCCGAAAACACCGGCAAAGAACTGCCCGAGCGCGGCGAAACCTTTCTGGAGTTCAGCCAACAGGCGGTCCGCTCACTGCAGGGCCGTGGCCGCATTACGGCGGTGCTGTTGTGATCAAACTGCGCGCCTTGACCACCTACCTGATCGAGCGACGCCTGGTGCTGCCGGAACAGCTCGACAGCTGGACCGACCAGGTGAACCTGGAGCTGATCTGGAAACCTGACCTCGACGGCCTGCGCATGGGTGACATGCGTTACAGCGCCACGATCGCGCTCGAGCGATTCGCTGATCACCCGGGGCGCTTGATGGCGTTGGTGGGCAGCTGGCTCGAGGGCAACGACCAGGACCGCGACGACCTGCCGGCGGCGAAGTTTGACATCACCATGCTCGACAACGACCTGGCCGACGTCGACATCACCCTGGAGTTTAACGAGCCGCAATACCTGGCCGAGGATCCCGCCGGCGAGATCGAGGCCTTCGGTAAGACCTGGGCGTTTGTTCCATTTGACCTGTGGATTGCCGAACACGGTGAGGTAGGCAGTCGTGGGGCGTAGCACTTTCGAGCTCGATGCCCGGGGCTATCTGGGTGTGCGCGAGCAACTGGCGTTACTCAGTCTCCCGCCACAGCTGCGCCGTCGCCTGCTGAACAACGTCACCAAGCGCGTGCGGACGATGAGCCGTAAGCGTGTGCGTGATCAGCAGAACCTGGACGGCTCGCCGTTCGAGGGGCGCAAGGGTTCTGGCAAAGGCAAAAAGAAGATGGAAGCCGGCCTGGCCAAGCTGATGCAAGTCACCCGCGTGAGTGCCGACGAAGCCGAACTGGGTTGGCGTAACGCGCTGACCAGTTGGGTCGCTGCTCAGCAACACAACGGCGCCAGCGAGCGCCGCACCGCCGCGCAAATGCGCAAATGGAACACGGTTCCCGTTGGCCTGGCCGCCACCGAAAAGCAGGCCAAGCATCTGCGTCGGCTGGGCTTCAAGGTTCGCCAGCAAGGCAAAAAGAGTCTTACACGCCCCTCCGTAGCGTGGATTCAAGAACACGTGAACTACGCCAAAGCGGGGCTGCTGATCCGCATCTTGGATGACGAAAAAACCGAAAGCAGCGGCGCGCAGAGCTGGGAAATCACCTTGCCCAAACGCCAGTTCATCGGCGTCAGCACCGAGCGAGACACCGCCTTGCTGCTGAACCAGGTGCTCCAACAAATCCTTAATTCTCCCCGCTAGCGAGGCACTGCATGGCACTCGGCAAAGTCAGCGTAAACAATCTCAATTTGGGCCAAGGCGCCGTGACTGAGATCGAGCGCTATTTCCTTTTCATCGGCACCGGCGCGAAGAGCATCGGCCAACTGATCCCTCTGAACAACGACAGTGACCTGGACAGCGCGCTGGGCATACCGGCCAGTGACCTGAAAACCCAGATCACTGCCGCTCGACTCAACGGCGGCGATCGCTGGGCATGTCTGGCCGCTCCCATCGCGGCCGAGGGTGATTGGCCTGAAGCGTTGGAAAACGCCCAGCAGCAAGGCTATTCGGTTGAGGCGGTGCTGATCACCAAACCGGTGACTACAGCGGCCCAACTGTCGGCCATGCATGACGCGGCCATCGCGCTGAACAACACCTATGGCCGTCGAGCCTTCGTCATGGCGGCGAGTGCCGGCATCACCGTGCTGCAGACCTGGGATCAATACCTGGTCGAACAACGTGCAATCACCACCGGCCTGGCCGCGCCGCGTGTCCTGGTCGTTCCCCAGTTGCATGGCAATGACCTGGGTGTGCTGGCCGGCCGCCTGGCCAACGCCGCCGTGAGCGTTGCCGACAGCCCAATGCGCGTGGCGTCTGGTGCGGTGCTGGGCTTGGGTCCTGTGCCCGCTGACGTCGAAGGCGTACCGCTGCCATCGGCGACCCGTGCCGAGTTGGACAAAGCACGTTTCTCCGTGACGCAAACCTACCCGGATTACCCGGGCGTGTTTTGGGGCGACGGCAACATGCTCGATGCGCCGGCGAGCGACTTCCAGGTGATCGAGTACCTGCGTCTGGCCGACAAGGCAGCGCGCCAGGTGCGTCCGCTGTTGATCCGTCGCGTGGGTGACCGTCGCCTCAACAACACCCCCAACAGCATGGCCGCCGCGATCAGCGCGTTCATGAAACCACTGCGCCAGATGGCCAAGTCCGCCACGTTCGCCGGCCAGGTGTTCCCAGGTGAGATCGAGGCACCCAAGGACGGCGACATCGTCCTGGTGTGGCACAGCAAAACCAAGGTCGAGGTTTACATCAAGTTCCGACCGCTCAACTGCCCGAAAGACCTGACGGCCAACATCGCCCTCGACCTTTCCACCGACGATTCGGAGTAACCCCTATGTCACGTATTGGCGGCAAGAACTTCGACGTGAACCTGGGCGATCTGCTGGTTCACGTCGAAAGCTGCACCCTGGATATCACGGACAACACCGCCGTGGCGCAGAGCGGCGGTGTACCCAACGGGCACGTCGACGGCGACGTGTCGGGCAGTGGGGAAATGGAGTTCGATACCAGCAACTTCAACCTGCTGATTGAAGCCGCTCGAACGGCTGGCAGCTTTCGCGAGCTCGAGCCATTCGACTCCATTTTCTTTGCCAAGGCCGGCGATGAGGAACTGCGTATTGAGGCGTTCGGTTGCAAGTTGAAGGTCTCGAGCCTGTTGAGCATCGATCCGAAAGGTGGCGAGAAATCCAAACACAAGGTGCCGTTTGACGTCACCAGTCCGGACTTCATCCGCATCAACGGTGTGCCGTACCTGGCCACCGCCGAGATCGAGGGGCTGCGCTGATGGGGGACTGGCTCGACAACGCCAAAGCGATCGAGGAGCTGGAGCGTGAGCGTTCAATCGCTGCCCAGCTCGCCAAACCGCGGCCATCGGGGCCGAGCCGGTCCCATTGCGATGACTGCGACAACGAGATTCCAGCTGCGCGCCAGGCGCTTGGCGGGATCTTGCGTTGCGTGCCATGCCAGTCAATTTTTGAAAAAGAGGTTCGCCGATGAGCACAAATCAGGCCGCCCAGGACACCGCCATTGTATTCCTCAAGGCGTCACCGGCAATCGGCGTGGCCGCTACCGGTGTGACAGGGGCCATCGACTGGTCAGCGGTAGCCTACATGCTGACCGCGCTCTACATGGTGCTGCAGATCGTGCTGCTGGTTCCCAAGTACCGTCAGATGCTGCGCGACTGGAAGGGCAAGTTATGAACCTGCGCACCAAGATCGCCACCGGTGCTATTGCGCTGGTCAGCGCTTCCTTGCTCGCTTTTCTAGGCCGATGGGAAGGAGAGGGCCAGAACGTGGTCTACCCCGACCAGTTGGCCCAGGGACTGCCGACGGTGTGCAAGGGCATCACCCGCCACACCAGCCCTTATCCGGTCGTGATAGGTGACTACTGGTCGGACGCTCGCTGTGACCAGGTGGAGCAGCTGGTGATCGAGAAAGGGCAGTTGCAGCTGGCCGACTGCATCACCAATCAACAGGTGGGGCAGAACACCTTCGACGCGCTGAGCAGCCACGCGCACAACTTCGGCGTGCCGTCGACGTGCGCCAGTCGTGCGGTCGGCCTGATCAACGCGGGACGAATCGCGGACGGTTGCAAGGCGATGGCCTGGGCCCCGGATAGCAAAACACCGGTGTGGGCTTTTGTTACCGACGCCCAGGGCCGCAAACAGTTCGTTCGTGGACTGCATGCGCGGCGCCTGGCGGAAGCGAGCCTGTGTGCGCAATGACCATTCCTCCGTTGCGCCTCGTCCTTTTTCTTCTGCTGTCCGGGCTGCTGGTCTGGATTGCATATGACCAGGTGCGCGATCAGCTCGAGACCGCTCGCCGCGAACGCGACGGCGTGCAGCTAGAGGTTACAGGCCTGCGCGAAGCGGCCCGTATCAGCGGTGAGATGTTGGCCGACCGCGATGCGATCGATCTTCAACGTACCCAGGAGCTGGGCCATGCGCTCAATCAAAACGATGACCTGCGCCGCGCTGTTGACGATGGCCGTCAGCGGCTGCGCCTCGCCGCCACCTGCAGCACCGCAAAGCCCGCCCAAACCGGCGCCGGCCGCGTGGCTGATGCAGACGCCGCCGAACTCACAGCAGACGCTCGATCGGATTATTTCACCCTCAGAAATCAGCTTGCCCTCAGTCGGCAAATGATCCTGGGCCTGCAGGACCATGTGCGCAGGATCTGCCTGCGCTGACCGTCACCCTTAAATCTAAAGGAACAACGAGATGACCGAGAAACGCGATATCACCCTGGAAGTCGGCGACAAAGAATTCACCTTCTCCATGACCCCGCAGGACGTGACCAAGTACTTCAACGCAATGACGGCCAACAACAAGGTCTCGCCATCGCACAACCTGCTCAGCAACACCGTGGCAGCCGATCAGCGCACCGAGCTGCGCACGCTTTTGGCCAACCCAGTGATGACGATGCAGATCTCCGGTGCGCTGCTCGAGGAGTACGCGCCGGACGTTGAAATCATCGTAAAAAAGCACTCGAGCACGCTGAGCGCCTGAGTGAAGACGGACTCGGTCAACTGATGACCTTGTCCAGTCGCTGGCTGCCTGGCGCTGAGCCCACACCGGAGGTGATGGGCGCGGCCAAGTGGTTGGAGGACGAACACTGGAGACGCATGGAAATCGCCGTGGCTAACGGCATCGCTCATGCACTGAATGGATAAATACACATGGCTGACCGCGCTGCTCGCCTGGCCTTCATCTTGAGTCTGACCGACAAGGTCACCGCGCCCTTGGGCAAAGTGAAAATGGGGTTTTCCGACCTTGCCGAAAAGAGCGAAAAAAACATCAAGACGATGGGCCTGGGGTTGGGTGGCATGGTCGGTGCCGGTGTGGCCATTACCGAATCTTTGGCGCCGGCACTGGAGATGAACCGCGCCCTGGGCGAGGTTCGCTCGCTGGGCGTGGCAGAGGATGCGTTGTCCGCACTCAATCAAAAGGCGTTGGAGTTCTCGGTTACCTACGGCGAAAGCGCACGGGACTTTGTCGCCTCGGCGACCACCGTTGAGGGCGCCATCAAGGGGCTGACCGGCAACCAGTTGGCAGTGTTCACCAATGCTTCGGACGTGATGGCCAAGGCGACCCGGACCGACGCCGAAACGATGGGGCATTACGTGGGCACCATGTACAACCTGTTCAAGGGCCAGGCCGACGCCATGGGCAAGGGCGAGTGGGTGGAAAAACTCGGCGGCCAGACAGCCCTGGCGGTGCAGCTGTTTCGCACTGACGGCGCGCAGTTGAAGGACGCGTTCAAGGAAGTCGGCTCGATTGCCACCACCGCCGGTGTGGACCTGGCCGAGCAGTTCGCCGTAATCGGCTCACTCAGCAGCACCATGGAAGGTGGGGACGCTGGCGGCATCTACAAATCATTTTTCGAGAACATCGGCGGGGCGTCGGAAAAGCTGGGAATGAAGTTCGTCGACCAGAACGGCAAGTTGCTACCGATGCTCGACATCCTCGGCAAGCTGGAAGGCAAGTTTGGCGATCTGAACAGCGCGAGTACAGGCGCCAAACTGATCGAAGCCTTCGGCGGGGAGGGCGCCCGCGTCATCACCGCATTGACCAAGGACACTGATCGCCTGCGCAACGGCATGGACCAACTGGGCAAAGTCCGAGGCCTGGAGAACGCCGAGAACATGGCCAAAGCCATGGTCGATCCGTGGCAACAATTCGCCGCTGCCGTCGAGGCGCTGCGCATTGCTTTCGGCCAGGTGCTGATTCCGATTCTGGCGCCACTCATGGATAAGCTGGTGGGCATTGGGAAAACCCTTACCCGCTGGACGCAGATTTTTCCGAACATCACCCGCGTGATCGGCATCACCACGCTGACTGTTTTGGGCATTGTGGCCAGCATGTCGTTGCTCACCCTTGTGGTCGGGATTGCCAGGACTACATGGCTTGGGTTGGTCACGGTGTGGAAAGTGGTGCAGCTGCTCAACCTGCGCACCGCTGCAGGTTTCGTCCTGCAAAAGCTGGCCATCTTGGCCTATACCGGCGTGATCTATGGTCTGAGCGCCGGCCTGGCAGTCATTCGGGGCGCCATGCTGCTGTGGCAGGGCGCGATCTGGCTGGTCAACTTTGCCCTGACCGCCAACCCGATCGGCGTCGTGGTGATGGGGATTGCCACCCTGGTCGCCCTGGTCATCGCCGCCGTCTACTACTGGGACGAATGGACTGCCGCGCTGCTCAACAGCGAGGCGTTCAAGTGGGTCAGCGATCAGTTCAAAACGCTGTCCGACTGGTTCGGCTCCATGGGCGGCTGGTCGAGCATGGCCAAGGGCGCGTGGGACAGCATCGTCGGTGTCTTTTACAAGGCCATCAACAGCCTGATCGAGATGATCAACAGCATCCCGGGCGTGAACATCGAAGCACGTTTTGGCGGCATGCCAGAAGTGCCGGGTGTCGACGCGGCGGTGAACGCGGCCAACGCCGCCAGCACCGCGCAGAAAACGCAGCAGACCATCAATGCGGCAATCCCCAGCCTTTCGCCGTCGCGAGCGTCCGCTGTGCCCCCGGGCGGGTTGCTGACCAGCATTCAGAACACCAGCAACCAGAACAAGGGCACCCACGTTGAAAACGTGAACATCCACACCGCCAAGCCGCTGACCCCACTGGAGCTGGAAAACATGGTCGCGATGGGGGTAGGCGGATGAGTCTCTATATCGATCTGCTGATCACCGATAACGACCTGACCCTTGACCCCTCCAGTCAGCCGCTGCTGGTGGACGACCGGGCCAGCATCGCCCAGGACATCGGTCACATGATCCGCGAAAGCGGGCTGCTGGTGACTCAAGTCGCCGAGCGCGATCGCTTCCGGCAAGCCGACTGCATTCAGCAACTGGAACTACTGGTTGAGGCGGACGTGCGCCTGGTACCTGGCACCGTCCGGATCCTTGAAGAAGGGAAGGGCCGGTACCTGGTCACTGCCAAAACCGTTGAATTCGGATCTGTCGAGGTAGTGCTGTGAGTGACGTAGATTTCAAACAGGCGTTAAGTGACGCCGGCATTCCGACAACCGAGGCCAAGTTGCGCGCTGCCTGGGAACTGGAAGTCGTCGCCCAGGGCAGTAAGTTGAGCAACACCAGTGCCTGGTCGCCGTTCTGGCGAGTGATCACCGCGCTGGTGACCAAGCCGGTCATGTGGCTGATCGATTTCATTGCCGGCACCGTGTTGCCGAACTTCTTCGTGAAAACGGCAGAGAAGGCGTGGCTGGACATGCTGGCCTGGGCGGTGAACGTCACCCGCAAGCCTGCGACCAAGGCCGAAGGGTTGCTGCTGTTCACCCGAAGTGCGCTGGCTGGGTTGTTGGAAGTTCCGGCCGGCACTCGCGTGCAGTCGATCGCGATCAACGGCAACGTGTACGAGCTGGTGACGGTGGCAGCGGCCAGCTTTGCCGATGGCGAATCCCAGATCCGGGTGTTGGCCCGGGCCAAGCAAGCGGGCAGCGGCTTTAATCTCGCACCAGGTTACTTTTCCATTTTGCCGGAGCCGGTGCCCGGGGTTGTTCAGGTGGTGAACGCTGACGGCTGGCTGAGCCAACCCGGCGCCGACACTGAGCCTGACGACGAGCTGCGCCTGCGCGTGCGTAACCAGTTCTCAGCGGTCAACCAATGGCACACCGATGCCGTGTATCGCGCGATGATCGCCGTGTTCCCTGGTGTGCAGCCCGACGGCGTTTACTTTGAGCACAACGCACCCCGGGGCCCCGGCAGTGCCAATGCTTTTGTGCTGTTCGAAGCCGACTCGCCGGCGGATACCTTCCTGGCTGAGATCAACCACTACATCCGCGACCAGGGCAACCATGGCCACGGTGACGACCTGCTGGTGTTGGAGATGCCCGCAACGCTGCACACCGTGCGCTTGACGGTCTGGCCCAAGGCAGAAGTCGGTGCCGAGCGCTGGCCTGCGCTGAAATCTGACATCGAGCTGTACATCCGTGCCGCGTTTCGTGAGAGCACCGCCAGCGACTACCAGCCGACGCTGACTCACCCCCAATCGCGTTTTTCCTTTAGCCGCTTGGGCGAGGAGCTGCACCAGCAATTCCCAGGCATTGATTCGCTGGACTTTGACAACGCGGACATCATTTCAAAGCTGACCATCCCGCGCCTGTCCGGGGTTGAGGTGATGTTGAATGCTTAAGTTGAGCCTCCCGTTTTGGCTTGACGGGCCGGAGCTGGCCAAGCTGAAAGCGGCCGCGCAAGCCTGGTGGATCAAGGTCGAAGACTGGCTGCACTGGCCGTTGCTGCAGATGGACGCCGAGACCTGCCACTTGAGCGTGCTCGATCTGCTGGCCTGGCAGCGCGACATCCAGCGCTTTCACGGTGAGCCCGAAAAGCTGTATCGCCGGCGGGTGAAGTACGCCTTCATCAATGCCGTGGACGCGGGCAGCACCGCCGGCATGGTCCGCATTTTCGAACGCCTGGGCGTCGGTTATGTGGAGATCCAGGAGCGCCTGCCGCACCTCGATTGGGACGTGGTCCTGCTGCACCTGTCCGACACGCAACTGAGCGAAAACCCGGTGTTGCTGCGCGTCCTGATGCAGCAATACGGCCGCACGTGCCGGCGATATGACTTCGTCACGATCACCCCCGTGAAGCTGAACATCGGCGTGGCCGATCTCAACGACGACCAACAAACCCTAATTGCCACCCTGGACGACAGCGCCAGTCGCCTGGTCGTGATCAACGAGCTCGCATTGCTCACCTTTTTGAACAACCCGTTTAGGAGCACCCATGGGAGCTAGCATCACCCTTGCCGGCGAAAGTCTTATTGCCCAGAAGCAAGGCGCCGGGGAGAAGCTCGAGGTTGCTCGCTTCGTTCTGGCGCTTGTTCCCGGCCTTGATCCGAACGCCCCAGTTGATCGCGCCGCCGGCAAGCCGCCAGCGTCTCAGATCGTCTTCACCAAAGCCTACGACCGCAAAGGCTACGTCAGCCCCAATCAGGTGATCTACAGCCTGATGGTGGGCTCCGACGTGGGCGACTGGGACTTTAACTGGATCGGTTTGGAAGCGTCGGAAGGCGTGTTGCTCGCGGTCGCGACCGTGCCGGTGCAGCAGAAGTGCAAGAACATTCCGCCGCTGCAGATCGGTAACAACGTCACCCGCAACTTCCTGGTGGAGTTCAACGGTGCCCAGGCACTGACGGGCATCACCGTCGACGCCAGTACCTGGCAGCACGACTTCACGATTCGCCTGAACGGCATCGATCTGCGCGAGCGCCTGAGCAATCGCGACGTCTTTGGTCGTGTCTGCTACCTGGCCGACAGCCTGCAGATGGAACGCAGTTTTGACCTGTACCAGGTGAAAGCGGGCATTGCCTACGTGGAGGGGATCCGCGTCGAGCTGGCTGAGCCGGTCCAGGTGCAACTGCCGGCGCTCCCCGTCAAAGCCTGGCTCGACGTTGCGCTGGCCCGTGAGGGTAGCGATGCAGTCGCGGCTTGGAAGGTGGTGTTCGGCGCCGTAAAGACGGACTACGTCGACAGCAACGGCACCGCGCATTATCTGGTGGAACTTGCCCAGGTATCGGTCTCTGAGGACATCGTTGATCTGCGCCAAAGTGAGCCGATCACCGGCGCCCTGGTCAAGCAGTTTGCGTTGCGCAATGGTGACTACGAAAACCTGCGCGCCCGGGCGACGACCAAAGACGACGTCGACCTGGGCGAACTGCCCAACGCGAAAAGCGATGACCCAGGCACAGACAGCAGCGAGATTCTGGCGACCACCAAGGCGCTCAACGCTCTGCGCAAGGTCATCGCTGACTCCGAGGTGGGTCGTATCGGCACGTTTGCAATGGCCACACCACCGCCGGGATGGTTTCGGGCCAATGGCGCGGCGGTGTCGCGCACGGTGTACGCCGCGTTGTTCGCCAAGATCGGCACCACTTACGGCGCCGGTGACGGCGTCAACACGTTCAACCTGCCGGACCCACGCGGCAAGTTCATCCGCGTTCTGGATGACGGTCGCGGCATCGATGCCGGCCGGGTATTGGGTAGCTCTCAAGCCGACGAAGTTCGTAACCACAACCACACGGGAAGCGCCAGCGCAGCGGGCGCGCACAACCATACCGCATCCAGCGATGCTCAGGGTTCCCACAGCCACCAGGTGAAAGAAGGGTCAGCAGTTCCGAGCATGCCGGGTGGCGAAATCTTGGCTTCAGGTGATGACGTGACACAGGTGGCCGGCTCTTATTCGACGACCTCCGCCGATGGCTTACACGCCCACAACATCAGCGTGAACGCAGTGGCAGCGCATAGCCACGTCATCACCGTTGGCTATTCCGGGGGCGCGGAAACACGCCCGCAAAACATCGCGTTCCTTGCCTGCATTAAGTATTGAGACCCGTCATGGATACCAAAACCGTTTATCAAACCGATCACCTGGGCATCTTCACCGGCAAGACCGTGGCCGATCGTTCGCCGTTGGAACCCGATGTTTGGTTGATTCCCGGCGGGTGTGTTGAACTCGCGCCACCGGCGGTGCCGGAAAGAAAGGCGGCGTTTTGGGATGGTCGACGCTGGCAGTTGGTTGACTCCTACCAAGGGCTGACCGCCTACAACATCCAGACCCGTGAGCCCCTGGTCATTGAGCGTGCGGGTTCCCTGCCGACCGGTTACACGCTGGAAGTCCCAGGCCCGGGCCAGATCTGGGGCAATGGCCACTGGGTTGACGACATCCCGGCCGTGATCGAATTGCGCTACGTCGCCCAACTGTCGGCGGTTAACACGGCGTGTCTGCAGGAGATCACCGGCGGGTTCTGGTCGTCGGTGTTGGGCGATCGCTATTTCTACGAAACCCAGCTTCAGGATCAGTTGAACCTGACCAGCATGATTTTGCGCGGTTTGGGCGGCGTCTACCCCTGTCAGGATCAAGCCGGGGTGAAAGCCTTCCTGGAACACACCAGCGATCAACTGCGCCAGATCGGCGACGAGTTCACCGATTTCAAGCTGCAGCGTCTGCTCAAAGCTAACGACCTCAAGCAAGCCTTGGCAGCGGCGCGAGCGACGTCAGACCTGGACGCGCTCAACGCCGTGGCGTGGGAGTCCACGCCGGTATGAATTGGGCACCCATCACCATGCGCTGGCCGGAACAGTCCACCCAGTGGCTCGCCGACCTCGAGGCGGCCAAGGATCTGGCGAGCAGCGAACTGACCAGCACTGGGCAACGCCTGGCAGGTCTGGCCGACTTGGCCACCACTTCGCCGGGACCGGTTGGCGCCGCTGCAGAAGCGGCCGTGGCCGCTGGCCGCGCCGGGCTCAGCGATGCCTTGGGCGAGGTGCCGGCCTGTCTGGTGGTGACGCCATTTCAAAGTGGAGTGGGGCAGGGACGCGGCAACCAGCGCTATCTGTCCGCACCGAACTTGCTGCAGCAGCTGGGCGAGAAGCTGGAAGACACCGGCGACGACGGTCGTCCTGCCGGGGCGCAATACGCCTTGGCGGTGATGTTCCTGGGCACGCGTTACGACAAGTTCGCGGCGACCTTGTCCCGATTTAATGCCGTACTGCCCATGCCAGATCTGCAGCGTGCCGAACGCCGAGCGAAAAACCTGTTCGCGCTGGACGCTGAAAAGTGGGAACTGCCCACCGCCGGCACGCTGCCGCGTTGGGGGGCGCTGCCCCTTGAACGTTGCACCGTGACCAAGGCCGCCACGCAAACCCTGAACAGTCAGCTGTCAGCACTGGAAAGCTATGCGGACAGTTCGCCGATGGCGGACCTGGGGCGGCTGGCTACCCGTAAAGCCAGCCAGGCCCAGGCACAGGCCCAACAGTTGGCCGACCTCAAATCGCGGTTCGCCGGCGGCACTGCGGACGACACCATGCGCGCTCGCTTGATCGGACCGGGGAATGCCGCCGAGTTGCGGCACCAGCTGCTGCAGGGTGAGGCACCCGGGCACGAGTGGGGATTGTCGGCCGGCGTGCTGCTGGTCGGCTCCCTGAAAGGGTTGGGCTTTGTTCGGGAACTGGTGGGCCTATGACCTTATTGCTTGATGGCGAACAGGTACGCGGCAAAAACCTCAAGGTCACCGCCAACCTGCGAATCGAAAGTGACGATTTGTCCGGACAGACCAGCAACACCGACTCGGCCCACAAAGGGTTCAAGCCCAAGACGCTCGCGGTCACGTTGCTGATCCCCTTTGTCGATGAGTCGCAGCTGCGCAACTTGATGCGCCTGGCCGAGGCGACCGGCACCGGTGGCCAGCTCAAAACCTATCGACTGGTCAACGACACCGCGTCCGCGTTCGGCGTGCGCCAGGTGCAATTCTCCGACGGCGTCAGCGCCCGGGAAGACGACTCGCTTCGCGCCTGGCTCGTTCAATTCACGCTGTCGGAAAAGCTCTCCAACCCCGAGCGGGTCGAGACGCGTCGAGCGTCCAAGGATGTGACGCAACAAGGCGCCCCGGGGCAGTCAGTGACGGCACCAGGTGCAGGTGAACCCGGCGCACCAGGACAGGAACTGAGCGGCTTCGAAGCCACCCTGAAAAAGTTGGATAACTACCTGGGCGGTGGGGCATGAGCATGAAGCTGCACAAGGTGCTGACCGTCGGTGGCGTGGTGTATCCCCTGATCACCGATGACGTTCGCCTTGAACTGCGAACCCCCGGCCGCGCCACGCTGACCATTCAAGCGGCGGCGCCGGTGAAGGGGTTAGTGACGCTCGATATCGGCTACAACGACAGCCCGCTGCAGCGTCACTTCATTGGGTACGTCGAGCGTTGCACGCCGTCCAACGCGATCGAGCAAGTGCTGTTCTGCCGCGAACTGGCGGCGATCCTGGCCAACCCGTTACCGCTCAACCTGCGCCATGCGGATCTGACGACGGTGCTGGGCGAGATCAACCAGAAAACCGGGTTGAGCTTTCGAGTGCCGGACAAGGCATACGCCAAGGCCAAAGCCCCGTTTTTCTACAACCTGGCCGCTGGCTACCAGGCCATGGACAGCCTGTCCCGGGTGTTCGGGATTCCCGACTTTATCTGGCAGCAGCAAGGCGACGGCGAAGTGTTTGTGGGCAGTTGGGCTGACGGCTTTTTCGGTTCCCGATCGCCGCTGCAGCTGCCCGTTGAGCTGTTCAATGGCTACCAAAATAATCAGAGCGCGATGATCGCGGCCCTTCCCGGGTTGCGACCTGGTGCATCCATCAACCAAGGCGAGCGGATCACCAACGTGACGCTCACCGGCAACCAAATGGCGATCCGATGGAAGACGCAATCCGCCGCAGCGTAGAGCGGCAATTTCCCGAACTCACCGGCGGTTATCACTTGCCGCGCTTCGCCCGTGTGGTGGGTGTAGCCGATGCTCCCGCCGGCGCCGGGATCTGCGACGACTTCCGTCCGCGCTTTGCGGTGGACCTCGAATTGTTGGGTGAAGACGACGAGCCGGATCCGGACTTGCCGGTGCTCGCCGGCGTGCCGCTGCCCATGCCCATGGGCGGCGATGAGATGGGCTTTTTCGCGTTCCCTGAAGAAGGTACGCGGGTCGTCGTGTCCTTCGCCTACGGCCTGCCAAGCAAGCCGTTTATCCAGGCGATCTTGCCGCACGGGCTGAGCCTGCCGAGGGTGCCGAAAGGTGACCAGGTGTGGCAGCACAGCGAGGCGGCCCAGCAACGCGCCGATGCGGACGGCAACTGGCTGCGCCAGACCGATGGCCGGATTCGGGACAAGTCGATCGAGCGCGAGGTTGAGAGCCTGAGCAACGTCGAGCGCCACCAGAGCAGCACGGTGGAGGTGGACGACCATTCGACTGAGTCGGTCGGGGGCATCAAGACGATCGAAGCGATCGGCGCGCTCAAGCTGCTGTCGGGCGGATCCGCCAGTCTGGCCGCATTGGATGACCTGCATCTGGCCAGCGGCCGCGACCTCAACCAGGTAGTGGGCCAGAAACTCAATCTGACGGTGGGAGGCGATCTGCTCGAGCGCATTGAAGGCACCCGCCGCAGCATCGCCTCTAAGACCTGGTTGGGCTCGGAGTCGGTGAACGTGCTGCAGGTGCTGTGCGATCTGATTGACCTGGTCACGCAGATGAACACCGAACTGGCCGCCCATGTACATGGACCGAGCCCTGTCCCCGCCAACGCCGCGAACTTCACCACCAACGCCGGTACCGGCCTACAGCTTACTGGGCAGCTGAAGCCCATCACCGGAGCCTAATTTGGAACTCAAGAGTTTCTTTGCGCAGGATGACCTGGGCAATGCCTTGCCCGCTGCGACCTGCTACCTGTACGAGCGCGGCACCGAAAACATCGTGTTCGGTTTGCGTAAGAGCAACGGCTTGGGGTTGCTCAACCCTTTCCTGGCCGACGCAAACGGATTGGCGCAGTTTGCCGCGCCCAACGGGCTGTATGACCTGCGCATCACCAAAGGGAAACGGGATTACCGTTTACCTGTCCAGTTCCTGGACGTCACCGAATCCTTGGCCGAGGCGAACGGTGCGGCGTTACGCGCAGAGTCGGCACGAGACGCTGCCCAGTTGGCTGCCGGCGTTAAAGCCAGCACGGCGGAAGGGCTGCGCACGACGACCGATGGCATGTTCTTCACCGTGGTTTCACCCGAGAACACCCATTCTCTCATTCTGTTTAAAAATGAAGCAGGGGTGGCGGTTGAGCAAACGCGCTACCCGAGTTCGACCGCCGTCGAAACGATCAATAGCTTCGTGCAGAGCAAATTCAGAGTTCAGACCGTCAATGACACGTTGGTGGCTGTGCGTGACTCTGCTGGACATGAAACGTGGATGGGCATCAACAACCGGGATGGCGGGCCGAGCAATTGGGCGCTGAAAATGTTGTACAAGTACCTGGGCGTCAAGCCAGCTTATGTCCCGGGCCTGCTCTATGCGTTTCCTGATGCCCTGGGGCGCCTGACTGACTTGTCGATCCGCGACACCGACGGTCAGGTGCCGGACTGGGTGATCTTTCGTTGGGCCAAGCGGCTGAAACCGCTGATCGGCAGTGACGACAGCCATCCGAAGACCGCCTACAACAACATGTCCAACGTGCCCAAAATGCGAATGAAGCAAGGCCAGATTCGCGCCGGTGTACCGGGGGTAAAGCTTTACCTGAAAATCATCGGAGACTCCTACTCCGCTAGCCACAACTTCTACATGAATGACCTCACCCGGTTTTTAGCCAAAGACTTTGGCTTTGGTGGTTCGGGTTACATCGGCTTCAACCACGGCTCGTCCCTGGGGGCGAAGAACTTCTTGTACAGCAACGGCAGCCTTTCCTATTTTGGCGGTAGCTGGACGCTGTCGCCGTTGGGTGCGGCGAGTCCCGATAACAGGACAATCAAGGCGGGGGCTGTGGGTGATTACGTCAGCATCACGGCCGTCGACACCGCGGATATCCAGACCGCCGCGACGCTGGCGAAGCTGCTGTTCCTGGGCGATGGCACGAACTCCACCCTACGTTATCGCTGGGGGGATGCCTTGGAGTGGAACACGCTGTCGCTGTCCGGAGTCGGTCCCCAGCAGTTGCCTTTCCCGGTCCTGCCGGCCGGCAGCAACTGGAAGTTCCGAATGGAAGTCGTCACCGGCACGCCGACGCTGTTTGGCATCTACACCGAAAACAGTGCCTCGGGTGTGGTCGTGTCGAAGTGTGCGGCCAGCGGCTCGGCCTCGGGCGATTGGTACAAGAACGATGCGGCCTGGTTAACGCAGCAGAAGACGGCCACGGGCTTCATTCCTGCAGACGCCGTGCTGGTGATGCTGGGCGGCAATGACCAGGGCGCATCGGTCACGCCGGCGACCTTTCTCGCCAACCTGCAGGGCGTGGTCGCGACTCACTTGGAAGTCCATCCCGGGGCATCGTTCATCGTGGCTATGCGGTGGGAGACCACGAGAGCCAGTCAGTACCCCATGACTGCTTACACCAAGCTCGCCGCCGCCTGGTGCTGGACGCAGGGCATCGCCTTTATGGATATGCAATACGCCGCGATGGGCGACCCCGCGAAGTACGCCAGCACCGGCCAAACCCCGCTGATCAGTGATGACAAGATCCATCCGGATCCGGCGAAGGGCGCCCCAGTGATCTCTGAATTCTTCTACACCGCGCTGCGCTGAACGCAGTAAGGAGCTTCAATGTTTTCTCTCGTGATTAGCGCACCTGGTGTGTTGTCCAACCCGCTGCCCGATACGCCGACCATTCCTGATGTGCAGTCGAACATCATTTACGAACTCGATGCCGCGAGCCTGGCGGCACTGGCCGACGGTGCCGCCGTGGACACCTGGCTTGCAAACGGGCCGGCGCCGATCGTCAACCGCACCTTCAACTTCCAGTACACCGGCTGGGGGAAACCGAAGTTTTCGCGAGCCGGCGGGCCAGGGGGGAACTCAGCCGTGTTATTTGACGGGACACAGCAGATCGGCAACGGCCCGGGCACGGTCGCTGTCACGCAGTCGATGACTTACGCGATGGTCGTGAAGGCTTCCGTCTTTGCGACGAATCAGGCGCGGCTGATGGCTTCGGGCGCCCAGATCCTCGCACCAGGTGCGAATGGCTTCTACGAAAGTATCTCGGCGGCGAGTCGACTTGAGAGTGGTGATAAGTCGACAGAATGGACGGTCATCCTGGCGGTGTTCGACGGACCCACGTCAAAAATCAAAGTCGGGACCAGCCCCATCGTCGAAGGCGCGACCGGGGTTTCTCTCAGCGGGCGCAATATTTTGGGAGGGCAAGGTTCGGCGCTGGCGACAGCGGGACTGGCGGGTGGTTACGCCTTTATCAGGGCTTACGATCGAGCGCTGAATAATTCAGATATCGAGGCGGCCTCAATCGAGCTACACAGAGCGTACGCAATTCCTTAAGTACGTCTCAGGCCCCGTATTATGGGGCCTTGTCATATGTGTTCGGGGGCGGGCAATCACTGTTAACCACAATTAAATATTTACTGCTTAGGGTGGATGTTTTTACCTTTCGCTTGTTCAGCTTCTTGTTGAGCAGCATAAAATCTAGGTACTTCTCGCTGATAAGTGCAGAAATACCATGATAAATGGTGCGAATAACCCGGGCGCCGTTCTCTCCAGCGCTTCGGGTCCCAACCACACTCAATCAAATCAGAAGCTATAAACACAAACTCAAGAGTATCGATAAGAAATGGCAATAGCGTATCGTAGTGCTTATAGCCGAACGAATCAGTACCGTGCACAAAATAGTTTCTTGCTAAGACCGCGATAATCACGACGCTATCCAAGTCTGTAAAGTGCTCACCGAAAGCGCCATGTATAACAGTAGTCTTACTAAGAATTTTGCTTTTCAGCGATCTCCCGCCCCAAAACTTCAAGGTGCCTAAAACCTGCTCTCGCTCAGGGCCCGCCTTCAGCGCTCTCATGATTTTTTTACACTGGTTTCTAGCATCGACCACGTCATCTGATAATTTACCAAGATCCTCAGGGTAAGTTGAATCAGGTAATATATCGAAAGCATTGGCTGCTGCGACTAGTCTGTTTTCATCGTATTCACGGCCGTTTTTTTGCCAATTAAGAATTCTTAATCTTGCTAATATCCACTCATCATGCCGACCCAACCAATTCCCGAATACCCGAAAAAACTGCTCGCTGTCCATATCTGGCGTAATTGGCATATCTCTATGGTTGCTGGCTTCCACCTTGCCAAGTCGGGGAGCTAAACTCCAATAAACAGACGTTCCTTCGTCCGGTATTGCTTCTTCACCCGAATCAGAACTGGAAGGCATGACCTTAATGTTCTGTACGCCTTGAGGGCGCCCGGCGATAACTGCAAAAAAATGTAATATTGAACTCACATGATCTATAACTTCATCAAAAGTTTGCGGGTGTTCGAAGTCCAGACTGGCAATAGTCTTACTTGGGCATGATATGCCTGAATCATCATTAACTTTTGAAGTGAATTCGATATTGGCTGAAAACAGTCCAATACCAATATCGACTGTGGAATTGTTTTGCTCTCCCGAAAAGTAAAAGACCACAGGCGATTGGCCGATGTCTACTTTTCTAACTGGGAAAGCGCTCGCCAACATTTCTTGAAGTTGTTCTGGGTTAGGTCGGATTGCACCAAATGTTCCACTTTTTGAGAATATAAGTCCCAAATCATCCGTTTGGAAAGAAACGGACATAAATATCCTATCGTCTTCGTCGAAGTGTTTCGGTCCTACTAGGGCGTAATGGGGGAATGTGTTTAGTTTAAATACATGTTTTGGATAAGTTCCTTCTGGTTCGGGAGGGCTGCCTACGCATTGAAATAAGCTAATTTTTTTATGGTCTAGAGATTCACCGAACAGTGAGTGCGGCTCTGGTTTGTAAGGAATTTCACGCCGACTGTTCAGGCGCAGGTTAGTGTCGTCATCATCTAGATTCAACTCTCCCAAAAACTGGTCGCCCGCGATTGTAAAGCAGCAAAATATTTTTTCTGGATGTGACATGAAAAATACCTCCTCGATTTAACGGCTGTCCCTGTTCTTTGTCTCGAAACCAAACTTTGGAAGATCGGTGTGAGCAGCACTTTAAATTACTTCTTGCTGCGATAACAGCGATTAGACGGGACGCCTGATCAGTCTACTTACGGTAGGCTCCAGCCGATCATGGCGCACAAAGTGCGCCGGTAAGATCTGATGTCGAGGTGAGGTCGGATGCAGACGAGAGGTTCTTCTGGCATTTCCTCTTTAGGAGGCGAAAATCGGCAGACGAAGAAAAAAGTCTCTGAAAAAGCACTTATCCCCCTCCCGCCGACGGGCCTTATGTCCTTTTTTTGTGCAATTCTGGGTGTAGTGCACATGGACCTGTAGCCCATGCGGGCTGTGAGCCTCTGCAAGGGATCGGCTATTGAAGAGAGTGCAAAGTTTTGAAGGAAATTGTTGGACGGTTGCACAGCGGCACTGAGCGCGGTCACGGATGGGGTAGCGACTGAACTCCCGGTTTCATTGGGCGAAAAATTTTAAAGGTGGTTTTTGGTTGATTTCAAAAAAAGCGCACGATCATTCGAGTGGAGATTGGCTGTGGACGGAGCCAGGCAAAATTTCCTGCAAGCTACGACTGACGATAGCCGGGGCGTTTTTGACGGATTTCACAGAACTGAAGACGATCGACGATTAAGCAACCGTTTCAGACCCCACCAACGTTTTTTTTGAGATTGATTCCTAAGGGGAGGTAGTCGTTTCAAAAGAGCGATATCAGCTAACACCTACACGGGAGCGGGGATTAGGCTTTGGGGCTCTTTGCATCAGCGAAAAAATTCGCTATGAGATTGCGTCCGGAGGATCGATACAGCATAAAGCACTTCAGCAGCACTGAACGCCGGGGGCACGGCGTGAGCCTGGGTTTTTCTAAAAGATAACTAATACATTGTTTCATTTACGTTGAGGGTGAATATTTTGCTAAAAGGATTTGGGTTTTCGGGGTATCGAAGTATTGGGGATAATCTGGTTAAGATTGCTCCTCTGAAAAAGGTGAATTTTATTATAGGTCAGAATAATATTGGTAAGTCTAATATTATTAATTTCCTTTTCTATCAATACCCAATACTTTTGCGCGGAGTTAGAGGTGAAAAACTTGCGGGGACTGCTCAGTTGGGTGGGACAGACGAGCATATTTCACATGGCAAGGTCGAGCGTAGAATCGCGTTTGACCTGCAGGTCTGTGATATTGATGAATATCTCGCAAAAAAGCTTACTAATGATTACTTAGATAGAAATAAGGTGTTAGCAAAGAAAGTGCTACTGAGTCCTGGGTTTAGTGATGGTGTGAGAGTATGGTTCGTTTATCTCTATGATAAGATAAACAACAAGCTGTCCCTGGTTTATGATCGAGAAGAAGTAGGGAAATTGCTTTCCGCCAATGAATGGCAAGCTTTATGGATGAGTTTGACGAGTCAGAGTAACGGAAGTTTGGATGGTTATTGGATACCTCAAACACTAATCGCACTTTCATACTTTCCAGACACTATTCCTAAAATTGAAGTGATCCCCGCGATAAGAAAAATTGGCGCTTCTGGAACTCAAGCTGGAGATTTTAGTGGCGAAGGAATAATTGAGCGGCTGGCCAAAATTCAGAATCCCCCTTTGGAAATGCAAAAGGATAAACTGAAGTTCAAAGCGATAAATAATTTTTTAGCTGACGTGCTCGAAAATCTAACCGCCTCAATAGAGATACCTCATGCTCGAGATATGATACTCGTTCATATGGATGGTAAAACATTACCGTTAGAGTCTCTGGGGACCGGTGTGCATGAAGTTATCATACTTGCAGCGGCCGCGACTTTACTTGAAGATAGTATTTTATGTATAGAAGAGCCCGAGCTACATTTACACCCTTTGCTGCAGCGAAAGCTGGTCGCTTACTTAAAAAACAAAACTAATAATCAATATTTTTTTACCACTCATTCTGCACATTTGTTGGATGCTGTAGAGGCGGAAATTTTTCATGTGACGCAAATTGACGGTGCTACTCACGTTGAGGCTATATCCAGTACAAGGCAGCGCTCGGAGATTTGTAGCAATCTTGGGTATAAAGCTTCTGATATTCTACAGGCTAATTGTGTTATTTGGGTTGAAGGGCCGTCCGATAGGATATATTTGAATTATTGGATCGCATCTCTTGGTGCTAGCTTTGTAGAAGGTGTGCACTATTCAATAATGTTTTACGGAGGTCGGCTATTTAGTCATTTGACGGCATTGGATAGCGAAGAGCAAGAACGGCTTGATGATTTTATAAGTATTAGAAAGCTCAATAGACATTCGGTAATAATGTTCGATAGTGATAAGTCTAGTTCTCATGCGAAGTTGTCACCAACTAAACAGCGACTACGAGAGGAGTTTGATGCTGGTCCCGGGTTCGCCTGGGTAACCAAGGGCCGAGAAGTCGAAAACTACTTAGATGAAACGTTGGTGGAGGCAGCGGTACTTGCGGTACATCCATCGGCGAAGGCAATAGAAAGTCATGGGCAGTGGGCAAACCTTTTGAAGTATAAAAAGACAAATGGTGGGGATTTGAGAGAGGCGAGCAAGGTTAAAGTCGCGCAGCACTATACGTCTTGTAATGTGGCTGACTTAAACTGCTTGGATTTACAAAAGCAAATGGAGAGATTGAAGGCTTTCATACTTGAATCTAATCATCAGTTTGATGGCGTGTATCCTATGGAGTATCGCTAAACCTTCGATGCTCAGCGTCCCGTTTGGGACGCAGCTTAGGCAACGCAGATTTCAGGTGAACCAGTTTCTCGGGTTTAAGCGATGCCATCGTTTTTGTTCTTGTCGGGGGGCTTTGGCGAATCCAGATAGCCATTTTTCATATTCTTCGTCCTTCGGAATCCACCCTTCCTGGCGCGGCTTTTCAAAGTTGAGCGTGGAGATGCGCGGCGGATCGCCTTTCAGTCGAGATCTATAGCGTTTATTTAGAGCTTCGCCGTGGTCGCTCAAGTCCTCGCATAACTTAATGCAGAAGAAAATCACGTCATCCGTATAGAAAGAAATTGCTTTTATGGTCCCTTCGTATTCTTGATTCGTGTGTCGTTCGTCGTAGGGCAAGCCCAGATACATATGCTCAAAGGTGGCCCCCTCTGGAAAATTCTTGTCCTTGAACGCCCTGAGAAGCTCGTTTCGGCTAGAAATGGCGCCGTTCAAGTGTGTCACAGCATTGGTTAGTGCAGTTACGGCAGGTATTGCTCGACCCACTACAAGCAGGCGACTCAACACTATTTCCTGAAGAGGCGCCACAGGAGGGGATATTTGCTGGAAAAACAATAGATTAGGATTCAGTTCCAAAGGTGTCTTGGCTTCAATCTCACCACTGAGAATTTTTGCTTCATGCGTCTGGACACGTCTTTGATCCTCATCATAGGAATCCTTCAAGTCCTTGATGTGTTGCTTTTTCAACGCCAATGCGACGCCTGATGTCGCCATGCCAAGCGCTAACGCGGCGTTTGTGTGATGAAACTCTTTCACTAGCTCCTCTCTGAATTTTCCCTTCTCGGCGATGCGTTGTGCGGCTATTGCACCAGCAAATGCTCCTGCCAAAGCCCCTATCAATGAAGTGGTGAAAGCAGAGTTCGCAAAATCCTTGGTGCTCCCCCATAACGGGGACATGAGAGGGGAGAGCGCATCGTATATCGAGACAATGTCAGACATGGTCAGTATCCCTAGAGATCGAAGTCTTTTTCGACAGAGTTGAATGCCGATGTGAGACGGGCATCGTTTTACAACGAAAGTGTCCACATTGTGTCCACGGTGTCAGCGAATTTATTCTGAAAAAGAAGGATAATATTCCATAGTTTCAGTCAGTTACGATCTATAGCCAACACATACAGATCATTTGGGTTGATAGGAAATCAACTCACTCATGACGCTATTCCTTGTATGAAAGTTGGGCAGACGTTACCCACCGCGGCAGGCCAGGTAAAGCGCCGTGACTGACCCGCCAGTCACCGTTTCCCCGCCGGGCAAGCGTAGCCCGCCACTCCTGCCGTGCATTCCTCTCCTTATAGAAGAGGGCGCGAAGCCGGAGATTGGCAGGTTTGCCATCGCCCGGAACCGACAGGAACGACTAAATCGCTAAGCGCATGAAAATTCTGCAAAAAAAGTTTGCCATCAGAAAAGCTTTCGACTACATTAGCGCGCCTCGACAGACAGAACATGTTTGACGAGATACGGTGAAGTGTCCGAGTGGCTTAAGGAGCACGCCTGGAAAGTGTGTATACAAGAAATTGTATCGAGAGTTCGAATCTCTCCTTCACCGCCAAATTCGATGTAACCAGAACCCCTGATTTCGAGAGAAATCAGGGGTTTTGTGGTTTCTGGCGTTAGTATTTGAATCATGGCACCGTTGTTGGCTCAAGCGAATAAGCGAAGTCGCTTCTGAAAATGGTGTAGGAATAGTGAAAGGCGTGTGGGAAGTAACGCAGGAGCGCCAAGCGGATGGGGGCTTCCGACGGTTCAAACGACTCAAATGAACTCTTTCGTGAAGGGGTATTCGTTTCGTACCCCTGGGGTACAAAATGAATCAAAGGCAGCGCATAGGGCGTTCCCCCCACTATTCGGAATGGACCCACGTACGTTATGCAGGAAATGACCATGAAGCAGGCAGAGCTGGAAAAGGTTCATGTGGAAATCGTCAAGCTGATGGCTGAGCAGCGAAAGCTGAACGCTGAAGCCGGCAAGATGACTCGTGAAACCTTCTGGTATCCGGTGGCTGTTGCGACTGGACTGATTGGCACGGTGGCAACCATCACGACGGTGTTGATCAAGCTTCTTTGACTCTGTAAATATGCCTGAAGAACTGTGATACCTGATTATCGAAGCCCAGCCGTTGCTGGGCTTTTTGTTTTCAACGATTGGCCGCAGAGGAATAATGCGTGCCTGAATAAAGAAGGAATTCCCATGATCACCACCACCACCCACGCCATCGAAGGCCGTCAAATCACCGCTTACCTGGACATCGTCAGCGCCGAGTCGGTGCAGGGCGTAAACGTTATTCGCGACATGTTTGCGGGAATGCGGGATTTTTTCGGTGGGCGTTCTCAAACGCTGGAGCGGGCGTTGAAGGAAGCGCGGATTCAGGCGACCGAGGAGATCAAGGAGCGTGCGCGGGCGCTTCAGGCGGATGCGGTGGTCGGGCTCGATTTTGAGATCAGCATGCCGGCCGGAAAGGGCGGGATGGTGGTGGTGTTTGTGACCGGGACGGCGGTCAAGCTGAGGTGAGTGAAGCAATAGGCCTGTTTATTCGCTAGTGGGTTTTGTAGGAAGCGGCGTGGTCCATTCGTCGGGCACGGGGAAATATGAATTACAAGTCCGGTAATGACCGGCTAGTCTCAAAAGCCTTGGTGGTCGATATTTTTCAGGCAATAGGGCTTGCCGGTATCGATCCCGCTTTGAGAGGGGAAGAGCTATGGCTGATCCGTATATCGAAGACGACGGGGCAGAATTTCCAATCAACAATTGCGTGCAGTGTGGCCAGACGGAGTATGTGGCGGGCTTTGGTGAAGATCCGCTCGAGACCAGCAAAGTGAAATCTGCAGCGACCAAAGTGTTCAAATCGAAATTCAGGCCCAAAGTGGTGCCGCCCACGAAGTAATGATCAACCGGACGAACCCCGCCAATGAGTGGGGTTTTTTGTTGTTAGAGGGGCTCGATACCCCCGGAAATGGCCGACAGACAAACGATAATTTTTCTGTTGATGTTTTTTCACAAACTTTTCACACCCGCCTACGTAGTCTCAGCTCATCCGTTAGAAAGCAGTACCCTAGCCCGTTCCCCAGCGGGCTTTTTTTTGCCTGTCATAAAACCTTTTCCATAAAAGCTGTCCAACCGTCGCCAATTGCGAGAAGGGGGGCGATTTTGTGTGGACGTTTTCCTCCTCGAAAGCATTCAATCCCCGGCTTTTCGGTATTCTCTATTTTTGAGGTTTTTCGTCATGCGTTTAACACTGCCTGCTCTGGTTCTGGGACTTCTGGTGACTCAAGGTGCGATGGCTGCCGGTGATGGCACCGCTGCGATCGGTGGTGGTCTGGGTGGTGCGTTGGGTAACGTGGTCGGCCAGAGCATGGGCGGCAGCACCGGCGCGGCAATCGGCGCGGGTGTTGCGGGCGCAGCCGGCAGTGCGGTGGCAGCACGTAAAGGCAGCCGCACCAAAGCGGCCATCGGTGGCGGTGTCGGTGCGGCCGGTGGTTCGGTAATCGGCAACAGCCTGGGCGGCAAGACCGGTTCGACCATTGGCGCAGGCTTGGGCGGCGCATTGGGCGGCGGCGTGGGCAGCAATCTGGCCAAAGGTCACAAGCGTCACTGATTCTGATCGATCGGATCGAAAAGCCCGGCTAGATGCCGGGCTTTTCGTATCTGGATGTTTCTTTTTCTCCTACTTCTAATTTACCGCTGTCCAACCTTCATCGCTGGCCGGATTCAGTGAGTGCAGGTGCTAGACTCACGCCCATCCGCAAGGCGTACTTTCACCCCCGATGCGGAATTTGAGGTTCATATCATGCGTTTGACATTGTCCACGTTGTTTCTGGGACTTCTGGTCGCTCAAGGTGCAATGGCTGCCGGTGACGGCACTGCGGCAGTTGGCGGTGGTATTGGCGGTGCACTCGGTAACGTAGTGGGTCAGCAAATGGGCGGCAGCACAGGCGCAGCGATTGGCGCCGGCGTTGGCGGTGCTGCGGGCAGTGCGGTTGGTGCGAACAAGGGCAGTCGCACAGAGGCAGCGATTGGCGGTGGATTAGGCTCGGCAGGCGGATCGGTGATTGGCAATAGCCTCGGCGGTTCTACCGGTTCGACCATTGGCGCAGGCCTGGGCGGCGCAGCAGGTGGGGCGGTAGGCAACAATCTGGGCACCGATAGTGGCAAGTCTCATTCCGGTGGCGGACACAAGCATAAGCACAAGAACAAGCACAGAAACAAAAATCACTGATTCGACATCGAGTGAAACCAGAAACCCGGCCCAGGCCGGGTTTTTCGTATCTGCCTGCAGCGCTCCGGAACGTTTGGCCCCAGGGCGCCTCGAACGTCATACACCCCAAACGTTGTGAGGACTGCCATGACTCCTGAAACCGAAGGCAAGGAAGAAAAAGGCCCGAGTGGGCTTCCGTTCATCAATGACCCCGGCAATGAAGATCCGGGTTCTCTGATGGATGACGCAACGGTACCGCTCAACGATTCCGATGACGCCGGCGATGTGGGAAACCTCGAGTATGAAGACGAGGAAGAAGACGAAGATTGACCTGCGTGGTGGCGCAATCGACCGATCGTCCCTCTGATCGAACGCAAGCATTGCCCAGCCCTCGAAATTTCAGGGCCTGCCTTTCAGGCCCTTCGAGAGGTGCTTTATGAACGCTGATCCGAAAGTCGACGATGTCGACGACACCCCTGAATACCCGCTGCCTTCGCCCACCGATTCATTGAGTCGCGATCAGCGCCCGCCTGACGACGACACCGCAGTGGAGCAAGTGCCGACTGATGATGTGAAGCGCGGCGATGTCGAGGCGATCCCCGAAGACCCAGACATTGCCGGTAACGATGGCTCCGGTGAGCCGAGCTAAAAAACCATTCGTCGATTGAGCGGCACCTTTAAAAAGCCAGCGCTGCCAGAAATCAGGTACGCACCTTTTTAAGGAGATGCACCATGATCAGGTCAACATTGATGGCCCTGACGGTGAGCAGCGTGTTGTCGATCAGTTCAATGGCGGCGTTTGCTCAATCTTCCGGCGCGCCGGTGGATAAGGGTGGAATGCCGCCGTCTACTGAAATGAATGCGGGCTCTGACGATGCGAAGACGCTGCCGCCGGGCTCCATTGGCGGTGGAAATGCGGGGGATGCGAACGGGAGTAGTACCAGCCCGGGGGCGGGAAGCGGGTCGATGAGTGGTGGAAGTTCGACTGGGAGCGGTTCTGGCGGTGGGTCTGGAGGATCCGGTAGTTCTGGTGGTTCAGGAATGAGTGGCGGTGGGAGTGGTGGGAGTTCGGGGAGTGCGGGAGGAGGGACGGGTAGTGCTGGGGGTGGGACTGGTGGTTCGGGTGGTTAATCAGAGTTCTTCCCGGGACGATAAGCCCAGTTCTAGCTGGGCTTTTTAGATGAAAGTGGTGTTGCTAAATTAATCTACCCGTCTGTAATTAAGATTTTTATGAGTGTGATCGTTATAACCCCTGACAGCTGATGCTAGTGCGCGAGCGATGCGAGCCAACGCTTATAAAAATCCCTTTGTTGTTGAATGTCAGTTGTGATGTCTTTGTCTTCAAAGTCGAAGATATTAACCACATCTTCAGTTTCAGCGGGCTTTCCCATTTGAAGTTCATACGCCACAATGCCGCCGGCCATTTGCGACGCCATACGCGAGGGATATACATTGAGCTTGGCGCCCTTGCATAGAAAATTTATTTCTGGAAAGTCGGCTCGTAACAGCCCAAAGCATTCGTAAAGATCATGAGCTGTGTACGTTTTTCTGAATCCGTTTTTCGTTGTGAAAAACAACGTCAGATTTTTTCGATCGCATTCAATTGAAACTTTCTCGGTGACACCGCAGGTGTTTATGGTTATTTCTATTGTTTTGTTCATGATCACTTCCTGCGTGGGTTAGGGGTTGAGTAGCCCTTATAGCTGCCATCGGCGTTGACGGGGGTGACGCCGAGAATGTCTCGACTGTCTACTCCTCCAGGCAAAGCTATTTCAACCTCACCTCTATGTGGCGAAATTATGCCCAGTTTTTTATTCACATCTATCCCGCTAATATTTTTTATTACATAGACGAAGCCGTCTTCATACCCGTAGCCCGTTGCAAACTTTATAGCTTCCTTTTCTGAGGTTGAAGTGCTGACAAAGAAGCTGGGAGGGCTTCGATTGTCCAGTGCGTGTAAATAGAGGTCCATGCTGTCTCCCAAGGGCTCAAAGCCAGCCTCAAATATCTCCCAAGATTCCCGTGAATCGCCGCGATATAAGTAACGGTTTTTGGGTTTAGGGGACGGGGGGCTGGGCTCACCTTCATCAACCTTAACTGTCCCCGCCGGATCCTCATCCCCAAACGAAGGCCTCTTACACCCATCCCCTCCAGGACACTCACTCAACCCCAACGGATCAACCCACCCCGTCGGATTGCGCGTGTACTGATACCCGTTTAACCCACCCGCCAACTTGCTCGGATCCGGCGTCAGATACCGTCCCACATCCGGGTTGTAATACCGGTGCCGGTTGTAGTGCAGCCCCGTCTCCGCATCGAAGTACTGCCCCTGAAACCTCAGCGGCTGATCCAGAACCTGATGGGTATCACGATTGAGGCGAGTCAGGCGGCCGTAGGTCGTGTATTGCGCGGCCCAGATGATGTCGCCGCTGTAGTCGGTGAGTTCTTGCGGTGTACCGAGGTGGTCGAGTTGGTAGTAGAACGGGCAGGCCTGGCGTGGCCCTCTGCTGTCGAGCATGGCCAGTGGGCGGAAGGTGCCCGGTTCGTAGACGTAACTGCGGTAATGCTCGATGCCACTTTCGGCGACGAGATTGTCGCCTTGCCAGAAAAACTCGGTGGTTTTGCCGTCGACGGTTTTGCTGATGCGGCGGCCGAAGGCGTCGTAGTGGTAGCTGGCGGTGCTGCCGTTCGGGAGCGTGGCGCCGATTAATCGATGCTGGCAGTCGTAGCGGTATTCGGTGACGAGTTTTTGTGCGGTGCCGCGGCGTTCGCGGATCAGGTTGCCGAAGGCGTCATAGTCGAAATGGCGATCGCCTTGCATCAGCAGGCGATTGCCTTTGAGGGTGGCCGGCCCGGGCCGGTCCTGCATCAGCAGGTTGCCGGCGGGGTCGTGGGCGAAGCTTTCGGGTTGTTGGTCGCGGGAGTGGCGGACGCGGATCAGGCGGTCAAGCGGATCGTATTGATAGCTGCGTTGGCCATGACGGGTGTCGGCGATGTGTTCGAGATTGCCGTTGGCGCTGTAGGCATAGTCGCGGCGATACAGCTGTTGCTGGGGGTGGCTGATAGCGTGGGCTTTCAGACGACCCTGTTCATCGTAGTCGTATTGGCTCGACAACATGCCTTGCTGACGCTGCAGCTCGCGGCCGGCTTTATACGTATGGCTTGTAAGGCGTGTGCCGTTGAGATCGATGGCTGTCAGCACACCGCCTTTGGCGTGGTGATAGTCGAGCTTGCTGTTGTCCGGCAGACGCAAATGGTTGAGCTTGCCGCAAGCGTCGTAGCCGTAGCGCAACGTGCCCCAACCCTGATGCTCGGTGATCAGCCGATTGTGCTTGTCGTACGCGAACTCCAGCGGATGGTCGTGACCGTCATCGACGCTGGCCAATCGGCCGAGGCTGTCATAGCGATATTCGACGTTGACGCCATCGGGCAGGTTTTTGACCAGCAGGCGTCCGGCCGCATCCCGTTGGTAGCTCGTAAACAGCTGCGAGCCGTCATCGCCGAATTCGGCTTTTTCCAGGAGATGACCATTGAGGTCGTAGGCATACGCCGTGCGTCGGCCATCGAAGCCGGTTTCCTGTCGGATCAATCCACCGGGCGTGTAGTCCAGCCGATAGTGTTCGCCGGATTCGTTTTCGATGTCCGTCAGTAGCAGCCGTGCATTGTCGTAGCGATAGCGCAACTGCGTGCCGTCGGGGTTGATCCGGCGACTGACCAGGTGCAAGTCATTGTCGTATTCAAAACGGGTGACGCGCCCCAGCTCATCGCGTTCGGCGGTGATCTTGCCGTAGGCGTTGTAGCTGAACGCGCGGCTGGCGCCGGTAGGATTCACCGTCCTGATCAGTCGGCCAACGGCGTCCCATTGGTGTTGAGTGACGGCGCCGTGTTCGTCCTGACGAGTAATCTGCCGGCCCAATACATCGTAGGAAAAACGCCGCTGACTACTGTTCGGCAACGTTTCTTCGATCAGTTGCCCGATTGCATCCCACATGAACACATGACGGCTGTTGTCTGGGTAGCGGATAGACAGCAACCGTCCTCGAGCATCGTAGTGGTAGTGAGTGATGTGGCCGTCGGGGTCGATTGCCTCGGTGACATCACCCTGAGCATTACGTTGGTATTTCCACACCGCTTTGCCGTGATATCGCGCATGCAGGAAACCGTTGCGATATTCGTAGGACGTTGGCTCTTCTTCAGGAGGAATCAGCGCAATCAGCCGGCCAATCTCGTCGTAGCGGTATTCAGTAGTCGCCCCCAGCGGCCCCTGCTCGGCAATCAACTGGCCTTTTGGGTCGTATGCCTTTAGATACTCGCCGCCATCCGGCTCGACCCGACGCACCAATCGCGCTTTATCGTCATGGACATAGACCTCTTCACTACCATCGGCGTTTTTAACCAGAACCCCGCCGTCGTCGTCCCAGACATAGCGTGTATCCATCTGTGAAAAAGTCGCCCGGTGCCTGACGCATCTGGCGGCTTTGCCGGACCTTTCCCACTCCCAAAAGAAACTGGCCCCACCGGCCAGTTGCCGCTGCAGAATCACGTGTTGATCGTCGTAGTCGTACCGTTCGGCTTCGCCGGCAGCATTGGTCGCTTCGATCAGGCGGTGTCGGGCGTCGTAACGGTAGGCAATCAGCGTTTGCTCTGTATGCCAGGCATCCACCAATCCCTCCGCGGGGTGAAACGACTGATACTCGACCGCCACGATGTGCCTGCGCTCGTAACGCAACAGAAGTGAACGGCCTGCGCCGTTGTCGATGCGTTGAATGCGATCCTGGCGGTCGCGGGTGATGTGCAGCCGGTTGTCGTAGGCATCACTGATGGTCGTCAGCCGACCATTCACAAAGTGATAAAACCGCACCTCTGCACCGGCCAGTGCGACCACCAATTCTTCAGGCTTGTTTCCCAGGTAAATCGCGGCCCGCGACAGGCTGTTATGAATTGCCGGACGCGAAAGACTGGGCTGCGGAAACGTCGTACGACGGTTTTCATGGTCGGTCCAGACGACGTGTTCTGCGTCCAGTTCCAGCCGATGTGCCAGTGAATGACTCCAGCCCCGGCCCAGCCCGCAATCGAGTTCCACGGCGCTGGTTCGGTACAACCGGGTAAACGCAAACGGCAGCAAACCGTTCAGCGATCCGTCGTCGAGGGTCAGCAATTCTTCGCCGGTGACCATCGACACCGGGCAACCGTTGGTACAGGTCAACAGCCCGCAATCGGCGCTGTCGCCGTTGGGGTTTTTCGCTTGATCGGGAACGTCGTCACGGTGCTCCTGCCGGCCCAGTCGGGTCATGGCGGCGGATTTGTCACGAGCAATGGCAACCGGGTTTTTCACTAACAAAACCGGCGTAGTGCCCGTGCTGATCTGTAACGGCACGGCGGGCGCGGGGTTCAGAGGAGCATTTCGGACATTGACTGCGAGGGGTTTGAGTACGCCCGCGTGGGTCGTCAGGTCGGACCTGGTGCCAAGCCCGGCCAACCTCAGGCTCGCGGCGGCCAGCCAGTTGCGCGCGCGGTCGGATTTGACCTTGTCCAGCACCTTCGCGCTGATGCCGAACTTCAATCCGGCAGCACCTGTGAAGCGCGCCAGCAGGAAGCCGATCAATATTCCTGTGCGAATCTGCGCCACGACTTCGGCAATGAACTGCGGCGGCAACATCCTCAGCCAACTGGTAATCGCCGCCAGATGAATGAACATCAGCGGCTCATCACTCAACACCAGCAGCAGGTTGGCGATGGACTCCGCCGAAGCCTGCAGCAGTGTTTCAAGTTCGGTTTCGGTCAGGTATTCAAGGAGCTTTTCACTGTTGGCCTGCAGGTTTGCGATCAGCGCGTAGATCTGCTTCACGTCATCCCACAACCCGTTCAATGTAGTCTCGAAACCAAGCCAGTCAGCCTGCTGCAGAAGGCCGTAGCGCTTGATGAAACCGGCCTCGGCGAACTCGGCCCACGAGGGTTCGAACTCAGTCGTCCACTCGTTGCGCAGCCAGCCTTCCAGATCGCTGATGACGCCTTGATAGGAGGCGTAGAGCGCTTTGACATGCTCGGCGGAAACATTCGGGAAGAAGGTGATGCGGTAACGCAGGCTGCGCTCGCACTCTGGGATTTCGAGGATGCCGCTGGGGCCGATCTCGTCGTAAACCGGCTCGCCGAAAGTACCGTCAGCGTTCAAAGGCTCAAGCATCACCGGGGTGTTGCCGATCGGCACGAACCGCGCGGCGTCGAACATGTGCACCAGTGTCAGGGGACCCGCTGCCGGGCACGCGGCGACGGTGGAGCTGACGGGAGTGGTGGAGTTTTTCGGCGCGGCCAGGCGAACGTCGTGACCGACCTTGAACACCTGCTCGACATCCAGCGACTGGCCGGTCCAGAAACTTTCAGCCCAGGCGTCGTAGTCATTGAGGCAAAGCCGAAAGTCACTGAGCAATGCTTCGACGTTCGGCTGCTCGGGGTCCATGGCGGCGACCACCAGCAGGCCAATGGCGTTATTCAAGGCCAGTACCTTGTCAGGTACGAACATTCGCAGTCCCTCGCGCAGATCAAGTTTGAGCGCGAGACTTTGCTTGGGATCAACGGGTAAAGAAGTCGGGAAAAGAGGCGTTTTATGTAGGGAAAATCGCTAAATGACGACGAGCACTTTTTGTATCTGTCAGGCATTGCCCGTTGCTCGATGGTCGTCGCGCTCGCTATGCTGCTGAATCCTTTAATCGATCACGGACCCGGCCGCACCTGAGCCGCCTCTGGGATGTCATTAGAAAACGGATCAGATGCGATGAATGCACCGCTGAATGAATTCGGCCCGATCAAGGCCGTGATTTTCGATATGGACGGCTTGCTGCTGGACACCGAGGGCATCTATACCGAGGTTACATCCCTGATTGCTGCGCGTTACGGTCGGGTTTTCGACTGGAGCATCAAACAGAACATCATCGGTCGTGGCGCGGGTGATCTGGCGCGGTACGTGGTCGAGGCGCTGGAGCTGCCCATCACCGCCGAAGAGTTTCTGGTGATTCGCGAGCCGCTGATGCGCGAGCGTTTTCCGCAAGCGCTGGCGATGCCCGGCGCCGAGGAACTGGTCCGGCACTTGAAAGCCAACAACATCCCGATTGCGGTTGGCACCAGTTCTTCGCGCCAGTCGTTCGGCCAGAAAACCACCTTGCATCGCGACTGGTTCGCGCTGTTCGATTTTATTGTGACGGCCGATGACCCTGAAGTCGGCGCGGCCAAACCGGCGCCGGACATCTTTCTGACGGCAGCGCGGCGCTTGGGCGTTGCGCCTGAAGATTGCCTGGTGTTCGAAGATTCGCCGTTCGGGGTTACGGCAGCGAAAGCAGCGGGGATGACGGCGATTGCGATTCCCGATGCGGCGATGGCTGACGAAAAGTACGCACACGCCGATGGGATTCTTCGTACGTTGAAGGCGTTCAAACCGAGTGCTTGTGGTTTGCCTGCCCTCGAATGGACTTAACGACGATCAATGTGGGAGCGGGCTTGCTCGCAAAGAGGGAGTGTCAGACAACATCAATGTCGCCTGACACTACGCTTTCGCGAGTAAGCCCGCTCCCACATTTGGTTTGCGTTTAAAGCATCAGGCGCCAAAACCACCGTCGATGGTCAGGCTCGCCCCGGTGATGTAACCGGCTTCCGGCCCTACCAGGTAGGCAACGAAGCTGGCGATTTCTTCGGATTTGCCGTAGCGACCCACCGCCATCAGCGGGATCAGGCTCTCGGCGAAGTCGCCACTGGCCGGGTTCATGTCGGTGTCGACCGGGCCCGGTTGCACGTTGTTGATGGTGATGCCGCGTGGGCCCAAGTCGCGGGCCAGGCCTTTGGTCAGGCCAACCAGTGCTGATTTACTCATGGCGTACGGGCCGCCACCGGCGAAGGGCATGCGGTCGGCGTTGGTGCTGCCGATGTTGATGATGCGACCGCCTTCAGTCATGTGTTTGGCGGCGGCCTGGGTGGCGATGAACACGCTGCGCACGTTGATGGCCAATGTCTGGTCGAAATCTTCGAGTTTGAAATCCTCCAGTGGCGCAACAGCCAGCACGCCGGCGTTGTTGACGAGGATGTCCAGGCGGCCAAAGGCTTCTACGGTGGCGTTCACGGCATTGCGAATGGCCTCGGCGTCGGCGCTGTCAGCCTTGATGGCGAGGGCTTTGCCGCCGTTACCGATGATGCTGTTTTGCAAGGCTTCGGCTTTGGCTGTGGAACTGACGTAAGTGAAGGCAACGGTCGCGCCTTCAGCAGCCAGGCGCTGGACAATGGCTGCGCCGATGCCGCGGGACCCGCCTTGAATCAAAGCCACTTTGCCGCTGAGGTTCTGAGTAGTCATGTCGATCTCCAGAGTCCCGAGGCGAGATTGTCTCGGTTGATGGAGCCTAGTATTGATTGAGGATTACACGCTGAGTAGACGGCAATTGCGATAGTCTGTGTAAACCAGAAGTTTATAGTGGTGCCTATGGAAACCTTCAGCAGTATCGAATGCTTCGTGCGCAGCGCCGAGGTTGGCAGCTTCGCCGAAGCCGCGCGACGCTTGAGCCTGACCCCGGCGGCGGTGGGCAAAAGTGTCGCCAAGCTCGAGGCCCGACTGGGTGTGCGGCTGTTCCAGCGCAGCACGCGCAGCCTGACGCTGACTGAGGCCGGTCATCTGTTTCTCGGCGAAGTCAGTTCCAGCCTGCACACGATTCAGAATGCGGTGGCTAACCTCGCCAGCGCCGAAGGGCGGCCGGCGGGAACACTGAAGGTCAGCATGGGTACGGTGTTCGGGCGTCTATATATCGTGCCCTTGCTGGGTGAGTTTCTTCGGCGTTTTCCGGCGATCAACCCGGACTGGCATTTCGATAACCGTCAGGTCGATCTTATCGCTCAGGGTTTCGATGCGGCGATCGGTGGGGGATTCGAACTGCCGCAGGGCGTGGTGGCGCGCAAGCTGACCCCGGCGCATCGGGTGTTGGTGGCATCAACGGATTATCTGGCTGCGCGGCCTGTGATCGTCGAGCCCGATCAACTCAAGGACCACGATGGCATCCTGATTCGCTCCCCACAGACAGGCCGTGTGCGTTCCTGGCAATTGACCAGTCGCACTCAGCAACACAACCCGCTGACGCTCAAGGCGCGAATGACCATGAGCGATTCGGAAGCGGCGTGCGCGACGGCGGCCCAGGGGTTGGGCATTGCATTGGTGAGCATGCCGTTTGCTGTGCAGTATCTGGAGGCCGGGACGTTACAACGGGTGTTACCTGACTGGTATGTCGACGACGGCAATATTTCTATCTATTACGCAGAACACAAACTGCTGCCGGGCAAGACCCGGGCGTTTGTGGATTTCATTATTGAGCTGTTTGCGGAGCAGGGGTTGGGGCGGCGGTTCAGTGCGGTTTGAGCCTGGCTTTGGACCGAGTCGCAGCCTTCGCGAGCAGGCTCATTCCTACAGGGAATTTGTGAACGACACAGTTCCCGTGTAGGGAGGCTTGCCCGCGAAGAACAATAACGCGGTCTACCTGCCGAACCGCCCCGGCCAACCAATAATGTTTTTCGGCCGCGGTGTCGCATAAGTCCTGACCTTCGACGTGGACAACCCCAACCGCACCAGCGACTCGGCAATTGTCACTGCCGCCGTGACCCCATCCACCACCGGAACCCCGGTGCGCTGGCGAATCTGTTCATCCAGCCCGGCCATCCCTCCACAGCCCAGGCAAATCACTTCGGCCTTGTCCTCCAATACCGCCAATTCCGCCTGACGAACAATCGCTTCCAGCGCCCGTTGCGGGTCAGATTCCAATTCAAGCACCGCCAGACCACTGGCCCGCACCGACGCGCAGCGGTCCCACAATCCGGACAGTTTCAGTCGATCCTCGATCAGGGGCACGGTGCGGTCCAGCGTGGTGACCACCGAGTAAGCATGGCCCAGGAACATCGCTGTGCTGGCCGCCGCATCGGTAATGTCCACCACCGGTACGTTGAGCAATTCCTGCAAACCTTCGCGACCGTGCTCGCCATAACCGGCCTGGATCACGGCGTCGAAGGGTTGATCGTAAGCCATCACCCGGTCCATCACCGCGATGGCGGCCAGATAGCTTTCGAAATTGCCCTCGACGGAGTCGGCGCCGAAGTAGGGCGTCAGACCAATGATTTCGGTACCCGGCGCGGCCACGGCTTGTGCGGAACGAGCGATGGCCTGGGTGATGGATTCGGTGGTGTTGACGTTGACCACGAGTATTCGCATGGAAAATCCTTCTTCGCTGTACAACTACGGCACGTTGATCTGGCCTTTTCGTACAAGCCAGTAGTCGACCGTACAGCGGCCGAGCAGGGCGCCGAGGCCGGACTTACGGATCTAAGTGTGTGTATGTTTTTAAATGATTGTATACAAAGAATGTATGCGCTTAAGCCAGATCCATGCCAGATACGGATCTATGAAAATCGCTTCTAATTTCGTTTTGTTGATGGATCACAATAAGTGACTGAAAAAAAGGCGATATAAATTGACCGGTTGAACAGGTATTTATTTTCCGTCGGAGGATGTGGGAAAGCTCGACTGGGGAAGTCAGGAAAAGAGGATGTAACTTTTTGGGGCGCACAAATGAAAAGTGCACACAAAAATGGCACCTATGGTGATATTTGTGTACACATCTTTGAGGCAGGTCACAGAACCTGTGGGAACGGGCTTGCTCGCGAAAGCGGTGTCTCAGCAAACGCTGATGTCGACTGAGACGCTCTATTCGCGAGCAAGCCCGCTCCCACATTTGGATCTCCACAAGGCTGGAGGTTATGCCTTGGATTTGCTGATGATATTCCCCGCATGCAACCCGCATTCTTTCTGCGTCGCTTCTTCCCACCACCAACGGCCTTCACGTTCGTGCTGGTTTGGCAGCACCGGGCGGGTGCAGGGTTCGCAGCCAATGCTGATGAAGCCGCGCTCGTGCAGGCTGTTGTACGGCAGTTCGAGCATGCGGATGTAACCCCAGATCTCTTCGCTGGTCATCTGCGCCAGCGGGTTGAACTTGTACAGGGTGCGTTCCGGGGTGGAGAAGGCGGTGTCGATTTCCATCACCGCCACAGCACTGCGGGTACCCGGGCTCTGGTCCCGACGCTGGCCGGTGGCCCAGGCGCTCACGCCCGACAGCTTGCGGCGCAGCGGCTCGATCTTGCGGATGCCGCAGCACTCGCCGTGGCCGTCCTTGTAGAAACTGAACAGGCCTTTTTCCTTCACGAACGGTTCAAGTTTCGTGTAGTCCGGCGACACCAGTTCGATGTTGATCTTGTAGTGCTCACGCACTTGATCGATGAAGCGGTAGGTCTCCGGATGCAAGCGGCCGGTGTCGAGGCTGAACACCTTGACGTTCTTGTTCAGCTTCCAGGCCATGTCCACCAGCACCACGTCCTCGGCGCCGCTGAAAGATATCCACAGGTCATCGCCAAACTCGGCAAACGCGAGTTTCAGGATGTCCTGGGCGGATTTGTTGGCATAGGTCGTGGCGAGTTCCACGACATCGAACGATGGGCTCATCAGGGCGGCTTCCTACAGGTCGGTGGCGCTGGGCGCTCTATATAGGGCCGATGGTAACAAAATCCTGCAACGCCTGGCGCGCCCTCTGCGTTGCGCGGTGCAGCTTGAGTCGCTAGAGTTCGGCAGTCCTTTTACTCGCTCGACTCAATAATCAATACAAATGGGAGTGTCTTGTGGAAATTGCCTGTCTGGATCTCGAAGGTGTACTGGTCCCGGAAATCTGGATCGCGTTCGCTGAAAAAACCGGTATTGAATCCCTGAGGGCGACCACCCGGGACATTCCCGACTACGACGTGCTGATGAAGCAGCGCCTGCGGATTCTCGACGAACACGGCTTGAAACTCACTGACATTCAGGAAGTGATCGCCACGCTGAAGCCGCTGGACGGCGCCATCGAGTTCGTCAACTGGCTGCGTGAGCGCTTTCAGGTGGTGATTCTGTCGGACACGTTCTACGAGTTCTCCCAGCCGCTGATGCGTCAGCTAGGGTTCCCGACGTTGCTGTGCCATCGCCTGATTACCGACGATTCAGGGCGGGTGACGAGCTATCAGTTGCGTCAGAAAGATCCGAAGCGGCAGTCGGTGCTGGCGTTCAAGAGTCTGTATTACCGGGTGATTGCAGCGGGGGATTCCTACAACGACACCACCATGCTGGGTGAGGCGGATGCGGGGATTCTGTTTCACGCTCCGGACAATGTGATTCGCGAGTTTCCGCAGTTTCCAGCGGTGCACAGCTTTGAGGATTTGAAGCAGGAGTTCATCAAGGCTTCGAATCGGGCCCTAAGTCTGTAAGCACAACCTGTGGCGAGGGAGCTTGCTCCCGCTCGGCTGCGCAGCAGTCGTCAATGCGGCGCATGCGTTCTATCTGACGATGCGCTGTGCCTGGTTTTGGGGGCGCTTCGCACCCCAGCGGGAGCAAGCTCCCTCGCCACAAAAGCCCGGAATCAAAGGTTTTGCAGGGTGTCGAGCAGGACCTTCACCTTGGTAATCGACTCCTGATACTCAGCCTGCCACTCCGAGTCCGCAACAATCCCGCCACCGCCCCAGCAGCACACCTGCCCATCCTTGACCAGTAAACTGCGAATGGCGATGGAGCTGTCCATCTCGCCGCGCACGTCCAGGTACAGCAACGAACCGCAATACAACCCACGCCGGGTCGGCTCCAGTTCGTCGATGATTTGCATGGCCCGAATCTTCGGCGCACCGGTAATCGAGCCGCCCGGGAAACTGCCGGCGATCAGGTCCAGCGCGTCCCGGTCATCCGCCAGCTCGCCAGTCACGCTGCTCACCAGATGATGCACGTTTGGATAGCTTTCCAGGCTGAACAACTCCGGTACCCGCACCGAACCGATGCGGCAGGTGCGGCCGAGGTCGTTGCGCAGCAGGTCGACGATCATCAGGTTTTCCGCACGATCCTTGGGGCTGGCCAGCAGTTCGGCGGCGTTGGCGGCGTCTTCGGCAGTCGTCAGGCCGCGCGGGCGGGTGCCTTTGATCGGGCGGGTTTCCACGTGACGTTCGCTGACTTTGACGAAGCGCTCAGGAGACAGGCTCAACACCGCGCCGCCGTCGGGCAGGCTCTGGAAACCGGAAAACGGTGTCGGGCACGCGGCCCGTAGTGCGACATACGCGGCCCACGGATCGCCTTGGCATTCAGCCCGGAAGCGCTGGGCGAAGTTCACCTGATAGCAATCGCCGGCCTGAATGTATTGCTGAATGCGTTCCAGGGCGTGGCGATATTCATCGGTGCTCAGATCGGCCTTCATTGGCGCTTTCAGCTTGAACGGCTCGATCGGTTCAACCGCAGGCTGACTGAACAAGGCGATCAGGCGCTGGCGCTCGCTGTCGACCAGCGACGGGTGGAAGACCAACTGACTTGTGCTCAGTTGGTGATCGCTGATCAATGCCCAGTCATACAGCCCGAAACGCGCGTCGGGCAGTTTCAGGTCGTCCTGCGCCTGGCTCGGCAGATGTTCCAGATGCCGGCCGAAGTCATAACTCAGGTAACCGATCAGGCCACCGGCGAACGGCAGCTCATCGGGAGCAGTCGCTTGACCGAGTCGCGCCAGGTTGTCGCGAAGGCGTTGCAGGAAATGCAGGCCGCTCTCGTCCGGTAATACGGCCAACTGCTCCAGCGGCCAGGCGCTGAGCAGGTCAAAACGCCCGCGATCAGCGGTGGGCCGGCCGCTGTCGAGCAGCACGGCGCCGGGGGCATGACGAATCGCCGCGAAGTACTCGGCGGGGTTGGCGCGATAGGGCAGCGAGTGTACGGAACAGGTCAACATGGGCGGGGCAGATCAGCCATCGAGGCGGGGTGGCGATTGTAGTCCTCTGCAGGATTTGCTCCTAGAGGGGATGTCGGGAACTGACCGATTAGCAGCGGCTGGCAAGAGACCTGTGGCGAGGGGATTTATCCCCGTTGGACTGCGCAGCAGACCTGATTCTGGGGCCGCTTCGCTGCCCAACGGGGATAAATCCCCTCACCACAAATCAGCCTTCGACGGCAGGAATATGCCCAAACATCTCCTGAACAAACTCAACCCGCTCCTGAACTGTCTCAACAACCCCGCGCGCCTTCAGCGCTTCCAGCCGCGCTTCAACCGCATGGGTGCGCAGCGTCAGGCCGCAATCGTTGGCAATCTGGATATTCAAACCAGGCCGGGCATTGAGCTCAAGAATCAGCGGGCCCTTTTCCTGGTCGAGCACCATGTCGACACCGATGTAGCCCAAGCCGCACAGCTCATAACAGCCGGCAGCGAGTTTCATGAAACCGTCCCAGTAGGGCAGTTGCACGCCGTCCACCGCATTGGTGGTGTCCGGGTGTTTGGTGATGATGTTGTTCAGCCACGTGCCGCGCAAAGTCTGCCCGGTCGCGAGGTCGACGCCGACGCCGATGGCGCCCTGGTGCAGGTTGGCCTTGCCGCCGGACTGGCGCGTCGGCAAGCGCAACATCGCCATCACCGGATAGCCCATCAACACAATGATGCGAATGTCCGGCACGCCTTCGTAGCTGATGCTTTTGAAGATCTGGTCCGGAATCACGCGGTATTCGATCAGCGCACGGTCGCGGTGACCGCCCAGGGAATACAGGCCGGTGAGGATGCTGGAGACATGGTGCTCGATTTCCTCATGGCTGATGATCTTGCCGGACACCGTGCGATAACGGCCCTCGAAACGGTCGGCCACCACAATGATGCCGTCGCCGCCCGCGCCCTGGGCCGGCTTGATCACGAAGTCGGTGCGCCCGCCGATGATCTTGTCGAGGTTATCGATTTCCTTCTCGGTGGAGATCACGCCATACAGTTCCGGCACATGAATGCCGGCGGCGATTGCGCGCTCCTTGGTGATGATCTTGTCATCGACGATCGGGTACAGGCTGCGCTTGTTGTACTTGAGCACGTAGTCCGCGTTACGCCGATTGATCCCCATGATGCCCCGGGCTTCCAGGGCCTTCCAGGTCTTCCAGAAGCCGAACATCAGGCGTCAGCCTTTTTCAGGAAAGCCTTGAAACGCACCAGTTCGGTCAGGCGGTAACCGCGATAACGACCCATCGCCAGCATGAAGCCCACCAGGATCAGCAGGATCGCCGGGAAGGTGAACACGAAGTACACCAGCTCCGGCACGCTCATGATCAGGTGCGCCAGGGCGGCGGCGAACAGCGTACCGATTGCCACTTTCATCGCATGCCCGGAACCGCGTTCTTCCCAGGTAATCGACAGGCGTTCGATGGTCATGGTCAGAATCACCATCGGGAACAGCGCCACGGACAGCCCGCGTTCCAGGCCGAGTTTATGGCTGAACAGGCTGATCGCCGCGATCAGCACCACCACGAACGTCAGCACCACCGACAGCCTCGGCAGCATCTGCAACTTCAAGTGTTCAAGGTAGGAGCGCAGCGACAGCCCCAGCGCCGTGATGACCGTAAACAGCACGATGCCGAAGCCGAGCTGGGTTTCGCGGAAGGCGAGGGCGATCAGCACCGGGGTAAAGGTGCCAAGGGTCTGCAAGCCGATCAGGTTGCGCAGGATCAGGATCACCAGCACGCCGATCGGGATCATCACCATGATCATGAAGGTCTGCTGGGTTTGCAGCGGCAGACCGTACAGCGAGTATTCGAGAAAGTTGGCGTCGGTGTTTTCGTCGGTCAGCTTGGCCAGGCGAATCGCGTTCATTTCACTGTTGTTCAGGCTGAACGTCACGTTGGCTTTCTTGCCGCCATCGACGGTGATCAGGTTTTCGTCGCCCGTCCACCACAGCAGGCGGTCGGTCGGCAGGCCTTGTTCGCCGGTTTCCGGGTTGAAGTACAGCCAGTCGGTGCCATTGAAACTGCGCAGCCAGAGTTCCGGTGTTTGCGGCTGGTCGGCCACCAGACGAATGGTGTGGACCTTTTCCACCGGCACGTGGGCGATGGACAGCACCAGCTCGACGATTTTCGCTTTGTGTCCAGGGGACGGATCGCCACCCAGCAACAGCTTCACGTTGTCGTCGTTGAGATTGTTGACACGCTTGATGGCTTCGCCGATGAAGGTTTCGACGTCGGCCGAGTGTTGGCGGATTGGCGCGAGCAGCGCTTCGGCGGCGACTTTTTCCGCGCCTTCGACGGCGATGCTGTCGCGGAAGGTCGGGCCTTTGACCTTGGATTTTTCGCCGGTGTAGCGCTTGGTCAGCACCAGGCGGTAATAAAGGGTCTGATTGCCCTTGGCCCGGCGCGCCGACCAGGTCACCTTGCGGTTGCCGTCGACGCGGTTCACGGCCACGCCGTAGTTATTGGAAATGAAACTCTCGTTGAGGCTGACGTAGTCGCGGCTCAGCGGCGGCACGAACATCTGGATCTTGACCGGGTCTTTGGCACTGGCGACGAACTCGACCTTGGCGTCGATGTTCCACAAGTCGTCGGTGGCGTCTTCGGTCACGGGAATGCCGAGCACGAAAATCTGATAGGCCGTAACTGAAATGCCCAGCACCACCAGGATGGCGATCAGGAATTTCAGGTGAAGGGTAAGAGAGCGCATTGGAATTACTCTGCGGTATGTGCGTCGGTGGCGCAGGCGGGTTTGCCAGCAGCGTATTTAAGACTGGGGTCGACCAGCGCGTCGAAGCGTTTCAGCGCTTCGGAGCCGATCAGCAGCGGATATTGGAAGGCACTTCGGTCAGTTAGGTTCACTTCTATGCTGCGTAAAGCCGATCCCATGCAGATATCCAGCTCGATCACCGGACGAGCGGTGTATTTCTTGCCTTCATCCGGGTCGTAGTCGCCAGCACGGCGCTTGATCTTGCTGACGCGGGCCAGTGGCCGTTCGATGGGGTGCGAATGCGCGGCGTCGATGGCCAGATAAAAGCGTACCCAGGACTCGCCATTGCGTTTGAAGCGTTTGATATCGCGGGCACTCAAGGACGCTGTTTTCGCCCCGGTGTCGAGTTTGGCGGCGACTTCCAGGTTGATGCCGTTCAGAGACGCGTACTCGTTGAGGCCGTACACGGTCTTTTGCCCCGCCGCGGCGAAACCGGGCAGGCAAAGAAGATAAAGGAAGGTGGGGAAGGGCTTGAGTCTCATAAATCCTGGTGCGCAGCGGTCCGTACTTCGATTCAAGGCCCTGGCATCGCTGCGCAAGCTCCCTCGTATGCCTATCAACTATTTTTGACAAGCCGTGCAGATGTCACAAACAAATGCGGGCGGCATTCTAGCACGGTGGGTTTATGGCGCCACCGCTGGCAGGCGGCTATAAACAGAGGGGCTGCTTCCTTGTGGTGCAGTCGGTTATTAGACGATTGTCGACAATACCTATTTATCCTTTGACTGTTGCGCCTGTTTTCGCTAGTTTTTGCGGCATTGGCTTTCAAGGTGTCGACAATATGCTGGATCAACTCGATCCCCCGGTGATAACGCAAGACGATTCGGAGACGCTGTCCGAAAACGTCTTCCGCCGTATTCAGGCGGCCATCGTCAAAGGCGAGATCGCCCCGGGCAGCAAGATCTCCGAGCCGGAACTGGCCCGTACCTATGGCATCAGCCGCGGGCCGTTGCGCGAGGCGATCCATCGTCTGGAAGGCCAGCGCCTGCTGGTCCGCGTGCCGCACGTCGGGGCGCGGGTGGTTTCGCTGAGCCATGCCGAGCTGCTGGAACTCTACGAGATTCGCGAATCGCTCGAAGGCATGGCTTGCCGCCTGGCGGCCGAGCGCATGACCGTCGAAGAAATCGACGAACTGCGCCGGGTCCTCGAAACCCACGAGCGCGATGAGGCGTTTCAGGCAGGCGTTGGCTATTACCAGCAGGAAGGCGACTTCGACTTCCATTACCGGATCATCCAGGGCAGCGGCAACCGCACCCTCACGCAAATGCTCTGCGGCGAGCTCTATCAGCTGGTGCGCATGTACCGCATCCAGTTTTCCACCACACCCAATCGCCCGCACCAGGCCTTTGCCGAGCACCACCGAATTCTCGACGCCATCGCCGACCGTGACGGTGAGCTAGCCGAGTTGTTGATGCGCCGCCACATCGGCGCCTCCAAACGCAATATCGCCCGTCACTATCAGGACGGCGCTAACCAGACAGCCACTGAACGAGGTGAGTCATGAGTTCCAACAAGAGCACTCCAGGCCAGCGTTTCCGCGATGCGGTCGCCAGCGAACATCCGCTGCAAGTGGTCGGCGCGATCAACGCCAACCACGCGTTGCTGGCCAAGCGCGCCGGTTTCAAGGCTATTTACCTGTCGGGTGGCGGGGTGGCTGCCGGCTCCCTCGGCGTGCCGGACTTGGGCATCACCGGTCTGGACGACGTGCTGACTGACGTGCGTCGCATCACCGACGTGTGCGACCTGCCGCTGCTGGTGGACGTGGACACCGGTTTCGGTTCCTCGGCGTTCAACGTCGCGCGCACCGTCAAGTCGATGATCAAGTTCGGCGCGGCGGCGATTCATATCGAAGACCAGGTCGGCGCCAAGCGCTGCGGTCACCGTCCTAATAAAGAGATCGTGTCGCTGCAGGAAATGGTCGACCGGATCAAGGCGGCTGTTGATGCGCGCACCGACGACAGCTTCGTGATCATGGCCCGCACCGATGCGTTGGCGGTGGAAGGTCTGGAATCTGCTCTGGATCGTGCCGCGGCGTGCATCGAGGCCGGCGCCGACATGATCTTCCCGGAAGCCATCACCGAACTGGACATGTACAAACTGTTCGCCAACCGCGTGAAAGCGCCGATCCTGGCCAACATCACCGAATTCGGCGCGACCCCGCTGTATACCACCGAGCAACTCGCCGCTGCCGACGTGTCGCTGGTGCTGTACCCGCTGTCGGCTTTCCGTGCCATGAACAAGGCCGCGGAAAACGTCTACACCGCGATCCGCCGCGACGGCACGCAACAGAACGTCATCGACACTATGCAAACCCGCATGGAGCTCTACGATCGCATCGACTACCACACCTTCGAGCAGAAGCTCGATGCGTTGTTCGCGGCGAAGAAGTAAGTCGAATAACTCCCTAATAAATTCAAGATTGGAGACAGCAATGGCCGAAGCAAAAGTACTCAGTGGCGCCGGGCTCCGTGGCCAGGTTGCCGGGCAAACCGCTCTGTCAACCGTGGGCCAGTCGGGCGCAGGCCTGACCTATCGTGGCTACGACGTTCGCGAACTGGCGGCTGACGCACAGTTCGAAGAAGTGGCTTACCTGCTGCTTTACGGCGAACTGCCAACCAAAGCGCAGCTCGCCGCTTACATCAGCAAACTGGGCAAGCTGCGCGACCTGCCGCAAGCGCTCAAAGAAGTGCTGGAACGCATCCCCGCCGACGCCCACCCGATGGACGTGATGCGCACCGGTTGCTCGTTCCTGGGCAACATCGAACCGGAGAAAGACTTCTCCGAACAACACGACGTGACCGACCGTCTGCTGGCCGCGTTCCCGGCGATCATGTGCTACTGGTATCGCTTCAGCCACGACGGCAAACGCATCAGCTGCGTGAGCGACGAACAGTCCATTGGCGGCCACTTCCTGCACTTGCTGCACGACAAGAAGCCGAGCGAGTTGCACGTCAAGGTGATGAACGTTTCGCTGATTCTCTACGCGGAACACGAGTTCAACGCCTCGACGTTCACCGCACGGGTATGCGCTTCGACGTTGTCGGACATGTATTCCTGCGTCACTGCCGCCATCGGTTCGCTGCGTGGTCCGTTGCATGGCGGCGCCAACGAAGCGGCGATGGAAATGATCGAGCGCTTCTCGTCGCCTCAAGAGGCCGTCGAGGGCACCCTTGGTATGCTGGCGCGCAAGGACAAGATCATGGGCTTCGGTCACGCGATCTATAAGGACAACGATCCGCGCAATGAGGTGATCAAGGGCTGGTCGAAAAAACTCGCTGAAGAAGTGGGCGACACCGTGCTGTTCCCGGTTTCCGAAGCCATCGACGCCACCATGTGGGAGCAGAAAAAACTGTTCCCGAACGCCGACTTCTACCATGCGTCGACGTACCACTTCATGGGCATCCCGACCAAATTGTTCACACCGATCTTCGTCTGCTCGCGCCTGACTGGCTGGGCAGCGCACGTGTTCGAGCAACGTGCCAACAACCGCATCATCCGCCCAAGCGCCGAGTACGTCGGCGTCGAACAGCGCAAGTTCGTGCCAATCGAACAACGCTGAATGGTGAAGGCCTGACACAGGGATTTGAACGTTACGCAAATCCCTGTGGGAGCGGGCTTGCCCGCGATGACGGAGTCACATTCGACATAAATGTCGCCTGACCCACCGCAATCGCGGGCAAGCCCGCTCCCACAGGGGTTGTGTTGAATTCAAACCGAATGCCAGGCCCCACCTTTTGCAATTACCGTGACCGAGTCCTGACGATGAACACTGAATTCCGCAAACCGCTGCCCGGCAGCCATCTGGATTACTTCGACGTCCGCGCGGCTGTCGAAGCCATCCAGCTCGGCGCCTATGACACCCTGCCGTACACCTCCCGCGTGCTGGCGGAAAACCTGGTGCGTCGCTGCGACCCGGCCACGCTCACCGAATCCCTGAAGCAATTCATCGAGCGCAAACGCGACCTCGACTTCCCGTGGTTCCCGGCCCGCGTGGTCTGCCACGACATCCTCGGCCAGACCGCGCTGGTCGACCTCGCCGGCCTGCGTGACGCCATCGCCCTGCAAGGTGGCGACCCGGCGCAAGTAAACCCGGTGGTGCCGACGCAATTGATCGTCGACCACTCCCTGGCCGTCGAGCGCGGTGGCTTCGATCCGGAGGCGTTCGAGAAGAACCGCGCCATCGAAGACCGTCGCAACGAAGACCGTTTCCACTTCATCAACTGGACCAAAAAGGCCTTCAAGAACGTTGATGTGATTCCACCGGGCAACGGGATCATGCACCAGATCAACCTGGAGAAAATGTCTCCGGTAATCCAGGTGCGTGACGGCGTGGCGTTCCCCGACACGTGCGTCGGCACCGACAGCCACACCCCGCACGTCGATGCGCTGGGCGTGATCGCCATCGGTGTCGGTGGCCTGGAAGCCGAGAGCGTGATGCTCGGCCGCGCTTCCTGGATGCGCCTGCCGGAAAGCGTCGGCGTTGAACTGACCGGCAAGCTGCAACCGGGCATCACCGCCACCGACATGGTGCTGGCGCTGACCGAGTTCCTGCGTCAGCAAAAAGTCGTCGGCGCATGGCTGGAGTTCTTCGGTGAAGGCGCCGCGGCGCTGACCCTCGGCGACCGCGCGACCATCTCCAACATGGCCCCGGAATACGGCGCCACGGCGGCGATGTTCTACATCGACCAGCAAACCATCGACTACCTCAAACTCACCGGCCGTGAAGACGAGCAAGTGCAGTTGGTCGAGAACTACGCCAAGACCACCGGCCTCTGGGCTGACAGCTTGAAGCAGGCGCAATACGAGCGCGGCTTGACCTTCAATCTGTCATCGGTGGTGCGCAACATGGCCGGCCCGAGCAACCCGCACGCCCGTGTCGCGGTGTCGGACCTCGCCGCCAAAGGCATCTCCGGTCAGTGGGACGACGTACCCGGCCAGATGCCGGACGGCGCGGTGATCATCGCCGCCATCACCAGCTGCACCAACACCAGCAACCCGCGCAACGTGATCGCCGCCGGCCTGCTGGCGCGCAACGCGAACAAACTCGGGCTGACCCGCAAGCCGTGGGTCAAATCTTCCCTGGCGCCGGGCTCGAAAACCGTGGCGCTGTACCTCGACGAAGCAGGCCTGACCGACGAACTGGAGCAACTGGGTTTTGGTGTTGTGGCCTTCGCCTGCACCACCTGCAACGGCATGTCCGGCGCGCTCGACCCGGTGATCCAGCAAGAGATCATCGACCGCGACCTGTACGCCACCGCCGTGCTCTCCGGTAACCGCAACTTCGACGGCCGGATTCATCCGTACGCCAAGAACGCGTTCCTGGCTTCGCCGCCATTGGTCGTCGCTTACGCCATCGCCGGGACCATCCGTTTCGACATCGAAAAAGACGTGTTGGGCCTGGACGCAGACGGCAAGGAAATCCGCCTGAAAGACATCTGGCCGAGCGACGAAGAAATCGACGCAGTGGTCAAAGCATCGGTCAAGCCGGAGCAGTTCCGTCAGGTCTACATTCCGATGTTCGCCATCCACGAAGACACTGGCCCGAAAGTCACGCCGCTGTACGACTGGCGCGAGATGAGCACCTACATCCGCCGTCCGCCGTACTGGGAAGGCGCACTGGCCGGTGCCCGTCCGCTCAAGGGCATGCGCCCGTTGGCGGTGCTGCCGGACAACATCACCACCGATCACCTGTCGCCATCGAACGCGATCATGCTCGACAGCGCCGCCGGCGAATACCTGGCGAAAATGGGCCTGCCGGAAGAGGACTTCAACTCCTACGCGACCCACCGCGGTGACCACCTGACCGCGCAGCGCGCCACCTTCGCCAACCCGAAACTGTTCAACGAAATGGTCCAGGAAAACGGCAAGGTCAAGCAGGGTTCGCTGGCCCGCGTCGAGCCGGAAGGCCAGGTCATGCGCATGTGGGAAGCCATCGAAACCTACATGGAGCGCAAGCAGCCGCTGATCATCATTGCCGGCGCCGACTACGGTCAGGGGTCGTCCCGCGACTGGGCGGCCAAGGGCGTACGCCTGGCCGGTGTGGAAGCGATTGCCGCCGAAGGTTTCGAACGCATCCACCGCACCAACCTGGTGGGCATGGGCGTGTTGCCGCTGGAGTTCAAACCGGGCACCGACCGTCACACATTGGGCATCGATGGCAGTGAAACCTACGACGTCATCGGTGAGCGCACACCGCGCGCCGACCTGACGCTGGTGATCAACCGCAAGAACGGCGAACGCGTCGAAGTGCCGGTGACTTGCCGCCTCGATACCGCCGAAGAAGTGTCGATCTACGAGGCTGGCGGCGTGTTGCAGCGCTTCGCGCAGGACTTCCTGGAATCGGCCGTCGCCGTCTAAATCACGACGTGCGGACACGGGATGTTGAGTCCCGTGTCCGCTTTGAAGGAGCACCATGGCTCACGCACCTCAGATCAAAATCCCCGCCACCTACATGCGCGGCGGCACCAGCAAAGGCTTGTTCTTCAGCCTGAAAGACCTGCCCGAAGCGGCACAGATTCCCGGCCCGGCACGCGATGCCTTGTTGCTGCGCGTGATTGGCAGCCCCGACCCGTACGACAAGCAAATCGACGGCATGGGCGGTGCAACCTCCAGCACCAGCAAAACCGTGATCCTGTCGAAAAGCACCAAGGCCGATCACGACGTCGATTACCTGTTCGGTCAGGTCTCGATCGACAAGCCTTTCGTCGACTGGAGCGGTAATTGCGGCAACCTTTCTGCAGCGGTCGGTTCGTTCGCCATCAGCAACGGCCTGGTAGACGCCAGTCGCATTCCGCACAACGGCGTTGCCGTGGTGCGCGTATGGCAAGCCAACATCGGCAAGACCATCATCGCCCACGTGCCGATCACCAATGGTGAAGTGCAGGAAACCGGTGATTTCGAACTCGACGGCGTGACCTTTCCCGCCGCCGAAGTGCAGGTCGAATTCATGGACCCGGCGGCGGAAGAAGAGGGCGGCGGTGGTTCGATGTTCCCCACCGGCAACCTGGTGGATGACCTGGAAGTGCCCGGCGTTGGCACCTTCAAGGCGACCATGATCAACGCTGGAATCCCAACGATTTTCGTCAACGCCGAAGACATCGGTTACACCGGCACCGAGTTGCAGGGAGCGATCAATGGCGATCCGAAAGCGTTGCTGATGTTCGAGACCATCCGTGCTTATGGCGCGCTGCGCATGGGCTTGATCAAGGACCTGGACGAAGCGGCCAAGCGTCAGCACACGCCAAAGGTGGCCTTCGTGGCCAAGCCGGCGGACTACGTGGCGTCCAGCGGCAAGGCGATTAAGGCAAGTGATGTCGACCTGCTGGTGCGCGCACTGTCGATGGGCAAACTGCATCACGCGATGATGGGCACGGCGGCGGTTGCCATTGGTACGGCGGCAGCGATTTCCGGCACCTTGGTCAACCTGGCAGCAGGCGGTATCGAACGCAACGCCGTGCGCTTCGGCCATCCGTCCGGCACGTTGCGCGTCGGTGCCGAGGCCAGTCAGGTGAACGGCGAATGGACCGTGAACAAAGCCATCATGAGCCGCAGTGCGCGGGTGTTGATGGAAGGCTTCGTGCGCGTGCCGGGTGATTCGTTCTGACGCAAATCCAGAAATAAACACTAAACCCTGTGGGAGCGAGCCTGCTCGCGATGAGGCCATAACATTCAACATCCTTGTTGCCAGTCATACCGCCATCGCGAGCAGGCTCACTCCCACAGTGGATCGCATTTCAATAATAAGAATGTTGTCACCGACTGAGATTTAACTGAACCGAGGTCCCATCAACGAAGCACTAACCGAGTGAATCGAACATGAGCACCAACGTCGACCTGAACAACCGCCCCGACTACGACACCGTCCTGCAGGACATCGCCGATTACGTCCTCAACTTCAAAATCGAATCCAAAGAAGCGCTGGACACCGCCCGCAACTGCCTGATCGACACCCTCGGCTGCGGCCTGCTGGCCTTGCGTTTCCCCGAATGCACCAAACACCTCGGCCCGATCGTCGAAGGCACCGTCGTCCCGTTCGGCGCGCGGGTTCCCGGCACCCGTTTCCGGCTCGATCCGGTCAAGGCGGCGTGGGACATCGGCTGCATCGTGCGCTGGCTCGACTACAACGACACCTGGCTCGCGGCCGAGTGGGGCCACCCGTCCGATAACCTCGGCGGGATTCTCGCGGTGGCCGACCACGTGTCACAAAAGCGCCTGGCCAATGGCGATGAGCCGCTGACCATCCGCGCGGTGCTCGAAGCCATGATCATGGCCCACGAGATTCAAGGCGTGATCGCCCTGGAAAACTCCTTCAATCGTGTAGGGCTCGATCACGTCATCCTGGTGAAAGTCGCCTCGACCGCCGTCACCGCCAAACTCATGGGCGCCAATCGCGCGCAACTGCTGTCAGCGTTGTCCCACGCCTTTGCCGACGGGCAAGCGCTGCGCACCTATCGGCATGCGCCGAATGCCGGGTCGCGCAAATCCTGGGCGGCGGGCGATGCGTCCAGCCGGGGCGTGCGCCTGGCGGACATCGCGATGCGCGGCGAGATGGGTATTCCCGGCGTGCTGACGGCCAAGCAGTGGGGTTTTTACGACGTGTTGTTCAGCCACACCAACAACGATCTGGCGCTCAAGCCGGACGACAAGCGCGCGTTCAGTCTCTCCCGCAGCTACGGCACCTACGTGATGGAAAACGTGCTGTTCAAAATCAGTTTTCCCGCTGAATTCCACGCACAAACCGCCTGTGAAGCGGCAGTGACCCTGCATCCACAGGTTAGAAATCGTCTGCATGAAATCGACAAGATCGTCATCACCACCCACGAATCGGCGATCCGCATCATTTCCAAGGTTGGCCCGTTGGCCAATGCCGCGGACCGCGATCACTGCATTCAGTACATGACCGCCGTGCCGCTGGCGTTTGGCAACCTGGTCGCCGAGCAATACGAAGATGACTTCCATGCGGCGCATCCGATCATCGACGTGCTGCGGGAAAAAATGGTCATCGTTGAAGAGCCGCGATTCACCCGCGAATATCTGGAAGCTGACAAGCGTTCCATCGCCAACGCGATCCAGGTGTTTTTCAAGGACGGTTCAAACACCGAGAACGTGGTGGTCGAGTACCCGATCGGTCATCGGCGTCGCCGTGCTGACGGGATTCCGTTGCTGGAGGATAAGTTCAGGGCGAACCTGGCGACACGCTTCACCGCGCAGCGCAGTGATGAGATTTTCGAGTTGTGCAAGGATCAGGCAGCGCTTGAAGCGATGCCTGTTAATCGGTTTGTGGATTTGTTTGTTATCTAGAGGACCGCGTTATCGTTCAATCGCTAGCAGGCTAGCTCCCACAGTTGATTTGTGTTCACCGCAGATCAACTGTGGGAGCTAGCCTGCTGGCGATGAGGCCATGACAGGCAATGGAGAATTACTTGAACCGCCGCTCAACACCTTTTTCGACGAGGATCTTCGCGGAAATTTCTTCAACGGAAAAATGCGTGGAGTTGATGTTGGGAATGTTCTCCCGACGGAACAGGTTTTCCACCTCGCGCACTTCGAACTCGCACTGGGCGTAGCTCGAATAGCGGCTGTTGGGCTTGCGCTCGTTGCGGATGGCGGTGAGACGGTCCGGGTCGATGGTCAGGCCGAACAGCTTGTGCTGGTGAGCACGCAGGGCGTTCGGCAAGGTCAGGCGTTCCATGTCGTCTTCGGTCAGCGGGTAGTTGGCCGCGCGGATGCCGAATTGCATGGCCATGTACAGGCACGTCGGCGTCTTACCACAACGCGACACGCCCACTAGGATCAGGTCGGCCTTGTCGTAATAATGCGTGCGGGCGCCGTCGTCGTTGTCGAGGGCGAAGTTCACCGCCTCGATGCGTTCCATGTAATTGGAGTTACCACCAATGGAATGGGACTTGCCGACGGTGTAGGAGGAATGCTCGGTCAGTTCCTGTTCAAGCGGCGCCAGGAAGGTCGAGAAAATGTCGATCATGAAACCATTGGACGTTGCGAGGATCTCACGGATGTCCTGATTGACGATGGTGTCAAAGATAATCGGCCGGAAGCCGTCGGTTTCGGCGGCTTTGTTGATTTGTTGTACCATGGCCCGCGCTTTATCCACGTTATCGATGTACGGACGCGTGAATTTGCTGAAGGTAATGTTTTCGAACTGCGCCAGGAGGCTTTGACCGAGGGTTTCGGCGGTAATACCCGTGCCATCGGAGATAAAGAAAGCAGATCGTTTCATTTGCACCTTGGGCCTTAAGCTAGTGAAGATTTCTGGATATGATAGGCGCGATTTGCCGGCCGCCAGTGGCCCGCATTCTCACTTATTTTCCAGGTCCAGGCCATACAGCCGGTAAACGCTCCCCCGAGCCGCCGGCTTCTGAGCTTTTCCAACACAGTTAGTGGAGAGATCACCTTGGTAGAGTACGTAGTTTCCCTCGATAAGCTCGGCGTCCATGATGTAGAGCACGTAGGGGGCAAGAACGCATCCCTGGGCGAGATGATCAGTAACCTCGCAGGCGCCGGTGTATCGGTGCCCGGTGGCTTCGCCACGACAGCTCAGGCTTATCGTGATTTTCTGGAACTGAGCGGCCTGAACGATCAGATCCACGCCGCCCTCGACGCTCTCGACGTCGACGATGTCAACGCCCTGGCCAAGACTGGCGCCCAGATCCGTCAATGGATCATGGAAGCCGAATTCCCCGAGAAGCTCAACGCCGAGATCCGCACTGCGTTCGCCACGCTGTCGGCCGGCAACCCTGACATGGCCGTGGCCGTGCGCTCTTCCGCTACCGCCGAAGACCTGCCGGACGCTTCCTTCGCCGGTCAGCAAGAAACTTTCCTGAACATCCGTGGTGTCGAAAACGTCATTCGCGCCGCCAAAGAGGTGTTCGCCTCCCTGTTCAACGACCGCGCGATTTCCTACCGCGTCCACCAGGGCTTCGACCACAAGCTGGTGGCCCTGTCGGCTGGTGTGCAGCGCATGGTCCGCTCCGAAACCGGCACTGCCGGCGTGATGTTCACCCTCGATACCGAATCGGGCTTCCGTGACGTGGTGTTTATCACCGGCGCCTACGGCCTGGGTGAAACCGTCGTACAAGGCGCGGTGAACCCGGATGAGTTCTACGTCCACAAAGGAACGCTGGAAGCCGGTCGTCCGGCCATCTTGCGTCGCAACCTGGGCAGCAAGGCCATCAAGATGATCTACGGCGAAGTCGCCACGGCCGGTAAATCGGTCAAGACCATCGACGTGGACAAGGCTGATCGCGCCCGTTTCTGCCTGACCGACGCTGAAGTCAGCGAACTGGCCAAGCAAGCGATGATCATCGAGAAGCACTACAAGTGCCCGATGGACATCGAATGGGCCAAAGACGGTGACGACGGCAAGCTCTACATCGTTCAGGCCCGCCCTGAAACCGTGAAGAGCCGTACCTCGGCCAACGTCATGGAACGCTACCTGTTGAAAGAAACCGGCACCGTGCTGGTTGAAGGTCGCGCCATCGGCCAGCGCATCGGCGCCGGCAAGGTCCGCATCATCAAGGACGTGTCCGAGATGGACAAGGTCCAGCCAGGCGACGTACTGGTCTCCGACATGACCGACCCGGACTGGGAACCGGTCATGAAGCGCGCCAGTGCCATCGTCACCAACCGTGGCGGTCGTACCTGCCACGCGGCGATCATCGCTCGCGAACTGGGCATCCCGGCCGTGGTCGGTTGCGGCAACGCCACCCAGCTGTTGAAAGACGGCCAGGGCGTGACCGTGTCCTGCGCTGAAGGCGACACCGGTTACATCTTCGAAGGCGAACTGGGCTTCGACATCAAGAAAAACTCCGTGGACGCCATGCCTGATCTGCCGTTCAAGATCATGATGAACGTCGGCAACCCGGACCGCGCCTTCGACTTCGCGCAACTGCCGAACGCCGGTGTGGGCCTGGCCCGTCTGGAGTTCATCATCAACCGCATGATCGGTGTTCACCCCAAAGCGCTGTTGAACTACGACGGCCTGCCGCAGGACATCAAGGACAGCGTCGACAAGCGCATCGCCGGTTACGACGATCCGGTCGGCTTCTACGTCGATAAACTGGTCGAAGGCATCAGCACCCTGGCCGCTGCGTTCACCCCGAAAAAGGTCATCGTGCGTCTGTCGGACTTCAAGTCCAACGAATACGCGAACCTGATCGGCGGCAAGCTCTACGAGCCGGAAGAAGAAAACCCGATGCTGGGCTTCCGCGGTGCTTCGCGTTACATCAGCGAAGCGTTCCGTGACTGCTTCGAACTCGAGTGCCGCGCCCTCAAGCGCGTGCGCAACGAGATGGGCCTGACCAACGTTGAAATCATGGTGCCGTTCGTCCGTACCTTGGGCGAAGCGAGCCAGGTGATCGATCTGTTGGCGGAAAATGGCCTGGCCCGCGGCGAGAACGGTCTGCGCATCATCATGATGTGCGAACTGCCGTCCAACGCGATCCTCGCTGAAGAATTCCTCGAGTTCTTCGATGGCTTCTCCATCGGCTCCAACGACCTGACTCAGCTGACGCTGGGCCTGGACCGTGACTCCGGGATCATCGCTCACCTGTTCGACGAGCGTAATCCGGCGGTCAAGAAGCTGCTGGCCAACGCCATTGCCGCATGCAACAAGGCCGGCAAATACATCGGCATTTGCGGTCAGGGCCCTTCGGACCACCCTGATCTGGCCAAATGGCTGATGGAGCAGGGCATCGAAAGCGTTTCGCTGAACCCCGATTCCGTACTGGAAACCTGGTTCTTCCTGGCTGAAGGTCAGGCTTCGGCTTGATGGTGTGAGTGAAGCCCCGGCAGCTTTAGTGGCCGGGGCTTTAAGATTCAAGTAGGGCGGGCTCCTCTGGATGCCGCCCTTTTTTGTGCAAGAGCATTATGCAAAGCAGCAGCAACCTATTTCCTGTCGCCCTGATCAGCGCCGAGCGGCGCGGTGATCTGAGCGAAGATGTCTATCGTTTGAAACCCGGCAACAGCCCTGACGGCACCGTCGAACTGGCTGTGACGCGTCTTGGCATGGCCGATGAACCGTCCGTGCGTGGCGTGCCGGTGATTCTGTTGCACGGCAGCTTTTCCAATCGCCGGTTCTGGTTCTCGCCGAAAGGGCTGGGGCTGGGCGCCTACCTGGCGCGTCTGGGCTTCGATGTCTGGATTGCGGAGATGCGTGGCCACGGCCTGTCCCAGCGCAACCAGGACTACCGCAAGAACCGCGTCAGCGACTACGCCCGTTACGATCTGCCGGCCATTGGTGCGTTCGTGCGTGAGCAGAGCGGCCAGGTCCCGCACTGGATCGGTCACTCGCTGGGCGGCATCACGCTGGCGGCGGCACTGGGTGGGGAATACATCGGCGAGCCTGTCGTTGCGTCTGCGGCGTTCTTCGGCACGCAGGTCAGTCGCACCTACTGGCCGTTGAAGATTCCACCAGTGGAGTGGAGCGGGCGCTTCATTCTCAAGCGTTTCGCCCAGCTGTCCGGTTCACGGCTCAAGCGCGGCCCGGAGGACGAGCCGATTGGCCTGGCCCTGGAAAGCATGCGCTGGTATGGCCTGTTCGGACGCTTCGGCGATGCGGACAAGGATTGGTGGGCGGGATTGGCCGAGGTTCAGGTGCCGGTGCTGGCAGTGAGCGCCGCTGGCGATCATCAGGATCCGGCGTGGGCCTGTCGCAAGTTGTTCGATCAGGTGGGTTCCGAACACAAGCAATTCATCAACCTTGGCCGCGAGCAGGGCTTTGGCGATAATTTTGGTCACGTGGAAATGCTCGTCAGCAAAGCCGCTCAAGCCGAAGTCTGGCCGTTGGTGGCGCGTTGGCTGGCGGATCAGCAAACGCCTTTGCTGGGAGGAAAAGCCGGATTTGGCCTCGGCAGTCTGAGCCTGATGCTCTAACAAGGGCATTTCGCTCTGTTCGGCTTGAGGCTAAGATATGACGCATTGAGCTGTTCCGGTCACTTTGCGACACACTCGATTGTCTTCCTCTTTACAGGAGTTTCTCGATGAACCATTACCTCACGCCTGACCTGTGCGACGCCTATCCGGAGCTGGTGCAGGTGCTGGAACCGATGTTCAGCAACTTTGGCGGCCGTGACTCGTTCGGCGGCGAAATCGTGACCATCAAGTGCTTCGAAGACAACTCGCTGGTCAAGGAACAAGCCGAGCTCAAGGGCAATGGCAAGGTGTTGGTGGTCGATGGCGGCGGTTCCCTGCGTCGTGCGCTGCTGGGCGACATGATCGCCGAGAAAGCCGCGAAAAACGGTTGGGAAGGGCTGGTCATCTACGGTTGCATCCGTGACGTCGACGTCATCGCGCAAACCGACCTGGGGGTTCAAGCCCTGGCCAGCCACCCGATGAAGACCGACAAGCGCGGTCTCGGCGATCTCAACGTGGCGGTAACCTTTGCGGGCGTGACCTTCCATCCGGGCCATTACATCTACGCGGACAACAACGGGGTGATCATCTCGCCAAGCCCGCTGAAGATGCCTGAATAAAGCCGCGAATCAACAAAGGGGTGAGGATGTTCGAGGAAGACAACGCGCAGTGGGGGCTGGTGCATGCCCTGGTGCTGGATGGTAAAGGCGGTGCGCGTTCGATAGCCCGGACTGAACTTGACGACTTGCAGCTGCAGGCCCATGAAAGCCTGTGGCTGCACTGGGATCGCAGTCACCCGCAAACCCAGACCTGGCTGCGCAAATCCAGCGGTCTGAGTGAATTCAGCTGTGACCTGCTGCTTGAAGAGAACACCCGCCCGCGTCTATTGCCGCTGCCGGACTCTGAACTGCTGCTATTTCTGCGCGGGGTCAACCTGAACCCGGGTGCCGAGCCGGAAGACATGGTCTCGGTGCGGATCTTCGCTTCTGCGCAACGCGTCATTTCCCTGCGTTTGCGCCCATTGCGCGCCACCGATGAGTTGCTGGTGCAGCTGGCTGAAGGCAAAGGGCCGAAAACCGCCTCCGAACTCATCCTTTATATGGCTCAGTACCTCACCAACAAGGTGCAGGATCTGGTCAGTTGCCTCTCGGAAGTGGTCGATGAGGAAGAAGAAAAGCTGGATGCCGACGAACGGTATACGCCCGAGCATGGCGCCATTTTGCAGATCCGTCGAAGGGCTGCCGCACTGAAACGTTTCCTTGCGCCGCAGCGGGAAATTTTCGGGCAGCTGACGCGGATAAAACTGCCGTGGTTCGTCGAAGACGATGGTGATTACTGGAACGAATTGAACAACAGCCTGACCCGTTATCTCGAGGAGCTGGAATTGACCCGGGAGCGGGTGGGGCTGGTCCTCGAGGCCGAGGACAGGCGTTTGAGCGTGCGCATGAACCGCACGATGTACCGCTTCGGGATCATCACCGGGATCTTTTTGCCGATGAGTTTTCTGACCGGTCTGTTGGGCATCAACGTCGGTGGCATTCCGTTCTCGGCAAGCCCTTATGGCTTCCTGATCGCGTGCCTGATGATGGTCTCGGTGGCGCTCGGGCAGTGGTGGTTATTCCGCCGTTTGCGATGGGTGTGACGATGACTCATGTGACCCGGTCAAATTTGACCGCGTCTTTCACAGACATCACGAGAGGTGCGTATGCACGATCCGTTTGAACAGTCTTTGCGCGACATGCTGAACGCTTCGCCGTCCACCCGTGACGACGATGCGTGTCTTGGGCGTGTCCTGAAAACCGCCAACCGCCAGGTCGGCGCTGGCGATCTGTTCAGCCTGCTGGGCCGCTGGTTGCCCGCGCTGATGATTGCTCTCAATAACGGCTCGGCCCACGTCTCGCCGGTATCCCGCCACCGTAAACCTACCGTTCGCACCGCTGATAAGGCTGATTGAATATGGAACTTGATCTCTGGACTCAGAGCCTCGTCACTGCAATGACTGCGTTATGGACCAAGGTGGCAAATTTCATCCCGAACCTGTTCGGCGCACTGGTTGTGTTGCTGTTGGGTTTCGTCGTTGCGAAACTTTTGGACACTTTGCTGTCCAAGTTGCTCGCCAAGCTGGGCCTTGATCGCCTGATGGGCGGCACCGGTCTGACAAAATTACTGTCCCGGGCCGGCCTGCAAGTACCGATCTCGACCCTGATTGGCAAGATTGTCTACTGGTTCGTTCTGCTGATTTTTCTGGTTTCTGCCGCAGAATCCCTTGGACTTGAGCGAGTTTCGGCTACGCTGGACATGCTTGCGCTGTATTTGCCGAAAGTATTTGGCGCCGCGCTGGTGCTGCTGGTGGGTGTTTTGCTGGCGCAACTGGCCAATGGGCTGGTGCGTGGTGCAGCAGAAGGCGTAGGGCTGGATTACGCCGCGGGCCTGGGGCGAATTGCCCAGGGCCTGGTGATTATCATCAGTATTTCTGTCGCAATCAGCCAGTTGGAGGTCAAGACTGACCTGCTCAACCATGTGATTGTGATCGTATTGATTACCGTTGGTCTGGCGGTTGCGCTGGCCATGGGGTTGGGAAGCCGGGAAATTGCCGGTCAGATTCTTGCGGGAATCTATGTGCGTGAGTTGTATCAGGTTGGGCAACAAGTGCGTGTTGGCGAGGTCGAAGGTCAGATCGAAGAGATCGGCACGGTTAAAACCACATTGCTGACCGATGAGGGTGAGCTAGTCTCTCTCTCCAATCGGATCCTCCTGGAGCAGCATGTGAGTAGCCGCTAACCCGGCAAACCCTGCTAATGTATGCCGCCGCAAAGTGCCCTGTAAGGGCTGCGGCGGACATTGACCTGACTGTCGGCCCGACTTGTTTTGAATAAAGCTCAATCGCTCTCCACGCGCTACGACCCCCGCGAGCTCTCTGATGAGGAGTTGGTCGCGCGCTCGCATACCGAGCTGTTTCACGTAACACGCGCCTATGAAGAACTGATGCGGCGTTACCAACGAACATTATTTAACGTCTGCGCACGATATCTGGGGAACGATCGCGACGCAGACGATGTCTGTCAGGAAGTGATGTTGAAGGTGTTGTATGGCCTGAAGAACTTCGAGGGGAAATCGAAGTTCAAGACGTGGCTCTACAGCATCACGTACAACGAATGCATCACGCAGTATCGGAAAGAACGGCGAAAGCGTCGCTTGATGGACGCTTTGAGTCTGGACCCCCTTGAGGAAGCGTCTGAAGAAAAGTCGCCGAAACCCGAGGATAAGGGTGGACTTGATCGCTGGCTGGTGTATGTGAACCCGATTGACCGTGAAATTCTGGTGCTACGATTTGTCGCAGAGCTGGAGTTTCAGGAGATCGCAGACATCATGCATATGGGCTTGAGTGCAACAAAAATGCGGTACAAACGTGCTCTAGATAAATTGCGTGAGAAATTTGCAGGCATTGCTGAAACTTAGTTCGGCGCAAATATCTCTTACGTGTAGGCAAGTTCTGATAGACTTGCCGCCGAGTTGTCCCCCGGTTTGCGGGACTGCTTCACAATCACCAGATGGGGATTTAACGGATGAAACTGAAAAACACCTTGGGCTTGGCCATTGGTTCTTTGATTGCCGCCACTTCGTTCGGCGCTCTGGCACAAGGCCAAGGCGCAGTTGAAATCGAAGGCTTCGCTAAGAAAGAACAATTCGACAGCGCTCGTAACTTCAAGAACAACGGCAACCTGTTCGGCGGTTCCGTTGGTTACTTCCTGACCGACGACGTAGAACTGCGTCTGGGCTACGACGAAGTGCACAACGTTCGTTCCGACGACGGCAAGAACATCAAGGGCGCCAACACCGCTCTGGACGCTCTGTACCACTTCAACAACCCAGGTGACATGCTGCGTCCTTACGTCTCTGCCGGTTTCTCGGACCAGAGCATCGACCAGAATGGCAGCAACGGTCGTAACCGTTCTACCTTCGCCAACGTTGGCGGCGGTGCCAAGCTGTACTTCACCGAGAACTTCTACGCCCGTGCTGGCGTTGAAGCTCAGTACAACATCGACCAAGGCGACACCGAGTGGGCTCCAAGCGTCGGTATCGGTGTGAACTTCGGTGGCGGCTCCAAGCCTGCTGCTGCTCCAGTTCCAGCACCCGCTGAAGTCTGCTCCGACAGCGACAACGATGGCGTGTGCGACAACGTTGACAAGTGCCCGGACACCCCAGCCAACGTAACTGTTGACGCTGATGGCTGCCCAGCAGTTGCTGAAGTTGTTCGTGTTGAACTGGACGTGAAATTCGACTTCGACAAGTCGGTAGTCAAGCCTAACAGCTACGGCGACATCAAAAACCTCGCTGATTTCATGAAGCAGTACCCATCGACCAGCACCACTGTTGAAGGTCACACTGACTCCGTCGGTCCTGACGCTTACAACCAGAAACTGTCCGAGCGTCGTGCAAACGCCGTTAAGCAAGTTCTGACCAACCAGTACGGTGTTGAATCGTCCCGCGTTCAGTCTGTTGGCTACGGCGAATCCCGCCCAGTTGCTGACAACGCTACTAAAGCTGGCCAAGCTGTAAACCGTCGCGTAGAAGCGTCGGTAGAAGCTAACGCTAAGTAATTAGCGCGCAGCTCTGAGAAAAGCCCGGCTTAGGCCGGGCTTTTCTTTGTCTGCGATTTGGTGAGCGAGGGGGAATCAGTGACATTCAGGCTGATTGATCGGCCGTCATCGCGGGCAAACCGCGCTCCCACAGAGATGGAGTCGCAACGGCTGCTACCGTGCCGATCACCAGAATCGCCGGGCTTTTGAGTTCGAAGCTGTGGGCAGCTTCTTCCATGGCCGTCAGATCGCTCCGACATTCTCGTTGGTGCGGCAAAGAAGCGTTTTCAATCATCGCCACCGGCGTATCCGCCGCCATCCCCCCAGCCAGCAGTTGCTCGCGAATCTCGCTCAGCTTCGCCACGCCCATGTAAACCACCAGCGTCGTGCCACCCTGTGCCAGGGCCTGCCAGTTCAAGCTACTGCCATCCTGAGTGTGGGCGGTGACCAGCGTCACGCCACGGGCAACGCCTCTGAGGGTCAGCGGAATATCGCATTGCGTCGCACCCGCCAGCCCGGCAGTGATGCCGTTGACCAGTTCGACTTCAACCCCGCGCTCGCGCAACCACTGCGCTTCTTCGCCGCCACGACCGAAGATGCACGGATCGCCGCCCTTGAGCCGCACCACGCATTTACCCTGGCGGACATAACGCAGCATCAATCGATGAATAAAGGCTTGAGGCGTGGAGCGACAGCCGCCGCGTTTGCCCACGGGAATGATCCGCGCGCCGGGGCAATGCTCCAGCACTGCGTCATTGACCAGATCGTCGATCAACACCACATCCGCTTCACTCAACGCCCGAACCGCCTTGAGGGTCAATAATTCAGGGTCGCCGGGACCCGCACCCACCAGCCAGACTTTTGCGCTCATAGTGTTTTCCTCACGAGATGACGGCGATCGGCTGCGCAGTGGCAGCCAGCAGGCGCTTGATTTCCGGGACGCAGGAGCCACATTGCGTGCCGCAACCCAATTCTTGTTTCAAACCCTGCAAGTCCAGGCCACGGCTGATGCCGGCGCAGACCGCGCCTTGGCTGACGTTCTTGCAGTTGCACAGGATTTTTGTACTTGCTGTGGCAGTTCCAGCGTTGCCCGGTGGCGCGCTCAGCGGTGCCAGCAGCCAGCGCCGCAGTTGTTCGTCCGCGCGCCCCTCAAGCCAAAGGTTTTGCAGCCAGTGTTGGGCGAGGGTTTCGCCGGCCAGGCGAATCGCAGTGATCCGGCCGTTGTCGATCCGCACGCGTTTGCCGATGGCGCGGCGTGGGTCGTCATAGGCCAGCACCGGGCCATCGGTGAGCGCCAGGCATTGATCAATATCGCGCAGCAATTGCGGATCAGGCGCGATGGCGCTGGCAGCGCGTATCAGCAGCGCGGGGCGCTCGCGGCCGACAAGGCTGAGGCTGGCGTAGGAAAACGCCTCACAGAGCGGTCGTAGGGTCTCGAAATGCTGTTGAACATTGCCCTCTACCAGGGCGAATAGCTCCCAAGGCAGGTGCACAGGCTCGATTCGCACGCCGCTGTGTTTCAGTTCCGGTTGTTTCGACAGCGGATCGAAGGCGGGCAGAGTGAGGGTATTTACGCCGCCCTTGAGAAAGCGGTCACCGAAATGCATCGGCAGAAAGGCCTGGCCGGGCCGCATGTTGTCGTCGCTGGCGACCGGCACGATTACCGCGCCTCGCCGACTTTTCAGGCTGATCAGATCGCCGGGTTGCAAGCGATGCCGGCTCAGCTCATCCGGGTGCAGGCTCAACACGGCTTCGCTGACATGTCCGAACAGCTGCGCGGCGGTGCCGGTGCGACTCATGCCGTGCCATTGATCGCGCAAGCGACCGGTGATCAGCGTCAGCGGGAAGTGTGCGCCGCGTTGTTCCTTGGCGGCGCAATACGGATCAGCCACAAACTTCGCGCGCCCGCTGGCAGTCGGGAAAACACCGTCGAGGTACAGGCGCGCAGTGCCTGCGCTGGCGCCAGCAGGGAAAGGCCATTGTTGAGGGCCGAGGCGGTCGATCAGTTCATGGCTGATGCCGGACAAGTCCAGATCACGCCCGCGGGTCAGGTGTTTGTATTCGTCGAAGACCTGCGCCGGCGTTTCAAAGGCAAACAGGCTGTCTTGGCCGGGGCGAAGATGGTGTTCCAGGCGTTGTGCGAAATCCACGGTGATCGCCCAGTCGGCGCGCGCTTCACCCGGTGCGACGATGGCTCGGCGAACGTGGGAAATACGCCGTTCGGAGTTGGTCACGGTGCCGTCTTTTTCGCCCCAACTGGCGGCGGGCAGCAGCAGGTCGGCGAATGCCGCGGTTTCGGTGGTGCGAAAGGCTTCCTGCAACACCACGAATGGGCAGGCTTCCAGGGCAGCGCGCACAGCGGTCTGGTCCGGCAGCGATTGCGCGGGGTTGGTGCAGGCAATCCACAGGGCTTTGATTTTTCCACTTCGAACCTGCTCAAACAGCTCGATCGCGGTAAGTCCGGTGTTTTCCGGCAGTTGCTCAACGCCCCAATAAGCCGCCACTTCCGCGCGATGCTCTGAATTAGCCGCTTCGCGATGGCCTGGCAGCAGGTTCGACAGACTGCCGGTTTCCCGTCCGCCCATGGCATTTGGCTGACCGGTCAGGGAGAAAGGTCCTGCGCCGGGACGGCCTATTTGCCCGGTGGCCAAGTGCAGGTTGATCAGTGCGCTGTTTTTAGCGCTGCCGGCGGTGGACTGGTTCAGCCCCATGCACCACAGCGACAGAAACGTCTTGGAGGTGCCGACCCATTCGGCGCATTCCTGTAATTGCTCGACCTCGATCCCACACAGTTGCGACACCATTGACGGCGTGTAATCGCGCACCAGGTTTTTCAGTTCGGCCAAGCCTTCGGTGTGAGCCTGGATGAAGTCGCGGTCGATCCAGTCTTCCCACAGCAGCAGGTGCAGAATCCCATGGAACAACGCGACATCGGTCCCGGGAAGCATCGCCAGGTGCAGGTCAGCCAAATCGCAGGTGTCGGTACGACGGGGGTCAATGACGATGACTTTCATCTGCGGGCGGCGGGACCGGGCTTCTTCCAGGCGGCGAAACAGTACCGGGTGGGCGTAGGCCATGTTACTGCCGACGATCATCACGCAGTCGCTCACTTCCAGGTCTTCGTAGCTGCACGGTGGCGCATCGGCACCCAGGCTGCGCTTGTAGCCGACCACCGCAGACGACATGCACAGCCGCGAATTACTGTCGATGTTGTTGGTGCCCACCAGCGCCCGCGCCAGTTTGTTGAAGGCGTAGTAGTCCTCGGTCAGCAACTGCCCGGAGATGTAGAACGCGACGCTGTCCGGGCCGTGTTCGGTGATGGTTTGAGCGAAGACATTGGCCGCATGATCGAGGGCGGTGTCCCAATCGGTGCGGCTGCGTGCCAGGCCTTTGCCCAGGCGCAGTTCGGGATACAACGCTCGCGCCGTCAGGTCGCCGGTCAGGTGCAGGGTCGAACCCTTGCTGCACAATTTGCCGAAGTTGGCCGGGTGGCTCGGATCGCCGCTGACGCCGAGGATTTGCTCGCCGTCATGCTCGATCAGCACGCCGCAGCCGACCCCGCAGTAGCAGCAGGTGGAAGCGGTGATCTGGTTCATCAGCTTGCTTCCCGGCCTGAGTGTCCTGCGTCGCCGAGGGCCGGCCCCGGAAACGAAGAGCTGCCGAACATCAGGTGATCGCGGATCTCGTCGATGGCGTGATTCTCACGGATCTGCCGGAAGTACCAACCGCCATCTTCCGTATCGCCATACAGGCAAGCGCCGACCAGCACGTCATCCTTGATCACCAGTTTTTTGTAGATCCCGCTGATCGGGTCGGAGAGGGTGATGGTTTCGGTGCCTTCGCCGCCCATGAAGTCGCCGGCGGAAAACAGATCGATGCCGGTGACTTTCAGTTTGGTCGAGGTCACCGAGCCCTTGTAGGTGGCGAAGCCCAGTTGCGCGAGGTGGTTGGCGCAGACCTTGGCTTGCTCGAACAGCGGCGCGACCAGGCCGTAGGCGGTGCCACGGTGGCTGGCGCATTCGCCGATGGCATAGACCCGAGGGTCGTAGGTTTGCATCGTGTCATTGACCAGGATTCCGCGATGGCAAGGGATGCCGGATTTTTCTGCCAGTTCCGTGCTTGGGCGGATGCCGGCCGCCATGACCACCAGGTCGGCGGGGATAATGTCGCCGTTCTTGAATTCAACCGAGCCGACCCGGCCGTTACCGGCATCGTGCAGGGCCTGGGTCTGTTCGCTCAGGCGAAAATGCAGGCCACGGGCTTCCAGGGCGGTTTGCAGGAGTTGGCCACTGGTTTTGTCCAGTTGCCGTTCCAGCAGCCACTCGCCAATGTGCACCACCGTGACGTGCATGCCGCGCAACATCAGGCCGTTTGCAGCTTCCAGGCCGAGCAGGCCGCCACCGATCACCACGGCGTGCTTGTGGGTTTTCGCGGTGTTGATCATGGCTTGGGTGTCGGCAATGTCGCGGTAGCCGATCACGCCCTGCAAGGTGTTGCCGGGAATCGGCAGGATGAACGGGGTCGAGCCGGTGGCGATCAACAGGCGATCGTACTCGGCCTCGGTGCCGTCATCGGCGATCACGCGGCGTTTGATCCGGTCGATCTCCACCACTTTGCGGTTGAGCAGCAACTTGATGTGGTTGTCCAGGTACCAGTCGAGATCGTTGAGTACGATCTCTTCGAACGTCTGCTCGCCGGCCAGTACCGGCGACAGCAGGATACGGTTGTAGTTGGTATGGGGTTCGGCGCCGAAGACCGTGATGTCGTACAGCTCGTTACTCAGCTTGAGCAGTTCTTCCAGGGTGCGGACCCCGGCCATGCCGTTGCCGATCATCACCAGTTTTAATTTCTTCATCAGGTTCTCCGGGGAGCTCGGACCCGCCTCATCTGGGCTGTCAGGTCTTGCTCGACATATTTTGCGCAAACAAAAAAAGGCGTCCCGCTAGTTGCCTAGCGAGGACGCCTTTGTCCTGGTCCCGTTCTCTCGGGAAGCGCACCCTTCATCGTTGAAGGCTGGGCTTTATGTCTGTTGGGAGAGGTAATGCAGTGGTTGTGCCAAGTGCTTCAGATTCTCGGATTTCTACGGTTTTATCGCGCTCTCGGCATTTTGATAGGGGCGCTTTTGCACCGATTAAATGCACGTTGCCCGCAATTGGCGCGGTTTTTGTGAAGGGGGCAGTGTTAGCCGTGAAATAGCACGACCAGCAGCACCAGATTCACCACCAACGACACCAGCGCCAACGTCCGCCATACCTTCAACGGCTCGCGCTCCAGCAAGGGCCTGGGCCGCACACTCAAGCTGCGCCGCTCACCCTGTTCTAATAGCAGCAACCATTCCTCCGCCGTTTCAAAGCGCTGACCCGGATCCACCGCCACCGCGCGTTCCAGACTTTGCGCGATCCAGTCCGGCAGGTCGGGGCGGTAGCGGCTGGCGCTGACAGGCACGCCAAACCGTGGACGCTGGAAGGCTTCGATTTCGCCGTAGGGATAATGCCCGGTCAGCAGGAAATACAGGGTTACACCGACTGCGTACAAATCCTGCTGCGGTGTCGGTGCCTCACCGCCAAAGGCTTCCGGCGCGATGTAGCTGGGAGTTCCGGGCAGTGCAGAGGGCTGATCCTCGGACAGACCGGGGCAGTAAGCGAGGCCGAAATCCAGTAGGCGCAACTCACCGTCGTCCCCCAGCAACAGGTTCTCCGGTTTGATGTCGCGATGAAGAATCTGTCGGCGATGCAGCATGCCGACGGCCTTGAGCAGGCGCTCGGCCAGATCCTGCCATTGCGCCAGCGGCAGCGCTGCTACCCGTTCGTGCAACTCCGCCAGGGTCGATCCGGAATATTCACGCATCACGTAGTACAAATGCTGACGCTGACTGGCGGCATGGACTTCAGGAAAATGCCGTCCGGCCACGCGCTTGAGAAACCATTCCTCCGACAGCAAGGCCTGCCCGGCCAGATGATCGTCGCGCAGCGCAGCGGGCAGGGTTTTCAGCAGCCAGGGTTGTTGTTGGCTGTCGCGAACCCGATAGAGCAGTGACTGCTGGCTCTGGCCGAGAATCCCTTCGACCTGCCAACCCTCGAACGTCTGACCCGTTTTCAGCGCGGGTGGCAGCGGCCATTGCTGCAAATGAATCAGTGCATCGCCGATGCTCGTTTCACCGAGGGCATCGACCCGCACCAGCAGGGCGCTGGCATTGTCCTGGCTGCCGGCCAGATGCGCCGCGCTGACCAGGGTTTGCGCAGCGCTGTGCAGGTCCGGCTGGTCGCGCAGAATCGCCGCGATAGCCGTGTCACCCAGCACAGCCCAGATACCATCGCTGAGCAGCACAAAGCTCTCATCGAGGCGCAATTCACCGTCGAGAAAATCCAGGACTAAATGCTGATCGAGCCCCAGTGCACGCTTGAGCACATGCTGCATGCCCGGTTGCTCCCAGACGTGATCCTCGCTGACCCGTTGCAAGGTGTCGGCGTGCCAGCGGTAAACCCGGCAATCACCGACATGGGCCAGGGTAAAACGCCTGCCGCGCATGACCAAGGCACTGACCGTGGTGAGCAGCGGCTGCCCACCGCCATTGGCCTGCAGCCAGCGATTTTGCGCCAACAGCAGGCGATCCAGCGCTTGCGCGACACCCCAGGTTTCCGGGGTGGCGTAATAGTCCAGCGCCAGGGCCTGCAAGGTCGAGCGAGCGGCGAGCCCACCGTCGGCGCACTGGCTGACCCCGTCGGCGATGGCGAACAGGTAACCCTTGCTCGCCGCCAGCGCCGGGGCCGGAGTGACCAGGCGCAGGGCGTCCTGATTTTCCTCGCGAGGGCCGATGGCGCTCGCTTCGGCAAAACTCAGTTGCAGGCTCATTGCGGTCTCAGACCCGGGCAGCGGTCACAGCGGCCGAACCCCAAGTGGTTCTCCAGCGACGTTTCACGCCGTGAAGACCGAACCAGGCGAGCACGCCAAGGCTGGCGAACAACCACAAGGCCAGTTGATAACTGCCGGTGCTTTGCTTGATCGCACCCATGCCCGCCGCCAAGGCGAAGCCGCCAATGCCGCCGGCCATGCCGATCAAACCGGTCATTACGCCGATCTCCCGACGAAAACGCTGCGGGACCAATTGGAAAACCGCGCCGTTACCCGCACCCAAACCGAGCATGGTGCAAACGAAAAGCGCCAGTGCCGCGTAAGAACTCGGCAGGTTGAAACCCACCGCCGCGATGCAGACCGCTGCGACCGTGTACATCCCCAGCAATGTGCGGATCCCACCAAATCGATCGGCCAGCGCGCCGCCCAATGGACGCATCAGGCTGCCACCGAACACGCAAGCTGCGGTGTAGTAACCAGCGGTCACCGGGTTCAAGCCGTATTGGTCGTTGAAGTAGCCGGGCAGGGCGCTGGCCAGGCCGATGAAACCGCCGAAGGTCACGCTGTAGAAAAACATGAACCACCAACTGTCGCGGTCGCCCAACGCCTTCAAGTAATCGGACATGGACTTGGCTTTCGGCCGCTCAGGGGCGTTTTTGGCCAGCCAGGCGAAGACGATGATGGTCAGGATCAGCGGGATCAGGGCGAAACCGAACACGTTGCTCCAGCCAAACGCGGCAGCCAGGACTGGAGCGATCAGCGCAGCAAGTACGGTGCCCGAGTTACCGGCCCCGGCGATGCCCATGGCCTTGCCTTGATGCTGTGGCGGATACCACTGCGACGCCAGCGGCAGGGCGACGGCGAAGGATGCGCCGGCCACACCGAGGAACAAGCCCAATAGCAGCGCTTGTTCGTAACTGTGGATGCCGTGTCTCCAGGCAACGAACAGGGCGCAGATGACGATCACCTGGCCGATCAGGCCAGCGGTCTTGGGCGACAGGCGATCAGCCAGCAAGCCCATCAAAAAGCGCAGTATGGCCCCGGCCAGAATCGGCGTGGCCACCACCAGCCCGCGTTGCTGGGTGGTCAGTTGCAGGTCGGTGGCGATCTGCACCGCCAGTGGGCCGAGCAGGTACCAGACCATGAAGCTCAGGTCGAAATAGAGGAACGCTGCGAACAATGTCGGCGTGTGACCGGATTTCCAGAAGCTTGAATTCATCGCGCACCTCAGCTGTAGGGAGTCTCGAGAAGAGTCAGGAGCTTGCAGGTGGGGCGCCGCATCGGCCGCACCACCGGCCCCGATCTCTGGGGCCAAAACGAAAAAACGCCGCCACCCGATTCGCCATGGGCAAATGAGGTGAGCGACGTCTTTGTCGTAGGTGGGGCAACCGCCGTTGGTTACCTGTAACGATTACTTAGCCAGATCTGTGCCAACACCCTGCTTTTGTGGCGAGGGGTCAGCCGAGCAATTCGCTCATGGCAATTATCTGCTCCGCCACCTGAATCAGCTTCTGCTGCCGGCTCATGGCCTGGCGGCGCATGAGCGTGTAGGCCTCTTCCTCGTTGCAGTCCTTCATTTTCATCAGCAGCCCCTTGGCCAGCTCGATGCGCTTGCGCTCGGCCAGTTGCTGGTCGCGGGCGTTGAGCTGGGCGCGCAGGGCCTGGTCGCTTTCAAAGCGGGCCATGGCCACGTCGAGAATCGGCTGCAAGCGTTGTGCGTGAATGCCTTCGACGATGTAGGCACTGACCCCGGACTTGATCGCCTGGCGCATCACGTCGGGATCATGTTCATCGGTAAACATCACAATCGGCCGCGGTTGATCGCGGGAAACCAGCACCACTTGCTCCATCACATCGCGGCTCGGTGACTCGGTATCGATCAGAATTACATCAGGACGCACCGTTTCGACGCGCGCGGGCAGGTCAATGGTCAGACCGGATTCATCAATGACCTCAAACCCGGCTTCGGTCAGCGCCGCTTTCAGGCGGCCGACTTTTTTTGCTGTGTCGTTGATCAGCAGGATACGCAACATATTCGCAGTCTCCTGTCAGCGGCTGGCGATGAGGGGCGAGCTGTCGCTCATGGCGTGCAGCTTGAAACTGCGGGCATAACCGGCCGGGTCGGAGCCGTCCCAGATTTTGCCGTCGATCAACTGGCTGCTGCGCATTGCCTCGCCCTCGGAGGCAACACCGACTGCGCTGGCGGCCTCACGGTACAAGTCTAGTTGCTGGACCTGACGGGCCACGCCGAGGTAATCCGGGTCGTCGCGCAACAAACCCCAGCGGCGGAACTGAGTCATGAACCACATGCCGTCGGACAAGTACGGCACGTTGACCTCGCCGTTCGCATGAAAACGCAGCGCGTGCGGGTCCTGCCAGCGATTGCCGAGGCCATCGGCGTAGTCACCGAGCAAGCGCGGTTCGATGCAATCGAGCGGCGCATCAAGGTATTCGGGCGCACTCAACAGCTTCGCAGTGCTGCGGCGGTTTTCGTTGCCGTCTTCGATGAAGCGACTGGCCTCGAGGATCGCCATCACCAACGCCCGGGCGGTGTTGGGGTATTGCTCGACAAAGGCGCGGGTGCAGCCGAGGACTTTTTCCGGGTGGTCGGGCCAGATGGTCTGGCTCGTCGCCATGGTGAACCCCAGGTTCTGCTTTACCGCGCTGGCGGACCACGGCTCGCCGACGCAGAAGCCATCGATGCGCCCGGCTTGCAGGTGCGCGACCATCTGTGGCGGCGGCACCACCACGCTGTCGACGTCCTGCAACGGATGAATGCCCTGGCTCGCGAGCCAGTAATACAGCCACATCGCATGGGTGCCCGTGGGAAATGTCTGGGCGAAGGTCAGTTTTGGGCGACTTTGGTGCACGTGCCGGTCCAGTGCTTCAGGACTGGTCACCCCCAAGGCCTGCAAGCCGTGAGAAAGATTGATGCTCTGGCCGTTCTGGTTCAGGCCCATGAGCACCGCCATGTCGGTCGGCACCACGCCGCCGATGCCCAGGTGCACGGCATAAATCAGGCCATACAGGCTGTGGGCGGCGTCGAGTTCGCCGCTGACCAGTTTGTCTCGCAGGTTGGCCCAGGACGACTGGCGCTTGAGGTTCAGGGTCAGGCCGTAAGGCTGTGCAAAACCTTGCGTGGCCGCGACCACCACCGAGGCACAGTCGCTCAAGGCCATGAAGCCGAGGTTGATTTCAGTCTTTTCCGGGGCATCGCTGCCATTGACCCAGGCCAACGGGCCCGCTGTGGTTTCATTCATGGCTAAACACCTTCCAAAAAAAAGCGCCGTACCGGGCTGCTTGCCAGGGCAAGGCCAAGTGACGACGCCTTTGTCTTTCGACTCATCCCGCCGTTGGCATGAGTGCTGATGTCAGTGTTGGTGCAAGGCATATGCCATCGCTCGCTGATTTTGTTGTGCGCCTCGCTTGCGACCGCGATGCACGGCTATAATTGCCGCCTCATTTCGCCGCCAATCGAGTCAAAACCGCCCATGTACACCCTGGCCCGTCAGCTGTTGTTCAAACTTTCCCCGGAAACCTCCCACGATCTGTCCCTGGACCTGATCGGCGCGGGCGGACGTTTGGGCCTTAACGGTTTGCTGTGCAAGGCACCGGCGAAAATGCCGGTGAATGTCATGGGTCTGGAATTTCCGAACCCGGTGGGTCTGGCGGCCGGTCTGGACAAGAACGGCGCGGCCATCGACGGTTTTGCCCAGCTGGGTTTCGGTTTTGTCGAAATCGGCACCATCACCCCGCGTCCGCAGCCGGGCAACCCGAAGCCACGGATTTTCCGTCTGCCGGATGCCGAGGCGATCATCAACCGCATGGGGTTCAACAACCTCGGCGTCGATCACCTGCTGGCCCGCGTGGCGGCGGCCAAGTACAAGGGCGTGCTGGGCATCAACATCGGCAAGAACTTCGATACGCCGGTTGAGCGCGCAGTCGACGATTACCTGATCTGCCTGGACAAGGTCTACGCCCACGCCAGCTACGTGACGGTCAATGTCAGCTCGCCGAACACCCCGGGCCTGCGCAGCCTGCAGTTCGGTGATTCGCTCAAGCAATTGCTGGCTGATCTGGCGACCCGTCGCGCAGAACTGGCGTTGCGCCACGGCAAACATGTACCGCTGGCGATCAAGATCGCACCGGACATGACCGACGAAGAAACCGCGCAGGTCGCGCAAGCGTTGATCGACACCGGGATGGACGCGGTGATTGCCACCAACACCACCCTGAGCCGCGTGGGCGTCGAAGGCATGGAGCATGGTGACGAGGCGGGCGGTCTGTCCGGCGCACCGGTTCGCGAGAAGAGCACCCATACCGTGAAGGTACTGGCGGCGGAACTGGCCGGGCGCTTGCCGATCATCGCCGTGGGCGGCATCACTGAAGGCAAGCACGCAGCCGAGAAAATCGCCGCGGGCGCGAGTCTGGTGCAGATCTACTCCGGCTTCATCTACAAAGGCCCGGCGCTGATTCGCGAATCTGTCGACGCCATCGCCGCCCTGCGCTGAACCCCTGTGGCAAGAGTGCTTCTGGGCTGAGGTGAGTTCTCTGTGGCGAGGGGATTTATCCCCGTTCGGCGGCGAAGCCGTCGCAAATCCGGCCAATGAGTTTTGACTGATTCACCGAGTTGCCTGGGTTTGGGGCCGCTTCGCGACCCAACGGGGATAAATCCCCTCACCACAAAAGCGATTTCCCCAGTGTGTGTTTTTACAGGCATAAAAAAGGGCACCTCGAAGGTGCCCCTGGGCCGGAGCCCGCCGCCCGGATGGGGCGTGCGTGGTAAGTCGTTACGTAATCAGATTGTCGTGTCGGAGTGTTGTGCCCTGTGTTTAGCCGACGGCGTGAAGTTCGTTGAGTCTGTGGATTCCCGCAGTGCCGGTCATACCGTCCCAGTTGTCGCCGCGTCCTTCTCGCCAGCCGTTAATCCAGGCTTGGCGTACCGACGGTAGAGTAAATGGGCAAAGCTCACGGGATTTGCCACCAACGCCATATTGATATCCGCGCAAAAATGCTCTTTCCAACGGATCACGCTTAAGTCTTCTCATAGGGTGTTGCCCTCACTTGTTGACTGTATTTATCGCGTCGACCTCAATTGAGGTCTGGCAGAAAAAAACTCCTGCCGTTGGGGCTCGCTGCCGGCGTCGCGAGCCAAGGTGTTGACGCCGTTGCGACGTCAACCTGTGTTGAGTTCTAACCAATGCGTCACATCGAGGGAATGATCGTTTTGTCATAAGAACGTAACCAGAAAGATGCTAAGGCCATAAGTAACACGATGTTGTCCAGTGTTTATTGGTCAAAGCCCTGTATGATCGGCCCCCCGCAGGATGACGGGGTTAATCCTTTAGTGAGAATGGCTCCTGTTGAGCAGGACGACTATTCGACGAAGGGTCGGCTTATGACATTTTGTTGCATCAACTTTTTTATCTGCCTGTGCATCTAAGCTCTTCTAACCTGAGCAGCACGGGTGGGACGGCACACCTTCGTGCCACGCGGGCGCTCTTTTAGAAAAGCGCCTGATTGAAAACCGGGCCGGCAATGCGTTGCCGGTTCACTTAGCTAAAGGCTCTGGAATTACCATGTCCGATCGTTTCGAACTCTTCCTCACTTGCCCAAAAGGTCTTGAAGGCCTGCTTATCGAGGAAGCCGTCGGGCTTGGCCTTGAAGAAGCGCGTGAGCACACCTCTGCTGTGCGCGGCATGGCCACCATGGAAACCGCTTATCGCCTGTGCCTGTGGTCGCGTCTGGCGAACCGGGTCCTGCTGGTGCTCAAGCGTTTCCCGATGAAAGACGCCGAAGACCTGTACCACGGCGTGCTCGACATCGAGTGGCAAGACCACATGCTCAATGACGGCACCCTGGCCGTCGAGTTCAGCGGTCACGGCTCGGGCATCGACAACACCCACTTCGGCGCCTTGAAAGTCAAAGACGCCATCGTCGACAAACTGCGCACCCCGCAAGGCGACCGTCCGTCCATCGACAAGCTCAACCCGGACCTGCGCATTCACCTGCGCCTGGACCGTGGCGAAGCCATTCTGTCCCTCGACCTGTCCGGCCACAGCCTGCACCAGCGCGGTTATCGCTTGCAGCAGGGCGCGGCGCCGCTGAAGGAAAACCTCGCGGCCGCGATCCTGATCCGTTCCGGCTGGCCACGTATCGCGGCCGATGGCGGCGCACTGGCTGACCCAATGTGCGGTGTCGGTACGTTCCTCGTCGAAGCAGCGATGATCGCCGCCGACATGGCGCCGAACCTGCGTCGCGAGCAGTGGGGCTTCACCGCCTGGCTCGGTCACGTGCCGGCGCTGTGGAAAAAGCTCCACGAAGAAGCCACCGAACGCGCTGCGGCCGGCCTGGCCAAGCCACCGCTGTGGATTCGCGGTTACGAAGCCGACCCGCGCCTGATTCAACCGGGCCGCAACAACGTCGAGCGTGCAGGCCTGAGCGAGTGGATCAAGATCTACCAGGGCGAAGTCGGCACGTTCGAGCCGCGTCCGGACCAGAACCAGAAAGGCCTGGTGATCTGCAACCCGCCGTACGGCGAGCGTCTGGGCGATGAGGCGAGCTTGCTCTACCTCTACCAGAACCTCGGCGAGCGTCTGCGTCAGGCGTGCCTGAACTGGGAAGCGGCCGTGTTCACCGGCGCGCCGGACCTGGGCAAGCGCATGGGCATCCGCAGCCATAAACAGTATTCGTTCTGGAACGGCGCCTTGCCGTGCAAATTGCTGCTGATCAAAGTTACCCCGGACCAGTTCGTCACCGGCGAGCGTCGCACCCCGGAACAGCGTCAGGTCGAGCGCGAGCAGGCGGAAGTCGAAGTTGCAGACAACGATGTAGCGCCGGGCAAGTACGAGAAGTACAACAAGAACGGCAACCCGATCAAACCGGCCCCGGTGGTGATCGAGCAACCGCGCTTGAGCGAAGGCGGGCAGATGTTTGCCAACCGCCTGCAAAAGAACCTCAAGGCGTTGGGCAAGTGGGTCAAGCGTGAAGGCATTGATTGCTACCGCGTCTACGATGCCGACATGCCGGAATATTCCATGGCCATCGACCTGTATCAGGATTGGGTCCACGTCCAGGAATACGCCGCACCGAAGTCCATCGACCCGGAAAAAGCCTCGGCGCGCATGTTCGATGCCCTGGCCGCGATTCCCCAGGCGTTGAACATCGACAAGAGCCGCGTGGTGGTCAAGCGTCGCGAGCGTCAGAGCGGCACCAAGCAGTACGAACGCCAGGCAGCGCAGGGCAAGTTCGTCGAGGTCAACGAAGGTGGCGTCAAGCTGCTGGTCAACCTCACCGACTACCTCGACACCGGTCTGTTCCTCGACCACCGCCCAATGCGGATGCGCATCCAGAAAGAGGCGGCCGGCAAGCGCTTCCTCAACCTGTATTGCTACACCGCGACGGCCAGCGTTCACGCGGCCAAGGGCGGCGCGCGCAGCACCACCAGCGTCGACCTGTCGAAAACCTACCTGGACTGGGCGCGTCGCAACCTGTCGCTGAACGGTTTCTCTGACAAGAACCGCCTGGAGCAGGGTGACGTGATGGCGTGGCTCGACGCCTGCCGTGACGAATACGACCTGATCTTCATCGACCCGCCGACGTTCTCCAACTCCAAGCGCATGGAAGGGATCTTCGACGTGCAGCGCGATCAGGTGCAATTGATTGACCTGGCCATGGCGCGCCTGGCGCCGGGCGGCGTTTTGTATTTCTCCAACAACTTCCGCAAGTTCACGCTCGAGGAAAACCTCACCGAGCGTTATGCCGTTGAAGAAATCACCGCCCAGACCATCGATCCGGATTTCGCCCGTAATGGCAAGATCCACCGTGCCTGGAAAATCACAGCCCGTTGACAGATCAGTGATTGGATCCACAGAGCCTTGATTTTTAAAGGCTCTTGGGTTCTTTCTGTGCTGGTCAAATTGATGGCTAATAGCTATAACTCAACTCATGGCCAATGGGCTTTCCCGCACCTGGCGTTTTGAGTTGCGTTTATGTCGTTGCACGCCGTGCGTCCCAAGATCCTGGGTTTTATCAGCGAAGATGTCTCGGCCTGGCTGGTCGCGCTGCTGGTATTGCTCGTCGGCGGGATTCTTACCGGATTGCTGGCCTGGTCGACGCTGAATCTATATCACCATCAATTACGGCAACGTTTCCAGCTGCTCGCCAGCGAACGTTACAGCCGCATCGAAGAACGTTTCGAAGATCAGGAGCAGCGCCTCGACGGCCTGCGCCGGTTCTTCGCCAATTCCGAGTCGGTCTCCCGCGAGGAGTTCGACGGCTACACCCAACCATTGCTGCACCGCACCCAGGCGTATTCATTCGCTGCGCGGGTCACACGCGCCGAGCGGGCAGAGTTCGAGCGCAAGGTGCGCGAAGAAGAAGGTTTGAGCGACTTCACCCTGCGTGAGCTCAATGCCGAGGGCCAACTGCAATTGGCCGCCGAACGGGATGAATACGTGGCGGTGCTCTACAGCCAGACCCGAAGCCGGCTCGGCTCGCCGCTCGGCTACGACTTGTTTGCCCAGCCGTTGCGCCGCGCCACCCTTGATCGGGCCGACAAATCGGGCAGCATGGCGGTGTCGCAACCGATGCATCTGGTCGGCATCGAGCCAGCCTATGCGCGGGGTGTGCTGTTGGTGGCGCCGGTGAAGCGTCAGAGTGATGCGGCGACGCCGGCCGCCAAGCCCTTCGGTTATGTCATGGCCGTGATCAGCATGCGTCAGCTGCTGGCGGACGGGTTGCCGGAGGCCAGCTATGACTACCTCTCGGTACGCATCCTCGACCTGTCCACCGACGACCAGCACGAAGTGCTTTACGAGTCTTATAACTCGGCAGCGCCCAGCGAATTATCTGCGACACGCTTGTTGCGTATGGCCGACCACGACTATCAAGTCGACATATTACCCAGCGAAGCCTTTCTGAAAGCCAACCATTCCTCGGTGACCAGCCTGGTGGTGCTTGGGGGGTTGCTCAGTGTGCTGCTCAGTGCGTTGCTCTACGTGTTGGTCAGCCAACGCCAGCGTGCGTTGAAAATGGTCGAGCAGCGCACCCAGGAGTTGCACGACCGCGAGCAGGAATTGCGCGGCACTCACGGCCAGTTGCGCGGCGTGCTGGATGCCGCGACGCAAGTGGCGATCATCGCCACCGACCTGCGTGGTGTCATCAGCACCTTCAACGCCGGGGCCGAGCAGATGCTGGGTTACTCCAGCGCTGAAGTGGTCGGGCACATGACCCTGGAAAACCTGCACTTTCCCCGGGAGCTGGTGACTCGCGCGGCGGAGTTGAGTGCGCGCTATGGCAAGCCGATCCCGACCTGTCAGGCAATGTTGGTCGAAGGCGGAGAACAGGGCGGTCACGAAGCGCGGGAATGGACGCTGGTCCGTCAGGACGGTAGCCATTTGACCGTTAATATGCTCGCGACCCCGGTACTCGACGAGCAAGGCCTGTGGGTCGGGCATCTGGCGGTCTGCATCGACATCACCGAACGCAAACGTGTTCACGAGGCCCTGGCCGCGCGCGATCTGTTGCTGAAAAAACTCAGCGCCCATGTGCCCGGTGGCATTTATCAATTCAAGATGGAATTCGACGGTCGTTTCAGCGTGATCTACGCCAGCGACGGGATTCGCGAGATCTACGAGCTCGAACCGGATGTGCTGCTGCTCAACGCGGAAGCGATCTTTACGCGGATTCATCCACAGGACACGACTCGCGTGCGCGCCTCGATCCGCGCGTCGGCGGACACCCTCAGCCCGTGGCGCGAGGAATACCGGGTGCAACTGCCTCAGCGCGGCCTGCGCTGGGTTCGCGGCGAAGCGACCCCGGAGGAACTGCCGGGTGGCGGCGTGCTCTGGCACGGTTACATCTCGGACATTTCCGACCTCAAGCGGGTGGAAGAAGAGCTGCGGGCGCTGTCGATCACCGACTCGCTGACCGGCATCCACAACCGCCGCTACTTTCAAGAGCGCCTGACCACCGAAATGGCCCGGGTCGAGCGCGGTGGTGGCGAGTTGTCGGTGATCATGCTCGACATCGACCACTTCAAACGCATCAATGACCTGCATGGCCACGCCGTGGGTGATCGGGTGTTGCAAGCCGTGTGCGAGCGCATCGGCCATCGTCTGCGGCGTACTGATGTGTTCTGCCGCCTGGGGGGCGAGGAATTCATGGTGTTGTGCCCGGACATCGATGCCGAACAGGCTCACGTGCTGGCCTTGCAGTTGTGGCAAGGGTTGCGCAGTTCACCGATCGAAGGCGTAGGAACCGTGACCGCGAGTTTCGGGATTGCCAGTTGGCGAGTCGGGGAGGGCGCGGATGCGCTGTTGCTGCGGGCGGATTCGGGGGTGTACGCAGCGAAGCAGGCGGGACGGGATCGGGTCGAGCCGCAAACCAGCTAAAGCCACCTGCAAACCCTGTGGGAGCGGGCTTGCCCGCGATGAGGGTGTGTCAGTCGATATCAATGTTGACTGATACTCCGCTATCGCGAGCAAGCTCGCTCCCACAATGATCTTCAGTGTTTGGAGGGGCGGGTTAGAGCACCGAAGCCGTTTCCGGCACTTTCGGCTGGCGATACAGGTCAAGAAGTACCTGATCCAGCACCGACGATGCGCCAAACGGGGCCTTGTCGTTGAGGATCGCCACCACCGCCCAGGTGTTGCCGTTGACGTCACGGCTGTAACCGGAGATCGCGCGCACGGTGTTCAGGGTGCCGGTCTTGACGTGGGCTTCGCCGCGCATCGCCGTGGTCTTCAGGCGTTTGCGCATGGTGCCGTCGGTGCCGGCAATCGGCATCGAACTGATGAACTCGGCGGAATACGGGCTGCGCCAAGCGGCTTGCAGCATCGCCGCCATTTCACGGGCGCTCACACGTTCGGCGCGGGACAGGCCGGAGCCGTTCTCCATCACCAGGTGCGGCGCGGTGATGCCTTTCTTCGCCAGCCACTGACGCACCACGCGCTGGGCAGCCTTGGCGTCGTCGCCGTCGGCGTCGGTGCGGAATTTCTGGCCCAGGCTCAGGAACAGCTGCTGAGCCATGGTGTTGTTGCTGTATTTGTTGATGTCGCGAATGATTTCCGCCAGATCCGGCGAGTAAGCCCGGGCCAACACCTTGGCGTTGCTCGGCGTCGGAGACAGACGATCCCTGCCCTGAATGCTGCCGCCCAGTTCCTTCCAGATCGCCCGCACGGCACCGGCGGTGTAGGTTGCGTGGTCGAGCAGCGACAGATAAGTCTGCGAGCTGCAGCCTTCGCCCAACTGACCGCCGACCGTCACGGTCACGCTGCCATCGGCCTGGGTCACCGGGTTGTAACGCACGCCACCGGTGCATTGCTTGGAATTGACCGCTTTGACCTGGTTTTCGATATTGATGCTGGCAATCGGCGGCTCTACTGACACCAGGACCCGGCCATTGTCGTTGCGCGCCACGAAACGCAGGGCCTTGAGGTTCACCAACAGCGAGTCGGGTTTGACCAGGAACGGTTTGTTCTCGTCATTGCCGTCGTCGTTGAACTCCGGCAGTTGCGGTTGCACGAAGAAACCGCGGTCCAGCACCAGGTCGCCGGTGATTTGCGTCACGCCGTTGGCGCGCAAGTCACGCATCAACAGCCAGAGTTTTTCCATGTTCAGTTTCGGATCGCCGCCACCCTTGAGGTAGAGGTTGCCGTTGAGGATGCCGCCGCTGAGGGTACCGTCGGTGTAGAACTCGGTTTTCCACTGATGGTTCGGGCCAAGCATTTCCAGCGCGGCATAGGTGGTCACCAGCTTCATGGTCGAGGCCGGGTTGACCGATACGTCCGCGTTGTAAATGGTCGGGGTGCCCGGACCGTTCAACGGGATCATCACCAGCGACAAGGCGTTGTCCGGAAGCTTGCTGGCCTTGAGGGCCTTTTCGACGTTGGGTGACAGACCGGTGTTGATAGTGGCGGCGGAAACGGAGAAGGCCAGAGGAAGAAGGAAACCGGCCAGCAACAATGGACGTAAAGATTTGATCATCTGAAATACAACCCTGCATTCGAGGGGAAAAAAGGCGAGGGCATGAAGATAAATTCCCTCAGTGGTCATGAAAGTGTCGGCATTATGCCCCAAGGTGTAACGGCTTGTGCCTTGCCGTGGCCCTCTAATCCGCAATTTTTTTACCGACGGTCACTGACGCGCCCCAGAGAGTCGGGCAATTAGCGGCTTAAACTGCTAAAGTGCCGCCCGTTATTACTTATGAGGATTGTTCCAATGGCGACTAACCGTTCCCAGCGTCTGCGCAAAAAACTGTGCGTCGATGAATTTCAAGAGCTGGGTTTCGAACTGAACCTGGATTTCAAAGAAGATTTGGCTGATGAAGCCATTGATGCTTTCCTCGACGCGTTCCTGAAAGAAGCCATGGAAGCCAACGGTCTGGGCTATGTTGGCGGCGACGACTTCGGTCTGGTTTGCCTGCAGAAACGTGGCTCGGTGTCCGAAGAGCAGCGCGCTGCTGTTGAAGCCTGGCTCAAAGGCCGCAGCGAACTGACCGAAGCAACCGTCAGCCCGCTGATCGACGTCTGGTACCCGGAAAAGCCGATCAATCCGGTAGCTTGATGTCAAAAAAAACGGCGACCCAAGGGTCGCCGTTTTTTTATGCCTGCAAGATCAAGAGCTCGCAGCCTCGTTGCACTCGACAGCTGCTACATCGGAATGCGCTCCCTGTAGCAGCTGTCGAGTGCAACGAGGCTGCGTCTTTCAGGCCTTGCGCCAATTCAGAATCACCAGCGTCAACACCCCCGCGACAATCCCCCAGAACGCCGAGCCAATGGAAAACAGCGTCAGCCCCGACGCCGTGACCATAAAGGTAATCAACGCCGCCTCACGTTCCTTCACTTCGGTCATCGCAATGCTCAGGCCATTGATGATCGAGCCGAACAACGCCAGCGCCGCAATCGACAGCACCAGCTCTTTAGGCAGCGCCGCGAACAACGCCGCCAGCGTTGCGCCGAACACACCGGCAATCCCGTAGAAAATCCCGCACCAGACCGCCGCCGTGTAGCGCTTGTTGCGATCCTCATGGGCATGCGGCCCGGTGCAGATCGCCGCGCTGATGGCCGCCAGATTGATGCCGTGGGAGCCGAACGGGGCCAACAGCAGCGAGGCGATGCCGGTGGTGGTGATCAGAGGCGAGGCGGGCACGGTGTAGCCGTCGGCGCGCAATACGGCGATGCCGGGCATGTTCTGCGAGGTCATCGCCACCACAAACAACGGAATGCCGATGCTGATGGTCGCGGCCAGGGAGAAGTGCGGCGTGGTCCAGACCGGCGTCGCCACTTCCAGATGGAAACCGCTGAAATCCAGCAACCCCATAAACCCCGACAGCGCGGTACCGATCAGCAACGCCGCAAGCACCGCATAACGCGGCGACAGGCGCTTGACCAGCAGATAAGTGAAGAACATTCCCAGCACCAGCCCGGTGCGATGCTGCGCGGCGACGAAAATTTCGCTGCCGATCTTGAACAGAATCCCCGCCAGTAGCGCTGCGGCCAATGACGCCGGGATCTTTTTCACCAAGCGTTCGAAGCTGCCGGTCAGACCGCAAATGGTCACCAGCACTGCGCAAGTGATGTAGGCGCCGATGGCTTCGCCGTAGCTCACGCCGCCGAGGCTGGTGATCAGCAACGCCGCGCCTGGGGTCGACCAGGCAATGGTGATCGGCGTGCGATAACGCAGGGACAGGCCGATCGAGCACACCGCCATGCCAATCGAGATCGCCCAGATCCACGAGGAAATCTGCCCGCTGGTCAGGCCCGCCGCTTGTCCGGCCTGAAACATCAGGACCAGGGAGCTGGTGTAGCCGGTCATCATCGCAATGAAACCGGCGACGATCGCCGACGGTGACGTATCGGCCAAGGGGCGGAGCTGCGTGTGCGTGGCGTCGTTCATGACAGCGGTGTTCCTTATGGCTAACGGTGACTTCAGCGTGGCTTTTGTGGCGAGGGAGCTTGCTCCCGCTCGGCGGCGAAGCCGTCGTAAACCCTGCTGACACGTTTTGATTGAAGCTGCGATCAGGTTGGTTTTGGGGCCGCTTCGCAGCCCAGCGGGAGCAAGCTCCCTCGCCACAGAGTTTGTACGGATCTCAAATTTATGGATTCAAGCCTAAACTCAAAAGTAACCAACCGTTGCGATACAGCAGAAGCGACAAACAGCCGTACAGTCGTGTTGCCACCATCCATTGTGTACAATCGCGGTGTTTTTTACGCGATACTTGCCAGCGACCTACTGTGCCGTATTACAGTCACGGTCAATTCGCCGCAGTTCTCCCGACTCGAGTGCCCATGAACGAACAGTTGCAGCCCCTAAAGAAACAACCGCGAGCAGGCAAAGCCGGCCGCAGCGGTACCCAGGACGATATTGTCTACGCGCATATCTTCGAGGCCATCCTCGAACAGCGTCTGGCGCCCGGCACCAAGTTGAGCGAAGAAGCGCTGGGGGAAATTTTCGGGGTCAGTCGCACCATCATTCGCCGCGCGCTGTCGCGCCTGGCCCATGAAGGCGTTGTGCTGCTGCGTCCGAATCGCGGCGCTGTCGTCGCCAGCCCGAGTGTCGAAGAGGCCCGTCAGGTGTTCCTCGCGCGGCGTCTGGTCGAGCGCGCAATCACTGAACTGGCGGTTCAGCATGCCACTGCCGAGCAGATTGCCGAGCTGCGGCAGATGGTCGACGACGAACGGGACAGCTTCTCCCGCGGTGATCGCGGTGCGGGTATCCGTCTGTCGGGTGAATTCCACCTGAAACTGGCCGAAGCGGCGAAGAATGCGCCGCTGATCAGCTTCCAGCGCAGCCTGGTGTCCCAGACGTCGCTGATCATCGCCCAGTACGAGAGCGGCAACCGTTCCCACTGTTCCTACGACGAGCACACTCAACTGATCGACGCCATTGAAGCGCGCAACGGTGAGTTGGCGGTGAACCTGATGATGCATCACATGGATCACATCGACAGCAAACTCAACCTCGACGAAGAAAGCGCGTCGGATGATTTGCATGCGGTGTTCTCGCATTTGTTGCAGACCAAGAAGCCGGGGCGGCCTGCGGTCAAGCTTTAAGATAGACCGAGGCGACCCAATCGCTGGCAGGCCAGCTCCCACAGTGATTGGTGCTGCCCACACTATTTACGGTATATCCAAAAAACTGTGGGAGCTGGCCTGCCAGCGATAGCGATCTGACCGGCAACAAAAATCCCCCGGGCTGCAAAGCAACGGGGGATTTTTTATGCCTGGAAGAACTTACCGCTGATGCACCTGATTCCCCGCCGCATACGTCTGCAACACGGTCCGGTCATCCCCCAGCGTCATCAACACAAACAACGTCTCGGCAATGTTATTGGCCTGCTTCAAGCGATAGCTCAGCAACGGCGTGGCGTTGTAGTCCAGCACCAGGAAGTCAGCGTCGGTGCCCGGTTGCAGGGTGCCGATCTTGTCTTCCAGACGCAGCGCCCGCGCACCGCCGAGAGTCGCCAGGTACAACGATTTGAACGGGCTCAGTCGAGCACCTTGCATCTGCATGACTTTGTACGCCTCGTTCAACGTTTGCAGCAGCGAGAAACTGGTGCCGCCGCCGACGTCCGTGCCCAAACCGACATTGAGTTTGTGCTTCTCGGCCATCGGCAGGTTGAACAGGCCACTGCCGAGGAAGAAGTTGGAAGTCGGGCAGAACGCAATCGCCGAACCCGTCTCCGCCAGCCGCGCGCATTCGTCGTCGCACAGGTGCACGCCGTGGGCAAACACCGAGCGCTCGCCCAGCAATTGGTAGTGATCGTAAACGTCCAGGTAGCCCTTGCGCTCGGGGAACAGTTCCTTGACCCACTCGACTTCCTTGAGGTTTTCGCTGATGTGGGTCTGCATGTACAGGTCCGGGTATTCACTCAGCAACTGGCCGGCGAGGGTCAGTTGTTCCGGGGTGCTGGTCGGGGCAAAGCGCGGGGTGACCGCGTAGTGCAAGCGGCCCTTGCCGTGCCAGCGCTCGATCAGCGCCTTGCTTTCGACGTAACTGGATTCGGCGGTGTCGGTCAGGTAGTCCGGTGCGTTGCGGTCCATCATCACCTTGCCGGCGATCATCCGCAGGTCCAGCTGTTCGGCGGCCTCGAAGAACGAAGTCACCGATTGCGGGTGCACGCTGCCGAACACCAGGGCCGTGGTGGTGCCGTTGCGCAGCAATTCCTTGATGAAAATGTCCGCGACTTCATCGGCGTGAGCCTTGTCGGCGAACTGGCTTTCGCATGGGAAGGTGTAGGTGTTGAGCCAGTCCAGCAATTGCTCGCCGTAGGCGCCGACCATGCCGGTTTGCGGCAAGTGGATGTGGGTGTCGATGAAACCCGGGGTGATCAGCGCGTCCTGGTAATGAGTGATCTCGATGTCGGCCGGCAGGGTTGGCAGCAATTCGCTGGCGTGGCCGAGGGCACTGATCTGGCCGTTATCGACCACCAGCAGCCCGTCTTCGAAATACTCGTAAGAGGCTTCGATACCCACTTCGGCAGGGTCGGCGATGCTGTGCAGGATGGCGGCGCGGTAGGCTTTGCGAGTCAGAGACATGAGCTTTCTCAGTTGGAGGCTTGGCTGCGGCGTGAAGCAGGCAGCAGTTTGGCAATCGATGATCCGGCGCTGGCGGTTTGCTGGCCGAAACTGGCGTTATAGGTGGAGATGATTTCGCCGGCGATGGAGATGGCGATTTCCACAGGCAACTTGCCTTTGACTTCGCCGATGCCCATCGGGCAGCGCATGCGTTGCAGCACGGCGCTGTCGAAACCACGGTCACGCAAGCGGTGTTCGAACTTCACCCGTTTGGTCTTCGAACCGATCAGGCCGAAGTAGGCGAAGTCGTTGCGCTTGAGGATCGCGGCGGTGAGTTCGAGGTCGAGCTGGTGGTTGTGGGTCATGACGATGCAGTAGCTGCCGGCGGGCAGGTTGTCGATTTCGTCCACCGGTTCTTCGGCGACGATTTTGCGCACACCGTGAGGGATCTGTTCGGGGAATTGCGCTTCCCGCGAATCGATCCAGCGCACCCGGCAGGGCAGGCTGGCGAGCAGCGGCACCAGCGCCCGGCCGACATGGCCGGCACCGAACACGGCGATTTGCGCCTGGACCTGGCCCATCGGTTCGAACAGCAACACGGTCACGCCGCCGCAGCACTGGCCCAGGCTGGCGCCGAGGCTGAAGCGCTCCAGGTGCGTGTCTTGTTTGCCGCTGGCCAGCATCTCGCGGCCGATCTGCATGGCCTTGTATTCCAGGTGCCCGCCACCGATGGTGTCGAAGGTCTGGGTGGCGCTGATGACCATTTTCGAACCGGCATTGCGCGGCGTGGAGCCGAGCTCTTCGATGATGGTCACCAAGACGCAGGGTTCACCCTGGGATTGCAGGTCGGCGAGGGCGTCGATCCAGTTGTACATATTTCACCTCTACATCTCTGGTGTCTGTTCGGGCCTCATCGCTAGCAGGCTAGCTCCCACAAGGGAATGCATTCCAAATGTGGGAGCTAGCCTGCTAGCGATTGGCCGCGCCTCGGTATCAGAGCGAAGCCAACTCCGGCTCAGCCTCAACGGCTTTGGCCGCCTTCAACTGCCGCATCTGCTCACACCCCCACAACACCCGCTCCGGGGTCGCCGGGGCATCGATCTTCGGTTGATGCATGTAGTCACCGAGGCTCGCCACCGCATCCTTGATCGCGCACCACGACGCGATGCCGAGCATGAACGGCGGCTCACCCACGGCCTTGGAATGGAACACCGTGTCCTCCGGGTTCTTGCGGTTTTCCACCAGCTTCACCCGCAGGTCCAGCGGCATGTCGGCCACGGCGGGGATCTTGTAGCTGGCCGGACCGTTGGTCATCAGTTTGCCTTTGTTGTTCCACACCAGTTCTTCCATGGTCAGCCAGCCCATGCCCTGGATGAAGCCACCCTCGACCTGGCCGATGTCGATGGCCGGGTTCAGCGAGTCGCCGACGTCGTGGAGGATGTCGGTACGCAGCATTTTGTACTCGCCGGTCAGGGTGTCGATGATCACCTCGCAACAGGCGGCACCGAAGGCGTAGTAGTAGAACGGCCGACCACGCGCCTGGCTGCGGTCGTAGAAAATTTTCGGGGTCTTGTAGAAGCCGGTGCTCGACAGCGACACCTGGGCGAAATACGCCTGCTGGATCAGCGCTTCGAACGTCAGGATGTGATCGCGAACCCGCACATGGCCGTTGTGGAATTCCACATCTTCTTCGCTGACCTTGTACTGGCGCGCGGCGAATTCCACGAGGCGTTTCTTGATGATCTCAGCCGCGTTCTGCGCCGCTTTGCCGTTCAAATCGGCACCACTGGAAGCAGCGGTCGGCGAGGTGTTCGGCACCTTGTCGGTATTGGTGGCGGTGATCTGCACGCGGTCCATTTCCACCTGGAATACTTCGGCCACCACCTGCGCAACTTTGGTGTTCAACCCTTGACCCATTTCCGTGCCGCCATGGTTCAGGTGGATGCTGCCGTCGGTGTACACATGGACGAGCGCACCGGCCTGGTTGAGGAAGCTGGCGGTGAAGGAAATACCGAATTTCACCGGGGTCAGCGCCAGGCCTTTTTTCAGGATCGGGCTGTTCGCGTTGTAACGACGGATCGCTTCGCGGCGCTCGGCGTACTGGCTGCTTTCTTCCAGTTCGGCGGTCATTTCCTCGAGCATGTTGTGCTCGACGGTCTGGTAGTAATGGGTGACGTTGCGCTCGGTCTTGCCGTAGTAGTTGGCCTTGCGCACCGCCAGCGGATCGAGGCCCAGATGACGGGCGATCGCGTCCATCACTTCTTCGATGGCGACCATGCCTTGCGGACCGCCGAAGCCACGGTAAGCGGTGTTAGACGCGGTGTTGGTCTTGCAGCGATGACCATTGATGGTCGCATCGCCCAGGTAGTACGAGTTGTCGGCGTGAAACATTGCGCGGTCGACAATCGAGGCCGAGAGGTCCGGCGAGCAGCCGCAGTTGCCGGCCAGTTCCAGGGCGATACCGTGCAGGCGGCCGGTGCTGTCGAAGCCGACGTCATACTCGACGTAGAAGGGGTGACGCTTGCCGGTCATCAACATGTCTTCGACGCGCGGCAGGCGCATCTTGGTCGGCTGGCCGGTGAGGTGCGCGACCACTGCGCACAGGCATGCCGGGCTCGCGGCCTGGGTTTCCTTGCCACCAAAACCACCGCCCATGCGGCGCATGTCGACGACGATTTTGTTCATCGACACGTCGAGCACTTCAGCGACAAGCTTCTGCACTTCGGTGGGGTTCTGCGTCGAGCAGTAAACGATCATCCCGCCGTCTTCAGTCGGCATCACCGAAGAGATCTGGGTTTCGAGGTAGAAGTGTTCCTGGCCACCGATGTGCAGCGTGCCTTGAATACGATGTTCAGCGGTCGCCAAGGCGCCGGCCGAATCGCCGCGCTGATGGGTGTGGCTGTCGAGCACGAAATGGCGTTTGCGCAACGCTTCGACCACGTCCAGCACCGGCTCGAGATCTTCGTATTCGATGATCGCGGCCATCGCGGCTTTGCGGGCGGTTTCCAGGTCCTTTGCGGCAACGGCGAGCACCGGTTGACCGACGAATTGCACGTCATCAATCGCCAGCAGCGGATCACCCGGTAGCAACGGACCGATGTCTTTCAGTCCCGGCACGTCTTCGTGGGTAATGACGATGCGCACGCCTTCGAAGGCGTAGCAGGGCTGGGTATCGATGCTGATGATTTTCGCGTGGGCACGGTCCGACAGGCGTGCGTAAAGGTGCAACTGATTGGGAAACTCCAGCCGGTCGTCGATGTACTGCGCCTCACCGGACACATGCTTGGCGGCGCTGTCATGCTTGACGCTGCGGCCGACACCGGTGGTCAGGTCCTTGGCGAACAGTTCAGCCAGTTCGGCCTGGGTCTTCTCTACGGCGTGATGGTTAGACATAAGCGGTCACCCGAGTCTCGATGTGCGGCGTTTGCAGTTCGATGAAGTATTTGCGCAGCAGGTTTTGCGCGCTGAGCAGGCGATATTCCTTGCTGGCGCGGAAGTCCGAGAGCGGCGTGAAATCTTCGGCCAATGCGGCGCAAGCGCGTTCGACGGTGGCGTGGTTGAACGGTGAGCCGAGCAGCACGGTTTCGCAGTTGTTGGCGCGTTTCGGAATCGCGGCCATGCCACCGAACGCCAAACGGGCGTCGGCGATCACGCCGTTTTCGATGCGCAGGTTGAACGCGGCGCAGACGGCGGAGATGTCATCGTCCAGGCGCTTGGAAACTTTGTAGGCGCGGAACAATTGTTCGGCGCTGGCACGCGGCACGATGATCTTTTCGATGAACTCGCTTTCCTGGCGCGCGGTGACCCGGTAATCGATGAAGTAATCTTCCAGCGCCATCGTCCGGCGGGTTTCGCCCTTGCACAAAACGATCTGTGCACCCAACGCGATCAGCAGCGGAGGCGAGTCACCGATTGGCGAGGCGTTGCCGATATTGCCGCCGAGGGTGCCCTGATTGCGAATCTGCAATGAAGCGAAGCGTTGCAGCAATTCGCCGAAGTCCGGGTATTCGGCCTTCAAGGCTTCGTAGCAGTCGGAGAGGGCAGTCGCGGCGCCGATTTCGAGGCGATCGTCGAAACGTTCGATGCGCTTCATTTCAGCAACGTTGCCGACGTAGATCATCACCGGCAACGCGCGATGAAACTGAGTGACTTCCAATGCCAGATCCGTACCGCCGGCCAGTAGGCGGGCCTGTGGATAAGCATCGTACAGATCGGCCAGATCGGCCACGGTCAGCGGCACCAGGCAGCGTTTGTCGCCACTGTTGAGTTCGCCGATGTCGGTGGGAGCGATGGCTTTCAGGCGGGCGATGGTGTCGGCTTCGCGAGCGTCGAACTGATCCGTTTGCTTGTCGCAGCAGGATTGTTCGGCGGCTGCCAGAATCGGCCGATAGCCAGTGCAGCGGCAGAGATTGCCGGCCAGCGCTTCGTGGGCTTTATGGGCGTCGGGTTGATCGCTGTTCTTTTGCAGCGCGAACAGCGACATCACGAAGCCCGGGGTGCAGAAGCCGCATTGCGAGCCGTGGCACTCGACCATGGCTTTCTGCACGCTGTGCAGTTCGCCCTGGTGCTTGAGGTCTTCGACGCTGATCAGTTGTTTGCCGTGCAATGACGACACGAACGTCAGGCACGAGTTGAGGCTGCGATAGCGAATGTGTTCGCAGCCATCGTCATCCGTTTGCAGCTCGCCGACCACCACGGTGCAGGCGCCGCAGTCACCGCTGGCGCAGCCTTCTTTGGTGCCGGGTTTGCCCACATGGTCGCGCAGATAATTGAGCACGGTCAGGTTTGGGTCCAGGGCGTGCTCGCTACGGAGTTCCTGGTTAAGTAAAAACTGGATCACGGAAGGCCTCGCAGACTCATTATTGTTGTTAACCGACTTGGACCGAATTTATCAGGTCTGACTTTGCGGTCAATGATTTTCTGACTTAAAGGTCAGGAAACAGCATTTTGTCGATCAACGACTCGTTCCTTCATTATTGACCCTCGCGGGTTAGCCTGCTTTTTGCTTGATTCGTGCCAAAAACCGCTGAGTGGGCACTCCGCCATGACCCTTCATGTGCGCTACACTGCGCCGCTTGTGCAGATCGAAGAATTTGAAGGACACACATGACGTTCAAGGCGCCGGACAGCCTCGCCGAGCAAATCGCCCATCACCTCGCCGAACGCATCATTCGCGGCGAAATGAAGCCGGGAGAGCGCATCCAGGAACAGAAGGTCACGCTGGCCCTCAATGTCAGCCGCGGTTCGGTCCGTGAGGCCTTGCTGATCCTCGAGCGCCGCCACCTGATCGCGATCCTGCCGCGACGCGGTGCCCACGTCACCGAGCTCACCGCCCATAAGGTGCAGAGCCTGTGCACGCTGATGAGCGAGCTCTATATTCTGCTAGGCAATGCCGTGGCCAAAGGCTGGCAGGTCCAGGCCGACATGGCGCCGTTCGTGCAGATCCAGCAGCGCCTGGCCGCCAGCTACGAACGTCAGGACATCCGCACTTTCGTCGACGACAGCTTCAACGTGATGCGCGCCGCGTACCCGTTCGCCAACAACCCGTACTTGCAGGAAACCGTCGAGAACCTGCAGCCGGCCATGAGCCGCGCGTATTTCCTCGCCCTGGACCAGCGCAAGGCGTCGATGAGCGAGTTCCTCGAACTGTTCGAACGCTTGCTCGCGGCCGTGCTGGCTCGTGACTTTCCGCAGATCCGCGAAGTGCTGACGGCCTATGCCCAGCGCAGCAGCGATCTGGTGGTTTCTGCCCTGACGGACGCTTAAGCGTGCGGCTCAAGTGCATAAAACTGGCAGGGTTCAAATCCTTCGTCGACCCGACCACGGTGAACTTCCCGAGCAATATGGCGGCAGTGGTCGGGCCCAATGGCTGCGGCAAGTCGAACATCATCGACGCCGTTCGTTGGGTGATGGGCGAAAGTTCGGCGAAGAACCTCCGTGGCGAGTCGATGACCGACGTCATCTTCAATGGTTCGACCAGCCGTAAGCCGGTGAGCCAGGCGAGTATCGAGCTGGTGTTCGATAACTCCGACGGCACCTTGCTCGGTGAATATGCCGCCTATGCGGAAATTTCCATTCGCCGCAAAGTGACCCGCGACAGCCAGACCACTTACTACCTCAACGGCACCAAATGCCGCCGTCGTGACATCACCGACATTTTCCTCGGCACCGGCCTGGGCCCGCGCAGCTATTCGATCATCGAGCAGGGGATGATCTCCAAGCTGATCGAGTCCAAGCCCGAAGATCTGCGCAACTTCATCGAAGAAGCGGCGGGCATCTCCAAGTACAAGGAACGTCGGCGCGAGACCGAAAACCGTATCCGCCGCACCCATGAAAACCTGGCCCGCCTGACTGACCTGCGCGAAGAGCTCGAGCGTCAGCTTGAGCGTTTGCACCGCCAGGCCGAGGCCGCCAAGAAGTATCAGGAATACAAAGGCGAGGAGCGTCAGCTCAAGGCCCAGCTGTCGGCCCTGCGCTGGCAGGCGTTGAACGAACAGGTCGGGCAGCGCGAAGCGATCATCGGCAATCAGGAAGTCACTTTCGAAGCCTTGGTCGCCGAGCAGCGCAATGCCGATGCGGCTATCGAGCGCTTCCGTGACGGGCACCATGACCTGTCAGAGCGCTTCAATCTGGTGCAGGGACGCTTCTATTCGGTCGGCGGCGACATCGCCCGGGTCGAGCAGAGCATCCAGCACGGTCAGCAGCGCTTGCGGCAATTGCAGGATGATCTGAAAGAAGCCGAGCGCGCGCGCCTGGAAACCGAATCGCACCTGGGCCACGACCGCACCTTGCTGCTGACCCTCGGCGAAGAGCTGGACATGCTCACGCCGGAGCAGGAAGTCACCAGCGCCGCCGCCGAAGAAGCCGCCGCCGCGCTGGAAGAATCCGAGACCACCATGCACGCCTGGCAGGAGCAGTGGGACACGTTCAACCTGACTGCCGCCGAGCCGCGCCGCCAATCCGAAGTTCAGCAGTCTCGCATTCAGCAACTCGAAACCAGCATGGAGCGTCTGGCCGATCGCCAGAAGCGCCTTGGCGAAGAGCGCGCGTTGCTCTCGGCGGACCCGGAAGATGCCGCGATCATGGAACTCAGCGAGCAACTGGCCGCGAGCGAAGCGACGCTTGAAGATTTGCAGGCCAGCGAAGAAGCCCAGGTCGAGCGCCTTGAGCAACTGCGTCAGGAATTGCAGTTGGCTTTGCAAAATCAGCAGCAGGCCCAAGGCGATTTACAGCGCCTTAACGGTCGTCTCGCGTCCCTCGAAGCGTTGCAGCAAGCCGCGCTCGATCCGGGCACCGGCACCGCCGAATGGCTGCGCGAACAGCATTTGGCGGACCGTCCGCGTCTGGCCGAAGGTTTGAAAGTTGAAGCGGGTTGGGAGCTGGCGGTGGAAACAGTGCTCGGCGCCGACCTGCAAGCGGTGCTGGTGGATGACTTCGGCGATTTCGATCTGGCCGGGTTTGCCCAGGGCGATTTGCGTTTGCTCAGCCCGGCCAGCGATGGCGTGCGCGTGCCGGGCAGCCTGCTCGACAAGGTTGAAGCGCAGATCGATCTGTCGCCGTGGCTGGGGCAGGTCAAACCGGTTGAGAACCTTGAACAGGCGTTGGCTTTGCGCAGTCAATTGACTGCCGGCCAGAGCCTGATCAGTCGCGACGGCTTTTGGGTCGGGCGGCACTTTCTACGTGTGCGGCGGGCCAGCGAAGCGGAGAGCGGCGTGCTCGCTCGTGGTCAGGAAATCCAGCGTCTGAGCATCGAGCGTGAAGAGCGCGAAGCCACGGTCGAAACCCTGGAAACCCAGCTGCAAAACCTCAGGGCGCAGCAGCGTCAGCAGGAAAACGGTCGCGAACATTTGCGTCGTTTGCTGCAAGACGAAGCGCGTCAGCAAGGCGAATTGAAAGCCCAGTTGTCTGCCGGCAAAGCCAAGGTTGAGCAACTGACGTTGCGTCGTACGCGCCTCGATGAAGAACTCACCGAGCTGGCCGAGCAACGGGCGCTTGAGCACGAAAACATCGGCGAAGCGCGTCTGCAATTGCAGGAAGCCCTCGACGCCATGGCGCTGGACACCGAGCAGCGTGAGTTGCTGCTGGCCCAACGCGACAGCCTGCGCGAGCGACTTGATCGGGTGCGCCAGGAAGCCCGGCAGCATAAGGATCACGCTCATCAACTGGCGGTACGCCTCGGCTCGCTCAAGGCGCAACATGACTCGACGCGTCAGGCGCTGGAACGGCTGGAGATGCAGTCCGAACGCCTGACCGAGAAGCGCGAACAACTGAGTCTCAATCTGGAGGAGGGCGAAGCGCCGCTGGAGGAGTTGCGCCTCAAGCTCGAAGAGTTGCTCGACAAGCGCATGACCGTCGACGAAGAACTCAAGACCGCGCAGATCGCTATGGAAGACGCCGACCGCGAATTGCGCGATGCGGAAAAACGTCGCAACCAGGCCGAGCAGCAATCGCAGTTGATCCGCGGGCAGATGGAAACCCAGCGCATGGAATGGCAAGCCCTGACCGTGCGCCGCAAAACGCTGGAAGATCAGTTGCTGGAAGACGGCTACGACCTGCATGGCGTGCTCGCCACGCTGACCGCCGAGGCCAGCGAGAAGGACGCCGAAGAAGAACTCGAACGCATTGCCGCGCGTATTCAGCGCCTCGGTGCGATCAACCTGGCCGCCATCGACGAATACCAGCAACAATCCGAGCGTAAACGTTATCTGGATGCGCAGAATGACGATCTGGTGGAAGCACTGGACACCCTCGAGAACGTGATTCGCAAGATCGACAAGGAAACCCGCAACCGCTTCAAGGATACCTTTGATCAGATCAATGGCGGTTTACAGGCTCTTTTCCCAAAAGTTTTCGGTGGAGGGCGCGCGTATTTGGAACTGACGGGCGAAGATCTACTCGATACAGGGGTAACGATCATGGCGCAGCCGCCAGGAAAGAAGAACAGCACCATCCATTTGCTCTCCGGTGGCGAAAAAGCCCTGACCGCATTGGCCCTGGTTTTTGCGATCTTCAAGTTGAATCCGGCGCCGTTCTGCATGCTCGATGAAGTGGATGCACCCCTGGATGACGCTAACGTTGGACGCTACGCACGGTTGGTCAAAGAGATGTCGCAGACGGTGCAGTTCATCTACATCACCCACAACAAGATCGCCATGGAAATGGCTGAACAATTGATGGGTGTGACGATGCACGAACCGGGTTGCTCGCGTCTGGTAGCAGTGGATGTCGAGGAGGCGATGGCGATGGTGGAGGCCTGAGTCGGCGCTTGTAGGGCAAGTATTTTGGGTCTGTAGGACTTTTTTACCTGTCTTGACTTGCTGGCCAATCGACATATTCGCGCAAGCCGGTGTGACAGACGGTGTAAAGTTGCCTTTGGTCGTGCTAGTTTAATGTCAATTTTTCGTATACGTGGGCAAAACGCCTGTCAGAACATAGAGTTGGCGCCACGTTTTAAAGCGGTTTACGAGTTGTAAACCCCTTATTTTTCAGCATTTTTTATAGAGGCACGGGATTACATGGAAATCGGTCTGCGCGAGTGGCTGATCGTCATCGGCATTATTGTCATTGCCGGTATTCTTTTCGATGGCTGGCGTCGCATGCGCGGCGGCAAGGGAAAACTGAAATTCCGTCTTGACCGAAGTTTGTCCAATCTGCCGGACGAGGACACCAGCGCCGAGCTGTTGGGCCCGCCCCGCGTGCTGGACACGCATAAAGAACCACAACTGGACGAGCACGATCTGCCGTCGGTGAGCATGCCTGCACGTGAACCGCGTGAGTCGGGTTCCAAGCGCGGCAAGCGTGGCCACGGCGAACCTTCCCAGGGTGACATGAACCTCAGCCTGGACCTGGACGGCGGCCCGAGCTTCAGCAGCCGTGACGACGATTTCCCGGATGATACCAAGTCCTCGCCTTCGGTCAGCGACAAGGAACAACCGCAAGCCGAAGAAGTGCTGGTGATCAGCGTGATCTGCCGTGACGCAGCCGGCTTCAAGGGCCCGGCGCTGTTGCAGAACATTCTGGAAAGCGGCCTGCGTTTCGGCGAGATGGATATTTTCCACCGCCACGAAAGCATGGCCGGCAACGGTGAAGTCCTGTTCTCCATGGCCAATGCGGTCAAGCCGGGCATCTTCGATCTGGACGACATCGACCACTTCAGCACCCCGGCGGTGAGCTTCTTCCTCGGCCTGCCAGGCCCGCGTCATCCGAAGCAAGCCTTCGACGTGATGGTGGCCGCGGCGCGCAAACTGTCCCAGGAGTTGAACGGCGAACTGAAAGACGACCAGCGCAGCGTGCTGACCGCCCAGACGATTGAGCATTACCGTCAGCGTATCGTTGAGTTCGAACGTCGCGCCCTGACCCAGAAGCGTTGATTCAAAACGAAGCTCTCTATGTCAGGAGAGCTTTTTGTGGCGAGGGAGCTTGCTCCCGCTGGGCTACGAAGCAGCCCCCTTCATTCAGACACACCGCAATCGCTGGCTTTACGACGGCTTCGCCGCCGAGCGGGAGCAAGCTCCCTCGCCACAGAACATGCGTCGTTACGCTATTGTTTAGAAGATTGAGCAGCCTCGGCTGCTCTTTTGCTTTATGAGAGACCACCCATGACCGCCGCCAAAACCCGCATTCTAGAGCTGCGCGCTGAGCTGGACCAGCACAACTACCGTTATCACGTGCTGGACGAGCCGAGCATTCCGGACGTCGAATACGACCGGCTGTTCCACGAGCTCAAGGCCCTCGAAGCGGCCAACCCCGACCTGATCACCAGCGACTCGCCGACCCAGCGCGTCGGCAGCGCGGCGCTGTCGGCGTTCACTCAGGTGCGCCACGAAGTGCCGATGCTCAGCCTCGGCAACGCCTTCGAAGAAACCGACATGCGCGAGTTCGATCGCCGGGTGACTGAAGGCCTCGACCTGCCGGTCGGCGACTTGTTTGGTGGCGGCGCGGCGGTGGAATACAGCTGCGAACCGAAGCTCGATGGCCTGGCGGTCAGCTTGCTGTATCAGGACGGCGTGTTGGTGCGCGGCGCGACACGCGGCGACGGCACCACCGGCGAAGACATCAGTGTCAACGTGCGTACCGTGCGCAATATCCCGCTGAAACTGCAAGGCACCGGCTGGCCGGCGACCCTGGAAGTGCGCGGCGAAGTGTTCATGTCCAAGGCCGGTTTCGAACGCCTTAACGCCACGCAACTGGAAGTCGGCGGCAAGACCTTTGCCAACCCGCGCAACGCGGCGGCCGGCAGCTTGCGCCAGCTGGATTCGAAGATCACTGCCAACCGTCCGCTGGAATTCTGCTGCTACGGCATCGGCCAGATTTCGGCGGACATTGCCGACACGCACATTGGCAATCTCAAGCAGCTCCAGGCGTGGGGCATGCCGATCAGTCGCGAACTGAAACTGGCGCACGGCATCGATGAGTGCCTGGATTACTACCGCGACATCGGTGAGCGCCGTAACGGCCTGGCCTATGAAATCGACGGCGTGGTGTTCAAGGTCAACAGCATTGCGTCCCAGCGTGAGCTGGGTTTCCGCGCTCGCGAGCCGCGCTGGGCGATTGCCCACAAATTCCCGGCCATGGAAGAGCTCACCGAACTGCTCGACGTGGAATTCCAGGTCGGCCGCACCGGCGCCGTGACGCCTGTGGCACGGTTGAAACCGGTCAAGGTCGCCGGTGTCACCGTGGCCAATGCGACGTTGCACAACATGGACGAAGTGGCACGCCTGGGTCTGATGATCGGCGACACCGTGATCATCCGCCGCGCGGGCGACGTGATTCCGCAAGTGGTGCAAGTGGTCATGGAGCGTCGCCCGGACGATGCGCGTCCGGTACAGATTCCGGAGCAGTGCCCGGTTTGCGGCTCGCATGTCGAGCGCACGCAACTGGTCAAGCGCAGCAAGGGGCGCGAGACCGTCAGCGAAGGCGCGGTGTACCGCTGCGTCGGTCGTCTGGCCTGCGGTGCGCAACTCAAGCAGGCGATCATTCACTTCGTCTCCCGCCGCGCGATGGACATTGAAGGCTTGGGCGACAAGAGTGTCGAACAATTGGTCGATGAAGGTCTGGTGAGTTCTCCCGCCGATCTGTATGCCTTGAAGTTCGATGACATTGTCGACCTGGAAGGCTTTGCCGAGCTGTCGAGCAATAAGCTGCTCGCCGCGATCGAAGACAGCAAGACACCGAGCCTGGCACGGTTTATCTACGCCCTCGGGATTCCCGATGTCGGCGAGGAGACGGCCAAGGTCCTGGCGCGGTCTCTCGGCTCGCTGGAGCGGGTTCAGCAGGCGTTGCCGCAAGTGCTCACGTACTTGCCGGATGTCGGCCTGGAAGTGGCTCACGAGATTCACAGCTTCTTTGAAGATGCGCATAACCGGCAGGTGATTGCGGATCTGCTCAAGCACGGTATGCAGATTCAGGATCAGGGCGAGCTGGGGGCCGAGTTTGCGGCCAGCACCACGTTGGGTGGGTTCCTCGACAAGTTGCACATTCCGTCGGTCGGGCCGGGCGGGGCGCAAAAGCTCGCGGACAAGTTTGGTTCGCTGGAATCGGTCATGAGTGCTGACTGGTTGGACATGCGCCAGGCCTTGCCGGAAAAGCAGGCGAATTCGGTTCGCGAGTTTTTCGCGATTGAAGAAAATCGCCAGCGTTCGATTACTGCTGAGGCGCAACTGGCCGATTTCGGCATGCACTGGCAGAGCGAGAAAAAAGTCGTCGAAGGCCTGCCGCTTGCCGGCCAGACCTGGGTGTTGACCGGTTCGCTGGAATTGATGAGCCGCGACATCGCCAAGGACAAACTCGAAAGCCTCGGAGCCAAAGTGGCGGGTTCGGTGTCGGCCAAGACTCATTGCGTGGTGGCGGGGCCGGGTGCCGGTTCGAAGCTGACCAAGGCTAACGAATTGGGACTGAAAGTGCTCGATGAAGAAGCGTTCGTCGATTTCCTGAAAAAACACGACATCTCGATCTAACACTGAACTTGTGGTGAGGGAATTTATCCCCGTTCGACGACGAAGTCGTCGCAAGGCCGTTGCCCGCAATCTGTCTGTGATAATGCGGTTGCCGGATCTGGGGTTGCTTCGCAACCCAACGGGGGATAAATCCCCTCGCCACAAAAGCAATGCACGCAGGTGTGTTCTCGTGGGAACGATCTTCGCTGGGGAATGATCTAGTCTTGGCAAGCCCCAGGGAGAGATCGTCATGTACCGCTTCTTCGAACAGCTGAGCTCACGCATCGCCGCGCCCTTCGTGGGTGAAAGTTCGCGCAACAGCAAGGTCTGGCATTGCCGCTGCGGGCAGTCGCTGTTCTTTCGCAACAGCCAGTGCCTGGCCTGTTCGGCAGCGTTGGGTTATCAGCCGGAGCAAAGTCGCTTGTCCTCGCTGCAACCAGGCTTGCAAGCGGATACCTGGTTGCTCGACGCCGACCCCGAAGCCGGTTTGTTCCGACGCTGCGCCAACCTCGATTCCCCGGCCGCGTGCAATTGGCTGCTGCCGGCCAATGACCACGATGCGCTGTGCATCGCTTGTAGCCTGAATCGCACCATCCCTGACCTGTCGATTGCCGAAAACCACGAACGCTGGCGCCAGGTCGAAACCGCCAAGCGTCGCCTGGTCGCGCAGTTGATCAGCCTGGGGTTGCAGGTGATCCCCAAAACCGTCGACGAGCAAACCGGTCTGGCCTTCGATTTCATCGGTGTCGACCTTGAAGGCAAACCGCCGACCACGGGTCACGCCAACGGCCTGATCACCCTTGATATCAAGGAAGCCGACGATGCCCACCGTGAAAAGGTCCGGGTGCAAATGCACGAGCCTTATCGCACGCTGCTCGGGCATTTTCGTCATGAGGTCGGTCATTACTACTGGGATCGGCTGATCGCCAACGGTCACTGGCTGGAACCATTTCGCGGGCTGTTCGGCGACGAGCGTGTCAGCTACGCCGACGCCCTCGAACGCCATTACCAGCAAGGCGCGCCGCTCGACTGGCAGCACCAGTGCGTCAGCGCCTACGCCACCATGCATCCGTGGGAAGACTGGGCGGAAACCTGGGCGCATTACCTGCACATGATGGACGCGGTGGACACCGCGCTGGGGTTCGGCATGAGCGCGCGGGAAATGGACTTCGACTACCAGCCGTTTCCGTCCAGCACGCTCTACGATCCACGGCATCCCGGCGGCGCGGCGTTCCTGTCGTTCGTCAACGCATGGATCGAACTGGCCGGCATGCTCAATGAACTGTCGCGCAGCATGGGCCAGCCCGATTTTTACCCGTTCGTCCTGCCGCCGGCAGTGATTGCCAAGCTGCACTTCATCCATCTGGTGATCCAGCAAGAGGGCGGCAGGGCGGATGAAGTGTTGCAAGACCTGTAGCCGCCCGCGTCCGCTTGTAGCAGCTGTCGAGCTTGCGAGGCTGCGTTCGGCTGCGCAGCAGTCGTAAATCCGGTATGCGCGGTTTACCTGAAAAACCAAGTCGCCTGATTTTACGACTGCTTCGCAGCCGAACGCAGCCTCGCAGGCTCGACAGCTGCTACAAGACTGCGGTGTTCTGCAGACTTTGCATGTCCTTGAAGCAGCACATATTTTTTAATCCCCCCGAACGGTTGTAACTTCGTCTCAGATAGGTACAATGGCGCGGCTCGCCGTCAGGTGAGCGTCGTTATGGTGACCCCATCGGTCCCCCCGCAACGATTACCCGTGAACCTGGTCAGATCCGGAAGGAAGCAGCCACAGCGGGAACATTGTGTGCCGGGGTGTGGCTGGTGGGGTTGCCTCCATAACGCACCGCGAGTTCTCTCTCGCGTTATCTATCCAAAAGACTTTTGTTGTGCTGCCATGGCGTTTGTTCCAGGTGGTTTTTTGTCGTTTCCGATTTACAGAATGAACGTAAAAAAGGAGGCCGACGTGTCGTATCAGACACGTCGGCCTCCTTTTTCATTTCCGCCACTAAGGCTTGGACAAGGCCTGGTCAACCGCTGCGATCAGCTTTCCCAGATCCTTCGGGGTGGCTTTGTGGATTACACCGAACAGATATGCCCGCTGTTCCTCTTCATCGCCTAAATCCGCGAAAAAGGCTTTCAGCTTGACGTCCAGCACGTCGGCAAGCAGGAACAAGGCTTCAACGCTGGGGGTATAGGTTCCGGTTTCAAAGCGGCTGATGGTTTTAGGGTCAAAACCGGTTTTTTCGCCGAGTTCAGCCTGAGTAAGCCCCGCGACCTTGCGGTAGCGTCGGATGGCTGGACCCAAACTTGAAATTTGCATCGCTTAATTCCCATTTAGAATCAAGAACTTAACGATAGATTTTTGCATTAGACAACTGCATGATCCATCACCTTGCTTTGCAAAATGTGATGTGTTTCGTAGAATCGCCGCCAATAAGGGGTGATTGGTGACCTGTTTCCCGAAAATGGGCGATGCGAAACCGCCAGCATTGCGCTCCTTTGCGAGCCTTGCACGAGGTTTTTGAGACTAGCTGATCTTCGGTTCTGCGAGTTCATCAAATGCTGGCCATGGAGTGAAAACGTGTTTGCGCAGTCCCACCGCTAGCGACAGCGAGCCTGATTCATGGATGAGAAGTACCGCAGGGCCGTGGATGCCGCCGCCATTTTTTCCGAGACCGACCTGAGCGGCCGGATCACCCACGTCAATGATCAGTTCTGCGCGGTGTCCGGCTATAGCCGCGACGAGTTGCTCGGGCAGAATCATCGTCTCCTCAATTCCGGCGTGCACACCGCGGAGTTCTTCGCCGGCATGTGGCGCACCATCGCGCTGGGCGAAGTCTGGAAAGGCGATATCTGCAATCGCGCCAAGGACGGCAGCCTGTACTGGGTGGAAAGCACCATGGTGCCGGTCCTCGATGACGCCACCGGACGGGTTGATCGATACCTGTCGATTCGTTTCGACATCAGCGAAAAACGCCAGTTGTTGCATTCCCTGCAATGGCGGGTCGGCCATGACGTGCTGACCGGGCTGCCCAATCGCGCATTCCTCTCGGATCTTCTGGATCAGGCGCTGGAGTTTTCCCGGCAGGAAAACATTCCGCTCGCCGTGTGCATGCTCGACCTTGACGGGTTCAAGGCGGTCAACGACGGTTACGGGCACGCCAGTGGCGATCAATTGTTGGTGGAAGTGGCCAAGCGCTTGCGCCAGATCGTGCGCGGCGAAGATGTGGTGGCGCGGCTGGCCGGTGACGAGTTCGTGCTGGTGTTGCGTTACGTGCGGGATCTGCCGGAATTGCGCGCGGCGCTGAACCGGGTGCTGGGGGCGATCTCGGCGCCTTACACCTTGCACGGCAAAGACATCAATGTGTTCGCCAGCATCGGCGTCACGCTGTTTCCCCTCGACCATGAAGATGCCGAAACCTTGCTGCGTCACGCCGATCAGGCCATGTACGTGGCCAAGCAGCGCGGGCGCAACCGATTCCATCTGTTCGATGTGTCCCGGGATCAGGAGGTCAAGGCCACTCACCAGACGGTCGAGCGCGTGCGCCAGGCGCTGGCCGCCGATGAGTTGCGTCTGCATTTCCAGCCCAAGGTCAACATGCGCCTTGGTGTAGTGGTCGGTTTCGAGGCGCTGTTGCGCTGGGAACATCCGCAAAACGGCATGGTGCCGGCCCGGGAGTTCTTGCCGTTTGTGGAAGAGACGGACCTGATCGTCGACATCGGTGAATGGGTGATGGATCAGGTGCTGACGCAGTTGCACCGCTGGCAGCAGGCGGGGCAGGGCTGGCCGATCAGCATTAACATCGCGGCACGGCATTTTCAGCGCGCGGATTTCGTCGATCGGCTCCGGCAAGTCCTCGCCCGGCATGCCGAAGTTGCGCCGCAGATGCTCGACCTGGAAATCGTCGAGTCGGTGGCGATCGAAAATATCCAGCACGTCAGCGCCTGTCTGCAGGCCTGTCAGGCGCTCGGGGTGCAGTTTTCACTGGGCGATTTCGGCACCGGCTATTCATCGCTGAGCTACCTCAAGCGTTTGCGCACCCAAACCATCAAGATCGATAAATCCTTTGTGCGCGACATTCTGGATGATCGCGATGACCTGGCGCTGACTACGGCAGTGATCGGACTGGCCCGGGCGTTTGGCCGGCAGGTGATTGCCGAAGGGCTGCAAAGTATCGAGCACGGGGAATTGCTGTTGCGACTGGGGTGTGAAGTGGCTCAAGGCAATTTCATCGCCCGGCCAATGCCGCCCGCCGAAGTGCCGGCGTGGGTCGCCGGGTTTGTCGCGCCGCCGCAATGGCAAGCGATGGATCAGGTTGGCTGAAGTCTTGAGATCACCACTGGACTCATGTGGGAGCGGGCTTGCTCGCGAAAGCGGTGTATCAGTCGACATCAACGCTGAATGACACACCGCTTTCGCGAGCAAGCCCGCTCTCACAGGGGCCCGAGTTGATTAGAAAGATCGCTAAGGCGCACCAGGCTCCGAACCTATATAAAGCCGGATAATGTCATCAATCTCCCCCGACATTTTCATCCGCAGCAACGTGCGCAATATACGTTGCACCGGCACCTTGGGGTCGTTGCGCATGTAGCAACCGACACTCTGTTCCTGCAGCACCGCCACGCCTTTGAGTTGCTTGTCGGGTAACAGGCGTTGATTGAACCAGTCCAGCGTCCATTGATTGCTCACGGCATAGCGATAGCGCCCGGCGTGGAGTTTTTCCAGCACCTGTTCCTGGTTGCGCGCGTCTTCACGGTGCAGTCGGTCGGTATCGAACAGCGGTTGCAACGTTGGGTAGCTGTAGCCGAGTACGGTGCCGACGGCTTGTCGCGACAGGTTTGCAGGCACTACCGAGGGCAGCGGATCTTGCCGGCTGATCAGCATGTCGCGCTGAAACCAGAGCGGAATGCTCCAGATGTAGTCGCCGGACTGATTCGGCAGCCAGGACTGCGCGGCATAGCAGCGCACGTCGACCTCACCGTGTTCCATGGCGCCTTGCACCCGCGCCCGCGGCAGCACGTGAAATTCGGCCGGCACGCCGACCTGGGTGGCAAGGCTGAGCATCACGTCATACAGGATGCCCTGGGTTACACGCCCGCGCTCCAGTTGCACCATCGGCATCGCCCAACTGTCGGGCACCACGAAACGCAGCGGCGCTTCAGCGGCGGCGACGTTCAGGCTTATCCACAGCAGTGCCCCTAAGGCAAAACGCATAAACGCTCCGGTACGTCGCAAACCTGAGCCGATAAAAGCCCCCCCAAAGTGCATCTTAGCCAGATTAGACGAGCGCACCGGATGCAATTTTGGCCTTGCTCCGCTAGCATTAGCCGCTTCTGTTCCTTAGTTGCGACGGTTTTCGATGAGTTATCAGGTTCTTGCACGTAAATGGCGTCCGCGCTCGTTCCGCGAAATGGTCGGCCAGACCCATGTGCTCAAGGCTCTGATCAATGCCTTGGACAGCCAGCGGCTGCACCACGCCTACCTGTTCACCGGGACGCGCGGGGTCGGCAAGACCACCATCGCGCGCATCATCGCCAAATGCCTGAACTGTGAAACAGGTATCACTTCGACGCCTTGCGGCGAGTGCTCGGTGTGCCGTGAAATCGATGAGGGCCGCTTTGTCGACCTGATCGAGATCGACGCCGCGAGCCGGACCAAGGTCGAGGACACCCGCGAACTGCTCGACAACGTGCAGTACGCGCCGAGCCGCGGGCGCTTCAAGGTCTACCTGATCGACGAAGTGCACATGCTCTCCAGCCATTCCTTCAATGCGCTGTTGAAAACCCTTGAAGAGCCGCCGCCCTACGTCAAGTTCATCCTGGCGACGACTGACCCGCAGAAACTTCCTGCAACCATTCTGTCGCGGTGCCTGCAGTTCTCCTTGAAGAACATGACCCCGGAACGTGTGGTTGAGCATTTGACCCACGTGCTGGGCGTCGAGAACGTGCCGTTCGAAGACGATGCATTGTGGCTGCTGGGCCGCGCCGCCGACGGTTCGATGCGTGACGCCATGAGCCTGACCGACCAGGCCATCGCCTTCGGTGAAGGCAAGGTCATGGCCGCCGACGTGCGGGCCATGCTCGGCACGCTTGATCACGGTCAGGTCTACGACGTTCTGCATTCGCTGATCGAAGGCGACGCCAAAGCCTTGCTCGAAGCCGTTCGTCACTTGGCCGAACAAGGCCCGGACTGGAACGGCGTGCTCTCGGAAATTCTCAACGTGCTGCACCGTGTCGCCATCGCCCAGGCCTTGCCTGAAGGCGTCGACAACGGTCACGGCGACCGCGATCGGGTGCTGGCCCTGGCTCAAGCCTTGCCGGCCGAAGACGTGCAGTTTTATTACCAGATGGGCCTGATCGGTCGGCGCGATTTGCCGCTGGCGCCGGACCCGCGTGGTGGCTTCGAGATGGTCCTGCTGCGAATGCTCGCGTTCCGACCGGCGGACACGGCCGACGCCCCGAGGCAACCGCTAAAGCCAGTGGGGATCAGCCAGGCCACAGTTGATTCCGCAAATTCAGTGGCTGCCGCGCCGGTTGTGGCGCCGGTAGTCGCTGTGGCAGTTGCCCCCGTTGTGCCCGCGCCTGAACCCGTTGCGGCGGCGGTTGCTGCTCCAGCGCCTGAGCCGGTTGCGCCCGTTGTCGTGACCGAGCCCGTGGTCGAGCCTGTCGCGGTTGAAGCGGTGGTCGACTTGCCGTGGAATGACCCGGTTGAGCCCGAACCCGTCCAGCAACCCGCCGTCGAGCCGGTCCTGGAAACTGCCAGCGAACAACCCGATCTACCGCCCATGCCGTTGCCGACGCCTGACAGCGTGGTGCCGGACGCGCCGGAGTGGGCCGCTGCGCCGATCCCGGAGCCGTCAGTGGCCGAAGTCGATGCCGCCACCCCGGGCGTGGACCTGGATGACGAGCCGCCGCTGGACGAAGACTACATCGAGCCGGACATGGATTCGGCCTACAGTTACCTTGATGAACTGGCCAGTGAACACACCGCCGAACCCGCGCCGGAAGCCGAGCCTGAGCCGGCCGCCATGCCCGCCACCGGTCTGGCCCTGCAATGGCTGGAGCTGTTCCCGAAACTGCCGATCTCCGGCATGACCGGCAGCATCGCCGCCAACTGCACCCTGATCGCCGTCGATGGCGACAATTGGCTGATGCACCTGGACCCGGCCCACAGCGCCTTGTTCAACGCGACCCAGCAACGCCGTCTCAACGATGCGTTGAACCAGTTTCACGGGCGTACGCTGACCCTGACCATGGAGCTGATCAAGCCTGAGCAGGAAACCCCGGCCCAGGCCGCGTCCCGTCGTCGTGCGAACCGTCAGCGCGAGGCCGAGGAGTCGATCCACGGTGATCCGTTCATCCAGCAAATGATGCAGCAGTTCGGTGCGGTGGTCCGCAACGATACTATTGAACCTGTCGAAGCCCTGGTCAGTCAGGGCTAATAACTGAAGGCGCTAGGCCCTTAGGGCCGGGCGCTGTTTAATCCAAGTACTTTTGAGGTGATTCCCATGATGAAAGGTGGCATGGCCGGCCTGATGAAGCAGGCACAGCAGATGCAGGAAAAAATGGCCAAGATGCAGGAAGAACTGGCCAACGCCGAAGTCACCGGTAAAGCCGGCGGCGATATGGTCACCGTGGTGATGACCGGTCGTCACGACGTCAAGCGCGTGACCATCGACCCAAGCCTGGTTGAAGGCCTGAGCGAAGACGACAAAGAGATGCTGGAGGCCGTGTTCGCCGCCGCCGTCAACGACGCCGTGCGCAAGATCGAAGCCAACAGCCAGGACAAAATGGGCAACATGACCGCTGGCATGCAACTGCCACCGGGTATGAAACTGCCGTTCTGATTCGCCAAAGCGCGTCGGATGAGCTACAAAAAAATGCCAGGCATCGCGCCTGGCATTTTTGTTTTTGCCTGGCGGCGCGAAGCGGCCCCGCTCTTTAGCTGAAAAGAAGGGGGCCGGCCGCTGCGCAGTCCAGCGGGAGCAAGCTCCCTCGCCACAATGAAAGGCAGAAACATCGAACGCCACACCACCACAAAGGTCTTCTCCCCTATACCGCCGAATTCATCGATCACAGGAGACGCTCACATGCCAGACGCATTGACCCTCAACCAACGTATCGTCCTGGCGTCCCGCCCCGTAGGCGCACCGACGCCAGAGAATTTCCGCCTGGAACGGGAGGCCCTGCCGGACCTGGCTGACGGTCAGGTCCTGCTCAAAACGCAATACCTGTCGCTGGATCCCTACATGCGCGGCCGTATGAGTGATGCGCCGTCCTACGCCGCACCGGTGGAAATCGGCGAGGTGATGACCGGTGGCGCTGTCAGCCGCGTCGAGCGCTCGCTGAATCCGAAATTCCACGAAGGCGACCTGGTGGTGGGCGCCACCGGTTGGCAGAGCCACAGCATCAGCGATGGCCGCAACATCATTCCGGTGCCGTCCGGGTTGCCGAGCCCGTCCATGGCCTTGGGTGTGCTGGGCATGCCGGGCATGACCGCGTACATGGGCCTGATGGACATCGGCCAGCCCAACGCTGGCGAAACCCTGGTGGTCGCGGCGGCGTCGGGTGCGGTGGGTTCGGTGGTCGGCCAGGTGGCGAAGATCAAAGGCCTGCGCGTAGTGGGCGTGGCGGGCGGAGCGGAAAAATGTCGCTACGTGATGGAGGCGTTGGGATTCGATGCCTGCGTCGACCACAAGAGCCCGAACTTCGCCGAGGAACTGGCACAAGCGTGCCCCGAGGGCATCGATATCTACTACGAGAACGTCGGTGGCAAGGTGTTCGACGCGGTGGTGCCGCTGCTCAATGCCAAGGCGCGGATTCCGCTCTGCGGCCTCATCGCGTCCTATAACGCCCACGAAGCACCGACCGGCCCGGATCGCCTGCCGCAGTTGCAGCGTACGTTGCTGACCAAGCGCGTACGCATCCAGGGCTTTATCGTGTTCGACGACTACGGTGATCGTCAGCCAGAGTTCGTCAGTGCCATGGCGCCGTGGGTCCGGGACGGCAAGGTCAAGTTCCGCGAAGACGTGGTCGATGGCCTTGAGAATGCCCCCGAGGCGTTCATTGGTCTGCTTGAAGGACGCAACTTCGGCAAACTGGTGGTACGGGTCGCCCAGGACTGAATAATTGACGCTATACAGAGGCGCGGGTATAAACCGCGTCTCGTTGATTTGTCGGACGTTTCCCCATGAGCTTCAGCCCTTTGATTCGCCAACTGATCGATGCCCTGCGAATTTTGCCGGGTGTCGGTCAGAAAACCGCCCAGCGCATGGCGCTGCAACTGCTTGAGCGTGATCGCAGCGGTGGTTCGCGACTGGCGTCGGCACTCAGCCAGGCCATGGAAGGGGTGGGCCATTGCCGGTTATGTCGCACGCTGACCGAAGATGATCTCTGCCCGCAATGTGCCGATACGCGCCGTGACGACACCTTGCTCTGCGTGGTGGAAGGTCCGATGGACGTCTACGCCGTGGAGCAGACCGGGTTCCGGGGTCGCTATTTTGTGCTCAAGGGCCATCTCTCGCCGCTCGACGGCCTGGGACCCGAGGCCATTGGCATTCCGCAGCTGTTGGTGCGGATTGAAGAGGCGGGCACCTTTACCGAAGTCATCCTGGCGACCAACCCGACCGTCGAAGGGGAGGCGACGGCGCATTACATTGCCCAGTTGCTGAGCAATAAAGGCCTGGTTGCTTCGCGTATCGCCCACGGTGTGCCGTTGGGTGGCGAGCTGGAGCTGGTGGATGGCGGAACGTTGGCGCATTCGTTTGCGGGGCGTAAGCCGATCGCTTTGTAATGTGTGTTGTTTGGGTTGACGCCTTCGCGAGCAAGCCCGCTCCCACAGGGGGGCGCATACGCCGAAAGTCCAGTGTGGGAGCGGGCTTGCTCGCGAATGGCGCGCCTCGGTCCACCTGATTCACACAATCCTGTTGAAAACCAAGCAAGCGCTCGGTTAACTTCGCTGAACCTTCAGTGGAGTTCGCCGATGCCTGCCTTTCAGGAATACTTCGATCCCAGCCACCAATTGGTCCGCGACAGCGTCAGACGTTTTGTCGAGCGTGAGATCCTTCCGGACGTTGATCAGTGGGAAGAAGCGGAAAGCTTTCCGCGCGAGCTCTACCTCAAGGCCGGTGCGGCGGGCATCCTGGGGATCGGTTATCCCGAATCTTTGGGCGGCAGCCACGAAGGCGACCTGTTCGCCAAGGTCGCGGCCAGCGAAGAACTGATGCGTTGCGGCTCTGGCGGTCTGGTGGCCGGCCTCGGTTCGCTGGACATCGGCCTGCCGCCGATACTCAAGTGGGCCAGTCCCGAAGTCCGTGACCGCGTCGTGCCGCCAGTGCTGGCCGGCGAGAAGATCAGCGCGCTGGCCGTAACCGAACCCAGCGGCGGCTCCGACGTCGCCAACCTGCAAACCCGTGCTGTGCGTGACGGTGATTTCTACCGGGTCAGCGGCAACAAGACCTTTATCACCAGCGGTGTGCGCGCGGATTTCTATACCGTTGCGGTGCGTACCGGCGAGCCGGGTTTCGGCGGCATCAGTCTGCTCCTGATAGAAAAGGGCACACCGGGTTTCACCGTAGGGCGGCAGTTGAAGAAAATGGGCTGGTGGGCGTCGGATACCGCCGAATTGTTCTTCGACGATTGCCGGGTGCCTGTAGGAAATCTGATTGGCGCCGAGAACATGGGCTTCGCCTGCATCATGGGTAACTTCCAGAGCGAACGCCTGGCGTTGGCGTTGATGGCCAACATGACGGCGCAGTTGGCGCTGGAGGAAAGCCTGAAATGGGCGCGTCAGCGTGAAGCCTTTGGCAAACCCATCGGCAAATTCCAGGTGCTCAAGCACCGCCTCGCGGAAATGGCTACGGCGTTGGAGGTGTCACGGGAGTTCACTTACCGTCAGGCGGCGAAAATGGCGGCGGGGCAGAGCGTGATCAAGGAGATTTCCATGGCGAAGAATTTTGCGACCGACACCGCTGACCGGATTACCACGGATGCGGTGCAGATTTTGGGTGGTTTGGGTTACATGCGTGAAAGCCTGGTGGAGCGGTTGTATCGGGATAACCGGATACTGTCGATCGGTGGCGGGACGCGGGAAGTGATGAACGAGATTATCAGCAAGCAGATGGGGCTTTAATCGGCGGTGTAGCGGCTGACACCATCGCGGGCAAGCCCGCTCCCACAGAATTATCGTCAGACACAAATCTTGTGTACGGCGTAGGTCACTGTGGGAGCGGGCTTGCCCGCGATGGCGTCAGTACAGGCGCCGCTTACTTCTCGCTCAACGAAAACTGCGTCAGGCAAAAAGTCGCAATCCCCATCTCTTCCAGCCGCTGCGACCCACCCAGCTCCGGCAGATCAATAATCGCCGCCGCTTCATGAACCCGTGCGCCCATGCGCCGGATCAGGTTCGCCGCTGCGATCAGCGTGCCGCCGGTGGCGATCAAATCATCAAACATCACCACCGAGTCGCCTTCGCACAAGCTGTCGGCGTGTACTTCGAGAAAGGCTTCACCGTATTCGGTCGCATAACCTTCGGATAACACGTCGGCCGGCAGTTTGCCTTGCTTGCGGAACAGCACCAACGGCTTGTTCAACTGATAGGCCAGGATCGAGCCGATGAGGAAACCACGGGCATCCATCGCCCCGATGTGCGTGAAGTCCGCCTCGACATAACGATGGGCGAAGCTGTCCATCACCAGGCGCAGGGCCGTGGGCGACTGGAACAACGGCGTAATGTCGCGAAAGATCACGCCCGGCTTCGGGAAGTCGATCACGGGACGGATGAGGGATTTGATGTCGAAGGCGTCAAAGGCCATGGTCGAAGAATCCTGGCAGGCTGCAAACGTCGCAGTATAACGGCGGCTGAACCGTTTCGCTCAGCCGCAATCGCCAGAATCAGCCTTCGAGGGAACCACCGGCCAGGGCGCAGAGCTGGATCGGGTCGAGGATGTGGATTTCCTTGCCCTCGGCGGCGATCAGTTCGTTTTGCTGGAAGCGCGTGAACACCCTGGACACGGTTTCCACCGCCAGGCCCAGGTAATTGCCGATTTCGTTGCGCGACATGCTCAGGCGGAACTGATTGGCCGAGAAACCCCGCGCGCGAAAGCGTGCCGAGAGGTTGACCAGGAATGTAGCGATGCGCTCGTCGGCGGTTTTCTTCGACAGCAGCAACATCATTTGTTGATCGTCACGAATCTCGCGGCTCATCACTCGCATCAACTGACGGCGCAGTTGCGGCAGTTGCAGGGCCAGTTCGTCGAGGCGTTCGAAAGGGATTTCGCACACCGACGTGGTTTCCAGGGCTTGCGCCGAAACCGGATGCTTCTCAGTGTCCATGCCCGACAGCCCGACCAGTTCGCTTGGCAGGTGGAAACCGGTGAGCTGTTCTTCACCGCCATCGCTCAGGCTGAAGGTCTTGAGGGCGCCGGAGCGTACTGCATAAACGGAATCGAAAGTGTCGCCCTGGCGGAACAGGAACTCGCCTTTTTTCAGCGGGCGACCCCGTTTGACGATTTCGTCCAACGCTTCCATGTCTTCCAGATTCAGAGAAAGTGGCAAGCAGAGGGGGGCCAGGCTGCAATCCTTGCAATGGACCTGGCTTTGAGCGCGCAGTTTTACTGGCTCGGACATTTCTTCAATCCTTGTGGGAAAACACACATAAGCCGTAAGGGTAACTCACGGGAGGACATTCAGGCACGCGGCGATTTTGCCGCAGGGTCGTAAAGCCAGCATTTTGCTAACCGGCAAGTGAGCTGATGACTAGATCACTCGCGAAAACCGCTGGTGATTGTGCTGTTGCAAATAGGCATCGAACACCATGCACACCGAGCGCACCAGCAAGCGACCGGCGGGCAGTACGCTGATCCGCTCGTTGTCGAGGCTGATCAAACCGTCATCGGCCATGGTCTGTAGCTGAGGCCACAGTTCACCGAAGTAACCGCGAAAATCGATGTTGAAGGCCTGTTCGATGTCCGCGAACTCCAGGTTGAACGTGCAGATCAACTGTTGAATCACCGCCCGTCGCACGCGGTCATCGGCGTTGCACAGCAAACCACGGCTGGTGGCCAGTTGGGCGGAGGCCAGCGTGTTCTGATACTGATTCAGATCGCTGTTGTTCTGGCAGTAGAGGTCGCCGATCTGACTGATGGCCGACACCCCCAGCCCGATCAAATCGCAATGGCCGTGAGTGGTGTAGCCCTGAAAGTTACGTTGCAGGGTCGATTCTTCCTGGGCAATCGCCAGCTCATCGTCGGGCAAGGCGAAGTGGTCCATGCCGATGTAGCGGTAACCGGCAGTGGTCAGTTGTTCAATGGTGCGCTGGAGCATTTCCAGCTTCTGCGCCGGCGTCGGCAACTCGTTGCTGTTGATCCGCCGCTGCGGCATGAAGCGTTCCGGCAGGTGCGCGTAGTTGAACACTGAAAGCCGATCCGGTTGCAGTGCGATGACTTCGTCGACCGTGCGGGCGAAGTTGTCTGGAGTCTGCTTCGGCAAGCCGTAGATCAGGTCGATGTTGATCGAACGAAATTGCAGGGTCCGGGCGGCGTCGATCACGGCGCGGGTTTCTTCCAGGCTTTGCAGGCGATTGACCGCCCGTTGCACCGCCGGGTCGAGGTCTTGCAGGCCAATGCTGACCCGATTGAAGCCCAGTTCGCGGAGCAGGCCCATGGTCGACCAATCGGCTTCACGCGGGTCGATCTCGATGCCGTAGTCGCCGGAATCGTCGTCCAGCAGGTTGAAGTGCTTGCGCAGATGAGCCATCAACTGGCGCAGTTCGTCGTGGCTGAGAAAAGTCGGGGTGCCGCCGCCGAAGTGCAGTTGCTCGACTTTCTGAGCCGGGTCGAGGTGGCAGGCGATCAGCTGGATTTCCTGCTCAAGGCGCTGCAAATAGGGCAGGGCGCGGCCACGGTCCTTGGTGATGACTTTGTTGCAGGCGCAGTAGTAGCAAATGTTCGCGCAGAACGGCACGTGCACGTACAGCGACAACGGGCGCAGTGCCTTGCGGCTGTCGCGCAGGGCGTGAAACAGGTCGAAGGTGCCGACCTGTCCGTCGAATTGCACGGCGGTGGGGTAAGAGGTGTAGCGCGGCCCCGCCAGGTCGTAACGGCGGATAAGATCAGTGTCCCAACGAATGGCGTCGAGCATCATGCGGGCATTCCCCCGGATAGGCTGGCAGTGTCAGCGAGTCTATGGGGTGGGGCGGCGGGGCATCTTGATTTGCATCAACGGTCAGGATTTGTGTTGTTGATCAGGAACTCTTCGCGGGCAAGCCTTGCTCCTACAGGTAGGAGCGAGGCTTGCCCGCGAAGGGCGCACCACCGATCTAATGCCCCATGAGCCAATGCTGATGCGGCCCCGGCAAGGTCCAGATGCCGAACACCATCACCAGCAACCCACCCGTCATCCGCACACTGCGTTTGCGCAACAACGCCGTGACCCGCTCCGCCGCGAGCCCCGTGGCCAGCAGCACCGGCCAGGTGCCGAGCCCGAACGCGAGCATCAGCAGCCCACTGTCCAGCGCATTGCCCTGGCTCGCCGCCCACAGCAACGTGCTGTAAACCAACCCGCACGGCAGCCAGCCCCACAGTGCGCCCAGCAGCAACGCGCGGGGCAGGCTCGATACCGGCAGCAGTTTGTTGGCAACCGGCTGGATATGCCGCCACAGGCCTCGTCCGAGGCTTTCGATGCGGGTCAGGCCGCTCCACCAGCCGGCGAGGTAAAGCCCCATCGCGATGAGCAGCAATCCGGCAATCACGCGCATGAACATGGCCGCCGGACTGTTGGCGACCGCCCAGCCCGCCAGGCCGATCAGAAGACCGGCCGTCGCATAGCTGAGAATTCGCCCCAGGTTGTACGCCAGCAACAGTCGAAAACGTCGGCTGCGTTGCTCCTTGGGAATCGCCAGGGTCAACGCGCCCATCAGGCCGCCGCACATGCCCAGGCAATGGCCTCCGCCGAGCAGGCCGAGAATCACCGCAGACACCAACAGTGGCGCCAACTCAAGCATGAGGCGGCGCCTTGTCGTCCGGTTTGGCCGGATGGCCGCTGGCTTCGTCGACCGCGGCCTTGTGGTTCGGGTCCTGGTCGTCGAACAGAATGCTGTGGGCCGGGCCGTCGAGGTCGTCGTACTGACCGCTGTCGACCGCCCAGAAGAAGATAAAGATAGCGATGGCCACGATCAGCAGCGCGGCCGGGATCATCACGTAGAGAGCTGGCATCTGGACTCCATGCCCGCGCGGCTCAGGCCGGCAGCGGGCGGGTTTCTGGCGTGGTGTGGGCGGCAGGCGCGCTCGGCAGGCGAGTCAGGCGCAGGGCGTTCAGCACCACGGTCAACGAACTGATGGACATGCCGACCGCAGCCCACACCGGAGTGATCCAGCCGAGGGCGGCGAACGGCAACATGAGGCCATTGTACAGCCCGGCCCACAGCAGGTTCTCGATGATTACCCGGCGGGTGCGCCGCGCCAGGCTGAAGGCTTGCACCAGCGCATCGAGACGGTTGGACAGCAACACCGCATCGGCACTGGTTTTCGCCAGATCGGTGGCCGAACCCATCGCCACGCTGATGTCGGCAGCGGCCAGCACCGGCACGTCATTGACCCCGTCACCGAGCATCAACACCTTGCGGCCTTCCTTGTGCAGCTGTTGCAGGACCTGCAATTTGTCATCGGGGCGCAAACCGCCCCGGGCTTCGTCGATGCCCAGTTCGACGGCGACGCTGGCGACCATTGGCGAGGTATCGCCCGACAGCAGCAATGTGCGCCAGCCACGGGCCTTGCACGCTTCCACTAGCGCCGGCGCATCGGCACGCAAGCGGTCATCGAGGACAAACCACGCCAGTGGCCCTTGGCTGTCGCCGAGCAGCAGCCACTGACCCGCTTCGTCGGGCATCACCGGCACGGCGGCGCCACTGAGTTCGCAGACGAAACCCGGCTGGCCAATGCGCAGGCGCTGCGTGCCGACCAAACCTTCGAGGCCCAGCCCCGGCGTGCTGAGGACTTCTTCGGCCGCCAGCGGCGCCCGGCCAAATGCGCGGGCGATCGGGTGTTCGGAACGGTTTTCCAGCGCGGCGGCGAGACTCAGGCATTGATCGCTGTCGAGTGCGCCGAGCGGGCGGATCGAACGCAAGGCCAATCGACCTTCGGTCAACGTGCCGGTCTTGTCGAAAATCACCGTGTCGATCTGGTTCAGACCTTCCAGCACATGACCGCGGGTCAGCAGTAAACCGAGTTTGTGCAGCGTGCCGGTGGCGGCGGTGAGGGCGGTCGGCGTGGCCAGCGACAAGGCGCACGGGCACGTCGCAACCAGCATCGCCAGAACAATCCAGAAGGCTCGTGACGAATCCAGTTCCCACCACAACAGGCCAATCGCTGCGGCAGCGATCAATGACAGCAACAGGAACCATTGCGCGGCGCGGTCGGCGATTTCCGCCAGTCGCGGCTTCTCGGCCTGAGCGCGGTCCAGCAGACGGACGATGGCTGACAGCCGCGTGTCCTGACCCAGCGCCAAGACTTCCACGGTCAACGCGCCTTCGACGTTCAAGGTGCCGGCGGTGACCGCATCGCCCTGGGTGCGCGGTTGCGGCAGGTATTCGCCGGTCAGCAGCGATTCGTCGATGCTCGACTGGCCATCGAGGATCTTGCCGTCGGCCGGCAGGATAGCGCCCGGGTGCACCAGCACTTGATCGCCGACACGCAACTCGCTAAGCAGGATCCGCTCGCTCTGGCCGTCGGAGCTCAGGCGCAGGCACGAAGCAGGTAACAGGTTTACAAGCTGTGCGGTAGCGGCGGCGGTGCGTTCGCGGGCGCGACGTTCCAGATAACGCCCGGCCAGCAAGAACAGCGCGAACATCCCTACGGCATCGAAATACAGCTCGCCGACGCCGGTGATCGAGGTCCAGATCCCGGCGATGTAGGCACTGCCGATCGCCAGTGACACCGACACATCCATGGTCAGGTGGCGGGTGCGCAAATCACGCATCGCCCCTTTGAAAAACGGCGCACAGCTGTAGAACACGATCGGTGTGGTGAGGAACAGCGCGACCCAGCGCAGGATGGTGTGCAGCTCGGGGCTGAGGTCGATATTGAATTCCGGCCAGGTGGCCATGGTCGCCATCATCGCCTGGAACCACAGCAGTCCGGCGACACCGAGTTGGCGCAAGGCCAGGCGGTTTTCGCTGGCCAGTTGTTCGCTGGCGCGGTCGGCTTGATACGGGTGCGCGGCGTAGCCGATGTGGCGCAATTCGCTGAGCACTTGGCTCAACGGCAATTGCGCGTCGGCCCAGCGTACGTGAAGGCGATGGTTGGACAGGTTCAATCGCGCTTCGGCCACCACGGGCAAGGCGCGCAGGTGTTTTTCGATCAACCAGCCGCAGGCGGCGCAGCTGATGCCTTCCATCAACAGGGTGGTTTCGGCGAGTTCGCCGTCGTGACGCACGAAAGGCTTTTGCACGTCGGCGCGGTCGTAGAGCGCCAACTCATCCACCAACTGCACCGGCAAGGCTTCGGGGTTGGCCGACGACTCGCTGCGATGCTGGTAATAGCTTTCCAGCCCACCGGCCACAATCGCCTCAGCCACGGCCTGGCAACCCGGGCAGCAGAACTCGCGGGTTTCACCGAGGACCGCAGCGGTGAAGCGGCTGCCGGCCGGGACGGGCAGGGCGCAGTGGTAGCAGGGCAGTTGGGTGGTCATCTAAGTGGCCATGAAAACAATATTGTTAAAACCGGGGCAGGTTCTGTGGCGAGGGGATTTATCCCCGTTCGGCTGCGAAGCAGTCGTGAAACCTGTTAGCGGAAATATGACTGGAAGAATGCAGGGGGCCGCTTCGCAGCCCAACGGGGATAAATCCCCTCGCCACATTGCGAGTTTACTTCTTCAGGTCTTCCGCGCCTTGCAGCGGCTCGTCACCCAAGAGCAGATCCTTGTCATGGCTGACCAGCTCTTCTTCGAACATGCGCCAGATGTGGTCGTCCTGAGTGCCCAGCAATTCGACGAAACGACGGCCTTCAACCTTGTCACTCAACTGGCCAATATAGCGGCCCTGTTCGGTTTCGCTGCGGGCCAGGGTGATCTTGCGATCCTTCTCCGGCTGGGTCGGCGAGATCAGGTTCAGCTCAAGGGTTTTCGGTTGGCTGTTGCCGCTCAGGCGCAAATCGACTTCGCCGGTCACATCGTCCAGATGAACGCTGGCGCGCAGCAACAGGGTCTGGGCCAGCAGTTCGCGGTCGAGGGAGCGGTTGATGCCTTTGCCGGCCTCGTAGTAGTTGTCGTTGACCAGGTTGTCCGGGTTGTTCACCGCGATGGTCACCATGGACAAGGTCAGGGTCACGGAACAGGCCAGGATGGCGATGATGATCCATGGCCAAAGATGCTTGTACCAAGGGCTTGCGGCGTTTGCTGCGGGCATGATCACTTCTCTCAACGAATTTGTGGGCCGATGAATCGGCTCTTGGCTTCAACGTGGACGCTGTCGTCATCGGCATCCTTGAGGATGAATTTCACCTCGTTGGTGCTCGACGGCAGTTTTTCCGGTGCGATCGACAGTTCGACCGGCTGGCTGAAAATCTCCCCGGCGGCGACTTTGATCTCGCGCTTGCCTTGCAGCTTCAGGTCCGGCAAACCGGAGGCTTCCAGTACGTAGGTATGGTCGCGCTGGTCTTTGTTCATGATCTTCAGGCTGTAGACGTTTTCGATCCGGCCTTCGGCGTTCTCGCGGTACAGCACGCGGTCCTTGCTGACGTCGAAACCCACCAGCGAACGCATGAAGAACGCGCCCGCCAGCAAGCCCATCATGGCCAGCAGCACCAGGGCATAGCCGATCAGGCGCGGGCGCAGTTTATGGGTTTTTTGCCCGGACAGGTTGTGTTCGGTGGTGTAGCTGATCAACCCGCGGGGGTAGTCCATCTTGTCCATGATGCTGTCGCAGGCATCGATGCACGCCGCGCAGCCGATGCATTCAATCTGCAGACCGTCCCGAATGTCGATCCCGGTCGGGCAGACCTGGACGCACATGGTGCAGTCGATGCAGTCGCCCAGGCCCTGGGCCTTGTAGTCGATGCCTTTCTTGCGCGGGCCGCGACTTTCACCACGGCGCGGATCGTAGGAGACGATCAGGGTGTCCTTGTCGAACATCACGCTCTGGAAACGCGCATACGGGCACATGTAAATGCACACCTGCTCACGCAACCAGCCGGCGTTGCCGTAGGTGGCGAGGGTGAAGAAACCGACCCAGAAATACGACCAGCCATCGGCTTCGCCGGTGAAGAAGTCGATCGTCAGTTCGCGAATGGGCGAGAAGTAACCGACGAAGGTCATGCCGGTGACGAAGCCGATCAGCAGCCACATCGAGTGCTTGCTGAATTTGCGCAGGAATTTGTTGGCACTCATCGGCGCCTTGTCGAGTTTGATGCGCTGGTTGCGGTCGCCTTCGGTGACCTTTTCGCACCACATGAAAATCCACGTCCAGACGCTCTGCGGGCAGGTATAGCCGCACCAGACCCGACCGGCGTACACGGTAATGAAGAACAGGCCGAAGGCGCTGACGATCAGGATCCCGGAAAGCAGGATGAAATCTTGAGGCCAGAAGGTCGCCCCGAAGATGAAAAACTTGCGCTCCGGCAGGTTCCACCAGACGGCTTGATGGCCGCCCCAGTTCAGCCAGACCGTGCCGAAATACAGCAGAAACAACCCGGCACCGCCCATCATCCGCAGGTTGCGGAACAGGCCGGTGAAGGCTCGCGTGTAGATTTTTTCCCGAGAGGCGTAGAGGTCGACGCTGGTGTTCGCGTCTTTGGCTGGCGGTGTGACGTCGTGTACCGGAATCTGATTGCTCATCATTGCATCCCACGGCAGTGGAAAAATGCCTCGGTCAGTACATGCCGACCGCGGTCAAAAAGAGGTGTTGCAGTGGCGCAATGATACGCCTGTCGCTCTAGCTCAAGGGTGCGACCTTTGGTCACGTTGGTGGAAATCAACTGACAGTGTAATGACTTGAATCAATTGACTTGTGAATTATGGACGGTTTTGCAGGGCGCGCGGGTCAATCAGCACGGGTTGATCAATCGCACAGGGCTGGAAGGAGCGTCCGCCATGTTGCGAGTCATTGCCTCAGCCTGGGGGGGCGCAAATCAGCAATCACGTTCGTATCGAGCAGGAACATCAGGACAGATCCACGGTTCGATGAGGGTGATTCCACGCTCGATTTAGAGGTGTCACCAACAAGTAAGTAATGGTTGAATTTATGTTCGTTAGTTGGGAGTTCTCAAATGTTTGGTGGTTTTTGAAATATAGGTTGTTAATTGCGGGCTTTGCATGGATTTAAAACATGGCATAAATTGTTGGTAGGTTTGTAAGTTGCACACCTGTTAACTAATCTTGTTATGGAAATGGAATTCTATGTTTTTGACTAAATGCACCAGGCCACTTGCTGGCGTGTTGTTATGTATTGCCGCGTCGGCTGCCCATGCGAACCCCACCGACTTCTCGCCTCGCCATTTGATATTTACTTCGGATCCGCAATTCCCCTGGACCGAAAGTTCTGATTACGGTTGGGAGGAGTCGGATTCGGACCGAGACAAGCGTTCTCGTTGGTTGATTGAAACCCAGTATTCGGATGTCGCCAGTTTTCGGAACAACCACAGCCGGGACCCTGGCCATATTCCGGTCATGATCAATGGGGATATGACGGCTTTCGGCCACGGCAGCGAACGCTCCACGACCCAGTCGATTCTGGAGAAGTACCTGGGCGGTGTTTATGACTACGGTCTGGGTAATCACGACTACGAAAACAATATTAATGACTGCAGTTTTCCCGAGAACAATTGCGCCGCTGGTAGCATTGTGGAGTTGCGGGAAAAATATTGGGGGAAGGTCAATACATTTGATTTTGCAGCTCGGAGCGAGGGGGGTGCCAAAGTCTATTACGGAAGTCTTGCTTATTCAAAGTCTGTGGGTGATGTTCACCTGATACAACTCAATAACGAGCCTACTTACACGGTGAATTTTTCCTCGGGGTTTCCTTTGAATAAGGTTAACTTTGAAATCTCGGATGCGCTGGATTGGCTGGAGCGCGATCTGCAGCAGGCGCGCAATCAGGGTCAGATCATTTTAATTAATATGCACAAACCTGATCGCTGGAAGGGAAGCCCGGAACAGATTGAACGCTTCAAGGCCATGATTGCACGCTACGAGGTCACCGCGGTGTTCGCAGGGCATTTACATAATGAACCGGGGCGTTTTACCGGATGGAACAGGACGGATTACTTTGGTGACGTTCCGGTGTTCCTGAGTGGCGGCGCTTCCAATCAGACCTACCTGATCGCCAGTTTTGCGCTGGATCGCAAGACGCTGACGGTGTATCAGGTCAACGGTAACAACTGGCCAAGCCGCAAGGAGGTCGAAACCATCGCGGTTCAATAGTCCCCACATTCCGGCCCCAAACGAAAACGGCCCCGTCAAATGACGGGGCCGTTTTTTTGTTGCAGCAAGCGTGTGCCTTTACTGAGCGTCTTCCGCCGGCGCTTTCTCACCGTGAGAGAGGCTGTAGACGTAAGCGGCCAGCAGGTGAACCTTGTCGTTGCCTTGCAGCTGTTCTTGCGCAGGCATCTGGCCCTGACGGCCGTAACGGATGGTCTGCTGCAGTTGAGCGAAGCTCGAACCGTAGATGAACGCTGCCGGGTGAGTCAGGTCAGGTGCGCCCATCGCTGGGGTGCCTTTGCCTTCCGGACCGTGGCATACCGCGCAATTGGCGGCGAACAGCTTCTGACCGGCGACCGGATCAGCCTTGGTGCCTTCCGGCAGCTTGCGGCCATCGAGGTTGGTCAGCACGAACGAAGCAACGTCCGCAACGCCTTGCTCGCCGATCACGTCAGCCCACGCTGGCATGACCGCGTGACGGCCACCCATGATGGTGGTCTTGATGGTTTCCGCTTCACCACCCCAGCGCCAGTCGGCGTCGGTCAGGTTCGGGAAGCCATAAGCGCCTTTTGCGTCGGAGCCGTGGCAGACCGAGCAGTTGGAGGCGAACAGGCGGCCACCCATCTTCAGGGCTTGCGGGTCCTTGGCGACTTCTTCAATCGGCATGGAAGCGAACTTGGCGAAGATCGGACCGAACTTGGCGTCCGACTTGGCCATTTCCTTTTCCCACTCGTGAACGCCGGTCCAGCCGGTCTGGCCGTTGGCGAACGCGGTCTGCTTCTCGTTATCCAGGTAGTTGTAACCTGGCAGCAGGCCTTTCCAGTTGCCCAGGCCCGGGTACAGCACCAGGTAGCCCAAGGCGAAGATGATGGTGCCCACGAACAGCATGAACCACCATTTCGGCAGTGGGTTGTCGTACTCCTCGATCCCGTCGAAGGAGTGGCCAACCGTTTCCTCTGTCTGCTCGGCTCGCTGGCCCTTGCGGGTGGACAGCAGCAGCCAGGTCAGGGCGAAGATGGTGCCGAGACTGAGGACTGTGACGTACAGACTCCAGAACGTAGTCATTCTTTGTTACTCCTAGAAGCTTGCTCGACGTGCTTGATGGCTTCGGGATCGTCCGCGAAAGGCAGCAAGGTCGCGTCTTCAAACTCCGACTTGCGCTTTGGGCTGAATACCCACAACGCCAGACCGATGAAGGCCACCATCACAACAACGGTGCCCAGGCCACGAATCATCCCGATATCCATCTAAATCACCGTTTGCTTTTGATGATGGTGCCCAGGCCTTGCAGATAGGCCACCAGCGCGTCCATTTCGGTTTTGCCCTTCACAGCATCCTTGGCACCGGCGATGTCTTCGTCGGTGTAAGGGACGCCGAGCGTGCGCAAGACTTCCATTTTCTTGGCAGTGTCTTTGCCGTCGAGCTTGTTTTCCACGAGGAACGGGTAGGCCGGCATTTTCGACTCAGGCACCACGTTGCGCGGGTTGTACAAGTGCGCACGCTGCCAGTCATCGGAGTAACGACCGCCGACACGGGCCAAGTCCGGACCGGTACGCTTGGAACCCCACAGGAACGGGTGGTCCCAGACGCTTTCACCGGCAACGGAGTAGTGGCCGTAACGTTCGGTTTCAGCACGGAACGGGCGGATCATCTGCGAGTGGCAGCCGACACAACCGTTGGCGATGTAAACGTCGCGGCCTTCCAGTTCAAGGGCGGTGCGAGGCTTCATGCCTTCGACCGGCTTGTTGGTGACGTCCTGGAAAAACAGCGGAACGATCTGGGTCAGGCCGCCGATGCTGACGGCGATAACCATGAAGAAGGCCAGCAGGCCAATGTTCTTCTCGACTGCTTCATGCTTCATCAGTGAGCTCCAACTACAGCAATCTGAGCGGCGGCTTCGGCTTCAGCCGGGTTCGAGGCACGTACGGTCCGCCATACGTTGTAGGCCATGAACAGCATGCCGCTGGCAAAGAACGCACCGCCCAGGGCGCGAACGATGAAACCAGGGTGGCTGGCTTGCAGGGCTTCGACGAACGAGTAGGTGAGGGTGCCGTCGTCGTTGATTGCACGCCACATCAGGCCCTGGGTGATGCCGTTGACCCACATCGAAGCGATGTACAGAACGGTGCCAATGGTCGCGAGCCAGAAGTGCGCGTTGATCAGGCCGATGCTGTGCATCTGCGCGCGACCGAACAGTTTCGGGATCATGTGATAGATGGCGCCGATCGAGATCATCGCAACCCAGCCCAAGGCGCCGGCGTGTACGTGGCCGATGGTCCAGTCGGTGTAGTGCGACAGCGAGTTCACGGTCTTGATGGCCATCATCGGGCCTTCAAAGGTCGACATGCCGTAGAAGGCCAGCGACACAACCAGGAAGCGCAGGATCGGGTCGGTGCGCAGCTTATGCCAGGCGCCCGACAGGGTCATCATGCCGTTGATCATGCCGCCCCAGCTTGGAGCCAGCAGGATGATCGACATCGCCATGCCCAGGGACTGAGCCCAGTCCGGCAGCGCGGTGTAGTGCAGGTGGTGCGGACCGGCCCAGATGTACAGGGTGATCAGCGCCCAGAAGTGCACGATCGACAGGCGATAGGAGTAGATCGGACGCTCGGCCTGCTTCGGAACGAAGTAGTACATCATCCCCAGGAAGCCGGTGGTCAGGAAGAAACCCACCGCGTTGTGGCCGTACCACCACTGGATCATCGCATCAGTCGCACCGGCGTAGGCCGAGTAGGACTTGAAGAAGCTGACCGGCAGGGACGCGTGGTTGACGATGTGCAGCATCGCCGTCACGACGATGAAGGCACCGTAGAACCAGTTACCCACATAGATATGCTTGGTGTTGCGCTTGGTGATGGTGCCGAAAAACACCAGACCGTAGGACACCCAGACGATGGCCAGCAGAATAGCCAGGGGCCATTCCAGTTCCGCGTATTCCTTGGTGGTGGTGTAACCCAACGGCAAGGTAATGATCGCGCCGACAATGACCGCTTGCCAACCCCAGAAGGTGAAGGCTGCGAGGCTGTCGGAAATCAGTCGCGTTTGGCAGGTTCGCTGCACGACGTAATAAGAAGTGGCAAACAGAGCACAACCACCGAAGGCGAAAATCACCAGGTTGGTGTGCAACGGGCGTAAGCGTCCAAAAGTCGTCCACGGCAGACCGAAGTTCAATTCCGGCCATACAAGCTGTGAGGCGATGAAGACACCAAGCCCCATGCCAAGGATCCCCCAGACCACCGTCATGATGGCGAACTGGCGGACTACCTTATAGTTATAAGCAGTCGGACTGATTGCTGTGCTCATTCTAAGGTTCCACGGTTTGGGTGTTTTATTAGGAGTAAAAATCGGCCGCAAGTATGTAGAAAGCGGGGGGTCATTGCAACGCGCCATGACCTGGGTCAATGCTTTCAAAAGCTGATTCTGCGGCCTTTCCATGCGCCGCGTAAGGACAAAATCGGCCTCGGACAAAATGTCGCAGTGAACGAAAAAGGTGAGGGGGTCAGGTCAGTTGTTACGGGGTGTGTTCAAACACAACGATCGGGTGACCGATGGCAATTGGCACGACAGCCGGTATCTACCAGCCTTTGCGGCCTGTCATCGAGCAGATTCGTCGAACACATCGGGTTGAGTCGACCTGGAACCGGCTCATGCCAGTTCGCATCGGAGCAAGCTTAGACCCGAATCAGGTGAACCGAAAGGAGGACCAACGGAGGGGTGCGACACTTGGTCGCAAAGAGGCAGGGAACTGCCGCATCCGGGGAGAATGCGGCAGTAGAGCGGTCGAGATTTATTCGCGTTTGTCTTCGGCTTGCAGACGCTCGGTATTCAGACCGTGAGACAGGCTGTAAACGTAGGCGGCCAGCAATTGCACCTTGTCGTTGCCGAGCAGTTCGTTCTGCGCCGGCATATGGCCCTGGCGGCCATGGCGGATGGTCTGTTGCAGTTGCGCCAGGCTGGTACCGTAGATGAATCCGGCCGGTTGCGTCAGGTTCGGCGCGCCCATGGCTTCAGTGCCCTTGCCGGTTGCCCCATGACAGGCTACGCACGTGGTGCTGAACGCTTGCTGTCCAGCGTGCAGATCGGCAGTGTCGTCAGCGGGCAGTGGCAGGCCCGCCAGTTCGTGACGCACATACGCGGCCACGTTCTTCACGCCGGCCTCACCGAGGATTTCACCCCAGGCCGGCATGGCCGCCATGCGACCGCCCATGATTGTGGTCTTGATCATCTCGGCGTCGCCGCCCCAACGCCAGTTGCTGTCGGCCAGGTTCGGGAAGCCGAAAGCGCCCTTGGCATCCGAGCCGTGGCACACCGAACAGTTGGACGCAAACAGGCGACCACCCATTTTCAGCGCTTGCGGGTCATTGGCCACTTCTTGCACCGGCATGGCGGCGAATTTGGCGAAGATCGGCCCAAACTTGGCGTCTGCCTTGTTCATCTCCTTTTCCCATTCGTGGACGCCGGTCCAGCCGTCCTCGTAACCGGGCAGGATGCCTTTCCAGTTGCCCAGGCCCGGATAAAGAATCAGGTAGCCCACGGCGAATACCAGCGTGCCGGCGAACAGCATGAACCACCACTGCGGCAGCGGATTGTCGTACTCCTCGATGCCGTCGAAGCTGTGGCCCATGGTCTGGTCGACGCTGCCCTTGGTTTCGCCCTTGCGGGTGCCGATCAGCAGCCAGGTCAGGCCGATCAGGCTGCCGATGGTCAGTACGCAGATCCACGTACTCCAGAAGGTGGTCATGGCCGGGTACTCCTTGTTTCAGGTTCTTGGGTGCTATCGGGTTGTGGCTCATCGGCAAACGGCAACAGGCGCGCTTCGGCGAATTCCGGGTTGCGCTTGCTGTTGAACACCCATAGCGTCAGGCCGACGAAGGCCACGAACACGACGACCGTACCGAGACCGCGGATCATTCCACTGCTTATCACGGTCACTATTTCGAAGGGTATGGTCATGGCTCACCTCTTGCTCTTGATGGCAGTGCCGAGCACTTGCAGGTAAGAAACGAGTGCGTCCATTTCGGTCTTGCCCTTGAGGCTGGCGACCGCGCCGCTGATGTCGTCATCGCTGTACGGCACACCGAGGGTGCGCATCGTGCGGATCTTGGTTTCGGTGTGGCTGCTGTCGACCGCTTGCGTGACCAGCCATGGGTAGGCCGGCATCTTCGACTCGGGTACGACGTTGCGCGGGTTGTACAAGTGCGCACGGTGCCAGTCATCCGAGTAACGTGCGCCGACCCGGGCCAGGTCCGGCCCGGTGCGCTTGGAGCCCCAGAGGAACGGGTGATCCCAGACGCTTTCACCGGCCACCGAGTAGTGGCCGTAACGTTCGGTCTCGGCGCGAAACGGCCGGATCATCTGCGAGTGGCAACCGACGCAGCCTTCGCGGATGTAGATGTCGCGACCTTCCAGTTGCAGTGCGGTGTAGGGCTTCATGCCTTCCACCGGTTTATTGGTCACGTCCTGGAAGAACAGCGGGACGATCTGGGTCAGACCGCCGATGCTCACGGCCAGGACCATCAGCAGCATCAGCAGGCCGACGTTTTTCTCGATTGTTTCGTGTTTCATGGCGGACTCCTCAGGCGATCTGCGCGGCAGCGGCGACTTCGGCAGGCTGCGAGGCCCGCACGGTGCGCCAGGTGTTGTAAGCCATCAGGAACATGCCGCTGAGGAAGATCGCACCGCCCACCAGTCGCACGACGAAGCCTGGGTGGCTGGCCACCAGGGTTTCGACGAAGGAGTAGGTCAGCGTGCCGTCTTCGTTGACTGCGCGCCACATGAGGCCCTGGGCGATGCCGTTGACCCACATCGAGGCGATGTACAGCACGGTGCCGATGGTGGCGAGCCAGAAGTGCGCGTTGATCAGGCCGATGCTGTGCATCTGCGTGCGGCCGAAGATTTTCGGGATCATGTGGTACAGCGCGCCGATTGAAATCATCGCTACCCAACCGAGTGCCCCGGCGTGAACGTGGCCGATGGTCCAGTCGGTGTAGTGGGAGAGGGCGTTGACCGTCTTGATCGCCATCATCGGCCCTTCGAAGGTCGACATGCCGTAGAAGGCCAGCGAGACCACGAGGAATCGCAGGATCGGGTCGCTGCGCAACTTATGCCAGGCGCCCGACAGGGTCATCATCCCGTTGATCATGCCGCCCCAGCTTGGCGCCAGCAGGATCAGCGACATCACCATGCCCAGCGACTGCGCCCAGTCCGGCAGCGCGGTGTAGTGCAAGTGGTGCGGACCGGCCCAGATGTACAGGGTGATCAGGGCCCAGAAGTGCACGATCGACAAGCGATAGGAATACACCGGACGCTCGGCCTGTTTCGGCACGAAGTAATACATCATCCCGAGGAAACCGGCGGTGAGGAAAAAGCCTACGGCGTTGTGGCCGTACCACCACTGAACCATGGCATCGGTCGCACCGGCGTACACCGAGTACGACTTGGTGAAACTCACCGGCAATTCAACGTTGTTGACGATGTGCAGAATCGCCACGGTGATGATGAACGCACCGAAGAACCAGTTGCCGACGTAGATGTGCTTGGTCTTGCGTTTGGCCAATGTGCCGAAGAACACGATGGCGTAGGCGACCCAGACAATGGTGATCAGGATGTCGATCGGCCATTCCAGCTCGGCGTACTCCTTGGAACTGGTGTAGCCCAGGGGCAGGCTGATCGCCGCCAGCAGGATCACCAATTGCCAGCCCCAGAAGCAGAACGCGGCGATTTTCGGTGCAAACAGCTGGGTCTGGCAGGTGCGTTGCACCGAATAGAATGAACTGGCGAACAGGGCGCAACCGCCGAAGGCGAAGATCACCGCGTTGGTGTGCAGCGGGCGCAACCGGCCGAAACTGGTCCACGGCAAATCGAAGTTGAGTTCAGGCCAGACCAATTGGGCCGCGAGAAAAACCCCGAGCCCCATGCCGACGATGCCCCACACCACCGTCATAATGGCGAATTGGCGGACCACCTTGTAGTTGTAGGCGGTACTGATAGAAGTGTTCATGGTTCCCCATCCACGGTTCAGCCGAAGTGAGCACGCTTGCAACAAAAAGGCAGCGCGTCCTTCGCCTGGAGTTATAGGCAGACTAAAAGCGAGGTAAGCATGGACAAAGAGCACAAGGCCAGTATTGACGGGGATCAATGGGCGCAGTGTGTGCGGGATCATGGATGGTTGTGGAATGCCGCCTCAGGACCTGCATCGGTAACCCTGATCCTCGCCCACGGCGCCGGTGCGCCAATGGACAGCGGCTGGATGAACGACATGGCTGCACGCCTTGCTGCATCTGGGATCAACGTGCTGCGTTTCGAGTTTCCATACATGGCACAACGGCGTATTGACGGGGGTAAGCGTCCACCGAATCCGGCGCCGAAACTGTTGGAATGCTGGCGTGAGGTGTACGCCGAGGTGCGACGCCATGTCACTGGGCGTCTGGCCATTGGCGGCAAGTCCATGGGCGGGCGGATGGCCAGTCTTTTGGCGGATGAGCTGGAGGCGGATGCGCTGGTGTGCCTCGGTTATCCGTTTTATGCGGTGGGTAAACCGGAGAAACCTCGGGTCGAACATTTGTCTTCGTTGAAGACGCCGACATTGATCGTGCAGGGTGAGCGGGATGCGCTGGGCAATCGCGAGGCGGTCGAAGGTTATGAGTTGGCGCCGAGCATCCAGGTGTTCTGGCTGGTGGCGGGGGATCATGATTTGAAGCCGTTGAAGGCCTCGGGGTTTACGCATGAGCAGCATTTGGTTGCAGCGGCGCAGAAGGTAACTGGATTTCTTGCGTAATGTTGAAAGGTCCCCCGGCTACAAATCATCCAGATCTGGATAGTGAATCTTGCCAACTACCCAAGGTTCGACAATTTCACAATGCACCGTGCGCAGAAATGAACCCCATTCACTGCGGTTATGTGCATCCGGGCCAGTGATCGTCAGCAAAAGATACTCATCCCGGAAAGCGTCATGGGCATAGATCAGCCAGAAGTCATTGCCGGGGGTCGTCAACCAGAGCCGTTCGATAATACTGACGGTCGATTTTTGCCCAACGTGCTTGAGTTTCCTGAGTGCTGGCCAAATGGATGTGGTGCATATCAATCAGGTCGAGTCGTTCGTCTCGCCCGAAAATGGCTGGCAGTTCATCGCACACTTTGTAGTTGTAGAAGTGTGCGGCGAAGTTCTGCCAGTTGTTGATCTGTTCAAAAAGCGCAGAAATTTTGACGGCTGGCATCCAATGCTACTTTGTAATAGGTAGCTTGCCAGTGATCACAAATTTATCGAACGCTTTCTGCCCATCACGCGCGGCCTGCCGGACATCAAGAAAAGTCAGTTCATCGCGAACAAGCTTTTTGTCGGGTTTGCCGATCTTTCTGGTGGTGGCCATCGGAGGCTCCGAAGGAAATGTATTCATGCTGACCAGCTTAAGTGATTGAGTTTTTGCCAGCAAACAATAGAGTCCGGCCTTGAGGCGAACAAGTCGGCGGATTCCGGTGCGGCTGTAGGCAGTGGCGCATAGTTGTGTAGCCTGCGATGGTGGGCTTTTGGCATTTGAGCTTTTAAACCGATAATAAAAAACCCGGAAGCTCTCGCCATCCGGGTTTTCTGACTTCACCAAGCCAATCAGCGATTGAACCGCTCCACCAACGAATACTGTGTATTCGCCGTCTTCGTCAGCTCTTCACTTAACAACGCCGAGTGCTGCGCCTGTTCCGACGTCTGATCCGCCAGTTGCGAGATGTTGCTGATGTTGCGGCTGATCTCTTCAGCCACCGCACTTTGCTCTTCAGTCGCCGCAGCAATCTGGGTGGTCATGTCGGTGATGTTGGCTACCGCTTCGCTGATCCCCACCAGCGCCTGATCCGCTTCCAGTACCCGCGCCACGCCTTCTTCCGCCTGGCGATGCCCGGCTTCCATGGTTTGCACCGCGGTGCTGGCGGTTTGCTGCAGCTTGGCGATCAGGGCGTGAATCTGCCCGGTAGATTCGCTGGTGCGCTGCGCCAGTTGACGGACTTCGTCAGCCACCACCGCAAAACCACGGCCCATCTCGCCGGCACGGGCTGCTTCAATAGCCGCATTCAGCGCCAGCAGGTTGGTCTGGTCGGCGATGCCTTTGATCACGTCGACCACACCGCCGATTTCGTCGCTGTCCTTGGCCAGTTGGGTCACGGTCGCGCCGGTTTCACCGACCACCACCGACAGGCGCTGGATGGCTTCGCGGGTTTCCCCGGCGATGTCGCGGCCGCGACCGGTCAGGCGATTGGCTTCCTGAGTCGCGTCGGCGGTGCGCTGTACGTGGCTGGCGACTTCCTGCGTGGTGGCGGCCATCTGATTGACGGCGGTGGCCACTTGCTCGGTTTCGACGCGTTGACGTTCCAGGCCAGTGGAGCTGCTGTGAGCCAGGGTGTCGGACTGTTTTGCCTGGTCGCTCAAATGCTCGGCAGTGTCCTGCAAGCGGGTCAGGCAGGTTTTCAGACGCGCTTCCTGGCTGAGGATCGACATCTCCAACCGTGCCTGGGCGCCACGGCTGTCAGTGTACATCTGCGCAATCAGCGGGTCGGAGGTGGTCTGCTCGGCCAAGCGCAGCAAGCGCTTGAGACCACGCTGTTGCCAGCTCAAGCCCAACAGGCCCAACGGCACCGAAAGACCGGCGGCGAGGGCGAAGCCCCACTGGGAGTTGAGCGACGCACCGATCATGAAGCTCAGTTGGCTGACCAGAATGAACGGCAGCCAGTCCTGAAGCACCGGCAACCATTTGTCTGTCGAAGGAATAGCCGACTTGCCCTGGTTGATGCGTTGGTAGAGCGCTTCGGCACGGCGGATCTGCTCGGCGGTGGGTTTGACCCGCACGGACTCGTAGCCGACCACCTGACTGCCTTCGAACACCGGCGTGACATAGGCGTTAACCCAGTAGTGGTCACCGGTCTTGCAGCGATTCTTGACAATGCCCATCCATGGCAAGCCTTGTTTCAGTGTGCCCCACATGTGCGCGAACACCGCGGCCGGGACGTCGGGGTGACGGACCAGGTTATGCGGCGCACGGATCAGCTCCTCACGAGAAAACCCGCTGATTTCGACGAAGGCGTCGTTGCAGTAGGTGATCACGCCCTTGGCATCGGTGGTGGAAATCAACCGTTGCTGAGCCGGGAAGGTCCGTTCGCGTTGTGTGGTGGGCTGGTTGTTACGCATGGCTTTTTCAATCCGCAAGGCTTTGAGAGGATGTCGGCGCCGTCAGGAATTTATTGAAAATTATTTTTCAATAATCAGCGGCGCGTCGCAAAACGGCCATTGCCTCAGCCGGCGAGCATCGGGTAGGTGAACAGGGCGAAATGCAGCAGGTTCAAGCCGAAATGGGTGGCGATGGCCGCCCCCAAACCGCCAAAACGGTAGGCTAGACCATAGCCGACACCTGCCAGGCCCGCCAGCAGCACCCAATGCCAACCCGCCCCCACATGCGCCAGGCCGAACAACAGTGAGGCGAGCAGCAACGCCAGGTTTTCGCCGTAGGGCAGGTGTTTGAAGCACCGGCTGAGGCCGCCCTGGATGTAGCCGCGGAACAACGCTTCCTCCACCAGCGTCACCAGCAGCAGATTGTTCAGTACCCACAGCCCGGCTTGATCCGGCCACTTCGGCGCCCAACTGATCACCCCCAGCAAGAGCGCACCGCCCAATGCCAGCACGGCACTTAACGTGAGCGCCAATGCGGTGGCATAGAGGGAAAGACGCAGTGAACGCCGGCCGATAATCCATGGGCACACCAGCAACAGCCAGAAGCCGATCAGGGGTTTGTCCTGATTCAGGTACATGGAAAACGGCACGGCATCGACGGTGAAGCGTTGCGGGGCGATGCCGCGACCGTTGTAGAAGCCGGGCAGCCAGTGCATCGCCAGCGCCACGGCGAGGATGATGAACACGCCATGACCGAGGTAGCGTGCAACGGGAATCTTTTGCTGGCGGACAGCGAAACCGGCGACCAGCAGCAACGCGACGGAGATACCGGCCAGCCAGCCGATTTGGCCGTAGGTCAGGGCGAGGGTGTAGCCGAGGGAGAGAAGGGCCAGGTAAGTCCATGGCAGGGCGAGCATTTTAAGTCCTTGTGTCCGAAGTGTTGCGGGTTGGCTCGGTCCATGTGGGAGCGGGCTTGCTCGCGAAGAGGCCATGACATTCACCATCATCGTTGACAGCTAATCCGCTTTCGCGAGCAAGCCCGCTCCCACATTTAGATCAGTGTTGTCTGCACGTTGGGTGCAGGATTATAGAGGCGTAGGCGACTCAAACAAAAACACCGCCCGAAGGCGGTGTCTGTGTCAGCAGGCGGTTACGACGCAATCAGCTGCCGCAACACGTAATGCAAAATCCCCCCTGACTTGAAGTATTCCACTTCATTGAGCGTATCGATCCGGCACAACACCTCGATTTTCTCGCGGCTGCCGTCTTCGCGGGTAATGATCAGTGTCAGGTTCATCCGCGGCGTCAACTCGACGCCGGTCAAACCGAGGATATCCAGCGTTTCTTTGCCGGTGAGGTTGAGGCTCTTGCGGTTCTGATCCAGTTTGAACTGCAACGGCAGCACACCCATGCCCACCAGGTTGGAACGGTGAATCCGCTCGAAGCTTTCAGCGATGACCGCTTTTACACCCAGCAGGTTGGTGCCCTTGGCCGCCCAGTCTCGGCTTGAGCCGGTGCCGTATTCTTGCCCTGCGATCACCACTAGCGGCGTGCCCGACGCTTGATAACGCATGGCCGCGTCGTAGATCGGCATCCTTTCCCCGGTCGGGATGTAGATCGTGTTGCCGCCTTCTTCGCCGCCGAGCATCTCGTTGCGGATGCGGATATTGGCGAAGGTGCCGCGCATCATCACTTCGTGGTTGCCGCGACGGGAGCCGTAAGAGTTGAAGTCCCGCGGCTCCACGCCTTTCTCGCGCAGGTAATGCCCGGCCGGGCTGTCGGCCTTGATGTTGCCGGCGGGGGAGATGTGGTCGGTGGTCACCGAATCGCCGAGCAGCGCAAGGACCCTGGCACCCGCGACGTCCTTGACCACCGGCGGCGGGCCGCCGATGTCATCGAAGAACGGTGGATGCTGGATGTAAGTCGAATCGTCCTGCCACACATAGGTCGCCGCTTGCGGCACTTCAATCGCTTGCCACTGCTCGTCGCCGGCAAACACTTCGGCGTATTCCTTGTGGAACATGGCGGTGTTGACCTGACTCACGGCGTCGGCAATCTCTTGGGTGCTCGGCCAGATGTCCCGCAGGTAAACCGGATTGCCGTCCTTGTCGTTGCCCAATGGCTCGCTGCTAATGTCGGTGCGCACCGTACCGGCCAGCGCATAGGCCACGACCAGTGGCGGGGACGCCAGCCAGTTGGTTTTCACCAGTGGATGCACGCGACCTTCAAAGTTACGATTGCCCGACAGCACCGAGGCGACGGTCAGGTCGGCGGCCTGGATGGCTTTTTCGATCGGCTCCGGCAACGGGCCGGAATTGCCGATGCAGGTGGTGCAGCCGTAGCCGACCAAGTCAAAACCCAGTTCATCCAGGTATTGCGTCAGGCCGGCAGCCTTGTAGTAGTCGGTGACCACTTTCGAACCCGGGGCCAGCGAACTCTTGACCCACGGTTTGCGCTTGAGGCCTTTCTCCACCGCTTTTTTCGCCACAAGACCAGCGGCCATCATCACGCTCGGGTTGGAGGTGTTGGTGCAAGAGGTGATCGCGGCGATCACCACCGCGCCGTTTTTCAACCGATAGGTCTGACCGTCGTATTCATAATCGGCTTCGCCCGTCAGATCGGCATTGCCCACCGCCACGCCACCACCGCCTTCACTTTCAAGGCGACCGACTTCCTTGCTGGTGGGTTTGAATTGCAGGTCGATAAAGTCACTGAACGCTTGCGCGACATTCGGCAGCGAAACCCGGTCCTGTGGGCGTTTCGGCCCGGCCAGGCTGGCTTCGACGCTGGCCATGTCCAGCGCCAGGGTGTCGGTGAACACCGGTTCCTGGCCCGGCAGGCGCCATAGGCCCTGGGCTTTGCTGTAGGCCTCGACCAGTTTCACGGTTTCAAGCGGGCGACCGGACAGGCGCAGGTACTCCAGCGTGATGTCGTCCACCGGGAAGAAGCCGCAGGTGGCGCCGTATTCGGGGGCCATGTTGGCGATGGTCGCGCGGTCGGCCAGCGGCAGATCGGCGAGGCCATCGCCGTAGAACTCAACGAATTTGCCGACCACGCCTTTCTTGCGCAGCATCTGCGTGACGGTCAGCACCAGGTCGGTGGCGGTGATGCCTTCCTTGAGCTTGCCGGTGAGTTTGAAACCGATCACTTCCGGAATCAGCATCGACACCGGTTGGCCGAGCATCGCCGCTTCCGCTTCGATCCCGCCGACGCCCCAGCCAAGTACGCCGAGGCCGTTGATCATGGTGGTGTGGGAATCGGTGCCGACCAGGGTGTCGGGGAAGGCGTAGGTGCGGCCGTCCTCGTCCTTGGTCCAGACCGTGCGGCCGAGGTATTCCAGATTGACCTGGTGGCAAATGCCAGTGCCCGGCGGCACCACGCTGAAGTTGTCGAAGGCGCTCTGGCCCCAGCGCAGGAACGCGTAACGCTCACCGTTGCGCTGCATTTCGATGTCGACGTTCTGTTCGAAGGCGCTGGAGCTGCCGAACTTGTCGACCATCACCGAGTGGTCGATCACCAAATCCACGGGGGAGAGCGGATTGATGCGCTGCGGGTCGCCTCCGGCCTTGGCCATGGCGGCGCGCATGGCCGCCAGGTCGACCACAGCAGGCACGCCGGTGAAGTCTTGCATCAAGACGCGGGCAGGGCGGTACTGGATTTCGCGGTCGGAGCGCCGCTCCTTGAGCCAGGCGGCAATCGCCCGAAGGTCGGCGCCGGTGACAGTTTTTTCATCTTCCCAGCGCAGCAGGTTTTCCAGCAGCACTTTCAACGACATGGGCAGTTTGTCGAGATCACCGAGGCTTTTGGCGGCGTCGGGCAGGCTGAAATAATGGTAGGTCTTGTCGTCGACTTGTAGGGTTTTAAGGGTGTTCAGGCTATCGAGGGACGGCATTGCAATCACTCCTTTGAGTCCGCACGGCTACGGACTGAGGGGACGGACAGAGCATTAAAACTAGCCCTGTTTTACGTAGCTGGCTAATAACTGGACTCTATCGACAAGTCCGAGGTTCCGAACTCGGCTATCATGCGCCGGTTTTCGTGACAGGCTTTGCTTCAACGCAAGCCTGGGCATCGCGCAGTGGCTGAATTCTTCGCCAACTGCCCAGGAGTAAGAATGAACACCCTCTTTATGCATTGCCGGCCGGGCTTCGAAGGCGAAGTCTGTTCCGAGATTTCCGAACACGCCGCACGGCTGAATGTGGCGGGTTATGCCAAGGCCAAGACCGCCAGCGCCTGCGCGGAATTCATCTGCACCGAAGAAGACGGCGCCGAGCGCCTGATGCGCGGGCAGCGTTTCGCCGAGCTGATCTTCCCGCGCCAGTGGGCGCGCGGGATCTTCATCGATCTGCCGGAAACCGACCGCATCAGCGTGATCCTCGCGCACATGGCGGACTTCCCGCTGTGCGGCAGCCTGTGGCTGGAAATGGTCGACACCAACGATGGCAAGGAGCTGTCGAACTTCTGCAAAAAGTTCGAAGTCCACCTGCGCAAGGCGCTGATGGCGGCGGGCAAGCTGGTGGAAGACGCGCACAAACCGCGTCTGGTGCTGACCTTCAAAAGCGGCCGCGAAGTGTTCATGGGCCTGGCCGAATCCAACAACTCGGCGATGTGGCCGATGGGCATCCCGCGTCTGAAGTTCCCGCGTGAAGCGCCGAGCCGTTCGACCCTGAAACTGGAAGAGGCGTGGCACCACTTCATCCCCCGCGATCAGTGGGATGAGCGCCTGCACAGTGACATGACCGGCGTCGACCTCGGTGCCGCCCCCGGCGGCTGGACCTGGCAGCTGGTCAACCGTGGCATGCTGGTGACCGCGATCGACAACGGCCCGATGGCTGAAAGTTTGATGGACACCGGTCTGGTGCAACACTTGATGGCGGACGGTTTCACCTTCAAGCCCAAGCAACCGGTGGACTGGATGGTCTGCGACATCGTCGAGAAGCCAGCGCGCAACGCCGCGATGCTGGAAGAATGGATTGGCGAGGGGCATTGCCGCGAAGCGGTGGTCAACCTGAAACTGCCGATGAAGCAGCGTTACGCCGAGGTGAAACGCTTGCTGGAACGGATTGCCGAGGGGTTCAAGGAGCGCGGGATTCGGGTCGAGATCGGCTGCAAGCAGCTGTATCACGACCGTGAAGAGGTGACGTGCCATTTGCGCCGGCTTGACGTGAAGAAACCCAAGTCCCGCTGAAAGGCTTTTGTGGCGAGGGAGCTTGCTCCCGCTGGGCTGCGCAGCAGCCCTAAAATCAGGCGCCGAAATCTTCTGATAGACCGCATAGCCAGAATTTGGGCCGCTTCGCGACCCAGCGGGAGCAAGCTCCCTCGCCACAGTTACAGTCAGTACGATTTGTTAAGGCACCCGGCAATGCGCGACAATGCCGGCCAGTTTCAGGAGTGAATCATGAGTGAAATGCTTGATACGCCGGTTGACGGCACCCTCGACGCCACCGGCCTCAACTGCCCGGAACCGGTGATGATGCTGCACCAGCACATCCGTGACCTGGCACCCGGCGGCTTGCTCAAGGTGATCGCGACCGATCCGTCGACCCGTCGCGACATTCCCAAGTTCTGCGTGTTTCTCGACCATGAACTGGTCGCACAGCACGAAGAGGCAGGCACCTACCTCTACTGGATCCGCAAGAAACTCGCTTAACCCGCCGAATGACTGATGCGGATCCGCTTGCGTGCGCTGCGCGTCAGGCGGATCGACAGCATCAGCGCCGCGCAACTCAAGCCCACGATCAAACCCTGCCACAGCCCGCTCGGGCCGCTCGGCGTGCCGAACCAGTCGGTCAGGCCCAGGGCGTAGCCCACCGGCAAGCCAATCCCCCAGTAGGCGAACAGGGTCAGGATCATCGTCACCCGAGTGTCCTGATAACCACGCAGTGCGCCGGCAGCTGTGACCTGGATCGCATCGGAAAACTGGAACAGCGCCGAATACACAATCAACATCGCCGCCACACGAATCACCGTCGGATCGGCGGTGTAGATCGTTGCAATGTGTTCGCGCAGCAACAGCATCATGCTCGCCGAAATACACGCATAAGCCAGCGCCGTGCCCATGCCGACGCCGGCGGCAAAGCGCGCTTCACGCGGCTCCTGACGACCGAGCGCCTGGCCGACCCGCACGGTCACGGCCATGCCGAGGGAGTAGGGGATCATGAACACCAGCGAGCTGAAGTTCAGGGCGATTTGATGGCCTGCAACCACGGTGGCCCCCAGGCTGCCGATCAGCAGGGCGATCACCGCAAAGATGCTCGACTCGGCGAACACTGCGATGCCGATCGGCAGGCCGATGCCCAGCAGGCGTTTGATCACCGACCATTGCGGCCAGTCGAAACGGCTGAACAACTGACTCGACTGATAGGCCGGTGCCCAGCGCTCCCAGCCGGCCATGCCCAGCGCCATCACCCACATCACAATCGCCGTGGCCCAGCCGCAACCGACGCCGCCCATGGCCGGCACTCCGAAGTGGCCATAGATGAAGATGTAGTTAAGAGGAATGTTCAGCGCCAATCCGCACAAGCCGAGGACCATCGCCGGACGCGTCCGGCCCAGGCCGTCACTGAAGCAGCGCAACACATGGTAGAAGGCGACGGCGGGCAGACCGCTGGCGATGCCGTGCAGGTACTGCATGCACGGGCCGATCAGCTCGGGATCAACCTTCATCAAGTGCAGAATCGGCTCGGCGCTGAGCAGCATGCCGGTCGCCATCAAACCCACCACCAGGGCCAGCCATAACGCCTGACGTACAATCGGGCCGATCTCGCTATGGGTGCCCGCGCCGAAACGCTGGGCGACTTTCGGAGTAGTGGCGAGCAAAGTGCCGGTCATCAACAGGAACACCGGCACCCAGATCGAGTTGCCGAGCGCCACAGCCGCCAGATCACGCGGGCCGACCCGGCCCGCCATCACCGCATCGACGAAGCCCATGGCGGTGGTCGCCAGCTGCGCGACCATGATCGGCAACGCCAGGGCGAGCAGGTTTTTCAGCTCCAGGCGAACCCGGGCAGGGCGGGTGAGGGAAGTAGCGGCGGGGTGATCAGTCACGGAATTCAAGGGCGAAACGTCCAAAGATTTTGATGCACGAGGCGGCGCATTCTACGCCTTGACGCAGTGGTCAGGAAAAGTCCTGTGTTAGCTATTTGTAATCACCTTTCGAACGTTGCGACATTCCTTGTGGTGAGGGGATTTATCCCCGCTCGGCTGCGAAGCAGTCGCCAATCCATTGCACTCGGTGTTTCAGAAAGGACGGGGTTGAAGCCTTCAGGGCCGCTTCGCAGCCCAACGGGGATAAATCCCCTCGCCACAAGGGAGCAGTGTTCACAGCCAAGTGCTGTGCAATGCCCGCTGGCCCACTACAGTCATCTACGCCTACACTGCCAGCCCGCCAAAGGAGCCTGCCATGCTGATTGTTGCCGACGAAAATATTCCGCTGCTCGAGGCCTTCTTCGAAGGTTTCGGCGAAATCCGCCGGGTGCCGGGACGTTCCATCGACCGCGCCACCGTCGAGCAGGCCGATGTGCTGCTGGTGCGTTCCGTGACCAACGTCAATCGCGCGTTGCTCGAGGGCAGCAAGGTGCGCTTTGTCGGCACCTGCACCATCGGCACGGATCATCTGGATCTGGATTACTTCCAGCAGGCCGGCATTACCTGGTCCAGCGCACCCGGTTGCAACGCCCGGGGCGTGGTCGACTATGTGCTCGGCAGTCTGCTGACCCTGGCCGAAATCGAAGGCGCCGACCTGACTCGGCGCACTTACGGCGTGGTCGGTGCCGGTGAAGTCGGCGGGCGTCTGGTCAAGGTCCTGCAAGGTCTGGGCTGGAACGTGCTGGTGTGTGATCCGCCACGGCAAGCCGCTGAAGGGGGCGATTACGTCAGCCTCGAACAGATCATCGAGCAGTGCGATGTGATCAGCCTGCACACCCCTTTGAAGAAACACGGTTCACAGTCAACCTGGCACCTGTTCGATAAAAACCGTCTGAATCAACTCAAGCCCGGCACCTGGCTGATCAACGCCAGTCGTGGCCCGGTGGTGGACAACGCTGCCCTGCGCCAGGTCTTGTTGCAGCGCGAAGACCTGCAAGCGGTGCTCGACGTGTGGGAAGGCGAGCCTGAAGTCGATGTGGCGCTGGCCGACCTCTGCGTGCTGGCGACACCGCACATTGCCGGCTACAGCCTCGATGGCAAGCAACGAGGAACGGCGCAGATCTATCAGGCGTATTGCGAATTTATCGGGCAGCCGGCCCAGGTCAGCTTGAGCGATCTGCTGCCGGCGCCGTGGTTGTCGCACGTGACCCTGCACGCTGAGAGCGATCCAGCCTGGGCGCTGGCGATGCTGTGCCGCGGCGTGTACGACCCGCGCCGTGACGATGCGGATTTCCGTCGTAGCCTTGTAGGCAATGTGAGCGAGCAGCGTGCGGCGTTTGATGCATTGCGCAAGCATTACCCGCAGCGGCGCGAGATTGATGGGTTGACGGTGCGGATTGAAGGGAACTCGCCTGAGTTGCTGAAGATTGTGGCGGCGCTGGGCGCAACGGCTGTCTGAAGATCGAGTTGACCCCATCGCGGGCAAGCCACGCTCCCACAGGTTTTGGGTCGTCCACCTGTTTTGCGAACAACCCAAATCCTGTGGGAGCGTGGCTTGCCCGCGAATAGCCGCACCGCAAGTCCCGGATAAGCACCCATAAAAAACCCGGCCATCAGGGCCGGGTCAAGAAGACGGTGGCTATATCACTCTTGTTCGGCAGGCTTGACCAATCGCTTTTCCAGTTCGCGACAAGCGTCCTGGATCATGCCTTCAGTGATCGGTACTTCTCGCCCATCCTTATCAATAATTGAGCAACCCAGAGACTGGTCTGGCTGTGTGCGGATCACTTGAATCTTGTCATCGCTGCTGTTTTGCAAGGACATGGCCTGTCTCCTCATCAGGTTGTGTACCCACTTTAAAACCGCCAGGTGACCGGGCTGTGACAACTCCCTGCGATCTTTCCAGGGCGGCAATATCAGTCCACCAGAAATACCGCAGTGTTGCCACCCGGACTTTAGACCAATAGCGTCTAGCTGCTAGTCGTTGTGGTCATAATTAACCTGACTCATTGTGATTTACAGAGTTCCACCCCACTTAAGCGGTATAGGCTGGCCCCATCACTTGCGTACTGGATAACCCGATGCTCTCTGCCCGTCACCGCCGCGCGATCCGCCTGACCAGCCGTTTTCTTGCACCTTATCGCTGGCCGGCCTTCGGCGCCTTGCTCGCCCTGATCATCACAGCCGGCATCACCTTGTCGATGGGGCAGGGCATTCGTTTGCTGGTGGATCAGGGCTTCATGACCCAGTCGGCGCATCTGCTCAACCAGACGATTGGCTTGTTCATGGTGCTGGTGGTCGGGCTTGCGATTGGCACCTTTGCGCGCTTCTATCTGGTGTCGTGGATTGGTGAGCGCGTGGTCGCGGACATCCGCAAGCAAGTGTTCAACCACCTGGTTTATCTGCATCCCGGTTTCTATGAAGACAATCGCAGCTCCGAGATCCAGTCACGGCTGACCGCCGACACCACGTTGCTGCAATCGGTGATCGGCTCTTCGTTGTCGCTGTTTCTGCGTAATTTGCTGATGGTGATTGGTGGGATCGTCCTGCTGTTTATCACCAACCCCAAACTCACCAGCATCGTGGTCGTGGCGTTGCCGCTGGTGATCGCGCCGATCCTGATTTTCGGCCGTCGGGTACGCAGCCTGTCGCGCCTGAGTCAGGATCGGATCGCCGACATTGGCAGTTACGTCTCCGAAACCCTCGGCCAGATCAAAACCGTGCAGGCCTACAACCACCAGATCCAGGACGAGCAGCGCTTTGCCGTGACAGTGGAAGAGGCCTTCAACACCGCGCGCAAACGCATATTTCAACGGGCCTGGCTGATCACACTGGTGATCGTGCTGGTGCTGGGCGCCGTTGGCGTGATGTTGTGGGTCGGTGGCATGGACGTGATCGCCGGGCGGATCTCGGCAGGTGAACTGGCGGCCTTCGTCTTCTACAGCCTGATCGTCGGCAGTGCCTTCGGCACGTTGAGCGAAGTGATCGGCGAATTGCAGCGCGCGGCGGGCGCAGCCGAGCGGATTGCCGAATTGCTGCGCTCGGAAAACATTATCCAGCCGCCCACCACAGGCCTGGTGACATTGCCTGATCGGGTGAAGGGCAATCTGGTACTGCAGGACGTGCGCTTTTCCTACCCGTCACGTCCAGAAAGTTACGCCGTCGATGGCTTGAGTCTGACTATAAATGCGGGCGAAACCCTCGCCCTGGTCGGTCCGTCCGGAGCCGGCAAGTCCACCGTGTATGACCTGTTGCTGCGTTTTTACGATCCTGCCTCGGGCCAGATCCTGCTCGATGACGTGCCGCTGACCCAGCTCGATCCGCTCGACCTGCGCCGCTGCTTCGCCCTGGTCTCGCAAAATCCGGCGCTGTTCTTCGGCAGCATTGAAGAAAACATCCGCTACGGCAACCCGTCGGCGACCCTGGCCCAGGTTCAAGAAGCGGCAAAAATCGCCTACGCACACGACTTCATCGAGCAAATGCCCAACGGCTACCAGACCCACCTGGGTGACGGCGGCCTCGGGTTGTCCGGCGGCCAGCGCCAACGCCTGGCTATTGCACGGGCGCTGCTGGTGGACGCGCCGATCCTGTTGCTCGATGAAGCCACCAGCGCCCTCGATGCGCAGAGCGAACACCTGATCCAGCAAGCCCTGCCAAGTCTGATGAAAAACCGCACCACCCTGGTCATCGCCCACCGCTTGGCCACGGTGAAAAACGCCGACCGGATTGCGGTGATGGACCAGGGGAAACTGGTGGCGGTAGGGACGCATCAGGAGTTGATTGCGAGTAATGCGTTGTATGCACGGTTGGCGGCGTTGCAGTTTAGTGATGGGAAGGCTGAACTCGGACTTGAACTGTAGGAACTGTAGGAACTGTAGGAACTGTAGGAGCTGTCGAGTGAAACGAGGCTGCGATCTTTTGATCTTGTCTTAACAAAAATGCCCGCATCAATCGATGCGGGCATTTTTATTTCCAGTTCAAATCACTATCACTGATCGTCAAAGTACCGCTCATGCCAATCCACCAGCGGCTGTGGCGAGTTGAGTTTCTGGCCGTAGATCACCGAGTACGACAGCACGTTCTGTACATACTGGCGGGTTTCGTCGAACGGGATGCTTTCCACCCAGACGTCAAAGCTCAGGTGGTCGGCGCCGCGCAGCCACTGACGCACACGGCCGGGGCCGGCGTTGTAGGCTGCGGAGGCGAGGACGCGGTTGCCGTTGAACTGGCTGTGGACCTGGCTCAGGTACGCGGCGCCGAGCTGGATGTTCTTGTCCGGGTCGAGCACTTGCTGCGGTGAGGCCAGCGGGATGCTGAACTTGCGCGCGGTTTCCTTGGCGGTGCCGGGCATCAGTTGCATCAGGCCGCTGGCGCCGACGCCGGAGCGGGCGTCGGCCATGAAGGCGCTTTCCTGACGGGTGATGGCGAACACCCAGCTCGAGTGCAAGCCACGGACCTTGGCTTCACGCACCAGGGTTTCGCGGTGGGCCATCGGGAAGCGGATGTCCAGATCGTCCCAGTACTGCGCCTGACTGATGGTGCGGATCGCCGGGAAATACCATTTCAGGTCGTAGGCCAGTTTCGCCTGGGCGACCATTTCGTCACGGCTGAAGTGACGGCTGACGTGGTACCACTCGCGGCGACCGTCGACGATCTGTCCGCGGGCGTGGAACTCAAGGGCGCGACGAATGCCTGGCGTGTTGCGCACCTTGTTGATCAGCGCCTGGCTCAGGACCAGTGGTTTGTTGTTGAGCGAGTAGGGCGATTGTGAACGGTCAGCGGCAAGGAAACCGTAGAAGTCGCGCTCACGGGCCAGATTCTTGTACAGGTTTTGTGCTTCCGGGTTCTGCGGCTGCGCCAGTTCCAGGCTGCGGGCCTGCCAGTAGCGCCAGCGGTTGGTGGTCGCAAGGTCCTGTGGCAAGCGACGCGTCAACTGATAGGCATCGTCCCAACGGGCCAGACGCAACAGCAGGCGCATACGCCATTCGGACACGGTGTTGTCGCGCAGTTCCGGGTCATACCTGGTCATCATTTCCAGCGCGCGAGGATCGAAGCGTTTGGCGAGGGTCAGCCCGATTTCGCGGGCGATCGCCACTTTTTCGTCGCGGGAAAAGTGCATGCTGCTGGCATAGCCGTCGAGCAGGCTCATGGCCTTGTCGGGATCCTGGCGTGCCAGACGGCGCAGACCGAGGCTGACCACGTCGGACATCGGTTCGTCGGCCGGGGTGAAGCGCGATGGCTGGTTCAACAGTTCAGGCTTTTGCGCCACATCCACCAGCAAACGACCGCGAGGGGCGAGGGTGGACAGGCCGTTGACCAGGCTGTTGGCCAGCGGATAGTTGCGCGCCTGGGCCGCGAGCTTGACGCGCTCCCAGCGTTTTTGTTCGGTCAGTTGACCTTCGGCGGCCCATTGCCCGAACAGCGCATCGCAGGCAGCGGGTTGGGATTTGCCGGTCAGCCACAGTTTATTGGCGTTGGCATAGCCTTCGGTTTTCTGGTTATGACCGATCTGGTACTGCGCGTTCAGGCAGTCCAGTTCGGTGAAATTGAGCTTGGGGTCGTAGTACTTGACGAAGGTCGCCCAGTCGCCGCGCTCCGCCAGCCAGCGCAACCAGCGCAACTTCATCCAGTTGGCCTGGGGCAGGTCACCGTGTTCGGCGAGGAATTTTTCGATCTCGGCATTACTGGCGGATTTCAGCCGCGCGGTCAGCTCGTCGTAGGCCAGGTACGGCTCCAGTGGATAATCGCTGAGGGCCTGGCTGTAACGGAAATAAGGGCCGGTATCGCCCTTGGCCAAGGCGCGCTTGGCCTCATCGTAATATTGGCGCTGGGTGGACAAGTCCACCGCCTGGGCGGTTTGAACGGCAGCGGCAGAAAGAAGCAAACAAGATAAAAGACTGAAGAGGCGACTGCGCATGAGACGTCCGGGCATAGAAATCACGACAAGTGCAGGCATAACCTGCACTGAATTATCTGTAGCTTAGCCTTTTGCCAGCAACGGGCGAAAGCTTTGCCGGCCTCTCGGCATAAGTTCGCAACAATTGTCATGCAGAGTGCTTCGACATTGAAATTGCCGGCCTTCTGAAGCCTCAAGTCAGGTAGAATGCGCGCCCGGTTTTTGGAGAAGCTCATGACCCTGCTCAAATTCAGCGATGTGTCCCTTGCTTTCGGCGCTATGCCGTTGTTGGACAAGGTGTCCTGGCAGATCGCCCGTGGTGAGCGGGTGTGCATCATCGGCCGCAACGGCACTGGCAAGTCCAGCATGATGAAGCTCGTCAAGGGCGACCAGAAGCCCGATGAGGGCTCCGTTTGGCGTGCGCCCGGCCTCAAGATTGGCGAATTGCCGCAAGAATTGCCGGTAGCCGACGAGCGGACCGTGTTCGACGTGGTTGCCGAAGGCCTGGACGGCGTCGGCGAACTGCTCGCGCAGTATCACCACCTGAGCCAGAACATCGTCACCGATGCCGACCTGGACAAACTGATGCACGTCCAGCACGACCTCGAAGCCCGCGACGGCTGGCGTTTGCAGCAACTGGTGGACAGCACCTTGAGCCGTCTGCAGTTGCCGGCCGACAAGACCCTCGCCGAGCTGTCCGGTGGTTGGCGTCGTCGCGTCCTGCTGGCCCAGGCCCTGGTTTCTGAACCGGACCTGCTGCTGCTCGACGAACCGACCAACCACTTGGACATCGGTGCAATCGCCTGGCTCGAAGAAGCGCTGAAGGATTTCCAGGGTGCCGTGCTGTTCATCACGCACGACCGTTCATTCCTGCAGAACCTCGCGACCCGCATTCTGGAACTGGATCGCGGTGGCTTGATTGACTGGAACGGCGACTACGCCAGCTTCCTGGTGCACAAGGAAGCCTCCCTGGCGGCTGAAGAAACCGCCAATGCGTTGTTCGATAAAAAGCTGGCTCAGGAAGAAGTCTGGATCCGCCAGGGCATCAAGGCCCGTCGCACCCGTAACGAAGGCCGCGTTCGCGCATTGAAGGCTTTGCGCGTTGAGCGTAGTGAGCGTCGTGAGCGCACCGGCAAGGCCAACATTCAGCTGGACACCGCTGACAAGTCCGGCAAACAGGTGATGGTCCTCGAGAACGTGAGCTTTGCTCACCCGGGCGGCCCGTTCCTGATCAAGGATTTCTCGATGGTCCTGACGCGCGGCGACCGTATCGGTCTGCTGGGCGCCAACGGTACCGGCAAGACCACACTGCTGAAGCTGATGCTCAGCGGTCTGCAGCCAACCAGTGGCACAGTGGAAGAGGGGACGCGCATCGACGTGGCCTACTTCGACCAGTTGCGCCATCAGTTGGACCTGGAAAAGACCGTAATTGACAACGTTGCAGAAGGTCGCGACTTCATCGATATCGATGGTCAGAGCCGTCACGTGCTGAGCTACCTCGGCGACTTCCTGTTCAGCCCGCAGCGTGCCCGCACGCCGGTGAAGGCGCTGTCCGGTGGTGAGCGTGCCCGTCTGCTGCTGGCGAAACTGTTCAGCAAGCCGGCGAACCTGCTGGTCCTCGATGAACCGACCAACGACCTCGACGTCGAAACCCTCGAGTTGCTGGAAGAGGTCTTGCTGACCTTCAACGGCACCGTGCTGATGGTCAGCCACGACCGGGCATTCCTCGACAACGTGGTCACCAGCACCCTGGTCTTCGAAGGTGAAGGCAAGGTTCGTGAATACGTCGGTGGTTACCAGGACTGGCTGCGTCAGGGCGGTTCGCCGCGCCTGCTGGGCGTGACCGAGAGCAAATCCGGCAAGGCCGACCTGACCTCGGCGGTCGTGACGGCGGAAGCGGCACCGATTGCGGCAGCCGTTGAAGCGCCAGTGGCGAAGAAAAAGCTCAGCTACAAGTTGCAACGTGAGCTGGAAATGTTGCCAGCTCAGATCGAAGCCATGGAACAGCAGATCGCTGCCGTCGAGGCCCAAATGGCCGATGCGGGTTTCTATCAGCGTCCTGCGGCAGAGACCGCTGCGGTGATCGCTCAGCTTGAGCAGTTGCAGGCTGAGCTCGACGTGATGGTCGAGCGTTGGGCCGAGCTGGATGCCTGATTGATCCTGTAATAAAAAAGCCCGGCGTTCAGTGATGAGCGCCGGGCTTTTCGTATGGAATGCGATCTGTTCGTTGCTATAGATCTCATGTGGGAGCGGGCTTGCTCGCGAAGAGGAGCTTACATTCAACAATGATGTCGACTGAATGTCCGCCTTCGCGAGCAAGCCCGCTCCCACATGGTTGTGTGTTGTCAGCTTTTGATCAGGCGCACCGCCAGCACATCACACGGCGCACCGTGCAGCACGTCATTGGCCGTCGAACCCAGCAGCAATGCCAGGCCATGTCGGCCGTGGCTGCCCACCACGATCAGGTCGCAGGTCTGTTCCTTGGCCAGGTGGTGAATTTCCTGGCGGGGCTGGCCGTAGGTCAGGTGGCTGTATTCTTTGGAGAGTTCCGGATACTTGACGATCAGTCGGTCCAGGCGTTCCTTGGCCTGGTCGAACTGCTGCTGTTGCAGTTGTGACAGGTCCATGGGTACGTCACCACCAAAGGCCATGGCCATCGGTTCGACGATGTGGACCAGCGACAATTTCGCGCCATTGCTCACTGAGAGCTCGCGAGCACGGTGGATTACAGGGTCGCACTCTTCGGTTAGATCTACAGCGACCAGAATGTGGTTGTAGGGCATGAGGTGCTCCTCCTGAGGATTGCAATATTGGTAAGTATGGCTGGTTTCAAGCGCAATGGTTCCAAAGTGACTCAAAGCGCCCATCAAGAATCGGGAGTACAGATATGACGGTCTGGATAGTGGTGTCAATCCTGCTGGTGGTCCTGAGTCCGCTGGCATGGTTGCGACCGTCCCGTGGACAGAGCGGGCGCATGGCCCTGCGCATGGAGGCGCGGCGTATCGGCCTGGCCATGCAACTTGCGCCCCAGGAGTGGCCGCACTGGCTGAGCCAGGAGCCGCCAAGCCCTTGCGCCCAGTACCATCGGCCGCGTCGTGGCAATCAGCCGGCGTGCTGGAGTTACTGGCAAAAGTCGCCGGGCGTGTGGGTGAACCAGTGGCAGGAGGTCTGCGAAGATCGAGCGCTACTCAATCATTTCGAAAAATTGCCAGCCAATGTCTACAAGGTCGAGGCGGATAAACAGATGATCACCCTGTATTGGGGCGAGAAGGGCGAGGCGACGGTTTTGCAGGACATCGATGCGGTGCTGAAAGCGCTGGCATGATTCGCAGACATTTCGCGCTGCAATGGCGCGAAACCTCCGACAGACAGGCAATAAAAAGCCCGACATCATCATCGGGCTGGGGTTGGCCAGGCAGGCCGGTAATTCTTTGTGCCGCCGATCTTACGCTTGGCGTTCGCCAAAAGTGTTCAAATTTTTTCTCAATGTTCCGCCAGCGTAGCTTGTTAAACAAAGGCTGCAGCGAATTAGGGCGACTTTTCTAACTATTGATTCTATGAATGGCTTCACATGCAGGTGCGTGTTGAAGATCTTCGCAGTACGGAAGTGACCGCAAAGTCGCGTTTCAACCAGTATTTTGGGCGATTGACAATTGCCGGAAATTCCGTGAAGGTGGCGTACCCAAATCAAACGGGCGTATGAATTGAGCGTTTGTATTTCAGACCGCTCCTACAGAATCCCGACTATCGCGTTGGCGGGTGTGCCGGGTGGATTGGCGTTAGCATCGACGATAAACGTCCTGCCGAGCCAGTCGCCTGCGTCCGACGTGTACTGTTCAGCTTCCATATCGTGGAGATCAGTTGATGATTTACGAAGGTAAAGCCATCACGGTTAAGGCTCTTGAAAGTGGCATCGTCGAATTGAAATTCGACCTCAAGGGTGAGTCCGTCAACAAGTTCAACCGTCTAACCCTGAACGAACTGCGTCAGGCCGTAGACACCATCAAGGCAGATGCTTCGATCAAGGGTGTGATCGTCAGCAGTGGCAAGGACGTCTTCATCGTCGGCGCCGACATCACCGAATTTGTCGAGAACTTCAAGCTGCCTGATGCAGAGCTTGTAGCTGGCAACCTCGAAGCCAACAAGATTTTCAGCGATTTCGAAGACCTCAACGTCCCGACTGTCGCCGCGATCAACGGCATCGCGCTGGGTGGCGGTCTGGAAATGTGCCTGGCGGCGGACTTCCGCGTCATGTCCACCAAGGCCAAGATCGGTCTGCCGGAAGTCAAACTGGGCATCTACCCGGGCTTCGGCGGTACCGTGCGTCTGCCGCGCCTGATCGGTGCCGACAACGCCATCGAGTGGATTGCCGCCGGCAAGGAAAACCGTCCTGAAGACGCGCTGAAAGTCGGCGCCGTCGATGCAGTGGTTGCCCCTGAGAAATTGCAGGAAGCGGCCCTGGAGCTGATCAAGCGCGCCATCTCCGGTGAGTTTGACTACAAGGCCAAGCGTCAGCCGAAGCTGGAAAAGCTGAAACTGAACGCCATCGAGCAAATGATGGCCTTCGAAACCGCCAAAGGTTTCGTGGCAGGTCAAGCCGGCCCGAACTACCCGGCACCGGTCGAAGCGATCAAGACCATCCAGAAAGCAGCGAACTTCGGTCGTGACAAGGCGCTGGAAATCGAAGCCGCCGGTTTCGTCAAACTGGCCAAGACCTCTGCCGCGCAGAGCTTGATCGGTCTGTTCCTGAACGATCAGGAACTGAAGAAAAAGGCCAAGGCCTACGACGAAATCGCCAAGGACGTGAAGCAGGCCGCTGTATTGGGCGCTGGCATCATGGGTGGCGGTATCGCTTATCAGTCGGCCTCCAAAGGTACGCCGATCCTGATGAAGGACATCAATGAGCACGGTATCGAGCAAGGCCTGGCTGAAGCCGCCAAGCTGCTGGTCGGCCGCGTTGATAAAGGTCGCATGACCCCGGCGAAAATGGCCGAAGTGCTTAACGGCATTCGTCCGACCCTGTCCTATGGTGATTTCGGTCACGTGGATCTGGTTGTCGAAGCAGTCGTCGAGAACCCGAAGGTCAAGCAGAAGGTTCTGGCGGAAGTCGAAGACAAGGTCAAAGAGGACACCATCCTCGCGTCCAACACCTCGACCATTTCCATCACCTTGCTGGCCAAGGCCCTCAAGCGTCCGGAAAACTTCGTCGGCATGCACTTCTTCAACCCGGTGCACATGATGCCGCTGGTTGAAGTGATTCGTGGCGAGAAGTCCAGCGAGCTGGCTGTTGCCACCACCGTTGCCTACGCCAAGAAAATGGGCAAGAACCCGATCGTCGTCAATGACTGCCCGGGCTTCCTGGTCAACCGCGTCCTGTTCCCGTACTTCGGCGGTTTCGCCAAACTGGTCAGCGCCGGTGTGGACTTCGTCCGTATCGACAAGGTCATGGAAAAATTCGGCTGGCCAATGGGCCCGGCATACCTGATGGACGTGGTCGGCATCGACACCGGCCACCACGGCCGCGACGTGATGGCTGAAGGCTTCCCGGACCGCATGAAAGACGATCGCCGTTCGGCTATCGACGTGCTCTACGAAGCCAAGCGCCTGGGCCAGAAGAATGGCAAGGGTTTCTACGCCTATGAGACCGACAAGAAAGGCAAGCAGAAGAAAGTCGCCGATCCGTCGGTGCTGGAAGTGCTCAAGCCGATCGTTTACGAGCAGCGCGAAGTCACTGACGAAGACATCATCAACTGGATGATGATCCCGCTGTGCCTGGAAACCGTGCGTTGCCTGGAAGACGGCATTGTCGAAACCGCCGCCGAAGCCGACATGGGTCTGGTCTACGGTATTGGTTTCCCTCCATTCCGTGGCGGTGCGCTGCGCTACATCGATTCGATCGGTGTTGCCGAGTTCGTTGCCCTGGCTGACCAGTACGCTGATTTGGGCGCGCTGTACCACCCGACCGCAAAACTGCGTGAAATGGCCAAAACCGGCCAACGGTTCTTCGGTTAAGCGTCCCAACACTTGAGCGAGAGTGAAATTTTATGAGCTTGAATCCAAGAGACGTCGTGATTGTCGACTTCGGTCGTACTCCGATGGGCCGCTCCAAGGGCGGCATGCACCGCAACACCCGCGCCGAAGACATGTCGGCGCACCTGATCAGCAAATTGCTGGAGCGCAACGTCAAGGTCGACCCGAATGAAGTCGAAGACGTCATCTGGGGCTGCGTAAACCAGACCCTGGAGCAGGGCTGGAACATCGCCCGCATGGCGTCCCTGATGACGCAGATCCCGCACACTGCCGCCGGCCAGACCGTCAGCCGACTGTGTGGTTCGTCGATGAGCGCTCTGCACACTGCCGCACAAGCGATCATGACCGGCAACGGTGACGTGTTCGTCGTCGGCGGCGTCGAGCACATGGGCCACGTGAGCATGATGCACGGTGTCGATCCGAACCCGCACATGTCGCTGTACGCGGCAAAAGCCTCGGGCATGATGGGCCTGACCGCTGAAATGCTGGGCAAAATGCACGGCATCACTCGCGAACAGCAGGACGCTTTCGGCGTGCGCTCCCACCAGCTCGCCCACAAGGCGACCCTGGAAGGCAAGTTCAAAGACGAAATCATCCCGATGCAGGGCTACGACGAGAACGGTTTCCTGAAACTGTTCGACTACGACGAAACCATTCGTCCGGAAACCACCCTGGAAAGCCTGGCGGCTTTGAAGCCAGCGTTTAACCCGAAGGGCGGCACCGTGACGGCTGGTACTTCGTCGCAGATCACCGATGGTGCTTCGTGCATGATCGTGATGTCGGCACAGCGTGCTCAGGACCTGGGCATCCAGCCGCTGGCGGTTATCCGTTCGATGGCAGTGGCAGGTGTGGATCCGGCAATCATGGGCTATGGTCCAGTACCGGCCACTCAAAAAGCACTGAAGCGTGCGGGCCTTGGCATTAACGATATCGACTTCTTCGAGCTCAACGAAGCTTTCGCTGCACAGGCCCTGCCAGTGCTGAAAGATCTGAAAGTGCTCGACAAGATGAACGAGAAGGTTAACCTGCACGGCGGCGCGATCGCCCTGGGTCACCCGTTCGGTTGCTCCGGTGCGCGTATCTCCGGCACCCTGCTGAACGTGATGAAGCAGAATGGCGGCACCTTCGGGGTAGCCACCATGTGCATTGGTCTCGGCCAAGGCATCTCCACCGTCTTCGAACGCGTTTAAGCGTTTCGTTGATGGAAGCCGGGGCCAAGTGCCCCGGTTTTTGTTTTTCTGAATTTATTTTTTGTTTTTATTTTTAAAAGATTTGAGTGAGGGCCAAACCATGCCGATACAACCTGGGCTCTACCAGCATTACAAAGGTCCGCAGTACCGCGTATTCAGCATCGCGCGGCATTCGGAAACCGAAGAAGAAGTGGTCTTCTACCAAGCCCTGTATGGCGATTACGGCTTTTGGGTGCGTCCCTTGAGCATGTTCCTGGAGTCGGTCGAGGTTGACGGCGAACAGGTGCCACGCTTTGCTTTGGTGCAAGCCGAACCGAGCCTTTTTTCGACGCCATAAGCTGAGTGCGCGCAGGACCCTGCGCTTGACCTCACCTTGTAGCCACTATATATAGCGGTGCCGCGTCAGGCGCCAACCGCCTTTCACTTCTAGAATTCAGGAATTTTCTGATCCATGGGCAAATCGCTGGTCATTGTGGAATCCCCGGCTAAGGCCAAGACCATCAACAAGTATCTGGGTAACCAATACGTGGTGAAGTCGAGTATCGGCCATATCCGAGACCTGCCCACCAGCGGTTCGGCTAGCGCCAGCAAAGAGCCAGCCGCCAAGCGCGGCAAGGCCGCCGCGGGTGAAGGTCCGGTGCTCACGCCGAAAGAGAAGGCGCGCAAGCAGCTGGTCTCGCGCATGGGTGTCGATCCCGATCATGGCTGGAAAGCCAAGTACGAGATCCTCCCGGGCAAGGAAAAGGTCATCGAAGAGCTGCGCCGGCTCGCCAAAGATGCTGACACCATCTATCTCGCAACCGACTTGGATCGCGAGGGGGAAGCCATTGCCTGGCACCTGCGCGAAGCCATCGGTGGAGATGACAGCCGCTACAAGCGCGTGGTGTTCAACGAAATCACCAAGAAAGCGATCCAGGAAGCCTTCTCCAAACCGGGCGAGCTGGACATTGACCGTGTCAACGCCCAACAGGCGCGTCGTTTCCTCGACCGCGTGGTGGGTTACATGGTTTCGCCGCTGCTTTGGGCCAAGGTCGCCCGTGGCCTGTCCGCCGGTCGTGTGCAGTCGGTTGCGGTAAAACTGGTCGTTGAGCGTGAGCGTGAAATTCGCGCGTTCAACCCGGAAGAATACTGGGAAGTCCACGCTGATCTCGGTACCACCAAGGGCGCAACCGTGCGCTTTGACGTGGCTCGGGAAAAAGGCGAGGCCTTCAAGCCGCTCAACGAAGCCCAGGCCATGGCCGCGCTGGAGAAGCTCAAGGCTTCCAGCTACAGCATCGTCAAGCGCGAAGACAAACCGACCAGCAGCAAGCCGTCGGCACCGTTCATCACCTCCACCCTGCAACAGGCCGCGAGTAACCGCCTGGGCTTCGGTGTGAAGAAAACCATGATGATGGCCCAGCGTTTGTACGAAGCCGGCTACATCACGTATATGCGTACCGACTCCACCAACCTCTCGGCCGATGCCGTGACGATGGCGCGCACTTATATTGAAGGCGAGTTCGGCAAGAAGTACCTGCCGGAAAACCCGAACGTCTACAGCAGCAAGGAAGGCGCACAAGAGGCTCACGAAGCAATTCGTCCGTCTGACGCCAACACCGAGCCAAGCAAGCTGTCGGGCATGGAGCGTGATGCAGAGCGGCTCTACGAGCTGATCTGGCGCCAGTTCCTCGCTTGCCAGATGCTGCCGGCCCAATACCTGTCGACCACGGTCACCGTCGGTGCCGGCGATTTCGAGCTGCGCGCCAAGGGCCGCATCCTGAAATTCGACGGCTACACCCGCGTCATGCCACAAATCGCCAAGCCTGGTGATGACGACGTGCTGCCGGACATGGCCCAGGGCGACGCGATGAAGCTGATCAAGCTTGATCCGACCCAGCACTTCACCAAGCCACCGGCGCGTTATTCGGAAGCGAGCCTGGTAAAAGAAATGGAAAAACGTGGCATCGGTCGTCCTTCGACCTACGCGGCGATCATTTCGACCATCCAGGACCGCGGCTACGTCGCGCTGCACAACCGTCGTTTCTACTCGGAAAAGATGGGCGACATCGTCACCGAACGTCTGGCCGAGAGCTTCTCCAATCTCATGGACTACGGCTTCACCGCCGGCATGGAAGAGAACCTCGATGACGTGGCCCAGGGCGAACGCGACTGGAAAAACGTGCTCGACGAGTTCTACGGCGACTTCAAGAAAAAACTCGAAGTAGCCGAAAGTGCCGAAGGTGGCATGCGCGCCAACCAACCGGTCATGACTGACATTCCGTGCGTGTTGTGCGGCCGTCCGATGCAGATTCGTACCGCATCGACTGGCGTGTTCCTCGGTTGCTCGGGTTACAGTCTGCCGCCGAAAGAACGCTGCAAGGCCACCGTCAACCTGGTGCCGGGCGATGAAATCGCTGCGGACGACGAGGGTGAATCGGAATCCCTGGTGCTGCGTGGCAAGCACCGCTGCCCGATCTGCAGCACGGCAATGGACGCTTACCTGCTGGATGAGAAGCGCAAGCTGCACATCTGCGGTAACAACCCGGATTGCTCAGGCTACGAAATCGAAGAGGGCACCTATCGCATCAAAGGCTACGAAGGTCCGAGCCTGGAATGCGACAAGTGTGGCAGCGAGATGCAGCTCAAGACCGGCCGTTTCGGCAAGTTCTTCGGTTGCACCAACGCGACGTGCAAGAACACCCGCAAACTGCTGAAAAGCGGTGACGCGGCGCCGCCGAAGATGGACCCGGTGAAGATGCCTGAGCTGAAATGCGAAAAGGTCAACGACACCTACATCCTGCGCGACGGTGCTTCCGGTCTGTTCCTGGCGGCCAGCCAGTTTCCGAAAAACCGCGAGACGCGTGCTCCGCTGGTCATGGAAATTGTGCCGCACAAGGATGAGATCGATCCGAAGTACCACTTCCTCTGTGAAGCGCCGAAAAAAGATCCGGACGGCCTGCCTGCTGTGATCCGTTACAGCCGCAAGACCAAAGAGCAGTACGTGCAGACAGAAGTCGACGGCAAGCCGACCGGCTGGAAGGCGTACTACGACGGCGGCAAATGGACGGTTGAAGACAAGCGTCCGGCAGCCAAAGCGTAAAAACAGGCTGTACACAAAAGGCCGCATGACAACCCACGGGTTTTCATGCGGCCTTTTTGTTTTGTGCTTGCGGTCAGCTCGGCTGATCCACGACACTGTCTGATCTGCGTGAAGCAATTTTTTCGTTGTGGAGGCTGCCGTCATGGCCCACGAACTTTATACCCGTACTAATCAAAAGATTTATTTCGCCGGCCTGTCGCTCGAAGCGCTTGCCAGAGCCGAAGAGGGGCGGACGATGAATTCCCTGGCGCTGATTCAGGCCGGGCGTGAGTCGGCGTTGTTTCACTTGTACGGCGCGTTGCTGGGGCTGTGCCATGAAATTGCCGGTTTCTATCGCTTGCCGCAGGCCAATGCGCCTCGGGTGGAGATGCTGCTGACTCGGGAAGTGCTGGAAGCCATCGCCATTCCCGAGATGGCTGAGATGGTCGAGCTGGCCCAGAATCCGGAAACCTGGCTGGCCAAGCTGCTGGCGGCTCACGCGGCGATGTTCCAGCCGCCTCGTGCTCCACACAAGCCCAAGGGTGACGTCACTCAGCCGCTCATCCTGGCCGTTAACCTGGATGAAGAAGAGGCGCCAGAGGAGTTGAGTCGCGAAGAGCTGGAGAGCTGGCGCCAGAACCTGAAAGGGTTGGCGATCCGTTTTCGCGAAGGCTTGAACGAGTGCTGATCGACTGAGTGCCGGCGGTGCGATTAAAAGCGCTGCTGGTCAAGTTACCGAGCGAAGCCTGGCCGATGCCTATATAATCCCCGCCTTTCGTGGAGAACAGACCTTTATGCCAACGTCCTTTCTAGAAATTGTCGAGTTACCAGACGGCCGAATCGAGCTGCGCAGGGCTGAGGACGAGGGTTCTCTGGTCACTTTGGATTTCTCCGAGGATGCCAAGGCTTTCCTGCAGGGCCAGCACGTCGAAGTCGCCAAGGCGATGTTGAGCGTCGGTGTTCAGATGGCAGGGCGTCTGGTTGAAGGCGAATTCAATACGGATGAGAGTTCGCGGGTTCTCCACTGATCCCATTCGTCGCTTTCTGCTGATACGGCTTCGGACCGGCTTCTCTAATCCTTTGAGAAGCCCCGCGCAATTGATTGCGCGCTTTGTTTACAGGTTAACCCAATCGAATATTCAGGCTCTGCGCATCCCCGGTACGGGCCGCGCTGATCAACTGTTGCCGTGAATTTGTGCTCAAGGGGTTGAGCCAGCTGACAACGGTGTGGCTGCGGCCCAGGCGCAAGGCTTCGCAGGTCAGCTGCTGGGCGCTCTGAGTGCCGCGAGGTTGCAGCAGCAGGATGCGTTCGCGGTTGAGACCGGCGTCCCGCAGCCACGCCTGGGTCAGGCTGGCGGGCGGGGCGATCAGTGTCAGCCATCGCGCGTCCTGATCCTGGCTCAGTTCCCGAAGGATCGGCGCCAAAAGGTTCAGGCAGTTCCCGGCCGCACCACGCAGTGAAAGCTCGCTGAAAACTTCGGGTTCGGCGCTCCAGGGCGTCTCGACCACGTCTTTCAGGATTGGCGCCAACGGTTGCACCATGAATGCCTCGAACAACGGCAGTTGGGCTTGCTGTGATGTGTGTGGGAACTGCATAAAGCCTCCTTTAGCGGCGAATGACGCCGACACTCAAGCCTTCGATCACCAGTTCCTGATCTTTCAGGTTGACTTCGATTGGGGCAAATTCAGGGTTTTCGGCAATCAACCAGACCTTGCTGCCGTCGCGCTTGAAGCGCTTGACGGTCACTTCGTCACCGATCCGTGCCACGACGATCTGGCCATTGCGGGCTTCCCGGGTGGTGTGGACGGCCAACAGGTCGCCGTCAAAAATACCGACGTCCTTCATGCTCATGCCATGAACGCGCAGCAGATAATCAGCGCGCGGATGGAAGAAGGCAGGGTTGATGTTGCAGGACTCTTCGATGTGCTGCTGGGCCAGAATCGGCGCACCGGCAGCGACTCGGCCAATGATCGGCAGGGTAGAATCATCGGCCTTGGCTTCGAAGCCCGGAATGCGAATGCCTCGGGAAGCGCCCGGGGTCATCTCGATCGCACCTTTGCGGGCAAGCGCCTTGAGGTGTTCTTCCGCCGCGTTGGGCGATTTGAAACCCAGTTCCTGAGCGATTTCCGCACGGGTTGGCGGGTAGCCGTTGTCTTCTAGGCAGCGTTTGATGAAGGCCAGAATCTCTGCTTGGCGTGGCGTCAGCTTTAGCATATTGATCGCTCTGTCTTTTTATACAGTGACTGGGATTATATACAGTGAAACGGTCTTGGCAATGCCCCTTTTTTGGCCGGCCGCTGGACGGTCAATCAGCCTGCTGATTAAAGCCTCGCCGTTGTATGGTTAAATAGCTGACCGACCATTCCCAAAACGAACCGGCAGGCTTGACAATGCACAGGCTGAAACGTATGTTTCAAACAAGTGTTTGTCAGGCGGAGTAGCCATGGCCCAGTCGGAAACCGTTGAACGCATTCTCGATGCTGCCGAGCAGTTGTTCGCGGAAAAAGGTTTCGCCGAAACCTCGTTGCGTCTGATCACCAGCAAGGCTGGTGTCAATCTGGCGGCGGTCAACTATCATTTCGGTTCGAAGAAGGCGCTGATCCAGGCGGTCTTCTCGCGCTTTCTCGGGCCGTTTTGCCTGAGTCTTGATAAAGAGCTGGAGCGGCGTCAGTCCAAGCCTGACAACAAGCCGACACTCGAAGAGTTGCTCGAGATCCTCGTTGAGCAAGCCCTCGTCGTGCAGCCTCGCAGCGGCAACGACCTGTCTATCTTCATGCGCTTGCTGGGACTGGCGTTCAGTCAGAGCCAGGGTCACCTGCGTCGTTATCTGGAAGACATGTACGGCAAGGTGTTCCGCCGCTACATGATGCTGGTAAACGAAGCTGCGCCGCGCATTCCACCGATCGAGCTGTTCTGGCGCGTGCACTTCATGCTCGGCGCCGCGGCGTTCAGCATGTCGGGGATCAAGGCGTTGCGAGCGATTGCCGAGACCGATTTCGGCGTCAACACATCCATTGAGCAAGTGATGCGCCTGATGGTGCCGTTCCTGGCTGCAGGCATGCGCGCCGAAACCGGCGTCACCGATGCGGCCATGGCCACTGCGCAACTGCGTCCGCGCAGCAAGTCGACCCCGGCTGCCGCCAAGGTTTAACCGAGCACGGGTGGGCGCGGCGGCTGACATCCGCTAAGCTAGCCGCCCATGCCGACTCTCGTTCTGAACCCGCTCCCCATTGATATCGCCGACCTGCCGGGCACAGCCCAAGGCGGCGAACGCGTGCGAGCCGGGTTTTTCGTTCTCAAGGAATCTCTATGACTGCTGGCCTGCAAGGCTCGTTGATGGTGGACGTCGCCGGTACCTGGCTGACGGCCGAAGATCGCCAATTGTTGCGTCAGCCCGAAGTGGGCGGCCTGATCATTTTCGCCCGCAACATCGAAAGCCCGCGCCAGGTGCGCGAGCTCAGCGCTGCAATCCGCGCCATTCGTCCCGACCTGCTGCTGGCGGTGGATCAGGAAGGTGGTCGCGTTCAGCGTCTGCGCCAAGGCTTCGTCCGGCTGCCGGCCATGCGCGCCATTGCCGACAACCCGAACGCCGAGTATCTGGCCGAGCAGTGCGGCTGGATCATGGCCACCGAAGTGCTGGCCGTTGGGCTCGACCTGAGCTTCGCCCCGGTGCTGGACCTGGATTACCAGCGCAGCGCCGTCGTCGGCACTCGCTCGTTCGAGGGTGATCCGGAGCGCGCAGCCTTGCTCGCGGGTGCCTTCATCCGCGGCATGAACAGTGCCGGCATGGCCGCCACCGGCAAGCATTTCCCCGGTCACGGCTGGGCCGAGGCGGATTCCCACGTCGCGATCCCGAACGACGAGCGCAGCCTCGACGAAATTCGCGCCAAAGACCTGGTGCCGTTCGCCAAGTTGAGCAAGCAATTGGCCGCCATCATGCCGGCCCACGTTATTTATCCACAAGTCGATTCCCAGCCCGCAGGCTTCTCACGCCGCTGGTTGCAGGACATCCTGCGCGGCGAGCTGCAATTCGATGGCGTGATCTTCAGCGACGACCTGTCCATGGCCGGTGCCCACGTGGTTGGCGATGCCGCCAGCCGTATCGAAGCCGCGCTGACTGCCGGTTGCGACATGGGCCTGGTGTGCAATGACCGCGCTGCGGCGGAGCTGGCGTTGAGTGCCGCCCAGCGCTTGAAAGTCACGCCGTCCGAGCGCATCGCGCGGATGCGTGGCCAGTCGTACGCCAACACTGAATACCGTCAGAACCCGCGCTGGCTGACTGCCATCGGCGCGCTCAAAGAAGCTCAACTTATTGAATAAGGACTTTTCGTTATGACGGTTTACGCGATTATCGGTGGCACCGGCCTGACTCAACTCGAAGGCCTGAACATTCGTCAGTCACTGGCGGTGGATACGCCCTATGGCGCGCCTTCGGCCGACGTGCAGATCGGTGAATACGCCGGCAAGGAAGTGTTGTTCCTCGCGCGTCACGGTCACCCGCACCGTTTTCCGCCGCATCAAGTGAACTACCGCGCCAACCTCTGGGCGCTGAAACAGGCCGGCGCCGAAGCGATACTCGCGGTCAACGCCGTGGGCGGGATTCATGCCTCCATGGGTACCGGGCATTTCTGCGTGCCGCATCAACTGATCGACTACACCAGCGGTCGCGAACACACCTATTTCGCCGATAACCTGGAACACGTCACCCACATTGACTTCAGCTATCCCTACAGCGAGACGTTGCGTCAGCAATTGATTGCGGCGCTGGCGGCTGAAGGCGTCGATTACAGCAGCCAAGGCGTCTACGCCTGCACCCAGGGCCCACGTCTGGAAACCGTCGCTGAAATCGCGAAGCTGGAGCGTGACGGTTGCGACATCGTCGGCATGACAGGCATGCCGGAAGCGGCGTTGGCCCGTGAGCTGGAACTGGAGTATGCGTGTCTGGCACTGGTGGTGAATCCGGCGGCGGGCAAGTCCGCGGCGGTGATCACCATGGCCGAGATCGAGCAGGCGTTGCATGACGGGATGGGCAAGGTTAAGTCGACGTTGGCGCGGGTGTTAAAAGGCTAGGTTGTACGCCACCATCATTAATTCATTACCAAAAGCATTGAGTGTATGTCGACAATCATCGAGCAACTTCAACAGCTGCCGTGGGCGGAGGCATTCAGTCATCGCGCTCTGGATAAGGCGCGCAGATACGCCCCTGAGCATCGGGTAGAAATCCTTGAACTTGATGATGTGTTGGTTCGGGCGACCTGCAGGGGCTCTCAAGGTAACGTCTACGAACAGCACATCGAACTGGTCGAAGATGCCAATGGTGATTTTGAGCTGGACTGCACCTGTTCATGCCCCGTAGTGAATGATTGCAAACATTGCGCAACCGTTATCTATCACCTGCAAGAGCTTCCTGTCGCGGTGGCTGACAGTGCGGCTTCCGCTCACCTGAATCGTGAGCTGGAGCGCTGGCTTGATGGTATTCCATCTGCAAGCAACTCCCTCGATGAACCGTCGCAGGTAACAAGTACGCGCCTGTTTTACAAACTCAGGGCAACGCCTACCGCCGGAAAATGGACACTGGAGATTTTCAAGGCGCGTCAGCTCAAGGACGGCCGTTTGCAAGACATCAAGTCGATGTACTCGATGTCGGACACGCTGATACGCCAACCCGGTTACCTGACCGGGCTCGACCTGCGAATCGCCAGGTTGTTAGTCGCCATTCACTCCCACCACGCCTATTACTCTGGCTACCCCTTGGAAGGCAGTAGCGGCGCCGAGCTCATCGAAATGCTGTTGCGAACCTCGCGCCTTTTCCTTGATCTCGAACAGCCACAACCCCTGACGCCCGGGATGAGAAGAACGGGTCAGTTTGCCTGGGCTGAACAAGTCAATGGCAGTTTTCGCCCGCAATGGGGCAGTGACGCAGCCCCAGTGGAAACGATCCTGGCCCTGGAGCCCTTGTACTATCTGGATCGCGAGCGGCTACAAGTAGGGCCGCTGTTCAGCGAGATGGATGAAAAACTGGCTTGTCACCTGTCGTTGGTCCCGGATATTCCGGCGCGTCAGGCAATGCAGTTCAGTCATCGGATGAGGGCAGCGACGCAAGTTGCACCGCCGCCGCATGCCCTGACGGAGCGGGTCATTGACGGCGTTTTTCCTCAGGCTCACCTGACACTCGCCAGCGGCAAGCGTTATGTCCGCTGGCAGCATGAACCAGAGCATCGCGCTGCATTGGCGTTCACCTACAACGGCCATCCGACGTCGGACAGAAACCCGGAAGTATTGATCCTTTCCGGGACTGAAACCCAGCGTATACAGCGCAATCCCTCCGCCGAGAAAGCCCTGCGTCAGGCCCTGCAAAAACACGGTTTTAAGAAGGCCACGCGCAAAAGTAGCCTGGATCGTCCCGGCGAAATGTTCACCTTGGCGGATGACGCAGCCTGGGTTACTTTTGCGCAGGACGGGGTCCCGGCGCTGAGGGAGAAAAACTGGCTGATCGATATCAGCGATAACTTCCACTTCAACTTGCAGCCTGTGGAAGAGTGGTATGCGCAAGTCGAGGAAGAATCGGGGCACCAGTGGTTCGATTTGCAACTGGGTATCGTGGTCAACGGCGAACGCCACAGCCTGTTACCAATCTTGCTGCATTTGCTGCGCAGCCAGCCGCAACTGCTGGATCCCGCAATCCTGGCGCAACGTAACGATGACGAACTGTTGCTGATTGGACTGGGTGATGGGCGTTTCGATGCCAAACCCCATGGCAAAGTCGCACTGCCCTATGGTCGGGTCAAACCGCTGATGGCCACCTTGGGCGAGTTGTACCTGGGGGCGCATCAAGGTGATTCATTGCGTTTGAGTTTGCCGGATGCCGCGCGCCTCAACGCACTGGAAGGCATTCCGCTGATTTGGCAGGGCGGCGAGCGGCTGCGCAGTTTTGCAAAACGATTGCGTGAGTCGACCCATGCTCACGTCTCGGCGCCCGAGGGGTTGAAGGCAACATTGCGACCGTATCAGCTGGAAGGGCTGAACTGGATGCAAACCCTTCGCGAACTGGAAGTTGGCGGCATCCTCGGTGACGACATGGGCTTGGGGAAAACCCTGCAAACCCTGGCTCATCTGCTGACGGAGAAGCAGGCCGGGCGGCTTGATCGTCCGGCACTTGCCGTGATGCCCACCAGCCTGATCCCCAACTGGCTCGACGAGTCACTGCGCTTTACGCCGCAGCTGAAGGTACTGGCGTTACATGGCCCCGCACGGCAAAAAGACTTTGCCGGCCTTGCCGAATACGACTTGGTGTTGACCACCTACGCGCTGCTGCCGCGGGATCTGCAGATTTTGCAGCCTCAGTTATGGAGTGTGCTGATTCTCGATGAGGCACAGAACATCAAGAACCCGGTCAGCAAAGCGGCTCAGGCCGCCCGAGCCTTGCAGGCCCGCCAGCGTTTGTGTCTGTCCGGCACGCCGCTGGAAAACCACCTCGGCGAGTTGTGGTCGCAATTTCACTTTTTGCTGCCCGGCTGGCTTGGCGACAGCAAAACCTTCAACCGCGACTACCGCACGCCGATCGAGAAGCACGGTAATAGCGAACGGATGCAACACCTGACCGCCCGGATAAAGCCCTTTCTGCTGCGTCGCAAGAAAGATCAGGTGGCGACAGAATTACCGCCGAAAACCGAGATTGTGCATTGGGTTGATCTCAGCGATGGACAGCGGGACGTGTACGAAACCGTGCGCGTGGCGATGGACAAGAAGGTGCGTGACGAAATTGCCCGCAGTGGTGTCGGGCGCAGCCAAATCATCATCCTCGATGCATTGCTCAAGCTGCGTCAGGTGTGCTGCGATCTGCGGTTGATCAAAACGCCGCTCACCGCCAAGGCCCTTCGGTCTGGTAGTGGGAAACTGGTCAGCTTGATGGAGATGCTGGAAGAGTTGCTCAGCGAAGGCCGAAAGGTTTTGCTGTTTTCACAGTTCACTTCGATGCTCGCCTTGATTGAGGAGGAGTTGCAGCAACGTGGTCTGGGCTACTCGTTGTTGACGGGTGAGACAACGGATCGGCGCACACCGGTCAAGGATTTTCAGAGCGGTAAAGTGCCGCTGTTTCTGATCAGTTTGAAGGCCGGCGGCACAGGTCTGAACCTGACTGCTGCGGATACGGTCATCCATTTCGATCCCTGGTGGAATCCGGCGGTGGAAAACCAGGCGACTGACCGGGCCTACAGGATTGGGCAAAACAAACCGGTGTTCGTCTACAAGCTGATAGCTCGTGGCACCGTAGAAGAAAAAATACAGGCACTGCAGCTGGAGAAGGCGGCATTGGCTGGGGCGGTGCTTGAAGGCGGGACGACTGGCGGGTGGAAGCTTGAGCAGAGTGATATCGAGGCGCTGTTTGCACCGCTGCCAAATCTCAAGTCCTGATTTCCGATCTTAAATGAAACCGAGTTGACGCTATCGCGGGCAAGCCACGCTCCCACAGAATGATCGCTGAACCTGTGGGAGCGGGCTTGCCCGCGAAGGCGATCTACCAGGCGCCGCAGATTTCAGCGCTTCTCCAGCTTATCCGGTAACGGCGCAAACAACGCTTCAATATCATCGCTCTGCAACTTCCAGTCCCCGGTCTTGCGCCCATCCAGCACACCCGCCGCCAGGTCGGATTTTTCCTTTTGCAGGTGCTGAATCTTCTCTTCCACCGTGCCGCGAGCAATCATCTTGTAGACGAACACCGGCTTCTCCTGGCCGATGCGATACGCCCGGTCGGTCGCCTGATTTTCCGTCGCCGGGTTCCACCACGGATCGTAGTGGATCACCGTATCCGCCTCCGTCAGGTTCAAACCGACACCGCCTGCCTTCAAGCTGATGAGGAAGATCTGACGCTTGCCGCTCTGGAAGTCCTTCACCGGCGCCCGTCGGTCCCGGGTCTGACCCGTGAGCAACGCGTATTCAACACCGCGCTTCTTCAGTTCAACTTCGATCAGCGCCAGCATCGAGGTGAACTGTGAAAACAGCAAAATCCGCCGACCTTCCTCAAACAACTCATCCAGCATTTCCATCAGGCTATCGAGCTTGCCCGAGGTGCTGCCGCGCGTCGGCAGTGCGGCATCGTTGACCAAGCGTAAATCGCAGCACACCTGGCGCAGCTTCAGCAGCGCTTCAAGAATGATGATCTGGCTGCGCGCCACGCCTTTGCGGGTGATCTCGTCGCGGACTTTCTTGTCCATCGCCAGGCGCATGGTTTCATACACATCGCGTTGGGCTTCGTTGAGTTCGACCCAATGGATGATTTCGGTCTTGGGTGGCAACTCCGTCGCGACCTGTTCCTTGGTTCTGCGCAACAGGAACGGTTTGATCCGACCATTGAGGTGCTGAAGTCTGACTTCACTGGCGCGCTTTTCAATCGGCACGCGGTAATCGCGGTTGAAGCTTTTGACGTCGCCGAGCCAGCCGGGCAACAGGAAGTGAAACAGCGACCACAGTTCGCCCAAGTGGTTTTCCAGCGGCGTACCACTCAGGCACAGACGCTGACGCGCATTCAACTCGCGGGCCGCCTGGGCAGCCTTGCTGTTGGGGTTCTTGATGTATTGCGCTTCATCCAGCACCAGCACGTGCAGAGGCTGAGCGGCCAGACGTTCGACGTCCTTGGGCAGCAGCGCATAGGTGGTGAGGATCAGGTCGTAATCGGCCAGATGGTCGAAATGCTTTTTGCGACTGGCGCCGTACAGCGCCAGCACGTTGAGTTGCGGCGTAAAGTGCGCCGCTTCGTCGAGCCAGTTCGGGATCAGGCTGGTGGGCATCACCACCATGCACGGCCGGTCGAGGCGCCCGGCGATTTTCTCGCTGAGAATATGCGCCAGGGTCTGTAGGGTTTTACCCAGACCCATGTCGTCCGCGAGAATGCCGCCGACTTCCAGTTGCCGCAACGATTGCATCCAGCTCAGGCCTTCCAGCTGATACGGGCGCAAGATTGCGTTCAAACCTTCGGGGGCCGTCGCGGTGTAATCCTTGATGTCCCGCAGGCGCTGGGCAAACGTGCGGATCTGCTCGCCACCTTCCCAAAGCAGCGGCATGCCTTCCAACGGGTTCAGGCGTGTCGCGTCGGCCTTGCTCAGGCGCAGCGTGGTTTCGCCGGGCTCTTGCAGGTAGAACTCGCCAAGGGTCGCCAGCACCGGTTTCAACCGGCCGAAGGGCAGGGCGACCTGCAAGGGGCCGTACTCGGAATTCGGGCGGTTGGGGATGTTCACCAGAATCAGTTCGTCGTCACGCCGCCGGGCGAGGCGTTCCGGATTGAGGATTTCGGTGTGGGAGCGCATCAGGTTCAGCAGGATCGGCAGCAAGCTCAGGCGCTCGCCGTTGACGATGATCCCCAGCTCCAGATCAAACCAGTCGCGCTCCGGCGCCTGTTCGACGGTGGCATACCAGTCGTCCACCGCGGTCAGGTCGAAGCCGAAATCTTCGTCGATCTGCAGCTCCCAGCCTTGAGTGCGCAGCTTTGGCAGTTCGTTGAGGGTGAAGGTCAGCCAGGCGCTGTCGTTGACCATCTCATAGAGTTCGCCGGCACTTTCCGGCAAGGCTTTGCTTTGGCGGGTAGCGACTTTGAAACCGAGGATTCGCAGCTGTTCCCTGTAGGTCTGTTCGACTTCCGGGTGGCGTTTTATCCGCAGCGTCTGGGTTTCCTGACGAATCAGGACGTCGGCGTTCTTCTGCCCGGAAACGTATTCATCGAGATAACTGAAAGACAGCGCCGCACGGTGCTGGATGTAGCGCTGCATCTTGCCGTTGCGCGGTTCGAAGGCGCTGAATTCGATGCTCGCCAGCCACAGGCGCGGCACCGGTTGCACGTTATCCACAAGCACTTGGGGCGGCGCCTTCGGACTGCGGTTTTCCAGCACGGCCTGAAGTTTTTCCAGCAGTTCGGCGTCTTGTGCGGCGGCGGGGTAGGCCAGGGTTTCTTGCACCTTCAGCAGCACGGCCGCGCAATGTTTGCAGTTGGCGTGAACCGGGCACGTGCACGTGGCGTCGACCATCAGCAAGGTCGCTTTGGCTGACTCGCGCAGGCGGATGGTCTGACGGTAAACGTTACCGCCAGAGCCCTCGCAAGCGGCGATGATCGTGGCGTCGCCGGCCTCGACGATCCTGACGCGGTTTTCCAGTGCGTAGCGACGGCCACGCTCCAGGCTCTGTTCCTTGAATCGGCTGACCCAGGAAGGTGCCAGGGGTTTGCTCAGGGTCGCTGACATAAGGACTCAATCAGTCCGGAATTTCATCGGGGACTGGCCGAGGTGCCGGGGCGGTCAGCGAAGTGATCTTGATCAGCAGGCCAAGGTGGCCGTTGTCGAGGAAATTCAGCTGGCCGTTCTTGGTGTGGCTTTCCTGCTTCAGGCGTTCGCTGGCGGTGACCATGCCGTTGGCGTCGATCTGGTTGACCCAGAAGTCGGCGTCGACGTCGGTGAACCGCCCCAGTTTCAAGCTCAACGTGCCCTCGATCGGGAATTGGCCAAATTGTTCGGTGCCTTCGCTGATCGCGACTTTAGTGGCTTCTTCACCGAGCGGTTGCTGCCACGCCTTGTGCAGCAACACCGAGTACTCATTGCTGGCGGTGAGCTTTTCCACTTCGGGATTCAGGCTCGGTGTGCGAAAGCTGTCGGGGCTGATGCGCTGGGCGCCGGCCGCCCAGTCTTCCGGGGCGGCTTTGCTGACAATGGCAGGCACGGCGTTTTGCCGAACCAGGATCATTTCAACCTGGTACAGGTCATCGGCAAATGCCATTGGGGCGACCAGGGTGGTCAGCAAAGTCAGTAAACGAAACAGGCGCATGCGGCGTCCTTCAAGCAGTTTTCGGAATGAGGCACTCAAGCAGCGCCTCTACAGTATTAAAGCGCTCTTGCGGGCTTTCCATCGGGACCATGAATTTAAACATCGTGGCACCTTCGAATTTGTAGCGTTTGGGCTGGCCCTGGATCAGTTTGATCAGGGTCAGCGGGTCGACAGGCGTCTGCGCCGCGAACTCGATCCGGCCGCCTTGCGGGCCACCGTCGACTTTCTTGATGCCCAGCAGTTCGGCTTGCAACTTCAACGCCGTGATGCGCATCAGGTTCTTGGTCGGCTCCGGCAGCAGGCCGAAACGGTCGATCATCTCCACTTGCAGGTCCTTGAGGCCTTCCTCATCGGTGGCCGAGGCAATGCGTTTGTAGAGAATCAGACGGGCGTGCACGTCCGGCAAGTAGTCTTCCGGAATCAGCGCCGGGACGCGCAAATTGACTTCCGGACCACCGCCCAGCGGCTGATCGAGGTTCGGTTGTTCGCCCTTGCGGATCGACTTCACCGCGCGCTCGAGCATTTCCATATACAGGGTGAAGCCGACGGCCTGGATCTGCCCGCTCTGACCGTCGCCCAGCAATTCGCCGGCGCCACGGATTTCCAGGTCGTTGGTGGCGAGCACGAAGCCCGCGCCGAGGTCCTGGGTGTTCGCGATCGCTTCCAGACGCTTTTCCGCGTCCGGGGTGATCTGCTGACGCGGCGGCGTCAGCAAATAAGCATAAGCCTGGTGGTGACTGCGACCGACGCGGCCGCGCAATTGGTGCAACTGCGCCAGGCCGAATTTGTCGGCACGCTCGATGATGATGGTGTTGGCGCTCGGCACGTCGATGCCGGTTTCGATGATGGTCGAGGCGATCAGCACGTTGAAACGCTTGTGGTAGAAGTCGCTCATCACCTGTTCGAGTTCGCGTTCGCGCATCTGCCCGTGGCCGATGCCGATCCGCGCTTCCGGCACCAGTTCGGCGAGGTCGGCGGCGCATTTCTCGATGGTCTTCACGTCGTTGTGCAGGTAGTAGACCTGACCGCCACGCAGCAACTCACGAAGCAGGGCCTCTTTGACCGTGCTTTTGTTCTGCTCCATGACGAAGGTCCGCACCGACAGGCGACGGGCCGGCGGCGTGGCGATGATCGACAGGTCGCGCATGCCCGACACCGCCATGTTCAGCGTGCGCGGAATCGGCGTGGCGGTGAGCGTGAGGATGTCGACTTCACTGCGCAGGGCCTTGAGTTGTTCCTTCTGACGAACACCAAAACGGTGCTCTTCGTCGATGATCACCAGCCCGAGGTTTTTGATCTTCACATCATCTTGCAGCAGCTTGTGTGTGCCGATGACGATGTCGATCTTGCCTTCGGCCAGATCCGCAACCGCGGCGTTCACTTCCTTGGTCGACTTGAAGCGGCTCATCACTTCCACGCTCACCGGCCAGTCGGCGAAGCGGTCGCGGAAGCTGTTGTAATGCTGTTGGGCGAGCAGGGTGGTCGGCACCAGAATCGCCACCTGACGACCACCGTGCACCGCGATGAACGCCGCGCGCATCGCCACTTCGGTCTTGCCGAATCCGACATCGCCGCAGACCAGGCGATCCATCGGCTTCGGGGCGAGCATGTCGGCACGGACCGCATCGATGGTGGTCTGCTGGTCCGGGGTTTCTTCGAACGGGAAGCCGGCGCTGAACGTCGCGTAATCGGCTTTCGGGTCTTCGAAGGCATAACCTTCGCGAGCGGCGCGACGGGCATAGATGTCGAGCAATTCGGCGGCGACGTCGCGCACCTGTTCGGCGGCTTTGCGTTTGGCTTTCTGCCAGGTTTCCGAGCCGAGGCGGTGCAGCGGGGCCAAGGCGTCATCGCTACCGGTGTAACGCGCAATCAGGTGCAGGTTAGCCACCGGCACGTAAAGCTTGGCGCCTTCGGCATATTGCAGCGTGAGGAACTCGGCGGCTTGATCGTCGATTTCCAGGGTCGCAAGCCCGAGGTAGCGACCGACGCCGTGATCGATATGCACGACCGGCGCGCCTTCGCGCAGCTCGGTAAGGTTTTTGATCACTGCGTCATTGTTGGCGTCGGCGCGTTTTTCGCGGCGACGACGCTGCATCACGCGCTGACCGAACAACGGGCTTTCGGCCACCAGCGCCAGGGCCGGATTGTCGAGCACCAAGCCCTCGTCGAGCGGTGCGATGGTGATCGCCAGGCGCTCCTTGCTCGCGACAAAGTCCGGCCAGCTGTCGACGGTTTTCGGCCGCAGCTTCAGGCGTTCGAGCAATTCCAGCAGCACTTCACGGCGGCCCGCAGACTCGGCGGTGAACAATACGCGGCCGGGGAACTCGTCGAGGAAGCCGGCCAGCGCCGCCAATGGCTGGGTAGCCTTGGCTTCGATGGCCAGGTTCGGCAGTTCGCGCGCCGGGAAGCGCTCGCGGCCGACGCCGGTTTCCACGTCCTGTTGACTGGCCACCACACGCGGCCAGTTCTTCAAGCGGGCAAAGCAGTCTTCCACCGGCAGGAACAGCTCGGCCGGTGGCAATAAAGGACGGGAAGGATCGACGCGGCGCTCTTCATAGCGGTTGCGCACATCGTTCCAGAAGTTTTCCGCCGCTTGCTCGATGCCCGGCAGGGAAAACACTTGGGTGTCCTGGGGCAGGTAATCGAACAGCGTCGAGGTTTCGTCGAAGAACAGCGGCAGGTAGTACTCGATACCGGCCGGCGTGATCCCGCTGCTCAAATCCTGGAAGATCGGGCAGCGACGGAAGTCGACATCGAAACGCTCACGGAAGCGCGCCTTGAAACGGGTGACCGCGTCTTTCTGCAGTGGGAATTCCCGCGCGGGCAACAGGCGAACGGTGTCGACTTTATCGATGGAGCGCTGGTTTTCCGGATCGAAGGTACGCAGCGTCTCAATTTCGTCGTCGAACAGGTCGATACGGAAGGGCAGTTTGCTGCCCATCGGGAACAGGTCGATCAGCGAGCCGCGGACGGTGAATTCGCCGTGTTCGTACACCGTGTCGACGTAGCGATAGCCGCTGGCTTCAAGTCGGGTGCGCATCTGCTCGACGTCGAGCTTCTGGCCAACGTCCAGCACCAGGCTGCTGCCGAGCAGGAACTTGGTCGGCGCCAGGCGGTGCAGCGCGGTGGTGATCGGCACGACCAATACGCCATGACTCAGCTCCGGCAACCTGTACAAGGCTGCGATGCGCTGGGAAATGATGTCCTGGTGTGGCGAAAACAGATCGTAGGGCAGGGTCTCCCAGTCCGGGAAATGCAATACGGGCAAATCCGGGGCGAAGAAACTCAGCTCCTGTTCCAGCCGTTCGGCACTTTGGCTGTCGGCGGTCAGCAGCAGGGTAAAGCGCTTGGCAGCGCTGGCAGCCTCGGCAATGGCCAGGCTCAGGGCGGCACCGGGCAGGTTGCCCCAGTGCTGTTTACCTGCCGCGGCAGGGAGAAGCGGTAGACGCAGAACGGGCACGGAAGGTTGAGCTCCAAGCGTTGCGACAAAGTCGGTAATTGTAGCGGCCCCGGGTGCCGCCTGTCAGTTGCAGATGTGTCTATTACGCCGGTTTGGCGAAATGTAGTGGTAAAGACAAAATCCGCCGGTTTTTTGCTGAAAATTGATGATTATGTAGTGGCAAAACGACCGAGTGTTACGGAGGGTTACGGATAAGACAGCGGTGTCTCCAAAAAATTGACTGCGCTGAAAGCCACGGTTTTACTGGGCTTTAGCGGTGCGTAATTTTTTTGAACAGGAATTTGTTACGGATCGCGCGACAGGCGCGCATTGCTACGAGAGGCACTCGGCGGCATAATGTAGCCCCTTTTTTCTGCCCCTACATGTGGAAGGTTCCCGTGACTCAGAAGCCCGACCAGTGTCTTGGTGAATGGATCGACCGTGAAGCACTCGCAGAAGCGATGATTCCGCTTATCGGTCAGCTCTACCGCAATAACAATGTGGTGAGCTCGATCTATGGCCGCAGCCTGATCAATCGTTCAGTCATTGCGATTCTCAAAGCTCACCGCTTTGCTCGTCATCGTCAGTCCGATGACAGCGAATTGTCCGTCCACGAAACATTCCCGCTGCTCAAGGCGATGAGCGAGCTCAAGCTCGGCGCCGCTTCGGTTGACTTGGGCAAGCTTGCCGTCAAGTTCAAGGCCGAAGGCAATGGCCGCACTGCCGAGCAGTTCGTTCGCGAAGAACTGGCTGACGTCGTTGGTCAGCAAAACGTTGCCGCTCGTAAAGGCACCGACGTTGTCCTGTACGGCTTCGGTCGTATCGGTCGTCTGCTGGCGCGCATCCTGATCGAGAAAACCGGTGGTGGCGACGGCCTGCGTCTGCGCGCCATCGTTGTCCGCAAGGGCGCCGAGAACGATCTGGTCAAGCGTGCAAGCCTGCTGCGTCGTGACTCGGTTCATGGTCCGTTCGATGGCACCATCACCATTGATGAAGTCAACAACACCATCACCGCCAACGGCAACCTGATCCAGGTTATCTACGCGAAAAACCCGACTGAAGTGGATTACACCCAGTACGGCATCAAAGACGCGCTGCTGGTGGACAACACCGGTGTATGGCGTGACGCCGATGGCCTGGGCCAGCACCTGACTTGCCCGGGTATCGATCGCGTTGTTCTGACCGCGCCGGGTAAAGGCAAGCTGAAGAACATCGTTCACGGCATCAACCACGGTGAAATCACCGCTGATGACAAGATCGTGTCGGCCGCTTCCTGCACCACCAACGCCATCGTGCCGGTACTGAAGGCTGTCAACGACAAGTTCGGCATCATCAATGGCCACGTCGAAACCGTTCACTCGTACACCAACGACCAGAACCTGATCGACAACTTCCACAAAGGCGATCGCCGTGGCCGTAGTGCCGCGCTGAACATGGTGATCACCGAGACCGGTGCTGCCACCGCTGCTGCCAAGGCTCTGCCTGAACTGGCCGGCAAGCTGACCGGTAACGCGATCCGCGTTCCGACGCCAAACGTGTCGATGGCCATTCTCAACCTGAACCTTGAGAAAGCCGCTACCCGTGAAGAGATGAACGATTACCTGCGCTACATGGCGTTGCACTCCGATCTGCATAAGCAAATCGACTACGTCAACTCGCAGGAAGTGGTTTCCACCGACTTCGTTGGCTCGCGCCACGCAGGCGTTGTGGACGCTGAAGCGACCATCACCCAAGACAACCGCGTTGTTCTGTACGTTTGGTACGACAACGAATTCGGTTACAGCTGCCAGGTGGTTCGTGTGATGGAAGACATGGCCGGTGTAAACCCGCCAGCATTCCCGCGCTAAGCCTTAGCTGCACATGAAAACGCCCCGACTTTGGTCGGGGCGTTTTTGTTTGTGTGTCTGTCAGGTCTTTGTTGCCAGCACCCGCCTCATCGCTAGCAGGCTAGCTCCCACAGGGGACTTGTGAACGCTACACATCCAGTGTGGGAGCTAGCCTGCTAGCGATGGCGATCTATCAAGCGCCGCCAGCCACAGAAGCCTGCGCAGTCCGCAGTTCATGCCGATTGCCTTTGAACAACACCAGCGTCGCGATCAACCCCAACACCGCCGCGCCACTGAGCCAGATCCCCGGTGCCGCTTTGTTGTCCAGCACATGGATCAGGTACGTGCACGCCGCCGGTGTAAACCCGCCGAACGTTGCAGTCGCCAGGCTGTAGGCCAACGAGAAACCAGTCGTACGAACTTCCACCGGCATGATCTCGGTCAGCGCCACGACCATGGCGCCGTTGTACGAGCCGTACAGGAACGACAGCCACAACTCGACAATCAGCAAATGGCTGAAGCTCGGGTTTGCCACCAGCCACGACAGGGCAGGGTAGGCCGTGAGGATCGCCAGAATGGTCGCCGTCAGCAGTAGGGGTTTACGCCCGATTTTGTCGGACACAGCACCCATCACCGGCAACCAGAAGAAGTTCGACAGGCCGATGCACACTGTCACCAACAACGCATCCAGATCGGACAGGTGCAGTTCGGCTTTGCCAAAGGTCGGGGTGTAGGCAGTGATCAAGTAGAACGACACGGTGGTCATCACCACCAGCGCCATGCCGGCGATGACGATGCCGAAGTTCTGACTGATCGAGCGGACCACGTCGCGCAGGGTAGGCCGGTGTTTGCGCGCCTGGAACTCCGGGGTTTCTTCCAGCGAACGACGAATCACGAAAATCACCGGCACGATCATGCAGCCGATCAGGAATGGCACGCGCCAGCCCCAGTCACCCATCTCTTCCGGGCTGAGCCAATGGTTCAAACCGACGCCGAGCAGACCGGCGAACACCACTGCGGCTTGCTGGCTGGCGGACTGCCAACTGACAAAGAAGCCCTTGCGGCCCGGGGTGGAAATCTCCGCCAGGTACACCGAGACACCGCCCAGTTCCACGCCGGCCGAGAAGCCTTGCAGCAGTCGGCCGAACAACACGAGCAACGGCGCGGCGACGCCGAGGGTGGCGTAACCCGGCACGCAGGCAATCAGCACCGTACCGGCCGCCATCATCGCCAGGGTGATGATCAAGCCTTTGCGGCGGCCATGACGGTCGATGTAGGCGCCGAGGAAAATCGCACCCAGTGGGCGCATCAGGAAGCCGGCACCAAAAGTGGCCAGCGACAACATCAGGGAGGCGAACGCGCTGTCGGCAGGGAAGAAGGTTTTGGCAATGGCCGTGGCGTAAAAGCCGTAGACCATAAAGTCGAACATTTCGAGAAAGTTACCGCTGACAACGCGAAAAATCGCTTTGCCTTTGCTCGTATTGGAAGACATTTTCAGGTACTCACGCTGGTAAATCTTGCTTGAAACGCTGGGCCTGAGGGAGCGAGCAGGTTCGCTCCCTCAGATTTTGCGTCTTACTGACGGGCACTGGCAGACCTCGCTCCCATGCGCTCTGAGGCCCATAATGGCGGGCGCGGTTTTGAGGGGAGATGAAGATTTGTTAACTGGACGGTGGGGTGGACTTGTGGTGCTGGCCGGCGTTTTGTCCGGTTGTGGCAACGGCGACAGCCTGGAACGCTTCGACGGCCCGACCATGGGCAGTCGTTATTCCATTCAATACGCAAGACATTCCTCCACGCCCGGGCCGAAAGCGGTGCAGGCCGAAGTAGAAAAAATCCTCGCCGACGTCGATCAGCAAATGTCGACTTATCGCAGCGACTCCGACATCGAGCGCTTCAACGACTTGCCTGCCAATCGCTGTCAGAAAATGCCAGCCTCAATCCTCAAACTGGTACGCGTCGGCGAGCAACTCTCAGAACAAAGCGAAGGCTCCTACGACCTGACGGTGGAACCGTTGCTCAACCTTTGGGGTTTCGGCCCGCAGGCCCGCGAGGAAAAAGTCCCCGCAGCTCAAGCGCTCGCCGAAGTAAGGCAGCGGGTCGGCTACCAGCACCTGCGCATCGACCGCGATCAGCTGTGCAAGGATGCCGCCGTCGAAGTCGACTTCAACAGCATCGCCGCCGGTTACGCCGTCGACACCATTGCCGAAAAACTCGAAGCGATGGGAATCCACAACTACCTCGCCGAAGTCACCGGGGAGCTGAAGGCTGCGGGCAAAAAGCTCGATGGCTCAGCCTGGAAGATCGCGCTGGAAGAACCCCGCGACGACCAGCAAGTGGCCGAACGCATCATCGCCATCGACGGCTACGGTCTGTCCACCTCCGGCGACTACCGCAATTATTTTCAGCAGGACGGCAAGCGCTATTCCCACACCTTCGATGCCCGCACTGGTGCGCCGGTCTCGCACACCCTGGCATCAGTCACGGTGATTAATCCTTCCGCGTTAATGGCCGATGGCTTATCGACGCTGTTGCTGATTCTCGGCCCGGAGCGCGGTTGGGACTACGCAGAAAAACACGATATCGGCGCATTTTTTGTGATTCGTGCCGATACAGGTTTCGTCACACGAACCAATCAGGCTTTTGAGCGCCTCAGTGGTGGTAAAACCAAATGATTGCGGCGATCAGCGCATTGAAGACTGGCGTTGTAGTGCAGGCAAAACTAGCCTACGACGCGACCAAGGGTTAATGTGCCCGGCGTTGACGCTTCTATAGACTGTGTCCGGGTTCTGCATTGGCCCCAAATTGTTCCTTCACGCCACAGATCGGCGTGATTTAGCCGCAGGTGCCGAGGGCGCCGCGGCCTGTTCTGAGGAGTACGCATGGCTGTCTACAACTACGACGTGGTGGTACTGGGTTCCGGCCCGGCGGGAGAAGGCGCGGCAATGAACGCCGCCAAAGCAGGGCGCAAGGTGGCGATGGTCGATAGCCGTCGCCAGGTCGGCGGCAACTGCACCCACCTGGGTACCATCCCGTCCAAGGCACTGCGTCACTCGGTCCGGCAGATCATGCAGTTCAATACCAACCCGATGTTCCGGGCGATTGGTGAGCCGCGCTGGTTCTCGTTCCCGGACGTGCTGAAAAGCGCAGAAAAAGTCATTTCCAAACAAGTCGCCTCGCGCACTGGCTACTACGCCCGTAACCGCGTCGACGTGTTCTTCGGCACCGGCAGCTTCGCCGACGAGCAAACCATCGAAGTGGTCTGCGCCAACGGCGTGGTCGAAAAACTGGTGGCCAAGCACATCATCATCGCCACCGGTTCGCGTCCTTATCGCCCGGCGGACATCGATTTCCATCACCCGCGTATCTACGATAGCGACACCATCCTCAGCCTCGGCCACACCCCGCGCAAACTCATTGTTTACGGCGCTGGTGTGATCGGTTGCGAGTACGCGTCGATCTTCAGTGGCCTGGGTGTACTGGTCGAACTGGTGGACAACCGTGGTCAGTTGCTGAGTTTCCTGGACTCGGAAATTTCCCAGGCCCTGAGCTATCACTTCAGCAACAACAACATCACGGTTCGCCACAACGAAGACTACGACCGCGTCGAAGGCGTGGACAACGGCGTGATCCTGCACCTCAAGTCCGGCAAGAAGATCAAGGCCGACGCCTTGCTCTGGTGTAACGGCCGTACCGGCAACACCGATCAGCTGGGCCTGGAAAACATCGGCGTGAAGGTCAACAGCCGTGGCCAGATCGAAGTCGACGAAGCCTACCGCACCTGCGTACCGAACATTTACGGCGCCGGTGACGTGATCGGCTGGCCGAGCCTGGCCAGTGCCGCGCACGACCAGGGTCGTTCGGCCGCTGGCAGCATCGTCGATAACAATAGCTGGCGCTTCGTGAATGACGTGCCGACCGGCATCTACACCATTCCGGAGATCAGCTCGATCGGCAAGAACGAGCAGGAGCTGACCCAGGCCAAGGTGCCGTACGAAGTGGGCAAGGCGTTCTTCAAGAGTATGGCGCGTGCACAGATTGCCGGCGAGCCTCAGGGCATGCTGAAAATCCTGTTCCACCGCGAGACCCTGGAAGTGCTGGGCGTTCACTGCTTCGGTTATCAGGCGTCAGAGATCGTGCACATCGGCCAGGCGATCATGAGCCAGCCGGGCGAATTGAACACCTTGAAGTACTTCGTCAACACGACGTTCAACTACCCGACCATGGCCGAAGCCTATCGGGTAGCGGCGTACGATGGCCTCAACCGGCTTTTTTGAGCGGCTCCGGCCGGTGGCCTGAGCCGGCCGGGGAGACCGATTTCAGCAACTCTCGAGGGTGGCGCTGGCCAAACCGGGAAAGTCTGTAATCAGGCTGTCAACGCCGAAGTCGGCGAGTCTGCGCATCAGCGCGGGCTCGTTGACTGTCCACACCGACACATGCAACCCCTGACGCTGCGCCTTCTGCAGGCGTTCCGGCGTACACAGGGTCCAGTTCAGCGCCAGAATCTCACAGCCATAACTTTGCGCGACCTTCAACGGGTCCAGCCACGCATACTCGGCCACCAATCCACGGGACACGTCCGGCACCAGGTCGAGCGCGGCTTTCAGTACTTCACGTGAGCTCGACGTGATCGTGACCTTGTCGAGCAGGCCGAAACGCTGGGCCATTTCGCGAATCGCCAGCACGGTCGTCGCGGCGCGGGTGCGTGAAGCGCTTTTGACTTCCAGCTGCCAGTGCTCGAAATCGCATTTCTCGAACAGTTCTTCCAGCGTTGGGATCGGGCAGGGCTTGATCCAGCCCGGACCGCCCTTGCGTGCGTCGTAGGTCACCAGTTCTGCCGCCGTGTGCTCGACGACCTTGCCGCGTCGGTCGGTAGTGCGTTTGAGCGTCGGGTCGTGGATGACCATCAACTCGTTGTCCATGGACAGGTGCAGGTCCAGTTCGCAGCGGCGCACGCCGTGCTTGAGGCATTGCTGAAAACTGGTCAGCGTGTTTTCCGGTGCTTCGCCCTTGGCGCCGCGATGGCCGTAGATGAGAGTCACGGTTCTTCCTTAAATTAAATGCCTGATTCGTTTTCGCGGGCCAGACGTCGTTCCTGGGCCTGCTTCTGCAAAATGTAGCGGGCGAGCAATTGGCGCTGCGCGTCGGTCGGGTATTCGAACTCGGTGCCGACGTCGTAGGCACCCGCCTTGCGATCGCAATGCGTGACCTTGGCCCGCAGCAACAGGCCGAGGGCTTGCGGCATCAGTACCAGCTTGACCGACAGGTGCGCGCCCACGGCGATGGGTGTCGGGTATTGAAAGTCGATGCCGCCTTCGGAAATGATCACCGGCTGCGGCTCGCCGATCTGCCCGAGCACGGTGATGGCGATCACCTGGCTCAGCAGATCGATGCGTTTGTTCTGGGATTTCAGGAACGCTGCGAGGTTGCGGTCGCGCTCACTGATCTGGCGCAGCAGGTGCTGCGACTCGAATTCGCTCAGGTGCAGTTCGCTGAGCAAGTTGAACAGAGGGGAAGCATCCTGCAACACTTCCTGGCCTGCAGCTTCGGGAGCGGACAGGGGCCGAATTTCCAGTGCGATCGTGTCCTCGATACGGTAGTATTCGCGGCGATCTTCTTCATCTAATGTCGACATGGCGAACCCATGGTAGCGGCGGTGGTCTGAGTGTAAAGCTGGTTATCGACCCCCGCCACAAGGACGTTCCTTTTCCCTCCGAACAAGCCCCGACATGTTCAGACCTCTCTTCGTATTTATTGGCACGCGTTATACCCGTGCAAAGCGTCGCAATCATTTTGTGTCGTTCATTTCCCTGACCTCAATGATCGGACTCGCCCTCGGCGTGGTCGTGATGATCGTCGTGCTGTCGGTCATGAACGGCTTCGATCATGAGATGCGCACCCGCGTGCTGGGCATGGTGCCCCACGCGACCATCGAGTCCGGTGAACCGATCAGCGACTGGCAAAGCCTGGCCGCCAAGGTCAAGCAGAACCCGCAGGTGACGGCCGTGGCGCCGTTCACCCAGATGCAGGGCTTGCTAACCAACAACGGCAAGGTCTCCAAAGTCCTGCTCAATGCCATCGACCCTGCGCTGGAACGCCAGGTCTCGATCATTGATAACTTCATGCAGCAGGGCAAACTCGACGACCTCACGCCAGGCAGCTTCGGCATCGTCATCGGCGACAAGGCTGCCGCGAAGCTCGGCGCGGCCATCGGCGACAAGCTGACGTTCGTGGCGCCGGAAGTCACCGTCACCCCGGCCGGGATGTTCCCGCGCATGAAACGCTTTACTGTGGTCGGCATCTTTCATGTCGGCGCCGGTGAGATCGACGGCTATCTGGGCGTGACGAACCTGCAGGATCTGGCAAAGTTGCATCGCTGGATACCGGATCAGGTCCAGGGCATCCGCCTGAAGTTCGACGACCTGTTCCAGGCCCCGCGCACGGCGTGGAACATCGCCCAGCAACTTGGCGAAGACCATTTCTATGCCCGGGACTGGACACGCACCCATGGCAATCTGTATCAGGCGATCCGCATGGAAAAAGCCATGATCGGCCTGCTGTTGCTGCTGATCGTCGCCGTCGCCGCGTTCAACATCATTTCTACACTGGTGATGGTGGTGAACGACAAGAAGGGCGACATCGCGATTCTGCGCACCCTGGGCTCCACGCCGGGGCAGATCATGGCGATCTTCATGGTCCAGGGCACGGTCATTGGCGTGATCGGTACGCTGATCGGCGCCGTGGTCGGGATTTTCGCCGCGCTGAACGTCAGCGCCGCTATCTCAGCCCTCGAAGGGTTGATCGGCCATAAGTTCCTCAACGCCGACGTCTACTTCATCGATTACCTGCCGTCGCAAGTGCAGAGCCAGGACGTATTGATGGTCTGCGCCGCCGCGTTGGTCCTGAGTTTCCTCGCCACCCTGTATCCAGCCTGGCGTGCCGCGCGCACCCAGCCTGCGGAGGCGCTACGTTATGAGTGAGTTGGGTATGAGTGATAAAGCAATCTTGAGCTGCCGCGACCTGGGCAAATCCTACGAGGAAGGCCCGGAGTCGGTAGAAGTGCTGGCCGGCCTGCAACTGGAGTTGCATCCGGGTGAGCGCGTGGCAATTGTCGGCACCTCGGGTTCGGGCAAAAGTACTTTGCTCAACCTGTTGGGCGGTCTCGACACGCCGACCAAGGGCAGCGTCTGGCTCGACGGCGAAGAGTTGTCGGCCCTGAGCGAGAAGAATCGCGGCCTGCTGCGCAACCGGTCGCTGGGTTTCGTTTACCAGTTCCACCATTTGCTGCCTGAGTTCACCGCGCTGGAAAACGTCTGCATGCCGCTGCTGATCGGCAAGACCGCGATCCCGGAAGCGCGTCAGCGTGCGACCGCGTTGCTGGAGCGGGTAGGGCTGGGCCATCGCCTGGAGCACAAACCGGCCGAACTGTCCGGCGGCGAACGTCAGCGTGTGGCCATCGCCCGCGCGCTGGTGAACAAGCCAGGCCTGGTGATGCTCGACGAGCCGACCGGCAACCTCGACTCCCACACCGCCCAGGGCATTCAGGATTTGATGCTGGAACTCAGCACCTCGATGCGCACGGCGTTCCTGGTGGTGACTCACGACATGAACCTGGCCCGCCAGATGGATCGCGTCCTGCATTTGCAGGAAGGTTGCCTGACGCCCATCTGATTGACCGAAACCCGACGTGTGAAGAACGCGTCGGGTCTTTTATTTTTATACGGTGCCCCAGCGAATGTTCAGACCGTTATCGATCTTTATCGGCACGCGCTATACCCGCGCCAAGCGTCGCAATCGCTTTGTTTCCTTCATCTCGATGACCTCGATGATCGGCCTCGCCCTCGGTGTGCTGGCGATGATCGTGGTGCTGTCGGTGATGAACGGCTTCCAACGCGAGATGAGCTCGCGCATCCTCGGCATGGTGCCGCACGCGACCATCGTTGGCGTGAAGCCGATCGACGATTGGCAGCCCGTGGCCGCCGCCGCGATGAAAAATCCGGAAGTCACCGCTGCTGTGCCGTTCACCGAGATGGAAGGCATGCTCTCCTATAAAGGCACGATGCAGCCGATCCAGGTCAGCGGTGTTGATCCGGCGCTGGAAGGCAAGGTCTCTATTGTCGCCAAGCACATTGTTCAGGGCCGTCTCGATGCCTTGAAACCGGGCGAGTTTGGCGTGGTGATCGGCGAAATCACTGCGCGACGTTTCCGCTTGAACGTCGGCGACAAGATCACTCTGATCGTGCCGGAAATCAGCAGCGCACCGGGGGGCATCACCCCGCGCATGCAGCGGCTGAATGTGGTCGGCGTGTTCAAGGTCGGCGCCGAGCTGGATGGCTCGATGGCGCTGATCCACGTCGCCGATGCCGCGCAGATGCAGCACTGGGAACCGAATCAGGTGCAGAGCGTGCGTTTGGCGGTGAAGGATTTGTACGCGGCGCCGAAGGTCTCCAGTGATGTTGCCAGCGGGCTGGGCACTGCTTACAGGGCTGACGACTGGACCCACACCCAGGGCAGCCTGTTCAGTGCGATGAAGATGGAAAAAACCATGATTGGTCTGCTGTTGCTGATGATCGTCGCGGTGGCGGCGTTCAACATCATCGCAACGCTGATCATGGTGGTGAACGACAAGGGCGCGGACATCGCGATCCTGCGCACCATCGGCGCGACACCGCGGCAGATCATGGCGATCTTCATGGTGCAGGGCACGGTGATCGGGGTTGTCGGCACCTTGATCGGTGGGGTGCTCGGCGTGATTGCGGCGTTGAACGTCAGTGAGTTGGTGGGCTGGATGGAGCGGGTCAGTGGCCAGCACATCTTCAGTTCCGACGTGTATTTCGTCAGCAACCTGCCTTCGGAACTGCAGGGTGGGGATGTGCTGTTGATCTGCTCGGCGGGGTTCGTCTTGAGCTTCCTGGCGACGGTATACCCGGCTTGGCGTGCGGCGAAGATCGAGCCGGCTCACGCGTTGCGTTATTCGTAAGCCGTTACACCGTCATCGCGGGCAAGCCTCGCTCCTACAGGTTTTTGGGCCGTTCACAATATTGTGATTCAACTCGGTCACTGTGGGAGCGAGCCTGCTCGCGATGGGGCCAGAACTGCTGGCCTCAATCCCCCTTCGGCAACTCAATCACAAACCGCGTCCACCCATTCTCCGATTCACATCGAATCTGTCCACCATGGGCACGAATGATCGACTGCGTAATCGCCAAACCCAACCCCGCATGTTCACTGCTGCCTTCCTGGCGCGCCGGATCACCCCGATAAAACCGGTCAAACAATCGCGGCAGCAACGCCGCATCAATGCCTTCGCCACTGTTCTCAACCGTTAAGCTCAAGCCGTTGACCTGATCGACAATCCGCACCCGAACCTCGCCATCAGCGGGCGTAAACCGCATCGCGTTATCCAGAAGATTCGACAGCGCACGCCGCAACATGCTGCGGTCGCCCGCCATCCGCGCGCAGCCGTCACGGCTCATTGTCACCCGGGCGTCTTCCGCCAACGGCGCAAAGAACTCCAATAACACATCCGCTTCTTCTGCCAGTTCCAGGGATTCGTGCTTGGGCGTCAGCAAACCATGGTCAGCCTTGGCCAGGTACAGCATGTCGTTGACCAGTTGCGCCATCCATTGCAGTTCTTCGAGGTTGCTGTGCAGCGCTTCGCGATAATCCTCTATCGGCCGAGGGCGGGTGAGGGTGACCTGGGTGTGGGTCAGCAGGTTCGACAGTGGCGTGCGCAGTTCATGGGCGATGTCAGCGGAAAACGCCGAAAGACGTTGAAACGAGTCGTCGAGGCGTCCGAGCATGGCGTTGAAGCTGTGGGCCAATTCCGTGAGCTCCGACGGCATATTCGCTTCGGGCAGCCGGGCATTGAGCGATTGTGCCGATACGCCGCTGGCAATCGCACTCATACGCCGCAACGGGCGCAAGCCACTGCGCGCCGCCCACGCACCGAGCAGCGCGGTGGCCAGCGCTGACAAACCGACAGTCAGCCAGATCAGGTGCTGCATGCGTTGAAGAAAGTGCTGGTGATGGGTGATGTCCAGCAGCAAGGTCAGTTGTGGTGAATCGGGGCGGTCGACAAATAACGGCGCATTCAGCACGCGATAATCGGTGCCGTCATCGTTCAGCGTGGATAAACCCGGTTTTTGCGGGGTTTTTTGCGGTAGCCGCGCCGAGCTGTCATACCAGCGCTGGCCATCGCTGCCGGTGATTCGCAGCGACAGATCCGCCTGCTGGCTCAGCTCGTCAGCCAGTTTGACTTCGCTTTCACTCGACTGAATGTCGTGCAGCGCCCGACGCAAACCAATCAACTTGCCCTCCAGCAACTGCTGGTCGAGCTCAATGAAGTGCGCCTCACTGGCGCGACTGAACAATACTCCGGCAAACAATGAAACCACGGCGGTACAGGCCGCAAACAGCAGCGCCAGACGGCTGCTCAGCGAAAGTCGACGCATCAGGCAGGGCGCTCTTCAAGGACATAACCCATGCCGCGCACGGTATGAATCAGCTTGTTGGGGAACTCATCGTCGACCTTCAGGCGCAAACGGCGGATCGCGACCTCGATGACATTGGTGTCGCTGTCGAAATTCATGTCCCAGACCTGGGAGGCGATCAGCGATTTGGGCAACACTTCGCCCTGGCGCCGCAGGAGCATTTCCAGCAGCGCGAATTCCTTGGCTGTCAGGTCGATGCGCTGACCGCCTCGCTCTACCCGGCGGCGGATCAAATCCATGCGCAAGTCGGCCAGTTGCAGGCTGGTTTCCTGCGGCGAAGCACTGCCACGTCGCAACAAGCTGCGGACCCGCGCCAGCAATTCGGAGAAGGCGAACGGCTTGACCAGATAATCGTCGGCGCCGAGTTCGAGGCCGTGGACTCTGTCCTCCACCGCATCTCGCGCCGTCAGAAAAAGTACCGGCGTATCGAGACCGGAGCCGCGTACCGCTTGCAGAATTTGCCAGCCATCGCGGCCCGGTAGCATCACATCAAGGATCAACAGCGCGTAATCGCCACTCAACGCCAGTTGTTGCCCGGTATTGCCGTCGGCCGCCAGCTCGGTGGTGAAACCGGCCTCGGTCAGGCCCTGGCGCAGGTAGTGGCCGGTTTTCGGTTGGTCTTCGACGATCAGCAGTTTCATGGGCGACTCGAGGCAAATGGAACGAACGCTTTATACCGTGGGCAACGGTGGTACAGGCCAACCTGACACAGTTGTAATCTGGCTGTCAGGTTGCGGGCAGTGGCGACAGTTTAGAGTTTTCCACAGGCTGAACCTTATCTTGTTGGAGTACGACTATGTTTTTGCGCAAACCTTGGGTGCTGGCCGCGTGCTTGTTGGCACTGAGCGCGCCGGTGTGGGCATCACCGGCGCCTACCTACGATTTCGGTCAACCGGCCCCGGCGGCCAAGGCGACCCGCAGTGTCGAGGTGATGATGGGCGACATGTCGTTCACCGCCAAGGCGATTGATATCAAGGCCGGTGAGACGGTTCGTTTTGTGTTGGTGAATAAAGGCCAGTTGCTGCATGAATTCAACCTCGGCGACGCAGCGATGCATGCCCGGCATCAGCAGGAAATGTTGAAGATGCAGCAGAGCGGCATGCTCACGCCTACAGGCATGAAGGAAATGGACCACGGTTCGATGGCGGGCATGGATCACGGAATGATGAAGCATGATGACCCGAACAGCGTCTTCGTCGAACCGGGTAAAACCGCCGAGCTGACCTGGACCTTCACCAAGGCCACGAACCTGGAATTTGCCTGCAATATTCCCGGCCACTATCAGGCAGGCATGGTCGGCAAACTGACTGTCAGTCAGTAAGCACTCAAAGGCGGGCGCAAAGGCTGGTAGAATCCGCTGATTCTTCAGTCAGGTTTCCGCCATGCATCCCGCAGCCGAACACTCGCCGCTGGGCAAATCCAGCGAATACATCGCCACCTATACGCCGTCCCTGCTGTTCCCGATCCCGCGCACTGCGAAATGGGCCGAGTTGGGCCTGACGGCGCAGACCCTGCCCTACAAAGGTGTGGACTTCTGGAACTGCTTCGAGCTGTCGTGGCTGTTGCCGTCCGGCAAACCGGTGGTGGCGATTGGCGAATTCAGCATCCCGGCGGATTCGCCGAACATCATCGAGTCGAAGTCGTTCAAGCTGTACCTGAACTCGTTGAACCAGACGCCTTTTGCCGACACCGCGACCCTTGAAGCGACGCTGGTGGAAGACCTGTCGGCCGCTGCCGGCAAGCCGGTTGGTGTGCGAATTCGTAGCCTCAAGGATGTTGAAGCCGAAGGCGTTGTGGCGTTGCCGGGCGTGTGCATCGATGACCTGGAAATCAGCGTCAGCAACTACGAGCATCCGCGTCCGGAGCTGCTGCGTTGCGACGATTCGCGCATTGTCGAAGAGAGCGTGCACAGCCATTTGCTCAAATCCAACTGCCCGGTCACCAGCCAGCCGGACTGGGGCAGCGTAGCGGTGGAATACCGTGGCGCGGCGCTGGATCACGCGAGTCTGCTGGAGTACATCGTGAGCTTCCGTCAGCACTCGGACTTCCATGAACAGTGCGTGGAGCGGATTTTTCTCGACTTGCAGCGGTTGCTGAAACCGGAAAAGTTGACGGTCTATGCGCGGTATGTGCGGCGTGGTGGGCTGGACATCAACCCGTATCGCAGCACTGAAGACGTGCAATTGCCGAACCATCGGTTGGTCCGCCAATAAAGCCCGCTCCCACAAGGGAAAGCATTTCCTAGAAATGAAAAAGCCCCGCTAGCGATAGCGGGGCTTTTTTGCATCTGGAGGGTTCAGATCCCCATGTTGGCCAAGGCTTGCACGATGTTGCGCAAGGTGCCAGCAAGGGTAGGGTGTTCAATTTCGAAGCGCTCGACGGCCAGGTTCACATTGTCGGCGAGGCTGGAGTCCTGGGTTTTGGTTTCGATCTCGAGCTCCAATTCGATCTGTTGCATCAGCGCGTGCAGGTCTTCGCGCTCGGCTTCCGTCAGGGGCGGATTCTGTTCCAATTGCTCGCGCAGAGTATTGAGCTGTTCTTGCAGTTCGCGGGCAGGCATGGCGTTCTTCCTTTTATCGATAGGCACTGGCATAGACCGCAGCAGCGCGCCAAAGGTCTATGGCTTGCCTTTAGATTAATCCACTCCTGTGCAACGTGCATGATCTCGATCAGGGCTTTTCGCCCTTGAGCCGACGCAGGCTGATGTCGGCCAGGCAGGTATCGAGTTCGCCCAAGTGATCGATCACCGAATGTACGCCCAGACTGAACAGCTGCACGGTCGCTTTACCGCGCCGATGCTCGCGTTCCTTTTGGCTCAAGGCCTGCCATGCGCTGGGTGCCAACCCGCAAAGCGAGCCGCAGGACGCCAGGCCGATCGTCCACAGCCCGGCGTTCAGTCCCGATTGCAGCAATCGCGGTTCGCCGCTGACCAGCACGCAACCGTCCAGTCGTTGGACATTCAAGGCCATCAAGGCTTGCCAACAGGCGTTCGGGGCCGGCCAAGGATTGATTGTTGCGTGGTGTTGCGAGGGTTTGATCCATGCAGGCAGGGCGCCGGCCAGCGAATGGCTGAGGGCGGGGGACAACTCGTCCAGCCAGGCACAAGGAATCTGCTGACGCTGCAAGCTGTTCAGGCTGTCCAGCGCGCCAGGTGTGAGCTCGGCATGTTCGAGCGTGTGAGCATCGTTCTGGCGTATCCGGGCGCCGAAGTCCACCAGGCAACCGCTGAGCCCGAACAATACGGCGGTCAGGCTGGGTGCAGCGAGGGGCAAGGCTTCGGCGTGCGGCATATCAACGTCCCTGAAATAGCGACAAGCCTATGCGTTGCCGGTGACAGTTGAGTGACACTGATATGAAGCGCTCTCAATCAGGGTGAATCATCCACAGGCCAATGCGCGCGAGGCTGCCCTAAATCGGCTTTTCCGTCTTATACTAGCCAGCTTATCGCCTGGGCCAAGTGCCCATGTCAGTACAATCCAAGGAGTTTTCTATGCGCTGGAGCAATCGTCTAGCTCAGCTTAGTGTGTGTGCCAGCGTGTTGCTGGTTCCGTTTGCAGCCCAGGCCGCCACGGAAGAAGACCCTTGGGAAAGCGTCAATCGTCCTATCTTCCAGTTTAATGATTTCGTCGACACCTATGCACTGAAGCCAATCGCTCAGGGCTATCAGTTCGTGACGCCGCAGTTTCTGGAAGACGGGATTCACAACATGTTTCGCAACGTCGGTGATGTCACCAACCTTGCCAACAACGTCCTGCAGGTCAAACCGGCAGCCGCGGGCGTAGACACGGCGCGACTGATCTTCAACACCACCTTCGGCTTGCTGGGCTTCTTCGATGTCGGCACGAAGATGGGCCTGAATCGTAGCGATGAAGACTTCGGTCAGACGCTCGGCTACTGGGGTGTGGGCAGCGGCCCGTACGTCATGCTGCCACTGTTGGGTCCAAGCACGTTGCGTGACGCACCCTCCAAGTACGTCGACGGCTACACCGGCCCGTACCGCTATATCAACGACGTGCCCGTGCGTAACTCGATCTTCGGCCTGAACATCGTCGATACCCGCGCCAGCTTGCTGTCGAGCGAGAAGTTGATCACGGGCGACAAGTACACCTTCATCCGCAATGCGTACTTGCAGAACCGCGAGTTCAAAGTCAAAGACGGCCAGGTCGAAGACGATTTTTGATCTCGACCGGTAAATGAAGAAGGCGGCCAATCGGCCGCCTTCTTTCGTTTGGGTCAGGGCTTATTTCATCTTCAAGATTGTAAGCCCGAGTTTCTGACTGCCACCGTCCTGTTCCTTTACCCAGACCACTTCGGTGTCGGCTTCAAGGCCTTTGAGCGCGGCGTGGTCGGAATCGATGCGCACGTTGATCCGGTCACCGACCTTGAACAGGCGGGGTGCCTCGACCTGCATGCCGCTGCTGGAAAGGTCGATGCAGACGGCTGGCACCTCATCACCTTCGTGAATCAGCGACACATCGGCATCGACCCGCATGCGGATGAAATCGCGCTTTTCGCTGTAGTCCCGATCGGTTTGGCTCATGAGCTTCATCCTTCCATTGGGTTACGGATTTGCCTGTTCTTATAACTCCCGGTGATTTGACAAGTAAAGACGTCAAGCGACCATCGGCGTGAGCTTGAAACGCCCCGCGGATGGGAGTACCGTCTGCGCCTTAGAAGGGCACCTCTGGTGTACCTGTGTGTAGGGCAAATGCCCGATAACGGTGCGACAGAGAGGCTAGAAAGCGAATCCAGTAGTGTGAGCCGGGTTAAACCCCGTGCCTGCTACGCCAACCTAATTCTGGCGCCGTTTGCCCACATGCCAAAAACCAGTGCCACGCTGCTGATAATCGATGATGACGAAGTAGTGCGCGCGAGCCTCGCGGCCTACTTGGAAGACAGTGGTTTCAGTGTCCTGCAGGCCAGCAATGGTCAGCAGGGTCTTCAGGTATTCGAGCAAGACAAGCCCGACTTGGTCATCTGCGATCTGCGCATGCCGCAGATGGGCGGACTCGAACTCATTCGCCAGGTCACGGAGCTGTCGCCGCAAACCCCGGTGATTGTGGTTTCGGGTGCCGGCGTGATGAACGACGCGGTCGAGGCTTTGCGCCTGGGCGCGGCGGACTACCTGATCAAGCCTCTCGAGGATCTGGCTGTGCTCGAGCATTCTGTGCGCCGGGCCCTGGATCGCGCGCGTCTGCTGCTGGAAAACCAGCGCTACCGCGAGAAGCTGGAAAAGGCCAACCGCGAGCTCGCCGCCAGCCTGAACCTGCTCCAGGAAGACCAGAACGCCGGTCGCCAGGTGCAGATGAACATGCTGCCGGTCAGCCCCTGGACCATCGACGAGTTTCAGTTTGCCCACCAGATCATCCCGTCGCTGTACCTGTCGGGTGATTTCGTTGACTACTTTCGGGTCGACGAGCGTCGGGTAGCCTTCTACCTGGCGGACGTTTCCGGTCATGGCGCCTCTTCAGCCTTCGTCACCGTGCTGCTGAAATTCATGACCACGCGCCTGCTGTTCGAATCCAAGCGCAGCGGCACATTGCCGGAATTCAAGCCTTCAGAGGTCCTTGGTCATATCAACCGGGGCCTGATCAGTTGTAAGCTGGGTAAACACGTCACAATGGTCGGTGGAGTCATCGACGAGGAGACAGGTTTGTTGACCTATAGCATCGGTGGTCATTTGCCGTTGCCTGTGTTGTACACGCCAGACAGTGTTCGTTATCTGGAAGGACGTGGTCTGCCGGTGGGCCTCTTTAATGAAGCCACCTATGAAGACCACGTGCTGGAACTGCCGCCGACGTTCAGCCTGACGCTGATGTCCGATGGCATTCTGGACCTTTTGCCAGAACCTACACTCAAAGAAAAAGAAGCGGCTTTGCCCCAGCGGGTCAAGGCAGCGGGCGGCAGCCTGGATGGTCTGCGGCAGGTTTTTGGATTGGCCACGCTAGGGGAGATGCCGGATGATATCGCCCTGTTGGTGTTGAGCAGGAATCTTTGATGAGTACCGGTAGAATCCAGTTCGCCGAGCAGGATGGCACCTTCGTCCTGAAGTTCGTCGGTGAAGTTCGCCTGACCCTGTGTTCGGCGTTGGATGCGACTATTGAGCGGATCTTCACCGCGTTGAACTTCAACGCGATCGTGATCGACCTGACCGAAACCCGCAGCATCGACAGCACCACCCTTGGCCTGCTGGCCAAACTGTCGATCCTGTCGCGGCAAAAGGTCGGCTTGCTGCCGACCGTCGTCACCACCCACGAAGACATCACCCGTCTGCTGCAGTCCATGGGCTTCGAGCAAGTGTTCAACATCGTTGACCGCCCGATCCCGTGCCCTGAGTGCCTGACCGACTTGCCAGACCAGGATCAGTCCGAAGAAGTGGTGCGGATCAAAGTGCTTGAGGCACACAAAATACTCATGGGGCTGAATGACTCCAATCGTGAAGCGTTCCATGACCTGGTGAATGCCCTAGAGCGCCACTAATCTCTATGTGGCGAGGGAGCTTGCTCCCGCTGGGCTGCGAAGCGGCCCCAAAATCTACGCATAAAAAAGGGCGAACCCGTTAAGGTTCGCCCTTTTTGCGTTTGCTCTTGCTGAATCAGAGCTTGGCTTGCAGCAACGCTTCGAGTTTTTCCTGGTCGCGAGCGAACTGACGAATCCCCTCAGCCAGTTTCTCGGTCGCCATCGCATCTTCGTTGGACAACCAACGGAACTGCGCTTCATTCAGGCTCAAGCGCGCTTCACCCGCATGGCCCGGGGCCAATTTGCGTTCCAGCTTGCCAGTGTCCGCTGCCAGCTTCTCTAGAAGGTCCGGACTGATGGTCAGGCGATCACACCCGGCCAACTGCTCGATCTGATTCAGGTTGCGGAAGCTTGCACCCATGACCACGGTCTTGTAGTCATTGGCCTTGTAGTAGTTGTAGATGCGCGTGACGGACTGCACGCCTGGATCATCCGCGCCGGTGTAGTCGTTGCCGTTGGCTTTCTTGTACCAGTCGTAGATGCGGCCTACGAATGGCGAAATCAGGAACACGCCAGCGTCAGCACACGCTGCAGCCTGAGCAAACGAGAACAGCAGCGTCAGGTTGGTTTGAATGCCTTCTTTTTCCAGCTTCTCGGCGGCGCGAATGCCTTCCCAAGTGGAGGCGATCTTGATCAGCACGCGGTCGCGACCGATGCCGGCCTTGTCGTACAGCTCGATCAAACGGTGCGCACGCTTCAATACGGCGTCTGTGTCGAACGAAAGGCGTGCATCCACTTCGGTGGAAATACGGCCTGGTACAACTTTCAGAATTTCTTGCCCTACCGCCACGCCAAATCGGTCGCTGGCCAGGCCCACATCGCCCTTGCAGTCGTGAACGCAGGCGTTGAGCAGTTCGGCATAACCGGGAATGGCGGCCGCTTTCAGCAGCAGGGAAGGGTTGGTGGTAGCGTCGACGGGTTTTACGCGAGCGATAGCTTCGAAGTCGCCGGTGTCGGCAACGACGGTGGTCATTTGTTTGAGTTGTTCCAGCTTGGAAGTCATGGGCGTGCTCTGTCCTATGGGTCTAATGACATTACCCGAGCGCTGACAGCCACTCAAGGGCGCATGTACGTATCGGTGGCCCCGTGGGCAACAACCGGGAAACGGATGTTTGAAAGGCGGGGCGCGGGTATCGGTTAATACGATGCCAAAACGCGGCGCAGGTTCAAAGCAACTGACCGTTGACGGCTCTCGGGCAACGCCAGCGCCTGAGTTGCCATGCCTGCATTCGGGTGCAATGAGCGTTAAAAATGGTCAAGTTCAGACGTTATAAGAAGTCAAAAAGAGCAGTTCGGATGGCGTGTAATGTGGCGCGCATAGATGCAGGTGTTGGATGAGAAGATGATTTCACAGGAGGAACGGGTGTCCGCCATGGTGGAGGCCTTCGATGATCTTATTCTCGGTTATGCCTTGAAAAAGTTGACCAACGTATTTGAAGAGTTGTTAGCCGCTTCAAAGAAAAATCACCCGGACAATTTGAATGGTCTGGTGGAGATGGGCAGGGTGAAAGCGGCAAAGAAAATCCCCGGCTGGCTGAAACGAGTGAAACACAGCCCGCCCAGGCAAGTCACTGGCGTGTTGATGAAGCAAATGAGCGAATCCAGGAAGTTCAAACATGACCTGCGCCTTGAAGCGCAAGCCGTATTGTTCGAAGTGTTGGTGGAAGCGTCGCTGGCAATGGAGGCTGCGAGTTATGCCAAGTTGATGAAGAAGCCAGATTTAACGTAGAGCGGATTCATTCACTGGGCGATTTCAATAACATTTTGACGGCTGTTTCCGCAGGTTTTGATTGTCCATCAGACGACTTCAATCCGAAACTTCTCTCGCGATCATTACTGCCAGAGTCGCTGTTTTTCCACTCGTAAAGGGAGGTCAGCGGGATATTCAGTTTTTTGACATCCGAGATGAATCTTGTGATGCGTGATGCTTGCCCGGCGGTGCCTCCGATGGAACTGAGCGATGGCACCCCCCATTCGGTAATGACCCCTGGCACATGAAAGTTCTCAAGAATAAACGCTTGAGTAGTGCTGATCTGCGTGCCCGACATGCCATAGGGGTGGTAAGAAACAGCACTGAGGCATTGCGGATAATCCTTCAGGATTTTAGTCAGTGCGACGGTCGCCTTGGAGTCTTTGGTGGGTGCCTTTGCGAACCCGAACCCGATCAGTGGTGTTGAGTGATCGCGCTTTTGCAGTGTGCTGCACACTGAGCTCATGAAAGGCACAAACGTGACTTCAAAATCCTGGGTAGGCCAGTATTTTGGCAAGTCTGGTTCATTCCAGATTTCAATGGCCACAAGCTGCGTGCTGAAGGCGTTTTCAAGGCCGATGACCGAGTTCGCGAAGGCGTCTCCCGCTGCGGCGAGATCACTGCCACTGCTTTGCGTCTTGTGGGTTAACGCTTTGGTTGAGCGAACAGTCATCAATACCGGTAGATCGGCGGATTTGGCGGAAGCGAAGGCTTCATCAATCTGGTGTTGGTACGCCGGGTTGCCCAGGCTGTTCGTCCATACGCCAAAGCGTACGAATCCGAACCCGGAGGCTTTGATCTGGTGGGCGTCGGCGGCTGAGAAATTCTGAATCTTGACCTGGACGCCTATTGTCTTGTTGTCTTGCGCTAGTGTTGAAAAAGCCTCGCTGGCATCAGCGTGGCTGCATGCGCCAAGTAAAAATAGTGTTGAAGTGGCAATCAGTCGCAAACGCGGGGAGGGCATAGCTGGATTTCCTGATGATTCAATGTGAGCCGGGTGAAAATAGCATTAGTCAGTTAATACAGCGATATCATCATTCCTCTATTCCAGGCGCTTCATTGTTAATTTTTGTCGGATAAACAACTTCCAGATCTCAATTGTTATTTATGGTCCGCCTTTCCGGTTGGGCGTTTTTTAGGTGTCGTGGTATTTAATACGAAAGTATTTTCATGTTGGATCCCTCTCTGAATGCGGGACAATCTTTTCGGTTCAATAAGCTCCTCGCTATACGTGGGCCGATTCGACACTACACGGGAAGAGTAGCCTTGTTCAGAAAGATTCTTGTGGTGTGCGTCGGCAATATTTGCCGAAGTCCGACCGCTGAACTGTTGCTTCGTCATGCGCTGCAACCTTCAGGTATTTCAGTGACCTCCGCGGGATTGAACGCGCGGGTGGGTGAGTCTATGGAGCCCGACGCACTTCGGGTTTTGGAAGAGCAAGGGCATGCAGCCCAAGGGTTTAAAGCGCGGCAGATCACGCCAGCCATTGTTAATGAATCAGACCTGATTCTGGTCATGGAAAAAGAGCATGTGCAGGGCGTACTAAAGATTGCATCACACGCCAGGGGCAAAGTGTTTCTTCTGGGGAAGTGGCAAAGCGAGCGCGAAATAAAGGACCCGTATCGTCAAGGAACAGCTGCTTTTGTCCATGCCCACGCATTGATTGAAGATGCCGTTTGCTCATGGGCGCAGCGCCTCGGACGTTGATGGACGAATTTTCAGATTAGTAATAATGGTAAAAGAATAGACCTTATGCAGTTACCGTCAGTAATCAACACCCGGGATCAAGATAAAGACGAAATTGATCTGCTCGGTTTATTAGGCACATTGATTGACCATAAATGGTTGATCGGGGCCATCACCGGGGCGTTCATGGTGACCGGTGCCGCGTATTCGGTTTTATCGCCACCCGTGTATCTGGCGAACGCGCTGGTTCAGGTCGAGCCGAAAAAGAACGACATGCTGGGGTTCTCGGATATCAGCAGCATGCTCGGTGGGCAATCACCGGCGGCAACTGAGATCGGCATCATCAAGTCCCGCGCGGTCATCGGTAAAACGGTCGATGATCTGCGTCTTGATATTGTGATCACCCCCAACACCTTTCCCGTTATCGGCGGCTTTCTCGCACGGCGATATAAAAGTACGCCAACGGAAACGGTTTCGCCGCCGCGCTTTGGCATGAGCAGTTATGCATGGGGCGGCGAGCGCCTTGATATCGAACAGCTGCATCTGCCGAATGAGCTGCTGGGCAAGAAACTGACGCTGGTTGCCGAAGAGCGCAATCGGTTCAAGCTATACGACGACAATGGCGGTTTGTTGGCCGACGGAGTTACAGGCGAGTCCGTCGCGCAGGAGGGTGTCGAGGTGCTCATCGCGAGCATGATCGCGAATCCAGGCACTAAATTTGAAGTGGTGCGCAATCCACGTATCGTCACCATTCAGAATTACCAGGACGCCCTCGAAGTCTCCGAGCAAGGTAAAGAGTCGGGCATTATAAGCCTGGCCCTGGCCAGCACCGATTACGCCATGGCGGTGAAGATTCTCAACAAGATCTCAAGGCTTTACGTGCAGCAGAATGTGCAACGCACTTCTGCCGAGGCGGCCCAGAGTCTGGAGTTTCTGCAGGCGCAACTTCCGCAAGTCAAAGACGATCTGGTGAAAGCCAGCAACGCGCTGAACAGCTATCAAACCCGCGGCAATACGGTAAACATCTCGCTCGAAACCAAGTCTGTCCTGGAACAGATTGTGGTGCTGGATACGCGCATTTCGGACCTGAAACTCCAGCAAGCGGACATGGATCGAAAGTTCACCCGAGAGCACCCGGCCTACCGTGCCTTGATGGCTCAGATGGGCGATTTGAACAAGCAGCGACAAGGGTTGGAAAAGAAGGTCCAAGGGCTGCCAGCGACACAGCAGGAACTGTTAAACCTGACCCGTGACGTGGAAGTAGCAACACAGATCTATACCCAACTTCTGAATAAATCCCAAGAGCTGGACATCGTCAGGGCCGGGGCGGTCGGCAATGCGCGGCTGATTGATACGGCGGACGTCGACATCACCACCCCGGTCAAACCCCGCAAAGCCCTGATCGTCCTGATTGCAACTTTCCTGGGGGGCTTTGTCGGTGTTGCCCTGGTGTTAGTGCGTAAATCGCTGAGCAGAGGACTCGAAGGGCCGGAAGCCATCGAGCAACTTGGGCTGCCCGTTTATGCCTCCATTCCTTACAGCACCCTGCAACAGGAAGAGGACACTAAAAAAGTCCGGCTCGACGACGGCGACAACAGCCAGTCGTTTCTATTGGCCCTGCGTAACCCCACCGACCTGTCGATCGAATCGATACGCAGCCTGCGAACTTGCCTGCACTTTGCCGGGCTGGATGCGACCAACAACCGGATCATGATTTCCGGTCCGAGCCCTCAGGTTGGCAAGACGTTTGTCTCTTCTAACCTGGCCGCGGTCATTGCGCAAAGCGGGCAGAGGGTCGTCCTGATCGATGCTGATATGCGCAAAGGTCATCTGCACAAAACGTTAGCGACTCCAATCAGCAATGGCTTGTCCGATCTGTTGACCAAGCGCTGCAGCATTGAGCAAGCGATCAATAAGCTAGAAATCGAAAACCTGCATTTCATCAGCCGTGGACAGGTGCCGCCCAACCCGTCAGAGCTGTTGATGCATGCCAACTTCAGAGCGCTACTCGCAGAACTAAGCGAACTCTACGACGTGGTGATCATCGACACGCCACCTCTTCTGGCCGTGACCGATGCGGCAATCGTTGGTCGAGAAGCCGCCATTAATCTGATCGTGACGCGCTTCGGTGTAAATCCAGCCAAAGAGATCGAATTGACGATTCGTCGATTTGCTCAAAACGGTATCGAATTGAAAGGTGCGATTTTTAACGGTGTCGAGAAGCGGGCGTCCAGTTATTACGGTAATGGCAGCTACGGCTATTACAACTATGAATACGCCTCTGACAAGTCGTGATGCGAGTGCTATCTGCCAGGTAATCAGGTTGAGAGTGGATTAACGATCGTTAACCACTTTCCGGGTTTCTTTGCCCTGCGAATACGTTCATGGAATTGGGTGGATTGTGAAAAAAATATTACACGTAGCAGAAACGATCAAAGGTGGCGTTGCGACGGTCATTCGGACGATATCGACCCCCCCTGAGGACGACGTCCAGCAGTATGAACTGGTCTATTTGATCCCGTTCGACCAGAAGAAAGAACTGCATGGCATTGATGAAAAAGACATCAGGACGTTCTCTCGGAACAAGAGAGATGTTGTCTCCCTGCTGCGGTTTGCCTGGCAACTCATCCGAGTGATCTTCAAGGAAAAACCTGATGTCGTGCACTTGCACAGCACGTTTTCCGGCGTCATAGGTCGATGCGTCTGCCTGGTCATGCGCCCTTGGCGGTCACCGAAAATCATCTATTGCCCGCACGCGTTTTCGTTCTTGATGGAAAGCTCTCCGGCCAAACAGAAAGTGTATTCGCTGATTGAGCGGCTTTTGCAGAAAGTGACGGATGTCATTATCTGTGTCAGCCAATATGAACTGGATAAAGCGGCCTCGTTTGGTATCGACCGTCACCGCATGAAACTGATCTACAACGGCATTCATTATAAAAACGATGAGAGCCTGTCCGATCAGCGTACGGATATTCAGCTCTTGTTTGTGGGGCGACTGGACTACCAGAAGGGCTTTGATGTTTTGCTCAAGGCGTTCACGGACGTCGAGCGCACCGACTTGAAACTGACGGTTGTTGGCAGTGCCGTGAATGAGGAGTCGGTGGAGTGCCCCGTCATTGACGCCGTGGAATACCTGCCTTGGGTGACCCCGGCCGAAGTAAATGCCCTCTATAAAACGGCCGATGCCCTGATTGTCCCCAGTCGCTGGGAAGGTTTTGCCATGGTCCCTCTCGAAGGAATGGCCATGGGCGTACCCGTTATTGCCAGTGACTGTACATCCCTGCCTGAACTGGTGACGCACAACGTCACGGGCTACATATTTTCAACGGGCGATCACCAGGCGCTGACCAACATTTTAGTGAATATCAAGAAACAGAAGTTGCTGGAACTCGGCACCGAAAGCCGCAAGCGGGTGCGCGAACGGTTCAGCGCATCGCTGATGATCCAGCAAACCTACGACGTGTATTCCGCTCAAACTTATTAAGTAGATATCAAGCTATGAACGTAACTATTTTGCATGGCTACAGTGCATCCAATTCAGGTGACGGCCTTCTCGTGGATTTGGCTATCGCCCTGGTGCTGCGAAACTTTGGTGCTGACACGTTAATCAACGTCGTTGCGTCCGACCCCAAATCATTCAGTTATCTTCCGTATAAGCGGTATGACGCGCCGGTCATGGCGGCTAAAGGGCTGGGGCGCGTAAAGGAAGCGGTGTTCCTTAAACAGTCTTACGCGCCGCTCGCTGACCTCTTGAGCACTACCGATCTGATTGTCGGGGTGGGCGGCGGGTACATGCGGTCAAAAAGCGCCTTTGAACACATCAAGCTGAAACTGGGTCATGCCAAACAACTTGAAACGGCGATCTTGAGCAAGGTGCCGTCGGTTTACCTGCCGCAAAGTATTGGTCCGTTCCACGGTGAGAGCAGTGCCATCGTAAAACACTACGCCAGCGCCGATGCGGTGTTTGTCCGTGACAACAGGTCGTCGGCCATTTTCGAAGCCAATGAAAATGTCTATCGAGCGCCAGACCTGGCGGTCCAGGCGTTGGCGAAAAAGATGTTGATGCAACCCAAGTTCACTCGATGTGCGTCATCGCCTGCCGTGGTTTGCGTGGTTTTACGCAAACCGCCGGAATGGAGCAAAGAGAAGAAAGTTGCCTATGTTGCCAACCTGAAGCTTCTGTTGAAGCGACTAAGGGCGAAGAGCAAAGTGGTCTGCGCTGTCCAGAGCGCCGTCCGTGGCAACGATGACGGGGCGTTCTACCGGGAACTCGGTATTACCGAGGACCTCCTGCCCCTGAAGGCGACACTGGCCAAGTATCAGCCTGATCTGGTCATTTCCGTGAGGCTGCACGGAGCCATTGAATCGCTCCTCGCCGGCGTGCCTGCGTTCCATATCAGCTATGAACGAAAAGGCTTTGGCGCCTATCAGGATATGGGCGTGGAAGACTGGGTGATCAACGGTGGAGATATCAATGTCGACACCATTATCGACACTGTTTACGCGCCAAACGCCTTGTCCCGATTCGGTAAGAAGCTGACGGATACCTGCAAAGAAATCGAAGCCAAAACGGAGCTGATGGACACTATCATCAAAGGGATTGTTCGATGATATTTCGGTTGTTGCTACGGGGAGGGGCATTAGGCGCGAAGTTTTTGCTGGTGTTGGCCATCACTCATTACCTGGGTTATGACGCATTGGGTTTCTACGGTGTGGTGGTCGCTGCCTCTTTGATCGCCTCCAAGTTTTACAGCGTCGGCTTCAGCTCTGAAATCAATCGGCTGATCAGCGTGGGAGGCAGTACAAGGCTCGTCGTTGATAAGGTGCTGATTCTGTACCTGGCCGTTGGTTTGTTGTTATCGGTGGTCACGGTCGCACTCTATTCACTGTTCAGCGATGTTGAGGCGAGTGCCGCGTTGATCGCGTGCGTCACGCTGTTGCTGCTCACCGAGCATCTTTCCTTCGAAATAAACTCGTTTGTCTTTTCCGCACAAAAAGCCAACTGGGGTGCGTTGTTGTTTTTCATCAAGACCGGCCTCTGGGCGCTCGTTGCCGTGGGCGGACTCATGGCGGGCGTAGTGTCTACCATCGCCAGTGTGCTTTGGTTATGGGTGGCGACCAACCTTATGGTGATCGTGGCCGGTTACTTGATTGTGGTTAACGTTCACAAGGGGCGGGACATCAGTGCCGTCACCACGGTTTCGGTCTGGCGGGCAGGGCTGCCCTTTTATCTGGGCGGTGGGCTGATCGCATTAAGTCAGTACGCTGAGCGTTTTCTGATTCTGGACTTGGAACCGTATGCCAGCCTCGGCAAGTACGTGTATTCCTGGTCCGCCGCCAATACGTTGCAAGCGCTGTCCTACGCCGTTGTCGCAGTCGTGGGCATTCCCGTGCTCGCCAAGCGTTATAAAGACAACCAGCAGGCGCTGACGGTCCGGCAGTTATTCGTCAATCAATGGGTGCTGCGTTCACTCATTGTTTCCTGCGCGGTGGCTGTGCTGATTTATGCCTTCTTTAACATCTTGCTCGATTACGTGGCCGCGGCAGTTCCGCGTCCGGATAACCGGATTTTAGCGATTCTGATTTTCTCGTTTGCCCTGCGCGCCGTCGGCGACATCGTATGGGGCGGTCTTATTGCCTCCAGGAACAGTCGGGTTTCATTAGCGAGTGCGGCGATCTGCCTGGTGATTTCGTTGCCTGTCAGTTATGTGCTCATCAAGCACTATTCAATTTATGGCGCGGCGTGGGGCAATGTCTTTTCAATTACGGTGCAACTGGCCGTTATTGCGTTGCTGACCAGGTTTGCCCGGGCGAAGGGGAGCTTGTAATGGCTATCTCTCTACCGTCCATAGAGTTTCGCGGAAGAAAACTCGATTCGCCCATTTCATTCCTGATTCTGCTCTGTGGTCTTTTTCTGTCTATTGCGATGCCGCTATTGATGCACCGCGATCCGGGTCCTGATGCAATGACCTTGTGGACGTCATACGTACGTTCAGACAACTGCAATTTCTGGAATCCGTTTTCACCAGACCGATCCTCTTACGAATGTTCCGCCTACCTGTTGCGTCCCACCGGTATCAACCTGACCAATGCGTGGGCATACGGGATGCTGTGCAATCTGTTTCTGACCTCTATCCCGATCTTCATCTTCAAACGAATACCGATAACGATCTTCCTGACCTTGTGCCTGTGGGGCGTTGTCAGGTCATTTTTCCTGGACAACCTGACCAAGGAAATCATTGTCTCGGTGGCGGTGATCGCCATTTTGTTTTTTTCCTTTTCGAAACGATACCGAGCGGGCTTTTTCCTTTCTGCGCTGTTTTACGGCGTGTTGATTCGCCCTTACTGGATATTGTTTTCACTGGTCTGGGTCGGTGTGTGCTTCATGAAAAAGCATGTATCGCGTTTCAGCTTTTTCGTGATGTTGTTCATGTTCTATCTGGTGATCGCGACGGCGATTCAATTGCTGGTCGGCTATTCCGTCTCGTCCATTCGCGCCAGTAACAATGAACAGCGGACCCTCGGTGAAGAGGGGTCAAAGTCGTTGATCGTGTCGTGGCTCAGTGGCGGTGATTTCGTGTCGCAGGCCGTGGACTCGATGAGCATCTTTTTCAGGCTGTCGTTCCCGGTAGAGTTGATTCTGCTCTCCGGCCTGGGGCAGATCATATTCGTCGTCCTGATGATGATGACCTCGTTGCTGATGTTCAAAATGATGACGTCGAGTCATTACAAGGGCGCAACCATCGCGCCGAAAGTCAAAGAGCTGATTGCGATCCCACTGTCCTTTCTATTGGTGCAGGGTTTGTTCGAGCCTGACTTCGGCTCGTTCGCCCGACATTTCTCCATGGTGGTGCCGGTGCTGTTTCTGGGGCTGGGGTTGCAGTTGCGCTCAAGAACACCTGAGTCGGTTGAATCAAGCGTGTTGCGCTGAGGTTTGCGGTCTATGCAAAGCAAGAAAAAATCGTTGGAAATCGAAACGCTCAGGGGCCTGGCGTGCCTGTTGCTGGTGCTCTATCACGTGATAGGTCCGCTGGGTGGCGGACTGAAAATAGACCTGGGCTCGCCATTTCGGATTCTCGCGGATTCGATGGTGTACGTCAGGATGCCGCTGTTCACCTTTATCTCGGGCTATATCTATTCGATTTACAAAATCCGGGGCAATGACTTCTCCGCTTACTGCGTTGGCAAGGTGAGACGGTTGATCGTGCCTTTGTTTTTTGTCGGTATCCCTTTCTCGGTGCTGCAGGTGGTCGGGCCAGGTGTGAACAAGGACCTCTGTTTAACAGAAGCCTTGTTGTCGTTCTACGTGCCGGTTAACCATTTCTGGTTTTTGCAGGCGGTTTTTATCATCTTTATGTTTGTCGGGTTTCTGCAGTGGCGCGGTCTGTTGCAGACGGCGACGCGGCTGTACCTGCTGTTCTTGTTCTCGGCGGTGGTGTTCTTGCTGCCGTTGTTTCCGGTCGATGCGTTTGGCATCAATGGCGCTGTCTATTTGCTGCCGTTCTTCGTGACGGGGATGATTTGCCACGAAAAGGTCAGCGTTTTAAAGCAGTCACTCAAAGTGATCGGGCCGGTCGTGTTCGTCTTGATATCGGTTGCGCTGCTTTATATCGCCGCGGTGGATCGCGAACTCATTGTCGATCGCCGAAGTCTTGTCGGTTTGCTCGTTGGCTGTACGTCCTGTGTCGCGCTACTGTCGAGTGACATGCGTTCCAAAGCACTGATCTGGCTCGGCGGATATTCTTACGCCATCTTCCTCTTTCACGTGCTGTTTGCCGCCAGCTCACGGTTCGCCTTGGGGCGTTTGGGCGTTATGGACGAAAGCGTTCTGGTCGTCGGCGGTGTGTTGTGCGGGTTGTTGGGGCCGGTGGTGCTGTCGACTATTTTCAGCCGTTTTGCCATGACTTCAGTTCTGTTTTTGGGCGAACGTTCAAGCAGCAAAAAGATTCCAGTGTCAGGGCTCAAGGTGTCTCAATCCTGAGCGCCGATTCTGCCGACCTGCTGATAGATAGATAGATAGATAGATAGATAGATGGATGAGCCAATGGACTATGTCGAAGATGTACGACCCGTTTCGGCTCCGGTGATCGAAGTGAGCCGTCCACGCGAACGGCTTGCCGCAATGGCCAAGGGTAAAGCGGGGGAGGTACTGGCCATCTCGGTGATCGGCGACAGCTACAGCGCCGGGCAGGACTTTTACTTGAATGGCCTCACTCAGCACCTGGCGAAAGATTTCGGTTTCGCCGGGCCTGGTTATGTCGGGTTCAATCACGGCGCCGCACTCGGTGGCTCGAATTTCAAATACACCCGCAGCAGCAAGAAGCACTTCGGTGGGGATTGGGACGTTTCCAGTCTTGGCCAGGCAAGTCCGGACAGCCGCACCGTTTCCGGGCAACCGGGTGCTTATCTAGAAGTGGATTCCAACGAAACGGCGGTCATCAATACCTCCATCGCCCAAGCCAAATTGCTGTATCTGGGCGATGGCAAAACCAGTGAGATGCGCTACCGGTGGTCACCTTCGGACGACTGGCATCCTTTGACGATGACGGGGTCAGGGGTTCAGGAAGTGCAACTAAGCGTTCCCGCCAAGGCTGAATGGGCGCTAAGGCTCGAAGTGGTGAAAGGTGCGCCGACGTTGTTTGGTCTGTGGCTGGCTAATAATCGTGGCGGCGTCAGGGTCTCCAAACTCGCCGCTTCCGGTGCCGCCTCAGGTGACTTTTATAAAAGCGATCGCCAATGGCAGACCCAATGGAAGGCCGTCGTTTCGAAGATACCGGCGGACGTTTACCTGATCATGTTAGGCGGTAATGACCAGGGATTTGGCGTAAAGCCCAAGGACTACCTGGAGAACATGAAAGGGTTGGTACGGATGATTCGTGAAGTTCATCCGGCGGCGAGCATCAACGTGATCCTGCGTCAGGACACGACACGCTCCAGTGCCTATCCGATGACGGAGTACGCCCAGGTGCTTGAACCCTGGGCGCGTTCGCAAAACATCGCGTATTCGAGTTTGCAGTGCACGTTCGGTCCCGACTTTAAACGCTATGCCAATGACGGGCCGACCCCCATGATTGGCCCGGACAAAATACACCCGATCCCGGGGGCGGGCGGCCGGCTTATCTCCGATTACGTGTATCGCTTGATTGTCGGTGGAGTCAGTGAGTGCGATTCTGCGTTGAAGTAATCACTCACCGTTCAAAGTGTTCCAGATGGCTCAGCAGCTCTGCGGTCTTCACTGGCATCAAGTCAGGATCACGTCGGGTTTCAACATTGATAACGATTGCCGGGTCGCTGTAACGGACGCGAACCCGGAATCGCCAATCGTTGAGAATCACTTTGAGTCCGTCGCGATCATCCATATCCAGAGCCTGGTGCGCGTACAGACTTTTCAGGTGGTCCAAGAGCGCAAAGGGATTGCTGACCGGGCGATGGATATCGCCCGAAGAGGGGAACACCCCGATGCGCTCAACCAGTAAGGGTGTACCAAACCAGGCAGCCGAGGTGGAAGATAACGACGGGTTTTTTGACAGCCAGGCCATCACCCCGAAATTGCTCGCTTTGTGTTCGATGTCTGCCGAGCGTTTTGCAGTGGTCATAGTGGCCTGCCTGGGTGAATGGGTCGGGTTAAAGACCGTTGAGATACAGCTGCTCGTAGCAAAAGTTGGTGGCGTCGATATAGCCTTCTGCACCACCGCAATCAAAGCGCATTCCTTCGAACTTGTAGGCCAGTACGCAGCCATTTTGCGCCTGCTTCATCAGCGCGTCGGTGATCTGGATTTCACCGCCCTTGCCTGGTTGGGTGTCGGCGATCAGATCAAAAATATCCGGGGTCAGAATGTAACGGCCAATGATTGCCAGGTTGGACGGTGCGTCTTCGGGCGCCGGCTTCTCGACCATGCTGTTGACCCGGTAGATGCCTTCGGAAATCAGCTCGCCGGCGATCACGCCGTATTTGTGCGTCTGATCCCGTGGGACTTCTTGAATGGCCACGATCGAGCAGCGGAATTTTTTGTAGAGCTTGATCATCTGCGCCAGTACGCCGTCACCTTGCAGGTTGAGGCACAAGTCATCCGCCAGCACCACGGCAAAAGGTTCGTCGCCGATCAAGGGGCGACCGCTGAGAATCGCATGCCCCAGGCCCTTCATTTCGACCTGGCGGGTGTAGGCGAACGTGCAGGTTTCAATCAGCTCCCGCGTGCCGGCCAGAAACTTTTCCTTCTCGGTGCCGCGAATCTGGTGTTCCAGTTCATAGCTGATATCGAAATGGTCTTCCAGCGCACGTTTGCCCCGGCCGGTCACAATCGCCATGTGTTGCAGACCGGCGTCCCGTGCTTCTTCAACGGCGTACTGGATTAAAGGCTTGTTGACGATCGGCAGCATTTCCTTCGGCATTGCTTTAGTAGCAGGCAAGAAACGCGTGCCATAACCGGCGGCGGGGAACAAGCATTTACGAATCATAGATATATCCTGGAAAGTCATTGTCCACAGCCATGCAGAGAGCAGTGTCGGGAATGGCCGTGAGTTTTGATGTATTGCTGAAGTTGTACTTTAATACCTGAATGGGGGTTTATTGGCAATTATTAGCGGGTGCAGAGCAGGGTAAATGTTATTAGTTGTCGGGCTTGAGGTTGTTTAGTTAGTTTTAGTCGGTGTCTATCAATAGTGTCGGTTGTTTTGAAGTGCTAATAAGTGTTCAGCGTCACTTCGTTACGTGCGCATCAAACATTGCATGTAATCGAGCACTTCAATACCCCACTATGGACCGCTCTATGAAGATTCTGGTAACGGGTGGAACCGGTTATATCGGTTCTCACACCACACTTGCGCTGCTTGAGGCGGGCTTCGACGTGGTTGTGCTGGACAACCTTTGCAACAGCTCTGACGCGTCGCTGCACGCCATTGAAGCCATCTGCGGCAAAACCCCGTTGATGATTCGCGGGGATGTGTGCGACCGGGCATTGCTGGACCGGATTTTTCAGGAGCACTGCATCGATGCTGTCCTGCATTTTGCCGGGCTCAAAGCCGTAGGCGAGAGCGTGCGCAAGCCGCTTGAGTATTACGAAGCCAACGTCTGCGGCAGCATTACGCTGTGCCAGGCGATGTCCGCGGCCGGTGTATTCCGCTTGGTGTTCAGTTCATCGGCGACGGTGTACGGCGCGCCGGAGCAGATGCCAATTCGCGAAGATTTTCCTACAGGCACGCCGACCAATCCTTACGGGCAATCCAAGCTGTTCATCGAAAACGTACTGCAGGATCTGTGTGCGGCAGAGCCGCGCTGGAGCATTGCGCTGCTGCGCTATTTCAACCCGATCGGCGCACACGCCAGCGGCCATATGGGCGAAGACCCCAACGGGATTCCCAATAATCTGGTGCCTTACATCAGCCAGGTTGCCGTCGGCAGCCTGCAGGAACTGTCGATATTCGGTGACGATTACCCCACCGTCGATGGCACCGGCGTGCGCGACTACATCCACGTGGTGGATCTGGCGGACGGGCACCTCAAGGCATTGCAGTCGATCTCGTCGCGCACCGGCATCAATATCTGGAACCTGGGCACGGGCGACGGTTACAGCGTTCTCGAGGTCCTGCGGGCATTCGAACAGGCTTCCGGGCGGCCAGTGCCTTATCGCGTGATGCCGCGACGTTCCGGGGACGTTGCCACGTGCTGGGCCGACCCCTCCAAAGCGGCAAAGGAGCTTGGCTGGAAGGCCACGCGGAGTTTGCAGGAGATGATGGCGGACACCTGGCGTTGGCAATCGAACCATCCCAGGGGCTACATCGACTAATGCTTGAGGGGCCCTTCAACCCATGGTTTTTCTGCTGAACTGTTATATCAGGGCGCGATGTTAATTATGGTCGGGAAAATTGACTGGAAACACATCCGGCAAGTCCGTAGATATAAAGAACACGCAGGAAGGAGTTTGATATGAAAAAGATGATAGTCATTGCCGTGCTGTCCCTGATGAGCAGTGGGGCCTTCGCGGTCGAAGCACCCCTCACACTGGATACAAAAGTGCTGGGTGATGTAACGGCGGCACAAGCTGCACTGGCCAGCACTGCGCTGGTTTCAGGTGCCGTGGCGGCCTCCAGCAGTGGTGGAAGTTCCAATGGCGGAACCACCGGAAGTACCGGGACAACTGGCACTACCGGGACCACCGGCACAAACTGAAAAAATACCGCAGGTGTCACACAAGATTGCCCGGCTAACACTGGGCGATCTTGTTTTGGGTTTGCCCTTGAATAGCGTAGTGCCATTATGATTCGTAGTGTTCCTTTTTTAATGCTGGCAAGTATTGCTTTGCAAGGTTGTATGTTTTCGCCGGGGCAACATATGAGCACCAGCGATATCACTCGCGAAGGCGCCAGTGAAAACAGTCGGGTCGAGCTTATTCCGATTACCCCCAAGCTCATCGCCATGGACAGGGCCACTCAGACACATGAGTCATTGCCTCCGGAATTGCTGACCACGCCCGACGAATACCGCATTGGCAACAACGATGTCTTGTACATCACGGTATGGGATCACCCCGAGCTGACCGCACCTTCTGGCGCGCAACAGCAGATCGATGCGAACGGCCGTCTTGTGCGTTCCGATGGCACGCTTTATTACCCCTACATCAAAGAAGTCCAGGCAGCCGGAAAGACCATCCAGCAACTGCGATCCGACATCGCCGAGAAGTTATCGACCTTCATCTCGGACCCACAAGTGGACGTCGCCGTATTGCGCTTTGCCAGTCAGAAAGTGGTGGTGTCGGGCGCCGTATTGAGAGCTGGCCCGCAAGCGATTTCCACCAACCCGCTCAATGTGGTCGAAGCCTTGGGTTCGGCCGGTGTCGATCCGCTGAATGCGGATTTGTCCGGGTTGCTGTTGACGCGAAATGGACGGAGCTATCCGCTGAATCTCGATGGGCTCAATCAGCAGAATGCCGAGTTGCAAAACGTTTACCTCAGAGGCGGCGATCAGTTGTACTTGCCGTACAACGACAGCAAAAAGATTTACGTGATGGGCGAGGTCAATCAGCCGCGTGCGTTGACGTTCAAGACCCGCACCATGAATCTTTCTGACGTCATTGGCTCGGTAGGCGGATTGAACCAGACCACCTCCAACGGCAACGCCGTGTACGTCATTCGTGGGGTGGAAAACCTCGATGTCGAACCCGCCAAGATCTATCAGCTGCAAGCCGAGTCGCCGTCCGCCATGGCGCTCGCCACTCACTTCGATGTTCGTCCCCAGGACATTGTTTACGTAGGCCCTGCCAACGTCACCCGCTGGAACCGCTTCATCAGTCAATTGGTGCCATCGGCCTCGATTCTCGGCATGGGCGCGGCGGCACAAAACAATTTAAGTGAAGCCAACAGCAGATAAGGTCTGGTCCCACTGTGAGAACGTTGAAAGTTAGCGTCTGCTTGATGGCGGCCTTGCTGTTGTGTGGATGTAATCCGCTGATGAAGGCCACGTTGGCCAACTTCAAAGCCGTGGCCGCCGGGCCCGACGACCTGGAGTTGACCCCGGCGCAAGTGGCCGAAGTTCAGTATCCGCAACTCAAATTGTCCACCCCTTCTGGTGAAGGGGTGTTGGCGATGGTGCGTGAGCGAGGCGACTTGCAGTACTGGGTCGCGTCCGGCAAGCAGGTGCTGTTGCTGCGCGACGGCCTGGCGGTTCGTACTGTCGGACTGGGCTTCGAAGGTGACCTGGACGGGACCCGTATCGAAGCGGATTCGCCGTTCAAGCAAGGCCTTCACCGATTGCCCGATGGCTACACCAGCCAGCGCTGGATCGATCTTTATCGCGGTTACGAAGTGGGTGTGGTCGTGCGCAGTCGCTTCAACCGAAAACCCATGGAGACCATCAGGATCCTGGACAAGGAATACGCCGTGCTGCGTGTCGATGAGCAGATAGAGGCTCCGGCCATTGGCCTGCGCGCGACCAATCATTATTGGGTCGACCCGGCTAACGGTTTCATCCTCCAGAGTGAGCAGCAACTGACGGGGCAACTCAGGGTGAAGATCGTGCAGTTGACCTCTGAACGCAGGGCTGTCCGTTGAAGTTTCCCAAGGTGTTATGGACGTGCCTGTTGTTGATCGCCGGCGGCGCGAATGCGGCCGTCACCGTCAGCGGCGATGTGCGCAATCCGGGGCCGGTCGAACTGCAACCCGGGGGCCGCGTGCTGGACGTGATGCGTGTCGCGCAACCCAATCCTGAAAGCTACTGGCTGGCGGCCGCCTGGCTGCGACACTCATTGATCGAGGAGCAGACTCGGCTCAAAGCTGGGGTCCTGTTCGATTTGAAGGTGCTGCAACGCACCGCGTTGCTGTTCGATCGCCCGAGCCGGGCGGCATTGGCGTTGCGGTTGTACGAGCACGTCAGCCGATTGCCGGTCACCGGGCGTCAGGTGGCGGTGCTGGATCCGGTCGCGGTCGAGGTCGGGTTCGCGCGAAACTTCCGTCTCGATGATGGCGACAGCCTGATCTACCCGATGCGCTCCGATGTGGTTGAAGTGCTGGGCGCTGTCGCCGAACCGTGCCGGCTCGCTTATCGCCCGCTGCAGGATGCCCGCGATTACTTGCAAGGGTGTTCGCGATTGGCCGACGCCGATGCTGATTACCTCTGGATCGTTCAGCCCGATGGTGTCATCCGCCGGATCGGGATCGCGCCGTGGAATCGCGAAAGCGGGCAGGTGCCTGCGGTCGGCAGCAAAATCCTGGTCCCTGTCAAAACCGATGATCTTAATCCGCCTATACCTGAACTGAATCAGCAGTTGGCCGAATTTCTTGCCACGCAACTGGCTGAGGTGGTTCCTTGAATTTACGTTTTGCTGCAGTGCTGTTGTTGCCATGTGGTTTGGCTCACGCAGAGCCGCGATTGACTCAAAATGATTTCGGCGGCGTGGGCTTGATGCAGACGCCGACGGCCCGAATGGCCCCGGCCGGTGAACTGAGCGTGAATGCCAGTCGAACCGATCCCTATACCCGTTACAGCGTTTCATTGCAGCCGTTCGAATGGCTGGAAGGTTCGTTTCGCTACACCGCGATCACCAACCGCCGGTATGGCCCCGAGTCGTTGAGTGGCGACCAGAGTTATAAAGACAAAGCCGTGGACCTCAAGGTGCGCCTGTGGCAAGAAAGCCACTGGGCGCCTGAGTTGGCCCTGGGCTTTCGCGACATCGGCGGTACCGGCCTGTTCTCCAGCGAATTCCTGGTCGCCAACAAACGCTATGACGACTTTGATTTCAGCGCCGGTATCGCCTGGGGATACATCGGCAATCGAGGCGATTTCGACAACCCGCTGGGTTGGGCGGCGGATCGCTTCAACACCCGGCCAGACGGCGAGGGCACCGGTGACGTCAACACCAATGCCTATTTCCGTGGGCGACCTTCATTGTTTGGCGGCGTCACCTACCAGACACCGTGGGACCCGCTCAGCCTGAAGCTCGAGTACGAAGGCAACGACTACAAAAACGAGCCGAAAGACAATGCCATCAAGCAAGATTCGCCCATCAATATCGGCGCAGTGTTCAAGCTGACCGATTCGGTGGATCTCAGTGCGGGTTGGGAGCGCGGCAATACCGCGATGTTCGGCATCACACTGCATACCAACTTCGTCAGCCGCAAGACGCCGGCCAAGACTTACGATCCGCCGGCGGAGCGTTTGCCGACACAGGCACCCGCCACCCCTCCGGATCAGGTCAATTGGGCCAACGTGTCCCAACGCTTGCAGAAAAATGCCGGCTACAAAGTCGAGCGCATCACCCAGCGCGGCCCCGAGTTGTTTGTGTACGGCGAGCAGACGAATTATTTCCATTCAGCCAAAGCTGTCGGCCGCGCCAGCCGGATCCTGGACAACAGCGTCAATGACGATATCGACTGGTTCACCTTGGTGAACAAGCGCTACGACATGCCGCTGGAAGAAACCAGCGTGCCTCGCCAGACCTTTCGCGAAGTGGTCAATAACGAGGAGCCGCTGCAAACGTTGCACCGCACGACCGAGGTCAATGGGGCGATGCCGCACAACGAGACCACGCTCTTTACTGCGGCGCGCGATCCGTTCAACTACGGCATCGGGCTGGGCTACAAACAGAACGTCGGTGGCCCTGACGGTTTGCTCTATCAGTTGAGTGCCGATGCGGACGCCGAGTATCGCTTCACGCGCAATACCTGGTGGAGCGGCCTGCTCAGTGCCAACCTGGTGAACAACTACGACAACTTTACCTACGACGCACCGAGTGGCTTGCCTCGAGTACGGACGGACCTGCGCAAGTACCTCACGACCTCTGACGTCACCATGCCCACGTTTCAACTCACCCATGCCGAGCAGTTGGATAAAGACCTGTACGGCATGGTCTACGGCGGCTATCTGGAGTCGATGTTTGCCGGGGTTGGCGGTGAGGTACTGTTTCGTCCGGCAGGCCAGCGCTGGTCGGTGGGTGCAGACCTGAACTACGTGCGTCAGCGCGAGTTCAACCAGGGCTTTGGCCTGCGTGATTACTCAACCGTGACCGGCCACATCACCGGCTATACCGATTTGCCTTTCGATACCCAGGCGGCCGTCAGTGTCGGCCGTTACCTGGCGCGGGATTGGGGCGCCACCGTCGACCTGTCGCGGGAGTTCCGTAATGGTGTGCGATTCGGTGCCTGGGCCACGCTCACCACCGCGACAAAAGAGGAATACGGCGAAGGCAGCTTCGACAAGGGCATCTACATCTCCATTCCTTTCGACGAACTGATGAGCATGTCGACCATGCGTCGCGCCAATATCGTCTGGTCTCCGCTGACCCGGGACGGCGGTGCGCGGCTCAATCGCAGCTACTGGCTGCATTCCATGACCGATAGCCGTGACAGCGATTTGTTCTACCGCAACTTCGACAAAATCACTGAGTGAAGGCGGGCGAACTACAGGGCGACAGGCGTTGTAGTTCGCGACGCGGTCAACCGGAAGGGTGATGCCCGGAAGGTTTTACAGTGAGGACACTTCTGCGCAGGATTCCCTGCGTTATCCCACCTATTCACAACGGTAAGCAGGGGGCTGGCATAGATCCCCTGTTAATGGTCTTGAGTCCGTATCCAAGCCTGATAGACGCCCACGAAAAAGGGGACTTTCGTCCCCTTGTCGTTTTGCGGTTTCTGATTTCTAAGCCATCAATAAATGTCTTTTGACAGCAAGGTGAAAGGTGTCTTTACCAAGATCTTCAGGTCCAGCCACAACGACCAGTTATTGATGTACTTGAGATCGATCTCCACACGCTTCTGCATTTTGTCGATGGTGTCGGTCTCGCCGCGGCAGCCGTTGATTTGAGCCAGTCCGGTAATCCCCGGTTTGATTCGGTGACGCGCCATGTAGGCGAGAATTTTCCCGGAGTAGTAATCATTGTGCGCAACGGCGTGCGGACGTGGCCCGACCAAAGCCATATGGCCTTGCAGCACATTGATCAGTTGCGGCAGTTCATCGAGCGAAGTGCGACGGATAAAGCGTCCAACCGGAGTGATCCGCGAATCGTTACGGCTGGCTTGCTTGACCTCTAGATCATCGTGCACGCGCATCGAGCGAAACTTCCAGACCTGGATCACCTTGCCATTCCAGCCGTGACGGTCTTGCTTGAAAAACACCGGACCCGGGGAGTTGAGTTTAACGGCCAGGGCAATCAGCAACAGCAGCGGGCTCAGAAGCACAATGGCCAACAGCGCCACGCTCTTTTCCAGCAGGCTCTTACTCAGTGCCGCGGTCGGCTGGCTGGTCAACGGGCTTTCATTCAAGTAGATCGCCGGCAGGCCGTCCACGACTCTTACCGAGTGGTTGAGCAGCGTCAGGCTGTTCAAGTCCGGTACCCAGACCACGTCTACGTTGGCACCCAGCAAATCGATATACATCGCTTCGATTTTTGCCGCTTCACTCAGGGGCAGCGTGATGTACAAACGTCGGATGTCATGGGCCTTGATCAACTCCAGCAGCTGCTCCTGCGGGCCTACGATCGGCGGTGAGCCCATCGCCAGCGGGAGCGTGGTGTCGGTGCTGACCAACCCCACCAGTGGGAAGTGTTCAAGGCTACGCAGCTTCCTGGCGAGTCCCAATGCCAACTCACCGGTACCGACGATCAGGGTTTTATGCTCGCTTTGAAGTGAGCGTTGATAGTATTGCGAGAAGCCGTGCAGCGGAACGTAAAACAGTGTCTGCCCGATGTAACCGCAGGCGGCCCATACCAGAATCAGTTGACGGGAAAACAGTTCATCAGCCTTGCAGATGAACGCCACACAGGCCAATGCCGCCAGGGTCATTGTCCAGCCCATCAACAAACGTCCCAATCCCTCCAGGTAGTTATCTTTCTTCGCATAGACACCACACCAGGTATAGGCGGGAACCGAAGCAAGTACCGTCAGAATTGCGCACACTCGATAATAGAACTCTACCGTTCCGGTCTGGTAATAAACCAATAGAAACAACAGGGCTACAACAAAGCCCTGACCCAGTGCCCATTGTCCCCAGAAGGTCAATCCTTTGAGGTGGGTATTTCGATTGATACGAAGATTGTTAACCATGCGATATCCCCAAAATACGTCCATTCGCGCGTCGACAGACAACAGCCAAGTTGATGTAACAAACATTATTATTTTTATAAGAGGGCAAAACATTGACGGTCGAAACGCCACTGTGCGGCGCGCTCGTCAGTGAATAGATTAATTTATTGGGCTGAAAGCTGTCTGACGACTTTTAACGGGTGAGTTATTCGTTTGACGGTTATGTTGGGGGGGGCGAGGTGTTAGAAATAGTCGAGAATTTAAGTTGTTTGAGGGGAGGTTCAAGCGGGATTTATTTGAGAGGAGAGAGGTGCTGAAAAGATGAAGTGGTGGGGTGCTTTTGTTGTTTTTGTATGCACTACCATGGTGGTCATTTCATTGGCTCAGGTGAGGCTTTTCCCCCGAATGATTTTTTGAATCAGGCAATAGCCGCGATTTCTAACCGCTCGGAAAAGACGTTCACCATTACTGGCATTTTTAAACTTTTCCTGTAGCCGGCTCAGGCACATTTCCAAGCCTCGATAGTGTTCGGGTTCTCTGCCAATGCTCCGAATAAGGTCATCTTTACTGACTACCCGGTCATCATGGTGCAGCATCTTTTTGACCAGTGTGGCCTCCAGGCCAGTCAAGACAATTTCGACGTCGTCTTTAATCAAAGCGCCATTGACATTGCTGAGTCGCCAGGCTTCGGTATAAGGGTAGTGGGGGCTGGTCGACACATTGGACGGGGAGTCCCGGGTGTCATCTCGGTCTTCATCTGCCAGTGAAGATCTGTTATTAAACCGTGTTTCTGACTGCGCCGCTCGCCACTCGGATTCGAAGGTCGAGAGTATGCGCTGTGTATCATGTTTGATAACAGGAGGGACAAACCTGTCAAGGTGAGGGGAAATAAACTCCATTAGCTTAGGGGCGGAAGAAGGTAGGGCAACACCTTCGACAAACATCTTTGCCTGCGACGTACCGAATGAATTATATCGCTCGCTCGATAGTAATGCCTCAAGCTCAAGTTGTAATGCCGGGCTATGAGTAACGACGACAAAATATTTTCTGGGGAGGGGTGTACTGCTTTCCATGTCTCTCTCCTGAAGGGGTGCACTCGGATTTTAGTTTAATAGGATGTCGGCAGGGGAGTAATGGCTCCCTTGAAAGTAATCAAAAGGTAATGCGCGTGCCAGTATATGGCTAGCCGCATGCTCGACTCTGTCAGCTATAAACGCGACTTTGGTGGTGTGAGTCAGCATGGTCATGCGTTCGTGCAGACGATTGAATAAATCGGGGTTGCCCGTCAGTTTAAGGCTCAAGTCTAGGGCTGAAAGAGGAATCTTTATATAGTCGAAAAGATTCAGGGTTGTAAATATTTCGATACTTTCGTTTTCGATGTTATAGCCATCGAACGCGATTTCTACACCGTGATCTTTCAACAGATATACGTTGTTGAGGATTTTCTTTTTATCAATAAAGCTGACCGCCGAAAGGGGTAACTCATTGAACGCGATAACCAGTGTCTGGCCAAAGTTGCGAAGGGCGTCGCTGGACTGTATCAACTCTTCCGTGAGTGCGGAATCGGCCAGATCTGACTGCCCAGCGCAAACGAATCTACGGCTTAAGTATTTGTTTTTGCTAGAAATATTATGGTCCTTTAGCGAAAAGGCAATCAGCCGAGTCTGCATGAGAACTTCACTGTAAATGCCGTTTATCTCTTGCGGTACAGCATAGGATGCATGAGTCTGACTGGCGTCAAACTGAATTCTGATCTCACTGCCAAATGGGCAGTCGTCGCGAGTGAGGATCAATTGTCGAGACAGATAATGACTCGCACGATAGATGTGTGACGCGCTCATCGTAGCGTTCATATTGCAATAACTCCCTGCATATTAATCATCAGGCGGTCGAGATCAGACCCCTGACAAGACGATATCCATGCCCACGAATACTTTGAATGGCGTTGGTGCCATACATACCTTTTATCTTTCCGCGAAGGCGGCTGATAGATTTTTCCAAGGCTCTTGGGTCATAAAACGTTATATTCAGACCCATGATTCTGGCGATTTCATCATGGCTCAATATTTGATTTTTCGTTTCGGAAAAAGCTTCAAGGATTTTCATTTCCGGAAACGATACATCCAGCTTCTTGTAGTCTCCAATCAAGCACATGCGCGTCGGATCCAAGAGCAAATTGTGCTGCTTGTGCCATTCTGCGCTATTAAAGAACTCGGAAAGTGCGTCCGTGTTTTCTTCAGGAGTCATGCTGAATTTAATACAATGGTCGGCCCCTGCAAGATAGTATTTCATCTTGTTATAAGTGCCTTTGCCGGTGATGGCCACAAAGATAATAAGGGCCTGGTTGTCGGCACGCATATTTTCCACGAGGGCGAGGCTTTCATCGAATGCCTGAGGGCTATCAATGACTATGAATGCTGCACGGTATGAATAGAGTTCCTTGTTTTTTTTAAACGAGTTGTTGTAGCACATCGTATCAACGGGTATATCATGCGCTACGTAACTTGCAACTGATGTCTTGAAACCCTCAGCTAAACTATGGGTCCGCCCAATGGTGAGAATACCCGTCACCTCCTTTGCGTGGCTGTGGCTGGTATTCGTTAATTTCCCTGTAAGCATCATGCTTTGACTCGGCTGGGTGCTGACATTTGGATGTTAAAGCACCAATTCTCATTTGTGACTGACAATTGGTAACATTTCACGGATTTTTCAAGCAGGCGTCACAAATTTTTTAACATTGCTGTCAATCTGACGAGATCCTTTGTGCTGCGTGCGCTTGGTCCGCGCAGTGGCAAAGGAGTATCATTGTGCCATCTTTTCGCTCAATGTCCCGCTTTTCCAGTTCAATAAGCATGGCGCCGGTGGCTAGAGCATCCGTAGTTGAATTGGTTAAATGGGTATTATGATTTGACGTAACTAGTCTGATTTATGTGTCGTTTTGGGCCTGTCGTTAGTTTTGAACTAGGTGATATGGGTTGTTATATAACACCCCGGTTGATGTTGTGGTCATGGACGATTGTTAACGTTGAGTTTTAATAGAAGGCTAAATGCGCTTTACTGACGCGTTGGCGCTAAATTTGAAGTTCGTCAGCGGATTTGCTTTTGTCGATGAGGGGGATTAATGGATTTTTGGACTACCGTAACGGTATTGATTTTAGGCGTGGTGGAAGGGCTGACGGAGTTTTTGCCTATATCCAGTACTGGCCACCAGATCATTGTGGCGGACCTGCTCGACTTCGGCGGTGAGCGAGCGATGGCCTTCAACATCATCATTCAACTGGGCGCCATCCTTGCTGTGGTATGGGAGTTTCGCCGCAAGATCCTCGAGATCTTCACAGGCCTGCCAATCCAACGCAATGCACAACGTTTTACCTTGAACTTATTGATCGGTTTTATGCCGGCCGTCGTCTTGGGCGTATTGTTCGCCGATAAGATTCATGAGTATCTGTTCAACCCAATCACCGTGGCGACTGCATTGGTTGTGGGCGGCATCATCATGTTGTGGGCTGAGCAGCGGGAACATGTGGTGTATGTCGACCATGTCGACGACATGCGCTGGTCTGACGCGTTAAAGGTTGGTTTCGCTCAATGCCTGGCGATGATACCGGGCACCTCACGCTCTGGGTCGACCATTATCGGTGGGTTGCTGTTTGGACTGTCGCGCAAGGCGGCCACCGAGTTCTCGTTCTTCCTGGCCATGCCGACCATGGTCGGTGCGGCGGTCTACTCAGGCTACAAGTATCGCGATCTGTTCCAGGCCGGCGACCTGCCAGTCTTCGCCTTGGGCTTCGTCACCGCGTTCTTTTTCGCTATGATCGCCGTGCGCGGCTTGCTCAAGTTTATCGCCAGCCATAGCTACGCCGCATTCGCCTGGTACCGGATCGCATTCGGTTTGCTGATCCTGGCGACTTGGGTATTCGGTTGGGTTAACTGGACTGAAGCAGCAGCGCTCTGACACTTGAACCAGGCTGCGGACCCGCCAGCCTGGTATTTATAAAGATAAAACGGATTAACGCCCTTCTAGCAACTCCGCCGCCTGATCCAGCAACGCCAAAGGCTCTTTAGCCTTGTGAATATCCACCGACAACAACTGCCGAAACTTGCGCGCCCCCGGAAACCCGGTGCCGAGTCCCAGCACATGCCGGGTGATATGGTGCATTGAACCACCCGCATCAATATGCGCCGCTATATAAGGCCGCAACTGCGCCAGCGCCTCTGCTCGAGTGATCACCGGCGCCGTGCTGCCAAACAACTGCTGATCCACCTCAGCCATCACATAAGGATTGTGATACGCCTCACGGCCCAACATCACACCGTCAAACGTCAGCAAATGCGCATGACACGCCTCCAGCGTCTTGATCCCGCCGTTGAGAATAATCTCCAATTCCGGAAAATCCGCCTTCAACCGTGCCGCCACGTCATAACGCAGAGGCGGAATGTCACGGTTCTCCTTCGGCGACAACCCCTCCAGAATCGCAATCCGCGCATGCACCGTAAAACTCGTGCACCCGGCATCCCGGACCGTGCCGACGAAATCACACAACTCCTCGTAACTGTCCCGCCCGTTAATCCCGATCCGATGCTTCACCGTCACCGGAATCGACACCGCATCGCGCATCGCCTTCACACAATCCGCCACCAACTGGGGGTGCCCCATCAGGCACGCGCCAATCATATTGTTCTGTACCCGATCACTCGGGCAGCCGACATTCAGATTCACCTCGTCGTAACCGTGGTCCTGGGCCATGCGGGCGCAGGCGGCCAGGTCCAATGGAACACTGCCACCGAGTTGCAGGGCGAGCGGGTGTTCGGCTTCGTTGTGACGCAGGAAGCGGTCGTGATCGCCGTTGAGGAGCGCGCCGGTGGTGACCATTTCGGTGTAGAGGAGGGCGTGCTTGGAGAGTAGCCGTAGGAAAAAGCGGCAGTGGCGGTCAGTCCAATCCATCATCGGGGCGACGGAGAAGCGGCGGGAGAGCGGGGCGGGTGTGGCGGTGATTGAGGGCATGGGGGATCTGGAATCGGTGGGGCTGGGTGGTGGGGGAGTTTATCAGGAATGGGCTTTTGAGGTTGAGGCGAGTCTGACGTGGGGGCGTTGCAGTAGAAGAGAGCGCCCTTTTTTACATCCCAAAACCGCCGTAGCTGAACCAATGCTGTCGCACGGTCGGGTTTCATAATGTCTGACGAATTGGCGTCTTAGGATGAGGACTAAGGCATGATGCAACGGCGGAAGATGTTTCCGCCGGGGCGCGTTGTTATCTGATGCACCATGGGGGGCTGACTTTGCGACTGCTTCGCAGCCGAACGCAGGCTTCGCCAGCTGTTACAGGGGGCGTGGTGTGGCGGCTATTTGGAGGCGGGCGTTGCGATCCATTGGCTCAGGACTTTCTGATAGGTGCCGGTCACTTTGGCCAAGTGCAGCCATTGATCGACATATAACTTCCAGGTCATGTCATCGCGGGGCAACAAGTAGGCCTTTTCACCGTACTGCATAAACTGGCTCGGATTCACTGCACACAACCCGGGTTTAAGTTTCTGCTGATACAGCGCTTCCGACGCATCGGTAATCATCACATCGGCCTTCTTATCCAACAGTTCCTGAAAGATGGTCACGTTGTCGTGAAGTCTCAGTTGCGCCTTGGGCAGAAACGCGTGAACAAACGCTTCGTTGGTGCCGCCGGCCGGTTCAACCAAACGAACAGAAGGCTGGTTGATTTGTTCGACGGTCTGGTACTGCGCCTGATCTTCGCAGCGCACTAATGGGATTTTGCCGTCGACATCCAGTGTTGTGCTGAAGAAGGCTTTTTTCTGGCGGTCCAGGGTGACCGAGATGCCGCCGACGCCGATGTCGCATTTGCCGGCCAGCATGTCGGGCATCAGCGTTTTCCACGTGGTCTGCACCCACTCAACCTTGACGCCCAGGCTGTCGGCCAGTGAGCGGGCCATGGCGATGTCGATCCCCGAGTATTCGCCGTTTTCGGCTTTGGAGGTATAGGGTTTATAGTCGCCCGTCGTACACACGCGCAGTTGGCCTTGCTGGATGATGCTGTCCAGATGCGAAGGGCCGTCCTGTGCCTGAGCGCCGAAGGAGAGCGCGAGCAGGCCACCGAGCATCATTGTGCATTTTATGGTTTTCATTTTTGGCGGGCTTTTATAAGGGTGGGTTGGGGAAAATGGAGTGTAGTGAAACAGTTTCTCGGCGGCTATCCACGACGAAAAAGGGCGCTCATTGTGGGAGCGCCCTTTTTTGTGTTTGCAAAATGCGGTCTGGCCTCGATGTCATCCTGACCGTTCGGACTCAGTGACAGCAGCAACTTGAACCGCCGCACCCTGACTTTTTCTTGATGTTTTCCGGGCTTTCCCCCGTCAACACGCTTGCCGGATACCCAGCCTCATTCAGTGCCGATAACAGGGCATTGCTGTCGGTGTCCCCGGTCACTTTGACCCGGCCGGACGTCAGATCGACAGTCACTTCACCAACCCCGGCAAGCGGCAGCAACGCAGCGTTGACGTGTTTGACGCAGCTGCCGCAGCTCATGCCTTCAACTTGCAGTTCAGTACTGTTCATTACGTAAACCTCTTTACGGTGAGTGGCAGGTGGTGTGATGACGTGAATCGATGGTTGACCTTGCCACGATGGCAAGGTCAAGCGCTTCTTTCAGGCGATTACTGCGCCATCGGCATCTTCATCATGTTCGACTGCTGATCCATCATTTTCATCATCATGCCCATCATCTGTTCTGAATGGTCCTTACCGCCGGACATGCCTTTGCCCATGCCCATACCTTGGCAATGGTTGTGCATCATGCCCATGCTGGCCTTCATCGTGGCCATGCCTTCTTGCATGGCGGCCTGGCGCTCGGCCGGGGTTTTGGCGGCGATCATTTTTTCGTGGGCCGCCTGCATTTTTTCCATCTGTTCGCTCATGGCCTTGTCTTGCGTGGCGGCGGCCGGTGTGGCTGGCACTGTGTCGGGGTGATGTTCCTCGACGGCCATAGCAACCAATGGGCTGCTGATGAGCAGTGCGGCGACGAGTGCTTTGAAGTGCGTATGCATGGCAATCTCCAGTGAGTCAGGGACGTACAGGAACTATTGAGCCGCGCTAAAGAGGCGAAGCCAAAGGGGGGCGGCCGGAACTCCGGACGCTCGAAGAGTGGTTTTAATCGTTGAAGCGAACGAATCGCAGACGCGCTGGCGGCCGGGGTGGCGCCGGACGGTGTAGAGTGAGAAACGCGAACCGAGTCTGGGAGCGGGCACTCAGAATCAGTGCAGGCAGCAGAAACAGGACGGCCCAAAGGGTGTGTTCGAGGGTGGGCAGGGTCAGAGTGGGGCTCAGCGCTGTGGAGCTGTGTTCGCAGTACTGCAGGCAGCCGCTGGCATGCAGCTCATGACTGTCGACAGGGTCGGCGCTGTGGGTAATTTCATGGGTGGCGGTCAGGTCATGAGGCGGCAGACTCAGGCATCCCTGGCTCGCCGCTACTGCAAAGGCCAGCAGCCACAGTGCGAGCACTTGGCGGATCAGCAGCGGTAGGTGAGTGCGGAGCCAGAGCATTGTGTGTACCTGATCTGAAGGCTTTTCTTGAGCTTAGCCCCGAGCAAGAGGCCATCATTGATCCATATCAACTGGTGCCCCTTTACGTGACTCCGCGCTGACTTCCATCTCTGGACTCAACGTCCCCAACCAGGCAACCAAACCCACAATCAACACCGCCGCCATCAACTCCACTACCACACTGCGCTGCAATGCATTCGCCGCCACCCGAAATTGCCCCTTGCGCAACGCCAGTTGCAGAGCCGGTCCAAGGTGAAACCGGTTCAACGCGGCGAGCACCAGCATCCCCGTAAACAAGGCGACTTTGATAAACAGCAAAATCCCGTAAGTGCTTAGAAATACTTCATCAAGCTTAAGCCCAACGATGAAGAGATAGTTCACAACACCTGTGACGGTGATGACGACCACAATCAACGCGCCCACCGATTCAAACCGTTTCACTGCGCGGGCCAGCAGCCGGATGCGCTCTTCGGTCTGCAGAACATTTTTCGCCATCAACGCTAGCGCCACCAGCGCTCCCAGCCACACGCCAGCAGCCAGCAAGTGCAGGATGTCGGTAGTGAAATGCCAGACACGGCGGATGCCTTCATCCATCGCCCCATGTCCGTTCCAGGCGAGAGAGGCGAGAGCGATACCGCCAGCAATCGCCGCAACCAGCAAGCTAAAGCCGGGGGCACGATGGTTTAGCGTCACCGCCAATCCTCCAACAACCAGTGCGACAAGACGCACGACCCAGGCCAGGCCCATGTCCGTTTCCAACACCATCATCTCGATGTGTGGACGCAACTCGGCAAAGTCCGTTTCACCGCTCATGCCGCTCGCCATCACCACCATGCTCGCGATAGACAACAGCAACCCAAGCGCCGCCGTCCCCGCCAGCATCAACCGAAATGGCAACACAGCGCCCGACACGCGTTCCCGCCCTCTAAGGCTGTAAAACCCAAACAGCGGCAATCCCACCAGCAGCATCAAATCCACATACAAGCCAAACCGCAGCGCAATGCCGATCGAGTCGCTCATTAATCACTTCACTTTGAACGTAACGTTGCCGGTGATCGGGTGTGTGTCCGAAGAGACCGCGCGCCATTCGACTTTGTAGGTGCCGATGGGCAGTGGCGAAAGCGGGGTGATGACCATGGTTTTCGGGTCGCTGCCGCCGGAGACTTTGGCCTTCATCGGCATGGGGGCGTGGGCCATGCCGGGCATTTCGGTCATAACCAGTTTCGCGCCAGAAAACTGGGTCATGAGATTTTCGGAAAAGTGCAGTTCGATTTTGGCGGGTGCTGCGCCGTCTGCACCTTCAGCGGGGGAGGAGGACAGTAGTTTCGGATGGGCTTGAGCGAGTGCGCTCATCAGCAGCCCCAGGGCAACAAGGGTGGTTTTGATCATGCGCATGCGAGGCCTCTTACCGTTTTAAACGGTTGGTTTTTGGTTTTTGTTGAAGCGTTCAGAACCACAGCCGAACGCCGAGGACCAGGCGCGCTTCGCTGCGATCCTCGCCTTCATCGTTGGCGTAGTCGGCGGTTTTGCCGTAAGTGCGGTTCCAGGTTACGCCGATGTAGGGCGCGAATTCCCGGCGGATTTCGTAGCGCAGCCGCAGGCCAGCCTCGGTGTTGGATAACCCGGAACCGATACCCCGTTGCGGGTCGTTTTTGCCGTAGAAGTTGAGTTCGGCTGTCGGCTGCAAAATCAGCCGATTGGTCAGCAGGATGTCGTAGTCGCCTTCCAGTCGTGCGGTGGTTTGGCCACCTTCGCCGATGAAGGCTGTGGCTTCGGTCTCAAGGTTGTACAGCGCCATGCCTTGCACACCGAAGGCGGCCCAGGTTTGTGGTGCGCCGGGTTTGAAATCCTGGCGCACGCCGCTCACCACGTCCCACCACGGGGAGATCGCGTGGCCCCACAGGGCCTGGATTTCGGCGTCTTCGGTTTTGCCGTTGATGCGTTCGCCTTCGGAGCGCAGCCACAGACGGTCGATGTCGCCGCCGACCCAGCCTGATAAATCCCAGGCCAGGGCGCTGCCGTTGTCCGCGTCCTGCCATTCGAGTTTGTCGGCGAGGAAGTAATAGTTGAGTGCGGTGTCATGCACGCCGTGCCCGGTCGGGCTGGCGTACACGGCGGCGCGGTCGGCGTCGGTCAGCGTCGGGATCGGCGTGCGGCTTTCGGTCGGCGCGGCGGGCTGCATCTGGCCGTCATCCATGCTTTGCATTTGGCTGTGGTCCATGCCAGTCATCTGGCTATGGTCCATGCCCTGCATGTCGTCGGTGGCGGCCATTGCCGAAGAAAGTGTCAGGCCCGCGGTCACGAGTGCTAAAGAGAGGGGAGTCAATCTGGTCATGGGATGCGCCTCATTCTTCCACGCGAACTTCACGGAACATGCCCATTTCCATGTGGTACAGGAGATGGCAGTGATAGGCCCAGCGGCCCAGCGCATCGGCGGTGACCCGATAGCTGCGCCGGGAGCCGGGCGGCATGTCGATGGTGTGTTTGCGCACCATGAACTCGCCGTTCTCGTCTTCGAGGTCACTCCACATGCCGTGCAGGTGAATGGGGTGGGTCATCATCGTGTCGTTGACCAACACCACGCGGACCCGCTCGCCGTACTTGAGGCGCAGCGGCTCGGCGTCGGAGAATTTCACACCGTTGAACGACCAGGCGAATTTCTCCATGTGGCCGGTGAGGTGCAGCTCAATGGTGCGGCCGGGTTCGCGGCCGTCCGGGTCTTCGAAGGTGCTGCGCAGGTCGGAGTAGGTCAGGACTCGGCGCCCGTTGTTACGCAGGCCCAGTCCGGGATCGTCGAGCTTGGGCGAGGTGGTCATGGCTTGCATGTCCACCAACGGGTTGTCTTTTTCGGTGTCCGGATGAGATTGCATGCCGGCCATGTTGCTGTGATCCATGCCCGCCATATCGCCCATGCTGCCGTGATCCATCCCGCCCATGCCCATGTCATCCATGGTCACCAACGGACGAGGGTCCAGCGCGGGGATCGGCGCCGACAAACCAGGCTTCGTTGCCAGCGTGCCCCGTGCAAACCCCGTGCGATCCATCGATTGCGCGAACAGGGTGTAAGCCGCTTCGGTCGGCTCGACAATCACGTCAAACGTCTCTGCAACCGCGATGCGAAACTCGTCGACGCTCACCGGTTTGATGTGCAGGCCGTCGGCTGCGACCACCGTCATTTTCAGCCCGGGAATGCGCACGTCGAAGTAGCTCATGGCGGAGCCATTGATAAACCGCAGCCGCAACTTCTCGCCGGGGCGGAATACACCGGTCCAGTTCATGTCGGGTGCCTGGCCGTTCATCAAGTAGGTGTAAGTGGCGCCGCTGACGTCGGCGATGTCCGTGGGGTTCATCTTCATCTCGGCCCACATCGTTCGGTCCGCGACCGTGGCCCCCCAACCTTTTTCGCTGACGTCGTGGATGAAATCACCCACGGTGCGCTTGTTGTAGTTGTAGTAATCCGCCTGCTTTTTCAGCGTCTTCATCAGGCCGACGGCGTCTTCGTCGGTCCAGTCGGTCAACATCACCACGTAATCGCGGTCGTACTGGAACGGCTCTGGCTCCTTGGCATCGATGACCAACGGGCCGTAAACGCCGGACTGTTCCTGAAAGCCCGAATGGCTGTGATACCAGTAAGTGCCGTTCTGACGGACTGTGAATTGGTAGACGTACAGGCCGCCCGGTTCGATGCCGTGAAAACTCAGGCCTGGTACGCCGTCCATGTTGGCCGGCAGCAAGATGCCGTGCCAGTGAATGGACGTGTCGACCTTTAGCTTGTTCCGCACCCGCAACGTCACAGTGTCGCCTTCGCGCCAGCGCAGCAGCGGGCCGGGAATGCCGCCGTTGATGACCATGGCGCTGCGCGGGGTGCCGGTGATGTTGACTGGGGTTTCGCCAATCGACAGATCGAAGTCGGTGCCCGTCAACACCTGGGGTTCGCCAGGGCTGGTAATTGCCCAGACCGGCGTGCGCCATAAGCCGAGAACGCCAAGCAGCCCGCCCGCAGCGAGCCCTTTCACGAAGGTGCGTCTTGTAGTGTTGGAATGCATGCCGTTGTGTTCCCCGTCCGTCAGCCTGGAGCTAGCTTGACGTCGAGGCTAACGAGCGGCACCTTTCAGAAGGCTGAGGCCAGGATTACAATTTTGACAGTTTCGCCGGTGTAGGCGCGTTGAAGCAGGAGGGAGGCGCCACTGAACGGGCGCCTTTTCTTAAAGGTGTTTTTTGGGCCCGGATGTATCAGCCACGGTGCCGCTGCCACAATTGATATACGAGGATGAATTCAGCCAACGCTGATCCGGATAGTAAGAAAACAACAGCTGCCCACCCTTCATCGAATCAATCAGGCGGCGAGCAACCGCCGGTCTGACCGCCGGGCAACCGAGGCTCCTGCCAATCCGTCCATTTGCACGGGCCAGGACCGGACTCACATAAGGCGCGCCATGAATCACGATGGCGCGGTCAAACGCGTTGTCATTGAAACCCGGCTCCAGGCCTTCCATGCGCAGCGAGTAGCCATTCTGCCCGACATAACTTGACTGCGTACGGTACAAGCCGAGACTGGTAGCGAAGCTTTCGTTTTGATTGGAAAAGTTGACTGCCATGTTCTCGCCGCTGTTTCGTCCATGGGCGACCAGTTCATGAAACAGCAACTTGCGCTTCTTTAAATCGAACACCCAGAGCCGCTGTTCGGTCGAAGGCAGGGAATAGTCGATGACCGCAAGCCTTTGGGCAGGCGCTTTGCCTTGAGCGATGCTGCATTGAGAGGCGCGAACGGCGAGGTTGATGACGTTGGCGTTAGCTTTCGGCGCCGCTTTGATGAGGGCGGCCGCGAGAGAATCGGCGTAGGCTGACGGTACGGACATTGCAGTCAGTAGCAGGGCCGAAAGTAGATAGCCAATACGTAGTGGCGCCATATAGATGTCTCATCATGTTAAGTTCGAGTCTAGCAGTGCGTTGGCAGCCAGGCGTTGAATGCGGGAGATTAAGGATTATTCATGGTGCTTTTAACAAGGTTATTCGTCATAAGCCGCGTATTTTTTATGGGCTTTCTGATCAGCGGCACGGCGCTCGCGGAAACTTCGTCGATTGAGCCTGTAAATGCGCCTAGCTCCATGATCGAGGCTGCAGCGGACGATAACGTCGGTCAAGCGATCCAGGCCTCGCTTGAGCCGTTGAAAACCGCATTTCCGCCGTTGCTCACCGCACCACGCAATCGGCGGGTAGACGTGAGCCATCTGGTCATGGATTTTTATACCCATCGTGCCTATCGCGCGGCGTGGACGAATGACAGCGATGTCGCGCAATTGATCGCCAGCCTGAACGCGACCGAGGCTGACGGCTTGACCCCGGCGGACTTTCATATCGATGAATTGATCCGGTCCCAGACCACGATGCAGACCACGCCGGTAACGCCCGAGCAGCGGGCGGCTTTCGATTTGGCGACAACTCATACTTTCATCACCGCGCTGCTGCAGTTGCGTCGCGGCAAGGTCGACCCTTCGCGGCTCGATATTCACTGGAATTTTGATTCGAATGGCGTCGATCCACGTGACGACGTCAATGCTTTCTTTGCCGCGCTCGACAGTCACGACGTGGCCAAGGCGTTTGCCCAGGCACCGCCGCAAGAGGCGGTGTACGTCGGTTTGCGTCAGGCCCTGGCGCAATTGCGCGGTATCCGCGATCGGGGCGGCTGGCCGAAAGTGGTGGTCGACCATTCGCTCAAACCGGGCATGGACGAACCCGCTGTCGCGCATTTGCGCGCGAGGCTGGTCGCGGCCGGTTTCCTCGATCCGCGACTGATCCACGGCACCCAGTACGACGGTGTCGTCACCGCAGCGGTGAAAAAGTATCAAAACGAGCAATACCTGGGCGCGGACGGCATGGCAGGGGCGACAACACTGGCGGCGCTGAACGTGCCCGTTGAGGCGCGCATCGACCAGGTCCGGGTGAACATGGAGCGGGCGCGCTGGCTGCTCTACAAACTCCAGGGCACGTTCGTCATCGTCGATATCGCCGGCTACAAGGTGGCGATGTACCGCGATGGCCTGCCGATCTGGCGATCCCGGGTGCAGGTCGGTAAAGCGGCGCGCAATACCCCAATCTTCCAGGCGCAGATTACCTACATCACGTTTAACCCGACCTGGACCGTACCGCCAACGATCCTCAAGGAAGATATGCTGCCGAAGGTTCAGAGCAATCCCGGCTACCTCGCGGCCAACCGGATTCGAGTGCTGGATCGGGAAGGCAATGTGCTCGATCCGTCGACCGTCGACTGGACTAATCCTCGCGGCCTCACGTTACGTCAGGACGCTGGGCCCGACAGCTCGCTCGGCCAAGTGGTCATCCGGTTTCCCAACGACTATGCGATCTACCTCCACGACACGCCGCATCGCGAGTTGTTTGCCAAAACCGTCCGCGCGACCAGCTCGGGCTGCATTCGGGTAGAGAATCCGCTGCAATTGGTGGAGCTGTTGTTCAACGACCCGGTCCGATGGAACAGCGAAGGCATTCAAAAGCAGTTGGCCAGCGGCAAGACCGAAAACATTCGGCTGCCGGTGAAAGTGCCCGTGTTGCTGGCGTACTGGACCGTGGATTTGGGCAGCGACGGGCGAGTGGCGTTCAAGCCTGATGTGTATGGCTACGATGCGCCGGTGTTGCGGGCGTTGAATCGGCCTTCGCCTGCGCCTGTGATGGAGTTGCACACGGCGGTGGGGTCGGTGGTAGCGGCAGGGCCGGCGCGGCAGTAGGGGCGTGGGCTTGTTTTAATAAGTCCGTCCCCTTTCCGTTGTATTAGGACTTCTACATGCCCGGAATTTAATAATTAGAGTTCCAGTCCCTCTTGTACAACTGAAAGCAGATTGTGCTCAGTCAGCGCAACCGCATCCAGTTGCTGTCCGGCCTGCTCTATCGCCTGCAGCCACCAATGCGTCTCGCCATGCTCGTCCACCGTGCGCAGCAGCGCGAGTTCTTTGCCTTTCGAGTGGATCTCGACACGCCCCGCGCCATCTTCGGTAAAGCGCGCAACAGGGTCGAAGGTGATGCCGTGCTCATTGCCTTCGATCAGCAATTGGTCAATTGCATAATCGAAAGTCGCACCCTCTGAATCGCACTCGAAGACATGCGTGGGATTGCGCCGAAGGACCAGGCCGACCTCGGTCACTGGCAGCAGCCACGCCTCGATCTGCTCATACAGCTCGTAGACTTGGCCGGGCCAGCTGTCGATCATCTGATCCGCGCTGGTAGGCCGGGTATGTTTCAGCTTTGCCGCGAGTTCGTCTGCCTTACTCATTTCGATTCCCTGTCGTGATGTAAGAGTAATCGTAGCTCCTTCAATGCCATCCGGGCTTTGCCCTGCGTCATGTCAGTGACACAAGCGTGACAAATCATTTCTACTCAACAGTCAGTTGCCCGAGACCGCCAGTTCTCCCCGCAAAAACTCCACCAGATCCCGCTGCAACCCCGTCAACGCTCCCTCGCGGCTGATCAACGCCAACTCTGTCGGCGGCAACTCCGGCAGGTCAGTACACACGCTGTGCTCCGGCAACACCGCCGAAGCCGGCAGCACGGAAATCCCCAACCCCGAAGCCACCGCCGCCTGGATCCCGGTCAAACTGTGGCTGCCAAACGCCACCCGCCAGGGGCGCTGCGCCACGTCCAGCAAACGAATCGCCCGCTGCCGATAAATGCACCCTTGCGGAAACAACGCCAATGGCAACACGCCGTTGGCCGAGTCCACGCCCGCGCCTTTGACCCACACCAGCACTTCCGGCCACGCCGCCCAGCACGGCCCGCTGTCCGGTTCGCGTTTGACCAGGGCGATGTCGATCTCACCCGATGCGAGTTTCTGTTTCAGATCCGTGCTCATGCCGCTGACCGTTTCCAGCCGGGCTTGCGGCCGCGCGCGATTGAAGCCGGCCAGGATCAGCGCCATGCGCCGCGCATCGAAGTCTTCCGGTACGCCGATGCGCAGGATCTCCAGATCCAGGTCGCTGGCCAGCGCTTCAACGGCTTCAGATGACAGGGCCAACAAGCGCCGGGCGTAGTGAATCAGCAGTTCGCCATGCTCGGTGACGTTGGCGTTCTGCCCGGTGCGGTCACGCAACAGCAGCGGATGACCGACCAATTCTTCCAGTTTGCGAACCTGCTGGCTCACGGTGGATTGGGTTCGATGCACGCGTTCGGCAGCACGGGTGAAGCTGCCTTCATCGACCACGCAGACGAAAGTCTTGAGCAGTTCAAGATCAAGCATGGTGGTCTCCTTGATATTTGATTTGCCACTGACGGATCAGTATTAATTTAATTTCACACTATCATCAACGGCTCGTAATCTGAAGATCACCCTTCAGAGGATGCCAACATGACACTCAACAACACCCCGCGCCCCGAATGGCTGACCTTCGATTGCTACGGCACGTTGATCCAGTGGGATGAAGGCTTGAAAGCCGTAGTCGCCGAAATCCTGCACGACAAAGGCGACCACAGTGTTGAAGTCGCTCGACTGATCGAGGTCTACGACCGCCATGAACATCGGCTGGAGCAGATGCCGCCGCATCGCTCGTTTCGCCAACTGAGCACGCTCGGGTTGCAGCTCGCCCTGGAGGAGTTGGGGTTGGCGAGCCTGCCCGAAGACAGTCAACGGTTGGCCGGCGCGATTCCGCGGATGCCGCCGTTCCCGGAAGTGATCGAGACCCTCGCGAAACTCAAGGCAATGGGTTTCAAACTGTGCATCGTTTCCAACACTGACGACGACATTATCGCCGGCAACGTTGCGCAACTGGGCGGGCATATTGATCGTGTGATCACCGCGCAACAGGCGGGGGCCTACAAGCCGAATCCGCGGTTGTTTGACTACGCTCATGAACAGCTCGGTGTCAGCCGTGATCAAGTGGTGCACATCTGCGCCAGCCCGACGCTGGATCACACCGCCGCCCGGGACATGCACTTTCGCTGCGTGTGGATCGACCGTGGCACCGGTCGGCAATTGCTGCCGGACTACCGACCCGATGCGATATTGAACACGCTGGATCAAGTCGTGCCTTTGTTCACATCCCTGGGCTGGTAAAAACACGGAGACTTCGCCATGGCACACACCCTTGCAGGCCGTTCGCGTGCCGCGCGTTATGCCGACCTCAACCTGGATTCGCAAGCCGTCATCACGGCCCGCACGGAGCTGGCCGCGTGTTTTCAACTGGCCGCGCTGCATGGCCTGGAGGAGGGCATCTGCAACCATTTTTCGGCGATGGTGCCGGGGCGCGATGATCTGTTTTTTGTGAACCCCTACGGGTACGCGTTCGCCGAGGTGACGGCGCAGAATCTGCTGGTGTGTGACTTCCACGGCAACGTCGTCGATGGTGAGGGGCAGCCCGAGGCGACTGCGTTTTACATCCATGCCCGCCTGCATAAACAGCTGCCGAGGGTGAAAGTGGCGTTCCATACCCACATGCCTCACGCCACGGCGTTGTGCTTGCTGCAAGGGCCGCCGCTGTTGTGGTTGGGCCAGACGGCGCTGAAGTTTTACGGTCGCACGGCGGTGGACGAGAACTACAATGGCCTGGCCCTCGATGAATCCGAAGGTGACCGGATTGCCAGTGTCATGGGCGACGCCGACGTGCTGTTCCTCAAGAACCACGGGGTGATCGTCGCCGGGCCGACCATCGCCGAAGCCTGGGATGATTTGTATTACCTGGAACGTGCCGCGCAAGTGCAACTGATGGCGATGGCAACCCAACGTGACCTCAAGCCGGTGCCCCATGACATTGCCCTGCGGGCCTACGAGCAAATGCGCCGGGGCGATGCCGAAAGCGCGCGGGCGCATTTGCACAGTGCGATGCGGCAGCTATCCAAAGGACAATTGCCCCTCATTACTGCGTAGACTAAGCTCACAAAATATAAGGGCTTTGGGCCTTCGCCCATGCCTTGCCCTTACAGGACGAGCTTTTGCCTATCCTCACTCAAGATCCGGAGCAAATCCCGGGCGGCGCTTTGAAACGGTTATCCCTGCTCAAGGCAGCGGTGCTGTTTATCGCCACGGTGTGCCTGTGTCTCTTTGCTCTGCTTTACCTGCAGCTGGAGCAATCGCGGCGCCACGCGCTGGCAGTGGCGCAAGTCTCGTCGTCGAACCTGGCGCGCGCGATGGCGCAGCAGGCTGAAGACACGTTCATGAAAGCCGACCTGGTGTTGACCAGCCTGGTGGACTGGATTCAGGCCGATGGTTACGGCGCGGCACAAAAACCACGCTTGCAGAAAACCTTCGCCCGGCGGGTGCAGACACTGGGTCAATTGCACGGGATCTTTCTGTTCGACAAACAAGGGCAGTGGGTCGTGACCTCATTCGAGGATTTGACCCATGGTCCCAGCGTGGCTGATCGGGAGTACTTCAAGTTCCACCAGCAGAACGCGTCCACCCTCGCGCACATCGGGCCGGCACTTCGCAGTCGGGAGAATGGTGACTGGATCATTCCGGTCTCCAAACGGTTGAACGACAAGAACGGCAACTTCCAGGGCGTGGTGTTGGCCGGGATCAAAATGGCCTACTTCGATCAGTTCTTCAAAAGCTTCAGCATCGATGACAATGGCTCGATGTTTTTGGCGTTGGCCGACGGCACGTTGCTGGCGCGCAGGCCGTTTGTGGAATCACAGATCGGCACGTCCCTGGCCAAGGGCGAAATTTTTCAGAAGCGCTTGCCTGCCGCGCCTGCCGGCAACGCGATGATCAGCTCGGTGGTCGATGGCGTTGTACGTTTGTATGGCTACCGTCAGCTCGACGCGTATCCGCTGGTGGTCTCGGCGGCATCGTCCAGGGACTCGATACTCAAGGAATGGTACGGCACCGCCTTTCAATCCAGCGTCATCGTTGCCCTGGTGGTATTGGGTGTCGGCCTGTTCGGCTGGGTGTTCGTTCGCCAGGTGCGCGTCGGCGTGCGGGTCGAGGCCGATTTGCGCAAGGCCAAGGACGCCCTGAAGCTGATCGCCACTCACGACAGCCTGACGGGCCTGGCCAATCGCCGGCTGTTCGAGCAGGCGCTGGACATCGAGTTTGGCCGAGGCGCCCGGCAGTCGAGTTCGCTGAGCCTGGTCATGCTCGATATTGATTACTTCAAGCGCTACAACGATGCATATGGCCATGTAGCGGGGGATCATTGCCTGGCGGAAGTGGCGCGGGCGGTGAAGGGTTGCTGCCATCGCAAAGCCGATCTGGCGGTGCGTTATGGCGGCGAGGAGTTTGCGGTGTTGCTGCCCGACACCGACCTTCATGGCGCGCTGGTGATTGCCGAACAGATCCGTCGTAGCGTCATGGACAAGAACATCACCCACAGCGGTTCGCCCACGGGTTACGTGACGGTCAGTCTTGGCTGTTACGCGTTTGTACCGACCGGACGCGACAGCATCGAAGTGTTCATAGAACGCGCGGATGCGGCGTTGTATCAGGCCAAGCATTCGGGGCGAAATCGTTCTGCGGTGCTGTCGATGGAAGGTGGCGTGGAGGCGTTGATGCGCTCTGATCGTTGAGACATTTGTGCCGTTGTTTCAGTGCTGCAACAGTTCATCGTCCGTTTGTCTACCTGTCAGGTCCATCTGCTTTGATCGTCTAGAGTTCCGGTAGCTCTGCCGAACCCGTCAGGTCTCCCCACAGCACGGACGATCGCCAAAATGTTGATACCTCAAGCATTGACAGCCGTTGCTCTAACCCTTGCAGCCTGCGCTGTCTTTCCGCTGGCCAGCCAGGCTCAATCGAATATCTCGCCGCAGGAAGCCAACGCCTTTGTGACGGTGCCGCAGTACCCGTCCGAAGATTTCAAAGCCGTGGTGCAGTCGAATGTCGACACGTTGTATTCGATCGCCTGGCTCGATTTGACCAAAGAGCCGCTGGTGATTACCGCGCCGGACACCGCCGGGCATTTTTACGTGTTGCCCATGCTCGACATGTGGAGCGATGTGTTCGCCGCGCCGGGTGGATATGCGACGGACACACAGGCCAGTGAGTTTCTGCTGACGCCACCGGGATGGGCCGGAACGGTGCCGGCAGGACTGAATCATTTGCCGGCGCCCACGCCCTTCGTCTGGGTTGTCGGTCGCACCGACGTCAGCGGAGCGGTGGACTATGCGACGGTAAACAGGATTCAGGCGGGCTACACCGTGACGCCGTTGTCGCAGGTCGGCAAAAAAACGGAGCCGGTCGCAATCCATGCTCGAGTGGTCACGGCGGGTCGATGATTGCCGGCACTCTCGGCGGGTATGGCAACTACGTTAAGCACACTGAGTAGAGAGCAGCCGAAGATTTCCCGTCATTGGCCGCTTCTACGCGTCCAGCTGCCGGTCCCGCCTCCCGCACCGCCGGTCCCTCCACCGGCAGCGCCCGTGCCGCCGCCCGCACCCGAGCCACTGTTCCCGGCATTTCCACCATTGCCTTCTCTCGATGAGCCATATCCGCCTTTTCCCCCGTCAGAGGTATATCGCCCTGAGGGTTGATCCGGAGAGTGATTGGGCGACATGATCGAGCGTCCGCCAGACCAGGACCGTGTCTCGCTCGCCTCATTGTCGTTGCCGGAGGCTGCGTAAGTGACCCCTGTTGCTGCGGCCAGCAAACCCGTCAACAACAGCGTGGTGATTTTGATGTTCATCTGCGCACGTCTCCCAGGATCAGTCGTTACCTGCTGATGGTGTAACGGGGACGGCGGAGGGTGTTGGCGGGATGACGAATGGTGATGACGCCTTCGCGAGCCGGCTCGCTTGTCTCCCGCAGGGATTGCGCTGAACCTGTGGGCGCGAACCTGCTCGCGATGGCGCTATCAAGCGTGACTCAAGCCTCGGGAACACCATTCTCCCACGCCGACCAATTGTTCAAGATGTCCTGCACCAACGGATTCCCCGTCCGATACAGGTTCTCCAGCGCCGGCACAAACCCGCCCTGATCCGCATACTTGAGCAGGTTATCCACCTCACTCTGACCCGGTGCCGGTCGATCAAAATCGGAGCCGGCACGCACCACTGCCAGGCGTTGCACATCCACCAAACCCTCGCGACTGGCGCGCAACAGCGCTTCATAGGTGGAGTTGTCTTCCTGTTGCGTCGTGCAGTATTCGCCTTTGTTGTCGGTCAGGAGTTTGGTCCAGACCTCGGCACGCTCACTCAAGCGCGTCCCGGAAAACCAGGTGTTGCCCGCCAGCGTGTCGCACCGGGTGACTACCGGCGGCTGATTGGCCGGGGCCGACGGGTACTTCAGACGCCACGCCGCCGATTCCTTGCTCTCGCTCAGTTCAACGTTGTGAGTCAGCGCGAATGCCTTGGCCTGCAACTTCGGATTGAGCTCGAACACTTCGGTCTTGTAATCCAGCGGCGGTTTTTCGTTCGGGCCTTTGGTGTTGATGCCGATGTACCCGGTCGGCCAGTCCTTCGGCGCGTCGCGCGAATCCAGTTCCCACTGGGTGCCGAACTCCACCAAATAATGCGCCCACGCGGCCGTGCCGATGGTCCCGTGTTTCGGGCTGATGCCGGCAATCCCGGCGATCAGGAAATAGCTTTTACGCAGGTCGAATTTTGGCGACAGGGCCAGGGCCAGTGTCGAAGCCGCAGCGTTGGTCTGGCCCATGCCGGTGACCATCAGGCACACCTGCTGCGTGTTGCAGCGAATGGTCGGGTACTCGGCGGACAGGCCTGGCACCCGGACTTCCTGCTTGAGTTCCAGGCGATCAATCCAGTTTTGCGCCTCAGGGGCGAACATGGTGATCAGCATCACTTTCGGCTGGATCGGCGCTTCGCTCGCCCAGGCAGTGGAAGAGAGCAGGGCGGCACAGGCCAGGGAAACACGCGTCATTGCATTCATAAAACCTCCAGGTTCAATCAAGCCTCAAAACTGATAACCGATGCCGGCGTAGTAACCCCAGCCATTGGAGCGAGCGCGAAAGTCGCCGTCGCCGAAATTCAACTCGCTGCCATCGTCCCAGTTGCCGCCGTTGTGGAAATAACGGCCGACCAGGGTGAAGCGCAAATGGGTGAACGAGTACAGCAACACGTTGGTGGCGACGGTGGCGTTGGCGGTGCGGGCCGGGTTGTCCTTGTGCAGGTCCGAGCCGAAATCGAAGTTGGTAAAGCCGATGTACGTCAGCGACGCCCCGTTGCTGAAACTGCTGATTGGCACGATGTATTTGAGTTGGGCGCGGTAGCCGTCCCACGAATACTCGTTGCTGGCGCCGTAGTTTTCCCACTGATAACGCCCGTAGAAATTCGCCGACAGATTGACTCGCGAGTGGGTGTCGATGTCGGTGCCCAGGCCGCTGTACAGCGTATTGGCGCGGTTGGCGCTGTTGCTGCCGTGGTCGTAGATCCAGTCGAACGCCACGTACCATTCCTTGAACGGCCCGATGGCCAGGCTGCGGCCGGCGAGGTAGTCGATGGAGATGCGCGGTTCGTGCTCCATGAACACCGGTGAACCGTGGTCCCATGCGCCTTTGTCATGACTGTTGCCGATGTCGAAGATCTTCGGGATGTCGATGTAGCCGTACAACTCGAACGGCCCCTTGCGCCCGAAGTACTCGTACTCCAGGTAAATGTCGTCGGCCGGTTGCGGGCCGAAACTGATGTCTTTGCTGCCGATGACGGTCAGGTCCTGGTTGAACCAGTCCGACAGGTAGACGCCTTTTTTCGGCGGGCTGGCTTCGGGGCTGAGGGTTTCGCCCTGGGCGGATTCTTCGGCGGGGGCGGGTTGCGCCAAAACGGTGCTGCTGAGTAGTCCTGTAACGCTGGCCAACAGCAAGGAAACAGCAAAGGTGCGCGAGCAAGTCACGCGGCTGGACGTGCGGTGCATTAAAAGTCCCTTTTCGTGCGGATCGAAGGCCCGATTCTTCGGGCTTGCGCAGTAATGTCGCGAAAACGTCTGTATCAGCGACTCGCAAACGTTTGCACAAGAGATGCCAATTATTTCAATTCCATGAAAAATAGATGAATTCAGAGTTTTTATTGTCGTTTTGGTCAGGTACGCGGGCTGACGCTTCTGTAGCAGCTTTGTGGCGAGGGGATTTATCCCCGTTCGGCTGCGAAGCAGTCGTAAAACCTGAACGCACGGTCTATCTGATACACCGCATTGCTTGATTTCGCGACTGCTTCGCAGTCGAACGGGGATAAATCCTCTCGCCACAAGGTGTTGCGCCTTGGATTGGCCGCCAATGCTAGACTCGCCCCCATTGTCTTCACGAGGTTATTCCCCCATGAGCGAGCCGATTCGTCTGACTCAATACAGCCACGGCGCAGGCTGTGGCTGCAAGATTTCGCCGCAGGTGCTGGAGGTGATTCTGGCCGGCAGCGGGGCGCAGAATCTGGACCCCAAACTCTGGGTCGGCAACGCTTCGCGCGATGACGCGGCGGTGTATGCGATCGACGACGAACGCGGCGTGGTCTCGACCACCGACTTCTTTATGCCGATCGTCGATGACCCGTTCGATTTCGGCCGCATCGCCGCCACCAATGCCATCAGCGATATCTACGCCATGGGCGGTGATCCGTTGATGGCGATTGCGATCCTCGGCTGGCCGGTGAATGTGCTGGCGCCGGAGATTGCCCGGGAAGTGATTCGCGGCGGTCGCTCGGTGTGTGACGAGGCGGGTATTCCGTTGGCCGGTGGGCATTCCATCGACGCGCCGGAGCCTATTTTCGGCCTGGCGGTGACCGGGCTTGTGCAAAAACGCCACATGAAGCGCAACGACACCGCCACCGCCGGCTGCCTGCTCTATCTGACCAAACCGTTGGGCATCGGCATCCTCACCACCGCCGAGAAGAAGGGCAAGTTGCGCACGGCCGACATCGGCCTGGCCCGCGACTGGATGTGCACCCTGAACAAACCCGGCAGCCGCTTCGGCAAGCTCGACGGCGTAACCGCGATGACCGACGTCACCGGTTTCGGTTTATTGGGGCACCTGGTGGAAATGGCCGATGGCAGCAACGTCACCGCGCGCATCGAATACAACCGTGTGCCGCGTCTGCCGGGTGTCGAGTATTACCTCGATCAGGGCTGCGTACCGGGCGGCACCTTGCGTAATTTCGACAGCTACGCCAGCAAGGTCGGGCGCGTGCAGGAACTGCATAAACGGGTGCTGTGCGATCCGCAGACCAGCGGTGGCCTGCTGGTTGCGGTCACGCCGGAAGGCAACGAACAGTTCCTCAAAGTGGCCAGCGAACTGGGCCTGTCCCTTGAGCCGATCGGTGAGCTGGTTGAGCGACAGACCAACGCGGTCGAGGTGTATTGATGTCAATCGACTTCACCGATTACCGCGACATCTTCCTCAACGACCGGCCGATGATGGATGCCCGCGCGCCGGTCGAATTCCACAAGGGTGCATTCCCCGGTGTGGTCAATCTGCCGCTGATGAATGACCACGAGCGGCAGCGGATCGGCACCTGCTACAAACAACACGGCCAGCAAGCGGCGATCACCCTGGGGCATCAACTGGTGTCCGGCGAGATCAAGGCCGAACGCATCCAGGCCTGGGCCGAATTTGCCCGGGCGCATCCTGAGGGTTATCTGTATTGTTTTCGCGGCGGCTTGCGTTCGCAGATCGTCCAGCAGTGGCTCAAGGACGAGGCCGGCATCGACTATCCACGCGTCGGTGGCGGCTACAAGGCGATGCGCAGCTTCCTGCTGGACACGATCGATCAAGCCGTTGCCCAGTGCGATTTCGTGTTGCTGGGCGGCATGACCGGCACCGGCAAGACCGAGGTGCTCACGCAGCTGCGCAACGGCCTGGACCTTGAAGGTCACGCCAATCATCGCGGTTCCAGCTTCGGCAAACGTGCCACCGGCCAACCCTCCAATATCGACTTTGAAAACCGCCTGGCGGTGGACGTGCTGAAGAAGCGCGCCCATGGCATCGAGCAGTTTGTGCTGGAAGACGAAAGCCGCGCGATCGGAAGCTGCGCGTTGCCGTTGCCGCTGTTTCAAGGCATGCAGCAGTTCCCGATGGTCTGGCTGGAAGACAGTCTGCAAGGGCGGGTCGAACGGATCTTGCGCGATTACGTCGTGGACCTGTGTGCCGAATTCATCAGCGTGCATGGCGATGAGGGTTTTGCGCTGTTTTCCGAGCGTCTGCTGGAGAGCCTGAACAACGTGCAGAAGCGTCTGGGCGGTGAACGGCACCGGCGGATGTTGACCCTGATGGAAGACGCGCTGGCGGAGCAGGCGAATAGCGGGGTGGTGGATTTGCACCGGGGCTGGATCGAAGGGTTGCTGCGTGAATATTACGATCCGATGTATGCGTTTCAGCGGGAGAAGAAGGGCGCGCGGATTGAGTTTGTCGGGGAGAAGGGCGCGGTTCTTGAGTACCTGCGCGAGCGTGCTATCCAGCGAGGATAACGTTGTTTTTGCCGGCCTCATCGCGGGCAAGCCCGCTCCCACAGGGTTTGTGTTCACCACGGATCCCTGTGGGAGCGGGCTTGCCCGCGATGAGGCCCAAACAGGCGCTATAAACTTTAATGCCGGGAAGGGGCCCGACAGCTTAAGTCGGACACGTCTCCCGTCCATTATCCAGCCCTTGCTTATAACTGTGGCTTTGCAGACTCGCCTTGCCGTTGTGCCACGTCAGCGTGAGCACAAACAGCGAGTCGTAGTCGCTCGACTCCCAGTCTTCAGTGATCTTCTGTTTCTTGCCGACCGCGTCGCCCGCGACCTTGTTGATCAGCTCGGGCAGGTAACCGTGGGACCAGGCCGTGTAGATGACCGAGTTGTGATACTTGTCGTGGAGTAATTCGTCCGCCAGGTCGCTGGTGTCGTTGGCCGAAAAGTTGATGTTCACTGGCAAGCCGAGCTTGATCGCGCTGGGGCTGATGGTCATCAGCGGGCGGATGTAGCTGTAGGAATTGTCCAGTTCGCCTTCCTCGACATTGCGGGTCGGGTTGGCGGCAAAGACGTAATTGGCCTTGCCGAATTTTTCCGGCAGCAAGGTGGCCAGATCGATGGCGCGGTTCAGGCCCTGGCAGTTGAGCTGGCCCAGGCCGCCTTCGGGTTTTTCCGCGTGACGCAGGAACACCAGGGTCTGGGTGCCGTCTGCCGGTTGGGCGCGGCTCTCGCTGGACTCCAGGGAAAGGAACAACGCGCTCACCGCCAGCAGGGAGGGCAGGACGACATACGCACGTTGCTTGAAGCGATTGGCAAATTTCAAAAGGTTCATCATTTGAATAGGTGATCTTCAGCGCATTTGGTTAAGGCTGACAAACCTTTACACCACGAGCTCCCAGCATCGGGTGTTTTCCATGTCGTTGGGCCGGTCCGTTTCCGAAAGGGCAGTTCTCAGAGTCCTCTGAAGCCCATTTGGTTCGATTCCGGCGAGTGCGCCGCAATGTACCGGTTACCTTGTATGGGTTGGAGCAGAGGTTATCGACAGGATGTTGCGGATTTATGGACACGGTACACGTAGAGGCGCCGAAGAAAGACTGCAATGTTTTGATCTTGTTCATCAGCAAGATTGATACGAAAAAAGCCGGCTCCTCCATTATGATCAGCGCTACTTTTCCCTGTGGATGCTCCCATGACCGATCTGTCCGCGTTCCCGATTACCCACAAATGGCCGGCTCAATACCCAGACTGGATCCAGCTGTACTCCTTGCCGACCCCCAACGGCGTCAAGGTGTCGATCATGCTCGAAGAGATCGGTCTGCCTTACGAGCCCCATCGCGTGGGCTTCGACACCAACGATCAAATGTCCCCTGCGTTTCTGTCGCTGAACCCCAACAACAAGATCCCGGCGATCCTCGACCCCCACGGTCCCGATGACAAACCCCTGTCGTTGTTCGAATCCGGCGCGATCCTGATTTACCTCGCCGACAAGAGCGGCCAGTTGCTGGCGCAGGAATCGGCGGCGCGTTACGAGACGATTCAGTGGTTGATGTTCCAGATGGGCGGCATCGGGCCGATGTTCGGCCAACTCGGTTTCTTCAACAAATTCGCCGGCAAGGACTACGAAGACAAGCGTCCGCGTGACCGTTACGTCGACGAAAGCAAGCGCCTGCTCAAAGTGCTGGATGGCCGTCTGGAAGGACGCGACTGGATCATGGGCGAACGCTACACCATCGCCGACATCGCGACCTTTCCGTGGGTGCGCAACCTGATCGGCTTCTATGAAGCTGGCGATCTGGTGGGCATCAAGGATTTCCCCAATGTCACACGCGTACTGGAGCGTTTCCTGGCGCGGCCGGCGGTGATCCGCGGGTTGGAAATTCCCAAGTAAACCTCTTCGACTTTCTCAAGACCAAGGCAGGCAATGAGCTCATTCGATTTCAAGCAAGTGGATGTCTTCAGCCGGGTTGCGCTCAAGGGCAATCCGTTGGCGGTCGTGTTCGGTGCAGACAGGCTCAGCGATGAACGCATGGCGGCGTTCGCGACCTGGACCAACCTCAGCGAAACCACGTTCATCCTCGAACCGCGCGACCCTCGCGCCGACTATCGGGTACGGATCTTCACCACCCTCAACGAGTTACCGTTCGCCGGTCACCCGACCTTGGGCACTTGCCACGCATGGCTTGAAGCCGGTGGCGTGCCCAAGGGCGAGGAGATCATTCAGGAGTGCGGTGTCGGTCTGGTGCGGGTCCGCAGGCAAGGCGCTGAGCTGGCCTTTCTTGCACCGCCACTGATCAAGACCGGGCCGGTGGACGCTGACGTGGTTGAGCGCGTGCGCCGTGGCCTGCGGTTGGAGCCGGGTGCGATTGTCCGGGCGCAGTGGGTCGATAATGGCGCTGGCTGGCTGGCGGTGATGGTCGAGGACCGCCAGCAGGTCCTGGATTTGCAGCCGGATCATTCACAAATGCTGGGCCTGGCCGTCGGTGTGATCGCGCCGTGGCACCCCGAGCGCGATGGCGATGACGCGCAGTTTGAAGTGCGCGCGTTCATCTCCGGCGACGGCATGCCGGAAGACCCGGCCACCGGAAGCCTGAACGCCGGGATTGCGCAGTGGTTGCTTGCTGAAGGGCTGGCGCCGTCGGCTTACGTGGTCAGCCAGGGCCTGACCATGGGCCGCGCCGGGCGCATTCAGGTGGAGCAGGTGGGGGATGAGATCTGGATTGGCGGGTCTGTGGTGACCTGCATAAGCGGCACATTGACGCTTTAACCCTTAACCCTGTGGGAGCGGGCTTGCCCGCGATGGCGTCGTGTCAGTCGACACGAGTATTGACTGATACACCGCCATCGCGGGCAAGCCCGCTCCCACAGGGTTTTGTACTGGACGCGCGATTGTTGCCGAACCGGTAACGGTGTGTTCTGTGCTTGAGGTTTGTACCCCGCGCCTCGCAGGGCATAAGCTTCGCCTCCTATGACTTTCGTCTCGTCCTCCGTTTTTCAGGAACCCCTCATGTCCAGTCAGTTCCCCGAAGCACGTCCACGCCGTTTGCGCCGCAATGCGAGCCTGCGCAGCCTGTTCCAGGAAACCGAGTTCAGCCTGAACGACCTGGTGCTGCCGATTTTCGTCGAGGAAGAAATCGATGATTTCGTGCCGATCAAAAGCATGCCGGGCGTGATGCGCATTCCGGAGTCGAAACTGGCTGGCGAGATCGAGCGCTATGCCCGGGCCGGGATCAAGTCGGTGATGACGTTCGGCGTGTCCCATCATCTGGATAGCAGCGGCAGTGATACCTGGAGCGACAACGGCCTGGTGTCGCGCATGTCGCGTATTGCCAAGGATGCGGTGCCGGAGATGATCGTGATGTCCGACACCTGCTTTTGCGAATACACCGATCACGGCCATTGTGGCGTGATGCACAACCACGAAGTCGACAACGACCAGACCCTGATCAGCCTCGGCAAACAAGCGGTGGCGGCGGCCCGGGCCGGTGCGGATGTGATTGCTCCGTCAGCGGCCATGGACGGGCAGGTCCAGGCCATTCGCCGGGCACTCGACGCAGCCGGTTTCACCCAGACTGCAATCATGGCCTATTCGACCAAGTTCGCGTCCGCGCTTTACGGCCCGTTCCGCGAAGCCGGCGGCAGCGCGCTCAAAGGCGACCGCAAAAGCTACCAGATGAACCCGATGAACCGCCGCGAAGCGGTGCGCGAGTCGCTGATGGACGAGCAGGAAGGCGCCGATGCGTTGATGGTCAAGCCGGCCGGCGCGTACCTGGACATCATCCGCGACATCCGCGAAGTTTCGCGTTTGCCGCTGTCGGCGTATCAGGTCAGCGGCGAGTACGCGATGATCAAGTTCGCCGCACAGGCCGGGGCGATTGATGAGGATCGCGTGGTACGTGAAAGCCTTGGGGCGATCAAGCGGGCGGGGGCGGACCTGATCTTCACCTACTTCGCGATGGACCTGGCCCTGGCCGGGATCTAAACCCCACCATCTATCCCCCTGTGGGAGCGGGCTTTTGTGGTGGTGGGGCTTTTGTGGCGAGGGGATTTATCCCCGTTGGGTTGCGAAGCAGCCCCAAATCGAACACTGCGGTGTATCAGACACACCGCAAACAATGGTTTTACGACTGCTTCGCAGCCGAACGGGGATAAATCCCCTCGCCACAAAAGCCTGGTCTCACATTTGGACTGTACTGAATCAGAGCGAACCAAAAAACGGCCGGATCTCGTGCTCCTTGAAATACCGCTCAATCACCTTGGGATCGGCCGAGTTGTCGGCAATCGCCACATAGGTATCCGGGCGCAGCAGATAAAACCCGTTACGCCCCAACCCCGCTGCTTCAAACGCCGGCCGCCAGTCGAACACGTGCAACGGCACGTGATGCTCGTGGCACCAGGCGATCATTTCGTCGCTGGTGTCGCCATACACATGCACTTGCCAGGTCAGACACTTCAGCGATTCAAAATTGTCTCCCGCGCCGTCGTGGGCCCAGGGCAGGCGATCGCCGCCATGAACATGGCCGGCGACACCCGTGCTCAACGCCGTCCCACGATAGTTCAGGGTGATCTGCGACACGGTGCGAAACAGAAACTCGCGGGAGGTCTCGAATGAGGCCATTTTCGGAATCAGGAACGGCGCCAGACGGGTGCGCAGCAAATCGGCCAGACGCCCTTCGGCGGTGACGAAGGTGAACACCCGGTCAGTGGTGGCCACCAGTTTTCGGGCAAAAGCGATGCGTTCGGTTTCGTAGGTGTCGAGCAGCGTGGCCGTGGCTCCGCCGCTCAAGACGGCCGCCAGTTTCCAGGCCAGGTTGATGGCATCGCCGATCCCGGTGTTCATGCCTTGGCCGCCCGCCGGGCTGTGGACGTGCGCGGCGTCGCCCAATAGAAAGGCGCGACCGTTGCGAAAGTGATCCGCCACGCGGTGATGCACCCGATAAGTCGAGAACCAGTTCACCTGATCAATCTGCACCTTCATATGCTCGATGGCCCGGCTGCTGACGTTCTCAAATTGCAGGGTCTCAGCACGGTCGGCGCGCTCGTCGCGCACGGTGCCGATCAAGCGGGCGCGGCCTTCACCGGCTAACGGAAACACCGCGAGAAAGTCCGCTTCATCCAGGTCCAGGTGTAGTTCACCGTTGAACGTCGGCCCGCGAGCCTGGACGTCGGCCACGTAGAAAATCTGCTGGTAGGTGCCGCCGGGAAAACCGGTGTCCAGGGTTTTGCGCACGATTGACCGGGCGCCGTCGCAACCCGCCAGATAACACGCCTGGCAGATTTCCTGCTGGCCATCGGGTAAGCGCAACCTTGCGCTGATGCCATCGCCGGTTTCTTCAAAATTTTCCAGTTCGGTGTTGCGCTCGACCTTGATGCCGAACCCTTCGAGGCGTTCAATCAGCAACTGTTCGTGTTCGTCCTGAGGGAACATCTCGAGAAACGCGTAAGGCGTCAGCCCCTCGCCGATACCGGTCAATGGCAGGCGCGCCACGGGCTCGCCCTTGACCCAGAAATTCGCCGCGTCCACTCGATGACCTTTCTGTACCACGGCATTGCTGAGGTCGAGCTGGCGATAAAGCTCCAGCGTCCGCGCCTGGACCGCCAGCGCCCGCGACGTGGTGCCGGGGGCCGACGTCTTGTCGATAATCCGTACCCGAATTCCCAGTTTGCTCAGCCACAGCGCCAGTACCAGCCCGGTCGGGCCAGCGCCGACGATCAGTACGTCACTACGGTTCATGAGCCTGTCCTCCTCGGTGTGTGGCTCCAGTATGGTCTAGCACGGGCATATGAAAAGGCCGGCCGCCCAACGGAAAAAGGCCCCGCAACCGTGAAGTGGCGGGGAGATGCCGGGCAAGGGGAACGGGGCGTTGCGGCAGGAGTCATAGCCTGCGCCATGCCTTTGGTCGTATGGTTAACCCGGTTCAGCAGCGTTGATGGAGCACCATGCAAGCCAATCGATTGATCATGAGCGTCGCTGCATTGCTGGTGCTGGCCGGTTGCGGCACCCAGCGCACTCAGGAGTTGCCGGCCCGAAAACCCGCCGAGGTCAAGGCCGAGATCGTGCGCCTGCTGCCGGCGAAAACCGTCGACCGCCAAGGCTGGGCCACGGACATCTACGCTGCTTTCGCCGCGCAGAACATCTATCCGTCCACGCAAAACCTGTGTTCGGTACTCGCGGTCACCGAGCAAGAATCGACCTTTCAGGTCGACCCACCCGTGCCGGGCCTGGGCAAGATTGCCCGCGAAGAGATCGACCGTCGTGCCGCCAAAGTGCATATCCCCAGCCTGCTGGTCAGCGGTGCACTGCAGGTCAGTTCATCCAACGGTAAAAGCTACAGCGACCGGTTGAATGCGGCGCGCAGCGAAAAAGAGCTCAGCGCGATTTTCGATGACTTCATCGGCATTGTGCCCATGGGGCGAACCTTGTTTGCAGGGCTCAACCCGGTGCACACCGGTGGGCCGATGCAGGTCAGCATCGATTTTGCCGAGCAGCAGGCGCGGGATTATCCGTATCCGGTGGACGGCTCGATCCGTCGTGAAGTGTTCAGCCGTCGCGGCGGCATGTACTTCGGCATTGCTCACTTGCTCGGGTACCCCGTGAGCTACAAGCAACCGCTGTATCGCTTCGCCGATTTCAATGCCGGCTGGTACGCCAGCCGCAATGCGGCGTTTCAGAACGCGGTGAGTCGTGCATCAGGTATCCCTTTGGCGCTCGATGGCGATCTGGTGCGCTACGACTCGATCATGCCCGGCACCACGGAAGAGGCAGTGCGCACCCTTGGCAAGCAACTGGGCATGCGTAACACGACCATTCGGGATCAATTGGAGGAGGGCAAAAACCTCCAGTTCGAAGATACCCAGCTCTATTCGCGGGTGTTCGACCTGGCCGAGCAGGCGGAAGGTCGGCGGTTACCTAGGGCGGTGTTGCCGGGAATCGTGCTGCAAAGCCCGAAAATCACGCGCAAACTCACGACAGCGTGGTTTGCCAAGCGGGTCGATGAGCGTTATCAGCGATGCATGACGCGGGCGGGCAAGTGATCGGTCGCAAAAAACAGGCGTAAAAAACCCGGCTGATAAGGCCGGGTTTTTCGTCGAGTACTGCGGTAAAACCAATCATTTATGCAGCGCGGCTTTCGATCAGGCGGTCAGAGCCACCTTCAGCAACGCGGTTTTCGATCAGACGGTCGGAACCACCTTCAGCGACGCGATTCTCGATCAGACGATCCGAGCCACCTTCAGCGACGCGGTTTTCGATCAGACGATCAGAACCACCTTCAGCGACGCGGTTTTCGATCAGACGATCCGAACCACCTTCAGCGACGCGGTTTTCGATCAGACGATCCGAACCACCTTCAGCGACGCGGTTTTCGATCAGGCGGTCGGAACCACCTTCAGCCACACGGCTTTCAATCAGACGATCCGAGCCGCCTTCAGCGACAACCGGGTGAGCAGAAGAAGCGGCGAAAGCGTTAACTGCGAAAACCGAGAAAGCGATGCTGAGAAGGATTTGGCGTTTCATGATGGTGTGCTCCGGGGTGTAGTTGTTTGGTATGGAGCCGATCTTACGCTGCGGATTTTTTATGAGAACTTCATTGAGGTGATGGTGAACATCGACGGCAATGATAGGTCGCGCGATACCCCCTCGTGGGCGTGATGGTTCAGTCGTCGGATGGTCGCGTTTGGATTGAGCGGCGCTTCTACACTGGATAGCTGGCGCGTGCCTTTGCCCTTGAGGAGTTGACCATGAATGCCAGTGCCTATGTTCCCGCCCACACCGGCCTGCTGCTGGTGGATCCTTACAACGACTTCCTTAGCGAAGGCGGCAAACTCCATGGCCGCGCGCAACCGGTGGCTGACAGCGTAGGCACGCTGGCCAATCTGAAAACCGTGGTGGCGGCCGCTCGCAAGGCCGGCATCCAGGTTTTCTACGTTCCGCATCACCGCGCCGAGCCTGATGAACTGGCGCGCTGGAAACACCCGAGCCCCTATCAACAAGGTGCCAGCCGTGCGCAAGTGTTTGCGCTCGGGACCTGGGGCGGTGAGTGGCATCCGGACTTTCAGCCCAAGGCCGGTGACGTGATCGTCAAGGAACACTGGGGCGGCAGTGGTTTTGCCAACACCGATCTGGACTACCTGCTCAAACAACACGGGATCGACAAGGTCGTGGTGGTGGGAATGCTCGCCAATACGTGCATCGAAAGCACCGCCAGATTCGCCGCTGAACTGGGCTATCACGTGACGCTGGTGCGCGACGCCACCGCCGCTTTCAGTACCGAGGCGATGCACGCCGCGCACGAGATCAACGGACCGACCTATGCCCACTCGATTGTCACGACGGCGGAGTTGATCGCGGCGCTCGGCTGATCGCGGTCAGATGACTTTCACTGCCCGACCGATGAATTGGATCGGCCCGGTCGGCTTGCCGATCGGTGAGCCCTGCGGATTTTCCAGAGTCAGTTCGAACAGCTGGTTGGGTTGCAGTGGCGGTAATTTGTCGAGCGGGATGGACAGCGTCTGGCCCGGTTTGACCAACCCCAGAGACACCGGTCCTTGCCAGCCGTCGGCCTTGGTCCAGAACTCCAGCGCCTTGTCGGCCGGGACTTCGACGATGCCCAGCGGAATCAGCTGGATTTCCCGCGGGTTGCTGACCTGGATCACCCAGCCCGGTGCCTTGTCCTGGGGGCCGACCAACACCACCAGGTAAGTCGGCTTGACGGTGGTCTGCGTCAGCATCAATGCGCCGAGCAGCAACGTGGCAGCCAGACCTGCACCGGCGAGCCCGCGCCAGAGCGGCAACAGATTCCACCAGGATGAAGACTGAGCCGCGACAGGCGAAGTCGGCCGATTCACGTTATTCACGCTGCGCTCGATACGCTGCCAAAGGTGGGGTGACGGCGGGTGAGGCGCGGCCAGATCGGTCAGGCCGAGCAGTCGACGTTCCCAGGCGTCCACGGCAGCCCGTAACTCAGGTTCGTCGCGCAGGCGCTGCCGGACCTGAGTGCGAAGCTCTGCCGACAGTGTGCCCAACACATATTCGCTGGCCAGTTCATCGAGTTCTTCCGGGGTTTCATTCGTTGGTTTGCTGATCATCCCATGCACTCCCGCAATGCCGTCAGGCTCCGCTTGATCCAGGCTTTGACGGTGCCCAGCGGGGTGCCGAGTTTGTGTGAGATTTCAGCGTGAGAATACCCGTCGACGTAGGCATGCAGGATACAGACGCGCCTTGCAGGGTCCAGTTGTTCCAGGCAGTGATGAATGCGCCCCGAATGAGCCTCAGCATCGAGTGTTGCGGTGTCCTCCACCTCATCGAAATCGCTTTGAATCTCGCGGCTGTTGTCACGGATGAAGTTCAGTGCCAGATGCCGCGTCAAACTGAACATCCAGCCCCGCGCCGAGCCTCGCGCCGGATCGAACTGCGCGGCGCCATTCCATATCTTGATGAAGGCGTCGTGGACGATGTCTTCCGCCAGCGCAGTGTCACGCACCAGGCGTTTGGCAACGCCCAGCAGGCGCTGACTCTCCTGCACATACAAATCACGCAGGGCCTGACGTTCACCGCGGGCGCAGGCGGCGAGGTGGGCTTCGTAATCGAAAAGAGTCTCGGGCAAGGACACTGTATTCAGCCGTCAATAATGGGTCGCAGCCCCGGGCCACAGGACCGGGGCCAGTGTTGAGCAGCGTAGACCAATTTTCCGCAGGCCTTGCTTCAGTTGGCCGCCCAGAAAATGTAATCCGCCTGGTACTTCACCACTTCTTGCTTGCCCTTGTTGGCGGTCGAACATTCAGTGCTCGGGGCCACGCCACCTTTGAGGGCGACGCGCTGGATGTAGCTGACGCCGGTCATCGCACCTTTGCCTTCAGCCGGATTGGCCTTGACCAGTTGGTAGGGCAGGTTGCCCGGACTCGAAGGCGCGACAGCCAACTGGGTGCCGGTGACTTTCGAGCCATCTTTCGCCTGCCAGGTAGCTGGCGGCCCGAAATAGGTGCCGATCTGTTTGCCGCTGCGATCATTGAGTACCGCTTTGGGGCCGACAAACAACCATTCGGTCTGGCCGGCAGGATTGATCTTGCATTCGTAAGTAATCTCGCCGACACCGGTGGTTTCGAGGGCGACCTTGTGCCCGTCCGGGACCTTGATGCTGTCGGGCACGCCTGGCTGGGCGTAGGCTATGGAACCTGCGACGAACAAACCGGCAAGGCAAATCAGCTGTCTGGCGTTCATGAATAGCGCTCCGTAAATGAGTAATCTGCTCGGCAACCTCAGGGCTGCTACAGGTACTACCCATCGGAAAGCGATTTGGATGCAGTGGTATAAAAAGAAATTTTCCAGCATGGTCAGTATCAGAGGCTACAACGAGACAATCTTGAAGGGGGGTGCTTATGTATCAGCTCTACGGACACCAGAACTCCGGCGCCGCCGCGATAGAAGCCGCCCTCGAGCTCTGTGAAATCCCTTATCGCTTCATCGACGTCGAGTCGTCTGCGGAGGCAGCCAAAGCCCTGGAGAAACTCAACCCGCTCAAGCAGATTCCCACCTTGCAACTGCCCGACGGCAGCATTCTCACCGAGAGCGCGGCGATCCTGATTCATCTGGCGCTGGCGTTTCCCGAGTCGAACCTGCTGTCGAAAACCCCCGCCGAGCGGGATCAGGCCATTCGCGGCCTGGTGTACATCGTCAGCAATTGCTACGCGGCCATCGGCATCATCGATTACCCCGAGCGCTGGCTGATCGAGGCGAATCAATCAGCCATGGAAAACCTCATGACCGGCGCCCGCCGGCGGTTGCATTGGAGTTGGGAAGTGTTTGCCGATCAGTTCTCGGGCGAGTTGTATCTGGACGACGAGACGCCTGGCGCACTGGATGTGCTGGCGGCAGTGGTGACGCGGTGGGCGGGCAGTCGCGAGCATCTGCGCAATGCCCGACCCGGTTTTTATGCCTGGCTGACACGCATCGACCGCCATCCCACGCTGGCCCCCGTCTTCGCCCGCCACTGGCCAACCTGAAAACACCACCAACCCAATGTGGGAGCGACCTGTGGAGAGGGGATTTATCCCCGTTGGGTCGCGAAGCGGCCCCAAAACCTGCAGCCGCCGTCATTCAGGTAAACCACTTGCATAGGTTTTACGACTGCTTCGCAGCCGAACGGGGATAAATCCCCTCGCCACAGTTCGCTCCCACAGGGGATAGGTGGTGTGTTGGAATCACTCGCCGCGAATGTACTGCTCCAACTGGCGAATCAATTCAGCCTGTTCGGCGATGGCTTCCTTGACCAGGTCGCCGATTGACAGCAAGCCGATCAACTTGCCGTTTTCCACCACTGGCAGGTGGCGCAGGCGTCTGTCGGACATGATGCCCAGGCAGGTATCGACGGTTTGATGGGTGTCCACGGTGATGACCGGCGACACCATGATGTCGCGAACCGGCGTGCCCACCGAAGAACGGCCATGCAGCACCAGTTTGCGCGCGTAGTCCCGCTCGCTGATGATGCCCAGCACTTCGTCATTCTCCACCACCAGCAAGGCGCCGACGTTCTTTTCGGCCATCTTCATCAGGGCTTCCAGCACCATGTGATCGGGTTTGATCTGGTGCACTTCCTGATTTTTCTGATCTTTCAACTTGAGCAGTTGGGCGACGGTTTTCATGATGGCTTCTCAGGTGTTGTCGTTGTTCTTGAAGAATCGTAGACCCGAGCGCAGAGGGCAAGGCAGAAAGCGGCAGATAACGCGCAAAAAACGCCATTCAGCGGTTTTTATTCGGAAAACCTGAAGTTTTTCCCTAATCCATGAGCTCCACTCAACCCTGTGGGAGCGAGCCTGCTCGCGATAGCGGCGTAACAGTCGACACTCGTATTGGCTGACCCACCGCTTTCGCGAGCAGGCTCGCTCCTACAGGGATTGCATCAGCTTCGAGATGGGGCTATCCCCCGCAATGACGCGTAGAATTGCCGCCTGAATCAAATCTTGAGGTTGCAGTGGTGGATTTACAGCAGGGTTTCGTCCTGACCCGGCATTGGCGCGACACCCCGGCCGGTACGCACGTCGAGTTCTGGCTGGCGACGGACACCGGTCCCCAGCGTATCCGTCTGCCTCATCAACCGTCGGTGGCGTTCATCCCGGCTGTCCAGCGCGAGCAGGCCGAAGCCGTTTTGCGCGGCGAAAAAAATGTCGAGCTAAAGCCATTGGCCCTTCAGGACTTCGAGCACCGCCCGGTACTCGGCCTGTATTGCCAGCAACACGGTCAGTTGATGCGCCTGGAAACCGCGCTGCGCAAAGCAGGCGTCGAGATGTTCGAGGCCGACGTGCGCCCGCCGGAACGCTACATGATGGAGCGCTTCATTACCGCACCCGTGCTGTTCGGCGGCACGCCAGGCGACGACGGTCTGCTGCTCGACGCACAGATGAAACCGGCTCCCGCCTACCGGCCCAACCTCCGGCTGGTGTCCCTGGACATCGAAACCACCGCTCAGGGCGAGTTGTATTCCATCGCCCTGGAAGGCTGCGGCGAGCGCCAGGTCTACATGCTTGGCCCGCCGAATGGCGACGACAGCGCGGTGGATTTCCAGCTCGATTACTGCGACTCCCGCACCGTGCTGCTGAAAAAGCTCAACGAGTGGTTCGCCCGCCATGACCCCGACGCGATCATCGGCTGGAATGTCGTGCAGTTCGACTTGCGGGTGCTGCACCAGCACGCCCGGCAGCTGGGCGTCCCGCTGAAACTGGGGCGTGGCGGTGAAGAAATGCAGTGGCGCGAGCACGGCAGCCGCAACCATTACTTCGCCTCGGCCGCTGGCCGGTTAATCATCGACGGCATCGAATCCCTGCGCTCGGCGACCTGGAGCTTCCCCTCGTTCAGTCTGGAAAACGTCGCGCAAACCCTGCTCGGCGAGGGCAAGGCGATCAGCACGCCGTACCAGCGCATGGACGAAATCAATCGCATGTTCGCCGAGGACAAACCGGCACTCGCCACGTACAACCTCAAGGACTGCGAGCTGGTAACGCGGATTTTCGCCAAGACCGAATTGCTGACGTTCCTGCTGGAACGCGCCAGTGTCACCGGTTTGCCGGCGGACCGCAGCGGCGGTTCGGTGGCGGCATTCACCCACCTGTACATGCCGCTGATGCACCGCCAGGGATTCGTGGCGCCGAACCTGGGGAACAAGCCTGCGCAGGCCAGCCCCGGCGGTTTTGTCATGGACTCGCAACCGGGTCTGTACGAGTCGGTGCTGGTGCTCGACTACAAAAGTCTCTATCCGTCGATCATCCGCACCTTCCTGATCGACCCGGTCGGGCTGATCGAAGGCTTGCAGCATCCCGATGACAGCGAGTCCGTACCGGGTTTCCGTGGCGCGCGTTTTTCCAGGACCCGGCACTGCCTGCCGTCGATCGTCGCCCGGGTGGCCGAAGGCCGCGAGACCGCCAAGCGCGAACACAACGCGCCGCTGTCGCAAGCGCTGAAGATCATCATGAACGCCTTCTATGGCGTGCTCGGTTCCAGCGGCTGCCGCTTCTTCGATACGCGACTGGCCTCGTCCATCACCTTGCGTGGCCACGAGATCATGCTGCGCACCCGGCAATTGATCGAAGCACAGGGGCACACGGTGATTTACGGCGACACCGACTCGACCTTCGTCTGGCTGCGTCGTGCTCATGGCCAGGAAGAAGCCGCGCAGATCGGCCGCGCGCTGGTGGACCACGTCAACCACTGGTGGCGTAAGCATGTGCGGCAGGAATACGGTCTGGAAAGTGCCTTGGAGTTGCAGTTCGAGACCCACTACAAACGCTTTCTGATGCCGACCATTCGCGGCGCCGAGGAGGGCAGCAAGAAGCGTTACGCAGGGCTGGTCACCCGCGCCGATGGCACTGACGAAATGGTCTACAAGGGCCTGGAAACCGTGCGCACCGACTGGTCGCCGTTGGCCCGGCAATTCCAGCAGGAGCTGTACTCGCGGATTTTCCATCGCCAGCCGTATCAGGATTATGTGCGCGACTACGTGCGCAAAACCCTGGCCGGCGAGTTCGACGACCGCCTGATCTATCGCAAGCGCCTGCGCCGTACCCTGGACGATTATGAGCGTAACGTGCCGCCCCACGTTCGCGCAGCGCGGATCGCCGATGACTACAACGATCAGCAGGGCCGCCCCCGGCAATACCAGAACGGCGGCTGGATCAGCTACGTGATCAGCGTCGCCGGACCCGAGCCGCTGGAGATTCGCAGCGCGCCCATCGACTACGACCATTACGTCACCCGGCAATTGCAGCCGGTGGCGGATGCAATTCTGCCCTTCGTGGACGACGACTTCTCAACCTTGATTGGTGGGCAACTGGGCCTGTTTTGAGTCCAGCAGCTGCAGCGTCCAGTCATCCCGTATGCCGTGGAAATACTGATCCAGTGCCTTATGGAACACGCTGCCTTTGGGGGCGATCTGGGCGAACAGGGTCATCGACGAGTGAAACTTGAGGTTGTCGGGATGTCCGAAAATCTCGGTAATCGTGCGCTGTTTGCTGTCCAGGACCAATTGCGTGCAGGTTCGCAGGCGGGCGCCCAGCTTTGGATGTTCAAGGTAGGCCGCGGCTTCTTCGCGGGAACGGATTGCATAATGTCGGGACATCTCGCTACCGCCCAGTCCGGCGAATTGCGGAAAGACGAACCACATCCAGTGCCGGCGCTTGCGGCCGGCTTTCAACTCTTCCTGGACCCACTCGAACACCGGGTCTTGCGCTTGCACAAAGCGTGGCAAATTGAAGTCGTCGAGCTGATCAGTGCTTCTCATGCAGAAGCCCTCTGACAGTACCGCGATGGCTTAGACCATGGCCAACCGGTGCTTGCGTTGTGGCGCGTGAAACGCGTGGTCCAGCGCCTTCAGGTCCTCGTCTTCGAGCCGCAATTGCGCGGCCTGCGCATTCAGTTGCACATGTTCAGGTCTGACCGCCTTGGGGATGGCGATCACGTCTCTTTGTCGCAGAATCCATGCCAGTGCTACTTGAGCCGGCGTCACGGCGTGATGGGTGGCGATCTGCTTGAGCGCCGTATGAGCCAGCATCGTTCCTCCCTGACCGATAGGACAGTATGCCATCAACGGCTGCCGATGCTGTTGGCACCAGGGCAACAGGTCAAATTCGATGCCGCGCTCTTCCAGGTTGTACAGCACCTGGTTGGTGGCGCAGGCCGGTGCGTTCAATTCCTCCAGGTCGTCGACGTCGAAGTTGGACACGCCCCACCGGCCGATCTTGCCTTCTTCACGCAGGCGTTCGAAGGCTTCGACGGTTTCCGCGAGCGGATACTGGCCGCGCCAGTGCAGCAGGTATAAATCGATGTAGTCGGTATTCAGACGGCGCAGGCTGCGTTCGCAGGCCTGGGGGATGCCTTTGCGGCTGGCGTTGTGCGGGTAGACCTTGCTGACCAGAAAGACCTTGTCGCGCAGACCGGCGATGGCTTCACCCACCACTTCCTCGGCGCCGCCTTCGGCATACATCTCGGCGGTGTCGATCAGGGTCATGCCCAACTCGATGCCCAGACGCAGCGCGGCGACTTCCTTGCTGTATTGCGAGGGATCTTCGCCCATGCGCCAGGTGCCTTGGCCGATGACCGGTACGTTGACGCCGGCCAATTCGAGGGTCCGCATGAAAACCTCCTTTTTCCAATCGATAAGTGCTCTCTGGTTGGCAGCAGAATAGCCCGGTGGTTCCGTAGATGTGTAGCTGCCCTGTGGCGAGGGGATTTATCCCCGTTGGGCTGCGAAGCGGCCCCCTACATTCCTTCTGACGTAAAGCGCTTGCAGGTTTGACGACTGCTTCGCAGCCGAACGGGGATAAATCCCCTCGCCACACAAGCCCGCTCCCACAGGTGGGGCAGGCTCGGAAGCTGCATCGAGTGATGCCGGAGGTTTAGTTAGCCGAAAACTTCAGCACGGTGCTCTGGGTATAGGTTTTACCCGGGTCGAGTCGCGTGGACGGGAAGTCCGGCTGGTTTGGCGAGTCGGGATAGTGCTGAGTCTCCAGCGTGAACGCGCCCCAATGCGGATAAACCTTGCCACCCTTGCCCTTGACCGTGCCATCGAGGAAGTTGCTGGTGTAGAACTGCACGCCGGGTTCGCTGGTGTAGAGCTGCAAGCGGCGCCCCGATTGCGGATCACTGACATCGGCGGCCAGTTTGCCAACGTCACCCTTGGCGTCCAGCGCCCAGTTGAAATCGAAACCACCTTGTTTGGGCTCGGCGAATTTCAGTTGCGGGTGATCGGCCTTGATGTTTTTACCAATGGCGGTGGGCTGCGTGAAGTCCATCGGCGTACCGGCGACCGGAGCCAGTTCGCCGGTCGGAATCAGCTTGGCGGTGACCGGCGTGTAGTGGGTCGAATGCAGGGTGACAAGCTGTTTCAGCACATCCCCGTTGCCGGCGCCGGCGAGGTTGAAGTAGCTGTGGTTGGTCAGGTTCAGCACGGTGGGTTTATCGGTGCTGGCCTTGTAGTCGATGCGCAACTCGTTGTTCTCGGTGAGGCTGTAGGTGACCTCGGTTTTGAGGTTGCCGGGGAAGCCCATTTCACCGTCCGCCGACAGATACGTCAGGGTCACGCCCACCGAATCCTTGCCTTTGTTCGCCTGGGCTTTCCACACATGCTTGTCAAACCCCTGCGGGCCACCGTGCAGCGAGTTGGAGCCGTCGTTGAGCGGCACCTGATAGCGTTTGCCATCCAGTTCGAACGCGCCGTTGGCCAGGCGATTGCCGAAACGCCCGATGGTCGCGCCAAAGTACGCGGTGCCGCTCTGATAGCCCTGCACATCGTCGAAACCCAACACCACATCGTCGAGCTTGCCGTTTTTGTCCGGTACTTTCAGCGACTGCAAGATGCCGCCGTAGGTGATGACCGTGGCTTGCAGGCCATGGCTGTTTCGCAAGACGTATTGCTCGACGGGGGTGCCGTCGTTGGTCTTGCCGAAGGCTTTGTGTTCGCTGGACAGGCCAGCCGCTTGAGCGGTGAGGGTGGCGATCATCAGGGACAGTCCGAGGCCGGAGAGCAGGTGTCGGGATTGCAGCATGGTTGACCTTCCTTCTTGTTGTTTTTGGTATGTAGTCATACTAATGATCGATTTGACAGGCGATCAAGGAAGAATTTATAGCTTATGTGCAACGTGTTTCAATTAAAAAGTATGACTAATGTGGTGGTAGTCGTTCTGGGCGCCAAGGTTTACGGACCATCGGCACTGCACTTTTTCAGCTTTGGCGGCTCTATCCTTGGCCAGCCTGCGGCGATCCCCACCGCCGGCCAATGCCCAAGTTCAAGCACCCATGGCTCGAGTTTTACCCTGTTTCACTTCATCAATCCGTCGCCAATGCCTGCTGCTGGCCAGCCTGTCGATGCTCTTCGCCAGCGGTTGCAGCCAGCAACAGGGCAGCGACTTCGTCAGCCAGTTCCGCGAGGGCAGCCCCCAGGAATTCCTCCAGACCAGCGTCGACCGCATGGCGACCCTGGCGATGCGCGACAACCTCGACAGCCTCTACTTGCTGATGAGCAAGCTCTACCTGCGCAACCCGGACGAGTTGAAAAAATCCGGCTTCCTCGACGCCCGCACCGCAGGCAAGCAAGTGCGCCTGGCCATCGAACAACAACAGCCGCTGCCCACCCTGGGTGGCAAGAAAGACCTTGCCGCGCTGAGTTATGCCATGAGCCCGGAGTTTCTCGGCGACCGGGTCGGCGCCTTCATCTACGCCATCGGCAGCATGTTGGTCACGGCCCACGGTAATCGCCTCGAGTTCTACATGACCGATGCGATCAACCCGACCTTCGTCAACAACGCTGCGCGAAATATCGAGAAAGCCACCTGGATCCTGAGCCAGCGGCAAAACAAGAAGGGTGAGCCTTTGTTGTTCTCCAACGAAATTTCGGAGGAGGGCAGCAACCTCAGTTTTGCCGTGGAGTTCGGCAAGATCGTCGCGCGGCTGGACCTGCTGACGCAGATGCTGGACGAGCGCTACCGGCGGATCGGTCTGAACTACGCCCAGAGCTTGCTGTTCTTGAATTTCTTGCCGGTGCAGTAAATCAACCCCACCGCACTCACTGACACAGCAGATCCCCTTGTGGGAGCGGGCTTGCTCGCGAATGCGGTCGAACATTCAACAAAATTGTTGGCTGACAGTCCGCTTTCGCGAGCAAGCCCGCTCCCACAGGGAATTGAGTACACCTGACTCATCGAGTGTTGTGGAATAACGATAGTCCGCATCGATATAAGTGGTTATAAGAAAAATCGCTATGCTGCGGGCCAGTTTTTTCATGCTTTTTTTGCGGGCGTGTTAATGGATTTCGTTAACTTCGGGTTGGTGGTTGCAGGATTGGTCGTCGGCTTTATCGTCGGCATGACTGGCGTGGGCGGTGGGTCGTTGATGACCCCGATTCTGTTGTGGTTCGGGATCAATCCGGCCACGGCGGTGGGCACCGACTTGCTGTACGCGGCCATTACCAAATCCAGCGGTGTGCTGGTCCATCGCAAGAACAACAACATCGACTGGGCGATTACCGGTTGGCTTACTCTCGGCAGTGTGCCGGCGGTGGCGCTGACGCTGTGGTTCCTCAGCAGTTTGCAGACTTCACCCGATGCGATGAACGCCGTCATCAAACAGGCGCTCGGCTTCGTACTGTTTGCCACGGCACTGGCGATTTTCTTCAAGAAACGCCTGCTCGACTTCGCCCACAAACGGGCTGGTGGCCATTACAACCCCAGCGGTTCGCGCCTGAATTTTCTGACGGTCATCACCGGCCTGGTCCTGGGCACCATGGTCGCGCTGACCTCGATCGGTGCCGGCGCCCTCGGCACCGTAGCGCTGTTCATCCTCTATCCGCTGCTGCCGACGCGCCGCCTCGTCGGCACGGAAATCGCCCACGCCGTGCCCCTGACCCTGGTCGCCGGCCTGGGCCACGCGAGCATGGGCAACATGGATTGGCATGTGCTGGGTTACTTGCTGATCGGTTCGCTGCCGGGGATTTACCTGGGCAGTCACTTGACCGGTCGCATCTCTGACGAAGTGCTGCGTCCGTGCCTGGCCACGATGCTGGTGCTGATCGGCTACAAACTGGCGTTCTGAGCCAGCACGGCTTGCCGCATCAGGGCCGTGTGAGAATCTCCAGCAGATGCCCGTCCGGGTCATCGAAATAAACCCGCCGGCCACCGCCGTAATCGTTGATCTCGTACGGCCGTTGCTTGCCGGGATCAGCCCACCAGGGTTGCTTGCGCGCTTGCAGGCGTGCGAAGGCCGCATCGAAATCCTCACCGCCGATCAAAAACGCATAGTGCTGGGAAGCGATGGGCGGGTCGTTGTCATAGAAATCCAGCGACACGCCATTGTCGAACTTGACGACCAGCATCGGCCCGAACGGCTCGGGAGCGGGCAGGCCGAGGATCTCGGCGAGGTAATGGGCCGAGATCTGCTTGTCTCGGCACCAGACAATGGTGTGGTTTAACTGAGCGCTCATGGCGGGTGTCCTCACGGCGGATCAGGTGGATCGTTATGAGTGATGAGATTAGCTCAGCCTGTTGCGCAATGACCGCCCTGACCTAAGCTTGGGTCAAGGCGGAACACAATTGCGGTGCGTCACCCGGAACGATCGCCGCGATGCGCAATCATTAGAGCGTGGATATCAAAAGGAGATGCGCATGCTCATCAGGTCTTTGACCCTGACTACCTTGCTGGCTTTCGCCGGCCCCTTGCTCGCCGCAGAAGACGGCTCACCGCTGGACATAGACAAGGGCAGGGCCCGACCACTGATTGTGATTGCTCCCAGCACGGTTGACCCGGTCTGGACGGGCCTGAAAAAGTCGCTGAGTGATCCGGCCAACAAGGACGGTGTCGCCCAGCGCAACATCAGGGTGTACACCGTGCTGAACATGTTCGGTCAACTGGACGGCAAGGACCTTGGCCAACAAGACACCATGGCACTGATCCGCTCGCTGAAACTCGGCGCGGGGGCGCTGCCCAAAGTCATTCTGGTGGGCAAGGACGGCGAGAAGAAGTTCGAGAGTTCGGGGGATGAATCAAGGTCGGTCGATCTGAAGAAAATCTTCGACACCATCGACGCCCTGCCGGCGACCGAGAAAGAAGCCGCGCCGCCGACAGTCGCAACGCCCGTCGTCGCCGAACCGGCCGCCAAAGGCGCCAAGGGCGCAAAACCGGGTAAACCGGCGAAACCGGCCAAGCCCCCTGAAATGCCGGACGATTGAACACCCACTGACTCCTGTGGGAACCGGCCCGGTCTTTGTGCGCGCCGCCAACCCCTTGTGGGAGCGGGCTTGCTCGCGAAGGCGTCAGTTCAATCGATATCAATGTTGAATGTGCCGGCCTCTTCGCGAGCAAGCCCGCTCCCACAGGGTTGATGTCGTTACCAGGTGTAGCGATAGCCGACCGTCACTGCCCAAGACTGTTCGATATCGTTGCCTTTGGTATAGCCCGCTTCGGCGAAGAAGTTGTGTGTTTCAGCCGCCGTCACCCTGACGCCACCCCCCACCTCGGCCCGTGAGCCCGGCAAGCTGCTCGGCAGTTGCTACAAAAAAAGCGTGTTCGGCGCGGAGATGTCTTGGTTTCATTGGTCTCGGAAATTTCCTGCAAGTCCTGTCGGACTTCATGAACTGGTTTCTGTCAGAGCGCGCCGTTAGCCTTCGTCAGCCACCGCACAAATCGCGGTCGGACGTGGGAATCCGCAACACTGAGGGATCCAGGGACGAAAAAACCAATGGCCAGAAAGGAGCCTCGTCTATGAAGAAGTTCGGCAAGAATGATCCGCAACGCCCAACCGATGCCAGTCACCTGAAGCTCGTCAGGCTGGGAGAAACGACCGGGCACGGCACCAGCATTCGCGTGCGCAAGCCAAGGCGTTCCGTCCCGATCAACCAAATCTTGTCAGTTGCCCCGGGCGTCGACACCATCACCCTCTTGCATCAGGCCTGCGAGACCCTTGCTTCGCTGAATGCCGTGATTATGAATTTTGCCGACAAGCTGGATGGCTCGAACCGAGCGATGTTGGGGGCGATTCAGCAACTGACAGGGATTGCGGAGTTGATGGTGAATCAGGTTCGGGACAACCTTGATCCGAGGAACGATGTGCCTGACCCTCAGACGCCGACCCGGCATTGAGCTGACGCAGTAACGACAATGGGCGACCTCAAGAGGTCGCCCATTTTTATTGCCAGCATTGACCCCTGTGGCGTGGGTTATTCGGTCAGGGCACTCAGTATGTTGTGAGCCAGCTTTATTCGCTCCGAGTTCGGGTAATTCTTGTTCGCAAGAATAACGATACCGATATCTTCCGAAGGCACGAACGCGACATAAGCCCCGAAACCACCCGTCGACCCGGTCTTGTTGAACCATGCCGCGTCTTGCGCAGGTTGCGGCGGGTTCAGCCACTGGACTTTATGCGCCTCCATCGCCATCTCCGTCGAGTTGCCATTCAGCAACGTATCGAGGCTGGCCGGATAGTGGTAGTGCTCCCATCCCAACCCCTGCGTCATCTTGCCCACGGTGTAGTACCCGCTGTGAGTCAGGGCGATCGCTTGCTGCAATGGCTTCTCCAGCGTCGCCGGTTTCAGGTTCGCTTCAACATAACGAAGCAAATCCGCCGCGCTGGTTTTTACGCCATAGGCCTCCGAATCCAGTGCGCCCGGGCTCACCCGCACCGGACTGCCATCCTTGCCGTAACCCTGGGCATAAAGCCCCATCTGATCCTGCGGCACTTTGAGGTAGGTGTGCTTGAGGCCGAGTTTCGGTAGCAGGGTTTTTTCCATCAACTCATCAAACGGCTGGCCCATGCTTTTGGCCGCCAGATAACCGGACAGCCCAAGGCTGGGGTTTGAATACTGGCGGTGGGTGCCTGCGGCATACACCGGTTTCCATTGTTTGAAATAGGCCAGCATTTTGTCTGGACGATCGGCTTCGTCAGGGAACTGCAGCGGCAGCCCGCCAGCGGTGTAGGTGGCGAGTTGCAACACGCTGATAGTGTCGAACGCACTGCCTCGCAAGTCAGGCCACACCTGGCTGGCCCGGTCTGACAAAGACAGCTTGCCGCTGGCCTGGGCATAAGCTGCCAACGTCGTGGCGAAGGTTTTACTCACCGAACCAATTTCGAACAGGGTGTCTTGGCTGACCGGTTTGCCGTCCTCTTTCGACGCAACGCCGTAGTTAAAGTAATGCTGCTGGCCATTCAGGGTGATCGCGACGGCTACGCCGGGAATATTCTGTTGCTGCATGACCGGCCCGATGGCGGCTTTCACCAGGGCGTCGAGTTGATCGTCGGATTTTGTGGCGGCCATACAGTGACTTGCACTGAGCAACAGGGCGAAAGCGCTGAAGGACGCCAATCTTGGCAGATGAAATTTGTACATGATTGGAACCACTCTCCATGAGTTGCCATTACTTTAACCGCTACACTCCGAACGGATTGAAAACCGGACGGCTAACGGGCGCGCCAAATCTAGGCAGTCGGGCGACAATCGACAAACGACGATATTTCGGGTTAGCCATTAGAAAAATTTGGGAGTGGACATGATTCGTCCTCATCTGCCGCTGAATGCATTGCGCGCCTTCGAGGCTTCCGCGCGCCATTTGAGCTTCACTCGGGCGGCGGTGGAGTTGTTCGTCACGCCAGCGGCGGTCAGTCATCAAGTCAAAAGCCTTGAAGCCCAGCTTAACGTGACGCTGTTCAAACGCTTGCCCCGCGGCCTGATGATGACCAGTGAGGGTGAAACCTTGCTGCCGGTATTGCGCGAGTCTTTCGACCGGATTGCCGAAACCCTTGAGCGTTTCGAAGGGGGGCATTTTCGTGAAGTGTTGACGTTGGGCGCGGTGGGAACGTTTGCGGTGGGTTGGCTGTTGCCGCGACTGGCGGACTTCCAGTCGAAACATCCGTTCATAGATTTGCGCCTGTCGACCAACAACAACCGGGTGGACGTGGCCGCCGAAGGGCTGGATTACGCCATCCGATTTGGCGCCGGCGCCTGGCACGGGATCGAAGCGCTAAAACTGATTGAGGCGCCGTTGTCGGTGCTCTGCGTTCCGGAAATAGCCGGGCAGTTGCAAGAACCTGCCGATCTGCTCAAGCAGACGCTGTTGCGTTCCTACCGCACGGATGAGTGGCCCGAATGGTTTCTGGCTGCCGGGTTGCCAGCCAATACGCCGGCGCCGAAAAGCATTGTCTTCGACTCTTCGCTGGCCATGATGGAAGCCGCCCTACAGGGCGCCGGCATCGCCTTGGCGCCCCCACTGATGTTTGCCCGGCAACTGGCAGCAGGTGCGATCGAGCAACCGTTCGACATCGGCATCACCACCGGCAGTTATTGGCTGACTCGTTTGCAGTCGCGCCCTGAAACGTCGGCGATGACGATGTTCAAGGAGTGGCTGCTGCAAGCTTCGGGCTGATACAAAAACCTGTGGGAGCGGGCTTGCCCGCGATGGCGGCCTGTCAGTCAACATCAATGTTGAATGTCAGTCCCTCATCGCGGGCAAGCCCGCTCCCACAGAGAATGAGGTGTTTCGAAGGATTTAGCGCACCAGGCACGGCCGCTTGTTATCGAACTGCCATCCCGGAATCAGAAACTGCATCGCCACGCTGTCATCCCGCGCGCCCAGTCCCATGCCTTTGTACAACTCATGGGCCTTGGCCAGTTGATCCAGATCCAGCTCAACCCCCAGCCCCGGTTTCTTCGGCACCTGCACGCAACCACCGACAATTTGCAGCGGAGCCTTGGTCAGGCGCTGGCCGTCCTGCCAGATCCAGTGCGTGTCGATGGCGGTGATATCACCCGGCGCGGCCGCGGCGACATGGGTGAACATCGCCAGGGAAATATCGAAATGGTTGTTGGAATGCGAGCCCCAGGTCAGGCCCCATTCGTGGCACATCTGCGCCACGCGAACCGAACCCTGCATGGTCCAGAAATGCGGGTCGGCCAGCGGGATGTCCACCGATTGCAGCTGGATCGCATGACCCATTTCCCGCCAGTCGGTGGCGATCATGTTAGTCGCGGTTTTCAGGCCCGTGGCACGGCGGAACTCGGCCATGACTTCACGACCCGAATAACCGTTTTCCGCCCCGCACGGATCTTCAGCGTAGGCGAGCACGCGATGCTGATCACGGCACAGGCGGATGGCTTCCTTGAGTGACCACGCACCATTCGGATCGAGGGTGATTCGTGCGTCCGGGAAGCGTTCGGCCAGCGCGGTGACGGCTTCGATTTCTTCGTCGCCACTGAGCACGCCGCCCTTGAGTTTGAAATCCTTGAAGCCGTAGCGAGCGTGCGCGGCCTCGGCCAGGCGCACCACGGCGTCGGCGCTCATGGCTTTCTCGTGGCGCACGCGGAACCAGTCGTTGTCGGCGTCCGCTTCGCTGCGATAAGCCAGGTCGGTTTCATTGCGGTCACCGACATAAAACAGATAACCGAGCATCTTCACTTCGTCGCGCTGCTGGCCTTCGCCAAGCAGGGCGGCGACCGGCACGTCCAGATGCTGGCCGAGCAGGTCGAGGAGGGCGGCTTCCAGGCCCGTGACCGCGTGAATGGTGATGCGCAGGTCGAAGGTCTGCAAGCCGCGACCGCCGGCATCGCGGTCGGCGAAGGTCTGGCGCACCTGATTGAGGATCTTCTGATAAGTGCCGATCGGACTGCCGACCACCAGCGAACGTGCGTCTTCCAGCGTCTGGCGAATGCGCTCGCCGCCCGGTACTTCGCCGACCCCGGTGTGCCCGGCGTTGTCCTTGAGGATCACGATGTTGCGGGTGAAAAACGGGCCGTGGGCGCCGCTCAGATTGAGCAGCATGCCGTCATGACCGGCCACCGGCACCACCTGCATGCTGGTGATGATCGGGGCTTTGGCGATGTCTTGTGGGTTCATGGTCTTGTCCTTCAAAACAGAGATTCAGGCGTGATTGGGCGCTGGTTTGCCCAGTGCAACGGCAGGTGCGGTTTTCGGTGTGTTGCGTGCGGCGAAGACGATGATCGCGGCGATGATCGACGTCGCGGCCAGGCCATACAGCCCGCCCTGAATGGAGCCGGTGTGTTCTTCAAGCAGGCCGAAGGTGGTCGGCGCAACGAAGCCGCCGAGGTTGCCCACCGAGTTGATCAACGCGATCACACCCGCCGCGATCCGCGCATCCAGATAAGCCTGAGGGATCGGCCAGAACAGCGACGACGCGGACTTGAAACCCAGCGCCGCGAAGCAAATCGCCACGAAGGCAAAGATCGGCCCGCCGGTGGTGGACATGAACATCCCGGCTGCCGCGATCAGCAGTGCAGCGGCGACCCAGGCTTGCTGGTGTTTCCATTTGGCCGACAGCGAAGCGAAGGCGTACATGCCGACGATCGAGAGCAGCCACGGGATCGAGTTGAACAGCCCGACCTGAATGTCGCTGAGGTCGCCCATCTTCTTGATGATGCTCGGCAGCCAGAAGGTCGCGGCATAAATGGTCAGCTGGATGAAGAAGTAGATCAGGCAGAACAGGATGATCTGGCGATCCTTGAGCAGCGTGCCCAGCGACGGCTTGATCGGTGTCGCCGCTTCCCGGGCCAGTTGTTCGTCATCGATGGCTTTGACCAGCGCATCTTGCTCGGCACGGGTCAGCCATTTGGCGTCGTGGGGTTTGGAATCCAGCCAGAACCATACGAACACGCAGAGCCCGACTGAGAACATCCCCTCGATGAAATACATCCATTGCCAGCCGTGCATGCCGAACCCGCTGATCTGCAACAGCAACCCGGACAGCGGGCCGGAAATCAGCGAAGCAATGGCCGAACCGCTGAGGAAAATGGCAATCGCCTTGCCGCGCTCGACGCCAGGCAACCAGCGTGTGAAGTAATAAATCACCCCGGGAAAGAACCCGGCTTCCGCCACGCCCAACAGGAATCGCAGGATGTAGAAGTGGGTTTCGTTCTGGATGAAGGCCATGCCGGCGGCGACCAGGCCCCAGGTCAGCATGATGCGGGTCAGCCAGATGCGGGCGCCGACTTTTTGCAGAAGCATGTTGGAGGGGACTTCGAACAACGCGTAACCGATGAAGAACAGGCCGGCACCGAGGCCGTAGGCGGCAGCGCCGATGCCCAGGTCCTGTTCCATGTGGGCGCGGACGAAGCCGATGTTCACGCGGTCAATGTAGTTGACGATGAACATGATGACGAACAGCGGCAGGACATGGCGTTTCACTTTCGAGATGGCGGACTTCAGGACCGAATCGGCGCCCTCGTGCATCCCGGATACGGATGTATTCACTTGGTTTTCTCCCACTGATTATTTTTATGCGGGGTGTAGCTGGATGTTGCGGTGTTGATAGACATCATACAACTAGGTTTTTTCGTCTTGCAAGCACTGCTGTCCAGCTAAGTGGCGCTTTAATGCCGATTTCTTATTCTTTTTGCGGTTTCGTCTGATCTTCTGGAAGGCCATTTACGTCCACTTGTTGAGTGTTGTCATACAAGTGCCGGGTTGATTTCTTGGGGATTCCAGCCAAGCGCAGTGCTACGATTCCGTTAGCCCAGCTTCCGGATGATCGCCATGCAAGAAGACCTCGACGCGCCCGCGCGCAAGCGCACCCACAACCTCGCTCATGACCTGGTGGCCAAGCTGAGCCAGAGCATCTTGCTCGGGCAGATGTTGCCGGGAGACAAGCTGCCGTCGGAGAACACGATTGTTCAGGAGCACGGGGTCAGTCGCACGGTGGTGCGTGAGGCGATCTCGAAGTTGCAGGCATCAGGCCTGGTGGAAACCCGTCACGGCATCGGCACCTTTGTGCTGGAGCGCGCACCGGAGCAGGGGCTGCGATTGAATGTCGATACCGCGCTGGGGGTACGCAGCATTCTGGAGTTGCGCATGGGCCTGGAAACCCAGGCCGCCGCACTGGCGGCTAGCCGTCGCACCGAGCAGCAGTTGATGCAGATGCGCGAAGCGCTCGATGACTATCAAAGTTTGCTCGCCAACAACGACAGCTGCGTCGAGGCCGACAAGCGCTTCCACCTGCTGATCGCCGAAGCCACCGGCAACGTGTGCTTCACCGAAATCATGCAGCATCTGGGCAGCGCCATGATTCCGCGGACCCGGGTCAACGCCGCCGAGCGTGGCGTCGCGGATCTGAGCAAGCTCGGGCAACTGGCCAACCTCGAGCACGAGGCGATTCTCAACGCGATCAAACGGCAAGACCCGGACGCTGCGCGCGCCGCCATGTGGCTGCACTTGACCAACAGCCGCGACCGGTTTTCGGCCGGTGCCTGACGACCGTTTGTCTACTCGATAGCACGCCATTCGCGCGCCTGCTTCCAACGAGTACGGCCCAGATTTGCTGGACCTCATCAGTGAGGTGCGTCATGGCTAACGACTCAATGTTCCAGGGTGGAACACCCAATACCGACCCCACCAGACCCATGCCCGGCACCGACGAGCCGACGCTGGATCACGATGCTCCGCCCGGCAGGGACCCGTCGCTGGACCCGGCTGCCGCAGACGCTGATCGACCTGAAGACTGGAAGGATCCGACTGCTGACGAGGACGTTCCGCCAGCGGATGAGCCAACCCCCTTGTCCGACGACAGGCGATAAAGAGAACCCGGCCAATGTGCCGGGTTTAATGAGATGGTCAGCGCTGGCCGGGCAGGCTGGTCGCGATGACGGTGGGACGCCGCTCCAGATTCAACGCCAGCACACTGATCAGCACCACCACCGCACCGACCCCGACCATCAACGTCGGCTGTTCACCCAGGGCAAACGCTGCAATGACCATGGCCGTCGGCGGAATCAGATACAGCGTCATGGTTGCCCGACTCAAATCGATGTGGGCCAGCACAAACGCCCAGGCCAGGTAGGCGAGGGCGCTGGGGAACACACCCAATGCGATCACTGCCATTTGCACCGGCATCGGCGCACTGACGACCTTGCCGGCCAACCCCGGCAGATAAATCAGCAACAGCGCGGTGCCCGACCAGACCGTGTAGCAGACCAGCGTCAAACCGTCGTAGCGCCCGGAATGATGCTTCTGCAACGCGAAGTAGAAACTCCACGACACCGCCGCCAGCAAGATCAGCAACCCGTGCGCATCAAGGCTGCCCAGCCCACGATCACCGGCCACCACAATCACCACCCCGATCAACCCCAGCAACACACACGCCCAGCGCCAGGCGCTGACCCGGTCCTTGAACACGAACCGCGCCAGCAAGGTGCTGAACAGCGGGGTCGATTGCGCCAATACACTGGAGGCGCCGGCGCTGACACTTTGCTGGCCGATATTCAGGGCGACGTGGTGCAGGCTCACGGCAAAGAAACCCAAGACGAACAGCAGCGGCAAATCGCCAAGCTTCGGCAGGCTGATGCCTTTGAACGCGGCGACGACAGCCATGAATACCGACGCAATCAGAAAGCGCAGCAGCGCCAGGTGGCCGGGGTCATAGGCCTGCAAACCAATGTGGATGCCGGTCGGTGAGTAACCCCAGCAGGCGACGACAAACGCCATGGCCAGGATAATTTTCAGGGTGTGTGTGGAGGGCTTCATGGTCGATCACCGGTGGGTTGATGCACCGAGTATCGGAAGCCTGATCATTCGCCACAACTGACTTATACTGCGCAAACTGTTCACTTTTGGTGATGTATGGAGCTGGCGCAGATTCGTATGTTCAAGACCGTTGCCGAGGTCGGCAGCATCGCCCGGGCGGCGGAGCTGTTGCATTGCGTGCCGTCGAATATCACGGCACGCATCAAGGCGCTGGAAGCCGAGTTGGGTGTGGCGCTGTTTTTGCGCGAGGGTCGAGGTTTGCGCATCAGCCCGGCGGGGCAGACGTTTCTGTCTTACGCCTCGAAGATTCTGGCGCTGACCGTTGAAGCCAAACGCGCCGTTGACCCTTCGGCCGAACCTTCCGGCCCGCTGCGTATCGGTGCCATCGAGTCCTCGGCCACCGGTCGTCTGCCGCGCCTGCTGGCCAAGTTTCACAAGCGTTATCCCGGCGTCGCGTTGGAACTGACCACCGGCACCTGGAGCCAACTGCTCGATGAGACCCTCAATCATCGGCTCGACGGTGCAATCGTGGCGGTGGATGTCGAGCGCTCGCAACTCAAACGCACGCCCATGTACCGCGAAGAGCTGCTGCTGATTGCCTCGACATCCCTGGGGCCGGTGCGTGATATCGCCGATTTGCAGGACAAGACCGTGTTCATGTGGCCACAAGGTTGTCCTTATCGCGCGGCGCTGGAGCATTGGCTGTTGCGGCAGGGGCAGGCGTTGCCGATTGTCAGTCTGGCCAGTTATGGAGCGATTGTCGGGTGTGTCAGTGCCGGGGCCGGGGTCGCGCTGGTGCCCAAAGGCGTGTTTGACCAGTACGCCAAAGGGGCTGGGTGCGCAGGGTTCGAGTTTCCCGAGCTGACGGCCATCGACAACTTGTTTTACTGGCATGAAAACGCCGGGGTTCATCCGGCGCGGGAAGCGTTTGTGGCGATGTTGTGCGAGGAGTTCGTTTGATCTACGCGCCCACATCCCGCATCAACAGCCCGAACCGCAAATCCACCGCATCCGGAATCGGCACATACACCGTGTGCCCGTCCCCCGGCGCCACGTCGATCGCCTCACCTTTGCCGTTCTGCATCTGATGCAGATCGAAGTGGAAGTTACCCTGGGGCGTCATCAGTTCCATGTGATCGCCCAGGCTAAACCGGTTCTTGACCTTCACTTGCGCCAGCCGGTCACGACGCTCACCGGTCAACTCGCCAACAAACTGCTGGCGTTCTGAAACCGAGCTGCCGTGCTGATAGTTCTGGTATTCGTCATGCACATGCCGGCGCAGGAAACCTTCGGTGTAGCCGCGCTGGGCCAGGGACTCCAGATCCGTCATCAAGCTGCGATCGAACTCGCGACCGGCCACTGCGTCATTAATCGCGCGGCGATAAACCTGCGTGGTACGCGCGCAATAGAAGTGCGATTTGGTCCGGCCTTCGATTTTCAGCGAGTGCACGCCCATCTGCGTCAGGCGTGCGACATGCTGCACGGCGCGCAGGTCCTTGGCGTTCATGATGTAAGTGCCGTGCTCGTCTTCGAAGGCCGGCATCAGTTCATCCGGGCGATTGGCTTCCTGCAACAGGAACACCTGATCGGTCGGCGCGCCGATGCCCAGGGTCGGTTCAGGCCGGAACTGCTGGACGATTTCACCGAGCTGATTTTCCATGGCTTGCGTCGCCGAATACTTCCAGCGACAGGCGTTGGTGCAACTGCCCTGATTGGCGTCGCGCTTGTTCATGTAACCCGATAACAGGCAGCGGCCGGAATAGGCCATGCACAGCGCGCCATGGACAAACACCTCAAGCTCCATCGCCGGGACGTGCTGGCGGATCTCGGCGATTTCTTCCAGCGACAGTTCCCGCGACAGGATGATCCGGCTCAAGCCCTGTTGCTGCCAGAACTCGACGCTGGCCCAGTTCACCGTGTTGGCCTGCACCGACAGGTGGATCGGCATCTGCGGGAAGTGCCGGCGCACCAGCATGATCAGGCCCGGGTCGGACATGATCAGCGCGTCCGGCGCCATGGCAATCACGGGGGCCAGGTCGTTGAGGAAGGTCTTGAGCTTGGCATTGTGCGGCGCAATGTTCACCACCACATAGAAGCGTTTGCCCTGCGCCTGTGCCTCGCGAATGCCGAGGGCGAGATTGGCGTGATCGAATTCGTTGTTGCGCACCCGCAGGCTGTAACGCGGCTGGCCGGCGTAGACCGCATCGGCGCCGTAGGCGAAGGCGTATCGCATGTTTTTCAAGGTGCCGGCGGGAGCCAGCAGTTCTGGAGCAAGGAGAGTCATGGCGGTGTTGATCGCAAAAGCCCGCAAGCGTAATCGGCTTGCCCGCGGGGTTCATTGATCTGGATCTATGCTTGATGAATAAACGGATGGCACTCGCGCGAACCGTGGCGGACTAAGCATCAGCACGGCTCTTCAATACGAGAGCGCACTGACATGGATCGGACATGAACGAACAGACGGTACACAACAAATCGCTGGTGATTTTGCTCGGAGTGGTCTCCGCCGCTTTTATCTGGATTTTGCTGCCGTTCTATGGCGCGGTGTTCTGGGCGGTGATCCTCGGGATTCTGTTCGCGCCGCTGCAGCGGCGGATGCAACTGAAGTTCGGCTGGCCGCGCAACCTGACGTCGCTGCTCACCCTGAGCATCTGCCTGGTGATCGCGATCCTGCCGGTGATCATCCTCAGTATCTTGCTGGTCCAGGAAGGGGCGTCACTCTACAAGAGCATTGAAAGCGGCGAGCTGGACATTGCGGGGTATGTGACGCATTTCAAGCACAGCTTGCCGCCATACTTCCAGCATTTGCTGGATCGGGCCGGGCTCGGCGAGCTGGACGGGCTGCGGGAGAAAATCATCAAGAGTGCGGTGACGGGCAATGAGTTTGTCGCCACGCAAGTCTTCAGTTTCGGTCAGGGCACGTTCGATTTTGTGGTCGGCTTTTTCATCATGCTCTACCTGCTGTTCTTCTTCCTGCGAGACGGCGCGGAACTGGCCCGTAAAGTTCGCTCTGCCGTACCTTTGCAGGAACACCAGAAACGCCGTTTGCAGCTCAAGTTCAACCGCGTGGTTCGGGCGACCGTAAAGGGAAACCTGCTGGTGGCGATCACTCAGGGCACATTGGGCGGTTTGATTTTCTGGTTTCTGGACATCCCGAGCGCGTTGCTCTGGGCGGTATTGATGGCGTTTCTATCGCTGTTGCCAGCCGTGGGGGCGGGGATTGTGTGGGCGCCGGTGGCGGCGTTCTTCCTGTTCACCGGGGCGATCTGGCAGGGCGTGGTGCTGGGGTTGTTCGGGGTTTTCGTGATCGGCCTGGTGGATAACGTGCTGCGACCGATCCTGGTGGGCAAGGACACGAAGATGCCGGACTATCTGATCCTCATCTCGACCCTGGGCGGCCTGGCGATTTTCGGCCTGAACGGCTTTGTCATCGGGCCACTGATCGCGGCGCTGTTCATGTCGAGCTGGGCGATCTTCATCGAAACCAAACCAAGGGTGCAGCTGCCTTAAGCGCTGAGCTGCCCCTGGCCGATTTGTTGCGACAGTGCCTTGGCGGCCGGCAGCGAAGTGAGCGGTCCGCTGATCGGTTCGCCGTCCTGAACCAGATACCAACAGGCGAGCAATCCTAGCTCTCTGAGCGGTGCGGGAACGGCGCTGCCGATGACGGACATGATTTGAACCTGGGCCATAAGTACCTCCACTAATCTATGGAGCCACCTTACGGACCAGCCACTAAAACGGACAATCAACACTTTCGATAGTCGTCATTGATGACAGTGAGTCTTGGGATCAGTCCACCACTAGATCAAGCATGTGGACCACTTCCTGCTCGTTGAGCAGGCCTTTGCGCACCAGGTTTTCGGCCAGCAGCGAAAGAAACTTGGCGCTGCGATGGCCTTCCAGGTGCTTGAGTTCGGTCAACGCGTTGTACACCTTGCTGGAAGTGCACAAGCCGACGATGCGGTGCGGGTTTTGCGTGGGCATGAGGTCGTCCTTGTTTTTATCAACCTGTTGTTTACGGACAGATCCAAGCTTGCGGACCTGGCGTGACATAAATATGACCGTTTTACCCAATGCGGGGGAAGGGCGGGCGCGTCAATCTTGCCAACTTGAACCGCCCACACTGTCCCGACAGCGACCTTGACGCGATTTTTCCAGACCTTTGCCGACGAACGGTCACAAAAAAGCCCCGCTGATAAGGCGGGGCCTGATTGAGGCTGTTACCAGCGGCCATAACCGTGGGGATGGCCGTAGTAGCCGCGCGGTGGACCGTAATAGCCACGTGGCGGGCCGTAGTAAACCGGCGGTGGCGCGTAGTAGACCGGTTGCTGCACGTAGACCGGCGCAGGCTGGTAATAAACCGGTGGCGGTTGTTGTACGTAAACCGGCTGCGGCTGGGCGTAGACCGGTTGCTGTACGTAGACAGGCCGGTTGCTGTTGATGATGGCCGAGCCGACGATTGCCGAACCAACGATCGCGCCAAATACCGCTGGACCCTGCCAACCGTGACCGCCGCCAGCCTCTGCCTGCCCTGTGATAGCAAGAGCACCAAGCAGCAAAGCAACTGTGGGGATTTTACGGATCATGATAATTCCTCGGTTCTTCGACCCGGCGCTTGCGTCTGCAATAGACCCAAGGATCGTCGCGGGGATACATCTAAGACAGCGTTTTTTTGAAAATCAGCACAGCCGTTGGGTAAATTTTGTGTAAGGTCTGTACCGGCTTCTTTACGGCCCTTGCGAACCTGCACTGGCACGCCTTAATGATCGATCAGAACGCGATGGAATGGCTAATCCCGTCCATCTGAAAGTGCTTATAGAAGGAGATGTTTGATGCAGATGAATCCCAACCGAGACACCCAGCTGTGCATGTCGCTGTCCGGGCGCCCCGGCAACTTCGGCCTGCGGTTTCACAATCATCTGTATGAACAGTTGGGCCTGAATTTCTACTACAAGGCGTTCAGCAGTCAGGACCTGCCGGGTGCCGTTGGCGGCATTCGTGCACTGGGCATTCGTGGTTGTGGTGTGTCGATGCCGTTCAAGGAAGCCTGCATTGCACTGGTCGATGAACTGGACGCATCCGCGGCGGCCATTCAATCGATCAATACGATCGTCAACACCGACGGCCATCTCAAGGCCTACAACACTGATTACATCGCCATAGCCCAACTGCTTGATACCCATCGGGTGCCGAAGGAGTCGACTTTTGCCCTGCGCGGCAGCGGCGGCATGGCCAAGGCCGTGGCCAGTGCCTTGCGCGATGGCGGCTACAAAAACGGCTTGATCGTGGCCCGTAACGAACGCGCCGGGCGGGCGTTGGCGCAGTCGCTGGGTTATCAGTGGCAGGCGGAGCTGGGCGCTGAGCGTCCGCAGATGTTGATCAACGTCACGCCGATCGGCATGAGCGGTGGTCCTGAGGCCGATCAACTGGCGTTCGACGCTGAAACCATCGCTGCTGCCGAGACTGTCTTCGATGTGGTGGCGATTCCCTCGGAAACACCGCTGATCGTGCGCGGTCGCGCCGAGGGCAAGCGCGTCATTACCGGGCTGGAAGTGATCGCGATCCAGGCGCTGGAGCAGTTTGTCCTGTACACCGGCGTGCGGCCGACGGATGAGCAGTTCAAGAAAGCGGTGGAGTTTGCTCGGGGCTGAACCCTCCAGTTGTCTGTTGACTGTACTGACGCCATCGCGGGCAAGCCCGCTCCCACAGGATCTGAGTCGACCTCAACTTTTGCGGGCAACCCAACCCATGTGGGAGCGGGCTTGCCCGCGATGGCCGCGACTCGTCCTTGAGTCATACCCCTGGGTCAGTTGCCGCACATTTCCCCGCCTATACTCCCCGCCAGCCAGCAAAGACTTGCCGCCCCCCCAAAACAAACCGTGCCCGAGGTTCCCATGCATCCCCCCATTCTCAACCTGAATCAGGTCGAACTCGAACCGCTGCCGGAAGCCCTGGCGCCCACCGGTGAAACCGCCGGCCGCTACCATCAGAAAATGGCCCGCGTCGGCCAGCAACTGGGCGCGCAAAAGCTCGGTTATCGGCTGTACGTTCTGGAGCCGGGCATGCGTGGCAGCCCGTTTCACAGCCATCGGGTCAACGAGGAGATGTTTTATGTCGTGGCCGGGGAAGGGGAGGTGCGCCTCGGTGCCGAGCGTTTTCCGATCCGCGCCGGCGACGTGATCGCCTGCCCACCGGGCGGTCCTGAAGCTGCGCACCAGATCATCAACACCAGCAAGGGTGAACTGCGCTACCTGGCGGTCAGCACCCAGCAATCGCCGGAGATTTGCGAGTACCCGGATTCCGGCAAATACGCAGTGATGGACGATTTCAAGATCGACGCCGAAGGCAATGCCTCAGGCTTCGTCGCCATCGCCCGTCCGGGTGATGGCGTTGATTACTGGGACGGCGAGTAGCACTCCTTTTGTAGGAGCGAGGCTTGCCCGCGAAGGCGATTTTCAATTCGACGATAATGTTGGATGTTGAATCGCTTTCGCGGGCAAGCCTCGCTCCTACAGGCCACTGTGTTGGTTATTCGAGGCGAGCCAGGCGTTCTTCCAGCGCTGAAATCCGTGCCTCAAGCTCTTCGATCCGCTCTACGGAGACGCCGCTGCTGGTGCCACGTTCGGCCGGGTTTTGCCGGGCGGCGAGGATGACTTCGATATCCGCCGGATCGCCCAGCGCATGCATATATCGGTCTTCGCGCTGCCCGGCCTGGCGCGGAATCAACAACGCCAGCCCACGAGCAATCAAGCGTTCCAGTTGATGCACCACCTGTTCGGCGTCTTCAAAATCGTGCATGCGGCCGCTGCGGGTCAGCAGTTCATTGACCGTCTGCGGGCCTCGCAGAAACAGCAGTCCCGCCAGAATCACCTGGGCTGGCACCAGTTCCAGCGCCTTGTCGACTTTGTGCTCCCAGCGATCGGCACGGCTGCCCATCACCAGTTTGGTAAAGCCACGACCTTCAAGGGCGCGCAGGCTCTGGCCGACCTGGCCTTGTGTCAGGTTCATCACCGGTTCACGACTGGTTTTCTGGTTGCAGGCGATCACCAGTGCATTGAGGGTCAGCGGATAGGTTTCCGGGCTGGTGGCCTGCTTCTCGATCAACGAGCCCAGAATGCGGATTTCCGTGCTGTTGAGCCGCGGTTCGTCGAAAGTCGTTTCTTGCTCAGTGCTCATCGCGCTTTTCCCTATGCAGTCGAAGCATGCAGTCGAAGCCGCCTAGCCTAATCCTTGCAGGATAAAAGACAAGCCGCAGGAGGGGCGGGCATGGCTATAATCGGCCCACGTTTTCCTCCTGTCACCACATGAGACTGTCATGACTATTTCCCTGTATGCCGCTTCCGTTCCTGTTTTCAAACAAATGCTCAACGCCCTGAGCGACGTTCTGAACAAGGCCGAAGCCCACGCCACCGCCAAGAACATCGATCCGAACGCGTTCCTGCAAGCCCGTCTGTACCCGGACATGTTCCCGCTGGTGCGTCAGGTGCAGATCGCCGTTGATTTCGCCAAAGGCGTTTCCTCGCGCCTGGCCGAGATCGAAGTGCCGAAGTACGACGACACCGAAACCACCTTCGCTGAGCTGCAAGCCTTGATCGCCAAGGTTCTGGCTTACATCGGCGAGATCAAGCCTGAGCAGATCGACGGCAAGGAAGGCATCGAGATCGTCACGCGTCCAGGCACGCCTAAAGAGAAACGCTTCAGTGGCCAGGCTTACCTGCTGAGCTACGGCCTGCCGCAATTCTTCTTCCACGTCACCACCGCTTACGCACTGCTGCGTCACAACGGTGTGGAAGTGGGCAAGCGCGATTACATGGGCGCGTTCTAAACCGTCCGCGCACTAAAAAGCCCGCCAAGGTGCAAGCCTTGGCGGGCTTTTTGTTTGACTCTACGGATCAGGGGATATCGTGCTTTTGCGGCTCACGCCAAACCTGTAGGAGCCAGGCTTGCCGGCGAAGGCGTCCTTGATATCGCCTTCGCCAGCAAGCCTGGCTCCTACAAGGTGCGGTGTCAGGCCAGGCGTTCTGCTTTCGCTTCTTCGCCCAGGCAAGCCGCGGCGGTAAACAGCACGTCAGTGGAGGAGTTCAGCGCAGTCTCCGCAGAATCCTGCAACACACCAATAATGAAACCTACCGCCACCACCTGCATGGCGATTTCACTCGGAATGCCGAACAGACTGCACGCCAGCGGAATCAGCAGCAGCGAACCACCGGCCACACCCGAAGCGCCACAGGCACAGATCGCCGCCACCACACTGAGCAGAATGGCTGTCGGAATATCCACGGCGATGCCCAGGGTATGCACAGCCGCCAGCGTCAGCACGGTGATGGTGATCGCCGCGCCGGCCATGTTGATGGTCGCGCCCAGCGGAATCGATACCGAGTAAGTGTCTTCATGCAGGCCCAGGCGCTTGCTCAATTCCAGGTTGACCGGAATATTCGCCGCCGAGCTGCGGGTAAAGAACGCGGTGATGCCGCTTTCCCGCAAGCACATCAGCACCAGCGGATACGGGTTGCGACGCAGTTTCCAGAACACGATCACCGGGTTCATCACCAGCGCCACAAACAACATGCAGCCCAGCAGCACGGCCAGCAGATGCACGTAGCCGATCAACGCACCGAAGCCGGACGTGGCGAGGGTCGACGCGACAAGGCCGAAGATCCCCAGCGGCGCGAAACGAATCACCAGGCGCACGATCAGGGTCACGCCGTTGGACAAGTCGCCGAGCACTTCGCGGGTCGTGTCCCCGGCATGGCGTATTGCAACGCCCATGCCGATCGCCCAGGCCAGAATGCCGATGAAGTTGGCGTTCATCAGCGCACTGACCGGGTTGTCGACCACGCTGAGCAGCAGACTTTGCAGCACTTCGCTGATGCCGCCCGGCGCAGTCACGGCGACGTCATGAGTGGACAGCACCAGGCTGGACGGAAACATCATGCTGGCAACGACCGCGACCACCGCGGCGGCAAACGTGCCCAGCAGGTACAAAAACAGAATCGGCCGGATGTGGGTTTCCTGGCCGTGCTTGTGGTTGGCGATCGAGGCCATGACCAGCACGAACACCAGAATCGGCGCGACGGCTTTCAGTGCCGAGACGAAGACTTTGCCGATGAACGCCGTGGACTTCGCCACGTCCGGCGCGATCAGCGCCAGGGCAATCCCGGCGATCAGGCCGATGACGATTTGCGAGACCAGGCTCAAGCGTTTCAAGCGTTGCAATAGCGAAGGGGATGAAGCAGTCATAAAACGGCATCTCTGATTATTAGGTGCGGGGGTATCGCGACATCAATGCCAGTTAATGGCCGATGATCAAGGTGTACGTATCGCAGGGCGCGGACTTTATCACAGCGTGGTCTTGATCCTTCAGACCTGTGACGATCTGCCGCCCGCGCGTTCAACGAGATCGGCAGGTTCGTGCAACCCTGATCGGAAACACTCTGTTAAGATTGCGCATCCTCATTTCAAAGTCATGCCAGTGGGCCTTCGGGCTATCGCTGGTGTCGTCGTTTTCTGGAGTTCTGCATGCTGTTGCCCATCCTTCTGTTGTCGGCCGCCGGTTTTACCGTGCTGACCACGGAATTCATCATCGTCGGCCTGTTGCCGGCGATTGCCCGAGACCTTGAAGTCAGCATTCCCCAAGCGGGTTTGCTGGTGACTTTGTTCGCCTTCACCGTCGCCGCGTTCGGGCCGTTCCTGACCGCCTACTTCGCAAGGTTCGAGCGGCGCAAGCTGTTCATCTCGGTGCTGATCATGTTCGGCCTGGCCAACACCCTCGCGGCGTTTGCGCCGAACATCTGGGTAATGGCCATCGCCCGGTTGATCCCCGCGCTGGGGCTGCCGGTGTTCTGGGCGTTGGCCAGTGAAACCGCAGTGGACATTGTCGGGCCGGATTTCGCCGGGCGGGCGATCGCCAAGATCGGGTTCGGCATTGTCTGCGCCACAGTGTTCGGCATTCCGGTGGGCACGCTGATTTCCGATGCGTTCGGCTGGCGCAGTGCCTTTGGCATTCTGGCGGTGATCGCGTTTGCCAAGGCGTTGCTGCTGTTTATCTACCTGCCGAAAACCAACCTGCACCAGCATCAGGTGAGCTTTCGTTCGCAGTTCAAGATCCTGCGCAGCCCGTTGATGCTGGGCCATGTGCTGCTGTCGATACTGGTGTTCAGCGGCATGTTCACCGCTTACACCTACCTGGCGGACATCCTTGAACGCCTCGCCGGTTTCAACGGCACGGTGGTCGGTTGGTGCCTGATGGGCTTTGGCGCAGTCGGGCTGATTGGCAACTCGTTGGGCGGTCGTGCGGTGGATCGTCATCCGCTGATGGCTTCGGTGATGTTCTGCGCGTTCATGATCGCCGGCATGGTGGCGCTGGTGCCGAACATTCATTCGCCGCTCGGTCTGGCGGCGGCGATGGGGATCTGGGGCGTGACCCAGGCGGCATTGTTCCTGGTCAGCCATGTGCGATTGATGAAGGCCGCGCCCGAGGCGCCGGCCTTTGCCGCGTCGTTGAACATCGCCGGAGCCAACCTCGGCATCGGCCTGGGCGCGATGGTCGGCGGACGGGTGATCAACAGTGTTGGACTGGGCGGGCTCGGTTTTGCCGCAGCCGCGTTTATCCTGGTGTCGATTCTCCTGGCCATGGCGCTGATGACCATGAAGCCGCGCGAAGTCTGCGCCTGACCCTTCACACCTCGGTGAACAGCTCGCGTCGGGCACCTTCGGTAATCGCAACGATGCCGGGGTGCTTGACCTTGCGTTCCACTGAAATGGCGTAGAACGACTCCGTCACGGCGTCGGTCTGGCCAATCAACTCCACGCCATATTGGCGTTTCACCTCGTCGGCAATCACGCTCGGACCGATGAAAATCCCGCTGCCGGACTGACCGAAAGCCTGCATCAGGGCGCTGTCGTCGAACTCGCCGACGATGCGTGGCTGGATCTGCTGCTCGGCAAACCAGCGTTGCAAGCGGCTGCGCACCACGGTTTCCGGCCCGGGAATCAGCAGCGGTGCGCCGTGCAGGCTGCGCGGGAAATCCTGACCGTACTGCGCCGCCAGTTCGGCGGTGGCGAAGAAGCTGATCCCGCATTCACCGAGTTTCTGGCTGTAGCCCTTGATGTCCAGGTGCGACGGCATTGGGCTGTCGGAGATCACCAGGTCCAGACGCTGGATCGCCAGGTCGGCGAGCAAACGCTCAAGTTTGTCTTCGCGACAGGTGATGCGCAGCGGCTCGCTCAATTCCATGGTCGGCGCAATCAGGCGATAGACGATGGATTTGGGCACCACGTCCGCGACGCCCACCCGGAACAGGATCTGCTGTTCGTTGGGTTGCGCCCGCAGCATCAATTCCAGTTCGCCGCCCAGCTGAAACATTTGCTCGGCGTAGGGCAGGGTCTGACGCCCGGCCTCCGTCAGCTCAAGCTGCCGACCGACTCGTCGGAACAGCTCGATGCCATAGGTTTGTTCGAGCAAGGATATCTGCCCGCTGATGGTCTGCGGTGTCAGATTCAGTTGCTCGCAGGCGCGTACGATGCTGCCGGTCTTGGCTACCACCCAGAAATAATGCAATTGCCGATAGTTAAGCATGACGACCTACAGTTCGTAAAAACCGAAGTATAGCTGCTAAAAATACGAATTTTCCTGAAGTGTTTGCCTCCCTAGAATGCCTCGCTATCAACGGGCCATCGTTTCGGCCCGTTCTGTTCTATCGAGGAAGGCATCATGAAGCTTAAAACCACGGCACTGCTGATCGCGTCTTTACTGGTACTGGCCGGTTGCGACCAGGCCGAGAAAAGCGCGCAACAATTGATGGGCAAGGCTGCCGAATCCGCCAAACAGGCGATCGACGACACCCACAAAGCCGCCGAACAAGCGATCAGTGATGCCACCGGCGGCCTGATCAGCAAGAAAGAACCATCGGCCGAAGACAAGCGCAAAACCGAATCTTCGTCCCAGGAAATCTAAACCGTCACAACGAGTCAGGACTGACCCATGGAATACCTTTTAGAACTTGCTGCAAGCCCCACCGCCTGGGTCGCCCTGGCCACGTTGATCGTGATGGAAATCGTGCTCGGCATCGATAACCTGATTTTCATCTCGATCCTGACCAACAAACTGCCCGAGCAGCATCGGCAGAAAGCACGCCGCATCGGTATCGGCATGGCGTTGATTCTGCGACTGGGCCTGTTGAGCACCATCGCGTTCATCGTCCAGTTGACTGAGCCGGTGATCGATATTCTCGGCCACGCGTTCTCCTGGAAGGACATGATCCTGATCGCCGGTGGCCTGTTCCTGTTGTGGAAGGCGACTACCGAGATCCATCACAGCATGGACCCGGCCCCGGATGATCCGATGTCGGCGACCTCGACCGTGACCCTGGGCTTTGCTGCCGCGATCGGTCAGATCCTGATGCTGGACATGGTGTTCTCCATCGACAGCATCATTACCGCAGTGGGCATGACCGAGCACTTGCCAATCATGATCATCGCCGTGGTGGTGTCGGTGCTGGTGATGTTGCTGGCGGCTGATCCTCTGGCCAAATTCATCAACGACAACCCGACGGTGGTGATGCTGGCGCTGGGCTTCCTGATCATGATCGGCATGACGCTGATCGCTGAAGGTTTCGGTGCTCACGTGCCTAAGGGCTACGTCTATGCGGCCATGGCCTTCTCGGCGACCATCGAGGGCTTGAACATGATGTCGCGTCGGGCCAAGCAGAAGAAAGTAGCGGCTGAAGCTTAACCCGCCAAAAACGAAACGGCCGCCTGCGCTCGAAAGAGCCCAGGCGGCCGTTTTTGTTGGCGAGTCGGAAAGGGTCAGTGCGCGGTCGCGTGGTGGACCGGTGGTTTATCGGTGTTCGCCAAAGGCGCCGATTGAACGGGGTGGTGATGGTGCCGACGGGTAATCCGCAAAACGCCCCACAACATGGCGGCGGCCACGGCCAGCCAGCCGGAAATCAACATCACGATTGTCATTGTCAGGCTCATCAGTGCCTCCTCTTTGCCCTGCCTCGGGCACACACTCTTTGCAAATGACAGTCTAGTCGCTGCTGTGTTTCAGGCTATTGACCAAAGGTCGGCTGTCATCAACCAGTTCGCTCTATCGAACGCACTCAACTGCGGTTTAAGGTATACCGCCGCTGCGTGGCGTCCTATGATCGACGGCCAAGCCGGGAGCGTTTTGCCTGGCGTCTGAACAAGAGAGTGATGATCGTGCGGGTATTTTCTCGAATTCGAACGGCGGCGCTGATAGTCGGCTGCGTTGCAGGTTTGGCCGGATGCGCGGGGAGTGTGGTGCCGGAGATCAAGCGACTGCCGGAACGCGTCGAACTCAGCGGCACGTTCTACCGGGGCCAAGACCATCAAAGCGGGCCTCAGGTGCTGGCCAGCCTGTTGTCGCAGCAGGGCATCGTGATTACGCCTGGATTGCTCGAAAAACCCCTGCACTTGCCGGGCGCCGAGGCCCAGTTGCAGCAGAACATGCAAAACCTGGCGCGTGAGTACGGGATGGTGGTGTATCCCCTCGACAGCAATTTGCCGGCGCTGTTGACCCAGGTCGCGGCCGGCTATCCAGTGATGGTGCGCTTCACTGAAGGCTCGGCGCTCTGGGCTGAGCCGCGTTATGCCATTCTCGCCGGATACAATCGCCAGAAGCAGACGGTGTTGCTGCGTGCCGGGATGAATCGCCGGAACTTGATGAGCTTCAGTTCATTTGAATCTTCTTTCAAAGACGCCGGCGGCTGGGCCGTCCTCATCCAGAAACCCAATCAGATCCCCGCCAATGTCGATCAGCAGCGCTGGCTCAAGGCAGCGAGTGATCTTGGCCAGGCCGGTCAGGAACAGGCCGCTGCCCGTGCGAAGAAGGCGCTGACCTCGCAATAAGCTTCCGTTCGTCATGTGCCCGGCACCGCCGGGCATACCTGGCCTCTAAAGGACAAGACCCGGTTTCTCCGGGCCAGATCCCAGGAGGCGCCCCCATGGCACATTCCAATACCCCTGACGGCCCGCATTCATCCGAGCATTCTTCGGGTGACGAGTTGGGTTTCGACCCTGATTCGCCGGACCTCTCTGACCCTCAGGTCGATCCCATCGGGCCCGCCAAGGCGCCCCGGGATGTGAAGCCGGGCGACAATCCCAAGGCTCCGGCGAAGCCTTACGACCCACTCGCTGATCTGAAACCCTAACCCTTGGTGAGGTGCGTATGTCTACTGATTCGAGTTTCAACGACAAACGTCCGGACAGTGTTCCAACAACCCCTGAAAAGGGTGTTGATCCGGTGATGGATCCTGATGACCCGCTAAGAGATCCGTTGGCGCGTCCGATGGTGGTTCCGACGGAGCATCCCCATGGCATGAAAGATCCAAGCGCCGGGGATGGCATTCCGGATGACGATCAGATGCCATTGCCCAACGATTAATGCCAGACGAAAAAAAGCCCCGAATGGTCGGGGCTTTGTTTTTGCTATCGCTGACTTACTTTGACGCTTCAACCACACCGCTCTGACGGTGCTTGAGGTTCTTGTCCGACTTGTACTGCAAGGCTACCGACGGCACGTCTGCGCCTTTGCCGGTTTCCACCCAACTGCGGATACGGGCGGCATCGGCAAAATGCGTGTACTTGCCGAAGGCGTCGAGGATCACCAGCGCTACCTGGCGATTGCCCATGCTGGTCACCAACACCAGGCAGTGACCGGCTTCATTGGTGAACCCGGTCTTGGTCAGCTTGATGTCCCAGTTTGGCTTGCGGACCAAATGGTCGGTGTTGCGGAAACCCAGGCTGTAGTTGGGTTTGCGGAACGTGACGGTTTTTTCCTTGGTGGTACTCAACTCGGTCAATAACGGGTACTTGTGCGCGGCGATCAGCAACTTGCTCAGGTCGCGGGCGGTAGAGACGTTACGAGGGGAGAGGCCCGTCGGCTCGACGAAGTGGGTGCTGGTCATGCCCAGCGCCTTGGCCTTGGCGTTCATCGCGGCAATGAATGCGACATAGCCGCCCGGATAGTGATGGGCCAGGCTCGCGGCTGCACGGTTTTCCGAGGACATCAGGGCGATCAGCAGCATTTCCCTGCGCGGCAATTCGCTTTTGAGTTTGACTCGGGAAAACACGCCTTTCATTTCTGGCGTGTCGCTGATGTTGATATTGATGTACTCGTCCATGTTCTGTCGGGCTTCAACCACAATCAGGCCGGTCATCAATTTGCTGACGGAGGCGATAGGGACAACCACATCGGGGTTGCTGGCATAAATGACTTTGTTGGTCTGCATATCCAGCAGCAAAGAGCTGCCGGAAGCGAGCTTGAGTTGTTTCGTGTCTCGGGGGGCCGCGGTGGTCTCCGCAGCGCTGGCGGTTGGCGTGATGAACGTCCCTGTAAATGCAAAAAATAGGCTCAGGATGGAAAGACGGATTTTCACGCTGGCAGACTCATAAGGTGTTGATAAGCCGTTATGTAACGGGCTATTTCGTAAAAGCGCGACATTCTGGAGTATGGCTGAATAACTGTCGATGGTTGTTCAAGCAGGACGTAAAAGTCCTTGGGAACATGAAAAAAAAGTCATTTTCCGGCGGATGGTCGATCTTTTACTTCAGGCAAAAAGAACCCCGCCATTGGCGGGGTTCTTTTATTCGTCGCTTATGCCAAAACGGGCACTCAGCTGTGCAGTGTTTCCGCAGCGTACAACGTGTTTTCCAGCAGGCAGGCGCGCGTCATCGGGCCGACTCCGCCCGGTACCGGAGTGATCCAGCCGGCGCGGGGCAGGGCGGTTTCGTAGATCACGTCACCGACCAGTTTGCCGTCTTCCTGTCGATTGATACCGACGTCGATCACGATCGCGCCTTCCTTGATCCACTCACCTTTGACCAAGCCCGGCTTGCCGGCGGCGACGACGACCAGATCGGCACGGCCGACGTGGTCCGCCAGATCCTTGGTGAATCGGTGGGTGACGGTCACGGTGCAGCCGGCCAGCAGCAATTCCATCGCCATCGGACGGCCAACAATGTTGGACGCTCCGACGACCACGGCATTCATCCCGTAAAGGCAAGCACCGGTGCTTTCCAGCAGGGTCATGATGCCTTTCGGGGTGCACGGACGTAGCAGCGGGATGCGCTGGGCCAGGCGACCGACGTTATAAGGGTGGAAACCGTCGACGTCTTTATCCGGACGAATGCGCTCCAGCAATTTGGAGGCATCCAGGTGTTCAGGTAAAGGAAGCTGAAGCAGAACGCCGTCAATTGCCGGATCGTCGTTCAGGCGATCGATCAGATCGGTCAGTGCTTCTTGAGTGGTTTCGGAAGGCAGGTCGTAGGCTTGGGAAATGAAGCCGACCTCTTCACAGTCTTTACGCTTGTGCGAGACATAAACCTGAGAGGCAGGATCGCTGCCGACCAGGATCACCGCGAGGCCCGGCGTGCGCAGGCCTTGCTCGCGACGCTCGTTGACCCGTTTGGCGATCTGCTGGCGCAGGCTGGCGGCGATCGATTTGCCGTCGATTAGTTGTGCAGTCATTGCGCGTGATTAACCATCGAGAGGGGAAAAAAAGAGAACGCATTCTCGCATGTCATGCGGTGAGGGCAAAGGCGCTTGGTCTGCAAATTCCTCTAAGCCCTTTAATTAAATGAATTTTTTATAAAAAGGATTTGACGACCCTCGGGGCGCTCTATACTATTCGTCGCACTTGTCGGGCACAGCCTAGCACTGGATGAGAAGGTCGAGCGGAATTACGGTTCTGCGAGGCTGGAAAGCTCTTAGTTTGTAGTCCTCCAAGAGTACAGATTAATAAGCGCCCGTAGCTCAGCTGGATAGAGCATCCGCCTTCTAAGCGGATGGTCGCAGGTTCGAGTCCTGCCGGGTGCGCCATTAGGCAGCTTTGGCACAAGTAGCGCAATATGGTGGGCGTAGCTCAGTTGGTAGAGCACGGGATTGTGACTCCCGTTGTCGAGGGTTCGATCCCCTTCGTCCACCCCATATTTCGAAAGGCGCCAGATTAACAGTCTGGCGCCTTTGCTTTAACAGCTTCAAACGCGGATGTGGTGGAATTGGTAGACACACTGGATTTAGGTTCCAGCGCCGCAAGGTGTAAGAGTTCGAGTCTCTTCATCCGCACCAAATAAGCTTCACTCAGGCCGGCTGGCTTGATTGGGGCGCAGCAAGGGAGTTGTTTGGCTTCTTTGCAAGGCAATATGGTGGGCGTAGCTCAGTTGGTAGAGCACGGGATTGTGACTCCCGTTGTCGAGGGTTCGATCCCCTTCGTCCACCCCATATTTCGAGAGGCGCCAGATTTAACAGTCTGGCGCCTTTTTTGTTTTAGCGGTTCGAGTATCAAGCGGCTGCATGTTCTGGGTCGCAGGGGTGGGGTGTTTCATCGTATTTATGTTTCTCGATGATGCCGCGCCGCCCGCCGGCCTTGCTCGCAAGACCGGCTGTCAGGGAGATGATTGGCAACTTCTTCTATATATAGAAGGATGGGTGCAGGGCCCTGGCGTGACTGGCTGTATTTGCTAACAGGGCGAGGCACAACCGTTTGTCCCTCGCCTATAAATTGCCTGCTGCTTTTTTACCCGTTTTCAGTAGGGTGACTTCTTGAGTTTGACCCACTAGAATGCATGCCCTTGATTCTGGGGTCGGAAACGGCCGGCTAACGTCTGTGCAACGAGGAATATCCATGCAAGTTTCTGTTGAAAATACTTCTGCTCTTGAGCGCCGCATGAGCATCACCGTGCCGGCTGAGCGCATCGAGACTCAGGTCAACAAGCGTCTGCAGCAGACTGCCCAAAAGGCCAAGATTGCTGGCTTCCGTCCAGGCAAAGTGCCAATGAGCGAAATCAAGCGCCGTTTTGGTGCTGATGCGCGTCAGGAAGCTGTAGGCGATGTGATCCAGTCTTCGTTCTACGAAGCTGTTGTCGAGCAAAAGCTGAACCCGGCTGGCGCCCCTTCGATCGAGCCTAAATCGATGGAAGCCGGCAAAGATCTGGAATACGTTGCCATCTTCGAAGTGTTCCCTGAGTTCACCGTTGCCGGCTTTGAAGGTATCACCGTAGAGCGCCTGAGCGCTGACGTGGCTGATGCCGATCTGGACAAGATGCTGGACGTGCTGCGCAAGCAGAACACCCGTTTCGAAGTGGCCGATCGCGCTGCCCAGAACGAAGACCAACTGAACATCGATTTCGTTGGCAAGGTTGACGGCGAAGTGTTTGCTGGCGGTTCCGCCAAAGGTACTCAGCTGGTTCTGGGTTCCGGCCGCATGATCCCTGGTTTCGAAGACGGTCTGGTTGGCGCTAAAGCCGGCGAAGAGCGCGTTCTGAACCTGACCTTCCCAGAGGACTATCAGAACCTCGACCTGGCGGGCAAAACCGCTGAGTTCACCGTGACTGTGAACACTGTTTCCGAGCCAAAACTGCCAGAGCTGAACGAAGAATTCTTCGCTCAATTCGGCATCAAGGAAACCGGTCTGGAAGGCTTCCGCACCGAAGTTCGCAAGAACATGGAGCGCGAACTGCGTCAGGCGATCAAATCCAAGGTCAAGAATCAGGTAATGGACGGTCTGCTGGCCACCAACCCGATCGAAGTGCCTAAGGCTCTGCTGTCCAACGAAGTTGACCGTCTGCGTGTGCAGGCTGTTCAGCAGTTCGGCGGCAACATCAAGCCTGATCAACTGCCGGCCGAGCTGTTCGAAGAACAGGCCAAGCGCCGCGTTGTGCTGGGTCTGATCGTGGCGGAAGTGGTCAAGCAATTCGACCTCAAGCCTGACGAAGCCCGCGTTCGTGAAATGATTCAGGAAATGGCTTCGGCCTACCAGGAGCCTGAGCAGGTTGTGTCTTGGTACTACAAGAACGACCAGCAACTGAACGAAGTCCGTTCGGTTGTGCTGGAAGAACAAGTTGTGGATACTGTTCTGCAGAAAGCTAGCGTGACCGACAAATCGGTCTCTTACGAAGAAGCAGTCAAGCCGGTAGAAGCTCCACAAGCCGACTGATCGTTTTTGCGATAAGAAGTACACACCATAAGCCAGCCTTCGTGCTGGCTTATGCGTATTCAAGACATAACTATTTGGGAGTGACTGCAGAGCATGTTCCGTAATTCGTATATTCAGCAGAACTCTGATATCCAGGCCGCAGGCGGCCTGGTCCCGATGGTTGTCGAGCAGTCTGCTCGTGGCGAGCGCGCCTATGACATTTACTCGCGCCTTCTCAAGGAGCGAGTGATCTTTCTGGTTGGTCCGGTAGAGGACTACATGGCCAACCTGATCTGTGCGCAACTGCTGTTCCTTGAAGCGGAAAACCCGGACAAGGACATCCATCTCTATATCAACTCCCCGGGCGGTTCGGTGACAGCAGGCATGTCGATCTACGACACCATGCAGTTCATCAAACCCAACGTATCGACCACCTGTATCGGCCAGGCGTGCAGCATGGGCGCGTTTCTGCTGACCGCCGGTGCTGCCGGCAAGCGTTATTGCCTGCCGAATTCGCGCGTGATGATTCACCAGCCGCTGGGCGGTTTCCAGGGGCAGGCGTCGGATATCGAAATCCATGCCAAGGAAATTCTCTTCATTCGTGAGCGTCTCAACACGCTGATGGCCAAGCACAGCGGCCACACTCTTGAAGAAATTGAGCGCGACACCAACCGCGATAACTTCATGAGTGCAGAAGCTGCGCGTGAGTACGGGTTGATCGATGAAGTGATCGCCCAGCGCCCAGCTTAAAAATAAGCAGCTCAAAATAGGCTTGGTCGGCTGGTCTGATCATTAGCGGGCTTGAAAAAGCCCGCAATAGCCTTCATCTTGTGTTGCAAGCCTATCGGATTTGGATCGAACGAATGACTGACACCCGCAACGGCGAGGACAACGGCAAGCTGCTCTATTGCTCCTTCTGTGGCAAAAGCCAGCATGAAGTGCGCAAATTGATTGCCGGCCCCTCGGTCTTTATCTGCGACGAGTGCGTCGACCTGTGCAATGACATCATCCGAGAGGAGGTGCAGGAAGCCCAGGCCGAAAGCAGCGCGCATAAATTGCCTTCGCCTAAAGAAATCAGCGGCATCCTTGATCAGTACGTGATTGGTCAGGAGCGTGCGAAAAAGGTTCTGGCCGTAGCGGTGTACAACCACTACAAGCGTCTGAATCAGCGTGACAAAAAGAATGACGACGTCGAGCTCGGCAAGAGCAACATCTTGCTGATCGGCCCGACAGGCTCGGGTAAAACCCTGCTTGCCGAAACACTGGCCCGTTTGCTGAACGTTCCGTTCACCATCGCTGACGCAACCACCCTCACCGAGGCGGGTTACGTGGGTGAAGATGTCGAGAACATCATTCAGAAGCTGCTGCAGAAGTGCGATTACGACGTAGAAAAAGCCCAGATGGGCATTGTCTACATCGATGAGATCGACAAGATCTCGCGCAAGTCTGACAACCCGTCGATCACCCGGGACGTTTCCGGTGAAGGCGTGCAGCAGGCCCTGCTCAAGTTGATCGAAGGCACGGTCGCTTCCGTTCCGCCGCAAGGTGGTCGCAAGCATCCGCAGCAGGAATTCCTTCAGGTCGACACCCGTAACATTCTGTTCATCTGCGGTGGTGCGTTCTCCGGTCTGGAAAAGGTTATTCAAAACCGTTCGACCAAGGGCGGCATCGGTTTCAACGCGGAAGTTCGTAGCAAGGAAGAAGGCAAGAAAGTCGGTGAATCCCTGCGTGAAGTCGAGCCTGACGATCTGGTCAAGTTCGGTCTGATCCCGGAATTCGTCGGTCGTCTGCCGGTCCTTGCCACGCTGGACGAGCTTGATGAGGCTGCATTGATGCAGATTCTCACCGAGCCGAAAAATGCTCTGACCAAGCAGTATGCCAAGCTGTTCGAGATGGAAGGTGTGGACCTGGAATTCCGGGCCGACGCGCTGAAATCGGTCGCCAAACGTGCCCTGGAACGCAAGACCGGTGCCCGTGGACTGCGCTCGATTCTCGAAGGTGTATTGCTCGACACTATGTATGAAATCCCCTCGCAGTCCGAGGTGAGTAAAGTAGTGATCGACGAAAGCGTGATAGAAGGCAAGTCCAAGCCACTGTATATCTACGAAAACAGTGAGCCGGCTGCCAAGGCTGCGCCAGACGCTTAAGCGTCAGGCAGCTGGAATAAAGAAGGGGCCTTCGGGCCCCTTTTCTTTTAAAGAGTTTTTAACACCCTCATTGCGCTTGTTTTTTTTCAAAGCAGCCCCCATCTTGGTTTCAAGCTTACTTCCATCTGTTTACGGCCTTATGGCCGCCGTAGAGGCGAAATCATGAAGACAACCATCGAATTGCCTCTCCTGCCATTGCGTGATGTTGTGGTTTATCCGCACATGGTTATCCCGCTGTTCGTGGGGCGCGAGAAATCCATCGAAGCCCTCGAGGCTGCGATGACGGGCGACAAGCAGATCCTTCTGCTGGCGCAGAGAAACCCTGCTGACGACGATCCCGGTGAAGATGCACTTTATCGTGTAGGTACAATTGCGACCGTTCTGCAGCTGCTCAAGCTGCCTGACGGCACGGTCAAGGTTTTGGTCGAAGGCGAGCAGCGGGGCGCCGTGGAGCGCTTCAGCGAAGTGGACGGCCACTGTCGTGCCGAAGTCTCGCTGATCGACGAAGTCGACGCGCCAGAGCGCGAGTCGGAAGTATTTGTACGTAGCCTGCTGGCTCAGTTCGAACAATATGTGCAGCTGGGCAAGAAAGTCCCGGCTGAAGTCCTCTCGTCGCTCAATAGCATCGACGAGCCAGGTCGCCTGGTCGACACCATGGCCGCGCACATGGCCCTGAAGATCGAACAGAAACAGGAAATCCTCGAAATCATCGATTTGTCGGCCCGGGTCGAGCACGTCCTGGCGTTACTGGATGCCGAGATCGATCTGCTGCAAGTCGAAAAACGCATTCGCGGTCGCGTCAAGAAACAAATGGAGCGCAGCCAGCGCGAGTACTACCTGAATGAGCAGATGAAGGCCATTCAGAAAGAGCTCGGCGACAGCGACGAAGGCCACAACGAAATCGAAGAGCTGAAAAAGCGCATCGATGCCGCCGGCCTGCCGAAAGATGCCTTGGCCAAAGCCCAGGGTGAACTGAACAAGTTGAAACAAATGTCGCCAATGTCCGCGGAAGCGACCGTGGTGCGTTCGTACATCGACTGGCTTGTTCAGGTGCCGTGGAAGGCCCAGAGCAAAGTGCGCCTGGACCTTGCTCGCGCAGAAGACATTCTCGATGCAGACCACTATGGTCTCGAAGAAGTCAAAGAGCGGATCCTCGAATACCTCGCCGTGCAAAAGCGCGTGAAGAAAATTCGCGGTCCTGTGTTGTGCCTGGTCGGTCCTCCGGGGGTGGGTAAAACCTCTCTGGCGGAGTCGATCGCTCACGCCACCAACCGCAAATTCGTCCGTATGGCCCTTGGTGGCGTGCGTGACGAAGCGGAAATTCGTGGTCATCGCCGGACTTACATCGGTTCGATGCCAGGAAGATTGATTCAAAAAATGACAAAAGTGGGCGTCCGCAACCCGCTGTTCCTGCTCGATGAGATCGACAAAATGGGCAGCGACATGCGTGGCGATCCGGCGTCGGCGTTGCTGGAAGTGCTCGATCCTGAGCAGAACCACAACTTCAACGATCACTATCTGGAGGTCGACTACGACCTGTCCGATGTGATGTTCCTTTGCACCTCCAACTCCATGAACATTCCGCCGGCGCTGCTCGACCGGATGGAAGTGATTCGTCTGCCGGGCTACACCGAAGACGAGAAGATCAACATCGCCGTCAAATACCTTTCGCCAAAGCAGATTACGGCCAACGGCTTGAAGAAAGGCGAGCTGGAATTCGACGCTGAAGCGATCCGCGACATCATCCGCTACTACACCCGCGAAGCCGGTGTACGTGGGCTGGAGCGCCAGATTGCCAAGGTTTGCCGCAAGGCAGTCAAAGAGCATGCAATGGAAAAACGCTTCTCTGTGAAGGTCACTGCCGAGATGCTGGAACACTTCCTGGGCGTGCGCAAATTCCGCTACGGTCTGGCCGAATCGCAGGATCAGATCGGTCAAGTGACCGGGCTGGCATGGACTCAGGTGGGTGGCGAATTGCTGACCATCGAAGCAGCTGTCGTGCCGGGTAAAGGCCAGTTGATCAAGACCGGTTCACTGGGCGATGTGATGGTCGAGTCGATCACCGCCGCGCTGACCGTTGTCCGCAGCCGCGCGAAGAGCCTGGGGATCCCCCTGGACTTCCACGAGAAGCGCGACACGCACATCCACATGCCGGAAGGGGCGACTCCGAAAGACGGCCCTAGCGCCGGTGTAGGTATGTGCACGGCCCTGGTGTCGGCATTGACCGGGATCCCGGTGCGTGCGGATGTCGCCATGACAGGTGAAATCACCCTTCGTGGCCAAGTGTTGGCAATCGGCGGTCTGAAGGAAAAACTGCTGGCGGCTCACCGTGGTGGAATCAAGACCGTGATCATTCCTGAAGAGAACGTACGCGATCTGAAGGAAATTCCTGACAATATCAAGCAAGATCTGCAGATTAAACCGGTTAAATGGATTGACGAGGTCCTGCAAATTGCGCTGCAATACGCGCCGGAGCCGCTGCCTGATGTGGTTCCAGAGATAGTTGCAAAGGATGAAAAACGCGAGTCTGACTCTAAGGAAAGAATTAGCACGCATTAGTACGCATTTGCCTGAGTGGCTTGTTGACAGCTTTTTAGAGCCCTTGTTATAAAGCGGCTCTTAAGTGTCTGTAGGCCATTCAGCACACGTTTTTGCTTTCACCAAAAAACTTAGAATCATACTCAAATAGATATAAGGGGACTTAGAGTGAACAAGTCGGAACTGATTGATGCTATCGCTGCATCCGCTGATATCCCGAAAGCTGCTGCTGGCCGTGCGCTGGACGCTGTAATCGAATCCGTCACTGGCGCTCTCAAGGCTGGCGACTCTGTTGTTCTGGTTGGTTTCGGTACCTTCTCCGTTACCGATCGTCCAGCTCGCATTGGTCGTAACCCACAGACCGGTAAGACGCTGGAAATCGCTGCAGCCAAAAAACCAGGTTTCAAAGCCGGTAAAGCACTGAAAGAAGCTGTCAACTAAGTTCGCTTCAGGTTTTTGCCTATCCGGGTCGGGGTCATGCCTGACCTGGCAGCGGAGCGGTAGTCCAGTCGGCAATTTGCCGGTCCGAGACACCGAGGGTCGCAAGTTCGAACCCTTGGTCCGCTCCGCCAGTTACGAGAAGGCGCATCCTCGGATGCGCCTTTCTTCTATCCGGATTCTACCCACGCTCCACGGTTGCCTAATTTTGAAGTTCAACCGTTTCTGGGGGACGCATGCTGCAGAATATCAGGGACAATTCACAAGGCTGGATTGCCAAGACCATTATCGGGATCATCGTTGTACTGATGGCTTTCACCGGTATCGAGGCCATTTTCCAAGCTACGACCAACAGCCAGGATGCGGCCAAGGTCAATGGCGAAGAAATCAGCCAGAACGAGCTGAGCCAGGCGGTCGATATGCAACGCCGTCAGCTGATGCAACAGCTGGGCAAGGATTTCGACGCTTCCTTGCTCGACGAAAAAATGCTGCGCGAATCGGCCCTCAAAGGCCTGATCGATCGCAAACTGCTGCTGCAAGGCGCAGAAGAATCGAAATTCGCTTTCTCCGAAGCGGCTTTGGACCAAGTGATCCTGCAAACGCCTGAGTTCCAGGTGGATGGCAAGTTCAGTCCCGATCGTTTCGACCAGGTGATCCGTCAGCTCGGCTACAGCCGCATGCAATTTCGCCAGATGCTGGCTCAGGAAATGCTGATCGGTCAGCTGCGTGCTGGTTTGGCGGGTAGCGGTTTCGTCACCGACTCACAGGTTCTGGCGTTCGCCCGTCTGGAAAAACAGACCCGCGATTTCGCTTCCCTGAACGTCAAGGTTGACCCGGCAGCGGTGAAGCTGACCGACGATGAGGTCAAGGCTTACTACGACGAACACGCCAAGGAATTCATGACGCCGGATCAGGTGGTCATCGATTACCTGGAATTGAAGAAGTCTTCCTTCTTTGATCAGGTCGCCGTCAAGGACGAAGACCTGCAAGCGGCATATCAGAAAGAAATCGCGAACCTGTCCGAGCAACGCCGGGCTGCGCACATTCTGATCGAAGTGAACGACAAGGTGACCGAAGCGCAAGCCAAGGCCAAGATCGAAGAAGTTCAGGCGCGTCTGGCCAAAGGCGAGAAATTCGAGGCCCTGGCCAAGGAATTCTCCCAGGATCCAGGTTCGGCGAACAACGGCGGTGATCTGGGCTACGCAGGCCCTGGCGTTTACGATCCAGCATTCGAAACCGCGCTGTATGCGTTGGCCAAGGATCAGGTGTCGGCACCGGTTCGCACTGACTTCGGTTTCCACCTGATCAAACTGTTGGGCGTTGAAGCACCTGAAGTGCCGACGCTGGCCAGCCTGAAAGACAAGCTGACCCGCGAGCTGAAAACCCAGCAGGTCGAGCAGCGTTTCGTCGAGGCGACCAAGCAACTGGAAGACTCCTCGTTTGAATCTTCCGATCTGGCCCAGCCGGCGCAAGACCTCAAGCTGACCGTTCACACCTCCAAGCCGTTCGGCCGCGAGGGTGGCGAAGGTGTTACGGCCAACCGTGCCGTGGTCACCGCTGCGTTCAGCCCTGAAGTGCTGGATGAAGGTGCCAACAGCACCGCCATCGAACTGGACCCGGAAACCGTGATCGTGCTGCGCGCCAAGGAGCACCTGAAGCCTGCGCAACTGCCGCTTGAAAGCGTCAATGCCAGCATTCGTGCGCAATTGGCCAAGGAGCACGCCAGTGCTGCCGCCAAGACCAAGGCTGATGAGCTGATCGCCAGCCTGCGCGACGGCAAGACGCCACTGGACAAGGCGATTGACGGCCAGAGCTGGAAAGTCACCGCAGCAGCGACTCGCGCTCAGGAAGGGATTGACCCAACCGTGCTGCAAGCACTGTTCCGCATGCCTAAACCTGTCGCCAAGGACAAGCCGACCTTCAGCAGCGTGACCCTGGCCGATGGTAGCCTGGTGATCGTGCGCCTGAACGGCGTGAACGAAGCCGCCGCGCCGACCGAAGAAGAGAAGGCTCAGTACCGTCGCTTCCTCGCCTCGCGCATTGGCCAGCAGGACTTTGCGGCTTACCGCAAGCAGCTGGAAAGCGAGGCCGAGATCAAGCGTTTCTGATGCTTGATTGAGTTGCCCGCTACACAAAGACCCCGGCCGAAAGGCCGGGGTTTTTTATGGAAGAAGCAAAAGCATATTGGCGATCCGTCGGCTGCGTATGTACCGCCCGACTTTTTCCTGTAAATGACCGTCAGTAGATTTGTAAACGTTTTAAGACACTAATCGATGCTCCGCTAAGCATCGATCTGTTGCACAATACGCCCCGGATCGTTTTCCTCAGGATGTTCAATGTTTAAATCAATTCCCATGCGTGTTGCCGGGCTGGCGCTGATGCTGGCCACTGCTGCCGGCTGCTCGTCAAAGAAAGCCCCCATCTATGAGCATGAGAACTTCGATGACTCCGGGACGTTTTCGCGCAATTACCCGGTGACGGATGCGCAAACCTGCGAAGCCGCCCGTCGGGCGTTGCTCAGCCAGGGCTACATCATCACCAGCGCCGACCCGAAACTGGTCAGCGGGCACAAAAGCTTCCAGCAGACCGGCGAGACCCACATGGAGATCAGCTTCAGTGTGGTCTGTGCCGATGACGGCAGCGAAGGGCATCATGCGACCATGTTCGCCAACGCCCTGCAGGACCGCTATGCGCTGAAGAAAACCAATAACTCCGCCAGTGTAGGTGTAGGCGTGTTGGGTTCGGTATCGATGCCGATCGGCTCATCCGACGATTCGATGGTCAAGGTCGCCAGCGAAACCGTCTCGTCGGCCAAGTTCTACGAGCGATTTTTTGCGCTGGTCGAGTTGTTCCTGCCGCCGGAAGCAAAGAAGGCTGCGCACATCCCCGAGAAACCCAAGACCGACCTGGGCATGCCTGAGGCCAAGGCTGCTCCGGCGCCTTTGGCCCCAACGCCGGCTCCTGCGGCGGAATCCGCGCCAGCGCCTGCGGCTGAACCAGCTCCAGCTCCTGCTTCTGCTCCAGCACCTGCTGCCTCGGAACCCGTCGCACCGCCGCCTGAAACAGCGCCGATCACCCCGGTTGAAAACCCGGAACCGGCGCCGTCCTCGGAAACCGTTACGCCACCGCCGCAATCCAGCCTGCCGCCACCGAGCGAGCCTATTTCGGCCATGCCTGGCGCTAGTCAGTAATCGATCTACATTTCGGGACCGTGTCAGATGACACCGTTCCCGAAATGGCTTTTTGATTGATCCGCGTCAACCCGGGCTGTAGTCCTACAACCTCTATCGAAAAAATCCTGTGATAAATTCCTGACCGCCTGCTACGTTTTATAAGTAGCCGCTGAGCGGTGCGCCCGCGTCATTTTTCTTTCACGTGGGCACTTTATGCTCAAGGCGTTGGTCATTTATTCAGGCATTTTTTAAACGAGCGGCAGGGGGATTTCACAATGGACGATTATCAAGAAGAGCTGCTCGAGTATCAGGCGTTTGAACTGGACCCATTGGAGCCAGCGGAAGACGCTACAGAGCTGTAAACATCACGCGGATTGGCGATGACTGCGGCGAAACTCGCCGGGGGTCTGGCCGTTCCAGCGTTTGAAGGCCCGTTGAAACGCTTCGGCTGAGGCAAAGCCCAGCAAGTAGGCGATTTCACCGAATGCCAGTTCCGTGTCGCGGATGTAAGTCATGGCCAGGTCGCGGCGGGTGTCGTTGAGAATCGCGCGAAATTGCGTGCCTTCTTCGGCGAGTTTGCGACGCAAAGTCCAGGTAGGCAGCTTCAGGCGTGCCGCCACTTCTTCCAGGTCGGGTTCCCGGCCACCATTGAGCAACGGCCCCAGCAACTGAGTGATCCGTTCACGCAGGCTGCGGGTGCGTGTCAGTTGCTCCAGTTCCCGTTCACAGAGTTGCAGCAAGTGTCGCCACGTGCTCGGGCAGTGCTCCGGATTGCGCTGGGCGAGGCTGGCCAGGCTCAGGCGCAGTTGATTCTGTTCGGCGCCGAACTGAATCGGGCAATCGCCCAGCGCGGTATACGCCTCACGATAATCCGGTTCGGCAAACTCGATCTCGATACGCTCGGCGCGTAGCGGGGCAGGGCTCACGCTGGACAATTGGTGCAGCCAGCCAGCGATGATCGAATCCACCACGAAGCGGTTGTAGGCGTTGTAGGGGCTGATGGAATAGAACCGCAGCCACGCGCCCTGAGCGTCTTCATGAAAGCTCGATTGGCCACGATAGTTGGAGCCATACAAGGCTTCGAAGCGAATCAGGCACCGCGCCGCTTCTCGAACCGTCGGTGCCTGGGCGGCGGTGACCCCGGCCAGACCGGCCTGACTCAGACGACTGAGCTGGCCCATGCGCAAACCCAGCGCCGGGTCGTCGGTCAACTGAATGGCACCGTGGCCCAGGCGCATGTAGCGCGGGATCGACAGCCGGGCGCCTGCCTCGGCCAAACGCGCGGCATCGAGGCCGTATTGCTCAAGCAACGGTTGCGGGTCCACACCGTGGCTGCGCACGGCGTCGGCCAGGCTATGAACAAAGCCCACCGACAGATCCCCAAGGCGCATCGGCAGCGGTTTCATGGTTTACAACCAGAGGTTCAGTAAACGCGCGCCACGGGCATTGCCGTCGGCGAACTGCTGCCCGTTGTTACTGAGAAAACTTTGACCCGCGCTGCCCTTATCCCAGAACTGACCGCGCAGGAACACGCTCATGCCGGCAATGGCCTGGCTGCTGGGCGATTGGCCGGTCAGTGTCAGGCGATGCCAGGCCTGGCCTTCACTGAGTTCACCGGCCTTGAGGCTGACGGAGCCTGGCGTCGACAACCCCTTGTAACCCCGCCACGGTTTGTCCCAGGTGTCGCGGCCGACGACATAGGCGGGGACAGCCACCAGATGGGCGCCCTGGGCGTCGAGTTTGCGGTAGTTGTCCGGGTACCAGCTGTCGCTGCCGATGAGTACGCCCAGGCGTCCTGCCGGGGTGTCGACGACGTTGAGCGTGTGCTCGCCATTGGCTTCGATAACGTCTTTTTCAGCGAAGACCGGATGCATCTGGCGTTGCGGCTGGCCCAGCGGCAGCCCGTCGCGGCCGAACACCACGCTGCTGTTATACAACGCACCGTGGCCGACCTTCAGCGTGCCGTCGATGATGCTCGGCTCGGGCAACACAATCGTGCCGGCCACCAGGGTCACGTTGAACGCCTTCGCCAGCCCGCCGAACAGTGCCTGATAGTCCTTGGCCATGCCTTTGGCCTTCATCCGCAAGTGAGCGTCGTCGAGACGGCTTTCGCCCTTGGCGCTGATCAGCGCACGGACGAACTGCACGGGATTGCTCACCGCCAGCCAGTTCATCGCTTCCTTGAGGGTGGTCGCCTGGTACAGCTCATCTTTCTCGCCACTGACCATCAGCCAGGTGCCGATGTGTTCGGGCAGCACGACGATGGTCTTTTCATTGAGCAGGCCTTGGTCCTGAGCCTGCTGCAAATAGGCGGCGAGCTTACGGTGCAGGCGTTCGGGGCTTTGATAGTCGGTGGGGAATAGCTCGGGCTGAATGCCCAGCAGATTGCCGCGATCGGCAGGGGTGCCTTGATCAACCGCGAGGTGGATGCGCAGGTCCGACAGGTAATGACCCACCGGACGGTCCGCGGCCCACATGGCGTAGGTCGTCAGGGCGGCAATCAATGCCATGGAGAAAGTCAGGTACAGAAGTTTGCGCATGGGGAAACAGTCGACAGCCGTGTGCAGGGTTCGCGACTAGGGTAGGGCGCATGCCGGCGCTTGCCAAGGGGCGCTGCACATTTGGATCAATAAGTTGTCAGTTTCGGTCATTGAGTGACAAGGGCGCGACTCTTAGTCTGTCCTACATGACTGACGGGGGCCGAAGAGCTCCTGCATATTTTCCGTGATCGCTCGATGTGGAGTTACAAATGGCCGCCGCTCATTACCCGCACCTGTTGGCCCCGCTGGACCTGGGTTTCACCACGCTGCGCAACCGCACCCTGATGGGTTCGATGCACACCGGTCTGGAAGAGAAGCCCGGCGGTTTCGAACGCATGGCGGCGTACTTCGCCGAGCGTGCTCGCGGCGGTGTGGGCTTGATGGTCACCGGCGGCATTGGCCCGAACGATGAGGGCGGGGTGTATTCCGGCGCGGCCAAACTGACCACCGAAGAAGAAGCGCTCAAGCACCAGATCGTGACCCGTGCGGTGCACGAGGCGGACGGCAAGATATGCATGCAGATCCTCCACGCCGGCCGTTATGCCTACAGCCCGAAACAGGTCGCGCCGAGTGCCATTCAGGCGCCGATCAACCCGTTCAAGCCTAAAGAGCTGGACGAGGAAGGCATCGAGAAACAGATCAGCGACTTCGTCACCTGTTCGACCCTGGCGCAAAAAGCCGAGTACGACGGCGTCGAGATCATGGGTTCGGAAGGTTATTTCATTAACCAGTTCCTCGCGGCCCACACCAACCACCGCACTGACCGTTGGGGCGGCAGCTACGAAAACCGTATGCGCCTGCCGGTGGAAATCGTCCGCCGTGTACGTGAAGCGGTCGGCCCGAACTTCATCATTATCTTCCGCCTGTCGATGCTCGATCTGGTGGAAGGCGGCAGCAGCTGGGAAGAGATCGTGACCCTGGCCAAAGCCATCGAGCAGGCCGGTGCGACCATCATCAATACCGGCATCGGCTGGCACGAAGCGCGGATTCCGACCATCGCCACCAAGGTGCCGCGTGCAGCGTTCAGCAAGGTCACGGCCAAGCTGCGCGGTTCGGTGAACATTCCGCTGATCACCACCAACCGCATCAACACCCCGGAAGTGGCCGAGCAGATTCTGGCCGAAGGCGACGCCGACATGGTGTCCATGGCGCGGCCGTTCCTCGCCGACCCGGACTTCGTCAACAAGGCGGCCGCAGGCCGTGGCGATGAAATCAACACCTGCATCGGTTGCAACCAGGCGTGCCTGGACCACACCTTCGGCGGCAAGTTGACCAGCTGCCTGGTGAACCCGCGCGCTTGTCATGAAACCGAACTCAACTACCTGCCGGTGCAGCAGATCAAGAAAATCGCCGTGGTCGGAGCCGGTCCTGCGGGCCTGTCCGCTGCCACAGTGGCGGCGGAGCGTGGGCACTCGGTGACGCTGTTCGATTCGGCCAGTGAGATTGGCGGCCAGTTCAACATTGCCAAGCGTGTACCGGGCAAGGAAGAGTTTTTCGAAACCCTGCGCTATTTCAACCGCAAGTTGCAGACCACCAATGTCGAGGTGTGCCTGAACACCCGTGTCGATGTGGCGAAACTGGTGGAGGGCGGTTATGACGAAATCATCCTGGCCACCGGCATTGCCCCAAGAACCCCGGCGATTCCCGGCGTTGAGAACGCCAAGGTGCTGAGCTACCTCGACGTGATCCTGGAGCGTAAACCGGTGGGCAAGCGCGTCGCGGTGATTGGCGCAGGCGGTATCGGTTTCGACGTATCGGAATTCCTCGTTCACCAAGGCGTGGCCACCAGTCAGGACCGCGAGGCGTTCTGGAAAGAGTGGGGCATCGACACGCATCTGGAAGCGCGCGGCGGTGTCGCCGGCATCAAGGCTGAACCCCATGCACCGGCGCGGGAAGTGTTCCTGCTGCAACGCAAGAAATCCAAGGTCGGCGACGGTCTGGGCAAAACCACGGGCTGGATTCACCGGACCGGTCTGAAGAACAAGCAGGTGCAGATGCTCAACAGTGTCGAGTACCTGAAGATCGACGACGAAGGCCTGCACATCCGTATCGGCGAAACCGGTGAGCCGCAGGTGCTGCCGGTGGACAACATTGTGATCTGCGCCGGGCAGGATCCGCTGCGTGAATTGCAGGAGGGTTTGGTCGCAGCGGGGCAGAACGTGCATTTGATTGGTGGTGCGGACGTGGCAGCGGAGCTGGATGCCAAGCGCGCGATCAACCAGGGTTCGCGGTTGGCTGCCGAGTTGTAATCTGCAGGTTTAGCGTGCCAATGGCTTTCGTGGGCAAGCCTCGCTCCTACGGGAATCGTGTTTTTCTGTAGGAGCGAGGCTTGCCCGCGAAGGCATCCTCAAGGCTGCTAAGATGCCGGTTATTTACCGCAGAGCCGGCATCGATGCTTCTCCCTCCCAACGACTGGCTCCCCCAAGCCCCGCTCCAACCCCTTCACCTCGACTGGCTCACCGCAGCCGGAATCGAAGTCGCCATCCTGCGCCTCGACCAGATCGACCCACTGATCAGCGGCAACAAGTGGTTCAAACTCATCGAACACCTCAAAGCCACTGACCAAACTGGCGCCCAAGGCATCATCAGCCTCGGCGGTGCGCATTCCAATCATTTGCATGCACTGGCCGCCGCCGGCAAACGCTTCGGTTTCAAAACGGTCGGCCTGCTGCGCGGTCATCCGCAGGAAACGCCGACGATAAAGGACTTGCAAGCGTTCGGCATGCAGCTGCACTGGTTGGGTTATGGCGGTTATCGAGCACGGCACGAAGCGGGTTTCTGGCAGCCATGGCAGGCGCAATACCCCGATCTGCACCCGGTGCCCGAAGGTGGCGGTGGTTTGCGTGGGGCGCGTGGCTGCATGCAGTTGAAGGCGATGGTCCTTGAGCAACTGGGCAATTTGGGCTGGAGCGATTACGACGGTTGGTGGCTGGCCTGCGGAACTGGCACGACCCTGGCCGGCCTGGCGCTGGCCGAGGCGGGCGAACATCCGGTGTATGGCGCGCTCGCCGTGCCCGACGATCATGGTGTGGCACAGCAGGTTGAATCAATTGTCCGAGAGGCCGGTTTGCAGGAACCGGCTTATGAGCTGTTCGATGCCAGCCGTGGCGGCTTTGCCAAAGTCGATCCGCTGTTACTCGACTTCATCGACCAGACCGAGCAGGTCACGGGTATTTCGTTTGAACCGCTGTACACCGGCAAGGCATTGCTGATGCTCAAGCAGCACGTCGAGGCTGGAAAATTTGAAAAGGGCACGCGCCTGATCTTCATCCACACTGGCGGCTTGCAGGGCCGTCGGGGGTTCAGTTCAACACTATAAAAGACACCGAATGCTTTTGTGGCGAGGGAGCTTGCTCCCGCTCGACTGCGAAGCAGGCGTAAAACTGTTGAACGCGCTGTGCCAGACGGGATGCGGGCGCAGGTATTGGGGCCGCTTCGCAGCCCAGCGGGAGCAAGCTCCCTCGCCACAAGGTTGGTTACCGCTCACCCGCGCTTGGGCATCATCCGCAGCAGCGTGTTATCGCGCACCACATAATGGTGATAAATCCCCGCCGCCGCGTGCAGGCCGATCAGCCAGTAACCGATGGTGCCACCGAGCTCATGCCAGCCCTCGATTTGCTTGGCCAGTACTTTGTCCTCCGAGATCAGCAACGGCAAATCAAAGCCGTAAAACATCACCTGATGCCCCTTGGCACTGGTCACCAGCCAACCGAGGATCGGCATCGCGATCATGAATATGTACAACGCCCAGTGCATCAACCTGGCGAGCACCGTCTGCCACCGGGGCGAGGCCGGGAAGATTTGCGGCGCGGGGCCCAGGCTGCGGGCGAACAGCCGCAGCCAAACCAATACGAACACCGTCAAACCGAGCATGAAGTGCGATTCGGTGATCAGCGTCCGGCCACCGCTGCCTTTGGGGAAGAACCCGCGAAGCTCGATACAGGCGTAAACCAGCGCCAGCAGAACCAGCATCAACCAATGCAGCGTGATCGACACGGTGCTGTAGCGTGAGTCGGAGTTCTTCCACGGCATACGGTGTTCCTCACAGGTCGGCCACCGTTCTTGGTCGACGGTGTTCCTTAACTGTAAGCCTGATTCGACGGGTCTGCCTGATCCTGGTAAAGGTTCAACGTGCTGGTTCAGGCTACAGGCAGAAAAAAGCACCGCTATCCCTTGTAGGAGCGAGGCTTGCCCGCGAAGATGTCTGAACATTCAGCAGGGATCTCGGCTGGTAGGACGTCTTCGCGGGCAAGCCTCGGTCCTACAGGGAACGCGGTGCTTTTGGGTGGATCAGCTGCTTTGCGGCATCTCACCCTTGGCCAGGCGCTTGTTGATGTCAGCGATCACTTCCGGCAAGTCGGTGATGGTGTCGATCATGTAGTGCGGCCGCGAGCCTTCGAACATCCCGTGGATGCGTTTGCGTTCACTGTCGAGTTGGTCACTGCCGAGGGCGCGGAAGCCTTCGTAGTCCAGACCCAGCGCGTTGCCGGAGCAGATCAGCGCCACGGTCCACATGCCGGCGCGACGACCTTCGAGAATGCCCGGCACGGTGTCATCGATCTTCACGCAAGCCGCGACGTCGTCGATGCCCAGCGCAATCACGTTGGCCAGTGCCTGAGCTGGCCATGGGCGGCCGTTCGGCACTTCGTCGGTGGCGACCACGTGGTCGGCAACGTAGCCGTTGGTGGCGGCCAGTTCGACCACCTTGTCCATGACCTGTTTCGGGTAGCCGGAGCAGGAGCCGATCTTGATCCCTTGCTGACGCAGGTTGGCGATGGTGTCGAGTGCACCCGGAATCAGCGCCGAGTGCTCGGCGATTTTCTCGATCTGCAGCGGCATGAAGCGTTTGTAGATGGCGGTGACGTCATCGTCGGTCGGCGTGCGGCCGAACACGGCGCGATAACGCTCGGCGACTTCCGGCTGATCGCACAGGGTGCGGATGTGGTCCCACTTGCCCATGCCCATCGGCCCGCGGGCTTCTTCGATGGAAACCTGGACGTCGAATTCGGCGAAGGCTTCGACAAAAATCTGCGTCGGCGCGAAAGAGCCGAAGTCGACCACGGTGCCGGCCCAGTCGAGGATGGCGGCCTGGAGTTTGGTTGGGTTTGCGTAATTCATGTCTTAAATTCCTTTGTAGGAGCGAGGCTTGCCCGCGAAGAACGATAATTCGGTGTGCCTGAAGGACCGCGTCGTCTGCATTCGCGGGCAAGCCTCGCTCCTACAGGATCAGCGGTGTGTGCTCATTCAGATGTCGAGGACTTCCATCTCGCGCAGCACTTCGGCGACCGCCGCCACGGCCGCGTGCATCTCGGCCTGGTTGACGTGTCCGATGCAGCCGACGCGGAAGGTTTCGACCTGGGTCAATTTGCCGGGGTAGAGGATGAAACCCTTGGCCTTGACGCGTTCGTAGAATTCCTTGAACTGGTAGCGCGGGTCTTTCGGCGCGTGGAACGTGACGATGATCGGCGCCTGGATCTCAGCGGACAGGAAGCTGCGCAAGCCGAGTTTGGCCATGTCATCGAGCAGCACCTGGCAATTGTTGGCGTAGCGCTGATGCCGCGCCGGCAAACCGCCTTCTTCGTTGTATTGCAGCAGGGCTTCGTGCAGCGCGGCGACCACGTGGGTCGGCGGTGTGAAGCGCCATTGGCCGGTCTTGGCCATGTAGGTGTGCTGGTCGTACAAATCCATCGCCAGGGAGTGAGAGTTGCCGGCTGCGTTGGCCAGCGCGTCTTTGCGAGCGAAGACAAAACCCATGCCCGGCACGCCTTCCAGGCATTTGCCCGAGGCGGCGATCAGCGCATCGAAGGGCACCTGTTGTGCGTCGACCGGCAAGGCGCCGAAGGAGCTCATGGCATCGATGATCAGGCGTTTGCCGTGTTGCGCGATGACGTGGGCGATTTCCGGCAGCGGGTTGAGGATGCCGGTGCTGGTTTCGCAGTGAATCAGCGCGACGTGGGTGATGCTGGCGTCGGCGTGCAGCAGACGGTCGACGTCGGCGGCGGTGGTCGGTTCGTCTTCGGCGGTTTCGAAGGTGCTGAACGGGCGACCAAGTACTTCGCAGATTTTTGCCAGGCGTTTGCCGTAGGCGCCGTTGATCAGCACCAGCACTTTGCCGTCGCGGGGCACCAGGGTGCCGATTGCCGCCTCGACGGCAAAGGTGCCGCTGCCTTGCAGGGGCACGCAGTGGTGGCTGTTGCCGCCGTTGATGATTGCCAGCAATTGTTCGCACAGGCTGGCGGTCAGTTGATTGAAGCGATCATCCCATGAACCCCAGTCGACCATCATCGCCTGACGGGTGCGGGCCGATGTGGTCAGTGGGCCGGGGGTGAGCAGGATTGGCTCGGCAGTGCTCATTCTTGTGTCCTCGCAAAAGCTCTCTGTGGGATGAAGCTACGGGACATAAATTGCAATTTCGGGTGCTATCAATCAAATTGTTTGTTGTTATGCCAGCCATCAGTGAGAGTTATCCATGAACCTGTTCCAGCTTCGAGCGTTCGACGCCGTGGCCCGCGAAGGCAGCTTCACCCGCGCGGCCGAGCGGCTGTTCATCAGCCAACCGGCGGTCACCGGACACATCAAGGCTCTGGAAGAGCATTACCAGATCACCTTGTTGCGCCGCACTGCGCGACGCGTGGAGCTGACGGAAGAGGGCACCAAACTGGCGGCGATCACTCGGGCGATGTTCGGCCTGGCCGAAGAAGCGCAAGTGCTGCTGGAGGCGAATCGGCAGTTGCTGACCGGGCGCCTTGAGGTGGCGGCGGACGGGCCGCACATGGTGATGCCGATGCTGGCCAGCCTGCGCGCGCGGTACCCGGGGATCACCGTGAACCTGCGCTTGGGCAATGCTCAGGAAACCTTGTCGGCGTTGTTGTCCGAGCACGCCGACGTGGCGGTGTTGACTGAAGTCGAGCCGCGCAAAGGCCTGCATCTGCAAGCGTTGAGCGAATCACGGATTTGCGCGCTGGTGCCTGACAGTCATCCCTGGGCCAAGGCGTCCAAGGGCGTGAAGCTCAAGGAGCTGGATCAGGTGATCATGGTGTTGCGCGAGCCGAGCTCGATTACCCGACGGACATTCGATGAGGCTTGCGCGATGGCGTCGGTCAATCCTCGGGTGCTGTTAGAGCTGGACAGCCGCGAGGCGGTGACCGAGGCCGTTGCGGCCGAGTTGGGGGTTGGCGTGGTGTCGTCGGTGGAGGTCAGTCACGACCCGCGGGTGGCGGCGGTGCCGATTCTTGGCGAGGGTCTGGTTAACCGGCACATGATCGGGTGCATGGAACGGCGGCGGGATTTGCGTTTGATTCGGGCGTTTTTTGAGTTGGCGCCTACCCGATAGACCGAGGCGCGGCCTTCGCGGGCAAGCCACGCTCCCACAGGGTTTTATGCTGGCCGCAGATCTTGTATACGACGCATAACCTGTGGGAGCGTGGCTTGCCCGCGAAGCGGCCAGACCTGCCTACACCAGACTCTCGCGCACCATCTCCAGAAACGTCGCCACCACCCGCCGCGAACTCTGCTCGCGCAAGCACACCAGCGTCTCTGTCAGGCGCCGTGTGCAATCGGTGATCGGCAACGCACACACCCGCGAATCCGCGCCAAACTCGGCGGCCGACACCACGCCAACCCCTATCCCCACGACCACCGCCTCACGCGCGGCTTCCCGACCTTCCACCTGGATCGCCGGGCGGATGGAAAACCCGGCCTGGGCCATTTCCTCTTCCAGTGTCTGGCGCGTCACCGAACCGATTTCCCGCAGTACCAGTGGTGTGTCGTGCAAATCCGCCAGGCAAATCGATTCGCGATCTGCCCACGGATGATTGCGTGAGACGAAAGCCACCATCGGGTCATTGCGCAGCGGCAGCGAGATCAGCCGCTCGTCACTCACCTCCCGACCCAGCAACGCCAGGTCGGCCTGATAGTTGAACAGGCGAAACAGCGATTCGTCGGTGTTGCCGGTTTCGATTTTCACGCTGATGCCGGGGTAGCGCTCACAGAACCGCGCAATCTGCGGCAACACATGCACCGGCGCATCCACGGCGAGAATCAGGGTGCCGGTTTGCAAGGCCCTGGAGTCGTGCAAGAGCTCCTGCGCCTCGGCCTCGATGACGAACAGCCGTTGGGTAATGGTCAACAAGCGCTCGCCCAGATCAGTGAGGCGCACCGAGCGTTTGTTGCGGTGGAACAGCAGCACACCGAAGCGCTCTTCGAGCTTGCGCACTTGGTCGGAGATCGCCGGTTGCGTGAGAAAAAGCCGCTCGGCGGCTTTGGTAAAGCTTCCGTGGACGGCCACGGCGTGGAAGGCTTTGAGCTGGGCGTGGGAAACCGACATCGAAACCTCCAGTAACAAGCTGAGCTTATATTGGAAATACGATAAATCGATTTCACTTATTAATCAGTAATTGTTTTTATCGACCTCAGCCCCGGTGACTGGTCAGTCGAACAGCATCGGCGGCCATGAGCCTGTGCGTGCAATTGCAGGCCTCATCTGACCGGTATCGCCAAAGGGAAGCCGCGGTATCGAAGTGCTCAACAATAAAAAAACAGGCGTTATTTCTCAATTTCTGCCGGCACACTCACACCCTGAGGTCAGAACCACAATGAACAAGCACATCGGCACTATCAAGCGTTGGCGCGTGCAGATCTTCGCGATCACCTGGCTCGCTTACGCCGCTTTCTACTTCACCCGCAAAGCTTTTTCCGTGGCAAAACTGGGGATCGCCGAAGACCCCACCTTCATGCTCGACAAAATGGCCATGGCCAACCTCGACGCCATCTACCTGACGGCTTACGCCATCGGGCAATTCACCTGGGGCATCCTGGCCGATCGCTTTGGCCCAAGGGTCGTAGTGTTTGGCGGGTTGCTGATTTCAGCGGCAGCAGCCTTGGTGATGGGCAGTTTTGCGACGTTACCAATCTTCGCCACCTGCATGTTGATTCAAGGGTTTGCTCAGTCCACCGGCTGGTCCGGGCTGTGCAAGAACCTCGGTAGCTTCTTTCCCTCTGAACAGCGCGGGCGGGTGCTGGGGTTGTGGAGTTCCTGCTACGCCTTTGGCGGGTTGGTGGCTTCGCCGTTTGCAGGCTGGTGGGCGTATACGCTGATCGGCACCTGGCATGCGGCGTTCTTTTCCAGTGCGGCGGTGGTTGGGCTGGTCGCCGTGCTGTTTTTTATTTTTCAACGCAACAAACCGGAAGACGTTGGCTTGCCGGCGGTGGAACCGGAGCCGCAACTGACGGCGCAAGAGGCCGACGCGCAAAGCAAGATCAGCATGCTGGAACCGTTAAAAGAAATTCTGCGCAACCGCACCGTGCTGGTTCTGGGCCTCGCGTACTTTCTGCTGAAACCGGCGCGCTACGCGATTCTGCTCTGGGGGCCGGTGATCGTCTTCGAGCAGATGCCCTCGGTGGGCAAGGTCGGCGCGGCGATCATTCCCACCGCGTTCGAACTGGCCGGGCTGCTGGGGCCGATCCTGCTCGGGCTGGCCTCAGACAAACTGTTCGGCGCCCGACGCATGCCGGCGTGTGTGCTCAGCCTGTTGGCGCTGACCGTGACCTTGACCTTGTTCATGGGCGCCCTGCATACCGGCAGCGTGATGCTGGTGGTGGCGCTGCTGTTCGTCATGGGCCTGACCCTGTACGGACCGGACTCGATGATCAGCGGCGCGGCCGCGATCGATTTCGGCACCGCCAAGGCGGGTGCCACAGCGGCCGGTTTCGTCAACGGTTGCGGCTCCGTCGGGGCGATTCTCGGCGGATTGCTGCCGGGCTACTTCGACTCGGTCACCGTGTTCATCGTCTTCGCCGGCTGCGCGTTGTTCTCCGCCCTGGTGCTGATCCCCCATTGGAACAGCCGTCCGGCTGGCCTGCTGATCAAAAGCGCTTTCGTGCCTAACCAGGCAATGACCGTAAAACCCCTGCGTACCTGAGGAAAAACCGATGAGACCTTTCTGGCTGGAACAGGCGCTGGAGGCTGAGTCCTGCGTGCCGTGTGAACCTTTGGCTCGTAATACCCGGGCTGACGTGTGCATCGTCGGCGGTGGCTACACCGGGTTGTGGACCGCGATCATGCTCAAGGAGCAGAACCCCGAGCTGGATGTGCTGCTGATCGAAGCGGACATCTGCGGAGCCGGCGCCAGCGGGCGAAACGGTGGCTGTGCGCTGTCGTGGTCGGCCAAGTATTTCACCCTGGAAAGGTTGTTCGGCGTCGAGGAGGCGGTGCGGCTGGTCAAGGAATCCGAGCGCAGCATTTATGCGATCGGCACCTTCTGCGAACAGTACGGCGTGGACGCCGATTACCGCCTCGATGGCACGCTCTACACCGCCACCAACCGCGCGCAATGCGGCTCGACCGATGCGGTGATCGCGGCGCTGGAGCGCAACGGCACCAACTCCTTCACGCAAAGGCCGGTCGCTGACGTGCAACGGATGGCCGGCTCCAGCAAGCACCTGGAAGGCTGGTTCTCGCCGGCCGCCGCGAGTGTGCAGCCGGGCAAACTGGTGCGCGGTTTGCGTCGGGTTGCCTTGCAACTGGGCGTGAGGATTCATGAGAACACGGCGATGACCGGCCTGGAGGAGGGCCGGGCGGCGAGGATTCAAACCCCCAACGCCACCATCCACGCTGACCGGGTGGTGTTGGCCATGAACGCCTGGATGGCCCGCGCGTTCCCGCAATTCGAGCGCAGTGTGGCGATCGTTTCCAGCGACATGCTGATCACCGAGCCCCGGCCCGATCTGCTCAACGAAATCGGTTTGACCAGCGGCGTCACGGTGCTCGATTCGCGGATTTTCGTGCACTACTACCACAACACCCCGGACGGTCGGATCATGCTTGGTAAAGGTGGCAATACCTTTGCCTACGGCGGGCGAATGTTGCCGGTGTTCGATCAACCGTCACCCTATGCCGGTTTGTTGAAACATAGCCTGAGCGAGTTCTTCCCGGCGTTTGCCGAGGTCAAGGTCGATGCCACCTGGAATGGCCCCTCGGACCGCTCGGTGACCGGTTTGCCGTTCTTCGGCCAGATGAGTGCCAGCGGTAACGTGTTTTACGGTTTCGGTTATTCCGGCAGCGGCGTCGGCCCGTGCCATATGGGCGGGCAGATCCTCGCCTCGATGGTTCAGGGGCTGGACAATGCCTGGACTCGCTCGCCCTTGGTCAATGGCCCGTTGGGTTTCTTTCCGCCGGAACCGATTCGTTACCTCGGCTCATTGTTGGTGCGCAACGCCATCCGCCGCAAGGAGCGCGCCGAGGATCACGGACGCCGGCCACGGCATCTGGATGTGCGACTGGCCAAATTCGCGGCGGCTGCGGGCAAGGCTGACAAGGGCTGATCAATCCTGACGGTTGACCAGCCAATCGAGCAGAAGTCGGCCGTCACTGCGGGGCTGGCGAGCGAGTCGAGGCGCGGGCGGGTTGCTCGCCGCGACGCAAAGCACCGGGCGATCCGGGTCGCTGTCGAGAAAACTGATCAGCACCTCGGTGCCCGCGAGCGGCAGCCTCGACGGATCGATCCGACCGTCCGCCGCGGCGAGCGCCACGGGTAGCCACAGGCCGGTGGATTGATCGTCATCGGCCGGCGCTGTGGGCCACAACCGAACCTCAATCCGCCCCTGTGCATCCAGCACCGCCGGTTGACCGGCAGGGCCCAACACTCGCGCCGGTTGATAGCCCGGAATGCTCGGCCTGGCCTGTGTCAACGCGGGGCGGAACACCGTTGACCACGGGATGGCGCTGAATCGGTTGCTGTAACGCCGGGTTGTGTTGAATGTGCCCTCGGCGAGAATCGACGGCTGTTGGCCCTGATGCCGGATTTCGGTGAGCAGCCACTGATCGTTGAAGTTCGCGATGGGATGTTCCGATACTTGCACGATGCAGCCACTGCGCAATTCACTGTGGTTACTTTGCCCCTGTATCTGCCGATGTTGGCAGCGCAGACGTTCGAGTAAGCGACGACTCGATTGCTCACGCTCGAGCTGTTGCGGCGCAGGCGCCACGGTCATTGGGGGCGAGGCATGACGCTGGAACAACTCACTGATCACCGGCGCGTTGGTGCCTTGAGGTGATTCGTCGTAAAACGGCATCAACAGCGGTTCCTGGGGAAAGCTCAGGCTGTCATCCGCCAGCACCAGCACATGGCCGTCGCGCTGATGTTCGAAGTGATAGTGGATGCCTTCCTCTTCGCAGAGCCGTTGCAGGAAGGCCAGGTCGGTCTCGTCAAACTGAATGCAAAACGGTCGCACTGGATAACGCCCGTTCGGTAGTTCAAGACGGTAGCTGTGTTCGGGAATTGCGTTGTCGACGAGCAACTGGTGCAAGATGTCGGGCACGCCGAGTTGATGAAACACCCGACGGCAAGGGCGATGGTCCAGTTGTTGAAGCCAGGGCACCAGCACCAGTTCGTAGCCGACCCGGTGCGGGCCACGGTATTCGCGACTGGCGGTGTGCAAGATGCCGTGAATGCCGGTTTCATCGCCCAGGCTCAGGAACGCCGGTTGCTGCAGCAACTGCGTAAGGTTCATGGCCGGTGCCAGGCCGATCACTTCGATCTCGAAACGATAGGGCTGGTTGAGACGTTCACGGCCACTGAACCGCAACACCTGCAGACTCAATCCACTGTCCAGGAGGGTCAGGGTGTAGGGACTTTCCTTGTCGTTGTGCATCGAACGCGCTTCTGCCATGGAATATGGGCGCAGAGGGTACGAAACCACGGCCCCTTATAGTCACCGCAAATCGACTTTTCAGAATCGCCCTACAAGCACTGGTGAATATGTCGATTGGTCACGCCGGTGGGCCAGGTGGAATTTTTGGTCGATTGCCAACTTTAGGCCGTATAAACTTGGCGCCATGCGTCGGCCAATAGATGTCTCGGCGCCACAGATCAAGAGAGTGAGTAATGGGCGCACAGTGGAAGGTTAAACACAAAGAAGCGGCATCTAACGCCAAGGGCAAGATCTTCGGCAAACTGGTGAAAGAAATCACCATAGCTGCCCGCAACGGTGCCGATACTGCCACCAACGCACACCTGCGCCTGGTGGTCGAGCAGGCCAAGAAAGCCTCGATGCCCAAGGAAACCCTGGATCGCGCGATCAAGAAAGGCGCGGGCCTGTTGGGCGAAACCGTGCAGTACCATCGCGTGACCTACGAAGGTTTCGCCCCGCATCAGGTACCACTGATCGTTGAGTGCGTGACCGACAACATCAACCGCACCGTCGCGGAAATCCGCGTGGCCTTCCGCAAGGGCCAATTGGGCGCGTCCGGTTCGGTGGCGTGGGATTTCAACCATGTGGGCATGATCGAAGCGTCCCCGGACAGCCCTGACGCAGATCCGGAAATGGCCGCGATCGAAGCTGGAGCCCAGGATTTCGAGCCAGGTGAAGAAGAGGGCACCACCCTGTTCCTGACCGAACCTGGTGACCTGGACGCCGTTCAGAAAGCGCTGCCTGAGCAAGGTTTTACCGTGTTGGCGGCCAAGCTGGGTTATCAGCCGAAAAACCCGGTGAGCGGTTTGAGCGACGAGCAGATGGCTGAAGTCGAGGCGTTCCTGGAAGGCCTCGATAACCATGATGATGTGCAGGATATGTTTGTTGGTTTGGCGGGTTAACCCGAACCGGTTGTGATTCTATTTGTGGCGAGGGAGCTTGCTCCCGGTCGGTTGCGCAGCAGCCGTCGCTTTTGGGACGGCTCCGCCGTCCAGCGGGAGCAAGCTCCCTCGCCACAGGTTTTGTATTTGCCTTTAGCTCAGTGGGAGGCAGCTAACTCCAGTCCTATCTCCCTGAACCCCGGCCGCGCCAACACCTGCGCCTGACAGCAACGCCGTTGCAATTCCTCCAGCTGAACACGCCCGTCATCACTCAGCCCCGAGTCGATCCGCGCCAGCAATTCCCCCAGCAACACCCCAAATGCCCGCACTTCAATGCGTTGCAGCGCACGGCTTTCAAGGCTGTCGGATGTCGCATGGAACGACGCCGCGCCAAAGTCCCCCAGCAGACAATCCCCGTGCTCGTTCCACAAGATATTGTGGCCATAGAGATCGCCGTGGGTGATGCCTTGGCGGTGCAAATGCTCCGCCACCGAGGCGATGCCACGGGCTATGCGCAGCGCTACCTCAGCACTGAAACGGGTGTCATCGGCATAGACGTCACGGGTGCAGGACGCCAGGCTCGGCAGCCCTGCGAGATTGCGATAACTCGGATCAATCAGTTGCATCACCAGCCCGGCCTGCTCTTCAGGATGCCCGACGATGCGGCCTTCGACCCGGATCAGATTGGGGTGAATGCCGGCGGTGATGCAGGCGTTCATTTCGTGCAGCGGTGAACCATCGCTGGTCATTTCGCCTTTGTAGAGTTTGACCGCGACTTGCGTGGCCGGTTGGCCCGGTCGTCCCCACGTGGCCCGATGAATCACCCCCGAAGCGCCTTCGCCCAATTGTTGCTCCAGGCGCAGCCCGGACCACGGGATGCTCGTCGTGGCATTGAGGGCCGCCGCATCGGCTTCGGTTTCCAGCGGGTTCCCGGCGTAGGCCAGCCAGGTCAGGCTCGGCAGGGTCAGCAGCCACTCGGGCAGTTCGGTCAGCTGATTGGCAGCGATGCGGATCAGTTCGAGTTGATGGCAGTGGCTCAGGCTTTCGGGCAGGCGTTGCAAGCGGTTGCCGGCAAGCATGAGTTTTTGCAGCTGTGGGCGTTCACCCAACTCGGCGGGCAGTTCACGCAGGCGGTTATCGGTCAGGATCAGCCAGCGCAACAGCGGCGGCAGTGCCGCAGCAGGGACCGTTTCGATGGCGTTGGCCTTGAAGCCGACCATCGTCAGCGCGGCGCATTGGCCGAGGCACGCGGGCAGTTCGGTGAACTGGTTGTCCGAGCAAAACAGCACGCGCAAACGGGTCAGGCGGTGCAGGTCATCCGGCAGGCGGCTCAAGGCGTTGCCGCTGAGGTTGAGCACTTCCAGCGAGTCCGCCAGGTCGAAGATTTCGCGCGGAAATTCGGTCAGGCCGCAAGCCAGGTCCAGACGGGTGATGCCTGTCAGTTGACCGGCGCGCAGTTGGGCGAGGGTATCCATGGGCGGGTTCGCTTTTGATCGAGGGAGGGCGCGGGGGCCTGGAAATGGGCGACATGATAGCGGCAAAGGCAGGTTGCCTGTGAGGCCGCCTTCGCGAGCAAGCCCGCTCCCACATGAGTCCGAGTCCACCCAGGCAACTCGGTCACCAGTGGGAGCGGGCTCGCTCGCGAAGAGGCCGAAACTGCGACACAAAAACTACGGCTCCCTGACCTCCATCAACTGCCCCAACCGACTCCGCGTACGCGCAAAGTCAATCGCATCGCCCCCCAGGCTTTCACGCAACGACTGCTCACCGACCAACGTCAGGTGCTTGTCCTGATCGTACAAAACGTCAATCAGATTGATGAAACGCTGTTGCGCCGCCATCGAGCACGCTGCCAGGTTGGGCAACTGGTCGATGGTCCAGTCATCGAAACGCCGGCACAGCTCCAGGTAATCCATGACTGCCGTGGGGTGTTCGCACAGGTCGTCAAAGGTAAAACCGATGCTGCGGTCTTCGCAGCGTCGCGCTTGAAGATGCCGTGCGCCGACCGGCAGTTGCAGGGCCGGTGCGCCACGTTCCGGCAGTTTCAACGCCTGACGTTGCTCCACGGTGCCCGGCCAGACGTACCGTCCCTGGGTAAACACCTGATGCGCGTGTGTTTTCATCTGACTGCGGTAGTCATGGGGCCCGCCGACTTCCATGACCTGCATGCGCGCGTGGATCAAGTCGATCACCGGTTTGAACCGGGCGTGGTAGAGCGGGTTGGGCAACAAACCTTCCGGCGGATAATTGGAGGTCACCAGCAGCAGGATACCCCGTTGGAACAAAGCCTTGAACAGGCGCGTGATGAGCATCGCATCGCCGATGTCGTGGACGTGGAACTCGTCGAAACACAACACGCGGCAGTCGTTCAGCAACTCATCAAGGGTGACGGCCAGCGCATCGGGCTGATCACGGTGAGTGAACATGCCCTGGTGCAGCCGGGCAAAGAACTGATGAAAGTGCAGGCGCTGTTTTTCCGTGATCGGGATGGCCTGGAAAAACCCGTCGAGCAACCAGCTCTTGCCGCGACCGACCGCACCATGCAAGTAAAGGCCAGGGAGTGTTTTCGCCGATGCACCGAGCAGTGCCGTGGCGTGCTGCGCCATGCAGTCGATCACGCGCTGTTGGCTGTGGCTGAGGGTGTAGCCCTGGGCGTGAGCCTTGTGGCGGAAGTAGTCGTGGATCACTCGACCGGACGCACTGGCTGGCGCAGCCGACACCTTGCCGAACAAACGGCGAAGCGAGGGCCAGCGCGGTGCGAGTCGCGAACGGTTGGGCGGTCGAACAGCCACTGTGAGGTCACCCCGTAATCGTCAGGCAGGCTGCCCGAGCTGCGGCGGCGTAGTGTAACCAAAGGCTGAATTTGCCTGCCAGTGCTGTCGACCGATGACCCGATATCTCAACAGGATTCTTCGGGTTGTAGAGCTTTTTTAAGCCGTTATATCGGTGTTATTCCGCCAAATCCCGGTAGAAAACGCCTGTAGCAGAGGTGCATTGACGATCAGCGGCTGGCGAAATTCGGGTCCATTGCTACCCTGATGTCTAGTAGCCACCCCACACAAGGAAATGGGACCGTGAAAGGAATTAGGGTCGTGGCAATTATAGGTCTGGCGCTCAGCGCGCAAGTGTTTGCCGCCGAACTTCAGGTCGACGTGCGCATCGACGTGCAGCGTGGTTGCCAGGTGATTGGGCAGCAACACCGAGCAGGAATCGAGCAACTGGGCGTGCTCGACTTCGGCAGCACCGCGCGACTGGATGACCCGGCCGGACCGCTGGGCGCGGCGCTGATGAATGAGCGACTGCCACGGCTCGAATGCAACCCCGACACCCCTTATCAATTACGCGTCGACGGCGGCCTGCACGGTGGTGTCGGTGACGTGCGCTACATGGCCGGTTCCGCCGGCAGCAAACCCATCCCTTATCGGCTCTACCAGGACCCGGCGCGACTGATCCCGCTGGCGGTGAATGTCCCGGTGAGTGGTCGTGTACCGGATTCCGGTTCAGTGGATTTGCCCTTGTATGCCCGTATCGAACGGCTCGCGGAGATTCCCCGTGTCAGCCGCTATTCAGACGTGGTGAAAGTGACGGTCACCTGGTAACGAGGAGTGGGTTGGCGCCATGACAAACAGGCACTGGAGGGTGATCGCCACGAGCTTGCTGGTTCTGCTGGCCGAAGACGCGCAAGCCGCGGTCAGCGGGCAGATTCATGCGCGGCTGACCATTACCTCCGGATGTGAAGTCACCAATGGTGCCGAACCTGGCAGTGCGCCCAGCGATTTCGGCACGCTTGATTTTGGCCAGCAAGGCCCGACCTGGAATCGTCCGATCAACGCCAGCCTGGGCGATGACGGTAACGGCAGGCTGAACGTGGTCTGCAATCCGTCGGTCACCGGGTTCACCGTCACCATCGATGGCGGCGCCCATGGCGACGGTACGACTCGTCGCCTGAGCAACGGCAGCGAGACCATCCCTTATCAGTTGTTCCTCGATGCGTCCGGAAACCAGCGTTACAGCATCGGCCAGCAACACAATTTCGCTGTCACCAGCGGGGCCCGGATACCGATTCCGGTATTTGGCTCGGTGGTGGCGAATGCCCGAGCGCTACCGGCCGGTGTCTATACCGACACCCTGACGGTAACGCTGGATTGGTAACCCCGTAGAGGACGGACACCATGCACATGCTCGTATCAAGGATAGGTTTGTCATTGCTCGGCCTGACGCTGGTGTCCAGTGCCCATGCCGCGACCACGGTCACCGGCCAGATCACCTCCAGCCTGATCCTGACCAACAGTTGTCAGGTCAACGGTGCCGGTGGTTCCAGCGGCCTGAACTTCGGTGCTTTGAATTTCGGCACCGAAAACAGCCTGTTCACCACCGCCAATGCGCAAGTGCTGGGCGGCGGTGGCGGGGCGTTGTCGATCCTCTGTTCCAGCGGCACCACGCCGGCGGTGAAGGTCCGGGCGGGTGCCAATGACGGCCTGTCTGCCGGCGGAACCCGGGCGCTGGCAGATGGCAGTGGCAACTACGTGCCGTATGACCTGTACACCGACTCCGGGCATTCTCAGATTCTGGCCATCGACGGGGTGATCAATCTCGCGACCAGCACCGGTGTGGCGCAGACCGTGAACCTCTACGGTAAAGCCGTGGGCAAGGCCGGGCTACCGGCCGGTACTTACACCGACACCGTTGCCGTCGAACTGACGTTCTAGCGCGATGACCCAAAAGCACGGCTATGCGGCGCTGATCCTGCTGTGTGCTGGGAGCGTGCCGTTGCCGCTGGCGGCGGTGACCAGCCAGAGTTTTCAGGTCAGCGCTACGATCACCGCCGGGTGCCTGGTGGTGGGCGGCGTATCGAATTACGGCAGCCTCGACTTCGGCAGTCAGTCAGCCCTGGCCACCGACACGGTGCAGGTGGCGTTGAGCGCTGGTGTGCGTTTGCAATGCACGCCGGGGGTGACGATGAGCATGAGTGTCGATGGTGGCCAGTACAACAACAGCGGGCGGCATATGCAGCTCACCACCGGCAGTAACCGTGTGGCGTATCAGCTGTTTCGCGATGCGGCGTTCAGCCAGAGCCTGGGGATTGGCCAGAGTGTTGCCGTGGCCTACAGCGATGCCAATAACATCAGCCTGCCGATTTATGGACGGGTGCAATTACCGGGCAATCAGCCTGGGGGGACGTACAGCGATGTGTTGCAGGTGCAGCTGTCGTGGTAACGCGTCGTTTTGAATAAGGAGCAGGCCTATGAGTTCACCTTCGCAGCGGCATTCAGTCATGCGTTGTGCGGTATTGGTGATGGTGTTGCTGGGGACGGTCGAGGTGCAAGCCGCCAGTTCGGTGCTGATCTGGCCGATCGACCCGGTGCTGGAGGCTGATCAACAGGCCAGTGCCTTGTGGCTGGAAAACCGCGGCAATGAGACCGCCAACCTGCAGATCCGGGTATTCGCCTGGAGCCAGAGCGGCTTCAACGATCAGTATCAGAATCAGCGCGATGTGATTGGCAGCCCACCGGTGGCGAAGATTGAACCGGGTCAGAAACAACTGGTGCGCCTGACCCGCACCCGGGAGATTCCACCGGGGCAGGAACTGGCTTACCGCATCATCATCGATGAAATTCCCTCGGCTAAAACCCCGGCTTCCGAAAACGGCAAGACCGCTGCGGCGATTCGTTTTCAGATGCGTTATTCCGTCCCGTTGTTCGCCTATGGCGCCGGGCTGTGGAGCAAGGAAGACACCACCCGCCAACGCGATCCCAAAGGCGTCGGCTTGCCCGATCTGAGCTGGCGTACGGTGGCGGTGGACGGTCGGCCCTATGTCGAAGTGCGCAATCAGGGCGCAGTGCATGCTCGGCTGACCGATGTGGCACTCAAGCAAGGCGGCCAGACCCAACCCCTGGTGGAAGGCCTGCTGGGTTACGTGCTGCCCGGCGCAATCATGCGCTGGCCGGCACCGGGACCGATGGCCGCCAATCCGGCGTTGCAGGTGCGGATCAATGGCGCGCCGCAGGTTCAAAGCATCACGCCCGCTCGTTGATCACATCCCTGTAGCAGCTGGCGAAGCCCGCGTTCGGCTGCGAAGCAGTCGCAAAACGGTCTCCGCGATTTACCTGAATAACCCCGGTGCCTGATCAAGCGACTGCTGCGCAGCCGAACGCAGCCTTCGGCAGCTGCTACAGGTCGTGTGTGCTGTGACAAGGAGGGATCTGTCTATAGACGGACCTAATGCGCGAATGAGCCAACGCCTGGCTCGCAGTTTCCAGCGGCCGTTGTGGGCATTGAGCTGCGCGTGCTGGTTGGTGTTCAACTCTCAGGCCCGGGCCGGTGATCTGCCGCCCCCGCCCAGCGGCATGGAGGCTGTGGCGGATGCACAGTTGTTTCTGGAATTGGTGGTCAATCAGATGAATACCGGACGAATCGTGGCGGTGGAGCAGCGGGGCGCAAGCTTCTTTCTACCGGCCAGTGCGTTGCGCGACAGCGGCATCAAATTGCCTGAAAACACCGACACCGAAGTCGACCTCGACAGCCTGCCGGGCCTGCACAGCGAGTACGACAGTGGTGCTCAACGGCTGCTGCTGGAGGTTCCGCCGGACTGGCTGCCGGAGCAGTTCGTCGGCAACCGCCAAGCCTATCCGCGAACGCCAGCGCTGAGCAGTTTCGGGGCCTTGCTCAACTACGACCTGTACCTCAACGACACCGATGACGCCGGCACCTACCTTGCGGCGTGGAACGAAGTAAGGCTGTTCGACAGCTGGGGCACGCTGTCCAACACCGGGCAATACCGCCGCACCTTGTCGGGGAATGCGGTCAGCACACTGAACAACGGTTACCTGCGCTACGACACCACCTGGCGTTACTCCGACGACGAGCGATTGCTCACTTATGAGGCCGGCGACCTGGTCAGCGGCGCCTTGCCCTGGAGCAGTTCGGTGCGCCTGGGCGGCGTGCAGGTCTCCCGCGACTTCGGCGTGCGCCCGGACCTGGTGACCTATCCGTTGCCGCAGTTTGCCGGGGAAGCGGCAGTGCCGTCCTCGGTGGACCTGTTCATCAATGGCTACAAATCCAGTAGCGCCGAACTGCAGCCCGGGCCTTACACACTGACCAATATCCCGTTCATCAACGGCGCCGGCGAAGCGGTCGTGGTGACGACGGATGCACTGGGCCGACAGGTCTCGACCACGGTGCCGTTCTACGTCACCAGCAGCTTGCTGCAAAAAGGCTTGAGTGATTATTCCGTGGCGGCGGGCACCTTGCGCCGGGACTACGGGATCCGCGATTTCAGCTACGGCCCCGGTGTTGCGTCCGGCAGCCTGCGTTACGGCTTGAGCGATAACCTCACCCTGGAAAGCCATGCCGAGGCATCGGATTCCCTGAGTCTCGGTGGCGTGGGCGGTAACCTGCGGCTGGGCAATTTCGGGGTGCTCAATACCGCGCTCAGCCAAAGCCGTTTCGAGGGCGAAAGCGGTCAGCAATTGAGCCTCGGTTATCAGTACAGCAGCCAGCGCTACAGCTTCTCCTGGCAGCGTCTGCAACGTCGCGACCACTACGCCGACCTGACCGTGATCGACAGCCCTTACACCACCCTGAGCACACGCAGCGAACAAGCGACCCTGAGCCTCAACCTCGACACCTGGGGCAGCCTCGGTGTCGGTTATTTCGACGTGCGTGCGGCGGATGATTCGCGCACCCGGCTGCTCAACATGACCTGGAGCAAACCCTTGTGGCGCAACAGTAGTTTCTACCTGTCGGCCAACCGCGAAATCGGTGACAGCAACTGGGCGGTGCAGGCGCAACTGGTGATCCCCTTCGATCTGCGCGGTAGCCTGGCCATCAGCAGCGAGCGCAGCAAGACCGGGCAAAACCAGCAGCGGGTCAACTACAGCCGTGCGGTGCCCACCGAAGGCGGGGTGGGTTTCAACCTCGGTTACGCCCAGGGCGACGGCCCGGATTATCGTCAGGCCGACCTGACCTGGCGCCTGCAATCGGTGCAGTTGCAGGCGGGTGTCTACGGCAACAGCGACGCTGAAACCCGTTGGGCCGATGCCAGCGGTTCGCTGGTCTGGATGGACCGTCAGGTGTTTGCGGCCAACCGGATCGACGATGCGTTCGTGGTGGTCAGCACCGAGGGTTTCGCCGACATTCCCGTGCGCTACGAAAACCAGCAGGTCGGCCAGACGGATCGCAACGGCCACTTGCTGGTGCCGTGGAGCAGCGCCTATTACCGTGGCAAATACGAGATCGATCCGCTGAATTTGCCGGCCAACGTGCGCAGCCCCAATGTCGAGCAGCGGATCGCGGTACGCCGGGGCAGCGGTTATCTGCTGGAGTTTCCACTCACCAAGGTTATTGCCGCGAGCATCGTGCTGGTGGATGCGCAGCAACAGGAGTTGCCCTTGGGCAGCAACGTTGTGCACGAGCAGAGCGGCGTACAAACCGTGGTCGGTTGGGACGGTCTGGTGTACCTGGAAAACCTTCAGAAGCAAAACAGCTTGCAGGTGACCCTGGCGGATGGAAAGACCTGTCAGGTGCATTTCGCCGTGGACTTGAATCAGGATCAGATTCCGTTGATCGGTCCGTTGGTGTGCCAATGAAATGGCTGGTGTTTTTGGCACTGTGGCTGCCGGGTGGCGCCTGGGCGCTGTGCTCTGTGGTCAGCACCACAGCGGCGGGGTTCGGTTCCCAGAGTTCGATTGCGGTGCGCACCACGGCTCAAACCAGTTCCACCCCCAATGCGGGGTTGAGTTGCAGCGGTTCACTGCTGTCTTTGCTGACCAATAATGACCACTTCTACGCAACAGTCTCATCGACTCAATCCGGCTTGCTCGGGCCGACCGGGGACGTCATCGGCTACACGTTGTACGCCGACAACAGCACCAGCTATCCGATCAACCGGGCCGTGGCATTCGATTTCGCCCGCAATGGCATCATCGACGCCCTCGGCCTGCTGGGCAGTGTGATACCGAAAACCGCGCCCGTTTATTTGCGCACGACCATCGGCAGCAACGTGGCAGCGGGCGTCTACAGCGAAACCCTGAGTATTTTCTGGAACTGGAATTATTGCGCGGGCGTCGGTGCCGGCAGCATCTGCCTGGGGCGCGACATCGGCAGTGGCACTGCGACGTTAACCGTTAACATGACCGTGGCCAACGACTGCACCATCACCGCGCCGAACATCAGTTTCGGCAGTGCGCCGGTGGTCAGCGCCTTCACCGCCGTCACCGGCCAGACCATCAACCTGGCCTGCACCAAGGGCAGCGCGTACACCGTGGGGCTGGACGACGGCCAGCATGCGGCCGGTATCGGCGGGCGTCGACAGATGATCTCCGGGGCCAATTACCTGGCCTACGACATCTTCAAGAGCGCCGGCACCACCCGCTGGGGCAATGTCGGCAGTGCGCGCCGGGCCAGTTCCGATGCGGAGGTCAACCCAGGCAATGGCTTGGGCACGGGCAGCCAGGTGTTTAACTACAACGCAAAAATCTACACGGACCAGATCACACCGCCGGCCGGGACCTATCTGGACAACGTGATCCTTGATGTCGGGTTCTAACCAAGCACTCCCACCTGTAGCAGCTGCCGAGCAGCGCGAGGCAGCGTTCGGCTGCGAAGCAGTCGTAAACCCGGGTTACGCGGTTTTCCTGAAAGAACCGGTTGCCTGATTTTACGACTGCTTTGCAGCCGAACGCTGCCTCGCGCTGCTCGGCAGCTGCTACAGGGGTAGCATTCCAGTCGAACAGTAGTGTCAGTGACTACCGCTCAATGCTGCGATTCCACCGCGCATTCCACGCCGGGCGCTGTTCGTTGACCTGATCCCAATCAATCGCAATCGCGGTGGTCAGGTACTGCTTCATCGCCTCGACCTGGCCGCGGGTCTTGTCGGTGGTCGGCGTGTTCGGGTTGGACGGGATCTGGTCGCCATCTTCCAGCGCCGCGGCCTGGGCTTCAGGGGTCAGCAAAAACGCAGCGAGTTTCTGCGCCAGTTCCGGTTGGGTGTTGTTGGCGATGGCGCACTCAGCCACGTTGAGCACCACGGAGCCTTCCTTGGGCTGCGCATATTCCACCGGCATGCCCTTGAGTTTCAGCGCGGTGACCTGGGTCGGGGTCAGCGGGAACAGCGCCGCTTCGTCGGTCTGGAGCATTTCGGAAATCTTCGCCGAACTTGGAATGTACTCCAGCACGTTGCGCCCGACGGTATTCGGCCAAGCCTTGAAGCCCGGTTCGACGTCGGTTTCGCTGCCGCCCTGAATCCGGTTGAACATCAGGAAACCGTGCAGGCCGAAGGTCGAGGAGGCCATCGACTGGAACACCAGTTTGTCCTTGAAGCGCGGGTCGGCCATGTCCATCCACGAGGTCGGCGCAGCCCAGCCTTTCTCCTTGAACAGGCGCGTGTTGTACGCCAGCCCGGTCACGCCGAGGCTGACCGCCACTGCTTGATCCTTGATGCGACCCTTGGCCGGAATCTGCGCCAGCGGTGCGCTGTCTTCGAGCTTGTCGCACAAGCCCATGGCGATGGCGCGGTACATGATGCCGTCGTCGAGGAACATCACGTGCATCTGCGGGTTGCCTTTGCTGGCCTGGACCTTGGCCAGGATATCGGCGGAAGTCCCCGGCACGATCACCACTTTGACGTTGTTCGCCTTCTCGAACACCGGCAGCACCTTGTCGGCATAGAGCCGCTCCATGGTCCCGCCGTTCATGCCGAGATAAAGCGTGGGTTCGGCCTGGGCCTGGGTGACTGTGAACAGGGCAGTCAGACAGGAGAAACCGAGCAGTGCAGTGCGTTTGACGTTATTCATTGGCGCGACCTTCCTCTATCAAGCAACGGAGATGGAGTGAAACCGGGTGATGGAAAACGCATCCAGTGGCGTCTTGGAGGCGCCGCTGCAGATGATCTCGGTGAGCGCCAGGCCCACCGCCGGGCCGATCTGGAAACCCGCGCCGGCAAAGCCGAAAGCGTGCAACAGACCGGGCCGGGTGCTGCTATGCCCGATCACCGGTTGGCGATCAGGCAGATAACCTTCGGTGCCGCTCCAGGTACGAATCGCCTGGGCACCTTCAAGAAACGGGTAGAGCTCGACGGCCTGGCGCAAGATCTCGATCACGGCGTGCTGGCCGGGGCGGGCGCGCGCGTCATCGAGGGCAAAACCCTGGCCGCCGCCGAGCACGCAATTGCCGCGCGCCACCTGGCGGGCGTAGATGCCGCCACCCTCGACGCCGGTGCTGGCATTCATCACCAGCGGCAATGGCTCGGTGACCAGCATCGCCGGGTGGCCGGCGTGCATGGGCACCGCTTCGCCAAACTGTGCGGCCAGGTGTCCGGCCCAGGCCCCGGCGCAGTTCAGCAACCAGCGCGCGTGCAATTCGAGGCCGGTTTGAGTGCTGACACGAAAGCGCTGACCGTCGTGTTCCACCGCCGTTACCGCACATTGTTCGTGGACCTGCGCGCCATGCCGACGAGCCGTTTGCGCGAAGGCGGGGGACACCAGGCGCGGGTTGGCATGGCCGTCGTCCGGGCAAAACGATGCGCCCACTGCGACGTCGCCGACCCACGGAAAACGCGCGCGCAATTCGCGTCGGTCGAGCACCTGCAAATCGAGACCGAAGCCCTGGCTACTGACGGCATAGTGCTGCAAGGCATGCAGATCGCTGAGGCTGCGGGCCAGTTTCAAGTGACCGCTGCGCTGGTATTCGCCGTCGATGCCGATCAGTTGCGGCAACTGTCCCCATAGCTCGTGGGCCCGTTGCGACAATGGCAACTGCGACAGCGGACGGCCCTGTCGTCGCACGCCGCCGTAGTTCACGCCGCTGGAATGCGAGCCGCAAAAGTCGCGCTCCAGCAGCGCGACACGACGGCCGGCCTTGCTCAGAAACAGTGCGGCCGAGGCCCCGACAATGCCGCCGCCAATGATCACCGCATCGACTTCGATCATGGCTCGACCTCCAGGCCAAACGGCAGCGGTTTGATCGGCGCCTGCGCCCGTAATCGACCGATTTCCGACACCGGGCGCCGGCTTTCGCAGGCAATGATTTCCGCTGCTGCGGCGCCGCACATCCGCCCCTGACAGCGGCCCATGCCAATGCGGCAATGCGCCTTGACCCGATTGATTTCCCAGTGACCTTCGCGCACCACCTGGCGGATCTCGCCGGCGCGCACTTCTTCGCAGCGGCAGACGACCACCTCATCGGCGGTTTCGTTGGCCCAGTGCTCGGGAAAGGCGAAGGCGCGCTCCAGTCCGTGGCGGAACTCGCCGATGCGTTGCAGGGAGCGTTCAAGGTTGTCGGGACGTTGCGGTGGAATCAGGTAGCCGATGTCTTCGAGCAATGCCAGGGCTGCCCGTTCACCCGCCATTTCAGCGGCATCGGCGCCCATGATGCCGGCGCCATCACCGGCCAGATAAACCTCGGCGACGCTGCTGCGACCGGTGTGGTCGCGTTGCGGCAACCATGCGCGGTTGAGTGGGTTCCAGGCGAATGCGCAGCCAAGCAAATCGGCGAGTTGGGTTTCGCTGCGCAGGCCATGGGCGAAGGCGACGGCGTCACAATCGATCTGCTGTTCACCTTTGGCGTTGGACCCGTCCAGCGAGTGCACGCGTTGTTCGCCATTGATGCGTTTCAGGGTTGCGCCCTGATGCACCGGGATGCCGTGGGCGGTCAGCCAGCTGCGGTAATAGATGCCTTTGGCCAGCGTCGATGGTTGCGACAGCAGGCCGGGCAGGGCGCGGGCCTGAGCGCTGAAAGGGGAGCTGTCGAGCACGGCCACCACCTTCGCGCCGGCCTTGGCGTATTGATACGCCACCAGGTACAGCAACGGGCCGCTGCCGGCGAACACCACGCGTTCACCGATGGCGCAGCCCTGGAATTTGAGCGCGATCTGCGCGGCGCCGAGGCTGTAGACACCCGGCAACGTCCAACCCGACACCGGCAGGATCCGGTCAGTGGCCCCCGTGGCGACGATCACGCGGGAGAATTCCAGTCGTGCGGCACGGCCTTCATGCAAAGTGTCCAGTGCACCGTCTTCGGCGTTCCAGACCAGCGTCTCGGGGCGGTAGTCGAGGTGTTCGCGCAGCGCGTCGATCGTCTGATGCAACGCACTGGCCTTACTCGCCTCGAAGCCATACAGCTTGACCGCCGAGCGCTTGAAATTCTCCGGCTGGCGCCGATAAATCTGCCCGCCACCGCGCGCCGCTTCGTCCAACAGAACCGGACGAACCCCATGCGCCACCAACGTCTGCGCCGCCCGAATCCCCGCCGGCCCGGCACCGACAATGACCACAGGCTTCATACCCATCCCCCTGTGGGAGCGAGCCTGCTCGCGATGACTGCGGCCCATTCAACATGGGTGGTGACTGACAGACCGCTATCGCGAGCAGGCTCGCTCCCACAGGGGGTCTCGGTTTTGCGGGTAGAAAAGGTGTTCATACGGAGCGCCCCGGTTCGCGGCTGATGTGTTGGCCGGCTTCAAGCAGTGTTGAACAGGCGCGCACGCGGCGGCCATCGCCCAGGCGCACCCAGCAGTCCTGGCAGGCGCCCATCAGACAGAATCCGGCGCGGGGTTCGGCGCTGAAGTCGCTGCCGCGCAGGTGTTCGCTGCAGGTCAGCACGGCGGTCAGCAGCGTGTCGCCGAGCAGGCCGGTCGCCGGTTTCCCGTCGAGGGTAAATTCCACAGCCGGGCGGTCGCCTTCGGCCAGTCGTTTCAACAGTGCCATGGCGCCCTCATTGTTTACCCACCAGCACCCGATCCAGGCCATACACCCGATCGAGCAGAATCATCGTCAGCGCAGTCAGCCCGATCACCAGTGCCGACACCGCCGCCATCATCGGATCGATGGATTCGGTGGCGTACACATACATGCGCACCGGCAGGGTTTGCGTGGCCGGCGAGGTGACGAAAATCGACAGCGTGACCTCGTCAAAACTGTTGATGAACGCCAGCAGCCAACCGCCGGCGACCCCCGGCAGAATCATCGGCAAGGTGATTTCCCGGAACAGCGTGAAACGCCCGGCACCGAGTGATTGCGCCGCGTGTTCGGCGCTGCGATCCAGGCCAATGGCCGAGGCCAACACCAACCGCAACACATACGGCGTAATCACCAGCACATGGGCGAAGATCAGCCAGGCGAAGCTACCGTTGACGCCCATCAGCGCAAACAGACGCAACAGCGCCACACCCAGCACCAGGTGCGGAATGATGATCGGTGACAAAAACAAACCGTTGAGAAAATCCCGGCCCGGAAACTCGAAACGCGTGATCGCCAGCGCCGCCGGCACCGCAATTAACGTCGCGATACTGGCCGCGCAAAATGCCAGAATCAGACTGTTGTAGAACGCATCGACAAAGTCGGCGCGCTCGAACACCGCGCGGAACCAGCGCAGGGAAAACTCCGTGGTGGGCAGGCTCAGGGTGTTTTCCGGGGTGAAGGCCACGAGGCACACCACCACCAGCGGCGCGAGCATGAACAGCACCACCAGGGCATGGAACAGCAGGGCAAAAGGACCGTTCTTGGACATGACGAGTTATCCCAATGACTTCTTGTAGCGGCCTTCGATCATCCGGTTCCACGACAGCATGATCAGCAGGTTCAGCAGCAGCAGCGCCACGGCGATGGCCGCGCCCATCGGCCAGTTGAGCTCCGACAGGTATTGGTCGTAGATCAGCGTCGCGACCATCTTCAGGCGACGCCCGCCGAGCAGGCCGGGAATGGCAAAGGAACTGGCGGCGAGGCCGAACACGATCAAGGTGCCCGACAACACGCCCGGCATGATCTGCGGCAACACCACCTGGCGCATTACCGTGAAGTGGCTGGCGCCCAGCGACAGCGCGGCCTGCTCGGCGGCGGGGTCGAGTTTCTGCAGCGAGGTCCAAACCGGAATAATCATGAACGGCAGCATCACGTGGACCAGCGCAATCACCACTGCGAACGGCGTGTACAGCAACTTCATCGGCGAGCCGCCGAAGGCTTGCAGGGTCTGGTTGACTAGCCCGTCGGCACCGAGCAGCAGGCTCCAGCCGAAGGCGCGCACCACCACTGATATCAGCAGCGGCGTGAGGATCAGAATCAGGAAAATCGAGCGCCAAGGCGCGCCCATGCGGCTGAGGATGTAGGCCTCTGGCACACCGATCACCACGCAGAGCAGGGTGGTCAAGGCGCTGATCCACATTGTGCGCAGGAAGATTTCGTAGAAGTACGGATCGCCCAGCAAGCTGCTGTAGTGATCAAAAGTGAAAGCGTCGCCATTGATCCCCGAGCTGTAGTCAAAGACGTTGAACGACAGCACCAGGGTCAGCAGCAGCGGGATGATCAGCAGCCCGAGGTACAACGCCAGGGCCGGTGCCGACAGCCAGTAACCCTGGCGCCCTTGGCGAATGGCGGCAAGCGTACTCATGCCGGCACCTCGTCGACACTCAGCACCCGCAGCAACGTTGCGTCCCAATCGAGGCCGACCGCTGTGCCTTCGGTCAGCGGTGCCGAACCGTCGTTGCGGCGCACCACGCTGAGTTCGCCCAAGGTCGTCGAGACGCCGTACAACCATTGGCTGCCGAGGAAGAAACGGCTGACAATCTTGCCTTGCAGGCGACCCTGGCCCTGGTCGCGCAAATCGATTTTTTCCGGGCGCAGGCTCAGGGTCAGGTCACCGTCTCTTTGCACCTGGACCACGCCGGCGGCATCACGCTCGCCGGGCAGCAAATTGGCTTTGCCGACGAAGCCGGAAATGAACTCGGTGCGCGGGTGTTCGTAAAGGGTGTAGGGCGCATCGATCTGGGTGATGCGCCCGGCCTGCATCACCACCACGCGGTCGCTGATCGACAGCGCTTCGGATTGATCGTGGGTCACCATCAACGTGGTGATCCCGACTTCGCGCTGGATGCGGCGGATCTCGAATTGCATCTCTTCGCGCAAGTTGGCGTCGAGGTTGGACAGCGGCTCATCGAGCAGCAGCACCGGCGGCTCGATCACCAGGGCCCGGGCCAGTGCAACACGCTGGCGTTGGCCGCCGGAGAGTTCCCGAGGGTAACGCTCGGCGTGCTGATTGAGGCGCACCAGTTTCAGCACGCGATCGACCCGCTGTTGCAACTCGGCAGCGGGCACTTTGCGCATCCGCAAGCCAAAGGCGACGTTGTCTTTGACGGTCATGTGCGGGAACAGCGCGTAACTCTGGAACACCACGCCCAAACCACGGCTGGCGGGTTTGGCGTGGGTGATGTCGCGACCGTCGAGCAGGATGCGCCCGCTGCTGACTTCGACGAAGCCGGCGATCATTTGCAGGGTGGTGGTTTTGCCGCAGCCGGAGGGGCCGAGCAGGGACACGAATTCGCCTTTCTCGACCGAGAGGTCGGTGGCGACGACGGCGTCGATCTCGCCGTAACGTTTGCCGAGTCCTTCAAGTTGCACAAAAGCCATAACTGCGCTCCACCTGAGATTGTTATGCGTCGCCCGAAGGCGCGCTTTTTTGTATGGGCAGATACGAAAGGTGTTGCTGGGTGCGTTGGCGCTCGACTTCAGTCGGCTGCCGCTGTTGTTCGAATCGCCCCTGTCTGGACGCAGAGTAGGACGAAGCCTAGGATGGGCTCAATGGCCTATTTCACTGAAGCGATGACTATTTTCAGTTTCATTCAGTGAGTAAATTTATTGTCGAGAAATCACATGCCTGATTCCATTGAGCGGAATGAAAACAAAAATGAAGTCGGTGTCGGGGCTGTGTCCAGACTGTTTGCGGTATTGCGCAGCCTGGGTGACACCGTCGAGGGCGGGGAGCGAGTGACGCAACTGGCGCAGCGCATCGGGCTGTCGCAACCGACCACCCACCGCTTGTTGCGCAGTTTGATGGACGAAGGCATGGTCGAGCAGGATGCACGCAGTAAACGCTATCGCCTGAGCCTGGAGTTTTTCGCGTTGGCGGCGCGGGCCGGCAACACCGGAAACCTGCGCGAACTGGTGCGGCCGTCGTTGTTGCGGCTGTCGGCTTCGTTGGGGGATTCGTTGTTTTTGCTGGCGCGCAGCGGCTTTGATGCGATCTGTCTGGACCGCAGCGAAGGGCCGTTTCCGATTCGCACCTTTACCGGCGATATCGGTGGGCGGGTGGCGCTGGGTGTGGGGCAGGGCAGCCTGGCGATTCTGGCGTTTCTGCCGGAGGAGGAGCGCGATACGGTGATCCATTACAACTTGCCGCGGCTCAAGGATTTTCACCTGTACGACGAGGTGTTCCTGCGTTCGGAAGTCGAGAATGTGCGCACGCTGGGTTACGCCGGGCGCAACACTGGCGTGCTGCAAGGCATGGCCGGGGTGGCAGTGCCGATTCTGGATCGCGAGGGGCGGGCCGTGGCGGCGTTGAGCGTAGCCACGGTGAGTGATCGCCTGGGGCCGGACCGTTTGCCGACGGTGGTGGAGATGCTCAAGCGCGAAGCGGCGTTGATCGGGCCGCGGATCAATCCGTTTGATCCGTTGTTGCGCAGGCCTTCGCAAGTGTTCGGGCAGGGCTGAACACATCCCTCACATCATCGCTCCCACAGGGGGATCGGTGGTGTGGTCAGAACTGGGTGGTCTGCTTGAGCATCTGCGCCGCCGGTGTATCGCTCGGGCTGACCATCGCATAGTTGTAACCGGCGCCGGACCAATACTCGGCCTGTAATTCACCATCGCTGCGACTGCCCCGAGGCAGCAGGTTGTTTTTCGGCCCGGGTGGTCGCACGTAGAAGCTGATCTTGTGCCCGCCCTGATCCTCGTAAACCACCATCGCCGCCGGCCCTTGCTCGGTGCTGAGCAAGCGGCCGCTGACCGGTTTGAAGCCTGAGCCCGACAGGTCCGGCAGGCGATTGGCGTGAGAGAAATAGCGGTCGAGCCAACCCTGCATGTCGCCGTCGTCGCTGACCTTGTAGTCGGCCGGCAGGATGCCTTGCTGGGCGATCAAACGGTAAGCCTGCATCGCATCGGTCATCGGCGGTGGCGCGCTGACCAGCGTCATTTCCCGCGCCTGCCAGCCGCTCAATCCGCCCACGCTGACGGCGATCAACAGCACCGCAGCGCTGGCCAGATGACGGCGGGACTGGCGTCTGATTCGTTGGCGGATCAACGCCGGGTCGAGGTCCGGGTTGGCCGTGTAGTGCAACGCGCCGCTCATGGCCGCGCGCAGTTGTTGGGCGTCCTGCTGCCAGTCGCGCACTTGCGCGGCGGTTTCCGGATTGCTCGCCAGGTAGGTTTCCATCAGGCGTCGGTCGGCGTCGTTGAGTTGATGATCGACGTAGGCGTGCAGGTCGCGTTCGCTCGGGGGCATGCTGATCATTTGAGTATCCGCAGAGAAGGGCTGGTGATTTCGCCGTCGCTGAGTTGGCGCAGGGCCTGACGGGCGCGGGACAGGCGGGACATCACGGTGCCGGTCGGGACGTCGAGAATCTCGGCGACCTCTTTATAACTCAAACCTTCCACCGACACCCAGAGCAGCAGCGCGCGCTGTTCAGTGGTGAGCTGGTCGAAGGCTTGCAGGGTGGATTGGGCAATCACGGTGCGTTCTACCGACGGCTCGGCATCGTCACGGCCGGTAAAGAATTCGAGCATCCGCGCGTAACGCCGGGTGCGCCGATGAGCGTCGAGAAATTGCCGGTAAAGAATAGAAAACAGCCAGGCGCGCAAATCGCCCTCGGCACGTTTGTCGCCCCAACTCGACAGGGCGCGCTCCAGGCTCGACTGCACCAGATCGTCTGCGCTGCTGGGATTGCGTGTCAACGACACGGCAAACCGGCGCAGTCTGGGAATGATTTCTCTGAGTTGTTCGTCGATATCGTTCATGAAGTTCTGACTAGTCACTACGCTGTGGTGAGTGTCAGGGAGACGCCCGCCATTGGAGGTTATTCCACGCCTGAAAAAATAAATACCGGGCGATGGAATAAAGCGGTGTGGCGTACGTCTGCTTGGTTCTTCTCACTTGTGGCCGATGGCCCTGGAGTCATTCATGGTAGATCGCTCATCACCGCCCACCCGGCCACCCTTGAGTGCCGCGAGCCGGGCATTTCGCCTGGCCGGCATTGCTGTGGTCGTCGCTGTTTTGGCCGGGGCTTTTGCCTACGTCAACGGCACACTCGACCCACAGCGCTTGACGCCGAAAAAGCTGATCAATGTGCTGGAAACCAACAACGGCGTGCACCCGGGGTTTCGCCGTAACCACTCCAAAGGGGTGTGCGTGATCGGGCATTTCGAGAGCAGTGGCGAGGCACGCAGCTATTCCAGCGCCCAGGTCTTCAGCGAGCCGCAGACCCCGGTGGTCGGGCGTTTCGCATTGCCTGCGGGCAATCCCTACGCGCCTGACAACAGCGTGCCGATCCGCAGCATGGCGTTGCGTTTCACCCAGGCTAACGGTCAGCAATGGCGCACCGGGATGAACAGCATGCCGGTGTTCCCGGTGGGCACGCCTGAAGCGTTTTATCAATTGCAGCAAGCGCAATCGCCGGACCCGGCCACCGGCAAGCCGAACCCCGCGGCGGTTCCGGCCTTCTTTGGCGCTCACCCGGAAGCCGCGCCGTTCCTGGCCTGGATCAAGACTGCCAAGCCGTCAGCCAGTTATGCGACGGAGACCTACAACAGTGTCAACGCGTTTTACCTGGTGAACGCGGCCGGTCAGCGCCAAGCGGTGCGTTGGAGCATGACGCCGATTGCTCAGGATGCGGCGGGTGCCACGGCGCCTGAAGGGGCTGACTTCCTGGAAAAAGACCTGGTTCAACGTTTGTCCGCCGGGCCGCTGCGTTGGCAGTTGAACATCACCCTGGCGAACGCCGGTGATCCGGTCAACGACGCCAGCAAGGCCTGGCCTGACGGCCGCAAAGTGGTGAACGCCGGCACCTTGGTGCTGGAACGCACGCAACCGCAACTCGACGGCGAATGCCGTGACATCAACTACGACCCCCTCGTATTACCGGCCGGTATCGAAGGTTCCGACGACCCATTGCTCGCCGCGCGCTCGGCGGGGTACGCCAGTTCCTACCTGCGCCGCACCAGTGAAGTCAAACAGTTGCCTGCCGCCAACGCTAAACAGGAGGCTCATCAATGAGCGCTCAACCTAACCATTTCGCACCGTTGGCGCGGCTGCTGCATTGGCTGATGGCGCTGATGATCATTGCCATGCTGTTTATCGGCGCGGGCATGGTGGCCTCGGTGTCCGAGCGGCATGAATGGCTGATCCATCTGCACAAACCCTTGGGCATCGCGATTCTGTTGCTGGTGATTGTGCGGCTGGTGGTGCGTTTTTCCACGCAGCAACCCCCGTTGCCGGCGGACTTGCCCGGTTGGCAGGTGATAGCGGCAAAGGCTTCGCATGTTTTGCTGTACGCGTTGATGCTGATTTTGCCGCTGCTGGGCTGGGCGATGATCTCGGCGGCGGGGGACCCGGTGATGCTCAGCAATTCGATTCAGTTGCCGTCGATCCTGCCGGCCAATGCACAGATGTTTGCGTTTCTGCGCAAGGCTCATGGGTATCTGGCGTATCTGCTGTTTCTAACCGTGCTGTTGCATCTGGCAGCAGCGTTGTTTCACGGTTGGGTGCGACGTGATGAGGTGCTGGATAGCATGTTGCGCGGGAAGGATCGCTGATGACCTGTAGCAGCTGGCGCAGCCTGCGTTCGGCTGCGAAGCGGTCGTAATTCGGACACCTCGGTTGATATGAAAGACCGCGGTGTTTGGTTTTACGACTGCTTCGCAGCCGGACGCAGCCTTCGGCAGCTGCTACATGGACCGCGTTGTCAGCGAAGGGTATCGATCATATCGGCAACGGTCGTCAGCACGTCCTTGCCTAATTGCTTGGAGCGCTTGCCCGACCAACCAGTCAGCGCGTTAGGCGCGTCGTTGTTGTCCTTGAAGGGCATTTCCAGGGTCAGCGACAGGCAGTCGAACTTCTGACCGACACTGTTGCAAGCCAGCGTCATGTTGGCCTTGCCCGGTTCGTCGCGGGTGTAGCCGTGCTTGGTCTGGAAGTCCTTGGTCAGGTGTTTCAGGTGATCGCGGAAATGGGTTTCGAGTTTTTCGATCCGCGGCGTGTAGCCCGGGTTGCCTTCGCAGCCGGCGGTGAACACGTAGGGGATTTCTTCATCGCCATGGATGTCGAGGAACAAGTCGACGCCGTGCTTTTCCATTTGTTGCTGAACGAACAGCACTTCCGGGCTGATTTCCTGGCTGGCGCTCTGCCAGGCGCGGTTCAGGTCCTGGCCCATGGCGTTGGTGCGCAGGTGACCGTGGAAGGCTCCGTCCGGGTTCATGTTCGGCACCAGGTACAGGTCGGCGCTGGCCAGCAGTTTGTTCAGGACCGGGTCGTCGTGCTTTTCCAGACGTTCGATCACGCCTTCCATGAACCACTCGGCCATGTGTTCGCCGGGGTGTTGCTGGGCAATCATCCAGACCTTGCGCTGACCTTCGGCGCCGGTGCCTTTACGCAATAACTGGATGTCACGACCTTCCGCGCTTTTGCCGGTCGCCAGCAGCTCGGCGCCGGCCTTGGTCTGCGCCTGTTCGATCAGCCAGTCATGACGGCCACGGCTGTAGGGTTCGAAATAGGCAAACCAGGCGTGGGTGGCCGTGGCTTCGAGGCTGAAACGCAGGCAGTCGCCTTCGAAGATGGTCGGCACGCGGAACCAGTTGACGTGGTCGTAGGACGCCACGGCCTGATAACCGTCCCAGGCCTTGTTATACGAGGACTTGCTGGCATTGTTCAGTCGAAACCAGTGCTCTTGACCGACGTGCAGACCGCTGGCCTTGAAATGGAACCACTGGAAATGTTGGCTGCGGGTGTCGGGTTTGATGGCGAGCAGGGCTTGAAGTGGATTGCTGATGTCCAGCACTTCAATGTTGCCGCTGTCGAAATTGGCGCTGATGTCGAAAGAAGATTTAGCCACGGTCATAGTCGATTCCTGAATATGATTTTTATGGCTGCTACTTTACACGCTGGGAGGGGAAAAACCGGGGGAAATTGCGGGGTAAAAGGGGGGCGTCTTCCTTGACGCAGACGCAGCTTAGAGACTGTGCTAGTGATTCTCAAGTGCTATTTTTCTTTAGTTTGGGCCAATGATGCCGGGCTTCTCTTGCCAATGGATACTCTTTTGATATCATCCGCTCCAATCGAATTCGCAACACCTGAAGACTTCATTAGCCTGAAGCCAAAGCCAGAATAACTGGCAAAAAAAAGACCCGGCAAAAAGCCGGGTCAAAAACCGTGATTAGCCTGATGAGGAGATAGTCCAGGAGACCGACCTAAGGTCTCTTGGTCCATCGACTGATCTCGCGATCAGCTGAATGCAATAATAATCATTCTCGTTTGCAAGTCAAATGATTTTATCTGCGCGATTGGAAAATTCTTTCCCGTCTTCCTCAGCAGAGCGTCCGACTCAAACGCTCTGATGCCCTTGTAAAGAGCGATCAATCATCGCCTTGGCCATGTCGATCATATGCACCGTCGAAAAGGCCAGATCGCGCCTTGCGCCGTTCAGGTTGCTGGCCGACTCGTAGGCCGTCGCCGCGGCACACCGCAACAGATCCGACGCATGCACCAGCGCCTCTTCACCGCTGACGGCAGGGTTCACATCAAAAAATCGCTCCTCGACCACCGCTTCTGACACAGTTGGTTTCAAGTAATAGTCCAAGGCTTTTTGCGCGGCGGCGTTGCCTTTGGGCGAGGTGAGGGTGGTGTCCATTTGCATATCCGACAGGTCATTGCTGGGTAACGTCATGGCGATGGCAAGCTCCGTGATAGATTCAGATCCGTGAAACAATCCTAGTACGAACTGTATTTGTGACGAGAATTTAAATACTACAATTTGTGTTTTGTTGCTCGGAGTCCGCGACGTATCGTGCCGCCCATGGATAAATGGATTGAGTTGGTCAAAGCCAAGATGAGTGAACTCAAAGTCACTCAGGAAGTACTCGCCGATCGCCTCGGGATGTCCCAGGGTGGCGTGGGTCATTGGCTGAATAAACGCCGTCAGCCGAGCATCGAAGACATGAATCGTGTCTTGCGCGCGCTCGGGATGGATTTTCTGGAAGTGGCAATGGTGATCCGGGAGCCCGTGGTGCTGCAGGACGACGAGATGTCCCTGACGCACAAGTACAACCCGTACTTCCGTTACCCGGTCAGTGACTGGCGCCTGCCTGCCGAGGTGCGTGACGGTGAGCTCTCGGTCTACGGCAAGCCGCGATTCGAACTGACCGATTACCACGCTCAGGGCGCGGCCTTCTGGCTCGAAGTGGTCGGCGACGCTATGACCGCGCCGAGCGGAATCAGCATTGCCGAGGGCATGATGATCCTGGTGGACCCGGCCATTGTGCCGGAACCCGGAAAACTGGTGATCGCGCAATGGGCGGACAGCGTCGAAGCGATCTTTCGCAAGCTGATCGAGGAGGGCGGGCAGCGTTACCTGGTCCCGCTCAATCCGACGTATCCGAAAGCCCTGTTCACCGAAGAGTGTCGAATCCTCGGTGTAGTGGTTCAGGCAACGGCTAAATTCTAGTCAGATCGGTCCTCGTAATGCGTAGGACCGATCTTCATTTCACGCTTCTTCCAGTTCGACCAACGCACTGCCTTCGCTGACCATATCGCCTTCCTGGCAATACAGCGCCTTGATCACCCCGGCGTGAGGCGCGCGAATGCTGTGCTCCATCTTCATTGCTTCCAGCACCACCAGTTGCGCCCCGGCTTCGACCGTTTGCCCTGCCTCGACCAGTACGCGCACGATACTGCCGTTCATGGGCGCGGTGAGCCCACCTTGATGGCTGTGGCTGGCTTCGACGGCACTGATCGGGTCGTAGGCCTCGATGCGGCGCAATTCACCTTCCCATTGCAGATACACCACCTCGCCACGACGGATTGCCCGGTGCTGGCGACGCACGCCGTCGTGTTCGGTCAGCAACTGCTCACCCTTGAGCTGTGCGGTGTGGGTGTCAACGTTACCCAGCGTCAGCGCCCGGTCCTGTCCTTCGCAACTCAAGTGAAGGGTGATTTCTCTCGGCAGTCCCGCCCGGAAACCATTGCCCACAGCCCAAGGCGAACTCAGGTCATCAGCCCGCGGAGTACCCGGCTGGCTCTGCGCAAACGCCTGGGCGGCGGCTTGCCAAAACTCATCACTGAGGTCCGCAGGCTCTGGCAACAATTGCTCCTGATAACGCGGAATAAACCCGGTATCCAGTTGCGCCGCAGCGAATGCCGGGTGAGCGATGATCCGGCGCAGGAAGTTGATGTTGGTCTTCAGCCCGCCGATCGCAAACTCATCGAGCATGCTCAACAATCGCAGTCGCGCCTGTTCACGGTCCTCGCCCCAGGCAATCAACTTGCCGAGCATCGGGTCGTAGAACGGCGAAATCTCATCGCCTTCTTCGACGCCGCTGTCGACCCGACGTCCCGGGCCTTCGGCTGATTCGCGATACAGCGCCAGGCGCCCGGTGGCCGGCAGGAAATCATGGCTTGGGTCTTCGGCATACAGCCGCACTTCAATCGCATGGCCGATCAACGGAACCTGTTCTTGAGTCATCGGCAACGCTTCACCGCGCGCCACACGAATCTGCCACGCCACCAGATCGAGGCCAGTGATCGCTTCGGTCACCGGGTGCTCGACCTGCAGACGCGTGTTCATCTCCATGAAGAAAAACTCGCCGCGCGAATCCAGCAAAAACTCCACGGTGCCGGCGCCGACATAGCCGATGGCCTGCGCCGAACGCACGGCGGCTTCGCCCATGGCGCGACGCAGTTCCGGGCTCAAGCCGGGAGCGGGCGCTTCTTCGACGACTTTCTGATGGCGACGCTGAATCGAGCAGTCACGTTCATTGAGGTACAGGCAGTTACCGTGCTGATCGGCGAACACCTGGATCTCCACATGACGCGGCTTGAGCAGGTATTTCTCCACCAGCATCCGCGAATCGCCAAACGAGGATTTTGCCTCGCGTTGCGCCGAGGCCAGGGCTTCGGCCAACTGACTGACGTCCTCGACCACTTTCATGCCTTTACCACCGCCGCCCGCCGTGGCCTTGAGCAGCACCGGATAACCGATGCGTTCGCAGGCGTCGCGGAAGGTGTCGAAGTCCTGGGCTTCGCCGTGATAGCCAGGCACGAGGGGCACGCCAGCGGTTTCCATCAAGGCTTTCGCGGCGGACTTGCTGCCCATCGCGTCAATGGCCGAGGCGGGCGGGCCGAGGAAGATCAGGCCGGCGTCTTCAATGGCACGGGCGAACCCGGCGTTCTCGGACAAAAAGCCATAACCGGGATGAATCGCCTGAGCGCCGCTGGCCTTGGCCGCCGCGATCAGTTTATCGATTTGCAGGTAACTGTCAGCGGCTTTGCTGCCGCCGAGGTCGACGCGGATATCCGCTTCGCGGCTGTGTCGGGCTTCACGGTCAGTGGCGCTGTGCACGGCCACGGTGGTCAGGCCCAGGGCTTTGGCGGTACGCATGACCCGGCAGGCGATTTCGCCACGGTTGGCCACCAGCAGGGTGGTGAGAACAGGTGCGCTCATCAACGCGGCTCCTTGGTGGTGGTCGGGGCTTGCCAGCTCGGCGGACGCTTCTGCAGAAAGGCGCGCAGGCCCTCCTGGCCTTCGGGGCTGACGCGGATGCGGGCGATGGCATTCTCGGTGTAACGACGTAGCGCCGGGGTCAGCGCGCCGTTGCCGACTTCGCGCAGCAAATCCTTGCTGACGCGCATGGCGGCCGGGCTGTTGAGCAGCAGGTTGTCGATCCACTTTTCCACGTTCTGTTCCAGCTCAGCGACCGGATAGCTCTCCGATAACAGGCCTATCTCCCGCGCCCGTTGGCCGCCGAAACGCTCGGCGGTCAGCGCATAGCGACGTGCCGCGTGTTCGCCAATGGCTTGCACCACGAATGGGCTGATGACCGCCGGCGCCAGGCCGATGCGTACTTCCGACAGGCAAAACTGCGCGTCATCGGCGCCAATCGCCATGTCGCAGCAACTGATCAGGCCCAGCGCGCCGCCATAAGCCGCGCCCTGAACCACGGCCAGGGTCGGGATTTTCAGTTTGGCGAGGTTGTACATCAACTCCGCCAGTTCCCGGGCGTCGTCGAGGTTGGTGTGGTAATCGAGCTCGGCCGATTGCTGCATCCAGGCCAGGTCGGCACCGGCGCTGAAATGCTTGCCGCGGCCGCGCACCAGCAGAAACCGCAGGCTGGCATCGGTCGACACCTTGTCCAGGGCGAGGATCAGTTCGCGGATCATCTCGGCGTTGAACGCGTTGTTCTTTTCTTCACGGCTGAGCCACAGGGTCGCGAAACCTCGTGGGTCGGTCAGCAGTTCGAGGGTGTTGAAGTCGCTCATGATTTTCTCCCGATCACATCCGGAACACGCCGAAGCGGCTCGGTTCGATTGGCGCGTTCAGCGACGCAGACAAGGCCAGGGCCAACACGTCGCGGGTTTGCGCCGGGTCGATGACACCGTCGTCCCACAGCCGTGCGCTGGAGTAGTAAGGGTGGCCCTGTTCTTCGTATTGATCGAGGATCGGCTGCTTGATCTCGGCTTCCTGCTCGGCGCTGAAACCCTGGCCACTGCGCTCGGCTTGCTCGCGTTTGACCTGGACCAACACGCCTGCCGCCTGTTCGGCGCCCATCACGCCGATGCGCGCGTTCGGCCACATCCACAGGAAGCGCGGATCGTAAGCGCGGCCGCACATGCCGTAGTTACCGGCGCCAAAACTGCCGCCAATGATCACCGTGAATTTAGGCACCTTGGCGCACGCCACCGCGGTCACCAGTTTTGCGCCGTGCTTGGCGATGCCGCCGGCCTCGTATTTCTGGCCGACCATGAAACCGGTGATGTTTTGCAGGAACAGCAACGGAATGCCGCGCTGGCAGGCGAGTTCGATGAAGTGCGCGCCTTTCTGCGCGGCTTCGGCGAACAGGATGCCGTTGTTGGCAAGGATCGCGATCGGGTAACCGTGCAGATGCGCGAAGCCGCACACCAGCGTGGTCCCGAACAGCGCTTTGAATTCGTCGAACACCGACCCGTCGACCAGCCGCGAGATCACTTCGCGCACATCGAACGGTTGCTTGGCGTCGGCCGAGACCACGCCGTACAACTCGTCGCTGGCGTAGAGCGGGGCGATCGGCGTGCGAAGTTGCAGTTCGCCGAGTTTGCGCCAGTTGAGGTTGGCAACGCTGCGTCGCGCAATGGCCAGGGCATGTTCGTCGCTCTCGGCGTAGTGGTCGGCGACACCGGAAATCTTGCAGTGCACATCGGCCCCGCCGAGGTCTTCGGCGCTGACCACTTCACCCGTCGCCGCTTTTACCAACGGCGGACCAGCAAGGAAAATGGTGGCCTGCTGGCGCACCATGATCGCTTCGTCAGCCATCGCTGGCACGTAAGCGCCACCGGCGGTGCAGGAGCCCATGACCACCGCGATTTGCGGAATGCCCATGGCGCTCATGTTGGCCTGGTTAAAGAAGATCCGCCCAAAATGCTCACGGTCCGGAAACACTTCATCCTGACGCGGCAGGTTGGCGCCGCCGGAGTCCACCAGATAGATGCACGGCAAGCGGTTTTGCTGAGCGATAGTCTGCGCGCGCAGGTGTTTTTTCACGGTCAGCGGGTAATACGAGCCACCTTTCACGGTTGCGTCGTTGGCGACGATCATGCACTCGACGCCTTCCACGCGGCCGATCCCGGCAATTACGCCAGCCGCCGGAACGTCTTCGCCGTACACCGCGTAGGCCGCCAGTTGGCTGATCTCGAGAAACGGCGAGCCCGGATCGAGCAGGCGATTGATCCGCTCACGCGGCAGCAATTTGCCCCGCGATGTATGACGCTCTTGCGCCTTCGGGCCGCCACCTTGCTGCACTTGGGCGAGCAGGGTGTGCAGGGCGTCGACCTGTTTGAGCATCGCCGCGCTGTTGGCCGCGAACTCCGCCGAACGGGGGTTGAGCTGGGTATGCAGGATAGCCATGGACAGCTCCGTTTAGCGGGTTTCGTTGAACAGTTCGCGACCGATCAGCATGCGACGAATCTCACTGGTGCCGGCGCCGATTTCGTACAGCTTGGCGTCACGCAGCAGACGACCCGCCGGGAATTCGTTGATGTAGCCGTTGCCGCCAAGAATCTGGATCGCGTCGAGGGCCATTTGCGTGGCGCGTTCGGCGCTGTAGAGGATCACGCCGGCGGCGTCCTTGCGGGTGGTTTCGCCACGCTCGCAGGCCTGGGCCACCGCATACAAGTAGGCGCGGCTGGCGTTGAGTTGGGTGTACATGTCGGCGACTTTGCCCTGGATCAGCTGGAACTCGCCGATGCTTTGGCCGAATTGCTTGCGGTCATGGATGTACGGAACGATCAGGTCCATGCAGGCTTGCATGATGCCGGTCGGGCCGCCGGACAGCACGACGCGTTCGTAGTCGAGTCCGCTCATCAGCACTTTCACGCCGCCGTTGAGCATGCCGAGGATGTTTTCTTCCGGTACCTCGACGTCATCGAAGAACAGCTCGCAGGTGTTGGAGCCGCGCATGCCGAGCTTGTCGAATTTGTTGCTGCGGCTGAAGCCTTTCCAGTCACGTTCGACGATGAATGCGGTGATGCCGTGGGGACCTTTTTCCAGGTCGGTCTTGGCGTAGATCACGTAGGTGTTGGCGTCCGGACCGTTGGTGATCCAGGTTTTGCTGCCGTTGAGAACGTAGTGATCGCCACGTTTATCGGCGCGAAGTTTCATCGACACCACGTCGGAACCGGCATTCGGTTCGCTCATGGCCAGGGCGCCGATGTGTTCGCCGCTGATCAGCTTGGGCAAGTACTTGGTTTTCTGTTCGTGATTGCCGTTGCGGTTGATCTGGTTGACGCAGAGGTTGGAATGCGCGCCGTAGGACAGGGCGACCGACGCCGAGCCGCGGCTGATTTCTTCCATGATCACTACGTGCGCCAGATAGCCCAGGCCAGCACCGCCGTATTCTTCCGGCACGGTAACGCCGAGCAGGCCCATGTCGCCGAATTTGCGCCACAGGTCGGCCGGGAACAGATTGTCGATGTCGATCTGAGCGGCGCGCGGGGCGATCTCTTTGGCGACGAAGGACTGAACCTGATCGCGCAACATATCGATGGTTTCACCGAGGGCAAAGTTCAGGGATGGGTAGCTCATGGGTCACCTTTTGGCTTTTTTGTAGGGTGGGGAGGGCAGTGTTTCGGCTCTCACCTTTACGTTAACGTAAGCCTGTGACGAATGGCTGTCAATCACCCTTTACGTTAACGTCAACTTGAGCGACAGTAGGGCCAGTTCATAGAAGGCGAGCCAACCCTGTGGAGGCCGCCCAACACCCACTAATAAAGACAATAGGGGTCGTCATGGATCAACCCAGTGCAAGCCCGCAGCGCAGCTATACCCGTGGTTCCCAGAACAAAGTGTTGTTAGCGATGACCATCGGCGAGAAGTTCGATCAGACCGTCACGCAATATCCGGACGGGGAGGCGCTGGTCGTGCGCCATCAGCAGTTGCGCTACACCTGGCAGCAACTGGCCGATGCCGTCGACCTGCACGCCAGAGCCCTGTTGGCGCTGGGCTTGCAGGCCGGCGACCGCCTCGGTATCTGGGCCCCGAATTGCGCGCAGTGGTGCATCAGCCAGTTTGCCAGCGCGAAGATCGGCGTGATCCTGGTCAACATTAATCCGGCCTATCGCAGCTCCGAACTCGAATACGTGCTGAAGCAATCCGGCTGCCAATGGCTGGTCTGCGCCGGTGCTTTCAAGACCTCCGACTATCACGGCATGCTGCAAGGCCTGGTGCCTGAATTGGCGGAGCAATCCATCGGAAAGCTACACAGCGAACGCCTGCCGGAATTGCGCGGCGTCATCAGCCTGGATGCGCAACCACCGTCGGGTTTCCTGCCGTGGTCGCAATTGGGCGATCTCGCTGCCAGCGTGTCCGCTGAACAATTGCGCGAACGCCAGGACAGCTTGAACTTCGACCAAGCGGTGAACATCCAGTACACCTCCGGCACCACCGGTTTCCCGAAAGGCGCGACCCTCAGTCACTACAACATTCTCAACAACGGTTACATGGTCGGTGAAAGCCTCGGGCTGACCGCCGATGATCGCTTGGTGATCCCGGTGCCGTTGTATCACTGCTTCGGCATGGTCATGGGCAATCTCGGCTGCATCACCCACGGCAGCACCATGATTTACCCCAACGATGCGTTCGATCCGCTCTTGACCCTGACCACGGTAGCCGAAGAAAAAGCCACCGCGCTCTACGGCGTGCCGACCATGTTCATCGCGATGCTTGATCAACCCAAGCGCGCCGAGTTCGATCTGTCGAGCCTGCGCACCGGGATCATGGCCGGGGCGACGTGTCCGATCGAGGTCATGCGCCGGGTCATCAGCGAGATGCACATGAGCGAAGTGCAGATTGCCTATGGCATGACAGAAACCAGCCCCGTGTCTTTGCAGACCGGTCCTTCAGACGAGCTGGAATTGCGCGTCACCACCGTCGGCCGCACCCAGCCGCAACTGGAAAGCAAGATCATCGACGAAGCGGGCAACCTGGTGCCGCGCGGCACCATTGGCGAACTGTGCACCCGCGGTTACAGCGTGATGCTCGGCTACTGGAACAATCCGCAAGGCACCGCCGAAGCCATCGATCAAGCGGGCTGGATGCACACCGGCGACCTGGCGAGCATGAACGACGAGGGTTACGTATGCATTGCCGGGCGTAACAAGGACATGATCATCCGCGGCGGTGAGAACATTTACCCGCGTGAGCTGGAAGAGTTCTTCTTCACCCACCCGGCGGTGGCGGACGTGCAGGTGATCGGGATTCCGTGTTCGCGCTATGGCGAAGAGATTGTTGCCTGGATCAAGTTCCACCCGGGCCACAGTGCGACCGAGCAAGAGCTGCAAGCCTGGTGCAAGGAACGCATCGCGCACTTCAAGACGCCGCGTTACTTCAAGTTTGTGGAAGAGTTTCCGATGACCGTGACCGGCAAGATCCAGAAATTCCGGATGCGCGAGATCAGTATCGAGGAATTGCGCGAAAAGCAGGGCTGATAAATTCTCTCTGGTGGGAGCCCGCCTGCTGGCGATAGCGGAGTGTCTGAATCACCGCAATCGCCAGCAGGCTGGCTCCCACAGGGGCGGTGGTGAAAACACAAATCGCAGAAAGCACAAAGGGGAGCCGAAGCTCCCCTTTAATTTTCGTTGCGCGTGCTCTTTTTTTATTATTGAGGGGCGGTCTGTTGTTGTTTTTAGTGACCGTGGCCCTTTACCGCTGTTTTTGTCGATCCCCATCCGGGATCAAGAGCAAACGTATTTTTTTGAGCGCTGATCTACTTTTTCGCTGAGCGATCCAACCAGTTCGGGAGCTACCTGAAGGTAGTTTTATTGTTCTCTGCCCGGTTGCGGGTTACTCCGAAAAGCACCCTGAAAAGCACATCCTCTCCAAAAAAATCTGTTAGCTGCGTCTCTGCCGTGTTGTTTTTGTTATGTCAGAGTCGTTACGTCTTATTTTTATTAGGTTTGCCGCTTTTTTTGTTCTTGTTATGCAGTAGAGATAGCAGAAGCCGTGCCAACTTTTAAAAATCGTTATAAATCAAATAGTTAAGATTTTGTCGGATTTTTCCTTCGGGCGAAACCAGACAATTTGTTTCCGTGTTACTCGCTTACGCCCCACGTTTCAGGCGCAGCGGTAACACCTCACGCCTCACTGTGCGCTACGAGCCTTGGCCACGCGCGAGCCGGTTGGTCGCCCCAGCACTGCGCAAATCTGCTGACCGGCCAGAATCAACGCGTCCAGGTCAATGCCGGTCTTAATGCCCAGGCCGTTGAGCAGGTAAACCACGTCTTCGGTGGCGACGTTGCCGCTGGCACCCTTGGCGTATGGGCAGCCGCCGAGGCCGGCGATGGAGCTGTCGAACACCGAGATGCCTTCCAGCAGGCTCGCATAGATGTTGGCCATGGCCTGGCCATAGGTGTCGTGGAAGTGCCCGGCGAGTTTTTCACGCGGCACCTCGGCCGAGACCACATCGAACATCTTGCGGGTCGCGCCGGCGGTGCCGGTGCCGATGGTGTCGCCGAGGGAGACTTCATAGCAGCCCATGGCATAGAGCTCGCGGGCGACCCGGGCGACTTGTTCCGGCGCGACGTTACCCTCGTAGGGGCAGCCCAACACGCACGACACGTAACCGCGCACGCTGACGCCGTTTTGTTTGGCCGCTTCCATGATCGGCACGAAGCGCTCCAGGCTTTCGCTGATCGAGCAATTGATGTTGCGTTGGGAAAACGCTTCGGACGCCGCCGCGAACACCGCGACTTCCTTGACCCCGGCCGTGATCGCATCCTCAAACCCGCGCAGGTTGGGGGCGAGGGCGCCATAGGTCACGCCCGGTTTGCGCTGGATCTGCGCGAACACTTCGGCGGAACCGGCCATTTGCGGCACCCACTTGGGCGAAACGAAACTGCCGACTTCTATATAGCCAAGGCCCGCTGCGGTCAGCGCGTCGACCAGTTGCACCTTGTCGGCAACGCTGATGGGTTGGGCTTCGTTTTGCAGACCGTCGCGGGGACCGACTTCGACCAGGCGTACGTGGGTGGGGAGAGGCATGGGGATTCACCTGTGATAGTGGGTGAACGACGATCTACTGTGGGAGCGGGCTTGCTCGCGAAAGCGTCAGGTCTGTCGAAATCAGTGTTGAATGACACACCGCTTTCGCGAGCAAGCCCGCTCCCACACTGGATCTTCGTACGATTATTGGACGGCCTGCTGGCTCTTGATCGTCTGCTCCAGCGCCTGGGTGCAGCGTTCCTGCGCCGTGTCCAGTTCCAGCTTCATCTGCTCGATGTCGAGCATCTGCTGCTCCAGCTGTTCGCGGCGCTCGGCGATCTTGCTCAGCATGGTTTGCAGTTGTTTCTGGTTGCCGCCGGTCGGGTCGTAGAGTTCGATCAGCTCACGGCACTCGGCCAGGGAGAAGCCAATGCGCTTGCCCCGCAGGATCAGCTTCAGGCTGACCTTGTCACGGGGCGTGTACACGCGTTCCTGGCCACGCCGCTCAGGGCTGAGCAGGCCTTGCTCTTCATAAAAGCGAATGGCCCGCGTGGTGATGTCGAGCTCGCGGGCGAGGTCGGAAATGCTATAGGTCTGGCTGCTCATGGAAGCGCTCGAAGAAGGTCATGGCGCTAAGCTAATGGCAGGTTGACGTTTACGTCAAGGGGCAGGGATCTTCATTGATATCACTGGCCTCTTCGCGGGCAAGCCCGCTCCCACAGAGATCGCGTTATACCTGTGGGAGCGGGCTTGCCCGCGAAGAACGATAACGCGGTCCAAAGCCCTAAACCTTATCGAGCTTCTTCTCATGCGCCGTCACTTGCTGGCACAACTCAATCATTTGTTCGCGCATCCAGCGGTTGGCCGGGTCCTGGTCGGTGCTTTCGTGCCAATAGAGGTGCGTTTCCACCGGCGGCACGTCGTTGACCGGCAAGTTCACCGAGTACAAGTCATGACGACGGGCAAAGCGCTCCGGCACGGTCATGACCATGTCGGTCTGCTGCAACACCTGGGACGCCATCAGGTAATGCTGCGAGCGCAGGGCGATCTTGCGCTGGATGCCCATTTTCCCCAGGGCCAGGTCGACATGCCCCAGGCCGCTGCGGCGGCTGGAAATATGAATGTGCGTCAGCGACAGATAATCATCGAGGGTGAATTTCTCCTTGCCCGCCAGCGGATGACCCTTGCGCATCGCACACACGTAGCGGTCTTCCATCAACTTGACGTGACGCACCTGAGGGTCGGTGTTGAGCGGCGCATCCACTGCGAAGTCGAGACGCCCGGCGGCCAGTTCCTTGGTGGTCTCACGGCGCTTGGACAGAAAACTTTCGATGATCACCGTCGGCGCCAGGCGGCGCAGGCGCTGGAACAGCGGCGGCAGAATGACCGCTTCGGTCAGGTCGGTCATGCTGATGCGATACGTCTTGACCGCCTGCAACGGGTTGAAGATCCGGCTTTCCTGCACCGACACGCGCAACAGGGAGAGGGCGTTACGCACCGGCCCGATGATGTTCTGCGCCATCGGCGTCGGCACCATGCCCTGCGCAGTACGCACGAACAACGGGTCGTTGAAGGTCTCGCGCAGGCGGGCCAGAGCGTTTGAGACGGCTGGCTGAGTAATGCCGACAATCTGCCCGGCGCGGGTCAGGTTGGCTTCGGTGTAGATCGCGTCGAAGACGATGAAAAGGTTGAGGTCGACCTTGCTCAGATTCATTACGCGGCTCTCTTGTTGTAGGGGCGTTTTTGGCCTTGATGATCAGCCGATCATATATCGGTGATGAATGTTAATACACGCCGAGAATAGGCTAGGTAAATTTTCGTAGCTGTTCTAGCATCGATTACATGACCTGAACAACTCCTCTGAACCCAGTCAAAAAGGTAGAGCTGCCCATGGATTTCGCTTATTCGCCCAAGGTGCAAGAACTGCGTGAGCGCGTGACCGCGTTCATGGACACCTACGTTTATCCCGCCGAAGCGGTGTTCGAGCGCCAGGTCGCCGAAGGCGATCGCTGGCAGCCGACCGCGATCATGGAAGAGCTCAAACTCAAGGCCAAGGCTGAAGGGTTGTGGAATCTGTTTCTGCCGGAGTCCGAACTCGGCGCCGGCCTGACCAACCTCGAATACGCGCCATTGGCGGAAATCATGGGCCGTTCGCTGCTCGGTCCTGAGCCTTTCAACTGCTCCGCGCCGGACACCGGCAACATGGAAGTGCTGGTGCGTTACGCCAACGAAGAGCAGAAGCAACGCTGGCTCGAACCGCTGCTGCGCGGCGAAATTCGCTCGGCGTTTGCCATGACCGAACCGGACGTCGCTTCGTCCGACGCCACCAACATGGCCGCCCGCGCTGTGCGTGATGGCGACGAGTGGGTGATCAATGGCAAGAAATGGTGGACCTCAGGTGCCTGCGACCCGCGCTGCAAGATCCTGATCTTCATGGGCCTGAGCAATCCCGACGCGCCGCGTCATGCCCAGCACTCGATGATCCTGGTGCCGGTGGATGCCCCAGGCGTGAAGATCGTTCGTCCGCTGCCGGTGTTCGGCTACGACGACGCGCCTCACGGTCACGCCGAAGTGCTGTTTGAAAACGTCCGGGTGCCGTACGAAAACGTTCTGCTGGGCGAAGGGCGCGGCTTCGAAATCGCTCAAGGTCGCCTTGGTCCTGGCCGCATTCACCACTGCATGCGTTCGATCGGCATGGCCGAACGTGCGCTGGAGTTGATGTGCAAACGTGCGGTGAGCCGTACCGCATTCGGAAAACCGCTGGCCCGTCTGGGCGGCAACATCGACAAGATCGCCGACTCGCGGATGGAAATCGACATGGCACGCCTGCTGACGTTGAAAGCGGCGTACATGATGGACACCGTCGGCAACAAAGTGGCCAAGAGCGAGATCGCGCAGATCAAAGTCGTCGCGCCGAACGTGGCCTTGCGGGTGATCGACCGGGCGATCCAGATGCATGGCGGAGCAGGGGTTTCCAACGATTTCCCGCTGGCCTACATGTATGCCATGCAGCGCACCCTGCGCCTGGCCGACGGCCCGGACGAAGTGCACCGCGCGGCGATCGGCAAGTTCGAGATCGGCAAGTACGTGCCGAAAGAGATGATGCGTAGCGGGCAGTAACCCTGTGGGCTGTTGTGGCGAGGGAGCTTGCTCCCGCTGGGGCGCGAAGCGGCCCTGAAATACGGCAACCCGGTGTTTCAGATGTACCGGGTTGCCTGATTTTGCGACTGCTGCGCAGCCGAGCGGGAGCAAGCTCCCCCGCCACATTTGTTCGCATGCAGGTTCAATACACCCAAACCTCAACCCGCCGATTCTTGATCCGCCCCTCATCCGCGCTATTCGCCGCCACCGGCATCTCGGCGCCAAAACCGCGGATCTCGCGAAACACCACGCCGCTTTTCACCAGCTCCCGCCGTACCGCCATCGCCCGCAGCTTCGACAACAGGTCGGCACGCGCCGGATCGCTCTTGGCATCACCAAACCCAACCAGCGTCACCTGTCGATTGGTTTTGTCGCGCTGCTTTATATAGTCGAGCACCCGCGACAAGTCTTGCCGGGCCTTGTTGTCCAGTGTCGCGCTGCCTTCCTCGAAGCGGAAATTCACCGACAACCGTTGGGCGTGGCGACTTAGCGCTTGATAACCCTCGGGCATCAAGGCGTTCGGCGTGACACTCATGGCTTGCACGGTCTGCGCGATAAAACCGTTAGACGCGACGATTTCCTGCCCTTTGCTGCTTTGCGCGAACGCCACCAACGCTTGTGCCCACGGATTTTTCCCGTTGGGTGGCAGGTAAAAGAACAACCGCCGGGACAGCGGATAATCTTCCGTGGCAATCAGGTTATTGAGCGGCAACATGGCCTGGGACTGGCCATCGGCAATCGCCACGGCTTTGGCCTGGCGCACGTATGGCAAACCGATAAAACCGATGCCTTGCGGATCCTGGCTGACGGCGTCGGACAATTGCTCGCTGGATTCGAAGCGTTTCGCGGCGCTATTCAGCGTTTTCCCACGACGACTGAGGACCAATTCCTTGAAGGTGTCGTACGTGCCCGACTGATCATCACGTGCATACAGATGAATCGTCCCACCACGGCCGCCGAGTTCTTCCCAGGTTTTTGCCTCGCCGCTGAAGATTCGCGCCAGTTGTTCGGTGGTGAGTGGGTTCAGCGGATTTTGCGGATGGAGGATGATCGCCAGTCCATCGATGGCGATGACTTGTTCCGCGCCGGGGCTTTTAAAGTCGCCCAAGGATTTGAGGTCTTCCCGTTCGCTGTCCTTGATCGGGCGCGAGGAGGCAGCAAGATCGGCGGAGGCGGTTTTCAGGGCGCTGAACCCGGTGCTGGAACCATGGGCCGCGACGTCCACCACAACCCGGCGTCCCTGAATGGTTTCGCCGACGATGCGTTGTTCGTTGGCTTTATCCGGGATTTCGCTGTGGACCTTGATGAGGCCCTGTTCGCGCATCAGGCCTTCGACCAGCGCCGGCCCCAATGCGGCGCCGATAGTGTTGGAGCCCTGGATGCGCAGGACCGGGCCGTTTTCGGGTGTCGGCAAATCGCCGGCCGAAGCCGTCAATGGCAAACAGGCGCACAGCATCAACAGGAACGATATGCGCAGCGTCATGCCGGCACCTTGTTTGGCCAAAGGAAGTGCCGGGAGAATAAGTCAGTAAGATTTCTAAAAGATGACAGCTGCTAAATGTGGGAGCGAGCCTGTGGTGAGGGGATTTATCCCCGTTGGGGCGCGAAGCGGCCCTGAACCTGTGATTACGGTCTCTCAGAAGAACCGCATTCTCCGGTTTTACGACTGCTTCGCAGCCGAACGGGGATAAATCCCCTCGCCACAGTTCGCTCCCACAGTTGATTTATGTAGATGTCGAGAGGATCAGCTCAACTCAAGCCAGATCGGCGCATGATCGGACGGTTTTTCCATCCCGCGCAGTTCGTAATCCACGCCTGCATCCTTCACCCGCGGCAACAGTCCATGGGACGCCATGATCAGGTCGATCCGCAGCCCGCGCTTGGGCTCGTCCTCGAAGCCGCGGCTGCGGTAGTCGAACCAGCTGAAACGGTCGGCCACGTCCGGGTTCAAGTGGCGGAAACTGTCCACCAGGCCCCAGTTCTTCAGGCGGGCCATCCACTCGCGTTCTTCCGGCAAGAAGCTGCATTTACCGGTTTTCAGCCAGCGTTTCATGTTGTCCGGGCCGATGCCGATGTCGCAGTCTTCCGGGGAGATGTTCACGTCGCCCATGACCACCACCGGCTGTTCATTGCTGAATTGGCTTTCCAGCAACTGTTGCAAGTCGCCGTAGAAACGCTCTTTGGCCGGGAACTTGGTCGGGTGATCGCGGCTTTCGCCCTGTGGGAAATAGCCGTTCATTATGGTCACCGGCACGCCATTGGCGTCGGCGAAAGAGCCCCAGATGAAGCGGCGCTGGGCGTCTTCTTCATCGGTCGCGAAACCTTTATGCAGCGCAATCGGTTCTCTACGGGAGAGCAGGGCGACGCCGTAATGGCCTTTCTGCCCGTGGAAATACACGTGATAACCCAGCGCCTGAACCTCGGCCAGCGGGAACTGGTCGTCATGAACCTTGGTTTCCTGCAGCCCGATCACGTCCGGCTGGTGCTTTTCGATCAGCGCCGCCAGCTGATGCGGGCGAGCGCGCAGCCCGTTGATGTTGAAGGAGACGATCTTCATGGTCGGCAGTCCTGGCAAAAGGGCGATGCTAGCTGACCTGTAGGAATCGGGCCAGTCCAGTCGATGAAGATCCAGCCTTGGTCTATACCTGTTGGGGAACTGTATTACCACCCAAAGGCTCGTACCAATAAGAGCGCCGCCATTTTGAGTGGCGCCCCGGGGAGATCTACCGTTATGCCCGAAACCTCGACCGCCATAGCCGATATCCACATGCTCGACAGCGGCTACGCCCACGAAGCGCGCTCCCTGCTTTACCACGCTTACCGGCACGAACCGACCTTCGGCTATTTGTTCGAGGCTGAACGCCCCGGCTACGAACATCGCGTGCGGGCGACGGTGCGGGAACTGGTCAAGCAACACTTTCTCCAGGACTTGCCGGCCATCGGCTTGCTGGTCAACGACCGCCTGATCGGCATCGCCCTGATCGCGCCGCCACAACGTCGACTGGGCATCACTGAAAGCTGGGCCTGGCGCTTGCGCATGGTGCTCAGCACTGGTTTCCGTTGCACCCGCCGCTATCTGGATTACCACGCCGCCGTTGCTGCTTGCGTGCCGTCCGACTCGGTGCATGTCCTGCCGTTGCTGGGGATTCATCCGCAGTTCCAGGGCAAGCACTTTGGCGAGCAACTGCTGCAAGCAGTGCACAACTGGTGCGCCGTGGATGAAACTTCCGAGGGCGTGATCCTTGATACCGGGAATCCACGTTATCTGGAGTTCTATAAACGGCAGGGCTACAAGGAAATCGGCGAGGTCGCCGTCGGACCGATCCGCGAACACGTGTTTTTCCACGCCAATCCCCAGGTGTTACAAACAGCAACGGCATAAAGGTAGAACTTTCACGCCACGCCAGGCTCTATCACGCTCCCAAGCTCGTGATAGCATCCGCGCCTATGAAGTTTCCAGGAAGAATTACCAGTGGCGTGCTGATGCTGATCACCAGCTGCGCGGCACTGGCGCAAAGTGAATTGGATGTGCGGATCAAACCGTCCAACGATGAACTGAAAGCCAATATAGAGGGCTATATCGGCAGCCTCGGCGGCCGTGACGAAGAAGCCTTGCTGCGCTTCAGTCGTGGCGCCGAGGAACAGGCGCGCAAGGCCGCCCAGGCCTTGGGGTATTACCAGCCGCAGATCGACAGCGACGTGAAGGGCGGCAAGACGCCGCGCCTGATCCTCAACATCGATCCTGGCGAGCCCGTGCATTTGCGCAATGTCACGATTCGCGTCGACGGCCCGGCGGCCTCGCTCAAATCCTTTCGTGTCCCCAAAAGCGCTGCGCTGACAACCGGCGCGGTGCTTAACCATGGCCGTTATGAAGACGCCAAGAAACTGATCCAGAATCAGGCCTCGCGCTATGGCTTCTTCAGCGGCCACTTCACTCATCAAACATTGTCGGTGGACCCGCGTGCCGGCGTCGCCGACATCGACCTCGTCTACGACAGCGGTCCGCGCTATGCGCTGGGCAAGGTCAGTTTCGAGGGTGACACGCCGTTCGATGAAGACCTGCTGCGGCGCATGGTGCCGTTCAAGGAAGGCGCACCATACGACTCCGAACTGATCGCCGAGCTCAATCAGGCGATGCAATCGAGCGGCTATTTCGAAAGCGTTCGGGTGGATGCGGCACCGACCGCGTCGAAGAACGACGTGATCCCGGTCGATGTCAAACTCGAAACCCGCAAGCCACGGACCATGGGCCTGGGGCTTGGCTATTCCACCGACGTCGGCCCCCGGGTCAAGGCCAACTGGACCCGGCACTGGGTCAACCCGCAGGGTCACAGTTATGGCTGGGAGACCGAAGTTTCGGCGCCCCGACAGAACGTCGGGGTGTTCTACGACATCCCTCTGGACCCGCCGCTGACCGACAAATTGCGTTTCGCTGGCGGTTATCAAAACGAAGAAATCGCCGACAAGGACTCTCTCAGTAAACTCCTGACCCTAGGCCCTGAGTGGCACAGCAAGTTGCCCAGCGGTTGGCAGCGCGTGGTGTCGCTCAAGTGGCAACGCGAGGAATACCGGCTCGGCGACGACTCGGGGCTCAGCACGTTGCTGATGCCCGGCGTCAGTTATTCCTACCTGAAAAGCGACAACCGCATCGACCCGCACAACGGCTATCGCCTGGAATTCGAGACCAAAGTGGCCAAGGAAGGCCTGGGTTCGGACACCAACCTGGTCTACGGCACTGCGTTGGTCAAAGGCTTGACCACGGTCTTCGATAAACACCGTTTCCTTGGTCGAGTGCAGGTCGGCGGCAGCGCCACCAACGGCTACAAATCCGTGCCGCCGTCGCTGCGCTTTTTCGCCGGTGGCGATCAGAGCGTGCGCGGCTATGACTATCAAAGCCTGTCCCCGGAAAACTCCGACGGCGACCGCATCGGTGGCCGCTACATGATCGCCGGTAGCGTCGAATATCAGTATTCCGTGGCCGAAAAATGGCGGGTCGCGACCTTCGTTGACCAGGGCAACTCCTTTAATACACTCGAACTGCCGAACCTCAAGACCGGCGTGGGCATCGGCGTGCGCTGGGTTTCCCCGGTGGGGCCGATTCGCCTCGACCTGGCCCACGCGATGGACGACGACGGCGGCATTCGACTGCACTTTTCCATGGGGCCTGAGCTGTGAAGCGTGGTTTGAAAATAACGCTGCTGGCGATTCTGGCGCTGCTGATGCTGGTCATCGTCGCCGTGACCACGGTGCTGGGCACAGCGACGGGCAGCCGTTGGGCGCTCGGCTGGGTGCCGGGTCTCACTGTGGAGAATTTCCAGGGCCGACTGGGCGGGCAGTGGAGTGCCGATCATCTGCTGTGGCAGCAGGACACCAGCCGGGTTGAGCTGAGCAAACCGATATTCGCCTGGTCGCCGCTGTGCCTGTTGCGCATGACCTTGTGCATCGAGCAATTGAAGGCCGATCAGGTCAGCCTGCAATTCCCGCCGGGCACTGAAGAAGACAGCGACGGGCCGATCACGCTTCCGGATCTGGACTTGCCCCTGGCGATCGAACTGGGTGATGTGCAGGTCGGCAGTCTGTTGTTCAACGGCAGCGAAGAACTCAAGGGCTTGCAACTGGCCGCGCACTGGACGGCGCAGGGCTTGCAGATCGACTCGGTGAAGTTGCAGCGTGACGAGCTCAGCCTGAACCTGTCCGGCCTGCTGCAACCCAGCGGCAACTGGCCGCTCAAGGCCGAAGGCACGTTGACCTTGCCGGCTCCCGAGCCTTGGAGCCTGGCGTTGAAGGTGGACGGTGACCTGCTGAAAACCCTGAACCTGAAAGCCGACAGCAGCGGTTACTTGAATGGCCAGCTGACCGGCGAGCTGCAACCGCTGGTGGACAACCTTCCGGCCAAAGTACGGATCACCGCCGATGGCTTCAAACCCAGCGCCGACCTGCCGGACACTTTGCAACTCAATCAACTGGAACTCACTGGCGACGGCGACCTGAAAAACGGTTACCAGTTGCTCGGCAAAGCCACGCTGCCTGCTGAAAAAGGCCCGGTGGCCCTGGTGCTGCAAGGCAAGGTCGACGCCAACGGCGCACAGATTGCTGCCCTCGATCTGACCGCCAACGACAAGCAAAACCTCAAACTCACCGGTAACCTCGACTGGAGCAAAGGCCTGAGCGCCGACGCGAAAATCGATTGGCTGGATTTTCCCTGGCACCGTCTCTATCCGCTGATCGACGAGCCAGAAGTGGCGTTACGCAGCTTCAATGGTGAAGTTTCCTACACCGACGGAAAATATATCGGTCACTTCAAATCGGCACTCGATGGCCCGGCAGGTGCGTTCAGCCTCGAAAGCCCGTTCAGCGGCGACCTGACAAAAATCTATCTGCAACAAATTCAACTCGAAGCCGGGCAGGGCAAGGCGGCAGGGCATCTGAACCTGCAATTTGCCGATGGCATTGCCTGGGACACCGCGCTCGACCTCTCGGCGATCAACCCGGCGTATTGGGTCGCGGAGTTGCCGGGGACGCTGGCCGGACCCTTGCGCAGCAAAGGCGAGATGAAGAATGAAAAACTCAGCCTGAACGCCGACCTCGACCTCAAAGGCAAACTGCGCGGACAACCGGCGGTGCTTCAGGCCAAGGCCGATGGCGCCGGTGAACAATGGAACCTCAACGCGCTGCACATCCGCCTCGGTGACAACAGCATCAACGGCAAGGGCAGCCTGCAACAGAAGCTCGCCAGCCAGATCGACATCAAGCTGCCGCGCCTGGCCCAACTCTGGCCGCAACTGCGCGGTCAGCTCAACGGTCGCCTCGACGTCGCCGGCACGCTCAAAGCGCCGCAAGGCAAGCTCGGGCTGCAAGGCACGCAACTGGCCTTCCAGGACAATCGCCTGCAAAGCCTGAACCTGGACGCGACCCTCGATAGCGCGCAACGGGCGAAAATCGACCTCAAGGGCAGCGGCATTCAGGCCGGTGACACCTCGCTGGGCACGCTGACCGCCCGCGGCCAGGGCGATATCAAGAACCAGAAACTCACCCTGGATCTGCAAGGGCCGAAGCTGAAACTGGCGCTCGGCCTGGACGGCAATCTGGACAAGGGCAACTGGCGCGGACGCCTGGCCAGCGGCGATATCCAGGCTGGCGGTCAGGACTGGAAGCTGCAAGGGCCAGCGAAACTTGAACGGCTGGCGGACGGCAAGATCAACTTTGGCGCCCATTGCTGGATGTCTGGCGCGGCCAGTCTGTGTGGCGAAGACCAGCGTCTGATGCCGGAGCCGAAGCTGCGTTATCACCTCAAGCAATTCCCGATTGAAAGCCTCGCGCAATGGTTGCCGAAGGAGTTCGCCTGGAAGGGCCGGCTCAATGCCGACCTGCAACTGGACCTGCCGGCCAGCGGCCCGAACGGCCAGATCAGCGTCGATGCCAGCGGTGGCACGTTGCGCATGAAGGAAAAGGATCAGTGGCTGGACTTCCCGTACCAGACCCTGAAACTCACCAGCAAACTCACGCCTAAACGCATCGACACCGATCTCAATTTCGTCGGCGGCAAGCTCGGCGAACTGATGGTGCAGGCGCAGATCAATCCGCTGCCGAAAAACAAACCGCTTACCGGTTCGTTCCGTCTCACCGGACTGGATCTGTCGGTGGCGCGGCCGTTTGTGCCGATGGTCGAGAAACTCACCGGGCGTTTGAATGGTAGCGGCACGCTCTCCGGCGATCTGCTGGCGCCGCAGGTAAACGGCAATCTGCTGCTCAGCGACGGCGAAGTGTCCGGGCCTGAACTGCCGATGGAGTTGCAGGGCTTGCAGCTTCAAGCGCAGATCGCCGGCGAAGCGGTGCAATTGAACGGTGGCTGGAAAAGCGGCAAAAGCGGGCAGGGCAGTCTTAACGGCAACATTGCCTGGGGTCAGGCGCTGGTGGTGGATCTGACGCTCAAGGGCTCGCAATTGCCCGTCACCGTCGAACCGTACGCCAAGCTGGAAGTGGCGCCGGACCTGAAAATCTCGATGAAGGATGAGCAACTGGCGATCGCCGGCAAAGTGCGGGTGCCCAAGGGCGAGATCACCGTGCGCGAGTTGCCTCCGTCCACGGTCAAGGTCTCCGATGACACGGTGATCATTGGCCAGCAGACCGAAGAGGGCAAACCGCCGCTGGCCATGAAGATGGACATCGACGTGGTGGTGGGTGAGGACAAACTCAGTTTCGCCGGGTTTGGCCTGACCGCCAACCTGCAAGGGCACGTGCACATCGGCGACAACATGGACACCCGCGGCGAGCTCTGGCTTAACGACGGCCGTTACCGGGCGTACGGTCAGCGGCTGACGGTGCGCCGTGCGCGGCTGCTGTTCGCCGGGCCGATCGATCAGCCGTATCTGGACATCGAGGCCATTCGCCAGACCGACGACGTGATCGCCGGCATTCGCCTCAGCGGCAGCGCCGAGCAGCCGACCACGCAGATCTTCTCCGAGCCGGCGATGAGCCAGGAGCAGGCGTTGTCCTATCTGGTGCTGGGGCGTCCGCTGAGCAGCAACGGCGAAGACAACAACATGCTGGCCCAGGCGGCGCTCGGGTTGGGACTGATGGGCAGTTCGGGGGTGACTGGCAAACTGGCCACTGACTTGGGGATTCAGGACTTCCAGCTCGACACCCAGGGCAGCGGCAACACCACCAGCGTCGTGGCCAGCGGCAATATCTCCGAGAAGCTCAGCCTGCGTTATGGCGTGGGCGTGTTCGAGCCGGCCAACACCATTGCCTTGCGCTACAAACTGAGCAAAAAGGTCTACCTCGAAGCCGCCGGCGGCGTGGCCAGTTCGCTGGATATCTTCTACAAGCGGGATTTCTAAGTCCCGCATTCTCCAAATCCGAGTCGCTCCCATCGCGGGCAAGCCCGCTCCCACAGGTTTAGCGAGATCCCTGTGGGAGCGTGCTTGCCCGCGATGGCGTCAGAGTATTCACCACAAAAATCCGCGCCTTTTATCAACTGAATAGCAAGCAACCTAACTATTACGTTGACATTCGCTGCCTAGGCAGTAACATCTCGACATACATTCTCTGCCTAGGCAGCTAATTGGTGGTCAGATGAAACACTTCACCCCAGACGAATTCCACACTTGCCATCTCGGCCTCCTGCTCGGGCGCGCTGCGCTGCTCAAGGACCGGATCATCGACACGCACATGGAACCCCACGGCATCACCGCTGCGCAGTTCAAAGTGCTGATCATCATGGCCCAGTTCGGCGTCGATACCCCGGCCGAGCTGTGCCGGCACCTGTCGCTGGACAGCGGTTCGATGACTCGCATGCTCGACCGTCTGGAACAGAAAGGTTTCCTCGCCCGCCAACGTTCCGAGGCGGATCGCCGTCAGGTGCAACTGGTGCTCACCGAGCAAGGCCAGCAATTGACTGACCGCCTGCCGGAGATCGGCGCTGATGCCATGAATGAACTGGCTGGCGCGATCACACCGGATGAGCTGAAAACCCTGGAACAGATCCTCAAGAAAATCCTTGTGGCGGCCGGTGACTCGATCACCTTGCTGCGGGTAGGTGACAAATGAGCAGTAAAACCCTGCGTGTCGGCCTGAGCCTGGTGCTGGCGGCCATGACCCTGGCCGGTTGCGCCAGTTACAGCGGCCTGAATACCGAAGGCGTCAGCCTTGATGCGACAAACCTCAAGGCCGGGCAATCCCTCAGCGGCGTGACCCTGTCGCCCGCGGCCTGGCCGAAAAGCGACTGGTGGAAAAGCCTCGGCGACCCGCAACTCGACGGCCTGATCCGCGAAGCCCTGCACGACAGCCCCGACATGCAAATCGCCGACGCCCGTGCCCATCAGGCCAGCGCCGCCGCGTATGCCGCCGATGCCGCGCGCATGCCGACCCTCGATGCCAGCGCCGGAGTCAGCCGTTCGCGCCTGGCCCGCGATCAAGACCCGAGCGGGCAGGGCGGCACGTATTCCACCGTGCGTAACATCGGCGCCAGTTTCAATTACAACTTCGACCTCTGGGGCGGTCAGCGGGATGCCTGGGAAGCTGCGTTGGGCGAGGCCCGTGCGGCCGAAGTCGATCAGCAGGCTGCGCAGCTGACCTTGTCCGCCGACGTCGCCCGCGCCTACAGCGATCTGGGCCAGGCGCACATCGTTTACGACCTGGCCAACGAAGACCTCAAACGCACCAAACAAATGCTCGACCTGAGCCAGCGTCGCCTGAGCTCGGGGATCGACAGCCAATACCAGTTCCAGCAAACCGAAAGCCTGGAAGCGAGTTCCGAAGCGAGCCTGATCGACGCCGAAAAGCGCCTGCAAAGCGCGAAAATCGCCTTGGCGGTGCTGCTCGGCAAAGGCCCGGATCGCGGCAATGAAATAGCCCGGCCAAAGATTCTTCAAGCCAGCGCCGTGGCATTGCCATCGGTATTGCCCGCCGAGTTGCTCGGTCGTCGTCCAGACCTGGTCGCCGCGCGCTGGCGGGTCGAAGCCGCGAGCAAGAACATCGCCGCCGGTAAAACCCAGTTCTACCCCAACCTCAACCTGAGCGCGGCGGCCGGTGCCGAGTCGTTGCTGGGTGATGCGATGTTTGGTTCGGCAAGCCGTTTCTTCAACGTTGCACCGACGATTTCCGTGCCGATTTTCGACGGCGGCCGCCTGCGTGCCGACCTCGATTCCCGCGACGCCGATTACGACCTCGCGGTGGCGCAGTACAACAAAAGCCTGGTGAAAGCCCTGGGTGATGTCAGCGACACCATCAACCAGTTGCGCGATATCGGGCGGCAGATCGGGGCTCAGCAGCATGCCACCGACATTGCTCAGGACTCTTACAACACCGTGGTCCAGCGGTACGGTTCCGGCATCGGCAACTACCTGGACGTGCTCAGCATCGAGCAGCAATTGCTCCAGGCCCAGCGTCAGTTGGCCAACCTGAATGCCGAGCAGATCGACCTGTCGATCCAACTGATGCAGGCGCTGGGCGGCGGCTTCCAGGGCGAAACCCTGACCGCAGCCAACGCACTCCCAGCCACGCAGCACAACTAATTCAAGGTATTTGTCATGGCCACTGCCGAAACGACAACACAAACCCCTGACAACGCTCAAGACACCAGCAATCCGCGTAAACGCAAAATCATGCTGGTGATACTCGCAATTGTGGTGATTCTCGCCGGTGTCGGCGTCTGGGGTTATCACGAACTCTACGGCCGCTGGAACGAAAGCACCGACGACGCCTATGTGAACGGCAACGTGGTGGAAATCACCCCGCTGGTCACCGGCACCGTGGTCAGCATCGGCGCCGACGATGGCGACCTGGTCCATGAAGGCCAGGTGCTGGTCAATTTCGACCCGAACGACGCCCAGGTCGGTCTGCAAAGTGCCCAGGCCAACCTGGCCCGCACCGTGCGTCAGGTGCGCGGCTTGTACAGCAACGTCGATGGCATGAAAGCCCAGGTCAACGCCCAGCAGGCCGAAGTGCAAAAGGCCCAGGACAACTTCAATCGTCGGAAAAACCTCGCCGCTGGCGGGGCGATTTCCCAGGAAGAACTGTCCCACGCCCGTGACGACCTGACCTCGGCGCAAAACGCCCTGGCCAACGCCAAGCAGCAACTGAAAACCACCAGCGCGTTGGTGGATGACACGGTGGTCTCGTCGCATCCGGACGTGATGGCGGCGGCTGCGCAATTGCGTCAGGCCTACTTGAACAATTCCCGCAGTACCTTGATCGCGCCGGTCACCGGTTACGTGGCCAAACGCTCTGTGCAACTGGGCCAGCGCGTCCAGCCGGGCACGGCGCTGATGGCGGTTATTCCGCTGGATCAGCTGTGGATCGACGCCAACTTCAAGGAAACCCAGCTGCGTGACATGCGCATTGGCCAACCGGTCGATATCGAAGCCGACCTCTACGGCAGCGACGTGAAGTTCAGTGGCACCATCGACAGCCTCGGCGCCGGCACCGGCAGCGCGTTTGCCCTGCTGCCCGCGCAAAACGCCACCGGTAACTGGATCAAGATCGTGCAGCGGGTGCCGGTGCGGATTCACATCAACGCCGAACAACTGGCCAAGCACCCGTTGCGCGTAGGCCTGTCGACCCAGGTTGATGTGAACCTGCATGACCAGAGCGGCCCGGTGCTGGCGCAACAGCCGCCGCAAAAGGCTTCGTTCAGCACCAACGTCTACGACCGTCAGTTGGCTGAAGCCGACGCGATGATCACGCAGTTGATCCACGACAACAGCGCAGCGGTCAGCAAAACCGCGCAGCGCTGATTGCCATCCGCCAACCCTGTGGGAGCGAGCTTCTGTGGTGAGGGGATTTATCCCCGTTGGGTCGCGAAGCGGCCCCAAAAGCTTTGCGACTGCTTCGCAGCCGAACGGGGATAAATCCCCTCGCCACACAAGCTCTCTTGCCACAAAAGCTCGCTCTCACAAGGTCAGCTGCGTCTGTAACAGGCGCTGCGCCCATCAGGTTTCAAAGGATTTGCGATGAGCAATAACGCGTCTTTCACGCCGCCCAGCCTGCTGCTCAGCACCATCGGCCTGTCGCTGGCGACTTTCATGCAAGTGCTCGACACGACCATTGCCAACGTGGCGCTGCCGACGATTTCCGGCAACCTGGGTGTGAGTTCGGAGCAGGGCACCTGGGTGATCACTTCGTTTGCGGTGAGCAACGCCATCGCGCTGCCGCTGACCGGTTGGCTCAGCCGGCGCTTTGGTGAGGTGAAGCTGTTTCTCTGGGCGACCATTCTTTTTGTAGTGGCCTCGTTTCTCTGCGGTATCTCGACCTCGATGCCCGAGCTTATTGGCTTCCGGGTGTTGCAAGGCCTGGTGGCCGGTCCGTTGTACCCGATGACCCAGACGCTGCTGATCGCGGTCTATCCGCCCGCCAGGCGCGGCATGGCCCTGGCGTTGCTGGCGATGGTCACGGTGGTCGCGCCGATTGCCGGCCCGATCCTCGGCGGCTGGATTACCGACAGTTACAGCTGGCCGTGGATCTTCTTCATCAACGTGCCAATCGGCATCTTCGCGGTGATGGTGGTGCGTCAGCAACTCAAGGCACGCCCGGTGGAAACCAGCCGTCAACCGATGGATTACGTCGGGCTGATCACTTTGATCATCGGCGTCGGCGCGTTGCAGGTGATCCTCGACAAGGGCAACGACCTCGACTGGTTCGAATCGAACTTCATCCTCATCGGCGCGGCGATTTCAGTGATCGCGCTGGCGGTGTTCGTGATCTGGGAAATGACCGACAAGCATCCGGTGGTCAACCTGCGGTTGTTTGCGTATCGCAACTTCCGCATCGGCACCATCGTGCTGGTGTTGGGTTATGCCGGGTTCTTCGGCATCAATCTGATCCTGCCGCAATGGCTGCAAACCCAGATGGGCTACACGGCGACATGGGCGGGGCTGGCGGTGGCGCCGATCGGGATTCTGCCGGTGTTGATGTCGCCGTTTGTCGGCAAATATGCGCACAAGTTCGACCTGCGGCTGCTGGCCGGTCTGGCGTTTTTGGCGATTGGCCTGAGCTGCTTCATGCGCGCCGGGTTCACCAACGAAGTGGACTTCCAGCACATCGCCCTGGTGCAGCTGTTCATGGGTATTGGCGTGGCGTTGTTCTTCATGCCGACCTTGAGCATCCTGATGTCGGACCTGCCACCGAGCCAGATCGCCGACGGCGCTGGTCTGGCGACGTTTCTACGGACGTTGGGCGGTAGTTTTGCGGCGTCGCTGACCACATGGATCTGGATTCGCCGGGCGGATCAGCATCACGCCTATATGAGCGAAAGCATCAGCACTTATGAACCGGCGACCCGTGAGGCACTGAATGCGCTGGGCGGGGCGGGCAACCCGGCGTATGCGCAGCTGGATCATGTGCTGACCAGCCAGGCGTACATGCTCTCCACCGTGGATTACTTCACGTTGCTGGGGTGGGCGTTCATGGGTTTGATCGTGATTGTGTGGCTGGCGAAACCGCCGTTTGCCGCGAAGGCGGGGCCGGCGGCGTCTGGGCATTGAGGGTACGGCTCAGGAGCCACTCCTCACCCTAACCCTCTCCCCGGAGGGGCGAGGGGACTGGCCGAGTTGTTCTTTTGATTTACATCGACCTGGAAGCCCGAGTCGAACTCAGGTCTGGAAAATGATGGAGATCTGCTCCCTTTCCCCTCTCCCCACTGGGGAGAGGGCTGGGGTGAGGGTGGCTCTCAGCCGTTTGGCAATGCCAATTGTGGCGGCGTACCAAAATCAAACGGCGCCAGCGCAAACCCTTGCTCATCCACCTGCAACGCCCAGCCTTGACGGTCCCAATCCCCCAGCACAATGCGTTTGGCTGCCTGCTCGCCAATCTGCAACTTGTGAATGGCCGGGCGATGGGTGTGCCCATGGATCAGGGTTTTCACGCCATATGCCTGCATGATCCGCGGCACTTCGTCTGGCGTGACATCGACAATGTCATTGGCCTTCATCCGCGTCTGGGCCCGGCTTTCGCTGCGCAGTTTGCGCGCCAGTTTATGCCGTGCGCGCAGTGGCAAGTGCCGCAGGATGAACAGGGTGATCGGGTTGCGCAGATAGCGACGCAGCTTCATATAAGCCTCGTCGCGGGTGCAGAGGCTGTCGCCGTGCATCAAGAGCACCGGCTCACCGTTGAACTGCACGACACTCGGGTCCTTCAGCAATGTGCAGCCGGCCTGTTTGCAAAAGGCCTGGCCGAGCATGAAGTCGCGATTGCCGTGCATCAGAAAAATCGCCGTGCCGCTGTCGCTAAGGGTGCGCAGGGCCTGGCAGATGGAACGCTGGAATGGCGTCATGGCATCGTCGCCAATCCACGCCTCGAAAAAGTCGCCCAGAATGTACAGCGCACTCGCCGAGCGGGCGCGTCCGGCGAGCAAATCCAGAAACGCCCGGGTAATGTCCGGGCGCTCCTCTTCCAGATGCAAGTCTGAAATCAGCAGTATCACGCTTCGATGATCTCGGCTTTCTCGATGATCACGTCTTCTGCTGGCACGTCCTGGTGGCCGGACTTCATGGTGGTGGAAACACCTTTGATCTTGTCGACAACGTCGGTGCCTTCAACGACTTTGGCGAATACGGCGTAGCCCCAGCCCTGAGTGGTCTTGGCGCTGTGGTTCAGGAAGCTGTTGTCAGCCACGTTGATGAAGAACTGGGCGGAAGCCGAATGCGGCTCCATGGTGCGAGCCATGGCGACGGTGTATTTGTCGTTCGGCAGGCCGTTGTCGGCTTCGTTCTGGATGCTTGGGCGCTTGTCTTTCTTTTCTTTCATGCCTGGCTCGAAACCGCCGCCCTGGATCATGAAGTTACCGATGACGCGGTGGAAAACGGTGTTTTCGTAGTGACCGGCGTTGACGTACTCGATGAAGTTGGCAACGGTCAGCGGTGCCTTTTCAGCGTTCAGTTCCAGGACGATGTCGCCATGGTTGGTGGTGAGTTTGACTTGGGTCATGATCGTGGACTCTTTTAGGAGATGCGTTTTATATGAATTCGTGGGTTTCGGGGCGTTACAGCCCCCAACCGGTCTGGCCAGCAACAGCCAAGGTGCGCAGTTTAGCGTGCCGGGCGCGAATTTCGAGGCTGTTTTTCATTTGCATCCGATTAAATGCAGCCGTTTTCGGGCCTGCTCTGTCAGCGACTTGACGGCATCGGCTATGATAAGCCCCTTTGTTTTAACAGCCGCTTTGATTTGGCCAACTGGCCGCGCACTTGTACGTTCAAGGATCCTATGAGCAAGCCCACTGTCGACCCTACCTCGAATTCCAAGACCGGCCCTGCCGTGCCGGTCAATTTCCTGCGCCCGATCATCCAGGCGGACCTGGACTCGGGTAAGCACACGCAGATCGTCACCCGTTTCCCGCCTGAGCCCAACGGCTACCTGCACATCGGTCACGCCAAGTCGATTTGCGTGAACTTCGGCCTGGCCCAGGAATTTGGCGGCGTCACGCACCTGCGTTTCGACGACACCAACCCGGCCAAGGAAGACCAGGAATACATCGACGCGATCGAAAGCGACGTCAAATGGCTGGGCTTCGAATGGTCCGGTGAAGTGCGCTATGCCTCGCAGTATTTCGACCAGCTGCACGACTGGGCCGTCGAGCTGATCAAGGCCGGCAAGGCCTACGTCGACGACCTGAGCCCGGAACAGGCCAAGGAATATCGTGGCACGCTGACAGAGCCAGGCAAGAACAGCCCGTTCCGTGACCGCTCCGTGGAAGAAAACCTCGACTGGTTCGCCCGCATGCGTGCCGGCGAATTCCCGGACGGCGCACGCGTGCTGCGGGCCAAGATCGACATGGCTTCGCCGAACATGAACCTGCGCGACCCGATCATGTACCGCATCCGTCACGCGCATCACCACCAGACCGGCGACAAGTGGTGCATCTACCCGAACTATGACTTCACCCACGGTCAGTCGGACGCCATCGAAGGCATCACCCACTCGATCTGCACCCTGGAGTTCGAAAGCCACCGTCCGCTGTACGAGTGGTTCCTGGAGAACCTGCCGGTCCCGGCGAACCCGCGTCAGTACGAATTCAGCCGCCTGAACCTGAACTACACCATCACCAGCAAGCGCAAGCTCAAGCAACTGGTCGATGAAAAGCACGTTCATGGCTGGGACGATCCGCGCATGTCCACGCTGTCGGGCTTCCGCCGCCGTGGCTACACGCCTGCGTCGATCCGCAATTTCTGCGACATGGTCGGCACCAACCGTTCTGACGGCGTCGTCGATTTCGGTATGCTCGAGTTCAGCATCCGTCAGGATCTGGATCAGAACGCTCCGCGCGCCATGTGCGTGCTGCGTCCGTTGAAGGTGGTGATCACCAACTACCCGGAAGACCAGGTCGAGAACCTCGAACTGCCGCGTCATCCGCAGAAAGAAGAACTGGGCGTGCGCAAGCTGCCGTTCGCCCGTGAAATCTACATCGACCACGATGACTTCATGGAAGAGCCGCCAAAAGGCTACAAGCGCCTGGAGCCGAACGGCGAAGTGCGTCTGCGCGGCAGCTACGTGATTCGTGCCGATGAAGCGATCAAGGACGCCGACGGCAACATCGTTGAACTGCGTTGCTCCTATGACCCGGAAACCCTCGGCAAGAACCCTGAAGGCCGCAAGGTCAAAGGCGTGGTGCACTGGGTGCCGGCCGCGGCCAGCGTCGAGTGCGAAGTGCGTCTTTACGATCGCCTGTTCCGCTCTGCGAACCCTGAGAAGGCCGAAGACAGCGCCAGTTTCCTGGACAACATCAACCCTGACTCGCTGCAAGTCCTCACCGGTTGTCGTGCTGAGCCTTCGCTGGGCAATGCACAGCCGGAAGACCGTTTCCAGTTCGAGCGCGAAGGTTACTTCTGCGCGGATATCAAGGACTCGAAACCAGGTGCTCCGGTATTCAACCGTACCGTGACCTTGCGTGATTCGTGGGGCCAGTGATTCAAGGAACCTCTAACGTGCTTTCGATCTACAACACGCTCACCAAGAGCAAAGAAGTTTTCAAGCCGCTGGATGGCAACAATGTGCGCATGTACGTCTGCGGGATGACCGTGTACGACTACTGCCACATTGGCCATGGCCGCAGCATGGTCGCGTTCGACCTGGTGACCCGCTGGTTGCGGTTCAGCGGTTATAACCTGACGTATGTGCGCAACATCACCGACATCGAAGACAAGATCATCAATCGGGCCAAGGAGAACGGCGAGCCGTTCGACGTGCTGACCGAGCGCATGATCACCGCGATGCACGAGGACGAGGCGCGCCTCAACATCCTCAAGCCGGACATGGAACCGCGGGCCACCGATCATATTCCGGGCATGCTGAGCATGATCCAGACCCTGATCGACAAGGGTTACGCCTACGCCCCGGGCAATGGCGACGTCTACTACCGCGTCGCCAAGTTCATGGGCTACGGCAAGCTGTCGCGCAAGAAGATCGAAGACCTGCGCATCGGCGCACGGATCGAAGTCGACGAGTCGAAACAGGACCCGCTGGACTTCGTGCTGTGGAAAGCCACCAAGCCGGGCGAACCGAGCTGGGAATCGCCGTGGGGCGCCGGGCGTCCGGGCTGGCACATCGAGTGCTCGGTGATGTCGACCTGCTGCCTCGGCGAGACCTTCGACATTCATGGCGGCGGCAGCGACCTCGAGTTCCCGCACCACGAAAACGAAATCGCCCAGAGCGAAGCGGCCACCGGCAAGACCTACGCCAACGCGTGGATGCATTGCGGCATGATTCGCATCAATGGCGAGAAGATGTCCAAGTCCTTGAACAACTTCTTCACCATTCGCGACGTGCTGGAAAAGTACCACCCGGAAGTCGTGCGTTACCTGCTGGTGTCGAGCCACTACCGCAGCGCGATCAACTATTCGGAAGACAACCTCAAGGACGCCAAAGGCGCACTCGAGCGTTTCTACCATGCGTTGAAAGGCCTGCCGAACGTGGCGCCGGCTGGCGGCGAAGCCTTTGTCGAGCGCTTCACCCAGGTGATGAACGACGACTTCGGCACGCCGGAAGCCTGCGCGGTGCTGTTCGAGATGGTGCGCGAGATCAACCGTCTGCGTGAGAGCGATCTTGATGGGGCGGCGGGTCTGGCGGCGCGCTTGAAGGAACTGGCCAGCGTGCTGGGCGTGTTGCAGCTTGAGGCGGATGACTTCCTGCAGGCCGGTGCCGAAGGGCGGGTTGATGCGGCTGAGGTTGATGCGCTGATTGCTGCGCGTCTGGCGGCTCGTGCGGGTAAAGACTGGGCAGAGTCCGACCGTATCCGCGACCAGTTGACCGCGATGGGCGTGGTGCTGGAAGACGGGAAGGGCGGTACGACCTGGCGCTTGGCTGACTGATTGCTGTGATTGCTACAAACAAAACCCGCCTTGTGCGGGTTTTTGTTTTTTGGGTAGCTGCAAGTCTGGTGGCGCCTCGACTGGCGCCATCGCGAGCAGGCTCGCTCCCACATTGGGTCTTCGCCAGGTTGAGCTCTGTGTTCGACACCATTCCCTGTGGGAGCGAGCCTGCTCGCGATGGTCTCCAGCCGAACGCAAACAGTGCGGCCTGCTTGTCATTCAGCCTGGCGCAACCGCTTGTATAAGGTGTTGCGGCTGACTCCGAGACGCCGGGCGAGGTGCGAAATATTCCCCCCAGCCGCCTGCAACAACCGATTCAAATCCTCGGCATCATTCAAATCCACCGCCAGCGGCTCTTGCGATTCCACCGGCTCCATCTCCAGATCGACAAAAAAATCATCCGGCAAATGCTCCGGCCGTACCGGTTGTTCTTCGGCCATGGCCAGCGCCACCTGCATCACGCTGCTGACCTGACGTAAATTCCCTGGCCACGGATGCCGGCCGAACAACTCCATCACTTCACGGCTCAATCCGGCCCACTGCGATGGTTCGCGATGCTGTTCCCACAAGCGCTTGAACAGCGCCTGTTTGTCGCTGCGTTCCCGTAGCGGCGGCAATTCCAGGGTCAAGCCGCCGATCCGGTAGTAAAGATCCTCGCGAAACCGGCCGAGCTGCACCTGCTCACGCAACGAGCGGTTGGTCGCCGAAATAATGCGGATGTCCACCGGGAACAACTCGCTGCTGCCCACCGGTTGCACGCAACGCTCCTGCAAAACCCTTAACAGCCGAGCTTGAGTCGGCAACGGCATGTCACCAATTTCGTCGAGGAACAGCGTGCCTTTATCCGCCTTGCGGATGAGGCCGATGCTGCCTTTCTGATTGGCACCCGTGAATGCACCTTTCTCGTAGCCAAACAGTTCGGATTCCACCAGTTCGGCGGGGATCGCTGCGCAGTTGACGGCGATGAATGGATTTTTGCTGCGGGAACTGGCCTGATGCAGGGCTTTGACAAAGACTTCCTTGCCGACCCCGGTTTCACCGTGGATCAACAACGGAATGTCTTTTTCCAGCAATCGTTCGGCCTGGCGCACGGCTTTTTCCACGCGAATGTCGCCGAAATGCAGGGTATTGAGGCTGATCGCAGCGGGCGCGGCCACGGCCGGTTCCGCGCTTTTGGTTTCAGAAAACAGTCTAGCTTGAACCGGCACCTGTTTTGGCCGTTTCAACAGGCATTGAAAACGGTTGCGCCCGGAGGCTTGCAGCGCAAAAGGCAGGCCTTCCGGTTGGTTCAGCAATTCCAGCAACGACACTTTGAACAGGCTCTCGACACTGACCCGCGACAGGCTGATACCCAGCAGATTGTCAGCCCGGCGATTGGCGGACAGCACCTGGCCGGTTTCATCGAAGATCAACAAGCCGGCCCATTGGCTGTCGAGGTTGTTCAGCCCGGTGTTGAAGGTCAGTTGAAAATGCTGACCGTGAAAGAGGTTGAGGATCAGCCGGTTTTCGACGGTCTGGCTCATCATCTTGACCATGCCGAGGGTGTGGGACGGCGGCAGGTAGCTGTCGCTGGACACGTCCAGCACCGCGATTACCTTGCGCTCGGCATCGAAAATCGGCGCGGCGGAACCGGTCATGAAACGGTTGGCCTTGAGGAAATGCTCATCGTGCTCGATGTGCACCGCCTGCTCGCAGGCCAGCGCAGTGCCGATCGCGTTGGTGCCGCTGCAACGCTCCATCCAGCTGGCCCCGGCGCTAAAGCCGCGGGTCAGGCTCGGTTCGATAAAACGCTGGGTGCCCCAGGACGTCAGCACCTGGCCCTGATTGTCGGCGAGCATGATCAGGCAGTTGGAATTACTCAGGATGTTTTCGTAATACGGCAGGACTTCCTGATGCGTGGTCTGCACCAGCGAATGCTGGCTTTCCAGCAACTGGGCGATGCCTTCGGCGGGCAACTGATCAAAGGCCGGGGCGCTTTGATGGTTGAGGCCGAACGCGCGACAGCGGGACCAGGAGTCCTGGATGATGGTGTCGTGGGAGAGCGGCGAGGCAGGTACGGCCATGGCAGTCGATCTCTGAGCATTATTATTTTTGTTATGTGCAGCGCGATTCATGTAGCAGCTGGCGGAGCCTGCGTTCGGCGACGCAGTGGTCGTAAAACCTGCATGTGCGGTCATCCTGACACATCGCGCTGCTTGATTTCACGACGACTGCGTCGCCGAACGCAGGCTCCGCCAGCTGCTACAGGATCGTGGTGAATTCGGATAATCGTGTCACAAAAGCATCCGTAGAGTGTTGTTCACTATTGTTCATTGTCAACGGCTGGATTGTTCAATTGTTCAGTCGCGGTTGTTCATTTCTGTTCAGCATCGAAAGCGGTTTTGTCGCTGCCTTGAAGATTTTCAAAGTAGTTCAACAACTTACATTTTCTGGCATGAAACTCGCTCTACAGCCTGGGTCGCTTGACTCCAAATAATAAAAAGGCCGAGCCATGTCATTAACCCTGGAGCACGTCAGCCGTACCGTCGAGGGCCAGACCTGGATCGACGATGCGTGCCTTAGTTTCGAAGCCGGATCCTTCAACGTTTTGCTTGGGCGTACGCTGTCCGGCAAAACCAGTCTCATGCGCCTGATGGCCGGGCTGGACAAGCCCGACAGCGGCCGCATCCTGATGAACGGCGTCGACGTCACCCAACGCCCGGTGCGTTTGCGCAACGTGTCGATGGTCTATCAGCAGTTCATCAACTACCCGACCATGACGGTGTTCGAGAACATCGCCTCGCCGTTACGCCAGGGTGGCGTTTCCAATGAGCTGATCCAGAGCAAAGTGCTGGAAACCGCGAAGATGCTGCGCATCGAGAAATTCCTCAAGCGCTATCCGCTGGAGCTTTCTGGCGGCCAGCAACAGCGCACCGCGATGGCCCGGGCGTTGGTCAAGGATGCCGAATTGATCCTGTTCGACGAGCCGCTGGTCAACCTCGACTACAAGTTGCGCGAAGAACTGCGTCAGGAAATGCGCGAGCTGTTCAAGGCCCGGCACACCATTGCGATTTATGCCACCACCGAACCCAACGAAGCGCTGGCCCTGGGCGGCACCACCACCATTCTTCACGAAGGCCGGGTGATCCAGAGCGGTAAATCCTCGGAGGTCTATCACCAGCCACAAACGGTGCTGGCGGCGGAGCTGTTCTCCGAGCCGCCGATCAACCTGATGCCGGGCCGTATCGCGGGCAACGAAGTCAGCTTCGCCAATTTCGTGCATTTCCCATTGAACGTCGATTTGCGCCCGGTGGGCGAGGGCGAGTTCCGTTTCGGCGTGCGCCCAAGCCATATCTCACTGGTGCCGAGCAACGACGATGACCTCGAACTTGCGGTAACCGTCGAGGTGGCCGAGATCAGCGGTTCGGAAACCTTCCTGCATGTGCGCAACGAGCATTTCCTGCTGGTGCTGCACTTGCCCGGCGTTCACGAATACGACGTCGATGCGCCGATCCGGATCTATATCCCGACCCATAAACTGTTTGTGTTCGATGCGCAGGGGCGGCTGGTCCAGGCGCCCGGTCGCCGTATCGCGAGGGTTGCCTGATGGCCGAAATCCGTTTGCAGAACCTCGCCCACAGCTACACCAGCATGCCGACCGGTCCCGAGGATTACGCGATCCGCGAGATGGACCACGTCTGGGAGCAGGGCGGTGCTTATGCCTTGCTCGGGCCTTCGGGTTGCGGCAAGTCGACGTTGCTCAACATCATTTCCGGGTTGCTCAGCCCGTCCCAGGGCCAGGTGCTGTTCGACAGCAAAGTGGTCAACGACCTGACTCCCGAGAAGCGCAATATCGCCCAGGTTTTCCAGTTTCCGGTGGTCTACGACACCATGACGGTGTTCGACAACCTGGCCTTCCCGCTGCGCAATCAGGGCATGGCCGAGGCGAAAATTCACAGCAAGGTGCAGGAAATTGCCGAGGTACTCGACCTCCAGGCGCTGCTGAGCAAAAAGGCGCGCAACCTCACTGCCGATGAAAAACAGAAAGTCTCCATGGGCCGTGGGCTGGTGCGCGACGACGTCTCGGCCATCCTGTTTGATGAGCCGCTGACGGTAATCGACCCGCACCTGAAGTGGAAACTGCGGCGCAAGCTCAAGCAGATCCACGAGCAGTTCAACATCACCATGGTCTACGTCACCCACGATCAGCTGGAGGCCTCGACCTTCGCTGACAAGATCGCGGTGATGTACGGCGGGCAGATCGTGCAATTCGGCACCCCGCGCGAATTGTTCGAGCGGCCGACCCACACCTTTGTCGGCTATTTCATCGGCAGTCCGGGGATGAACCTGATCGAGGTGCAGCCGCAGCCGGGCGGCGTCGGGTTTGCTTCAACGCATTTGCCTTTGTCCGACGCCCAGCAGAAACGAATCGCCGAATCGGAATGGAAAACCCTGAAGGTCGGCATCCGTCCGGAGTTCGTGCACGTGTGGGACGAGCCGTTCGATGACGCGATGCAGGCACAAGTCGTACACGTCGAAGACCTCGGCACCTACAAGATCATGACCCTGAACCTCGACGGCGCGCCGTTGAAAGTGCGTCTGGCCGAAGACAAACCGGTGCCGGAAGGCACGGCCTGGATCAGCTTCCCGGCGCAGTGGTTGATGGTCTATGCGGACGATTACCTTCTGCCAGCGCAAGCCAATAATGAGGTGCAGCCATGAACAAGGTGCAGAACAACAAGGCCTGGTGGCTGGTGCTGCCGGTGTTTCTGCTGGTGGCGTTCAGTGCGGTGATCCCGATGATGACCGTGGTCAACTACTCGGTGCAGGACATCTTCGACCAGTCCAGCCGCTACTTCGTCGGCGCCGACTGGTACAAGCAGGTGCTGCTCGATCCACGGTTGCACGACTCGCTGCTGCGGCAATTCATCTATTCCGCCTGCGTATTGCTGATCGAAATCCCCCTGGGCATCGCCATCGCCCTGACCATGCCGACCAAGGGGCGGTGGTCGTCGCTGGTGCTGATTATCCTGGCGATTCCGCTGCTGATTCCGTGGAACGTGGTCGGCACTATCTGGCAGATTTTCGGTCGTGCGGACATCGGTCTGCTCGGTGCCAGCCTCAAGGCCATGGGTATCAACTACAACTACGCGGCCAACACCATGGACGCCTGGGTCACGGTGCTGGTGATGGACGTCTGGCACTGGACCTCGCTGGTGGCGCTGTTGTGCTTCTCCGGGTTGCGGGCGATTCCGGACGTGTACTACCAGGCAGCGCGGATTGATCGGGCATCGTCCTGGGCGGTTTTCCGACATATCCAGCTGCCCAAGCTCAAGAGCGTGCTGCTGATCGCGGTGATGCTGCGCTTCATGGACAGTTTCATGATCTACACCGAACCGTTCGTACTCACGGGTGGCGGGCCGGGCAATGCCACAACCTTCTTGAGTCAGACGTTGACCCAGATGGCTGTAGGGCAATTCGACCTCGGTCCGGCGGCGGCTTTCTCGCTGGTGTACTTCCTGATCATCCTGTTGGTGTCCTGGCTGTTCTACACCGCCATGACTCACTCTGACGCCAACCGCTGAGGTCCGCCATGAGCAAGAGAAAGCTGATTCCGTTGCTGATCTACATCCTGTTCCTGCTGGTGCCGATCTACTGGCTGCTGAACATGTCCTTCAAGAGCAACACCGAAATCCTCGGCGGCCTGACGCTGTTTCCGCAGGATTTCACCTTTGCCAACTACAAGGTGATCTTCACCGATCCGAGCTGGTACACCGGTTACCTCAACTCGCTGTACTACGTGAGCCTGAACACGATCATTTCCCTGAGCGTGGCGTTGCCGGCGGCCTACGCGTTCTCGCGGTATCGCTTTCTGGGTGACAAGCACCTGTTTTTCTGGCTGCTGACCAACCGCATGGCGCCACCGGCGGTGTTCCTGTTGCCGTTCTTCCAGCTGTATTCCTCGATTGGTCTGTTCGACACGCACATCGCCGTGGCGCTGGCCCATTGCCTGTTCAACGTGCCGTTGGCGGTATGGATTCTGGAGGGCTTCATGTCCGGCGTTCCGAAAGAAATCGACGAGACCGCCTACATTGACGGCTACAGTTTCCCCAAGTTCTTCGTGAAGATTTTTGTCCCACTGATCGGCTCCGGGATCGGCGTCACGGCGTTCTTCTGCTTCATGTTTTCCTGGGTCGAACTGCTGCTGGCGCGGACGCTGACCTCGGTGAACGCCAAACCGATCGCGGCGGTGATGACCCGCACGGTCTCGGCGTCCGGCATCGACTGGGGCGTGCTGGCGGCGGCGGGGGTATTGACCATCCTGCCGGGCATGCTGGTGATCTGGTTTGTTCGCAACCACGTGGCCAAGGGCTTTGCCCTGGGCCGGGTCTGAGGAGCTGATGATGGAATGGATGAGCTGGACTGTCCCCACGGCGGCGTTCTTCATCGCCATTGGCCTGATTCTGGCGGGCATGACGACCTGGGAATTACGTTCGCCGAGTGTCCCTCGGCGTGGTTTCTTGCCGATTGCCACCACCCGTGGCGATCGGCTGTTTATCGGTCTTCTCGGCAGCGCCTACCTGCATTTGCTGGTAATCGGCGTCACCGACTGGAGCATCTGGGTTGCGTTCGCGTTGTCCCTGGTGTGGCTGTTGGCTGTGATGCGTTGGGGCTAGTCGAAATCGATCGGCAATGTTGCTCCGAAAACCAAACAGGAGGTCTCTATGTTCGACAAAAACAATAAGCTGCGACATAGCATTTCATTGGCAGCCATGCTGGCACTCAGCGGTCTGAGCGCTTCGGCCTGGGCCGATGCCTACGAAGACGCCGCGAAGAAATGGATCGGCAGCGAATTCAAACCGTCCACCCTCACGCCAGACCAGCAGCTCGAAGAGCTGAAGTGGTTCATCAAGGCCGCCGAGCCGTTTCGCGGGATGAGCATCAAGGTGGTCTCGGAAACCATCGCGACCCACGAATATGAATCCAAAACGCTGGCCAAGGCCTTCACCGAAATCACCGGGATCAAGCTGACCCACGACTTGCTGCAGGAAGGCGACGTGGTGGAAAAGCTGCAAACCCAGATGCAGTCGGACAAAAACATCTATGACGGTTGGGTCAACGACTCGGACCTGATCGGTACGCACTTTCGCTACGGCAAGACCGAATCGATCACCGACCTGATGGCCAACGAAGGCAAGAACTTCACTTCGCCGACCCTGGACCTCAAGGACTTTATCGGCATTTCGTTCACCACTGCACCGGACGGCAAGATCTATCAATTGCCTGACCAACAGTTCGCCAACCTGTACTGGTTCCGTGCCGACTGGTTCGAGCGGCCAGAGCTCAAAGCCAAGTTCAAGGAAAAGTACGGCTACGAATTGGGTGTGCCGGTGAACTGGTCGGCCTATGAAGACATCGCCAAGTTCTTCAGCGAAGACGTCAAGGAGATCGACGGCAAGCGTGTCTACGGGCACATGGACTACGGCAAGAAAGACCCGTCTCTCGGCTGGCGCTTCACCGATGCCTGGTTCTCCATGGCCGGTGCCGGCGACAAAGGCATTCCCAATGGCTTGCCGGTGGACGAGTGGGGCATCCGCGTCGAGGATTGCCACCCGGTCGGTTCCAGCGTAACCCGTGGCGGCGACACCAACGGCCCGGCGGCGGTCTATGCGACGCAGAAATACGTCGACTGGCTCAAGGCCTACGCACCACCGGAAGCAGCGGGCATGACCTTCTCCGAATCCGGCCCGGTGCCGTCCCAAGGCAACATCGCCCAACAGATCTTCTGGTACACCGCGTTCACCGCCGACATGACCAAACCGGGTCTGCCGGTAATGAACGCCGACGGCACGCCGAAATGGCGCATGGCGCCATCACCCCGCGGACCGTACTGGGAAGAGGGCATGAAGCTGGGGTATCAGGACGTGGGTTCCTGGACGTTCATGAAATCCACGCCTGAGAAGCAGAAACTGGCGGCCTGGCTCTATGCGCAATTCGTGACCTCGAAAACCGTGTCGCTGAAGAAAACCATCGTCGGCCTGACGCCGATTCGTGAGTCGGACATCAACTCGCAAGCCATGACCGACCTGGCACCGAAACTCGGCGGCCTGGTGGAGTTCTACCGCAGCCCGGCCCGCGTGCAATGGACCCCGACCGGGACCAACGTGCCGGATTATCCACGTCTGGCTCAACTGTGGTGGAGCCACATCGCGGAAGCGGCCAGCGGCGAGAAGACTCCGCAACAGGCTCTGGATGGCCTGGCCAAGGATCAGGACGCGATCATGGCGCGTCTGGAACGCTCGAAGGCTCAAGCCACCTGCGCACCGAAAATGAACCCGGAGCGCGATGCTCAGTACTGGTTCGATCAGCCGGGTGCACCGAAGCCGAAACTGGCGAACGAGAAGCCTAAAGGTGAAACCGTGAGCTATGCCGAACTGCTGAAATCGTGGGAGGCGGCGCGCAAGTAACAGACCATCTGCACTGTTGAACGGCACCTTCGGGTGCCGTTCTTGTTTAACGCTCACTTTCACGTTTCAGCGACTGGCGCACGGCTTTCAGAATCGGGAGGTCGAAGGCATTGTGTCCGGCGAAGAGTAGCCGGCACCGTAGCGGCTGGCGCTGCCGAAGCCACCGCACGCTGGACATGCCGAAGGTGTCTCTGATGCCTTGGATCACTTCAGTATGGGCATCAAGCGAAGGCGCTTCGTCCGCGCGTGTGAAGAAGTACTGGTTTACGTGGTAATGCAATTCCAGGCGGATAGCGCGCACGGCTTCGTCGTCCACGAATTCTTCGAGTGCGCTCGGCTGCATCGATTGTCCGCTCAATTGCAAAGTCGCCCTTAACCAGTGGAGGGCCGCCTGACGCTGCTGGATTGCGCAGCCATTGTCCAGGAGTTGGTAGATCGCACCGGCACTGACGGCGCATGCCCCATGTGCCATGGCTGACAGGCCGTCATTCAAGGTTTGATCGTAGGCATTTACGTTGGCTGCAAACGGTACGAATACTGAGACCAGTGTGGTTTTCAGAACGGCCTCTGGATAGCGTTGCTGGTATTGAATGGCCAGCCAGCTGCCCCATGAGACGCCGAGCATGCTGATTTTTTCGAACCCCAGATGCTGCCGCAGGGCATCGATGTCTTCGACGCAAAGCCCGGTGTCGTTGTGTTGGCGTTCGCCGTGGGGAACGGAGCGGCCGCAGCCGCGCTGGTCGAACAGGATAATGTCGAAACAGCGTTCATCGAAGAACTTGAGATGACGGCTGTCGCTGCAACCCCCCGGTCCGCCATGCAGGAAAAATATCGGTTCGCCACCGGGTGTGCCGTGCCGCTCCCAATAGAGTTGGTGACCGTCGCCGGTCGAGTAGTAGCCACTGTTCACCATTAGGCGGGTGTCCTCAGCCTGTAGAATTGAAACAGTTCTGTGTGGCCGGGCCGGGCCGCTACGCTGGATATCAGTTCAAGCTTCAGCGCCTGCGCCATATAGGGCACGGCGATCAGTACCGGCGTATGGCCGAAAAGGAGAATCGTGCCACCCGGTTTAACGCCGGCTGCCATATCGAGGAGAGCTCGCTGCGCGTCCTTGCGCGTCATCACTTCGGCATTGAGGAAACGAATGATCAGCACATCGCATTGAATACCTGTTGTCGCGATGTGGTGGGCATCGGCCAGGTAGAACCGGGCGGCTGAAGTGCCATGATGCTTTTTGGCATAGTCAATCATCGACGCTGAGCGATCAGACCCCAGGCATTGGCGATCCGGGAGTTCGCCAGCGAGGTGCGCGATGAACTCGCCCGTCGAACACGCCGGGTCATGGATCACCGCGCCGGGCGATGACAGGGTTTTGAGCAGGCTTGTGCAATGCTGGCGAAAATGCCCTTCGTCAGCATCCAGCTGTGTGGCGAGCGATTCATTGCATTGCCAATACTCGGGCGGGCAGACGCACTCTCGGCCGCTGTCATCCATGGCAGGAAACGGAAAACTCACTTCGCTGCCCGACTGCGTCAATGCGTTATGGAACGCGGTTTCTTTCTCCTGCGCAGTTACCGCACGGAAATAGATCACGGTGCCTTGATTGCCCCATTGCCATTGCACCAGCGGTCCGAGCAGCATCCAGGGTTGGAGCACGCTGCTGATGTGCCAGCCGACCGTCTCGCTGTATTGCAGGACTTTGCGGCCGACCCATTCGTTGCCGCCGACACGCAATACAAACACATGATGCAGGCCCGAGCCGAAGGGTTCGATGAAGCGATCGAGCTCGCCCGGCGATGCCTTGCGCCGGGGGAATGATTGAGCGAGGTGGTGTTCTCGACAAAGGGCAGGGGTCATGCTGCCACTCCCTGATTCCTTTGCAGGCGCCGCCCTCGTGCCTGCGGTATCACCACATTGCCACTGGACACCACAAAAAAACGCTCCAGCCCCGGAATGACGACGTTGACCAGCGTGGTCCCCAGCGAGGTTTGATGGAGTTGGGTGACCCCCAGCGCGCGCCCATGCTGGTGGAGATCTTCTGCCAGCAAGTTGATTTGCTCGGCCAACGGGCGTTCATTGATTGTTTCGGGTAAGTCGACCGTGACTTGCTCGCACAAGGTAAGCAGTGGATACAGGTCGAATTGCAGGCAGCGGAGCAGGCGAGGAAATTTGCTCAAGTGCCGTTGCGCGTTACTCAGGTAGTGTTGCAATTCTGGCTCCGAGGCCCCGTGATGGAGTTGGACGAGTTCGGTCAGCGCCCGCCAGGCGCCATGTCGGGCGCTGATCGAACTACCGCTGCCGAACACGCGAGGATGGGTGCCAGGTTCGGTTGAGAACGCCAGAAAGGTGTGTGGCAGGAATTCAGTGCTGATGTCGATCAGGATGATTTCCGCTCCGATCTCCGCTTCGGCATCCGACCACAGTTGGCCCAATTGTTCGTGATCTGCCACGCGACCGACCCGGCGCAGCACAGGCCGGTTCTCGTAGTAAAAATGCTCCAGCAGAAACAACGAAACCGCATCGCGCTCGATGCATTCATTTGCCGCATGCAAGACCGCTTCGTCGTAGCTCGCGCCAATGGCCGTTCCACTGTTAGAGGCATAGCGCCGTAATACACCGTAGTTCGTAGAGTCTTGTTCCAGTGGCTGGCGTGAATAGTCGGGAGTGCATAATGCAACGGGGTAAGAGAATAAAGTTTTTTTGAATATGTCCGTGTAAGTTCTGCAGGCTGTCAAAGCATCGGGTTGGTCGGTGAGAGTAGAAAGAACCGTGTCATCGACAAATAGTGGAGAGTCAGAAAAGTAGTGCGGGGCAATGCAGTGAATATCGCAGGCGCTGACGTGGTCACTTAGATGGTGTTCCAGTGTTTCGTAAAGTGCACCCACCTGGGCGTGATGGAGGTAACCTTTTCCCGCTCCCCTGGCGATGCCCTGTTGATTGCCAGCACTCGCCGAGACATGCACCGCGACAATTTTTTGCCCGAGTATGCGGGGTTCTGCGCGAAGCCCCAGGTTTTCCAATTCGGCGTGAATCCTCTTTTCAGCCTGCGCAAGGGTGAGTTCTCGTTCTACACGTGTAAAGTTATCCATCGTTCCCTCCCTTGAAAAACGGGGGGCATTGGCCCCCCGCTTTCTTAAACGGCTTCCAGTTCTGCTTGTTCATCCTCGGTCAGTTGCAGTTGTTCAATTTGCTCTGCTGTGGGGGTGTCCTGTTGTTCCAGGTCGATAACTTTGTTTGCGTTCCAGCTGACAAGGTAACCCATGGGTAAACTCTCTTTTTTGTTGGATAGTGGAGTGCTTAATCAAGCACGGAGCAACTGTATAAGTTGAAAGTTGGTCGGTCAAAAGTGACGTGGAGTTACGGTGTCGTTATTTCTGGTGTGAGGAAATACATGCACATTAATCCGCGATTGACGACTTTGATTCGTAAACAGGGGTGGACGCCGAATAAACGCCGCATTTGCTGCAGCGAAGGGGGAAATGGGATGTGGGAAAATTCAGATAGTTGGGTAGCCAGCTCGCAATGATTAGTTCGTTTTCGTTCCTTTACAGGTGGTAAGCGGAGACTTTTCCTATCGCGTTTGAAGTTTCTTCAGGCAGCGGTGCGGTTTTACCCTTCGAATTCAACCGGCAGAAGCCTTTGCTGTCTGCACAAATGAAAACGCCCCGAACAAGTCGGGGCGTTTTTCTTGAAACCACCTTCAGTGCCTTTTCACTCAGGTTTGAGAGGTGCCGTTTTTGTTTGTGCCAGCTCCACCGCTTTAGCGAGCAGGTCGAACCGTCATTCCGGGCGACGATCCGGTGAACGGGTCATTAAAGATGGCACAGACAATTCAAGTCAGCGCCGCCAGTTGCGCTACTGTCTGCGGAAAGCGTTCAACCAGGCGAATCAGTGTCGTGGCTTGGGCATTGGGTACTGCCCGACCCTGTTCCCAGTTTTCGAGGGTTCGGGTGTTGGTGCGCAGATACATGGCGAACACCGACCGGGAAAGATTGAGCTGTTGGCGGATGGCTACCACTTCCTCGGCCGTGATGGGCACCAGTTTTGGCAATTGAACCTTGTGGGTTCGCAAAGTGATTTTGCCTTGGCGCTCCTCCGCCAGAGCATCGAGGCCATCCATCAGTTCGGAAAAAATGTCACGTTTCATAGTGGGATCTCGTATCGGCTTCTCTATTGGATGCTTCTCGTGTTTCAACGCGCATGAGGGAAGCAATGGCAGCAACCCTTCGAAGGCATCCAGCAGTTCGTCTGACAGAGGAGCATCGAAGTCAGCGGGAAGCACAAGTTTGCCCTTCATTGCTCCGATTCGTTGTTCGCGCAGTTCTTCACGTTTCATTGTTCGCTCTTGCATCGGTTCGTCTTCCAGCAGGCATTCACGATAGAGGCATTGCCTCAATTCTGGCTGTAGGACGAACCTGACAATCCCGCATGAGCTTTCTGGGATTGCAGAAGGAGGGCAGGGCAGCGGTAACAAATCCCACAAATGCAAAAACGGCACCCGAAGGTGCCGTTCTTGTTTGTAGCCAGATATCGCCGAGTGATCAGCCCGCCAGACCCGACTGCTGAACCAGAGTCAGCAGCGGTTGTGGGTAGACGCCGAGGAAGAATGCCACCAGAGCGATGGCCAGCAGCATTACGCCGCCTGCACGTTGTTCCCAGTGCAGTTGCGCATCGTGGCGACGCAGGTTCGGCTCGATCAGGTACAGGGTGACCATGACGCGCAGGTAGTAGAAGACGCCGATGGCGCTGCCCAGTACCAGGGAACCGACCAGCCACCATTGGTGCGACTCGACACCGGTGGCGATGATGTAGAACTTGCCGATGAAGCCCGCGGTGAGCGGGATACCGGCCAGGGACAGCATCATCACGGTCAGGACGGCGGTCAGGTACGGACGACGCCAGAACAGGCCGCGGTATTCGTACAGGGCATCCGCGTCACGGCCGTTGTACGGCGAGGACATCAGGGTGATCACGCCGAACGCGCCGAGGCTGGTGATCACGTAGGTGACCAGGTACACGCCGATGGCTTCCACGGCCAGACCCTTGCTCGCCACCAGGGCGATCAGCAGGTAGCCGAAGTGAGCGATGGACGAGTAACCCAGCAGACGCTTGAGGTTGCTCTGGGTCAGTGCCAGCAGGTTACCGAACAGGATCGACGCAATGGCGATGATGGTCAGCACGTCGCTCAGCACACCGCTGCTTGCTGCAGGCGAGATCTGGAACAGACGCACCATCACGGCAAACACAGCGACTTTCGACGCGGTGGCCAGGAACGCCGCCACCGGTGCCGGAGCACCTTCGTAAACGTCCGGGGTCCAGAGGTGGAACGGTACCAGCGACAGTTTGAACGCCAGACCGATCAGCATCATGCCCAGGCCCAGTTGTGCCAGGGAGCTCGGCAAGCCGGTGGCGGCCAGCGCTTGGCCGATACCGACAAAGCTCAGGCTGCCGGAGTCGGCGTAGAGCAGGGCCATACCGAACAACAGGAACGCAGAGCCGGCGGCCGACAACACCATGTACTTGATACCGGCTTCCAGCGAACGCTTGTTGAAGAAGGCATAAGCCACCAGACCGTAGACCGGTACCGAGAGCAGTTCCAGACCGATGAACAACCCGGCCAGGTGTTGCGCGCTGACCAGTACGAGGCCACCGGCGGCGGCCATCAGGATCAGCAGGTAAAGTTCTTCACGGTTGCCCGGGTAACCCGAACCGCCATCGCCGAGGTAGGCGTGGGCGAGGGTGACACAGGCGAGGGTGGCGACCAGGATCAGCGCCATGTACAAGCAGGCGAAGGTGTCGATCTGCAGCAACGGAGTCACGGCCAGAGGCGCGACTTTCAGGGCTGGCAGGATCGACAGCAACGCCAGGTTCAGACCCGCCACGGAAATCAGGAAGGTCTGCGAGTGGTTGCGGCGCCAGGCAATCGCCAGCATCACCACGATGATCGTGACGCTGGTGATCAACAACGGCGCAAGCGCGATAAAGTGTTGAGTCGTGAATTCCATAGCGCTCTTACCGGGCCGAAGCGAGTTGAGTGAAGGCGGTGCCGAGCCACTGCTGCACGCCATGCATCGTCGCGGCAGAGGTGTCGAGGAACGGTTGCGGGTACACGCCGATGTAAATCAGCAATGCCGCCAGACCGACCACCATGATCAGTTCGCGACCATCCATGCCATGCAACACCGCGTCCGACTTGGACGGGCCGAAGTAGGCACGGTGGATCATGATCAGCGAGTAGACCGAACCGAACACCAGACCGGACGTCGCGATGATGGTGATCCATGGGGCGGCCGGGAACGTGCCGATCAGAATCAGGAACTCACCGACGAAGTTACCGGTGCCCGGCAAGCCCAGGGACGCGGCGGCAAAGAACAGGCTGATGGCCGGCAGGTAAGCGATCTTCGACCACAGGCCACCCATTTCACGCATGTCGCGGGTGTGGGTGCGCTCGTACAGCTGACCGCTGAGGATAAAGAGTGCCGCGGCCGACAGACCGTGCGCCAGCATCTGCATCACTGCACCCTGCAGCGCCAGTTGGCTGCCGGAGTAGATGCCGATCAACACGAAACCCATGTGGGAAACGGAGGAGTAGGCGATCAGACGCTTGATGTCGGTTTGTGCAAAGGCCAGGAACGCACCGTAGAAGATCCCGATCAGACCCAGGGTCATGGCGATCGGCGCAAACTCGGCCGAGGCATTCGGGAACAGCGGCAGGGCGAAACGCAGCAGGCCGTAAGCCGCGGTCTTCAACAAGATACCGGCCAGGTCGACCGAACCCGCTGTTGGCGCCTGGGCGTGAGCATCAGGCAGCCAGGAGTGGAACGGTACGACTGGCAGCTTCACCGCGAAGGCGATGAAGAAGCCGAGCATCAGGATGTACTCGGTAGTGAGCGACATCTTGGTTTTCAGCAGGTCGGCGTAGTTGAACGTGATCACGCCGGTGCTGTTGAAGTTGACCAGCACCAGGCCCAGGATCGCCACCAACATGATCAGGCCGGACGCCTGAGTGAAGATGAAGAACTTGGTCGCCGCGTAGATCCGGGTTTTCTTGCCGTCCGAAGAACTGTGACCCCAGAGCGCGATGAGGAAGTACATCGGCACCAGCATCATTTCCCAGAAGAAGAAGAACATGAACAGGTCGAGGGCGAGGAACACGCCGACGACACCGCCCAGGATCCACATCAGGTTCAAGTGGAAGAAGCCAACGTGACGCTGGATCTCTTTCCACGAGCAGAGTACCGAGAGGATACCCAGCAGACCGGTCAACAGGATCATCAACAGCGACAGGCCGTCGAGGGCCAGGTGCACGCTGATGCCGAAGCGCTCGATCCAGATGTGCTTGAACTCAAGCGCCCAGGTCGGATCGGCGCCAGGCGCCGGAGCAAATGAATAATCACCGTGGGCCCACAGCCAGAGGCCGAGCGCGAGTTCCAGGGTCATGGTCAACAGCGCAATCCAGCGGGGGAGGGTCGCGCCGAAGCGCTCACCCATCCAGCACAGCAGGCCGCCGATGAAGGGGATCAGGATTAGCCAAGGCAGAATCATGACGGGCTCAATTCCTTTCGCAAGTTCGCAAGGTTCATATCAGACCGCTACCAGCACGATGGCGCCGATGACCAGCACGGAGCCGGCTGCCATCGATGCCGCGTACCAACGCAGTTGACCGGTTTCGGTACGGCTCAGGGCGGTGTGACCGCCTTTGGCCATACGCGGGATCAGACCGATGGTCTGGTCGAGCGGGTCTCTGCGCAGTGCGTGGCTGATCGCAAGGTATGGCTTGACGAACAGTTTGTCGTAGATCCAGTCGAAGCCCCAGGCAGCGAACCACCAGGCCGAAAGGAAGCGGCCGATGCCGCTGTTGGCGATTGCAGTGACGAAACGACGCTTGCCGAGGAACAGCAGCGCGGCCAGCAGGATACCGGCTAGGGCGATGGCGCCCGAGGCGATTTCCAGACTGTGCTTGGCTTCGCCGCCGGCATGGCCGACGCTTTCCGGCAGCACACCGTGCAGTGGCGGAACGATCATGGCGCCGACGAAGGTCGACAGCACGATCAGCACCGACAGCGGCAACCAGTGAGCGATGCCGTGACCGGCGTGCGCTTCGGTCTTCGCTTCACCGTGGAACGCGATGAAGATCAGGCGGAAGGTGTACAGCGAAGTCATGAACGCGCCCACCAGACCTGCGTAAAGCAGACCGTGGTTGCCGCTGGCAAACGCTTCCCAGAGGATTTCGTCCTTGGAGTAGAAGCCTGCGGTCACCAGTGGCAGGGCCGACAGTGCCGCGCCGCCGACGATGAAGCTGGCGTAGGCCAGCGGCAGTTTCTTCCACAGGCCGCCCATCTTGAAGATGTTCTGCTCGTGGTGGCAGGCAACGATCACCGCACCGGACGCAAGGAACAGCAGCGCCTTGAAGAAGGCGTGGGTCATCAGGTGGAAGATCGCGCCATCCCATGCGCCAACGCCCAGCGCCAGGAACATGTAGCCGATCTGGCTCATGGTCGAGTAGGCGAGGATACGTTTGATGTCGGTCTGAACCAGTGCGGCAAAACCGGCCAGCACCAGGGTCACACCGCCAACGACGCCAACGAGGTGCAGGATGTCCGGCGCCAGGGCAAACAGACCGTGGGTACGGGCGATCAGGTAGACACCGGCGGTTACCATCGTTGCGGCGTGAATCAGTGCCGAAACCGGAGTAGGACCGGCCATCGCGTCCGCCAGCCAGGTTTGCAGCGGCAGTTGCGCGGATTTACCGACAGCGCCGCCCAGCAGCATCAGGGTGGCCATGACCATCCAGAAGTCGCCGGCCTGGAATTTCTGCGGTGCCAGCACCAGCAATTCCTGGATGTTCAGCGTGCCCAACTGTTGGAACAGGATGAACAGGCCGATCGCCATGAACACGTCGCCGATACGGGTGACGATGAAGGCTTTCAGTGCCGCGTTACCGTTGTTGCGGTTGCTGTAGTAGAAACCGATCAACAGGTACGAGCACAGGCCCACACCTTCCCAACCGAAGTACAGGAACAACAGGTTATCGCCCAGGACCAGGAACAGCATGCTGGCGATAAACAGGTTGGTGTAGGCGAAGAAGCGCGAGTAACCGGCCTCACCGCGCATGTACCAGGACGCGAACAGGTGGATCAGGAAGCCGACGCCGACGACCACACCGAGCATGGTCAGGGACAGACCATCCAGGTACAGCGCGAAGTTAGGCGTGAAGCCTTCCACCGCCATCCACTGCCACAACACTTGGGTGTAGTGACCGCCTTCAGGTGGCGCAACGTTGAATTGCCAGATCACGTAAGCCGTGACGATGGCAGACAGGCCGATGGAACCGACGCCAATCAGCGCCGACAGGTTTTCCGAAAAGCGGCCGCGTGAGAACGACAGCAGCAGGAAACCTATGAGAGGGAATACGAAAGTCAGATAGAGAAGATTCATCCGCGCATCTCGCTGGCAGCGTCGATATCGAGAGTGTGGAAGCGGCGATACAGCTGCAACAGAATCGCCAGGCCAATACTGGCCTCGGCGGCTGCCAGGCTGATCACCAGGATGAACATGATCTGTCCATCCGGCTGACCCCAGCGGCTACCGGCGACGATGAAGGCCAAGGCGGAGGCATTCATCATGATCTCCAGGCTCATCAGCACGAAGAGAATGTTGCGGCGGACCATCAGGCCGACCAGACCGAGGCAGAACAAGATGCCGGCGACCGCCAGACCATGCTCCAGAGGGATAGCAGGCATCGTCATTGCTCCTTGGCTTCGTTACGGCCCAAGTGGAACGCCGTGACGGCTGCGGCAAGCAGCAGCATCGAGGCGAGTTCGACCACCAGCAGATAAGGACCGAACAGGCTGATGCCCACGGCCTTGGCGTCTACGGTGGTGTGGCCGATGGCCTCACCGCTGGAGTGGCTGAACAGCACGTACAGCAGTTCAACCAGCAGCAGGGTGCCGAGGGCGACCGGGCCGAGCCAGATGCCGGGCTTGAGCCAGACGCGCTCTTGCTGAACCGAGGCGGGACCGAGGTTCAGCATCATCACCACGAACACGAACAGCACCATGATGGCGCCAGCGTAGGCGATCACTTCCAGAACACCGGCAAACGGTGCGCCGAGGGCGAAGAACGTCATGGCCACGGCGATTAGCGAAATGATCAGGTAGAGCAGGGCGTGCACAGGGTTGGTGTTGGTGATCACGCGAAGCGTGGACACCACAGCGATACCCGATGCGAAATAGAAAGCGAATTCCATCTTTCTTCCTTAAGGCAGCAAGCTCTTCACGTTGATCGGCTGGGCTTCATTCTGCGCGGAGCCTTTCGGCTTCCCGGCAATCGCCATACCTGCAACACGATAGAAGTTGTAATCAGGGTTTTTGCCGGGGCCGGAGATCAACAGATCTTCTTTCTCGTAAACCAGGTCCTGACGTTTGAACTCGGCCATCTCGAAATCCGGTGTCAGCTGGATCGCGGTGGTCGGGCAGGCTTCCTCGCAGAGGCCGCAGAAAATGCAGCGCGAGAAGTTGATGCGGAAGAAGTCCGGGTACCAGCGACCGTCTTCGGTTTCAGCTTTCTGCAGCGAGATGCAGCCAACCGGGCACGCCACGGCGCACAGGTTGCAGGCAACACAACGCTCTTCGCCATCAGGGTCGCGGGTCAGGACGATACGCCCACGAAAGCGCGGCGGCAGGTACACGGCTTCTTCCGGATACTGCAGCGTGTCGCGCTTGCGGAAGGCATGGCCGAAGATCATCACCAGGCTGCGAAGCTGGGTGAAGAAGCCATGCACGATGTCAAATATGTACTTCATGATTCTCTATCCTCACTGAGCCGCGACGGCGGGCGTGTTGAGCAACACGATCGCAGCGGTCACCAGCATGTTGACGAGGGTCAGCGGCAGGCAGAACTTCCAGCTGAAATCCATCACTTGGTCATACCGTGGGCGCGGGATCGAGGCGCGCAGCAGGATGAAGAACATGATGAAGAACGCGGTTTTCAGCGCGAACCAGATGAACGGGATCTGCGGCAGAATGCCGAACGGGCCGTGCCAGCCACCGAAGAACAAGGTCACCAGCAGCGCCGAAATCAACACGATGCCGATGTACTCGCCGACGAAGAACATGCCCCATTTCATGCCGGCGTATTCAATGTGGTAACCGTCGGCCAGTTCCTGCTCCGCTTCCGGCTGGTCGAACGGGTGACGGTGAGTCACGGCGACGCCGGCAATGAAGAAGGTCAGGAAACCGAAGATCTGCGGAATCACGAACCACAGGTTCTGCGCTTGATATTCAACGATGTCGCGCATGTTGAACGAGCCGACCTGGATCACGATGCCCATCAGCGACAGGCCCATGAACACTTCGTACGACACGGTTTGCGCCGAGGCCCGCAAGCTGCCCAACAAGGCGAACTTGTTGTTACTCGACCAGCCGGCGAACAACACCGCGTAGACCGACAGACCAGCCATGGCGAAGAAGAACAGGATGCCGATGTTGATGTCCGCCACACCCCAGGTTGGGGTGATCGGGATGATTGCGAAGGCAATCAGCAAGGCACTCATGGCCACGACCGGCGCCAACGTGAAGATCACCTTGTCGGCGAACGGCGGGGTCCAGTCTTCCTTGAAGAACATCTTTATCATGTCGGCCGCGATCTGGAACGCGCCGAACGGGCCGACGCGGTTCGGACCGTAACGGTCCTGCCAGAGGGCGAGCAGACGACGCTCGACCCAGCTCAGCAGCGCGCCGCACACCACCACGGCGAGCAGAATCACGATGGCCTTGAGGACCGCGATGATCACGTCAATCACTTCAGGCGTGAACCAGGTCATTGAGCTGCCTCCTGCAGACCGTCAACGGATTTGCCAAAGATCGCGGGCGGAATGCCGGCGATACCGGCCGGCAATGCGACCAGGCCGGCACCCAGCTCTTCGTTGATGCGCAGCGGCAGACGCAAGGTCTGGCCAGCAACGCTCAAGCTGAGCATGGCGCCGTCATTGACACCCAGGCGATCGGCTTCGGATTTGGCCAGCGACACGTAAGCGGCCGGAATGCGTTCCTGAACCGGTGCGGCTTTGGAAGAGTTTTCTTCGCTGCCGAACAAGTGGAAGAACGGTACGACTTGCCAGGTGCCCGGTGCCGGGTTGAACGCACGCGGAACAGCAGCGAACCAGTTCAGCGAATCACCGGTGCTTTCGATCAGGCGGGTGCCCGGGTCGCCAGCGCGGATGTGACCACCGACTTCGTCCTGGAACTTGTTCCAGGCTTGCGGCGAGTTCCAGCCCGGAGACCAGGCGAATGGCACTTGCTGACGCGGTTCGACCGAGCCCGAGTAACCTTCCATGGAGAACGAGAACGCAGTGTCGTTATCCTGGGAAGTACGCGGTTCGTGCACGCTGATGTCGGCGCGCATGGCGGTACGACCGGAGTAACGCAGCGGCTCGCGGGCCAGTTTCAGGCCTTTGATACGGAACGCGGCGGACGGTGCGGCATCGACGATGCGCGCCAGTTGCGGCGTGCTGGCGGCGCAGGCAGCAGTGACGTGGTCCAGTTGGGTCCAGTCGATCGGCTGGTTCAACAGGGTCGCGCGCAGGGCATGCAGCCAGCGCCAGCCTTCGTGAACCAGGATGCTCGCGTCGAGGTAAGTCGGGTCGAAGACCTGGAAGAAACGCTGGGCGCGGCCTTCCTGGCTGACCAGCGTACCGTCGCCTTCAGCGAAGCTGGCGGCTGGCAGGACCAGGTGCGCGCGATCGCTGGTGGCGGTCTTCTGATGGTCCGCCACGATCACCACTTTCGCGGCGTTCAGGGCAGCATCGACACGGGCTTTGTCGGTGCGGGTGTACAGATCGTTTTCCAGCACGACGATGGCGTCGGCCTTGCCGTCGATCACCGCTTGCAGCGCTTCGTCGACCGAGTTGCCACCGAGCATGGCCAGGCCAAGGCTGTTGGCCTCTGGCACGATCAGGCTGATGGAACCGTTCTTCTCGCGCAGCTTCAAGGCTTTGGCGATGTTGGCGGCGGCTTCGATCAGCGCCTTGGAACCCAACGAGGTGCCGGCGATGATCAATGGACGCTTGGCCGCGAGCAGGGCGTCAGCAATGCGCTTGGCCAGATCGAGGGCTTCAGTGTCGAGGCCTTCAACCGCTGGAGCGCTGGCGTCGAGGGCGTGAGCCACGGCGAAACCGATGCGGGCCAGGTCGTCCGGTGCTGCGTGAACGCATTCTTCAGCAATGTCGTCGAGCTTGGTTTCAGCCAGGCTGGCGATGAACAGCGGGTTCAGCGCGTGCTGACCGATGTTTTTCACTGCAGCGTCGAGCCAAGGTTGAACGCGCATGGCATCGGCCATGTCTTCGGCTTTGCCCTTGACCGATTGACGCAGGGACAGCGCCATACGGGCAGCGGTCTGGGTCAGGTCTTCGCCAAGCACGAAGATCGCATCGTGATCTTCGATGTCGCGCATGTTCGGGATCGGCAGCGGGCTGTCTTTCAACACCTGCATGACCAGACGAATGCGTTCCAGTTCGGCGGCTTCGATACCGGAGTAGAAGTGCTCAGCGCCGACCAGTTCGCGCAACGCGTAGTTGCTTTCGAGGCTGGCACGGGGCGAACCGATGCCGACGATGTTGCGACCGCGCAGCAGGTCAGCGGCTTTATCCAGTGCTTCGTCGAGGGTCAGCTTGGCGCCGTTGGCCAGCTTTGGCTGACGCGGGCGGTCTTCGCGGTTGACGTAGCCGTAGCCGAAACGGCCACGGTCGCACAGGAAGTACTGGTTTACCGAACCGTTGAAACGGTTTTCGATACGACGCAGTTCACCGTAGCGCTCGCCCGGAGAGATGTTGCAACCGCTGGAGCAGCCATGGCAGATGCTCGGCGAGAACTGCATGTCCCACTTGCGGTTGTAGCGCTCGGAGTGAGTCTTGTCGGTGAATACACCGGTCGGGCAGACCTCGGTAAGGTTGCCGGAGAACTCGCTTTCCAGGGTGCCGTCTTCAACGCGACCGAAGTACACGTTGTCGTGGGCGCCGAACACACCGAGGTCGGTGCCGCCAGCGTAATCCTTATAGAAGCGCACGCAGCGGTAGCAAGCGATGCAGCGGTTCATTTCGTGGGAAATGAACGGGCCCAGTTGCTGGTTCTGGTGAGTACGCTTGGTGAAGCGATAACGGCGCTCGTTGTGGCCGGTCATCACGGTCATGTCTTGCAGGTGGCAGTGACCGCCTTCTTCACAGACCGGGCAGTCGTGAGGGTGGTTGGTCATCAGCCATTCAACGACGCTGGCGCGAAACACTTTCGCTTCTTCGTCGTCGATGGAGATCCAGCTGCCGTCGGTGGCGGGCGTCATGCACGACATGACGATCCGACCACGCTTGTCGTTTTCGTCGGTGTACTGCTTGACCGCGCACTGGCGGCAAGCGCCAACGCTGCCTAGGGCTGGGTGCCAGCAGAAATAAGGGATATCGAGGCCTAGCGACAGACATGCCTGTAACAGGTTGTCTGCCCCGTCGACTTCGAGCTCTTTGCCGTCTACGTGGATAGTGGCCATGGTTCAAAGTTCTTCGTTGGCCCGGTGTCAGCGGGCGTGGCTAATGGAATCTTGTTATTCGTCCGAATCCAAACAGCCCATAAAAGGCGTCATCGAACGAGAAGGCGAAGGGCACGGACCCTTCGCCTTTTTAAGCGTTTACGCGCCGACTACGATCGGCCTTGCCAGAGGCGGGACGACGGCGCTGGTGGGCGCGATGCCGGCTTCGAATTCTGGACGGAAGTATTTGATTGCGCTGCCCAATGGCTCCACGGCGCCCGGTGCGTGAGCACAGAAGGTCTTGCCCGGGCCGAGGAAACCGACCAGACCCAGCAAGGTCTCGATATCGCCGGCTTGCCCTTCACCGTTCTCGATCGCGCGCAGCAGCTTGACGCTCCACGGCAGACCGTCACGGCACGGGGTGCAGAAACCGCACGACTCTCGGGAGAAGAACTCTTCCATGTTGCGCAGCAGGGACACCATGTTGACGCTGTCGTCCACCGCCATGGCCAGGCCGGTACCCATGCGGGTGCCCACTTTGGCGATGCCGCCAGCGTACATTTGTGCGTCGAGGTGTTCAGGCAACAGGAAACCGGTACCGGCGCCGCCTGGCTGCCAGCACTTGAGCGTGTAACCGTCGCGCATGCCACCAGCGTAGTCTTCAAACAGCTCGCGACCGGTGACGCCGAACGGCAGTTCCCACAGGCCTGGGTTCTTGACCTTGCCGGAGAAGCCCATGAGCTTGGTGCCCATGTCTTCACTGCCTTCGCGCGCCAACGATTTGTACCAGTCCACGCCGTCGGCAATGATCGCCGGCACGTTGCACAGGGTTTCAACGTTGTTCACGCAGGTCGGCTTGCCCCACACGCCAACGGCGGCAGGGAAGGGCGGCTTGGAACGCGGATTGGCGCGGCGACCTTCGAGGGAGTTGATCAGTGCGGTTTCTTCACCGCAGATGTAACGCCCGGCGCCGGTGTGGACGAACAGCTCGAAATCGAAGCCGCTGCCCAGGATGTTTTTACCCAGCAGGCCGGCTGCCTTGGCTTCTTCCACTGCACGGTTGAGGTGCTTGGCGGCGGTGGTGTATTCGCCGCGCAGGAAGATGTAGCCACGGTAGGTTTTCAGCGCGCGAGCACTGATCAGCATGCCTTCGATCAGCAGATGGGGCAGTTGCTCCATCAGCATGCGGTCTTTCCAGGTGTTCGGTTCCATCTCGTCCGCGTTGCACAGCAGGTAGCGGATGTTGATGGATTCGTCTTTGGGCATCAGGCCCCACTTCACGCCCGTGGGGAAGCCTGCACCACCGCGACCTTTAAGGCCGGAGTCTTTCACGGTCTGGACGATGTCGTCCTGAGCCATGTCGGCGAAGGCTTTGCGCGCGGCGGCGTAACCGTTCTTGGCCTGGTACTCGTCAAGCCAGACAGCTTCGCCGTCGTCGCGCAGACGCCAGGTCAGCGGGTGAGTCTCGGCCGAACGCTTGATGCGGTTGGCAGGACCGAAGGAAGTCAGGGTCATACGTAGCCCTCGAGCAATTTGGCAACGCCGGCAGGCTGCACATCACCGAAAGTGTCGTCGTCAATCATCAACGCCGGCGCCTTGTCACAGTTGCCGAGGCAGCAGACCGGCAGCAGGGTGAAACGACCGTCGGCGGTAGTCTGACCCAGGCCGATGCCCAGATTGTTCTGGATTTCGCTGACTACCGATTCATGGCCGCCGATGTAGCAGACCATACTGTCGCAGACGCGAATGATGTGGCGACCGACCGGCTGACGGAAGATCTGGCTATAGAACGTCGCCACGCCTTCAACGTCGCTGGCCGGGATGCCGAGGATCTCGCCGATGGCGTAGAGCGCGCCGTCAGGCACCCAGCCACGTTCCTTCTGGACGATCTTCAGGGCTTCGATCGACGCCGCGCGCGGGTCTTCGTAGTGATGCAGCTCGTGCTCGATGGCCGAGCGCTCGGTTTCACTCAAGGTGAAACGGTCTGTCTGGATAAGCGTGCTGTTCATGCTTAGCGGTCCACGTCGGCCATAACGAAATCGATACTACCCAGGTACGCGATCAAGTCCGCGACCATGCTGCCTTTGATCACCGAAGGGATCTGCTGCAGGTGCGGGAAGCTTGGGGTGCGAATCCGGGTGCGGTAGCTCATGGTGCCGCCATCGCTCGTCAGGTAATAACTGTTGATGCCCTTGGTCGCTTCAATCATCTGGAAGGATTCGTTGGCCGGCATGACCGGGCCCCACGAAACTTGCAGGAAGTGCGTGATCAGGGTCTCGATGTGCTGCAGCGTGCGCTCTTTCGGTGGCGGCGTGGTCAGCGGGTGATCCGCCTTGTACGGGCCTGCCGGCATGTTGCGCATGCACTGCTCGATGATCTTGATGCTCTGGCGCATTTCTTCGACGCGCACGATGCAACGATCGTAGGCATCGCCATTGACGGCCAGGGGCACTTCGAACTCGAAGTTCTCGTAACCGGAGTACGGGCGCGCCTTACGCAGGTCGAAGTCGCAACCGGTCGAACGCAAGCCTGCACCGGTGACGCCCCATTCGAAGGCTTCCTTGGTGTTGTAGGCAGCGACGCCGATGGTCCGGCCTTTGAGGATGCTGTTGTCCAGCGCGGCCTTCTGGTATTCGTCCAGACGCTTTGGCATCCACTCGACGAAGTCTTTGACCAGTTTTTCCCAGCCGCGCGGCAGGTCGTGAGCGACGCCACCGATGCGGTACCAGGCCGGGTGCAGACGGAAACCGGTAATGGCTTCGATCACCGTGTACGCCTTCTGACGGTCGGTGAACGTGAAGAACACCGGGGTCATGGCGCCGACGTCCTGGATGTAAGTCCCCAGGAACAGCAGGTGGCTGGTGATCCGGAAGAACTCGGCCATCATGATGCGGATGACGTCGACCTTCTCGGGCACCTTGATGCCGGCCAGCTTCTCGACCGAGAGCACGTACGGCAGGTTGTTCATCACGCCGCCGAGGTAGTCGATACGGTCGGTGTACGGGATGAAGCTGTGCCAGGACTGACGCTCGGCCATCTTCTCGGCACCACGGTGGTGGTAACCGACGTCAGGCACGCAGTCGACGATCTCTTCACCGTCCAGCTGCAGAATGATGCGGAACGCACCGTGCGCGGAAGGGTGGTTGGGACCGAGGTTGAGGAACATGTAGTCCTCGTTCGCACCGGAACGCTTCATGCCCCAGTCTTCAGGCTTGAAGCGCGCGGCTTCTTCCTCAAGCTGTTGCTTTGCCAGCGTCAGGCTGAACGGATCGAACTCGGTGGCACGGGCCGGGAAGTCCTTGCGCAGCGGGTGACCTTCCCAGGTCGGCGGCATCATGATGCGGGTCAGGTGCGGGTGGCCGGCGAAATTGATGCCGTACATGTCCCACACTTCACGCTCGTACCAGTTGGCGTTCGGCCAGATACCGGTCACGGTCGGCACGCTAAGGTCGCTCTCGGACAAGGCGACCTTGATCATTACGTCACTATTACGTTCGATCGACATCAAGTGATAGAACACTGTGAAGTCGGCGCCGCTTGGCAGCCCTTGACGCTTGGTGCGCAGACGCTCGTCCACGCCGTGCAGGTCATAGAGCATGACGTACGGCTTGGGCAGGTTGCGCAGGAAGGTCAGGACTTCGACAAGTTTGGCGCGGGCAACCCAAAGCACCGGCATGCCGGTGCGGGTAGGCTGGGCGGTGAACGCCTCGGGGCCAAAACGGTTGTTCAGTTCGACGACCACATCCTGGTCGTCTGCCTTATAAGGCGGGATGTACAGAGCACTGCCTGTAGTCATGGTTATTTATCGCTTTCGGTCAACGTAAAGAATGAAGCCAGTGTCTCGTTCTATAAAAGAAGCAGATCTGGATCAGACTTCGTCGGGGCTGCGCAGGTTGGTGACTGCGATACGCTGTTCGCGGCGCTGTTCCTTTTGCGAAGGCATCTCGGCGCGGTACACGCCTTGATCACCGACGACCCAGGAAAGCGGACGACGCTCCTGTCCAATCGATTCTTGCAAGAGCATCAAGCCTTGCAGAAAAGCTTCAGGACGGGGCGGGCAGCCAGGCACGTAGACGTCCACGGGCAGGAACTTGTCCACCCCTTGAACGACAGAGTAGATGTCGTACATGCCACCGGAGTTGGCGCACGAACCCATGGAGATAACCCATTTAGGTTCGAGCATTTGCTCGTAGAGACGCTGAATGATCGGCGCCATCTTGATGAAGCAGGTACCGGCGATAACCATGAAATCCGCCTGACGCGGCGATGCCCGGATAACCTCGGCGCCAAAGCGTGCGATGTCGTGGGGCGCCGTGAAGGCGGTGGTCATTTCCACGTAGCAGCACGAAAGACCGAAGTTATACGGCCACAGGGAGTTCTTGCGCCCCCAGTTGATCGTGCCGTTAAGCACGTCTTCGAGCTTGCCCATGAAGATGTTTTTGTGGACTTGATCTTCTAACGGATCGGAAACGGTTTCCCGCTCGCCAATCGGATACTGCTCGTTAGGAGCATCGGGGTCGATCCTGGTGAGATTGTATTGCATTGCCAAAGCCTCATTGTTTCAGCTTCGCCTGCCGCTTGCGACGAGCTTCCGGAGCCCAGTCAAGGGCGCCCACTCGGAACAGGTAGACAAGACCTGCCAACAGAATTGCTATGAAAACGAGAGCTTCGACGAATCCGGTCCAGCCGCTTTCGCGGACGGACACAGACCAGGCAAAGAGAAAGAGGGCTTCGATATCGAAGATCACGAAGAGCATCGCGACCAGATAGAATTTGGCTGAGAGCCGCAAGCGGGCGCCACCTGTAGGTAGCATGCCGGACTCGAACGGTTCGTTTTTGCTGCGACCCCAGGCTTTTGACCCGAGGAGGCTGGAGACGCCGAGCATGAAGGCGCAAAGGCCGACAACGCCCAGAAGGAAAATGGCAAAGCCCCAGTTGTGGGCCATGAGTCCTGTCGCTTCGGGCATGCTGGTAATCCTTAACAGAGAGCAAAGGTCTCTGAGCTTGAAAAGAAACAAAGCAGTGACGATATGTCGCAGCAATCAATCCCGCTGATTTTATGGCACAACACGGTGCAAGTAAAATTCAGATAGCGAAATTATTTAATGGAATAAGGACATAGCGCACCTCCGAAGCCCCGCAGCCCATGCGTTGCGGGCATTAGCCGGGTTTTTATCAATATTGTTTTGTAAGGAATGTAACGAACATAGTTGTAGCTAAATGATAATCAATATTGTTTGGCTTGGTTTTTAAACTGTTTAACGGCTGGGTGACTGGGAAGTTGTCTTATATGGCTGTTACTACAAGTAGCGGAGATGGACGTTTTACCTCGGTTTTCTGCGCGCGGTACCGCTCTGGATCAATGTTTTTCGTAGGACTTGAAGGTGCATGCATTCCTGTGGGAGTCGGGCTTGCCCGCGATGGCGGCCTTTCAGTCGACATCTGCAGTGACTGACACACCGTCATCGCGAGCAAGCCCGCTCCCACAGGGTTATGTGGTGTTTGGTAAATCGCGGGCAAAAAAACGCCCCGAACCAGTCGGGGCGTCAGATGTGCGGCGTTGCGGTTAGCTTTCTATTCGGTCCGCAACGGCCGTTAGCTCAGGCGAAGCAGATCAGTGGAACTGTTCTTCTTCAGTCGAACCGGTCAGCGCGGTCACCGAAGACGAGCCACCTTGAATCACGGTGGTCATGTCGTCGAAGTAGCCGGTGCCCACTTCCTGCTGGTGAGCCACGAAGGTGTAGCCCTTCGAAGCGTCAGCGAATTCCTGCTCTTGCAGCTTCACGTAGGCAGTCATGTCGTTGCGGGCGTAGTCGTGCGCCAGGTTGAACATGCTGTGCCACATGTTGTGAATGCCGGCCAGGGTGATGAACTGGTGCTTGTAACCCATGGCGGACAGTTCGCGCTGGAACTTGGCGATGGTCGCGTCGTCCAGGTTTTTCTTCCAGTTGAAGGAAGGCGAGCAGTTGTACGACAGCAGTTGGTCCGGGTATTCCTTTTTGATCGCTTCAGCGAAGCGACGAGCCTCGTCCAGATCCGGCTTGGCGGTTTCGCACCAGATCAGGTCGGCGTACGGCGCGTAAGCCAGGCCGCGAGCGATCGCCTGGTCCAGGCCGGCGCGCACTTTGTAGAAGCCTTCCTGAGTGCGTTCGCCAGTCACGAACGGCTGGTCGTACGGGTCGCAATCAGAGGTCAGCAGGTCAGCTGCGTTAGCGTCGGTACGGGCCAGGATGATGGTCGGAGTACCGGCAACGTCAGCCGCCAGACGGGCAGCGGTCAGCTTCTGTACAGCTTCCTGGGTAGGAACCAGTACCTTGCCGCCCATGTGGCCGCATTTTTTCACGGAAGCCAGTTGGTCTTCGAAGTGAACGCCGGCGGCGCCTGCTTCGATCATGCTCTTCATCAGCTCGTAAGCGTTCAGAACGCCGCCGAAACCGGCTTCAGCGTCAGCCACGATCGGTGCGAAGTAGTCGATGTAGCCTTCGTCGCCCGGGCCTTTGCCGGCTTTCCACTGGATCTGGTCAGCACGACGGAACGAGTTGTTGATGCGCTTGACCACGGTTGGAACCGAGTCCACCGGGTACAGCGACTGGTCCGGGTACATCGATTCGGCGGAGTTGTTGTCCGCAGCCACTTGCCAGCCCGACAGGTAGATTGCCTGGATGCCGGCTTTGACTTGTTGTACAGCCTGGCCGCCGGTCAGGGCGCCCATGCAGTTGACGAAATCTTTATCAGGACGGAAGGATGGCTTGGCGCCCTGGGTCACCAGGTTCCACAGCTTCTCGGCGCCCAGTTTTGCAAAGGTGTGCTCAGGTTGAACCGAGCCACGCAGGCGGACGACGTCAGCAGCGGAGTAAGCGCGTGTCACGCCTTTCCAGCGTGGGTTTTCAGCCCAATCTTTTTCGAGGGCTGCAATTTGCTGTTCGCGTGTCAGTGCCATGGAGATAAACCTCGTCGCATAGGTCTGGGGTGGAAAATTCCTGCTCCTGCCAACTACGCAAATTAAAGAAGCGTAAAAGGCTGCTCGCTGACCAGAAGCTTAGGTGGTCAAGTCGGATTCGGCGGGGTTGGCGACGGGATGAACGATGGGCTCGAGGGGAAGTGAGCAGGTAAGGGCGAACTGGCGAGCGGATTCGGGCGTCGTGGGCCTTTATACGAACTTCAGTGTGGAGCCGGGTTACCTAATTACGCTTCCGTCCCTCGGGACAACTTCGTTCCAGTCGGCAACCTCGTCAAACACACCTTGTGGGCGGTACAGACACGAAACGGCTCGCTGGGGTAGATGCGAGCATCGCTTCGAAGGCCCTTGCCAGGGCCCCTGATTAGCGGGAGCGAGGCCATCATGCCTTTGCTTTTTTCGATCGTCAAACGTTTTGTAGTGCTTTTTTTCAAGCACTACATCTTTGGTCTAATACGACTAATCAGTCAGTTTTCGGTGGTTTAGTCCAAAGTATCGACTTTCACCCGCAGGGTCATGTCATCCCGGCCTTGAGTCGAGTAGCTGCGGGTCAGGCCCTGTTTGTCGGCCTGAGTCTGGCGGTTTACCCCGGCCAGGGTGATCCACTCGCCCAAGCGTCCCGTGACAGTTGTGTCGGTACTTTGCACATTCACTACATCGGGACGTTCCTGGCTCATGCGGTCACGGTTGGTACTGATCGACAGGTGAACGATGTCGCCGGTGACGCTGGCGGTGACATAGAAACCCTGGGTGACGTTGCGGTATTCGGTCTGGCTGCGCAGATCGCCGTAGGAATCGGTCTGGCTGCTGGTGAGCGGCACGCTCTGGCCGACCTGAATCAGTGCCGGTGCGCCTTCGCTGGCCTGAATCTGCTGGATGCCGCCATCGCGGCTGTCGGTGCTGCGGTTGATGATGCGCGTCTGGCTCGGCTTGGCGCCGTTCACCGAGTAACCCTGGTCGCCCTGGAAGTTATTTTCGTTGGTGTCGACGGTGATCAGCAGGCGCTTGGCAGCCACGTCGAGTTGGGTAACAAGGGCCTTAAGTTCGTCGATCTTGCGTTGATCGGCATTGACGATCAGCTGATTGCCGTAGGCGCTGACCTGGCCGTCCTTGCCAATAAAATCCTGTGCCATGGGGAGCATATCAGCACTGGTGCGGTAGTTCAGGGGCACGATCTCGGTGGCTGCCATGGCTGAAAAACTGCACGTCAGCAGCAGCGTGGTGAGCAGGGTGCGTAGGGACATATCCGTTATCTCCGACATCTTGAAGTGTTGATATTGCCAGTTTGTCGGCCCGGCGTGGGGCAAGTTGAATCGCAGACAGCAAAACGCCCCGGCATCGGTCGATGGCGGGGCGTTTTGTGGTGTTCCCTGTGGCGAGGGGGGGTTATCTGTGGTGAGGGGATTTATCCCCGTTGGGTCGCGAAGCGGCCCCAAAATTTCTAACCACAGTGCATCAGGTATACCGCATCCGATGGTTTGACGACTGCTGCGCAGCCGAACGGGGATAAATCCCCCTCGCCACAGATTAAGTCCCCACCACAGGGTTTTAGGCGGAATGCCGCACCATGTCCACATGCGGAATCCCGGCTTCCAGGAATTCCTCACTGACCAGGCTGAAACCCAAGCGCTCATAGAACGCCGTGGCCTGGACCTGTGCGCTCAGCATCTGCTGCTTCAGTCCACGCTTCTCGGCTTCACCGATCACCGCTTGCATCAACGCATCGCCGACTTTCAAGCCGCGCCAGTCTTTAAGCACCGACACCCGGCCGACGTGACCATCGGGCAACAGGCGTGCGGTGCCGATCGGAAAGTCGCCTTCGAAGGCCAGGAAATGCACTGCCGTAGCGTCATCGGCATCCCATTCAAGCTCAGGTGGAACGGATTGCTCGGCAATAAACACCGTCTCACGAATGCGCCGGATCTCGGCGTTGTCCTTTTGCCAGTCTGCGACACGTACGTGAATTTTATTCATCAGCGAACCCCAGGCTCCCTTGCTTGATCAGTTCGCACAGCAGGCCGCGGCCGTCTTCGTCGCTCAGCCAGTCACCGAGGTTGTCGGTGTGCAGGGCGTCAGCGGCGCAGATCAATTTCAGCAGCTCGCGCAGCTTGCCTGGCAGGTAACGGCTCTGGCCGCTGGCGAACAGCAGCAGGTCGTCATCGACTTCGGACCAGGCCAGGCGCGCGCTCGGGTTGCGGATCAACACAGCGCCTTGTTCGAGGCTGGCGAGGAAGTCTTCTTCTTCGATTTCTTCCGGGCCGGCAACCAGTTCCGGGTAGCGCGGCTCGGTCATGTACTGGCCGAACCAGGTCAGCAGCAGGCGCTCGTCGCTCATGTGCTCGGCCAGCAAGGCTTTCAGGCGATCAAGGGCGTCGTGCTGGATCTGATGCGGATCGACAGCAGGCACTGCGTCGGCGTCGGTGTAACGCTCTTCGTCGGTCAGGAACTGGCTGAGGAAGTCGGTGAAGTGTGTCAGCACTTCCGAGGCGCTTGGGGCGCGGAAGCCGACCGAGTAGGTCAGGCAGTCATCGACGGCCACGCCGCAATGGGCCAGGCGCGGCGGCAGGTAGAGCATGTCGCCCGGTTCCAGGATCCACTCATCGGTGGCTTCGAAATCAGCGAGGATGCGCAAGTCCGCGTGTTGCAGCAACTTGCTCTCGGAATCGCACATCTGGCCGATTTTCCAGTTGCGCTTACCGTGACCCTGCAGCAGGAACACATCATAGTTATCGAAGTGCGGACCGACGCTGCCACCCGGGGCGGCAAAGCTGATCATCACGTCGTCGACGCGCCAGCTCGGCAAGAAGCGGAAGTTCTCCAGCAGCTCGGCGACTTCCGGTACGAATTGGTCAACCGCTTGAACCAGCAGGGTCCAGTCACGTTCCGGCAGTTTGCTGAATTCATCTTCGGCGAAGGGGCCGCGGCGCAATTCCCAAGGACGCTCGCCGTTCTCGATTACCAGGCGCGACTCGACTTCTTCTTCCAGCGCCAGTCCGGCCAGTTCGTCGGCGTCGATCGGGCTTTCGAATTCAGGAATCGCCTGACGGATCAGCAGAGGTTTTTTCTGCCAGTAGTCGCGCAGGAATTCGCGCGCCGTGATGCCGCCTAGAAGTTGAAGAGGAATGTCAGGATTCATGTGTAACCTATTGAAAAAATGCACTTTTCATACGGGAATAAAAACGCCCGGCGCTGCCGGGCGTCTCAAACGGGTAAAGCGGTCGATCAGATGCGTTTGGCTTGTGCCGCAGCGTTACCGATGTAGTTCGCCGGGGTGAGCAATTTCAGCTCGGCCTTGGCGGCGGCTGGCATGTCCAGGCCGTCGATGAAAGTTTGCAGTGCTTCAGGGCTGATGCCCTTGCCACGGGTCAACTCTTTCAGCTTTTCGTACGGGTTTTCGATGTTGTAGCGGCGCATTACGGTCTGGATCGGCTCGGCCAATACTTCCCAGCACGCGTCCAGGTCAGCGGCGATCTTCTGCGCGTTGAGCTCCAGTTTGCTGATGCCTTTGAGGCTGGCTTCGTACGCGATCACGCTGTGGGCGAAGCCGACACCGAGGTTGCGCAGCACGGTGGAGTCGGTCAGGTCACGCTGCCAGCGGGAAATCGGCAGCTTGCTCGCCAGATGCTGGAACAATGCGTTGGCGATACCCAGGTTGCCTTCGGAGTTTTCGAAGTCGATCGGGTTGACTTTGTGCGGCATGGTCGACGAACCGATTTCGCCAGCGATGGTGCGCTGCTTGAAATAACCCAGGGAGATGTAGCCCCAGATGTCACGGTCGAAGTCGATCAGGATGGTGTTGAAGCGGGCGATCGCGTCGAACAGCTCGGCAATGTAGTCGTGCGGTTCGATCTGCGTGGTGTACGGGTTGAAGCCAAGGCCCAGTTCGTCTTCGATGAAGGCGCGGGCGTTTTCTTCCCAGTCGATCTCAGGGTAGGCCGACAGGTGAGCGTTGTAGTTGCCGACAGCGCCGTTGATCTTGCCCAGCAGCGGAACGGCAGCGACCTGAGCGATTTGACGCTCCAGTCGGTAAACCACGTTCGCCAGCTCTTTGCCCAGGGTGGTCGGCGAGGCCGGTTGACCGTGGGTACGCGACAGCATCGGCACGTCAGCGAAACGGATGGCCAGCTCGCGGATGGCGTCGCAGGTCTGGCGCATCAGCGGCAGCATCACGTCATCACGGCCTTCGCGCAGCATCAGGGCGTGGGACAGGTTGTTGATGTCCTCGCTGGTGCAGGCAAAGTGGATGAACTCGCTGACCTTGGCCAGTTCCGGCAGCTTGGCCGCTTGTTCCTTGAGCAGGTACTCAATGGCTTTGACGTCGTGGTTGGTGGTGCGCTCGATCTCTTTGACACGCTCGGCGTGCTCCAGAGCGAAGTTGTCCGCCAGGGTGTTCAGCACCGCGTTGGCTTCGGCGGAGAACGCCGGCACTTCGCTGATGCCTGGGTGAGCGGCCAGGCGCTGGAGCCAACGCACTTCAACCAGAACGCGAGCACGGATCAGACCGTATTCGCTGAAAATTGGGCGCAGGGCCTGGGTTTTGCCGGCGTAGCGGCCGTCAACAGGGGAAACCGCAGTGAGCGAAGAGAGCTGCATGGGGTGTTCTCGGACAGTCGGGCAACGAAATGGGGCGCGTATCATACATGAAAAAATCCGCCGGTCCGTTGCCAACTGACCGGCGTATTACGCGTTACAGATCTAAATCAGTGTTGCGGGCGCGGTTCAGCTGCTGCGCATCAGCGGGTAAAGCTCTTTAAGCAACTTGCGGCGGCTGATCACCAACTGCCAGCGATGACCGCCCAACTGCCGCCACAGACGCGCGGAACGAATCCCGGCCAGCAACAGGGCGCGGATCTTCGAGGCGTTGCTCGGTTGCTGCAGGTTGCGCATGTCGCCGTGGACCTGAATTCGTTGGCGCAAGGTGCTCAGGGTGTCCTGGTACAGCGCGCCGCAAGCAGCAATCACGTTTTCATGCGCCGGGCCGAAGTGCTCGACCTGGGATTGAATCTGCGGCAGACGCTTGCCGATCACATCAAGCATGTCATCGCGCTTGGCCAGTTGACGTTCAAGGCCCAGCATGGCCAGGGCGTAGCGCAGCGGTTCGCGCTGCAGGGTGCTCGGGTCGCGCTCCAGGGCGCCGATCAATGCGCGATAGCCTTCGCGCAGATTGATGTCGTCGCCGCCGTACACTTCCAGGGTGTCCTTGGGGTCGCGGATCAGCAGACTGCCGAGCATGCAGGTCAGGCCGGCTTCGGTGGTCTGGCCGGTCTTGGCAATCTTGTCGACGAGGACCGCGGCGAGAAACACGCCGCCCAGCGCCGTCAGTTGCTCCTGAGTGGGGTTCATGCCTTGCTGCTCCATGGCTCTGCGACTTCAATCACGCCGCCGCCGAGGCAGATTTCACCGTCATAGAACACCACCGACTGGCCCGGGGTGACCGCGCGTTGCGGGTCATCGAATGTGGCGCGGTAGCCGGTGGCGGTTTTTTCCAGCGTGCACGGTTGATCGCTTTGGCGATAACGAACCTTGGCGGTCAGCTTGCGCGGCTCGGTCAGATCGATCGGGTTGACCCAATAGATGTCCGAAGCGAGCAGGGCGCGGGAGAACAGGTAAGGGTGGTCATTGCCCTGGCCGACGATCAGCTCGTTGTTTTCCAGGTCCTTGATCAGCACGTACCACGGCTCGTCGCCGGCGTCTTTCAAGCCGCCGATGCCCAGGCCCTGACGCTGGCCGATAGTGTGGTACATCAAGCCGTGGTGACGGCCGATGACTTCACCTTCGGTGGTCTTGATCTCGCCCGGTTGTGCCGGCAGGTATTGCTTGAGGAAGTCGCTGAAGCGGCGTTCGCCGATAAAGCAGATCCCGGTGGAGTCCTTTTTCTTCGCGGTCGCCAGGTCGTGTTTCTCGGCAATCGCGCGCACTTCGGGTTTTTCCAGTTCGCCGACCGGGAACAGGGTCTTGGCGATCTGTTCGCCGCCGACAGCGTGCAGGAAATAGCTCTGGTCCTTGTTCGGGTCCAGGCCCTTGAGCAGCTCGGTGCGACCATCGATGTCGCGGCGGCGCACGTAGTGGCCGGTGGCGATCAGGTCGGCACCGAGCATCATGGCGTAGTCGAGGAACGCCTTGAACTTGATCTCGCGGTTGCAAAGGATGTCCGGGTTCGGCGTGCGACCGGCCTTGTATTCGGCCAGGAAATGCTCGAACACGTTGTCCCAGTACTCGGCGGCGAAGTTGGCGGTGTGCAGCTTGATGCCGATCTTGTCGCACACAGCCTGGGCGTCCGCCAGGTCATCCATGGCGGTGCAGTATTCCGTTCCATCGTCTTCTTCCCAGTTCTTCATGAACAGGCCTTCCACCTCATAACCCTGCTCGATCAGCAGGAGAGCGGAAACGGAAGAGTCTACGCCGCCGGACATGCCGACAATGACGCGCTTCTTTTGTGTGTCAGAAGGGGCTGGATCACGCATAGGGATTCAATGAGTGTCTTGAAAAAGGACGCGATTCTAACAGGCCGAAGCCCGCAAGGCTAAAGAGAAGGGCGGATCAGTTCGAGACCGAAGTGAAAGCCTCCCAGATAATCATCGATACAGCGGATGATCAGCTCACTGCGCCAGTTTGCGCGCTGTGCCAGCAGTTCGTCACGGGTTAGCCATTTGGCGCCGACGATACCGTCGTCCAGTTGATAGTCGGGGTGATGTTTGAGCGGTTTGGCGGTGAAGCAGACGCGCTGGTAGGTCACGCCGTTGCTCGGGGCGGTGTAAAGGTAAATACCTACTACGCCGGTCGCTTCGACGTCCCAGCCGGTTTCTTCCAGGGTTTCGCGCACGGCGGCTTCGATCAGGGTTTCGTCCGGGTCGAGATGGCCGGCGGGCTGGTTGAGTACCGTTCGTCCGTGCTTGGTTTCCTCGACCATCAGGAAACGGCCGTCGTCTTCGACGATGGTGGCGACGGTGATGTGGGGTTTCCAGTCCATGAAGCTTCCTCGAATTCCAAAGGTTGAAACACTATCCCTGTGGGAGCTGGCCTGCCAGCGATTGCGATTAGTCAGTCACCATTAATGTTGCATGATAAGCCGCTATCGCTGGCAGGCCAGCTCCCACAGGGTTTTGCGTTGTCTTCAAAAACGCAAACCCCGGCACATGGCCGGGGTTTGTGATGCTTCCTTACAACCTTAAACCAGCGCAGCGATCGCGGCGTTGAAAGTGTTGCTCGGGCGCATGGCCTTGCTGATCAGCTCGGCATTGGCGTGGTAGTAACCGCCGATGTCCACTGGTTTGCCCTGAACGGCGTTGAGCTCGGCAACGATGGTTGCTTCGTTCTCGGTCAGGGTCTTGGCCAGTTGGCCGAACTGCGCTTGCAGTGCGGTGTCTTCGGTCTGGGCCGCCAGGGCTTGAGCCCAGTACAGCGCCAGATAGAAGTGGCTGCCGCGGTTGTCGATGTTGCCGACTTTGCGCGATGGCGACTTGTTGTTGTCCAGGAACTGGCCAGTGGCCTGATCCAGAGTCTTGGCCAGAACCAGCGCTTTCGGGTTGTTATAAGTAACACCCAGATGCTCGAGGGAAGCGGCCAGGGCCAGGAATTCGCCCAGCGAATCCCAGCGCAGGAAGTTCTCTTCCAGCAGCTGCTGAACGTGCTTCGGTGCCGAACCGCCGGCGCCGGTTTCGAACAGGCCACCGCCATTCATCAGCGGAACGATCGACAGCATCTTGGCGCTGGTGCCCAGTTCCATGATCGGGAACAGGTCAGTCAGGTAGTCGCGCAGTACGTTGCCGGTCACCGAGATGGTGTCCTTGCCTTCGCGAGTGCGGTCCAGGGTGAACTTCATCGCGTCGACAGGCGCCATGATCTGGATGTCCAGACCGGCAGTGTCGTGATCCTTCAGGTAAGCCTGAACTTTCTCGATCACCACGCCATCGTGGGCGCGCATCGGGTCCAGCCAGAAAATAGCCGGGGTTGCGCTTGCACGGGCACGGTTGACGGCCAGTTTGACCCAGTCCTGGATCGGCGCGTCTTTGGTCTGGCACATGCGGAAGATGTCGCCGGCTTCAACCGACTGCTCCAGCAAGGTGCGGCCAGCGCCATCGGAAACCCGAACGACGCCGTTGGCCTTGATCTGGAAAGTCTTGTCGTGCGAGCCGTACTCTTCGGCCTTCTTCGCCATCAGGCCAACGTTTGGCACGCTGCCCATGGTGGTCGGATCGAAAGCACCGTTTACCTTGCAGTCTTCGATGACCGCTTGGTAGATGGTCGCGTAGCAGCGATCCGGGATCACAGCCTTGGTGTCGTGCAGCTGACCGTCAGTGCCCCACATTTTGCCGGAGTCACGGATCATGGCCGGCATCGAGGCGTCGACGATCACGTCGCTCGGCACGTGCAGGTTGGTGATGCCTTTGTCGGAGTTGACCATGGCCAGCGACGGACGAACGGCGTAGACCGCCTGGATGTCTGCTTCGATCTGCGCTTGCTGTTCAGCCGGCAGGGCTTTGATGCGAGCGTACAGGTCGCCGATGCCGTTGTTCAGGTTGAAGCCGATCTGTGCCAGCACGTCAGCGTGCTTGGCCAGTGCGTCTTTATAGAACTCGGCAACGATCTGGCCGAACATGATCGGGTCGGAGACCTTCATCATGGTGGCTTTCAAGTGAACCGACAGCAGCACGCCTTTTTGCTTGGCGTCTTCGATTTCGGCAGCGATGAAGCTGCGCAGAGCGTTTTTGCTCATGACCGCGCAATCGAGGATCTCACCGGCTTGCACGGTGGTTTTTTCTTTCAGGACGGTGGTGGTGCCGTCTTGAGCGATCAGTTCGATTTTGACGGCGTCAGCGGCGTCGATCAGGGCAGCTTTTTCGCTGCCGTAGAAATCGCCGGTGCTCATGTGCGCGACGTGGGACTTGGAGTCCGCAGCCCAGGCGCCCATTTTGTGCGGGTGCTTGCGCGCGTAATTCTTGACCGACAGCGGCGCGCGACGATCGGAGTTGCCTTCGCGCAGAACCGGGTTTACGGCGCTGCCCTTGATCTTGTCGTAGCGCGACTTGGCGAGCTTGTCGGCGTCGCTGGTCACGGTTTCCGGGTAGTCCGGCAGAGCGAAGCCCTGGGCTTGCAGCTCTTTGATCGCGGCTTGCAGTTGCGGAACCGAGGCGCTGATGTTCGGCAGCTTGATGATGTTGGCTTCAGGCGTAACGGCCAGGTCGCCCAGTTCGGCGAGGTGATCGGCTACGGCTTTGTCACCCAATTGCTCGGGGAAGCTGGCCAGGATGCGCCCTGCAAGAGAGATATCGCGAGTTTCCACGGCGATATCAGCGGAGGCGGTGAAGGCCTCTACGATAGGCAACAGTGAATAGGTGGCGAGGGCGGGAGCTTCGTCGGTGAAGGTATAGATGATCTTCGAGCGGGTGGGCATATTCGGATTAACTCTCTCTTCTTTGCTAAAGCGTGCGCAGAAAAACTCGAGGGGCGCCGGGTAAGCGCGTTCGTTCAAAGTCGTCCATGAGCCGAATGTCGAGATTTGTGCGCGGTGATGTTGGGTGCATCAGTCGAGCGTCAAGCGGGTGGGTTGCGGTAACAACCCTGCTTTTTCAGGCCCAAGTCTCGGCTACTTATTCAGTTGCAGGAAAGGTTGGCCGTCGTGACTCTGTGGTCAGCGGGCGGCATTATACATAGGTAGCTGGCAATCTGCCGATGGTTCATACGTAACGATTCTCGTCCATTGGTCTAAAGGTCGCAGGGGCGAGTGGGGCGTAGAGTCTTGCACCGTGCTTGAGTTTGGCGCTTTTCCCTTTGCTTTCAGGCTTGTACGTCGCGAACTGTGCAGCTTTGCGGCAGATGGTTGGAACATAGGGTTTGCGTGCCGATTTAACTGGGGTACGCTCGAACGAAGCCAGATGTTCAATCCAAACAATGGAGTTCAGCATGGGATACAAGAAGATTCAGGTTCCAGCAGTCGGCGACAAAATCACCGTCAACGCGGACCATTCTCTCAATGTTCCTAACAACCCGATCATCCCCTTCATCGAAGGCGATGGTATTGGCGTTGATATCAGCCCGGTCATGATCAAGGTTGTCGATGCTGCTGTTAAGAAGGCTTACGGCGGCGAGCGCAAAATTTCCTGGATGGAAGTCTACGCCGGGGAGAAAGCGACTCAGGTTTACGATCAGGACACCTGGCTACCTCAGGAAACCCTGGACGCAGTTAAAGATTACGTGGTTTCCATCAAGGGCCCTCTGACCACCCCGGTCGGTGGCGGCATCCGTTCCCTGAACGTGGCCCTGCGTCAACAACTGGACCTTTATGTCTGCCTGCGCCCGGTGCGCTGGTTCGAAGGCGTGCCTAGCCCGGTCAAGAAGCCAGGCGACGTCGACATGACGATCTTCCGTGAGAACTCGGAAGACATCTACGCCGGTATCGAGTGGAAAGCCGGTTCGCCGGAAGCGACCAAGGTCATCAAGTTCCTTAAAGATGAAATGGGCGTCACCAAGATCCGTTTCGACGAAAACTGCGGTATCGGCATCAAGCCGGTTTCCCTGCAAGGCACCAAGCGTCTGGCGCGAAAAGCGCTGCAGTATGTAGTCGACAACGACCGCGACTCGCTGACCATCGTGCACAAAGGCAACATCATGAAGTTCACCGAAGGTGCCTTCAAGGAATGGGCCTACGAAGTGGCCGCTGAAGAATTCGGCGCGACCCTGCTCGACGGCGGTCCGTGGATGCAGTTCAAAAACCCGAAAACCGGCAAGAACGTTATCGTCAAGGATGCCATCGCCGACGCCATGCTCCAGCAGATCCTGCTGCGCCCGGCCGAATACGATGTGATCGCGACCCTGAACCTGAACGGCGACTATCTCTCTGACGCCCTGGCGGCGGAAGTGGGTGGTATCGGTATCGCACCGGGTGCCAACCTGTCCGACACCATTGCCATGTTCGAAGCGACCCACGGTACTGCGCCGAAGTACGCCGGCAAGGACCAGGTCAACCCGGGCTCGCTGATCCTGTCCGCGGAGATGATGCTGCGCCACATGGGCTGGACCGAAGCGGCTGATCTGATCATCAAGGGCACCAACGGCGCGATTTCCGCCAAGACCGTGACCTATGACTTCGAACGTCTGATGGAGGGTGCGAAACTGCTGTCTTCTTCGGCGTTTGGTGATGCGCTCATCTCGCATATGTAAGCGAATCGGCATAAAAAAACCGCCCTCGGGCGGTTTTTTTTATGACTGGATGACGGGGAGCGTCAGCTCGACACTTTCTCCTGCTGGATGGCAGGGGCAGCCTTTTCATTCTCGACAGGGGCGGTTGTAATGTTTACCGCGTGCAGCCCTTTGGGGCCCTGGATGATCTCGAAACTTACGATTTGCCCGGCCTTCAGTGTCCTGTACCCGTTCATATCGATGGCCGAGTAGTGGGCAAAGAAATCAATAAGACCACCGTCCTCGTCACGACCTTCTCTGGCATCGGTGTTAATGAAACCGAACCCCTTGGCATTGTTGAACCATTTCACCTTACCGACTGACATACCCATATCCCTCTGCAACAGACTCCATCACTGGAGTATCATCCAGTACATCCGCAGTCAGATCTTTAAATAAGATTGACTCCGCGGACCTTTTTTACCCACTGTGGGCTCTATTGGTTGTAACACTGTTTTCCCGATAGTCAAGGTGACCGGGCGGTCGGAGTTGAAATCGTCCATAGCCGCCCCCACCACTGTATTTGAACAACTGACGAACCTTTCTTTCCATGCATGCAATCAGCCAGATTCGACTAACATTCAATCAGGATCGCCCGGCTCTCCAAAAAGATCACCCGGAGCCCCACGACGACGATTCCGCAGGCATTGCTGTTCAGGAGGCAAAGCCTGCTTTACAGGCGCCGCCGATGTACAAGGTGGTTTTGTTCAACGATGACTACACACCGATGGATTTCGTCGTCGAAGTGCTCGAGGTGTTTTTTAACCTGAATCGGGAGCTGGCGACCAAGGTCATGCTGGCCGTCCACACAGAAGGACGGGCAGTATGTGGAGTGTTTACCCGCGACATCGCCGAGACTAAGGCCATGCAGGTCAACCAGTACGCCAGGGAAAGCCAGCATCCGCTACTCTGTGAAATCGAGAAGGACGGTTAATCGCCGACCACTTGGGTATGAGGTGAAGCTATGTTAAACCGCGAGCTCGAAGTCACCCTCAATCTTGCCTTCAAGGAGGCTAGATCGAAGCGTCATGAATTCATGACCGTCGAACACCTCCTGCTGGCCCTATTGGACAATGAGGCTGCCGCCACCGTTTTGCGTGCCTGCGGCGCAAACCTCGACAAACTCAAGCACGATCTGCAGGAGTTCATCGACTCCACCACGCCATTGATTCCTGTCCATGACGAGGATCGCGAAACCCAGCCAACCCTGGGCTTCCAGCGTGTACTGCAACGTGCTGTTTTCCACGTACAGAGCTCGGGCAAACGCGAAGTGACTGGCGCTAACGTGCTGGTCGCCATCTTCAGTGAGCAAGAGAGTCAGGCAGTGTTCCTGCTGAAACAGCAGAGCGTTGCGCGCATTGATGTCGTCAACTACATCGCCCATGGCATTTCCAAAGTGCCTGGGCATGGCGATCACTCTGAAGGTGAGCAAGATATGCAGGACGACGAGGGCGGTGAGTCTTCTTCTTCAGGCAATCCTCTGGATGCTTATGCCAGCAACCTCAACGAACTCGCGCGCCAGGGTCGTATCGATCCGTTGGTCGGCCGTGAGCTGGAAGTCGAGCGCGTCGCGCAGATCCTGGCGCGTCGTCGCAAAAACAATCCGCTGCTGGTGGGCGAGGCGGGCGTGGGTAAAACCGCGATTGCCGAAGGCCTGGCCAAGCGTATTGTCGACAACCAGGTGCCGGACTTGCTGGCCAACAGCGTGGTGTATTCCCTCGACTTGGGCGCCTTGCTGGCCGGGACCAAATACCGCGGCGATTTCGAGAAGCGCTTCAAGGCGTTGCTCAACGAGCTGAAAAAACGTCCGCAGGCGATCCTGTTCATCGACGAAATCCACACCATAATCGGTGCGGGTGCTGCGTCCGGTGGCGTCATGGATGCCTCGAACCTGCTCAAGCCGCTGCTGTCGTCGGGCGATATCCGTTGCATCGGTTCGACCACGTTCCAGGAGTTCCGCGGGATCTTCGAGAAGGACCGTGCCTTGGCCCGGCGCTTCCAGAAGGTCGACGTGTCGGAGCCTTCGGTGGAAGACACCATTGGCATCCTGCGCGGCCTGAAAGGTCGTTTCGAAGCGCACCACAACATCGAATACAGCGATGAAGCGTTGCGTGCCGCCGCTGAACTGGCGTCGCGCTACATCAATGACCGGCACATGCCGGACAAGGCCATCGACGTCATCGACGAGGCCGGCGCCTATCAGCGTCTGCAGCCAATCGAGAAGCGCGTGAAACGCATCGAAGTTCCTCAGGTCGAGGACATCGTTGCGAAAATCGCGCGGATTCCACCTAAGCACGTCACCAGCTCCGACAAAGAGCTGCTGCGTAACCTTGAGCGTGACCTGAAGCTGACCGTATTTGGCCAGGATGCCGCGATCGACTCGCTGTCGACCGCGATCAAACTGTCTCGTGCCGGCCTCAAGTCGCCTGACAAGCCTGTCGGTTCGTTCCTGTTCGCCGGACCTACCGGTGTCGGTAAAACCGAAGCGGCGCGTCAGCTGGCCAAGGCGTTGGGCATCGAGCTGGTTCGTTTCGACATGTCCGAGTACATGGAGCGCCACACCGTATCGCGTCTGATCGGTGCGCCTCCAGGCTACGTCGGGTTCGATCAGGGCGGTCTGCTGACCGAAGCCATCACCAAGCAGCCTCACTGCGTGCTGTTGCTCGATGAGATCGAGAAGGCGCATCCGGAAGTCTTCAACCTGCTGCTGCAGGTCATGGACCACGGTACGCTGACCGATAACAACGGGCGCAAGGCGGATTTCCGTAACGTGATCGTTATCATGACGACCAACGCCGGTGCCGAAACAGCTGCTCGCGCTTCGATCGGTTTCACCCATCAGGACCACTCGTCCGATGCGATGGAAGTGATCAAGAAGAGCTTCACGCCGGAGTTCCGCAACCGTCTGGACACCATTATCCAGTTTGGTCGCCTCAGTCATGAGGTCATCAAAAGCGTGGTGGACAAGTTCCTTACCGAGCTTCAGGCGCAGCTGGAAGACAAGCGTGTGCAGCTGGAAGTGACCGACGCAGCGCGAAGCTGGCTGGCAGCCGGTGGCTACGACTCGGCGATGGGCGCTCGACCAATGGCGCGTTTGATCCAGGACAAGATCAAACGTCCGCTGGCGGAAGAGATCCTCTTCGGCGAACTGGCCGACCATGGCGGTGTGGTACACATCGACCTCAAGGACGGCGAGCTGACCTTCGAGTTCGAAACCACGGCTGAAATGGCCTGACGTTAACCGCAACAAAGCAAAAGGCGCCGAGAGGCGCCTTTTTGCTGTCTGGGGTTTGTACACCGCACCTGTGGGAGCGAGCCTGCTCGCGATGAGGCCCGCACATTCAACATCAATGCAAGCTGATCCACCGCTATCGCGAGCAGGCTCGCTCCCACAGGGGGCAGAGTTGATCCATCAAATCGCAGACAAACAAAAACGCCCGGCATAAACCGGGCGTTTTGTATTGACTTGATTAGCGAGCGCGGTAAGTGATGCGCCCTTTGCTCAAGTCATAGGGCGTCAGCTCGACGCGCACTTTGTCACCGGTAAGAATACGAATGTAGTTCTTGCGCATCTTGCCGGAGATATGCGCGGTTACGACGTGCCCATTTTCCAACTCCACACGAAACATGGTGTTGGGCAGGGTGTCGACGACAGTGCCTTCCATTTCGAAGCTGTCTTCTTTCGACATGCAGTAAAGCCCTCGGTGTCCAATGAATGGCCCGGTGCAACTGCGCCAGGCAAAAGCGGCGTGCATTGTGCCCGAAAAATGGGGTTTAAGCCAAGGGGTTCTAGTTCAGGATGACCCAGCGCTGATTAATCAGCAGTTCGATAGGCCGATATTGCGTCTTGTAGCTCATCTTTTTGCAGTTTTTGATCCAGTAGCCGAGGTAGACGGCTTCCAGCCCGAGGCGCTGGGCCTCGGCGATTTGCCAGAGGATCGCGTAGCGACCCAGGCTGCGGCGTTCTTCATCGGGTTCGTAGAAGGTGTAGACCGCCGACAGACCGTTCGGCAGCAAGTCGGTCACGGCCACCGCCAGCAGTCGGCCTTCGAGACGAAATTCGTAAAAACGCGAGAACGGCAGGTCACGTACCAGGAACGTCGAAAACTGGTCGCGACTCGGTGGGTACATGTCGCCATCGGCGTGACGCTGTTCGATGTAGCGCTGATAGAGATCGAAATACTCTTCGCTGAATGTCGGCCGGGCCGGGCGCACTTGCAGGTCGGCGTTGCGTTTGAAGATGCGTTTCTGCTGACGGTTGGGTGCAAATTGCGCCACAGGGATGCGCGCCGGGACGCACGCATTGCAATTCTGGCAATGAGGCCGGTAGAGATGATCGCCGCTGCGACGAAAACCCATTTCAGACAGGTCTGCGTAGACATGCACATCCATGGGCTGACTAGGGTCGAGGAACAGCGTCGTGGCCTGCTCCTCGGGCAGATAACTGCAAGAGTGGGGCTGAGTGGCATAAAACTTCAAACGCGCCAACTCGGTCATGATCAACCCTCGGGAATAAGCTTTGGATTAAGTGTAAGCCACGCGCGCAAAAGTCGCTCAGCAAACCCAGGTGGCGCGGCTGGGTTGATCCAGATGCTGCGCGAGGAAGTTGGCGAAATCGCGCCTCGGAATCGCTCGGGCGCCGAGACTGTGCAGATGGTCGGTCGGCATCTGGCAGTCGATCAGCACAAAACCTGAATCTTTCAGATGTCGCACCAGAGTGGCAAAGCCATATTTCGAGGCATTGTCAGCGCGGCTGAACATCGATTCGCCGAAGAACAGCTGACCCATCGCCAGGCCATAGAGCCCGCCGACCAGCACGCCATCGTCCCAAACCTCCACGGAATGCGCGTAGCCACGCTTGTGCAGTTCGAGGTACGCCGTCTGCATCGCGTCAGTGATCCAGGTGCCGTCGGCATACTCCCGGGGTGCGGCGCAGGCGCTGATCACCGAGGCAAAATCCTGATCAAAGGTCACTTGATAGCGTTGCTGGCGCAGCAATTTATTCAGGCTGCGCGAGACATGCAGTTCGTCGGGAAAAAGAACGGTGCGCGGATCGGGCGACCACCAAAGGATCGGCTGGCCTTCCGAGAACCATGGAAAGCAGCCGTGGCGATAAGCCTGAATCAGGCGATCGGCGGACAGATCGCCACCCGCGGCCAACAGTCCGTTGGGGTCGCGCATGGCTTTTTCCAGCGGCGGGAAGGTCAGGGTGTTGCGTTGTAACCAAGTCAGCATGGCATCCGGGCTTGCAGAAGGGGAGGGCGGTGGCGGGCTGGAGGGCCCGCCGTAAAGTGTGCCGTCAAACGGTGGGAATGTCGTCGAGGTATTTCTCGGCGTCCAGCGCGGCCATGCAGCCAGCCCCGGCGGAGGTCACGGCCTGGCGGTAAACGTGGTCGGCCACGTCGCCGGCGGCGAACACCCCCGGGATCTCGGTGGCCGTGGCATCGCCTTCGCTGCCACCCCTGACCAGCAGATAACCGTCACGCATTTTCAGCTGGCCCTCGAACAGGTCGGTATTGGGCTTGTGACCGATGGCGATGAACACACCAGCCACCGCCAATTCACTGGTTTCGCCAGTATGACTGTCGCGCAGACGGGCGCCGGTCACGCCGCTGGCATCACCCAATACTTCATCGAGATTCTGATTCCAGTGCAGGCGGATATTGCCGTTGGCGGCTTTTTCGAAGAGCTTGTCCTGGAGAATCTTCTCCGAGCGCAACTTGTCGCGCCGGTGAATCAAGTGTACTTCCTTGGCGATGTTCGACAGGTACAGCGCCTCTTCAACCGCTGTGTTGCCACCGCCGACAACCGCGACCACTTGATTGCGATAAAAGAACCCGTCGCAGGTGGCGCAGGCTGAAACCCCACGGCCGGCAAAGGTTTCTTCCGATGGCAGCCCCAGGTACTGCGCTGAAGCGCCGGTCGCGATAATCAGGGCGTCGCAGGTGTAAGTGTCGCCATCGCCGATCAGCTCGAACGGCCGTTGCTGCAACTTGGCGGTGTGGATGTGGTCGTAAACGATCTCGGTGGCAAAGCGCTCGGCGTGTTTTTGCATGCGTTCCATCAGCACCGGGCCGGTGAGGCCTTCGACGTCGCCAGGCCAGTTGTCGACTTCAACGGTGGTGGTCAGCTGGCCACCTGCCTGTATGCCGGTGATGACAACGGGTTTGAGGTTGGCGCGGGCGGCATAAACGGCTGCGCTGTATCCGGCAGGGCCGGAACCCAGAATGATCAGGCGGGAATGCTTCGGTTCGCTCATAAAAACACCTCATAAGCCTTTGTCACAAAAGAGAATGCATGCTCAAATTGAACCGCGCGTAACGTGCTGCTGGCTATGCTACACCGAAGGGCTTCAAGCATGGCATCGGGCGAACAAACCCGTACAATGCCGTCTGTAACAGTGGTTGTAACAAAATAAGCTGTGCGTGCCGTGTTTATAAAAACCGGGGTGCAGTGTTAAAAGTAGTCCCAGTTGTGCGTGTTAACTTTTTTACCTGCCTGGATTGGGCAGTTTTTATAGTCATTCAACAGATGGACGCGCCACAGGCGCAGGAAAAGAAGCGTTTTGAAGAAATCCACCGCAGCACCTAAACCAGCCGTCGTTCCACTTTGGCGCCAGCATTTGCACTACCGGCTCAAGGAAGGTGCATTGATCGCCATCGGCGGCTTGTGCCTGTTCCTGATGATGGCCTTGTTGACCTATGGCAAGGACGATCCAGGCTGGAGCCATAACAGCAAGATCGACGACGTGCAGAACTTCGGCGGACCGGTCGGCTCCTACAGCGCCGACATCCTGTTCATGGTGCTGGGTTACTTCGCCTACATCTTCCCGCTGTTGCTGGCGATCAAGGCCTATCAGATCTTCCGTCAGCGCCACGAACAGTGGCAGTGGAGCGGCTGGCTGTTCTCCTGGCGCCTGATCGGCCTGGTGTTTCTGGTGCTGTCGGGCGCCGCTTTGGCGCATATCCATTTCCATGCGGCCACCGGTCTGCCGGCCGGTGCTGGCGGCGCGTTGGGCGAAAGCCTTGGCGACCTGGCCAGGAACGCGCTGAACATCCAGGGCAGCACGCTGTTGTTCATCGCGCTGTTCCTGTTCGGCCTGACCGTATTCACCGACCTTTCGTGGTTCAAGGTGATGGACGTCACCGGCAAGATCACCCTCGACCTGTTCGAACTGTTCCAGGGTGCGGCCAATCGCTGGTGGGCCGCCCGTGTCGAGCGCAAACAGCTGGTTGCGCAGTTGCGTGAAGTCGACGATCGCGTGCATGACGTGGTCGCCCCGACGGTGACCGACAAACGCGAGCAAGCCAAGGTCAAGGAACGCCTGATCGAACGTGAGCAGGCCCTGAGCAAGCACATGTCGGACCGCGAAAAGCAGGTGCCGCCTGTCATCGCACCTGCGCCGCCCAAGCCGGCAGCGCCGAGCAAGCGCGTAGAGAAAGAGAAGCAGGCGCCGTTGTTCGTTGACAGCGCCGTCGAAGGCACCTTGCCGCCGATCTCGATTCTCGACCCGGCCGAAAAGAAACAACTCAATTATTCGCCAGAGTCGCTGGCCGCCGTCGGCCACTTGCTGGAAATCAAGCTCAAGGAATTCGGCGTCGAAGTCTCGGTGGATTCGATTCACCCGGGCCCGGTCATTACCCGTTACGAAATCCAGCCGGCCGCCGGCGTCAAAGTCAGCCGCATCTCCAACCTGGCAAAAGACTTGGCGCGTTCCCTGGCCGTGACCAGCGTCCGTGTGGTGGAAGTGATTCCGGGCAAGACCACCGTTGGTATCGAGATTCCCAACGAAGACCGCCAGATCGTGCGTTTCTCCGAAGTGCTGTCGACGCCTGAGTACGACAACTTCAAGTCGCCGGTCACCCTGGCCCTGGGCCACGACATCGGCGGCAAGCCGGTCATCACCGACCTGGCGAAAATGCCGCACTTGCTGGTGGCCGGTACGACCGGTTCCGGTAAGTCGGTGGGTGTGAACGCGATGATCCTGTCGATCCTGTTCAAGTCCGGCCCGGAAGACGCCAAGCTGATCATGATCGACCCGAAAATGCTCGAGCTGTCGATCTACGAAGGCATTCCGCACCTGCTGTGCCCGGTCGTGACCGACATGAAGGACGCGGCCAACGCGCTGCGTTGGAGCGTGGCGGAGATGGAGCGTCGCTATAAGCTGATGGCGAAGATGGGCGTACGAAACCTGTCGGGCTTCAACGCCAAGGTCAAGGAAGCCCAGGACGCCGGCACGCCGCTGACCGATCCTCTGTACAAGCGCGAAAGCATTCACGACGAAGCGCCGCTGCTGACCAAGCTGCCGACCATCGTCGTGGTGGTCGACGAATTCGCCGACATGATGATGATCGTCGGCAAGAAGGTTGAAGAACTGATCGCCCGTATCGCCCAGAAGGCCCGTGCGGCCGGTATCCACTTGATCCTCGCGACCCAGCGTCCGTCGGTGGACGTGATCACCGGTCTGATCAAGGCCAACATCCCGACGCGTATGGCGTTCCAGGTGTCGAGCAAGATCGACTCCCGGACCATCATCGACCAGGGCGGCGCCGAGCAACTGCTGGGCCACGGTGACATGCTCTACATGCCGCCGGGCACCAGCCTGCCGATTCGTGTCCATGGTGCGTTCGTGTCCGATGACGAGGTTCACCGGGTGGTTGAAGCCTGGAAACTGCGTGGCGCGCCGGAGTACAACGACGAAATCCTGGCCGGTGTTGAAGAGGCCGGTAGCGGTTTCGACGGCGGCAGTGGCGGTGGCGACGAAGACAGCGAATCCGATGCGCTTTATGACGAAGCGGTGCAGTTCGTCCTGGAAAGCCGTCGTGCGTCCATCTCTGCGGTTCAGCGCAAGCTGAAAATCGGCTACAACCGCGCTGCGCGCATGATCGAAGCCATGGAAATGGCCGGGGTCGTGACGTCCATGAATACCAACGGTTCGCGTGAAGTCCTGGCGCCTGGCCCGGTACGCGACTGATTTGATTTTGAAAGGATGGCGCAGAGATGCGCCACCCGAACTCCCACGAATGTTATGAGGACTCCCATGCGTCTTATCCGCATGCTGTTGCTGCCGGTACTGGCTTTGACCACGCTCTCGGCCCACGCCGATGACAAGGACGTGGCGCGTCTGACCCAACTGCTCGAAAAATCCCAGACCCTGACTGCGCGCTTCTCTCAGCTGACGCTGGACGGCAGCGGCACCCAGTTGCAGGAAACCGCGGGTGAAATGTCCTTGCAGCGCCCTGGCTTGTTCTACTGGCACACCAACGCGCCAGCCGAACAGACGATGGTTTCCGACGGCAAGAAGGTAACGTTGTGGGATCCGGACCTGGAGCAGGCCACCATCAAGAACCTCGACCAGCGTCTGACCCAGACGCCGGCACTGTTGTTGTCCGGTGACGTGTCCAAGATCAGCCAGAGCTTCGACATCAGCGCCAAGGAAGCCGGTGGCGTGATCGATTTCACCTTGAAGCCGAAAACCAAGGACACCCTGTTCGACAGCTTGCGTCTGTCGTTCCGCAACGGCCTGGTCAATGACATGCAGATGATCGACAGCGTCGGTCAGCGCACCAACATCCTGTTCACCGGCGTGAAGGCCAACGAGCCGATCCCGGCCTCCAAGTTCAAGTTCGACATCCCTAAAGGCGCGGACGTCATCCAAGAGTAAAACGCAAAACCTGTGGGAGCGGGCTTGTGTGGCGAGGGAGCTTGCTCCCGCTGGGGCGCGAAGCGCCCCCCAAAATGGGACTGCTGCGCAGTCCAGCGGGAGCAAGCTCCCTCGCCACAGGATTTCGCCAGACTTGAGAACTGCGTAATAAAGCGAGGTTTCAACCGCACGTGATGGACCTGTTTCGCAGCGCCCCGATAGCTCAACCATTGGCAGCACGCCTGCGCGCAGCCAATCTGGACGAGTACGTCGGTCAGGAACACCTGCTCGCTCGCGGCAAGCCTTTGCGCGAAGCGCTGGAGCAGGGTGCCTTGCACTCGATGATCTTCTGGGGTCCGCCGGGCGTGGGCAAGACCACCTTGGCGCGGTTGCTTGCGGAAGTCTCGGATGCGCACTTCGAAACGGTCTCGGCGGTGCTGGCCGGCGTTAAGGAAATCCGTCAGGCGGTGGAGATCGCCAAGCAGCAGGCCGGCCAGTACGGCAAGCGAACCATCCTGTTCGTCGATGAGGTGCATCGCTTCAACAAGTCGCAGCAGGATGCATTCCTGCCGTACGTCGAAGACGGCACACTGATTTTCATCGGCGCGACCACGGAAAATCCCTCGTTCGAACTCAACAACGCGTTGCTCTCCCGGGCACGCGTCTACGTGCTCAAAAGCCTCGACGAATCGGCCCTGCGCAAACTGGTGAATCGGGCGTTGACCGAAGAGCGTGGCTTGGGCAAGCGGCAACTGACCCTCAGCGATGAAGGCTTCCAGATGCTGTTGTCCGCCGCCGATGGCGATGGTCGGCGCCTGCTCAACCTGTTGGAAAACGCTTCCGACCTGGCCGAAGACAACAGCGAGATCGGTGTCGATCTGCTGCAAAGTCTGCTCGGGGATACCCGTCGGCGTTTCGACAAGGGCGGCGAAGCGTTCTACGACCAGATTTCCGCGCTGCATAAATCGGTGCGCGGCTCCAATCCTGACGGTGCGCTGTACTGGTTCGCGCGCATGATCGACGGCGGTTGCGATCCGCTGTACCTGGCCCGGCGCGTGGTGCGCATGGCCAGCGAAGACATCGGCAACGCCGACCCGCGTGCCCTGAGCCTGTGCCTGGCGGCGTGGGAAGTGCAGGAACGCCTCGGCAGCCCCGAAGGTGAATTGGCGGTGGCCCAGGCCATCACCTATCTGGCTTGCGCGCCGAAAAGCAACGCGGTGTACATGGGTTTCAAAGCTGCCATGCGCAGCGCCACCGAACACGGTTCGCTGGAAGTGCCGCTGCACCTGCGCAACGCGCCGACGAAACTGATGAAGCAATTGGGTTACGGCGATGAATACCGTTATGCCCACGATGAGCCGGATGCTTATGCCGCCGGCGAAGACTATTTCCCGGAAGAACTCGAGCCGCAACCGTTCTATCAGCCCGTGCCCCGTGGCCTGGAGCTGAAAATCGGCGAAAAGCTCAATCACCTCGCACAACTTGACCGTCTAAGCCCCCGGCAGCGGAGAAAATAAGTGATTCCTTTGGTCATTGCGGTCTCCGTCGGCGGTGTCGCCGGAACACTGTTGCGCTTTGCCACCGGTAATTGGGTCAACGCTAATTGGCCGCGGCACTTCTATACCGCAACGCTGGCCGTTAATATCGTCGGCTGTTTGCTGATCGGCGTTCTATACGGTCTGTTTTTGATACGCCCGGAGGTGCCGATCGAGGTGCGCGCCGGGTTGATGGTCGGCTTCCTCGGGGGGCTGACGACTTTTTCATCCTTTTCACTGGATACGGTGCGCCTGCTCGAAACCGGGCAAATGCCGCTGGCCCTGGGCTATGCTGCCATCAGCGTATTCGGCGGGCTGCTCGCCACCTGGGCTGGCCTGTCCTTGACCAAACTTTGATAACGAGAGACCGATATGCTCGATTCCAAACTGTTACGTAGCAACCTTCAGGACGTAGCGGACCGCCTGGCATCCCGTGGCTACACGCTGGATGTTGCGCGCATCGAAGCGCTGGAAGAACAGCGCAAGACCGTCCAGACCCGCACCGAAGCACTGCAGGCTGAACGTAATGCGCGCTCAAAATCCATCGGTCAGGCCAAGCAGCGCGGCGAAGACATCGCGCCGCTGATGGCCGACGTCGAGCGCATGGCGAACGAATTGAGCGCCGGTAAAGTCGAGCTGGACGCGATCCAGACCGATCTGGATTCGATCCTGCTCGGTATCCCGAACCTGCCGCACGAGTCCGTGCCGATCGGTGATGACGAAGACGGCAACGTCGAAGTGCGCCGCTGGGGCACCCCGACCGCTTTCGATTTCCCGGTTCAGGATCACGTGGCCCTGGGCGAGAAGTTCGGCTGGCTGGACTTCGAAACCGCCGCCAAGCTGTCTGGCGCCCGTTTCGCCTTGTTGCGCGGCCCGATCGCCCGTATGCACCGCGCCCTGGCGCAGTTCATGATCAACCTGCACACCAGCGAACACGGTTACGAAGAGGCTTACACGCCGTATCTGGTCCAGGCGCCAGCGCTGCAAGGCACCGGTCAACTGCCGAAGTTCGAAGAAGACCTGTTCAAGATCAGCCGTGAAGGCGAAGCGGATCTGTACCTGATCCCGACCGCTGAAGTGTCGCTGACCAACATCGTGGCCGGCGAGATCGTCGATTCGAAACTGCTGCCGATCAAGTTCGTTGCTCACACGCCGTGCTTCCGCAGCGAAGCCGGTGCGTCGGGTCGCGATACTCGCGGCATGATCCGCCAGCACCAGTTCGACAAGGTCGAGATGGTGCAGATCGTTGAGCCGTCGACGTCGATGGAAGCGCTGGAAGGCCTGACTGCCAACGCCGAAAAAGTCCTGCAACTGCTGGAACTGCCTTATCGCACGATTGCCCTGTGCACCGGCGACATGGGCTTCAGCGCAGTCAAGACTTACGATCTGGAAGTGTGGATCCCGAGCCAGGACAAGTACCGCGAGATTTCGTCGTGCTCCAACTGTGGCGACTTCCAGGCGCGTCGTATGCAAGCGCGTTTCCGCAACCCGGAAACCGGCAAGCCTGAACTGGTTCACACCCTCAACGGTTCCGGCCTGGCGGTCGGTCGTACGCTGGTGGCAGTGCTGGAAAACTACCAGCAGGCCGACGGTTCGATCCGTGTGCCAGAAGTGCTGAAACCGTACATGGGTGGCCTTGAGGTCATCGGCTAAATGGACTATCTGCCGCTGTTTCATAACCTTCGCGGCAGTCGTGTGTTGGTCGTCGGCGGCGGGGAGATTGCCTTGCGCAAATCCCGCCTGCTGGCCGAAGCCGGTGCGCTGCTGCGGGTGGTTGCACCTGAAATCGAACCGCAACTGCGCGAGCTGGTTGTCGGCAGCGGTGGCGAGTGTCTGGTGCGTGGCTACGTCGAAGCGGACCTGGATGGTTGCGGGCTGATCATTGCCGCCACCGATGACGAACCGCTGAACGCGCAAGTCTCCGCCGATGCCCATCGGCGTTGCGTGCCGGTCAACGTGGTGGATGCGCCGGCCTTGTGCAGCGTGATCTTCCCGGCGATCGTCGACCGTTCCCCCTTGATTATCGCGGTGTCCAGCGGCGGCGATGCTCCGGTGCTGGCGCGGCTGATCCGCGCCAAGCTGGAAACCTGGATTCCTTCCACCTACGGTCAACTGGCCGGTCTGGCGGCGCGTTTTCGCAGCCAGGTCAAACGCCTGTTCCCGGATGTGCAGCAGCGTCGGGCGTTCTGGGAAGATGTGTTCCAGGGGCCGATTGCCGACCGCCAACTGGCCGGGCAGGGTGCCGAAGCCGAGCGCTTGATGCTCGCCAAGATCAATGGCGAAGCGCCGGTCGCCACGGGTGAAGTGTATTTGGTCGGCGCAGGTCCAGGTGATCCGGACTTGCTGACCTTCCGTGCCTTGCGCCTGATGCAGCAAGCCGATGTGGTGCTCTACGACCGCCTGGTCGCCCCGGCGATTCTCGATTTGTGCCGTCGCGATGCCGAGCGGGTCTACGTCGGCAAGCGTCGCGCCGATCACGCCGTGCCTCAGGATCAGATCAACCAGCAATTGGTGGATCTGGCGAAGCAGGGCAAGCGGGTCGTGCGATTGAAGGGCGGTGATCCGTTCATCTTCGGTCGCGGCGGTGAAGAGATCGAAGAGCTGGCGGCCCATGGCATCCCGTTCCAGGTCGTACCGGGCATCACGGCCGCCAGCGGTTGCGCGGCGTACGCCGGGATTCCGCTGACTCATCGTGATTACGCGCAGTCGGTGCGATTTGTCACCGGGCATTTGAAGGACGGCTCCACCGATTTGCCGTGGGCCGACCTGGTCGCGCCAGCGCAAACCCTGGTGTTTTACATGGGGCTGGTGGGCTTGCCGGTCATCTGCGAGCAATTGATCAAGCACGGTCGCGGGGCGGACACCCCGGCGGCGTTGATCCAGCAGGGCACCACGGTCAATCAGCGGGTGTTTACCGGCACGCTGGCTGATCTTCCTCGACTGGTGGCGGAGCATGAAGTGCATGCGCCCACGCTGGTGATTGTTGGGGAAGTGGTGCAACTGCGCGAGAAACTGGCGTGGTTCGAGGGCGCTCAGGCGCAAGTCTGAACACTGAGTCGCCCCAATCGCTAGCAGGCTAGCTCCCACAGGGGATTTGTGAACGACACAAATCCAGTGTGGGAGCTAGCCTGCTAGCGATTGGGGTCCTCAAAAACGGTACAAACCTCAGGCCCTGCGCCAAACCCCTTTCCCACTCAACCGCGCCCGATCATGGGTTGCTGTGAAATCCTGCGCCGGCCCTTTCGGCACAACCCCCGTCGGATTGATGGTCTTGTGGCTGCCGTAGTAGTGATTTTTGATGTGCTGAAAATCCACCGTCTCGGCAATCCCCGGCCACTGATACATCTCCCGCAGCCAGTTCGACAGATTCGGATAATCGGCGATCCGCCGCAGGTTGCACTTGAAGTGGCCGTGGTACACCGCATCAAAGCGAATCAGCGTGGTGAACAGCCGAATATCAGCTTCGGTCAGATACTCACCCACCAGGTAACGGTTGGCGACCAACAGCTGCTCCAGTCGATCCATTTCGGCAAACACATCATCGAACGCTTCTTCATACGCCTGCTGTGACGTGGCAAACCCGGCGCGATAAACGCCGTTGTTCACGGCCGGGTAAATCCGCTCGTTCAACGCATCGATCTCACCGCGCAGGGGCGCCGGATAGAAATCCAGGTCATTACCGGTCAGGTCGTCAAAGGCGCCATTGAACATGCGGATGATCTCCGCCGATTCATTGTTGACGATGCGATTCTGCTGTTTGTCCCAGAGCACCGGCACGGTGACACGACCGGTGTAATCGGCGGTGTCGGCGGTGTAGCGCTGGTGCATGAAATCGAAATGATCGAGCTTGTCGCCGGTCGATCCGAGGTTCTGGTCGAAGGTCCAGCCGTTTTCCAGCATCAGCCAGCTGACCACCGAGACGTCGATGAGGCTTTCGAGGCCTTTGAGTTTGCGCAAAATCAGCGTGCGATGCGCCCACGGACAGGCGAGGGACACGTAGAGATGATAACGACCGGCCTCGGCTGCAAAACCACCGACACCTGTGGGGCCGGGCTTGCCGTCGGCGGTCAGCCAGTTGCGACGTTGCGCCTGTTCGCGCTGGAACGCGCCGTCCTTGCTGCTTTCATACCACTGGTCCTGCCAGCGACCTTCAACTAACAAACCCATGTTCAAGACTCCTCAACCAATAAGCGTTGGAGAAGAGTCTATTCGCATAGGTTCGATAAAATAGCGCAAAGGTTCGGGGGTTATGATCGGTTAAATCGATCTGTCCCGAGCGTCCCAATACTGCTGGGCGGTTTTGAAGGCCAGTTCGCGGGTCTGGCCGAGGCCGCGCAACGCGAGGGCCATGGTCGAGATCAAGGCCATTTGCGGGTAGCTGTCGACCACATCACCGCGCCAGACGGCTTTCAAATGCTCGGGATCGAGCGCGGCGGGTTTGACGTGGCGCTGGCTCGACAACTGCGGCCATTCCTCGTCCCAGCTTTCGCCGCCGGTGGTGCCGTACAAGTGGCTGTCGGCGTCCGGGTTGATCTCGATTTCGCCACCGTCGCCCTTGACCACAATCGCCGTGTCACCGAGCAAGCCGCTGGCATCGCGATGCACCGCCTGGTAACCGGGGTGGAAAATGCTTTGCAGGCCGCAGCGAGCGCCCAACGGATTGAGGATCCGGGTGAGGGAATGGATCGGCGAGCGCAGGCCCAAAGTGTTGCGCAGGTCGATCATGCGCTGAAGTTGCGGCGCCCAGTCCACCAGCGGCATGAACGCCAGGCCACCGTTATCGAGTGCGGTGCCGACCTGCTGCCAGTTGCGGGACAACGGAATGTTCAATCCTTCCAGCAATTGCTCGCTGTACAGCCGACCGGCCGTGTGCGCGCCGCCGCCGTGCATGAAGATGCGCACACCGTTCTGCGCCAGGCATTTGGCCGCCAGCAAGTACCACGGCAGGTGACGCTTCTTGCCGGCATACGTCGGCCAGTCCAGATCGACCGCCAGGGCTGGCGGGTTCAACCGTTCACGCAGGGCTTCGGTGAAGCCGGCCATTTCCTCGGCGCTTTCTTCCTTGTGCCGCAACAGCATCAAGAACGCACCGAGCTGGGTGTCCTCGACCTTGTCGTCGAGCACCATGCCCATGGCTTCCCGCGCTTCGGCCCGGGTCAGGTCGCGGGCGCCACGCTTGCCCTTGCCGAGGATGCGCACGAACTGGGCAAACGGGTGTTCGGCGGGCGTTTCGAGAGTCAGCGCTGGAAAGTCGGTCATAAGCAATTCGTCGGTTTGGGCAGGCCCGCCAGTTTCGCGGCGAGTTTGGCAGGGGTGCCTTTGAACAGTTTATTCAGGTGCAGGCTGTTGCCTTTTTCCGGGCCGAGCTTCAACGCGGTGTACTTGATCAGCGGGCGGGTGGCCGGGGACAGCTGGAATTCGGCGTAGAAACTGCGCAGCAATTCGAGGATTTCCCAGTGGTCTGGACTCAGCTCGATGTCTTCGGCGGCGGCGAGGGCGGTGGCCACCTCGTTCGACCAGTCGCTGAGTTCGACCAGAAAACCGTCCTTGTCCAATTCGATGGCGCGAGCGCCGACGGTCATTGAATTCATAGCCAGCTGTTGACCTTGTCGTAGTGAATCGACAGCTCGACGAAGGCCGGGTAATCGATGGCCTTGGCTGCATCGGGAATCTCCAGCGCCCGAGCCTGGGCGTCTTCGGCCAGTACGAACAGTTTCAATGGGCGAGCATTCAGCGCGTTGAACGGCGCGGTGCCCGGCTGCAACGCGTATACGGCGTCACCGGTCAGCAACAGCGCATCGTCCGTGCCGATAACGCGCAAGCAACTGGTCAGGCGGTCATCGCCGAACGGGGAATGAGACAACACATGCAAAGTCGACATCAGAGGGTGATCACCTGGTCGTAACGGTCAATAAGTGCAGTGATTTCCTGAGCGGCCAGCACTTGGGCTTCTTCAAGCGAGCGACCGTTGAGGTCCAGACCCCGTTCAGCAGCACTGTCGCCACAGACAAACAGGTCTTCAACACCGAACATCGGCAACGCTTGCAGGTTGGCGCTGAGGTCTTTCTGTTGCAGCGTCTTGGCGTCCTGTTTCGCAGCGAGCTGGAACACCCCGTCATCGAGAAACAACAAGCCGATGGGCAGGTCGAACGCGCCGCCGGCCAGCACGATGTCCAGTGCTTCCCGGGCGCTCGGCCCGGACCACGGGGCCTGACGGCTGATGATCAGCAGGGATTTAGCCATCTCAAGCGCCTCCGAAACAGATCAGGCGGTCAGCGTCTTGCACCGCGTCATGCAACTGGCCGAGGCCGGACAATTCCCACGGCGCGCCCACGGCAACGGCGTCACGCTGATAGCGTCCGGCTTCCTCTGCGTTCAACACACCACGGCGCAGGGCGGCGGCGATGCACACCACGCCGTCCAGCTGATGCTCGGTGACAAAGGCGCGCCATTGCTTGGGCAGGTCCTGCTCATCCTGCGGGGTGACTACGCTGCCGGAGGCGTTATAGACGCCGTCCTGATAGAAAAACAGCCGGACAATCTCATGCCCGCCGGCCAGTGCAGCCTCGGCAAACAGCAAGGCACGGCGCGAGGAGGGCGCATGGGCGGCGGAAAACAGCGCGATGGCGAACTTCATGACGGACTCGATCAGCAAAACTGTGGCCATGATAAAGCTTTATCGGCGGGGCGGCGAAGGGCGTTTACTCCTAGACCGAGTCGCGGCCATCGCGAGCAGGCTCGCTCCCACAAGGGATTTGTGTCGTACACGAAATCGAAATTCTCTACAAAACCCTGTGGGAGCGAGCCTGCTCGCGATGGCTGACTCTCAGGCACCGCTCAACGCGGCATATACCCCAACTGCCAACGCCGCGGAATCTTCAGCGACAGCAACCCGATCGCCCCCGCCAGCAACCCGCTGACAAACATCGCTTTAAGCCCAAGGTAATGTTCCAGCACTGCGCCGAGCACCGCACCGGCAAACATCCCCGTCCAGGGAATCAACTGAACCCGCCAGCCATTACGCCGCTCACCGAGCATCCACCGTCCCAGCCCACGGCCGAAGCGCGACAGCGCGCCGGTGACATAAGTGAGGCCGACCGGCAGGCCGTTCACTTCTTCCACTGCGGCATTGAGCATGCCCATGGCAATGATTGCCGCCAGCAGCGCCGGCAATTGCTCTTCATAAGGCCAGGCTGCGGCGCCGCAGAGCAGCATCGCGATGCACAGCAACAAGGGCAGCGCACGGCGACCACCGAGGCGGCTGACGACAATGCCCAAGGCGTTACCGACGACGAAGGTCGCCACAAGAATCAACAGACGCAGTGTCAGCCCGAGATCGCCGTCGCTGATGGCCACGGCGAGGCGGGTGGTGTTGCCGCTCATGAAGGAGACAAAATCGCCGCTGGCCATGAAGCCGATGGCGTCGGTCATGCCGGCGAGTACCGAAAGGGCGGCCACCAGCACCATGCCGATGCGTCCGCGCCATTTCTGTATATGCAGATGGCCCGGACTGGCGCGAGAAGTCGAAAGGGATGGCAACATCGGCGGAGGTCGTCCTCAGGCAGCGACCGTCACGGTCACTTGGTCAAACCATATAACTCGCAATAGTCCAGCCAGTCCATACCAGCCATCTCGGCCACTTCCTTGTGCACTTCCCTACGCTGGGCCTCGTAGTCTTCAGGCGTCGCGGCAGTCAGTTGCAAGGTCAGCTCCCAGGCAAACAGACCCAGGCGCTCGGCCTCGGCTTCGAAGGCCTCATGCAGGCGCTCGTCGCGGTACTGCGCTGCGGTCTCGCCCTTGGCCTGAGCCAATAGCGGGTTGAGGTTGTCGAGTTCGTGGCGCAATTCGGGGCGCTCATCGAGAAACTTCTTCAGCGCCTGTTCGTGTTGCTGTTCGGTTGCCGCCATGGTCGTTCCTTGAGGCTGGGGTTACGAAGATTGCTTCTTGCTGGCTTTGGCCGCAGCGGCCAGGCACTCGAGGGCAAACTGCTCGGGGTAGGTCATCTGGATCGGCGTGGTTTCGCCTTTGACGGTGCGTTCGCCGTCGAGGATGTAACGAATCCGTTTGTCGGTGACGCCAATTCGCTTGGCGATCCAGGACGGCGTCTGACCGATCTGGCTGATCAGCTTGTCCGCGTATTCGGCGGTCGGTTTGTAATACTCGGCGTTGGGTGTCATGACCTTTCCAGAAAAATGAGCCCGAAAAAATGGGCGATGCAACGTTAATGGCGCGACAGGGTGCGCGAATCGTCACGCGGTGTCGCGGTATAAATGAAGTAAAGCAGAACGATACGCCGTGCCACGGTGATACAGTCCGCTTTTTCTTGATGAGCGAACACAATGCGAATTCTGATGGTGGCGCTGGCCGCAACGTTGCTGGCGGGATGCGCCGGCTCGGTGATGAACGATGCCCGCACCAAAGCCCCGTACAAGACCCTGAACTCGGACAAACCGGAAAAAGTCGTTGCCCAGTGCGTGCAGTTTTCCTGGCAGGACGAGGCGGTGTTCGGTGTTGATGCCGGCGCTTATTTGCAGCCGGGTGAGAAGGGTGGCTCCACCGTCTACACGCGTTCGGCGGAGTCGTTTGTCGACGTGACGACCGATGCTTCCGGTACCGTGCTGAGTTACTACGCGCAGCAGGATGACTTCGTGGCCAAGCGCCGCCTCGCGGCGCTCGCGACCTGCCTCTGATCTGAAGGCTGACGCAATTCCCCCTGTGGGAGCGGGCTTGCTCGCGAAGAGGCCGTGTCCGTCGACATAGATGTTGTCTGACACACTGCGTTCGCGAGCAAGCCCGCTCCCACAGGGGTTTGGTGTGAAGCGCATAAAGGGTTACACGTCGTTGATCAGGCGCTTCTGGAAAAACAGGCGCTTGTGCCCCGGCGGATAGTCGACGATCTGCCCCAACTCGCTATAACCCAACTTCTTGTAGAACTCCGGCGCCTGGAAGTCGAAGGTGTCGAGCCATACCCCGACGCATGCCTTCTCCCGCGCAAGGTCTTCGGCCATTCGCATCAGCTTTGAGCCCAGGCCTTGTCCCCGGGCCTGCTCAGGCACTGATAGCAATTCGATAAACATCCATTGGTAAAACACTCGACCGTAGAGACCACCGAGGATCTCGCCGTTGTCGTCACGCACCAGCAAGGCAAATGTCTCCTGCGTCGAGACACCGGCCTTTGAGGCGTTATAGGCACGCAACGGCAGAAGGATCGCTTGCCGTTCTTCATCCGTGGGGTTCAGCGATTGTTCGATACGCAGGGTCATCGGCTACATCCTTATGGCTTTGGAAAAAACAGGCCCAAGCCTATCGCGCCAAGCAGCCGTAGTTCCAGCGCTTCAGGTGGAACCCTCGCTCGCGCCTGGATGTCTAGCCTAAACAGCGTCATTCCTGAACGCGGCCAATGAGGATCACCCCGTGAATATTTTTGAAGCCCTGCGTGAAAGTCACGACCGCCAGCGCACCTACGCCAAAGCCCTCATCAAGACCAGCGGTGACACCCCGGAGCGGGTCGAGGCTTACAAACAGCTCAAGTCCGAACTCCAGGCCCACGAAACCGCTGAAGAACGCCACTTCTACATTCCGCTGATGGAGTTCGACAATGGAGTAGATCTCAGCCGCCACGCCATCTCCGAGCACCACGAGATGGACGAAATGATGGAAGAGCTGGATGAGACGGAAATGTCCAGCCCGTCCTGGCTGGCGACCGCCAAGAAGCTGTCCGATAAGGTTCATCATCACTTGGAAGAGGAAGAGCAGAAATTCTTCCAGATGGCCGGCAAGCTGCTCGACGACAAGCAGAAAGAGACCCTGGCTGGCCAATACGAAAAGGAATACAAGGCACAGCTTTCCTAAGCGTCACCATGACCCCGATTGCTGCCTTGCGTTGTAATCCTTTTGCTACACAGGGCGTAGGATTTGGATCAGATAACTGGTTATATATCCAGTATTTGCAGGTGATCAGCCAAAGCGGCCTCATCCGGGCCACAAATGGGTCGATGGACAAAAAAACCAGCTCCGTTAGGTTGAAGGCCTCTCCTCAGGAAGGAGAGTTCTTAAATCAACGGAGTGAAAAAAATGAACCAACCACAGACTCAACCGCAACTTCGACACGGTCGTGTCACATCCCCTTCCAGCCGCGGTGCGGTCGCCGTCGAGCTGGAGCTGCTGGGTAACTGGCAAGTCAACGAAATGGAAGGCGGCAAGAACTTCCCATCGCTGACGGCGGGGCCATTTGCGGCGCCGTATCAAACCGACAGCGACAGTGTCACGCCACCCGCCGACGGCAACATCCTCAGCGGAGGCAAGACGGATGCCCGTGACTGCATCAACTTCACCAACGAAGAAATGAGCCTCAAGCTTGGCCGCCCGTTCACCTGGCCTTTGCTGAACGTCGATCCGGGTCAGACCTTCAAGGTCACCTGGGAATACACCGCGCCCCACGTGACCCGCGGCTACAGCTGGTTCATCACCAAGGATGGCTGGAACCCGAAACAGCGCATCAACCGTGCGCAACTGGAGCCGAAATCGTTCTTCGACGACTTCTATACCCAGGTCCCGTACTTCAGCCATTCCGCTGAAATGAAGGCCAAGGTCAACCACGAAGTGAAACTGCCCGGCAACAAAAAAGGCCATCACGTCATCGTGCTGATGTGGATCGTGGCTAACACCGGCAATGCCTTCTACCAAGCGTTCGACGTGGACTTCAAGTAAGCCCGCAGCGTTAATCCTCCACACGTTCTGAAGGAATAGAACATGTCAAAATTCGACTTTACGTTATTGAAATCGCCACTCGCCGACGCCGCTTCGTTGATGCCGAGCATTGCCGGCAAAAAGATCCTCATGGGCTTCTGGCACAACTGGCCCGCCGGCCCGAGCGACGGTTACCAGCGGGGCCAGTTCGGCAACATTTCGCTGCAGGATGTGCCCAAGGATTACAACGTGGTGGCCGTGGCCTTCATGAAGGGCAACGGCATCCCGACCTTCAAGCCATACAACCTGTCCGACGCCGAGTTCCGTCGCCAGGTCGGTGTGCTGAATAGCCAGGGCAGGGCGGTGCTGATTTCCCTCGGTGGCGCCGACGCGCACATCGAGCTGCACAAAGGCAACGAACAACCGCTGGCCAACGAAATCATCCGTCTGGTGGAAACCTACGGCTTCGATGGGCTGGACATCGATCTTGAACAGAGCGCGATTGATTTCGCCGACAACAAGAGCGTCCTGCCTGCCGCGCTGAAGCTGGTCAAGGACCATTACGCCGGTGAAGGCAAGCACTTCATCATCAGCATGGCCCCGGAGTTCCCATACCTGACCACTGCCGGCAAATATGTCGGTTACCTTCAGGCGCTGGAAGGCTACTACGACTTCATCGCCCCGCAGTATTACAACCAGGGCGGCGACGGAATCTGGGTGCCGGAAGCCAATAACGGCAATGGCGCGTGGATCGCGCAGAACAACGACGCGCTGAAAGAGGACTTCCTGTTTTACCTGACCGAAAGTCTGGTGAGTGGCACTCGTGGGTTCACGAAGATCCCTGCGGACAAATTCGTGATTGGCCTGCCCGCCAACGTCGATGCGGCGGCCACCGGCTACGTGATCAACCCGGCGGCAGTGGTGAATGCCTTCAAGCGTCTCGACGCCAAGGGACTTTCGATCAAGGGCCTGATGACCTGGTCGGTGAATTGGGACAACGGGGTCAATAGGGACCGCGTGCCTTACAACTGGGAGTTCAGCCGTCGTTACGGGCCGATGATCAATGGCAAGCAGCTCTCTTCACAGGAAGACAGCGCGCTGCCTGATGTCGCCAGCCAGCTGTAAAAGAAGCCCGGCAGAGATGCCGGGCTTTTTCGTTTTCGCCTACCATGTGGATCTTCTGACGAAAAAAAGGATGCGTTGTGATGGCGAACACAGCCGAAAGGGTCAACATCATTGAGTCCCAGGTGTTGTCCCACGACTGGTACCTGCTGAAGAAAATCACCTTCGACTATCTGCGTAACAATGGCGATTGGCAGCGCCAGACTCGCGAGGTGTACGACCGTGGCAATGGCGTGGCGATTCTGCTGTTCAATCGCGAGAAAAGAACCGTGGTGCTGACGCGTCAGTTTCGGTTGCCGGTGTTCGTCAACGGCCATGATGGTTTGCTGATTGAAGTGGCGGCGGGGCTGCTCGAAGGCGCTGCACCTGAAGAGCGCATTCGCGCCGAAGCCGAAGAAGAAACCGGCTATCGCGTTCACCACGTGCAAAAGGTCTTTGAGGCCTACATGAGCCCAGGCTCGGTAACCGAAAAACTGCACTTCTTCATCGCCGAATATGACGCTGCGTCGAAAGTCAGCGAGGGCGGCGGGCTGGAAGAAGAGACCGAAGAACTGGAAGTGCTGGAGTGGACATTCGACGAAGCGCTCGAGGCGTTTTATCGCGGGGAGATCTGCGATGCGAAGACCATCATGTTGCTGCAGTACGCCGCGATGAAAAACATCTTCATCTGAGCGACGCTTGCCCTTTGTGGCCGCTGTCCTGTGGCGAGGGGATTTATCCCCGTTCGGCTGCGAAGCAGCCGCAAAACTTGAGCGCACGGTCTATCTGATGCACCGCGTAGTCCGGATTCACGACTGCTGCGCAGCCGAACGGGGATAAATCCCCTCGCCACAGAGTTTCCGGGGGCTCAGTTTAAAACAGCTCGCCCGTTCGCTTGGCCGCTGACCACTCGCAACCCTCCAGCGTCAACAACCGCTCCTTGGCCTCAAGCCCACCGGCAAACCCGGTTAACTTCCCCGACGCCCCAATCACCCGATGGCACGGCGCAATAATCGAAATCGGGTTCCTGCCATTCGCCGCGCCCACCGCCCGCACCGCACTCGGGTTGCCAATCTGTTCGGCGATTTCGCTGTAACTGCGCGTCTCGCCAAACGGAATGGTCAGCAGCGCCTGCCACACCTTCTTCTGAAAGTCCGTTCCGGCAAAATCCAGTTCCAGCTCGAAGCGATTCCGCGTGCCGGCGAAGTATTCCTGCAGCTGTTGAACGGCGCGCACGAGGATCGGATTGTCCGGGGCTTCGCTCATCGGCCCGAGCCGTACGCGGTTCGGCTTGTCGTTTTCCCAGAGGATGGCGGCCAGTCTTGAATCTTTCGCAACCAGCTTCAGCTCGCCGACCGGAGACGCCAGGGTGGTGAAGGTGTAGGTCATGCCGGCGAACTCCGCGCAAGGGCTGGACAGAGGCCAAGCATACTGCCTCGACGGGGAGGCGCAATACGCAATCCCAGCCATACTTGCCTCTGCTTTGAAACGTTTCCTCCGTTTTTAAACAGAGCCAAAAAACAAAAAGAGACCGACTCATGAAGTTCGAACCTTTTGCCAAATCGCTGATTGCGACCTCCTTGGCGCTCAGCTGCCTCAGTGCTTACGCGGCCTCGGTGGCCCCGGTAGCGGCCGAAAACGGCATGGTCGTCACGGCCCAGCATCTGGCCTCCCATGTGGGCGTCGACGTACTCAAGAACGGTGGCAACGCCGTCGATGCCGCAGTCGCGGTGGGTTATGCGCTGGCGGTGGTTTATCCCGCTGCGGGTAACCTGGGTGGTGGCGGTTTCATGACCGTTCAACTGGCGGACGGGCGCAAGACTTTCCTCGATTTCCGCGAAAAAGCCCCACTGGCTGCCACCGCCAACATGTACCTCGATAAAGAGGGCAATGTCGTGCCGGAGCTGAGCACCCGTGGCCACTTGGCGGTTGGCGTGCCCGGCACCGTATCCGGCATGGAACTGGCGCTGAAGAAATACGGCACCAAACCGCGCAAGGAAGTGATAGCCCCGGCGATCAAGCTCGCCGAAGACGGATTCGTGCTGGAGCAGGGCGATGTCGAATTGCTGGAATACGCCACCGACGTGTTCAAGAAGGACATCAAGGATTCCGGCGCGATCTTCTTGAGCAATGGCGAGCCGATGCAAGTCGGGCAAAAACTGGTACAGAAGGATCTGGCGAAAACCCTGCGGGAAATTTCCGAGAAGGGCGAAGACGGTTTCTACAAAGGCTGGGTGGCCGACGCTATCGTCACCTCCAGCCAGGCCAACAAGGGCATCATCACCCAGGCCGACCTCGACAAATACAAGACCCGTGAACTGGCGCCGATCGAGTGCGACTACCGGGGTTATCACGTGGTCTCGGCACCGCCGCCCAGCTCCGGTGGTGTGGTGATCTGCGAGATCATGAACATCCTCGAAGGCTACCCGATGAAAGACCTGGGCTACCACTCGGCCCAAGGCATGCATTACCAGATCGAAGCGATGCGCCACGCCTATGTGGACCGCAACAGCTACCTCGGCGACCCGGACTTCGTGAAAAATCCGATCGCCCACCTGCTGGATAAAAACTACGCGACTAAAATCCGTGCCGCGATTGATCCCAAGAAGGCCGCCGTATCGAGCGAACTCAAACCCGGCGTAGCGCCCCATGAAGGCAGCAACACCACGCATTACTCCATCGTCGATAAATGGGGCAACGCGGTATCGGTGACCTACACCCTCAACGACTGGTTCGGCGCCGGTGTCATGGCCAGCAAAACCGGGGTCATCCTCAACGACGAAATGGACGACTTCACCTCAAAAATCGGCGTGCCCAACATGTACGGCCTGGTGCAAGGCGAAGCCAACGCCATCGCACCCGGCAAGGCACCGCTGTCGTCCATGAGCCCGACCATCGTCACCAAGGACGGCAAGGTTGTGATGGTCGTCGGCACCCCCGGCGGCAGTCGCATCATCACCGCGACCTTGCTGACCATCCTCAACGTGATCGACTACGGCATGAACATCCAGGAAGCGGTCGATGCGCCCCGTTTCCACCAGCAATGGCTGCCGGAAGAGACCAACCTGGAAACCTTCACCACCAGTCCGGACACGGTGAAGATGCTCGAAAGCTGGGGCCACAAGTTCGCCGGGCCGCAAGATGCCAACCATGTGGCAGCGATCCTGGTGGGCGCGCCTTCGCTGGAAGGCAAACCAGTGGGCAACAATCGCTTCTATGGGGCCAATGACCCGCGCAGGAATACCGGATTGTCGCTCGGTTATTAAGGGTTGTTTTTCAAAGGGGACAGATCTATTTTCTGTCCCCTGATCCACCGACCTCTTAAGGAAGGAACCATGACTACTGCACTGCTGATCATCGACGTCCAGCATGCCTTGTGCACTGGCGAGTACGAATGCTTTGAGATCAAGCGCGTCATCGAGAAAATCAACAGCCTGAGCGCCAAGGCCCGAGAGGCCAAGATACCGGTCATCCTCATCCAGCACGAAGAAAAGGGCGATCTGCTGCAACAGGGTTCTGAAGGCTGGCAACTGGCCGAAAGCCTGATGACTTCACCGCAAGACCTTCGCGTGCGAAAAACCACGCGAGACTCGTTCTACAAGACCCACTTGCAAGCCCAACTGCAAGATTTTGCCATCGACCGCCTGATTATCTGCGGGCTGCAAACCGACTATTGCGTCAACGCCACCGTCCGCCAGGCCCTGAACCTGGGCTATGACGTGGTGCTCGCCGCCGACGCGCATTCCACCGTCGACAACGGCAACCTCGCCGCCGAAGACATCATCGCCGAGCACAACGCAGACCTGGCGCACTTGACGGGGCCCGTGGCACGGATCGACGTCATCCCGGCCAGCGAAGTAACGATCAAGAACTAAAAACATCGATCAGCTCGCTCAGGAACGCACTCACCAGATCCCGCTGACGCGCCGAATGCCGAACCGCCGCATGAAAGCCGACCTCATAGCGCAGCAACTCGGGGTTCAGCGGATGCAACTGCCTCAGCTGTTCATGCTTCGCCGCATAGTGCTGCGGTAGAAAGCCCAAATGCTGTCCTGACAGAATGAGCAACGCCGTGCCGTCCATGCTGTCGGTGAACACCCTGCCGTTAAAAAAGCAGGGCGGGTAGGCTTTGAATCTTGACGTAGGACCGGCTAATGGGCGTCCCCTTTTCAGTCCCCTTTTCGAGGGAATACTTTAAAGCCTATCTTGGAATTAAATGCACGGATTGGCGCATTCCAAAACGTCGATCCTTGAATGACTTGTTGTGCGCCATATGGTTCACAATGACTACACACCAATGAGGCGGCCAAAGTCGCTTTCCCCGAGTATGCGAATTTTCTGACCTTTGGCCATAAGTTCTTCGGCTTTCCTATGCTTAGTGCTCTTTTCTGCGCCAGCCAGCATGCGAATGTCTTGGTCGCCGACGACAAGCAAAGTGGTTTGTTTCGTGACGCCAGTTGCGACATCGCAGCCTGCTAACGATGCAACATTGGCAGCTTCTTGGCGAGGTATTGAAAGTGCTCCGGTGAACACAACCACATTACCGAATAGTGGGCCGTCTGGATTGGCCGTGCGAACCTCGGTGGATGATAATGACGCAGTTGGTCGTAATGCTAAAGAGCACCAATCGGCAGCACTTGAACCAGTTTCCTGAATTGCTCTAAGTAATATTTCTCCCGCAGCACGCGCATCCTCTTCTGCTTCGTGATGCTTGAAGCTTATGCCGAAGTGAGCGGCAACATTTGCAAGCCCATAACCAGACTGCGAAAAAATAGGCCAAGTGCGCCTAACAACTCGCGCCGTATCAAGCCACTGGCAATCAAGTGAGGTTGTTGAAGATTTCTCACAGGCTCTACGAATTGCAGTTCTGTCGAATGGCGTATGGCTAGCCAATATTTGATTAGAGTATTTGGCTCTCAGGCGATCATGTACTTCTATCCAATGCGGTGCCGATGCAACCATTTCCTCATTTATGCCGTGAACTGAAACGTTGTGAGAATCAAAGTAGTCATTTGGATTAACGAGCGAACTCCATGACTCTGAGAATTGTCCGTTTGAGAAAACGGCGATGCCAACTTGGCAGATGCTTGCAAGGTCTGGATTGGCGGTTTCAACGTCAATGACTACAAAATCCATGATGCCTCCTTAGGCGACATGCCATGTTGCGTTTCTTGTCGCGATGGCGTGTCGTATAACGTTCCTTGTCGTCCTGTAAGTCCTTGTCTAGCTTAGAGGTGGTCGCGGCATACGCGACATTGCTCAGGGAGAAACGCGACATGGATGACGGCAAGCCCTGCTACCTTCTGGAATCGAAAGCAGTGTCAGTGACCCTACCCATTTGCCATCACCGTGTCCACCGTCCACTTTTGGCTGATAGCTGTCTTATTCAAGAGACCACGTTGCACCATTCTTACGACGGTTACGCTTATAAAACCGCCAGAGACATCCTAAATGTTTCCCCGGTTGTCACCTCGTGCAGGAAGCGCGCGCCAGCTCATTAAACAACTATTGAAGGTTCGTGTTTAAACGCCCTCAAGGTTACGTCCTGAAAGCTACAAAACCTTGCGCCGTTGCCTACGGCTGCACCAGAATCCGCCGGCTTGTGCGCTTTTGGGACGCTCGGTAACTTGATTCGTGTCACTGCCCTTCAGTGATCGGGTTTAGCAGCCCGTCGTGACGAAGCGCATCTGCATCCAGACAGTCAGGTCATTTCATGCCTGCACTTTATGGTAGCTGTGCGCAGGGCGCCCTCGGGCGCGCCGGAGTTCGTCTCTGCCGGTCTGCTAACCTGCACACAGCTGCCACCTTACGTTTAGCAGCGTTCGGTGATGGCTCCATATGTTGGAGACAGAAATATGTTTAAGGCCACACCGAATCCACCCGACACCGATCCAGTTTCCCCCTACGAACCCGATTCAAAAAAACTCAACGAAGCCGCCGAACGCGCCCTCGACTTCCACTTCCCATCAAACGCCGATATCAAAGCCGCCCCGCGTACCTCCAGTAGGCTGTTTTCCGTAGACCCAGAAGCCACGGCCGAAACCCTGGCGGTTTTTTTGGTCGAGACGCTGGCGTCGGTGGATGTGATGGTTCATCAGTTGGTGGATCATTTGGAGGGGGAGTCGCGTTATGCCTTGTTGGGCATTTCAAACAGCATCATGGTGGCGGAGGTTGCGGCGAACCGGGTGTTGGATAGGGTTGAGCCGTCTAAGTAGTTGCTGACCTGCGGGGAGGGGGATTGCTTCCACTGAGCGGCGACGCGGGTTCAACAGATGGGCCTGCTGCGCAGGCCAGCGGGAGCAAGCTCCCTCGCCACAGGTTGCTTGTTGTTTGTTCTGTTTGTGTTCGTAAAAACGGGACGCTTGGCGTCCCGTTTTTTAGGGTGGTGGTATCAGCCTCCGGCGCGTTTATTCAACGCCTCTGCCGCCGCAGCGATTTCAGCCTGGCCTGCGCGAGCCCGCAGTCAAGCAGCGGCAAGCCCTCCATCAATCAGGTAGATCGCAAAGGAGAACGTCACGATCGACAGCACGGTGCTGACCAGAATGGAGGTCGCTGCTTCGCTTTGATAGGCGCCGGTCTGGTTCGCAAACATCGCCGGGATCGTCGCCGATGGAAGGGCGCAAAGCAGGATCATCTGTTGTGCGTACAGGCCATGAGTGCCGAGCAGTACCGTGGCGCCGAACATTAACACCGGGTGAATGAGCAGCTTGAGCCCAAGGTTGCCCCAGACTTCACCGGACATTTTCAGTTTCTCCGACGACATGATCAGTCCCAGGCACAGCAGGGATACACCAGGCGTGGCCTTGCCGAGAAGGGTGAAAGACTCCGCCGCAAGCGCAGGCAACTCGACCTGCAGCACGGAAAGCAGAATCCCCAAGGCCGGCGCCCACATCAGAGGACGACGTACCGCCCCTGAAAGGCTCGACAAAAACGCCTGGCCGCCACTGGCCTTTCCATCAGCGATGGTGAGCAACATGGTCGTCAGCGGGATCATCACCAGGCTTGCGACCAGGTTCAGCACCAGCACCGAGTAGATGCTGCCCGCGCCGTACATTGCACCCAGGATCGGGATGCCCATGAAGGCGGCGTCGGGATAACCGTTCACGAAGCCCTTGAGCGTTGCCACCTTGAGATCGCGAGTGCTGAACCAGCCGATTGCCAGCGCTATCGTGTACATGCCCATGATGCCGATGAACGTCGCCACGATGAACTTGAAGTCGAAGAGCTGTTCACGGGGCGTGCTCGCCATCCCGACAAAAAGCAACGCCGGGAATATCCAGCCCAGCACCAGCCGGCTGATCAGCAGGCTGTCCGAATGGGTCAGCCGTCCGCGCTTGCCGGCGATGTAGCCCAGCGCGATCACAAAGGCGACGGGCAAGATGGGTCCTACGATCCTGTCTAACATGTCATCAATCCTCGTATTTATTTTTATCAAGAATGTCGTCATGGCTGATCGAGGCCGACACGTCGGCGTCGATCAACGCTGCAGTGAACCAGCGGCTTTTGGGGTCAAGGTTTGAAGCGGTAGTCCCGGATGACGTCCTGGTCCGGCTCGATGCCGAGCCCCGGCCCTTGAGGTACGTCGATGCGTCCGTCACGCGGAATGATGGCGTCGCCATAGAGTTGCGCTTCGAGATCGAAGTAACGCCATTCGACCAGTGACTTGGCGCCGCCCAGGGCCGCACTTCCATGCACCGCCGCCAGCAGGCCGGGGCCGTCATAAAAGGCGTGGACCATCACGGTGACGCCATGGGCGTTGGCCAGTGCATAGACTTTTTGCAGTTCGGTGATGCCGCCCATTTTGGCGGGACTCGGCTGCACGAAATCCACCGCGCCGGCCTCAAGCAGGTGCTGGAAGTCCATGAGCGTCGAGGCATTCTCGCCAGCCGCAACCGGGATGCCGCCGTGCGCGCGCACCCTTGCCAGCCCCGAGTAGTCTTCCGGTGGCCACACCGGTTCTTCGATCCAGCGCAGGTTCAACGGGCGAAGTTTTTCGGTCATGTCCAGCGCTTCGCGCACCGTCCACGGAGCGTTGACGTCGAGGGTGATTTCCACGCCGGGACCGGCGGCTTCGCACGCAGCGCGGATGACGTCGATATCCACTTCGTGCAGCTTGAGGTGACGGAAACCGCTGTTGACTGCGCGCTGCACATTGACGCGGATGAGTTCGGGATCGGCATACCGGATCAGGCTTGCATACGCCGCAAGAGACGTGGCCTCACTGCCGCCCAGCAACTGGTAGATCGGTTTTTCGGCGGCTTTGCCCGCGATATCCCACAGCGCGATGTCAATCGCCGAGAGGCCATAGATGAACGCGCCGCTGCGACCGAAAACATGAAACTTCCTCTGCAGATCGCCTTGTAACTTCTCCCGTCGAGTGACATCGCTGCCAATCAGTTCAGGCGCAAGGATGGTGTCGATCACCACTTTTACCGCAGGGATCGCGGTGAAGCCGAAGGTTTCGCCCCAGCCAACGATACCGTCGTCGGTGGTGATTTTGACCACGAGAGAGTCGACCATTTGCAGGTCTTTCGGCCCCCAGACCCCGCCGGCCGACGGGCCACCCGTGGTGAATGGAATACGAAGCGGAATGGTTTCAATGCTGGCAATTTTCATAGGATTGCGCCTCAAGCGGGTTGCGAGGCTGGCACGGCGATTTTTTTTATTCGTCCGTGCCAGGTTGAGGGCAACGTACATCACATCCTGTTGTCCTTCAACAGAACAACTGCGTCATTTTGGCAGATTTTGAACTGCTCTTTATATAAGTGATTGTTTTATTTGAATAATGTGTTTTGTGCGTTCAGCGAATTTCAGTTTCAACTGTCAGGGACAAGTCTTCTGATGTAGATTAAGAAGACAAGTGAGGGGAGAAAAAAGAATGAGTGAAATGAATGTGCAACCCGTAACCCGCCGACCTCATCTGGCCGAGCACATCGCCCGCTCGCTGAGCGACGAGATTACTTCCGGGCGGCTGCGGCCGGGAGACCGTTTGCCCACTGAACAGTTTCTCTCGCAGAACTTCGGCGTCAGCCGCAACGTGGTGCGCGAGGGCATCGCCACGCTGCGGGCGCAGGGGCTGATTCAGTCTCGCCAGGGCGTAGGTGTGTTCGTCTCCGCCACCTCCCAAGCGTCAGAGCCTTTGGCACGGCAGGCGAGTGCGCCGATGCTGGACGGTGACAACACCATCCGAAACATGTTTGAAGTGCGGGCCGTCCTGGAAAGTCAGGCCGCCGCGCTCACCGCGTCGCACATGACCCCGGCCAAGCTGAAAGTCATTCAGGCCGCGGTCCTGCGCATGCAATACGAAGGCGAACCGACCCTGGAAACCGTCAACGCCGACCTCGATTTTCACAGGGCCGTTGCGGCGGCGTCGGGCAACGATTATCTCGAGACGATGATTCGCACAGTACTCGAGCCAATGCGCGCACTGATCACCATGAACTTCGCGCGGCGAGGCCCGGTGTTCAGCAACATTCCTCACGCCGCGCGCGGGGAGCATGAAGAACTCGTGCAGGCTTTTATCGATCGAAATGCGACGGCGGCACGCCAGATCATGGGGGAACATATCGTCAACGCAGCCTCGCGATTCGGCTACGAGATCACATTTTTCTGATGGTTTGTGCCGAGCGGATCTTGTTTCGTTGTTCTACAACCTGGTCAGGTTGTTCCTTTGGCCTTCCGAGCATCTTGAACACGTCTGTTCCATCAGGAGAGAAGGCGAGGGAATAGGGATGACTTGTCTCTGGTCAGGCACTCGGCACTCCTGTACCAGACGCAAACATCGGCAAGCGTTGCAACATCCAGTTCAGCAGCTCTTGAGCAGGGGCGGCCAACGGTCGGCCGGACTTCACCAACAGTTTTGCTTCAACCCCAAGAAACAACGGATGGTCGATCGGCACCGCCGCCAGGCTGCCATTAGCGATTTCCCGATAGGCCGCGAATTCACCGAGCAACGAAGCAAAACCGCCGTCCTCCACCATGCGCTTGAGCGCCGCGAGGGAGTTGCTGACGAGTACCGGGCGGATCTCGATTTTCTCGGCATACTCGAGCATCTTGATCGCATGACCGATACCGAACGTCGTGGGCGTCAGGACCAGTTGGCAGGCGAGGATATCCTCGACGGTTGCCGCCGCGCCCCGCGATGCCAGCGGATGATCCGGGCGAACCAACAGCATCACTGGTTGCGAAAACGTCGCGCGGTAGTCGATGTGCGGATGCGGCGGCGGATTGTACGCAAGGCCGATGTGCGCACGGTTTTCGGCGACTTCGTTGAGGACATCGTCGACGGGCAGGATGTCCAGCCGCACATCAAGTTTGGGGTACTGCTTGCAGAACGGCGCGAGCACGTTGTCGACCAACGCATCGACATAGCCCTCGCTGATGACGACGCGCACATGGCCTTGCTGCAGGCCCTTGATCGCTTGCAACTGATCTTCGAGTTTCTCTTGGTGCGATCGATAGCCGCGCCAGAACTCCAGCAGGTGCGCCGCAGCCTCGGTGGGCTGAACGCCCCGTGCCTGGCGCTCGAACAGTTTTGCGCCGATTTCCTCTTCCAGCAGCTTGATCTGGCGCGTGATCACTGAGGGCGACGTATTGATGTTGTCGGCCGCGCCACGAATCGATCCGTGAGTCAGCACCTCATGAAAATACCGAAGCCGTTGTTGATTGATTTCGCGCATGTCGGGAACTCTCTCCAGAGATGTAGCGTTGCCTATAAAGCAACACTACACGAACTTAGTTGCTCTTGCTGGTCCTGAGGTGCCGGTGCAACATTCTTTGGCACGAACGCGGACCAACAAGAATAACGGGAGATTCGCATGTCAATTCTTCAGGCGCAGGCACGAAGTGATGCCCTTTCAGCCCTTTACCGCAAACTCAACTGGCGGCTGCTGCCGCTGCTGTTCATCTGTTACGTATTTGCGTATCTGGACCGGATCAACGTCGGCTTCGCCAAACTGCAGATGCAGAATGACCTTGGGCTTTCCGATGCGGCCTATGGCGCGGGCGCCGGTATTTTCTTTCTGGGGTATGTGTTGTTCGAGTTGCCGAGCAACCTGCTGCTGCCGAAGGTCGGCGCACGGAAAACCTTCAGCCGTATTCTGGTGTGTTGGGGCATCACCTCGGCCTGCATGTTGTTCGTGCGCAACGTGCCGATGTTTTACGCCATGCGCTTTTTGCTGGGTGTGTTCGAAGCCGGTTTTGCACCGGGCATGATTTATTACCTGTCCTGCTGGTACGGTCCCAAGCGTATGGCGCGGGCCATTGCGATCGTGTTTATCGCTGGCCCCATTGGCGGCATTGTGGGTGGCCCCCTGTCTGCGTGGTTGATCACCACGTTCGAAGGCGTTGGCGGTCTGGCCGGCTGGCAGTGGATGTTTTTGATTGAAGGCTTGCCGTGCGTTTTCCTCGGTGTGCTGACTTATTTCATCCTTTCCAATCGACCCGCTGAGGCGCGCTGGCTGAGCCATGAAGAGAAGGGCTTGCTGGCCAGTGAGCTGGGTGAATCGACCGGTCGCGTCCATTCGTTCCGTGCGGTGTTGCGCGACCCGAAAATCTACATTCTCGCCAGCGCCTATTTCTGCATCATCTTCTCGATCTACGCCATGAGTTTCTGGCTGCCGGCAATCCTCAAGGCCCAGGGCGTCAACGACACCATGCAACTGGGCTGGTACGCCGCGATTCCCTATGTCGCCGCCGCTTGCGGCATGTACTGGATAGGGCGCCGATCAGACCGTGTCGGTGAAAGGCGCTATCACTGCGCAGTGCCTGCGGGGATCGGCGCGATCCTGCTGCTTCTGTACCCCTTTGCCGACGGCAACCTGATGGCCGCGCTGGCACTGCTGACCCTGGCAACCGCCATGATGTTCATGGCCTACACCGTGTTGTGGGCGATGCCCTCCGAACACATCAAGGGCGAGGCGGCGGCAGGCGGTATTGCCTTGATCAATACCATCGGTCTTTCCGGCGGCTTCTGGGGGCCGGCCATAATCGGCTGGGCAAAAACCGCAACCGGCAGCGCGAATCTTGGCATCGTTATCGTGGGTTGCGTATTTCTGTGCGCAGCATTGGTGATCTTGTCGACCAAGCCGAAAACGCGTGACGGCGCGGTGCCTGAATACAGTGCGGGTTGATCTTTCACCACCCGCGTTCTATGTCATGTTCCGCAAGGAACCCTTTAAAGAGAGAACTCAAATGCTTTTACACCTGTCGACCTGGGCCGAGATCGGCCAATTTCTTCAACGCAGCCGCACCATCGTGATCCCGATCGGTTCGAACGAACAACACGGTCCTACCGGTCTTCTGGGGACCGACTGGATGTGCCCGGAAATCATTGCCGGTGAGGCGCAAAAAAACGCAGACATCCTGATTGCGCCGACCTTCAATATCGGCATGGCCCAGCACCATCTTGGGTTCCCTGGAACCATCTCGCTGCGTCCGTCGACCTTCATTGCGGCGATTGGCGATTGGGTGCGCTCGCTGGCCGCTCACGGGTTTGAAAAAATCCTCTTCCTCAATGGCCACGGTGGCAACGTTGCATCGATTGAGGCGGCGTTCTCTGAGCTCTACGCCGAAGCCAGCTTCGCTCGACGCCCAGCAGGGTTCGCGCTGAAGTTGTGCAATTGGTGGGACCTTGAGGGGGTAGGGGAGCTTGCGCGCGAGCAGTTCCCTACGGGGCACGGCGTTCACGCCACGCCGTCCGAGATTGCGGTCACACAATGGGCCTACCCGGATTCGATCAAATCGGCTGAATACTCGCCGCAGATCGCCCCCTGGGGCCCGATCCGCGAAGCGATGGACTTCCGCGCACGCCATCCTGATGGCCGCATGGGCTCGGACCCGGCGCTGGCGACGCCAGAAAAAGGTCGTGACCTGGTCATGCTGGCAGCACAGAGCCTGGTGCGGGAGTTGGACGGTTTCAGCCGCGAATCAATGCCTGGCTGAACAATCGCATCAAGTCTTTTCAATTGGCCAACGCCCGGTATTTCCGGGCGTTGGCACGTCCTGTTTGAGGAAATCCCTATGATCGTTGATACGGAGGGTTATCCATGCCCCGGAGTTTGCACCGAGAAAATTCCAGCGGCAGGCCAAGCACTTCAGCGACAGCAAGTCCCAACTATTAATTACTCAGTGTAATAAGTGAAATTCAATTCAGGGGCTCTATCGCTGTCTTCTCTAGTAATAAGATGGCGCCATCAAACCATTGCTACTGGAGAATCGCGTGAAAAAAACCATTATTGCCGCCCTGTTAACCGCTGCCGCTAACTATGCCAATGCCGGCACGGTATTGGTTGTACTGTCGGATCAGGCTCAACTGGACCTGAAAGACGGCAAGGTCATGCAAACAGGCTTCTTCCTGAACGAATTAATGCAACCGGTGCAGACCTTCATCGAGGCGGGTCAAACCGTCGTATTTGCCACCCCTAGCGGCAAGGCGCCAACCGCGGACCAGAAATCCAATGATGTGAGCTTCTGGGGCGGCGATGAAAAGGCCCGTCAGGAAAGTCTCGCGCTGCTGGACACGCTGAAGCTGACCTCGAAGAGCGGCTCACCGGCAATCAGCTTCGCGCAGGTTCAGAAAATCGGCTACGACAAGTTCGATGCCGTATTCGTGCCTGGCGGCCATATCCCGATGCAGGATCTGCTGAAGGACAAGCAACTGGGCCAACTGCTGACCAACTTCCATGAAAAAGGCAAGGTCACCGGCTTCACCTGCCATGGCACCATAGCCATGTTGTCGGCGATCCCGGACGCGCATGGTTTTGTCTCCGCGCTGGAATCGGGCAAACAGCCGGCAGCGCCAGCCAATTGGATTTACAAGGGCTACAAAGTCACCGCCTTTACCGACGCGGAAGAGGAGCAGGCCAAAGGTTTCCTCGGCGGCGGCCATATGAAACTGTTCCCGCAGGATGGCCTGACGGCAGCCGGTGCTAACTTCTCCGAAGCCAAGCCATGGAGCGAGAACGTGATCGAAGACCGAGAAGTCATTTCCGGCCAGAACCCACAGTCGGCCAAGGCAGTCGCCGTAGCCATGCTGGCGAAACTGAAGTAATTCTGGGCGGCCGTCCCGGGCAATCCGGGCCGTAGGTGCTGGGGGTCGATCTGCTTTGGCTCCAGCACCACCGTCTATCCCGTGGTATTGGGCCTCGTACCCAGTACCGGATTGGTCCGAGCCGAAGTCAAGATGTGATCGATAATCTGCCAAGTCGCATCTCACCTGCCTACTTATATGCGTTCGACCTGACCAATTATTTGCATTGCACCTGACTAACCAGATACCAAAGTCGTAAGCGACCGGAATCGACCCGGTGAGGCTGGTGACAGACAGAAATCGACCATAACCGGCCGCTCGAAAGACGCCTGAGAACATCAAGTCGGAGCTTCGGATGATGTGTTTCTGCTTTGATCATGAGCCAATACAAAACCTCGCGCTGTCAGCCTGGCAGTTAGGACGCTTAATGCTCGGCGGAAGACCGGATGACAGTCGGCATACGGCAAATTATCGAGCGGAGCCCAAAAAAAGCTGAAGGTATGGCCATGGTCATCGAGCGTGTGATGAGTCCATTGCTCCGGCAAGGATGCCCGCGTGAAACACAGCTGGAATGACCATATCTGGTCGAGATGCCCGGCGTCCCAGCAGCCCATATTGCTGACAACCGAGGCGGCTATGCCTGATTCTTCGCTTAATTCGCGCAGAGCGGTCTCAGCTGGAGTTTCACCTTTCTCGATTGTCCCTTTGACCAGTTGTACGCCTGCTATTGGATGGCGGAACAGAAGGATGTGTGCACCAGGAATGCTGGAGAGGATGACGGGGCAAGCCTTGTTCGGTGACATGGCGATTTCCTTATCGACAACGAAGCACACATCTTGCGACCTTAGCCTCGATGTTCAGCTTGAATAAAGCGCTTCATGGGCAATCCTTGCGATGAAATCCTCAGAAATCATAGAAGGGTTCTCGACAATGTTTTGTTCACGATTTCAGCCAAAAATATATCCTACACTTGATCTATTCTGGATCGTGACAACAGACGCAAAGCTTGTTTCCTTCAGGGTCTCGAAAGTACGCCCCATAAAAATTCGGGTGGTATTCGGGTCGCAGGCCCGGAGTGCCTTCGCATGTTCCATCCAATACCAACGCCAAAGCATGGGCGTTGTGTACGATCTGTCGATTAGGTGCTAGCAGAGCAATCATTTGCCCATTTCCTAGCGTCGCAGATTCGCCGTCGAACGGTTTGCCCACCACGAAAAGAGGGCGTGCAGTGTCGGGGTGTTTCCAGCCAGCCCATGGGCGTTCAAGGTCTGTGAACTTGAGATCAAGTCCGAGTATCTGCATGACCCCTTGATAAAACACAAGTGCTCTATTGAAGTCATTCACTCCGATGAATACATGTGAAATCATTTTTGTCCTAAAAAGAGGAAGCCTTCTCGCACCATACCAAGAATTTTCAGGCTGTTTTCAACTCCTAGCCTGAAACATACTCCGTCGACCTGGAAGCTGTTTTTACACAAACTGGGCCGATTGCTGCCTGTTGTGAAGGGCTGCTATCAACCCAGGCTGTGTGAAAGCACAAGCAGCATTTTGAAGTCCTCGCCTTTACGTAAAATCTGCCAGCGTTCGGTCAGTCGGCGAACTTGGAGTTTGCTCAGAAACGCGATGTCCACTCCGATTACAATCGCCGCCGCTGATCGAAAGCGTTTTTCGATTGGTACCCTGTACCTATTCCCGAAGCTGCTTGCGTTACATCCGGCCATCGAGAATGGGTCCCAGGCCTAGTTTCTGAAACGAGCCCGAAACCCTCTCTCTAAAAATAAGCCGCTCTCCATAAAATGATACGTGTGCCGACTACATCGGAGGACGTTGCAATTTGACCCACTCCTGTACGGTTGGTCGTTGCCATTGGCGCTGCGCGTACTCCACCAGCGCGGGTGGTACGGAGTCACCATTGAATATCAGCCGGTTGAGCATCAAGGCCAGATCCACATCGGCGATCGACCATTGGCCGAACAGGTACTCGGGGCTGTCGGCCAGTAGCGTTTGTGCGGCACCGAACAGCTTGCGCGCTGCCGACTCGGCAGCTGGCGACAAGGGGTTTGATTTGAGTCCATAAAACACAACCAATGTGGATCGTTCCTGCCGAATGGGCAGCAGGTCACTTCGCACCCATGCCTGGACTTGTCGTGCCTTTGCATGCTGCATCAGGTCTTGTGGGTAAACCGGCGCCTGGGGGAAAACGTCTTCTAGGTACTCAGTGATCGCCGACGATTCAGATAAGGCGAAGTCGCCGTGCACAAGTGTGGGTACCCGCTGGGTCTGCGAGAGGCTGGCATAGTCCTCTGACTGGTTTTCGGATGCGTCGAGGTCTAGCGGGATCATTTCAAATTCGATGCCCTTTTCGCGGAGTACCACGAAAGCCGACATGGCATAGGGGCTGGAAAATTGAGAGTCAACGTACAAGCGCAGGCGGGAATTGTTCACAGGGTCATCTCCTTATGCAGAAGGAGGCACGCTACGAGATCCACAGCGATAAATAAAATTCATGATTTTCATGGGCGTATTCCTGACCGGAATACCTTGTTTGCCGCCCGCCCTCGTCTGGCTTCCTTCAGATTGGGCGCGCTCGGTTTTGAGGGTGTTGACCCCGCCACGACAGGTCGCCCGGCTTATCATTCAGCGGTCGTGCTGAAGATCTATCTCACGGCTATCTCAATCGGATTCAGTCCAGCCGCCAGCTTGAACGGGAGGCCGAGCGCAACCCACGGGGACCAGAGCCCCCTGAGTCGGTCCACGCATCCACATACCGGTCTGAATGGTCTGCGTGGACCAATCGGGTACTTCTTTTTCCCACCCCTCAGGTGAGCTGCGCAAGTTCTAGCGTTTAATTCATCCAGCGAGATTTCACACAGCCTTGGCCGATTGCTGCCCATCGCCAAGGGTTGCTCTGGGTCGAATAGCGACCACCACTCATTGTGACTGATCCACCCTTGTCCTCCCTGAGCGTGGAGGACAAGCCACGAACACTATTGCTACATACAGCCATCAGCCTTGGAACAAGGGAAAGATTGTCGGGCAGAAAGCCCCATTGCGGCAAAAGATTTGTGTAGGTTGAGCCCGCCAGACACGTCGATGATCTAGAATCGCTCTTGGAAATAAAAGGCGAAGGGAGACGCTGATGAGATTTGAGCTAGATCGATATAATGGAGTCGTGATCGATCCGACTTCACTGCCGGCAGACATTAATAATCTGATCATTGATCTCGAAGAATTAATCACCTATTTGATTCGGCAGCGAAAATCGCTTGCCTGGATCTCAGTCCCGATCGCGTCCGCAGCAAGCATTCCTCTTTTCATCAATGCAGGCTTTACGTTCCATAGCTGCCTGCGAAATGAGCTGACTTTGGTTCGACAACCGGAATATCCAACCTTCGTACCGTTTGTGCCAACACATACCATTGGTGCAGGTGCAATCGTTCTGAGCGACACAAACGAAATCTTGGTCGTGAAAGAACGGGGTAGCAAAGGATTCAAGCTGCCCGGCGGTCACGTCGAAGCAACGGAACGAATTCAAGATTCAATCCAGCGAGAAGTGCTGGAAGAAACAGGAATCGATGCAAAATTTGAGTCAATTGTCGGTTTTACGTCCAAACACCCCTATCAGTTTGGCAAATCCAACCTCCATTTCATCTGCCAGATGAGAGCCTTGACGCATGCTATTAACATCTTGGACGTTGATGAGATCGAGGACGCAAAATGGATTTCGCTGAACGCGTACATTTCGGACCCCACCAACAGCCTCTCGAATCGCGAGATGATTAGCCGTGTTGCTTTCAGCTCAGGGCTGATGGCAACGGACGTTTCAGGGAATAACGGACCGCACCGCAAACATGAAATTTTTATGGCCGTGCCTGCGGTCGTGGCCCATCTTAAGCCCTTCTCAGAGTGCTCATATCAAATATGACCGCTTTGGGTCGTTTTCTGCCTCTCGCGACGGCAGAAAACGACCCTTAGTGGACGGTCACTTGGGCCGATCAGATTGAACAAACGAGCCGTTCACCCACGCTGCTGATAAAGGTTTCCCGTATTGTTTTACCTGCTCACCCAATGCGAATATGCCGCTTTGCAAACCAAGGCAACATGGAGGCTTCGCACGTGAGCGCTACTTCTTCGATCTGGTTTTTTGTCGTGCCCTTCGCGATTGCAGCAGCAATCCCCGGCCCCGCTCAGGGAGCCCTTCTAGGTCAAGTGGTGTCGCGTGGCGCAAGGTCTACGATCCCTTTCATCGGCGGCATGGTGCTGGGTAATGCTGTCTGGCTGGTGGTCGCCACCCTCGGTCTCGCGGCGCTGGCACTGCAGTTCGAGCCTGTGTTCATCGCGGTGAAATGGCTCGGTGTTGCCTTTATCCTGTTCATCGCATGGAACTTATGGTCGAAGAACACCGAACAACTTCAAGAACCTCCGAAGCGCTCAGCTAGCCGAGGCCTTCTTGCAGGCGCTGTGCTGACTCTGAGTAATCCAAAGGCCGTTGTATTTTTCGGCGCGGTGCTGCCTCATGCATTTGATCTGACGGCGCTGACCTGGCCAGAAGTCGTCTTTATTACCGCGCTCGGCATCGGGATCGATCTCACCATCCAACTGGTTTACCTGGTTACCGCATCGCGAATCAAGCGCACCATCCAGTCACCGAAGGCAATGAAGCGTCTGAACAGAGCGTCAGCCGGCGTAATGACCGGTTGTGCGGGCTGGATGGCCGTTTCGCGCTGATCTTCTCTGCAGTAAGGCTTTGCAAGCCTGCAAAGCCTTTTCGCTTTGCAGTTGACCGAATAGCCCCCCTCTGCCTTCAATGATCTGATCTCCTGGTCGCATGCTTGGGTGGACGTCTGCTGTTGGCCGAAAGCGGTCCTTTCTGATGGGTGGTTTTTGGCCGAAGGGGGGCAGCTTGCACTGGTTTGTAGACCCGTACGCGAGTAGACCGGCAGGCTCGAAAGCGCCCTGTGCATGACAACCATCAAACCGGGTCGAATGAACGCCGCAACGGTGTACTGCCTCCCTTTTTGTCTATCACAGGGCCAATCAATCTCATCTTCCCCACAGCAACCTTTCAACCTCATCAAATTTGCCGGCGACCTTCAAATAAGTCTCAGCCCATCCACTACTCATGCCCAGTTCCTGCAACGGTCCGGTGGGCGCAAACAACACGGCGACGTTCAACCGCTCAGGCAAGGTACCGGTTTTTAATGAGTGGATCAGGGCTTGTAGTTCAGCTTTCGCCTTGAACTCATCAGCCCAATACGACCAGCAGAAATCATTTCCCGGAATCGACACCAGTTCAACAGCGGCCTCAAGTATGAGGACGAGAGACTCGACAGCGGAATTACACTCCGCTGTTCCCTGGAGCAAGCGATGCAGGTGGCGGGTTTCCATGGGTATTCCAGGACAGTTTGGACGATAAAAAGTGGGCGAAACATGATCAAACCACCGTGGGCCGCAACTCCTGCGCCAGTTCAATCAGTGCGCGCAATCGCGCCGGCACGAAGCGATGGCCCGAGTAGTAGAGCCTCAACCCGCCAAACGACGGACACCACGGCATCAACACCGGCAACAGGGCGCCGCTTGCCAGTTCTTCTTGGATGAACCACTCGGAAATGAAACCAATGCCAAGGCCCAACACCACGGCCTGTTTGATGGCCAGCACTTCGTTGGAGGCGAAGCGCACCGGCAGATCCATCTGCACCTTCTGGCCATCGCGCTCCAATTCCCACTGGTAGAGGCCACCATGGGCCATGCGCATGCCGATGCTCCGGTGGGTGAGTAGATCTCGCGGATGCTCGGGCACGCCGTGGCGTTCGAGGTACTCGGGCGTTGCTACCACGAGCATCCGGATGTCACCTGACAGTGCCACGGCAATCATGTCTTGCGGCACAGACTCTGCCAGGCGAATCCCAGCGTCGAAGCCACCGGCGATAATATCGACCATGCTTGATTCGCTGACGATGTCGATGCGCACTTCGGGATAGCGCTGAGCGTACTGCTTCAATAGCGGATCCAACAGCAGGTAGGCCGCGCCATGCGGTGCATTGATGCGCAATGTACCGCTGGGTTCATCGGGGCCGACGCTGGCTTCTTCGCCGGCACTTTTGATCTGCGCCAACGCAGGTGCGATGCGTGCCACATAGCGTTGCCCGATGTCGGTGAGGGCCACGCTGCGCGTGGAGCGATTGAACAGGCGCACTTTCAGGCGTGCTTCCAGGCTGGCCACCGCGCTGCTCACGGCGGTAGTGGACATGCCCAACTCCTGTGCTGCGCCGCGAAAACTGCTGCGGCGCGCAACGGCCAGAACCACTTCCAGCTCGGTCATTCCTGTTCTGTGCATGGATTGTCCTGAATATAAGGATGCTTCATAAGCCAAAGGATGGCTTATCGGAATAATGAACCCTTCTTAGACTTCATCACAGAGGCTCGATTCAGGCGAGTCATTTTGAGCGAGGAGTCGCCATGCAACGCATTGAACATATCTACATCAACGGCGAGTTCGTCATTCCACACGGTCAGGAATGGTTCGACCTTCATAACCCGAGCACCGAGAAAGTCATTGGTCAGGTTCGATTGGGCGATGCACTGGACGCTCAGCGTGCCATCGCAGCAGCCAAGGCTGCGTTCCCGGCGTGGGCTCGTACAAGCAGGGAAGAACGAATTTCGGCATTGCAACGCATGCACCAGGCCGTGGCGGCAAAGGAGGAAGAGCTGCTGGAAGCCATCCTCACGGAATACGGTGCGCCTGCGGCTCGCGGGCGCTCGATGGCGACTTATCCGGCCGACGTGATCGCGCAAGCAATCGGTGCCCTGCAGGCGTTCGATTTCGAGGAGCAGGTCGGCATGGCCAGGGTCATTCTCACGCCCGTGGGCGTTGCCGGTCTGATCACACCCTGGAACAGCAATGCGGGCTTCATCTGCAACAAGCTGGCCACCGCGCTGGCAGCAGGCTGCACTGCCGTCATCAAGCCAAGCGAGATGAGCGCGTTACAGACGCAGGTCGTGGTCAGAGCGTTGCACGAGGCCGGTCTGCCACCGGGTGTATTCAATATCGTCAACGGACGAGGCGATGTAGTAGGTGAGGAAATCGCCCGTCATCCCGACGTTGCCAAAATCTCGTTCACGGGCTCGTCCGCTGTCGGTCAGCATCTGGTAAGAACCGGTGCCGACACCATGAAGCGCGTGACGCTCGAACTCGGCGGCAAGTCGCCCACCGTGGTGCTTGACGATGCGGATTTCCAGGCAGTCATGCCGCTGGTGCTGCAAGCCGGATTTCTCAACAGCGGCCAGGCTTGCATCGCCGGCACTCGTATCCTCGTGCCGCGCAGCCGGTTGGCAGAGTTCGAGCGGATTGCGAAGGAGGGTGTCTCACAGATTCAATCGGGCGATCCACGAAACGTCGACACCGACATCGGTCCGATGGTGAGCCAGAAACAATGGGAACGGGTGCAGCGCTACATCCGTACCGGCCAGGAAGAAGGCGCGAGGTTGCTGGCGGGTGGCGAAGGTCGACCGGAAGGCTTGCATGCCGGATGGTTCGTGAAGCCCACGATCTTCACTGATGCCCACAACCGGATGCGCATCGCGCGTGAGGAAATCTTCGGGCCCGTGTTGACGATCATCCCCTACGAGGATGATGCCGATGCGATCAGCATTGCCAACGATACGGACTACGGTCTGAGCGCCCTGGTGCTGGGGAAAAGCGCCAAACGTTGTATGAACGTCGCCCGTAAGATCGATTCCGGACGCGTGCTCATCAACACCCTGGCCCACGAACCGCGTGCCCCCTTCGGTGGATTCAAGCATTCAGGCCTTGGGCGCGAAATGGGCAGGTGGGGGATGAGCGCGTATTTGGAGCCGAAGACGTTGATCAGGTATGACCCGTTGAAATGACTGGGTCTGGTTCCTGTCTGGGAACACTGGATGGGGAATGGCAGTTAGCGTCCACTTTTGGCCGATAGCAGGCTGATCCAAGAGGCCACGTTGCTGACACATATGCGATGCTTACCCTCGTAATCACGACATTGGCTTTCTGAATTTTTTTCGAAGCTTTCGCCGTCTGTAGGAAGTACGCATTAGCTTATTCAACAACCCTTGAGGGAGTATGTTTAAACACCCTCAAGGTTACGTCCTGAAAGCTACAAAACCTTGCGCCGTTGCCTACGACTGCACCAGAATCCGCCGGCTTGTGCGCTTTTAGGCCGCTCGGTAACTTGATCCGTGTCACTGCTCATCAGTGATCGGGTTTAGCAGCCCGTGGATAACCTAAGACGCACGACGCTTCTATCAGTCAGGTTTTGCACCTGCATTTTGATGGTGGCTGTGCGCAGGGCGCCCTTGGGCGCGCCGGCTTCTTAGGTTTCCCGGTCTGCTAACCTGCGTGCAGCTGCCTCCCTCTCGTTTAGCAGCAAGAGGTTGGCACACCATTAGGAACCTAAGGTATGTTCAAAATCACACCCAACCCACCCGACACCGATCCAGTTTCCCCATACGAACCCGATTCAAAAAAACTCAACGACGCCGCCGAACGCGCCCTCGATTTCCACTTCCCATCAAGCGCCGACATCAAAGCCACCCCGCGTACATCCAGCAAGCTGTTTTCCATAGACCCAGAAGCCACGGCCGAAACCCTGGCGGTTTTTTTGGTCGAGACGCTGGCGTCGGTGGATGTGATGGTCCATCAGTTGGTGGATCATTTGGAGGGGGAGTCGCGTTATGCCTTGTTGGGCATTTCGAACAGCATCATGGTGGCGGAGATTACGGCGAACCGTGTGTTGGATAAGGTTGAGCCATCCGTGTAACCGCTGTTCTGTGGCGAGGGAGCTTGCTCCCGCTGGGCAGCGAAGCGGCCCCAAAAGATGGGCCTGCTGCGCAGGCCAACGGGAGCAAGCTCCCTCGCCACAGGTTGCTTGTTGTTTGTTCTATTTGTGTTTGTAAAAACGGGACGCTTGGCGTCCCGTTTTTTAGGGTGGTGGTATCAGCCGCCAGCGCGTTTATTCAACGCCTCTTCCGCCGCAGCGATTTCAGCCTGGCGTCTGATGATCACGTCGCCCACCGGCGGCCCCTGGAAGCGGCGGGCTTCGAAGCCGAACCAGACGATGGCCGTCAGCACCAGAAAGCCGATGGTGATGTACAGCGCCCAATCGTTCGGTGGCTGGATGCCGATGATGAAGATGATCACCATCGACAGGATTGAGAGCAGGGCAAACACGGTGAACCAGAAGCGCCCCATGTTCCACGGTCCCATGGTGGGCCACTTCGACGTCCCGTAGGTGAACAGGCCCAGCACGATAGGGATGATGAAGGAGAAGAACAGGAAGATCACCGTGCAGGAGACCACGATGGTATAGACCGGCGTTTCGCCGACCGAGATCACCGACGAGCCCCAGACGAACAGCACTGCGAGGGTGGCGCCGGTCCAGATCGCCGCCACCGGGCTGCGCAGGGTCGGCGAGACCGAGGCCAGTGCTCTGGAGAAGGGCAGGCCGCCGTCGCGGGAGAAGGCGAAGATCATCCGTGACACCGAGGTCACGGTCGCCAGTCCGCAGAGGAATTGCGAGATGAAAATGGCCACGTACAGCGCCGTTTTTACCGTCGGGTTCACTTGCGTGTCCATTGCCCAGAAGAACACGGTCCAGCCATGCTTCGCGGCCTCGTCCATGCTCGGCAGCATCAGCACAAAGGAGCTGAGCATGACCCAGCCGAACAGCAACGACCAGACCACCGACATAACCATGCCGCGGGGCACCGACATGGCGGCGTTGCGGGTCTCTTCCGAGGTGTGCGCGGAGGCGTCGTAACCGGTGATGGTGTAGATCGGCAAGAGCAGGCCAAGCATGAAAACCCAGCCGTTCGAGACCTGCGGCCAGACGCTGCCGCCCGCTTCGCCGGAGTAGTTGCTGAAGGTCCACAACCGGGCGAACTCATAGCTGGGCGCCGAGATCAGGCAGACGATGGTCAGCGCCAGTGCCGTGGCGAAGATCAGATAGCCCGAGAAGTCGGTGAGTTTCGCGGTCAGGCCGATACCCAAGTGGTTACACAAGGCTTGCAGGCCCGTGAGGATCGCCAGGAAAATCACCCGTGTCGTGGTGGTGTCTTCCATGCCTATTGCCGGTCCGAAGGCGCCGAAAAAGAAGTAATAAGTACCGACGTTGATCGCGCCGAGCACGGTGACCAGCCCCAACAGGTTGAACCAGGCCGTCAGCCAGCCGGTGAAGCGGTTACCGAGAATCGAGCCCCAGTGATAGAGGCCGCCAGCGGTGGGGTAGGCGGAGGAGATCTGCGCCATGGCCATGGCGAAAACCCCGGAGATCAGGCAGCCGATTGGCCAGCCGATGCCGATGGCCGCGCCGCCTGCACCCGAGGTGCCCTGGGCAAGTGAGTTGATGCCACCCGAGAGGATGCAGATGATCGAAAAGGAAATGGCAAAGTTGGAGAAAACGCCCATGCGTCGCGAGAGCTGCTGGGCGTAGCCCATGCTGTGCAACACCTTGACGTCATCGTCTTGCGGCGCGCTTGTGCCGGGCTGACTTGCTGGATTCATGTTGTGTGCCCCTTCAGGTTTTGATACGCATCCATCCGGGTCCCGGATGGGCTGGCTTTCAACCCCTTGTCGTACTGCTCCTTTTCCAACCGCTACACACTGTCCATGCCTTATGTCTGGACAGACAACTGCTCTAAATACGGCCGTGATAAGCCGCCGCGAAAATGTTTGCCGCGCCTTCCCGGGTCAATGGCAATGGATTGCCGCCGGCAGAGGGATCGACAATGGCCATGTCCGCGATCAAGTCTGCTTGCCGATCATCCACGCCCAATTCAACCAGCGTGTGCGGCACGCCGATGTCTTTGCGTAGTTTGAGGATGAAGGCCAGAAAGCTGTCGAACCCGGGCGAGGGCAGGCGCAGATAAGCCGCCAGGCGTGTGATGCGCTCTTCGATGGCCGGGCGATTGAATTGCAAGACGTAGGGCATGAAGGTGGCGTTGGTCATGCCGTGATGGGTGTCGTACAGCGCGCCGACCGGATGCGAGAGGGCGTGCATGCCGCCCAGGCCTTTCTGGAATGCCGTGGCGCCCATCGCGGCGGCGGCGAGCATTTGCGCACGTGCATCCAGGTCGGACGGTGTGTGGACGGCCCGCACCAGGGCGCTGGCCACCAGGCGCATGCCTTCCACTGCGATGCCGTCGGCTAAAGGGTGAAAGCCGGGAGCGCAGTAGGCTTCCAGGCAATGCGCCAAGGCGTCCATGCCCGTGCCGGCGGTGACTTTTGCCGGCATGCCGACGGTCAGGGCCGGGTCGCTGATGACCACGCGCGGCATCATTTTCGGGTGGAAGATGATGCGTTTGGTGTGGGTGCGCTCGTCGATGATCACCGCCGCGCGACCGACTTCCGAACCGGTGCCTGCGGTGGTCGGCACTGCGATAACCGGGGCGATTTGGCTTTCGTCGGCGCGAGTCCAGTAGTCGCCGATGTCTTCGAAATCCCAGACCGGCCGGGTCTGGCCGCTCATGAAGGCGATGAGCTTGCCCATGTCCAGGCCGCTGCCGCCGCCGAAGGCGACCACGCCATCGTGTTTGCCGGCGCGCCAGGCATCGAGCCCGCCCGCGAGGTTGGCTTCGACGGGATTGGGCTTGAGGTCGCAAAACAGCGCGACACCGAGGCCGGCATCACGCAAGGCGTCCAGCGCCGCCGTGGTGATCGGGGCGCGCGCCAGGCCGCTGTCGGTGACCAGTAACGGTCGCTGGATACCCTGGCTGCGACAGACTTCGGCCAGCTCGGCGATGCGGCCGACGCCGAAGCGGATGCTCGTGGGGTAGTTCCAGTTCCCGGTCAGGCTCATGGCTCAGATCTCATGGCGCAAATGGAAGGATTTCGCTCGGGTCAGATGCTCGTAACCCAGGCGCGACAGGGTCACTCCGCGGCCGCTGTTCTTGACGCCGGTCCAGGCCAGGGCCGGGTCGAGGTAATCGCAACGGTTCATGAACACGGTACCGGTGTCGATCTCGTTGCCCAGGTGTTCGGCGGCGGCGAGGTCCTGGGTCCAGAGGGAAGCGCTGAGCCCGAACTCGCTGTCGTTCATCAAGGCGATGGCTTCGTCATCACTGGCCACCGGCATGATGCCGACCACCGGGCCAAAGCTTTCTTCGCGCATCACCGACATTTGATGAGTGACGTCGATCAGCACCTGCGGCGCGAGGTAGGCGCTGCCCGGTGCGTCGAAGGGAAAGGCCTTCGGATCGATCAGTGCCTTGGCGCCTTTTGCCAACGCGTCGGCGATCTGGTCGCGCACGAATTCAGCCGCGCCCGGGTTCACCAGTGGGCCGAGCGTGGTGGCTTCATCCAGTGGATTGCCCAGCACGTATTGATTCGTCAGCACGACGAAGCGCTCGACAAAGGCCAAGTAGATTTTTTCATCGACATAGATGCGCTCCACGGCACAGCAACTTTGCCCGGAGTTGAAGAAGCTGCCGTCCACCAGGTTTTCCACCGCATGTTCAAGGTTGGCGTCTGCGCGAACGTAGGCCGGGTCTTTGCCGCCAAGTTCCAGGCCCAGGCCGAGGAAGCGGCCCGTTGCGGCGGTTTCCATGGCTTTGCCGGCGTCGACCGAACCGGTGAAGTTCACCTGCTGCACGCGGCCGGAGGCGATGATCTCGCCAGTCTGGCGATGATCGAGCAGCAGGTTCTGGAACAGACCTTCGGGCAGATTGGCACGGCGAAATGCTTCGCCGAACCGTTCACCCACCAGCAGCGTTTGCGAAGCGTGTTTGAGGATGACGCTGTTGCCGGCCATCAACGCCGGAATGATCGTATTCACTGCCGTCAGATAGGGGTAATTCCATGGCGCGATGACCAGCACCGTGCCGAGCGGCTCACGTTTGGTATGCCGTCGAAAACCGGCGACAGGCGTGGGTTCAACCGCTGCCAACGCTTCAGGCGCAATGGCGATCATATGCCGGGCGCGCTCTTCGAAGCCGCGCAGTTCGCCCGCGCCAAAGCGCACCGGGCGGCCCATCTGCCAGGCCAGCTCCGGGACGATTTCGTCTTTCATGGCCAGCATCGCGTCCACCGCAGCGCTGCAAAATGCGGCGCGCTCGCTCAGTGGCCGGCGTCTCCATAAAGCCTGGGCCGTTGCGGCTGCCGTCAGTGCCTGTTCGAGTTGAGTCTCATCGGCACAGCGACGTTCGACATAGACCCGGCCATCGACCGGTGAGATGAGTTGAATCGTTGCAGTCATGATGTCGGTCTCAATAGCGCTCGAAACCGCGCTGCAATTCCCAGTCGGTGATACGCCGGTCGTACTCTTTCTGCTCCCATTCGGCGGTGTGCACGTAGTGGTCGATCACTTCATCACCGAACGCTTCGCGCAACATCGTCGAGCTCTGGAGCGCGGCGCAGGCTTCGCGCAACGTCTTCGACACCTCAGGCAGATGTTCGTCAACGTAGGCATCGCCTTCGAAGGGCGGCGTGAGGTTGAGCTTCTCGTCGATACCCGCCAGGCCCGCGGCAATCAATGCGGCGAAGGCCAGATATGGGTTGAGGTCGGCGCCGCCGATGCGGCATTCGATGCGGATGGATTTGCTGCTTTCCGCACACAGACGAAAGCCTGCGGTGCGATTATCGCGACTCCAGACCGCCCGGGTCGGCGCAAAGGTGCCGGCCTGGAAACGCTTGTAGGAATTGATATAGGGCGCGAGAAAGCAGGTGATGTCGTTGGCATACTTCAGCTGCCCGGCCACCCAGGCGCGCATCAGTTTCGACATGCCGAACTCAGCCTTGGCGTCGAAGAACAGCGGTTTTTTGCCGTTCTTGTCCCACAGCGAATTGTGGATATGGCTGCTGGAACCGGCGGCATCATACCGCCACTTGGCCATGAACGTGATCGCCTTGCCTTGCAGCTGCGCGATCTCTTTGCAGGCGTGCTTGATGATGACGTGGTGGTCGGCCATGGTCAGCGCATCGGCGTAACGAATGTTGATCTCTTCCTGGCCCGGGCCCCATTCACCCTTGGAGTTTTCCACGGGAATGCCGGACGCCTGCAGATGCTTGCGAATCGCCCGCAGCACCGGCTCCTCGCGAGTGGTCTGGAGGATGTTGTAATCCTCGATGTAGTGGCCGGCAGTCTTCGGCTTGAGGTAATTGCGTTTGTGGATAGCCTCGTAGCTTTCGTCGAACAGATAGAACTCAAGTTCCGAGGCGAACATGCCGGTGTAGCCGCGTTCGCGCAGTCGCTCGATCTGCTTTTTCAGGATCGCCCGCGGACTGTGCGGCAGGTCGCGCCGATGGTGGTGATCGAGCACGTCGCACAACACCAGCGCCGTGCATTCGAGCCAGGGCACTCGCCGCAACGTCGACATGTCAGGCTTGAGGACAAAGTCGCCGTAGCCTTTGCTCCAACTGGCAGCGGCGTAACCCGGCACGGGTTCCATGTCGATGTCGTCGGCCAGCAGGTAGTTGCAGCAGTGGGTTTCTTCATGGCCGCTGTCGATGAAAAACTCGACCTGGAATCGCTTGCCGACCAGTCGGCCTTGCATGTCGACCATGCAAACAAGAACAGTATCAATTTCGCCGGAGGCGGCAGCACGCTTGAGTTGATCAAAACTGAGGAGGGGCTCGGTCATCACGTAGTCCTGCGTGAAATGGTTGGGCCTGTCTGAAATAGCTGTTGCAGACGCTCTCCAGAACAACCCAAAACCTGCAGACGCGAGCATCGTGTGCAATAAGCTGCTCTAAGCTTAGCCTACGGTTGCTGAACGCAAGTTTTCTCGCGAGCAGACAAAAATGGTGAAGAAGAGAACTCGACACGTACCGACGTCTCGAACTGCAGCCCCCGGATTACCTGGCTGCCGTAAAAATTTTTACGCTTTCTTTACGTTCGTTGCTTTTGCCCGCAACGATACTGGCCGCGATTTTTTTGATCGTCCATGCGCCTTGCTTTTCCAATGGCCCTGGCAAACTGTATTGCCCAAGGATGGGATGCACTTCCTCCCCGTAATTTGAGAGAAGCGACCCTTGAGTGAGACAGCAACCGTTGCACACGAAGACTTCCCATCCAAAACCTCTGGAGTGGGCTTGCTCGTCGCCGCTGTCGGGGTGGTTTACGGGGACATTGGCACCAGCCCCCTCTACACGCTGAAAGAAGTATTTTCCGGCCACTACGGTGTCCAGGTAAACCATGACGGCGTGCTCGGTATTCTGTCGTTGATCTTTTGGTCACTGATCTGGGTCGTCTCGATCAAATACGTGCTGTTCATCCTGCGTGCCAACAACCAGGGTGAAGGCGGCATCATGGCGTTGACAGCGTTAGCCCGCCGCGCGGCTGCGCCTTATCCGTACATGAGCAAGGTCCTGGTGTTGCTCGGCCTGTTTGGTGCGGCACTTTTTTACGGGGACAGCATGATCACCCCGGCTATTTCAGTGCTCTCTGCGGTCGAAGGACTTCAGCTGGCGTTTGACGGGATAGAGCACTGGGTTGTGCCCCTGTCAGTGGTCGTGTTGGTGGCGCTGTTCTTGATACAGAAACATGGTACGGCCCGAATCGGCATCCTGTTCGGCCCTGTCATGGTGCTGTGGTTTGTGGTGTTGGGTGCACTCGGTGTCTACGGTATTTTGCAGCGCCCCGAAGTTCTGCAAGCGCTTAACCCCGCTTGGGCCGTGCAGTTTTTCGTGGTTCATCCGGGCATGGGTGTAGCGATTTTGGGCGCTGTCGTGTTGGCACTGACCGGTGCTGAGGCGCTGTATGCCGACATGGGCCACTTTGGGCGCAAACCGATTTCCCGTGCCTGGTTCATTTTGGTGTTGCCAGGGTTGGTTCTCAATTATTTTGGCCAGGGTGCGCTGATCCTGGAGAACCCGGACGCTGTGCGCAATCCGTTCTATCTGCTCGCGCCGAGCTGGGCGCTGCTGCCGATGGTCGCGCTGTCCACACTGGCGACCATCATCGCTTCTCAAGCCGTGATCTCTGGTGCTTTCTCCCTGACGCGACAGGCTATCCAGCTAGGTTACGTTCCTCGGATGTTTATCCAGCACACCTCCAGCCAGGAACAGGGGCAAATTTACATCGGCACGGTCAACTGGGCGCTGATGGTCGGTGTTGTGCTGCTGGTGATCGGCTTCGAGTCGTCCAGTGCCTTGGCTGCTGCCTATGGGGTCGCTGTGACGGGCACCATGTTGATCACCACCATTTTATCTTCAGCTGTCGTCCTGCTTCTTTGGAAAACGCCGCGCTGGCTGGCCATCCCGATGCTGCTCGGATTTTTGCTGGTAGACGGTCTGTACTTCGCCGCCAATGCGCCGAAGATTTTTCAGGGCGGTGCGTTTCCGGTGATCGCCGGTATTGGCCTGTTCATCTTGATGACCACCTGGAAGCGAGGGCGAAAAATCATCGTCGAGCGGTTGGACGAGACCGCACTGCCTCTGCCGTTGTTCATCAGCAGCATTCGTTCGCAGCCGCCGCATCGGGTGCAGGGTACGGCGGTTTTTCTGACGGCCAGGGCCGATGCAGTTCCGCATGCGCTACTGCACAATCTGCTGCATAACCAGGTTTTGCACGAGCAGGTAGTATTGCTAACCGTGGTGTCCGAAGACAGTCCTCGGGTGCCTGCTGATCGACGATTTGAAGTTGAAGCTTATGGCGAAGGTTTCTTCCGAGTCAGTCTGCACTTCGGTTTCATGGAGGAGCCCGATGTACCGATGGCCTTAAGTCTTTGTCACTTGAATGAGCTGGATTTCAGTCCGATGCGCACGACCTATTTCCTCAGTCGGGAGACGGTGATCGCCACCAAGCGCATGGGTATGGCGCGCTGGCGAGAAAGTCTGTTCGCGTTCCTGCTGAAGAATGCCAACAGCAACCTGAAATATTTCAGATTGCCACTGAACAGGGTGATTGAACTGGGGACTCAGGTGGAGATGTAAGGACAAACAAGGACGCGAACATGGTCAGTCCACTCACAGAGTTTCTGTGAGTGTCTTGAGGTGCTGATTGCGCAGACCATTGGTAAACAGCTGTACAACCTGAACAGCTCGCTGGACGCTATTACCCGGCCTATGGCATCGTCGAAAAAATACGTCGTACAGCGAACAGGATCAGAACGATGGAGGAGGGTGATGAAGTCGGCGCGCAGCCGTCGATGGCAACGCTCAAGGCGTTCAATCGTTGCGTGCTGCACCTGGGGCGGCTGGCTCGGGAGCGTGGCGCCTCGCAGTTCATCGCCGAAGGCCTGCAAGCGTTCCGCCAACTGGTGCCCTTTGCGTCGGCGTGGTGGGGCGAGATGTCTGCATCAGCCGTCAACGCACCGCCTAAAAGCTGGATGCACGGGCGCATCAACCTGCCCGAATCGTTTGCCGCTGAATGGCACAAGAGCGCGGGCCGCGACAAATTCTCCCACGACACCCTGAGTCAACCCGGTGCGGTCGTGCGCGACAGCGGCTTCACCGATCCTGATGAAGCGGTGGACGCCTTCGCTCGGCGCCATGACCTCTTTCATCCGATGTGCATCACCTTCGAATTGCCCGAAAGCGGCTTGATGTTTTTCGTCTGTCTCTACCGTGGCATGGATGCTCCTGCGTTCAGCGACAGCGAGGCCGCGTTGTTTTCGGCGTTCTGCGATCACCTGTTGCAGCTGTGGCGATTTCAGGTGCAAGACATGATCCGCGTCGACACGGGCAACGGCGCGAGCGACTTCGGTGTGGCGCGCATGGACGGCAGTCTGCTGTACGTCGGCGCCAGCCTGTGCGCCGCCATCCAGCGCGAGTTGCCCGGGTGGAGCGGTTCGATGCTGCCGGCCGAGGTGATCGGGCAACTGCAAAAGGCCCCTTGCGTGATGCGTCTGGGCCGGTGTGCGCTGACGCTGAGTCCCAACGCAGAGCATGTGATTCTGTCGCTCGAAGCGCAGTCCCGCGCAGCAGTGCTCCCGCCACGGGAACGGACGGCGGCGATGCTGTTTGCGGCGGGTCATTCCTATAAAGAAATTGCGAAAATCCTGACCCTGAGCCCGGCGACCGTGCGCACTTATCTGCGCAACTGCTACTTGCAGCTCGGCGTGAAAAGCAAGGTCGAACTGGGTTCCGTCCTGCGAGACGCCACACGCCGCGATTAACGCCACAAATCTCCCCAACTAAATGCTCGCTCCCACAAGGGGAGATTTGTTGCTGGGCTATTTTTGTTGCCCCTCCTCATTTGTGGAGGTCCCGCAGGCGGCGGCGCTCTATAGGGTATGCCCTGCATATCAGGGGCTTGCACGGCAGTCTGTCCGGGCCACTTCCAAAACTATAAAAACAGAGGTGAGGCAGTTGAAATTTTCCAGGCTGTTTATCGCGGTTGCGACCACTACGGCACTTTCTTCCATGGCGCTGGTGGGGTGTCAGACCCAGGGCTCGGCGCCCGCTGACATGGTGATGCGCAACGGCTACGTCTACACCGTCGATGGCCAGAACTCCGTGCAGCAGGCGATTGCCGTTTCGGGCGGGAAGATCGTTTATGTCGGCAGCGACGAAGGGGTTTCTGCGTACATCGGCAAGCAGACCCAGTTGATCGATCTGGCCGGGCGCATGCTGATGCCGGGCTTCATCGATGCGCACATGCACCCGGGGGACGGCGGTCGCGCCATGACCTTGTGCGACCTGAAATACCAGACGATGACGCGCAAGGTATTCCAGGAAACCATTCAAGCGTGCCTGGACGCCGACAAGGACAAGGGCCCCGATGTCTGGCTCGAAGTCGGCAGCTGGGATCGCATGGGCATGGACGGACTCGACGGCGACCCGGACAAATCAACGCTGGACGCGCTCAAGACCCAGCGTCCGATCCAGGTCCGCTCCACCGACTTCCATACCGTGCTGACCAACTCCCGCGGCCTGGCCGTGGCCGGCATCAACAAAAACACCGCCAATCCGAGCGATGGCAAATACGTGCGTGACAGCGCCGGCAACCCGAACGGCATCTGCGAAGACGGCGCGGCCGATGCCATGGCCGCCGTGGTGCCACCCGCCACCGATGCAGAGAAACTCAACCAGACCCGCGCCGCGCTCGACGCCATGCGCCAGCAAGGCATCACCAGTTTCTTCGATGCCTTGTCGGGGCCGGAAAGTGGCAAAGCCTTCACCAGCCTGCAGCAGTCGGGCGAGCTGACCGCCCGGGCCTTGCTGGCGATCAAACTGGACCCGGCCGCCGCAGCAGCAGACCCGACAAAAACCATCGCCGAAGCCAAGGCATTGGCCACGACTTACGATCAGGGCGAAGCCAAAGTCGCGCCGGGCGTGAGCATGCGCCACGTCAAATTGTTCATGGACGGCATCATCAATGCCCCGGCGGACACCGGGGCAATGCTGACGCCGTACTTGAAAAATGCCGGAACCGAAAAGGCACCGAAGTGGACAGCGGGCAAGAACGTCGGTGAGCTGTACTTCCCGCCGCAAGTGCTCAAGCCGTTGCTGTTGCAAGCCGTTCAAGCCGGCCTCGACCCGCACCTGCACGCCACCGGAGACCGTGCGGTGCGTGACTCGCTGAACGGCATCGAACACGTGCGTCAGCAATTGCCTGGCAATGGTTTTCGCCCGGCCATCACTCACAACGAGTCCGTGGACCCTGCCGACTATCCACGCTTCAAGGCCCTCGACGTGACCGCCAACATGTCCTTCCAGTGGGCCCAGCAGGCGCCATCCACAATCGACGGCACCAGCGATCACCTCGGTGCCCAGCGTTTCGCTCGCATGGAACCGTCGGGCAGCATCGCCCGGTCCGGCGGTCGCGTGGCGTATGGCAGTGACTGGCCTGTCGACCCGCTCGACGAGTTCCTCGCGTTGAAGATCGGCGTCACCCGCTCAGGCGATCCGCAGAACCCCCACAGCTATGGCCCCAAGTACGCCGGCCGGTTGAATGCCGACCCGGCACTGTCGCGCACGGACGTGCTGCGCACCATCACCATCAATGCTGCCGAACAGCTGAAACTGGACGCGGTGGTCGGCTCGGTGGAAGTGGGCAAGTTCGCCGACCTGATCGTCCTGGACAAGAACTTCATGCAAGTGCCTGAGGATGAATTGGCCCGAAATGAAGTGCTGATGACGGTGGTCGGCGGCAAGGTTGTGTGGGCCAAGGCGCCGCTTGTGGCTGGCGTACAAAAGCCGATCCAATAAAGGCCAAACACAAAACCCTTGTGGGAGCGAGCCTGCTCGCGATAGCGGTGTGTCAGCCAGCATAAATGTCGACTGACACTCCCTCATCGCGAGCAGGCTCGCTCCCACAGGTTCTGCGCCATAGATGATCGTCAGTAGCGTCCACCCATAACAAGAGAACACCGTAATGACCCAACAACGAAGTCCCCTGATCGAGACCCGTTCGATCGATTACATCCCCGAGGCCGAGCGTCATGGCAGCCTCTACAGCCAGTTCACCCTGTGGCTCGGCGCCAACCTGCAAATCACCGCCATCGTCACCGGCGCACTGGCCGTGGTGCTGGGCGGTGACGTGTTCTGGTCGCTCATCGGCTTGCTGATCGGCCAGGTGCTCGGCGGCGCGGTCGTGGCCTTGCACGCCGCCCAGGGACCTAAGCTCGGGCTGCCGCAGATGATCTCCAGTCGTGTGCAATTCGGAGTCTATGGGGCGGCGATCCCGATTGTGCTGGTGTGTCTGATGTACCTTGGTTTCAGCGCAACCGGCGCGGTCCTGTCAGGGCAGGCTATTGCGCAGCTGATCCATGTCAGCGACAGCGCCGGCATCCTGATTTTCGCCGCCTGCATCGCGTTTCTGACGATCTTCGGCTATCGGGTGATTCACCTGGTCGGACGGGTGGCCAGCGTGCTGGGCATCATTGCCTTTGCCTACCTGTTTACCCGGCTGATGACGCTCAATGATATCGGCCTGTTGCTGGAAAACCGTCACTTCGGCTGGAGCACCTTCCTGCTGGCCGTGTCGCTGTCCGCGTCCTGGCAAATCGCCTTCGGCCCTTACGTGGCCGACTACTCACGCTACTTGCCGAGTAAAACCTCGTCCTGGAAGACCTTCGCTGCCGTCGGCCTGGGCACCGTGCTCGGCGCCCAGGCGTCCATGGTGCTGGGCGTGTTTGCCGCAGCGTTGGCCGGCGTGAATTTTCGCGGTCATGAAGTGGCAACCATCGTCGGCCTGGGCAGTACCGGGGTGATGGCCTCGCTGCTGTACTTGAGCGTGGTGTTCGGCAAGGTCACGGTGTCGACGCTCAACGCGTATGGCAGCTTCATGTGCGTGGCGACGATCATCAGTGGCTTTCGCAGCCGTCTCGAAATCACCGCCCGCCAGCGCATGGTGTTTGTGCTGTTGATTGTCGCGGCGTCCACCACGTTGGCGCTGCTGGGGCAGTACTCGTTCCTCAACTCGTTCAAGTACTTCATCCTGTTTCTGCTGACCTTCTTCACCCCGTGGAGCGCGATCAACCTGGTGGATTACTACTTCATCAACAAGGAACGCTACGACATTCCGGCGTTGTCCGATCCGGCAGGCCGTTATGGTCGCTGGAACGTGCGCGGGATCAGCGTGTATGTCATCGGCGTATTGATCCAGTTGCCTTTCGTCGACACCCATTTCTACTCCGGACCGATGGTCGCGCAGCTCGGCGGTGTCGATATTTCCTGGATCGTCGGGCTGGTGGTGCCGGGCATTTTCTACTACCTGCTGGCGAGAACATCAGCGGTGGCGGTGTTGCCTGAGCAGCCTTCAAAGGCTTGAATCAAGGACTTACAAAGTGAATGCGCCGGTCACCGGCATGTCTTGAAGCGTCTCCTATACTGATCCGCGTTGACAGGTTCAACACAGATCCCGAACGCCGTTGGAACCGCGACTCGCGTTCCGACGGCTTCCCTACGAACTCACCCTCAGGAGAACGATCATGACCATCCGCATTGGCGACGAAGCACCGGACTTTACCGTCGAAAGCACCGAAGGCACGCTGCATTTCCATGAGTGGATCGGCGACAAGTGGGCGATTCTGTTCTCGCATCCCAAGGACTTCACCCCGGTGTGCACCACTGAACTCGGTTACATGGCCGGGCTCAAGCCGGAGTTCGACAAACGCAACACCAAGGTCGTCGGGCTCAGCGTCGACCCCGTCAGTAACCATGCAAGCTGGGCCAAGGACATCGAAGAAACCCAGGGACATGCGGTCAACTACCCCATGATCGGCGACGAGAACCTGGTGGTGGCCAAGCTCTACGACATGATCCATCCAAATGCCAGCGGCGGCGCACGCACGGCCGTAGACAACGCCACGGTGCGTTCCGTGTTCATCATCGGGCCGGACAAAAAGGTCAAGGCGATGCTCATCTACCCAATGAGCGCCGGGCGTAACTTTGATGAGGTACTGCGCCTGCTCGATGCGCTGCAATTGAATGCCAAGCACACCGTTGCCACCCCGGTTAACTGGCGTCCGGGTGAAGATGTGATCATCCCGACCTCGGTGTCCGATGAGGACGCGAAGAAGAAATACCCGGATGGTTTCAAAACGGTGAAACCTTATTTGCGCACGGTGGCGCAACCGAAGTAACTCATACGTACGGAGACCCTCAGCATGGCCGTTCAAGTCTTGCGCGTCGACACAACGCACATCGACAAAATCGCGAGTCTCTTCGACGCTTATCGAGGCTTTTACGGCCAGCCTTCGAACTTGCAGCAGTCTCGGGATTTCATTGCTGAGCGCGTTGCCCGGGATGAATCGGTTATTTTTTTCGCATCGGATTCCACCGGCGATGCGCAGGGGTTCGTCCAGCTGTATCCGACGTTCTCCTCAATCGACGCCCACCGCACCTGGCTGCTCAGCGACCTGTTCACCGCCCCCGAGGCAAGGGGGCAGGGCGTGGGGAGGTTATTGATGAACGCTGCCCGAGCCTTTGCGCTATCGACTGGCGCCAAGGGCATGGTGCTGGAAACGGCTACGGATAATTTCGGCGCTCAGCGGTTGTATGAGTCGTTGGGTTACGTGCGCGACACCGGTTATTACACCTACTGCCTCGACTTGAAGCAGGGTTGACTGAGTCACGCCACCCCTGTTGCCACTGGCGAAGCCTGCGCAGACTCGGCAGCTACACGGCAGGCGGTGATTTCGGCACCAGAAAGATGACCCCATGCGCTTCGGCAATCTCGAGTATCCGCGGCAAATCCTCCGGCACCCTTAATTGATCCACCGCCGCAAAAAACTGCCCGCCCCGTGGATCCGACACCACGCCAATCATCTTCGCGGTAGGGCTGATGTTCTTGTAGGCATGGATGGATCCGCCGGGGATATGCACGTACCCCCCGGCAGAGACAGTGGTGGACTTGCCCGCCACAGTCACTTCGACCTGGCCGTCGACCACGTAGAACGCTTCGTCCCAAGGATGAAAATGCGGCGGCGGTCCCCCGCCTTGCACGCCTTCCTGAATATGCATTTCAAAGGGCTTGCTCAGGTCGCCGCCTGCGAGAATCGTGATCGCCTCGCCCACGACATTCACCGGCGCAGGCGCTTGTTCGATGACGTGCACCGTTCGCATGATTACTCTCCGAAGATGAGTCAACACCCACTGAGTATATGCCTGGCGCGTCAGCCAAGCGGCGCCCCCACAAGCCCGTCCGTCAGGGCAAATTCAACGCCAATTGAATTTTTATCCAGGCAAATCGCTCTGCTGATGTAGAGACCTGTTGATTCAGCGTCCTGCCACTGGCCTCAGACCGAGAGATGCGCCCATGACTGCCCTGACACGACTTGAATCGCGGACTGCCGACGAACACCCGATCCCGGACGCCGGAAGCCAGAAACAAGCCTATGAACAACTGCTACTGAGCGACGACCCCGAGCAACGGCGCGCACTTGCCCGAAGCTTTCTTGAGGCGCAGATCGAACACGCCACCGACCTGCCTCAGGAGATGCCGACGGACCTGTCGGCGCTGCAATCGTTCGTCGAGCAGCACAGCGTCGAGGTCGCCCGCCAATACGCCGACTACTTGCAACAACGCAAGGCAGGCGGGCCGCGCCAGTTCTTTACGAACAAGGCGCACGCGCTGTTTTTCCTGCAAGCCGTGGCTCCGACTAAACTGGTTGACGGCGCCTGGCTGTATGGCCTGTTACGTCAGTGGCGCGACCCGCGTTTTGAAGGGCTGATTTGCACTTATCTGGAAGAGCTGGGCGACGGCAACCCGGCGCAGAATCACGTGGTGATCTACCGCAAGCTGCTCGCCGAACATGGCCTGCAAGACACCGGGGTGATCGCCGACGAGCATTACCTGCAAGGCGTGATGCAACTGGCGCTGGGCGAATCCGCCGACGAGTTTCTGCCGGAGGTGATCGGCTACAACCTCGGCTACGAACAACTGCCGCTGCATTTGCTGATCAGCGCCTATGAACTCAGCGAACTGGGTATCGATCCGTATTACTTCACCCTGCACGTGACCATCGACAATGCCAGCACCGGCCACGCGCACAAGGCCGTGCAGTCGGTGCTGCGGCTGCTGCCGGTGGAGGGCGATCGTGAAGACTTTCTGCGCCGGGTCGGGTTGGGTTATCGGCTTAATGATCTGGGGCAGGGCAGTCGCGCGATCATCGAATCGTTCGATCTCGACACCGAGCTGCTCAACATGCTTGAGCGCAAGCGTCCGTTCGGCCAGCACATGCATTCCGACTACTGCCGCTTCGAAGGCAAGACCGTCAACCAATGGCTGTCGGCACCCGAGCAGTTGCCAGGTTTCCTCACCGCCATGGAAAACAAAGGCTGGATCAAGCGTCAGCAGGACCCGCAAGCCAGCCGGTTCTGGCAGTTGATCGAGGGTGACGGTGCCGCGATGTTCGGGGTGTTCAGCCCTTACGAAAAACAGCTGCTGCATGACTGGATCGCCGGCGAATGGACGCCTGAGCGCCCGGCCCCAGCGGTTCGCCGGGGCACGAGCGTCGCGACAGAACCGCCGGTGCCCGAAAACGATCCGGACATTCAGAGCCTGCAAAGCTCGCTGGACGGGCTTGCCGCACACGAACAGATGCCGGTGTTGATCCCATGGTTGTCGGCGCATCGGCATTCTCATCCGGCCGGCCTGATGGCCACGCGACGGTTCATCGAACTCAAATCCCACCTGCGATAGGAGCACGGCATGAATCAGGAAGAGCAACTGGGCACGGCCGATCTGGCGCTGGTGCAACTGGGGCGCCGCTTGCAGGCCGATGGCTACCGGTTCATCACCCCGACGCCGCTCACCCATCAGCGGGTCAACGACCGCGCTTTCGGACAGAGCGCTCGGACCCTGCGTGATGTGTTCGGTTGGTCTCGCTCGTTCGAACCGGGCCTGCTGTCGGCGGATGAACAGTTGCAGTTACAGCAGGCGGGCGTCCTTCAAGAAAGCAACGGCCGACTGAAAAGCCGCGTCCGCTGGTCCAGCCTGGATGAAATGCTGTTCGTGCACTCGGGGTTTCCTACCGATGCAGCTGACGCGGTGTTTTTCGGCCCGGACAGCTACCGTTTCGCGCAGCTTATTCACGCCCATTTGCAGCAAAACTTCGCCCCGATCCGACGCGCCGTGGACATCGGCTGCGGCGCGGGTGTCGGAGCGATTGTGATTGCCCGCGCACGCCGTGAAGCCGAAGTGCTGGCCGTCGACATCAACCCCGCGGCGCTACGCTTGACGGCCGTCAACGCGGCGCTGGCCGAAGTCGCTAACGTCACGGTCGAAGCCAGCGATGTGCTGCAAGACGTCGACGGCCATTTCGACCTGATCGTCGCCAATCCGCCCTACATGGCCGACCCAGCCGAGCGTGCTTACCGCCATGGCGGCGGCGAATTCGGTGAGCAATTGTCGTTGCGCATTGTCGAGCAGGCGTTGTATCGCCTGGCGCCGGGTGGCTCTTTGGTGCTGTACACCGGGGTGGCAATGATCGATGGCCAGGACCCGTTTCTCGAGGCGCTGACCCCGCATCTCGAGGCGTCGATGTTCGGCTGGACCTACCGCGAACTCGATCCCGATGTGTTCGGTGAAGAGCTGCTGACCCCCGGTTATCAACGGGTGGAGCGGATTGCAGTCGTGGCCTTGATCGTCACGCGCATCGGCTCCGGCATTGGGGGAAGCGTTGAGCCAGCAGGTGCGCCATGAGCAAGAATCTCGACGACTACAACCGCATGCGCGATTTCTCGGCGACCTCTGAACCCGCCGCGAAACGCTCGGGCAAAAAAACCGCGAAAGACCACGCCTTGCAGTTCTGTATCCAGAAGCACGATGCCTCGCGCCTGCACTATGACTTTCGCTTGGAACTCGACGGTGCATTGAAGAGTTGGGCAGTGCCCAAAGGCCCTTCGCTGGACCCCAAGGTCAAGCGCCTGGCGGTCCACGTTGAAGACCATCCGATCGATTACGCCACGTTCGAGGGCAGCATTCCAGAAGGGCATTACGGCGCCGGCGACGTGATTGTCTGGGACCGGGGCGTATGGATTCCGCAGGAAGATCCGGCCAAGGCCTACGCCAAGGGAAAACTCAAGTTCGAACTCAAAGGCGAGAAACTCGGCGGCCTGTGGAATCTGGTGCGCACGCATATGCCCGGCAAGCAGGAGCAATGGTTTCTGATCAAGCACCAGGACAGTGCGGCGAAACCCGAAAGCGATTACGACGTGGTCGTCGCCGAACCGGACAGCGTGCTCAGTGACCGAACCATCGTCCCCAGGAAGGCAAAGGCCGAGGCCAAACCCAAACCCAAACCGGTCAAGAAGCCTGCGCGCAAGGTCACGCCGAAAGAACAGTCAGCGCAACTCACCGGCGCGCACAAGGCCAAGCTGCCTGACCAGCTCAAACCGGAATTGGCGACGTTGGTGGAAAAAGCCCCGCAGGGCGAGTGGAGTTATGAGATCAAGTTCGACGGCTACCGGATCATGGCCCGCATCGACCACGACGAGGTGAAACTCTTCACCCGCAACGGCCACGACTGGACCCACAAGCTGCCGAAACAGGCCGAGGCGCTGGCGGCGCTGGGCCTCGAATCCGCCTGGCTCGACGGTGAAATGGTGGTGGCCAACGAGCAGGGCGTGCCGGACTTTCAGGCGCTGCAAAATGCCTTCGAAGCCAACCGCAGTGGCAACATCGTTTATTACCTGTTCGATATGCCTTACCTCAATGGCGTCGACCTGCGCGAAGTACCGGTCGAGGAGCGGCGGGTCGCGCTGGCGACGGTGCTCAAACCCAATAAAGACCCGCTGCTGCGTTTCTCCGACGCGTTCGGCGAAGAACCGGAAGCCTTGCTCAACAGTGCGTGCCAGATGCAGATGGAAGGGCTGATCGGCAAGCGCCTGGGTTCGCCTTACGTGTCCCGGCGCAGCAACGACTGGATCAAGCTCAAGTGCAAGCATCGGCAGGAGTTCGTTGTGGTCGGTTTCACCGATCCCAAAGGTGCGCGCAATGCCTTCGGTGCGTTGCTGTTGGGCCTGCATGACCGTGACAGCGGCGAGTTGCGCTACGCCGGCAAGGTCGGCACCGGGTTCAACGAGACCACGCTCAAGCACATCTACGAACAGCTGAAACCGTTGCAGGTGAAAAAGCCGGCAGTGGTCAATCCACCGACCGGTTTTGACGCCAAGGGCGTGCATTGGCTCAAACCGGTTTTGCTCGCCGAAGTTGCGTTCGCCGAGATGACCAAGGACGGGTCGGTACGCCACGCGGTGTTCCATGGCTTGCGCGATGACAAACCCGCCGAAGACATCACTGAGGAGCGTCCGAAAGCCGTGAAAGCCCAGACCAGCAAGAAAGCCGCTGCTGACAAGCCTGCCGCCGCGGCGAAAAAGAAACCGGCCAAGGCAGCGCCCGCGCCCTCACAAATCGGCCTCGGCGAAGGCAAGGTGCGCATCACCCATCCAGACCGGGTAATCGATGCCAGCAGCGGCACCACCAAAGTGCAGCTGGCGGAGTATTACGCCAGTGTCGCCGAATGGATCTTGCCCGAGCTCAAGGACCGGCCAGTAGCGCTGGTGCGCGCCCCGGACGGCATCGCCGGCGAGCTGTTCTTTCAGAAAAACGCCGAGCGCCTGGCCATTCCGGGCATCACTACGCTGGACAAGGACGTAACCGGCCAACCGGTGATGATCATCAACAACGCCGAAGCCTTGATCGGTGCGGTGCAGATGAGCACCGTCGAGCTGCACACTTGGAACGCCACCACGGAGAATCTCGACAAGCCTGACCGCTTCGTCCTCGACCTCGACCCGGACCCGGCGCTGCCGTGGAAAAGCATGGTCGAGGCGACTCAATTGACGCTGTCGGTGCTTGATGAATTGGGGCTCAAGGCCTTTCTCAAGACCAGCGGCGGCAAGGGGATTCACCTGGTGGTGCCGCTGACTCGCAAATTGGGTTGGGACGAGGTGAAGGACTTCAGCCATGCGATTGTCAGCCACATGGCCAAGTTGCTGCCGGAACGTTTTTCTGCGGTGTCGGGGCCGAAGAATCGAGTCGGGCGGATCTTCATCGATTACCTGCGCAATGGTCTGGGCGCCACCACCATTTGCGCCTATGCCGCCCGCACCCGTGAAGGGCTGCCGGTGTCGGTGCCGATCTTTCGCGAAGAAGTGGCCGAGTTGAAGGGCGGTAATCAGTGGAACATCCACAACGTGCAGGAGCGACTGGCGGAAGTGGGTGATGAGCCCTGGGCGGACCTGAAGAAAACCCGGCAAGCGATCACCGCCGACATGCGTCGGCGGGTCGGGATGAAAAAATAGCGCCCGACACAGCCTTGTAGCAGCTGCCCTGTGGCGAGGGGATAAATCCCCTCGCCACAGGTTGCTAGCGGATAAACGCCTGCAAATCGCTGGTCAGTTTATCGATCGCCACTTTGAAATCCTTGGCAGTGATTTTCTGGCTGGCGTTTTCCAGTGTGCTGCCAAACACCTTGCGCACCACCTTGGCCACGGTCTGGTTGTTGCTGGGATCGATAAATTCAGCCTCGATGAACAGCGTGGTGTCCTGATCCCGATGCCCGCTGGCTGCGGAAACGCCACCGACGACAGCCGCGACAGGCACCACTTCATACCATTTCATGCCTTCGTTTTCCGCATTCACCCCGGTGATCGCCGCGCGCATGATCAGTTTTTTTGAACCGGCCGGCGCTGATTGTTCGCTCGACACCACCCGGTATCTCTGGCCCAGCACGCCTTTGGTCTTGCTGGTCATGTAGCTCTGCAGTTCATCCAGGGTTTGCCGATTGACCCGCTCGTTGGGCTTTGGCGCCGGATAGAGCTCCAGCTTGTTGAAGACGACGGTGTCATAGGCTTTCGGATTCCACGACGGGCTGACCCAGCGCATCGCGGTTTCGCCGCTGCTGGTGGTGACTTGCTGCAAGTTGTTGTAGTTGGACAGGAAGCCTGAGTACTGGTCTTTTTCCGTGACTTTCGAGGTGCACCCGCCGAGCAACAGGCTGGCAAGTGCAGCGCCTATGAACAGTTTCTGCGACAGGTTCATTTGTTTTCTACTCCGTAGGTTCAGCGCAGGGTCGGCCCGGTCAGTCCAGGCCGGGGCAAACCCTGGCTCAAACCGGATCCTTCGCCATGAGCGTAGGTTCGGTCGCAGAATTTTCCAGTCGGTTTCAGTGGTTCGACAGAGGATGGGGCGGCGAGCAACATCCGCCGCCCCGATGACAGCTATTTGCCGACCGTACCTGCCAGCAGCGGTGCCATTTGTTCATCGGTCAATGCCGCCTGGACGTCCATCTTCATGATGTCGTTCCACTCCAGCACCCACTTCTGAATCAGCACCAGATCACTGGCTTCTGCGATGCCAAAACCGCTCGAACCACCGACGGCATGCCAACGCCCGAGCATCTGCACGCCGGCCGGTGGGACGGCGCCGGTCTTGAGGAAGCGCTCGATCGCTTTGTTACGGTTGTCCGAATTTATCGACCAGCTGACGATGAATAACATTTGCCACCTCCTGTTACGGATCGGCACCTGTTTGTCTGAGCGCACCGGGTTGGCGCCGGGACCACGGTGACGCTGTGTCTAGCGCTACTTGCCCCCTGTGAAGGCATAGCAGCGCCCGGCCGTGTGCGTACGACCGCTGATCCTCTTTAATGGCTTTTTTCGAGGTTTGAGCGACGCCTGTTTCACCAGCGAAACATCGGCAGCGGCTTGAGCGGGGAGCGCAGGAATTGCCGCGCGGTTTGCCGGAGCAGCATCTCGTGAAAGCCATGATTGGGCAGCGCCAACTTCACTGATTTGATGTACGCCCGTGGCAGACCGAACGTCAGCAGGCCGAGGGATACATCAATGACATCGGCGCGTCGGAAGGGCTCGACGCTGAGCGCATGGTCGGCAGCGTAAGGCCGCACTTTGTGGTGCTCCAGAATCAGCGCCGTCACTTCGCCACTCAGGTGCGACAGTTGCCGCTTGGCGAGGTAGTCGGTGGCCAGGCGAACCGAGGGTTCCAGGTAATCGATGGTCTGGTCGGTCCAGATGCCCAGGTCGTGAAACGCCCCCGCGATCTGCACGGCTTCGGAGGGCAGGCTTTCAATACCGCTGATCGCGCGGTAGAAGTTCAGCACCCGGTAAATGTGATTGCGATAACCCGGCAGATCGGTGCCGATCGCCAGCGCATAGGACGTGAGTATTTCGTCGGTAACGGGGAATTCGAGAAGGAGGTTCATCGGTGCGGACCTCAGGCGTCGCGCAACAGGTCATTGGCGTTGAGGATCTCGAAGGCGATCTCCGGGCGCTTCTCCAGGCTGCGACGAATCGCGGCCGGGATCGACTGCCGGGTCTTGCGACACAGACCGGGCAATTCGCCGAGGGTGATGCCGATGCCGCGCATGGTGCGTACTTCGTTGAAGCTGGGGACGATGTCCACGCGGATGCCCAATTGTTCGTACATGCGGTTTTGCAAGCGTTCGAGGTCAGCCAGGCTTTGCAGGTTTTCCAGACGATCAAGCAGACGCTTTTCTTCCTGACGGGTCAGAAACAGGATGCGCACGTCCGCCCCCGGTGTTTCCAGCAACGGGTCTCGCCCGCAGATGCAGGCGCCGGGCGGGCAGGGTGAGCGGATCGGGGTCGAGGTCGTCATGGGCCTTAATCATAGAGCGGCCCGGACAAATCGTCAGTCGGAAATATCGGTCGCCGGGATGATCTGTTCGCCATCGGGCTGAGTGCCGGTGGCGGTTTTCTTTTCCCGACGATCATTGATCCAGTTGTCCACCTGGGCGCCGAACTCGGCCGGGGCTTTTCGCCCGACTCTGCGGGCAAGGTCGAGAATAGTCTGCTGGGCGAGGGCATCTTCCATGCGTTGCTGTGCGGTCATCATCACCGCGTGAACCGAGCAATGACCTTCCACGGCCCACGTCGGCGGGGAACCGTCAAACAACGCGCAGCGCCCGCGGATATCTCGACAATCGAAGATCAGCTTCTGGCCGTCGATGGCGTTGACGATGTCCAGCACGCTGATTTCATCCGCCGGCCGCGCCAGTTTGAACCCGCCACGCACACCCTCGGTCGCCACAACCAGTTTGGCCTTGGCCAGCTTGGTGAAGATTTTTGCCAGGTAGTCCAGAGGCACGCCTTGCAGTTCAGCGAGGTCGCGCACGCTTGCCTCACGGCTATCGCCGTAATCGCCTACCAGAAAAAGCAGGCAGTGAATGCCGTACTCAACGCCCGCGCTGTAAAGAGACATGGTTATCTCCGACTGAATGAGTCGCCAATGTTACCAGCCGATGGTCAGTGCTGCAACGAGCCATCGGCATGGCTTGAACACCTTTATGCACTGCGCAGCTTGTGGGTAGAAGCTCTAGTGAGGACGGCCGAAGTATCTGTATGAGTGATGATAACCATCGATAGATGGTCATTGCTTCCGTTAACTCGGATCACTATAGTCGCCGTTGTCAGCTCGGCAACGAGTTCAGTCTTTAGTCTTCTTCGGAGTTAAAACAATGAAACAGCACATTCTGGTAATAGGCGCAGGTTTCGGTGGCATGTGGACGGCATTGAGCGCCACGCGCCTGTTGGACATTCACGATCACAATCACGTAGAAGTCACGGTACTGGCGCCTCAGGCCGAGCTGCGGGTACGTCCGCGCTTCTACGAGCCGAATGCTCATCAACTCGCTGCACCCCTCGGCGACCTGTTCGATGCGGTCGGTGTGAAGTTCATCAAGGGCGCCGCAGAAACCATCGACGTGCAGCAAAAACGCGTCGGCTACACCGATGCGTCGGGTGCCAAACAAGTGTGCAGCTACGACAAACTCGTTCTGGCCACCGGCAGCGGTCTCGCGCTGCCCAACACCCCGGGCGTGGCCAAACACGCCTTCGACGTGGACCAGATCGAACAAGCCGTGCGCCTGGAAAACCATCTGAAATCCCTGGCCAACCTGCCGCAAAGCAAAGCCCGCAACACCGTCGTGGTGGCCGGCGGTGGTTTCACCGGGATTGAAACAGCGACCGAAATGCCGGCGCGACTGCGGGCCATCCTCGGTGAAGACGCCGACATCGAAGTGATCATCGTTGATCGCGGCGAAAAAGTCGGGGCGTCCATGGGCAGCGAAATCAGCCATTCAATCGCCGAAGCCAGCTCTGAGCTGGGGGTGAAATGGCGCTTGAAGTCGTCGGTAGTGGCCGTCGATGAAAACGGTGTGACCCTGGACAATGGCCAGCGCATCGACGCCAAAACCGTGGTCTGGACCACCGGTGTACGGGCCAGCTCGCTCACCGAGCAGATCCCGGCCGAACGCGATCACCTCGGCCGCCTGCACGTCGACGCGCATCTGAAAGTCATCGGTCAGGACGACATTTTCGCCACGGGTGATGTGGCCTATGCCGCCACTGACGACATCGGCAACTACGCCTTGATGACCTGCCAACACGCGATCTCGCTGGGGCGTCACGCCGGCAACAACGTTGCTGCGCAAATTCTGGGCGTGGATCCGAGGGCGTACAGTCAGCCCAAGTACGTTACCTGTCTGGATCTGGGGGCGTGGGGCGCGGTGTACACCGAGGGCTGGGATCGCCAGGTGAAACTGGTCAAGGAGGAAGGCAAATCGCTGAAGACCCAGATCAACACGGTGTGGATCTACCCGCCGGCGGCTGACCGTGCAACAGCGCTGGCGGCAGCGGATCCGATGATTCCGGTTGTGGCCTGAGAGGTTGGCAGCGGTGTCTCGATGATACGGCCTGCCTGAAAAAATCCCGCTCAAGTGATCTTGGGCGGGATTTTTTATTCAGATGCGGAAGGCTTGTCGGCCTACCAGCAACCATTTGCCAGCCTTCTTCTGCCAGATCTGGAAGTTCTCGATTTCAGTCGGGACCAGTTCGGTGCCCTTGATCGCCTGTGCCGAAAAATGATGGCGAACCAACGCAACATCACCCGAGACGGTGATGGTCTGGTTCTGCATTTCCAGGGTTTTGAAAGCGCTCTTGCCCGTTTCGATATCGGCGATGAAGTCTTTCTTGTCCTGGACCTTGCCGCTGGAGTGCCCGTAGGTCAGGTTTTCAGCGGTCAACGCTTTCAGTTCGGGGATGTTTTTATGGAGCATGGCTTGCGTCAGATGGTCCACAGCGTCTGCGACATCCTTCTCGCCCGGGGCTGCTGCCACGTAGCCACTGAACAGGCACAGAAAACCAATCAGCACGTTCACTTTTTTCATGGGTATTTCCTTGTTGTTATGAATGACTCGTCGGTCATCGTACAACTTGGCAGAATTAAAATGAAGAGTGGCAAAACGACGAAGCAAGACTTCTATGCTGATAGAAGTCTTGCCGGGTAAAGGGAAGGGCGTCTGGATTACAGCTTCAGGCCAGCATCGACAGCAGAGCACCTTGACGGTCCAGTTTGGCCAGGTCGTCGAAGCCTCCGACATGGGTGTCACCGATGAAAATCTGCGGCACGCTGCGACGACCGCTGCGGGTGAGCATCTCCTGGAATTTGCCGGGTTCCGATTGAACGTTTATTTCCCGGGTGGCGATCCCTTTGCTGGCCAGCAACGCCTTCGCATTGCGGCAATAGGGGCAGGTGTCAGTGGTGTAAAGCGTCACAGTATTCATGGTGTGTACTCCTCGAATTAGAGATCCGCTTCAAGCGTCGATGGCCGGGAAGTCGATGTCGGTCAGCGCCAGATTGTTCAGGTAGTTGGTCAGGGTCTGCGAGGCAATGTGGGCGACCACCTCGATGATCTTGGCGTCGGAGATGCCGGCTGAGCGCGCCGCTTCAATCTGCTCGTTGCTCACGTGGCCGCGACTTTCGGTGATCTGCCGGGCAAGCGTGGCAAATGCGTTGAGTTGGCCGTGTCGGGCGCTGACGATGTCTTGCGCAGACAACCCGGCCTTGCCGGCAAACAGCGTGTGCGCCGCCAGGCAGTAATCGCAGCCGTTGACTTGCGAGGTGGCCAGGAAGATGGCTTCTTTTTCAGGCGCGCTCAGGGACGTTTTGCCCAGGGCCACCGACTGTTGCAGATAGGCAGACAGCACAGCGGGGGCATGGGCCAACGTCTTGAAGACGTTGGGCAAAAAGCCGATTTTCTTTTGCACGCCTTCCAGCAGCGGGCGAGTGGTTTCGGTGGCTTGGTCAAGGCTCAGGGTGTTGATGCGGCTCATGGTGAGACTCCGTCGATTCAAGCGCGGTATGCGCTGGGTACGGGGTCCATGCTAGGGATCTGTGCTGGCTTTGAGGGTGCAAATCGTCGAGGATATGCAACAGATCGTCCAAATATGCTCCCGGGGAGTCGTTCCATGGATCGCTTGTCCACCTTGCTCACGCATTTCGGTGTCAGTGCCGGAACCTTCCACAGCGGGGATTTTTGCGGCGTCACGGCGTTTGATGGCGACCAGGCCACCGGACACCTGCATTTGCTTCAGGCCGGCGAACTGACGCTCAAACTCGCGGATGGGCGAGACCTGCAACTCAATGAGCCGACGTTGATTTTCTTCCCGCGACCTTATCGCCATCGGTTGCTCGCCAACGAAACGTCGGGCACTCAATTGGTGTGTGCCACCCTGGAATTCGATGGCGGGGCGGGCAATGCCCTGGCGGCCGCGCTGCCTGAATACCTGGTGCTCGAACTCGACAGCATCCCGACCCTGGCCGGCACGCTGGACTGGTTGTTTAGCGAAGCCTTCGGCGGCATTTGTGGTCGCGAGGCGATGATGGACCGGCTGTTCGAACTGCTGGTGATTCAGTTATTGCGGCACATTCTGACCAGCCGCGACCAGACGCCCGGGATGATGGCCGGTCTCGCCGATCCACGCCTGGCGCGCCCCTTGAGCCTGATGCATGACTCGCCCGGCAAAGCCTGGACGGTGGCTGAACTGTCGGCAGCGGCCAATATGTCCCGGGCCAGTTTCGCTGAATACTTTCGTTCCGTGGTGGGGCAGACGCCGGTCGACTATCTGGTGAGCTGGCGTATCAGTCTGGCGCAGAAACGTTTGCGTGAAGGCAAATCCATCGCACTGATCGCCGATGAAGTCGGCTACGAAAGCCCCTCGGCGCTGGCCCGGGCGTTCCGGCGCAAAACCGGCACCAGCCCGCGCGAATGGCTGCAAGACGCAAGAAGCCCGCGCTGACCACCCTGTCGATTGAACACAATCCCTGTAGGAGCGAGCCTGCTCGTGATGGCGGTGGATCAGTCGCCATCGATGTTGGATGTGCCGGACAATTCGCGAGCAGGCTCGCTCCCACAGGTTTCGTGGGCGTGAGATAGACTCATCAACGGGCATCGAACCGTGGGAGTGACACCTGTGGCGCAATTCAAATGGATTCGTTGATCACCGCTGCAGCGCACGCACTCGCGGCGGGTGATCCCCTCGGCGCGTTGAACCGGGTTGCCTTGCGCGACGATGCCCCTGCGCTGGCACTTCGCGGCATCGCCATGGCGCAGTTGGGCGATCTGGTCCGGGCCAAGGCATTGGTGCGCAGCGCCGCACGCGCCTTCGGTCCGAAAGCGCCGGTAGCCCGGGCGCGGTGCGTGGTCGCCGAAGCCGAAATCGCCCTGGCTTCGCGGGATCTGGCTTGGCCAGTGAAGACGCTCGAAGCGGCGCGAGTGACGCTGGAGGCCCATGGCGATCACTCGAACGCGGCCCATGCGCGGTATTTGCAGATTCGCCGTTTGTTGCTGATCGGGCATCTGGATGAGGTCGAAGGGATGCTCGCCGAGCTCGACCCTGCGCCGCTGCCGCCGGCATTGCGTGCCGTTCATGAACTGGTGGTGGCCGGGATCGCCGTGCGGCGACTCGAAACAAAAAAGGCGCGGTCTGCGCTCGAAAGGGCTCAACGTGCTGCGTTCGACGCCAGCATTCCCGCGCTGACCGCCGAGGTCGAACACGCCGCACAGGTCCTCGACACTCCCGTGGCACGACGGATTGCCCGTGGTGAAGAGCGCCCCCTGTTGCTGGATGAAGTGGAAGCGCTGCTGAGTTCACCGTCACTGGTGGTGGACGCGTGTCGATACGGCGTGCGCGGCGCGGGGATGTCGATATCCCTGGCCAAACGCCCGGTGCTTTTTACCCTCGCGCGGGCATTGGCCGAAGCCTGGCCCGCGGATGTGGCGCGGGAAACGCTGATCACCCAGGCCTTTCGCTTGAAGCTCACCGACGAGTCCCATCGCGCACGGTTGCGCGTCGAAATCGGTCGGCTTCGTGCGGCGCTGAAGCCTCTGGCCGGTGTCAGTGCGACGAAGCGCGGGTTTGCGCTGCAACCGCAGATTGCTGACGAGGTTATGGTGCTGGCGCGGCCCGTCGAAGAGCCGCAAGCGGCGCTGCTCGCTTTCCTGGCTGACGGCGAGTCGTGGTCGAGTTCGGCGCTCGCCCTGGCGCTGAAGGCCAGTCAGCGCACGGTGCAACGGGCACTCGATTCGCTGGCGGCGGCGGGCAAAGTGCAGTCCTTTGGCCGCGGGCGAGCACGGCGCTGGATGATGCCGCCGCTGCCCGGATTCGCGACGACTTTGTTACTCACAGCTTGGGTGCCGGGTGACTAGGATCCATTCCACCACCCAACGAAGAGGATGCAACCATGAAGCAATCATCTGCCGAAATCATCCGCGAATACGGACCCTTTCCGGGCGTCGACAGCGTGCATGGCGTGTCTTATGACGGTCAGCACGTCTGGTTCGCTTCCGGAGAAAAACTCAATGCCCTCGACCCGACTAGCGGGAAGACACTGCGCTCGCTTGATATCGCCGCACATGCCGGGACCGCCTTTGACGGCCAGCACCTGTTCCAGATCGCCGAGGATCGCATCCAGAAGATCGATCCTTCGAACGGCCGGGTACTCGGCAGCATTCCTGCGCCTGGCGGCGGTGGCGATTCAGGGCTCGCGTGGGCCGAAGGAACGCTGTGGGTCGGGCAGTATCAGGAACGCAAGATCCATCAGATCGACCCGGACACCGGCAAGATTCTGCGCACGATCGAGTCCAACCGCTTCGTCACCGGCGTGACCTGGGTGGAAGGCGCTCTTTGGCACGGCACATGGGAAGGAGAGGAAGGGGAATTGCGGCGAGTAGACCCGAACACCGGCGAGGTGCTGGAAAGCCTTACGCTGCCGACCGGTGTCGGCGTATCGGGGCTTGAGTCCGACGGCGCGGAGCGGTTTTTCTGCGGCGGAGGGAACAGCGGTAAGGTACGGGCCGTTCGTCGGCCCGCCTCATCCTAGAAGGTGAACGCGCGAGAAGACCGAGGCGCCCTTTGCGCCAATTCGATCTCCAGCAGGTGTTCAACCAAAACGTCATTGAGAAACCGGAACTGATCGTTGAGCCCGACCACTTCATTGTTGAAGTGGTTGGCGGCGGCCGGTATCAGCAATGCTTCGAATTTTTTGTCAAACACCAGCGACAGTGTTTTACGAGAAACGAATTCCTGGGAATAGTAGTTGTTGCCGAACACCGGGAAGCTGACGGATAGGGTGATGGCGTGGATCATGATCTGCGCTCCTCGGCGAGGACAATGTAGGAAAAAACGGTCAAGGTCACGGCCGTCAGGGCCAGACAGGTCAGCAGATGGATCAACATGATTTTCCCCTCCGGTGTGGGGTTTTGCCTTGGGATGAGTTGATCCTGCGCCTGGCGGTTTTTTAGCGGAAGGTAATCATCGCGATGGTGAGTATCGACGCCGTTGATGGTGGTCTCGCGGGCCTCATCGCGGGCAAGCCCGCTCCCACAGTGGTTTGCGGGGGAACACAGTTTTGCAATCGACACAAAACCCTGTGGGAGCGGGCTTGCCCGCGATGAGGTCCTGAAAATCACCACCAATCCCAAGCGAACAATTACCGCCACCTATACTCAAATAAATAGGCTTTTCGAGCGCCGGACATACCGCCCGGGGAACACTGTAGGAACCGCGATCTTGAACCTGCGTTCGCTGATCGTCGCCGTGATGGTGGTGTTGGCGGGATGCGCCACGCCTCCGCGTGCCCCGGTGGTAGCGCCGATCGTGGTGGTGTCCGAAAGTACTTGGCGCCAAGTGGATCAGGAGATTGTCGCAGCCTCCCAATCGGCCACCGAACAGACCAAAATCTACGCTCGCGGCGCCATGGATTACTGGCGCACCCGGGTCTACCAACTGACCGAAGAGAACTTCATTCCCTGGTTCAGCAGTTACTGGACCCAGGAATGGCTGTCGATGAAGGTCAGCTGGTACAGCCTCAGTGCCCAGGGCGAGCAGGATGCCTCGGCCAAGCGCCTGGCCGCCTATCTGCTGGAGCAATACCAGAAGCGCGTGCTGGCGCCGGTCGCGGTGGAGATCGATCCCGACGCGATTCTTGGCCTGGCGACGGCCTTCTACGTGGACATTGTTCAGGAAGAGCTGCAGCGAATCTCTCAGCGCCACGGCATACCAATGACCCAGCTCAACGGCCGCATCCAGAAAATCCCCGCCATTGCACTGGGCCCGCCGCCCGCCCGGGATGCTTCGTTGTATCAAGTGGTGCACACCCAGCCGTTGAACAGCTTGCCGGCGTATGCGGCGCTGATCGAGAAGATCCACAAGGCGGGCGGCGACAAAGGGGTGGATAACACCGAGACCGCCATGGCACCGGTGGCCAAGCGCGCCAGTAAACGGATAGAAGCGGAAATGGCCCCGCGAGGAGCGGCCAGTGCGGTGGCGGCGGCCGCCGGGAAACTGGCCGGAGCGCTGATTTCGGTGGGGGTCGCGGGCGTTCGGGCGATTATCCAGGCCAACGATCGGCCGGACAGCGAGGCGCTGATTCGCAGCAGCCTGGGCAATACGTTCGACAAAGCCTGGACGAAACTGGTGCAGAACCCGACTACCGGCGTGATGGCGGGGACGTTGTACATGGCGGCGCAGATCGAGGGCAACCTGGCGGGGAGCGCCGACGTACCGTCGGTCAGTTCGAGCAGCGGCGCTGTCGATTGGAGCCCGATGGAAACGACTAGCCAGCAGACCGTTCCATAACCGAAGGAGAAACACCATGTCCTACGTTGATGGCTTCCTTGCTGCCGTACCCACCGCCAATCGCGAAAAATTCAAGAAACACGCCGAAACCGCCGCAGTCATTTTCAAGGAAAGCGGCGCGCTCAGCGTCGCTGAATGCTGGGGCGACGATGTGCCTGAGGGCAAAGTGACTTCGTTTCCCATGGCGGTAAAACTCAAGGAAGACGAAACCGTAGTCTTCAGCTGGATCATCTGGCCAGACAAGGCCACCCGTGATGCGGGCATGGACAAACTCATGAACGATCCGCGGATGCAGCCGGACGTCAATCCGATGCCCTTCGATGGCCAGCGCCTGGTCTATGGTGGTTTCGAGATGATTGTGAAGGCCTGATCCCGACGAAAGGATCACTCCGGCGACGGGGTGATCCTGCAGCTTTTGCGGTTGCGGATCTCGCTGTCCGTCGGCCGCTCCCTGACGAACTCGAAGCGCGGCTCACCTTCGCTATAGTGAACCAGCCAGCCCCATTCCAGCTCGGACTCATCCTGCCCCGGTTTCGGTGGCATCGCCCACCATGGCTCTTTGCTGATGATTGCTCGCATGGCCCCCTCCCGTTGATTCGGTTGGTTCAACTATAACGTGCATGTCAGGAGCTGCCAGGCATGACTGACGAATCCCATGAACCGTCCAAACGGCTGTTCTTTGCGCTGAATTGCCCGCCGGAGCAACGCAAGGCCATTGCCCAATGGCGCAGCGCCCTTGAGCTGCGCAGCGGGCGCCCGGTGCCGGCGGACAGCTTTCACCTGACGTTGTTGTTTTTAGGGGCTGTCGGCGTGGCGCAGATCGGCGAGATCTGTGCGGCGGCTGCGAAGGTTCGCGTACCGGGTGCGCCACTGAGCCTGGCGCTGGATCGGCTGGATGTCTGGCGCAGGGCAGGGGTGTTGGTGCTGGCGCCAGAACAGGCACCACCGGAGTTGTTGCGTCTGGTGTATGCGCTCGAGCAGGCGATGCTGCCGTTTGGTTTTGAGGAAGCGTCGAAAGAGTTTCGGCCGCATTTAACGTTGATGCGCGACTATCGACTGCCGGTGCCTGAATCCGCGACGCTACCCGAGTTTTTCCTGCGCGCCGATCGTTTTGTCTTGTTTGAATCCCATAAGGGACGGTATCGGGCGCTGGCGGAATGGTCTCTCGTTCCCGCATAAAAAAAGGCGCCCGAGGAGGGCGCCTGAATTCACCTGAACCGAGGAAGCCAGGTGAGGCCGTTCGTCAGAGAGGGTGCAGCGGTGGTAAGGCGCTGCGTGAACGGAAACGGTAATACCTGCCAGCATTGATGGTGAAAGCTCTGGCCTCATCGCGAGCAGGCTCGCTCCCACATTATTCCGTGATGGAACACAGGCTTGTGAACGACACGAATCCCCTGTGGGAGCGAGCCTGCTCGCGATGGCGGTTTCAAATTCAGCAATTACTTCCCGAGCTTCACCCGCGTCCAGCCCCGGGTCATCACCCGTTGAACACCGATCGGCATATCCGGAATCGCATACAACGTCGCCATCACCGCTTGCGGCGGGTACGACCCCGGGTCATTCCGGATCGCCTCATCCACCAACGGCGTGGCCGCTGCGTTGGCGTTGCTGTAGCCGATGTTGTTGGTGATCTCGGCGATGATGTCCGGGCGCATCAGGAAGTTCATGAACAGGTAGGCGTTCTCGACGTTTGCCGCGTCCCGCGGGATCGCGACCATGTCGTAGAAGCTGCCGGCCCCTTCTTTCGGAATGCTGTAGTCAATCTTCACCTTGTCGCCCGCTTCCTGGGCGCGCGCTTTGGCCTGCAGCACGTCGCCGGAGTACCCGACCGCGACGCAGATATTGCCGTTGGCCAGATCGGAGATGTATTTCGACGAATGGAAGTACGCCACCGACGGCCGAATCTTCATGAACAGCGCTTCGGCTTCGGCGATCTGCGCCTTGTCCTGGGAGTTCGCCGGGTAGCCCAGGTAGTGCAGGGCGGCCGGGAGCATTTCTGTCGGCGAGTCGAGGAAACTGATGCCGCAGGCTTTCAGCTTTTCCGCGTTTTCCGGTTTGAACAGCAAGTCCCAGGAGTTGGTCGGTGCGTTGGCGCCGAGCACTTCCTTGACCTTGGCTGGGTTGAAACCAATGCCGATGGAGCCCCACATGTACGGGAAAGCATGACCGTTATCCGGGTCGCTCGCGGACGCGTTTTTAAGCAGCACCGGGTTGAGGTTTTTCCAGTTCGACAGCTTCGACTTGTCCAGTTCCTGATAGACCCCGGCCTTGATCTGCTTGGCCAGGAAACTGTTGGACGGCACAACGATGTCATAGCCGGATTTGCCTGCGAGCAGCCGCGCCTCAAGGGTTTCATTGCTGTCGAACACATCGTAGGTCACGCGGATGCCGGTCTCGTCTTCGAACTTCTTGACCGTGTCCGGGGCGATGTAATCCGACCAGTTATAGACGCGCAGAACCTTGTCATTGGCCTGGGCGCCAGTAGCCATTGCGCCCAATAAGGACAGTGTCAGCAGAGTCCTGCCAAACATTTTCATCGGTACAACTCCATTTCTTTTTTATTCAAAATCACACAGCAAGATGCAGTGAACACAAAACCCTGCAGTAAGGGGATTTACCTGTAGTGAAGGGATCTATTTGTGGCGAGGGGATTTATCCCCGTTCGGCTGCGAAGCAGTCGTAAAACCATCACACGCGGTGTACCTGATACACCTCGGTTGCAGGTTTTGGGGCCGCTTCGCGACCCAACGGGGATAAATCCCCTCGCCACAGTTTTTGTGTTCACTCACCTCATCAACAACGGCACTACGCCGTCGCTTCCGCCATTCGCTTTTCAGGTTGCTGCCACGACTCGCTCGCGGTCTGGTCCATCGCTTCCTGAATCGCGCGTTTACGGGTGGCTTCGGCGCGGCGGCTGAAGTACCAGACCATGAACGTTACGATCGAAACCGCCAACAAAATCAAACTGGCCACGGCATTGATCTCAGGCTTCACGCCCAGACGCACCGCCGAGAACACTTCCATCGGCAACGTCGTCGAACCCGGCCCCGACACAAAACTCGCCAGCACCAGGTCATCCAGCGACAAGGCAAACGACATCATGCCGCCGGCCGCCAGTGACGGCGCGATCATCGGAATGGTGATCAGGAAAAACACCTTGAACGGCTTCGCCCCCAGGTCCATGGCCGCTTCTTCGATGGACAAGTCCAGCTCACGCAAACGCGCCGAGACCACCACCGCCACATACGCTGCACAGAACGTGGTGTGGGCGATCCAGATGGTGACGATGCCACGCTCCATCGGCCAACCGATCAACTGCGCCATCGCCACGAACAGCAGCAACAGCGACAGACCGGTGATCACTTCCGGCATCACCAACGGCGCCGTCACCAAGCCACCGAACAACGTGCGTCCCTTGAAGCGCGTCACCCGAGTCAATACAAACGCGGCCAACGTCCCCAACGCGACAGCGGCAATCGCCGTGTAGCAGGCGATTTCCAGCGAGCGCACCACCGAGCCCATCAGTTGCGTATTGTCGAGCAAGCCGGCGTACCACTTGAACGACCAGCCGCCCCAAACGGTGACCAGCTTGGAGGCGTTGAACGAGTAAATCACCAGAATCAGCATCGGCAGGTAGATAAACGACAGGCCGAAAATCAGCATGAACTTTGAAAATCCGAAGCGTTTCATCCCCGACCCTCCATCTCTTTGGCCTGGCTACGGTTGAACAACAGGATCGGCACAATCAGGATCAACAGCATTACCACCGCCAGGGCAGACGCCACCGGCCAGTCGCGGTTGTTGAAGAACTCTTGCCACAGCACGCGACCGATCATCAGGGTCTCCGGGCCGCCCAGCAGTTCCGGAATCACGAACTCACCGACCACCGGAATGAACACCAGCATGCAGCCGGCAATGATCCCGTTCTTGGCCAGCGGCACGGTGATTTTCCAGAAGTTGTTGAAGTTGCTCGAACCCAGGTCGGACGCGGCTTCCAGCAAGCTTTGATCGTGCTTGACCAGGTTGGCGTACAGCGGCAGCACCATGAACGGCAGATACGCATACACCACGCCGATATACACGGCGGTATTGGTGTTGAGGATCTCGATCGGGTGATCCGTCAGCCCGGTCCACATCAAAAACCCGTTGAGCAAACCGTTGTTGCTGAGAATGCCCATCCACGCATACACGCGGATCAGGATCGCGGTCCAGGTCGGCATCATGATCAGCAACAGCAAAACGTTTTGCGTTTCCTTGTTCGCCTTGGTGATCGCGTAGGCCATCGGGAAACCGATCACCAGGCACATCAGCGTGCTTAAAAACGCGACCTTCAACGAGCCGAAGTAGGCCGAGATGTACAGCTCATCTTCGGTCAGCAGCGAGTAGTTGCCGATGTTCAGCAGCAGCTGGAATTTCTGCTCGGCGAAAGTGTAGATCTCGGAGTAGGGAGGAATGGCCAGGGCCGCTTCCGAGAAGCTGATCTTCATCACCAGGAAGAACGGCAACAGGAAAAACAGGCACAGCCACAGGAACGGAATCCCGATGACGAGCTTTCGACCACTCGGCATCAGCCGCATGAACTGCTGATTGAGTGTTTTCATGAGCGCAGTACCACGCCGCTGTCGTCTTCCCACCACACGTAGACCTTGTCGTCCCAGGTCGGACGGGCGCCACGGCGTTCGGCGTTGGCCATGAACGATTGCACGACCTTGCCGCCAGGCAGCTCGACGTAAAACACCGAGTGACCGCCGAGGTAAGCGATGTCATGCACCTTGCCTTCGGACCAGTTGTAACGGGTGTCCGGCTTGAGGGTGCTGACCAGCATTTTTTCCGGACGGATCGCGTAGGTGATCGACTTGTCCTGCACCGAAGTGCTGACGCCGTGACCGACGTAAATCTTCTGCTCCAGGTCCGGGCTGTGAATGATCGCGTGACCTTCCAGGTCTTCCACCACCGTGCCTTCAAAGGCGTTCACGTTGCCGATGAATTCGCAGACCATGCGGCTGACCGGTGCTTCATAAATGTCGATCGGGCTGCCGATCTGCGCGATCCAGCCCAGATGCATGATCGCAATGCGCTGGGCCATGGTCATGGCCTCTTCCTGGTCGTGGGTCACCATCACGCAGGTCACGCCGACGCGCTCGATGATTTCCACCAACTCCAGTTGCATCTGCGAGCGCAGCTTTTTATCCAGTGCGCCCATCGGTTCGTCGAGCAACAGCAGCTTCGGACGCTTGGCCAGGGAGCGGGCGAGGGCCACGCGCTGACGCTGACCGCCGGACAACTGATGGGGTTTGCGTTTAGCGTATTGAGTCATGTGCACCAGGCGCAGCATCTCTTCAACGCGGGCGTCGATTTCGCTGGCGGGCAAACGGTCCTGTTTGAGGCCGAAGGCAATGTTCTGCGCCACGGTCATGTGCGGGAACAGGGCGTACGACTGGAACATCATGTTGATCGGCCGTTCGTACGGCGGCATGTCGGTGATGTCGACACCGTCGAGGAAAATCCGTCCTTCGGTCGGGCGCTCGAAGCCGGCGAGCATGCGCAGCAGGGTCGATTTGCCGGAGCCGGAACCACCGAGCAGGGCGAAGATTTCCCCTTGATGAATCTCAAGCGAGACATCGTCTACGGCGCAGGTTTCGTCGAACTTCTTGGTGACGCGGTCGACTTTCACCAACACCTTTTTCGATGTCTGGTGACCTTCAAGAGCCTTCCTGTAAGTGCTGGAGGCGTTTGCCATGTGAAACTCCCAACAGGTTTCAGTCGTCGGGCCAACGCGGCCTGACTTAAGAGTGGATTGCTAGCCTGAGCCGGTATTACCGGTTGGCGCTTGCCCTTGTAGGAGCGAAGCTTGCTCGCGAAGACGGCGTGTCAGTCGACATCATCGTTGCCTGATACACCGCCTTCGCGAGCAAGCTTCGCTCCTACAGGGGATTGCGCTTGCTGACCGCTCAGGCTAATTCGGCGCCGCCATCCTGGCTGCCTGGGTCGTACTTGTTGTTATTGCAGTGTGTTGTTTCGCAAGTCACGGACGCGCAAAGGCACGCCCGCCGGACTCGCGGGGGCAGTAAAGGGGTGTTTTAAGTCAGCGGGTTTTACGCAGCGCGGCCCGTTGCCGGCACGCATCGCCGAACGCCTGGAAAATACTTAAATAGGGTGGATTCGAAAGGACCTGCCATTCCGGATGCCATTGCACGCCGACGGCAAACGCCTTGCTGTGCTCCACCGAAATCGCCTCGATCAAGCCGTCTGGCGCAACTGCTTCCGAGCGCAATCCCGGCGCCAGTCGGTCGATGCCCTGACTGTGAATCGAATTGACCATGAACTCCGCCGGCAACTCCAGCGCTTCGAATACACCACCCGGCTGCACCGTCACCGCATGGGCCGGTGCGTATTGCACCGCCAGCTCCGGACTGTCCGCTTCGCGGTGATCGAGCATGCCCGGCAGTTCATGCACCTTCTGATGCAGGCTGCCGCCGAACGCCACGTTCATTTCCTGGAAGCCGCGGCAGATGCCGAGCACCGGAACGCCCGCCGCAATGGCTGCACGCAATAAAGGAAGGGTAGTGGCGTCCCGCGCCGGATCGTGATCCGTGCCGGGGGCACTGGCCGGGCCTTGATAGTGGAAAGGTTCCACGTTTGAAGGAGAGCCGGTCAGCAGCAGACCGTCGAGATGCGCCAGCACATCTTCGATTTCAGTCAAATCGCCTAAGGAAGGAATGACCACAGGCAGCCCCAAAGCCGCAACGCTGACAGCACGCAAGTACTTGTCGCCGCTGATGTGGTAGGGGTGCAGGCCAATCTGTTTGACGCACGCTGTAACGCCGATCAATGGCTTGAATGCCATTTTTATCACCTCGAAGTTTCACACTTGAACGAGCTTTTCCGGAGCTTAGCCTTGTTGATTTTAATTAACAACTCTCATGTAAAAAATTCTAAACGCCGCACGTCTGATCATCAGGGTTTACGCAGTGCGCATGACTAAATTGGCACTCTCGTCCCCCAAAAAGGCCTGAAAATAAAGGTTGAGAGGCCAGGTGTTCGCTATTGACTTCACTTTGCCGTTCGGGTTGACTGGGCTCGCAACAAGGTAGTGAACATAATAATTAACAGCTAATAGGTGCATCATGTCGGTCCCTCTGCGTACCGTTCAACTCAACGAAGCAAACGCATTCCTTAAGAAATATCCTGAGGTTTTGTACGTCGACCTTCTGATTGCGGATATGAACGGTGTGGTGCGCGGCAAGCGCATCGAACGCACCAGTCTTCATAAGGTTTACGAAAAAGGCATCAACCTCCCGGCGTCACTGTTTGCTCTGGACATCAACGGTTCTACGGTGGAAAGCACCGGCCTGGGTCTGGACATCGGCGACTCGGACCGAATCTGCTTCCCCATCCCGGGCACCCTGAGCATCGAGCCTTGGCAGAAGCGCCCAACCGCTCAGTTGCTGATGACCATGCACGAACTTGAAGGCGAGGCGTTCTTCGCAGATCCGCGCGAAGTGCTGGCCAATGTGGTGCGCAAGTTCGATGAGCTTGGCCTGACCATTTGCGCGGCATTCGAACTCGAGTTTTATCTGATCGACCAGGACAACGTGAACGGTCGTCCACAGTCGCCGCGTTCGCCGGTGTCGGGCAAGCGTCCGGTGTCGACCCAGGTCTACCTGATCGACGACCTCGACGAATACGTCGACTGCCTGCAAGACATCCTTGAAGGGGCGAAAGAGCAGGGTATTCCTGCCGACGCCATCGTCAAGGAAAGCGCCCCGGCGCAGTTCGAAGTGAACCTGCATCACGTCAACGACCCGATCAAGGCCTGCGACTACGCGGTGCTGCTCAAGCGTCTGGTGAAGAACATCGCCTACGACCACGAGATGGACACCACGTTTATGGCCAAGCCGTATCCGGGCCAGGCGGGCAACGGTTTGCACGTGCACATTTCGATTCTCGACAAAGAGGGCAACAACATCTTTGCCAGCGAGGATCCCGAGCAGAACGCCGCGCTGCGACACGCGATCGGCGGTGTGCTCGAGACCCTGCCGGCGCAGATGGCTTTCCTGTGCCCGAACGTCAACTCGTACCGTCGCTTCGGCGCGCAGTTCTATGTGCCGAACTCGCCGAGCTGGGGCATCGACAACCGTACCGTGGCGGTGCGAGTGCCGACCGGTTCGGCAGATTCGGTGCGCATCGAACACCGCGTGGCGGGCGCCGATGCCAACCCGTACTTGTTGATGGCGTCGGTGCTGGCCGGTATTCACCATGGCCTGACCAACGAAATCGAGCCGGGCGCCCCGGTGGAAGGCAACAGCTACGAGCAAAACGAGCAGAGCCTGCCGAACAACCTGCGCGATGCCCTGCGCGAGCTGGACGACAGCGAAGTCATGTCGCGCTACATCGACCCGCTGTACATCGACGTGTTCGTGGCGTGCAAGGAAAGCGAGCTGGCCGAGTTCGAGAACTCCATCTCGGACCTTGAGTACAACTGGTATTTGCACACCGTTTGAGTCTGAAAGGCCCTCACCCTAACCCTCTCCCAGAGGGAGAGGGGACTGACCGAGTTATCTCAGGACATTCAGCGACCTGACCGATCCAGTCGATTATGGAGTCGGTACAAAAGCTTCAGGTCGCAGGAGTTCCCGAGCATCCCCCGATCAGTCCCCTCTCCCCCCGGGAGAGGGCTAGGGTGAGGGCTGGACCCCAAGCCAAACACATCAGCCAGACACCCACCCAATTTCCTCTGCGTCGAGTCACAACCATGACAAACACCCGCAGCGACTGGGAACAACGCTTCCAGTCCCTCACCATCGAAAGCCGCGCCTTCATCGACGGCCAGTACCGCCCGGCACTCAGCGGTGACACCTTCGAATGCATCAGCCCGGTCGACGGCCGCTTTCTCGCCAACGTCGCCAGTACCGACGAAGCCGACGCCAACGAAGCCGTGGCCGTCGCACGCCGCACTTTCGAGTCCGGCATCTGGGCCAACCTCGCCCCGGCCGAGCGCAAGCGCATCCTGATCCGCTTCGCCGACCTGATCCTGGCCAACCAGCAAGAACTGGCCCTGCTCGAAACCCTCGACATGGGCAAGCCGATCAACGATTCGATGAACATCGACATCCCGGCGACCGCCAACGCGATCCGCTGGAGCGCCGAGGCCATCGACAAGATCTACGACGAAGTCGCCGCCACGCCGCACGACCAGTTGGGCCTCATCACCCGCGAACCTGCGGGCGTGGTCGCCGCGATTGTGCCGTGGAACTTCCCGCTGATCATGGCCAGCTGGAAGTTCGCCCCGGCCCTGGCCGCCGGCAACTCGTTCATCCTCAAGCCTTCGGAAAAGTCGCCACTGACCGCGATCCGTATCGCCCAGTTGGCGCTGGACGCCGGCATTCCGAAAGGCGTGTTCAACGTCCTGCCGGGCTACGGCCATACCGTCGGCAAGGCGCTGGCGTTGCACATGGACGTCGACGTGCTGGCCTTCACCGGCTCCACCGCGATTGCCAAGCAACTGCTGATCTACGCCGGTCAAAGCAACATGAAACGCGTCTGGCTCGAAGCGGGGGGGAAGAGCCCGAACGTGGTGTTTGCCGACGCGCCGGATTTGCGCGCGGCAGCACAAGCGGCGGCCGGTGCGATTGCCTTCAACCAGGGCGAAGTCTGCACCGCCGGTTCGCGTTTGCTGGTGGAGCGTTCGATCCGCGAGCAGTTCATTCCGCTGCTGGTGGAAGCGCTGCAAGCGTGGAAACCGGGGCATGCGCTGGACCCGGAAACCACCGTCGGCGCGGTCGTCGATCAGCGGCAACTGGACAACGTGTTGCGCTACATCCAGGTCGGCAAAGACCAGGGCGCGCAACTGATCGCGGGCGGCAGTCGCACTCTCGAAGCCACCGGTGGCCTGTACGTGGAACCGGCGATTTTCGACGGCGTGACCAACGCCATGACCATCGCCCGTGAAGAAATCTTCGGCCCGGTGCTGTCGCTGATCACCTTCGACACCGCTGAAGAAGCGCTCGCCATCGCCAACGACAGCATCTTCGGCCTGGCCGCCGGCGTCTGGACCAGCAACCTGAGCAAGGCCCACACCTTCGCCCGTGGCTTGCGTGCCGGCAGCGTCTGGGTCAACCAGTACGACGGCGGCGACATGACTGCGCCGTTCGGTGGCTACAAGCAGTCGGGTAACGGTCGGGACAAATCGCTGCACGCGTTCGACAAATACACCGAACTCAAAGCGACCTGGATCAAGCTCTAATACCTATAAAAAAGCGACGGTCACCGGCACGCTGCCGGTGGCCATCGGAGAAAGCTATGAAACAAGATTCTGTGAAACAAACCCACGTAAACAGCTACTACGCCGCCACCCGCAACTTCACCGGCGACTTCCCGGTACTCGAACAAGCGGTGGACTGCGACGTCTGCATCATCGGCGCCGGCTACACCGGTTTGTCCTCGGCGCTGTTCCTCTGCGAAGCGGGCTACAGCGTGACCGTGCTGGAAGCCGCCAAAGTCGGTTTCGGCGCCAGCGGTCGCAACGGCGGCCAACTGGTCAACTCCTACAGCCGCGATGTCGATGTGATCGAAGAACGCTACGGCGACAAGACCGCCGAAGTCCTCGGCAGCATGATCTTCGAAGGCGCCGACATCATTCGTCAGCGCATACAACACTACGACATCCAGTGCGACTACAAGCCGGGCGGCATTTTTGCTGCGCTGAACAAGAAGCAGCTCAAAGGCCTGGCCGAGCAGAAAAGCAGCTGGGAGCGCTACGGCAACAAAAACCTGAAAATGCTCGACGCCGCTGATATCAAGCGCGAAGTCGGTTGCGACAACTACGTCGGCGGCCTGCTCGACCTGCAGGGCGGCCACATCCACCCGCTGAACCTGGCCCTCGGCGAAGCCTCGGCCATCATCGGCCTGGGCGGCAAGATCTACGAGCAATCCGCCGCAGTGGAAATCACCTACGGCGAACCGATCACCGTGCGCACCGCCAAAGGCATCGTGCGCGCCAAATACCTGCTGATCGCCGGCAACGCCTACCTGCCGCAAGACCTCGACAACCGCGTCACGCGCAAAAGCATGCCGTGCGGCTCGCAAATCGTCGTCACCGAACCGTTGTCCGAGCAAGTTGCACGCAGCCTGATCAAGAACAACTACTGCGTCGAAGACTGCAACTACCTGCTCGACTACTACCGCCTCACCGCCGACAACCGTTTGCTGTACGGCGGCGGCGTGGTCTACGGCGCCCGTGAACCGGACGATATCGAGCAACTGATCAAGCCGAAAATCCTCAAGACCTTCCCGCAACTGAAGGACGTGAAAATCGATTACCGCTGGACCGGCAACTTCCTGCTGACCATGTCACGCATGCCGCAATTCGGCCGCATCGAGAAAAATGCCTACTACATGCAAGGCTACAGCGGCCACGGCGTCACCTGCTCGCACCTGGCCGGCAAACTGATCTCGGAAATGATCCGCGGCGACGCCGAACGCTTCGATGCCTTCGCGTCGCTCCCGCACATGCCCATGCTCGGCGGCCGCACCTTCCAGGCCCCGCTCACCGCCATGGGCGCCGCGTATTACGCACTGCGTGACCGGTTCGGCATCTAGCCCCAACGCAATCCCTGTAGGAGCCAAGCTTGCTGGCGAAGACGACGGCACAGTCAACATCGATGTCGCCAGAACCGCCGCCATCGCGAGCAGGCTCACTCCCACAGGGATTAGCGGTGTACACAAACTCGGCTAACACACAGATCAAACTGTGGCAGCGAGCCTGCTCGCGATGAGGCCCTATCAGTCACCATCGATATCGCCTGACTCACGCTCATCACAAGCAGACTCAATCCCGCAGCTTGCGTCGCTGAACTGGCTGGCATCAACCCCCAACAACCTTTTCACCCAACCACTTATCGAACCTGCTGAGCAACACCCTCAAACGTGATTTAATACCCGCCTTTCACATTTCCGGGACAGGGAAGCGGTACTTTCGCGGCCAAAAGTCGCCCGCCATCCACCCCCATAACCCTTAAGTATTCCTCGCATAAGGCTGTCATGGACACGGGCTCACGACTCAAACTAGTACGCGAAAGCTACAAACTCTCCCAGCGCGAGCTGGCCCGGCGTAGCGGCGTCACCAATGCCACCATCTCCCTGATCGAACAGAATCGCGTCAGTCCCTCCGTCAGCTCCCTGAAAAAACTGCTCGAAGGCATTCCCATGTCCCTGGCGGACTTCTTCACCTTCGACCAACCGCCGCGCGAGCACCAATACGTGTTCCGCGCCAATGAACAGCCGGATCTCGGCCGTCATGGGCTGCGGTTGCTGCTGATTGGGGCTTCGGTGCCGAGCCGGCAGATGCGCTTGTTGCGTGAGCAATACGCACCGGGGGCGAGTTCGGGGGAAGAGCCGATTGTGCATTCGGAAGGGGAGGAGTGTGGGCTCGTGACTCGGGGCACTGTTGAGCTGACGGTTGATGGACAGATCAGTGTGCTCAACGCTGGCGACGGGTATTACTTCCCGACGACGCTGCCTCACAAGTTTCGCAATATCGGCCAGGATGAAGCTGAAATCATCAGTGCCAACACGCCGGCTAACTTCTGATATCAAAACGGACACCCTGTAGCACCTGCCGAAGGCTGCATCCGCGGCCAACGCCGATGGGCAGCAGCTGCTATAGGGTTTAAACAAAGTAAATGGACTTCACCTCATGACCTCACTCCGCATTCGCGCCCTAGCACTCTGCATCTTCCATCACGATGGCAAGATACTGGTCAACGAAGCACTGGACCCCGTTACTGGAAAGCCATTCTTGCGCCCAATCGGTGGCGGAATCGAGTTTGGCGAAACCAGCGCCCAAGCCGTAATACGTGAAGTCGATGAAGAACTTGGTATATCCATCACCGATGTTCGCCTGCTCGGCACGCTCGAAAACATCTTCACCTATGCCGGCACGCCCGGGCACGAAATCGTGCAGGTCTACGATGCAAAATTCGTGGATGCCGCCGTCTATGAACGGCCCCACTTGAACGCTCACGAAAGCGATGGCGCTGCCTTTATTGCGAAGTGGCTGCCGCTCGACAGTCTTACTGGCGATACGCCGCTGGTTCCTGCCGGGTTGTACGAGCTGCTGAAGAAGGTTGCACTGTTGGACTGATGTTTGGTCATTAGACATGCCGCTGTTTAGCTTACGATCGTTAGGATGCGGTCACTTTTCAAGGAACGAAAATGACAAACGCTGATGCCGACGCCGTTGAGGGCCCGACGATCAGTAACGGAATAGATGACAGCGCTCAATCAGTCAGCGCGCTCAAGGCGTTGGCAGTGATAACCGATCCAGAGCACAGCCGTTGGCCGGTGACTGTTTAGCCTGAAAGAGTCGAGCTCCGGAATCCAGATCAACGATGTTGATCTGGCAGCCGCTCATGACATTGGGGCCATCAGTGATTCCGCCCTTGATCACATAGCGGGCGCCCGGCAGGAACTCACTGACAAAATCGACCGTGCATCTGCGGTTGCCGCTGGCCCCGCCTTCCAGCACCAGGTGAATCGGTTTGCCCGCTTCAATGGCTCGAAAACCTTCGGGTTTCGAGGGGTACCCACCACTGACCGAGAACAGTTCCCGTGCGGGTGTAACGGGTACCGACCTGCCGTACTTGCAGGCTGTGGTCGGCGCTGCGCTAAGGGTCAGGTAGTTGCGACGGTTGATCAGTGCGTCCATTTCACTGCGAATCTGAGCTTGGGGCGCATTGGCGGGAGTTTCGTATTGCGGGATCGGCGAGCAACCCGCAATCAGAAGCAGGAGCGAGCCTGAATACAACGGTTTCATGGGCGTTTCTATCCGTAGCGCTTAGAGGTGGGCACTCTAATACTATTTGTTGGAAGTGGAATAAATAGATCAGGTCATTTTTTCTATTTTGCCCTGTCAGGTGTACGCCAACAGTCGACCGCAAAACACCACGCTGACCCATAACATAATCGAAAAGATCGCCTGGATTTTTGCTATTCCAGGCGCCGCGATGTCGGTGTTCCACCGGGCTACTGAACGGAAGACACCCACGTGAAAAAGAGCCGCATTGAGGCCCGCAATACCGATCAAGCAAAGCTTAAGAATGAAAACGCCGTTGGATGCGAAGTCGTGCGGATGGGCTGAAAACATCATCAGCCCAGCCGGGACGATCAATAGCAGGGCCGCGACTCCCCACCTCAGGAGGTGGCGAGCCAGTGCCGTCACCGCAAGATCTCTCGACAGCCCGAGAACCCGCAGGTCGAACATGACGACAGAGCCGACAAGCACCACGAAACCAAGGATGTGAACCACCTCGACGATCGGATACAGCCATAACTCGCTTCGCATGGCCGACCCCAGTTGCGAGTCACCCAGATAGTCCAGCCAGCCGCCCGGACCCGATCCACCGCTGGTACCAGTTGTCTGCATCAGCGTAACTCAGTGGTTTTGTTGTCGACCGTGATGCGTTCTGCGCGCAGTTCATCGGGGTTGCTGCGATTCTGATAGCCCACCACCGTAGCCCGTTTTCCGACACTCAGCATTTCCTTGGAAAGACCACGGTTCTCCATGCGCGAGGGCGGCGCCAGCACAATGTTCCAGGTCTTGTCGTCGGTCTTCAGGCGAACGAACCCGTGCGGGTGGGAATAACCGGACTCCTCGATTGTTCCGTCCAGCTGCAAGGCTTTGCTCGAGTCGTACTCACTCCAGCCGTGATGAGCAAACACCGCCGATGCCACCAGTAACAATGAGAATCCAAAGGACCCAAGCAAGCGCTTCATGATGCGATCTCCTGTTACGGATTATTGATGACCGTCAGCCTGTTCTGATCAGGAACAGGTCAATCCAGAGAATCTATAAAAATAGTACAAATTCGTGACGTGGGAAGGCCGACCAATTTCCCCCTCTAAATTGACAACCCGGATCATTCAAAACACTATCGACCCATGACTTCCATTTCCCGCATGAACATGATGTGCACTTCCATGACCGCCGCTGGCGGGCCGTGAGGTCACGCGTTCACAGGATTTGACGTAGTGACACAAGGCCCCGCCAGAAATGGACGGGGCTTTTTAGTTCTCCGTCCACCGATGGCTCAAGGAGAATGAAATGTTCGAGATCAGACGAGCCCAGCCAAGCGATGCCCAAACCGCATTCGATATTCGCCTTCAAGCGATACGGCACCAATGCATCGGCGCTTATACCGCAGAACAAATGCTCGCCTGGACAGCCGGAGCCGCCAATGATGGGTATGGCGATTTAATGGAAAAACACTTTTATCTGGGCTGTATTCAGGATGAACCGGTGGCGACAGGGATGCTTGATCTGGAGAACAGCGAAATCGGCGCGATCTTTGTGCTGCCGGGGTTCATGGGACAAGGCATCGGCTTGAAGATGCTCAACCATCTGGAATGCCTGGCGCGGGAGTTTGGCCTGAAGGAGGTCAATCTGGACGCCACGTTGAACGCGGCTGACTTTTATCGGCGCTGCGGTTTTGTGGGCAATGAACCTGCTATTTACCATTCACCTTCAGGGCTTCAGTTGGCGTGTGTACCAATGGTGAAGGGACTTTTGCTTTGATTCGGAAAGGAGGGCAGGGCTAAAAACAGGTCATGAAAAACCCGCAGTGATGCGGGTTTTTTGTGGCTGAAAAATGCGGACAAGATCTGTTCACTTTTTAATGGCTAGGCCACTTAAGATTCCACCACCTCAATCGTCCATTCTGCCTGCACGTTCTTCGTGACGTATTGGAACGGCACAAACATTCCATACGTTTCGAGGTAGACGTAAATGTCGGTGCTGTATTGGTAAGAATCTTTTATGCAGCTGATTACCTTGGCAGTCCCGATCAAACTCGGGTGATACGTGCTGGCGGGTTTCTGCGACAGCACCTCACAGCTGAACCTGTCGTCGACCGGCACCAGGGCTCTGGGACCTTTCCCGCCGTTGGTGTATTGAAGCCGCATCTCCTGCGCCGTGTATCGCAGAAGTGCGCCGACCGGCATGTGCGCCCAATCGCCCTCGAAGCTGAGGTTCGTCAGCGCCTTATCCTCAATCGATATCTCACCTGCACGAGAGCTGAATTCACTTTCCGCCAGGACAATCAGGCCTCGGAACGTGGCTTTGACCCAATGACCGCGTCTGTCTTCATAACGCTCTGTCAGTTGATTGCCTGCCTCTCCTGAAAGGTATGTCGAGTCACGCCCGTTGAGCCGCACGCCTTCATCTGAATACTGTCTTGGCTCGGAGTTATCCTTGAACACCCGGCGCAGGTGCTGAATGCTTTTCTCCGGTTTGGGCATATTCAATGCCTCGATGGCTTTCAACACCGGGGCAGCAACGACGGGGGCCGGTGGTTCGAAGGGCGACTGCTCACGCCCTTCAAATGGTTTGTATTGGTCAAGCGACTGCGGTTTGCCACAGGCCACCTGAACCAGCTGACGCTCATCGGCGCCGAGGCTTTGCGGGCCGATGGGTTTGAGATCGGTCTGCATGCTTCCAGCGAGTACACGGCTGTGAGTATCAAGGTAGAAATGGCTTAACGCAGTCAGTTGTTGCAGGGCGCAGTTGGCCGTCCACCGCTGGCGTACCTGCCCATACAAGGCGTTTTTGCCGGGCATCAACATCTCGCCGGGCAGTACCCGAGCCGTCCAGAAAGTCACCTCATCACCTTTTACTGTCAGGCTGCTGCGGTCGATCATCTGCCAATCCTGATGCTCGGGTGCCGAGAACACGCGCCATTGAGGAGGTGCTGTCTGGGCACACACCTGTTTCAACTGCGCACTTTGCAGGTACTGGCTCTTTTGTTCCGCAGGCAATTGCCGGTACTCCTCCGAAAGCCCCCGCGGGTTGGCGGCAAATAGCGACATTCCCGCTTTGCTGCGGTAAGCCATTTGCGCATCCGGCTGGCTGCAGTGGGCGTCGAAACGTGCCAGATAGTGGAGATCCGGACTTGGGGACGAAGTCACTAGATAGGTGATCCGATCGCCCTCACGCACGATCGAGTTCGGCTCCGGTGTCTCGAACAGCACACTGTTGAAAACCGCAAAACCCGGCTGGGCCTCAGGTGTTTTGATTTGAGCGGGTGTTGTTGCTTGGCATCCAGAGAGGATCACGGCAACGGTCAGCAGTGAAAAAAAGCTGAAAGGGCGGAGGAACGTGGCATCCATGCGGGTGTACTTCATTGATAGGGTGATGGCATATTAACATGAGTACTGGCTGCCAAATAGAACGGCGCTTACAGCGACAAACAGGCATCTGGATTTCAGGGCTGCGACTCAAATTATGGAGAGGCAAAGATGACTGGACAGGTTTTGAAGTCGAAGTTGGTGAATTTTCTGGTGGCCGATGCCGAGGTGAATTACGACAACGTGGACGATTTATATTCCATGGCTGAGGCGGGCAATGTGGGCGCGTTAGGCGATGTGCTGGAGGCCTTCAAGGAAGCGTACGGAGGACTTTGGGTTGGCGGGAAGATGGAGCTGACCCAATCGATGGTTCGTTTGAGTGCCAATGCCATGAATCGCCTCGTTCAGGATGGGACGCTGGATATTGAACTCCCACTGGCATTAATCCGGAAGGTCACGATTGAAGGCGGGTTCATGACGAAGATCATCCGACTGGATACCGGCGCTGGCAGCGTTAAGTTTCGGTGTTTTGGTGCGAAGGATGTTGCTGGGCTGATTGAGAAAACAATCTTCTCGCCCAACTAATAAAAAGGAACAAAAAGGTAACAGATCAATTTAAATAAATAGATCTGACACCTTTTCGCTTAATGGCGGGACGACCGACAACGGCCCAACGCCTGCTGGATCCAAGACTGGCGAACCAGGGCAGGCAACGGTAGCAGCATCGGAGGAAACTCTGGTGGCGGTTAGTTCGATCCTCAGTCCGCGCTGTTAGATGAACTCGGCTTTTGGAAAAAAGGTGACAGATCTATGTTCATAAATAGATCTGTCACCTTTTTACCTTGCGTCAATTGGGAAAGACGGGCAGGGGCGCCGCCCGGCCCTGAGCCGGGCTTTTTTCGTCGTTTTTTCATCCCGGTCCATGTGGTGGTGGCTCTGCGCCATGAGTGATAGGATTTGACGGCGGTGTTTCAGGGTGAGTCTTTTCTGCAGGCATCGCGAACGCAGATGGGCCTGGGAACTAAATCAATAAACTGCGCTTTCTTTCGCCCAATCGGTGTCGGCATCGAATTCGGCGAAACAGCACCCAAGCCGTCGTTCGGCGAGTTGAAAATACGCTCGCTGTGATTTTTATTAGTTATATCAAGGACGTTACATGGTCAATGTCAAGAAAGTTGGGCTGTATGCAGGGATTTTGGGAGCGCTGGCATCTGTGGGTGCATTAGTACTGCCGGATAAAGCCGTTTCGCAAAGTACCAATGGTGCCAACAGTCCGGTGGTATCAGGAAATGGAAACTCGGTAACCTATCAAAACGGGTTTCCTAATCTCGAAACAATCAAGGCGCAACGTCCCAATATCAGCAATGAACAGTACGATGCGATAAAGCCTGGAATGACGTATAAGCAAGTACTGGATGTAGTCAAGATACCAGGAAAAGAAGCATCTTCAGGTGGACCTGTGCAGGTTTATACTTGGGGTACTGAGTTGTATGTGTATATGGTGGTTACTTTGGTAAATGGTAAGGTGCAGTCGAAGTCTCACTGAACTTGATATAGGTGGCAGCTCTATTTTATAAAAAATAGATCTGTCACCTTTGTCATTAGTACCCTTATCTAAGAAAGGCCAAAGCTGTCCAATTCAGCGGGATTAAAGAGCACGATGGGTCGCTTCATGGCCAGTTGTGACGGGATCACTTCTCGAGCAAAAATCCAGGACAATCGTTTGAAGTCGAACATGAGGCGCGGATCGTGCATGTAACAGAATGCCGTGATGATGGAAACAAGCTGCGGGTTATGCAAGTTCTTCCTCCAGCCAGCGTCCAGCGCGTCAAGCAAGTTAGCATTGGAACAATAGGCTTGGGAGTACGCACCGTTCGGATTACCAAACTCAACGCGTATCGCATCGGAAATCCAACTGGAAAATGCTTGGTCTATCTTTGCGCCATCGAACGCGTAACAGTCCGATAGACGACAAAGGGTTACCAGAGCAGACATCGCAGCGGCAATATCCTCGTTCGTGTAGGGAAGGTTGCGCATGCCGTTCCACGCAGCGCGAGTCGACGCGACGAAGTGCTTTTCATCGATATTGTCGGGTAAGCCTGTAAAGTGCCACTCGACCGCCTCGGCCCTCAGCCCCGGATACCATTCAAGCGCGTTCTTTATTGATTGCTGAACCTGATAGGCAGAGTCGGGCGCTGCGTCTCCAACGCGTAAGGGTATCGGCATTCGCCGGCCGACGGTTGAATCGAAGTGTTCAATGGGGGCTCGCGACCAATCACTCAGTACATCGCTGCTCCAGTGCTCAATTGGCTTTGGAGGCGAGATGAAATAATCCTGTTGGTCCATTGAGAACTCATCCACATCAATATGTGTGAAGTTGGCCAACGTTCTCAAGAACGCTTGGTTTTCAAGCTTTCTCTCATTGAAGAAATACTGGTCCAGCAACTGCTCAAGAAAACTTTTCCCGGCGGGATAGATCTGTTCGCGGGTGGGGAATGCGGGAGCACCACTCCAGGGAAAAACGATGCGATCCATGGCGTAGTGTAAATACCACGGGTGGTCCGCGAACAAGAAACGGCCACGTTGTGACTGCAGACGCCACAGATTGGGTACGTCCACCTCCACTGGTTCGACAAGCAAAGAACGAGGATCAATGCTCTGGTTCAATTTGCTGTAGAAATCGACAAGCTCAGTTGTGTCTAGACAATAGATGACGCAGTTGCCAGGCGCTTCAGGAGGTTGCGCGGTATCGGAGGCGAAGAAACCAGCGATTGCGGGCTCGGTGGTGAAATCGATATAGGCCGTCGGAAAACCGTAATGTTGGAGCACAGCGAAAAGCGCATCTATATTCTCGGGTTCCGCCAGATACGCGAGCTGAGGTTGATCTCTGGCCCAATCGAAAAACCTGTCTAGCTGTGCCCCAAGCAGAGGCTTGGCGTTCGGGTTTTCATTCAACCGGCGCTCAAGCGAAGACTGCGGTGTCCACTCGCGCAATTGGCCTCGGAACCAGTTGTATTTACCCTCCTGTTTGAATTGATTCGCAAGCGCCACGGCTTCTTCTACGTTGGCGACGTTTATTCTCTTCATGCGTTATCCCTGAATAACTAAAGCCTGTGCTCAGACTGCATAGGGTGTATTACTACGCGTCTCTACTTTTGAAGAAATCAGAGCGCAGCAGAGTTGCCGTCTCTGGACAAAGTGAGTGGGCTACCATGCTAGTGATTTATTGCTTGCCTTTAAATTTTGCTTGTACATCATCCAGATCGTGCCGTAGTTGCACATGTCGATTTTTTCGCAGTAGTCATGGATCACAGCATTCATGATCTTACGGTCTGTGGCTTTGGTCGCTTCTTTGAAGGCGTCGAGATTCTGCTTCTCCATCATGCGCAAGGTGGTCTCCTGGCACATGTCGATTTTCTCGCAGTAGTCTTTTTTCACCGTTGCGGTGATGGAGTCGATCACTTGCTTTTTCTGAGCCTCGGAACCGTCAAAATCCATTGGGTTGAGGATTGTCGCGGCGGAGCACACGGCAGAGTTGAAGAAAATGAACGCAAGAAGCCACTTTTTCATTGAGGTGTCCTTTCCTGTTTTGGTGGGTGTCGCAAATGTTGAGCAGATCTACACGCTTGTGCAGCGCCTGTTTGTCCATGGTGTGGCAGAGTGCCATTAACTTTAAGGGAGTGGAAGAGACGCAGACCAAAGTCGATTAACCCCGATGCGCATGATCATGGCCACACATTCAGGTCGGCTCGAGCGGCTAAACCGGCACGACGGGCGATTGTTGGCGTTCAAAGAAGCACTAAAAAAACCGCAGTACGCGGTTTTTTTTTAGCGCAAAAGCTCACTGACTCTTTGGTACATCAAACCCACGCTGCTCAATCACCCGAAACACATCGCTCACATCCTGGACCATGATCCGGGCGATGTTGGTGACGGTGTTGATGTCGTGTTTGGCGTAGTCGGGGAGGCTGGTGCAGGCCATGAGGTTGAGGTATTTGAGGACGGCGTTGAGACGTTCGCTGAGGCAGTTGTGGAGTTCGCGCAGTGGCGCGTCGTAGTCGATGAGCAGGACGGGGTAGTCGGTGGCGAGTTGGGACATTGGGGTGAAGCGGCGGGGCGTGTTGTTCGTGGTCATTGGGTAGTTCTCTACGAGAGTAAATAGAGGCTCCACCTTTTTGCTGCGAAACAAGTGGGTGGCAGCTGTACGCGGGTTCGCAGACCGAGATGACCTAAACCCGGCAGACTCGAAAGTCTCCCACGCACAACCGCCATGAAATGAAACGCGGGCGAATTTTGCCAGAATTTTCATTCGACGGTTAAGGCCATCTCTTTTTTGGGCTGCGAAACCCTATCGCTAACTTTGGTCAGCGACGGGTCGAATATAGGCGGCGATTTTGGCGTCTGCAAACGGGGTTGTAGGACCGAAATCCGGATTTTGTAGGTGATGGTGGAGACTGCGTTTGGCTGAGTAACTGACGTGAATCCAGAGGTGTTTAGTGCCAGGTGAACCGTGCGCGCCGGGATTGCGGCTGCTGCGCAGCCGAACGCAGGCTTCGCCAGCTGCTACAGGATGTGGACACGTTTAAAAGTTGGGCGGGGTTTGGGGCGGCTTCGCCGCCCAGCGGGAGCAAGCTCCCTCGCCACGGCGGGTGGTTTCCTACACGATTTTCGGAAGGCAAAATCAAAAGATTATGGCTGTCGGCGGCTCATACGCTGATCGGATAGCCAGAAACAACAAAGCCCCAAATCATCGGGGCTTTGTTGTTTTGAATTGTGCAGTTTCCAAATCGTTATCGCGGACCATCCAACCTCATTGTCTAGCCTGCGGTGAATGCGGATTGTGCTCAGTGTGTTTCGGTCCCGCCAACGCCCACGCCACCAGCCCGATCAGCGGCACAAACACGATCACCACGATCCACAAGAGTTTGTTGCTCGATTTGCCTTGGGCTTTGCGCACTCGGTTAATGGCCCATAGCTCGACCAGCAAAAGAACGGCTGTGAGTACGATCCAGATTGTTTCGATTTGCATTAGTCACCCTCCAGATAGTCTTTCCGTTAGGTGGGGTGTGCTGGGCAGGGTTCATTTAATTTTGGGGAGACGTAAGTGGGATTGCTCGCGAGGGTGGTCTGGCAGGCAAAACAGTATTGGCTGTCAGGGCCTCATCGCGAGCAGGCTCGCTCCCACAGGGGATTGGGGGGTTAGTTAGATCGAGTTGGCCAGTTTTCCGGTTGAGAGGCGGCGTTTGTAGGCGGTGTCGCGGTTGGCCAGCCAATAGTAGAGCGGGGAGGTGATGAGCAAACCGACTAGCCAGGACAGGTCAGCGCCGTTGATGTGTTCGGAGATCGGGCCGACGTACAGCGGCGTATTCATGAACGGAATCTGCACCGCGATCCCGATCGCATACGCCAGCAACGCCTGCGGGTTGTAGCGGCCGTAGATCCCGCCATCGACCTGGAAGATCGATTTGATGTCGTACTGACCTTTGTGAATCGCGTAGAAGTCGATCAGGTTGATCGCGGTCCACGGCACCAGCACCACGAGCAGCACCAGCACCATGTCGACGAAGTGGCCGATGAAATTGGCGGACGCGCCGACGGCGGCGAAGCAGCAGGCGGCAAGGATGATGAGGGAGAGGACGGCACGGCTTTTCGCGGTGGGGATCCAGCGGTAGGCGAAGGTTTGCACCAGGGTGATCAGCGACAGCACGGCGCCGTAGAGGTTGAGGGCGTTGTGGCTGATGACGCTAAGCAGGAACAGCACGAGCATCAGCGGGCCGATGGAGCCGGTGGCGAGTTTGACGGCGTCCATGGTGTCCATGCCGACGGGCGTGGCGAGCACGGCGACGGCGCCGAAGATGAACGAGAGGCTGGAGCCGAGCACGGTGCCCAGATAAGTGGTCCAGAACGTGGCGGCGACGGGCACGTTGTCCGGCAGGTAGCGCGAATAGTCGGAGACGTACGGCGCGAAGGCGATCTGCCAGAGCGCGGCGAGGGAGACGGTGGCGAGCCAGCCGGAGATGTTGAAGCTGCCGCGGGTGAGGAAGTCGGCGGTTTGTACGTGGGTGAAGATGTAGCCGAAGCCGAGCACGATGCCGGCGCCGAGCACCCAAGTGCCGATGCGGTTGAGCACATGGATGAAGCGGTAGCCGATGATGCCAATGATGCCCGAACCGAGGGCGCCGATGACGATGCCGACTGGCACCGGGACGCTGTCGACCACGCCGTGCAGGGACTTGCCGGCGAGGACGATGTTGGAGGCGAAGAAGCCGATGTACATGATGCCGGCGATCAGCACCACCAGCAGCGCGCCGAGGGAGCCGAACTGGGCGCGGCTCTGGATCATTTGCGGGATGCCCATCTGCGGGCCTTGCGCCGAGTGCAACGCCATCAGCACGCCGCCGACGAGGTGGCCGACGAGGATGGCGACGATGCCCCACACCAGGTTGAGGTGGAACATCTGCACGCCGAGGGCGCCGGTGACGATGGGCAACGGGGCGATGTTGCCACCGAACCAGAGGGTGAACAGGTCGCGGGTTTTGCCGTGGCGATCTTCGGGCGGCACGTAGCCGATGGTGTGTTTCTCAATGAGCGGGGCGGAGGTTGCTGCTGTGGTAACCATGACGGACTCCAAGGCAATTTGAGTACGTGGACGTACTTCGGTGAGCGCTGCACGGGGGCGACGCTTTTCTTGTTGGAGTGGATGATGTGCGGTGGGGGCGGATAGATAAATTAGTAAGATTGTGGGTATAGACGTTAAAAAATGTATGCCGCCGGGTCGCCGAAAAACCTGTGGGAGCTAGCCTGCTGGCGATAGCGGTTTGACAGTCAAAATTGATTTGGCTGACAGATCGCTATCGCTAGCAGGCTAGCTCCCACAGGGGTTTTTGGGTGTTCAATGCTTCGTGATTTCAGGCCTGCCGGATCGTTAAAACACCACGGACCGTGTAGGAGCGAGGCTTGCCCGCGAAGGCGGCCGAACGATTCAACATCGTGGTTGACTGACACACCGCTTTCGCGGGCAAGCCTCGCTCCTACAGGTTGCGTGTCAGTCGGCGATGGAGGTCAGCATCCGTTGCAGCATGGTGTCGCAGGCAGTGAGTTGTTCGAGGCTGACGAATTCGTCGGGTTTGTGGCCCTGGTCCATGCTGCCGGGGCCGCAGACGACGGTGGGGATTCCGGCGGCATCGAACAGGCCGCCTTCGGTGCCGAAAGCCACGGTGCCGAACTCCCGGGAGTCGCAGAACATGGCGATCAACTCGGCCGCTTCGCTGTGCGCATCGGTGGCCAAGCCGGGATACGCCGACAACTGGCTGAATCGAATCTCACTCTGTTCACTCACCGCACGCATACGCGGTAAAACCTGCTGCTCGGCGTAGACCTTCAACGCCTGCGCAACCTCACCTGGATCATGCGAAGGCAGCGCGCGAATTTCGAAGTCGAAGCGGCAATCGGCGGGGACGATGTTCAATGCTTTGCCACCGGAAATCACCCCGGTTTGCACGGTGCTGAACGGCGGATCAAACCGCGCGTCGTGGAGCTCGGGTGCTTTGAGTCGGTTGCCGATCCGCCCCAGTTCACCGATCAGTTCGGCGGCGTATTCAATGGCGTTGACCCCAAGCGGCGCGTACGCCGAATGGCACGCTTCACCGTGAATATCACAGCGCATCGCCAGTTTGCCTTTGTGCCCGAGAACCGGTTTCAGTTCGGTGGGCTCACCAATGATGCAGAGCATCGGTTTGACCGGGCGCTGCTCCAACTCTGCCAGCAGCGAACGCACGCCGAGGCAGCCGACTTCTTCATCGTAGGACAGCGCAATGTGCACCGGCAGCCGCAGCCGGGCGTTCATCAACGACGGCACCAATGCCAACACGCAAGCGATATAGCCTTTCATGTCCGCCGTCCCGCGACCGAATAACTTGCCGTCGCGCTCGGTGAGTTCAAACGGCGCAACGCTCCACGGCTGGCCATCGACGGGCACCACGTCGGTGTGCCCTGACAGCACGATACCCGGCCGATCCGCCGGGCCAATCGTCGCGAACAGATTGGCCTTGCTGCGTTGCTCGTTGTAGATCAGTTCGCACGGCACATCGAAACCCGCGAGGTAGTCCCGAACAAACTCGATAAGGTGCAGATTCGATTCGCGGCTGGTGGTGTCGAACGCCACCAGGGTTTTCAGCAAATCGCGGCTTGCGCTCATCGGTCGTCTCCGGCAACGCCGTAGCCTGGGGATTTGTCGGGGGCGAGGGCGCGGTCGATGTAGTCCTGAACTTGTGGACGATAAGCGTCCCAGAGTTTTTCCAGCTGGCCGATCGGGTTTTCATCGGCCCAATCCACCCGCAGGTTGATGATCGGCCAGGTCAGTTCGCCGACCACCACCATCGCCGCCGAATGCACCGGCCCGGCTTCGCCACCGGCGACAATGGCCGCTTTCATCGCAGCGAGCAAGCGGTCGGCGAGTTGGCCTTCGCCGTGTTCGAACGCTTCGACCATGGCTTCGATCACCGCGCGGTCGGCAAGCATGTTGCCGGCGGCGACGCATTGCTCACCGGAGACGGCATTGTGCTTGCCGAGGGTTTGTGCGCCGCTGAAGTGGGCGGTCTGGCCGAGGTGGTCGATGGCGGTGATCTGGCGGTATTGGCTGTAGCCGTTGCGGGTCAACACCTTGTCCAGCGCCTCGGCGGGGGCGAGGCCTTGCTCCATGAGGGCGAGGACTTCCGGGCCTAACGACGGCAGGGTGATGTTTTGCGTCGAGACGGCGCCGACACCCGGCAGCAGCCACGGGCAGCGGGCGCCGACGGCGATGCTGGAGGAACTGATCGCAATGCCGAACTGACCGGTTTCGGGGCAACGGGCGGCGATGGAGAAGGTCATGGGTTTTGCTCCTTGGGTGGCCTTTGCAAAGTGGTTGTCAGGTCAGGCGCCATCGCGGGCAAGCCCGCTCCCACAGAGATCTTCAGTGGTCGCAGTTTTGTGCACGACGACTAACCTGTGGGAGCTGGCTTGCCTGCGATGGCCGCGACTCGGTCTACTTCCTTACTCAGGAATCACCGCAATCACATCAATCTCCATCAACCACTGCGGTTGCCCCAGCGCCGACACCACCAGTCCGGTCGAAATCGGAAACACACCTTTCAGCCACTTGCCGACTTCCTGATAAACCGGCTCGCGATACCGCGGATCAATCAGATAAGTCGTGGTTTTCACGATGTGGCTGAGGTCGCTGCCAGCCTCTTCCAGCAACTGCTTGACGTTGCGCATGGCCTGCTCGGTTTGCGCGCGCGGATCACCGAGACCGACCAGTCGGCCCTCAAAATCAGTCCCGACCTGGCCGCGAACATAAACGGTGTTGCCGGCCCGGACGGCCTGGCAAAGATCGTTGTCCAGGCTCTGATTCGGGTAAGTTTCCTTGGTGTTGAACATGCGAATTCGGGTATGGGTTGGCGTGGACATGTTTAGCTCCTGACAGAAAAAGGCTTAGGCACTGACTGTGGTTTTATGGGCGACCGGGGCCTGTTCAGTCTCGCGTTGCGCCGCATCGTGGTAGTCGAGATAAGAGCGCTGGATGGCGATGTGATCCGCCACGTACTTGGCGTCGTGCCAGACACCCCAGATGAACGAAGACCCGCGCCGCGACTGCCACGGCAGGCCGAGGAAATACACACCAGCCTCGCTCGACACACCGCGCTGATGCTGCGGTTTGCCGTTGTCGTCGAAGGCATCGACCTTGAGCCAGCTGTAATCGGTGGCAAAACCGGTGGCCCAGATGATCGAGGTGACGCCGGCCATGGTCAGGTCGAGTTCAAGAATCGGATGGGTCACGCATTCGGGATCCGGGAACACGTGGCGGGCTTCAGGTTCTTCCGGCAAGTCCAGACCGTTGCGTTCGATATAGGCGTCGGCGGCATTCAGCAGCGCCAGGTAGTTCTCATCGCCACGGGCCAGGTTGTCGGCCAGGTTCGGCTGGAACGTCGCCACGCCACCGTTGAACGATTGAGTCAGACCGACCAGCGTCATGCCGCGATGAGCCAATCCACGGAAGTCCACGGTGCGGCCGCCATGGGCGCCGCTGACCGCGATGGTCACGTGTTCCCGGCCCGGTTTCATCGCCGCTTGATCCCACTCGCCCAGCACCCCGAGCCACCAGCAGAAATCACGGTTGCGATAAGCGCGAGGAGGGCGGTCGTGAGCGCCGACCGAGAGGTAGACCTTCTTGCCGGCGCGCTGCAATTCATCGGCAATCTGCACGCCGGACGAACCCGCGCCGACCACCAGCACCGCGCCTTCAGGCAGTTGCGCCGGGTTGCGGTAGTCGGCGGAGTGGATCTGCATGAAAGGCTGATCTTTGGGCGCAATCGGTGGAATGACCGGCCGCTGGAAAGGCCCGGTGGCCGCGACTACGCGGTTGGCTTCAATCACGCCTTCGGAGGTTTCAATGGTGAAGCCCGGGCGACCGACATTGCGCTCGACTTTGAGCACGTCGACGCCGGTACGGATCGGCGCGTTGAATTTCCTGGCGTAGGCTTCGAAGTAATCGGCGACGCGTTCTTTCGGGGCAAATTCGTCGGGGCTGAGGTCGTCAAAATCAAGGCCCGGAAAGCGGTCATGCCACGCCGGACCATTCGCCACCAGCGAATCCCAGCGCCCGGTGCGCCAGCGCTCGGCAATGCGGCTGCGCTCCAGCACCAGGTGCGGCACGCCAAGTTTGCTCAGGTGTTCACTCATGGCCACGCCAGCCTGACCGGCGCCAACAATCAGCGTATCTGTTTTTATTTTTTCAGTGGTCATCTCAATACCCTTCGAAGTTGGAGTGAGGTCGCGAACGACCTGCCATTTCTTGGGCTCAAGACTAGGGATGACCCTGGTATCGGTAAAATATTATTAAGCTGGCATTTGAGTATAAATAACTGAGGCAGCGGGTTTGCTTGCGCTCTATCGAGCGTACGCCGTAGTGGCGTTGCGGGGTAAGATGGCGCTTTATCAAAGCACCAGACAACCTGTTCGGTAACGTAATGGAGTGGGGCGAGCATTGATCGAACGACGCCAATTTAGCGGAGGCATGAAGGGCAAAAACCTTCGCTACCTGAATGAGCACCCGGATGGGATCCAGCAAACGGTCCGCGCGGGATTCCTGCTGCTCGAACATTTCTCGCTGCCTGCGTTCACCCAGGCGCTGGACACGGTTGTCACCGCCAATCTGCTGCGGCCCGATTCGTTTTCTTCGCGCACGTTTGGCTTGAATGAAGGAGAGGTCGTCAGCGATCTGGGCCTGGTCATTCGGCCCGATGCCCGTATCGATTGTTCGGCGGTCAAAGAGTTGGACCTGCTGGTGATTTGCGGCGGCTACAGGACAGAACTCAAGGCCAGCGAAGGCTTGATCAGCCTGTTGCGCACGGCATCGGACCAGGGCATCAGCCTGGCCGGTTTGTGGAACGGTGCATGGTTTTTGGGGAAGGCCGGTTTGCTCGACGGTTACCGTTGCGCGATTCACCCGGAACATCGCCCGGCGCTGGCGGATTTCTGCAAGGCCACGCAGGTCAGCAGCGAGCCTTACATCATTGATCGGGACCGGCTGACGGCGTCCAGTCCTTCCGGGGCCTTCCATATGGCGCTGGACTGGATCAAGGGGCTGTATGGCAAAGCGCTGGTCGAGGGGATCGAGGATATCCTGGCGTTCGAGGAATCTCGCTACCGGCGCATCAAGCCGACGGAAAATGTGTGTGTGAGCGCGCCGTTGCGCGAGGTGGTGAAGCTGATGGACGCCAACCTTGAAGAGCCGTTGGAGTTGGAGCAACTGGCGGTTTACGCCGGCCGCTCACGGCGACAACTCGAGCGCTTGTTCAAGGAGCAACTGGGCACCACGCCGCAGCGCTATTACATGGAGCTGCGGATTACCGAAGCGCGGCGGTTGCTCCAGCATACGGAGCTGTCCCAAGTGGACGTGCTGGTAGCGTGTGGCTTTGTGTCGCCGAGCCATTTCAGCAAGTGCTACAGCTCGTATTTCGGCTACCGGCCATCCAAGGAGAAGCGACTCGTTAAATAGGATCAGCCGAGCCTAAATCCTGTGGCGAGAGGGCTTTTGTGGCGAGGGGATTTATCTGTGGCGAGGGGATTTATCCCCGTTGGGCTGCGAAGCGGCCCCCAGCGTCCATTCAGACAAACCGAGTTGTCCGGATTTACGACTGCTGCGCAGCCGAACGGGGATAAATCCCCTCGCCACAAGTAACCCTCGCCACAAAAGCTCCGCCAGGCCACAAATATGGGTGGCATTGCTTGGGTGAACAGCGTTAATGCATCTTGCTGTGATCAACCATGCCCAGTGCCCGAGCCTCAGCGTCTACCTTAATCGTCTCCTTCTCGCCCTTGGCGTTTTCCACGGTCAGGATCAGCGGGACTTTATCGCCTTCCTTAACTTGCGCCGTCAGATCCATCAGCATCACGTGGTAACCGTGGGGATCAAAACTCACCGGCTTGCCGGCCGGCAACTCGACGGACTCGACCTGACTCATGCTCATCACATCGTCTTTCATGCTTGATTGGTGAATTTGCACGATTTTAGCGACAGACGATTGCACGCTCAGCAGTTTGCTGTCGCTGTCGGCTTTCAGGGTCATGAACGCGCCGGTCGATGGCTGGCCGGCCACGGTTGCGCGGACCCAGGCGTCGTCCACTCGGGTTTGCGCCGAGACCTGCCAGGCCATGCCGATCAGGGCGCAGCCCAGGACCAGTTGCTGGACGCGTCGCGAGAAAGCAGTGTTTGCGTGGAGCGAATTCATTAGCAGACTTCCATGACGGTGAGCAGGTCTTCTGCGCACTCTTTAGCCGTAAGGGACGCGGACAGCCCCAGGCGCAGGTTGCCCCGGGAGTCGAAGACGTAGCTGGTCGCGGTGTGGGAGAGGGTGTAGGTCGAACCGCTGGGAATCTTTTCGAAGAACACGCCGAACTCTTTGGCGGTGGCGGCGGTTTCTTCCAGTGTGCCGTGCAGCGCCTCGAAACTCGGGTCGAACGATTTGACGTAGGCGTCGAGCATTTGCGGGGTGTCGCGTTCGGGGTCGAGGGTGATGAAGATCACCTGCAACTTCTCGCCATCGCGGCCCATCAGTTTTTTGGCTTGCGCCGCACGGGCCAGGGTCGTGGGGCAGACCGCCGGGCACTGGGTGAAACCGAAGAACACCATCGGCATCAGGCCACGATAGCTGGTGAGCATCTTCGTTTCGCCCTGGGCGTCTTTGAGCTTGAAGGTACGTCCCATGATCTTGTCGCTGAGGTCTTTGCCATATTTGAACGACAGCTTGGGGCTGTCATCGCAGCCGGCGAGCAGGCCAAGACCCAACAAGCCCATACCGCGCAGGACCGTGCGACGGGTAAACAACGTACTCATGGAAAAACATTCCTGTGTTGCGACGGGAAATCTACAGCGCCTGAAGAGTCAGACGAAAAAAACGCGTGGATATTAACAAACTGTGGCCGTACGTCGCGCATTGTTGGACGAGGGGCGGGTTGGGTACAGGTGCAGTAACTGCAGAAAACTACAGATCAGCAGAAAAGCGACCGACCATACCGCGATCCCCTGTAGCAGCTGGCGAAGCCTGCGTTCGGCTGCGCAGCAGTCGTAAACCCAGAATGCACGGAATGCCTGACACACCGCATCGCCTGATTTTACGACTGCTGCGCAGCCGAACGCAGGCTTCGCCAGCTGCTACAGGTTATGCGTTGCGGTTGATCGCTGGTATTGGACACATTGTCGCGCGGACACATTCCAGATACATAAGTGCGCTTTCATGGGCACGTCCCCCCATCACAATGAGAGCGTTGCCATGTTCCGTAAACTGCAACAAGCCGCCCGCGTCCTCCGCCAGAGCGCACGTTTGATGGTCGGCGTCCCCGATTACGACAACTACGTCGCCCAGATGGCGCTCAAACACCCGGAACAGCCGGTGATGAGCTATTCGGCGTTTCTTCGTGAGCGTCAGGAAGCCCGTTACGGCGGCAAGCAATGCACCACGCGTTGCTGCTGAATGCCGCCGGGAATGCGCTGATCACCACAATCTCCTCGCCATTGCGTTACGGCTGCTAAGCTTCGACGTTGCAGCGTCCGAGCCTTCTCGGAATCGGGCGTTGCGCGTGGCCATGGAGTACGACTTCAGTATCAATATCCACTTCTGACAGGGGTGGCGAACGATTGTCGGTAACCTGCACGGAGGCAGGCAATGGTGATCAAGCACGTAGGCCATTCGAGTGCCGAGGGTATTCCCGAGCCACTCGATCGTGAAGAGATGGAACGGGTGCTGGCGTTGTTGCTGGCCAGTCCGGTGTTTGCCAAGTCCAGGCGCATGGGCAGTTTGTTGCGGTTCCTGGTCGATCACGATCTTCAATTTTCCAACATTCCGCTCACTGAACATGCCATCGGCATTGCGGTGTTTCGCCGTGACCCGGCGGTTTACTGCACGGGCGATGACCCGGTGGTGCGCGTCCAGGTGGGCCGGTTGCGGCGCAAGCTCGCGACCCATTACGCCACCCTGGGGCAGCAAGACCCGGTTCGTTTGAGCATACCGGCCGGTTGTTATCGACTGGCTTACCAGCGGCTCAGGCCCAAAAGCACCTCGACTCGCCATCCTGTCCTGCAGATCCAGCCATTTACCTGCATCACCCGCGACGGCGATGACTTCACCCGGGGCTTGTGCGAAGAGCTGAGCTGCCGGCTGTTCGAGTCGTTCGAGCAGACGCAAAGCCATGGTAACCATGTGTTGATGAAGGTGCCGCGAAGCAGCATTAAGGCACTGGACGTTATGCGAGCCGGGCGCGGTAACTATTCCCTTGAAGGCAGCGTGAGGGTGGAGCCGAGCCGTGTCCGGACGTCGGTGCGCCTGATTGATGTCGCTCAGGGGCGCATCCGCTGGTCCGAGCAGTTCGATCGCAATCGACCTTACGGCATCGCGACCCAGGAAGATCTGGCGGAATCTATTTGTCGATCATTGACGGGCTATTTCGCCAGGGGCGGTGGTGACGTTTCCTGAGTAGAAGGGGCAACCGCGAGGTTGCCCCTCGATGCGACGGCTATATCGTTTTCCATTCGCCGCCTTCGTAGAGGCGGGCTGCATCATTAGCGAAGGTAAGGTCGATTTCGATGGACTTGGAGCGTGAGGTGCTGAACATGGTGCTGGTCTGCATATTCTGTTCGAACCACACGAGAATGGTCTCGACGGGGGTCAAAACGGTGTTGCCGGTGACGACCTGGTTGACGGCTACGTAGATGGGTGTACTGATCTGAGTGCCATCGATGCCCGTAGACAACTGATTAACTCCTGGGTGAATGGGCGCGTAGTTGTTCACCATTGTGAAGGAGGTGGCAGGGCCGCCTGTCACCGCAGGGCCCATCACACCACTGGAATCGAGTATCGCGGTTTGCCCAAGGCCAATGTCGACGGGTTTGGTTGAGGCTTTGACTGTTACGTTGTCCTTGAACACGTTGGAGGCAAACAACTGATACTGAGGCGTCCAGCTGAAGTCGTTGTTGCTCAGGTATGCGTCATAGGACTGCCAGACCACGTTGTAATCTTCGGTACCCACCTTTTTGGCAAAGCACAGCTTGTATTTAGACTGCTTGAGCATTTTCAGATCAGCGTCGGCGATCTCGATCGTGACCACTTTTTGAGTAGCTGCCAGAGTCGACCTCAACACCTTGCCATAGTCGGCAGGGCTCAAGGCCGTGGTGGCTCCAAGAATCGCCTGGACGGCCTCTTGCACGTCATTTTGAAGTTGTTGGCTACGATTGCTTACTGCGGTTGACTTGCTCATGGTTTCCCTCTTCCTTGGTTGTGTTGGGCAATCAATGGGCAGCGGGCAGCGAATCCGACAAGTGATCGGGCAGCACCCTCTAAACACATTGACGGCTTCACAGTAGGCGCAGGATTCAGGGCGGCGAAGTGTCTTGGCGTTACAGGGGGGAGGGTGTTTGAACCGGCGAGGTAACAGCTTGCGTAACCAGGTTGTATCAAGGGGATCTGTGATTGAAACAGCGGGGCGGCCGTGCGGCCGCCCCACCGTGGCGTCATGCCGCCGGGCTACTCACCTTCGCGTCCGCCCAGACGAAGTTCCAGCTGGTTCGTTTGCCCTTGGCAATCTCGATCAGCTTGTTCTCATACACGGTGTGATTGACCGTGCCGGTGTAAGTCAGCTTCCGGGCCGCGTTGCTCCCGGTGACTTCCCCGGGTTTGCCGCCAGAGTCGGTCATGGCCTTTTTCATATCGGCTTCCGACGGGGCGCTGCTCTGGTTTTTTTCAACGGTTACGAAACTCATGGTGTCACCTCTTCCGTGATGGGGGGATCGGCGGACAGCAGGGGCGAGAGGTTTTCTCGATCCTGCCAACACACCGAAGCCAATACTCTATTGGCCTGCCGGGCACCGCAGAAGTGACAACTCGGTCGGTAAGGTAACAACGCGGATACAGCGAAAAGCGCAATGTAACGGCGACGTATCAGCCGGCGACATCACTTCGCTTTCCAGTGCCCACCGCCCGATTCGCAATCGATCTTCGATTGGTTCAAGTGTTCCGCGCCGTAGTAATACGTAGTGACTTGGGCGTTGTCGGGAATATTCAGCGACTTGCTGTTCTTGTCCTTGCTGGTGGAGTGAGGGTTGGCCAGGGATTCCTGGGTCAAGGTCGCGATGCAGGTGGCCTGGTAATGGTCGTCACACTGTTCGACTTTTTTCTTGGTGCTGCTGAGCATTTCCTTGCTCTCGTTGCTGCATGACCAATCGATGGCGTTCACCGGCATGCCTTTGTACTCATAACAGCTATGGGACTCGACCACCGGAACGGAAGGGCTTTGGGATCGGGTCAGGACGTCACAGCCTTCAGCGAATACCAGCGTGGGGCTCAGGCTGGCGAGCAGAAACAGCAGTCTACGGTTCATCGGGATTACCTCTCCAATGGCGCTGCTCAAGATCAAAGATCGGCGCTTATAGGGTTTCGAATACGTGAAGAGGCGTGGGGTTCAATTCGTTTTGTGATCCCGCAGAAGGACTGCCCTCTCGCTCGCACGAGAGGGCAGGTGCCAGGCTCAGGTGTGATGAATCTCCCGGTCCTTGGTTTCCGGCATGAAGCATATGCCCAGAACGGCCGTCATCAAGGCGATGACGATCGGGTACCAGAGGCCGTAGTAGATATCACCCGTGGCCGCGACCATGGCGAACGCCACTGTCGGCAGGAAGCCGCCGAACCAGCCGTTGCCGATGTGATAGGGCAGCGACATCGAGGTGTAGCGGATGCGCGCCGGGAACAGTTCCACCAGCCAGGCGGCGATCGGGCCGTAGACCATGGTCACGTAGATCACGAGGATGGTCAGGAGCAGCAGGACCATTGGGTAATTGGTCTTGGCCGGGTCGGCTTTCTCGGGGTAGCCGGCCTCTTTGAGCGAGGTGCCGAGGGCGGCGGTGAAGGCGTCGTTCTTGGCTTTGAAGTCGGTCGCCGGCATGCCGGTGCCCTCAAAGCTCTGGATCACCTTGTCGCCGATGCGTACTTGCGCGACGGTGCCCGGTTCGGCTTTCTCGTTCTTGTATGGGATGGCCCGTTTCGCCAGTACCGTTTTGGCGAGGTCGCAGGAGCTGGTGAATTTGGCCTTGCCCACCGGGTCGAACTGGAACGAGCACTGGTCGGGATCGGCGATCACCGTGACCGGGTTCTTCTCCTGCGCGACGAACACGTCGGGGTTTCCGTATTGGGTCAACGCATGGAAGATCGGGAAGTAGGTCAGCGCCGCGATGATGCAGCCGGCCATGATGATGCCCTTGCGGCCAATGCGATCGGACAGGCTGCCGAAGATGACGAAGAACGGCGTGCCGATCAGCAGCGAGCCGGCAATCAGCAGGTTCGCGGTCTGTGGGTCGATCTTCAGCGTTTGCAGGAGGAAGAACAGCGCATAGAACTGCCCGGTGTACCAGACAACTGCCTGGCCAGCCGTACCGCCGAGCAGAGCCATGATGACGATTTTCAAGTTGTCCCAGCGGGCGAAGGATTCGGTCAGCGGCGCCTTCGAGGACTTGCCCTCAGCCTTCATTTTCACGAACACCGGCGACTCGCTCAGTTGCAAGCGGATGTACACCGAGACAATCAGCAGCAGGATCGACAGCAGGAACGGAATCCGCCAGCCCCAGGCCTCGAAGGCTTCGTTGCCGAGGATCGTCCGGCAAGCAAGGATCACCAGTAGGGAAAGGAACAGGCCCAGGGTCGCGGTGGTTTGAATCCACGAGGTGAAATAACCGCGTTTGCCTTTCGGCGCATGCTCGGCGACGTAGGTCGCCGCGCCGCCGTACTCGCCACCCAGCGCCAGGCCTTGCAACAGGCGCAAGGTGATCAGGATGATCGGCGCCGCCACGCCTATGGTCGCGTAGCCGGGCAGAAAGCCCACGATGGCGGTGGAGATACCCATGATCACAATGGTGATGAGGAAGGTGTGCTTGCGCCCGATCATGTCGCCCAGTCGACCGAACACGATCGCGCCGAAGGGACGCACCGCGAAGCCCGCGGCGAACGCGAGCAGCGCGAAGATGAAGGACGTTGTCTCGTTGACGCCTGCGAAGAAGTGCTTGGCGATGATCGCGGCCAGGGAGCCGTAAAGGTAAAAGTCGTACCACTCGAATACGGTGCCCAGGGACGAGGCGAAGATGACCTTGCGCTCCTCCTTGGTGATGCCGTGGTGGGGCGCGCTGCCCGTGGAAGTGTTGTCGATTGCGGCCATGAGTCTTCTCCGTCGTTCTTGTTATAGGCCGGAGTACCTAATACCTCTTTGCCGCACCCAGGCCCTTGGGCTGTTATCGTCGGATTACGGATTTCGCGAAGCATGCACACAGGTTGACTGCCTCGCATCGCTGCAAGGTTTCCTGAAGCATAATCGGCTTCGCGCAGATATCCACTCGCCATCACTTTCAACCGCTGGATCAGGCCGCAGGGCTCACTTCGCAACCATTCGTTTAATCAATAATCACCATCAAGGAAGGCAAGTTCCGTTTTTCTGTCATGAGAGGAGGATAGCGTCATACCAAAGTCGCCTCTGAAGGAACCTGCGCGATGAGAATCTCTACCATGTTGGCCCTGGCCGCCGTTTTGACCGGCAGTGTTGCCGCCACCGCACCGGCCTACGCGGCTGACCCGTCCTGCCATTTCCTGCCGATGGCCGACAGCCCCGCCAGCTTGCAGCACACTCAATCGGTGGGCGTGCTCTACAGCGAAAACACCCTGAATACCCTCGAATACCTTGAGCAGTACCATTCTGTCGCGCTGAACGGTGCGAAGAACCCTGCGCTGGATTCGCGCATCAGCAACGCCTTCGTCAACAGCTCCGATCCGAAACGGGCGATCAACTGGCTGATGGGCTCGCTGCAGAAACAATTCGCTTCGGTGACCGTCTACGACAACCTCGACGCCGTGGTGCAAGCCCATCCCGATGTGGTGGTGATGCTCGACACTTACAGCCGTCTGGTGTCCAAGCGCAACAACCAGGTCGAAGCGCGTTTCCTGGCTAAGTTCTACGACTCGAACCTGCAATACATCGGCAAGGCCGAGGGCTCACGTGAACAGCAGATGCCTTCGGTCTGGGTGCAAGGCAAAGCCGCCCCGGAGATTGCCGCGCAGATAGACCAGCAAAACGTGGTGCAGGTGAATGCGTTGAAGCAGTTTGATGCGTCGTTGAAGGCGCTGGTGACCTCTGGTAGTGGGGCGCAGGTCGCCAGTTACTGATGCACATTCAACGTGATCCGTTAATCCGCCAAATTTGTGAATTTTCCACATCGAGGTCTGACTGCGCACAATCCTGTGGCGAGGGGGTTTACCCCCGTTCGGCTGCGCAGCAGTCGCAAATCCTGCGCACGCGGTTTATCTGAATAAATGCGGTGGCAGGTTTTGGGGCCGCTGCGCGACCCAACGGGGGCAAGCCCCCTCGCCACAGGTTTTGTGTGCTCCCCTGCATTGAGGTATTGCCGCCCCCCTTGAGGCGGAGGGCGGTCAGATGATTCTCGGATTTATTCAAGTGCCGCGTTTATCAGGTGGCGCACGACCTCGGCCTCCACAGCCCCTTCGTTGCCGCTTTCATCAAAAATCGCGCAACTCGCCGAACGGCCGCCATCGACGCAGCGGTAGACCGCAATGACGCTGCCTGGTCCAGCTCCCGTGTGACCGCTCAAGGTGAGCCCACCCTCCACAGTGCCCTGCATCAAACCAAGGCCGTAACCCGGAGCAACCCAGGGACGTCCAGCCATCGGTCCGCCCAGCGTGCGTACGGTTTGCATCTCCCGCAGCAATGCTTGCGGCAACAGATCTCCACCCAACAACCGGTCCAGGCACAGGGCCGCGTCAGCAAGCGAACCGACCAGCAAACCGTGATAGACCCAACCCGGATCGTAACTCGCGGCCGCTCCCATCTTCACGCCATCCAGATCGTCGCGCTTCGTGGCCAGGCGCACCCGCGATAACCCGAGAGGGGACAACACGCGTTGCGTCAGTGCATCCTCAAGCGCGACACCGGTCACTCGCTCAATGAGTCTGGCGATGTACAGATAGCCCACGTTCGAATATCGCCAGCCGTCTCCCGGTGCATAGCGCAACCGGGCGGCATCCAGCCGCTGCAGCATTTCAGCGGCTGGCCAAGATGCCTCATGGCGAGAAACAGCGGCGTGGTAGTCAGCGAGTTCACCATAATCCGCCAACCCCGCCTCATGCCGCAGCAGTTGACGCAACGTGAAAGGACCTTCAGGCACAACATCGTCCAGACCGATCAATCCATCACGCACCAACGACAACGCCGCGGCGGCGAGCACCGTCTTGGTGAAACTCCACCACGGCACGGTTATGTCGGGCTGTTCAAGCGTGAGGAGTGAACCGTTTGAGACAAGGGCGAAATGCATGGGGTGAATGCTCTCGATGGACGCGCCGGGGAGTTTGCCAGAAAACAAAACCGCGATTGTGTTTGCGCAGCGCTTTGGCTAATCTCGCACAAACACGCAAAATCAGGCGCAAACATGCAAGATCAGCATTTGGCAAATGAGCTTCCTTCCGTGCGCCGGCAAAAAATCCTTCTGATTCTTGAGCGCGACGGCAAGGTCATGGCCTCGGAATTGAGCCAGCATTTCGCCGTTTCAGAAGACACCATTCGCCGCGACCTGTCGGAGCTGCACAGCGCCGGTCTGGTGCAACGCGTGCACGGTGGGGCGCTGCCTCGTCCCAAGGACACGGGCAAGGATTTCCTCACTCGGGTGGGTGAAACCGATGAGGTGAAAGTGCACCTCGCACAGCTCGCCGCGCGACACGTCCGGGACGGTCAGATCGTGATGTTCGATTCGGGAAGCACCACGCTGCAGATCGCCCGGTCCTTGCCTTCGACTATTTCCATCACGGCCATCACCACATCGCCGTTGACCGCGATTACCCTCGCGGAATACCCAGGCATCAAGGTGATTCTGGCGGGTGGGCAACTTAACCTGGCGACGATGTCGGTCAGCGGTCACGAGACCGTGCGTTTGTTGCAGGGCATCAAGGCTGACGTGCTGTTTACCGGGGTGTGTGCGATTCATCCGGAGGTCGGCATCAGCTCGCTGCATTTTGATGAGGTGCCCGTGAAGCAGGCGCTGTTCGACAGTGCCTCTCAAGTGATCGCCGTCACCACGGCCGACAAACTGGGGGCGGTGGAACCGTACATCGTCGTGCCGTGCTCACGTTTGCACACCCTGATTACCGAGCGTCACGTGGCGTCGGGCGACATCGACGACTATCGCAAGCTGGGAATCGAAGTGGTGCAAGCGCACGCCTGAGCGATCAGCCATGCCCCAGCGCAATCGCAAACGACACCACGATCAAGCACGCAAACGCAAAATTGATGTTCATGAAGCTTTCGCCCGAATTATCAGAGGTGGCGCCATCCTGAACTCGCCGCTGAAAAATAAAAAATTCGGCTTCATGATTTAAAAGATCGAAGCAATTGATAGCTGGGTCGCCCACACCTGCAAACAACCCCAAAGATCGCCGCCTCGTTTCACTCGACAGCTGCTACAAGCAACCGGTGTAGCAGCTGTCGAGTGGAACGAGGCTGCGATCTTTCGAACTTAAATCAGGTATTTGTTGAACCAGGCCACTGTCCTGTCCCACGCGAGTTTCGCCGCGGCTTCGTCGTAGCGAGGCGTGGAGTCGTTATGAAAACCGTGATTGCAGCCCGCATAAATGTAGGCCTCGTACGTCTTGCCCGACGCCTTCAGCGCTTTCTCATACGCCGGCCAGCCTTCATTGATGCCCTTGTCCAGTTCACCGTAATGCAGCAGCAACGGTGCCTTGATTTTCGGCACATCCTCAGCCTTTGGCTGACGGCCATAAAAGGGCACGGCCGCCGCCAGTTCCGGATACGCCACCGCCGCCGCATTGGAAACGCCGCCGCCATAGCAGAACCCGGTGATGCCGACTTTCCCGGTGGTCTTGTCGTTTTTCATCAGCCATTCAATCGCTGCGAAAAAGTCATTCATCAGTTTTTCCGGGTCGACAGCCGCTTGTAACTCCTTGCCTTTTTCATCGTTGCCCGGATAGCCGCCCACCGAACTCAGGCCATCGGGGGCGAGGGCGATGAACCCTGCCTTGGCAACGCGTCGGGCGACGTCCTCGATGTAAGGATTGAGCCCACGGTTTTCATGCACCACCACCACCGCCGGCACCTTGCCGGTGGCTTTGGTCGGGCGCACCAGATAGCCGCGGACATTGCCGTGGCCCTTGGGCGATGGATAGGACATGTACTCGGCGAGGATGTCCGGGTCGGTGAATTCAACCTGCTCGGCGAGCGCGTAGTTCGGGCTCAGGGCGGCGAGGAGGGCGCTGGCCGTCAGACCGCCCAACGTGAACAGCGCCGCCCGATCAAGAAACTCGCGCCGGTTGATCTTGCCGTGCGCGTAGTAGTCGTAGAGCTCAAGCAATTCCGGGGCGAAGTCTTTGGCGGTGAGACGGTCCATGGGGGCGCTTCCCGTTGGTTCAGGATCTGAATCAGTAAAGCAGTGTTTGGCGCACTGACTCAGTTTTCGAAGCACGACGCCAGAAAACCCATCACCGCCTGCACCGACGGGGTGTGCCGGATATCGCTGTGCACCACCAGCCAGACTTCACGCGCCAGCCCCGCGCCCACGGTCTCCATCGCTTGCAAGCCGTAGTGCTCGCCCAGGAAGTATGGCAATGCCGCAACGCCGGCGCCGGCCTGGGCAATGGTTGCCTGGATGTTCAGATCATTGCTGCGCAGCAGGATCGGGCGATCCCCCGCTTGTTGCTTGAGCCAGACCTGTTGCGGGGTTTGCTCCATGGACTCGTCGTAAGCAATGAAGGCCAGATCTTCCGGGGCTGTCTTGGCCAGATAATCCGCCGAGCCATACAGGTGGAACTGCACCGTCGCGACCTTGCGTGCCACCAGGTCCGGTTCCTTGGGCCGGCTCAGGCGCAAGGCAATATCGGCTTCGCGTCGTGACAACGACGCGCTGTCCAGACTGCCGATCAACTGCAACGACAGCTGTGGATGTTGGGTGCGCAACGCGTTTATTCGCGGCGCGATCAACGCGCAGGCGAGGGCGGGCGGGGCACTGACGGTGACTTCGCCGGCAAAGCTTTCCTGCCCGGCCAACGCCGTGCGCTGCACCGCGAAAGACTCGCTTTCCATGCGCCGTCCCAGCTGCGCAATGCGTTCGCCGTCCTCGGTGATGACATAGGAACGAGGGCGGCGGTCCACCAATTTTAGGTTCAGCGAACTCTCCAGTGCGCTGATGCGCCGCGCCACGGTGGCGTGGTCGACCTTGAGTTTGCGCGCCGCCGCGGACAGCGACTGCTCGTGGGCGAAGACGATGAAGTAGCGCAAATCCTCCCAATCGAACATGGGCGTTTTCTCACATGAAGGGTGAATAAATAGGGAATTCTGCACCGCTACCAAGCCTGCAAGAATCCTTCAACACCTGACAAGCAGGTCTGAAGCATTCCGCAGTTTGCGGTGTGTTCATCGCACGACTTGACGAGGAAACAGCCATGTCCAAATCAACGCCTCTCGCGTATGCCGGCATCGTCGGTGCTACGTTTTTCTGGGGCACCAACTTCAACGCCGGTGCCTACATCATCAAGAGCATGGCACCGATCAGCGCATCCATTGAGCGCTTTGCCATTTCCACTCTGTTGCTCGTGCTGATTTTCGGCTTGGCGGGCAAGTTGCGCCTCAGCACGCTGAAGCAAAATCTACCGGCCTTTATCGGTCTGGGCCTGCTGGGCTTTACCGCGTTCAACCTCGCAACCTTCTTCGGCCTGCAAACCACCACGCCCATCAACGGCGCGCTGATCCTGGCGACCACGCCGTTGTGGACCATGATCTTTGCTGTGCTGCTGGAAGGCGAACGCATCGATCGCGGCCGCGCCATCGGGCTTGTCTTGGGTTTGCTGGGCGTGGGTCTGGTGATTACGCGCGGGGATATCCAGGTGCTGCTCGGCCTGAAAGTGGCGACCGGTGACGCGATCATCCTGGCCGGCAGCATCGCCTGGGCGGCCAACATGGTCGGCACACGACGCTTCGTCAAAGACTCGACTCCGCTGGAAACCACCACGTTTTCGATGCTGTTCGGGGTCATTGGCTTGGTCGTGCTGGGCTTCATCTATGAGGATCCGATGGCCTCAATCAGCACGGCTTCGCTGTCGGTACATGGCGCTGTTGCTTATCTGGCGGTCTGCGGTTCGTTGATTGCGTACTTGCTGTGGTTCAGGGGCATTCATGCGATCGGTGCGGCGCGCACGTCGATCTTCTTCAACCTGGCGCCTGTCTTCACCATGTTGGTGTCCTCGATACTCGGTGTGCTGCCAAATGTGTGGCAGTTGCTGGGGGCGGGTGGGGTGATTCTTGGGGTGGTGTTTGCTTCGGGGTTGGTGTTTGGAGCGGGGCAATCTTCGGCGATGAAGGTTCGTGGGGACTTGGCAGACAAGGCCGTTTGATAGGACAGTTCTGTTCACTAAAGCGCGAGCCCCCTCGCCACAGGTTCTGGCTTGACTGAGGATTCACCTGGTGTGGGAAGCTGGCACCAAGTGAATAAACATCGCTAATTAGGCCGCCACCTTATTTCCTGTCACGCCATCGACTTCGGGCATGCAGATAGGCAGTCAAATCGCTGTAGCCCAATTGAGCTGCAATCTCCGTTAACGACTCTCCTTGCAACTCAAGATGCAGTTCCAGTTCTGCACGAATCTGATCGAGTAATTGTCTGAAGGTTGTGCCTTGCTCTTCCAGGCGTCTGCGTAGAGTCCTGGGCGTCTGGTGCAGCGCCTTTGCCAGATTTTCCAGGTTAGGAGTTTCACCCCTCGCCAGAGAACGTCGCGCACCTTCGGCAACCTTGGCTGACCAACCGCTGAAATTGCGATGCGCGGCAATTCGTCGATCTAGCTCCTGAGTCAATAACTCCAACATCCCGTGATGACGGGTCTGCATCGGCAGGCTCAAGCTTTGAGCATGGAAATAGAAGCAGTTCACCGGGCAGTCAAACTCGATACGGTCTCCAAACCACTGGGTGTATTGCTTGTAATACGGCGGACGCGAATGAATGAATTTTGCCAGAGTCGGCTGCACATCCTGCCCCGTTCCACGTCGTAATTGCGCGATGGACATCACGCCGTAGTGTTCGATGACATACCGCGCCAACTCTCCTGGTGCATCGACGCCAACCTCGATCCCGACGCCATTTTCATCATTCACCAACTTCACTATGTCTGTGTCCGATGCAAGCGGTGCGTACCGGGCCCAAAGGTGCATGGACGACAAAACGTCGGGGCTATACAGGCAAAGATAAGCCAGGACGTGCCAGTCCTGAGGCGTGAACAGCGCGAACAGTTTTAACCCGATAGCCGGATCAATGCGCGCCGCCTCGCGCCAAAGCTGATCCAGCTCGATCAGGCTGTAATCCGTGCTTTTTCGGGAAACCTGGCTGTCAAGGAAGCGCTCCAGCACTTGGCCCAGCCTGCCACGATGAAAGCGCTGGGGCGGGCGATTGGCCGGTTCTAGCTCAATTCTGTCCATTTCGCGCATTGGGAAGGCTGACTCCTGAGTTTCTAATGACAAGGCATTGCCCACAAGGGCCTAAATCGAGAGTGCCATGAATATAACAATGCTCGCCAATAACCCTGCTGTGATAGTGGCCGGGATTTTCCTTGCCTTCATTTTGCTAGAGCTTGCCTGTTCCTCGTTTCGTCAGTCGTCAGGCGGCAAACGAGACGTACTCATTGAAGTCGTCGGTTCTGGAATACTGGTGGCGGTCACATTCCCTTTAGTCATGTGGCTAAGTGGCAAGATGTTAAATCAGGCTGTACCGGACATGAAGGACGCGTTGGCCGGAATTCCGTGGATGGCAGGATTTGTATTGTTTTTACTGCTGGATGACATGACCCAATATTGGTGGCATCGTCTGACTCACCGGGTTCCTGCACTTTATGCATTGCATCGTGCGCATCATTCCGCGCCTTACATGAGTGTTCGCATCGTCTATCGCAATAACAGTTTCTACTATCTTCTGATGCCCGGCATCTGGTTGTCCGGCGTGCTGATTTATCTTGGGCTTGCTCCTGTTTATTATGTTTATTTGATTCTGAAAATGACCGTGATCTTCGCTGCACATAGCAGCATCGCGTGGGATGACAAACTTTATCGCATCCCCGCGTTACGCCCAATTATTTGGGTTTTAGAGCGAACCTTCTCCACACCATCCACTCACTCTGCGCATCACGGTTTGACTGCAGAGGATGGCGTTACGCATTACAAAGGCAATTTCGGCAACCTGTTATTTCTTTGGGACGTACTGTTCGGAACAGCAAAAATTACCCGTCGGCGTCCGCCAGCCTACGGAATCGAACACTTGTCACCGATAAGCTGGAAAGAAGAATTGTTCTGGCCCATCGTGCGCTCCCGCCGTACCGCACCCAAGGTAAACGCTAACCAGAAGGTGGCGCGATGAGTCGTCATATCGTTTTGCTGTCTGGATCGAACAGATCAAATAGTCAATCAGTCAAGGTCGCCAGGTTTCTGCGCGATCGATTAGAGAAACTTGAGCTTTGTGACTCAAGTGAATTGATAGACCTGGCTTCTCATCGGTTACCGCTTTGGCCAGAAGAAGACACCGACAGAGTCTGGAACGCCCAGCAATCCATCCTCAAAAGAGCAACTGCACTGATCGTGATCAGCCCTGAGTGGAATGGCATGGCTTGCCCAGCCCTGAAAAACTTCTTTTTGTACGCAGGGCTCAATGAAATTGGACATAAGCCTGCGCTCTTGGTGGGCGTTTCGGCTGGGCTTGGCGGGGCATATCCAATTGCTGAGTTACGTGCATCGAGCTACAAAAATAGCCGGATCTTGTATTTGCCTGAACAACTCATCATTAGAAACGTAGAGTCGATGTTAAACAGCGAAGAGCCTTCAGATGAAAATGATAGTCGCATTCGGGCACGTGCCGACTGGGTGCTGCAAATACTATGTCGATACGATGCAGCCTTACTCACCCTACGATCTGCAATCGAACACCCGCCAGAGTTCTCTACCGGAATGTAGAGCCCCGAATGCTGAAATCCATCACAACTCCAGGTGGTCGCGCACCGTGTGGGGGCGTGAGGATCTGCAGAAACAATATGAAGAACGTCGTCGGTGCCATTTCAGTTCAACCACGGGGCGAAACTATGCAGTGGGCACTTAACGCGTTGAAGTTCAGAGCCCGATCAAATCACGATGAACTTCCAGCGCATTACGCTCCACCCAGTTGTGCGCCAGCAGGCCGTCCGGGCGAACTTCCCAGACCGCAGTGCCGAGCATTTCAAACGGGCTGTTACACGAGCGGCCACCAATAAAGCCCTGGTTCTTTCCGACCAGTTTCCAGCGTGAGGCAACGCGAGTGCCTTCGGCATTTTGAAACGTCTCGATACTGCCGAATTCGAAGTCTTCGATCTTCGACAGAAAGACACCGATCCATTGAATGAAGGCTACGCGGCCAACGATATCCATACCGCCAGATGTGATGACAAAGTCTTCGGCCACAAAGCGCGCCGCGGCGTGTGGATCTTTGGCTTGCCAGACTTCGCGCCAGAAACGTTCAACGATCTCTACGGCTGTATTGACTGACATTTTGGAACTCCTCGTATTCAGGTTGAGTACGATGTTCGGCAATTGCTATCTAGAATACAAACGCATAAATTTAATGACATCCAGTTGAAAGGCGAATTCATCATGCAAGGCAGCGACCTTGAGATTGGCCTGCTACGGGCGTTTATCGCAGTGGCGGAGACCGGCAGTTTCACCGCCGCTGCCGAGGTGATCGCGCGGTCGCAATCGGCGGTGAGCCAGAAGATCATCCGGCTGGAGGAGGTGCTCGGCTTTCGTGTCTTCGAACGCACCAGCCGCGCGCTGACGCTGACCCCGGACGGCGAGCGCCTGCTGGTAGGCGCGCGCCGGATGATGGTGCATTTCGACACCTTCATGCGGGACATCAAGGCGCCGGCCACCGTCACCCTGCTGCGCCTGGGAATCTCGGAAAACCTCGTACCGACCCAGTTGCCCAAACTGCTGTCGCGCTTCACCCAGTTGTATCCCGACATTCAACTGGAACTGACCACCGGCTTGAGCGACGACCTGCTCACCGATTACGAAGCCGGGCTACTGGACGTGGTCATTTCCAAACGAAAATTCAGTTCGGGCGCCACGCGAGGCCGAGTCATCTGGCGCGAGCCGTTGGTGTGGATTGCCGCGAAGGATTACCAAATCGAATCGTCGAAACCTGTGCGACTGGTGATGATGCGGCCACCCTGTGCGTATCGGGCCATCATGATCGAGGCCTTGGCTACGGTTGGGCGTGAATGGGCGTCAGCGTGCCTGGCCAGCAATTTGATGGGTGTTCAGGCGGCGGTTGCGGGTGGGTTGGGGATTACGGCGTTGGGGACGTCGTTTTTGCAGGAAGGGATGCGGATCCTGGAACCGTCGGAAAAGTTACCAACTTTACCCAGCACTGAAGTGGCGGTGATTGGCGATGATGTTCGCACTCAGCATCTGGTGCAGCCGTTGGTGTCATTGCTGACGGAGGGGTTGATGTCGGGGGGCCGTCTGACTTGATCCGGCGTTGCAAGCCATAACCCGGGCAACTCGCCCGGGTTATGGACCGTTTGACGTTTAGTGCCCGCCCACCACCATGCTGCTGAACGGCGCCACATACGCCTGCAACGTCACCAATCCACCGACCAGAATCGCCAGCACAATCGAGTGGAAGAACACATAACGCAGAATCTCCCCTTCATGCCCGTACCAGCGAGTCGCCGTGGACGCGACCACGATCGACTGCGCGTCAACCATTTTGCCCATGACCCCGCCGGAACTGTTGGCCGCGGCCATCAGCACGGGACTGATCCCCAGTTGCTCGGCGGTCACTCGTTGCAAGCCGCCGAACAGCACGTTGGAGGCGGTGTCGGAGCCGGTCAACGCCACACCGAGCCAGCCGAGGAGGGTGCCGAACATGGGGTAGAAAATGCCGGTCGCGGCGAAGGCCAGGCCCATGGTCGCGTCGAGGCCCGAGTAGCGGGTGAGGAAGCCGAGCGCGAGCATGGCCACGATCGTGATGAGTGAGTAACGCACCACCCACAGCGTTCGCAGGTATTGGCGTGCCAGTTGCGGGATGGAATAGCCCATCAGCAGGCCGCCGACGATGGCCGCCAGGAGGATGCCGCTTCCGGTGCTGGTCAACCAGGTGAACTTGTAGACCGCTTCCTCGGTTTTAGCCGCGGGCACTACGGGTGGCACCTTCTCGATCTGCTGGTGAATGGTGGTGAAGGTCACGACCGGGGCGAAGATCGGGTTGGCTTCGCGCATCGGTTTACCTTGTGGATCGAGCTTGGCCGAGTTGGTGGCCGGATCGATCGCCGGACGGGTATCGAACATGTTTTTGAAGCTTTGGGTGCCCCAGGCGAACACGAACACGGTGAGAATGATCCACGGCATCCACGCGCGCATCACCGCCGGTTTCGCATCGCTGGCAAAGGCCCCGCTGGACTCGGGCTTTTGCTGATGCTCCTCGTCGATTTTCGAGTTGTCGACGCGCCCGGACAGGGCGGCGGAGGTGTGGATCGTGGCCGGTTTCCAGACCTTGAGAAAACCGGTCAGGCACGCCATGGAGATCAGCGCGGCGATCACGTCCACCAGCATCGGCCCGTGGTAGTTGGACACCAGGAACTGCGGCACGGCGAAACTGACCCCGGCCACCAGAATGGCCGGCCAGATTTCAAGCATCTTGCGCCAGCCGGCAAAGGCCCAGATCAACCAGAACGGTACGAGCACCGAGAAGAACGGCAATTGTCGGCCGACCATCATCGACAGCTCCATTTCATCCAGCCCGGTGACCTTGGCCAGCGTGATGATGGGCGTGCCCAGCGCGCCGAACGCCACGGGCGCGGTGTTGGCGATCAACGCCAGGCCGGAGGCGGCCAGCGGCGAGAAGCCCAACCCGATCAGAATCGCCCCGGTCACCGCCACTGGCGTGCCGAACCCGGCAGCCCCTTCGAAGAAGGCGCCGAAGCAGAAGGCAATCAGCAGCAGTTGCAGGCGTCGATCGTCGGTGATGCGCGCCAGGGAATCCTGCAGCACTTTGAACGAGCCGTTCTCGGTGGTCAGCCTATGCAGGAAGATGATGTTGAGCACAATCCAGCCAATCGGCAGCAAGCCGTTGGCGGCCCCATAAAGTGCCGCCGAGCCGGCCATGTCCGCGGGCATGCCGAAGGCGAAAATGGCGATCAATAGCGCCGAGCCAAGAGCCAGCAAGGCCGCCAGATGCGCCTTGATATGAAAAAACGCCAGGGATGCCAGCATCACCACCACGGGCACTGCCGCCATGAGGGTTGAGAGCACCGGGTTACCAAAGGGATCGTAGATTTGCTGCCAGACCATGTTCCACCTCTGCTTTTTATTGTTGGTAGTGCAGGCCCCGGGCGGGGTTGGTGGCATGGAGTATAGGTGGCATTACGCCGCTGTCCCGCCGCAACATCAGGCTTCTCGCCACCCATCCCGCAACGCGCAACCGATGTAGCAGCTGTCGAGCTCCGCGAGGCAGCGTTCGGCGGCAAAGCCGTCGCAAACCCTGCAACCGAGTTCTCTCTGTTAGACGGTAGACGCAGCCTCGCGCTGCTCGACAGCTGCTACAGAATGTTGACTTGAACAAGATTCGGCGTGCGGGTTTTACCGAAGTCGTCAACAATGAGGAGATCACGATCAACGCGGTGAAGCGGCTTGCACAAAGGGGGTTATCTCCGCGTGCCCCGTTACTCGGCTACTACCGACGAGAGGGAGACAGCGATGACTGAACGCCATGAGGAACACAAGGAAACGCTTTCCAACGGATGCAGGATCGAGGTGAAAGCCGAAATATTGAAAGACGGCTCCCTGAAGATGTTCATCGGAGTCTACCGGCCGGACGGCTCGGTCATTGAAGAGGACAATCGCCCGTCCCCCCATATGCTGGACATGGAGGCGGCGTTGGAATGGGCAATCGAAAAAGCCAAAGACATCGGTAACCAACAACATACGTTGTAAGAGCGGTGAACCACCGCTCTTGCCACCGCCGTTATTGCGTACCGAACATGGCGGTCCAATAAATCCCGGCGTCACTCTTTGGATCAACCGCATAGGCCGCGCCCAGTTCGCGGAACTTCGGGTTCATCAGGTTGGCGCAATGCCCGGCGCTGGCCAGCCAGCCATCGACGACCTTGCGCGGGGTGTCTTGCCCGGCAGCGATGTTCTCGCCGATCTCCTGAAAGTTGTAACCCGCCAGTTCCGCGCGGTCACCCGGCGTGCGGCCGTCGCGGTCCTTGTGGTCGAAGAAATTGTTATTGGCCATCGACCGGGAATGTTCCTGGGCCGCAGTCGCCAGCGTTGCGTTCCAGGCCAGCGGCGTGGTTGCGGCGAACGGTTGACCGCCGCACTGGCGCGGCTGGGTGCGGGCGGCGTTGAGCATTTCCAGGAGCTTCTGGCCTTCAACCGCGGCGTCGCCCAGGCGTGCGGTCAATAGGGGGCGCGCGAGCACAATGCGCCAGTCGCGTCCCTCGTGGCTGACACCGACGTCGACGAACTGCGAGTCCAGCACCACTTGGCAGAAACTCTCCTTGATCGCCGTGATGGCGGACTGCGCATCACGCGGCCCGGACAAGGTGATCGCCTGCACGTTGACCATCGGGTACGACGCCCGGGCCATGGCTTGCTGCAAGTCGACGGGCCCGCTGGCCGATAAAACCAGACGCTGATCGCTCGTCAGCGGTGGCAATTCCTGTGACGCCTGACCGGCACACTTTTGCGCCTGGCTGCGGTAAGCGTTGATCGACTCGACCAGTTGCGTTTCTTCGGTGGCCACGGCAGTGGCGGCGAATACCAACCCCAGCGGCAACACGGCAAAACGCACAGCGGATGACAGGACGCGCATGGAATTCTCCCTTGAATTGACTGCGCCCATGATGCGCGATTCCACCCCATGCCGCGCAATGCCTTTTTGTGCTTTGTTGCCAGCGTTTGACATGATTTGGCTACTACACTGAAGCCAAGTCGCCAGACGGGCGCTTCCCTCGACGCCACACAGAGTGTCTCCATCATGTCCTTCAAATGGTCCGTTGTGATTCTTGTGGTTACCCTTGTCGCAGGCCAGGTTATTGCCGACGACCAGCAGCAGAAAAAAGAAGTGGCCGAAGACAAGGCCCAAGTGCTTGAGCACAAAGCAGCAGAGAAGGGCGGCGATCTGCCCGTACCGAAATCCGAAGCGATTACCCAGTCCGAAGTCCAGGCCGTCGATCCCACCGGCAAGTCCCCGCTGGACGATGCGATTACCTGCATGGCCCGCTCCATCTATTGGGAAGCCAAAGGCAAAAACACGGCCGACATGGAAGCGGTCGCCAACGTGGTCATGAATCGCCTCGGCCACGAAGGTTTTCCCGACACGGTGTGCGCGGTGGTCAAGCAAGGTTCCGAAACCAAAAGCTGCCAGTTTTCGTGGTGGTGCGATGGGAAACCGGACACGGTCCAGGAAGAAACCCAATATGCCCTCGCCAAGGAAATCGCGCGCAAGGCGTTGAACAAACAACTGCCTGACCGCACCCGCGGCGCGATGTATTTTCATGACCGCACGGTGAAACCGGACTGGTCCAGGTCGTACACCAAAACCTTTGAGACCAAGATGTTCCGGTTTTACAAACCGCATGATGGGTCGGCGAAGTAGGCCGACAGCCATCTGCTTTTTTGATCTACGGCTGATTCCATTTTGGAGGGCGTGGGGTTTTACTACGATGGCTTGAAACCCGTCATGCCACGTAATCGGACAGCCGCCATGCACACCATCGGACTCATCGTTTACCCCGGCTTCCAGGTGCTGGGCCTCGCCATGTGTGCCACCTTCGAGTTGGCCAACATGGCGGCCGACGAGCCGGTGTACAGCATCGCGTTACTTTCCGAGCACGGCGGCACGGTGAAAACCTCTGCCGGATTCGGCGTGGAAACCAGCGCATTCGACCAGCGGATGTTCGATACGCTGCTGGTGATGGGCGACAACCTGATCCGCCCGACATCACCGGGCATGGTCGAGTTTTTGCGCAATGCCAGCCTGACCACTCGACGTCTGGGTTCTATCTGCACCGGCGCGATTGCGCTGGCGGAGGCCGGTTTGCTGGATGGTCGGCGGGCGACGACTCACTGGTGTCATGCGCCGGCCTTGCAGCGGGCGTATCCGAAAGTGAAGGTCGAAGAAGACCGCATCTTCATCAACGACGGCCACATCTGGACTGCCGCGGGCATGAGCGCTTGCGTCGACCTGGCTTTGGCCCTGGTGGAAAAGGATTTGGGCGCGGACGTCGCACGGCGGGTGGCCCGGCAACTGGTGGTGTATCACCGACGGGCGGGAGGGCAGTCGCAGTTTTCGGTGATGCTGGAACTTGAGCCCAAAACCGACCGCATCCAGGCCGCGCTGACCTACGCCAAACACAATCTCAAATCCGCGCTGTCGGTCGAAGAGCTGGCCAGCGCCGCCAATCTCAGCCCACGGCAGTTCAGTCGGGTGTTCCAGGCTGAAACCGGCCAGTCCCCGGCCAAAGCCATCGAAAACCTGCGGGTGGAAGCGGCCCGGCTGATGATGGAAACCGGCCGGCACTCGATCGATGTGGTGGCCGCCGACACCGGTTTTGGTGATCGCGAGCGCATGCGTCGGGCGTTTATCCGTGCGTTCGGGCAGCCGCCGCAGGTAATCCAGCGCGCCCATCGCGCGTGACGTTAGTTGTGTCCTAAAAGGTGGTGTATTCGGCATTTGAGACAAAATATGATTGCCGTAATCTAGATCTCGTTGAAGTCCAACCCCAATGAGATCACCGCCATGACCCTCGTCAAAGCCGCCGCCGTACAAATCAGCCCGGTGCTCTACAGCCGCGAAGGCACCGTCAATAAAGTCGTGCAGAAGATTCTGGAACTCGGCGACCAAGGCGTTCAGTTCGCCGTGTTCCCGGAAACCATCGTGCCGTACTACCCGTACTTTTCCTTCGTGCAGTCGCCGTTCGAAATGGGCGCCGAGCACTTGAAGCTGCTGGATCAGGCCGTCACGGTGCCTTCTGATGCCACCGATGCCATCGGCGCCGCCGCGAAACAGGCCGGCATGGTCGTGTCTATCGGCGTCAATGAACGGGACGGTGGCACGCTGTACAACGCGCAGTTGCTGTTCGATGCCGATGGCACGCTGATCCAGCATCGCCGAAAAATCTCACCGACTTATCACGAACGGATGATCTGGGGCATGGGCGATGGCTCGGGCCTGCGTGCCACCGACAGCGTAGTCGGGCGCATCGGCCAACTGGCGTGCTGGGAGCATTACAACCCGCTGGCCCGTTACGCCTTGATGGCCGACGGCGAGCAGATTCACGCCTCGATGTACCCGGGGTCGTTTGCTGGTCCGCTGTTTGCGTCGCAAATGGAAGTCAACATTCGTCAGCATGCCCTCGAAGCAGCGTGTTTCGTGGTCAACTCCACGGCGTGGCTCAACCCTGAGCAGCAGGCACAAATCATGGCCGACACCGGTTGCCCGATCGGCCCGATTTCCGGTGGTTGCTTCACGGCGATCATCAGCCCGGACGGCGTGGTGCTGGGTTCCCTGCAGGAAGGCGAGGGCGAGGTGATCGTCGACCTCGACATGAGCCTGATCGACAAGCGCAAACGCATGATGGATTCTCGCGGTCACTACAGCCGTCCGGAGTTGCTGAGTCTGCTGATCGACCGCACGCCAGCGGCGCATGTGCATGAGCGGGGTGCTCATCTGCAGGTGGCGGTGATTGATTCTGTGGAAGAGATCAGCCGCTGATTGGCTTGAGACCGCGCCGCCCCCTTCGCGGGCAAGCCTCGCTCCTACAGGTCATACGCCACATCAAAATGGGCGCATGACCTGTAGGAGCGAGGCTTGCCCGCGAAGAGGCCATCACAGGCGCAAACAAAAAAAGGGACTTGTCTTTACAACTCCTGCCCCAAAAAGATCAACGTATTGCCATGAGCCTCAGCCGCCGCACGCTGGTTGTAACTGTCGCGATGCGAGCAGTTGAAACCATGCTCGGCCTCCGGATAAACGACAATTTCCACGTTGTCGTTATTTTCGAAACGCTCGGCGATTTTCTCCACGGCTTCCAGGGAAATGTGGCTGTCCTGTTCACCGAAGTGCATCAGCAACGGCACCTCGATTTCATCGGCGCGGTCCAGATAATTCTGGATGCCGCCGCCGTAGTAGGCGATGGCCACATCCACCAGGCCATTGGTGGCGGTCAAGTAGGACAGCAAGCCGCCAAAGCAGTAACCGATGGACGCGATCCCGCCTTCCAGGCCAGGTTGCGCATCCAGCGCGTCGATGGCCAGTTTGATGTCGGCCTGTGCCTTGTCGATGTCGGTGGCGTTCATCAGTTCGACGGCGCGTTTCCAGCCGGCTTCGTCGTAAGTCAGCTCGATACGGTGGCCGTTGCGCCAGAACAGGTCCGGCGCGATCACCAGGTAACCATCGGCGGCGTATTGCTCCGCGACCGATCGGATGTGTTCATTCACGCCGAAGATCTCCTGGATCAACACGATCCCCGGGCCTTTGCGGGTATGCGGAATCGCCAGGTAAGCGCCGAAGGTGCCTTCGTCGCTGTCGATCTCGATCCATTGGGTGGTCACGCTCATGGTGGCTCCTGTCTACGCAAGTGAGAGGGGAAAGCTTATTGCGGTGGTGTGGCCTGAAAGCTCGGCAATGCCTGAACCCGTTTCCACCAGTCATCGAAGCCATTAACGGCAAACACCTGCGGTGCATCCGGGGTCATTGCCATGTAAGCACAAGCCGGTGCCAGGTAAAAGTCACCGAGGCTCGGATCCTGGCCGGCGACGAAGGGGTCGGAGCCTTTGATTTTCATCAATTCACGCAGGACCATTTTCGAGGTCTCGATGCCTTTGCGACGGGATTCTTCGTTCTTTCCGCCGATAAAGTCGGGGAACAAGTGATAGCCGAACACCGAGCCTAGTGCACCGTAGCCATAAGAATCGTAAATTCCCATGACCATATGTGTGCGGGCACGGTCGTGGGCATTGTCGGGCGTCAGGGAAGGGCCCGGCAGGACTTCGTCCAGATAGGCCACGATCGCGTCGGTTTCAATGATGCGGAAACCGTCGTGATCGATGACCGGCACCTTGCCGAATGGATGGCGTGCCAGGTGTTCGGGCAGGTGCGGTTCGCCTTTCATCACATTGACCTGCAACTGGTCGAAATCCGCACCTTTTTCCGCAAGCAGCATCTTCACTGTGCGCACATACGTACTGCCGTCAAAACCGTAGAGAGTGAGGCTCATGGCGAATGCTCCGTGTTTATGGGAGTGGAGGACGCGCCGGGCTCTGGTCGGTCAACGGTTATGGCGACGCCAGAAGAATCGAGCCAACAGTGCATCCAGGCTGAGCTTGCCGGCACCCGAGAGCAACAGTGGCATAAGGGCGGCGAGGTAGATCAGCGGCAGTTTGAAGTTGCCGTGGCCCTTATTGCTGATGGAGTAACCCTGGGCAAGCTCACTCAATGTAGACCAATCGGCCGGCCAGTGAACGGCGGCGGTCGCGACGATGGTGACAACAATCAGAATGATGGCCGATACCCGTGTTCCGAGGCCGACCAGGATGGCCAGGGCGCAGATCAGTTCAGCCCACATCGACAGTTCCCAGTTCAGCGTGGCCGGCACGTGGTTGAACGGAAACGGGAAGGCGTCCTGGATGTCGGCGAACCAGTTCTCGCCGTTCCATTTTTCCAGGCCCGACTCGAAAAATTCCCAGGCAATGAACAGCCGCAGCGTCAAAGGCGCGAGCCAGCTGCCGGCACGGTCGAGGTTCAGGTGCAGGCCTTTGACGGCCGATGAAATTGAGGTGTTCATGAGCTTGATCTCCGTTCAGTCGGGTGTGCGGGGCAGTAACTGCCCCGCGGCAATGAATTACTCGCCGGAACCGCACTTGCCTTCACCGCACTTGCCTTCGCCACATTTGCCTTCAGCGGGTTTTTCCGAGGTGTCGGCCTGGGCCTGGCTGTAGCCGTGGGCCAGTTGCTTCATGCTGAACGCTTCGGATTCGGAAGCCGAAGCGACGTTGGACAGGGCCAGGCCGCCGGCGATGATCAGGCCGAGGGTGAGGGAGGAAGTCGAGAGCTTGAACATGGTGATACTCCGTAGCGTTGAGTGAGTTGAGCGCTTTGATCGGCGTGGCCGATCGACAGGCACAGTTCATCAAGCGGGTGTATCTGCGATGTGTCTTTGGTGCGGGGTTTTATGGATGGGGTGTGTCGCAGGCGGGTCTGTACACACTGCGATACATAGCCACTAAAACCTCGAGCCGGTGCCTCCCCTGTGGGAGCTAGCCTGCTAGCGATAGCTGACGGTCAGTCGACATTGATGGTGTCTGACACACCGCTATCGCGAGCAGGCTCGCTCCCACAGGGGGCATGGGTGATTTTGAGATTGTGGTCGGTCAATCTGTGGCCTCGCGCCAGCCAACAGCGTCTAGCCTCCGTGTCCCCGCAATCCCACGGGGCGAGACTTCGGAACCCGGCATGCAAGCGCTGTTGAACGAGATCCTTGACGCTGTCCGGCCGCTGATCGGTCAGGGCAAGGTGGCTGACTACATTCCCGCCCTCGGCACGGTGCCGGCCAATCAGTTGGGCATTGCGGTGTATGGCAACGACGGCGAGTTGTATTGCGCGGGCGATGCCGATACGCCGTTCTCGGTGCAGAGTATTTCCAAGGTGTTCAGCCTGGTACAGGCCATCGATCATTCCGGCGAAGCGATCTGGGAACGCCTCGGTCACGAACCCTCCGGTCAACCGTTCAACTCGCTGGTGCAGCTGGAGTTCGAGCGCGGCCGCCCGCGCAATCCGTTCATCAACGCCGGTGCCCTGGTGATCTGCGACATCAACCAGTCACGCTTTGCCGCGCCGGCGTTGTCGATGCGCGACTTTGTCCGTCGGCTGTCCGGCAACCCGCAGGTCATGGTGGACGGCAAGGTCGCCGAATCCGAATACCAGCACCGCGCGCGCAACGCGGCCATGGCGTACCTGATGCAATCCTTCGGCAACTTTCACAACGATGTCGAGGCCGTGCTGCGCAGCTACTTCAGCCATTGCGCGGTGCGCATGAACTGCGTGGACCTGGCCCGGGCGTTCTGCTTCCTGGCCAACGACGGGTTCTGCAAACACAGCGGCGAACAGATCCTCACCGCGCGCCAGACCCAGCAGGTCAACTCGATCATGGCCACCAGCGGGCTGTATGACGAAGCCGGCAACTTTGCCTATCGTGTCGGTTTGCCGGGCAAAAGCGGCGTCGGCGGCGGAATCGTCGCGGTGGTGCCGGGGCAGTTCACGGTGTGCGTCTGGTCACCGGAATTGAACGCCGCCGGCAACTCGCTGGCCGGGATGGCGGCTCTGGAATTGCTCAGCCAGCGGATTGGCTGGTCGGTGTTCTGAGGCGTTCAGGCTGGCGCGGTTAATGACGCTCCGTGGATTTTCCTATACATTTTCCAGCCGCCCCCTGCATGGTGAAACCGCTTCATGTCTCTTGCGCTCGAACGTCTAGTCGCTGGCACGCCGATCCCTTTCGCCGGTAATCGTGTCACCGTCGTCAGTCCCGAACTGGCCGCGCGCTTTCAGCCCGGGGACCATCTGCTGGTGGAGCAGGTCAGCGGCGAATTGTTGCTGATTCCGGTGGCTGACCAGCAAGCGGCGGCGGTCGCTATCGAGCGCGCCGAAGCGGCGTTCAGCGTGCTGTCCAGCGTTTCGGATCAGGCGATCAGCGCGTTCTTCGATCTCTTCGCTCAGCGCTTGGAAAACCCGGATTGCTGGGCCTTGATCGAGGCCGCGAACCTGGCTGACATCGAACGCGCCAAGGCCCGCGGACGTTCCACCACGCGCTTGCTGGCCGATGAACGCATGCGCCGCGACATGATCGCCGGCCTGCGTGCCTGGCGCGATGCGTCGGCGACTCGCGGCAAGGTCATCAGTTGCGTCGAGCACGACGGCTGGAAGGTCGAGCAAGTCGTGTCGCCGCTGGGCATCGTCGCGTTTGTGTTCGAAGGCCGACCGAATGTGTTCGCCGACGCCGCTGGTGTGTTGCGCACCGGCAACACCGCCGTGCTGCGTATTGGCAGTGATGCGCTGGGCACCGCTCAGGCCATCGTCACTCACGCACTGAACCCGGCCCTCAGCGATGCCGGTTTGCCAACCGGCGCGGTGTCGCTGGTGGAAAGCGTCAATCACGCCGCCGGTTGGGCGATGTTCGCCGACCGCCGCTTGTCCCTGGCCGTGGCCCGTGGCTCGGGTCGTGCGGTCAGTCAATTGGGCAGCATCGCCCAGCAGGCCGGCACCGCCGTCAGCCTGCATGGCACCGGTGGTGCCTGGCTGATTGCTGATAAAGACGCTGACGCCCAGCGCTTCGCCGCCGTGGTGCGCAATTCTCTGGACCGCAAGGTCTGCAACACCCTGAACGTCTGCCTGATCCAGCGCGACCGCGCCGCTGAACTGGTGCCGTTGTTCCTCGACGCACTGCAACAGGCCGGCACCGCTCGGGGCCAGGGCTGCAAGTTGCACATCGTCGAGGGCAGCGAGTCGTGGTTGCCGACTGAATGGCAAACCGGCAGCGTTGAGGTGTATCGCGCTGAAGGCTACCAGACCGAAGCGCTGGCCGAACCCTTGGCCGAGGATCAGTTGGGCCGCGAGTGGGAGTGGGAAGAAACCCCGGAAGTCAGCCTGAAAATCGTTGATGACCTGGACAGCGCGATTGCCTTGTTCAATCGCTACAGTCCGCAGTTCACCGTGTCGCTGATCAGTGAAGAGGGCGCGGCGCATGAGCGCTTCTACAATGCGGTCAACGCACCTTTTGTCGGCAACGGGATTACCCGCTGGGTCGATGGACAGTACGCGCTGAACAAGCCGGAACTGGGGCTTTCGAACTGGGAGAGCGGTCGCCTGTTCGCCCGCAGCGCGATTCTTTCGGGAGATGGCGTGTTCACTATCCGTAGCCGCATGACCCAGACGGATCTGTCGGTCAAACGCTGAGCATTCCGGGCGCAGGCAACGATCGCACTATAATTAAGGGTGTGTTTGCGTCTGTGTTCTGAGTGAGGGCTGCGTCATGAAACTTCATTCTTTTCGGCATTACTCCCACGATCTGGAAACGGTCGTCCACGACACATGGATTACCACCAAGGTGAAATCTGCCCTGACCAGGGCCGAGCCGGCCCTTGGCATGAATATCCATGTCAAAACCCATGCGGGCACGGTCTCACTGAGCGGTCGCGTCAACACGCACCGCCAGTGTGAGCAGGTGGTTGCACTGGCCCGGTCGGTGCCGGGTGTCGTCGAAATCGACGCCCGGGACTTGCTGACCCACGTGTTCACGCCTGGCAGTCATCCAGTTCCCCCCAACGCCGAAGAAACTACCGAGCGTCGGCCTTCATCGGAAGATCAGGACGACCACTGATCAGGGCGACCTTGTGAGCAGCGCTCCCGTCAATCGGGAGCGCTGCGTCGCGGGCATTTCAGTTCCAGCAACAATGGATTGCGTTTTCTGGGTGTTCTCTCATGTAAGGCAAAGGCCGACTATCGGCCGATCCCTGAGAGGTGTACCCGATGAAACGCGTCCTCATGTTGTTGGCCAACGGTGTTGAACCGCTGGAAATGGCGGCTTTTACCGATGTGCTCGGTTGGGCCAATCTGCTTGGCGACCAACCCGTGGAATTGATCAATGCCGGCCTGCGGCCGCAGATCGTGACGACCTTCGGGCTGTCCCTCAACCCGGCTCATTTGTTGAGGGACCTTGACCTGGACAGCTTCGATGCCTTGGCATTGCCCGGAGGTTTCGAACCGTCGGGCTTTTATGAAGAAGCCTTGAGTGAGCCGTTTCTGGAGGCCATCCGGCACTTTGTCGCGGCCGGTAAAACCGTCGCCAGTGTCTGCGTGTCTTCGGTGTGCCTGGGTGTTGCCGGGGTGCTGAAAGGCAAAGACGCCACGACCTATCACCAGGTGGGTGGCAAGCGCAAAAACCAGCTGGTGGAAAGCGGTGCGCGTTTTGTCGACTGGCCTGTTGTAGTCGATGGCCGCATCATCACCTCAAGCGGTCCCGGCACGGCAACGGAAGTCGCCTTCGTGCTACTGGAACAGCTGAGCAGCCCCGCGAACGCCGCGCATATCCGGCAGAAAATGCGATTCCCGACGCCGTCTCGCCAGTGGTATGAAACGCCGCAAGTGCCTTGATCTGGCCCGTACATCCGACGACCCGCCACAGGCCGTTTTAGCGAACTACGCTTGAACGCCTGAGCCACAAAAGCCAGCACCGGCTTGCGGGCGAAAGACACCTGTTTACGAAGGCGTAGAGGTCGTCATGAATCAGTCGCAGGAGCAAGGCGCGTCACCCTGGCACGCGGGCGAGCGGCAGTTGCAGGAAAGCGTCGGTGTGGCCGAGCGCATGGAGGTGTTCGGGCGCAAGGTGGTGCGCGATTACCTGCCCGAGCAGCATCAATTGTTCTACGCGCACCTGCCGTATTTACTGGTGGGCGCCGTCGATGAGCACGGCGTGCCATGGGCGACCCTGATTGAAGGGCCGCCCGGATTTGCGCATTCGCCTGATCCCCGTCAGTTGTTACTCGACCGCCTGCCCGCCGAAGGCGATCCCGTCAGGCCCGCGCTCAAGGCGGGTGCCTCGGTGGGGCTACTCGGTATCGACCTGAAAACCCGCCGACGCAACCGAATGAATGGTCGCATCAGCACCGCCACCCAAGACGGTTTTGCCGTGGCCGTCGAACACGCCTTCGGCAATTGCCCGCAATACATTCAACTGCGCGCCGTCGACCCCGGGTCAGTGGGCCGCGCTTCGTCTGCTGTGGCGGTCGAGCGATTGGATGAGCTCGACGAAGCCGCCCGGGCGACCATCGGCAACGCCGATACCTTTTTCCTTACCAGCTACGTAGACCTTGATGGCGACCCGACAAAACGTTCGGTGGATGTCTCGCACCGTGGCGGCAATGCCGGCTTCGTGCGGGTCGAGGGCAACGTGCTGACGATCCCCGATTTCGCCGGCAACCTGCATTTCAATACCTTGGGCAATCTGCTGCTTAATCCGCAGGTGGGCCTGCTGTTTGTCGACTTCGAATCCGGTGATGTGCTGCAAGTCGCGGGGCGCACCGAGATCATCCTGGAAGGCCCGGAAATAGCGGCGTTCCAGGGCGCCGAACGGCTCTGGCGAATGACTGTGGAACACGTCGTGCGTCGCGCCGGTGTGCTGTCGCTGCGCTGGCAATTTGAAGGATTCTCCCCGAACAGCCTGATGACCGGCAGTTGGCAGCAGGCCGAAGGGCGTTTGCAGGCCGATGCCCTGCGCGATCAATGGCGGCAGCTGCGCGTGACCCGCATCGTTGAAGAAAGCACCCGTATCCGTTCGTTCTACCTGGAGCCGACCGACGACGCGGGCTTGCCGCGCTTCGAGGCCGGGCAGCATTTGCCCGTGCGCTTTTGCCTAACGGAGGGGCAGGCGCCTTTGGTGCGCACGTACAGTCTGTCGAGCGCACCGTCGGACAGCTTTTTCCGGATCAGCGTCAAGCGCGACGGGCTGATTTCATCGCATCTGCACGAGCGTGTCCGCGAGGGCGATCTCATTGAAGCCCGCGCGCCACAGGGCCGGTTCACGGTGAAAGCGGATGAGCGTCGACCGCTGGTGCTGCTGGCCGCAGGCGTCGGCGTGACGCCATTGCTGTCGATGCTGCGCGAAGTGATCTACGAAGGCGAACGCATCCGCCGCACTCGACCGACCTGGTTTATTCAAAGTGCCCGCAGCCTCGCCGAACTGGCGTTTCGCGATGAGCTGTACGAACTGGCCACTCGTGCCAAGGACTCGGTGCGAGCGCTGCGCCTGCTCAGCCAACCCGAGGATCATGCCCGTGAAGGTGAGGATTTCGAGGTGGCGGGGCGCGTTGACATCGAGTTGCTCAAGGCGTTACTGCCGCTGGACGATTACGATTTCTACCTGTGCGGCCCCGGTGCATTTACCCAGGGGATTTACGACAGCTTGCGGGCCTTGCGCATTGGCGACGAGCGCATTCATGCGGAGACGTTCGGGCCTTCCACGTTGGTTCGTCTACGCGACCAACTCAGCCCGGCCCCGGCACAGGTGCCGGCAGCGGACAGCCCGGTGAAAGTGGTGTTTTCAGGGTCGGCCAAGGAGGCACGCTGGGAGCCGGGTGGCGGGAGCTTGCTGGAACTGGCTGAAAGCCGCGGCTTGAATCCGGACTTCAGTTGCCGTGGAGGTTCGTGCGGGACGTGCCGCACCCGGTTACTCAGCGGGCAGGTGCATTATCTGAACATGCCCGCCGAGCTGCCGGCGCAAGGGGAGGTATTGATCTGCTGCGCGGTGCCGGCCAAGGGCGATGAGCCCTTGGTGCTAGAGATCTAGCGCGGCCAGCCATCAAGCAGCTTCGACCGCTTTGCCATACACGGCGCAGGTGGTCGGGTGTTCAGCCAGCGACACAAAGCGGCGGCTGTCGGCCTCCAGGGCGTCGATCGAACCGGTCTCAATGTCGTAGACCCAGCCATGCAGGTTCAGCTGACCTTTTTCCTGGGCCAGGCGCACGCTCGGGTGCGTCTGGATGTTGGCCAGTTGCGCGATGACGTTCTCCCGGACCATCGAACTCACCTTCGCCGCGTCGTCGGCGTGAGGGCGGGATTCATTGATGACCTTGGCGGATTCAGCGTGTTGCAACCAGCCGCTGACAGCTGGCAGGTGATCCATGCATGTGCACTTGGCGATGGCGGTCATGGCGCCGCAGTCCGAGTGGCCGCAGATCACGATGTCCGTCACGCCCAGTACTGCGACTGCGTATTCGACCGTGGCCGAGACACCGCCCGGATGCGGGCTGTAGGAGGGCACGATGTTGCCGGCATTGCGGATCACAAACAATTCGCCGGGTTCTTGCTGGGTCAGCAGTTCCGGGACCACGCGGCTGTCGGAACAGGTGATGAACAACGTGCCGGGATGCTGGGTGGTGGCCAGGTGTTTGAACAGGTCGGTGCGTTGCGGGAACGCTTCGTTCTGGAACTTCAAGAAACCTTCGATGAGCGCTTTCATGGTGACGTCCTCATAAGTGATGAACAGTGGCTACTCAGTTCGAGCAACCGGTGCCGAATTCGCTGTATTGCAGAATGTGAGTCGCGCCTTTGGAGTCGAGGTAAGTCATCTCCACCGGAACCACGCCGCAGACATCAGCGGCCGGGGTGATTGCGACGACGTGGGCGATGTCCAGGTTCATGCCGTATTGGTAGGCAACGGCGGCGTCCTGGGCTTGAGCCTGGGCCGATACGCCCGCTATCAACGAAAGAACCAGCAGCATTTTTTTCATGGGGCATCCTCCAGACGAATGTGGTGGCTGAAAAAGTGTTTGGGGTGTCGGGTCTGGCCCACACCGGAGTGCGGGCCGGTATCAACTCAGAAAGGACGCAGTGGCAGGAACTTGCCGTCGAGGGTGATGACTGCGCGGTGGCCGCCTTCCGGGTCTTCGACTTTCTTCATGTCGAGCTTGAAGTTGATTGCGCTGATGATGCCGTCGCCGAACTGCTCATGAACCAGGGCTTTCAATGTGGTGCCGTAGATCTGGATCATTTCGTAGAAGCGGTAGATGGTCGGGTCGGTTGGCACGCCGGAGAGGCTGCCGCGCAGTGGAATGATTTGCAGGCGGGCCACGGCGTCGGCGTCCAGGTCGAGTTTTTCGCCGACCACTTTGGCGGCGGATTCCGGCAGCGGGTGCTGGCCGAGCAGGGCTGCGGTGACGTAGGCCAGGCTCAGGCCGGTGCCCTCGGCCATGTCTTCGAATGACAGGTTTTTGCGAGCTTTGGCGTCCAGAATTTTGGCGGTCAGTTCGAGGTTGGTGTCGTTATAAGCGTGGGACTGTTGCATGGTGCTTCTCCTATCGGCGTTGTGTTGCTTGGGTGTGAAGCAATCTTCTGCCGATTGATCCATAGCGTCCAAGATCGATATACAATGCTTTGTATAAGTCCTGCCTATAGATGGTGTTCACCATGTTGCTGCGACATCTGCGTTACTTGTTGGCGGTTGCCGACCACGGCGGCTTCACCCGCGCCGCCGAGGCGCTGCACGTTTCACAACCGACCCTGTCCCAGCAGATCCGCCAACTGGAAGAAACTCTGGGCGTGAGCCTGTTCGACCGAACGTCGCGCACGGTCAAGCCGACCGATGCGGGCGAGGCCTACATCGAATGTGCTCGTCGAGTGTTGGTGGAACTGGAGGCCGGCAAACGGGCGCTGCATGACGTGAAGGATTTGTCGCGCGGCACCTTGCGCCTGGCCATGACGCCCACGTTCATGGCGTATCTGGTGGGGCCGTTGGTGCGCGACTACGTGGCACGATTTCCCAACATCCATCTGCAAATTTTCGAGTTGTCGATGGATGACATCGAGGCGGGTCTGGCTGATGACTCGCTGGACATCGCCATCGCCTTTACTCAGGTGCGAAATGCCGACATCGAATCGATCCCGGCGTTTACCGAAACCCTGGGGGTGATGGTAGGGCGGGATCACCCGTTATATGAACGCCAGGTCGCGTTGTCCGCTGAAGAGGTGGCGCAACTGGACTTTGCGCTGTTGGCCCAGGACTTCGTCACCCGCACTCGCATCGATGAATATTTTGCCCAGGAGCAAATCACGCCCAAGGTGGTGATTGAGGTCAACTCGGTGAGCACCTTGCTGGAGGTGATCCGGCACACGGCCATCGCCACCATTCTCCCGGAGCCTATTGCCACTCAGGACCGGGCACTGCACAGAATTCCGTTGCTGGGTGAAGCGCCTACGCGTGGGGCGGCGCTGCTTCGGCGCAAGAACAACTATCACAGCGCGGCGTCGGTGGCGTTCATGAATCTGGTGTTGGGCGCGGTGGCGACGGAGTCAGTCGTCCAGTGATTGGCAAACGCCGTTGGGGGCCTTGCCCGTGGAGCTTACGGTCACCGAGTCATCATCGGCGAGAACGATCGAAATCGTCACGCCTGATCCCTTGGCTTCGAAGCTGCGCTCTTTGATCATGGCTTTGGTTTCGGCTTCTACGTTGTTGATCAACACCGGTCCGCCCTGATCCGCGTGAACGATGATTTTTCCGGGGCATTCGACATCGAATGATGGAACACCTTCGATCTTGTTTGCGTGAGCAAGCGTTGCGGTTGTCAGCAACAGCAGAAATGTCAGGGCATTTTTCATCGCAAGTCTCCATGGGCACAGCAGCGAATACGCTTAACGATAGCTGCATTTGCCGCGCACGAGACAAACAAAAAAAGGCCCCGCTCGATATTACGAGCGGGGCCTTTTTATTGTTGAGCGGCGGGGGAGATATCAGTAGAACCGGTCAATCACCCGAACTTCGTTCTGGTTCTGCATCGAGGCCCACGCCTGTTTCAGCGTTTGCAGAACATTACCGATGAAGTCCTTGTCGGCTGCGGCTTTCTTGCCGACATAGCCTTGGCCGCGACGGTACATCTTCAGTCGGGCCAGCAGGTTCTGGTTGTTCTGGTCGAACTCCGCTTCATGGGCGTGTGGCGACAGGCAATCGATATGAACCTGGCCCGATTTGCTGATCCACAGAATGTGGCTGTCGTGGCTGTCTTTTTGCGCCGCGAAGATACGAGCCAGTTCATCGATAGTAGGTTGATTGTTCAGATTCATAATATGCCCCTTGACCATTTGGTGATCTTTCAAAGTTGATTCGCTAATACAGGTAGCCCATCGGTTAGTTGATCCCTGGCACCGAAACCAGGACGTCAGCGGTCAGCCGTCAATTCGACGGGGTCTCGCGTCTGTTGCATGTAGTCGTGTTGAATAACTGCTACGCAATAGCGTCACAACGAAGAGAAGCAGCGAAAACCTGGAGGCCACCGCCGACTTTTGAGGGTCGGCCACAAGCTTCATGAGGATTGATCGCCAGCGCTTCTCGTCTTTGTACTGGACGTTCGGGCCAGGTCAGCTTCTTCAATCTGCCTTGTGGGCAGCGTGTATCCGGGAAAAACAGCTCGGCGGTCAGACGAGCTTGCTCAAACATGTTGCCTTACTCCCGATCGGGGAGATGTCTGCATCATGCAAGGGCAAATCGGAGGCGTCAACCGTTATGTAGTGATTATTTTCAGTCACTACATATTGTCGGACAAAGCGCTTTGGAATTAAAAACGGGAGTCGCGAGGTGCCAGTCAGGACGATGGCGGCGGGTGTTGAAAGCGGTAGAAGGTGCAGGGATGACCGTCTACCGGCAGCTGATGCAGGGTGAATCCATCGTCCGCGAGCTCGGGCATCACCTTGGCCCAGAACCGCCGTGCAGGCTGGTTCGCGTCGATGTGGAAAATCTGCCATTGCCCGGGGAACCGGCTCAAGAGGGTGGACACGACAAACTTTGCGACGCCTTGGCCACGAAAACGCCGACTGACAAACAAGTAGCCGATGTTGTGCTCGGCGCCGTCGATATGCGTGTCGTCGTCCACGGTCACGAAACCGGCGAGCTCACCGTCCACCTTGATCAGAAATGGCTGGGTCCCAGGCTTGCGCCAGTAATCTTGGTTGGATCGGATGTCGAAGAAACCGTGCTCGCCGAGTTTCAGCGGCAGCCACTCGCTGAAGTCGTGCATGTAGAACTGCATCAGGTTTTCGATCGTTTCCAGTTCGTCGCGGTGTGCGGCGTGCAGTTCAATCGAAGGCATGCTGGGCATCTCTCCAGATGCGGGCCGTCCGTGGCCCTTTCGGGATCACTCAGTGGGGCGCGAAGTCGTACGTGCCACCCGTCTTCAACGCCGCCGCGTAAGCAGGACGGGCCTGGAAGCGTTCAACCCAGGCCGCCACATGAGGGTAGTTGCCCAGCTTGCCTTGGGCGCGGGCAATTTCACCGATAAAGCTCATCTGGATGTCGGCGGCGCTGAACTCGTCACCGAGCAGGTAATCGGACTGGCTCAAGGCCGTGTCGAGGTAGCCGAGGTAGTTGGCCACTTCCGAGTTGATACGCGGATGCAGCGGCGCACCGGCCTCACCCAGGCGCCCGACGTACAGGTTCAGCATCAGCGGCAGCATGGCCGAACCTTCGGCGAAGTGCAGCCACTGGACGTATTCGTCGTAGGCGGCGGTGGATGGGTCCGGTTGCAGGCGGCCTTGGCCATGACGGCGGATCAGGTAGTCGATGATGGCCGAGGATTCGATCAGCTTTTGCGCGCCATCTTCGATGACCGGCGATTTGCCCAGGGCGTTGATCGCTTTCAATTCCGGCGGGGCCAGATTGGTTTTCGGGTCACGCTGATAGCGTTTCAGCTCATAAGGAATGGCCAGTTCTTCCAGCAGCCAGAGAATTCGTTGGGAGCGGGAGTTGTTCAGGTGGTGCACGATAATCATAAACAAGATTCCTGTAGCAGCTGTCGAGTGAAACGAGGCTGCGTTGCTTTTTAGAAAAGGGGGCCATCGCCGGGCTTGAAGAACACTAGACCATCACGGCCCATCCGAAGTGCCCTCACGCTTTGCTGGCCGGTTTCGCCGCGCGCGTGGTGCCCGTCGCTGGCTTGCGCTTGGCAGTTTTTCGTTTGTTTTTCCACGGTGTGGCACCCCGTCCGGCCGGGCTCGCCGGCCCACTGATGGTCAGGCTCAGGCCGGCGCAACGGGCGACCTGCTTGCTCATCCACGCGGCCTGCTTGGTGACGAATTCTTCCAGACTCATCTCGCCGCTCTGCACCATGTCCAGCGCCTGTTCCCAGATCGCCGTGGTGCCGGGATCGGCAATCGCGCGCGGCACCGCATCGATCAGGCTGAAGGCGGCCGGAGTCGCGGCCAGGGCCTTGCCGTTCTTGATCAGATAGCCGCGGTCGAGCAGGCCCTGGATGATCGAGGCGCGAGTCGCTTCGGTGCCAATGCCGGTGGTGTCCTTGAGCTTCTGTTTGAGCAGCGGGTCTTCCACCAGTTTGGCGACGTTCTTCATCGCTTTGATCAGGTCGCCTTCGGTGAATGGCTTGGGCGGTTGCGTCCAGAGGTCCTTGAGCTTCACGTCGGCCACCGCGCAGTCCCGCCCTTCGGCCAATGCCGGCAGGGTTTGCGGTGCCGGCGCCTCGCGACCCTTGGCCGGGGCGAGCGCTTCGGGCAGGGCGCGTTTCCAGCCCGGCTCGACGATCTGCTTGCCGACGGCACGCAAGGCTTCACCGGCGCAATCGAAGTCCGCCTGGGTGCGGTCGTATTCATGGTTGGGAAGGAACTGCGCCAGATAACGCGCACGGATCAGCGTGTAGACCGCCCGTTGCTTGCCCACCAGTCGATCAAGATTCTTTGCGGCAGCCGTGGGGATGATGCCGTGGTGAGCCGTGACCTTGGCATCGTTCCAGGCCCGTGAACGGCGCTGTGGCTCCAGGTGATCGTTCAAGGCATCAAGAGACGGATCGGCCTGCCGGAGCGCGGCGAGAATGCCCGGGGCTTCGCTGTGCTGGCTCAGCGGCAGGAAACCGCAATCGCTGCGCGGGTAGGTGATGACCTTGTGGGTTTCGTAGAGCGCCTGGGCGATGTCGAGGGTTTCCTGGGCGCCGAGACCCAGTTTCTTCGAACAGACTTCCTGCAAGGTGCCCAAGTCAAACGGAAGAGGCGCGATTTCACGCATCCGCTCAGTGCGCAGCTTGATCACCCGGGCACTCGCGGCGCTGCTGATGGCGGCGGCCGCTTGCTGGGCCAGCGCCTGATTCAGGCAGCGATCCTGATCGTCACAGACGTCGGAGGCCGCACGCCACTGGGCGGTGAACGCCGTGCCGTCGTGCAACAGCTGCACGTCGATGGCCCAATAGGCGACCGGCACGAAATCGGCAATGCTGCGGTCGCGATCCACCACCAGCCGCAAGGTCGGCGTCTGCACCCGGCCCACCGGCAACACGCCCTGATAACCGGACTGCCGGCCCAGCAGTGTGAACAAGCGGCTCATGTTCATCCCGATCAACCAGTCGGCCCGGGAACGCCCCAGCGCCGAATGATAAAGGCTGAACGTCTCGGCCCCCGGTTTGAGCGCCGCCAGCGCCTTGCGTATCGACGCATCGTCCAGCGCCGACAGCCACAGTCGTCGGATCGGCCCGCGATAGCGGCAATGCTCGACCAGCTCCCGGGCAATCATCTCGCCTTCACGGTCGGCGTCGGTGGCGATCACCAGTTCATCAGCCTCGCCAAGCAGGCGTTTCACCGCTTTGTACTGGCTGGCCGTACGTGGTTTGACCGTCATCTTCCACTTGTCCGGAATGATCGGCAGATCCGCCAGCACCCAGCGCTTGTAGCGCGCGTCGTAGGCGTCCGGCGGCGCGGTTTCCAGCAGATGGCCGATGCACCAGGTCACCGTGACACCCGTCCCCAGCCAGCAACCGTCGCCCCGACGCTTGGCGCCGAGTACCGCCGCGATGTCTTTGGCCTGGGAAGGTTTTTCACAGAGGTACAGCTGCATAACCACCATCGTTCATCAAGTGTGCAAGAGGCGCACAGAATGGCCGTTGATGAGCAATGGATCAATCATTATCTGTATGGATGTACAGCAAAGCTGTTGCGTTTGTTTGCGGCAGTCAAAATACCCCGTTCGGCTGCGAGGCCGTCGTGTCGGCGAATTTTGGGTTATACCTGACACTTCGCAGTCTCAGATTCTGGGGCCGATGCGCAGCCCCGCGGGAGCAAGCTCCCTCGCCACATGAGCGGGGCGCAAATCTTGCCTCCACAGGTCCATCACCGTCATGAGGAACGTATTCCATGAAAAGCACCGGTCCCAGTCCTGTCATCACCATCGCCGAGGAGCCTAGCTTCCTGTTGGTGAAGTTTCACGGTATTCAGGTGGCTGCCTCCTCACGGGCGCTGGTGCTGCTGGAGGCCAATTATCCGCCGGTGTATTACGTGCCCTGGGAGGACATCGACGAACAGTATTTTGCCCGCACCGACCACACGACCTATTGCCCATACAAGGGTGACGCCACTTATTACAGCCTGCAAATCCCGGGGCATGAGGGTGCCAATGCGGTGTGGCGCTATGAAGATCCCAAAGTATCGGTAGAGCAGATTCGCGGCTACGTGGCGTTCTATCCGGATCAGGTTACGTTTGAGTTGCTCAAAGACGTTGAGTGAACCGCATTGACGGCAATGCAGTGCTCTCAAACCATCCTTGTCGAACACAAAATCTGTGGCGAGGGGATTTATCCCCGTTGGGCTGCGAAGCGGCCCCCTGCGTCCGTTCAGACCGACCGAGTTGTCTGGATTTACGACTGCTTCGCAGCCGAACGGGGATAAATCCCCTCGCCACAAGGGCCCCTTGCCACAAACGATAAGTAAACGACATTGCCCGCACCCTCAGCGAACAGCTCCCACCAACGTTGATTCATCAATCTGACCAATCGAAGTTACCCCGGTCAGCGTCATGGCCACGCGCATTTCCTTGGCGAAAATATCCAGCATGTTCTCCACCCCGCGTTGCCCATCGGCGGCCAGCGCATAGGCCATGGATCGCCCCAGTAATACGCCTTTTGCGCCCATGGCCAGCATCCGCACGACATCCAGCCCCGAGCGGATGCCCGAGTCGACCAGCACCGTCAAATCATTGCCCACCGCCTGCATGATCGGCGGCAACGCCTTGGTGGTGGAGAGCACGCCGTCCAGCTGCCGTCCGCCGTGGTTCGACACCACAATGCCATCCGCGCCGAAACTGACCGCGTCCTTGGCATCCTGAGGGTCGAGGATGCCCTTGATGATCATCGGGCCTTCCCAGAAATCACGAATCCACTGCAGATCGGCCCAGCTGATCGACGGGTCGAAATTGTTGGCCAGCCAGCCCATGTAGTCTTCGAGCGTGACGGCTTTGCCCAGGTACTTCGAGATGTTGCCCAGGTCGTGCGGACGGCCCATGACGCCGACGTTGAACGCCCAGTCCGGTTTGGTCATGGCCTGAAGCATTCGCCGCGATGAGGCAAAAGGCCCCGACATGCCTGAATGCGCGTCCCGGTAGCGGGCGCCGGGGGTAGGCATGTCGACGGTAAACACCAGATTTTTCACGCCGGCGGCCTTCGCGCGCTCCAGCGCGTTTTTCATGAAGCCCCGGTCTTTCAATACGTACAACTGAAACCAGATGGATTGCTGGCTCTGCGCCGCGACTTCCTCGATCGAACACACCGACACCGTAGAAAGGCACAGGGGGATGCCTTTGTTCTCTGCCGCTCTGACCGCCTGCACTTCACCTCGGCGGGCGAACATGCCCGTCAGGCCGACCGGCGCCAATATGACGGGCATTGAAAGTGGTTGATCGAAAAGGGTGGTTTCCAGGCTCAGGGTTTCGACGTTTTTCAGGATGCGCTGACGCAGGCTGATGCCCGTCAGGTCGGCGCTGTTGGCCCGTAGCGTGTGCTCGGCATAAGCCCCGCCATCGATGTAATCGAACAGAAAACGGGGGAGTTTGCGGCGTGCTGCCTCGCGGTAGTCGGATGCGGATGAAATGATCATGGTGCCTCGGTCTGGTGAGTGTCGGGGCTGTAGAGACCGTTGAGCTTACCTGTGGTGAGGGGATTTATCCCCGTTGGGCTGCGAAGCGGCCCCAGCGTTCTTTCATACTGAATGAATTGTCCGGATTTACGACTGCTTCGCAGCCGAACGGGGATAAATCCCCTCGCCACAAAAGCCCCCTCGCCACATATGTGTCGCCCCGGGCTTGAGTGAACAGTATCACCGCAGCGCGGGGCGTTATTTCACGGTCGCTATCAGTTGGTATCCAGATCCACGTTTTTCGTCTCACGCAGACAAATCATCCCCACCACCAAACTCACGGCGGTAATCACCACCGGGTACCACAGCCCGTAGAAGATGTCCCCGGTATACACCACCAACGCAAACGACACGGTTGGCAGGAACCCGCCGAACCAACCGTTGCCGATGTGGTAGGGCAGGGACATCGAGGTGTAGCGGATGCGGGTCGGGAACAGTTCGACCATCAGCGCCGCCAGCGGGCCGTAGCACATGGCGGAAATAATGATCAGCACCACCATCAGCCCCACGATCATCGGCTTGTTGACCTGTTGCGTATCGGCTTGTGACGGATACCCCGCCAATGTCACCGCACCACGCAGGGCCGCTTCGTCGAAGCCATCCAGTTTCACGTCACCGACGCTGACTTGCACGGCGCTACCGGCCGGGGCCGCTTCGCTCTTGTAAGGCAGGCCCTGTTTCACCAGGAAGGTTTTGACCTTGTCGCACGGGCTGTCAAATTTCGCCTTGCCCACCGGGTCGAACTGGAAGGTGCAGGTGGCCGGGTCGGCCAGTACGGTGATCGGTGCCTGACGGCTGGCCTGGTCAATGGCCGGGTTGGCGTAGTGGGCGATGGACTTGAAGATCGGGAAGTACAGCGCGGTCGCCAGCAGCAAGCCGATCATCAACACCGGTTTGCGCCCGACCTTGTCCGACAGCCAGCCAAAAAAGATGAAGAACGGCGCGCCGATGATCACGCTGACAATCAGCAGGCTGTTGGCCAGGGCCGGGTCCATCTTCAGGAACTGGGTGAGGAAAAACAGCACGTAGAACTGCGCCGCATAGAAGGTCACGGCTTGCCCGGCGTTGATGCTGAACAGAGCAATCAGAACGACTTTGAGGTTTTCCCATTTACCGAAGGAATCGCGCAGCGGCGACTTGCAAAGCTTGCCTTCCTCTTTCATTTTCACGAAGGCCGGCGACTCGTGCAGGCTCAAGCGAATCCAGGTCGAGATGCCCAGCAGCACGATGGAAAACAGAAACGGAATCCGCCAGCCCCAGACTTCAAACTGGTCACCGGTGAAGTAACGGCAGCCGAGCACCACCAGCAGCGACAGCAGCAACCCGAGGGTCGCGGTGGACTGAATCCAGCTGGTGTGGAAACCACGTTTACCCATCGGCGCGTGTTCCGCGACGTACGTCGCAGCACCGCCGTACTCACCGCCCAGGGCCAGGCCCTGGAGCATGCGCAGCACCACGAGGATGATCGGCGCGGCGATGCCGATGCTGGCGTAGGTCGGTAGTAACCCGACGCAGAAGGTCGCCAGGCCCATGAGGACGATGGTCGCGAGGAACGTGTATTTACGCCCGATCATGTCCCCCAGCCGTCCGAACACCAGCGCGCCGAATGGCCTCACGATGAAACCGGCGGCAAACGCCATCAGCGCAAAGATGAACGCCGTGGTGTCGTTGACCCCGGCGAAAAACTGCTTGCTGATTACCGCCGCGAGGGCGCCGTAGAGGAAAAAGTCGTACCACTCGAACACCGTCCCGAGTGACGACGCGAAGATGACCTTGCGGGTGTCGGGGCTGGTGTCGACGCTGAGCGTGGCGTCCAGCGGCTGAACATGTTCTGACATATCGGTATCCCTCACAGTGATTGTTTTTGTTGTTCCACTGGTGTTGCGTAGTCAACGTCCGTGAATCAGGGTGCGATCCCTTGTGGGAGCGAGCCTGCTCGCGATAGCGGTGTGTCAGTTGACACCAATGCTGGGTGTCACACCGTCATCGCGAGCAGGCTCGCTCCCACAGGGGGTGTGTCAACAGTAGCGGTAAGGATCAGTTGCGCAGCCTTTTCGGCAATCATCAACGTAGGCGAACAGGTATTGCCCGAGGTGATGCGGGGCATGATCGAAGCATCAGCAACGCGCAGACCGGGAATCCCATGAACGCGAAGCTCGGCATCCACCACCGCATCCCCATCATTGCCCATGCGGCAGGTGCCCACCGGATGGAAAATCGTCGTGCCAATTCGCGCTGCGGCTTCGTGCAATTCCTCTTCAGTCTGCAAGCGGTCACCGGGCAAATACTCAATAGGTTTGAACGCTTGCAGGGCAGGGGCGGCGACGATGCGCCGGGTCAGGCGAATAGCATCAGCCGCAACCCGCAAATCCTTCGGATGGCTCAAATAATTGGGTTGAATCAACGGCGCTTCCTGCGGATCAGTGGAACGAATTTCCACGCGCCCGCGACTCTGCGGCCTCAGATCGCAAACCGACGCAGTGAAAGCAGGGAAGGCATGCAACGGCTCACCAAACCGCTCCAGCGATAGCGGCTGAACATGGTATTCAAGATTGGCCGACGTCTGCTCCGGCCCCGACCGGGCAAACGCCCCGAGCTGACTCGGCGCCATCGACAGCGGGCCGCTGCGGTCATACAGATAGCGCAAGCCCATGCCCATCTTGCCCCACACGCTGCCGGCGATCTGGTTCAACGTGCGCGCATTTTCCAGTTTGTAGATCAGCCGCAGTTGCAGGTGATCCTGCAAATTACCGCCCACCCCGGGCAGCTCATGGGCCACGCCGATTCCCAGTTTTTCAAGCAGCGGGCGAGGGCCGATTCCGGAGCGTTGCAGGATGCTCGGCGAGCCGACAGAGCCCGCGCACAACACGATTTCCTTGCGTGCCTTGAAGGTTTTCGCCTGACCCTGATAACGCGTACTGACCGCCGAAGCACGGCCGTTTTCCAGCAGCACGCGGTCCACTTCGACGTCGGTCAGCACGGTGAGATTGGGTCGGTTACGGATCGGTTTGAGAAACGCCTTGGCCGCGTTCCAGCGAATCCCGCCTTTCTGGTTGACCTGAAAATAGCCGCAGCCTTCGTTATCGCCCTGGTTGAAGTCATCGATGCTGGCAATGCCGGTTTGCTCGGCGGCGCTGCGGAACGCGTCCAGGATCGGCCATGACAGCCGTTGACGCTCGATCCGCCATTCCCCGGCGGCGCCGTGAAATTCCGAGTCGCCGGCAAAATGGTTTTCGCTTTTCTTGAACAGCGGCAGCACGTCGTTCCAGCGCCAGCCCGGATTGCCGTCGGCGGCCCAGCCGTCATAGTCGCCGGCCTGGCCGCGCATGTAGATCATGCCGTTGATTGAGGAGCAGCCGCCCAGCACTTTGCCGCGCGGGTAACTCAAGGCGCGACCTTGCAGGCCGGGTTGCGCTTCGGTCTTGAAGCACCAGTCGGTGCGCGGGTTGCCGATGCAGAACAGGTAACCGACGGGGATATGAATCCACGCGTAGTTATCGCGGCCGCCGGCTTCGAGCAGCAATACGCGGTGTTGCGGGTTGGCCGACAGCCGATTGGCCAGCAAACACCCGGCCGGCCCGGCGCCGACCACGATGTAGTCGAATTCATCAAGGGAAGTCTGCATCCCTGACCTCGTATTGTTGTTCTTGTTGTCGGTCATCCTAGTTGTTAGCTTTCGTCAAAAGAATGTTAGTTTTTGCGCAGCCGCTGTGCGTTTTTAGACAGCACCTCACCCAGCGTAGACCCAAGGACGACTCATGTTCGACTGGAATGACCTGCGGTTTTTTCTCGAATTGCAGCGCAGCGGGCGTTTGCTCACCGCCGCCCGCCGTTTGAACACCACGCACGCCACCGTCGCCCGGCACATCGAGGCCATCGAAAAGAGCCTCGGCACCGCGCTGTTTGTCCAGCACGCCCAGGGCTACGAACTGACCCCGGCCGGCGAAGCGCTGCTCAAACACGCCGAAGCCATGGAAAACGTCGCGTTGCTGGCGCAAGAGGAAATCACCCAGTCCACCGCGCCACTGGGCAAAATCCGCGTTGGCGTCACCGAAGGATTGGGCATCATGTTCCTCGCCAGCCGCATGAACGGCCTGTTCGAACGCTACCCTGGACTGGAAGTGGAACTGGTGGCCGTGCCGCGCTTCGTCAGCATCCTCAACCGCGAAGCCGAGATCAGCATCCACCTCGAACGCCCGGCTGCCGACATGCTGGTCACGCGCAAACTCACCGACTATCGCCTGGCGCTCTACGCCAGCCAGGCCTACCTCGACAAGGCGCCCCCGCTGCACAGCCGCGAAGACCTCGGCCGCCACGCGTGGATCGGCTACGTCGACGATTTGCTGTTCAGCCAGGAATTGATGTTCCTCAACAGCTTCTGCCGCAACCCGCAAGTGGTGTTCCACAGCACCAGCGTCATCGCCCAGCAACAGGCGGCGCGTTCGGGATTGGGGATCGCGGTGCTGCCGTGCTACATGGCCAGCGCCGATCCGGAACTGGTGCCGTTGTTTCCGGATGAGAGCATTGAGCGCAGCTACTGGATCAGCACGCGGCGGGAGCTGCACAAGTCGGTGAGATTGCGGGTGATGTGGGATTACGTGGTGGAGCTATGCGAACGCGAACAAACCTTACTGCGCGGCCCAAATCCCCTGTAGGAGCGAAGCTTGCTCGCGAAGGCGTCAAGCCTGATACACCGCGTATTCGTTCTTCGCGGGCAAGCCTCGCTCCTACACACCCACGTCAGGTAACTCAGTTTTTCTTCACGACGGCCGATGAAGTTCAGACGATTTCATCGGATGCAGTTCATGAACAAGGCTGTTGCTTTACTGGCGTTCACTGCTCTCATTGCAGGATGCCAATCCATCCTCCTTCCAAGCGGTCTGGACAATAAAGTTTCCCCCGGCTTGCGTTGCTTTGGTTACTGGGGTCATGAGTCCACCAACGCGCTGGAGGCCGCCTATATCCAGGAACTTAGCAAAAGCGGCGATAGCTTATGCAGATCGATCCTCGGCAGTCTTTACGAGAATGGTCATGGTGTGCCCCAGGACATACCGAAAGCCAAGGCTATCTATCAGTCCTTGGCCGACGCCGATCCGAGGGCCTATGGCGAACTCGGCCGCATGGCGGAAAAAGGCATTGGCGGGCCGCCCAGCCTGGTTGAGGCCCGACAGTTTTATCAGCGTGCCGTCGCCAAACCCGGGGCTCCCGACAATGAAGTCAAACTGGCTGAGTTCATGGAGTACGGCATAGGCGGCCCCCAGGACTTCCAGGGTGCGCTGAAGCATTACTTGAATTCCGCCGGGGTCATCGACAGCGCCTCATGGGAAGGCGTGGCACGGATGCGCGCCAAAGGCCTGACCCTGACAACTGAACAGCAACAGCGCTACAACTACGTCTTCGCCAGCCGCGTGCAGGACGGCGTCAGAAAGAAGAGCGAGGCCATCAAGGAGACCCTGGCGGCGGAGCACACGCCGGTGCCTGCCAGCAAACGTGTGCAAGTACAGCTGGTATATACGCCCGGGTCGGTGGTTCCTGCGATCTCGTTGCTGGAAAGTTCGGGTAATAGAGCAATCGACCAAAAGGTAATGCAGGGCTTCAGCGACTATCGCTTCCCCGCCGATCCAATGATGCCCCCGAGCCAGAAGACTTATAAGGCGATTGGTACCCTTAATGGAGCGTTGAAGTGACAGGCTCCAGCCAACACCGCTGAGTTATTCGCAATGACGAGGCGGGTCGAGTGAAGGCGGGGCAGGGTGGTTGCCGGAATTGCACTTGGCGTCCAATCTTAGGCGTGACGACAAGGAGCGTTATCCGACACTCCGTCGCGAAACAGGGAGCTTGCAGCATGAGCGAAGAGACAAAAGTGAAAGGCCCGGCGTCGTACTTCCCGTCCATCGAGAAAAAGTATGGCCAGCCGATCAGCCATTGGCTGGATTTGCTGGGAACCGTGAGTGGCAAGAAGCATATGGAAATGGTGGCTTGGCTGAAGGAGGAGCACGGGATGGGGCATGGCCATGCGAATGCGTTGGTGGCGCATTATTTGGCGAGTGCTAAAAAGTGAGGCAGCTGTTAACGGCTGGCTAAGTTGTATGGCAATGACTTCAAGGCTGGATGTGCCACCGCCATCGCGAGCAGGCTCGCTCCCACATTGGTTCGGTGTCGTTCGCGAGTGTTGTGGTCGACACCGGCCCCTGTGGGAGTGAGCCTGCTCGCGATGGCGTCGGATCTGACACACCGCATTCAGGCGAGGATTACTCGCTCGGCGGTATCGGGATCACTCAAGCACTCGGCGGCAACTCGCGGGTGGTTCGCTGGAGCGGGTCGCGCGGCTGGCTGTCGGGAATGGACAGCGTCGCGCACAACCCACCTTCGGGGCGGTTGGCCAGCGTGATGCGTCCGCCCAGTCGGGTTGCGATGGTGTTGACGATGGTCAGGCCCAAACCCGCTCCATGGGCATTCCCACGGCTGTAGAACCGTTCAAACAACCGCCCGCGATCCGCTTCGTCGATGCCGGGCCCCTGGTCCTCGACGCTCAGCGAATAGAACCCGTCCGCCTGACTCAACTGCACCGTGATAACGCCGTGTTCGGGGGAAAAGTTGGCCGCGTTGCTGATCAGGTTGTTGAGGGCGATGTCGATGGCGGCGGCGTCGGCCACCACTTCAAAAGGGCGATCCGTAACGTCGAACGCCAGCTCAAGGTTTTTACTCAGCAACCACGGCGTCAGTTGCACGAGGCTGTCTCGCACGGTGGCGGCCAGGTCGATGCGCTGCAGCACCGGGTCCATGCCTTTGGGTTCGAGGCGGGCCATGGTCAGCAGTTGATTGACCAGCCGGCTGGTGCGGTCGACGCCGGCAATCAGGAACTCCAGGGATTCACGGCGTTCCTGTTCAGTGCCGGCCTCCAGCAGGTTTTGCGCATGCACACGCAGCACGGCCAGCGGGGTGCGCATTTCGTGGGCGGCGTCGGCGATGAAGCGCCGTTCGCGGCCCAGCACTTCCTGAATCTGCGCGAGCATGCGGTTGAGCGCCGCTTGCATCGGCTCCAGTTCACTGGGCAACGGGGTCAGTTGCAGCGGCTCCAGCGAACCGCTGTGCCGCGCGCGCAAGGTCGCCGCCATGTCTTCCAGCGGCTTGAGGCCCCAGCCGATGGCCATCCAGATCATCGCCGCCAGAATCAGGCTGCCCAGCACATTGGGCCACAAGGTGTGCCGCACGATCCGGTCCACCAGGTCCGAGCGCACGTCGTCCCGTTCGCCCACCCAGATTCTCAGGTCGTTCTGTTTGTCTTCCAGCAGGAACGCGCGCCAGTGGCGGTTGTTCAGGTCCACCACGTCGCTGAAGCCGGGTTTGGTCGGCGGCGCGTTGAAGGAGGGCGCGCTGGCCGTGTGCACCAGCACTTCACCGGTGCGGTTCCACACCTGAAAGGCCATTTTCGATTCGTAGGGATGGCCGTCGACCCGAGGCTCCGCTTCGCCCAGCGCCTTGTTGAAGGCCTGATACAGATCGGCGTGTTCCTTGCTCGCCATCGGCATGCGCATCACCCCCTGCAACAGCCGGGCGTTTTGCGCGAGTTGGGCATCGTAGACTTCGGCGATTTCGTGATTGCTGTCGTGCAGGTTGAACAGGCTGATCACCGCCACCCCCACCAGCATCAGGCCGATGATCAGCGTGAGGGTGCGGCGCCGGATCGACGTCATCGACGCTCCTCCACCAGATAACCGACACCGCGAATGGTGCGGATCAGGTCGGTGGAGAATTTTTTGCGCAGGTGATGAATGTGCACTTCCAGGGTGTTGCTTTCGGCTTCTTCATTCCAGCCATACAGCAACTGCATCAAGTGATCGCGGGTCATGACCCGGCCCGGCGGCGACAGCAATTCGTGGAGCAACTGATATTCCTTGGGCGTCAGCGCCACTGGCTCGCCCTGATAACTGACTTGCTGGGTGCCGGGGTTCAGGCTGATGCCAGCGTGTTCGATCAGCACCTGGGCGCGGCCGGCACTGCGGCGCAACAAGGCCCGCAAGCGAGCCTTCAGTTCCGCCAGATCAAACGGCTTGATCAGGTAATCGTCGGCCCCGGCATCCAGTCCGGCAATGCGGTCTTCGGTCGCGTCCCGCGCGGTGAGAATCAGCACCGGCAGGTTGGAACCGCTGTCGCGCAAGCGCCGCAGCACTTCCAGCCCGTCCATGCGCGGCAGACCGAGGTCGAGCACCGCCAGGTCAAAGGTTTCACTGAGCAGCGCATGCAAGGCGCTGGCGCCGTCCTTTAGCCAGTCGACGGTGTAGCCCTCGCGGCCGAGGGCTTGATGGATGCCCTCGCCGAGCGCAACGTCGTCCTCAATCAGTAATAAGCGCACACGGACTCCTGTCAGTTAAGTTTCTTGTTCACGTCCACCAGCAACGTTTCGATCTCTTTGCGTCGCCCGGCGTCGGCGAGTTCCCGGCCTGGTCTTGGGGCGGCTTGCAGGGCCTTTTTCAATGCGGTCTGCGCTTCGTTGTAGCGTTTTTGACGGTAGAGGTGATCGCCCCAGAAGTACAGACTATCGATGCCCTCCGGGTTGAGTTGCAAGGCCTGTTTGAGTAACTGTTCGGCCTTGTCCGAGTCGCCGAAACCGATCGGCCAGCCGGGGACGCGGTCATACAACGCGCCGAGGCTGGTGTAGGCCGAGCCTTGCAGGGCTTTGGGGTCCAGCGTCATGGCTTTTTCCAGATCGGCTTTCGCCGCTTTCACCTTGCTCAGCGCACCGAGTCCACCCTGCGCACCGGCCCAACTGCTGCTGACGATACCGGACCAGATCCACGCTTCGGCCACCGATTGGCGTTCCTGGGTGAACGCGGACGCCTGGGCCGCCAGCCTCTCGAAGGCGGCGGTGCGTTGCGCTTCCGGGACTTCGTATTGAATGTGCGCCCAGCTTTGCTGGATGCCCTGAAGGCGTTGCTGGTCGGCGGGTTCCAGTGCCCAGACGCTTTGGCTCAGGGCCCCCAGCAGCAGGCACGCGATGATTTTTTTCATGGTTTGAGGTTCTCGTTGTCAGGCTTTTGACTCAGGCGACGGATCAGCGGCAATTGCTTGCGCAAGCCACGGTCCACCAGATTGGGCAGCAGGCTGTTGAGGCGCACGAAAAAGCGCTCCGGCCAGCCCAGGTACAAGTCGCGGCGGTCACCGGCAATCGCATGCATCACCGCAGCGGCAACGGTTTGCGGATCATCGACGTTGGCCTTGAGCGCATCGTTCAACGCCTGCGCGGCCGGGCTGTTCATGCTGGTGCGGGTGGCGCGCGGGGCGACGTAGAGCACGCTGACCCGGGTGTCCGCCAGTTCCCGGCGCAAGGCCTCGGAAAACCCGCGCAAGGCAAACTTGGTGGCGCAATAACTGGCGTAACCGGGGTAGCCGATGGAGCCGTAAGTCGAGCCGACGTTCACCACCATTGCGCTCTCGGCTTGCTTGAGCAGCGGCAGCAGGGTTTTGGTCAGGCAGATCGGCGCGCTGATGTTCACCGCCAGCATCGCGTGGACGTCGCTGTCCTCCAGCTGTTCGAGCATGGCGAAGTGATTGACCCCGGCGGCGTTGATCAGCAGGTTGACCCCGCCAATCGCTTCTGCCGCGCTCAGCACCTTGCGCCGGTCGGACAGCACGGTCAGGTCCGCGCCGATCCAGCACAGGTGTTGCGGATAGCGTTCAAGCAAAGGCAGCAGCGGTTCCTGGTGCCGCGCCACCGCGAGCACCCGGGCGCCACTGGCACACAGCGCGGTCGCGATCGCCAGGCCGATGCCGCCGCTGGCACCGGTCAGCACCACGCGAGCTTCATGCAACTTCATGCAGGGCCTCCCCGTCACGCGGCAAGCCGCGGAACATGTCGGTGTAAAGCCTGTACACCACTTTGGAAGCGTGAATCACCGCCGCCTGGTCCGCCGGATCGTCAAGGGTGTTCATCAACCGGCGATAGGTTTGCATGTGCTCGATGTCCAGGGAGCCATGGGAACTCAGGTAACTGAAGGCGCTCTCCGGCAACGCCAGACGCTCGCGAATGCTGCCGGCGGCGTGGGTGGCCAGGGCAATGCTGGTGCCTTCCAGCACGTTGACCATGCCGAACAGACCGACCGGGTTATCGCGGGCAATCAGGTCGTAGAGGTAGCTGACCATCAATTCAATCGGCAGGCTCGGACGACCGTCGCGCACGGCAATGCGGTCGCCGCCGCAGGCTTCGATATCGTCCAGCACCCACTGCTCGTGACCGTATTCCTCCTCGATGTACTCGCACACCGCTTTACGCAGCCATTCAAGGCGGGACGGCAATTTCGCCCCGCACGCCATCATCAACGGCACGGTGTGGCGCACGTGGTAATAGGCTTGCGCCAGGAAAGCCCGGTAGCTTTCGAGGCTGACCTTGCCCTCAAGGGCATCGCGGATGACCGGCAGGTTGAACAGTTCATGGCGTTCGTGTTGCGTGGCTTCTTGCAGCGTGTCGAAAAAACTCATGATGCGGATTCCTCGGAAAATACAGATTCAGTCAGTTGCGCCCGATAGCGCTCGACGATGGCGTCACGGCGCGGGCGGCCATTGGCGGTAAGCAGGCCATTGGCGGGGGTGAACGGTTGATCGAGACGGGTCCAGTGATGGACCTGCGCATAACCGGGCAAGGCCTCGTTGGCCTCGGCGACGGCGGCGGCCAGTTCGGCGTCGGTGCAGTCCGGACGATGCGGCCAGAGCAGCGCGTGGTTGTGCGGCATGGCTTCGCCGTAGACGAAGGCCTGGGCGATATGGCGGCGCTGGGTCAGTTCGGACTCGACCCATTCCGGGTTGACGTTGCGCCCGAAACTGGTGACGAACTGATGCTTCTTGCGCCCCTTCAGATAGAGAAAACCATCCGGGTCAAACTCGCCGAGATCGCCGGTTGGCCACCATTCTTCGCTGTGCGGCGCCTCGCCCAGGTAACCGAGCAAGGTCGAGCCCTTGACCAGCACTTCGCCGTCCTCCGCCAGGCGAATCTTCACGTGGGGCAGGGGCTTGCCAACACTGCCGGCGCGGCGCGCTTCGGGGCGATTGAGGCACACCACCGAGGCGCATTCCGACAGCCCATAACCTTCGTAAACGGGTAGGCCAATCCGTTGCGCACGCTGCAGCAACTCCTCGGAAACCCGCGCGCCACCCACTGCGGCGAAACGCAGCGAGTAGGGGCTAAAGGCTTTCTGCTCCGCGGCGCTGACCAGCATCAGCAACAACTGCGGCACCAGGATCAGACTTTCGGGCGCACGGGCCGCCAGGCAACCCAGCAACCGCGGCACATCAACACCGCTGGCCCCCTGAATCCCCAAGGTTTTCTGACTGGGCAAACTCAACTTGGCACCGGCATACAACGCCGCGTAGCACCCGAGGTTTTCCAGCAAAATCGCCAGCGGCAGCAGGGCCAGGTGATGCTGCGGATCGCTGGGTTTGCTGGCCTGATTCAGTTCGCGAGCGACCGTCAACAGGCTCTCGGCGCTAAGGCACACGCCTTTGGGCGTGCCCGTGGTGCCCGAGGTGAACGTCAGTTTGGCGGTCCCTTCCGGCATACGGTTGGGGCCGCTGAACGTGCGGCGCCAGAACTCACCGTTTTTCTCGTAACCGGCCGTTTGCAGCTCGTCGTCCAGCGCAGGCTCGGCAATCACCCGTTCCGCCTGGCTCTGTTCCAGGCAATGGGCGCGTTGAGCCGGGCTGAAAAACGGCGGCAGCGTCAGGCACGTCAGGCCTTCGAACAGCGCCGCCAAGTCCCAGAGCATCGCTTCGACGCCATTGTCCAACGCCAGCGCGATCACCTTGATTTGCTCATCGCGCAGCCGTTGCTGGCGATACACCACCTCGGCGTACAGCGTCGCGTAATCCACCGTCTGCTGGTCACCCCACAACGCGATGGCGCTGGTCTTGCGCTCAGCGTGGCTGCGCAGGGTCTGTTTGAAACGCTCGGTTTCAGGCGACATGGCTGGATTCCTCAACGGACGTCGGCAAACCCAGGCGATTGAACATCCCGATGTTGCGCAAATGAATGAAACCGGCGCGGATGTTGCCGACGTGCACCCAAGGCTTGCTCTCGTAATAACTGCCCCAGTGCTGGCGCTCATCGCCCAGCCGCTCGGGATCGGCCGCGCACAGCGTCACCGGTTTCAAACCGAGGCGATGAAAGCTGTTGACCAGGCCGATGTTGCCGGTGAACGCCACCCATTCCAGGCCGCCCATGGCCAGCAAATAAGTGATGGCGATGATGCTCATCCGCGCACTGCCGGTGTCACTGGCGGCCAGATTGCCGACCTCGACGATACCGGCACGATCCACCGGGCGGTCCGCCGCAGCACTGATCAGCGGCTCGATCGACTCGTCCAGATAACGTTCCAGAAACAACGACTCAGCATTGGCCATGCGCACACCGGCCACCGCACACAGCGAGCCGGAGGCATCACTCATGCCAAACAGCTCCGGCATGAAATGACGAATGTCGGCGCCATGGGCCTTACGAAAACGTTGCTGAATAAAGGCTTCAAAGACCGGGCGCTCGACGTCGTCCGGCAACGCCCTGGCCAGGTTCATCGGCGGAGCTTCGGCCTGGCCGAAGCGTAGGGGTAGAGGAATATTCCATTCAAAGTCAGGCATTGGAAGACGCCTCCCGAGTAAGTGTGGGAGAAGTATCGAAGCCATTTCTTAACGGAGTCTGAAGGTGAAAAAAAGAGCGACCGGCGCAGTCTTCAGATTGCCTTAAGACTAGGCGGGCAGGGTGTGGCCCGTCGGTGCGGTGACACACCGGACCCCGGCCGCACGAATGACTCGGCAGCCGGCAATGACATTCAAGAGGCCCGTTATGACCCGCGAATCAATGACCCATCGGTATGGAAAACTCTCAATCACCTTGCACTGGCTGATGCTGGCGTTGTTTGTGGGCGTGTACGCCTGCATCGAAATCAAAGGCCTGCTGCCCAAGGGCCAACCGTTGAGAGCCATGTTTCTCGGGCTGCACGGCCTCTTTGGCTTGAGCATTTTTGCCCTGGTGTGGGTGCGCCTGCTCGGACGCCTGACGCCTCGGCCACCGATCACCCCGGCACTGCCCAAATGGCAGACCGGCGTTTCGCACCTGATGCATCTGGCGTTGTACGTCTTGATGATCGCCACACCGTTATTGGCCTGGCTGATGCTCTCGGCCGGCGGCAAACCGATGCCCTATTTCGAGTTCTACCTGCCATCGCCGGTCGCGGTAGACCCGGACCTGGCCAAGCAATTCAAGTACTGGCACGAACTGCTCGGCAGCGCGGGCTACTGGCTGATCGGCTTGCACGCAGCGGCGGGGCTGTTCCATCACTACTGGGTCCGCGACAACACCCTGACGCGCATGCTGCCGGGCCGATCCAGTAATCCCATCAACCAGCGCCAGCGATAAACCCGAACCCGATGCACCCACGACGTCGAATTCGCCACAAGCCCTGTGGGAGCGGGCTTGCCCGCGATGACGCCAGACCTGACACCCCATATTCAGGCATGAATGTTTTGCTCGACTGTCGATGCACTTAAACAGGTTTCAAGGCCCACGTTTAAAGACACTCAGTGTTACGTCCCAACGGCTACAACGCCTTGCGTCATTACCTACGCGTGCGCCAGAATCCGCCGGCTTGTGCGTCTAGGGCGTGGGTTCTATCGTGGTCCCGTCGCTGAAAAACAGCGATGGGTTTGGTAGACCCACAGCATCGACGCATAGCGTCACCTTCGGCGGTCCTTCTTCAGGACTGCGATTTTATGGTGGCCATGCGTAGGGCTTCTTCGGAAGCGCCGGTTCCGATGCCCGGTCTACCAACCTCCGTATGGCCGCCACCCTCCGTTTGGTAGCGAGAGGGCGATGGCTCCTTTTTTAAGTAGCATCGGAGTTTCACCATGATCAAACCAACACCAAACCCACCAGACACCGATCCGGCATCCCCCTACGAATCCCTCGATTCCAAAAAATTCCACGAAGCCGCCGAACGCGCCCTCGACCACTACCTCAACCCAGGTGCCAACATCATGGCCAGCACCCACGAACCCGAACCCATGTTCCTCGCCAACCCCAAATACGATACCGAATCCCTATTGGCCAACGCCAGCGAATCACTGGGCTCGGCTACCACCATGCTCAGCAATTTTGCGGCGTTGCTGGATAACTCGCACCGCAAGACGCTGCTGGGGATTACGCAGGTGGTGATGTTGGGGGAATTGGCGGTGAATCAGGCGTTGGATAAGGTTGAGGTGAAGGAGTAAGGGCAAGCCCTCTGTGGCGGTCGGGTAGGCCGTCGTCACAGAGGGGGCATTAGCAAGTCGACATCCAAATGCATGAGGCCTCAGTTTTCGGGCGAAACCGGATCATTGTTGGCCGCTATCGGGGCAGATGCAGTCAGTGAACCGGCTCAGTCTCGTATAGCTCTCCAGATTCAGTGTCACGTCTTGAAGTGATATGAGCAGCGAACAGACGTGGAGTAATATGCGCTAGCACTCAAATGGTCAGGCTCATGGAGCTGGCTCCCAGGTCAGTTGCTACCACTGCGCGGTTAAAAATCCCGATGGCTATAAAAATTACTCCTCATCTCGTTCAATTAGCCTATGAAGCCGCTCTCAAATCTTTCTGGCGCAAGGAGTCGCTCCGCAAGTTTCTCCGACAATCTCATGTTGCAGAGACTCACTTAGCAACATGGGCGCCGGAAGAGAGTAAGCGAGACTTTTTGGATCGTACGTTCGCTGCGTTGCAGAGAAATGATAAGGGCAAGGCCGTTATTGGAAAAATGGCCAATTTCCTAGCCGAGCAAACTACCTTCCCTGATCTTCGTAATTGGGAGGACTCTGCTTTAAAGATTCAGGATGCATCTAAGGCTGTTTCTGAGTTGAGGGCGTTAATTGCCCGTCAATCCGAAGAGATTCGAACTGAACGAGAACGCGAAGCTGCAAAGGAAAAAGCGCGAGAAGAGCGTGAGATCATTCAAAGACAGCAAGGAAGCCTCGCCACGTTAACGCAACGACTAGATGATCTAGCCCCGCAGATGGGTACAGCGCCGGGAGGGTACGCATTTCAAGACTGGTTCTATGACTTCTTGGCTTTCGCAGAAGTTGAGCATCGCCGCCCATACAATACGGGCGGCAGACAAATTGATGGATCAATCACCATTGACGGAACCACCTACCTTGTTGAACTAAAGTTCACTGCGAGTCAAGCAGGGGGGCCGGACATCGATGTCTTTCGTGGGAAAGTTGAGAGCAAAGCCGATAACACAATGGGTTTGTTCCTATCCATGGCTGGTTATTCTTCGGTGGCGGTAAGGGAGGCATCGGGCAAAAAAAGCACCTTGCTGCTGCTAGACGCCTCTCACATTTACCTCATTCTCACGGGCGGAATGCATTGTTTGGATGTTATTCGTAGGATTCGCCGCCATGCATCTCAAACTGGAGAGGCATTTTTACCAGTTTCATCATTCGGTGGTTGAAGTCATAAAAAGGGGCCGTTTTAGTTTTTTAGTTGGGAAATAGATATGTCCCTTTCTACCCTCCAACCCAAGTGCCCACATCATGGCCAGTACCCACGAACCCGAACCCGTGTTCCTCGCCAACCCGGCGTACGACACCGAATCCCTGCTGGTCGACGCCAGCGAATCACCGGGCTAGGCCACCACGATGCTCAGCAATTGTGCGGCGCTGTTAGATAAGTCACACCGTAAGACACTGCTGGGGATTACTCAGGTGGTGATGTTGGGGGAGTTGGCGGTGAATCAGGCGTTGGATAAGGTTATGAGGTGAGGGAGTAAGTACAAACCCTCTGTGGTGAACGGGTAGTCCGTCGCCACAGAGGGGGAAGTTTAATAAGTCGGCATCCGGATGCGTGACGTCTTAGCTTTCGGGCGAAAAGCGGATCAGCACTGGCTGATATCTGCCCAGAGTGTGTGAAAACGCATCCGTCATTTTGAATCTTGCGTTGCTATTTAAAATCTACCAGCGCTCGCTCAGTTAATAGACCTAAAATTTACGTAGGAACACAATTTTCGGACTTTTTCGTCCGCAGCTGCTGGTCACAAACGTTTTTACATATCCTAGGCCAAAGAAGTCGTCGGCGAGAGCCGACGAAAATCTGGGCGATTTAGAATAGAGTTGATGGTGACTGGTATGTATGGGCCTTAACGGCCGAAGCAAGTTTTTTCAAGTTTTTAGGGCCCGATCTTGCCATATATGATGGCTATACGCTACTCTGTCTATATTTAACTCTGTGGGGCCTAAATAGCTAAACCCTAGGATAGTATATCCAAAATCATATATTCGAAAGTAGCAGGTGGATCCTACGGTGGTGCGCGATCATTAATTACCGCTTTGGTGTTGAGCGATTTGACCATCATAACTTTCAAAAGGGTTTGTGTAGTGAATGTGTTTAAGTATTTCAGGCCTGACGTCTATTTTGAAAAAGCAGTGCGTTACAATGAGTTGTATTTTTCTGAAACTCATGAGCTTAACGATCCTCACGATCTTAAAGCTACTTATTTTTTTGAAAATGATCCGGAGATCTGGACCAAGCTTTTATGTTTGTCAGAGAAAGATTCGGCCTGGTCTATTGATCTCCATGTGGATCCTAATGGCAGAAACCTTGCCAAGAATTTAAATGACCTTTTTAAAGATATTGAGTTCGAGTCCTCTAGCTCAATCAAAACCGTGGTGGAGAGCAAGGCGAAAGAATTAGATGAGATATTTGTATCAGAATTATGGGAGGGGAGCCCAACACTATCGAACTTCTCATTTGCTAGTAAAAACCCACCAAAGGCTCGTGCAGAAATGTGCAGGTTTGAGCTCACGGCACTATTGGGTCGCGGTCATAATAAACTGTTTTACAGTTTGTCATTTTCGAAACGCGCGCTCGAACCAATGATGTGGGCTCACTACGCGGATGGTTTTAAAGGTTGTGTTTTAATTTACGGAGCTGCGAATAATAAACTCTCTGTGAAGCATCATCCTCTAGCACGAGAGGCCGATCTCTACCCATTGCTACCCGTCACATACATAAATGGTGACAAGAGAATTCCTATATTAGATTGTGCGGTCAGTGGCAACATGAAAAAAGTTGCTGCATTGCTTCAAAAAAATTCATTCTGGGAATACGAAAAAGAAGTTCGTCTACTGACAATGGAGGGCATAGATAATAAATTTCAAGCTATTCTGCCTAAGATTCCGAAGAACAGTCGTCAAAAAATTCTCTATCACAATACGAATGATTTGGTTGGTGTGATATTTGGACCTCGCTGCGACGAAAAATATAAAAAGAAAATTGAGGCAATTATCAGGAGTAATCGGTTTTATCAGGATCAGCAATCATTTTTTTCTCTTGGTACTACATTGACCAATGATGGCGAGGTTAAGGTTACTGAAGCCGCGAGATGCATATGTGTCAGTCAATTTGGTGGGCGAAGCCCTATCCCAGAGGATGATTTAGAATATTTACTATCAAGTATCGGGGTCAATTGAGATAAAATTAGTATTTTCTGGGTGTCCAGATCAAAAAGCCCGAATCTATTCCCCTCCAATAATTGCCAATATAGTTATTGCGAGCAGCGTTGGTTAAGGGTATTGGCTGTATCTGAAGGGTGATGCATAAACTGCCTAAGACATAGGATGTCTCTGGTGAAATTATTATTAATATATTTGTTGGTGTTTATATGTCTGCAAGCCTGCTTTTTGGTAATGGTTTCAATAGGGTTTTTGATGTGGGTGATAATTCTGTTAGCTGGGAAGGCTTGCTTTCAGAAATTAAAGGGTTAAATAAGTTTGAAAGTGAAAGCCTTCCCAATACTTTGACATATGAGAGAATTGTTATCGAGGGAGGAGAAAAAAATATAACTTTATCCGAGGAGCATACAAAAAACCTAATAGCTGATAAGTTTTCTATGCAGGGTACGAATAATTTATACGCGCAGATAATTGACTTAGGCTTGAGCAATTACCTTACTACTAACTATGATTTGGCCTTTGAGTTGGCCGTCCAGTCTCCTCCTGTTCTTGAGAATAACTCTGAGGAGCTGTACAGCATACGGAGGAAAAAGGAGTATAGCATTGGTGATTGCACAGCAAGCATTTGGCATATTCACGGGGATATCAACAATCCAAAATCTATCATGTTAGGCTTGGATCATTACTGCGGGTCAATTGGCAAAATCGACGCGTACATCAAAGGGACCTATACATATTCTATAGCTGGTGAAGGTAAGAGAGTTAATGGTATTTCAAAAAAAATAGAAAGTGATTCGTTTGATGGTGTGTCTTGGGTAGAACTATTTTTTAAAGAAGATATTCATATCGTAGGACTGTCACTTGATTACAGTGAGACGGATCTTTGGTGGATATTGGCGCGGCGAGCAAGGATGCAAAAAAACGGAATTTCTATACAAAATAACATCTTTTTTCATTGCAGTTCTTCGGACTGTCCGCAGAAGATAGGCACTCTTAAATCGTTAAATGTCGTAGTAATCCAGTATGAGACTGCATACGGATATGAAAGCATGTATCGGCAGATTATCGCGAATGTAGATAGTATCGAGTGCCAAAAACAGTTCGTGAATAATGTAACGATTATCAACGAATCACAAGTTGCAGAGCTCTCGAATACGAACTACCTGTTTTCTGCGAAAAAAGAATTGGACGCTCAAGAAACATCTTTGGAGTAGTGTAAGAGCGGTGGCGAATTTTTTGTCCCATATGGAAATCAATTCGTCCCTTTTCGTTTAGAGGAACATATTGTTTTCGTTTGATTTGATAGAGGAAGTTGGGGATGTCAATTTCTTATGATTTAAACTCGGAATTAGGTTGCACAGCTAATTGCCAAAGTGGTAGTTGCTCTCCAGAATATCCATCTGGAATTTTCACGGAGAAGACTTCAGGGTCAACCTTCGCGTCTAAAGCGATGATTTTACTTTCATATACAGTGTGTTCGTTGTAAGCACTAGTCACCATAGAGCTTAGCTCACCCAGTATGGCAAAGCCTTGCTCTTTCTCCCAGGGTACGTCTGGGTAAAACTCATACCTTACAGATTCAACCCTGTCTCCATTCATCTGAGCAACAGGCGTATTTGTAGTCCAGCTACCAAATCGAATTAAATAGAATGCAATGTGTTGTTCTACATTGTTTGTTATTTCGACTCCGGCGCAGTACATTTTGACATCACCAATAGTAATGCTGGCCTGTCCATCCTCAGTGATAATTGCTTCATTCCCTTTCCTAGATATCAACTCAAATGATAGATTTGGGGTGCTACCAATCAACCTGTCGCCGAGAGTGATCATTTCGTTCATCGCATACGCCTCAATAAAATTTGTGGTGTATTTATTTCGATGCGCTGTCATTGAATCCTTGGATAGTAGAACCCACTTATGAATTCTGGAGAAATATATTGCGAATTTTACAGCGGTTCCCTGTAATGCTGCATAATTTTCTAAGCGCTCAACGTAATCCTTTCGAAACTCGTAGTCATCTTTTGGGTTTTCGTGATGACAGTTTTTAACTTCAACTAGAAATCTTCTGCCATCCTTCAGAGTTATCGAATAATCAGGAGCTTGAATCGGTTTTCCGGCTGCGAATATATTTCCGCTATCTTCCTGTTTGATCATGGCGCATTTGCCGAGCGCTCCTGCAATATGCGCAAATAGGGCTTCTACACGTTTACCATGGATCATGTTCATGTTTTTCAGCGAGGATTTAAGTGAGATTCCAAATTTCGCTATAAAATCGTTAATATCCTCTTCAATATCGATATTATAATCATTGTCGCGGCTAACAGCCGAAAACAGTTCAATTGGATCAAATTTCAAAGGATTTCTGGATAGACGTTTCAATTAAATGCCGCTCCTTGTTTACTAACAATCAGGCGTTTCTTCTAAAGTGATCAATCTATAATTGGTGCTATTGTGGAGTCTTCCATTTCTTTAAGTGTTCTACCATCAACAGAGTACCAACTTTGCGGTCCGCTCCGTGAAGTTCCTGCGATGAATGCCGCTGCGTAACTCGAAGAACTCATAAGTACGTCTTCAGCAAGATATAAATGGTCACCGTTATCAACAAGTCTGCCATCTTCCAGTAATTGTTCCTTCATCTTGACTAGCTTCCCGCTGAGACTATCAGTGTTGATCTTCGATGCTGCGGACCCTTTTTTGAGTACAAATCCTTCGTCAGTCTGCACCCCATGCGCAACAAGCTTGTGAACTGTAAAGGTTAGCTCTTCACTGGATGCGTCGGGTGGAGGAGTGGATGCCGCAACCAATGGGATAGGTTTGTTTTGAATAAGAGGCTCTAGGATTGGATAGCCTAGTGTCCCTAATACTAATCGAATGTCCTCTAGAAGCTCATCCATAGCCTCGCGCTCGGCCCGTGGGAGGCTGGATTTCGTAGGCGTATTTCCGTTCTCTAACTTGTAGCGATCAGCGGTTTTAGCCAATGCTTCGAGTTTTGATTCAAGATATTTTATATGCGACTTAGTTAAATTTTCGTCCTTGCTTGTGAATATCGCTACGTCATTCCAGAATTCTTTTTTTCGATCATGTGTTAAGAGGCGATCTGCAACGTTCTCAGACTCTCCTATATATGCAAGTGGCTTCGAGTCACCTAAACGCGCTTCGAAAAGAAAGTAAACTCCAGGCTTGGAAGTTTCGGGCCAGTGCTTGAGTTCATCAAGGCGACTTCTCGGGCACGCCACTGTTTGCCCTGTGCGATTAACTATCTCTGCGTGCCGAATGCCGGCGGCAGTTGCATCTGGAAGAAAAATACGGACAGATTTCCCATATGGCATATATGTGTCTCTCTAGCAACTTACGGAAAAGATAATGGGGGATACTAGGTTCACTGCCAAAGCTTGTTGGCATCAAAATCCAGTTTCGCGGCTTTCAGTTCTTTCACCAGTTTTGTCTGCCAACCATCTGCTGAATCCATCTCGGTATAGATCACGCCATACAGGTCTGAGGGGATTTCAACATGACCTTTACGCAAAAGACATACACGGCCTCTGCCCAACTTTCCGGCAAAAAAGCCAAGCTCAAAAATGACGTTTTGTCGAGCTCTAGGATCCGGAATATCCGACTTTGCGGATTTAGCTAAATCGTCAGGCGTTAACAACACGACAGCAAAACCGACATCATCCGCCGAGTCCTCGAATTTCTCGATAATGGTTCGCCCTTGGTCAGGCTGCTCCTTAAGGATAATGGCTTCTAGACCCAGCTTTTCGAGGAAGCGAGCAAGGCCTTGTAGTGCCGCGTCATCGTGACCATGCACCACAAATACACGGCGTGACAGAATTGGCGTTTTGGGACTTACCGTAGGCTCAGGTTCACTGTCGAGTACATGATCAGCAAGATCTTCCCTCAGAGTACGCTGCGCCTCTGCAAGCATAAGTATCGATTGCTGAATATTATTCTGAGTACCTGTCACGTAATGCTGCCTAAGCGGGTAGTCATGCGAGTAGTACCCAGGGAAAAAATGCAGTGTTGCTGCGCCTCCTAAACGGTCGAAAACCGATGTGTTTTCGCCAAAACACCGCTCTAAGGTGTCTTTGATTGCGGCCGAAAGGGCCGATAACTTTGGAGAGTCACCCTCATCGTTGAGTTCTGACGCATCGAAATTTCTCAACTCAGTGATGCGATCTTGGAGACGTTGAATCCCCCGCTCAATTTGGTCTGGGGCCAACTTCAGTTTGGGAGCAAATCCAGTAGTGCCGGTCGGAGATTTAGCGCGGGCCATCGGGTAAATCCTTTTTTATCCAATGTGTGATAACGGGCATATTAAACATTTGATGACAACAAGGTAAGCGAACTGAATTCTCGTTGTTTTTGGGTCGCTGTGAATGGCCTATTTTGGCCAATTGCTGCCCGTCGCGAAGCCCTGCAATCGAGCCGTAACGGACGACATAAATGGCAGATTTTTTTTCTAATATAGTGGCAGGTCAGGCTTGGCACCATCGCCGCCAAGCTTCGCTCCTATAGGAAAACGGCGTATTTTAGGCGAGGATTTCGAATGAGGTGCTGGCCAGCCGTTCCCCGTTCACCAGAATATGCACTGCGTGTTTGCCCACATAGTGCTTCCGAGTAGTCAGCTCCTTGATCTGCTGCCCACGACTAACCCGTTCAGTCGCCCCACCAGCCAACGTCAACGCCTTCAGCTTGAACACCTTCGCCGAAGTGCTGCCATTGGCTTTGACGTAATCAATTGCATAATCAATCACCAGCCGCTGACTCTCCGCCACTGTGGATTTCACCGCAAACGACAACGTTATCTTCTCCCCCAACCGAATCACCGCCGGCTCAACCTTCACCCCAACAATCTCAACCTCCGCTTTACCACTCGCCCCAATAATCGCCAGCGCCCGCTGATTCCCCTGCTTGATCAAACTACGCAACGCATGCTTCGCAATCCACGCGGTGTGCTTGTTCTCCAGCGACCACCCCTCAATCAAGTCCAACACCCACTCCGGATGGTCCTTGGTAATGTCATTCAGGTGATTGGCCACGGACTTGCGCACGTAAAGGCTGTCATCCGCCTTGAGGTTGTCGAGAATCGCCGCCGCCAATGTCGGGTCGCTCTGAATCTGTTCCAACCGAAACGACCACGGCAAGCGCGGTCGACTGCCTTCACTGGCCAGGCGCCGAACATGCTCATTCTCATCCCGAGACCATGCCTGCATCAGCGCCAATGACCGCTGCAGATCGCTACGCAGAAAATACCGAATCGCAAATTCCGCTGAGCCAAACGCGGTGAAGTATTTGAGCGCGTCCATCGATTGCTCGAAGTCATGCGCGCCATACATCGCCACGTAGTGCGGCAGCGAGATGCTGACGAAGCCGCTGTTGAGGCGGGGGGCGAGGGCGCGCAGGACTTCGAGGGATTGGTTGTAGTCCAGCGGGAGCACGGCGTGCAGGCATTCGCTGACGCGGGCCATGCGTTGCATGATCGACAGGTCGGCGAGGCCGTCGTTGGCCATTTTCAGGAAGGCTTTGGCGTTGAAGGCCGGGTAGACCGCCGTCATTTCGGTGGCGATGTGCTTGAGGCGTTCGGCGTTGAAGATTTCCTTCAGCGCCGGGGCAGGTTGTTCGGCGGCGGTCATGGTCGGGTCCGTTCGAGGGGGCCGGTCAGGTTATCGGGGTACTGATGAAAGCCTCAAGCTTTTCTGTCTGCGCGGCGAATTCCGTGATAGTGGCGGGCTCACGGGTCAAATCATTCCCCAGGGGATCGACGTTCGTTGACGCTGACGATGGACGCTCGGGCCGGTTCGGGAGGGGAGTTGAGTGGGTCCATACGGACGGTGCCTGTGAAGTACGCTTCAGGGGCTTTTATCGATGGTTGCGAGCCTGCGCGCTTGAGGATCATGATCCGGTCCTATTGATAAATGAACAGGAAATTTTATGGGCCTCACGCTCCGCATACACTCTCTGCATGTCCTGGAGTAAAGCGACCCATGGAAGCCAACCGTTTTGGTGACATCGCTGCATTTGTCGGCGCCGTAAAGGCTGGAAGCTTTACCGCGGCGGCGGCCTCTCTCGGTCTGACCCGGTCGGCGGTGGGAAAAAGCATAGTTCGCCTGGAAAGCCGGATGGGCGCACGGCTTCTCAATCGCACGACGCGCAAACTGAGCCTGACGGACGAGGGGCAGGTGGCCTATGAGCGCTGGCGTCAGATTCTCGAAGATCTGGATGAAGTGGAAGCGACCATGGCCTTGCGTCGTGGGCGGCCCACCGGGACCTTTAAGCTCACGGCACCGCTGTCCTTTGGTCAGCGCCACATTCTGCCGATTCTGGATGCTTATCTGAAGCAGTGGCCTGAACTGCGGGCGGATGTCTGGTTTACCGATCGCTTTGTTGATCTGGTCGAGGAGGGCATCGACATCGCCATACGAATTGGCATGCCCAAAGATGACTCCCAATTATTTACCCGTACCGTGGCTTGGCAGCAATTCGCGACGTGTGCATCGCCTGCTTATCTGGCCCAACGCGGCGTGCCGCAAACGCCCGATGACCTTGTCGGGCATGACACCATCGCTTTGTTCGGTGGCGAGCGGCCGACCGTCTGGCGTTACCAGACACCTGCCGGCCTTCATCTTTACGAACAGCCGGGGCGACTGAACATCGACAGTTCAGAAGCCACGCGCGAAGCGGCGCTGGCAGGCATCGGCCTGATTCATCTGCCGACCTACATTACGGGTAACGACCTGCGCGATGGCACGTTAGTGGAAGTGTTGAAACCCTATCGCGCACCTCCTGATCCCATCAGAGTCGTCTACACCAGCAAGCGTCACCTGTCCCCCCGCGTTCGCAGGTTTATTGACCTGTTGATCGAGCGTTGGGAAACAGGCGTGCCGTGGGAAAGATAGCGATATTGGGGACTCAGCGGACCGTGTAACGGTCGTGAACTGCTGTTTATCCAGCCTGGGGAATCAATAAATATGTCAGTCATCGTCACTCACGGGACTGCCATCATGACTACCGCCACACACTTCTCGCCGCCAGCTCAACCTGCGACTTTACTGACTGCCCATCCTTCGCTTGAGCGCCATCCCGGGTTTCAACGCTTGTTTAAACCGCAGGCGCTCACGATTGGCCTGATTTTGCCCCTCGAAACCCACCCGGGCCGACCAGCGCCGACCATGCGTGATCACGTGGAGATGGCGCAACGCGCCGAAGCGCTGGGCTTTGGTGCCTTGTGGATGCGCGACATACCTTTCTACGACCCGGATTATGGCGATGTGGCGCAGATCTTTGAGCCGCTGGTCTACATCGGTTACCTGGCCGCCGCCACCCGCAGCATTGTCCTGGGCACCACGGGTATTGTGCTGCCGACCCGTGATCCGATGTATCTGGCCAAGCAAGCGACGTCCCTCGATCAACTCAGTGAAGGTCGCCTGGTGTTGGGACTGTCCTCGGGTGATCGATACAGTGATTACCCGATGCTGGGCATCGATTATGAATCCCGTGGCGATCGCTACCGTGATGCTTTTTCGGTGTTTCGAACCCTGATCGAGCAGAGCTTTCCGCGTTTCCGCTCCGAGCGATTCGGTGGCTCACACGGAAACCTGGACCTGGTGCCGAAAGCGCCGTATGGCCGCGTCCCGTCAATTGCTGTCGGCCAGGCGCAACAGAGCGTTGAATGGTTGGCTCAGCACCTTGATGGCTATCTTGCCGGCGTCCAAAGCCCGGAGCGGTTGGCATCGTTGGGCGAGAGCTGGCACGCCGCCGTGCAGGAGGCCGAGAACCGCAACGCTTTCAAACCGTTGGGCCTGGGTGGCTATTTCGACCTCAGCGATAACCCGGATCAGCCATTCCAGCGCATCCAGGGCGGCTTCCGGGCAGGGCGCAACGGCCTGCGCAATTACCTGGAGCACGCGCAATCTGCCGGTGTCTCGCATATCGCGCTCAACCCCAAGGTCAGCCGTCAACCCTATGGCGAAATCCTCGACGAACTCGGCGAGTACGTTCTGCCGTACTTCCCGTCACATGCCTGAGATCACGCGGAGGAATCACTCATGTCATCACTTTTCGAATCTTATGACCTTGCGGGTCAGCAGTTGCCCAATCGCATCGTCATGGCGCCGATGACCCGCGCTCGCGTCGAGGGCACCGTGCCCTCTGAAGACATGGCGACCTATTACGCCCAGCGCGCCGGAGCCGGCCTGATCATCAGTGAAAGCGCGCAGGTGTCTCCACAGGGACGCGGCTACCTGTATACCCCGGGGATCCACAGCGCAGCGCAAATTGAAGGCTGGAAGCGCGTGACTGATGCGGTTCATCAAGCCGGGGGACGCATGTTCCTCCAGCTCTGGCATGTGGGGCGCGTCTCGCATTCTTCCTTGTTGGACGGACGCTCACCTGTCGCGCCTGTGGCCATGCCCGCCGGTCAAACGCTGGTGCATGCCTACGACAGCGACGGCAAGCCTGCGCAAGTTCCGGTGAGTACGCCCGTGGCGTTGGATGCCGAGGGGATCCGGCAGGTCATTGCAGACTTTCGCCTTGCCTCGGCCAATGCCCTGTCGGCAGGTTTTGACGGCGTCGAAATTCACGCCGGCAACGGGTATCTGTTTGAACAGTTCATCAACGGCGGCTTCAACACGCGTGGAGACCGTTACGGTGGTGCACCGATCGCGAATCGCCTGCGATTGCTGCTTGAGACGGTCGATGCGGTGAGTGCGCAGATCGGCAGTGCGAAGGTGGGTGTGCGCGTGTCGCCTTTCGCCCACTTGGCGGATCTGCACCCGTTCGATGGCGAAGAGGCCACTTGGCTCGCTCTGGCCGGAGCACTGTCGCAACGCCAGATTGCCTACATGCATGCGAGCCATCTCGGCACGGCGGACTTTCAAAAAGACTTCCGCGCAGCTTACGACGGCACCTTGATGGTGTCGGGCGGGTTCACCCTTGAAACCGCGCAGCAGGCCATCGAAGAAGGATTAAGCGACCTGGTGGTTTTTGGCCGGCCGTTTATAGCCAATCCCGATCTGGTCAATCGCTTGCGCCATGGCTGGCCACTGGCCGAAGCGGGAAGGGAGGCTTACTACGGCGGGGGAGCGCATGGCTACATCGATTATCCCGCGTACTCGTCGCCAGTCGCAGAAAGTGCATAGTGGACCCGTCGTGCAGCGCCGGGGCAGGTTGTTCGGCGGCGGTCATGGTCGGGTCCGTTCGAGAGCGCCGGTCAGGTTATCGGGGTACTGATGAAGGCCTCAAGCTTTTCTGCCTGCGCGGTGAATTCGGCGATGCGTGGGAAGCGCGAGGCGTCGACTTGGTCCGGGGTGACGAGGTTGGTGAAGCTCCAGGCGACGGCGAGGGTGATGCCGTCTTGTCCGATCAAGGCACCGTTTGCCAGAGGCTGTTTTTCCAGCTCGCGCTCAAGCGCTGAATAGGCGGCGGCGAGTTGGCCTTCGACGCGCTCAACCCAAGGCTGGTATTGAATTTCGGCGGGGCGCAGGTTGCGTTCGTAGTAAAGCTGCACGGACTTTTCGCACGCTGCCAAGCCGAGGCCGATCAAGCGCCATGCGCGCAGTCGTTGCTTGAGGTCGCCGGGCATCAGGCTTTTGCCGGGGCCGGCCAGGGCTTCGAGGTAGTCGATGATCAGTGTCGAGTCGATCAACACTTCGCCGTCGTCCAGCACCAGGGTCGGGGCCTTGACCACGGGGTTGATCTGCTGGAAGTGCTCGAAGTGGCGGAACACGGAAACCGATTCGTGCTCCAGGTCGATGCCCAAATGCTTGGCGGAAATGGCCACGCGCCGCACGTAGGGCGAATCCAGCATGCCGATCAGTTTCATTGCGCCGCTCCTTCAGGTGTCCATGTCGGGATGGACTACCTTAGCTGAGGTTCGGCGACCTGCAAACGGCGCGGGGCTAATCCTCGAAACCGACCTGTTCGTGAATCTCGTCAACCTTCAGTTCCAGGCGATAGGCCACGGCGATGAACAGCGCCTGGCACAGGCACAACGTCGCGCTTAGCGAGCGGAAGGCGAACGAGCTGCCTTCGTTGACCAGTAGCACGGTGTTGGCGCGTTTGGCCAGGGGCGAGAGGTTGCTGTCGGTGATGATCAGGGTTTTCGCCTGGTTGTGCTGGGCGATGCGCAGGCAGTGTTGGGTTTCTTTGCCGTACGGGGTGAAGCTGATGGCGATGACCAGGTCATTGGCGCGCACGCTGCGCATCTGCTCGCGGTAGCTGCCGCCGAGGCCGGAGACCAGATGGATGCGCTTGTTGGTGTGTTGCAGGTTGTAGACCAGGTAATCGGCCACGGCGAAAGAGCGGCGCACGCCGACCACGTAGATGTTGTCGGCATTGACCACCAGGTCCACGGCTTTGTCGAAAGCCTCGTCATCGAGTTCCTGCCCCAGTCGCTCGATGCCGGACAGGGTCGCGTCGATGCACTCGCGGGCGAGGTCGCCGCCGCTGGCTTTCTGCGATTTGTTGGCGATCATGCTGCGAATGCGCTGCTGGTAGTTCTGCACCGGCGTGGTCTTGTGCGTGTACGCCTCGCGGAACAGGGCCTGCATTTCGCTGAAACCGCTGAACCCGAAGCGCTGGGAAAACCGCACGATGGCCGACGGGTGGACTTCGCACTCGCGGGCGATGTCGCTGATGCGGTCGACCATGATCCGGTCGCTTTGCTGGCTCATGTAGCTGGCGATGCGTTTGAGCTGGCGCGGCAGGCTTTCGTATTCGTTGGTGATCAGCTGCAGCAGACGCTCGGCATTGATCGGGGGGCTGACGAGATCGCTGTCGGGCGTGCTCTCGGTCGTAGCCGGCTGATCGGTGCGGGACATAAGGAATCCTTCTGGCTTGTTCTTATAGGGCTGACTTGCGTGTCATCCCCTGACAATAGGTTGGCTGTGCGCAGTCTACAGGGTAGGCCGGAATAAAATCTTGAGCTTGCGGCCGGCGTGAGGTTTGCTGAAACGATGCACTGTGTCTGGAATGCTTTTGTAAAAGTTTATTGGAAAAAATATTCCACGTAAAAATTATTTGGAATAATTATTGATTGTTCGGTCCCGGTCGTTTTAGTCTGCATCCCACCAAGAGCGTTCGGCGCCTGAAACGCCCCGAACGCAGGCTGATAAAAATAACAGGAGCCAGCATGGGCCAGACTCGTTTTGCCAGTGGGCGTCAATTGGATCTGATTTGCCTGGGGCGCCTTGGCGTCGACCTCTATGCGCAGCAAGTCGGGGCGCGGCTGGAAGATGTTTCAAGCTTCGCCAAATACCTTGGCGGGTCGTCCGCCAACATCGCGTTCGGCACCGCACGGCTGGGCCTGAAATCGGCGATGTTGAGCCGGGTAGGGGACGACCACATGGGTCGGTTCCTGCTGGAATCCCTGGCCCGCGAAGGCTGCGACGTCAGCGGCGTCAAGGTTGATCCGGAACGCCTGACCGCCATGGTCCTGCTCGGTCTCAAGGACCGCGAAACCTTTCCTTTAGTCTTCTACCGCGAAAACTGCGCCGACATGGCGCTGCGGACCGAGGACATCAGCGAGGCCTTTATTGCCTCCAGCAAAGCCTTGCTGATCACCGGTACCCATTTCTCCACCGACGGCGTCTACAAGGCGAGCATCCAGGCGCTGGATTACGCCCAGAAGCACAACGTCAAACGCGTGCTGGATATCGACTATCGCCCGGTGCTGTGGGGGCTGGCCGGCAAGGCTGATGGCGAGACGCGATTCGTCGCCGATCAGAATGTCAGCCAGCATGTGCAGAAAATCCTGCCGCGTTTTGATCTGATTGTTGGCACTGAAGAAGAGTTTTTGATTGCTGGCGGTTCGGAGGATTTGCTCACGGCGTTGCGTAATGTCCGGCGTTTGAGTGATGCAACGTTAGTGGTGAAGCTCGGGCCGCAGGGTTGCACGGTGATTCACGGGGTGATTCCGGTGCGCCTTGAAGACGGGGCGATTTACCCTGGCGTTCGGGTGGAAGTGCTCAACGTGTTGGGGGCCGGCGATGCGTTTATGTCGGGCTTCCTCAGTGGTTGGCTGGAGGATGCCAGTGACGAGCGCTGCTGCCAGTTGGCCAATGCTTGCGGCGGTCTGGTGGTGTCGCGCCATGCCTGCGCCCCGGCGATGCCGACCCGCGCTGAACTTGATTATCTGTTCAATAGCCCGGTGCCGATTACCCGGCCGGATCAGGACGCGGTGTTGCAGCGGCTGCACCAGGTCAGTGTGCCGCGCAAACAGTGGCGGCAGCTGTTCATCTTTGCCTTTGATCATCGTGGGCAACTGGTGGAATTGGCGCACAAGGGTGGTCGTGACCTGAACGCGATCTGCGAACTCAAGCAACTCTTTATCAAAGCCGTGGAGCGGGTTGAAACCGATTTGCGTGAGCAAGGGATCGATGCGGATGTCGGGTTGCTGGCTGATCAGCGCTTTGGTCAGGACTCGCTGAATGCCGCTACCGGTCGTGGCTGGTGGGTGGCGCGGCCGGTGGAAGTGCAGGGCTCGCGGCCGTTGGCGTTTGAACATGGGCGCTCGATTGGCAGCAACCTGATTGCCTGGCCGCAAGAGCAGATCATCAAGTGCCTGGTTCAATTTCATCCCGATGACGAGCCTTTGCTGCGCCTGGAGCAGGAAGCGCAGATCAAGGGTTTGTATCAGGCCTCCCAAGTCAGTGGGCATGAACTGCTGCTGGAAATCATCCCGCCGAAGGATCATCCGTCGACCCACCCGGACGTGCTGTATCGCGCGCTGAAGCGCCTCTACAACCTCGGCATTTACCCAGCATGGTGGAAGATCGAAGCGCAGAGTGCCGAGGAGTGGAAGCAGCTTGATGAGCTGATTCAGGAGCGCGACCCGTATTGCCGTGGCGTGGTGCTGCTTGGGTTGAATGCGCCGGCGTCTGCGCTGGCCGAAGGGTTTCAGCAAGCGAGCCAGAGCCAGACATGCCGAGGTTTCGCCGTGGGCCGCACGATATTCCAGGAACCGAGCCGCGCATGGCTGGCGGGTGAAATCGACGATGAGGCACTGATCCGCCAGGTGCAGGACACCTTCGTCGAACTCATCAACGCCTGGCGCACCGCCCGCGCATGACGCAACACCGCGTTATCGTTCTTCGCGGGCAAGCCTCGCTCCTACGGTATTGCGGTGATTTGTAGGAGCGAGGCTTGCCCGCGAAGACGGCCTCAGACCCAACGGAAATTTAAAAAACAACAAAAGGTGCAGCCATGCCCGCTATCCGAATTGGCATCAACCCGATCTCCTGGAGCAACGACGACTTGCCGTCCCTCGGTGGCGAGACGCCGCTGAGCACTGCGTTGAGCGAAGGCAAGGAGATCGGTTACGAAGGTTTCGAACTCAACGGCAAATTCCCCAAGGATGCCAAAGGCGTCGGTGACGTGTTGCGGCCGTACGATCTGGCGCTGGTGTCGGGCTGGTATTCCAGTCGTTTGGCCCGCCGTTCCGTGGCCGAGGAAATCGACGCCATCGGCAGCCATGTCGAGCTGCTGGCGAAGAACGGCGCCAAAGTGCTGGTTTACGGTGAAGTGGCGGACTCGATCCAGGGCCAGCGTATTCCCTTGGTCGAACGCCCGCGTTTCCACACCGAGCAGGCCTGGCAGGAGTACGCCGACAAGCTCACCGAACTGGCGCGTTTCACCCTGTCCCAAGGCGTGCGCCTGGCGTATCACCACCACATGGGCGCTTACGTCGAATCCCCGGCCGACATCGACAAACTGATGGCGTTGACCGGTAGCGAAGTCGGTCTGCTGTTCGATTCGGGCCATTGCTACATGGGCGGCGGCGAGCCGTTGCAGGTGCTGCGCAAAAACATCGAGCGCATCTGCCACGTGCATTTCAAAGACGTGCGCAAACCGGTGGTGCAACTGGCGCGCAACAACCTGTGGAGCTTTCCGGACTGCATCATCAACGGCACTTTTACCGTGCCCGGCGATGGCGACATCGACTTCGCCGCGCTGCTCGACGTGTTGCTGGCCAACGATTATCACGGCTGGCTGGTGGTCGAGGCCGAGCAGGATCCGGCCGTGGCACCGAGCTACGTCTACGCGAAAAAAGGCTACGACACCTTGCGGGCGTTGCTCGACGAGAGGATTGCCTCATGAGCCTGCTAATTAAAAGCAACGCCCGTGGCCGGACCATGGTCGAGTTGGGCCAGGGAGAATTGGAGTACGTCGGCTTCGCCGCTTACCGCTTGAGTCTGGGCGAAACCTTGCCGGTGGCGGCGGGCGAAAAAGAACTGTGTCTGGTGCTGCTCAGCGGTCGCGTCAGCATCAAGGGCGAAGCGCCGGGGCAGGGCGCCTTCGACTGGGACAACCTCGGCGATCGCCAGTCGGTGTTCGAAGACAAATCACCGTTCGCTGCTTATCTGCCACCAGGCAGCCAGGCGCAAGTCGTTGCGTTGAGCGATGTGCAGATCGCCGTCTGCGCCGCACCGGGCTCAGCCGAAAAGGGCCTTGGTCCACGGCTGATCAAACCCGACACCATGAAACGCAGTGTGCGTGGCAAGGGCGCCAACACCCGTTATGTCTGCGACATCCTGCCGGACACCGAGCCCGCCCATTCGCTGCTGGTGGTGGAAGTGCGCACGCCGTCGGGACACTCGTCGAGCTACCCGCCGCACAAGCACGACACCGACGATCTGCCGCACCAGAGCTTTCTCGAAGAAACCTATTACCACCAGATCAACCCGCCCCAAGGCTTCGTGTTCCAGCGCGTCTACACCGACGACCGCAGCATCGATCAAGCCATGGCCGTGGAAAACAGCGACCTCGTGGTCGTGCCCAAGGGCTATCACCCGGTCAGCGTGCCGTATGGCTACGAGTCGTATTACCTGAACGTGATGGCCGGCCCGAAACGCGTCTGGCAGTTCCATAACGATCCGCAGCACAGTTGGCTGCTTGATCTCTGAATCTCACTTTCTGCACGGAGAACAAGAACAATGAGCAACGCCCCGGTCATCGGCCATTACCTCGACGGTCAAGTGCAAGACAGCGGCAGCGAGCGGTTCAGCAATGTCTTCAACCCGGCGACCGGCGAGGTGCAAGCGCGCGTCGGGCTGGCCAGTCAGAAAACCGTCGATGACGCCGTTGCCTCGGCCCTGAAAGCATTCCCGGCCTGGTCCGAGCAATCGTCCTTGCGCCGTTCGCGGGTGATGTTCAAGTTCAAGGAACTGCTCGACCGTCATCACGATGAACTGGCGGAAATCATCAGCCGCGAACACGGCAAGGTATTCTCCGACGCAAAGGGCGAAGTCACCCGTGGCATCGAAATCGTCGAATACGCCTGCGGTGCGCCGAACCTGCTGAAAACCGAGTTCAGCGACAACATCGGCGGCGGCATCGACAACTGGAACCTGCGCCAGCCACTGGGCGTGTGCGCCGGGGTCACGCCGTTCAATTTCCCGGTGATGGTGCCGCTGTGGATGATCCCGCTGGCGTTGGTCACCGGTAACTGCTTCATCCTCAAACCCTCCGAGCGCGACCCGTCCGCCAGTTTGCTGATGGCCCGCTTGCTGACCGAAGCCGGGTTGCCGGACGGCGTGTTCAGCGTGGTCCAGGGCGACAAGACCGCCGTCGATGCGCTGTTGCAACACCCGGACATCGAGGCGATTTCCTTTGTCGGCTCGACGCCGATTGCCGAGTACATCCACCAGCAAGCCACCTCGCGCGGTAAGCGGGTTCAGGCGCTGGGCGGGGCGAAGAATCACATGATTGTCATGCCCGATGCGGATCTGGATCAGGCCGCAGACTCCTTGATCGGCGCGGCTTACGGCTCGGCCGGCGAGCGCTGCATGGCGATCTCGATTGCCGTGGCGGTGGGCGATGTTGCTGACCAGCTGATTGCCAAACTGCTGCCGCGCATCGATCAGCTCAAGGTCGGCAATGGCATGCAGGGCGACAGCGACATGGGGCCGTTGGTGACGGCCGAACACAAGGCCAAGGTCGAAGGCTTCATAGATGAAGGCGTGGCCCAAGGCGCGCAGCTGATTGTCGACGGTCGCGGGTTCAAGGTGCCGGGCGCGGAGAACGGCTTCTTCGTCGGCGCGACGCTGTTCGATAACGTCACCACCGAAATGAGCATCTATCAGCAAGAGATCTTCGGCCCGGTGCTGGGCATCGTCCGCGTCCCGGATTTCGCCAGCGCCGTCGCTTTGATCAACGCCCACGAATTCGGCAACGGCGTGTCGTGTTTCACCAGCGACGGCGGCATCGCCCGCGCGTTTGCTCGCACCATCAAGGTCGGCATGGTCGGCATCAACGTGCCGATTCCGGTGCCGATGGCCTGGCACTCGTTCGGCGGCTGGAAGCGTTCGCTGTTTGGCGACCATCACGCCTATGGCGAAGAAGGCATCCGCTTCTACAGCCGCTACAAAAGCGTGATGCAGCGCTGGCCCGACAGCATCGCCAAGGGCCCTGAATTCAGCATGCCGACAGCCAAATAATTCACCTGTGCGGAGAACAACAATAATGAGCAAGCCCCTGCGTTTCGCCCTGAACCGTATGGTCGCCCCACGTTTGTCACTGCCCGCGTTCATCGACCTGGCGGTGGCCCTCAAGGCCGATGCCATCGAGATTCGTAACGACCTTAAAGGCGTCGAGATCGAAGACGGTACTTCGGCCGAGCATGTCCGTGAATTGTGCGTGGCCCAAGGCATCACCGTGCTGTCGATCAACGCGCTGTATCCGTTTGATGTGTGGAGTGACGAGCGCCGGGTTCAGGCCTTGAAACTGGCGGCTTATGCCCGGGATTGCGGCGCGCAGGGTTTGGTCATGTGTCCGCTGAATGATCGTACCGATACGCGCAACGAAGCCGAACGCGCCGCCGGCTTGCGCACCGCGTTGAGTGAACTGGCGCCGATCCTGCGCGATCACGGCATCCTCGGTTTCATCGAACCGCTGGGTTTCGAGGAGTGCTCGCTACGGCTTAAACATACGGCGGTGGACGCGATCAAGGCTGTCGGTGGGCTGGATGTGTTCCGCTTGGTTCACGACACCTTTCACCATCACCTTGCCGGCGAGTCCGAGTTTTTTCCCGAGTTGACCGGGCTGGTGCACATCTCTGGCGTGGAGGATGCCGAGGTGCCGCTGGCGACCATTCGCGACGGCCATCGCGTGCTGGTGGGCGAGGGCGACATTCTTGGCAACGCCGCGCAGATCGACACCTTGCTCAGCAGCGGTTACAGCGGCTACCTGTCGTTCGAACCGTTTGCCGACAGCGTCCATGACCTGCCGAATATCCAACAGGCCCTCGGCGCAAGCATGGATCACCTGCAAAATTCCCAAGATTAATGAAGATCCCTGTGGGAGCGGGCTTGCCCGCGATAGCGATCTACCTGACACATCAATGTTGAATGTACTGCCGCCATCGCGGGCAAGCCCGCTCCCACAGGTTTTTTTGGTGTATTGAAGGATCGGTTATGACCACAACAAGACTGACCATGGCCCAGGCCCTGGTGAAATTCCTCGATAACCAGTACATCGAGGTCGACGGGGTCCAGAGCAAATTCGTCGCCGGGATCTTTACCATTTTTGGCCACGGCAACGTGCTCGGCCTGGGTCAAGCCCTGGAGCAGGACAGCGGCGACCTGATCGTCCATCAGGGCCGCAACGAGCAAGGCATGGCCCATGCCGCCATCGGTTTCGCCAAGCAACACCTGCGGCGCAAGATCTACGCCTGCTCCTCATCCGTCGGCCCGGGCGCGGCGAACATGCTGACCGCCGCCGCGACGGCCACCGCCAACCGTATTCCCTTGCTGTTGTTGCCCGGTGATGTCTACGCCTGCCGCCAGCCGGACCCGGTGCTGCAACAGATCGAGCAGTTCCACGACCTGAGCATCAGCACCAACGACGCGTTCAAGGCCGTGAGCAAATACTGGGACCGCATCAACCGCCCCGAGCAGTTGATGACCGCGGCGATCCACGCCATGCGCGTGCTCACTGACCCTGCCGAAACCGGCGCCGTGACCCTGGCCTTGCCGCAAGACGTGCAAGGCGAGGCCTACGACTATCCTGATTACTTTCTGCAAAAACGCGTGCACCGCATCGAGCGTCGTCCGGCCACCGAAGCGATGCTCGGCGATGCCTTGGCGCTGTTCAAAGGCAAGCGCAAACCGCTGATTATCTGCGGTGGCGGGGTTCGTTATTCCGGTGCCAACGAAGCGTTGCAGGCGTTTGCCGAGCGTTTCGATATTCCCTTCGCTGAAACCCAGGCCGGCAAGAGTGCGGTGGTGTCCAGCCATCCGTTGAACGTCGGCGGGATTGGCGAAACCGGGTGTTTGGCGGCGAATCTGCTGGCCAAAGAGGCGGACCTGATCATCGGCATCGGCACCCGCTACAGCGATTTCACCACCGCGTCGAAATCTCTGTTCCAGCATCCGGACGTGCAGTTTCTCAACCTCAATATCAGCCCGTGCGATGCCCTGAAACTGGATGGCGTGCAACTGCTGGCGGATGCGAAAGCCGGTTTGCAGGCCTTGACCGATGCCTTGGGCGATTACCGTTCCGCGTGGGGCGATCAACCGCGCCAGGCCAAGGCGCAACTGGACGAGGAGGTCGATCGTCTCTATCAGGTCGAGTACCAGACCCAAGACTTCTCCCCGGAAATCAACGACCACATGGACCCGGCGGTCCTGCGTGAATTCATCGAGCTGACTGGCTCCTGCCTGACCCAGAGCCGCGTGCTCGGCGTGCTCAACGAAACCCTCGCCGACGACGCCGTGATCGTCGCCGCCGCCGGCAGTCTGCCCGGTGACTTGCAGCGCAGCTGGCGCAGCAAGGGCGTGAACACCTATCACGTCGAATACGGTTATTCCTGCATGGGTTACGAGGTCAACGCCGCACTGGGCGTGAAGCTCGCCGAGCCGGGTCGCGAGGTCTATGCGCTGGTCGGCGACGGCTCTTACATGATGCTGCACTCGGAGCTGGCGACCTCGATCCAGGAGCGACGCAAGATCAACGTGGTGCTGCTGGACAACATGACCTTCGGCTGCATCAACAACTTGCAGATGGGCAACGGCATGGACAGCTTCGGCACCGAATTCCGTTTCCGCAATCCGGACACCGGTAAGCTCGATGGCGGTTTTGTGCCGGTGGATTTCGCCATGAGCGCGGCGGCCTACGGCTGCAAGACTTACAAAGTGAACACCGCTGACGAGCTGAAAGCCGCGCTGGCGGATGCGCGCTTGCAGACGGTGTCGACGCTGATCGACATCAAGGTCCTGCCCAAAACCATGATTCACGGCTACCTGTCGTGGTGGCGGGTCGGCGTGGCGCAAGTCTCCACCAGCGCCCGCACCCACGCGGTGGCCAAGACCCTGAATGAACGACTGGCCAAGGCCCGTCAGTACTGATTGCCCTGAATCGAACAATAAGGAGTCCTTACATGTCATTAAAGTTAGGCGTCATCGGTACCGGGGCCATCGGCCAGGACCACATTCGTCGTTGCAGCCAGACCTTGCTCAACAGCCAGGTGGTCGCTGTCACCGACATCAATTTGCAGCAAGCGGTCAAGGTCGTTGCCGACCTGAAGCTGACCGCCGAGGTCTACCCGGACGGCCTGGCGCTGATCAACGCGCCAGAAGTCGAAGCGATCCTCGTCACCTCCTGGGGGCCGAGCCACGAAGCGTTTGTATTGGCGGCGATTGCGGCGGGTAAACCGGTGTTCTGCGAAAAACCCTTGGCCGTCACCGCTGAAGGTTGCCGCAACATCGTCGAAGCCGAAGTGGCCCACGGCAAGCGCCTGGTGCAAGTGGGTTTCATGCGCCCCTATGACGAAGGGTATCGCGCCCTCAAATTGGTCATCGACAGCGGCCAGATCGGCGAACCGCTGATGCTCCATTGCGCGCACCGCAACCCGACCGTGGGCGAGAATTACAAGACCGACATGGCGATCACCGACACGCTGATCCATGAACTCGACGTGCTGCGCTGGTTGCTCAATGACGATTACGTGTCGGTGCAAGTAGTTTTTCCACGCAAGAGCAGCAAGGCCCTCGCACATTTGAAAGACCCGCAGATTGTGTTGCTGGAAACCGCCAAGGGCACGCGGATCGATGTGGAAGTGTTCGTCAATTGCCAGTACGGCTACGACATTCAATGCGAAGTGGTGGGGGAGACCGGCATCGCCAAACTGCCTGAGCCTTCGCAGGTTCAACTGCGCAGCGGGGCGAAGCTGTCCAACGCGATTTTGATGGACTGGAAGGATCGCTTCATTGCCGCCTACGACGTTGAGTTGCAGGCGTTCATCGATGGCGTGCGTGCCGGGCAAGTGGGCGGTCCGTCGGCATGGGACGGCTTCGCCGCTGCCGTCGCCGCAGATGCCTGCATCGAAGCCCAAAACAACGGCCAGATCGTAAAAGTCGCACTCCCTGACCGCCCCCATTTCTACGGCTAACCAAAAAACCTGTGGGAGCGGGCTTGCCCGCGATAGCGATCCGTCAGTCACATAGACGTTGAATGTGCTGCCGTCATCGCGGGCAAGCCCGCTCCCACAGGGACTGTGTTCTATTTATAAGGAGAATCCATTCATGCGCATCGGACTTGTCGGCTACGGCCACGGCGGCCGGTTTTTCCATGCTCCGCTGATCAGCAGCCTCCCAGCAACGACGTTCGTGGGCGTGGTCACTCGCTCCCCGGAACGCCGACAACTGCTGGCGACTGAGCACCCGAGCGTACCGGCCTTCGACAGCATCGGCCAACTGGTGGAGGCCGGGATCGATGTGCTGGTGGTGTCCACGCCGCTCAAGGGCCGTCCGGCACTGGTGCTCGATGGCATCGAGCACGGTGTGGCGGTGGTCAGCGACAAACCGTTCGCCGCCGATGCGCAGCAAGCCCACACCCTGATCACCATGGCCGAGCGCCAGGGCGTACAGCTCAGCGTCTACCAGAACCGCCGCTGGGACTCGGATTTCCTCACCGTGCGCAAACTCATCGAGTCCGGCGCCCTGGGCCACGTCACCCGTTTCGAATCGCGGATCGAGCGTTACTCGCCGCAATCGGTCAACAACGGCAGCGGCGGTGGCTTCCTTCGCGATCTCGGCAGCCATCTGGTGGATCAGGCGATGCTGCTGTTCGGCCCGGTAACCCGGGTTTATGCCGAACTGGATTGCCTGGAAAAAGGCCAGACCTACGACAACGGCTTCTTTATGTCCCTGACCCACGCCAACGGGGTGGTCTCGCACCTGGGTGGCAGTTGCCTGCAAAACACCCCGGGCCCGCGTTTTCGCGTGACGGGCACCCAAGGTTGTTACAGCGTCGATGGCCTGGACGGGCAGGAAGCTTCAGCGCTCGCCGGGCTCTCGCCGAAATCCGAGGGTGAGCGCTGGGGCGTGGAGGAGCATCGGCGCTGGGGCTGGTTCGAACAGGGCGAAGTGCGCGAGCGGGTTCCCTCGGAGCGCGGGTGCTGGAACCAGTTCTATTTGCAGTTACAAACCGCGTTACAGAGCGGTGGCCCACTGCCTGTGGAAGCCCGTGATGCACTGGCGACCACCCGCGTTCTAGACGCTGCGCGGTTGAGTTTCGAACGGCGTCAGGTGGTGGAATTGAGCACGTTTGAGAGCCATGGAACAAAATCAGAATAAAATTCTAAAATGAGTTGATATAGAAATAATATTCCAATAAAGTCATTTCCAGCGAACTGCCTCTCGCTCGTTTTCTCAGCTTTCCCGCTTGCCTGCTTACTGAAAATCGTCACGCCTCATCCATAAAACCAACAAGAATGTGGAGAAAGACTTTTCATGAAGACCAAGATCCGTTTTGCCTCACTGGCCTTGTCCCTGATGTTCGCCAGTGGCGCTGCCCTCGCCGACATGAAGATCGGCGTCAGCATGTCCCAGTTCGATGACACCTGGCTGACCTACCTGCGCGAATCCATGGACAAGAAGGCCAAGTCCTACCCCGATGGCGTGCAGCTGCAATTCGAAGATGCCCGCAGCGACGTGGTCAAGCAGTTGAGCCAGGTCGAAAGCTTCATCAGCCAGAAAGTCGATGCCATCGTGGTCAACCCGGTGGACACCGCCGCCACCAAGAAAATCACCGAAGCCGCCGTCAAGGCCGGCATCCCGCTGGTCTACGTCAACCGTCGCCCGGATGACCTGAAGCTGCCCAAAGGCGTGGTCACGGTGGCCTCCAACGACCTGGAGGCCGGTGAAATGCAGATGCAATACCTGGCCGACAAAATGGGCGGCAAGGGTGACATCGTGATTCTGTTGGGCGACCTCGCGAACAACTCCACTACCAACCGCACCAAAGGCGTCAAAGAGGTGCTGGCCAAATACCCGAACATCAAGATCGAACAAGAACAGACCGGCACCTGGCTGCGGGATAAAGGCATGACCCTGGTCAACGACTGGCTGACCCAGGGCCGCAAGTTCGATGCGGTCGTGGCCAACAACGACGAGATGGCCATTGGTGCCGCGATGGCCCTGCAACAGGCTGGCGTCGACAAGGGCAGTGTGCTGATCGCCGGTGTCGACGGTACGCCGGACGGCTTGAACGCGATCAAGAAAGGCAGCCTGGCGGTCTCGGTGTTCCAGGACGCGAAAGGCCAGGCCGACGGCTCCATCGACACGGCAGTGAAAATGGCCAAAAACGAGCCGGTTGAACAGGCCGTATGGGTGCCATATCGCTTGATCACTCCGCAAAACGTCGACACGTTCAAATAGCTCGTCTGCCCCATAACAACAATAAGCACGCAAGGTCGCCACCGCGACCTTGCTGATGGAGTACCTGATCATGTTCGCTTCAGCGACTGCTTCAAGCACCCCGTTGGTGGGTATCCAGCCAACCGCAACACCTGTCGATGAGCCGTACCTGCTGGAGATCATCAACGTCAGCAAGGGGTTTCCCGGTGTGGTGGCGTTGTCCGACGTGCAGCTGCGGGTTCGCCCCGGCTCCGTGCTGGCGCTGATGGGCGAGAACGGCGCGGGCAAATCGACCCTGATGAAAATCATCGCCGGCATCTACCAGCCGGACGCAGGCGAACTGCGCCTTCGGGGCAAACCGGTGGTGTTCGACACGCCGCTGGCCGCGCTCCAGGCCGGGATCGCGATGATCCACCAGGAACTCAACCTGATGCCGCACATGAGCATCGCCGAGAACATCTGGATCGGCCGCGAGCAGCTCAACAGCCTGCACATGATCGACCATCGCGAGATGCACCGCTGCACCGCGAAATTGCTCGAACGTCTGCGGATCAACCTCGACCCGGAGGAGCAGGTCGGCAACCTGAGCATCGCCGAACGGCAGATGGTCGAGATCGCCAAGGCAGTGTCCTACGACTCCGACATCCTGATCATGGACGAGCCGACCTCGGCCATTACCGACAAGGAAGTCGCGCACCTGTTCTCGATCATTGCCGACCTCAAGAGCCAGGGCAAAGGCATCATCTACATCACTCACAAAATGAACGAAGTGTTCGCCATCGCCGATGAAGTGGCGGTGTTCCGTGACGGCGCCTACATCGGCCTGCAACGGGCCGACAGCATGGACGGCGACAGCCTGATTTCGATGATGGTCGGCCGCGAGTTGAGCCAGTTGTTTCCGGTGCGCGAAAAACCCATCGGCGATCTACTGCTGTCGGTGCGCGACCTCAAGCTGGAGGGGATTTTCAAAGGCGTGTCCTTCGACTTGCATGCCGGCGAGATTCTCGGCATCGCCGGGCTGATGGGCTCGGGCCGCACCAACGTTGCCGAAGCGATTTTCGGCATCACTCCTAGCGACGGTGGCGAGATTCGCCTCGATGGCGAAGTGGTGCGCATCAGCGATCCGCACATGGCGATCGAAAAGGGCTTCGCCTTGCTGACCGAGGACCGAAAACTCAGCGGCCTGTTTCCGTGCCTGTCGGTGCTGGAAAACATGGAAATGGCAGTGCTGCCGCATTACGCCGGCCACGGCTTCATCCAGCAGAAAGCTTTACGAGTCTTGTGCGAAGACATGTGCAAGAAGCTGCGGGTGAAAACCCCGTCGTTGGAACAATGCATCGACACCTTGTCCGGCGGCAACCAGCAGAAAGCCTTGCTGGCGCGCTGGCTGATGACCAATCCACGGATCCTGATCCTCGACGAGCCGACCCGCGGCATCGATGTCGGCGCCAAGGCCGAGATCTACCGGCTCATTTCCTACCTCGCCAGCGAAGGCATGGCGGTGATCATGATTTCTTCGGAACTGCCGGAAGTGCTCGGTATGAGCGACCGGGTGATGGTCATGCACGAGGGCGACCTGATGGGCACCCTCGACCGCAGCGAAGCGACCCAGGAACGAGTCATGCAACTGGCCTCGGGGATGTCCGTACGCCATTGAATCAAGGGTGAGCAGAGTCCAGGGGTGAACCGGGATTCTGTGGCGAGGGAGCTTGCTCCCGCTGGGCTGCGAAGCAGCCCCAATGTCTCGGACATACCGTAGAACTGGCGAGCGCTACGCACTCGAGCGGGAGCAAGCTCCCTCGCCACAGGTATGTAGTCGATGCCGGAATTCATTAGAAGGGTGAGTGGTTATGAACGCAATTCTGGAAAACAAGCCAGCAACGGCACCGGTCAAGAGTCGCCGGCGCTTTCCGACCGAGTTAAGTATTTTCCTGGTGCTGATTGGTATCGGCCTGGTCTTCGAAGTGTTTGGCTGGATCGTGCGCGACCAGAGCTTCCTGATGAACTCCCAGCGCCTGGTGCTGATGATCCTGCAAGTGTCGATCATCGGCCTGCTGGCGATTGGCGTGACTCAGGTAATCATCACCACGGGGATCGACCTTTCCTCCGGTTCGGTGCTGGCGCTGTCGGCGATGATCGCTGCCAGTCTGGCGCAGACCTCGGATTTCTCCCGGGCGGTGTTTCCGTCGCTGACTGACTTGCCGGTGTGGATTCCGGTGATCGTCGGGCTCGGCGTAGGACTGCTGGCGGGCGCGATCAACGGCAGCATCATTGCCATCACCGGGATTCCGCCGTTCATTGCCACCCTCGGCATGATGGTCTCGGCGCGTGGCCTGGCGCGCTACTACACCGAAGGCCAGCCAGTGAGCATGCTCTCGGATTCCTACACGGCCATCGGACATGGCGCCATGCCAGTGATCATTTTCCTGGTGGTCGCAGTGATCTTTCACATCGCCCTGCGCTACACCAAGTACGGCAAGTACACCTACGCCATCGGCGGCAACATGCAGGCGGCGCGCACCTCGGGGATTAACGTCAAGCGTCATTTGGTGATTGTCTACAGCATCGCCGGGTTGCTGGCGGGCCTGGCGGGCGTCGTGGCCTCGGCGCGTGCCGCGACCGGGCAGGCGGGGATGGGCATGTCTTATGAGCTGGACGCGATTGCCGCGGCGGTGATCGGCGGCACCAGCCTGGCCGGTGGCGTCGGGCGCATCACTGGCACCGTGATCGGCGCGTTGATACTCGGGGTGATGGCCAGCGGGTTTACCTTTGTCGGGGTTGATGCGTATATTCAGGACATCATCAAGGGAATGATTATTGTGGTGGCGGTGGTGATCGACCAATACCGCAACAAGCGTAAACTCAAGCGCTGAGTCGTAGAACAGACAGCCAATGCGCCACGCCTGACCCGCGTGGCGCAGCCGTTTGTCTTCTCTATACAGCCGCTCGATTGAATTTCTTGCTATAAACGCACTCCGATAACCACCGCAAAGACTGCCATAGAGCACTTTCCGGGCTTTGTCGGACAAATTCGCTGTCTTTTCAGTTGCTGAGGCCTCAAGTCGGCCTTAGACTGCCGGCCCTCGTAAATTGAGTGCCGGGTGGCGCTTGGAATAAACGGCGCCTTTCCGATGGCCAGACCTGGTCCGCCGGAATGCTCCCTAATTCGCCTTAATGCACGTTTTTTTATAGAGATATCAATGACAAAGGACAAGTTGCTGGCCATGCCGGCGGATGACTACATGAATGCCGAGCAACATGCTTTCTTCTCCGAGCTGTTGCAGAACATGAAAGTCGAAACCCATGAGCGCATCGAACAGAACCGCATCGCCATCGAGAGCCTGGACACTCCAGCCGATCCGGCCGACGCTGCTTCTGTTGAAGAAGAGCGCACCTGGCTGGTGAACGCGATCGATCGCGACCAGCGCATGCTGCCTCAGTTGGAACAGGCTCTGGAACGCATCAAAGAAGACAGCTTCGGCTGGTGCGACGACAGCGGCGAGGCCATCGGCCTGAAACGCCTGCTGATCAGCCCGACCACCAAGTACTGCATCGAAGCTCAAGAGCGTCACGAACAGATCGACAAGCACCAGCGTCAGGCCTGATTTCGTAGCGCCCCGCATCGCGGGCAATCCCGCTCCCACGGTTCACGATGAACCTGGAGTGAGGCTTGCCCGCGATGCTTTTTGCTGTCTGCGAAAACCTCAAGCACTTCTATTGATCTGCTGCAACGCCCACTACTAATGGACCATAGATAATGGCCCTGTAGTGGCGTTTAATGCATGCACAACAATTAGAAGGTTCATGGGGTGACGAAGATGACGAGAGACGGATCTCTGGTTGCGGCAGTGCCTGCACCAGTGTTTTTGCCGAAAAACCCTTGGCTGACGCCAACCCTGCAAAGCGTCGCCCTGATGCTCTTGCTGTGCGGCATGGCGCTGGGTGGCTGGTCGCTTTACCTTTGCCTGCCACTGGCGGTGCTGGTGATCTGGCTGCCTCGACTGCGCACGCGCGCCACTCCCGAAGCAACGGCTGTCGACGGCGCCTGCGCCATCGCCGAGTTGACTCGCGATCTTTCCTACACCACCAGTCATAACGCCTTGTCGGCCGCAGGCGTCGCCTTTTCGGTCAAGCAACTGGCGGACAAACTGCAATCGCAACTCGACGCGGCGGCGCGAATCGTCAGCAACGCCGAAGTGATGATCGCGACCGAAAAAGCCACCTCGACACTTAGCCGCGAAGCCCTCAGTGCCGCCAGCGAAGCTCATCAGAGCAGCGCAGCAGGGCGCACGGAACTGATCGAGTCCATCAGCCGCATGCATCAGCTCAGTCAGCGCGCCAGTAACAGCCGCGAACTGATCGAGGCCCTGAGTCTGCGCAGTGACGATATTCAACGGGTCACGTTGGTGATTCAGTCCATCGCCAGCCAGACCAACTTGCTGGCGTTGAACGCCGCGATCGAAGCGGCCCGGGCCGGGGAGCACGGTCGTGGATTTGCGGTGGTGGCGGATGAGGTTCGCGGTCTGGCGGCGCGCACGGCGACGGCGACTGGTGAAGTCGGGGAGATGGTCGCCGATATCCAGCGACGCACGGCGCAAGTGGTGGAGCAGATCCGCCAACTGTCCAGCGACCTCGACATCGGTGTCCAGCAGGTCGAGCACACTGGCCAGCACCTGGAAAACATTGCGCGCCTGGCCGCTGGCGTCGAGAGTCAGGTCGGGGAAATCGCCAAGGGCGCGGACACTAATCGCGAACAACTCGACAGCCTGTTCCACGCCATCGAACAAATGCGCAGTGACCTGGCGGTCAGTGACCAACAGACCCAGCGACTGGCCCAGGCTGCGGTGCAAATGGAAGGTCAGGCCGAAACCATCAGCGAGCGTCTCGCCGAAGTCGGACTGGATGACTACCACCAACGGATTTATGACCTGGCCCGCGAAGGCGCCAGCCAGATTGCCGCGCGTTTCGAAGCGGATATCGATCAGGGTCGGGTCAGCCTCGATGACCTGTTCGATCGCAGTTACCAACCGATCCCCAACACCAGCCCGGCCAAGTTTCAGACCCGCTTCGATCGCTACACCGATCAGGTTTTGCCGGCCATCCAGGAACCGTTGCTGCCGCGTCATGAAGGCCTGGTGTTTGCCATCGCCTGCACCCAGCAGGGTTACGTGCCGACCCATAACAAAATTTTCAGTCAGCCGCTGACTGGCGATGCGCAGGTTGATACGGTGCAAAATCGCACCAAACGCAAATTCGCCGACCGCACCGGCATCCGCTGCGGCAGCCATCAACAGCCGGTGTTGTTGCAGACCTACACCCGCGACACGGGCGAACTGATGCACGACCTCTCGGTGCCGATCATGGTCAAGGGCAGGCATTGGGGTGGGTTGCGGTTGGGCTACAAGCCCGAGAGTCCTCGCTAAAGGCGTGATGCTGGTTTTTGTGGCGATTGGGCTTCCCGTGGCGAGGGGATTTATCCCCGTTCGGCTGCGCAGCAGTCGTAAATCCGGACAATTCAGTATGTCTGAACGGACGCCGGGGGCCGCTTCGCGACCCAACGGGGATAAATCCCCTCGCCACAAGGTTTATCGTTTAGCTCAGGAATAGATGTCAGTGAACCTGATGCATACGCAGGTTCAGGTCATCGACCACCCGCGCCCAATCGGCGTCTTCACGTAATTGTTCTTTGAGGAAGCCGGCTTGTTGCGGCGTCCAGAACTCGGCATCGATCAATTTCTTGTCGTCGGCCAAAGGCGAATGGCTGGCGATGAAATCGTCGATGGCTTTCTCGCTGGAGTCCAGACCGAGCTGGTCGAACAAACCTTTCAAGTCGTGTGTAGGTGAATCCATCTTTATCTCCTTGCGGTCGCGATCTGAGGTGCGGCTTCATTGCATCTGAGGGGGCCGCGCGTCAGGAGTTCGAAAGCGGTGTTGGAAAGCAGGAGAGAGCGTAGACGGCAAATCCGACGATCAGGCTTTCAATGCACCGTTATCGACGGCAAGTTTCAGCTCTTTGGCAGCTTCCTGGGCGGCAACGGCGGCGACATCCGAGGTTTTGAACCAGCGATCCTTCTCGACCTGGTGATACGTCACCGCGGTCAAGGGAGGTTTGGCACGCATGACAATGACTGCCTGGAATTCGCCTTCGACCTCTCTGGCTTCGCCCCGGATAAAAAATTCACCGATATCAAATTCCGTCACGTAGCTGCCTTCCCTTGGAAATATGTTGTTGTATTGAACGCCGTCCGTCCTGGGGACGGATTTCATTGGTCGGGCAGTATGGCAGCAGTTGCCTGCCGGCGGCTGAGTTAAGTCGCCGGTGTGACGAAACGTCTATAGGCATGAAGACAGACGAGGGCGTCAGCCGCGTAGCTCGAATGAGCGGGCGAGGGCGCAGGCTTCGTTATGGCAGCCACGGAAACCTCTTACACGACCCGTGGAAATTTCCTTGATATGGAAGAAGGAACTGCCCGCCAGCACGACCTGAAAGCGCGGCAGCAGAAGGCTTTCAGGCTGCAACTCATGGGGCTGGTACATCGCCGGGTGCAAGGGGGCGGAGCTGTTTAAGCGCGTTGCCTGCGAGGAAGCGAAGTGAGTCATGGTGCACATGTGAAGTCCTTTTCATTGTTTTACCGACGTGTGTACGTCGTTTTGGGTAGTCTCGGTGAGCATGGCTGCTCTAGAATCACCAACACCGGTTGGCGAATGGTGTTCATCTAAAGCAATTTTTTACTGGCGATATGTCGGAAAAGTGCTTTTTTTAGAGAGAAACTTCCCTAAAGTTGGTAATCCGGTTTCCTCTGGCTGCAAGAAGGGCGTTTTCCTTCAACACCTGACGACTTTCACAGAGGACGGCGCGAGTGGTATTCCAGTAATCTCACTGTCCTCGCGAGGCATGAGCACTCTGCTCGGCTCAGGATTTCAATTCGGGTCTTACGGTAAAACTTCGGCATGGCCGCTTTTTTCTGCTGTGCGCTTTTTCTGCGTGCGGCATCAATTTCAGATGTGGGGATGTTTCCTTGGCAGTAAGTAATCTCGATATGCATGCTTTGTTCGTGCTGGGTGATTTGCGCGCAAAGCTGGTTAAACAGTTCCAGTCACGTTTCGTTTACATCACCGAACAGAACGCTGAAGGCATTTACATTGCCGAGATAGACACCGAAGAGGCGTTGGTGGTCGATGACAAGCCAGGGCTCAAGCTCAAGGTCGGTGATCATTTCAGCGCTTCGGTATTGCCCAGTCGTGAAGGCGGCAAGCTCGACATCAAGTTCCGTGAAATCAAACTGACGGTGTACGGGCTGGGCGATTACGCCTTTGTCACCACCGCAGACGGTCAAGCGGTTGTGTTCAAGGAAGGTCATAGCGTGGTGATGGTCTTCGCCGCCCACCAGCAATTGCAGGAAGGCCTGACCAAAACCCTGAAAGCCGTAACCGCCAAAGCCGCCAAGTGGCGCAAGGGCGAACTGGTGACGTTCAAGGCCAGCGAGTAATGACCCTGGCCCGCGCCGATTTCCACGAACTGAACCAGGCCAGTGCGCAAGTCGAAGCCCGGCGACTGTTCGAGCAGAAGGCTGTTCTGCAGGGAGGCTGGCTGAATTGGGTGGCGTCACAGATCTACACGCTGCGCCCGGCGGCGTACGCCAGCATGGTAAGAAGAGAGCTGGCAAGCTTGCAGGAAACTTCCGAAAAGTAATTCATGCCCCCTCGAATGCAGGAACCTCTACTACAGTCAGTTGACTGAGTATTCAGAGGCTTGCGGTCTTCTGTCAGGCCATCCTGCTATTGCTGTGAACAGCACGAGGTGCAAAAGCATGAAAGGATTTCGACGGTTGCTGGCCGTTGCCCTGGCCACGTTGGGTGTGTTGAGTTCGCCCGTTCCGGTATCCGCTGCCCAGGCGCCGATTCACTTCGCCGACCTGAACTGGGAAAGCGGCAGCCTGATCACCGACATCCTGCGGATCATCGTCGAGAAGGGCTACGGCCTGCCGACCGACACCTTGCCCGGGACCACCATCACCCTGGAAACCGCCTTGGCCAACAATGACATTCAGGTCATTGGCGAAGAGTGGGCCGGTCGCAGTCCGGTCTGGGTCAAAGCTGAAGCCGAGGGCAAAGTCGTGAGCCTGGGCGATACGGTCAAGGGCGCGACTGAAGGCTGGTGGGTGCCCGAATATGTGATCAAGGGCGACCCGGCCAAAGGCATCAAGCCGCTGGCCCCGGGTTTGCGAAGTGTCAGCGACCTGCCCAAGTACAAGGACGTGTTCAGCGATCCGGAAAGCCCGGGCAAGGGACGCTTCCTCAACAGCCCGATTGGCTGGACATCGGAAGTGGTGAACAAGCAGAAACTCACCGCCTATGGCCTGAACGACAGCTATGTGAATTTCCGTAGCGGTTCCGGGGCGGCGCTGGATGCAGAGATCAGTTCGTCGATCCGTCGTGGCAAGCCGGTGCTGTTTTATTACTGGTCACCGACGCCGTTGCTTGGGCGCTTCAAGCTGATTCAGCTGGAGGAACCGCCCTTTGATGCCGAAGCCTGGAAAACCCTGACGGACGCTGACAACCCCAATCCGAAACCGACGCGCTCGCTGGCCTCGAAGCTCTCGATCGGCGTGTCCACGCCCTTCCAGAAACAGTATCCGCAGATTGCCGATTTCTTCAGCAAGGTCGATTTCCCGATCGATCCCTTGAACAAGGCACTGGCCGAAATGAGCGAAAAACACACCCCGCCACGGCAGGCGGCAGAGGCGTTCATGAAGGCGCACCCAGAGGTTTGGCAGGCATGGTTGCCGAAGGATGTGGCGGATAAGGTTTCTGCCAGTCTTCAGTGACAATTGTGGCGAGGGGGGCAAGCCCCCTCGCCACAGGATGAGAGCCTGACGGTCGATGTAGCCATTGCCGGTGTTGTGGCTGACGTAGAGTCGCGACTGCAGGCGAACACGTTGAACAGGACGCAGCAATAAAGCATCCAAGCCATCAATGTGCGATCAGTTCGGGCGAATTTCATGGAGCGGCGCTTTATCACCGTCGATAACAAATACCCTTACAAAAACGTTCAAGGAGGTTCATCCTGCTGCGACATTTCACGCTGGATGTCTGAATATGAGCCTGATGATCGCGCAAGGGATGGCTACCATCTTCCTGTTGATCAGCCTGATCCACCTGTACTGGGCGGCAGGTGGAAAGTTGGGTAGCGAGGCGGCGGTGCCGCGAATATCACCAGACGGTGGCGGGGAACCCAGGCCGGCGTTCAAACCGTCGGGGTTTGCCACGTTGCTGGTCGCGGTGGGATTGCTGTTGATCGCGATGCTGGTGTGCCTGCGGGTCGGGCTGTACTTGCCGGCGGTGCAGCACTGGGCGCTGCAATGGGTGATCAGCGCCATTGCGATGCTGATGTTTGCCCGGGCGATCGGCGATTCGAATCTGGTCGGGTTCTTCAAGCAGGTCAAGGATTCGAAGTTTGCCCGGCTCGACACCTGGGCGTATTCGCCGTTGTGTGTGGTGTTGGGGGCGGGGTTGTTGGCAGTTGCCTGGATCTGAGTCGTTGCAGTAATAGCCATCGCGAGCAGGCTCGCTCCCACATTGGATTTTCAGTGAACACAGATTTTGTGTCTGACAGAGATCAACTGTGGGAGCGAGCCTGCTCGCGATGAGGCCCGCCCAATCAACAAAAACGTCTGAACCTAACTCCCGCTTTCCGTGCGCCGGCTACTCACCTCAGCCGGCACATCATCCCCCGCCATGCGCTTGCGAAACAGCGCCGCCCGCGCCAGCAGCAATGTTGTCACCGGCACTGTGATCGACAACAGGATCGGAATCAGCCAGGCATGCAGCACCGGCCCGGACTTGAGCGCCGAAAAGTAAATGATCGACGCCAGCGCCACACACCACGCCCCCAATGTCGAAGCCAGCGCCGGCGGGTGCATGCGCTGGAAATAATCCTTCATACGCACCAGGCCAATGGCGCCGATCAGCGCAAACACGCTGCCAAGCACCAGCAGGATCGCCACCGCAATCTCAATCCACAGAGACAGTTGCGTGTTCATTCGATCACCTCGCCACGCAGCAGGAATTTGGCCAGGGCAAACGAGCCGACGAAGCCGAACAGGGCGATCAGCAGCGCCGCCTCGAAGTAAGTGTCACTGGCATAACGAATGCCTAGCGCCAGCATCATCAGCATCGCAATGATGTACAGGTAGTCCAGCGCCAGAACCCGGTCCTGGGCCGACGGGCCTTTGAACAGGCGAATCAGGGTCAGGATCATCGCCAGGGAAAAAATGAACAGGCTCAGCAGGATCGCGTTCGACAGCAATTCGCTCATTCGAAGATCTCCATCAGGGGGCGCTCATAAGTCACCTTGAAGTGCTCGATAAACAGCGCTTCATCGTCCAGATCGAACACGTGCAGCAACAGGATGCTGCGGTCCAGCGCCAGTTCCGACCAGACCGTGCCGGGCACCACCGTGCAGATCATCGACAGCGCCGCGAGGCCGTTGGCATCGCGCAAAGCCAGCGGTACTTTAACGAAACGCGAGCGCGGTGGGCGGCGACCAGCGTTGAGCACGCCCCAGGCGACGACGAGGTTGGACACCAGCACGTCGCGACCGACCATAAAGAACAAACGCAGGATCACCCCTGGTCGACGAATTCGGATCGGCAGCGGCCGCAGCTTGCGCATCATCAGCGGCGCGCAGAGCCCCAGCATCGCGCCGAGCAACAGATTGCCAGGGCTCAGCGAGAGGTTCAGCAGCAGCCACAGCAGCCACAACGCCAGTGACAACCACGGTGCCGGAAACAGATGCTTCATGGCTGCACCTCCAGCATCGCCGCACGGGCTTCCGGGCTCGGCACCACACGCGTACCCAGCACCGCCATGACGTATTGCTGCGGATTGTTCAACGCATTAGCGGCTGCCTGGGTGTAGCGCAGCAGGGGTTCGGCCTTGAAGGTCAGCGCAACGCTCAGCCCCAGCAGGACGATGATTGGCACGCATTCGAAACGGCGCAGCAAGGGTGACGGCCGTTCTTCGGGGGTCCAGAAACGCTGGATGCCCAGGCGTGAGAAGGCAATCAGCGACGCCAGCCCGGACAGAATCAACAACGCCAGCAAGCCCCACGCCGCATTCGACACCGGTTCATCAGCGCCATTGCCCAACCCCAGCGGGTTAAGCAGGGCGCTGAGCAGGCTGAGTTTGCCGATAAACCCGGACAGCGGTGGCATGCCGATGATGAGCAGCGCGCAGGCAATGAAGCTCAAGCCGAGGAACGCCACGGTCCAGGGAATCACCTGGCCGACCACGGCTTTCTGCTCGTCATCGAGGTTGATGCCTTTGGGCGGTTGCAGGGATTCCATCGGCCGTGGCAGCAGGTCGCCGTCGTCGAACAGCGGCATTTCGTTGGCCGAACGGGAGCGCTCGATCAACTCGGCCAGAAGGAACAGCGCGCTCAACGCCAGGGTCGAGCTGACCAGATAGAACAGCGCCGCGCCGATCAGGTTCGGCTGGGCGAAACCGATGGCCGACAGCAGGATCCCGGCCGACACCAGAATGCTCAGGCTGGCCAGGCGTTCCAGCCGTTGTGCGGCAAGAATCGCCACGCCGGCGCAGGCGATGGTCGCCATGCCGCCGTAGATCAGCCAGTCGCCGCCAAAGTACGCCGACGCCCCGGCCTGCCCGGAGAACAGCAGGGTCCACAAGCGCAGCAAGGTGTACACGCCGACCTTGGTCATGATCGCGAACATCGCCGCCACCGGCGCGCTGGCCGCCGAATAGGCCGGCACCAGCCAGAAGTTCAGCGGCCACATCCCGGCCTTGGCCAGGAACGCTACGGCGAGAATTCCCGCGCCGGCATGCAGCAGGCCGCGATCGGCTTCCGGCACCAGCGGGATTTTCAGTGCCAGATCGGCCATGTTCAGCGTACCGGTGACCCCATAGATCAGCGCTGCGCCGATCAGGAACAGCGACGACGCCAGCAGGTTGATCGAGATGTAATGCAACCCCGACGACACCCGCGCCCGGCCCGAACCGTGGAGCATCAGGCCGTAGGAGGCTGCCAGCAGCACCTCGAAGAACACGAACAGGTTGAACAGGTCCGCCGTCAGGAACGCGCCGTAAAGTCCCATCATCTGAATCTGGAACAACGCATGGAAACTCGAACCGGCGCCGTCCCAACGGGCCATGGCGAACAGCAAGGCGCTGACGCCGATGATCCCGGTCAGCACCAGCATCAACGCCGACAGGCGATCGACCACCAGCACGATACCGAACGGCACCTGCCAGTTGCCCGGCAGGTAGACACCGATCGAGCCCGGCACGCCGGTGGTTTGCGTCCATTGCAGCAACAGCACGGAAATCCCCAGGCCCAGCAGGCTGGAGAACAGGTTGATCTTGGCTTTCAACGGGCGGTGTTTCTCGCCGAGCATCAGCATGATGGCGGCGGTCAGCAGCGGCAGCAGAATCGGTGCGGCGATCAGGTGCGTCATCGCAGTCATTCTTTAGGCTCCCGGCCATCGACATGGTCGGTCCCGGTCAAGCCCCGGGAGGCGAGCAACACCACTAGAAACAGCGCGGTCATGGCGAAGCTGATCACTATGGCGGTCAGCACCAGCGCTTGCGGCAAGGGGTCGGTGTAATGCAGCAAGTCCTGCGGCACGCCGTCCTTGATGATCGGCTCCTTGCCGATAAACAGGCTGCCCATGCTGAAGATGAACAGATTGACGCCGTAGGACAGCAGGCACAGGCCCATCACCACCTGAAACGTCCGTGGCCGCAGGATCAACCAGACGCCGGACGCGGCCAGTACGCCGATGGCGATTGCGATGACTTCTTCCATCAGACGGCTCCTTTGGTGGCGACGGATCTGGGCAGGGCTGCGGTCTTGTGACCCCGAACCGATTGGTGGGCGAGGGCGGTGAGGATCAACAGCGTCGAACCGACCACCACGGCGTACACGCCGATGTCGAAGAACAGTGCGCTGGCGATGTGAATGTCGCCGAGCACTGGCAGTTCGAAATGCCAGGTGTGGGTGGTCAGGAACGGATACCCGACCGCCATCGCACCGAGCCCGGTGGCCGTGGCGAACAGCAGGCCGGTGCCCATCCAGCGCAGCGGTCGAAGGCTCATTTGCGCCTCGACCCACTGGGTGCCGGCGACCATGTATTGCAGGATGAACGCGACCGACATCACCAGCCCGGCGACAAAACCGCCGCCCGGTTGGTTGTGCCCGCGCATGAACAGATAGAAGGACACCACCACTGCAATCGGCAGCAGCAGGCGCACCAGCACCGCCGGGACCATCATGAAACCGAGCGCGGTGTCGCTGGCGTGACGCGGGTTGACCAGGTCGGTGACGACGTCGGGTGCGAGCAGGCGCTGCTGGGCCGGCAACTGCAGGCTTTCTTTCGGTGGGCGGAAGCGTCGCAGCAGGGCGAATACGGTCAGGGCCACGGCCGCCAATACGGTGATTTCACCGAGGGTGTCGAAGCCGCGGAAGTCCACCAGCATCACGTTGACCACGTTGCTGCCGCCGCCTTCGGGCAGGGCGCGACTGAGGTAGAACGAAGAAATGTGGTTCGGCGTCTGGCGCGTCAGCATCGCGTAGGACAGCAACGCCATGCCGCCGCCGACGGCGGTCGACAGCAGCAAGTCGCGGATACGCCGCACGCGCGCCTTGCGCAAGGTGCTCGGCAGTGGCGACACCTCTTCGATCCGGCGCGGCAACCAGCGCAGACCGAGCAGGATCAGCACCGTGGTCACCACTTCGACCACCAGCTGCGTCAGCGCCAGGTCCGGTGCCGAAAACCAGACAAAGGTCACGCAGGTCATCAGACCGCAAACGCTGACCATGGTCAGGGCCGCGAGCCGGTGATACTTGGCCTGCCACGCGGCGCCGAGGGCGCAGGCAATCGCCAGCAGCCAGAGGGTCACGAACACGATCGAGCCGGGAATTTTCGGCCGGTCGCCCCAGCTCAGGCTGCTGTGCAGCATCGGGATCAATCCGGCAAACACCGCTGCGAGGACCACCAGGAATAATTGGGTTTGCAGGCGTTTGGTGCTGCCCCGCCGCTCCAGCCGACGGGCCAGGCGCATCATGATCACCAGGCTGCGCTCGAACTGGCGCTTGCCGTTGAACCGGCCAATGATCGGCGGGTATTTGAAACGCCCGAGTTTGAGCTGCTTGCGCAACAGCAGATAGAGCACGATGCCGCAGGACATGGCGATCAGGCTCATGATCATCGGCGCGTTCCAGCCGTGCCAGATCGCCAGGCTGTATTCGGGCAAGGTTCCGCCCACCACTGGCAGGGCCGCCGCGGCCAGCAACGGGCCGACCACTTGCGCCGGGAAAATCCCCACGATCAGACACGCGAACACCAGCAACTCCACCGGCGCGCGCATCCAGCGTGGCGGTTCGTGCGGGGTGTGGGGCAGGTCGGTGGCGGTCGGGCCGAAGAACACGTCAACGGTGAAGCGCAGCGAGTAGGCGACGCTGAAGGTGCCGGCGATGGTCGCAACGATCGGCAAGGTCATCTCGACCCAGGCCGTGGCGTTGATGAACACGGTTTCGGCGAAGAACATCTCTTTTGACAGGAAGCCGTTGAGCAGCGGTACGCCCGCCATCGAGGCGCTGGCGACCATCGCCAGGGTCGCGGTGAACGGGATCAGCTTGATCAGGCCGCTGAGCTTGCGGATGTCCCGGCTGCCGCTTTCGTGGTCGATGATCCCGGCGGCCATGAACAGCGAGGCCTTGAACGTGGCGTGGTTGAGGATATGGAATACGGCGGCCACGGCGGCCAGAGGGCTGTTCAGACCCAATAGCAGGGTGATCAGGCCGAGGTGGCTGATGGTCGAGTAGGCCAGCAAACCTTTGAGGTCGTTCTGGAACATCGCGCAGTACGCGCCGAGCAACAGGGTGCAGGCCCCGGCGCCGCTGACGATGTAGAACCATTCTTCACTGCCGGACAGCGACGGCCATAGCCGTGCGAGCAGGAACACCCCGGCCTTGACCATGGTTGCCGAGTGCAAATAGGCCGAAACCGGTGTCGGTGCCGCCATCGCATGGGGCAGCCAGAAGTGGAAGGGGAATTGCGCACTTTTACTCAGGGCGCCGATCAGGATCAGGGGTAGCAGGATAGGGTAGAGGTGGTTCGCGCGAATCAGGTCGCCGGCGGCCAGGACCTTGTCCAGGTCATAGCTGCCGACCACATGGCCGAGCAGCATGACCCCCGCCAGCAAGCACAGTCCACCGGCGCCGGTGACCATCAGCGCCATATAGGCGCCGCGTCGCGCATCGGCGCGGTGGTGCCAGTAGCCGATCAACAGGAAGGAAAAGAGGCTGGTCAGCTCCCAGAAAAACACGATCTGGATCAGGTTGCCGGAGATCACCAACCCAAGCATCGCGCCCATGAACGCCAGGAAAAACGCGAAGAACCGCGGCACCGGATCGTCCGGCGACATGTAATAGCGGGCGTATAAAGAAACCAGCGTGCCGATGCCCAGCACCAGCATCGAGAACAGCCAGGCGAAACCGTCCATGCGCAGGACGAAGTTCAGGCCCAGGCTGGGCAGCCAGAAGAACTCTTCACGAATGACGCCGCCATCGGCGATTTGCGGGTACAGAAGGGCAACCTGCACGGTGCCTATCAAGGCAACCAGGCCAGCCAACAAAGATTCGGTGTTACGCGCGTTGTGAGGCAGCAATGCCGCCAGACAGCTGCCGATAAAAGGCAGAAGCAGTAGAACTATCAGGGACATAGGCTTCTAATCTGCGGAAGTTTGTGAAGCATCATACGTGCCAGCTCCCCGATCACCAAACGCCAAGCTGTCGCAGAATCCTACAAGGTAGATGGAAAAAGCCTGATTTACATTGTTTCAAAGGGCTGTATTCAGCAGGTCTGGCCTCTTCGCGAGCAAGCCCGCTTCCACAGTGGATTTACTGTGTACACATAACCTGGGCACAACACAGTTCCAGTGTGGGAGCGGGCTTGCTCGCGAAGGCGATCTACCATACGCCACAGATAATGCGGTTTAACCCTGAGTTTCGCGTTCCAGCTCTTCCTCCGCCGCAGCCGCCTTACCCTTGGTCTTCAACTCACTCACAATCACCGCCGCCACGATCAACCCCGCGCCCACCAGCGCAATTGCCGGCAACCGTTCCCCGGCGATCCCTCCGACAATCCCGGCCCACACTGGCTCCCCGGCATAAATCAACGTCGCCCGGGTCGGCGAGACACTCTTCTGCGCCCAGTTCATCGCCACCTGAATCGCCGCGCTCGCAGCCCCCAGGCCCAACGCACTGCACAGCAACAGCCATGAGAAATCCGGGATCACTTCCTGAGTCGGCACCACCATCAGGAACGACAGCACCGACGTGGTCGCCAATTGCACCACCGTTACCCGCCGCACATCGACCTGGCCGGCATAGGTGCTGATCAAAATGATCTCCGCCGCAATCGCCACGGCGCTGATCAACGTGGCGATTTCACCGGGACTGAAATTAAAGGAAGCACCAGCCGGCCCGGACAGCAGCATCAACCCGGTAAACGCCAGCATGATGCCGATGCTCGGCATCAGCCCCGGACGCCGCCCCAGCACCAGCCATTGCAGCAATGGTACGAAGGGCACGTACAACGCGGTGATAAACGCCGACTGACTGCTGGGAATGCTCTGCAGTCCGACGGTCTGCAAGCCATAACCGAGCATGATCGCCACGCCGATAAACGCCCCGGCCTTGAGTTCGAACAGGGTCAGTTCCCGCAGATGACGCCAGGAGAACAGCGCCACAATGATCGCTGCCGCGGCAAAGCGCAGGCCGACGAAAAACATCGGTCCGCTGACGGTCATCGCATGCTGCACCAGCAAGAATGTCCCGCCCCAGACCATGGTGATCAGCACGAGCACGCACTCGGCTTTGCTGAACCGCGAGAAACGGGAAGAAGTGTGAGGGGCGTTCACAGACGTCATGACCTTGCGTACTACCTGAGGGCGACGCACAATGCGCCGAATGTTGCGCAGTATACTGCCCAACCCCACCGAGTGAGCAATATAGTGCACAAAGATTCTCCCCAGCGGGCTTCGGTCCTCCAGCACGTCAGCCAGAACGTCCGACGCCTGCGCCATGCCGCCGACATGAGCCAGACCGCGCTGGCCGAAAAGTCCGGGGTCAGCCGCCGCATGCTGGTGGCCATCGAGGCCGGCGAGAAGAACGTCAGCCTGACCACCCTCGACCGCGTGGCCGAAGCGCTGGACGTGGCGTTCAGCGATCTGATCCAGGCCCCGGATGCCCGCGACCCGAGCCGCATCAACGAAGTCGCCTGGGCCGGGACGATTCCTGGCAGCAAAGCCGTTTTGCTGTCCAAAGCCACCGCCACTCGCGAAGTGGAACAGTGGGAGTGGTGCCTGCAACCGGGGGAGGTTTATCCGTCGCAGCCGGATGCGGAGGGCTGGAGTGAACAGATCTATGTGTTCGAAGGCTGCCTGACGTTGATGCTGGGCGATACCCCCCATGAGATCGCGGCCGGCGAGTTCTACATGTTTGCCAGCGACCAGCCCCATGCCTATCGCAACGATGGGCCGGTGGCGGCGCGATTTGTGCGAAACGTGGTGATCTAAGCCCTGATTACCGCTCATCGGAAATGAGCACATACCTGTTATTTCTGACAGTAGACGTTAAACGTCATTGAGCTCTCAATAGCGTTCAGCGCTTCATAACTTCAGCGGTGCAAATTATCTGCTGATAGCGCTTCTCTCGAACGTGTACTAGAAGGAATCAGGAAATGGATTTGGACCCGCTTAAAATTAAAGAAGCTATCGATGGGGTGATCACGATGTCGGCGGTCGAAGAGGGCGGGACGGCTATTATTTCTTGTTGGTCTGATGCTTCTCGTGGTGATGAAGTTGATATTCACATTAAAAAAGAAGTTGTCTACACCTATACACTTACGGGGCTGGAAGGTGAAGAGATAGAGGTGGTGGTGCCAAAAGAATTCTTCCTGAACAACTCAGGCCAGGGAAAGGTTCCTTTCACGTATATGGTCTACTGGGGTGGCGGTGGTATCGGAGTGGAGTCAAAACCGGTTTCCTATGAAATTCACTTGGCTGAGAGATCAATCTAAACTTCCCTGTTTATAAGCAGGGAGGACTTATAAGTTGGTTTTGATTGCTGCTTCGATGGCATGCTCAGCGTTCTCTAAGCGAGAGCGCTGACAAGTTCCCCTACATGCTGTTGCTCAAGCAACAGGTAAACGTCAGTTTGCTGCATATTCTTTATCGGATAATGCATGTTTTTTTGCATAACCAGTTGAATAATAAGGAATAGATATTCTGGCACGGCTTGTGAAAGAGATCTCGGGTACTCACCCGAAATCCGGAGTCGGCCCATGACAGCCTCTGCCCAAGCCCCTCGCACCGCCCACGTCATCCACTCTGACGCCGAAGCCATTGCCGTCGCTCACAAGCTCGCCGCACGCTTCGCCGTCGAGGCCAGTGTCCGCGACCGTGAACGACGCCTGCCCGTCGCCGAGCTCGACGAGTTCTCCGCCAGCGGTCTCTGGGGCATCACCGTTCCCAAGCCATACGGCGGCGCCGGCGTTTCCTACGTGACCGTCGCCGAAGTGATCAAGATTATTTCCGTCGCCGACTCATCCCTTGGCCAAATTCCGCAAAACCACCTCGGCGTCCTCGACATCCTGCTGCAAACCGCCACCGAAGAGCAGAAGCGCTACTACTTCGGCAAAGTGCTGCAGGGCTATCGTTTCGGTAATGCCTTCTCCGAATCCAAAAGCAAAAACGCCGGTGCCTTCGAAACCCGCATTCGTTTCGACAAAGCCGGCACGGATTTCGAGATCCACAAACGGCTCAAGTAGAACATCCTCGACAAGGGCAAAAGCGACCTAAAGGACCTGAAGAATTTCGGCAGCGTCTACTACAACTCCGGGCTGGTGAACGCCGCCGTGATGGTCGAAGCGATCCGTACCGCCCAAGGCAAGTTCGGCAAGCGCCCGCTCAATGGCGAGGAAGGGCGCTGGGGCCTGGAACACCTGAACATCGACGATGCGCGGCTCAAAGACATGGGCTACTTCGGTTTGATGCAGAACCTCAAGCTGTCCTGCAAGGATCACGAGGGTGGCGGTTCGGCGCGGGTTCAACAATGGGACGGCGCCAACTGGACGCTGATCAGCGACTGGATCCCCGCCGACCGTGCACTGTTGCGGCCATTGATCGATGAGAAATCCGCCGCCTTCGCCAAGGAAAAAGGTCTGACGCCACGCACCTGCACCGGGGATGAATAAGCCATGAGCCAAGCCGCCAGCGACATTGCTGCCCAGGACCTGTTGCAGGTCAAAGACATCGAGGTGATTTACGACGGCGCGATTCTGGCCGTGGCGGGCGTGTCGCTGACGGTGCCCAAGGGCGGCATCGTGGCGTTGCTCGGGGCCAACGGCGCGGGCAAAAGCACCACGCTCAAAGCGATCTCCGGGTTGGTGCGCGCCGAGAGGGCGGAAGTCAGTCGCGGGAGCATCGAGTTTCTAGGGCGCGATACGGCGGGTGTCGATCCAAGCCTGCGGGTGCGCCAGGGCATGGTCCATGTGCTGGAAGGTCGCCACGTCTTCCCGCAACTGACGGTCGAGGACAACCTGCGCAGCGGCGGGTTTGTCCGGCGTTTGAGCCGTCAGGACATGGCCCGTGATCTGGAGCGCATCTATGCTTGGTTTCCGCGCCTGAAAACCAAGCGCAAGACCCAGGCCGGGCTGACTTCCGGCGGCGAGCAGCAAATGGTCGCCATCGGTCGGGCGTTGATGACGCGTCCTACTTTGGTACTGCTTGATGAACCTTCCATGGGATTGGCGCCTATTATCGTCCAGGAGATTTTCGAGATCGTCGCGCAACTCAATCGCGACGAGCAGGTGAGCTTCCTGATTGCCGAGCAAAACATTAACGTGGCACTCAAATACGCATCGACGGCCTACGTGTTGGATACCGGTCGAGTGGTGCTGTCCGGGAGCAGTGAGGCGCTGCTGGCGCGGGGCGACCTGCACGATTTCTATTTAGGTAAACATTGACCAGTGAGAACGCCATGACTCAAACCCAACGCGCACAGGCGACCGACGCCATCCGCCACGCGGACATCCTGATCGTTGGCGGCGGCCTCAGCGGCGCGATGCTGGCGGCGCAGTTGCTGCGATTGCCCGGCAAGCGTTCGGTGCTGGTGATCGAGCCGCGCGCCGAACTCGGCCTTGGCGAGGCATACAGCGCGGTCGAGCTGGGCCATACGCTCAACGGCAACGCCGCACGCATGAGCGTCGACCCGGACAACGCCGACGACCTGACCCAATGGCTGACCGAGCACATCGCGGCGGGTGGCTGGCCGGAGTCGGATGAGCAGCATGTGCCGGTCAGCGAATTGTTCCCGCCTCGGGGGCTGTTCGGTGTCTATGTGCAGCAGCGCCTGGCGGAGGCGCAAGCGGTGGGGGCGGTGAACGGTTCAACGGTCGAGCATGTGCGGGCCGAGGTGGTTGATCTGCAAACCCGCGATGATTCGGTGTTGCTGACCTTGAGTGACGGGCAACGGTTGCAAGGCGCTTACGCGGTGCTGGCCACCGGGATGTTTCCCGCCGCGCGCACGCCGCAGACCGAGTCCAGCGGTTTGAACGCTGCCGCGCTCGATCCGTGGGATGTCGCGGCCATGCGCCGGTTGGACCCGCAGTCGACAGTGCTGATCATCGGTTCGGGCCTGACCATGGTCGATGCCGTGGTGTCGCTGGAACAGGCCGGGCATCGCGGGCCGATCGAAGTGTTTTCCCGTCATGGCTTGCTGCCGCACGTGCGCCGGCAGCCGCCAACGTGGGTGGATTTTCTTGCCGAGGACCTGAGTATTCGCTCACCTCGACAGTTGGTGCGCGAGCTGCGCCGGCATTGTCGGGACGCCATTGCTCAAGGCATCGACTGGCAGGCACCGCTCGACACCGTGCGGGCACATATTGGCCGGTTGTGGAATCAGGCGACGGACGTGCAGCGACGGCAATTTGTGCGGCATGTGCGGCCCTGGTGGGAAAGCCATCACCACCGCTCGCCACCGTTGAGTGCCGAACTGGTTGCACGGCTGCACGAGGAAGGGCGGTTGCGGATTCAGGCGGCGTCGTTCAAAGGGCTGGAATCGACGGTCGAGGGGCGGGTGAGCATTCGCATCCGCCGTCGTGGTGAGGTTGAAACCACGGTTGTGAGCGGCGCGGCGTTGATCAATTCCAGCGGCATTGAATACGACTGGCGCCGGGTGGCTCGACCGTTACCGCAGCAACTGTTGGCTCGCGGGCTGATTCAACCGGGGCCGTTGGCGTTGGGGATTGCGGCTGCAGTTGATGGCGCAGTGCTGGACGCTGACGGGAAGATCGCCGAACGCCTGTTCGCCATGGGCCCGCCGTTGCGCGGTATGTGGTGGGAAAGCACGGCTGTCACCGACGTGGCGAGCCAGGCCAAAGCCCTCGCCGAACGACTCACCCGGTTTCTGTAGCCGCTTCCGTTGTGGCGAGGGGATTTATCCCCGTTCGGCGGCGCAGCCGTCGTGAAACCTGTGATCGCGGTTCGCCTGAAACACCGCGGCGTCTGATTTCACGACTGCTACGCAGCCGAACGGGGATAAATCCCCTCGCCACAATGCAAGCTCGACAGCTGTTACGGGATCAATGATCACCTGAAATGAAGAAACCCCGGGTAGATCGGATCTACCCGGGGTTTCTTGTTTCAAGCAGGCCAAAGCCGTTAATCAATAACGCTGATACTTCGAGCCAAACTCAGGGCGGTTTTCAGCGACGTAGAGTTTGCTGGCTTGGTTGTCTTTGTGATCAACACCGACAGTGTTTACGTTCACTGTTGCCGGTTGGCTGACTTTAGCGGCTGCGACAACTTGCGAGGTGGCGTGTGGGGCGGCGATGGCGGAAGTAGCGCCAAGGACCGACAGGGCGAAACCGAGACCGATGATGCTTTTCATGATGTTGCTCCAGTAGAGTGGGGAGAAGATGTGGCCACTGTAGGGCTGGAGCGTCGCAATGAGAAAACACCTTTGCGCATAGTTGTTATCACGCGCGTTGATCCACGGTCAGCGGGGCAGGTTGTCGCTGAGCCAGCGTTGCTTGAGTTGTTCGAGGCGTCCGTCGCGGCTCATTTCCTCCAGGGCCTGCTGCCAGCGCGCCACCTGACGGGCATCGGTGAGCGGAGAAAACGCAATGTAGGCGCCTTGCTTCATCAGCGGCATCTGGTAATGCAGTTGACTCGGCGCCAGACCTTCCTCCCGCGCCAGGGCGGTGATGGAGAGGGTGTCCGCCACTACGAATTCGGTACGCCCCAGGCGCGCCAGACGCATCATTTGTTCGGGCGTTTCCACGCCGTATAGGTTGTTCAAACCCTGCTTCTGCAAGTAGCTGTAGACCAGCCATTTTCGTGGGACAACGATGCGGCCCACGCTAACGGCGTCCTGCAAGCTGCGCACCGGTTGTTGGGCGTCATTGGCGGAGTAGAGCGCCGTTTCCACTTCCATCAACGGGCCGACCCATTGGTACTGGCCATCGCGCTCGGCGGTGCGCAACACGGTAAACACCGCGGTGGCCGGCTCGGTGGCGGCGACACGCAAGGCGCGTAGCAAAGGGACTTGTTGAAAATGCACCTGGTCGCCGGCGCTTTCGGCCAGCGCCTGCACCACATCTACACCGAACCCCACCAGTTGGTTGCCTTGCTGGAAATGCAGGGGCGGATGGTTGTCGGTGAGCAGGTTCAGATCAGCCGCCACCGCAGTGAATGTCAGGATAGACAGCAGGCAACCGGCAATGCGCTTCATGAATCGTCCTTGATTGAATGAGGTGCAAATCTTAGTACGGGTGTATTCAGCTGTCTCGGGAATTTGTCGGACTATTTCGACAGATTTCAGGATTTATGGCTTTAGTGCAGGAACATAGGCAAAACACTAAACAACTGTGGGAGCGGGCTTGAACGCGAAGAGGTCCTGTCAGTCGACATCATTGCCGTCTGACACACCGCTTTCGCGAGCAAGCCCGCTCCCACATTTCGATCTCTGCTGTGTTGTCGAGCTTGCTCAGTAACGCTGATATTTCGAACCGAACTCAGGGCGGTTTTCTGCGACGACCACACCCCCTTGTACGGCATTCTTCGGGCTGATCAGCGCGACACGTTCGCGCAGTTCTTGCAGACGCTCAGCACCGCCTTCAGCGACGCGGTTCTCGATCAGGCGATCGGAGCCGCCTTCAGCGACACGGTTCTTTTGCAGGTTTTCAGAGCCATATTCAGCGACGCGATTCTGTTGCAGGCGGTCCGAACCACCTTCCACCAGCAGTTGCTGGATCTGGCTGTGGGACGCAGCGCTTGAGGTATTCGCCGATGCCAGGTTCGACAGGCCGAGACCGCCTACCAGTGCCAGACCGAGTGCCAGGGACGAGACTTTCGAGAAGTTGAACATGGTTGATTCTCCGTGCGCTTGAGTGTGTGGGTCGGTAGCTGCTGCTATCCGGTGAACACAGTTAAACGCCGGGGTGTATCGGTGATGTGTGCTTGAACGAGCTGAAATCGGCTTCTACGTATCCGTTCGGGGTTCTTATACAGACGGATACAAAACCCTTGAGATTTTTGAGCAGCGGTCGTAGTCCTGTGGTTCCGCGTGAATCGCTTTTCGTAGGAGCCAGGCTTGCCGGCGAAGGCAATCTTGAGGACGCCTTCGCCGGCAAGCCTGGCTCCTACAAGGGCGATTTGCGGTTGCCCGGTGAGATCTACACGCTGTGAGGGCCGAGGGTGAGTTCGGCGCACAAGCCGCCGCCTTCGCGGTTGCTCAGCGTCAGCGAGCCGCCGATGGCCATGGCCAGTTGTTGCGCGATGGCCAGGCCCAGGCCGGTGCCGCCGGTGTTGCGGTTGCGCGAGTTTTCGACGCGGTAGAACGGCATCAGGACTTGCGCCAATTCTTCTTCGGCAATCCCCGGCCCTCGGTCCAGCACCTTTATTGAATGGCTGCCGTCGGCCTTCGATACCACCTGCAATTCGGCGGCACCGGCGAACTTCAGCGCGTTATCCGTCAGGTTGACCAGTACCCGGCGCAGGGCATGCGGGCGCGTGTCGATGACCCCGGCGTTGTCGCCGCTAAGCTCCACGGCCTTGCCCATGTCCTGATAGTCGTAGACCAGGCTGTTGAGGAACGAGTCCAGATTGATCCGGCAACTGGCTTCGGTGGAACCGTGAACGCTGCGGGCATAGGCCACGCCTTCGCGCACCAGGTGCTCGATTTCGCTGAGGTCGTTGGAGAGTTTTTCTTTCTCGCTGGAATCGTCCATGAATTCGGCCCGCAGTTTCATGCGGGTGATCGGGGTTTGCAGGTCATGGGAAATCGCCGCCAGCAGTTGCATGCGTTCTTTCAGGTAGGCGGCAATGCGCGCCTGCATGGCATTGAACGCCCTGGCGGCATGGGCGACTTCGGTCGGGCCTTTTTCGTCCAGATGCACCGCGTGGGTGTTCGGGTCCAGGGTGTCGACTGCTTGAGCGAGGCGGGTGAGGGGGCGGATGGCGACCCGTACCGCGAGCCAGGTGCAGATCAATAGAAGGGTCAGTTGCACCAATAGCACCATCGGCAACCAGGAGGACAGCGGCATCACGGACGGCCGGACGTCGATGGTCAGCGGGCTGCCGTCGGCGAGTTTCAGATGGGCCTGGAAATGCTGCTGCGCGCCTTCGATGCGAGTGAAGGTGAGGGCATATTGCTCACCAACAGCGTCCTGGATGGACTGCACCGCGTCGTGGGCATCCTTGAGATTGATTGGCGTGCCTGGCAAGCCTTCGCCCAGCGAATAGCGATAGGTGCGGCGCTCGAAGCGGGGCACCCAATCAGCGCGCTCGGCGGCCGGCAAGCGGTCGAGGATCGAGACCGCGATCGACACGTCGTTTTCCAGATTACCCAGCAACATCGCCTCGGCGCTGCGATAACGTTCGTAGAACTGCACGCCGAAGGACAAGCCGTGGGCGACGATCAGGCCCGCCAGGAAAATCAGCGACAACCGGGACGCCAGCGTACGCGGCCAATACAGGGCTGGCTTCATGATTCTGCGCCGAGCAATTCCACGGGGTAGGAGAAGACGTAGCCTTCGCTGCGCACGGTCTTGATGTAGGTCGACTCCCGGGAGTCATCCATCAGCCGTTGGCGCAGGCGGCTCACCAGCAAGTCGATGGAGCGGTCGAACAGGTCGGCATCGCGGCCCTGGGTGAGGTTGAGCAACTGGTCGCGGCTGAGCACGCGCTGCGGGTGATCGAGGAACACCCGGAGCAAGCGGTATTCGGCGCCACTGAGCGCGACCATCGTGCCGTCTTCGTCCAGCAAATGGCGGGCGGTGGTGTCCAGGCGCCAGCGGCCGAAGCCCAGCAACCGACCGCTTTCGGTGATGAGCAGGTTGGGCGGCAGCATCCGGGTGCGGCGCAGCACGGCGTTGATCCGTGCCAACAGTTCGCGGGCGGCGAACGGCTTGGTCAGGTAGTCGTCGGCGCCCATTTCCAGGCCGAGGATGCGGTCGGTTTCGTCGTTGCGGGCGGTGAGCATCAGGATCGGCGTGGCCTTGTGCTTGCCCGAGCGCAGCTCGCGGCACAGCAGCAGGCCGTCATCGCCGGGCATCATGATGTCGAGCACGATCAGGTCCACGGTGTTGGTTTCCAGAAAGCTGCGCATTTGCCGGCCGTCGGCGACCACCGTGGTGCGCAGGCCGTTCTTCTTCAGGTAATTACCGACCAGTTCGCGGATCTCGCGATCGTCGTCAACGATCAGGATGTGGTTCACGTGTTCCATTGCTCAACCCTCTTGTTATTCGCACGTCGCGCATTCTAGGGAGCCGCACCGCGCCTGCCTGCCGGCCTTTGTATCTCACTGTATCTGGAGGCGACTTTGATACATGGGCATACAAGGCGGCTTTTTTCAGGTGTGGGTGTATCGAACTGTATCGGGTGCCCCGTGTGACACCTTACACCTTGATAATCCCGGTTTTGCGACACATGGCAGATACCTCGGGCCGGTTAAATGGGTTCCATCGAGGCAGGATGACTTGCCTCGCTCCACTGCCCATCGACTTAGAGGACAGATCATGAATTGGAACAAATTGGTTGCCGCTGGCTTCTTTGCTGTCCTGAACGTTGCGGCGTTTTCGGCGCATGCGGATGTTCAGGCTCGCAGCAGCCACCTGGACATCAAGAAGGTGATTTCAACTGTAGAAGATGGCGGGGCGAATTGCGGGATTGTGAATGCGCGGATGACGTATCTGGATTCGAGCGGTACGCAGAAGGTGCTGGATTACAGCAAGTTCGCGGCGTGTGGCAATCAGGGCGGTTGACCTAGGCGGCCTGTCAGCCGACCAATCTCTTTCAGATGTACACACAATCCTTGTGGGAGCTGGCTTGCCTGCGATGGCGGTCTGACATCCAGCATTTATGCCGGCTAACACACCGCCATCGCGGGCAAGCCACGCTCCCACAGGGGGAAATGAGTCGTGCACAAAACTGGCGTTCGACACCGCTTTACTGTGGGAGCGAGCCTGCTCGCGATGAGGCCTTGTCATTCAACATTAATGTTGGATGACACTCCGCCATCGCGAGCAGGCTGGCTCCCACAGTGGATTGGGTGTTTGTCAGGCGCCGTTTATTACGCAACTACCTGATAACACGGCACATAAGCCGCGCCACCCGGCAGTTTCATCCGGTGCTGCGCAACGAAGGCCTTGAGCAGTTGATCCAGCGGATGCATGACCGCTGCATCGCCCCGGATCTGGTACGGCCCGTGTTCTTCGATCAGGCGGATGCCCTTGTCCTTGACGTTGCCGGCGACGATGCCGGAGAACGCGCGGCGCAGGTTGGCAGCCAGTTCGTGGGGGGGCAGGTCGCGGCTGAGTTTCAGGTTGGCCATGTTTTCGTGGGTCGGGTCGAACGGGCGCTGGAAGCCTTCGTCGATTTTCAGCAGCCAGTTGAAATGGAACGCGTCATTGCGCTCGCGGCGGAACTGTTTGACCGCTTTGAGGCCTTGGGTCATGTGCCGCGCGACTTCGGCCGGGTCGTCGATGATGATTTCGTAGTGTTGTTTCGCGGCGTCACCCAAGGTCGCGCCGACGAACGCGTCCAGTTGTTCCAGATACGGAGCCGCATGTTTCGGCCCGGTGAGGACGACCGGGAAGGGCACGCCGGCGTTGTCCGGGTGCATCAGGATGCCGAGGAGGTACAGGAACTCTTCGGCCGTGCCGGCGCCGCCCGGGAAAATGATGATGCCGTGGCCCACGCGCACGAAGGCTTCCAGACGTTTTTCGATGTCTGGCAGGATCACCAGCTCGTTGACGATCGGGTTCGGCGCTTCGGCGGCGATGATGCCGGGCTCGGTCAGGCCGAGGTAGCGGCCACCGTGGATACGCTGTTTGGCGTGGGCGATGGTCGCGCCTTTCATCGGGCCTTTCATCACGCCAGGGCCGCAACCGGTGCAGATGTCGAGGCTGCGCAGGCCCAGTTCGTGGCCGACTTTCTTGGTGTATTTGTATTCTTCGGTGTTGATCGAGTGGCCGCCCCAACACACCACGATCTTCGGTTCGACGCCGGGGCGCAGGGTGCGGGCGTTGCGCAGCAGGTGGAAGACGTAGTCGCTGATGCCCTGGGAGGTGCTCAGGTCGATGCGCTGGGCGTCGAGTTCGTTTTCGGTGTAGACGATGTCACGCAGGGCGCTGAACAGCATTTCCCGGGTGCTGGCGATCATTTCGCCGTCGACGAAGGCGTCGGCCGGGGCGTTCAGCAGTTCCAGGCGCACGCCCCGGTCCTGCTGGTGGATGCGGATTTCGAAGTCTTTATAGGCTTCGAGGATGGTCTTGGCGTTATCAACATGGGCGCCGGTATTGAGGATGGCCAGGGCGCACTGGCGGAATAAGGTGTAGGTGCTGCCGGATCCGGCTTCGCTCAGTTGCTGTACTTCACGTTGAGAAAGGGTTTCCAGGCTGCCTTTAGGGCTGACGGAGGCGTTGATTACTTGTCGTTGGGTCATTCAATGATCCTTAAAACGATGCCGTTCATACCCGCAAATGGCATCCGAATAGTATGTATCCATGAAAGAAGATGGCACGAACTGCGCGGTATCGCCATGTTCCCCGATTGACGATGAAAAGATGAAGAGGCGCCCAGCATAGCTAAATCCTGCGCAGGGGCGATAATGCCCCGCAGTCTTTTTGCTCACCGAGCCTTTTACCATTGATGCAAGGAACCCCGTCACGATGTTCGAAATCCAGCCGATGAACGCCGAACGCTTTCGACAACAGACGCGACGCAGTACGGTGATTATTGCCCTGATTTTCCTGGCCCTGGCGATGGTGCTGTCCACCACGGCGGTGGCGTTGTTCGGTGAACCCGGGGGCGACAATCTGCGGTTTAACGTCGGCGGCGTGTTTGTCGCGGTGTTGGCGATGGTGGCGCTGATGCGCGGCACGTTCTGGTCTCAGGCGTGGATGGCGCCGGCGGTGTATGGCTGGCAGCTCAAGCGCAGCCTGATGAGCATCACCAATGTGATGCATCAGTTGACGGCGGCGGTAGAGGCGGGTGATCCGACGGCCATGAAACTGCTGCGTTTCTACCACCTTGGCTTGAGCCAGATGCACGAACTGGATGGCAATTCCAGCGATCATGGCCAGTTGATCCGGGAAATGGAGCAACACAAGGCGCGAATGGAAGCGCTGGGACTCGACACCGAACAGACGCAGTTGAATCCCGCCTGGCTTGAAGCGATCAAGCAGACGTCGAATTAAAATCCGTGGTGTGGCTCATCACCCCGACATAAACCCTTCACAACGCTAACAGATCGCCTATCTTGTTTCTGATGGGGCACCGCGATCCACAACTGGATGGGGCTAAAAGGGCGAACGGGAAAAGTCGCCATGTCATAACGATTCAGGGAGCGTCATGGGACATCCGTCCATCAACGACCGAATTGAACACACCCGGCCCACCTTGCCTTGGGAGCCCGAACCGATTGAGTCCCGACTCAGGGTTCGCTATGCGGTTGTCCTGCTCGTGGCGGTGTGTCTGTCGTTAACGACCATTGTGATCTGGGAAGCCTGGAGCTCACGTCAGTACCATTTGCATGACAAAGAAGTGGCGATGTCCAACCTGGCCCAGACCTTGGCATCGCAAGCGCAATCGTCGATCAAGCAGGCCGATACGCTGCTGTTTACCTTGGTGGACCGCATCGAAAATGAGGGCGTGAACCCGGCGCAGTTGCCCAGATTCAGACGTTTGCTCGCCACCCAGCGCAGTGAGCTGGCCCAGCTCCATGGCTTGTTCGTATTTGACGAAAAAGGCGGGTGGATCGCCAATTCCAACGGCGCGGATATGCCCGGTGCGAACAATTCCGACCGTGAATATTTCATTTACCATCGTGATCATCCTGACCGAGGCCCCCACATCGGTCCGTCGATCAAGAGTCGCTCGACCAGCGAATGGATCATGACCGTGTCACGCAGGATCAACCACCCGGATGGCAGTTTCGCCGGTGTGGCGCTGGCAACGATCTACCTCACCCATTTCCTCGGGCTGTACGACAGCATCGACATGGGCAAGAACGGCGTGATCAACCTGATCGCCGACGACGCCAGCATCGTCGTTCGCCGACCATTCAACGAAGCAGAAGTGGGCACCAGCGTCGCCAAGGGGCCGCTGTTTATGCAGCTGTTGCCCAAGGGCAATTCCGGCACGGCCACCGTCAAGTCTTATGTGGATGGTGTCGAGCGCGTGGTCGGGTTCCGACGAGTCGATGGTTATCCGCTGATCGTCTTCGCCGGCCTGGACAAGCAAGACGTCCTGGCCGGTTGGCGCGAGGAGTCAATCCTCAGCGCCGGCATCGTGCTATTGCTGCTGGTGTTTCTAGGAGGGCTCGGTTATCGCCTGATTCGCTTCATGAAGCAGCAGAATCACATTCAAAGCGTATTGCTCGATGCCCAAGAGAAGCTCATCGAGGTCAACCGCAGCCTTGAATTGCTGGCGCTCGAAGACGCACTGACCGGGCTTTCCAACCGGCGTCAGTTCGATCTGTTTATTCTCGCGGAAATGGGCCGTGCCCGGCGCACGGTGACTCACCTCGCCATGCTGATGATAGATGTCGATCACTTCAAGAGCTTCAACGATCGATACGGGCACGTGGCAGGCGATGAGTGCCTGCGCAAAATCAGCGCGATCATCAAGGACAACATCAAGCGCCCCGGCGATCTGGCCGCCCGCTATGGCGGCGAGGAGTTTACGGTGGTGCTGCCCGGCACCGATTATGTGGGGGCGTTCCTGGTCGCGGAAAAAATCCGCCGCGCGGTCCAGCAGGCCAGTATCGAACACAGCGAATGCCCGGAAGGGACGGTGACCGTCAGTGTGGGAGTCTGCGCCTACAACCCGGCCTCGCAGGATCAGCCCGACGACCTGGTCAGCGCTGCGGACAAGGCCTTGTATGTGGCCAAGGCCAGTGGACGGAACATGAGCGTCATTGCCAACTGAATTCAAACGAAGCGATCACTACTTTTTTTTCTCTGTCCTCGGCGGGTGTTTCAGGCAGCTCGGCGTAACTTCCACAACCTGATCAGCCGAAGATAGACCACGACGTTGATCACCAGCACCACACTGCCCAGCGCCAGTTGAATCGCGGGTGTCAGCCCGGCCGGGTAGATGACCGGCCACACGTAATGTTCAATGAAACCACCGCCGTAACCGGTTTGCCCGGCGGCCTGGCGCATGAGGTTTTCCCATTGCGTCAGCGGGCATGGCAGGTGAAAAACCTCCACACTCACGCCCCACACAGCCGCGGGCAGGTGCCACCAGATCAGGGGGCGCCATTTGAGCACCAGCAGCCCGCCGAACAGCACGAACAGAATGAACAGCAAGTGAAACAGCACCAGCCCATCGGCGGCGATCCGGTAAAGCATGTCGACTCCCTGACGCATTAGGCGAATAGCTCCATGGTACTCGCGTTCTCTTCATTACAGCGGTTCAGCGCCATTTGGCAGGCGTTGCCCGCAAGTGCGCAAGATTGTTCAAGCCATCGACCGCAACTGCTGGCACAGTCTGGCGTCTTTCCCTGGTTGTAGAGCGTTATGTCGAACTCACTCATGCCGCGCAGTGCCTTTCTTCGCGGCGCCGTAGCGATCATGCCGTTGTCCCTGGCGACTGCGCCCTGGGGGTTGCTGGCCGGGTCCATGGCCATCGAGGCCAATCTCACGCCGCTGCAAGGTCAGGGCTTGTCGAGCATCGTGTTTGCCGGTGCCGCGCAACTGGTGGCCATCGGCATGCTCAAGGGCGGTGCCGGGATCTTTTCGATTCTGCTGACCACGCTGCTGCTGACCTCGCAGCATTTGCTGTACGGGATGAGCATGCGTTCGGTGATTTCACCGCTGCCGGGCCGTTGGCGTGTGGGGCTGGGCTTTTTGCTAACTGATGAGCTGTTCGCCCTGACCAGCCAGCATGACAAGCAGCAGTTCAATCGCTGGTATGCCCTGGGCGTGGGCCTGACGTTCTACATCGCCTGGAACCTGTTCACGCTCGCGGGCATTGTGCTCGGCAGCAGCATTCCCGGCCTCGAACACCTGGGGCTGGACTTTTCCATTGCGGCGACTTTTATCGCCCTGATCACCCCGGTGGTGCGCAACGTGCCGACGGTGGTCTGCGTCGCGGTTTCGCTGTTTTGTTCGGTGCTGTTCAGCTACTGGCAGTGGGGCTCGGCGCTGGTGCTGTCGGGATTGGCGGGTATGACTGCAGGCTTCATCTGCAACAAATTCTACATGGGGCGCACATGATGGTCTGGGCTGTGATTATCGGGATGGGTGTGCTCGTCTTTCTGAACCGCTACGTGTTCCTCGAACCTCGACTGCCGCTGCGCCTGAGCAGCAATGCCCGGCAGTTCCTCGGTTTTGCCGTGCCGGGGATGTTGACCGCGATCTGCGGACCGATCGTGTTCATGCCGGACAAACAGCTGAATCTGCAGTGGGACAATCCGTACCTGATCAGTTCGCTGGTGGCGGTGGGGTTGGTGCTGTACACCCGCAATACCTTGCTCAGCATGTTGTTGAGCATGGGGTTTTTCTTTTTGCTGCGTTGGTGGCTTTGAGTCGGGCTTTGGAAATTGTTCTACGCTTAAAGGGGATTCCCTTCAGGAGGTGAGCATGGCTAACGAACCTAAGCGGCGTACGGATCTGAATGAAGAAGAGGATGAACCCACGGAGGAAGAACTCGAGCGGCAGAGGCGTTCAAGCCAGACCTGGAAACATGACGACAGTCGAGAGCTGTCAGACCGTGACGAAGAGCGTCCACTGAAGCCTTGAGCGGTCAGCACAAACCAAAAGCTCGCGATCAAGCGCAATGTTGTTCACTCAATCTTCAATCGAGCAAGAAACCTGTGGCGAGGGAGCTTGCTCCCGCTTGAGTGCGCAGCACTCACAACAATCGGCATGGTTATCACATTTTGGGGCCGCTACGCAGCCCAGCGGGAGCAAGCTCCCTCGCCACAAAGACAGGCGTGCCTGAAGTACTGTGATTGAGTGAACAGCGCTGCGCAATCAAGCGCAGCGGATCAAGGGGTCAGATCGCCTCATTCCAGCGTATCTGCGTGATGCCCCATTGTTGAGCAGTCAACCGCGCCGCTTCGAGAGAGGCATGTGCGGCGATCTTTCGCTCGGATTGCGGAAAGGCATGCGCGGAGGCCGAATGAATCGCGTCCACGTCGGAGAACTGTTCAGCCAGTTTGAAAAAGTGCTGACGAACGCCGTTGAGCAAATAGTGCACGGCATAGGGAACGAGTTCGCTCATGTATTCCTCCTTAACTGCGCAGGGCTCTGGTTCAGTCTTCGAATGGGTCATTGAAAAAATCTGCGGTGTCATCCTTGCGCAGATAATGAAGGTTGAAAAAAAAGAGGCCCGGTGGCCTCTTCTTCAGAGTGCAAGGGTTTCCGGTTCGTTCAGTCGTGAGTTGAACTGAACCGTGTATCACTTTAAAGATCTTCCAGTGGCGGAAAATCCGGGTGGGAGGCCCGATAGCCCAACGTCTTGTCGATCCAGGCATTCAGCTCGTTGACCATGACCGGCGGTTTGCCGGAGTAGGCCGCGAGGGTGGAACGCAGGATGTCGTTAATATTGGGAATGGAACGCAGGTTTCGGGTCTTTATGTATTGCCCGATAAAACAGTCAAGTTGAAAGCGTTCTGTCAACGACAGGTACACGCAGTCCAGACCGCTGACTTGATTAATTACAAGATCGTCGCGCAACTTAGTTCTCTGCAAGGCTTGTTAGATTTCGGGATTTCCTTGTTTATTGACTCTTTGGTCAATTGGGTGCTGCCGAGGGAAATGCGGCGCGCATGCTAGCTGTAGCGTTTCTAAATGTATGCACGATGATTCAATTGTCAGACAAGCGGTTAATGCGTCCTTTTGCTGCATTCCGCCAAGTGTTTCTATTATGAAACAGTGTGCGTAACGTCTATCTCGTTTGGTTATTCAGGCTCAGGAATGGATCCACTTTAAACCAGCTTGTTAATCAAAATCGCACCCTGGTTCCTGACATTTCCCACCGCTTTATCGACCCTGTACCACTCGAACACTTCGCTGGCTTCACCTTGCATCAGCACCATCTGCTCGGCGCGCTCTTTGGGTGTGGCCGGGTCCAGCCATTCACGGGCCAGTACCGCTGACAACACCACCGGTCGCCGGTCATGAATGTCGAGCATGCCGCCGGCGCTGTCCGCGGTGATGATGACAAAACCGTCGCCTTCCTTTTGCTCGCTGCCACTCGATGGGAACTGGCCGATCGCCGCGCAGCAGATCGGCGCCCGATCCCGTCGACGAATCAGCCACGGTTGCCTCGTCGAATCGCCGGCATCCACCCATTCGAACCAGTTGTCGATCGGCACAATCGCACGGTGCGGCCAGATCGCCCGGAAAAACGGGCCATGAGCGACTTTTTCGACCCGGGCGTTGATCGGCGCCGCGCGATCCTTCGCCCAATGCGGCCGCCATCCCCAGCGCACCGAATCGGCGTGCAACCCGTCGGGCTCAAGGTGCAGCAGGGCGAGCTGGGTAGTAGGCGCGGCATTGTAGCGGGCCAGCGGTTCATCACCGACATGGTTGATCAGCGCGTCGGGAATGCTCAGCACCGCGACAAAGTCGTGGATGCCACGGTACTGCGAGAGTCGTCCGCACATCGGCTGATCTCCGGCTGGAAAGCGCTGGCTGGAGCGTTCAGCTTAGTCTTCAAATCACAGGGGCACGCTGCAACTCGGTCAGCGACAACGCCTTCAGTTGCGCGAGCAACGGGTCCCGCCGGTCACGAGGATGTGGCAATTCCACAGCCAGCTCCTGACGAATGCTGCTCGGGCGAGCTACGAGGGTGAGCGCTGGAACCAAACACTGTGTAACCTGATCCAACCTCGGCCCGTAGCCACCTGCGGGCCGACAATGGATCAATGGGCGAAGGGTTTTTGCCGTTTAACGTGATGACCTTAACGGTCTGGCCCAAGGCAAACCATGAAACAGCTGTTCAAGGTTCTCTGTGCGCTCGCCATCGCTGTCGGGCTGGTGGGCTGCATTGCCTCACCGATCGAACTGACCCCGCAAACCGAACAGCGTCTGCGCGAGCAGCCACCGATCCGCTTCCTGCTGACCTTCGACGACGGTCCAAGCGCGTCGAGCTTCTGGAACCCGAGCATGACGGTGCTCGACAGCCTCGCGCAGAACCCGGTGCAACCGGGGATCAAAGCGGTGTTCTTCGTCCAGACCGGCGCGCCACGGGCCGGCGACAGCGACATCGGACGCGCAGTTATGCGCCGGGAACAGGCGGAAGGGCATGTGCTGGGTTTCCACACGGCGACTCATTCGCACACCAATCACCGCTCGCTCAGCCCGCAAAAGCTGGAGCAGTCGCTGAGCAAAGGCAGTGCCGACATCGCCGCCATCACCGGCGCACCACCCACCCTGGTGCGTCCGCCGTTCTGGAACTACGACAAACGTGTGTTCGCCGCCTACCAGCGCCACGGCATGCACCTGTTGCTGACGGACCTGAGCGCCAACGACGGCAAGATCTGGGGCTTCAACGCCAGCCCGCGTCGACGGGCCAACATGCTGCTGCAACTGTCGCAAGTCCGCGAACGTATTGCGCTGGGCGAGTTGCCGACGGTGGACGGTGTGGTGCCGGTGGTGGTGACCTTTCACGACCTGAATCGCTATACCGCCCGGCATGCCCGCGAATATCTGCAAATCCTCCTGGACAGCGCCCGTGACACCGGGGTGACGGTGGCGCAAAAGCCGTTTTACGATGACAGAGCAGCGCTGCAACGGGCGGCTTTGGCGCGCACCGTAAGTAGCGGTTCAGAGGAAGTGAAGTTGCCGGGGATCTGGAATTGGCTGTGGGATGGGGATTCTCATTAGAACGTGAGAAATATGAGAAACGGCCCGTAGGAGCGTAATACTGTTCACTTAAACGCGAGCCCACACATTTGTGGCGAGGGGATTTATCCCCGTTGGGCTGCGAAGCGGCCCCAGCGTCATTTCAGGCAGAATAAGTTGTCTGGATTTACGACTGCTTCGCAGGCGAACGGGGATAAATCCCCTCGCCACAGGTCATTTTTTGGCTGCTCCATCACCGGGGCAGCAACTCATCAATCATCTTCAAGCAGTGATTCAACCCCGGCGTCACATCGCCCACGCGCCGGCTGAGGATGATCGGTGAGGTCGCGTTGTCTTCCAGCAGCGGGGTAAAACCAATGTCGTCTCGGTGCAGCAACTGCACCGACGCGGGTACCAGCGTGACCCCGATTCCAGCCCCCACCAGACCAATCGCGGTTTGCAGTTCGTTGGTCCATTGCGCCACGTGGATGCTCACGCCATAGGATTCGAACAGCGCAATTACATGATCGGCGTAGCTGGGGCGCGGGTTGCCGGGGTACAGCACAAAGGGTTCCTTGGCCAGTTGGCGCAGGCTGATCGGCCCGGCCAGCAGCGGATGGCCGGCGGGCAGGGCGGCGACCAGCCGGTCTTCGGTCAATACGGTCTGAATGATCGCCGGGTCGTCGATGCGAATCCGCCCGAACCCGATGTCGATGCGCCCGGCCTTTAGCGCCTGCACCTGTTGCAGCGTGGTCATTTCCGAAAGCCCGAGCTCAAGCTCCAGGGGCTCGCCACTGCGTAAACGGCGGATCAGTTCCGGCAGCACGCCGTAGAGGGTCGATGGCGCAAAGCCGATGCCCAGCCAGGTCTTTTCCCCCAGACCGATGCGCTTGGTGTTGTCGCACACTTTGGCGAGTTGTTCGAGCAGGGCGGTGGAGTGTTCATGGAAGAAACGTCCGGCGTCGGTCAGCTTCAGCGGCCGGCCGCGTTCGAGCAATAACACCCCGAGTTCATCTTCCAGTTGCTGGATCTGCCGGCTCAGGGGCGGCTGGGCAATGTGCAGCAGCTCGGCGGCGCGGGTGAAGTTGAGGGTTTGAGCCAACACCTGAAAATACCGCAGGTGACGCAGTTCCATGGGGCCTCCAGGCATTGATCAGTTGAATACCTTTAAGGTATCGAGCCAGACCAATTCTATATTGGCCGTGGGGAAAAAGCCGTACGAGAATCCATTTCAGAACTTCAAGAACCTGACGGGTATCGACATGCGTGCAACTGCCATTGAATCGATCGAGACGATCATCGTCGATCTGCCGACCATTCGCCCGCACAAACTGGCCATGCACACCATGCAGAACCAGACCCTGGTGATCATCCGTGTGCGCTGCGCCGATGGCATCGAAGGCATTGGCGAGTCCACCACCATCGGTGGCCTGGCCTATGGCAACGAAAGCCCGGACAGCATCAAGACCAACATCGACAAACACTTCGCGCCCCTGCTGATCGGTGAGGACAGCGGCAATGTGAACGCCGCGATGTTGCGCCTGGAACGCAGCATCCGTGGCAACACTTTCGCTAAATCCGGTATCGAAACCGCCTTGCTCGACGCCCATGGCAAACGCCTTGGCCTGCCGGTCAGCGAGTTGCTGGGCGGTCGCGTTCGTGATGCGCTGCCGGTGGCCTGGACCCTGGCCAGCGGCGACACCGACAAGGACATCGCCGAAGCGGAAAAAATGCTCGACCTGCGGCGCCACCGGATCTTCAAACTGAAAATCGGTGCCGGCGAAGTCAATCGCGACCTGGCCCACGTCATCGCCATCAAGAAAGCCCTGGGCGACCGCGCCAGCGTGCGGGTCGATGTCAATCAGGCCTGGGACGAGGCTGTCGCACTGCGCGCCTGCCGGATCCTGGGCAGCAATGGCATCGACCTGATCGAACAGCCGATCTCGCGCAACAACCGTAGCGGCATGGCACGCCTGAATGCCGTGAGCCCGGCGCCGATCATGGCCGATGAATCCATCGAGTGTGTGGAAGACGCCTTCAACCTGGCGCGCGAAGGGGCCGCTTCGGTGTTCGCCCTGAAGATCGCCAAGAACGGCGGGCCACGCGCCGTGTTGCGCACCGCCGCCATCGCCGAGGCCGCCGGTATCGGCCTGTACGGCGGCACTATGCTGGAAGGCGGGATCGGCACGCTGGCCTCGGCGCATGCCTTTGTCACCCTGAATAAACTGGCCTGGGACACCGAGTTGTTCGGCCCGTTGCTGCTGACGGAAGACATCCTCAGCGAGCCGCTGGTCTATCGCGATTTTGCGCTGCATGTCCCGCAAACACCGGGCCTTGGCCTGAGCCTGGATGAAGAGCGCCTGGCGTTTTATCGCCGCGACAAAACATCCACTTCCGTTCATCAAGCCTGAGGAGAGCATCATGCTATTCCACGTAAAAATGACCGTGAATCTGCCGGTCGACATGAATCCTGAAACAGCCACCAAGCTGAAGTCCGACGAGAAAGCCCTGGCCCAGCGCCTGCAAGAGCAAGGCAAATGGCGTCACCTGTGGCGCATCGCCGGGCACTATGCCAATTACAGCGTTTTCGACGTCGACAGCGTTCAGGAATTGCACGACCTGCTCATGCAATTGCCGCTGTTTCCGTACATGGCGATCGAGGTCGACGCGATGTGCCGGCATCCTTCTTCCATTCGAGACGATGACCGCTGAACCCAGCCTGTTCAGTTCGCTACGCTAATAATTACAAGATGAGGAACCGCCAAAAATGAACGTCAAGATTTCCCACACTGCCAGCGCCCAGAAGTTTCTCGAAGATGCCAGCGGCTTGCTCAACGACGCTGGCGACCCACGGGTCAAAGCCCTGATTTACCGCATTCTGCGTGATTCGGTGAACATCATCGAAGACCTCGCCGTGACCCCGGAAGAGTTCTGGAAAGCCGTCAACTACCTCAACGTACTGGGCGCGCGTCAGGAAGCCGGTTTGCTGGTGGCCGGGCTCGGCCTGGAACACTACCTGGACTTGCTGATGGACGCCGAAGACGAGCAGGCCGGGAAGGCGGGCGGTACGCCGCGGACCATCGAAGGTCCGTTGTATGTGGCGGGTGCGCCGCTGTCTGACGGTGAGGCGCGACTGGATGATGGCGTTGATCCGGGCGTGGTTCTGTTCATGCAGGGCCAAGTGCGCAACACCGCTGGCGAACCGTTGGCCGGTGCGGTGGTGGATGTCTGGCACGCCAACACCGGCGGCACTTACTCTTACTTCGATGCCACGCAATCGGAGTTCAACCTGCGCCGCCGCATCGTCACCGATGCCGAGGGTCGCTATCGCTTCCGCAGCATCGTGCCGTCGGGCTACGGTTGCCCGCCGGACGGTCCGACCCAGCAATTGCTCGATCAACTGGGCCGTCATGGCCAGCGTCCGGCGCATATTCACTTCTTCATCTCCGCGCCGGATCACCGTCACCTGACCACTCAGATCAACCTCGACGGCGACCAATACCTGCACGATGACTTTGCCTATGCCACCCGCGACGAACTGATCGCCCACATCGCCTTCAGCGACGATCCACAGCGTGCGGCGGCCCATGGCGTCAGTGGCCGGTTTGCCGAGATCGAATTCGATTTCACCTTGCAGACCTCTGCGCAACCTGACGAACAACAGCGTCACGAACGGGTTCGTGCACTCGAGGATTGATTGCTGCGCCTTGTGGGAGTGGGCCTGCTTGCGAAAGCGGAGTGTCAGTCAACGTTGATGTGAGGCTGGTGGCCCTATCGCGAGCAGGCTCGCTCCCACATTTTGACCGCGTTGGCCCTGAAGAAACCCGGCCAACTGTGGGAGCGGGCTTGCTCGCGATAGGGCCAGAACCTTCCACAGGTCAGCCCACTGACACACCGTTGCAGGTACTGCCTTAGAATGGCCCGACAACACCTATAACAACAACGAGAGTGACCCGATGATGCACGCGCAACTATTGAGTCAGCGCAGCAGAATATTCGACCACGCCGACCCTTACGCGGTGTCGGGTTATGTGAATCAGCATGTCGGCAACCATTGCATCCTCATGCCCAGGGCCGGCAGTCCGCTGGCCAGCCTCGGTCATCGCAAATTCGCCAGCCTCGACCTGTGCCGTATCAGCTACGGCGCCAGTGTGCGAGTGACCTCCGGCGCGCTGGAAACGATCTATCACCTGCAAGTGTTGCTGCGCGGCAACTGCCTGTGGCGCGGGCACGGTCAGGAGCATTACTTTGCGCCGGGCGAATTGCTGCTGATCAACCCCGACGATCCGGTGGACCTGACGTACTCCGACGATTGCGAAAAATTCATCCTCAAAGTGCCGACCCGACTGTTTGAGTCGGTGTGCGAGGAGCAGCGCTGGCGCTATCCGGGGCAGGGCGTGCGGTTTCTGGAAAACCGTTATCAGCTCGATCAACTGGAAGGTTTCGTCGGCCTGCTGGCGATGATTTGCCAGGAAGCCGAAGCCACCGAGCAGATCCCACGGGTGCAAGAACACTACGCGCAGATCATCGTCAGCAAGATGCTCAGCCTGATGAAAACCAACGTCATCCGCGGCAGCCTCGGTTCGTCGTCGGCGACGTTCGAGGGGATTGCCGATTACATCGCACGCAACCTCAAGCAGGACTTCGACAGTGAAGAACTGGCGCGCCAGGCCAGTATGAGCCTGCGTTCGCTGTACGGCTTGTTCGAGCGCAACGCCGGCACCTCGCCGCAAAACTACATCCGGCAGAAGAAACTCGAACGCATCAACCTGTGCCTGAGCGACCCGACCTGCAATGTGCGCAACATCACGGAAGTGGCCATGGATTACGGCTTTCTGCACTTGGGGCGGTTCTCCGACAACTACCGCAAACAATTCGGCGAATTGCCGTCGGACACCCTCAAGCGCCGGCACTGACTGCAGACGACGAACACCTGTGGCGAGGGAGCTTGCTCCCGCTCGACTGCGCAGCAGTCGCAAACCTGTGACCCCGGTTTTACAGAATGATCGCGGTTGCAGGTTTTGGGGCCGCTTCGCAGCCCAGCGGGAGCAAGCTCCCTCGCCACAGGTCAGTGTTAATCCTTGTGATAAGCATCAGCCATTCACCGCACGTTGCAGTAATCGGATGCACGTCTGCACCCATCGGATAGTCCCCCGCATCCCCCCGTCCTAGCATGGCCCTGCCTGAATAAAAACAATGGAGGCGGCGGCCATGTCCCTGCGACCCGAATACCTTCACTCCCTGCTCGAAGACGACAAAGAACAGGGCATCTACCGCTGCAAGCGCGAGATGTTCACTGACCCACGGCTGTTCGACCTGGAGATGAAACACATCTTCGAAGGCAACTGGCTGTACCTGGCGCACGAAAGCCAGATCCCCAACATCAATGATTTCTACACCACCACCATGGGGCGCCAGTCGATCTTCATCGCGCGCAACAAGGAGGGTGTGCTCAACGCCTTCATCAACGCCTGCAGCCATCGGGGCGCGACGCTGTGCCGGCACAAGACCGGCAACAAGAGTTCCTACACCTGCCCGTTCCACGGCTGGACCTTCAACAACTCCGGCAAACTGCTCAAGGTCAAAGACCCGGCGGCTGCGGGTTACCCCGCGAGCTTCAACTGCGAAGGCTCCCACGACCTGACCAAAGTCGCGCGTTTCGAGTCCTATCGCGGCTTCCTGTTCGGCAGCCTCAATGCCGATGTCGTGCCGCTGGTTGAGCACCTGGGCGAGTCGGCCAAGATCATCGACATGATCGTCGACCAGTCCGCCGATGGCCTCGAAGTGCTGCGCGGCTCCTCAAGCTACATCTACGAAGGCAACTGGAAACTCACCGCGGAAAACGGCGCCGACGGCTACCACGTCAGCTCGGTGCACTGGAACTACGCCGCCACCCAGAACCAACGCAAACAGCGTGAAGCCGGTGACAGCAACCCGACCATGAGCGCCGGGAGCTGGGCCAAGCAGGGCGGGGGTTTTTACTCGTTCGACAAGGGCCACATGCTGCTCTGGACCCGCTGGTCCAACCCTGAGGATCGTCCGCTCTACGAGCGCCGCGACGAACTGTCCCGGGACTTCGGCCAGGCCCGCGCCGACTGGATGATCGAGAACTCGCGCAACCTGTGCCTGTACCCGAACGTGTACCTGATGGACCAGTTCAGCTCGCAGATCCGCATCGCCCGGCCGATCTCGGTCGACCGCACGGAAATCACCATTTACTGCATCGCCCCCAAAGGCGAAAGCGACCACGCCCGGTCGAGCCGGATTCGTCAGTACGAGGATTTCTTCAACGTCAGTGGCATGGCCACGCCGGATGATCTGGAAGAGTTCCGCTCGTGCCAGACCAGCTATCAGGGCAGCGTCACGACATGGAATGACATGTCCCGCGGTGCCGAGCACTGGGTCGAGGGCGCCGATGAGGCGGCCAAGGAAATTGATCTGCATCCGCTGCTCAGCGGCGTGCGTACCGAAGACGAAGGCCTGTTCGTGCTGCAACACAAGTACTGGCAGCAAACCATGCTCAAGGCCCTGGCCGCCGAACAGTCCGGGTTGATTGCTGTGGAGGCCGTGCAATGACCATCACTTATGACGCCGTGCGCGATTTTCTCTACCGCGAAGCGCGCTATCTCGATGACAAGCAATGGGACGACTGGCTGGAAATGTACGCCGCCGATGCCTCGTTCTGGATGCCGTCCTGGGATGACAACGACGAGTTGACCGAAGACCCGCAGCGCGAGATTTCGCTGATCTGGTACGGCAACCGCACCGGCCTGGAAGACCGCATCTTCCGGATCAAGACCGAGCGCTCCAGCGCGAGCATTCCGGACACCCGCACCTCGCACAACATCAGCAACATCGAGCTGCTCGAACAGGCTGACGGCCTGTGCAAGGTGCGCTTCAACTGGCACACCTTGAGCTTTCGCTATAAAACCGTCGACAGCTATTTCGGCAGCAGTTTCTACACCCTTGATGTGCGCGGTGAAAACCCGTTGATCAAGGCCAAGAAAGTGATCCTGAAGAACGATTACGTTCGCCAGGTCATCGATGTCTACCACCTCTGAGGCGGCCGTCATGACTCATTCCATTGCATTCAATTTTGAAGACGGCGTCACCCGGTTCATCGACGCCAATGTGGGCGAAACCGTGGCCGATGCTGCGTACCGCCAGGGCATCAACATTCCGCTGGATTGCCGCGACGGCGCGTGTGGCACTTGCAAGTGTTTTGCCGAGGCCGGTCGTTATGACTTGGGCGAGGAGTACATCGAAGACGCGCTCAGCGCCGATGAGGCCGAGCAGGGTTTCGTCCTGACCTGCCAGATGCGCGCCCAGAGCGATTGCGTGGTGCGCGTGCCGACTTCATCGCAGGTGTGCCGCACCCAGCAGGCCAGTTATGACGCCACTATCAGTGCCGTGCGACAGCTGTCCGACAGCACGATCGCGCTGTCGATCAAGGGCGAGTCGCTGAGCAAACTGGCGTTCCTGCCGGGCCAGTATGTGAACCTCGGGATTCCCGGCAGTGAACAGACACGCGCGTATTCCTTCAGCTCGCTGCAGCGTGACGGCGAAGTCAGTTTCCTGATCCGCAACGTGCCCGGCGGCTTGATGAGCAGCTTCCTCACCGGCATGGCCAAGGCCGGCGATAGCATGCGCCTGGCCGGGCCATTGGGCAGTTTTTATCTGCGTGATATCCGCCGGCCGTTGTTGCTGCTGGCGGGCGGCACCGGTCTGGCGCCGTTCACCGCGATGCTGGAAAAAATCGCCGAGCAGGGCAGTGAGTATCCGCTGCATTTGATCTACGGCGTGACCAACGATTTCGACTTGGTGGAACTGGATCGGCTCGAAGCGTTTGCCGCGCGAATTCCGAACTTCAGCTTCAGTGCCTGCGTCGCCAACCCCGACAGCCAGCACCCGCTCAAAGGCTACGTAACCCAGCACATCGAGCCACGGCATTTGAACGATGGCGACGTCGACGTCTACCTGTGCGGCCCGCCGCCGATGGTCGAAGCGGTCAGCCAGTTCATTCGCGAACAGGGCGTCGCCCCGGCGAACTTCTACTACGAGAAATTCGCCGCCAGCGCGGCTTGAGTATCAGCAACGACACCGTCTCTGTAGCAGCTGCCGAGCCTGCGAGGCTGCGTTCGGCTGCGCAGCAGTCGTAATACTTGAGTGCACAGTCTTCCTGATGCACCGCATTCACTGATCTCACGACTGCTTCGCAGCCGAACGCAGCCTCGCAGGCTCGGCAGCTGCTACAGAGATAGCCGTTCCCGCGAAATTGATTTTCGTATTGAGGTGACCATGAACAGATTTCACGAAAAAGTCGCGCTGATCACTGGCGCGGCGCAAGGCATCGGTCGGCGGGTGGCGGAGCGCATGGCCGCTGAGGGTGCGCGATTGATTCTGGTTGATCGCTCGGACCTGGTGTTCGAGGTGCAGCAACACTTGGCGCAGGACAGTCAGGTGCTTGCCTTGACCGCTGACCTTGAGCAATACAGCGAATGCAGCCGTGTGATGCGCACCGCCGTCGAGCGCTTCGGGCGTCTGGATGTGCTGGTGAACAACGTGGGCGGCACGATCTGGGCCAAGCCTTTCGAGCACTACGAAGAGCAGCAGATCGAGGCTGAAATCCGCCGTTCGCTGTTTCCGACATTATGGTGCTGCCATGCTGCGCTACCGTTCATGCTGGAGCAGGGCAGCGGCGCCATCGTCAACGTATCCTCCATCGCCACCCGCAGCATCAATCGCGTGCCGTACGGCGCGGCGAAGGGCGGCGTCAACGCGCTGACCGCCTGCCTGGCGTTTGAAACCGCCGGGCGAGGGGTTCGGGTCAATGCCACTGCGCCCGGTGGCACGGAAGCGCCGCCACGGGTCATCCCGCGAAACAGTGAAGAGCAGAGCACCGAAGAAAAGGTCTGGTACCAGCAGATCGTCGACCAGACGCTCGACAGCAGTTTGATGAAGCGCTACGGCACGCTGGATGAGCAGGCAGGCGCTATCCTGTTTCTGGCCAGCGACGAAGCGTCGTACATCACCGGCATGATCATGCCGGTGGGCGGCGGCGACCAGGGCTGAGATGACTGCACAAACTTACAGGCGACGCTGAAAGGCTCTGACGATCTTGAGCGTGGCGTCGCTTGTGTTCAGGTTCTGCACCGCATCCAGCGGATACCACAAGCAATCGAAAATCTCATTGAGTGGCCGGGCTTCGTCCGAATTGAGCACTGACGCCTCATAAACATGGTGTCGGGTGCTGCCCGTTTCCAGCTCCATCAAGTACAGCAAGCCGTCGACGCCCAGCCCTGTTTCTTCCCGGAGTTCGCGCATGGCTGCGCCCGCAGTGGTTTCACCGCGCTCGACTTTTCCTCCGGGCAAGGTCCAGCGGCACCTGGGTTTGCGCACCAGGAGAACATGCCGATCCTGCTCGCAAATGACTGTTGCCCGTACTTTCATGTGTTACTAAACCGTCGCTTGTCATAAAACAGTCATAAAAATGCAATATTCAGGCCGAGGCCCGTGTTTCAAGGGTTGGAGTCAAGGGAGCCGCAGAAAGTGCAAAGCGATGTCGTAAACCCGGCGCGACGTCTGGTCGGCACTTGGGCGAAGGTCGGGTGTAAGGTAGCCAAGTCAATCGAGGCTTATCACTGCCGAAAAGGAGGTGACTATGAGCGTTCCGATGCTGAATAAAATGCACATGAACGGTTATGACGTACTCAGCGTAAACAACGGCCCCTGGCGGGTGTGCACCAAAGGCGACCGGCTCGGAGCCTTTGGCAGCAGAGAGGAGGCACTGGCGTTTGCAGCCGCTCTTCCCGCCTACAAAGCTAGAGCGGGTCGATCGACTGCAAGCCAGAAATCAGAATGAGCGAGCGTTTGAAGCCCTGGTATGCCGGGGCTTTTTTTTTGTCTTCAAACCAGGGGCGGGAGGATTTTAAACGTGACATTTGGGTGATAGGGTGGCCGCTTTCAATTCAAGGAAGAAAGCATGTTGAAAGGTCGCTGGGCTGCTCTGGCAATGTTGTCTGCTCTTTGCCTCGCGGGTGTCAGTCAGGCTCACGCCCAGACGCAAGGCGAGATTCACACCAATCAAAAGGTCTGCGATGTTTTCCGTGTTTTGGCCGGATCGATCATGCAGTCCCGGCAAAATGGGGAATCGAAAGAAAGTCTGCTGGCGGTGAAGTCGGGTAATCCCGAGCATGACAAGTTGGGCGCAATGTTGATCAACGTAGCTTACAAAGAGCCCGTTCTCGATTCTCCTGACCTCAAAAGCGAAAAGATCACTTCGTTCGCGGATAAATGGCGAGACACTTGTAATAAACCTGTTTCCGGCTAGCCCGGTACGCCGCACTGGCTAGTAACCTCCACCGCCAGCACGACGACCAGCGCGAATGGAAGCTTGTTCATGACAAGGCTCCCGCTATCGCGCTTTTTGAGCTTTCGTCCGACTGATGATTTTGGCTTTCACTTCTTCGGCATAGCCCGCCAGTCGCTGTTCATCGCCTTGAAATAGATTGCACAACTTCATGGCCGCTTGCGCATCAACATCATTGCCAGCCAGGCGTAGTTGCTCTGCAATGCGCAAGAGTTCCACCGCCGACCACCTCAGGTCTGACGCAAGTCCTTGCAGATCACGCCGAAGTTCATTTTCATCCTCGTTGAGCCACATGATGACCTCCTGCAAATACCCCGCTACAAAAGAGTAGTCCCAATTAACGGACAAGGCGTCTGTTCGTCGGCTGCTCAATGAATGGAAGACGCACCGCTTGTCGGGAGAATGAGCGCGAACGAACAGACGTGATGTCGTACTGAGGTGGCGAATTTTCGCTAGGGCAAGGGAACCTCAAATGACCAGTACCGATGATTTCAGATTCCATGCACATGAGTTGATTGTTGACCTGGACGCAGCCACCACGGAGATGATGAAGCTGATTACGGCCCATCAGTTGAGCGGGCCGGAGTGGGAACGGGTCACTCTATGGCAGCATGAAGCGTATGAGCGATGGATGACGTATTTGAACGAACGGTCTTATCCAGCGCCCGGCGATCACAATGCGGCTCCCTGAGGGCTGATTCTATTGATGGATGTCCGGTCCGCTACGCGCTACATTTCCCGTTTTTCAGGATAAGGAAGCGTCATGCGAATGTTGATTGGGGGATTAGCGATGACGATGCTGGCGGGTTGTTCATTGCCGGCATCCCTGGTTCCAGGTGAGCCTAACGTCAGCAAGTACAGTAATAAACCGCCCAAAGAGTACGCCGCGTGTCTTTTGCCATTATGGCAACAGGAAGTCTCCAGAACGACTCAGACTGCGATTTCCAATGGTTACCGGATCAACGCGCCCAGCATCATCACGGCTGACGAGATTCTGGACATCGTGAAATACAAGGACGGCAGTCGCGTATCGCTGTATCAGGGGCCGCCGTGGGCCAAATCGGACGCGATGCGTAAAGCGGTTCGCAGCTGCTTGTAACACTCGCTTCTTCTGAGCTTCATAGATAAGCGCCGTACGTCGGAATCGAGGAACGGTCATTCATTCAGAAACTTCCAAGTGAAAAACTGGCCTTGGAGTTGGGTGATGAATGACGATCAAAAGAAACAAGCCCTGGCGGCCTGGTACAAACTTCTGAACGAGCCGGAAATTCGCATGGATGTTGAAGAGCAGTACGACGAGTTGCTCAAGGCCGCCGACGAGATGGAACGTATCGGGCTGATCAACAGCACGGAATGGCGCAAGTTAGTGAAGGAAGCGGGTACCGCATTTGCAAAAGCGATAGAGGGTGTGGACGGCGGCACGTAGGTGGGCCGCACACTGGCGTTTAAGGTAACTCCTCCCAATTGACCTGTATCAAGCCATGTTCCTGTGCATGGCTGCGCACAGCATCGAAATTTTGTTGGTCGTGATTGTCCCCGTACGAAAGCCCGATTCCCGAATGCAGGCAGGCGTAGTACCAAGCGTCTGCCTCAGTCATGTGGGAGTCGGGTTGTACAAAAATATTCCGAGTCTTGTTAAAGCCATACGTGATTTGAAAATATCGAGGGCGGGTCATCCGAATCTCCAGGTGCTGCCACTACGACATTGATGGCGTAGTGCCAGTTCCTTCTATTTTCGGACTTTTGTCTGCTTCAACAAAACGCCAGGTTTTTCCGTCATTCATTTATGCACGCGCTCATGGCGTGTTCTCGCGGGGGCGCTCAGCCAGCATGCATTGAAGGCATTCAGTGTTGAGCTGCAAGCATTCCTTGTCGGCCTCTATCCGTGTCAGGTAGGTGGTGGGAAGTCTTCGTTTTTCTTCATTGTCGTAGAGGTTGAACCCGATGGGGGCGGTTTTGCAGTAGAAGCGCGTTCCGTTGCGCGTTGATCCCGTTTCCGTGGGTATTGCAGGAACAACAACGAATCTTGGAATCATCCTCGCGTACTCCTTCCGAATTCACCTTAACGTGTAGCGGCTACTGGCCACCACCGCAAGGGAGCGCTTGAAGTATCCGATGAACAGAGCAGATCTGTTGAACTGTACGGACAGAAGCCATCAGGAAGTCGGGCGGCGGCGCTCGACGCCAGAAGGGTTTCCGGTGTCTATCAGCCTTCGCTCTGCCAGGACATTATCAAGAGCCTGGCGGGCATTGCGGTCCAGTTCATTCTCTCTCTCTTTGAGTGCAAGCAAGATTGGGTTGGACCAGGCGCGATAGGTTTTCTCGGCTTTGTAAATGGACGTCATCTATCCTCCTTGATCACGCGCCCGCTGGGGAAGCAGGGCCTCTCGATTCGGTAGAAACCCTAGTCGAGGAAACGGCTTTGCGCCAGTGAGGCGCACTGCAATGGTGCGCCTGGGGGGAGCGTTGATTGCTCTATCGAGGAGCGCCATTGCGCTTTGATCAGAGATTTAGACGGTGTAAATCAGATACACAGCAACGATCAGGGATGAGCCGGGTAATCACGTTCCGGGGTGACGAGCAAACCATCCAGCTCAACGTGCACGGCCGCCTGCAAAGTAACAACGCCGACATCTTGCGCGAAGCGGCAATTGCGGGCGGCGGGGTGACCCTGCTGGCCGACTGGCTGGTGCGCGACGACGTCGCCGCAGGCCGGCTGACCCGTTTGCTGGAACATTACGAAGTCAATCCCGGCAGTGCGAGCAGTTGCATCAATGCGCTGTATTTGCCCAATCACCGGGGTTCCAGCCGCATCAATGTATTCATCGACTTTCTGGAGGAGATCCTCACGCCGCTCACTCCGTGTACTGTTAATCCTTGAGCTCGCTCGGGTCGCTGACCAACATCACGTTGCCCTGAATAGCGGCCAAGGTGTATTCGAGCAATGACGTGCCCCGTCCCAGTGTCGCGGCCTTGTCCTGCTCCAGTGCCTGTTGCAGAACGACAAGGTAATTTTGCGTCTTCGAGGCCGAGGCAGGGATCACATTGTCCTCTTCCAAATGCCCCTTTACGTATTTGGAAATGCGCGTGGACTGGCTTGCCGAATGGCTGACGGATGCTTCAACCAACTCACCTTCGACATAACCGATGCGGCTGGTGCTGCTGGCCTGATCGTTGATCTGGTAGTACCGGTAGTTTTGCGATTCCGAGTCAGTGGTCAGTTCCAGCTTTTGCCCGGCATACAGTGGCTTATGGTACTGGGCTGTCAGATGTGATTGCTGGTTCTGGACAAGGGTGCGGTTGAGCCGATTCAGACCTTTGGATTGCGTGGCTTGGGATAAGTCGTAGCTAAACGAATCGAGCTCGCCAGGCCGTGCGGGATTGCCATTTACAGTCTTCTCGGTGACCGTCGCGCTGAAATCGGCGAGGCCGGAGAGCAAGCTGCGGTCGGTGTCTGTCAGATGGTTCGAGCCAGGGGGCTGCTGCACGGTTGCGGCGAGGCTTTCCGAGTAATTTGTGTGTACGGTCTTGAACGCACTCTCGAACATCGATAGCAGGCGTGAGTCGCCATCGCCTCGATCGCGCGCCGCTTCTATTTGACGCAGGTAGCTCTCGAGCGCCTTGGCCTTCTGAGTGCTGTTGCCGAGAATCGCAGCATTTTTCAAGTCCGCGGCGATGTTGAGATCACCCGCCGCGCCACTCATGCGCACGCGGCGCTGGCTTGCATCGGCATGCAGATCAAGGGTCTGCGTGCTGTCATCGCTGAGCTTGAACCGTGTGACCAGGTCGACCGAAGAAAACACCTTGGAATCGAACTGCATCAGCGCCTCCAGCTTGAGTTGCGGCGGCACCGCAGTCAGTCCTTGAATGGCCGACTCAAAGCCATCCGCCATTGCGCCCAGCGCAGCCAGTTCTTCTTTGCTCAGATCACCACCCTCGACCTGCGCCTGCACCGCCAGCGCATTGTCCTGGCTGGACAGGGTCAATTGGACAGTCTTGCCACTCGCTGTTTTCAGCGTGAGGCTGATGGAATTGTCCGCGACGCCACTGTGAAGTTTGGCTTGGGCAGCCGCCAGCTCACCGGCCTCAAGCGGCCTTCCAGTCGATGAGCGAATCACTGACTGGGAAATGTTTTTGTTGGTTTCAGCCAATTGCAAAAGCAGTGAAGCGCCCAGGTTCTGGAACCGGCCGACAGTCGACGAATTCCCGAAATTGCCCCTCATGTGCATGGACACTTTGTCGTGCTGCAGGTATTCCCAGGAAAGCGGTGCATCAAGCTCCGCTATCACACCCCGAGAGGTATACGTCTGTGCATCAATGGCTTTGTTGTCTTGCAGCAAAGTGACTATCGACGAGGGCGAAGACACGGTGGCTGTCGATTCGGCGGGATGGCCGACGAGCACGGAGGTCGCTACTTTTGCGACCGTCAGTGGCTGTGTGGCGGAGATAGAAGAGATTACGGTCACGGCTGCTCCATGCTGATGAGGTCCTGGGTAATTTGTCGGCGGTGGATGCGACAACTTGAGGTTTGGGTGCGGGAGGTAAAACCTGCGAATTGAAACTTTGAACACCTTCCATCGCGACCGGCCTAATCCACTATATGAATCAGGAGGGCATGATCATGTCCGAAGCCGCCAGTTATTTTGCAATTGCCGTAGCAGTGATTATCTTGCTCGTCGACCTGTGGGCAATTGTCAGTGTGTTCCGCAGTGACAAGCCTGTGGGCATCAAAGCCGCCTGGGCCATCGGGTTGATCGTTTTCCCGGTGCTCGGATTGGTTGTCTGGGGGATTGCCGGACCGCGCGGGATCAAGGAAGGGCCTACATCACCTGAACACAGCAAGGGGTGAGCCGATTCAGACGGAGCAAAAAAATCGCCTGATCGCCGGGCCTTTTTCGCCGTTCGTCCAATGCCTGGCACTTGCTCTGCGCTCTCTGCTCTCAATTACAAGCACGGACATCCCGCGCATCAGAACGGAGAACCCGCATGGACATTGATGAAAATGCACCTGGAAACATTTCTCAGGCAGGCGTAACGAGGGGCACGGATAACGAAGCAGGTCACGATCCCAAGGGGAAGGACCCTGAGGTTGCGCTGCCGCCGGACGACGAAGCGCCTGTCGATGAAGAGTTGGCGGATGTAGACGCCGACAACTCGGTGTCGAGCGAGCATCCCAGGCCGTAAAGATTTCCAACGCCATGGCAAGACGTCCCGCTGACCGCGATGACATTGGCGACCGAGCCGAAAGGGGGCAAGTGTGTCCTGCGCACTTGTCGACCACGTTGATTCTGGTTTTTATCTAAGGTATCGCATAGACCTTGAAGAGCTTTTTGGTCGTCTCGCTGACGCCACCGAGGTACTTGTCGAATCCCTGCTCAATCTCGCCCGACCTGTACATTTCACTGAGCGCAGTATCAACCAGCAAACGAAAATTCTCATCGTTTCGGTCCACTGCCATTGCGGTGGGTGAGTACTCAAAAACGCGTTCGAGCAGCACCAGGCTGGTTGCCGACTTATCTGTGGCGAGGAGGTTCTGGAGCATCATGCGTTCGGCGAAGAACGCGTCGGCTTTGCCTTCGGAGACCAGCGTGAGGCCTGCGGCGGTGTTTTCGACGGTGACCAGAGTGGCCACCACGCCCAGTAGTCGCATCTGCTGACGAATCCATGTTTCGGTGACACCGCCAGCCGTGGCGGCATAGGTTTGGTTGGACAGCCCATGGTTGACCGTCGCTCGCCAGGTTGGCCCGGTCCGAGCCACCTTGCCATTCAGCACATTGAGCAACGCCTCTGATGCATCTTGGCGCACCACGGCCGAGAGGCCGGCCGTGTAGATCGGTACCGAGTAGCTCACTACCTTGCGCCGCTCCAGTGTGGGGGGCGTCGGCGTACAAAGAATATCGACCGTCCCCGAGTTGACGGCGCTCATCTCGTCGGTGACCGTGACGGGCAGGTAACGTATTTGCAGGCCGGGCAAACCCAACTCAGTCTTCACCTTGTCGGCGATTTTCAGGCAGAGATCGATGGCATAACCGCTGGCTTTATCGGCTGCCTGGACACTGAAAGGTGCAAAGTCCGGCAGGTAACCGAGGGTGAAGGTATTGCTCGCCCGCACGCGCTCAAGGGTATTGGCATTGGCCAGTACGGACACCAGCATGAGCAAGCAGACGAGCAGCAGGTTGTTGGTGTTGGTCAGTTTCACGTTCATATCCTGATTCCCCGAATTCAGATGTCTGTGCAGTTCTGAAATCAACGGTCAAGGGGTGTCGGCCCGGGTCTGCGCGGCGGGAGATGCCTCGACACTACGTTTGGCGAGGAAACCATAAAGCAGGTAGCCGAACACCAGGACGAGGGTGCCGCCGAACACGGCGTCTCTGCCGCAGGCATACAGGGCGTACAAGGAATAGGCCACGGCAACCAATAACAATAGGGTGTTGCGGGTGTACACACCGAAACCGACCTTGGCTTTGTACATCATGATCAGCAGGCCGGTGGCCGCCGTCACGTAGGGGATGAGGTTGGTCACTGCCGCCAGGCTGACAAGTTTTGCGAATTGGGCACTGGCATTGGGCGAAATGGTCGATAGTGCCAGCAACGTCTGCAACACACCGCAGACCAACATTCCGACTATAGGGGCATTCCGTGCGCTGACCTTGGCGAACAGTTTCAGGAACATACCCTGGTCAGCCGTCATCTTGGCGGTTTGCGCCAAGGTGAACTGCCAGCCCAGCAGCGAACCGACACAGGCCATCACCGCCAGCGCCATGATGATGTTGCCCACCGTGGGGTTGAACATGTGTGCATAGACGAGCGCGAAAGGGGCCGATGAGTTGGCCAGTTCGGCATTGGGGATGATGCCTTGAATAACGGTTGTCGACAGCACATAAACCACTGCCGCACCCAGCGTGCCAAACAGGCACGCCAGCGGTACCGTGCGTTTGGGATCTTCCACTGCATCGGAGGCCTGTGCTGCCGATTCCATGCCGAGGAAGGCCCACAGGGTCAGGGGAATCGCCTTGCTGATGGCTTCAGAGATGGGCAAGTCGTTCGGGTTCCAGGCGGCAGCCAGCACATCGGGCTTGAACCAGAACCAGCCGATGATGCTCAAGCCGGCCACCGGGATGATCACACCCCACACGGTAATCGCACCGATCTTGCCCGTGATGCCGGGGCCGCCAAAGTTGGCCACAGTGGTCAACCAGAGCAAGCCGACCGTTCCGATGAACAGCGGAATGGCGCCACTCCCCAGCCACGGCAAGAACGATGTCATATACCCCACTGCGGAGATGGCGACCGCCACGTTGGCGATGGCCAGCGAAAGGAAGTACAGATACGAGCAGAGGAAGAACCCTGATTTGGCGTGCGCCTCTTCGGTATAGGCGGATAACCCGCCTGGGCGCGGACAGTAGATGCCACACTGGGAAAAGCAATACGCGATGGCCATGGAACCGACGGCAGTGACGATCCATGACAACAATGAAACAGCGCCGAGCTGAGCCATGCTTGTCGGTAACATGATGATGCCCGAGCCCATCATGTTAACTGTCACCAGTGTGGTGAGCCCCATGAGGCTCATTTTCTTGCTTGAGTCGGCCATCGAAAACTCCTTGATCTGCTCAACGCATTGAGCCTGAATCCGGCGTTTGATTACGTGTTGTCGGGCAAGGGGCCGTCCAGAGAAAACACGGCGCCGGCACCATCGGTATAGTCGGTTTGATCGAGAGCGGAAATCTTTGTGAAATTGCGAAAGCAAATTTCATATTTAGTTGGCGACCGCTTGCTTGAAGGCGCAGAGATAAGCAGGTTGAGTTCGTCAGTTGTTGAGTCATCTGATTTGAATCAATCAATCGACAAATCCTTTGCTCCTCGCATTTGAAGTCCACACAAAAATCAGACTTCAACGGGTCTCGAACATCTCGCGAATCAAGTTAGGCGTGCTGCCGGTCCAGCGCTTGAAGGAGCGCCGAAAGTTCGCCGCATCGTTGAATCTCAGGTAGTCCGCGACTTCTTCGTTACTGAATCCCTTGATCTGATAGAGGTAAAGCGCCACATGCTTGCGCACCAAATCCACCTGTTGTTGAAATCCTGTGTCGTGTTTTTGCAGTTTGCGCTTGAGCGTGGCGGGGCTCATGGCGAAGGCCAGGGCGGCCTGTTCGAGGTTGGGGGCTTGGCGAACATGGGTTTGAAGGTAGCGATAAACACAGTCGATGAAGCTTGAGGCAAATCCCAATTGTTCGATTTGTCGGTGGGCTTCCTGGCGGGCAACCTGGCCTGCTGTGGCCGAGGCGTCGGGCCAGGACTGAGTGAGATATTCCCGGGGGATGCGCATTTGGTCCAGCGGGCGCTTGAACTGTGTGTGCTCACCCAGATGCACCCAGTATTGCTCGACATAACGGGGTTCGGCATGGCTGAAGCTGCATTCCCACGGCAGGCGCTGGCCACTCTGTGACCGGCTCATGGCCACGATCGAGGTCATGCTTGCCTCCAGCACAAAACGCCACTGTTCACCCGCTCCGCAGCTGTCCAGCCAGTAGAAATAGGCGTGTTTTTCATCCAGCACCAGTCGCGGGGTGGCCAGCGGGCTGAGCAGCGCCTGTAGCTGCACCAGCGTGTCGAGGGCCTGGTGCAGGTTTTGGGCGTGGCGCAGGGCGTGGCTGGCGGGACCGTAATGCCCCGGTAGCAGGCGCTGGCCGAACAAAAAGCTGCTGTCGTCGGCATCCAGCAAGCGCCGGCAGTTGCCGATCAAACCGAGAAACTGCTGCGGGCTGAGGCGAGTCTGGCCGACCAGGATGTCGTCATGAAACAGTCCGGTGCCGCGTAACAGACGATGGCTGTCGATTCCCCGGGACAGCGCCAGATCGATCAGGGTTGCTGGCTGGTAATGCCCGGGAATGAAACGGCTGTCGGTTTCGTACCAAGTGGTTTTCAGGGTCATGGCCGGGTCTCAGGCCGTTCTGGCCAGAGGCTGCTTGGCCCGGGCCAGCGCCAGGTTAAGGCGCTTGAGCAGGGCGTCGGGTGACTCGTTCAGTGCCATCACCACCGCCGTGCTCGCCGACAGTTGCAAGCGTTCGCCGTGCTGCCGGGTTTTGTGCGCCAGGCCCTGAACCGCTTGCTGCAGTTCCAGCGCCAGCAACCGTGCCTGGCTCTCGCCGGTGTTGGGCAGTAGCACCACGAAACGGTCGCCGGCCAGTCGGCAGAGCAAGTCCTGTCGGCGCAGGTTGAGCAGCAGCACATGACTGAGTGCTTGCAGCACGGCGTCGCCTTCGGCATGCCCGAAGGCCTGATTGATGGCCGAGAAGTTGTCCAGGTCCAGCGCCAACAATGACAGCGGCTGTTGTTGACCATGACTTTCCTCAAGACTGCCGGTCAGTTGCCGCTTGAGGTAATCGGCGCCGCCCAATGGCGTGAGTTTGTCGAACAACCGATGCTCGCGGAACAGCCGCTCGCGTTTCTCCATCTGTGCGCTGATTGCCAGTTGTTCGCGGTGCCAGTGATAGATGCCGAGGGTCAGCAATATCATGCCCACCGGCATCGGCCCGGACTCGAGCCAGTGATCCCAGGTGATGCTGTCGGGCAGGCGGATGAACTCGTCGAGGCTGTCGATCCACCAGGAGAAAAAGATGCAACTCAAACCCAGCACCAGGTAATGGGTGACGCGCCCGGCCGGCCGACTCTTGAGCACCAGTCCCAGCCAGACCAGCGCGAGCAGCGCCGAACCGCCTTCACCGACGATGTCCAGCCAGACCCATTCGCTGACCGGTTTGACCTCGCCGCAGGCCAGATGCACAAGCAACCCCAGGTTGGCGGCCAACAGCAGCAGGGCGAGTTTCCAACGGTGAGGTTTGAGCACTGAGAACATGGCCGCGATCCTTTGGCGAAGAAGCAATTCGCGCCAGCACAGCAGATGTTTGTGACAGTCGGGTGACTGGGGTGTGAGGTCGAATCAGCTCATGGTCCTGTGGGATTTTCTGGCGAGTGAGGACCAGCAAGCAGTAATGCGATCTGTAGCAGCTGTCGAGCTTGCGAGGCTGCGTTCGGCTGCGAAGCAGTCGTCAAACCAGAGATTGCGGTGTGGCAGGCAGACCGCATCAACCTGATTCACGACTGCTGCGCAGCCGAACGCAGCCTCGCAAGCTCGACAGCTGCTACAAGAGTGCGTCGCGGCAGAAATGGCATAACTGACTGGACAGCAAAGTCATTTCAGCTCACTTCCCTCCCCGAAACCCGGCAAAACCCCGGTTTACCGCACCTCCCGCCAACCCCTGTCACAGAACCGTCATCCCCCGTGCCTAGCGTGCCCTCCCAGTTGCCGGGCCACTTGCCTGGCGTTATCGGACTCTTGGGGGAGGACCACCATGTATAAGCGCAGCAGCACCGCTGGAGTCGTCGGCTTCACGCTCACCGCCCTGGCTATGGCAATCGCCAGTGAACGCCTGAGCGCCGCCGAAGCCGTGGCGAACACCGAACACGTCGAAGTGGTGGGCCAGGCGGCGAGCATTGATCAGGCGCTCAAGGAGCAGCGCAGTTCCGACAGCATCAAGAGCGTGGTGCATGCCGACGGCGTGGCGCAGTTGCCGGACGAAAACGTCGCCGAAGCGGTGCAGCGTCTGCCGGGAGTCAGCGTCGAGCGCGACCAGGGCGAAGGGCGGTTTGTCAGCGTGCGCGGCCTCGGTCCGGATCTGAACAGCGTGACCATCAACGGCACACTGGTGCCATCGCCGGAAAGCGAACGGCGGGCCGTGGCCCTCGATGTGCTGCCCTCGGAATTGGTGCAGTCATTGTCGGTGATCAAAACCCTGACACCGGACATGGACGCCAACTCTCTGGGCGGCACCGTGGATGTTAAAAGCCTCTCGGCCTTCGATCACAAAGGGCTGTTCTACACCGGCAGCAGCGAAGCCAGTTACGACAAAAACACTCACCAGACCAGCCCGAAATTTTCCGGTGCCGTCAGTGATCGCTTCAGCCTTGGCGACGGCATCGACAACTTCGGCGTCGCTGCGGCGCTGAGCTGGCAGAAGCGCGACTTCGGCTCGGACAACGTCGAAACCGGCGGCGCCTGGGACTTCGAGCAAGGCGCCAAATTGCAGGAGTTCGAGCAACGCGATTACGACATCAGCCGTGAACGCTCCGGTGGCGGCCTGAACTTCGATTACAAACCCGACGACCTCAGCAGCTATTACCTGCGCACCCTGTACAGCCGCTACAAGGACAGCGAGACGCGCAATTCCACCAGCCTGGAATTCGCCGACCCACTGGCGGCGGGGGAGTTGGGCGATGCCGAAGGCGCCCGAAAACTCAAACAACGGGAAGAGACCCAGGAAATCCAGTCTTACGTATTGGGCGGCGAACGTATGTTCGGCCTCTGGACCCTCAGCGGCCAGGCCGGCTACAGCCGCTCCAGTGAAGACAGCCCGGGTCATATCGCCAACGCCGCGTTCAATGGCACCGACGACTTCGCCGACAGCGGTTTCTACGACACCAAAAAACCGCGACCCCTGATCGGTCAGGGCTTCTACAACCCGGACAACTTCAGCCTCGACAAGGTCGATTGGGAAAAACAGAAAACCACCGACACCGAGAAAAACCTGCGACTGGACCTGGCCCGCGACTACGACCTCAGCGGCTATGCGTCCCAGGTCAAATTCGGCGGCAAGGTCAGCCGCCGCAACAAAGACAACAACCTCGATGCCTGGGTCTATGAAGATTTCGACGATCTGGGTTTCAGCGATGAACAGCTCAACCTCAGCCGATTCCAGAAAGGCACCGTGGACTATCGCCTCGGCCAGTTCGGCCCGGGCATCAGCGGCAGCGGCATCAAGCAGTTGATCGGTGGCCTGAATCAAGCGGACTTCTATGACGAGACCGAATCGCGGGTCAACGACTTCAAGATCAGCGAAGACATCGACGCCGGCTACCTGATGAACACCATCGATATCGATGACTGGCGTTTCATTGCCGGCATGCGCTACGAAGGCACCGAGTTCGAAGCCAAGGGCACGGGCGCCACCGGTGGCGAGTTCCAGTCCACCGAAACCAAACGCCGTTATCACCACTGGCTGCCGGGCTTGCATGCGCGCTATCAACTGGACAAGAACACTCAGGTGCGCGCGGCCTGGACCAAGTCCGTGGTGCGCCCGACGTTCGGCCAACTGGCGCCGGGTTTTGTCATCGACGATGACGAGGCGACCTTCGGCAACCCGGAGCTCAAGCCGCTGGAATCCAGCAACCTCGACCTGGGCATCGAGCACTACATGGGCCATGCCGGCACAGTCTCGGCGTTCGTGTTCTACAAAGACATCAAGAACTTCGTCTACAACACTGACCTGGCGGGCACCGGCGCCTGGGCCGATTTCTCCGAGGCTCATACGTTTGCCAATGGCGACAGCGCCAAGCTCTATGGCCTGGAACTGGCCTACTCGCAAAAATTCGACTGGCTGCCGGCGCCCTGGAATGGTCTGCTGCTGGGCGCCAACACCACCTTCAGCCGCTCCGATGCCGAGATCGAAGGCTTCGACGCCGCCAGCGGTATCGACCGCAAGCGCAGCATCGATTTGCCCAACCAGTCGGACACTGTCGGCAACCTGATGCTCGGTTGGGAAGATGACAAGTTGAGCCTGCGCCTGTCGGCCAACTACAAGTCCGATTACCTCTTTGAGCTGGCCTCGATCAACGACAAAGCTCACGACCTGCACGTCGATGCCCAGACCTTCGTCGATTTCAGTGCGCGGTACTCGCTGACCAAAAACCTGCAAGTCAGCTTCGAGGCGCAGAACCTCACCGACGAGCCGTATTTCGTCTACACCGGTAACCGCTCCTATAACGGCCAATACGAAGAATACGGCCCGACCTACAAGCTCGGCCTGACCTTCACCCACTTCTAAGCCCCGGGGCGGCAGCCCGGTGCTGCCGCCGTGATGGATGCACGACAAGGACTTTGCCTGTTCATGAGTATTTCGTGGTTACCCAAACACGGTCTGCTGACCACCCTGATCAGCTTGACCATCGGCCAGGCCATGGCGGCCGCGCCGAACCTGAGCCTCACACCCTGGGCGCCGAACCTGGCGGTCGACGCGGTAGCGTTTTTGCCCGCTGAGATTGGCCCTGAACGCCTGGCCGCCAGCGAACGCGTCGGCTTGCTGCTGCTCGACGCGCAAGGCAAAGAGTTGGCGCGCCTGAAAGGTTCGTTCAGTAGCCTGGACAGCCGCGCCGCCGGTCAACACGTCTTGGTGGCCAGCCTCGACAACGCTCGCCAACAAGCGTTGCTGGTCAGCCTCGATCCGGCCAAGCGCAGTTGGGGGCAACCGGTGTATCTGCCAACGCGGGATTACCCGGTGAACGGTTTGTGCCTGTACCGCGACGAAGCCAGCAATCTGTTCCTGTTTCTGGTGGGCGAGGAGGGCAAGGGTGAGCAATGGCTGGTGGGCAACGGCGCCACTTTGAACCCGCAACCGCAACGGGTGCGCGGTCTGCCACTGCCGCCGTCGGCACAGTTCTGTCAGGTCGACGACGCGGCCAATCAACTGGTGGTCAATGAAGAGAACGCCGGTTGGTGGGCCTACCCGGCGCATGCCGAGGCTGATGTAACGCGCACACCTGTGGCGATGCGCGAACCGTTCGGCGAGATCAAACAGTTCGCGGGTGCGATGGCCGTGGTGCCGGGTGGCATCGTCGGACTCGATCCGAAAGCCGCGCAACTGCATCTCTATCAGCAGCAGGGCGAACGCTGGACGGCTCAGGCCACCTTGGCGTTGCCAGGCTTGAACGAGCCGGAAAACCTCGCCCTGCGCCCGACGGCCAAAGGCTTGCAAGTACTGTTGCGCGACGATGACGACGGCCTTCTGTATCAGGGCGAACTCAACTGGCAAGCCACGCCGGTGCCCTTGGCGCCGGTGCTGCCGAACGTAAAAGCAATCAGCCAAAGCGACCCGGTTGGGCGCCAGGGTGATGCCGCGGATGATCCGGCGATCTGGATTCATCCGCAGCAAGCCGCACTGAGTCGGGTGCTGGGCACCAATAAAAAGCAGGGGCTGATGGCGTACGACCTGCAAGGCAAATTGCTACAGGAGTTGCCGGTGGGCCGCCTGAACAACGTTGATACACGGCCGAATTTCAAGCTCGGTCAGCAGACCGTCGACCTCGCGGTGGCGAGCAATCGCGATCGAAACAGCCTCAGCCTGTTCAGCATCGACCGCACCAACGGTGAGTTGCGCGAAGCCGGTGAGATCCCCACGCCGCTCAAGGACATCTACGGCATCTGCCTGTTTCAACCGGCCAGCGGCGAACTTTACGCGATCGCCAACGGCAAGGATGGCACCTTCCTGCAATACCGCCTGAGCGCGCCGAACGGCAGCGTACAGGGCGAGCTGGTGCGCCAGTTCAAGGTCGACAGCCAACCTGAAGGCTGCGTCGCCGACGACCAGCGCCAGCGCCTGTTTCTCGGTGAAGAGGACGTCGGCGTCTGGGCGGTGGACGCCCGCGCCGATCAGCCGGCGACACTCAGCAGCGTGATCAAAGTCGGCGCGCAGTTGCAGGCAGATGTGGAAGGGCTGGCGCTTTATCAAAGCGCGGCGCAGGACTATCTGGTGATCTCAAGCCAAGGCAACGACAGCTATGTGGTGCTCGATGCCGAACCGCCGTTTGCGTCTCGCGGTGCATTGCGCGTAGGGCTGAACGCCGAGCTTGGTATCGACGGTGCGTCGGAAACCGACGGCCTGGAAGTCACCTCGGTGAACCTTGGCGGGCGTTGGAGCCAAGGCCTGCTGGTGGTGCAGGACGGCCGTAAACGCATGCCCGAGCAAACCCAGAACTTCAAATTCGTGCCCTGGGCCGAAGTCACCCGGGCCCTGAAGTTGCCTTGACCCGGTCTGTCATCAACGCGTCATCACATTTTCATCGAATAGCTCAACGGCCGTCGCGCATCGGCGGCCCGAGAGCATCAGACAAGGAGTTTCACCATGCAGGCCACACTCGAACACATGACGATCTGGGGGCTGATCAGCGACGCCAGCCTGTTGGTCAAGGCGGTCATGCTTACCCTGTTGCTGGCCTCGTTGCTCAGTTGGTACCTGATCATGCAGCGCAGCCTTGTGCTGCAACAGCGCGAACGGCAGATGAATGCGTTTGTGAAGCGCTTTCGCAGCAGCTCGGATCTGCTGCCGCTGTACCGGGACACTACTGACAGCGAGAACGGCGTCGAGCCGATATTTCACGCCGGGCTTCACGAGTTCAACCATCTTCATCAGCACACGGGCAATGCCGCCGACGTGGTGCTCGAAGGTGTGGAACGCGCGCTGTACGTCGCCATCAGCGAGCAGGAAGTGCAGCTGGAGAAAGGCTTGCAGTTTCTCGCGACCGTCGGTTCGGTCAGCCCTTACATCGGTTTGTTTGGCACGGTTTGGGGAATCATGAATTCGTTTCTCGGCTTGTCTCAGGTACAGCAAGCGACGCTGTCGACCGTGGCCCCGGGCATCGCCGAAGCGCTGATCGCCACGGCCATCGGCCTTTTTGCGGCGATTCCGGCGGTGATTGCCTACAACCGCTTTTCCTCGCGCAGCCAGACCTTGCTCACCCGTTACTACGCCTTCGGCAATGAGCTTCAAGTGCGCCTGCATCGCACGTTGCATGGCAAGCCGTTGAACCTGGCCGCCGCAGCCTGAGAGGAGAATGAAGATGCTGGTCAGACCGCAACGCAAGCACGGGCCCAAGGCCGAAATGAACGTGGTGCCCTACATCGATGTGATGCTGGTGCTGCTGGTGATTTTCATGGTCACCGCACCGATGCTGACCCAGGGCGTGAAGATCGAATTGCCCAAGGTCGCCAGTGAAGCGTTGGCCACCGATACCCGCCAGCAAATCCTTACCCTGTCGGTGAAGGCCGAGGGCAGCTACTACTGGAACCTCGGCGGAGAACTGGATACGCAGCACCAGACCGACAGTGCGGTGGGGCTCGATGAGATGCGGGCCAAGGTCGCGCAAATCGTTGCCGAGCGTCATGACACTCAGGTTTACATTCGCGCCGACAAGGACGCCGGTTACGGCAGCGTGGTCGCGGCCATGGCGGCACTGCAACAGGGCGGGGTCAGCAACCTCGGGCTGGTGACCGAGGCTGCGCAATGACGGCGATGATCATGCACGACTCCACCATTACGTTGCCGCGCAGTGCTCCCGGCGGGTTCTGGCAGAACAGTCTGGCGGCGGGCCTGGCCGTGGCGCTGCACGTCATCGTTCTGGCGTTGTTGGTACACGGCTGGTCGCTGGAGAAAACACCAGTCAGTCAGCCGGCAGTTTTGAAAACCCAATGGGTGATGTTGCCGCCGGAACCTCAGGTGCAGGCTCCCGAACGGGCACCCGCAATCGAGCAGCCAGCACCTCCTGAGCCCGTTGCAGCCGCACCCATCGAGCCGATCAAACCTGCTGTCGATCCACAACTCCAGGCTCAAAAACGCGAACAGGCAGCGTTGGCGCGAAAGCGGGTCGAAGATAAAAAACTCGAGCAGCAAGCCGAGCAGCAACGCGAGCGACTGGAGACGCAACGACGTGACCGGGAGACCCAGCAGCGGCAACTCGCCCAGCAGCAAGAACAACGTGCCGAGCAGGCCAGACTGGCTGCCGAACGCTCGCGCCGACCAGCCGCACAGAACGCTGCCGACATTCGTCAGTATTTACCTCTGAGCAAGGAAGCACCGGACTATCCGCAGCGGGCTCTGGACAAGAACATAGAGGGTGATTGCTCGGTGGAATACACCGTCAACCCACAAGGCAAAGTCGAGAATCCCAGGGTGCTTGATGGTTGCCATCCGCTGTTCATTCGACCATCGCTGGCAGCCGCTAACACCTTCCGTTACCAACCGCGAGTCGTCGACGGCCAAGCCGTTGCGGTGCCGGCTGTGCGCAATACGTTCCATTACCGGATCAAGTAAGTGGTAACCCTGTCATGTGACAGGCAAATCATTCACCTTGCTCGGGTCTGCTCGATGGTTTCGACAAATGCCTTGACCAGCGGGCTGCGTTCGCGTTTGCGCGTCAATATCAGCAAGGGTGCGGTGGCCCCGGGTTCAGCCAGGGGCCGATAGGTCACGCCGCGCTTGACCAGGGTCTGGGTGCATTGGGGCACCACGGCGACGCCACGGCCTGCGGCGACCAGGGCGATGATGGAGGTGATCTGCTTGCCCTTCGGCGCGGGCAGGGGGATCAGCGCCTGGCGCCGATAGAGCGCCTCGATGATCTCGTTCAACCCGGAACCGTAGTCGGTCGGGAAGGCGATCAACGGGTAGGCGCTCAAATCGGCGAGTGTCACCTGTTCTTTCCGGGTGAGCGGGCTGTCACTGGCAATGGCCGCGACCAGCGGCTCGTTGTCCAGGCAGATGGCTTGAATCTCGGCATCGTCGGCGGGCGGCTGCATACGGCTCATGCCGATATCCAGACGTCCCTCGATGAGCTGCGACCATTGAGTGCTGGACGCGCCTTCTTCCACCGTCAGTTGCACATCCGGGTACGCCGAGCAGAAGGTCTGAATGGTCTGGCTGAAAATGTCCGACAGCGCAATCGAACTGGCGTAGCCCACCGCGAGATGACCCGCGGAACCCGCCGCCAGCTTGCTGGTAATGCTCGCCGTCAGATCGACTTGTTCCAGCACCGCCCGGGCGTAGGGCAGAAAGTGCCGGCCCTCGGAGGTGAGCCTGACATTGCGGGTGCTGCGATCGAACAGGCGAAAACCCAGATCCGCCTCCAGTGCCGAAATCTGCCGCGTCAGCGGCGGTTGGGCAATGTGCAGGCGTGCCGCGGCACGGCCAAAGTGCAGCTCGTCGCTGACGAGCAGGAAGTAGCGCAGGCGGCGGAGGTCAATCATCGTCATCCTTGAGGTATCAATCGGTCAGAAATAGGTATTGGATCCTTTCGACGGTCTATCTTATAAAATTGTAAAAATACATTACAGATAATCCAGGGAATCGTCGCGTGAGTTGTCCTCGAGTTGCCTTGTTTCTGGCTGGGTGCGCCGCTTTTATCAACCTTTATGCCACACAAGGGCTGCTCAACGAGTTGGCTGCGGCGTTTCACATTTCCGCCAGGCAAGCGAGCTGGAGCATCACCGTCACCACCCTGGCCGTGGCAATCACCGCTCCCTTTGTCGGCCGGTTGACGGCGCGGGGCGAGCAGCACCGGGTCATCGCCGTGGCCGCGATATTGCTGGCACTGCCTGCGGTGATGGCGGCCTGCTCGGGCAGTTTCAGCGAGCTGCTGCTCTGGCGAGCGGTGCAAGGCATGCTGATCCCGGTGGTGTTTGCCACCAGCGTTGCCTACATCGGCGTGCGCTGGAGCGGCGAGGCCGTGACGGAAATGACCAGCCTCTATGTCGCTGGCACGGTGCTGGGCGGCTTTAGCGGACGCTTTTTGTCCGGCCTGGTGACCGAGTTCGATGATTGGCGCCTGGCGTTGGCAGTGCTGGCCGGCTTGAATCTGATCATCGGTCTGGGGATTTTCCTGCTGTTGCCGCGCAATCTTCGGCCACCCGTACAAACGCCTGCCGATCGCAAGGCGATGCGCAGCGAATTGCTAAGCAGGCCGTTGCTGGCCACCTACGCCGTGGGTTTCTGCGTGCTGTTCGCCCAAGTCGCAATGTTTACCTATGTCGGCTTACACCTGAGTCGGGCGCCGTTTGCGCTGGGCACCGCTGCGCTTGGTTCGATTTATGCGGTGTTCCTGCTGGCACTGGTGGTGGTGCCGATCGCCGGGCGCATGAGCAAGGCCCGCCCTCGCAGTGAATGGGTGAGGGTGGCGGCATGGCTGGGCGTCAGCGGCTCGGTGCTGACCCTGTGGCCATCGTTGTGGCTGATCGTTGCCGGTCTGGCGCTCAGTTGCACCGGCGTGTTTCTCGCCCAGTCCGCGGCCAATGCCTTTATCACCGCTCATGCCCGGCAAAACAAGGCCGGCGCCGTGGGCGTGTATCTGACCTGCTACTACCTGGGCGGCAGCTTCGGCGCGTTTGTGCCTGGCGTGCTGTGGGAGCAATGGGGCTGGCCTGGCTGTATCGCGTTGATCGCGGTTTTCCAGTTGCTGCCGCTGCTGATCGTGCGCAGTGGCTGGAAGTATTCCCCATTGCCATCAATGCCGCTCCCGCGCCCGTGAATGTGCCTGAAATCATCATCCAACAAGGAAAATAGAGATGACCGTGAGTAACCTGCTGACGCTGCAAAGCCAGTTGTTGAACGTGATAGAACCGGTGCTGGAGCTGATGCCGGCCGGGGTTTTGAAGCAAGCGTTGGTGGATGCGTTTCGCAGCCAGGAATCGGAATTGCTGGACATCGAAAGTACGTTTCAGACGCTCACCTCACGCCGCCATGCGGCGCCGCAGTTGCGCAAGTTCTTTGGCAGTTGGTCGAAAACCAACAACTCGGCGGCCAGTGTGTCCGGCCTGGCCAACCGCATCACGCTGCTGGCGCGTTCCGAGCAGTGGGGCGAAGCGGCGCAACGGCTCTACCGAATCTGCGGCAACCTGCAACGGATCACCGACGAGGACCTCGGCGCACTGAGCAACACGCTGCATTCCGAACTTTTTTACAACATGGCAACGCGGATCTGCGGTGACGATCAGTGGCTGCTGACAGACAATTGCCTGCCATCGGCGCAGGCCTTCAAGGACTGGACGGACGCGCAACGCCTGCGTGACCGTGACCTGTTGCAGGGGCTGTTGGTCACCCTGGTTCACGAGGTCTACACCCACGGTGAAGTGGAGTTCATTCATCCACTGTTCAAGCAATGGTTCGAACGTGACATGGGCGTGCCGCCCGCGAAGGTACGGGCCACCGTTGCCTGGGTCACCGTGCACACCGGCGGCACCGAAAGCAATCACTTCGCCCACGCGGTGGCAGCGGTCGAGGAGTTCGTCGATGTCATGGGCATCGTGGTGGTCAAGTCCGCCGCCCAGGAAATCTTCGGCCAATACCTGCAGCGCAAGGCTGCGGTGATGCGTGAGTGCGGCCAATACCTGGGCTGACAGACCACGATCTGACCAGCGCTTGGGAAAGTATCAATAACGACGGCATCGGTATTGGCCTGTCCTTCAGGTTTTTATCAAGATACTGAGGCTCCGGATCCGGCGTGGATGTGATGTGCCTGAAGTTGGAGATTTACAAACTATGGAAGATTGCAAGGAAAGCCGCATGCAGCTCATTGTTTTTTGCCCGCCGAAAATTCTTCTCCAGCACTCTGCCTCGAGCTGGTCTGCTGCGCTTGGCCAGGGGGGCATGCTGTTGAGCTGTGCCTCGCGATCTCAAGAGATTGCGGCGCATCTGGGCCATACCGTCCACTTTCAGCTCTTCGACAACTTTAACGACAGCGCGCTGGTCGAGATCGATGTCTATGAGCTTGCACGGGAGCTCCATGCGCCGCTGTGTGTGGCGCTGGCCGAGATCGATGTGCTGCGGGTGGCGCGCATCAATGATCGGCTCGGGATTACGGTGGGTGCCGAGGATCGCGCCTCGTTTTACCGGGACAAGTTCCTGATGAAACAACGCACCAGGGACTGCGGGTTTGCCATCGCCGAAATGGCATTGATCAGCAATGCCACGCAAGCGGTTCGCTTCAGCGAGCGCTTCGGTTTCCCGGTGGTCATCAAGCCTTGCGATGGCCGCGGCTCGAACGGCGTGGAGGTGCTCGACGATGCGCAGCAGCTGCGCGAATGGCTGGCCGGGCGCACTTCAAGCACGTTCCACAACCTGATGATCGAAAGCTATGTCCGTGGCCGCCATTACATCGTCAATGGCCTGTACATCGATGGCCGTCCGATCCTGGTTTCACCGGTTCGGGTCATGACCTCGGCGCTGGATTTCCTCGGCGGCAAATCACATGACCTGCACATGCTCGACGCCGACAACCCGATGCGCGACAGGTTGGTTCGCTATGCGCGTTCGCTGGTCGAAGAGGTGCTGCCATCCGATCCGACCATGCTGTTTCATCTCGAACTTTTCGTCGATGGAAATGACGAGATCGTTCTCTGCGAAATCGCCTCGCGGTTGGGTGGGGTGTTCTTCAATCAGGAGCTGACCCACGCCTGGGGCATTGATCCGCGGATGAGCTTCCTGCGCGCGCTGCATGATCCGTTCTACCGTCCTGAGCCAATGGCCGCGCCGCTGCGGATGGTCGGGCATATCAGCATCCCGCCACGGGTCGGTCTGCTGCGCGACGTCCCGCAAACCTGCCCGCTCGACGGTGTCCTGGAGTACCGGATTTCCGCCAGGAAGATGACCTCCTATGGCGACATGGAATTCACCAACTCGGAAATCCTCAACGCCATTGTGGCGGGCGGGGATGAGGCCGAGTTGCGCAACAAGCTGCATCAGGTCGAGGCCTGGTTCCACGAGAGTTGCGACTGGTCGGACAGCGAAATCGCCGCCGCGATATAGACCCTGCCGCGCTCTCTTTCGACATTAATCGAGCTGACCTCCCTGAGCTGGACGATCTCGTCACGCCTGCAGAAAAGTGGATATCCAATGAAGACAGTGTTTGAAAGCCTTATCCCGATTCCCGTGGCGGCCCTGGGCGCATGGCTCGGTTACCTGACCGGGCTTCCACTGGGTGAGCTGATCGGCGCGATCTGCCTGGTCACGGCGCTCAGTAAAATGGGCGTGCGCATGCGCATGCCGTATCCGTTCGTGGCCACCGTGCAGTTGCTGCTCGGGGTCAGTGTCGGCTCCATCGTCACCGCCTCGATGATGCATGAGCTGACGGACTTCAGCATTCTGGTCGGTCTGCTCATCTGCATGACCACGCAGGTTTTCGTCGGCTACAACTGGCTACGGCGCATGGAGCGCTGGGGGCATATAGAAAGCCTGCTCGGGTCGATTCCCGGCGCAATGGCGGCGGTGATGACCGTCTCGGGAGAGGAGGGCCCGGCCTCCGGGCGCATCGCGTTCGTGCACATTGTCCGCTTGCTCGCGCTGTTGCTGGTGGTGACGATCATTGCCGGTGGGCACGCCGAAAGCGCCGCGCCGGTGCTGGGCACGCTTGATAATTACCTTGGCGTGATCCCTCCGGCGATCGCGGCGGTGGTGGCCGGTTATCTGCTGGAGCGCTTCGATGTTCCCGCGCCTTACATGTTGACCGGGCTAGTTTGCAGCGCAGCGGTCAACGTCGGTTTTCCTCAAGTCCATCTGCATGTTCCCGATCCGCTGGCGATCGTTGCGCTGATCCTGCTCGGCGGCCTGATCGGCATTCGCCTCAAGGACATCACGTTCAAGGATTTCGTGCGTTACATCCGCGCCGGGCTGGTGGTTACTGCCCTGACGTTCTGCACGACACTGCTGGTCGCCTTCGCGTTCAGCAAGCTGACTGGCAAGCCGTTCCTTTCGCTGTTCATGTCGTGGGTTCCGGGCGGTGTCGAGGTGATGACCGCAGCGGCTTTGCTGCTCAAGCTCGATCCTGCCTTTGTGATGCTCAATCACGTGGTGCGGATGTCGATCATCCATATTTCGCCGGCGTTCCTGCCCAAACGGCTGCTGCAGGAAAAGCCCTCGGCCTGATCGTAATGGCTGCAAAAAACTTCGAATGATGACAAGGACTTGATCTCGATGAGTATTGCAATTCACGACCCAACGCTGCGCGACGGAAATCATGCTGTCTCCCATACGCTGAGCCTGCAGGACATTGCCGCCTACTGCCGCGCGGTCGATGGCTGCGGCCTCAGCGTTGTAGAAGTCGGCCACGGAAATGGCCTGGGTGCGTCCTCCCTGCAACTCGGACTTGCGCGCTACAAAGACAGCGAGATGCTCGAAACGGCGCGAGCCAACCTGACGCATTCCAGGCTCGGCATCCACATGATTCCCGGGTTTGCCAGGCTGAGCGATGTTGATACCGCACTGCAGATCGGCGTCGACGTACTGCGCATCGCGTCCCATTGCACCGAGGCCAGCCTGACCGAGAGCTACATCGAGCATGCGCGGTCCAAGGGCGCGTACGTCCAGGGCGTGCTGATGATGACCCACATGGCCAGCCCCGAGACGCTGCTCGAAGAAGCGTTGAAGCAGCAGGGCTATGGCGCCAATGCCCTGGTTCTGATGGATTCGGCGGGGCACTTTGACCCGGACAGCACACGCGAAAAGATCGGCCTGCTGGTCAGGGAGCTTGCTATTCCCGTGGGCTTCCATGGCCACAACAATCTTGGCTTGGCGGTTGCCAACTCGCTGGCTGCCGCCCAGGCCGGGGCGACCATCATTGACGGCTGTATGCGCGGATTCGGCGCGGGTGCCGGCAACACCCAGCTGGAGGTGCTGTGCGCGGTGCTTGAACGCTACAAATTCGAGACCGGGGTGAAGGTTTTTGACCTTTGCCGCGCCGTCGAGAGCCTAGAGGATTCAGCACCGGTCAGGACTCCCACGGTGGTGAAGACTGCCAATCTGATCAGCGGCCTCTACGGTGTTTGCAGCGGGTTCGAGAAGCACGTCGCGCGCGCGGCGGCGGAATTTCACGTCGAGCCGCGAAAAATCTATGAAGAGCTTGCGCGATGCAACGCCGTGGCCGGCCAGGAAGACCTGATCATCTCGGTGGCCAGCCGCCTTTCTCAACCCGTCGTCGCCTGACTCTGGAGCTGAAAAAATGACTTTGAAAACCGCCATCATCGGCAGTGGCAATATCGGCTGCGACATCCTGTGCAAGGTGCTGGCCCATCCGAATCTGGATTGCACGCTGGTTGCCGGTCGCTCCTTGCACTCATCGGGCCTTGCGTTTGCCCGTGAGCGCGGGGTCGCCACCACCGCGGACGGCATCGACGGCCTGTTTGCCCGGATCAACGAATTTGATCTGGTGTTCGATGCCACCTCGGCAGCCGACCATGAAGCCCACGCACCGCGCCTGATCGAGGCCGGTAAAGCGATCATCAACCTGACCCCAGCCTCTCTGGGCGCGTTGTGCGTGCCGTCCCTCAACGGCGAGGAGCTGACCGAGGCGAGCAATATCAACATGATCACCTGTGGTGGCCAGGCTTCCATCCCGCTTGCGGCCGCGATCGCCCGGGCTAATCCGGGCGTGCGCTACATCGAAGTGGTGTCATCGATCAGCGCCGAAAGCGCCGGCCCGGCCACTCGGCGAAACCTGAGCAACTACATCACTACCACCGAGCATGCGTTGAGCCATTTCACCGGCTGCAAGGACGTCAAGGCGATCCTCAACATCAATCCGGCCAAGCCGAATGTCTTTATGCAGACCGCGGTTTCGGCGCTGATAGAGACGGTTGATCTGACCGCCACCCGCCGTGAAGTGGAACGTGCCGTGGCCCAGGTGCAGTCTGCCGTGCCTGGGTATCAGGTCATCGTCGATCTGCATTACAGCGAGGGACGCTTGTTCACCATGGTGCGCGTTGAAGGGGCAGGGGACTTTCTCGATCCAAGCGCCGGCAACCTCGACATCATCACGGCGACTGCCACTCACATGGCCGCGCTCATGGCCCGAGCCCGCGTGACCGAACGCGCAGCCTGACTCAGCGTAACGGAGCCATTTTTATGCCTACTCTTTCGCCAGATCTCGAATTTGCACGGTTTTGCCCGATCCTGGGTGTCGTTCAGAAAGTCAGGGAAACCCTGCATCCAGTGATCGATCTCGGTGTCGGTGTGCCGGGTTTTCTTCCGGCGCCGCACATCGTCGAAGCGGCCGTCAAAGCTGCCTGCGAACACACCGGCGGGTATGGCTCAAGCCGCGGAGATGAAGCGCTGCTGGCGGCGTATCTGGATCATCTGCATGGACAGGGGTTCACCCACTATCGCGAGCAGAATCTGGTGGCCGGCCTCGGCGCCAAGCACCTGTTGTTCAGTGTGCTGCGCGCGATCATCCGCCCCGGCGACGAGATCCTCGTGTCCACCCCTTGCTGGCCGACCTATTTCGACATTGCCGATCTGGTCGGAGCGGGCGTGGTCAACGTCACCTGCTCGGCACAAACCGATTTCAAGATGACGGCGCAGGCCCTTGAAGAGGCCTTGTCCGACAAGGTGCAGGTGGTCATGCTGAACTCGCCGGGCAACCCTACCGGCGCCGTGTATTGCGCCGAGGAACTCGCTGCGTTGGCACAGGTGCTGCGTAAAAAGGATGTCTGGATCATTTCGGATGACGTCTATCAGCGATTCGTCTACGACATGGATAGCTGCCCCAGTCTGCTGTCGGTCGCACCGGATCTGAGCGACCGCATCATCAAGATCGACAGCGTATCCAAACTCTATGGAATGCCGGGCTGGCGCGTCGGGCTGTTGGCGGCCAATGAACGGATTGCCGCCGCAGTCACCACGCTCAATTCCAACTCGATCTCCAATATCCCGCCGATTGCGGCGGCTGCGGCAGCGGCGGCCTTCAGCGGTGACCAGGCGTTCTCCTACGCCGCAAGAGACCGCTTGTACAGTCAGCGCCAGGCATTGCTCGCCGACTTGCAGGGGGCGCCACACCTGAGATTCTGCGAACCAGCGGGGGCGTTTTATCTGTTCATGGATATCAGCCAGGTCCTGGGCAAATCCCTGCACGGCAGGTTGATCGCCGATGACGAGGCATTTTGCGCCTTGCTGCTGGAGGAATACGGCGTCGCGCTGATTCCCGGCAGCTTTTTTGGCGCACCGGGTCATGCGCGATTGTCGTACTCCAGCGATGTCGAGCAGGTCAGGGCCGGGGCCGCGCGCTTGAGAGAGTTCCTGTCTGCCGTTTCGTGATTACCGGTCTGGCAGGGGCGAGGTCTGGCGACGTTGAAGTGTCCCGGAACGGGGGGTGGCTGGCTGCGCCACGTCTGCTGCCGGGAGGAAACACACGTAGGGAAGCGGTTCACTATAAGGAAATACCTTGATGAAAAATGCCTTTGCAATCGTAGGCTGCGGCGCGACGGCTATCGCATTCCTGCAACGTCACCTGGATCGCGTCGCGGCATGCAACGCACCGGCCGGGACCATTTACCTCTTCGAAAAACGCGAAGACTTCGGGCGCGGCGCGGCATATGAGGCTGATTTGCAGAGCAACATCCTCAATACCAAGACAGGTTTCATTACGCCCTATCCGCATCTCCCTGGTCATTTCCAGCGTTGGTTAGAGGACCATCCCGGGGCGTGGCGGCATGCCTTTCCCGAGTTTTGTCCGACCCCGGAGAGCTTTGCTCCGCGGGCCTTGTTCGGCGTTTATTTGCAGCACCAGATCAAGAAGATCGTATTGCGGGGCGCTTCGCTCGGCTGCCAATTGGTGCTGATGAATGCCGAGGTCTGCGCGATCGATCTGATTGACGGAATGGAGACCGTGCGGACGCGATGCGGGCTGAGTCTCGCCACGCACAAGGTGTTGCTGTTCTGCGGGCCGTTGGCCAAGAAAATTGATCCGGACCAGCACGACGAGCGCGTCCTGGCGACACCCTATCCGGTTGCGCGCCTGCTCAAAACAATTTCCCCGGACGAGCGGGTGGCCGTCATCGGTGCGCGGTTGAGCGCCATTGACACGGTGATCGCGCTGATCGAGGGCGGGCATCGCGAGTTGATTCGCATGCATTCGCGTAGCGGCTATTTCCCCGTGGTTCGCGCAACCCAGGAGCGCGTCGAGCTCCAGCACCTGACCCTCGAGGGTGTTCGCGCGCTGGTCGCGCAAAACGGGCCTTTGCAGATCAGTGATCTGGTCGCACTGTTTCGCAAGGAACTGGCCACCCACGACCCGGCCTCGACGAGTGCCGTGATCCCTCTGCCAGCACCGCCGGCCGATGTCATCAGCTTTATCGAAAACGAGATCAATGCCTCGCAAGCACCGCGTATCTGGCAGGCCATCCTCTATGCAACCAACGGCTTCATCGAACACCTTTGGCAGGCGCTGGACGACACTGCACAAGCCAGGTTCATGAAAGAGTATTTCAGCTTCTTCATGGCTTACCGCGTCTCCATCCCGGCGGAAAACGCGCGCAAGATCCTCGGTTACCTGCGAAGCGGCCAGCTGGAGTTCGTCCCCGGTGCGTTTACCGCGCCCGAGCCAGTTGATGTGCCGGGACTGAGCATTCGGGTGGCGGGCTGTGAGCATGTCTATGATCGGGTGATCTACGCAACGGGCTTTCCTCGAGATGCGAACCTCATTGAGTCGACCTTGCTGAGCTTGCTGATCAAGAACGGCACGGCCACCTGTCATCCTATGGGGGGCATCTGCGTCGACCCGGATACCTACCGCATTCAGGGCCGGACGGGCTCGGCGCGGCAGATTTATGCGGTCGGCGAGCTAACCGTGGGGCAGTTCTTCTTCACCTCTGCGCTGGAAATCAACGGGCGACACGCCTTCTGTTGCGCGGACGCGCTGCAATGGCGCGAAGAAACGCACAGGGTTGAGCGTGTGGAAGAGCATGTCTGAGAAACAGCGGCGCGGCAGTGGTGGGTGGCCTGACATTCCGAACGTCTGCCTCTACACACTGGCGGACAGTTATCGAGAGTGGGAAAAGACCTGTTTGAAGTCAGAACACGATGCGAATCGAGTTTGAAACAGGTGAAATGAAGCGTCATGAAAAAAACAATCCTGGCCTTCAGTCGCGTCTCACCCAGCCAGGCAGTCACTCAAGTATGGCTTTTCACGCAGGGCGGCGAGTTCGGCTGGTATCCCTGGATGGCGGACACCCGAATTGACGACTGTATTCTCGGCTGAATTGCGATGGGCTTTCGTAGCCCACTCGATAACATGCACTCGCCACATCCAGCCCTTCGCCGAGCATCAGACGGCGGGCTTCCTGCAGACGGAGTTGCTTCTGAAACTGCAGCGGACTCATGGCCGTCACTGCCTTGAAGCGGTGATGCAACGTAGAGCTGCCCAAATTGGTTACCCGGGCAAGCTCTTCGATGCGTAATGGTTGGGTGTAGTGGTTACGCAAAGCCAGGCAGGCTTCAACTACTCTCCAGGCGCTGCCTCGTACCTTATCCGCGCACCCGGAAATCAAGGACATTGTGATTCAGCTGTTCACCCATCGCAGCGTCATTGAACCCATTCTGGTGCCTGCGGTGGTGGACCCGTTGCTCGTACTGGTGCTGGCGGGGGCGGCGAGGGTGGAGGAGCGCGTACTGGGTGGAGAGTGGAAAGCGGCAGATGTCAGCGCTGGCGATTTCTTCCTCACCAGTTCCGATGAGCCGTATGGAGTGCGCTGGCAGACTCGCGGGGGCGATACCTTCGAAGCCATGCACCTCTATCTGGGTTTACCGCTGATCGAGCAAGCTTCGAGCGAGCAGCTAGGTGAACACGTAAGGGCTGTACGTTTGCGCGATGTATCAGGTGCACGGGACGCGCGAGTTGCGTTTGTCATGGAGCAGTTGCGCACTGAGTGGGTCGAAGAGCGCTCGCCCAGCTCCCTTTTCGCCCGCTCTCTGGCGCAGGCGCTGGCAGTACATCTTGTGCGCAGCTATCTCTGCGACATCCAGCCTGGGCGTCGGGTCAACGCATTACAAGCGTACAAGCTGCGCAAAGTCACTGACGCGATGACACGTTCGCGGGGTGCTACATGGCATTGCCGCCGTCTTGCCAAGCATGGAGGCGCAAGGGTACGGGCAGGTCATCAATATTTCATCGATCGGCGGCCTTGCGGTGTCCCCGACAGCCGCAGTGTATTGCGCTACAAAGTTCGCGGTCAGGGCTGCGGAAACGAGCCATGAAGACGTAACAGAAATCGCCTGCCGCAGAAACGACAAAGCCCTGAATAATCAGGGCTTTGTCGGTACAAATATGGCGGAGGCGATGGGATTCGAACTCATGGACCTGTTACAGTCGACGGTTTTCAAGACCGTTGCCTTAAACCACTCGGCCACACCTCCGTTTGCGTTGCGGGCGCCATAATACCTGAATGAAACACACTGTCAAACTCTCTGCATGGCTTGTTACAGAGCGTCTGTTATGATCTTTGCGACTGAACGTTTCAAACCAACAGGAGTGTCGCCATGCGCGAACAGGATTACGCAGTTAATAACAGCGTGCAGGCTGAGCAGCTAGAGGTTAGCCGCGTCCTGCGCAACACATACGGCTTGCTCGCTCTCACCCTCGCATTCAGCGGCGTGATGGCGTTCGTCGCTCAGCAGATGCGTGTCGGCTACCCGAATATTTTCGTGGTGCTGATCGGTTTCTACGGGCTTTTCTTCCTCACCAACAAGCTCCGTGACTCGGCCTGGGGCCTGGTGTCGGCATTTGCCCTGACTGGTTTCATGGGGTTCCTGCTCGGCCCGATCCTCAACCGTTACCTGGGCATGCAGGGCGGCGCTGAAGTCGTCAGTTCGGCTTTCGCGATGACCGCGCTGGTGTTCGGTGGTCTGTCGGCCTACGTGCTGATCACCCGCAAGGACATGAGCTTCCTCGGTGGTTTCATCACCGCAGGTTTCTTTGTACTGCTGGGCGCGACGCTGGCGAGCTTCTTCTTCCAGATCAGCGGTCTGCAACTGGCGATCAGCGCAGGTTTCGTGCTGTTCTCCTCGGTCTGCATTCTGTTCCAGACCAGCGCCATCATTCACGGCGGCGAGCGTAACTACATCATGGCGACGATCAGCCTGTATGTATCGATCTACAACCTGTTCGTCAGCTTGTTGCAGCTGTTCGGCATCATGAGCCGCGATGATTAATCGCAGGCTCTAAGTAAAAAACCCGCTCAGGCGGGTTTTTTATTGCCCGGAATTCGGGTTTATTCCGTGATGATAATGCTGCCATCGGCCTGCTGGCGGTAGATGGTATAGGGCAGGAGCAACGTATCGAGGGCGCCGGAAATGACTACGTCGATGAGGACAATGGCCGGAGCACTGTCATGCACCTGCGCATCCCGTCCTTTTTGCAGGGGAGCATTGAGCATGCAGAAATCGTAAGTCACGCCGCTGTAGATACGGGGAACGGCACCGCAGTAACTTTTGTACTCCTTGAGATCCTTCGCCGCCACTTCGTCACCGCGAATCACAGTCTGTACCGTACCGCAACCCGTCAGCATCAATGCCGCGAGTAAAACCACCTGAATTTTCATACCGCCAATCCTTCGCCGGAAAACTGTCAATTTACGCGTTTCCAATCAAAACCGCACTCAAGCCATCGGTGGCAAGCGGCGTTTGACCGGGGTCTTCTTGACGATGGCGGTGTTGGTTTCGGCGTGGGTGTTGAGGCGGTCGAGCAGGGTGTCCAGTTGCTCCATCGAGCGAACATGCAGGCGCGCGATGAAACAGTCGTCGCCGGTAACTTTGTCGCACTCGGTGAATTCGGGGATGGCCTGAATCTGCCGCTCGACTTCCTGCAACTGGCCCGGCAACGGGCGTATCCGTACGATGGCCTGCAGTTGATAGCCGAAGCATTTCGGGTCGATTTCGACGGTGTAACCCTTGAGCACGCCACGCTCTTCCAGCCTGCGCAAACGCTCGGCAACGCTGGGTGAGGACAAGCCGCTGATCTGCGCCAGGGCCTTGAGCGAACGGCGGGAATCTTCCATTAATGCGGTGATGAGCACTTGGTCGATGTCGTCGGTCATGGCAAATCCTCTGTTAGGCAGTTGACGGAATACGCCTTGATAAAAAAGGCAGAAACCGAGTTTAGCCTGCTTTTTGCGCTGGAGAAGCCCTTGGGCGGATTGGCATAATTTGGGCTCAATCACAGGAGTCTGATGATGGACAAAACAATACGTCGCGGTTCATTTGAAATGACCGCCGCCATGCTGATCTCCGGGACCATCGGTTGGTTCGTGCTGGTGTCCGGGCAGCCCGTGCTGGACGTGGTGTTCTGGCGGTGCGTGTTCGGCGCCGGCACGCTGTTGCTGATCTGCGCGGCATTCGGCTTTCTGCGCCCGGGCATCCTCACCCGCACCACGTTCTTGCTGGCGGTGCTCAGCGGCGTGGCGATTGTCGGCAACTGGGTGCTGTTGTTCGCCTCTTATTCTCGCGCGTCGATTGCCATTGGTACGGCGGTTTATAACGTCCAGCCGTTCATGCTGGTCGGGTTGGCGGCGCTGTTTCTGGGCGAGAAAATCACCCTGCAAAAGCTGTTCTGGCTGGGTATTTCGTTTCTCGGGATGCTGGCGATTGTCAGCGCACATGGCGAGCAGGGCGCGAGTGGCAACGATTACCTGATGGGCATCGGCCTGGCGTTGGGCGCTGCGTTTCTGTACGCGATTGCGGCGTTGATCATCAAACACCTGACCGGCACGCCACCGCACTTGATTGCTCTGATCCAGGTCAGCACCGGCGTGCTGCTGCTCGCGCCATTTGCGCACTTTTCAGCGTTGCCGCAAGCGCCCAGTGCCTGGGCCAGCCTGGTGACGCTGGGCATTGTTCACACCGGCGTGATGTATGTCCTGCTGTACGGCGCGATTCAGAAACTGCCGACGGCATTGACCGGCGCGTTGTCGTTCATCTACCCGATTGCGGCGATTTTCGTGGACTGGTTTGCCTTCGGCCACCGCCTGGAGCCGCTGCAATGGATCGGTGTTGCCGCGATTCTGCTGGCCGCCGCTGGCATGCAGCAGGGCTGGGGCCTGAAGACTCGTCGCGCGGTCACCCAATAAACAGGCGTCAGATGTTCCAGCGCGGCGCGGTCTTGGCCAGTCGCTGGCGCATCTCGCCGATGTTCGATGCGAACTGGCGGATCAATAACCGATAGCCGTCCAGCGCGTTATAAACGGGCGCTTCGAGACTTGAATCAACCGGCAAATCGACAGAACGACTGAGGCGCTGCGATGCGCCGGTTTTCAGCGCCCGGGCCATGCCGATCAGTTGCACGCGAATCTGCCGGTGCTCGGCTTTGAAACTCGATTGCAGATGGGCCATGGCGTCGCGATCGTTGGCATCGGGCCGGGTGTTGCCGAGGATCTCCAGGGTGCTGACGCACATCCGCAAATTGCGCTGGATGGCATCGAGCTCAGTCATGGAAATCTTCACTTCCTTGGACACCGACGGCATCAGCGAACGCAGTTGCACCATCGCTGCGTTCAGGCGATTCATGATCTTCAGGTGTTCGTCATCGGAGACGGGCTGACCATCGATGATGCGCCCGTAAATCGTCGCGCAATCGCGCAGCGAGTTGGCCAGGTTGTAGCGCCAGGAATAAACCGCATACGACGGCAGGGCGAAGGAAAAGGCCAGGGCCAACGCCACGCCAATCAGAATATCCACGCCGCGCCACAGTCCGTCGGAGATCGGGTTGTCACCATGCCCGGCGACAATAAACACCGTGATCCCCGCCAGCAACGCGGTGTAACCGCCCTTGCCGATGGCGTGATACGAGAAGAATCCGCACACCACCGACATCACAAAATAGGTCAGCCACGGCATTCCGAGCCAGGCCTGTTGCGCCACCAACAGCAAGCCGATGGTGGCGCCGATCAACGTGCCGACGGCGCGCTCGGCGGCTTTTTTGCCGATGTTGCCGTGGTGCTGCAAACCGCCGATCACCACCAGCATCGTCACCGACGCCCACTCACCGTGGGGCAGGTTGATGCCGGTGGTCAGCACGATCGATGCCAGCAACCCCAGCGACACGCGGACCGCGTGGATCAGTTTCGCGTGGCGGTAGCGCCGGTACGGGTCCAGCAACGGACGCAGTAGCCGACGCAGCAGCGGTGGCAGTCGATGGGCTCTGAACGTGTTCAGGCTTGGTGTCCTCAGAAGATGTAATCGGTGGTCAGGAAACTCGAACTGCGTCCGCTGATGATCTCGCTGATGAGTTCTTTATTGGTTTCCTGGAACTTGGTTGCCACCAGCGTGCGGATAGAGAACACCCGCAACGCGTCATGCACCGACAGCGTGCCTTCGGCGGAGTTTTTGCGGCCGTTGAACGGGTAGGTGTCCGGGCCGCGCTGGCACTGGGCGTTGAGGTTGATCCGGCCGACTTGGTTGGCAAAGGTGTCCACCAGCCGACCGACCGCCACCGGGTTGGTGCCGAAGATACTCAACTGCTGGCCGAAGTCCGACTCCAGGACGTAGTCGATCACTGTGTCGAGATGCCGGTAAGGCACGATTGGCACCACCGGGCCAAACTGCTCTTCCTGATAGACGCGCATCTGCGGCGTCACCGGGAACAACACCGCCGGGTAGAAGAACGACGCCCGTGCCTCACCGCCATTCGGGTTCACCACCCTGGCGCCTTTGCTGACCGCGTCCGCGACCAGCGAGTGCAGGTAATCGACCTTGCTCGCTTCCGGCAGCGGCGTCAGCGCAACACCGCTTTCCCACGGCATACCCGGTTTCAGGGTGGCCAGTTTGGCGTTGAATTTCTCGATGAACGATTCGACCACGTCTTCATGGACGAAGAGGATTTTCAGGGCGGTGCAACGCTGACCGTTGAACGACAGCGAGCCGGTCACTGCTTCGTTGACCGCGTTGTCCAGATCGACCTCCGGCAACACGATGCCCGGGTTCTTCGCATCCAGGCCCAATGCTGCGCGCAAGCGGTGGGGTTTCGGGTGGAGTTTTTTCAGGTCGCTGGCGGCTTTGTTGGTGCCGATAAACGCAAAGATATCGATCTTGCCGCTGGCCATCAGCGCGCTGACGGTCTCGCGGCCGCTGCCGTAGATCACGTTGATCACCCCGGCCGGGAAGCTGTCGCGAAAAGCTTCCAGCAGCGGACGAATCAACAGCACGCCCAGCTTGGCCGGTTTGAACACCACGGTGTTGCCCATGATCAGCGCCGGAATCAGCGTGGTGAAGGTTTCGTTCAGCGGGTAGTTGTAAGGGCCCATGCACAAGGCGACGCCCAGTGGAACGCGGCGGATCTGCCCGAGGGTGTCCTGTTCCAGCTCGAAGCGGCTGGAGCGGCGGTCGAGTTCCTTGAGGGCGTTGATGGTGTCGACAATGTAATCGCAAGTGCGATCGAACTCTTTCTCGGAGTCCTTGAGGTTCTTGCCGATCTCCCACATCAGCAGCTTGACCACCGCCTCACGCTGTTCGCGCATGAGGCCCAGAAATGTTTCGACGTGCTGGATGCGTTCGGCCACGCGCATGGTCGGCCACAGTCCCTGACCCCGGTCATAGGCGCGGACGGCGGCGTCCAGTGCGGTCAATGCAGTTTCAGCGTCGAGCAGCGGCGTGCTGCCGAGGATCACTTGTTCGTCGCCATTTTCGCCGGTCAGGTACACGGGACTGCGGACTTGGGCGAGGGGGCCGGACCAGGTTTTCAGTTCGCCATCGACCAGGTATTCACGCTGCTCGGTCTGACCGTCGAGGCGGTATTTTTCCGGGATGTCGCTTGAATCGGGAAACAGGTTGCCAAGGATGTGTGCTGTGGTCATGTCGCTACCCCGTCTGGATTGGGTGATGAACTGATGAATCGTTTTAGCAGACCTCGGCCTCGCTTGTCATGACTCATCTCATCGTTCGGCGGTTCAGGGTTTTCGATCGTGGAACGGCCGGCACCTACGGTCATGGCCTCAGATGCCCCCCTTGTTGGCCCCCGATGCCCTCAACCCGTGCGCGTTGGTGCCTTAGTGTTGACCTGTGCCTGATCACAATAAAAAGTGCTCCCCGCGAGGGATGCCCAACGAGAGGACAACCATGCGGGCCAGTCGAGTCTCTGAAAAGCCTAGCCTTTGTTTGGCGTTGATGGGCGGCATCTTCGCCGCGCTGCTGAGCGGTTGTGGTGATGAGCGGAAAAGCCCGGCGGTGCACGGCGACGGCCAACGCCATTCCCACAATAAGAACGGCGGATGCGATTCATGACGATGGATTTAACACGGCGCCAACTGCTGCAACGGGCGAGCGTCATTGGCGCCTTCACCGCGCTGGGCTCAACCCCCGCGTTGGCCGAGTTCCTGCGCGGGCCACGGCTGATTCCCTGGCGTAACTGGTCGGGCGGCCAGAGTTGCTTGCCGGCAGCCGCACCTTGCGTCGGCGCCTGACCGAACATGCGCTGACTTTCGAGACGCTGCTGGAACAAGTACTCCAGGCCCGGACGATGAGCCTGCTGGCCAATCCGGACCTGTCCATCGAGCGCATCACCGAAGAAGTCGGCTACAGCGACGTGCGCAGCTTTCGCCGAGCCTTCAAACGCTGGACCGGCATGAGCCCGAGCGCGTTTCGCAATGAATCCCCACTCTCAACAAATCCCATGTAGCAACTGACTTGTGGTGAGGGGATTTATCCCCGTTCGGCTGCGTAGCAGTCGTAAAACCTGAACGCACGGTCTATCTGGCGCACCGAGTTGTCTCATTTCACGACGGCTTCGCCGCCGAACGGGGATAAATCCCCTCACCACAAGGGAGCTGCGACAGGGAGTGCACAGAAAGGCTCATCCCCGGTTAAACTCCGCGCTCTTTTTCAAGGAGTTCATATGAGTTACTACCAGCCGGGCATTCTCGCCACCCCCGTTCCGCCTCAAGCCCGTCATATGTTCTTCGCCCTCGAATCCGCCGAAGCCTTGCCAGCCGCGCTCGATAACTTGATGCAGCTGGTGGACGGAAAGTCGGTGGTGGTCGGCTTTGGTGAATCCCTGGTCAAGGCGCTGCACGCGCAAATCGATGGCCTGCGACCGTTTCCGGCGCTGACCGGTGTCGGCGTCGACAACCCGTCGACCCAACACGCGCTCTGGTGCTGGCTGCATGGCGTCGACCGTGGCGAGTTGCTCAATCGCAGCCACGCCATCGAAGCCTCGCTGGCCCCGGCCCTGCGCCTGGTGCAGATGAACGAAACCTTCCGCCACATGACCGGCCACGACCTGACCGGCTACGAAGACGGCACCGAAAACCCGCACGACGAAGCCGCCGTGGCCGCCGCGCTGTTGGGCGACGGCGCTGAAGGCCTGGTCGGTGGCAGCTTCGCCGCGATCCAGCAGTGGCAGCACGACCTGAAAGGCTTCCACGCGATGCCGTCCCATGAAAAGGACAACATCATGGGCCGACGCTTGAGCGATAACGAAGAGCTGGATGACGCGCCGATTTCCGCCCACGTCAAACGCACGGCCCAGGAAAGCTTCGCCCCCGAGGCGTTCGTGGTCCGTCGCTCGATGCCGTGGATCGAAGGGGATCGTGCCGGCCTGATGTTCCTGGCGTTCGGTTTTTCCCTCGATGCGTTCGAGGCCCAGCTGCGACGCATGAGCGGACTGGAAGATGGCATCACCGACGGTTTGTACCGCATCAGCCGTCCGATCACTGGCGGTTACTATTGGTGCCCGCCGCTCAAGGACGGTCATCTGGACCTGCGCGCCTTGAGCATAGGCTAAGGATCAAGGAGAAAACATGGACGTCGTACGCTGGGGCATGATCGGTTGTGGCAGTGTCGCCGAACGCAAGAGTGGGCCGGCCTTTTACAAGGCCCCCGGTTCGGCGCTGGTGGCAGTGATGGGGCGACGCCTGGAGGCGGTCACCGACTACGCCGCACGCCACGGCATCGCCCGGGTTTACACCGATGCACAGGCGCTGATCGATGATCCCGAGGTGGACGCGGTGTACATCGCCACGCCCCCCGACAGTCACCATGCCTATAGCTTGATGGTCGCTGCGGCCGGCAAGCATTGCTGCGTCGAAAAACCGATGTCGCTGAATGCCGGGCAAAGCCGCGAGATGCAACAGGTCTTTGCCGACGCCGGATTGCACCTGTTCGTGTCCTATTACCGACGCTCGCTACCGCGCTTTCAACACGTGCGGCAGTGGTTGGAGGAGGGGCGGATCGGCGAGGTGCGGCATCTGTCCTGGACCCTGACCAAAGCACCTTCCCCGAACGATCTGGGTGGCGCCGACAATTGGCGCACGAATCCGGTGATGGCCGGCGGCGGCTACTTCGCCGACCTGGCCAGTCATGGTCTTGACCTGTTCCAGTATCTGCTCGGCGATATCGTCGAAGTCGCCGGTTTCACCGCGCGGCAGGCCGGTTTGTATGCCGCCGAAGACGCCGTCAGCGCCAGTTGGCGGTTCGCTTCGGGTGCCCTGGGCATGGGCTGCTGGAATTTCGTGGCGGATCGCCGAGAAGACCGGGTCGAGCTGATCGGCAGCAAGGGCCGGATCAGTTTTTCAGTGTTCGATGAACACCCGGTGCAGCTTGAAGCGTATGAGCACCTGAGCCTGCTCATCGACCATCACGAGCACATCCAGTGGCATCACGTGCTGGGCATGAACGCTCACATCCGTGGCGTTTCGCAGCATCCGGCGGTGGCCGAACAGGCGCTGAAAACCGATTGGGTGATGGACCAGATCCTCAAGCGCACCTGAAACCTCCCGAGTTCACTCACGAAACGGAATCGCTGGATCAGCTGCCGACCACCGCGAGGCTGCGTTGTGGCACAGTGCCGGTTATCAGCCATTGCGATGCAGTACGCCGAGCGGTCTATGCTTGCCAGTGCGCCCATCGTAATGGGAGAACTCTGATGATCAACGTACGCACCGCCCGCATGCTTGCCGATTACAAGCAATGGGCCGATCAGCGCCTCTTTGACAGCCTGGCCGCATTGCCGCCGGGGGAGGTCAACAAGGAGCGAGTGTCGGTGTTCAAGAACATGATCGGCACCCTGAACCACATCTACGTCGTGGACTGCATCTGGCAGGCTCACCTCGAAGGCCGAGGGCACGGCTTCAAAACCTCACACGATCTGCTGCATCCCGACCTCGCTGATTTGCACATGGCGCAAAGGGAGATCGATCACTGGTATTGCAACTGGAGCGCCCGACAGACAGAGAGGTCGCTGGATAAACCCGTCGAGTTCACTTTTGTCTCGGGCGAAAGCGGCACCATGAGCGCCGGCGCGATGCTGCTGCACGTGGTCAATCACGCCAGTTATCACCGTGGCTGGGTGATCCAGATGTGTTTCGACATTCCCGCCATGCCGCCGATGACCGACATGCCGATCTTTCTGCGCGAGACCGATCCGGATTTCAACTCGCTCAGAGCACCGGCAGTTCAGCCGACATGTGTTGGGCAATTCGCGAGCGCAACCAACGTTCTGCCGGATCGTTATCGTTGACCCCGTTCCAGACCATGGACAGTTCGGACAGCACGATGTCAAACGGCGGGTCGTCGGCTCGCATCTGGTTGCTGCCTTCGATCAACGCACACGCGGCGTAGTCCGGCACCGTGGCCAGCATATCGGTGCCGGTCAGCAAGGCGCGCAGCCCGGAGAACTGCGGCACCGCCAGCACCACCCGCCGCGAGCGGCCGATGCGTGCCAGATCGTTGTCGATGGCACCGGTCAAATCCCCGGAAAACGACACCAGCGCATGGGGACGTTCGCAATACTCATCCAGGGTCAATGGACCCGGACGGTTATCGCCACGCAGAATCTTCACGCTCAAGTCCCGCAACTTCTTGCGCTTGGCATTGGCCGGCAGTTCCGTGGTGTAGCTGATCCCGACGGAAATCTCCCCGGAGGAGAGCATCGGTGACATCAACAGGTAATTCACCCGCCGCACCACCACCACGACGTTCTGCGCTTCTTCGCGTATCTGCTTGAGCAGCGGCGGAAACAGACCGAACTCGGCGTCGTCGGACAGGCCGATGCGAAACACATCACGGCTGGTCGACGGGTCGAAATCCTTGGCCCGGCTGACCGCACCGGAGATGGTGTCCATCGCCGGCTGCAACTCCTTGAGAATCGCCAACGCCCGTTGGGTCGGCTCCAGCACCCGACCGTTGCGCACCAGCAACGGATCGTCGAACAGATCGCGTAACTTCGCCAGCGAAGCACTGACCGCAGGCTGACCGAGGAACAGCTTCTCCCCGGCCCGGGTCAGGTTCTTCTCGAACATCAACGTTTCGAAAATCACCAGCAGGTTCATGTCCACGCGGCGCAGGTCGTTGCGGTTCATGGGAGGGCTACTCGCAGGGTTTTTGGGGTCTTTTCAGTAAAGCATCAAACCCTGTGGCGAGAGAGCGCCGGTGATGAGGGGGTTACCTGTGATGCAAGACCCACCTGAAATGAAAGCCCTACCCGTGGCGCAGGGATTTACCTGTGGCGAGGGAGCTTGCTCCCGCTCGACTGCGCAGCAGTCGTAAACCCTGTGCATGCGGTGTACCTGAATGACCGCAGTTGCAGGTTTTGGGGCCGCTTCGCGACCCAGCGGGAGCAAGCTCCCTCGCCACAGAAAGCGGCGCTTATTTGGGCAGATCAATCTTGTCCAACACCCGGTTCGCGGTGATCTCCGCCACCATGATGCTGTTGGAAATACCCAGCAGGGCGTAGCGCGACTCTCCCTCCAGGTGATCCACCAACTGATGGACCATCACGTCGACCGAGGCGAGTATTTCGACCAGATAGACCGCCAGGGTTTCGGCCGTGGCCTCGGGGTCTACGGAGAACAGGGTGCTGCGGGTTCGCGGGGTGGCTTTGATGTCGGCGTTCGATGGGAAGTGGAAGTCGAGCGCTCGCTCGGCTGCCTCGTTGAGTTTTTTTGAATCGGGCTCGTAGGGGGAGGCCGGATCAGTGTCCGGTGGGTTGGGCGTTACTTTGAACATATGCTGAGTTTCCAAATTGGGTGCCACCCCTCTTGCGACTAAACGTAAGGGGAGGCAGCTGCACGCAGGTTAGTCGACCGGGAAACTCAGCAATCCGGCGCGCCCTAGGGCGCCCTGCGTACAGCCACCATCAAGTACAGGAATGAAAGACCTGCATGACAGATGCACGCACAACTGAGTTAACGCGGGCGACTAAACCCGATCACTGATGGGCAGTGACGGGAATCAAGTTACCGAGCAGCCCCAAGGCGCACAAGCCGGTGGATTCTGGCGCAGCCGTAGGCAACGGCGCAAGGATTTGTAGCTTTCAGGAAGTATCTTCGAGGGTGTTTAAACAAGCGCTGTTTCGGTGTTAAACAGGCGAGCGCGACAGGACCTATTCATCCACCCAGCTCTGTGGCGAGGGGATTTATCCCCGTGGGGTGCGCAGCAACCAAAAACCTGCAGCCGCGGTCATTCAGTCAAACCGCATGCACAGGATTTGCGACTGCTGCGCAGCCGAACGGGGATAAATCCCCTCGCCACAGGGGTTTTGTGAACTCCAGACATTGAGGTTTTGCAGGCCAAAAGGTTTTTGATCGCTCCCACGCGTGGGAACGATCAATGCGGGCCCGGCTCGGTCAGCACCTTCCTGAACGTCTCCACCAACGGCCGCAAATTGATCCGGTGCCACGCTGCCCACAAGGGCGTGGTAAACGAAATCCACGGTACTTCCCGCAGCACCACGCCCGGCGGTGCATTGCGGCTCAAGCCTTTCTGAATCATCGCAATCCCCAGCCCCGACGCCACCAGCCCCAACGCAGTGAAAGGCTCGGTGGCTTCCATGCGAATGTCCGGGGTGAAACCGGCGCGGATGCAGGCGCTGACGAAGTCTTCGCGGCTGGCACAATTCTGGCGGTGCTGCACGCCGATCCATTCCTGATCGGCCAGGTCCGCCGGGGTCAGCGTGGCCTGCTGGGCGAGGGGATGGTGTTCGGGCAGGGCCAGCAGCATCGGGTCGTCCAGCACTTGAAAACCCAGCAGGTCCGGGTCGTCGGCGACGGGCGGTTCACTGACCAGGGCGATATCCAGACTACGCTGGCGCAGGCCTTCGAGTTGTTCGGCGGAGCTCAGGTTGTACAGCGCAACGTGCACGCTCGGTCGGTCGACGCGCAGCACCCGCAAGGCATTGGGCAACACGCCGGCGTGCATGGCGTTTTCGATATAGCCGATGCACAAGCCACCTTCTTCGCCGCGACCAAGGCGTTTGCCCAGGGATTCGAGGCGGCTGGCGTGGGTCAGCAGGGCGCGGGTTTCGGCGAGGAAGGTCTGGCCGTCGCGGGTCAGGCGGATGCGCTGTTGGCTGCGCTCGAACAGGGTCAGGCCCAGGCGTTCTTCGAGCTGGGCGATCTGCCGGCTCAAGGGCGACTGGGAGATGTGCAAACGTTCGGCGGCGCGACCGACGTGTTCTTCTTCGGCGACGACGACGAAGTAGCGCAATTGGCGAATGTCGATCATGTCAGACCTATCGGGACTTAAGTGCTGCACATTATGTCTTGGACGGTCCGACCATCGCAATCTAGGATCTGCTCAACGGTCAGGCAACTGACCACTGAAACTGACGAGGATTGAATCATGAGCTTGAAAGACAAACTGCCCGGCACGCTGGGTTTCGGTACCGCTCCATTGGGCAACATGTTCCGCGCCATTCCTGAAGACGAGGCGCAGGCCACCGTGCACGCCGCCTGGGATGCCGGCGTGCGTTACTTCGACACCGCGCCGTTCTACGGCTCGGGCCTGTCGGAGATTCGCCTGGGCACCGCACTGGCCCAATACAACCGCGACGACTACGTGCTGAGCAGCAAAGTTGGCCGGGTCATCCTGGATGAAGTCGAAGACGCTGCCGCCCGCGACCTGGGTGAAAAGAGCGGGGTGTTCGAACACGGCCGCCCGAACAAGATCGTCAACGACTACAGCGCCGACGCAACGATGCGCTCGATCGAAGACAGCCTCAAGCGCCTGCAAACCGATCGCCTCGACATCGTCTGGGTGCATGACATCGCTCAGGACTTCTACGGCGATCAATGGCTGGAATACTTCAATCAGGCCCGTACCGGCGCGTTCAAAGTGCTGACCCGTTTGCGCGAAGAAGGCGTGATCAAGGGCTGGGGCCTGGGCGTGAACAAGGTCGAACCTTGCGAACTGACCCTTGATCTGACTGAAGCCCAGCCGGACGGTTTTCTGCTGGCGGGTCGCTACACTCTTCTCGACCACGACCGCGCCTTGCAACGTCTGATGGACGCGGCGCTGGCGCAGAACGTTGAAATCGTGGTCGGCGGTCCTTACAGCTCGGGCATTCTGGCCGGCGGTACGCACTTCGAATACCAGAAAGCCAGCCCGGCCATCGTCAACAAAGTCGAGCAGATCAAACGCATCGCGGCTGCCCACGGTGTCGACATCAAGGCTGCAGCCTTGCAGTTCTCGCTGGCCAACCCGGCCGTGGCGGCGGTGATTCCGGGCTCCAGCCGTCCGGACCGGATTGCTGAAGATGTTGCGGCACTGTCGGCCGTGATCCCCGCTGCATTCTGGCAGGCGATGCGTGACGCGAAACTGGTGAGCGAACGCGCTCCATTGCCAATCTGAGGAGTTTGAGCATGAAGATCGATCTGACTGGAAAACTCGCCATTGTCAGCGGCAGCACTGCCGGCATTGGCCTGGGCATCAGCAAGGCGCTGGCCGAATCCGGCGCCACGGTGGTGGTGATCGGCCGCGAGACGGCCAAGGTCGAACAGGCGCTGGCGAGCATTCGCCAGAGCGTGCCGGGCGCGCAATTGCGCGGCCTGACCGCCGACCTCGGCACGGCCGAAGGGGCTGAGCAACTGTTCGCCGCCGAACCGCGCGCGGACATCCTGGTGAACAACCTCGGGATCTTCAACGAGGTGGATTTTTTCGACACGCCCGACAGCGAGTGGACGCGTTTCTATGAGGTCAACGTGATCTCCGGCGTGCGCCTGTCCCGGCATTACGTGCCGGACATGGTCAAGCAGGGCTGGGGCCGGGTGATCTTCTTGTCCTCGGAATCCGGCATCGCGATCCCGGCCGACATGCTCAATTACGGCGTGACCAAAAGCGCCAACCTTGCGGTGTCCCATGGCTTGGCCAAACGGCTGGCGGGCACTGGCGTGACGGTCAATGCGATCCTGCCGGGCCCGACTTTGACCGATGGCCTGGAGCAAATGCTCAAGGACGCCACCGCCGAATCGGGGCGCAGTGTCCGGGAAGAGGCCGACGCATTTGTACGCAAGGCGCGGCCGACCTCGATCATCCAGCGCGTGGCGGATGTCGAGGAAGTCGCCAACCTGGTGGCCTACATCGCTTCGCCGTTATCCTCGGCCACGACGGGCGCGGCATTGCGGGTCGACGGCGGTGTCGTCGACAGCATGGCGATCTGAATTTTATTGATTGAGAGAGAGCATTACATGGCAAAGGCATCAGCGTTTATTGATATTCCGGCTTCGGCCGATGCGGTGTGGCAATTGATTGGCGGCTTCGACACGCTGCCGGACTGGCTGCCGTTTATTCCGAAAAGCGAACTGAGTGAAGGCGGGCGAGTGCGCAGTCTGCAAACGTCCGACGGCGCGGTGGTGGTTGAGCGGTTGGAGACGTTTGATAACGCCGGCAAGACCTACAGCTACTCGATTTTGCAGGCACCGTTTCCGGCGACTGAGTACCTGGCGACGATCAAGGTAGAGGCTCAAGGGCAGGGGGCTCGGGTGACGTGGTCGGGTCGGTTCACGCCCGTCGGTGTCAGTGAGGCAGAGGTTGAGGCGTTGTTTGCCGGGATTTATCAGGGTGGGCTAGAAGCCCTGCGGGCCAATTACCCAACCTGATAAACACCACAAGACCCTGTGGGAGCGGGCTTGCCCGCGATAGCGGAGTGTCAGACGACAGTGTTTTGCCTGTCAGGCCGCCATCGCGGGCAAGCCCGCTCCCACAGGTTTGTGTTAGCTCGGATGTTGGGTCAGGTTTGAGGTATCAAGTCCTGTCCGCAATCGAGCACCAACCGCGCCCCACCAAGCTCACTGCTGCCCACTTCAAGCGCAAACCCATGCAGGCTGACAATCGCCGCAACGATCGACAGCCCCAATCCGAACCCGCTTTTCTGATTCCCGCCCTCGGCACGGTAAAAGCGCTGGAACACCGCTTCGCGTTCGCTTTCTGGAATACCGGGCCCTGAGTCGAGCACTTCGATTCGCGTCCGTCCACCTTCATTGATCCCCCGCAAAACCACCTCGCCACCGGGCGGTGTGAATTTGATCGAGTTGCTCAACAGGTTCGCCACCGCTTCAAACAACAGCGCCCGATCACCGTTCAACATCGGCAGCGATGCCGGCAGTTGCAGCTTGAACACCAGTTCGCCTTCCTCCGCCAGCGGCAGGTAAAAGTCATGCAGTTCCTGCAACAACGGCACCGGTTCCAACTGGACAAAACCGGATCGGCGCTGGCGATCCTCCAGTTCGGAAATCCGCAGCAACCCGCGAAACCGTGCCATCAGCGTATCCGCTTCACCGAGGACGGAATCGAGCTGCACGGCCAGGGGCGAGCCGTCATCCGCCTGCTGTTGGATCCGGTACAACTGCGCCCGCAAGCGGGTCAGCGGTGTGCGCAGGTCGTGGGCGATGTTGTCGCACACACCCTTGACCTCGTTCATCAGGCGTTCGATGCGTTCGAGCATGGCGTTGACGATGGCGGCGAGCATGTCCAGCTCATCGCGGCGGTTGGACAGCGGCAAGCGCCGGGTCAGGTCGCCGGCGACGATGGCCTCGGCGCTGGCCTGGATCGCCCGAATCCGCCGCAGCGGACGCCGCCGCAACAGATGCCAACCGGCGATGCCGGGCAGGATGGTCAGCGTCACGCCCCAGAGCAACGCGTGCAGAATGATCCGGGTCACGGCAAACAGCGAACCGTTATCGCGCACCAGCACCAGCCAGCGACCGTCCTTGGTCTGGGTCGCGACCGCGTCGCAACTGTCGGTGGGCAGGCTGGGGTCGTCAGACTCTGCGCAGTCGCCGAGCATGTGAATCTTGCCGTCCAGCGGCAGGCCTTCGGGCATGTGCCGCAGCGCGCCGCTGAGGTAGCGGTGCTGCGAATCGAACAGGCCATAGGCGTCGATGCCGCGAATGTCAAAGGTCATGCTGACGGCGAGGGCGTCGGCCAATTGCTCGCCCTTAAAGTGCGAAAACAGATGCTGGCGTTGCATCAGCGAGTGCTTGGCCAGGTTGTCCAGGTATGCGGACACTTCGTAATACATGACCCCCATCAGAATCCCGCTCCAGATCACGAACAGCGAACTGTAGAGCGCGAGCAAGCGGCTGCTGGAAGAGCGCCAGCCGTTAGAGGGGTTCAGCAATGACATAACCCGAGCCTCGCACGGTCCGAATCAGTGGGACTTTGCCAGGCGGATCGATCTTCTTGCGCAGCCGGCCAATGTGCACGTCGATCAGGTTGGTGCCCGGGTCGAAGTGATAACCCCAGACCTCTTCGAAGATCATCATCCGCGAGAGGATTTGCCCGGTGTTGCGCATCAGGAATTCCAGCAACTTGTACTCGGTGGGCAGCAGCGTCAGCAACTGATCGTCGCGACTGGCTTCATGGCTGATCAGGTTCAACTCCAGATCGGCGACCCGCAGCGTGGTCGCCTGGGCGGTCACGGTGTTCTGGCGACGCAACAGCACTTCAACCCGGGCGGCCATTTCATCGGTGGCAAACGGCTTGGTCAAGTAATCGTCACCACCGGCCCGCAAGCCGCGCACCCGCTCATCGACGTCGGAGAGGGCGCTGATCATCAGGATCGGCGTGGCCACGCCCATGGTCCGCAGCGTGGTGACGATGGCCAGGCCATCGAGCTCCGGCAGCATGCGGTCGAGGGTGATCAGGTCGTAGTTGCCGCTGACCGCACGCTCCAGGCCTTCGCGGCCATTGTCGACCCAATCGACGTCGAGGCCATGGCTACTGAGTTCGGCGACGATTTCCCGGGCGGTCACGGCGTCGTCTTCGATGGTCAAGATGCGGGTCATAGGGCTGGCCTGATAGTCAGTTCATGGCAGAGTGTGGGGGCATTTTGCCAATAAATGCTTGCGGACTTTCTAAATAAAACTTCACGTGAAGGAAAGACAAGAACTCGCAGCCTCGTTTCACTCGACAGCGGCTACAGAGTAATGCGTATTCCCTGTAGCCGCTGTCGAGTGAAACGAGGCTGCGAGCTTTGGATCGTCCAATGCATAAAACCCGCTGCGATTGCCGCTTCCTTGCAATTTGCATGGATTTCGGAAGTTCAAAATTTATAAGCAGTTGAAATAAATCGATTTATTGAAAGTTGGCGACTGGCACGGTGACTGCAATTACTCATTCGAAGAGTTGTAACACCATCTTTCCTGCCTGGAGCGATACAACAATGAATAGATCCTCTGATGGTTTCTATCCTGCCGCAGAAGAATCAAGCACGCTCTCGGGTGTGTCCTGGGGAGCGATCTTCGCCGGTGCCGCTGCGGCAGCTGCGTTATCGCTGATTCTGGTACTGCTGGGTTTTGGTCTTGGATTCTCGGCCGTTTCGCCTTGGGCTAACGAAGGTGTGAGTGCCAAGGGCCTGGGGATTTCAACGATTATCTGGCTGGCCGTTACACAGATCGTCGCGTCCGGGCTCGGTGGTTACATCGCCGGTCGCCTGCGGGTCAAATGGGCCAACATGCACGGTGATGAAGTCTATTTCCGTGACACGGCTCATGGCTTCCTGGCTTGGTGCGTTGCAACGCTGGTGACCGCGACGCTGGTCGTCGGTTCGGTCAGCAGCATCGTCAGCGGTGGTGTGCAAGCCGGGGCGAGTGTGGTCGGTGGCGCTGCCGGTGTTGCGACTCAAGCCGCGGGCACTGCGGCGGGCAATACCGACAGCGACCAGTATGGTTACTTCGTTGACAGCCTGTTCCGCGATGATCGTCCGGCTGCCGTCAGTGATGACGCTGCCCGTAGCACTGTGACGCGCATCTTCGTCCGCTCCCTGAGCAATGATGGTCAGCTGTCTGCCGAAGACCGGACTTACCTGGCCCAGCTGGTCGCCCAGCGCACCAACCTGACCCAAGCCGATGCCGAACGCCGTGTCGATGAAGTCTATGCCCGCACCCAAAAAGCCGTGGCCGACGCCAAACTGGCTGCACAACAAGCGGCTGACACTGCTGCCAAAGTCGCTGCCTGGACGTCGCTGTGGATGTTCATTGCGCTGCTGATCGGTGCGTTTTTCGCCAGCCTCGCCGCTACCTTCGGCGGTCGTCGTCGGGATGCCGTGGAGTATGTGGAAACTGACGCTTATGTGACCACCACTTCCGTGCCACCTGTTCGCTAACCCAGGAGAATTACCATGCGCTCATTACTGCTGTTCTTTCTTGGCGTGCCAATCCCGATCATCATCCTGATCGCCCTGTTCATGCATTGATCTTCTGAGGCTCATGCCTCTGCCGCTTCCGCCTCGGGTGGAAGCGGCGTTTTGCTTTCTGGCGTCCAATAAAGCGAAGATGCGCCCCTTAGTTTGCATTGACTCAAGAAGGGGAGAAGTACATTGGACAAAAAGGAAATCAAACGGCAACTGGTGGCGATGCTCGACGCCGGGCGTTCCAAAACCGAGACGTTCAAGGCGTTCTCCGGTGGGGCGGTCAAGGATCGGGTACTGGCTTACTGGATTGGGGCCAGGCCGGATCCGGCACTGCGCGAAAAGCACTCACTCAAGGTCAACATTCTGATCGCGCTGACTTGCGTTCAAGCCTTGCTGGGAGCGGTCTCCGGGTTTTACCTGGGCGCGATGATCGGCTCCGGTGCGGTCGTGTTCTTCACCTTGTTTGCGGCATTGGTACCGCTGGCGTTCGCCTGGGGCTTCTACAAGTACGTGCCACAGGCTTACACCATTTACGTGATTCTGACGGTCAGCCAGGTCTCGCGGATGTTCAAGGGTTATGAAGAAGACCCGGTGATGACTGTGGTCGGCGTCGCAATCACCTTGGGCATGGCGTTCTTCGTCGCCTTGGTCAAAAACCTGCTGTTCCCGGACCTGGGCTTCATCGGCGCGAAAAAGGTCAGGGGCGAGTACGTGTTCTCCAACTGATCGACGAGGTGGGGGCGGCGTCTTTCACTGGCCTGGATCAATATTCTCTTACGCAATTTCTCCTACCGTAAAAGATCCAAGCCCCTACTGCGGCTTCGACTACATTGCTTTGACGCGCACCCTGTTGCGCTGTCGAAGTACCAGTGCGAGTTTTTACATAGCCGTGGCCCGCAAGGTGTAGTGCAGCAAGGAGCTGTGGAACCTCACCTGAACTCATCATGGATGAACATCGCAATGCCACGCTTAGACAGAACGTTTGATATCCAGCCGCTGCTGCGCGCGGATATGACTGTGCACATCAACGGCCAGGCGGTCCGCGCCGCCCTCGGCGAAACCGTCCTCTCGGTCATTCAATCCCTTGGCCTGCGCCAGGTGGCCCGTAACGATCACGACCAAATCAGCGGCGCCTATTGCGGCATGGGCGTGTGCCAATGCTGCCTGGTGAAAATCAATGGCCGACACAAACGTCGCGCCTGCCAGACCTTAGTGCGTGACGGCATGACAGTCGAAACCCAAGTCAACCGCATCGTTGAGCAGGAGGGCGTATGAGCCAGCTTCCGGTGATCGTTGGCGGCGGGCCGGCGGGGATGGCTGCGGCCATTGAACTGGCCCGACACGGCGTGCGTTGCACATTGCTTGAAGAAGCTTCGCGGCTGGGGGGTGTGGTCTATCGCGGACCGCTGCGCGATGGCGTGCAACTCGACTATCTGGGGCCGCGCTACTCGGAAGCGCTGGACACCTTGCATGGCGAGTTTCAGGAACACTCGGCGCTGATCGACGTGCGCCTGAATCACCGCGTGATCGGCGCCGAAGGCACGCGCGCGTTGGTGGTGCTGGACAGCGACGAGCAGTTGCAGGAAATCGACTACCCGCAACTGCTGCTCGCGGCCGGTTGCCATGAGCGCAGCGTGCCATTTCCGGGCTGGACCTTGCCCGGCGTTATCCTGCTGGGCGGTCTGCAATTGCAGATCAAGAGCGGAGTGGTCAAGCCGCAGGGGCCGGTGGTGATTGCTGGCACCGGACCGTTATTGCCGTTGGTGGCCTGTCAGTTGCACGCGTCCGGCGTGACCGTCGCGGGTGTGTATGAGGCGTGCGCGTTCGGCAAGATCGCTCGGGAAAGCCTGTCGCTGCTGAACAAGCCGCAGCTGTTCCTCGATGGCTTGAGCATGCTCGCGTTCCTCAAACTGCATGGCATCCCGATGCATTACGGCTGGGGCGTGGTGGCGGCGCAGGGCGAAGGTGAGCTGAACTCCGTGACCGTGGCGCCGTATTCCAACACTTGGGTGCCGGACCTGAGCCGCGCCGAGCAGGTTCCGGCGCAAACCCTGGCGGTTGGCTACGGTTTCATCCCGCGCACCCAACTCAGTCAGCAGATGGGCCTGAACCATGGCTTCAGCGACGACTGTTACCTGCGGGCCAGCGCCAATATCTGGCAGCAAAGCAGCGAGCCCCACGTGCACCTGGCCGGTGATATGGGCGGGATTCGCGGTGGCGAAGCGGCGATGCTCGCGGGGCGGATCGCGGCCACGTCGATCCTGTTGCAACGGGACGTGCTGGACGCCGAATTGGCGCTGGTTCGGCGCAACCGCTATTTGTCAAAACTCAAGGCCATCGTGCGCTTCCGTGCAGCAGTGGACCGCTACACCGAACGCGGCGCCGGGCAAACCGCGCTGCCGGCCGCCGACACGGTGATTTGCCGCTGCGAACACGCGACCCGCGCCGATATCGACCGGGCGCTGGAGCAGGGCGTGCAAGACCTGGCCAGCCTGAAAATGCGCACTCGGGTGAGCATGGGCGATTGTCAGGGGCGGATGTGCGTCGGCTATTGCACCGACCGCTTGCGCGAAGCCACGGGTCGGCAGGACGTGGGCTGGTTGCGGCCGCGTTTTCCGATTGATCCGATTCCCTTTTCTGCGTTCCACTCCGTCGGCACGGAGGCCGCACATCATGAGTAGGTTTTATGACGTGGTCATCGCCGGTGGCGGTGTGATCGGGGCGTCCTGCGCTTATCAGTTGTCGAAACGCAAAAACCTCAGGGTCGCGTTAATCGACTGCAAGCGCCCGGGAAATGCAACCCGCGCTTCCGCCGGTGGCCTATGGGCGATTGGCGAGTCAGTGGGGCTGGGTTGCGGGGTGATTTTCTTTCGCATGATGTCGGCCAACCGCAAGCGCGACGCCCTGGGTTCGGCGGTGGTGGTGGACGCCAGCACGCCGCACATTTTGCCGCCGTCGTTCTTCGATTTTGCCTTGCAGTCCAACGCCATGTACCCGGCGCTGCACCAGGAGTTGAAAGACCACCACGGGATGGATTTCAAGTTCGAGAAGACCGGCCTGAAGTTCGTGATCTATGACGATGAAGACCGCCTCTACGCCGAGCACATCGTTGCCTGCATTCCGCATCTGGCGGATCAGGTGCGCTGGCTCGATCAGGCGGCGCTGCGCGAGGCCGAGCCGAGTGTCAGCCATGAGGCGAGCGGGGCGCTGGAGTTTCTCTGCGACCATCAGGTCAGCCCGTTCCGACTGGCCGATGCCTACACCGAAGGCGCGCGGCAGAACGGCGTCGACCTGTACTTCAACACCAACGTCACCGGGGTTTTGCACCACGGTTCCCGCGTCAGCGGTGTGCAGACGGCCGAAGCCGGAGTGTTTCATTGCAACACGCTGATCAATGCGGCGGGTGCCTGGGCGGCGGATCTGAGCGAGCAGGCCACCGGGATCCGGATTCCGGTGAAACCGGTAAAAGGTCAGATTCTGCTGACCGAGCGCATGCCGAAAATCCTCAACGGTTGCCTGACCACCAGCGATTGTTATGTGGCGCAGAAGGACAACGGCGAAATCCTGATTGGCAGCACGACGGAGGATAAAGGCTTCGACGTGACCACCACGTATCCGGAAATTGCCGGGTTGGTGCAGGGGGCTGTTCGGTGTATTCCCGAGTTGGCGGATGTGAACCTCAAACGGACCTGGGCCGGGCTGCGGCCAGGGTCGCCGGATGAGTTGCCGATTCTTGGGCCGATGCATGGGGTAGAGGGCTATCTCAATGCCTGCGGGCATTTCCGCACGGGGATTTTGACGTCGGCGATTACCGGGGTGTTGCTGGATAAGCTGGTTAACAACGAACCGTTGCCGTTGGATATCACGCCGTTTTTGGCGGATCGGTTTGCGGTGGAGACCGTTGAGTTGAAGAAGTTGGCCTGACATCACATCGCGTTATCGTTCTTCGCGGGCAAGCCTCGCTCCTACAGGTCCGGTGATCCCTGTGGGAGCGAGGCTTGCCCGCGAAGGCGGCATCACTATCACCCAATGACTCAAGCCTTACCCGCTTCCCGCTCCTCCATCTGATCCGACTCAAACAACCGCGCCAATTCCGCCCGGGCTTCCTGGGCGGTCTGCAGCACCTTCGCCGCATCGTCATACACCGCATGCTGAGCCTCCAGCACCTGTTCATCGTGATGCTTGAAGCGTTTGATCCGCGCATCGGCCTGCGCCTGGGTCAGCCCCAGCCCGACCAGGGTGCGGCGGCTCATTTCCAGGCTCGAATAATAGGTCTCGCGAATCGCCTCGGCGCCCAGGTCCACCAAGCGGTGCACATGCTGGCGGTTACGTGCCCGGGCGATGATCTTGATGTGCGGATAGAGCTTGTGCACGATTTCGGCAGTCTTGATGTTGGTGTCCGGGTCATCAGTGGCGATGACGAAGTATTCCGCCTGCTCGACCTTGGCCGCGCTGAGGATTTCCGGGCGCATCGGGTCGCCGTAGAACACCGGCACGCCGCCGAAGCTGCGGGACAGCTCGATGGTTTCCACCGAGGTGTCCAGCGCCACGAACTTGATGTTCTGAGCCCGCAGGATCCGCGCCACGATCTGGCCCATCCGGCCCATGCCGGCGATCACCACACGCGGGGTGTCGGTGTCGATTTCGCGGAATTTCTCCGGCACCACCACGGGCTGCACTTTCGGCGAATACAGGCGTGCGCACAACAACAGCAACAGCGGCGTGACGGCCATGGACAGGGTGATCGTCAGCACCAGCAAGTCGTACAGGCGCGGCTCGAACAAACCCTGGTCGCGACCGATCTTGAACACCACAAACGCGAATTCACCACCGGCAGCGAGCACGATGCCGAGACGAATGGCGCTGACTTTGCCCAGCCCGCCGGCCAATCGGCCCACCACAAACAGCAGCGGCAGCTTGATTGCGATCAGCAACAGGGTCAGCCCCAACACCGTGATCGGTGCACTGAGCAGCAGGCTCAGGTTGGCGCCCATGCCGACGCTGATGAAAAACAGCCCCAGCAACAGCCCCTTGAACGGTTCGATCTGCGCTTCCAGTTCGTGACGGTATTCAGAGTCTGCCAGCAGCAAACCGGCGAGAAACGCCCCGAGCGCCATCGACACGCCGACCAGGTCCATCAGCCACGCCGTGCCGATCACCACCAGCAACGCGGTGGCCGTGGACACTTCGGGCAAACCGGATTTGGCCACCACGCGAAACACCGGGCGCAGCAGATATCGCCCGCCGATCACCACCACCGCAATGCTGCCCAACACGCGCAAGCCGTGATTCAAGTCCTCGGCCGCCGTGGTGGTGTGATCGCCGCCCGCCAGCAGCGGCACCATGGCAATCAACGGGATCGCGGCGATGTCCTGGAACAGCAGAATCGCGAACGCCAAACGTCCATGGGGGCTGGTCAGTTCCTTGCGCTCGGCCAGGCTTTGCAGGCCGAACGCGGTGGACGACAACGCCAGGCCAAGGCCGAGCACAATGGCGCTGTTCAACGGCTGGCCGAAGACAAACAGCGCCAGAACGCCAATCACCGAACCGGTCAACAGCACCTGCGCCAAGCCGACGCCAAACACCGATTTGCGCATCACCCACAAACGACGCGGCGACAATTCCAGGCCAATGATGAACAGCAGCAACACCACGCCGAGTTCGGAAATATGGCTGACGCTTTGCGGATTGCCGATCAAGCCCAGCACAGACGGACCGATGATGACCCCGGCAAACAGATAACCCAGCACCGCCCCTAATTGCAGGCGTTTGGCCAAGGGCACGGTGAGCACCGCCGCGAACAGAAAAACGACAGCGGCTTGCAACAGGTTGCCTTCGTGGGGCATGGCTTACTCCAGAACTCGGTACGGCGGAGTGCCAAGGATAAAGGGTGGGGCTTCAGGCGTCAGCCATGAACATGAACTGATGTTGACTGACAGGCCGCTTTCGTGAGCAAGCCCGCTCCCACATTTTGACCGTGCTCGTCTGGACAACTCGGTCGAATGTGGGAGCGGGCTTGCTCGCGAAGGCGTCCGAATGGACAACCAGTGACTCAGATAAACCCCTCAATATGCGCCATCCCCCGAGCCACATACGCTCACTCCATTGCAGAATCATCGCAACAGTAAGGAATGATTCAGCACAGGCGCAGTCGGAGTTCAGATACCACGAATTTACTGGAGGTTCATCAATGAACAACAAGACCTTTATTGCCAGCCTTGCCCTCGTCGCAGGCCTCACCGGTCTCAGCCCCATCGTTCAAGCGGATGACCCACCCCAAAAAACCGTCCAGCCCGGGGTCAACAACACCCGCGAGCTGGTGGTCGGCGACCGCGCCCCGGACGTTTACCAACGCAGCGACAAAGCACTGCGCAACTGGAAGGCGAAAGGCTTGAAAGCGCCAAAAGAACAGGCGCAGTGGGTGCAGATCAATGACAAGTACATGATGGTGATGGTCACCAACGGGACGATTGTGGACATCACGCCGGTGGAGCGTTAGGCCACCGAAAGACTATTCGCTGTGAGCGCGCGCAGGGTTTTCAGTGCCCAACCTATACTGATTATTCCCGCTGCGTTTTGCCTCATACATCGCCAGGTCCGCAATGTGAATCAACCGGTCCATGCTCGGCGCGTGGTCCGGGAACACCGCCACGCCCAGGCTGGTGCCGATGTGGCGCTGATCGTTGCCGATGGTGATCGGCGGTGACAGTTCGACGAAGATTTTCTGGCAGATGCGGCGTGCCTCGTCTTGCAGGCTGACGCCTTGGGGCAGCCCCTGAAGAATGACCACGAATTCATCGCCGCCGATCCGGGCGACGGTGTCGGTTGAACGCAGGATTTTCTTTAATCGCGTAGCCATAGTGATCAGCACTCGGTCGCCGGCCGCATGCCCGTAATGGTCATTGATCGCCTTGAACCCATTCAGATCGACAAACACCAACGCCACCCGCGTGGCGCTGACGCGTGCCTGTTCAAGCGCTTCGCAAAGGCGCTCTTCTAGCACCAGGCGATTGGGCAGGCCGGTCAACGGGTCGTAATGCGCCAGGTGCTGCAGATAGCTGGCCGAGGCTTTTTCCTCGGTGATGTCGCGCACCACGCCCATCATCTTGATGGTGGCGTCATGGTCGTTCTTGACCACGTTGCCGGTTTCCCGTAGCCAGCGAATGCTGCCGTCGGGCCAGACCACGCGGTATTCCTCATCATGGTTTTCGCCGGTTTCCAGGCAACGCAGTTCCCCGGTCCGGACTCTGGCCCGGTCGTCTGGGTGTACGCAAGTGCAGAACAGGGCGTAGGAGGGCGTCACCTCGCCGATCTTGAAGCCGAACATTCCATAGATGGCGTCTGACCAGTAAAGCTTGTCGGTATCGACATCCCAATCCCAGGTGCCGATGCGAGCAAAGTATTGGCTGCGCTTGAAACGCTCGGCATCGCCGTCCTGGCGGATGTGCAGCCCCTCGGACAGGCTGGCGATCAGTGCGCGTTGCTCAGCCAACTGCTTGCGCAGCGAGCGCTCGCGCCAGATCAGCGCGATGATCAGGGCGAGCATCACCGAGCCGATGGCTGCGCTGGTCCAGACGTCATTCATTCAGGAGTTGCCATCGTGTCGTATTGATCCGTGTGCCTTGGTGTTGCTTATCTTAGTTGAGGTTAATGCCCAAAACCGTTCCGAATGGGTTGCCAATGGCGCGCATTTCTGGGAAAACGGCGCCCATTGGGTCCTATCGGGCGAGAGAACAATAGAGTGAATGTGATGAATGATGAATTGCAGGTAATCGATCTGGAAGTGGGCGACGGTAAAGCCGCCGTGAAAGGCGCGCTGATCACCACCCAATATCGCGGCTGGCTGGAAGACGGCACCGAATTCGATTCTTCCTACAGCCGTGGCAAACCTTTCCAGTGCGTAATCGGCACGGGGAGGGTGATCAAGGGTTGGGATCAGGGAATTATGGGGATGCAGGTCGGCGGCAAGCGCAAATTGCTGGTGCCGGCGCACTTGGCTTACGGCGAGCGCACGATGGGCAAGATCACGCCGAATTCGAACCTGATTTTTGAAATTGAGTTGCTGGAAGTGCTGACGCGGGATGATTGATTGTCGCGTGGGCTGAAATGGCAAGTGCAGCGAGGGGGCAAGCCCCTCGCCGCAATCAAACGGTTTTAGCCACTACTCTCGCACCCCTATGAAGAGGTCCAGGTCAGTCGGTAGCTGCACATCGAGTGCCATGGCGATTTGTCGGATTTGTTCAGCGGTCAGCAAGCAGTCCCCGTACGCGCTTTCTTCAAGATTTTTCCAGCCGAGTACACGCATCATTGCGTCTTCAAACTCAGGTAGAACGGTCAATTCGTACTTTAAGACGTCACCCTCTTGATCACCTTTTGAAAATCCACTGATCCAAAAAACATAATGGGCCTCCTGATTTTTGCCCGGATAGTCCTGCGGGGTGTCGCGGGCGGGGTGCCCGTCGCCTGATGGTGGGTTTTGAATCGGAGGTATGTTTGTGTTGCTAGCCATGAGCGTCCTTGTTTCAACTTTTGTAAGCGATCCGGACGCTATCTCAATGGGCGTTAAATGGATGTAGGCATTTTCTGAATGTTGAGTTGTTGTTGCAAAAGGTACTGCTCGCTACGGCGCTTGTGGTGATGGATCCGCCTCACCACAGAATTCCGCTAGCCTTTCGGATCGATGCTATCCAGCGCCCGGTTTACCGCCAGTTCGTCCAGCATGACGACCTGCGCAATCCCCAGCGCCTTGCTGCGATGCAGGCCTTTCAGCGGGTCGGCGAAGTCGTTGTAGTGATCAAGCGGCTGCACACCTTCAGACCTGAAATGTCTCCCGATAGGCATACAACCCCGGCGTTCCGCCCGTCATGACAAACAGCACATTGTCACCGCGCTGGAAACGCCCGTGCCCGAGATCGCCCAGCAGCCCGGCAAACGCTTTCCCGGAATACACCGGATCAATCAACACACCTTCGGCGCGAGCCATCAGGTGAACCGCGTTCAGCATGTCGGGCGTCGGCAGACCGTAACCGTCGCCCAACTGACTACCATCAATGACGATCTCTGAAGCCTGAACGACGGCGTTGCTGCCCAACAATGTCAGTGCGTCCTGAGTCAGCTTCACGGTTCTTTCCGCCGAAGTGTCCCGATCAGACAAGACCGAATACGACTTGACGATCGACGTCCCCCGACCCAGCAACTGGAACCCTGCCGCGAGCCCGGCATGGGTGCCAGCGCTGCCATTGGGCACGACCACCTGATTAAAAATGAGGCCCAGTTCCCTCTCCTGCTGCGCGATCTCCGCTGCGCAACGCGCATAACCGAGGCTGCCGAGCGGCGTTGAGCCCCCCGTCGGTATCACCAAAACCGTGCGTCCGGCTTCTCGAAGTTGCACGGCGCGTTTCTCAGCCTCGGCGAGTGAGTCACTGCCACCGGCAAGCACCCGTATTTCTGCGCCGAACAATTGGTCGAGCAGGATGTTGCCGTTCAGCTCGTAGTCCACTTCGGATTTTGGCACCGACCGGGTCAGGATCAGTTCGCAGGCAATGCCCAGACGGGCGCACACCGCGGCGGTCAGGCGCGCATGGTTGGACTGGAGACCGCCGATGGTAATGACCGTGTCGACCCCGGCCGCGAGCGCCGCGCCAAGGTGGAATTCAAGTTTGCGCAGTTTGTTGCCACCACCGCCGATCAACATGTGATCATCGCGCTTGAGAAACAGGCCGATGCCTTGCGCCTTCAAACCCAGCAGCTGTTCCAGGCGTTCGGCCCGCTGAATCGGCGTGGAGCCCTGCAACAGGTCGGCCCGCGCAAAAGAATTCAGTGACGTGTCCAGTAGGGTTTGCATCAATGGCGCCTCGTTATGCACTTTATTACAGTGACTCTAGGGACAAAGTCCCGGGTGATAAACGCATCACCGGTTATTACTCCTTTAACCTGATGTATTGAATGCAAGGCAGGGTCATGAGCAAACTCAGGCAAATGGAAGTCTTTGTCGCGGTCGTCGAGGCGGGCAGCTTCGCTGATGCGGCCAGTGAAGTCGGCATGTCGGCGGTGATGGTCGGGCGGCATATCCAGGGCCTGGAGAAAGCCCTCAATACCCAGCTGATTAAACGCACCACCCGGCGGCAATCCATCACCGGCGAGGGGCGCTTGTTTTACGAAGAAGCCAAATTGGCGCTGGAGCAAGTGAGGTACGCGTTCAGTCGAGTGGAGGCATCAAATCCAGAGCCTAGTGGCCTGCTGCGGATCACCGCGCCGATGAGTCTCGGCGTCTCCCTGGTCGGGCCTCTGGTGGCCGAGTTCATGCAGCGTTATCCGCAGATTCAGGTTGAGTTGATTCTCAGTAATGAAGTGGTGGACTTGTACGAAACGTCATTCGATCTGGCGTTCAGGATTTCCGAACTGATCGGCGTCAACCTGCTGGCCACACCATTGCCGCCGTATCGAATGGTGATCTGCGCCTCGCCCCGGTATCTGGAAAAATGGCAGGAACCGCAGTCCCCCGAAGACCTGCACCGTCACCGAATTCTCACCCACACATCCTGGAACAACCGCTTTGCCTGGCCGCTACGAAATGGCGCCAGCGAAGTGCCCTGGCCTGAAGGCGCGGTGTTGAAGAGCAATGACGGTCAGGTGCTGTTGCAGGCGGCCGTGGCCGGCGAGGGGATCTTGATGCAGCCCGATTTTCTGGTGTCGGCGGCGTTGGCCAGCGGTGACTTGGTGCGGATCATGGACGCCTACGTTCCGCCGCCCAAACCGGTGCAGATGGTGTATCCGCGCTCCAGGAAATCGCTGCCCAAGTTGCAAGCCTTCGTCGACTTTGTCGCGGGTCGACTGGCGTCCTGAAGCGCAGAAAGATGCAGGGCTAGCGCAGGGCGTAACCGCTGTCGACCACCCAATCCTGGCCGTACACGCTACGTGCGCTGCGGCTCAATTGGACCAGGCTACGCTGCCCCCCGATGGTTTCACTTCTCTACGTGATTGCCTTATTGCCAGGCCTGCCCGCATCGATGACTATGTTTGTCATATAGGGGGAGGGGGTATTGGTATGTCGCATATTCACGAACACAAAGACGATTTGCTCAACCGGGTACGGCGCATTTCAGGTCAGGTCCAGGCTGTGGAGCGCGCGCTGGAGTCCGACGCTGACTGCGCCAAGACCCTGCACCTGGTCGCCGCCATCCGGGGTGCGGTCAATGGTTTGATGGATCAGTTCATCGACGCCCACGCCCGGGAACATGTGGCCCGTCCAGGCTTGAGCGACGAAGCGCGCGCCGAAGGTCTGGAAGAGTTGCTGCAAGCCATCCGTCGTTACTCGAAATAAGGCCAAAACCCATGACACTCACGCCGCAGGCTTCGCGCTTTTCCCACGACCATGTGTTCTTGGGTGCTTCCCATGATGAAAACGCCCGCCGCACCTTGTGGGTGGTGGCGTTGACGTTTTTCATGATGATCGGCGAGATTGTCGCCGGTTACATCACCGGTTCGATGGCGCTGCTCGCCGATGGCTTTCACATGGCGACCCATGTCGGTGCCTTGGGCATCGCGGCGGCGGCCTATGGTTATGCCCGACGTCACGCCAACAACGCCCGCTACAGTTTTGGCACCGGCAAGGTGGGAGATCTGGCCGGTTTTGCCTCGGCCATGGTGCTGGGGCTGGTGTCGCTCGGCATTGCCGTGGAGTCCATCCTGCGATTGTTCCAGCCGACCACCGTGGCCTTTACGGAGGCGACAGTGATTGCTGTGATCGGGCTGGCAGTGAACATCGCCAGTGCCTTTTTACTGGCGGGCAATCATGGGCATCACGGCCATGATCATGGCCAAAGCCATCACCACGAGCACCCTCACGACAACAACCTGCGGTCGGCTTACGTTCATGTGCTTGCCGATGCCTTGACCTCGGTGCTTGCGATTGCGGCCTTGCTGGCGGGCCGTTACCTCGGCTGGGTCTGGCTGGATCCGGTGATGGGCATCGTCGGCGCCATTATCATTGCCAAATGGGCCTATGGCCTGATGCGCGACAGTGCGGCGGTATTGCTCGACACCACCGACGAGCCTGTCGCTGCTGAAATTCGGGAGTTGCTGGAATCGGCGGGTGACGTGCGCATCAGCGACCTTCACGTCTGGCAGGTGGGGCCTGATGCGCGGGCAGCGATAGTCAGTGTCGTAGCCACCGGCCAGGTCAGTGCCGACACTATTCGCGAACGTCTGGCACCGGTTCATGAGTTGTCTCACCTCACCGTGGAGTTTCGCAACGCCTGATGACGCCAGTGGAGCGATCATTGAAATGCGGCAGGCGGCTGTTGAGGGAAGGGCGGTAATGCCAGCTCAGGCAATCCCAATCGGGTTGATGGGCCAGAATCTGCGTCAGCGTCGCTCTGGCAATCTGCAGTGCCAATAATTGCCCCGGACATTGATGGCGGCCTTCGCCAAAAGTAAAGCTGCGCCGACGTGGGCGATCCAGAATAAAGGCGTCGGGATCTTCATTGAGCAGCGGGTCGCGATTAGCCGAAGCCAGCAGCATCAGAATCACATCGCCTGCATTGAGGTGGACTCCTTCGATCTCGCACGGTGCCACGACAAACCGGCGGGTGTTTTGTACGGAAGGGTCGAAGCGCTGAACTTCGGCGATCAAGTCTTCAACTGGCGTCGAGTCACGCAGAAATGACGGATTTCGAATCAACGCCACGATTGCGTTTCCGATCAGTCCGGCGGTGGCTTCATATGTCTGGGAAAACAGGCCAATCAAATTGGCGATCAGCGTGTCGCAGTCGGCCGCGAAACGCTGGCGAATCCCGGCGAGCAGTGCGCTTCTGTTATCCGGATCATCCAGCAGTTCAACGAAATAACCCTGCAACCGTTCCGCCGCGGCATGGGAAACCTTCAGTAACGCCTGATCACTCAGCGGCGACAGACACGCCACGAAATCCGCCGTCAGCTCACTGATCGCCCGGCCCTGAGCCGGCGAGAACCCCAACAGCGCCGCCACCACGCAAACCGGGCCGCGAAACATCGCGTTGTACAGTCCATCGGCATCCGGCGTGATCAGCCTCGCGCTCACCAACGCATTGACCTCGTCCACATCAATCAGCGCCAAACCCGGCTCAATCGCCGACCTCGGGCAACGCTGGCGCTCGCCCTCATTCATCCGCATCAATTGCCCGAATACCTTGCCGGCCATGCCGTCGGCAATCCCTTTGGGTACCGGCTCAGCGGCCGGTCGGACATGGCAATCCCGGTGCGCCAGCACAGCCGCAACGGCCTGGGCGCTGCTCGCCACCCACAATTTCAGTCCTTGGTGAAACACCAGCCCACCCTCGGCGCGCAGCCGGGCGTAATAGGGATAGGGATCGGTATGAGTCGCAGCGATGATCGGGTCCATGGGTCGCAGCCTTGTTCGTGGTGGGAGAAGTGTTGCTACTATCTCCAGTTCGAAACGGCCTTGATTCGTCCGGGAGCGAAATATGAACGTTGAACAACACGACATCGGCGTCTCTCAAGTGGCCGCGGCCATCGCGGAACCGGCCCGGACGAAAATCCTCTGTTCGCTGATGGACGGCCACGCCCGCACCAGCACCGAGCTGGCGGCGATTGCCGAAGTCAGCGCCTCCACCGCCAGCGCGCACCTGGCCAAGCTCAAGGAGCTGGCGCTGCTGCGTTTGCACGTGCAAGGCCGCCATCGCTATTACAGCCTCGCGGACAAACGCGTGGCCCAGGCGCTGGAAGCGCTGATGGTGATCGGCCAGAACACCGCGCCGCCCTTCAATTCGCGCACGCCGGACCGCCTGCAATTCGCCCGCACTTGCTACGACCACATGGCCGGGACGCTGGCGGTCCTGCTACATGACCGGATGCTGGAAAAAGGCTGGTTGCTGGAAACCGACGAGCAGGTTTATCGCCTGAGTGAAAGTGGCGAGGCGCTGATGCAAGGGCTGGGCATCGAGGTCAACGACTTGAACACCTTGCGCCGCCGCTTTGCTTGTCCGTGCCTGGACTGGAGCATGCGTCGGCCGCATCTGGGCGGTTCGCTGGGGGCGGCATTGCTGCAAGCGGCGATCAAGCGCAAATGGGTGACCCAGGATCTGGACAGCCGTGCTCTGGCGTTGACGACACTGGGACGCAAGGAGCTTGGCGCACGCTTCGACCTGACGCTGGCGCAGCCAACCCTGCAACCCGTCCGCGAGCAACGCCAACCGCTACTGACTCAGGATGTGATCTGACCCGACCAAGGGTTCGCTGATGACTTGTGCCTTGGAGATCGACCCTATACTGTATATCCACACAGTAAAAGGCGTGCTCCATGGAACTCATCGACAAGCTCAGCATTCTCGCCGACGCCGCCAAGTACGACGCGTCGTGTGCCAGCAGCGGCGCGCCGAAGCGTAGCTCCGAGGGCAAGAGCGGCCTGGGGTCGACCGACGGCATGGGCATCTGCCACAGCTACACGCCGGATGGGCGTTGCGTGTCGTTGCTGAAGGTTCTGCTGACCAACTTCTGTCTCTACGACTGCCAATATTGCGTCAATCGACGTTCCAGCGACGTGCCACGCGCACGCTTCACGCCGGAAGAAGTGGTGACGCTGACCATGGATTTCTACCGGCGCAATTGTGTCAGCGGACTGTTTCTCAGCTCCGGGATCATTCGCTCGGCGGACTACACCATGGAGCAACTGATCCGCGTGGCCAAATTGCTGCGCGAAGACCACGAGTTCCGGGGTTACATCCACCTCAAGACCATTCCCGAAGCCGATCCGGCGCTGATCGAGGAAGCGGGGCGCTACGCCGATCGCTTGAGCGTGAACATTGAACTGCCCACCGACGCCAGCCTGCAAACCCTGGCGCCGGAGAAACAGTTGGGCTCGATCAAGCAAGCGATGAAAACCATCTACACCGGCGTGCAAACCGTGCTCAACGAACCCCGCGCGCCGAAATTCGCCCCGGCCGGGCAGAGCACGCAGATGATCGTCGGCGCCGATGACACCGATGACAGCACCATTCTCCACAGTGCCCAGGCGCTGTACGGCAACTTCAGTTTGCGGCGGGTCTATTACTCGGCGTTCAGCCCGATCCCCAACAGCCCGAAAAGCGTGCCGCTGGCAGCGCCGCCGCTGATGCGCGAACACCGCTTGTATCAGGCGGATTTCCTGTTGCGCAGCTACGGCTTCACCGCTGGCGAGCTGTTCAAGGGGCCCGGGCACCTGGCGCTCGACATCGACCCGAAACTGGCGTGGGCGCTGGAGAACCGCGAGGTCTTCCCGCTGGACCTCAATCGCGCCGAGGCCTCGTTGATCGCGCGCATTCCCGGTATTGGCCTGCGCACCACCGAGCGGCTGGTGGAGTTGCGCCGTCAGCGCCGCATTCGCTACGAGGACCTGGCCCGAATGCGCTGCGTGCTGGCCAAGGCCAAGCCGTTCTTCATCACCAGCGATTACCACCCGCAGCAGGCGGAGGTCACCAGCCACTTGCTGTATCAGCAATTGCGCGACCGGCCGCAGCCGCAACAAATGGGGTTATGGGGATGATCAGTCTGGATTGCGATGACTTGTTCGACACCTGGCGTCAGCAGGCACGCTGGCTGCTGAGCCATGAGGTGGACCCGAGCCGGGTGAGTTGGGCCAGTGAAGGTGTGTCCGATCTGTTTGCCAGCGACGATGCGCCACCCCAAACCCAAGGCCCGTTTCACGCACGAATACCGCGAACGCTTCTGGACACCCTTGAACGCGCGGCCCGATATCGGGGTGATCAACGCTGGAGTCTGCTGTATGAAGTGCTGTGGCGGGTCAGTCATGGTGACCGTACCGCGATGCTCGCCGGGGACAAACTAGGAAGTGAATTTCATAGAAGAATCAAACAGGTACAGCGTGAAGCTCATCACTTACATGCATTTGTACGTTTTGTGGCGATGCCTGAAGGTGAAGGTCCGCAATACGTTGCCTGGCATGAACCGGCCCACGACATCCTGCACAGTGCCAGTGAGCATTTTATCGGGCGCATGGGCCGGCATCGCTGGTTGATCGCCACGCCCAGGGACGGGGTTTACTACGACGGCGAGCAGTTGATCCATCAACGCCAATGCCCGGTTGAATGGCAGCGGCTGGCACAAAACGTCGATGACCCGCACAGCGACATGTGGTTGACCTACTACAGCCACATCTTCAATCCGGCGCGCCTGAACCCGAAGGTCATGCAAGGTCACTTGCCGGCCCGGTTCTGGAAAAACCTGCCGGAAGGCGCGTTGATTCCGGGGCTGATCACCCAGGCCCGCACGGGTAAGCAACAGGATGGTCAGGCGAGCGGAATCAAGGGCAGGGGGGGCAAACGTATTGCGCGGGGAGAAGCCGAACGTCGTTCATAAAAAAGCCCCCCATCGCCAATACGATGGAGGGCTTCGATGCCGCTGGGGTCAGATCAAACCTTGACGATCCAGCCCGCTGGCGCTTCGACGTCACCCGTCTGTACACCGGTCAGCTCTTTGTAGAGCTTCTGGGTGACCGGGCCGACTTCGGTTTCGCTGTGGAACACGTGCAGGTGGTCGTTGTAGCTGATGCCGCCGATCGGGGTGATCACGGCAGCAGTACCGCAAGCGCCGGCTTCCTTGAAGTCGGACAGCTTGTCGATGAACACGTCACCTTCAACCACTTCCAGGCCCAGACGCGATTTGGCGAGTTCGATCAACGACAGACGGGTGATACCCGGCAGTACCGACGGCGAGTTCGGTGTGACGAACTTGTTGTCGTGGGTGATGCCGAAGAAGTTGGCCGAGCCGACTTCTTCGATTTTGGTGTGGGTCATCGGGTCCAGGTAAATGCAGTCGGCGAAGTGGGCTTTCTTGGCCTGGGAACCTGGCATCAGGCTGGCCGCGTAGTTGCCACCGACCTTGGCTGCGCCGGTGCCTTGTGGGGCCGCGCGGTCGTAGCTGGAGATCAGGAAGTTGTGCGGGGTCAGGCCGCCCTTGAAGTAAGCGCCGACCGGAATGGCGAAGATCGAGAAGATGAACTCGGGGGCGGTGCGCACGCCGATGTTGTCACCCACGCCGATCACGAACGGACGCAGGTACAGCGCGCCGCCGGTGCCGTAAGGCGGGATAAAACGCTCGTTGGCACGGACCACTTCCTTGCACGCTTCGACGAACTGCTCGGTGGACACCTGTGGCATCAGCAGGCGGGCGCAGCTGCGTTGCATGCGGGCGGCGTTCTGATCCGGGCGGAACAGGTTGATCGAACCGTCCTTGCAACGATAGGCCTTCAGGCCCTCGAAGCATTGCTGGCCATAGTGAAGGGCAGTGGAGCCTTCGCTGATGTGCAGCACGTTGTCTTCGGTCAGGGTGCCTGTGTCCCACTCGCCATTACGCCAGTGCGACAGATAGCGCTTGTCTGTCTTGATGTAGTCAAAACCCAACTTGTCCCAATTGATGCTTTCGTTACCCATGACACCCTCTATCACTTAACAACCGCCGAAACGGTTCAAGGCTTCTGACGTTTTTCTGGATGGGGACAACAATACTTCATTCCGGGCCGGTTTCGCAGCCGGAATTCAATCTCTGCGACCATCGATGCACCCCGATGTAGCAGCTGTCGAGCAACGCGAGGCAGCGTTCGGCGGCGAAGCCGTCGTATTCCGGCTGACTCGGTATGCCTGAAAGCATGCGGTGGCAGGTCTTGCGACGACTTCGTCGCCGAACGCTGCCTCGCGTTGCTCGTCAGCTGCTACAGGGTTTTGCGTCTGGTTTTAGAGGTGCAGCGCATGCCCCAAAGCACGCAACGCCGCTTCCTGTACTGCTTCGCCCAGCGTCGGATGCGCGTGGATCGTGCCGGCAATGTCTTCCAGCCGCGCGCCCATTTCCAGGCTCTGGCCGAACGCGGTCGACAACTCCGACACGCCCACACCTACCGCCTGCCAGCCGACAATCACATGATTGTCACGCCGTGCCACGACGCGCACGAAGCCGCTTTTCGACTCCAGCGTCATCGCCCGGCCATTGGCCGCAAACGGGAAGCAGGAAACGATGCAGTCCAGGCCCGCCGCCTTGACGTCGTCCGGGGTCTTGCCGACGACCACCAGTTCCGGGTCGGTGAAGCACACGGCCGCGATGGCGGTCGGGTTGAACTCGCGGGACTTGCCGCTGATCAGCTCGGCAACCATCTCGCCCTGAGCCATGGCCCGGTGCGCGAGCATCGGTTCGCCGCTCAAGTCGCCGATGGCGTATACGTTGCGCATGCTGGTCTGGCAGCGGTTGTCGATCTTGATCGCCGAGCCGTTCATGTCCAGGTTCAGCGCTTCAAGGTTCCAGCCCTGCGTGTTCGGCTTGCGACCGACGGCCACCAGTACCTGATCCGTTTCCAGGTTCAGGGTGTCGCCACCCGGCTCAAGTACTTGCAGTGTATTACTGGCAGAATCAAAGCCTTGGACGCTGTGCTTCAAGTAAAGCTTAACACCGAGTTTTTTCAGTTCGTCGTGTACCGGCTGGGTCAGTTCGGCATCGTAGGCCGGCAGAATGCGCTCTTGCGCCTCGACCACGCTCACGTCAGCGCCGAGCTTGCGATAGGCAATCCCCAGCTCCAGGCCGATGTAACCGCCACCGACCACGACCAGCCGTTTCGGCACGGACGTCGGCGCCAGGGCTTCGGTGGAGGAGATAATCGGCCCGCCAATTGGCAGCATCGGCAGGTTCACGCTTTTCGAGCCGGTGGCCAGCACCAGGTGCTCGCACTCGATACGCGTATCGCCCACATCAACGGTTTTGCCGTCGATCACGTTCGCCCAGCCTTGAATGACCTGGACCTTGTTCTTTTTCAGCAGCGCTGCGACGCCAGTGGTCAGGCGATCAACGATGCCGTCTTTCCACTCGACGCTTTTACTGATGTCGAGGGTCGGCGCCGACACGCTGATGCCCAGGGCCGAATGCTGGCTGTGATGCTGCGTCTGGTGGAACTGTTCAGCGACGTGAATCAGCGCCTTCGACGGAATGCAGCCGATGTTCAGGCACGTACCGCCCAGAGATTCGCCTTCCACCAGAATGGTCGAGATGCCCAGCTGGCCGGCACGGATCGCCGTCACATAACCGCCAGGGCCGCCGCCGATGATCAGCAGCGTGGTGTTCAAAGTTTGCATCTCTTACTCCACAAACAGGGTGGCGGGTTGTTCGAGCAAGCCGCGAACGGCCTGGATGAATTGCGCCGCGTCCATGCCATCGACCACGCGGTGATCGAAGGAGCTGGAGAGGTTCATCATCTTGCGAATCACGATCTGGCCTTTGACCACCATCGGGCGTTCAACGATTTTGTTGACGCCGACGATCGCCACTTCCGGCAGGTTCAGCACCGGGGTGCTGACAATGCCGCCCAACGCGCCGAGGCTGGTCAGGGTAATGCTCGAGCCGGAGAGCTCGTCGCGGCTGGCCTTGCCATTACGCGCGGCGGTGGCCAAGCGGGAGATTTCGGCGGCGTTGTCCCACAAGTTGCGGGCTTCAGCGTGACGCACCACTGGCACCATCAAGCCAATGTCGGCTTGCGTGGCGATGCCCACGTGGACGGCGCCGAGGCGAGTGATGACCTGGGCTTCGTCGTCGTAACGGGCGTTGATCTGCGGGAAGTCGCGCAGGGCGACGACCAGGGCGCGGACCAGGAACGGCAGCAACGTCAGCTTGCCACGGGAAGCGCCGTGTTTTTCGTTGAGGTGCGCGCGCAGTTCTTCCACCGCGGTGACGTCGATTTCTTCGACATAACTGAAGTGAGCGGCGCGTTGCGTCGCGTCCTGCATGCGCTGGGCGATCTTGCGGCGCATGCCGATGACCTGGATTTGTTCTTCGTCGTTACGCTGGGCGTAAGCGGCGGCTGCGGTCGATTGCGGCTGCTGACCCTGGGCCAGATAGGCGTCGAGGTCTTCGTGCAACACACGACCGGCAGGGCCGGTGCCACGGACCAGGCGCAACTGGATGCCGAGGTCCAGCGCATGTTTGCGCACGGCCGGGGAGGCCAGCGGGCGTTCGTCGGCTTCGCGAGCCACCATTGGGCCTTGGCAAACGGCGGCTCGTGGCGCTGCGGCCGCAACCGGTTTGCTTGCCACCACGGCTTCAGCTTTAGGCGCTGCAACCGGGGCTTCTTTAACAGGAGCAGGCTGGGCCGACTCTTTAACGTTGCCCGCGCCTTCGACTTCAATGCTGATCAGAATGCTGCCAACCGCCATGACTTCGCCCGGCTGTCCGCCCAGCGCAATCACCTTGCCGTGCACCGGCGAAGGGATGTCGACCATCGCCTTGTCGGTCATGACATCGGCCAGCACCTGATCTTCGACGACCATGTCGCCGACTTTGACGTGCCACACCGACAGTTCAACTTCTGCAATGCCTTCACCAATGTCCGGCATTTTAATAACGTGCGTGCCCATTCAGACCTCCATAACCCGTTTCAAAGCCGCGCCCACTCGGGACGGACCAGGGAAATACGCCCACTCTTGCGCGTGCGGGTAGGGAGTGTCCCAACCGGTGACGCGTTCGATCGGCGCTTCCAGGTGGTGGAAGCAATGCTCTTGCACCAGGGCGACCAGTTCGGCGCCGAAACCGCAGGTGCGGGTCGCTTCGTGAACGATCACGCAACGGCCGGTTTTCTTCACTGACTTGACGATGGTGTCCAGGTCCAGCGGCCACAGGCTACGCAGGTCGATGACTTCAGCGTCGATGCCGGTTTCTTCAGCCGCGACTTGCGACACATAAACGGTGGTGCCGTAGGTCAGGATGGTTACTTCCTTGCCGGGACGGGCGATGGCGGCAACGTCCAGCGGCACGGTGTAGTAACCGTCGGGCACTTGCGCGGCCGGGTGTTTCGACCACGGGGTTACCGGGCGGTCGTGGTGGCCGTCGAACGGGCCGTTGTACAGGCGTTTTGGCTCAAGGAAGATCACCGGGTCATCGTTTTCGATGGAGGCGATCAGCAGGCCTTTGGCGTCGTACGGGTTGGATGGCATGACCGTGCGCAAACCGCAGACCTGGGTGAACATGGCTTCGATACTTTGGCTGTGAGTCTGTCCGCCGTAGATGCCGCCGCCGCAAGGCATGCGCAGGGTCATCGGGGCGGTGAACTCGCCGGCCGAGCGATAACGCAGGCGCGCGGCTTCGGAAATGATCTGGTCCGACGCCGGGTAAACGTAATCGGCAAACTGGATTTCGGCCACCGGACGCAGGCCGTAGGCGCCCATGCCCACGGCGACGCCGACGATGCCGCTTTCGGAGATCGGCGCATCGAACACCCGGGAAGTGCCGTACTTGTTCTGCAGGCCTTCGGTGCAGCGGAATACGCCGCCGAAGTAGCCCACGTCCTGGCCGAACACCACGACGTTGTCGTCACGCTCAAGCATCACATCCATGGCCGAGCGCAGGGCCTGGATCATGGTCATGGTGGTCGTGGTCATGGCGGTTTCCAACTCGATATTGTTGTTGTGATCGTTCATGTCAGATCCCCAACTCTTGACGCTGGCGCTTCAAGTGCTCCGGCATCTCTTTATAGACGTCTTCGAACATGGTCGCGGCGCTCGGAATCTGGCCACCGGCGAGAGTGCCGTACTGCTCGGCTTCTTTCTGCGCGGCAATCACTTCGGCTTCCAGTTCGGCGCTGACGGCGACGTGTTCCTCTTCGGACCACTGACCGATTTTGATCAGGTGCTGCTTGAGGCGCGCAATCGGGTCGCCCAACGGGAAGTAGCTCCAGTCGTCGGCAGGACGGTATTTGGACGGATCATCGGAGGTCGAGTGCGGACCGGCGCGGTAGGTGACCCATTCGATCATGGTCGGGCCGAGGTTGCGGCGCGCGCGTTCGGCGGCCCAGGCAGAGGCGGCGTAGACCGCGACAAAATCGTTGCCATCGACCCGCAGGGAGGCGATGCCGCAACCGACGCCGCGTCCGGCGAAGGTGGTGGCTTCACCACCGGCAATCGCCTGGAACGTCGAGATCGCCCACTGGTTGTTGACCACGTTGAGGATCACTGGCGCACGGTAAACGTGGGCGAAGGTGAGGGCGGTGTGGAAGTCGGATTCCGCGGTGGCGCCGTCACCGATCCAGGCCGAGGCGATTTTGGTGTCGCCCTTGATCGCCGAGGCCATGCCCCAGCCCACACCCTGTACGAATTGGGTGGCGAGGTTGCCGGAAATGGTGAAGAAGCCGTAGTCCTTGACCGAATACATGATCGGCAGCTGACGGCCCTTGAGCGGATCGCGCTCGTTGGACAGCAGTTGGCAGATCAGGTCCACCAGCGGCACGTCTCGCGCCATCAGAATGCTTTGCTGGCGGTAGGTCGGGAAGCACATGTCATCGACATTCAGCGCCAGGGCCTGGCCGCTGCCGATGGCTTCTTCGCCAAGGCTCTGCATGTAGAACGACATTTTCTTCTGACGCTGGGCGACCACCATGCGGTTGTCATAGATCCGCGTCTTGAGCATGGCGCGCATGCCTTTACGCAGGATCTCGGAGGGAACGCCTTCAGCCCATGGCCCGAGGGCATTGCCCTGGTCGTCGAGCACGCGGATCAGGCCCTTGGCCAGGTCGGCGGTGTCGGCCGGTTCAACGTCAATTGGGGGTTTGCGCACCGTACCGGCGTCGGTCAGACGCAGGTAGGAGAAGTCGGTTTTGCAGCCAGGACGGCCCGATGGTTCGGGAACGTGCAGTTGCAGCGGTTCGTACGCTTGGTTCATGGCTTCTACGCTCGATCTTGTGAATTTCTTGTAGTGAGCTGACCGTCATTCTTCGATAAAAGAATTCTTGTCCTACAACAATCATAGGCCCGGCGCAGAAGAATATTTATCTCTGTTTCGTTGCGTTGGCGATCATTTGAGGATAAAAAATCTGCATAAACATAAAAAGTAGGTGGTTTTGTCTCATGCGCAAACTGGACCGTACCGATATCGGCATTTTGAACAGCCTTCAGGAGAACGCCCGTATCACCAACGCCGACCTCGCACGCTCGGTCAACCTGTCGCCGACGCCGTGCTTCAATCGGGTCAAGGCGATGGAGGAATTAGGGCTGATTCGCGAGCAAGTGACGCTGCTGGATGCCGACCTGCTGGGGCTGCACGTGAACGTGTTCATTCATGTCAGCCTGGAGAAACAGGTGGAGGAGGCGTTGCAGCATTTTGAGGAAGCGATCTCGGATCGCCCGGAAGTGATGGAGTGCTACTTGATGGCGGGGGACCCGGACTATTTGATCCGGGTGCTGGTGCCGACCATTCAGTCGCTGGAGCGCTTCATGATGGACTTTCTGACCAAAGTCCCTGGTGTGGCCAACATCCGCTCGAGCTTTGCGCTCAAGCAAGTGCGCTACAAAACCGCGCTGCCATTGCCCGCCAATGGCCTGACCCTCAACAACTAAACGAAACCCTCTGTAGCAGCTGTCGAGCACCGCGAGGCAGCGTTCGGCGGCGAAGCCGTCGCAAACCCGGTAACCGAGTTTCTTCAGATTCACCGCAGACGCAGCCTCGCGCTGCTCGACAGCTGCTACGGGTTACGTGTTCGATCGTCCCCATGCGAGGGAACGATCGAGCGTTAGAGTTTATTCAGGGGGATTTTCAGGTACACGACGCCGTTATCCTCCGCCGGCGGCAAATTCCCCGCCCGCACATTCACCTGGATCGCCGGCAGCAACAACGTCGGCATGCCCAGCCCGGCATCACGCTGGGTTCGCATGGCGACGAACGCCGTTTCATCGATGCCGTCATGAACGTGGATGTTGCTTTTGCGCTGCTCGCCCACCGTGGTCATGCAGCGGGATTCGCGGCCTTCGGGCGGATAGTCGTGGCAGACGTACAGCCGGACGCTGGCGGGGAAGGCCAGCAGTTTGTGGATCGAGGCGAACATCTGGTGGGCGTTGCCGCCGGGGAAATCGCAACGGGCGGTGCCGACGTCGGGCATGAACAAGGTGTCGCCCACCAGGATCACATCGCCGTCGATCAAATAAGCCATGTCTGCCGGTGTGTGGCCGGGCACATGCAGGGCGGTGGCTTTGAGGTGGCCGATCATGAACGATTCGTCCGGCGCGAACAGATGGTCGAATTGCGAACCGTCGCTGCGAAATTCCGGCTCAAGGTTGAACAGGGTCTTGAACACACCCTGGACCTTGCTGATCGACTGGCCGATGGCAATTTTGCCTCCCAGTTCCCGGCGCAGATACGGTGCGGCAGACAGGTGATCGGCATGGGCGTGGGTTTCCAGCAGCCATTGCACCTGCAGTTGATGTTCGCGTACGAAGGCGATGATCTTGTCGGCTTGCGTGGTAGCGGTGCGCCCGGCGGCGGGGTCGTAGTCGAGCACCGGGTCGACGATGGCGCATTGACTGCCAGCACCTTCGTAAATCACGTAGCTGTAGGTGGATGAGGCAGGGTCTAAAAAAGCTTCAATCAAGGCGGGCATGGTGGCCGTTTCTTTCAGGACAAGCCATGAGGGTAGTGTCATTTTCCCTGCGCTGACCAGCCCCGCGTTAATTGATGAAGGAAAAAATCCGCACGGGCTCTATCCTGTCAGTCATCGATACCGGGCGTCCCCGGCTTTTTTTCGCGGATCACGAGCGTTTTATGTTGTTGGCAAGTTTCTTTGGGGTGGTGATGGGTCTGGTCCTTGGATTGACTGGGGCCGGTGGCGGCATTCTGGCAGTGCCGGCCTTGGTGCTGGGACTGGGTTTGACCATGACCCAGGCCGCGCCGGTGGCCTTGTTTGCGGTGGGCAGTGCGGCGGCGGTCGGGGCGATTGATGGTTTGCGCCATGGCCTGGTGCGCTATCGCGCGGCGTTGCTGATCGCATTGCTGGGGGCGGTTTTTTCGCCGGTCGGTATCTACTTCGCCCATCAACTGCCGGAAAAAATCCTGATGATCCTGTTCAGCCTGCTGATGGTCATGGTGGCCTGGCGAATGCTGCGTCGCGAGCGTCAGGAAGAAGGGCCGAGCGACCATGGCCACGCCAACTGGGGCCAGAAAAACTGCATGCTCGATCAGCAGACCGGGCGTTTTTCCTGGACCGCCAAATGCACCGCAACCCTCGCGGCGCTGGGCGCGGTGACCGGCGTTGTCTCTGGCCTGCTCGGGGTCGGCGGCGGCTTTTTGATCGTCCCGGCCTTCAAGCAACTGACCGATGTGCAGATGCGCGGCATTGTCGCCACGTCCTTGATGGTGATCAGCCTGATTTCGGCCATTGGCGTGATCGGCGCGTTTCATGCCGGGGTCAGAATTGACGCATTGGGTGGGGCGTTCATCGTCGCCAGCGTGGTCGGCATGATTGTTGGCCGAAAGCTCTGCGCGCGCGTGCCGGCCCGAGCGCTGCAAATCGGTTTCGCCAGCGTCTGTGTCGTAGTCGCCGCTTACATGCTGTTCCGGGCGGGCGTCTAGGAAGTACCGGTTCCTGTGGCAGCCAGTCTGCCGGGCAGGCGTACGTCCTAAGTTCCGGGTCTTGGCGCGGCCCGGTCTTACACCGAATTTGCCGCGCTTAACCTGCCACTCCAAAGCACTTCAAAACCGCCCCCAAGGCAGCGTATGCCGCCGCCGGTCACCTTTCGATAATCGCCTCCGACATCCAGTCCCCCGCTGCGGAGCGCGTCATGCCCAACAATAAGAACTTCAAGCATCGTTACTTGCCTGCCTTCATCGCCAGCCTGTCGACCCTCGGTTTGAGCTCAATGGCCCAGGCCGAGATCGTGCTGTACGACAAGGACCAGACCACATTCTCTACCGACGGCTACATCAACGCCTTCTACGTGAACAGCGATGTGGACCGTGCCGGCGACCAGTACGACCGGAAACAGGCGCGGGTGAAAATGGGCTATCTGCCCAACTACCTGGGTTTCAACATGGGCAAACAGGTCGATGACCTGAAGCTCGGTGCGCGAGCGTCGTTCTGGGTGACCATCAACGACAGCCAGACCAACGGCACCGACACCGCCATCGATGTGCGGCAGTTCTACGGCACCGTGGCCAATCCGGAGTGGGGCGAAGTGCTGATCGGCAAGGACTTCGGCCTGTTCGCCCGCTCCAACATCTTGCTCGATGAAATGCTCGCCGGTTACGGTCAGGTCAGCGATACCCTGGGGTTGGTGGACGGTGGCGGCGTGTCGTTCGGCAATATCGGCACGGGTTATCCGTACCCGTTCCCGACCTCGCAGATCACCTATCGCACCCCTGTGATGGAGGGGTTGCGGGTGGCCGTGGGGATTCTCGATCCGGTCGACACCAACGACAGCAGTCCATTGGGCAAGGCCTATCAGGAGAACCCGCGTACCGAGAGCGAGGTCACCTATCAGTTCGACGTCGCCGGCGCGAAGATTTACAGCTGGGTCAACGGCAGCTACCAGACCTCGGAGAATACCGACGCCACGGTGCAGTCCGTCACTTCCAAAGGCGTCGGCTATGGCGTGCAGGCCAAGATGGGCGGGTTGTCGCTGACCGGTTCCGGGTTCCAGGCCAAGGGCATCAACCCGTTCTTCACCAACAACGCCGGCGAACCGACCTTGCGCAACGTCGACAGCGACGGCTACTTGCTGCAGGGCTCGTACAAACTGGGCAAGAATCGCCTGGCCTTGTCATATGGCAAGACCAACGATGACGGCAACGGCGTGGTCGGCAGCGGCGCGGATTATGAGACGCGCGGCATTGCGCTGTTCCATGACGTCAACGACAACCTCAAGCTCGTGGCCGAGTACAACCAGTTCGAAATCAACGGCCACGACACCAGCGCCCAGAACGAAGACACCGACACCTTTGCGGTGGGGGCGGTGTTGAACTGGTAACGGCTTGACAGAGATGACCTGTGGCGAGGGGACTTGTCCCCGTTGGGTCGCGAAGCGGCCCCCTTCGGTTGCGCATCGACCGCAGGGGGCCTGCTACGCAGTCCAACGGGGACAAGTCCCCTCGCCACAAGGGTTCGAACGTCACACTGAACTCATCCCATCGAAGCGCCTGACCGCTACCCAAGTAGCATACGTCGCAGCCCGCAAGCTTCGTACACTCGAGCCTCATACACGCGCACCTGCGGGGGGCGACCATGCAGCAGGTCCAGAGTGAAGGAGTGGTCAGCGGCATGTCCCAGGCCATGGATGCCCAACAAGTCGCTCAGGAGCTCGCGCGGCAGTTATTGCACCCGCACCTGGGCTTCGTGCTGTTCTTCTGTTCCGCCGAGTACGACTTGCAGGCGCTGGGCCAGGCCTTGCAACAGAGCTTCGGCGGCATTCGCCTGGTGGGTTGCACCAGCGCCGGGGAAATCACGCCGCTGGGTTACGGTCGCAACTGCGTGACGGCGGTGGGATTCGACCATCGGCATTTCTCCATCGACGCCGAACTGATCTGCGAGATGGAGCGCTTCAGCCTGATCGACGCCCAGCAAATGGTCGAACGCCTGGTCAGTGGCTGTCGCAGCAACACCCTGGCGCCGATCAAGGGCAACAGCTTTGCCCTGACCTTGCTCGATGGTCTGTCCAGCCGTGAAGAGATGGTCCTCGCGGCGCTAAGCGCGGCGTTGGGCGATATCCCGCACTTCGGCGGTTCGGCCGGCGACGACAATTACCTGACCCACACCCACGTCTATTTCGGCGGCGAGTTTCACAGCGGCGCGGCGGTGGTGGTGCTGGTCAATACCTGGCTGGATTTCGAGGTGTTCACCACTCACCACATCTTGCCGAGGGCGGAAAAACTGGTGGTCACCGGGGCTGACAGCGCCTCGCGCCGGGTCTTTGAACTCAACGCCGAACCCGCCGCCGAGGAGTACGCCCGGCACATCGGCGTGCCGGTGGCCGAGCTCGACCACCGGGTCTTCGCCGCGCACCCGTTGGCGGTGCGGATCAACGAGCAGTATTACGTGCGGGCGATCCAGCAGGTGCATCCGGACCTGAGCCTGAGTTTTTACTGCGCCGTGGAAAACGGCATCGTCCTCACCGTCATGACCCCCGGCCCGATGCTGCCGAACCTGCAAACCTTGTTTGAAGGCTTGCAGGAGCGGCTTGGCGATCTGCTGCTGACCATCGGCTGCGACTGTTTTCTCAGGCGTCTGGAGCTGAAAGACGGCGGCGGCCTGGAGCAAATCGGTACGTTTTTGCGTGACCAACGGGTGATGGGTTTCAACACCTACGGAGAACAGTTCAATGGCATGCACATCAACCAGACCTTCACCGGGGTTGCCATTGCCCGAGGCCGGTCCCCTGGACATCGTTGAATTGCAGGCGCAGCTCGCCAGTCTGCGCCACGACAACCACAAACTGCAGCGCATCAACAGTGCGCTGATCGAACGGATCGAATCCGGCATTACCCGCGGCAACGACCCGTACGCGGCCTTCCAGCATTCGGTGGTGCTGGCCGAACAGGTGCGTGAGCGCACCGATGCCTTGAACCAGGCCATGGCCGAACTCAAGTCGGGCAATCACTTGCTCAGCGAAGCGCGCCTGCGGGCCGAGACGGCGCATCAGCATCTGATCGATGCGATCGAGAGCATTTCCGACGCCTTTGTGCTGTTCGATGCCGAGCAGCGCATCGTCTTGTTCAACAGCCGCTTCAAGGCGTTCTGGGGGAACAGCCGGGTGCGGATCAACGCCGGCATGCGCCTGGCCGAGGTCAAGCGCCTGATGAGTTCCACCGGTTTGTTCACTGAAGAACCGCGCGGGCATGCCGACGAAAACCTGATCTATCGCCTGCAGAACGGCCGCTGGTTGCAGGTCAGCGAACGGCCGACCCAGGAAGGTGGACGGGTGATCCTGTTCACTGACATTACCGACGTCAAACTCAGCGAAACCGTGCGCCGCGAGCAGGCGGTGGCGCAGAAATCCCACTTGTTGCAACGGGCGGTCGATAACCTGTCCCAAGGCGTGGCCATGGTCAATGCCGAAGGCATCCTGGAGCTCTGGAACCGCCGTTTCCTCGAGCTCAGCGGACTGGCCCCGGTGGCGGCCCATCGGCCGTTTGCCGAAGTGATCGCCGACAGCGAATTGAACCTGCTGACCCCAGCGAGTCGCGATGCCAACGGGCGGCCCGTGCAGGAATGCGAGCAGCGTCTTTACGATGGTCGGGTGCTGGAAATCCGCACCCATCCGTTGCCTACCGGCGGTTTCGTCAACACGTTCACTGACATTACCGAACGCTACCAACACGCCGAAGCACTGAGCGAAAGCGAGCGCTGGATTCGCCTGATCACCGACCATGTGCCGGCGCTGATCGCCTACCTCAATGCCGATCTGGTCTATGAGTTCACCAACAAAGTCTACGAAGAATGGTACTGCTGGCCTCGCGGCGTGATGCTTGGGCAGAGCCTGCGCGAGGTCCACAGCGAGCAGCATTACCAGCGCCTCGAAGCCTACGTGGCCCGGGCCCTGGCCGGTGAGAGCGTGACGTTCGAGTTCGCCGAAACCAACATCAACAATCAGGAACGCTACATGCTGCGTTCCTACGTACCCAATCGCCTGGCCACCGGGGAAGTGGTGGGGATCTTTGTGTTGATCCGCGACATCACCGAACGTCGTCGCACGGCCGAGGCGCTGCACCAGGCCTATCAGAATCTCGAGTTGCGGGTGCGCGAACGCACCACCGAACTGACCACCCTCAACGACCAATTGCTGCGGGAAATCGATGAGCGTCGGCGCGTGGAGTCGCGTTTGCGCGAGGCCAAACTCGAGGCCGAGCAGGCCAACCTGTCCAAGACCAAGTTTCTCGCCGCCGTGAGTCACGACCTGCTGCAACCGCTCAACGCGGCGCGACTGTTTACCAGCGCTTTGCTGGAACGCCGCGAGCCGGTGGCCAATGCGATTCTGGTGCGCAATGTCAGCAATTCCCTGGAAGATGTGGAAAACCTGTTGTGCACGCTGGTGGATATTTCCAAACTCGATGCGGGAGTGATAAAGGCCGACATTGCACCGTTCGCCTTGAGCGAACTGCTGGAAAACCTCGCCGCCGAGTACACCCAGGTGGCCCGCAGTGAAGGGCTTGAGCTGCATTTCATCCCGTGTTCGGCGTTGGTGCGCAGCGACATCCAGTTGCTGGCGCGGATCCTGCGCAATCTGCTGAGCAACGCCATTCGCTACACCTACAGCGGTCGTGTGGTGCTCGGGTGTCGGCGTCATCATCAGCGGTTGACGATCGAGGTCTGGGACAGCGGCATGGGCATTGCCGAAAATCGGCTTGAAGAGATTTTCCAGGAATTCAAGCGCGGCGATGTGCAGCGCCCGGATCAGGACCGTGGGTTGGGTCTGGGGCTGGCGATTGTCGAGAAGATTGCCGGGATTCTCGGTCACCGGATTCACGTGCGTTCGTGGCCGGGCAAGGGCTCGATGTTTTCCGTCGAAGTGCCGTTGAGCGCCACCGCCCCGACGGCGCAACCGGCGCTGCTGATGAGTGAGCCGATGCTGGAGCGTCTGCGCGGTGCGCGGGTGTGGGTGCTGGATAACGACGCGGCGATCTGCGCGGGCATGCGCACGTTGCTGGAAGGGTGGGGATGTCGAGTGGTGACGGCGCTGTCGGAGCAAGACCTGGCGCGGCAGGTGGACAACTATCATGAAGAAGCCGACTTGCTGATCGCCGACTATCACTTGGATGACGATCAGAACGGCGTCGATGCCGTCGCCCGGATCAACGCCCGGCGCGGTTCAGCGATCCCGGCGATGATGATTACTGCCAACTACAGCAATGAGCTCAAGCAGCAGATTCGTGAGTTGGGGCATACGTTGATGCATAAGCCTGTACGGCCGATGAAACTGAAGACGGCGATGAGTCATTTGCTTGGGCCATCCCGTTAATCCCTCCGGACACTGAATCTGTGGCGAGGGAGCTTGCTCCCGTCCGGCTGCTAAGCAGTCGTAAATCAGGCAACTCGGTCTATCTGGAAGTTTGAAGGGGGCCGCTTCGCGGCCCAACGGGAGCAAGCTCCCTCGCCACAGGGATCAGGGGAACCCCAACATTCAGCGCCGCAGGTAAGACCCGAAATCAATATCCCCGGCACTCAGGATCGCCTGCACCCGATTGTGCACGTTGAGTTTGCGCAGGATCGCCGAGACATGCGCCTTGACCGTGGTTTCGGCGATTTCCAGGGTGTAGGCGATCTGTTTGTTCGATTCCCCTTTGGTCATGCGCTCCAGCACCAGCAACTGCTTGCGAGTCAGGGCCTGGAGCAATTCTGGCGGGAAGCTCGGGTTGTCATTCATGCGCCGGTGGGTGCCGCATTTTTGTGTGCGGATGATGTCCGGCGGCAAGTACACGTTGCCATTGAGAATCTGCTGGATGGCCTCGGTCATTTGCACGCGGGGGGAGGATTTGGTGATGAACCCCACCGCGCCATAGGTGATGGCTTGCAGCACGATCTGCTTGTCCTGCTCGGCTGAGACGATCACCACCGGAATGGTCGGCGCTTCGTTGCGCAGGTTGATCAGGCCGTTGAGGCCGTGCATGCCGGGCATGTTCAGGTCGAGCAGTATCAGGTCCAGGTCGTCGTGTTCCTGGGTCAGCAGCAGGGCGCTGTCCAGGTCAGCGGTTTCCATGACCTCGCTGCCCGGAAAGCCATCGCTGATGACGTTATGGATGGCTTCGCGAAACAGCGGGTGATCGTCGGCAATCAGAATTTTGTACATAGCCTTTCACCTCATTATTTTCATTATGGTGTGGCAACAACACTCACGCGTAAAGGTCAGGGGAAGGGCTCGGGCTGGGCGGGCGTCACGGGCAGATTGGCTGCCTGCCAGGCGTCCAGGCCGTCGCGATACCAATACAGTGTCTTATAGCCCATGGCGGCGGCGCGTTTGACGGCATTCCAGCTCAGCCAGCAGTCGGAGCGGCAGTAGAAGACCATCGGTTGCGCCAGGTTTCCTGCGGTCAATGTGTTCAGGTTACGCGCAAAATAGCCCTGCCAGTCAGCTGTCAGGTCGCCGTCGCCGGTATTGGCCAGCCAATGGCTGCCGGGAAGGTTCTCGTGGGGCTGGTCTTCGATGAAACGGCCTTGAAGCCATTGGCGACGGTAGACGTCGATCAGCACCGGGCGCGGTGTCTGGGTGAGCAGGGTTTGCAGGGCGGCGGTGTCGATGATGGCCGCGCCTTGCAGCTGATTCGGAGTCGGGCTGCGATAAAGATTGATGCGATAGCCGTCGGCAGAAAACAGCGGTGTCTCGGCGTGCGCGGCGCCCAGCAACAGGCTCAGCGACAGCGCAGCAAGGGAAGGGCACAACAGACGACGTTGGGCACGCAGCATGGGGGTTCAATCCTTATAGTTATGAACCCATTACATGCCAGTCTCGGTGCATTGGGAATGCGACGATAGACAGGAAAACCAGTACTAAAGTAGTAATTTCCCCCTGTCTGTCCAACACAAATCCCCTGTGGGAGCGGGCTTGCTCGCGAAAGCGGTGTGTCAGGCAACATTTTTGTCGACTGGACAGCCGCCTTCGCGAGCAAGCCCGCTCCCACAGGGGGATTTGTGTTGTTAGCTGGTTTTGCGCAGGGCGGCGTGTTGTGGGTTGAAGGTGAGTACGGCCAGCAGGGCGAATACCAGGGTCAGCCCCACGCACACTGCCAGCGCCAGCGGATTGAAGCGCTCATACAAGGCAAACCGCACCAGCTCCACTGCGTGGGTAAACGGGTTCAATGCGCACAGCCAGTACAACCACTCGCTGGACTCGCGCATTTTCCACAGCGGATACAACGCCGATGACATAAAAAACAGCGGGAAGATCACGAAATTCATCACCCCGGCAAAGTTCTCCAATTGGCGGATCGCATTGGACAGCAGCAGACCCAAGGCGCTGAGCATCAACGCCACCAGTAGCAACGCCGGCAAGGCGATCAGCAACCCCATGGCCGGCGGCTGCACGCCATACACCCAGGCAATCGCCAGGAAGGCATACACCTGCAACAACGAAATCAGCGACGTGGCCAACAACTTGCTGCACAGCAGGAAAGTCCGGGGCAGGGGGCTGGTCAGCAGCACGCGCATGCTGCCCATCTCCCGGTCGTAGACCATCGACAACGAACCTTGCATGCCGTTGAACAGCAGGATCATGCAAGCAAGGCCAGGGATGATGTAGACCTCATAAGGAATGTAAGTGTCGTAGGGCTCGATGATCGCGATCCCCAGCGCTGCGCGAAACCCGGCGGCGAACACCAGCAACCACAACAACGGCCGCACCAGCGCACTGAGAAACCGCGTGCGTTGCAGCACAAAACGCAGCCATTCACGCAGCACGATGCCGCTGAAGCATTGCCAATAAGCATTCATCTGGCGGCTCCTGATGTGGTCAGGCGGGTGAAGGCCGAACCAAGGTCGCCACCATGTTCCTGGCTCAAGGCCTCAGCCTGACCGCTGGCGACCAAGCGTCCTTGATGGAGAATCAGCAAGTCGTCGCTGGGCTGCACTTCATCCAGCAAATGGGTGGTCCAGAGCACGCTGATGTTCTGCTCGCGGCAAAGGCCGCGAATATGTTGATTGAGCGCCAGACGGCTGGCCGGATCGAGGCCGACACTGGCCTCGTCGAGCAACAACAGGCGTGGCTCATGCAACAAGGCGCGGGCGATTTCCACCCGGCGACGGTGACCGCCATTGAGTTCACGCACCCGCTCGCGACGGCGTTCGGTCAAGGCCTGGCGCGCCAGTTCGGCGTCGACCCGCAGACCGGTCTGGCGCCGGGACATGCCATGCAACGCGGCGTGATAGCGCAGGTTCTGCTCGACGCTGAGGTCCAGGTCCAGCGTGCTTTGCTGGAATACCACGCCCAATTGCTTGAGTGCCGGGCGCGCCACATTGCGCAACGAACAACCGCCGACCCGGATGTCACCGCGCTGCACATCATAGAGCCGGGTCAACAACGCAATCAGCGTGGATTTTCCCGCGCCATTGGGCCCCAGCAGCGCCGCGAAACGCCCCGGCGCCAGGTTGAAACTCACCTGCCGCAATGCCTCCCGCGCGCCATAGGCAAAACTCAGCTCGCTGACTTCCAGTGCGTTCATGGCGTCACCACCACGCCCCACGGATAGCGTCCGACCTTCACCGATTTGGTCACCTTGAGGTTGTCGACATCAATCACCGACACATCGCCGCTGACGCCGTTGGTGGCCAGCAGTTGCTTCTGATCCGGGGTAAACGACATCTGCCACACGCGGCGGCCGACCAGCAGGTAATCAAGCACTTCAAAGGTCTTGGCATCGATCACCGCCACATGGTTGGCCGGACCGAGCGCGACGAAACCGTACTTGCCGTCGGCGCTGAGCTTGATGCCCACTGGCTGGACCTTGTCCGGGTGCACGCCCTTGATCTGGAAGGTCAAGGTCTTGAGGACCTGCCGGGTGGCGACATCGAGAATGGTCACCGTGCCGCCGATCTCCGCCGAGGCCCAGAGCTTGGAACCATCAGGGGCGAACTCGACGAAACGCGGTCGCTGATCCACCAGCGTGCTGTCGGCCAGGGTCTGGGTGCTGGTGTCGATCCAGTGCAGCATGTTCGTGGTTTCGCTGGTGTTCACCGCCCACTTGCCGTCGGGGCTGACGGCCATGCCTTCGGGTTCGACGCCGACGCTGATCTGGCTCAGCACCTTGGAGGTTTCGGTGTCGATCACGGTGACCAGCGCATCGTCTTCGTTGGAGACGTAGAGCCAGCGATTGTTGGGGTGCAGGGCGAACTGCTCGGGGTCTTTGCCCGAGGGCAGTTCCTTGATGATCTTGCGCGTGGCGACGTCCATCACTTGGACCCGGTCCGAGTCGCTGGCGCAGATGTACAGCAGCTTGTTGTCGTGGGACAGCAACAAACCCCGCGGACGCTGGCCGACGGGCAGGGTGTCAGTGACTTGCAGGGTTTGCAGGTCGATCAGGCTCAGGCTGTTGTCTTTTTCGTTGGAGACCCAGGCGGTGCTGGCCGCGGCGTGCCCGGCGGCGAGCAGCAAAGCGCAAGAGAGCAGGGTGCGGCGCATGGTGGATTCCTTTTTTGTTTTGGTTTTTTTGGAAAGTTGGATCAGGGAAAGCGGCAGCTGACCTCGGGCTTGTCGTAGCCGAGGCTGTCCATCTCGTTGAAGGGGTGCAGGAAACCGTCCTGCGGTGACGTGCTGACCAGCGCCCGGGGCTGGACGATGGGAATCGGTTGGCGCAACTGACCGTTCCACGGCCGATAGCTGAGCTTGCGACCCTTGAAACCGTCCAGCGGCAATTGATCGCTGATTTCCAGCGCACGGATCGCCATCGGATCAACCTTTCGCAATTTGCTCACCGCGCTGGCGATGCTGCGCACGGCAATCCATGCCGCGAAATCGCGGTCATTCATCCAGCGCCCGGCCAGGGCTTCGAAGCGTTTCTGCAATTGCGCGGCGCCGTAGGTTTCCACGGTTTTGTGCCATCCCACCGGGGTCAGGCCTTGGGTGCCGGCGACCGGCCGTGGGTACCAGGTCTGGTAAGGCACGTACTCGCCGAAGTCACCGCGCTCATCCGCCACCAGCACCACGTCGTACTCGGCGGTCTGGGTGAACAGCGGCATGTCGGCCTGGGCGCTGCGACGCTGGTCGTTGTCGAAGCTCCAGGCTTTTTCCGCCACCAGTTTTAAACCGAAGCGTTTGGCGGCGCGGCGCAGGGCGGCGGCGTAAGCCTGATCGTCCGGGGTCGGGCCGACGATCAGCAGCGCCCGCTGCCATTTGCGCACCACCAGAAATTGCGCCAGCGCATCGGCGAGCATCGCCCGGCTCGGCAGGCTGTGCAGCACGTTCGGCAGGCAGTCGGTGGTGCGCAGGCTGTCATCCGGGCTGCCGGCGTTAAACAGCAGACTGTCGGGCAGCACGGCGCTGAGTCTACGCAGACTCTCGACCGGTGCATTCACCACAAACAGGCGCAGACCTTGCGCATGCTGGGCCTTGGCCGCTGCGATCAGGGCGTCCGCGCTGTCGGCGTTGACGCTGACAAGGCTGTAACTCTGGTTGAGAAAACGCCCGGTGCTGTTGCTGTCGGTGATCGCCAGTTCGGCGCCGCGAAGTCCGGCATCGACCGGTTCGGGAATCACGTTCGACAGCAACGGGCCGGGGTCAGGTCGAAAGCCCAGGTAGCCGATTTGCACCTGCAATGGCGCATCGGCCGCCTGGCTCTGGGTCGCCAGCCCGGCGGCGCAGGCAATCGCCAGCAGGTAGATCAAGGCGTAAGGGGCAAGCTGGCGCATTTCGGCACTCCATTACAGGTAGCGCCAGCATAGGAAGCCTGCGAGGCAGAATGAAATATGCAGAAAGTACCAGTCAGGCAGTACCAAGGTAGTAGCTCGCCCGGGACGGCGCGGTTTTAGCATGGGCAATAACGGCCATCACACAGGAGGAGATCGACCATGCGAATTCTCAAAGCGTTGCTCCTGCCGTTGCTGTTGATCCTGACCCTGATCGGCGTCGACAAGCTGCACGGCCCGCGTCCGGCGCCGTTGCTGGTCTTGCCCGCGACACCGGGGCGCTAAGCGTGTCGGCCCTGTGGCGGATCAACCTTTGGGTGTGCGGATTGTTCGCCCTGGTTACGCTGGCGTGCATGGGTTTGCTGGTGCACCAGGCCCTGGCGGACGTGGAGCGTGAGCTGCAATCCGCCGAGGCGGTGGTCGAATATTTGAGCGAATCCGCCGAGCGTGATCCCGCCAGTTTGCAGCCACGGTTGACCGGTAGCCTGCGGCATGTGCGGGTGCGCTGGCTGGAACCCGGCGAAGCGGCACGGCTGCCGGTTCAGGACGGGCTCGATGCGTGGCTTGGGCGTCTGTTGTTCGCCGAAGCCCGGCACAGTGCGCGGGTCCTAGATTTGCGCGATGGCCGGCGCGTACAGATCGCAGTCGATCCCCGGGATGAGATCGACGAAGTCTGGGATTCATTGCAGCAATTGTTGGGCCTGTGTGGCCTCGCCTTGATCTTGAGTCTGCTCACCATCCGCTGGGCTGTACGCCGAGGCATGGGTTTGCTCGATGAATTGCTGCGCGCGTTGCAGCAAGTCTCGGGTGGCCAGCTCAAGGTGCGATTGCGCGCGGAAGGCGTACCGGAGGCGCGGCAACTGGCGGTGCATTTCAATCGCATGACCGAGGCGTTGGAGCAGGCCCGCGCCGACAATACGCATCTGACCCGGACGCTGTTGGCGGTGCAGGAACAGGAGCGCACTCATCTGGCGCAGACCCTGCACGATGATCTCGGCCAGTACCTGGCAGGGATTCGCGCCCAGGCCTGTCTGTTGCGGCTGGTGACTGATCAACCCGTGGTGGTGGAACGCACGGTGCTCGAGCTGGAACACAATTGCGAACACTTGCAGCAGGGCTTTCGGGCGCTGGTGCATGACCTCTATCCGGTGGTGCTGCAACACCTGCCGCTGGCGGAAGCCCTCGGCTTGCTGGTGGAGCAATGGCAGGCGCGCCAGGGCATCGATTGCCAGTTGCGGGTCAGCGCGCAGTTGCCGGCGTTGTCCGCGTCGAACAAAACCCATCTCTATCGCCTGTTGCAGGAGTCGCTGACCAATATCGCCCGGCACGCCGACGCGACTCAGGTTCGGGTTCGCCTGCAACACCGCGGCGGGCATCTGCGTTTGTTGATTCGCGATAACGGACGCGGCGCAGCGCAGCCACAGCGGCCCGGCGTCGGTTTGTATTCGATGTTCGAACGCGCCCGCAGCCTCGGCGGCGAATTGCGGATCATCAGCCACCCCGGCGCGGGTTGGGCGCTGGCCTTGAGCATGCCTTTGGAGGCGACATGAATATTCTGCTGGTCGATGACCATGCGGTGGTCCGTCAGGGCTATGCGAGTTTGTTGCGGGCATTGTTGCCGGCGATGGAGGTGCGTGAAGCGGCCACGGGGGAGGAGGCGCTGACGCGGGTTCAGGAAGCCGTGCCGAACCTGGTGATCATGGATTTCGGTTTGCCGGGGATCAGCGGGCTGGAAACCACCCGGCGTTTGCGTCAACGATTGCCGCAACTGAGGGTACTGTTTTTCAGCATGCACGATGAGTTGCCGCTGGTGCGCCAGGCACTGGATGCCGGGGCTTCGGGGTATTTGACCAAAAGCTCGGCGCCGCAAGTGCTGATCGAGGCGGTGCAACGGATCCTCGCCGGCCACGCCTACATCGAACAACCGCTGGCCACCCAACTGGCGTGCCACCCGCAACAGGACGCCAGCGACCCACGGTTGCAGAGCATGACCCAGCGCGAACTGGAGATTTTCGTGATGCTCGCCAAAGGCACCCCGGCACGCTTGATTGCCGAGCAGTTGAGCATCAGCAGCAAAACCGTCTCCAACCACCTGACCTTGCTCAAGAGCAAATTGCAGGTCACGTCTCACACTGAGCTGGTGCATTTGGGGATTGATATGGGGGTGGTGCGGGTCGCCAGCTGACTCGGTAGCCCGGGCAACAAATTTCTAATGTGGGAGCGGGCTTGCTCGCGAAGAGGGCCTCACATCCAACATTAATGTCGACTGATACTCCGCCTTCGCGAGCAAGCCCGCTCCCACAGGGGTTTGTGTGCATTCAGTTCATTTGTTCCAAGTCGTCGGGCAACCGGTGCAGCCCTCCATATTGGCATCCTGAAAATTCGCATAGTGCTGCCGTGAACCGCTGAGGTTGGCCTGCTCCAGATTGCTTTCGCCCAACTTGGCTTCTTGCAGGTTGGCATCGCTGAGATTGGCGCCCTTGAGATCTGCCTTGCTCAACCAGGTCATCTCCAAATCGGCAGCCCGCAGATTGGCGTTGTGCAATTTCGCACCGGAGAGGCGGGCGAATTGCAGGAAGGCGCCGCTGAGGTTGGCGTCCTGGAATTGCGCGCCTTGGGCAAACATTCCCCAACCCTGGATCGCCATCAACGTCGCACCGGTGAAATCGGCCAGGCGCAAGTTGCTCTGTTGCAGGCTGGCGCGGGTCAGGTTGGCGCCTTGCAGTTGCGCTTTTTCCAGGTTGGCGAGGTCGAGTCGGGCGTGACGCAGGTCGGCATCGCGCAGGTCGGCGCCGCTGAGGTTCATGTTGCGCAGGTCCTGATTGCTCAGGTTGGCGCCTTTGAGATTGGCGCCGGGGCATTGGCTTTGATCGGCGATGGTGCAGCCGTTGATGATGAGTGGGGAGTCGTCGTCGGCGAAAACCGGAAGGGCGGCGAGCAATAGCAGTAGAGGCAGATATTTCATGGCAAGTCCTCGAAAGGTGGAGGGCAGCTGGATACACACAAAATCTGTGGCTAACTGAGTTCCTGTGGCGAGGGGGTTTACCCCCGTTCGGCTGCGAAGCAGTCGTTAATCCAGGCAACTCGGTCTCCCTGGAGAATGCAGGGGGCCGCTTCGCGACCCAACGGGGGTAAACCCCCTCGCCACAGAAAGCGTCCTGAACACAGGCAAGCCCCCTGTGAGCACAGGGGGCGAGCAGATTACTTCTGCGCAGTCTTGTTGTCCCAACTCGGAATCTTGAACACCCAGAACGACCCGCCCTGAGCCACCGGTTTGGTCAATTCAGCCATATCACCGCCCCACAACGGCACCGCGCCGCCATAACCGACGGTCACGCCGACGTACTGCTCGCCATCCTGTTCCCAGGTGATCGGCGGCGAGACGATGCCGCTGCCGGTCTGGAACTTCCACAGCTGCGCGCCGGTTTTTGCGTCGAAGGCCTTGAGGAAGCCGTCGCCGGTACCGGTAAACACCAGGTTGCCTTTGGTGGCCAATACGCCGGCCCACAGCGGCAGCGCTTCCTTGTGCTCCCAAATCACTTTTCCGGTGGTCGGGTTCATGGCGCGCAGGGAGCCGACGTGATCGTCGTACATGCGCTTGATGCGGAAACCCATGCCCAGATAGGCCGAGCCTTTCTTGTAGTTGACCTCTTCGGTCCAGTATTCCTCTTTCCACTGGTTGCCCGGGATGTAGAACAGCCCGGTGTCCTGGCTGTACGCCATCGGGTTCCAGTTCTTGCCACCGAGGAACGGCGGCGACACTTCCACCGACTTGCCCTTGGTCTCGCCCGGCAGCGGTTTGGCTGGACGCTGGCCCGGGTTTTCCACCGGTTTGCCGGTCTTCAAGTCGATGTGGCTGGCCCAGGTGATGTTGTCGACGAAAGGGAACGCGTTCTGCAATTTGCCGTTGTTTCGGTCCACCACGTAGAAGAAACCGTTGCGGTCCGCATGGCCGGTGGCCTTAACCGTTTTGCCGTCCTTGTCCTTGTAATCGAACAGCACCAGCTCGTTATTGCCGGAGAAATCCCAGGCATCGTTCGGCGTGTGCTGGTAGAACCATTTCACCTCACCGGTGCTCGGGTCGACGCCGACCTGGCCGGAGGTGTAGAGGCTGTCGTAGTCGTGGGGATTGCCGTCCTTGGACGTGCGCGCCCAGGTATTCCACGGGCCAGGGTTGCCGGCGCCGACGATGATGGTGTTGGTTTCCGGATCGAAACTCGCGCTCTGCCAAGGGGCACCGCCGCCGTGGCTCCAGGCTTCGACCTTGCCGGTTTCGGTGGTCGGATCATCCGGCCAGGACGGCGCCTTGACGTCGCCGGTGGTGGTGCTGTCCTTGCCGTTCAAGCGACCCATGTGGCCTTCGACGAAGGGCCGCATCCAGACTTCTTCACCGGTGTCCGGATCACGAGCAAACAACTGACCCACCACGCCGAATTCATCGCCGGAACTGCCGTGAATCAGCAGCACCTTGCCGGTGGTCTTGTCTTTGATCAGCACCGGGGCGCCGGTCATGGTGTAGCCGGCGGCATGGTCGCCGAACTTCTTGTTCCACACCACTTTGCCGGTGTTCTTGTCCAGGGCGACCAGGCGGGCGTCGAGGGTGCCAAAGTAGATCTTGTCGCCAAAGATCGCCGCGCCGCGATTGACCACGTCGCAGCACGGACGAATGTTGTCCGGCAGGCGATGGTTGTAGGTCCACAGGCGTTTGCCGGTCTTGGCGTCCAGGGCGAATACCCGCGAGTACGAACCGGTGACGTAGACCACGCCGTCGCTGACGATGGCCTGGGATTCCTGGCCACGCTGCTTTTCATCGCCGAACGAGTAGGACCAGGCCGGCGTCAGTTTGAACACGTTCTTGTCGTTGACCTGGGCCAACGGGCTCCAGCGCTGGGCGTTGGTGCCCATGCCGTATTGCAGCACGTCCTTAGTGGTCAGGTGATCATTGGCAATGTCTTCCCATGTCACGTTGCGGGTGGGCGTGGCGGGAGCCGTCGCGGCATGGCTTGCAGAACTCAGCGACAGGCTGCTCACCAGCAGAAAAGCCTGCACGGCGAGGGTCAAAGGGGAAAGGGCGGGTAGCGATCTTATTGTCATGGTTGCAGTTCCCAGTGGAGGTTTTGGCCTGCACAGGGTGGTGCGCCCAGCGTGGTGGCGGATACGGAAAAAGTCCCGCTGTTGCCGGGAAAACTTCCCGTGCGGCACCTGAATTGGGTGTGCGCCACAAGCCCTACTACCAAGGTACTGGGCGGCGGCCACCAAAGCAGCATGGGGATTGTGCGAAGGCCGTACCAAGATGGGTGCCATAGCCTCTTCAAAGAGGTTTTGCGTGCAATCTTGAGGGCATAACAATGACAACAAAACGCAACGCCTTGCTCGTTGCCGGACTGCTGGCCGGTTTTATCAGTGCAGGCTCCGTCTGGGCCCATGGCAACGTGGTACCTCAGGCCATAGAAACCAAGGGACTGACCCCGATCAAGGACGCCGGCTTGCAGGTGGATGCCGATGGTTGGGCGGCGGTGAACCCGTATCGCACCTCCCCGGAACACGATAAGGCTGTGGAAATCGGCTCTTCGGCCTACAACCAGAACTGTGCGGCCTGTCATGGCCTGGAAGCCAAGTCCGGCGGCATCGCCCCCGATCTGCGCATGCTCGATGTGGGCGAAGCGGGGGATGAATGGTTCGTCGAGCGCGTGCGCAACGGAGCCGTGCGCGATGGCCGGGTGTACATGCCGAAGATGGCTGATTACCTGAGTCAGGAAGCCTTGTGGGCCGTGCGCACTTACCTGGACAGCGTTCACGTCGAGGAGTAATCCATGCGCCTGTTCGCTGTGTTGATCTGCGCCGTGTTGCTGTGCTGCCAGGCTGTGCAGGCGCAGGTCCGTACCTATGACGAAATGATCGCCGCCGGGGAGCTGAAAGTGGCTGTCTACAAGGACTTCGCCCCCTACAGTTTTGAAGACGCCGGCCAGCCCCGCGGGGTCGATGTCGAGCTCGCCGCAGCCTTGGCCAAAGCGCTGGGTGTGCACCTGACGTTGATCTGGGCGCCCGCCGGCGAGAAGCTCGATGACGACCTGCGCGATTACATCTGGCGGGCCAGTCAGTTGCACGATCTGCAACTGGCCGACCTGATGATGCGCGTGCCATACGACCGCGATTACGCGCAAAAACGCAACGAAGTGGGTGAACTGGAAAACGGCCATGTGGTGATGTTCGGGCCGTACCAGAACGAACAATGGCAAGTCGCCTATGACCGTCGCCGTCTGGAATCGGTGGGCAGCGTCGCCGTGTTCGAGCACCACCCGATCGGCGTCGAAGTCGACAGCGTGCCGTCGTTCTACCTGACCTCGGTGTTCAGCGGCATGCTTGCCGGCAAGACTCACCACTATCCCGGCGTGCCCCAAGCGTTTGCGGCGATGAAGGCCGGCGAAGTCGACGCGGTCATGGCCATGCGTGGTGAGATCGACTGGCAGGTTCACGAAGCAGCAGACCCGCAAGTGGCGCTGGCGGAAAACGCCTACCCGAACATGGGCAAGCAGCTCTGGGAGATCGGCATGGCGGTGCATGAAAGCAACCGTCAACTGGCCTATGCCGTGGAAGAGGCGCTGGAGGTGTTGATCCGCGAGGGTGCGGTCAAAACCATTTATGGCCATTACGGCCTGCGCTATGACGTGCCAGAGATGTATCAACAGTGAACTGGCGAGCGAGTTGCCTGTTGCTCTGCTGGCTAACCTTGGCGGCGCATGCTGGCGCCGTCGAGCCGGGCAAAGACCCGGTGCCGTCGGTGATGTGGGCCTTCTATCACAAGCAGATGCTCGGCGATGCACCGTTCATTTTCGATGACCGGGTGAAGCTGCTGGCACCGCCGTTTGCCGAAGACGCCCGGCAAGTGCCACTGGAAATCGACGCCCGGGCGTTCAAAGGCGAGGTGGTGAAAATCCTCGCCTGGGCTGAACTCAATCCCTTGCCGAAGATCGTTGATTTCCAACCGGTCGACCGCGTCCTGCCCTGGCTGTCGATCCGCATTCGTATCGAGCAGGCCACGCCGTTGCGCGCGGCAGTGCTGACCCGTGATGGGCTCTGGCATGTCGGCTCTACGTTGATCGATGCGGCGGGCGGCGGATGCACGGCGCCGAGTGTGGTGCGCACCCAGCCAGGCTGGGAAGACCACATCGGCGAAGTGCTGGGCGGTCGTTATCCCCGTGGCGAATTCAGCCGTGTGCGCCTGCAAGTGGCGCATCCGATGGACAATGGGATGGTCAGCGGCATCCCGGAATTTTTCATCAACCATGCCGAACTGCGCGACCAAAACGATCAGTTGCTGGCTCGTCTTGAACTGTTTCCCGCCGTCAGCGAGAACCCCAACCTGGCCTTCGACATCGAAGGGGCAGGGCAGACGCGCCTGTTGCTGCGCGACAACAGCGGCAATCAATTCGATGCGGCCATACCCTGACCCCAAGGAGCGCGTGATGCGCTGGATGCTGCTGTTGTTTTTGAGCCTGAGCCTGCCGGCCCTGGCGGACCTTGACTATGAACTCAAGCCCCGACAGATCGCCGAAGACACTTGGCTGCTGGAAGGCAGCACCGACAATTTCGCCAAGGCCAACGGCGGCAACATCGTCAATACCGCTTTCATTGTCACCGAACGCGGGGTGGTGGTGATCGATACCGGGCCGTCGAAACGTTATGGCGAAGCGATGCGCAAAGCCATTGCCGCGACCACCGACAAACCGGTGATCGAGGTGCTGCTGACCCATCACCATCCCGACCATGTGTTGGGTAACCAGGCCTTCAGCGACGTGCCGATCGGCGCGCTGCCCGGCACCACCGAGCTGCTGCATCAGCAGGGCGACGCCATGGCCGAGAACATGTATCGGCTGGTGGGCGACTGGATGCGTGGCACCGAGGTGGTGTTGCCGACGCGGACGCTGGCACCCGCCGTCCTCAGTTTTGGGAATCATGATCTGCGCCTGCTGAGCCTGGGTGGGCACACCGGCGCGGATCTGGCTATTCTCGACCAGCAAACCGGCGTGCTGTTTGCCGGGGACCTGGTGTTTTACCAACGGGCGCTGACCACGCCCAACAGCCCGGGGCTGTCGGTGTGGCTGGCGGACATCGCCACGCTGCAAGGCTTGCCGTGGACGCTGATCGTGCCCGGCCATGGGCCGGTGGCGACGGACACGAAACCGTTCGAGCAAATGCGTGACTACCTCGGCTGGCTCGATCAGCTGATGCGAGAGGGTGCGATCAATGGCAGCGACATGAGCGAGATGATCCGCAGTTCCATACCTGAACGGTTCGCGGCGATCAGCCTGAGCCGCTATGAACTGATCCGCAGCGTCAGTCATCTCTACCCTCGCTACGAGCGCGCGCAAATGACCCGTGTCGATTCCACTGCAAACAAATGAACAACACAGATCCAATGTGGGAGTGAGCCTGCTCGCGATGAGGCCCTCACATTCACCATTGATGTCGTCTGACACACCGCCATCGCGAGCAGGCTCGCTCCCACAGGGGGCCGGTGTCGACCGACATATCCGGTGTTGGTCTCATCCGACCCGGTACTAAGGAACTAGCAATCTCAACACTGCGGGCAATTGTTCCAAGGGCGGCGGCGCCGAAGAATCTGCACCAGACCGGGAAAATTTCCCGGGTATAACAAAAACCGCAGAGGTAGCTGTCATGACCCACCCCGCACGTCGCCAACCCTTCGTCCTTAGCGTGCTGCTCAGTGCCATGCTGTTGTCCGGCACCGCGCTGGCCGGCGTCTCCGATCAGGACATTCTCCAGGACCCCAAGAACCCGGAGCAGATCGTCACCAACGGTCTGGGCGTCCAGGGTCAGCGCTACAGCCCGCTGGATACGCTCAACGTCAACAACGTCAAGGACCTGCGGCCGGTCTGGGCGTTCTCTTTCGGCGGGGAAAAACAGCGCGGTCAGCAAGCACAGCCGATGATCAAGGACGGCGTGATGTACATGACCGGTTCCTACTCGCGGGTGTTTGCGGTGGATGCGCGCACCGGCAAGAAGCTCTGGCAATACGATGCGCGCCTGCCCGATGACATCCGTCCGTGCTGCGACGTGATCAACCGGGGCGTCGCGCTGTATGGCGATCTGGTGTTCTTCGGCACCCTCGACGCCAAGCTGGTGGCCCTGAACAAGGACACCGGCAAAGTGGTCTGGAGCAAGAAAGTCGCCGACCACAAGGAGGGCTATTCGATCAGCGCCGCGCCGTTGGTGATCAACGGCAAACTGATTACCGGCGTGGCCGGTGGTGAGTTCGGCGTGGTCGGCAAGATCGAAGCCTACGACCCGAAAAACGGCGACCTGCTGTGGACCCGACCTACCGTCGAAGGCCACATGGGTTACACCTACAAGGACGGCAAAGCGGTAGAAAACGGCATCTCCGGCGGTGAAGCCGGCAAGACCTGGCCTGGCGACTTGTGGAAAACCGGCGGCGCTGCACCTTGGCTGGGCGGTTACTACGACCCGGAAACCAATCTGCTGCTGTTCGGCACCGGCAACCCGGCACCATGGAACTCGCACCTGCGTCCTGGCGACAACCTCTACTCCTCGTCGCGTCTGGCGCTGAACCCGGACGACGGCACCATCAAGTGGCACTTCCAGAGCACGCCACACGACGGTTGGGACTATGACGGCGTGAACGAACTGGTGTCGTTCAACTACACCGAAGGCGGCAAAGAGATCAAAGCCGCCGCCACCGCTGACCGTAATGGTTTCTTCTACGTGCTCGACCGCACCAACGGCAAGTTCATCCGTGGCTTCCCGTTCGTGGACAAGATCACCTGGGCCTCCGGCCTCGATAAAGAGGGCCGGCCGATCTACAACGAAGCCAGCCGTCCAGGCGCGCCCGGCACCGAAGCCAAGGGCGGTTCGGTGTTCGTAGCGCCGGCATTCCTCGGTGCGAAAAACTGGATGCCGATGGCCTACAACAAGGACACCGGGCTGTTCTACGTGCCGTCCAACGAGTGGGGCATGGACATCTGGAACGAAGGCATCGCCTACAAGAAAGGCGCAGCGTTCCTCGGTGCCGGCTTCACCATCAAGCCGTTGAATGAAGACTACATCGGCGTGCTGCGTGCGATCGATCCGAAGACTGGCAAGGAAGTCTGGCGCCACAAGAACTTCGCGCCGCTGTGGGGCGGGGTGCTGACCACCAAGGGCAACCTGGTGTTCACCGGTACGCCGGAAGGTTTCCTCCAGGCCTTCAATGCCAAGACCGGCGAGAAAGTCTGGGAATTCCAGACCGGCTCCGGCGTCCTCGGTTCGCCTGTGACCTGGGAAATGGATGGCGAGCAGTACGTCTCGGTGCTGTCCGGCTGGGGCGGCGCCGTACCGCTGTGGGGCGGCGAAGTGGCCAAGCGCATCAAGGACTTCAACCAGGGCGGGATGCTCTGGACCTTCAAACTGCCCAAAGACCTGGTCGTGGCCAAGCACTGATTGCTGCCACTGATCTAAATACCTACACAACCTGTGGCGAGGGAGCTTGCTCCCGCTCGGCTGCGAAGCAGTCGTAAAACCAGCCGATGCGGTATGACAGATGAACCGCAACGTCTGGGTTTGGGAGCGCTTCGCACTCCAGCGGGAGCAAGCTCCCTCGCCACAAAAACCTGCTGATCCCCGGACACCTTCTACTACCAAATAACGAGAGTCCCCCTGCCAACGGCGCATTCGTCTGGCGCGCGAGGCTCTCTACTATCGGTTCATCGCCTGTTTGCCCGACAGGCATCGACCCAGACAGAGGCCCACCATGATCTATGCACAACCTGGAACACCCGGCGCCGTCGTGACCTTCAAACCGCGCTACGGCAATTTCATCGGCGGCGAGTTCGTTGCCCCGGTCAATGGCGAGTACTTCACCAATTCTTCGCCAGTCACCGGCGAAGTGATCGCTGAATTCCCGCGCTCCAGCGCCGCCGACATCGAAAAAGCCCTCGACGCCGCCCATGCTGCAGCAGATGCCTGGGGCAAGACCTCGGCTCAGGATCGCTCGTTGGTGCTGCTGAAAATCGCCGACCGCATCGAACAGAATCTGGAAATCCTCGCGGTCACCGAAACCTGGGACAACGGCAAAGCCGTGCGCGAAACACTGAACGCCGACGTGCCGCTGGCCGCCGACCATTTTCGTTATTTCGCCGGCTGCATCCGCGCTCAGGAAGGCGGCGCCGCCGAGATCAACGAACTGACCACCGCCTATCATTTCCACGAACCGCTGGGCGTGGTCGGGCAGATCATCCCGTGGAACTTCCCGCTGCTCATGGCCGCGTGGAAACTCGCCCCGGCCCTCGCTGCCGGTAACTGCGTGGTGCTCAAACCCGCCGAGCAGACGCCGCTGTCGATCATGGTCTTTGCTGAGTTGATCGCCGACTTGCTGCCACCTGGCGTGCTGAACATCGTCCAGGGTTTCGGCCGCGAAGCCGGTGAAGCGCTGGCCACCAGCAAGCGCATCGCCAAGATTGCCTTCACCGGTTCTACCCCGATCGGCGCGCACATCATGAAATGCGCGGCCGAGAACATCATTCCAAGCACCGTCGAGCTGGGCGGCAAGTCGCCGAACATCTTCTTCGAAGACATCATGCAAGCCGAGCCGCAGTTCATCGAGAAGGCCGCCGAAGGCCTGGTGCTGGCGTTCTTCAACCAGGGCGAAGTCTGCACCTGTCCGTCCCGTGCGCTGGTGCAGGAGTCGATCTACGACGACTTCATGAAAGTGGTGATGCAGAAGATCGTCAAGATCAAGCGCGGCAACCCGCTGGACACCGAAACCATGGTCGGCGCCCAGGCGTCCGAGCAGCAGTACGACAAGATTCTCTCGTATCTGAAAATCGCTCAGGAGGAGGGCGCCGAGCTGCTCACCGGCGGCGCGGCCGAACGCCTTGAAGGCGATTTGTCGACGGGTTATTACATCCAGCCGACCCTGCTCAAGGGCCACAACAAAATGCGCGTGTTCCAGGAAGAAATCTTCGGCCCGGTGGTGGGTATCACCACCTTCAAGGACGAAGCCGAAGCCCTGGCGATTGCCAACGACAGCGAGTTCGGCCTCGGCGCCGGCCTGTGGACCCGCGACATCAACCGCGCCTACCGCATGGGCCGGGCGATCAAGGCCGGGCGTGTCTGGACCAACTGCTATCACCTGTACCCGGCGCATGCTGCGTTCGGCGGCTACAAGAAGTCCGGTGTCGGCCGTGAAAACCACAAGATGATGCTCGACCATTATCAGCAGACCAAAAACCTGCTGGTGAGCTACGACATCAACCCGATGGGGTTCTTCTGATCTCTTAAGCACACTGAAAAACCTGTGGGAGCGGGCTTGCCCGCGATAGCGGTCTGACAGTCAACATCAATGTTGAATGTTCCAGCCTTATCGCGGGCAAGCCCGCTCCCACAGTGTTATGTGTGGTGTTGAGGACCGCGCTAACACCCCCTACCAACGCACGCCGCCATCTCGTCCCAAAGTAGCATTCGATCACTTGGCGCCCCGTGCATTAATGGCTTTACCGGAATCACCCGGCACAAGAAGAGGATTGACCCATGTGGAATAAACCCGCGTTCACCGATCTGCGCATTGGTTTCGAAGTGACGATGTATTTCGCCAACCGTTGATTGTCCACCCGGCCAACCGTGGCGTTGGCCGGGCCTGCCTTCTGGAGGCCCCCATGCACATCCGCGTTCTCGGTTCCGCCGCTGGTGGCGGTTTTCCGCAATGGAACTGCAACTGCCGCCAATGCGCCGGAATGCGCAATAGCAGCCTGCGGGCGCAACGGCGCACGCAGTCGTCGATTGCCGTGAGCGACAACGGTGTGGAGTGGGTGCTGTGCAATGCGTCACCGGACATTCGCGCGCAGCTTGAAAGTTTCCCGGCGCTGCAACCGGCCCGTCGCTTGCGCGATACGGCGATTGCCGGCGTCGTCCTGCTGGACAGCCAGATCGACCATTGCACTGGCCTGCTGAGCCTGCGCGAAGGCTGCCCGCATTCGGTCTGGTGCACGGAGCGTGTTCATCAAGACCTGAGCAGTGGCTTTCCCTTGTTCCCCATGCTTGAACACTGGAACGGCGGGTTGCAGTGGCAACCGGTCGGACTCGACCGTGAACCATTCACCATCGCGGCCTGCGAGCACCTGCAGTTTCGTGCGATTCCCCTGGTGAGCAACGCACCGCCGTACTCGCCCAATCGCGGCAATCCGCAGCCGGGCGACACCATTGGTTTGTTTATCGAAGACCTGCGCAGCGGCGCCAGCGTGTTCTATGCCCCGGGCCTTGGGCAAATCGACGACGAAGTCCTGAGCTGGATGCAGCGCGCCGATTGCCTGCTGCTGGACGGCACGTTGTGGCGCGACGACGAGATGCGCGTGTGCGAAGTCGGGCAGAGCCTGGGCAGTGAAATGGGGCATCTGCCACAGAGCGGTCCTGGCGGGATGCTTGAGGTGCTTAATGACTTCCCACGCCAGCGCAAGGTGCTGATCCACATTAACAACACCAATCCGATTCTCGATGAAGACTCGGCTGAGCGGGCGTTGCTGGAGCGGCGGGGGATTGAAGTGTCCTACGACGGCATGAGTATTGAGTTGTAGCCGCTGGCCCCATCGCTGGCAAGCCAGCTCCCACAGGGTTCTGCGGTGTTTACAAAAACCTGTGGGAGCTGGCTTGCCAGCGATGAGGCCAGACCAAGCACCGCAGAGCTCCCAGGAGAACCACCATGACAGACCAACCCATGTCCCCCGCCGAATTCGAGCAAGCCCTGCGCGCCAAAGGCGCCTATTACCACATCCATCACCCGTTCCACCAAGCCATGTACGCCGGCCGCGCCACCCGCGAGCAGATCCAGGGCTGGGTCGCCAATCGCTTCTACTACCAAGTCAACATCCCGCTGAAAGACGCCGCGATCCTCGCCAACTGCCCGGACCGCGACGTGCGCCGTGAATGGCTGCAACGCATCCTCGACCACGACGGCGTCCCCGGCAGTGAGGGCGGCATCGAAGCCTGGTTGCGGCTGGGGGAAGCGGTGGGGCTTGACCGTGAGCAAATCCTCTCCCAGGAATTGGTGCTGCCTGGCGTGCGTTTCGCCGTGGACGCCTACGTCAATTTCGCCCGACGCGCCTGTTGGCAGGAAGCGGCCAGCAGTTCGCTCACCGAGCTGTTCGCGCCGCAGATCCACCAGTCCCGACTCGACGCCTGGCCCGCGCATTACCCGTGGATCGACCCGGCCGGTTACGACTATTTCCGCACGCGCCTGAGCCAGGCGCGGCGCGATGTCGAGCATGGTTTACGCATCACCCTGGCGCACTACGTCACGGTCGAAGGCCAGCAACGCATGCTGGAAATTCTGCAGTTCAAGCTCGACGTGCTGTGGAGCATGCTCGACGCAATGAGCATGGCCTACGAACTGGGGCGCCCGCCGTATCACACCGTGACCACGGAAAATGTCTGGCACCGGGGGATCGCCCTGTGAACCTGATCGAACAGCCACCCGGTCCGCCCTTGTGGTTACTGGCCGAGCTGACCTATCGCTGCCCGTTGCAATGCCCGTATTGTTCCAACCCGCTGGATTTCGCCCAGCAGGGTGAGGAATTGAGCACCGAAGAATGGATTCGGGTGTTCCGCGAAGCTCGGGAGATGGGCGCCGCGCAACTGGGCTTTTCCGGCGGGGAGCCGCTGGTGCGTCAGGACCTGGCCGAGCTGATCAAGGCTGCGCGGGACATGGGTTACTACACCAACCTCATCACCTCGGGCATCGGCCTGACCGAGCAAAAAGTCCGCGACTTCAAGGTCGCCGGGCTGGACCACATCCAGATCAGCTTTCAGGCCGCTGACGAGCAGGTCAACAACATGCTCGCTGGCTCGCGCAAGGCCTTCGCACAGAAACTCGCGATGGCCCGTGCAGTGAAAGCCCAGGGCTATCCGATGGTGCTGAATTTCGTCACCCATCGGCACAACATCGACCAGATCGCGCAGATCATCGACCTGTGTCTGGAACTGGAAGCGGACTTCGTCGAACTGGCCACGTGTCAGTTCTACGGCTGGGCCGAACTCAACCGCGTCGGCCTGTTGCCGACCCGCGAGCAATTGCAGCGTGCCGAGCGCATCACCAACGAATACCGTGAACGTCTTGAGGCCGAGGGCCATCCCTGCAAACTGATCTTCGTCACCCCGGACTACTACGAAGAACGCCCCAAGACCTGCATGAACGGCTGGGGCAACCTGTTTCTCGACATCACCCCGGACGGCACGGCGTTGCCTTGTCACAGTGCGCGGCAATTGCCGGTGGAGTTTCCCAACGTGCGCGAGCACAGCATCGCGCACATCTGGACCGAGTCATTCGGCTTTAATCGCTTTCGTGGCGATGACTGGATGAAAGAACCGTGCCGCTCCTGCGATGAAAAGCACAAGGACCTGGGCGGCTGCCGCTGCCAGGCGTTCATGCTCACCGGCGATGCCGAGAATGCCGACCCGGTGTGCAGCAAGTCGGTGCACCACGGGGTGATCCTCAAGGCCCGCGATGAAGCGGATGCGCCGGGGCACGGGATGGAACACCTGACGTTGCGTAACGAGAAGGCTTCGCGGCTGATCTATCGCGGCTGAATCAAGGACGACACAAATCCCCTGTGGGAGCGGGCTTGATCGCGAAAGCGGTGGGTCAGTCGACATCATTATTGAATGTGATGCCGCCTTCGCGAGCAAGCCCGCTCCCATAGGGGGGCTGCGGTGTTCAGGCGGGAAATGCTACCCATTGGTCTGATTGCATTCGCGGAGGGATGGGTTAGTGTGGTTCTACCTTCAAAACAATAAAAACAGGCTTTCCAATGAGCCAGAGTCTCAGCCAGCTGCGTAAATTCGTTTCGCCTGAAATCATTTTCGGTGCCGGTTGCCGGCACAACGTCGGCAACTGCGCCAAGACCTTCGGTGCCCGCAAGGTATTGGTGGTCAGCGACCCCGGTGTGATTGCCGCCGGTTGGGTGGCCGATGTCGAAGCCAGTCTGCAAGCCCAGGGCATCGATTACTTTCTGTATAGCGACGTTTCGCCCAACCCGCGGGTCGAGGAAGTCATGCTCGGCGCCGAGCTGTACAAGGAAAACCATTGCGATGTGATCGTCGCGGTCGGCGGTGGCAGCCCGATGGATTGCGGCAAAGGCATCGGCATCGTCGTTGCCCACGGACGCAACATCCTTGAGTTCGAAGGCGTCGACACCATCCGCGTACCCAGCCCTCCGTTGATTTTGATTCCGACCACCGCGGGCACCTCGGCGGATGTCTCGCAATTCGTGATCATTTCCAACCAGCAAGAACGCATGAAGTTCTCCATCGTCAGCAAGGCCGTGGTGCCGGACGTATCGTTGATCGACCCGGAAACCACCCTGAGCATGGACCCGTTCCTGTCCGCCTGTACCGGCATCGATGCGCTGGTGCATGCCATCGAAGCGTTCGTCTCCACCGGCCACGGGCCGTTGACCGACCCGCACGCGCTGGAAGCCATGCGCCTGATCAACGGCAACCTGGTGCAGATGATCGCCAACCCGACCGACATCGCCCTTCGCGAGAAGATCATGCTCGGCAGCATGCAGGCGGGGCTGGCGTTTTCCAACGCGATCCTCGGCGCGGTGCACGCGATGTCCCACAGCCTCGGCGGCTTTCTCGATTTGCCCCATGGCTTGTGCAACGCGGTGCTGGTGGAGCACGTGGTGGCGTTCAACTACAGCTCGGCGCCGGATCGCTTCAAGGTGATCGCCGAGACCTTCGGCATCGATTGCCGTGGCCTCAATCACCGGCAGATCTGCGGGCGTCTGGTCGAGCACCTGATCGCCCTGAAACATGCGATCGGCTTCCATGAAACCCTCGGTTTGCACGGAGTCAGTACCGCCGACATTCCGTTCCTGTCGCAACACGCCATGCACGACCCGTGCATCCTCACCAACCCGCGTGAGTCCAGTCAGCGTGATGTCGAGGTCGTCTATGGCGAAGCCCTCTGACGAGCAGCAACGCGCGCTCGCCGGGCTACTGGGATTAGGCAGCCACTCGGCGCGCAAGAGCCACTACCCGGAACTCGCCGCACGACTGGACGAGCTGGAAGCCGAGCGCAATCGCTACAAGTGGCTGTTCGAAAACGCCGTCCACGGGATCTTCCAGGCCAGCCTCATGGAAGGCATGCGTGCCGCCAACCCGGCCCTGGCGCGGATGCTTGGCTATCAGGATCCGCAAGAGGTGCTGTTTTCGCTGGCCGACCTGGCGAGCAACCTGTTTGTCGGCGGCGCTCAAGAGCTGGAGAAAATCCGTGAAATGCTCCAGCGCGAGCGCAGCCTGCACGGCTATGAAACCCAGTTGCGACGCAAGGACGGCACCAGCCTCGACGTGCTGATGAACCTGCTGCTCAAACCCGATCAGGAAGGGCTGGTAGAAGGCTTTGTCGCCGACATCACCGAACGCAAATTCGCCCAGCAGCGCCTGCAACAACTCAACGACGAACTGGAGCAGCGGGTCACCGCGCGCACTGACGAATTGCTGGAAGCCAACCGCAACCTGCAACAGCAGATCACCCAACGTAAACAGATTGCCCAAGACTTGCGCGATGCCCGGGACGCCGCCGAGGCCGCCAACCGCAGCAAGGACAAATACCTCGCTGCCGCCAGCCATGACTTGCTGCAACCCCTCAACGCCGCGCGTTTGCTGATCTCGACCTTGCGCGAGCGCAAGTTGCCGGATGTCGAACAGGTGCTGGTGGAGCGAACCCATCAGGCGCTGGAAGGCGCTGAAGATTTGCTCACCGACTTGCTGGATATTTCCCGACTCGATCAGGCCGCCGTCAAACCGGACGTCGCGCTGTACCGCCTCGACGAATTGCTCGCGCCGCTGGTCTCGGAGTTCCAGTCGGTGGCCGAGGCCGCCGGGTTGAACCTGCGGGTGCACATGGGCGATTACGCCATTCATACCGACCTGCGCTTGATGACGCGGATCCTGCGCAACTTCCTCAGCAACGCCTGCCGTTATACCGATGAGGGCGCCATTCTGCTGGGGGCCAGGCGACGCGGCGATATGCTGCGCCTGGAAGTGTGGGACACCGGGCGCGGGATCGCGGCGGACCGGCTCGACTCGATCTTCCTCGAATTCAATCAACTGGATGTCGGCCGCGCCGCCGACCGCAAGGGTGTGGGTCTGGGGCTGGCCATCGTTGAGCGCATCGCCAAGATCCTCAACTACCGGATTCAGGTTCATTCGCGGCCGGGACGTGGCTCGGTGTTCAGCATCGACGTGCCGATTTCCCATGAGATCCCGTTGCCGATCAGCCTGGCAGCACCGCAGCCGGGCACGGGCAATCCGTTGCCGGGCCGGCGCCTGCTGGTGCTGGACAACGAAGTGAGCATTCTGGACAGCATGAGCGCGCTGCTCGGGCAGTGGGGCTGCGAGGTGGTGATTGCCACGGATGAACACTCAGCGTTGGCCGCTTTGAAGGGGCGGGCGCCGGAACTGATTCTGGCGGATTACCACCTCGATCACGGCGTCGTCGGCTGTGACGTGGTGCGGCATTTGCGCGAGCATTTCAGTCAGGCGATTCCGGCGGTAATCATCACTGCCGACCGCACCGACCAGTGCCGGCGTTCGTTGCAGCGACTCGACGCGCCGCTGCTGAATAAACCGGTGAAACCCGGCAAGTTGCGTGCAGTGTTGAGTCAGATGCTGGGCTGATCAAGCTGGCGATAGTGCAGGCTGAAGCCGAGTTCGACGGATTGACCTTGCTCCAGCAAACGCAGCCCCGGCCGCCCGGGCAAGTGATGGGCGTTGACCGGATGGCTGACCGGCTCGATGCAGAAAAATCCAAGGCCTACAGGGCAGTAGAGCAGGTAGTAATTGCTGCCGGTGGCCTGGCATTCCAGCTCATAACCGAGCTCGGGTTGCTGGATCAGGCAATGACCGTCCCATTCGCAGAAACCGTTGTCGACCAGTGTGTCGGGCAGCACTTTGAGCTGATCAAAGTCCCACTCGGCAGGCAGTGCCATGCGTTCAGTTGGCAGTTTCGATCCATCGCATAACCAGGCTTTTTCTGCCTTGGCCTGTAACCGGGTGTTCGCTGTGCGCGGAAAGTACGGGTGCAGTCCGAGCCCATGCCATGCGGGGTGTTTGGCCAGGTGGGTGACGTGCAAATCGATGCTCAATCGGCCCTCGCTCAGATGAAACCGCTGCCGGGCGCGATAGGCGAAGGGGCTTTTGCTGTTGAGTTGCAGGACCACTTCGTCATGGGTCTGCGACACCACCTGCCACGGTTGTTGCCAGGCGCTGCCGTGAATCGGCAGTGGATCGGTGAGGCTGTTGGGCTTTAAGGCGAGCCAGCCATCGGGACAGTCGAAGCCCCCTTCGGCGATTCGGTTCGACCACGGAATCAAGGGGTAGCAACCCAGTTTACCTGGCAGGCCGGTGTTCAGCGCGTGGGCGTCGTTGTGGCGCAGCAGCGGTTGACCGGTGCTGCGAACGGTCCAGTTTACGAGGCTGCCACCGAGTTCGGGGGCGAGGGTGAGGTGGGTGAGTTCGTCTGTGAGTTCGAGAATGTTTGGTGTCATACCTGGTTGGGCCTTGATGAGAGAATACTGATGTTCCCTGTAGCAGCTGGCGAAGCCTGCGTTCGGCTGCGCAGCAGTCGTAAACCAGATAACGCGGTGTATCAGAAAAATCGTGTGCACCAAATTGACGACTGCTGCGCAGCCGAACGCAGGCTTCGCCAGCTGCTACAGGAATGTGCGTGCCCCTCGTTAGCGGAGGGGCACATTTGTCACAACACCAAATGCGGCAACCACAGCGACAGCGCCGGAATGTAGGTCACGGCCAACAGCACCAGGAACAGCACGCCATAGAACGGCAGCAGCGCCTTCACGGTTTTTTCGATACTGACTTTGCCCACGGCCGACCCCACAAACAAGACCGCGCCCACCGGCGGCGTGATCAATCCAATCCCCAGGTTCACCAGCATGATCATGCCGAACTGCACCGGGTCCACGCCAATGCCCAGAATTACCGGCATCAGGATCGGCGTCAGGATCAGGATCAGCGGCGCCATGTCCATCACGGTGCCGAGCAACAGCAGCATGACGTTGATGCACATCAGGATCACGTAACGGTTGTCCGACAGGGTCAGGAACATCGTGGTGATCTTCGACGGAATCTGCATCAGGGTCATGATGTAGCCGAAGCTCGCTGCGAAGCCGATCAGGATCATCACGATCGAAATCGTCCGCACCGTGCGGTGCATCAGTTTTGGCAGCTCGCTCCACTTGTAGTCGCGGTAGATGAACATGGTCACGAAGAACGACCACAGCACCGCAATCGCCGCCGATTCAGTGGCGGTGAAAATACCCGAGAGAATCCCGCCGAGGATGATGACCATGGCCATCAGGCCCCACATCGCTTCGCCGCAGATTTTCAGCGCCTGCTTCAAGGGAATGACTTCGCCCTTGGGGTAGTTGCGCTTTTTCGCGAAGATCAGGCACAGCACCATCAGGCACGCGCTCATCAGCAAGCCCGGGACCACGCCGGCCATGAACAGCGACGCAATCGACACCGTGCCGCCCGCGGCCAGCGAGTAGAGCACCGAGTTGTGGCTGGGCGGCGTCAGCAGCGCTTGCACCGAGCCGCTGACCGTCACGGCCGTGGCGAATTCCCGCGGGTAACCACGGCGTTCCATTTCTGGAATCAGCACCGAACCGACCGAGGCCGTGTCCGCCACCGAAGACCCGGAGATCGCGCCGAAGAAGGTCGAGGCCATGATGTTGACCAGCGACAAGCCGCCACGGACAAACCCGACCAGCACCCCGGCAAACGCCACCAGCCGCCGGGACATGCCGCCCTCGGCCATGATCGCGCCCGCCAGGACGAAGAACGGAATCGCCAGCAGAGAGAATTTGTTCACGCCGCCCGCGACCTGAATCATCAGCGCCTGGAACGGGATGTCGATCCACCACGCGCCGATCAGGGCGGAAAGCCCCAGTGCATAAGCGACCGGCATGCCGATCAGGATCAACGCAATAAAACTGCCCAACAGAATCAACGCGTCCATTCAGGCAGCCCCTTCGCTTTCTTCAACCAGGTCGAAACGCACGACCCGACGGTTGCTCTGGTCACCGAGCAAGAGTTTTTCCAGGACAAAGATCAGCGTCAGCACACCGCCAATCGGGATCGGCATGTAGGTGATGCCCACGCGCAGCGTCGGCATGGCGCTCATGAACTGGTTCCAGGTCGACAGGCACAGCTTGGTGCCCCAGATGGTCATGAACAGGCAGATGGTCGCCATCAGCAATTGCGAGAAAATCGCCATCGCATTGCGCAGTCGGGGCGCCATGCGGTCAGTGAGCATCGCCACGGCCATGTGCGCGCCGGCGCGGTAACTCGCGGCGGCGCCGATGAAGGTGAAGACCATCATCAGCAAGATGGCGGTGGGCTCCGGCCAGCTTGAGCCGGTGCCGAGCACGTAACGGGCGAAGACGCCCCAAGGAATGATCAGGGAAATCGTCAGGACCGACAGACCGGCGACCCAGATGCAGGCCATGTAAATCCTGTCGTTGATGCGTAGCAGCAGATTCTTCATCGGGTTCCACCGTAACCGGGCGCGCGCTGACATACACCAACGTCAACGGCGCCGGGCCTTTCATGAGGGCAGGGAGGGTTACTGAACGGCTTCGATGCGCTTGATCAGGTCGGCGTAAGGCGCGCCGTATTTCTCGCGGATCGAGGCGGTGGCCTCATAGAAAGGTTTCTTGTCGACGGCGATGAACTCGACGCCGGCTGCCTTGAGTTTTTCCTCACTGCTGGCGGATTTTGCATCCCACAACGTGCGTTCTTGCGCCTGTGCGGCTTTGGCGGTTTTTTTCACCAGCACTTGTTGCTCGGGGGTGAGCTTGTCCCAGGTGATCTTCGACATCACGATCGGTTCAGGCAGGATCAAGTGCCCGGTCAGGCTGTAGTACTTGGCATTCTGGTAGTGGTTGTGTTCGAGCAGGGTCGGCGGGTTGTTTTCCGCGCCGTCGATCACGCCAGTCTGCAGGGCGCTGAAGATCTCGCCGGTGTCCATCGCAATGCCGTTGCCGCCCATGGCGTTGATGGTCTCGATGAACATCGGGTTGCCTTGCACGCGGATTTTCATGCCCTTGAGGTCTTCAAGTTTGCGCACCGGTTTTTTCGTGTAGATGTTGCGCGTGCCGCCGTCCATCCAGGCCAGGGCGACCAGGTTGAATTCGGAGTTGGTGATCTTGTCGAGAATTTCGTCGCCGACGTCACCGTCGATGACTTTGCGCATGTGCGCCTGATCGCGGAACACGAACGGCATGTTGAACACGTTCACGTCCGGCACCACCGGCCCGACGATGCCAAGGCTGACCCGGGCCATCTGGATGGCGCCGACCTGGGCTTGTTCAACCACTTCTTTTTCCGAGCCGAGCACACCGCCGGCGAACATCTTGAAAGTCAGCGTGCCGTTGCTGTCGGCCACCAGGGTTTTGCCCAGTTGTTCTTCGGCCACCACGGTCGGGTAGCCGGCCGGGTGGATGTCGGCGAATTTGATTTCCAGCGCCTGGGCGGCACTGCTGAGGGTGAAGGCCAAGGGGAGTGCAGCGGCGAGCAAGGTGCGTTTGAAGTCCATGGGGGTGTCTCCAGTTTGTTATTTTTTTTGTATTCAAGGCGCAGCGGTGCAGCAGAATCGGTTAAAGCAGATCGTTGAACAGCGGTTCCGGTAAACCTTTGATGCCGGGGTCGAGCGCGAACACGCCGCCGGCCAATGACTGAGGGTCATGGTCGTCACCGGGGCGGATCGAGGTCACGAACAGCGTGTCCAGTCGACTGCCACCGAAGGCGCACATGGTGGGTTTTTGCACGGGGACGGCGAGGGAACGGTCCAGTCGGCCGTCCGGGGTGAAGCGGTGAATCAGTCCGGCGTCGTTGGCGCAAATCCAGTAGCCGCCTTCGGCATCAACGGCGGCGCCGTCGGGGCGGCCGGGGAACTGGTTCATGTCGACGAACAGCCGCCGGTTGGACGGGGTGCCGCTGTCGATGTCGTAATCGAAGGCCCAGATCTGCTGGACCAAGGGATGGGAATCAGACAAGTACATCGTCCGGCCATCCGGGCTGAAGCCCAGACCGTTGGGCACAATGAAGCCGTCGAGTCGTGCTTCAAGCGGCCCGCGCTGCCCGGCGCTGTAGCGATACAACGTGCCGTCTGCGGCGTTGGCGCCCATGTTCAACACCATGCTGCCGGCCCAGAAACGCCCCTGACGATCACAGCGACCGTCGTTCAGGCGCATGTCGACACGGGCGTGATCGATGTGCGCGAGCAGTTCGCTGTCGAGGCTGCCGTCGTTGTGCGGCTGCAAATGGAAGAAGCCGCTTTCCATCCCGGCCACCCAGCCGCCGTCGCTGTGACGGGCGATACAGGCGAGCATTTCCGGGGCGGTCCAGGCATGGACATGACCGCTGTCGGCGCTCCAGCGCTGCAATCCACCGGCAGGAATATCCACCCAATACAGGGCGTTTTCCTCGGGGACCCAGACCGGGCTTTCACCGACCGCGTTTCGGGCATCGACAATCAATTCGGCTTGCATGGCGACTCATTCCCTTGGGTTTTTGTTGTGGGGATCAAGTGAGGTCAGCGGGTTCAGTCACCGAAAGGGCCGGACGACACAAACGCGCCACCCTGGTAAACCATGGCCGGGTCATCAGCGGCGGGCATCGGCTGTGCTTCGACTTTTTCGCGGAACACTTCGGAGCTGTCCTGAGGAGCAAAGCCCAGCGCGGTGGCGAAACGGTTGTCCCACCAGACGTTCTTGTTGTCGGACATGCCGTAGACCACGGTATGGCCGACGTTCGGCGCGTACAGCGCGCGTTCGAGCAAGTGGGTCAGGTCGCCGAAGCTCAGCCAGGTGCTCATCATTCGGCGGTTTTGCGGTTCCGGGAACGAGGAGCCGATGCGGATGCTGACGGTCTCGATGCCGTAGCGATCGAAGTAGAAACTGGCCATGTCTTCGCCGTAGGACTTGGACAAACCGTAATAGCTGTCCGGGCGGCGAGGGCAGTGGGCGTCGATGGTTTCGCCTTGTTTGTAGAAACCGATGACGTGGTTGGAACTGGCGAAAATCACCCGCTTCACGCCATGGCGGCGCGCGGCTTCGTATATATGGAAGACGCCGCAAATGTTGGCGCCGAGGATTTCTTCAAACGAGTGCTCCGTCGATACGCCACCGAAATGCAAGATCGCGTCCACGCCTTCGACCAGTTGGTGCACGGCCTGCTTGTCTGCCAGATCGCAGGTGACGACTTCTTCGCGGTCATCGACGGCCGATGCCATGTTGGCGATGTCCGACAGGCGAATGACGTTGGCATAAGGACGCAGGCTTTCGCGCAAGACTTTACCCAGGCCACCGGCGGCACCGGTCAGCAGCAGGCGATTGAAAGGGGCTGAAGGAGTGCTGGTCATGGAAGTCCCTGTGTACGCAATTATTGTTGTAGGTTGTCGTATGACTATGCCGAAGTATCGTTAGGCTTTCCGAGTCTTGTCAACGCGACTTTGGTTGAAAATGACGGAGGGTCTTGTGGCAAAGGTGTTTTCCTTTGGCAAAGGAGATACCTGAGCCAAAGGGAATACGTGTGGCGAGGGGATTTATCCCCGTTGGGCCGCGAAGCGGCCCCAAAACTGAATCTTCATTTCTTCAGGCAAACCGCATAGCTGGATTGACGACTGCTTCGCAGCCGAACGGGGATAAATCCCCTCGCCACAGGTGATGTGAACCTGCAGAAGATGTCTGTCTACAACAACGAAATCGGGTAGCTGATGAAAATGCGGTTTTCGTCGAACTCGTTGGTGCTGAAGCTCTTGCGGATGGTTGCGTTGCGCCATTTTACATTGAGGTTCTTCAGCGGGCCGCTTTGCACGGTGTAGGCCAGTTCCGATTCGCGGCCCCATTCCTTGCCGTCGGTGATCGCCCCGGTGTGCACGTTATCGCCGCTAATGTAGCGGTTCATCATCGTCAGGCCGGGAACGCCGAGGGCGACGAAGTTGTAGTCGTGGCGCAGCTGCCAGGATTTTTCCTTGGCGTTGTCGTAGCTGGAGTTGTAACTGTCGTTGGCCAGAGTGCCGCCGCTGGTGCCGTTGACGCGCATCCAGACATCGTCGCCGCTGAGTTTTTGCAGGCCGACGTAGAAGGTGTTGCCGCCGTACTTGGCCGAGAGCATGGCGAACGCGGTTTTGTTGTCCAGGTCACCGGCGAAAGCGCTGCCGTCTTCCTTGCCGATGAAGTAGCCGAGGTTGGCGCCCAGGGTCCAGTCGCCGATGGGCTGGCTGTGGCTCAGGTTGAAATACTGTTGTTGATAGATGTCGCTGAGTTCCGAGTACCAGATGCCGACCTGGGTGCGTTTGTCGTTGAAGGCGTATTCGCCGCCGCCGAAGTTGAAGCGGTCCGAGGTGAACGCGGCTTTGGTGTTCATGGACATGTCTTCCATGCTCGCATCGTTGCGCGGGCTGTTCTGGCGGAACTGGCCGCCGTAGAGCGTCAGGCCGCTGATTTCGGTGGACGTCACCTGGCCGCCACGGAAGGTTTGCGGCAACGAGCGGCCGTCGTCGGAACGCAGGATCGGTAGCACCGGCATCCATTCCCCGACCTTCAATTCGGTCTTCGAGATTTTGCCTTTCAGCGCCACGCCCATGCGCCCGAAGTTGTCGGCAGGGCGGCCGTCGTCGTGGATCGGCAGCAGTTGTGTGCCGCCCGTGCCTTTGCCGCCATCGAGTTTTTGCGAGTACAGGCCGAGTACGTCCACGCCGAATCCGACGGGGCCCGGAGTGAACCCGGACTTGGCGTCGAGGATGAAGTTTTGTGTCCACTCTTCAGCCTTGCCTTGTGGGTAGGCCGGGTTGGTGTAGTTGCGATTGATATAGGCGTTGCGCAGGTTCAGCGTGGCTTTGGCGTCATCGACGAACCCTTCTGCATTGCTGGTCATGGGCAAGGCGAAAGCCAGGCTGCTGCAACCGATCAGGCTCAGGGTGTGACGGCGTACGAAGGTGGGGCGAGGGGTGCTGGCGAAGGAATTACGGACGAGTTTGCTCACAATGAAGCTCCCTTTTTTCTTGTTGTTTTTATTTTTTGTCATACGTCGTCGTACAACATTGGGAGCGATTATTTGCGAGGCTTTCAGGGGTTGTCAATCAGAAGTTATACGATGACTTAGGCAGCTGCCGATATCTGAAGGGCGAACATCGGTTGCGCCAACGGCTGATACGGCGACGAGTCATGGCTCGGAAGCAGAGGTCGCCGCGAGGTAGAGCGGATGCTAGTCTTGGCCAACGCTGTTGTCAGGGAGCCCTCATGGGCAATCACAAGATCGAGATTCGTCGCAGTAACGTCGAGAAGATTTTGCTGGGGGCCGAAAAGGTCTTCGCCGAAAAAGGCTTCGGCGGCACCGCCATGGCTGACATTGCTGCAGAAGTGCAACTGCCGCGCTCCAACCTGCATTACTACTTCAGCACCAAAAGCGAACTGTACAGCGCGGTACTGTTGGGTTTGCTGGAAGTGTGGAAGCAGGACGCGTTGTGCTTCGAGATGTTCGACGACCCGCGCGTGGTGCTCAGCAGCTACATCCGCGCCAAGATGAACCACTCCCGCAGCCGGCCTTATGGCTCGAAAGTCTGGGCCAACGAAATCATCCACGGCGCCCCGACGCTGGGCGTGGCGCTGGACGCGAGCCTGTACGACTGGGCCAAGATGAAAGAAGCGAAAATCCGCCAGTGGGTGGACGACAAACGCATCCTGCCGGTGGAGCCTTCAAGCCTGCTGTACATGATCTGGGCTTCTACCCAGCATTACGCGGACTTTGATCATCAGGTGAATATCCTCAATGATCATCAACCGCTGTCGGACATGCAGTTCGAGCGGGCGGTGCAGACGGTGACGAGTGTGATTTTGCGGGGGATCGGGTTGGAGCCGTAAGGCTCGCGGTGTAGCTACCGGCCTCATCGCGGGCAAGTCGAGTCGTCGCACCGCCGCTCCCACAGGGTTCTTTGGTGTACACAAATTTTATGTACGACATCAATCACTGTGGGAGCGGGCTTGCCCGCGATGGCGTCCTTTCAGACGCCGCTGAACTCAAACCGCAACATGGTACGGATTCCTCGGATCATGATTCCAATCCAGAAACGGCTTGCCGTTCTCCATCGGCACCATCTCGATGCAATCCTCCACCGGGCAGGTAATCTGGCACAGGTTGCAGCCCACGCACTCGTCATCAATCACTTCGTACTTATGCGTCCCGTCCGCCTGCTTCAGGCTCGCCACCGCCTGGTGCGAAGTGTCTTCGCAAGCGATGTGGCAACGCCCGCAACCGATACACGCCTCCTGATCAATCTTCGCGATCACTTGATAGTTGATGTCCAGGTACTTCCAGTCCGTGGTGTTGCCCACCGCGCGGCCGGAAAATTCCGAAATGCTGGCGTAACCCTGACTGTCCATCCAGCGTGACAACCCGTCCTTCATTTCCTCGACAATCCGGAAGCCATGCAGCATCGCCGCCGTGCACACCTGCACCGAGCCGCTGCCCAGGGCGATGAATTCCGCGGCATCGCGCCAGCTGCCGATGCCGCCAATGCCGGAGATCGGCAGGCCTTGGGTCTGCGGGTCGCGGGCGATTTCGGCGACCATGTTCAGCGCAATCGGCTTCACCGCCGAGCCGCAATAACCGCCATGGGTACTTTGGTTGCCGACGGCGGGATTGGCGACCATGCGCTCCAGATTGACGCTGGTGATCGAGTTGATGGTGTTGATCAGCGACACCGCATCTGCTCCACCGCGATGGGCTGCTCGGGCGGCAACGCGGATGTCGGTGATGTTCGGCGTGAGCTTGACGATCACCGGCAGCGAGCAATACGTCTTGCACCAACGGGTGACCTGCTCGACGTACTCCGGCACCTGGCCGACCGCCGCGCCCATGCCGCGTTCCGGCATGCCGTGCGGACAACCGAAGTTCAGCTCGATGCCGTCGGCGCCGGTGGCTTCCACCAGCGGCAGGATGAATTTCCACGACTCTTCGACGCAGGGCACCATCAGCGAAACGATCAGCGCGCGGTCCGGCCAGTCCTTTTTGACCTGGGTGATTTCCCGCAGGTTGATCTCCAGCGAGCGGTCGGTGATCAGCTCGATATTGTTGAAGCCGACCACTTCACGGTTGGCACCGAAGAGCGCGGAGTAACGCGAGGACACGTTGACCGCCGCCGGGTCTTCACCCAGGGTTTTCCAGACCACGCCACCCCAGCCGGCCTCAAAGGCGCGAACCACGTTGTAGGCCTTGTCGGTTGGCGGAGCGGAGGCCAGCCAGAACGGATTCGGGGATTTGATGCCAGCGAAGACAATCGAGAGATCGGCCATTTACGCAGCCTCCACGTTGAGCATCAGTTGAGCGTTGATGGCCTCGGCCGCCTGTTTGCCATGCTGCACGGCTTGCACGGTGAGGTCCTGGTCGAGGCTGGTGCAGTCGCCACCGGCATACACGCCGGGAATGCTGGTACGCAGCTGTTCATCGACCTGGATTCGATCGCCCTGACGCTTGAGTTCGCGTGCCAGTGGATCGGCGAGGGCGCTGGCATCGAAGGCCTGGCCGATGGCTTTGAAAATCGCGTCGGCCGCCAATTCGAAGGTTTCGCCGGTGGTTTGCAAGCGACCTTCTACCAGGCGCGTGCGGGCGAAGCGCATGCCGCGCACGTTGCCTTGGTCATTGAGCAGCACTTCTTCGGGCTGCGCCCAGGTCAGCAAACGCACCTGATTGGCCTTGGCGATGTCCTGTTCGTGGCCGGTGGCGCCCATTTCCTCGACGCCGCGGCGGTACACCAGATTCACGTCGCGAGCCCCGAGGCGGGCCATTTGCACGGCCATGTCGATGGCCGTATTGCCGGCACCAAGGACGATGCAATGATCCGCCAGCGGCAGTTGGCTCAGGTCATCCGCCTGACGCAGTTCGCGGATGTAGTCGGTGGCCGCGAGCAGGCCGGGTGCGTCTTCGTGAGGCAAGCCCAGTTGTTTGCTGGCGGCCAGGCCGAGGCCAAGGAACACCGCGTCGAATTGCTGATGCAGTTCGCTGAGGGTCAGGTTTTCGCCGAGTTTCTGCCCGTGACGGATTTCGATGCCGCCAATCTGCAGCAGAAACTCAAGTTCTTTTTGCGCGTAGTCATCCACCAGTTTGTATTTGGCGATCCCGTACTCGTTGAGGCCGCCAGCCTTTTCCCGTGCCTCGAAAATCACCACGTCATGGCCATGCATCGCACTCCGGTGCGCGCAGGACAACCCGGCCGGGCCGGCACCGACCACGGCGATGCGTTTGCCGGTGGTGGCGGTGCGCTGGAAGGGGTGTTCGCTGAAGTGTGCGTTGTCAACGGCGTACCGTTGCAACAGGCCGATCAGCACCGGTGCGCACTCGTGATCGTTGTTGCGCACGCAGGCTTGCTGGCAGAGGATTTCCGTAGGGCACACCCGGGCGCAACTGCCGCCGAGGATGTTCGCCGAGAGGATTTTCTGCGCGGCGCCCTGGACGTTTTCCTGATGGATATTGCGAATGAACGACGGAATATCGATCTCGCTCGGACAGGCGTTCACGCACGGCGCGTCGTAGCAATACAGGCAGCGCGAGGCTTCAAGATGGGCCTGGCGGTCGTTGAGTGGCGGCGCCAGGTCGGTGAAATGGCCGGCGAGGGCGGCCGCATTCTCATAGGGATGCGGGAGGTGGTTCAGGGTCTTGATCACGGTGTTGGCCTCACGGTTATTGAGGGCTGCCTCTGGTGGGCATTGGTTTTTGTGGCGCTTGTACTGGCGCCATCGCGAGCAGGCTCGCTCCCACAGGGGAACGCATTTCAAATGTGGGAGCGAGCCTGCTCGCGATGGCCGAAGGCCTCGATTTCAGCGTTTCACAGCAGTCGGCTTATTTTGTTCAGCCCGCTTGCTCAGCAAATCAAACACCGCCGGATACGCCGGTCGTTCGACATACCGCCCGGCACCACGCTCGGCCCGCAAGTCGCCATCAGCCCACACCACCCGGCCCTGGCTCACGGTATGGCTCGGTACGCCACGTACGGTCTTGCCTTCGAAGATGTTGAAGTCGACCTGCTGGTGGTGAGTTTTCGCCGAAATAGTCCGCGTCCCCTCAGGATCCCACAGCACCAGGTCCGCATCCGCACCCACGCGAATCGCCCCTTTGCGCGGGTAGAGGTTGAAGATTTTCGCGGTGTTGGTGGAGGTCAGCGCCACGAAGTGCTGCATCGACAAGCGCCCGGTATTGACCCCTTCATCCCAGAGCACGGCCATGCGGTCTTCGATACCGGCGGTGCCGTTGGGGATCTTGCTGAAGTCATCGCGGCCGGCGGCTTTCTGCTCGGCGCAGAAGCAGCAATGGTCGGTGGCGGTGGTGTGCAGGTTGCCCGATTGCAGGCCATGCCAAAGCGCTTCCTGATGGCCGCGAGGACGGAAGGGCGGGCTCATCACGTAACCGGCGGCGGTTTGCCAGTCCGGGTGTTGGTAGACGCTGTCGTCCAGCAGCAAATGCCCGGCCAGTACTTCGCCGTAGACTTGCTGACCCTTGCTGCGGGCGTAGGTGATTTCGTCCAGCGCTTCCTTGGTCGAGACATGCACCAGGTACAGCGGCGTGCCCAGGGTTTCGGCGATACGGATCGCCCGGCTGGCGGCTTCGCCTTCCACTTGGGAAGGGCGCGACAGCGGATGCGCTTCAGGCCCGGTCATGCCCTGGGCCATCAACTTGCGTTGCAGGTGGTAGACCAGCTCGCCGTTTTCCGCGTGCACCGTCGGCACCGCGCCGAGTTCCAGGCAGCGCTCGAAACTCGCCACCAAGGTGTCATCGGCCGCCATGATCGCGTTCTTGTACGCCATGAAATGTTTGAAGCTGTTGACCCCGTGCTGGCTGACCAGCTCGGCCATTTCCTCGCGAACCTGTTCGCTCCACCAGGTTATCGCGACGTGGAAACCGTAATCCGACGCCGATTTCTCGGCCCAGCCGCGCCATTGATGAAAGGCTTCCATCAAGGATTGCTGCGGATTGGGAATCACGAAATCGATGATCGACGTGGTGCCACCGGCAAGACCCGCCGCCGTGCCGCTGAAAAAGTCTTCACTGGCGACGGTGCCCATGAAGGGCAGTTGCATATGAGTGTGCGGGTCGATGCCGCCGGGCATCAGGTATTGGCCACTGCCGTCGAGCACTTCTGCGCCTGCCGGAACATCAAGGTTGTCGCCAATGGCTTTAATCACGCCATCAGCGCAATAGACGTCGGCGCAGTAACTTTCATCATGGGTAATAACGGTGGCGCCACGGATCAACAGAGACATTCCGAGTTCCTCGCAGGCAATGACCGACTTATGCCGGTTCTAAATGTTTTATATGAAGCTGACGCAAACAGGAGTATTCCTGTCAACGCTGTCAGGAATAGAAGCTAGTCTGAGTTTATGGAATGAGCAAGAATATTTTTTATAAGCTTATGACTATTTTAACATATTGATAATTAACGATAAAAACGTTAACTCACCAAAATGGTGTGGCTTCGAACCATTTTGACGCACTTGACAGGTTCTAAAAATGAACGAGATTTCTTATGTGAAATCAGCTGCTTGAGGATGGTCTATGGTTGATGCGCAACTTTGAAAAAAAGATGTATGCACCAGATTGAGCCCTGACTGTTCGGACAACTTGCCTGGCATTCGGCCTGAGTGAATAGGCAAGTCACCAAGGACTTATCCGGACTGTATATAAAAACTGATAAACATCAGTGGGTTGCGAGGTTTTTGTGGAACTGCCCGATGCGCAACAGGGGTGCCCGGCACGCTTATTGATGCCGCCAGCCCCTGATGAGCAAAAAATAATTCAAAGAACAGTGGAGCGGCCATGCAACAGATCAGATCGCAAGTGACCGAGCGCGACGGCTTGTTTGAGCTCGAAGCCGGCAGCGACGTCCTCGACAGTCCCCGTTACAACCACGACATGGCACCGACCAAGGTGCACGAGCGAACCTGGAACAAATGGCACATCACTGCGTTGTGGGTTGGCATGGCGATCTGCGTGCCGACCTACACCCTCGGCGGCGTGCTCACCGCCTATTTCGGCCTGAGCGTCGGTGAAGCGCTGCTGGCGATTCTGTTCGCCAACATCATCGTGCTGATCCCGCTGACCCTGAACGCCTTTCCCGGTACCAAGTACGGCATTCCGTTTCCGGTGCTGTTGCGCTCGTCCTTCGGCATTCTTGGCTCCAACGTTCCGTGCCTGATCCGAGCGCTGGTGGCGTGCGGCTGGTTCGGCATTCAGACGATGTTCGGCGGGCTGGCCATTCACCTGTTTCTCGGTTCGGTGTTCGACGGTTGGAAAGCCCTCGGCGGGACCGGTGAAGTGATCGGCTTCATGGTGTTCTGGGCCTTGAACCTGTGGGTGGTGATTCGCGGTGCGGACTCGATCAAATGGCTCGAAACCCTTTCCGCGCCTTTATTGGTGCTGGTGGGCGTGGGGCTGCTGGTGTGGGCGATGCCGAACGTGTCGATGACCGAATTGATGGCGATCCCACCCAAGCGTCCGGAAGGGGCCAGCGTGGTCAGTTACTTTGCCGCCGGGTTGACCGCGATGGTCGGGTTCTGGGCCACTTTGTCGCTGAACATCCCGGACTTCAGCCGCTATGCGAAAAGCCAGAAAGACCAGATCGTTGGACAGATTATCGGCTTGCCCCTGACCATGTTCCTGTTCGCCTCGCTGGGCGTGGTGATGACTGCCGCCTCGGTCAAACTGGTGGGCGTCACCGTCTCCGATCCGGTCACCCTGATCGGCCACATCCAAAGCCCGGTCTGGGTCGCATTGGCCATGGCACTGATCATCATCGCGACATTGTCGACCAACACCGCGGCCAATATCGTTTCGCCGACCAACGACTTCCAGAACGTCGCGCCCAAGCTCATCAACCGCACCAAAGCGGTGATCCTCACCGGCCTGGTCGGCCTGGCGCTGATGGCCCATGAACTGCTGAAGAAGCTCGGGTTGATCGTCTCGGATGTGAGCCTGGAGACCGTGTATTCCAACTGGCTGTTGGGCTATTCGAGCCTGTTGGGCCCGATCGCCGGGATCATGGTGGTGGACTATTTCCTGATCAAGAAACAGCAACTGGACCTGGCCGGGTTGTATCGCGATGACGTGTACCCGGCGTGGAACTGGTTCGGCTTTATCGCGTTTGGCGTGCCAGTGGCGTTGACGCTGCTGTCGCTGGGCAGCGATGCATTCAGCTGGTTCTACAGCTATGGCTGGTTCACCGGCTCGGCGCTGGGTGGGCTGATTTATTACGGGTTGTGCTCGATGCGGCCCAGTCCGACTGTCGTGAAATCGGCGGTGTGAACACTGGCCTCATCGCGGGCAAGCCTCGCTCCTACAGGTTCGCGTATTCCTTGTAGGAGCGAAGCTTGCTCGCGAAGACGGCCTTCCAGACACCCAAAAATTGCCTGAAGAAATCCATAAGAACTGCCTGAGGAGATCATCATGAACGCTGCTGTAGACGTTCTGCAGTCCACCCATCAGCACATCAACCGCGACCGCTTGTGGCAGTCGCTCATGGACCTGGCCAGACTCGGCGCCACGGTCAAGGGGGGCGTCTGCCGCCTGGCCCTGACCGATCTGGACCGTCAGGCCCGGGACATCTTCGTCAACTGGTGCGAAGAGGCCGGTTGCACCGTCAGCATCGACGCCGTCGGCAACATCTTCGCCCGCCGCCCCGGGCGCAATCCGAACCTGCCTCCCGTCATGACCGGCAGCCACATCGACACCCAACCCACCGGCGGCAAGTTCGACGGCTGCTTCGGCGTTCTGGCCGGCGTTGAAGTGCTGCGTACCCTCAACGACCTCGGCGTGGAAACCGAGGCGCCGCTGGAAGTGGTGGTCTGGACCAACGAAGAAGGCTCGCGCTTCGCTCCGTGCATGATGGGCTCCGGCGTGTTCGCGGAAAAATTCACCCTCGAAGAAACCCTGGCCAAGGTCGATGCCGAGGGCGTCACCGTTGGCGAAGCCCTCAACGCTATCGGCTACGCCGGCCCACGCAAGGTCAGCGGCCACGCCGTCGGTGCCTATTTCGAGGCGCACATCGAACAAGGCCCGATCCTCGAGGACGAACACAAAACCATCGGTGTGGTGATGGGCGCTCTCGGCCAGAAATGGTTCGACCTGAAACTGCGCGGCGTCGAAGCTCACGCGGGCCCGACGCCAATGCACCTGCGCAAGGACGCTCTGGTCGGCGCCGCGGTGATCGTCGGCGCCGTCAACCGCGCCGCCCTCGGCCATCAACCCCACGCCTGCGGCACCGTCGGTTGCCTGCAAGCCTATCCGGGCTCACGCAATGTCATTCCCGGTGAAGTGCGCATGACCCTGGACTTCCGTCATCTGGAACCGGCGCGCCTGGACTCGATGATTGCTGAAGTCCGCGAAGTCATCGAAACCACCTGCGAAGAACACGGCCTGACCTTCGAACTGACGCCCACTGCCGACTTCCCGCCGCTGTACTTCGACAAGGCTTGCGTCGAAGCGGTACGCGGCGCGGCGCAAGGCTTGGGGTTGTCGCACATGGACATCGTCAGCGGAGCAGGGCACGACGCGATCTTCCTCGCCGAACTCGGCCCGGCCGGGATGATCTTCGTGCCGTGCGAAGGCGGCATCAGCCACAACGAAATCGAAAACGCCGCGCCGGATGATCTGGCGGCCGGGTGTGCGGTGTTGTTGCGGGCAATGCTGGCGGCGTCGGCGGCGATTGCCAGCGGCCAATTGGCGGCCTGAAGCGCGAACACGGTCGTAGGCTTTGGCAGCGCATGCGCCGCCCAAACCTGCGATCGACCGTGACTCAGTGGCGCGCTTGCTTCGCTTTGAAGATCAGCATCCCCGCGAGCATCGCCATGAAAAACACCCAGGCCTGCCAATGCCCCGTTGGCAATAACACCAGCGCGGGCCCAGGGCAGATGCCCGCAATGCCCCAGCCGACTCCGAACAACAGGCTGCCAGCGATCAGGCGTCGATCCAACTCGCGACTGACCGGCAGTTGCATCGGCGCCCCCAGCAAAGACGTGGCGTGTTTCACCGCCCAATGAAACGGCGCCCAGGCCACCGCAATGGCAGCGATCATCACCAGTGCCAGGGAGGGATCCCATCGCCCGGTGATATCGAGAAACCCCAGCACCTTGGCCGGGTTGGCCATGCCGGCCAACAGCAGGCCGATGCCGAACACCAGGCCGGCGAGGAAAGCGGTCAGCTTTTTCATGCTCAAACCCCCAACAGATGACGCACCACAAACACGGTCACAAAGCCTGTGAACATAAAACACAACGTCGCAACGATGGAGCGTGGTGACAGGCGCGAGATGCCGCACACCCCGTGCCCGCTGGTGCATCCCGAGCCATATCGGGTGCCGATCCCGACGCACAATCCAGCGATGATCAGTCCCACGGCGCCCGTCTTGAATTCAATGGTCGGCCACGCCTGAAACAGCGCCCACAGCAGGGGGGCGGCCAGCAGTCCGAGGATGAACACGGCTTTCTCACCTCGACCGGAATCGCCGGATGACATCAGGCTGCCCAGCAATCCACTGATCCCGGCAATCCGTCCATTGGCCACGATCATCACGCTGGCCGCCAAGCCGATCAGAGCACCTCCGGCCAACGCGGACCACGGGGTGAAGTTAATCGTATCGAGCATCATCGCCATTCTCCGGTCCGGTAAAAATCAGCATGCAAGCACGCGTTTGCTTGAGCTTAGAGCAGCACCTGCAAGAAAACCCTACGACCAAAGATCCCAATGTCTGCCGGCGCGTCACAAACCTAATCCGGATAAGTTGACGGGGCTGGAAGCGTCTTTGCTGGTGCAGTAATTAACATCCACCTCACACGGTCTGTAGCAGCGGCTGCACCTGCTTTGCACTATCCCACCCCCTCGCGGTCGTAATCTTCACAGGGCGGCGCGTCGCTGCGCCGCTGCACCCGTGGAGATCCAATGAGCCAGGACGTCCTGACCACCGAAACCAATCGCCGCCAGTTGCAGCAGATAATCGCCGGTTTGTCCGACGGGGTGATTCTGCTGGAGCTCGACCAGACCATCCTGTGGGCCAATGAAGCCGCGCTGGCCATGCACGGCGTCAGTCGGATCGGCGAATTGGGCGTGAATGCCAAGGAATACGCCAGGCGCTTTGCCTTGCGCTATCGCAATAATCACCCGGTGGCGCCGGAGAACTACCCGATCAGCCGCGTCGCCAAGGGCGAGACGTTCGCCGATGTGCTGGTTGAGGTGACACCGACCGACGACGAAGAACGTACCTGGGTGCATAACGTGCGCAGCATGGTGCTGGCCGACAGCGCAGGCGAGCCGGAGTCGCTGGTGTTGATCATGGACGACGTCACGGAGTGGGCCAGCGCCGAGCAGCGATTCGAGAAGACTTTCAACGCCAACCCGGCGCCGGCGGTGATCTGTCGCCTCAGCGATTTGCGTTACATCAAGGTCAATGCGGGCTTTCTGGAAATGACCGGCTATGCCCGCGACCAAGTGATCGGCGCGTCGACCTATGAGCTGGACATCCTGGACGGGGTAGAAAACAGAGACCTGGCGATCGAGCGTCTGCGCGATCACGCCACGATCCCGCAGATGCAGGCCGAACTGAAACTGCCCGAAGGCGGCAGCAAACAGGTGATCGTCGCCGGCCAACCGCTGGAGTTCAACGAGGAAGACTGCATGCTGTTTTCCTTCGTCGACATGGAGCCGCGTCACAAGGCCGAGGTGGCCTTGCGTCAGAGCGAGGAACGATTTGCCAAGGCGTTTCGCCTGACGCCAGTGCCGACATTGGTCTGCGATGCGCAAGACCAGGTGGTGATCGACGTGAATGAGGCCTTCCTGGACACCCTCGCGTACCCCAGTGAAGAAGTGCTTGGCAAGACCGTTGCCGAACTCGACTTTATCGATGACAAGAGCGCGCGCACCCGGCTGTTTGCGGCGCTGGAGAAGGCCGGAAGCCTGGATAGGGTCGATGTCAGAATCCGCAGGAAAGACTCGACCTTGATCGACTGCACGGTGTCGGCCGACACCGTGAACATTCAGGACAATCCTTGCTACCTGCTGGTGCTGATGAACATCACCGAACGCAAACGCACCGAGCTGGAGCTGGTGGCGGCGATCGAGGAGGTGATGAAAGACGCCTCCTGGTTCACCCGCACGCTCATCGAAAAGCTCGCCAACGTGAAGAACATCAACTCGCCGCAGTTGCCCAGCGTGTCCTTCACCGACCTGACTGCCCGCGAGCGCGATGTACTCGGGCTGATCTGCGAAGGCCTTGCGGACAAGGAAATCGCAGCGCGCCTGAAGCTGGCGCCCAATACCGTGCGCAACCATGTGTCGACGGTGTATTCCAAGCTGGATGTGCACAGTCGCAGCGAAGCGATTGTGTGGGCGCGGGAGCGCGGTTTGTTCTCCAGCGAGTGGCGGCCCAAAGGTCAGCGTTAAGGTGCAAATGCACTAGGCCGGGCAGTGCAAATGGATGTTCTGGCGGGTCGTGGCAGTTCTTAATCTGTAAGGGTGCGAAACGGGCTTTTGGTCGGTATCGCGTCCTCTACGAAACAGCTTAAGGAACAGTCGCATGCTCGGCCAATTCAACAGGTTTTCAGTCGACGGGGTCAGCCGGCCCATGGGTGAATCGCAATGATTTATCTGACGCAATTGCGTGCGCAACTGGAACAGCACTTTTCCCCTCTTGCTTGTGATTGCAGCGTGTCGGGTGACAACTCGGTGACGGTGAAGCTGTATCACCCGGTGTCGGGGCAGGTGGATCTGGTGGTCAGTGGTCTGAGTGTCACTCAGCTCAGAACCCCGGAAGCGGTCGCATCGTTGATTGAGGAACTGCGTTACGAGCTCGAGAGCAACAGTTTGCATCAGCGGCAGGACTCGGTTTCGTAGCTGTCGTTTTTCAGGGTTGAAAAGAGGCTAAGGGCCTCATTTGCTGGCATTGGCGGCTGACTAGGCTATAAGAAATGCGAGGGTATAATTTTCTGTGACCAATCCGCGGCTTCGCGGTAAGTGCGTCGGGTCGCGGAAAGTGTCGATGACTTATCGCGGGACAGCCTATGAACAGTCTTGGGAAACGTGCTTTTTCGCCTCTGTCGCTCGCCTTTTGTGTAGCGATTCTCAGCGGTTGCGCCAGTCCGCCACCACCAGCACCCGTCGCACCACCGCCCGCGCCTCAACGCACGTGTGAAACCACTGAACAGAAAGAAGTGATGGGCGACGCCCGAGTGACCGAAGAGGTGACCCGGGAGACGACGCTCACTCGTTGCGTCACTCAATAATCCTGAGCGGCTGGCGGTACCCGGCACCCTCACGGGTGCCGGAAGCCGTGGGCGTCTGAACCTCAGATGTTCTCGATCCTGACCCAGCGTGATTCGTCTGCCGCCAAGCGGATTGCCGTCGCCAGGCGTTCGACTTCCCATGCTTGCTCAAAGTCAGTGCCACTCTGGGACAGGCCGGCCAGCGCCAGTACCAGGTCGTGCACTTCCAGCGTCTTGAGTTCGTTGTACCCCAACTGATGCCCCGCCGCCGGGCTGAACGCGGCGTAACCCGGCAGGTTCGGCCCAGCGAGCAAACGCTGGAAACCGTCCTGGCCGACGCGATACAACCGCAGCTCGTTCAAGCGTTCCTGGTCGAACGCCAGCGTGCCTTGCGTGCCGCTGATCTCGAAGCTCAGGTGATTCTTGTAGCCATGCTTGAGCCAACTGCTGCTGAACGTACCTCGTGCGCCGTTGGCAAACCGCAGCAGCGCGTGGACCTGATCGTCGACCGCAATATGCCGCTGTTCCTGGCTGCCCGCCGTCGCAGGACGCTGGAGATGCACGGTCTGAGTGTCGGCGCACACCGATTCGACATCGCCCACCAGGTAGCGCGCCATCGCCAGCAAATGGCTGCCCAGATCCGCCAGCGCACCGCCGGCGTGATCAGCATCGCAACGCCACGACCACGGTGAATCAGGATCGGCCATGAAGTCTTCGCTGAACTCACCCTGAAAACTGATGATCTGCCCCAGCTTGCCGCTGTCGATCAGCTCCCGCGCGAGCCCGATCATCGGGTTGTGCTGATAGTTGTAACCCACCCGCGTCACTACTCCCGCGGCTTTTGCGGCCTGACGCATGGCGTTGGCTTGCTGCAGATTCACCGCCAAAGGCTTCTCGCAATACACCGGTTTGCCGGCGGCAAGGGCGGCCATGGCCATCGGGAAGTGGAGGTGATTGGGGGTGGTGATGGCGATCAGATTGACCTTCGGGTCATCGATCAGCTGTTGCCAGTCGGTGTGCGCGGTTTCAAAACCCCAGGCATCGGCACAGTGCCGGGCGCGGTTTGGATCGGCGTCGGCGAGGGCGGCCAGTCTGAGCTTAAGCGGAAGCTCGAACACCGCGCTGACGTTGCGAAACGCCAGGGCGTGGGCGCGGCCCATGAAACCTGTGCCGATGAGTCCGATACCGAGTTCGCGCATGATGGAAGGCCTTTAGATTTTTATTTTCAGAAGGCACTTTATGGAATAAAAATTCTGTTAATGCAATATGCGGAATAAATATTCATTAGGTTGATGGCTTGATCATTCCCACGCGTGGGGACGAACGGAACGAACAAAAAAGGCAGCCCCGAGGCTGCCTTTCGTTCATCCGGAGAAATGAATCAGGACAAGAACCCGCCATCCACGTTCAACGAAACCCCGGTGGTGTAGCTCGACGCATCACTCGCCAGATACAGCACCGCACCCGCCATCTCACTCGGATCAGCCACACGCTTGAGCGGGATCTGTTGCAACGCGGTGTTCAAGATCGCCTCGTTCTTCACCAGTGCCGATGCAAACTTGGTGTCGGTCAGGCCAGGCAACAGGGCGTTGCAGCGGATGCCGAACTGCGCGCATTCCTTGGCGAACACCTTGGTCATGTTGATCACGGCGGCCTTGGTCACCGAGTAGATGCCCTGGAAGATGCCGGGCGAGATGCCATTGATCGACGCGACGTTGATGATGCTGCCGCCGCCGTTTTCGCGCATCAGTTTGCCGGCTTCGACCGACATGAAGAAGTAGCCGCGGATGTTGACGTCGACGGTTTTCTGAAAGGCGCTGAGGTCGGTGTCCAGCACGTTGCAGAACTGTGGGTTGGTCGCGGCGTTGTTGACCAGGATGTCCAGGCGTCCGAACTGTTCCTTGATACCGGCGAAGACCTGGCTGATCTGTTCCATTTCACCGATATGGCAAGCAACAGCGGTGGCTTTGCCGCCGGCGGCGATGATCGCATCGGCCACGTGCTGGCAGCCGTCGAGCTTGCGGCTCGAAACGATGACGTGGGCGCCTTGCTGGGCCAGCAGTTTGGCGATGGCCTCACCAATGCCACGGCTGGCGCCGGAAACGAATGCGATTTTGCCGTCGAGGTCGAACAACTGAGTCTTGGACATGGGATTCTCTTGTAAAAAGTCTTGTTATTGGGGCCAGGGGGGCAATCAGCGCCGCGATCAGAGCGTAGATTTCTGGATGACTTGCAGGCTCATCTGCTCCAGCAGTTTGTTCATGTGAATGAACTGCGCGAAGCGTTTGTCCTGGGTTTGACCGTGGAAGAAGCGGTAGTAGATCTGCTGCACGATGCCGGCCAGGCGGAACAGGCCGTAGGTGTAGTAGAAGTCGAAATTGTCGATTTGGATGCCTGAGCGCTCGGCGTAGTAGTCGACGAATTCGCGGCGGGTCAGCATGCCCGGGGCGTGGCTCGGTTGGCGACGCATCAGTTGCACCGGCGCCGGGTCGGCGGCCTCGATCCAGTAGGCGAGGGTGTTGCCGAGGTCCATCAGCGGGTCGCCGAGGGTGGTGAGTTCCCAATCGAGTACGCCGATGATTTGCATCGGGTTGCTCGGGTCGAGGATCACGTTGTCGAAGCGGTAGTCGTTGTGGACGATGCTGGAAGTCGGGTGATCGGCCGGCATCTTGTCGTCAAGCCAGGCCTTGACCGCTTCCCACTTCGGCGCGTCCGGGGTCAGGGCTTTGTCGTAGCGATCACTCCAGCCTTTGATCTGTCGCGCCACATAACCTTCGGGCTTGCCAAGGTCGCCCAGGCCGTAGGCTTTATAGTCGACCCGATGCAGCTCAACGAACTTGTCGATGAAGCTCTTGCACAAGGTTTCGGTTTGCGCCGAGTCCAGGCCCAGTTCCGGCGGCAGTTCGGAGCGCAGGATGATCCCGTTGACCCGTTCCATCACATAGAACTCGGCGCCGATCACCGATTCATCGGTGCAGTGCACATAGGCTTTGGGGCAATACGGGAAACCGTCGCGCAACTGATTGAGGATGCGAAATTCGCGGCCCATGTCGTGTGCGGACTTGGCTTTGTGGCCAAACGGCGGGCGACGCAGGACAAATTCCTGCTCCGGGTATTCCAGCAGGTAGGTCAGGTTCGACGCGCCGCCGGGAAACTGGCTGATCACAGGCAAGCCACTCAAGCCCGGAATGTGGGCCTTGAGGTATGGATCGATCAGGCTGGCATCGAGTTCTTCGCCGGTACGGATACGGGTGGACTGGTCAGTAAGCGCCATGCTTATCCCTTCTGCTTATTTTGGAGGCCAGACATCATTGGCTAATCTAATGGTGCGCCGGGGCAGCCACAAGCGTGGCACGGTCTTATAGGTTAGCGTGTTGCTGGATAATCAGCGTTCCTGATGTGCGGGAACGGGCGCGTGGGGACAGGGCTCACGGGGCGAACAGCGCCCCGGCTCTGGACGCTGTCGAGCGTCCGTTCAGTCAGCGAACGAGAACGGCGGAACCGGTGCGGGTAATTCAATGGGGGTCAACACCGGTTGACCGGAAAAGAACGCCACCAGGTTTTTTCCTACCAGCTCAACGGTGCCTTGGGTCGCTTCCGGGGACAAGCCCGCGACATGCGGCGTCAGGATCACGTTGGTCAGCGCCTTGAGTGCCTCCGGCACGTGGGGCTCTGCATCGAACACATCCAGCGCGGCACCGGCAATGCGTCGCTGTTCAAGCGCGCTCACCAGGTCTGCGGTGGCGATCACTGAGGCTCGGGCAATGTTCACGACGAACCCCTTTGGCCCCAAGGCCTCGAGCACTTGTCTGTTGATCAGGTGTTTGGTGCCCAGGCCGCCGGGCGTGGCGACGACCAGAAAGTCCGAAGCGCGTGCCAGTTCGGTCGGCGTCGAGCAGAAGGTATAAGGGACGTCGCTGCGATGCTGGCGGTTGTGGTAACTCACGGTCATGTCGAAACCGGCGGCGGCGCGTTTGGCGATGGCCATGCCGACCGCGCCGAGGCCGAGAATTCCCAGGCGCTTGCCGGCCAGGGAAGGGCGCATGATCTTCGGCCACTCGCCGCGGCGTACGGCGGCATCGCAACGGGGAATGTCGCGCACCAGTGCCAGCAGCATGGCCATGGCATGGTCGGCGACTGAAGAGGCATTGACCCCGGCGCCATTGGTGACGGTGATGTCGCGGTTGGCCGCGGCTTGCAGGTCGACGTGTTCGTAACCGGCACCGATTACGCAAATGATCTTGAGGTTGGGCAAGGCGGCGATTTCATCGGCGTACAAACCCAGGGGGCCGCGGGTCAGCACGGCATCGATCTGGGCGCCATGTCGTGCGATGGCGTCGGCGCGCTCGGCCGGTGTCGGAGCCAGAATCAGGTGAAAGCCCTGATGTTCGAGAATCGGCAAGTAATCATTAATGGTTTCAACCAGTACCAGAACGGTTGCAGGCATGCTGGGCTCCTGTGGGTATTGAATGTCGGATCTCGAATGTTGCTTCAGACTGCTGATTCCAGAGGAGTTTAGCAACGCCCGGGGATTGCACACGCCGTTGATCAGACTGATTGACCTGGTGAGGTCAGAAAATTCCGGGCGGCGTCGAGAATCTCATCGGACAACCCGTCCCCGCGTGTGGCACGCGCCAGCGTCAGCGCACCGACCATCAAGGAATAATCGACCAAGGCTTGCTGGCGATTGGCTTCGGGCTGGTCCGCACCCATCAAGGGCGTAAGTATCTGCAGAAAGGCTTCCAGGCCATGGGTGTAGGTCTGGTGCAAACCGCTTTCGGCGGTTTCATGGCACATGTCACCGGCAAACGCCGCGACCGGGCAGCTTTCGCCCGGGTTGTCACGATTGGCCGCCGACAGGTAGGGCGCGATGATGCTGGTGCGGGCGGAGACGTTGTCGTCGCTGGCGTCGATTTTCTGCTTCCAGCGTTCCATCGACTGCGTGAACGCCCGGGTGCAAGCCTCTTTCGCCAGCGCTTCCTTGGAGTCGAAGTGACCATAGAACCCGCCATGGGTCAGCCCGGCCGCGCCCATCACATCGACGACGCTGATCCCGTGCAGGCCGCGCTCGCGAAGCAGCCGTGAGGCGGCTTCGACGATGATCTCGCGGTTGAGGTCAGCTTGTTTGCGGGAGACTCGGGGCATGGCGGCTCACAGGTAGGGAAGGTTGATAGATGACGGGCATCATAGCGAACGGTGGGGCGCGCGTCTGGCCGTCACTTCGGTACTGCTGTTGGACCGCTCAAAGCGCGTATTGAGCGATGCCATTGCCAAACGACCAGTTCTCTTTTTTCACTTCCACCAGATTGATAAAGACGTCTTCCAGGCGCACCGCCAGTTCCGTGTTAAGGCTATCGGCGATGGTTTTGTAGAGGAGTTTTTTCTGCTCGACGGTGCGGCCTTCGCTCAGGGTAATCTGAATCACCACCAGGCTGTCGGTGCGGTCGATGCCCAGATAGCCGGGATCAAAGATGAAATGCTGCTCATCGTGCTCGGAAAGAATCTGGAAATTATCGTTTTCCGGCACGCCAATCGAGCTGTGCATGGAAGCGTAGATCAACTGCCCGACACGTTTGGCGAAAGTAGGGTCTTGATGCTTTTTGATGTCGACGCGAACGAGTGGCATGAGAGGCTCCTTAATCAGGGTTGCCGATCAGCAGTCAGGGTTGAAATTACCTGACGCTCATCCTTTATCAAATAGATTTTTTGGAACCATCGTCTTCCAATATATATAGGCATGTTGGGAGTGGCGGTAGGTGAACTATAAAAGTTGCCGTTTACTCTTAATCGAATAACAAGCCGATAAAATTCCAGCCTACCCCTATAGTAAAAATTAGAAGAATCAGTATGGATGTAAGCATTATCGACTCATGGGGCATGATGGTAGCTCCCTAATATAGCAACGTACTATGAGCGGCGAACTTCGGCGTGGGTATTTCATTACCTGCTGAGTGCAGATGCCTTGGGAGTGCCGCTTACCCGGATCTCTTGATTAATATCATAATTAAGATTCAGCAAACTCTATGCCACACTTATAGAGCCTGAAGTCTTGCCGGTTTAACCAGTTTTATGGGGCTCTTTCGATATAGGGTTGGGGTAAATAAAGCCCGTTTATGGGGGTGTTTCCTCTGAAATGGGGAGGCATTTTCAAGTTGGTTTCGGAGGAGGCGTTGGGCGGATATCAGCCGGTTTGGCGAAGCCCTGTAGCAACTGGAAGAGTGAATATTTTAGAGGTTTTGGACAGAATGTTGCCGATCGCGTTTGGATGAAATCGATAGCTGCCCCATGAAAGGCAGCTATCGATCCATTGAGATTTTCCGCCCAAGAACACAACACAAACACAACACAACCTGCCACGCTGCGAGCAGCCCTTCAGGCAATTCCTGAGCAGGGCTGCGGCGCTGCTGTCATGTCAGCGTGTTACCGGGGTGCCGAGACCGCCACGGTCACCGTCGCCGGTGTCGATAACGCGCCCTTGGTATCGCTGGCTTGATAGGTAAAGCTGGCGACGAACGACGCTGCGATTGTGGCCGGTGGTGTGTAGATCACGCGTACGCCGTCGGTGCTGACCGCGACCGTGCCCTTGCCGGCGCTCGGTTGCGTCAGACCCACTACTTTAAGTGGCACATGACCGTCAGGGTCGGAGTCGTTCGCCAGGACATTGATGGTCAGCGGTTTGCCGTCTCTGCTGCTGGCGCTGTCGGGTTTGGCGACGGGTTTTTTGTTTTCGCCTTCGCCCGTGCGGAAGGTCGGCAGCGCCGCAGAGTTTACATAGGTGACGCCGTCCCAGCCGGGCAGGGGCGTTGGCATCAACTGAAACTGGCCGGGCCTCTCGATGTCCCAGCGCAGCAGCATCGAAGTGTCCTCATGCTGGGTGTTGTGGCAGTGCTCCATGTAGGTCCCGGCGAACTCGCGGAAGCGGATGGCTATTTCCACGTCCACCGAACTGTCGATGCCCTCGCCAATGCGATAAACGTCCTTGCGCGCCCCTTTCTCCCATTCCGGCGGCGCCTTGCCGTCGCGGTTGAGGACGATGCCTTCTTCGAAATGCACGTGCACCGGGTGGGCCCAGCCGTTGCCGCCGTTCTTGATTTTCCACACCTCAAGGGTGCCGTCGCCGGAGAACCCGGCATCCGTCGGACCGTTGGCCAGTTGCGGGGCAGCGCTGATTCGCCGTGAGTCCATCTGGTAGCCAAAACCACCGTCGGTCTTGATGGTCCAGGGTTCTTCGTCGGTGCCATCGGAGCGACCGAAGATGAACTCGCGATGCCGCGCCAGTTTGAGTTTGGCCTGCACCGTCGGATCGTCACGGTTGAGGGTCAACGGAATCATGATTTTACCCACTGCCTTGCCCGGTTTGGCCGGCTCGTACTCGGCAGGGTTCATGCTGACATCCGTGCCGCTGTAAGGCTGAACCACCATTTGCATGAATTTGCCCACCACCGGGTCGCCGTTGTCCCATTCCAGTCCTTTGCTACCCAGCTTGAGCACCGCTTTGTACTTCCCGGACAGTACATCGGCCAGGCTCACCGGTTCTATCTCCGGTCCCCTGCCGCCCTCGTGCACCATAAGGTTGACGAAGTACAGCTTGTCGCCGGTCTTGATCCCGTTTTTCGCGAAGTTGACGATGATGTCGTAACGCTCGGCGATGCCCTGGGTCGGCAGGATAGCGTTGTGGTCCTGCAGGTCGCCGTCGGCGTCGAGGTCCATGCTGCCGTCGAATGGCACGGCGTGTTCCATGAGGTTGCCGTCGTTGCCGATCATGTGGAACGGCACGCGCGCAAAAGACACGTTGGAACCTGCCGGTCCGGGGAATTCACCGCCGGTGCCGGCGATTTCACGCACCAGCGCAATCCTGAAGTAGCGTGATATCGAGCCGTTGAGTATGCGGAAACGATAGCTGCGAGCGCGCACATTCAGGCGCGGCTGGTACTGCCAGTTGACCAGGATCTGATCGCCGAGGAAGCCGTCGGTGTTGAACGGGTTGAACCACAGCTGGCCGTTCTTATCCCAGGCTTTGTCGGCCACCATGAGGTTGACGTCATAGTCGCGGTTGCCCCAAGGCAGCGCCGAACCGCTGGGCAGGCGCAGGTTGACGCCGTCCTCGACCGCCTCGTTGCCGCGATCCAGGGCGCTGTAGTAATTCATCATCACCGCGTTGCCCTTGTAGACGTTCTGCGCGGTGAAATCGAGCATGTGGTCGTGAAACCAGTGAGTGCTCATGGTTTCGCGCCAGTCGCCGCGGATCTTGATGGTGCCGTTGTTGCAGGTCTTCAGTCCCGGGGTGGCGTCGTTGACGAACAGGGTTTCGCCCGGCGCACAGGGGAACGCCGCGCGAGGATCTTCAGCCTTGGTGTTGATGGTGTCGTAGCCGGCCAGTTGCATTGGCCAGCGATAGTCGTAGTACTGCCCCGGAAAGAAAAACGCATTGGTATAGCCGTCGCTTTCGGCCGGGTTGTGGCCGTTGTGTTCGTGGGTGCTGAGGGTGTGCAGGCCGAAACCCATGTTTGCGGCAGGGTCTATCGGCAGGGCGTTGTAGTGACGCATCAGCACCGGTTGACCGTAGCGCACCATCAGCAGTTTTACCGGAAAGGTGCCGTCGAAGGTCCATAGCGCCTTGTGGTTCTGAATCGGCATTTTGGGGTGAAAACGGGTGTCGATGCCCTTGGTGGTGCCCGTGGTGGTCGGGATGTCCGAGGTCTGGTAGTAGAGCCCGCCAGGCCCGAACTCACCGACGGCATAGTTGTGCATTTGTCGGCGGTCGCGCATGCCGCCATTGAGTTTGGCGCCGACTTGCACGGTTTTGAAGGCGACCTGCGGGTAGAACTCGTTCCAGCGTTGATGGGACCAGCCTTTTCCTGGCGGACGACCTTCGGCTGGCGAACCGACCGGATGGCGGTTGAGGAAGGCTTCAATCTGCGATTTCCAGGGGTTGCGATCCAGCACGTTGGAGTATTGCGACGGAAACGGGTAAAGCCCGGGTTGGCGCATGAAGGCTTCCAGTGCCGCACTCGACGGGCCGCTGCGAGCGATGCTGTTCGGGTCCTGCTGTGGCGCAGGGCCGGCAAGGGGCACAGGGAATGTCAGTGTCGGTGCGGGCAGGGTCGGGTCGAGTTTTTCCGTGCCGAACTCCTCCATCAGCAGCAGTTGCTGGGTGAAGGGTTGCGCCCCGAACAACGGACTGGGTTTGCCGTTGGTGGGGATTTTGAACGAGGTTTGCAGGCTCGGCGGCAGCGCGTTCTCAGCGCGTGGGGTCTTGCGGTCACCGTACGCGCCGTTGGGCAGGGCAATCGCGCCCTGGTTGGTCGGCGGCATTGTTTTCAAGGCTTCCAGCGCTGCCGCAGGGTCGGCGGGCGGGTTGGTATACGCCGAGGGGTCCGTCGGTGGCGGCTGGCTGACATCGTCGAGTGGCACGGCATTGGCAGTGTTGAGCGTAAGGAGCATCGCACAGGGCAGGCTTGACCTGCGCAGAAAGTCGATGGAATTGCATGGTGGTTTTGCGCGTTTCATTTTTCACCCCTCGCGTGATGCCCCGCCGTCTCCATGCTCGGGACGACAGCTAATGCGGGTACAAGGAGTGGAGCAACAATTGAGCCATTACAGCAGCGCGAAGAAAAAGTTCAGTTTTATTGACCGGCGGCTTTGGGTGTGACAAGTGATCGAAAAATAGGGTGGGTGACATTCCTCAAATACGGTGGAAAGTCCCCGTTTATGGTGGGTGTAGTGCCCCATTTCTGGGAGTGGTAATTGCCCGTTTTCGACAGTGAAAAATCAGGCCGTCAACAACTGCGAATGCGATTTCATCAGTGCCAGAGCGTTGAGAGTGGTTCAGAGAGGCGGTGATGAATGGCGGGTATTTGATTGATCAAAGTTACCCGGAAGGGGGGGCGGTCGGCCCTCATTGGCTCAACCGGCCGACAGGCGAACGTCAGTTGGTGACCAGCAGTTCCGGGCCAAGGTAGTTGTTGATCTGGTCGATATCATCGTCACCCAGGCTGCCCACCGAAGAGGCCAGGCGCAGGCGTGACATCAAATAACGCAACTTGGCCTCGAACAGATCGTGTTGCGCAACGAAGAGCAGTTCTTGGGCGTTGAGGACATCCGAATTGGTACTGGTGCCGCCTTCCTTGAAACCCTTGCGTGTCGACGTCAGTGAGCGTTCGTTGGACTCCACGGCCCGCTCCAGCGCATGAATACGTCTGGCGCCGCTGTGGATGCCGGCATACTCGCGGGTAGTTCCGGAGATGACTTCCTGTCGCGTGGCGTCGAGCTCGTCCAGGGCCTTGAAACTATTGGCGCTGGCTTGACGTGTCAGCGCGCTGGTACCACCACCGTTGTACAGCGGGAAATTGACTTCCAGCCCGATTGAGCCGTAGCGGTTGCGTTGATTGAGCTCGGAGATTGATTGGCTATCGCCCGCCGTGTAGCCGGCAACGAAATCCAGTGTCGGCCAGTGTCCCGCCTTGGCGCGCTTCACTTCTTCTTCAGCGAGGTTGCTGCTATGGCGGCGCGCATGGATCAGCGGACTATCGGTCTGAGCCTTGACCAACCAGTCCTGCAGGTTGCTCGGTTGTAGCGGTGGCGTATCGAAGCTCGGACGCAAGGTGGTCAGCGATTCGGGCGTTTCTCCGATGAATTCCTCAAGCTTGCGGCGCGCATTGATCAGGTTGTCCTGAGCTTCGATCAGCTCGGCTTCGGCGAGGTCGCGGCGAGCGACCGACTCGTCGATGTCGGTGACAGTGCCGGCCCCCAGCTCCATGCGCCGTTTCGCCGAGGCGAGTTGCTCATCGAAGGCGCTCAGCTTGGACTTGGCGAGGAGGATGGTTTCGCTGGCCAGGAGCACGTCGAAATAGCTTTCGGCCAGGCGCACCGCGGCGTCCTGACTCTTGGCATCGAACACCGCGACGCTGTAGTCGGCACGCTGTTGACCTTGGCGGTACTCGGCCATTTTCTGTTTGTTGAACAGCGGCTGGCGCAAGCGCACATTAGCGCCCTTGGAGTCGTAGTCGAGATCCCTTTCGATGCCGCTCTGGCGCTGAGTGCCATTGACCTTGTTGTCGTAGGCCGAGGCACTGATCTGCGGTAGCAGGCCGGCCTGGCCAATGGCGCGGTTTTCCAGGCCGGCCTCTTTTTCATGCACGGCGGCGCGGTAGACGGGGCCTTGGTACTGCAGCAGATCCCAGGCTTGTTTGAGGTCCATGGCGCTGGCCGGGAGAGACAGCCCCAGCAGGCAGAAGATCAGGCAATGACGGTCCATTTCATTGCTCCTTGAACGAGCTGTCGACACGCTCGAGCATGGGTTTGAGAAGGTAGCTCATCAAGTTGCGCTCGCCGGTCTTGATGGTGACGCTGGCGGGCATGCCGGGACGAATGTGATTGCTGCCAAGCAGGCTCATGCCTTCGGGTGTGACTTCTACCTGAGCCAGGTAGAACGGTTGCTTGCTTTCCTCGTCGAGCAGGCGGTCGGCGGAGACGGTCTTCACGCGGCCAGGGATGTTCGGCGTCTGGGCATGGTTGAAGGCTGGAAAGGCAATGTCCACGGCCAGGCCGGGGGCCATCTTGTCGATGGCCTGTACGGGAATCATCGCGTCGACCTGCAGCGGTTCGTTGTCCGGAACGATTTCCATGATTTTGAAGCCGGGTTGAATGATCCCGCCGATGGTCGCAATGCTCAGTGACTGGACCATGCCATCGATGGGCGAGCGAATCACCGTGTGGGTCACTTCATAGTCCAGCGCACGCAAGCGGTCGGCCAGGGTGGTGTTTTCCTTGGCGGTGTCGGTGAGCTGCGATTCGACTTCCTTCTGGTAATCGTGCTGGCGCTGCAGGATGCGCAGCTTGATTTCGGTGGTCTGGCTCCGTATGCGAGCAATGTTGTTGAGGTTTTCGGCCTGGCCTGCGGAGAGGTCGGCGTTGCTGCGTTCCAGCTCAAGCAACCGGTTGCGCGGCACGTAACCTTCGGCTGCCAGCACGCGGGTGCCTTGTAGTTCCTGGTTGAGGAAGTTGATCTGCGAGGCGCGGGCGCCATAAACCTGTTGCAAACCCTTGAGCTGCACCGCCGACGCTGCGAGGTTTTCCTGCAGGATGCTGATTTCGCCAGCGAGGCCGGCGCGCCGGGTATCGAGCAAACGTTGTTGCAGATTCATGGCGGCCACCAGGCGGTGGTCATGACTGAAGCGCTTGAGTAATTCGGGGTCGTAGTTCACTACATCGCGGCCGTCGCGTTCCGCTTCCAGGCGGTTTTCCACGGTCTTGCTGACGATGTACTGGGCGCTGACCGCACCCTGTTCGGCAACGGCACGCAGTGAGTCGAGGCGAACCAGCTCCTGGCCTTTTTTCACTGCATCGCCTTCGCGTACAAGAATGGCCTCCACGGTGCCGCCGCTCAGATGTTGCACGGCTTTGCGATTGCTGGTGACTTTGACCGTGCCTGTCGCAACCACGCCGGCATCGAGTGGCGCCAGCCAGGACCACAGGAGGAAGCCGCCGAAGCCGGCGAGCACCAGCCAAATGCCCTTGCGCATGGGTTTGCCGACGTCCAGATCCACCACGTTTCTGGGGTCGGTGTGAATCATCTCAATGTGTTGGTTCATTTGCATGATCGGTCACTCCCGTGCTTTGACGGAGGCCAGCGGAGTCGACGCGCCTGCAGGCATCACATTGGACTTGCGCAGCGCTGCGAATACTTCGTCACGTGTGCCAAGCATCTGAACGCCGCCGTCGCGCAGCATCAGCACTTTGTCGACGGCGCAGAGCACGTTGGGGCGGTGGGAAATCAGAATGACGGTGGCGCCACGGCCCTTGAGTTGGGCCAGCGCATCGACCAGGGCTTTTTCACCGACGTCGTCGAGGTTGGCGTTCGGCTCATCCAGCACAATCAGATTGGGCTCTCCGTACAGCGCGCGGGCCAAGGCGATGCGTTGCTTCTGGCCACCGGAAAGCGGGCTGCCATCGGTGCCCAGCCGGGTCTCATAACCCTGCGCAAAACGCAGGATCATCTCGTGCACTCCCGTCGCTCTTGCGGCGCGGATGACTGCGTCGCTGTCCACTTCACCAAAGCGCGCAATGTTATCGGCGATGGTGCCCTCGAACAGCTCCACATCCTGTGGCAGGTAACCGAGCCAGGGGCCAAGTTCGCCCTTGTTCCAGGTGAATATGTCCGCGCCGTCCAGGCGCACCTTGCCGGCCTGCGCCGGCCAGACGCCGACCAACAGGCGGGCGAGGGTGGATTTGCCCGAGGCGGATGGACCGATAATGCCAAGGCTTTCGCCGGGCGAGAGGTTGAAGCTCACCCCGCGCAGAATCGTGTTGTTGGTGGCGGGGGCGCCGGCATACACATTCTCCACTGACAGCATGCCAAGCGGCCGCTGCAGCGACATGCTGGGTGGTCGGCGCGGATAGTCTTCAAGCATCTCGTTGAGCCGGCCCCAGGCCGAACGGCAACCGAGCAGTTGTTTCCACGACGCGATGACTTGTTCCACCGGGGCCAGCGCTCGGCCGGTGAGGATCGAGCAAGCAATCATCATCCCGGGGGTGATCTTGCCTTCGATCGCCAGCAGTGCGCCGGCGCCGAGGATCAGCGACTGCAACGTGATACGCACGAAGCGCCCGGTGCTGCTGATCAGGGCGGCACGGTCGGAGGCCAGGGTCTGCATTTCCAGGATGCGCAAATGGCTTTGGTACCAGCGCTTGCCAATCGACGGCAGCATGCCCATGGCTTCGATCACCTCGGCGTTGCGCAGGTTGTTGTTGGCGTAGCAGGCGGAGGAGAGAGCGGCCTGATTGGCTTCGGCCAGCGGCTTCTGCGTGGCCTTTTCGGTGAGATAAGCCAGGAACACCAGAATCAGCGAGCCGATCAGGGTGATCAGTCCGAGCAGCGGGTGGATCAGGTAGGCGACCAGCAGGTACAGCGGCGTCCAGGGCGCATCGAAAAAAGCGAACAGGGCATTGCCGGTGAGGAACTGACGAACTTGCGCGAGATCTTGCAGGGCCTGGGCCGGATTGCCTCCGGCGCGGCTCAGGTTGCGCTCGAACGCAGCCGTGAAGATGCGTCGGTTCAGGTCCATGTCGAGGCAGTTGCCGACCCGGATCAACACGCGGGTGCGGACCAATTCCAGGGTGGACATCAGCAAGAACAGGCCTATCACCAGCACGGTCAACATCGTCAATGTCGTGACGTTGCGACTGACCAAGGCCCGGTCGTAGACCTGCAGCATGTACACGGCTGGCGTCAACATCATGACGTTGATGACGCCACTAAACCCCGCCAGCGAGTAAAAACTGCGGCGCAGGCGAAAAATCGCGTCGGCCAGTTCGGATCGGGTGCTTGAGAGCTTGTGCATTTGATAGTCCCTCACCGAAAAAGCCGGTAGTGCTTGCGGCAAAACCGCATCAGCAAATGTTGTGGCAAACCATAGATGTAGTTGCGAATGCTTATCGTGGGCACAAGCGATAGCGTTCTTTGAAAAGTTCCATAAATTTTTATATTCACATGCAGCAGCGTAGGTGGCGTTTGTCTCTCTAGCGATACAGTTTGAAATAACATTTCGCTCTATTGGTTCATCTGAATATCTATATCTCGTTTAAGAACAGTAAGTTGTCGGGTCAGATGCCAATCGTCTTTTTTTACGTCGTAATATTGACAGAGCATGTCTATAGAACTTTAGTCATGTGCAAGGGCGCCCGTCTGAAGCTTGCCATCGCTTCGAAAGTGCAAGGCACGGTGGTCCTGAAGGAGCACCGCATGTCGATCATTTCGTTCTGTAACACCGTGACGAAGCTGTTCAGGAAGTTCGCTTCGACTTCCCGATTCCATGGCCCACCAGTGGCTCGGAATCGCTCTGCCTAATCGCTCAGCGAGCAATTCATCCAGCGAATTCCAGGCGCGCATTCACCGGCGCAGGGGACGGCTTTGCCTGCCCCACGCCTGCTCTCGCCAAACACTGAACCAACGAACTGCGCAAGCCAGCACGTGACTTGGCGCGGGAGGATTTATTCGTCCCGAGCCTTTCCCATATAGATCGAGGGCAATCGAAATGGCCAATTTCAACAAGTCGGACCTGGAATTCATCCTCAAGCAAATCTTCATCGCAGAAGCGCATGCCAACGGAACCAGCCTTGGTGATTTATTACCCAACAGTCAGGTGCCATTCGGCCTGCGAACCGTCGATGGCAGTTTCAACAACCTGGTCGCCGGGCAAAGCGAGTTTGGCGCTGCGGACAATTCCTTCCTGCGCCTGCTTGATGCTTCGTATCGTGCGTCGTACGCCGGGACAGGGACGGTGGTCGACCCGCAGCCACGGATTATCAGTAACCTGATTAACGACCAGACCGCCAACAACCCGGCCGCGGTTGCGGCGAACGGCGGTGCCACCCCGATCATCAGCCCCGGTCTGGATGGCGTGTTCGGCACGGACGACGACAAGGAAGTGTTCTTTATCCCCAACGAGTCGCCGGACGTGGGTCTGACCGCCGGCTTCAACTCGTGGATGACTTTCTTCGGCCAGTTCTTCGACCATGGCCTCGACCTGGTCAGCAAGAGCAGTACCGACATCGTATTTATTCCGCTGATGCCGGACGATCCGTTGTTCATACCGGGCAGCCCGACCAATTTCATGGTGCTGTCACGAGCTGTGCGTACTGCTGGCGCGGACGGACTAGTCGGCACTTCCGATGATGGCCAGCCCAATACCACCTCGCCATTCGTGGACCAGAGCCAGACCTACAGCTCCCACCCGTCGCATCAGGTGTTCCTGCGCGAGTACGTCCTGAACGCGGCAGGTGACCCTGTTGCAACGGGGCGCTTGATTACCAACCGCGATCTCGGCGCCGATGGCAAGTTCGGCACGGCCGATGATGGTGACGGCGAAAGCGGCGGCATGGCGACCTGGGCAGTGGTAAAAGCTCAGGCCCGTGACATTCTCGGCATCAACCTGACCGACCTCGATGTGCACAACGTGCCGCTGCTGGCAACGGATGCCTATGGCAGCTTCATCCGGGGGCCGAACGGCATGCCTCAGGTGGTGATGCGCACCAGTAATGGTGCCGACGGTATTGCCGGGACGGCTGATGACGTCACGCAACTGGTCGAAGGCAACCGGGATGCTCCGATCAGTCTGGCAAGCGCCGTAAGCACCGGGCATGGTTTCCTCGACGACATCGCCCACAATGCAGCGCCGGTAGTCGTCGGAGGGGTTCTGCAGGCGGATGCCGACGCCGATGTCGGCAATGCGCAGCCCGTTGGTGCGGGCGGCAATAACCTGACCTATGACAACGAACTGCTCGACGCCCACTACATTGCCGGCGACGGCCGGGCGAACGAAAACATTGGCCTGACCGCCGTGCACCATGTGTTCCACTCCGAGCACAACCGCCTGGTCCAGCAGTCCAAGCAAACCATCCTGGCCGCCGGCGATCTGGCGTTTCTCAATGAGTGGCTGGTGGACGATGTCGCCGCAATGCCGACGACGCTCGCCGAAATCTCAGCCTTGGTGTGGGACGGCGAACGCCTGTTCCAGGCCGCCAAGTTTGGCACCGAGATGCAGTACCAGCACCTGGTGTTCGAGGAGTTCGGGCGTTCCATTCAGCCGCAGATCGATGCATTCCTTGCACCCAACGGGTATGACACCTCGATCAACCCGGCCATCCTCGCCGAGTTCGCCCACGTGGTGTATCGCTTCGGTCACTCGATGTTGACCGAGACCGTCGATCGTTTCGACCCCGAATTCAATCCGCTGCTCACTGACCCGAACAACCCGGACTCGCAAATGGGTTTGATCGCGGCCTTCCTCAACCCGCTGGCGTTCGCCGGAAGCGGGGCCACTGCTGACGAAGCGGCAGGGGCGATCATTCGCGGTGTGACCCGCCAGCTCGGCAACGAGATCGACGAGTTCGTCACCGAAGCGTTGCGCAACAACCTGCTCGGTCTGCCGCTCGATTTGCCGGCGCTGAACCTGGCGCGTGGTCGCGACACGGGCATCCCCACGTTGAACGAGGCGCGGCGTGAGTTCTATGCATCAACCGGCGACAGCCAACTCAAGCCGTATATCAGTTGGGCTGACCTGGCAGACAACCTCAAGCACCCCGAGTCGCTGGTTAACTTCATCGCCGCCTACGGCACGCATGACACGATTACCTCGGCGACCACGCTGGCCGACAAACGCGATGCAGCCTTGGCGCTGGTATTCGGTGGTCCGGGTGCACCGGCTGACCGCCTGGACTTCCTCAATGGCAGCGGTACCTGGGCCAACGTGACGAAGGCCGGCAAGGATGGGGTGCTGGGCACTGCAGATGACCTGACGGGTGTAACGATCACGGGTGTCGACGACATCGATTTCTGGGTCGGTGGCCTCGCCGAGCAGAAAATGCCGTTCGGCGGCATGCTCGGCTCTACGTTCAACTTCGTATTTGAAACCCAGATGGAAGCGTTGCAGGACGGCGATCGCTTCTACTACCTGTCACGCACCGCTGGCCTGAACTTCGGCACCGAGCTGGAAAACAACTCCTTTGCCAAGCTGATCATGCTCAACACCGATGTGACCCACCTGTCGAACACCGTGTTCCTGACGCCTACGTACACCCTGGAAGTGAATCAGGCCAATCAGTTCACCGGCCTTGGCGCAAACGGCGGCGCCGACCCGACTGGCGGCCTGATGATCAACGGCGTGGAAATCGTGCCACTGGTGATCCGAAACAATCCCGACACCGTTGGCGCGGACAGTAATTATCTGCAATACACCGGTGAAGACCATGTCGTCCTCGGTGGTACCGCCGGCAATGAGATCCTCATCTCCGGTGACGGCGATGACACCCTTTACGGCGACGGCGGCAACGACCGTCTCGAAGGTGGCGCCGGGAACGATGCGGTACTGGGTGGCGCGGGCGATGACATCATTACTGACTCGTTCGGCGACAACCGTCTGGAAGGCAATGCCGGCAACGATGTAATCGTGGCCGGTAGCATGCTGGCTGGAGGCAACCTGATCCTGGGCGGCGATGGGCAGGACTTTATCGTCACCACCGAAGACATCAGCACCACTTTTGGCGGTCAGGGCGACGATTTCATCTTGGGAGCCAAGACCAACCTGCCAGCCACCGGCAACGAAGGCGATGACTGGATCGAAAAGGGCACCCAGGACGGTGCCCCTGGCGATAACGCCTCGCCCTTGCTCAACGACGATGTGATCGGCAACGACATCTTTATAGGGGGTGCTGGCTTCGACGAAATGATCGGCGAGGGTGGCGATGACATCTTTGTCGGCAGCGATGCCCAGGACAATATGGACGGCATGTCCGGTTTCGACTGGGTGACCCACAAAAATGACCGGATCGGCGTCACTGTTGATCTGACCATGGCCGCGCTGGCTCAGCCACACGGCAACGCGCCAAACCAGAACAACGGGCCGTTCAATCCGGTCGGCGCATCTCCGGCCTCGATCCTCGACCGGTTTGCCGAGGTCGAAGGCTTGTCCGGTTCGAAATTCGGCGATGTGCTCAAGGGCGATAATATCGATGCAGTCACTATCGTCGACCACGGTGGTACCACCGGCAGTGCGCTGACCAACGTGGCGTTGATCCGGGGTCTGGAGCAGCTTCTGGCGGATGCCGGTTTGCCGACCACCGGCTTTGCCACCGGCAACATCATCCTGGGTGGCGACGGCAGTGACCTGATCGAAGGTCGCGGGGGCGATGATCTGATCGACGGCGACAAATGGCTCAATGTCAGGATTGCGGTTTATGACGCCGGCGATGTCAATCATTCCGGTCCAGAGATCGCCAGTTTCGACAGCATGGTCGACATGATCCCTTTCATGTTGGACGGTACCTATAACCCGGGCCAGCTCAAGGCGGTACGGGAAATCCTGCCCGGTACCTCGACGGGCGGGGCGGCTTTCGATACCGCCTTTTTCTCCGGCGTCCAGTCCGAGTATGTGGTGACACGGGACGACCGCGGCACGGCCAGCCTGGCGGACGATGTCTGGACGGTGACCGATACCGAAGTGGGTCGCGACGGCGTCGATACCCTGATGCATATCGAGCGCCTGCAGTTCGCCGATACCCAGCAAGTGCTGGTGCCGGGGCTTAATGCGCAACCCGTTGGCAGACCGACCATTGCCGATGGAAACGGCGGGGCGATTACGGTGGGCGACATGCTGACCGTCAGCGTGGCCGGGGTGACCGATGCCAACAACGTCGGGGGTACTCTGAACAATTCTTCGGTGTCCTACTATTGGCAGTTCGAGGCCGATCCAGGCACTGGCGTGTTCGAGGACATCATCCTGCTACCTGCCGGTGACCTGGCGTTCCAGAGTGCCGACGGCACTTCGTTCAAGGTCTCTCCAGATCTCGCCGGGTTGTCGTTGCGGGTCAAGGCGATCTACCAGGATGGTCATGGCACGACAGAAGTGGTGTTCTCGCAACCGACTGCCGTGGTCGCTCCCGGCGCCCCGGTTGTGCCGGTGGCGCAGGCACCTGTCGTCGATGCGACCGCGGGCGGCGAGGGCCTCAACATGGTCCGCTCCGACCTCAACTTCATTCTTGATCAGATCAAGATTGCCGAGGCTGACGCGGCCGGTCAGGACATGCTCTCGTTGATCCCGAATATCCGCGCACCCTTGGGCTTGCGTGCGGTCGATGGATCGAACAACAACCTGTTGAACCTCAATGGCATCAACAACACCCAGTATGGTGCTGCCGATAACGTCTTTCCGCGGCTGACCGATCCGGTGTTCAATCCGGCCGAAGGTGCTCCTGCCGGATTCTTTGGCCCCGGCTCGCCAGCCATTCCGGGATCGTCCTATCAGCAAACCAGCGGGGCTGTGTTTGACTCGCAGCCGCGCACCATCAGTAATCTGATCGTCGACCAGACGTCGAACAACCCGGCGGCCTATGCCACGGCTTACGACGCGGGGGCGGACGGAGTGCTCAATTATGGCGTGCCGGACAATGATGACGTGCTCAAGGAGGGTGTGCGGATCGTCGCCAGCCCCGGCATGGATGGCCAGTTCGGTACGGGCGACGACCACGATGTTTACCTGTTCGAGAACACCACCGCGGATGCGGGATTGTCCGCGCCGTTCAATGCCTGGATGACCTTCTTCGGGCAGTTCTTCGACCATGGTCTGGACCTGCTTACCAAGGGCGGTTCGGGCACTGTCTACATTCCGCTGCAACCGGATGATCCGCTGTATGTACCCGGCGGCCACACCAACTTTATGGTGCTGACCCGCGCGACCAACCAGCCTGGGGCGGATGGCGTGCTCGGCACGGCCGACGATGTCCGTGAGCACACAAACACCACCACACCGTTCGTGGACCAGAACCAGACCTACAGCTCGCACCCCTCGCACCAGGTTTTCCTGCGCGGTTATGAGCTGACTGACAATGGCCCCATCGCGACCGGCAGACTGATCACTAACCGTGACCTGGGGACGGACGGCAAGTTCGGGACTGCAGACGACAGCGAAATCGGTGGCATGGCCACCTGGAAGGTAGTCAAGGCGCAGGCCAATGACATTCTGGGTATCCGCCTCACCGATGCCGATGTCGATAACTCCCCGTTGTTGGCAACCGACGCCTATGGCAACTTCATCAAGGGGCCAAACGGCTTCCCGATGGTCGTGATGAAAGGGGCTGACGGTCTTGGCGGCACGGCGGATGACGTTCTGGTCGAAGGCAATCCGCTTGCTCCCGTCGACCTGACCAATGCGGTGCGCACCGGTCACCAGTTCCTCGCCGACATTGCCCACAATGCAGCGCCGGTGTTCAGCGGTGGCGTGCTCGTGCCTGACGCGGATTCCAACATAGGCAACGCAGTGCCGGTCAATCCGCAGACCGGGGCTAACCTGGCCTACGACAACGAGTTGCTGGATGCGCACTACATCGCCGGCGACGGCCGGGTCAACGAGAACATCGGCCTGACCGCCGTGCATGCGATCTTCCACGCCGAGCACAACCGGCTGGTTGCGCAGACGATGGACACCGTCCTCGACTCGGCTGACCTGACTTTCCTCAACGAGTGGCTGCTGGCTCCGGTGAGCGCGTTACCCGTCAACCAGGCCGAGATCGATGCGCTGGTGTGGAATGGCGAACGTTTGTTCCAGGCGGCCAAATTCGGCACCGAGATGCAGTATCAGCACCTGGTGTTCGAGGAGTTTGCACGGACCATTCAGCCCCGAGTCGACCTGTTCTTTGCACCGACCCAGGTCTATGACGTCGACCTCGATGCCTCGATCGTCGCCGAGTTCGCTCACACCGTGTACCGGTTTGGCCACTCGATGCTGACCGAGACCGTCGATCGCTACGATGTCGATTTCAACGTGGTTGGCGATCCGAACAGCGCTGATCCCGATCAGCAACTGGGCTTGATCGCGGCGTTCCTCAACCCGTTGGCGTACGCCGCCAGTGGCGTGACGCCTGAGGATGCGACCAGTGCGATCATCCGTGGGGTGACTCGGCAAGCCGGTAACGAAATCGACGAGTTCGTGACCGAGGCGCTGCGCAATAACCTGCTCGGCTTGCCGCTCGACCTGCCGGCGATCAACATCGCCCGTGGCCGCGACGTGGGGATTCCCTCACTCAACGCGATCCGCCGCGACATCTACAGCCAGACCGGTGATACCCAACTCAAGCCTTACACCAGCTGGGTCGACCTGGTTCAACACCTCAAACATCCGGAGTCGTTGATCAACTTCATCGCGGCCTATGGCACGCATGACACGATCACGGCCGCGACCACCCTGGAAGCCAAACGCGCTGCTGCCATGGCGCTGGTATTTGGTGGTACGGGTGCGCCGGCTGACCGCATGGACTTCCTCAACAGCACTGGCACCTGGGCCAACGTGACGCGTGCCGGCAAGGACGGGGTGCTGGGGACTGCCGACGATCTGAAGGGTGTGACCGTTACGGGCGTCGATGCCATCGACCTCTGGATCGGCGGCCTGGCCGAAGAGAAAACGCCGTTCGGCGGCATGCTCGGCTCGACCTTCAACTTCGTGTTCGAGAACCAGATGGAAAAACTGCAGGACGGCGACCGCTTCTACTATCTGGAGCGTACCTCCGGCCTGTCGATGAATGCCGAGCTGGAAAGCAACTCGTTTGCCAAACTGATCATGGCCAACACCTCGGCCACGCACTTGCCAGGCCTGGTGTTCTCGGACCCGGGGTTCTATCTGGAAAGGGACCAGAGCAAGCAGTTCAACGATGGCCTGGGCAACGCCGATCCACTGGGCGAGAACGGCGAGCAGGTGGTGTTCCGCGACAACCCGCTGACCGCGGGGCCGGACACCAACTACATCAGGTACACCGGTGATCAGCACATCGTACTGGGCGGCACCAACAACGCAGACATCCTCATCGCCAGTGAAGGCGATGACACGGTCTGGGGTGACGGCGGCAACGATCGCATCGAAGGGGGTGACGGTAATGACCAACTGCGCGGTGGCGCCGGCGACGACATCATCAGCGACCGCGGTGGCGACGATAACATCCAGGGTGGCGACGGCAACGACGTACTGCACGGTGGCAACGGCGTCAACTTGATCATTGGCGGTTTTGGTAATGACTTCATCGTCACCGGCGAGGACGCGTCCGAGGCCATTGGTGGCCAGGGCAACGACTTCATCCTGGGCAGCAAAGCCAACGAACAGGACATGGGTAACGAAGGCGACGACTGGATCGAGAAGGGCACCTCGGACGGTGCACCTGGCGACAACTTCGACCCGCTCGGCAACGACCCTGTCATCGGCCACGATGTGTTCATCGGCGCCAGCGAAAACGACAAGTTCAACGGTGAGGGCGGCGACGACATCATGGTTGGCAGTCTCGGCTTCGGTGACCGCTATATCGGTGGTTCCGGCTATGACTGGGCGACTTTCAAGGACCTTGCCCAAGGCGTGTCCATCGATTTCACCGACCGCTTTTTCGATGTACCTCCGGTGCCGGGATCGGGTGCCTCGGCGCTCGTGCGTTTCGACATCATGGAGGGTCTGTCAGGGTCGGCGCACGGTGACTTCCTGCGCGGTAATAGCGAAGACGCAACCTCGCTACCCACCGCCGGCGCGACCGGCAGTGTGTTGACCAACATCAACCTGATCGACGGCCTGGCTGATCTGTTGCCAGCCGGAGCGACATTCTTCGACGGCGGCAACATCATCCTCGGTGGCAGCGGCAGCGACCTTATCGAAGGTCGCGGTGGTGACGACATCATCGATGGTGACAAGTGGTTGAACGTACGCATCAGCGTACGGGCAAACATTGATGGCACTGGCCCGGAAATCGCCACGTTCGACAGCATGGAGCCGATGGTTCCACTGATGCTCAACGGTACTTACAACCCAGGCCAGTTGGTCATCGTGCGGGAGATTCTGACCGGCAATGACCGCTTCGACACTGCGGTGTTCTCGGGTAATTCGACGGAATACCTTGTCGAAGTCCAGGGCGACACCGTTATCGTGACCGACCTGGTGGCGGGGCGTGATGGTGTCGATCGACTGACGGGCGTCGAGCGTCTGCAGTTCTCTGACCTGGCGCAAGAGTCCGGAGTGGGCACCGCCTTGAACGAAGGCCCATCGGGTCATCTGGCGATCCTCGACGATGCTACCGGTCTGCGTGACGATACGCCTGTCGCCGGCCAGTTGCTGCGCGTCAGCAATCGGGCGGTACACGACGCGGACAACCAAACCCTGGCCAATCCGACCGGCGCAGTGACCGGTGCGGTGGCTTACTACTGGCAGGTCGAAAACATTCCTGGCACGGGCATCTATGAAGACATCACCGTGGTTGCTGCCGGCGAAGCTACGCGAGCAACCGGCACCACCTACCGGGTGGCGGATGATATAGCGGGCCTGAACATCCGCGTCAGGGCGGTGTATCAGGATACCAAGGGCACACTGGAGATCATCGACTCGTCGGGGAACAGCACGCCGACCGCAGGGCCGACCGTCAACGGGCTTTTGGTGCAGAACCAACTGTTGACCGCTGACCCGTCGAGCATCATCGACGTCGATGGCCTCAGCAATCCGCAGTTCACCTACCAATGGCAGGCGACCAATGGAGTCAGCTTCGTCGACATCGCCGGCGCCACCGGGAGCACGTTCACGCTTGGCCAGGACCAGGTCGGCGATCAAGTGCGCGTGGTGGTCAGTTACGTGGATGACTTCGGTGTCGCCGAAAGCGTGGCGTCCGACCCTTCGGACCCGGTGGCCAACGTCAATGACGCACCGACAGGCGCGTTGCTGATCAGCGACACGACGCCTGAACAAGGCCAGGAGCTGACCGCGCTGACGGCCGGGATTGCCGATGCGGATGGGTTGGGCACCTTCAGCTTCCAATGGCAGCAAGGTATCGGCACTTCCTTCACCAACATCACCGGAGCGACCGCTGCGACGTTCACCCCGGGTCTGTTGCAGAGCAATCTGCAACTGCGGGTGATCGTGCGTTATACCGATGGCTTCGGCACGCTGGAGACGGTGACCTCTGCGGCAACCGCAGCCGTTACGCTACCGCCTGGCGTGGTGCTAGTGGGTACCGCTTTGGCCGACACCCTCACCGGTGGCGCGGGTGCCGATGTGCTGCTTGGCCTGGGCGGGAACGATACGCTCAATGGTCTGGCCGGCATTGACCAGTTGTTTGGCGGCACTGGCAACGACATTCTCAACGGCGGAGACGACAACGACATCCTTAATGGCGAGGACGGAAACGACACCCTCAACGGTGGGCTCGGCGCGGATGCCATGAACGGTGGTGCCGGCAACGATACCTTTGTCGTCGACAACGTCGGCGACACCGTCATCGAGGCGCTGGGTGGTGGAACCGATCTGGTGCAAACCAGTCTGGCCAGCTACGTACTCGGTGCCAACGTCGAGAACCTGGCCTTCACCGGAGCCGGTAACTTCACCGGTACCGGTAATACGCTGGCCAACACCCTCACCGGCGGGGTCGGTAACGACGCCCTGAATGGCGGGGACGGCAACGACATCCTCAACGGCGGGCTCGGCGCAGATGCCATGAACGGCGGTGCCGGCAACGACACCTTTGTGGTCGACAACGTCGGTGACAGCGTCATCGAGGCACTGGGAGGTGGTACCGATCTGGTGCAAACCAGTCTGGCCAGCTACGTGCTCGGCGCCAACGTCGAAAACCTGACCTATACCGGAGCCGGTAACTTCACCGGTACCGGTAACGCGCTGGCCAACACTATCACCGGCGGGGTCGGTAACGACGCCCTCAGTGGCGGGGACGGCAACGATATCCTCAACGGTGGGCTCGGCGCGGATGCCATGAACGGTGGTACCGGCAACGACACCTTTGTGGTCGACAATGTGGGTGACACTGTTGTCGAGGCGCTGGGTGGCGGTACCGATCTGGTGCAAACCAGTCTGGCCAACTACGTACTGGCTGCCAACGTCGAGAACCTGACCTTTACTGGAGCCGGTAACTTCACCGGTACCGGTAATGCGCTGGCCAACACCCTCACGGGCGGTGCCGGTAACGACGTGCTTAATGGCGGTGCGGGTGCAGACCAGATGGTTGGGGGAACCGGCAACGATACCTACGTCGTCGATGTTGCAGCGGACGTGGTGGTTGAATTGGCGGGTGGCGGTACGGATACCGTGCAGACATCGCTGGCCAGTTACACGCTGGGTGCCAACCTCGAAAACCTGACCTTTACCGGAGCCGGAAACTTCACCGGTACCGGTAACGCGCTGGCCAACACCCTCACCGGCGGTGCAGGTAATGACACCCTCAATGGTGATAGCGGCAACGACACCCTCAACGGTGGGCTCGGCGCGGATGTCATGAACGGCGGTATCGGCAACGACACCTTTGTGGTCGACAACGTCGGTGACACCGTCATCGAGGCGCTGGGCGGTGGTACCGATCTGGTGCAAACCAGTCTGGCCGCCTACTTGCTGGGTGCCAACGTCGAGAACCTGGCCTTCACCGGAGCCGGCAACTTCACCGGCACCGGTAATGCGCTGGCCAACACCCTGACCGGCGGGGTCGGGAACGACGTCCTCAATGGCGGCGCGGGCGCTGACCAGTTGGTTGGGGGCGCCGGCAACGATACCTACATCGTCGATACAACCGCAGACGCGGTGGTAGAAGTGGCGGGTGGTGGTACGGATACCGTGCAGGCGTCGCAGGCCAGCTACACGCTCAGCGCCAACGTCGAGAACCTGACCTACACCGGCGTCGGCAACTTCGTTGGCAACGGCAACGTGTCGGACAACGTCATCACCGCCGGGGCAGGTAATGACACCCTCAATGGTGGCAGCGGCGACGACATCCTCACCGGCAACGGTGGTAACGACACGCTCAATGGTGACCTCGGCAACGACACGCTGCTCGGCGGGCTGGGTGACGACCGCCTGGATGGCAGTACCGGCAACGATCTGCTCCAGGGTGGCGATGGCAACGACACGCTGCTCGGCGGTATCGGTAACGACACGTTGTTGGGTGGCAACGGCAATGACTTGATCGATGGCGGTGCTGGCAACGATACGGTCACGGGTGGTGCCGGCAACGACCTCATGGATGCCGGCAATGGGAACGATATCTTCCTGTTCGCAGCGGGCTTCGGGGCCGATCAGATCTTCAACTTCGATGCCAACGCGGCGGGAGGTCAGGACCTGCTCGATATTTCCTCGTTCGGCGTCACAGCTGCGACCTTTGCCGCCACCGTCATCATCACCGATGTCGGTGCGGATACCTTGATCAGCTCCGCAGGCGCTGAGTCCATCCGCCTGATAGGGGTGGCCGACGCAACGACAGTCACTGCTTCGGACTTCATTTTGGCTACTTGAGGTTCTGATCGGTATTGCTGCAGGGAGCGTGTACAGAGGAGGGAGGGCAATGGATGCCCTCCCTTTTTTTATCATCTGTGAAGCACTCCAGTAGCCGTTCAACCAGCGTGAAACAAGTCCAGATAATGTTGAAAACCTATGGAAACGTCTATTGGAGGGGGCGCCAGAAAATCTGATCCGCACAACCACTCCTCAGCTATGTCTTTGCTTCCGTTCATTAATCCCGGACAATCGCGCCCCTGTTTCGGCCAGGGCGCTGCCCGTCGGATTTTTCCGACTCGTCCTGACCGGGTAGCAAATGACCGGAATGCGGAGATCCCACCGGATGAATGATCAGGCCAATAGCGTCGACGAACGCTATGTAGCGGCGGCACCAGCGACTCTCACTAGCTGGAATCGCCATGACACCACCTGGATGCTGGGCCTGTTTGGCACGGCCATCGGGGCCGGTACCCTGTTTTTGCCAATCAATGCGGGGCTGGGCGGTTTCTGGCCGTTGCTGATCCTGGCGGTGCTGGCGTTCCCCATGACCTTTTACGCACACCGTGGCCTGACCCGCTTTGTGTTGTCCGGCCGCGAAGGCGCGGACATCACCGAAGTGGTGGAAGAGCACTTCGGCATCAAGGCCGGTGCGTTGATCACCTTGCTGTACTTCTTCGCGATCTTCCCGATCCTGCTGATCTACAGCGTGGCCCTGACCAATACCGTGGGCAGTTTTCTCGAACATCAACTGCACATCATGCCGCCACCTCGCGCCGTGCTGTCGTTGGTGCTGATCCTCGGCTTGCTGGCGGTGGTGCGTTGCGGCGAGCAGGTGATCGTCAAGGCCATGAGCCTGATGGTCTATCCGTTCATCGTGGCGCTGCTGTTCCTGGCGGTGTTCCTGATCCCGCACTGGAACGGCGGCATCCTGGCCACGGCGTCAACCCTGCCTGAGCCGTCGGCGCTGCTGCACACGCTGTGGTTGGCGATTCCGGTGATGGTGTTCTCGTTCAACCATTCGCCGATCATCTCGGCGTTCGCAGTGGACCAGAAGCGTCGCTACGGCGAACACGCTGAAGAACGCAGCTCGCAGATCCTGTCCCGCGCCCACGCCTTGATGGTGGTGATGGTGCTGTTCTTCGTCTTTAGCTGCGTGCTGACCTTGTCTCCAGCGCAACTGGCCGAAGCCAAGGCGCAGAACCTGTCGATCCTGTCGTACCTGGCCAACCACTTCAGCAACCCGACCATCGCCTTCGCAGCACCGTTGATTGCCTTTGTGGCGATTTCCAAGTCGTTCCTGGGCCACTACATCGGCGCCAGTGAAGGGCTCAAAGGCCTGATCGTCAAAAGCGGTAAACGCCCGGCGCCGAAAACGCTGGACCGTATGACCGCCGCGTTCATGCTGGTGGTGTGCTGGATTGTCGCGACCCTGAACCCAAGCATTCTCGGCATGATCGAAACCCTCGGCGGTCCGGTCATCGCGGCGATCCTGTTCCTGATGCCGATGTACGCGATCCGCAAAGTGCCAGCAATGGCGCGTTATCGCGGTCAGGCGTCCAACGTCTTCGTGACGGCGGTGGGTTTGGTGGCTATTTCCGCGTTGATTTATTCGCTGAGTGCCTGATCAGTGCAGCTCGTTTGATTTGATTTGCTGGAATGAATGACGGCTGATCCGCTTTGCGGGTTGGCCGTTTTTTTTGGGGGTGAGTGTCGGTTCTTGCAGATGTACCCGGAACCCCTGTGGGAGCTAGCCTGCTAGCGATGGACACCCAGACACCGCGTTCAGTCAGACCACACGCGTAATCGTTGACGTCCATCGCTAGCAGGCTAGCTCCCACAGGGAGAATGCGTGCGCTTACACAAAAAACCAGGCATAAAAAAACGCCGCTCATCTCACGATGGGCGGCGTTTTTTATTGCGTTGCAGCGTTAGGCTTGAACGACCGGGATGTTGGCGTTCGCAGCAGCTTCACGGAACTCGGCGATCTGGTCGAAGGACAGGTAGCGGTAAACATCAGCCGCCATGCTGTCGATCTTGCCAGCGTATTCCATGTACTCCTCGACGGTCGGCAGGCGACCCAGGATGGAAGCAACAGACGCCAGCTCGGCCGAAGCCAGGTAGACGTTCGCGCCGTCACCCAGACGGTTCGGGAAGTTACGGGTCGACGTGGACACCACGGTGGAGTTCGGCTCTACACGAGCCTGGTTACCCATGCACAGCGAGCAGCCTGGCATTTCCATGCGTGCGCCGGCCTTGCCGTAGATGCCGTAGTAGCCTTCTTCGGTCAGCTGGTGAGCGTCCATTTTGGTCGGCGGCGACAGCCACAGACGGGTTGGAAGCTGACCCTTGACCTGATCCAGCAACTTGCCGGCAGCGCGGAAGTGACCGATGTTGGTCATGCACGAACCGATGAACACTTCGTCGATCTTCTCGCCAGCAACGCTGGACAGCAGACGGGCGTCGTCCGGATCGTTTGGCGCGCAGAGCACAGGCTCTTTGATGTCGGCCAGGTCGATTTCGATGATTTCAGCGTATTCGGCGTCAGCATCGGCAACCATCAGCTCAGGGTTGGCAACCCAGGCTTCCATCGCTTGAGCACGACGTTCCAGAGTACGTGCATCACCGTAGCCTTCGCCGATCATCCAGCGCAGCAGGGTGATGTTGGAGTTCAGGTACTCGGTGATCGATTCTTTCGACAGCTTGATGGTGCAACCGGCAGCCGAACGTTCAGCCGATGCGTCGGACAGCTCGAAAGCTTGTTCGATGCTCAGGTTGTCCAGGCCTTCGATTTCCAGGATGCGGCCGGAGAAGGCGTTCTTCTTGCCTTTCTTCTCAACGGTCAACAGGCCAGCCTGAATCGCGAAGTAAGGAATGGCGTGAACCAGGTCACGCAGGGTGACGCCCGGTTGCATTTTGCCTTTGAAGCGCACAAGGATCGATTCCGGCATGTCCAGCGGCATAACGCCAGTGGCTGCGGCGAACGCTACCAGGCCAGAACCGGCCGGGAACGAAATGCCCATCGGGAAACGGGTGTGCGAGTCACCACCGGTGCCGACGGTGTCCGGCAGCAGCATACGGTTCAGCCAGCTGTGGATGATGCCGTCGCCCGGACGCAGGGAAACGCCGCCGCGGGTCATGATGAAGTCTGGCAGGGTGTGGTGGGTGGTCACGTCGATCGGCTTAGGGTAAGCCGCGGTGTGGCAGAAGGACTGCATCACCAGATCGGTCGAGAAGCCCAGGCACGCCAGGTCTTTCAGTTCGTCACGGGTCATAGGACCGGTGGTGTCCTGAGAGCCGACGGTGGTCATTTTCGGTTCGCAGTAGGTGCCAGGACGAACGCCTTTGCCTTCTGGCAGACCGCACGCCTTGCCAACCATTTTCTGTGCCAGGGTGAAGCCTTTGCCGGTGTCGACAGGTGCTTCAGGCAGCTTGAACAGGTCGGTAGGGCCCAGGCCCAGTTCGGCACGGGCCTTGTCGGTCAGGCCGCGACCGATGATCAACGGGATACGGCCGCCGGCACGTACTTCGTCCAACAGTACCGGAGTCTTCATTTCGAAGGTGGTCAGGACTTCGTCAGTGCCGTGTTTGCAGACTTTGCCAGCATGCGGATACAGGTCGATCACGTCGCCCATGTTCATGTTGGTAACGTCGAATTCGATTGGCAGTGCGCCGGCATCTTCCATGGTGTTGTAGAAGATCGGAGCGATCTTGCTGCCGAAGCAGAAACCGCCGGCACGCTTGTTCGGTACGAACGGAACGTCGTCGCCGAAGAACCACAGCACCGAGTTGGTGGCGGATTTACGCGAAGAACCGGTACCGACCACGTCGCCGACGTAGGCGATAGGGAAGCCTTGACCGCGCATTTCTTCAATCTGCTTCATCGGACCGGTGACGCCCTGGACGTCAGGCACGATGCCTTCACGAGCCATTTTCAACATGGCGAGGGCGTGCAGCGGGATGTCCGGGCGGGACCAGGCGTCCGGAGCAGGGGACAGGTCGTCGGTGTTGGTTTCGCCGGTGACCTTGAACACGCGCAGGCTGATCTTGTCGGCCAGCACAGGGCGGTTTTTGAACCACTCGCCGTCAGCCCAGGATTGCAGCACGCCTTTTGCGTGAACGTTACCGTTCTTGGCTTTTTCAGCAACATCGTGGAACGCGTCGAACATCAGCAGGGTGTGCTTGAGTTCTTCGGCAGCGACTGGCGCCAGTTCGGCGTCGTCCAGCAGATTGACCAGGGTCACGATGTTGTAGCCGCCTTGCATGGTGCCAAGCAGTTCAACAGCGCGTTTCTTGTCGATCAGAGGGGATTTTGCTTCGCCTTTGGCGAGTGCAGACAGGAAACCGGCCTTTACATAGGCTGCTTCGTCCACACCTGGCGGAATGCGATTGGTGATCAGGTCAACGAGGAAAGCTTCTTCGCCAGCCGGGGGATTCTTCAGCAGCTCGACCAGGCCTGCAGTTTGTTCGGCGTTTAGCGGCTGGGGAACGATACCCAGTGCTGCACGCTCTTCGATATGTTTGCGGTAGGCTTCAAGCACAGTTATTACCCTCATCAGTGGTCCCAAATGGGTGTCCGGGACGCTCATCCCGAAATTGCCGTACTCATGCGCTGCGTGGCGTTGTGGGCCACTTAGCCAGAATTACCGACAATTCCTTACAGAAGCTGCTTTCAAAGTTTTACGCCTGCAGAACGGGGAGCTGATGAGGGTTGGCGTAGCGCTTTTCCCCGCTGGAAAAACCCTTCGCCAACTCCGCTCTGAAGGAACGACTGTGCTCGTGACGCTTTGAAAACAGCTTCTAACGGACATTGGCGCCTTAAAAGGCTGGCTGATTCTACGGCAAAAAAAAATTAAAGGTAAGTTAGCCCCTCAAGATTGAGGGGTGATCAATGTTAGACAAAGGGCTAACATGCCGGCCTGTTCTGCTTTCCCGTGTTTTGCCTACCTATGCCCAATCAGACCATCAAGACCCCCTGCGTCGGCCTCTGTTCCACTGTTTACGGTGATCTGGTGTGCCGTGGTTGCAAGCGTTTCCACCATGAAGTGATCAACTGGAATGGTTACAACGAGGAGGAGAAGCGCGCGGTGTGGCTGCGTCTTGAGCAGTTGCTGTCCCAGGTGATGGCCAGCAAACTGGAAGTTTTCGACCCCCAGCGCCTGCGCCTGCAGCTGGAGCAGCGCAAGATTCGCTTTGTGCCGCATCAGTCGGAATATTGCTGGGCGTATCAGCTGATCGCCCGTGGTGCGCGGGTCATCAACAACCTGGAAGCCTACGGGATGGTGCTGATGCCGGAGTTTCGCGACTGGAACCTGCCGGAACTGCGCGATGCCATTGATCGGGAATTCTTTTTGCTGTCCGAGGCGCATTACCAACGCTACATCGCGCCGGGTTTCCTGAGAGACGCCTTCGGCGGTTGAGCACATAACCTGTGGTGAGGGGATTTATCCCCGTTGGGTTGCGAAGCAACCCCAAAATCAGGCACCCGGATGGATCAGACATACCGTGTGCGCCGGTTTTGCGGCGACTGCGTCGCCGAACGGGGATAAATCCCCTCGCCACAGGGGCACCGCCTGTCTCAATGCTGAGTAACGATCTCTTCCAGATGATCCATGATCGTATCCGGCTTCAGCACCAGCACATCGCTCTCCACCGCATCCAGCACCACCTCCGCCGTATTCCCGATCAACGCTCCGGACAACCCTGACCGCGCGACCGTCCCAATCACCGTCACCGCCGCCTGAAGCTTGTGGACCATGTACGGAATCAACACATCCGCCGGACCTTCCTCTATGTGCAGGTGTTCATCATCGATATCAAACTCGGCCTGGAACGATTTGCACTGTTCGCGATAGCGCGCCTCGATGGTTTCACTGAGCTGTAACGTCGGGTCCGCGGCCGACAGCATCGGTGACGGATGGGCGCTGACCACGTGCAGACGGGCCTTGGCCAGGCTGGCGATGTCGTAACCGTGATCGACGATGGTGGCGTGCAAGGTGCGGTGCTCGCCATCGGTATTGCCAACATCAATGGCCGCCAGAATCACGCCGCCGGTCCACGGTTTCGAGGTTTTCACCAGCAGCACCGGGGTCGGGCAATAACGCAGCAATTTCCAGTCCGCCGGGGTCAGCAGGGCTTTTTTCAGCGGGCTGTCGGGGTAGTGCTGTTTGACCACCAGTCCGCAGCCTTCCGCCTGCTGCACATCGACGATGGTTTCGTGCAGGCTCTCATTCCAGGCCTGCTCGGTGGTGACGCTATAACCGTCCTCGATCAAGGCTGCCTTGAGCACGCCCAGCATGCCGCTATGGTCATGCTTGCGATCGCACACCAGCAAGTGCAGATGCGCCTGGGTCACGCCGGCAATCAGTTTGGCCCGTTTAAGCGCCAGGCTTTCCGAGTGTTCGGGTTCGATGACCACCAGGATGCTGCGAATGGCTTGCATGATCGGGATCTCCAGGAAGGTAAAAAATACTGCGTTGGACAACTATAGTTCTTCGCCGCCAAACCGGTACTTGATGCATATCAACGGTGGCGACTGGTGGTCTTGCGGCAGGCCGGTATAATCGGCGCCCTTCGATTTATACCTTTTTATTCCGTGAGCCCCATGATCCTTCCCGAAATTCACGAGTTCCTCGGCTGCCGCACCCCCGATGGCTGGGTCCAGGCCGCGCTTGCCGATCAGGAAACCCTGCTGATCGACCACAAGAACTGTGAGTTCAAGGCGGCCAGCACGGCGTTGAGCCTGATCGCCAAGTATCACTCCCACGTCGACCTGATCAACCTGATGTCGCGCCTGGCCCGGGAAGAGCTGGTGCACCACGAGCAGGTCATGCGCCTGATGAAAAAGCGCAAGATCGAGCTGCGTCAGCTGTCCGCCGGGCGTTACGCCTCGGGCCTGCGTAAAGTGGTGCGCAGCCACGAGCCGGTCAAGCTGGTGGACACGCTGGTGGTTGGCGCTTTTATCGAGGCTCGTAGCTGTGAGCGTTTCGAGGCGCTGGTGCCGCATCTGGACGAAGAACTGGGCAAGTTCTATTTCGGCTTATTGAAAAGCGAAGCGCGGCATTTCCAGGGTTATCTGAAACTGGCTTACCAGTACGGTGATGCCAAGGACATTGCCCAGGTTATTGACCGGGTTCGCGCTGCCGAGCAGGAACTGATCGAGTCACCGGACGTGGAGTTTCGCTTTCACAGCGGTGTTCCAGCCGCGGCATAACCTTGTAGGAGCGAGGCTTGCCCGCGAAGGCGATTTCAAGGACGCCTTCGCGGGCAAGCCTCGCTCCTACAAACGTCATGTCTGATTCGACATTGTTAAAAACTCTTAAAAACATGAAACATCACCTAAAACCGGCCCCCGAGGCCGGTTTTTGCTGCCCGTCATCACCGCCCTGTCACCGATTGGCGCCATAATGCCGCCCACTTCACACAAGGGGCAGCAGACGGTCGTTATGGATAACCTGGGTTTTGGCAAAGTATTGCTGGTGGAAGACGATGAGAAGCTCGCCGGGTTGATCGCGCATTTTCTGTCCCAACATGGCTTTGAGGTCCGCCAAGTGCACCGCGGTGACCTCGCGCTGGCCGCCTTCCTCGAATTCAAACCGAAAGTTGTCGTGCTCGACCTGATGCTGCCGGGGCAGAGCGGGCTGCACGTGTGCCGCGAGATCCGCAGCGTGTCCGATACGCCGATCGTCATTCTAACGGCCAAGGAAGACGATCTCGATCACATCCTCGGCCTGGAGTCTGGCGCCGACGACTATGTGATCAAACCGATCAAGCCGCCGGTGCTGCTGGCCCGCCTGCGTGCCTTGCAACGGCGTCAGACCCCGGACAGCAGCGTGTGCAGCGCCCTGGAATTCGGCCACCTGAGCATCGACCGCAGCTGTCGCGAAGTGCGGCTGGCGGGTGAGGTCATCGACATGACCACCATGGAATTCGAACTGCTGTGGTTGCTGGCCAGTGCCGCCGGCAAGACGCTGTCTCGCGATGACATCCTCAACCGCATGCGCGGGATCGCCTTCGACGGCCTCAACCGCAGCGTCGACGTCTACATCAGCAAATTGCGCGGCAAGCTCAAGGACAACCCGCGCGAACCGGTGTGCATCAAGACCATCTGGGGCAAGGGTTACCTGTTCAATCCGTTTGCGTGGGAGCTGTAAATGCTGCGGTTATTTCTTGGGCTGTTTCTGGTGATGACCGTTGGCCTGGTCCTGGGGCTGCAAACCGTCGAGCGCACGTTCGATGCGCTGCTCGCCGGCCAGATGCAGAGCTACAACCGCGAGGCGGTGCGTGGCCAGGCCTGGTCGCTGGCCGAGCAGTTGCGCGATCTGGACGGTTCGGACCGGGAGCAACAACTGGAAGCGGTGCGCCCCCACTATGGCTTGGGCCTGACGTTGGTCGAGAGCAGTCAACTGTCCCTGATCGATCAGGAGAAAGCCGAGTTGGCCCTTGGGCTACTGGTGATTCGCGACAAGTACACGCAGTTCATCTCGCGCATCGACGAAGGGTCTCAGTTGCTCAGCATCAAGCTGCCGGCCGAGCCCAGTCTGATGCCGTTCTACATTGCCGCGGCGTACCTGATGATCGCGGTGATGATCGGTTTCGTGTTGATGTTCTGGGTGCGTCCGCACTGGCGGGATCTGGAGAAACTGCGCCTGGCGGCCGAGCGTTTTGGCGATAACGACCTGTCGTCGCGCATCCAGCTGTCCAAGCGCTCGAACATTCGTGACCTCTCCGAGCACTTCAACCTGATGGCGGCGCGCATCGAAGGCTTGATCGCCAACCAGCGCGAGCTGACCAACGCGGTGTCCCATGAATTGCGCACGCCGATTGCCCGGTTGTCGTTTGAACTGGACCAACTCAAACAACAACCCGATCCAACCCAGAACCGCGAACTGATTGCCGACATGTACGCCGACCTTGGCGAGCTGGAAGAAATGGTCTCCGAGCTGCTGACCTATGCCAGCCTTGAACGCGGTGCCACGGTTATCACCCGGGAAAACATCCAGGCCAACAGTTGGCTGGACAGCGTGGTCGGCAGTGTGGCCCTGGAGGCCGAGGCCGCCGGGGTTCAGTTGTTGATCGTCGAGTGTCAGGTCGATGAGGTGCGCATCGAGCCGCGTTTCATGGCCCGCGCGGTGATCAACCTGCTGCGCAATGCCATTCGTTACGCCGATGAGCGAGTTGAAGTGTCGTTGGTCCGTACCGGTGATCACTACGAAGTGCGGGTCAACGATGATGGCCCCGGCGTGCCGGTGGACGGACGCGAGAAAATCTTCGAACCGTTCTCCCGCCTGGACGCCAGCCGTGATCGCCGCACGGGCGGGTTTGGTTTGGGGTTGGCATTGGTGCGGCGGGTATCGCAATCCCATGGAGGGCAAGTGGAGGTGGCGGACTCGCCGTGGGGTGGGGCATCGTTTCGCATGACTTGGGCGCATCTGGATTAATGATGTGGTTCTTGCGGGCCCTATCGCGGGCAAGCCACGCTCCCACAGGATCGAGTCGTCCACAAATTATGCGAACGACTCGGTCCTGTGGGAGCGGGCTTGCCCGCGAAGAGGTCATCAGCAACACCGCATTGTCAGAAGGTGTACACAAACTGCCCAGCCAAAGAGGTCTGCAGCCTGCGCTCAACAATCGGACTGTCCGCTGCATCTCCCGCCAGATACTGCACGGCCAGCACCGTCGAAACACTCCACTGATCATCGATCGGCAACGACCATGTCAACGCCGCCCCGCGACTCACCAGCCCACCATGAGTGTCATGCGCCCTGAACTGACTGCGTGAAGCCTGCGCCGCACTGACGCCATACCAGGTGCGCACGTAATTACCATCACCAAACTGACTGTTCAGGCTGCCCGTGACCTTGCCATAGTCGCCCTCATAAAACGGCGCGCTGATGCTCAGCTTCAGGCGATTCCAGGACGAGCCGGTGTCGTGATCGTCATCGTCCTTTTCCAGCGCATGTTCAAAACTGGCACCGAGAATGATCGGGCCCATGTTATAGGTCCCGTCCAGACCCAGCGCCGGCCGCGACTTGATCGAGCCCATGCCGTTGAGCTCATCCGAACCCTTGAATCCAGTCTTGCGATCCTTGCGCACATCGCTCGCGCCGATGTACACGCTCAGACCGAAGTCTTCTTCATCAAACGCCCAGCCCAATCCCTTTTCCGTGTCCAGAAAGACTCCATACGGGCTGACCACCTTGGCGCCCAGCAGCGGCGCCACCACGCGCTCGTCGCTGCCGCTGTAGCGCGGCACGCTGGCGGCACCGGCGCGCAAGGTGTAACGCCAGTCTTCGGCGTGTAATGAATCGGCGGGAAACAGCAGGCAAAGCGAAGGCAATGACAGACACAGCGAACGTAGCATGGGAACACCCGAAGGGAGATTGGATGCGCCCATGCTAGGCGGCTGCCGGCCGGCAATCTTTGAGAGCTTTGTCGGGAAACTGTCAAAGACTGTGAAGCAGCTTCAGCGGCTCAAACCCAGGCGTTCATGCCAGTCGGCAATGGACTCTTCGGGATAGACGTCGAACTGCTTGTCCCCGGGACGCATGTCGACTTCCACCCATGGCGCCTTGGAATCGAGCAACAAGTGCGTGTGTTCCGGCGGCACCGGCAGCGGGGTGTCGATGGCCGATGCGAACGGGTGAATCAGCTCCGGCCATTCAGGGCTATACACCCACAGGCACGAGCCGCAGACCGAGCAGAAATGCCGCCCGAGGCTGCTGCGATGGGCGCGCTTGTCGCCTTCGTTTTTCAGTTGTGCATGGTAGACCGCGACGTGCTTGCGCCCGCGGACCTTCAGGCTGGCGGCATCACCGGCAATATTGATCGAGTAACCGCCACCGCCTTGAGTCTTGCGGCAGATCGAGCAGTAGCAACGCTGATACGGGTAGGGGTGGGTGCTGGTCAAACTGAACGACACAGCGCCGCAATGGCAGGAGCCTTCGAGCTGCATGGGAACCTCCGACGAGGGTTGGGTTACCCAAGACAGCCTAGACCGTCAGCGCACTTCGACCGGCACCAGAATCGCATCGCCGGTCGCCACCAGTTTCAACTGGTCACCGGTTTGCGCGAACAGCTCGGCGCGGGCGAACACCTGCTTCTTGCCGGCCTTCACCACGCGGCCCCTAGCGATGAACACTTCACCGACGGCGGGTGCCAGGCAGTTGACCGAAAAGTGCGAGGCCAGCACGTTGCCGGCGACCGTCCCGGCGGCGAATCCGCAGGCCGTGTCGAGCAGCGCGCCGATCAGCCCGGCGTGCAGGAAACCGGCGTATTGCGCCATGTCGGCTTCGCGAAAGGCCAGGGTCAGTTCGGCTTCGCCGCTTGCGGCTGCGGTCACTTCGAAGCCGGCCCAGCGGTTGAAGGCTGAGGTTGAGTTAATCTGTTTGAGTGCGTTGAGCATGACGAATCCCTCCGGTTGAGACACCAACATGCGCCGGGTTTTGGGGGATGTCATGGTGGATAAGGGAGGGTGATGGGCCGCAGGATTTGTGGTGAATGTGCCGCCTTCGCGAGCAGGCTCGCTCCTACAGTTGAAATGCATTCCCCTGTAGGAGTGAGCCTGCTCGCGAAGAACGATAGCGCGGTCCCGCTGGACGCCCACCCATGCCCAAGGCAGCATGGTCGCCTTCATCACCGGGGCTGAATTCATGCGACGACTGCCTTCCTTAGCAGCACTCAGAACCTTCGAATGCGCCGCCCGTCACGCCCATTTCGGCCGGGCCGCCGCCGAGTTGTGCGTCACCGACAGTGCCGTCAGCCATCAGATCCGCCAGCTCGAAGAGCACCTGGGCGTTTCGCTGTTCATCCGCGAGGGCCGACAAATACGCCCGACCATGGCCGCGGGCCGGTTGATGCAAAGCCTGCAGCAAGCTTTCGAACTGATCGGCGAAGCCTGCGATGAATTGCGTGACCCGTCTTCGCTGGCGGTGTTGCGGCTGGCGGTCACCGCCGAGCTGGCGCAGAAGTGGTTGATGAGTCGGCTCACGGACTTCTATGCACGCTATCCGCACATCACGCTGCACCTTTACGAACAACCGATCGACGCCACGGCGCCGGGGGAGGACATCGACCTGGCGATCACCTACGGCACGGGCCCTGTCGACAGCAGCGCATACTTCGTCCGGCCCTTGCCGGCGCTGCAATTCTTCCCGGTGTGCAGCCCCGGCCTGTTCAACCAGGCCACCCTGAAAACCCCGAAGGACCTGGCACGACACTGCCTGCTGCATGACGATCAGGACGGTAAGACCTGGACCGCATGGCTCACCAGCCATGCCGGCGATCAGCGTCCCCAGCGGCAACTGTATTTCGCCCACGCGGGCCTGGCACTGGAAGCGGCGGTGCAAGGGCAAGGCGTGGCCATGGGCGACAATCTGACGGCTCAGGAAGACTTGCTCAGCGGTCGTCTGGTCCGGCCTTTCACCGCCAGCATGACCGCGCTCGGGCAATATGCGCTGGTGTGTGAGCGGGTGCGCCTGGAGCGTCCGGCCGTGGCGCAGATGCTGGAATGGTTCAACGATCAGCTGATCGATTGATGAGTTGAATTCAAGTATTCCGAAATAATCATCGTTGGCGAGGAGGGCGCCGACGACCGTAGCCTGTGGTCATTCCAATCCCCGCTGATGAGGTCTGACCATGGCACGTTTGCTCGATTCCACCCCCAAACTCGACGGCTTTCGCTTGCCCGGCGAATTCGAGACCAAGTCCGGTTGCTGGCTCGGCTGGCCGGAGCGCACCGACGTCTGGCGCAACGGCGCCAAGCCTGCTCAGAAAGTCTGGGTGCAAATCGTCACCGCCATTGCCCAGAGCGAACCGGTGACGGTGTGTGCTTCCGCCGCACAATTCGCCACCGCTCGCCGCCAGTTGCCGCCTCAGGTTCGCGTGGTGGAAATGACCTGCAATGACACTTGGTTCCGCGACAGCGGCCCGTGCTTTGTCGTTAATGATGGCAGTGGTGAAGTGCGCGGCGTCGATTTCGAGTTCAACGCCTATGGCGGTCTCGACGGTGGTTTGTATTATCCGTGGGACAAGGACGATCAGATCGCCAGCAAAATCCTCGAAATCGAACGTTTCGACCGTTACCGCGCGCCGTTGATTGCCGAACTGGGCGGGATCCAGAGTGACGGCCAGGGCAGCATCCTCACCACCGAGCAATGCCTGCTCAACCGCAATCGCAACCAGCATCTGGGCAAGGAAGAAGTCACCCGCCGCCTGACCGATTACCTCGGCGCCGAGCAAATTATCTGGCTGCCACGAGGTTGCAAGTTCGACGAAACCGACGGCCACGTCGACGACCTCGCGTGCTTCGTGCGTCCCGGTGAAGTGGTGCTGCAATGGACCGACAACCGCGATGACCCGCAGTGGGAAATCTATCAAGAGGCCTACGACATTCTGCGCAGCACCCGCGACAGCCGGGGCCGTGAGTTGATCGTGCACAAATTGCCGCAACCGGATGTGCTGGAATGGACCGCTGAAGAAGCTGAAGGTCTCGACCAGCAAGACAGCACCCATACCCGTCAGGCCGGGACCCAGATCTGTGCGTCGTACATCAATTATTACGCCGGCAACACTTCAATCGTGGTGCCGCTATTTGGCGATCGAAATGATCAGGCGGCGCAGGCGACCCTGGCCGAATTGTTCCCGACACACAAAATCGTCGGCATCGAAAACTCCCGGGAAATCCTCCTCGGTGGCGGCAACGTCGCCTGCATCACCATGCCGCAATACGCTGCGCCTGCCCGCAGCAAACAGGGAGCGTAATCATGGGCCTGCACAAACTGACTCAAGCGTTATTGCTGGTGCTTGCACCCTGGTGTGTGCAGGCCGCCGACTCCGTGAAACCGGTGGTGAACCTGTACATCTGGGGCGAGTATCTGGCCCCGGATACCCTGACCGATTTCGAGAAAAAAACCGGCATCCATGTGGTGGTCGATCACTTCGACTCCCTAGAAACGGCGGAGACCAAACTGCTGACCGGACGCAGCGGATATGACCTGGTGCTGACGGCGGGTCAGCACTTGTCCCGGGCGATCCAGAGCGGGGCGATCCAGACACTGAATCTGCAACAATTGCCCCACTTTGCCGGTGTCGGGGAAGAGTTCCGCCAACACATGGCGGCGTTCGATCCGGGCAACCGTTATGCCGGGATTTACGCCTGGGGCACTACTGGGGTCGGCTATCAGGAAGAGGCGATCAAACAGCGCTTGCCTGACGCGCCAAGGGACAGTTGGGCGATGCTGTTCGACCCGACGGTGGTGTCGAAATTTGCCGATTGCGGGGTCAGTCTGCTCAACGATCCCAACGAGGTGTTTGCCGCAGTCATGAAGTACATGGGTCTGGACATCAACCGCCAGAACCTCGACGACCTGAAACGGGCCGAGCAACAACTGGCGAAGATTCGGCCGTACATCCGCTACTTCGACAATGACCTGAACATCAGCGACCTGGCCAACGGCAACACCTGTGTGGCGATGTCGTGGAACGGCAACGTGGCCATCGCCGCCGGACAGGCCGAGGTGGCGAACAAACCGTTCAAGCTCAGTTACCGGATACCGAAGGAGGGCACGTTGATCTGGTTTGACGCCATGGTCATTCCCAAGGATGCACCGCACCCCGAGGCTGGGCTGGCGTTGATGGATTACCTGATGACCCCCGAGGTGATTGCGCCGATCACCGACACCATTCACTACGCCAACGCGATCACGGCGGCGGACGGGTTGATCGATCCGGCGATCCGCAATGATCCAGGGACGTACCCGTCGGCGCAGGTGCGGGCTTCGTTGTATAGCAAGAATGACAATGGCAAGGCGTTCAACCGGGCGCTGATTCGGGCGTTTACTCGGTTGAAATCCGGGTTGTGATTGGCTTTGGGTGATGCGGTGAATGTTCTGGCCTCTTCGCGAGCAAGCCCGCTCCCACAGGGGGTTTGTGAACACTCGAGCTCCAGTGTGGGAGCCAGCCTGCTGGCGATGAACGATGACGCGGTCTACTTGCCGGTCATCCGCCACAAATACCAGGAAGCCACCGTCCGATACGGGCTCCACGCCAAGCCGATCTCAACCATCTGCTTACGCGTCGGCTGCACCTCCAGCCCCTTCAGCCGCCGATACCCCTCACGCACCCCGAAGTCATCCGCCGGCAAAATATCCAGGCGCTCCAGGCTGTAAATCAGCAGCATTTCGACCGTCCAGCGCCCAACCCCGCGCAAGGTGATCAACCGCTCAATCAGCGCCTCATCGTCCATCGCCAAAGCCGTTGCGTAATCTGGCACCACACCGTCCAAAGACGCCTGCGCAATCCCCTGAATGGTCGCAATCTTGCCCCCGGAAAACCCGCAACTGCGCAACTGATCAAACCCTGTCGCCAGAATCTGTTCCGGCCTTGGAAACGCCGTCGACGGATACAACGCCAGCAGCCGACCGACGATCGCATCCCCCGCCTTGGCGTGCAGTTGCTGATAGGCAATCGCCCGCACCAGCGACTCATACGGATCGCGAGCCGCGTGGGGTTGGTGCAGGCACGGTCCGATAGCGGCGATGTGGCGCCGCCAGTCTTCATCGATCGATGACAGAAACTTAGTCGCAGGCAGATAGGGATCGGGCATGGTGATCAAGTATTCCCGGCCGTTTTGAGCAGGGCGTTGATTTCCCCGTACGTGAAGGCCTTGAGGTCACTGCTATCCAGTTTGCCCGTCTCCAGAAACCCTTTGGCCAAGGACGCCATGGCGCCATACAGAAACTCGGCGATGCCCGAACCGGCACTCAGGCGCCTCACGCCGAGGGCTTGCAGCGTTTCAGGCGACGGCAAACCCGGCAGCCCAAGTACGTTCACCGGCAGTGTCGTGCCTTGGCACAGCGCCTTGATTTCGTACTCCGCAGCGACGCCCGCCGCGAACAACCCATCGGCGCCCGCCGCCTGATACAACGCAGCGCGCTTGAGCGTTTCGGCGACGCGATCTTCGGCAGGCACCAGGCCCTTGAGGTACACGTCGGTGCGGGCATTGATGAACAGCTTCACCTTGCGCCGATTGGCAACCTCGCGGGCGACTTCGATCTTGCGTGCCAGCAACTCCGGCGAAGAGTTACCGTCCTCGATATTGATCCCGACCGCACCGGCCGCGATCACCGCCTCGACAACTTCGGCCACCCGCGCCAGGTCATCGGAATAACCGGCCTCGATGTCGATAGACAACGGCACCGAAATCACCCGGGCGATGGATTCAACGGTAGATATCAGGCGTTCAAGCGGCAGGGCATTGCCGTCCGCATACCCATGCGCCCAGGCCACCGCCGCGCTGCTGGTGGCCACGGCTTTGCAGCCCAATTGCTCGACGATGCGCGCCCCGGTGGCATCGGCAACGTTGGTGAGTATCAGCAGGCCGTCGTGATGCAGTTGATGAAATTGCGTGTCCATCGAATGTCCTTCCTTATGACTTTTTGCAGAAAACCAGGGGATCAGAAAGCGAGTTGTTCGGTCACCTGCACGGCGGCTTTTTCCAGCCTGAGCAAAAACGCCTTGCGCGGTTGTCCTCCACCATAGCCCGTCAACGAGCCGTCTGCACCGATCACCCGGTGGCAGGGCAACACAATCGAAAGCCGGTTGTGCCCGTTGGCCAAACCCACCGCGCGACTGGCGCCGGGCTTGCCCAGTGTCGCGGCAATGGCGCCGTAAGTGCTGGTTTTTCCGTACGGAATCTTCGCCAGTTCGGCCCAGACCTGCCGCGCGAATTCGCTGCCGGGCAAGTGCAGCGGCACGGTGAACTCGGTGAGTTTGCCGGCGAAATACTGCGCAAGTTCCGCTTCAATCTGCTGCAAATGGGCGTTGTGCCCCGGCGCCACGGCATAGCCATAACGGTTCTGCAGTTCTTCGACTTCCCGGGTCAGCGCCGGTCGATCGAGGAACTCCAGCAACACCAGCCCACGGCGTTCGGCCATGGCGATCATCGGCCCCAGCGGTGTGGTCAGGCGCGTGAACAACAACGGCTCACTGTTGGCCGCACGGCCCGGCGTGATGTGGAAGGATTTTTGAAACGCATCACGAAAACCGCTCAGGGATTCGTAACCCGAGTCGAACGCCGCGTTGTCGATGGAATCGCCCTGTTTGATACCGCCCAATGCCATGCCCAGGCGCCGGGTGCGCAGCCAGGCGTGGAAGGTCATGCCGAAATGCTGCTTGAACCAGCGGCGCAGTTTCAGCGGTTCAATGCCCTCGGCGACGAGTTGGGCATCGGTCCAGCGCATCTCGGGATCGGCGTCCACCGACTTGAGCAGCGCCTGCACCCAGTCCGGCGCAATGGCGGCAGCGTCCAGCGGCTTGCAGCGCAGACACGCGCGATAACCCGCCGACATGCACTCATCGGCATGGGCGAAGAACTCGACGTTCTCCGGCTTGGGTTTACGCGCCGTGCAACTGGGGCGGCAGAAGATCCCGGTGGTCTTCACGGCAGTAAAGAACACCCCCTCGTAGGCGGTGTCTCGTTCGAGCATGGCGCGAACCATCTCGGCGTGGGGCGGCAGCACAGCGTTTTGTAGGTTCATGGGCTGAGCATAAGACGCGTTGAGCGACGCCTCCACCGGAAAATCGACAGAGAATTCCGCGGCCTCAGATCGAGCGCTGATTGACTCGCTTCGACAGCTCCTCAGCGCTCTCTTTGCGTTCCGAATAACGGTCCACCAAAAACTCCTCGCGGCCACGCACCAGCACGGTGAACTTCATCAGTTCTTCCATCACATCCACCACGCGGTCGTAGTACGCCGAAGGCTTCATCCGGCCAGCCTCGTCGAATTCCATGAAAGCCTTGGGCACCGACGATTGATTAGGGATGGTCAACATCCGCATCCAGCGGCCCAGCACGCGCAGTTGATTGACCGTGTTGAACGACTGGGAACCGCCACAGACCTGCATCACCGCCAGGGTTTTGCCTTGGGTCGGACGAACCGCGCCCATCGTCAGCGGGATCCAGTCGATTTGCGCCTTGAACACCGCCGACATCGAACCGTGGCGTTCCGGCGAACACCAGACCTGGCCTTCGGACCAGAGCACCAGATCGCGCAGTTGCTGAACTTTGGGATGGTCGCTGGGCGCATCGTCAGGAAGGGGAAGACCGGAAGGATCGAAAATCACCGTTTCGGCCCCCAGCAGACGCAGAATCCTCGCGGCTTCTTCGGTCAGCAGGCGACTGAAGGAGCGCGCGCGCGTCGAGCCGTAGAGCAGCAGGATGCGCGGTTTGTGGGTGCTTTCGGTTGGAAACGTCAGCAGCTCCAGATCGAGATTGGGCAGGTCATCGTTCATCACAGGGCTCCGATGCGGTCCAGTTCGGTTTTCAGTTCGGCATCTGAAAGGTTTTTCAGGTCCAGGGCGAAGAAGGCTGCAAACCGTTGCTTGATCGTTTCGACGGTGCTGTCGAACGCAGCCTGAATCTCCTGCTCGTTGCCATGCACCTCCGACGGATCGGCCAGTCCCCAGTGGCTTTTGATCGCTGGACCGAAATACACCGGGCACGCTTCCCCGGCGGCTTTGTCGCACACGGTGATGACGATATCGGGCGGGGAGTCGGCGAACACCGAAGAGTCTTTGCTGTAGAGGCCTTCGGTCGAGATGCCGAGGTTGTGCAGTGTTTGCACGGCTTGAGGGTTGAGCCGGCCGCTGGGGAAACTGCCGGAGCTCACTGCCACAAAGCCTTCGGGAGCCAAATGATTGAACAGCGCTTCGCTCAACACGCTGCGGCAGCTGTTGGCGGTGCACATGAAAAGAACTTTGGTGGGAGAGGGGAGTGGGCTCATCGCTGGAGACTCGTATATATGGATATCCGAATATACGGATGCTTGCCCGGGTTGCCAACTCCCTTTTACGAGCCGTTACCTGCGGCGTAGGCGCTGATGGCGATCCATTCCAGCATCAGGAACAACGCGCCGAGCAGTGCGAATTGCGGTGTCATCGAGCGGGTCGGGTCGACGGACTGGGGCAGGAAATGCGGTGAAAATCAGGATCGCCTTGGGGTCGCTGGGGCCTAGTTTGATGCCTCCATGCCCGGAGGGGCTGTTTTCGGCCAAAAGCAGGCATTAGACGCGTGTACGAACCCAGCGGCTATTCACTGCTCTAAATCCCGCTGTCTGCCGAAGACGTTCACGGCGCCGACGCCCTATTGCATCGGTCTCGCTGATCCCGTCTCGCACCACCCCGAAAGCATGTGAGGTCAGGGTGCGGGGGCTGCCGGTTGTTGATTCCGTACGTCGCACTATCCGGCCATCGACGTCAAGGCCTCCCCAAGGGCGGCCCTGGCTACAGGTAAACTCAAGGCGTAAAAAAGCCCGCGTTGAGCGGGCATCGGAAATCATCCGAACTAATTCAGGCACCTGATTCAGGGTCACTCGCAGGCATACCGCGAGCTTCCTTATCGTTTTCGTCCTGATCGTCCATCTGTGGGTCGGCGTCAGGGTTATTGACTCGACCGCTCTGTCCAGCTTCTGGATGCTCACTCGACACCGAGTTATTTGCATCCACGTCAGTCATGTCTTCGTCGACAGGAGCCTCGTCGTCTGGAGGCAGCGGAACTTCGGGCTCGTCCCTCTTGGGGTCATGGCCGGTTTCGTTGTCCGTCGTGCGCGTTTCGGGCTGCTGTGATTTGTTGCCAGGTGCGTTCTCGTCAATGTCCATGCTGAACCTCCGTACTGATGCGCGGGATGTCCGTGCTTGAACATGAGAAACGGCAAAGCGTTACAAGTGCAGCGCAGTGGACGAACGGAGAAGAAAAACCCGGCTCACTGGCCGGGCTTTCTCTCCTATCTCCTATCGTCTGAAAGCGGTGTCTGTTCATCCGCCTCTGGGGTAGTCCTCTCACCAGGATCTTTCCAGTCTTCTGGACGATCATCGCTTGGATTTTTCAACGGATCGTATTTGTTCGGATCGTCTGGATCTAGCGTCGGCTCATCTGAACCTGGCTCAGGCTTGGATGGAACAGAACCTTGTGTTTGGTTTTGAAAACTCGAATCGGTAGACATACCCACCTCACCAATAAGGTCCAGCTTTTCTGGGCCGTAATAGTTTGAATTTGGCAGGTGAAAAGTGTGCGACTGAGCAGATGAGCGGGCAGTAAAAAGCCCAGCGGGCGGCTGGGCTTTTGGAGTTGCACGGACTTGCCCCCCCATCTGCATCACAACTGACCAGTCATTTGCAGCCGACTTGACCAGCGCACGTGGGAATGACGACCGGCAGAGAACGGCCAAAAGGAGACGTTCAACGATCAGCCCGGCTAGAATCTTCGACTTCTTCTCACTAGCTAAAGAGGTACTGTTCAGTGTTTAACCGCTATGTAGCCTCCCGCGAGAGGATGACCCAGGACTTAGGAAATGCGCGTTTGCTGCTGGGTCAGCGACTTTCCGTGTTATTGCATGACCAGTACTACTTCAACGATGAGAAATGTCCGGAAGACATAGGATCGTTAGTATGGCGGTTTGGCGAACATCAGACCGTTTCGATGTACTTGCTAGCTGACGGAGAAAGTGTCGGGGCTGACCTATCAGACCTGGATCCCCCCGTGCCCTTCGAGCTTGACGCAGCTAGCGCCTGCTCGTGGCGTAGAGAAAATCTGCTTTCCGGTTTATCCGCACTCTCTCTTGAAGGAAAGATCATCACTGAGGTTCAAGGAGTTGTCGACAAAGGATGGGGCCAAGAGACTCGACTTGTAGCCTTCAAAATCACATTCGAGACCGGCGACTACCTGATCTATCTCAACCAGGGTGACGATGCAGTCGTGCTGATCAACGAAACGCTTGAGAGTGTGGCGGGTATCGAAACCAGCTTGGTGACTTCGCTGGAATGACAGCTATGGGTCGATAGCTGCCCGTCATCAGTGGTAGCTATCGGGTAATGCTAGATATCAGAATGGGGGCTAGAATGAGCCGAACGGCTTGCGTTGATCTCGCCAAGCTTGAGTAGACGCTGATCGAAGGCGTGCATATTTCAACCATTCGCCCGCAACCAACACGCTTCGTTTCACCCATACATGTACAAAAGGTCGTCGATCAGCTCTAGCTCCTGCTGCGTGTACTGGACCTTGTTGTACCGTCTAATGTTCTCAAGCACACCTCTGATCGGAACCTGCCGCGAAGGATCCTGAACAATTTCGATCAGACGGTCGTAATCGGGATCGTTTCCCTTGAGGTATTTTTCAATCAGTTCTTTGAGCGCTACGCGCGCCTCTAGATCGGTTAGCACTGTTACTTCTCCGGCAAGACAATGACCTCATCCACTTTGATGATAGTGGTAGTACCTTGTTTCGGAATGAGTTATCGCGCACCACCTGTACCTTAGCCAGCATACGCTTTCGTGAAGCGTTCCAGGTTCGGACTTTTACCATCAAGCTAATATGGGACTTTTACGATTGGCACGTCGTCCTTATAGAGTTGCAGCGTGTCGAACTTCAATCGCAGGCAACCATCACTCCATGCCGGGGCGGGGGCAGCACTACGGCCATCAAGCAGATTTGGTATCCATGTGGCGATTCAGTGGTTGCAGAAAACTCTGAATGATAGGGTAAATGTAGGGAGCCATTCCGGTCTGTGAGATGGTTTCAATCCCCGCGTGTGCTGCGGGGATTACTTTCCATAAGCTAGGAGCTACTGATAAAGTCCCGCAGAAGAATCCAGGGCGTTCAACAATTCCTGAGCTGGAATAGCGTACTGACCGAGGTTCGCCATATCCAGATCCCCCCAGTCTTGATCATCATCAATTTCCAATATCAGCAAATCGATTTTTTTGAGCTGGAAGAAACTGATGATGTCGCGAATCTCTTTCTCGCGTTGCACCTGATCATTTCCATAGAGCCCACCGGCATAGAAGAAGCCCTTATCACCCATGGCAAGTTTCTTCTGAGAGCCAATAAGGGACATTTTGAAGCGTTGGTGAAGAAATTTCGCGGCTTCCACATCACTCGTCGGTGATGCCGCTGCAATGCTTATTTTGGTCATGGTTTAAAAGTCCTCAGAGATCAGAGGGTTAAGTGGTTTGCCCATGGTGTCTTTCTGGTAGTTACCATCGTGCCACCTGTGTTCATGGGCGACGTCGCGCACGGCGGAGCGTGGTTAAGTCGCAGGCCCGAAGCTTGCTGTCGATGGCCATATCGAAGAGCGCAAGATCACGGGTTCGTTCTGCAATTTGAAGCCTTCCCCGGATGGCCCAGATATCTCTCAGTCGGAGTGGAGCTTTCTGCCCAACCAATTTTCCTTTGTTCCAGGGCTGACGGCTGCGGGTAGCGAAGATGTTCATGACTAGTCCTCCACGTGTCGAAGGCAACGACGCCTGATGGTCAATACTTTGTGGTCAAAGGGCAGCTCTGGCGGTGTACCAACCCATCGCTGAGTGAGCGATGTGCGGTCAACGAGCTAATGGCCGCTCGTCGTGAGGTTAAGGCAGCGAAAGTCTCTGGCGATTCTGAGCAGTTAAAGAAGGAAAGGCCCCCACAAAGCGGATCTATTAAATGATTCAAAAAGGTTCGAGGTCGAGCTGAGATGCCATTCGTGTCCTAGTAGATGGCGGTTCCCCTGCAATCGTGCGATGCAGAATGCTAGTAAGTGGTTCTCAATACCTTGGCGCACCATGATCACCTAGCCCGCTTGGCAAATGAATATCCATCGCCCCTCCCTTAGTGTTGTCTGAACTCATCCGAATTACGATTACTGGTTCCCTCCATTTACGCCTTCAGGATATTTCGAGATCGGACAACGTGAGGAAGCTAACAAAATGCGTGCCAACACCCTCCGAAAACCATCATCTTATACTTTTGGCTAAAAAACACATATTTGCCGCGCTGCAAAAAATAATCAGCAATAGACTGCTACACTCCGATTTTCGAGTGGAAAGCTAAGTAAGGCACTCTGAGTGATTTCACTATTCACTCCAACGTTCAGGATTAACTAAATAATATAAATAATATCCAACTATTTGGAGTGCGACGTGACCGTTTTCCCGAACTCATTGACTTCGCCCAGTGGTTGCCAAGGATGCAAAAGCTCCTTAGAACTGGATTTAGATTTCACCTTCGCTTATCAGCCGATCGTGGACGTACGTGATCAGTCGATTTTTGCACATGAAGCATTAGTTCGGGGCTTCAACGGTGAAGGCGCGCTGTCAGTGCTCGAGAAAGTCAACGATCAGAATCGCTATGAATTCGATCAATTGTGCCGCGTTCGGGCTATTTCTACTGCAGCGCAGCTCGGCATGACCCAACATCTATCGATTAACTTTCTACCCAAAGCTGTCTACCGTCCAGAACTGTGCATTCGAAGCACACTCGAAGCTGCACGAGTTAATAATTTCCCCCTCGATCGGTTGATTTTCGAGACGGTTGAAAGCGAATATGTTGATAACAATCACCACCTAACCAATATATTATCAAAATACCGAAAGTTTGGATTAAAAACGGCAATTGATGACTTTGGTGCGGGTTATTCAGGGTTAAACTTATTAGCAGATTTTCAGCCGGATTTTATTAAGCTGGATCTTGCGTTGGTGCGCAATATTCATCTTGACTCCGCTCGCCAGGCTATCGTGCGTGGCATTGTTACAATGTGCGCCGATCTAGATGTAAAAATCATTGCTGAAGGTATAGAAAATTCGGAAGAACGGAATTTTCTTGCCGGCTGCGGAATTTTTCTAATGCAAGGTTTTTGGTTCGCCAAACCTGCATTTAGATCAATGGCTTCCATCGATCCAAGCGCTTGGATATAAGTAAAAATCCACAAAGTCTTATCGATCACATTTAATATTTGGCTAAGATAACAGCCGCGACATCGCCGCCATTATCCACTGGACCGATAAAACTTAGAATAATAATTTGCAATTGGTCCTTGTCATATATTGGTTGCGGAAAGGGTGAGCACCCTGCATCAAAAGTTGACTGAAGATAGGCTGGCAGAAAGTGCTCAAATTGATATCGAACTTAGCGAGTGAATAGAAATGAATCTTACGTTCGAAGAAGCATCGATACAATCATTATTGGATGCGCCTGACCAACTGGATACTCTAAACTTCGGCATAATTGGTTTTAACGATGCTTCAGAAGTGACGATTTACAATACTTTTGAAGCTACAAGTGCGGGCTTGCGACAGGCACGTGTTTTAGGTAAAAATTTATTTGTGGAAATTGCACCCTGCCTGAATAACGCCATGGTCGCTCAAAGGTTTGAGAATGAATCTGAGTTAGACGTGATTATTTCTTACGTTCTGGCGCTTCGAATGCGGCCAATCCCCGTCAGATTAAGACTACTTAAAAAAATCAATAATAACACCCGCTTCCTACTGGTTGAATGGGCATAAAAATGAGTGGCATTGAGCAGGATAATGACTCAATCGAGTCAGAGTACGAAGCGTTACTTTCATTCATGTATCTGTCACCCGTAGGACTGGTAAGAACCAACCCCAGCGGAAAAATTGATATGCTTAATCCTATGGCAACACAATTGTTGATGCCATTGGTTAAAGCTATTGGCCTTGAGAATCTGTTTGAAACACTTGCTTCCGTTGCGCCTGAATTACGTAACCTTGTGACAAGTTTTAGGGAGTCATGCGGATCAATATGTGTAAATCATAGAATTCACGTGACGTCCGCAGCCGACGGAGGTGTTGTACTGTCATGTACTATTGTGAAGGTCAACGACGATGTTTTGATAACAGTTTTGACTGATATCTCTTGCCAAGTTGCAACTGAAAGGAGGCTAAGGCAGACCGACTCATGGCTTGACGCCATTTATACTGTTGTTAACGATTTCGCAGTCCTCGGTTTGACTAAGCAGGGAGAGATTAATAGGTGGAGTCCCTCAGCAGAGCGTTTGACGGGATACTCGGAATCTGAGGCTATAGGTGAGACGTTGCGCCACTTCTGTAATCTTTCCGCCATGGATGTGCACGTTTTAGGTGAACATCTGGCATTCGCACGTGAGGAAGGTTGGCATTCACGAGACTATTATTGCCAACACAAATCGGGACACAATTTTTTTGCTCAGGCAATGATCGCCGTTTTGCGTGAAGAGGATGATGAGTTCTCTGGATATACTGTGGTGTTTCGGGATATTACCGAGCGAAAGGTGTCGAGCGAGAATCTTGCTGACTTGCTAACTAAAGATCACCTCACAGGTGCAGTTAACCGGGCTCATTTTTTCAACCTTGCGGAGAAAGAGTTTGCTCGAGCAACTCGATATAGACAGTCAATATCGATAATCATGTTAGACGCTGACCACTTCAAACTTGTTAATGATCGTTGGGGGCATCCGATTGGCGACGAAGTTCTGAAGTCAATTGTTAAAGTTTCCGAGGGGGTTCTTCGGCCCGCGGACACTATAGCCCGGTTCGGTGGAGAAGAGTTTGTGATTATGCTGCCCAATACCAACAGCCTCGAGACGTCCGTTATTGCAGAGCGACTCAGGAGCAGCATTGAGGCATCTAGTGTCGATGCTGGTAGCGAGGGAATTAAAATCACCGTCAGTATTGGATGTGCGTCGATGAATGAATCGCGATCCACTCTCAAGCAGTTGTTAGTCTCTGCAGATAGTGCGCTCTATCACGCAAAATCCAAGGGTAGAAACTGTATAGTTGATATTTGTGAATTCTAAATTGATGGCATCTCGTGGGTTAACACGAGATAGGCAAGTGAATTACCTAGATCTCAAATATTCCTAGAGGGCTTTGTGTTTCTTGATTTCAAGGGTCTCATTAGTTTTTAATAAGGCTCTCTTGTTGCACATGCTTCGCGATACCCAAAAACTCGACCGGATCAATGCCATAGCGCCGTCAGGTTTCTATAGCTCCAATACCCCCGGCATGCGACCTGCAATCCTTGCAATAACCCCTCATGGCGTTGGCAAGCGCGAGCTCATTTTCGTAAAGTTTTTCGAGGATTTCCGGCAGATGAGTGTTTGCTTACTTGGCGACATTTCATCAGCGTGAAAGGAAAACTTAGCAGTGGCAAGACGGCGTGCACTAGCTTCATGGTGATTTAGGTTGTATGACCGAGTTAGCAAGGCATGAGCTATCTCCGAGCTAGTAGAGGTTCCCGAATGGCCGCTTCTGGCCGATTTCTGCCTGTTGCGACGGGCCGCAAACAACCCGAAGCGGTCTTTTGCTTTTGCCTGTCTGCGAGTTTATATAACCTCGCGAAATTCGTTTCGCACACTCGTTGCAATATCTAGGATCCTTTTATGCTGACTGACCAGACCAGGCTACTCGCCCTCGCATTGCTTGAGATTAGGACATTGCTTGCTGATTATCTGGGCAGCGATGTCGATGCTCCAATGAGCGTCCGTGTCGCGGCGCATATGGCCTATGCACTCCACAATGAGGCGGAGGCTGCATACAGCAACGCTGAATTTCAGATCGACCACGCAACTCGGAAAATCGCCGCGATCGATGAGATTCTTGGTGTTACGGATGGTGCCGCGTTGTTGAGCAGATTTGAAATCGAGGCCAAAGTCATTCTGGATAGCGCTCAACCTGGATGACCGCTTCTGGCCCAGAGCTGTCAGTTATGAACCCAGCAGAAGTCCCTCGAGCCTCTTTTGACCTTGAGGGGGATCGCCTTTACAGACGCATTCCCATCTCGAAAGCACGAGTTTCAAACCCGAACTCTGTGTACATGCGAGCAGCGCGTGCATTGAACGGCCAGACGGACAACCTCAAGTCCTGGGCGTCATTTTCGATAGCCCAGTTTTTAACGAGCTGAATAAGCATACGTCCAATACCTTTCCCCCAAAATTGCTCGGCAACACATACCGATCCAATGCGAACAACATTCAGCGGTTGCATCAGCGGCCCAGAGCTTGCCGACAAGCTGGCGGTTATGAAGGCTGCGGCCTGGTGACCGACATTCGCGATGAATACAACCTGACCCGGTTTCTCGAAAAGACCTGACCAGTGAGGAAGATCGCGCGAAAAGTCTTGGGTGGCAGCCGCGTAAATATCGGGGCGGGCAGCGTGGTGCACCGCGTTAAGCAATTGTCCTAACTCACAAATGCTCAATGCGTCTTCTACCGTTGCTGCTCGGTAAGTAATGGCTTCGTCCATGATGTGCAGCTCTCCTTGATTGTATGGGTGGTTCGCAGGGCTCCCGGTCTTTGTCTCATGGCAGGGATGATATTCCAATGGCTGCTTTTGGGCTGTGGATTCAACCGGTCGATGCAACAGATTTGCTAAATCCGCAGGCCGAAAGCAGCCATTCCGGACGCTCCTGCACGCAAGAGTGATCGCCATGCGTGGAAGGACTATCCATTAGTCATTTGATATGTCGGTAGACCTTTGTTGTACGGACCGAAAATCCTGCCCCCTCATATAAACGATGGGCAGATTCACGATCTGGATTGGAGGTTAAATCCAGAGTTCTCGCGCCGAGGTCATGGCTTTTTTCTATTGCTGCTTGTATGAGTGCTTTGCCGACCCCTTGACCTCGAGCACTGGCATCTACTACGACGTCTTCGATCCAGGCACGAATGCCTGTCGGAATGCGAAAATGAATTAGGGTTAGCGCCCCCAAAATGCTTCCTCCACCTGCTGCTCTCACTACCAATAAATCGGAACACTCTGAATCCACAATCTGCTCCAAATCTTCCATTGTCATCGCTTGAGCGTTTCTGGAAAGCTGTGGGAGAAGGTCATTCAAAGATCTGAGCAGCATAGGATCGGTTTCTTGAACCACCTCGACAATAGCGGATTGGTTTGTCATTAGAGATCCTCAAGTGAAGGGGGGTGAAGCTTCAATGGTTCAATTCGACACACTACTCCAAAGGCTCTGCGAGTGACCGCTTCTGGCCCAGAGTGTGTCATAACCCTTGTTAGCCGCTTCCACTCCGGAATGTTTTGGCTTACTCAGCCTAGGTCAGACATCAGTTGCTCACTTCCCTTCAGGTATTTTTCAATTAGCTCTTTGAAGGGGACGCGGGCCTGCAGGTTGGTTCGCATTTTTATTTCTCCGGCAAAATAGTGACTTCATCCGCGTGCGGTGGTGTAGGCAAGTCGCCGTACACTTTTGTTGCTTTTCGTGAGTGCGCGCCCGCTCATTCAACATGATTTGAGGGGGAGTGTTTAAACTCCGCCGAGTTTACTTCTTGAAAGCTACAAATCCTTGCGCCGTTGCCTACGGCTGCGCCAGAATCCGCCGGCTTGTGTGTCGTAGCCCTTGGTTCTATCGTTTCCGTGCCGCTGATCATTCAGCGGTCGGGCTTGGAAACTCGACGGGTAAACGACACGAAAGCACCTCTTCATAACGTATTTTTTTCGCACTAAGTGCATTGCGTTATGGCGGCTGTGCGTGGGAGACCTTATAGGTCTGCCGGGCTCGTTTACCCTGGTTTTCCAACCCGCGTACAGCTGCCACCCCTTCGCTTGGAAACGAACGTGGCAGCTTCACCAGTAAACGAGGTTTCACCATGTTCAAAGTCACACCAAACCCGCCGGTCACCGATCCGGTTTCCCCATACGAACCTGATTCAAAGAAGCTCAACGAGGCTGCGGAACGGGCGCTCGACTTCCACTTCCCGTCAAATGCCGATATCAAAGCCACTCCGCGAATACGCAGCACCCTGTTTTCCGTAGACCCTGAGGCCACCGCCGAAACCCTGGCGGTTTATCTGGTCGAGATCCTGGCCTCGGTCGATGTGATGGTCCATCAATTGGTGGATCATCTGGAGGGTGAATCGCGTTACGCCTTATTGGGCATTTCCAACAGCATCATGATGGCGGAGATCACAGCGAATCGAGTGTTGGATACGATTGATCTGCCCAAGTAGGTGCCGCTTGCTGTGGAGAGTGGCTAACTGATGTTTGGTTGTTAATCAGGGCCAGAAGTTGCATAGCAGCGACTCGCTGCGTTTCAAACGCGATGAAAACCCCCGGTGGTTTGCTGATCACTGGGGGCTTTTGTTGGCAGCAAGACCGGCCGGCTTTATCGCTGGTCAAATGCTCCCCCGGTCACATGTTGCTTATCGCCTCGTTCTTGTTAAGCACGAAATTTCATGAGCTCCTTCCAAATGTAACCGTAGCTGTAGCGAAGCCATGCAACTTTTAACAAGTCGAATCTACGTCGTAGCCAACTGTTTTCTCGCGCTTTTAGCTCTTTGGTTATTTCATCTAACAACCACTCATCCTTAAAACCAGTCCAGACAGGAGGGACGGGCGTTTCAAGGTTGCTGAAACACACAGGCGCGACCTCTGAGTACAAGATCTCCTCAACGACCTTTGGGTCATAGCCCCGGATTCTTTCTGCGATAGAGGCGTAGTCGACAGAGCTGTCTACAAAAGCCTCTGCCAGTGCGATCTGGATGCTTGCTCGTTCCGCAGGAGTCAGAATATGTACCAATGGGTGTGCTCCTTTAGCTCTGCGTCGAACGCTCCCCGGTCAATAGCTTCGTCCGCTTTAAGCACGAACTCCATCCCAATGCCTACGCCCTTCAGCACTAAACACGGTGCCGGACACTTCCGAGGCTAGCGCACTACCGCAGGTACACGTGTCACCTTTGCGAGCGGCTGCAAGACCGTCGAAGAACACATCAGGAGAACCGGAGGCGATAGCTTTGGAACCGTGCCCCGGGATGGGACAACTGGTTGGGTCGGTAATTCGTGCAGCTGGCTTTGCCATGCTTGACTCCCTGTCAACGAATTTAAAGGGGGGCGACTGTATCAGACTTGCTCTGAAAAATGGCTCGCGAAGCGAGGCATAAGACGAGCTGAGCGACGGCTCCACCGGAAAGTTTGCCCTGGAACTCAGGCGCGGCGCGCCATCAACAGCACCGAAGCCGCCGCCGACAACAACCCGGCGCAGCAACGATTGAATATCCGCTTGCCCCGAGGCTCGGCAAACCAGCGGCGCATGTGCAGGCCCATGTAGGCGTAGGCGCTGATGGCGATCCATTCCAGCATCAGGAACAACGCGCCGAGCAGCGCGAACTGCGGTGCCACCGCGCGGGTCGGGTCGACGAACTGGGGCAGGAACGCGGTGAAGATCAGGATTGCCTTGGGATTGCCGGCCGCCACCAGAAACTCCTGTCGCGCCAACGCCAACACGCCAACCGACGCCCGCGTCACTGCCTGCTCGGCCCCCGGATCGGCGCGCCACAACTGCCACGCCAGGTAAAACAGATACGCCGCGCCGACAATTTTGATGCCATAGAACAGCAACTCGGACGTTTGCAGCACCACCGCCAACCCGGCCGACGCCAAGGCAATCATCCCGGCAAACGCCAGCAACCGCCCGATCCCGGCCACGCACGAGATGCGGTAGCCGTAGCGGGTCGAGTTGCTGACCGACAGCAGATTATTCGGGCCCGGCGCCATGTTCAAGGCGAAGCAGGCGGGGAGAAACAGCGTCAGCGTGGCGAGGTCCATGACAGGTCTCTGGTAACGAGAACGGTATTTTTATCATGGGACCCGGGTGGCATTCCCCGTACAGCGGTGGACGCAAGTCGCCGTACACTTTTGTTGCTCGTGGTGAGTGCGCCCCGTTCATTCAACAGGTTTGAGAGCGCTTGTTTAAACGCCATCAAGTTTACTTCCTGAAAGCTACAAATCCTTGCGCCGTTGCCTACGGCTGCGCCAGAATCCGCCGGCTTGTGCGCCTAGGGCCGGGCCTCTATCGTTTCCGGGTCGCTGCCAATTCAGCGTCCGGATTTGACCGTCCGATTCAATCAAGGCGTACCAGTGCCCAAGAAAAGCGTCCGGCTTTTTTGCGGTGGCTGTGCGTGGGACATCTTCGGGTGTGCCGGATGCCTTGATTTCCGGTCGGTCAACCCGCGTACAGCTGCCACCTCTATTCGTTTGACCGCGAGCGGTGGCGGCTCCACTAATCAAGGAGCAACACCATGTTCAAAGCCACGCCCAATCCCCCGGAAACGGACGACGTTTCCCCCTACGAATCCACCGATTCCAAAAAACTCAACGATGCCGCCGAGCGAGCGCTCGACTACCACTTCCCGTCGAACGCCGACATCAAAGCCATCCCGCGAACCCGCAGCAGCCTGTTTTCCGTAGATCCCGAGGCCACGGTCGAAACATTGGCGGTTTATCTGGTCGAGACACTGGCCTCGGTCGATGTGATGGTGCACCAGTTGGTGGATCATCTGGAGGGTGAATCGCGTTACGCGCTGTTGGGTATTTCCAACAGCATCATGATGGCGGAGATCACCGCGAACCGGGTGTTGGATAAAGTTGATCTGCCCAAGTAGGGGTGGTCTACGGTGGTAATGGGGAACTGATGTTTGGCTATCTATCAGGGCCAGAAATGGCATAGCAGAGACGTCGCGACGTTTTAGCGCGAAGAAAACGCCAGTGGTCTGCCGATCACTGGGGTTTTTTGTAGCCGAAAGACCTGCGGGCTTTGCCGGGTACCGGCGTTACTTCGCAAACCTCCTCGCACCCACCACACACAAAATCACCGCAACAGTAACCCCCAGCATGCCGAGACTAACCTGCTCGTGAAGCAACGTAGCCGCCAGCGCCAAGCCAAAAAATGGCTGAAGCAGCTGAAGCTGTCCAACGGCAGCAATCCCTCCTTGAGCCAATCCGCGATACCAGAATACGAAGCCGATCAGCATGCTGAAAAGCGACACGTACCCGAGGCTCCACCAGGCTGGCGCGCTGATGCCGGAGAACGAGGAGGGCGTCAGCCACCAGGTCAGCGGCGCCACCACCGGCAACGACAACACCAGTGCCCAGGAAATCACCTGCCAGCCGCCCAGGGTTTTGGACAGCTTCGCCCCTTCGGCGTAACCGAGGCCGCAGGCGAGGATGGCCAGCAGCATGAGGATGTCGCCGGCCGGGGAGGCGGTCAGTCCCTGGGACACGGCGAAACCGACCACCAGCAAGCTGCCCAGGACCGAGAAGAACCAGAACGCCGGCCGGGGACGCTCGCCACCGCGCAGTACACCGAACGCGGCGGTCGCGAGCGGCAACATGCCGACGAAGACAATGGAATGCGCGGACGTCACGTACTGAAGTGCCAGCGCCGTCAGCAGCGGAAACCCGATCACCACGCCCAACGCGACGATGACCAAGGGCAGTAACTGGTGTCGCGCTGGCCGCTTTTCCTTGAACAGCCACAGAATGCACAGCGCCAGCACGCCGGCGATGGTGGCGCGGGCCACGGTCAGAAAGACCGGGTCGAATTCCAGGACGGCCACCCGTGTCGCGGGCAGCGAACCGCTGAAGATCAGCACGCCGATGAGTCCGTTGATCAACCCGCTGGTGTTCTTTTCCATGGTCTGGTTTTGCAGCTTCGAGGTACGTTCCATTTTGAGTTCACTCAGTCGGGTTGCATGAAGCGCATCGTATGACCGACTATCGATACAATCAAAAAATTGTCATGGATACATTTCCCTATGCCGCGCTCTCGGTACAAGTCGCTGGTGGATGCCTTTGCAGCCGATATCCGTTCAGGGCGTTTGCCGCCCGGTACGCGTTTGCCCACGCATCGCCTGCTTGCCGCCAGCCATGGATTGGCCTTGGTCACTGCCAGCAGGGTTTATGCAGAGCTGGAGGCCATGGGCCTGGTCAGTGGCGAAACGGGGCGCGGGACTTTCGTACGGGAGACTTCGCTGCCGCCGAGCCTGGGCATTCATCAGCCCAACGTTGCGGCGGGGATGATCGACCTCAATTTCAACTATCCGTCCGTGCCGGGGCAGGCCGATCTGCTGCGCAATGCGTTGCGTCAGCTCGCGTTGTCCGGCGATCTGGAATCCCATCTGCGCTACCAGCCGCATGCGGGGCGCCCGCACGAGCGGGCATCGGTCGCGCGTCATCTGGTTGCGCGGGGGCTGACGGTGCAGGCCGAGCAGGTGTTGCTCGTCAGTGGCGCTCAGCACGGATTGACGGTGGCCTTGATGGCATTGCTGCAACCCGGTGATGTGATCGCGGCAGATGCCTTGACCTACCCGGGGTTCAAGGTGCTGGCCGAAACGCTGCACCTTGAAGTCGTGCCCATTCCCGGCACCGACACCGGGCCGGATCTGGAGGCGTTCGAAAAACTCTGCCGAAGTCGTTCCGTGCGTGCGGTCTACACCATGCCGACGCTGCATAATCCGCTGGGTTGGGTGATGGCCGCCGATCAACGCGAGCGCCTCGTGGCTATCGCGCGCAAGCATGACCTGCACATCATCGAGGACGCGGCGTACGCGTTTCTGGCAGAGGATTCGCTGCCACCGATCGCGCAACTGGCGCCTGAAAGAACGCTGTACGTTTCAGGATTCTCCAAGAGCGTCGCCACCGGGCTACGCGTCGGATTTGTTGCCGCGCCGCTGCAAACGGTGCCTGCGCTGGAGCGCACGATCAGGGCGACCACCTGGAATACCCCCGGGGTGCTGACGGCGATTGCCTGCGCGTGGATCGATGATGGAACCGTCAGCCTGCTTGAGGCGCAAAAGCGCGCAGACGCCCAGGCCCGGCAAGCCGTGGCCGACCAGCACCTGGCAGGCCTGCACTTCGTGCGCCATCCATCCTCCTACTTCATCTGGCTGCCCTTGTCGGAAGACGCGCGGGCCGACCAGATCGCCATGGCGTTGATGCGTGAGCACGTCGCGGTATCGACCGCAGAACCGTTCGCGACTTCTGTCCATGTGCCCCACGCGATCCGCCTGGCGTTGGGCTCGGTAGACATGGGCGCGCTTGGCGTGGCGCTGGAGAAAGTGAAGCGGGTGGTGGGGGCTTACACATAGCGGAGCCATATCAAGCCAAAACCGGATGACTGCAAGTACACCGCGTTATCGTTCTTCGCGAGCAAGCCAGCATCAGACTCACCACAGCGACGCGCCTCGATACATCAACAAGAACTTTGGAATCAACCTTTCTCTCTGGGACTGGATGTTCGGCACGCTCTACGTCACCACCTCGAAGCCGGAAACCATCCGCTTCGGCACCGGTGAGCAGGACCACGAACGTTACCTGACGGTCTACAGCCTGATCGTCACGCCGCCGAAGGATCTCGTAAAGCATTCAGCTGAGCGAAGGGCGTCACCAAACTGAAGCATGACCTACGCTTGTTCACAGACGCATGTTCAGTGAGCAGGGTTTGCTCCTGAGCGAGATTCAATCGGCACCCACAAAAATAATATCGGGAGACTCCATATGCTCGCCTTGTTCCGTCGCTCCATTGCAGTGGCCATGACGGCTGCCGCGCTCACTACACCCGCGTTTGCGCTGGACACCGTCAAGTTCATGGCCCCAGGCTCCGTCGGTGGCGGCTATGACCAGACCGCACGGGACCTGGGCAAAGCTCTGGTCGAGGCCAAAGCCGCAAAATCCGTCACCTTCGAGAACAAGGGCGGGGCTGGCGGCACGTTGGGGCTGGCGCAATTTGCCAACAGCACCAAGGGCGATCCGAATGCGCTACTGGTGGTCGGCGCGATCATGGTCGCGGGTATTGAGCAGAACAAACCGCAAATCACCTTGAAGGACGTGACTCCGATCGCCCGGCTGTTTACCGAATACAACGTGATTGCGGTACGCAAGGAGTCCGAGTTCAAAACCCTGGACGACTTGCTGAAAACCTTCAAGGACAAACCGTCCAGCATCACCTGGGGCGGTGGCTCCAAGGGCTCGATCGATCACATCGGTATCGCCGATCTGGCCAGCAAAATGGGAATCCCTGTCAATAAGGTCAATTACGTCGCCTTCGCCGGTGGGGGTGAAGTCGTTGCTCAGGTGCTTGGCGGCCAGATCAAAGTGATCACGGGTGGTTATGCCGAACTGGGCCAATACATCAGGAACGGTCAGTTCCGTGTGCTTGCCATCGGCGCACCGGAGCGTATTGCCGACATCGATGCGCCGACCCTGAAAGAGAGTGGCTATGACGTGATTATCGGCAACTGGCGCGGTGTCTACGGTGCCTCGGGCCTTACTCCAGCGCAGCGCAAGGAAGTGACCGACGCCGTCGTGGCCGCCGCCAATAGCGAAGGCTGGAAGAAGAACGTCGAGACCAATAAATGGGCACCCAACGTCCTGACCGGCGATGAGTTCGGCACCTTTGTCGACCAGGAGCATGTGCGGTTGCGTGCAATGCTGGTCGAGGTCGGGTTGATTAAATGAACCCGTCTCGTCGAATCATGCCGGTACAACTGGCGATCGGCTTGGGTGTGGTCGCCATCAGTGCGGTACTGGCGCTCGGCGCCTATGGCTTTCCCGAGGAGATGGGGTTCGTCATCCTCGGTGCGCATGTCTATCCCTACGCGTTAGCGGTGTTCCTCGGCGTGGTCGGTGTGCTGCTGTGCTTTCAGGCCGTGACCGGTGGTTTTCGCGAACTGGCGGACCACGATGACGAGTCCGCGAAAGCGCTGCCCGGCGGCAAACTCGGGGCGGCCTGGGTGACGGCGGGACTGGTGGCCGTGGCCATGCTGATCAACCTCATCGGGTTCGTCCTGGCGGCCGGGTTGCTGTTTGCCTGTTCGGCCCGGGGTTTTGGCAGTCGCCGTCCGGTGCGGGACCTGGCCATCGGCATTGCCCTGACGCTGCCGATCTACTGGCTGTTCAACGCCGGGCTCGGGGTTTCCCTGCCGCCCCTGATCAACGCCTGGCTCTGACCCCGGCCCAAGGAGATAAACACGGTGGATATTCTCTCAAGCCTGGCCGTCGGTTTTGCCGCTGCGCTGACGCCGATCAATTTGATGTGGGGGTTTATCGGCTGCTTGCTCGGCACGGCCATTGGTGTCTTGCCGGGGATCGGACCGGCACTGACCGTTGCGCTGCTGTTGCCGATCACCGCCAAGGTCGACCCCACCGGGGCGCTGATCATGTTCGCCGGGATCTATTACGGCGCGCAGTTCGGTGGTTCGACCACCTCCATCCTGCTCAATACGCCGGGGGAGTCGTCGTCCATGGTCACGGCCCTGGAAGGCAACCTCATGGCCCGTAACGGACGGGCAGGGCCGGCCTTGGCGACAGCGGCGATCGGCTCGTTTGTCGCCGGCACCATCGCCACGGTTATGCTCACCTTGTTTGCGCCGATCGTTGCCACGCTGGCGCTCAAGTTTGGTCCTGCGGAGTACTTTGCGATTCTGGTGTTGTCCTTCACCACCGTGTCGGCGGTGCTCGGCGCTTCGATGCTGCGGGGGTTCGCTTCGCTGGGGATTGGCCTGACGATCGGCTTGATCGGCCTAGACTCGACCTCGGGCATTGCCCGCTACACCCTGGGTGTTCCGGAGTTGGTGGATGGCATCGAAGTCGTGCTCGTGGCGGTCGGTTTGTTTGCCGTGGGCGAGGCGTTGTACAGCCTGCTGTATCAAAAAGAAGAGGCGTCGGGCCGCCACCGGCTGACGTCTTTGTGGATGACCCGCGCGGACTGGAAACGCTCCGTTCCTGCCTGGTTGCGAGGTACGCTGATCGGTTTTCCGTTTGGTTCGATTCCGGCCGGTGGCGCTGAAATTCCAACTTTCCTGTCCTATTCCGCCGAACGCAAACTGAGCAAGTTTCCCAAAGAGTTCGCGGGCAACAAGGGCGAGGGCGCCATCGAGGGGGTTGCCGGCCCCGAAGCGGCCAACAACGCCAGCGCCACCGGTTCTCTGGTGCCGCTACTGACGCTCGGTATTCCGACCTCTGCGACGGCGGCGATCCTGTTGGCCGCGTTCCAGAACTACAACCTGCAACCGGGGCCGATGCTGTTCCAGACCTCGGGCGATCTGGTCTGGACCCTTGTCGCTTCGCTGTACATCGGCAACGTCATCCTGCTGGTGTTGAACCTGCCGCTGGTGGGGTTGTGGGTCAAGCTGCTGCAGATTCCCCGACCGTACCTGAACGCCGGCATTCTGGTGTTCGCCACCATCGGCGTGTATGGCATGCGCCACTCTTCGTTCGACCTGCTGCTGATGCTGGCAATCGGTTGGGGCGGGGTGCTGATGCGGCGTTTCGATTTCCCCGTCGCGCCGGTGATCGTAGGCATGCTGCTGGGGCCGATGGCGGAAAAGCAGCTGCGCAACGCGTTGTCCATCAGCGAGGGTGACTGGATGATCTTTCTGACCCAACCCATTGCCGCGTCGTTCCTCGCGCTGACGCTGCTGGTGCTGGTCGTGCCTCATCTGCTGCACGCTCGGGGCATCAAGTTGCATGAGGATGATTAGGCAGTTTTCTTCAATACGCAGGGCAGGGCGCTCAGTACCTTGAGCGCTGGTTTCTCTGACATTGAAGAAGGTGTGCGATGAGTCTGATTGTCTCCATGGCGACATTTGCGTTGGTTGCTTCGATAACGCCCGGGCCGGTGAACATTGTTGCGTTGAGTTCGGGGGCGCAATTCGGTTTTCGTGCCAGTCAGCGGCATGTGGCCGGGGCCACGTTGGGCTTCGTTTTGCTGCTGGTGCTGATGGGCCTGGGGTTGCATGAGGTGTTGCGGCTGTGGCCGGCGCTGACGCGGGTGGTGCAACTGGCCGGCGTGGCGTTTCTGTTGTTCATGGCCTGGAAACTGGCGGCGGACGACGGCCACATCGACGCGAAAGAGTCGCGCCGGGCACCTTCAATGCTGTACGGCGCGGTGATGCAATGGCTCAACCCGAAAGCCTGGCTGGCGTGTGTGGCAGGCATGGGCGCCTTCGTCGCGGACGGCGAGGCGCGGTTGGTCTGGCAGTTTGCGGCGGTGTATCTGGTGATCTGCTACGTATCCGTCGGATGTTGGGCGTATGCCGGCACCTTTTTGCGCGGGTACTTGAGCAATCCTGCGGGCATGCGCCTGTTCAACCGGATCATGGCGTTGCTGCTGGCGGTGAGTGCTGCGTACCTTTTGATGCCCTGATCAGCCGCGATATTGCCCCGGTGTGGCCGCCAGATGCTGCTTGAACACCCGCTGAAAATGCGCCTGGTCGGCAAATCCCGCTTCCAGCGCAACATCAGCAATCAACTTGCCGTTGCGCAATTGATCACGGGCGAACTGGATACGCCGGTTGACCAGAAATGCGTGTGGCGTCATGCCGTGATGCTGCTTGAAGGCTCGAATGAGATAGGACGGCGACAGTTGAGCCGCTTCGCAAATGTCCTCCAGTTTGAGCGGGTGTGTGCAGTGATCGCGAATATAGTCGGCCGCCCGTTCCAGCTTGAAATTGGGTTCGCGCAGCGGTTGATCGATCGGGTTGAGCCGCTGTTGCACCTCGGTGAAAAACTCCACCGCCGCACTGTGTTTGCACAACACGTCCTGCAGGGGATCCACCAGGATTTCGTACAGGCCGTTGAGGCCGGCGAACAGGTTGCCGTCGCGAGTGTGGGTGATGGAAAACCGCCGGAATGCCGAGTCCTGGCTGAAGCCGAGCTGGTGTTGCAGATCGGTCAGCCAGGGCGTCTCGACGTACAGCATCAAGTACGACCACGGCTGGTCGTCGATCGGATTGCAGGCATGGACATCATCGGGGTTCATCAACACCACGGTGCCGGCGCTGACTTCGAACTGCGCTTGCTCGTGAAGGTAGGTACTGCGCCCGGCCGTTATCGCACCGATGGAAAAGTGCTCGTGGGAATGCCGGGTGTAGCAGACCTCGCGTCCGTCGGCGATAGAGCGGGCTTCGATGAAGGGCAGGGCATCGTCGCGCCAGAAGCGGGGGGCTGTGTCAGCGTCTTTGGCAACGGTGTGCTTCATCGTCAGTGTCCCAGGCAGGCCAGCTACGGAGTGTATTAGCTCTCGCCATCAAAGGCTCGCTGCAAGGCGGCGATGTCGAGTTTTTTCATCTGCATCATGGCTTGCATGGCCCGTTGCGATTTCTTCGTGTGATGACGGTGATTTTCGAATGATCGAAGATCGAACAGTAAAACTTCGCGGCCTCTTCGGCCTGAGTGTCGAACCAGAGGCAGGGAGTCAGTTTTTGCACACGTTGCATGGTGGTTTGCTCCTCTACGGGTTACTCATGCTGGATTATCAGCGTAGCCAGCTTGTAGGCGATTGGCTGGACCGTAGATCGACATGGGCCCTCAGATATAGGTGTGATCGAGTCTAAATGACAAATGTAGTAGTCATACTGACTATTTCTGAATATGGTCGATATGACTCGAACTGCTTCAGGGGGCTGATTTACAAGGACTAAAAAACTGGCACGAGACTTGATAAGTAAAACGTACAACTGAACTGCTACGGGAGTACGGAAAAATGTTCGATTTCTTCAGCAATCCTCAGAACGTTCTGCACCTGTCGAGTCGTGTACTGGGCGCTGGCCTGGCGCTGCTTTTGGCAGGCATCTACGGCGCATACCTCTACAACGGCCACCTGCCCATCGTGGTGCTGGTGTCGATGCATGCGATGACCATCATCGGCCCGACCTTACTCAAGATCGGCTATGTCATGCGCCTGCTGGCCCAGCATCGCTTGGGCACAGGCCTGGTAAGGGTTGCTGCCTGATGCGCAGACTCGCTGCTGCACCGGTCTTCAGTCTCGGGTTTCGACCGTTCTTTCTGGCAGGCGCCGGATTCGCTGCGATCGCGGTGGCGATCTGGGCGCTTTGGCTGTTCGGCCGATTGCCCGGCGCGCAGCCTGTGGGCGGGATGCTGGCCTGGCACCGGCATGAAATGCCGTTTGGTTTTGCCACGGCGATCATCGCCGGATTCTTGCTGACTGCAGTGCCCAATTGGACAGGGCGTCCCGGCCTAAATGGCTGGCCGCTGATGGGGTTGGTGCTAGTGTGGCTGCTGGCGCGACTGGCCTGGTTACTGCCCATTTCCGATAGCCTGTTGCTGGCCTCGCAAGTGCCTTTTCTTCCACTGCTGGCCTGGGCGATCGGACGGGATCTGGTGGCCGCCGGCAAGCGCGACAACTACCCGATTCTGTTGGTGATCGCGCTGATGGCCGGCTGTCAGGGCATAACGCTGTGGGGCATTGCGATTGATGACGCAGTCCTGCAACGGCATGGCGTGTTGTCGGCCTTATGGCTGGTGGCGGCGTTGATGACCGTGATCGGTGGCCGGGTCATTCCCTTCTTCATTCAGCGCGGCTTGAACCGTGCCGCTGCATCCGCCGCTCCCGCGTTGCCAACTCAAGTATTGCTTCTGAGCAGCCTGGTCGCGGCGATGTCCTTTGCTGGCGGGTTGAACGATGAGCCCAGGCGTTTGCTGGCGGCGTTGTTTCTACTGATGGGCGCGCTGCACCTGCTGCGCTTGTGGCGCTGGCATGACCGGGGTATCTGGCGCGTGCCGCTGCTCTGGTCGCTGTACCTCGCGTATGCCTGGCTGGTGGTTGCCGCGCTGGCGATGGCGTTGTGGCATGCGGGCCTGATGCCGCAGCAAAGTCTGGCCACGCACGCCTTGGCGGTCGGCGGTATCGGCGGGTTGATCCTGGCGATGATCGCGCGGGTCAGCCTGGGTCATACCGGGCGCCTGTTGCAGCCGTCGAACACGGTGGTGCTGGGGTTTGCGTTGCTGGTGATCGCCGCGTTGAGCCGGGTGTTTCTGGTGCCGTTTTCCGGGTTCGGTCTAGGCCTTTCGGCGCTGCTTTGGAGCAGTGCTTTCGGCCTGTTTCTGCTGCACTACACCGGCATCTTGCTCAAACCGAGGCTTTAACGTCCCAGCGCACCGCGATCGGCGATCCACTGCGTGGCCATATCGATGAAGGCGCGCAGTTTCGGTTGAGTCTGGGTGCGGCTGGGAAAGTACAGGTACAACGCCGAACTCAGTGGCACAAACGGCTGCAGCACCGGCTCCAGCTGACCGTTCGTCAGCTCGTCGATGATCTCCAGATTGCAGGCGTAAGCCAGTCCGAGCCCGTTCCGGGCGGCGGAGACCAGCAGCTTGCGATCATTGACGAGCACGCTACTCTCGACGCCCACCGTGAAGTCCCTCCCGTCGCGGCGAAACTCCCAGCGATGCGCGCTGCCGGAGCTGGCAAAGCGGAAGCCGATGCATTGATGCCGAGTCAGCTCGTCAGGGCTGAGCGGTTTGCCGGCCTTGGCGAAGTACGCCGGCGAGCCCACCACCGACCATTGCAGGTCCGGCGTCAGGCGCACGGCGATCATGTCTTTCTCGATGGACTCCCCCAGCCGGATCCCGGCATCGAAACCGCTCTCCATCAAGTCGACCGTGGCGTCGTCCAGCGAGATGTCGAGGCTGACCTGCGGATAAGCCTGACGGAACAGCGGCATCAACGGCTCGATCAACAAGGCGCCGGACAGGCGCGGGGCGGTGATGCGCAACGTGCCCATCGGCTGGTCGCGAAAACCGCTGAGCACTGCCAGGGCTTCATCGATTTCATTGGCTGCCGGGCGCAAACGGGCGAACAGGCTGGCGCCGGCTTCGGTCAATGCCACGCGCCTGGTGGTGCGTTGGAACAGCAGCACGCCGGTGCGCCGTTCCAGCAGTTTGATCGCATGACTGACCGCCGTGGGTGTGACCGCCAGCCGGGTAGCGGCGAGGGTGAAGCTTTTGTGTTCGGCCACCGCCAGAAACTCGGTCAAACCGTCGAAAGGATCGTGATTCATAAAGCCGCCATTATGAAAGACAGTTTCATAGTGCTTGTAACACGAGGGCATTTTTCCGGCCAATCTTCCTGCGTACCTTGTGCTCACCCCAACCCAAAACAAGGAACTCGATCATGACCACCTCCCACACCTTCAAACGTGTCTGGCTTATCACTGGCGCTTCCCGCGGAATCGGCGCCAAGATTGCCGCAGCGGCTTTGGCCAACGGCGACGCGGTGGTGGCGACTGCCCGTGATGCAAGCAGCGTCACTCAACGTTTTGGCACGCAACCCGCGTTGCTCGCGGTGTCCCTGGATGTCACCAACGAAGCCCAAGGCATTGCGGTTGCCAAGGCAGCTATCGAGCACTTCGGGCGCATCGATGTGCTGGTCAACAACGCCGGCTTCGGTTTGCTGGGCGCGGTGGAAGAAGCCAGCGCCGATGAAGTGCGCCGGGTGTACGAAACCAACGTCTTCGGCTTGCTGAACATCACTCGCGCCGTTTTGCCGTACATGCGCGCCGCTCGCAGTGGGCATGTGATCAACCTGTCTTCGGTGGGTGGTTATGCATCGGGGCCTGGCTTTGGCGTCTACTGCTCGACCAAGTTTGCCGTCGAAGGCCTGAGCGAAGCGCTGCACGCCGAGTTGGCGCCGCTGGGTGTCAAAGTCACCGTGGTTGAGCCTGGTTACTTCCGGACCGAATTCCTCGAGGGCAATTCCCTGGTCGAATCCCCGTCGACGATTGCCGACTACGACAGCACGGCGGGCGAGGTCCGCAAAATTGCCAAAGCCGTGACCCTGAATCAACCGGGCGACCCGGACAAGCTCGCCCAGGCCATGATCACTCTGGTGGAAGCGAAAAAAGCACCGCTGCGCTTGCCGTTGGGCAGTGACTGCGTCGCGGCGATCGAAGCCAAGAACGCCTTCGTCGCCGATGAATTGCAGACATGGCGCGAGGTGTCGGTGTCCACCGATTTCCAAGCCTAAGCTCGGTCCGTAGCAGCTGCCGAGCCTGCGAGGCTGCGTTCGGCGACGCAGTCGTCGTGAAGTCAGACCCCGCGGTGCCTCAGGAGAACCGTGTTCGCAGGGTTTACGACGAATTCGTCGCCGGACGCAGCCTCGCAGGCTCGACAGCTGCTACAAAGCACCCCGGTTCGCCTTTCATTGTGTGACCGGTGGTCGATGAACCGGTCTCCCTCGGCATTTTGCGCTTAGCTGTAGGGATAACCCGAGGCGCGCGTGTGCATTTTGTTGTCACAGCGACGCCCCTTCAGAGCACCATGAGTCTGAGGAAATTGGCAATGCTGACCCTGAACATCAATGGCAAGGATCAGGAGCTGGATGTCCCCGCGGACATGCCGCTGCTTTGGGTCCTGCGCGATGTCGCGCACTTGACCGGTACCAAATTCGGTTGCGGCATGGCCCAGTGCGGCGCCTGCACCGTGCATGTCGACGGCGCGCCGCTGCGTTCCTGCATCACGCCCGCCACTGCGGTGGCCCACGGGCAAAAAATCCTCACCATCGAAGGCCTGTCCACCGATGGCTCGCACCCGGTGCAGCAAGCCTGGGCCGAACTCGACGTGGTGCAGTGCGGTTACTGCCAGTCCGGGCAGATCATGTCCGCCGCCGCGTTGCTGGCGAAGATTCCCAAACCCACTGACAGCGACATCGATCAGGCGCTCTCCGGCAATATCTGCCGTTGCGGCACTTACCCAAGGATCCGTGCCGCGGTCAAACGCGCTGCCGAGATCGGTTGATGCCACGTTGAGGGAGTCTGAACCATGAACAGCATCAACCCGGTATCACGTCGCGGTTTTCTCAAGGGCAGCGCACTGTTGGGCGGCGGTCTGGTGGTGGCGTTCGTCATCCCCGGTGCTCATCGCTTTGCCGTGGGCGCGGAGAATGAAGGAAACGTTTTTGCGCCCAATGCGTTTTTGCGGATCGGCAACGACAACGTCGTCACCGTACTGCTCGGCCACTCGGAAATGGGTCAGGGCATCTGGACTGGCCTGACTATGTTGATCGCCGAAGAACTGGACGCCGACTGGTCGAAAATCCGCGTCGAACATTCACCTGCCTCGGCCGCTGACTACGGCATGGCAGGGTTCGGCGGCATGCAGATCACCGGCGGCTCGACGTCGACCTGGATGGAGTTCGATCGTTACCGGCAGGCTGGCGTGGCAGCGCGCTTGATGCTGATCGATGCCGCCGCCAAACGTTTCAATGTTGCGCCCTCGGCGATTCACACCGAGTCGGGCGTGGTCATTGCTGGCGACAACCGCGCGACCTACGGCGAACTGGCGGACGACGCCGGCAAGCTGCCGGTTCCAGACCCGGCCTCGATCAAGTTCAAGGAGGCCAAGGACTGGAAACTCATCGGCAAACCCACCAAGCGCCTGGACACGCCAGAGAAAATCACCGGCCGGGCCAAGTTCGGCATGGACGTGCAATTCGAGGGCTTGATGACCGCCATGGTGGCCCGTTCGCCCGTGTTTGGCGGCAGCGTCAAATCCTTCGAAGGCGCCGAGGCGCTGGCTGTGCCGGGCGTGCATAAAGTAGTGCAGGTGCCCACGGGCGTGGCGGTTATTGCCGACCATTACTGGGCGGCAAAACTGGGGCGCGATGCGCTGAAAGTCGAGTGGGACTTGGGGCCGAACGCCGGCCTCGACAGTCAGAAACTGCTGGAGAGTTTCCGCAAGCTCGCTGCCACCCCCGGCACCTCGGCCAGCAAGGCCGGGGATACCACCGCAGCACTGGGCAAAGCGGCCAAGACCGTCGACGTCGAATACAGCGTGCCGTACCTGGCCCACGCGCCGATGGAACCGCTTAATTGCACGGTGAAAATCAGCAAGGACAAATGCGAGATCTGGACCGGCACGCAGTTCCAGACCCTGGATCAAATGATCGCGGGCAAGATCACCGGGCTCAAGCCCGAACAGGTCGAGATCCACACTGAGTTTCTCGGGGGCGGCTTCGGTCGGCGGGCCAACCCGACCTCGGATTTTGTCGCTGAAGCCGTGCAGGTCGCCAAGGCGGCAGGCGGGCCGGTGAAAACTGTCTGGTCCCGGGAGGACGACGTGCGCGGCGGTTACTACCGCTCGGCGTTCCTGCATCAGGCTCGCATCGGCCTGGACGCCGGCGGCATGCCGATCGCCTGGAAACATGTGATGGTCGGTCAGTCGATCATGGCCGGCACCATGCTTGAAGCAACGATGGTCAAGGACGGGGTAGACAAGACCTCGGTCGAAGGCGTCGCTGACAGCCCTTACCTTGAAGGCCTGGCCAATCACCAGGTGGAACTGCACTCACCGACCACCGGCATCAGCGTGTTGTGGCTGCGTTCGGTGGGGCACAGCCACACGGCGTTTGTCATGGAATCGTTGATTGATGAATTGGCGGAAGCGGCCGGCAAGGACCCGGTGGAATACCGACGAACCTTGCTCAAGATGCATCCGCGGCATTTGGCGGTGCTGAACCTTGCCGTCGAGAAAGCCAACTGGAAGGCACCACTGCCGGACGGCCACGCGTTGGGTGTGGCGGTGCACGAATCCTTCGGCAGTTACGTGGCCCAGGTTGCGGAAGTGTCGCAGGACAACCTGAAAATCCGCGTGCACCGGGTGGTGTGCGCGGTGGACTGTGGAATTGCGGTCAACCCGATGAGCATCGCGGCGCAAATGGAGTCCTGCATCACCTTTGGCCTCGGCTTTACCTTGCACAGCAAACTGACGTTCAAGGACGGCCAGGTGGTGCAATCCAATTACCACGACTATCAAGTGCTGCGGCTCAACGAAATGCCGGTGGTCGAAGTGCATATCGTGCCGAGCACCGAACGGTCCGGCGGCATCGGCGAGGCCGGTGTCCCACCCACGGCGCCGGCAGTGGCCAACGCGGTGTTCGCCCTGACCGGGCAGCGCTTGCGGGAACTGCCGTTGCAACTGTCAGGGGTGTGAGATGAGACGACATTTGATTCTGGGCGCGGTGGTGTTGATCGGCCTGGCCGGTTATGCCGAAGACCTGTTTGCTGACGATAAGGAAGCCATCAAGGCGTTTGATACGGTGCAGAAGGTTTTCCAGAGCCCGCGTTGCCAGAACTGTCATATCCCGGGCGATTCGCCGTTGCAGTTCGACGCTGGAATCCCGCACGCGATGAATGTCGTGCGCGGCATGGACGGCAAGGGCGCGGCCGGTCTGCCCTGCGCGACCTGTCACGCCGAGGCCAATCCGCCCGTCAGTTACGGTCCAAATACACCACCTGGGGCGCCGCACTGGAGCTTGCCGCCCGCGGCACACAAGATGGCCTGGATCGGGCTGCCGGCCGACCAGTTGTGCGCGATGATCAAGGATCGCTCCAGCAATGGGGACCGCGATTTCGCGGCGCTGATCAAGCACGTCAGCGAGGACAAATTGGTGCTCTGGGGCTGGAATCCGGGTGAGGGAAGGGCGCCGGTGTCGGTGCCGCACGACATTTTCGTCACTCAATTCAAGCTCTGGGCCGAGGCTGGAGGACCGTGTCCGGTGCAGGGCAGTTGACCGGCGGTCCGTTAGCAGGGAGTCAAACGCGATAGAGATGGCTCTAAAGGACATACCCATCACAGGAGTGAACAATGTTGGTTTCCGGCAAACCGGCTAAGCCCAGCCCCGATGCAGACAGCCTGCACGGGCCGAACGTACTTGAAACCGGCGTGCAAGAGCGCGACACGATGCGCAACCTGGCACGCGAGTTCGAACACCAGATAACGGCTGTGCAAATGGCGAGTATGGATGAGCTGACATTGTTGACCAACCTGCACGGCTTTCAGGTGCTGGCTCAGTTGTGGCTGGACGCCTGCCAGCATCTGGAGAAACCGGCGAGCCTGTTGGTTTTCGATCTCGACTCTTTCAAGCGCATCAACGAGGTGTACGGCCGCAGTGAAGGCGACAATGCCCTGAAGACCTTTGCCGACGTATTGCGCATCGCCTTTCGCGAAAGTGATGTGGTCGGGCGAGTAGGGGGTGATGAATTCGCCGTTTTGCTGACCGGTTCCAGCGCTGTGGAAGTCGCCGGGATCAGGACCCGGCTCGAGGAAATGCTCGACGAGCGCAACGCTACCGTCCATCGCTGTTACGACATTCGGTTCAGTGTCGCGCAGGTCGAATTCGACCCCGAGCATCACAAGACGGCGCAGGGCCTGATGGACGCCATCGAGCATGCTCGTCATCAGGGGGCTGTCAACTTTTGACCGGCGACGCTATTGGGCGAACAGCTGATTGATGTCCTTGAACGCCTTGAACTCCAGTGCGTTGCCGCAGGGATCGAATAAAAACATCGTCGCTTGCTCGCCCACCAATCCTTGAAAGCGAATCCCCGGTTCAATCACGAATCGGGTGTCGAGGGCGTTCAGTCGTTCTGCCAACGCCTCCCATTCCTCCATCCCCAGCACCACGCCAAAATGCGGCACCGGCACATTATGGCCGTCCACGGCATTGGTGTGCGCCGCTTCCTGGGAAGCGTTTTTCGGTGCCAGGTGAATAACCAGTTGATGGCCGAAAAAATTGAAGTCCACCCAGTGGTCGCTTGAACGGCCTTCTTCCAGGCCAAACACTTCGCCATAGAAACGCCGCGCAGCAGCGAGATCGTAAACAGGGATGGCCAGGTGAAAAGGGGAGAGCTGCATCGGGTTTGCCTCGGATCTTCAGGAAAGTTGAGGCTGAGTTTAGCGCTGTGCTTTTTGATGGAAAGACGATAGTTTTTGCGTCGAGCTCAAATTATTTCGATCAATCGAGGACGCTGATGCTGCGCGAGTTGAAAACCTTCATCGCCGTGACGCGCTATGGCACGTTCGCGGCGGCCGGCATGCACATCGGCCTGACGCAGTCGGCGGTCAGCGCGCAGATGCGCAATCTGGAACAGGCGCTGGGCATTCGCCTGTTCGACCGCACCGGGCGCCAGGCGATGCTTAACGCCGCCGGGCAACGGGCATTGCCGATGGCGCGGGAGATTCTCGAAACGTTCAGTCGAATGGCCGTCAGCGAGGATGTCGGCGAGTATCGCGGCGAGTTGAAAATCGGCGCGGTGGCTACGGTCCAGACCGGGCTGCTGCCTCAGGCGTTGTTGCGCTTGAGGCAACAGGCGCCGTTACTGGAACCGAAACTGGTGCCGGGCGTGTCATTGAATTTGTTGAGTCAGGTCGATACCGGCGAAGTGGATCTGGCGATCCTGATCAAGCCGCCGTTCGAGCTGCCCAAGGAACTGTCGGCGCAGGTGATTCGCCGGGAACCGTTTGTGTTGATCGTGCCGATGGACCTTGAGGGAGATGACCCGTTGCAGATCCTCGCGAATCACCCGCACGTGCGCTACGACCGCAATTCGTTTGGCGGACGTTTGGTGACGCGGTTTTTGCGTGAGCAGCAGATTGAAGTGCGAGTCGCGCTGGAACTGGATGAACTGGAAGCCATCGTGAAGATGGTCGAATGCGGACTCGGCGTTTCACTGCTGCCCGAGGCCGGGTTATGGCTTGAACATGGGGCGAAGGTCAGGATCATCCCGCTGGATGAGCTGACGTTTTACCGCGAGATCGTGCTGCTGCAACGCTACAGCCAACGCACACAGCCGATCCAGCAGCTGTTTGCCAAGTGCCTGACGGCGCCCGCCGACTAAACGCAAGCCCGCTCCCACAGGGATTTGCATCAGATCTGAAACCGCAGGCATAAAAAAACCCGCCAGAACCGGCGGGTTTTTAGTGGCTAGTGGAAGATCACTCTTCCAGGCTGCCCATCGCAGTGGTGTTGAAACCACCGTCTACGTACATGATTTCGCCGCTGATGCCGGACGCCAGGTCCGAGCACAGGAAGGCGCCGGCGTTGCCGACTTCGTCAATGGTGACGTTGCGACGCAGCGGGGTTTGCGCTTCGTTGGCGGCCAGCATCTTGCGGAAGTTCTTGATGCCGGAAGCGGCGAGGGTGCGGATCGGGCCAGCCGATACGCAGTTGACGCGGGTGCCGTCCGGGCCCAGGGATCCGGCCAGGTAACGAACGCCGGCTTCCAGCGAAGCCTTGGCCATGCCCATCACGTTGTAGTTTGGCATGGTGCGCTCGGCGCCCAGGTACGACAGGGTCAGCAGGCTGCCATTGCGGCCTTTCATCATTTCGCGGCCGGCCTTGGCCAGGGCCACGAAGCTGTAGGCGCTGATGTCGTGAGCGATGCGGAAACCTTCACGGGTGGTGGCTTCGGTGAAGTCGCCGTCCAGTTGGTCGCCCGGGGCGAAGCCGACGGAGTGCACGATGCAATCCAGGCCGTCCCACTTCTTGCCCAGTTCGACGAAGACCTTGGCAATTTCTTCATCGCTGGCCACGTCGCACGGGAAGCACAGGTCAGGGTTGGAACCCCAGCTCTGTGCGAACTCTTCGACACGACCCTTGAGTTTGTCGTTCTGATAAGTGAAGGCAAGCTCAGCGCCCTCGCGATGCATGGCGGCAGCGATGCCGGATGCGATGGACAGCTTGCTGGCGACACCGACGATCAGTACGCGCTTACCGGCGAGAAAACCCATGTGTTGCTCCTCTCTTTCAGGTTATTGCGCAGTGGCCGGAGCCAGGAAAGCGGCTTCCAGCAACTGCTGTGTATACGGATGTTGGGGGGCGGCAAAGATACTTTGCGCGTCTCCCTGTTCGACCACTTGGCCTTGCTTGACCACCATCAGCTGGTGGCTCAGCGCCTTGACGACAGCCAGGTCATGGCTGATAAACAGATACGTCAGGTTGTACTTGGTTTGCAGTGAACGCAGTAGCTCCACCACTTGGCGTTGCACGGTGCGGTCGAGGGCCGAGGTCGGCTCGTCCAGCAAAATCAACGCCGGTTTTAGCACTAATGCCCGGGCAATGGCGATTCTCTGCCGCTGCCCTCCGGAAAATTCGTGGGGGTAGCGGTTCCGGGTTTCCGGGTCCAGGCCTACCTCCTTCAATGCCGCAATAATCGCTTGTTCCTGTTCCGCCTCGGTGCCCATCTTGTGGATCCGCAGGCCTTCGCCGACGATCTGGCTCACGCACATCCGCGGGCTCAGGCTGCCGAACGGGTCCTGGAACACCACCTGCATCTCCCGGCGCAACGGCCGAACCTCGGCCTGCGTCAGGCAGTCTAGCTGCTTGCCTTCAAAACGGATGGCGCCTTTGCTGCCGATCAGCCGCAAAATCGCCAGCCCTAGCGTCGACTTGCCCGAACCGCTTTCTCCCACAATCCCCAGGGTCTGCCCCTGGGGCAGGCTGAAATTGATCCCGTCCACCGCTTTGATGTGGTCGACGGTCTTTTTCAGAAAGCCTTTTTTGATCGGGAACCAGACTTTCAGGTCCTCGACCTGCAGCAGCGGCGGGCCAATAACGTTGGTCGCCGGCTTGCCGCTGGGCTCCGCTGCCAGCAGTTCCCGAGTGTACGGATGCTGCGGCGCGCGGAACAACTCTTCGCACGATGCCTGTTCGACGATGCAACCGCGCTGCATGACACATACGCGATGCGCAATTCTTCGCACAAGGTTCAAATCGTGACTGATCAGTAGCAATGCCATGCCCAGGCGGGCCTGCAATTCCTTGAGCAATTCGAGGATTTTCAGCTGAACGGTCACGTCCAGTGCGGTGGTCGGCTCGTCAGCGATCAGCAGTTCCGGCTCGTTGGCCAGGGCCATGGCGATCATCACCCGCTGGCGCTGGCCGCCGGACAGTTCGTGGGGCAGGGCTTTCAGGCGCTTCTCGGGTTCTGGAATGCCGACCATTTCCAGCAGTTCCAGCGTACGTTTGGTCGCGACTTTGCCGATCAAACCTTTGTGGATGCCGAGGACTTCGTTGATCTGTTTCTCGATCGAGTGCAGCGGATTGAGCGAGGTCATCGGCTCCTGGAAGATCATCGCGATCCGGTTGCCGCGGATGTGGCGGATGGTTTTCTCTTTCAGGCTCAGCAGGTCTTGCCCCGAATACTCGATGGTTCCGGACGGGTGCCGGGCGAGCGGGTAGGGCAGCAGTCGCAGGATCGAGTGCGCGGTCACCGATTTGCCAGAGCCGCTTTCGCCAACCAGGGCCAGGGTTTCGCCGCGCTTGATGTCGAAGCTGACGCCTTCCACCACCCGCTGACAGTGGTCGCCGACGACGAATTCGACGGCCAGGTCGCGCACTTCGATCAGATTGTCCTGATTCATTTCACTTCCTCGGGTCGAAGGCATCGCGAGCGGACTCGCCGATGAACACCAGCAAACTCAACATCAATGCCAGCACCGCAAACGCGCTCATACCGAGCCACGGCGCTTGCAGGTTGGATTTGCCCTGGGCCACCAGTTCACCCAGGGACGGCGCGCCCGGCGGCAAACCGAAGCCCAGGAAATCGAGGGCGGTCAGGGTGCCGATGGCGCCGGTCAAAATGAACGGCATGAAGGTCATGGTCGAGACCATCGCGTTGGGCAGGATGTGGCGGAACATGATCGCGCCATTCTGCATCCCCAGCGCCCGGGCTGCGCGCACGTATTCCAGGTTTCGCCCGCGCAGGAACTCGGCGCGCACCACGTCCACCAGGCTCATCCACGAGAACAGCAGCATGATCCCCAGCAGCCACCAGAAGTTTGGCTGCACGAAACTGGCGAGGATGATCAGCAGATAAAGGACCGGCAGCCCGGACCAGATCTCCAGGAAACGCTGACCGGCCAGATCCACCCAGCCGCCATAGAACCCCTGCAAGGCCCCGGCGATTACGCCGATGATCGAGCTGATAATGGTCAGGGTCAGGGCAAACAGCACCGAAATCCGGAAGCCGTAAATCACCCGCGCCAACACATCGCGACCCTGATCGTCGGTGCCGAGCAGATTGTCGGCTGAAGGCGGCGCGGGCGCTGGGACTTTCAGGTCGTAGTTGATGCTCTGGTAGCTGTAGGGAATCGGCGCCCACAGCACCCAGGCGTCCTTGGCCTTGAGCAATTCGCGGATATACGGGCTCTTGTAGTTGGCTTCCAGCGGAAATTCGCCGCCGAACGCGGTTTCCGGGTAGCGCTTGAGTGCCGGGAAGTACCAGCCGTTGTCGTAATGCACCACCAGCGGTTTGTCATTGGCAATCAGCTCGGCGCCGAGGCTCAGGCCGAACAGCACCAGAAACAGCCACAGCGACCACCAGCCACGCTTGTTGGCCTTGAACAGTTCGAAACGTCGGCGATTGAGTGGGGACAGATTCATCTCAATGCTCCCGGCTTTCGAAGTCGATGCGCGGATCGACAAAGGTGTAGGTCAGGTCACCGATCAGTTTCACCACCAGACCGAGCAAGGTGAAGATAAACAGCGTGCCGAACACCACCGGGTAATCGCGGTTGATCGCCGCTTCGAAACTCATCAAGCCAAGACCGTCCAGGGAGAAAATCACTTCCACCAGCAACGAGCCGGTGAAGAAGATCCCGATAAACGCTGAAGGGAACCCCGCGATCACCAGCAGCATCGCATTGCGGAACACATGGCCGTAGAGCACACGGTGATTGGTCAGGCCTTTGGCCTTGGCGGTGACCACGTACTGCTTGTTGATTTCGTCGAGGAAGCTGTTTTTGGTCAGCAGGGTCATGGTCGCGAAGTTGCCGATCACCAGCGCAGTTACCGGCAATGCCAGGTGCCAGAAATAATCGAGGATCTTGCCGCCCGTGCTCAGTTCATCGAAGTTGTTCGAAGTCAGTCCCCTGAGCGGGAACCAGTCAAGGTAACTGCCGCCGGCAAACACCACGATCAGCAGGATGGCGAACAGGAACGCCGGGATCGCATAGCCGACGATGATCAGCGAACTGGTCCAGACGTCGAAGTGGCTGCCGTGTCGCGTCGCCTTGGCGATCCCCAGCGGGATCGACACCAGGTACATGATCAGCGTGCTCCACAGCCCGAGCGAGATCGACACTGGCATCTTTTCCTTGATCAGGTCGATGACCTTGGCATCGCGGAAGAAGCTGTCGCCGAAATCCAGGGTGGCGTAGTTCTTGATCATGATCCACAAGCGTTCCGGCGCCGATTTGTCGAAGCCGTACATGTGCTCGATCTCCTTGACCAGCATCGGGTCCAGGCCCTGCGCGCCGCGATAGGCCGAGCCGGCAACCGAGACTTCGGCACCGCCGCCGGCAATGCGGCTGGTGGCGCCTTCGAAGCCTTCAAGCTTGGCGATCATCTGCTCCACCGGCCCACCGGGGGCGGCCTGGATGATCACGAAGTTGATCAGCAAAATGCCGAGCAGGGTCGGGATGATCAGCAGCAGTCGCCGAAAAATATACGCCAGCATCTGATTACTCCGTGCCCGCAGGGTCGGCTTGCAGTTTGGTTTCGATTTCTACCGCAGGTTTCGCATCGGGCTTGACCCACCAGGTATTGGTGCCGATGTCGTACTTGGGAGAGACTTTCGGGTGGCCGATGTGGTTCCAGTACGCCACGCGCCAGGTCTTGATGTGCCAGTTGGGGATCACGTAATAGCCCCATTGCAGCACGCGGTCCAGTGCCCGGGCGTGGGCGACCAGGCTTTTGCGCGAATCGGCGTTGATCAGTTGCTCGACCAGTTGATCGACCACCGGATCCTTGAGGCCCATGGAATTGCGGCTGCCGGGTTTGTCGGCCGCAGCGGACATCCAGAACTCGCGCTGTTCATTACCCGGCGAGTTGGACTGCGGGAAGCTGCCGACGATCATGTCGAAATCCCGTGAACGCACGCGGTTGATGTACTGGGAAACGTCGACCCGGCGGATCACCAGGTCAATGCCCAGGTCGCTGACGTTGCGCTTGAATGGCAGCAGCACCCGTTCGAATTCGGTCTGGGCCAGCAGGAACTCGATGGTCACCGGTTTGCCGTTGGCGTCGACCATCTTGTCGTCGACGATCCGCCAACCGGCTTCCTGCAACAGCTGATAAGCCTTGCGCTGTTGTGTGCGGATCATGCCGCTGCCGTCCGTCACCGGGTTCTGGAAGGCCTCGGTGAACACCTGTTCGGGAATCTTGCCGCGGAACGGACTCAAAATTTCAAGCTGATCGGCGTCGGGCAGGCCGGTCGCGGCCATTTCCGAGTTTTCGAAGAAACTGCGGGTACGCACATAGGCGCCGTTGAACAGTTGTTTGTTGGTCCATTCAAAGTCCATCAACAGCGTCAGCGCCTGACGCACGCGCACGTCCTGGAACACCGGACGGCGCAGGTTGAAGACAAAACCCTGCATGCCCGTGGGATTGCCGTTGGGGATCTGTTCCTTGTTCAATAGGCCTTCGGTGACCGCCGGGATGTTGTAGGCGCTGGCCCAGTTCTTCGCGCTCATCTCCAGCCAGTAATCGAACTGACCGGCCTTGAGGGCTTCCAGCGCCACCGTGTTGTCGCGGTAGTAATCGGTGGTCATCACGTCGAAATTGTAGAAGCCACGGTTGGCCGGCAGGTCTTTGCCCCAGTAATCCTTGACCCGCTCATAGCGTATCGAGCGCCCGGCCTTCACTTCGGTGACCTTGTAGGGGCCACTGCCCAACGGGATTTCAAGGTTGCCCTTGTTGAAATCGCGGTTCGCCCACCAGTGTTTCGGCAACACCGGTAACTGGCCGAGGATCAGCGGGAGTTCGCGGTTGTTGCTGTGCTTGAACTTGAACAGCACGGTGAGCGGGTCTTCGGCGACCGCTTCCGCGACATCACTGTAGTAGCCGCGAAAGAGCGGAGCGCCGTCCTTGATCAGCATCTCGAAGCTGAACACCACGTCTTCGGCGCGGACCGGATGACCGTCATGGAAGCGCGCTTCAGGACGCAGGTAGAAACGCACCCAGCTGTTATCCGGGGCTTTCTCGATCTTGCCGGCGATCAGTCCGTATTCGGTAAATGGTTCGTCCAGACCCTGTTTGGCCAAGGTGTCGTAGATCATGCCGATGTCGTCGGCCGGCACGCCTTTGCTGATGAACGGGTTGAGGCTGTCGAAGCCGCCGAACCCGGCCTGGCGAAAGATCCCGCCCTTGGGCGCGTCGGGGTTCACGTAATCGAAATGCTTGAAGTCGGCCGGGTATTTCGGCGGCTCGTTGTAGAGGGTCACGGCATGTTGCGGGGCGGCGCAGGCCAACCCGGCGAACAGCAGGCCGCTGGCCTGCAAGAGCAGGGCGCGTAAGGGTTTCATCGATCTTTCTCCGAAGATTTCAGCCACCACGCGGAGAGGCCCAGGGTGTAGGGCGGCGTGGTGACAAAGGCGAACCGGTTGCGGTAGGCCAGGCGGTGATAATTGAGGTACCAGTTGGGAATGATGTAGTGCTGCCACAGCAAAACCCGATCCAGGGCTTTGCCGGCGGCCACTTGTTCGTCGCGGGTCTGCGCGGCGAGCAATTGTTCAAGCAGGTGATCGACCACCGGGTTGGCGATACCGGCGTAGTTTTTACTGCCCTTGACCCCGACCTGGCTGGAATGGAAATACTGCCATTGCTCCAGGCCCGGGCTGAGGGTCTGGCTGAGCGTCATCAGGATCATGTCGAAATCGAACTGATCGAGGCGTTGTTTGTACTGGGCGCGATCGACCGTGCGCAGCCGCGCGTCGATGCCAATGCTGGCAAGGTTCTCGACGTAAGGCTGAAGGATGCGTTCCAGATTCGGGTTGACCAGCAGGATCTCCAGCTTGAGCGGCTGGCCCTTGGCGTTCTCGATCCGTTGCCCGTTGAGCTTCCAGCCGGCCTCGGCGAGTAGCGCCAGGGCTTTGCGCATGGTTTCCCGGGGGATGCCGCGTCCTTCGGTCTTTGGCAGGCTGAACGGCTCGGTGAGGAGCTTGGCGGGTAACTGCTCGCGATACGGCTTGAGCATCAGCCATTCGTGACCGACCGGCAGGCCCGTCGCGGAGAACTCGCTGTTGGGGTAGTAACTCATGGCGCGTGTATAAGCGCCGCTGAACAGCGTGCGGTTGGTCCACTCGAAGTCGAACATCAGCCCCATGGCTTCACGGACTTTGGTCTCGGAGAAGATCGGTCGCCGGCTGTTCATGAACAGGCCTTGGGTCTGGGTCGGGATCTGGTGCGGGATCTGCGCCTTGATCACTTCGCCGCGGCGCACGGCCGGGAAGTTGTAACCGCTGTCCCAGTTCTTCGCCTGGTGCTCGATGTAGATGTCGAATTCGCCGGCCTTGAAGGCCTCGAAGGCCACATCGCTGTCGCGGTAGAACTCCACTTCCATGCGATCGACGTTGTATTTGCCGCGATTCACCGGCAGGTCCTTGCCCCAGTAATCCTTGACCCGTTCGAAAATGAGCTGGCGCCCGGGGGTTACCGACGTGATGCGATACGGTCCGCTGCCCAGGGGCGTTTCGAAGGTGGTGGCCTTGAAATCGCGACCTTTCCAGTAATGCTGCGGCAGTACCGGCAATTCGCCGAGGCGCAGGATCTGCAACGGATTGCCGGCGCGCTTGAAGACGAATCGAATGCGCTGCGGGTTGAGGATGTCGACCCGCAACACTTCCTGGAGGCTGGTGCGGTACTGCGGATGACCTTCCTTGAGCAGCAAACGGTAGGAAAACGCCACGTCGTAGGCGGTAATCGGCGTGCCGTCGTGAAACCGCGCCTCCGGACGCAGGTTGAACACCACCCAGCTGCGATCTTCGCTGTATTCCACCGATTGGGCGATCAGGCCGTAACTGGAGGTTGGCTCATCGCCGGACGGCGCGTACTGGCCGGTGCCGACCATCAACGGTTCGTTGAGCTCGTTGATGCCGTATTGCAGGAAATTAGGGGTGGAAACCGGGCTGGAGCCCTTGAACGTGTAGGGATTGAGCGTATCGAAGGTGCCAAACGCCATCACCCGCAAGGTACCGCCCTTGGGCGCTTGCGGGTTGACCCAGTCGAAGTGGGTAAATCTGGCCGGGTACTTGAGCGTGCCGAACTGCGCATAACCATGGCTTTCGCTGATCGTCGCGCTTGCGGGGGAGCTCAAGGCCAGGCTGATCAGGAAGAGGAGGAGGGGACGCTTCAAGTCAGAGATCCGATCCAGGCGGCTTGGGCTTTGTGGACCGTACAGTAACAGCTTGTATCGACAGGAAAAAGACAGGTGGTTAATGCGTGGTTAATTGCAGACGCGGTAGCTCGGCCAGCCGCAGAACCTGTGGCGAGGGAGCTTGCTCCCGCTGGGCTGCGAAGCGGCCCCAAAACCTGAAATCTTTAAAATTTCTGACGCACCGCATGTTCAGGGTTAACGACTGCTTCGCAGCCGAGCGGGAGCAAGCTCCCTCGCCACAGGGAGCCATGCAGCCACACGATTTCAGCAGACCTCAAATCACAGGCAAAAAAAGCCCCTGAAATCAGGGGCTCGTTTTTAGCGCGGCGAAGACACCGTCAACATCTGCCCAGGCTTCAACGCCTGACCGACACGCGGGTTCCAGCGCTTGAGGTGCTGCATTTCAACGTTGAAACGCTTGGCGACCATATACAACGAGTCACCTTGCTTGACCTTGTATTGGGTCTGCGTTTTTTTCTTGGACGCCTTGCTGTTCGCCGCCACGACGGTGTTGACGCGACCGCCGCTACGTTTGGTGGTGTCTTGCATCACCAGGGTCTGGCCGACCTTGAGGTTCTTGCCGGTCATCTTGTTCCAGCGCTGCAGGTCCTTGACGTCGACCTTGTTCGCCTTGGCGATGGCGGCCAGGTTGTCGCCGCGTTTAACACGGTAGGCACGTTTGAGGCTGGCGATTTCCGATTCATCAGCACCTTCGAAGACCGGCTTGAGCGACTTCTTGCTGATCAGTTCCTCAGGACGCATGGTCGAGAGGCTGGCGGTCAGCAACTGTGCCTTGGACGTTGGCACCAGCAAATGCTGGGGACCGTCGATGGTGGTGCGCTGCTTGAAGGCCGGGTTGAGCTGGAACAGTTCGTCTTCGTCGATGTTGGCCACTGCGGCAACCTTGGACAGGTCCATGCGCTGGTTGATTTCGACGACCTGGAAGTACGGTTCGTTGGCGATCGGGTTGAGGTTCACGCCGTAGGCTTCGGGGGCCAGTACAACCTGGGACAAGGCCAGTAGCTTCGGCACATAAGCCTGGGTTTCCGCTGGCAGCGGCAGGTTCCAGTAATCGGTCGGCAGGCCAAGTTTCTCGTTGCGCTCGATGGCGCGACTGACCGTGCCTTCACCCGCGTTGTAGGCCGCCAGGGCCAGCAACCAGTCGCCGTTGAACATGTCGTGCAAGCGGGTCAGGTAATCCATGGCCGCAGTGGTCGAGGCGGTGATGTCGCGACGGCCATCATAGAAACGGGTCTGGCGCAGGTTGAAATAGCGGCCGGTGGAAGGAATGAATTGCCAAAGGCCCACCGCATTGGCCCGGGAATAGGCCATCGGGTTGTAGGCGCTTTCAATCACTGGCAGCAGCGCCAGCTCCAGCGGCATGTTGCGTTCTTCAAGGCGTTCGACGATGTAGTGAATGTAGAGGCTGCCGCGTTCGCCGGCGTTTTCAAGGAAGGACGGGTTGCTGGCGAACCACAGGCGCTGTTGCTCGATGCGCGGGTTGACGCCCAGGTTGTCCTGCAACTGGAAACCTTGGCGCATGCGTTCCCAGACGTCTTGCGGTATTTGCGGTGTTGGTTTCTCGCTGAGCCAGATGGGTTTCTGCTTGGCTCGCGCGGCAATATTCGGAACGTGTGTCGCTTCGGTCTGCGGCACATGGCTGGAACAGCCCGCCAGAGTGGCGGACACAGCCACCGCTATGGCTTGAGCCAAGCGGGTCAATGCGTCTGAATTGATGGCTTTACGAATAGGTGACGACATTGGCTGGAAGTAAGTTCCGGGCAAAAATGTCGGGCGATTCTAGAAAGCGCACCCCTTGCGGTCAACCATTCAGAATTTTTGTACCAATGGCGAGCCAGGTTAGAACTTATCTTTCCAAGCCCGAAGAGCAGCAAAGACCGCACTCGGAGCCCGGTTTTGGGTTCCATTCCGTTCGTCCACTTTTTCTTTAACGGATGTTTCGTCGACACGCAAAAAGGGGTTGGTCTGCTTTTCAAGCGCCAGAGTAGAGGGCAGCGTCATGATTCCGGCTGCACGTTGCTCGGTAACTTTTTCCAGACGTGCGGCGGTGTCCGGATTGCCCGGTTCGACCGCTGCGGCAAACTTCAGGTTGCTCAGGGTGTATTCGTGGGTGCAGTAGACCAAGGTGTCTTCGGGAAGCGCGGCAAGGCGGCTCAGCGAGGCGTGCATCTGTTCCGGCGTGCCTTCGAACAGGCGCCCGCAACCGGCGGCAAAGAGGGTGTCGCCGCAGAACAGCAGGCCGTGATGGTAATAGGCGATATGTCCCAGGGTGTGTCCGGGCACGGTGAAGACGTCGAAGTCCCAACCCAGCACGCTGACGCGGTCGTTGTCCTTGAGCGCCACGTCCCGGGCCGGGATGGTTTCGCTGGCCGGGCCGTAGACTGTTGCGTCTGTCGCTTTTTTCAGCTGCTCGACGCCTCCGACATGATCATGATGGTGATGAGTGACCAGAATATCGCTCAATACCCAACCCGGATGCACCGCCAGCCAGGCTTGCACGGGCGCGGCATCACCCGGATCGACCACGGCGCAGCGCTGGGTGCTGTGGTCTTGTAACAACCAGATGTAGTTGTCGGTGAAGGCGGGCAGGGCACTGATCTGTATCATCGTCGGATTCGCCAAGCGGAAAACAATGGCGCATCTTAGAACTTCCTGGCGCGTTGGAGAATGCAATGACCGATAAAGCGTTCGCTCAGGCCGATCCTGAGTGGCTGAATTTGATCAGCGCGGCCCGTGAATGGCTGTCCGGGCCCATCGGGCAATTTTTGCTGGACGAAGAACGACGCATGCTCGAAGACGAGCTGGGGCGCTTCTTCGGTGGCTACCTGGTGCATTACGGTCCGTCAGCCCAGACGCCACCGTCTGCACCGCAAGTGCAGCGCAATGTGCGGCTCGGTGCACCGTTGCCGGGTGTCGAGATTGTCTGCGAAGAGCAGGCCTGGCCGTTGAGCGAGCATGCCGCCGATGTGGTGGTGATGCAGCACGGGCTGGATTTCTGCCTGTCGCCCCACGGTTTGCTGCGTGAAGCCGCGAGCAGCGTACGGCCCGGCGGGCATTTGCTGATCATCGGCATCAATCCCTGGAGCAGTTGGGGCTTGCGCCATGTGTTTGCCCACGACGGGTTGCGCAAGGCGCGCTGCATCTCGCCATCGCGGGTCGGCGACTGGCTGAATCTACTGGGCTTCGCGCTGGAGAAACGCCGCTTCGGGTGCTATCGTCCGCCGCTGGCTTCACCCGCCTGGCAGGCTCGTCTCGCCGGTTGGGAGCGCAAGGCCGGTGACTGGCAACTATCAGGTGGCGGCTTCTATTTATTAGTGGCGCGCAAGATCGTTGTTGGCTTGCGGCCGGTTCGTCAGGAACGTCGCGAACCGATGGGCAAGCTGATTCCACTGCCGATGGCCAAAGTCAACCGTCGCAACATCGAGCCGTAACACACTCTTTATTTCCCGGCCGGGTTCGCCCCGGCCTCGGGCATCGTCGGTCACTGATCGGCGAGCCACCGAATTTTCTGGATAGATTGGCATGAGCGATAGCGTAGAACTCTTCACCGACGGCGCCTGCAAAGGCAACCCTGGCCCTGGCGGCTGGGGCGCATTGCTGGTGTGCAAAGGCGTTGAAAAGGAACTGTGGGGCGGCGAAGCCAATACCACCAACAATCGCATGGAGCTGATGGGCGCGATCCGCGGCCTGGAAGAGCTCAAGCGTTCCTGCGACGTGTTGCTGGTGACCGACTCCCAATACGTGATGAAAGGCATCAATGAGTGGATGGACAACTGGAAGAAGCGTGGCTGGAAAACGGCGGCGAAGGAACCGGTGAAAAACGCTGATTTGTGGAAACTGCTGGATGAGCAGGTCAACCGTCACAACGTCACCTGGAAGTGGGTCCGCGGACACATCGGCCACCACGGCAACGAACGGGCCGACCAGTTGGCCAACCGTGGCGTGGATGAAGTGCGCGGGTACAAGCAGGCTTGATGATTCCACTCTGTCCTGTGGGAGCTGGGCTTGCCCGCGATGAACGATGACGCGGTTTTACTGAAAGACCGCGGTGCCCGCATCGCGGGTAAGCCAGGCTCCCACAGGAAATCACAGTATCAGGATCGCGCTCGCCAGTTGCTGGTCGGAATACTGATCGCTGACCTTTCCGCGTATCCGCAAAAAAGCCGCCTCGATCCGCGCCCCGCGAATCGTCCCCTCGCTCGCCACAAACGCCGCCGCATCATCCTTCGCCGCCAGCACAATCTTGTCGTCGCTGAACGACCCGCTAGTGCCTTTGCTCGAGCTCAACGTCAAACTCACCGTCACATCCGTGCTGATCACGAAACTGGTGGCCAGGGCGCCCGTACCCAACAGGCAAGTGCTCAATAATAGAAACCGTGCGGTCTTCATGACGAAATCAAACCCATGGGAAACAAGCCCCGCACGCTAACAAGCCGTACCTCTCCAGACTTTATGAACATTGCTAATGATTGTTAAAAACTGCATGAGCGTCGGTCACTTGGCTGCGCGCGCCGGATCCCGTCAGCGTGTTAACATCGCCGCTTTTGCACGATTGACCCGTTGAGAGCTGAGCACTGATGGCCACCAGATCCGTTGTACTCGATACCGAAACCACCGGCATGCCGGTGACCGACGGCCACCGGATTATCGAAATCGGTTGTGTCGAGTTGATCGGTCGGCGCCTGACCGGCCGGCATTTTCACGTCTACCTGCAACCGGATCGCGAGAGTGACGAAGGCGCTATCGGCGTCCACGGCATCACCAACGAATTCCTGGTGGGCAAACCGCGTTTCACTGAAGTGGCTGATGAGTTCTTCGAATTCATCAAGGGCGCGCAGCTGATCATCCATAACGCGGCGTTCGACGTTGGCTTCATCAACAACGAATTCGCCCTGATGGGCCAGCACGATCGTGCGGACATCACGCAACACTGCTCGATCCTCGACACCCTGATGATGGCCCGGGAACGTCACCCGGGGCAGCGCAACAGCCTCGACGCCTTGTGCAAACGTTATGGCGTCGACAACTCCGGCCGTGAACTCCACGGCGCCTTGCTCGACTCCGAGATCCTCGCCGACGTTTACCTGACCATGACCGGCGGACAGACCAGCCTGTCGCTGGCCGGTAATGCGTCCGACGGCAACGGCTCCGGCGAAGGCGCGGACAACTCCGCCACCGAAATCCGCCGCTTGCCGGTGGATCGCAAGCCGACCCGGATCATCCCTGCCAGCGAAGATGACCTGGCCCGGCACGTGGCACGTCTGGAAGCCATCGCCAAGTCCGCCGGCGCCCCGTCGCTGTGGCAGCAACTGGTTGAGGCCAAGGCGCAGGCTTGAATCAGGGCTGATGTGACACGGCTTGTGTGGCGAGGGGGCTTGCCACAACTAGTCCTGCTGAATGTTCGAGATTGATGGCCACATGATGGTGCATTCATTGACCCGCTTCGGGGCATCGACGCTCGCCACATCCGCTTCAACCCTCTACCCTGAGCATATTGGCAGGCCATGGTCTGCCGCCTCAGAACACTGAGCCTCATGTATAAAGATTTGAAATTCCCGGTATTGATCGTCCACCGCGACATCAAGGCCGACACCGTCGCCGGTGACCGCGTGCGGGGCATCGCCCGGGAGCTGGAACAGGAAGGCTTCAGCATTGTGTCGGCGGTGGATTACACCGAAGGGCGGCTGGTCGCTTCGACCCATCACGGCCTCTCCTGCATGTTGATTGCCGCTGAGGACGCCAGCGCCCATTCGCATTTGTTACACAATATGGCTGAGCTGATCGGCTTGGCGCGGGTTCGCGCGCCGGACTTGCCGATCTTCGCGCTGGGGGAGCAGGTGACGCTGGAAAATGCTCCGGCCGATGCCATGGCCGAGCTTAATCAACTGCGCGGCATTCTCTATCTGTTCGAAGACACCGTGCCCTTCCTGGCCCGGCAAGTGGCCCGGGCGGCGCGCAAATACCTTGATGGTCTGCTCCCGCCCTTTTTCAAGGCGCTGGTGCAACACACCGCCGATTCCAATTATTCCTGGCACACCCCCGGTCATGGCGGCGGCGTGGCGTACCACAAGAGTCCGGTTGGCCAGGCGTTCCACCAGTTTTTTGGGGAAAACACCCTGCGTTCGGACTTGTCAGTCTCGGTGCCGGAACTAGGCTCCTTGCTCGATCACACAGGTCCGTTAGCCGAGGCGGAAGCCAGGGCCGCGCGCAATTTCGGCGCTGATCACACCTTTTTCGTCATCAACGGCACCTCGACCGCCAACAAAATCGTCTGGCATTCGATGGTCGCTCGCGATGACCTGGTGCTGGTGGACCGTAACTGCCACAAGTCGGTGCTGCACTCGATCATCATGACCGGCGCGATTCCGTTGTACCTGTGCCCGGAGCGCAATGAACTGGGGATCATCGGCCCGATTCCACTGAGCGAATTCAGCCGCGAATCGATTCAGGCCAAGATCGACGCCAGCCCGCTGACCCAAGGCCGTGAGCCCAAGGTAAAGTTGGCGGTGGTGACCAATTCCACCTACGACGGCCTCTGCTACAACGCCGAGTTGATCAAGCAGCAACTGGGTAACACCGTCGAGGTCCTGCATTTCGACGAGGCCTGGTATGCCTACGCGGCGTTCCACGATTTTTTCGCCGGGCGATACGGCATGGGCACCTCCCGTGGCGAAGACAGTCCGCTGGTGTTCACCACGCATTCCACGCACAAATTGCTGGCCGCGTTCAGCCAGGCCTCGATGATTCATGTCCAGGACGGCGGCGCGCGGCAACTGGACCGCGACCGCTTCAACGAAGCGTTCATGATGCACATCTCGACGTCGCCGCAGTACAGCATCATCGCTTCGCTGGACGTCGCATCGGCAATGATGGAAGGGCCGGCCGGGCGTTCGCTGTTGCAGGAAATGTTCGACGAGGCCCTGAGTTTTCGTCGGGCCCTGGCCAATCTGCGTCAGCACATCGCTGCGGATGACTGGTGGTTTTCCATCTGGCAGCCGCCGTCGGTGGAAGGCATCGAGCGTGTGGTCACCGAAGATTGGCTGCTGCAGCCTGACGCCGACTGGCACGGCTTCGGTGGCGTGACCGACGATTACGTGTTGCTCGATCCGATCAAGGTCACTCTGGTCATGCCTGGCCTGACTGCGGGCGGGGCACTGAGCGATTGCGGGATTCCGGCGGCGGTGGTCAGCAAGTTCCTGTGGGAGCGTGGACTGGTGGTCGAGAAGACCGGGCTGTATTCATTCCTGGTGCTGTTCTCGATGGGCATCACCAAGGGTAAATGGAGCACGCTGCTGACCGAGTTGCTGGAGTTCAAGCGCAGTTACGACGCCAACGTCAGTCTGGCAACCTGCCTGCCGTGCGTGGCGAAACAGAACGTCGCACGTTATCAGGGCATGGGGTTGCGGGATTTGTGCGACCAGTTGCACGCCTGTTATCGCAGCAATGCCACGGCCAAACACCTCAAGCGCATGTACACCGTGCTGCCGGAAATCGCCATGAAGCCGGCTGACGCCTATGATCATTTGGTGCGAGGTGAAGTGGAAGCGGTGTCGATCGATGCCCTCGAGGGGCGAATTGCCGCGGTGATGCTGGTTCCGTATCCGCCCGGCATCCCGCTGATCATGCCGGGCGAGCGGTTTACCGAGTCGACCCGCTCGATCATCGATTACCTGTCGTTTGCTCGCACGTTCGACAGTAGCTTCCCCGGTTTTGTCGTTGATGTGCACGGACTGCAACACGAAGATGAGGGCAATGGACGGCATTACACCGTTGATTGCATCAAGGAATGAGGACCTTTCCGAGTATGCAACCGATCATGAATCCCAAATACCCAGGCCTCTCGGTGCGTGTCGCCGACGAGGGTTTCGCGCCCTATATCTGGGGCAGCGACTTCAGTTTTGAAGTCGCGGCCTATGGCGCAGCCGAAATCGGCAAGCCGGTGGAGCAGTGGCGGGTAACGCCGATCACTCCTTATCGAAAGTGCTACGGCATTGATCCCGAGGAATTCAGCAGCTTCCGCGATGCCGGCGACAGTGCGGTGTTCATGGCCTATCTCGACGACGAGCCCGTCGGCCATCTGGTGGTCAGCACCAACTGGAACGGCTTTGCCCATATCGACGAGTTGGCGGTACATGCGCCGGCGCGCCGTCACGGTGTGGCCAAGGCGTTGCTGGACGTGGCGCAGTTCTGGAGTCGCAAGAAGAAATTGCCGGGGATCATGCTCGAGACTCAGAACAACAATCTGGGAGCCTGCCGACTGTATGAACGCTGTGGTTACGTGGTGGGCGGGATCGATCACCTGCGTTATCGCGGCATCGACCCGAACACCGCCGAGGTGGCGCTGTTCTGGTATCGCCTGTTTGATAATCCGCTGGAAAACCCGCTCAGCTCGACAACATCGCCACGGCTTGTTCCGTGATGATCTCCAGCAACACCTGAACGGCCGGCATGGGCTCGCCGTTCTTCAGGGTCAGGGCATAGAGGTTGATCGGTACCGCAGGCGCCAACGGGCAGGCATCCAGGCCGCTCGATTTGGCCCCGAGAGCGGTGAACGGGTCGACGATTGCCAGGCCTTCGCCGGCCTCGACCATGCTGCGCATCATCTGATGAGTCTGCACCCGCGTCTGGATGACCGGGGCAGGGCGCAAGGCATGCAGTTTGTTGTCGAGCGCCGGGCTCAGCGGATCATGACCTTCCAGGCCAACCATCGACTGGCCGGCCAGATCCTGCAACGAAATGTACTTTTGCTTGGGTTGCAGCCAGCCATGGGGCGCCAACAGCTGGAGTTTGCCTTGGGCAATCACCTGGCAACGAACGTCGGCGTGGTCAGGATCATGCAGGCTCAGCCCCAGATCGCTTTCACGCAGCAGCAGGCTTCTGACGATCTCGCGGGTGGGTTGGCTAAGCAGGGTGCAAGGCGCATCGGGAAGGCGTCGGCGTAGGGCCGCGATGCTGTGGGGTAATAACTGTTGGGCCAGTGGCGGGGTGCAGATGACGCGCAGCGGGTGCGCCTGATATTGCTTGAGGCTGCTGGCCAGACGCTGGACCGGTTCAAGCGCGTCATAGACGCGGGCGATTTCAACCTGTAGCTCCCGCGCTTCGCGCGTCGCCTGCAAACGTCCACGCACGCTGGAAAACAGCATGAATCCCAACTGATCCTCGGCGTCGCGCAAAAGGCCTTCGACCTCGGCCACCGGCAACTGCAGCCATTCGGCGGCGGTGCCCAGGTGACCGGTCTGCAAGAGCGCGTGGATCACTTCGATATGACGTAAACGCATGCGTGAAGTCCATGTTCAGCAGGTGAGGGAGTCAGTAACTGAATCCTAACTCAAGTGCGCGCATATGACTTCTGCTCATAACGCGGGGTTATGAGGCGGTGGTGATTTCCGGCCGGCTGCCGACATAGGTGTCGGGTTCGCGCACGATGGTGATGTTCGATTGCACCAGCAGAAACTGGTTGTCGTCGAGCTTGTTGACGCGATCGCCAATGGCCAGTTTGTAGGTGGTCACAGGCGCCGAGCCAGTGAGGCCGTCATGCGAGGGGGTGGATTCCTGGAACTCATGCACGGAATAAACGCGGCCTTCCGCGTCTCTTGCATGGAACTGACCGACGAGTACTGCTGCCATCTGCTTAGAACCTCTGGAGATAAATCACTCAATTTGCGGTTCTGTAGACCGTGGTTAAGCGAAGTAAGTTTTCCTACAGGAAAAAAATAGTCAGGGGCGGCAAATTCAACAGCCCACTGGGTGAATCGTCATCTATAACTACAAGTCTTTCCATCGAACAGTCGAGAGTCTTCCATGAGCAACGTCTATACGATCGCCGTACTGGTCGGCAGCTTGAGAAAGGAATCGATCAACCGCAAGGTTGCGCTGGCCCTGGCCGACCTGGCGCCTGCCAATCTCAAGCTCACCATCGTCGAAATCGGCGACCTGGCGCTCTACAACGAAGACATTGATGGCGCTTCACCGCCGGCAGCCTACAGCACTTTCCGACAACAAGTGAGTTCATCCGACGCAGTGCTGTTCGTCACCCCCGAATACAACCGCTCGGTGCCGGCACCGCTGAAGAATGCGATCGACGTGGGTTCGCGTCCGTATGGCAAGAGCGCCTGGAGTGGCAAACCGGGGGCGGTGATCAGTGTTTCGCCAGGCGCTGTCGGCGGGTTTGGCGCCAACCATCACTTGCGCCAATCCATGGTGTTTCTGGATGTGCCGTGCATGCAGCAGCCGGAAGCCTACCTGAGCGGTGCTGGATCGGCGTTTGATGAGGCGGGCAAATTGTCCGAGTCGGTAAAGCCGTTCTTGCAGAAGTTCATCGATGCATATGGCAAGTGGGTCGAGCAACACAAGAAAGAGTGACCCAAACGCAGGATATCCCTTGTAACAGGTGCCTTGTGGCGAGGGGATTTATCCCCGTTCGGCTGCGAAGCAGTCGCTAAATCAAGCAACGCGGTGCATCAGATAGACCGTGCGTTCAGGTTTTACGACTGCTTCGCAGCCGAACGGGGATAAATCCCCTCGCCACAGGGCGCTACTACAGAGTTCGGTTATTCAGTCTTTGCTTTACTGCATATTCGAAATTCCATATATTCACGCCTCGTTTGTCCAGAGGCGTGTCTCCTCATGTCCAGCTCCCATAGTCCTGTCGATATTTTCAAGGCCCTGGCCGATGACACCCGCAGTCGCATCGCACTGTTGATCGCCCGCGAAGGCGAGTTGTGCGTGTGTGAATTGACGGCCGGGCTGGACCTCAGTCAGCCAAAAATCTCCCGTCATCTGGCGCAGTTGCGCAGCCATGGCCTGCTCGCAGACCGCCGTCAGGGGCAATGGGTTTTTTATCGCCTGCACCCTCAATTGTCGCCTTGGGTAATCACGCTGTTACAGGGCGCACTGGCCGATCACGCTGACTGGCTGGCCGCTGATGTTGACCGATTGCAGGCAATGGCTGATCGCCCCGTTCGCTGCTGCTAACTCCGATTTTTTCTTTGAAGGCTGCTCCGCATGCTCATAGCGTCGCTGATTTTTCTGCTGACCATCACCTTGGTGATCTGGCAACCCAAAGGCCTGGGTGTTGGCTGGAGTGCGACATTCGGCGCCGTGCTGGCGCTGATTTTCGGGGTGGTGCACCTGGGTGACATTCCAATCGTGTGGCAGATCATCTGGAACGCCACCGGCACTTTCGTGGCGCTGATCATCATCAGTCTGCTGTTGGATGAGGCAGGGTTCTTTGCCTGGGCAGCCTTGCATGTGGCCCGTTGGGGGCGAGGCAGCGGACGCAAGCTCTTTGCTTATATGGTGTTGCTCGGGGCACTGGTGTCCGCGTTGTTCGCCAATGACGGCGCCGCACTGATTCTGACGCCCATCGTGATTTCCATGCTGCTGGCGTTGCGCTTTTCCCCGGCGGCGACCCTGGCATTCGTGATGGGTGCCGGGTTCATTGCCGACACCGCGAGCCTGCCGCTGGTGGTGTCTAACCTGGTGAACATCGTTTCGGCGGACTTCTTCAATATCACCTTCAACCGTTACGCGGCGGTCATGATTCCGGTCAACTTCGTCAGTGTTGCCGCCACGCTGGCGATGCTGATGTGGTTTTTCCGTCGCGACATTCCCAAGGCTTACGACCCCGAACAACTTGAGCATCCGTCGACCGCAATCCACGACAAGGCGACGTTTTATGCGGGTTGGGCGGTGCTGGTGATTCTTCTGCTCGGCTGCTTTGCCCTTGAGCCATTGGGCATTCCGATCAGCGCCATTTCCGCCGTGTGTGCCGCATTGCTGCTGGCCATCGCCGCCCGTGGCCACAAGATCTCCACGCGCAAGGTGATGAAAGAAGCGCCGTGGCAGATCGTGATTTTCTCGCTGGGCATGTACCTGGTGGTGTATGGCCTGCGCAATGCCGGGCTCACCGGGTATCTGGCGGGGTGGCTGGACGGGTTCGCCCAATACGGCATTTGGGGCGCGGCCATGGGCACGGGCGTGCTGACGGCGCTGTTGTCGTCGATGATGAACAACCTGCCGACGGTGTTGATTGGCTTGCTGTCGATCGATGCGAGCCAGGCCACCGGGGTGGTGAAGGAAGCGATGATTTATGCCAACGTCATTGGCAGCGACCTGGGGCCGAAAATCACGCCGATCGGCAGCCTGGCGACGTTGTTGTGGTTGCACGTGCTGCAACGCAAGAATATTCAGATTGGCTGGGGGTATTACTTCAAGGTCGGGATTGTGTTGACGGTGCCGGTATTGTTGGTGACGTTGGCGGCTTTGGCGTTGCGGTTATCCATTTAGATCGAGGTGGCCTCATCGCGAGCAAGCTCGCTCCCACAGGATTTGTCGAATGCAAACTCGGCGAACGACACAAGACCTGTGGGAGCGGGCTTGCCCGCGATGAGGCCAGTCCAGACACCACAAATATCACCCACTACCCGGCACATTCGGCCAAAGATCCGCCACCAGAAACAACCGCTCCGCTTCCTCCCAGTCCCCGTCTGCATTCTCGATCAGCCGCACCATCAGTTGCGCCGGGGCCAAAGGCTCCAGATCACTGAGCCACGCTTTCAGCTGCGCCGTGTTCCAGGTCTGATCCACCGGATAATGCGCCGGCGCCAGCCAGGCATGGCGGGGCAGGGGTTGCCAACGGCCGAACGGGCGTTGCACGACAAAATCGGCCCAATCCTTCTGATGCAACCAGCTGCCGCGCAAATGCTGCGGATGCGCGCCGTTGGGTGGTTCGGCTTGTCCTGGCCACGGATACAACAGATAGCCGCCCAGCCACAGATGCGCGCTGAACTGCTGAATATCCAGCGCCGCCAGCACCTCGCGACTCTCGGGGCGAGCGGAAATCGGCAATTGATGCTGGGTCAAATGCGCCAGTTTACGATCCAACCGGTCATGGCAACCCGGCCCCAGCCACTGCGCCGTGTCGCGTCCGTCACCGTTCTGCGGCCCCAGATAAAGTTTGATCGCCAGTTCCAGGTGATGCACACCGTCGCGATCGCGCAGCAGCATATCCAGCTCGCCCAGCGTATGGCCTTCGCGGCGGATCGGCATGTTGGCGGCAATCAAATCGATCCCCGGCGCATGGCGCACGGCGTATTGCCACAGCCGTTCGTAATACAAGCCCAGTCGCCGCGTCCTGGCCTGCGCCAGCCAGTGCAGCAAGTCATAACTGTCCCGGTCCAGTTGCCGAAGCCAAAGCTCCAGCCGTTCCGGTGCCTGCACCCAGTCACTGCCGGCCAGCGGGTGACGCTGCGGCCACGGCGTCTCGTCGAGCATCGGCGGCGCGAGGATGACCCAGGCCAGGTCGCGCACTTCGGGGTGGCGCAACTGGTGGGGTAACTGGAGCAAATCGGGAAATAGGATCATCTTGCGAGCATAGCCCTAAACATGAGTACACCCTTGTGGCTGAAAGGATTTTGTCTATCCCGCGCTTTCGCCCATAATCGTGTTTTTCACCGTCGCGCAGGAACCTCATGGAGCAATTTCGTAATATCGGCATCATCGGTCGCCTGGGCAGTTCGCAGGTGCTGGATACCGTCCGCCGACTGAAACGGTTTCTGCTCGATCGTCACCTGCACGTGATCCTCGAAGACACCATCGCCGAAGTCCTGCCCGGTCATGGCCTGCAAACCTCGTCACGCAAGATGCTCGGTGAAGTATGTGACATGGTGATTGTGGTCGGCGGTGACGGCAGCCTGCTGGGCGCCGCGCGTGCCTTGGCCCGACACAATATCCCCGTACTCGGCATCAACCGCGGCAGCCTCGGTTTCCTGACCGATATTCGCCCGGATGAGCTGGAAGTCAAAGTCGCCGAAGTGCTCGACGGCCACTACCTGGTGGAAAACCGCTTCCTGCTGCAAGCCGAAGTTCGCCGCCACGCCGAGGCCATTGGCCAGGGCGACGCGCTGAACGACGTGGTGCTGCACCCCGGCAAATCCACGCGGATGATCGAATTCGAGCTGTACATCGACGGCCAGTTCGTCTGCAGCCAGAAGGCCGACGGCCTGATCGTCGCCACGCCCACTGGTTCGACCGCTTACGCGCTGTCGGCGGGCGGGCCGATCATGCATCCCAAGCTCGACGCTATTGTGATTGTGCCGATGTACCCCCATACCTTGTCGGGTAGACCGATTGTGGTCGATGGCAACAGTGAGCTGAAAATCGTCGTGTCCAAAGATATGCAGATTTACCCGCAAGTCTCCTGTGACGGGCAGAACCATTTCACCTGCGCCCCAGGCGACACCATCACCATCAGCAAAAAAGCCCAGAAACTGCGGCTGATTCACCCGCTCGACCACAACTACTATGAGGTCTGCCGGACCAAGCTTGGCTGGGGCAGCCGGTTGGGTGGTGGAGGCGACTGATGCTCGATCCCGCGCGTAGCTACGACCTGATCGGTGACGTGCACGGTTGCGCTCTGACCCTTGAGCACTTGCTCGACCGGCTCGGTTATCACAAACAAGGTGGCGTCTGGCGGCATCCATCGCGCATGGCGGTGTTTGTCGGTGACATCATCGACCGCGGCCCGCGGATTCGCGAGGCGCTGCACATCGTTCACGACATGGTCGAGGCCGGTCAGGCGCTGTGCATCATGGGCAACCATGAATTCAACGCCCTCGGCTGGGCCACGCCGGCGCCGCCGGGCAGCGGCAAGCAGTTCGTGCGCGAACACACGCCACGCCACGCACGCCTGCTCGGTGAAACCCTGACCCAGTTTGAAGATCATCCCGGCGACTGGCATGACTTCCAGCAATGGTTCTACGAATTGCCATTGTTTGTGGACGCCGGACGATTCCGCGTGGTGCACGCCTGCTGGGATTCCGGCCTGATCGAACCGCTGCGCGCGCTGTTCCCCGACGGTTGCGTCGATGAGCATTTCCTCCAGGCCTCGGCCGTGCCGGGCAGTTTCGCCTGCACGGTATTCGATCGCTTGCTGCGCGGCACCGACATGCGTCTGCCCCACGGGTTGACCATGACCAGCGGCGATGGCCTGACGCGTTCGTTCTTCCGCACCAAATTCTGGGAAGACGACCCGCAAACCTACGGAGACATTGTGTTCCAGCCTGACGCCTTGCCCGAACCCGTGGCCCAGACGCCCCTGTCGTCCACGGAAAAAAACACCTTGCTGCGTTATGGCGTCGATGAGCCGCTGCTGTTTGTCGGTCACTACTGGCGCAGCGGCAAGCCGGCACCGATTCGTCCGAACCTGGCCTGCCTGGATTACAGCGCGGTGCTCTACGGCAAACTGGTCGCCTATCGCCTGGATCAGGAAACCCGTCTCGATCCGCACAAATTTGTCTGGGTCGATGTCGAGCGGCCGGAGGTGTTGCGATGAGTACCGTTGCTGTTCTACGCCTGCCGCTGGCAGTGGATTTGAGCGGGTTCGTCAAACTGCTGCAACGCATGCAGGTGCCGCATCGGGTCAGCGAAGAGTCCGGCGAGCAGGTGCTGTGGGTGCCGGCCAATATCAGCGAAGACGTGCGTTCCTTATATGAACGTTTCCCGGCGGGCGACCCTGATCAGCAGCTGGATATTCCCGTCGCACAAACCACCAGGCGACCCGGTTTCGTCGAGCAACTGCGCCACGCCAAGGCGACTGCGCTGGTGTTGCTGCTGAGTCTGATCGTTGGTGCGGTGACGCTGCTGGGTGAAAATCTCGACACGCTGCGCTGGCTGACCTTTCTCGATTTTCGCATCGTCGGCGAGTACATCCATTTTGTTCCCCTGGCTGACAGCCTGGCGGCGGGGCAGTGGTGGCGTCTGGTGACGCCGATGCTGATCCATTTCGGCATCCTGCACCTGGCCATGAACGGCATGTGGTACTGGGAGCTGGGCCGGCGCATTGAGTCGCGCCAGGGCAGCATCAACCTGATCGGCCTGACCTTGCTCTTCAGCCTGGTGTCCAACTACACCCAGTTCGTTTTCAGCGGCCCGACCCTGTTCGGCGGGTTGTCCGGGGTGCTTTACGGCCTGCTCGGGCATTGCTGGATTTTCCAGTTGTTGTCGCCGAACCCGGCTTATCGCCTGCCGCGTGGCGTGCTGGTGATGATGCTGGTGTGGCTAGTGGTGTGCCTGTCGGGGCTGGTCTCGATGATCGGTTTCGGTGAAATCGCCAACGCGGCCCATGTCAGCGGGTTGCTCGTCGGATGCTTGACCGGTTTGTTGGGTGGTTTGTACAACCGCCGTAAACTGGCCGTCTAATCAGTTATGTATTAAAGAGCGGAGCCCTTGATGTCCTCTTTTAACGAAATGATCCAGAACATCACCCCCGATATCTACCAGAGCCTGAAACTGGCAGTGGAGATCGGCAAATGGTCCGACGGTGGCAAACTCACCGCCGAGCAGCGTGAACTGTCGTTGCAAGCGATGATCGCCTGGGAAATCCAGAACCTGCCCGAGGAAGAACGTACCGGCTACATGGGCCCGCAGGAATGCAGCTCGAAGTCGATCAGCGTGCCAAATATCCTGTTCAAGTCGGATGCCGTCCATTGATTGAGATTGGCCGCGGTGCAATCAGCAAAATGTCGGCGCGCCTTGACGGGCCGGACGTGCAGTACGCGTTTCGTCTGGATGACGTCGAGGTACCGGTCAATCCATTGATCGGCTCCACGGTGCGTCTGGAATACCTGGGGGCGATCCATTGCTCCCATTGCGGGCGCAAGACCAAAACCAGTTTCAGTCAGGGTTATTGCTATCCGTGCATGACCAAACTGGCACAGTGTGACCTCTGCATCATGAGCCCGGAGCGGTGCCATTACGATGCTGGCACCTGCCGTGAGCCAGAGTGGGGCGAGAAGTTCTGCATGACCGATCACATTGTGTATCTGTCGAATTCATCCGGGGTGAAAGTGGGGATTACCCGCGCCACGCAGTTGCCGACTCGATGGATCGACCAGGGTGCCCGTCAGGCCTTGCCGATCATGCGCGTCTCGACCCGTCAGCAGTCGGGGTTCGTCGAAGACCTGTTCCGCAGTCAGGTGGCGGACAAGACCAACTGGCGTGCTTTGCTCAAGGGCGACGCGGTGTCGGTGAACCTGGCTGAGGTTCGCGATCAGTTGTTCGACAGCTGCGCCGAAGGTTTGCAAGGTTTGCAGGAACGATTCGGCCTACAAGCGATCCAGACTATTGCCGATGTAGACGTCCTCGAAATCCGCTATCCGGTCGAGCAATACCCGGCCAAAATCGTCAGCTTCAACCTGGACAAGAATCCGATTGCCGAAGGCACGCTGTTGGGGATCAAGGGCCAATACCTGATTTTCGACACCGGCGTCATCAATATTCGTAAGTACACGGCTTATCAGCTCGCCGTGCATCAGTAAGGACTCCAGCATGCGCACCGAACAACCGAAGATGATTTACCTGAAGGACTATCAGGCGCCCGAGTACCTGATCGACGAGACGCACCTGACCTTCGAGTTGTTCGAGGACCACAGCCTGGTCCATGCGCAACTGGTGATGCGCCGCAATCCCGAGCGCGGCCCGGGCCTGCCGCCGCTGGTGCTGGATGGCCAGCAACTCGAACTGCTGTCGGTCACCCTGGCTGACCGCGAGTTGAGCGACGCCGATTATCAGCTGACCGAAAACCACCTGACCCTGCACCCGACCAGCACCACCTTCACGGTCGATACCAGCGTCAGGATCCACCCGGAAACCAACACTGCGCTGGAAGGTTTGTACAAATCCGGCACGATGTTCTGCACCCAGTGCGAGGCCGAAGGCTTCCGCAAGATCACTTATTACCTCGACCGCCCGGACGTGATGAGTACGTTCACCACCACGGTGGTCGCCGAGCAGCACAGCTATCCAGTGTTGCTGTCCAACGGCAACCCGATTGCCTCAGGTCCTGGTGAAGAGGGCCGGCACTGGGCGACCTGGGAGGACCCGTTCAAGAAACCGGCGTACCTGTTCGCGCTGGTGGCCGGTGACTTGTGGTGCGTCGAAGACACCTTCACCACCATGAGCGAACGCTCGGTGGCGCTGCGCATTTACGTCGAGCCGGAAAACATCGACAAATGCCAGCACGCCATGAACAGCCTTAAGAAGTCGATGCGCTGGGACGAAGAGGTCTACGGTCGCGAGTACGATCTGGACATCTTCATGATCGTCGCGGTCAACGACTTCAACATGGGCGCGATGGAGAACAAAGGTCTCAACATCTTCAACTCCAGCGCCGTGCTGGCCCGCGCCGAAACCGCGACCGACGCTGCGCACCAGCGTGTCGAAGCGATCGTCGCTCACGAATACTTCCACAACTGGTCGGGCAACCGCGTGACCTGCCGCGACTGGTTCCAGTTGTCGCTCAAGGAAGGCTTCACCGTGTTCCGCGATTCGGGCTTCTCTGCCGACATGAACTCGGCCACCGTGAAGCGCATCCAGGACGTGGCGTACCTGCGTACTCACCAGTTCGCCGAAGACGCAGGTCCGATGGCTCACGCCGTGCGCCCGGACAGCTTCATCGAGATTTCCAACTTCTATACCCTGACCGTGTACGAAAAGGGTTCGGAAGTGGTCGGCATGATCCACACCTTGCTCGGCGCCGAAGGCTTCCGCAAAGGCAGCGACCTGTACTTCGAACGTCATGACGGCCAGGCCGTGACCTGCGACGACTTCATCAAGGCCATGGAAGATGCCAACGGTGTCGACCTGACCCAGTTCAAACGCTGGTACAGCCAGGCCGGCACGCCGCGTCTGGCGGTGAGCGAGTCTTACGACGCCGCCGCGAAAACCTACAGCCTGACTTTCCGCCAGAGCTGCCCGGCGACCCCGGACAAGGTTGAAAAACTGCCGTTCGTGATTCCTGTGGAATTGGGCCTGCTGGATTCGAAAGGTGCGGCCATTGCGTTGCGTCTTTCCGGTGAAGACCGTGATCAGGGCACCTCGCGGGTCATTTCGGTGACCGAAGCCGAGCAGACCTTCACTTTCGTCGACATCGCTGAACAGCCACTGCCATCGTTGCTGCGCGGCTTCTCGGCACCGGTGAAACTGAGCTTCCCGTACAACCGCGATCAGCTGATGTTCCTGATGCAGCATGACAGCGACGGTTTCAACCGCTGGGATGCCGGTCAGCAATTGTCGGTGCAGGTGCTGCAAGAGCTGATCGCTCAGCAGCAGAAGGGCGAGAAACTGGTGCTGGATCAGCGCCTGATTTCGGCCTTGCGCACCGTGCTGTCCGACGAGACGCTGGACCAGGCGATGGTGGCGGAAATGCTTTCCCTGCCGGGCGAGGCGTACCTGACTGAAATCAGCGAAGTGGCAGACGTCGATGCCATCCATTTCGCTCGCGAGTTTGCCCGTAAGCAATTGGCTGAAGGTTTGTTCGAAGCGCTGTGGCTGCGTTATCAGGCCAACCGCGATCTGTCGAAGAAAACCCCGTACGTGGCCGAGGCCGAGCACTTCGCCCGCCGCGCGTTGCAGAACATTGCGTTGTCTTACCTGATGCTCAGCGGCAAGCCGGAAGTGTTGGCTGCCACTCTTGAGCAGTTTGAGACTAGCGACAATATGACCGAGCGCCTGACGGCCTTGGCGGTGTTGGTCAACTCTTCATTCGAAGAGGATAAAGCCAAGGCACTGGGGAATTTTGCCGAGCACTTCAAGGACAATCCGCTGGTCATGGATCAGTGGTTCAGTGTCCAGGCGGGCAGCACGTTGCCAGGTGGTCTGGAACGTGTTCGTCAGTTGATGGAACATCCGGCGTTCAATATCAAGAACCCGAACAAGGTGCGGGCGCTGGTCGGTGCGTTTGCCGGGCAGAATCTGATCAACTTCCATGCGGCTGACGGTTCCGGGTATCGTTTCCTGGCGGATCTGGTGATTGAGTTGAACGGGTTTAACCCGCAGATCGCCTCTCGCCAACTGGCGCCGTTGACTCGCTGGCGCAAATACGACGATGCGCGTCAGGCGTTGATGAAGGGTGAGTTGGAGCGGATTCGTGCTTCGGGTCAGCTGTCCAGCGATGTGTTTGAGGTGGTCAGCAAGAGCCTGGCCTGAGTCTGGCGATGCTCCCTCAGGGTTCACTTGGGCCCTGTGGGAGCTGGCTTGCCAGCGATGGCGGCCTTCGGGCCGACCATGTTGTGGTTGACCGGGTACATATCCATTCCTGCGGTTACGGCGGCTGGCGGTTTCGCCCTTACGGCGACTCACTTTTTTTTCAAACGCCAAAAAAAAGTAAGCAAAAAAAGGCTCGCCCCGAGCGTCCGGCCCCTCGCCTAGGCTCGGCGTACCTTCGCTCCGGTATCCATCCGGGGACACTGCCCTCCGGTCTGCTTCGCGACGACCTACATGCAGCGTGTTCGACTGCGTCGAACGGCGCTTCGCGCCACTTCCCGGATGAACACCTCCACTCAGCCTCCCGAAGGGGCGGGCAGATCAAGATCAAAAGCTGAAGGCGAGCTAACGCTCGGCCTGATGAGTGGTGAGAAGCGGAAGGCGCACGTCGGTCCATTGTGGGAGCTGGCCTGCCAGCGATGGCGGCCTGACAGCCGACCTGTTCTTGCGGATGTACGCAAGCTTCTAGATGGCTATGATCCTTTTGGCTTTGGCTTTGGCTTTGGCTTTGGCTTTGGCTTTGGCTTTGGCTTTGGCTTTGGCTTTGGCTTTGGCTTTGGCTTTGGCTTTGGCTTTTGACGTTGATCTTGATCTTGATCTTGATCTTGATCTCTCGCCCCTTCGGCAGGCCGAGCGTAGGTGTTCATCAGGGGGTTAGGCGCGTAGCGCCGTGCGGCGAAGCCGCACACATCGAGAGGAGGTCGTCGCGAAGCAGACCGTAGGCGATGCCCCCTGATGGACACCGTAGCGAGGGAACGCGGAGCCTCAGCGAGGCGCCGTACGCCGGGGCGAAGCCTTTTGCTTACTTTTCGGCGTCTGGAAAAGTGAGTCGCTGTAAGAGCGAAACCATAAGTCGCCGTTACCGAAGAAACGGATATGTACACCGAACACCGAACACCGAACACCGAACACCAAAGAAACCCCAATCACCCCACCTGATACCCAATCATTCACCCAAACCGCATTCCGCCCCAGTTAACAAAACATAACGTGGCGTCGATTGTCAGACCTTTCCAAACCCCGATAGGATAAGCCAGCTTCCGAAGGGGCTCTAGATTGCGCATTTCAGGACTATGCTCCAGAACAGGCAATCCCGATGGGACCCCTTACGGCGCCCTGAAAGGTTGAACGACCTAACAATAATAATGGGGGAAGGTCTATGAGTGAGCCTGTCATGGGTGTGGGTATTTGCCGCCCGCCGGCATTACGCAAGTTCGCGTTGCTGGCCACAGCGCTCTCGCTGTTGGGTTGTGCCGTGCTGTCGGCACCTGCGTTGGCCGCTGCGGCGCCAGCGTCCGACATTGTTTATGCCGTTGAATCTGCCAAAGCCAGCAAGAGCCTGATGCTCGACGTCGTGCACGCCGGCAAGCGCCTGGTGGCGGTCGGGGATCGCGGGCACATTCTGTATTCCGATGACCAGGGCGCGACCTGGACCCAGGCCAAGGTGCCCACCCGGCAACTGCTGACGTCGGTGTTTTTCGTCGATGACAAACATGGCTGGGCCGTCGGCCATGACGCACAGATCCTCGCCAGCGAGGACGGTGGCGTCACCTGGACCAAGCAATTCGAAGACCTGAAACGCGAATCGCCGCTGCTCGACGTCTGGTTCCAGGACGTCAACAGCGGCTTTGCCGTGGGCGCCTACGGTGCGTTGATGGCCACCACTGACGGTGGCAAGCACTGGGAAGATGTCAGCGATCGTCTCGACAACGAAGACCAGTACCACCTCAACGGCATTGCAGCGGTCAAGGATGCCGGGCTGTTCATCGTCGGCGAGCAGGGCAGCATGTTCCGCTCCGTCGACTGGGGCCAGACCTGGGAAAAGCTTGAAGGCCCGTACGAAGGTTCGCTGTTCGGCGTGATCGGCACGGCTCAAGCCAACACGCTGCTGGCCTACGGGTTGCGCGGCAATCTGTTTCGCTCCACCGATTTCGGCACCACCTGGGAGCCGGTCGAGCTCAAGGCTGCGCGAGGTGCGCTGGAATTTGGCCTGTCCGGCGCAACGCTGCTCGACGACGGCTCTATCGTGATCGTCGGCAACGGCGGCTCGGTGATCCGCAGCAACGACAACGGCGAAACCTTCAGCGTATTCAACCGTCCGGATCGTATATCCGTTTCGGCAGTGACGGCAGCAGGCAACGGCAATCTGATCCTGGCAGGACAGGGCGGCGTTCGCGTCACCTCGCTAACCGGCGCCAGCGCCGAGAATGGCAAAAACGGGTCGTCCCAATGAGCCGGGCAAATAATAAGAAGGCGGGTCTATGACATCCTTGAGCAGTCATCATCAAGACAAGGCGACGTTTCTTGAGCGCCTGATTTTCAACAACCGCCCGGCAGTGATCGTCATCTGCCTGCTGGTCAGCATCTTCCTGTTCTGGCAGGCGACGCTGATCCGGCCGTCCACCAGTTTCGAAAAAATGATTCCCCTGGATCATCCCTTCATTCAAAAGATGATGGAACACCGTAACGATCTGGCGAACCTGGGCAACACGGTGCGCATTTCCGTTGAAGCCACCGATGGTGACATTTTCTCCAAGGAGTACATGGAGACCCTGCGTCAGATCAACGACGAGGTGTTCTACATTTCCGGCGTCGACCGTTCCGGCCTCAAGTCGCTGTGGAGCCCGAGCGTACGCTGGACCGAGGTGACGGAGGAGGGCTTCGCCGGTGGCGAAGTGATCCCGCAGAGCTACAACGGCTCCCAGCAAAGCCTCGACCTGCTGCGCAACAACGTGCTCAAGTCCGGTCAGGTCGGGCGTCTGGTGGCCAACGACTTCAAGTCGAGCATCGTCGACATCCCGCTGTTGGAGTCCTACCCGGACCCGCAGGACCAGGGCAAGTTGCTGGCACTGGATTACCGCAAGTTCTCCCACGAGCTGGAAGAAAAGATCCGCGACAAGTTTGAAGCGCAGAACCCTAACGTGCAGATCCACATCGTCGGTTTCGCCAAGAAAGTCGGCGACCTGATTGATGGTCTGGTCATGGTGGTGATGTTCTTCGGCGTCGCCTTCATCATCACCCTGATCCTGCTGTACTGGTTCACCAACTGCATGCGCAGCACCGTGGCGGTGTTGAGTACGACGCTGGTGGCGGTGGTCTGGCAGCTGGGCTTGATGCACTTCTTTGGTTTCGGGCTTGATCCGTATTCGATGCTGGTGCCGTTCCTGATCTTCGCCATCGGTATTTCCCATGGCGTGCAGAAGATCAACGGCATCGCCTTGCAGTCCAGCGAAGCGGACAACGCCTTGACTGCCGCACGACGCACGTTCCGTCAGCTGTTCCTGCCGGGGATGATCGCGATCCTCGCGGACGCCGTGGGCTTCATCACGCTGCTGATCATCGACATCGGTGTGATTCGCGAGCTGGCCATCGGCGCCTCCATTGGTGTGGCGGTGATCGTGTTCACCAACCTGATCCTGCTGCCGGTGGCGATCTCCTACGTCGGCATCAGCAAGCGCGCCGTCGAACGCAGCAAGAAAGACGCACACCGCGAACACCCGTTCTGGCGCCTGCTGTCGGGCTTTGCCAGCCCGAAAGTCGCACCGGTGTCGATCGTCCTGGCCTTGTTGGCCTTTGGTGGCGGCCTCTGGTACAGCCAGAACCTGAAGATCGGCGACCTTGACCAAGGTGCTCCGGAGCTTCGTCCTGACTCGCGCTACAACAAGGACAACAACTTCATCATCAGCAACTACTCCACCAGCTCCGACGTGTTGGTGGTAATGGTCAAGACCAAGTCCGAAGGCTGCTCGCGCTACGAAGCCATGGCGCCGATCGACGAGCTGATGTGGAAGATGCAGAACACCGAGGGCGTGCAGTCGGCGATTTCCCTGGTGACTGTATCCAAGCAGATGATCAAGGGCATGAACGAGGGCAACCTGAAATGGGAAACCCTGTCGCGCAACCCTGACGTCCTGAACAACTCCATCGCCCGTGCCGATGGCTTGTACAACAACAGCTGCTCCCTGGCGCCGGTGCTGGTGTTCCTCAATGACCACAAGGCCGCAACGCTGGACCGCGCGGTGCATGCGGTGCAGGACTTCGCCAAGGAAAACAACAAGGACGGCCTGGAATTCATCCTCGCGGCGGGTAACGCCGGCATCGAGGCGGCCACTAACGAGGTGATCAAGGAATCCGAGCTGACCATCCTGATCCTCGTCTACATCTGCGTCGCTACCATGTGCATGATCACCTTCCGCTCCTGGGCGGCGACCTTGTGCATCGTGCTGCCGCTGGTGCTGACCTCGGTACTCGGCAACGCCCTGATGGCCTTCATGGGCATCGGCGTGAAAGTCGCGACCTTGCCGGTGGTGGCGCTGGGGGTAGGGATTGGCGTGGACTACGGCATCTACATCTATAGCCGTCTGGAAACCTTCCTGCGTGCGGGCCTGCCGTTGCAAGAAGCCTACTACCAGACGCTGAAGTCCACCGGTAAAGCCGTGCTGTTCACCGGCCTGTGCCTGGCGATCGGCGTGTGCACCTGGATCTTCTCGGCCATCAAGTTCCAGGCTGACATGGGCCTGATGCTGACCTTTATGCTGCTGTGGAACATGTTCGGCGCATTGTGGCTGTTGCCAGCGCTGGCGCGGTTCCTGATCAAGCCGGAGAAACTGGCGGGGCAGAAGGGCAACTCGTTGTTCGCTCACTGATCCCTGGCTGAAACAAAAAAGCCGCAACCCTGGTTGCGGCTTTTTTTCATCTGAAGATTCACACCGGCCCCTGTGGGAGCGAGCCTGCTCGCGATGGCGGTCTACCAGCCAACATCAATGTTGAATGTGAAATTGCCATCGCGAGCAGGCTCGCTCCCACATTGGAGTTGTGGTGTTAGGAGGGATCGGTGCCCAGCACGACGTTCAGCGCGCTGCGCGCATCATCAAGCTGTACGAGGGTCGCATGCCGCGCACCCAGCGCATCACGGTTTTCGATCGCAGTGAGGATCGCCTTGTGCCGAGGCAGCGCCAGTTCATGCAGGTTCGGCCGCTGGTTGGAATGCTTCAGCGCTTCAGCAATCGCCACCGACAGCATGTTGCACAGGTTGGCCAACAGGTCGTTGTGGGTCGCGTCGGCAATGCGGCTGTGGAAATCCAGGTCGGGCTGCAACAGCGCTTCAGGCGTCGGCGCGGCTTCCATGCGCTGGTAGGCTTCGCCGATGGAGGCGATGTCGGCGTCGGTGGCGAATTGCGCAGCGAGGGCGGCGGCAGCGGGTTCGATGATGCTGCGCACGCTGGTCAGCAAATCGAAGAATTCATTTTGCGGGCTGCTTTGCATCAGCCAGTGCAACACATCCGGATCGAGCATGTGCCATTCCTTGCGCTGCTTGACCACGGTGCCGACCCGGGGGCGGGAATACACCAGGCCTTTGGCAACCAGCACGCGGGTGGCTTCGCGCAGCACCGGGCGGCTGACCGCGTACTCCTCGCACAGCAGGGCTTCGGCGGGCAGTTTGTCACACGGCTTGAAGCGTCCGGAAACGATCTGCATGCCCAGTTCCTGGACGATGCGCGAGTGCATGCTTTTGCGGTCGGAGGGTTTGCGGTAATCCATGGGGAACGGCGCGATCCTGTGCGATGGAGATGCCGCGCATGATAGCAGGCGCGGCGCAATCTTGAGGCAAGTGCAAATCAATGTGGGAGCGGGCTTGCTCGCGAAGGCGGTGTGTCAGTCAACAAAAATGCTGAATGCACTACCGCTTTCGCGAGCAAGCCCGCTCCCACAGGGGACTGATGTGATTAGTGGGAGTGGCGGGGCACTTCGGAGCCGCGGCAGCCGACCAGGAAGTCGAAATCGCAACCCTGATCCGCTTGCAGCACATGGTCGATGTACAGCTGGCGATAACCGCCCACGATCAGATTTTGCGGCGGTTGCAGATCAGCCATGCGCGCCGCCAGTTCCGCATCCGGAATATCCAGGTGCAAACGCCCGTTGGCGCAATCTAGCTCAATCCAGTCGCCTTCCTTCACCGTCGCCAAAGGCCCGCCGGCCGCTGCTTCCGGGGCAACGTGCAAAACCACCGTGCCGTACGCCGTGCCGCTCATGCGTGCGTCGGAAATGCGCACCATGTCCGTCACGCCCTGAGCCAGCAGCTTGGCCGGCAAGCCCATGTTGCCGACTTCAGCCATGCCCGGATAACCCTTCGGCCCGCAGTTCTTCATCACCAGAATCGAGTTGGCATCGACGTCCAGTTCCGGATCGTTGATCCGCGCCTTGTACATGTCGAAGTTCTCGAACACCACGGCACGCCCGCGATGTTGCATCAGTTCGGCACTGGCGGCGGAAGGTTTGAGCACCGCACCGAGTGGCGCGAGGTTGCCGCGCAGCACGCAGATGCCGCCGTCGGCGCGGATCGGGTTGTCGAGGGTGCGGATCACTTCGTCCTGACCATAGATCGGCGCGTCCTTGGTGTTCTCGCCGAGGGTCTTGCCGTTGACGGTCAGAGCGTCCGGGTTCGGAATCAGATTGGCTTCACCGAGGCGGCGCAGCACGGCAGGCAGGCCGCCGGCGTAGTAGAACTCTTCCATCAGGAAACGCCCGGACGGTTGCAGGTCGACGATGGTCGGCATGCCGCGGCCAATGCGGGTCCAGTCGTCCAGGTCCAGTTCGACGCCGATGCGACCGGCGATGGCTTTCAGGTGGATCACGGCGTTGGTCGAGCCACCGATGGCGGCGTTCACGCGAATGGCGTTTTCGAAAGCTTCCTTGGTCAGGATCTTCGACAGCCGCAGATCTTCGCGGACCATCTCCACCGCGCGCATGCCGGACATGTGCGCCAACACATAACGCCGTGCATCCACTGCGGGAATCGCCGCGTTGTGTGGCAGGGAAGTGCCCAGTGCTTCGGCCATGCAGGCCATAGTCGATGCGGTGCCCATGGTGTTGCAGGTGCCGGCCGAACGGGACATGCCGCCCTCGGCCGCGAGGAAATCGTCAATGGTGATGGTGCCGGCTTTCACTTGTTCGCTGAGCTGCCAGACCACGGTGCCGGAACCAATGTCCTGGCCTTTGTGCTTGCCGTTGAGCATCGGCCCGCCGGTGACGACGATCGCCGGCACGTCGCAACTGGCCGCGCCCATCAGCAGTGCCGGGGTGGTTTTGTCGCAACCGGTCAGCAGGACCACGCCATCAATCGGGTTGCCACGAATCGCTTCTTCAACGTCCATGCTCGCCAGGTTGCGGGTGAGCATGGCGGTGGGGCGCAGGTTGGATTCGCCGTTGGAGAACACCGGGAATTCCACTGGAAAACCACCGGCCTCGATCACGCCGCGTTTGACGTGTTCCGCGATCTGGCGGAAATGCGCGTTGCACGGGGTCAGTTCCGACCAGGTGTTGCAGATGCCGATGATCGGCTTGCCGTGGAACTGGTGGTCGGCGATGCCCTGATTCTTCATCCAGCTGCGGTACATGAAGCCGTTCTTGTCGGCGGTGCCAAACCATTGGGCGGAACGCAGGTTGGGTTTCTTATCAGACATGATCGATTCTCTTATTGTATGACTATATTGTTCGAGCTAAGGCGTAACATAAGCTCAAATTTGCCGATTTGGAAGTGTTGTTGGGTAATTAGTATTACTATATAGTCGCTTTCAACGGAGGGATGGCCCTGGCTGTTTTCAGCGAGAGGCGTCCCCCGAGGTTCTATAAAAACAACAATCGGAGACCGATCTCATGAGCCAGGAACTGCGGCTTATTCGTCGCATCACGCTGAAACTGATTCCCTTCCTGATCCTGCTGTACCTGATCGCCTATGTGGATCGCTCCGCCGTAGGGTTCGCCAAGCTGCACATGGGCGCCGACATTGGCTTGGGTGACGCGGCTTATGGCCTTGGAGCAGGGTTGTTCTTCATTGGCTACTTCTTGCTGGAAATCCCCAGCAACCTGATGCTCGACCGCTTCGGCGCCCGGCGCTGGTTTGCGCGGATCATGGTCACCTGGGGCGCCATCACCATCGGCATGGCCTTCGTCCAGGGGCCGCACAGCTTCTATGTCATGCGCTTCCTGCTCGGCGCGGCCGAAGCCGGGTTCTTCCCGGGCGTCCTCTACTACATCACCCAATGGTTCCCGGTTCGCCATCGCGGCAAGATCCTCGGGCTGTTCATCCTGTCCCAACCTATCGCGATGATGATCACCGGCCCGGTGTCCGGCGGCTTGCTCGGCATGGACGGCATCCTCGGTCTGCATGGCTGGCAGTGGCTGTTCATTGTCATCGGCACCCCGGCGATCCTGCTGACTTGGCCAGTGCTGCGTTACCTGCCGGATGGTCCGCAACAGGTGAAATGGATGGACCAGGCCGAGAAAGACTGGCTGACCGGTGAGCTGAAAAAAGACCTGGAAGAATACGGCCAAACCCGTCACGGCAATCCGCTGCACGCCCTGAAAGACAAACGCGTGTTGCTGCTGGCGCTGTTTTATCTGCCGGTGACCTTGAGCATCTATGGCCTGGGCCTGTGGTTGCCGACGTTGATCAAACAGTTTGGTGGCACGGATCTGGTGACCGGTTTCGTGTCATCGGTGCCGTACATCTTCGGGATTGTGGGGTTGCTGATCATCCCGCGCAGTTCCGACCGCTTGAATGATCGCTACGGCCATTTGGCGGTGCTTTACGTGCTGGGTGCTATCGGTCTGTTCCTCAGCGCCTGGCTGACGGTGCCGGTGCTGCAACTCGCGGCGTTGTGCCTGGTGGCGTTTGCGTTGTTTTCCTGCACCGCGGTGTTCTGGACCTTGCCCGGTCGTTTCTTTGCCGGGGCGAGTGCGGCGGCGGGGATTGCGTTGATCAACTCCGTGGGCAATCTGGGTGGCTACATCGGTCCGTTCGTGATCGGCGCGCTGAAGGAATACACCGGCAACCTGGCTTCGGGGCTGTATTTCCTGTCGGGGGTGATGGTGTTCGGGCTGGTGTTGACTGGCGTGGTGTATCGGTTGCTGGAGCGCAAGCATGTGCTGGCAGCGGATCAGTTTGCAGCCAGCGCTCGCGGCGCGACCCGTACCTGAGGATGTACACCGATCAACTGTGGGAGCGAGCCTGCTCGCGATGACGGACTGACATTCAACGCTGATGTCGGATGTGACGGCCTCATCGCGAGCAGGCTCGCTCCCACAGGGAACAGCGGTGATTTGAATAGACAGGAGAATTTCATGCGTTTGGTTCAATTCGAGTTAAGTAACGGCGAGCGTCGGGTGGGCGTGGTCGAGGAGGGGCTGATCCGCGAAGTGCAGGACGCGCGAACGGTGCGGGACCTGGCTCTGGCGGCGATCGAGGCGGGCGTCAATCTTGAGCAGCAGGTAAAAACCCTGGGTCTGGGCATCAGCCATGACTACGCGGACCTGCTGGCCCAACTGCGAATCCTGCCACCGCTGGATCACCCGGACCCGGCGCACATGCTGGTCAGCGGCACCGGCCTGACCCATCTGGGCAGCGCTTCGGCCCGCGACAAAATGCACCAACAGGCCGGCGACGAAGCCGCGATGACCGACACCATGCGCATTTTCAAATGGGGCGTGGAGGGCGGTAAGCCGGCGGCTGGTCAGGCCGGCGTGCAACCGGAGTGGTTTTACAAGGGTGACGGCAGCATCGTCGTGCGTCCGGGTCAACCGTTCCCGCTACCGCCGTTTGCCGAAGACGCGGGTGAAGAGCCTGAACTCAGTGGTCTCTACGTCATCGGCCACGACGGCAAGCCGTATCGCCTCGGTTTTGCGGTGGGCAACGAGTTTTCCGATCACGTCATGGAGCGCAAGAATTACCTCTACCTCGCACACTCGAAACTGCGCAGTTGCAGCTACGGTCCGGAGCTGCGCGTCGGCGAACTGCCGCAGCATCTGGCCGGCACCAGTCGCATCCTGCGTGACGGTGAAGTGCTGTGGCAGAACGAGTTCCTCAGCGGCGAGGCCAACATGTGCCACAGCCTGGAAAACCTCGAGTACCACCATTTCAAGTACAGCCAGTTCCTGCGTCCGGGGGACGTGCACATTCATTTCTTCGGCACCGCGACCCTGTCCTTTGCCGACGGCATTCGCACCCGGCCGGGTGACGTGTTCGAGATCAGCCAGGCCGAGTTCGGCGCACCGTTGATCAACGGGATTGCACCGGTTGAAGCAGTGTTCGAACCCGGCACCGTCGGCACCCTTTAAGGAGACACCCATGACCCAGATTCTCGGTCACAACTACATCGGCGGCCAGCGCAGCGCTGCCGGCAGCATCAAAATGCAGAGCGTCGACGCTAGCACCGGCGAGGCTTTACCTCATGATTTCTTCCAGGCGACACCTGAAGAAGTCGATGCCGCCGCCAAGGCTGCCGCCGCCGCTTACCCGGCCTATCGCAGCCTGAGCGCGGAACGTCGTGCGCAGTTTCTCGATGCGGTTGCCGATGAACTCGACGCCCTGGGCGATGACTTTGTCGCCGTGGTCTGCCGCGAAACTGCGTTACCTGCCGGACGTATTCAAGGCGAGCGTGGGCGTACCAGCGCACAGATGCGACTCTTCGCCAAAGTACTGCGTCGCGGCGATTTCTACGGCGCGCGAATCGATCAGGCATTGCCGGATCGCCAACCGCTGCCCCGTCCGGACCTGCGCCAATACCGAATCGGCCTCGGGCCTGTCGCCGTGTTCGGCGCGAGCAACTTTCCGTTGGCCTTCTCCACCGCAGGCGGTGATACCGCGTCGGCGCTGGCCGCCGGTTGCCCGGTGGTGTTCAAGGCTCACGGTGGCCACATGGCCACCGCTGAACAGGTGGCTGATGCGTTGATTCGCGCGGCGGAAAAAACCGGCATGCCGGCCGGGGTGTTCAACATGATCTACGGCGGCGGAGTCGGCGAAGCGCTGGTCAAGCACCCGGCGATTCAGGCGGTCGGTTTCACCGGTTCGCTGAAGGGTGGTCGTGCGTTGTGCGACATGGCCGCCGCGCGTCCACAACCCATCCCGGTGTTCGCCGAGATGTCGAGCATCAACCCGGTGATCGTGTTGCCCCAGGCACTGGACGCTCGGGCCGACACCGTCGCCCGTGACCTGACCGCTTCGGTGGTTCAGGGTTGCGGACAGTTCTGCACCAATCCCGGTCTGGTGATCGGTATTCGCTCGCCGCAGTTCACCGCGTTCGTGCAACAGGTGGCCGGGTTCATCGGAGATCAGCCGGCGCAGACGATGCTCAACGCCGGAACCTTGAGCAGCTATGGCAAAGGCCTGCAAAAACTCCTCGCTCACCCGGGCATCGAGCACCTGGCTGGCAATCCGCAGCAAGGCAATCAGGCGCAACCGCAGTTGTTCAAAGCCGATGTCAGCCTGTTGATCAATGGCGATGAAGTGCTGCAGGAAGAAGTGTTCGGCCCGACCACGGTGTTCGTCGAAGTGGTGGATCAGACGCAACTCAGTGCCGCATTGAACGGCCTGCACGGGCAGCTGACGGCGACGATCATTGGTGAACCGGCGGACTTCGAACAGTTCAGCGAGTTGACGGCATTGCTTGAGCAAAAGGTCGGGCGGATCCTGCTCAATGGCTATCCGACGGGTGTTGAAGTCTGTGATTCGATGGTCCACGGCGGGCCGTATCCAGCGACTTCCGATGCGCGTGGCACGTCGGTGGGCACGTTGGCGATTGATCGGTTCCTGCGTCCGGTGTGCTTCCAGAACTATCCGGACAGCCTGTTGCCGGAACCGTTGAAGAACGCCAATCCACTGCGCATTCAGCGCCTGGTGGACGGCAAGCCATCCCGCGACGCCCTCTAACGGCCAAGCACACAACCCCTGTGGGAGCGGGCTTGCTCGCGAAGGCGGTGTATCAGTCAATACATGTGTCGACTGACACTCCGCCTTCGCGAGCAAACCCGCTCCCACATTTGTCCTGCGTTGTGTCCGAGTTTTGTGGTCGGCGCTAGGGCGCTGCCACATTGAGCTATCATTGCGTCTTTCCATTCAAAGATTGACTGCCATGACTGCCGCAACCGACACCTTGCTCGCCACCCTCGAACACTGCGATATGGTGGAAATCGACGGGCTGCACGCCTTCGAATTCTCCCTCGATGAAGACGACAATCTGCACATCGAGCTCCTCGACGGCCGTGTGTCCAAGCACTGGGAGTTCACCCCGGCCGAGGTCGAGGCCGCAACCTTCGATCCAACCCTGCAAAGCTGGTTGATCACCGGAGCTTCCGGCGAGCACCGGTTGGTGTGCATGACCGCGTTCCGCGGTGATGACGACGAGGAAGCAGGGAATGAGGATGCATAAGCTCTGGCCACTGTTGATGGCCGGCAGCCTCGGCGCGATGGGCATTGAGGTGGCATCGGCCGACGAGTATCAGTTGCTGGTCGGTTCGTACACGGCGGGGCAGAGCCAGGGGATTTATCGCCTGAACTTCGACAGCGACACCGGGCAGATCAACCCTATGCCGTTGCAAGTGGTCACCAGTGAAAACCCGTCGTGGATGACAGTGTCCAAAGATCAGCAGCGCCTGTTCGTGGTCAACGAAAATGGCCCGGGCCAGAAAGACCCGGTCGGGCGCGTCAGCAGTTATGCGATCGACCCCAAGACCCATGCACTGAGCCTGATCAATCAGGTGCAGAGCCTGGGCAACGAGCCGACGCACTCAAGCCTCAGCGGTGACGCCAGCCATCTGTTCGTCAGCAATTATTCCGTGGTTGAAGACCCGGGTGGCACCCTGGCGGTGTTGCCCGTGGGCACCGATGGCAAGCTCAAGTCTGTGGTGCAGATGAGCAGTCACCCGTCGAGCCGGGTCAATCCCGAGCGGCAGATGTCGGCGCATGTGCATTCGACGGTTTCGTCGCCGGACGGCAAGTTTGTATTCTCCAATGACCTGGGCGCCGACAAGATCTTTGTCTACCGCTTCGATCCCAAGGCTAATCCGGAGCTGCCGTTGACTGCCGCCCCACTGGCGTCGGTCCAGTTGCCAGCCGGAAGCGGGCCGCGTCATTTGTTGTTCAGCGCCGATGGCAAACATGCCTGGCTGACCATGGAAATGAGCGCGCAGGTTGCGGTGTTCGATCACCAGAACGGCAAGCTTGAGCAAACCCAGATGGTTGATCTGGCGGCGGGGCAGCCCACGTCCGACAAGGCCGCTGCTGCGCTGCACGCATCGGCCGATGGCAAGTTCCTGTACGTCAGCAACCGTGGCACTGCCAATCAGTTGCTGGTATTTGCCATTGATCCTGCGAGCGGGCATCTCAAGGAGCTGCAGCGTCGTTCGGTGGAAGGTGATCACCCGCGCGAGTTCAGCCTCGACCCGAGCGGCAAGTTTTTGCTGATTGCCAATCAGAAGAGCAACCAGATTGTCGTGGTCGAGCGCGATGCCAAGAGCGGTCTGCTGGGTAAAACCGTGCAGAAACTGCCGATGGATGCCCCGAGCGACCTCAAGTTCCTGGTGCGTCAATAGGCCGCAGGCCCCGGTTGATGGGGCCTGCATCCTTGTATTAATGAGACTGATATCTGCTAATGCTACAAAAGATTTCAAGGCGTCAACCTCGAAGGTTAAGTTTGCTTCACGGCCCCACCGGGCAAGCAAGCCAACTGAATCCGAGGAATACCGCCATGAACTTCAATCTCTTTTCCATCATCGCCGCATCCGCCATCTCTGCCACCGTTGCTCTGCCAGCCAGCGCCAACGTTGAAATCAGCGACAAAAAATCCCACGCCCAGAGCTACACCCAGAAATACCTGCAACAGAGCGCCAACTTCTACGCGGCACTGGATCACAAGACCCAAGCCTGAAATTCAAGCCCTGCACCTTTTATGCAGGAGCGAAGTCACTTGCGTCGATCGGGCTGAGAAGCATCGAGAAACCTGAGTGATGTCGCTCCTGCATAACGCGTTTACGACAGCATCACATTGCCATCAATCAACGGCTTGATATCACATGGCTATTGCGTTTAGATTTGACGCTGAGTTTTTGACTCCTTTTCCAATAACAAGGATCGACAGCATGGCGATGCGTCTGGCAGTGGTTCTTCTGTTTCTGTATTCCGCCCCCATTCTTTCGGCTGCCCAGCCCGTTCCAGACGAGCCGGATGCGGCCCGCGAGCGCTTGATGAGTTTTATTGAAGACTGAAATAGACTGGCTTAATGATTAATGAAGCTGATGGTTACTATGGAAAACCCTGAGTGGTTGTCACAGCTTTTTTGATCGATTCTGTGGGCTCTGAAACATGCCCACGGAGAACACCATGGCCAGCTCAATCATCACTTCTGCCAAATACGGCGCCTACCTGGCCATAGGTCTTTACGTGGCCCTGGTACTGGTCGTCAGCATTTCGGCGCAATCGCAGCACACGTTTGAAGCACCCGTTCAGGTCGCTTATCCCGCCATCCAGTTCGAACACCGCGCTCAAAACGTGGTGGTCGATCACGAAGACTTGGCGGGAGCGGCAGGGGCATGAAAGGGGGCAAACTCTGGGTCATCGCCTTCCTGGCGTTCATGACCAATGGCTCTTCCCTGTTGGGGATAGGGCAGGGCTCGGCGGGTTCCGTTGCACGGTCCATCGAAGCCAATCACAACCTTGCGCGTAATATTGAAACCGCAAAAGCTCTGGGCTTGCTGGCCGGCAATCCGCCCATGAAACGGCAAGACGATTTCTTCGGGCCGTTCCAGGTTGATTGCTCCGTTCTGGAAATGTGCGAGGTGTTCGCCTAAGAGCTGCAGGCCAGAGAGATCCATTGTGGCGAGGGGGCTTGCCCCCGTTCGGCTGCGAAGCAGTCGTCAATCCTGCAAACTCTATGCACCTGAAGAAATGTAGGGTGCCGCTTCGCGGCCCAACGGGGGCAAGCCCCCTCGCCACAGGGATTGTTACTTGGCCATGATTGCGATGAACAGTTCCGACTCCAGAAACCGCTGCAACCACGCCTGCAACCGCACGTAAGGCGTCTGCCCGAACCATTCGCGATCAATATGGGCGAACTGCCGTATGAACGGCATCAACGCCACATCCGCCAGGCTCGGATGCCCGGCCAGCAAATAGTCGCGCCCCTCCAGCAACTCATCCAGCTTGCGCAAGAACACCTCGCCCGCAGCACGATAGGCTTCCATCGGCTGCTCCGGGTAACGCTCGGCGTACTTGTAACGATTCAGATGCACCTTGAACGCCTGATCGTTCTCTTCAATCAGCGCGGTGATGTGCGCCTGTGCGACGGGATCATCCTTGAGCAACCAATCCTGCGGGTCGTTCTGCGCCAAGGCCCAGTGCATGATCGCCAGGCTTTCATCGATCACCTGACCGTCGACACTCAGCACCGGCACCGTGCCCTTGGCCGATAGCTCAAGCATCTCGGCAGGCTTGGCCTTCAGGCTGACTTCGACAATCTGCACCGCAACGCCCGAATAGCGCAGGGCCATTCGCGCTCGCATGGCGTAAGGGCAGCGGCGGAACGAATACAGCGTATTCATTTCACCTCCAGGGTGCTCAGGCCATTGCCCTGGCGGTGGACCTGGATCTGCACCGGAATCCGCTCATGCATTTCCTGCACGTGGGAAATCACCGCGACCTTGCGGCCCTGGGCCTGCAAGCCATCCAGCGCATCCATGGCCAGTTGCAGGGACTCCGGATCAAGGCTGCCGAAGCCTTCGTCGATGAACAGCGATTCGATTTTCAGTGTGCTCGAAGCCATCGACGCCAAACCCAGCGCCAAAGCCAACGACACCAGGAACGTCTCGCCGCCCGACAACGAATGCACCGAGCGCAGCTCATCGCCCATCTCGGTGTCCATCACCAACAACCCGAGCATGCTGCCGCCGCGTTTCAGGCGATAACGCCGCACCAGTTGCCGCAACTGCACGTTGGCGTGGTGTACCAGCAAATCGAGGTTGTAGGCCTGGGCGATCTTGCGGAAGGTGTCGCCAGTGGCCGAACCGATCAAAGCATTCAAACGTGCCCAGCGCTGGTATTCGCTGTAGGCGTCGGCGATCTGCTGCGCCAGGGCCTGATTGGCGTTCTGCCGACGCTGATCCTCGGCCTGTTCGGCACGCAGTTCGGCGCAGCGGTGTTCGCTGGCGGCGAACAGGTTTTGCAGGTCTGTCAGGGCCGTGGCGAGTTGCTCGGCGTCGAGATTACCGTTGTGTTGCGCCTGATGATTGAGCAGGCGCTGATCGCGCTCCTGCAATCGCACGTTGGCCTGCTCGATGGCTTTTTCGCTTTGCTGCAAGTGCTGCCGCAGTTCGCTGACGTGCTGATCGTCGACACTCAACAGTGCTTCCAGCCCGCCGTCATCCAGCTCCGGATGCAAGGCCCGCCAGTCGGCGATCTTCGCGCTCAGTTCGCGATCCTCGGTTTCCAGGGCCAGCAGACGCTCGTGTTTGGCTTTGAGTTCAGCGGCCAGTTCGACTAACCGTGTGTGCACGGTTTGCAGTTCCTGATTGGCCGTTGCCTGGGCAGTGCGCGCCTGTTCGACGGCTTGATCCAGTTGCTGCTGCCAGTGTTCGGCGCTGCTGTGTTCGCCCAGCCATTGCGTCAGCTGTTGCTGGCAAGCCTGTTGCTGCTCGGCGAGGACGGTGAACTGTTGCTGAGCCGCTTCCAGTGTCTGGGCGCGGGCCAGTTGGCGGTCCTGTTCTTTTTCCAGTGTCTGTTGGCGTTGTTGCTGCTCACCGAGTTCATCGCGTTGCTGGTCGAGTTGCTCCAGACGCTGGGCGATCTGCCGGTCAAGCTGCATGAAGGTCGCAGCCGGTTCGTTGCGCAAGGCCTCCAGCGTATCCGCCGGAAGCAGGGTGCTGAAGGCGCTCAGCTCCTCGTCGAGACGCTGGCGATCACTGCTCAGCTCACGCTGCTGATTGCTCAGGTGCTGCGTCGCTTGCAGGCTCGCCGCTTCGGCACTGCGCAGTTGCTGCTGAAGGCGAGCCGCGTCTTGTTGCAGGGTGAGCAGGGCAGTTTGCCGTTGTTCATCCTGGGTGATGCTCTGGTTCAACTGGCTGTTTTGCTGCGCCAGCCAACCGTCGCGTTTGCTCGCGTCCTGCGCCAGCAATTGCGTGGACAACGGATGCGCTTCGAGGCTCGGCGTCAGGCCTTGTTGCTGGGTGGCGAGTTGTTCTTGTTGCTGCAACAGTTCTTTTTGCTGAGCGATCAAGCCGCCGACTTCGCCGCGTAAATCGGTGAGTTTTTCTTTGAGCAGATCAACGGCTTTTTGCGCGTTGGCCTGCTCGCTTTCATCGTGGCGACCAAGACTCTGCAGCAACGCTTCGGGCTGATGGTAAGGATGGTCGGGGCTGCCACAGACCGGGCACGGCTGATCGTCCTGCAACTGTGCGCGCAATTCTTCGACACTGGCGCTGCGGGCCAGACGCTGACGCTCCAGCAGTTCGCGAGTGACGGTGAGGGTCTGTTCGGCGACGACCAGGTCGTTCTTGGTTTTCACGCCGTCCTGGGTCAGGCGATCACGTTCCTGCTGAGCGCGGAGCTGGCGTTGCGTAAGCTCCGCGCCGCGCTTGTCGATCTCTTGCTGGCTGGCCCACAGCCGGGTCAGTTCTTCGAACGCTCGCAGCTGTTTGCGGTTGTCCTGCAACAGCGTACCGAGCAACTGGATCTGTTCGGCCACGGCCTCGGGTTCGGCACCGGCCTCTTTGTAGAGCACTTCCAGATGTTGCTTTTGCGCGGCCAGTTCTTCGCTCGCGCGGGCGGCGCCTTGCTCCAGGGCAGCCAGTTCAGCCTTGCCCTTGTTCAAGCGATTGCCGATCAGCATCAGCTGTTGCAGGCGATCACGGTAGGCGTTCCACGCCTCGCTCAGCGGCGCCAGAGGGGAGCTTTGTTCAAGCTCCCCGGCAATCCGCTCCAGACGTGCAGCCACCTGCTTCTGTTGCTCAAGCAGGCCCTGAATCGTGTTCTGCCCTTGAGTGCTGGCCAATTCCGCTTGTTGTTTGAGGTCCGCACTCGCGCTGGCGTCTTTGATCAGCCGGGCGAGGGTGCTTTGCGCTTCAAACGCCTGTCGCAGCAGCGGAGCCTTTTCGGTGTGTTGGCGTTGGGCTTCGACCAGCGCGGTCTGCGCAGCGCTCAAGCTCTGTTCGAGTTGCGTCTGACGCTCGTTCAACTCCGCTTGCTGCTGGGTGTGTTGCTGAATCTGCGCCGCCAGCGGGGTGAGCTGGGCGGTGAGTTCGGTCTTGCGGGCGAACTGGTGCCGTTGCGGGGCCAGTTGCTCCAGGCGCGTCAGCTTCAAGCGTTCGCCGGCCAGGCTTTCCCAATGCTGCCGGGCGCTGGTCAGTTGCTCGGTGGCGCTCTGTTGCTCGTCCTGCAATTGACGCAGGTCCTTGAGCCAAGTGTGCTGCAATTCAAGCTGTTTAAGCTGCGACTGCTGGGTCTTGAGTTGCTGCTGCGCTTCGTTGAAACGTTCATCCAGCTCGGCCCGAGCCTCGGTGGACAGCGGCGTCACGCCCGTGGCCTGATCCTGCAACAGCTTGTGCGCTTCGCGGGCTTCTTTGGCTTTGTCGAACGCGCGGCGACCGAGGCGGGTGTACAGCGCGGTGTCGGTGAGCTTCTCCAGCAGTTCGCTGCGCTCGTTGTCGTTCGCCTTGAGGAAGGCACTGAACTCGCTCTGGGCCAGCAGCACGGCGCGGGTGAACTGTTCGAAGTTCAGGCCCAGCACGGCTTCAAGCTGGGTTTTGAACTCGACTTTCTGACTGGCCAGCAACTGATCCTGATCGATGTCGCGCAGACTCTGACGGCTGGCCTGCAGCTTGCCGCCAGCCTTTTCGCGCGCGCGATTGGCTTCCCAACGCGCGCGGTAACGACGGCCGTCGATGCCGACGAAATCCACTTCGGCATACCCTTCGCCGGTGCCACGACGCAGCAAGGTGCGCGGGTCACCGGTGCTGATTTCGCCATCGGCGTCCGGCGCCTTGGCCGACACCTGAGCGTTACTCAAGCGCGGCACGGCGCCAAACAGGGCGAGGCACAACGCATCGAGCAAGGTGCTTTTGCCAGCGCCTGTCGGCCCGGTGATCGCGAACAGACCGGCACTCGCCAGCGGTTCAGCGGTGAAGTCGATTTCAAAAGGTCCGGCCAGGGAGGCGAGGTTTTTCAGGCGGATCGCGAGGATCTTCATGGTTGTTCGCTCTCCATTTGCACATCCTGCAACAGCTCGGCAAAGTCCTTCAGCGTCTGCTCATCGACCTCGCTGCCGTAGCTGTCTTGCCAGGCGCGACTGAACAATTCCTGTGGCGTGAGCTGGTCCAGTTCAATCAACGTGGTGCCGTCATCGACGCCCTCGCGACTGCCGTTGCCGGCGTACTCGGCGGCGATGCGCACCAGGCGCACGGCTTTGCCTTGCAGCGCGCTTTCTACTTGATGGCGCAAGTCGGGTTGCGGTTCGTCGAGACGCACGCGAACCTCAAGCCACGGCTGACGCTGGATGTCGGCGAGCAAATCGATGTTCGGCAAGTCGGCCAGTTGCAAGAGGATCTCGGCCAGGGGCGCCGGGCCGATGCGTTGCAGGTTGACCGCGCGGGGGATCAGTTTCGGTTCGACGCTGACCAGGGTTTCGCCGTCGAGCGTGACGTCGAGAATCTGATGCTGATAACCGATTTCCGAGAACGACAACGGAATCGGCGAGCCACTGTAGCGGATGCGTTCTTCACCGTTGACCTTCTGCGGCTTGTGCAAATGCCCCAGCGCGACATAGCTGATGCTCGGCCCGAACAGGCTGGCAGGCAGGGCTTCGGCATTACCAATGATCAAACTGCGCTCGGAGTCTTCCGATACGGAACCACCGGCCATGTGCGCATGGCTGATGGCAATCAGTGCCTGGCCCGGCTTGCGTTTGGCATTGGCAGCCTCGATCAGCCATTCATGAACCTGACCGATGCCGCGCAGGTAGTTGTCACCCAACTGCGCGCCGGTCACTTCGGCAGGACGCAAAAACGGCAGCGCCAAACACCAGCCGGCAATTTCACCGCTGGCATCCGGCAACGGCAGCAACAACCGTTCGGCATCCAGTTGGCCGTCATCCAGCCACAGCACTCGACCCAGCGCATGGGTGCGCAAACGGCGCATCAACGGCGCGGGCAGTTCAATCCGCGAGCCGGAGTCGTGGTTGCCGGCGATGATCACGATGGTCAGCAACGGTTGCTGTTCGTGGGCGCTGACGATGAATTCGTAGAGTCGTTCCTGGGCTTTGACCGGCGGATTGACCGTGTCGAAGATATCGCCGGCGATCAACAGCACATCAGGCTGGTCCAGCTTCAGCTGGCGCAAGAGCCATTCAAGAAAGCAGGCGTGCTCGAAATCGCGTTCCTGGCCGTGCAGGTTCTGCCCAAGGTGCCAGTCGGAGGTGTGGAACAGACGCAAGGCGAACTCCGTAGGAAATAAGGTAATGGCCGCGTGGAAAATGATGGCGGCGAAAGGGGAGAGAGTTTACGGGTAAAGCGATATCAAACCTACCGCGGGAACAGGTTGCCGGCGATGGCTGCCTCAAACTCAACTCCAATTTCAAGGGCCCCTTCGCGGGCAAACCTCGCTCCTGCAAGAGCGGGGTGGGCGCGAATCCTTGTAGGAGCGAGGCTTGCCCGCGAAGGCGGCCTCGAGGGCGCCGCGGGATTCAGCTTCGTTTCGCCAGCAAGCCGGCTCCTACAGGATTGGGGTTATTTCGGGTAAAGCGGCGGCAGGCCGCTGTCACCCACCGGATCCTGAACCCGTTCGGCAATGGGGATCGCCTTGATTGCCCGCCACAGTTCTTCGCCTTGCCAGTGCTGGCCGGTTTCGCTGTAGAGCGCGCCGTTCAAGCCGTCCAGTGCGTCGGACAGTGGCACGAAGCGGGCGGCCATGTCAGCGAGGGTTTCTGGTTGTTGCCGGGCCCAGGCGTCGAGGGCCTGGCGAGTGGCGTGGGAATCGTTGGCCTGGCAGGCACGCTTGAGTTCGTCGAGGACGGTGCGTGGGCTCGGACCGGTCTGCGCGGCGCGCAGCACCGCCGGTTGCCAGCGGCCACGCCACCAGAGGCCGAAACCGAGCAGGGTGGTGCAGGCCAGGATCAAGGTGCTGAGTTTCCACTTCCACAGGGTTTCGCTGTCGACGCCGGCATTCACTTGCGTGGTGCTCATCGGTGTATCGACTACCAGGCTTGGATTACTCGCCACTTGCAGGCTTCGGGCTGGCAGGCTGCTGTGTTCCAGGTGATCTTCGAAGGTGTTCCACCAGACTACTTCCACCGCCGGCAGCTCGATTGCACCGCTGCGGCCCGGCACCAACGCTTCGCGATCTTCACGGCTGCCGATCAAACCGCGCTCGGTGCTCTGGTTGCTCAATACCGGTTGATCCGGGTAGCGCCGCAGGCCGTTGACGTCGGTGGCGGGCAGCGGCGGCAGTTGTGAGCTGGCCAGGCCTTCGGCTTTCAAGGTCAGGCTGCGGGTCAGCGAATCGCCCACCTGCGCATGGTCCGGCTCCGGGTTCCAGCTTTCGCTCAGGCTCAGGCTACGGGCCGGCAGCCACGGCAGGTCGGCCGGGTACGTAATGGGTTTGGCCTTGACTGTCAGCAGAATCGGGGCGGAGCTGACACGCATCAGTTTCCCGGATTTCGGCGCCTGACTGGCGGCGTCCTGGGCGGGCTGCGCGTCGACGAGCGTGGCACTGAAGATCTGCGCCGGAATGGTCAATTCGCCGCTGTGTTGCGGGTAGATCGCATAGCGCATTTCAATCACGCCATGGCGTAGCGTGTTGATGACTTTCTCGTACGTGCGTGACTCGCCGAGTTGTTCGATGCGCGCATCGGGAATCTGCAACGGGGTCAGGCTGCTGTCGTCGTACAGCGACACCGAATGGTAGATGCGCAAGGTCAGGATGGCCTGTGCCTGCACGTACACGCTGGTCTGGTCGAGGCTGGCGTCGATGAACACCGGGGCCAGTTTATTCGCGGTGTCCTGGGTTTCGCTCTCGACCACTTGCACGGTGATCGGCTGGCTCTGTGCCTCGCCCAGTTGCAACGGTGGAATCGTCACGCTGCCGTTTTCCTTCGGCAGCAAGGTAATGATCCAGCGCGTGGTGGCGCGGTTGTCGCCGTTCAGGGTGGTCAGCTGGTTGACTTGGCGGGTGCCGCGCACTTCGAACAGCGGCTCCAGCGGCGTCAGGTCAGGCTTGCCGAACTGCGTCACGTCGTTGGATTCCAGGGTCAGTTCGACCGTCTCGCCAGAGTTCAGGCGACTGCGATCGACACTGGCGACCAGAGCTGCCGCCTGAGCCTCAACGGTGCTGAACAACAGGGCGAGCATGAGAAGGGTGAAGCGGGTCATCGCGTTTTTTCCTGATCCTGATGTTGTTGCTGTTCGTACCAGAATTTGCGCCTGAGCAATTCACCCGGATCATCGGGGATCTTGCGCAGCCATTGCTCCAGCGCCTGACGCTGTTCGCCATCGATATTGTCGCTGGCCGGCCGCATCGGAGGCGTGGTGGTTTGCTCGTCCCCCAATTCGCTGCCCGGGACTTCATTGGCGCCCGGTTTCGGCGGCGTTGTCGCCTGTTGCCCGGCGTCCGGCGTGGTCTGCTCGGCGTCGGATTTGGGATGGTCGTTGTCCGCCGGTTGTGTAGCAGACCCCGGTGGCGGTTCCTGCGCGTTGGTCTCGGTTTCGTCATCGGCGGATTTCTGCGGCTCAACCGGCGGCGCGTTTTTCTGCTTGAGCAGACTTTCCACCAATGCCTTATTGGTCTGCGCCGGGCGTAAATCAGGTTGCCGCTCCAGCGCCTGATCGTAGGCGTCCAACGCCGCTTCCAGCTCACCGCTTTTGGCCAGGGCGTTGCCACGATTGTAGTGGGCGTGGGCGTCATTGCCTTTGGCGAACCGCTGGGCGGCGCCGCTGTAGTCACCGGCCTCATACAGCGCCACGCCTTGCCATTGCGGATCTTCAAAGTGCTGCGAAGCCTTCGCCGGATGGCCTTGCCTGAGCAAATGCAGGCCTCGCTGATCAGGGCGCAACCACAGATCTTCGAAGTCGAAGGCATAGCTCGGTTGCGGCAGCAGGAACAGCAGCGGCAAGCAGAACAACCAGCCACGGCGACCGGCACAGGCGGCGAGCAGCAACAGCGGCAGCAGCAACCAGTAACCCTGATCGGCCCAGGTGTCGAGGTGCAAGGTCTGGCCGTCGTTGCGCAGGGTGCGTGGGCCATCAAGCAGGCCGAGTCCGCGCAGATCGGCATCGTCCAGACGCGCCGGGCGATAGTCTCCGCCGAGGTCGTTGGCAAAGGCCTTCAGGCTTGGGCTGTCAAGACGGGGCACCAGAATCGCGCCCTGATCGTCCTTGAGGAAACTGCCGTCCTCCTGAGCGACCGGCGCGCCTTCGGCGGTGCCGATTCCGAGCATCAGAAACTGCGTCGATTTCCTCTCCAGCACCTGGCGAATGCCTTCACGTTCCAGGTCCGTCAGGGTTGAACCGATCAACAGGATCCGGCCTTCACCCAAATCGCCCTGATTCAACAGCGCCAACGCCTTGGTCACCGCGAGATCGGCACGATGACCGACCTCGGGCATCAGCGAAGGCTTGAGCGCGTCCAGCAGATTACGGCTGGTCGACAGGTCATCCGACAGTGGCACCAAAGTGTGCGCGCTGCCGGAGTAGACGACGATGGCGGTCTGGGCGTCGCTGCGGGCTTGCAGCAGGTCCAACAGCTTGCGTCGGGCCTGTTCGAGTCGGTTCGGCGCAACGTCGGTGGCGAGCATTTCCGGCGTCAGCTCCAGCACGACCACCAGCGGGTCGGCGGGTTTCTGGCTGAGTTGTTCGACGCGCTGCCAACTCGGGCCCAGCAAGGCCAGAACGGTCAGCACCCACGCCACGCCGAGGACGACCCATGGCAGCTTGCTGTCGCGACCGTTTCCACCGCTCAGCAGGGCGGCATGAAAGGCCGGTGGCAAGATCATCTGCCAGCGCCCTGCGCGTTTTTGCCGGTGCCAGAGTTGCCAGAGCAGCCAGCCCAATAGCGGCAACAACAGCAGCCACCATGGGCGGAACCAGTACGGCCACAGCGCACTCATCGGCGCCTCCGCAGACGCAGGCGTTTGAGCCGCTGGCGCCAATCAGGCAGTTGCGTTTGCAAAAACAGATCCTTGGTAAACAGCCGTTGCAACGGGTTATCCGGCCAGCGCTCGCGCACCACCAGCAACATGCTCAACAACAATGCCAGCGCCAGAGGCCAGTGATACAACGCTTGCGCCGGGCGGGCCTGGGTCGGTTGTTGAGTCACCGGCTCGAGTGTGTCGAGGGTGTCTTTGATCACCTGCAGTTCTTTGCCATCGTGGGCGCGGAAGTACTGACCGCCGGTGGCTTGGGCGATGGCCTTCAGCGCCGGTTCGTCGAGGTCCAGGCTCGGGTTGATCCCGAGGAAACCCAGGGTGCCGCTTTGCTCCGGGTCGGCGCCGATGCCGATCGGGTAGATTTTTACGCCTTCTTTGGCCGCCAGCCGAGCCGCGGTGAGCGGGTCGATTTCACCGCCGTTGTTGGCGCCGTCCGTGACCAGGATCAGCACGCGGCTCTGGGCGGGACGCATGCGCAGGCGTTTAAGGGCCAGGCCGATGGCATCACCAATCGCGGTGTTCTTGCCGGCGATGCCGATGCGCGCTTCGTCGAGCCACACCCGCACGGTACGGCGGTCGAACGTCAACGGTGCTTGCAGGTAAGCCTGGCTGCCGAAGAGGATCAGGCCGACGCGATCGCCGTCGCGACTTTCAAGGAAGTCGCCGAGCAAATGTTGGACCAGCGACAGACGGCTGACGTCTTCGTCGTGCCACTGCATGTCGGGGAAATCCATCGAACCGGACACGTCCACGGCCACCAGCAGGTCGCGGCCACTGGCGGCAATTGGCAGCGGATCGCCCAACCATTGCGGGCGCGCTGCTGCGATCAGCAACAACAGCCATAACAGAATGAACGGTGCTTGCTGGCGCCAGGCCGGCAGGTTGGCCCGGGCGCGGCGACGGGCCAGGCCTTCGAGGTCATTGAGGAAACTGACTTTGAGCGCCGGTTCGCCACTGTCGGCCACCGGCAGCAGGATGCGCATCAGCCAGGGCAGCGGCAGCAGGGCAAAGATCCACGGCCAGGCGAACTCAAACATGTTTGCGAATCCAGGTATCGACGGCCTGAGTCAGGCCGGCGATGGCCTTGTCGTCGAGTTTGCATTCAGGTTTGTAGGCGCCTTCGACCAGCACCATCCAGCGGGTCAGGCCGGCGGCCGGGCAGCGGTTGTCGAGGAACGCCAGCCATTTGCGCCCATTGAGCGTGTGGCTCTGGCTGTAAGGGTAATGGTTGCGGCACAGGCGTTTGAGCAAGCCGTTAAGCTGCTGCAACCAGGCGCCGGCCGGTGCGCCATCGTAGGGTTTTGGCATCAGCGCCAGTTCGGCCAGTGCGGCGATACGCACCGGATCCAGCGGTTGTTCGGCGCGCACGATCGGGCGTTTGTCCGGAATGAAGCGCCGTGCCTTCCACAGCCCGAAACCGATCAGCGGCAGCAACAACAGCAACAGCCACCAACCGGGCGCGGGTGGCCAGAATTCGATAGGAGGCGGGGAGATCAGCGGTTGCAGTTGATCAAGGCTGCTCATCGACCTTTCCCCGGTTTCTGTGGGTTCAGGTACTCGCGCAGTTGCTCGACCATCTCGCTCTGGGTGCTCAACGGCATCAGCAACACACGGAGCTTTTGCGCGAGCAATTCCCAACGGGCAATACGCGTTTCGGCCTGGGCGCGGTAGGTCTGGCGCAAGTCGAAATTCAGCGTGTCGAGTTCGAGTTGCGCGCCCCGTTCGGCGAAGCGAAGCAGCCCGGCGGCGGGCAGGGCGTGGTCCAGTGGATCGGACAGTGGCAGCAGCAACAGGTCGCAATGGCGTGATAACAGGCTCAGTTGCTGTTCAGAGCCTTCGGTCAACGCACGCTCATCACAGATCACGATCACCAGACTGCCGGGGCGCAGCACTTCTCGCGCACGACGCAGCGCCAGGTTCAGGGAGTCGCGGTTCTGCTCGCTTTCGGTGTGCAGCGACTGATTGACCCGCACCAAGCGGTTCAGCAGCTGCAGCAGGCTTTGTTTGCTGCGCCGGGGCTTGATCTCGTAGTGCTCGTTATCGCCGAACACCAGCCCGCCAACCCGGTCGTTATGGCCCAGGGCGGCCCAGCCGATCAGGCTCGCCGCCTGGGCGGCAAGTACCGATTTGAACATCAGCCCGGAACCGAAAAACAGCCGACGGCTTTGCTCGACCATGATGAAAATCGGCCGCTCGCGTTCTTCGTGAAACAGCTTGGTGTGCGGTTCCTGGGTGCGGGCGGTGACGCGCCAGTCGATGGTGCGCACGTCGTCGCCGGCCTGATAGACCCGCACCTGATCGAAGTCCACGCCACGGCCGCGCAGCTTGGAATGGTGCAGCCCGATCAGCGGGCTGCGCTGGCTCGGCGTGGAAAACAGCTGCACTTCGCGCACGCGATGGCGCATCTCGATCAGCTCGGCGAGGCTGACGCGGATGCCCGGCTCGGGCGGCAGGAGGGCGTTCATCGGGGTCAAGCGACGGCTACGACGTCGAGAATCCGCTGGACCACCCGGTCCTGATCGATGCCAGCGGCTTCGGCTTCAAAGGAAAGAATGATGCGATGGCGCAATACGTCGAACAGCACCGCCTGAATGTCTTCCGGGCTGACGAAGTCGCGACCGGCCAGCCAGGCGTGGGCCCGGGCGCAGCGGTCGAGGGCAATCGAGCCGCGGGGACTGGCGCCATAGGCGATCCACTCGGCCATCTCTGGGTCGAACTTGGCCGGGGTGCGCGTCGCCATGACCAGTTGCACCAGGTATTCCTCCACGGCGTCGGCCATGTACAGACCGAGGATTTCCTTGCGTGCGGCGAAGATCGCCTGCTGGCTGACCCGGCGCTCGGGCTTGGTTTCGCCGTTCAGGGCTTCGCCCCGGGCCTGTTGCAGGATCCGGCGCTCGACGGCGGCGTCCGGGAAACCGATTTTGACGTGCATCAGGAAACGGTCGAGCTGGGCTTCGGGCAACGGATACGTGCCTTCCTGCTCGATCGGGTTTTGCGTGGCCATCACCAGAAACAGTGGCGACAGCTCGTAAGTGCTGCGTCCAACGCTGACCTGGCGCTCGGCCATGGCTTCCAGCAGTGCTGATTGAACCTTGGCCGGGGCACGGTTGATTTCGTCCGCCAGCACCAGGTTGTGGAAGATCGGGCCTTGCTGGAACACGAAACTGCCGGTTTCCGGGCGATAGATTTCCGTGCCGGTGATGTCGGCGGGCAGCAGGTCGGGGGTGAACTGAATGCGATGGAACTGGGCTTCGATGCCTTCGGCGAGTTCTTTGATGGCCTTGGTCTTGGCCAGCCCCGGTGCGCCTTCGACCAGCATGTGGCCGTCGGCGAGCAAGGCGATGAGCAAGCGCTCGATGAGTTTTTCCTGGCCGAGAATCTGCGTTGAAAGAAAGGTTCGCAGCGCTAGCAGCGCTTCACGATGTTCCATCGATGACTGTTCCTGGAAAGGGTGACCGAAGACGTTCGAATAACGCCAGGGCTGGGGGCGTTACTTTAATCCATCGCGGGGGGCGGCGACTAACGGCATTTTGTGCAAAGTGTGGGAAATGGCTGGGGAAATTGTTGGAGATTTGTAGGCGTGGGGGATTGCGGTGTTCTTTTGGCCGCCTTCGCGGGCAAGCTGAACTGGTCAAGTAAATCCGGACACCGTTTACGGTGCTTATGCCGCTTTTTGCTCCATAGCTATGGGCGACAGGTAGTTGTTGTAGCTGTGTAGCCGGGTGCGGTTGTAGTACATGAAGAAGCGGACCATGTCGGTTTGTGCTTCCTCGCTCGTGCCATAGCCGCCGCGAGGCACCCATTCTGACTTCAGGGTGCCGAAAAACCGCTCTGTTGGCGCATTGTCCCAGCACTGACCACGATGGCTCATGCTTTGCAAAATGCCATGGCGCATCAGCTCCTCTTGAAACTTGCGACTGGTGTACTGACAACCTTGATCCGAATGAAACATCAATCCAGGTGAGCACGTTCGAAGCTCTGTGGCCATGCGCAGCGCCTTGCTGACCAGGTTGGCATCATTGATCAGGGAAAACGCCCAACCGATCACTCGGCGCGCAAACAGGTCGATCACGACGGCCAGATGAACCCAGCGCTTACCCACCATCAAGCTTGTAACGTCGCCACACCAGACTTGATTGACCGCCGCCGGCTTGAAATTGCGCTTAAGCAGATTGGGCGCGACAAATGCTTCCACTCCTTTGGACCTGAACGGGTGAGGCTGGCGTTGCTTACTGACAATGTTGGCCTCTCTCATCAGCGCCTGAACAAGGCTTCTGCCGACCGCTATGTTTTGGGCCTTCAGATTTTTGCTAATCGTTCTGGACCCCATGGCTTCGCGGCTTTCGCTGTGCAACTCAACCACTTTCCCTTTGAGCTCTTCGCGCCTGATCCTTGGTCTGGCACGCCGCTGCATCCATTCATAAAAGCTGCTGCGCTTCACATCGAAAACGCGACACAGGGTGGCGGTCGGAAATGACTCTCTTAGCTCCGCGATCATCGAAAACGATCGGGGTCCGACATCAAGAGAGCGGTAGCCTTTTTTAAGATATCGGCTTCCATTTCCATGCGCTTGATCTTAGCTTTCAAGTCCTGAATCTGGCGCTGATCCTCGGTAATGGCCTTGGTGCCTTGAATCGGCTCCCCCTTGTGTTCCTTGCGAACCTGATCTACCCAGCGCCGTAACGCGGTGGCACTGATGTCCAGCGAGGCGCAGACTTCCTGTACCGAACAATGATCATCAATCACCATGCTGGCCGCACGGTGTTTGAACTCGCGGGAAAAGACTCTTCTTTCTTTCATGGAACCTCCAAATTGGCGAAATCATATCGCCCTTAAGAGGTGTCCGGAATTATTAGGCCAGTTCAAGCCCGCTCCCACAGGTTTCAATATTGTGCCTTCGATTTGTGCAACACATCGGACCCTGTGGGAGCGGGCTTGCCCGCGAAGAGGCCCGTTCAGACACCATCAAATCTCGCTTATATAAGTCCCTGTGCCCTTGAGGATGTTCTGCAGGGTCAATTCAATTTCAGCCAGATCACTCGCATCGGTACTGTGAATAATCTCCAGCGAATCATCCCCATTCAACGCATCCGCATCCGCCGCGGCGATTTCGATCAGCAAGCGGGTCGGGCTCAAGGTCACTTTCACGCCGTCCAGGGTCGACGGTTCGCCATCAAGGGTGATGTCCAGCGCGTCTTCGTCCGGGTAGCGGGTCATCAGAAACATGTCGCCCTGTTCGCTGTGGCAGCAGAGCATGGCCATGTTGTCTTCTTCGTCATCGCACGGGTTGACGATCAAGAGTTGGGTGGTCATTTGCATGGGGAAATCCTGGCTCGGCGAGCGTTGAGAGCGCAATAAAAGGCGATTCTGCCAGCCCGCGGGAATTTCTGCTTGGCTGAGTGTCAGAGGATGTGTCGTGAACGCTCAGCGTGTTGCTGGTCATTTCGGGTACGCAAAAGCCGTAAAACCGGGGATAAAACGCCCGTTTTCCTGCACGACTGCTAGTGTTGTTCGAGGCGTATGCCGCGAGCTGCGTACCGATGACCGAATATGTCGCAGCGCCGCAAGCACAGGCCTTGCCGCACTCGTTAAGCTGCGCATCGAATGGATATCCGTAAAGACATTGTGCAATTCATCGCACAGGCGTTTTTGCCGATAGCCATCCATGGAAGGTGAATGTGACCTGAGTGTCTCGTCCAGCTTCACCCACCTGTCATCCTGTTTCCTCTGCCCGAGAATCAGGAACAGGGTGACGGATCGCCCCGAAAGGGGTTTTGCACGCGACGCTTCCATCAATAACAAGCCCAAGCGGAGTACCACAGATGGCGTTCTTCACCGCAGCCAGCAAAGCCGACTTCCAGCACCAACTGCAAGCGGCACTGGCCCAGCACATCAGTGAACAGGCACTGCCACAAGTGGCGCTGTTCGCTGAACAATTTTTCGGCATCATTTCCCTGGATGAGCTGACCCAGCGTCGGTTGTCCGACCTCGCCGGCTGCACCCTTTCTGCGTGGCGCCTGCTTGAGCGCTTCGATCACGCGCAACCGCAAGTTCGCGTCTACAACCCTGACTACGAACGCCACGGCTGGCAGTCGACCCACACCGCGGTCGAAGTGCTGCACCACGACCTGCCATTTCTGGTGGACTCGGTGCGTACCGAGCTGAACCGTCGCGGCTACAGCATTCATACCCTGCAAACCACTGTGCTGAGCGTGCGTCGCGGCAGCAAGGGCGAGCTGCTGGAAATCCTGCCGAAAGGCACTCAGGGCGAAGGCATTCTGCAAGAATCGCTGATGTACCTGGAAATCGACCGTTGCGCCAATGCGGCCGAGCTCAATGTCCTGAGCAAAGAGCTGGAGCAGGTTCTCGGTGAAGTCCGCTTCGCGGTCACCGATTTCGAACCGATGAAAGCCAAGGTCCAGGAAATCCTGACCAACCTGGACAGCAGCCAGTTCGCGGTTGATCCAGAAGAAAAAGCCGAAATCAAAAGCTTCCTGGAGTGGCTGGTGGGCAACCACTTCACGTTCCTGGGCTATGAAGAATTCGTGGTTCGCGACGAAATCGACGGCGGCCACATCGTCTACGACCAGGATTCGTTCCTGGGTCTGACCAAGCTGCTGCGCACCGGCCTGACCTACGATGACCTGCGCATCGAAGACTATGCCGTGAACTACCTGCGCGAACCGACCCTGTTGTCGTTCGCCAAGGCTGCCCACCCAAGCCGTGTGCACCGTCCGGCCTACCCGGACTACGTGTCGATCCGTGAAATCGACGCCGACGGCAAAGTTATCAAGGAATGCCGTTTCATGGGCCTGTACACCTCGTCGGTGTATGGCGAGAGCGTGCGGGTCATTCCGTACATCCGCCGCAAGGTCGAAGAAATCGAACGCCGTTCCGGCTTCCAGCCCAAGGCTCACCTGGGCAAGGAACTGGCGCAGGTGGTCGAAGTGCTGCCACGCGATGATCTGTTCCAGACCCCGGTGGACGAGCTGTTCAGCACCGTGATGTCGATCGTGCAGATCCAGGAACGCAACAAGATCCGCGTGTTCCTGCGCAAAGACCCGTACGGCCGTTTCTGCTACTGCCTGGCCTACGTGCCGCGTGACATCTACTCCACCGAAGTGCGCCAGAAGATCCAGCAAGTGCTGATGGATCGCCTGAAAGCCTCTGACTGCGAGTTCTGGACCTTCTTCTCCGAATCCGTGCTGGCTCGCGTACAACTGATCTTGCGCGTCGATCCGAAGAACCGTCTCGACATCGACCCGGTCCTGCTGGAAAAAGAAGTCGTACAAGCCTGCCGCAGCTGGCAGGACGACTACGCCAGCCTGATCGTCGAAAGCTTCGGCGAAGCCCACGGCACCAACGTGCTGGCTGACTTCCCTAAAGGCTTCCCGGCCGGTTACCGCGAGCGCTTCGCTGCCCACTCGGCCGTGGTCGACATGCAGCACCTGCTGAGCCTGAACGAAAAAAATCCACTGGTGATGAGTTTCTATCAGCCACTGGGCCAGGTCTCCGGTCAGCGCGAGCTGCACTGCAAGCTATATCACGCCGACACGCCGCTGGCGCTGTCCGACGTATTGCCGATCCTGGAAAACCTCGGCCTGCGCGTGCTGGGCGAATTCCCGTACCGCCTGCGTCACAACAGTGGCCGCGAGTTCTGGATTCACGACTTTGCGTTCACCGCTGCTGAAGGCCTGGAACTCGATATCCAGCAACTCAACGACACCTTGCAGGACGCCTTCGTCCACATCGTGCGTGGCGATGCCGAGAACGATGCGTTCAACCGCCTGGTGCTGACCGCCGGCCTGCCTTGGCGTGATGTGGCGCTGCTGCGTGCCTACGCCCGTTACATGAAGCAGATCCGCCTGGGCTTCGACCTGGGTTACATCGCCAGCACCCTGAACAACCACACCGACATCGCTCGCGAGTTGACCCGGTTGTTCAAGACCCGTTTCTACCTGGCGCGCAAGCTCACCGGCGACGATCTGGAAGACAAGCAGCAACGCCTGGAACACGCGATCATCGCCGCTCTGGACGAAGTCCAGGTGCTGAACGAAGACCGCATCCTGCGTCGCTACCTGGACCTGATCAAGGCCACGCTGCGGACCAACTTCTACCAGACCGATGCGAACGGCAAGAACAAGTCCTACTTCAGCTTCAAGTTCAACCCGCACCAGATTCCAGAGCTGCCGAAGCCAGTACCGAAGTTCGAAATCTTCGTTTACTCGCCACGCGTTGAAGGCGTGCACCTGCGCTTCGGCAACGTCGCTCGCGGCGGTCTGCGCTGGTCCGACCGTGAAGAAGACTTCCGCACCGAAGTCCTAGGCCTGGTAAAAGCCCAGCAAGTGAAGAACTCGGTCATCGTGCCAGTGGGCGCGAAGGGCGGCTTCCTGCCGCGCCGTCTGCCACTGGGCGGCAGCCGAGACGAGATCGCGGCCGAAGGCATCGCCTGCTACCGCATCTTCATCTCGGGCCTGTTGGACATTACCGACAACCTGAAAGACGGCGCGCTGGTTCCGCCGGCCAACGTCGTGCGTCATGACGACGATGACCCGTACCTGGTGGTCGCTGCGGACAAGGGCACTGCAACCTTCTCCGACATCGCCAACGGTATCGCCATCGACTACGGCTTCTGGCTGGGTGACGCGTTCGCGTCCGGTGGATCTGCCGGTTACGACCACAAGAAAATGGGCATTACCGCCAAAGGCGCGTGGGTCGGCGTTCAACGTCACTTCCGCGAGCGCGGCATCAACGTCCAGGAAGACAACATCACCGTGGTCGGCGTCGGCGACATGGCCGGTGACGTGTTCGGTAACGGCTTGTTGATGTCCGACAAGCTGCAACTGGTCGCAGCGTTCAACCACCTGCACATCTTCATCGACCCGAACCCGGAGCCGGCGAACAGCTTCGCCGAGCGTCAGCGCCTGTTCGACCTGCCGCGTTCGGCGTGGTCGGATTACGACACCAGCATCATGTCCGAAGGCGGCGGGATCTTCTCCCGTAGCGCGAAAAGCATTGCGATTTCCCCGCAGATGAAAGAGCGCTTCGACATCCAGGCTGACAAGCTGACCCCGACCGAACTGCTCAATGCCTTGCTCAAGGCCCCGGTGGACCTGTTGTGGAACGGCGGTATCGGTACTTACGTCAAAGCCAGCAGCGAAAGCCACGCCGATGTCGGCGACAAGGCCAACGATGCACTGCGCGTGAACGGCAACGAACTGCGCTGCAAAGTCGTGGGCGAGGGCGGTAACCTCGGTATGACCCAACTGGGTCGTGTCGAATTCGGCCTCAATGGCGGCGGTTCCAACACCGACTTCATCGACAACGCCGGTGGCGTGGACTGCTCCGACCACGAAGTGAACATCAAGATCCTGCTGAACGAAGTGGTTCAGGCCGGTGACATGACCGACAAGCAACGCAACCAGTTGCTGGCGAGCATGACCGACGAAGTCGGCAATCTGGTGTTGGGCAACAACTACAAGCAGACTCAGGCCCTGTCCTTGGCGGCCCGCCGTGCTTTCGTGCGGATTGCCGAATACAAGCGCCTGATGAACGATCTGGAAGGCCGCGGCAAGCTGGATCGCGCCATCGAGTTCCTGCCGGCTGAAGAGGCAATCAACGAACGCCTCGTGGAAGGCCATGGCCTGACCCGTGCCGAATTGTCGGTGCTGATCTCCTACAGCAAGATCGACCTCAAGGAAGCGCTGCTCAACTCCCTGGTGCCGGACGACGACTACCTGACGCGCGACATGGAAACCGCTTTCCCGCCGAGCCTGGTGAGCAAGTTCTCCGAAGCCATGCGCCGTCACCGTCTGAAGCGCGAAATCGTCAGCACCCAGATCGCCAACGATCTGGTGAACCACATGGGCATTACCTTCGTTCAACGACTCAAAGAGTCGACCGGCATGAGCCCGGCGAACGTGGCCGGTGCCTACGTGATCGTGCGTGACATCTTCCATCTCCCGCACTGGTTCCGTCAGATCGAAGCCCTGGATTACCAGGTCTCCGCCGACGTGCAACTGGAGCTGATGGACGAACTGATGCGCCTGGGCCGTCGCGCCACGCGCTGGTTCCTGCGTGCCCGTCGCAACGAGCAGAATGCTGCCCGTGACGTCGCGCATTTCGGTCCGCACCTGAAGGAGTTGGGCCTCAAGCTCGACGATCTGCTCAGCGGCGAGATCCGCGAAACCTGGCAGGCGCGTTATCAAGCGTACGTCGAAGCCGGTGTGCCGGAGTTGCTGGCGCGCATGGTGGCTGGCACCACGCACCTGTACACCCTGCTGCCGATCATCGAAGCTTCCGACGTGACCGGCCAGAACCCTGCAGACGTGGCCAAGGCTTACTTCGCCGTGGGCAGCGCGCTGGACATCACCTGGTACCTGCAACAGATCAGCGCTCTGCCGGTTGAAAACAACTGGCAGGCCCTGGCCCGTGAAGCGTTCCGTGATGACGTCGACTGGCAGCAACGTGCGATCACCATCTCCGTCCTGCAACAGGGCGACGGCACTCAGGACGTGGAAACACGCCTGGCGCTGTGGATGAAAGAGCACAACGGCATGATCGAACGCTGGCGCGCCATGTTGGTGGAAATCCGTGCCGCCAGCGGCACTGACTACGCCATGTACGCGGTGGCCAACCGTGAACTGTTGGACCTGGCGCTGAGCGGGCAAGCGGTAGTGCCTGCGCCTGTCACTGCAGCTGCCGAGCTGGAACCGGCTGCCTGATCAGGCGTTGAATGAAAAAGCCCCGCATTGAGAGATGCGGGGCTTTTTTTTGCCTGCAGGTTTTGTGTTGGCTGATCTGGCCTCATCGCGAGCAGGCTCGCTCACACATTGGAATGCATTTCAAACTGTGGGAGCGAGCCTGCTCGCGATGGGGACATTAGCCTTAATGCAACTTCTGAGCTGTTGTGTTATCAATCATCGACACTTTATTTGTCGGTCTGGTCAGTAAATTACTGAGCGACTGGTCAAACTTCTGCAGTGCCCTGACTTGCACATACTGCTGTTCGTTAATATCCGCCACGATCTCTTCACTGCGTTTGTAATCCGCCCATACCGGACTCAATGCTCTGGCATCATGCCCTTGTGCAGTGCCGATGTAGTTGAAGTTGGAGTCATAGAACTGCGCACTTACATTCGCCTCGATATCCGAACTGCGCGACGTCATCAATTGGCTGCGGGTGTCGACAATGGCGACCACATCGGGCTTCGCCGCCTTGAGGCTTTGCATATTCGGGTACACGGTTACCGAGCCGAACTGACGTTGCAAGGATGCCTTGACCCAATCTACCGCATGGTCCGGTCTGGAGGTGGCGACGTAGGCGTCGTGGATCGACTGCACCAGCAGGCTCTGGCCGAAACCGGTGCCGGCGTTGGCTTGGTAGTGCTGCAGGTAGGCACGATTGGTCTGGGTGTTGCGGCTGTAGACGACGCCCAACGAAACCTGGCTGCCGTTGGGAACCTGCGTGGCACTGCTGCGGCCAACCGGTTCGCTGAAGAGGCCGTCCAGCGAAGACACGGCTTTGGGCGCGGTGGGAACCGAGCAGCCGGCCAGGAGAACGGTCATTGTTAATGTACTGACGAGCGCAAGTTTCATGGTGTTTCTCCAGTGAAACAACTTGAGTCGGAACGTTGTAATGTCGGATTAATCCGGCGTGGGTCCAGACTAAACCTGTCGCTGCTGAATGAAATAGCCAATGACCGAACTTGTTGGGTGGCCAATAGTTTAATTGGGTTTAAAACATGCCCGGTAATGACGCCGGGAAATAAAAAGACCCGGAAAGTTAATTCGGGTCTTTTTATTTATGGCTATCTCTTCAGCTATCAGTTTTCCAAAGGGATCAACACTTTTTCGTCCGGCGACAAGACCATGAATACCAACAGCTTGGCAGGCTTGGTTGCACTGGCGTTTTTCGAGACCAAGTGTTCGGAGCCGGCCGGTTCATACCAATACTGCCCAGCCTTGTAGGTGGTCGCTTTCTCGCCCTTCACTTGCGAGGTGACCGCGCCATCAAGGACGTAGGCCATGGCGGTGCCGTCATGCTTGTGGGCAATCGAGGATTGGCCGGGTTTGTAGTCGACCTCGATCATCATGGCTTTTTTGCCAGGCACGTTTTTCAGCGCCTCATCCTGCAGAACCGTGACCTTCTCCGAAGGGCCTTCGTGGGCAATGGCAGTCGCTGAAACAGTCAGGGCGAGGGCGGTTAACGGAGCAGCAAGGAAACGCAAAGCTTTCATGGTTCTTCACCTGCGGTGGTTAGTTGTCAAAACCAACGATAGTCCGCAGGTGGGGCCAATCAAACAGCCAATATTCGCGAAGGTGAGGGGACCAATCCAGCCCATGATTGATGTAACTGCCCTGTGGCGAGGGGATTTATCCCCGTTCGGCTGCGAAGCAGTCGTCAATCCTGCAAACTCTGTTCGTCTGGAGGAATGCAGGGGGCCGCTTCGCGGCCCAACGGGGATAAATCCCCTCACCACAGGGTATCTACAGGGCGTTCAGCGGATCGGGAAGCTGTTGAAATCGACGGAATTAGCCAATTGGCTGTCGATCAGGCCAATAAAGCCTTGTACTTCGGGGCAGTTGAAATGCGATTGCATGGCCGCTTCCGATTGCCAACGGGCGCTGACGGTCCAGCGGTTGCTGTCCTCGGGGCAGCGGTCGACCATATAGGAATCACAGCCCGGTTGCTGACGCAGGGTGTCGACAATCTTTTGCAGTTGCTTACCCAGTTCTTCCGAGCGGCCGGCGGCGGCCTGCACCTTTACGGTATTGATCACTTCGTTGGACATTGCTCACACTCCTGAATCAGGCCGGACGAATCCTGCTCATTGAGGGATAACGCTTATGCAGGATAGGCCTGCACCTTGGGACCGCCAATAGCCAATCGCCGGATAAAGCCGCAGACCAATCGCTCAGGCCACCTGCTGCAAAATGTCACGTAAACGGTCCAGGGCGATGTCGATGTCCAGGGTTTCTATGGCGCCAAAGCCCAGGAAAAACCCGGCCCGTGGCGTTTGCTGGTAGAAAAAGCTGTCGATGGCGTAGAGCCCGACTTCGACCTTCTTGGCCAATTCGATCACCAATGGAATATCGATAGGCACTTTGCACATAACCACCATGTGGAACCCGGCCGTGGTGGGCACCGGTTCCAGCCAGGGTGAAAGGTCGCCTGCCATGCGCGACAGGATCCGTTCGCGGCGCCCGGCATAGATCGTATGGCAGCGTCGGATGTGCTTGAGCAGGCAGCCTTCGGCGATGAATTTGGCCAGTGCCCATTGGGGCAAGGTGGAGGTGTGCAGGTCGGTGAGCTGCTTGGCGCGGATCACGGCTTCCAGAATCGCCGGCGGCAACACCGCATAACCGAGCCGCAGCTCCGGCAGCATGGTTTTTGAAAAGGTCCCGACGTAGGCGACGATGCCGCGCTCATCCATGCTTTGAAGTGAATCGGTAGGCCGGCCTTCGTAGCGGAATTCGCTGTCGTAATCGTCCTCGATGATGATCGCGCCCAACTCGTAGGCCCGTTCCAGCAGCGCAACCCGGCGCGCCTGACTCATTGGCATGCCCAGCGGAAACTGGTGGGACGGCGTGACGTAAATCAGCCGGGTGCCCAAGGGGATTTTATCCACCTCAATCCCTTCGGCATCCACCGGCACCCCTATCACCGTGGCCCCGTGGGTGCCAAACAACAGGCGTGCCGGCGGATAGCCGGGGTCTTCCATGGCGACAATGCTGCCGGGACGCGTCAACACGCGGGATATAAGGTCCAGCGCCTGCTGCGCGCCGTTGCACACCACCACGTCTTCGTCCTGGCAATTGACCCCGCGGGAAAACGCGATGTGCCGGGCGATGGCGTTGCGCAGCGCCGGCAAGCCTTCCGGCAGGCTGTAGAAGCCCTTGGAAGCGGTGATCTGGCGCAGCGCGTGGGAGGTGCAGCGCCGCCAATCGTCCTGCGGAAACTGGCCTTTGCTGGTCGCGCCACCGATGAAGTCGTAGCGTAATGAGCCTTCCAGCGTCGGGTGGCGCAGAAACACCGGCAGGTTGCGCCAGGACTCGATCACCTCAAAGCTCGCCAGCTGCGAATGGCTTTGCTTGGGTGCGGCTTTGGCTGTGCGGGCGTTGACGAAGGTGCCTTTGCCGATCACACCGGTGAGGAAGTTCTCATAGGTCAGTTGCGCGTAGGTGTCGGAAATGGTCTTGCGCGAAATGCCCAGCTGTTCGGCCAGCAAGCGGCTGGGCGGCAGCTGCGTCCCGGCTGCCAGACGACCGGATTCAATGGCGCTGCGCAGTTGGTTGTACAACTGGCCTGCCAGGTCCTTGCGGCCGTTGATGACAACATGAAGTTCCATACCGGCGAGGCTCCTGGGGCGATTGAGGCGCGTGTGCGTCGCGCCAGATTACCCGCATGAGCGGCTGCGCAGAAGTTGCGTGGACGAAAAACCGCGGATTGGTCTGGCGGCGAGTGGTCCACGACTTTTTCGCTGAATTGGATCTGTAAGGTCCGCGCATCAACGCCTACCTTGGAGGTCTCTATTCGATCCCAGAGACCGCCCCCATGAGTTCCCGCCTGGATTACTACAGCGCATCGCCCAAGGCGATGAAAGCGATGATTGCCATGGAGGCGTTGACCAGCAATCTCAGTATTGAGCCGGCGTTGCTGCATCTGATCAAGATCCGCGCCTCGCAACTCAATGGCTGCGCCTTTTGCACCGACATGCATTCGGTGGACGCCAGGCGCCTCGGCGAGACCGATCGGCGTTTGTATTCGATTGTGGTGTGGCGCGACAGCGGCTTCTTCAACCCTCGCGAACGCGCCGCGCTGGCCTGGACCGAAGCAGTAACGTTGCTCTCTGAAAGCCATGTGCCGGATGACGTCTACGCCTTGGCCCGGGAGCAGTTCAACGAAAGCGAAATGGTCGACTTGACCATCGCGGTCACCACCATCAACAGCTGGAATCGCCTGGCGGTGAGTTTTCGGCAAACCCCCGGCGGCTGAATCGATTTTCCGCTTAGGTTGTCACGTCAGGTTCATAAACGCTGCGCAGGATGAGGGCTTCAAGGATAGATCGACAGGAGTCATTGATGTCATTCATGGAATCCACCCGCGCCGCCGGTATCGATCCGGTACTGGCGCAGTCTTTCCGGGTCAGCGCCCGTTGCGGTTGTTTCATGCAGGCGGCCCGCAGCCTCAACATCAAATCAACCCAGTTGCGCAAACACCTGGCGCAGCTTGAAACGCAATTGCAGTGTTCGCTGTTCAATCATCAGGACAATGGCCTGGCCTTGAGCCGCGAGGGGTTGCAGCTTCAGGCGCAACTGATCGCTCTGGCCCATGAACACGACGTGCCGGTGATCGAACAGCCGTTGATCCGCCTGGCTGTTTCCGAGTCGATTCTGCACGACATCCTGGGCCGCGACCTGGTGTCGCTGCTGCGACGCAACGCCAGCGTGCGCCTCGACATCATCACGTTGGACAGTGAGCTGTCGCTGCAAGCGGTCAGTGCCGACGTGGTGCTATGGCTGGCGGGCCCCGAGTCACCGCTGCCGGGCCCGAGTTTCCCGATCAGCGAGCCTCAGCCTTTGGCCCGACTGGATTATCTGCCACACATCGCCAAACGGTATTCACGGGTTGCGGCCCGGCCCGACAGCCTCGATGACCTGGCCGATTTCATGCTGGTGCAATGGCAGCCAGACCGTCAGGTCGAGTGTTTCCGGCCGTGGAATGGCGTGGTGGATCAGCGTTTGGCCGGTGTGGTGCAGTTGCATTCTTATGAGCTGATGCTGGAGATGATCCGTTGCAGCGCCTGCATTGGTTTGCTGCCCAATTACATGAGCCAGTTTGATCGGGGGCTGGTGGCGTTGTCGGGGTTGTTCGACCAGCCGATGCAGCGCCAGGTGTGGATGGCGGTGAATGCCGAGTCGGCGGGTCAGGCGGAGGTGCAGATGATCGTCGAACTGATCCATAACACCTTCAATGAACGGCGAGACTGGTTCGTAAGCTGAACACTGTCCCATTGTGGGAGCGGGCTTGCTCGCGAAAGCGGAGGGGCAGACAAATCAATGTTAACTGACCCACCGCATTCGCGAGCAAGCCCGCTACCACAAAGGTTCTCGCCAGACAGGAAGAGCGCGTTATAGAGTGATCGGCCATGTCTGCATCAAGGATGAGTCACCCATGCCCGCCACCGATTCTGTCATCACCCTCGAACGCTTCAGCGAATCCCACATCGTCGGCGTCACCGCGCTCTACAACGATCCGGCGATCACCCGTCAGGTCTTGCAAATGCCGTTTCAATCCACCGAGATCTGGCGCCAACGCCTGGCATCGGACAACGAGCGGCTGGTGCAACTGGTGGCGCTGCATCAGGGCGTAGTCATCGGCAACATTGGCCTGGAGCAATTCTCGCGAATTCGCCGCAGCCACGCCGGCAGTCTCGGCATGGCGGTCGCAGTGGAATGGCAGGGCAAAGGCGTGGGATCAAAACTGCTGGCGGCGGCGTTGGACGTCGCCGACAACTGGATGAACCTGCAACGGGTCGAGCTTTCGGTGTACGCCGACAACGAAGCGGCCATCGGGCTCTACCGCAAATTCGGTTTCGAGACCGAAGGCCTGTTCCGCGACTATGCCGTGCGTGACGGCCGACTGGTCGACACCTTGAGCATGGCGCGCCTGCGTCGCACGCCAAGGTCTGACTGACTCAGTCGCCCAACGCGAACGCCACCGCCGCCTGCGCATGCAGTGCGGTGGTGTCGAGCAAGGGCAGGGCGCTGTGCTCGGGTTTGATCAGCAGGCCGATTTCGGTGCAGCCGAGAATGATCGCCTGGGCGCCTTGCCGGGTTAGCGATTCGATGACCTGCTGATAAATCTTGCGTGATTCCTCGCTGATCACCCCGACGCACAACTCGTCATAGATAATCCGGTGCACGGCCTGGCGTTCCTCTGTTTCCGGCACCAGCACCGTCAACCCCATCGTGCTCAGACGATCCTTGAGAAAGTCCTGTTCCATGGTGAAGGCAGTCCCGAGCAAACCGACTTTCAGCGCTCCAGCGTCCACGGCGGCCTGGCCGGTCGGGTCGGCGATGTGCAAGAACGGAACACTGATCGCTGCCTGAATTTGCCCGGCAACCTTGTGCATGGTGTTGGTACACAGCACCACGCACTCGGCGCCTCCGGCCTCGAGCCGGCGCGCCGCATCCACCAGAATTGCCGCCGCATCGTCCCAGCGCCCGGCATGCTGGGCCTGTTCGACAGGGCCGAAGTCGACGCTGTACATTAGCAATTTCGCCGAACGCAACGGCCCGAGCCGGTCGCGAACCTGTTGGTTGATGAGGCGGTAGTACTCGGCGCTGGACTCCCAGCTCATGCCGCCGATAAGGCCGATGGTGCGCATGGCGTGCTCCTGTTGTTGGCAACCCTTTGCGAGAGAGTGTCCAGTGGATCCCGGTTTCGATCTATCAGGAAATTTCACATGCCTGACGTCATGAGTCAGCGTTTGTTCGACGGCAAAGTCTGCCTGCAACTCTTGCCCCGTGCGGCGTACAGCGCGCGTGACGCGGCGCAGTCGCAAACGCTCGGGGTCACGCTGGAGCGTCAGCAGGGCGTACACGCCATCGATTCTGACCGTCGAATGGATTTCGATACCTTGCCCGGCGTCCTGGCTTATACACCGATCGGCGTCGAGGTGTTTTCCGAGTCTGCCACCGGCGGCGAATACCTGCTGATGCGCCTGGACGAACAGTTTGCCGAGGAACAGTTACCCAGCGTCACCCACCGTATGCAGTCTTCAGGCAATCGACCTGCGCTGGCCCTTGCACGAGAGTTGCGGCGGCTGTTGCTCGCGCCGCAGTCCGACCTACTGGCGCTTGAACAATGTGCGCTGGCGCTGGTTGGCCTGACCCACCGGAAAATCGACACCCCGCAGCGGATCACGTCCACGTCCTTCGATCGGGTGCTGGACCAGATCGCCGAACAGTTCCAGCAGCCTCTGACGATCGCGGAATTGGCCGATACCTACGGGCAGACCCCGCTGCGTTTTCTTCGCGATTTCACCCAGGCGATCGGCCTGACGCCCCATGCTTTTCTGGTGGAGGTGCGGCTTCAAGCGGCACGCCGGATGATCGAACACACAGACCTGACCCTGGCCAGCATCGCCCTCGATTCGGGATTCGCCCATCAATCACACATGGGCAGTGCATTTCGCAAATACCTGGCCATGACCCCCAGCCAATACCGTTCACGCTTTTAGTCGTACGCCGATCCCGCGCATCTGCCATGCTCAACGTCCGCAGCACCGCTTCAACCAAAGGAACACCGCAATGGACGACGTACAGCAACTGGGCGAGATGCTTCGCCACTATGCAGAAAGCGAAGCGCACAAGAAGCAAGTGTTTGAGTCGCAATCGGCCGTGTGGGCGACGCGCATCGGTGAACTGTTCGACCAGATCCAGCAGTGGCTGGAACCGGTCCAGGTGCCGAATCTGCTGGAAGTGAGTCGCGAGGTGTACGTCGCTTCAGGGCCGAGCGTTCCCGTCGAGACGTCGACGTTCAAGACCGAGAAACTGAGCATTGTCATCGCCGGCAAACCGGTGGAGTTTGTGCCGGATGTGATGGGCGCCGGTGGTCAGATTTCGTTGGCGGTGATGGGCTTGACGGCTGCCCGGTATGGCAGCATTTCGCTGGTGTGCCTGCCGCCGGCCTCGAGCTGGCAGTGGCGCAAGACCAATGGCTTGAAGGATCCGGATACGTTTGCGTTCGATGCGAACTTCCTGGCGCAGCAGTTGCAGAGCCTTATTCCCCGCGAACGCGGCTGAATCCACCAATCCATTGTGCGGCCGAGCTTTTGTGGCGAGGGGATTTATCCCCGTTGGACTGCGCAGCAGTCCCTTTTTTGGGGCCGCTTCGCGACCCAACGGGGATAAATCCCCTCGCCACAAAGGCTGCCTCCAACATTAGTCAGGTGAGGTGTCAGATTTCGAGGTTGCCCCAACCAGGTTTAGCTTCTTCCGGCGCCACCGCTTTCACGGTTTTCCCCGTCGCCAACTCCACCCGCCGCGCCACCTCAGGGTCATCCGCAAACGGAATCAGACTCGCATCCTCCAGACTCTCAGCCGTCTGGTGTTTCAGGCAATATTCAATCGCCAGCCAAAACCCCACGACCCCAAACAGATTCAGCACAATCTCGGTCATCTCAAACCTCACGCAAACTGCGCATCACGTTCGGCCATCGCCACGTCCGCCACCCGCACGGTGCGCCACACGTTGTACGCCATCAGCAACATCCCGCTGAGGAAGAACACCCCGCCGGCAAAGCGCACCACAAACCCCGGATGGCTGGCCTGCAAGGCTTCCACAAACGAATAGGTCAACGTGCCGTCGTCGTTGATCGCACGCCACATCAACCCTTGGGTGATGCCGTTGACCCACATCGAGGCGATGTACAACACCGTGCCGATGGTTGCCAGCCAGAAGTGCAGGTTGATCAGCGGTGTGCTGAACATCTGCTCGCGGCCGAAGACTTTCGGGACCATGTGGTAGATGGCACCAAAGGTGATCATCGCCACCCAACCGAGGGCGCCTGCATGCACGTGGCCTATGGTCCAGTCGGTGTAATGGGAGAGGGCGTTCACAGTCTTGATCGCCATCATCGGCCCTTCGAACGTCGACATACCGTAGAAGGCCAGCGACAGCACCAAAAAACGCAGGATCGGGTCGGTGCGCAATTTATGCCAGGCGCCCGAGAGCGTCATCATGCCGTTTATCATCCCGCCCCAGCTCGGCGCCAGCAGGATCAGCGACATCGCCATGCCCAGCGACTGCGCCCAGTCCGGCAGCGCGGTGTAGTGCAAGTGATGCGGGCCGGCCCAGATGTACAGGGTGATCAGTGCCCAGAAGTGCACGATCGACAACCGATAGGAATACACCGGCCGGCCGACCTGTTTCGGCACGAAGTAATACATCATCCCGAGGAACCCGGTGGTCAGGAAAAAGCCCACGGCGTTGTGCCCGTACCACCACTGCACCATGGCGTCGGTGGCCCCGGAATACACCGGATAGGACTTGAACCAGTCCACCGGGATCGACAGGTGATTGACCACGTGCAGCATCGCGATCACCACGATGAACGCGCCGAAGAACCAGTTGCCGACATAAATGTGTTTGGTCTTGCGCTGCACCACGGTGGTGAAGAACACGATGGCGTAAGCGACCCACACCACGGTCATCCACACCGCGCCGGAGAACTCGATCTCGGCGTATTCCTTGGTGGTGGTGTAGCCCAGCGGCAAAGTGATCAGCATCACCACGATCACCGATTGCCAGCCCCAGAAAGTGAACGAGGCCAGTTTGTCGGAGTACAGCCGCACCTGACACGTGCGCTGCACCGCGTAGTAACTGGCGGCGAATTGCGCGCTGCCGGCAAAGCCGAAAATCACCAGGCTGGTGTGCAGCGGGCGCAAGCGGCCGAAGGTGGTCCACGGCAGGTCGAGGTTCATCTCGGGCCATACCAGTTGCGAGGCGATCCACACCCCCATCGCCATCCCCACGACACCCCAGACAATGGTTGCCACGACGAATTGGCGCACGACCTTGTAGTTATAGGCCTGTCCGATTGTTGCTGTGCTCATGGTCAATGCTTCCACGGTTGCAAAGTCTTGCCAGGCCACCCGGACTGGCATGCCGTCAACTGTAGAAAGCCTGCCTTAAACAAAACAGACTCAGAAAAACCGAGTTTATGCGGATCAGATATGAGGCCTGCCTGCGGTGATCTGACGCAGTCTGATACGGTTTTTTAGTGCTCAGGTGAATCTGTAACGCGCTGCGCCGCAGGTTCATAGTCACTGCCTCAACGAGCCACAGAGCTCGGCACCCACCGCAATCCCTGTGGGAGCGAGCAAGCCCGCTCCCACAGGTTCTATGCCAGATCCTGATGAGGTAGCCACATGTATCAGTACGACGACTATGACCGGGCCTTGGTCTTCGAACGGGTTGCGCAGTTTCGCGATCAGGTCGAGCGTTTCATGAGCGGCGAGTTGAGCGAAGAAGAGTTCTTGCCGTTGCGCCTGCAGAACGGCCTCTACATGCAAAAGCACGCCTACATGCTGCGCGTGGCGATTCCCTACGGCACCCTCAGCGCCACGCAAATGCGCACGCTGGCGAGCATCGCCCGAGATTACGATCGCGGTTATGGCCACTTCACCACCCGGCAGAACATGCAGTTCAACTGGATCGAGCTGGCGCAGGTGCCGGACATTCTCGAACGCCTTGCCCAGGTCGAAATGCACGCGATCCAGACCTCCGGCAACTGCGTGCGCAACATCACCACCGAAGCGTTTGCCGGTGTGGCGGCGGATGAGCTGATGGACCCGCGACCGCTGGCCGAGATTCTGCGTCAGTGGTCGACCATCAACCCGGAATTCCTCTACCTGCCGCGCAAGTTCAAGATCGCCATTTGCTCGGCGGAGCAGGACCGCGCCGCGATCATGATGCATGACATCGGCCTTTATCTTTATCGCGATGACAACGGGCAAATGCTGTTGCGGGTCATTGTCGGCGGCGGGTTGGGGCGCACGCCGATCCTTGGCTTGCAGATTCGCGAGGGTTTGCCGTGGCAACATTTGCTGTCCTACGTCGAGGCAGTGCTGCGGGTCTACAACCGCCACGGCCGGCGCGACAACAAGTACAAGGCGCGGATCAAGATTCTGGTCAAGGCCCTGGGCATCGAAGCGTTCGCCAGGGAAGTGGAGGAGGAATGGCAATACCTCAAGGACGGTCCGGCGCAATTGACCGACGTCGAATATGAGCGGGTTGCCAGTGCCTTCGTATCCCCCGACTACCGTTCGCTGTCCGACACGGACCTGGATTTCGGCACCCGCCTGGCCGAGAACCCGGCGTTCGCGCGTTGGGTTACACGCAACGTTCAGCCGCACAAGGTCGCGGGCTACACCAGTGTGGTGCTGTCGACCAAACCGGGGTACGACTCACCGCCGGGTGACGTGACGACCGCGCAAATGCTGGCGGTGGCCGAGTGGTCCGAGCAGTTCGGTTTCGGCGAGATTCGCATCGCCCACGAACAGAACATCGTGCTGCCGGACGTGCCCAAGGCCGATCTTTATACGCTGTGGTGCCTGGCCTGCGAGCAGGGCCTGGGCTGCGCCAACATCGGCTTGCTGACCGACATCATCGCCTGCCCCGGCGGCGACTTCTGCGCGCTGGCCAACGCCAAATCGATCCCGATTGCCCAGGCGATCCAGGCACGTTTCGAAGACCTGGATTACCTCCACGACCTGGGCGACATCAGCCTGAACATCTCCGGCTGCATGAACGCCTGCGGTCACCACCACATCGGCAACATTGGCATTCTGGGGGTCGATAAGAACGGCAGCGAGTGGTACCAGATCACCCTCGGTGGCAGCCAGGGCAAGAACAGCGCCTTGGGCAAGGTCATCGGCCCATCGTTCAGCGCAGCTGAGGTGCCCGGGGTGATCGAGCGGATCATCGCCACGTTCGTTGACTACCGCGAGAGCGAGGAACTGTTCGTCGACACCTTGCAGCGCATCGGTCTGGAGCCGTTCAAGGAGCAGGTGTATCCGAAGATGCTGGAGGTTTCGGCATGAACAATCTGTTGCGACTGGAGGAGGGTGACGCGCGGATTGTGACTGACGATCCGTGGGTGCTGGTCCGGGACGTAGAGGGTGAGCTGCCGGCCGGGTCGGTGATTTTGCCGCTGAGTCGCTGGCTTCAAGCGCCAGCACCGCATGCGGTCTGGCTGGGGCCGGACGATGAGATGGAAAGCCTCAGGCCCTGGTTCGAGAAGCTGCCCTTGATCGCCCTGGATTTTCCGAGTTTTCGCGATGGGCGCGGTTACAGCCAAGCGTATTTGCTACGAACTCGATTGGGCTGGACCGGCGAATTGCGCGCGGTCGGTGATGTGCTGCGCGATCAGCTCAGCCACATGCGCCAATGCGGGTTCGACAGCTTTGCGGTGCGTGAAGACAAAACCGCTGAGGACGCGTTGAAGGGACTGGCCGGGATGAGTGTGCTCTATGGACGTTCAGTGATTGAACCGCGGCCGTTGTTCAGAAGACGCTGACACGAGAGTGTCAGATTTTTTGTAGCAGCTGTCGAGCAGCGCCCTGTGGCGAGGGGATTTATCCCCGTCCGGCTGCGAAGCAGTCGTGAATTCAGACCACGCGGTGCATCAGAAAGACCGTGCGTTCAGGTTTTACGACTGCTTCGCAGCCGGACGGGGATAAATCCCCTCGCCACAGTTGCTACGAGGCGTGCCCTTGTATTTTCGCTTGGGGCGATGATGGCATTTTGGTAGAGTCCGCAACTCGAAAGGGAGTCAGTCAAGAAAGGAGTCTGGTTTGAGTGTGGGCAAGAAGGTTTTGGGGCTGATTGCGCTGTTGCTGATGTTGGCGCTGTGGGCCAGTTATTTTTATGTGTTCAAGGAAAACCGTGACGGCCAGTTGGGCGGAGCCTTCGACAGTACGGCGTGGTGCGGCACGCCACCGGCCAGCGATGCCGCGGCGCTGGGCAAGGATCAACTGACGCTGCGCATCACCAACACCGTGCGCGGGGAGTTCATGCTCAGTGGCGCCGTGGTGGTGTCCGAGCGTACCTTCAACCGCTACGACCTGGGTCGCAACGAACTGCGCCTGCGCCTGGAACCCCTGCAGTGGTCGTTCGGCGTCACGCCGATTTTCCTTGAACAGGTCAAGGTTCAGCCGCTGAGCCGCAACCTCGCGTCGGCCAGCAAAAGCGCCTACGCCGAACTCGAACCAAGGCCCATCGGGGTTCAGGGCCGGGCCACGGATTTTCCCTTCGATACCTACCGCTACGGCTACAAACCGGTGCTGTACTACCTCAAGGGCAACGAGCGCATTGATCTGAGGTTCAAGAACATCACCACCCTGATGGAGATGTCGAACACCTTCACGCCGATCCAGAAGTACAACCGCGTCGACTTCATCAATGAACGTAACTCGATGATCCGTGACGAGGACTACAAGGCTTACGGCGCCCACGAATGCGCGTTCAGCGTCGAGCGCAAAGGCTCATTCAAAGTGATCGTGCTGCTCTTGTTGCTGGTGCTGTGCCTGCCGCTGCTGCACGTGTTCTACCGCGATGAGCCGGGGATCGATTTTCTCGCCACGCTGGTGAGTATCGGTGCGATCCGGGTCTTGTTGGTGGGGCCGATGAAAGACTTCCAGTTGTACACCATCGACTTCCTGTTCGCCGGGGTGATTATCCTGGTGGGCACGGTGTCGTTGATCAAGGCGATGCGGGCGAACAGTCGGCGGGAGTTGGCGTTGAAGAGTGGTTCTTCGTGGTGAAGACCCGGCGCTTGTGAGCCAATGCGCAGCGATAGATGAATATTGTGCTTTTTGAAAACAAAACGCTGTGTGTTGGCTATAACTGTAATTCCCCTATGCAATACCGTTGTCGGCCTTCTGACAGGAGTTACAGCATGAAGCTTGCGTTAATGATGGGCACGTTGTGCATTGCCTCGATCGGGGTTGTGGGATGTGCCAGCAAAGTCGTTGAGCCGGACCAGTATTCAGGTTTTCTCAAGGACTACAGCCAACTCAAGGAAGCAAAGTCGCCCTCCGGTGCGACGGTGATGCGTTGGGTCGACCCCAAGCTCGACATGAGTAAATTCACCAGCGTCTACATTGAGCCGACTCAGCTGTATCCGAAACCGCAACCGACGGTGAAAATCCCGCAGGCCACCCTCAATGGCATCACCGGTTACTACGACCAGGCGCTGAAGCGTGAAGTGGGTAAATCCCTGCCATTGGCCGCAGGTCCCGGCCCGGGTGTGATGGTGGTGCGTGCTGCAATTACGGCGGTGAGCAGCAAGACAGAAGGGCTGAAACCTTATGAAGTGATCCCGATTGCGCTGGTGGCGGCGGCGGTCAGCACGGCCAGCGGTATTCGTGATCAGCAGACCGATCTGGCTACCGAAGCGGTGTTCCTCGATGGCGGCAATAACCATGTGTTAGCCCAGGTCGTGCGCAAGGGCACCGGTAAACCGCTGGAAAACGACTCTCAGGTGATGAAGGCCGATGATGTGAAAGGGGTGATCGATGGCTGGGCGTCGGATTTGCATCAGTCGTATCTGAAGCTTAAGTCCAAATGATGCAGTGAGGCTGATGGCCTCTTCGTTGGCAAGCCCGCTCCCACAGGGAAACGCGTAAACCTGTGGGAGCGGGCTTGCCCGCGATGAGGCCTCAATAACAACACATCAATCAATACTCAGCCCGCGCCAACCGATTGTAATGGCTGATCAGCGAATCATACCCACGCGTCACCGCATAAAAATCATCACTCAATCGCTGTGGTTCAGCCTTGTTCTTCCAGTCCTTGTGCAGAGCATTCAAGGCATCCAGATACTTCTGTGTCGGCCTGGCAATGTGCGACCAGAGATAATCGGGTACTTCGTTGCGTTTTTGCGTTTCCGGCAAGTAGCGTTGGCTGAACTGCTGCCGGTAATCCCAGGCCAGTTGCAGTTCAGCGATGGATTTAGCCAGTGCCGGCGGCGTCAGGGTTCGATTGTTCACACCCTCGGTTACAAGGTTCAGCGTGTCCCTGGCCTGGATCATGTAAGCCAGCAAATACCAGTGAATGTCCTTGCCCAGACGTGCTTCGATCAGATTGAGTTGCTCGCGCCGTTGTTCAAGGTCGAGCGATTCAACCTGCTGCCTCAGTACCGTTGACGCCGTGAGGTAGTCCTCGGCCCTGGGCCCGAATTGATCGGCAAAGGCGGGCAGCACCTCACTGATGGCGGTCGAAAAACGCGCCTGTCGGTAAAAGGTGATCTGCTGCGTAAAGGGCGTCACTTGCTGTAATGCCTGCGCGTAGGCATCGGCTTTCAACGCCAGCGGTGGGTCGTAGTTCAGTAGCTTGAGTTTTTCGCTTATTTTCGGCGAACAGATATCCCTTTGAATGCCGGGCGCATCACTGGCCCCGTTGTCGTCAAAATCATGCTGGTTGGCGATCCAGTCTCGCACCGGTTCCGCAGGTTGCTTCGGCGATTTGTACAGTTCGTAGGCGACCCGCCAATGCACGTCGACCCGGTTGATGCAATCGATCACCGGGCTCAGGGCGTTGGCCTGCGCGGTGAGCGGAGCGTCGTGTCGATCCAGCCACAAATCGATGCGGGCGACAAATTTCGAAGAACCGGCCAGCCCCATCAGGGTCAGCATCACAATGGTGACCACCGGGAACAGCCATTTCGGGTTCATGGCAGTTTCTCCTGGCCGTACCACTGCTCAACAGTGGCCGGTGCGTTGCATTCGCTGGCGGTAACCGGCATCCGGCTGCACAAGCGTTCGGTCCACTGTTGCAAGCCCTGGTTGCGGTTGACCGTACCTTGGCTCGAGATCACTTTGAACACGCCGAGTATTAAAATCAGCACCAAAATGCCCGCGCCCATCAGGCAGCGTTTGAGCAAGGGGCTGGCGTGTTGCCACGAAACCTGCGGTCTGACCTCCCGCCGGCGTATAAGTCCGACACCCGTCAGTGTGGCGACGTAAACGATGCTGCCGACCACGCCATATACGTTGCCAATGCCCGCCGCCATCGCAATGCAGGGAATCAAGTCGCGCAGCAAGCCAAACGGCAGGGGCATGAGCGAGGGCGAAAGGCGCACACTCAATCGGTCGTCCAGCAACCAAAAGCGGTGGGCTACGTGCGCCGTCAGCCAGTTGAGTACCCAACCGACGAGCGCGAATATCACCGACCAGAACACAGCGACGCCGATCAATCCGCCCAGACGCGTGCCCAACGGCGCGTACTGAACAAAGGTGCCGATCAGGCAGGCAAGGACGATCCCCAGGTACATCGGCCAGCTGTCGTAGGCATGTTCCCACTCGCGCCAGAAGAACGGCGTGCCACCGGGCAAGTCGGCGCAGATGTCCGGGTGGTGGGCGTACAACGCAGAGCTGAGTTTGCGGCATTGTACCCAATCGCCTTCGCGCAAACGTCGGGCGAGGGCACGGCGCTGATTGAATGGGCCTGGTGCCAACAACAAGTGGGCAGCACGATGCTCCGGCGTGGCGGCGGGTTCTGCGGCGAGACGCCGTTGCCCGGCCAGGAATATCGGTGCTTCACGACGCTCGGCCAAGCGCTTGCGCTGCTGCGATAACGCTTCGATCAGCTCTTCGTCCAGTTCCAGTCGCTGCCAGAGACTGAACCAGTGAAACGTTTCCATCGCCCAGTCGAGCAGCGTTTCGGATGTCTCGAAGTGTTCGACGCAATGCCTCAGCACCGCATCTTCCATGACATCGGCCGCGCCATGTTCGACGGCGATGGCATGGCGTCGTTCGAGCTCGACACGGCTGATTCCGTCCAGCGAACAGCTGACCAGTTGCAGGGTGTCGACTTCAACCACCGACAGCCCGGTCAGGTCCCACAAGGCATCGTCGCTTGAGTCATCCTCACGCAATTGCTCCCATTCCTTGATGCTCAGTGCGTGTTCATACGCCTCACGCAGCCGCTGAAACCCTTCGGGGTCTTCATCCGGGCGCGTCTGTTTGAGCAGGATGGCGTATTGGCGTTTGATACGGCGCGTATCGGCATCGGCCGGGAGGCCGAGGAGGGTCCAGCAACTCATTGCGTGTGCAACTCCATGAAAACCCGCGACGCGACAGCTTCCCTGAAACCGGGGGATGGTGGCAGTTTGATTTTGCGCACCCTACCTGTTTCCCGTCGAAAAGTCCTCGGGTCTTGCCTTCAGTCGCCGATCACAGGGGTCAACAGGGGCATTCCCCATTGGCCGCTGGTGACTTCCGGTTTCGGCAGGTACAGGCGTAATACCCCGAAGAACGGGCCTTCTGGCGCTGGCAGCCAGTTGCTTTGCAAGTCCTTGGGCGGTGCCTCGTTTTGCAGATAAAGGGTCAGGCCACCGTCGGCGTCGAACTTGAGCTCGCGCAGCATCCGCGAGTTGATCAGATAGCGATTGATCGGGTTGGCCACCAGCAATTTGTTTTTGCCGTCGTACATCGTCAGCGACCAGAACGCATCGGCTGGGGGCAGGGCACCTTTGTCGAAATGCAGGGTGTAATCGTGTTTCGAGGCATCGAACGGTTGGCCATCCTTGTCGACGAAATAGCCGATGTAATTCGCCTCTTCGGCCGAGTTGCCGAAGATCCCCATGTTGGCGCCGGCGTAGCGGTACAGGTAATTGCCCTTGAGGTGATCGCGGGTGCCGTAGAAATCGCTGCTGGTGACCTCGTGAGTATCGACTTTGTCTTTCTTGAACCGGGCGAATTCGGCCTTGGCATCACTGATACCGTCTTCCAGGGCCTGGCGTTGTTCCGATGTGAAGTCGTGCAGTCTGAAAGGCATGCCGGCTTCTATACCGATGGTCTTGAAGCGCGCGAGCAGGTCCTGTTCCGCGTCCTGCGCCGGGGCGAAGGCCAGCATGAAATTCAGGTAGCGGAACAGGTCCGGGGTGTCGCTCATGGTCGGAGTGGGTTTCGGCCAGGCAATCTTCGGCGCGGCGGGCGGGGCCTTCTTTTTGACGTAGTGGCTCAGCGTTTCGACTTTGTAGCCTTTCTGGACTTTCTTGACCTTGGCCAGGTCCTTTTCATCGAACAGCTGCGTGCGATACAGGGCGTAGGCAATGTTGGTTTCGCTGCGCAGCATTCGATCCATTTTTATCGGTTGCTGACCCTGCCAGTTGGGGCCTGCGACCATGAAGTGCCCGCCGTTGTTGCCGGTACTGCGGGTGCCCAGGTACGCAAAGTTCTGCGTGTAGGCGTCGATCAATTGCACAGAGTAGTAACGGTGCTCGTCGATAGCCGGCAAGGTCAGCACCACCGGTTCGGCGCGCAGGTCCATCCAGACGAACGAGTAGGGCGTGTCGGCGTTGGGTGTGACGAACGCAGTGTCCTTGGCGGTGAACGCCTTCGCGGTGTTGCCGATCCGGTTGAACGGCGCCTTGAAGTTCGCGCTATTTTTGTCGACCGCCTGGGAGTAGAGGGTTTTGTACATCTCCACCACCGGGAATCCGTACAGGTAGGCTTCCTTGGCGATGCTCCGGGCTTCTTCAGGCGTGGCGGTGAAGTCGGCCCAGGCGCTGGTGCTCAGGGCGAGCGACAGCGCGGTGAGCAACAGGCGGTTATTCATAAAATTCCTTATTGAACCCTTGGGCGTCATTCCACGTCCGTTGCGTCGTCGTTTGCCGGACGGGACGGCAGATTGATCACCAGCGGACCGGCAGAGAGCCAGGGGATCGCTTCATGGGCCCGCAGACTGTTTTCCAACATCTTGCCGACTCGGGTATCGAGGTCCTGGGCACCGACGCCGCAACTGACGAACATGGTCATCAGGCTGTAGCCGGCCAAGCGAATTGCACCGTGCATAGAGATATCCTCATTTACCGAACGTGACATTGAGCCCGGCGAACAGCGTGAACTGCAGCAGGCCATCGCCTTTGCGCTCCACGGTCCACTGCGGTTCGATGAAGGCGTTGAGAATATTGGCCCCGGATTTCCACACTTTTGCGCCCCACAAATCGAGTGGGATGTAATGGGTGTCGTTCCTTACCGTTTACGACGTAATCTCTTTCCTTTCAAGCCTGTAGGACACGTCTGTTGAAGTTAGCAGCTAACTTCGGGTTAGCCAGTCGGTATGAGGGCGCATTGGATTTTTGAACAAGTTTTCGGAGTTTGATTGTGTACTGGAGTTAATGCGAATCAGGGGGGTGGTCGCGGACAAGCTCGCGCCGGTAGGAGCGAGGCTTGCCCACGAAGAACGATGATGCAGTGGTGTTCCGTTTAATGCCCTGAACGGTTCAACGCTTTTTCATCTGCTCGCGAATCCGTTCTTCCTGCTCGCGCAGTTGCGGGGTGAACTCTTCGCCGAAATCTTCGGCCCCATATATAGGGCGAATCTCGATCTCAGCTTCGGTACCCGGCATCGGATTGGGGCAGCGTTTGACCCACTCGATCGCTTCCTCTTTCGACTTGACCTCCCATATCCAATAACCGGCGATCAGCTCCTTGGTTTCGGCGAACGGGCCGTCGATGACCGTGCGTTTTTCGCCCGAGAATCGCACCCGGGCGCCTTTGCTGCTCGGTTGCAGGCCGTCGCACTCAATGAGGATGCCGGCCTTGGTCAGCTCTTCGTTGTAATTGCCCATCGCGGTCATCAGTTCCTCGGTGGGCATAACACCGGCCTCGGAGTCCGGGCTGGCTTTCACAATGATCATGAATCGCATGGTCTTGTCTCCGCTGGATTGTGGGTGATTCGCTGTCTAGTCGAATAACCGGGGCCTGAATCGACAACGCTGACGAAAGTTATTTGTACGCGCCAATCTGTTTTCGACTCGCCGCCTGGATAGCTCTCGACTGTCGGTGTAATGGCCACCCTATAACTATGTACCGCACCGGACCACTGCTCCATCGACATGCTGTGCCCTACAGACAAGGAGTGACTGTATGGCACAACAAGTACATAACGATGGAACGTCAGGAAGTGTCGTCATCCGGTCGGGTCCGCCCGCTTCAAGCGGTGGTTCCGGTGGAGGAGGTGGCGGCGGCGGAGGGGTTTCAGGCGGGTTCGGTAAAACCAGCAAGAAAAAGAAAAAGGCCCGAAAGCGGGCCATAGAGGCCGCTCGTCAGGCAAAGGAAAACGAGCGTGTGCAGGCAGGTATTCAAGCGCAAGCCTTGGCGGCTCAAGCTCAAGCTCAAGCAGCCGCGGCACAGGCTCAGGAGCAATCTCGCGTTCAGGCCTTGCACCAATTTCTCAACGGCCTGGCCCAGCGTCATGACGCTATCAGAGCCGAGGCAGACCGAAGCTTTGCGGCTAAGGCCAGTCAACTCGCACCCTCCCTAGAGCATGAAATCTCCGGTGTTCGACGACCGCCGGACAGCGGTTCGAGCGAGCGTTGGCAGCTCTACACCATCACCAAGGAAAAAAACGAAATTGACGGGCTGATCGCCCGCAAAACCGCAGAGTTCAATGTAAAGAATGCGGTTGCCAGGTCCTTCGATGGACATGACCCACTCACCCGCACTTCGAACGATTACCTGACACGACTGGGTGAGTTCGGCCAGGCGCTCAACGACGGCCACCAGATCTGGGAAAACGCCTACAACGCCGCCCACGAAGCCCGGCTTCTATCCGCGCAGATAAACGCGCTTACGGATAAATCCAATGCGCTGGGCAGACATCATGCCGAGCAGACCATTGTCTGGCGTGAGCGGGAAGCGGTGTGGGAGGCGCTCCGTCAGTTTTCCGAGCAGCGCGATGCTCGAGTCCGGTTCAAGCAGCAGGCTGATGAAGACTCTCGCGTCGAACGCGTCAGGCGGGTCAACACGCTGACTGTGCCCATGTCGACGCCGGCCACCGGCGGGATGTTTTTGACCCGTGAGGGTGTGCTCGTTGCTCAGGACGTCGCGGCGGCAATCGAGGCTGCTTCCAGAGCTGCGGGCAGGCTCCTTGGCGATTTTGCTCGCATTGCAGCCAGAACAGGACCGGTATTCGTTACCGCCATGGTGTACTCGCCGACGCTTGGCAATGGCGAGCTGACGCCCGAGCAACGCAGGCGCCTGTTCCATTCAGTCGGCGTGCCGGCGCAATCGCTGGGCCTCGCTGACAGCAGCGTCTTGCAATCGATCGCTGATGCGGGCGGATCGGTTGAAATGGCCTATCGGCTCAAAGCCGAAACGGTGCCGGAAGGCACCGCGATCATCGCCGTCAGTACTGGCGGCGGCATTGACGCACAGGTTCCGGTCGTCAATGCAGTGCTCGATCTTCTGACGGGGGCCTATCACGCCGAGATCCCCGGATATCCCGGCAGGCACTTGCAGTTCACTCCAGACGTCCCCTCTCTTCGGACAACGGCGAGTCAATCCGGATTGGCGGTGATCACTGCGCAGGTCCAGAACATCCCGGAGGGTGTCGATCTACGCATACAGGATTGCATTGTGTGCGTGCAAGGCCTGCCACCGACTTACTTCTCTTTCGGTTTGCCGGCGATGGGATCTGGTGTCGTCACCGGCATCGGTCAACCCGCCGGCCTTGACTGGTGGAAAACAGCCAGCCAAGCGAGCGGTGCAGCTATCCCGGTACAGATTGGCGATCAGTTCCGTGGCCGGGAAGTCAATTCGTTCGGGGCCTTCGATGAAACGCTGTGGCGAACAGTTGGCGAGTACCCGGCACTTGTCGCCGAATTCGATGAGGTGAACAAAAAACGCCTCGAGCAAGGCTTTGCACCCTATGCCCCGAAAAACACCTGGGTCGGTGAGCGGCGTGAATTCGAGTTGCGTTATCAAACGCTCGCAGAGTTTGGCGAAAACCCGTTCAACCTCGACAAAATAAGCATTACTACTCCGCAAAGCAGCCAAGGACGGCTGGGCATAGCACCGGCAATTTTGCCTTGGCCAATACGTCCTGTTGGCGTCGGTACCTGGATACCCCTCGTTCCACCGGGGATCGAACACCTCGGTCCTACAACTTCACCGGTCATACCGTCGATTCCTGCGGTTTATCCCGGTACTCCGGCCATCCCGGTCCTACCTCAAAACGAGACGTTTCCGGCTGTTGATCAAGGTCTGGTCGGTGGCAGTATTCCCGGGTTCCCGGCGGACATGGAGTTGCCTTCGTCGGATGTTCTGTTTCTTGACCGGCGGGATGATCCGGGTGTCGCAACCGGGGTTGGGCAGTCGGTGTCAGGAGTCTGGCTGGGTGCAGCCGCTCGTGGGGAGGGAGCGCCTATTCCTTCGCATATTGCGGATCAGTTAAGAGGACGGGAGTTTGCTAACTTTCATCGATTCAGGGAGGCTTTTTGGAAGGCAGTGGCCGCTGACTTAACTTTAAGTACTCAATTCCATGCCACAAATTTAAGGTTTCTGCGCAAGGGCACTGCGCCATTTCCTATCGGAAATGATCAGTACGGAGGTCGAGTGAAATACGAGCTCCATCATCAGGTAGAGATTGCGCAAGGAGGGGCGGTGTACGACATGGATAACATTGTCGTAATGACGCCGAGACGACACGTTCTCGTACATAAGGGTGGTCAGCACCTATGAAAAACTATTCACGTATCGAAGATTACACAGAGTCTGAGTTTCTGGAATTTCTTAGAGAACTATTTGATGGTGGAGAGGATTTGACGGCCGATGAGTTTGATCAATACATGATCGAGCGCATCAAGCATTTCGAGACGATCACAGAACACCCAGACCGCTCAGACGTCATTTTCTACCCCAAGGAAGGCCAGGAAGACAGTCCCGAAGGCATCCTGAAAGCAGTCAAGGAATGGCGCGCACTCAATAACAAACCCGGCTTCAAGCCGGAGTAATGCAGTCACCTCGAGCGAAAAACCATCTGCTCATCATTAATGAGCAGATGCATCTATCTTGCAGCTGTTAAGTGTCTTCTCTACAAGGAAAAACCAGGGATGGAACTCAAAGCAACACTCAAGGATTACACCGAGCCGGAATTCCAGGCGTTGGTGAACAGAATATGGGCCGTCGATTTGCCTAAAGTGGACCATGACCGACTCATCAACCACTTCGACCGGATCGTCGGCCACCCCAAAGGCGCAGATCTGTTGTTCTACCCTGCAGAGGACGATTACAACGGTCACACCACGGGCTCGGTTGTGTACTACGTCAAAGACTGGCACCACAAGAAAGGGCAGCCTGCATTCAAGGGCGAGGGCATCCCCATGCCGAGCTCCAATGCCAATTGGCCGTCCACTCCGATGACGTTTGCCCAAGTGACGCAACTGCGCATCGCTCAAAGTCTGGCAGCGGCACAAAAAGTCGTCATGGACGTGGCAACTTCCCAGAATGATGTCGAGCCAGCGTTAAGCCTTTTAGAGCGCAGTATCAAGCATCTGCGCAGCCAACAGAACGCTGAAGTGGACATCCGTGGGCGTGAGGCGGACATCCGCAGTCTCGAAATCGCTGAATTTGATACACGTCTGGTGGTCAGGCGCTACGAGTTCTGGGAAATGAGGCTCAAGTTCAAAAGGGACGCTGCCCAACGCGATTTGACTTATGGCCGCGCCGAGCATGCACAGTGGCAAAACATCGCCCAATTGATCACAGCCACTGAGTCTCGGTATCTGGCGACGTTGAGCGTCGTCAGGCAGCGCCTGAATCACCTGCAAATCGAGGCTGAAACGTTACTGATCAATGCGCAAACCCAACTGGTACGCCAACGCTATCAGGGAGGAGTGGGTCCCGTTCAGACCCCGGGCCTGTTGGTGGCGTCACTTGGCCAAGTCAATTCGCGTCCCGGCGTGTGGATCGATGGGGCGCTTTCACAGCCAATGGAAATTTACCGGATCGCTCTGCAAAAATCGGTGCGTTCTGCGGTGGCAGAATTTACCTGGCAGATCACCTCCCGTACCGAAGCCCATCAGGGTCAATTCGCGGCGGTTCTACGAATGGAATTTTCAAGTCGCGCCGAGGTTGGCAGGTATGCGGTGTGTGTGCCTTTGCACGAGTTCCAGCCCATCGAGGGGCATGATTGGCACGACCTTGCAGCAAACGCGGCAGACGTGGACATTGCTTTCAGGATGATCAGCGGTACATACGATGTTCCCGCAGGGACGCTGTCTCAAGGCGTGAGATTGATAAGCACGCTGTTACAGGTGGCCATAACGCCAACGAATGGCAACACCTTGTCGTCCAAAGTGAAGGTGCGCCCCGCGGTCTGGAAGGACTCGATGCAAGCTTACTGTTTCACCGCCGATGGACCGGCCCCGGTCACTGTCAGCTGGCGCGCACCTGCGGCGCTTGAAACCACACCGGACCAGGGGTCGACCACCGAGTATCGCCTGGGTTTTTTGCAATCTCCGCCTGTTCCGTTATTGGAGCCATTTGATGGCACGAGCGAGATCAAATTCGATGACTACATCGTTGTCTTCCCGACAGGCTCCGGGGTGGACCCCCTATACGTCATGTTCCGGGACAGAAGAGAGTTTCCGACTCCCGAAACCATAAATTGATGTGCCTGCCACGCTTGCCACTTCACTTCCTGTCAAACAATGGAATGTCACTGCAAATGCCTGTGTTGCAAATTACTACGCTCATCCCCGGCCGGACACCGGCGCAAGTCCTCGATTACTGCCTGGAAGGCGTCAACTTTCCGAAGATCTTCCCGGGGCGGCTGACGCTATTAAGCAATATCGACTTAAGCAATCTTCGAATCGAAGCCGGGCGCCAGTTCCGTTTTCGACACTGGATGTTCAATTTCATACCTGCCGATTGGACCGTGGTGATTCGCGAGGTTGGCGAGCATCATTTCATCGATGAAATGCTCAAGGGACCAATGGCTGCCTTTCGTCATGAACACCGGGTGGAGACGGGAGAGGGCGGTACGCTGTACACCGATCATGTGACGTATTCGGCTTTCGGTGGCGCGTTGACAGAGGCGCTACTGGTAAATGCGTATATGCGCCGGATCTTCGAGGCGCGACACCGCAATATGTTGCGGTTGCTGGCCTGACCCCGACCCTGTGGACCTTGTGGCGAGGGGGCTTGCCCCCGTTGGGTCGCGAAGCGTCGCCATAGCCGAAGTTCAGGGGACTGCTGCGCAGTCCAACGGGGGCAGCCCCCTCGCCACAAAGGCTCGCTCCCATCAGGGATTTGGGTTGTATACAAGTTTTGTACAGGGGATAGGTCGTCGGACCATTTCGTGGTTAACTTCGGCCTCTTCAAAATTCTCCACAACAACGTCAGAAGGACTCCGTTCATGGCTCAAGTCACTCTTAAAGGCTCCCCGGTTCAAGTCAACGGCCAATTGCCACAAGCCGGTTCCAAGGCGCCAGCCTTTTCCCTGGTTGCCGGCAATCTGTCCGACGTGACCCTGGCGAACTTCGCCGGCAAGCGCAAAGTGCTGAACATCTTCCCAAGCGTCGACACTCCGACCTGCGCCACTTCGGTCCGCAAGTTCAACGCCCAGGCCAACGACATCGCCAACACCGTGGTGCTGTGCATCTCCGCTGACCTGCCGTTCGCTCAAGCTCGCTTCTGCGGCGCTGAAGGCCTGGAAAACGTTCAGAACCTGTCGACCCTGCGCGGTGCCGAGTTCATCGAGAACTACGGCGTGGCCATCGCTGACGGCCCGCTCAAAGGCCTGACTGCCCGTGCCGTCGTAGTGCTGGACGAGAACGACAACGTGCTGCACAGCGAACTGGTCAAGGAAATCGCTGAAGAGCCGAACTACGAAGCGGCACTGGCCGTTCTGAAATAAGTAAAGCATTACAATTGTTAACGGCCTGGCCCTGTCCAGGCCGTTTTCATTTGTGCTTCAGTGTCTTAGATAAACCTCCTGTTACGTAAGCCGAAGGTAAATTGCCGGTAAAGGCGCTTTGCTTAATACCCACCAGTGCTTATCGTTCAGCCTCCTGTAGAAAGAAGCTCACGCGCCCAATGGTTGATCATTCCATGCAATCCTCCGCTTCCCGTAAACCTCGTCGCTGGCTCCTCGGCCTGCTTGTCCTGTTGGTCATCGCTGGCCTGTGCTGGAAATTCTGGCCCGCCGGTACTGCCAACAAGGACGGCGCTGCGCCGAAAGCCGTGGCCGGCCACACCGGCAAGTCGGGGGGGATGCGTCCGGGCTTCGGCGGGGCGACCGGGCCGATCCCGGTGCGCGTGGCGCCGGCGGTCAAGGGAGATTTCCCGTTGTACTACAAGGCGCTGGGCACCGTTACCGCGCTGAACACCATCAATGTGCGCAGCCGGGTTGGCGGCGAATTGATGAAGATCTCTTTCGAAGAAGGGCAGATGGTCAAGGCCGGCGACCTGCTGGCTGAAATCGACCCGCGTCCTTACCAGAACGCCTTGCTCCAGGCCGAAGGCACGCTGCTGCAGAACCAGGCACAGTTGAAAAACGCTCAGGTCGACGTCGAGCGTTATCGCGGCCTGTTCAAGGAAGACAGCATCGCCAAGCAAACCCTGGACACCGCCGAAGCACTGGTCGGTCAGTACCAGGGCACGGTCAAGACCAACCAGGCGGCGGTCAACGACGCCAAGCTCAATCTCGAATTCACCAAGATCCGCGCCCCGATTGCCGGGCGTGTGGGCCTGCGGCAGCTGGACGTCGGTAACCTGGTGGCGGCCAACGACACCACGGCGCTGGCGATCATCACCCAGACCCAGCCGATCAGCGTCGCCTTCACCTTGCCGGAAAACAGCCTCGACGTCGTACTGGCGCGCTATCGCGCCGGCGCCAAACTGCCGGCCGAAGCCTGGGACCGTGGCGACACCAAGTTGCAGGCCACCGGTGTGTTGCAGAGCCTGGACAACCAGATCGACGTGACCACCGGCACCCTGAAATTCAAGGCGCGCTACGAGAACCGTGATCAGGCGCTGTTTCCCAACCAGTTCGTCAACGTCCATCTGCTGGCCGACACCCTCAAAGATGTGGTGCTCGCACCTTCCGCGGCGATTCAGTTCGGCACCAACGGCACCTTCGTCTACGCTCTGGACGGCGACAAGAAAGTCGCGATCCGTCAGTTGAAAGTCGGCGCCAGTGACGGTGAAAACACCGTGATCACCGAAGGCCTGGCCCCCGGAGATCGCGTGGTCCTCGAAGGCACCGACCGCCTGAAGGAAGGCAGCGAAGTGGAAGTGGTCAACGACACCAAGGACGTGCCGACCACCCCGACCGGCCACCTGCAAGGCAAATCGGCGGCCAGCTCGACTGAGCCGGCGACCACCGACAAGGCGAAAAAGGGCGGCGCATGAACATCTCGCGGCTGTTCATCCTTCGCCCGGTCGCCACCACGCTGAGCATGCTGGCCATCATCCTGGCCGGCGTGATCGCCTATCGGCTGCTGCCGGTGTCGGCATTGCCTCAGGTGGATTACCCGACCATCCGCGTCATGACGCTGTATCCCGGCGCGAGCCCGGATGTCATGACCAGCGCCGTGACCGCGCCGCTGGAGCGTCAGTTCGGGCAAATGCCCGGGCTGACCCAGATGGCATCGACCAGCTCTGGCGGCGCTTCGGTGCTGACCCTGCGTTTCAGCCTCGACATCAACATGGACGTCGCCGAGCAGCAGGTGCAAGCCGCGATCAACGCCGCGACCAATCTGCTGCCCAAAGACTTGCCGGCGCCGCCGGTGTACAACAAGGTCAACCCGGCGGACACCCCGGTGCTGACCTTGGCCATCACCTCCAAAACCATGCTGTTGCCCAAGCTCAATGATTTGGTCGACACGCGCATGGCGCAGAAAATCGCCCAGATCAGCGGCGTCGGCATGGTCAGCATTGCCGGCGGCCAGCGTCAGGCGGTGCGGATCAAGGTCAACCCGGAAGCGTTGGCGGCCAATGGCTTGAACCTGTCGGACGTGCGGACCCTGATCGGCGCGTCCAACGTCAACCAGCCCAAGGGCAACTTCGACGGCCCGACCCGGGTGTCGATGCTCGATGCCAACGATCAACTGACCTCGCCCAAGGACTATGCCAACCTGATCCTGGCCTACGCCAACGGCGCGCCGTTACGCCTCAAGGACGTGGCCGAGATCGTCGACGGCGCAGAAAACGAACGTCTGGCAGCGTGGGCCAATGAAAACCAGGCCGTGTTGCTGAACATTCAGCGTCAACCCGGGGCCAACGTCATTGAAGTGGTCGACCGGATCAAGGCCTTGCTGCCGAGCATCACCGACAACCTGCCGGCCGGTCTCGACGTTACGGTCCTCACCGACCGCACCCAGACCATCCGCGCCTCGGTCACCGACGTGCAACACGAATTGTTGATCGCCATCGCGCTGGTGGTGATGGTCACGTTCCTGTTCCTGCGTCGGGCCAGTGCCACGATCATTCCGTCGGTGGCCGTGCCGCTGTCGTTGATCGGCACCTTCGGCGTGATGTACCTCGCCGGTTTCTCGGTCAACAACCTGACCCTGATGGCCCTGACCATTGCCACCGGTTTCGTGGTGGACGATGCGATCGTGATGCTGGAGAACATTTCCCGGTTTATCGAAGAAGGGGACAGTCCCTTGAATGCCGCGCTCAAGGGCGCCAAGCAGATCGGCTTCACCCTGATTTCCCTGACCCTGTCGCTGATCGCGGTACTGATTCCGCTGCTGTTCATGGCCGACGTGGTAGGGCGGCTATTCCGCGAGTTCGCCATCACCCTGGCGGTGGCGATCCTGATTTCTCTGGTGGTGTCCCTGACCCTGACGCCGATGATGTGCGCACGCTTGCTCAAGCGTGAACCCAAGGAAGAAGAACAGGGTCGTTTCTACCGCGCCAGCGGCGCGACAATTGATTGGATGATCGCGACTTACGGGCGCAAGTTAAAGTGGGTTCTCAAGCATCAGCCGCTGACATTGCTGGTGGCAATCGGCACGTTGGCGCTGACGGTGCTCCTGTACATGGTCGTGCCCAAGGGCTTTTTCCCGGTGCAGGACACGGGCGTTATCCAGGGCATCTCCGAGGCGCCGCAGTCGATTTCCTTTGCCGCGATGAGTGAACGTCAGCAGGAACTGGCCAAGGTCATCCTGGCCGATCCGGCGGTGGAAAGCCTGTCGTCTTACATCGGCGTCGACGGCGACAACTCGACGCTCAACAGCGGTCGCCTGCTGATCAATCTCAAGTCCCACAGCAACCGCGACCTGAGCGCCACCGAAGTGATCGCCCGCCTGCAACCGGAACTGGACAAGCTGGTCGGTATTCGCCTGTTCATGCAGCCGGTGCAGGACCTGACCATTGAAGACCGCGTCAGCCGCACGCAATACCAGTTCAGCATGTCGTCGCCGGATTCCGAGTTGCTCAGCCTGTGGAGCGGTCGTCTGGTAGACGCACTGGCGCAACGGCCTGAGTTGACCGACGTCGCCAGCGACCTGCAGGACAAGGGCTTGCAGGTCTATCTGGTGATCGACCGCGATGCAGCGTCGCGGGTCGGTGTATCGGTGTCGAACATCACCGATGCGCTGTACGACGCCTTCGGCCAGCGGCAGATTTCAACTATTTACACCCAGGCCAGCCAATACCGCGTGGTGCTGCAATCGCAGTCCGGCGAGAAGATTGGCCCGGACGCGTTGAACCAGATTCACGTCAAGACCACCGACGGCGGGCAAGTGCGCCTGTCCAGCCTGGCGCACATCGAGGAGCGGCAGGCGCAGTTGGCGATCACGCATATCGGCCAGTTCCCGGCGGTGATGATGTCGTTCAACCTGGCACCCGGCGTGGCGCTGGGGCATGCGGTGGAAATCATCGAGCAGGTGCAGAAAGACATCGGCATGCCGATTGGCGTGCAGACTCAGTTCCAGGGCGCGGCCGAGGCGTTCCAGGCCTCGTTGTCGAGCACCTTGCTGCTGATTCTCGCGGCGGTGGTGACCATGTACATCGTGCTTGGCGTGCTCTACGAGAGCTACATCCACCCGATCACCATCCTTTCGACCTTGCCCTCGGCGGCGGTCGGCGCTTTGCTGGCGCTGCTGTTGAGCGGTAATGATCTGGGGATGATCGCGATCATCGGCATCATTTTGCTGATTGGCATTGTGAAAAAGAACGCGATCATGATGATCGACTTCGCCCTCGACGCTGAACGCAACCAGGGCATGGACCCGGAAACAGCGATCTATCAAGCGGCGCTGTTGCGTTTCCGGCCGATTTTGATGACCACGTTGGCCGCGTTGTTTGGCGCGGTGCCGTTGATGCTGGCCACTGGTTCCGGCGCGGAATTGCGCCAGCCGTTGGGTCTGGTAATGGTCGGTGGCCTGTTGTTGAGCCAGGTGCTGACGCTGTTCACCACGCCGGTGATCTATCTGTATTTTGACCGCCTCGGCCGGCGCTGGGGTCGCAAGTCTGAAGCCGCGGAAGCGGTCGAGCAGCCATGAACCTGTCCGGACCTTTCATCAAGCGCCCGGTCGCGACCATGTTGCTGAGCCTGGCGATCATGCTGCTGGGCGGCGTGAGCTTCGGCCTGTTGCCGGTGGCGCCGTTGCCGCAGATGGACTTTCCGGTGATCGTGGTCCAGGCCAGTCTGCCGGGCGCCAGCCCTGAAGTGATGGCCTCGACCGTGGCCACGCCGCTGGAACGCTCTTTCGGCGCCATCGCCGGCGTCAACACCATGAGCAGCCGCTCCAGCCAGGGCTCGACCCGGGTGATTTTGCAGTTCGACCTGGACCGCGACATCAACGGCGCGGCCCGGGAAGTGCAGGCGGCGATCAACGCCTCGCGCAACCTGCTGCCGAGCGGGATGCGCAGCATGCCGACCTACAAGAAGGTCAACCCGTCCCAGGCACCGATCATGGTGCTGTCGCTGACCTCCGATGTGCTGGAAAAAGGCCAGCTCTACGATTTGGCCTCGACCATTCTTTCCCAGAGCCTGTCCCAGGTGCAGGGCGTCGGTGAAGTGCAGATCGGCGGCAGCTCCTTGCCGGCGGTGCGCATCGAACTCGAACCCCAGGCGCTCAACCAATACGGCGTGGCCCTGGACGATGTGCGCAACACCATCGCCAACGCCAACGTGCGCCGGCCCAAGGGCTCGGTCGAAGACGGCCAGCGGTTGTGGCAGGTGCAGGCCAACGATCAACTGGAAAAAGCCAAGGATTACGAGTCGCTGATCATCCACTACGCGGACGGCGCCGCGTTGCGCCTGAGGGACGTGGCCAAGGTCAGCGATGGCGTCGAGGACCGCTACAACAGCGGCTTCTTCAACAATGACGCGGCGGTGCTGCTGGTGATCAACCGCCAGGCCGGCGCCAACATCATCGAGACGGTCAACGAAATCAAGGCGCAGTTGCCAGCGTTGCAGGCGGTGCTGCCGGCCAGCGTCAAATTGAACCTGGCAATGGACCGGTCACCAGTGATCAAGGCGACCTTGCACGAAGCGGAAATGACTCTGCTGATCGCCGTGGCGCTGGTGATTCTGGTGGTGTTCCTGTTTCTCGGTAACTTCCGCGCCTCGCTGATTCCGACCCTGGCGGTGCCGGTGTCGCTGGTCGGCACCTTTGCGGTGATGTACCTCTATGGGTTCTCCCTGAACAATCTGTCGCTGATGGCGCTGATCCTGGCCACCGGACTGGTGGTGGATGACGCCATCGTGGTGCTGGAGAACATTTCCCGGCACATCGATGAAGGCGTACCGCCGATGAAGGCCGCCTACCTGGGGGCTGAGGAAGTCGGCTTTACGTTGCTGTCGATGAACGTCTCGCTGGTGGCGGTGTTCCTGTCGATCCTGTTCATGGGCGGGATCGTCGAAAGCCTGTTCCGCGAGTTTTCCATCACGTTGGCGGCGTCCATCGTGGTCTCGCTGATAGTCTCGTTGACACTGACGCCGATGCTTTGCGCCCGTTGGCTCAAGCCGCACACGCCGGGGCAGGAAAACCGTTTGCAGCGCTGGAGTCAGCGGGCCAACGAGTGGATGGTCGGCAAATACGCGACCAGCCTCGACTGGGTATTGCGTCACCGCCGGTTGACTTTGCTCAGCCTGATCGTGACGGTCGGCGTTAACATCGCCCTGTATGTCGTTGTTCCTAAAACTTTTATGCCGCAACAGGATACCGGTCAACTGATCGGTTTCGTGCGCGGCGACGACGGTCTGTCGTTCACCGTGATGCAGCCGAAAATGGAAATCTTCCGCCGTGCCGTGCTCAAGGACGACGCGGTGCAAAGCGTCGCCGGTTTCATCGGCGGCACCAACGGCACCAACAACGCCTTCATGCTGGTGCGCTTGAAACCGATCAAGGAACGCAACATTTCCGCGCAGAAAGTCATCGAGCGCCTGCGTAAGGAAATGCCCAAGGTCGCTGGCGCGCAATTGATGCTGATGGCCGATCAGGACCTGCAATTCGGCGGCGGTCGTGAACAAACCACGTCGCAGTATTCCTACATCCTGCAAAGCGGCGACCTCGGTGATTTGCGCGAGTGGTACCCGAAAGTCGTCACCGCTCTGAAAGCGTTGCCGGAGCTGACGGCGATTGATGCCCGTGAAGGGCGGGGGGCACAGCAAGTGACCCTGATCGTCGATCGCGATCAGGCCAAGCGCCTGGGCGTCGACATGGACATGGTCACCTCGGTACTGAACAACGCTTACAGCCAGCGGCAGATCTCGACGATTTACGACAGTCTCAATCAGTACCAAGTGGTGATGGAGGTCAATCCGAAATACGCCCAGGACCCGATCACGCTCAAGCAAGTGCAAGTGATCACCGCCGACGGTGCGCGGATTCCGCTGTCGACCATTGCCCATTACGAAAACAGCCTGGAAGACGACCGGGTCAGCCACGAAGGCCAGTTCGCCTCCGAAAGCATTGCCTTCGACATGGCGGAAGGCGTCACGGTGGAGCAGGGCAGTGCCGCCATTGAGCGCGCGATTGCCAAGGTCGGCCTGCCGGAAAGTGTGATCGCGAAAATGGCCGGCACCGCCGATGCCTTTGCGGCCACGCAGAAGAGCCAGCCGTGGATGATTCTCGGCGCACTGGTGGCGGTGTATCTGGTGCTGGGTGTGCTGTATGAAAGCTACATCCATCCGCTGACCATCTTGTCCACGTTGCCGTCGGCCGGGGTCGGCGCGTTGCTGTCGATTTATGCGCTGGGTGGTGAGTTCAGCCTGATTTCGTTGCTCGGGTTGTTCCTGCTGATCGGCGTGGTGAAGAAAAACGCCATTCTGATGATCGACCTGGCGCTGCAATTGGAGCGTCATCAGGGCATGGCTCCGCTGGAGTCGATTCGCAGTGCTTGCCTGCAACGTCTGCGACCGATTCTGATGACCACCCTGGCGGCGATCCTCGGCGCGTTGCCGTTGCTGCTGAGCCGTGCCGAAGGGGCGGAAATGCGTCAGCCGCTGGGTCTGACCATCATTGGCGGGCTGATCTTCAGCCAGGTGTTGACCCTTTACACCACCCCGGTGGTTTACCTCTATCTCGATAAACTGCGCCATCGCTTCAACAAATGGCGTGGAGTGCGTACCGATGCTGCTCTGGAAACTCCGCTATGACTGACCGTTCGCTTATCAATCTGGCCACGCCGTTGGCCGCAGCCCGGGGCTCGCGCTTGCTGAGCCTGGCGCTGTGCGTGGCGATGCTCAGCGCTTGCGCTGTCGGCCCCGACTACCAGCGCCCGCCAGCCGCCGCGCCGGTGCAATACAAGGAAGCCGCCGGCTGGCGTCAGGCCAGCCCGAGTGATTCCCTGGCCCGCGGCGCCTGGTGGGAGTTGTATGGCGATCAGCAGCTCAATGGCCTGATCGAAAAACTCAACAGCTCCAACCAGACCGTCGCCCAGTCTGAAGCCCAGTACCGTCAGGCCCAGGCCTTGGTGCGCAGCGCCCGGGGTGCGTTTTTCCCGACGGTGGATCTGACCGTCGGGAAAAAACCGCTCCAGCCAGGGCACCGGCAGCAGCAGTTCAAGCCTGACCAGTTCCTCCAGCGGTATTCGTGACACCTACACGGCGCAAGCCGGGGTCAGTTGGGAAGCGGACATCTGGGGCAAGTTGCGCCGAGGCCTTGAAGCCGACACCGCCAACGCCGAGGCCAGTTTTGCGGATCTGGCGGCGATGCGCCTCAGTCAGCAATCGGAGCTGGTGCAGAACTACCTGCAACTGCGGGTGATTGACGAACAAAAGCGCCTGCTGGAAGCGACCGTCGAGGCCTATCAGCGCTCGCTGAAAATGACCGAAAACCAGTACCGCGCCGGCGTCTCCGGCAAGGACGCGGTGGCCCAGGCGCAAACGCAGCTCAAAAGCACCCAGGCGGACATGGTCGACCTGATCTGGCAACGTGCTCAGTTCGAAAACGCCATTGCCGTGCTGATCGGGCTACCGCCAGCCGAGTTCGACCTGGCCGAAACCAAGAATATTCCGGCGTTGCCCGAAGTACCGCTGGGCCTGCCTTCGCAGTTGCTCGAGCGTCGCCCGGACATCGCTTCCGCCGAGCGTTCGGTGATGGCGGCCAACGCCAACATCGGCGTGGCCAAGGCTGCCTACTACCCGGACCTGACCCTGAGTCTGAATGGCGGTTATAGCAGCAGCACCTATGCCAACTGGATCAGCGTGCCGAACCGCTTCTGGTCGGTGGGGCCGCAACTGGCCATGACCCTGTTCGATGGCGGCCAGCGATCTGCCGAGGTCGATCGCAGCGAGGCCGCTTACGACGAAACCGTCGCCAAGTACCGCCAGACCGTGCTCGATGGTTTTCGCGAGGTGGAAAACTACCTGGTGCAACTCAAGGTGCTGGAAGACGAAGCCGGCGTGCGCCAGGAAGCACTGGATGCCGCGCGTGAATCCCTTCGTTTGACGCAAAACCAGTACAAGGCCGGGGTGATTGCGTACCTGGACGTGGTGGTTGTCCAGGCCACCGCGTTGAGTAATGAACGCAGCGTGTTGAGCCTGTTACAGAGTCGGTTGATTGCCAGTGTGCAGCTGATTGCGGCGCTGGGTGGTGGCTGGGACGGAGCGCTTCAGGTAAGCGAAAACAAGTAGAGCAACCCTGTGGCGAGGGAGCTTGCTCCCGCTCGGCTGCGCAGCAGACGCAAATCGGCTGACGCATTCTTCCTGACCGACCGCGTTTGCCTATTTGGGACGGTTTCGCCGTCCAGCGGGAGCAAGCTCCCTCGCCACAAGTTCGCAACTTGAGGCTTTGCGACGATCAAACAAGCGTTTCATCGGTTTGATGGCCATTTGATTACTTTTGTCAGTGCGTTCTTTTGTGCAATCAGTACAATCGCCCGTTTTGCCCTCCCGAGAACGGAAGCAGTACGGGAGGGCGATCGCGAGATAGTCACATGCTCATCGGTAGCTATTCCCCCACGCTGGTAATCATTTCGCTCTGCGTAGCGATCCTCGCCTCTTATACCGCGCTCGACCTGACCGAGCGCATCGCGACCGCCAAAGGCCGCGCCGTGTTTCTATGGACGGCGGGCGGCGCCTTTGCCATGGGCGTTGGCGTGTGGTCGATGCACTTTATCGGCATGCTCGCGTTCACATTGCCCATCGACCTGGGTTACGACTTCACCCTCACGGCACTCTCGCTGTTGACCGCGATCCTGTCCTGCGGCTTTGCCCTGTGGCTGGTCAGCCAGCCCCGGCTGCCGTCCTGGCAACTGGGGTTCGGCGCGTTGCTCATGGGCGCCGGGATCAGCGCCATGCATTACACCGGCATGGCCGCCATGCACATGCAGCCGGGCATCGATTACGACCCGACGCTGTTTGGTGCGTCACTGCTCATCGCCGTTGGCGCCTCCGGTGCGGCGTTATGGATCGCCTTCCGCCTGCGTCAGCACACGCCATACGTAGGCCTGCTTCGCGCCGGTGCGGCGGTGATCATGGGCCTCGCCATCGTCGGCATGCACTACACGGCCATGGCCGCGGCGCGCTTCCCGGACGGCAGTTTCTGTGGCGCCGCCATCAGCGGCTTGAACGGCAAGGGCCTGGACAACCTGGTGCTGATCACCACGCTCGCGGTGTTGAGCATCGCCTTGCTGACTTCGGTACTCGATGCGCGTCTTGAGGCTCGCACCGCCGATCTGGCGCGCTCGCTGACGGAAGCCAACCGCGAACTGACCCAACTGGCCCTGCACGACACCCTCACCGGTTTGCCCAATCGCATGTTGCTGGCCGACCGCATCGAGCAGGCCATGTCCAAGGTCCAGGAGCAGGGCGGTTGTTTTGCGCTGATGTTCATAGACCTCGACGGCTTCAAACCGGTCAACGATGCCTTCGGCCACCACATGGGCGATCAGTTGTTGCGCGAAGTTGGTTTGCGTTTGCGCGAGGACATGCGCAGTCAGGACACTTTGGCGCGCATCGGCGGCGATGAATTCGTCCTGCTGGTGCGCCTCAGCGAGCCAAACGACGCGCTGAACGTGGCAGCGCGGCAGGTCGGGCTGATCGGTAGTGCGTTCCGGGTCGCCGAACACGACCTGCAGATTTCCGCCAGCCTCGGCATCGCGTTGTACCCGGGCAACGGCCAGACCGCCCAGGAATTGCTGATGAACGCCGACGCGGCGATGTACCACGCCAAGGGCGCCGGGAAAAACGGCTACAGCTTCTTCGACGCGTCGATGAACAGCAACGCGCGCAAACAGCTGCAATTGCTGCAGGATTTGCGCAATGCCCTCGAACAGCAGCAGTTCAGCCTCTATTACCAGCCCAAGTTCGACGCCGGCAATGGTCGCCCGGTAGGCGCCGAAGCGCTGCTGCGTTGGGAGCATCCGACCCAGGGCATGCTGCTGCCGGACAAGTTCATCGATCTGGCGGAAAGGACCGGGCTGATCATTCCCATTGGTGAATGGGTGCTGAACGAAGCCTGCCGCCAGATGCGCGAGTGGTACGTGCTCGGCTATACCGACTGGCGCATTGCGGTGAACCTCTCTGCGTTGCAGTTCTGCCATGCGGGTCTGGTCAAGAGCGTCTCCAAAGCCTTGGCCACGCATAAGCTGCCGGCCAATAGCCTGACCCTGGAAATCACTGAAACCACCGCCATGAGTGATGCCGATGCGAGCATGACGGTGCTCCAGGAACTCTCGGAAATGGGCGTCGACCTGTCCATCGACGACTTCGGCACCGGTTATTCGAGCTTGATGTACCTTAAGCGACTGCCGGCCAACGAACTGAAGATCGACCGCGGTTTCGTCCGCGATCTGGAACACGACAGTGACGACGCCGCCATCGTCTCGGCCATCGTCGCCCTCGGCCAGGCGTTGGGCTTGCGCATCGTCGCCGAGGGCGTGGAGACCGGCGTCCAGCAAGACTTCCTGACCAAACTCGGTTGCGATTCGTTGCAGGGCTACCTGCTCGGACACCCGCTGCCGGCGGATCGCTTCATGGCCGACATTGTTCGCGGGGAACGATTGGCGACGGCTTGAATACCGTTGTGATTGATGTGAGTCCATGCAAATCCGTGCAATGGCGGGTATTCTTGGCCCCGACTGCTTACGCGTGAAGGGGGAAAGTCAGCATGGACAAAGTCATTGTCATCACCGGCGGAGGCCGTGGTATCGGCGCGGCAACCGCGCTGCTGGCCGCTGAGCTTGGCTATCGGATCTGTATCAACTATCAATCCGACGAATCGGCCGCGCATGGCGTATTGGCGCAAGTCCGCGCTTTGGGCGCTCAAGCCATCGCGGTGCGCGCCGACGTCAGCATCGAAGACGAAGTGATCAGTCTGTTCCACCGGGTGGACACCGAACTGGGTCGAGTTACCGCGCTGGTGAACAACGCCGGCACCGTCGGGCACAAGTCCCGAGTCGACGAAATGTCCGAATTCCGCATTCTCAAAACCCTCAAGACCAACGTCCTGGCACCGATCCTCTGCGCCAAGCACGCGGTCATGCGCATGTCGCCCAAACATGGCGGGCAGGGCGGCAGCATCGTCAACGTGTCCTCAGTGGCTTCGCGTTTGGGCTCGCCTAATGAGTATGTGGATTACGCCGCGTCGAAAGGCGCGCTGGACAGCTTCACCATCGGTCTGTCCAAGGAAGTGGCGGGCGAGGGGATTCGCGTCAATGCGGTGCGACCGGGGTTTATCTACACCGATTTCCATGCGTTGAGCGGTGATCCGGATCGGGTCAGCAAGCTGGAGTCGGCGATCCCGATGGCTCGCGGGGGGCGGCCGGATGAAGTGGCGGAGGCGATTATCTGGTTGCTGTCGGACAAGGCGTCGTATGCGACCGGGACTTTTGTTGATCTGGGGGGCGGGCGTTAAACCCAAAGATTCTTTTTGCCGGATCTGACCTCATCGCGAGCAGGCTCGCTCCCACAGGGGGTTAGTGTTGTTCACAAATACTGTGTTCACATCAATCCACTGTGGGAGCGAGCCTGCTCGCGATGACGGTAGCCCAAACGACATCAAACCCTCAGAACGACCGCACTATCCGCCCCAACGTCTCCATCGCCTTCTCCGACTCCTCGGTCCACGGGCTCCCATAATTCAGCCGAATACAATTCCTGAACCGCTGCGTCGGTGAAAAGATCGGCCCCGGCGCGATGCTGATGCCTTGCGCCAGTGCCATCTGAAACAACTTCAGCGAATCCATCTGCGGCGGCAGTTCCAGCCACAGGAAATAGCCGCCGGCCGGTTGGCTGACGCGCGTCTGTGCCGGGAAGTAGCGGGCGATGGCGGCGAGCATGGCGCTTTGCTGTTCTTCCAGGGCGTAGCGCAGTTTGCGCAGGTGTCGGTCGTAGCCGCCGTGTTGCAGGTAGTCGGCGATGGCGGCTTGGGCCGGCATCGAGGCGCACAGCGAGGTCATGAGTTTAAGGCGCTCGATCTTCTGCGCGTAACGCCCAGCGGCAACCCAGCCGATGCGGTAGCCGGGGGCCAGGCTCTTGGCGAAGGAACCGCAATGCATCACCAGCCCTTCGGTATCAAACGCCTTGGCCGGTTTCGGCGCCTGCTGGCCGTAATAGAGTTCGGCGTAGACGTCATCTTCGATCAGGGGCACCTGATGGCTGCGCAACAACTCGACCAGCTCCTGCTTCTTCGCCTCGGGCATGGTGGCGCCCATCGGGTTCTGGAAACTGGTCATGCACCAGCAGGCCTTGATCGGGTGGCGTTCCAGGGTTTGCGCGAGTACGCCCAGGTCGATACCGTCACGCGGGTGCACCGGGATTTCGACGGCTTTCAGTTTAAGCCGCTCCAGGATTTGCAGGCAGGCATAGAACGCCGGCGCTTCAATGGCCACCAGGTCGCCGGGTTCGGTGACCGCTTGCAGGCACAGGTTCAGGGCTTCCAGCGCGCCGTTGGTGATCAGCAGTTCTTCCATCGGCAGCATCAGCCCGCCGACCATGTAGCGCAGGGCAATCTGGCGTCGCAATTGCGGGTTGCCCGGTGACATGTCGGTGACGACCATGCGCGGGTCCATGTCCCGGGCGGCGCTGGCCAGGGAACGGGACAGGCGCTGTAACGGGAACAGCGTCGGGCTGGGGAAGGCCGAGCCAAAGGGGACGGTGGTTGGGTCCTTGATCGAGTCGAGGACCGAGAACACCAGTTCGCTGACGTCGACTTCGGTGGATTCGTTGACCTGGCTGCTGATCACCGGCTCCGAGAACGGGCTCGGCGCGTGCGCGTTGACGAAGTAGCCGGAACGCGGCCGGGCGCGGATCAGGCCCCGGCGTTCAAGCAGGTAATAGGCCTGGAACACGGTGGACGGGCTGACCCCATACGTCTGGCTGGCATAGCGCACCGACGGCACGCGCTGACCGGGGCCGAGGACGCCGGAGCGGATCAGTTCAGCGATGTCGTCGGCGAATTTTTCGTAGCGTTTCATCGAGTGCCTGGTGTGAAGTAATTCAATGGGTACGCTGTTGTGGCGAGGGAGCTTGCTCCCGTTGGGGTGCGAAGCGCCCCCAGAATTTACGACTGCTACGCAGCCGAACGGGGCAAGCCCCCTCGCCACAGGGCACCGCAGTCTAAGGGATCAACGGTTCATCGGCGCAACAAACCGGCTTTTGGCCACGCTATAAATGTCCGGTTCGTCGCTGTCGGCAATCTTGAAATTGATCGTCTGCGAGCTGCTGCTTGGCCGTTCGGTGGTCATGGCCACCGACACCGGCACATCGACAATCTCACCCGGCGCCAGGCTCAGCTCGGTCTTGCCTTGCAGGACGAAGCCTTCGCCGTCCACCAGGCTCAGCCGGTAATCCTGACGCAGCTGGGTCTTGTTGATGACCTTCAAACTGTAGATGTTTTCGATCTGCCCCTGACTGTTCTCGCGGAACAGGCCACGGTCCTTGCTCACGTCCAGCGACACCATCGGCCGTTCGACCAGCGCGAGGGCGAGGGCACCGATCATCACCAGCAGCACCGCCGTGTAACCGATCAGCCGCGGCCGCAGCAGATGAGTCTTGCCACCTTGCAACTCATGCTCCGAGGTATAGCTGATCAAGCCACGGGCGTAGCCCATTTTGTCCATGATCGAATCGCAGGCGTCGATACACGCCGCGCAGCCGATGCATTCCATCTGCAAACCGTCACGAATGTCGATCCCGGTCGGGCAGACCTGCACGCACAGTTGGCAATCGATGCAATCCCCCAGGCCCACCTCGGCCGGTTTCACTTCACGTTTGCGCGGGCCACGGTTTTCACCGCGGGCGACGTCGTAGGAAATGGTCAGGGTGTCCTTGTCGAACATCACGCTCTGGAACCGCGCATACGGGCACATGTGCATGCACACCGCTTCACGCAGCCACCCGGCGTTGATGTAAGTCGCACCGGTAAAAAACAGCACCCAAAACAGACTGACACCGCCCATTTGCAGGGTCAGCATCTCTTCAGCCAGGGGCCGGATCGGGGTGAAGTAGCCGACAAAGGTCAGCCCGGTGAGCAGGCTGATGGCCAGCCACAGCGTGTGCTTGGCCGAGCGGCGGACCAGTTTGTTCAAGCCCCATGGCGCGGCTTGCAGCTTGATGCGCTGGTTGCGTTCGCCTTCAGTGATCTTCTCGCACCACATAAAGATCCAGGTCCAGGAACTCTGCGGGCAGGTGTAACCGCACCAGACGCGACCGGCGAACACGGTGATCGCGAACAGGCCGAACGCAGCAATGATCAACAGCGCTGAGAGCAGGATGAAATCCTGGGGCCAGAAGGTCGCGCCGAAGATGTGGAATTTGCTCTCGGAAAGGTCCCAGAGCACCGCCTGACGGTCGCCCCAGTTCAGCCACACGGTGCCGAAAAACAGCAAAAACAGAAATCCTGCGCCGCTCAGGCGCAAAGTGCGGAACAGGCCGGTGAAGCTGCGGGTGTGGATCAGGTTGTCGCTGGACTTGGCCTTCATCTTTGGACGCGAAGGCTCAAAGCTCTGTACTAAAGGGACGCTTTCTACGGTTCGGACGGGGATTCTTTCGCTCATGGTCTTTCGCTCATCAGCCTCCATCAGGCATGAGCACTATGACCAGCGATCTGTTTGCATAACAGACTCAGGTATTGCAATAAAAAGCGGATCAGATGGACTTTGATCCGCTGCCTGCGACAACTTGATGCACCCCGTCACAGCGGGACGCAGACGCCTATAACAGGCGCCTGCGGGCGTTGTTGATCCGCATCAGTCAAATCACCGAATCACTGTCGGTGGCTTTCAAATGCTTACGACCGTCCACTGCGCCTGCTACGGTCAATGCGTCGGCTTCTGCTTCGGTGATGTAGATGCGCTGGCCGTTGAGCTCAACCGCCGACATGGCTTTTTCCGAGTCGGTGATGATCGTGACATCGGGGCACAGGCGAATTTCTTCGCCGTTCTCGGTAACGAAAAAGCAGGTCTGGTTTTCGATGCGCACAGTCATGGAGGTGTCCTTTTTTTAGCGGGTTCTAAACTGTTAGGGCGCATCCGACGGACATCGTTCTGTGCAACTGATTAATGGTCGGCGCGGTCCATCCTCCCATAATGATCAATCACAAGGATTGCACCATGAACGCCTGGTGGCATGAGGTTTGGGTAACGCTGCAAGCGGAGTTCGCCGACATCGGCGATGCGTCACAACTGACGCGTATCACCGTGAGATTGCTGATGGCTGCGATTCTTGGCGGCATTCTCGGCTTCGAGCGCGAGCAAAAGGGCAAGGCTGCCGGGGTTCGTACTCACATGCTGGTGGCGCTGGGCGCGGCACTGTTTGTCCTGGTGCCACAGATGTCCGGCTCCCAGGCCGATGCCATGAGCCGGGTGGTGCAAGGGGTGATCGCCGGGATCGGCTTCCTTGGCGCCGGCACCATCCTGAAAAACCAGGAAGGCGATGAAGGCCACGTCAAAGGCCTGACGACCGCCGCCGGGTTGTGGATGACCGCCGCCATCGGCGTCTCGGCCGGGTTGGGTCGAGAGGCGACGGCGGTCTTGAGTACGATACTGGCGTTGGCGATTTTCAGCGTGATGCCGAAGATCGTGCAACTGCTCGACAGGGATAAAGACGAGCAGGAGCGGCCGTAGTCATCACTCGGGCACAACGATCACCGGCGGCATCGTGTCCGGTGGATCTTCTCTGGGCGGTGGCGTGGTGCCGGGCGGCTCTTGCTCGGGCACCGGTTCCGGTTCGGTCGGCGGAATGGTCGGGGTGTCTATGTTCGGATCAGGCGTCTCGGCCGGGATAGGAATACTCATCGTTGAAGCCTCCAGTGGCACATGGCGTAAGTCGTGCTTAAGTGAGTTGACCGTCGCGCGAGGGATTTGATTCCCCGGCAAATGGGCGTGAACTTTTCCCCGCGCTTGTCGCTCGGAACCTAAGTGAGTTCATTTCGGGACCGACGGTTCTGCGTGAACGACGAACAGACACAAGAGCGTCCATGGGGCGTTAAGGAGAGATGCTCGATGACTGCTGAAAAACCGACTGAGTTGAACTACAACCCTCATATGCCGCTGTCGCAGGCGCTACTGCTGCCGCGCATCGCCATTGAAAACATCATGCCGACCCTCGATGGCGGGCAGTTCGCTGCCAAGGCCGTGGTGGGCCAGGACGTGGTAGTCACCGGCAAAGTGTTCGCCGACGGCCACGACAAACTGGCCGTGCGCATCCGCTGGCGTGCCGATGGTGACGAGGCGTGGCAGAGCGAGGCCATGGCCGAGCTCGGCAATAACGGCTGGCAGGGCCAGTTCCGGGTTGAGGATCAGGGCCGGTACGTCTTTTGTATCGAAGCCTGGATCGATCAGTACGCGAGCTTTCTGTATGAGATCGAGAAGAAACACATCGCCGGCGTGCCCATCAGCCTGGAGTTGCAGGAAGGGCGCAATCAGGTACAGCAAGCGGCCGGGCGAGCAGAAGGGCCACTGAGCGAAGCACTGGCGGCGTTGCACCATGAGCTGTCCGGCCTGCTCGAAGCCGAGCAGGTCGCCCTGTTTCTGCACCAACGCAGTGCTGACCTGATGGCCCAGGCCGATCACCGCGCTTATCTGAGCCTCAGTCCTGAATTTCCGCTGGACGTCGAACGGGAACTGGCCCAGTTCGCCAGTTGGTATGAGCTGTTTCCGCGCTCGATCACCGACGATCCGGCCCGCCACGGCACGTTCAACGACGTGCACTCGCGACTGGCGATGATCCAGGACATGGGTTTCGACGTGCTGTATTTCCCGCCGATCCACCCGATCGGACGCAGCTACCGCAAAGGCCCGAACAATTCATTGACCGCTGGCCCCGACGACCCGGGCAGCCCGTATGCCATCGGCAGCGAAGAGGGCGGGCACGAGGCGATTCACTCCGAACTCGGCACACGCGAAGATTTTCGCCGATTGGTGGCAGCCGCGGCCGATCACGGACTGGAAATTGCCCTCGATTTCGCCATCCAGTGTTCCCAGGATCACCCGTGGCTCAAGCAGCACCCGGGCTGGTTCAACTGGCGCCCGGACGGCACGATCAAATACGCCGAGAACCCGCCGAAAAAATACCAGGACATCGTCAACGTCGATTTCTATGCCAGCGATGCGATTCCGAGTTTGTGGGTCGAGTTGCGCGACGTCGTCGTCGGTTGGGTTGAAGAGGGCGTGAAGATCTTTCGCGTCGACAACCCTCACACCAAGCCGCTGCCGTTCTGGCAATGGCTGATCGCCGATGTGCGGGCGTTGTACCCCGAGGTGATTTTCCTCGCGGAAGCCTTTACCACGCCAGCGATGATGGCGCGGCTGGGCAAGGTCGGTTACTCCCAGAGCTACACCTACTTCACCTGGCGTAATACCAAAACCGAACTGGCGACCTATTTCACCGAGCTTAACGAGTCGCCGTGGCGCGAATGCTACCGGCCGAATTTCTTCGTCAATACGCCGGACATCAACCCCGCATTCCTCCATGAGTCCGGACGCGCCGGTTTTCTGATCCGCGCCGCGTTGGCCACCATGGGCTCCGGATTGTGGGGCATGTATTCGGGCTTCGAACTCTGTGAAGCCGCGCCGGTGCCGGGGAAGGAGGAATACCTCAATTCCGAGAAGTACGAGATCCGTCCGCGGGACTTCAACGCGCCGGGCAACATCATTGCCGAAATCGCCCAGCTCAACCGCATCCGCCGGCAGAATCCGGCGCTGCACACGCACCTGGGTTTAACGGTCTACAACGCCTGGAATGACAACATTCTGTATTTCGGCAAGCGCAGTGCGGATGGCAGCAACTTCATTCTGGTGGCGGTCAGCCTCGATCCGCATAACGTCCAGGAAGCGAACTTCGAGTTGCCGCTGTGGGAAATGGGCTTGCCCGACGACGCCAGCACCCAGGGCGAAGACTTGATGAGCGGCCATCGCTGGGCCTGGCACGGCAAGTACCAGTTCATGCGGATCGACCCGGCGCATCAACCGTTTGGTATCTGGCGAATCACCACTTCCTGACAGCGGTGAGAGGGGGCTTTTGTGGCGAGGGGATTTATCCCCGTTGGGCTGCGAAGCAGCCCCTAATCCGCCCAAACACCGCATCAGCCAGATCAAAATTATGCGACTGCTTCGCAGCCGAACGGGGACAAGTCCCCTCGCCACAAAGCCCTATACCCAAGCGACTGGCTCGGTGGTGGCTATTTCGAATTCAACAGGAGTTTCAAATGGCGAAGAAACCCAAGGCAGCCACCTTTATCAAGGACCCGCTCTGGTACAAGGATGCGGTGATCTACCAGGTACATGTTAAGTCTTTTTTCGACTCCAACAATGACGGGATCGGCGACTTTCCCGGCCTTATCGCCAAGCTCGATTACATTGCCGACCTCGGCGTCAACACCATCTGGCTCTTGCCGTTCTACCCGTCGCCACGGCGCGACGATGGCTACGACATTGCCGAGTACCGCGGCGTGCACCCCGACTACGGCACCATGGCCGACGCCAAGCGTTTCATCTCCGAGGCCCATAAACGTGGCCTGCGGGTGATTACCGAGTTGGTCATCAACCACACCTCCGACCAGCACGCCTGGTTCCAGCGTGCGCGTAAAGCCAAACCCGGTTCGGCGGCGCGGGACTTCTACGTCTGGTCCGATGACGACCACAAATACGACGGCACCCGCATCATCTTTCTCGACACCGAGAAGTCCAACTGGACCTGGGATCCGGTCGCCGGCCAATACTTCTGGCACCGCTTCTATTCGCACCAGCCGGACCTGAACTTCGACAACCCGCAAGTCATGAAAGCGGTGCTGTCGGTGATGCGCTACTGGCTCGACATGGGCATCGACGGCCTGCGGTTGGACGCGATTCCGTACCTGATCGAGCGCGACGGCACCAACAACGAAAACCTGCCCGAGACCCACGACGTCCTCAAGCAGATCCGTGCCGAAATCGACGCCAATTACCCGGATCGCATGCTGCTGGCCGAGGCCAATCAATGGCCGGAAGACACCCAGCTGTACTTCGGTGACACCGACAAAAAAGGCCTTAACGGCGACGAATGCCACATGGCCTTCCACTTTCCGTTGATGCCACGCATGTACATGGCGCTGGCCCAGGAGGATCGCTTCCCGATCACCGACATCCTGCGCCAGACCCCGGAGATTCCGGCCAACTGTCAGTGGGCGATTTTCCTGCGCAACCACGATGAGTTGACCCTGGAAATGGTTACCGACAAGGAACGCGATTACCTGTGGAATTACTACGCGGCCGACCGAAGGGCGCGGATCAACCTTGGTATCCGTCGCCGCCTCGCACCGTTGATGGAGCGGGATCGTCGTCGCGTGGAACTGCTCAACAGTCTGCTGCTGTCGATGCCGGGTACGCCGACGATGTATTACGGCGATGAAATCGGCATGGGCGACAACATCTACCTCGGCGACCGTGACGGTGTGCGCACGCCCATGCAGTGGTCGATCGACCGTAACGGCGGCTTCTCCCGCGCCGACCCGGCGAGCCTGGTGCTGCCACCGATCATGGACCCGCAATACGGTTACCTGTCGGTCAACGTCGAGACCCAGGCAGGCGACCCACACTCACTGCTGAACTGGACCCGACGCATGCTCGCCGTGCGCAAGCAGTCCAAGGCCTTTGGTCGCGGCACGCTGAAAATGCTCTCGCCGAGCAATCGACGGATTCTGGCCTACACCCGTGAATACACCGGGCCGGATGGAAAATACGAAACCATCCTGTGTGTTGCCAACGTCTCGCGCAGTGCGCAAGCGGCGGAGCTCGACCTGTCGGCCTACGTCGGCATGGTGCCGGTGGAGATGCTCGGCGGTAACGCCTTCCCGCCGATCGGCCAGTTGAATTTCCTCCTGACCCTGGCGCCTTACGGCTTTTATTGGTTCGGACTCGCTGCGGAGAATCAAATGCCGAGCTGGCACGTAGAACCGGCGCAAAGCCTGCCGGACTTCACCACATTGGTGTTGAAAAAACGCATGGAAGAACTGCTCGAAGCGCCGTCACGCGGCACGCTGGAGCAGGGCATCCTGCCGAACTGGCTGCAAAACCGTCGCTGGTTCGCCGGCAAGGACGCGGCCATCGAGAAGGTCAACCTGGCCTATGGCGTGCGCTTCGGCGACGCGCAGCATCCGGTGCTGCTGAGTGAAATCGAAGTCACCAGCGGCGGCCAGACCAGCCGTTACCAGCTGCCGTTCGGCTTCATTGCCGATGATCAGGTCGGGCCGGCACTGCCGCAGCAATTGGCGCTGTCTCGAGTGCGACGTGGCCCTCAGGTGGGGTTGATCACCGATGCGTTCAGCCTGGAAAACTTTATCCGCGCGGTGTTGCAAGGCATGCAGGAAAGCACCGTATTGCCTTCGGACGGCGGCGAGATTCGTTTCGAACCGACTGCCGAACTGGCCAAGCTGGGCCTGAACGCAGAATCGGAAGTGCGCTACCTGTCCGCCGAGCAGTCCAACAGCTCGGTGGTGATCGGCAACAGCCTGGTGCTGAAGCTGATCCGCAAGGTCGCCTCGGGCGTGCACCCGGAACTGGAAATGAGCGCCTACCTGACCAACGCCGGTTTCAGCAACATCTCGCCGCTGCTGGGCTCGGTGGTTCGCCGCGATGCCCAGGGCGAAGACAATCTGCTGATGATCGCACAAGGCTATTTGAGCAATCAGGGCGATGCCTGGGAATGGACCCAGAACAACCTCGAACGGGCACTGCGCGACGAACTGGCCGACGCCATGTCCGAGCAAGAGCAACACTACAACGCCTTGGGTGAACTGAAAGACTTCGCCGGCATGCTCGGCCAGCGGCTGGGGGAAATGCACCAGGTGCTGGCGGCCCCGACCGATGACCCGGACTTCGCGCCGCAGGTCACCACGCAGAAAGACGCCCTGGCTTCGGCCAAGGACGTCGCGGCTCAGCTGGAACACTCGCTGAAGTTGCTCAAGCAACATCAAAGCGAACTGAACCCGGCGGACAAAGCGCTGGTCACTCGTTTACTGGACAACAAAAAAGCCATCCTCAGCCATGTCCAGGACCTGGGCAAAAAAGCCGTCGGTGGTTTGCGCATTCGCGTCCACGGCGACTTGCACTTGGGGCAGGTGCTGGTGATCAAGGGCGACGCTTACCTGATCGACTTCGAGGGTGAGCCGGCTCGGCCGTTGAGCGAGCGACGCGGCAAGCACAGCCCCTATAAAGATGTCAGCGGCGTGTTGCGCTCCTTCGATTACGCCGCGGCGATGGCGATCAACGTGCACAACGTCGACAACACGGCCGAGGCCCAAGCGGCACGGCAACGGGTAGCCGACCGCTATCTGAATGAAGCAAAACAGGCATTTGTCGACGCTTATCGGCTGGCGGCAGCTAGTCTTGCTCATGCGTGGCAAGATCCGGAAGGCGAGGACGCCGCGCTGGCGTTGTTCGGGCTGGAGAAGGCGGCGTATGAGGTGGCGTATGAGGCTGAGAATCGCCCCACTTGGCTGCCGGTGCCATTGCACGGTTTGTATGGATTATTGAGTGGGCTTAAACCCTTTTCCGATCTTGGTGGAGAGTAGTTATGAGTTTCTCGAACAAGGAACAGGGTCACGCTAAAGAGGCGCTGCTGCCCAGATCGCGGGATATCGACGCGCTGGTTCGCGCCGAACATCAGGACCCTTTTGCAATTCTCGGCCCCCACGGCGATGACGCCGGTGGGCAATTCATTCGGGCTTATCTGCCGGACGCACTGAGCGTTCAGGTACTGGCCAGGGACTCCGGGGAAGAACTCGGCAACCTCGAAGCCACCCAGACCCCGGGCCTGTTTGTCGGTCACTTCGACAGAGCGCAGCCGTATCTGCTGCGCACCCGTTGGGCCGGCGGCGAACAGGTTTCCGAAGACCCTTACAGCTTCGGCCCGCTGCTCGGCGAGATGGACTTGTACCTGTTCGCCGAAGGCAATCACCGTGACCTCAGCGCCTGCCTCGGCGCGCAATTGAAGAACGTCGACGGTGTCGACGGCGTGCGTTTCGCCGTGTGGGCGCCAAATGCCAAACGGGTGTCGGTGGTCGGTGACTTCAACAATTGGGACGGTCGTCGGCACCCGATGCGCCTGCGCCATCCCACCGGGGTCTGGGAAGTCTTCATTCCGCGCCTGCAGGCGGGGGAAACCTACAAATACGAAATCCTCGGCGCCCACGGCATTCTGCCGCTCAAGGCTGACCCGATGGCCCTGGCGACCTCGCTGCCGCCGGATACGGCGTCAAAAGTCGCTGCACCCTTGAACATCGATTGGCAGGACCAGGCGTGGATGCAATCCCGTGGCGAGCGGCATCTGCCGAGCGCGCCGCTGTCGATCTACGAATTGCACGCCGGCTCGTGGCAATGCGAGCTGGACGATCTGGGTGAAGTGGCACGCCAGTACACCTGGCACGAATTGGGCGAGCGGCTGATTCCTTATGTGAAGGAACTGGGCTTCACTCACATCGAACTGATGCCGATCATGGAGCACCCATTCGGCGGTTCCTGGGGTTATCAGCTGCTGTCGCAATTCGCCCCGAGTGCCCGCTATGGTTCGCCGGAAGATTTCGCGGCTTTCGTCAACGCCTGTCACCAGGCTGATATCGGCGTGATCCTCGACTGGGTGCCGGCGCATTTCCCGACCGATACCCACGGTCTGGCGCAGTTCGATGGCACCGCGCTGTACGAATACGGCAATCCGCAGGAAGGTTTTCATCAGGATTGGGACACGCTGATCTACAACTTGGGCCGCACCGAAGTGCATGGCTACATGCTCGCTTCGGCACTGCACTGGCTCAAGCATTTCCACGTCGATGGCCTGCGGGTCGATGCCGTGGCGTCGATGCTCTATCGCGATTACTCGCGCAAGGCCGGGGAGTGGGTGCCGAACCGTCACGGTGGGCGCGAGAACCTCGAAGCCATCGACTTCCTGCGTCACCTCAACGACGTGGTCAACCTGGAAGCGCCGGGTGCCTTGGTGATCGCCGAGGAATCCACCGCATGGCCGGGTGTCAGCCAAAGCACCCAACAGGGTGGACTGGGTTTTGACTACAAATGGAACATGGGCTGGATGCACGATTCGCTGCATTACATCCAGCAGGATCCGGTGTACCGCGGCCATCACCACAACGAACTGAGTTTTGGCCTGGTGTATGCCTGGTCCGAGCGTTTCATCCTGCCGATCTCCCACGATGAAGTGGTGCATGGCAAGCACTCATTGATCGACAAGATGCCCGGTGACCGCTGGCAGAAATTTGCCAATCTGCGGGCCTATCTGAGCTTCATGTGGGCGCATCCCGGCAAGAAGCTGCTGTTCATGGGTTGCGAATTCGGCCAGTGGCGCGAGTGGAACCACGATCAGCAACTGGATTGGTACCTGCTGCAATACTCGGAACACAAGGGGGTGCAGAAACTTGTCGGCGACCTCAACCGGCTGTACCGCGAAGAGCCGGCGATGCATGACCAGGACGACGCGCCGCAGGGCTTCCAGTGGTTGATCGGCGACGATGCGATCAACAGCGTTTATGCGTTCTTGCGCTGGAGCAAGGAAGGGCGGCCGGTGCTGGTGGTGGCGAACTTCACGCCGGTGCCGCGCCAGGCCTATCGCATCGGCGTACCGTTCGCCGGGCGCTGGGGCGAGATGATCAACAGCGATGCGACGATGTATGCCGGGTCCAACTATGGCAACAGCGGCGGAGCCTTTACCGAAGAAGAGCCGAGCCATGGTCAGGCGCTTTCGCTGGTGTTGAATCTGCCGCCGCTGGCGGTGTTGATCTTGCGGCCTGAGGGTTGATCTAAAACCGAGTTGCTCCCATCGCGGGCAAGCCCGCTCCCACAGGTCATGCGTTGTCCTTGTGGGAGCGGGCTTGCCCGCGATGGCGTCAGCTCAAACAATACTTATCTTGAAGCCTGCCGCTCACCACCGCATCCGCACACCCAGGCTCCCAATCAACCCATTCAAATCGTTGTCATCCACATCACTGCTGTAATCGGCGCTGACGTAAAAACTCACCGCAGGCGTGACTCTGGCCACCAGCCCCAAGCCCACTTCGACCGTCGATGAATTGCGACTGCTGCTGATCTTCTCGACCTGATCGAGGTTCACGGTATTGCCGGTGTACACGGTGTGCCACAAGTTGGTCCGCACATAGGGTTCGACGCCCAGTCCGTTGATGTCGTAACTCCCTTTCAACCGGGCACCGACCCGGCCGCTCCAGGACGTCAGGTCGCTGGACGACGCATTGCTTGAACCGGCATAAGGCGTATCCAGGGTGATGCGTTGATTGATCAACTGCGCTTGCGGTTCAACCACCCAGTTTTCGCTTACGCCAATCGGAAAACCGCCTTCTACCGACAACGTGACCGCGCTGCCTTCGGTCGCCATCCGCGCGCCCTGGTCGTTACGGCTGTAGCCGTTGACCCGCCCGCCACTGGCCGACAAATCCACGTGCCAGCCTTGTGGCCCGGTCAGGCTCCAGTAGGCGCCGAGGCTCTGGCCTTGCAGGTTGAGGGTGTCGTTTGCCGGGTCGGCGAGTGCACGACTGGTCAACAGGCCGTTGCTGTTGCCTTGTAACTGGGTCATCCCGCCGATCAGACCGACCCGCTGGGTATGGCCGCTACCGCTCTGCAGGGTCAGGATCGCCGGGCCTTTGAATTCGGTGCTGCCCGGGATTGAATAACCCTGGGTCATGACATCGGTCTGTGCCTGGCGCGATGCCTGTCCGTAAAGCTGATCCCAGGCCGAAGGCGCGGCATCTTCGATGGTCAGGCGTGAACTTCGTGTATCGGAGGCGGCGCTGAAGTGGCCGGGGTAGGGGGCGGTGACAGTGATCGTGGGCAAGGTCATTGCCGGAACATCCTGGCGATACCAGGGGGCGGTTTCTTCCTCTGCGGGCCCTGCTTGCACCTCCATGGAAGAACACAGCAGCAGTGAACTTGAGACAGTGCAAAAAGTGACTTTGATCTCTTGTTGGGTGAATGAAGTTTTCATGGGGGTCTACCTTGCAATCGCATGCCGTATCTCGCTCTGGCGTCTCTCCTACCCCGAATGAGGGGCGACCGAATGGATTGAGGCAAGCCGCTGGCCGCCCGATTTCGCGGGTGTCTGGAGGTTTGCCCCTGGTGGATTTCCGGGGGTAGTAACGTGAAGCTAAGAAGACCCTTGACAAGGCGTCAAGAAAATGGCCGATAAGTGGTAGTGTTATTTTAGTGCTCGCAAGTGACTGATTTTTACCGCGCATCTAAGTTCTTGTTTGTTCGAAAAATCGTCAAAAACCCCGCGTGCCAGAGCCTTTGGATAGTGGGCTATCGGTCTGCCGGGGTGAGGTAGAGTGCAAGGTTGTACCGCTGATCCGGTGTCTCGATTCTGTCAGTAATGCAGCGCTGAGATGAACGCAAGGTGACCGGCGTCTTCACGCCGGTTTGTCTGTCTGGCGAACAGGGTGGGCCGCGACTAGGCTGAATATTCAGCCATGAAATTCGGCGGCACCCCGGTGCAAGGACAGGAGCGGAACCCATGAAAACCCAACCCAGTGTTTTCTGCCTGATGGTCACCCTGGCCCTTGCTCCGGGGGCTCGCGCCGAAGAAGCACCCCCGGCGGACACTGCCCCGACGATCAACCCTCAGGTGGTCGACAAGTTGATTGATATGGGCGACTACCTGCGCAGCCTGTCGAAGTTTCAGGTAGACGCCGAAGTGTCCCGGGATACCGTTCTGGAGACCGGTCAGAAGATCAAGTCCGAGGCGGCCACGACCTTGAAAGTGCTTGGGCATGATCGAATGTACGCCAGGACAGAAGGCGATATTCGAACGCGGGAATTTTTCTACAACGGCAAGAAACTGACCCAGTACTCACCGTACCTCAAGTACTACACCACGGTGGATGCTCCGCCCAAGGTGGCCGAAGCCCTGCACATGATCGAAGACCATTACGGTATTCAGATTCCCATGGAAGACCTGTTTCTGTTTGGCAGCGATCAGGCACAGATCGATGCCCTGAAAGAAGCCCTGTACGTTGGGCCGTCGACGATCAATGGTCAGCTCTGTGATCACTTGGCCTTTCGGCAGGAGGGCGTCGACTGGCAACTGTGGATCACCCGGTCCGAGAAACCGCTGCCGTGCAAACTGGTGATCACCACCACCGACGAGAAGAGCTTTCCGGAATACAGCGCGGTGTATCGCTGGAACCTCAAGCCTGGCCTTCAGGAGTCGATGTTCACCTTCAAACCGGCCAAGGGCGACGTGGCGATTCCGTTGAAGAAAGCCGTTGAGCAGGGAGGGGAATGACATGAACCGGACAATGTCGTGGAGCCTGTTGTTATCGCTCGCCGCTGCCACCATGCTGACCGTCGGCCTGATCGCCGAAGCGGATGCCCGACCGCGAGGCCAGGGGCAGGCAAGGGCCTCGGTCAATCGAGCGCCGGCACCCAATGCCCAGCGGGCGCAGCGGATGAATACCTCGCAACGGGCGACCAATGTGAATGCGGCCAATCGGGTGAACTCAGGCAACCGGGTCAATGCCGGGAACAACGTCGGCAACCGCACCAACATCAACAACAGCACCCGTAACGTCAACATCAACAACAATCGCGATGTCGACATTGATGTCGACGGGCGTGGCCGCTATGGCTACGACAATCACTACCACCCGATCGCCGCGGCGGCGGCCGTGACCGCGACGGTCGCGGTGACAGCGGCCGTGGTCGGCTCGATCTTTACGCCTGCGCAAATGCCCACGAGTTGCGTGGAGGTCATGCAGTACAACACGTTGTACATGCAGTGTGGTTCGACCTGGTATCAACCGCAGTATCAGGGCAGCAATGTGACCTACGTCGTGGTCAACGCGCCTTGATGCGCTGACCACTTAGAGGTGCACTTCGACTGCCAACGGCAAGTGATCCGACAGGTGCGTCCAGGGTTTGTTGCCGAGGATTCGCGGGTTGTGGCTGCTGGCGTTGCGCAGGTAGATCCGGTCCAGGCGCAGCAGCGGAAAGCGCGCCGGGTAGGTTTTTGCGGGTCGGCCATTGTGGCGCTCGAACGCTTCGTGCAGGTAATCGCGACGGGCGAGGGCGGCGTTGCCTTGTAGCTGCCAGTCGTTGAAGTCGCCGGCGATGATCACCGGCGCATCGTCGGGCAGGGATTCGAGCAGCAGGCAGAGCAGCTGGAGCTGCAACTGGCGATGACTTTCCAGCAGGCTCAGATGCACGCAGATTGCGTGGACTTCAGCGTGCCCCGGTACATCGAGGATGCAGTGCAACAACCCGCGCCGTTCGGGGCCGGTGATCGAGACGTCAAGGTTGCGGTGTTCGCGAATCGGGTATTTCGACAGCAGCGCGTTGCCGTGATGGCCGTTGGGATATACGGCGTTGCGACCGTAGGCGAAATCGCTCCACATGCTGTCGGCCAGGAACTCGTATTGCGAGGTCTGCGGCCAATCGTTGTAACGTGAAGAGTGCCGATCGTGCTCACCGACCACTTCCTGCAGGAACACCAGATCGGCCGACGTACTGCGCACCGCTTCGCGCAGTTCCGGAAGGATGAAACGCCGGTTGAGGGCGGTAAACCCCTTGTGCGTGTTGACCGTCAGCACCCTCAAGCGATGAATCGCCGGGGGCGAGTCCAAGGGCACTGATTCGACGGCTCGCTGCTCGGCATCGCTGGTCACGTTCACTCCTCTGAATCTGGGCTGCTTAGTCATGCGACTGATTCAGCGGCGGGCAGTTCAGAGTGATTCGTCGCCAGCAGCCTGTTCACAAGAATGTAGCAGCTGTCGAGCTTGCGCTGTGGCGAGGGGATTTATCCCCGTTGGGCTGCGAAGCGGCCCCCAGCATTCCGGCATTCACACCGCACTTGCAGGATTCACGACTGTTCCACAGCCGAACGGGGATAAATCCCCTCGCCACGGTGGCTCGACAGCTGCTACAGAGAGCGTGTTCGGTCAGACGAAGACGACTTCATAGGGCAGGCGCATCCGTTCCAGGATCACCCTGGGCAGTAGCGGTGCGATGCCGATGGCCGGTTCGCCGTCGAGCTGGCTGGCGTAGGCGTGGGTGGCGTGGCTTTTGCGCGCGACGGTCCAGGTGTCGAGGCGGATTTTGCGGGCACGATGCCAGGGAAACAGTCCTTGATCCCGGGTGGGCCAATGCCAGGCCCAGACCGGCAGTTCGTTGATCGTCGCGCCGACCATGCTCGCTGCATTGGCGCTGGCGCGGCCGACGGCGTCATGATCCGAGGTGCCGTCTTCGCGCCAGGTGCTGAACACCACGTCACCGGGGCGCAAATAACGGGCGATGAATTGCGTCAGTTGGGTTTCACGCTCGGCCAGGGCGTTGTCGGTGAAGCCGCCGCGAATCCACTTCAGGCTGTGCATCGGCAATCCTAGCCGGCGCAAGGCTTCGACGCTTTCCTGGCCGCGAAACACACTCAGGCGCTTCTCTGACCATTGCTGCGAACCCGGATGGCTGGCGCTGCCATCGGTGATCGATATCAATTGCAAGGGATGACCGAGGGAGGAAAGAAGTTGAAGCAGGCCGCCACACATGACCACTTCATCGCCGGGATGCGGCGCGATCACCACCGCGCGGGCGCCAGCAGGGACCAGGGTCTCGGTGTTGATAACGGGGATGTTGTCCAGTTGCTGGGCGTTGTTCCAGATCTGTCCCGGCAAGCTGCTGTCGATGATGGAAACGGGTTTCATCGGGCTACGTCCTTGTTCTGTTTGATAGCAATAGGCAGCGCTCCATACCTTGGATTGCCGCGAGCAGAGTATTGCTCAAGTCAGGCTGTTCGTCGCGTGGTGGTGTTGTCTGAGCCGGTTTTTTTTAACCAACCTGTGCCAGGTCCCGCAAATAGTCGCCAAAACCGCCGCGGGCCCGGCTGTCCAGTCGGGCACTGGTGAGCACTTGCGGACGATGACTCCACGCGATGTTCGCGCCACAGCGTTCGAGTTGCCGCACCAGTTGCACATCTTCATCGCAGGCCAGCGGTTCGAAACCACCGGCGCGCCGGTAGGCGTCGGCACTGATGCCCAGGTTCGCGCCGTGAATGTGCCGATGGCCGTCGCGGGCCTGATAATGCTGGTGATAGCGAATCTGTGCCGACTCATCGATCGACTCGTGCCATTCGTCCACCGTGACCGTGCCGCACACGGCATCGACGTCGAGGGCCAACTGCGCCACCAGCCAATCCTGCGCCACACGGCTGTCAGCGTCGGAACAGGAAATCCAGCGCGCCCCGCGATCCAGCAGAAACCGCGCCCCGGCGGCGCGGGCCTGACCGACGTTACGCGCCTCGATCACCAGGCTGTGCACCGGGTAAGCACTGACGATCTCCAGGGAGCGGTCGGTGCAACTGTCAAGCACCACCAGCACCTCGACGGTTTCACCGCCCAGCAGCTCATGTTTCGCGGCGAGCAGGGCCGCTTCAAGGCAGTCTTCGAGCAAGTCTTCTTCGTTGTGCGCGGGGATCAGAATGCCAATCATCGCAAACCCTCCAGAGCCGCCACGGAGCGGGGTTCACGACTCCAGAGTTCCAGCAGGAAATCCGCTTCCTGATGCAGGACCAGGCGCGGCAGATGCAAATGTTCGTGCAGCAAGTCATGGACTTGCCGGGCATTCAGCGGGCAACCGTCGATGGGCGGGCGCCAGTGGCAGGCCAGCAGTTGGCCGTCGGCGGTCAGCGACTCTGCGGCCTGTTCGATCAGGCGTTTCAGGTCGTCGGCGTCGAGGTAATAGCCGATCTCGCTAAGCACGATCAGATCGAATTTTTCGTCCGGCCAATCCGCGGGCAAGCGAAGGTGACGGACTTCGGCGTGGTCGAACGGGCCGAGTCGGGTGCGGGCCAGCGTCACGGCTGCGGGGGCGGTGTCGCAACACAAAAGACGATCACAACGACTGGCCAGCTCAAAGCTCAGTTCGCCGTTGGCACAGCCGGGCTCGAAGATCGCTCGGTAGTGTGGGCGGGGCAGTGCGGCGAGGGTGATTGCGCGTTTGCGTTGTTCATACCAGCGCTGACGAAAGGACCAAGGATCGTCGTTGCCGGCAAACAAACCGTCGAAGTAGCGATCCTCCACGCTCATAAAAACACCACCTCGAACGGTTGCAACAGTCGTTCCAGCACATAAGGCGCCAGCACTGGCGGCAGGCCGATTTTCGGGTCACCTTCCAACTGGCTGGCAAAGGCGTGGATCGCATGGCGTTTGCGCGCGACCAAATGCGGCGCCAGCAGGACCTTCCGCGCCCGGTACCATGGCACGAAACTGTCTTCGGGCGTTGCCCAGTGCCAAGTCCACACGGGCAATTCGTGCACGGTCGCACCCGCACGTTTCGCCGCTTCGGCGCTGGCCCGGCCGACGGCTTCGTGATCACAATGACCGTCTTCGCGCCACGTGGTGAACACCACGTCGTTGGGGCGCAAATGACGTTCGATGAATTCGCTCAATTCGTGTTCTCGAGCGGCGACCTGGCTGTCCTTGAAACCGCCGCGCAGCCATTTCAGGCTGTGCAGTGGCAGCCCAAGACGGCGCAAGGCTTCGACCGACTCCTGAGGCCGCACCGCGCTCAGGCGCTCCACCGGCCAACGCTCGGACCCCGGATGACTGGCGCTGCCGTCAGTGACCGAGATCAATTGCAAGGGCCGGCCAGCGGCAGCGAGTAATTGCAGGAATCCGCCGCAGCCCAACACTTCGTCATCCGGGTGCGGGGCGATGATCACCGCGCGGGCGCCTTCCGGCACCAGGCTCAGGATATCGATGACGGGCAACTGCGCCAGGTGGCTGGAGGTCTGCCACCGATGAAGTGGCGTGCCTTGGCCGACGATAGGGTTGGTTTTCATAACGTCCATGTTCCGCTGATGACGGTCTGACCGAGGGCGGCGAGGTCCCGCTCGGCGTGGCTTTGACGCAGGAATACCGGCAGGTCGGCGATCAATCGGGCGAACTGCCGATCCTTGCAATAGGGGCCCGCCCCGAGAGCGTGGCCGACGTGCAACAGGACTTGTTCAGCAGCGTGTTCCATCACTGCCCGGGCGCGCCGGGCCAGCACTTCGGCGTCGTCCAGCGGCGCGGCGTCGATCATCAGTGCGCTGACCCGCAACACTTCGGCAGCCGCATGCAACGCACTGTCGACGGCGCCCAGATGGGCGAGGGCGTGGGGTTCATCATGTTGAGCGCAGTGCGTGCGCAGGCGTTCGGCGATGCTCTGTGCCGCGCCGTACCAGCAGGCGGCAATGCCGATGCCGCCTTGCCAGAAACCGGGGCGATTCAGGTAGTCTCCCCGGTAGCCGATGGCTTGTGCTTCGGCGCCTTCGAACAGCACCTCGACGCTGCCGGTGGCGCCCATGCCGACCGCTTGCCAGCCCTGATCGGTGATGGTCACGCCGGGTTGATCCAGCGCCACCGCGACCAGTTGCTGGCAGTCCTGATGATCCCAGGCCGTGAGCAACGCATGACTCAACACCGCCGCGCCCGAGCACCAGGCCTTGCGCCCGTTCAGCACGACCATATGGCCCTGCGGACGGACGCGCACCCGCGCCTGTGGTGGTTCGGCCGCCCACATGCCCCACGTGCTGCCGGGGGTTGGCGAGCCACCGAGTTGCTGGATGATCGCCAGCGCGTCGGTATGCCCTTCGTACAATTTGCACAACCCGAGGTCATGAGCACCGACCTCGGCCAGGCGTTGGAACCGCTCCAGCGTCTGGCCACTGCCCGGCAGCGGAAGCTGATCAAGACCGGCCTCCACCAGCGCCCGCAGGCACCGGCCTAGCGCCTGAGTATCGGCGTAGTCCGCTGGCTGGCGATCGAGAAACGCTTGGAGGTCCATTTCACTCATCTTCCTCATGCTGCAATTCGAACAGCAGCAGCGAACGACCGGTGACGGAATATTCGACACCGAACTCGAAGCGTTCCTGCCCGCGAATCGACGGTTGATTGGTGTCGATCATGCACGTCCAGTGACCGCCGTCCGGCACTTCCGGCAAGGTGAAATTGACGATGTCGTGGTGCGCGTTGACCACCAGCAACAAGGTCGCGTCACCGCCCTTGCGGCGGATACCGGTTTCCTGGGCACGGCCATCCATCAGCATGCCGAGGCAGCGGCCGTGGGCTTCTTCCCATTGTTCGATGGACATTTCACTGCCATCCGGGGCGAGCCAGGTCACGTCCTTGACGCCGATGTCTTCGTTGTAATTGCCCACCAGGAAGCGTCCGCGACGCAGGATCGGATAAGCCAGGCGCAACTTGATCAGGCGTTTGACGAACTTGAGCAGGGCCTTGCCGTCTTCGCTCAGGTCCCAATTGACCCAGCCGATCTCGCTGTCCTGGCAGTAGGCGTTGTTATTGCCATTTTGTGTCCGGGCGAATTCGTCGCCGGCCACCAGCATCGGCGTGCCTTGGGACAGCAGCAGCGTGGCGAAGAAATTGCGCATTTGTCGCAGACGCAGTTCGTTGATTTCCGGGTCGTCGGTCGGGCCTTCGACGCCATGGTTCCAGGACAGGTTGTTGTTGCTGCCGTCCTGATTGTTCTCGTCGTTGGCTTCGTTGTGCTTGTCGTTGTACGACACCAGGTCATTGAGGGTGAAACCGTCATGCGCCGTGATGAAGTTCAACGAGGCGTAGGGGCGCCGGCCGCGCTGGTTGAACATTTCGCCGGACGCGGTCATGCGGCTGGCGAAGTCCGCGAGTTGGCCGTCATCGCCTTTCCAGAACGCGCGCACGGTGTCGCGGAACTTGTCGTTCCACTCGACCCAGCCCGGCGGGAAACCACCGACCTGATAACCACCAGGGCCGCAATCCCACGGCTCGGCGATCATTTTTACCTGACGCAGCACCGGGTCCTGACGACAGGCGACGAGGAAGCTGTGACGTTCGTCGAAGCCTTCGTGATAGCGGCCGAGAATGGTTGCCAGGTCAAAGCGGAAACCGTCCACGTGCATTTCCGTGGCCCAGTAACGCAGGGAATCGGTGACCATTTGCAGCACGCACGGGTGACTCAGGTCGAGGGTGTTGCCGGTGCCGGAATCGTTGATGTAGTAGCGCTTGTCATCGGGCATCAAGCGGTAATACGAGGCGTTGTCGATGCCGCGCATGGACAGGGTCGGGCCTTGTTCGTTGCCCTCGGCGGTGTGGTTGTAGACCACGTCGAGGATCACTTCCAGATTAGCCTCGTGCAGGTGCGCGACCATCTCCTTGAACTCGGCGATCTTGCCGCTGGCCAGGTAACGCGGGTCCGGGGCGAAGAAGGCGATGCTGTTGTAGCCCCAGTAATTGGTCATGCCTTTGTGCAGCAGATGCTGGTCGTTGACGAAGGCGTGGATCGGCAGCAACTCAACTGACGACACCCCGAGCTTGCGAATGTGTTCCAGCACGTCATCGACCATCAACCCGGCGCAGGTGCCACGCACGTTCTCGGGGACGGAGGGGTGACGCATGCTGATGCCGCGCAGGTGGGTTTCATAAATGATCGTCTTGTCCCACGGGATGCTGACCCGTTGATCATTGCCCCAGGTGTGAGCCGGGTCGATGACTTTGCACTTGGGCACGAACGGCGCACTGTCGCGCTCATCGAAACTCAGGTCAGCGTCCGGGTGGCCGATGGTGTAGCCGAACAGCGCTTCGGACCATTTCAGCTGGCCGACCAATTGCTTGGCGTAGGGGTCGATCAGCAATTTGTTGTGGTTGAAGCGATGGCCGTTGGCCGGGTCGTACGCACCATAGACACGGTAGCCGTAGATCAGCCCCGGATGGGCGTCGGGCAAATAACCGTGGTAGATCTCATCGGTGTATTCGGGCAGTTCGATGCGCTCCAGTTCCACCTCGCCGGCATCATCGAAAATGCACAGTTCGACCTTGGTGGCATTGGCGGAAAACAAGGCAAAGTTGACCCCCAGACCATCCCAGGTCGCACCCAGCGGGAAGGGCAAGCCTTCACGGATTCGCGAGGCCTCGGCGTGAGGTTCTGGCGCGGCATTCTTTGGATTGGTCATACATGCTCCTGCAAAAAGGGGGGATTCTTTGTAGGAGCGAGGCTTGCCCGCGAAGGCGGTGTTTCAGTCACATTTGAATCGACTGACATGCCGCCTTCGCGGGCAAGCCTCGCTCCTACAGGTTTTTCGTGGGCGAGCGAGCCCACAGTGGCCAGCGGGCTGGCCACGAGGTCAATCAGAACAGGTTTGGGAAGCGTCAGACCGCAGGCGGTTTTCGCGCTGCTTTAGGCTTCTTCTCTGCAGCTTTTTCGCCAGGCGGAATCACCTTCGACGCCGCGGCAGGCTTGGCCTTGGCTTTCGGTTCCGGGACCTTGCCATTGGCGGCTTTGGCCGCAGCAGGCTTGGCAGCCGGTTTGCTGCCGGTGGCTTTCGGCGATTTTTTGGGGGCCAGGGCTTCGGCTTCAGCCAGTTTGCGAGCCATCTCCCAGTGCCGGGCTTCCTGGCCTTCGGGCTTGCCTTCCGATTCCCAGATTTGATAGGCAAATTCGCGAACGCGTTTATCGTCGGTACTCATCGCAATACTCCTGAACTGAACTCAAGCTTGGGTAAACGTTTGAATAAAGAGATTGACCGGGAAATCCCCCAGCGCGGCGCTGATGTTCAGCTCCCTGTGGTGTGTGACTGCCGAGCTCGAAAAAAGTCCCTTCAGATTTTCCTCGGGGGCGGTGAACGGTAATTTCACCCGCGTATCGCCCCAGCGCAGCGCATCCACCAAGGGGGCGGCACTGTTTCCCAGCAGTGGGGCGCAACGGATCGGTACGATCACGAGGGCCCGTTTTCCTTCATGTTCGCGACAAAACGCCAGCACTCGGTGAGCCTGACTGCCGAGGACTTCGAGGGCGTGATACGTCCCTCGCCGAAACAGCTCGGCATGCTCGGCACGCAGGTTCAACACCTGCTTGATCAGGGTCTGCTTGATGCGCCCGTCACGCCAGTTGGCCAGCAGGTCGGGCAGGTTCAACGGCTCCTGCATCGCCTGTTGGCGGTTGACGTAATCCACTGGCCGGCGGTTGTCCGGATCGACCAGCGAGAAGTCCCAGTATTCGTTGCCCTGGTACAGGTCCGGGATCCCCGGTACGGTCATGCGCAGCAAGGTTTGCGCCAAACCGTTGATTGCGCCGGGCGCGGTAATCGTTTGAACCGCTTTGCCGAGGGCCGCGCGTAACAGCTCACCCTCGGGGCTCAGCAGCAGACGCTCGATAAAGAGCTGCATGGCTTTTTCATAAGGCTCGTTCGCCGCGCTCCAACTGCTTTGCAGCTTGGCTTCACGCAAGGCTTTCTGCTGCCATTGCCATAGGCGTTTAGCGTAGTCCTCCAGCGCGGGCTGATCGTCACTGCGCAGGTCCAGCGGCCAACTGCCGAGGATCGCCTGATAGAGGATCAACTCATCGCCCGCCGAGGGCATCTGATCGTCGTCACGCAAGGGCCGGGCGAGTGTTCGCCAGAGCGGAACCTGCTCGGCGTACCAGGCGCTGCGTTCACTCAACACCGCCAACCGCGCGCGAGTGTCTTCGCCGCGTTTGTGGTCGTGAGTGGCGGTGGCCAGCAGGTTGTCCGGAAACTGTTCCAGGCGGTTGATGCAGACGGCATGGAAGTCAGACACCGGCGCACTGAACTGCTCGGTGCTGAAGCCCACGTCATTGCGCGACAGCAGCACCGCCGAGCGATAGAACGCAGTGTCTTCCACCGCTTTGGCGGCCGCCGGAGACGTCAGTTGCTGGAACCGCACGCAAGCGTGCTTGAGGATCTTGCGCGGGCGTCCCACCGGGCGTTTGCGCCACGGCTCACCGCCCAGCCAACCGGCCAGACAATCCAGCACCGGCCAGTCGGCCTCGCTGAGGGTTTGCCGTGCCCCGTCCATGGCTTGCTGGAAAAACACGTCGTCTTCGGCAGAACGGCCACGCGGGCTGATGTAAGTGCGGTACACCGGGAAGTGCACGATCAGTTCCTGCAACGCCCGACGGATCGCGCCAAGGGTCAGGTCGCGGGTCATCAGGTCGTCCCGGGCCACTTGCAGCAGCGCCTGGGCGACACTTTCGAAGTCACCGGCCAACGAACCGTTGAGAATCTGCTGGCGCGCCAGTTGCGCTTCCTGGCGGAAGTCGGCGGGCCGCTCGCTGTAGCGATTCCACAGCTCACCCAGGGTTTTTCCACCGTCGGGATCGTGCTGCAGCAACGACAGCTGGTTCATGAATTCATAACCGGTGGTGCCGTCCACCGACCAGTCGCGGTGCAGGGTTTCGCCTTCACCGAGGATCTTCTCGACGTAGATCGGCAAGTGCCGGTCGGGCGACAGCGTATCGACCCGACGCCGCAGTTTGCGGCAATAACCGCGTGGGTCGGCGAGGCCGTCGATGTGGTCGATGCGCAGCCCGTCGACCAGGCCTTCAGCTACCAGTTCGAAGATCTTCGCGTGGGTCGCTTCGAACACGGCCGGGCGTTCGACGCGCAAACCACCCAGTTCGTTGATATCGAAAAACCGCCGCCAGTTGATGTCATCCGCCGCGGTGCGCCAACTGGCCAGGCGATAACTCTGGCGTTCGAGCAGGTGATGCAGGCGTTGGAAACCCTCGGGTGTCAGGGAATCGTAGGCTTTAAGATTCTGCTGGATGCATTGCAGGAGTGCAGGGTCGCTGGCCAGTTCACGTAACTCTGCCTTCAGCGGTTGCGCCAGGCTGTGAGCATCGGTCTGGTAGCTCAATGCACTGAAGCGGTCGGCGAGAAACCTGAGCGGTTCGTCGTCGGTTCGCAGCAACTCACCGTAGCTCGACGGGCAGATCGGGAAATGATGCTCGTAGTGCTCGACATAAAACGCGCCGCGCTCTGCATCGAAACGCAAGGGCAGGGTGCCGTCCTGCAGGGCGACACCGTAATCGCTGCCGAGGAATGGCAGCAGCAACTGGCCCTCCATCAACGGATCGGGCGAGTGCCATTGAATGTCGAAGAACTCGCCGTAAGGGCTCAGGCGTCCCCATTCCAGCAAGTCCAGCCACCACGGGTTATCACTGCCACCGACGGCCATGTGGTTGGAGACGATGTCGAGGATCAGCCCCATCTTGTGCTCGCGCAGGGCCGCGACCAAACGGCGCAAGGCGGCTTCACCACCCAGCTCGGGGTTGACCGTGGTCGGGTCCACCACGTCGTAGCCATGCATGGAGCCGGAGCGGGCGGCGAGCAGTGGCGAGGCATAAACGTGGCTGATGCCCAGGCTGGCAAAGTACGGCACCAGCGGCACCGCTTGATCCAGGGTGAAGCCTTTATGAAATTGCAGGCGCAGGGTCGCGCGCAGCGGTTGGATTAACGGATGAGTCATTGGTCACGCTCGCCAGCCTGAAGTCGCGCGCAGGCGAGCAATTCCAGGCGTCGGGCGGCGTCCGGATCATCGAGCAGCGCTTCGCTGCCACCGGGCAAGCGCCGCGACCAGTTGGGGTGCGTGTCGATGGTGCCCGGCAAGTTGGCCTGCTGTTCAATGCCCAGGGCATCTTCCAGCGGCAGCAACACCAGCGGCGCCTTGGTATGACCGAGGAAACGAACCGCGGCATCCAGCACCTGGTCGGTTTCATGGGACTCTTCGCGAAAGTTCTGCGGGTCCTCGCTCAACACGCGGCGCAGGCCTTCGCGCTCGCGTTCACGGTGCTGGCGCCATTCGATTTCACCCGTGGCATCGACCAGGCCCAGTCGGGCATTCCAGTCGATATCGCGGCCATGCCACCAGCCATTGAGCGTCGGCAAGTCATGGGTGCTGGTGGTCGCGAGGGCGTTGTCCGGCCAGTCGAGAATCGATTTGAAGTGCGCGTTGTCCTGTTCGAACAACAACACCCGCATGCCGAGGATCGAACGGGCGATGAGTTTTTCCCGCAGGCCATCCGCCACGGTCCCGAGGTCTTCGCCCAGGACGATCGCCTGATGACGATGGGATTCAAGGCTGAGCAAGCGCAGCAGGTCGTCCACCGGGTAATACAGATAGGCGCCGTCAGCGGGCGGCGAATCATTGGGGATCACCCACAGCCGTTGCAGGCCCATCACGTGGTCAATGCGCAATCCGCCGGCGTGGGCGAAGTTGGCCCGCAGCATTTCGATGAACGCGCGAAAGCCGTTGCGCACCAGGCCTTCTGGGGAGAAAGCAGAAATGCCCCAGCCCTGGCCGGTACGGTTAAGAATGTCCGGCGGCGCGCCCACCGTCAGTGAGGCGAGTAATTCGTCCTGGCGACTCCAGGCCTGACTGCCACCGCCGTCGGCGCCCACGGCCAGGTCCGCGATCAGGCCGATGCTCATCCCCGCGCTGCGGGCGGCGGTTTGCGCGCGCTCCAGGCAGCGGGTGATCAACCACTGGCTGAACGCGAAGAAGCCAATGCGCCCGGCGTTCTCTTCGGCAAATTCGGCAAGGGCGGCACTGCGCGGGTCGCGCCATTGTTCCGGCCACTCGCGCCAGTCGAGGGTTTCACCCTTGGCAGCGCGGGTTTCTTGAATGGCCTCGAAACGGCAATGATTTTCCAGGGCTTCGCCGGCAGCATGGCGGAAGCTGCTGAAGTCGGCATGCAACGGGTGTTCGCCCTGGACGAAGCCTTCGTACAAGGCTTGCAGCAAACGATGCTTGGCTTCGGCGGCCACGGGCCAGTTAATCAGCGGCTGTTCTTCCAGCTGTTGCAGTTCAGCGGCCAGGCCGGTGGCGTCAATCGCGGCCCGCCATGCACGCTCGCCGAGGATTGCACCCGGCGCGGCATAGAGGCTGTTGAGAAACAAACGGCTGGACGGTGAATACGGGCTGTAGCGCTGGGTGTCGCTGCCGAACATTGCATGCAGCGGACTGATCGCCAAGGCCTCGGCGCCGCGTTCGCCGGCCACTCGGGCGAGGTCTTCCAGCGCCTGGGTATCGCCGAATCCGCAATCGCCAGGTCGACGCAGCGAATACAGCTGCACGCTCAGGCCCCAGGTACGCGGAATCGGACTGTCCACGGCATCGCCGACGCTGTAGCAACGGGTCGGTGCCACGGCCAGGGTAAAAGATTGCCCGTCGATGCTGACGTGTTGATACCCGACCGGAACCAGACCCGGCAGCATCGCCTCGGTATCCAGTTTCAGGTTGAGCCGTGAGCCATCTTCAAGGTGGATCTCACACGGCGTTTCGGGTTCAAAGAAATGCGCCAGATCGAGGCTGACGCCGAAATCGGCTGTGATCAGCGGCGGCAGATGCCGGGTCTGTTGCACCTCCTGCAATTGCAGGAGGCTGGCGTCGATTTCCTGTGCGGTGCTGGCCGGGTGGCCGAGTCCGATCAGGACGTTACGCAATACCGATGGAGCGACTTTCTGCGGGCGGCCGTTGGCGTCGATCCAGTCGACTGCCAAACCGGCACGGCTGGCCAGTATTTCCAGTTGCGCATCACTCATTGGCGCTCTCCATCCGGGGGTAGCAAGGGGGCTGCGGCCATGAGGCTGACTAGCGCGCAATACGGGGCAAGGGTGCCCTGTTCCAACAGGCCGGCGGACTGAGGTGGAGTTTCGAACAACAACCTGGCGTCGGCCTGTGGGGAGTGGACCACTGGCGTGTCGCTGAGGTTCAGGTCAATGCGCAGCTGTCGGCCATTACCCAGTAGCCAGCGCGCCGTCACCGCACCTTCGGCCAGCACCTCGGCCCCCAGGGCCTGAGCCCCCGGCAGATGCGGGATGATGTGGTCATGACGAATCCGCAACAGCTGGTGATACAGGTCCTGCATGGCCGATTGCCGGGTGGCGGTCAGTTTCGGCCGCGACGCTTCAAAGGTCTGTTGCGCGTTCGGATCGGGGATCTGTTCGCGTTTATGAGGATCAGTAAAGGCGCTGAAGGCTGCAAATTCATTACGTCGTCCTTCACGAACCAGTTCCGCCAGTTCACCGTGGTGGCTGGTAAAGAACAGGAACGGTTCCTCGGCCGCGAATTCATCGCCCATGAACATCAGCGGAATCATCGGTGACAGCAACAACAGCGCGGTAGCGGCTTTCAAGGCGTCGAGGTCGGTCAGTTGATGCAGCCGCTCGCCGAAGGCACGATTGCCGATCTGGTCATGGTTCTGCAAGAACAGCACAAACGCGCTGGGCGGCAAGTGACCACTGGGCTCGCCCCGGGTTGTACCGTGTCGGGTCACGTGGCCCTGAAACACGAAGCCCTGACTCAGGCAGCGCGCCAATTGTTCGGTGGGTTTGTCGGCATAGTCGGCGTAATAGGCGTCGGTTTCACCGGTCAGCAACACGTGCAACGCGTTGTGCCCGTCATCGTTCCACTGCGCGTCGAAGCCTTCTTCCAACAGGCTGGCCTGGTTGTGTTCGTTCTCGACCGTCAGCCACACATGCCGCGCCGGATCGGTCTGTTGCCGGACCCGTTGCGCCAGTTCCTGGAGAAAGTCCGGGCTCTCGATGGCGTGCACCGCATCCAGGCGCAAGCCATCGAAGCGGTATTCCAGCAACCACATCAGCGCGTTGTCGATGAAGAAGTCCCGCACCTCGCGCCGCCGGAAGTCGATGGCTGCGCCCCAAGGCGTGTGCTTGTCTTCGCGAAAGAAGCCCTTGGCGTAGTGATGCAAGTAATTGCCGTCCGGGCCGAAGTGGTTGTAGACCACGTCGAGAATCACCGCCAGACCATGGCCGTGGGCGGTGTCGATCAGGTGTTTGAGTTGTTCGGGAGTGCCGTAGGAGGCTTGGGGCGCGTAGGGCAGAACCCCGTCGTAGCCCCAGTTGCGGTCGCCGGGGAACTGCGCCAGCGGCATCAGTTCGATCGCGGTGATGCCCAAGTCGACCAGCCGCGCCAAATGCTGCTCGACCTCACTGAAGCCGCCAAGTGCACCGACGTGCAATTCATAGATCACGGCCTCATTCCAGGGCCGACCGGTCCAGGCGCTGTTTTGCCATTGATAGGCGAGGGGATCGACCACCACGCTGTGGTCGCCGATATCGCCGGCCTGCGCCCGGGAGGCCGGGTCCGGCACCTCCAGTTCGCCATCAATGTTGTAACGGTAACGCGTACCCGCCGGGCAGCGGGTCTTGATCACGAACCAGCCATCAGCCTGAGGCAGTAGCGGCAAGGATTGTCCATCTTCCAGTTCGACACTGACGTAAAACGCATCTGGCGCCCACAAGGCAAAACGCGTGTGTTCTGCGTCCAGCATGATTGCGCCGTGGGGCCAGGTCTCAAGGGTCCGTAACGGCATCGGTGAAAACCTCTTTTTTACTGCCTGCCCGATTTACCCAGGGCTTTGGCGACAAGTTGTTCGTAGAGTTCGGCGTAGGGTTCTACCGCCTTGCACCAGTTGAAAGGTGCGGCCATGGCGCGGCACCGCATGGCGTTGAGCAGGCCGGGGAAGGCAAACACCTTGAACGCGCGGCTCAGGGCTTCCTGGTAGCTTTCGACGGTGGATTCGTCGAACAGGAAACCGGTCACGCCGTTTTCAATGGTGTCGGCCAAGCCGCCGGTGTTGCGCGCCACCGGCAGCGAACCGAAGCGCTGGGCATACATCTGGCTCAGGCCGCAAGGCTCGTAACGCGACGGCATCAGCAGGAAATCGCTGCCGGCGAACATGCGACGGGCGTCGGTTTCATTGAAGCCAATGCGCACGCCGATTTGCCCGGGGAAGCGCAGGGCCAGTTCACGCATGGCTTGTTCTTCTTCCGGCTCGCCTCGACCGATGATTGCGATCTGGCCACCGTTTTCGACGATGTATTCGGAGACCGCTTCGGTCAGGTCCAGGCCTTTTTGATAGACCAGGCGTGAGACCACCGCAAACAGCGGGCCTTCGGAGTCTTCCAGGCCGAACAGCTCACGGACATGGGCGGCGTTGACCGCTTTGCCATCCCAGTCGCCGATGCTGAACGGGCAGAACAAATGCGGATCGGTGGCGGCGTCCCAGCTTTCATCAATACCGTTGGGAATACCGCTGAGCAGACCTTGCTGGGTCTTGGCGGCGAGAAAGCCGTCGAGACCGCAGCCGAAGGCCGGCGTGGTGATTTCCTGGGCGTAGGTGGCGCTGACGGTGGTGATGTGGCTCGAATAGGCCATGCCAGCCTTGAGGAACGACATCTTGCCGTAGAACTCCATGCCTTCCTGTTGCAAGGCATGGTTGGGAATGCCGAGTTCCGGGCACGAACCCAGGCTGGTGACACCTTGATAGGCCAGGTTGTGAATGGTGAACAGCGTCGGGGTGCGCTGTCCACGCCAGTGCATGTAGGCAGGCGCCAGGCCGGCGGGCCAGTCATGAGCATGCACCAGATCCGGGCACCAGTGGATTTGTGCAAGATTGGCGGCAATATCGGCGGCGGCAAGGCCCAGGCGGGCGAAACGAATGTGGTTGTCCGGCCAGTCGCGGCCGTTGTTGGCGCCGTAAGGCGAACCTTCGCGCTCGTAGAGCTCGGGGCAGATCAACACGTAAATGACCAGACCGTCCGGCATGTCCATGCGTCCGATCTTGCAGGGCGGCAGTGCGGCATGCCCACCGAGTTCACCGATGATGTGAATCGGGTTTTCGCTGTTCAGCACTTGCGGATAACCGGGGATCAGCACCCGCACATCGTGCAGCAGCGCCATCGCACGGGGCAGGGCTGCGGACACGTCACCCAAACCGCCGGTCTTGACCAGATCGGCAATTTCGGAGGTGACGAACAACACCTTCTTTCTATTCGGGTTCTGACTGGCAGCCGGTGTCAGCGTCTTGGTGCCCGGTACGCTGATCGATTGGGCGCTCGGAGCATTCACGGCGCTCGATTCGCCGACCTGCTGATGAGCACGCTCTCCCTGAATATCTAAAGCCGCACTAATCATATGAATCTCCCGTGTTGTTGATCTAATTCCAGGTCCGGCACAAACGGTGTTCGTGGCCAAATCCTGTGGCCGGGCGCAAATGCGCTTCGCATCGGTGAGCAATGCTGCCCCATGCGCTAATGCAGAAAGGGTGGAGGGGCCTTTGCAAGGAATGCACCAGTCGCTGTGGCCCTACCTTTAACCTGACCCCCGGTCAGGACCAAAAGTTTCGAGTTTCTTACCGCCAGATGACTGACCGGTTTTACCTCGCGAAAATGAGTCTAGGCCAGATCCTAGAGCGGGGCAGGTCAAGTGGCGAAATTGTTCGACAATCGCTGGAAAGAGGGTAAAGGCACAGCGCCTGTAGGGGGAAACGCACCGACGAAGGGCAGGTTTATTTTTCAGAGTGGGTCAAAACGGGACTGGCCAGTCAGGGAAGTGGGCGTGGTTTGGAGCCAAATGCACCATTGCGGTGCGAGGTGTGTGGGGGCTGAGGGCCCCATCGCGAGCAGGCTCACTCCTACAGGGATTGCGTAAATTCTGTGGGAGCGGGCTTGCCCGCGATGAACGATAACTCGGTTTCAGCTGAGCAAACGAATCGGCTCGCCCGCCGACCACGCCTGAATATCCTCGATCATCTGTGAAAAGAACTGATGGTAGTTCTGCTGGCTGACATACCCGACATGCGGCGTCGCCAACACATTGTCCAGCGTTCTGAACGGATGGTTCATCGGCAAAGGCTCCACGTCGAACACATCCAGCGCAGCCCCCGCCAGCCGATTCTTCTGCAACGCCTTGATCAGCGCTGTCTCATCGACAATCGGCCCGCGGGCGGTGTTGACCAGCAGCGCCGAAGGTTTCATCCAGGCCAGCGCCTGGGCGTCGACCAGTCCCCGGCTGCGGTCGCTGAGCACCAAGTGAACCGACAGCACGTCGGCCTGTTCGAACAGCTCTTGCTTGCTGACATAGGTCACGCCCGCTTCGGTGGCGCGTTCGGCCGTGAGGTTTTCGCTCCACGCGATCACCCGCATCCCGAACACCTGACCGAACTGCGCGACACGTTTGCCAATGCTGCCAAGGCCGAGGATCGCCAGCGTCTTGCCGTACAAATCGCCGCCCAGGCCTTGCTGCCATTTCCCGGCGCGCAGGGCATTGGCTTCGACCACGAGGTTGCGGGTTGCGGCCATGATCAGCGCCCAGGTCAGTTCCGGAGCGGCGTGTTTGTAGCTGTCGGTGCCACTGACCTGGATGCCCAGTGCTGCGGCGGCCTTGAGGTCCAGCGCGGCATTGCGCATGCCGCCGGTGACCAGCAGTTTGAGTTTTGGTAACTGACGCAGCAGGTCTTCATCGAACCGGGTGCGTTCGCGCATCACACAGATCACCTCGAACTTGCCCAGACGCTCAGCCAGTGTTGCGTTATCGGCAGGGTAGTCGTGGATAAAACTCACCTCGCCGAGGCTCTCCAGCACCGACCAGTCGACCACATCACGGGCCACGTCCTGCCAATCATCGATCACCGCAATCTGCACAGCCATCAGCCTTACCTCATTAACGCACGGGATTGGTTTTGTTCAGCCAGTCGAGCAATGCCTGGTGGAATTTCGCCGGTTCTTCCATTTGCGGCGCGTGGCCCATGCCGGGGAATTCAACCAGGGTGGACTGGGGAATCAGTTTTGCCACGTGCTTGCCGAGCACATCGTAATGACCGAGCTTCGCCTTGACCTCCGGGGAGGCAATGTCACTGCCGATGGCCGTGGTGTCGGACGTGCCGATCAGCAACAGCGTCGGCATTTTCAGGTCCTTGAATTCGTAATACACCGGTTGGGTGAAGATCATGTCGTAGATCAACGCCGAGTTCCACGCCACTTGCGTGTGGCCCGGGCCTTTGTTCAAGCCGGCCAGCATGTCGACCCAGCGATCGAATTCAGGCTTCCAGCGGCCGCCGTAATAGGTGTTGCGTTCGTAAGTGCGGATGCCGTCGGCGCTCAGCTTGAGTTCGCGCTCATACCATTGATCGACGGTGCGATACGGTACGCCGAGGGCTTTCCAGTCTTCCAGGCCAATGGGATTGACCAGCGCCAGTTGCTCGACCTGATCGGGGTATTGCAGCGCATACCGGGTGGCGAGCATGCCGCCGGTGGAATGCCCGAGCAAGCTGGCCTTCTGGATGCCGAGGGCTTTGAGCAGTTGCTGGGTATTGGTCGCCAGTTGCTGGAATGTGTATTGATAGTTGTCCGGTTTGCTGGAGGTGCAGAAACCGATTTGATCCGGCGCAATGACCCGGTAACCGGCTTCGCTCAGGGCCTTGATCGAACTGTCCCAGGTAGCGCCGCAGAAATTCTTGCCATGCATCAACACCACGCTGCGCCCGTTGGCCTTGCCATGGGCGGCGACGTCCATGTAACCCATCTGCAGGGATTTGCCCTGGGACTCGAACGCGAAATGCTTGACCGTGTAGGGGTACTCGAACCCTTGTAGTTCCGGTCCGTATTCCGGGCCTTCAGCGTGGGCCAGAACAGGCAGTGCAGCCGTCAGGAACAGGCCGGGCAACCAGCGCGAAAGAGCAAGGGACATGGGTGGACTCCGTAGGAAACGGCCGATGCTGGATCGGCATGATTAGGGCGACATTAAACACAGGCAATTGCCGCCGCTGATCGTTCAACCGATCCAGCCCAGCGTGGCCAGGGCCAGCACCCCGTAACGAGCACCTTTGGCGAGGGTCACGATCAGCAGGAACCGACCCAGCGGCTCGCGCATGACGCCGGCCACCAGCGTCAGCGGGTCACCGATGATAGGCACCCAGCTCAGCAGCAATGACCAGTGACCATAGCGTTGATAGTGTTTTCGGGCCTGTTCCAGATGGCGCGGGCTGACAGGAAACCAGCGTCGGTCGCGAAACCGTTCGAGGCGACAGCCGAGCCACCAATTGACCACGGAGCCGAGGACATTACCCAGCGTCGCGACGGCCAGCAGCGACCACAGCCAGTACTGCTCGCTGAGCAACAGGCCCACGAGCAGCGCTTCGGATTGCAAAGGCAGCAAGGTCGCGGCACCGAATGCCGCAAAAAACAGCCCGATGTAGGCGCCGCCGATCAATGGGCCGGGTAGTCCGCCACCACCACATCAGTGCCGTCCTTTTTCAGGCCGATCACTTGGTAGGCATCGCTCATGCCGTCCATTTCCATGCCCGGCGAGCCCATGGGCATGCCCGGTGCCGCAACACCCAGCAGGTCATCGCGTTTGCTCAAGGCCAGGACTTGATCCGCCGGCACATGACCTTCAACGAATTTGCCGTTGATCAGGCCGGTGTGGCACGACGCCAGGCGTGGAGGCACGCCGTGCTGTTGCTTGAATTCGCTCATGTTGGATTCGACGTGGTCTTCAACCTTGAAGCCATTGGCTTCCAGGTGGCTGATCCATTTTTTGCAGCAGCCGCAGTTGGCGTCACGGTGGACTTCGATCGGGACCAGGTCGGCGGCCTGGGCCAGGGAGGAGATGAAAAGGGCGCTCAGGGCGACCAGACGCAGGTGGGTTCGCATGGGGATTTCGTCTCGGGGTGGCGGCCAAAATAAGATGCATTTTGACCATTTTTTGCCGCGAAGAGATACGAGGTTGTTTCGAAGTAATACAGCAAACGCTGAGCCATTGTGTTGAAGGGGGCTGTTGTGGTGAGGGGATTTATCCCCGATGGGCTGCGAAGCGGCCCCAAAAAATCTACGACTGCTGCGCAGCCGAACGGGGATAAATCCCCTCGCCACAAAAGCTCCGCACCACCACAACCTTTTACTACACCAGCTCCCTGGCCACAGGGAGCTTGTGTCATCGGGCAGCGGTCAACGCACCTTGAATCGCCCCATGATCGAGCTGACGCGCGCGTTGGCTTGCAGCAGTTGCTGGGTGTTGAGCTCACTGGCCTGGCCGCTTTTCACCAGCTCATCCACCATGTGGCGGATTTGCACCATGCTGCGGTTGATCTCTTCGGTTACCGCGCTTTGCTGCTCGGCAGCGGTGGCGATCTGCGTGCTCAGGCTGTTGATGTGGCTGACCGAGCCGGCCATTTCATCCAGCCCCGTGTTGACCCGCGCCGTGGCATCGGCGGCGGACTGGCAGCTGGCCTGGGTGTTTTCCATGGCGCTCACCGACGAACTCACGCCTTGGGTCAGGCGCTTGAGCATTTCATTGATTTGCGAGGTGCTGGCCTGGGTGCGAGCGGCGAGGGCGCGGACTTCATCGGCGACCACCGCGAAACCGCGACCTTGCTCACCGGCCCGGGCTGCTTCGATGGCGGCGTTGAGCGCCAGCAAGTTGGTTTGCCCGGCAATCGCGCCAATCACCCCGAGAATCTCGGTGATGCGCTGCGCATCCTCCTGCATGCTTTCGACTTTATGAGTAGCGCTCGCCACCTCGTCGATCAACGCGATCACGCTGCTGGACGCTTCTCCGACCACGACCCGCGAACGGTCGGCGTTTTCATTGGCGCGCTGGGTGAAGGCCGCGGTTTCGGCCGCATTCTGCGCGACGCTTTCAGCCGTCGAACTCATCTCGGTAATCGCCGTCACCGTCTGATCGGTTTCAGACGCGTGCCGCACCAGAATCTGGCTGGTGTGGGCCGAGGTGCGTTGCAGGTTGTCGAGACTGGACGCCATGGCGCCGGTAGCTTGGGTGACTTCGCCGATCATGTTCTGCAGATAAATGATGAACGCGTTGACCGAGTGCCCGATGGCGCCCAGTTCGTCTTCGGCGCGGATGGTGATGCGCTTGGTCAAATCGGCATCGCCAGCGGACAGGGCGTCGATGTTGGCCTTGAGGATTTTCATGCGCTGGATCAGTTGGCGAATCGCGTAGATCTGCAGCAACACCAGCAGGATCACCATCGGAATTTGCAGCAGGCTCAAGGTGCTGAGCACGTCGTCACGCTGGGCGGTGATCAGCTTGGTGGGCAGGGCGGTGGCGAGGAACCACGGCGTGCCTTCGATCGGGCGCATGAAGAAGGTGTTGGCTTCGCCGTTGTTGTCGAACTCGACACGCTGCGACTGATCACGGTTTTGCAGGCCGGCCTTCACTTGACTGGCGAATGGCGAGTTGCCGGCCAGTTCACTGATGTTCTTCAGCACAATCGGCCCATTGATCCGCGAGCTGTTGCTGATGATCTTGCCGTCGGCCTCGACGATCAGCATTTGCGCGCCGAGGTCTTTTTCCTTGCGCGCGATCAGGTCATTGAAAAAGCCCAGGGTCACGTCGATGGTCGAGACGCCATACGCCGCACCATTTTTCTGAATGGCCATGGCGCAGTTGGTGCGTGGCTCGGCGCTGGCGTCATCTTTGTAGGCCGCGGCCCAGGCGCATTGGCCTCGCGGGGTTTGCATGCCGCCCTTGTACCAGGTCTGGTCGTAATAGTTGGGGGCCGCGTCGCTGTTCCAGAAGGTATTGACCGCCAGCTTGCCCGAGGCGTCGCGGTGCCAGAAGGTGCTGAACTTGTTGCGTCCGGCCTCACGCTGGCCGGGCAACGGCCAGATCCCGCCACCGAACACTTTCAACTCGCCGTACTGATCGACCAGTCCCGGCAGGACGGTGTCGATGGCGGCGCTGTCGAGCAACGCAATGGTCTGGGTGATGCTGCGTTGTTGCGCTTGAACCTTGTTCAGTTCGCCCTGGATTTGCTCGGCCACTTCGGCGATGCGGTTGAGGGCGACCTGTTCTTCGGTGTGACGAAGTTTAGGCGCGACCAACTGGCTGATGCCGACCACTGTCAGGACAAACAACAGCAGGATGAACAGGACCAGAAATAGCGTGTAGCGAGCCTGGATGGTGCGGAATGCGGGCATGGGACCGGTCCTTGTGCAGCGTTTTTATTGTGGTTTTCGATCAAAAGATCGGCGCTTCGAAGGGCTATCGGCCTGCGAAAGACGAGCTTTAGGTACGAACGTACAAGATGCGGGCGGGGTGACGGACGGTCGGGTCATGAAGGTGTCGATGTGGATACAAACGAGGTTGATCAGCTGCCAGTCCAATGACGGCGAGTTGGTATAGACCAATGAATCAAGGCACTTGGTGCTTTGTATCGTGAATGTACGAAAATTGTAAAAACCGGAAATACTTGTTGGTATGGCAAGTTGCCACGCTGATACTTGGCCGCTCTAAATCGGGGTTAACAAGGAGTTTTTTATGGTCACGCCGTCGGGAGTGCAATCATGACTATCGGCTACGCCGGGGCTTGGACATCCAAGGCAGGTTTATTGGTTCAGGATACGGGCGGCGGCAAGCCTATCAAGCAAAGCGCCCGGATCAAGCAAATGCTGTCACTGGTGGGGAGCAATCCAAACGCGCTGAGCACGGCGAAAATGGATGCAATGAAAATCCATCGAAACGTAAAAGGTTTCGATCCGGAAAATGTCTCCGCCAAACAACTGGGCAATCTCAGTTCCTTTTTGAGAGGCAAGGGGCTGATTTCCGACATTACGTGGATGACATTGATGAATGCCGGCGACAAGTTTGACCGGTTCGGCGTGCAGAAAGACCCGGATGCAAAATTCAATGCGCTGGAGTATTTCGCCACGCAACTGGACACCATCCAGAGCAACAGCATCAAGGGCGACAAGTATTCCGCTGGCCTGATCCCGGAGTTCAAGACAGCAATCTACGTACTGCAGAACTTGCAGACTTACGGCAAGGGCAATGGCACGACGGTGCCTCCTACCGATGGTGGCGTCAGCTCCAAGGCCTGACGCTAGGTGTGCTGGCCCACTCAGGCTGAGTGGGCCAGGCCTGGCTACCGGTCAAGCAACTTCATGACTTCCTCTGGATAGCGCAAGCCAGCGGTGGCATTGGCCGGGAAGATCGCCTCCAGCGCGTGCAACTCGTCACGGCTGAGTTTTACCTCCAGTGCAGCAACATTCTCTTCAAGGTATCTACGCTGTTTGGTCCCCGGAATCGGGATCAGATAATCACCTTGCGCCAGCACCCAGGCCAACGCCAGTTGGCCCGCCGTCACCCCTTTGTCGGCGGCCAGGGCCTGAACTTGCTGCACCAGCAACAGGTTCTTCGCAAAATTATCCCCTTGAAAGCGCGGGCTGAAGCGACGGTAATCGTCGGCGGCGAAGTCATCCGCGCTTTTCAGTGCGCCCGTCAGAAAACCTCGACCCAATGGACTGTAAGGGACGAAGGCAACGCCCAGGCGCTGACATGCGGCCAGGCAACCATTTTCTTCCTGATCGCGGCTCCACAGCGAATATTCACTTTGCAGGGCGCTGATGGGATGAACCTTGTGCGCGCGCTCCAGCGTGTCGGCTGACGCTTCACTCAAGCCCAGATAACGCACCTTGCCGGCTTTGACCAACTCGGCCATTGCGCCGACCGTTTCCTCGATGGCCACCTGCGGATCGATGCGGTGCTGGTAGTACAAATCCAGGGTTTCAACGCCCAGGCGTTTAAGCGTGCCGTCGATAGCGTCGCGAATGTACTCCGGGCGACCGTTGACGCCCCGGGCGCCGGGGTTGGACGGATCGCGGACGATGCCGAACTTGCTGGCCAGGAACACCTGCTCGCGCTTGCCGACAATGGCCTTGCCGATCAGTTCTTCGTTGGTGTGCGGGCCGTACATGTCAGCGGTGTCGAGCAGGTTGATCCCCAATTCCAGCGCCCGATGCAGGGTGGCGATGGCTTCGCGGGTGTCAACACCGGTCGTGTAGAAATCGGTCATGCCCATGCAGCCCAGACCGATGGCCGAAACCTGCGGGCCATTTTTGCCCAATTGACGTGTTTGCATGAAATCAACTCCCTGTGGTGTAAGACCCTAGTGTTGACCTCGACAGAAACAAGATAAACCGGCTAAAACTGCTATCACTGTTTGCAAATTCTAAACAATCACTTGGAGCGCTCTGACCATGGACCGCTTTAACGCCATGCGCGTGTTCACCCGAATCGTCGAGTTGGGCGGCTTTGCCAAAGCGGCAGACAGCCTGCAGTTGCCCCGCGCTTCGGTGACCATCCTGATCAAGCAGCTTGAAGCGCATCTTGGTGTGCAACTGTTGCAACGGACCACGCGGCAAATCAGCCTGACCCTCGACGGTGCGGCCTACTACCCGAGATGCGTGCGATTGCTGGCTGATCTGGAGGAAACCGAAGCAGTGTTCTCCGCCGCTCGCCAGAACCCCAAAGGCCTGCTGCGAGTGGACATGCCGTCCGGGATCGGGCGTTTGATCGTGATTCCCGCATTGCCGCACTTCACCCGTCGCTATCCCTTGATCGAACTGGACATCGGCTTGAATGACCGACCTGTCGACCTGATTCGTGAAGGCGTCGATTGTGTGCTGCGCGGCGGTTCGGCGCTGGATGACTCACTGGTGGCGCGGCCGCTGGTCATGCTCGATCAGGTGACCTGCGCCAGCCCCGATTATGTGGCGCATTACGGCGCCCCCCAAACCCTGGCGGACCTCGAGGGCCATCGGATGGTGGAGTACTTCTCCAGTGCAACCGGAAAACGCTTCGGCCTGGACTTCATGATCAACGATCAAATCCGCCAGGTAGATCTGCCCAAGCATGTCTCGGTCAACAGTGCTGATGGTTACATTGCGGCCTGCGAGGCAGGCTACGGGTTGGTGCAGACACCGTACTACCACGTTGCCCGTCAATTGAAGGAAGGGCGTTTGTGCGAAATCATGAAATCGACGCCGCCCCCCGGAATGCCATTGACGGCCCTCTATCCCCCACACCGCCAGTTGTCCCGGCGGGTAAGGGTGTTTGTCGACTGGCTGGTGGAGCTTTGCGCGCAGCCGGGCAATGACTTTCACAGAAAAGACTCAAGCAGCTGAGCGAGCGCTGGCCAGTGTTTCGGTATTGCGCTGCAAGTCGTCGTGCAGCTGTTGCATGTAGGGGCAATGCAGGTTGAGGGATCGAGGCTGCGCTCCTCTATGAAACAGGGCGAACCATCCATGATTGCCGGGTGCGGGCATCAACCCGGTGAAGGTGAAACCCAGCAGCGTCAAACTGCGCAGGTCTTCGGTGAAGTGCCGTGATAACGCAACCCGGGTCGAGATCATCCAGTGACCGGGCAATTGCCGGATCTGGTCGAGCAGGCGTTTGCTCAAGCGCTGAACGACCATGTCGAAGCGGTGATGATGTTGCTTGATCTGCAAGGGCATCGAAGGTGGTGCTGGTATTTGCGGATGAGTCCCGAACAGCGAACACAGGTGCTGCATAAATCCTCGATAGCGCTCAGGCCAGGGAATGTCAGGGAGCGGGCGCGCGTGGCCTTCAACCACGTAGCAACCCATCACAATGGTTTCCGGGTGCGGCTCGCCGAAGGGCGAAGGGACGTAGTCGGGAAGCACGCCCGTGCTGTGGAAGCCGATGTTTGCAGCCATGCGTTGAGTGTACGGGTGGTGGGTCACTTGTTTGATCACGACACTCTTGAAGCCCAGTGGTCCGGCCTGCAACAGTAACTCCCGGCCCAGGCGGGTCGCGATACTTTGCCCCTGCGCGGCGGGATGCACCACGCTGAGCGCCAGTTCCGCAGTTTGCGGGAACACTTCCTGGCACAACGCGGCATGCCCGAGAACCCTTACGTCGTCCACCGCCAGCATCGATTTCCAGCGGCCGTCGGCAATGTGCTGGCTGATCATGTTCGGCAGGTAAACATCCGGTTGAACGTAATGATCGCCATAGACCTCACGAAACAACTGGCTCACGGCGCGGGCGTCGGAAGGGCGAAAGCGTCGAAAAATCAGGTGAGACATCACGCAGTCTCCAGTGATGGCGCGTCATAGGTGCGCAAATCCAAGACCCGCATCTGTTTTCCCGAGCGAGGGTGAAGCTTCAGTTCGGTGGCGGGGCAGGACAGCACCCGCAGCTCCAGCAACCCTTCGCGATTCAGTTGCTCGAGCGCGGGATAGTGGGTCACAAGCGCTGCATACAGCGCCTGGCACATCGGCGCGGTGGTCAGTGCTGGAACGCCGGGCACCCATTTCACACTGACGATGTCCTTGTAGCCGTCATGTTCGATGCGCAATTGCCACTGATCGGTATCGGCAACGCGCTGGACGATCTGCAGAACTTCGTCGATCAACAACGACATAGACCCCACCCGAACCCGCTGACTATGGGCGCTCCGTCCCTTGAGGGCGAATTTGCGCATCGGGGTTGTGCCTGGCTCACGCCAGCAGGCGCGGTCGCCCACCGGATAACGCAGCAGTGGCATCAGTCGGCGTGTCAGGTTGGTCACCACCAACACTCCAGTACGGTCGCATTCTTCGATGACTTCGCCGGTGAGTTCATCGACGATTTCCAGCAAAGTCTGCGGTTCAAACACCCGATGCTCGCCCGGGGCGCAGTCTCGGCTCGTCGCCCCGATCAGACCCGCATCGACGCTGGCATAGCCGATTGAGGCGATGCGCACGTTGGGAAACACCTGGGTGAATATTGCCATTTGCGGGCCGAACAGGCTTTCGCCGCCGTACAGCAACGTTTCAACCCCACACAGAACCCGCTGATGCTGGTTCAGGTAGGCCGCAAAGCGCAATAACTGCGCCGGCACGCCGACCAGCACGTTGATCCGGTGCTGATCCAGCGCATCCGCCAGCACATCCATGCTGACTTCGCCAGTGAACGGAAACTCACAGATAGACCGTTTGACGTGCGTCAGCGAGTCGTGGATGAACAGAAAGCTGGCATAGAGATCGCCGCTGAAGAACAGATTGGCGACGCGGTCGCCGTTTTTCAGTTGGCAGGAAATACTGTCGCCGAACGTGCTGACCAACGTTTGCCATTCATCCTTGGAATACACCGATAGTTTGCCGTGGCTGGTTGAACCCCCCGTTTTGAACACCAGCCCGTTACTGATCTGTCCGGTCAGTACGGGCCATTCAGTTAGATCGTTACTGTCGGCCCAATAGTCGGCAACATTGGTTAATGGAAGGTCTTTTAAAGTGTTTCCTTCCAATGGCAAGTGTTGCAGGTATTTACGATAGAAGTTTGAGTGTTGCCTTATGTAAGGCACGAGTTGTTCAAGCGAATAAGGTGTGTTCACCGGGTTCTCTTTTTATCAGGCGTTTCTACGGTTGAAAAACTGGCAACAGGTTTATTTCCTGTTATCGATAACCAACGGTGTTTTCCCGCTGTGTTTGTTTCTGGTGAACCCGGATTCAGCGCACTGGTGAACTTCCACCGTTAACAGTGCAGCGTTCACGGCATTGGCCAATGCTTCATGGTTCAACAAGTTTGCATAAACCTGGTCGGCATTCAGGTTCGCTAGAACCGTCAGTCGCTCCCGGCCATCGAGGGCATGGTCCAGGACCAGTTGAACAGGCAAGCCGACACTCTCCTGTAGTGCCAACGGAGAAATGAATTCCGTGCCCATGCGAATCAGCTTGCCGTGACGCTGCAGCAATTCGAATCGCGGAGAGTCGAGCCCGCACGGACAGGCTCCGGGTATCCAGCGCCCGGTGTCGCCAACGTCGTACCGGCGCACGCTCTGGCCTTGCCGGGCGCGGGAGGTGAATAGCAATCGGCCGACCTCATCGGCCTGCACCGGCACATCGTGTTCGAGATGCACGATTTCCAGATGCTGTGTGTCGCGCATCAAATGAAAGACGCCGTCCTCGGTCGCCGTGCAGGCATGCCCCAGCGGGCCGGCGTCGACCGAGCCATAGATCGCCGAGCGAATCGTCAAAACCCCGCAGCTTTCCATCAGGCGCAGGCTGGCCTCGCCGGGGTGCTCACCGCCGAGGAACACTTTGCTGATGCCGGCGTATGCGCGAAGTCGGCTTTGTTCGTTGAAAAACAGGCGGTGCAACGTACTTGGCATGCCGATCAACACGGTAATTCGGTGGTCCACAATCAGCTGGGCAATTTCACTGAAATCATCATTGTGCGGCGCGCCCATGGGGAAGTGTGTAACGCCCATCTGCTCCAGAACCTTGGTGAAGCTGGAGAAACCTCCATACAGGCTGCCGCCGTAAAACAGGTTCATCACCCGGTCTGTTGACGGATCGAGACCGGCGGCAAACATGCCGTCAGCCGCGGCGCGCATCTGCCGTTGAAAGTCGTGATAGCTGAACCCGGCCAGGGCCGGCGTACCGCTGCTACCGCCGGAACGGAAATACAGCTGTGCAGAGGCGTTGATCGGTTGGGTCATGAACGCGGTTTTGTCCATGATCGGTTCGTGACGTGTATCGGGAGCGGGAGGTGGCGCATCGAGCGTTGCCCGACCAGGCACTGCTTCCGGCGGCAGACTCACTGAGAGGCGACGACTGAAGCGTGACAGCGCGTAGACGCCGTCATGGGGCTCCCCGGGGTAACCGTCATGAATCGAACCGCACGGGGCGATACGCGTGACGCCGGCATTGACCAGCGTGCGTATCAGCCCGGGCGTCTGTGCAGGTGAGCAAATCAACGCGCAGCTTTGCAGGACCGTGCGCCAAGGCAACAGCGTCTCGGCGATCAAGTGTTGCGGCACCGGTTTGAGTAGCAACGTGCGAAACAACGGCGAGGGCGCGAGCGTCTGGTTGTGATCCCAGATGACTCTCCATCCGGGGCCGGCCCAGACCTGACCAGTCCGGTTTGCAAAGCAATGTTCCAGGCGCGCCATGGCGGTGCGGGTGGTGATCTCCGAAGCCTCCTGGTCTGTCGGAATCAGCGCCGGCCAGTGTGAGGCACGACGTGTGAACGCTTCGGCCAAACGTTCACCCAGGTCCCGCAAAACCGCCGGATCGTTGCTGTCCACCAGTAGCCATTGCGGGCTGGAACACGCTTGTTGATCGAGGCTGCACACTTCATCCACCAACGCGTCCAGCGTCGAAGGGCTAGCCGCGTCGGGCGACAGGTAAGCGAAACTGATCCTGTGGCCCCAATCGATGAAGCGACACCCGGCCGGGATCTGCTGACGAATCGCCTTGAGTGCTTGTTCACCGCCCCAGGCGGCGACACCATCAGCGTGGGTGCAGAGTCGCGTTATCTGAGTAGTGCTGACCGGCAACACCGCAATGAAATCAGCCAGCTTGCCGCGGGTATCGCAGTGCACCAGCGCTGCGAGTAACCGGGCGGTCAATCCATCATCGCTGGAGCTGGGGCGCAGCCAGTTGATGTTACCGGCCAACAGGCTTTCGACGACCGCGCAGAACGCCAGCATCGGCGCATTGCCCGGCGTGATGTGAACCACCAGACCCAGCGGGTGCCAGCTCTCAAAGCACGCTTGGCGGTAATCGATACGCCGCAGGGAGCGCGGTTGCACACCCAACTCTCGCTCAAGCTTGGTGACGAGGTTGCTGCGTTGGCAGAAGTCGACAAGCCCCAGTCGTTGATCGTCGTCGAGGGGCACGTCCAGCCTGCCAGCCTGCAATTGCAGGATAAAGCGGGCCGCTGCGTCGATCACGGTGGCGCTGTCGATCGGCGCGTTCAGCAGCCGTGGCAGTTGTGGGTGCAGTTCACCGAGGGCGGTTTCGAGGGTGACGTCGTCACGCAGTTCGCCATGGATCAGGTACATATCAGGCTCCTCCAATCAGTTCAGACGCGGCCATTGCGCAGCTTCGGCTGGCGCTCGTGCCGGCGCGTCCATGCAGTTCAAACCAGTCGGTCTGCAAGCCGCATCCGCAGCTTGATCCGGGGTGCAGCGTCGCCAGATCCCCCATGACCACGGCATGCGCGGGGCTGGAAGAAATGTAGGGCGACACGAACTCCAGCAACCCGCGCCGGCCGTAGGGCAGGACGGTGAAGTCGGATGGATTGCGCACGAAGACCTTCGAATAAACCGGCACATGAAAATGCTGGTGAGCGCACTGGACGTAGGGCACGGCATGCTCGACAGCGCCGTAGCCGTCGCGGCAGCGGGACAGGTCGATACCCAGTTGGCGGTTGATCCGTTCATACAACTGCGACAAAGGAATTTCCTGCGCCGCCTGGGTTTTCCAGCCGCCACCGAGAAACACCAGTGACTCGGCCGGCAACTGCAGATCCGCCACGCCGGTGTCTGCCATGTGTTGCAGCGCGTGGGAAAGGAACGCGGGGAAGCCGAGAATACGCACGGGTAAACCTTCTTCGGCAAACGCCTGCAAGGCGCTGATCACCCCGAACAGATCGAACGCGTGACCTTCTCCGGTCAGGCGCAATCCGTAGGCGACGCGGTTGACCGGCGCGTAACTGCACAAAAACTGGTCGGTGTAGGCGGTACCCAATGTGATGGCGGCCTTGGGTTCATAGCTCAGGAGCAAGTAGTTGCAAGGGGTGTCGGGGGTGTCCCAGCCGTAATGGCGAAAAATGTGGCTCACCATCCCTTGGGCGGCGGCCATGCTGCGCTCGTCGTAGCGCAAGCGACTCTTCTGGCCGCTGGTGCCGGAGGATGTCAGCTCCAGCGCGTCTTCGCCTGTGGGACCGAACAACAAGTGACGTTTGAAATAATGGGCGAAAATCGGTGGCAGCCTTGACCAGTCATCCAGTGTCTCCAGGTCTCGTGCAACGAGACCGTTAGCATTGAGCCAGCGCTCGTAGCCGGGCGTGTGGTGACAATGAAACAGGCTGATTTCCCCCATAGCCTGGTCGAACAGGCCTTCAGGCACGGAATCCAGGCAATAGGGGTGCGTTAACGCGCAAAGCGCATCGGTGTGGGGTAAATGGATCATCGAAGGACCTATCGAGTGGGGTCAGGCAGCAAGCGGGGGAAGGGCGCGCCGCAGGAACAGGCGCAAGGGCAGCAGGCACAAGAGCCCGGCGACACCCGCCATCAGGGCGAAGGATTCGTGACTGACGCCAGCGCCGGCCGCTGCCATCAGCGAGCCGCCGCCGCCCATGACGGCGATCGAAATCATGCCGATCATGGCCGAGACCAGGCCTTTGCTGTCGTCGCTTGAAAATAGCGCGAGCCGGTACAGTGCGGCATTGCTCATGCCCAGGCCGATGGCGTAAAGCGCCAGGGCGCTGATCAGCAAAGGCGTCGACGCACCGTAGACACTGCTGGCGAGCAGCGCGATAAGCCCACCGCAAAACGGCCAAAGCGCGTATCGAATCAGTTGTGGCAACTCATTGTTGGCAATCAATCGGTTGAGTATCAGGTTGCCGAGAATGACTGCCGCAAATACCGGGATTTGCCACAGGCCGTACTCAAGCGACGAAAACCCCTGGTTCTGAATCAGCAGGAGTGGCGCCAGTCCGATCCAGGCGATCAATGGCAGGCTCATCACGCCTAGTGCAACAGAGGCCGTCATGAATCGCAGGTTGGTGAGTAAAGCGACATAGCGGCGAAAGGTGCCACGCCATTCAAAGGGCATTGCAGCCAGGCGCTGACCATCGTGGCGCAAAGTTCCCACGGTCTCCGGCATGAAGATGAACAGCGCAACCCAGGCCAGCACGCCAATGACGCCCAGCAGTAAAAACAGCTCCCGCCAGGAGATCCATTCCAGCAACAAACTGCCCAGCAAGGGCCCCAGAAGAGGTGAAAGCAGGGCAACATTCCCTAGTAGCGCCATGATTTTTACTGCATCGGCTTCGCAGAAGACTTCTTGCAAGGCCGGATAGCTGACGGCAATGACAAACCCCAGCCCCATTCCTTGAACCAGACGCAAGGCGTTGAAGGCATATATGGTTTTCACGTTGAACGTGGCAACGCAGGCCAGGGCGAATAGCCCGCAACCGATAAGCAACATTCTGCGGCGACCGTACTGATCGGACAGCGGCCCGATCAGCCACTGCAGGAGAACGCCCCCGGCTAAATACAAATTAAAGGCATAAGGGACATGCTCGGGACTGGAATTCAGTTGTTGGGTGACAGTTAGCATGGCCGGCATGATCATATCGCTGGCCATATAAGTGAGTAGTTCGAAAAGAGCAATTGCGATGCAAAACCCGAATAATCGAATGGGGCTTATAGTTATCAAGGCGCTGCGCATGGAGTTCCTTCGGGGGGCTTAAGTTATAAAGTAAGTTCTCAGGTGGTGGAGCAAGAATAGTCATTATCGATGAGTAATTTCATTGCGATAAGTGAGACACAAAATTTCAGAAGTTTTGCGGCCCGTCTAGTGCGCGGGTCAGAGAACAAAAGAGAGAGTTTTTGTGAAGTGACGTACATTGGTGCAGGAGAAATCCTACACGAAAATACCCGCTACTAAGCGGGTATATCGAAAAGTCTTACAGGGTGCGTTTGTGTTTTTACAAGTGATTAGTTTTACTTTCGAAGAGGTTTTAACGGTGCTGGTAATAACCGGGTCCACCTCTGTCGTAATGGTGGTCACCGTGCCAGCCCCCGTGGGGGAAAACGATGCAACCGCTAAGGGTTAGCAGAGCGATCAGGGGAATCAGCAACGTGATTCGACGTAACATTTGAAAATCCTCATGGTTATCGCTGCAATAAAGCCAAATCTCTTCATCGGCTGTAACATGAGACCCCGTTTGCAGCGTCCCATTCCCGCACAAAGGTAGGGGCTTGGCATGCTTTCAGATACAAAACGGATACATTTTTCAGGTTCAGGAACTCGCAATGACTCAGTCGCAACGTTTGAAATACTCGATTCTGATCTCCCTGGTGGTGCTGGGGATCATGTTCGGCCTTTCGTATCTGCAAAACGCAGGTGTCATCAGCGAGAAGCTGTTTCAGTACATCGCCATCGGCGTGGCGGTGATCGTGGTGGTGATCAATGGCGTGATGCGTCGCAAGGTCAAGCCTTGAACGACGCATTGAACTGATCAGTCGCGATGAAGCAGGGCTACAGCCTGTGGATGCAGGCTGTAGCTTTTGTCCGCGTTGAGCGTGATTACGCCTTCGCTGCACAAGCGTTTCAACACTTCTCGCACACTGAGAAAGGACAGGGGGATATCCAGGTCCAGCAAGTGGCCATGCACGCCGCGCACGCCCAGGCTGCGCTCGCTTTCGGCGGCGGTCAGCAAGGCGTCGATGACCTTGAGTCGAATCAGGCTGGTTCGCAGTCCATAGCTTTTGAGCAGCAACCTGATCCGCTCGTTGCCATTGCGCTCGCCTTGTTGGCTGAAGACCCCGGAGCTCATGGCTGAACCCTTGGGCGCGTGACTACCGTCCGTTGGCAGTTGCGAGTTGTACATGCAAAAACTCCTTTTCCGAGCCGGCCAGGAAATGTGATGGGTGCTCTCATTGAATAAGACGTACGAGCACACCAAATAATGAACGCCCGAATGTAGAAAATTCGTCACCGGCATGTCAGCAGCCTGTGAGATGGCCGGAAAAAGCGCCTTTCAGGGCCTAAATTTTTGTCGTCGATTTCGTTCCTAGGGGAAGGCGCGGTGCGTGTTTGACGCAGGGTGTTTGTCTTTTCGATCAGGAGCGAGCGTGATTATTTCCAGGCAATTAACCAGGTTGAGCCTGGCGGGCATGTTGGTGGGGCTGAGTCTTGCGGCAAGCGCGCGCAGTACGCCCGAGGAGGCGAGCGCCGATATTCGCCGCACCAGTTTTGGTGTGCCGCATATCCGTGCCGAAAACGAGCGTGGTCTCGGTTATGGCATCGGTTACGCCTACGCCCAGGACAACCTGTGCTTGCTGGCCAATGAGATTGTCACCGTCAATGGCGAGCGTTCACGCTATTTCGGCCCGGACCAACTGACGGTCGAGGAGCGCGAAAACCAGGTCAGCGATCTGTTCTTCACCTGGCTCAATACCCCTGACGCCGTCGCCGGGTTCTGGAAGGCGCAAACCTCACCAGTGCGTGATCTGGTCGAAGGTTATGTTGCGGGCTACAACCGCTCGCTGAGCGAACGCCGCGCACAGGGTTTGCCGCAGCAATGCCAAGGCGAATGGGTACGCGATATCACCTCGCAGGACCTGGTCAAGTTGACCCGCCGTCTGTTGGTCGAAGGCGGAGTGGGGCAGTTCGCCGAAGCGCTGGCGGGGGCGACGCCACCCAAGGCCGTCACGAAGGCCGCAGGCGAAGGGTCGTCGTTTCAGCTGGCGGCCACGCGCATGCAGCGGTTCGCGCTGGATCGCGGCAGCAATGCGGTGGCGGTCGGCAACGAGCGGTCGTTCAATGGCCGTGGGATGCTGCTCGCCAACCCGCATTTCCCCTGGATTGGCGGGATGCGCTTCTATCAGATGCACCTGACCATTCCCGGCAAGCTGGATGTGATGGGCGCGGCGTTGCCGGGGCTGCCGATGATCAATATCGGGTTCAACCAGCACCTGGCGTGGACCCATACGGTGGACACGTCCAAGCACTTCACCCTGTATCGCCTGCAACTTGATCCCAAGGATCCGACTCGTTACCTGCTTGACGGCAAGTCGCTGCCAATGGACAAGCAAACCGTGACGGTGAACGTGAAACAGCCCGACGGCCAGACCCGAGCGGTGTCTCATGTGGTCTATAGCTCGCAGTTCGGTCCGATCGTGCAGTGGCCCGGCAAACTCGACTGGGACAATCAATACGCCTACAGCCTGCGCGATGCCAACCTGGAAAACGACCGGGTGTTGCAGCAGTGGTACGCGATGAATCAGGCCACCAGCCTCAAGGATTTGCAGGCCTCGGTGCACAAGATTCAAGGCATCCCGTGGGTCAACACCCTGGCGGTGGATAGTCAGGGGCAAACGCTCTACATGAACCTGTCGGTGGTGCCGAACGTCAGCGCCGACAAACTGGCCAAGTGCAGCGACCCGCGCATCGGGTTGCAGATGATCGTGCTCGACGGCTCCAACAGCGCTTGCGCGTGGGACAGCGATCCGAACGCCGCGCAACAGGGTATTTATGCGGCGGACAAGTTGCCGCAACTGCTGCGCAAGGATTACGTACAACACTCCAATGATTCTGCGTGGATGGCCAACCCGGCGCAGCCGCTCACCGGTTTCTCGCCCCTGATCAGTCAGGAAGGCCAGGCACTGGGGCTGCGCTCGCGTTTCGCCCTGGATCGATTGAGCACGCTGAGCAAGGCCGGCCTGATCTCGGCGGCGGATTTGCAACGAATGGTGATGGACGATCAGGTCTATCAGGCCGGGCAAGTGATGCCGGATCTGTTGCAGTTCTGCGCTGGCGATCTGGGCGCCGATGCCGCCACGCTCGCGCCGGTATGTGCGAGCCTCAAGGCGTGGGACCGCAGCGCAAATTTGGACAGCGGGCTCGGGTTTGTTCACTTCCAGAACGTAATGGAACCGTTGCAGCAAGTCCCGGACATCTGGCGAGTGGCATTCGATCCGAAAGACCCGCAACACACACCGCGCGGGCTGGCGCTGGATAATCCGCAGGTGAGCCGGGCGATACGCGAAGCAATGCTGGCGTCGGTGGAGCAGGTCAAAAAGCTTGGGCTCAAGGATGACAGCCGTTGGGGCGACATTCAGGTGGTCAGCAGCGGCGGCCAGCAGACGCCGATCCACGGCGGGCCGGGCACGCTGGGCGTGTACAACGCCATCCAGAGTGTGCCGAGGACCGATGGCAAACTCGAAGTCATCAGCGGCACCAGCTATTTGCAAGTGGTGACCTTTGATGACAAAGGCCCGCACGCGCAAGGTCTGCTGGCGTTCTCGTTGTCCAACGATCCGACATCGAAGTATTCCCGGGACCAGACCCTGGCCTTTTCGAAGAAACAGCTGAGTCCGTTGCCGTTTACCGAGCAGCAGATCACGTCAGATCCGCAGTATCAGGCGCAGACGATCCGCGAGCAGGATGAAAAAGCCGGGAAGGTGGCCGCTCAATAAGAAGAGGGCGGTGCAAGCGACAAATGAAAGGCCGCCTCCCGTTGAGGGTTGCGGCCTTTCAGCTTTTCGGGGTTTGTTGCGGGATCGAATTGAGTACCGGATTACCTTCCTTGTTTCGGGTCAGGTAGACCGGCAGTACTTTGGGCAGGGAAGCCACCAGGTTGTTGAGTTCCTTGATGTTGTAGATGCCACCCAGACGAATCGTGCCGGTGCTGTGGTCAGCGACCATGATCGGTTTGCTCAGGTAACGGTTGATCAACGGCAGGGCATCGTTCAACGACAGATCATCAAGCACCAGTTTGCCGCTGCGCCAGGCCAGGGCGTTGTCGTTGGGATAGGTCTGATTGATCTGCGGGGTGAAGTCGCCGTGTTTATAGCGCGCCTGCATGGCAGGTCCGAGACGCAAGCCATCGCCCGGAAGATCATCGTTGCTGCTGACCAGCACTGAGCCCTCAATCAGGTTCACGCGTACCTGATCCTCGTACATCCAGACGTTGAATTTGGTCCCGGTGACCCGAATTCTTCCCTCCGCTGCCCTGACAACAAAAGGGTGAGCCAGGTCGTGGCTGACACTGAAGAAGGCCTCGCCTTTTTCCAGCGTGACCCGGCGCTGATCCTTGTAGTTGCTGAACGTCAGCTCGCTGTCCAGGTTCAACTCCACTTGGCTGCCATCGCTCAGGGTGACCTGACGAACCGTGTCGCTGGCTTCGAAGTGCTGATACGAATTTGGTAGCCAGCCCATGTTCCAGCCGCTGTACGCCGCCAACGGCAACGCTAGGGCACAAACGGCGGCGGCAATGCCAATCGTGCGCCAGGGTGTGGCAGGTTTGAAACGAGCAACCGGTGCGACGGCTTCGGGACGCGGCAAGTCCCCCGCGACTTCCCAGATTTCCAGCATGGCCTCGTACTCGAACGCATGCAGCGGATGAGCCTCTCGCCACTGTTCGAAGGCGATCCGCTCTTCAGCGGTGCAGTCCACGGCGTGCAGACGCATGCACCAGTGCGCAGCGGCATCGGTGATGGCGTCATATTCGGCTTGCGAGAGAGAATTGTCGGTCATTGACTCATCCTGATTTCCCACATTCTAACCTTGTGGGGAAGCATGCGAGAACAGCCGTCATGGCAATTAACCATCAAATGGGAATTATTTTTGACATCAGGGCGTGCTGACGTGCAGTTGACGGCCCAGATGACTGATCAGCCAGGCTACGCTGTCGGCGTTTGCAAGTTGGACCGACAGCCTGGCCATCGGGTCTTTTCTGAATGTGTGGCGGGCACCGCTCAGGTTTTCTGCGCCGGTCAAGGCCAGGATATGCTCTCTCACACTATCGGTATCTTCACCGGAAGTGCTGCCCAGGTCCTCCCACACCTCGGTATCCGGATCCTGGACCATAAACAACCGGGTAAGAGGGGTCTTCAGCGACAGTGCGGTGCTTTGCAGTTCGCGTAATGCTTTTTTCAGAGCGCTGGCGGTCAGGGTCGCTGTTCCGATCAGATCGGGAAAAGGTCTGCCGGAATCAAGGTACGAAATATCCGAGGCCTTGCAGGCAGTGTGGGCGAGCTCATGAATCAGCGTCGTCGCTCGGGCATGGGTACTGATAGGGAAGGCAGTGTCGGAAAGATGCTCGCGGTAATGATTGAATCCGGGGGCGAAGAATTTTTCTGCCAGATAGATCCTTTGTTTTACATCCGTTGGAACGGTAAAGCCGAACGTATGTTCCGCCCCTTCGATCAGCCTGCCCACCACAAAACGCTTCGATTTGGGCTTCCTGAGCGAGGGATCCAGCAACGCTGCAAAAATATCGCCCACCACGTTTTCAAGTTTTTCCAACTGGGCCGCTGACACCGACGGCACGTCGATAAAATCCATGATGAGCTGATGTGCGGGAGTGACTGTTCCATCGGTCGATTTGAGCAATTCCAGATTCCGAAACGCATTCCAGGCATAGGTGGTCGCCAGGTCCAGCGCGGAATCAATCTGACGCGCCTTCTTCGGAAACAGCTGGCGGATCCGGTGCATGCCATTGGCGTCGACATTCATGCCCTCCCAAACCGTCAGGGCCGTTTCCAGCCGTTTGACGAGGCCGGGCCGTTCTGCCGACGATTGCCTGTCCAGCATCCATTGTTTCGCGACATTCTGGCGCAGTCGAGGCCCCCTTTTTTTTCCGTCGCTGATGCGCCAGCGGGTGCCATGTTTGGCGACGGGATAGACTTTGCCCTCGACTGCCCCGAAGCGCTTTTTGGTTGTCGGGTGCGTGTAGAGCCCAAGCGTAGAGTCGTGTGTCAGCGACCCAAGGTCGGCTTCGAGGCTTTCATGACGCTGCAGGCGAGTGCGTTCCGGTGCCGTTATATCGACGTTCTGCCACTTGACTCGGGTGTCTGGGGGTTGCGTCGCCGGCGCGACTGGCGACGAAGGTTGCTGCGGTTCATCTCCCAGCGATAGGCGTAACGAGGCCAATTGTGAAATGCCGCTGATAAACGCGCTGATCGCCGCGCCCCATTTGTGCATCTGGAGGTCCTCGGCGGACTGCTTGATATCGCGATAACTGCGCCACACCGTAAGGGGGTAAGCGAGTTTGCCCATGCAGAACGAAAAGGCTTCGTGCACATCTTCGCCCAGCACATGCTTGATGGTTGCCCATTCGCCTTGCTTCTGGTTATCCGACTGAAAACCGAGCAATCGCCCCAATAGCGCGGCATTGTCATTGAACAAATGCTTGAACAGATTACCTTTGACCGGATTGGACGCCAGTGTGACCGGCGTCAACTGGGGGCTGGTGGTCATCATCCGGTATTGCACATGCGTGCGGTCAGGCTGTGGGAGGTTGATGAGTACCCAATCCAACAATCCGCCCTGGTTCTTCAGTTCCGTCAGCAAGTGTGTTTCGTTGGCGTATTCTTTGACCCCGTGCTGCGGGCTGTGAGGCGCGACAAGCACGTGTGGTGCCTTGCTATCGGCCTTGGAACCGATCAGATAAACGCCAGGCACTTTGATCGACTGCCCGTTCCCGATACCCAGAAACTCCAGCGGACGAATGATCGCGTTCGCACCCTCGATTGCCGCACGGGCGATGGCGTCGGGCATGTCCATGACTTGCCGGATCAGGTCAAACCCCGTCTCGCTCAGACGCTCCTGGAGTTTTTCCGAGTGGGCGTAGTGCATCAGTTGCCACGGTAATTGGGTGTAGAACCGTTTCCTGCGCCCCGCGTTTGCCTCCGTGTCTGCGAGGGCGTCACTCAAGATCTTTTGTTGATGCTCGCCCGGTTTCAGGCTGCGTATCAGGTCTTTGATGTAGCTTTCGTCCATATCCTCAGGAATCACAGTGGCATCCAGCGACACCAGTTTGAAATGGGCCTTATCCAGATCCTCAAGGTGATTCAACGCAAAATCGGTCAGGATTTGCGGCCTGACCGCAGCGCCTGGGCGTGCGTTGATACGGACCTGGACTTGATCCGGATCGATGTTGAATGTGTCTGCCTTGAGCTGTTTCTCAAGTTCATCGTGAGCCGTACGGCGCAGTGACGGAATACCGGCCAGGTAGTCCCGGTCGTCTTTGACGTTATCGAGGTATTGCTGCAGCAGTTCGCCATGCAGAATCAAGTCTTTGATCGGCGCTTTTGCCAGCCACGCCGGCAGTATTTGCCGGGTCGTCAGAGACTGGGCAATGTCCCTGGCGCGGCGTAGTCCTGTCTGGGGTTCGCGTAGTCCCACCAGATTCAGAAGGCTGGCGAGTGGCGTGGCGGGGAGCTTCGTGGCGAGCGCGCGGCCGACCATCGTTTCGTCCAGACAGACATAGGGTTTTTGCAGGTAATCGAGAAAATGGCCAAAGATCCGTTGCAGCGGCGCCAGCGTGTAAGTCGCTCCCGGCAAGCGCTCGCTGCGGCCAAGGTTCTCTAAAAGGGTTGTCCGCTGATCATCGTCTTTGAGACGTCGATCGAGTTCGTCCAGCAGCGGCGTCAGAGCCTTGAACGCTTCGAATCCGAACGCAGGTGTCCACAAGATCGCTTTGCCCGAATGCACAGGGTCCAGGCCACCTCGCTCAGTCAGCAAAAAACAACTGGCCAGTTTCAGCACGTCTGTCCCAGCGCCGGCCTTTAATGCCAGGGAGAAGACATCGGGCAAGAAACCGTTTAATGCCGCGCGTTGCAGGTGTACCGGGGAATCGAGCACGGTACTGACGATGGCCTGTTCCGTCTGCCCCAGCGTGCGGGTGACAGCTCGCAGCTTCAGTTCGCTGCGCAAGGCCGTTGACAAGGTATGCGTAAAACTCGATTGCAGGCTCGCCACCGATGAGCTGACGAGGTTCAGCGCCTCGGTCAGCGTGCTGGTCGTTGCGGGAATGGCCGGGTGGTTTTCAAGGCGCTGATCAAGCGCCTGCTCAACGGTATCAAGCAGTGCCAGTTCGGCTTTGGCCGACTCGGCGCGCACAGTAGCCGGTCGCGCGCTCCGGCGATGGTCGACCCGGGTACTCCAGCGCCCCCCGGCGTCGCTGGTCAGCAGTCGGTCATCAATCAATCCCCGGACGTCCAGCGCCTTATCAATCAAGGCATAGGGGTTTAGCGTGCCTTCACTTTCGCGGTACAGGCCCAACGCATGGCTCAGGTTATCCCGCTGTTTGATCAGGATGTCGGCCATCAATTGTTTGAACACCGGGCCGACGATCGTTTTGCCTTCAATCACGCGCTCATCTGGCTCGAACGCAAGAAAGGTCTCGCGTTCGTTCAACGACATGAAATTGAATAACGTGTCGTCATGTCCTTCGCTTTTCATCATCTGCAGCACGCTTTTCTTGATGGCTGGCAGATTGCTCGTCGCCTCGATACCTCTGGATGGGGTGTACAGAAAGCCCAGGGTGTTGACGCTCCCGATCATCAACGTCGAGGCCAGCTCGGCGAAATGCTTGAGGGGCGCGGTGACACGTACCTTTTCGATACGAAGCGGGTCTCTTCTGTCAGGCGTCAGGCTGACATTCATCAGTCGCAGGTATTCCTGCGTCGTCAACGTCCCTTGTTGACGCTGGTTGAGCAGTCTCATGTGGAAGGTGTCGCGCAGGCACTCGGTGAAGAATTCCAGCCGTGACAGCCCGTTGCTCATGGCCGTATTCCAGAATGTGCCGAGCAGGCTTTGCAGATGGGGCGTAAAGCTGTGCGCGATCTCTTTTATCGCGTTCTCCCAGGCCTGGTTGTCGGCGTCGCTGCTCACGCCGTGTTCGGGGTTGGAAAAAACCCTGGAATCACCCGCAGGCCAGTGATGGGTCAGGTAAAAGTGCAACAGCGCATCGCTCAGTGAGTGCGAGGAAGTCGTATGCTGGTCTTCACCGTCGTCGAAGGCTGAGATCGTCCTGACATAACTCTTGAGGCGCGTCAGGCGCTGGTCCAGTTTGGGGAAGGGTATTTCCAACGCATTCCTGAGGGCGTCGTCGAGCATCGATTGCAGGGTCGGCGTCTTGACCAGTTCAGCCATCATCGTCGTGATGTTTTGCGCCTGATTGCGGTCGAGGATGAGCTGTTGGTCCTGGAAGACCGCGCCTTTGATGTCTTCCGTTGCAATGTCGGGTAGGGAGGCGGCGGGCAAGGCGCTGCGTTGCTCGATGGAGAGAAATCGCAGCAGCTCGCGCTTGCCGATGGTCTGCGCCAGCCACTCCTTGAGCCAGCTTTTGAGGTCGTCCATGTCGGCGAATTTGATCAGGCCTTTCCATGGCGTGTAGAGCGTGACTTCGCCGTCGTCGGGTCGACTCATGGCGAAGGTTCCAGCCAAGGGGATATCCGGGGTGCCCGTCACCCGCAGCAACAGCTGACAGGCGATCATCGGGTCTTTTTGCATGATGCGGGCGATGTGGGTGGCCAGGTACACGTTATTCAGCCACTTCAGATCATCCATCGAGAACGTCAACGCTTTCTCGCGATCCCCAGGCTGTTTAGCCTTGGAGGCACGTTCTGCTTCGTCAAAAAAATACGGCAGGGCGGGATCAGTCATGTGTTTTCCTCAGTGTTACGACCGGCGGTTGGTCGCGGGTCGTCAGTTCGGGAAAAAACACTACGGTCATTGGAAGGCGTCGGTGCGGTACATATTGCTTGAGAAAAGCAAGCGCTCGAGACTTGACAGGACGCCGGTACAACAGCGCTTAATCGACGTCTGCTGTTGGTTGCCATGCAACCTCGTTTCCCCTGGTGCCCGTATTCAATAATAAAACTGGAGCTTCAGATGACCGCAACGCCCGAAGTGGCCGTCAGTTCGACCACCCCCTCGCTCGATTTCGACGCGCTCGTTCTATTGCTTGAGCAAATTTTTCTGCGCCACGGTACCTCCGCCGATGTCGCCAAGACCCTGGCGCTGAATTGCGCCGGTGCTGAACGCGATGGCGCCCACAGCCATGGCGTGTTTCGTATTCCAGGTTATGTCTCGACGCTCAAGAGTGGCTGGGTCAATGGCCAGGCCGTGCCGGTGGTCGAGGATGTTGCATCGGGGTTTGTCCGGGTCGACGCGGCTAACGGTTTTGCCCAACCCGCGCTGGCGGCGGCCCGTGCACTGTTGGTGGAAAAAGCCCGCAGCGCCGGGATTGCGGTGTTGGCAATTCGTAACTCCCACCATTTCGCGGCACTGTGGCCGGATGTCGAGCCGTTTGCCTATGAAGGGCTGGTGGCGTTGAGCGTGGTCAACAGCATGACGTGCGTGGTGCCACACGGCGCCGACCGGCCGTTGTTCGGCACCAACCCGATTGCCTTCGCCGCGCCCCGGGCTGACGGTGAACCGATTGTCTTTGACCTGGCCACCAGCGCCATTGCCCATGGCGATGTGCAGATTGCCGCGCAAAAAGGTGAGCGCCTGCCGGCGGGCATGGGCGTGGACGGCCTTGGTCAGCCGACTCAGGATCCGAAGGCGATTCTGGAGGGTGGCGCGTTGCTGCCGTTCGGTGGGCACAAAGGTTCAGCGCTGTCGATGATGGTCGAATTGTTGGCGGCGGCACTGACCGGCGGCAATTTCTCCTTCGAGTTCGACTGGAAGAACCATCCGGGAGCCAAGACGCCGTGGACCGGGCAATTGCTGATCGTGATCGATCCGAGCAAGGCGGCCGGGCAGAATTTTGCCGAGCGCAGCCAGGAACTGGTTCGTCAGATGCACAGCGTGGGGCTCAAACGCCTGCCGGGTGATCGACGTCATCACCAGCGAATCAAGTCGAATGCCCAAGGCATTCAACTGGATGCCCAGACGTTGGCGAATTTGCGAGCACTGGCAGGGCTCTGAACCCGGAGCAAAACGCGGACAAGAAAAAGGCGAGCGCAATGCTCGCCTTTTTGCAGTGTGGCTATTGAAGCGGGACCGTTTAACGGCGGCCCAGCAACAACCCGACCACCAGGCCGAAACCGGCTGAGATGGCGACGGTTTGCCATGGATGACCACCGATGTAGGTCTCGGTCGCGTCGACTACCGGTTTGGTGCGGTCGCGAACACTGGTGACCGAATCCCGGGCCTGCTGGAGTTTCTGGGCGATTTGCCCACGAAGGGTCTCTGCTTCCTCACCCACTAATGAAGCGCTGCTTTTCAGCAGTTTTTCCGACTCTTCGATCAAGGATTGAAGTTCGCTGAATGCCTGATCCTTGATCTGGTCATTGGCGACTTGTGTGGCTGTTTTCCGGGCCATTGGGTACTCCTTGCAGGTAAATGGGCAGTGAACAATGGAGTCTGCGGCAACCGAAAAAGTTGCAGTGAATTTGCGCACTGACTGTGAGTCGAGGAAAAATCCCGAGTCAGACATTTCGTCCTACAGTGTAAGATGGCGCCTATTTTTACGCAGCAGGTAACTCCCCATGAGCTTCAATCTGGCCGACAAACCCCTGGCTGAGCGCGCAGCGCTTGAAGATGAGAAATCCCGTCTGTTCGACCTCTGGCAAAGCAACCTTGGCAAATCCAAGGGCGAAGCCGCGCGGTTGTTTGGCGAGCGGGCCAAGCGCAAAGGCAAATGGGCGGAATGGGTTCGTGCCGAACTTGACGCCATGTCACCGCCGGAATTCGCGAACATGGTGCGCAGTGAAGTGAACCGTTTGATGGCCGCCAAGTAAGACCGGCCTCAGGCAAAACTCGCGACAATGGCCTCGCGCACTTTCAACACCACCGGATCGAGTTGCGTGCTGGTACGCCAGCCCAGTTCGATCGGGTAGCGTGGCAAGGCCAGAGGGCAGGGCAGCAGCGCCAGTCCGCAGAGCGCCGCAATGCTTTTGGCCGAGTGGGCCGGAATGGTCGCCACCGCCTGACTGCCCTTGAGCAGGTGTGGCAATGCTGCAAAGTGCGTGGTCGAGGCGCACACCCGCCGATTCAGCCCCAACGCTGCCAAGCCCCCATCGGTGATCCCGATAAAACCGCCCGATGACACCAGAATGTGCTCGCGGGCCACAAACTCTTCAAGGCTGATTGCCTGTTGCCCCGGTGCCAGGCTGAGCGGATCCACCAGGCACAGATAACCGCCTTCCCCCAGCACTTGGCGGCTGAGCAATCGCTCGGTGAAACCGCCCGCGGTGATTGCCAGATCAATACTGCGCTCCATCAATGCCTGAGCGACGATCTGACTGTGCGTCTGCCGAAAGATCAGGCGTAATTTCGGCGCGCTTAGGGCAATGGCCTCGATCAACCGCCGACCGTAGGCGATCTCGAAATCATCCGACAACCCCACCGTGACCGAACGTCCGTCGTAATGATTGGCCGCCGGATCGACCATCGCCAGGCTCTGCCGGCATTTGTTCAGCGCGTCGCTCACCACCGGTTTCAACTGGTTGGCCCTGAGCGTCGGCGCCAGGCCTCGGCCGGTGCGCACGAACAGCTGATCGCCATACAGCTCGCGCAACCGTCGCAGCGCCGCGCTGACGGCCGATTGCGTGACGCCCAGGCGCAACGCCGCACGGCTGGCGCTGGACTCTTCATGCAGCGCTTCGAAGACTTTGAGCAGGTTGAGGTCAACGGTCACGATATTCATAAGGTTCATATCATTCAGCAGTGAATCGGGCTTTATTGATGATCCGGTGGCGCCTGAGAATGAGCAACACCTCATTGCTTTCGGAGTGACAGACATGACCAAGTCCATTGTTGCAGCGTTGCAAATCGGCGCCTTGCCCGGCGGCAAGGCCGAGACCCTTGAACAGATCCTTGCGTGGGAAAACGCGATTATCGAATCTGGTGCCGCGCTGGTGGTCATGCCCGAAGCGTTGCTGGGGGGTTACCCCAAGGGAGAGGGCTTTGGCACTCAGCTGGGCTACCGGTTGCCGGAAGGTCGTGAAGCCTTTGCCCGCTATTTTGCCAACGCCATCGACGTGCCCGGCGCCGAGACTGAAGCGCTGGCCGGATTGTCGGCCCGCACCGGGGCCAATCTGGTGATCGGCGTCATCGAGCGCGCCGGCAGCACGTTGCATTGCACGGCACTGCTGTTCGATCCGCAGGCCGGGCTGGTCGCCAAACACCGCAAGCTGATGCCGACCGGCACTGAGCGTCTGATCTGGGGCAAGGGCGATGGCTCGACGCTGCCGGTGATCGACAGCCAGGTCGGGCGAATCGGCGCGGTGGTGTGCTGGGAAAACATGATGCCGCTGCTGCGCACCGCGATGTACGCCAAAGGCATCGAGGTCTGGTGCGCGCCGACGGTGGATGAGCGGGAAATGTGGCAGGTCAGCATGCGCCACATCGCCCATGAAGGACGCTGCTTCGTGGTCAGCGCGTGTCAGGTCCAGGACTCACCGCAGGCCTTGGGCGTGGAGATCGCCAACTGGCCGGCGGATCGGCCGCTGATTGCCGGCGGCAGCGTGATCGTCGGCCCCATGGGCGACATTCTGGCGGGGCCGCTGCGTGACGGGGCGGGGTTGCTCACCGCTGAGATCGACACCGACGACCTGATCCGCGCGCGGTACGACTTTGATGTGGTCGGTCACTACGCGCGCCCGGATGTGTTTGAGCTGACCGTTGACGAATGTTCCAAGCCTGGGGTCCGCTTCACCGCATATCCCACCCGTGAAAGCTGATGTTGTTCACTCAATACCATCTTCAGGCGAGCACGAAACCTGTGGTGAGGGGATTTATCCCCGTTGGGTCGCGAAGCGGCCCCCGCGTTTGTTCAGACAGGTCGGTTTGTCTGGATTGACGACTGCTTCGCAGCCGAACGGGGATAAATCCCCTCGCCACGGGCGCTCCCACAGGGGATATTTATCGTCGGTTTTACCGCGTGCCGGTCGTAGACCCCAGGCTCAGTTTGCCGGTGTCCACAAAACGCATCGTGCCAAACAAACCACCCGCCAGTTTGCCGCGCAGCACGTAGGGCAGGTTGTTCAGCGTTTGCGTCTGGCTCAGCCCCAATGTCTGGCGTATCACCGAGAACGCCGAAACGCTCACCGGCACGCTCAGCACGGTTTCGGAAAAGCGTGCAATCGAGCCCGACTGATCACTGACTCCGGAAGCCAGCGGCTGGCCATTGACCTCCAGGTCCAGCGCCACGCCGTTGTAGTCGATTGGTGTTTCATTGGGATTTTGCACGCGGATCTTCACGGCAAAGCGCACTTCCATGTCCTGGCTTTGCAGCGGTTCGATGCCGACCACATTGATGTTCAACGGGTCGCGATGGGGGAAGAGGGCGCAGGCACTCAGGGAGAGCAACAGCAGGGAAAGGATGACGGCGTGGACGCTGCGCATGTAGACGCTCTCATAAAGAAAAGGGCTGAACCGCCACAGGCTCAGCCCTTGAGCCTTTCTAGCGGTTCAACTGTGCGACCGCTTGAGTGCGTGCGGGTTCACCCTTGGCCGGGACATCGGGGTTTTCCATGACCTGCAGGATCGAAGCTTCCGGGTCGAAATCGTCCTCTTCCAGCTCGATGAACTCCTCGGGCAGGAAGATGTTCAGCACGATAGCGCACAACGCCCCGACGGTGATTGGCGATTCGAAGATGTTGTGCAGCGCCTTCGGCAGCTCGCGCAACACTTCCGGCACCGCCGCGACACCCAGGCCCATGCCGATGGAAATCGCCACGATCAGCATGTTGCGCCGATGCAAACCGGCTTCGGCGAGGATCTTGATCCCGGCCACCGCCACGGTGCCGAACATCACCAGCTCGGCGCCGCCGAGCACCGGTTTGGGCATCAATTGCAGCACCGCGCCGATCATCGGGAACAGTCCCAACAGCACCAACAGACCGGCGATGAAAAACGCCACGTAGCGGCTGGCCACGCCCGTCAACTGGATCACGCCATTATTCTGGGCGAAGGTCACCATCGGCATGCTGTTGAACACTGCCGCCATGGCCGAGTTCAGGCCGTCAGCCAGCAGGCCGGATTTGATCCGGCGGATGTAAATCGGGCCCTTGACCGGCTGCCGGGAAATCATCGAGTTGGCGGTCAGGTCGCCAGCGGCTTCCAACGGCGACACCAGGAAAATCACCGCCACCGGCACAAACGCCACCCAATCGAAATTGAAGCCGTACTTGAACGGCACCGGCACACTCATCAGCGGCACGTCGGGCAGGCTGGCGAAATTGACGTCGCCCATCAGCCATGCGACGACATAACCCAACGTCAGGCCAATGACGATTGCCCCCAGGCGCAGGAACGGCACATCGACCCGGTTCAACACCACGATCGTGCCGAGCACCAGCGCCGCCAACGCCAGATGACTTGCCGCGCCAAGGTCCGCTGCGCCGAAGCCGCCGGCGATGTCGGTCATGGCGACCTTGATCAGCGACAGGCCCATCAGGGTAATGATGGTGCCGGTCACCACGGGCGTGATCAGCATCCGCAGCTTGCCAATGAACTGGCTCAATACCACTTCGATGAACGCGGCGAAAAAGCACACACCGAAGATCGTCGAAAGGATTTCATCGGTACCGCCACCCCGGGCCTTGACCATGAACCCGGCGCTGAGAATCACGCTGATGAACGAGAAGCTGGTGCCTTGCAGGCACAACAGGCCGGAACCGATCGGGCCGAAGCGCCGCGCCTGAACAAACGTACCCAGACCCGATACAAACAGCGCCATGCTGATCAGGTACGGCACTTCGCTTTGCAGACCGAGGGCACCGCCCATGATCAGGGTCGGGGTGATGATGCCGACAAAACTCGCCAGTACGTGTTGCAGGGCGGCGAAGACCGTGGCGGTGAGATGGGGGCGATCGTTGAGGCCGTAGATCAGGTCGGAACGGGGCTGGGGTTTTGCGTGTTCGGAAGAGGTCACGAGGAAAGCGCCAGGGGCCAGGTCAAAAAATGGAGGCGCAGGATGCCAGCAGCGGCCATAGAGGGCAAACGATACATCGGCGGGATACACGCAACCTGTGGCGAGGGAGCTTGCTCCCGCTCGGCTGCGCAGCAGTCGCAATTCAGACACAACACCGCGTCAGCCGATTTGAGGTCCGCTTCGCGGCCCAACGGGAGCAAGCTCCCTCGCCACAGGGTCCGTGCGTGTTCATGCAAACGCGGCGAGCAGGTCTTCTTCAAATGCCTTCTGCGCATCCCCCGGCACCTGCGCACGATGGCGCGCCAGGTGAAACGCCACATCAAAACTCAGGTCATCCCGGCGTACGGCGCGCAGCAAGCCTTTGTCTTCCCAGCTACGGGCGAAATGATCGGGCAAATACCCGACGTGCTTGCCGGAAAGAATGAAGGCGAGGGTACCTTCGACCTGCTCGGACCGTGCCGAACATAATTTGCCTTGAAACGGCTCGTCGCTGCGCAGGAAACGATAAGGGTGATCAACCCGATCACACGCCTGCAACGCCAGATCATCCGGCGCATCATCGGTAAACAACGGATGCCCGGGAGCGCAATACAGGTGCTGGGTTTCGCTGAACAGTTCGCGGTAGTCAAACGCGCTTTGTACCTGGGAGAAATAGCCGATCGCCAGGTCCAGTCTCTGTTGCAACAGCAGGCGTTCCATTTCCCCGGGCATGGCACTCATCAACTCGATGCGCACCGACTCGTCCCGTTCACGAAAACGCCGGATCGCATCGGCCACTTTTTGCAGCACCGATTGATCAAGAGCTTCGGACAAGCCCAGGCGCACCTCGCCGATCAAACGACCCGCCACGCCGTTGGATTGATGACGGAACGCTTCGATGGATTCAAACAGCCCGCGCGTCGCGCTCAGCAACTGTTCGCCCTTGGGCGTGATCCTGAATCCACCCTTGCCGCGACTGCACAAGCGGTAGCCAAGCCGGGTTTCGAGTTTGGCCATTTGCTGGCTGATGCTCGACTGGCTCAAACCCAGTTCACCTTGCGCCGCGCTGAACCCGCCGCATTCCACCACGCGGACAAACAAGCGCAGCAGTTGCAGGTCGAGGTCGTGGAGTTGACCGAGCATCAAACATTGCTCCGCAATAAAGTCAGGTTAACAAACTTGATATTTCGCCAATGTATCCGAGCGCGCACGCTGCAACCACTTCCTCTGGTCAGGTGATCGTCATGGCTCCCGTATTCAAACTGTGTTTGCCCGCGCTGTTTCTCGCCATGGCCGTGTCGGCCCAGGCCGAGGAAAAGACGCTCAACCTCTACAGTTGGGCCGATTACGTGGCGCCCGAAACCTTGCAGCGTTTCGAACAGGAAACCGGCATTCACGTGCGTTACGACACCTTCGATTCGTCCGAGGTGCTGGAAACCAAACTGCTCACCGGCGGCAGCGGCTATGACGTGGTGGTGCCGTCATCCAGCGTATTGGCCCGTGGTTTGGCGGCCGGTGCGTTGAAGGAGATTCCTCACGACGGACTCAAGGGTTACGCCAACCTCGATCCGGACCTGCTGGAAAAACTTGCCGCCGTCGACCCCGGCAATCGTTTTGGCGTGCCGTATACCTGGGGCACGCTGGGTTTGGGCTTGAATGTCGAGGCCGTGAAAAAACGTTTGCCGGATGTCCCTCTCAATAGCCTCGATCTGCTGTTCAAGCCGCAATACGCCAGCCAGCTGAAGGACTGCGGCATCGCGATTCTCGATTCGCCGCAAGAGGTGATCGGCCTGGCGTTGCACTATCTCGGCAAAGATCCCTACAGCACCGACAAGGCCGATCTGACCGCCGCCGAGGCGTTGTTGCATCAGCTGCAGCCCAATGTGCTGTACGTCGCCACCGGGCGGCAGATCAACGATCTGGCCAATGGCAGCGTGTGCCTGGCCTTGACCTATAACGGCGACGCCAGCATGGCCGCCGACCAGACGCGCAAGGCCAATAAACCGTTCGAGGTGGCCTACCGGATTCCCAAGGAAGGCACGCTGGTCTGGCAGGACAACCTGGCGATTCCCAAGGACGCGCCGCACCCCGAGGCAGCCCGGGCGTTCATCGAATTCATGCTGCGCCCCGAATCCGTGGCGGCGCTGACCAACACGCTGTTCTTTGCCACGGCCAACCAGGCAGCGACGCCGCTGGTGGATGAAGCCGTGCGCACCGACCCGGACATCTACCCCTTGGCCGACACCCGCGAACGGCTATACGCCGACCGCAGCATGAGCCTCAAGGACATGCGCACGCGCACGCGCCTTTGGACCACTTTCCGTAGTCGCCAATAAATAAAAAGGAGATCACCATGGACGCCCCGATGCAAAACGATCAGGCCCTGACCCGCGACAGCCTTTATGGAACTGCCGCCGAAAGCACCTACGCCGGTATCACCAGTTTTATGCGCCGTCGCTACAGCCGTGATTTGCGCGGTGTCGACGTGGTGGTCAGCGGTGTGCCGTTCGACACTGCGACCAGCAACCGTCCCGGTGCACGCTTCGGACCGCGCGGCATTCGTGCCGCGTCTACCGGGATTGCCTGGGAGCGCCACTGGCCGTGGACCTTTGACCCGTTCGATCATCTGGCGGTCATCGACTACGGTGATTGCGACTTCGATTACGGCTCGCCGCACTCGGTACCGGAAAGCATCGAGGCCCACGCCGAGCAGATCCTGAACGGCGGTTGCGCAATGTTGACGTTCGGCGGCGATCACTTCATCAGCTACCCGCTGCTCAAGGCTCATGCGCGCAAACATGGTCCGCTGTCGCTGATTCACTTCGATGCGCACAGCGACACTTGGCCGGACGAAGAGGGCAAGCGTGTCGATCACGGCACGATGTTCTGGCACGCGGCCAAGGAAGGACTGGTGGATCCGTCGCGCTCGGTGCAAATCGGTCTGCGCACCACCAATGATGACCACCAGGGCTTTCAAGTGCTGGATGCGCGGCACGTGCATCGGCAAGGGTGTGAGGCGATCGTCGAGGCGATTCGTGCTCGGGTGGGGGATAACCCGGTGTACCTGACGTTCGACATCGATTGCCTCGACCCTGCGTTCGCGCCGGGCACCGGAACGCCGGTGTGCGGAGGTTTGAGCACGGTGCAGGCGCTGGAAATTCTCGGCGGGTTGCGCGGGATCAATCTGGTGGGGATGGACGTGGTGGAAGTGGCGCCGGCCTACGATCATGCGGACATCACCTCGCTGGCGGCGGCGACGTTGGCGATGGAGATGCTGTGTTTGTACGCGGCTAAACACAAAACAGACCGTTAAAACACAATCCCAATGTGGGAGCGGGCTTGCTCGCGAAGGGGGCCTGTCAGTCAACGTCTTTGTTGAATGTGCGACCGCTTTCGCGAGCGAGCCCGCTCCCACAGGTTGATTGATGTCAGGCCACGGGAATGATTGGCAGGTCGAGGTTTTCACCGCCGCTATACCGCGCCATCGACCCGGCAATGGATTCATGCGGCACACCTTTCGCCACCTCGCTTACCCCATCCAGCCGCGACAATTGCTCCGCGCTCATTTGCACGTTCAGCGCGCCCAACGTCGCATCCAACTGCTCACGAGTCCGCGAACCCAGGATCGGGATCAACGCCGTCGTCGAGCGTTTGGCCTTTTCGCGCAGCCAGGCAATGGCCACGTGCGTCGGACTGGCTCCAAGCTCCGCCGCAACGGCCAGCAAAGTATCGAGCAGGGCGGTTTCCCGTGCACTTTTTTCGGCGTGAATCAGCATGCCGAGTTTGGCGGCGCGGTTGTCACCATCACTGTTGCGGTACTTGCCGGTGAGGAAACCGCCACCCAATGGCGACCATAACGTCGCGGCCAGGCCCAATGCCTCGGCCATCGGCAGTTGTTCACGCTCAGCCGTGCGCTCGGCGAGGCTGTACTCGGCTTGAATCGCTGCAATGGGCGAAAAACCGCGCACTTCGGCCAACACATCCGCACGAGCGATGCGCCAGGCCGGGAAGTTTGACAGCCCGGCGTAGTGAATCTTGCCGGCACGCACCAGATCGTCGAAGCCACGCAGGATTTCTTCCATCGGCGTGACGCCGTCGCTCATGTGCGCCCAGAACAGGTCGATGTGATCGGTGTTGAGCCGTTTCAGGCTTTCTTCCACGGCACGAACCATGTTCTTGCGGTTATTGCCGGTGTGGGAAATGCCCGCGGCGGGTGTGGTCCCCAAGGTGTATTTGGTGGCGATGACCAGGCTATCCCTTTCCGCTGCAATGAACTCGCTAAGCATGGCTTCCGACTGCCCGCCCTGATAGCCGTTGGCGGTGTCGATAAAGTTGCCGCCGGCCTCCAGGTAGCCATCGAAAATGCGCTTGGCTTCGTCACGCTCGGCGCCATGGCCCCAGCCGGTACCGAAGTTGCCGGCGCCCAGCGCCAGTTCCGAAACCCGCAAGCCGGTTTTGCGACCGAAGACTTTGTAATGCATGAGGTGACTCCTGAGGAACAACGGCGGGATTTATTTGAATGTCTAGCAACATGTATTAAATATGATGTCAGTAATATGAGCCGTCAAGGCGCTTTTCCATTCAGGGCAAAACAGCCGACCGCCGGGGGTAACGTTGTCAAACTCAGCACAATCTTCAGTCGAGCAAAAAACCTGTGGCGAGGGAGCTTGCTCCCGCTTGAGTGCGTTGCACTCATAAAAATCTGCGTTGCTGTCTCATTTTGGGGCCGCTACGCAGCCCAGCGGGAGCAAGCTCCCTCGCCACAAAGTAGGTGTGACTGAGAGTCCGCGCAGCATTTTGCTCCTGCCAGTTTCTGACAGCAGCCTCTGCTAAGCTCCGACGACTTCTCAGGAAAGAGACTACAGATCGTGTCGCGTACCACTCGTTTACTCACGTTGCTGCAAGTGCTGCGGGGCAAAAGTCGTCCCGCTACGGCTGCAACGCTGGCCAGTGAATTGGAGATTTCCGAACGCACGCTGTACCGCGACATCGCCGAGCTGACGGCGCTGGGTGCACCGATTTTCGGCGAAGCAGGGGTTGGTTACGTGTTGCGCAGCGGTTTGTTCCTGCCGCCCTTGATGCTCAATGCCGACGAAACCGAAGCCATCGTGCTCGGATTACGTTACGTCGATCAGCGTGGCGACGAGGTGTTGAGCAAAGCTGCGGCCGACGCCCTGGCGAAGATTGCTGCGGTGTTGGCGCCTGAAGCTCAGGACGCCTTGCGCAACCCGACGGTGCTGCCGGGCCCGCGCGGTTATGGCTATCCGCAAAATGCCGTACCGTTAAACGTGTTTCGCCAGGCCATCCGCGATCAGTCCAAGCTGAACATCGACTATGCAGACGCCCATCAAGTGCCCAGTCAGCGGCTGATCTGGCCATTGGCGCTGGGTTTTCTCAATGAGGTGCGGATCATCGTCGCCTGGTGTGAATTGCGCAGTGCCTACCGCACGTTTCGCACCGACCGGATCTCGGCCGCCACTGAGCAGGGTGAGCGCTATCCGGGGCGACGCAGCGACCTGTTGCGCACCTGGCACAAGCAGATGCAACTGGATGACGCCGGGCGTTTCACTCCTGACAAGAACTGACACAGACCTGTTCTAGCATGGCTCCAGAATCAAACAACAAGGAGCCGCACCCATGTCCAATCCAGCCTCTTCACTGGCACCCGCCATCGCCGCCTACATTGCTGCCGCCAATGCCCGCGACACCTCGCGGGTCGGCAGTTTTTTTGCTGAGGACGCCAACGTGTTCGATGAGGGCCAGCACCGGATCGGCACGCAAGCCATCGCCCAGTGGATGCAAGACACCGCGCAGCGTTATGAACCTCGGGTCGAAGTGCTAGACGTTCAGCAACGTACCGGCAAAGTCTTGGTGCACAACCTGATTTCCGGGACGTTTCCCGGCAGTCCTCTGGAGTTGCGCTACATGTTTCGCCTCAACGAACAGGGCAAGATCGCCAGGCTAGACATCTCTCTGTAAATCCGGGCGCCGTGGCATACTGCCGCGCATGAATGTCGACTCTCCCCTAAGCGCCTGGCAACACGCCATTGAACAAAAGGGCTTCGTCCAGGACGAAGCCCAGGAACATGCCGTGTGGGCGCTGCAAAAATGCCACGAAGCGTTGCATGAAGGGCGCACGCCGGTCACCGGCGTTTACCTTTGGGGCCCGGTCGGGCGGGGAAAAACCTGGTTGATGGACCAGTTCTACCAAACCCTGAGAGTCCCGGCCCGACGCCAACACTTCCACCATTTCATGGGTTGGGTGCATCAGCGCTCGTTCCAGCTGACTGGCACGGCAGACCCGCTGAAGGCGCTGGCCCGTGAGTTGAGCCAGGAAGTGCGGGTGTTGTGTTTCGATGAACTGTTCGTCAACGACATTGGCGACGCGATCATTCTCGGGCGTTTGTTTCAAGTGATGTTTGAGCAGGGCGTGGTGGTGGTTTGCACCTCCAATCAGCCGCCGGACCAACTATACGCCGACGGCTTCAACCGCGACCGTTTCGTGCCCGCCATCGAGGCGATCAAACAACACATGCAGGTGATCGCGGTGGATGGCGGCGAAGACCATCGCCTGCATCCGGGCGCTGCGCTGCAACGTTATTGGGTGGCGGATTCCGGGCAACCCAGCGCGCTCGGTGAAGTGTTCAAGGCGTTGACCGTTGGCCAGTCAACATCCAGCGAGCCGATTACGGTCGGTTATCGCTCGATCAACTTGGTACAGGCCAGTTTGACGGTGCTCTGGTGCCGCTACGCCGACCTGTGCGAACAACCGTTTGCCGCCATGGACTTCATGGTGCTGTGCGACACCTTCAGCGCTATTCTGTTGAGTGACGTGCCCAACCTCAGCGCGCAGAAACGCGAAGGGCGCATCGCCAGAGGCACCGAGGACGGTGCCGAGCGGGTCGTGGCCGGTGATCGCGAGCTGCCGCAATTGTCGGTGCATGACGACGGTGTCCGGCGTTTCATCGCCCTGGTGGACGAGTGTTACGACCGCAAGGTGCCGCTGTACCTCGAAGCGCGGGTGCCGATGACGGCGTTGTACACCGAGGGCTATCTGGAATTCCCGTTCCGCCGTACGTTAAGCCGTTTACAGGAAATGCAGCTGCAACGTTTCGCCGAAGCCTGATGGCCGGGAGCCGCGAATATGAATCAGCCTCTGTCTCACCATTTGTTGACCATGGCTTATCAGAATGCCTGGGCCAATCATCGACTCGCCAAGGCCTGGAATCAGTTGAGCCCGGCCGAACTGGCGGCGCCTCGGGTCAGCTTCTTCCCCAGCCTCATTGCCACCCTCAACCACATCCTGACCTGCGACTGGTTTTACGTGGATGCGCTGGAGCGGGAACTGCGCGGTGACGATCCGCACCCTGATTGCCATGTGTTCTTCGCCGAGGACGAACCGTTCACGGCGGGTGCCGATCTGCAGCGTGAACAAGCGCATGTGGACTGTCGCCTGATTGCTTATTGCGAACAACTGCGCGACGCCGACCTGGGGCGAATCGTGACCATTGCCCGGGACACGCCGCAACATGACAGCCGTTTGCGCCTGCTGTCGCACCTGTTCGAGCACCAGCTTCATCACCGTGGCCAGGTTCACGCGATGCTCAGCGGCACCTCGGTCAAACCGCCGCAACTGGACGAGTTTTTCTGTGCCGGTGAATCGCAGTTAAGAGCCAATGATTTTGCCGAGTTGGGCTGGACCGAAACGCTGATCTGGGGCGTTTGAGGCAGGTTCGGGTTGTCGCCGATTGCGCCTCGCGATAATGTCCGTCGACCTCCCGGCGCGAGCGACGCGCCGGGACCACTTGACGGGACGTTGACGATGGAAATGGAAGCCGCAGAAATTCTGGTACTTCAAGCCAGCTACACCAATCCGCTGCATGCCGAGGCTATCGGTGTGGTGCTCAATGCGTACGCCGAAGACCCGATGGGCGGCGGTCAGCCACTGTCCGAAGACATTCTGCAACAACTGCCGGGAGAGCTGGCGAAGCGTCCCCATGCGTTCAGCGTACTGGCGTTTGTCCGTGGCGAACCGGCCGGGCTGGTCAATTGCTTCGAAGGTTTCTCGACGTTTGCCTGTCGGCCGCTGGTCAACGTGCACGATGTGTCGGTAGCGCCGAAGTTTCGCGGTCTGGGGCTGAGCCAAAGAATGCTGCAAAAGGTTGAAGACATCGCCCGCCAACGGGGTTGCTGCAAAATCACCCTGGAAGTGCTCGAAGGCAATGCCGTCGCGCAGGCCTCCTATGGCAAGTTCGGCTTTGCGCCCGGCATGTTCGACCCGGCCCATGGCCGCATGCTGTTCTGGACCAAGGAGCTTTAACGCCACATGAACAGCCTCGATGGTGCGCAGGACAGCACACCCGTGACAAAAGACAAGCCGTGGGCGATTTTCCTGATCTTCCTCCGTCTGGGGCTGACCTCGTTTGGCGGCCCTGTCGCGCATCTGGGCTATTTTCGCAGTGAGTTCGTGGCGCGTCGGCGCTGGCTGAGCGAAGCCGCGTACGCCGAATTGATCGCCCTGTGCCAGTTTCTGCCGGGCCCGGCGAGCAGTCAGGTGGGCATGGCGCTGGGTTTGTCCCGCGCCGGGTTTTCGGGGGCATTGGCGGCGTGGGCAGGTTTCACCTTGCCTTCGGCGTTGATACTTACGCTGTTGGCAGTCGGCATCACCCACGGTGGCTGGGCGTTGCCAGCGGGTTTGATTCACGGGCTGAAAATCGTCGCCGTCGCCGTGGTGGCTCAGGCCGTGTGGGGAATGGCTCGTACGTTATGCCGAGGTCCGGTGCGCGTGGGCATCATGCTGGTGGCGACGGTCGGGGTGTTGCTCTGGCCAACGACTGGCGGGCAGTTGACGGTGATGGCCGTGGCGGCGGTGATCGGCCTGGTCTTGCTGCACAACGCCAATGCGACGCCACGGGAGGGCTTGTCTATTCAGGTCAGTCGCGTGGCCAGCTGGCTGGCGATTGCTGTGTTCGTGACCTTGCTGCTGGGGTTGCCGCTGATCGCGCATCACTGGCCGGACTCGATGTTGAGCTTGTTCGACGGCTTCTACCGCACAGGCGCGCTGGTGTTTGGTGGCGGCCACGTCGTGTTGCCACTGTTGCAAAGTCAGGTGGTGAACACGGGATTGCTGAGCAATGACGTGTTTCTCGCCGGTTACGCCGCCGCTCAAGCGATTCCGGGGCCGCTGTTCACGTTCGCGGCGTTTCTGGGAGCCTCCATCAGTGGCTGGAGTGGGGCGCTGGTGTGCGTGCTGGCGATTTTCCTGCCGTCGCTGTTGTTGGTGATCGGCGTGTTGCCGTTCTGGCAGCGCTTGCGTGGCAATGGCCGGGTGCAAGCGGCGCTGGCCGGAGTGAATGCCGGGGTGGTCGGGTTGTTGCTGGCCGCGTTGTATCAACCGTTGTGGACCAGCTCGATTTTCAGCCCGCTGGATGTCCTGTTGGCGGTGCTGGCGTTGATGGCGCTGCTGTTCTGGCGATGCCCGCCGTGGTTGCTGGTGCTGCTGGGTGGTTTATGCGGCGTGCTGCTGAGCGCTTGAAACCTTTCGATCGGGCATGAAAAAGGGCGTCCACCAGGACGCCCGTTAGTCATCGTTTATTTAGGCCGATAAGTTTCGGTCACTTGTGCGGTTTGATCGTTCGGAACCCTCAGTTCAATAGATCTGGTTTCGACGCCATTAGCCTGCTGTTGTTTGAGATGCAGGGTTTCGAAGTAATACCGCATGCGCTCGGCGCCGCCTTCGGCAAATGCGGTGGTCGAACCGAACATCATCAGACTGGCGAGGATCAACGCAGTACGTTTCATGGTTTGCCTCCCACTACGGATATCGGGTGCCTTTCATCCATGAACCAATGTTGCCGGGACATTATCCGCCGATTCCGGTATTTGGGAATCAACCGCGTTAAAGCTTCCAGTCCAGGCTCAAGGTGACCGTGCGCGGGTCGCCCCAATAGACGCCGTTGTAGAACCCGACGTTGTCGTAATACTTTTTGTCGAACAAGTTGTCGACGTTCAGCGAAGCGGACAGGTGCTTGTCGAACTCATACCGCGACATCAGCTTGACCACGGTGTAGGCCTCCTGGCGGATGTTGGTGCTGGCGGTGATGACCTCGCCATCAGCGCCACGACCGACCGGGCGTCTGGCGGCGCGGTAGACGTCGCTTTGCCAGTTCACCGCGCCGCCCACGGTCAGCGCCTGCCAGTCGCCGGGCAGGCGATAAGCGGTGGAGAAGCGGACCATGTTCAACGGCTGGTTGGTGTTGTTGCGCTGCTTCTCGCCATTGGCCGAGTGGGTGTAGGTGTAGCCGGCCGTCATGTTCCAGCCCGCCATCACCTCGCCGGAGATCTCGGCTTCAAAGCCCTGAACCTTGTTGCCTTTGCCGCCCGATCTGAAGAATTCCTCACCGGTGACCGGGTCTGGCGGTACGGAATCGTCGAGTTCGGCGACGTTGTCCTGCTTGCTCCAGAACACCGCAGTGGCGAGGTTGAGTCGCTCTTCCAGCAGGCTGCCCTTGAGCCCCAGTTCATAGTTGCTGCCGACCACCGGCTCGAGGTATGTGTGATTGCTGTCACGCTCGTCCTGCGGCTTGAAAATGTCGGTGTAGCTGACATACACCGTGTACTCGGGCGTTATGTCGTAGAGCAACCCGGCGTACGGCGTCCACATATCGTTGTGTTGCTGGCGGGTGGTTTCGACACTGCTCAGTTGCAGATTGCCGTCGTACTTGTTGGCCGTTTTCGAGATTTCCCACGTTCCGTAGCGACTTCCGAGGACTGCGTGCAGGTCGTCGGTCAGGGTCAGGCGCGTGGCCAGGTAACCGGCCTTTTGCCGGGTGCTTTCATCCGAGCCTTTCAGTCCGGTGACGGTGTCCGGGAATTTGGGAATGCCGCCCATGTACTTCCAGTCGGGAACCCTCTCGTAATCCGCCGACCGTGGGCCGTCTACGGTGTAGGGGTTGTCTTCGCTGCGTTCGGCTTCGCCATAGCCGATCATCATTTCGTGTTCACGACCGAACAGCGAATAAGGGCCGGACACGTTGAAGTCATAGGCCTTCATTTTCTGCGTGCCGACCATGTGGCTGACGTTGGCGAACATGCCGCTGCGATCCGCCTCGGGGAAACCGCCACCGCCGTAATAGATCTTGCCGTCGGTGTCACTCTCGCGGTGGGTGTAGGCCGCCTTGAGGTGCCAACCGGCACCCAGTTGCTGGTCCAGCGTGGCAAACGCGGTCTTGTCCTTCAGCGGCCAGGAACTCCACGGCGTGGCCATGTTGGTGGAGCGTCCGAGGTTGGCTTTGCTGCCGTCAGCGTTCCAGTACGGCACGGTGCCCCAGGACGTGCCTTGCACCTGTTTGTCCTGATAGTCGTAACCCACGGCCAGCACGGTGTCGTCGGTCAAATCGGCTTCGAGAATCCCGTAGCCGACTTCCCGTTGCAGCGCGTACTTGTCACGGTAGGAACCGCTGTCGCGATAGGCCAGCACACTGCGAGCGCGCAGGCGCCCGTCGAAGGCCAGCGGCCCGCCGACGTCCACATAGCTGTAGTAATCGTCATAGCTGCCGCCGCTGACACCGGTCTGGGCGGCCCATTGTGCGGTCGGCCGTTTGCGCACCATGTTGATAGTCGCGGAGGGATCGCCGGCGCCCGTGGTCAGGCCGGTCGCGCCGCGAACCACTTCGATGCGGTCGTAGATGATGGTGTCGGAATCGGACTTCATGTAGCTGAAGGTGTTGAGCATCCCGTCGATCTGGAAATTGTTGATCGAGTAACCGCGGGACGAATAGCTGACGCGGTCCGAGTCGTTGTGCTGAACCACCACACCGGTGGTCTGGCTCATGGCTTCGGACAACGTACCGAGTTTGAAATCGTCCATCTGCTGGCGCGTGACCACGGACACCGACTGCGGCGTTTCCTTTATCGACAGGTTCAGCCGCGTTGCGGTGCTCATGGCGCCGGTGGTGTACGACTCGGTGTTTTCGGTGGTAGTGCCCAGCCCCTGGGCGGTCACATTGGTGGCACCCAGTTCAAGGGTGCGGCTCGGTGCATGTTCCGGGGCGGTTTCAGCCAGCAAATCGGGGCTCAGGGCAGCACTGCACAGGCCCAGGGTAAAGGTCATGGAACGGGTGATAGGCGCGAACATCGCAGCCGACTCCTTGTCTTCGAGGGAAAAATTCCGTTTGTTCAAAGACGAAGGGGGGAGAGAGGATTTAGGTCTAAACGAGAATTATTGTTATTTTAAGGTGTTTCGGAGACGTTAAAGCGGGCGGCTGGTGTAAACCCTGTGGGAGCAAGCTCCCACTGGTTCCTCTACATAGTGAAAGATCGGAGCCGATCCCTCAGGACATCATTTCTGCGCGACTGACGGATCGGACGGCGTGCTTTTCGGTTTCATCAGGCTGAAATCGATCAGCGGGCGCGACTGACGTTCATATGGATTGCCGATCATCAACGGCCGCGGCGTGAAGCTGTCGCTGACCAGGCTCTTGCTGCGGTCCAGTTCATCAAAACTCAGGCCCGCCAGATCGGCCCAGGTGTGGATCAGCTGCGAACTGCTGTAAGGCCGCCCCAGGTCAGCGGCAAAACTCCAGTCGTGGGTTTCACGCCATTTCGGCGAAGCCCAGGCCATGAACGGAATGGTGTACATCGGCGCGGTCGGCTTGGCCTCGTTGCGCCCCAGCGTGCTGTGGCCCGCAGAGTCGAATACATCTTCGCCGTGGTCCGAGAGGTACATCAGGAAGCCGTTCGGATCGGACTTGGCGTAATCCTTGATCAGGCTCGAGACGACGAAGTCGTTGTACAGCACCGCGTTGTCGTAGCTGTTGTAGGTCGGCACCTGATCGTCACGCACGCCGTCCGGCACACCCTTGCGATCGGTGAACTTGTTGAAGGTCGGCGGATAACGGTACTGATAGCTCATGTGCGTGCCGAGCAAATGCACCACGATCAGCTTGCGCGGCGCGGCGTCCGCCAGGGCCTTGTTGAACGGCGCGATCACGTCGCCATCGTACTGCGCGGCATTCTGGTTGCGGTTGTTGTTCAGGTACACCTGCTCGTCGGCTTGTTCAGAGAACGTCGTGAGCATGGTGTTGCGCTTGGTCATGGTTTGCTGGTTGGTGATCCAGAAGGTCTTGTAACCTGCCTGTTTCATCATGCTCACCAAGGACGGTGTGGACAGGTAAAGGTCCGGGTTTTCTTCGTCGGCGAAGGTCAGCACCTGCTGCAACGCCTCGATGGTGTACGGGCGCGGGGTGATGACGTTGTCGAAGACCGCCATCTGATCCTTGAGCTTGTCCAATTCCGGCGTGGTTTCACGCGGGTAGCCGTAAAGGCTCATACGCTGACGGTTGGTGGACTCGCCGATCACCAGCACCAGGGTCGCTGGCTGGTTGGCCATCGTGTCCTTGAGGTTTTTTAGCGGTGGAATCTTGCTCGCGCTGTCGAGCATGTCTTGCATGCCGGCCAGGGTGTCGAGGTAACGGTGATACGCCACCGCCATCTGCCAAGGCACCGCCGGCTCGATACGGGTTTCGAATTTCTCGAAGCCGCCGGCCAGGCTGCCGGTGCGCGCGGTTTGCTTGATCAGCGGGTAACCGACCACGGCCACCAGGATCGCGGTTGCGGCAACCAGTGCGCGGCCGCGAGGCATGTACACCGGACGCAAGCGGGTCCACAGGAAATACGCGAACAGCGTGTGGGCGAGGAACGCCGCCACCATCCACCAGGCGAAATACTGGGTCATGTATTCGCCCGCTTCAGAGATGTTCGATTCGAACATGATGAAGATGACGCTCTGGGAAAATTCCTGCTGATAGATGAAGAAGTAACCCAGGCTGGCCATCGAACAGGCCCACAGCACCACGCCGATCAGCGCGGCCATTACCCGCGTCTGCTTAGGGAACAGCAGCATCGGCGCGAGCCAGATGGCGCTCATCACAAAGGCCTGGCGGAACCCGGTAAAACCGGAGGTGCCCGTCAGTTGGATCAGCAGTTGGGTAATGCCGGAAAAATACCAGAAGAACAGGAACAACCAGAGAAATCCTGCCCAATCGAAACCTTTCGCAGTCGTAGTGCTGCGTTTGAACACACTCATTCAGCGCTCCAGCCAAGAAATCACGTCGACACGTCGGGAGCCTTCCATGTTGCCGACGAACGGAAGCCGCGCGGATACCGAGCGGCCATAATTCGCGGGAGTATCAACAAGTTGATGTGAAAACTTTGTGAGTCGCCGCGAACGGCAAGACAGGCAGGGAAGCGGTGTCGGAAACAGCGGAGGGCTGTTTCCGGATCAAGCGAGGGGATCAGGCGTGTGGAGCACGCTGGGTAACGGGCAAGGGCTGTGCCGTAGAACTTTGTGTGAGTAAGCGCAGCTGCGCGAGCTCCTGCTTCAACAGGTCGCGCTCTTCTTTCAACTGGCGCAATTCATCACGACGGATCGTGACGTAAAGGGTTTGTGCTGGTCGTGCTGCTTGTACTGTGCCCATTGCTCACCTCGCAAATGGCTGTCTCAACTGTAAATCCGCCCCGACATCGGTGCTTATTTACTATCGGCACCAATTTTGATTTCTTTTGCCCCTGATGGGAACTTTTTTATTTTTCATGGTCGTTGTGTCTTCAGTTCGATTTCTGACGTTATCAGTCAGGATCGGGCACAATGCCCGGAAACTTCACGCCGGCGCTCTGGACTAACCCACATTAGTCGCGTTGGGCTATAACCTTTGACACACTTTATTTGTAGTAGGGAGCATCAGCACATGCAACTCGGGATTATTGGACTGGGCCGCATGGGCGGAAATATTGCGCGTCGCCTGATGCTCAACGGGCATACCACCGTTGTTTACGACCGCAATACCGCCTTCGTCGATACCCTGGCCGCAGAAGGCGCCAAGGGCGTCATCGACCTGCCGGCGCTGGTCGCAGGCCTGGCCAAACCACGTGCGGTGTGGGTCATGCTGCCGGCCGGCGCGCCGACCGAAGACACCATCGACACCCTGAGCACCTTGCTCGAAGCCGGCGATACCATCATCGACGGCGGTAACACCTTCTATAAGGACGACATCCGCCGGGCGAAAACACTGTCGGAGAAAGGCCTGCACTACATCGACGTCGGCACGTCCGGCGGCGTCTGGGGCCTGGATCGCGGTTACTGCATGATGATCGGTGGCGAAGCCGAGGTGGTAAAACGCCTTGATCCGCTGTTCGACAGCCTGGCCCCCGGCATGGGCGACATCCCTCGCACCAAGGACCGCAAGTCGGAAGACGATCGCGCCGAGCGCGGTTACATCCACGCAGGTCCCGCAGGCTCTGGCCATTTCGTGAAGATGATCCACAACGGCATCGAGTACGGAATGATGCAGGCCTTCGCCGAAGGCTTCGACATCCTCAAGACCAAGGCCAGCGAAAACCTGCCGGAAGACCAGCGCTTCGACCTGAATGTGGCCGACATCGCCGAAGTCTGGCGCCGTGGCAGCGTGGTGTCGTCGTGGTTGCTCGACCTGACCGCCGACGCACTGGCCAGCGATCCTAAACTCGACGGTTACTCAGGCTCGGTGGCCGACAGCGGTGAAGGCCGCTGGACCATCGAAGCCGCCATGGAGCAATCAGTGCCCGTACCGGTGCTGTCGAACTCGCTGTTCTCCCGCTACCGTTCGCGCGGCCAAGGCACCTTTGGCGACAAGATTCTCTCGGCCCAGCGCTTCGGCTTCGGCGGCCATGTGGAGACTGCGAAAAAATGACGCGTCTGATCCGCAATAAATCAAAGGCAGAACCCGCACCACCGACCACGCTGTTTTTGTTCGGTGCCCATGGTGACCTGGTCAAGCGCTTGCTGATGCCGGCGCTGTACAACCTGAGTCGCGACGGTCTGCTTGGCGATGGACTGCGGATCATCGGCGTTGACCACAACGCCATCAGTGACGAAGCCTTTGCGCAGAAGCTCGAAGATTTCATTAGGACTGAAGCGGCCACCAAAGTCGGCAAGGGCGATGAAGCCCTTGATCCGGCGCTGTGGGCCAAACTGGCCAAAGGCATCAGCTACGTCCAGGGCGACTTCCTGGACGACAGCACTTATCAAGCGCTGGCGGCGAAAATCGCCGCCAGCGGCACGGGCAATGCGGTGTTCTACCTGGCCACCGCGCCACGTTTCTTCAGTGAAGTGGTGCGCCGCCTCGGTGCCGCCGGCTTGCTACAAGAAACACCCGAAGCGTTCAGAAGGGTGGTGATCGAGAAACCGTTCGGCTCCGATCTGCACACCGCTGAAGCGTTGAACGCCTGTTTGCTCAAGGTAATGTCGGAAAACCAGATCTACCGGATCGACCACTACCTGGGCAAGGAAACCGTGCAGAACATTCTGATCAGCCGGTTCTCCAACAGCCTGTTCGAAGCGTTCTGGAACAACCATTACATCGACCACGTGCAGATCACCGCCGCCGAAACCGTCGGCGTGGAAACCCGTGGTAGTTTTTATGAACACACCGGCGCGTTGCGGGACATGGTGCCCAATCACCTGTTCCAGTTGCTGGCGATGGTGGCGATGGAACCGCCGGCAGCCTTTGGTGCCGATGCGGTCCGTGGCGAGAAGGCCAAAGTGGTCGGCGCGATACGTCCGTGGTCAACGGAAGAGGCGCGGGCCAACTCGGTGCGTGGCCAGTACACGGCTGGCGAACTCGATGGCAAACCCTTGGCCGGTTATCGCGAGGAAGCCAACGTCGCGCCCGACAGCAACACCGAAACCTACGTTGCGCTGAAAGTCATGATCGACAACTGGCGTTGGGTCGGCGTGCCGTTCTACCTGCGCACCGGCAAACGCATGAGCGTGCGAGACACCGAGATCGTCATCTGCTTCAAGCCCGCGCCGTATGCGCAGTTCCGCGATACCGAGGTCGATGAACTGCAACCGACTTATCTGCGAATCCAGATCCAGCCCAACGAAGGCATGTGGTTCGACCTGCTGGCCAAGCGGCCCGGGCCGGCGCTGAAAATGGCCAACATTGAGCTGGGTTTTGCCTACAAGGATTTCTTTGAAATGCAGCCGTCCACCGGCTACGAAACGCTGATCTACGATTGCCTGACCGGCGACCAGACGCTGTTCCAGCGCGCCGACAACATCGAGAACGGCTGGCGCGCCGTGCAGCCCTTCCTCGATGCCTGGCAGCAGGACGCGAGCGTGCAGCGCTATCCGGCCGGCGAGAACGGCCCGAAGACGGCTGATGAGCTGTTGGCCCGCGACGGTCGCGTCTGGCACAGCCTCGGATGAGTGAAGCCCCGCAACAGCCCATCCGTTTCCTGCTGAGCGACATGGACGGCACCTTGCTGCTGCCCGATCACAGCCTCAGTCAGCGCACCATTGAGGCAGTTCGTTCCTTACGCGAGGCTGGTGTGCTGTTCAGCCTGGCCACCGGCCGTCCACCCAAAGCCATGCTGCAGCAGATCGAAGCCCTCGGCGTCGACCTGCCGACGGCGGCGTTCAATGGCGGCACGATCGTCCATCCGGACGGTAGTTTGCTGGTTGCGCATTATTTGCCGGCCACCGCTGCGCTGACGGCGCTGGCACTGTTTGCCGATCAGCCGGACGTTGAAGTCTGGGTGTTCAGTGGCGGTGACTGGTTGCTCAAGGACGCGGACGGGCCGATGGTCCCGCGCGAGCAGCACGGTCTCGGCTATCCGCCGGTGGTGGTCGAGAGTTTCGAGCCGTTTCTGACGCGCATCGACAAGATCGTGGCTACCAGCAACAACACGCAATTGTTGATCGAGCTGGAGGCGCAACTGTTGCCGAAAGTGGAAGGCCAGGCGCAGGTCTCACGGTCGCAACCGGTGTACCTGGACGTGACGGCGATGCAGGCCAACAAAGGCGCCGCACTGGCGACACTGGCCGAGTTTCTCGGCGTGCCGCTGGAGCAGACTGCCGCGATGGGCGATGGCGGCAATGACCCGGCGATGTTTCATTGTGCCGGGTTGTCGATTGCCATGGGGCAGGCGGAAGAAGCGGTGAAGCGCCAGGCCGATGTGGTGACAGGCGCCAACACCGAAGACGGCGCGGCACAGGCGATTGAGCGGTATATCCTGCCCCGGTAAGTACACAACACCAATGTGGGAGTGGGCTTGCTCGCGAAGAGGCCGTGTCAGTCAATATTTATACTGAATGACACACCGCTTTCCCGAGCAAGCCCGCTCCCACATTTTGCTCGGTGTTTACAGCCAGTAACTGACGGCGTACCAACCCAAAACACCCATCACCACCGTATACGGCAACGCCATCAACACCATCCGCCCATACGACAGCCGAATCAGCGGTGCAATCGCCGACGTCAGCAAAAACAGAAACGCCGCCTGACCATTAGGCGTCGCCACGCTCGGCAGGTTGGTGCCGGTATTGATCGCAATGGCCAGCGTTTCGAAGTGCTCGCGGCTCATATGGCCGGAGACGAATGCCTGCTTCACTTCAGTGATGTAAATGGTTGCCACAAACACGTTGTCGCTGATGGCTGACAACAAGCCGTTGGCTATGAACAACATGCCCGGCTGCTGATCGGCCGGCAGCGCCAGCACCCACTGGATCAACGGCGTAAACAGCTGCTGATCGTGAATCACCGCGACCACTGCGAAGAACACCACCAGCAATGCCGTGAACGGCATGGCGTCCTTGAACGCGTTGCCGATGCGGTGCTCGTCGGTGATGCCGGTGAAGGCGGTGATCAGCACGATTACCATCAAGCCGATCAGCCCCACTTCAGCCACGTGAAACGCCAGGCAGCCAATCAGAATCAGTGCCGCCAGCCCTTGAACGATCAGGGCTGCGCGTTGGCGCGAGGTACGCTGGGCGTTGTCTTCGGCCGCATAATTGGCCAGTACCGCGCGCACGTTGTCCGGCAGCAGCGTGCCATAACCGAACCAGCGCAGTTTCTCCAGCAGCACGCAGGTCACCAGGCCGGCGACCAATACCGGCAATGAAACGGGCGCGACTTTCAGAAAGAACTCGGAAAAGTACCAGCCCATCTCGTGACCAATCAACAGATTCTGCGGCTCGCCAACCAATGTGCAAACACCGCCCAATGCCGTGCCCACGGCGCCGTGCATCAGCAGGCTGCGCAGGAAAGAGCGGAACTGGTTGAGATCGTCATGATGCAGTTTGGGCAGGTGCTGGTCATCGCTGAACCCACTGTCCTGACGCGGATCGTTGCCCGAGGCGACGCGGTGATACACCGAATAGAACCCCACCGCAGCGCTGATGATCACCGCCGTCACCGTCAAGGCATCAAGGAACGCCGACAGGAACGCCGAGAGAAAGCAGAACATCAGGGCCAGCAGCGCCTTGGATCGAACCCCCAGCAGCAAGCGCGAGAACAGGAACAGCAGCAGGTCTTTCATGAAGTAGATGCCTGCCACCATGAACATCAGCAGTAGGATCACCGGAAAGTTGTGCACCAGCTCGTCGTAGAGCGCCTGGGGCGTGGTCATTTTCAGCAGCAGCGCTTCGACCAGCAGCAACCCGCCGGGTATCAGCGGATAGCACTTGAGCGCCATGGCCAGGGTGAAGATGAATTCCAGCACCAGCAACCATCCGGCTGCCACCGGACCGACCGTCCACAACACCAGTACGTTAAGTATCAGGAAGCCGACAATGCTCGCCTTGTACCAGCGGGGTGAGTGGCCGAGAAAGTTGTGCGCGAAGGCGTGGGCCATTGAACCGGACATCGGCTACTCCTTGTATTCAGAAGCGCGCAACTTGCCGTAAGCCGAAGGGAAGATCAAGGGTGGGAAAATTCGTTGGCCTAACCGAGATAGCGCGCCACGATCGCCCGGTAGTTACCGTCCAGCGAATAACCCGCTACGACGATTCCTCCATCCGCTTGAACAGCCACCGACGTGGCGGTATCCAGGCTGCGGCCCAGGCGGGTGCGAACCCAGCAGGTGCCCTCGGCAAAGCCAGGATCCAGCTGTCCGCCCGGTAAATACCGGGCCAACAGAAAGTCGGCTTCAACTCCGCCAATCGTGGCGCCCACTGCCAGCACGCGACCGTCTGGCTGGAGCTGTGCGGCGTTCCACTGGCAACCGCTGCGCCCGATCTTCAGCAAGTGTGGCTGGCCACTGTTGCAATGAACGTCCGGGCGACCGTTGCTGTGCAGTTTCAGCGCCAGGCTATGCATCGGGTCGCGGCTGCTGCCAAAACACTGCAAATCGCCATTTTCCTGCTGGACGATCTGACTGACCTGAGCGCTGTGCCCCTCAACACTGAAGGTCATGAAACCATCCACGGCGAAGTGGTTATCCAGGCTGCCGTCGGGGAGGTAGCGCGCCAGCAAGCCTTCTTCAGGGAAATTGATCGAGCCGCCGACCATGATCCGACCGTCCCGCTGCACCATCAGGCTGCTGAGCCAGGAGTTCATCAGCAAATGCCGGACCATGACAAAGCCGCGGCCGTTGAAGGAGCTATCGAGCTCGCCCGTGTCGGTGAGGCGAATCAGCAGGCCCACGTGGTCGGCCAGTTCGAAGGGGTGATTGGCCAGCAGCAGGATGCGACCGTCAGCCTGAACCTGGACGTCGCAGGCTTCGGCTCCCGGGACGCCAGGAGGAAGCCAGGCGTCGCGCACGCCCCGTGACAGATTTCCCGGCAGGCGTATGACGCAGCATCCATCGTCGCCAAAATCTCTGAGTGGTTGACCTTGCGAGTCAAACATCGCCAGAGCCGGCAGTGTCTGGTGAGCGTCTTCATAGTGCAGGCCGGCGACCAGGATGTTGCCGTCTCCCAACACCAGGACCTTGCCCGCCATGGCCTCATAACCGCGCTGGAATTGCCCGATGACACTGCCGCGAGTACCGAATGCCAGGTCCGCCGAACCGTCTTCAAGCAAGCGAGCCAGGCCAAAGCAATGGCCGCCCCGAGTGCCGACTTTCGCCGCTACCAGAATGCGACCGCTGGAATCGATCGCCACGCTGTTGGCGATGCTCGACGTACTGGCGGCGAAATACACCTGGGTTTTGCCATTGGAGGCAAAATTTTTATCGAGGTGACCGGCCGTGTACTGCGCTGCAGGTCGGGCAAAAGCAGTCTGGTCTGGCATGCACGCGTCTCCTTGCGAGCTGACCGAAACCCGGGAACCGGGAGGGCAACTGCGTGTGCAAAACATTCAATCCCTGAACGCTCGATTGCACAACCGTAACAACTAACAGGTGGAGGGTCGCTTTGTGCCAGAACAGTGTCTTTTCGAACCACTGACAAGCCTGCCAAGTAATAAAGCCAAAAGATCGCAGCCTCGTTTCACTCGACAGCTCCTACAGGGGAAAGCGTATCCGTTGTAGGCGCTGTCGAGTGAAACGAGGCTGCGTGCGATCTTTTTTACGCTTTAAATGCGAAATTCTTAGTGCGGCATGGACCACGATTGCAGCATGTAACCTTCTTCGCTCAATTGGGCGCGAGCTTCTTCAAGAAGGTGTTCGAGTTGCGCCGGGTCGGTATAGGCGCTGCATGGGATTTGTTTGCGGCCGAGAGGGGTGCTGGTGCGATCGATCACCGTCAGGCAGAGTTCGCCGTTGCCGTCTTGTGGGGCCCAGGCCACGCATTGGAAAGGTTGGAATGCGCGGTCGGCAATCAAAAGAGCTTCGTTGATACGGAGCGGGGCGGTCATGGGGTCTTCTCTCTATTATGCCCAATCAAGTGACAGGCCGTCGGTTGGGCTTACCGTTCGGCTGGTTACTTGTACTGATGCCTTCAACCGGGGGTCAGGTCACACCCAAATCAAAAGAAATTTCAACTTTCTTTCATATACTCAACGCAGGGCGGTTTTTGAAAGCTGAGTGAAAGGTTGAACTCGTTAGGTAACTAACAAACCCGTTCTTATAACTAATAAAGCAATATCCCTATAGTCAAACGGTACAAGGTAGTGTCAAATTCTTGCTAATGTTACAGCCAGATCCGCCAAACGACTGTTTTTAATAATATTTCCTAAAGTTTGGCGTCAAGGAACAGTCATGATCGAAACGCCTGCGTTACGACGTCTGTTAGTAGTAGATCCCTGCGACGACTGCCATCGTCTGTTGCCGGGTCTGCGCTCTGTGGGCTGGGATGTTGACAGCTGTTCCCTGGAGAACGCCGGCGACCGAACGTGCGATGTCGGTCTGTTGCGATTACAACCCTTTCATCTGGAACGCCCCGAAGCCGTCAAAGAACTGATCAGCCGCAGCGGTACCGAGTGGATTGCCGTTCTCAACCAAGAAGTCCTGCGCCTGCAAAACGTCGGGGACTTTGTCTGCGAATGGTTTTTTGACTTCCATACCTTGCCGTTTGATGTCTCCCGGGTGCAAGTCACGCTGGGCCGGGCGTTCGGCATGGCGCGCCTGCGCGGGCAGGGCACGATTCATATCGATCAGCCAGAGCACGAACTGCTTGGCGACAGCAAACCGATTCGCGAACTGCGCAAATTACTCAGCAAACTCGCGCCCACCGAGTCTCCGGTATTGATTCGTGGTGAAAGCGGTACGGGTAAAGAACTGGTCGCCCGCACGCTCCATCGACAATCCCAGCGTCACAACAGGCCTTTCGTGGCAATCAATTGCGGGGCAATTCCCGAACACTTGATCCAGTCCGAACTGTTTGGCCACGAGAAAGGCGCCTTTACCGGCGCCCACCAACGCAAGGTCGGTCGGATCGAAGCGGCGAATGGCGGCACTTTGTTCCTTGATGAGATCGGTGATCTGCCACTGGAGTTGCAAGCCAATCTGCTGCGCTTCCTGCAGGAAAAACACATCGAGCATGTTGGCGGCAGCCAGCCGATTCCAGTGGATGTGCGGGTATTGGCGGCGACGCATGTCGACCTTGAGGCCGCGGTCGAGAAAAAAAGCTTTCGTGAGGATTTATACTACCGACTGAACGTGCTGCAAGTCGTCACTGCGCCACTGCGTGAGCGCCATGGCGACTTGGCGATGCTGGCCAACCACTTCTCCCATTTCTACAGCCATGAAACCGGACGCCGCCCTCGCAGCTTCAGCGACGACGCGTTGATTGCCATGGGCAAGCATGACTGGCCGGGCAATGTTCGCGAGCTGGCCAATCGGGTACGTCGCGGGTTGGTACTCGCCGAAGGCCGGCAGATCGAAGCGCGAGACCTGGGGCTGCTCAGCCAGCATACGATTCCCGCGCCGATGGGCACGCTTGAAGACTACAAGACCCGCGCTGAACGCCAGGCCTTGTGCGATGTACTCAACCGCCACAGCGATAATCTGAGCATCGCCGCCAAGGTGCTGGGGATCTCCAGGCCTACCTTCTACCGTTTGTTGCACAAACATCAGATCCGTTAGACGCAAGATAAAAAGCTTACAAACACAAAAAAGCCCCGCCGGGATTGAAGTCGCAGCGGGGCTTTTTGTTGTGGATCAGAAGTAGTACGGGAATTTCAGGCTGAAGGAAAAGTCAGGCGAGTCATCGGTCAAGCCGATGGCCAGGTTGGGTACGATCGTCAAGTTGTCGGAGGCGGCCAGGGTCATGCCGATGTTGAAGTTGGCCGAGTTGTAATCGCTGTTGGAAATCGACTGCCAATCACCACCGTCCGGCCTGATCTTGCTCTTGCGGGCGAACTGATCGGTGAACGAGAACGACATACTCATCTTCTCGTTCAAGGCGAATGCAATGCCGGCGCCGATCTGCCAGGAATCGCCCAGCTTCACGTCCCCTTTCACCTTGGAGCCGACCTGAGGACTGATGTCGCTGAAAGAGTCCTGCACGTTGTAGGTGTAGGACAGGCTGCCGAATAGCACGGCAGGGTCGAAGGTCTTGACCAGCGAGATACCCGGGGTGATCGCCCAGACACCGTTGCCGGTCGGCAAATCCTCGGGGACGGAGAGGTTATCGTTGGTCGGGTCGCTGACCAGCTTGATGCCGTAAGGGTCCTTGCCGGTCGGCGCCTTGACGCGCAGTGTAGCGACCGCGTCGGGCAGGCTGGCCGACTCATCCAGAAACTTGTAGGCAACGCCAACGTTCACATCGCCGATGGTCGGGTCGCGAGTAACGGTTGCGTCAGACGTCACCGGGCCTGCGCCACCAGCCCCACCGGAGGAGTACGTCGATTCGCGATAAACCACGGGAACGTTAATGTCGAACTGCCAGCGCTGTGCCACGTTGTAGCGGGCGGTCAGGTCCAGGGTCCAGTTGTCGGCCTTGATGCGGTCGAGGTTGATGTTGCCGAGGAAAATCGAGTCCAGTGCGAGGAAGCCGTTGAGCGTTAAGGCGCGGGTATCGTAGTGCGTGTAGGTCAGGCCGGTTTCGACGCTGAACTTGCCGCCACCGAAGAAACCGCTGGCTTCGTCATACAGGTTGGAAACGCTTTGCGCAGGCTCCGAATCGTCCTTGAGCGATTGGCCGTATGAACTTCCGGTCGTTCCCGGCGCACCGGCGGCTACCGCCTGGCCACCCCTGGCGGGTTCGGCGGGGGATTTGGTCAGGCGTTTGGGAGCTGGTGACGCCGGTGCTTCTTCGACTTGGCGAACGCGTTGCTCAAGTACCATCAGCGCGTTCTGTTGTGCTTCGTAACGCTGTTTCAACTCCATGAGTTCTTGTTTTAGGATCTCGACCTGGGGGTCCGGTGCTGCGTATAGCATTGTGGCCGGGGCCAGGCTACTCAAACATACCAAAGCTCTGAACGTAAAAGATCGTTGCATGGGTTAGCCGTCCCTTCTGACTACATCTGATGAGACTGAGCGTAGATCAGAAACCGAGAGTGCGAAGACCTTTGAGCTGGTCCAGATTGCCGCTCACCGATCCGGCTGACGGCACGTTGTCACGCAGCACGACATTGAAGGTCGTAAGGTTGCGGACCTGGTTGCTACTGCCGAGCAAAGTCGTGTTCTGCATCAGTCCCCCCTGGGCCAGGCGTTGTACGGTACTGCCCTGGTTGTTGTTGGCCACGATGTTGAATTGCACACCCGTTCCGGTCGAGGAAACGCTCATTGAGCCCGCGCCATTGGCGCCGACCAACGTCGAGCCTGCGGCGAGTGCCTGGCCTTGCTGTTGCGTTGTTGGCGCCTGGTTGGCCTTGGTGACGTTGATATCAACGTTGTTGTAGGCCGTATTATTGTCGCCGGCCGCCCGCACGACCTGGGTGACGCCTTCCGTGGTGTTGAGGCCCCCGCCGCCCGTGACGGTGCCGGTGCCCGTGCTTTGCGAGCGCGCTGAGCCATTACCTTTTTCATCGATCATCGACACATAGAACTGTGGCTTGATGGTCGATTGTTGAATTTGCATCGTGGAAGTCGCGCCGATCACTTCACCGTTGGCATTTTGCCAAGTGCTCGTCATCGCAATGCCGAAACTGATGATCCGTCCCGGCATGACATAGCGGCCTCGCAGCGTCGCCAGTTCCTGATCCTTCAGTTCAATGGGTTTGAACGTCTGTGCCTGGGTCGGCAGGCTGGCGGCCAGGCAAACCACGGCCAGCCAGAATGGAGTCTTCATTGGATGCTCCCGGAGCGTCATGCTCGCTTGTTATTAGAAGAAGTCGCTTTGGATAAATCCAAAATCCATCAACTCTGCGTCCTGCACCGGGCTGAAGGCGTTGATGCGGTTCCTGGCGGTCAGTGGCATGGGCGGGTCGAGCAGCGCGTTGTTTTTGTCGTAACCCTGGCCAATGACGGCAAAGATGATGCCGTTCCAGCCTTTGATGAAGTCGTCTACTTTGTAACGTTTATGTCCGAGTACCGGATCGCCGATATAGACCCAGCCCTGATGGACTCTTTGCATGACCACAAAATGTTTGTAGCCACGGATATCCATCAGTACCACCACCGGAATCCGGATATCGCTCAACGTTTCCGGCGCTACCCGATAGCCACGGGCCCGCATGCCGATACTCTCCACGTAACGCTTCATGTCGAGCATGGAGAAGCCCTGGACGCGGACAAGGTCTTGATCGGAGTGAGCCAGCATGCCTTCGATGATCTGTTCTTCATCCACGTCGAGCCAATAAGCTTGGCGCAAGATGGTTGCCAACGCCGCTGCGCCGCAACTGAAGTCGGTTTTCTGTTGCACCAGGTCGGCAAATTTACGCTCGCGTACGCTCTGGATCGGCTTGTACACAACGGCGCCGCCCGGCAGGATGGACAGCGGCATTTGTGCGGCCTCGATCACGGTGGCCGCACAAAGCAAAATTGCCAAGGCGATTATGCGCATGATGGGACGCCCTCTGGTGGTGTTGAAAAAGGCCCCCGTGAGGGGGCCTCCAGAGACAGCATTTAGAACGATTGGTTGGAAATGGCCAACGAGTTGCTTTGTTGGTTGCCCACACCAGCCGCCACGTTGACGCCCAGGTTGCCACTGCCGCCATTCACCGAACCGCTCAGGGTTGCAGTGTTGGTCACAGGGTTGGCCCAGCCAGTTGGAGTCAGCACTTGATAGGAGTAAGTGTTGCTCAAATCATAAGAGCTGCTTTCACTGTAGCTTTTCGCTTTTGCGTACTCAGATTCGGACGATTTGCTGCCCGATTTTTCGTACGAGGAGTCAGACGACTTCGTGTACGACTTGTCGTACGATTTTTCGAACGACGAATCGCGAGATCTGTCGTACGAGGAATCGCGCGATTTGTCGTACGAGGATTCGTGCGACCTGTCATACGATTTGTCTATCGAAGAGTCGAGCGTTGCGTCGAGCGATGCGTTAAACGATGCGTCGGACGAACTGCTGCGAGTGCGATCGCCCCAGCCATTGTTGACAGTAGAGGAGCTGGAAGCCGCCGCAGTAGCATCCAGCGTAGCGTTCAACGAAGCATTCAACGAAGCACTCGAAGAACCGCTAGCACTGCTGCTGTTAGAACCGCTCGCATTGCTGCTGTTCGAGCCGCTCGCATTACTGCTGTGAGAACCGCTTATATCAACGCTTTTTGAACCGCTGGCGTCATAGCTTTTGGAACCGGCTTTGTTCCAGCTGGAAGAAGCGCTTTGACTGCCGCTTGCCTCAAACGACTTATCTTTGGAGAAACTGCCGCTCGCCGTATTGGTAACGGTGATCGTATCAACGCGGTAGGTCCGATCAGCGTTGTTGTTCACGATCAGGCCGGGACCGTTTTGAACGGCAGACGCGGTGGCGGTTGCATTACCCAGTGGAGCATTGGCGTTGGCAATTGCCATGGTGTTTTTCTGCTGGTTCAGATCGCCGCCAGCAATGTTGATACCCATGTTGCCGCTGCTGCCGCCGCCAGATCCGCTCATTACGGCAGAGTTGGTGGAGCCAAAGTTATCGACGCGGTTATTGTTGCTGACTTGCCTCACGTCAGCGGTGGCAGTGGCCGTGCCGAACACAAAGCTGTTATCGATCGCGGCGTTGTCGGAGGCTGCGTTGGCGATGGCGGCGGCGTTGTCTTGCTGGTTGCCGGCACCGGCCGCCACGTTGACGCCGACGTTGCCGCTCGCGCCTGCGGCCGAACTGCTCATCTCGGCCGAGTTTTCTGTCCCTTCATTCCAGATGCTATTGCCGGTACTGTTCTGCCGGTCCGTCGCATTGGCAGTCGCATTGATTGGGACCATTCTTGCAGGAGGGGTTTGTTGTTGGCCACCGTTGTGATGACCGTGATGGTTGCCACGCCGATCATTTTGCCCAGCTTGTACAGCAACAGCCATGACCGCAGCAATTGCGAAAACCAGAGGCTTTAGTGCCATCGAAGGTTTCATGGTGATTCTCCGTACTTATTTTAGGTTAAGTGTTGTTTCTTACCTTTTGGGTCAATCCACGACCCGTACGCTCAGGGTGTTGGCCATGCGGTTTCCCACCCCGGCGCTCTGATTCAACTGGATCACCCCACGGCTACCGGTGAATGCCTGGTCACTGGTAGTGACCTGGCGATAGCCGGGTGCAGAGTCAGTTGGATCGGAGTTGTTGAGCAGCGCCACGTTCTGTTGCATGAGGACGCTGTCGTCGATACTTTGCGGCTGTTTACTGATGCTTATCCGCAGTGCGTTGGCTTGCTGGTTACTGGCACCTGCGCTCTGGTTGACACCCAGTACGCCGTTGCCGTGGCTGAAGGAGTCACCCTGAATGTTGGACTGGGCATCAATTCTGGGGTCGACAACGGTGCGCAAACGCTGGCGAATCTGCGTGGTCGCACTGGCATTGGTACCAATGGCGATGGCCCGGGCGTTGGCCTGTTGCTGAAGATCGCCCGCCGCCTGGTTGACGGTGAGGTTGCCTTGGTACTGCATGCCCGAACCGTCGATGTCGGCGTTATTGATGACGGGAGGTTGGGCAAAGGTCGATGCACTGCAAAACATGGCGATCATCAGCAGCGTACGATTCATCTTAACGGTCTCCCGTTATGATTTTCAGAGCACCCAGGCCTTGCTGGATGTTGGAATTGACCATGTTGGCAATACCATTGCCCGAATTTCCCGAACGTCCGGCAGGGAGGTTGGAAAGTTGGGTCTGGTTGCTGATATTGCCGCCCAGGTTGTTGGTGTTTTGAGTGACCAGGCGGTTGATGCCTGCACCACTGGCGACGTTGGCAAAGTCGCCGTCGCTCAACTCGTTCGTTTGCTGGAGGATTTGTCTGGACGGGTTGGCATTGACGGTCGTGGGGTTGGGATCGGGGATTAGCGGAGGAATCGTTGCGTTGCGCGTCTGCACATCACGGGTGATGGTAATGAGGCCGTTGTCAGCCTGTGCGGGCAGCGAGACACCGGTTCCCAGTGCGCATCCGATCAACAGTAGGCCATAGATGCTTCTATCAAATTTCCCCACGGCGGCAATTCCTTCTGTAATTGGAACGCTGGCCCTTATCAGCGTTGCGAGGTAGAGAGCAGAAGGTGTGCCGCTTTCTGTTTTTCCTTGAAAAACAGTCGGTTGACTTAAATTGTCGGGGTGGTCAAAAAAATTGTGTAACACCAACGAGACAGAGCCGCGCAAAAACGCGGTCCATGCGGGCGGCGGTGCTCGCTGGGGGCATTGAACGAAGGTTGTATCACTGGCTTAACATTTTCTTGCGGGAACGCTCGAGCCGCTTTAGATCGCGGGTTTGCGCAGGAATGGGTGTTTCAGGGATGGACAGTTTCGGCGGGGTGGGGCACCCAGGTCAGGCCTTGAGCAAGCGCGTCACAGCTTCGAATGCCGCGTCCTTGCGCTGTTGCCAGTCCCCTTGCAAGACCTGGCAAGGCTGGCGGTGCAGGTCAAGCCATTCGCGGCTGGCCTGGAAAAACGTTTGGCGTTCTGCCAATTGCGGTTGGCAACGCTGCCCGTCGTCATGCCAGGCCACGGTTTCAGGGCTTAGCAGTAAATGCAGGTCGTAGTGCCGCGCCAGCAATGCGTGCTCGATCCATGCCGGGCAAGCGCCAAACAACGTGCGGCTCCAAAGGATATTGCTGAGTAGATGCGTATCGAGAATCAGCAGTGACGGTTGCCGGGCTCGTGCTTCGTCCTCCCACGTAAGCTGGCCATGAGCTATCGATGTAATGTCATCGTAGCGGGTTTCTCGAGCTTCGCTTTCGATAAAGTGCCGAACGTACTCTTCGACCAATATGCCGCCAAAGTTGGCGTGTATCTCGCCCGAAAGCCAGCTCTTGCCGCTCGATTCCGGGCCAGTGAGTACCAACACTTTCATGCGTGCAAGGCCGGGTCAGCGCGCCATTCACGCCAGCCTTGTACGGCAAGCAACAGGAACAACGCATAGAGGGCAGCAGTCAGGTACATGCCTTTATAAAGGAACAGCCCGACGAAAATCACATCAAGGGCGACCCACAACGGCCAGCACTGCACGCGTTTTTGCGCCATCCATAACTGTGCCACCAGGCTAAAGCCGGTCAGTGCAGCGTCGAGCCATGGCTGCGCGGCATCAGTCCAGTGCGCCATGGCGGCACCCAGCAACAGACTGCCGATGGCGCCGGCTGCAAGGCTCGTTGCGATCGACTTTCCATCGAGCCGGCTGACCTGCCGACCGGTATTCGCCTCACCCGCGCGGGTCCATTGCCACCAGCCGTAAATCTGCAGCGCGGCGTAGATCACTTGCAGGAGCATGTCCGAATACAGCTTCACTTCAAAAAAGATCCAGCTATAAAGCAGCACCATGACCAGACCGATCGGCCAGCACCAGGGGTTCTGTTTGACCGTCAACCAGACGGCAATCACGCCGAGGGAGGCGGCAAACAGTTCAAGCCCGGACATGGAGGTTCCTTGGTGAAAACGAAAGAGGGGGGCGGATTGTACCGACAGACGTCGCGAAGTAGAACCAACCCATAGCCGCTGTCGAGCAGCGTCCTGTGGCGAGGGGATTTATCCCCGTTCGGCTGCGAAGCAGTCGTAAAACCTAAACGCACGGTCTATCTGGTTTACCGAGTTGTCTGATTTCACGACGACTTCGTCGCCGAACGGGGATAAATCCCCTCGCCACAGGGTTCTGTGTTTGCTTTTACACGCGGAACTGTTTGAGAAGGCTGTTCACCTGCTCGCTCAAGTCCTTGAGCCGAACGCTGGCCACACTCGATTGCTCGGCTGCCAGCGCAGTGCTGTGGGACAAGCCTGCCGCCTGGGTGACGTTCTGATTGATGTCTTCCACCACATGGGCTTGCTGCAGGGTCGCGCTGGCGATCGAGGCGTTCAGTCCGTTGAGGTTGCGCAACGCCTGGCCGATTGCATTCAGGCTGGCGCCTGCCAGACCGGCCTGTTCGATGGTCAATTGCGACGCCCGGCTGCTGTCGCCGATCACTTTGACCGCCGCTTCGGAGTGAGTTTGCAGGCGTTCGATCATCGACTGGATCTCCGCCGTGGACTTCTGCGTACGCTGGGCCAACAGGCGCACTTCATCGGCCACCACAGCAAAGCCTCGACCTTGTTCACCGGCCCGGGCGGCTTCGATGGCTGCGTTGAGGGCCAGCAGGTTGGTTTGCTCGGCAATGGAGCGGATCACCTCCAGCACGCTGCCTATCTGGGTACTTTCAGCCGCCAGGGTACGAATCACTTCAACCGCTTGATCAATGGTGCCGGACAGTTTGTCGATCTGCTGCAAGCTGCCATCAATGTTGATCTGGCCCTGCTGCGCCTGGGATTCGGCATCGCGCATTTCGCTGGCCGCATGTTCGGCATTCTTGGCCACGTCCTGCACGCCGTAAGTCACTTCATTGATCGCAGTCGCCACCAGTTCCATTTGCTGGGACTGTTGCTGGCTGCGCTGCTGAGCCTGTGCGGCGTCGTTGCCCAATTCGCTGGAGGACTGGCCCAGGGCACTGGCGGACACTTGCAGCTCGCTGATCACCCCTCGCAGTTTGGCGGTGAAGGCATTGAAGTGCCGGGCCAACTGAGTGACTTCATCCTGGCCATGGGTGTCGAGGCTGCGGGTCAGGTCGCTTTCACCGCTGGCAATATTGGCCATGGCGTTCACCGTGGCCTGAAGCGGACGTACGATGCTGCGAGCAATCATGATCACCAGCAACGCCATGATCAGCGCAATCACCAGGCCGACGAAAGAAGCCTTCCAGACCTGGGCATGGAACTCCGCCTGCATGTCATCGATATACACGCCGGAGCCAATTACCCAACCCCACGGCTCGAACAGTTTGACGTAAGAGGTTTTTTCAACCGGATCGCTGGCACCCGGTTTAGGCCAGCGGTAGTTGACCGTGCCGGCGCCCTTGGCCTTGGCCACGGCGACCATTTCGTTGAACAGTGCAAACCCGTCGGGGTCGCGGATCGCCGAGAGGTTCTGGCCATCGAGTTTGGGGTTGGCCGGGTGCATCACCATCACCGGCGTCAGATCGTTGATCCAGAAATAGTCGTTCTGGTCATAACGCAGCCCGCGCACGGCGGTCAGTGCCTGTTTCTGCGCGGCATCGCGGGTGAGCGTGCCGGCGGTTTCCAGGCCATGGTAGTAAGTCAGAATGCCGCTGGCGGTCTGCACCACGTGCTGGGTTTTCTGGGCCTTGGCCTGATACAGGTCGTCATGGATCTGCTTGAGCATCAACACGCCCAAGGTTAATAACATCACCACCGACACGATCAAGATGAGCCACAAGCGTCGGCTGATCGACACACTGCGCAAGCTGTTCATAACGCTGTCACTCCGATTTCTTTTTCTTGTAATAAACGATTGCCAGCATCCAACCACGCTTTGCCGGTCGGGCATATGCGACCCAAGTCTCATTACGCGGCAGCGTTATCGAGGCTTGTCTGATAGGATTTCGGCCCCGCGCGGAAAAACCTGAATCCAAGTTGATTTTTCACGGAATTTTTACGGTTTCGTCTGGATCCTTTGTGCGCGGGACTTCGGCTACGCTTGGCGCAGTGAACGATTAAAAAACTAACGGGGCATGCCTTGGCGCATCGCCTTTGGGGGATTGATGGATCTTTGGACCGCCTTTCAGGCATTGATTCTCGGGGTTGTAGAGGGGCTGACGGAGTTTTTGCCCATTTCGAGTACCGGCCACCAGATCATTGTGGCTGACCTGCTCAACTTCGGTGGCGAGCGCGCCATCGCTTTCAACATCATTATCCAGCTGGGGGCGATCCTGGCCGTGGTGTGGGAGTTTCGCCGCAAGATCTTCGATGTGGTCACCGGCTTGCGCACTCAGCCGAGCGCTCGACGCTTTACCGCGAACCTGCTGATCGCCTTCATGCCGGCCGTGGTGCTGGGGGTGATTTTTTCCGATTTGATTCACCACTACCTGTTTAACCCGATCACGGTGGCCACGGCATTGGTCGTGGGCGGTATCGTCATGCTCTGGGCTGAACGGCGCCAGCACGAAGTGCACGCCCACACCGTCGACGAAATCACCTGGAAAGATGCCCTGAAAGTCGGCTTTGCCCAATGCCTGGCCATGATTCCCGGGACTTCGCGGTCCGGCTCGACCATCATTGGCGGTCTGCTGTTCGGGTTGTCGCGCAAGACTGCCACGGAGTTCTCGTTCTTCCTGGCGATGCCCACCATGGTCGCGGCAGCGGTGTATTCAGGCTACAAGTACCGCGATCTGTTCGTGCCGTCTGACTTCCCGGTATTTGCGCTCGGCTTCGTCACGGCGTTCATCTTCGCGATGATTGCCGTCAGGGCCTTGCTGGTCTTCATCGGCAGTCACAGCTACGCGGCATTCGCCTGGTATCGCATCGCGTTCGGCCTGGTGATCCTGGCCACCTGGCAGTTTGGCTGGGTCGACTGGACCGCGGTCAATCCATGAGTGACGCCAGCGCGCGCAACAACCCCGGACGCCGGTCCGGGGGCGAGTGGTTCCAGCATCCACGGCTGAAACTGCTGGTGTTGGCGGTCCTGTGCGCGCTGCCGCTGACGGGCTCGGTGTCGCTGTGGCTGCACGGGGTTTCGCTGATTCCCCTGGCGGCCTATGGCATCGTCAGCGTGCTGGCGTTCTTTCTGTACTGGAGCGACAAGCGCAAGGCGCGCGCCGACAGCTGGCGGACCCCGGAAAACGTGTTGCACGCGGTGGAACTGGCGGGCGGTTGGCCGGGTGCCTTGCTGGCTCAGCAGGTGTTTCGGCACAAGACCCGCAAGGTTTCGTACCAGCTGGTGTTCTGGCTGATTGTGCTCATGCACCAGGTGTTCTGGATCGATCAGCTGTTTCTTGGCGCCCATCTGTTTGCATTGTTCTAAAAGAAAGAACACTAAAGCAGCAGGCTGACCTGGGTACGCTTGGGCAGCTTGCTCACCACCAGTTGGTGCGAACGTTTCAACAATTCCTGCAGTTCCTCGGCACCCAGCGGGTAGGGCGTTTGCATGATGATCCATTGCGCCCGCGCCAGATACGGCGCCGGGTGGATGCCCGGACGGTCGCAATGCCCGAGGAACAGGTCCTTGTCGACCTTGAACGCCAGGGAATCGCCGCGCAGGTTCTGCAAGGCGAACATCTTGTTCCCGGCAATCGAAAACACCCGAACGCCTCCCCATTTGTAGTCTTCCCGCGCGCCGGGCAGCGCGAGACAGAATTGCGCGACGTCCTCTTCGCTCATGCGTCCAGCCTTCATATCAATCGGTCCCCGCAGGCATTGAATGATTCGATCAGATGGTCGATCCAGGCCCGCACGGCCGGCATCACGCCGCGCCTATGAGGGTAGACCGCTTGCAGCCAGCCGCCAGGCAATGACCAGTCGGGCAGCAACTGCACCAGCGAACCATTTTCCAGTTCCTGTTCGCAATACATCATCGGCAGCATGGTGAAACCCTGACCGGCGAGCGTGCAGGCCTTGCGCACGATGAAATCGTCGATGCCCAATCGCGCTTCCAGGCTCAAGTCATAGTTTTTGCCCTGTTGATCGAGCATGCGGATGTGCACCATGCGGTCGGCTTCCAGCGCGCCGAGTACCGGCAAGGTTTTCAGGTCCTCGGGGTGGTTGATCTCACGGCCGTGCAGGAAGGCCGGGCTGGCGACCATCGCCATCTGAGCCTGGCGTAAGCGACGGGTCACCAGTAACGGATCCTCATCGCCCAACTCACGGACGCGCAGCGCGACATCGACGCCCTCGGTCACCAGATCGACCCGGCGATTGAGCAGCATGACTTCCAGCTGCACCTGGGGGTGTTTTTCCAGGAATCTGCTGATCACCGTCGGCAGCATTTCGTGGGCCAGGCCGACGGGGCAGGACACCCGCAAACGCCCCCGGGGTTCGCTGGACATGCTGGCCACGGCCTCATCGGCCATCTCGGCTTCCAGCAGCATCGCCTGACAGTGCCGCAAGTAGCGCTCGCCCACCGCCGTCAACTTGAGTTGGCGGGTGGTGCGTTGCAGCAGGCGCGCGCCGAGGCGTTCTTCCAGCTCGGCAATGCGTCGCGACAACCGGGACTTGGGAATCCCCAGCAAACGCCCGGCTGCGGCGAAGCCGCCGGCTTCGACCACCTTGGCGAAATAGTAGAGATCATTGAGGTCTTGCATGACTGGACATCCGATTGTTCTATCAGTGGGACGAACTATCGCATTGTTGCGGGCTAATCAGCTATTGGTTTCATCTGTAGGATCCTCCCCATCAGATCGCCCGGTGGCGATCCTCACCTGGAGATCCCTTATGAAACTGTTGCATATCGATTCGAGCATTCTTGGTGACAACTCGGCTTCCCGTCTGCTGAGCAGCGAAGTCGTCAAAGCCTGGCAAGCCGCCGAGCCATCCGCCGTGGTGACCTACCGCGACCTGGCCGCTGATGCCATCAGCCATTTCTCCGCCACCACCCTGGTTGCCGCCGGCACCACCGCTGAACTGCGCAACGCCGCGCAACAGCACGAAGCCGAACTCAGCGCCACCACCCTGGCCGAATTCCTCGCTGCCGACGCCGTTGTCATTGCAGCACCGATGTACAACTTCACCATCCCGACCCAACTCAAGGCCTGGATCGACCGCATTGCCGTTGCCGGTCAGACCTTCCGCTACACCGAAGCCGGTCCTGAAGGCCTGTGCGGTGGCAAGAAAGTCGTGATCGTCTCGACGTCCGGCGGTCTGCATGCCGGTCAGGCGACTGGCGTTGCCCACGAAGAGTACTTGAAGGTGCTGTTCGGCTTCATCGGCATCACCGACATTGAGTTCGTTCGCGCCCACGGCCTGGCCTACGGTGACGAAGTGCGCACCAAAGCCATGAGCGACGCTCACACGCAGATCAGCGAGCAATTGTTCGCCGCTGCGTAAGACTTGCGTAAAGCGCTTAAACAGCTCAGGCACCACCCAAAAAACTCTGTATTCTGATCACGCAAGTGCCAGATACGGAGTTTTTTGTTTCTGGCTATTACAGATTGTGGCCCGGGTTATGCAATCCAGGGTTACCGACTCCGGTCCAGTAATAAGGTGGGGCATCCCATGGTGCGTCTTTGTGCAACGTTTCTGATTTGCCTGCTCAGCAGCCTGAATTCAGTGCACGCCGCGCCTGCGCTGCATCCTCACTGGAGCGTCGGCTTTCATGAAATGAGTTTTCTCGATCCGCTGGATTTGCAGCCGATGCGCGCCATCGCGTTCTATCCCTCCAGCGACCGGGAACACACCAGCAAAATCGAGGGTTACACGGTCGAGGCAGGGGAAGACACCCGCGTCGCCATGGGCCGTTTCCCGATGCTGATGCTGTCCCACGGCAACACTGGAACCCCGCTGGCCTTGCACGACCTCGCCACCTCGCTGGCGCGCAAAGGGTTTGTGGTGGTGGCGGTGATCCATCCCGGTGACAACTCCAAAGACCACAGCCGCCTCGGTACGTTGAGTAACCTTTACGGCCGGCCCATCCAGATTTCCGAAGCCATTACCGCAACCCTGGGTGATCGCATGCTCGCGCCGTTCGTCAATGCCGATCAGGTCGGTGTGATCGGTTATTCGGCGGGAGGTGAGACGGCGCTGATCCTATCCGGCGCGACGCCTGATCTGGATCGTCTGCGCCGCTATTGCCAGGAACGCCCTGACGACCATGATGCCTGCAACACCCAAGGCGAACTGATTGTCGACCGCGACGACTTGCAACCCGTGGCGGATCCCCGCGTGCATGCGTTGCTGCTGATGGCGCCGCTGAGCCTGAAGTTCGGCCGCCACACCTTGGCTGACGTGCATGTGCCGGTGCTGCTCTACAGCGGCGATGGCGACAAACTGGTGGCATTCGACAAAAACGCCGCCGCCCTGGCGCGCAAACTGCCGATCGCGCCGGACTTCAAGCTGCTGGCCGGGGCAGGGCACTTCGTGTTCATGGCGCCCTGCAATGAAGAGCAAATCGCCGCCATGCCGGCGCTGTGCACCGATGCCGACGGCGTTGACCGCGAGGACATCCATCGCAACATGGTGTCCGAAGCCGGGCGGTTTTTCTCCCATGCGCTGGGCAAACCTACCCGGGCCGGGATGCAGACCGCCGATCAGTGATTTTCCCCGAACTCCTGTGGGAGCACAGGTGTCAGGCCATTGCGCGGCGTTTGAGTAGCAAGGTCAGTCCGAGTCCGGTCACCGACAACAGCGCCGCATTGAAGAAAATCCACGAATACCCCAGGTTCAACGCGACAGCGCCCATCAACGGTCCGGCAATCGCCAGTGCCAGATCGAAAAACACCGCATAAGCACTCAAGCCCGCGCCGCGACTGGAGTTGGGCACCTGCTTGATCGCCTCGACCCCCAGCGCCGGATACACCAGCGACAGACCGAACCCGGCCAGCCCCGCGCCGATCAGCGTATAAGCGGTCGAGGGCGCGAGCCACAGCAGCACCAGGCCCACGGTTTCAATGCTCATGCAGGCAATCGCCGAGGTGAAACCGCCGAAGCGGCTGATCGCGGAGATAAACAGCAACCGCGACAAAATAAAGCAGATGCCGAAGACCGTCAGGCAGTAGGCCGCGCCGGTCCAGCCACGACTGACGTAATACAAAGTGATAAAGGTCGTCAGGGTGCCGTAACCGATGGAGGCGAGGCTCAGGCTCGCACCAAACGGCGCAATGCGCCCGAACACCGCCCAGAACGGCAGGCGTTCGCCGCGAATCACCGGCACCGAAGGTTTGTTGCGGATCAGCACCAGCGCGGCCAAGGCCAGTAGCGACAGCGCGATCCCAAGGCTGGCAAAGCCGTACTCGGCGACCATCACCACGCCCAGCGGCGCACCAATCGCAATGGCACCGTAAGACGCAATGCCGTTCCACGAAATCGAGCGCGCGGTGTGCTCCGCACCGACCTGGCCCATGCACCAACTGATCGTGCCCACGCCAATCAAGCCCTGGGCGATGCCAAGCAACAAGCGGCCGGCAATCAGGATCAACAGGCTCAGCAGCGGAAAGCTTTGCAACAGCGTTGAGATCAACGTCAACACGCCGCTCAACACGATCCCAGACAGACCGTAGACAATCGCCCGTTTGGTGCCAATGGTGTCCGACATGCGCCCGGCCATGGGCCGGCTGAGCAGGGTGGCCAGGTATTGGGAACCGATGGTCAACCCGGCGACGATTGCGCTGAATCCCAGTTGCTCATGGACATAGCCCGGCAACACCGCAATCGGCAGGCCGATGCAGAGGAAGGCAATAAAGGTATAGAAAACGATGGAGACGATCTGCAGGGTGATCGCCATTGAGCTTTGCGGTGGCAGTTGCTGCACAGACATGACGGCTCGTTCGCGGGCGGCGGCGGGAGAGCTGCATCATGGCTTGGGTAGGGAATAAAAGGAAGCAGGCTAACTATATCGGGCCTCGAATTTTGCGGTGCTATTGAGGGCCTCTTCGCGAGCAAGCCTGCTCCCACAGGGGGAACGCATTCAAAATGTGGGAGCGGGCTTGCTCGCGAAGGTTTCAGCACCAACGGATTTTTGGGCCCTGAAACGCAAAAAGCCCCGTCACAAGGACAGGGCTTTTCATTTATAGCGAACGCTTAGAACACAACGCCCTGGCTACGCAGGTAGTCATCATAAGTCCCGCTGAAATCGATCACGCCGCTAGGGCTGAGTTCGATAATGCGGGTGGCCAACGACGATACGAATTCACGGTCGTGGCTGACGAAGATCAGCGTGCCCGGGTAGTTCTCCAGCGCCAGGTTCAGCGCTTCGATGGATTCCATGTCCAAGTGGTTGGTCGGTTCGTCCATGATCAGCACGTTCGGCTTTTGCAGGATCAGCTTGCCGAACAGCATGCGACCTTGCTCACCACCGGAGATGACCTTGACCGACTTGAGGATCTCGTCGTTGGAGAACAGCATCCGGCCGAGGGTGCCGCGAACGATTTGCTCGCCACCCTGGGTCCATTGGCCCATCCAGTCGAACAGGTTGCAGTCGTCTTCGAAGTCGTGTGCGTGGTCCTGGGCGTAGTAGCCCAGTTCCGCGGCGTCGGTCCACTTCACGGTGCCGGCATCCGGGGTCAGTTCGTTGACCAGGGTGCGCAGCAGGGTGGTTTTACCGATACCGTTCGGGCCGATGATCGCCACACGTTCGCCAGCTTCAACCTGGAAGCTGAAGTCCTTGAACAGCGGCTTGCCGTCGAAGCCTTTGGCCATGCGCTCGACGATGACCGCCTGACGGTGTAGCTTCTTGGTTTGTTCGAAACGGATGAACGGGCTCACACGGCTCGAAGGCTTGACCTCGGCCAGCTGGATCTTGTCGATCGCCTTGGCGCGGGAAGTGGCCTGCTTGGCTTTCGAGGCGTTGGCCGAGAAGCGGCTGACGAACGATTGCAACTCGGAAATCTGCGCTTTCTTCTTGGCGTTGTCCGACAGCAGCTGCTCGCGGGACTGGGTTGCCACGGTCATGTACTCGTCGTAGTTGCCCGGGAACAGGCGCAGCTCGCCGTAATCCAGGTCAGCCATGTGGGTGCACACGCTGTTCAGGAAGTGACGGTCGTGAGAGATGATGATCATCAGGCTGGAGCGCTGGGTCAGAATGTTTTCCAGCCAGCGGATGGTGTTGATATCCAGGTGGTTGGTCGGTTCGTCGAGCAACAGTACTTCAGGATCGGAGAACAGCGCCTGTGCCAGCAATACACGCAGTTTCCAGCCTGGGGAAACCTCGCTCATCGGGCCGAAGTGCTGTTCGATGCCGATACCCAGGCCCAGCAGCAATTCACCGGCACGGGATTCGGCGGTGTAGCCGTCCATTTCGGCGAATTCGGTTTCCAGCTCGGCCACAGCCATGCCGTCTTCTTCGGTCATTTCCGGCAGCGAGTAGATGCGGTCGCGCTCGGCTTTAACCTTCCACAGCTCTTCGTGACCCATGATCACGGTGTCGATGACGGTGAATTCTTCGTAGGCGAACTGGTCCTGGCGCAATTTACCCAGACGCACGTTCGGCTCGAGCATGACCTGGCCGCCGGACGGCTCGAGGTCACCGCCGAGGATTTTCATGAAAGTCGACTTGCCGCAACCGTTGGCGCCGATCAGGCCATAGCGGTTGCCCGCGCCGAACTTGACCGAAACGTTTTCGAATAGCGGCTTGGCGCCGAACTGCATCGTGATGTTAGCTGTAGAGATCAAAGGTTTTTCCTGCGAAGCATTCAGAGTAGCTAGGGTTGCGGCAGTACCGATTCAGTACCCGTTTCCGGTTTTCAAACCACGGGAAATGCATCCCGGTCAGAAGCGGAAGGTCCATCTGGCAATAAGTGGACAGCAGCAGTTGGAGCGCTTGGCCCGAGTCGAAGTGCGCTGAGACGGGGTTCATTCCCGTCATCAACCAAGGGGGGCGCGTAATGTTTGGCGGCGATTGTACTGGTCTGGCTCTTTAAACGATAGGGCGTTGAGGCCGCACGGACGCTTTGGCGGCACCAGCGGACAGATTTTCACATTTGAAGGTTAACTATTGGTTACAAAATGAGACTAAAATGCCACTTTCCACCAGACGCCGACCGTCGGCGCAGGCTCAAGGACGTGCCACCGGGACCGCTGTTTCGTATTCAGACGCTGCACAAGTCCCCTGTGCCGCTAGGTTGGCCGGGGAAGCAGTTTGTTCACCTCTGACGTGTGACGATTTCTGTGAAACTGATCATTGCCGCTATCTATGTAGTATCCATTGCCTATGTCCATCTGCGCGGTCGGGTGCGCCACAAGCTGGGTCGCCAACTGAGCGATCACTCGTCGTTTCTCGCGCCGATCAATTGCTTCCTTTATCTGTTCTCGAAAATCCCCAACAAGCCTTACCTCAATCCGGCCGATTTCCCGGACCTGAGCCCGTTGCAGGAGCATTGGGAAGAAATACGCGCCGAAGGCCAGAACCTGCTCAGGGCCGGGGAGATCAAGCGTTCGAACCAATACGACGACGTCGGTTTCAACTCATTCTTCAAGACCGGCTGGAAGCGTTTCTACTTGAAGTGGTATGGCGACAGCCATCCTTCGGCGACGAAACTCTGCCCACGTACCACCGAGCTGGTGCAAAGCATCGGGTCGATCAAAGCCGCGATGTTCGCCGAGTTGCCGCCGGGGTCCAAACTGGTCCGCCACCGCGATCCCTACGCCGGCTCTTACCGTTATCACCTGGGCCTGGAGACGCCGAACGATGCCGGTTGCTACATCAACGTCGACGGTGAGAACTACCACTGGCGCGACGGTGAAGCGGTGATGTTTGACGAGACTTTCATTCATTACGCCGAAAACACCACCCAGCAGAACCGCATCATTCTGTTCTGCGACGTCGAGCGGCCGATGAAGTATCGCTGGGCGGCGGCGTTCAACGGCTGGTTCAGCCGTAACGTGATGTCGGCGGCGGGCGCGCCGAATGATGCGGGGGACAAGACTGGTGGCATCAACCGTCTGTTCGCCAAGATTTACAAGATTCGCCTGCGGGGCAAGGCGCTGAAGAAGAGTAATCGCAAACTTTACTACCTTGAGAAGTGGGCGATTTTTGGTGGGTTGCTGGCATTCTTTGTACTGATCTGAACTCTGCGTCGCCGCTTATTACGCCATCGCCAGCAGGCTGGCTACCACAATGAAATGCATTCCAACTGTGGGAGCTAGCCTGCTGGCGATGGGGCCGGTAGATTCTCCGAAAAACGCTCAGACACTCCGTACGATCAACCACTCGACCGCTTCGTGGTTTTTTTCGCTGCTGCCGGTTTCTCCGCAGCCTTCGGTTTCGCAACCGTCTTCCCGCCAGCCTTGCCCCCCAAACTGCGTTTAAGCAACTCGGTCAAATCGATAACATCCGCCGTCTTGCGTTCCTCTTCACCTGTCGCCGTCTCGACATCCTCAATCTTCCCTTCATTCGCCTTCTTCTCGACCAGCGCCATGATCTTGTCTTCAAAACTGTCGCGGTAATCCTCAGGTTTCCAGTCCGCGCTCATGTCTTGCACCAGACGCTTGGCCATGTCGAGCTCGCCCTTGGCCAGTTCGGGCTTGGTCACTTCAGTGCCCAACTCCAGCGTATCCAGACTGCGCACTTCAGCGGGCCAACGCAGCATCACCAACACCATCGCCGATTCCAGCGGCATCAACGCCGCCAGGTGCTGACGGGTATGCAGGACAACGTGGGCGAGGGCGACCTTATTGGTCTTGCTGAGAGTTTCGCGCAATAACGCATACACCTTGCCGCCGCGTTTATCCGGCGCCAGGTAGTAGGGCGTGTCGATGTTTTGCAGGGGGATCTGTTCGGCGTCGACAAAGGAAAAGATGTCGATGGTCTGCGTGGATAACGGGTGCGCCGACTTGATCTCTTCCTCGCTGAGCACCACGTAGCGGCCCTTTTCGTATTGCACACCTTTGACGATATTTTCCTTGGTGACTTCCTTGCCTGTGACCTTGTTGACGCGCTTGTAACCCACCGGCTCCATGCTGCGGCTGTCGAGCCAGTCGAAATCCACCCCTTGCGAAGACGTCGCCGAGACCAGCGCCACAGGGATATGCACCAGCCCGAAACTGATTGCGCCTTTCCAGATTGCCCGTGCCATGGTCGTCTACTCGCAAGTGATGTGTTCAGGTGACCCGCAGCGCGGCGCAAAAGTTTCAGCGGGCTGCGGCCCGGTCCTGCTGGGCCGTCAACTGGTGTTACATCTTGTGAAAGAGGTTTTAGTTAACAAATCCGAACCCCGGGCGTAGCGTGCTATCGAAGATCCTATCTACGTCGACGCCCGGAGACCTTCCATGAACCGATTCGTGCTCGCCTGCACCGCACTGGCATTCAGTGGCCTGTTGAGTCAGCTGGCCCAGGCCGACGTCGAAGTACCGTCTTCCACTTTACTGCTGGCCCAAAGTCCGACGGGCGCCGGCAATAACAACCCTTACAACAGCCCGATCCGCCGGGCCAATCCCAATAGCATGCAAGGCACGCAACCGAATGCCCCGGTCATTCGTGGGCCGAACACCGTGCCAGTGCCGCGACCACCCACGCTGGATAACGGCGGTATCGGCAATCGCTATCCCCAGAACCGAACGGCGCCCGCCAGCCCTCCCAAATTCATTCCCAATCCGCCTCATCGAGACGCAGACACCAGCAACCGTTGAACGGCAGGACAGCGTTCTTGCCAGCCATTCGAACGACAAAAGGAATCGTGCATGTTGCGTAAAACCCTCTTGGCCTCCTTCTGCGCCAGCGTACTGATCACCGCCACGCCCCCCGTTCTTGCGGCGCCGTCCCAGGAAATGAAAAGCGAACAGGGCACTCTTGAGGTCACGCAAGTCGCCAAAGGACTTGAACATCCATGGGCCCTGGCGTTCCTGCCTGATCGCAAGGGCATGCTGGTCACCGAACGACCCGGCAACCTGCGGGTGGTCGGTTACGACGGCAAGCTTTCAGCACCGATCGATGGCGTGCCCGAGGTCTGGGCCAAGGGGCAGGGCGGCTTGCTGGACGTGGTGTTGTCGCCTGACTTCAAACAGGACCGCACGGTGTATCTGTCCTACGCCGAAGGTGGCGGCGCGGGTGACAAGGCCGGCACCGCGGTTGGTCGGGGACAATTGTCCGAAGATTTGAAAACCCTCAAGGATTTCAAAGTGATTTTCCGCCAGGCGCCCAAGCTGTCAGTCGGCAATCACTTCGGCTCGCGATTGGTGTTCGACCGCGACGGCTATCTGTTCATTACCTTGGGTGAAAACAACGATCGGCCGACCGCCCAGGACCTCGACAAGCTGCAAGGCAAGGTCGTGCGGATTTATCCCGACGGCAAGGTGCCGGACGACAATCCCTTTGTCGGCCAGGCCGGGGTGCGTCCGGAAATCTGGTCCTATGGCCAACGCAATCCGCAAGGCGCGGCGCTCAATCCGTGGACCGGCGTCCTCTGGGAAAATGAGCATGGCCCGAGGGGCGGCGATGAAATCAACATCATCGAGCGCGGCAAGAACTACGGCTGGCCACTGGCAACCCACGGCATCAACTACTCCGGCCAACCGATCCCGGAAGCCAAGGGCAAGGCCGCCGAAGGCACTGTGACGCCGCACCATGTCTGGGAAAAGTCGCCGGGCATCAGCGGCATGGCGTTTTATGACGCTGATCGCTTCAAGGCCTGGCAGCACAACGTGTTCATCGGTGCGCTGGTGAGCCAGGAGTTGATTCGCTTGCAGTTTGATGGGGACAAAGTGGTTCACGAAGAACGCTTGCTCGGTGAGCTCAACAAGCGCATTCGCGATGTTCGGCAGGGGCCGGATGGCTACTTGTATGTGCTGACCGACGAAGACGACGGCGGGCTGTACAAAATCGGACTGAAGTAACTGGTTCCTGAAACCACCACTTCCCCTGTGGGAGCGAGCCTGCTCGCGATAGCGGTGTATCAGTCACCGACAGTGTCGGATGTGAAACCGCAATCGCGAGCAGGCTCGCTCCCACAATGGATAGGTGGCGTCACCGGTCATGCAGGATAACCGCCGCCCGAAGCTTGCCCCGGCCAAAACTGCACATCTTCTCGAACTCCCCATGGCTGACCGGCAAATGCTGGCAATCCATCGGTTGACGATGCTGGCTGTGGTCCACATCCGGGTCGTGCAGGTAGACGAATTCGTCATCGCAATCGGTGACGATCACCCAATGCGGCGCTTTGGAGCGGGTCAGCCGATAGCTGCTGATCAGCACCAGCGGTTGACCGCCATCGTTCAGTAACCGAGGAAGGTCCAGCGGACCACCGATCACTCGCTCCACATCAGTTTCTTCCAACTGTGTGGTGAATTCGTCGTGCACCAAACGCATTACGTCTTTTTTATGCTCATCGCGTACGCCATCGAGAAACAACGGTCCGGCCATGCTCAGTTGCAGCCGCACCCGAAAACCCCGTCGCCACCCCGCCAACGCCAGGCCTTGAGGGCTGCAGCCGCCATGACCTGAGGTCATGAACACCGTCGTCGCCTCGCGCCAGATTTGCAGTTCCTCGCGACGTTCCAGCCATCGCTCACCTTGCAGCGCGGCCATGGCCATCAGCAGGCAGGCCGGGCCGCAGGTGAAATCGGTGGTCTGCCGGTACCACGGGACTTTGATGTTGCGTGAATCGCGGTGCTCAAGAATGCGTTTTTCCAGACGCAGCGCATCGGCATGGTCTTGGTAATAGTCATGGATCAGCGCGAAACGCCGGTAACCGTTGCGCTCATACAAGGCAATCGCCGCCGGGTTGTCGATGCGCACTTCTAGCCGCAAGTAGGCACAATCATGTTCAAGAGCACTGGATTCGATGCGTTCGAGCAACTGCTTGCCCAGTCCACTGCCGCGCGCCCCGGTCGCGATGGCAATCGAGTACAGCCGCGCCAGTGAAGTGCCGCGGTGAAACAGCACCACCGCGTAGCCGACCAATTGCTCGCCACGCTGGGCCACCAGTAACTGGCCATGCGCCCGGGTGATCATCCACAGAAAGCTGCGACCGTTGAGCCGATCCGTGGTGAAACATTGCTGTTCGAGTTCCAGCAGTGCGGGTAAGTCTTCAACTACCGCCAAGCGAAAGACAGTACTCATATGACCGCCGTAAAAGTTGCGTAACGAAACGGGACTTTCGAAAAAGTTCGTGCTTAATAGGAAAGGTCTTGTTCTCCAACGGATCAATCACTATGTCAGCGGTACAAGGTCATTGGCGCGAAGTATCCGAGCAAACTTTGCCGGCAGCAACTTATTTAAATGACGCAGGCAGAACTTCCAGTCAGTTGATTATCATCGTCGAACGCAAGGAAGACTGGGCCTCGTATTTTCCCAGCGAGGATATTGTCAGCGCCCAGGAATACCTCGAGCAGACGCGGGACAACGAACAGGGCAAACGGGTCCAGGTGATCAACCTGTGCCGCAGCTACAAGTATCTGGGGCACGGTTATTACTGCTCGTTGCTGGCCGAAGCGCGGGGGCACAAGGTCATTCCGTCGGTGCGGACCATCAGTGAGTTGACCAAAAAATCCCTGTACGGCCTGGCGCTGGACGACCTGGATAAACCCTTGGAAAAAGCCCTCAGTAACCATCTTTACAGCGATACCGAAGGCTTTACCCTGACGTTGTACTTTGGCAAAACCAATATCGAGCCGTTGCAGGATCTGGCGCGGCAGTTGTTTGAAGTATTTCCGTGTCCGATATTGTTAGTTGAGTTTCGCCGAACGAATGGCTGGCACATCGAAGGGATAAAGTCGGGCGCCTTGCATAAGTTACGCGAAGATCAGGAAGATCAATTCGCCAACTCCCTGGACAGTTTTAGTCGCAAGATCTGGCGTGTGCCGCGTTCACGGCGGCTGGCCCGTTATGACCTGGCCATCCTGCATGACCCGCAGGAAGCCTTGCCGCCCTCCAACGCGAAGGCGCTGGATAATTTCGTACGCGTGGGCAAGACCTTGGGCATCGATGTGGAGTTGATCGAGCGCAAAGACTACGCGCGCATCGCCGAATACGACGGCTTGCTGATCCGCGAGACCACCAGCGTCGACAACCACACCTATCGCTTCGCGAAAAAAGCCGAGAGCGAGGGACTGGTGGTGATGGACGACCCGACGTCGATCCTGCGCTGCACCAACAAGGTCTACCTGACCGATCTGCTCAAGAGTCATCAACTGGGCATGCCGGTCACCGAAATCCTCTACAAGGATCGACCGGAAGATTTCGAGCGGGTCGGCGAACGCCTGGGTTTTCCCTTGGTGCTGAAGATCCCGGATGGCTGCTTCTCCAGGGGCGTGATCAAGGTCGAAAGCCAGCAAGCCTTGCTCGAAGCCACCGCCGAGCTGTTCGAACACTCGGTGCTGTTGCTGGCCCAGGAATTCTTCTACACCGAATACGACTGGCGCATCGGCGTGCTCAACCGCAAACCGATCTTCGCCTGCCAATACTTCATGTCCAAGGGCCATTGGCAAATCTACAACCACAAGGCCAAGGGCCAGGACATCAACGGCGAGTGCCGTACCCTGGCTGTCCACGAAGCTCCGCGAGCCGTGGTCGACCTGGCCGTGAAAACCGCCAACCTGATCGGCGACGGCCTTTACGGCGTCGACCTCAAGCAGTCCGGCGACAAGGTGGTGGTGATCGAAGTCAACGACAACCCCAACATGGACGCCGGAATCGAAGACGCGTACCTGCAGGACGATCTGTACTCGCTGGTGCTGGAGGAGTTCGTCCGTCGGCTGGAACTGAAGCGTCGCGGCCAGGCCTGGTGATCGGCCGATGATCAGAAGCTTTCAACTGGTCGGCGGCGCCTTGCAATCGGTCGAGCGACTAGACGCTGAGGTGATGTTGTTCAGCAATCCCGATGCCGCCGAACGGGATCTGTTGCACAGCCATTTCAAGCTCGATGAGCACGCGCTGGCCTCGGCCCTGGACCCTGACGAGGTGTCGCGCATCGAGTTCCACCCCGACAACCTGTTCCTGATCTGGAAGCGCCCGGAGAATTACTCCGGCGCCGGCAGCCTGGCCTTTGAAGTGTCGTCCTGTGGCCTGTTGTTTTCAGCGCAGCGATTGCTGGTGATTGCCACCGACGATGCGCCGCTGCACGGGCTCGGCACCCGGCAGCGGTTGAATACGCCTCTGGATGTGCTGCTCGATCTGCTGTTCAACAACATCCATCACTATTTGGGTCATCTGAAGGTGATCAAGCTGGTTGCCCGGGAGTTGCAACAGAAATTCAACGCCTCGATGCAGAACCAGCACCTGATCCAGATGTTCAACCTCAGCGAAAGCCTGATCTATTACATCAACGCGATTCACAGCAACGGCGCGGTGCTGACGCGGCTGCGCAATCACGCGGCCAAGGAACACTTCAGCGCCGAAGCCATCGGCCTGATCGACGACCTGATCATCGAAAACAACCAGTGCTACAAACAGGCGGAAATCTATTCCACGGTGTTCTCCGGGCTGATCGATGCCCGGGGTAACCTGATGAACAACAGCATGAACAACCTGCTGCGCAAACTGACATTAATTAACGTGGTGTTTTTGCCGCTGAACCTGATTGCGAGCATTGGCGGCATGTCCGAGTTCAGCATGATGACCGGGGACACGCCGTGGTGGGTGTCGTATCCGTTGTTTCTGACGGCGATGATGGTTGGAGCGGGGGCGATGGTGCTTGGGCTCAGGCGCCTGGCGAAATGATGGTGTTGGCAGTCAGGCCGCAATCGCGGGCAAGCCCGCTCCCACAGGTCAGGTGTCGTCTGTAAGAACACCGATAACCTGTGGGAGCGGGCTGCCCGCGATTGCTTTAGCAGCATCAAAACAACTTCTGAATCAAGCTTGCTGGCCCGCATCGACGCAATTCCTGCGGTTCTTAAGCCCCCGAACCACGAGGTACAACAACGGCCCGACAGACACGAAAACCGCGGTGATCAACAAATACGGAATCACCGACAACCCCGACTGCCCACGCTTGCGCGCATCCTGGTACATCCAGACCCCGGCCAGAATCGCCAACAGATAAAGATCAATCACCACCTGCGCAGTATCCGGGCGCGACATCAGGCTGATGCCGAAATCGATCAACGACTGTTCCGCCTGGAGCATCACGGAAACGGTGTAACCGGCAAAGGCGATCAGGGCAATGAGGGGCAGGGCGACAGACTTCATGGTTTCCTTCCTTGGGCGATGAGCAGTGTCGCCAGCCTACAGAGGCCGCAGAAAATTGGCCATTGACTTGCCCTCGATGCCCGGCTAGTTTCCAGCCATGACTTCCACCGTATTGCGCTGCCAGCCAAGCATTATTACCGCCATTCCTTATTTGGCGGGCTAGCTCACGACTGCAGCACCCAACCCGCCCTAGAGGCGGGTTTTTACTTTCTGTCTCCCGGGCTTTGATCAATGTCAGGAGACGACCATGAGCAGCACCCCCGCCCAGCAGGCTTTGCTTGAGCACTACGTGAAAAAGATCCTCGCCGCGCCGGTGTATGAACTGGCCGTGCGCACACCCTTGCAACCCGCGCCAGCGCTGTCCGAGGCCTTTGGTAATCAGGTCCTGCTCAAGCGCGAAGACTTGCAACCGACCTTTTCATTCAAGATCCGCGGCGCTTACAACAAACTGGTGCAACTGAGCGATGAGCAAAAGGCTCGCGGCGTGATCACCGCTTCAGCGGGCAATCACGCCCAAGGCGTGGCACTGGCGGCGCGTGAGCTGGGGATCGCCGCGACCATCGTCATGCCCTGCACGACGCCAGAACTGAAGGTGCTCGGGGTGCGCAGTCGGGGGGCTGAGGCGGTGCTGCACGGAGAGAGTTTTCCGTTCGCTCTCGAATTTGCGCTGAACCTGGCCGAGCAAACCGGTCGCACCTTCGTCTCGCCTTTCGACGACCCGGACGTGATCGCGGGGCAGGGCACCGTCGCCATGGAGATCCTTCGCCAACATCAAGGCCCGCTGGACGCGATCTTCGTCCCGGTGGGTGGCGGAGGATTGATCGCCGGCATCGCGGCGTACGTCAAATACCTACGACCTGAAGTGCGCATCATCGGCGTCGAGTCAGAACATTCGGCTTGTCTGTACGCCGCGTTACAGGCTGGCGAGCGGGTTGTATTGCCCAACGTAGGAACATTCGCCGATGGCGTGGCGGTCGCACAGATCGGCGCTTATGGATTCGAAGTGTGTCGGTTTTGCGTTGATGAGGTATTGACTGTGAGCAACGACGAGCTGTGCGCCGCGATCAAGAATATCTACGACGATACCCGCTCGATCACCGAACCTTCCGGCGCTTTGGCGGTGGCCGGCATCAAGAAGTACGTCGCTCGGACCGGTGCGCGTGGTCAAACGCTGGTGGCGATCGACTCTGGCGCCAATATCAATTTCGACAGTCTGCGGCACGTTGCCGAGCGCGCCGCGTTGAGCGGCGCCTCAGCATGAGGAGGGGCAACGCGATTATTCCTGAACGGCTTTCTCTACCTTGCTCGACGCCGACCAGATCCGATAGCGGACTTCGACGTCCTTGGGCACGTAGAGCACGATCGGCAATTTGCTGTTGTAGCGAAGCATGAAGCCGTCCCCGACCACCGGCACGAACTCCTTTTTACTCTTGCCGTCGGGACAGGCCATCATCGTGCTCATCGGGCCGATGACTTTTTCCAGGCGGTAAAAGGGGTAACCCCAGCCTTCAAGATTCTTTTCTTCAAGGATACCGCCCAGGCGTTGGCGATTGCAGTCTACGGTCAGGGTCTTGCCGGCCAGCACCTCAACCTGGAAGTTTTCTTCCTGGGGCTGCGGCGCTACATGAATGACCTGGCGGGTAAATCCGCTCTCGGCTTTGGGAAACGGCGCGACCGTTTCGAGCTTGGCGGCATGGGCCGCGCCGGACAATCCGGCCACAATCAGCCCGACGGTAGTGATACAGGTCAATGAACCCATAATGCCTCCTTGCGTGTGAGTAGGGTCAGCGGATACTGGATTAACAGGCGCATTTTTACCGCCGTCCATCACCAATGCAAATACGTGTGGGAATGTATGCAAATTGCAGGGCTCAAGCAGCCCTTTCTTGCAGATTGCATGAGCCATTTATAGGCAAATCCGCTAAATCATTGATTTGCCGATGAGCTGCACGGCGAAATTTGCGGCATGTTTTATGCTCAAGCAGATCTTAAGTTGACCGGGACATTATTGAGTCAGCTCTGGAACGAGAAAACGGCCCGTTGTTGAGGCGTAGAAACCCCGCAAAGGAAGTAAAGCGGGAGATCTCAGCACCGCCGACGTTGGATATTAATTGGCAATCTCACAATTAGGAGAGGGTCGCCATGTTTCTTTCTGCCTTGGAGTTACGCAATATCGTTGAAAGCAGTTTTCTGCCGAAACGCTGTCAGTGCACGCTGTCGCCGGACCTGTCGATGACCGTCAAGGTGTATTCCGACCGTGAAACCGATCACCTCGATCTGATGGTGACCGGGATAAATGCCAAACACCTGAACGGTTGCCGTGAAATCAACGACCTGATTGCAGGGCTACGCTCTGAGATGCAGCATCGGGAAGCGAATCGACCACTGCATCCCGACAGGAAGGCGCTTTAACCTGCAGTTTCGAGTTCTGCTGACACGCGCCGGGTCTGGATAAACCCCAGGCCCAGCGCCGACTCGACCACCACAGCCAGCAATATGCCCGGCCCGGCATGGCCATTGAGCCATTCGCCGAAACCCAGCACTGCCAGGCCAAAACAGCCGACGGTAAACCCGGTGCTCAGCGCATTACGGGTGACGGACGGCGTCTCGTTTCGAACCAGATAAAACATCACGCCCAATGCCGCGAACAGCACCGCACTGCGCCGCGCGACAAACCCTGCCGCCGATGAAAATTCAATACTCCAGATCGCCAGCAGCCAATCCGGCATCAAGCCCCAGACCAGGGCCAGCAGAAAACACAGAAGGGAAGTGAGGGTCGACAGGGTGCGAAACGATAACTGCATGGCGAATCCTTGCGGCAGTGAGGGGGGGCGCCAAAGCATAGCGCCAGATCCCTCACAGGAGTACCGCAAAGTGCAAAATCAGACCTTTCAGTCAGTTCTGATAACTGCACGCGTCAGAAAGCTTCCGGTAGCTGATTTCTTCAGGTTTGCCTGACGTATCGATGTACTTCATATCGGCCGTGATCACTTTGCATTCCAGTGTGTTCGGTTCAGTCAGGGCGACCACTTTGCCGATGTTCAACGGCATGCCGTAGTGATAGGGGGTGGCTTGCGAGGACGACGTGTCATTGGCCTGCGCAAGACCGGTAAATGCGGTGCAGGCGAGGGCGGAAGTCATCAGCAGCGTACGGATGTTCATGGGGCGATCTCCAGTGCAGACGTTGAGTCAGCTCGACGGATTGGGCGTCGAACCTGCCGCACTGGGCGTCAGAGGAACCTGAGGGCGTGCGGTCCAGTAAAGTTTTGGACCGCGGGGTTAACGGATGGTTAACCTGGCTGAACGCCGCCTGTCGCGAGTTTTTTCTGTCGGATGATTCGTTAGGAAAGCGTCTACGAAGTCTTCGGCTTGGTCCTACAAGGTCAGGCGCTTTGTCGACTTTCGCCGGATGGGTTGAAGCGATTACTGTTTGGGCTCGCTGCAAAATCAGCGGACAGGTTTGGTCACCTGATAACACCGCACATATATGTGCCATGATTCGCGCCGCGGACTTCTACGTCCTCGTGGTGCGTTGCAATGGTGGCTGTGTGCGGGACGCCTTAGGGCGAGCCGATTGGGTGTTGTCGGTTGACCAAGCCTGTACACAGCCGCCTCCCACCGTTTGGTCACGGTGCTGGCGATTACTAATTAATACCCGAGTAATTACTATGCCTACGCTAAACCCGTTTCCCGATCGCTACCGTTCAATCAACAGCAGCGTTACCGACTCAAGTCCCTTGGTGATCGACACCGAAGCCAATCCCCAAGACATTCTCGAAGCCGCCTTACAGCGGGTCCGGGCCGCCAGCCAGTTACTTGAAACCCTCCATTGCCAATGCTTCAAGCACGGGGATGTTCAGGATATTCCGCACATTACCCATGCGCTTTATCTGCTGACTCAGGATGGTTTTGATCTGTTGCAGGTGGCACAGCAGCGGATGATGGGGTGGAAGGCGCCCGCCTGACGTCGCACCTGCAAAAGCGAGCCTGCCTCTTGGGGGCAGGCTTTGAAGCCTCACTAGCCGTCACAAGGTGGGGGTGGGCACTCTGCTTAGAAACAGTTTCAAGCCTTGCTGATATTGCTCTGCGTCCATGGCATCGCTGTGTCTGGGGATGAGATATGCCTTTCCCTTACGATCCAGTTCGGCGCAAGAAATAAAGTAGAAATCGAAACTCTCCTTCACGCGCACAACCTGTCCCCATGCTAAACCGCTCTTGATGCCCTTGGGGTTGATCATGGTGAAACCCTTGTCATCGAGTTGGAGGCGATAATCACCTTCAGTGGCTTCGAGGTTTGTGCGTAGCCTGGTTTCGATAAGACGCTGGTTCAAGCCACGCAAAGGTGCTCGCGGCTTGGTACGGTTGGCGGCCATGCGTGTACTCAGGTACCCCAGCAGCCGACCTGAGAAAAACCACCAGAGCGGGGCGAAAACCACCCCGAATAAAACCATCGAAATTTTTTTTTCGGAAGTGAGTTGACGTTCGGGGAAATAAATCGCCAGCGCGCCGGCTCCAAGACACAGTGCAAACAGCAACGGAGATAGCAAACGATCCTGCACACGCTCGACGTAACCGAGTAATTGAGTCTGCTGCTGATCATGCTTGAGCATTTCGCGCTCCAGCAGTACAGCCAAGCGGATTCGGGTGTGGGCTGGGGTTATGGTGAATTGAAGTTCCATGAGCTGAGTTCGACGTCCGTTTCTGAAGTGGGCACTAACTTATGTACGCGCGGTTTATTGTCTGCCCCGGTCAAATCTCAGGAACGGACGCATTCGATGCTGAATGGCACCTGGCGTAATCGACCAGATCTCTGGGGTAGACCATGTGATCTATTTTGCTGTCATCAATACCGTATAAAAAAGCAATGGCTCCGGCCTCGAAAGCCCAGTATCCAACATAACTTCCTTCGTCTCCTTGTAGGTGGGAATCATGCCAAGGGGATTGCTTGAATGCTGGATACCACTGCTGGCAGTATTTTTTTAGTAGTTTTGGCGGCTCGTCTTCGCTATCGGTATAGATTGCTTGAATCAGTGGCGTATATACATCGTGATACCACTCGTCTACGTCGTGCCGATTTGGCATTACCTTATTCAGTAAGGCCTCATATAGCGTGTCTTCACCCGCGTAACCCGCATCGTCGATGAGCTTGACGAAGCGGGAGAGCAAGTCAGTGCGATGCAAAAGAATGCACAGGCTAATCACTTGAACGGCTTCTTCGTATTGGTTAAGCCAGTCATCTATTGCTAATGGTGAAATATTTGGGGCATCCTGATAATCGGCCAAGGCTTTTTGGCGAATTTCGTACTTTCCAATCAAGTCCTTAAGAAGGGGGATGAGGGACTCTATGTTCTCACCAGCAGTGTAAGTTACGAGTATTCCGTCTAAAGCAAGAGTCTGAAAATACCTGGCGCGCTGAGAGGTCTCCTCTAAGTCAGAGTCAGATCTAAATTTATTTATCAGAAAAAATTCTATGAGCTCATCATGTTCCCTGAGGACGTTATCATAACGTGTCTCACTGAAATATTTTTGTCGTATTGTCATGGGTGTCAGGCCCGGTAAGGGTCTTGTCTTTTTCACGGTTGCCCTGCATCTACACGAGCAACCTGCGATCCATTAGTCGGTCGATAGTTTCTGGCGTATTCAACCAAGTTTTTTGGATAAACCATGTGATCTATTTTGCTGTCGTCTATGCCATACAGAAACGCAATTGCACCTGCTTCGATAGCCCAATAGCCGACGTAGTTGCCTTCCTCCCCCTGAAGATGGGTGTCGTGCCACGGAGCTTGCTTAAAAGCTGGGTACCACTGTTGACAATATTTTTTGAGTAGATTCGAAGCCTCCTCTTTACTATCAATGTAGATGGCTTGGATAAGCGGTGTATACACATCGTGATACCAACGGTCTACATCATGCCGGTGGGGTAGAACTTTTTTCAGCAAGTCTTCATAAAGAGTGTCGTCCCCAGCATAACCCGCTTCATCAATGAGCTTTACGAAACGCGGCAGCAAATCAATTCGATGCAGTAAGATGCATAAACCTATAACTTGGACAGCTTCCTCATACTGATCTGGCCAGTCATCCAATGCCAAAGGAGAGATTTTTTCGGAATTCTCATAATCTGCTAGGGCTTTCTGACGAGTCTCATACTTTTCAATCACGTCCTCAAGCAGGGGAGCGAGAGTTTCTATACTCTCGCCCGCGGTATAGCTAGCGAGCAGTCTGTCGAGTGCTAAAGTCTGAAAAAATGCTGATCTAAGAGACGCTTCCTCTTCGGCAGAGTCAGATTTAAATTTGTTGGTCTTGAAAAATTCTATGACTTCATCATGTTCTCTGAGGAAGTTTTCATAATGTTTTTTTCTGAAATATTTTTGTCGTATGGTCATGGGTATCAAGCCTGATAAGAGTATCTTCTCTTTCTTTGCTCTATAGGTGAAAAGCTTAGGGGCTTTCCCGCCGTTCGCAAGAATCAGTTCCTGAAGTCATTTCAAACTGGCCGCGCTATCATTCTTCACCTGACCAATACCAAAGCGTATCGCCCCATTTCGAATCACTGAAACTCGGCATGATTTCGCCTTGTTGGAAGTGATGCCTGGAGTTGGCTCGTGCCGGAGTAAACCAGTAGCCAGTTTTGCTACATGGTTCGCCGGCGACAATTCGGTTAATCTGAGAGTCAGTATCTCCCTTGTGGTTTCTAGCATATTCGACCAGATCTTTTGGATAAACCATATGATTGATCTTTCTATCGTCAATACCATATAGAAAGGCAATTGCCCCGGCCTCGAATGCCCAGTATCCAACATAACTTCCTTCGTCTCCTTGCAAATGCGAGTCGTGCCAAGGGGCATGTTTGAATGCGGCATACCACTGTTTACAGTAATCATCTAGTAATTGTGATGCCTCCTCTTTCTCATCGGCATATATAGCCTGAATTAAAGGAGTGTATACATCGTGAAACCATTCATCGACATCTTCACGGTCAGGTAGCACTTTACGAAGCAGGTCTTCGTAAAGAGTGTCCTCTCCTTTGTAGTTTGCGTCATCTAAAAGCTTGACAAATCTCTTTAGTAGGTCCGTTCTGTGGAGTAAGACGCATAAACTAAAAATTTGCACACACTCTTCAAATTCATCAGGCCAGTCGTCGATGGCAAGTGGTGAAATATTTTCAATTTGTTCGGAATCTGAAAGTTTATTTTGGCGCTCTTCATATCTCGAAATGAGATCTTCAAGCAGTGGTGCCAGCGAAGAGATTTCTGCTCCTGCTGTGTAAGCGATGAATAATTTTTTAAGCGCCAAATTCTTAAAGTGATTTGCCCTCAGTGACGCCTCTTGCTCAGGAGAGTCTGACTCAAACTTATTTGTTTTCCAGAATTCTTTCGTTTCTTCGCTGTAAGCCAGAAAGTCTTTATATCTGGTCTCACTAAGAAATTTTTGTCTCTTATTCATGATGAATATTACTCGATGGTCAGCGAAGGTAGTGCCCCGTGTTTTGCGGCAAGAGATTTTTTTCGCTTGTTCACAAAGGACTTGATTTCGCTGTCGGCGTAATGGAACGCAGAATGGCTGGTGTGGGTTGTTTCATCGCTGTTGTTCAGTCGAGCCTCGGCGTGTTCTTTTGGGCTTTGTTTAGGATGGTACAAAGGGGCATAAAATAAATGCCGGCTATACGAAGCCGAAACCTGATCGGCTAGTCGTTCAGATACAGCATCGCCAATGTTTTTCTGGATCCACTCCTTGCTCATTTGTACAAGTATTTCTTTGGTTCTTTTAGCAGGCTTATTTTTTGTTTTATCGATTGGAGCAGGGGCAGTCTTAGATTTCGCAAGTTTCCCTTTTTTCTTATCAGGATAGACGCTTTGTTCGGGTTCTAGAGGCTCCAGCAACTCACTTGGATCGGTTACACCCGAAACACCCAGCTTTGAGGCGACACCGGGTTTACGGGTGTTATTGGGTTTACGCATAAACTTCGGGCCATCTTCGTCGCGACTTGCTTTTGCCTCAACAATCGCAAATTTTTTTCCGTCGTTCGTGGCAGGATTGGCGCGCCAGACAGCATCAATGCCAGTTCCGTTAGCACCATCTGTCAACTTGTAAAGCACATGGCGGGCCTTGGGGCTCCCACCCTTTGAGAGCTTCCCCGTCTTACTCGCACTCGGCACACCCTCAAGCCACTTCCCATCCGCGCCCTTGTCATGCCCATCCCAATCCTTGCCCCAGCCAAACTCCACTGCGCAGATGTAGTCGGCAATGTGCTCCCCACTCACCCCCAATCCTTCATTCAAAATGCTGGACGGGGCCTGAAGGCCTACCTTGGAGGCTTCGACCTGGTTGGAATGGGTGCCGCTCGCGCCATCGGTGCCCTTTGCCGCAACGGCCGAGTCTTTGTTGGCAGGCTTTTCCGCTCTTTTCGGGTGGCTTGAGCCGGAGGAGGCCGCAGAACTGTTGCGCTGCATGCCTTTCCATTTAAGCAGCCGCTTCTCAACGATGCCGACCATGGCCGGCATGTTGTCGCGGGAGGCTGCGAGGACGGTGACTACCGATGTTTTGGCCCAGTTGGGCAGGCTCTGGAACGTAGAGGAGCCTTTCACGCCGGTGATGATTTCGTCGAGTTCGGAACGCAGTTTTCCCGCGTCGAAAATCTGTTTGAGCAGCTCTTCAGGGCTGGTTTTAACCCCGCATTCCTGGAGGACGAAGCGAAGCAGGTCGAACAGGACCGGGGCGTAGCGTTGCGGGTCTTTGTTGACGATTCGCAAGCTCTTCTTCAGGCCGTCGCCCGGTCCTGGAACCCAGCCGATCACGGCCATCAACAGATCGAATTGCGCGTCTTCCTTACCATCCGTTGACTCTGCGTTGTAGAGGACGATAGAGGATTCGATAGTGTCGTAGGCGTCGATGGCCTGGCCCAGAAACGGCACTGCGCCGAGCGCGATACCTTTTGCCAGTTCAATCGCTGCTTCTTGATAAGCGGCGCTACGGTCTTCGCCACCCTCGTTTGCGCTCTCAGCTACTGCCTCGCTCATGTCAGCCTCCCTGCGGCTTTCTCCACTAATGCTTGTAAATCAACCTGATCCGGGTCCAGGCCGAGCTTGCGTAAATCTTCGTTAACTTTCTCGTCCGAGTTCTGTACGACCGTTACGCTTTCACGATTGAACGGCCTCGGATCCTCGCCGTAATACACTTTGGCCGGTCCTTTCGGCACATCTTCCAATCGGGCGAAGCCGTCGTCATCCAGCACGCCTTCACGCGTGGAGCCATCGGCGAAGTCAACGCGATACGACGCACCCGGCACCGGCTCAAGGTTGTCGTAGTTCAGGTTCAATTCCAGCCAGGTCGGGTTGGGCTTGGCTTGTTGCATCAGGTGCCCGGCGATGTCGGCGGCGGCGAGGCCGGGTATGAGGGGGGCGAGGATTCCAATCCCTGTCCCCACCCCAGGCGAGCCCCCAGTGTTCACCTTCACCTCAGCCCCACTGATCGTCACCCCCCCCGCATCAACCTTGACGAAACTCCCGCCAGCCTTGGCCGTCAGTTCCATCCCGCCTTCAACCACCACCTTCTCGCCAGCGTGGTAATGAATCTCCTGACCCGCCTCGACAAACTGCGCTGTCCCCACCTTCAAATGCTGAGTTACCGCCACGGTCAGGTGATCATCCGCCCGCGCTTCGGTCTTGCGGTCGAGATGGGTAATGCGGTGTTCTTCAACCTTGAACTCGCTGAAAATATTGGCCTCGACCGTGTCATGGCGTTCGTTGCCGATGCGGATCTTCTGGTCGTGCTCGATGTTTTCATCCCAGTCGCGCTGGGCGTGCAGGTAGATCTGTTCCGCACCTTTCTTGTCTTCGATACGGAACTCGTTGTAACCCTTGCCGCCCGGTGAGCTGAGGGTTTTGAAGGTGCTGCGGGTCTTGTTCGCCGGCAGGTCGTAGGGGACGACGTTTTCCTTGTGGAACAGGCAGCCGGTGATCAGCGGTTGGTCGGGGTCGCCTTCGAGGAAGGTGACGAGGACTTCCATGCCGACGCGCGGGATGGCGATGCCGCCATAGGCACTGCCGGCCCAGCCAGTGGCGACGCGTAGCCAGCAACTGGTCTTGTCGTTGGCCTGGCCGTCGCGGTCCCAGTGGAATTGCACTTTGACGCGGCCGTATTCGTCGCAGTGGATTTCTTCGCCGGGCGGGCCGGTGACGATGGCGGTCTGGCTGCCCAGGACTTTCGGTTTCGGGTGTTCGAGGGCCGGGCGGAAGTGTGCGTCCCACGGGGTGGCGAGGAAGGTGTTGCGGTAGCCCTGATGGAAATCATCTTTGTTGTGGGTGACGTCGCTGGTGACGTTTTTGCCGAGCACTTGCGGCTGCTTGCCTTCGTGCACGACTTCGAGCAACAGCCAGAGGTCGTTCCACTCGGCGCGCGGGTGTTCGCTCAGGGCCATGAAGTGGCCGCTGACCAGGGTGGGTTCGTCGCCTTTGCCTTCGGCCAGTTGGTAATCGCTGCGATGGCGTTCCAGCGCGCGGGTCGCCAGTTGCTTGCCGCGTGCACGGTCGGTGAAGCGGCCAGGGTAGTCGTAGTCTTCGAGGTCCGGCGCGAAGGTGCTCTTGGCGGCGCCTTCGGGCAGGATGCTTGGTTTCTCGAAGTCGTAGTCGCGGCGGCTGACGCGGGTGGTGCGGGTTTCCAGGCGCAGGTTGAAGCGCTTGATCACCGGTTTCGTGGCGGCCATGCCGGAGTCTTGCTGGTAGGCCACGGGCGCGAGTTTGCGGAACACCGTCTGGTCATCGCCGAAGACGAGTTTGTGGCCGCTGGCGCTGTGCTGGAAGTGGAAGTGAATGCCTTCCTCTTCACACAGACGCTGGATGAAATGCAGGTCGGATTCGTCGTACTGGACGCAGTAATCGAGCTCGGGGTAGATCGCGCCGAGCTGGAAACTGTAGGCGTCAGACAGGATGCCGCGCGCCTCCAGTACCTGGGCGATGATCTTCGGCACACTTAAATGCTGGAAAATCTGCTGGTCATGGTTGTGGCGCAGGTAAGCGAGTTGCGGGACCAGGCTGATGCTGTAGCGCGTCAGGCTTTTGCCGGAGTCGCCTTGCTCGATGCGATAGACCAGACCGTGAATGATGCCTTCGCCGGTTGCGCCGAAGGTCAGGCAGCCAGGCTTGTGCAGCAACTCTTCGAGCTTCAGGTCGGGACGGGCGCTGACCAGTTCGATGTCGAAACAGAATGGCTGATTGAGGGTTTCGCGACCGACGAAGCTGAGCACTTGCAGGTCAACGGAAACGCCTTCCAGCGTCAGGGAAATATGGGTTGCGTTCGCGTCCAGCATGCCTTTAATTCCGTCCTTTGAATAAGCTGGTGCGGATGGTGCAGCATTAAACCGCCTCGTTCAAGGCGCAAATGGCGTAGGTGTGGATGCCTTGGGCTATCAGGAAAACCCCTAGGTACACGGTTTGGGCCAATGAATGCTGGACTTAGTTCGTCATCCGTTCCTGAACATGACAGCGTCACACCTTTGCGGCGATCCCGAATTGACAGTCATTTCAGGCTTTCGATGGTGTGACCGTTGGATTGGCGGCGTGTGTTACATCGCCATCGCGAGCAGGCTCGCTCCCACATTGGATCGTTGCCGGGCACACAACCTGTGTTCACTGAAGATCTACTGTGGGAGCGAGCCTGCTCGCGATGAGGGCCTTACATTCAGCGCATTTCCAACTGCTGCCGATACGGCAAATCCGGCCCGGTCTTGCTGCAGGTCAGCGCCGCGGCACTCACCGCAAACCTCAACATCCCGTCGATTTGCTCGCGCTCAAGCGATTGCACACCTTCAACCGAATCCAGCTGCTGCTCCGTCAGCCAGGTAATCACCGCCGCCTGGAACGTATCCCCCGCGCCCACGGTATCGGCGATTTTCACTGCGCTGGCCGGCACTGACCATGAGCCATGCTTGCGGCTGAACACCGTCGCACCTTCGCCACCGCGGGTCAAAAACACCAACTGACAACGGTGCTGCAACCAACCCTCGATAACCCGCTGCGGATCCTGCTCGGGATACAGCAGGCTCAAATCCTCATCGCTGACTTTGATCAAGTCGGCCAACTCAACCAGCGTCGCAATCCGCGACCGCCATAGGTCGATGTTGGGCTGGGGATTGAGTCGCACGTTTGGATCAAGGCTGATCAAGCGTTTGCCGCTTTCACGCTGCACCAATGCCAGCAGCGTGTTGGCAATCGGCTGCACCACCAGGGAAAACGAGCCGATGTGCAAACCGCGCACGTCAGGCCCCAGCTCCGGCAGGTGCTCGGATTTAAGCTGACGATCTGCGCAACCTTCACCGCGAAAGCTGTAGTGCGGCGAGCCATTGGCGCCGACCGCGACCATTGCCAGCGTGGTCGGTGCGGCGAAGTCCACCAGGTAGTCGGGACGCACGCCCTCATTCTGCAAAACCTGCTGCAAGCGTCGACCGAGGTAGTCGGTGGAGAGTCCGGCAAAGAGTGCCGCGTCCACGCCCAACCGCCGCAGTCCGACGGCGACGTTGAACGGCGAACCGCCGGCAATCGCCTTGAAATTCACTTTTGAAGCCAGGCCGCTGGCGTCGTCTTCACTGAAGAAATCGAACAGCGCTTCGCCACACACCAGATACATAATTATTCGCTCGTTAAAGGGTTACGACATGCTGTTGATAGCGTTCATAGGCCTGCTGACAGGCCGCCACATTTTGCGCAATCGGCAAGGTTTCACTGGCTGGATCGAGCTTCACGCAACGCTCGCAAAGGTCCGCCAGACTGTCCTCGTGGCCGTTTGCCCAAGACTTGCACCACGCCGCCTGAATCGCCGCGCCGAGGGCGGCGGCTTCGCTTTGTTCGGTGCAGATGACCGGGGTGTTCATGATGTCGGCGACGATCTGCCGCCACACCGGGCTTTTCGAACCGCCGCCGATCAGGCAAATGCTGCGGCTTTGTAAGCCATTCTGGCGCAGCAGGTCTAGTCCATAACGCACACCGAAGGTCGTGCCTTCCACCACGGCACGGCACAGATTGGCTTGGGTCAGGTTGGTCATGGTCAGGCCGAGCAGGCTGCCGGTGGCATGGGGCAGGGCGGGGACGCGTTCACCGTTGAGGAACGGCAACATGCACACGCCGTCGGCACCGATGGGTGCTTCTGCCACCAGATCATTGAATTGCTCGATATCGAGCTCGAACAGCTCACGAATGACCCCGGTGGCGTTGGTCAGGTTCATGGTGCAGATCAACGGCAGCCAGCCACCGCTGGAAGAACAGAAGGTCGCGACTGACGCATCCGGGCTGACTTTCGGCTGCTCGGAGTAGGCGTACACCGTCCCCGAAGACCCGAGGCTCATGGTGATCGCGCCGGGCTTGATGTTGCCGGTGCCGATCGCGCCCATCATGTTGTCACCGCCACCGCTGGACACCAGCGCTTGCGGGTTGATGCCCAGGTGTTCGGCGATGCTCGGCAGGATCGTGCCGACCGCTTGATGCGCGTCGATCAACTCAGGCAGCGCGGCTTGCAGGCGGCCGGTCGGGTCGATGTCGCGCAGCAATTGCAAATCCCATTGACGGGTCCGCACGTTGAAATAGCCGGTGCCGGAGGCGTCACCGTACTCGCTGCAACTGCGGCCGGTGAGCCAGTGGTTGAGGTAATCGTGGGGCAGGAGGATGCGGGCGATTCGGGCGAAAATGTCCGGGTGCTGTTCTTTGGTCCACAGCAGTTTGGACACGGTGTAGCCCGGCGCGATGACCACGCCGAGGCGTTCCAGTGAGCCTTTTTCGCCACCGAGGTGAGTCAGCAGACGGTCATTCTCCGGGGTGGATTCGGTGTCGCACCAGAGCTTGGCCGGACGCAACACCTGGCCCTGTTCGTCGAGCAGCACCAGGCCGTGTTGCTGGCCGGAGACACCGATCCCGAGGATGTCCTGGCCGTCGACTTTCGCGGCGAGTAAGGCGCGGCGAGTGGCGAGGGTGAACGCTTCCAGCCACTGGCTGGTGTCTTGCTCACGCCGACCGTTGGCGCCGCTGATCAAGCAGTGCACGGCGGCGCCCTGACCGAGGACCTGCCCGCTGTGGGCGTCGAGGATCACGGCTTTGGTGCCTTGGGTGCCGCAGTCGATGCCGAGGAATAATTGTTGGTTTGCCATCGAAGGTCCTTGGATCGTCAGGTTCAACATATGGGCTGCCTGTCAGTCCGTCATCGCGGGCAAGCCCGCTCCCACAGGGATCAACGTCGTTCACAAATCTGTGTTCCACCACAGACCACTGTGGGAGCGGGCTTGCCCGCGAAGACGGCAGTGGTTTCACCGCCGCACTTACGCCAACACCCGCTCCAACGTCCGCGAAACCCCCACCTCTCGCAAGCTGTTACAGCACCATTCAAACGCCGCCACAAACTCCGGCGAACGCGGAATCGCCGTACCAAAGATATCTTCAACCTCCAGCAACCGCTGGGTAATCAACGCATCATCCGCCACCAATGCCTGACAGAACGTAGCCCTCGGATCGGGTATCGAGTAGGTATCGCCATTCTCATCCACCCCCTTCAAATACAACGCCCAGGCTGCCACCACCAACGCGGCGCGCTTGGTCTCCCGGCCATCGGCAATCAGGCGATTGATCGTCGGAACAGTGAACTTGGGAAACTTCGACGACCCGTCCGAACACACCCGCTCCAGCTGATCGGCAATCGCCTGATTAGAGAAGCGCGCCACCAGCGTGTTCTTGTAGTCCGTCAGATCAATCCCCGGTACGGGCGACAGTTGCGGTGTGACATCCAAGTCCATGTAGGCACGCATGTAACGCACGAACAGCGGGTCATTCATGGTCTCGTGAACGAAGCGATAACCCTTCAAAAACCCCAGATACGTCAGGGCCAGGTGACTGCCGTTGAGCAGTTTGATTTTCATCTCTTCATAGGGCGTGACGTCGTCGGTGAATTGCACGCCGACCTTTTCCCAGGCCGGACGCCCGTTGACGAACTTGTCTTCCAGCACCCATTGCACAAAGGGTTCGCAGACTACCGGCCAGGCATCGTCCAGCGCATGTTTGTCGGCCAGTTGCAGGCGATGTTCGGTGCTGGTCATCGGGGTGATGCGGTCGACCATGGCGTTAGGGAAGCTGACGTTGCTCTCAATCCAGTCGCGCAGATCGGCATCGCGCAAAGCGGCGAACGCCAACAAGGCTTTGCGGGTGACCGCGCCGTTGTGCGGCAGGTTATCGCAAGACATCAAGGTGAAGGCCGGCGTGCCGGCGGCGCGGCGTTTGGCCAGTGCGGCGCAGAGAAAGCCGAACACGGTTTTCGGTGCGTTCGGGTTCGCCAGGTCGTACTGGATTTGCGGCAGGTGGGCCATGAACTCGCCGTTGCTGTCGTCGATGCAGTAGCCGCCTTCGGTGATGGTCAGCGAAACGATGCGGATCTCTGGGCTGGCGAGTTTGTCGATCAACGCCTGCGCGCCGTCTTCGGCCAACAGCATGTCGCGAATTGCACCGATGACCCGGACTTCGGTGTCGTCGGTATCGCCGAGTTCGAACAGGGTGAACAGGTAGTCCTGCTCCTTCAGATCGTCCCGGGCGCGGCGGTCTTCGGCGCGCAGGCCGACTCCGCAAATCGCCCAGTCCAGGCCTTCGCCGGTGTTCATCAGCGCGTCGGTGTAATACGCCTGATGAGCACGGTGAAAACCGCCGACGCCAATGTGGGCGATGCCCTGGCGCGTATCGCTCAGGGTGTAGGCCGGCAGGACCACCTCGGAGGCGAGGCGGTTGAGGTTGTGTTTATTGAGTTTCATCACAGGCTCTCTAAATCAGGCCGCTGCGCGCAACGGGCGGGTCAGCGCCACGCCGTCGGCATCGAATAAATGGCAGTGTTCGGCGTCCAGGTGCAGGCTCAAGACTTCGCCGTAGCGGCTGGCCAGGTCGCCGCGAACGCGCATGGTCAGCGCTTCGCCGGAAGCGGTCACGACGTGGCAGAAGGTGTCGCTGCCCAGGCGTTCGCTGACGTCGGCAGTGACTTGCAAGGTGCAGTCGCCTGTTTGCGCGAGGTTGAGGTGCTCCGGACGAATGCCCAGGGTTACGGCGCCACCGACGTTCAGATTGGCGCCAGCCAGCGGAAGCGTGATGCGGGTGCCGGCGTCCAGCAGGACTTCGCAGCTTTGGCTTTCGACGCGGGTGACTTTACCCTTGAGGAAACCCATTTTCGGCGTGCCGAGAAAGCCTGCGACGAACAAATTGGCCGGCTGGTGATACAGATCCAGCGGCGAGCCGACTTGCTCGATTTTGCCGCCATTGAGGACGACCACTTTGTCAGCCATGGTCATCGCTTCAACCTGATCGTGGGTCACGTAGATCATCGTGGCTTTCAGGTCTTTGTGCAGACGCAACAGTTCCAGACGCATCTGCACCCGCAGAGCGGCGTCGAGGTTCGACAGCGGTTCGTCGAACAGGAAGATTTTCGGGTTGCGCACGATGGCGCGGCCGATGGCCACGCGTTGACGCTGGCCGCCAGACAACTGTTTCGGTTTACGTTCGAGCATCGGCCCCAGCTCAAGGATGCGCGCCGCTTCGCCGACTTTCTTTTCCACTTCGGCTTTCGGCACGCCGGCCAGGTCGAGAGCAAACGACATGTTTTTGCGCACGCTCATGTGCGGGTACAAGGCGTAGGTCTGAAACACCATCGCCAGGTCGCGCTTGGCCGGGCTGACTTCGGTGATGTCGCGGCCATCGAGTTCGATGGTGCCGCCGCTGACTTCTTCCAGCCCGGCGATCAGGCGCAGCAGGGTGGATTTACCGCAGCCCGACGGGCCGACGAAGACCACGAATTCCTTGTCGTTCACTTCCAGGTCGATGCCCTTGATGATGGAAAAGCCTTCGAAGCCTTTTTGCAGATTCTTGATTTTCAGGTTGGCCATGGTGGCGCTCCTTTGTGCTTATTCTTTGAGGGCTATTTCACGGCGCCGAACGACAGGCCGCGGACCAGTTGTTTCTGGCTAATCCAGCCGAAGATCAGGATCGGTGCGCAGGCCAGCGTCGAGACCGCCGACAACTTGGCCCAGAACAGACCTTCGGGACTTGAGTAGGAAGCGATCAATGCGGTCAACGGCGCGGCCTTCGACGAGGTCAGGTTCAGCGACCAGAACGCCTCGTTCCAGCACAGGATCAGCGACAGCAACACCGTGGACGCGAGACCTCCCTTGGCGATCGGCAGCAGCACCCGGACCATTTCCTGCCACAGGGTCGCGCCGTCCAGGCGCGCGGCTTCGAGGATGTCTTTGGGGATGTCCTTGAAGTAGGTGTAAATCATCCAGACCACGATCGGCAGGTTGATCAGCGTGTAGATCACGATCAGTGCGATGCGCGTATCGAGCAGGCCGAAACTCTTGGCCAGCAGGTAGATCGGCATCAATACGCCCACCGGCGGCAGCATCTTGGTCGAGAGCATCCACAGCAGAGTGCCTTTGGTGCGCTGGGTTTCGTAGAACGCCATCGAGTACGCCGCCGGCACCGCGATCAGCAGGCTCAGGGCCGTGGCGCTGAAGGAAATCACCACCGAGTTCCAGGCAAAACTGAAGTAGTCGCTGCGCTCGTTGATGTGCAGGTAGTTCTCCAGCGTCGGCGTGAAGATGAACTGCGGCGGCGTGGCGAACGCATCGATTTCGGTTTTGAAACTGGTCATCACCATCCAGAAGATCGGGAAGAAGATCAGGATCGCGATGGCCCAGGCCAGGGTGCCGAGCAGCAGGCTTTGCAGACGGCGGGATTGTTGAAGGGTCATGGCGCAGGCCTCAAGTCTTGTCGGTCAGGTTTTTGCCGATCATGCGCACCAGCACGATGGCCGCGATGTTGGCGATCACCACCGCGATCAAGCCGCCGGCGGACGCCATGCCGACGTCGAACTGCACCAGCGCCTGGTTGTAGATCAGGTACGCGAGGTTGGTCGAGGCATAGCCGGGGCCGCCGTTGGTGGTGGTGAAGATTTCGGCGAACACCGAGAGCAGGAAGATGGTTTCGATCATCACCACCACCGCAATCGGCCGGGCCAGGTGCGGCAAGGTCAGGTGCCAGAAAATCGCGATCGGCCCGGCGCCGTCGAGGCGTGCGGCTTCCTTCTGTTCCTGGTCGAGAGACTGCATGGCGGTCATCAGGATCAGGATCGCGAACGGCAGCCATTGCCAGGAGACGATGATGATGATCGACAGCAGCGGGTAATGCGCCAGCCAGTCCACCGGCTGCGCGCCGAACAGTTTCCAGACGTAGGCGAGAATCCCCGAGACCGGGTGGAAAATCAGGTTCTTCCAGATCAGCGCCCCGACCGTGGGCATGATGAAAAACGGCGAGATCAGCATCACCCGCACGATACCGCGGCCGAGGAATTCACTGGCTTCCAGCAACGCGCTGATCAACACACCCAGGACCACGCTGATCAGCAACACGCTGCCGACCAGCAACAGGGTGTTGGTGGCGCCCGGCATGAACCCCGAGTCGGTCAGGAAGTAGGTGAAGTTCTCCAGCCCGACGAACTCGTTTTCACCGGGGTAGAGCAGGTTGTAGCGGATCATCGAAAAGTAAACGGTCATGCCCAGCGGCACGATCATCCACAGCAGCAACAACGCCACCGAGGGGCTGACCAGAAACCAGCCGGGATTGGCCAACCGGCTTTTACGCACCGGTTGGGGGATGTCCATGTGAGCTTTGGCAGTTGAAATATTCATGGCATTTAACCGATTAGGACAGACAGACGAAGATCAAAATGTGGGAGCGGGCTTTTGTGGCGAGGGGTTATTTGGGATAACCGGCGCGCTTCATCTCGCGTTCTGTGGTTTGCTGGGCGGCCGCAAGCGCCTGGTCGACCGTGGTCTGGCCGATCAGCGCCGCCGAAAACAGCTTGCCGACCTGGGTGCCCACCGCCTGGAATTCAGGAATGGTCACCAACTGAATGCCAATGTAAGGCGCCGGCTTGAGGGTCGGCTTGCTCGGGTCCGCCGCTTTCAGCGATTCCAGCGTGACCTTGGCAAACGGCGCTGCACTCATGTAAGCCTCGCTGTAGGTCGAGGCCCGAGTGCCGGGCGGTACGTTGGCGATGCCATCTTTTTCAGCAACCAGCGCACCGTATTCCTTGGAGGTCGCCCAGGCACTGAAGGTTTTCGCCGCGTCCTTGGCCTTGGAACTGGTAGGGATCGCCAGCGCCCAGGAGTACAACCAGGCCGAACCTTTATCGGTTGTCTCGTGCGGCGCGTAGGTGAAGCCGACGTGCTCGCTGACCTTGCTTTGGGTCTTGTCGGTGACGAAGGAGCCGGCGACGCTGGCGTCGACCCAGATCGCGCACTTGCCGCTATTGAACAGCGCCAGGTTCTCGTTGAAGCCGTTGCTGGACGCGCCCGGCGGGCCGGACTTCTTCATCGTGTCGACGTAGAAGTTCAGCGCGTTTTTCCACTCGGGACCGGTGAATTCCGGCTTCCATTGCTCATCGAACCAGCGCGCACCGTAAGCATTGGCGACGGTGGTGATCAGCGCCATGTTCTCGCCCCAGCCGGCCTTGCCCCGCAGGCAGATGCCGTACTGTTCTTTGTCCTTATTGGTGAGTTTGCTGGCGAATTCACCGATCTGGGTCCAGGTCGGGTGCTCGGGCATGATCAACCCGGCGCCCTTGAACAGGTCGGTGCGGTAATAGGTAATGGAGCTTTCTGCGTAAAACGGCAGGGCGTAGAGCGAGCCCTTCACCGAAAGGCCTTCACGCACCGAAGGGAATACGTCGTCGAGAGCGTAAGTCGCAGGCAAATCCTTCATCGGCTCCAGCCAGCCCTTGGCGCCCCACAGTGCGGCTTCGTACATGCCGATGGTCAGCACATCGAATTGCCCGCCTTGGGTAGCGATGTCAGTGGTCAGGCGTTGACGCAGGACGTTTTCTTCCAGCACCACCCAATTGAGCTTGATGTCCGGGTGCTCGGCCTCGAAGGTTTTCGAGAGCTTTTGCATACGGATCATGTCGCTGTTGTTGACGGTGGCGATGGTCAGGGTCTGAGCGCCGAGGCTGACGCTGCTGAGGGTCATGCAGGTGAGGGCAAGCAGAGCTTTTACAGAAGGTTGCATCGTGCACTCCTTTTCTGCACCCGATGGGGGACAGAAGGACAGTTATTGTTTTTGTGTCTTCCGACGGCAGGAAGAATGTGCACTGATTACAGCCTTCAATTGAGGATGAGACAAATCATCCATCGCACTTGAATCGATACTATTTTGCACTGGGGTTTTCAACAGAAGGCACAGGAAAGCGCCTCTTCTTGATAGTGTGACATCGGATATGTACAGGTTTCAGGCCGTAAATACAGCACTTGTGGGAGCGGGCTTGCTCGCGACAGCAATGTCAGCCACATCAATTATGAATGTGCCGACGCCATCGCGGGCAAGCCCGCTCCCACAAGAATTGTGTTTTTAACCTAGATTCTGTTCGGTCAGCCGCTGTACCGCCAACCGCCGGTAATGCGAAGGCGTCATGCCCTTGAGCTGCTGAAAACGCCGATTGAAATTGGAAATATTGTTAAAGCCGGATTCGAAACACACATCGGTCACCGGCTTGTCGCCATCGGCCAGCAACTCGCAGGATTTGCTGATGCGCAGGCGATTGACGAACTCGATGAAGCAGCGGCCGGTAGCCTGTTTGAACACCCGGCTGAAGTAAGTCGGCTTCATGCCCAAGTGCTCGGCGACTTCTTCCAGCGGCAAGTCGCGGGCGTAATGCGCAAAAATGTAATCCACCGCCCGGTTGGTGCGGTCGATGTTGTGTTCATCCGCCAGTTGCGGCGTGGTGGCGCCCGACAGTAATTGAAAGTCGTCCGACGCCGCGAGCAGTTCCAGCAGGATAAAAAAGTGCCCAAGCCGGGTCACGCCTTGAGTGTCGGCGATGCGTTGCATCAACGTGGTCGCCTGGCGGATGGTGTGCTTGCAACGAAATTCGATGCCGTATTGCGCACGCTCCAGCAGAGGGGCCAGGGACTTGAGTTCAGCGAACACCTGATGACCGCTTTCGAACAACTCATCCGTAAAGTTGACCAGCATGTCGCGTTTGGGCACGACCTCATCCTCGGCCACCTGACTGATCCAGTTATGAGGCAGATTAGGCCCGGTCAGGAACAGGCTTTGCGGGTAAAAGTTGCCAATGTAATCACCGATGAACACCTTGCCGGAACTGGCGACGATCAGATGCAGTTCGTATTCCTTGTGAAAATGCCAGCGCACCAGCGGGCAGGGGAATCCATGCTGGCGATAGATGATCGACAACCCGTTGTGGTCGTCCATCAGTTCGTAGGAGGGGTCGGTGACTCTGGCGGTTCGGGTCATGTCAGGGCGCTTCTTATTGTCATTGCGCCCTGATCATGCCTCTTTCCGGGTAAGGAATGCCAGCGTACAGCGACCCGGTGTCAGGCGGGTTCCCGATCATGCAAGGCTTCGCCGTAAACAGCTTTCATGCTGTTGGCGCTCCAGCAGTAGCGGACTATTTCCGACTCCTCGAAGAAATCCGTGCTGATGACGCTGCAGCGGGTGACCCAGTCGCGGGTGGTGTGAAACCAGTCGTCGATCTGGGTTTTGATGTGCTGGGGCCCGCCCAGCAGCGAATAGCATGTCGCCGGCAACGACCACAGAAATGTCGTATAGGGCGCGTCTATGAGCGTGGTGCGGATATGGGATTGCAGGTCGCTGGCGTCAGTGAATACTTTGCCATTCCACTTATGCGTGATTGATGGCCAGAAATTATCGCTGTACACCGCGAGATTCGGCGGTGCGGCTAGGACAATACGGCGCTGTAAACTGTCGTTCTTGAGCTGCTCGATGGTCCTGTATGCACCCCAAGCAGAGATCAGGCGCAAACGCAGGCGGCGCATCAGCAAATCATAGAGTTGCGAGTGGTCGAAAGGTTTTGACGCATCACCCAGCTGGTGGAAATCGAAGAGGATGAACTCGTCGGGATTTTCATCGAGGAAAGCCGTCACCGCGTCGATCAACTCATCAAGAATGCGGTGGGATTGGTAGCCGTTGTGATGGAAATAGAACACCGGGTCTTGTGGGCCGGCGGTATAGCCGAGCCGAATATCGAACGCTCGTGCGCCATTAGCCAATTGCCAGGCAAATGAATCGTTCTGGCAGGTCGTCCAGTTACCGAGCACCACCTCGTAGTTGGGTGCCTTTTTGTCCATACCGGCATTGTGCGTGCCGGGCCAGACAAGATCGGTCAGCTTCAACCGGCCGATGTCGAGTACGTTACTCATCCACCGGCGTTTATCTAATGTGATTGCTGTATTGCGGGTCATGACAGTTCCTTGTCGTTGATTCGCTCCATCCGTGAGCGAAACCGTTCAGGTGGGGATGTGGCGACGTGCCACATCCGTATTGATCGCCTGCGTATAAAGGCTTTCATGACCCAGCATAGAACTGTGCGACAGCATTGCCAGTCGCGGAAATACTTGCTTAAAAATTGCCAATTAATGGCGCAGCAGCTAATGGGCTCGTTTGGCGGCTTTACTTAAATTCACCGCTCGGCAGTACGAAACAATCTTGCTCTCTTCAATAAAATCGACGTTGATAATGTTGCACCGGGTCGCCCAGTCGCTTTTATTCGGGTCAAACCACACGCCAAGTTCATCGTGAATATCAATCGGGCCACCGAGCGCGCTGTAACTGGTCGCGGACAGAGACCACGGTGCCCATGTGCCTGGCGGATATTTCATAACTTTTATAATGTACTGTTCCAATTCGGTGGCGCTCGTAATGCCGTTGCCAGACCATTTGTGCTCGACCTGTTCAATGAAAATGTTTTGATCAAGTGCCTTATTCCTGGGGGCAGCCACCAAAATTCGTTGTTCAGAACTGATTTGCCTCAATTGACGCAGGCTTAACGCTCGATTACTTGCAGGGATCAATCGCCATCCCAACATGTGGACAATCATTTTGTTGAAGTAAGTAAAATCAAACGAGTCCCCACTTAACTCATGAAAATCGAGAATGATGAATTCATCGGGGTTGTCCGTAAGAAAGTTCCGGACATCGGTCACAAGGTGTCCCAAGGTGCGACCATTGCGGTAACCATTGTGATGGAGGCAGAATTTCCCAAGCCCCGGGGCGTCGGCGTCGTATGTCAATCGGATGTCCAACGCGCGGGAACCATGGCGAAGCTGGGAGTAAAACGAGTCGTGCTGACAGGCCAGCCAATGGGTACCGGGGATAAGCGGCCAGGACGCTTTCCAGTCGCTACCGGCATTATGGGTGCCCGGCAGTGTCATCTCGAAGAGCGACAACGTATCGATGGCGGGTGTTGCTGCGATCCAGTTATTCGTGGCGTAGTTATTCTGAACAATGGTGTCCATTTAATGCATCCTTGCATTGATGTGTTTCATTAAAATTAGTTGTGCCAAGTCTGTTGATCAAACTTGGGTTCGGCGTGTTATTTATAGAGCGGGTAACAAGGCTTGGTCAATAATCGTGACGATGCAAAGTATGTATCGCCTGTGTGCGGCCGCTAAATCGGATTCCTGTTTTTAGCTTCAATCCATTGCCCCATGTATTGCGTACTTTTGTGGTGGTGATGACGCAACATGCTGCCCGTAAAGTTCTGGCTTCTTAGTTGCGACAGATGTTGTTGGCAATGCAATAATTTTTCAATCAGGGCGGGGCCATGTTGCGACTGTCGATATCGATCAGCCAATAATACTTGCCCCCGGGATTGGGCCTCCCTCCAAAGCGCTTCTTCCTTGTAAAGCTGCACGGCGCAATCGGCGAATTCCTGCGCCGTGCGGGTCACGGCTCCAGGCCAGCGATGATCACCCTGCATCGCCTCGGCGCCGATGGGCGTCGTCACCGATGGCGTGCCACACAACATGGCGTCGACAATCTTGCCCTTGATCCCGGCGCCGAAGCGCAACGGCGCCAGGCACACACGTGCCACCGACATCACCTGCAAGGCGTCTTCTGCCCAGTTCATGATATGAAACCCTTGGGCCGGGTTATGCAGCGCGGTCGCTTTGGGCGGTGTGTAAGCGCCGTAGATATGCAACTGGGCCGAGGGTAGTTGCTCACGGATCAGTGGCCAGATGGCGGTTTTCATCCAGAGGACGGCGTCCCAGTTCGGCGCATGCCGGAAGTTGCCGATGCTCAGGAAATGCGCCCGTTGTTCGAACGGTATCGGCGTCGAGTCCGGTACGTCGACCATCAACGGACACCAATGCAGCAAGTTGCGTGGCATTCTGAATTGCTCGACCAGCAACTCGATTTCCACTTCGGAGATCATCAGGTTCAAGTCGCAACGATACAGCGCGGCAATTTCTCGTTTGGCTAGATCAGTGTCTGCCATCAACTCGAACTCTTCGCGCAACGCTGGTACAAACAACTCGCTGAAATCATTGTTGTCGTCACTGGCCTTCAAGCGATCCTTGAGCCGTTGATGCCGGGCATGGCGCAGGCTTTGCAAATCCGATGTTTCAAGCACACGCAACGCGTCAGGACAGTGTTTCTCTACACGCCAGCCAAATTGCTCTTCCATCAAAAACTGGTCGAACAACACGATATCCGGCGCCAGTTCGCTGATGAACGCGTCGAAGCTGCTGTTGTTCAACTCGATAGGCACTTCACGAATGCCCAGCGCCGTCAGATCTGCCCGATGTTCGCCGGTCCCGGCCGGGCTGCTGAACGTAATGTCCCAACCCTGCTGCAAGAACGTTTCGAGGATCTGCATGACATGCCCACTGGCCGCCGAAGAACGGGGCTCGGGCCAGACGTAACCAATAACCAATACTTTGGTTGCGCGGGGCTGACTCATTAACGGGTATTCCTTGGTGCGGGTAGAGGGCAGAGGAGAAACGGCAGGGCGAAACGACGAGACTCAGGCAAGCATGCCCTTGACCTTGTCCCGCAGTTGATCAATCGAGAACGGCTTGCCGATCACATGCATGCCTTCCGGCACATCAATGCTCTCGGCATAACCGCTGGCAAACAGGATCGGCAGTTCAGGGCGCAGCATCCGCGCTTGAGTTGCCAGTTCGCGGCCATCCATCACCGGCAAACCCACATCGGTCATCATCAAGTCAATGTACTGGTCTTCATCATTGAGAAATTCCAGTGCCTTTTCGCTGCCATCGGCCTCAAGGACCTTGAACTCCAGTTCCTCCAATACATCGACGATCAGCATGCGCACGATGGCATCGTCTTCTACTACCAGGATGATGGATGGGTCGGAGGACATAAGAGGGCTCTCAAGTTAGGTTCAGGGTCGCCGGACGATCGAAATCGCCGGTCTCTTGCATGAGTAAGTGGCGGATCCCGACAAGTTCCCAACGCGGTGCAAAAAAGAATAGCTGCACAAGAACCGGCAAGGATAACCGCTCCCTTTGCTCCGGAGCAGCAAAATGCGGCAATTCGCACGCAAAGACATCAGAGTGTTGGATCAAGGTGCCACTTCTGGGGCAAACTCCCTGCTTTTCAACAGTTCGACAAGGCCTTCCCATGACCCCTGCGTCTTCGGTTGATGAGCAACGATTCCGTAAACTCCTGAGCCGCAACATCAGCCTGCCGCTGGGTGTCGGTGTGCTCAGCGCGGTGTTCTTTGTCTCGCTGATCACTTACCTGCTGTCGGTGATCCAGTGGGTCGAACACACCGACCGGGTGATCAATAACGCCAATGAAGCGGTGAAGCTGACCGTTGATCTGGAAACGGGGATGCGCGGCTTCCTGCTCAGTGGCGACGAACATTTCCTCGACCCTTACGAAACGGCAAAGCCGAGGATCGCGGTCGCGCTCAATACCTTGCTCGATCTCACGGCCGACAACCCGGTGCAGACCGATCGTCTGCGCCGGCTACAGGCCTTGCAAAAGGACTGGGCCACCTACGCGCAGACGATGATCGAGTTGCAGCGTTCTAGCGGCGATTACCGTAGCGCGATCAAAGCGGGCCATGGCAAACGGCTGACTGACGAGATCCGCAAGCAATTCGAAGACGTGATCGACATGGAGCAGCAGTTGCGTACCACGCGCAACGAAGAAGTGCGTCGTACCACAATCTGGAGCATTTCCCTTTACCTGTTGTTCATTCTTGGTATCAGCGGGTTGCTGGCCTACATCGGTCGCCGTGACTTGCTCAATCTTTCCCAAAGCTACAGCGCCAACCTCGCAGCGCAACAGGCCAGCGCCTGGCGCCTGGAACAGCAAGCGTGGCTGCGCAATGGCCAGACCGAACTGGCCGAGCAGGTATTGGGTCAACTGTCTCTTAACGTGTTGGGGCGCAATATCCTGCAGTTCTGCGCCCAATATCTGGGCTCTGCCGTCGCGGCCATTTATGTGCGTGAAGAACATGGCGGCCTGACGCGAGTGGCGTCTTACGGTTTTTCTCGCGAGCAGGAAGAACGTGACCAGCAAATCTACAGCGATGAGGGGATTGTCGGCCAGGTGGCGCGACAGGCTCGCTTGATCCGTCTGGATAACGTGCCCGGCGACTACTTCAAAGTCTGTTCCGGTCTTGGCGAAGGCCTGCCGCATAGTGTGCTCGTGGTGCCGACCAGTGACGATGAACGGGTCAACGGCGTGATCGAACTGGGCTTCCTGCGCCCCTTGGATGATCGCGACGTCGAGTTGCTTGAACTGATTGCCGGTAACATCGGCACGTCGATCGAGGCCGCTCGCTATCGTCAACGTTTGCAGGAAGTCCTTGCCGAAACCCAGCAGCTCAACGAAGAACTGCAAGTCCAGCAGGAAGAACTCAAGACCGCCAACGAAGAACTCGAAGAGCAGTCGCGGATTCTCAAGGAGTCCCAGGCGCACCTGGAAACCCAGCAGGTCGAACTCGAGCAGACCAACGAACAGCTCGCCGATCAGGCGCAGATCCTCGCCGACCAGCGCGATGCGATGGACCTGAAAAACACCGAACTCAATCAAGCCCAGGCCCAGCTTGAAGAGCGCGCCGAAGAGTTGCAGCGCTCGAGCAAGTACAAGTCCGAATTCCTCGCCAACATGTCCCACGAACTGCGCACGCCGTTGAACAGTTCGTTGATCCTGGCCAAGTTGCTGGCAGAAAACCCTCAGGAAAACCTCAGTACCGAGCAGGTGAAGTTCGCCGAGTCGATCTATTCCGCCGGTAATGACTTGCTCAACCTGATCAACGACATTCTCGATATTTCCAAGGTCGAGGCCGGCAAGCTGGAAATGCGCCCGGAGAACACCAGCGTTGCGCGACTGGTGGAAGGTCTGCGCGGGATGTTCGAGCCGATGGCCACAGACAAGAAGTTGAAGTTCGAAGTCGACTTGCAACCCGGTTCGCCGATGATGCTGTTCACCGACCGTCAGCGTCTGGAACAAGTCATCAAGAACCTGTTGTCGAACGCAGTGAAATTTACCGAAAAAGGCACCGTCAGCCTGACGGTGGCGTCCCAGCCAAACGACGGCATCGCCTTTATCGTCCGCGACTCCGGGATCGGTATCGCCTCCGACCAGCAGGAAAGTATTTTCGAAGCCTTCCGCCAAGCCGACGGCACTACCAATCGCCGGTATGGCGGCACGGGCCTGGGGCTGTCGATTTCCCGGGACCTGGCCGCGTTGCTGGGCGGTTCGATCAGCGTCACCAGCGAACCGGGGCAGGGCAGTGTCTTCACTTTGGTACTGCCTCAGCAATACGTTGAGCCGAACGAAGTGCCGGTCGCACCGATGCAGGCCACGCCGGTCGCCATGGCACCGAGAGCAGCAACGCCTGCGCTGGTGCCGCTGATTGCCGAAGTCGACATCCCGCGTTTCGACGATGACCGCAGCAAGGCGCCGTTCACCACCCGTTGCATCCTGGTGGTGGAAGACGAGCCGAATTTTGCCCACATCCTCTACGATCTGGCTCACGAACTGGGTTATCACTGCCTGGTTGCCCACGGTGCCGATGAAGGCTACGACCTGGCCAAGGAGTTCATTCCCGACGCCATTCTGCTGGACATGCGCCTGCCGGATCATTCCGGGCTGACCGTGCTGCAGCGCCTGAAAGAGCATGCCGAAACCCGCCATATCCCGGTGCACGTGATTTCGGTGGAAGATCGGGTCGAGGCCGCCATGCACATGGGCGCCATCGGTTATGCGGTCAAGCCGACCACACGCGAAGAGCTCAAGGACGTGTTCGCCCGCCTCGAAGCCAAGCTGACCCAGAAGGTCAAGCGGGTGCTGTTGGTGGAAGACGACGATTTGCAGCGCGACAGCATTGCGCGTCTGATCGGCGACGACGACATCGAGATCACCGCCGTCGGCCTGGCCCAGGAAGCCCTCGATCTGCTGCGTACGACCATCTTCGATTGCATGGTCATCGATCTTAAGCTGCCGGACATGCTCGGCAACGAACTGCTCAAGCGTATGTCCACCGAAGATATCTGCTCGTTCCCGCCGGTCATTGTCTATACCGGACGCAACCTGACCCGGGACGAAGAGGCCGAACTGCGCAAGTATTCGCGCTCGATCATCATCAAGGGCGCGCGCTCACCCGAGCGTTTGCTGGATGAGGTCACACTCTTTCTGCACAAAGTCGAATCCAGGTTGTCCCATGATCGCCAAAGGATGCTCAAGACCGCGCGCAGCCGCGACAAGGTCTTCGAGGGCCGCAAGGTGCTGCTGGTGGACGACGATGTGCGTAACATCTTCGCCCTGACCAGCGCGCTGGAGCAAAAGGGTGCGGTCGTGGTCATCGGCCGGAACGGTCGTGAAGCGATTGAAAGACTGAATGAAGTCGAGGACATCGATCTGGTGTTGATGGACGTGATGATGCCGGAGATGGATGGTTTCGAAGCCACCATCGAGATCCGCAAGGACCCGCGCTGGCGCAAGCTGCCGATCATCGCAGTGACGGCCAAGGCCATGAAGGATGATCAGGAGCGCTGCCTGCAGGCCGGCTCCAACGATTACCTGGCCAAGCCTATCGACCTGGATCGCCTGTTCTCGCTGATTCGCGTGTGGTTGCCGAAGATGGAACGCATTTAGTGGAACGTATTGATTCAGTGGAGCGAAGCAGCGAAATCGAATTGCGGTTGTTGATCGAGGCGATCTACCTCAAGTACAGCTACGATTTTCGCGATTACTCCGGCGCTTCGATCAAGCGCCGGGTCAATCACGCGTTGGTGCAATTTGAGTGCAATACCATTTCGGCACTGCAAGAAAAGGTGCTGCACGATCCCACCGCGTTCATGCAGTTGCTCCAATTGCTGACGATTCCGGTCAGCGAGATGTTTCGCGATCCTTCGCACTTCCTGGCTATCCGCAACGAAGTGGTACCGCTGCTCAAGACCTATCCGTCGATCAAGATCTGGATTGCTGGCTGCAGCACAGGCGAAGAGGTCTACTCGATGGCAATACTGTTGCGCGAAGAAGGTTTGCTCGACCGCACCATCATCTACGCTACCGACATCAATCCGCGCTCGCTGGAAAAAGCCAAGCAGGGGATTTTCTCCATGGAGAACGTCCGCGCCTACACTCACAACTACCAGCAGGCAGGTGGCCAGCGTTCGTTCGCCGAGTACTACACGGCGGCGTATGGCTATGCGATTTTCGACAAGACGTTATGTGAGAACGTGACCTTCGCCGATCACAGTCTGGCAACCGACAGCGTCTTTTCAGAAACCCAATTAATTTCGTGTCGTAATGTTTTGATCTACTTTAATAAAAAGCTGCAGGACCGAGCATTCGGTTTGTTCCATGAATCCCTTTGTCATCGTGGATTCCTGGTACTGGGCAGTAAGGAAACGCCGGATTTTTCGGCCTTCGGCAACCAGTTTGTGCCCTTGGTCAAACAGGAACGGATCTACCGTAAATCATGAACAGTGCAGCGGATTTGCCTTCTATAGAAGCTATTGTGATCGGCGCTTCGGCCGGTGGGGTGGAGGCGTTGCTCAACATCCTCAGCCCGTTGCGTGAAGGTTTCCTGCTGCCGATCATTGTGGTTCTGCACTTGCCCGATGAGCGTCGCAGCCAACTGGCCGAAGTCTTTGCCCGCCGGGTGGCGATGCCTGTTGTGGAAGCCAGCGACAAAACCGTCGTGGAAGCCGGAACAGTGTATTTCGCTACGCCGGGTTATCACTTGTCGGTGGAACAGGACCGCAGCTTTTCCTTGAGCCTGGAAGAGCGCGTGCACTATTCGCGTCCTTCCATTGATTTTCTGTTCGAGTCCGCTGCCGATGCCTACGGTTCAAGCCTGGCAGCCGTGTTGCTGACCGGCGCGAACCGCGACGGTGCCCGCGGGTTGGCTCAGGTCAAACACCGCGGTGGCCTGACCATCGTGCAGGACCCGGACGAAGCCCAGGTCGCGACCATGCCTCGGGCTGCGCTGGAATTGCATCAACCGGACCACATTCTCCCTATACGCGGCATCGGCCGTCTGCTTGTCGAGCTGGAACGAATAGCATGCTGAGTAACATCCAAGCCAAACTGCTGATTGTCGACGATCTGCCGGAGAACCTGCTGGCGCTTGAGGCGCTGATCAAGCGTGAAGACCGCGTGGTCTACAAAGCCTTGTCCGCCGACGAAGCCTTGTCGCTGCTGCTGCAACACGAATTCGCCATGGCCATCCTCGACGTGCAGATGCCGGGCATGAACGGCTTTGAACTGGCCGAGTTAATGCGCGGCACGGAAAAAACCAAGAACATCCCGATCGTGTTTGTCAGTGCCGCCGGCCGCGAGTTGAACTACGCGTTCAAGGGCTACGAAAGCGGTGCCGTGGATTTCTTGCACAAGCCGCTGGATATTCACGCGGTCAAGAGCAAGGTCAATGTGTTCGTCGATCTGTATCGCCAGAGCAAGGCGATGAAGCAACAGGTCGAAGAACTGGAGCAGGCTCGCCGCGAACAGGAAGCGCTGCTCAAGCAATTGCAGACCACCCAGAACGAGCTGGAACAAGCGGTGCGCATGCGCGATGACTTCATGTCGATCGTCGCCCACGAAGTCCGTACGCCGCTCAATGGCCTGATCCTGGAAACCCAGTTGCGCAAGATGCATCTGGCCAGGAACAACGCGTCAGCGTTCACCCTCGACAAGATGCACGCCATGGTCGACCGTGACGAGCGGCAGATCAAAAGCCTGATCCGTCTGATTGAGGACATGCTGGATGTGTCACGCATCCGCACCGGCAAGCTGTCGATCCGCACGACAAAATTCGACCTCGTACAATTGGTCAGCAACCTGTTGCAAAACTTCGCGCCACAGGTCGACGCCGCAGAGTGCTCCGTGACGTTTACCGCCGAACAGCCAGTGGTCGGCAACTGGGACGAATTTCGCATCGAGCAAGTGATTTCAAATCTGCTGACCAACGCCTTGCGTTATGGTGGCAAGAGCCGGATCGATGTGAGGGTCTACTGTCACGAGGGTCAGGCACGGGTCGAAGTGCAGGATCGCGGGATTGGTATCAGTGAAGAAAACCAGAGGCGTATTTTTCAGCAGTTCGAACGGGTGTCAGCCAAGACCGTGGTCGCGGGGCTGGGACTGGGGCTGTTTATTTCCGAACAGATCGTCGCCGCCCATGGCGGCTCCATCGCCGTCGAGAGCAAGATCAACGAGGGCGCCTTATTTCGCGTTTGTCTGCCGCTGTAGGAAATCAGCCGGATAAACGCAACCTCTGATCGACCCTATGGTCGTATCAGCAGCTATTGACCGAACAAAGGCTTCCCATGAGTGAAGATGCACAAGATGTAGTACTCATCGTCGAGGATGACCCCTCGATTCTGATGGTTTTGTCCGCTTACTTGTCGGGTGAGGGTTACCGGGTTCTGCAGGCCGAAAACGGCGAGCAGGCCTTCGAAATACTGGCGAGCAAGCCGCACCTGGACATGATGATCACTGACTTTCGCCTGCCTGGCGGGATCTCCGGCGTGCAGATCGCCGAGCCTGCCGTGAAGCTGCGACCGGAACTCAAAGTGATTTTTATCAGCGGCTATTCCCAGGAAATCCGCGAGACCGACAGCCCGATCACGCGCAAGGCGCCGATTCTCGACAAGCCGTTCGATCTGGATAAGTTGCAAGAGCTGATGCAGGACATGCTGTCGTAAGCAGCCCCAAAGCCCCCGTCATGGGGGCTTTCAGATGCGGATCATCTCCCGCACCTTGGCCGTCAACAGGTCGAAGGTGAATGGCTTGGTGATCATCTGCATGCCAGGGTCAAGGAAGCCGCCGCGCACCGCCGCGTGTTCGGCATAACCGGTAATGAACAACACTTTCAGATCAGGCCGATACTGCCGCCCGATTTCCGCCAGCTGCCGGCCGTTCATTCCAGGCAGTCCCACATCGCTGATCAACAGGTCGATGCGCTGGCCGGAGTCGAGAATCGGCACCGCGCTGTCGGCATCGCCTGCTTCGACGAACGCGTAGCCCAACTCACTCAATACCGCACTGACCAGCACGCGCACTGCCGGATCGTCTTCGACGATCAGTACGGTTTCACCGTCCTGGGCATGAGGCGCGTGGGCGATATTCACCCGTGTGTCCTCGACCACATCTCCGTTGTAGCGCGGTAGATACAGGCTCACTGTCGTGCCGTTGCCCACTTCACTCTCGATGGTCACGTGGCCATGGGACTGCTTGCTGAAACCGTAAATCATCGACAAGCCCAATCCGGTGCCCTGGCCAATCGGCTTGGTGGTGAAGAACGGATCAAAGGCCCTGTTGATGATGCCTTCCGGCATGCCGCAGCCTGTGTCGGTCACGCGTAGCACAACGTAATCACCCGGTTGCAGGTTGCTGTGGGCTTGGGTGAAGCTTTTGTCCAGATGTTGATTTGAAGTAGTGACCACCAGCTTTCCGCCTTCGGGCATGGCGTCGCGCGCGTTCAGCACCAGGTTGAGCAGGGCGCTTTCGAGCTGATTGGGGTCGGCCGCGGCCACCCACAAGTCCTCGCTCAACTGCATGTCCAGTTGAATGCTTTCGTTGATGCTGCGCTGCAAGAGTTCGCCCATGGACACCACCAGGGTGTTCATTTCCACGGGTTTGGAATCCAGCGACTGGCGGCGGGAAAACGCCAGCAGACGATGTGTCAGGCCCGCCGCGCGATTGGCGGAAGTCACCCCCAGATCGATCAGGCTGTCCAGGTCCTCGGTGCGGCCCCGGGCCAGGCGTCGACGCAGCAACTCGAGGCTGCCGATGATGCCGGTCAACATGTTGTTGAAGTCGTGGGCGATGCCGCCGGTGAGTTGGCCGACCGCTTCCATCTTCTGCGACTGCCTTAACGCTTCTTCGTTGTGGCGCAGTTGGGCGGTACGTTCCTCGACTTGTTGCTCAAGGGTTTCCAGGGTGTTTTGCAGCCGCAATTCGCTTTGACTCAGGTCAATCAACCGGTCCCTGGCTTCATACTGTCGTCGTCGCCCACGCAACGCGGTGGTGACCAGACTGATCAACGTCACCGGATGAAACGGGCGCTCGAGGAAGGTGACGTTACCCAATTGCGGGCCAAGGCGTGACGCGGGGTTCTGTTCCGGGCCGCCGTGGTGGGTCATCAGTACGATAGGCAGGTCCGACCAGGCCGGTTGTTCCTCGATCAAGCCCAGCAGCGGTTCGAGATCGCAACCCAGCAAGGCTTCCGAAGAAATCACCAGCAGGCCGGCACCCAGCGCCAGCTCGCGGCACAGCGTGACCAGATCCCGGGTCACGATACCTTCGAATCCTGCTTCGTTGAGCATCATCAGCGCAATCTGGCTGTCGCGTCCCAGCGGCGCGAGAATGATCGCGCGCTCGGACATCGCCTCGACCGCATTCACCGGACATCATCCTGAAGGAGTGGCTGGCTGGCGCCCATATAGGTCGGTACGCCGCGCAATACGCCCTGGAACGCATCCAAAGGTTCACCGATGGTCATGCCCGTGCTACCGATGCGGTATTCGCGAATGGTTGATTCGTGGCTGCCGGTGCGTTTCTTGATGATTGAAATGGCCCGGCGAACCTTGCCCAGGGCTTCGAAGTAACGCAACAGAATCACCGTGTCAGCCAGATAAGTAATGTCGACCGGCGCCTGCATGTCCCCGACCAGCCCATGTTGGGCGACCGTCATGAACGTCGCGGCGCCTCGGCGATTGAGGTACAGCAGCAACTCGTGCATGTGCAACACCAGCGCGTTTTCCTCGGGCATCGCCGCCTGATAGCCGTTGATGCTGTCGATGACCACGGTTTTGATATTGCGCTCATCGACACAACGACGAACCCGATGAGAGAACTCGCCGGGGGACAGTTCCGCGGCGTCGACTTGCTCGATCAAAAGGTTGCCGGTGTCTTGCAGCGCTTGCAGGTCGATGCCCATGTTTTTCATGCGCTCAAACAGCAATCCCAACTCTTCATCGAAGATAAACAGCGCGGCTTTTTCACCCCGAGCGACGGCGGCTGCAGCGAAGATCATCGAGATCAGCGACTTGCCGGTGCCGGCCGGGCCGAGAATCAGCGTGCTGGAACCGGTCTCGATGCCGCCGCCAAGCAGGGCGTCCATTTCCTTGATGCTGCTGGTCAGCTGCTGACGGACGTAACCGCCGCGGTGTTCTGCCGCGACCAGCCGAGGGAACACATGAACGCCGTCGCCCATGATGGTGAAGTCGTGATAACCGCCACGGTACTTCTGGCCGCGGTACTTCACGACGCGGATACGCCGGCGTTCGGCGCCATAGTTGGGCGTCAGTTCTTCCAGGCGAACCACCCCGTGCGCCACACTGTGCACGGTTTTATCGAGGGATTCGGTGGTCAGGTCATCGAGCAACAGCACCGTGGCGTCATAGCGCACGAAGTAGTGCTTGATCGCCAGAATCTGCCGGCGATAACGCAGGGAACTCTGGGCCAGCAGACGGATTTCGGAAAGGCTGTCGAGGACTACCCGGGTCGGCTTGACCCGTTCGACCACTTCGAAAATCTGCTTGGTCGCTTCGCCCAGCTCAAGGTCCGAGGAATACAGGAGGCTTTGCTGATGCTCGGCATTGAGCAGACTTTCCGGCGGGGTCAGTTCGAAGATGTGGATGTTTTCATCCAGCTCCCAACCGTGGGACAAGGCCCCTTGGCGCAGTTCGCGCTCGGTTTCGGAAAGCGTGATGTACAACGAGCGCTCGCCGGCACGGGCGCCGGCCAACAGAAAATGCAATGCGACGGTGGTTTTGCCGGTACCGGGTTCACCCTCCAGCAAAAACACATGGCCGCGGGACAATCCACCGGCCAGGATGTCATCCAGACCTTCGATGCCGGTGGCGGCTTTTGCACTGAACAACTCGTTAGATGTAGACAAAAAAAACCCTCTCATGACTAGGGGAAGCGAGGCAGCAGGCCTGAAGTGCCTGAATGGACTGCCTGATCACTTGACCTTTTGCCGTGGCGACGGTTCAACCTTTTTGTTGGCGTAGCGGAGGGTGCTTTACAAGCCTTGTTGCAACGCCGGGTCGTCTGGGTTGAGCTGTTCCAGCTGCGCCAAAAGGATTTGCACGTTCTGCAGTTGTCCGCTTTCTTTCCAGTAATTGATCAACAGCAGCCGGGCCTTGCGATCGGCCGGGTGGCGCTGGACGATTTCCTGCAGCTGTTTTTGTGCCGCTTCCAGCTCTTGCTCACCGTGCAGTGTAGTTGCCAGATCGTAGCGATAGTCCTTGTTGTTCGGTTCGATCTCGACCGCTTTGGACAGACCGAGCAGGGCGAACTCGCTTTGCCCGTGATGCAGCAACCAGAGGCCCAAGGCATGTTGCAAGTAGGCCGAGTCGGGCTGCGCCTTCAACTGTTTCGCCAGCAACTGCCGCGCTGCGTCGCTTTGGCCCTGTCTGTCCAGGACATCAATCTGCATCACCAGCGCCGGCAGATTGCCCGGGTCCAGTTGCACCGTGCGTTCCAGCGCCTGCTGAGCCTCTTTCAGTTCGGCATTGTGCAGGTGCAGGCGGGCTAGTTGGTATTGGGTTTCGGCGCTGGCGGGTTGACTCTTCAGGACCTGTTCCCAGGCATCGATGGCTTGTTGCAGCGGTCCGAAATACAAGCCCAGGTCATCTGGCGACAGGCCCAGCAGTGCGTTGATCGCGGCAAACCGCACGCTTTGTTCGCTGTCATCGAGCAACGGTCCGATCAGCAGGCTGCGTTGCCCACTGGGCACCAGTCCGCTGATGCTTTTGATCGCTGCAATGCGCACGTCGGCCGAAGGGTTTTGCAGGTCTGCGTCTGCCAGTTTCAGTGCGTGCGGGCTCGGGTAATTAGGCAGTTCGGCATGCAACCAGACACGGCGTTTGGCCGACAGGTCAGGGCGACCCAGTTGCTGGTACAAAACTCGTGCGGCCCCCGGTTGCCCGGCGCGCGCCTGGGTCAACGCTTCGCTGTAGCCGCGCTTGATGGCTTCCGGCACCACGGGTGTCGTACTGCGCAGGAAAAACCAGGCAAGGGCGATGGCGAAAAGGACACAGAGGCTGATGAGCAAGTAACGGCGGAACTGGGGCATGCAGGAATCCGGGGGCTGGCGGCTTTTGCAAAGCTGTCAGCTTCGGTCAGGTAGGCGTGTGAGTCAAACCCTGACTCGGTTCAATGTCGACGATTTGGCCTACAGGTCGCGTCGACATTGAAACCCCTCTAAGCCCTGAAGCAGTGACTACGCTTGCTGGAGATGCCTCCACGAGTGTTCCCATGCAACCGCTGCTTCAGTACTTCAAGGCAATGCTCAACCCCGGGCAAGGGGTGCTGTTGTTCGCCTTGAGAACCATCACGGCCGGGCTGCTGACGTTGTACCCGGCTTTCCTGTTCGACCTTGACCAGCCCAAGTGGTCGATCATGGCAGTGGTCATCGTCAGCCAGCCATTGGGTGGCATGGCCCTGGCCCGCAGTTTCGGCCAGGTCATCGGTACCACGCTGGGTGCGGTAGTCGCGGTGTTGATCATGGCAATCTTTCCCCAGGCGCCGATGCCTTTCATTCTTACGCTGGCCTTGTGGCTGGCGCTCTGTACCGCCGGCGGCACCTTGTTGCGCTACACCAGTTCCCAACCTGCTGACCCGGCAGGGCGACTACGCCACGGCGGGGGGCGCGTTGCTGGCATTGGTCGACAGCGATTCGTTTTATGTCAGCGGCTACTTCGAAGAAACCAAACTGCCGCGAATCAGGGAGGGCGACCGGGTCAGGATTGAATTGATGAGCGGCGAAACCTTCGGTGGCACCGTGCAGAGCATTGCTTTTGCGATTGTCGATCGGGAAAACCTGCCCGGTAACCGTCTGCTGGCCAACATCAACCCCAGTTACACCTGGGTCAAACTGGCGCAACGGGTGCCGGTGCGGATTCAGATCGATGCCGACTATGCCGGCAAAGACAAACTGCGGGCGGGGACTACCGCCACCGTAACCATCCTGGAAAACCACAAATCTCAAGATCAACCCTAACCCTGTGGGAGCGGGCTTGCCCGCGATGACGGTCGAACATTCAATATTGATGGTGGCTGACCCACCGCAATCGCGGGCAAGCCCGCTCCCACAGGGATACGCGTTGCATTCGGAGTGAGCAAAAAAAAGCCCCGCGACTGAATGAGGCGCAGGGCTAAAAAATTGGTTGGTTGCGGCCAACCAAAGGAGCTCTTTAAAAACTTACTTGCTAGCGACCGTCTCTGGTTGCCAGCCACCGCCAAGGGCTTTGTAAATCGCGACAATGCCGCGATAGAGATCGGTTTCCGCCGAGGCTTGGGTATCTTCGGCCGCCAAGCGCTCACGTTGGGCATCCAGCAGGACGAGGAAGTCCACGGTGCCTTCGCGGTAGCGAATCTCGGCCAGGTCCGCGGCGGCACGGCTCGCTTCGCTTTGACGGATCAGCGAGATCAGTCGTTGCTGACGTTTGCCATAGTCGCTGAACGCGTTTTCCGACTCTTCCAGTGCCAGTAGCACTTGCTGCTCGTAGGTCGCCAGCGCGCCTTCGGCTTCAGCATCAGCGCCACGCAAACGGGCCCGCACGCTGCCCAGGTCAAACGCTGCCCAAGTAATGCTTGGGCCGAGCGCCCAGGCATTGGCTGCCGAGGAGCCAATTTGCGAACCGCGACCGGCCGTAAAGCCAAGGAAACCGCTGAGGCTGACCCGAGGGAACAAATCAGCCTTGGCCACACCGATACGGGCAGTGGCGGAGGCCAGTTTGCGCTCGGCGCTGAGGATGTCCGGACGACGTTGCAGCAACTCACCCGGATCACCGATCGGCAAAGCCTTGGCAATCGCCGGCAAGTCTTTTGGACTCAGGTCGACGGTCAGCTTGTCCGGGCGTTCACCCAGGAGGGTGGCGATACGGTTTTTCTGCCGAACCTGTTCGGCCTGCAATTGCGGCACGCTGGCTTCGACCGAGGCGAGGCGTGCATCGGCACGCTCCACGTCCAGTTGATCGCCGACGCCGGCATCGCGCAGGCTTTCGGTAATCTTGCGCGATTCCTGCTGGTTGTTCAGGTTGGCCAGGGCAATCTTTTCCCGCAGTTGTGCACCGCGCAGTTGACCGTAGGCGTCCACCAGTTCGGCAATCATGGTGACTTGCAGTTGGTACAGATCGGCTTCGGCCGCTTGCTGCTCGGCGTCGCTGGATTCCAGGTTGCGCTGGATACGGCCAAACAGGTCCAGTTCCCAAGCCATGTCCAGGCCCAGGTCGTAGCGTTCGCTATTGACCCGTTTGGTGGTCTGGCCCGGAATCTGGCCTTTGCCCAAATCACTGCTGGCGCGGCTGGTGATGGTCGGCATGGCGTCATTGCTGGCGTCATCACGAATCGCCCGGGCCGCTTTCCAGCGGGCGAAAGCTACACGCAGATCACGGTTGCCTTGCAGCGATTGAGTCACCAACTGGTTGAGGGTCGGGTCTTCGAACTGCTGCCACCAGACACCTTCGAAACGCGTCCGGTCGAAGTTTTTCTGACCGGCAGCACCGTCGGTGGCGGTGGTGATGTTCGCCGGTTCAGTCGCTGGAGTCTTGTAGTCCGGGCCGACGGCACAGGCACTCAGGGCCAGTACCAGCAGGCTCGGCAGGAAGGCTTTCAGGCTCATTGTTGCGCCTCCAGTTTCAGGGCTTTAGCCGCTTTGCGTTTTTCACCGCGCTCCACAAAGTTACGAATCAGCACGTAGAACACTGGCGTCAGCAACAGGCCGAAGAAGGTCACCCCGAGCATCCCGGAGAACACCGCCACACCCATGGCGTGACGCATTTCGGCGCCGGCACCGCTGGAGAACACCAGAGGCACAACACCCATGATGAACGCGAAGGAGGTCATCAGGATCGGACGCAGACGCAGACGGCACGCTTCCAGGACCGCAGCCAGCGGGCTGAGACCTTCGTCCTGCTGTTTATCCTTGGCAAACTCGACGATCAGAATCGCGTTCTTACACGCAAGTCCCACCAGTACGATCAAGCCGATCTGGGTGAAGATGTTGTTGTCGCCTCCCGAAGCAATCACACCGGTGATGGCCGACAGCAGGGTCATCGGTACGATCAGGATCACCGCCAGTGGCAGGCTCCAGCTTTCGTATTGAGCCGCGAGCACCAGGAATGCCAGCAATACGCAGAGCGGGAACACGAACAGCGCGGTGTTGCCGGACAAAATCTGCTGGTAGGTCAGGTCGGTCCATTCGTAGGTCATGCCGTTCGGAAGTTCTTCCTTGAGCAGTTTCTCGATGGCAGCCTGAGCCTGGCCCGAGCTGTAGCCCGGAGCTGCCGCACCGTTGATTTCAGCGGTGATGAAGCCGTTGTAGTGCATCACGCGGTCCGGCCCCGAGGTGTCGCTGACCTTGATAAAGGTCGCCAGCGGGATCATCTCGCCTTTGTTGTTACGCACTTTCAGCTGACCGATCTGGTCCGGTTCGAGACGGAACTGCTGTTCAGCCTGAACGTTGACCTGGTAGGTGCGGCCGAAGCGGTTGAAGTCGTTGGCATACAGCGAACCCAGGTAGATCTGCAGGGTGTCGAAGATGTCGCTGACAGCCACGCCGTGGGTCTTGGCTTTTTCCCGGTCGATGGCAGCATCGACCTGCGGCACGTTCACGGTGTAGCTGGTGAACAGGGCGGCCAGTTCCGGCACGTTGTGGCTCTTGGTGATGATGTTCATGGTTTCTTTGTACAGCTCGTCGTAGCCCAGGTTGCCCCGGTCTTCGATCTGCAGGCGGAAACCACCGATGGTCCCCAGGCCTTGTACCGGCGGCGGCGGGAAGATCGCCATGTAGGCTTCCTGGATCCCGGCGAACTGGCCGTTCAATGCACCGGCAATCGCACCGGCGGACATGCTCGGGTCTTTGCGCTCGTCGAACGGTTTCAGGGTCACAAACACGATGCCGGCGTTAGGGCTGTTGGTGAAACCGTTGATCGACAGGCCCGGGAAGGCCACCGCACTTTCCACACCCGGCTGTTTCAGGGCCAGGTCGGACATGCGCTTGATCACGTCTTCGGTACGGTCCAGGCTCGAGGCGTCCGGCAGTTGCGCGAAGGCCACCAGGTATTGCTTGTCCTGGCCGGGTACGAAACCGGTCGGGGTGTGGGCGAAACCGAAGAAGGTCAACACCATCAGGCCTGCGTACAGCAGCAGGGCGATACCGCTGCTGCGGATAACCCGCGCTACGGTGCCGACATAGCCATGGCTGGCGCGTTCGAAGAACCGGTTGAACGGACGGAACAGCCAGCCGCCCAGTAGTTTATCAAGCACTTTGGTAAAGCGATCTTTCGGCGCACTGTGGCTCTTGAGCAGCACGGCGGCCAGGGCAGGGGACAGAGTCAGCGAGTTGAACGCCGAGATCACGGTCGAGATGGCAATGGTCAGGGCAAACTGCTTGTAGAACTGGCCGGTGAGTCCGGAAATGAACGCCGCCGGGATAAATACCGCACACAGCACCAGCGCCGTCGCGATGATCGGCCCGGTCACCTCTCGCATGGCTTTCTTGGTGGCTTCGACGGGCGTTTCTCCCAGCTCGATGTGCCTTTCCACGTTCTCCACCACCACGATGGCGTCGTCCACCACGATACCGATGGCCAGTACCAATCCGAACAGCGACAGGGCGTTCAGCGAGAAGCCGAACAAGTGCATCACCGCAAATGTACCGATCAGCGAAACCGGCACCGCCACCAAGGGAATGATCGAGGCACGCCAGGTTTGCAGGAACAGAATCACTACCAGAACAACGAGGATCAGCGCTTCGAAGAGGGTGTGGACCACCGCCTCGATGGAGCCGCGCACGAAGATCGTCGGGTCATAGACGATGCTGAAGTCCATGCCTTCCGGGAAGTTCTTCTTCAGTTCGGCCATCTTGTCGCGAACTTCGTTGGAGATTTCGATCGCGTTGGAACCAGGGCGCTGGAAAATCGGGATCGCCACCGCCGGCTGGTTGTTCAGCAGCGAGCGCAAGGCGTATTGGCTGGACCCCAGTTCAACGCGAGCGATGTCTTTCAGGCGCGTGATTTCACCGTTGTCGCCGGAGCGAATGATGATGTTCTCGAACTCTTCTTCAGAAACCAGGCGGCCCTGAGTGTTGACCGACAGCTGGAACGCAGTGGCATTCGGCGCAGGCGGCGCACCCAGTGCACCGGCGGCGACCTGACGGTTCTGTTCACGAATCGCCGTCACCACGTCGGTGGCGGTCAGGTTACGCGAAGCGGTCTTGTTCGGATCAAGCCAGACCCGCAGCGAGTAGTCGCCCATACCAAACAGTTGCACGTCACCGACCCCGCCCAGACGCGCCAGCTCATCCTTGATGTTGAGCAAGGCGTAGTTGGACAGGTAGAGCATGTCGTAACGTTTGTCCGGCGAGGTCAAGTGCACAACCATGGTCAGGTCGGGCGACGCCTTGTCGACGGTGATACCGATGCGCGTCACTTCTTCTGGAAGCTTCGGCTCAGTCCGGGTCACGCGGTTCTGAACCTGTACCTGCGCGTTGTCCAGGTCGGTGCCCAGGGCAAAGGTGATGGTCAGGGTGATCTTGCCGTCAGCGGTGGATTGCGAGGACATGTACAGCATGTTCTCGACGCCCGTGATGGCTTGCTCCAAGGGAGCGGCCACGGTTTCACCGATGACTTTTGGGTTGGCGCCAGGGAAGTTCGCACGGACCACAACGGTCGGTGGCACGACTTCCGGGTATTCGCTGATCGGCAACTGGAACAGCGAGATGGCGCCGGCGATCAGGATCAGCAGCGAAAGCACCGCTGCGAAGATCGGCCGTGAGATGAAGAATTGGGAAAAATTCATCGGAGTTGTCGTCCCTTAACCGCGTGGAGTCGCAGCAGCCAGTTTCACAACCGAACCCGGCGCGACCTTGGCAGGTGCGACTTGGGGCAGGTTGCTGGCTTCCAGCGCTTGTCGTTGTTGTGCGAGTGCCGCGAGGGTTTGTTCACTGGCCATCGGAATCACTTCAGGGGTGACCGGTGAGCCAGGGCGAACCCGTTGCAGCCCCTTGACGATGACGGTGTCATCCTTGTTCAGGCCGCTGCGCACGATGCGCAAACCTTCGATCTTCGGACCGAGCTCGACCGAGCGATAAACCGTCTTGTTGTCGGCATCCATCACCAGCACGAACTTTTTACCCAGATCGGTACCGACCGCTTCGTCGTTGATCAGCACGGCGGAGTAGGTGCCGCTACCGACCAGTTTCAGGCGAGCATACAAGCCAGGGGTGTACTGGCCGTCGGCGTTATCGAAGACCGCGCGGCCGCGGATGGTGCCGGTTTTCGGGTTGACCTGGTTGTCGACGAAGTTCATCACACCCTGGTGCGGGTTGCCGTCTTCGTTGGACAGGCCGAGGTAAACCGGGGTGGTTGCACCGCGTTTGCCCTGACGCGCGAGCTGGGTGTATTTGAGGAACACGCGTTCGTCAGCGTCGAAGTAGGCGTAGACCTTGTCAGTGGAAACGACGCTGGTCAGCGCGGTGGTATCGGCGGTCACCAGGTTGCCGGCGGTGATTTCCGCACGGCTGACGCGACCACTGATGGGCGCGGTGACACGGGTGAAGCTCAGGTTCAGTTTGGCCAGGTCCAGTTGCGCCTGGAGGGCACCGACGGCGGCGCGGGCTTCTTGGGAAGCGCTGGTGCGCGAGTCAGCGAGTTCCGCGGAGATGGCGTTGCTCGCACGCAAGCGTTCACCGCGCTGGGCTTCGTTTTCGCTGCGAGTGGCGTTGGCGCGACCTTGGGCAACCAGTGCTTCGAGGCGGCGAACCTCGGCCTGGAAAGGGCGTGGGTCAATCTGGAACAGCAAGTCACCTTTCTTGACCAGTGCGCCTTCAGTGAAGGCCACTTCATCAATCTGGCCGGAGACCCGTGGACGAATTTCTACGGTTTCTGGCGCTTCAAGGCGTCCTGTGAATTCGTCCCACTCGTTGACCGGTTGTTCCAGCACCTTGGCGACACTGACTTTCGCCGCAGGCATGGTAGCGGCAGACTCCGGAGCCTTGCCGCAGGCGCTCATCACCAGTACGGCCAACATGGCCAATGGGAAGCGCAAATGTTTGAGTGACTGTTCCATGGATGCATCCGCCAATGTATTGAGATGGGCGGATGATGAGCGGCGGGGTGGTAGGGCACGAATCGAATGAAGCGAAGGTAACTATCATTCGGAATGATATAAGTCTGATGCCAGCCCTCTAGCATGCGCCTTACATTCGATGGGGATCAATTGGCTTGATGACAATTCTGTGTTGCGGGGAACGCAAAGAGCAATCTTGGAGACCGAGGTGCGGCCTTCGCGGGCAAGCCCGCTCCCACAGGGAATTGTGGTGCTAATTAAATCCCTGCAGGGGCGAGGCTTGCCCGCGAAGAGGCCATCAGCCCCCACAAAAGATCCGGATCACGCCAAGCTATCCGGATCCCCGAAGAACATCTGGATCCTGGACCGCAACCAACGCTCCCCCGGGTCATTGTCCTGCGACCCACGCCACGCCATGTGCAACTCAAAGCTGCGCACCGGCAACGGTGGATCTTCAGCCCGCACACCGCCAGCCGCTGTCAACGCATCAGCCGTGTAATCCGGCACCGTCGCGACGATATCTGTGCCGCTGAGGAGCGTGCTGAGCCCGTTAAACTGCGGCACTGCAAGCACCACATGACGCTTGCGTCCGAGCTTTTCCAGTTCTTCATCTATAAAGCCGCTCAGGTCACCGGCAAAGGAGACCAGCGCATGGGGGCGGGCGCAGAAGTCATCCAGGCTCAACGGCCCCGGCACTGTATCGGCACGTAACAGCTTCGGCATGCTGCGGCGCAGCACTTTGCGCTTGGCGTTGGCCGGCAGGTCGGCGGTGTAGCTGACGCCGATGGAGATCTCGCCCGAGGCCAACAGGCTCGGCATCAGGATGTAGTTGGCCCGACGCACCACCAGCACGATCCCCGGCGATTCGGCACGCAAACGCTTGAGCAGCATCGGCAATAGTGCGAACTCGACATCGTCCGACAGGCCAATGCGGAACACCGCCGTACTGGTCGCCGGGTCGAATTCCGCCGCACGGCTGACGGCGGTGGAGATCGAATCCAGGGCCGGGGAGAGCAGGGCGAAGATTTCCACCGCACGGGCGGACGGTTCCATGCTGCGCCCGGTGCGCACGAATAACGGATCATCGAACAGCCCGCGCAGGCGCGAGAGCGCCGCACTGATGGCCGGCTGACCGAGGAACAATTTCTCCGCAGCACGGGTCACACTGCGTTCGTGCATCAATGTTTCAAAAACGATCAACAGGTTCAGGTCGACACGACGCAGGTCATTACGATTCATCTGGAGTCCTGGCAGAGTCATCAAGCTTGACGAGAGCGGCCATATGAGAACAATGGCCGGCATGAATATTACGGGGAAAGGCTGCTACTCTGCACCGAATAATTCAGTTTTCCTGGAACGGATCCTCCAGATTTTCAAGACAACCGTTGATCCAACGGATGCTGCGGAATCAATGACAGGCATGTCGACTATTAATAGCCACTGATAGTCTTGGGTAGAAAGCCCAGATAGAGTTCAGGGCATTAGAGGTTTCTTTGACGAGGTTTGCGATGTCACGCACGATCCGTTTTCACAAGTTTGGTCCAGCCGAGGTGCTCAAATGCGAAGAGCATGCGGCCGCTCTCCCTGCTCCGGGCGAAGTGCAGGTGCGCGTCGAGGCGATTGGCATCAGCTGGTACGACATTCTCTGGCGCCAGAACCTGGCCTCATCCCACGCTCGTCTTCCTTCTGGCCTTGGCCATGAAATGTCTGGCGTTGTGACCGCGGTCGGCGAGGGCGTCGATGACCTGGAAGTCGGTGACAAGGTCGCCAGCTTCCCGGCTGAAAGCCCGAACGACTATCCGGTTTACGGCGAGCAGATCGTTCTGCCTCGCTCGGCACTGACCCGTTATCCGGACGTGCTCAGCCCGATTGAAGCTGCCGTGCATTACACGCCGCTGCTGATTGCCTACTTCGCTTATGTCGACTTGGCACGGGTCAAGCCTGGCCAGTTCGCTTTGGTGACTGATGCCAGTCACTGTGCCGGTCCTTCGTTTGTGCAACTGGGCAAGGCATTGGGTGTGCGGGTAATTGCCGCCACCAAGACCGCTGAAGAACGTGAATACCTGCTGTCGCTGGGTGCCGAAAAAGTAATCGTCACTGAGGAAGAAGATCTGCTTATGCGGATCAACAAAATCACCGACAACCGCGGCGTGGACGTGGTGTTCGATGGCCTCGGTGGTCCGCAGATGTCACTGCTCGGCGATGTGCTCGCGCCTCGTGGCAGCCTGGTGTTGTACGGTCTGCAAGGCGGTAACCAGACACCGTTTCCGGCCTGCGCAGCGTTCCAGAAGAACATTCAGTTCTTCGTTCACTGCATCGGCAACTTCACCGGCAAGCCGGAACTGGGCATCATCCAGGACCAGGTCGCACTGCAACGTGCCTTGCGCGACATCAACCAACTGACCGCCGACCGCGTGCTGCTGCCACTCAAGACTCGGGTCTTCCCGTTTTCCGAGTTTGTCGAGGCTCACCGCTACATGGACGAATGCCCGTGTCGCGAACGGGTCGCCCTCCAGGTCGAGCCGGCCTGACGTTCCTGAAAAAAGTCCGTGCTTGCACGGACTTTTGCATTGCCCCTCCGAAAATTCGAGACGTCCGGTCAATCTGCGACGGAACCGTTCAGCAACTGAACTGGTTTTTGCTCTCAATCTATATCTTCTAATCACCTTATAAGCCCCGATAATTGAATGATTACTTTCATCTCAAGGAATGAGCTATGGCTGGGTATTGGATAGATACTTTTCATTGCGCTCCGGTAATACAAACTCAACAAATAGCGCGTTATCGATCATTTGCCGAAAAATTAATGACGACTTCTTTCTTTATTTCTCGTGCTACATGTCTGTGGGACTCTGTCAGATATTTCCTAGGACTCATCATTCAATCGCAGGGTGCTTGCTCTGTGGGGCTTTGCAGCCATCGCAAACGAGTGGTGGCATAAGTAAGCTCGATTCATTTCAAATAATTACAGAAAACTAAGTGTTAGGATTTGATATCAAGCCCAGCACTTTAATCATGACAGGCAGCCGTTTGCGCAATGCATACAGTTGTTTGCGTGACATCGGACCTATGTGTAGCAGGTAAACAATGATGACCCATACCCATGAACAGGCAATGAACTATGTTTATCAGCAAGTATTGCAGCGATTGCTGAGTTTTTTCTCTCGCGCCGAACGCACGGCATTGCAGCTGATGATTCAGCGTCTGGTGGTCGCGGCTGGGGGGATGGAGCGTATCGGAGAATACAAGGTGTTGGCGATCCAGTCCAGGACCCGCGACAGTTGTTACACGCTTGCATTGCTGCGTGCCGCGCAACTGAGCATCGCCGGCCGAGCCCCTGCAACCTTCAAGCTGCGCGTGGCGACTTTGCGCACGAACGGAGCAAGCTCGACGGCCCTTGAAAACATCCATCGCAGTTTCAGCGCGTTGTTTGTCTACGACGATCCTCGGGTCGAAGTGGTGATGGTCGATAATCGTGAAGTCCTGCCATTCAATCATCTGGCGTCCGCCTCCGAAGCGGGCCGCGAGTCAAATCGCCTCAATCTGCTGATGGTTGGCCACCGAAGAGCCTGGACCGGGCCGCTCGATCTATGGGATGACGGGTACCTGGCAACCGGCGAGTTTTATGGGCAGATCTCTCGTTGGGATCGGGGCGTCGATGCATTGGTCAGCAGCGATACACCTCGTCAGCAAAAGCAGTTCATGGATGGGTTGGACCGTGCAGCGCAAAAGGCCGGTCTCAAGGCATCGAGTTACCCTGAATCCGGGTACGAAGAGCTTTTCGCGCGAGTGGATGAACTGGGCGGCGATTGCTATCGCGAGTTCTATGCCGGACATGGCCAGGCCCAGTGGCGTCCGGCCGAATGTTTTGAGGCCTGTCGGCGCACGACCTTCATCGATATTCACGACATGCTGGTCAGCAACCTGGAAGATCGCTGGCCACTGCTCACCGATTTCCTTGGTTTTCAACCTGACGAACTGGCGGTCCAGCTCAGTGATAACGAATTCGTCAGCCTTTCGATTTTCGCGCACGTTCGGGGGCTGGAGGCTTGTTATGTTCACGGTCGCACGTATGAAGCGGGCGTTGCCGAATACGTGCAGCGGACCTTGGTGATGATGCGTCGCAAACAACTTCCCGAGCGCTTTTGCGAGCAGGCTCTGGAGAAGTTCGGCAATCCGACGACAATGTCCGACCAGCGTGCACGGGCATCAACCGAGGCCCAGAAAAACCTTGGTTTGAGCGAGGCTCAGCTCGTGTGTTTGCTGTTCGCACCCTTTGTCGAGAATGGCGCTTCGCTTGAGCGCTTTTTGCGCCAATGTCATCCCGGCATGCTTGTGGCGTTGCCCGACCTTCACCGGGCGATGCAGGGCAAGCCGGCACCCGAGCAGGTTCTGCAATGGATGGCCGACGTCAGCGGGCTGCCCGTCACTCTGATCGGCACGCTTTACCGCATGGGACCGGTGGCCCGGGGCGAGATGCCTGGCCCTCAAGTCGGCGATACGCAAGTGCAAGCATTGGACATCGACGCGAGTACAGCTGCGAGTGGCGAACGGTCAACGGGGCATTGAGAGTGCCGGATTTTAACGCGTTCATCCGCAAGCGCCCCGTGCGTAGCGTGTTCGGTCGTTACCCATGAAAGGACCACGCGAAACCGACTTCGCCTATCAGGCGGTCTACCGTTACCTGACTAACCTCATCAACGAACCGGTCAGCGACACGCGGGTCCGCCTCCCTTCACTGCGGCAGTTGGCAGACCGATTGAGCGTGTCGATTTCGACCATCCAGTACGCCTATTCGCTGCTGGAAAAGGAAGGCCGAGTGTACTCGGTCGCCAAATCCGGTTATTACGCATTGCCGGTGTCGTCCATTCGCCCGCTCAGCAGCGGCAATGACCTGCTCGAAACGGTCTATGTGAATGCCAGACGTCCGGGAATGCTGGTGTTGAGCGCGGATGAACCGGCGTTGCTGCAGCCCCTGGACAGCCCGTTATTGCTGCTCGAAAGAGAACTGCTGCGTCAATACCCGCGCCAGCCGCAAACGACTTCACAACCTTGCGGTGAACTGGAACTGCGCGCCGCTCTGGCCGCACGATATACCTCCTCTCCGGCACGCTGCTGGCACGCCGATGACGTCTATATCGGCGCCGATTTGCGTGGCGTCCTGGAGATACTGATCGCCGTGCTGTGTCTCAAAGACGCCACGGTCGTCGTCGAGTCACCCTGCGACTGGACGATTCTGCGTTTGCTTCAGGACGCTGACGTTCGGGTCATCGAGCTGCCCCTGCTAGGCAATGGCAGCCTGGACCTTGAGCAGCTGACGCAATTGCTGGAGACCGAGCCGGTTCGGCTGGTCATGCTTTCATCCGGCCTCAACATGCCACGCGGCAGCGTGGCTCCTCACAGCAACAGGCAGGCAACCGCTCAGCTGTTGGAACGTCATGGCAGTTGGGTGCTGGAGAACGACTGTTACGGCGAACTCGAATTCGAGTCCGACGGACTGCGGTTTCGCGATCTGCTGAACCCGGATCGGCTGATCGTCTTCTCCACCTTCGAAAAATCCATCGGGCCTGAGGCGCCTTATGGCTTTGTGCTCTCGCGGCAATTGAGCGTCGAACTGCAGCGGCACTTCTTGTTGCGCTCATTCCGCTTGTCGCCGATTCGCCAGAAAGCCATCGCACGGCTATACAGCAATGGGCGAATCGATCAGCACTTGCTGGTCCTGCGGCGGCTGCTCAAGGACCGCAAGGCGCACATGACCCAGCTGTTGCAGGAACGTCTGGGGGATGCCTTGCACTTCGTCGACCCCGTGGGCGGTGCGACGATCTGGGTGCGGTCTTTGCGTCAGGTCGATGTACGTCGGGTGTTTCAGCGTCTGCTCAAGCATCAGGTGGTGATTGCGCCGGGGGAACTGTTCAGCCTCCACGGATTGCACGCGCAACACTTGCGCCTGAGTCATACCTTCGGCGGCGACCACGACCTCCCAGCGGTCATGGGTTTGCTGGGCGATGCGTTGCGCCTGGAGTCCATTGACTGACCAGGGCCGGGGCGTTGGTGATTGATAACATTTCGCCCGGGATCGATAACGTCGCGCTGCGGTCAAACTGCCAGTAAACTGCATTCCTATTCCTGAACCACTCTATTCCAGAGGTTTTGCATGACACTCAGTCCTTTTGCGGGCAAACCGGCGCCGGCAGAATTGTTGGTCGACATCCCGCGACTGGTAACGGCCTATTACACTGGCCAGCCTGATGCCGCTATCTCGACCCAGCGTGTTGCCTTCGGCACGTCCGGACACCGAGGCAGCTCGTTCGACCTGAGTTTCAACGAATGGCACGTTCTGGCGATCAGCCAGGCCATCTGCCTGTACCGTGAGGCCCAGGGCATCGACGGTCCGCTGTTTGTCGGCATCGACACTCACGCGCTGTCCACTCCGGCCGGCGTCAGCGCCCTGGAGGTGCTGGCCGCGAACGGCGTCACGGTGATGATTGCCGAGGGTGACGAATACACACCGACTCCGGCGATTTCCCACGCGATTCTTTGCTACAACCGCGGTCGCACTTCGGGCCTGGCGGACGGCATTGTGATCACTCCGTCGCACAATCCGCCGCAAAGCGGTGGCTATAAATACAACCCCACCAACGGTGGACCGGCCGATACCCACATCACCAAGTGGATCGAAGCCAAGGCCAACGAACTGCTGAGCAACAAGCTGGCTGGCGTCAAACGCATCAGCTACGAGCAGGCGCTGAAGGCCGGCACGACTCATCGCCACGATTACCTCAACACCTATGTCGCCGACCTGATCAACGTCATTGACTTCGATGCCATCCGTGACGCCAAGCTGCATCTGGGTGTCGATCCGCTGGGCGGAGCAGGGGTGCGTTACTGGTCGGCGATTGCCGAGCATTACCGTCTGGACCTGGAAGTGGTCAACAAGCAGGTCGATCCGACGTTCCGTTTCATGACGGTCGACTGGGACGGGCAAATCCGCATGGACCCATCGTCGAGCCATGCCATGCAAGGCCTGATCGGCCTGAAAGAGCGCTTTGACGTAGCGTTCGCCTGCGACCCGGATCACGATCGACATGGCATCGTGACCCCGTCCGGTGGTTTGCTGGCGCCGAACAGCTACCTCGCCGTGTCGATCGACTACCTGTTCCAGAACCGTCCGCAGTGGCGCGCCGACGCAGCCGTGGGCAAAACCGTGGTCAGCAGCGGCTTGATCGATCGCGTGGCCAAGCGCCTGGGTCGTCGTCTTTACGAAGTGCCGGTCGGCTTCAAATGGTTTGCTGATGGTCTGTTCGACGGTTCGCTGGGTTTTGGCGGCGAAGAAAGTGCAGGGGCCTCGTTCCTGCGCAAGGACGGCGGCGTCTGGTGCACCGACAAGGACGGCTTGATTCCGGCATTGCTCGCCGCTGAAATGACCGCTCGCACGGGTCGTGATCCGAGCCAGGCCTACCGTGCGTTGACCGATGAACTTGGCGAGCCGTTCTCGGTACGCGTCGATGCAAAGGCCAATCCTGAACAGAAAGCCTTGCTGAGCAAGCTGTCGCCAGATCAGGTCACCTCGACCCAACTGGCTGGCGAAGCGATCCAGAGCATCCTCAGCCATGCGCCGGGCAATGACCAGGCCATCGGCGGCTTGAAAGTCATGACCGAGAACGGCTGGTTTGCGGCACGGCCTTCGGGGACTGAGGACATCTACAAGATCTACGCTGAGAGCTTCGTCAGTGACGAGCACCTCAAGCAGTTGGTTGCAGAAGCTCAGACATTGGTGGATGGCGCTATTTCTGCGAAGTGATTGAGGGACTTGTGGCGAGGGGGCTTGCCCCCGTTGGGTCGCGAAGCGGCCCCGGCATTTTCCCAGCTATACCGCGATATAGATCTGACGACTGCTTCGCAGCCGAACGGGGCGATGGGGCTTTCCGACAAGCCCCCTCACCACAAAGGTTCAGATGTAAAAAGGGGCGACCATCAACGGTCGCCCCTTTTTTTGCCCGCATTTACCCGATCAAGCCAGATCCACCAACACAATCTCACTGTCTTCGATGGCAGTCACTCGCAACACCTGCTCATCCGCCACCGCCACACCGTCTCGGGCTTGGGCCCGCAAGCCATTGACCTCAATGACCCCGGTAGCTGGAACCAGATAAGCGCGACGACCACTGTCCAGGTGATATTCAGCGGATTCACCAGCCTTCAGGTTCGCCGCCACCAGCCGTGCATCAGCGCGGATTCGCAGGCTTTGATCATCGCCGGACTTGCCACTGGCCAGGGTCACGAAACCTTCGCGCTGACCTTTCGGAAAAGGCTTGGCGCCCCAGGAAGGGGCCAGGCCGGATTCATTCGGAATGATCCAGATCTGGAAGATCCTGGTTTCACCCGCCTCCAGGTTGTATTCGCTGTGGGCAATCCCGGTACCGGCACTCATGACCTGAACGTCGCCCGCTTCAGTGCGACCCTTGTTACCCAGGTTATCTTCGTGGGTAATTGCACCTTCACGAACGTAGGTGATGATTTCCATGTCCCGGTGCGGATGTTTTGGAAACCCGGTGCCAGAGGCAATCACGTCGTCGTTCCATACCCGCAGGTTGCCCCAATTCATGCGCTTCGGATCGTGGTACTCGGCGAACGAAAAGTGGTGATGGGCATCCAACCAGCCATGGTGGGCGCCGCCCAGGGATTTGAAAGGTCTGAGTTCAAGCATGATCGTCTCCTGAAAAGGTTCGTCATGGGGCAGAGCGCCTGAGCCACGAAACAAGAACCGGTGGTTGATGGCGGGCATCATCTATCAGGTACCAATCGATAAAAAGCGTAAAAAATGCCTCAATATGATCGATTTAGTTGATGTCAAATAACCTCGAAACATTCTCACCCAGCCTTCACTTCATCGTATAAGCCAATGACCTGTAAGCATTTCACTAGAACTCAACGGCAAATACGGACACCATAGCCCTCGTCAGCCTCACACCCTGGAGTCCGCCCGCGTGCCGCAACACACCCCCGATCTTCCTCCCGAACTTCGCCCCTTGGCCGAGATGCCACTGCTCAAGCGCCTCGCCGCGCGTTTCTTTGGCCATGGCCTGACTCGTCTGCGTGCGCAACACCGTGCGTCGTGGCTACACGGGCAAGCCGATGGTTTTCGCAGCGGTCACAGCGCTGGAGTGGACTACGGCTATAAAGAAGGCAAAGCCGAGGGGTTGGAGGAAGGTCGGCAAGTGCTGTTGATCCGCGATTCGCGCTCGACCGAGCACCGGCCGCCTAATGTCGATGACAACTTGTTCGACGATTGGCGCCTGCCCTTGAGCGCCGAGCTAAAGAAGCGGATGAAGGCCGATGTCGCCCGATTGCTGCCCCCACACGCCCAGCCAAGCGCCGCCCAGTGGAAGATGATTTTCAGCGACACGCCTTCGACGTCGGTGATTGCCGGGGCCGGCGCGGGCAAGTCGACGACGCTGGTACTGCGCATATTGCTGCTGACCCATTACCTGGGCTTCGAGCTGAGTTCGATGACCGTGGTGACCTTCACCCGCGAGTCGCGCAAGGACTTCATCAATAAGCTGATCGAGTTGTTTGCCTTGTGGGATCGGGCCCTGAGCCTCAAAGAGGCGCGGGATCTGGTGCGCACCTTCCACTCACGAATCCTGCCCATGGTTCGCAGTCTGCCGGGCTTCGAACGTCTGCAAGCGTTCGAAAACCTCAGCAATCGCGCGCAGAACGGTGATGAGGAGGTCGACAGCAACCCCTTTGACCTGCGCATCAACGACGCCCAGCGTCAGCAACTCAATGCCTGTTTTCACAGCCTGCATACCCGCGATGAGCGTTTTCGCGAACTGATAAAGCCATTGTCCCGTCATGCCTTGCAGCTCAAGGAGCTGGAGCGTGATCACCCCGACGTGCAGAAACGCATGGCGGTGACCGAATTGGCGGCCAAGCGTGACGAAGAACTCTGCGACACGATTGAAGACCTGTGGTTTCGCGCAGGCGCGTGGCCAATTAAAGGCATCGAGCCCAATCGACAGACCTTCGACATCAATGGTGCGACCTTCCATTGTCACGGTTACATCCCGACGCTGGATGCCTGGGTGGTACTCGGGTTTGACCCGCGGGAAAATCCGCAAGTGTGCCGTCCAAATGCCAAGTTGACTGTCCGCGCGGAATGGGCAGTAAAGCGCACCCTGTTTCAAGCTTTCTGTCGTAAGCAATTGATATGGATAGATAGTTACGAGTCTTCAAAGCGCATGTTGGCCTCCCTCGCAGGCGACGCCAGCGCCGGGCCGGGCTTCGATTACAAGGTCAAAGGCGAATTGGGATCGGCACCCTTGCTGGACTGTTTTGTCGCGGCAGCCGGGTTTATCGAAAACCTGGGCCTGGATGTTCCGAATGCTGTGGGTCAGATGAGTTTCGCCAAAGATGACCCTGACCGGTTTTTCTTCGAGGCCTTGAGCCTGTTCTGGCGAGCCCTTGAAGATCATTTGCTCGATCAAAAGCCACCGGTAATGACCTACAACCGAATGTTTGCCTTGTTCAGCGAACACTCCCCGGAAAATCTGAAACTGCTGAGTGATGAGCTGCTAAGACCTTTGTCTCACTTGATGATCGACGAATTTCAGGACGTATCGCCGCAGATTGTCTCGTGGATCCGCGCCAGCCTGGCCGAAATTCGCAGTCGCGGCCCGGCGATGCACGTCGGGCGTGGTGCGCAACGCTCATCCTTGCTCTGTGTTGGCGATGACTGGCAGTCCATTTATGGCTGGCGTGGCAGTTCGCCGTCGTATTTCATGGAGTTCAACAAGGAATTCCCGTCGCCGAGCACGACTAAAGTAATGCTCAGCGACAACTACCGCAGCCATCAGCACATCATTGATGCCGCCGAGCATATCGTTCGCGCAGCGCCATCGATCGCTGGAAAGAAGGCCAAGGCTACCGGTGAACCCAAGGCACTATTGCCGGTAAACGTCATGGATCGAGACGATCAGGGCATGGCTCAACGCCTGATCCAGCACTACCGACAGGGCGATTCGATCTTGATGCTTTATCGAAAAAGCAGCGATAAGCTATTGATAGAACAACATATTCGGTCGGTAGTTAATGTGGATTCTAGCTTGCCGTACAACGCTCGCCGCATCAAACAGCTGACATACCACAGCGCCAAGGGCCTGCAAGCTGACGCGGTGTTCTTGCTCGGTGACTGCCAGCACCTGACCAGTTCTCCTTACAAGAACCAGGTCTATCGCATGGCGGGACTTGGCAAGGCTGGCGACAACGAGCCTTACGACAACGCACAAAAAGACGAAATCCTGCGACTGGCGTATGTCGGCATTACTCGGGCAGTGAGTCATTGCTATTGGTATGTCGAAGGTCAGGACACGCAGGCGGCGAATATGCCCAAGGCATCGGACAGGGTTGGCAAGGACAAGCCGTTCTTCGCTGATCATCGCCAGGGTCAACAACTGGCCTGAACCCGAGGCCCACAAAAAAGCCCACATGATGTGGGCTTTTTGTTGGGTGTTTGACCTTCAGGCATAACTCTTGAGGGCCACGGGAGGAATGAAAGACTCAAGTTCGTCTTCCACGGCTTCGATTATTCGTTCTACGTCCGCAGCATTCATCACAGTTGCGCAAGGAATGCCTGCAATGGCGATCATGGTCTCGCCACTGGCTCGGTCAAACAGGCGGGCAATCATGCTGCCCGGCGCGTCCATGCTCGCCTCGAATCCCATGGGATGAAAATGCCAGCGCATCAGCTGGCAGGCGTTTGGAAAGGTAACTTTGCTGAATGACCCTTTATTCATGTGTTGCCCGCCTTCTTCATCGAGCGCTTCCTTTAGCTCATGTTAGGAGGGAAGAGCCTTCAATGGCTCAACCGGTGACTGCCTTTAAAAGTAGCACCCAGATGTGAAAACCATGTGATTTTTTTCAGTCCGTTTGGCGATTGGTCACGTTTTTTTGATGTGGATCACGTGCCGGGCCTGGCTCGACACTGCGCCGATTCGTTCTGGTCATTGAAGCCGTGACCGAACTTCGGCAAGCTCGGTTTTTTTCGCCGAGTCCTTTATGCACGCCGATGATGATGGCCCCCTGCAAACCCAGGCCACGGGCGAGACGGTCATGCGCTACCACCTGTGCTGGAAACACCGGGATCTGGAGGGGGTCATGGCGCTTTATCACCCGGACATTCAGTACAACGACTTTTTCCAGAACCGGGTCATGGGCCTGGACGAGTTGCGCGACTACGTGCGCGGCAGCATGCCGCGTAACCCGGATGAAGCGCTGGAGCATTCGGATCGCATACGCCTGGACGGCAACACAGCGTTCATCCAGTACCAGATGACCTTGCGCGGCGGCGAAGGGCTGGTGTCGTTCCGTTCCAGTGAGGCCATCACGGTGCGCGACGGGTTGATCTGGCGGGTCAACGAATACGCATCCCTGGTGCGCGAACAACCGCAAAGCAGCACCGCTGCGAACTTTCGCCCGGCCGCCAGTCGTCTCGGGCTTTCACCGCGCCAGCTGAGTTTCATGGCTGAGGACTTGCAACAGTATTTCCAGCGCCAACAGCCTTATCTGGACCCCGAACTCGACCTGCAACGGGTGGCGAAGGAGTGCGGCTACAGCCGCAATCAGATTTCCTATCTGCTGAATCAAGTGCTGGGCCAGAGCTTCTATCGCTATGTGAACCAGGCACGGCTGCAACATTTGCTCGCAGCCCTGGACGCCGTCACGCCGCCGGTGCGCATTGATGAGCTGGCGTTTGCCGCCGGCTTCAATTCGTTATCGGCGTTCTACAGTTGTTTCCGCCAGCACACCGGGCTGTCGCCCAAGGCTTACGTCAAACAAATTTCTTTGCGTGCACGCGCGCACGACAGTCCCTGAGCCCACGCACTAGGATCGACGCCATCGAAGTTTGAGTGGCGGAGTCTGGCATGTCGGCGTGGCGCACTATCAGTTTGTGGATGGATCAACTCGACGAGCCGTTGTTGGCACGTCCTGCGCTGGAGCACGACCTTGACGTCGACGTAGCCATCATCGGCGCTGGCTACACCGGACTTTGGACCGCGTATTACCTCAAGCGTCTGGCGCCAGGCCTGGACATCGCCATCGTCGAGGCGCAAACCGCCGGTTTTGGTGCGTCGGGCCGTAACGGTGGCTGGCTGATGGGCAACCTGCTGGGCGAAGACCGTCTGCTGGCCGGTTTGCCGGCGGAGCAACGTCGCGCATCCTTCGATCTGCTGCACAACATTCCTGATGAAGTAGAGATAGCCATCGAACGTGAGGGTATCGACTGCGATTATCGCAAAGGCGGCGTGCTGTACTGCGCCGCGCGTTATCCCGAACAGGAAGCCAGCCTGCGCGAATACCTCGATAAGCTGTACAGCCAAGGCCTGACCGAAAGCGATTATCGCTGGCTCAGCCCTGAGCAACTGGCGCAACAGATCAGAATTGCGAAACCCTATGGCGGTATCTATGCACCGCACGTTGCGACCATTCACCCGGCAAAGTTGGTGCGAGGCCTGGCAGAAACGGTCGAGCGAATGGGCGTTAAAATTTACGAAAACAGCGCGGTCACGCAGTGGCAGTCGGGGAGTTTGCGCACCGCCAAGGCTCAGGTTCGCAGCCGCTGGGTCGTGCCGGCGGTAGAGGGCTATTCGGTCACGCTGCCGCCACTGGGCCGCTATCAGCTGCCGGTACAAAGTCTGATTGTCGCCACTGAACCACTGTCCGCCGCGACCTGGGACGAAATCGGCTTGAGCCGTGGTCAGGCGTTCAGTGAAAGCAGTCGGCAAGTCACCTATGGCCAGCGCACGGCCGACAACCGCCTGGTGTTCGGTGCCCGGGGTGGCTATCAGTTTGCCGGCAAATTACGCCATGACTTTGACCTGACCACCAGCGAAGTGGAATTGCGGCGCTATTTGTTCAGCGAACTCTTTCCTCAACTCAAAAACGTGCAGATCACTCACGCGTGGGGCGGCAACCTGGGCATGTCCCGGCACTTCAAGCCGCACATGCTCTGCGATCACGCCAGTGGCATTGCCTTGTCTGGCGGTTATGGCGGGGAGGGCGTCGGCGCCAGCAACCTGGGCGGCAGAACCCTGGCGGACCTGATTCTGGAACGCGATACCGAACTGGTTCGCCAACCCTGGGTCATGCCCCAGGGCGGTCTCGACACACTCAGGGCCTGGGAACCCGAACCCTGCCGCTGGCTGGGTTACAACGCAATCATCCGCAGCTTCGTCCACGAAGACCAGACCCTGGCCAACCCGGCTACGGCCCCTTGGCGCCGCAAACTGGCGAGCAAGGTGGCGGGGTTCATGGAAGGTTTCATGCACTAAACAGCGCCTCCTCATCTACAGGCTCAATCGACAGGTACTCCCATGGGCATCACCCAATTCAAGAACACCGCAACACTGGAACTGGAAGAGTCGAACCCCGTCGCCGTGCCGCTGGGAACACCGGTGGCGGTGGCTTCGACCACCAGCGTCGAGCGCGACGATGGCGTCGAAACCGGCGTCTGGGAATGCACGCCCGGCCGCTGGCGTCGGCAGATCGTTGCCCAGGAATTCTGTCACTTCATCCAGGGGCGCTGCACTTTTACCCCGGACAACGGTGAAACCCTCTGCATCGAAGCCGGCGACGCACTGATGTTGCCGGCCAACAGCCTCGGCATCTGGGACATCCAGGAAACCGTGCGCAAGACCTACGTTTTGATTTTTTGATTTTTGATCCTTTGATTGCCTGCCAATAGCGCTCCAACAAAAAAAACGGCCCATACAGGAATCGACTCATGATCCGAAAGACACTGACCCTCGCACCCCTTGTGCTTGTCGCGTCCCTCAGCCACGCGGCCGAGACCGTCAAGATCTACAACTGGTCGGACTACATCGCCCCGGACACCACCAAAAACTTCCAGAAAGAAACCGGCATCGCCTTCAGCTACGACGTCTACGACAGCAACGAAACCCTCGACGGCAAGTTGATGACCGGCAAATCCGGGTACGACGTGGTGTTCCCGTCCAACCATTTCATGGCGCGGCAGATTCAGGGTGGGGCGCTGAAGAAGCTCGACAAGAGCCAGCTGCCAAACTGGAAAAACCTCAATCCGGTGTTGCTCACCGCGTTGCAGACCAACGATCCGGGCAACGAACATGGCTTCCCATACCTGTGGGGCAGCACTGGCATCGGCTACAACATCGCCAAGGTAAAAGCCGTACTGGGCGACAACGCGCCGGTGGATTCCTGGGACCTGATTTTCAAGCCCGAGAACATGGAAAAGCTGCAAAAGTGCGGCGTCGCTATCCTCGACAACGGCCCCGAACTGCTGCCTGCCGCGCTGAACTACCTGGGACTGCCGCATCACAGCAAGAACCCGGAAGATTACAAAAAGGCTGAAGCGCTGCTGATGAAAGTCCGGCCATACGTCAGCTATTTCCACTCATCCAAATACACCAGCGACCTGGCCAACGGTGACATCTGTGTAGCGGTCGGTTTCTCCGGCGACATCCTGCAAGCCGAAAACCGAGCGAAAGAAGCCAACAATGGCATCGACATCGGCTACGCCATTCCCAAGGAGGGCGCCGCCATCTGGTTCGACATGGTCGCCATGCCCGCCGATGCCCCGGACGAAAAGGCCGGCTACGCGTTCATGAACTACCTGCTGCGCCCGGACGTCATGGCCAGCATCAGCAACCACGTGCACTACGCCAACGGCAACCAACAGGCCGACAGCCTGATCGACCCAGCCATCAAGAACGACACCAAGGTGTATCCGAGCCCGGAGATGATGGGCAAGCTGTTCGCGCTGGAGGCCATGCCGCTCAACATTGACCGGATTCGGACGCGGGTGTGGAACAAGATTCGGACGGGGAGTTGAGGGTTCATGTTTTGTAGCGATTGCGGCGCGTCGGGTTCGATGGCGACGTTGTAGATTCCGGGCCTCCTTTCAATGGATCTGGAGGCAATGGAATGCCTGTTTGTTCAAATGCGGGCCTGCTACGCACTGGCCGTTTTTCTGAGCCAGGACGTATTTATCTGCTAACGGCTGTCGTTGACCAACGGCAGCCGTTTTTTGCGGATTGGCGGTTGGGAAGGCTGGTTGCTTTGCAATTGCGCGAGGCTCAAGAAAACGGCTGGGCTGATTTTTTAACATGGGTTGTGATGCCGGATCATCTGCATTGCCTGGTGCAACTGCACGACAAGTCATTGGCAGAGTTGATGTGCCGAATAAAATCGCGGAGCAGTTTGGCGGTCAACCAGGCGTTAGGGCGGCGAGGGCGGTTGTGGCAAAAGGGCTATCACGATCGGGCGGTTCGCAGGGAGGAGGGCGTGAAGGATCTTGCTCGATATGTCGTGGCTAACCCGATACGAGCGGGTCTGGTAACACGTGTTCATGATTACCCGCTGTGGGATGCGTGTTGGTTGTGAGTATCTGACGACTGCTGCGCAGCCGAACGCAGCCTCGCAGGCTCGGCAGCTGCTACAGGAACCGCGCACACCGCAATCTTTGTAGCAGCTGCCGAGCAGCGCGAGGCTGCGTTCGGCTGCGCAGCAGTCGTCAAAATCTCACACTTACTACAAATACGACTGATATCAATCCACTGGCACACATACTAATAAGTCCGAAAAAACGAGACGCCTTCGACAAAAAACAACTTACCCATATTTAATATTTAAATACGCAATTGTCAGACAATTAGTCCGAACACCATGAGCTTGAAACTATATTTCGACAGCGCAGGCATTGTTTCCGGGTACTTGCTGGAGCAGAACAATTTGACGTCAAAAAAAATGTAGACGTTTGATTTCGAATTGTGTCAGTTTTCTTTCGCCTTCATTGGGCGAGTGATAGGACGATCTCGCCAGAGATTGTCGCTATCTGACAAAAACTGTTCCATTGCTTAACAAGGAAGTGTGTTTATGTCGAAAGTTAAAAACAATGCTATTGATCTTGCCGAACAGGCCTTTTCGCCATTGCAATCATTGGCGGCGCCCAGTTCCGCCTACAACCAGATCGACAGCTTCAGCCATCAGTATGACCGGGGTGGCAATCTCACGGTCAATGGCAAACCTTCCTATTCCGTCGACGAGGCAGCAACCCAATTGCTGCGTGACGGCGCTGCCTACCAGGACAAGGACGGCAGCGGAAAAATCGAACTGACTTACACGTTCCTGACCTCGGCGTCGTCGAGCACCATGAACAAGCACGGGATTTCCGGTTTCAGTCAGTTCAGCGCCCAGCAGAAAGCCCAGGCCGTGCTCGCCATGCAATCCTGGGCCGATGTGGCCAAAGTCACTTTCACCGAGAAAGCCACAGGCGGCGACGGTCACATGACCTTCGGCAATTACAGCAGCGGCCAGGACGGCGCAGCGGCATTCGCCTACCTGCCTGGCACCGGCGCCGGTTATGACGGTACTTCGTGGTATCTGACCAACAGCAGCTACACGCCCAACAAGACGCCGGACCTGAACAACTACGGTCGTCAAACCCTGACCCACGAAATCGGTCACAGTCTGGGCCTGGCCCACCCCGGCGACTACAACGCCGGTGAGGGCGCGCCGACCTACAACGACGCGACCTACGCGGAAGACACTCGCGGTTACAGCCTCATGAGCTACTGGAGTGAAAGCAATACCGACCAGAACTTCAGCAAGGGCGGCGTCGAGGCGTATGCGTCCGGTCCGCTGCTGGACGATATTGCCGCCATCCAGAAGCTCTACGGTGCCAACACCACCACCCGCACCGGTGATACCACTTACGGCTTCAACTCCAACGCCGGTCGCGATTTCCTGAGCGCGTCTTCGTCGTCGGACAAGGTCGTGTTCTCGGTATGGGATGCGGGCGGAAAGGACACGCTGGACTTCTCCGGCTTCACCCAAAACCAGAAAATCAACCTCAATGAAGCCTCGTTCTCCGACGTTGGTGGCATGGTTGGCAACGTTTCCATTGCCAAGGGTGCCACCATCGAGAACGCGATTGGCGGTTCGGGCAATGATCTGCTGATTGGTAATGGCGTGTCCAACGAGCTGAAAGGCGGGGCCGGCAACGACCTCATCTACGGCGCGGGCGGTGCGGACAAATTGTGGGGCGGTACCGGTTCAGACACCTTTGTGTTTGCGGCCAGCAGTGACTCCAAGCCGGGTGTAGCCGACCAGATCCTCGATTTTGTCAGCGGCCTGGACAAGATCGACCTGACCGGCATCACCAAAGGCGCAGGTCTGCACTTCGTGAACTCGTTCACCGGTGCGGCAGGCGATGCAGTGTTGACCTCTTCGGGCGGTAATAGCCTGTTGTCGGTGGATTTCTCCGGGCATGGCGTGGCTGATTTCCTGGTCAGCACCGTTGGCCAGGCGGCGTTCTCGGACATCGTGGCCTGATACAAGGCTAAAAGGAGCGCGACGCTTGATGCGCCGCGCTCTGTCCTTGCATCGATGTGCACTGTGCGTAAGGCTACACGCCGGAGTTGAAAGTCCTATGACCCTTAACGCCTTTACCTACAGAACGACCGCGTGGCTGTTGGCGACGCTGATGATGTTTCTTGGAGATGTAGCCATGGCAAGCAGCCTGAAATTAGCAGACCCCTCGGAACTCGCCGGGAAATGGCAGGCCACCCTGATAGCCAAGTCGGACTCGCCGGAGTCTCAGGCTTTGCAGGATAAACCGTCGAACGTTTGCGTCATTGAGCTTGTAGCGAACCAGACCCTGGGCGAGGGGGCTGATTGCCTCGGCGCGTGGCTGCATGACACTGCGGTTGGCTGGTTCCCGGAACCGGACGGCATCGCAATCACCGGCAAAGAAGGCTCAAGAATCGTGTTTTTCAGCCGACAGCATGAAGGGCTTTATCAACGCATCTTGAAGTCGGGTCTGATCATTACGCTCCAGCGCGTTGCGCCATAAGCGCAAAGTGCCGACCGACGCAAGTGTTGGATATAAAGCCCGTAGTTGCCGTTAAAAGCGACAGATCAATAACCAGGCTTTTATGTAAAGCATAAAAAGTTGTTGTTCATTTGTAAGCGCTGACTGGCAAAGAATGTCTCGACACGTGTGCGGACAGTTAATTGAAACCTCGCCAAAACAGGGCGAGGAATATCATCTCAGGAAAAATCAATGAAGATGGCGAAGGCCCCAGCCACCGCACCGTTATTCAAGGCACTGGGCGACTATAAAAGCATCCTTATCAGCGTCGGTTGTTTCACCGCGTTAATTAACGTGTTGATGCTGGTCCCGTCGATTTACATGCTGCAGGTCTACGACCGCGTGCTGTCTTCGCAAAACGAAACCACCCTGGCCATGCTGTCGCTGATGGTGGTCGGATTTTTCGCCTTCATCGGTTTGCTTGAGATCGTGCGCAGTTTCATCGTCATCCGCATCGGCAGCCAGCTTGAGCGCCGTTTCAACCTGCGCGTCTATCAGGCCGCGTTCGAGCGCAACCTGCTCAAGGGCGAGGGCAACGCCGGGCAGTCCCTTGGCGATCTGACCCACATTCGCCAATTCGTCACCGGCCCGGCGCTGTTCGCGTTCTTCGATGCGCCGTGGTTTCCGGTCTACCTGTTCGTGATCTATCTGTTCAATGTCTGGCTCGGTGTGTTCGCCACCGTGGGCGCGGTGGTGCTGATCGGCCTCGCTTGCCTTAACGAGGCGATGACCAAAAAACCCTTGGGCGAAGCCGCCGGCTTTTCGCAGAAGTCCAGCCAACTGGCCACCAGTCACCTGCACAACGCCGAAACCATTCAGGCGATGGGCATGCTCGGTGTGCTGCGCAAGCGCTGGTTCCAGGTGCATTCGCGTTTTCTCGGCCTGCAGAATCAGGCCAGCGACACCGGCGCCATCATCAGTTCCCTGAGCAAGACATTGCGTCTGTGCCTGCAATCCCTGGTTCTGGGCTTGGGCGCTTTGCTGGTGATCAAAGGCGACATGACGGCCGGGATGATGATCGCCGGCTCGATTCTGATGGGCCGCGTCCTGAGCCCCATCGATCAACTGATCGCAGTCTGGAAACAATGGAGCGGCGCCAAGCTCGCTTATCGTCGTCTTGATTCGCTGCTGCAAGCCTTTCCACCGAGTGATGAAGCCATGGCGCTGCCGGCGCCGAAGGGGCAGATCACCTTTGAACAAGTCAGCGCCGGCCCTCCGGGGCAACGTGCCGCGACCCTGCACATGGTCAATTTCAGTCTGGGTGCCGGCGAAGTGTTGGGTGTGCTTGGCGCCTCCGGCTCCGGTAAATCGACCCTGGCCCGGGTGCTGGTCGGCGTCTGGCCAACCCTCGGCGGCACTGTGCGGCTTGATGGCGCGGACATCCATCGCTGGAACCGCGACGACCTCGGTCCCTACATCGGTTACTTGCCCCAGGACATCGAATTGTTCAGTGGCAGCATCGCCGAAAACATCGCCCGGTTTCGCGAGGCCGACCCACAACAAGTCGTCGAGGCGGCGCAACAGGCCGGCGTCCATGAGTTGATCCTGCGCATGCCGCAGGGCTACGACACGGTGCTCGGCGAGGACGGCAGCGGTTTGTCCGGCGGCCAGAAGCAACGGGTGGCATTGGCCCGCGCGCTGTACGGCAAGCCAAGCCTGGTAGTGCTGGATGAACCCAATTCCAACCTCGACACCGTGGGCGAAGCGGCACTGGCCGGCGCCATCGCGCAGATGAAAGCCCAGGGCACCAGCGTGATTCTGGTGACCCATCGTTCCTCGGCCTTGGCCCAGGCCGACAAATTGCTGGTGCTCAACGAAGGTCGTTTGCAGGCCTTTGGGCCCAGCCAGGAAGTGCTCAAGGCACTCTCCGGCGCCCAGGAACAGCAACGCGAAAAAACAGCGCAAGCAGCGGGCGGTCTCAGCATGAGTCGCCAGTATCAGCCCACGACAAGGAATTCGGGTGTATGACCAGCGCTCGCATGAACACTGAAAACGAAGCGACGATGGAACACGATTACATCGCTGAACGCCCGGAGCGCGATGCGCGTTTCTTCGCCCGCATGGGCTGGATTCTGGCGATCGTCGGCGCTGGCAGTTTCTTCACCTGGGCAAGCCTCGCGCCACTCGACCAAGGCATTCCGGTGCAAGGCACGGTCGTGGTCTCCGGCAAGCGCAAGGCCGTGCAATCGATGAGTAACGGCGTGGTCAGTCGGATTCTGGTGCGCGAGGGCCAAGTGGTTAAGCAGGGCCAGCCGCTGTTTCAGCTCGACCAGACTCAGGTCGCCGCCGACGTGCAATCGCTGCAGGCGCAATACCGCATGGCCTGGGCCAGCCTGGCCCGTTGGCAGAGCGAGCGGGACAACCTCAAACAGGTAAATTTCCCCGCCCAGTTGAGCAACGATCCTGATCCGCGCCTGGCCTTGGTCCTCGAAGGCCAGCGGCAATTGTTCAGCAGCCGCCGCGAAGCGTTTTCCCGCGAGCAGGCGGGCTTGCGCGCCAGCATCGAAGGCGCGAGTGCGCAACTGGCCGGCATGCGCCGCGCACGGACGGACCTGACGGCCCAGGCCAGCTCCTTGCAACAACAACTGAGTAATCTGCAGCCCTTGGCGGACAACGGCTACATCCCGCGCAACCGCTTGATGGAGTACCAGCGGCAACTGTCGCAGGTGCAGCAGCAATTGGCGGAAAACAGTGGTGAAAGCGGCCGGGTCGAGCAGGGCATTCTCGAGTCGCGCCTGAAGTTGCAACAGCACATCGAGGAATACCAGAAAGAAGTCCGCACACAACTGGCCGACGCGCAGCTCAAAAGCGTGACCCTGGAAGAGCAATTGACCTCCGCCGGCTTCGATCTGCAACACAGCGAAATCATCGCTACCGCCGACGGCATTGCGGTCAACCTTGGGGTTCACACCGAAGGCGCGGTGGTCCGCCAAGGCGACACCTTGCTGGAGATCGTGCCGCAAGGCACTCGCCTGGAAGTGGAAGGGCACCTGCCGATCAACCTGATCGACAAGGTCGGCACCCACTTGCCGGTGGACATTCTGTTCACCGCATTCAACCAGAGCCGTACACCGCGTGTACCCGGCGAAGTCAGCCTGATCTCCGCCGACCAGATGGTCGACGAGAAAACCGGCGCGCCGTATTACGTGCTGCGCAGCAGCGTCAGCGACCAGGCCATGGAAAAACTCAACGGGCTGGTGATCAAGCCCGGCATGCCGGCGGAAATGTTCGTGCGCACAGGTGAACGTTCACTCCTCAACTATTTGTTCAAACCGCTGCTCGACCGGGCAGGCTCCGCGTTGACCGAGGAATAAGGATGTTCGGCTGTATGAATAAGCTTTCAATGCTCACAGCCACCCTGGCGTTGCTGACGTGCAACAGTGTGATGGCCGCCATGGGGCCGTTCGAGATCTACGAGCAAGCGTTGCGCAATGACCCGGTGTTCCTTGGCGCCATGAAGGAACGCGATGCCGGTCTTGAAAACCGCATCATTGGCCGCGCCGGGCTGTTGCCCAGGATCGGTTACACCTACAACAAGGGCCGCAACACCTCCAAGGTCACGCAAATCAATGAAGGTCGGCCGGACTTCACCGAGGACCGCAACTACAGCAGCTACGGCTCTAACCTGACCCTGCAACAGCCATTGCTCGATTACGAAGCCTACGCGGCGTATCGCAAAGGCGTGGCGCAGTCGTTGTTTGCCGACGAAGCCTTCCGCGGCAAGAGCCAGGAATTGCTGGTTCGTGTGCTGGAAAACTACACCAATGCGCTGTTCGCCCAGGATCAGATCGACATCGCGCTGGCCAAGAAGAAAGCCTTCGAACAGCAGTTCCAGCAGAACGAGCAGATGTTCCGTCAGGGCGAGGGCACGCGCACCGATATTCTTGAAGCCGAGTCCCGCTACGAGCTGGCGACCGCCGAGGAAATCGAGGCGCGCAACGAGCAGGACGCGTCCTTGCGCGAACTGGGCGCGCTGATTGGCGTGCCGGCCGTCGACATCACGGACCTGGCGCCGCTGGACCAGAACTTCCAGACCTTCAGCCTGCAGCCGGCCAACTTCGACACCTGGCACGAGATGGCCGTGGCCAACAACCCGAACCTGGCCTCCCAGCGCCAGGCGGTGGACGTTGCGCGTTATGAAGTCGAACGCAACCGCGCCGGGCACTTCCCGAAAGTCAGTGCGTACGCTTCCGTGCGTCAGAACGAGTCGGAAAGCGGCAACACCTACAACCAGCGTTACGACACCAACACCATCGGCATCGAAGTCAGCGTGCCGTTGTATGCCGGTGGCGGGGTGTCGGCGTCGACCCGACAGGCCAGCCGCACCATGGAACAGGCCGAGTACGAACTGGACGGCAAGACCCGGCAAACCCTGATCGAACTGAGGCGGCAATTCAGTGCCTGCCTGTCCGGGGTGAACAAACTTCGGGCTTATCAGAAAGCCCTGAAGTCGGCGGAAGCACTGGTGGTCTCGACCAGGCAAAGCATCCTGGGCGGTGAGCGGGTGAACCTGGATGCGTTAAATGCCGAACAACAACTATTTACCACCCGCCGGGATTTGGCACAGGCAAGGTACGACTACCTGATGGCCTGGACCAAGTTGCATTACTACGCCGGGACCTTGAATGAGCAGGATCTGGCCAAGGTGGACGAGGCGTTCGGCCAGGGCCCAAAGACCCAATGATTTCCTGAAGAAACACCCCTGTGGTGAGGGGATTTATCCCCGTTGGGCTGCGAAGCGGCCCCAGCAGTTCGTTAGCTACACGCATTTCAGGATTGACGACTGCTGCGCAGCCGAACGGGGATAAATCCCCTCACCACATGTTTCGCCAACTGCTACAGATGCGTTGCGGCCCTTAATGGGCAAACAGAATTCTAAAAACGCCAAAAAAGCGAGAAGTAAACATGGACGTACAGATCAAGCCGATGTCGGTCGGCACGTTGTTGCTCTGGATTTCAGTAGCGCCCGGCTCGGCCCAGGCGCTTTATCAGGAAACCGGCACCCTGGGTGATGCCGCCAGTTGGCGTACCACAGAATTCCAGCGCGATTGGGGGCTGGCCCGCATGCAGGCCGATCAGGCGTACGCCGCCGGCATTACCGGTAAAGGCGTAAAAATCGGCGAGCTCGATTCAGGCTTCGATGCGTCCCACCCCGAATTCGCCACCGACCGTTACCACGCGGTGCTGACCAGCGGCAGTTACGTCGACGGTTCACTGTTCAATGTCGACGGCACCCTCAACGCCAACAACGACTCCCACGGCACCCACGTCGCGGGCACCATCGGCGCCTCCCGCGATGGCACCGGCATGCACGGCGTGGCCTACAACGCGCAGGTCTACGTCGGCAACACCAACAAGAACGATAGTTTTCTGTTCGGTCCCAACCCGGATCCGCGCTACTTCAAAGCGGTCTATAACGCCTTGGCCGACGCCGGCGTACGGGCGATCAATAACAGTTGGGGCAGCCAGCCACCGGACGTCAGCTATCGCACCCTCGGCGATCTGCACGCCGCTTACGCCCAGCACTGGAACAAAGGCACCTGGCTAGACGAAGCGGCTGACGTTTCCCGACGCGGCGTGATCAACGTGTTCAGCGCCGGCAACAGCGGTTACCCGAATGCCAGCGTGCGTTCGGCCTTGCCGTATTTTGAACCTGACCTGGAAGGCCATTGGCTGGCAGTGTCGGGGCTGGATCAAAGCAATCAGCAAAAGTACAACCAGTGCGGCATCGCCAAGTATTGGTGCATCACCACCCCCGGCGCGAAGATCGACAGCACCATTCCCGACGCCGGTTATGCGATCAAGTCCGGCACGTCCATGTCCGCGCCACACGCCACCGGAGCTTTGGCGTTGGTGATGGAACGCTATCCGTACATGACCAACCAGCAGGCGCTGGAAACCCTGCTGACCACCGCCACCCAACTCGACGGTTCTGTCACCCAGGCGCCGAATACCCGCGTCGGCTGGGGCGTGGCCAACCTTGAACGGGCGATGCGCGGGCCGGGGCAATTGCTTGGGCGCTTCGACGCCAATCTGGGGGCAGGGCAGAGCGATGTCTGGAGCAACGATATCTCGGACAACGCGCTGATCCAGCGGCAGAGCGAAGACGTGGCCGAACGCAGCGCCTGGCAACAAACCTTGAGCAACAAAGGTTGGCAGAACGGTGTGCCGGCCGGTGCCAGCCAGCAGGACAAGACGGATTACGCCGTCGGCATGGCTCGCGATTCAGCCGCCGCCAACCGGGTCTACGAAGGCAGCCTGATCAAGTCCGGCGCCGGTCGCTTGATGCTGACCGGTGACAATAGCTATCGCGGGGCAACCACGGTCAATGGCGGTTTGCTGTCGGTCAACGGTTCGCTGGCATCCCGTGTGACCGTCAATGACAGCGGCACGCTGGGCGGGTCGGGACGAATCGGCGCCCTGACCGCCAACCGAGGCGCTACCATCGCGCCGGGCAATTCCATCGGCACCTTGCAGGTCGCTGGCGACGTGACGTTTGCCCCCGGTTCGACCTACGCGGTGGAGCTGTCGCCGACCGACAGCGACCGCATCATCGCGGGCGGCACGGCCACCGTCAGCGGCGCGACAGTCAGCCTGTCGCTGGAAAACAGCCCGACCTTGCTCAGCACCCACCAAGTGCAAAGCCTGCTCGGTCATCAATACAACATCCTGCAAGCGGCCGGCGGCATTCAAGGTCAGTTCGGTGCGGTGCTGCCCAACTATCTGTTCATTGGCGGCAGCCTCGACTACGCCGCCACCGGTATTCAACTGAGTGTGGGGCGCAACGATACGACGTTCGCCAGCGTCGGCCAGACGCCGAATCAGCGCGCCGTTGCCTCCGCTGTGGAAGGTCTTGGCGCGGGGAATCCGGTTTACGAAAGTCTGCTGCTGTCGCCCACCGCAACGTCCGCACAGCAGGCGTTCCAGCAGTTGTCGGGGGAAATTTACCCGGCGTTGGGCTCGGTGCTGATCAACGACAGCCGTTACTTGCGTGATGCGGTCGGTGAGCGACTGATTGACGCTAAAGGTTCTCAAAGCAATGGCTGGATCAAAGCGTTGGGGGCTTGGGGCAAGACCGACGACCGCCATGACACCGCCGGTTACACCACCTCGATTGGCGGCTTGCTCGCCGGTGTCGATGGCGCGATCGACGAGCAAACCCGCATCGGTCTGGTCACGGGCTACAGCGACAGTTCCGTGAGCATGGGCTCGGGCACGCATTCATCGGCCAAGGTCGACAGCTATCACTTGGGTGCCTATGCCGGCCGCGAGTTGGGCGCCTGGCGCCTGAGTGCTGGTGGTGCCTATAGCTGGCATCGCGCCGACGTCAAACGTGACCTGCAATACGGCGACGTCAGCGCCAAACAGAAAGCTAAAGTCGATGCCGGCACCACTCAAGTGTTCGGTGAGGCGGCGTATCGCCTGAACCTGCAACCGCTGGCGCTCGAACCCTTTGCCAATCTGGCTTACGTGCACCTCGACACCGAAGGCTTCACCGAGAAAGGCGATGGCGCCGCACTGAAAAGCAGTGGCAACACGCGGGATGCGGTGCTCAGCACCTTGGGCGTGCGCGCGTTGAAAACCGTGAACCTGTCCAGCCAGCAGCAACTAGACCTGAGCGGCAGCCTCGGCTGGCAGCACAACCTGAGCAATACCGATGCTGAAGAAAATCTGGCATTTGCCAGCGGCAGCACGGCGTTCTCGGTGGAAGGTTCGCCCATGGTGCGTGACGCGGCGCTGATAGGCGCCCATGCCAGCCTGGCCCTAAGCCGGGATGTTCGCGTGAACCTCGATTACACCGGCCAACTGGCCAGCCGCGAGAAAAGTCATGGCGTAGGGCTGAGCCTCAATTGGCAGTTCTGACGCGAACCCTGTAGCAGCTGCCGAGCAGCGCGAGGCGGCGTTCGGCGGCGAAGCCGTCGCAAAACCTGCGCATGCGGTTTACCTGATAAACCGCGGTGCCTGATTTCACGACGACTTCGTCGCCGAACGCCGCCTCGCGCTGCTCGGCAGCTGCTACAGGGGGCGTGCTTCACCACATAAAAGTGTGCTTTTCAAGGCACAGGATTTCGCAACACAACTAAGGACGGTAGCTGGATGAATAAGAAGTACAACAACCTTGCCTTGCTTTGCGCACTGGCCTCAGTAGGCACCGCACAAGCGGCGCCCTACGTGGAAAGCGGCCAGGCAGGCGATCCCAACAGCTGGCGCAGCGCTGAGTTCAACGCTGACTGGGGTCTGGGTGCCATCAACGCCCAAGATGCCTACGCCGCCGGTTACAGCGGCAAAGGCGTGAAGCTGGGGATCTTCGATCAACCCGTTTACGCCCAGCATCCGGAATTTTCCGGTGCCAACAAAGTGGTCACCCTGGTCACCAGTGGTATCCGCGAATACACCGACCCGTATATCCCGGTCAAAGCCGGCGATGCGTTTGTGTATGACGGTTCACCCTCGGTCGGTTACGACGGCAAGCTCGGCTCCCACGGCACTCACGTCGGCGGGATCGCCGCGGGCAGCCGTGACGGCAACCCGATGCACGGCGTGGCGTACAACGCGCAGATCATCAGTGCCGACAACGGCGATCCGGGCCCCGAAGACGGGATCATCCTCGGCAACGACGGCGCGGTGTACAAGGCCGGTTGGGATGCGTTGATCGCCAGCGGCGCACGCATCATCAACAACAGTTGGGGCATCGGCATCACCGATCGCTTCGATCTGGGCGGTCGTGACCCTGCGTATCCGCACTTCACCGTGCAGGACGCGCAGCTGCAGTTCAATCAGATCCAACCCATCCTCGGCACACGCCAGGGCGGTGCCTACGATGGTGCGATTGCAGCCGCTCGCAGCGGCATCGTGACGATCTTCGCCGCCGGCAACGACTACAACCTCAATAACCCGGACGCCATCGCCGGCCTGGGCTATTTCGTCCCGGAAATCGCGCCGAACTGGATGACCGTCGCGGCCTTGCAGAAAAACCCGGACCTGAACAGTCCGGACCTCTACAACATCAGCACCTTCTCCTCGCGCTGCGGCTACACCGCGAGTTTCTGCGTGTCGGCACCGGGCAGCAAGATCTTCAGCGCCGTCATCGGTGGCACCAATGCCGATAACATGACCATCGGCTACGCCAACAAAAATGGCACCTCCATGGCGGCGCCGCACGTCGCAGGCGCGGTGGCGGTGCTGATGGAGCGCTTCCCGTACATGACCGGCGCCCAAGTCGCCAGCGTGCTGCGCACCACGGCCACCGACATGGGCGCACCGGGTGTCGACGCGCTGTACGGCTGGGGCATGATCAACCTGCGCAAAGGCATCGATGGGCCAGGGATGTTTGTCACCGAGCAAGACATTCCCGAAGAGTTCCGCATCCAGGGCGCCTACGGTTCCAGCCAGTTTGTCGCGGACTTGCCGGGCATCGGCGCGATCATCGATGCGGGCAAACCGACCGAGCGCGTGTGCAATGACGTGCAGTGTGGGCGGGACGTCTGGCGCAACGACATTTCCGGCCATGGCGGCCTGACCAAGCAGGGCATCGGCACGCTGGTGCTGACCGGCGCCAACACTTATGCCGGCCCGACCCTGGTCAATCAGGGCCGATTGGCCATCAACGGCTCGCTGCTCTCGTCGGTCACCGTCAATGACAGCGGGATCCTCGGCGGTAACGGCCGCATCGGCGCATTGACCGCGAAAAGCGGCGGCACCGTGGCGCCGGGCAATTCCATCGGCACCTTGCAGGTGGCGGGCGACGTGACTTTCGAGCCCGGTTCGACTTACGCCGTGGAGTTGTCGCCGACCAGCAGCGACCAGATCGTCGCGGGCGGTAAAGCCGTGATCGACGGCGCGACCGTCAGCCTGTCCCTGGAAAACAGCCCGACCTTGCTGACCACCAGCGAAGTGCAATCCCTGCTCGGCAATCAATACAACATTCTGCAAGCAGCCGGCGGCATCGAAGGGCGGTTTGGCGCGGTCCTGCCGAACTACCTGTTCATTGGTGGTGCGCTCGACTACTCGGCCACTGGCATTCAGTTGGCGGTAGAGCGCAACGCCGCGTCCTTCGCCAGCGTCGGCCAAACCCCGAACCAACGTGCGGTTGCGGCTGCCGCCGAGCAATTGGGCGCGGGCAACGCGCTCTATGAAACCCTGCTGCTGTCGCCGACCGCCGCCGTCGCACAACAAGCCTTCCAGCAACTCTCCGGTGAGATTCACCCGGCGATCGGCACGTTGCTGATCAACGACAGCCGTTACCTGCGCGACGCCGTCGGCGAACGCCTGCGTGAGCGTGATCTGTTCGATGCCGCGGCACCGACCGATGACCGCAGCAACGCCTGGGTCAAAGTCCTCGGCGCCTGGGGCAAGAGCGATGGCGGGCATGACAACGCCAGCTCGAACAGCTCCATCGGCGGCTTGCTGGCCGGTGTCGACGGTCTGATCACTGAAGATACGCGGCTGGGTTTCGTCACCGGTTATAGCGACAGTTCGTTGAGCATGGGCGATGGCACGCATTCATCTGCCTCTGTCGACAGCTACCACTTGGGCGCTTACCTGGGCCATGAAATCGACGCACTGCGTTTGAGCGTCGGCGGCGCCTACAGCTGGCATCGCATCGACGTGAAACGTGACCTGCAGTTCGGCGACGTCAGCGGCAAACAGAAATCCAAGCGCGATGCGACCACCGCGCAACTGTTCACCGAAGCCGCGTATCGCCTGGACCTGCAACCGCTGGCACTGGAACCGTTCGCCAACCTGGCTTACGTGCACCTCAACCGCGACAGCTTCACCGAGAAAGGTGATGCCGCCGCGCTCAAGGGGGGCGAAGACAACCGAGACGCCGTGCTCTCGACCCTCGGTGTGCGGGCGAGCAAAGCGATTGCGCTGTCGGACAAACAGCAACTGGAACTGTCCGGCACCCTGGGCTGGCAGCACAACCTGAGCAACACCCGTTCCGAAGACCACCTGGCCTTCGCCAACGGCAACACCGGGTTCAGCGTGCAGAGCGTGTCATTGGATCGTAACGCCGCCGTCATTGGTGCGCGGGCCGGTCTGGCGGTGGCGCAGGATGTGCGTGTGAGCCTGGATTACAACGGACTGCTGGGCTCCAACGAGAAAGACCACGGTGTAGGTCTGACACTCGATTGGCAGTTCTGAATTCACGCAAAGGAAGCAAACAACATGGGACTGTTTGATTACAAAAATGCAGATGGCAAGGCGTTGTACAGCGACGCCATCGCGCTGACGCTGTACGCGTACACGCCCACCGGTCAGCCGCTGCCGGCTATCGGATGGGCGCCGATTGGCGCTACGCAGCTGGGTTATCAAGGCCAGGTCGGTGCTCAGGGCACCTTCTATGGCGAGAAGGACGGCTTCACCAGCGCCGAAGCCGAAGTGCTCGGCAAGTACGACGCGGCGGGCAAGCTGATCGGTATCGGCATTGCCTTCCGTGGTACCGGCGGCCTGGGGTACAGCGACACCTTCGGTGACATGAAAAACAACCTGCTGGCCGCCGTCGGCCCGGTGGATTACGCGACGAACTACGCGAAAAACGCCTTCGACAACTTGCTCAAGGACGTTGCCGCGTTTTCGATAGCCCATGGCCTGAGCGCCAAAGACGTCATGGTCAGCGGCCACAGTTTGGGCGGGTTGGGCGTCAACAGCCTCGCCGAACTGAGCGGCAACAACTGGGGCGGGTTCTTCAAGGACGCCAACTACATCGCGTTCGCTTCGCCGACCCAGAGCGCCACGGGCAAAAACGTGCTGAATATCGGCTACGAAAACGACCCGGTCTTCCGGGTGCTCGACGGCACCACGTTCAGCAGCGGTTCCCTGGGCAAGCACGATGGACATCAGGACTCGGCGACTAACAACATCGTCAACTTCAATGACCAGTACGCGTCCACGGCGCAGAACCTGGTGCCGTTCAGCATCCTCAATCCGCTGAACTGGTCGGCCCACGGCTCATTGGGTTACGCCGACGGTTTGAACCGGGTGATCGACTCGCGCTTCTACGACCTCACCGACAAGGACTCGACGCTCATCGTGTCCAACCTGGCGGAATCGTCCCGGGGCAACATCTGGGTCGAGGACCTCGGCCGCAGCGGCGAGCCGCACACTGGCAGCACCTTCATCATCGGTACCGACAGCAACGATTTGCTCAAGGGCGGCGCCGGTAATGACTTCATCGAGGGTCGCGACGGTAACGACCGGTTTCGCGATGACGGTGGCTACAACATTCTGCTGGGCGGCAAGGGTAGCAACACCTTCGAGTTGCAGAAGCCGTTGCAGAACTTCAGTGTTGCCAACGATGGCGACGGCACGCTGTACGTGCGTGATGCCTACGGCGGCCTCAGCATGACCCGCGACATCGGCGCGCTGGTGAGCAAGGAGCCGGGTTCATGGTGGGGCAGCAAGGAGGTGACTTACAGCGTCACCGCCAATGGCTTGCTCAATGGCAGCGAATTGACCCACTACAACCACTCGCTCAACGGTGACGCCTACGGCAATACACTGGCGGCCAGCGTCGACGGCGACTGGTTGTTCGGTAACGCCGGCGACGATTTGCTGCGCAGCGACAAAAGCCAGGTGACCTTTGTCGGTGGCGCGGGCAACGACGTGATGCAGGCTTCGGGTGGCAACAACACCTTCCTGTTCAGCGGCGCCTTCGGTTTTGACGCGATCAATGGCTACCAGGGCAACGACAAACTGGTGTTCCTCGGCGTACAGGGCGCGGGGCAGGGTTACGACTACAAGCAACACGCCTCGCAGTCGGGCCATGACACGCTGCTGAAAGTGGGCGATTTTGCCGTGACTCTGGTGGGCGTGGGGCTGGACAGTCTGTCGGCTTCAGGCATTACGTTTGCGTAAAAGCTGCATGCACTAAATGCTCCGGGGCGCCTCGGGAGCGAGGCGTCCTGGTTGTGAGCTATCTCTGACAATTCCAACAAAGAGAGAGGCAATACCCATGGGTGTGTATGACTACAAAAACTTCGGTACAGCCGATTCCAAAGCGTTATTCACCGACGCGATGGCGATCACGCTGTATTCCTATCACAACCTCGACAACGGCTTTGCCACCGGTTACCAGCACAACGGCTTCGGCCTTGGCTTGCCGGCGACCCTGGTCACCGCGCTTCTGGGCGGCACCGATTCCCAGGGCGTAATCCCGGGCATTCCATGGAACCCCGATTCGGAAAAAGCCGCACTGGAAGCCGTGCAAAAAGCCGGCTGGACACCCATCACCGCCTCGCAACTGGGCTATGACGGCAAGGTCGACGCTCGCGGAACGTTCTTCGGCGAGAAGGCCGGGTACACCAGCGCGCAGGTCGAGATCCTCGGCAAGTACGATGCTCAGGGCCATCTGACCGAAATCGGTATCGCCTTTCGCGGCACCAGCGGCCCGCGAGAAACCTTGATCAGCGACTCCATCGGCGACGTGATCAACGATCTGCTGGCGGCGCTCGGCCCCAAGGATTATGCGAAAAACTACGTGGGCGAAGCTTTTGGCAATCTGCTCGGCGACGTCATGGCCTTTGCCCAGGCCAATGGCCTGTCGGGCAAAAACGTGCTGGTCAGCGGCCACAGCCTCGGCGGGCTGGCGGTCAACAGTCTGGCTGACTTGAGCACGGACAAGTGGTCCGGGTTCTACAAGGATTCCAACTACATCGCCTACGCGTCCCCGACCCAGAGCAGCACCGACAAAGTGCTCAACGTCGGCTATGAAAACGACCCGGTGTTTCGTGCCCTCGACGGATCATCCTTCAACCTGTCGTCGGTGGGCGTGCACGATGCCGCCAAGGCTTCGGCGACCGATAACATCGTCAGTTTCAACGACCACTACGCCTCGACAGCGTGGAATGTGCTGCCGTTCTCCATCCTCAACATCCCGACCTGGATTTCGCACTTGCCGACCGCCTATGGCGACGGCATGAACCGGGTGATCGAATCGAAGTTCTACGACCTCACCAGCAAGGACTCGACGATCATCGTCGCCAATCTCTCGGACCCGGCGCGCGCCAACACCTGGGTTCAGGACTTGAATCGCAACGCTGAAACTCACAAGGGCAGCACGTTCATCATCGGCAGCGACGGCAACGACCTGATTCAGGGCGGCAAGGGCAACGACTACCTGGAGGGTAGGGACGGCAACGACAGCTTCCGCGACGGTGGCGGCTACAACATCCTGCTGGGGGGCAAGGGCAGCAACGTGCTGGACTTGCAGCAGTCGGTGAAAAGTTTCGATTTTGCCAATGACGGCACGGGCAACCTCTACGTCCGTGATGCCAGTGGCGGCATCAGCATTACCCGGGACATCGGCAGCATTGTCACCAAGGAACCGGGGTTCCTGTGGGGGCTGTTCAAGGATGACGTGACGCACAGCGTGACGGCCAATGGTCTGGCGGTCGGCAACAACCTGACCGCGTACGCGTCATCGGTGAAGGGCGGCGCGGGGGCCGATACGCTCAAGGCGCATGCAACGGGCGACTGGCTGTTTGGTCTGGACGGCAACGATCATTTGATTGGCGGCCAGGGCAACGATGTGTTTGTCGGCGGGACGGGGAATGACCTGATGGAATCGGGAGGCGGGATCGATACGTTCCTGTTCAGCGGTGCGTTCGGCCAGGACCGGGTGCTGGGGTATCAGGCAAACGACAAGCTGGTGTTCCTCGGGGTTCAGGGGGTAGCGCCGAATGATGACTATCGGGCTCATGCCACGGCGGTGGGGCAGGATACGGTGCTGACGTTTGGTGGTGATTCGGTAACGTTGGTGGGGGTTGGGCTGGAGAGTTTGGCTGGCTCAGGAATTGTAATCGCCTGATGTTGATGTGGCGCCAGTAAGGGCCTCATCGCGAGCAGGCTCACTCCCACATTGGATCTCCAGAGTTTGCAGGATCCCTGTGGGAGCGGGCTTGCCCGCGAAGAACGATAACGCGGTAAACCTGCCTGAATTCGTGACCCAACAGTCACCTGCGGACTCCAATACCTTGCAACAACAGGATTGAGTACTGGATCAGGAGATTAAGGAACGTGAGTAACAGCAAGAAGCACCTCATCGGATTGGCACTGGCCCTGTTATCGGCAAGCGCCACCGCGGAGTTGCCTCACAGCTCGATTTTGAGCCGCTATGGCATGACGCCAGATCAACTGCCGACGCCGGCATCGCCGGAAACCGTCGAACCCCTTGAAGAGAAAAGCCGCTTCCAGCTCCAGCCGGAGCAGCCTTTTGTGACCTTTCGCTCGGAGCAAAAGCATCCGGAGATCACCGGAAATATCAGCATCGATCACGCGATGCAGCAGGAATATGACCGCTGCCAGAAGATTAATGAAGAGCTGAGAAGGCGAGGGGGGAAGTTCATTTCGTGCGATAACAGCACGCCGTGGATGCCTTAGGCTTTTGGCGTCTGTGAGGGACACATCGCGGGCTTGCCCGCGATGAACGATGACTCGGTCCTCAGTCTTCCTCGCGAACCGTGGCCACGTCGTTGGCATTGACCTTCACTTTCGCGCCAGAAATATCCTCGAACTCATAGAAGCCGTCCTTGGTCTTGGTTTTCGGCATGTCCTTGGTCAAATACTGGGTGCCGTTCTGCAACGTCACGACCGTTGGCGTGGAGCAACCGGCCAGGGCCAGGAAGGCCGCAGCTGCCAAAGGCAAACCCAGAGTCTTGATATTCATACCCACCTCTCAAATGCTTGAAATAAGCCGCTATGCCGGTTGGTGCCGTGGAACGGCAGAAAGTTCGATGGCCACCTGAAAATAAACAAATAGCGCCGCCGCTTATCCTTTTCCGTTTGCACAGGATACGCCGTAGCTGGTATCTGTACGCATAACCAGTACTCGCTTGCCATGGCCCTTTTTCCCTGTGACTGCAAATCCTCTCGACGACCCGTTCTATTACTTGAACAACTTCATGCAAGTGCTTGATTGGCTTGAACATCGCTATGCCGATGTGCTGAGCGTCGAGGAGCAAGCCTTCATCCGTGATTTCCGTCGGCAACCCCGCGAGTCCCGGGCGCTGCTGGTCAGGATGGTGATGCGCAAGGGCCTGCATTTCAGGGCCGGCAAATTGAGTTACCTCGAAATCGGTGACATTGCCAGCGCTGCCGAGCCGTTGCTGGCGGCAGGCTGGATCTCTGATCAGTCGCCGTTGCAGATCGAGGAACTGTTCGACGTTCTGCTCAAGGCCGAGATTCTTCACTGCTTCGGTGCGGTCATTGAGCAACCGAAAGGCAAGAAGACCGAATGGCTGGCGTTCCTGAGCGAGCAGTTTTGCGAAGCACAAAGCTTCGCGCAATGGTGCCCGCAGCTGAACGACCGACTGTTCACGTTGACTCTTATGGACCTGTGTGACCGCTTGCGGCTGATGTTCTTCGGCAACCTGTATCAGGATTGGTCGGAGTTCGTGCTGGCCGATCTCGGCATCTTTACCTATGAGAAAGTCGAGTTCTGCGTCGAGTCCCGAGGCTTGCGCTGCCGTGAAGACGTGGACGCCTGCCTGTTCCTGCATCACTGCCAGCAACGTTTCGAGGCCGGTGAAGACGTGGCGGTCATTGTCGAGCAGATCAACGAATTGCAACTCGATAACCCTTGGCTGCAACGACGTCGCGGCAAGTTGTTGTTCCAGATCGGTCAGCACTGCGAACGCATGGCGGATTTCTCCACGGCGCTGACGATTTACCGCGACTGCGTCTATCCCGGCGCACGCGTGCGACTTATTCGTGTGCTGGAGCGCTGCGGTGAATATCAGTTGGCCCTGCACTTGGCCATGCACGCGGAACAATCGCCGGAAAGCGCCACCGAGCATCAGCATCTGCTGCGTGTGTTGCCCAGGCTGCGGCGCAAACTGGGCGGGCCGGCGATGAAGCGGCCGTCCCCCCGGGAAATGCTGCGCCTGGACCTTCAGTTGCCAAGGACCGATCTGGCGCTGTCGGTTGAATATTACGTTCAGGCGCATCTGGCGGAGGATTCGGCGCCGGTGCATTACGTCGAGAACAGCCTGATCAACTCATTGTTCGGGCTGTTGTGCTGGCCGGCGATCTTTGCCCCGTTGCCGGGAGCGTTTTTCCACCCGTTCCAGCGCGGGCCGGTGGACTTGCTCAACGAGGACTTCCATGCGCGTCGAGCTGATTTGTTTGAGGCGTGTCTCGCCGAACTCGATGACGGCCGCTATCTAGAGACAATTCGTGAACGTTACGTCGCCAAGTGGGGCGTGCAGTCACCCTTCGTGTTCTGGAGCGCGCTGAGCGAAGAACTGCTGGATCAGGCGCTCGATTGCCTGCCCGCCGAACACCTCAAGCACTGGTTCAACCGTCTGCTGCTGGACATCAAGGCCAACCGTGCCGGCATGCCCGACCTGATCCAGTTCTGGCCGCAGCACAAGACCTACCGCATGATCGAAGTCAAAGGCCCCGGCGATCGCCTGCAAGACAACCAATTGCGCTGGCTGGAGTTCTGTCACGAACATCAGATGCCGATCGCCGTCTGCTATGTGCAATGGGCGGAGCAGAGCGCTTGAGCTACAGCATTGCGGTGCGGGCGTTGTGTGAATTCACCGCCAAGGTAGGCGACCTCGACCTGCGTTTCACTCCGTCGCCGACCGCGCTGGAGGGCATTGTCGGGCACCGCACCGTCGCCTCGCGTCGAAGCGAAGGCTATCAAAGCGAAGTCGCCCTCGAAGGCTTGTACAAAACCTTGAAGGTCAAGGGCAGGGCGGACGGCTATGACCCGGCGCAAAACTGCCTGGAAGAAGTCAAAACCTACCGCGGCGACCTGAGCAAGCAACCGGCCAACCACCGGCAATTGCACTGGGCCCAGGCCAAGGTCTACGGTTGGTTGATGTGTCAGAAGCTGGACCTGGGGCAGATCAATCTGGCGCTGGTGTACTTCGACATCGTCAGCGAAAAGGAAACTTGCCTGGTCGAGGTCTTCAGCGCCGGGGAACTGCAGCAATTCTTCGAGCATCATGGCGAGCTGTTCCTGCAATGGGCGGAACAGGAAATGGCCCATCGCGCGGCGCGCAATCACGCGGCGCAGCAACTGGCGTTTCCCCATGCCGACTTTCGTCCGGGGCAACGGCATCTGGCGGAATCGGTGTTCAAGGCGGTCAGCACCGGTCGTTGCCTGATGGCTCAGGCGCCAACCGGCATCGGCAAAACCGTGGGCACGTTGTTTCCGATGCTCAAGGCCTTGGCGCCGCAGCAACTGGACAAGGTATTTTTCCTCACGGCGAAGACCCCGGGGCGCAAACTGGCACTGGACGCCGCGCAAGTGATCCTGGATAGCCCCGATGCGCCGCCGCTGCGGGTATTGGAGATGATCGCCCGGGACAAGGCCTGCGAGCACCCGGACAAAGCCTGTCACGGTGAATCCTGCCCGTTGGCCCAAGGCTTTTATGATCGTCTGCCCGCCGCCCGCCAAGCCGCCAGTGAGTTGAGCCTGTTGAACCAGAACGCATTGCGTGTGGTGGCATTGGCGCATGAGGTTTGCCCTTATTACCTGAGCCAGGAAATGGCCCGTTGGGCAGACGTGGTGGTCGCCGACTACAACTACTACTTCGATTTCAGTGCGTTGCTGTTCGGGCTGGCCCAGGCCAATAACTGGAAAGTCGCGGTGTTGGTGGATGAGGCACACAACCTGGTGGAACGCGGCCGGCAGATGTACAGCGCCACGCTGGACCAGGCGACCCTCAACGGTGTACGAAAAGCCGCACCGGATGCGCTGAAAAAACCGTTGCAGCGGGTCAATCGTGAGTGGAATGCCCTGCATAACCTGCAATTGGCCCCGTATCAGGCGTACGACAAGGCACCGGAAAAACTCCTTCAGGCGTTGTCGTCGTGCAGCGCGAGCATCGGCGATTATCTCAACGACCACCCCCAGGGCCTGGACAGCGCCTTGCAGGGTTTTTACTTCGACATGCTGCAGTTCTGTCGTGTGGCCGAGCTCTTCGACGAGCAGTTCCTGTTCGACATCAGCAAGCGCGACCTTGACCGTAAGCAAAACCTCTCGCAACTGTGCCTGCGTAACGTGGTGCCGGCCGGTTTCATCCGCCCGCGCCTGACCGCTGCGCGCAGCACGGTGCTGTTCTCCGCGACGCTGAGCCCTCGGCATTATTACGCCGACCTGCTGGGCACACCGCCGGACACGGTGTGCATCGATGTCGAATCACCGTTCCATGCTGACCAGTTGAAAGTGCACATCGTCAGCCAGATATCGACCCGATTTGTCCATCGTCAGGCGTCCCTCGAGCCTATTGTCGAACTGATCGCCCGGCAATTCAGCCAACGCCCCGGTAACTACCTGGCGTTTTTCAGCAGCTTCGATTATTTGCAGCAAGTGGCGCAGTTAATGGCCGAACGACACCCGCAAATCACTCTGTGGTCACAGTCCCGGGGAATGGCGGAAGGGCAACGTCAGGCCTTTCTCGATCAGTTCACGGCGCACAGTCGGGGAGTCGGTTTTGCGGTGCTGGGCGGAGCGTTCGGCGAAGGCATCGACTTGCCCGGCGCACGCCTGATCGGTGCGTTCATTGCCACGTTGGGGCTGGCGCAGCTCAATCCGGTCAATGAGCAGATGAAACATCGAATGGCAGCGATTTTTGGTGCCGGTTATGACTACACCTACCTGTATCCCGGGGTGCAGAAAGTGGTGCAGGCGGCAGGACGGGTGATCCGCACCCAGCAGGATCAAGGCGTGGTGATGCTGATTGATGACCGCTTCGGCGATAGCAAGGTTAAACAATTGTTGCCGCGCTGGTGGGCGGTTGAGCCGACGCATTTTCACTCTATTGCGTAGGTTTTTTTACCTTTAAAAACAGTGATATATCTTGAAAGACTCGCTCATTTGAACAATCGGGGAGTACGAGCTTTATTCAAAGGGCCGGCATCACTTTTCAGCCGGTTCTTTGATAAGGAAATCAAGGTATGTCAGCTGCACCGAATTACGCTTACACCTCTGAGCAAGTTACCCCCGCATTCAATGAAATAAAAACCGAGCTGTTTCGCGGTAAAACGGCCGAGGTGACACCCAAAATTCTGGTGGTTGCCGGATTGCAAGGGTCGGGTAAAACCTTTCTGTTGGAAAATAAACTTCTCCCGTCCGAGCGCTACGAAAATTATGTTCGCCTCTACCTGCCCAAGTATCGACAAAAACACCCCCAATACGCGGAGATGATCAAGATCAGTGTCCTGCATGCCTATGAACATACAGAGGCCTTTGTCCTGGAAGTCAGCACCAAGATCTTCACCGAAGCCTTTACCCTCAAATACAACATCATCATGGAGTGCGCGTTCGACGACATCCGTTTCGCTACGTTTGCGCCACTGGCGACGGCGGCCGACTACCAGTTCGAAACGCACATCGTTGCCTGCACACAGGAATTCGCTCACGTATCGAGTATCAAGCGGGCACTTAAAAGCCTGGAAAGCCGTGAGCTTGAACGATTTGTCACCTACAAGGACCTCGACGCCAGCATGAGCAATGCGCGAGCGATCATTCTGGCCTTCGAGGTCGCCTCGAAAGCTGTTAGCGGCTCGCAAATCTCCGTGTATGAACGCGGCCTCGGCGTATTGAATGAGAGGGCACTGCGTCTGCATAACACCTACACCAAGGCTGTCGATGGCACCCCCTCGACAGCGCCGAACCTGTACAGCGCCTATGGCAACATCATCAACAACGACATCTACACCCCTGCCGAGCGTGACGAAATGATCAAGGAGTGCCACTTGGCGTTACTCAAAACTCAAACCTACGCCCAGCTTGTCCCTGACTTCGCCTACAACGACCTGTACGCCTACATCGTCAAACACGTGTACCGATAAGTCGTATCCATTCGGCGGCGAAGCGATGACAGTCTCCCGGCCAGCGAGCGGTCAGCAACTGGCCATCACGGACGACGAAACCTCGTTGTGGCCGGTCCGCCGAATCACGCACTGCCAGGAATGGCCCACGCAGGAAATCCGTCGGACTGGACAGTGCGGCGGTGACTTGCGCTTCGACCGTTTGAGGATAGGTTCGGTAGTAGCGTCCGAGCCAGGCGGCGGTGATTGCCCAGGCAGGCAGTTCCATGGCATTGGCCACCAATGCGGTGACCTTGCGACCCTGCAACACTGAAAACCCGGAGACGGGGTCAAGCGTGCGGGCAAGCAGCAGCACGCCGTGACAGACCGCTGCGACCGGTTTGTCTGCCTTGAAAAAGTGCAGGACAATCCGTCGGGCCTGCTCGGACTCCAACAGGCTGCGCATGCCCTTGGCATGTCCGCCGGGAATCAGCAGCCCGTGGAACTCGCCGGGGTCGACATCGTCATAGGACAGCGGATTGCGAAATGTCGGGTCTTCGATCATCCGGGCGTAGCTGGCAAGGTCGGCCTTGCGTGTCATCAGTAGCGGGTTCAATGGGCCGAAGCCGATGTCCACCAGGCGCGAGTCGGCGTAGGCGGGCAGTCCCTCGGGTGACGCGAAGCGCACCTCGATGCCGGCCTGGCGCATGGCTTGCCACGGAACGCTGCTCTCAGTGGGATCGTAGTCGCAAGTCGGTAACAGAATCAGAATCATCGGGGCGCCTTGAAACCGCCAGGAATGGCGTTTGGCGTCGAGAATAGGTGGTCTGAGCGCTATGCTCCAGTGCACGACCGTTTTCTGGCTTACCAAGTCCTCGGTTTGTCGCATACTCCACAAAACAATAGTCACGGGTGTGATCGATGAGCGATATCCAGTCCAAAACCAAATCTATCGAGGAAATGCGCTTTCGCCTGCTGATTGATGCCGTGGTGGACTATGCGATTTACATGATTGACCCCGGTGGCATCATCACCAGCTGGAACGCTGGCGCCAAGCGGTTCAAGGGCTATGAAGAGGCGGAGATTCTCGGTCAGCATTTCTCGCGGTTCTATACCGAAGAAGACCGACGCATCGGCTTGCCCCAGCGTGCACTGGATACGGCGACTCGCGAAGGCCGTTTCGAGAGCGAAGGCTGGCGGGTTCGCAAGGACGGCTCGCACTTCTGGTGCCACGTTGTGATCGATCCGATTATCGATCCGAACGGCAAGCTGCTGGGTTTTGCCAAGATCACCCGTGACCTGACCGACCGCAAAATGGCCGAGGAAACCCTCAAGCAAAGCGAGCAGCAGTTTCGCTTGCTGGTTCAAAGCGTCACCGATTACGCCATCTATATGCTCGCCCCGGATGGACGCCTGACCAACTGGAACCTTGGAGCCCAGCGCATCAAGGGCTACCGGCCCGAAGAAGTCATCGGCCAGCATTTTTCGATCTTCTACACCCCTGAAGACCGCGAAGCCGGGGAACCGCAACGCGCGCTGGAGACGGCTACGCGGGAGGGTCGCTTCGAAAACAAGGCCTGGCGCGTGCGCAAGGACGGTACACGGTTCTTTGCCCATGTCGTGGTCGATCCGATCTGGGGCGAAACGGGTACGTTGCTGGGTTTTGCCAAAATCACCCGGGATATCACAGAGGCCACGCTCGCACAGAAGGCCCTGGAGCAGACCCGAGAAGCGCTGTTCCAGGCGCAGAAGATGCAGGCCATCGGCCAACTCAGTGGCGGGATTGCCCACGATTTCAACAACCTTCTGACCGTCATCCTCGGCAACCTGGAAATCGTACGCAAACGCGTGGGAGAAGATCCGAAAGTCACTCGATTGGTGGATAACGCCACCCAGGGTGCCTTGCGTGGCGTTTCCCTGACCCAGCGCATGCTGGCTTTCGCAAGGCGTCAGGAACTCCAGTCCGAATCCGTTGAGATACCTGCGCTGGTAGAAGGGATCAGCGGACTGTTGCGCAGCTCTCTCGGGCCTTCCGTACAGCTCGAAACACGCTTTTCCCCTGACCTCGTACCGGTCGTGGCCGATGTCAATCAACTCGAACTGGCGGTGCTGAACCTCGCCACCAATGCCCGGGATGCCATGCCCAACGGCGGCAAAATCGTCATCAGTACCCGGACCGAAGAAATCCCCGATCAATCAACGTTAATGCTGGAGGCCGGCCAATATGTCTGCCTGAGTGTCACCGATACGGGAGAAGGGATGGATGAGGCCACGCTGGCCTCGGCCATGGACCCGTTTTTCACCACAAAAGGCGTGGGCAAGGGCACGGGGTTGGGGTTGTCGATGGTCCACGGCTTTATCGAGCAATTGGGCGGGCGATTCATTCTCAAGAGTCAGAAGGACATAGGCACCACCGCTGAACTCTGGATACCCGCGACCACCGCTACATCGGTCATCAAACCCGCTGCAGCGGAAGTGGAAGCACACCCAGTGGCTCAATTGTGCGTATTGGTCGTGGACGATGACAGCCTGGTGTTGACCAGTACCGGCTTGCTGCTGGAGGACCTCGGCCACCGGGTGCTCAGTGCGATGTCCGGCGCACACGCGCTGGAGTGGTTTAACACCGCGCAGCACATTGACCTGGTCATTACCGACATGGCAATGCCACAAATGAATGGCGCGCAGCTGGCAAAAGCCATCCGGACCCTGAGGCCAGACCTGCCGATTATCCTCGCCACGGGTTATGCCGAACGCCTGGAAGGCTTCGCGACCGAACTCCCGCGTTTGTCCAAACCTTTTACCCAACTCAATCTGGTGGAGGTCATTGCCCTGGCCATGAAATGACTCGCATTGCGCTCAGCCGTTAGCGTTCTTCCTGAAGCCGCGCAAGTTCATGGCACACAGGCAAAACTGCAACACGATCAATGCATAGGCGTGGGTGTGGTAACCCCAGATCACCCACAGCAGGTTGCTGACGATAAAACAGCTGAAGCCCCACACCCTGCGCGAGGGTGTTTGTGAGCCGATCAACCACGCTGCCAGCACCGTGACCAGCATTGCCGGCCATTGCACCCAATCAAGAGAGTCCATGCGTGTCCTTAAAGTCAGAGTCTGTATCTGAGGGGACCACGGCGGCGAAGTAGCGTTCGAGCGAACGCGCATTGAGTCCGGCTGAACTTTACTCGGAAAGGTTTCTTCTAAACGCTTTCCCAGCCCATGTGTATGTCCCGTGCCCAGAATACTGACCGAACCTGCCGCCGAAGAAGCTTTATCCGAGCACAACGCCAAGATGTTCGGCTCACCAAAGGAGCGCCTGGATTTCTACCGCCGGGAAATCCAGTACGAAACCAGCATCCTCGCCAATCGAACCGATGCTTACCTGGCAGCGCAATCGTTTCTTGTAATTGCCTTCGCGTCCTGCATGTCCAACCTCAATCCCGAGTGGGGAAAACTCTTCACCCTGGTGGTGCCGCCGTTCCTTGCGTTGCTTGGGCTGCTCAGTTCGCTGAACGCCTGGCCGGGGATTCGTGCAGCCTACGACATCATCGATCACTGGCACTTCAAGCAGAGTGAGTTGTTGCGCAGCGAGCCATTGATGGGGCTGGCTTACGATGAGTCGCCGCTGTTCAGCGAAATGGAATCGTCCCACAAGGGTTATCGTAAATCGCTGCTGTTTTCCGTGCGCACGCCATGGATCTTCGCGACGTTCTGGGTTTTGCTGGGCAGCTACGCGGTTTACATTCAGGTGACCAACCCTGGCGGCTGATCCGCACATGCAAAAAGCCCGGCAAATGCCGGGCTTCTTTACATAAGTCACCCCAATCATGCTGCCAGATTAGGCGTGCTCATTTCTTTCTTGTACTGGGCTTTCAGCGTTTCCATCTGCGCACCCAACTCTTCGAGGGTGGCTTTGCCCAGCAGCTTTTTGGCCTGAGGGAACATTTCGGTTTCCTCTTCTTCGATGTGGTGTTCCAGCAGCTCCTTGACCACTTTCACACGACCTGCGAATTCCGGGGTGGATGGGTCGGTGACTTTCAGGTCCGGCAGCACCAGCGAATCCACAGTGCGATGTTCTTCCTTGGCTTCGTAATACATGACGTCCTGTTCCTTGCCTCCGGCCTTTTTATACGCTGGATACAAGACTTCCTCTTCGAGGCGGGTATGGATGGCAATTTCCATTTCAAGCTTGGCCAGCAGTTCGGTGCGTTTTTTAACGCCACGCTCGGTGGACTCGCTCAATTGGGTCAGGATGCCCTTTACACGTTCATGGTCGGCTTTCAACAGGTCGATGGCGTTCATGGTCGAATCTCTCAAATAGTCACGGGGATGGGCGCAAACGGTCTCATGGCCGTAGGTCGCTCATTGTCCTGGAGCATTTGTCGTGCCGACTTTGACTCATCAATAAAACCATATAAAACAACAGGTTGAAAAGGCTGATGGCGAACTGAGGTCGTGCAGGCTGCATGAGTCCGGAAATTGACTCATGCAGTTCGCGGCGTGAATTTTTCCCTCGAAAAATGTGAATTTTTAGCATCTTATCGCCGATCAGATTCGCACCACCGAAACCGTGCTTGCCACCTTGAAACTGGAGGGCCGCAGTCTAAGCGGTACCGGTGATGTAACACCTGACTACCAGGCAGCAAAGAGCCCGGCAAATAGCCGGGCTCTTTAGTCAGTGAGCCGCAGAATGAGGCGCGCCTGGTGGGCGGCGGCTCAAGCCCGGTCTTCAAGCCGCTGGCGCAACCGGTGAGAGTTGTTCACCGACATCGGGATCGGCGGAAAATTTTCGTTGAGCACGCGCAGATGCTCGATCGCTTCCTGAAACTTCAGATCAGCCTTCCTGCGCATCGCTCGATAGCGTTCAAACCGTTCCATGTCCATCTCGCCGCCCTCAAGCATCTCGAAGGCACAGAGGTTCAACGCCTGGGCGTCTTCGAACATCTGGCGATTGCATTCCAGGGCGAACGCACGGCAGGCTTTGATTTGATCGGGGGTTGAACATTGGATCATGACCGGCACCTTAATCTATTTCGAGGTCCCTTTTTGAAGGCATCGTTGCCACAGTGGAACCGAACCTGTCGGGTCCCGCCGTGCTGAAAAATCAGGCGGAATTAAGGTTGTGACTACCGGGTTGCGCAGGGATTTCAAATATCTGAGCGCGAAAATTCGATGGATCCCACCGTGAACAGGCTGACAAAAAATCAAATAACCTGTTTCTTACGCCGCTCATACCGGGCGAGGGTGGGTTGCGTGCTGACCCCGTGAATCAGGATGCTTAACGCAACCACGGACAAGGTCAGGTCCATACACAGCGTCGACACAGACTGGCCCAACCCGTGATTCACGGCGTAGAACAGGTAAAACAGACTGCCGATGCCACGTATGCCAAACCAGCCGATCAACATTCGCTGGCGCCAATCGAGCAATCGCCCCCACGGCATCACTGCGACACTCAAAGGGCGAATCAGGAAAAACAATACCCCGCCGAGCAGCAGGGCGCGCCAGTCCCAGTGAGCGATCAGCACAACGCCGAGCAGCGTCACCAGAAACACTTCCATGGCCCGCTCCACAAGGCTGCCGAAGGCGAGCATGTCCCCCATCATGATGCCCGCAGCGACCTGAGTGTCTTCAAGATTGTCGGTATCGCCATGCACAGCGTGTTGCGGTTCGACGTTCTGGTGACCGACCACAGGCTGGACCAAATGCTCGGCCGGCAGTTCGTCACTGTCTGTGGAGCTGACTTCCTCCTGGCGCAATCCGAGGCCGGCGGCGAATACCGACAAAAACCCGTAGGCGTGGATTGACTCGGCTCCGACATATGCCAACGCGATCAGGGCGAGGGCGAGGTAATCGTTCGGGGACAGCGTGCTGTCATCATTCTTGATACGCAGCGCCAACGTCAGGCGCCCGATGCCGCGTCCCATCCAGTAACCCGTCAGCAAACCCGCCGGAACGGCCCAGATCAGACTGTGCAACACCCAGTCGCCAAACCAGCCGGGGTTACCCTCGTGTTGCAGCAGGAGCAGGCCGAGGATGACGAACGGAAATGCAATCCCGTCATTGAGCCCGGCTTCACCGGAGAGGCCAAACCGCACGCTGTCGTCATCCCGCGCGTCGTTGACTTGGACGAGCGCGGCGAGCACCGGATCGGTAGGCGCCAGGATCGAGCCGATCAGCACTGACGCGCCCCAAGACAACTGCAGCGCGTAATGCAGCAACAAGCAGATGCCGATGATGGTCAGCAGCATGACCGGGCCGGCCAGGCCGATCGCAATCCTCCAGTTTTTATGCTTGAGCGGCGAGCGCAATTTCAGGCCACAGACAAACAACGAAAAGATCACCGCGACTTCCGTCAGGTGCTCCATCCAGATCGAAGCCTCAGCGGTGTCCAGCTTCAACAGCCCGAACCCGGCCGGCCCGATGGCAGCCCCCAGCACCAGGCACACCGCAGATGTGGTCACCGGCATCCAGCGCAGGTAGGACGAGGTCAGCGCCAGCGTCAGCAGTACCGCACCCAACACGGCCACCCATAAAATGAAACTCATGTTCGGTTCTCGCAGGGGGTGGGCCGCGTGTGTGGGCCTTTAGGGATCAACCGACCGTCGCGCGCAGGTATTCAGGCGTCAGCACGTTGAACCACAGCAGAATCATCTCAACCAGAATAGTCACCAAAACCAGAAGGCCGACGCCCCAGACGCACGCCGCATTCAGCAGGCCTTGCTCCTTGCGTTCGTGCATGAAGGTTGGCAGGCCGACAAACAGCAAAAACGTCGAGTAGAGGGAGGCGGCGCCCAATACCGCAATCGCCAGCCAACGACTCGGGTACAGCCCGGCAAACCCGGCCAGGAAGAACGGCGTCGCGGTGTAGGCGGCAAAACCGATGCATTGATTGAGGGTCGGCCGCGCGTCGAAGGTGCGCGACATCCAGCGGATGAACCCTCCCATCACAGCCACGCCGGCGATGATGGTGATGTACAGCAGCACGCAGAGTTGCAGGGCACTTTGGGTGCTGAGCTTGACGGTTTCGTTCTCGGCCAGGCTCCAGCCGACATAAGTGGTGCCGATGAACAGGCAGACGGCAGGGATCAACGCGAGCAGCAGCAAATGCGCGAGGTAATGGCGCGGGTGTGCTTCCTCTTCGCGGCGAATATCCGTCCAGGCGAAGTTGGGTTGGGTGAAGAGTTTGACGATAGGTGCGGACATGACGACCTCCTCGAACGGCCCGTGATGGGGGGGCTAAATGTATTGATCAGGGGGATTTGTCAGGGGTTCATTTTTTTGCGCGCTCGCTGAGGTCTATGTAGCAGCTGCCGAGCAACGCGAGGCTGCGTTCGGCTGCGAAGCAGTCGTAAACCCGGCACGTAAGGTTTACCTGAAACACCGTGGCTGAATGGTTTTACGACTGCTCCGCAGCCGAACGCAGCCTCGCGCTGCTCCGCAGCCGAACGCAGCCTCGCGCTGCTCCGCAGCTGCTACAAGAAATCGATCACAGCATCGGTTTACCGCCGGTCACGCCGTAGCGCTGGCCCGTGATGTAACTGGCCTCGTCCGACGCCAGCAGCACATAAATCGGCGCCACTTCCACCGGTTGCCCCGGGCGGCCCAGCGGGGTTTGCGAGCCGAAGTCCTGCACTTCTTCATCGGGCATGGTCGAGACGATCAGCGGCGTCCAGATCGGTCCCGGTGCCACGCTGTTCACACGGATGTTTTTCGGCCCAAGCATCTGCGCCAGGCCGCCGGTGAAGTTGGCGATCGCGCCTTTGGTTGTGGCGTAAGCGAGGAGAGTAGGTTTGGGCATGTCCGAGTTGATCGAACTGGTGTTGATGATCGAACTGCCGGCCTTCATGTGCTTCATTGCGGCCTGGCAAATCCGGAACATGGCCGTGATGTTCACGTCGAAGGTCATCACCCATTCTTCGTCCGGGATGTCTTCGAAATTCTCGTGAGTCATCTGGAAGGCCGCGTTGTTGACCAGAATATCGATCCGCCCAAAGCGCTCGACCGTCTTGTCCACCAGGGCCTGGCATTGCGCTTTCTGTGCGATGTCGCCGGGCAGCAGCACGCATTGGCGTCCGGCCTGTTCGACCCAGCGTGCGGTTTCCTGCGCGTCTTCATGTTCATTGAGGTAGGCGATCGCGACGTCGGCCCCTTCACGGGCGAAGGCGATGGCCACCGCGCGGCCGATGCCGCTGTCAGCCCCGGTGATCAGGGCGATCTTGCCGTCCAGCCGGCCCGAGCCTTTGTAACTTTGTTCGCCACAATCCGGGTACGGCTCCATTTTCTTTTGCGAGCCGGGAACGGGCTGGGCTTGTTTCTTGAAGGGTGGTTTTGGGTAGTCAGTCATGGCAAATCTCCGATCTCGGGGCACAGGATTCAAAGGGTTGACCCTGGTGTTTTGCCTTGAGTTCGGTTGGATTTCGGTGCGTTCACAAAACACCGAATCCACGTTAATTCCTTGTAGGAGCGACCTGTGGTGAGGGGATTTATCCCCGTTGGGTCGCGAAGCGGCCCCAGCGTCCGATCAGACAGACCGGGTTGTCCGGATTCACGACTGCTTCGCAGCCGAACGGGGATAAATCCCCTCGCCACAGGTAGCTCCCCCAGGGGATTTGTTGTGTTGCCGAGGGGTGTCAGGCCTTGAGGCTGCGCAAGCTGCGCTCCATGCGCGCCAATCCTTCTTCCAGCAACGCCCGTGGGCAGCCGAAGTTCAGGCGCACGAATTGCCGGGCGTTATCGCCGAAATCCAGGCCAGGGCTCAGGCCGACCTTGGCATGGTCCAGGAAAAATTGCTGCGGATTGTCCAGCCCCAGCGCCGAGCAATCGAGCCACGCCAGATACGTGCCTTGCGGGATGTTCATCGTCACACCCGGCAATCGGCTGCGAACCGCTTCCACCAGGTAATCCCGATTGCCTTGCAGATACGCCTTCAACCCGGCCAGCCACGGGCCGCCTTCGCTGTAAGCCACGCGAGTCGCTTCCATGCCCAGCGGGTTGACGCTGTCGACCATGCCGCAACGGGCATGATTGACCCGCGCACGCACCGCGGAGTCCTGAATGATCATGAAGGAGGTTTTCAATCCGGCAATGTTGTACGCCTTGCTCGCCGACATCAGGGTGATGGTGCGCTTAGCGATCTCAGGGCTGAGCGAAGCCGTGGGGATGTGCTCGCGCCCGTCGAAGCACAGCTCGGCGTGAATCTCGTCAGAGATGATCCACGCGTTGTGTTCAAGGCAGATATCGGCCACCGCTTGCAGCTCTTCCCGTGGGAACACCTTGCCCAGCGGGTTATGCGGATTGCTCAGCAGCAGCGCACCGCCGCCTTTCAGTGCCTGACTCAAGGCCTCGATCTGCGTGCCGTAGGTGCCGTCAGCCAACGCGTCGAATTCCAGTTCAACCTTGTTCAAGCCCCAATGACCCGGCGCATGACGCAGCGGCGGGTAGTTCGGCACCTGAACCACCACGTTCTGTTGCGGCTCGACCAACGCCTTGAGAGCCATGTTGAAACCCGACTCCACGCCCGGCAGGAAGATCAGTTCCTCCGGCAAGACGCGCCAGGCGTATTTGTTCCAGAGGTCGGCGACGATGGCGGCGCGCAAATCGTCCTGAGGCACGCTGTAACCGACCATCGGGTGTTCCAGGCGTTTGCGCAGGGCTTGCAGGATGACCGGCGGCGCGGCGAAGTCCATGTCGGCGACCCACATCGGCAACACGTCGGCCGGGTAGCGGCTCCACTTGGTACTGCCGGTGTCGTGGCGGTCGAACACCTGATCAAAATCGAAGGTCATGCTCAGTCTCATAAAAACGGGGTTGAACGTGGCGCCATGATAAACGCCAAGCCCCTGTGGGAGCGAGACGGTAATCGCCCGAACAGCACAAAACCCTGTGGGAGCGAGCCTGCTCGCGATGGCGTCAGCTCATTCAACATCTATGCAAACTGACCCACCGCTATCGCGAGCAGGCTCGCTCCCACAGGGTTATGTGTGATGGCTGGAATACGGGCACTGCCCGATGGTCGGTTTTCATGCAGTCAGTTCTCCCATTGGCTAGAGTTTGAAATGTCGGTAGTTACGCTGCCGGCACCGTGATCGTCCAGAAAAACCCGGCAAAAGTACCGGGTCTCCACCTGATCAGGAGTGCACGATGGACCTCAACCGTCGTCAGTTCTTCAAGGTCGCTGGTATCGGCCTTGCGGGCTCGAGCCTCGGCGCGCTGGGCATGCTCCCGGCGCCTGCCTTCGCCGAGCAGGTACGCCATTTCAAACTCGCCCACACCCATGAAACCCGCAACACCTGCCCGTACTGCTCGGTCGGCTGCGGGTTGATCATGTACAGCCAGGGCGATACCGCCAAGAACGTCGCGCAAAGCATCATCCACATCGAAGGCGATGCCGACCACCCGGTCAACCGCGGCACGCTGTGCCCCAAAGGCGCGGGCCTGCTCGACTTCATTCACAGCCCCGGGCGCCTGCAATATCCGCAAGTGCGCAAGCCCGGCAGCAGCGAGTGGACGCGTATCTCCTGGGATGAAGCGCTGGACCGCGTCGCCGACCTGATGAAGGCCGACCGCGACGCCAACTTCATCGAGAAGAACGACAAGGGCCAAACGGTGAACCGCTGGCTGACCACCGGTTTCCTCGCGGCCTCGGCGGCGTCCAACGAAGCGGGCTACATCACCCACAAGGTCATTCGCAGTCTCGGCATGCTGGGGTTTGATAACCAGGCGCGTGTCTGACACGGCCCGACGGTGGCAAGTCTTGCCCCGACGTACGGCCGTGGTGCCATGACCAATCACTGGACCGATATCGCCAACGCGAATCTGATCCTGGTGATGGGCGGCAACGCAGCAGAAGCGCACCCGTGCGGTTTCAAATGGGTGACCGAAGCCAAGGCGCACAACAAGGCGCGTCTGATCGTGGTCGACCCGCGTTTTACCCGGACCGCCTCGGTGGCCGATTATTACGCGCCGATCCGTACCGGCACCGACATCGCCTTCATGGGCGGGCTGATCAATTACCTGCTGACCGAGGACAAGATCCAGCACGAGTACGTGCGCAACTACACCGACGTATCGTTCATCGTCAAAGCCGGGTATGGCTTCGAGGACGGCATCTTCAGTGGATACGACGTGGCCAAGCGTGCGTATACCGACAAGTCCGGCTGGGGTTATGAACTCGGCGAGGACGGCTTCGTCAAGGTCGACCCGACCCTGCATGACCCGCACTGCGTCTATCAATTGATGAAGCAGCATTACAGCCGCTACAACATTGAACTGGCGAGCCAGATTTGCGGAATGCCGGTCGATGCCATGCAGAAGATCTGGGAAGAAATCGCCACCTGCTCGCAACCGGGCAAGACCATGACGATTCTCTATGCGCTGGGCTGGACCCAGCACTCGATCGGCTCGCAAATCATCCGCAGCGCGGCGATGGTGCAACTGCTGTTGGGCAACGTCGGCATGCCGGGCGGCGGCGTCAACGCCTTGCGCGGGCACTCCAACATCCAGGGTTTGACTGACCTCGGCCTGCTGTCCAACTCGCTGCCGGGCTACCTGACCCTGCCGGGTGATGCCGAGCAGGATTACACCGCCTACATCACCAAACGCACGCAAATGCCGTTGCGTCCGGGGCAACTGTCCTACTGGCAGAACTACAGCAAATTCCACGTCAGCCTGATGAAAGCCTGGTACCGCGACAACGCCACGCTGGAGAACAACTGGGCTTACGACTATTTGCCGAAACTGGACATTCCCAACTACGACATCCTCAAGGTGTTCGACCTGATGGGCCAGGGCAAGGTCAACGGCTATATGTGCCAGGGCTTCAACCCCATCGCCGCGCTGCCTGACAAAAACCGCGTGATGGCGGCACTGGCCAAGCTGAAATGGCTGGTGGTGATGGACCCGCTGTCCACCGAAACCTCAGAGTTCTGGCGCAATGTCGGGCCGTACAACGATGTGGAAACCGCCGGTATCCAGACCGAAGTGATTCGCCTGCCCACCACCTGTTTCGCCGAGGAGGACGGCTCGCTGGTCAACAGCAGCCGCTGGTTGCAATGGCACTGGAAAGGCGCCGACGGACCGGGCGAAGCGCGCACCGACGTGCAGATCATGAGCGAGTTGTTTCTGCGCCTGCGCCAGCGCTATCAAGCCAAGGGCGGCGCTTATCCCGACCCGATCCTCAAACTGTCGTGGCCGTACAAGATTGCCGACGAACCCTCGCCGGAAGAACTGGCGCGAGAAATCAACGGCTATGCCACTGCCGATTTCACTGATGCCACCGGCGCGACAATCAAGAGCAACGCGCAACTGGCCGGTTTCGGCCAGCTCAAGGACGACGGCAGCACGGCTGCCGGTTGCTGGATTTTCTGCGGCAGCTGGACCGAGACCGGCAACCAGATGGCCCGGCGCGACAACAACGACCCATACGGCATGCATCAACATCAGGGCTGGGCCTGGGCCTGGCCGGCCAACCGGCGGATCCTCTACAACCGCGCTTCGGCCGACCCGCAAGGCAAACCGTGGGACGAGAAAAAGCGCTTGGTTTGGTGGAACGGCAAAGCCTGGGGCGGCACCGACGTGCCGGACTTCAAGGCTGACACGCCACCGGAAGCCGGGATGAATCCGTTCATCATGAACCCCGAAGGCGTCGCGCGATTCTTCGCCGTCGACAAGATGAACGAGGGCCCATTCCCCGAGCATTACGAGCCGTTCGAAACCCCGATCGGTATCAACCCGCTGCACCCGCAAAACAAGAAAGCCACCAGCAACCCGGCGGCGCGGATCTTCGATTCGGTGTGGGATTCCCTCGGGGTCGCCAAGGACTATCCGTACGCGGCGACGAGCTATCGCTTGACCGAGCATTTCCACTTCTGGAGCAAGCATTGCAAGCTCAATGCGATTTCCCAGCCGGAACAATTCGTCGAGATCGGTGAAGTGCTGGCCAAGGAGAAAGGCATCGTGGCCGGCGATCGGGTCCGCGTCAGTTCCAAGCGCGGGCATATCGAAGCGGTGGCGGTGGTGACCAAGCGGATCCGTCCGTTGCAGGTCAACAATCAGGTGGTGCACCAGATCGGCATCCCGCTGCACTGGGGATTTACCGGCCTCACGCGCCACGGTTACCTGACCAACACCCTGGTGCCGTTCCTCGGCGATGGCAACACACAGACCCCGGAATCCAAGTCATTCCTGGTCAACGTGGAGAAAGTCTAAATGGCCAGCCAAGACATCATCGCCCGTTCGGCCACTACGACTGTTTCGCCTTCGGTGCGCAATCAGGAGGAAGTGGCCAAGCTGATCGACACCACCAAGTGCATCGGCTGCAAGGCCTGCCAGGTCGCCTGCTCGGAATGGAACGAGCTGCGCGACGAAGTCGGCCACAACCTCGGCACCTACGACAACCCGCAGGACCTCAGCGCAGAAACCTGGACCCTGATGCGCTTCACCGAGCATGAAACCGATGCCGGGAACCTCGAATGGCTGATCCGCAAGGACGGCTGCATGCATTGCGCTGAACCCGGTTGCCTGGCGGCGTGCCCAAGCCCGGGAGCGATCATCAAGCACGCCAATGGCATCGTCGATTTCGATCAGGACCATTGCATCGGCTGCGGTTATTGCATCACCGGTTGCCCGTTCAACATTCCACGGATCTCGCAAAAGGATCACAAGGCCTACAAATGCACCTTGTGTTCAGACCGCGTTGAAGTGGGGCTGGAACCGGCCTGCGTGAAAACCTGCCCGACCGGCGCGATCGTGTTCGGCACCAAGGAAGACATGAAGGAGCACGCCGCCGAACGCATTGTCGACCTGAAAAGCCGCGGCTTCGATCACGCCGGTTTGTACGACCCCGAAGGCGTGGGCGGCACGCACGTCATGTACGTGCTGCATCACGCGGACACGCCGACGCTCTACGCCGGTTTGCCGGGCAGCCCGACGATCAGCCCGTTGGTGGAATTGTGGAAGGGCGTGAGCAAACCCTTGGGTTTGCTGGCGATGGGCCTGGCGGTGCTGGCCGGGTTCTTCCACTACGTGCGCGTCGGCCCGCAAGTGGTTGAAGAGGATGAGTTGCCGCCGCTCAACGACCCGGCGGTGCATGAAGTCGATCCATCGGTGCACACCTTTGATCCGCGCGGGGAGGACAGACCATGATCCGCAGACAGATCCTGCGCTACACCTCGAACCAGCGTACCAATCACTGGCTGGTGGCGATTCTGTTTTTGATGGCGGCGCTGTCGGGGCTGGCGTTGTTTCATCCGGCGCTGTTCTGGCTCAGCCATCTGTTCGGCGGCGGACCGTGGACGCGCATCCTGCACCCGTTCATGGGGGTGGTGATGTTTGTGCTGTTCCTTGGTCTGGTGATCCAGTTCTTTCGAGCGAATTTCTTTATCAGCAATGACCGCTTGTGGCTCCGGCGCGTCGGGCGGGTGATGCGCAACGAAGAGGAGGGCGTGCCTCCCATCGGCAAGTACAACCCGGGGCAGAAACTGCTGTTCTGGATCTTGCTGCTGTGCATGCTGGTGTTGCTGTTCAGCGGGCTGGTGATCTGGCGTGCGTACTTCAGCGAATACTTCGGCATCACCTCGATTCGCTGGGCGATGCTGCTGCATGCCTTGGCCGGTTTTGTGCTGGTGCTGAGCATCATCATCCACATCTACGCCGGCCTCTGGATCAAAGGCTCGGTCAGCGCCATGGTGCATGGCTGGGTCAGCCGCGCCTGGGCGAGGAAGCACCATGAGCTCTGGTACCGGGAAGTGACCCGGGACGAGCACCCTGATCCGCCGATCAACAAAAAAGGATAACGACTTGGCGACGATTCTTGAGCCTGGCGAGATTGAAGCGGCGGCGGGTTCGCCACCGTTCCTGCACCTGCCACCGAGCAACCTGTTCGCGTTGCGGGCGTTGCGTCTGGAGAAACTCGCGGAAGGGCACCCGCTGGCCGATTACCTGCGACTGGTGATCGACCTGTGCCGCGTTCAGCAGAATCTTTTGGACGATCCACCTTTAACTGCGCCGCTCGACCGCGAACGCCTGCGAGTGTGCCAGCAACACGGTTTGCCACCGTTCGCTGCCGATAGCCTGGTGCGTGAGGACACCTGGTTGGCGTATCTCGACGCCCTGTTGCAGCGTTACTCACCACCGCCGCACTCCGCTGTCGAGAAAGCCGTCGCCACCTTGCGCAACGCCAATAGCGGGCAACGCAAAGCCTGGGCGATCGCCTTGGTCAGCGGCCAATATTCGATGCTGCCGGCGGCGCTGGTGCCGTTCCTCGGCGCGGCATTGCAAGCCGCTTTCAGTCACTGGCTACTGAGTACGCCAAACCTCGTACTGAAACCCGGCGACAGCCTCAGCCAGTGCCCGGCCTGTGGTTCGCCGGCCATGGCCGGAGTCATCCGTCACCGTGGCAAACACAACGGTTTGCGGTATCTGGTGTGTTCGTTGTGCGCCTGCGAATGGCACGTGGTGCGGGTCAAGTGCGTGTATTGCGAACAAAGCAAAGGCCTGGAATACGTCAGCCTCGATGACGACCGCCATGCCGCCAATCAAGCGCCATTGCGCGCCGAAACCTGCCCCGGCTGCCGCAGCTACCTGAAACTGCTGTACCTGGAAAACGACGCCGAGGCCGAAGCGCTTTCCACCGACCTGACCAGCCTGATGCTGGACATGCGGCTGGAACAGGAAGGCTACGTGCGCCCGGCGCCGAATCTTCTGCTGGCACCCGGAGGCGACTAAGCACAACGGCTACACTCAGGCGCGACAGTCAACGTTTGCGGGAGCGCCTGATGCCTGCCAGATCCGCCAGCCCAGCCTTGCGGCTGCCTTCCATCGACAGTTTGCTGCGCCACCCGGCGTGTCAGCCTTTGGCCGAGCGTTACGGGCGTGACGCGCTGCTGGCCAGTCTGCGGCAGTTGCTGGATGACCTGCGCGAGCCAGTTCTGCTAAGCCAACTCGACGCCGTTGAACTCACCCCCGAAGTCTTGGCCGGCAGAGCCGGCGAGCGCCTGGCCCTGCGGCATCGCAGCCACGTACGCCGGGTGTTCAACCTCACCGGCACGGTGCTGCACACCAACCTCGGTCGGGCGTTGTTGCCGGACGAAGCCATCGAAGCCGTGCAAATGGCCGCCCGTTATCCGCTCAATCTGGAATTCGACCTGCACAGCGGCAAACGCGGCGACCGTGACGACCTGATCGAAGGCCTGATCCGCGAACTGACCGGCGCCGAAGCGGTGACCGTGGTCAACAACAATGCCGCCGCCGTGCTGCTGACGCTCAATAGCCTGGGCGCGCGCAAGGAAGGGATCATTTCCCGGGGCGAGCTGATCGAAATCGGCGGCGCCTTCCGCATTCCTGACATCATGGCCCGGGCCGGCGTACGGCTGCATGAAGTCGGCACCACCAACCGCACCCATGCCCGGGATTACGAGGCCGCAATCGGCCCGCGCAGTGGCCTGGTAATGCGAGTGCATGCGAGCAATTACGCCATTGAAGGCTTCACCGCCCGGGTGCCGACGGCCGAGCTGGCTGCGCTGGCGCATAAGCACGGTCTGCCACTGCTCGAAGACCTCGGCAGCGGCAGTTTGCTGGACCTGACGCGATGGGGTTTGCCCGCCGAACCCACGGTGCGCCAGGCGCTGATCGATGGCGCGGACATCGTCACCTTCAGCGGCGACAAGTTACTCGGCGGCCCTCAGGCCGGGTTGATCGTGGGTCGCAAAGACCTGATCGCAAAGATCAAAAAAAACCCGCTCAAACGAGCGTTGCGGGTCGACAAGTTGACATTGGCAGCCCTCGAAGCGGTGTTGGGTCTGTACCGCAATCCCGATCGACTGGCCGAACGGCTGCCGAGCCTGCGCCTGCTGACCCGACCGCAAGCCGACATCCTTGCTCAAGCCGAACGCCTGCAACCGTCATTGGCGCAGGCCGTGGGCAATGGCTGGACCGTCAGCGCGCTGCCGGCGCTGGGCATGATCGGCAGCGGCAGCCAACCGGTGGCGCGTCTGCCGAGCGCCGCTTTATGCCTGCGACCACAGGTCAGCAAGCGCCTGCGCGGACGGCAATTGCTGAACCTTGAGGCCGCGTTTCGTCAGCTGGCCATTCCGGTGCTGGGCCGACTTGACGACGACGCGCTGTGGCTGGACCTGCGCCAACTGGATGACGAAGCCGCGTGGCTGGCGCAACTCGATCAATTGCAGGTGCCGGGGTGATCGTCGGCACTGCGGGGCACATCGACCACGGCAAGACGTTATTGCTCCAGGCCTTGACCGGCCAGGCCGGCGATCGTCGGCGGGAAGAACGTGAACGCGGCATGACCATCGACCTCGGCTATCTCTACGCGGCGTTGGAACCGGGCGCGGCATTGACCGGTTTTATCGACGTGCCTGGTCATGAACGCTTCACCCACAACATGCTGGCCGGTGCCCAGGGCATCGATCTGGTGTTGCTGGTGGTCGCCGCGGATGACGGCGTCATGCCGCAGACCCGCGAACATCTGGCGATCGTCGAACTGCTGGGCATCCCTCGAGCCTTGGTGGCGATCAGCAAATGCGACCGGGTCGATCCTGCCCGCGTGCAGGCCGTGCGCGAGCAGATCGAAACCTTACTGGCGCCCGGACCTTTTGCCGGCGCGCCGCAGATTGCGCTGTCGAGCGTGACCGGGGAGGGCGTCGAGGCTTTGCGTCAGGCCTTATTGGATGCGCAGCGTGATGTCCTTCAGCGCAGCACGAACGGCGGTTTTAGGCTGGCGATTGATCGTGCCTTCAGCGTGGCCGGTGCCGGTATCGTGGTGACCGGCACCGCACTGTCGGGCCAGGTTGTTGTGGGCGACACGCTGATGCTCGGTCCGCTAGGCAAAACCGTGCGCGTACGTGGCTTGCATGCGCAAAATCAAGCCGCGGACAGCGCTTTTGCGGGCCAGCGAGTCGCGCTGAACCTGAGCGCCGAGCGTCTTTCACTGGAGCAGATTCACCGGGGTCACTGGCTGGTGGCGGAGTGGCTGTATGCGCCGACCCAGCGGCTGGATATCGATATGCAGTTGCTGACCAGCGAAGCCAAGCCCTTCGAGCATTTTCAGCCGGTACACGTTCACTTGGGCACTCAGGACGTCACGGGGCGAGTGGCGCTGCTGAAGAGTTCCAGCCTAGCGCCAGGCGAGCGAATGTACGCGCAAATCCTGTTGAATGCTCCGGTGCAGGCGGTGAAGGGCGATCCTTTGATTCTGCGTGACCAAAGTGCCCAACGCACCCTCGGCGGCGGTCGGGTGCTCGACCCGTTCGCGCCGACCCGACACCGCCGCAGTCCCGAGCGATTGGCCCAGCTCCAGGCTCTCGCCACCCATGATGCTCTGGAAGATGTCCTGCCTGCGTTATTGCTGAACAGTGAAACCGGGCTCGATCCGCAGCGCCTTGAGCGCCAGTTCAACCGGCCGCGTGACACCTGGGTGCTGCCCGCCAATGTCCGTTTGATCGATACACGCCAAGGGCCGTTGCTGTTCAGCGCTGACCGCTGGGAGTCCCTGAAAGTGCCGTTGCTGGAACATCTGGCACGCTTCCACCAACTCGAACCCGACCAGATGGGACCCGACCGGGATCGCCTGCGCCGCTTCACCGGCACTGCGCTGGACCGTCCGACCTTCATCAGCCTGCTCGACGAACTGCTCGCCAGCGGCGCCCTGCATACCAGCGGGCCGTGGCTGCATTTGCCCGAGCATCAGGTGCGTTTGAGTGAAGACGATGAAGCCCTGTGGCAACAGCTGCAGCCGGTGTTCGAACAGGCCGGGTTCAATGCCCCTTGGGTGCGTGATCTTGGTCATGACGAAGCGGCGGTGCGCCTGCTGCTGCGCAAAATGGCGAGGTTGGGATTGGTGCATCAAGTCGTCCGCGACCTGTTCTATACCGACGCAATCATCCGCCGATTGGCGGCTATGCTTGTGCAACTGGCCGCGCAGGACCCGGTGATTCAGGTCGCGGCGTTTCGCGATGCAGTGGGCCTTGGCCGTAAGCGCAGCATCCAGATTCTCGAATACTTCGACCGGCTGGGCCTGACCCGACGCTTTGGCGACAAGCGCCATCTGCGTCTCGACAATGCCTTGGCGCAACGATCAGACAACTGACTTCAAGGAAGGCAATCGCGCCCGGTGGCGCGGCCGGGCTTCAAACCCGGTTGGGGACGGCATCCGTTCCCGGGCAGGTTCGACTCCGGCTGCCTTCCGCCATTTCCAGCGCCATTGATCTCCTGTGGGAGCGAGCCTTTGTGGTGAGGGGGATAAATCCCCTCACCACACAAGCCCACTCCCACTCTGGGACGGTGGTCACTGCATTACATTCCCCTCACAGATGCCCGAAACTCAGCGGGTACTGGATCACCACGTACACCCGATCAATGTCATCGCCGGCCTGCGCCGTATTGGCCCGATGCGACACATGGGACAGTTGCAGGGACAACCCCTTGGCCTTACCGGACTGCACGATATAGCGCAGGTCGATGTCGCGTTCCCAGTGTCGGCCGCCATCGCCTTGTTGCGGCACGTAGTTACCGACGGACTCATCAAAAGGGTTGTAGGCACCGCCCTTGGGCGCATGGGTGCCGTCGATCTGGCTGCCCATGACGTAGCGCGTCATGAAATTCAGGCCGGGTATCCCGAAGGTGCTCAAGTCGAGGTCGTAGCGTGCCTGCCATGAGCGTTCGTGAGCGCCGTTGAAGTCGGCGTACTTGATCGAGTTGGCGAGGTAGATCGAATCGCCGCCGACAAAATCGAACGGCGTGTCGCCATTGATTTTCTGATACGCCAGGGTGAAGGCATGCGCCGCGACGGTGTACTTGCCCGAGAGGCTGAACGCGGTGTTGTCGATGGCGCCGGCCAGCGCTTTGCCGGTGTCCCGCGTGTGGTAGAGGTTGGCGTCGAGCAACACGCCGGGCTGCTTCAGGTGCAGGTTGGCGTAATACTGGTGCCAGGTGTCGCTGAGCTCTGACGCGTAGAGCGCGCCGCCGACGGGGCGTTGGGTGAACAGGTCGGTGCCGAGAAACGTAATGCCGCCAGCTTCGGTGTTGGCACCGTAGCCGTAGAAGTTGCCCTTGCCCGAAGAACTGTCCTGGTTCTTGAACGCTGTGAAATGACCAGCCACCAGATTCATGTCATCGATTTCGCGGCTGTTCAGCAGCAAGCCTGTGGCGTATTCCGGTTGCAGGCGTTTGTCCGCGGTGTCGAACACCGGGGTTTCCACCATCATTTCACCGAAGGCCAAAGTGGTTCGCGAGGCTCTGATTTTCAGCGCGCCGCCGCCACTGGAATAGCTGTCTTCGCTACGCCCGTCATCATCCACGGGCAACAATCCGGTTCCGGAATGCCCCTTGCCGCCATCCAGTTTCAACCCCCAAAAGGCATGGGCATCCAGGCCAAAACCAAGCGTGCCGGGTGTGAAACCGGATTCAAAAGTGCTGATAAAGCCTTGAGCCCATTCCGCTTTATAGCTTTTGCCTGTCGGCGAAGGGGAGCGGTAATCGCTGTTGAGGTAGAAGTTACGGCTGAGTACATCAAGCGTCGCGCCATCCAGAAACCCTTGTGCGGGTTCATCCGCCAAGGCGGTTCCGGCGAATAGCATCGACAACCAAAAGGGAAGGACTTGCTTGCGAAACTTCATCGTCAATCACCACAAAGCAACGACTGCGCAATGTCCGCAGTCGCTGGCTATTTACAGGAAAAGCGCTTAGTGGCCTTCCGAGGCACCGAACATGGTTTTGGCGTAGATCAGGCCAAGACCATAGGAGCCACCGTTGGCAATCGAGGTTTTCACGGTTTCTTCGTAGGTCTCGGTACGCGCCCAGTCGCGCTGCAGTTCGAGCAGGTATTGCAGCGAGGTCATTGGGCGGGCGCCGATCTGGATCATGCGCTGCATGGCCATTTCATGGGCTTCGGTGCTGACGTCGCCACAGGCATCGGCGATCACGTAGACCTCGAAACCCTGGTCGATGGCCGACAGCGCCGGGCCGACGATGCACACCGAGGTCCACAGGCCGGCGAGGACGATTTTCTGTTTGCCGAAGGCGTTGACTTCAACGGCGATGCGCTCGTCTTCCCAAGTGTTCATGCTGGTGCGGTCGATGACGTTGTGTTCCGGGAACACTGACTTGATTTCGTCGAAGATCGGCCCGGAAAAGCTCTTCTCGGCGACGGTGGTGAGGATGGTCGAGACCTTGAAGCCCCGCGCGGCCTTGGCCACCAGTGCGGCGTTGTTGCGCAGGGTGACGGCGTCGATCGACTTGGTCGCGAAGGACATCTGCGATTGGTGGTCGATCATGATCAGGGTGTGGTCGGTCGGGGTCAGCAGGGTTTTGCCGGGAACGGCTTTGGCGATGGCCATGGCGAGGTCCTTACGGGTGAGTGAGGAGGCCATGGTTGCGTAGATTCGGGCGGGGATATTGAGTCGATGTGCTGTGTTTGGGATTTTTGCGAGGACGCGTGAAGAACGGCCCCGCGCACTACCGGTCAGTGTGCGGGGCAGTCTGTCATTGCATCACATAACGCCCGGGCGCGGATTCAATCGCCGTGTATTGCGCATTGCCCGTGTGCAGCACGGAAGGCTGGCGCTCGCCGGACTGCTCTGCGAGCCAGACGAACCAGTCATTCCACCAGCTACCGGCATGTTCCTGGGCATTCATGAACCAGGTTTCAGGGTCCTTCGTGACCCGATTGTTGGTCCAGTAATGGCGTTTTTCCTTGGCCGGCGGGTTGATGACCCCGGCGATATGCCCGGAGGCACCCAGCACAAAGCGCTTGGTCCCGGAGAGCAATTGGGTGCTGGCATAAGCGCTGCGCCACGGCACGATGTGATCATCATGCGTTGCGAGGATGTACGCCGGCGCATCGATAGCGCGCAGGTCGAGTTTGACCCCGCAGCAGTCCAGCTCGCCGGATTTCAGGTCGTTCTGCAAGTAGGTATGGCGCAGATACCAGCAGTACATCGGGCCTGGAAGGTTGGTGCTGTCGTTGTTCCAGAACAGCAGGTCAAGGGGAATCGGCTTCTGGCCCTTGAGGTACTTGTCGACGTTGTAGTTCCACCACAAATCGTTGGGGCGCAGCAGCGAGAAGGTGTTGCCCATGTCCTCGCCCTTGAACAGGCCGATGGGGCCATCCAGGCCGCCGATGGTGCGCTCGCGGTAGGCCACCAATTGCTCGTCGACGAAGATGTCGATAGGGCCGGTGTCGAGGTAATCGAGGAAGGTGGTCAACAGGCTCACGCTGCCGATGTCCTTGTCGCCGCGCGCCGCCAGTACGGCCAGCGCCGAACTCAACAGCGTGCCGCCGATGCAGAAGCCAACGCAGTTGGGACGTTGCTCGCCGCTGATCTCGCGGGTCACTTGCAGGCCTTTGATGATGCCGGTTTCGATCAGGTCATCCCAGGTGGTGCCGGCGTGCGCCTGATCGAAGTTGCGCCACGACATCAGGAACACCGGGTGGCCTTGTTGCAACAGATGGCGAACCATCGAATTGTCCGGGCGCAGGTCGAGGATGTAGTACTTGTTGATCGACGGCGGGACGATGAACACCGGGCGCCGGTACTGGGTTTCGCTTTGCGGGTAGTACTGAATCAGCTGGAACAGTTCGTTCTCGAACACCACTTCGCCGGGCGTATTGGCCAGGTCGACGCCGACGGTGAAGGCGCCGCTGTCACACTGGCGCATCTTGCCTTCCTGCAGGTCGCTGGCCAGGTGCAACAGTCCGGTAAACAAGCTGCCGCCCTGAGTGTCGACGACGCGCTGCAAGGCATCGGGGTTGCTCGCCAGAAAGTTGCTGGGGGCTCCGGCGGCAATCGCTTGCTCCACCAGGTACAGCAGGCGCTGGCGGGGTTTCTTGTCTTTGATCGGCAGTTTATCGAGCAGCTTCAGCAGGAAACCGGCATTGAGCAGGTAGAACGCGGCGAGGGAGCCGAACAGCGGCGTGCTCCAGTTGCCGCTGGCAAAACGTCGATCTTCAAAGGAGAACGGCTGGCCGGTCAGCAGCCGCTGGCCCAGATCACCCCATTGGGTTTGATACTCGGTTTGCAGGCTTTCCAGGGTGGTGCGCGGCAGGTCGAACCACTCTTCGTATTCCTGGCCGGTGAACCATGGATTGGTGCTGACCCACAGGCGTAATTGTTGCACTGCAAAGGAGGCAATGAACGGGACTTGGCCGGACCAGAAGGTGTTGAAAGTGTGCGCGTTATTGTCCATGGAACTCCTTGCCCACATCGCAAAACCGGGCGAAAAAAAACCGCGGTGCCGGAATTCGGCACCGCGTCAGCAGTCAAGCAAGCAGTCCTGTGTTTCTTGTTTTTATCGTTCGATGACCAGGCTGACGCCTTGGCCGCCACCGATGCACAACGTGGCCAAGCCTTTTTTGCCGTCACGGCGAATCAGTTCGTGCACCAGCGACACCAGAATCCGCGCGCCTGACGCGCCGATCGGATGACCCAGCGCAATCGCGCCACCGTTGACGTTGACCTTGTTCGTGTCCCAGCCCAGTTCTTTGCCGACCGCCAGCGATTGCGCGGCGAACGCTTCGTTGGCTTCGATCAGGTCGAGGTCGTCCAGGCTCCAGCCGGCTTTCTCCAGCACCAGGCGAGTGGCCGGCACCGGGCCGATGCCCATGATCGACGGGTCGACGCCTGCGCTGGCGTAAGCCTTGATGCGCGCCAGCACCGGCAAGCCGAGGGCTTGGGCCTTGGCGGCGCTGGCCAGCAGCAACACGGCGGCGCCATCGTTGAGGGTCGACGAATTGCCGGCGGTCACGCTGCCGTCTTTCTGGAACGCCGGTTTGAGGTTGCTCAATGCTTGCAGCGTGCCGCCCGGGCGCGGTTGTTCATCCGTATCGAACACCAGCGGATCGCCCTTGCGCTGAGGGATCAGGATCGGGGTGATTTGCCCCTTGAAATAGCCCGCTTCGGTGGCGGCGGCCGCTTTCTGTTGCGAGGCGGCGGCGAAGGCGTCCTGATCTTCGCGGCTGAGGCTGTACTTCGTGGCCAGGTTCTCAGCGGTGATGCCCATGTGGTAGTCGTTGAAGGCGTCCCACAAACCGTCTTGAATCACGCTGTCCTGCAATTGCGCATGACCCAGGCGCAGACCGGTGCGTACCTTGGGCAGCACATACGGCGCCAGGCTCATGTTTTCCTGACCGCCGGCAATCACCAGCTCGGCGTCGCCGCAACGGATCGCTTGAACGGCAAGCTGAACAGCCTTGAGGCCCGAGCCGCAAACCTTGTTCAGGGTCAGGGCAGGGGTGGTAAAGGGCAGGCCGGCCTTGATCGCCGTCTGGCGTGCCGGGTTTTGCCCCGAGCCTGCGGTGAGGACCTGGCCGAGGATCACTTCATCAATCTGCGCGCCGTCCACGCCGGTTTCTTCCAGCAGACGGCGAATCACCGCGGCGCCCAGCTCGGTGGCTGGAATCGCCGACAAGGCCCCTTGAAAACTGCCGATGGCGGTACGTGTAGCGGCAACGATTACGACTTCGTTCATGCGTGACCTCATTAAAATTTTGTCCAGCGGGAACAGGGCGTCCTTGCCCTGATCGGTCTACTGCATGTTCATGCCGCCGTTCACCGAGAAGTCGGCGCCGGTGCTGTAGCCCGATTCATCGGAAGCCAGCCAGGCAACGATCGAAGCGATTTCTTCGGGTTGGCCGAGGCGCCCGACCGGGGTGGCCGCAATCATGGTGTCGAGGATGTCCGGGCGGATGGCCGCGGTCATGCTGGTCTGGATGTAACCCGGGGAGACGGTGTTGACGGTCACGCCCTTGCCGGACACTTCCCGCGCCAAGGCCATGGTGAAGCCGTGGATGCCGGCCTTGGCCGCGCTGTAGTTGGTCTGGCCGAACTGGCCGCGCTGACCGTTGATCGAGGAAATATTGATTACCCGTCCCCAGCCCTTGGCCAACATGCCTTCAATCACCTGCTTGGTGGTGTTGAATACGCCGCTCAGGTTGGTGCCGATGACTGCGTTCCAGTCCTCGGGCGTCAGCTTGCGAAAGGAGGCATCGCGAGTGATGCCGGCGTTATTGACCAACACATCGATCGGGCCGAATTGTTCGCGCGCCATCTCGAAGGCCTTGCGCGTCGACTCCCAATCGGTGATGTCGCCGTAGACGCATTCGAACTGATAACCGGCCGCCAGTTGAGTGGCAATCCAGTCATTCTTGCGGGCGGAATCGGCGCTACAGCCGACGATGACCTTGAATCCTTCCTTGTACAGGCGCTGGCTTATCGCCGTGCCAATCCCACCCATACCACCTGTGACCAACGCAATACGACCAAGCGACTTCATAAGCTCCGTTCCTTTTTTGTTTTTGCGCTGCAAGATGGGTGATTGTTTGGTATTGGCGGGGGATGCGGAAGTGTTGGGAGGTGACGGCGTGGTGTCCAACGGTGCCACGAGCGGTTTAGTTGCATCGGGGCGACGAATGGCTCGAAACACTGGCAAAAAGTGAGGAGTACCTATACTGGGATCAATATTGGCAACGAAACAACCCGTTAGAATTTTGCTTCATCGCAGATCAGTCATGGCTCCGGACAGGATGTTCGGTTCCACAGGTCATTGAGGACGCCATGTATAAAATGAGTTCAGGCTATGCCAGCGTGCTGGTCAATACGCTTTCGGCTCAAGGACTGGATGTCGCCAGTCTGTGTCGGGAGGCTGGACTAGACATTGATCTCGCGAACAAACCAGGAGCGTTTTGCGAGCGAAAGGCCATTTATCGACTCTGGGGACTGGCCGCTGAGGCCTCGGGCGACCCGGACATTGGCTTACGGGCCTATGGCAGCTTCCACCCCGGCAGCTTTCAGATCATCGGCTACACCATGATGTCCAGCCTGAATCTGAAAAAGGCCCTTGAACGCCTGGTTCGTTTCAGTCCGTTGATTGGCACCGGGTTCAGTCTTTTCTTTACCGCGGAACAGCAACATTACCGGTTGTCCAGCCTCGACCATCAACAGCATGGTTCGGTCAAACCGCGCCAGTACACCGATGCCGCTCTGGCGTCATTGCTGAGTTTTTGCCGCAAACTGTTGGGCGGCGACGCACCGCATCCCTTGAGCGTTGAGTTCACTTATCCCGAGCCCGAAGACATTTCCGAGCATCGACGCCTGTTTGGCCCCAACCTGCAATTCGACGCGCCTTACGACAGCATTTTGTTTGACGGGCAGGAGCTGATGCGACCGCTGAGCATGGCCAACGAAGCGTTGGCGGTGCTGCATGACAGTTTCGCCGAGGCGCAATTGGACCTGCTGTTTGGTTTTTGCATTGTCGGGCGGATTCGCGCGCTGATTACCGAGCGCTTGAGTCAGGGCCAGGGGCAGTGCGACATGGAGTCGATCGCAGCCGCCTTGAACATCAGCAAGCGCACGCTGCAACGGGCGCTGGAGAAGGAAGGGACACAATTCAAGGACGTGCTGAGCGCGGTGCGTCGGCAATTGGCCGATTTCTACCTGCGCCACTCTCACTTCAACATGAAGCATGTCGCGTATCTCCTTGGTTTTCATGACCACAGCAGCTTCAACAAAGCCTGTACCCGCTGGTTTGGCATGACACCGGGGCAGTATCGCTCCGATGTATCGTTCGGGATCGAGGAAGCCGCGCCGGTGTGACGCGGTGAACTGCTCTAACATTTTGTAAACAACGAATCCTCTGTGGAGCGCGCTTTTGTGGCGAGGGGATTTATCCCCGTTCGGCTGCGAAGCAGTCGTAAAACCATTGTGCGCGGTGCACGTGATACACCGCGGTTTTCGATTTTGGGGCCGCTTCGCAGCCCAACGGGGATAAATCCCCTCGCCACAGAGCTCGCTCCTACAGGTTGCTCATCAGGGTGCAGGAGGTTTCTTCGCGCCTTTTTTGACCTTGGCCGGTTTGCGCGTTTTGGTCGGCGTTACCGGAGCAATCGGCTCAGCGACGACCGCCGGGACCTTTTGTTTAACCGGCTCTGTTACGACGACCGGGGCCTTTTGTTTAACAGGCTCTGGTACGACCACCGGTGTTTTCGCCTTGATCGGCTCCGGATTTGTCGCCGGGGCTTTCTCCTCGACAACATCGGCTTCACCCGGTGGTCGAGTCAGGTTGAAACCCGGCAGTGGCACGTTGAGCAGCGTGTGCAGCTCACACCAGAACGGGTTATCTGCGCCGCTGGTCAGCAATTCCGGGAGCAAATTGGCGACGGCCGCCAGCACCTGTTGGCGTTCTTCGACCTCGGCCAGCATCAGGGGCAAGCTGTGCAGGCTTTCCTGTGGGTGGGTGGCGACCAGCAGTTTTTGCAGGCGCAGGGTTTCGCGCAGGTCGAGTGGCTCGGCGCTGTAGTCCTGCAGCAGCACCTGCAATTGCAGGATCAGTTTCTCGACGCTTTGCTTGCCTGGTTCATCGCTGTCGCGGCCCAGCAGAAACAGGATCCGGATCAAGGCTTCCATCAAACCGCCCAGGGGCAGGGCGTCCTGAAGGCGTTCAATCAGGACTTTATCGTGCTGCTCGGCATGCGCGTGGAGATCGCGCGCCGATGTGTTGCCGCTGAGGCAGTTGAGCAGGCCATACACGCCGTAAAAACTCATTTCCTGAGCGGCATCACGCAGGTCCCGATAGCCGTTCAAGGCGTCCTGAATCTGGTTGGAAAACAGATCCTGCCAGGCCAGCAACGGATTGGACGGGCTCGCCGGAAGGCGATCCTTGCTCACCTGGACGGCACTGCCAGCCAGCCACCAGAGCGCCGGGTTCAGGCTGTTCCACATCACTTGTTGCTGGTGGAACGGGTGTGCCTTGCGCATCATTTCGGCGGTCGGCTCGTTGATCAACTGACGCAACCACGGCCGTACACATCCGTCGTAAAGCGTGTTGTTGAAATCGGAGGCACGCTCGACCAGCGCGAATTCGCGATCGTCGTCACGGGCCGGCTGCACTTCACCATGGATGTCGGCGATACGCCGTGGCTCGAAACGCACGGCGTACGGCGTTGGCGAATTTTCCGGCAGGTCATCGATGAGCATTTCATAGAGACCGCCCGGCAGTTCGTTGATCGCGTCGACGGCTCCCAGCAATTCGCGGTGTTCACGCCGCGCGACTTCGCCGGAAACAAAGATGCCCAGATGACCAATGCTCGCGTGCCGCAGGTAAACAATGGTGCGACCGGCATTTTGCAGGGCGAGGTCGCTGGGATAGACGTCGGTGATCCAGTCCAGCGCCTGTTGCGGCGAGGTGATGTTGTCGCCATAGGAGCAGAACACCACCACCGGCACTTCGATGCGTTTGAGGTCGAGCCCGCTGCTCTTGCGCCCGAGGCCGCCAGACAGCTGATTGCCGATGAACAGGTCGTCGACAATCATCTCGATTTCTTCGCCATTGAGCAGGGTCGGGCTGCCCCACCAGCGTTCGAAATCCAGGAACCGTGGGGCCTCGCTGTCGACTTCGCTGAACAAGTGGTAGTACTTGCCCCATAAGGCGTTGGCCGGGTCGAGGCTTTCGAAATTGCTCACCAGCCAGGTGCCGTCGAAACGGTCATTGCCCAGGTCGCTGCCCAGGCGCGCCATCCAGCCACCGCCCAGCAAACCGCCGGTGTAGCGCATCGGATTGCGGCCATTGACGCCAGCCCAATACGACAGCGGTGCACCATTGACGATGATCAGTCCCGGCAGTTCCGGGCGGGTCGCCGCCAGGCCCATCAATGCCCAACCAGCCTGGCAATTGCCAATGACCACGGGTTTGGCGCTGGCGGGATGTCGGGAGCTGACCTCTTCGATAAACCGCGCCTGGGCTTCAACGATGTCCGCCAGGGTTTGGCCCGGGCGTGGTGAATGGCTGAACGAGATGAAATAGGTCGGGTGGCCGGCACGCAAGCTTTCGCCGATCACCGAATCCTGTTTGAAACCGCCGATCCCCGAACCGTGGCCGCCGCGCGGGTCAATGATGATCACCGGCTGCTTTTTGCTGTCGAGCTGTTGCCCGGGGCCTGCGAGGATCTGCAACAACGAGTAGTTGACCGGGCGCGGCAGGTCTTCGCCGGCGACCAGGGTTTGATGGTTGAACTTGAGCAGCAGCGGATACCCGGCGCGTTCATGGGCCAGGGTGTTGTCGCCGCGCTGACGCAAGGTGTCCCAGAACAGCACGCTACGTTGGCCAAGGTCGGTGAGGTATTCCTGCCAGTCTGCGGCGGTTGGCTGTTTGAGCAACCCAAGGCTTGAAGGCGCGTAGGTTTTGGCCTGGCGCTGTTGCACGGCGTCAAGAACGTTGCGGGTGTTGAGGCGCTGCAGATGGTTCAGATGCTCGAACAAACCGGACGGAGCAGAGAACCCTTCATCGTGCAGCGCAATATTTTCTTCCTGACCCATCGTGGACTCCTGACACCCTGCATGGGAACGTCGCCCTGACTACTAGAAGCCAAGCCGGCCGTTCGATTATCACGAGTGTATAGGGAATGTAGGTCAAGGAAGCGAACTTTATTGTGCGCTGCACAAAATAGCCGTTGCCAAATTGTTTTGTGCGCTGCAATATTCAACCTAACGCGATGGCTGGCAGGATCGCTTCGCGTCCTCAGGTCCATCCGGGCCTTTAAGTACCAGGAGATTCAAGCATGTCTTTTTTCAATTCGGAAAAACTGCAAACCGCTCAGAAAGCCAACCTCGATCTTTTGCAGCAGATCAGCGGCAAAGTCTTCGCCAGCGTTGAACAGCTGAGCCAGTTGCAGTTCAAGGCACTGCGTGACTCCACCGAAGAGCACTTCGAAGGCGTTCGCAAGCTGTTGGCCGTGCGTGATCCACAAGGTTTTGCTGATTTGCAGGCGTCGTTCACCCAGCCGAGCGCGCAGACCGAACGTCTGGCCGAGTTCAATCGTCAGGTTCAAGCGCTGATCGTGGGCACGCAGTCGGACATCGCCAAACTGACGGCGAGTCAAGTCGAGGCGGGCACCCAGCAGGTGAATGAGTTCGTTGAATCGATCAGCAAGAATGCACCGGCCGGTTCCGAGCCAGTCGTGGCGGCCTTCAAGTCGGGCCTGGCGAACGCCAGTACCGCGTTTGAAAGTGCACAGAAAGCCGTGAAACAGGCTTCCGATGTGGCTCAGAGCAATTTTGACGCGGCCACTGCCGCTGCCACCAAAGCAGCACCGGAAGCGGGCGCCAAGGCTACCAGCGGTAACAAGTAAGTCATATCAGGCCCAGCGGCACAAACAATGGCGATGGGTTTATTCCCCATCGCCATTTTTTTTCGGCCCGCTTTCGGTGCCGGGCTTGGCGCCAAACATGCCGAACAGGTTCTGGGTATTGAGGTACAAGGCTTTGGACTGATCGACATACTGGCGCATCAGGTCCTGCATGACCGGAGCTTGTTGATGCATGAAGTCGCTCCAGGCCTCGGACGACTGCGCGCCGGTCTGCGACTGAATGTCGATAACGGTCTGGATGCTTTTGTCCAGGTAGCTGCCGAGCACGCCTTGGTACGGACCATAGAACTGGATAATCCCCATCAGCATCTCGCTGGTGAAGATCGGCTCTCCGCCGCTTTCGGCTTCCAGAATCACTTGCAGCAGGATGCTGCGCGTCAGGTCTTCGCCGCTCTTGGCATCGACCACCTGAAACGCAACTTTATCGACGACCAATTGGCGCACATCCGCCAGCGTCAGATGACTGCTGGTGTGGGTGTCATACAGTCGGCGATTGGGGTACTTCTTGATCAGACGGGGCGTGTTCCGACTGTTATCTGGCATGCGGGGCGTCTCGTGGCGAGCCTGGTTTGCAGGCATCTTAACCTACTATGGCCACTGCCGCGGGATGGGGTAGGTCGGGAGCAATATCTTCGGTGCTTCTGAGGCCGCCATCGCGGGCAAGCCCGCTCCCACAGGGATCTTCAGTGTCCCCAGATCCCTGTGGGAGCGGGCTGGCTCGCGAAGAGGCCAGCCATGACAGCGAAAATCCACCATAAAAAAGAGGACTGCGCCGGCAAGCGAGTCCCCCTTGTGAAACATGAATCGGCTTACCAGATCGGCAGGGTGTAGCTGACAATCAGACGGTTTTCATCGAGATCACTGCCAAAGTTGGTCGACCGCACCGTTGCATTCCGCCATTTCACGCCGACATTCTTCAGCGGGCCGCTCTGCACGACATAACCAATGTCGGTATCACGTTCCCACTCCTTGCCTTCCGGACGATTGCCGCCCAGGTCGATATTGTCGCCGGTGATATAGCGGGTCATGAAGGTCAGGCCCGGCACGCCCATGGCCGCAAAGTTGTAGTCGTAACGCGCCTGCCAGGATTTTTCGTCCTTGCTGGCGAAGTCACCGATCTGCACGAAGTTCACCAGGAACGCATCGGTGCCGTTGACGTAGGCAAAACCGGTGTCGCCGCTCATGCCTTGATAACCCAGGCCAAACGCGTGCCCGCCGAGGCTGTAGGTGAACATTGCGCCAATCGCATTGTTGTCGACATTGCTGCCGCCATCATCCGTGGAGCGAGCAAAACGCAGGTCCGTTTTCAACGACTGCCCCGTGGTCACCGGCATCACGTAGGTCAGGTTCACCAGGTGCTGACTGTAGAAATTGTCGAGGTGGCCGTAGCTGTAGCCGGTGGCGAGATTGCTGGTCCACTTGTAGTTGAGGCTGGCGAAATCGAAGCTGTCGCTGTCGACATGCCGCGTGGTGATGCCTTTGGCGCCGGTGCGGGTGATGCCCATGTCCTCGTAGTCCGAGGAGTCACGCTGATTGACCTGGGTCAGCCGCCCGGCATCCGCCGTCAGGCCTTCAATCTCCAGCGAGGTCAACTGACCGCCCTTGAAGGTTTGTGGCAACAACCGAGAATCGTTGGCCAATACCGTTGGCAGTTTCGGCAGCAGTGTGCCGAGTTTCAGGGTGCTTTTGGAGGCGCGCAGTTTGGCGGTCAGACCCAGTTCGCCGTACTCGTCCTGCGCCCCTTTGCTCGTGTCGCGATGGCGTTTGAGCAGGCCGGAGCCTGCGCGATCAGGGCTGGAATCGAGTTTGACACCGACCAGGCCAATCGCATCGAAACCGACGCCGATCAAACCGTCGGTGAAGCCCGACTCATAGCGCAGCAGAAAACCCTGGGCCCATTCCTCTTGTTTGGATTGGGCGGCGTTGTCCTGGCGATAGTCACGGTTGAAATAGAAGTTGCGCAGCTCGAGGCTGGCCTTGCTGTCTTTGACAAAGTCCGCAGCAGCGGGGGCCGAGAGGCTGATGACGCCGCCAGCCAGTAACAGTCGGGTAGCGAGGGTGCGGGTGTTGCGGTCCATGGTGAAGCCCCTTTGTTTTTATTATGGAAAGACAGGTCCCGCGGCCCTCGCCAGGCAGGCGAGGGCTTATCAATAAAAAAACGCGGACGCCGAATCGAGAGGAGCGTGGCGCCGCGTCGGTTCAATCGTTAGAACTGTTCGGCGCTCAGGCCGTACAACGAGGCGCTGCCGGCGAGAATGGAATGCTCCAGGCTCAACGTGCGCGGGAGCAGGCGACGGATGTAGAAATCGGCGGTGGCGATCTTCGCGCCGTAAAACTTGGGGTCGTCGCTGAGTTTTTTCTTCGCGACCTGGGCCATGCGCGCCCAGAGCCAGGCGTAGGCGACGTAACCGAACAGGTGCAAATACTCGACCGAAGCCGCGCCGATTTCGTTGCGATTGGTCGCGGCCTGGTCTTGCAGCCAGTCGCTGAGGTTTTCCAGACGCTGCACGGCATCGAACAGTTGCACGGAGTAGGGCGCGTCGGGCTGATGGGCGAAACGACGGATCTCCCCGGTGAATTGACGCAGCGCGAAGCCGCTATCGGCCAGCACTTTGCGACCGAGCAGGTCCAGCGCCTGAATACCGTTGGTGCCTTCGTAGATCTGCGCGATGCGCACGTCACGGACCAATTGTTCCTGGCCCCATTCGCGGATGTAGCCATGGCCGCCGAAGACTTGCTGGCCGTTGATGCAGCTTTCCAGACCGGTGTCGGTGAAGAACGCTTTGGCCACTGGCGTCAGCAGCGCGACCAGGGTCTGGGCGCTGTCGCGCTCCTTGGCGTCATCGGAAAACTTCGCCAGGTCCAGTTGCTGTCCTACATAACTGGCAAACGCACGGCCACCTTCGGTCATGGCTTTCATGCTCAGCAGCATGCGCCGCACATCCGGGTGGACGATGATCGGGTCAGCCACTTTGTCCGGGGCAATCGCACCGGTCGGGGAGCGGCTCTGCACACGTTCGCGGGCATACGCCACGGCGCTCTGATAGGACGCTTCGGCGCAGCCAATGCCCTGAATGCCGATGGACAGGCGCTCGTAATTCATCATGGTGAACATCGCCGCCAGGCCTTTGTTGGCCTCGCCGACCAGCCAACCGCTGGCGCCGTCGAAGTTCATCACGCAGGTGGCCGAGGCCTTGATGCCCATCTTGTGTTCGATCGAACCGCAGCTCACGGCGTTGGCATCGCCGAGTGAACCGTCGGCATTGACCAGCACCTTGGGCACGACGAACAGCGAGATACCTTTCGGCCCCGCAGGCGCATCCGGCAGTTTGGCCAGCACCAGATGAACGATGTTTTCGGTCAGGTCCTGATCACCACCGGTGATGAAGATCTTGCTGCCGGTGATGCTGAAGCTGCCGTCAGCCTGAGGTTCGGCGCGGGTGCGGATGATCCCCAGGTCGGTGCCGGCGTGGGCTTCGGTCAGGCACATCGAGCCGGCCCAGCGACCTTCGTACATCGGCGGCAGATAGATTTTTTTCAGGCTCTCGCTGGCGTGGGCATCCAGTGCCAGGCAAGCACCGGAACTCAATGCCGAATACAGGGCGAAACTTGAGTTGGCGCCGTAAAGCATTTCTTCGAACTGCACGGCGAGCATCTTCGGCATGCCCATGCCGCCGAAATCGGCGTTACCGGAAAGGCCCACCCAGCCGCCTTCAATGAAGGTGGCATAAGCCTGTTTGAAGCCGATCGGTGTGCTGACCTGGCCATCGAGCCACTGGGCGCCTTCTTCGTCGCCGCTGCGATTCAACGGCGCAATCAGGTGCGAGGTGACTTTCGCCGCTTCCTCAAGAATGGCGTCAGCGGTGTCGGCGTCGACATTGTCGGCCAAGGCCGGCAAGCGCGCCCACAGGGCCGGGGCATCGAACACTTCATGCAGCACAAAGCGCATGTCGCGCAGCGGGGCGTTGAATTCGGGCATAACGTGAACCTCAAAAGGTGTGCGGTGGGCACGGCGCTGCAATGGCAGGCCGTGCCCTTTCAATCAATGAGCGGAAGCGCTGGCAGCGCCGAGGCCGGTCTGGGCACGAACGAACTGGTCGGCGTAGGCATCACGCTCCTTGTCGGCCCGCACGCTGCGGTCGAGTTTGGAGACGACGATGATCACGAAGAACGCCAGCGGCATGGAGAACAGTGCCGGGTGGTCGTACGGGAAGATCGCTTGGGCATGACCGAGTACGGTGACCCAGACGGCTGGCGACAGGATCACCAGCACCAGCGCGCAGATCAGGCCGGCGAAACCGCCGATGATCGCGCCTTTGGTGGTCAGGCCTTTCCAGTACATGGCCATGATCAGCACCGGGAAGTTGGTTGACGCGGCGATACCGAAGGTCAGGCCCACCAGGAACGCAACGTTCATCTTCTCGAACAGAATGCCCAGCAGAATCGCGATGATGCCCAGGCCAACCGTGGCCATGCGCGTCACACGCATTTCCTCTTTCTGACTGGCTTTGCCTTTCTTGAACACCGTGGCGTAGAGGTCATGGGAAATTGCCGAGGCACCGGCCAGGGCCAGCCCGGACACCACCGCCAGAATGGTGGCGAAGGCCACCGCCGAGAGGAAACCGAAGAACAAGTTGCCACCGACCGCTTTGGCCAGGTGCATGGCAACCATGTTGCCGCCGCCGATCAAGGCACCGCCGACTTCACCATTAACGTAGTACTGCGGGTCGGTGCCGATGATGACCATCGCGGCAAAGCCCAGGGTGCACACAACGAGGAAGAAGAAGCCGATGAAACCGGTGGCGTAGAACACCGACTTACGCGCTTCCTTGGCGTTGGGCACGGTGAAGAATCGCATCAGGATGTGCGGCAGGCCGGCAATCCCGAACACCAGGCCCAGGGACATGGAAGCGGTGTTGATCGGGTCGGCGAGCATCGAGCCCGGGCCCATGATGTTCCAGCCACTGGCATGGGCCTGGACGGCTTTGTCGGCGAGGGTTTCGTAGCTGAAACCGAACTGCGACATGGCCATCACCGCGAGGGTGGTGCCGCCGGCGAGCAGCAACACCGCCTTGATGATCTGCACCCAAGTGGTGGCGATCATGCCGCCGAAAATCACGTAGACCAGCATCAACGCGCCAACAATCACCACGGCAACCGGGTAATCGAGACCAAACAGCAATTTGATCAATTGACCGGCACCGACCATCTGCACGATCAGGTAGCAGCACACCACCGTCAGCGAACCGAACGCGGCGAAGATCCGCACTTTGTTCTGGTCCAGGCGATAGGACACGATGTCGGCGAAGGTGTAGCGGCCAAGGTTGCGCAGACGCTCGGCCATCAGGAAGGTGATGATCGGCCAGCCGACAAAGAAGCCGATGGTATAGATGAAGCCGTCGTAGCCCTTGGCGAATACCAGGCTGGACAGCCCCAGCAGCGTGGCGGCGGACATGTAGTCACCGGCAATCGCCAGACCGTTCTGGAACCCGGTGATGCCACCGCCCGCGGTGTAGAAGTCCGACGTGGATTTGGTTTGCCGCGCGGCCCACCAGGTAATCGCCAGCGTGCCCAGCACGAAGACGAAGAACATGCCGATGGCGTGCAGATTTAGCGGTTGTTTTTCCACTGCGCCCACGGCCGGGGCAGCGAGGGCGATGGAGGCCGGCAACAGGCCGGCAGCGGCGAGGACGAGCTTACGAAGCAGGTTCATTACTTGCTCTCCTCGAGAATGGCGGCGCCCAGTGCATCGAAGCGCGTGTTGGCGCGGTAGACGTACCAGCCAGTCAGCAGCCAGGAAAAAATGATGATTGCCGCGCCCACTGGCATACCCAGGGTCAACATCCGATGTTCGGCGAGCGGCGCATGCAGCCACTGCGGGGCAAACGCCACGACCAGCATGAACCCGTAGTAAGTGCCCAGCACCGCAGCGCTCAGCGACCAGGCCAGGCGCGAACGGCTGCTGACCAATTGCAGGAACTTCGGATTGGTCCGAATGCGTTCGCAACGTTGGGTATCGGTTGAATGGATGTCGATCATGGGTGGCTCCACATGTGTTGTTATAGGCGTTTGAACGGGGCTGAATTCGGCGTGCACGAGCCCGAAGCGGCAGGTAAGGCACCTGCCGCCGGGTGGGGACAACGTCGGTTCGGGTTAGAGCGCTTTAGCCCTGTCGCGCAGGACGTACTTCTGGATCTTGCCGGTGGATGTTTTCGGCAGCAGGGTGAAAATCACCGTGCGCGGGACTTTGAAACCGGCCAGGTGCTCACGGCAGAAACTGATGATGTCGGCCTCGCGCACGTCCTGGTGATCGGCCTTCAAGGTGACGAAGGCGCAAGGCGTTTCGCCCCATTTTTCATCGGGACGGGCGACCACGGCGGCTTCCATCACGCCCGGATGGCGATAGAGCACGCCTTCCAGTTCGATGGTGGAAATGTTCTCGCCGCCGGAAATGATGATGTCCTTGAGCCGGTCCTTGATCTCGACATAACCGTTGGGATGACACACCGCCAGATCACCGGTGTGGAACCAGCCGCCTTCGAATGCTTCGGCGGTGGCAGTCGGGTTCTTCAGGTAGCCCTTCATCACAGTGTTGCCGCGCATGAAGATCTCACCGATGGTCTGACCGTCGCGTGGGGTCGGTTCCAGGGTCTTCGAATCGCCGACCATCACGCCTTCGAGCGTCGGGTAGCGCACACCCTGACGGGATTTGATCTGTGCCCGTTCTTCCAGCGGCAACTCATCCCATTCGGCATGCCAGGCGCAGAGCGTTACCGGGCCATAGGTTTCGGTCAGGCCGTAGACGTGGGTGACCTTGATGCCCATCTCTTCGACAGCGCCGATCACTTTGGCCGGTGGTGCAGCGCCGGCAACCATGGCGTTGACCGGGTGATCGATGGCCGCTTTCGCCGATTCCGGCATGTTGACCAAGGCATTGAGCACGATCGGTGCAGCGCACAGGTGCGTGATCTGATGCTCGCGGATCAGGGTGAGGATTTTCTGCGGATCGACGCGGCGCAGGAACACATGCACGCCGGCCATTGCGGTGATGATCCACGGGTAGCACCAACCGTTGCAGTGGAACATCGGCAGGGTCCAGAGGTACACCGGATGGTTGCCCATGGCCCAGGTCATCTGGTTGCCCAGCGAGTTCAGGTACGCGCCGCGATGGTGGTAAACCACGCCTTTCGGGTTGCCGGTGGTGCCGGAGGTGTAGTTCAACGAGATGGCTTGCCACTCGTCGGCCGGCCACTGCCAGGCGTAATCCGGATCGCCTTCGGCCAGCAGCGCTTCATAGTCCAGGTCGCTGACGGCCTGGCCTTCACCGTATTCCGGGTCATTGACGTCGATGACCAGCGGCGGGTGATCGAGCATGCCGATGGCGGCATGAATCACATCATGGAACTCGCGGTCGGTGATCAGCACCTTGGCTTCACCATGCTGCAGCATGAAGGCAATGGCTTCGGCATCCAGACGCACATTGAGCGGGTTGAGCACTGCACCGATCATCGGCACGCCGAAATGCACTTCCAGCATCTCGGGGATGTTGGGCAGCATCACCGCCACGGTGTCGTTCTTGCCGATACCGCGACCGGCCAGCGCCGAGGCCAGACGACGGCAACGGGTGTAGGTCTGCGCCCAGGTACGACGGATCGAACCGTGGATCACGGCCGGGTAGTGGGGGTAAACGCTGGCAGTGCGCTCGATGAAGCTGAGCGGAGACAAAGCAATGTGATTGACAGCCGAAGGGCCTAGCCCTTGTTCATAGATCGACATGACGGGTACTCGGTGGCTGATTGTTAGCTCTATGGATGGCCTGTTCAGCTTAGCCGCTGAGGTCATCCTTTATGTCCGGTCTGCTTTATATAACAATCTGCCATGCATATGGAAGTACAACCTACGCAGTATAGTATATGTACTATATTTGATTCTTCGGTGTCCAAATGAATGCGGCGATACCTCTGGCGCCGGTATATTCTTGGCTCCCCCGGACAAAGCGGACCTGTGATGACCCTGACTCCCGTTCGATTGCACAGCTGGTTGCGCCTGCAACGCGAGGGCGTGTCCCTGGCCGCCCGGGCGGATGCGTTGTGCCGAGCGTTGCAGGAATGTCCCGAGGTACGCCGGGCGGTTTATCTGAGCTGGCAACCCACAGCGCGCATTTACAGCCACGAAGGCGCCGCACAGCATTTCCCGCCGGGCCTGGGCGATCCGTCGCTAGCCAGCGATCAGTTGCTGTTTGATCGGCTGGGCGAAACCGGCCGCCTGGACCTGGCCCAGGTGCGGCAACTCGATTGCTGGCTGTCCGGGCGGTTGCGCCGCGCCGCGATCAGCCACGGTCAGGTATTTGATCTGGCGTTGCAGGCGGGTCAGGCAGGCCTGTTGCTGGTGGAAGTCTGTGACGGCGTGAGCCTTGACTGGCTGGGCTGGGTTCAGGATTTGCTGACCACCTTGCTCAGCAGCGTCAACGGCATGCTGCGGGGGTCGCCGCTGTTAGGCCACGATCCGCAACCGAGTCTGTTGCTTGATGCACAGGGCCGGCCGCTGGAGTTCAACGCGGCGTTGCTGGCGTTGCTCGCGGAAAAGCCGCTGACCGAGGTGCTGGGTTTTCTGCCGGTCAATCACCGGGTGCTGGTGCGCGCCTGCCTTGATCAACAGCGCGCTATCGAAGGGGTTGAAGCGCAGTTCGAAGCGCAGATCCTGATCTGGACATTTATCCCCGATCCCCAGGACAACCGCGTGCTCGCCCGTTGCCGCGACGCCACGGTACAAGTGCTGGCCGAGCGCGAAGCCGCCACGGCACGCCGGTTGTATCGACTGATCATCGAGAACACCACCGACCTGATTTCCCGCCACACCCCGGACGGGCGTTTTCTCGATGCTTCGCCAGCGTCCTGGACATTGCTCGGCTACTGGCCCGAAGAGCTGCGCGGGCAAATGGCCCAGGGCCTGTTCCATGGCCAGGACCTGGCCAATCTGGTACAGCGCGCCCGGGATGCGCTGGAGCAGGACGGATATCACACGATGACGTACCGCATTCGCCACCGTGCCGGGCATTACCTGTGGTTCGAAACCGCCAGCCGGGCGATTCGCGAAACCTACACCGGCGCGGTGGTTGAAGTGGTCAGCGTGTCCCGGGACATCACCGCCCGGGTGCAGGCCGAAGAGAACAAGCGGCGCCTGGCCGAAGTGGTCGAGGCCAACACCGATCCGGTGTTGTTTATCGACCCTGACGGGCAAGTGACTTACCTCAACCCGGCGGCGCGGCGCATCCTCGGCATCGATGAGCAGCAACCGATGCCGGCCCTGGCGCAGTTGTTCGCCAGTGCTGACCTGACACGCCTGCAACGTGACGGCTGGAGCTGCGCCGAACGTGACGGCGTGTGGAGCACCGATGCGCGGCTGCAGCCCCCCGGTGGCGGCACGTCAGTGCCGGTGTCGCTGGTGCTGCTGGCGCACCGTTCGGCCGGCGGCGAGCGCTATTACTCCTTAGTCGCCCGGGACATGACCGAGCGCGAACTGCGCGAGGTGCAACAGCGCCGCCATCAAGACGAACTGGCGCACACCGCACGGCTGGTCACGCTGGGCGAACTGGCCTCGGGCATTGCCCACGAAATCAACCAGCCATTGGCCGCCGTGGTCAATTACGCCAATGCCAGCCAGCGCTATTTGCAGACGCTCGATTCCAACCCGCAGGCTGCCGAACGAGTGGCCCAAGGGCTGCAACGTATCACCCAACACGCCACCCATGCCTCGGAAGTGATCAAGCGTCTACGGGCGTTTCTGCGCAAGGGCCAGCGGCGCATGCAGGCGCTGAATTTTACCGACGTCGCCCGCGAAGCCGTGCGTTTGTGCGCCTGGGAAGCGAGCAATTGCCAAGTGACAATCGAGGATCGACTGCCGGATAATCTGCCGCCCGTTTATGCCGACCGGGTGTTGCTCGAGCAAGTACTGCTCAATCTGTTGCGCAACGCCATCGACGCCAACCGCGAACAACATCCGGGGCAGCCCTCGCTGATCGTGATGACGGCGGAGCAGGGCGGTGGTGCCACCGTGGAAATCCGTGTGCAAGACCAGGGGCCGGGCGTCAGCGAGCCCGAACTGGAGCAGATATTTACCCCGTTCTATACCAGCAAGGCCGATGGCCTGGGCCTTGGCTTGTCCATGAGCCGCAGCATCATTGAAGGTTTCGGCGGTGAATTGCAGGCCCGACGTCAACCGGTCGGCCTGCTGATGTGTTGCCGCTTGCCGCTGGCCGGTCCAACAAAACAACAACAGGAATAATTCAATGGCAGGTGTGACGGAGCACGTGGTGTATGTGGTCGACGATGACCAGGGCATGCTCGATTCAACGGTCTGGCTGCTGGAATCGGTCGGGCTCAAGGCCTTGCCGTTCACCAGCGGTGTGGAGTTTCTCAGTGCCTGCGATGCCACGCTCGATGCCTGCGTGCTGCTCGATGTGCGCATGCCCGGCATGGGCGGTTTGAACGTGCAGGAAGAAATGCGCGCTCGGGAGCTGAACCTGCCGATCATTTTCGTCAGCGGGCACGCCGATGTGCCAATCGTGGTGCGGGCGTTCAAGGCCGGCGCCCATGATTTCATCGAGAAACCCTACAACGAGCAGTTGTTGCTGGACAGCGTGCAGCAGGCGCTCAGCAACTGCGCCGCCAACCGTTCGGGCAATCACGGCCATGACGCCTTGCAGGCCCGCTTGCTGACACTGACCCCCCGCGAGCGCGATGTCTTGCTGCCGCTGGTGCAGGGTTACACCACCCGGGAAATCGCCGAGCAACTGGGCGTCAGCGCAAAAACCGTCGACCTGTATCGCTCGCGTGTGATGAAGCGCATGCAGGCCAATACGCTGCCGGACCTGGTGGGCATGGCCATTGCCGCCGGACTGGTCGATCCGCTGAAACTGCGTTGAGGCCTCGCGCCGGGTATTGAGCGTCTATGCTGGGCTAACCATCCCCACCGTTGCAGTGACCTGCAAGGAGGCATCCGTGGAGCCCACGCCCTTTTCCGAGAAAACGCTCGCACGCACGCTGCTCGATGTGCTGATTCGTGCCGGGTTGATCGCTGTCCTGGTGCTTTTTTGTTTCGAGATATTCAGCCCGTTTCGCGACCTGATGCTGTGGTCGCTGATCCTGGCGATCACCCTCTATCCGCTGCAAGAGCGACTCAGGGGGAGCCACAAACCAGGGCACGTGGCGACGCTGATCATTTTGATCGCCATTGTTATCCTGATGGTGCCGATCTACCTGCTGGGCACCTCGATTGCCGATTCGGTCGAGCGGGCGATGGAAGTCGTCAAGAGTGGCGGCTTTCATATTCCGCCACCGGCCCCGTCAGTCGCCAGTTGGCCGGTGGTCGGCCAGCCGCTCACTGATCTATGGATACAGGCCTCAACCAATCTGCCTGACCTGACGGAGAAGTACATACCGCAGATCAAACACGTCAGCCTGGGCCTGTTGGGCAAACTGGCCGGCGTCGGCATGGGTTTCCTGATGTTCATCGTGGCCTTGATCATCGCCGGAATCTTCATGGCCCATGGTGAAGGCGGCAGCCGCGCCGCCGTTCAGATTGCGTCAAGATTCAGCGGTCCAGTCAAGGGGCATAAAATCGCCGAACTGTGCACCGCGACCATCCGTGCGGTCGCACTGGGCGTGGTGGGTATCGCTTTTATCCAGATGCTGCTGGTCGGGCTCGGTTTTGTCTTCAAGGGCATCCCCGGTGCCGGCCTGTTGGCCTTGGCGGTGCTGCTGCTTGGCATCATGCAGTTGCCAGTGAGCCTGATTACGTTGCCAGTGATTGCCTTTGTCTTCGCCACGGAAGGCGCCAACACCGCGACCATTATTTTCGCCATCTATGTGTTCATCGCCGGCCTGGTGGACAACGTCCTCAAACCTTTACTGTTGGGGCGCGGTGTCGATGTGCCGATGCCGGTGGTGCTGATTGGCGCCTTGGGCGGCATGGTCACCAGCGGCATCATCGGGCTGTTCATCGGCCCGGTGGTGCTTGCCGTCGGCTATCAATTATTCTGGCAATGGGTGCAGGATCGACCGCCGGAAGGAGGAGGGCCGCCACTATGACTGCGCAGGACCAAGAACTGCTGGATCAGGTGCTGATCGCCCATGGTGGTCTGGAGCGCTGGAACAGCTTCAAAACCGTACGCGCCACGCTGGTGACCGGCGGTTCGCTCTGGGGCGCGAAAGGGCTGACCCAGGACAGCGCCCCTCGCCAGATGACCGTTTGGCTGCATGAACAGAAAGCCTCGGTAACGCCCTTCGGCGGCCCGGATAAACGGACCGCCTATACACCCGACAGAATCGCCATCGAAACCACGGACGGCACGGTGATCGCCGAGCGCCAGGCACCCCGGGAATCCTTCCGCGATCACGACGTAGACACCCCGTGGGACCCACTGCATCGCGCCTACTTCAACGGCTATGCACTCTGGTCCTACCTGACCATGCCTTTCCTGTTTGCCTTGCCCGGTGTGGTGACCGAAGAAATCGAGCCGTGGCAAGAAGGATCACAAGACTGGCGCCGCTTGCGGGTGCACTTCCCCGAGCACATCGCCACCCACTGCGCCGTACAGGATTTCTACTTCGGCGCAGACTTTTTGCTGCGTCGACACGACTACAACGTCGACGTCAGTGGCGCCATGCCGGCCGCCCAGTATGTGTCTGACTACATCGAAGCTGACGGGCTGCGCATGCCCGGCAAGCGGCGTGCCTACCGACGCGGGTGGGACGGCCAGGCCAACAAGGATGCGTTGCTGGTGGCCATCGACCTGAGCGAAATCGGCTATTCCTGATGCGACGCGGAGGGATCAATCATGACCGTACATGCCTGGGAAAAGCTCTACCTGGATGACCTGAGCCTGGGTCAGCAGTTCGAAAGCGACAGCCTGCGCGTCCATCGCGCCTCAATGCTGGCCTTCGCTCAGGAGTACGACCCGCAACCGTTTCACCTCGACCCTGAGGCCGCCGAGATGAGCCTGTTCCGTGGCCTGGCCGCCAGCGGCTGGAACACCGCTGCGTTGACCATGAAACTGCTGGTGGACAGCGTACCGTTGGCGGACGGCATCATCGGGTTAGGCATCGAACTGAGCTGGCCGACACCGACTTACCCCGATGACCTGTTGCACCTGCAATGCACCGTGCAGGCCATCGACCCGTCCAGCACCAAGCCCGACCGGGGCGTGGTGACGATGTTCATGGAAACCCTCAATCAGAATGACAAGGTGGTGCAGCGAGCCACTGGCAAACTGTTGGTCTTCAGGAGACCGCCGCCTGACTGAAAAGTAGTTATAGGTTTCAGGGCACGCGCATGATGGCGCAGGCCAGATTTCACCGAGTCAGTCGAGTGCGCTCTGTCGATGGCAGGGACCGGAGGAGGCGTTGTGAAACCATTTCTGCCCAGGCCCAGCGCCTCAACGATGAACATGTTGCGTGAAGGTTGCCTGCAACGCCGTGACGCGGTGCCGCAAGAACTGACGGAACAAGCGGTCATCCCGGGCATCCCGAATGCGCGTTACTGGCTGGACCGGGACCTGACGTCGTTCATCCGGGATGCCAGCCTGGCCAATGATCGCGAGGTCGAGGCGCTCGCCGACACAGAGTTGCCCCCCGACGCGCTGCCACTGGCTTACTACCTGGCCATTTCGGGGGGCGGCGACGCCGGCACCTTTGCGGCGGGCATCATCGCCGGCTGGAGCTTGCATGGGAGCCGACCGCCTTTCAAAGTCGTCACTGGTATCAGCGCGGGCGCCCTGGTCGCACCGTTCGCTTACCTGGGGCCTGAGTACGACAACATCATTCTGGGAATCTGCAGCGCAATCGGTCCGAAAGATGTTTTCCATGCGCGAAGTGTGCTGACCCGCCTGGCCAGCGACGGCATCGCAGACAGCAAGCCGCTGGCGCGCCTCATTGCCAAGTACATCACCGCCGACGTGCTGGCGGCCATCGCCGCGCAATACGCCAAGGGACGGCTGCTGATGATCGGCACCACCGACCTCGATGCCGGGCGTCCCGTCACCTGGAACATGGGCGCGATTGCTTCCAGCGGAGCACCGGGCGCGCTGCACCTGTTTCGCAACATCATGATCGCCTCGATGAGCATTCCCGGCGCCGTTTCACCGGTCATGATCGATGTGGAGGTCGACGGCCAACAGTTTCAGGAAATGCACGTCGACGGAGGCGTCCTCACTCAAGTGTTCCTTTACCCGCCGGGCACGGTGATAGCGCTGAACAGCGTGGCCGGCGCGCGTATCCGCCAGGCCCGGCATTTCTACGTCATTCGCAACGGCAAACTGGAACCGCAGTGGGCCGGCACCAAGCGCCGCACCTTGAGCATCGGCGGCCGGGCCATCAGCACCTTGATCCAGACCCAGGGGATCAGCGACCTCAATCACATTTACCGGATCGCCCAGCAGGATGGCGCGGACTTCAATCTGGCGTACATCGGCGGCGATTTTATCTGTCCGCGCAATCAGAAATTCGATGGCGAGTACATGAAGCGTCTGTTCGATTACGCCTTCCAACTCAGCACGAAGGGCTATCCGTGGCATAAATCGCCGCACACCTGAGTTGTCCGAATGAAAATTATGCTGTAGTTTTTCATGAAATTATAAAAAGATAATTTCATGAGGCTTGTATGTTTCAGCAGTCCACGCAGCATGTCGCCAGCTATTACGCCCACAGTTGCGCCGATCGCCTGACCACTCGGCCAGCGCTTTGCGGCGAGCAAACCACTGAGGTGGTGATCATCGGCGCCGGCTTCAGCGGTTTGCACACTGCGCTGCGCCTGGCCTTGGCCGGCAAACGCGTGACGCTGCTGGAAGCCAGCCGCGTGGCGTGGGCCGCATCGGGGCGCAATGGCGGGCAGGCGATTCTCGGCTGGTCGTGCGACATGCCGCCCCTGGAAGCGGCGCTGGGCTACGAACGCGCGCGACGGTTGTGGGACGGCATGCGCTGGGCTGCGAAAGAGTTGCGTGAATTGCCGGCGCGTCATGGCTTCGACTGTGATTATCGCGCCGGCCATTTGTGGACATCGGTGATGCCCCGTCGGGTCGGTCTGCTCACCGAGTGGCAGCGCGAAGCCAGTCACAAGTGGGGCCACGATGGTTTGCAGTTCATCCATCGTGAGCAACTGCCGGAGTGGGTGGCCAGCGAGCGCTATCAGGCCGGACTCTATGACCCCGAGGGTGGGCATCTTAATCCGTTGAAACTGGCCCTCGGCCTGGCCACCGCCATCGAACATGCGGGCGGGCGTATCCATGAACAAAGCAAGGCGTTGAGTTACCGAGAGGAGGGCGGTCAGTTCCTGGTGCACACCGAGCGCGGGTCCATTCGCGCGGATGTGCTGGTGCTGGCCTGCAATGCCTATCTCGATCGGCTCGACCCGCAACTCGCCAGTTGCGTGTTGCCGGTGGGCACTTATCAAGTCGCCACCGCACCGCTGACAGCCGAGCAGGCCACGGCGCTGTTGCCGAGCAATGTCTGCGTCACCGACAACCAGTTCGTTCTCGACTATTTCCGTCGTACGCCGGACAACCGCTTGCTGTTCGGCGGCGGCTGCACTTACCTGGGCGGCATGCCCAAGGACATTGCCGGTGCGACCCGGCCATTTCTGGAACGGGTTTTCCCGCAGCTCAAAGGCGTCGAGCTGGAATTCGCCTGGGGCGGGCATATCGACCTGACGCTTAAACGCACGCCGGACATTGGCCGTTGGGGTGATCGCTACTGGCTTCAGGGTTACTCCGGGCATGGCGTACTGCCGACGCTGGCCGCCGCCCGCGCCGTGTCCGACGCGATTCTCGGCCAGAGCGATGAACTGGCGTTGTATCAGGGCTTGAGTAACCCCAGCTTCCCCGGCGGTAAATACCTGGCCGCGCCGCTGGAAGCCATCGGCAAGGCGTGGTATCGACTGCGCGACAGCATCTGATGAATCACTTGGCGGAATTCCGGGCATGAACAAGCAAGAAGAAATCGCTGCGCTGGCGATCCTTATTCACGACCTGCGCAAGCACAAGAAATACACCTTGAAGGACTTGGCCGACCAGATCGGTCGTTCCGTCGGCTTTCTGTCACAGGTCGAACGCGGCCTGTCACGGCCCACCGTGGCCGACCTGACGGCGATCAGCGAAACCCTGGGCGTGCCGACCACTTACTTCTACAGCCTGCCCAAACCCAAGGAACTGCCGTGGGTCACCCGGCCGGATGAACGCCGTACGCTGTATTACGCCAATGGCATCACCGACATTCTGGTGTCGCCGAAGATGCGGGCGTCATTTTCCATGCTCGAAAGTCACCTCGAAGCCGGCGCCAGCAGTGGCGAGCGGCACTTGAGTGACAGCTCGGAGCAGGGCGGTTACGTGCTCGAAGGCGAGTTGACGCTGTGGCTGGGCGATGACGAGGCCGTCACCTTGCAGGCCGGCGACAGCTTTCAGTTCGACAGCCATACCCGTTGCCGCTACGGCAACCTCACCGAGCAGCTCACGCGAGTGCTCTGGGTCTACACCTGACAACCACAATAGGACCAACCATGATGGACGCTGATCTGCTGGCCGAGGTGCGCGCCTTTCGCCAACGCCACCCTGATGTACGTTATGTCGACCTGATTTCCCTGGACATTCCGGGGCACTTCTACGGCAAGCGCTATCCCGTTGAAATGCTGGAAAAGGTCGCGGCCGGCAGCGCGCTGAAGCTGCCGCAAAACTGCGTGCTGCTGGGTGTACAAGGTGGATTGTTCAAGATTGGCGACTACTGCTTTAACGACGGCGACCCGGATGCGCTGCGCCGCCTGGTGCCGGGCACACTCAAACCGGTGAGCTGGGAAGCGCAACCGCTGGGGCAAATGCTGATCACCTCGGACGGCACCGAGCAACCGATCGTGTTCGAACCGCGCCAGGTGCTGGCGCAGGTGTTGGACCGGCTCGCCGGCAAGGGCATTCATCCGGTGGTGGCATTCGAACTCGAGTTCTATCTGTTCGATAAAAAGCTGCGCGACGGGCTGCCGCAGTTTCCCCGGGATGACCTGACCGACGATGCCGACGATCAACCGAACATGCACATCGAGCGCCTGTCGCGCTTTGCGCCGGTGCTTGATGACATGGTCGAGACGTCGCAGGCGCAAGGCATCGACACCACGGTGATCACCGCCGAACTCGGCCCGGGCCAGTTCGAAATCAATTTCGGCCATCTCGATGATGGTTTGCGCGCGGCGGACTGGGCGGCGTTGTTTTGTCGCAGCACCCGGGGCGTGGCCCTGAAACACGGCTACCGCGCCAGTTTCATGGCCAAGCCTTACTTGCAGCACCCGGGCAGCGGCATGCATGTGCACGTCAGCCTTTACGACGCAGCCGGCAACAACATCCTCGCCGCGAATCAGCAGCAATCTCTGCGTCATGCCGTGGCGGGCTGCCTGGAATTGCTGCCGCATTGCATGCCGATTTTCGCACCGAACCAGAACGCGTTTCGCCGTCTGGGCGGCACGACGAACATCGCCACTCGGGCGAGTTGGGGCTTTGAGGATCGTGATGCGTGCCTGCGCATTCCGGAATCCGATGCGAAAAACCTGCGCATCGAACATCGCCTGTCGGGTGCCGATGCCAACCCATACCTGGTGCTGGCGGCGATTCTGGTGGGACTCGAACATGGCCTGGAAGCGGGCAACGAACCGATCCTGCCGCTTAACGAAGACCGCAACAGCGGGGTCGACTTCCCGCTGGAAATGCTCGAAGCGGTGCGCGCCATGCAGCATCAACCGCAGCTGCGCGAAGGGCTGGGCGCGGAGTTCGTCGATGTGTATTGCGAGAACAAGCGCCAGGATCATCTGGCGTTCATGCAGGAGATCAGTGCCCGGGAGTATCGCTGGTATCTGTAATGCACTTTTATAAAGCTTTCGTGGTGCGTCATGCACTACGCCAAGGCAGAAACGGCAGAACCGATCCCTGACAAACCCCGGCGCAAGCCTTAAAACACTGATATTCAGCGCTTGGCACAATCGCTGCATTACATCGATCAGGCCCACCGTAAACGCAGTCGAGTGGGCAGCCCCCTCGGTCAACGACGATCGATTCGTGGGCAACATCGGTGGGTCAGGCATAGACGTCTGGTTTCAACACCGCAAAAGAACAGGCAAAGACGCCTGGAACCGCAAGGTTTCAGGCGTTTTTTTTTGCTTTTTGAACCGTGATGGGCTTAGCCGGGTGCTTCTTATGAATTCCAATGTGGCCGCGTTGAACAAGCTGCAAACGCTGATCGTGATCGGTAACGGCATGGTCGGACACCATTGTGTCGAACAGCTGATCGAGCGCGGGGCGCTTGATCACTATTGGCTGCACGTCTTCAGCGAGGAGCCGATGCGTGCCTACGACCGCGTGCACCTTTCCGAATACTTCGCCGGCCGTGATGCCGAATCGCTCGCCTTGGGTGAAGCTTCGCTGTACCAGACCCCGGGCGTCACCTTGCATTTGGGTGTGCCGGTCCTGGAAATCGACCGCGCCCAACGCCAGCTGATCACCGCCCAAGGCTGCGTCGCTTACGACAAACTGGTCCTGGCCACCGGGTCCTACCCATTTGTGCCGCCGATCGAAGGCGCCGAGGGCGATTCGCGCCTGGTGTACCGCACCCTTGAAGACCTCGATGCGATCCGCACCGCTGCGTCCAATGCCCGACGCGGCGTGGTCGTCGGCGGTGGCTTGCTTGGGCTGGAAGCCGCCAATGCCCTGAAAAGCCTGGGCCTGGAAGCCCATGTGGTGGAATTCGCCCCGCGCTTGATGCCGGTGCAGCTGGACGAGCAGGGCGGTCGTGCGCTCAAGGCACAGATCGAACGCCTCGGCGTCGGTGTGCACCTGTCACGCGGCACTCAATCGATCAGCGCCGGCGAGGAATACCGCTATCGGATGAACTTCGCCAATGACGAATTCCTTGAAACCGACCTGATCGTGTTTTCCGCCGGTATCCGCGCCCAAGACACCTTGGCCCGCCAGAGCTCGCTGGAAGTCGGACCGCGTGGCGGCGTGGTGATTGACGACCAATGCCTGACCAGCGATCCGCACATCTATGCCATCGGCGAGTGTGCCGCGTGGAATGGCAGTATTTTTGGCCTGGTCGCCCCGGGTTACCAGATGGCGCGCGGCGTAGCGGCGCTGTTGTGCAACGAAGCCGTCGAGCCGTTCATGGGCGCGGACATGTCGACCAAGCTCAAGCTGTTGGGCGTCGACGTCGGCTCCATCGGCGATGCGCACGGCAGCACGCCGGGCTCGCGCAGCTACCAGTTCATCGACGAAACCACCGCCAGCTACCGCCGCCTGGTGGTGGATGCGACCGGCAAACATGTGCTTGGCGCGGTGCTGGTCGGTGACAACAGCTATTACGACACGCTGCTGCAATACATGCAGAACGCGATCGCACTGCCGGCGGAACCTGCGAGCCTGATTCTGCCGTCGTCCGAAGGCGCGCCAACCCTGGGCCCAGGCGCATTGCCTGAGTCGGCCACGGTGTGCTCGTGCCACAACGTCACCAAGGGTTCCATCTGCTCGGCCATCGACGGTGGCTGCACCGACCTCGGCCTGCTCAAGTCGAAAACCAAGGCCTGCACCGGATGCGGCGGTTGTGCCGGGTTGCTCAAGCAAGTGTTCGAGCATGAGCTGATCGCCCGTGGCGTCAGCGTCGACAAGAGCCTGTGCGAACACTTTGCCTACACCCGTCAGGAGCTTTATGCGCTGGTACGGGTTGAAGGCGTCATCACCTTCGAAGAACTGCTTGCCAAGCATGGCCGCGGTCACACCGGTTGCGACGTGTGCAAGCCGGCGGTGGGCTCGATCCTCGCGTCGTGCTGGAACCAGCCGATCATGGACGCCTCACTGGTGCCGTTGCAGGACACCAACGATACGTTCATGGCCAACATGCAGAAAAACGGCACCTATTCGGTGGTGCCGCGCATCCCCGGTGGCGAGATCACCGCCGACAAACTGATCGCCATCGGCGTGGTGGCGAAGAAATACGACCTCTACACCAAAATCACTGGCGGCCAGCGCATCGACCTGTTTGGCGCGCAGTTGCACGAGTTGCCGGACATCTGGGCCGAGCTGATTGAAGCGGGCTTCGAAACCGGGCATGCCTACGGTAAATCGACTCGCACGGTGAAGTCTTGCGTCGGCAGCACCTGGTGCCGTTACGGCGTGCAGGACAGCGTGCAAATGGCGCTGACCATCGAGGATCGCTACAAAGGCCTGCGCTCGCCGCACAAGCTCAAGTTCGCGGTGTCCGGTTGCACCCGTGAATGCGCCGAAGCCCAGAGCAAAGACGTCGGCGTGATCGCCACCGAGAAAGGCTGGAACCTTTACATCGCCGGCAACGGCGGCATGCGCCCGCGTCACGCCGAGCTGTTTGCCACTGACCTGGACGATGAAACCCTGATCCGCTACATCGACCGCTTCCTGATGTTCTACATCCGCACCGCCGACAAATTGCAGCGTACTTCGGTATGGCGTGAAAGCCTGGAAGGCGGCCTCGATTTCCTCAAGGACGTGATCATCCACGACAGCCTTGGCCTGGGTGAAGAGCTCGAATCGCAGATGCAGTTGGTGGTCGACCGTTATGAATGCGAGTGGGCCAACGCCCTCAAGGACCCGGAAAAACTCAAGCGTTTCCGCACCTTCGTTAACGATAAACGCCCGGACCCGGACATCCACTTTGTCCAGGAACGCGGCCAGCGGCGCCCGATTATGGCCGCCGAACTCAACCTTATCCCTGTCACCGAGGAGATTGCCTGATGAGCCAGCCCACTACCCGCCGCATCGCTTCCCTGGAAACCGCCGACGCCTGGCAAACCGTGTGCGAACAACAGGACCTGGTCAGCAACTCCGGCGTGGTCGTGTGGCTCGACGGCGCGCAAGTGGCGCTGTTCTACCTGCCAGGCGCTGAGGGCAAGACCCTTTTCGCCATCGACAACCATGACCCGCAATCCGGGGCGAATGTCATCGGCCGCGGCCTGATTGGCAGCATCAAGGGTGATCTGGTGGTTGCGTCGCCGATCTACAAACAGCATTTCCGGCTTGAGGACGGCAGTTGCCTGGAGTACCCGCAACAGCGTTTGCGGGTCTGGCCAGTGCGGTTGAACGGCGGGGTGGTGGAAGTCGGGGTGGTTTGACGGTCATTAACGGCATTGGAGGCATGTATGAAAACAGCCGCACAGCTGCTCAAACTCAAGGTCGTGCAAAACCGTCAGGTGCACAGCATCGCGCCTGACGAGATGGTGCTGGACGCCTTGAAGCTCATGGCCGAAAAGAACGTCGGGGCACTTCCCGTCATCGAGAAAGGCCAGGTGGTCGGGGTGATCAGCGAGCGCGATTACGCCCGCAAGGTCGTGTTGCAGGGGCGTTCTTCCGTGGGCACGCCGGTGCGTGACATCATGAGCGCGCCGGTGGTGACGGCGCCGAGTCAGCAGAGCATCGAGCGCTGCATGGAAGTCATGACCGACAGCCATCTGCGTCATTTGCCGGTGGTGGACGACGGTGAACTGATCGGCCTGTTGTCGATTGGCGATCTGGTCAAGGAAGCCATCGTCGAGCAGGCCGATCTGATTCGGCAGCTGGAGCATTACATTCGCGGGCATTGAGACGGTGGGTGGTCTTGCGCCAAGGCCATCAGCCGACCGGCTCGACGGTGCAACTCATTTCCCGTGAGCCTGGTTTCTGGAAAAGCACCACGCCGCCGTCCTGCCAGAAACTGTAGTTACCCTGGTAATCCTTGCCGGTATAGCGGGTGCCTGATTCGCTCGGTACCTGGTTCAGGGTGATCGCGGTGTTGGCCCATTTCAGGTACACGACACCCGGTTGTGTGCTGAAGAAGGTGGCGGCAATCAGCGCGTTTAACCCTGCGCAACGATACGCCAGGGGGCCTTCGGTGAGTCGGTCCGGATCCTTGGTTCGGACAATGGCCGAGCCTTGGCGCAGCAGGTGCGCGCGCTCGGCATAACTTCGGATGATGCAGGCTTTTTGCTCCGGTCCCGAGGCACACTCGTTGCGGGCCGCGATCCAGAACTGCTGGTCGATGATGATGCTGTCCGGGGGCGGCACTGAGCGTTGATCCGTGAGTGCCAATCGATAAAGGCGCGTCAGTTCATTGTCCATCTGCATCAGTTGCGGATCGCGACAGATCAGCTTTTCGACGGAGGCTTTTGCCTGGGTGCAGTCGATGCCGGGAGGGGGGGCTGCATTGGCGCAGGTGCTCACCGCCGCGCACACGCTGGCAGCGAGCAGACAGGTGAAAAGGGCCGTGACCGTTTTCATGTTGGCTTCACCCAGATCATTGCTTGATGCCCGGATTGCCGTGGGTGTACGCAGTGTAAGTCAGTGCTCAAAACTTGCCACACCCGCCCGGCGGCGGGTGTGTCTCAGAATCGATCCAGACGGTACGGATCAATGGCTGGTAACCCATCGGCAGCGGTCGCCGGCGAAGCCAGTTGCGCGATGAGTTCGGCAGTGACCGCGGCCTGCGTCAGGCCCAGGTGCTGGTGACCGAAGGCGAGCAGCACCTTGCCGTCGCACACCCGGTCGATGATCGGCAGGGAGTCCGGCAAGGAGGGGCGAAAGCCCATCCACGGCGTGGCAGCCTCGGCGTTCAAATCGCGCTTGAACAGGCCGTCACTCAACCGGTGCAACTGCCAGGCGCGTTCCATCACCGCAGGCCGGTCAAGGCCGGCGAACTCGACGGTGCCGGCCAATCGCAGTCCATCGGCCATCGGGGTCATGATGAACTTGCGCTCCAGCGAGGTGACGGCGAACGGCAACCGCCCGTGTTCATGGGGCAACATCAGGTGATAGCCGCGCTCGGTATCCAGCGGTACCTTTTTGCCGGTCAGCGCTGCCGTCAGCTTCGCGGAGTGCGCACCGCAAGCGATCAGGGTCTGGCGGGCGGTCAAACGGCCCTGGTCGGTGATGAGAGAGACGCCGTTCTCCTGCAGGTTTGCGCCCAGAACCTGCTGCTTGAAGAAATGCACGCCGCCGGCTTTGGCTGCTTGGACCAATTCGCAGACCACCCGGTAGGGGTCGAGAAAATGCCCGGTGCGCGGAAAGAACAGCCCGCCCTGAATCCCCTCGCTGAGTTGTGGCGCTGCCTCGCGAACGGCGTTGGCGTCCCAAAAGTCGACCGGCACCTGTTGATGACGCATCCGTGCCTCTAGCGCTTCGATCGCCTGACGCGAATCGGCGCGCTCGAACACCAACAACGAGCCGTCCTCACGCAGCAGGTCGGGGCGAGCAATGTCCCCCAGCAGGCGGTGCCAGGCGCCAAGGCTGTTTTCATTGAGCGCACGGATACCGGTCACGGTCCGCTGGAAGGGAGCCGGGCGCAGATTCAGCAACAGGCGCATGAACCAGGGCAGGGCGCGCGGCAGGTATTTCCAGTCCAGGCGCAGCGGGCCCATCGGGTCCATGAGCATGCCGGGCAGGCGCTTGAGGATGGACAGGTCGGCGATTGGAAACACCTGTTCGGTCGCCAGATGCCCGGCATTGCCGAACGAGGCGCCCCGGCCGGGGTCCTGCTGGTCGATGACCACCACTCGCAGCCCCTGGCGTGCCAGCCGCAGGGCGCAGGCGACGCCGATGATGCCGGCACCAACCACGGCGACATCCGCATTGTCGTGCGGGTTGTTTGCAGCGGGGGAGTCAGACATTTTCAGGGGTTTCCCTCTGGCCATCGAGCAGGCGACGCAACTGCAATGGATTGCTGTGCTTGAGCGCCGCAGGCAGCAAGGCATCCGGGAAATCCTGATAACAGACCGGCCGCAGGAACCGCAGGATGGCCGCCGTACCGACCGAGGTCGTGCGCGAGTCGGAGGTGGCCGGGAAGGGACCGCCGTGGACCATGGCGTCGCACACCTCGACACCGGTTGGCCAGCCGTTGACCAGCAGGCGACCGGCCTTGCGTTCCAGTGCAGGCAATAACGCTTGGGCGCTTGGCAGATCGGCGTCATCCAGGTGCAGGGTGGCGGTCAGCTGACCTTCAAGGTGTTCGATGACCTGGCGGATTTGGTGGTCGTCGGCACATTGCACGATCAGCGATGCGGCACCGAACATTTCTGCCTGCAACATCGTGTCGGCAAGGAAATCCTGTGCCTGAGTGACGAACAGATGGGCCTGGCACTGGTTCGGCGTTTCACCCTCAAGGCCGTTGGCGGACGCCTCGACACGTTGAAGCATCGAACCGACGCCTGCCTCATAAGCATTGAAGATCCCGGGCGTGAGCATGGTCTGCGCGGGGCTGCGCCGGACGAGGTCCGCCGCCGCGTTGATGAAACGATCAAGGGCCGGACCTTGACGGGAAATCACCAGGCCGGGGTTGGTGCAGAACTGTCCAGCGCCTTGGGTCAGGGAGGCGACAAACCCTTGGGCCAACGCTTCGGCGCGGGATTCCAGGGCAGTCGGGAACAGCAACACCGGGTTTATCGAGCTCATTTCCGCGTACACCGGAATGGGTTCGGGACGTGCCTGGGCCGCCTGGCACAACGCGATGCCGCCACTGCGCGAACCGGTGAAACCTACAGCCTTGATACGCGGGTCCGTGACCAGAGCGATACCCACTTCGCGGCCAGAACCGAACAGCAGCGAAAACACACCTTCGTGCAGTTCACATTTCGCCACGGCACGGGCCACCGCTCGGCCCACCAGTTCGCTGGTGCCGGGGTGCGCGCCATGGGCTTTGACGATCACCGGACAACCGGCGGCCAATGCCGACGCGGTGTCACCGCCAGCGACCGAGAACGCCAGCGGAAAATTGCTCGCGCCGAACACGGCCACCGGCCCCAGCGGCACCTGCCGCTGACGCAGGTCCGGGCGCGGCAGGGGTTGGCGTTCAGGCAGCGCTGTATCGACCCGCACATCCAGCCATTCGCCGGCCCGCACTGTACGGGCAAAGGTGCGCAGTTGCTGGCAGGTGCGGCCACGCTCACCCTGGATACGTGGGCGCGGCAGGCCTGTCTCGGCGACAGCCCGCTCGATCAGCTCATCGCCCAGGGCTTCGATCTCATCGGCAATCGCTTCGAGGAACTGCGCGCGTGCTGCCAGTGATGTTTCGCGATAGCTGTCGAAGGCTGAACTCGCCAGAGCGCAGGCTTGTTCGACATGCTCGTGGGTACCACCGGGATAGGCCGGTTCGAGCGGTTTGTCGGTGGCGGGATTGATCGCCCGGATCGCTTCGCGAGTGCCGGTAATGGCGTGCTGACCAATCAGCATCTGGCCTGTCAGAGTCATGGCGCTTTCCTGGAAAAGAGGGTGGCCCGCTGTGGTTTCACAGCGGGCGCGTTCAGGTGAGATCAGGCGACGTTCTGTTCTGCCGACCAGTTTTTGTACCACTGGCGGAACAACGTGTACTGGTTCTCGGCGTAATGACGCTGGGCATCGCTGAGCGCATCGGTCTCGTTGAAATGCAGCGTGTATTCCTTGTCGCCATTGAGCACCATCAAGTGCTTGTAATAGAGCACCAGGTCGCAGCCTTCATCAAAGGACGACAGGACGGCCAGCGCCGATTCCAGCTCCCTCGCCAGGCGACGAGCCTTGGCGTCGCCTTTGGCTGCCTGCTTGCTCAGGGCGACCAATTGCAGCACTTCGCGGGGCAGCGCGTTGCCGATCCCGGTGATGGCGCCGGTGGCATTGCAGTTGACGAAACCGTGTACCACTTGAGTATCGACACCGACCATCAGGGTGACGTCATCGTCCTTGGACGTGATGTTCTCGGCGGCGTAGCGCAGGTCGGCGGCACCACCGAACTCTTTGAAGCCGATCAGGTTCGGGTTTTCGCGACGCAGTTCGAAGAACAGATCCGCGCGGGTGGCGAAGCCATAGTAAGGGCTGTTGTAGATCACCGACGGCAGATTCGGGGCCGCCTTCAGGATGGCGGAGAAGTGAGCTTTTTGCGCGGCCGGAGAGGCGCCCCGGGACAGAACGCGCGGGATCACCATCAGGCCATGGGCGCCGACTTTGGCCGCATGGGCGGCGTGGGAAATCGCTTCCCGGCTATTGACCGCGCCAGTACCGACAATCGTCGGAACGCCGGCGGCAACCAGGCGGGCCACGCCTTCCTGACGCTCGCCTTCGGTAAGCAGGGGCCAGTCACCCATGGAACCGCAATACACGACCGCACTCATGCCGATATCAATCAGTTCGCGACCTTTGGCCACCAGCGCGTCGAAGTCGGGTTTGCGCTCGGCCGTGCAGGGGGTCATCAGGGCAGGAATGCAGCCAGTGAAGATGCTATCGCTCATTGTTGTAACTCCTTGAAGCGTTCATTCAAATGGATTGAGGGAAGTGCCGCGTGGTCGCTCAAATGCCCCACGCGAAGGGATCCTGTTCGTCGATCAGCAGCGTGCTGTCGGCGGTCATGAAGGCCTGGCCGGTAATGAACGGGCGCACACGTTCGCCTTCCCATTCATAGCTGCCGACGAATTGGCTGGCAGTGATGCTCGCTTGTACCCAAGGCTCACCGGCGGCCAGTTTTCCATCGGCCGCCAGGCACGCCAGTTTGGCGCTGGTGCCAGTGCCGCAGGGCGAGCGGTCGTAAGCCTTGCCCGGGCACATGACGAAGTTGCGGCTGTCGGCCTGGTCGTCGTCGGCGAATAATTCGACATGGTCGATGAGGGCGCCGTCTTCGCCGTGAATGCCCTGGGCTTCAAGGGCTTTGAGCATCGCCCAGGTGTATTCGGTGAGGGCTTCGACGTTGTCGAGTTGCAGCACCTGCCGGTGGTCGGAGACCAGGAAAAACCAGTTACCGCCCCAGGCGATATCGCCATAAACGCAGCCGTGTCCGGGGACTTCCACCGACACCTGTTGACGGTAACGGTAGGCGGGCACGTTGCGCAGGGTCACGGTGCCGTCGTCATGCAGGGTGGCGCTGACCGGGCCGACGGGGGTGTCGATCTTGTGCACGCCGGGGGCGATGTGCCCCAGGTAGTGCAACGAGTTGACCAGGCCGATGGTGCCGTGACCGCACATGCCGAGATAACCGGCATTGTTGAAGAAGATCACGCCGCAAGTCGCATCCGGCGAGACCGGCTCGCAATACAGCGCGCCGACCAGCACATCGTTGCCACGGGGCTCCAACAGGCAGGCTCGGCGCCAGTGGTCATGCTGATCGCGCAGGGCATCGCGTTTCTCGACCATGGTCTGGCCGGGCAGCTGGGGAAAGCCGCTCATCACCAGGCGAGTCGGTTCGCCGCCGGTGTGGGAGTCAATGACATGAACCCGTTTCATAAACCTATCCTTTAGAAGTGAGCAGGGGCAGGGCGCTGGGACGTTGTGGTGTCGGCGCGAGTCAAATCGGCTTCGCTTTCATCGTCCTCGGATTCCAGACGGACCAGATGCGCCGGAACGCCAGTCGCCGCGCCCCAGCAATAGATGCCCAGTGCGCAGACCGCCACGACCAGAGTGTCGAAGGGATGGCTGAGGACGCCCAGGCCACCGAAGCTGCCGAGTTTGGAGAGCACGATGGTCACGGCGTAGAAGCCGATCAGCCATGCGGACGAGCGTACTTGTTGGGTCAGGCTCAGATGCTGGGTCGGCACAAAACGACCACACATCAGGTACACGACGAACATCAGAATCTGCAGGCCCAGCAGCCATGACACGGTGCTCCAGCCCGACCAGTAGACGATCAGCGCCGCGATGACGAATGACAATGGACCGAGGACGCTCATCCACTTGACCCTGAACGGGCGCGGCATATCCGGCGCATTGCGACGCAGCGCGGCAACAGATACCGGCGCGACGGCATAGCTCAACACCAGCGCTGCGGATACCACATTGATCAGGGCTTCCCATGAAGGAAAGGGCAGGGTCCAGAACACAGACAGGGCAAAGGTCAGCCACAGCGCCGGGCGTGGAATGCCGGACTTTTCGTCGATGCGGGTGAAGACCTTGAAGAAGGTGCCGGTTCGCGCCCAGCCGTAGATCACTCGCGGTGTCGCGTTCATGTAGATGTTGCCGCAACCGCTGGGGGAGATCACCGCGTCGGCGACCACGAGGTAGGCCAACCAGCCCACGCCCAGCGCCAGGGCGATGTCGCGATAAGGAAGGGCCAGTTCCTTGGCCACCCCGGCCCAGCCGTTGGCCAGCATCTCGGTGGGTACGCCGCCGAGGAAAGCGACCTGCAATAGCACATAGATCAAGGTGGACAGCAGCACGGACAGGATCAGTGCGATCGGAATGGTCCGTTGCGGATTCTTCACTTCGCTGGCCACCGAGATGATCGGTGTCAGTCCCAGGTAAGCGAAGATCACACCGCCGGCGGACACCGCCATCTCGATGCCCGACAGGCCGAATGGCGCGAAGCCCTGAGCCTGGAAGTTCTCCGGTTTGAAGAAGGTGAACAGCACACCGATGACCAGCAGCGGGACGATGAACTTGAACACACTGACCAGGTTATTGGCCATGGCGAAGGTCTTCACACTCCGGTAGTTGAGCAGGAAAAACAGGCAGAGCAAGCCGAATTGCACGAGCCAGCCGATGATTGTCGGATCGCTCGAACCGGTCTTGGTCAGCTCTGGAAACCAGGCAGCGGCGTACTGGCGAGAGGCGACCACTTCGATCGCCACCAGGCTGGTGAAAGCGATCAGTGTGATAAAGCCCATCAGGTAGCCGAGCAACGGACCATGGGAATAGACCGGATAACGAACCACGCCCCCGGCACGCGGCAGCGCCGCCCCCAATTCGCAATAAACAATGCCCAGCAGCAGGACGGCAAAGCCGCCCAAGAGCCAGGAAAATATACCGGCCGGCCCCGCAATCGCAGAGACGTGACTGGCTGCAAACAACCAGCCGGAACCGAAAATGGCGCCCAAGCCGATAAACGTTAGGTCCATCAACGAAAGTTGTTTTTTGAACTTGCCTTTGCCTGACATAGCGTCGCCTTCTTGTGAGTTATTGGATAGGCAGGTGTGCATGCAATGGCGATAGAGTGAACGCGTCAGGACGCTGGCGATTGATGTTTTGCATGGATGCGAATGACGAAATCAGCACAATGCGGATGGCTGATCCGGCTATGTTCCTATCAGCTCGACACGGGGTAAGCCTTGGGGCAATCTGCCTGCGCGCGCCTCAATAACGCCGCTGAAAGGCACTGGACAACGTGCTGAGCGAAGAGGGCGCAAGCGTGTTTTTTCAGTGGGAGATCAAGATTGATGACGCAGAACGCATTGGCGATCCTGTGCCAGGGAAACGACCAGAATCGTCCCGATACCCTCGAAGCATTACTGGCGGGCGTGGCACTTCTGTTGCCGATGCTGGATGTGATCCCCAATGCCGCGATCTTTATCAAAGACATCAAGGCGCGCTATGTCATGGCCAACAGCACGCTGGTGCAGCGCTGTGGGCTGAAACAGTTGCAACCGCTGCTGGGGAAAACCAGCGCCGAAGTTTTTCCAGAACAATTGGGGCCGGGCTACACCGAACAGGACCGTCGTGTACTGGAACAAGGCTTTGTCCTGGAAGACCAACTGGAATTGCACTTGTACGGCAGTCGAGAGCCCGGTTGGTGCCTGACGCATAAACGCCCGCTGTATAACCGCCAAGGCGAAATCATTGGCCTGGCAGGAATTTCGGTCGACCTGCAATCGGCCAGTGACACACATCCGGCTTATCAGCGCCTGGCCGCCGTGGATGAACACATTCGCGCGCACTTCAATCGCCGCATCACCTTGGGCGAACTCACACGCATCGCCGGCATTTCAGTGGCGCAACTGGAAAGGTATTGCAAACGCGTGTTCCACCTGACGCCGCGACAGATGATTCAAAAGGTTCGCCTGGAACACGCACACCGTTTGCTACACACCGAGATTCCGATTACCGACGTGGCACTGCAGTGCGGCTATACCGACCACAGTGCGTTCACTCGGCAGTTCAAGGCATTGACTGGATTTACGCCTCGGCAGTATCGGCAGGCGACGGGGTATTGAGAAGAGCCAAGCAAGAGTCAGGGCCTTCGCCCCATGCCGGTGGAGAGAGGCGACCTTTGCCACCTAATCAGAAAACAGCTCGAACATCAGCTGGCGAAGCCAACGATTGGCCGGGTCCTTGTTATAGCGTGCATGCCAGAACAAATTTATTTCGATGTTAGGCAGTTCCACTGGCGTCGGTAGAACCACGAGCCCAAAGGGTTGTTCGCAACTGCTGGCGAACCGTTCAGGCACTGTTGCCATTAAGTCGGTGCGTTGAAGGATGTGACCGACTGCGACGAAATGGGGAACCTCCAGGCGTATGTTGCGCTCGATGCCGGCCCGCGCCAGAAACGTATCGACTTCGCCGTGACCTGTGTTCGCCGCTACGACGCGAACGTGGTCATAACTGCAAAAACGCTCAAGCGTTAGCGGCTCCCTGGTAGCCGGGTGGTCCTTGCGGCAAATGCAGACGTAACGATGGTGAAACAGGCGCTGCTGAAAAAAGCCGGCTTGCAGGTGCGGCAGTAATCCAACGGCGAGGTCGATCGCGCCGTTCTGCAAACCTTCGGCCAAGGTGTCGGAGGTGTTGCGTAGCGTACTGATCGAGCAACCCGGAGCGCGTTCAGCCAGAGCGTCCATCAGTCGCGGCATGAAGTAAATTTCACCAATGTCGGTCATTGCCATCGTAAATCGACGACTGCAGTTGAGCGGATCGAACGTGTCCTGTCGGCTCAGCGCTTCACGCAACGTCTGGATGGCCAGTGCAACCGGCTCAGCCAACTGCCGGGCATAGGGCGTGGGCTCCATTCCTTGATAAGTGCGAACGAACAGCTCGTCGTTCAACGTGACACGCAGCCGTTTTAACGCGTTGCTGACAGCGGGCTGGGTCAACTCAAGGCTATCCGCCGCCGTTGATACCCGGCGGTCAATCAGCAGTTGGTTAAACACCAGAAGTAGATTGAGATCCAGCTCACGTAATTCCATAACGCCTCGTGCAGATTACGCGCTCATAAGGGCTATAAGTCTTTGCCCGCCGTTGGGTCTGCACCGCGCTGAAATTGCCGCCCAAGAGCCAAAGCCTAACAAGTGCCAGACCGCCGCGTCCATCGTGAGATCGATGGGGCTTTTACTACCCTTCGATCTTTATTCACGTTCGAAATAATGCGTATTCGCCTGGCTGCATTTATCAGGGGTGATGGTTTGCCCATGATTGAATCCATGTCCAGTGCTGAACGCTCTACGAAACACCATTGGGCACCGCGCAATTTCCGGAGGCATCCGATCCTCCGGCTCTATAACAATGACAAGAAGAGCGATGCCATGCGTACGATTGATGTCTCAGCCCTGATTGACGGGGCACGTTTCAATGCTTTCCATGCGCGCGTGCTGTTCTGGTGCGCGCTTATCATCATTTTCGACGGCTACGATTTGGTCATCTATGGGGTCGTATTGCCCTCACTGATGGCCGAGTGGGGCCTCAGTTCGTTACAGGCGGGTGCGTTAGGTAGCTGTGCGCTGGTGGGCATGATGCTGGGTGCGCTGTTTTTCGGTTCACTGTCGGATCGTATAGGCCGACGCAAAACCATCATGATGTGTGTCGCCATCTTCAGCGCCGTCACAGCGATCAATGGCCTGGCACGCAGCCCCGAAGCGTTTGCCTTGTGCCGATTCATCGCCGGTCTTGGGATCGGGGGTGTAATGCCCAACGTTGTCGCGTTGATGAACGAGTACGCGCCAAAGAAATCCCGCAGTACGTTGGTCGCGATCATGTTCAGTGGCTACTCGTTAGGCGGAATGCTATCGGCGGGCCTGGGCATGGTGCTGATCCCGCAGTGGGGATGGCAAGCGGTGTTTTATGTGGCGCTGATTCCTCTGTTGGCGTTGCCATTGCTGATACGACAGTTGCCTGAGTCGATGGATTTCCTGTTGCGCACCGGGCAGACCGTCAAGGCGCAAAACCTGTTGGCACAAGCCGCGCTGTCTTATGAACCAAGCGCCAATGACCAGTTGAACCAGATGGTCGCCAAAGGCACGACCGTGTCGATTGCACAGCTGTTCCAGGACGGGCGCAAGTTGAACACCTTCATGCTGTGGTTGGCGTTTTTCTGTTGTTTGCTGATGGTTTATGCATTGAGCTCCTGGCTGCCAAAACTCATGAGTGCAGCAGGCTATGGGTTGAACTCCAGCCTGGCGTTTCTGGTAGCGCTCAACGTCGGCGCAATTATTGGCGCGGTGGCCGGAGGATGGCTGGGTGACCGGATTGGAATCGCCAAGGTCTTGTTCGCGTTTTTTAGCTGCGGCGCGTTAGCCCTGAGCCTTTTGGCGCTCAAGGCGCCGCTGCCGGTGCTTTATCTGCTCATCGCTATCGCAGGGGCGTGCACCATTGGCACGCAGATCCTGGCCAACGCCTGCACGGTGCAGTATTACCCCGCGCACATACGGTCTACAGGACTTGGTTGGGCGATGGGCGTCGGTCGCACCGGCGCCATCATCGGGCCTTTGTTAGGGGGCGCACTGCACGCTTCTTCATTGCCGCTGCAGGCGAGCTTTCTTATCTTCGCAGTGCCCGGTCTGATAGGGGCCATCGCTGTTCTGGTGTTTCTGATTCAGAACTCTCCAGGTCGTCAAGCCGCATCATCCAAGCAACCGGTGCCGCAGTAACGATTGCAGAAAAAAGCGAGCTCAAGGACGAGCTCTTCTGGCCAATGACTGCTCATCCCGTGCAGTAATATTCACACTCGTAATGGCATGTATGGGAGTTACGGTATTTATCAATAGCGCTCGGATGGTGATGATTTGGTGACTCCAATAACAATCAGCCTCATGGGTAACTTGCTATGCGTACTTCTCAATCCAAACTGCAAATCGGTATTGTTGGCGGCGGTATTGCCGGCGTGGCTCTGGCCCTGGACCTGTGCCGTCATTCCCACCTGAACGTGCAGTTGTTCGAAGCGGCTGCAGCCTTTGGCGAGGTCGGAGCAGGTGTCTCCTTCGGCGCCAATGCCGTTCGTGCCATCGCGGGTCTGGGGATTGCCGAACCCTACCGCAAGATTGCCGACCAGACGCAGGATCCGTGGCAGGACATCTGGTTCGAATGGCGCCGTGGTGAAGATGCCGGTTATCTGGGCGCCAGCCTGGCCGAAGGGGTAGGGCAGTCTTCGGTACACCGTGCAGACTTTCTCGATGCCCTGGCCAGTCAGTTACCCGAAGGAATCGCCCAATTCGGCAAGCGCGCCGTTAGCGTGGAGCAGGGCGCCGAGCAGGCTCGCGTCCTTTTCACCGATGGCACTGAGCATCGCTGCGATCTGTTGATCGCCGCGGACGGTATCAAGTCTTCAATTCGTGATCATGTTCTCAGCGGTCTTGGCCAACCCCTCGTGGCTCCGCGTTTCAGTGGGACTTGCGCCTACCGTGGGATGATCGACAGCCAGCAGCTGCGCGCCGCTTACCGGGCTCGGGGTGTCGATGAGCACTTGGTTGACGTTCCGCAGATGTACTTGGGGCTCGACGCACACATCCTCACATTCCCGGTCAAGCAAGGTCGGCTGATCAACGTCGTAGCCTTTATTTCCGATCGCAGTCGCCCTGATCCAACCTGGCCGAGCGATTCTCCGTGGGTGCGCAATGCTAGCCAGGAAGAAATGCTCTCCGCCTTCAATCATTGGGGAGATGCTGCACGGGTGCTGCTCGAATGCATTCCGTCACCCACCCTTTGGGCGCTGCATGAACTCGACGAGTTGCCAGGCTACGTGCACGGCCGCGTGGGTCTGATCGGCGATGCGGCGCACGCCATGTTGCCGCACCAGGGCGCTGGTGCAGGTCAGGGCCTCGAAGACGCCTGGCTTCTGGCCCGATTGTTGACCGACCCGCAGGTTCTGGACAGCCAGCCTCAAGCGGTGCTCGCGGCTTACGACGCCATCCGTCGTCCGCGCGCCTGCCGTGTGCAACGTACTTCCTGGGAAGCCGGGGAGCTTTATGAACTGCGTGATCCAGCCGTCGCCGATGACGAACAACTGCTGGGCAAAACCCTCGCAGAGCGTTTCGACTGGCTGTGGAATCACGATATGCAGTCCGATCTTCAAGAGGCTCGTGCCCAATTGGGCTGGCGAGCAGTTGCTTGAGGACTTGAACTGACAAGCACAGAGAGAGCCTTCAGCGGCTCTCTTGCTTGCGCCTTCATTGAACTCAGCGGCTGAAACCGTCGAAAGGGGTCATGTACACCGCCCCGAACGGATCAAGGCGTTTACGGATTTCTGCGTCCGGTGTGCCGTAGACCATCAGGCTGGTAACGGTGCACAGCTCGAGGAAGCGCTTGCCGAAGGGGGCGAAGGTGGTGTCTACGTGACTGACGACGGCATCGGCGTTATAGCGTTCAAGGATGTGGACGGTGCTGTTGTCGTCGTTGACGCTGTATTCGTAAACCAGTGTGCCGGGCTCGGCGCGGGTGGCTGCCACGATGTTCGAGATCAGCGCCTTGAACTCTGGAAACACTTCAGGTTTTACAGCGAGGGAAAACAGGCAGGAGATAGGTGGGTGCATGAGTAGCCCTTGCGTCGCAGGCTTCCTAAAAAGCCAGTTGAGTATGCATCGCTGGCCAAGCCGATGCATTCGGTGCTGATGGGTCAGGATTTCTCGGGCGCGTCCCCGAACAGTTTGCCAGCGCCAGCCCAATCCGAAGCCGCAACGTCCTCGAAAATGACGTAGATGAAATTGGCATCTGTACCGGTGTGTTTAACGATGCTTTCGGTGATGTCTGCGGCAACAGCGGCTTTTTGTGCGTGTTCTTTACCTTCGAACCAGCTCACACGTACGACGGGCATGATGGTGTCCTTCTGGGCATTGATGATCGGGAGAGAGGTGCGCGACGTGCGATCACGATCTGCACCGTTACTTTTCTGGAGCCCATCTTACTGTTGAGCATGCTGGTGATAAACGACCTGAAACTATAATCTGGGTAGATTAAAACTCTATAATTATTGAGCTGGCATGGTCCCTATCGACTCGTTTCAAGGCGTCATCACATTTGTCGTGGCAGCGCGCTCGACCAGCTTCACCCAGGCTGCCGAACGCCTCGAAGTGTCCAAATCCGCCGTCGGCAAAGCCATTGCGCGCCTGGAAGAACGCCTGGGCACACAGTTGTTTCATCGCACGACTCGTCGCATTTCCCTGACTGCGGATGGTGAGGCCTATTTCGTGGCGTGCTCCAACGCCCTTGAAGAAATGGGTGCCGCAGAGAGCGGTTTGGGGCCCGATGGTGGTGAGCCCTCCGGACGCCTGCGAGTCGATATTCCCGTGGCATTCGGGCGTCGGGTCGTGGCCCCATTGCTGTTTGAGATCGCCAACAAGTACCCGGCCTTGCAACTGAGCCTGACGTTTTCCGATCACTTGGTTGATCCCTTCGAAGAGGGCATCGACTTGTTGGTGCGTTTCGGAGAACTGCAAGACACCAGCGGTCTGGTGGCGCGGCGGCTGACCCGACAACGCTGGGCCATTTGTGCCGCCCCCGACTACCTGACGCGGTTTGGCGTTCCGCAAACACTGGAAGATCTGAGCCATCACCGTTGCATTGTCGGGCACCGACGCGGTCAACCATTGGCGTGGCGGGTCATGCAAGCAGGGCAGACCGCCCGTTATGCGCCACCCTCAGCCCATCAGATTGGCGACGGCGAAGCCATGATTCTCGCCGCAGTCGCCGGCACAGGTTTGTGCCAGATGCCACGCAGCCTGTTCCAGGACGATATCGAAGCGGGCAGGCTGGTGGAGGTTCTGCACGTGTATGAACCGGAAGCTGTCGATGTGCATGCCGTCTGGCCAAAGGTGTCCCATCTGCGGCCGAAGGTGAGGTATGTGGTCGATGAGCTGGTCAAGCTATGTGCGCACTGGCAGTGATGCAGTCTGACGTCGGGCTTTTCGTCCAGACTAATCCTTTAACTTCATGAGCGGTTGTGACCTTGGATTTTGAGACCCGTTAGCCAGAAACCACGTTAGAGTGTTCATCAATGTCTGTTCATAAGGGCCCTCCATTCGATACGCGTAGCCGCGCCAAGCGGTTCCAGCGAGCGAACCGGGCAAAAAAAACCGTGTATCAATCGTTGTTTGAAGAATGAATCCTCCGCTGTTTGTTTCTCTAGATGGGCCCAAGGGAACCGGCAAAACCACACTGTTGGAGGCCGTTACGAAAGTACTGAGGGCGGACAACAAAAAGGTGATCCGACTTTCCGAGAGTAAAAGCGATCCCTTTAGGGGTGAAACAATGGCCCTCGTTAACAAGCTCGTCAGAAATCCCACCCGGGATTTGGAGTTCGAGGTTTGTGAGCGCCTTGCGGATAGCCGTACCTGGATTTCCCGGCACGTGCTGGCTAAACAGCCACCCGGCAGCATCATCTTGATCGATCGCTGGTACCCGTCTGATGCCGCGTTCCGCCGGATAATTCCGTTTGCGCAGATCCTGCAGTTGAACATTGATCGAAACGTGCGAGTGCCAGACCTGCATGTCGGGGTTGTCACCGTCCCTGAAATTTCATGGGCGAGGGCTGCGGCACGATCGCGTGGGCTGAGCAGTACGGTGATGCATAAGCTGGAAGAACATGTCGCTTGTACCCAGGCGTTCGAGCGAGCGATTGCAGATAACGGCTGGGTTTTATGCCGTAATGAAGGAACGATTGAAGACGCAACGATGCAGGTGATTTCGGAGATCTATAAAGTTCTTTGATGCCCTTTAGGCGAAGTTCGCTGCGCTGGCCTTGATGCGGTTGAGAGCGTTATAGATTTAGATCGTTAGCGGGATCGAAGGGGGATTTTGGGGTGGTCGATCCAAAGCAACACTCCATCCCATGCGCCACGCTAATTGAAAGCCTCGCAGCATAGAGCATTCAGAACAAGCGAAAAGACGGGTGTTGGCAAGCGACGGCTTGGGTAGTACAGGTGATAACCCGAGAACAAAGGGCACCAGTCCTTTAGGACTTTTACCAAACCGCACCGGCACGGTGAGCATCGTTTTCGAATTGCAGAAATTAATAAAGCATCAATGCTCTGTTTCACTCGGGCATATAATAGCGACGGGGAGATACATCAATGCCTAATGCGGTTTTTGTCAGCAGAACCATTTTGTTTGGAGACTGTGATCCTGCGGGAGTGGTTTACACTCCGCGATTTTCATATTTTGCTGTAGAAGCTATTTATGTAGCGCTTGATAAGTGGCTGGGAGTGCCCGGGCTTAGAACTTTGATGGGGTTTGATATATTGCCGCCAGTACGCGCCATGTCATTTGAGTTGCTGGCGCCTGTGACATGGGATGATCAATTAAATATTAAAGTCGGCGTGGCCACGTTGGGTGCTCACTCTTTCACTTTTTTGGTTGAGGGTTTTTTAGATAATGGAACACTGTCCTTCGTCGCGAATATCACACATGTATGTGTCTCGCCAAAAACCAAAGAAGTTGTAGCCGTGCCAGCCCAGTTGAGAGCGCTTCTTTCATAAAAGCGTCAATGGTGGATAAGTCCAGCAGCAGTGTCCCGGCGACAGAGGCACTAAGCCCCACCGCATGCAGGCATACGGTTTTCGTCCGGGCAGAAAATATCAGCCGGCCATCGAAGCGCTGCCTGCGTCCTGGTGGCGGCGGAACACTTCTAGTGCGTGACAGGCTAATGGCCAATCGAAAGCAAGCGGGTGTGCTATTACCTGACTGTTTCTTATAGTGATGCCCTGACCACCAATGGGCAATCAACTGGCTGGGCTCCCGATTCTTCAAGGGTCTCGATCAAGTGCCGGGCAGCCTTGCGACCGATCTCGTAGTACGGCAGTTGCACCGTGGTCAGCGGCGGGATGAACAGCTCGGCAATGCCGATCATGTTGTCGTAGCCGAGCACGGCGACATCGCTGGGAATTTTCAGGCCACGGCCCAACAACAGCTGATAGGCACAAAACGCAATGCGGTCGTTGCCACAGATCAGAATATCGAATTGGGGGCGACCATCAATGATGTGCCGGTCGAGGATGGCGGCGGTTTCACCATAGGCGTCATGATCGGAAAGGTCGTATTGCAGGAGCGCGTCAGGCGCTAGTCCGAATGCCTGGCAGGCACGCTGCATGCCTTTTTGTCGGAGCCCCCAGGCCAGACTCTGTTTTGGCAGATTGATACAAAGAGGGCGCCGATAGCCCTGGCTCAACGCATGATGTACCGCTCGATACTGCCCCGTTTCGTCGTCTGGCACATAACTGACCAGGCGACTGTCATCTGCCAGGCAATTGGCGAGTACCAGGGGTTTGCTCTTCAAGCGCTCGGGAATGCTCACGTGGCGAAACCCCATAGCGCTGAAGATCAACCCGTCGGGACGGTGCGATAGCATCAGGTCGATATTCTGGTCGGTGGGCGGGTTGCTTAGCAGGTTGAGGATAAAGACATTCCAGCCGGCTTGTTGCGCAGTCTGTTCGATGGACAGCAGCAACTCGACCGCGAACGGTGTGGTCGCAGTGTCCAGAGCGAACACACCGATGGTGCGCGACTGGAGGTTGTCGCCGCGCATCTTGCGCGCCGACAGGCTCGGTACGAATTGCAGTTCATCAATGGCGAGACGTACCCGCTGAAGGGTTTCGGGGCTCAGTTTTTCCGGATTGTTGAGCGCTCGAGAAACCGTCATCAGGGACACGCCGGCCAGCTGTGCAACGTCTTTCACTGAAGTCATGCGTGGCGAAACCGGTCAGGTTGACGCAGGATCATGACACATGGCCCGCGCTTCTCGCGACTCGAATGAGGCTGCTCATAGCCATCCCGAGGCAAGAGGCCATGCCCTGGGAATCGAGACACGCCCGCCGGTCCCGCTTGCGAGAAGCTTTACACCCAGACTATCGCGTTGTGGATAGATGCGACTGCTGAGGCTGAAGCGCCCGTTTTCGTCGAACACCTCAATGGACGAGCGATCGAGGAACACACGCAATGCCAGTAACGCTTGTGTCGGGTCTATCGCCACGCTGCGCTGACCGGTGACTTGCGCACCCGAGCGGTTGCGGTCCAGCACCAGGCGCTGCAGCGCCGCATCGTAGTAGAGCAGGGTTTGTTCATCGCCATCGTCGCTGCAGCGCAACGCGATTCCCAGGTGGCCGTCGGTACAGCCGAGTAAATCCAGGTTCACATGGATTTCGAGCATATCGCCGTTCACTCCTGGCACCCACTGGGTGCCCGACGCCTCCCACCACGGCGTGCTCGGCAATAGCGTCTTGCGCAGAGCGGTGAGCTCCCGTGCGGGAAACACGCACAGGCGATCTGCGCACAGTTCAAGTTCGCGTGGCAATCCGAGCATGCCGCACCAGTGATGGGCCTGGCTCGGCATCGGGCTGTCCCACATGTCGAGCCACGCCCACACGAGGCGCCGACCATCGGCGGCCAGTAGCGTTTGCGCTGCATAAAAATCGTGGCCGTTATCCAGTTCGATAAAAGGCCCACCCATGAAGTGCCAGTCGCTGTCGAGTCGACCCACGCGATAACCCGTCTGGTACTTGTTGAGCCGTTCGTAACCTTGGGATGACATGCCTTGGGGGGAGTACAGCAGCACATCGCTTCCGTTCAGTCGGAACAGATCCGGGCACTCCCACATATAGCCATCGCCCTCGCTGCCACCGGCCACATAGTCGAGGAACTCCCAGACGTGCAGATCCGTGGAGCGGTACAGCGGGAGCACCGGCCTGTCGCCCAGACGTGCGCCGGCAATGAGGTACCAATAGCCATCCTCCTTCCATACCTTGGGGTCACGAAAGTGCATGATCGTGTCTTGCGGTGCGGTCTCGATGACGGCGCCATGCTTGACGAACCGGACGCCGTCGATGCTGGTGGCCAGGCACTGGACCTGACGGATGAAGCGCTCGTCACCCACTTCCCCCAGCCAGGTGTGCCCCGTGTAGATCAGCGCCAGGGTATCTCCGCACACCACCGCACTACCGGAAAAGCAGCCGTCACGGTCGAATTCATCGTCGGGTGCCAGCGCAATGGGCAGGTGCTGCCAATGAACCAGATCGGCACTCTTGGCGTGCCCCCAATACATCGGCCCCCATTTCGCTTCGAAGGGGTAATGTTGATAGAAAACGTGATATTCGCCACGAAAGAACACGACCCCGTTAGGGTCGTTCATCCAGCCTGCCGGGGGGGCGATATGATAACCGGGGCGATAGTCCTCGATGACGCGAGACAGGCCGTCACTCAGCGCACGCTGCGCAAGGTCAAGGGTAGAAGGCATTGGATCGCTCATGTGATTCGAAGACAAGGTCATAGGGCCCGTGCTCGGACTGAGCGCAGAGAGACATCATTCGGCTGGTTTTCCATGGCTTGTGGGTGGCGCTCCAGGGCCGTGCCGTCGTCGTCGAACAGGTGCAGGTTGTCGATGTCCAGCTGCAGTTCGACCCGATCGCCCACCTGCCATCCGGCGTTGACCTCGCAACGACAGATCATTGACTCGTCCTGCCCCGTTTCGAGGTGCACATACGTTTCGCTGCCCAGGTATTCGACCCCGATCACGACGATGCCGACGGCTCCATCAGCCTTTTTGAGCGAAATGTGCTCCGGGCGAATCCCCAGGCTCAACAACGTCCCCGCCGCCAGGTTCGAGCTGTCGAAGGGCAGGGTGGTCATTCCCAAAACGGGGGTGTCGACCTCGCTTGTTTCGCCCGGGGCATGCAGGCGCGCCGCCATAAAGTTCATTTTGGGTGAACCGAGAAAACCGGCCACAAAGCGGCTCGCCGGGCGCTCATAGAGATCGCGCGGTGAGCCGACCTGCTCTACGTGACCGCCATTGAGCACAACAATTTTGTCGGCCAGGGTCATCGCTTCCACTTGATCGTGGGTGACGTAGATCATGGTCGAGCCCAGTCGATCATGCAGCCGGGCGATTTCGTTGCGCATCTGCACCCGCAACGATGCATCCAGATTGGAGAGCGGCTCATCGAACAACAAAATGTCCGGCTCCCGGGCCATGGCTCTGCCCATTGCCACACGCTGACGCTGTCCTCCAGAGAGTTCTTTTGGTTTGCGTTGCAGCAGTTTGTCCAGTTGCAGGATTTGCGCAGTTTTCAGCACGCGCTCGCGCAGGCTGGTCTTTTCAGTCTTGGCCAGTTTGAGACCAAAGCTGATGTTGTCGTAGACGCTCATGTGCGGGTACAGCGCATAAGACTGAAACACCATGCCGACGCCACGCTCGCGCGGCTCCAGGTCGTTGACCCGACGCCCGTCGATCAGCAGGTCGCCGCCGCAGATCGAATCCAGTCCAGCGATCAGTCGTAGCAGGGTCGATTTTCCGCAGCCCGAAGGGCCGACGAACACCACGAATTCACCCGCCGCGATTTCCAGGCTGACGTTGCGAAGAATGCGCATGCCGCCCAATTGTTTGTTCACGTTGTCCAGTTTCAATTTGATCACGATGCTGTTCCTTGTATTTGTTGGGCATCAACCCTTTAACGCGCCGGCAGTGAGACCGGAAACGATTCGGCGCTGGAAGATCAGCACCAGAATCACTAGTGGGACGGTGACCACCACCGAGGCGGCCATCAACAACCCCCAAGGCAACTCATGAGGGCTGCCGCCGGAAATCAAGGCGATGGCGACCGGCACCGTGCGTTGTGTGTCGGTGAGGGTGAAGGTCAGGGCAAACAGGAACTCGTTCCACGCTGCGATGAAGGCCAATAAGCCAGTAGTGACCAGTGCGGGCCAGAGCAGTGGCAACAGCACGCGGGTCAGCGTGACCCAGGGGGACGCTCCGTCCATGATTGCTGCTTCTTCCAGCTCATGGGGCAGTTGGCCCATGAACGTGGTCAGCACCCAGACGGTGAAGGGCAGGGTGAAAATCGTGTAGCTCAGGATCAATGCCCAAGACGTGTTGTACAGGCCCAGGGCGCGAATCACTTCGAACAGCCCCGACAGCACCGCGACCTGGGGAAACATCGACACGCCTAGAACCATCATCAAGACCGTGCCACGTCCACGGAATTTCACCCTTCCCAAGGCATAGGCTGCGGTGACACTGAGGAACAACGCCAGCGTCACAACGCTAAGCGCAACTATTAGCGAGTTACCGATAGCCCGCAGGAATGAGGCTTGGTGGAGTACCGCCGCGTAATTGGAGAAGTCGGGGCTTTCGATCCAGTAGCTCACCTGGAACAGGGCACTGGATGGCTTCAGCGAAGTCACGATGGCGTAGTAGAAAGGGAAGACCGCATACAGCAGCAAAACCCCGATCAGACACCAGAATCCGAGGCGCAACAGCGCCTTTTTGAGTAGGCGCAGGCTCATGACCGAACCTCCATTTGACGGCGTCCGAGGTAGAGATAAAGCATGGCGATTGCCGCAACGACCAGAAACAGCAGAGTCGAGGCCGCACTGCCATAGCCAACATCCTGGAACTCCACCAAGTGTTGGCGGGCATAGACCGACATGCTCATGGTGCTCGAAGAATTCGAGGTCAGCACATAGATGACGTCGAATACCCGCAGGGAATCGAGGATGCGGAAGATCGCCGCCACCAACAATGCAGGCATCAACAGCGGAAGCGTGACGCGCCAGAACACTTTCAATGGATGAATGCCATCGACCCTGGCGGCTTCGTAACAATCGCTCGGCAACATCTGCAAGGCGGCCAGCATCAGTAGCGTGACAAAAGGTACGGTCTTCCAGACGTCAACGATGATGACTGCCCACATCGACAGATCCGCATCTGCTGTCCAGGCCAAGGGGGCATCAATCAGACCGACGCTCAGCATCATGTGATTGATGATGCCGAACTGGTCGTTGAGCATCCATGACCAGATCTTCGCCGAGACAATGGTAGGAATCGCCCAAGGAATCAGAATCAACGCACGCACCAAGGAGCGGCCGGTGAACTTGATGTTCAACAGCAACGCCACCAGTAGCCCCAGGACGACTTCCAGTCCTACCGACACCACGGTGAAATGCAAGGTGTTGCGCACAGCGTTCCACCATTGAGGATCAACCAGGATGCCCGACCAGTTGGAGCCGTTGTGGAACAGATAATTGCTCAAACCTATGAAGGTTCCGCCACCGGTGTCCGCCAGGTTGGCATCGGTCAGACTGAACCAGAATGTCCGCAGCAGCGGCCAGGCGGCCACCAGGGTCAGACACAGCAACATGGGTGTCAGAAACAGCCAGGCGGCGCGTACTCGGCGGCGCTGTACAGGCGTTTCCCTGGTGAGCAGCAGCTCGTCACAGGGGGCATGGATAGTAGAGACAGACATGGTGATTTCCTTCCTTGTGGCTTACCAGTTCCGGCGTTTGATGCGCGTGAGTTCGCTTTCCAGTTCAGCCAGCGCCTGATCGACAGGCAACTCGCCCGCCAGCACGCCATGCACTCGATCGAAGAACGCGTTGGAGACCCGTGGATAGCGATCGGCGGTTATTGACGCGGGGCGCATGACCCCTTGGTTGAGAATGCTGAGGAGTTGACTGTAATAAGGCATGGCCGCGAGCAGCTCGGGATCTTGATAAAGCGACTCGATAACCGGGTTATAGCCGCCCACTAAAGCTCGATGTTTTTGCTGCTGGGCACTGGTCAGGTAGGTCACCAGTTCTGCGGCAAGTTTTGGATGGGCGCTGTAACGCGATACCGCCAGACCCCAACCACCGAGGGTGGAGGCATGGGTGCCGGACATGCCGCCGCGGGGCAGGGGAGCGACGCCGACTTTATCTTTTACGGCACTGTCCTGGCTTTGTACCAGGGCCCAGACATAAGGCCAGTTCCGCATGAACAACGCATTTCCCGACTGGAATACGCCACGCCCTTCTTCCTCGGTGTAGTTGAGTACGCCACGCGGGGAGATGTCTCCTACCCAACTTTTCGCCAGGGCCAAAGCAGTTCTTGAGGCCTGACTGTTGACCACGATATCGCCTCGTGGGTTGACCAGTCCGCCTTCCGGTTGGCTGCTGATCCACTCCAGCGCATTACACGTCAGCCCCTCGTAAGCGCGCCCCTGAAAGATGTAACCCCATGCATTGGGGTTCCCGGCGGTGCGCTCTGCCTGTTGAACATCCCTGGCGGTAGCGGTCATTTCCTCCCAGGTCTGGGGAACCTGCTTGGCGTACTTCTCAAGCAAGTCCTTGCGGTAATACAGCAGGCCCGAGTCGGTGAACCACGGCATCGTCACCAGCCGTCCATTCACTGTGGCGTTATCCACCTGTGCCTGGAAGTAACCGTGAGTGGCGTTGGCGGGCAGCACCTCACGCAGATCCATCAGGTGTTTGGCCAGCATCCCCGGCCACACCATATCGATCTGAATGATGTCGATGTCGCTGGACTGCGCACTGAGGATTTGTTGGTAGAACGACAACCTCTCGGTCGCCGAGTTAGGCGTGGAAACCACCTCAACGTTGTTGCCGGTCTGCTTCGACCAGGCCTCGACAGCTTCCTTGCACAATTGTAATTCCGCACCCACTGCACCGCACGAGATCGTCAAATCGGCCGCGCTCGAGAGCGATGGAAGCCCGGCACAGAGGGTAAGCAGTGCTGCTGGAAGGATAGATTTGAGCAGTTTCATAAAGCCCTCTTTATTTTTGTTTTTAGAAAAGTTAACGTTAACATCGCCAAATGTAGCAGCGTATTTGCGATGAGGCATCCTTTTTTTCGTCGATTGCGACAATTCGCAACTCACGAAAAATGGCCGGTCGCGGGAACAAAACAATAAAAACAAAACAGGGAAATCCACATGCAGAAAGCACCAGGCTGGCTACTCGCAGGCGTGCTCGGCACCTCGGCGGCAACCTCTCAGGCCGCGACTCTGGAAGAACGCATGGCCGCGTTTGAAGCCCGTGCCGCCGCAGCGGAAAAGCGCGCAGCCGCAGCCGAACAGGTAACCCAGGCACTCGCCAGGGAATTGCAGCAGATCAAGCTCGCCACTCCCGCCTCGCAGCCCGTTGCGTCCACTGCGACAACCATTGCGGCGCCCAATTTGGACACCCGGCTGGCAAAACTCGAAGCCCGTCAGCAAAGCATTGAGAAAGAGAGCAGTACCGCACACCTCACTGACGGGTTCAGCTTCAAGGGCTACGCCCGTTCCGGATTGCTGATCAACGATGGGATGGGTGGTGGTCGTGGAGGACCTTATACAACCCCGGCCGGTTCAGTCGGTGGCGCCGTCGGGCGACTCGGCAATGAAGACGACACCTACATGCGCATCGACCTGTCGAAAGAGGCCTATGCGCAGAACGGCACCCATTCCAAATTCACGGTCTCCATCGCCGATGGTGTGGAAAGCTCCAATGACTGGACGGCCGACGAGAGCAACCTGAACGTACGTCAGGTCTTTACCGAACTCGATCATCTCGCTGCATTCAAGGGTAATTCAGTGTTCGAAAACTCCACCTTGTGGGCAGGTAAGCGCTTTGATCGAGATAACTTCGATATCCACTGGCTGGACTCGGACGTTATCTATCTGGCTGGTACCGGGGGTGGAATCTACGATGTGCAGATGAACAAGAATTGGCGCTCGAATTACTCTTTGATCGGGCGTAACTATGGGGATTTCAGTGAGGGCGGCATCAACGCCGATGTGGAAAGCTACATCCTGACCTCCAACCAGTTCTTCGATAATGGTCAATGGCAGTGGATGTTCAATGCCATCGGCTCAAAGAAAAACGACATTGGTACTCGCAGCAATGAAGCAGGTCTGGCGCCTGCGGATTCTGGTTTGCACAGCATGCTGGCCAATCATCAGAAAACCTTTTTCGGCAGAGAAGGCTTCTTCAAAACCGCGCTGCTCTATGGGCAAGGTCTGGGGGCAGAGGTCAAGAACGTCGGCTCGGATGGTGAGCTGATTGACGATGCCCGCGCTCTACGTCTGGCACTCTACGGCGAGACTCCCATTGCGCCTGGTTGGCGCATCGGTCCCAGCTTGTTGGCTGAACAAAGCAAGGATAGATACGTCAAGGGTGACAATTACCGCTGGATGACCCTGAACATGCGTTTGGCCAATGAAATCAACAGCAATTTTGAGATGGCCTACGAAATGAGCTGGCAAACCATGAACCTCGACCCGAAGGGGTATCTACAACGTAATGCGGTCGACGGTAACTTCTGGAAATTCACGATCGCCCCGACATTTAAACCTGACGTAGGAGACCTGCTCACACGTCCTGAACTGCGTGTGTTCGCGAGCTTCATGAATTGGTCTTCGGATCTGGACAGATACAGTGCCTCAGACTCCTTCGGCAAGACGGACTTCAACGCCGGAGGTGTATGGCAATACGGTATACAAATGGAAACCTGGTTTTAATGTTTGAACGCGTCGGCCAACACGCCGCGAAAAAGAGGAGGAGGGTGAAGCGTGTTCTTGATCTGCTGATCAGGTCTCCGCGAACCTCCATTACTGTCGAGTCGGCTCCAGGCTGCCCGGGAACGGATTCTTCCCGGCGCCCGGGCGAATCAGTGTACGAACGATCTGAAGTCGCGTATCTGTCAGGCTGCGGAAAATTTGCCGTTTCAGATTGCCGATCAGGGCGACCAGATTGTCGGCTTGACGACCGCTTTGGAGCCAGATGGCGTAACCGTCCTGTAAAGCCAGAATCGCCTCGAAGTGGCAGGCCAGGATTGCGTCATCAATTGAGGTCACTCGCGCGTAGATGTTCCGCCGCTGTGTTGTAAGCGCGGTGCCTGAGTTTTAGTTGGACGTAGATGAACGGAACGAGTGTGGGCACCGGCGCCGCATCTTCAGTCTGCATGAGCAGCGGTGCGCGCTGACCTGAAGAGAAACGGCATTCAATGACTCGCCGTGAATACGTTGCACATGGCCCGTTGAGGGAGTGGGCGTCAGAGCGGATACGTAGAGTCAGTGGCTTAGACAGCTCATGAACAAATCCACCATGACACATGATTTAACATAATATACATTACACGTAAGACGAGCATGTTCGTGTGTGTTGCGTTACACAGGAAATTACCTAGGCTCAACTGCAACGCTTCCTACCATAAGGAGCAGCTTCAGCTGTTGCACTTATGCCTGTTGTTCATTTGAAAGACATTTCCGTGCCCTCCGGACTCGTTGGTTGGTTGTTGACCGATGACCGTGGACGACCGCGCTATTGGTCGACAGTCTGGTCTGCACTGGACGGTGCGAGCTTGGCGCCGTCCACACTACGAACCCAATTGTCCGTGATCGAACAGCTGTACCAGTCGGCCAGACGGCTGTACCAGGCTGACTGCCTTGATTGCTTGATTGCGGAGCTCAAATTCGATGAGCTTGAAGCCTGTCTTGAGACGTTTTTCATCACGGCCAGAAATCATGGTGCCCAGACTGCCGCCAACTACCATCCCAACTGGCGTGTGGCCTACGTTTTCGTCAAAAGTTGTGTTCAGCGTCTGGTGAAAAGTCATGCCGATCCTGACATGCTTTGGCTGCTGAGCATGCGCCTGGAGCGTCTGGAGAAGCTGTTTGACTCGCTGGGTATGGCGCCCGCGCCGCCGGCAGAAATTGTCCGAGCGTTGCCAAGCCCAGTGCTGGATGAATTTTACCAGATCATTGATCCGTACTCGGTTCGTAATCCCTTTAGGAACAGTACGTTACGCTGGCGCAATTACGTATTGTGCCTACTCATGTTGCATCTTGGATTACGCCGCGGTGAAACCCTCGTGCTGCCTATGGATGCATTAAAAAGCGAAAAACGCTTCACCCCGACCGTAGAAACTGTGAACTGGCTGAACGTCGGCGACAATCCGTATCAGCGTGATCCGCGCCAAGAACAGCCCAGCCTAAAAAACAACAATGCCGCCCGGCAGCTGCCTGTGCCGCCAGCGTTGGCCAGCCTCATCAGGACCTTTGTCGAGAGCTACCGACCCTCGACCCGACACAGCTACTTATTTTCCTCGCTGGAAGGCAATCCACTATCATTACGCCAGGTCAATGGTATTTTTGTCACCATCACAGGTGAGCTCACCACTGAAGCGCGCCAAACACTTCAGCAGTATCGCGGGGCCGGCCGCATTACACCGCACGATATGAGGCATACCTGTGCGACTGTCAGGCTTCATCAATTTGTAGAAAATGGCGACGACCTCGAGATGGCAATCCAGAGACTGCGAGCTTTTTTTGGCTGGGCCCGCACCTCGGATATGCCACGACGGTACGCACGAGCTTTTTTTGAGGATCGCTTAGCCACCGTTTGGAACCATGCATTTGACGTCCATGTCAGCCATCTGCGCTCCTAAAAGGGACAGATGAAGGAGCAACGCATGCCGCGGAGTCAGTCGGGCTTTCTTGGTAACGCAAAACTGCTAGAGGCGTTGGCTCCCCTGCCTCCCCTGCCCTCTGTAATCCGTTATTGGGATGATTTTGCAGACTGCTGGAAAACCATAAGAAATCCCGAGGAAAACGCATGGTCCTTTGAGGTTAATGGTGAGTTCCTAGAGTTAGATTTCAGTTCCTTTGACGGAGAATTGATACACCTAATGAAGTTGTGGCTTGCTCGTTCCGTCTCTGAATTGGCAGGCGCAACCATCAAAATGTATTTCCAGGCACTTCAGAAGCTCGATAATAGCCTTATATATACGACGCTAGACCTCTCACTAACCCTGCCCCTGAGTGTCGATGCTAAGTGGCGACGCGAAATAGTCACGGCGTGTAATAACCATCAACTATGCGCGCTAAAGTCGCTACTGTTATTTTGTTGTAGTCAATCCGTGGGCGTTCTGAATAACGATTCCAGACCCCGAATTGCGTCACTTCGTCAACATACCGTGGATAGTTACGCCAGTGTCCGGAGCGGTGACGTATTTTTTGATTCGTATGAAGACCGGAAAATTATTGATTTTCTGGATTCGATCAATGACCTTTCAAAGCATGACTTGGGAAATGTCAAAATATCCCTTTTAATCAGTGCCTGTATTTTATGTATTTGCTATCAGCTTGCAATGCGCCCCAAGCAGATTGCAAAACTTAGAATCGAACATTTAAATATATTTAATTTTGAAAAATCCCACAGTGTGCAGTTGCGATTTTTTCGAGGAAAACAACGCAAGGGCACGCCGCCTATCCCGATGTTACGAAAAATAAAGCGCGAGTGGGCGAATATATTTGTAGTGTTGCATCGCCGGCGAACCACGGACCAATCGTACCCTCAAACACCCGGCGCTCTAACCGATTCCCTGTTTGGCCTGACGCCATCAGGCGTCGGCGCATCGTTAGCAAGACTCACCGCAGAACTTGGGTTGGATGGACGTAGTAGCACCGATTTCAGACATAGTGCTGCGCAACGTATGGTGGACGCGGGTGCCACCCAGGAAGAACTAGCTGAATACATGGGGCACAGCTGGTCAATGACAGGGCTGGTTTATTTTGAATCATCACCGACGCAGGCCGAACGAGTGAATCGGGCACTGGCTATTTCTCCGATATATAGCAAAATTGAGCGTATTGCGAGAAACCGAACGATCAGTACTGAGGACTTATCGAACGCACTACCCGCACACCAAATAGGAGGCATGCCACACGGAATACCGATAGCGGGAATTGGCATGTGCACCCTTGGACAGGGACTTTGTGCAAAAAATCCGGTATTGTCATGTTATGGCTGTGATCGTTTCTTGGCTGTCAAGAACGCAAAAATTCATGAAGAGGTTCTTGAGGGTTTGCGACCCGTTGTACTGCAATTTTACAATGCATCCAGAGGCGAGAACTATTCCCCCGCTTATTCGCAGCTGCAAGATGTTTTAGAACGGGTGGAAAGTATTATTGATGAGCTAAATGGTGTCGTCGATAATGAATAATAATTTTAGGGATTTTATTGAAGCAAACAAAATTCTTGCAATGTCTAAAGACGTCAACTGGGACATTCCGACTGCACCTGATGGAACCGTAAAAAAAGGTGAGGGATGGCCCTTATTCCATATGGCAGATAATCCCCGAGTCCCTTATTGGCTTGCGGACTTTGGGACCGACATAAAATGCCTGGCGTTGATCAACGCGGAGCGGAGCGCACAAGGAGTACCCGCAATCGTAAGGGTGAAGCTTACGAACTCGTGGCAGGACTTAATCAAAGCATGCGCAATTCACTACATTTATGTGAAAGGTGTATCCGCAGCGCATGCGAGCCAATACATTGTCCGAACCATTCGTATCATTGCATCTTGTTGTGGCAAAGCTGAGCCGTGGGAATTGAGTGTTGATCACATTGCGACTGCTCTTAAATACGCATCACTGTTACAGCCTTCTGGTCAACTGGCCAGAGGAATTAGAAATTCGGTACAGCATATATTTGACTTTCATTGTCTGGTTGATCGCACTCCTTTGTTGCCTGCAGTTAGCGTCAAGCGCCGTAACAGTCGCGAGGATACGTCTAATTTTCGACAAAACCTTTCGGAGCGCAAACGCACAGAGCGCCTTCCAGATTACAATGCATTCTGGGAACTGATCCGAATTGTTTTTACCGAAGATCCACAGACATTTTATGATGAGTTGCGGTTTGCGCAAGCCAAAATTCTGGTGCTCTGTGGGTTGCGAATGGGCGAAACACCACTTATACCAGTCGATTGGTGCCAGGAGTTCTCTCATCTGAGTAAAAAGGGCATTCCCGCAAGCGAATTCGGCGGTATTTCGTCATCGATTGCTCTTAGATATTTTGTTGAAAAAAGAAGTATTTCGGATAAAGAGGGCAAACTCTTACATCCGGATATACAGCACATTCCCGAGATGTTCAGGGAGATTATTGTTGATTTTCTGAATCGGGTGCTCTTGCTCACCCAGCCGCTCCGCGCCACTCTTGAGAAACAGTATCAATCCAATCGGATTTTGGCTGACTTTCAACCGGACGAATTGGTGGCCGCAGCAGACCTATATCCGTATTTGACTGGCAATCCATTTGTATTTGAAGATGACGACGAAGTTCGATTAATTGCGCAGTACAGAAAAAATTATGACATTGGCGTACTGGACGAAATTGAGAGTCGACAGTTGTCATTAAAAGAACATGGAGGAAAAGTGAAGAATGTCGTACGGCAGTATTTCGCCGTGCTGCGTAGAGGGTATGAATCGCTCACTCCTTTCCGCACAGTGTCCGGGGTGCCTTGTAAGGTAAATTTCAGAAAGGGGTACTTTAAGGTATCGGAGTTAGAGCAGTTGGTGAGATTAAGAATGCCATCCAAGCTCTCACCTCTAAAGCCGTTGCGCACCGCTGCGGGCTCGATACCTCCCCATAATATGTTATTTCTTGCGCCCATACGCGCGCTATCAGAAGGGAGAAATGATGGGCTATGCGATATTCGCAAATACTGCTTTGTTGGAATCCTCGATACGGTCGATTTGCGAAACCACTATTACAAAAGTCAAACTTCAAACACCACTTTTTTTCAGCGGTATGGGCGCAATGAAGAAACCCAAAGCCTTACAATAAATAGTCATTCTTTTCGTCACGTTCAAAATAGTGAACTCTTTAGGATGGGCGTAGCTGACACGATTATAACTAAGCGTTACGGCCGTCGTAGTGTTGAGCAGTCGTACCGGTACGACCACCGCAGCTTATTAGAAGAACTCGCTTCAATGGATCTACCGCACACGGCACTTGATATTATGCCAACAGGTGGTTCGCAAGTGCTAGCGATGATCCTAAGTGGCAAGGTGTCCGGTCCGATTGTTGAAGAGTTTCGAGAGATTCAGGCGACAATGGGCGATGAGGCGGCATTTCTCTTTCTGGCGGGAGAAGCTGATGGGTTTCACGTTACGCCTTATGGATTTTGCATTAACAGTTTTATGACCAATCCTTGTCCAAAGCATTTAGAGTGTTACGGCGGCTGCCGTCATCTTTGCGTTACAGATCTGAAAAGTCATCAGCAAAATCTATTTGGGCTTCGTGAAAAAATCGCCTTAGCCGTTAATAAAATAGAGGCTCGATTCAGTGATAGTGTCGGAAGAGCAAATCAATTGGATCATGCAAAAAAAACGTTAGAAAATATTGATAAAGCATTGGCATGTCGACCAGGTGAAAACCCTTTTCCAGATGGTCCGGATTTGTCGGTGCAGGTCCATCAAGTAGACTTATTTGAAGGCTAGCCGCTTTTGCGCTAAGCCCTGTTACGTGCCTAGCGGAGTCAATATGCCAGCACCGAGCAAGCCAGTACGCCGCACCGCAAATGCGGTTAATCTTGATGACAATCTACTTAGCGTTCTTGAGTCCATGCTGGAAAACGATGAGAGAATAACTGCCCATGCCATTGTGCGTAGAATGGAGAATCTAGGCGCCGTTTCCACTCTCACGCGGGACACATTTCGCAGAAACCTAATTGCTCACTATCAACAATTGCAAACGACCCGAAACCAATGGGTAGAACGAGCGAAAAAGAACTCTCAAAAACGGCTAATAGCCAGTCTTGCAATGAAAGACGAACGTATAAAAGATTTAGAGCGGCAAGTCGCTCTGCTCACGGCCTCTCACAAGGCTATTATCCTAGCTGTGGGCGAGTTGGGTGGTGTACGTGCATGGCAGCGATTTTTTGCTCATTACGATGAACATACGCTGATGGTCCTGCCCAACCTCAACGAGCATAAGCCTGACTAGACGCCACTCTCCCCTCCCCTGATCACGGCGTCAAAATACTAATTGAGAACAGCGCTCCATCTGTAATCAGTGTCTTCAACTGGACGATATATTGCCTTCCTCGGTAGACGTCTGTTGTCTATCACTAACTACCAGCGAGAAAAATGAGCAATCAGAAAATCCAGTCAGTTAGACTCGTGTCGCGATAAGATATAGCGTCTTTGTCAAACACCATGCTCACTCTCGCTTCCCTTAGATTTTCGATACCTCTAGTCTGCCAGTCACCCAGGCTGTCTCTCCAAGTAAACTGGAGTCTTGCGTCCTGAGCGAATTCCAGCCGCCCGACGATATCTCTGGGTGATAATGGATCAGTCGCGAGACCAAGGACTGCAGCAGGCACCTTCAATTTCGCCAGCACGATGACCTCGCCTCCGTCTGTTACAGAGAAAAACTGGGCAAAACGCTCTAGACCCTTGGAATATTGACTCTTGTAGATAGCCTGCATCAGTTGTTCGTCCCCCATTAGACGCTCCAATGGAAACTGCTTGGAGACGGCTACACCATCGGCTTGGCGATAATAGAGCGCGAGATGAGGCCTTGCGACAAATGTCTTGTCCATTCGTAGCATTAGGCCATCGTCCAACAAAGCGTTGATTAGCGCCGTGACAGTAGAGCGAATAGCTTCTCGGTCCACTGGCTCGTTATCTTCAGGTAGATATAAGCTCATGGCACTCGGAGCAGGCAACTGAGATATCAGCCCTTTGGCAACTGCCAGGCGATAGTTCATCCTCAGCTCGCGCTGGCGCTCCGGCAACTGAAGAAGAAATGCTGCTAGGTTGGTATTAAACGAATCGACCGCCGCGATATGTTCGAGCGCGTCCTCCACTTTGTGAACGGCGTTGCTTTGCAAAAGACCGATAGCGTATTTTAGCGCGAGTTCACCTGCAGGCGAGCTTTTATCATAATTTTTGAGATTGAGGTAGGACTGGTAACGAAGCGGCTCGAATGCCGAGTTATCCTGAAGATATGCCGCTTCAACCTCAATGAGGTTTCGATTGCGCGAAAGGATCTGCAGTATGTCGAGCTTTCTCATCGAATCAAAGCGCGGGTCTTTAATCAGTCCGACAAGATCACGTCCCAACTCGTTCTCGCCGACGATAATGCCCCACTCTCCGTCGGCCACTGCTAGCAAGCGCAACGCGTCGTAAAAATCCTGGTAGTCAGACGATGGTGAGCGGACGATCGCCATAAGGCGCTTCTTGTCACTTACCTTGAAGTTCAGATCAACAATGGATGTGTTCTGCGATTTCTGCCTAGCGAGTTGGATCATGTACGAGTCAAGCAAAGCACGGGTCCGATAGGCATCGAGGGTCTTGCTGGCCTGTGAATGCTCATCTTCAAGCGACAGCCAGGATTCGATCCTCTTCGTCATGAGCGTTTGCAAGGTGGACTCAAGGTTATTGGCTGTCAGCCAGGCGAACACACCACCGACTATAACTACCGCAGCCAAAACGTAGGTGAGGATACTGACAGCTCTATTTACTGGTGCGTTGGCTTGGTCGATGAGATCCTTGCTTAGCTCATACTTGAGCTCTTGGATTCTCTCCTGACAATCGCGTTGTACGTCCTTCATCGCTTCCAGTGACTTAGAAGACCGGCGCTCGACCTTTTTTGCCAAGCGTCGCATCTCATCAGCTGTTTGTTCTAAATTAACAACGTTTTCGTGGTTCATTTAAACTCGTTTTCAAGTTGTTTATTGGCCTTGGCCATGATTTCTAGGTCGGCTGTGCCGACCAATCCCTGTTCAATATGTTATCGGCATGCAGATTCAATGAATCAATCGCCAGCGTAGCCCTGCGCTACAGCATCGACGCCATTCCGGTTCGCAAGTGGAGACCAATTATCTGGGAGCGCCATTCGCTAGTTTTACCGGTATTTGTGCCTTGACGTTCGAGGTCATTCCAGCGTTTTTTCTACAGTTTCTGCAAGAATCGATATCCCATTCAAACAACAAACACTCATGGTGAGTTGACCAACCTAACACTCGACCGGCTGTGCACGTTTCATTCTTGGTCTTTCCCAACGATCCGCATCAACGCGGTCTGCCTTGCCACCGAGCCAATGGACATGCGTACCTGAACCGGCGCTGCGTTGGCCCGGGGACATAAGGGCTTATCCTCCTAGGAGGCCGATGCTAAAAGGGAGTTGATGGTGTTCGGATTCAACCAAATTGCGTAGTGCTTGGGCATAGTGCCTGTGTCCAAACGCGTCATCTTGCTCGTATGCTATTTGCCGATCTAGCACGGCCGGCATCGACTCATGGGGCTGCATAGGACATTCGTGGGCGAGACGTGGCCGAGGGCCAGCACAGTGAGATTAATTGATCGGCGGCGCGAACACTACTCTCCCGCTCAGTGAGAGCTCTGTAGCGACGACATTTAGAAGATTTGAGGAGTTTGGGAGGCTTGCTGAGTTTGTTCGTAGGTGTTGCGTATGGCTCATCCTCATGGCACTTTCAATCCTGGCGGTCGGAGAAATGGGTGGCATGAGTTCATGGCGCATTTTTTTCAAAAATTACGACCATGCTTGCGATTAGGATCGAACCAATGTCATGCCAAGGTGGACTGAGTGGGCAAATATCGGTTTGTGTCGTTAATGCTTAGGGTGAGCGCGAACAGACGCTGATCATCAGCCCCATAGCTAGGGAATCCCTGGGTTAATTGTCTTCTGCAGGAATGAATTTATGCAAAATTATGCCCAGTCCGATGCAGAGCTTGCTGAAATCTTAGAGGGCAAGCAGCGTAGGCGTGAACAGTTAATCTTCGCAGTCAATCGAGCATCTCCAGGAGAGCTTCAAGGCCCTGCTGAGCGATTGCGTGAAGTAATGCGAAAGCCCCCGGGTGAGAAGAGTCGTCAACGGCTGCCCCGCCCGAAATTCCTGAACGAATAACGACTTTTTGCCCCCAGTCCTGACACTGCTCCATGCTGCACAGTACTCCCCCTACTAGTTTATAGCTCTCTCGAATACTGAGACGGAATTCATACTTAAGGACGGAAATGCAGACCACATGGAAGAGCAACGTTGTGCATGCTACGCCGCATTATGATCTCCATCCTCTCCTACCAGTTCTGAGGTGAAGTACTCCTGGATTGCCATTTCTCCAAGCTGGCACGAAAAGGGCTACCTGTCGTATATCGCCGACACCCGTTACGCGACAGTTGACTCTCGCTAGGAAGCGCAGGCACTGAGCTCAGACGACATTTTTCTTGCGTCGCCGAAATACGATACCGGCGACGCCAGAATGCTCAGCACCTATTTTAACTACGTGCCCGACATTGCCGGCCCGCGAGAGCGGATAAAGCTCACGATCCAAGCCTGACTAGTGAGCTTGGTAGCATCCGTACCTATGCATGCTCGAACCCGTTTGCGGCTCAAGCAGCCTATCTCTTATTGGGCCTACCATGGCAGCGTGCGGGCTCCGGCGGTGCGATCACACTGCTTTAACGGCTGCCATTAGCCCATTGGTCTATCGTCCCGAGTTGCTTGGCCTGGCAAAATCGGCCCCATGACTCTCCCAGACTTCGACCATCTAAACCCTGAACAGCTGCGCGCATTGGCGGCGCAGTTGTTCCAGCGCGTCAAGACGCTCGACCATCAAGTCGACACGTTGGGCAAGACGGTTGAGACGATGGGCAAGAAGATCAACCGCGATCAAACGGTCATTGAGAAGCTGACCCACGAGATCGCGCAGCTCAAGCGCTTGAAGTTTGCCAAGCGCAGCGAGCAGATGAATCCTGACCGAGATCGGCTGCATGGCCCATGCACGGCGCAAGTTCTTTGAACTGCACGCCACTAACAAGAGCATGCTCGCCGAGCAAGCCCTGCGCTACATCCAGTTGCTTTACGAAATCGAAAGCGAAGTCCGCGACCTTGAACCGGATATACGGCGCCGAATACGGCAAGAAAAAGCCGTACCGGTGACGGATATGCTGCATGCCTGGATGATCGCCCAGCGCGATCTCGTGCCCGAAGGTTCGGCGATCAGCAGAGCACTGGATTACAGCCTCAAACGCTGGGCAGCGCTGTCGCGCTACCTCGATGACGGGGCCGTCCCCATAGACAACAACTGGGCGGAGAACCAGATCCGGCCGTGGGCTCTTGGACGCAAGAACTGGCTCTTCGCAGGGTCACTGCGCAGCGGAAAACGGGCCGCGGCGATCATGAGTTTGATCCAATCCGCTCGACTCAACGGGCATGACCCGTATGCCTATTTGAAGGACGTCCTCACGCGCCTGCCGACGCAGCGGGCGAGTGAAATCGATCACTTGCTACCGCATAAGTGGCAACCGGTCTAATCACGCAAGGCGTGATGGCCAGACGCATACGAACAGGCGCCAGCCTCATGCACTGCACCGATCGGATACACTAGCAAAGTAGAACCCCATGCGCCGTGACGAAGCTCGTAGGAGCTGGCAGACGCCGGGCCCTTGTCTGCGCTCAGGGGCCTTGCGGCTGCATCTAAACTTGCATCGGTGACTAAAAGCACATTACGGCAGCCAGTAAATCCGCCCTCCTCCATTGGTATTGGCTGCCCGCTTAGCCTCCTCTAACTGCCTGAGCCGGGAACTGTGCACGCTGAGTAAGTAGGAGCAGCCCCAGAAGACTGGAAGCTTCGCCTTTACGCTGCTCGATAGCCTCCTCGAGTAGTGCCCGCGTGTCCTCCTGCGTGAGCTTCAGCGAGCCGGTGGCCAGCGCCGCAGCGAACTCCAGTGCGGCATCGCCGTAAGTTCTCTCCCACCGGGCAAATACCTTGGCGATGAACTCCTTCATCAGCTTGCTCAGCTCCGGACTCGCTGAGTAATCAAGCTCCGAAGGGAGACACGCCCGCAGGAATGAAGCCTGGAGGACATTGTCGTTAAACCGGAGGAAGCACTCCGGCGACAGCACCACTGACTCATACCCCGTCGGCTGAAGGCGTAGCTCATGATCGTCGTGTTCGCGAGCGAATTGCAGGACTGCAGCAATCGTGAAGAACACTGTGCTTTGCGGTACGTTTGGACAGTCCCGACCCACATTGCTTGAGGGGTCGAAGAACAGAAACCCATCGGACAAGGCGAGCGCGCTGCCATCATGTTTTGGCAGGAAGTTGTGCTTGTGCTCCTCAACAAGCTCAGTGGCCTCATCAATAGCCTCATGACGAACCTTTTCCGCGACTTTGGGCGTGAAGCCGACGTCATCGACCTGCCCGGCAGACGCAACCGTGAGCAAGCGACTCCAGGCGTTCTGCTTCCCGTCATCACCAATGGGTAAACACAGCCAGTTGGAGAAGCCGTATTCCCGGGGCGTGGGGTTCTTCATCAGGAAAGTCTTGAGGAGCGCCCAGGCTCTGGCGCTCTGTGGAATCCCGATCGGTGCAAGGAACCTGCGTGGCACGGTCGCGTCCATGTAGGCCCGCAGATCACGACTGATCTCCCTTAGAATACCCCCGTCGCGCGCTACCACTGTCGCGACAAGCACCCCGGAGACGGTCTCAAAATCGACTTGATCAAGTTCGCTGTAAGGCACGCATCGGATTGACTTGGTAGCGCCCCATTTCTGACTGAGCATCTCATTGGCCACCTCGCCGAGTTTTTTCGACCCGTCATCGTCGGCGTACACAATTAGGTTTGTCGCCATAGAGACCGACCAGTCGATTTCAGCGGTCAGCCATTTCCTGAAGTCAGCGTCCGCTAGCAGCAGATCAGGATTGAGCGTCAACAGCTTGCGAGGCTTGCTCGACCGGTTGAATCCAATGATTCCCCCCATACCGAAATACTTGTGGAATTTGGCCAGCCGCTTAGGGTCATGCTTCAGGGATATTGTGATCGATTTGGGAGGCTTTGATTTCGCCGAGAAGTTCTCCCCTATGATCTCGATCAGTGTGCAGCCTTCCTCCGCCTTGACCGGCAGTGGATAGTCAATGTCGTCCAGGGCGACCAGGACGCCCCCGTATCGGCCATCCGCCGTGCGATCGATCAGCGTGGCAACGCAATCCCCTGTGAAACCCTGCTCCCCCATCTGCTTGGCCATGCCGCCGGATGTGGAGGCCGATACCACGCAGAAATAGTCACTTGCTGGAGGGTACATTGTCTTGAGTCGCTCATAGGAGTGGAAACTCATGACTTCGGCCTTACTGTCCAAGCGACCAAGCGCATTCTTCACGAAGGCGTAAATGCCCATGGTGTCGATGTACACCTTGTCCGCCTGGCGCAGCCTGGCGCCGTACTCGAGTGCGATCGCATACCCCACCACGCAAACTTCGGCCTCATCACTCGCCAGTTCTCGGGCCTGGATAAACACGTTGTTGAGCGTGCCGGACGGGTGCTTGAAAGAATGCGCGGACGGTGCAGAATGAATGACGTTGTTCTTCTCGATCAGCGTTCTCAAACCATCTCGCAAGAGAGAGCTCGGATCATAGCGGTAGACAAGTTCCTGGCCGCCCAGCACATGAACGTTGAAGCTCGCGCCATTCCACTGTAAGAACACGTATTCATGGACGCACACACGCGCGTTTTTTACGCCACGCTTCAGGAGGTTGGCCAGGCGGTCTTGATCGTCAGCCCAACTGCTGTTGTACACCGACAACTGATCAGACGTTCCCACGATGTAGACGCAGTCAGGCAGATGTCGTTGGGCCTTCAGCGCGTCTTCGATATCAGTGAAGACGTGCTGTACCGAGAGCTCCGAATCGTTGTAACAGATGACCAACGCTTCATGACTGCCGCTGGGGTCGCTGACAGCGGACATCCATTGATAGAAACGCTCCATTACATGCCCCTCAATGGAATCATCATGGTGACAACGGCCCCGGCAACGGGTGCCAAGTCGGTGTTGTCCCAATCCCTGAAGTCGTCAGGGTCACGCTGCCGATCGTTTTCTTCGAACTGGTTGTAGATGCACAGCCGGCCAGAACGAATACGGATTAACCCGCCCACCTTGCGAAGCTCATTCAGGATGGCAGGCAGACCTATCCCCGCGGCGTCTAGAGTCTTGCTGGACTGACGCGGCTGCAAGCATTTGAGCAGGTACCCCCGCTCATCCTGGAGCGACATCTCTTGCACCGCCTTGCCGCTCATTCTGGAGGCAAATCCGGGGCCCGAGTCGAAGAAGCTGATGTGCAACGCCCGCAAGCTGGTCTTGTTATTGTCGGTGGTAGAAGATTCTCTCTGCCAGTAACGGCGCAAGTCCTCACTGCCGTCAAAGTCTTCGGCAAAGATGTCGTCCTCAAGACGCCTCCAGCCGACCATGACGCCTTCAACATGGGCAAAATACGCGTGGCCAAGATGATCTGAGGTCGCATGTTCCTGTGTGTTGGATACAAGCTCAGAACAGAACAGACCCAAGCTTTCGATCAATGATTCCGGAACACTGGTGCGCCCGCTCTGCTTGTTGACAAAGTCAATGAGCCTGCGCATCTCGGTGGTCATTTCAGATGGAGGCTTTACCTGACCTGCAGCGCTGAACAGCGGTCGCAGGTGCTGAACCTTCGATCCCGCTACACAAATCAAATCGACGGCCCGGCCGTTGACGACGTCCTCGTACCGACCTGCATCCATGGCCTGCATTCGTTCTACCGACTCTTGGAAGACCTCTCGGCGATTGAATGTCAGTTCGCCTAGCCGGATACCCTTGGAAAGACGTAAAGCTGCGATACCTGGCGAACAGTTAGCGAGGTTGTGTAGGAGCGTTTTAACATCGGCCTGCGGGTTAAAATCCAGGTAGTCGCTCTGCAGCTGCTGTCGGGCCAGGGTGACGATCAGTTGGAGGCGTGCGGCATCATGCATGGCGCCACGCCGGGCGCTGAGCATGTCTGCCTGAATGAGGAATTTCTCCCCCGGACGATCGCAGATCTTGCGAATGGCCGCCTCGATGTCTTTGAGCGTACGCGTCTTGCCAAGGTTGATGGATTTCAAGCCTGTTCTCCGATCAAGCGTCCGCTTTGTCGTTAGCGCCAAGAAGCAAGTTTTTGATCTTGGGCTCTGGTTTCCAGTAATTCGGGCCTTTGAGGAACTTGCCATTTTCATCGTAGATCGGCTTTCCATCCGCCCCGAGCTTGCTCTCGTTGCTGTCCATGATGATGTCCAGCACCTCCTCGAGCGGTAAGCCGTACTTCAGGGCCTCAGACCTGCAGTAAACAATCACGTCGCCCAACAAGTCGGCAATGGCGACCTTTATATCGATTTCAGCATCGCCTTTTTCGATCTTTTCGACGATTTCATCGATCTCATGAACTTCAGCCATCAGCGTGGCTTTGAACTTCTTGAGCTTGTCCGCAGGATCGGTCAGTAGCGTGGGCGTGCCGTTGATCGGCAGCTTGTACATCTGATTCATGGCATGAATTCGGTCTTTAAAAGGCTTACCCATGAATGCTCCCTTATCGATTAGTCAAAAATTGTAAGTGTGGGCTGCGGGATGCTAAGCGCAAAAAATCAAGGCTATGCTCTGAGCCACGTGACCACTGGTTCAGGGTTGGTTGCTCTGGCTGCATGCGCCCTCTCTCCGGTTAGCCGTGAGGCCTTAAGCATACACGGAGGGGGCCTAGGAACGGTTCATAGGCAGGAGACCTCCATGTACAGTTGAAAACTCATCGTCTCACCCTACTGATTTAGATCAAAAGGCCAAGTTGACGAAAGCATTCCCCAGAAGTTTTGCACAGCGCGCCCAGCATGAGTGAACGACCTAAATGGTGATTAGATTTAACGAGTGGAACGCAAATGTGCTCGTTTAGGGACGGTTATCGGGGGGGCGGTACTTCAAACCCCAATTGTGCCAGTACAGGTCGATCCTCTTCTTTGAGCTTTTTTACCGCCCAAATCAGCATATGCTGGGGCCTGGAACTCGCCACATAAGCGAACCTTGCGGCTTCCGATCCGCGATCTCGCAACCAGTCTTGCCAATGAGACTGGTGCGGCCCGGGCTGTTGGGACGAAACCACCACAGTGACATCGTGAGTTTCGCCCTTCACCTGGTGAATAGTTTCGTAGCGCAACGTGTCTGGTGGCCCCTCCAGTACCTCTTGGCTCAACACTCGCACGGAGACTGGCTTATCACCCTGCCCTTTGCGAGCCACAAGGTTCAAGTCTTTCAGGACATCCAGCTCCTCCAGTAACTCCACAGGTACGAAAGGTTGATTCGGGAGCCGTCGGATCGCCAGCTTTGCAGTGCGCACCCAAGCAGACCAGGTCTGATCGGACTTGCCAGCACCATTGGCGACCATGAATTTCAGGCTTTCATGGAGGAACTTCCGCCAAATAAGCTTGGACTCCATGACAATGGGGCAATAGGGGCCGACCTTGGTGACCTGCAGCTCGAGTTTGTCGGCCAGCCACTTTGCAAACGTCATCAGGCTTTGCTTGATGTCCTTGAGGTTACCTGTGCTGGCGCTGATGCACGCGACTGCCAATAGTTCGATGCCTTCGAAGGTCTCACCATTACGCAAACGCTGCAGGGTCATATGACCCCGGGCCACCAGTACCACTTTGGTGTACCCCTGTGTCATGGTGCGAATCGTAGGCAGCAGCTCAGAGGGGCACACTTCATATTCGAGTATCCGTGGTTGCAGGGAAGCAATATCTACATTGCCCCTGATCCGTTCGCCGCCAAGGATGTTGGTACACAGATCGACTATGGCCTGTCCACTCCGCCAGTTCGCCTTGAGCTCATACGGGTCGAATTTCAGCTTGACCATGAGGTCGGTGACATTCTCTGGGTTCGACTTGCGAAAGCCATAGATTGACTGGTTCAGATCACCCACGAAATGGAACGCCATACCGAACCGTGCGAGATGCTCCACGATTCGCAGTTGCTCTGCAGAGAGATCCTGGCATTCGTCCACGATGACCAGAGGAAACCGGCGCGCGATCCGCGAAAAATAGGGGTCGAATTTCCTATCCTTGAATGCCTTCAGGGCAAGCATGTCGATGTCACCAAAGGTGGCAAAACCTCCTCGCCACAGCCGCTTCTTAGTGGCAATGAGATCTTTGAAGGTATCCTGATTAAGGGTTTCGGCGTTCAGTTGCTTATCGAGGCCGCGTTCGCCAGTGGAAAATACGAACTTGGTCGTTCCAAGGTCGTAGTCGTATTTGCACGCAGAGATCCAACGATCGCAAATGCTATTTCGCGTGCGATAGATGTTCGCTGCTTTGTCCAGAATCCGAATGCGAAAGTCACCCTCCCTGCCGGTATATCCCGTCATCTCACTGGCAATGCTCGCCACCAGCCGGTTCAGCACAAAGCTGTCGAACGTAGCGATTAGATGAGGTTTGCCGATCGGCTCCCCCAGGTACCTATGAACCCTGTTCCTGAGTTCGTCCGTGGCACTGTTGGAGAACGTCAGCACTGCGATGCCCGATGGTGAACGCGACCATTCTTGGACTATTCTGGCCACCATCGCGGCAACCACTTCCGTCTTTCCGCTGCCCGGGCAGGCCTTGAGGTAAACGTGCCTGTCGAGCGGTGAGGCGAGATAATCCAACTGTTCCTGGGTGAAGTTCATTGGGGGAGCACCCTGCGTGGGGTTTCTTCAGCAACTCGAGCGATCATGCCTGTCCCTCTTCCAGTCCACAGGCCCAAAGGATGGCCAGTCGGATGTACTCCGGCACGACGAAATCAGCTGGGCGCGCCAAGAGCGCGTCCGCGAGCGCTTGGGCGTACAACCCCTTGCCAATCTCTTCGGAGTCGAGCCTGGCGAGCAAAGCGCCAGCAAAAGGGGCTTTGTCAGCAGAGGACATGGAGGCGAAATCCCGTTTTGCATCTTCCCTCAAATTCCCGGCCACCTTGCCATCCTGAACGGGCCAGAGATCTGCTGCCACATTCAGCATGGTCGTGAGGTTGCCGCCCTCCAGCGCAATGTCGTACTCGAAGGTCTTGTACTTGCCGGCGAACAACCGAGCGAATTGAGACTGATTGATCGGCCCCTGAAGCTCCAATGCCGGATTGTTTCCCTGCCGGTGATCTTCGGCATGCGGAAGGAATGGAACTGGTTTTTCCCTGCCTTCGCCATCGTCAATGGTCGAGAAAGATTTGGGAGGGTCATTATCCGTGAGTCCGGCGCACCTGATAGGCACATTACCACCAGGCTGGGCGCCCGTGACATCGCAGAACAGCTGCATGAAATGCTTGAAATAGATACCGCCAAGGTTGATGACGGACACGCCGTAATCGTCCAAAGAGTCCCTGCCCTTCCCTTGAGCATGCAAGACGATCCTAGCCAGCTCGGGGACAACGATTGCCTCGGCAATTCCTTCGACGAGGATCGCGCCTTTTGAGAAAAGAAGATTTGACTTGGTGACGTCGAGCCAGCGATCTACAAAACGCCGGCTCTGCTCAGGAAGCCCTGTTTTTCTCAGAGGAACGGCTGTTGGCATGCCTTCATTGGAGAGGTGAATCAGGTGCTCCACAGACACCGCAGCCGAAATCACAGTTGAGTGGGTTGTGATGATGACCTGGATACCTCGAGCTTCTGCCTCCGTTTTGAGGTGTCGTAGCAACCGTAGTTGGAGCTGCGGGTGTAGGTGCGCCTCCGGTTCCTCGATGAGCAGCAGCCGCAGGTAGGTCTCTTCACCACGACCCTCCTCTACCTCGAGGACGAGCTCCGCTAGGATGGATGCGATGTACAGTAGGTTGTTGTACCCCAGGCTGTTCTCCCCCAGAGATCGGAACTGGGTGGGGTCGGCATTTGTGAGGTCGGGGAAGTAAAGCAGTCTCAATCCTTCAACGATACGGGAGAAGCTCACCTCGGAGAATTGGATCAATGTGCTTTGGGACAGATGCATTCCGAGCGCGGCCTTCAGGCTTTCACCGATGCGTTGGTTGGCCAGTTTGATGGCAAAGTCGTCGCTCTGAGAAAGCTCGCGGTTGAAGTCGCCAACGCGCTGCTCCAGCGCAGTTTGAGTACCGGCCTTTCTGGCAGCATCCAGCTCTTTCCGACATAGGGCCTTCAACAGTCTGGCCAAACGTGATTGGCGCCCCTCTCGGAGCTTGCTCTCTGCGTCGCGTAGTGGCGGCAGATAAACACAGTGAATCAAGTCGAGTGTTTCAGGATCTAAGGGCTGGGTGAATTCGTGACCACCATAAGTGTGATACTTGAAGCGTCCACGTGACTCTTGGTTTTTGGCAATGAAGGTGAGCTTCGCTTCATCATAGTTCCCGCACCACTCATCAAAGGCAGTGGCATCCTTATCATCCAGGTCGGAAAACGTGGCCTGGATCTGGAGCTCCTCCGAGGCGAAAGCACCTGCCTCAAAACCCTTGTAGAAATCGTGCTCACCGATGATTCGTTTGCCCGACTCCGAGTCATTGAAGAGCTGACGCACCGCGCTGATTACACCGGTCTTGCCCGCGCCGTTTTCGCCCACCAACACGTTCAGCCCATCGTGAAATTCGATAGTGAAGGGTTCGCCAAAGCACTTGAAACCTCTAACGTCCAACGCGCGTAGATACATGAGAATCCCTTCTATCTGGAGTCATCCGGTGGCGAGCAGAGGCCGCGCCTAGATGGCGCTAGGTCTCGATGAACGACGCCTAGCTGAATAGTGGCAATACGTTACACCGGTTGACTATCAGGGCCTACCTGTAGATGGGGCTTTAGCTTCCGGTTGAAGCGGACAAAAGCGCACGCAAGCCTGCCAATCCACAGAATCTCTGGGGCACATTAGCGCCGCTCTACGCGTGATGCCGGCAGACCGGTATCATTTAACATCCTCAAATGGTGCGGCTCAGGTGCGGCCGAACCTCCAAAGAACGACCCTCACCAGGGTGCTGCTCAATTTTCAGTGGAGCCACGCGGCGTGATCGAAAAATTCATTGAGTTCAACGAAAAGCGAGGCAGAGCGCTGACTGAGCGCTACGTTCTCCATGTGTTCAACGTGTTCTCTCCCACTCAGCTGAAACGCAGGCTGGGGCACAAGCAACCGAAGGTGTGTCGGTATTGTGGGAAAGACGAGAGATCCACGACCTTCCGCGAAGAGTCGCATGCCATACCCATTTTTCTGGGGAACAAGACGATTATCGATGAGCTGGAGTGTGATCAGTGCAATCACCACTTCGGGGATCATCTTGAAAACAGCTTCGCAGCCTACACCCACCCTCACCGTCCATTTCAGCGAATCCGGGGGCGCAATGGCATCCCCAAGTACAAAGCCCCAAACTTAGAGGTTTCGGCTGTCGACCAATCTAACCTAGTCATCTGTGTCGGTGATAAAGGTGGAGTCGATGCGTTGGAGGTCGAGGGCAAGAATCAACTCCGTTTCCAGGTTGTGCGCCAACCCTACTACCCGACCGCCATTCACAAGATGCTCATCAAAATGGCATTGGCCATGATGCCAGACGATGATCACCGCCAATTCGATTACCTCAAACCCTGGCTTCTGAGTAAAAACCATAAGCCTGGCTTGAGTGGCTCCGTGCCGGTTATCGAGTGGGGGATAAGCGGAGGCGTCAATCCGAACAAAATCACCTGCATCGTTGCCAAGGTGAGAGAGGCGTTTCAAGAATCGACATATAGGTATCAGTTCATATTTCAGTACGGGAATTTCCAGTACCAGTTTGTGATTCCCCTGCCTGACGAGTGTGGCCATCGTAAGGATTTCGTCTACGCGCCCGTGTTCCTGCCTGATGAGCATTTCCGAGTATTCGGCCCATCCGACTACCAGGAGAAGCACTTCAACTCACCTGACCGGGTGCGTGGAGAAAAACTCAGCATCCTGCTTCAGTACAGCGACAAATCCTCTGGAGGGTCTGGGCAGGAGAACACTGCTGATTAGATTCTCAGTTTTCAGGCGGCGAGTTTCGCGCGTCGAAGCGCAACTCCTCGGAGTGAAGACCGGGTCGTAGTAAAACGAGCTCGTAGACCTGGACGCTGCCTGGCAAGGCATTCAAACCTGATACTAGGTACGTACTAGATCTCGCAGATTACTAATGATTTGGGCTGCAGCTTGCTCTGGCGATTGCTCTCGAAGCAGCGCCAGCGCCTGTACCGTTTTTGGGATATCGGTAGCAGGCCTGGTTGGTCGTCCCCCGCTTTGCACGAACGGGCCATCGGTCTCGGTGAGAAGCCGGTCAGACGGTAGCAAGGCGACGAGGTTGCGGTGCTTGGCAGAGGTCAGCATCTGCGAGTTGATCGAAAAATAGCATCCAAGCTCCACAGCCCTCCTAGCTTCACTGGGGGAGCCGGTAAACCAGTGGAGCACCACCGTCCCCCGGTCAGTCGGAAGCAGGCGCTCGATATGGGATAGCACCTTTCCAACACTCCGTACGCTGTGGACGGTGAGAATCTTCCCGCCCTGCTCCGAGCAAGCCTCGAGCACCCTCTTGAAGACCCGTTCCTGCGCCTCAAAGCTCCGATAGAATTGGGGCCCGGCATCAAGCCCTACCTCTCCAACGTATCGAGTCTCCTCAAGCAGGCGCTCCAGTAGCGGCAGCTCCGATTCACGCTCGGCCACCAGTTGGGGATGTAGCCCCAATGCCACCCGGACATGCCGAGACGATGCCGCAAGCTCACGATTGCGCCGCCATGCTTTCGGTGTAGTGGTCACGGCCAAGGTAGCGACCCCTGCCTGATCGCACTCCACGATGAGACGCTCGTGATCGGGATAGAGGTCAAGGTGGCAGTGGAAATCCACCCACTTTGGAATCGAGCTCTTCTGCGGTTTCATAGTGGTATGGCTGTCACACCTTCGAGGTAATCGTCGACTTCCAGCAGTCCATCTCGATAAACCTGTTCGAAGTCATCCAAGCTGTCAGGATGGTCGATCAAAGGCCCGGGCTCATGAATTGCAAACTTGGCGCGGTGTGGAGCACGTTTGAGGCGCGCGATGGCCAGCTGGAAAGAGCGCACATGTTCGCCATCAGATTTGTTCGTGTCCAGCGCTTGCGCATGTAGATCCGGGATGACATATCGGGTTTGATCCGGCCCGCACCCACGATGAATTGCTGCCCGCCTGATAATGCAGGGGACGCAGAACCCGCAGTGCTTGGGTGATCGATTCGAGGGGTCAGGATGGTACCTTGCCTTTCCTGGCGAGGAGCACGACATCGTGAGATGCACATGATCCGCTAGGAACTCAGGGTCAGCGCACTGCTCTGCCATTTGGCCCTTGGTGAGATGGCTGAACATGTTGAATAGCCTCGTGCTTAGGCCCAAACGCCCGAAGAGCTCATTCACCCGCGCCATGTAGTATGGATGAGTCGTGCGCGTGCTACATGCACCCAGGCGGCGCGGATCCAGGGGAACGTTCAGAGAGATCAGGCCATTTTCAGGCACATGGATGGTGATCGAGTCGCCGATCGCTTCCGCGGCCATGGCCGCCAGCGCGAAGAACAGGAATGAGCGCGCTCGAAGCGTATCTTCACTACCTCCACCCTCCACGAGATCGTGCGGGAACCCCACACGGGCCTGGACGTGGTTGATCGACGTCTCGGAAAACCTCTCCTGCAGCGCTGCCCGGCAGTCGTTCTGATAGGTACTGGTGCTGTTGGTGTCCCAGTAATGGCTCACAAGCAATGGTTTGCCGCCGCCACTGAATAGATCGATCGCCCCAATGAAGCTGTCCATCCCCCCTGAGAACAGGCAGACGCTGTCCGACTCATCTGTTCTCAAGCTCTCCGGAGCGGGAGATAGCTCATCGATATCTGTGGGCCGCTCGCGGAAGACCAGGCGCCAGCGATCACCAGTGAGGAATTTCAAAGTCGAGGCCAGCAAGTCGGACGTTGCTGTCCATACTGCGGGTTCTGCGACGGGGACGTAGAGGTCGATCTCCCTCGTCCAGGAATTCTCCGATTCGGTGTCTCGTGAGATTCTGGTGTCCGCCGCGGTAAGGGTCGCCGCCAGCAGTGCCAGATCGACGGCAGTCTCTCCTGGGCTCAGCCCCAGATCAGCCAATTGCTCAATGGCTTGGCCAATCCCGAACTGCAATCGCCCGTGCCCGTCGAGGAACTGGATATTGGTGATGACACTACCTGACTCCAGCAGCGCTAGATCCTCGTCATCCGTTTCGCCGAGCCGGCAGATAATGCTGTGGTGCCTCATTCCAGCCCCTCCGCTGCAGTCGCGATAAGATCGAACGCCGCCTCATAAATCGCAGACGTGACCTGATTGACCTCTTGGTCTGTGGGCGCCGGCCATTGCTCCAGCCGGTTGGCGAGCTGACCTCGCGTACAACCTGTGATGAACGAACTCAGCTGAGACTGGATGCGTTCAACCGCTTCCACATCATCCGGCATGGTGATGCCCCTACCGCCCAAGTCCGCCATGATCATGCTCTCAATCGAATTCGCTACGAAATCGAGGAAGAAGTTCTGCCGATCAGATTGAGTCATATCCTCGAAGCTACCGCTGCCTGCCTCGTCAAGTTCGGCGATCGTGTTCAGTGCAGCCTGGCGCGCAACGCCTTCGTCAATCGCCCCACCAGGCGGGCAAATGAACTCAAGCAGCGCGAGTAGTACCTGGGAGGCCGGTTGCCCTGGAGCCACGGTGAGTTGCAATCGCCGTAGTGTTTCTGCTGCCCCGTTGCGCTGAACATCCCCGAAGATACTGAGCAACTTTGCCGCGGTAGCGCGGGATGTTCCCATGCGCCGCGCACCTCTCGATGATCCCCCTACGCCTTTACGCACATAGGAAGACAGGGCATTCCCCAAATCGCTGGGGCTTCCAGTGCGGGCGAAACGGGTGAAGCTGCTGCGGGCACCCCGAAGTGAGCCAGTGCCGTCATTGTTCACCGGCCCTGATGGAGATAAGCCTGGCTGAGACGGGGTAGAGCCAGGCTGAGATGGATTCGATTGCCCAGGCCCATTCGGTTGAGCGGCCGGGCCGGCTGGTTGTGCTACATCATCAATCCAGGAGGGCACCAAGCCGGAGCTCGGGCCTCCATATCCTTTGGAGGTACCCATATCAATCCTTAAGATTTCCCGCTGAATTCAAGTACGCGCTTGGCTGCCTTCTGAAGCGTCTCGTTCTCGACCTGCTGGCTCCAGCCCCTCAGAATCCCCTCAAGCCCCTGGATGGCATTGGTATCCTTTAGGCTCTCATGCCATGGGGCGGGAGCCCACATGCCAAGCTTGGGCGTGGGCAGAGATCGGATGAATTCGACTAGACGTTTCTGTAGCGCGGGGCGTTGTTTGACAAGTTCGATCAATCCCGTAACGCCTTTGGGTTGATTCGAATACTCGTCTGCTTGGATTATCCGATCGCGGAGTGCATCAAAAACATTCTCGGCATCAACTTCAGCTAATGCCACGATGTCCTTCTTCGTGGCCGCTTGTCGGATCTGCAATGCAGGGCCCATTAGCTTGTCAACGAGCGCCTCGAGATGACTCACTGCGACCTGCCCCATCAAGGAGCTGCGTTTGTCGCGAGTCACGAAGATGTAGGGGCGCAGATCAACACCGGTCAGCGTGGGATCGATCGCCGCCCAGTTGCTGATCCAGTCGCTCTTCTCCCAATCGTGCACATCGCCAGAGTTGGCCACAGCCTTGAGCTTCCCAGAGCCTTTCTCCTTCTCCGACTCTGAGGCGGTTCCCTTTGACTTCTTGGTCCGCTTTTCCAGCTCGGCGATTGCAGGTACCGTACCGTCCGCATCCAGGCTCGCGATTCGTGCCAGTTGCTCATAAAAGTCAGGGTGGAAACGCTCAGCCAGCATGATTTTCGCAAGTATTGGACGCCGAATATCCTCAGCAAATCCTCGAGCCTCGGCGATGGCGTGGCGCAGCATCATCGAGTTCAGAAAGCGTTTGATCTGGCGGGGGTTGCCGCGAGTACCTTCACTCAAGATCCGCGCCAGCAAGGCACTGGTATCCAGTGCTTCCTGGACAAAGTCAGGAAGTGGATCGCCGAAAGCACCAGTTAGCGCTTTGCGGTCGAGGCCGCTGCTTTTCCAGGGCCGGAGCATATCCTTCTGAGCGGCCGTCAAGAGCTTCTTGAGTTGATCGTCATCGGTTTTGACGGCGCTTTCCAACTGTAGGAGCGTGATGTAACTACGGGTCTCCGCCAGCCCCAGCGCCGGGATGCGGAACGGTACCTGAATGAGCTTTTCGAGGTAGTTACGCGCATAGGTCACCGGCCCCGCCCCCTGTGGCAGGTCTGGGAAGTGCTCGCGCACCGCGTACTCGATCATGGCCTCGTCAGCACCGACCACGAATGCTGTCCGGTTTACGAAGAGGAAGAGACGGATGGCCTCAAGCGTGGCGATGGCTGTCTTGGGCAGGCATCGATCAAGGTCATCAACGATGACCACCAGTTGGTCAATGTCTGCGGCCGTCAGAAGCTCTTCGAACTCGGCCCGGAACTTGTGCATGTGCTCGGGGAGCTGCTCAGACTCCTTCTCAGCATCCTTGATGAAGCCACCGGCCTTCTCAGCAAGGCCGGTGAGGCTTTCTATGCTGAGATGGTCGCCCGGGTTATGCACGAAGGCGGAAATGGACTCCACTGCCCCTTTGAGCTGGTCAATGCTGGGGATGCCGGACAATGCGGTGAGCCCGAGCCCTCCGGCATGCTTCGCCAGCTTGAACCAATCAATACGTCGCAAGACCTTCTTCGCGGCGTCGGCGACCTTCTTGGAGCCTGGCCGTGCACGCTGCAATTCATCGACAATGGTCTGGATAACGACAGTTTTCGCGTCCTCAAAGCCTTCGAATGTCCAGCCGTTGAACCAGATACAGCAGACGCGCTCATCAGCGTTGAGCAGTTGCTGAGTCATCTTCAGGACGCTGGATTTACCCGCCCCCCAGTCGCCGTGCACACCAATAGTGACCGGGGTTCCCCGAGATTCATCAAGTAGGCGCTTTACCGTTTTGGCAATGGGGGCGTAATACAGCAGGTCAGTGGCTGTTTCCTGGTCATTCAGGAACATGTAAAGAACTCCTTTTCTAGCATTTGAGATCAAACCACGGGGGTGACCCAGCGGAAAGCCGCCGCTCTCACATCAGGTTATGGGCATCAATAGATGTCCGCGAGTAGGCCAAAGTCGGCGCATTGATGTCAATACGCCATTTGGCGGGGTGATGAACTGCCCCGACTCAAGCGCGAGTTGGCTGGAGCCGCCAAAGGGCGATTTTTTCAAGAGACGGAGGCTGCGCGACTTGCCAGCGGAGCATCGGCAAGTAGACGTTGCGCCGTACGCTGACGTAACGAGTGAGGGGCTAAGGTAAAACTTGATTTCCTAAGCGAATCTGATGTTGTCTTCGAATGGATATCGACGTCCCAGGACAGCTAAGCAAGGTGGGCCCACCGATCGAGCTATAACAATCTTTTAGCTCGTAGAAAATCATAACCACCTCAAAGCTAATCTACCCGTTTTCAGGATGGTTTTTTTGACCCCTGAGGTAGTTATCGAGTTCCCTGCAAAGTATACAATATTGGTAAAAACGACCTGAGAAATTAGTCAAATCCTCAGCCCCCATCGTTACTCTTTCAAAAATTGAAAGTGATTCAAAATGCTCACAGCCCTCGACCCTTGTAAGAATCTCTACAGTTTCAGCATCCAATCCAACTGGCTGTGCAATAACTTTCGCGATTCGAGCATTGGCCTCCCGCTTATAGTAGATCATGCTCTCAATCCAAGGCGCATAGACGGGTGGCATTCTGACTTCTGCAATCAATCTAGAAGGCCCGTAAGGCTTCAATTTTTTGAATGCCTCCTCAACCTGCGCCTCCGTAAGCTGATTCAAATTCATGTGTACCGAGGCTGCGTTGGAAAATGCAGTGATTTGTGCGGTACATCCGCTGACGATAGCTCCTGCATGCTTCTGGATATAGGGCTGCACTAGCGTTTTGTCGGAGCGCTCCTTTATGTGAACAACCACAATATAAAACGCATAGCTCGCGATAATTGACGCCAATATCGAATCTACCCACAGTCCAATTTCATAGGCACCAGAGAATATGGCAGGAATCTTATTCAGAAGAAGAATTTTAATAAGTAGAAGGAAGGTTGCAGAAATCGCAAGTGCATTCGCTTCCTTTGACGCAGTACGAAAAACCTCAACCAATTCCCTTAACCAATTAACCAGTTTATTTTTCTTTCCGCCTGTCTTCGCTCGCTGCATAAAACTAATAGTCCTTGGCATATCCATGGCAATTTTCAAATCACTCTCATGATGGCATATTGCCTCGAAAGAGTCTCGAGACGTTTCAGCTTCGTATCAGCGATCGAGCGAGTGGCTGTAGCCGTGCATTGCGCGCAGATAACTAGCGTTTTAGATGGCAAGCAAATGCCTACCTGATCTCCCTCTACCTGAATCGCCCCTAGTTTCGTAGATAACTCCATGCCGTAAACGGAGACCAATTAGGAGGTGCCATGAGCAAGGGGCGAGGCACCGACGGAGGACTCGAGTGCTATTGTGTTGAGCGCGACGGCACTGAAGCACGCAGGCAAGCCAATACTTCTTCTGTTTTGGGCGCGACTGATTCATCGATCGATTCAATATCAGTCGAGTCTCGCTTAGTCGTCGTTATAGCCCAGAGCTCAATATCGAATTGCCGATACGTAAAGCCCTCATAGCTTTCGCACTTGACCCTAAACTCGCAACTAATGTGGCGAGCTGGGCGGACGATCTTGAGCAGGCGCGCGCCCAGATATCCCGTCAAAAAACCGAGCCTTCGCCTTCCCAACGCCGGCCTTCTGAACGACACTCGCTCTGCACAGCCCAACAGCACCCAATGGATAGGGACGGACTCCGATGCATCTTGAATTTCACGCCCCAGACGAATTGAAGCAAGAGTTTGCGAAGCTTCTGAATGAAGCTCACCCCGAGCAGGTCTACCAAAGCTTCCTGGAAAAACACACGCAGTTCATACCCCGCGAATTTGTCCAGAACCATGGCATCCACTTTGACCTAGTTTTCAGAAAGCTCCACCTAGCCAGCGACTATGCGCCTGATTTCTTCTACATGTCGAAGAGCTCAGCTGACTGGAATCTTGTACTGATTGAAATTGAGAAGCCTCAATCCAAATACTTCAAGGACGGCAGCAACGACCTCCACCCTGACTTCGTATCAGCTTTTAGTCAAATTCTGCAGTGGCGCGCCTGGTTTGAAAACAATAGTAACTATACGGGATTTATAAATGGCACGCTGGGGTCAGTACGCGAGCCCATGGGTCACAATAGTTGCCACGTAAAGTACGTCCTCGTGCATGGCCGCCGCCATGAGTTCGCCGAAAACGCGATTAAGCGCAACAAAATCAAAGCCATGGAGCAAAATGACTTCAAGATCCTTTCCTATGACAGCCTGCTTGAAGCTCTTGATAGGAAACACCCACTTTACGTGTGCGCCCGCAAGAACGAATGGGTAGATTTCCTTTCTACAGCATATGTTTCAGATGAGGTCTTCTCTTATTTCGATCCGAGCATGCTTCGGATCAATGACGACCTCAGAAAGGACATTGTCGAAAACAAACCTAACTGGCGTATCAGCAGCCTAAGAGGTGGAATGGCATTAGATCATGTGCTGGATAAGCTAGGTCGCTGCTGACGAGCATCACTGCAGAAGCTCAAAAGGCTCCTTCGGAAAACGTCGCCTTCCCAATTGCGCGCATAAGCAGGCCATAGGCAAGCGGCGCGCGCAGTCTGGCACGGCCGACTGTAGTGGTCCAAAACTCATGCATGCGTCATGGGTTGCTTTTGTCAACCCCGCACGCCCATCGAGCAACCTCGGACGCAATACTTTAGCGGTGCTCACAGGCCTTTCTGAACAACAGTCAAATTCACTTTTCGACAAGCGGTAAATTATTTTTAGCTAACTCGATAGGAAGCTTGTTATCGACCCTCAGTGGAGCCTGCTACTGGCGAATCTTCTTAAGTAACTGAAGAACATGGCAAAAAGGATCCAATAAAGAAAGATACTGTATCATCCATGAAGCATCACACTCCATCTGACACTAATTCTCTTTGCCTCAAAACACGGACGGCCTCACCGGCTTACTTTCTTAATCATTTTACGCTGATGTCGTTCTGGCAAAAAAGAATAGCCGTGCTATACCATCCAACATCTCTTCAGGCCTTCTGGATGGACCCTATGTCACTTAACTACTGCGAGCTCGAGTTTAAGATAGGCTGGCTCAAAGATGGCTGTTATAAGCTTGACGCCAGATTTATGAATCCACGGAGTGATACGGAAAATGAACTCGTAGATCAAACCGAAATCGCGATTGATCTAGCGCAATTGCGGGATCAAATATTAGATATCAAGGCCTATGGTAAAACGCTCTCAGCCATGCTTTTCGGTGCCGCCAACAGCCCGGTTCGCACGGCATATGACCATGCCAGAATTGCCGCATCGCAACAGGACGGGCTGAGAATCAGACTGAACATCCAAGGAAGCGCACCGGAACTGAACTCTATTCGCTGGGAAACTCTATTAGATCCGGAAGATGATACGTGCCTGTTCACACAAGAACGCCTGTGGTTCGCTCGCTTCCTCAGCAGCAAGGACTTTCGCTGGAAACCACCGGTGAACATCACCGACATGAGAGCGCTCGTTGTTATTGCCAACCCTATTGATTCCAAGAGTAAGTGGAACCTCGCCGAGGTCGATGCTAGCAGCGAATTCGAACTTATTAAGAAAGCTATCCATATCGGTGGCAAGAATGCCGCGCGACAAATCAAACTGGATGTACTTAACAAACCCGCAACTGTCATTAATATTGCCAGCGCACTGAAAGAAGAGTATGCGGATATTCTTTATATCATCTGCCATGGCATGCTTACGCCAGACAACAAGCCTAGGTTATTGTTGGAAACACCCGACAGCCTTTCACATTTAATAGAAGGGCGCGAATTGGTCGAACGCCTTCGTGACATGCATGAGCGTCCTCGCCTGATTGTATTGGCTTCTTGCGCCAGCGCCGGGGCCGAGCACGCCGACGCCCTGGCAGCCATTGGTCCGGGTTTATCCGCAGCCGGGGTTCCTGCGGTAATTGCCATGCAAGGCAACATCACCCAACAGACATCCAGTTTGTTTATGTCAACGATGTTCGAGCATCTGGCTTGCACCGGTCAGATCGACTCTGCAGTGGCCGCAGCGCGCAGTGCCATAAGACAAAGGTCTGACTGGTGGATGCCTGTTCTTTTCATGCGCCTGAAAACCGGCCGGCTATGGCCAGCTTTCGCCAGTCCGAGTACAATTTTCGACAAGTGGGATGCCATTGTCAGCGATATCCAGCTCAATACATGCGTCCCGATACTCGGCCCTGGGCTTGTTGAATCGGCCTGGGGAGGTATGCGAAACATGGCCGGTAAATGGGCCAAGCGTTATGAGTTTCCATTGGCGCCATGGGACCTAGATAATCTGGCTCAAGTGGCTCAGTACATCGTCTACCGGCAAAGTCGAAGTCGTGTACTTACCGAGCTAACTGGATATTTAATCGATTATTTTCGGAATCATTTCCCAAGCGACCGCGATGTTGTTGAAGCGATCGAAGATCCAGCACCCCCTGTGGAAAAAGGTGCCTCGCGGATACTCAATCAATGGCTCGCGCATGTGGGACGTCTGCAACGATTACAGAACAAACAAGACCCCCATCGATTATTGGCCAGACTTCCAATTCCTGTCTTCATCAATGCCAACCGCGACAACTTTCTTCTGGATGCACTGGTCGAGGTCGGCAAGAGACCTCAAGTCTGCTTATGTACCTGGCTCGTCAACTACGACATGCCAGTACATCTCGGTCCGAAATTACCCGACAACTATATTCCCTCCCCCGAAGAACCATTGATCTTCCACGTATTCGGTAATTTGAAACATCCTCGCAGCCTGGTACTTACAGAAGATGATTATTTCGACTTCCTGATGGCTGTGACCCGCAATGAACACTCCAGGCAGGCCTGCATACCCGGTATGGTCACCGAAGCCCTGGCGTCGTCCGGGCTGTTATTGTTGGGTTTCCAACCGGACGACTGGGATTTCCGTGTATTGCTCAAGGGGGTACTGAAACAGCCAGGAAGCCAAATGAGCAACGAATACACCCGAGTCGCTGTACAGATGAGCCCTACCGAGGGCTCAATCATCGACCCCGACAGGGCCATCCATTATTTGCAGACTTATTTCCAATCCCAGGGAAAGTTGACGACCTTCTGGGGTGCCGCGCAGGACTTTCTGAATGATCTCGCACAGCACTGCGAAGAACAGGGTGTCATACCGCACGAAGAGTAATGGAGAACTCCTATGTCTGCGCCGTCCGCCGCTGCCCCGCTTAAACCTTATATCGGCCCCCTGCCGTTCGAAGAAGGTAGAGAATTATACGGCCGCAAGCGAGAAACCCAGCAGCTGTTCGATCTGTTGATCAGCAAACGCATCGTCTTGCTGATTTCGCCGTCCGGCGCAGGCAAGACATCATTAATTCAAGCCTCGCTGGTGCCCCGTCTTCGCAGGAAGCTGCAGGTTCTGCCAATTATTCGGCTGGCCGCCTCTACGGCTCAGAATAACGAAGCCCCTCATCAGGCCAACACTTACGTCAGCGCAGCGCTGCAATCACTGGAAGCCGGATACGACCAGGCAGACCGGATGAGCGAGGAAACGCTGCGCGGTCATACCCTGGACAGCTATCTCCAGGCACGTCGGCGGCCGAACTCCGACGGCGTCCACCGAGAGTATCCGCTGCTGATCCTTGATCAGTTCGAGGAGCTGTTCACCCTCAATCATTTCGATTGGGACGCCAAAAGGACGTTTATCGAACAGCTCGGTGAAGCGCTGAGCGGGGGCGCCGCCTCCGAGGATGAACTGGAAGATGATGGCCACAATCGTCGGCCAATCTGGGCGCTACTGTCCATGCGCGAAGACTATGCTGCTGAACTCGAGCCCTATCGCGATCTGCTACCGACCGCGCTGACATTCCGCTACCGGCTGGAGCCACTGGAGCGCGAACAGGCGATCGAAGCGGTCAGGGAACCATCACAGGGATGGTTCGAAACAGAAGCCGCCGAACGTCTGGTAAACGATCTCAGCCTGATGAAACAAACCGTAGACGGCAAGGAAACCTGGGTAATTGGGCGTTTTATCGAACCCGTGCATCTCCAAGTGGTTGCCCTGAGTTTGTGGAACAAGGTGGTGATCAAGGAAAATCGGGCGATCCAGACATCCGATATCACCAAAACGCTGCAAGCGACCAGCGAGATTGATACAGCGCTCGGCGATTACTTTCAGAACGCTGTCAGCAGAGCATCGGCCGCTAGCAAGATCCATGAGCGGGTGATTCGCGACTGGATAGAGTCCCGACTCATCACCCCTTCGCACAACCGCACCCATGTGTCATCCAATCCCGAGGAGGCAGGACTGCCCAGTGACGCGATACGCTCGTTGGTGGACAGCCACCTGCTGAGCATCGAAGCCTTTGGGGAGCGTAAATGGCTAGAACTCTCACACGACCGTTTAGTCGGGCCCGTTCGCAAAAGCAATAACGACTGGCGTGAAGCCCACCTCGTGCCGCTACAAAAACGTGCCCGGGAATGGCTGGAACAGACCCGTTCACCCGCCCTGCTTTTTCAAGGCCGAGACCTGCACGACTCCAATACCTACGCTCAAGGGCATCAGGATGAGCTCAGTCAGACAGAACTTGAATTTCTCAAGGCCTCGAATGAACAGCGCAGTCGCCTGCGTCGTCGCCTCGGTGCGGCGATCGTGATCACGATCGGGCTGGTGACGACGCTGGGGGCGTTCACCTGGAAACTGGAGTCAGGACTGGTCGAAGCAAAAGAAATGTTGAAAGATGCCGACGACTCCCAGATAGAGGCCGCCAAAAAACTCAAGATTGCCAACAGTCAACATGCCCACGCTGAAGAGAAGTTGCAACACGCCAATGAATTGGTCATCAAAGCCCAGATAATTGCCTCTGATGCTCAAACCAATACTACCGCCGCACTGAGCATGCTAGGGACACAGACCCAGTCGAAGGTCAAGGACTCGCCGGAACTCAAGGCCAAGTACTTTAAAAGCCTGGTCAGAGCACTAGGATCGATGCCGCCACTTCAGGAGGTGATTGGCAGCGGTCATCTGATTAGAGCCCTGCAATACAACGAAGATGGACAGACCCTGTTCTCCGGCGACTGGAATAGTCGCATAGCCGCTTGGCCAGTGGCAAAGCCCGCAGAGTCCGAACATATCCTGAACACCGAAGGCTCGAGCATCCAGTCGCTTGCTTATAACGCCAAGCGCAAACTACTTGCGTCTTCGAACCAGGATGGCCTTGTCCACCTCTGGAAATCAGAGGGAGGGAAGATGGAACCCCTGGCCACCTTTACTGCGCCTGGAGCCGATATCGAGAAAGGGGTAGTGGTCAGTCTGGCTTTCGATCCCGAGGGAAAGTACTTGGCCACCAGCGGTAAAGTGGGTAAGCACGGTGCGGTACTCTGGGACTTGAGCGATCCGAAGCGCCCGACGAAAACCGGCGAGCTGAGAAGCGCCAAACTCAAAACCAGCGTTTACAAGCTCGCGTTCATTCCTGCCGGACGGTCAAAAGGCGGACTGATAGCCGCTGATACCAATGCGACAATCGTCATCTGGCCGAGCATTGCAAAACCCGCGGCGGCTCAGGTGCTGGATATCAGCAAGGTCATCCGCAAACCATCCGGCATTTTCTCGCTTGACATCAGCCCTTCCGGCCGCTGGTTGGCTGCGGGCACCGGCGAAGGTGGGGTATTGATGTGGGATCTGCTCACCACCGACCCCAATCTGAATGGCGCTCTGCTATCGAACTTCACCCACCAATCACGGGTAACGGGGATCACCTTCTCCCATACAGGGAAATCTCTCTATTCGGTCGGTGGTGATAAACGTCTCGCGGAGTGGCGGCTGCCACAAGCGCCCGAGGCGTCAAGTATTGGCGACATGACCAGCAGAATAACGGCTGGCAGCATCGAAGGCTGGGGAGAAAAACTATATAGCGTGGCGTCCGATCCGCTGAACGAAAACCGGATTGCGGTAGGCGGCGGGTCACGCATACGCACGGTCGAGCTTGATCGCCTGAATCCTTTGGCCAGCCGTATAGCGGGAAGCCAAAACACTTGGCGGGCCTTTGCCGCATCCAGGGATATGAGCCGAGCAGTGGCGTTGGCCAGTGATATGCGAAAGGTCCTGCGCTGGGACTTGGGACCCAATGGATACAGTTCGACCAAACTGGACGTCGAAACCCAAGGGATCAATCTGACGACCCTTGCACTCACCAGCGATGGCCAGACAATGGCGACGGTATCGTGCGCAGGGCAACTGAAAATCTGGTCTTTGGCGCAAGACGCTCCTCAGAGGGAACTAAGCCAACCACCTGCATCGAACAAAAACAGTTGCATCGAAACAACCCTAGGCTTCCATCCCGACCGAAAACTACTGGCGGTAGCAACCGCCAACCGCCTGAGCTTATGGACCCTCGTGGGTGATAGCTGGAAACAAACCGACGTCAAGGTTTTCGACAAGACCGACATTCTTAAGACAATCGCTTTCAGCCCTGATGGCAATAGCCTCGCAGTAGCAGGCAATCTCAAGGAGTTGCAGCTATGGTCCGTCGACGACAACAATCGGTTGAGTGAGGAACCACAAAAATTTGCAGCCACCCAATCCGTGGTCACTTCATTGGCATTCTCATCTGACGGTTCACGCCTGGCCTCAGGTGGGGACGATATGTCCGTTGTAGAATGGACGACGGACAAAGGCCTTGCCGTGGCGGGGATCAGTCAATATCACAACCGGGCGGTACGCAGCCTGACGTTCTTGACCTCTGACAAGGAGTTGTTCCTGATGAGTGGCGACAGGGAAGGTCAGCTCGTGCTCTGCTCTACCCCGTTGAGTGAAGAAACCTGTGTATCGATCGGCCCCCCAAAAGGGGTAGAAATCATTGGCCTGCAGGCTTATGGCGATCGATTGCTGTCAGCCAGCGACGCCATTTGGTCCTGGCAACTGGACCCCATGAAGATGGCAGAAGATGCCGAGAGACTGTCCACCAGCCCGGCTACCGCTGTTTCCAAAGTGAACTCGGAGGTAACCGCGCCATGACCGATACCTTTTTCGTCCCCAACGGAATCAACGGCAGCAATGGAGAATATTTACTCGAGCCACCGACGCCGCGCCAAATCCTCGAAATATCCCTCGGGAATCGTCTGCCCAAGGAGTTCCTGACGAAACTGCAAGACCGAAATGACAGGAGCGCGGCAAATTTCGGTGTACCGTTCGGTGTCGAGCCGGAGAATCTTTCACAAACCGGCTGGGCCGTGCTGTTCCCGCGCGACATTCGCCCGGAAGTTATCCAGGCGCTGCGCCCGTTACTGGATCTTCGCAAGGAACAGGCGGACTCACTTTATCGCGAGTTCCTAAATGGCGAGGGATATCTCCCTGGGGACACCGCCAACCGCTGGCTTGCCCGAGCCCCGAGGTCTAAGGGACCTGGTGTATGCACATGCGAAAAGGTGCCGTATTACTTACTGATCGTGGGAACACCCGGACAGATTCCATTCCGTTTCCAGTACGAGCTGAGCGTCAACTACGCGGTTGGCCGCATCCATTTCGAAGAGCTGGAACACTATCGCAATTTTGCGAACAACGTGGTCAGGGCTGATGAAGCGCGTGCCACCGCCGGACGACGAGCGCTATTCTTTGGACCGAGAAACAACGGGGATGCTGCCACCCGATTAAGCGCCGACAAGTTGGTAGCGCCGTTGGCAGGCTACGTTGGGCATCCAGACTGGCAGATTGAAACCTGCCTGGCCGACTCCGCCACGAAGGAAATGCTCAAATCGCAACTCTTTCACAGTGGCCCGGCTCCGGCGTTTCTGTTCACTGCCAGTCACGGGATGGGTTTTGCATTGGACGATCCCCGCCAGCAACGCCATCAGGGCGCCCTGCTCTGTCAGGATTGGTCTGGTCCCTTGGTCCATAGAGGCAGCATTGCACCTGAGCTGTACTTCAGCGCCGATGACCTCGACGACGACATGGACTTGAACGGCATGATCATCATGCACTTCGCCTGCTATGGCGCAGGAACCCCTCAACTGGACAATTTCAGTAGACCCGGACAGCCTGCACGCCAACTAGCCTCGGCCGATTTCCTCTCGGCTTTACCCATGCGAATGCTGGGCCTACCCAAGGGCGCACAGGCCGTCGTAGGCCATATTGAGCGGGCTTGGTCCTACGCATTCGATTGGCCTGGGACACAAGCGGAACTCTCGACCTTTGAAAGCACCCTCCGCGCATTGATGCACGGCGACTACCGACTAGGCCACGCCATGGAGTTTTTCAGCGAAAGGTTCGCCGGGCTGAGTGTCGCGCTGAACTCACAACTAGATGATGCAAATCTCGGTGCCAATATCGACGAAATACTGCTCAGCCAATTGTGGATGGCCAGCAATGACGCCCGGAACTACTTAGTGCTGGGTGATCCGGCCGCCAGGCTTGGAAGCTCAGTAACAGTGGAATAACTCACCACAAGGAACAACCTCATGGCTATCGAGAAGCTACCAGGAACGGACATTCATTACTATTTGATCGCGTTTGATGAAAATGGCATCGAACGAGAAAACGCGCAGATCAGCGCTCAGCTTGTGGTCCTGTTGCAGCAGCGTGAGATCACCGATGTGTTTATTCTCACTCACGGCTGGAAAGGTGATCCACCAGCGGCACGAACACAATACCGCAGTTGGATCGGCGCAATGTTGGAGTGCACGGCCGATATTAAACGGGTGAAAGATCGCAACCCAAAATTCAAGCCATTGATCATTGGCTTCCACTGGCCGAGTCTGCCGTGGGGCGACGAGGAAATGAGCATCGGCGCCGTAGCATTCGACGCCCTGGAGAACTCCAAGCAGGCATGGATAAGCGAAGCCGCTGCAAAAACCGCAGATACCGCTGTCGCACGTCAGGCGTTGGGTGTGTTGTTCGATGCTGCTCTTACTGAACCCAATCCACCGACACTCCCCCCCGAAATCATCAATGCATACAACGTTCTGCATAACGAAGCGTTTGGCACAACGTCAGACGATATCAATGTGGACAGGGATCTGTTCGACCCCGAAAAAGCCTATCAAAACCAGACACAGGAACCACTGGATTACGGCGGTATTACCGGCAGCGCACTCTTCGCCCCCTTGGTTCAGCTGTCATTCTGGAAGATGAAAAAAAGGGCTCAAGTGATCGGCGAAGGTGCCGGCGCGCGGTTGATTGCCCAGCTACAGCAAGCCTGCGCTGCCAAACCAGCGCGATTTCATCTGATGGGGCACAGTTTCGGCTGCATAGTGGCCTCGTCCATGCTCCTCTCCAAAGCTGGGCAACCCGCAACTTGTGTTGACTCGTTGATTCTGGTCCAAGGCGCCCTGTCGTTATGGTCCTATGCGGCCCGTATTCCCCACAAACCAGAACTGAGGGGGTATTTTCACCCTATTCTCGCCGAACATCGTGTTCGCGGGGCAATCATCACTACCCGATCCGAACACGACACTGCAGTCGGCAAAATCTATCCGCTTGCCGCCGGGCTGGCAGGGCCAGCAGCTTATGATGATTTGGCGCTTCCCAAGTATGGAGCCTTGGGTGCATTTGGTGCTCGTGGTGAGGGCGTTGAATTAACGGAAATGACAATTGGAGACGTGCATCACTCTTACGCTTTCAAACCGCATACGCTCTACAACCTGGAATGCAGCAACGTTATCAAGAGCGGCGCAGGGCTATCCGGCGCTCACAATGACATTGCCCATGCCCAATTGGGTCATGTTGTGTGGGAGGCCGTCATCCAGTCTATGGGCTGACGGCATTCCTTGCTTGACCGGAAGCGTCACCTTGGCAAGTGACTATTGGCGGCTACAGCTGAAGCTGCTCCTTATTGCAGACTGCTGGAAAACAATAAGAAATCCCACGGAAAACATATGGCCATTCGAGGTTAATGGTGAATTCCTAAGATTCGACTTCAGTTCCTTTGACGGAGAATTGGTACACCTAATGAAGCTGTGGCTTGCTCGTTCCGTTTCTGAATTGGCATGCGCAACCGTTAAGATATTCCAAGCACTGCAAAGGCTCGATAAATGCCTTATATATACGACGTTAGAACTCTCACTAATCCCAACCCTAAGTATCGATGATAAGCGGCGTCGTGAAATAGTTACAGAGTGTAATAATCATCAGCTAAGCGCGCTCAAGTCGTTGCTATTATTTTGTTGCGGTCAATCCTTGGGGCTTCTGAGCAACGATTCCAGACCTCGAATTGCATCACTTCCTCAACACACCGTGGACAAATACGCCAGTGTCCGGAGTGGTGATGTATTTCTTGATTTGTATTTGATTATCTGGACTCGCTCAATGACACCTCAAGACATGATCTGGCATACCTCAAAACCCCTCTTTTAATTTGCGTTTGTATTTTATGTATTTGCTAGCAGCTTGCAATGCGTCCCAAACAGATCGCCAAACTTAAAGTCGAACATCTGAATATATTTAATTTTGAAAACTCCGTCAGTGTGCAGTTGCGATTTTTTTCGAGGGAAACAACGCAAAAGCACAGCCCCTTTAACCAGCACGTCGACGGCGGCGGGAGGCAATTCGCAAACTTTCTTGTTGTTGTTCATCTCGGGCCCTTGTTGTGATTGAAGTCGTGAGACGCGAGGTCTCATCGTCAGGCGAGGTCAAGGTATTCAATATTGAGATATTTTTCAATATTGATGTTTTTGTCATTGATTTTTGGGATCATGCTCAAGCCGCGACGGGGCCAAGGGGCGAGCCGAATTGCGCGGCGTGAACCGAGTATGCGCGTGTGCCAGTTTCCGACCGGCGACGCTTGGCTTCAGCACCGATCAGCGTTGTCATTGGAGTAATGGCTCAAGACTGCCGAGGTTGGAGAGCAGTTGATTCAAATGGCTGGTCGATAGGGAAGTCGGGCACACCGGTTTTCAGCATCGACCCCCCTGTGAAGCTTCGCGGCGCACAACCCTGTTTTAGTCTTTAGGAATCAACCGTGGCACGTCCGCAGCCCCACCCAGATCCAGTCTTGCTCTGCTTCTTCGAATTCGAGCTCGACGAGTCCAACGCCTGCTTGTTGCGTAATGGGGAACCCGTTGCAGTGGCACCAACGCCTTTCACGTTGTTATGCGCGCTGGCACGCCAGCCAGGGTCGCTGGTGACCAAGGATGCCTTGCTTGATGCCGTGTGGGGGCATCGGTTCGTCAGCGATTCGGTCCTGAAAACGGCCATCAGCGATCTGCGCAAGGTGCTGGGCGACGACCCCAGGCATCCTCGTTTCATTGAGACGGTGTCGCGGCGCGGCTATCGCTTCATCGCCCCACCCTCCTCCGCACTTTTGCCGCCGCCTGCATCCGCGACGGTTACAGCGGCCGGCACACCTTCGTCACCGTCATTCATCGGTCGCACTGACGAGGTTGCGAGGTTGCAAAGGGCCTGGGAGCGGGCGAATGGCGGCCAGCGCGCCGTGGTTTGGCTCGCCGGCGAGCCGGGGATCGGCAAGACCACGTTGATCGAACATTTCCTCACTGGCCTTGGCGACATCGCCTGCGCACGCGGCCATTGCGTGGAGCACTACGGCGCCGGCGAGCCGTATCTACCGGTGCTGGAGGCCTTAGCCGATCTGTGCCGCAACGACCCTACCCTGCCGGCCCTGATGCGTGCCGTGGCACCGACCTGGCTGTTGCAACTCCCGTGGCTGAGTACCGCGCAGGAGAAAGACGCGTTGCGGCGTGAGCTCGCCGGCGTCGGCCCGGATCGCATGCTGAGGGAAATGGGCGAATTGCTGGACCGCTACACAGAGCAGCGCCCGCTGATGTTGGTAACCGAAGACCTGCACTGGAGCGATCGGGCGACAGTCCAGCTCATCAACTATGTGGCGCGGCGACGTGGCGGCACGCGGCTGATGTGGCTGTCGAGCTTCCGCCTGGCCGAGGTGGTTGCACTCGATCATCCCCTCAGCTCATTGCGCCACGAACTGCGTCTGCAACGTCTGTGCGAGGAAGTGGTGCTCGATCCGTTCTCGGAAACCGAGGTCGCTGACTATGTGGCGCTGCGTTCGGCCTCGCTGGCGTGCGATGAAGCCTTCGTGCGCGCCCTGCACGAGCGCACTGACGGTGTGCCATTGTTCGTTTCGTCAATCACCATTGAAGTGATGGACCCAAAGGACGACAAAGCCACCATCGAGGCTCGACTTGCGGATCTGGCGGTTCCCGAAAATCTCGCAGCCATCATTGATCACTACATCGCCAGACTGGGTCCGGAGCAACTTACCCTCCTCTCGGCCGCAGCGGTGTGCGGGGTCGAATTCCGCATCGAGACGGTTTCACTGGCCCTCGAGCGCGACCTCGCTTCGGTGGCCCACGCCTGTGAAGAGCTGATACGCGAACAGGTATGGCTCATACGGTCGCGGGCCACAGAAGTTGAAGAGACGGAAGAGCTACCCCACTCCTTCCGACATGCGCTCTTCCGCCAAGTGCTGTACGACCGCACGCCGCGCTCATTGCGCACCCAACTCCACCGCCAGGTTGGCGCTGCCCTCGAACGCGAGCGCACGGCCGGCGTGCCGGTTGCTGCCCCGGAGCTGGCGATGCACTTCGACCGCGCTCGGCAGCCGCTGATTGCGCTGCGTTACTACGCCGAGGCAGCAGAAGCCGCGCTACTGCACTTCAGCCCGGACTTGTGCATTGGCCTCACTGAGCGCGCCTTGGTTCTGTTGATGCAGGCTCCCGAAGGGACGGAGCGCAATGCCCTCGAAATTACCCTGGCTACGCTGCAGGGTGTTTCGGCTTTCCACATGTTCGGTGTCGGCAGCGAAGCAAAAGGCGCCTTCGAACGTGCCTACAGGCTGCTGACGGATGTACCTGAGCACCCCATGCGTGGTCGCCTGCTGCACGGATTCGGCTATCTGCTTGGTCTGCGCGGCGACTATGCGTTGGCGCTCGAAGTGGCGGAGCGTGCCGAAGCCCTCTCCTGCGACGCAAATGATCAAGAGCTCATGCTGGCGGCGTGCATCGTCCAGGGCGAGGTGCATCACCTCCAGGGACGCACAAAAACGACTCGCCGCTGGCTGGAACGCGCCCTCGCGATCGCCGAACCGCTGGACATCGGGACGAACGAAGTTTTTGCGGCTGATCCTCAGGTCATGCTGCACGGCATGCTGGCTATAGAACTCGTGCGTTCGGGTCTGGTTAAGCAAGCCCGAATCCACCTGCAGCAGGCGCGGGCACGCGCGCAGGCGTTGCGCCAACCCATGACCTGGCTGGTCGCCGCCTGGCAGGAGGTGTTGATCGAGGTGCGGATGGGAAACCACATGCGTGTGGCTGCGCTGGCCGACGACATGCAGGCGCTGGTCGATGAATATTCGCTCGCACTCGGGCGAACGGCTTGCCGCTGGTGGCGCGGCTGGGCCGACGCGCGCAACGGTGCACCGCGCGACGGCTACCGTCGCATCCGTGAGGCCTATGAAGAACACACCGGGCTTGGAATGCGCTCCGGTGCCAGCGAGATACTCGGCTACGCCACCGAGGCGCTACTGCTCGCAGGTGATTGCAATGCAGCGCAAGTCGAGTTGCAGGAAGCATTTCGGGTGGGCGAGGAACTGGGCGAGCGCGTCTACCTGCCGCAGCTATTGCTGCTGGAGGCAGCGATCGCGCGAGCACAGGGTCAGCCCGACGCCAGCATCGCTACGGTGCGGCGCGCGGTTGATGAAGCTAGCGCCCAGGAAGCACCGTGGCTGGAGCTTCAAGCGCTGGTCGAACTGTGCGAGCACCCTGACGCTACGGCCGAGGACCATCTGGCATTGGCGACGCTGGTTGACCAGTCGCCGGAAACTGACGGAACCGAGCTGGCGAAACGTGCGCGCTCGCTGATTCACGCTGCCAGGCCGGCGTGAAGCGACGCGATTGCTCTGCAGTAAGGATCACTGTCCCGACCGAAGTCTGACCTTTCGCTTACGACTCGCCCCAGAGGGCCGCTTACGCTGTCGTCGAACTTTCCTGCCCCCCTGGTCTGCGATGATCCTGAACCCTGAATCCAAGTACCCGAGCCGCCGCTCTTACGTAGTGAAGCTGCGCAGCGACGCCGCGCCGGGGGCCCTGGTGGGCCGCCTCGAAAACCTGGTCACCGGACGACAGCGCGAGTTTTCGTCCGCCGAAGAGCTGTTGGAGTCGATTGCCTCGGACCTCGCGTTGACAGCCGGCGAGCACACGGCAGATACCGGCGGCGAGTGACGCCTCCACCACGAACGAGTGCTCGATATGGCGACCGAACGGCGACCCTTCGCTGACGACTTCGCGCACACCGGGCCCTACGCTGATGCCACCTCGAATTTGCACGAGCCTAATCCGATGCCGCGACTTCCGAACTTCCACCTGTTGACCCGCAACACCGGGCAGACGCCCCTGCAACATGCCGAACGCATAATCGGTGTCGTAAAGGGTGCGGCGCTCGCCGCGTCCATCGCCCTGATCCTGACCGGTTGCTCCACGGAGGTGCTCGCGCCGTCGGTAGACCTGCCGAGCAACTTCTCCGCGAGCACGGCCTCCGAAATGGAACCCGAGGCGGCATGGTGGGAGGTTTACCACGACCCGGTGCTGACGGATCTGGTGCGCCGAGCCGCGCGCGAGAATCGCGACGTCAAGATTGCCGCCGAGCGCCTGCACGCCGCGCGTGCTGGCGAAACGGTCAGCCGTTCATGGCTGTTCCCGAGTGTCGGCGCATCCGCCTCCGGCAGCGATCGCAGCAGCGGCTACAGCTCGGCCACGAAACAGGGTTATCCGGATACCAAGACCACCAGTGCGGGCCTGGACGTCTCGTGGGAGCTCGACCTGAGCGGCCGCTTGCGCGCCGGCGCAGCGGCGGCTGACGCCGATGCGATGGCCGCGGAGCACAGCATGCGCGGCGTACGCCTGCTGGTGATGAGCGACGTCGTCAGCAATTACTTCACACTGCTCGGCGCGCAACGCCAGGTCGCGACACTGCGCGCCATCTCAGCGATGCAGGACGAGACGCTGCGTCTGGTTGTCGCTCGCCAGCAGGCGGGGCTGGCCTCGGCCTTCGACGTCGAACGCGCGCAGACCGACGCCTTGTCGGCGCGGGCGCAGATTCCGCCGCTGGAAACACAGGTGGCTGTGTCGCGCCATCGTATTGCAGTACTGATTGCCGACCAGTCCTTCAATACCGCGAACATCCAGTCTTCGATCAGCGATGTGGCAGTGGTGCCCGAGGCCAAGCCAGGCCAGCCCGCAGAGCTGCTGCAACGTCGACCTGACGTGCTCGCGTTGATGGCGCAGCTCGATGCAGCCAATGCGCGCCGCAAGCAGGCCGCGGCCGAGTGGTTTCCGCGGCTGTTCCTCGACGCCTCCTTCGGCCGCCAGGGCTTGAGCCTGAACGGCGCCGATCTCGGCGTTGCACGCTTCACTAACGTGGCGGGTTTGCTGGCGATGCCGCTCTTTAACGCCGGGCGCACGCAAGCAATCAACGATGCGGCCGAAAGTGCTCAAAAAGAGGCGCTGCTGCGCGCCGAGGACGGCATCGTACGGGCGCTCGAGGATGTGGAAAACGCCCTTGTCACGCTTGCGCAGGAACGCCGCCGCTCCGGGTCGCTGCAATTGGCCGCCGCGTCCGCGGAGGCTGCGCAGAACCGCGCCCAGTCGCTCTATAACCGCGGGCAAATCGACCTGTTGCCACTGCTGGATTCGCAACGGGCGCGCCTGGCGGCACGCCTGAATTCCAACGAAAGCAACACCCGCCTGCTGCTCGACAGCGTGCAGCTCTACAAGGCACTGGGCGGGGGCTGGCAGGTGTTCGAACAACCCGCCAACTCAACCGCATCCGCCAAAGCCGATCGGCCACCACTTTCCTAAGTATCTGTCGTTTTCCAAAGAGGAACCGTCTTGAAGAATTCCCTTACTGCGGCCGGCGCCTTGGCCGTCGCCGTCATGCTGTCTGCGTGTAGCCCCGACCAGCCCACCGTGCAGGCGCCACGACCGGTGCGCACCGCTGCAATCAGCTACGACAATGCCCGCGACATCAGTCGCTATGTGGGCACCGTACAGTCGCGACATGAAGTCGACCAGGCCTTCCGCGTGGGCGGCAAGGTAGCTCAGCGCAAGGTCGATGTAGGCCAGTTTGTGCGTGAAGGCGACATCTTGGCTGTGCTGGATGACAGTGACTACCGACTCGCCGAAGAAGCGTCGCGACAACAGTGGACGGTTGCCGTCGAGCAGACACGCCAGGCCGACTCGGACCGCCAGCGCCTGACCGCACTGAAGGCTGACGGCTCGGTCAGTGCAGCCGACGAAGAGCGCGCGCAGACCAATGCCCAAACCGCGCATGCGACTGCCGAGGCCGAGGCACGCAAGCTCGAACTTGCGCGCAACCGGCTCAAGTACACCGTATTGCGCGCCTCGCGCAGCGGTGTCGTCACAGCGTTGCGCTTTGAGGCCGGCCAAGTCGTGGCGGAGGGTCAATCCGTTGTCTCGATTGCGAATCCGGATGAATCCGAGATCGTCATCGATGTGCCCGAGAATCAACTGGCCGTCTTCAAGGACGCGCGTTTCAAGGCCTCGCTGGCCAGTGCGCCGAACGAGATCTTCGATGTCACGTTGCGTGAGCTGTCGCCACAGGCTGCAGCACAGACGCGCACCTATCGCGCGCGGCTCAAGCCGTTGCAGGCGCTGCCGCTGGGCGCCACCGCCACGGTGATGGCCGAGCGAGTCATGACAAGTGTCTCTGTGGCGGCAGTGCCAGCCACGGCATTGACGCAGATCGGCGGTCAGCCGGCGCTATGGGTGGTCACGCCCACGGGCAAGGATCCGGTAGGCATCGTCGATCTGGAGCGTGTGGCAGTTTGGGGTTACCGCAATGACGAGGTACTCGTCTCCGGGCCGCAAGCAGGCGTATTGGTCATCACCGCCGGCGTCCAGAAGATGACTTCCGGACTGAAGGTCGCGCTCCCCGGTGCGGCGATCGTTGACGCCAATACCACGCAGCAGGCCGCCCGATGAACAACTTCAACCTCACCGACTGGGCGCTGCGCCACCGCGCCATCGTTCTGTTCATGCTCCTCATTGTCGCGGTGGCTGGCGCCTTCAGCTTCACCCGGCTCGGCCAGCTCGAGGATCCGAACTTTTCCGTGCCGTCCATGACCGCCATGGTCATCTGGCCGGGCGCCACTGCCCAGCAGTTGCAGGACCAGGTCCTAAACCGCATGGAGAAGAAATTCGAGCAGATCGACAACTTCGAGAAGGTGGTCACCTACGCGCGGCAAGGCTACGCAGGCATGACGCTCACCGTACGCGGCGGCACTTCCAAGGCTGACCAGCGCGAAGCCTGGTACCAGGCGCGCAAGAAACTCAACGACCTGAGCCTCGAGATGCCTGACGGCGTGATCGGCCCGATCCTGAACGACGAGTACGGCGACGTGTATGGCCTGATGTACGCTATCAAGGGCGACGGCGTCGGTCAGGCCGACCTATCGCACGTGGCCGAGGATATCAAGCGCCAGATGCTGAAAGTGCCGATGGTCAAGAAGATCGATCTCATCGGCAAGCAGGCCGAGCGTGTCTACGTCGAGTTCTCGCACGAGCGCCTGGCCGCGCTGGGCATCACACCGCTGGCCATCGCCGAAAGCCTCAAGAGCCAGAACGCCATGGTGCCGGCGGGCCAGATCGACACCCGCGGCGACCGCGTCATGGTGCGCGTGAGCGGCCAGTTCGCCAGCGAAGAGGCGATCCGCAACGTGCCCATCTCTGCGAGCGGCCGGCAGATCAAGCTCGGCGACATTGCGACCGTTACACGTGGGTTCGAAGATCCGCCCACCTACACGGTCCGCCACAACGGCCAGCCCGTGCTGATGCTCGGCATCACGATGACCAGCGACGGCAACATCGTGGACCTTGGCAAAGAGATGGACACGGCCGTCGCCAAGATCCAGTCGGAGCTCCCGCATGGCGTGGAACTGGAACTCGTGGCCGACCAGCCGACCACGGTGAAGGATGCAATCCTGGACTTCGGGCGCGCGCTGGCCGAGGCGTTGATCATCGTGATCGCGGTGAGCCTGGCCAGCCTGGGCTGGCGCGCCGGCCTCGTGGTCGCGGCCACGGTGCCGCTGGTGCTGGGCGGCGTGGCGCTGGTGATGCTGGCGATGGGCTGGAATCTCGAGCGCATCTCGCTCGGCTCATTGATTATCGCGTTGGGACTTTTGGTGGATGACGCCATCATCGCCATCGAGATGATGGTGGCGAAGATGGAAACCGGCATGGACCGCGTGAAGGCGGCCGCCTTCTCCTATCAGTCCACCGCCATGCCGCGCCTGACCGGCGCACTCATCACGGTCGTGGGCTTCCTGCCGATCGGCCTCTCGAAATCCACCACCGGCGAGTACGCGGGTGGCATTTTCTGGATCGTTGGCGCCGCGGTGCTGTTCTCGTGGATCTGTTCCGGCATCTTCACACCGTACCTGGCGGTCAAGATGCTGCCCAACGACTTGGGCACCCACCAGCACGGTGATCCACACGACACGAAGTTTTACCGCAGCCTGCGCCGCCTGATCGACACCGCCATCGAGCGTCGCTGGGTGGTCATCGGTGCGACGGTTGCCGCTCTGGTACTTGCTCTGGCCTGTATCAAGCTGGTGCCGCAGCAATTCTTCCCCAACAGTTCGCGCCCTGAACTGGTCATAGACCTGCGCGTCAAGGAGGGTTCCTCGTTCGCCGCGACGACCGAGCAGGTCAAGCACATGGAGGAGATCCTGGCGAAGGACGAGGACGTGCGTTTCTATACCGCCTACACCGGCGCCGGCGCACCGCGCTTCTATCTCTCGCTCAACCCCGAGCTGCCGAATCCGGGATTTGCCCAGTTCGTTGTGATGACCAAGGACCTGGATGCACGCGAGCGGGTACGTGCGCGGCTGGTGGCCTCGGCTGACCAACAATTCCCACAGGCGTGGGTACGTGTGACCCGGCTCGAATTGGGGCCACCTGTCGGCTACCCGGTGCAGTTCCGCGTCGTCGGGCCTGATACCCAGAAGGTGCGGCAGATCGCCCGCGAGGTGGAGAACGTGATTGCGTCCAACCCGAAGGTGCGCGATCTCCAGCTCGACTGGAACGACCCGGTGCGCACGCTGAAGGTCGAGCTTGATCAGGACAAGGCGAGCGCGCTCGGTCTTACGCCGGCCGACGTGTCACTGGCGACCCAAACCGTGATGAATGGCGCAACCTTGTCGCAACTGCGTGAGCACGAGGAACTGATCGACATCGTCGCCCGTGCCGTGCCCGCTGAGCGCTTGAGCCTCGACACACTGAAAGACATCAACCTCTACACTCGCCAGGGAACCGTTGTGCCACTGTCGCAAGTTGCACAAGTGCGCTCTGAGCTGGAAGAGCCAGTGCTGTGGCGGCGCAACCGGGATATGGCAATCACGGTGCGTGCCGATGTGAAGGATGGCGAACAAGGTGTTTCGGTGACTCAGGAGATCCAACCGTTGCTCAAGGACATCGAAGCGAAGCTGCCCTCGGGCTACCGCATCGACACGGGCGGAGCCGTTGAGGAAAGTGACAAGGCCAACAAGGCGCTGCTCGCGGTGGCCCCGCTGATGCTGATCACCATCCTGCTGTTGCTCATGCTGCAACTGCAGAATTTCTCCCGCATGTGGATGGTAGTGCTCACCGCCCCGCTGGGCCTGATCGGTGTGGTGCCGGCGCTGCTGGTGTTCCAGTCGCCGCTGGGCTTCGTTGCGATCCTGGGCATCATCGCACTGGGTGGCATGATCATGCGCAACGCAGTGATCCTGATCGATCAAGTGCAGATCGAAATCACTGAAGGGCGCGACCCGTGGAATGCTGTGCTGGATGCCGCCATTCACCGGGCCCGTCCGGTGATGCTGACGGCGCTGGCGACCGTACTTGCAATGATCCCGCTGACGCGCAGTGTGTTTTGGGGGCCAATGGCAATTGCGATCATGGGCGGTCTTACGGTGGCGACGCTGCTAACGATTTTCTTCGTCCCTGCATTGTACGCCGCATGGTTCAAGGTGGGTCGCCAGACGACCGCTGACGCTCATCAGTTACAGGGGGACGCCACGTTCGCTTCTGACTTATAAATGCCGGGGCACTGTGCCCCGATTTCACCGCAATTAGAAGGCTTGCGAGGCGGTCGTTCAGGCTATCCGGCTTCGAATGCCGCTCTCCAATCGAAGGGCGCCCCGCTCCAGCCTCTCTTTAATAGACTTGAGGAACGATGAGTTCCCGTGGCGTCGGACTGCGGGAGTAATCCTCCTGTCTTACGCGTTGCGGTAGTTCGATCACCGGTAACTCTACTTCTTCATAGGGCATCTGCCCGAGCAGGTGGTGGATGCAGTTAAGTCTTGCTTTCTTCTTATCATCGGCTTGCACCACCCACCATGGCGCTTCGGCGATGTGGGTGCGTTCCAGCATCACTTCCTTGGCCTTGGTATAGGCTTCCCAGCGCCGACGGGACTCCAGATCCATGGGGCTGAGTTTCCACTGCTTGAGCGGGTCGTGAATGCGACTGAGAAAGCGCAGGTGCTGTTCCTGGTCGGAAATGGAGAACCAATATTTGATTAGCTGAATGCCGGAGCGTGCAAGCATTCTTTCGAACTCTGGCACAGTGCGGAAGAACTCTTCGTACTGATCGGCGTTGCAAAAACCCATCACCTGTTCGACGCCTGCGCGATTGTACCAACTACGGTCGAAGAGCACGATCTCACCCGCTGCCGGCAGGTGTGAGACGTAGCGCTGGAAGTACCACTGAGTACGTTCGCGGTCATTGGGTGCAGGCAACGCGGCAACCCGACACACGCGAGGATTAAGCCGTTGGGTAATGCGCTTGATGACACCACCTTTGCCCGCGGCATCACGACCTTCGAACAGAATGACTACTTTGTGACTGGTCTTTACCACCCAGCTTTGCAGCTTCACCAATTCGCCTTGCAGGCGGAATAGTTCGCTGAAATAAACTCTTCGAGCTTCCTTCTCACTTCCTTCCTCTACCTGCTCATCGAACAGAGTATTCGGGTCAGTGCCGTCTTCGGATAATTCCAGTTCCAGCTCTTCGTCACTGTGATCAAGCAGCTCACGGCGGATGCGCTGTATCAGTGTGTCTTCGGTTGATAGCATGGGAGCAACTCGCGTCGGGAAGGGCCTGACTCAGTGTTAGTCGTACTTGGTTACGAAGTAATTACAAAAACTTTTGCTACAAAGCAGGCTCGTATCAACGGCGGCTACGGGTGCAAGGCGATATCGAGCTGGCAGACAATTCAGTCAGCGGGATCTTGTGCCATCCGACTTTCATAAAAGCGTAACAAGATTGTTGCAGAGTTCCGGAGCCCGCTATCACAAGGAGTTCCTTCGATGAAAAATTTGATGAAGTCTGCTGCGCTCGCCATTACGGTTTCTCTTTGTGCAACCTCAGTGTCTTTCGCTGCTGAAAGCGTTCGACTGACAGGTTCCGGCGCCAGTTTTCCGGCTCCGATTTACCTCACTTGGTTCAAGGATTTCAGCAAGAAAACCGCTGGCGTCACCGTGGATTATCAATCCAAGGGCAGCGGTGCAGGTGTGCAGGACTTTTTGAACAAAACGGTCGATTTCGCCGCCAGCGACTCGGCGATGAAAGACGAGGACATCGCCAAGGTTGCCGAAGGCGCGCAGTTGCTGCCGATGACAGCGGGTGAAATCGTCCTGGCCTATAACCTGCCAGGCAGTCCTAAAGGGCTGAAATTGCCACGCGATGTTTACTCCAACATCTTCCTGGGCAAGATTACCCAATGGAACGACCCGCAGATCGTCGCGGCCAACCCGGAGCTGAAACTGCCTGCTACACCGATCACCGTTGTCGTGCGTGCAGATTCCAGTGGCACCACCGCGGTGTTCACCAAGCACTTGGCGGCAATCAACCCGGCGTTCAAGCAGGAGTTGGGTGAAGGCAACACCGTCAACTGGCCAGCCAGCGACAAATTCATCAAATCGCCTAAAAACGATGGCGTGACCGCTACCGTACGCCAGACCCCGGGCGCCATTGGCTACATCGAGTACGGCTTCGCCAAGCTGGCCAAGGTCGACTTTGCCCAATTGCAGAACAAGGCCGGTCACTACGTTGTGCCGAATGCCGAGAGCGGTGCCGAGGCTCTGGCTGCGGTGAAGATGCCTGAAAGCCTGGTGGCCTGGCTGCCTGATCCGGATGGCGCCAAGTCCTACCCGATCACTTCCTACACCTGGATGATCTTCCGCAAGCAGAACGAAAGCCCGGCCAAGGCCAAAGCCATGCGTGAAATGGTCGAGTACAGCCTGACTGAAGGTCAGAAAATCGCCGATTCGATGGGCTACATCCCCCTGCCGCAATCGGTCGTCGATCAGGTTCGCAAAGCTTCCGCCAACATCCAGTGACGCTCGCGAGACCTCTCGGCGTGTGCTTCCAGCCTCGCCGAGAGCGTTCTCCCCTACGCCGGAACAGCCCATGAACAAGCCATTTGTCGTACCGGTCAATCCGGATTCCGCCTGCCGTCCACCGTCTGCAAAGGATTTTCTGGTTGATCGCACCTTCCGCGCACTAGCGCGCATCGGTGTGGTTCTCGTTCTGGCGCTGGTCTTTGCCTTGGTGTTCGAGGTGGGACGCAAGGCACTTCCAGGCATGGAGAAACACGGTTTTGACGTCCTTTTGGGGACCGTTTGGGACGTGAACCAGGGCAAGTACGGCATTCTGCCGGCCATTTGGGGCACGCTCTACAGCGCCTTCATCGCCTTGATGATCGCAGGCTTTTTCGGCGTCAGCATGGCGATTTTCCTGACCCAGGATTTCCTGCCCGCGAAACTGGCGGCGGTTTTTCGCACCATTGTCGAATTGCTCGCGGCCATTCCCAGCGTCGTTTATGGCCTGTGGGGCATCTACGTGGTGATCCCGGCCATTCGTCCCCTCACGGATTGGCTGAACAGTGAACTTGGCTGGATCCCCTTTTTCGGCACGACCTTGAGCGGACCGGGACTGTTACCTGCCGCGCTGGTACTTGCCATCATGATTCTGCCGACCATTGCCGCCGTTTCGCAGGATGCCCTCACCGGTGTTCCGATGAAAACCAAGCAGGCGGCCTATGGCATGGGCACCACCCACTGGGAAGCGATTCTCAAGGTCATGGTGCCCTCCGCTGCCACCGGCATTTTCGGCTCGCTGGTGCTGGGTCTGGGCCGGGCCTTGGGTGAAACGATGGCCCTGGCCATGTTGGTAGGCAACTCGAACAACATTTCCCTTTCTCTGTTTGCACCCGCCAATACCTTGGCCGCCCTGTTGGCGCTGAACTTCCCCGAGGCGGGACCGACCGAGATCGAGGTCTTGATGTATGCGGCACTGGTCCTGATGCTGATCACCCTGATCGTGAACGTCATCGGATCCATGATCATGGTCTATGCCCAGCGTGGTACTAAATGATGACTGACCTCACTTCCCCTGCGGCCGCGTTGCCCAGTCTGCAGCGCAAGTTTGAAGGCCGCGCCCTGCGCAGCCTGGTGTTGACGACGCTGGTCTGGGCTGGCGCCCTGCTGGCCAGCGTGCCCCTGATTTCCGTGCTCTACATGCTGATCACGCGCGGTGGTGCCCGTCTCAGCCTGGAGGTATTCACCGAACTGCCGCCGACCGGTTTCGAGACGGGCGGCGGCTTCGGCAACGCGATGGCAGGCACCTTCGTCATGGTCGGTATCGCCGCCGCTATCGCGGTTCCGGTCGGCATAATGGCGGCCATCTTCTTGGCTGAATTGGGGCCGGAGAGCAAGCTGGCCAATGCCGCGCGCTTTGCCGCCAAGATGCTCACCGGGTTGCCTTCGATTTTGGCCGGGGTTTTTGCGTACGCCTTGGTGGTGATGACCACGGGTACCTACTCGGCACCGGCAGGTGGCGTGGCGCTGGCAGTTCTGATGCTGCCCATCGTTGTGCTGACCGCTGAAGAGTCGATGAGGATGGTGCCCAAGATCATGAAGGACGCCGCCTATGGCATGGGCTGCACCCGATCGCAGGTCATCTGGAAAATCGTACTGCCGACCGGCCTGCCGGCGATCCTGACCGGCGTAATGCTGGCGGTGGCCCGTGCAGCCGGCGAAACCGCGCCGCTGTTGTTTACCGCCCTGTTCAGCAACTACTGGATCTACCACGACGGCAGCCTGGCGGTGATGAATCCGACCGCATCGCTCGCCGTACTGATCTACAACTTCTCCGGCATGCCGTTCGACAATCAGCTTGAGCTCGCATGGGCGGCCTCGCTGGTGTTGGTGATGATCGTGCTGATCGTGAATATCGTCAGCCGAATCTTCGGCAAGCCAAAGTTTTAAGAATGGGAGCACATAGTGTGAATGTATTATCTGCGCAAAAAGTCGCCCCGCTCGAGGCCCAGGTACCTGTGGTCATGGACTGCAAGCTGGACAAGATTTTCTACGGCAACTTTATGGCGGTACGTGACAGCCATGTGCCAATCGAAAAAAACAAGATCACCGGATTCATTGGTCCTTCGGGCTGCGGCAAGAGTACTGTACTGCGCAGCCTCAATCGAATGAATGATCTGGTGAAAGGCTTTCGTTTCGAAGGCCATGTGCATTTCCTCGGCCAGGACGTCTATGGCAAGGGCGTCGATCCAGTGGTCGTGCGCCGCTATATCGGGATGGTGTTTCAACAGCCGAACCCGTTCTCGATGAGCATTTTCGATAACGTTGCGTTTGGCCTGCGCCTCAATCGCTATCAGGGCGACCTGGGTGACCGCGTCAAGCACGCCTTGCAGGGCGCGGCGTTGTGGGATGAAGTCAAGGACAAACTCAAGGTCAGCGGCCTGTCCCTCTCGGGCGGCCAGCAGCAACGACTGTGTATCGCCCGCGCCATCGCCACCGAACCGGAAGTCCTGTTGCTGGATGAGCCGTGCTCCGCACTTGACCCGATCGCCACCCGCCGTGTTGAAGAATTGATGGTCGAGTTGAAGAAGGATTACACCATCGCGCTGGTGACTCACAACATGCAGCAGGCGATCCGTGTCGCTGACACCACGGCATTTTTCTCGGTGGATATTTCCCAGGGTACGCGTACCGGTTATCTGGTTGAGATGGGCCCCACGGCCCAGATATTCGACAATCCCCGCGAGCAAATGACGAGCGATTACATCAGCGGCAAATTCAGCTAATCGACAAACGTCCGGTCAAGACCGAAAGCAGTCAATGGCAAACGACATTGGCATGCCTTCGGTCTTTTTACCTCTCACACTTCTAATCAGGATTGCCAATGTCCGCAAAGCGTCGTCTTGACTTGCCAGCAATCGAGCGTGCACTCCGTAAGGTGCAGGGTCGCTTTGCCGAGCTCAGCAGGCACTTCACCGAGCCGCGTGATCCCTTGACTGACGAAGTGCTGCGCAATGTGGTTGATGGCTATGCGCTGATTGACGACTATGTCGCCCGTGGTGTCGATCTGTTCGATCTTCAGCAACTGAACCTGATGCTGGAGATCAATGCCACCGTTCTCTGCGGCCGAGACCCGGCACGTCGTCTGGAGTACGCTCAGCACCTCGCGGCGACCGAAGAACACTTCTTCAACAACGTTGAAGGCGGGATAAAGGACTTGTACAACTGGTACTGTGCGTATCGCAGCGAATCTGTCTGGAAGCGTGCGGCCGGTGTCTATGTACGGATCCTCAGCAAGCCGCAATTGTTCATTGAAGGCAATAACCGCACTGGGTCGCTGATCGTCAGTTACTTGCTCATGCGTGCAGGGCTGCCGCCGTTCGTACTGACGCTGGACAACGCCGAGGGTTACTTCAACCCGTCATCCGTCATCCGCAACTCCGCCAAACATGGCGTCAAGGCCTTGTACGAATTGCCCAAGATCAAGAAAAAATATGCAGCCTTCCTGGAAGAACAAGCGCCTGATCCAAAGGAATTTTTTGTGAGCGACAAACCAGTGCCCGTCTATCTGGGGGGCGAATGATGAGCAGGTATCCGATGCTCGACAGATGCCGGGTTTCCAGCGGTCGAGCGTGGCAAGCAATCAAGCGTTCCATTCCGATGGACGCGTTCAGCCGCCAGCGCATCCGTATTTCGTTTGATATCGATGACACGTTGGCCTGTCAGGCCCATCACTGCGCTGTCGAGCACAGCAGGCTGCCGGCTTTTGTTCATCGTTGGCTCGGCGAACCATTGCGTAGGGGAACACGCGACCTGACCCGAGAGTTACGCCGACAGGGATGCAGCATCTGGGTCTACACGTCGTCCGGTCGGACACCATCTTACATCCGGCGCTGGTTATTACTACACGGTATCCACGTTGACGGTGTGGTCAACAGTGTTCGGCATAACCATGCCCTGACAGCGCATGGGCTTTCGAACTCCCCTTCGAAGTTTCCACCCGCATTCGATATCGACTTGCATGTCGATGATTCCGAGGGCGTGCAGATTGAAGGCTATGATCACGGTTTTCGCGTCGTGGTCGTGCGTCCGGATGATGAGAGCTGGGCGCAGAGCGTTTTAAATGCAGCAGCTGAAGTCCAGGCACAGTTAGCTTGGCAGCAACGGCACAGAAACACGGAGCCTGCGCAACAACGCTCAGAAGCTTTTTTCTCCTGAATTTCGAAACATCACGACCTTGTCTTTACTGTGACGAACATTTTGATGCGGTCGTGAATCTCCTGGAGTGCATGACGCAAAGGCTCATGTTTCTCACTGGTCGTCGGGTCTTCAAAACTCCACATGATCGCTTCATCGGAAGACGGCATTCGTGAGGCTTCTTCGGAAGACTTATCACACAGTGTGATGACGTAGTGGAACTGCTGTCCTTCAAATTCATCGATCGATTTGCTACGCAAGCCATTGCTCTCTATGCCTATGTGTTCGAGAGACTCCAGGGTGCGAGGATCAACCTCGCCCGGTTCGAGGCCAGCACTGAAAGCTTCAAAGTGTGAAGAATCAGTGTGGCGAAGCAGCGCTTCGGCCAGCAAGGAACGGACATCGTTTTTAGCGCAGACAAACAGCACCCGGAATTTGTCAGCCATTCCTTTCACCCCGCTTGGACAGTTGATCTGAAAAATGCCAATGCTTAGTTAAGCAGCGTTTTTGATCGCCCGACCTCAAGTCGATGGAATGCACTATTTCGAATTCTTTCAGCGCCCGTGCCGATTCAGCCTGTCTCCTCCAGCAGGTGTAAGAGATCAACAAACTGGCCTGTCAACTTGTGATGCCGGTCGAGGTGAATCAAAGGTTGGCAGCGCTCATGTGATTCACGCATCTTCACCGAGCTGCCGAGATACACCGGAAGAATCGGCAGCCCTTCCGCGATGAGCTCTTCGACCAGATTGCGGTGAAAGCCAGTGGTGCTGACGTAATGATTGATGACAATCCCTTCAACGACCAATGACTCATTATGGTCACCCTGAAATTCTGCCACCTGTGCCAGCACCTGGTACAACGCCTGACGAGCGAAGGTATCGCAATCAAATGGAATCAAAACCGCATCCGCTGCGATGAGGGCACTGAACGTATAGAAGTTCATCGCCGGAGGCGTATCGATGTAGATCCGGTCGTAGTCTTGTGAAATGTCGTCCAGAAACCGGCACAGCTTGTTTATCTTGAATTTCGCTTCCAGTTTGGGCTGTAAATCCGAAAGCTCGCGGCTGGCAGTGATGAGGTGCAGATTATCGTAGGGTGTCTCAACGATATGAGCGCGGCTTTTTTTGGCTGCCGGCCCAGAAGACAGGGTTTGCTTGAAAAAATCCGCAATGCCCACCGGGATATCATCCCCAGTCAGGCCGGTGAGGTAATACGTGGAGTTGGCCTGGGCGTCCAGGTCGACAACGAGCGTCCGGTAGCCTTCCATTGCGCTTGCAGCAGCCAGGTTGCACACAATACTCGACTTGCCTACCCCACCTTTTTGATTGAAAACAACACGACGCATCAACACCATTCCATTCCTGCGACAAAAGGTTCCAGTCTATCGACTTCCCGCGAATCCACAGCGGCAACTTGATGAATTTTATATTGCAGTGCCCGTGCGCAATGGCTGCAACGAACAATTGCTCTGCGAACCCACTCACAAGCGAGGACGATGATGTCTTTTGTCAACGATTTTGTGGCTCAGATCATTTCCCTGGAGGTCTCCCTCTATCACTCGCGCGCTCGGCTGCAAGCCAACAGTGACAGCGAAGCGCTGCATGATCTGAGGATTGCAGTACGGAAAATACGTAGCCTTTTGCGACCGCTGCGCAACATGCCAGAGGTTATCGAATTGAATCAAGCTGCCGCTGAGGTCGGCAGAGCGACGACTCCCACGAGGGATCTGGAGGTCATCGTTGATGAGCTTCGAAAAAAGGGGTACTCGCGCCAAGCAATCAGCCGAAGCGCAACCCTGACAGAGCAGTATCGGAAGATCGCTGCCAGCTCAGTGCTCGACAAACTATTTGCCGAACTGGATCGATGGCCAGAGATATTCAGGACAGCCGAGCGAGCCGGCGAACTGGTTGATGTAAAAAGACAGATTGAGAAAGCCCTGAAGAAAAGAATCACTCAACTGATCGCCGGACTTCGGGACAAAAATTTTGATCGGCACGAGCTGAGGATTATTGTGAAAAACGCGAGATACCTCTCCGATGCGTTTCCAACACTGTCACCGCTCAAGGCAAAATCCAGGGATCAATTGAAGTCGGTACAAGCGTCGCTCGGCTCATGGCACGATCATCATCAATGGTGCCTGCGGGCCGAGGAGGAACCTGATTTGCTAGAAATCGCACCCTACTGGAAAGTCGCGTCAGAACAGGCGTTGGCTGATGCCGAGCTAAAATTAGCGTCGCTGCTTGATCACCTGTCGAAAGACCTGGCGAAGTCTAAAAACTGACATCAAATTGCCTTGAAAGGTCTGATGTAGAGCCTCTGATACATTATGAATCATCAAAAAATAGCGTTACCCTCCGCCGCCTCAACAGCAAAGGGTTTGCAGATGAAAATCACTATTGAAACAAATGAGCAAGGAAGCGGTTGCAAAGTTTGGCTAGGCGAAACGGCAGTTTCGATCCCCAGCCTAGAGGACGCTAAATCCTACATTGCCCAACTCGAAGAGCGGATAGAGGCTGCCTCTCATACTTTTGTCCTGGATGCTGGAAACCCAGAGGCGAGGTAAACAACTCGTCAGCGGTCGTTTATAAGGCCAGTCTGCATACGCGACCTGATTGCTCGACGAGGCTGAGCATTGACCATCACCGTTTCCAACAACCATTAGCAGCCACTGCTCGCCTTAAAGAAACCGCGAAATATTCGCCATTGCCCGCGTTATGTAAACGTCCTTCTCCCCCACCGGGGCAACATAGTGAAGAGCACTGCGTGCAGCCTCTACACCAGCTAAACGAGAGATGAACCAGGCCGCCAGATACTGCGACGATAGGCAGCCGCCAGCGGTTGCGACATTGTCCTTGGCCACAAACGGCTGATTGAGCACCGCCACGCCGGCTTCTTCAACCCATGGCTTCGTGATCAGATCCGTACACGCCGGAACGTCGTCTAGCAGGCCGAGCGTTGCAAGTATGAGCGTGCCCGAGCACTGGGCGCCCAAGAGTTGGCGAGCCGGGTCGAGTTTCAGTCGAGACATCAGTGCCTCGTCCGCGACGACGTCCCGAGTCAATCTCCCACTACCCACCAGCACTGCATCCGCGCCGCAGGCTTCCTCCAACGACGCCTGCGCCTCGATTTTCAGGCCGTTCATCGATAGCACCTTATCTGTGGGGCTGGCGATAGACACTCGCCAACCAGGCTTTTGAACCCGGTTGAGGATGCCGAACGAAATGAGCGAATCGAGTTCGTTGAACCCTTCGAAGGTAAGGATCGCAATGTGCATGGTGCGCCTCGTGCCAGAAAAGTCTTGAGGTCCATCGTAAAATCAAAAGACCAATACGTTCAAAAAATTGTAATGGATACATTTCGGTTATCTGAAGCGGCTTCGCAGCCATTTGGCGCCACTCTCGCGAGCGTCCGCAATGGATCGATTGCCGGTCGGCCACAACGAAATCGCAGCTCCTCCGTATTGGCTGTAAAAAATTCTAAGCAACCGTTTTTGGTTCCAATCTCGATCACTGTCGATCCGGGACAATTCGCTCGGAATTAGAACCTGCCTCAATCCCCCCCCCCCGACGTTTTGAAGCTGCTACGCTGATTTTGCTTACGCGCCACAATCCATAAATGATCCTAGTAACGAAGTTGTGGTTCTTCATTTTCCGCCGCATCCCCAAATCTGAATTGGTCAGCACGCTTGTGGCTCGTAGCGTGCCTCGACCCAGCGGCCGTTGATCTGATCAAGAAACTGCCGTTATCCGAGTTATTTCAGCGGGTTGGGACTCAACGAAGAGATCGTCGGTGTATTCACTTGCCTCGGGCTCAGCAGCATCGCTCCCCCACTGCCGTCCCTAGTCGTATATTAATGAGCGCCCGCTAAATAGCGTATGCGGTCGGTCATAGCGAGGGGTGAACTGAAGGCAACCAACGGTTCTTTCTCCCTTCAAAGTCAATCGCTAAAGCAGCAATGCCGAAAAGCCAGCGTTGTCGTTGTCGACCGGTTGAATCCACAGCCGATAGCTACCAGTTCAGATCCGCCAGCATTACCAAATTCGACAGGCTCGCGGGGTTCGAACTCGTAGTTGAGCCAAAAATAGGCCTAAATCGAAAGCAGCATTTCGATAGGCTGCAGTGAATGCTTAAGGCTAAACAGCAACATTTGCTTCAGTCATTCATGCGACTGTTAGCTGAGTTAGCCCAAAAGTGTTGCGCACGGACAAGTCCTTTCACGCAACAAAACCGACTGTATGAATATTGCAACACAACAAATGCAATTTTTTAATAAAACTCAATAAATTCAATAAGTAATGAGCCGCACAATCATCCGACCATTCCTATTTTCACCAACATTATGTTTCGAGATTAGCCCGGTTACACGCAGGTTTTGAGGCGATCAATTGGCCAGGCTCCTCATTCCTGCGTCAACTCTCCAATCAGCTGCGAATGCTTCGGGAATTGCTCGCTGAGCTTCTGCCGATTACCCAACTCCATATCCGCATAATCAAACCCGGGCGAAACCGCTTCACTGATCAAACCGTATCCCGACAATCCATCCGTAAGCCGCGAGGCTTTCCAGACACCGCCCGGCACATGCAGCTGCAAACATTCTCCGGCGATAACGTCGCTGCCCATCACCACAGTTTTCAACGAGCCGTCTGGAAAAATCAGGCTGTACTGAATCGCGTCTCCCAAATGGTAGTAATGCACGATGTCTGATTGGTTGAGATGGAAATGGCCTGTCGGCGAATCCTGGGTCAGCAAATAATAAATGGATGTCATCAGGTAACGCGGGCCGCTATCTGTTTCAACCATGGCATGGCGATCCGACTGGAAAGTCCTGCGGTAGAAACCCCCTTCGGTATGAGGCTCCAAATCCAGTGCTGCGATTAGTGCATCAACGCCAGGAACGACGGTTTTGAACACATTGTTGGTCATTTGGCTTGAGCCCTCTCATTCAGTGACTATCAACCTTTATATACCCATGAATTATAACTAAGCTAAATGTCTGTTTAGTTTAGTTATATAAATTGTTCAACCCTAGCGACCGACCAGCGACGTTTCCAGCAATGCATCCAACCCCATAGGCTTGGCAAAGTAATAACCCTGGGCCTGCCCAGCGCCTATTTCGCGCAGCAAGACCAGCGTCGCTTCATCCTCGACACCTTCGGCCACCACGCTAAGGCCAAGCGATTCAGCCATTCGTACAATCGCCCGCACGATCGCGCGGCTGCGGGTGCTGGTGGTCAGTTCGAGGATGAATGACTTGTCGATCTTCAAGCCGCTGAAACGGTATTGATGCACGTAGCTCAGGGATGAAAATCCTGCACCGAAGTCATCGAGCACTACCGACATGCCGTTGTCGGCCAATTGCTGCATGTTCTGCCGGGCAATAGCCGGCTCGGCCACCAACGCTCCTTCGGTCAATTCCAGGCAGATCCGCGACGGCGCAACCTGGTGCAGCGCCAACAGTGCAAGCACATCACTGGCAAAGTCCGGGCGCATCATGCTGTAACTGGAGCAATTGACGTGCACCGCCGGCCAATTGGCGTGCTGGGGTTGTGCGAGGATCACTGCGACGCTGGTGAGCATGTACAGGTCCAGTCGACCGATCAGACGCAATCCCTCGACATTCGGCAAAAACTCACCTGGCCCGATCACTCGGCCGCCCGGCTGATGCCAGCGGATCAGCGCTTCAAGTGCCAACAGTTCGCCGCTTTCGACGCTGACAATCGGCTGGAAATACGGCAGCAATTCGTCGGTACGTTTGAGCGCATTGCGCAAGGCCCCTTCTCGCTCCATCTGGTCCGAGACTTCGCGGCGCACCTCCTGATTGAACACCGCGTAGCTGTCGCGACCGGCACTCTTGACCCGGTACATCGCCGCATCGGCATCGCGCAGCAAGTCGGCGGGTTCGTGATGGAACTGACTGTCGGCGCTGACAATACCGATACTGCAGGACGAAAAAACTTCATGGCCATTGATGAAAAACGGCAGGTCAAACGCCACCAGGATCCGTTCGGCGATTTCGATCAGCACGTCCAGCGGCGCCTCGGGAGCGAGTACCGAAAACTCATCGCCCCCCAGTCGCGCGAGCATGTCGGTGTCGCGCAGGCAACTGCGTAAACGGTGGGCGGCCTGCATCAACAGCAGATCGCCAAAGTGGTGACCGAGACTGTCGTTGACCATCTTGAAACGATCGAGGTCGATGAACATCACCGCCAGGTGCCCGCCTTCGCTGCCGAATCGCGACCAGGCCAGATTGAGGCGCTGTTGCAGGTAGGTACGATTCGGCAGCCCGGTCAGCGCATCGTGGGAGTTTTCGTGCTGCAACTTGGCATTGGCGTGATCAAGTTCGCGTGTGCGGTTCTGCACCCGGGCTTCGAGCTTGAGGTTGGCAGCGTGGATCGCTTCGGCGGCCGTGCGTCGCGACAACGCTGTATCGATGTGCCGCGACACGAACGTGAGCAGTTCCTGGTCACGCAGCGAGTAGCGCACCTGCGAGGTATAGCTTTGCACCGCCAGCACGCCACGCACCACGTCGCCATCGAACAATGGAATGCCCAGCCAGGAGTAAGATCGGACAGACTCATGGCCCAATTCGATTTCGCCCTGTGCAGACAATCGCTCAGCCTCGCCCGAGTCAATCAGGCAAGGTCGACGCTGGCGGATGATGTACTCGGTCAAGCCCCTGCGCCCACGACGTGCCTTTGGACAAGTCGTCTGTCGCTCATCGACATAATAAGGAAAGGTCACTTCACCGGTCGCGTCGTCGAACAACGCGATGTAGAAGTTCTGCGCGAACAGCAGATCACCGACGATGCCATGCAAGGTTTGAAACAGTTCGGCCATATCGCCAGGCTGGCTCGACAGTTCAGCAATCTGGAATAGCGCACTCTGCAGATGTTCAGCGCGCTCTCGCTCTGCCACTTCCTGCCTCAATGCCGCGTTGAGCGCCGAAAGCTCGAGGGTGCGGCGCATGACAATCCCTTCCAGGTTCTCGCGGTGCAGAATCCGGTCCAGCGCCATGGCCACGTGACGGGCCACCACCAGAAACAGCGCGCGGTCTTCAGCGCTGTAGGTGCGGGAAACGTCGTAGACCTGCATGGCCAGCATGCCAAACACGTCATCCGAAGCATTTTTCAACGGTGCGCCCATCCAGAACTCGGGACGATCCCCCACGCAATAGAAGCGGCCCTCGGCCTGAGCCGCGCGAATACCGGCGGCGTCAATCAGCAACGGCTGGCCCGTGGTCAACACCTGGCCGGTCAACGACAGGTGCGAGGCATCAAGGTATTCGTAGTGCTCGGCCTCCACGGCATCAACGTCGATGATGTCGACGTAATACGGGTAGTCGATCTTGCCCGTGTGCGGGTCATACAGCGCGAGATAGAAGTTCTCGGCATCGATCAGGCTAGCCAGCAACTGGTGAACCCCCACCAGAAACACTGACCGGTCGCGGGTCGAACTGGCGAGGTAAGTAATTTCATACAGCACACGCTGAGTAATCTGCGCACGGGCCAGGGTGTTGGTTTGTACTTGAATGCCCAGGCGCTGCGCAAATTCTGCGAGCGCCGACTCCTCGGCGTCATCGACTGGCGCGAGTACCCAACCCAGTACACTTTCGCCTCTGCCGGTTGGCCAGCGGTGCAACTGCCGAGCCAGGCAAAAGGCTTCGAACTCTTCATTGGCAACGCTGGATGGCCACTGCGCCTGTGGATCGCCCTGCCCGACCAGGTGCATTTGTTCACCGGCGCGGTACACCACCCATGCGGTGGTGTGGCACCAGTGGCGCGCAGAGGCCAGCAATTGTTCGACCGCGTCGTCGTTGTTGACGTGGGCCATGCCGACAGATTCCGAACTTCCGTTTAGTTGAGCGGCGACAACGTCGCAATCGATCGATTGCCGCGGGGAGTCGGTCAATGGACGAACACTCATCAGCGCTCCCTGAGCCAAAACTGGCGATACTCATTTATTATTTTCCGGCACTACGCCAGAGAGCCTCCCGTTTAAAGCTTATATACGTTTTTATCAATCGTTTTATTCGCTTAAGTGCCAACCTACGGGTGTGCCCCTACAAGTTCCGCCGGGCGTTCAGTGGCCTTTGATGGAACAGGCGCAATATTTCGCAGCAGGAAATGCGACAGCGCCGGGATAAGGATCAGCGCACCGAGCATGTTCCAGAGGAACATGAAGGTCAGCAGGATGCCCATGTCGGCCTGGAATTTGATCGGTGACCAGGCCCAGCACACCACTCCGGCGGCCAGGGTGATGCCGACCAGCCCCACCACCCGGCCGGTGAACGACACCGCGTTACGGTAGGCCTGTGCCAGCGGCAAGCCCTGGCGCTGGTATTGCAGCTGCACGCTGAGTAAATACAGCGCGTAATCCACCCCGATCCCGACCCCCAAAGCGATCACCGGCAACGTCGCCACCTTTACGCCGATGCCCATGACCACCATCAAGGCCTCGCACAGTATCGACGTCAGCACCAGCGGCAACAGCGCCACCAGCGTGGCGCGCCAACTGCGAAAGGTGATCAGGCAGAACAGCGTCACCGCCGCGTACACGTAAAGCAGCATCGTATGGTTGGCTTCACGTACCACAATGTTGGTCGCCGCTTCGATACCGGCGGTGCCGGCGGCCAGCAGAAATTGTCGGTCCTCGGTGCTGTTTTCCCTGGCGAATCTGTCGGCGATGGCGACCACTGCGTCCAGGGTTTCTGCCTTGTGGTCCTTGAGAAAGGCAATCACCGGCATGACCGAACAGTCGGTATTGAACAATTCCGGCGCATTGACCGAGGCCTGCTGCGCGGCATAGTTCAGCACGTTCTGGTTGCGCTGGATGCTGTTCAGCTTGGGGTTGCCCTCGAACGATCCCGCGGTGATCTGGCGCACCGCGTTAACCAGCGATGAAGTCGCTTGTACACCAGGGTATTGCTGCAGTTCCCAAGCCAAACGGTCGGCCAGGATCAGCGTCTGATAATTCAGGCAGCCTTCCGGCGGAGTCTTGATCATCACCGCGAACAGGTCGCTGGACAGCGCATAGTGGCTGGTGATGTAAGCGTTATCGCGGTTGTAGCGCGAGTCCGCGCGCAACTCCGGGGCGCCGCTGTCGAGGTCGCCGATCTGCAGTTGCAGGCTGACCACGAAGCCCGCTATACCCAACGCCACAGCACCGAGCACGATACCCATGGCCCACTTGCGGGTGGTGAAACGGTCGAGCAAATCCCACAGTTTGCCAAAGCCGCGACTCTGCGCAGCGCGGTTGTCGATCTTCAGTGCGCGCTCGGCAGCCTTGGCGCCAACGCCGATGTAAGACAGGGCCACCGGCATCAGCAACAGCGATGTGAAGATCAGCACCGCGACGCCGATACTGGCAGTAATCGCCAGGTCCTGAATCACCGGAATATCGATCAGCATCAACACCGCAAAACCCACCGCGTCGGCCAGCAACGCGGTGACTCCGGCGATAAACAGACGCCGGAAGGTGTACCGCGCCGCCACCAGTTTATGGGTGCCAAGGGCGATGTCCTGCAGGATGCCGTTCATCTTCTGCGCGGCGTGGGACACGCCAATGGCGAAGATCAGGAACGGCACCAGCACCGAGTACGGATCGATGGCGTAACCCAGCCAGGCCACGATACCCAACTGCCAGACCACCGCCGTCAGCGAGCAGAAAATCACCAACAATGTGCTGCGCAGGCAACGGGTGTAGAGGTAGATGATGACGAACGAGGTGACCACGGCCAGACCGAAAAACATCATCACCTGGATCAGGCCGTCGATCAGATCACCGATCAACTTGGCAAAGCCGATCACGCGGACCTTGTACTTGCCCTGCCCCTCCTCCCCCGCCTGGCGTGCCTTGCTGTCGCCGGCAAACTCGATCTTGTCGCGCAGTTGCTCTTCAAGCATCTGCGCGAACGCGTGGTAATCGATGCTGTGACCGGTCGCCGAGGTCTTGTCCTGCAGCGGCACAATCAACATGCTCGATTTGAAATCGCTGGCCACCAAGCTGCCGACGATGCCCGCTCGGTTGATATTCTGGCGTAGCTGTTCGATGTCTTCGGGGGAGCCGTGGTACGCATCGGGCATCACCGGGCCACCCTGGAAACCTTCCTCGGTCACTTCGTTCCAGCGCACCGAAGGGCTCCACAATGACTTCATCCAGGCGCGGTCAACGCCTGCGGTGAGGAACAAGTCGTCGTTGACTTGCTTGAGCACGGCCAGGTACTCGGGGTCGAAAATGTCGCCCTGGGTATTCTCCACCACCACCCGCACGGAACTGCCCAGGCCGCGCAACGATTTGCGGTTCTCCAAAAAGTTTTTAATGTAGGGCTGGCTCTGCGGAATCATCTTTTCGAAGCTGGGACGCAGCTCCAGGCGGGTAGCCGCCATGTAGCCCAGGACCAACGTGATCAACGCCATGAACAGCATGAACAGCGGGCGGTAATTGAATACCCAGCGCTCCAGCCGGTTGCCGGAGTGCTGATCGAAGTCACGCAAGTGGCGGATCACCGGCATGGTGTCTTGCTTGATGTTTGCCATGTCTGGGTACTCGCTCTTATTGATTCGATTGTTACTTGACGTTCAGTACGCGTGCACCACGGCTGCCCACCAGCACCAGGCTGCCGTCGGGCGCCTTGATGGCGCCGGCTGATGGGGACAGGTTTTGCTGAGGCACCAATGTCAGGCGCGTGCCGTCTACGTGGACCAGCATTTGTCCTGCCTGGCTAAACAGCAGGTATCGACCCTTGGCGTCCACCGTGGCAGTGGAGATGCTGACCTGCTGGCCGGTCTTCAGCGGGGTCCAGCTGGAACCCCCGTCGAGGCTGCGAAACACATGCCCGCGCAGACCGTAGACAAGTACTTCGCCAGGCCGGCCAATCGCTCCGAAAAAGCTGCCCTGATACGGCGAATCGAGTGCCACGAAACGCTGGCCCAGGTCATCCCACTTGAGCAACAACCCCTGTTCGCCAACGATGTAGAGCGCATCCCCCGTCGAGGCGATGGCATTGAGGTGCAACCCTTGCGGGTTGTCGGTGCGGTCCTGGAACGGTGTCCAGTGATGACCGCCATCGTCGGTACGCAGAATCAGGTTGAACGCACCGACCACATAACCGGTTTTTTCGTTGGCGAACCAAACGTCGAGCAGCGGCTTGTCGGCGCCCTCCTCTGTCAGCCGCTGTCCGTCGGCGGCGAGCGTCGCCCATTGCTCATTGGCCGGTTCGGCGCGGGCCAGCGCACCGTAATGTTCAACCAGCAACGCACCGATCTGCCGACCGTCCAGTTGTCTGGTCCAGGTTTCTCCGGCATCGCTGCTGTGCAACACCACGCCATCATTGCCGACCGCCCAGCCCTGGGCTGCTGAAGGAAAACTGACGGCATTGAGGTCGGCACTGACCGGTACGGCGGCCTGTTGCCAGTCTTTGCCGCCATCATCGGAATAGAGAATGTGGCCACGTTGCCCGACGGCGACCAGCCGCTCTCCCGCACGGGCCACGCCCAGCAACGGGCTGCTGACCGCCAGGGCGCTGGCCTTGGCCGGCTGGTCCAGCACGTCGACGAAGCTGGTGGCGTGGGCAAAGCCCTGCAACAGAGCAAGGGCCATACCCAGCGCCAACTGCCGGTACTTTTTGTACGAACACATACGGCGTCCTCATGAAAAAACTGCGCCGGGCGCACGTCGCGTGCAGCCCGGCGTTGCAACAGGTCGCTTTAGCGAATACCGGCGCCCGCCAGGGACTCCGGCGACCACTGCGCCTTGGACAGCGAGTCGATGTAACGGATGCCGCCGTAAGGGCCCACCACACCGTTGATGTTGTAGGACCCGCCGATCAGGTCGTAGATCATGAAAGGCGTGGAGTCCGGTACCTGCTTGTCATAGCTCTGGCTGAGGAACGCGAACGAACCACGGTAGAGCTGACCACGCGCGTCGTACTGATCAGAAGCCAGTGCGGCCCAGCTGTCTTCATCCAGGTAGAAGCGGCGCTTCTGATAGACGTGACGTGCACCTGCCTTGAGGTTGCCTTCCACCACCCACACGCGGTGTTTCTCCCAGCGTACGAAGTCGGGCGCCAGGTGATTGGGCGTGGTCAAGCTTTTCGGATCCTGGGCGTAGGTCAATTTGTAGGTGTTGTACGGTACGATCATTTCTTGCTTGCCGACCAGCTTCCAGTCGTAACGATCCAGTGCGCCGTTGAACACAAACACATCGTCGTAAGTGCCGGCGCCGGCAGTCCCCGGGTTCGGCGTGTCATACGCCAGGTTGGGTGCTAATTTCACGCGGCGCTGGCCCGGCAGGTACTGCCAGGCGCGGCGCGGCTGCTCCAGCGGGTTGGCCGCGTCCTTGAGCATGATCGACTCGCCGGCCCGCCGCGCCGGCCCGGTGTAATACAACTTCATCTGGTAGTACACGTCCGCGCTGCTGATGGGCTGCGCCATATTTTCGTAGATCGGGTAAGTGATGAACGCCTGCCCCGTGGTCGCCAGGCTCGCCACCCCGGCCGAGTCGACGTTCCAGGAGTCGTACTTGGAGTTGATGTTGACGCCCTGATAACGCAGCAGGAAATTCCACATCGCCTCGCTGCCCGATTGCGGAATCGGAAACGGCACGCCGGGCAATACGTTGTCGATGGCCAGCCCGCCTTCCAGGGACTTGGCGCCATTGGCGTTCTTCACGCTGTTGTCCAGCACCGCTTGCGGCAAGGCGACGGTGCGATGGGTCGGGTAGACATCGACGCGGTAGCTGGGGAAGCGCTTGGCCAGTTCAACCGTGGTGGCACTGAGCATGCCCTTGTACTGATCAACGTTCTTGCCATCGATCACCAACACCGGTTTCTCGCTGGCGAAAGGGTCCGGACGCATGCTGTCGCCGGCCTTGAAACTGGCCGGGGCCGTGGTCAGCCCGCCGGCATAGGCGGGAATGGAACCGTCGGCGCTGGCGGCTTTTTCGGCGCCGATCAGGGTCAGGCTGCTGCCCAGCCGGGCGGCTTCTTGTGTCGATACGGCTGCCTGTACATGAACGGCAGCGGCCATGGCCAGGGACGCGGCCAGCAGAGTTGGGACGAATTTCATGGGTCATACTCCTGCTTAGTGACTAAGCATTGGGTGAATCAGAAGGTGGTTTTCAGCGTCAGGTACAGCGCGCCACGGTCTTCGGTGGTCGCACCGCCGCCCGAGAAGGCTGAATAGCCACCGGCGTAGCACGCATAGTTTTCGTTACCGCTGAAGGCGTTCGGCGTGGAGCCGTCGCCACTTCCGGCGTTGGCAGCCCCGGTGCTGTTGCCGCTGACATTGCACTTGTCAGCCTTGCCGAAGGCGTCCACGTACTTGAGGTCGACGAAGTACTTGTTGTAGATCGCTGCACCGACGCCTAACGCATAGTTGCCGGTGTCTTTCGCGCCACCGCCAGAGACCGGTGAAACACCGTCCAGCCCCACGTTGACGGACATCGGCAGGCTCATGTCCACGCCCGGGAATACCTGGTACCAGGTCGGCGTGAAATTGACCGCGATGCCCCAGTTGTCACGGGTCGGCGCATCGAGACCGCGGTAAGTACTCTTGCCCTTGTAGAGCGCTTCATTCTTGTCATCGAGCTTGAGGAGATTGCTGTAATAGAGCTCGGCGAGCAGAACGGCCGAGTCGAACACCGGGGTCTTGGGCAGGGTCATCAGGCCGTTGATCGTCCAGTGCAGCGTGTCGCCGGTGGCGCTCATGCTGTCGCCATCGTGCGGGGTGTCGTAGATGACACCGGTGGCCGCAGTTCGCGGAGGCAACAGACCGAGACCACGCCCCAGCCCAAGCGGACTGCTGGTGCTGACAATCGCCGGGATACTGGCCAGCGGCATGTTATGGCGGATGTTCAGGTCACTGCCGACGCTGATACCCCCGATGTCCTTGGACAGGCTCAGGCCAAAGATGTCGATCTTGTCGGAGTACGCCAGTTGATAGGTGGCGGTGCTCAGCGAGTTCAGCGTGTTGACCACCGCCGGCACTTGACCTGCCGGGGCGGTGCCATTGGCATTGGCCGAGCTCAAACCTCTGGCGTCGAGCCAGGCCTGAGGCAAAATGTCCGACGTCTGGCGGTAGTAAACGCCAAGAGTGCCGTCCAGCCAGGCGGGCGACCATCTGGCCATAACGCCCCAATCGCCAGAATTACGAGGTGTCAGGTCATCGCCACGGCGCACGTTGGTCAATGCGTTGCAAGGTGCCAGGCCGCAACCCAACGGGCTGCCTGGGACCACGGAATTGGTGTTGCCCAGCAGGAACGACTGCGCGCCGAAACCCACCAGATCGGAACCGCCATAGTAGGTGCCCGCCTCTGGCAGGCGCGCGGCATCCCAATCGAAGAAATACTGGGCTCCTACTGTCAGCTCGGGATTGACCGTGAAGGACATCGACATCTGGTTGCGCGGGACAAACAGCTCCTTGGCCTCGGTGCCGGGCGATGCCGCCAGCTTGGCCAGGTCCAGGCCAGCCTGGCCGTAGCTGATCGAATGCACCGGGTTCAGGATGGTTTCGCCCCAGAACACGTTGTGTTGCCCGGCCTTGACGCTGAACAGCGACTCCTCGCCCACTTCGGTGCTGTAGAACACGAAGGCGTCGAGGATTTCACCGGAGGGACCGGTGTAGTAGCGCTGGGCGTAGTTGCTCAGGTGTGGGCTGCCGTTGCCGACATTGTCGCGAGTCACCGGCGCCAGGCGCGGGTCATTGGCGACCAGGCCCGAGGTGCCGCCATTGCCGTTGACGAACGGGTTGGAGTTGGAACCGGTGTTTTCATACGCCTTGTCGTACCAACTCGCGGCACTGACACGAAAACCCATGTGGTCCTTGTAGACCACATCCATCTCGGTCAACAGGTCGACACGGTGGGTGATGTTGGTCCCGGCCTTGCGAAAGTTGTAGTCGCCGTCGTTGTTGTTCGGCGTGCCCAGCATGCGCTTGTCCGCACTTTCGGTGCGCACGCCGTAGTTGTACTTCACGGTGTTATCAAAACGCACGGCCCAGTCAGGATTGCCGGTATCGAGCTCGACGGCGTGGGCCACCGGCATGGATGCAGCGAGAATGGCCAGGGCCAACAGACTGTGACGCGAAGGGTGTGTGTGGCCGTGACTCTTATTGTTATGCATTACGGTGTCTCCGCCATGTTGTACTTATTTTTAAGCGCAGCTTTCCTTGCACAGGCCCTGGTGAAAGGGCCGGCGTTTGTTTCTCGCGTCAGAGCAGTTGCCGGACGTATCGCGGCCGGCCAGATGCCTGACTAGCGATCCAGTTCGAGAATGAGTGCTTCGGCTTGCGGGCAATGGCCAAAGCCCGAGGCAGGGTTGAGGTGGCCGACCTCGCCGAGGTTGACCAGTTCGCTGCCCCAGTCGCGGGCCATTCGGGTGACGGCCTCGAGGCTAGCCAGGTGATCGTTGGTGCTGCCCGCGACGATGCTGCGAAAAGGCAGCTCGCCGGCAGGCAGAGGGTCCCAGCCGTGGGTTCGAAGGGTTTCAGCGGACGGATAGCCCTGGGGCCAGGAGGCATTGAGGTCCGGCGGCGTGGCCAGTAACGCACCCTTGATCGGGGCGCGATGCCGGGCCGCCCAGTGCGCGACCATCAGCACGCCGGCGCTGTGGGCGACGAGAATCACCGGGCCGTCGATCTGCTCCAGTTCATGCTGGATCGCCCGGACCCGGGCCGCGCAGTCGAGCTTGTCGGTTTCAAGCGGCGGGACGCTGCGCACGTTGCTCAACCGGGCCTCCAGCAGCGTTTGCCAGTGCTCGGCAACGTGGTCGCGCAGACCCGGTACGATCAGAACGGTTGCGGCAGTTTGCAGTTTGTTCACTTGAACACCTTCGCCTTCACGATGACTCGACTGGCTGTGTTGCCAGAATCTTTTTGTAGGTCCGACATTAAAGAGCCCACACCTGGTTCGCTTTTCATTTGACGACAGCGATTTTTCTTTTGATGACACCGGGATTGCCGCCGATGAGTCGTCGTTGAGAAGCTGAAAACGCCTCTGCAAAAACTTTTCATTTCATGACGTGCTGGCTATAGTCGGCCACGCTCATTTCCATCGAGTCCCTACCAGGAAAGACTTCTGCATGACCAAGCTTGTTCGCGCCGCCGTCTTGACCAACTACCTGGAAGTGGCCCACTACCTGGCGCTCAACCCCCATGATTTGCTGGCGAACGTCGGACTGAGCAAGGCCCGCCTGCAAGCCCCCGAGCATCGTATTCCGATCGATTCGGCGGTGCGCCTGCTGGAGGATTCGGCGGCGGCCAGCGGTTGTCAGACCTTCGGCCTGAGCATGGCCGAATCGCGTCAGCTCTCGGATTTCGGCGTCGTCAGCCTGCTGCTGACTCATCAGCGAACGCTGCGCGATGCGTTGCACGTGTTGGTGCATTACCGCCACCTGATGAACGATTCCCTGGCGATCTTTGTTGAGGAAGCCGGCAGGATGGTGATCATCCGCGAGGAAGTGGTCACCGAGTCACCGATGCCCTGCCGACAAGCCAATGAACTGGCAATCGGTGTGATGTTCCGGCTCTGCGCCGCCCTGCTCGGTGCGCATTGGCACCCCTACAGCGTCAACTTCACTCACCAGGCTCCGGACAACCTGCAGCTGCATCGGCGCCTGTTCGGTTGCAACCTGGAATTCGGCAGCGAGTTCAATGGCATCGTCTGCCCCGATGCCAGTCTCGACATGACCAACCCTCAGGCCGATCCGGCCATGGCCCGTTACGCCCAGCGCTACCTGGACTCGCTGCAGAGCCCCGAAGGGCCGTCGACCCTGTTCGAAGTGCGTAAAGCCATCTACCTGCTGCTGCCCATGGGGCGCGCCACCATCGAGCAAATCGCCCAGACCCAGGGCATGAACGTGCGCACGCTGCAGCGTCGCCTTAAAGACGATGGCTGCGCGTTCAACGACCTGATCAACGAAGTGCGCCGCGACCTGGTGCTGCGTTATCTGGAGAACCCGAATTACTCGCTGGGCCGGATCGCCGACATGCTCGGTTATTCCATGGCGAGCTCTTTCACACGCTGGTTTATCACGCAATTCGGCATGCCGCCCGCCACCTGGCGCAGCACGCAAAAGCCCGGTCTTTCCAAGGCCTTGACGGACACCCCACCCTCCCCTGGCCCCACATAATCCTGAGCAAAAAAAACGGCGACTGCTGGTGCAGTCGCCGTAAAAAACCGGTGCTTGTGACGCCGGTCGAGTGCCGCACGACGCTGGAGTTAACGCAATGCGGCGGCTGTGGAACAGGGTGCGGCATGCCGTGGGACTTACATCCCCCAGCGCAGTAAAAGCAGCACAAGAATCACAAGGAACACGGTCTCCCCCACCATCAGCAAGATCGGCTTGAGGCCAACGGCGGCCAGTTCCTTGAGTTGGGTTTTCATGCCCAGGGCGCTGATCGAAACCACTAGGCACCAGCGCGACAATTCATTGATCGCCCCCTGCACCTGCGGCGCGACCCATCCGGTGCTGTTGATACAGGCCAGAATCAGAAAACCGACAGCGAACCACGGCAACAGCGGCGGCCGTTTGCCTGTGGGGTCGGCACCTTGCATTCGCGTAATCATGGCCGCGCAGACGATCACTGGCAGCAGCATCGCGACACGCATCAACTTGACGACCGTGGCCGTATCGCCGGTCTCGGTCGACAGGCTGTAACCAGCGCCGACCACCTGGGCGACATCGTGGATGGTCGCGCCCAAAAACACCCCGGCCACCTGCGGCGACAACGACAGCCAGTTGGCGATCATCGGATAGACGATCATTGCCAGGGTTGAAAGCGCCGACACCCCAATCACGGTAAATAACGTGGCACGCTCTTTCTGCGGATGGTTTGGCAGCGCCGCCGCCAGCGCCAAGGCCGCCGAGGCACCGCAGATGGCGGTCGCCCCGCCAGTGAGCATGCCGAACAAACGCTGAAAACCCAGAGCCTTGGCCGCGATCACCGAGACGCCGATGGTCACGACCACCAGAATCACCACCAGGGCCACCGGCTTCCAACCCAGCGCCGCCATCTGTTCAAGGGTGATGCGCATGCCCAGCAACGCCACGCCGATGCGCAATACAGTGCGCGCCGTGAACTCGATACCGGCCTTGCACACGCCGTCACTCGCCAGGAAGTTGAGCGCCATGCCCAGCAACAAGGCAAACAGCATCACCGGCGCACCGTAATGCTCGGACAGAAAGGAAGCGGCAGCCGCGACGATCAAGCTGACGATGAAGCCGGGCGCCAACTCGCGCGTTCGGCTATGGATTCGGGTGAGAGCAATGGCGCTCATGGCGCGGACTCCTGGGAAACGATGACAATAAAGGCCTGGTCGTCGACCACCTCGACCGGGTAGTTGGCGACTTTGAGTGCGTTGGAGTTGAGCAAATAGCCGCTGGCCAGATCGAAACGCAGCCCATGGGCGCAGCATTGAATCGTTCGCCCGTCGAGGCGCCCGCCACACAGCGAGGCGCCTTGGTGCGGGCAGCTATCGTCGATGGCGAACAAATGCCCGTCGACGTTGAACAGCGCCAGACTTTTGTCTTCAAACTCGAACAGCGCACGGCCACCGGCCTGCGGGTGTTTGCCGACAGGTACGGGAATACGTTTGATCATGCCGGCTGCCGCTCGCGATCACTTTCCTTGAGTGCTTCATTCATGGCCCCGAGCAGCGCCTGGGCAGGTTGTGCTCCGATCACTGTCATACGGCCGTCGAACTGAAAGCCTGGCACGCCACTGGTCGCTCCGGGGAATCCGTCAAAAGGCGTGGCGTCGCCCTTCAGGCAATCGAGCACCGTGTTCGTATCGACGCCGCAGGAGCGGGCAATCGCGAGCAACGTCTCACGGCAACCGAGGTTTTCGCCTTTGCGGAAATAAGCGGCGAACAGTCGTTCGAGCAACATTTCACGCTGAGTAGCATTGCCCAGCGCGCTGACCCGCTCGAACAAACGATGGGCGTCAGCGGTGTTGGGCATCGTTTCGATGCGGCCGAGGTCGATGGCCAGTCCAACTGCCCTGGCAGCCTGCTGAACCTGGGCCTGACGCACGGTCATGGCGCCGGCATTACCCAGACGCTTGCGATAGAAATCGGCGAAGGGTTCACCTTCTACCGGCAACTGAGGCAGCAACTGCACCCCATGCCACGCCGTGGTGATCTGCACACCCGGATGGCGACTGCGAAACTGGACCTGCGCATGCTCCAATTGGCGCTTGCCGATCAAGCACCAGGGGCAGATGAAATCGAAAAACACGTCAATCCGTAAACGACCACTCACAACTTCACCTCGCACGCTGCTGTACCGGGCACGTCATCGACGCGCTCATCCCTCATCCGAGTGATGTCTTTGTGGTAATGACACAGGGCATAAAAAAACACCGCCGCCGCCAGGACACTGACGAGGGGCACCAGTTGGAAGGCGCCGTGCAGGCCGATCACATCGGACACTCGGCCGGTGATGAACGGCCCTGGCGCCAGGCCCAGCATGTTGTTGGCCAGGGTCAAGGTGGCGAACGCCGTGCCGTGGACCGAGTGATGGGTCAGATTGGCAACCATGGCCCCGGCCGGGCCGGTGGTGCCCGCGGCAATCAGCATGCCCAGGCAGATCATCCCCAGTTGCGCAGGCCCCGGCGGCAACGCGAAGGCCAGCGACAACAGCACGCAGCTGCCCAGGCAGTATGCGATGGCCAGGGACACCTTGCGCTCCGGTGAATGACGGCACAGACGGTCACTGAGCATGCCGCACAGGATCATCCCCACGCCGCTGCACAGCACGATGATCGCTGCCATGCCCCCGGCTTTGTCCGTGCCCATGTCGTAGTAGCGATTCAAATAACTGGGCATCCACACAATCACCGTGCCGCCGACGAACAGTTGCAAGCCGCTGCCAACATAAGTCGCGATCACAGAGCGGCTGGAAAACAGCGTACGCAACGGGTGCTTGATCGTCGCGGCGGCCTTGCTCACCAAGCGCTGCGGGGCGATGCGTGCTTCCTTGACGATGATCGGGTAAAGCATTGCCAGGACCAGGCCGAACAGCGCCATGCCGGCAAACGACCAGCGCCAGCCAAGCTTGGCCGCGATGGCGCCGCCCAGGGCCATGCCCAATACCGATCCAAACATGCCGCCCGCCATGAAGGCACTGGCCAGCGTGGCCCGCATGTGTTTGGGAAAGAGGGAAATCACCACCGCGATGCCGACGCTGCCGTACGCCGCTTCGCCGACGCCGACCATGAACCGTGCAATGAACATCTGCTGATAGTCCTGCGCCACTGCGCAGCCCAGTGTCGCCAGACTCCACAGCAAAGCCATCAGCGCCAGGCTCTTGACCCGGCCGAAGCGATCCGCCAGCAATGACAGGGGAAATGTCAGCAGCCCCACCATCAGCGCGACAATGCCACTGAGCAGGCCGAGCTGACCGTCGCTCAGGGACCATTCGCCCTTGAGCATCGGAAACACCGCGTTCAGCACCTGGCGCGACATGTAATCGGAAATCAACAGCCCGAACGTCAGGGCGAAGACTATCCAGGCATATTTGCGCGCAACCACGACAGCACCGTCGTCATCGTCTGCGGCGATTGGGTGAAAGGCCATGCAGCCTCCTCAAAGCTTTGTTTTATTGTTGTTATCAAGCGTGTTGCAGTGCAGTGAGCGGGAGGCCACTGACCTCCCCCTTCGTCTGTCGATCAGCCGCGTTGCGGCACACCTTTCTGCCCGGCCTTGCGGTTGGGGGCCATGCCGTTGGCCAGCAGCGTTTCTTCAATGCTCTGGTACTGCACGCCGATGCGGTAGATCTCACGGGCTTCTTTGCCGGTGGCGATTTCGCGACCCAGTTCATGGGCGATGCGCACAGTCTGCTGGATCTGCGCAACTGAGCCGAAACGATCGCCCTTGTGATCAATGATAGTGTCTTCATTGCCCACACGCGGGTGCATACCCATGGCCATCGACATGGTGTTGAACGGCATGACGTTCTTGAGCAGCGACTCGGAGGTCAGGGTGCAACCGTCTGGCGCGCGGTGGATGAAGTTGAAGAAGTTGAATGGATTGGGGCCATCGAAACCGCCGCCAATACCGATCCAGGTCAGGTTCAACGGGCCCTTGTAGACGCCCTTGCGCACCAGGCGCTCGAGGGTTTCCAGCGCGTGCATGCCGGTCAGCTGGAAGTGCGGCTGGATGCCGTTGTCCATCAGACGCTTGAGGTGCTCGGCGACCCAGGCCGGGCCTGCCGGCACGGTCATCTCGCTGTACGCTGCCTGAAAAAGGGGGTTGGCCAGGGACGTGCCTTCCAGGTATTCCGGATACAGCAGTTCCATGATGTTCATCTGGGTGGTGTTGATCGCCACGGTGACCTGATCGGGTTTTGGCGTCAGCTCGGCCAGCATGTGTCGCGTATCGTCAGACAGCCACTTGGCCGCTTCGCCATCGCTTTCCGGCGCGAAGGAAATCGAGCCCCCGACCTGAATGATCATGTCCGGCACGGCTTCACGCACACCGGCGATCAACTCGTTGAACTTGGACAGGCGCTTGGAGCCCTTGCCGTCCAGTTCGCGCACGTGCAGGTGCAAAACCGTTGCTCCCGCCTCATAACAATCCACCGCCTTCTGCACCTGCTCGTCCATGGTCAGCGGGATGTCTTCGGGAAAGTCTTCAGGCATCCATTCCGGGCCGTACGGGGCCACGGTGATGACGACCTTTTCCATGTTTTCCGGGTGCAGGGAATCGTCGAAGAATTGCATGGGTTACTCCTGTTCTTATTGGTTATCCGCCCAGCCGGGATCGTGCCCGGTGGGCGCAGTGACGAGTGCGAATGCAGAGGGGTCGATCAGTAAGTCTTGTCGCCGATGATCCCGGCACGCTCCATCTTGCGGTGGCACGGCGGGTAATCCATGACCGCGTAGTGCTGGGTGCTGCGGTTGTCCCAGATGGCGATGCTGTTCGGCTTCCAGCGCCAGCGCACTTGGTACTCGGGGATGTACGCCTGGCTGATCAGGTAACGCAGCAATTCACTGGCGCCCGGATTGGCGTCCTGGCCGAAGCGCACGCGCTCGGGAGTGTGGTAGTTGCTGAAGTGGGTGGTGAAGGCATTGACGAACAGCACCTTTTCCCCGGTTTCCGGGTGGGTGCGCACCACCGGGTGCTCGGCGTCCGGATACATGGCCTTCAGTGCCAGGCGCTTTTCGACCGGCATGGCCGCGCCGAAACTGGCCTCAATGCTGTGCCGGGCGCGCAGGTCGGCGATCTTCGACTTCACATCATCAGGCAGGTTTGCGTAGGCTTCGACCATGTTCGCCCACATGGTGTCGCCGCCCACAGGTGGACATTCCACGCAGCGCAGCACACAGCCCATCGGTGGCGCCTCGCGCCAGGTTGCGTCGGTGTGCCAGGCGTTTTCGTAGCGGTCCATCGGTTGGTCCGGCTTCTTGTAGATGCGCACCAGACCCGGGTGATCCGGGTCACTGCCGGCCACCGGATGATCCTCCAGCTCGCCGAAACGACGGGCGAAGGCCACGTGCTCGGCACGACTGATGTCCTGATCGCGCAAAAACACCACGCGATGCGTGAGCAACTGGGCACGAATCTCGGCAAAAAGACCGTCGTCATGGATCGCGTCGGCGAGGTTGACGCCGATCAGTTCCGCGCCGATGTTGCAGGTCAATTGTTCGACTTTCATGGCTGGCCGCTCCCTTAAATGACGAAAATCGACGAGCCGGTGGTCTTGCGCGATTCCAGGTCACGATGGGCCTGCACGGCATCCTGTAGAGCATAGTGCTGGTTGATCTCGATCTTGATCCGGCCGCTGCCGACGTGATCGAACAGCTCGCTCGCCAGCGCGGCTTTTTCCGCAGGATCGGCGATGTAGTCGGCCAAGGCCGGGCGGGTCAGGAACAGCGAGCCTTTCATCGCCAGCATCACCGGATCAAAGGCCGGGATCGGACCGGAAGCCGTGCCCACGCACACCATCAGGCCGCGCCGCTTGAGCGAGTCCAGGGAGCCCATGAAAGTATTCTTGCCCACACTGTCGAACACCACGTTGACGCCGACGCCGTCAGTCAGCTCACGAACGCGCTGGGCGACATCTTCATGGCTGTAGTTGATGACATGGTCGCAGCCATGGGCGCGGGCGATTTCGCCTTTGACGTCCGTGGAGACGGTGCCGATGACCGTCAGGCCGAGCAACTTGGCCCACTGCGAAACGATGAGCCCCACACCCCCGGCGGCGGCATGCAGCAGAATGCTGTCGCCGACCTTGAAATCATAAATACGCCGCATCAGGTACGCCGACGTCAGGCCGCGCATGGTCATGGCCGCAGCGGTTTCGAAGCTGATGGTTTCCGGCAGTTTGATCAGCGGTGCGGCCGCGATCAGGCGCTCGGTGCTGTACGCGCCCAGCGTATTGAGAAAACCGGTGTAGGTAACGCGATCGCCGACTTCGACGTGGGTAACGCCCTCGCCCACAGCCTGTACGACGCCAGAGGCTTCAACGCCCATGCCGTTAGCCAACGGGATCGGGTAGGTGCCATTGCGAAAGTAGGTGTCGGCATAGTTCAGGCCGACGGCCACATGACGCAGACGAACCTGACCCGGGCCAGGTTCCCCGACCTCGACGTCTTCATAACGAAGGACTTCGGGACCACCGGTTTCGTGAAAGCGGACGGCTTTGGCCATGTTTTCTTATTCTCCAGTCTGCAATGCGTCGATTTACGCTGACTGGACTGTAGGACGCCGCCTGATGAGACGCTTCTCATCAGACGACAATGGCTTTTCATTTCATGACAATCGTCAGAACTTCTCAGCGACCCGTTTGAGTGGGTAATTCGGTTCACGGTAGCCCCCCGGCCGCTGCCGTTTAGGCAACTTCACTGTCTCGCGCGGCACCTCCTCATAGGGAATACGGCTGAGCAAATCGGTGATGATGTTCAGGCGCGCCCGCCGCTTGTCATTGGAGTTGGCCACCAGCCATGGGGCATGTCCGGTATCCGTCGACTTGAACATGTCATCGCGTGCCCGGGAATAGTCATACCAGCGGCTGTAGGACTTCAGGTCCATGGCAGTCAGCTTCCAGATCTTGCGCCCATCCTTGATGCGTTCCTCAAGCCGGCGAGTCTGTTCTTCAGGGCTTACTTCCAGCCAATACTTGAGCAGGATAACGCCCGAGTCGACTATGGCGCGCTCCACAAGGGGGATGGCCTTGAGGAAACCGGCGACCTGCTCTTTGGTGCAGAACCCCATCACCCGCTCGACGCCCGCACGGTTGTACCAACTGCGATCGAAGATCACCACCTCGCCGGCAGCAGGCAGGTGCGGCAGGTAGCGCTGCACATACATCTGGCTTTTTTCCCGGTCGGTCGGTGCAGGCAGCGCCACGACCCGGAAGATCCGCGGGCTCACCCGTTCGGTCAGCGCCTTGATCGTCCCGCCTTTGCCGGCCCCGTCGCGGCCCTCGAAGACAATGCAGATCTTGATGCCCTTGTGCTTGACCCACTCTTGCAGCTTCACGACCTCGACATGCAGTCGGCGCAGTTCGCTCAGGTAGTCCTTGTTTGACATCTTTACGCTGTCGTCGCTTTTTTTGGCGCTTTTCTTATCCTTTGCCATCACCAAGACCTCACGAGTGCCTCATTCGTTTATAGCCGTGAACCAACCGCGTCAGTCTAGTCCATGGCGCAACTGTCTACCTTCATCGAGCCTCTTCTTGCCGATCCACCTGATGGGTCAGCAAATAGCTGTCGACGGCGGCGCCTATTGTTGGGAAAAACGCCTGTTCGCCCAACTGCTCGAAGAGCCCGAACCGCTTGAGCTTGTCCTTGACCGGGTCTTTCATTTCGGCAATACACAGCTCGATGCCAGCGGCGTGCAACGTTTCGGTCAGTTCAACCAGCATGTCAGCAGAGGTCACGTCCACGCTGGTAACCGGTTCCGCCGTCACGACCAGCCACCGCACTGGCGTCGGCGATGCCGCCAAGGCACTCAGCACGCGGTCTTGAAACTGTTCGGCATTGGCGAAAAACAGCGGTGCATCCCAGCGAAACAGGACCAGTCCGGGGATAAGGCGCGCCTCGGGATAGCGCTGGATGTCATGGTAGCCCTTGAGACCTTCCACGCGTCCGAGCACTGCAGAATAGGGACGCCAGCCATCCCACAGGAATTCGATCACCGCAATCACGATTGCCAGGCCGATGCCCTCAATCGCTCCGAACACGGCCACGCCCACCGTGCAGGCGATCGACAGCCAGAACTCCCAGCGTTGCATGCGATAAATTCGCCGCAAGTCGCTGACCTCGATCAAGCCGATGGCCGATGCAATAACGACAGCCGCCAGTGCACTGGTGGGTAAATGCTGCAGCAAGTTCGGCGCCACCATCAGCAGCAAGGCGACACACAGCGCGCCGACCACGCCGGTCAGCTGGGTTCTGGCACCGGCAGCCTCGGCCACGGGAGTGCGCGACGAACTGCTGGACACGGGAAACCCCTGAAAGAACCCGGCGGCCAGGTTGGCGATGCCAAGCCCGACCATTTCCTGGTTCGGGTCGACATAGGTGCGAGTCCTGGCGGCATAGACACGGGAAAGCACGCTGGTGTCGGCGAACGAGATGAGGGCCACCGCGCAACCACCGATCAGCACGGGGACGATATCGGCGGTCGTGATCCAGGGGATGGCAAAGGAAGGCAAGCCCTGCGGGAGGGAGCCGAGAATCGATACATTTGCCCGCTCGGCGAGGTCCAGCGCACCCACGGCGACGGTCGCCCCGACCACGGCAATTAGAATGCCCGGCACGCGTTTCTGGCCCTTGAGTAGCAAGATGACTGCCAGGGTGGATAGGCCGACCGTGAACACGGTCCAGTTGGTCTCGCCCTCCATGACCGCCGTGGCGATGGCCCACAGGTTTCTCAGCGGCCCGTCCGCCTCGATCGAAAAGCCGAAGAGTTTCGGCAGTTGGCTGATCAATACGGTCAGGGCTATCCCGTTCATGTAGCCGTAGCGGATCGGTTTGGACAGCAACTCGGTGACGAAGCCAAGACGTGCGATCCCCGCCAGGACGCAGACCGCCCCTGAGACGATGGCCATCATGCCCGCCAGGGCGACTGCGCGCTGCGGATCGCCGCCGGAGAGTGGCAGGACGACGGCGAGGATGACCGCAACCAATGAGGAATCCGGGCCCAATACGAGAATCCGGCTAGGCCCGAACAACGCATAAGCGAGTAGCGGGACGATGGTCGCGTAAAGACCATAAATGCCGGGCAGGCCTGAAGCTTGCGCGTAGGCGATGCCGACCGGCACCAACATTGTGGTCAGCACCAGCCCGGCCATGATGTCGTGCCGCAACCCGGCAATCGGGTATCCGCGCAGTGTCTGCAGTCCCGGCATCCAGCGACCCCAGCCGGTCTGATCGCCCGCCTTCACCCGCGGTGCAATACGGCCCGGCTCCGGGACTGGGGGCGAAACATTGGAGTCGCTCATAACTCGGTGGCCGCTGAATGGCTGAAAAAAAAAGCATAGCCGCTGGCGAACGCGCATGCCTCGCCGGAGAGCAATCAGGTAGTGCAACGACGGCGAAGGCAAAGAAAAAGCCCGGATGACCTGCGATGACGATCTTGAGATCGCTATCGCTGGTCATCCGGGCTCCATGAGAGCGACCCGTTACCTAGGTGTCATTATTCAACAACACTTCGGTCCAGCCTTGCTGCCGTAACGCGCCTCCTGGCGTTCCCGAAAGAACACCTCGTAGCTCATCACCGGTTTGTCCGGGTGTTTGCTCTGCATATGCTCGACGTAGGTGTCGTAGTCCGGCATCCCCACCATCAGGCGTGCGGCCTGACCGAGGTATTTGCCGAGACGACTCAGGTCATTGAACATGGGCGCCCTCCTCCGTCACGCTTGCGGCAGCGCCTGGTACGGTGCTTCTTTATCCGTACGCTCCTTGGTGCCCCAGGCGGCAATGCCGACCTTGAGCGCAAAGAACAGAATGCTGAAGACCACCAGCAGGAACAGCGCGGTCAGCGTTGCGTTGGTGTAAGCGTTGTAGATCACGTGGTGCATCTGGTCGATGCTTTTGGCCGGGGCGAGGATCTGACCGTTGGCCAGCGCATCGCTGTACTTCTTGGCCAGCGACAGGAAACCGATCGCCGGGTTGGCATCGAACAGCTTGATGAAGCCTGCGGTGGTGGTGCAAATCAGCAGCCACACCGCTGGCAACATGGTCACCCAGACGTAGCGCTGGCGTTTCATTTTGATCAGTACGACGGTCGCCAACATCAGCGCGATACCGGCCAGCATCTGGTTGGAGATGCCGAACAATGGCCACAAGGTGTTGATGCCGCCCAGTGGATCGATCACGCCCTGGTACAACAGATAACCCCACATCGCCACACAACCGGCAGTTGCGATCAGGTTGGCGGTCCAGGACTCGGTACGTTTCAGGGATGGCACGAACGAGCCGAGCAAATCCTGGAGCATGAAACGTCCGGCACGGGTACCCGCATCGACGGCTGTCAGGATGAACAATGCTTCGAACAGGATCGCAAAGTGGTACCAGAACGCCATGGTGTTTTCACCCGGCAGAACGTGGTGCAGGATCTGCGCGATACCGACTGCCAACGTTGGTGCGCCACCGGCACGGGCCAGAATGGTGGTTTCACCGATGTCCTTGGCCACCGCTTGCAGCGCTTCCGGGGTGATTGCAAAACCCCAACTGCTGACGGTCTGAGCAACCGAAACAGCATCGGAGCCCACCAGCGCCGCCGGGCTGTTCATGGCGAAATACACGCCCGGTTCGATTACCGAAGCCGCGACCATGGCCATGATGGCGACGAAGGATTCCATCAACATGCCGCCATAACCGATGTAGCGGGCATGGCCTTCACTGGCCAACAGTTTCGGCGTGGTGCCGGAGGCAATCAGCGCATGGAAACCGGAGACCGCGCCACAGGCGATGGTGATGAACAGGAACGGGAACAACCCGCCTTTCCACACCGGCCCGGTGCCGTCGATGAACTGGGTCAGTGCCGGCATTTTCAGGTCGGGCATGGTGACCAGAATACCGATCGCCAAAGCGACGATGGTGCCGATTTTCAGGAAGGTCGACAGGTAATCACGCGGCGCCAGAATCAGCCACACCGGCAATACCGCGGCGACAAAACCGTAGCCGATCAACATCCAGGTGATCTGAATGCCCGTGAAGGTGAAGGCTTTGGCCCAGACCGGGTCAGCGGCAATCTGCCCACCGAGCCAGATCGAACCCAGTAGCAACAGCACACCGACAATGGAGATTTCACCAATGCGGCCCGGGCGGATGTAGCGCATGTAGATGCCCATGAACATCGCGATCGGGATAGTCGCCATCACCGTGAACATCCCCCACGGGCTCTCGGCCAGGGCTTTCACGACGATCAATGCCAGCACCGCGAGGATGATGATCATGATCAGGAAACAGCCGAACAGCGCGATGGTGCCGGGGATGCGGCCCATTTCTTCACGGACCATGTCGCCCAGGGAGCGGCCGTTGCGGCGAGTGGACATGAACAGGACCATGAAGTCCTGAACCGCCCCCGCCAGCACCACCCCGGCAATCAGCCACAGCGTGCCGGGCAGGTAGCCCATTTGCGCCGCCAGGACCGGACCGACCAGCGGACCCGCGCCAGCGATGGCCGCGAAGTGGTGACCGAAAAGGACGTGTTTGTTGGTCGGCACGTAGTCCAGGCCATCATTGTTGATGACGGCGGGCGTGGCACGATTGGGGTCGAGTTGCATCACCTTGGTGGCGATGAACAGGCTGTAGTAGCGGTATGCGACGAGGTAGATAGCGACGGCTGCGACTACGATCCACAGGGCGTTGATCGCTTCGCCGCGGCGCAAGGCCACGACACTTAGCGCGAACGCTCCCAGGACAGCCACGGCAAACCAGGCGAGGTGTTTAGCCAGACGGGGCATAGCGTGTCTCCTGCCGACAGCCAGTGACTGCGGCGGTAATTTTTATAATTGTGTCCGCGGTGCGGAGCTGGCCCAATATCCCCGCATGCCGTCTACAAATAAATCCGCGTTACTACGTACGTGGCGTCTACGTAGTTCTACGTAGACGCCACTGATCTTTAAGCTGAAATGCAAAACCTGTGGGAGCGGGCTTGCCCGCGAAGGCGGTGTAACAGCCAACAGAGATGTTGGATGTGATGGCCTCTTCGCGGGCAAGCCCGCTCCCACAGGGTTTTGCATTTCAATAGGCGGACACCACCGCCGCAGGTCATTCCGTCCAGCGCCGCTACTGGAGCCGCGTATCTTTGGCATATGATGCCGGGCCATCGCCTTCCCTCGGTCCGGTCAGGAGCCAAGATGCAGCTCAAACACAAAATCGTCGCGCTCGGGATTCTGCCGCTGGTGCTGGCGATCGCCGTGATCTGCGCGCTGGTGATTTCCCTGAATCGCCAGCTCGGCGATCAACAGGCGCAACTGATCGAAGACAGCATTCTGGCGAGCAAGCGTGCCGAGCTGAAAAACTACGTGGAAATGGCGCAAAGCCTGATCGCGCCGCTGTACGACGACGGCCACGGTGACGAGCGTGCCCAGCAACAAGTGCTGGAGGAACTGCGCAAACTCAGCTTTGGCATCAATGGCTACTTCTTCGTCTACGACCGCGAGGGTCGCAGCCTGATGCACGCACGCCAGACGGAACTGGTGGGCAAATACCTGTGGGACATGAAGGACCCGCACGGTTTGCCGGTGATTCAGGCGCTGCTCAAAAGTGCGCAGTCCGGCGAAGGTTTCCAGCGCTACGCCTGGAACAAGCCCTCCTCCGGCCAGGTGACCGACAAACTCGCTTATGTGGTGATGCTGGATCGTTGGGGCTGGATGCTTGGCACCGGCATTTACCTGGAAGACGTTGAACGCGCCACCCAGCAAGCACGCGACGAAGTGGCTCACGGTATCCGCAAGACCATGCTGGCGATTGCCGCCGTCGCCCTCGTGGCCGTGCTGTTTGTCTTCGCCAGCGGCATGACGCTCAACGTCAGCGAACATCGTCTGGCGGACAAAAAGCTACAGCGTCTGACCCAGCGGATCGTCAGCTTGCAGGAAGAAGAGCGATCACGGGTTTCCCGCGAGCTGCACGACGGCATCAGTCAGGTGCTCGTCTCCATCAAGTTTCAGTTCGAACTGGCCAGTCTGCTGCTGGAGAACGACCAGGGACAAGACAAGGGTTTGAGCACGCTGAAAGACGCCACGGCGCGCCTCGGCGACGCGATTGGTGAGGTTCGCAGCCTCTCCCATGACCTCCGTTCGTCACTGCTCGACACCCTGGGCCTGCCGGCGGCGATCGGCCAGCTCGCCGCAGAATTCGAGCAGCGCAGCGGTCTCACCGTGACCTACGACGACAATGAGTTCGACTGCGATCTGGTGGAAGGAGCAGCCGTCTCGCTGTTCCGGATTGTGCAAGAAGGCCTGACCAACATCGAACGCCATGCGCAGGCTAAAAACGTTTCGATTACCCTGCACGGCTCGGAAGAAACCGTACGACTGACCGTGATCGACGACGGGGTTGGTTTCAACGTCGCCCAGGTCGAACGTCGCCACGCGGGCATTGGCTTGCGTAATATCCGTGAGCGTGTCGAGCATTTCGGTGGACGGTTCGACCTGATTTCGATGCCCGGAAGAAGTGAGCTGGACGTGCTGCTGCCAATGAAAATGGCCAGCACAAAACGCTGACTCGCCCCCTTACAACAAGAGTGAATACCGCGATGAACCTGCCCCACCCGATCCGTGTCGCCCTGGTCGACGATCACTCCCTGGTCCGTGACGGGATCAAAGCGCTGCTGGCGGTCATGGCGCCCCTGGAAGTGGTGGGCGAAGCCGAGAGCGGCGCAGATGCCATCGAGATGGTCGGGCGCTGCCAGCCAGATTTGCTGCTGGTCGACATCGGCCTGCGCGACATGAACGGGCTTGAGCTGACTCGCGTATTACGCGCCCAGTACCCGTCGCTCAAGGTGCTGATGCTGAGCATGTACGACAACAATGAATACGTCAGTGAATCTGTTCGCGCCGGTGCCAGCGGTTATGTGCTGAAGAACTCACCGTCGCGGGAAATCATTGCGGCCATCGAAGCCATCGCCAGTGGCGGCACGTTCTATAGCGCCGAAATCGCCCAGCGGCTGATTGCCGACAAAAGCACCGACAACGAGCTGACACCCCGCGAAAGCCAGGTGTTGTACAAAATGGCCCAGGGGCTGAACAACAAGGAAATGGCCCGCGAGCTCGATATCAGCGTGCGCACGGTGGAAACCCATCGTCTGAGCATCCGTCGCAAGCTCAACATCGACAAACCCGCGGCCCTGGTCAAATACGCGATCGATCACGGGATCATTTCGCGCTAGCAGGCAGGCCTCACACCGCCTCTGGATTGACGACCTTTGCCGTGCGGATAAACAACGCCCGCACCTTCTCCCAGAAATTACCCCCCAGCACAAAAAAGCTGCCGATCAGCATGGCATCGCCCAGCAATTGAAGCTGCCAAAGGTTCGGTCTGAACCCCGGCCAAAACGTGTCGACGTAGGGTTCAAGAAAGGCCGAGATCAACGGCAGGCAAAACATCACGATACCGATCCTGTGACGGATCGGACCTACTTCGGTATCCATGGACGGCGCCAGCCCGGATACATAACCGAACAGCTTGCTCTTCAACTGCTGAAATCCGGCCTTGCCCATGACGGCGATGACGATGATCAGCAGGACTTTATTGCTGATGAACAAAACGCCGGTCAGCGCGGCGACTCTTGAACCTGGAATATCGAGCGCCGCGGCAATCGGCACCATCAGCCACGAACCCAGCATGACGCAGATAATCGCGATGCCTACTTTGAAGCGCCAACCAGCGGAATGCGGTTCGACATAACCTTGGGGGTTACTCATGAGTGTCCTGCCTATAAGTGATCGCAGAAGGTTTGAGGGTGCTTGAGAAGCTTAGCAGCCGGTTGCTCATTTGGACGGCTATGCTCCAGTGACCTTTCCCGGTTGGACGATACGCGATGCATCGAGGCCGTTCCTTGCTGAGGCTGCCAGGCCACCTCCTCTTGTTCGCTGCACTTGGCCTGAGTGGCTGCGTGCGGTTGGGGCCGGACTTCCAGCCGCCGGGCGAAAAATGGGTCGAACGCTGGAACACCGCCGCCCTTGAACAGGCCAGTCAGCGCGCAACCCATCCGGATATCCGCCAGTGGTGGCAGGTCTTCAACGATCCGCTGCTCAATGAGCTGATTGCCGCGTCCGATGCGCATAACTCCAGCCTGAAGATCGCCGGCCTGCGCGTGATGGAGGCCCGTGCCCAATTGGGCATTGCGCAAAGCGGTCTGTACCCGCAACTGCAGCAAGCCAGCGCCGACAGCTTGTACTTCAACCGCCGGCAATCCGGTGGCACCAATCCTCAGGACAGCCATTTCTGGCAATACAGCGCCGGGTTCGACATTGGTTGGGAGCTGGACTTCTGGGGGCGTTTCGCCCGCGCCATCGAATCGTCCGACGCCAATTACTTTGCGGCCCAGGCCAACTATGAAGACGTGCTGGTATTGCTGCGCGCCCAGGTTGCCGACACTTACTTCTCGTTGCGCACCACCGAGGCGCGGTTGCGCGTCGCCCGGGAGAACGCCAAACAGCAAAAGCGCAACTTCGAGATCACCGAAAAGCTGTTCAACAGCGGCCAGCAAGCCGAACTCGACCTGCAACAGGCCAAAACCCAATACCTTGGCACATTGAGCACCATCCCCACCCTTGAAGACCAGTTGCAACGAACCCGCAACGCCTTGGCCGTGTTGATCGGGCAAGCGCCGGGCGCCTTACCGTTGCTGGTGAATAACGAAGGCTTGATCCCGCTGGTCGATCGCGCCGTGCTCCAGGATGTACCGGCCAATCTTTTGCTGCGTCGGCCCGATGTGCGCGCGGCCGAGCTGAATGTCGCGGCCCAGTCGGCGTTGATCGGCGTGGCCGAAAGTGATTTCTATCCGTCGCTGACCTTGCTCGGCAGCATCGTCTGGTCGGCCGACACGCTCAACGGGACGTCCAGGAGCCTGGACCTGATCGGCGGCCCCAGCCTGCGCTGGAACCTGTTCGACCATGGCCAGATCAGTAACAACGTGCGCATCCAGGATGCGCGGTTGCAGCAACTGATCGAGGCGTATCGCGACAAGGTCCGCCAGGCCGCGCGCGAGGCTGACGATGCCGCCACAGGCTTGATCAAATCCCTGGAGCGCGAACGCATCCTCAGCGAGGCCGAAGTAGCCGCCAAACGCTCGCTGGTGCTGGCCAGCGAGCAGTACCGCGAAGGTTACTCGGACTTTCAACGCGTGCTGGATGCTCAGCGCGCATTGCTCGAACAGCAGGACAACTACCTGGTCGCCCGCAGCAACGCCGTGAGCAATCTGATCGCCCTGTACAAATCCCTGGGCGGCGGTTGGTACAGCGCCCAGCCCAAAGTCGATGAAGCCACCCGCCAGCAGATGGAAAAACGCACCGACTGGGGCGACCTGCTGAGCGAGCCCGCCGCCCCTCTGCCCCACAAGGTAAACAGCCATGAGTGAAGTCGCGCAGCCTGTCCCCGAGGCACCTGCCCCCAAGCCTCCCGCGCCTGCCGCCGACCCGGCGAAAAAAGGCATCAAATGGGTGCTGATCCTGATCCTCCTGAGCCTGGCGTGGTACTTGGCGGCGGACCGCTTCACGCCTTATACACAACAAGCGCGAGTGGGGGCCTTCGTCATTCCGGTCGCCTCGGAAGTGGCCGGTCGGGTGATTCGCGTCAACGTGCGCAACAATCAGGACGTCAAGGCTGGCGATGTGCTGTTCGAAGTGGACCCGCAGCCGTATCAGATTGCCGTCGACCGCGCCCGTGCCGACCTTGAATCGACCCGTCGGCAGATCGGCGCCAGCACCGCCGGCATCGCGTCGGCGCAAGCCAATTTGCGCGCTGCCCAGGCCAATGAACTCAAGGCGAGACAGGACAATCAGCGCCTAGAAGGCCTGTACCGCGAAGACCCTGGCACCATTTCCGTACGCCTGCTCGAAGTGTCTCGCGCCAACCGTGAACAGGCGGTCAGCCAGGTCGCGGCCGCTCGCGCCGAAGTGCAACGTGCGCGCGAGCAAGAAGGCGGCAGCGAGGAAGACAACGCCCTGCTGCGTAGCGCCGCCACGGCCCTGTCAAAAGCCGAGCTGGACTTGTCCAATACGCAGATTCGCGCCCGCTCAGCGGGGCTGATCACCGACCTGCGCACCGACGCCGGGCAGTTCGCCGCGGCCGGTGGCCCGGTCATGACGCTGATTGCCATCCACGATGTATGGATCAGCGCGGACATGACCGAAAACAACCTCGGCCTGGTGAAAGTCGATACGCCGGTGGCGATCGTCCTGGATGCACTGCCCGGCGAAGTGTTCGATGGACGCGTGCGCAGCGTCGGTTACGGGGTCAGTGTCGGACAGACACCCGCGCCCGGTACCTTGCCTGGCGTGCAAAACAGCCGCGACTGGCTGCGGCCGGCCCAGCGGTTCCCGGTGATCATCGAGTTCTCCGAGGACGCCCGAAAAGCCTTGCGTGACAGCCGCGCCATCCGTGCCGGCGGCCAGGCCGAAGTCATGGCCTTCCCTACCCAGGGCAATCCGCTGAACCCGTTGGGCCGGGTGTTTGTGGGGTTCATGAGCTGGTTGTCGTATGCCTACTAAACGCACGCCCCGGGAACAGCGCGCATTGCGCCTCGCCACGGGCACGGCGTTGTGCCTGGCCGCGAGCTTCGGCCTGGGATTGCCGATCCCCTTTCTGGCGCCGGTACTGTGCCTGATCCTGCTGGCCTCGATCAACCGCCCGTTGCCGTTCAAGGCCGCGGTGGTACTCGCACTGGCCGCGATGTTGACCACGGGCCTTGGCCTGTTGCTGATCCCGATCCTGCGTTATTACCCTGTCACTGGCGTTCTGCTGATCGGCTTGAGTCTGTTCCTGGTGTTCCGTTTTGGACTGCGCGGCGGCAATGCCCTGATCGTGACGTTTCTGGTGATTGGCCTGACAATGATTTCCTCGGCCGGGGTCGCCGAATTCGATCTGGCGGCGATGGTCATCGGCGCTCTGGTCAAAGGTTTATTGCTCGCCGTTGCGGTCATGGCGCTCAGTCATGGGTTATTCCCGGATCCGCCCAATGCCCCTTCCCCGCCTCCCGCGCCCGCTTTGCCCGCCGAAGAAGTCAGTCGGGTGGCGCTGCGTGCAACCTTGATCGTGTTGCCGACGTTCTTGCTGGCCTTGATCGACCCGGCCGGTTACCTGCCGATCATCCTCAAGGCCGTCAGCCTGGGTCAGCAAAGCTCCACGACCAACGCCCACACCGCCGGCCGTGAACTCGTCGGGTCGACCTTGCTTGCCGGTTTGCTGGCGATCCTGTTCTGGAGCGCCCTCAGCTTGTTTGTGCACCTGTGGATGTTCTACTTGTGGATGCTGCTGTTCGGCCTGGTGCTCGCGCGCAAGCTGTATGCCCTGAGCCCGACCCGGTTCACCCCGGGGTTCTGGCTCAACACGTTGATCACGCTGATCATCCTGTTGGGCCAATCGGTTCAGGACAGCATCGCCGGCAAGGACGTGTACACCGCGTTTGCGGTGCGCATGGGCTTGTTCCTTGCCGTCACGTTGTATGCCTGCCTGATGGTTTATCTGCTCGAACAACGGCCACAAAAAGCTCAGGGATTAACCTGATAGCCCTTGCCTTGCAGGCAACTGGTGTACGCCGTCGAGGTGTTCGCGGCACTGGTTTTCTCTTGTGCCCGGCGCTCCTGACGCTGACGCGAACCGCCCACCACCGCACCCGCCGCAGCGGTCTCTTTGGCGCGATTCTGCCGATAGTCCTGCTTTACGTCGTCATCGACGCGATCATAAACCTCGTCACGCTGATTCCCACGCACCTGGGCCCCGGCCGCTCCGGCGGCGGCCCCTACGGCAGCACCTTTCAGGCGCCCTCCGGAGGGAGACGTCGTCGACGCAGTCTGGCTGGCCGCGATGCTGTTGCATTCATTGATGTCCAACTGGGTCTGTTGCGAACTCTGCCCTTTCATCGGAACGACCGTTGCAGCCCAACCCTGAGTGCATGAAACCGACAAGAGAACGCACAAGCCAAAGGACGATACCTTGCTCATAATGACCTCCAAAGCAGCTCGTCACTCTGCAAGAACGCAGGCTGGGTAAACCGCTGACGGTTGATGACGGGCTCGACTCAGCAACAAGAAGTGTAGATCACCCGGCACTTGCTCTCTGTTGGAGGCTGCTAATTGAGGGCCTGAATTAAGGGCGCACCTGGTATCCCTTTGCCAGCAGGCAGTTTGTGTACGCCTGCTTCGTGGCGTCATCGCCTCCTTCATAAAATTCGTCATGCTGACGCCCGGGCTGCTCAGCCACGGTTGTACCGGCAGCAGGCGCCGCCGCAGTGCCCTGGCTGAGCGCTACGTCATGGCAGTCATCAATATCCAGTTGGGTTCGTTGCGAGGTCTGTCCCTGCATCGGCACGACCGTTTCGGCCCAGGCCTGGGTGCATGAAACCGACAACAGAACGCACAGGCCAATAGACGGAATCTTGTTCATGGTGACCTCCCCGGGGCCTTGTTGAGCAACCAAGAGTGTAGATCACGCGGCATCCACTCCCAGCGCGGTAATGCCTCTTCCGGACGGTCAGCAGGATTCTTTTCGATCGTTTTGGCGTGATGGCCTAACCTCATAGGTTGAGCGACCCACAACAGAGTCGAGCACTCCCATGCGTAATGCATTGAAGTTAATGATGTTCGTCGTGCTTACGCTGCTGGGAACCAGTGGCGGAGTGCTGTCGGCCGCCGACCTGCCGCCGATGCCAACCCCTATGTCAGGTACTGCGACTGTTGCTATCTCCCAGAGTGATCTGCTGGAACTGCAACTCCGCCTTGACCGAATCAAGCAACAGATTTCGCTGGCCAATAACCTTACCCAAATGACCGGCCTGCAAGACTCCGTGCAGTCGTTTATCAACGATGTGGACAGCCTCCAGTCATCCCTGCTGCCCGAACAGAAGCAACTGCAAGCCCAGCTTGATGTGTTGGGCCCGGTATCACAGGAGGATGTCGCGTCCGAGAAAACGGATATTTCGACGCAAAGAGCCTATCTGTTCGAGCAAAAGACCAAAATCGATTCCAGCCTGAAAACCCTGACGGCGCTTCGAAACAATGCCGCTGACCTCATCATTCAAATCGCCGGTATTCGCCGCAGCCTGCTGGAAACCGAAGTCACGTTGCGCAGCGGCAGTATTCTAGGGCCGGGATTCTGGGCGCCGTTGTTCAATCCGCTGAAGGAGGACCGCCAGCGGCTGAGCGATTTCATCCAGCAGGCCTCCAGCGCCATCAAGAATGCCTGGCAACCCGGCGAGCGTCTGTTTGCCGTCGCCCTGATCTTGCTGGCCGTGAGCATCTGGTCCTGGGGCCGAAGAATCGCAGAGCGCGGGCTGACCTGGGTGTGTATTCATCGAATGCCGGAAGGACGTTTGCGGCGAAGTTCGCTCGCACTGGCTTCCGTTGTAGCCACGGTATTGGCCACCGCTATTGCGATGCAACTGCTGTTTTATGCGCTGACCCGACAATTGCCGTTGACGCCCCTGATTCAGACCTTTGCCGAAGAATTCGAAAAAGTCATCTACGTCTGCATCCTGATTACCGGCCTGAGCCGGGCGATGCTATCGACCAAACATCCCTCCTGGCGACTGCCGGCGATCGCCGATCCCGTGGCACTGGCAATCCAGCCGTTCCCCAGGATGCTGGCCGTCACGTTGCTGATTCTGGTGGGCCTGGCACAGATCACCAACGTCACCGGCATGAGCCCGCCCGCCATCCTCTTCGGCCGGGGTTTGATCGCGCTGGCGGTCACCTTGATTATCGGTACGTTGTTCCTGCATGCCAGCAAAGTCCGCAGAGCCGTGGCGGCCACCGGTGAAGCACCGGAGTCGAGCACCACCGTCGCCGGCCTGATTTATTCATTCGCCGGTATCGCCATTGTTGTCGCGATGATTGCCCTGCTGATCGGCTACATCTCCCTGGCGCGATTCATCACCTACCAACTGGTCTGGGGTTTTATCATCCTGTCGGGCTTCTACTTGTTGACCCAGTTGTTCAGAGACAGCTGCGAGTACCTGTTTTCTCCCAAGAGCCCCAGCGGCAAGGCGCTCAAACAGTTGCTCGGGATCGGCGACCTGCGCCTTGAACAAGTGTCGATCATTCTGTCCGGGGTCGGTCGTGCCGGTTTAATGCTGCTCGCCGTCATTTCACTGTTTGTCGGTGGCGTCGGCACCACACTCGGGCAATTGTTCACCCAGACGTTCGCTATCCTTGGCGGCGATGGCCTGCGCAAACTCAATATCATCCCGGGCCACTTGTTGAATGCGCTGCTGGCCCTGTTCATCGGCATCTACCTGATTCGCACACTGCGCCGATGGCTGGACAACGAGTTCCTGCCCAAGACCGACATGGACCCCGGCATGTGTGCCTCGCTCAGCACACTGTTCGCCAACATCGGCTATGCCCTGGTGATTCTGCTGACACTATCGTCTCTGGGCATCAAATGGACCAATCTGGCGTGGATCGTCAGCGCCTTGTCGGTGGGGATCGGTTTCGGCTTGCAGGAAATCGTCAAGAATTTCGTCTCCGGCCTGATCCTCCTGACCGAACGCCCGGTCAAGGTCGGCGACCTGATCAGCATCAGCGGCGTCGAAGGCGACATCCGCCGCATCAACGTCCGGGCCACGGAAATACAACTCAGCGACCGCTCGATCGTCATCGTGCCCAACTCACAACTGATTTCGCAGAACCTGCGCAACGTCACCCTCGGCGGCAGCGCACAAGGGGTGGCGACACTGGAACTGATGTTCCCGCTGGACATTGACCCCGAGGAGGTACAAAACCTGCTGTACACCACCTACGCCGAGCACGAAACCATCCTCGACAAACCGGCGCCCTTTGTTCGGTTCAGCAAACTGAGCCCCGAGGGCATCACGCTGACGGTCACCGGTTACGTCAGCAGCCCGAGGATTGTCGGCACGACCAAGAGCGATTTGCTGTTTGAAATCCTCAAACGGTTGGGCGCGGCGGGTATTGAGCTGGCGAAACCCGCATCAACCACTTGATAAAACCGGCTTTGGCGACGTCACGTCAGCGTTGCGCGAGCGTTAACCGCACGCTTCAGCGTTTCACTCGGCAGTTCCTTAAACAACGCCCGGTAACTGCTGGAAAACCGACCCAGATGCCAGAACGACCAATTCATCGCCACTTCGGCAACGGTGGTGTCATTCGGTGTTCGCGCGAGCAATTCGCGGTGTGCGCTGTTAAGGCGGCGCAGGCGCAGCCAGTGGGTCGGCGTCATCCCGGTGAAAGCCTTGAACGCGTGCTGCAACTGACGCAGTGAAACCCCGGCGACCTGGGACAGCTCCAGCAGGTTGAGGGTTTCTTCCGGTGAATCGGCAGCCCATTCGCCAATGCGTTTCATCACCGCGCGTTCTTCGGTACGGCGCTGCAGGCCGCCGCGATCGAGGCACACGCAGGCGTTGTCGAGGATGTACAGGCAATCCTCGAGCAGTTGCTGGGTCAGCGCTTCTTTGCTCGGCGGGTCGAGCGTTTCGGCGAGCCGGGTCAAGGTGCCGCTCAACCAGCGGCTGAACAAGGCGTTCTGCCCCGAGTTCAGTGGCGACATGAACAAGCCTTCCAGCCGCGCGACATTCAAACCGTGACGCTGCACAAACTCCGGACCGAACACCACGGCGATTTCCTGGTAGTTCTCCGGGGTGATCCAGATGTTGCGGCTTTCACCATTCAACACGTACAGCGCGTTGTCGCTGCGATCGAAACAGAACGCCAGCGAACCCTCGGGCGCGCTGAAATTCTGTTCGACCCGGGTGTTCATCTGCTCTTCGTAGATTTCCACGCCTTGCAGGTCGAGGTAGCGCACACGCCCGGCGAAATGCCCCGGCGACATCTGCTGATAATGCTGGACCCAACCCGGCGTGGCGCGGATTTGCGCGGCGACATCGTCGGTGTTGAACGCTTGAACCTGAATCGGACTGGACGCTGACATGAATGACCTTACGCACTCGTTTGGTGCGTTTTGGTGCTGCTGAAAGTGGATAGATGGAACCGCAAGGCTCGCCCAAGATAGTCGTCAACGCGCCTCAGGGGAAGTGTGTGGTGGATGAAACCACCCTCCCCGGCGTTAATAAAACCAATAACGAGGTCTTTATGAATGCCCCTTTCGATCAGCTGTTCACTTGGCTGAAAGATCACAAGATTACCGAAGTCGAGTGTGTCGTCAGCGACCTGACCGGCATTGCACGCGGCAAAATCGCACCCACCAACAAGTTCCTGCATGAGCGAGGCATGCGCCTGCCGGAAAGTGTGTTGTTGCAAACGGTAACCGGGGACTTTGTCGACGACGACATCTACTACGACCTGCTCGACCCGGCCGACATCGACATGGTCTGCAAGCCCGTCGCCGACGCGGTCTACGTGATTCCATGGGCCATCGAGCCGACCGCCATCGTGATCCACGACACCTTCGACAAGTTCGGCAACCCGATCGAACTGTCGCCGCGCAACGTGCTGAAAAAAGTGCTGCAGCTGTACACCGACAAAGGCTGGCGGCCGATTGTCGCCCCGGAGATGGAGTTCTACCTGACCCAACGCTGCGAAGACCCGGATTTGCCACTCAAGGCACCGCTGGGCCGTTCGGGCCGCGCAGAAAGCGGTCGTCAGTCGTTTTCCATCGACGCCGCGAACGAATTCGATCCGCTGTTCGAAGACGTCTACGACTGGTGCGAACTGCAAGGCCTGGACCTCGACACGCTGATCCACGAAGACGGCCCGGCGCAGATGGAAATCAACTTCCGTCACGGCGACGCGCTGGACCTGGCCGACCAGATCACCGTGTTCAAACGCACCATGCGTGAGGCGGCGCTCAAGCACAACGTCGCCGCGACCTTTATGGCCAAGCCGATTGGCGATGAGCCCGGCAGCGCCATGCACATCCACCAGAGTGTGGTCGACATCGCGACCGGGCAGCCGATCTTCGCCAATGCCGACGGCACGATGAGCGAGCTGTTCCTGCATCACATCGGCGGCCTGCAAAAGTACATCCCGAAAGTGCTGCCGATGTTCGCGCCCAACGTCAACTCGTTCCGCCGCTTCCTCCCGGACACCTCGGCACCGGTCAACGTCGAATGGGGCGAAGAAAACCGCACCGTCGGCCTGCGAGTGCCGACCTCGACGCCGGACTCGATGCGCGTGGAAAACCGCTTGCCGGGCGCCGACGCCAACCCGTACCTGGCGATCGCGGCCAGTTTGTTGTGCGGTTATCTGGGCATGGTTGAACGCATCGAACCGAGTGCGGCGGTACAAGGCCGAGCCTACGAGCGCCGCAACCTGCGCCTGCCGATCACCATCGAGGATGCGCTGACGCAGATGGAAGAGAGCGAAACCATCGGCCGGTATCTGGGCGACAAATTCGTGCGCGGTTACGTGGCGGTCAAGCGTGCCGAACACGAGAACTTCAAACGGGTGATCAGCTCCTGGGAGCGTGAATTCCTAATGCTTAGCGTCTGACATTTGCGTTGTCTGTGAAGGCCTCATCGCGAGCAGGCTCGCTCCCACAGGGGAACGCATTCCAAATGTGGGAGCGAGCCTGCTCGCGATGGCGGCCGCCAGGACACCAGAAAAAATGCGGAAGAATCCAATAATTAGAAGAGGTGTCGAATGCGTCTATTGAAATCCATGGTTCCCGCCGCGCTGGCCGTGCTGTTCAGTGCTGTTGCCCAGGCTCAGCCCACCGTCAGCGTCTACAACTGGACCGATTACATCGGCGAAACCACCCTCGCTGACTTCCAGGCCAAATCCGGGATCAAGGTGACCTACGACGTCTTTGATTCCAACGAAACCCTGGAGGGCAAGTTGCTCGCCGGCCGCACCGGGTATGACGTGGTCGTGCCGTCCAACCACTTTCTGGCACGTCAGGTGAAGGCCGGCGCGTTCCTTAAACTGGACCGCGCGCAGTTGCCCAACTTCAAGAACCTCGACCCGAAACTGTTGGCGCTGCTGGAGAAAAACGACCCGGGTAACGAGCATTCCGTGCCGTACCTGTGGGGCACCAACGGCATTGGCTACAACGTCGACAAGGTCAAGCAAGTGCTCGGCATCGACCGCATCGATTCCTGGGCCGTGCTGTTCGAGCCGGAAAATATCAAGAAGCTCAGCCAGTGCGGCGTATCGATGATGGACTCGGCCGATGAAGTGTTCCCGGCGATTCTCAATTACATGGGCATGGACCCGCGCAGCGAGAACCCCGAGGACTTCAAAAAAGCCGAAGCCAAGCTGTTGAGCATCCGGCCGTACATCACCTATTTCCACTCGTCCAAGTACGTGTCGGACCTGGCCAACGGCGACATCTGCGTGGCTTTCGGCTATTCCGGTGACGTGTTCCAGGCCGCGAACCGGGCCAAGGAAGCCAAGAACGGCGTGAACATCGCCTACGCGATCCCGAAGGAAGGCAGTAACTTGTGGTTCGATCTGTTGGCGGTTCCTGCCGATGCCGGCAACCAGAAAGAAGCCCACGCCTTCATCAACTACCTGCTCGATCCGCAAGTGATTGCCAAGGTCAGCGCCTCCGTCGGTTACGCCAACCCGAACCCGGCCGCCAAGCAATACATGGACGCTGAACTGGTGAACAACCCTGAGGTTTACCCGCCCCAGGCAGTCCTCGACAAACTCTACATTTCGACCACCCCGCCCCAGGCGATCATGCGACTGATGACCCGTTCCTGGAGCAAAGTGAAGTCCAACCAATGAATAACGAACACGCACATTCCTATTACACGGCCACCGCCAATGGCCTGACGTCCTACCCCACGCTGGCCTCGGACCTTGCGGCCGATGTCTGCGTGATCGGCGGCGGTTTTACCGGGGTCAATACCGCGATCGAACTGGCTCAACGCGGGCTTTCGGTGATTCTGCTGGAGGGCCGGCGGATCGGCTGGGGCGCCAGCGGACGCAATGGCGGGCAACTGATCCGCGGCATCGGGCATGACGTCAGCGGTTTCACCCGGCATGTCGGTGAGGACGGCGTGCGCTATCTGGAGCGTGCGGGTGTGGAATCGGTTGAACTGGTGGGCAATCGCATCCGTGAACACGGGATTGAGTGCGACCTGCGCTGGGGCTTCTGCGAGCTGGCCAACACCCAGGCGCAGTTCGCGGCGTTCAAGGCGGAGCAGGAAAGTCTGGCCGAATCAGGTTACGCCCATGAAACCCGTCTGGTCGGGCCGGAGCAGATCCGTCAGCAAGTGGTGGATTCAGGTGTGTATGCCGGTGGCCTGATCGACATGGGCTCGGGCCATTTGCACCCGCTCAATCTGGTGCTGGGCGAAGCAAAACTGGCGCACTCCCTTGGCGTGCAGATTTTCGAGCAGAGCCCGGTACTGGAGTTGATCCATGGCAGTACGGTGCAGGTTCGCTGTGCCGGTGGCACGGTGCGCGCCGGCACTCTGGTGCTCGCCTGCAACGCACACCTGGAAGAACTCGAACCGAAACTCAGCGGCAAGGTGCTCCCGGCCGGCAGCTACATCATCGCCACCGAGCCTTTGGCACCTGAGGTCGCCGCGCAGTTGATCCCGCAGAACCTGGCGCTTTGCGACCAGAAAGTCGGTCTGGATTACTACCGGCTCTCGGCGGACCGGCGCCTGCTGTTCGGTGGCGCCTGTCATTATTCCGGGCGCGATCCGGCCGACATCACGGCGTACATGCGCCCGCAGATGCTCAAGGTCTTCCCGCAATTGCGCGATGTGCGTGTCGACTATCAATGGGGCGGCCGGATCGGCATTTCTGCCAATCGTTTTCCGCAGGTTGGCCGCTTGAGTCAGCACCCGAATGTGTTTTATGCCCAGGGTTACTCGGGGCATGGGCTGAACGTCACGCATTGGTGCGCGAAGCTGTTGGGCGAAGCGATTCATGCCGGGCACAGCCGAGGGTTTGATGTGTTCAGCGCTGTGCCGCACATGACCTTTCCCGGTGGGCCGATGCTGCGTTCGCCGCTGCTGGCACTTGGGATGTTGTGGTATCGCCTGCGCGAACTGGTTGGCTGAGTACCTGTGGCGAGGGGGCTTGCCCCCGTTGGAGTGCGAAGCGCTCCCAGATATTTTGACAGTTACCTGAATTTTGGGGCTGCTGCGCAACCCAACGGGGGCAAGCCCCCTCGCCACAGGTCGCCGTCTATCCCAATGAAATGTTTAGGCCTTTCGATTTGCTCAATCGCAAGGCACTTCTATATTGAGGAGGTGCTCTGACTTTCCTGCGTTCTGGCGAGTGCGGCCTATGGCTACGACTGACCCACTGATCATCTGCGAGCACTGCGACTGCGTGTATGAAAAAGTCACGCTCGCCAAACATCAAAAAACCCTGTGCACACGCTGCGGCGGCGTGCTCCAGCGCTATAACGGCCTGACGGTGGAGCAACGCCTGGCGTTGACCTGGACGGCGTTGATGCTGTGGATTTTCGCCAATTTCTACCCGGTCATGAGCATCAGCCTCAAAGGCCTGAAAAACAGCGCAACCCTCTGGGATTCGGTCTTGGCCCTGAGCCTGGGTCCGATCACCTTCATCGCCATGGTGGCCGCGATCTCGATGATCATCGCGCCGATCTTCCAGCTGTTGTTGTTGATCTGGGTGCTGAGCTACGCCCTCGCCTCCCGACGCGCACCCGGCTTTAAATTCTGCATGCGCTGGCTGGAAACCCTGCGGCCCTGGAGCATGCTCGAAGTTTGCCTGTTGGGGGCGATGGTCGCGGTGATCAAACTCGCCGGGCTGCTCGATGTGCTGCCCGGCATCGGTCTGTTCGCTTTGGCCGTGCTAAGCCTGATGATGATCCGCATCGCCGGGCGCGATGTCCGTGATCTGTGGGACACCTTATGACAAGGCCTCCGGTCGCCAGCGAACTCAACCTGTGCCTCTGTCACAGCTGCGGGCTGGCCTGTGACATGACCCATGATCCCCACGAATGCGAGCGCTGCGGCGCGCCGTTGCATCGGCGCAAAACCAACGCGCTGGCCCGGACCTGGGCCTATCTGTTGGCCTCGTTGGTGTTTTACATCCCGGCCAATCTGTTGCCGGTGATGAACACCAAAATGGTCGGCAACGGTGCTGACAGCACGATCATGAGCGGCGTCCTGGATTTCTGGCAGCACGGCGCCTGGGACATCGCCCTGATCATTTTTATCGCCAGCATCGCGGTGCCGGGCATCAAGTTCGGCGCCCTGATGCTGTTGCTGGTCACGGTGCAGCGCGACAGCCTGTGGGCGCGCAAGGAACGCTCGAAGCTTTACCGTTTCGTCGAGGTCATCGGTTACTGGTCCATGCTCGATGTGATCGTGGTGGCCCTGGTGGCCTCACTGGTGAAGTTCCAGGCCCTGGCCGATATCGAACCGCGCCCGGGCATTCTGTTTTTTGGTCTGGTGGTGGTGTTCACCATGCTGTCAGCGATGAGTTTTGATCCGCGCATGATCTGGGATCAGGAGCGCGATCAACACTCACAAAACGAGGAGGACATGGATGAAGTCGCAAGCCACTGACGGGCCGCAAGCCCCTGGGCAGGCCCCCATCAAGACCCGTCGATTCAGCATTTCGATGGTCTGGATCGTGCCAATCGTCGCTGTACTGGTGGGCATTTCCCTGGTCGTCCACAGCATCATGCAGGAAGGCCCGACCATCACCGTCACCTTCAAGACCGGCAACGGCCTCACCGCCAACAAGACCGAGGTCAAATACCGCAACGTGGTGATCGGGCAGGTCTCGGACGTGGAACTGAGCGACGATCAGAAGAGTGTCAACGCCACGATCAAACTCGCCAAAACGGCGGAAAGCTTCACCCGCGAAGACTCGCAATTCTGGGTGGTGCGTCCGCGAATCGGTGCCGGCGGCGTGTCGGGCATCGACACGTTGCTTTCCGGTGACTACATCGGCGCCGACATAGGCCAGGCCAACAACCGCTCGAAAAACTTCACGGGTCTGGAAAATCCGCCACCCATCACCTATGGCGAGCCGGGCAAACGCTTTACCTTGCACACCCAGGACCTCGGGTCGCTGGACATTGGCTCGCCGGTTTACTACCGGAAAATCCCGGTCGGCCAGGTCGTGGCCTACGCCCTGGACCCTGACGGCAAAGGCGTGAACATCGACCTGTTCATTCACTCACCGAATGACGCCTATGTCACCGAAAATACCCGGTTCTGGAACGCCAGCGGCATCGACGTCAGCGTGGGCGCCAATGGCTTTGCAGTGAAGACCGAGTCGTTGTCCTCGCTGTTGGTGGGCGGCATCGCCTTTCGCGCGCCGGAGTACAGCCCCAACGATAAACCGGCGCCGGAAGAGTATGCCTACGAACTGTTTTCCGACCAGCAAACTGCCCTCGCCCCGCCCAGTGGCAAGGGCCAATACTTGAGCCTGCGTTTCGACCAGGCCCTGCGCGGCCTCAAGATCGATGCACCGGTGGAGTTCCTCGGTGTGGAGTTCGGCAAAGTGGTGTCGATCAATCTGGATTTCGATGCGAAAAAGCGCACCTTCCCGGTCAACGTCGGCATCGTGATCTACCCGCAGCGCCTCGGTATGGCCCACACCAAAATGCTACAGGCGCTCAATCATGATCCCAATGATGAAGCTGCGGGTGTGCGGTTGATGGGCACCTTTATCGAGAACGGTCTGCGCGCCCAGGCCCGTAGCGGCAATCTGCTGACCGGCCAGCTGTACATCTCGCTGGATTTCTACCCCAAGGCCGAGAAAGTCGCGTTCGACCCGAGCGTCCGTCCAGTCAGTATTCCCACCGTCCCCGGCAGCCTCGAACAGTTGCAGGAGAAACTGGAAGGCATGGTCGACAAGATCAATCAACTGCCGATCGGGCGGATTGCCGGCAATCTGGACAGCAACCTCGTCGAACTGCGCAAAGGCCTCGCCCAGTTCAACGCCAAGACCTTGCCGGGCGTGCAAACCACCCTGGCCGACGTGAGCAAGACGCTGCAATCGGCCAGTTCGACCCTGGCCGAAGACTCACCGCAGCGGGAACAGTTGACCCAGACCCTGGACGAACTCGGACGCATGTCGCGCTCCTTGCGTGAACTCTCGGATTACCTGGGACGGCATCCGGAATCGCTGATTCGTGGCCGACCCAACAACGCCGCACCGATGGATCTGCAGGCGCCACCGCGCAACTGACCACAGGAGCAACACCATGGCTTTATCGCTGAAAATCACCTTGGTCACCGCGCTGTTACTGCTCACCGCTTGCCGCAGTGATCCAATCCAGTTCCACACCCTGATGCCGACCCAATTGGGAAATCAATCCAGAGGTGGTGCCGCGGAAATTCAGATTGAAGGCATCAGCGTTCCGCCCCAGGTTGATCGTCCGCAGATCGTCATCCGCCAGGGCAACAGCGGCCTGGCCATACTCGAAACCGAATGGTGGGCCGCCAGCCTGGTGGATGAATTGCGCAGCGCCATGGTCGATCAACTGCTCAACACTAACCCTCAGCGCAAACTGTCCGTGCGCCTGGATGTGCAGCGCTTCGACTCAATTCCGGGGCAATACGCATTGATCGACGTCAAATGGCGCCTGCGCAACCTCGGCGAAAGCGATGCCACGCTGCTGACCTGCCGCAGCACCTTGCAGACCCCTTCGGGCCCCAGCATCGATGAATTGGTGGTGGCGCATCAGAACAACGTCAAGCGTCTGGCCGCGGCTATCAGTCAGGCTGCCGGCGGAGCGTCAAGAGGCTGCCCATCCAGTCAATGATGACATCGTTTGATTCAGATCCATCGGGCAAGGGGCCGAGGTGCTGCTAATCTGAATGAAAATGACATGCATTAACGGTTTCTTTGACGTTATTTTCTCATTTTGCTCTCTACATTCCCTGCGACTCACACCCTGCAAACGGTTCGCATCGATTTGCCAGCGAATAGACGTGCATGACTTCCAACAAGAACAGGAGCTGCCGACAGAATGATCCCCCCTATCCCTTCCTTCCTCAAAACAGCCTTGCTGGCCACCACACTGCTCAGCGCCGGACAGGTGTTTGCAGCGGACACCGACGGCATCGTGGTCTACAACGCGCAACACGAAAGCCTGACCAAAGCCTGGGTCGAGGGCTTCACCAAGGAAACCGGTATCAAGGTCACGGTGCGCAACGGCGACGACACCGAGATGGGCAATCAGATCGTGCAGGAAGGCGCCGCCTCCCCGGCTGATGTGTTTCTGACTGAAAACTCCCCGGCCATGGTGCTGGTGGACAATGCGGGGCTGTTTGCACCGGTTGCGCCAACGACGCTGGAGCAAGTCGATGCGGCTTATCGTCCGGCCCACGGCAAATGGGTAGGGATCGCGGCGCGCTCTACGGTGTTTGTCTATAACCCGAGCAAACTGCCTGAAGCGGACTTGCCGAAATCGCTGATGGACCTCGCCACCCCCGCCTGGAAAGGTCGTTGGGGCGCTTCGCCGGCCGGGGCCGATTTCCAGGCCATCGTCGCTGCCGTGCTGGAACTCAAGGGCGAAGCGGCCACACTCGAATGGCTCAAAGGCATGAAAACCAACTTCACCGCCTATCGTGGCAACAGCTCGGTGCTCAAAGCGGTCAACGCCGGGCAGATCGACAGCGGCGTTATCTATCACTATTACAGCTTCGGCGACCAGGCCAAGACCGGCGAGAACAGCAAGAACACCGCCCTGCACTACTTCAAGCACAAGGATCCGGGGGCGTTTGTCAGCATCTCGGGGGGCGGTGTTCTGGCGTCCAGCCAACACAAGGAACAAGCCCAGGCATTGCTGAAGTGGATCACCGCAAAGGAAGGTCAGGAGATTCTCAAGACCGGCAATTCGTTTGAATATGCCGTGGGCAAAAACGCCCAATCCAATCCAAAACTGGTGCCATTGCAGCAGCTCGACGCCCCTGCGGTCGATGCCTCAAAACTCGACAGCAAAAAAGCCGTGGAGCTGATGACTCAGGCGGGACTGCTTTAAGTGATGCCTGAAACCCTGCCAACGGGTATCCCCACGGCGATACCCGACAACTTGCGACGCCGCGCCCGTGGCATCTTCGCCGGTCGCGGGGGCGCGTGGGTGGTCGGTTTGTCGGTGCTGGTGTCGCTGCTGGCATTAATGCCGATTGCCTTCGTCATCGGCGTGTCGATACAAACCGGTTGGGCGACGCTGGTGCCGCTGGTATTCCGGCCACGTGTCGGCGAATTGCTGGTCAACACCGTGTTGCTGGTGGTGATCACCATTCCCCTGTGCGTGGTGCTTGGCCTGGCCCTGGCCTGGCTGACCGAACGCACCAACCTGCCGGGCCGGCGTGGCTGGTCGTTGTTGGCCACCGCGCCGCTGGCTGTGCCGGCGTTCGTTCACAGTTATGCGTGGGTCAGCCTGGTTCCACCGATCCATGGCCTGTTTGCCGGGGTGCTGGTCTCGGTGATCGCCTACTTCCCGTTCCTGTACCTGCCGATCGCAGCGACCTTGCGCCGGCTCGACCCGGCCATCGAAGACGTCGCCGAATCCCTTGGGCTCAAACCCTGGGCAATCTTCTGGCGAGTGGTGATACCGCAACTGCGCCTGGCCATCTGCGGCGGCGCCTTGCTGGTGGGTCTGCACCTGCTGGCCGAATATGGCTTGTACGCAATGATCCGCTTCGACACCTTCACCACGGCGATCTTCGATCAGTTCAAATCCACCTTCAACGGCCCCGCCGCGCACATGCTGGCCAGCGTGCTCGCCCTGTGTTGCCTGCTGATGCTGACCGTCGAATCCGCCGCTCGCGGCACAGCGCGTTACGCCCGGGTCGGTTCCGGCAGCGCCCGTGAGCAGCGGGTTGTACGCCTGGGCGCGCAAGCCACCGTGCTCGGATTGATCCTGCAAGTCACCACCTGCGCACTGGCACTCGGTGTGCCGCTGATCACCCTTGGCAAATGGCTGATCGCCGGCGGCACGCAAGTCTGGGACCTGGCCGAACTGATGCCCGCGCTGGAACAAACCCTGCTTCTGGGGATTTGCGGCGCAATCCTCACCACCGGCGCTGCCATTCCGATTGCCTGGCTGTCGATCCGCTCACCGGGGCGGCTGCAACGATGGCTGGAAGGCTGCAACTACATCACCAGTTCGTTGCCCGGGATCGTCGTGGCCCTGGCCCTGGTCACCATCACCATTCATTTCGCCCGACCGATTTACCAGACCACGGTCATGGTACTGCTGGCGTATCTGCTGATGTTTTTGCCTCGCGCCCTGGTGAGTTTGCGTGCAGGCATTGCGCAGGCGCCGATAGAACTGGAATACATGGCGCGCAGCCTCGGCCGTTCGCCTGCGCGGGCCTTGTGGCTGATTACCCTGCGCCTGGCCGCGCCGGGGGCTGCCGCGGGTGCTGCGCTGGTGTTTCTGGCGATCACCAATGAGCTGACCGCCACCCTGCTGCTCGCCCCCAACGGCACGCGCACCCTGGCCACCGGTTTCTGGGCACTGACCAGCGAAATCGACTACGCCGCCGCGGCGCCCTATGCCCTGCTGATGATTGTGCTGTCGCTTCCGTTGACCGGACTTCTTTATCACCAATCCAAACGAACGGCTGGCCGATGAACGCTCTGGAACTCCACTCGATCTGCAAATGTTACGGTTCTCAGCGAGCGCTGGAGAACGTCAGCCTGTCGGTGCCCAAAGGTAGCCGAACAGTCATTGTCGGCCCCTCAGGTTCCGGCAAAACCACGTTGTTGCGGATGATCGCCGGCTTCGAATTTCCGGACACGGGCAGTATTTCGCTGGATGGCCAGACACTCGTCGACGACACCCACGAGGTCCCGGCCCACCAGCGCCTGATTGGCTATGTCCCCCAGGACGGCGCCCTGTTCCCGCACATGACCGTGGCCGCCAATATCGGTTTCGGGTTGGCGACCAAGGGTGACGCCAAACACCAGCGAGTCGCCGAACTGATGGACAGCGTGGCTCTCGATTCGAGCATGGGCAAACGTTGGCCCCATGAGCTTTCCGGCGGCCAGCAACAGCGTGTGGCACTGGCGCGGGCACTGGCACAGCAGCCGCGCTTGATGTTGCTGGATGAGCCGTTTTCGGCACTCGATACCGGCCTTCGCGGCGCCATGCGCAAAATGGTCGCACGGCTGCTAAGCGACGCCGGCGTCACCACCATTCTGGTGACCCATGATCAGAGCGAAGCATTGTCGTTCGCCGATCAACTGGCGGTGATGCGCGACGGTCGGCTGGTGCAGTCGGGCCATCCGCTGGACCTGTACCGCTATCCCGACGACGAACAGACCGCGCTGTTTCTCGGCGACGCCGTAGTCATGCCCGCCCGGATCGAGGCCGGCTGGGCTCATTGCGATCTGGGCCGAATTCCGGTCAACAACCACCGCAACAACAAATCGGCGCAGATCATGCTGCGCCCCGAGCAGCTGCAATTGGTCAGCATCCAGCCCAGCCCGACCGAAGTCGCCGGGTGCCGCGCCGTGGTGACCGAGCGGGATTTCAGCGGCAACACCTGCACCCTGACCGTGGAGTTGCAGCCTACCGTTGCCGGCGACCCGCACGGTCGATCATTGATGGTGCGCGGTTCCGGCATGTACGCGCCACCCGCTGGCAGTGCGGTTCACGTCTCGACCATCGGCCATGCCCATGTGCTGAGCGAACCGTGAACATCAGAGATCGAAGCGATCCACCGCACGCCGCCGCTCGTTGTCGTCGCGCACGTCGTAGTTGGCCGTTGTCTGGATGTTGCTGTGATGAGCGAGTTTCTGCGCGATCGACAGGTCGTGTTCTTCGATCACCCGGGTAATGAACGAACGCCGAAAATCGTGGGGCATGATTTTCACCCCCACCTGCGCGCCGCGCTGACGGGCGATGTAATAGATCGCGTGCTTGGTGATGCGCTCGCGGGTGATGTGGCTGCCACGACGGATGCGGTTGAACAGAAACGGGTCGTCCACCTCGCCTTCCTTGAGGTGCGAACGGCGCAGTTCCAGCCAGGCTTGCAGCTTTTCAAAAGCCCAGGCCGGGGCGTATTTGATCAACTGTTTGTTGCCCTTGGCGGTGACCTGCAAGCTGCGCTCGCTGAAATCCACCTGTGACAGGTCCAGGTTCACCGACTCGGATTTACGCATCCCCGAGCCATACAAAATCCCGATGATCGCTGCGTCTCTCAACCCTTGAGGACGCGGGTCAGCGGCACACACCGCCATCATTTCCTGAATCAGCGAGCGCCGCAGGTTGCGGCCCTGGGACAACCGAGTGCCGGCAATCCCCTTTACCGTACGCATTTTCAGCAGGTGTTCCTGGCTGATCAGGCTCATGCGCCACGCTTCGTTCATCACCCCGCGCACCGCGTTGACGTACAGCGAAGAGGTGTTCGGCGCGTACCCGTCTTCGCGCAACGCCGCGACCAGCGCAATCACGTTGTCGGGTTGGAGTTGATGCCAGGGAATCTCCTCGACGTTCAAGTCTTCGAAACCCAAACGGTCGGCTGCATCCTGCAAAACGTAACGCATGGTCAGCTGACTGGAGGGCGCCAGTCGGGCCAGGTAGACGGTCATTGGGTTGGTCTTTGAAGCAATAGGATCAGTATTAGCTAAGTCAATCAAACGAAACGGCCTTGAGTGGAAACAATTCAGTAAAGACAACTAAGGATTGAAACATTGTTCATATAAAGGGGACACTTCTGTAGGACCATTCTTCTAAAAATCGCGATAAACGGCAGAAGCCTGAACAGTGGCTGTATGACTTTCAGATAAACGATTCGAAGACCGTTTTTTCATGTTCCTTTTACAAAATCGGGCATAACCTTCAATCAGCCCGACGAACCCTTGTGGGGCGTCACGCTGCCGGTCGCGGTCCGGAAAGTCAATTGATGGCTTCCTGCTCCGGTGGTCAAACCCTTGAAAACACGCATCTTTCGGCGATTTCGCTGAAGGGCGTCGTTCGCCCGGAGATTCTTATGAATGAGGCGTTTCTGCCCTTCTCCCGCCCCACTATCGGCGAAGAAGAAATCGCTGCTGTAGAGCAAGTACTGCGTTCCGGCTGGATCACTACCGGGCCGAAAACCCAGCAACTGGAAGAGCAATTCGCCCACTATGTCGGCTGCCGTCATGCCGTTGCACTTTCTTCGGCTACAGGCGGCATGCACATCGCATTATTGGCCTTGGGCATCGGTGCGGGCGACGAAGTCATTACGCCGTCCCAGACATGGGTGTCTACCGCCAACATGATTTGCCTGCTGGGTGCCAAACCGGTGTTCGTCGACGTTGACCGCGACACGCTGATGAGTGACCTGGCCAGCATTGAAGCGGCGATCACGCCGCGCACCCGGGCCATCATTCCGGTGCATTACGCCGGTGCCGCCTTCGACCTTGATCCGCTTTACGCCTTGGCCGACAGACACGGCATCCCCGTCATCGAGGACGCCGCCCATGCGGCAGGCACCTTCTATAAAGGTCGGCATGTCGGCGCGCAAGGCACGGCGATCTTTTCGTTCCACGCGATCAAGAACATGACCTGCGCCGAGGGCGCGATGTTCGTCAGCGACGATACCGCGCTGGCCAACCGGGTACGCATGCTCAAGTTTCATGGTCTGGGTGTGGATGCTTACGACCGGCTGACCCATGGCCGTAGACCTCAGGCACAGGTGATGGAACCGGGTTTCAAATACAACCTGGCCGACATCAATGCCGCCATTGCCCTGGTGCAGCTGGAACGTCTGGACGCGATCAACGCCAAGCGCACCGAGCTGGCGCGTACCTACCTGCAACGCCTCGAAGGTTCACCGGTGCAACCGCTGGCCATTCCGACGTACCCGCAGCGGCACGCTTGGCACCTGTTCATCCTGCGCATCGATGCCGAGCGCTGCGGACTGGATCGCGATGCCTTCATGAAGTCCTTGCAGGAACAGAACATCGGCACCGGCATTCATTTCATCGCTACGCATCTGCACACCTGGTACCGCCAGCGTTTTCCTGACATTTACCTGCCCAACACTGAATGGAACTCGGCGCGCCTGTGCTCGATCCCGTTGTTCCCCGACATGACCACCGATGACGTCAATCGAGTCGTCGATGCCATTGAACACACCCTGGACGCCAGCCTGTGAAACCCTATCCGATCCGTTGCGTGTCGATCGTCATCCCGGTCTACAACGAACAAGACAGCCTGCCCGAATTACTGCGGCGCACCGAAGCGGCGTGCCAGCAGCTGCACCATGACTATGAAATCGTGCTGGTCGATGACGGCAGCCGCGACAACTCCGCGCAAATCCTCGAGGACGCAGCCAATCGCGAGTGCAGCCCGGTGGTGGCGGTCATTCTCAACCGCAATTACGGCCAGCACGCGGCAATCATGGCCGGGTTCGAGCAGTGCAAAGGCGACGTGGTGATCACCCTCGACGCCGACCTGCAAAACCCACCGGAAGAAATCCCTCGCCTGGTGGCGCAGGCCGAGCTGGGCTATGACGTGGTCGCCACGGTGCGCAACAACCGTCAGGACTCGGCCCTGCGCCGCTGGCCGTCGAGGCTGATAAACCTCGCCGTGCAGCGCTCAACCGGCGTCGCCATGAGCGATTACGGCTGCATGCTCCGCGCCTACCGCCGCAGCATCGTCGACGCGATGCTCGCCTGCCGCGAACGCAGCACCTTCATCCCGATCCTGGCTAACAGTTTCGCCCGGCACACCACGGAAATCCTGGTGATGCACGCCGAGCGCGAACACGGCGAATCCAAGTACAGCCCCATGCGCCTGGTCAACCTGATGTTCGACTTGATCACCTGCATGACCACCACACCGCTGCGCCTGCTGAGCATCGTCGGTTTCGCCATGGCCGGATTGGGCGTGGCGTTCGCCACCGCGCTGATCATCCTGCGCCTGGTGTTCGGCGCCGAATGGGCCGGCGACGGCACCTTCGTGTTGTTCGCCGTGCTGTTCGTGTTCACCGGCGGGCAATTCATCGGCATGGGCCTGTTGGGCGAATACCTGGGCCGCATGTACAGCGACGTCCGCGCCCGCCCCCGGTTTTTCGTCGAGAAGGTCCTGCGTAGCCAACCCGCCCCCCCGGCGTCGGTTCTCACCTTTGACGGCCTCACTTCCACTTCTTCCGATCAGGTTCTCTCATGAGCGCAAAAGCTATTGTCTTCGCCTATCACGATATCGGCTGTGCCGGCATCGAAACCCTGCTCGACTCGGGCTTCGACATCGCTGCGGTGTTTACCCACGCCGATGATCCGAAGGAAAACGCCTTTTACGCCTCCGTTGCGCAGTTGTGCGCGCGCAAGGGCATCCCGATTCACGCCCCGGAAGATGCCAATCACCCGCTGTGGATCGAGCGCATCAGCCAGCTCAATCCCGACTACCTGTTCTCGTTCTACTACCGCCACCTGCTGAGCGAACCGCTGTTGGCCACGGCGCGCAAAGGTGCATTCAACCTGCACGGTTCGTTGCTGCCGCGCTACCGCGGTCGCGCGCCGGCCAATTGGGTGCTGGTCAACGGTGAAACCGAAACCGGCGTGACCCTGCACCGTATGGTCAAACGTGCCGACGCCGGCGCGATCATCGCTCAGCAACGGGTGGCCATTGAACGCAGCGACACGGCGCTGAGCCTGCACGGCAAATTGCGCGTGGCCGCCATCGACCTGCTGCGCGATGCCTTGCCGGCGTTGCTCGCGGGTCAAATCAGCGAAACCGCGCAGGACGAATCCCAAGCCACGGTGTTCGGTCGTCGCACCGCGGCCGATGGCAAACTGGTCTGGCAAAAACCGGCCGAAGAACTGTTCAACCTCGTTCGCGCCGTCACCCAGCCTTACCCGGGCGCATTTTGCGCCGTGGGTGAGCACAAGCTGATTGTCTGGAGCGCAAAAGTCGCCAAGGGCAATGAAGGCCTGGCGCCGGGGCGGGTTATCAGCGTCAATCCGTTGCGCATTGCCTGTGGCGAAGACTCTTTGGTGATCAGCGCCGGCCAGCGCAACGACAACGGCTTTTACCTGAGCGGGCCGCAACTGGCCAACGAACTGGGGCTGGTCGAGGGTTCGGTGTTGCGTGGTGCCGAGTCTGGCCGCGCGCCGCGTCGCACTCGGGTGCTGATCCTTGGCGTCAACGGGTTCATCGGCAATCACTTGTCCGAGCGTCTGCTGCGTGACGACAAATACGAGGTGTACGGCCTCGACATCGGTTCCGATGCCATCGACCGCTTGCGCAGCCATCCGCGTTTTCACTTCGTCGAAGGCGATATCAGCATTCATTCCGAGTGGATCGAATACCACATCAAAAAGTGTGACGTGATCCTGCCGCTGGTGGCGATTGCCACGCCGATCGAATACACCCGCAACCCGCTGCGGGTGTTCGAACTGGACTTCGAGGAAAACCTGAAACTGGTGCGCTACTGCGTCAAATACAACAAGCGCGTGATTTTCCCTTCCACCTCCGAAGTCTATGGCATGTGCCAGGACCAGAACTTCGACGAAGACAGCTCCAACCTCGTCGTCGGCCCGATCAACAAGCAGCGCTGGATCTATTCGATCTCCAAGCAATTGCTCGACCGGGTGATCTGGGCCTACGGCCAGAAAGGCCTCAACTTCACGCTGTTCCGGCCTTTCAACTGGATGGGCCCGCGTCTTGACCGTCTGGATTCGGCGCGGATCGGCAGCTCCCGGGCCATCACTCAATTGATCCTCAACCTGGTGGAAGGTACGCCGATTCGCCTGTTCGACGGTGGCGAGCAGAAACGCTGCTTTACTGACATCGCCGACGGCGTCGAAGCGCTGGCCCGGATCATCGACAACGAAAACGATGCCTGCAATGGTCAGATCATCAACATCGGCAACCCCGACAACGAGGCCAGCATCCGCCAGTTGGGCGAAGAGCTGTTGCGTCAATTCGAAGCGCACCCGTTGCGTGGCAACTTCCCGCCGTTCGCCGGTTTCCGCGACGTGGAAAGCAAGGCTTTCTACGGCACCGGCTATCAGGACGTGTCCCATCGCAAACCGAGCATCGTCAACGCCAAGCGCCTGCTGGACTGGACGCCAACGGTGGAGATGAGCGAGACCATCGGCAACACGCTGGATTTCTTCTTGCGCGAGGCCATGTTCGAGCAAGCGGAGCGCTCTTCAAAAGAGGCATGCTGATGCAGGCAGGCCTTCGAATCGATGTCGACACTTACCGAGGCACCCGTGAGGGCGTGCCGCGGCTGCTGGACATCCTCGATGAAGCGCAGGTCAAGGCGACGTTTTTCTTCAGCGTCGGGCCGGACAACATGGGGCGCCATCTGTGGCGCCTGATCCGCCCGCAATTCCTCTGGAAAATGCTCCGGTCCAACGCCGCCAGCCTGTATGGCTGGGACATTCTGCTGGCCGGCACCGCCTGGCCAGGCAAACCGATCGGCCGCGACCTCGGGCACCTGATGCGTCAGGCCCGGGATGCCGGCCATGAAGTCGGCCTGCACGCCTGGGATCACCATGGCTGGCAAGCCAATGCCGGGCACTGGAGCGACGCGCAATTGATCGAACAGATCCGCCAGGGCGTGGACAGCCTCAGCGATATCCTCGGGCAAAAAATCGAGTGCTCGGCGTCTGCCGGCTGGCGCGCGGACAAGCGTGTGATCGAAGCCAAGCAAGCCTTCGGTTTTCGCTACAACAGCGATTGTCGTGGCCAATGCCTGTTCCGGCCGACGCTGGCTGGGGGTGGATTGGGAACGCCGCAGATTCCGGTGGACCTGCCGACCTTCGATGAAGTGGTGGGCCCGACCGTCGCAGCCAAGGACTTCAACAGTTTCACTCTCGATCGATTCACCCCCGAAAAACTCAACGTCTATACGGTTCATGCCGAAGTAGAAGGGATTCTGATGGCCAACGATTTCCGCCGACTGCTGGCCGATGCGCGCCTGCGTGGCATCGGCTTCAAACCTTTGGGCGATTTGCTGCCCGAAGCCCTCGACACCTTGCCAACAGGCCGTGTCGTGCGCGGCACGCTCGAAGGCCGGGAAGGCTGGCTGGGAGTGCAAGGCGTATGAGTCAACGCTGGGCACTGCCGCTGCTGCTGGGGATTTTTCTGTTGGCGTATCTGCTGCCATTGAGCAGCCATGGCTTGTGGATCCCCGACGAAACCCGCTACGCGCAAATCAGCCAGGGCATGCTCCTGAGCGGCGACTGGGTGTCGTCGCATTTCATGAACGTGCGTTATTTCGAAAAACCGGCAGCCGGTTACTGGATGATCGCCGCCAGTCAGGCGCTATTTGGTCAGAACCTGTTTGGGGTGCGCTTTGCCTCGGCCCTAAGCACTGGCCTTAGCGTGATGCTGTGTTTCCTGATCGCCAGCCGACTGTGGAACGAACCGCGCAAGAGCTTTGCCTGCGCGCTGCTGTACATGAGTTTCACCGTCATTGCTGGTGCTGCGGGCTACGCCAACCTCGATCCGCAATTCACTTTTTGGGTCAATCTGAGCCTGGTCGCTTTGTGGTTTGCGCTGGACAGTGTCCGCCGTGGCCCGCGCCTGATCGGCTGGGCGGTGCTGGGACTGGCGTGCGGCATGGGTTTCCTGACCAAGGGTTTCCTGGCCTGGTTGCTGCCGGTGCTGATCGCCCTGCCCTTCATGATTTGGCAAAAACGCTGGCGTGAGCTGCTGGTCTACGGTTCGCTGGCGGTTGTCGTGGCTATCGCGGTGAGTCTGCCGTGGGCGCTGGCGGTTCACGCCCGGGAGCCCGATTACTGGCGGTTCTTCTTCTGGCACGAACACATCCGTCGCTTCGCTGGCGACGATGCCCAGCATGATGCGCCGTGGTGGTTTTATCTGCCGTTGCTGGTCGCCTTCAGTTTGCCGTGGGTGGGTTTATTGCCTCCCGCTTTGAAGCAGGCATGGCACACGCGCGCGCAGGCCCCCATCGGGTTCCTGTTGTTGTGGTTGCTGATGCCGCTGCTGTTTTTCAGCCTCAGCAACGGCAAGTTGCCGAGTTACATCCTGCCGTGCCTGCTGCCACTGGCGTTGTTGCTGGGCCACACGCTCGCCGACCGCTTGAAGCTGGAACAGGGCCGGGCCCTTGGGATCAACGGCTTGCTGAACCTGCTGTTGGGCCTGACCACCCTGTTCATCCTGATCTATCTGCAACTGCAAAAGCCGATTTACGACCATGAACTGCACAACCTCGTGCTGGTGTTCATCGGCCTGATCGGCTGGATCATGGCCAACCTGCTGCAAGCCTTCAGACCCCTGCAATGTTGGGCGGCGCCGGCGTTCGGCAGCCTGCTGCTGATCGGGCTGCTGCCCGCCGGGCTGCCCGATACGGTAGTGGCCAACAAGATGCCCGACCAATTCATCCGCGAACATGCCCGGGAACTCGGGCAGACCGACCGCCTGCTGAGCAACGATCTCGGCGCTGCGGCCGCCCTGGCCTGGCGCCTGAAACGCCCGGACGTGGCGTTGTACAACACGATAGGCGAACTGAAATATGGCCTTGCTTATCCTGACTCGGTGCAGCAGCGCGTCGATCCCGATCAGGTTCAGCAATGGATGCGCAACGCCCGGCAGAGCGGCTCGGTCGGCGTGGTGATGCGGGTCAAGGGTGAGGACGAGCTGCAAGAAATCGAACGCCTGCCCAAGGATGGCAAACGCTATGAACAAGGCAATCTGGTGATTCTGATCTTTCCTCAGGGTGCGTCATGAGCCTGCTCCTGCTGTTGGCCGCGTGCCTGCTGACCTGCCTGGGCCAGATCGCCCAGAAGTTCGCCGTCGAGAGCTGGCGCGCGAAGCCGTCGGCCTGGGGCGAGAAACTGCGTTCGCCGTGGTTGTGGCTGGCACTCGCAGCGCTGGGTGCAGGCTTGCTGGTCTGGCTGCTGGTGTTGCAGCGCCTTGAAGTCGGCATTGCTTATCCGATGCTGAGCCTGAATTTCGTACTGATCACCCTGATCGCCCGCTTTGTCTTTCACGAACCCATCGACCGTCAGCACTGGCTGGGCGTGGTGCTGGTGATTGGCGGCGTGATGCTGCTGGGGCAACACGCATGAGCCTGCGTCGCGGAATCACCTTCGCCATGGGCAGCGTACTGCTCGGCAGCGCGGCGCAGTTGGGCATGCGCTGGAGCATGACGCGCCTGCCATCGCCAGAACATTTACTGACTTCCAGCATCGATCCGACGGCAGTCGCCGTGGTGCTGGGCGCGATCCTGGCCTACGCCCTTTCAATGCTCTGCTGGCTGGCCGCCCTGCGCGATGTGCCGCTGGGCCGGGCCTATTCGCTGCTGAGCATCAGCTACGCGCTGGTGTATCTGTTGGCGGCCAGCCTGCCGCTGTTCAACGAAACGTTCAGCCTTTCAAAAAGCCTCGGGGTGGTCCTGGTCATGCTCGGGGTCATCACCATCAACACCCATCCAGCTCGCGCGCCCGAACTCAGGAGTGGCTCATGAAAATCAGTGTATTTGGTAGCGGTTACGTTGGCCTGGTGCAAGCCGCCGTCCTGGCGGAAGTCGGCCACGACGTGGTCTGCATGGACATTGACGAGAAAAAAGTCGAGTTGCTGCAACAGGGCCACGTGAGCATTTTCGAACCGGGTCTGGCCAGTCTGGTGCGTGAAAGCCTGGAAGCCAGGCGGCTGCAGTTCACCACCGACGAAAAACTCGCAGTGCAGCATGGTCAGGTGTTGTTTATCGCCGTCGGTACGCCGTCCCGGGACGATGGCTCGGCGGACCTGCGTTACGTGTTGTCAGTGGGTGAAGCGGTAGCGCGGCACCGTGAGCAGCCGGTGATTCTGGTGGAGAAATCCACGGTGCCGGTAGGCACGGGCGACACCTTGCGCGCGCATATCGACAAGTGCCTGATCAAGGTCGGCCGCTTGCTGCAGTTCGATATCGTCTCCAACCCCGAGTTTCTCAAGGAAGGCTCGGCCGTGGCGGACTGCCGGCGCCCGGACCGGATCGTCATTGGCTGCGAAAGTGATGAGGTGCGCGACGTGATGCGTGACCTCTACGCGCCGTTCAACCGCAACCACGACCGCATCATGTTTATGGACCTGCGCAGCGCCGAGCTGACCAAGTACGCGGCCAACTGCATGCTGGCGACCAAGATCAGCTTCATCAACCAGATCGCCGAACTGGCCGAACACTTGGGTGCAGACATCGAATCGGTGCGCCTGGGTATCGGCGCCGACTCGCGCATCGGCTACCACTTCATCTACCCCGGCTGCGGTTATGGCGGCTCGTGTTTCCCCAAGGACATGCGCGCATTGATCCACAGCGCCGAAGAGGCGCACTGCTCCAGCGATCTGCTGCAAGCGGTGGAAGCGATCAACCAGCGGCAGAAGCACAAGCTGTTTGAGCGCATCAATGCATTCTACAAGGGCGATTTGCGCGGCAAGACGTTCGCAGTTTGGGGGCTGGCCTTCAAACCCAACACCGACGACATGCGCGATGCGCCGAGCCGGGTGCTGCTGGAATCGCTGTGGGCCGCCGGCGCCAGCGTGCGGGCGTTCGACCCGGAAGCCATGCAGGAAACCCAGCATCTGTATCCCGACGAGTCGAAGTTGATGCTGATGGGCACTCCGGAATCGGTATTGGCCGGCGCCGATGCGTTGATCATTTGCACAGAATGGCAGCAGTTCAAGGCCCCGGATTTCAATCTGATCCAGCAGCGGCTGAATGCGCCGGTGATCTTCGACGGACGCAATCTGTACGACGCTGAACGCCTGGCGCGCAATGGTTTTCTGTACTTCCCGATGGGGCGTGGTGAGTCGCGCAAGTTGCCGATTCCGCATCAGCAATGGCCGGCGGCTCAGGTGGTTGCTTGATCGCGTTGTGCTAGCCCCGTAGCACCGCGAGGCTGCGTTCGGCGACGCAGTCGTCGTAAAACCTGCGCATGCGGTTCACCTGATAAACCGCGGTGCCTGACTTCACGACTGCTTCGCAGCCGAACGCAGCCTCGCGTTGCTCGGCAGCTGCTACAGTGCCGCGCATGAATTTTATTGTCCGCCGTGCCCACTTTGACGACGCCGCCACCCTCCCCGCCATCGAGCGTTCGGCGGCGGAGCTGTTTCGCTGTGACCCTTCACTGGCCTGGCTCGCCGATGCTCCGGTGCCTAATGCCGTACACCATCAACAGGCAATCGAGCAGGAAGATGTTTGGGTGGCAGAATCCGCCGATGGCGCACTGATGGGATTTGTCAGTGCGGTTGAAATCGACAACGAACTGCATATCCAGGAACTGTCCGTCAGCCAACTCTTTCAAGGCCGCGGCGTTGGACGAAAGTTGCTGTTAGCGACCATTGAATGCGCCCGGGATCGAGAACTACACGGTCTGACCCTGACCACGTTTCGCGATGTGCCATGGAATCAGCCGTTTTATCAGCGCATGGGCTTTGAAACATTGAGCCCGGCACAACTGAGCCCACGTTTAACAGCAGTATTGAACAACGAAGTGGCCCACGGTTTACCCGGCGAACGCCGTTGTGCGATGCATTTGAACCTTAGACCGGCGCCTTCAGATCCACACCCAACGCCCGCGCAAACGCCTTGACCAGCGGACTGCGCACGGTGTTGTGCCGCAGGATCAGATTGAACGGCGTGACGATGCTGATCAGGTCCGGGCGCACCGCGCGAAATTGCCCCTGAGCCACCATCGATGCGGCGTAATGCTGCGGCAGAAAGCCCAGGAAGCGCCCGGTCTTGATCAACAATGCCACGGCTTCCACCTGGGTCGCCGACGCGGAAAAACTGTCGTAGTGGGCAAAATTCAGTTTGTCGCGATGGATCGCGTAGCGATGGTTGATGAACTCGTAATCCTTGAGCATATGGCTGCCGATTTCGGCGTCCGGCACCGAGAACAAGGGATGGCCGACCGCGCAGTAAACCTCCGAGCGTTCTTCATAGAGCGCGTAGTAATCAAACTCTTCACGCTTCTGATAAACCGGGACGATTCCCGCCACTAACCGCCCCTCGACCACGCCTCTTTCAACTTCATCCAGTTGCGACGCCTGAAGTTGAAACCTTACTTTAGGCGACTCTTCATTCATCCTTCTAAGTGCAGTAACTAACGGCGAATGAGCATCAGAGATTGTATTGTCAATAACCCCCACACCCAGATCACCGACAAGTTCATTCTGCGCTGAACTAAGCCGATCACGAAAGTTGTCGACCGAGGCAAACAAGTCGATGGACGCCTGATACACCAGGCTGCCTTCTTCGGTCAGGTGAAAACCTTCCCGGCCTCGGGTGCACAGGCGCATGCCGATGCGGATTTCAAGGTCGGAGATCTGTTTGCTGATGGCCGCCAGCCCCACATTCAGCTCGTTCTGGGCCGCACTGAAACCGCCGGCCTCGACCACGGCCTTGAACACTTTGAGCAGTTTGAAATCCAGCCCACTGAGGGTCAGCGGCGCGCGATGCGACGTTTTCAGCGGCGGGTTTCCGGAATTGGAAAGTGGGGTTTCCATAATGCTTATTTACCTCTGGCGCCCTATTCAACACTCTGTGTCCAACAACAAAAACAGTGCTGGTAAATAATAATGACCACAGAAAACCAGGCTTGGCAACCGCTAATAATCCCCGTACTTCAGTGCCAACTCACTGATTCCGAACTATTAAAAGCTGACACTTCGATCAGCTCTCGCAACGATGCAACTGCCCTCTTGAAACCTGCTTTGGCCTAACCACGCCCGAATAATTTCCGGCGAGTGTTCAAGGCCTTGCACACCGAATTCAGTTCGCTTTACCGACGAGGAAAACAACAATGTCTCAAACCACCGACCGTCTCTGGGGTGCGCGCTTCAAAAGCGGCCCGTCCGAAGCCCTGGCGGCCTTGTCCCGTTGCCCTGAGCGCTACTTTCGCCTCACCCCGTATGACCTCGCCGGTTCCAAAGCGCATGCCCGTGAATTGCAACGCGCCGGACTGTTGAGCGAGCAGGAAACCCTGACCATGCTCGATGCGCTGCAGCGCATTGGCGATGACTTCCGCGCTGGCAGCATCGCGCCGACCCTGGATGACGAAGACGTCCACACCTTCATCGAGCGCCTGCTGACCGAACGCCTCGGCGCCCTCGGTGGCAAGCTGCGCGCCGGGCGTTCCCGTAACGACCAGACCGCCAACGACCTGCGTCTGTTCCTGCGCGATCACGTGCGCACCCTGGCCGTTGAAGTGCTGGCCTTGCAGCAAGCGTTGGTGGATCAGGCCGAGCAACACATCGAGAGCATCTGCCCGGGCTTCACTCACCTGCAACAGGCCCAGCCGATCGTCTTCGCCCACCATTTGTTGGCCCACGCGCAATCGATGCTGCGTGACGTGCAACGCTTGGTGGACTGGGACAATCGCACTTCGCTGTCACCACTCGGTGCAGCGGCCATGGCCGGTTCCGCCATCGCGCGCCTGCCACAGCAGTCGGCCAAGGAAATGGGCTACAGCGGCGTCTGCGAAAACTCCATCGATGCGGTGGCCAGCCGCGATCACGTCGCCGAGTTCCTGTTTATCGCCAGCATGCTCGGGATCAACATCTCCCGCCTCGCCGAAGAATTCTGCCTGTGGTCGTCGCGGCAATTTCGCTGGGTCGCGCTGGACGATGCCTACGCCACCGGCAGCTCGATCATGCCGCAGAAGAAGAACCCGGACATTGCCGAACTGGCCCGGGGCAAGGCTGGCCGGTTGATCGGCAATCTCACCGGTTTGCTGTCGACGTTGAAATCCCTGCCGCTGTCGTACAACCGCGACTTGAGCGAAGACAAGAACGGCGTGCTCGACAGCGTCGACACCCTGTTGCTGGTGCTGCCAGCCATGGCCGGAATGGTTGCGACCATGAAGGTCAACGTCGAAGAACTGCGTCGTCAAGCGCCACTGGGCTTCACCCTCGCCACTGAAGTTGCTGACTGGCTGGCGGTGCGCGGCGTGCCGTTCAAGGAAGCGCATGAAATCACTGGTGCGCTGGTCCAGGCCTGCGAGAAACACGATATCGAACTGTGGGAGGCCTCCCCGGCGCTGCTGGCCGAGATCGACCCGCGCCTCAAACCGGAAGTGCGCGACAGCCTGACCCTCGAAGCCGCCATCGCTGCGCGCAGTGGCTGGGGCGGCACCGCGCCGCAGCAGGTGCGCGAGCAGATCGGGCGCTTGAAAACCGCCCTTGCCGCGCAGCACGAGTGGACCGAGAACTATCAGGGGTTCCGCCTCTAAGGCAAAACACAAAAACCTGTGGGAGCGGGCTTGCCCGCGATTGCGGTGGGTCAGCCAACATGAATGTTGAATGTAATACCGCCATCGCGGGCAAGCCCGCTCCCACAGGGATCAAGTTGGACCTGTGATACCAGTGTACGGAGAACAAACATGAGCCAGACTCAGGCAGAACGACTCCAGCGGGAGCGAAAACTGGCGGAAAACCAGTTCGACATCACCCAGTACCACCACGTCCCCCGGCGTTACTACGGGCGGATTTTCTTCGCCACCGTGATCGTCATTGCGATTCTCGGGCTGGTGCGGGCCTTCGCCGAAGGCAAGATCGAATGGTCGTACATCGGCCAGTTCCTCACCTCGCAAGCGATCATGTGGGGTTTGCTCAACACCATCGTCATGGCGGTGCTGGCAATGGCGCTGGGCATCGTCTTCGGGGTCATCACGGCGATCATGCGCATGTCGGCCAACCCGATCCTGCGCTACGTGGCGGTGACCTACACCTGGCTGTTTCGCGGCACGCCGCTGATCCTGCAACTGCTGTTGTGGTTCAACCTGGCGCTGATTTTCCCCACCATCGGCATCCCCGGTGTGTTCGAAATGGACACCGTGAGCCTGATGACGCCGTTCGTGGCCGCCCTGCTCGGCTTGAGCATCAACCAGGGCGCCTACACCGCCGAAGTGGTGCGTGCCGGCCTGTTGTCGGTGGACACCGGCCAGTACGAAGCCGCCAAGTCGATCGGCATGCCACGCCTGCAAGCGTTGCGCCGGATCATCCTGCCGCAAGCCATGCGCGTGATCATTCCACCGGTCGGCAACGAGTTCATCGGCATGGTGAAAATGACCTCGCTGGCGAGCGTCATCCAGTACTCCGAACTGCTCTACAACGCCCAGAACATCTACTACGCCAACGCCCGCGTGATGGAGCTGCTGATCGTCGCCGGTATCTGGTACCTGGCCACCGTCACCGTGCTGTCCTTCGGTCAAAGCCGTCTGGAGCGTCGTTTCGCTCGCGGCGCCGGCAAGCGTTCTTGAGGAGTCGAACATGAGAAGCATCGTCAAGGCCGTGAGCCTGAACAAGTATTACGACCAGTTTCACGCGCTCAAGGACGTCAACATCGAAGTCGAACAAGGCGAAGTGCTGTGCATCATTGGCCCGTCCGGCTCCGGCAAAAGTACCTTGCTGCGTTGCGTCAACCAGCTGGAAAAAATCGACAAGGGCGGCCTCTGGGTCGACGGCGAACTGGTGGGCTACCGCGTCGTCGGCAACAAACTGCACGAACTCAACGAGTCGCAGATCGCCCGTCAACGCCTGTCCACCGGCATGGTGTTCCAGCGTTTCAACCTGTTCCCGCACATGACTGTGCTGCAAAACATCATCGAAGGGCCGTGCCAGGTGCTCAAGCGTTCGCCCAAAGAGGCGCACGAAGAAGCCTTGGAACTGCTCGCCCGCGTCGGCCTGGCCGACAAGCGCGACAGCTACCCGATCGAGCTGTCGGGTGGTCAGCAACAACGCGTCGCCATTGCTCGTGCATTGGCGATGCGTCCCAAGCTGATGCTGTTCGATGAACCCACTTCGGCACTCGACCCGGAACTGGTCGGTGAGGTGCTGTCGGTGATGCGCGACCTCGCGCAAACCGGTATGACCATGATCGTCGTCACCCATGAACTGGGCTTCGCCCGTGAGGTTTCCAACCGCATGGTGTTCATGGACGGCGGGCAGATCGTGGAGGCTGGAAGCCCCGAAGAAATACTAATAAGTCCGCAAAACCCGCGCACCCAAAGCTTCATTTCTGCCGTTCGAACCTAAGCGCCAGCTGGCGTAACAACACTCATAAGAGAACGACCATGAAGAACATAGTTATCCCCGCAGTACTCGCAGGCGTTATGGCTTCCGGCTTCACCTGGGCCGCCGAATTACCGGCCAGCATCAAGGAAAAAGGCGAGGTCGTGGTAGCGATCATGCCGAACTACCCGCCGATGGATTTCAAGGACCCGGCCACCAACACCCTCACCGGTCTCGACGTTGACCTGGGCAACGCCCTGGCTGAGCGCCTAGGCGTGAAGATCAAATGGCAGGAAACCGGCTTCGAGCAAATGATCAATGCCCTGACCACCGACCGCGTGGACATGGTGATGTCGGGCATGACCGACACCGCCGAGCGCCAGGCCAGCGTGACCTTCGTCGACTACTTCACCAGCGGCCCGCAGTTCTACACCTTGCAGAAGAACAAGGACTTCAACGAGATCACCGACCTGTGCGGCAAGAAAGTCGGCACCAGTCGCCGTACCACCTTCCCAGCGGAAATCGCCGAATACAGCAAGGCCCACTGCGAAGGCGCCGGCAAACCGGCCATCGTGGTCGTCGGCACCGAAGGCTCGGCCGACGCCCGCGCGCAACTGCGCCAGAGCCGTATCGATGCGGCGATGCAGGGCAGCGAGACCCTGCCGTATCTCAAGACCCAGGAAAAGGACATGTACAAGACCGTGGGCCTGCCGATCTCCCAGCAGTTCACAGGCCTTGGCGTGAGCAAGAAAAAGCCTGAGCTGAGTGAAGCGTTGAAGGTGGCATTGCAGAGCATGGTGGATGACGGCACTTACCAGACCATCCTGAAAAAATGGGATCTGGAATTGGGTGCAATCAAAACCGTGACCATCAACGCCGGGAAATAACTCGATTCGTAGCAGCTGCCGAGCCTGCGAGGCTGCGTTCGAGGACGAAGTCCTCGCAAATCCTGCGTTCACGGTGTGTCAGGCACACCCGGGCGCCTGATTTTACGACTGCTTCGCAGCCGAACGCAGCCTCGCAGGCTCGACAGCTGCTACGGGTGTTTCAACTATAAATTCCGGAGCGCCACACGATGTCCTCCTCACCCCAACCCACCTGGCCCGACCAGCACAAAGCCTGCCTCGCCCTGGCCTTCGACCTCGACGGCCCGACCGGCGATGCGATGCTCAACGGCTCGATCTGGCGCAAGCCTGAGTATTTCGGTTTCGGCGGTTACGGCCCCTATCGGGCTTTGCCACGCATCCTCGATCTGCTCGACGACTACCGGATCCCGACGACGTTTTTCGTCCCGGCCTGGGTCGTGGAAAACTGGCCAAAGCAGTGCCAGGCGATTGTCGAGCGCGGGCATGAGGTGGCGTACCACGGCTACAAACACGAATCCTTTTACGCCCTGACGCTGGAACAGCAAAAGGACGTCATGAAGAAATCCCGCGAGGTGTTCTGGAAGCACCTGAACATCCGCGCCGAAGGTTTCCGCACCCCGTCCGGTGACTGGCGAGCTGAGACCCCGGCCATGCTGGTGGAATCCGGCGTGACCTACTCCAGCAGCATGCGCGGCGATGACCGCCCGTACCTGGTGAAAGTGCCGGGCCATGAAACGCCGCTGGTGGAAATCCCCGGCCGCTGGGAAATGGACGACTACGCCTCCCTCGCTTACACCCGCGCGCCGGACTTCCCTTCCGGGCTGGACCGCACTGCCAGCTACGAACTGACCCTCGACAACTGGCGCCGTGAATACGACGGTGCGATGAACGAAGGGCTGTGCCTGACCACCCTGTTCCACCCCAAAATCACCGGCAAACCCGGGCGCATCCTGTTGCTGGAAAAACTCTTCGAACACATGCGTCAGCGCGATGACGTGTGGTTCGCCACCTGCCGCGATGTCGCCCAGTGGTGGCTCAAGGAGCATCACCATGGCTGATTCGAACGTCTGGCCCAAAGGCTACCGCTGCGCCGTGGTCCTGACCGTCGATTACAACGACGTCCACGGCATCCTGACCCAAGCGCCGGAAGTCGCCGGGCGCGACAAGACGCTGTCGGTTTGGCGTTATGGCAGCCAACGCGGCGTCGACCGTTTGCTCGGTTTGTTCGCCGAACTCGGCGTAAAAAGCAGTTGGTGCATTTCCGGCATCGTCGCCGAGGAAAACCCGGAACACATCCAGGCGATCCAGGCCGGCGGGCATGAAATCGCCTGCGCCGGCTATCGCCATCAGAACTACGACCTGCTCGATCTCGCTGAACAAAACGCCGAGATCGCCAGAGGATGCGACGCACTGACGGCATTGACCGGCCTGCGGCCAACCGGGTTCCGCATTCCGGCCGGTAATGGCGCACCGGGCTTCATCGAGGCGTTGAGGGACCAAGGCATTCGCTGGTCTTCGTCCTGGCGTGGCGATGATTTGCCGTTCGCTCACCCCACGGCACCCGATGTCATCGAGCTGCCGCTGCACTACGAACTGGAAGACGAGCCCTACTTCGCCTTCAACCTCAGCCCGGCGGTGCCGCCAGCGCAATCGCGAATCGCCTCTTACAGCCACACCCTGGGCAACCTGCAAATGGACTTCGCCGGGTTTCATCGGTTTGGCCTGTGTTACGTGCTGCGCCTGCACCCGGAAATCATCGCCACGCCGGGGCGGATTGGCGTGTTGCGAGAACTGCTCCAGGGCATCCAGCAGCACGATGATGTGTGGATCGCCACGGCTGGCGAGGTCGCGCAATGGTGGGCGGATTCCGCCGTACCCGTGACCGAGGATCACCCGGCATCAGTGTATGAACGGCATTATCGGGATTACCTCGTATGACTGAACGCATGCAGCGACTGGCGCAGTTTTGCGTCGACACCCGTTTTGAAGACTTGCCACCCGCCCTGGTGGCCCAAGCCAAACGGCACATCCTCGACACCTTCGGCGTGACATTGGCCGGGGCGGATAGCGAGGTGGCAAAACAGGCGCGTCAGGTATTTGCAGGTGAAGCCGGCGACACCCTCGTCTGGGGCACGGACCTGCGGGTCGGCGCCGCTCAGGCCGCGATCCTCAACGGCATCGCCGCCCATGCCCTGGAACTGGACGACACCGGCGGCTGCGACCACTCCGGCGCGGTGGTGCTGCCGGCGATCATGGCCGCGGTGTCGATGCAGACAAAACCGGTCAACGGTCGCGAGTTGATTACTGCGGTGGTAATTGGCTACGAAGTCAGCCGACGCGTGCTCGAAGCCTGCGGCGGTTACTCGGCGCACAACGGCGCTGGCTGGCATTCGACGGCGACTTGCGGGGTGTTCGGCGCCGCAGCGGCGAGTGCACGGATTCTCGGCCTGGACGTCGCGCAAACCGTGTCGGCACTGGGCATCGCTGGAAGTTTCAGCGGCGGTTTGTGGGCCTTCATCCACGACGGCTCGCAGAGTAAAAAGCTGCACAGCGGTCGCGCGGCCGAAGGTGGATTGCTGGCGGCGCGGTTTGCTCAACAAGGCATCAGCGGACCGAAGAAGTTGTTCGAGGATGCCTGGGGCGGTTTTCTCAGAACCCTGGCCGGCGTGGCTTCAGACCCGAGCGCACTCGATGCGGATCTGGGCGTCGTGTGGAAGCTCGCGCGCTGTTCGATCAAGCCGTACGCCGCGTGCCGGGGGACGCATTCGGCAATCGATGCATTGGGGTTGTTGCTGGATCAACTGCAGGTCCGCGCCGATCAGATTGAAGACATCGACGTTTCGGTGTGCGGGTTTCTTCAGGACATGTGCGGTGGCCAGGAGGTCCGTACCCTGGCGGCGGCGCAGATGAGCCTGCCGTATGCCCTCGCCGCCCGGCTGGTGCATGGGCATTGCCGGCTGGAGGCGTATGACGAAGCGCAACGGGGCGATCCGCGGATTGCTCACTGGATGTCGCGCATTCGTCTTGAAGTGGACCCGCAACTGTCCGAGGATGGCGAGCCCGTCGTCAGCGTGCGGACCGTGGACGGTCGGCAGGCGAGCCTGTGTGTCGACCCGCCCTTGGGTGCGCCGGGGAATTCGTTGAGTGATGAGGCATTGGAGGAGAAGTTTTTCAGTCTGGCGTCGCGGGTGATGCCGCGGGAGCAAGCGGCAGAACTGCTTGAGCAATTGTGGCGGGTTGAAGAGCTGGAATCTGTCGAGGCACTGGGTGCATGGCTTGGGGGTTTGTGTGGTCGTTAAAACCACCCCTCACCCCAGCCCTCTCCCCACAGGGGAGAGGGGAAAGGGAGCTGATCTTCATGCTCTTCAAACCTGAATTCGACTCGGAGTTTCAGGTCGATGTAACTCGAAAAACACATCGATCAGTCCCCTCGCCCCTCTGGGGAGAGGGTTAGGGTGAGGGGTGGATCCCAAGCCAAACACCAAAATAAGGACATCCGCACCACCGTGGCCACTTACTCGCTCGTAATCCGCCGGTTGATGATCGTTTCGCTGACCATCGTCGTCAGCCGCGCCATCACCAGCCCGCTGCTCACCTTGTTCCTGAGCAACAAACTCGGCCTCAACCAACAAGACGTCGGTTTGCTGTTGGGTATCGCGGTGTTTATCGCCACCCTGCTCGCGCTCTACGGCGGTTACATCATCGACCGCCTCGAAAAGCGCCGGCTGCTGATCCTCGCCATGCTCTCCAGTGCCATCGGCTTCGTGTTGCTGACCTTTGCCGAAAACCTCTACCTGACCACCGCCACCCTGGTGATCACCGAAACCGCCTCGGCGCTGTTCCTGATCGGTTCGAAGGCGATCCTCAGCGAAAACCTGCCCATGGGCCAACGCGCCAAGGCCTTTTCGCTGCGCTACACCCTGACCAACATCGGCTACGCCACCGGCCCGATGCTCGGCGTGGTGATTGCCGGCGTGTACCCGATTGCGCCGTTCCTGATTGCCGGCGGCATCGCCTTCTTCAGTATTTTCCTGATGATCGGAATTCCAAAGGACTCCGCGCCGACACCCGCCATCGGACAACCGCAAAGCTTCCTCAAAACCCTGATCACGTTGAAAAACGACCGCACCCTGATCATGTTCACCTTCGGCTGCCTGCTCAGCACCGTGGTCCACGGCCGCTTCACCTTGTACCTGTCGCAATACCTGCTGGTGACTCACGATTCCAAGCGTGCGCTGGAAACCATGGCCGCCCTGCTCGCCTGCAACGCCATCAGCGTGATCCTGCTGCAATACCAGATCGGTCGTTTCCTCAAGCGCGAACAACTGCGTTACTGGATCGCGGGCGGCACCAGCCTGTTCATCGTCGGGCTGATCGGCTTCAGCCTGGCCGACAGTCTGGTGAGCTGGTGCGTGGCGATGTTCATCTTCACCCTCGGCGAAATGATCATTTACCCCGCCGAATTCCTCTTCGTCGACACCCTGGCCCCGGAAGAACTGCGCGGCAGTTACTACGGCGCCCAGAACCTCGCGGCCCTCGGCGGTGCGCTGAGCCCGGTGATTTGCGGATTCCTGCTGATGCACACACCGGCGCCGACGATGTTTTACGCATTGAGCGCGTTAACAGCCATGGGCGGGTTTCTGTGTTTCATGAGTGGCCGCCGAGTCGCGTTACAGCAAAAATAATGCACTCAAACTGCATTAATATGAATTTGTCAGCATCGGCATTGAACGGCACACTGTGTCCCGTTCCTCCCCCAATAGTTGGAACTCTTTCAAGGGCTTTCTGGGTTTCCCAGATAAGCCTTTTTTTTTCCTCGTTTTTTGCCAATGGATCGTTTGCCTCATGCTCGCTCGCTGGTTACCTGCCGCCGTCAACACCCGTCCTTCCGAATGGGGCCGCGCCGCCATTGGCATGTCCTTTGGAACGCTGTTCAGCGTCTGGCTGTGCGCTCAAGTGTTCGGCATGGAAGTGGCCCAGCATCTGATCGGGCCGCTGGGTGCCTCGGCGGTGCTGCTGTTCGCGGTGTCCTCCGGTGCCCTCGCGCAGCCGTGGTCGATTCTCGGCGGCTACTTGAGCGCCGGCGTTGTGGCGCTACTTGTCGCTCACGTACTGGGGCGAACCCTCGGCAGTGCTTGCCTGGCGGCCGGCATGGCGCTGATTCTGATGTGCTGGTTGCGTTGCCTGCATCCGCCGGCCGGGGCGTTGGCGCTGCTGTTGGTGCTGGCCGACCCGGCGACCATCGCGCTGGACTGGAAAGCTCTCGGCGCGGTGATGCTCGCCGCATTGACCATGCTGCTGAGCGCCCTGGCCTATAACAACCTGACGCGCATTCGCTACCCCAAACGTGCCGCAGAACCGGTGGCCGTGGTGCCGGCCGATCATCCGCCGATCGACAGTCAGGCGATCACCGCGCAGGACTTGAAACTGGCGTTAGCGGAGATGGAAGCGTTCTTCGATGTCACGCCGGAAGACCTTGAACAACTTATTCATATCAGTGAGTTGCACGCTAAACGTCGCAGTATTGGTGAGGTGTTGTTACGTCGCGCATAGCGTCGCAGGGATCGAACAGCGATCAACACGTCACCTTGCCTGCCGATAATCTGCAACTAGACTTCCCGGCGGGCTCTGATGATGCCAAGCGCTGAAAACCCTGTGGCGAGGGAGCTTGCTCCCGCTGGGCTGCGAAGCAGCCCCAAAACTGCAACCGCGAAACTTTCGGACACACCGCGTCATCCGGTTTACGACTGCTGCGCAGCCGAGCGGGAGCAAGCTCCCTCGCCACAGGTAAGTGGACCACCTCAGGTAAGTGCTCTCTTCAGAACTGAAGCTAGCCCTGCGGGCCGACGTTATCCAACACCCGATTCGCCGTAATCTCCGCCATCATGATGCTGTTAGAAATACCCAAAAGCGCGTAACGCGACTCCCCCTCCAGATGATCCACCAACTGGTGCACCATCACATCAACCGAGGCCAGCGTCTCGACCAGATACACCGCCAGGGTTTCAGTCGTGGCCTCTGGGTCTACGGAAAACAGGGTGCTGCGTGTTCGCGGGGTGGCTTTGATGTCGGCGTTCGATGGGAAATGGAAGTCGAGGGCTCGCTCGGCAGCCTCGTTGAGTTTTTTGGAATCGGTGGATTCGTAGGGGGAAACGTCGTCCGTTTCGGGTGGGTTGGGTGTTGGTTTGAACATTGGTGAAACTCCTCTCATCATATATAGGAGCCTTCACCCTTTCGCTACCAAACGAATGGGTGGCGGCCATGCACAGGTTGGTAGACCGGGATGTGAGGAGACCGGCGCGCCCGAAGACGCCCTGTACATGACCACCATAAAACAGAGACGAAAAAACGCCCCAAATGGTGATGCTTAGCACCTCACATGAAACCCGGGGCTACCAAACCCCCATCGCTGTTCTTCAGCGACGGGCAAACGATAAAACCCAGGCCCAAGGCGCACAAGCCGGCGAATTCTGGCGCAGTCGTAGGCAACGGCGCAAGGATGTGTAGCCTGAGTGAGTTTCTGAAGATGTCTATTAAACAACGCTGTTTAATTCTCGCCCTGGCTGAACGGAAGCGTTCTTCGACGTCACCCCGGAAGACCTTGAACAACTGATCCATATCAGTGACTTGCATGCGAAACATCACAGCATTGGTGAAGTCCTGAGCCAAAGTTCCTGACGACACGCCTCCCCCATTTAGAGCCATGCAAATATGCAGGAAGCACCTGCACATATCCCGGTTGTACATCACAAATTTGCACTGTTACGATCCAGCATCGCTCGCGCGCGAGCTTCTCTATAAAGAACAATAAAAGCAGGGAGTTAGTGATGACTGCTCAGGTTTCTTCTCCGCGGACTTCGTCCATGGATGCCACGCAAAACGAAGTGCTGGCCGAGGTTCGCAACCACGTCGGTCACCTGACCCTCAATCGCCCCGCCGGTCTCAACGCCATTACCCTCGACATGGTCCGCCACCTGCAGCGCCAGCTCGATGCCTGGGCGTTGGATTCCAACGTACACGCGGTGGTCTTGCGCGGTGCCGGCGACAAAGCGTTCTGTGCCGGCGGCGATATTCGCTCGCTGTATGACAGTTTCAAAAGCGGCGGCACGTTGCATGAAGATTTCTTCGTCGAGGAATACGCCCTCGACCTCGCCATTCATCACTACTGCAAACCGGTGCTGGCCCTGATGGACGGTTTTGTCCTCGGCGGCGGCATGGGTCTGGTGCAAGGCGCTGACTTGCGGGTGGTTACCGAGAAAAGCCGCCTGGCGATGCCGGAAGTGGCCATCGGTTATTTCCCGGACGTCGGCGGCAGTCACTTCTTGCCACGGATTCCCGGTGAGCTGGGAATTTATCTCGGCGTCAGCGGTGTGCAGATCCGCGCGGCCGATGCGCTTTATTGCGGTCTGGCCGACTGGTACCTGGAAAGCGAAAAACTCAGCACCCTCGACGAGCAACTCGATCAGCTCGAATGGAGCGATACGCCGCTCAAGGACCTGCAAGGCTTGCTGGCGAAACTCGCGGTGCAACAACTGCCCGATGCGCCATTGGAAGCGTTGCGCCCGGCCATCGATCACTTCTTCGCCCTGCCCGACGTGCCGAGTATTGTTGAGCAACTGCGCGAAGTGACGGTCGCCGACAGCCATGAATGGGCGACGACCACGGCGGATCTGCTGGAAAGCCGTTCGCCGCTGGCGATGGGCGTGACTCTGGAGATGCTGCGTCGCGGTCGGCACTTGAGCCTGGAAGACTGCTTCGCCCTTGAGCTGCACCTGGACCGTCAGTGGTTCGAGCGCGGCGACCTGATCGAAGGCGTGCGCGCCTTGCTGATCGATAAAGACAAGCAACCACGCTGGAACCCGCCGACCTTGCAGGCGCTGGACGCCGGGCACGTCGCGAGTTTCTTCAGCGGTTTTGACCAGAGCGGGAGCTGAGCCATGCACGATATCGAATTGAGCGAAGAACAAGTCATGATCCGCGACATGGCCCGGGACTTTGCCCGCGGCGAAATCGCGCCCCACGCGCAAGCCTGGGAAAAGGCCGGCTGGATCGATGACGGCCTGGTGGCGAAGATGGGCGAGTTGGGTCTGCTAGGCATGGTGGTGCCGGAAGAATGGGGCGGCACCTATGTCGACTACGTCGCCTACGCCCTGGCGGTGGAAGAGATTTCGGCCGGTGACGGCGCCACTGGCGCGCTGATGAGCATCCATAATTCCGTGGGCTGCGGCCCGGTGCTCAATTACGGCACCGAAGAACAGAAACAGACCTGGCTGCCGGACCTAGCCAGCGGCCAGGCGATCGGCTGCTTCTGCCTGACCGAGCCGCAAGCCGGTTCCGAAGCCCACAACCTGCGCACCCGCGCCGAACTGCGCGACGGCCAATGGGTAATCAACGGCGCCAAGCAATTTGTCAGCAACGGCAAACGGGCGAAACTGGCGATTGTGTTTGCCGTGACCGATCCGGACCTGGGCAAGCGCGGCATCTCGGCGTTCCTGGTGCCGACCGACACCGCCGGTTTTATCGTCGACCGCACCGAACACAAGATGGGCATTCGCGCCTCCGACACCTGCGCGGTGACGCTGAGCAACTGCACGATTCCCGAAGCCAACCTGTTGGGTGATCGCGGTAAAGGGCTGGCGATTGCCCTGTCCAACCTCGAAGGCGGCCGCATCGGCATTGCTGCGCAGGCGTTAGGCATTGCTCGGGCGGCGTTCGAAGCGGCGCTGGCTTACTCGCGGGATCGGGTGCAGTTCGACAAGCCGATCATCGAGCACCAGAGCATCGCCAATATGCTGGCCGACATGCACACCCGGCTGAATGCCGCACGTTTGCTGATCCTGCACGCGGCGCGGCTGCGCAGTGCCGGCAAGCCGTGCCTGTCCGAGGCTTCGCAGGCCAAACTGTTTGCTTCGGAGATGGCCGAGAAGGTCTGCTCGTCGGCGATGCAGATTCATGGCGGGTATGGGTATCTGGAGGATTACCCGGTGGAGCGTTATTACCGGGATGCGCGGATCACGCAGATTTATGAGGGGTCGAGCGAGATACAGCGGATGGTGATAGCTCGGGAGTTGAAGCATTACTTAGTGTGATGGCTGGAATTGGGGGGTGGTCTTGAAATCCACCCCTCACCCCAGCTCTCTCCCCATAGGGGAGTGGGGGAAAGGGAGCAGATCTTCAAGCTTTTCAAAACTTGAGTTCGACCTGATATTTCAGGTCGCCAATTTTCTACAATCACATCGGTCAGTTCCCTCGCCCCTCTGGGGAGAGGGTTAGGGTGAGGGGGTGGATTTCAAGGCCACCCCCCGCAATATCACTTACCGGTGAACTCGGCTTCACGCTTGGCAATAAACGCCGCCATCCCTTCCTTCTGATCCTGCGTCGCAAACGCCGCATGGAACACCCGACGTTCAAAGCGCACGCCTTCCGACAGGCTTACTTCAAAGGCGCGGTTGACGCTTTCCTTGACCATCATCGCAATCGGCAATGACTTCTTGGCGATCAACGTCGCGACTTTCAGCGCTTCCTCCAGCAGTTCATCCGCTGGAACGATCCGCGCGACAATCCCGCAACGCTCGGCTTCCACTGCATCAATCAAACGCCCGCTCAGGCACATTTCCATGGCCTTGGCCTTGCCCACGGCGCGGGTCAGGCGCTGGGTGCCGCCCATGCCCGGCAGCACGCCGAGGTTGATTTCGGGCTGGCCGAATTTCGCGTTATCGCCGGCGAGGATGAAATCGCACATCAGCGCCAGTTCACAGCCGCCACCCAAGGCAAAACCGTTGACCGCAGCGATGATCGGCTTGCGGCGGTTGGCCACGCGATCGCTGTCGCTGAACAGATCGTCCAGATAGATCTGCGGGTAGGTCAGCTCGGCCATTTCCTTGATATCGGCGCCGGCGGCGAAGGCTTTTTTCGAGCCGGTCAGCACGATACAGCCAATGTTCGAATCGGCTTCCAGGCCATCGAGGGCGTGGTTCAGTTCGCTGACGATCTGCGCATTCAACGCGTTCAACGCCTGCGGACGGTTGAGGGTAATCAGGCCCACGCGACCGTGGGTTTCCAGCAAAATCGTTTCGTAGCTCACAAATGGACTCCTTTTAAAGATTGCGCGAAATAACCATGCGCTGAATATCGCTGGTGCCTTCGTAGATCTGGCACACCCGCACGTCGCGGTAGATCCGCTCCAGCGGGAAGTCGTTCAGGTAACCGTAACCGCCGAGGGTTTGCAACGCCGAGGAGCAGACCTTCTCGGCCATTTCAGAGGCGAACAGTTTGGCCATGGACGCTTCGACCAGGGCCGGTTTGCCGCTGTCCCTCAGTGCCGCTGCGTAATGCACCATCTGCCGGGCGACGGCGATTTGCGTCGCCATGTCCGCCAGGCGGAAGGCTACGGCTTGATGTTCGATGATCGGTTTGCCGAAGCTCTCGCGCTCACGGGCGTAGTCGCGAGCCGCTTCAAACGCGGCGCGGGCCATGCCCACCGATTGCGAAGCGATGCCGACACGGCCGCCTTCGAGGTTGGCCAGGGCGATCCGGTAACCCTCGCCCTCCTCACCCAAACGATTGGCCACCGGCACTTTGACGTCTTCGAAGAGGATCTGACAGGTGTCGGAGGCGTGCTGGCCGAGTTTGTCTTCGACTCGGGCGACTTTGTAGCCCGGCGAATCGGTCGGCACGATCAGCGCCGTAATGCCGCGCTTGCCGGCACTCGGGTCGGTCACCGCGAATACGATCACCACCCCGGCGTTCTGCCCGGAGGTGATGAACTGCTTGCAGCCGTTGAGCACGTAGTGATCGCCTTCCAGGCGCGCGCGAGTTTTCAGGCCGCTGGCGTCGGAGCCGGCTTGCGGTTCCGTCAGGGCAAAGGCGCCGAGCATCGCACCGCTGGCCAGCGGCTTGAGGAAGCGTTCTTTCTGATCGTCGTTGCCGTACTTGAGGATCGGTACGCAACCGACCGAGTTGTGCACGCTCATGATGGTCGAGCAGGCGCCGTCACCGGCCGCGATCTCTTCCAGGGCCATGGCGTAGGCCAGGTAACCGGTGTCGCAACCGCCCCACTCCTCCGGCACCAGCATGCCGAAGAAACCCAGCTCGGCCATCTCGCCGATGGCTTCCTTGGGGAAGCGATGCTCGCGGTCCCACTCGGCAGCGAACGGTTTCAGCCGTTCCTCGGCGAATTGCCGGGCCATGTCGCGGATCTGTTGTTGGTCGTCATTGGGAATCATGGTGAATCCTTAAAATCCGGGGTACGACACAGAACTCTGTGGGAGCCAGCCTGCTGGCGATGGCGTCGTATCAGTCAATGTCGACTTTTATGACACACCGTCATCGCCAGCAGGCTGGCTCCCACAGGAGTGAGGTTGGCCTAGTAGAGGCATTCCACGGCCATGGCCGTGGCTTCACCGCCGCCGATGCAGATCGCTGCAACGCCGCGCTTCAGGCCTTTCTGGCGCAGGGCCGAGAGCAAGGTCACGAGGATTCGCGCGCCAGACGCACCAATCGGGTGGCCCAAGGCGCAAGCACCACCGTGAACGTTGATCTTCTCGTGGGGGATTTCCAGTTTGGTCATGGTCACGAGGCTGACGACGGCGAACGCTTCGTTAACTTCGAACAACTCGACGTCGTCCACGGACCAACCGGTTTTCTTCATCAGCTTCTTGATCGCACCCACCGGCGCCACGGGAAACAGGCCCGGGGTATCGGCAAATGCCGCGTGGCCGTGAATGACAGCGAGCGGTTTCAAGCCTTGTTTCTCAGCCTCGGACCGTCGCATCAACACCAATGCCGCCGCACCGTCGGAGATCGAACTGGAGTTGGCCGCCGTCACCGTGCCGCCCTCGCGGAACGCCGGTTTCAGCGAAGTGATCTTGTCCAGCTTGGCTTTTGGCGGCTGTTCGTCGTTGCTGATCAGCACCTGTTCTTTGCCGACGGTCACCGTGATCGGCACGATCTCGTCCTTGAAGTTGCCATCCTTGATCGCCTGCTGTGCGCGGGTGGTCGAGGCGATGGCAAACGCGTCCTGGGCTTCGCGGCTGAAACCGTTGGTTTCGGCGCAATCCTCGGCGAAGGTGCCCATCAGGCGCCCCTTGTCGTAGGCGTCTTCGAGGCCGTCGAGGAACATCGAATCGAGCACGCGGCCATGGCCCATGCGATAACCGCTGCGGGCACGGTCCAGCAGGTACGGCGCGTTGGACATGCTTTCCATACCGCCCGCGACGACCACGTCGGCGCTGCCGGCGACGAGCATGTCGTGGGCCAGAATCGCCGCTTCCATGCCCGAGCCGCACATCTTGTTCAGCGTGGTGCAGCGGGTCGATTTATCCAGCCCCGCGCCCAACGCGGCCTGGCGCGCCGGTGCCTGGCCGAGACCGGCGGGCAGTACGCAGCCAAACAGCACTTCTTCGACCGATTCAGGGGCGATACCGGCGCGTTCGACCGCTGCACGAATCGCAGCGGCACCGAGTTGCGGTGCGGTCAGGCTTTTCAGTTCGCCCTGAAAACCGCCCATCGGAGTGCGGACGGCGCTGACGATAACAATAGGATCGTTGGAAGTAGTCATGACAAATCCTCCTTATTTGGCGGCCATGCGCAAGGCACCGTCGAGACGGATCACCTCGCCATTGAGCATGCTGTTTTCAATGATATGCCTGACCAGCGCGGCATACTCGTCCGGTTTGCCCAGGCGCGGTGGAAATGGCACACCGGCCGCCAGGGAGGCGCGGACTTCCGGGGTCATGCCGGCCATCATCGGGGTTTCGAAAATGCCTGGGGCGATGGTCATCACGCGGATGCCGAAGCGCGCCAGTTCACGGGCGGCAGGCAAGGTCAGGCTGACGATGGCGCCTTTGGACGCTGCATAAGCGGCCTGGCCGATCTGGCCATCGTAGGCGGCCGCCGATGCAGTGTTGATGATCACGCCGCGCTCGCCGTCGGCATCCGCTTCGGTTTCAGCGATGGCCGCCGACGCCAGACGCAGCATGTTGAAGCTGCCGATCAGGTTGACGTTGATCACCTGGCTGAAACTGGCCAGCGCGTGCGGGCCGTTCTTGCCGAGGATCTTCTCGCCCCGCACGATGCCGGCGCAGTTGACCAGACCGTTGAGGCCGCCAAAGGCTTTTACCGTCGCTTGCACGGCAGCTTCGGCGGCAGCTTCGTCGCTGATGTCCGCCACCACGCTTTGCGCACCGAGACGTTCAGCCTGTGCCGCAACGGCCTCGGCGTTCATGTCCACCAGCATCACTTTGGCGCCGGCTGCGACCAGCATTTCCGCGGTGGCCGCACCGAGGCCCGACGCACCGCCGGTGACGAGAAAAACCTTGTTTTCGATCTGCATCATTGTTTCCTTGATTCAAGCTGAAACGTTCTTCGCGGCGGCCTCTTGAGCCTTTGCGATTTCCTGGTTGCGCAAGATAAAGCGCTGCAATTTGCCGCTTGGGGTTTTCGGCAACTCGCTGACAAATTCGATTTCACGCGGGTACGAATGCGCCGCCAGACGCTTGCGCACGTGTTGGCGCAGTTCTTCGGCCAGTTCCGGTGTCGCGCGGTATTGCTCACAGATCACGACGAAGGCCTTCACCAGCTCGGTACGTTCCGGGTCGGGCTTGCCGACGACGGCGGCTTCGATCACGGCCGGGTGTTCGATCAACGCACTTTCCACGTCGAACGGGCCGACGCGGTAACCGGATGTGGTAATCACGTCATCGCTGCGGCCGACGAAGCTGATGCTGCCATCCGGGTTCCACTCGACGGTGTCGCCGCTCAGGTAATAGTTGCCGACGAACGCTTTGGTTGGCGCGCCTTCGTAACCGGCGAACCAGCACATCGGCGACTGGGTGCGGTCGATGGCGAGGATGCCGGGCTGACCGACGCCGAGTTCCTTGTATTCGTCGTCGAGCACCACGATGCGGTGGCCCGGCGAGGCGAAACCGGCAGCGCCCATGTGGATCGGGTGCTCCAGGCCGTGGTGATTGCACAGGACCATGCCCAGTTCGGTCTGGCCGTAATGGTCGTGAATGACCACGCCGAGGTTGTCGGCGAACCAGCGGATCACTTCCGGATTCAGCGGCTCGCCGGCGCTGCTGACAATGCGCAGTTTGCCCTTGATCGACCTGGCGAATTCATCGCCGCCGGCAATCAGCAAGCGGTACGCGGTCGGCGACCCGGTGAGGTTGGTGATGCCGTATTTGTTGATGACCCGGCAAGTGCTTTCGAGGGTGAACGGGCCGTCGTAAAAGGTGATCGGATGCCCCATCGCCATCGGCCCGGTAACGCCGAAATAGATGCCGTAGGCCCAGCCCGGATCGGCCACGTTCCAGAACGCGTCTTCGGGGCGCAGGTCTACGGCGTCGCGGGTGTAGCTTTCGAAGGCGACGATGGCCTTGAGCGGCACCGACAAGGCTTTCGACGGGCCGGTGGTGCCCGAGGTGAACATCAGCAGGAACGGGTCTTCGCCGGTCAGCAGCACCGGTTCGCACTCGGCAGAGTAATTGGCCAGTTCGGCCCAGAAACTGTAATCGCCACGGACAATGCCTTGGCCTTTCGCACCGCCGACGGTGACGATGGTCGGGCAGTCGGCAACTTCAGCGAGTTTGGGGCGGTTGACCGCGTCGGTGACCACCACTTTGGCGCCGGAGCTACTGAGACGGTGCTCGATGGCTTTCGGGCCGAAGGCGGTGAACAGCGGCTGATAGACCGCGCCGATGCGCCAGGTCGCGAAGACGGTGATCAATAATTCAATGTTGCGTGGCAAGAGGCCGGCGACCTTGTCGCCCCTCTTCACGCCTTGGGCCAGCAGGAAATTGGCAAAACGCGCGGCCTTGTCCTGCAGGTCGCTGAAGGTGTACGTCGCGCTGGCGCCGTCGCGGCCTTCCCAGAACAGCGCAATGCGCCCCGGCAAGGCATGCCGGTCGCAACACTCGACGCAGGCGTTGAGGGCAGTCAAATCACCGGCAAGAGCGGCGTCGACGGTGTGCTGATAATTGAACTGTGACGTGGCAGACAAGTAATCGCGCATTGCCAGAATCCCTCTGTATTTTTGTTAGGTTGGGGGAACCGTAAAAAACCACAGAAATACTCGCCCCGCGCGGTGATCGGGGCAATGGTCAAAGCTATCAAGTTGTCTGACTGGTTTGGCCAAGGTTCAAGGGGTGTGTTGCCTGGACTGGCGCCTTCGCGGGCAAGCCCGCTCCCACAGTGTTTTGTGTCGTTTGTAATTATTGTGAACAATACAAAACCCTGTGGGAGCGTGGCTTGCCCGCGAAGAGGCCCGCCCTATCAACACAATCCTCGGATCAGTGTGCTTCGTTGAGGATCAAGCTCCGGTAATGCCCCGGATTCGACCCCGACCACTTGCGAAACGCCTTGTAGAACGAACTCGCATCCGCAAACCCCAGCCGCGTGGCGATTTCGGCGAAGCTGATGTGCGGCTCGGCCAGCCACACAATCGCCAATTCCTTGCGCACACTGTCCTTGAGCCCTTGATAGGTCTGCCCTTCCTCCGCCAGGCGCCGGCGCAAGGTCGAAGCCGACATGCACAGTTGCTGCGCCAGGGGCTCGGTCTCCGGCCACTGTTCGGCGGGCAGTTGTCTCAGATCATGCTTGATCCGGCTCGCCAGGCTTTCCGGGTCGCGGTACTTGACCAGAATATTCGCCGGCGCATGGGCCAGGAACCGCTTGAGCTCTTCCGGGCTGCGCTTGATCGGCAGGTCCAGGCAATCGGCCGAGAAAATCATCCGCGTGCGCGGCCGATCGAATCGCAGGTTTTCGGAGAACATCACCTGATAGTCATCGCAGAAATCCGGCTCCGGGCAGCGCAGTTCGATGGCCAGAATCGGTATACGTCGCCCGGCCAACCAACAGGCGACACCATGCACGATCATCCAGTAGGTGAAATAGGTGAAGGCCCGGCGCGGGTCCTGGTCGTCTTCCAGCAGCACTATCTCCGCCAGGCTTTGCTGATGAACCAACTGCGCGGGCATGCGTTCGAGCATCAACGACAGAAAACTCAGGCCTGAGGTCAGGCCGGCCGCCAGGCTCGGCTGGATCATCGAGCTGCGACAGAGAAACTCAAGGCTGCCGGACTTGAGCTTGCGCGGGTCCATGCCAAAAAACTCATCATCCCCACGCCGGGCGAGCAAGCGCCAAAGCCGTGCATACGCCGTCGCCGGAACGCGGGCATCACTGGTTTGCAGCAGCTGCGGATCAATGCCGACCTTGTTCAATACCTCGTCGGTGGCGGCTCCGGGGGCGCAGCTTTGCAACAGGGCTTCACGCACCAGTTGGATGGCGATGGTGTCTTTTTCCGACATTGAGCGAGGTGGGCCTTGATCTTGTTTGAGTGCCGGCATATTAGCGCACAGCGACCCAATCCTGTAGGAGCGAGGCTTGCCCGCGAAGCAGGCGACTTGGTCTTGCCCTGAAACCGCGTAATCGTTCTTCGCGGGCAAGCCTCGCTCCTACAAAGGTACGGGGTGATCTTTGATTTGTTCAGGTTAGGTTCAGGTAAATGCCAATGAATGCCATTTGGGAATGAGTGTCATTATGTTACAAATTAGCACCCTATCTAATTCCAAGTCGGTGCTGAATGCTTGTCCCTTTTCTGATCATGCTGCGCGAAGGCATTGAAGCCGCGTTGATCGTTGGCATCATCGCCAGCTATCTCAAGCAGACCGGCCGTGGCCAGTGGATGCCCGCCGTGTGGATCGGCGTGTTTCTCGCCGTTGCGCTGGCCCTGCTGGTGGGCGGTGGTCTGGAATTGGTCAGCGCCGAGTTCCCGCAGAAACAACAGGAACTGTTTGAAGGCGTGGTCGGCTTGTTGGCCGTCGGCATTCTCAGCTCGATGGTGTTCTGGATGCGCAAAGTGGCGCGTTCGATCAAGCACTCGCTGCACGTCTCCCTCGATCACGCGCTGACCGGCTCCAAACATCAGGTGACCGCGCTGATCGCCATGGTGTTTTTTGCTGTGGCCCGCGAGGGTCTGGAAACGGTGTTCTTCCTGCTCGCGGTGTTCCAGCAGAGCGAAGGCCCGGCAGCGCCGATTGGCGCCCTCCTCGGCCTGATCCTTGCGGTCATCGTCGGGTTCCTCATTTACACCGGCAGCATGCGCTTGAACCTCGGCGCATTCTTCCGCTGGACCGGTCTGTTCATCCTGGTGGTCGCGGCCGGCATTCTCGCCAACTCGGTGCAGGCGCTGCATGAGGCCGGGGTGTGGAATCACCTGCAAACCGTGCTCTTCGATTTCAGTGCGACGCTGCCGATGGACGGCCCGGTAGGTTCGGTGCTGGCCGGCATGTTCGGTTACCAGGACGCGCCGACGGTCAGCACCCTCGGGGCCTATCTGATTTACCTGGTGGTGGCGCTGGTGATGTTTTTTCTCCCTGCGCCCGCACTCGCTGAACAACCCTCTTCCGTTTCCAGCCAGTAAGGGCACCCATGCCAAATCAAGCCCCTCTCCAGGCCTTGCCTCCCCGCGCCTTGCGCTGGGCGGTGGCCGGTTCGGTGATCGTGATGATCGCCGCCGGTGGCCTGTTCTACTACGCCTCGAAAATGGCCGCCGCCAAGCGCCAGACCAACCATGATGAAGTGCTGGTGACCATTCACTCGCACAGCTGTGAGCCGAATGCGCTGACCGTTCCGGCGGGCCGCGCCAGTTTCCGTATCGTCAATCGCTCGGATCGGGCCGTTGAATGGGAAATCCTCGACGGCGTGCTGGTGGTCGAAGAACGGGAGAACATCGCGCCGGGCCTGAGTCAGGTCATCAACGCCAACCTGCTTCCCGGCGACTACGCGATCACCTGTGGACTGCTGAGCAACCCGCGCGGCACTTTGCACGTGACCCCGACCGCCGCTTCCGACGCGGCGGCCAAGGCCAAACCGTCGATGGTCGCGTTCGTGGGGCCGTTGTCGGAATTCCGCGTGTACCTGAGCAGCCAGGGCAGCGCACTGATCAAAGCCGTCGCCGCCCTTGAGCAAGCCATTGCCGCCGGCGACCTGAGCCAGGCACAAGCGCTATATGTGCCCGCTCGCGTCGCTTATCAACGAATCGCGCCGGCTGCCCAGCGTCTGGCCGAGCTGGACAACGCGATCAACGCCCGCGCCGATTACTTCGAGAAACGCGAGCAGGACCCGGCCTTCAGCGGTTTCCACCGGATCGAATACGCGCTGTTCCAGCAACGCAACCTCGACGGCTTGACGCCGGTTGCCCAGCGCCTGAGCAACGACGTCACCACGCTTAAGCAGCAACTGCTCGCCCAGTCGCTGCCACCGGAGCAACTGGTGAGCATTGTCGTGCGCAATCTCAACAGCCTCGCCGATGTGCGCGCCAGCAGCGGCGAAGAAGAACGCTACAGCCACATCGACCTGAACGGTTTTGCCGCCAACCTCTTTGCTGCGCGCAAAGTTGTCGACCTGTTGCGCCCGTTGTTGACCAAGTCTGCCGCCGAGTTGCTGCCGAAGATCGACGGTGCGATCACCGCGCTCGATGCCGAACTTAATGGCCTGAAGGTCAAGGACGGCTACGCGACCTATGACACGGTCACCGCCGAACAGCGCAAACAGATCGCCGACAAGACCAAGGCCCTGGCCGACGCACTCGACGCCATCGATCCCGCCCTCGGCCTCTCCGGCCTTTAAGCAGAAGACTCAAAACGATGAACGATTCAGAACACTTCAACCTCCAGCGTCGCCGGGTATTGATGGGCATGGGCGCCGCCGGTGTCGCGCTGGCAGGCTCCGCACTGAGTTGCCCGGCAATGGCCGCGAGCCCCGCGCAAGTCACCGAGGCGCCGAGCAGCGACAAGACCGAAGACCGCCACGCGTTCCACGGCCAGCACCAGACCGGCATCGTTACCCCGCGTCCGGCGTCCGGCATGTTGGTCTCGTTCGACGTGTTGGCCAGTGATCGCGAGGACCTGGAGCGGCTGTTCCGCACCCTCAACGAGCGCATCGCGTTCCTGATGCAGGGCGGCCCGGTGGCGCAAGTCGATCCGAAACTGCCGCCGGTGGATTCAGGAATCCTCGGCCCGGTGGTCACGTCGGACAACCTGACCATCACCGTGTCGGTGGGCGAATCGCTGTTCGACGAGCGCTTCGGCCTGGCCGCTGCCAAACCGAAACGGCTGATGCGCATGGTCGGTTTCCCCAACGATGCACTGGAAGCCGATTGCTGCCACGGCGACCTGAGTTTGCAGTTCTGCGCCAACACCACCGACACCAACATCCACGCCCTGCGCGACATCGTGAAAAACCTGCCGGACCTGCTGCTGGTGCGCTGGAAACAGGAAGGCAGCGTGCCGCCACAGGCGCCGACGAAACCCGGTGTGCCGGCGCAGAGCGCACGCAATTTCCTGGGTTTTCGCGACGGCTCGGCGAACCCGGATTCCAACGACGTCAAGGCCATGGACGGCATCGTCTGGGTGCAACCGGGCAGCGACGAACCGTCGTGGGCGGCCAATGGCAGCTACCAGGCGGTGCGGATCATCCGCAACTTCGTCGAGCGCTGGGACCGCACGCCCTTGCAGGAACAGGAAAGCATCCTCGGACGCATCAAAAGCACCGGCGCGCCCATGGGCGGCGAACATGAAACCCAGGTCCCGGACTATGCCAAGGACCCGGAAGGCAAGCTGACCAAGCTCGACGCGCACATCCGCCTCGCCAACCCGCGCACCGCCGCGACCCAGGCCAACCTGATCCTGCGCCGGCCGTTCAACTACTCCAACGGTGTGAACAAAAACGGGCAGCTGGACATGGGCTTGCTGTTCATCTGCTACCAGGCCGATCTGGAAAAAGGCTTCATCACCGTGCAGACCCGACTCAACGGCGAGCCGTTAGAGGAATACCTCAAGCCGGTCGGCGGCGGTTACTTCTTCACCCTGCCGGGTGTGACGAGCGACAAGGACTTCATCGGTCGCTCGCTGCTTGACGCTACCTCACCCAACACAAACACCTGAACGCCCCCCACACGGAACCGTCCCATGAAAAAGTCGCCACTCGCGTTACTGCTGACCCTTGGCTTGCTCAATACTCCGCTTTCGGCTTTCGCGGCGACGGCGCCGTTGGAGTTGGTGCAGCCGATTTCCGATTACAAAATCTACGTCACCGAGCAACTGGATGAGTTGGCCAGCCACACCCAGCAGTTCACCGATGCCGTGAAAAAAGGTGATCTGGCCACCGCCAGGAAACTCTACGCGCCGACCCGGGTTTACTACGAGTCGATCGAGCCGATTGCCGAGCTGTTCAGTGACCTCGATGCGTCCATCGACTCGCGCGTCGATGACCACGAAAAAGGCGTGAAAGCCGAAGACTTCACCGGTTTCCACCGCATCGAATATTCGCTGTTCTCGGAGAACAGCACCAAGGGCCTCAATGAACTGGCCGATGGCTTGAACAAAGACGTCAAAGACCTGCAAACCCGCGTCGCCGGCCTGACCTTTCCACCTGAGAAAGTGGTAGGCGGTGCTGCTGCGCTGCTGGAAGAAGTGGCGGCCACCAAGATCTCCGGTGAAGAAGATCGCTACAGCCACACCGACCTGTACGACTTCCAGGGCAACATCGACGGCGCGAAGAAAATCGTCGACCTGTTCCGTCCGCAGATCGAGAAGCAGGACGCGGCGTTTATTGCCAAGGTCGACAAGAACTTTGCCAGCGTGAACAAGATTTTGGCGAAGTACAAAACCAAGGAAGGTGGGTTTGAGACGTATGACAAGGTGAAGGAGAACGACCGTAAAGCGTTGGTTGGGCCGGTGAATACGTTGGCTGAGGATTTGTCCACTTTGCGTGGGAAGCTGGGTTTGAACTGAGGATTTTGTAGCGTTTTGGCGGGCCCCTTCGCGGGCAAGCCTCGCTCCTACAGGGGAATGCGTCAACTGTAGGAGCGAGGCTTGCCCGCGAAGGCATTATCACGCTCACCAATATTCCTCCTGCCTTGCACATAACCCGCGCTAACATCCCCCGCCAATAACAAAAGCTCACGGAAGACTCACCCATGACCACCCCTGCCTTCGACCTGCGCCCACTCATGGTCGCCAACATGGCCTGTTCCATGTCGATGATGGCGTTCGTCTCCCTGATCGGGCCGATCGCCCGGGTGTTGGGCCTGGCCACCTGGCAGGCCGGCGCGGCGGTGACGGTGTCCGGGGTGATCTGGATGTTGCTCGCCCGCCCCTGGGGTCAGGCCAGTGATCGCTATGGCCGACGAAGGATTCTGTTGATCGCCACGGCCGGTTTCACCCTCGCCTACTGGGCCTTGTGCCTGTTCATCGACGCGTCGTTGCGGTTTCTGCCGTCGGCGCTGCTGGGGTTTATCGGGTTGATGATCGGACGCGGCCTGATCGGCGTGTTCTATGCCGCGATTCCGGTGGGTGGCAACGCGTTGATCGCCGATAACATCGAGCCGCAACACCGAGCCAAAGCCATGGCTGCCTTGGGCGCGGCCAACGCCTGCGGCCTGGTGATCGGACCGGCGATTGCGGCCTTGTTGTCGCGCTTCAGCCTGAGCTTGCCGTTCTATGCCATGGCGGTCCTGCCGTTGCTGGCGTTCGTGGTGCTGCACTACAAGCTCAAGGGTCAGGAACTGCACCTGCGGCAAGCGCCGCGCAAGGTTCATCTGAACGATCCACGGCTACGCCGCCCGATGGCCGTCGCGTTCGTGGCGATGCTCTGTGTGTCGATTGCGCAGATCACCGTCGGTTTCTTCGCCCTCGACCGTCTCGGCATGAGCCCGGCCGATGCCGCGCAAACCGCTGGCATTGCCTTGACCATGGTCGGTTTCGCGTTGATCTGTTCGCAACTGGTGGTGCGCCGGCTCGAATGGCCGCCGCTGCGGCTCATCCGCGCAGGCGCGCTGGTGGCGGCCGTGGGTTTTGCCGGCAGCATCCTGGCGGATGCCGCGTGGGGTTTATGGCTGTGTTTTTTTGTGTCGGCGGGCGGGATGGGCCTGATTTTTCCGTCGTTCGCGGCACTGGCGGCCAACGCGGTCGACGCCTCGGAACAAGGCGCCACCGCCGGCTCCATTGGTGCCGCGCAGGGCTTCGGCGTGGTCATCGGGCCGCTGGCGGCGACGCTGATCTACGACATCGAACCGCGCCTGCCCTATCTGGTCGCCGCTGCGCTGTTGCTGCTGGTGGCGCTGTGGCCGCAGCCTCGACAGCACTGAGCCTTACAGAATGCGATAGAGCAAACGCTCGATCCGCACCCGGCTGACACGTTTGAGAAACTTGGCCACCGCCGCCGGGTATTCCAGCAGCGTTTCAAGATCCTGATAACGCTGGATGCGCGTGGTGTTCTGGAAAATCTCCTCCAGCTCCTTACTGCGCGGCTCCAGCAGTTCGCCTTTCGGGTCGTCGATCAACAGCGCGTTTTCCAGGTCAAGACGGAACGCCCGTGGATTGAGGTTATTGCCGGTCAACAAGGTGTAGCGCTTGTCGATCCACATGCCTTTGAGGTGATAGGTGTTGTCGCCGTCCTTCCACAAATGCAGGTTCAGCTTGCCGCTGTCGATGCTGTGCTGATGGCGTTTGGCGAAGCGTCGCAGACTGATCTCGTAGAGATACGGCAGCGCCGCGATCACCTTGAACGGCTCGCTTGGCGGGATGTAGAAGTCGTTGGCGGTCTTGTCACCGACCACGATGTCGATCTTCACGCCACGGCCCAGGGCCCGGTTGATTTCCCGGGTCACCGCCAGCGGCAGGTTGAAATACGGTGTGCAGATGGTCAGCTGATGCTGGGCACTGGCGATCAGTTCACAGATCACCCGACTCAACGGGTTGTTCTTGCCCACACCGAGCAGCGGACTCACCGACAAACCGCCTTTCGCGGTACTGCCGGCGGTGGTGTCGTACGCCGCGTGCTTGAGGCGGCTGCGCAAATCGCCGATGTCGTTGCGCAGGCTGCGGGTGGTCGGCAGGTTCGGCAGGTCGAGGCGATGCACCGCTTTGGAGGCGACCAGACCGTGCTGGATCAAGTGCTGCATGGAATCAGCCAATGCGGCGTTCCGCAGCAGGTGATAACGGTCGTAGCGGTACTTGTCGAATTTGTGCAGGTAAACGTTGTTCAGGCTCGCGCCGCTGTAGATCACGCAGTCGTCGATCACGAAGCCTTTCAAATGCAGCACGCCAAACAGCTCGCGGGTCTGCACCGGCACGCCGTAAACCGGCACAACACTTTCGTGGGTGCGCGTCGCCTCTTGATACCAGGCGGAGTTGCCCGGCTGCTTGCCGGCACCGATCAAGCCACGCTGGGCGCGCAGCCAGTCCACCACCACGACCACGTCCAGTTCTGGACGCGCCAGTTTGGCGGCGTGCAAGGCATCAAGGATTTCCTGGCCGGCCTCGTCCTGCTGCAAATACAACGCGACGATGTAGATGCGCTGGGTGGCGCTGGCGATTTTTTCCAGCAGGCAACGACGGAACTCGGCAGCGCCGGAAAGAATGGTGACGGCATCGGCGGTCAGCGGAAAACTGCGCAGTTTAGGCAGCAGAGAGCGTTTGAAAAGCGACGGCATAGGGCTCGCAATGGGTCAATTCCGAAGAGTCCGAGAGCTTACACCATGGATGGGCTTGGGTCTTGCTGGCGTCTGTGCTGTCCCCATCGCTAGCAGGCTAGCTCCCACATTTGAAATGCATTCCCCTGTGGGAGCTAGCCTGCTAGCGATGGCTTTCTAATCGCCAAAAAATATTTGCTTGACCAAGGAGAACGATCGTTCTACTGTTCGCCACATGAACGAAATCACAAGCAACGACACACGCGACATCATTCTGGATGTCACCGAAAAGTTGATCTATAAAAGTGGCATCGCCGCCACCGGGATGGATCTTCTGGTGAAAACCGCCGGCGTCTCCAGAAAAAGTATCTACCGCTACTTCGCCAACAAGGAGGAGCTGACCGTCGCCGCCCTGCAACGCCGCGACGTGCGCTGGATGCACTGGTACAGAAGTGAAGTCGATCAGGCTGAAACCCCGGCCGACCGCCTCCTTAACCTGTTTGCCGTGCTCAAGGCCTGGTTCGCCTCCGAAGGCTTCCGTGGCTGCGCATTCATTAACACCAGCGGCGAAACCGGCGACCCGCAAGACCCGGTCCGCCTGGTCGCCAAAGACCACAAACAGAAGCTGCTCGACTACGTGCGCGAGCTCTGCACCGAACATGGCGCTACCGACCCGGAGACGTTGGCCAAACAGCTGCTGATCCTGATCGACGGTGCCATTACCGTAGCGCTTGTGATGGGTGATCACAGTGCCGCCGATAATGCGCAATGCATGGCGCGAAAGTTATTGGACCTGTAACACTTGAACCAAGCCCGACAACTTGCTTGAACTTTAATTTGAGAGGGAGACGTTAAATGTCTAACGCAGAAGTTCGTCCGCCATTGCCGCCCTTCACCCGTGAATCGGCCATCGAAAAAGTTCGCCTGGCCGAAGACGGCTGGAACTCCCGTGATCCGGAACGCGTGTCGCTGGCCTACACTCTGGACACCAAGTGGCGAAACCGCGCCGAGTTCGCCTACAACCGCGAAGAAGCCAAAGGTTTCCTGACCCGCAAATGGGCCAAGGAACTGGATTACCGCCTGATCAAGGAACTCTGGGCCTTCACCGACAACCGCATTGCAGTGCGTTATGCCTATGAATGGCACGACGACTCGGGCAACTGGTTCCGTTCCTACGGCAACGAAAACTGGGAGTTCGACGAGAACGGCTTGATGGCCAACCGGTTTGCCTGCATCAACGACATGCCGATCAAGGAAAGCGACCGCAAGTTCCACTGGCCGCTGGGGCGTCGCCCTGACGATCACCCAAGCCTGTCCGACCTGGGCCTGTAACTTCACCTAAATCCATTGTGGGAGCGGGCTTGCCCGCGATGACTGACTGACATTCAACGATGATGTTGTCTGTCACTCCGCTATCGCGGGCAAGCCCGCTCCCACAGGGATCTATTGTGTTCAGACGACAGCCGTCTGCTTCTTGATAGCTGCTTTCGCTTCAAGCTCCCGCACCAACGGCAACACCCGCTTGCCGAAATACTCCACTTCTTCCTGGAAGTGCAGGAACCCCGCCAGCACCAGGTCCACGCCCACCGCTTTCAACGCCACGATGCGCTCGGCAATCTGTTGCGGCGTGCCGATCAGGTTGGTCTTGAAGCCATCGTTGTATTGCACCAGATCCTCAAACGTCGATTTCGCCCAGTTGCCCTCGCCCTCTGGTGACGCCCTGCCCGCTTGCTTTGCCGCGTCACCAAAGGCACTCACTGCTTCCGGATCGGCCTGATCGATGATTTGCGCCAAGACTGCCCGGGCCTCTTCTTCCGTGTCGCGGGCGATGACAAACGCATTCACACCGATTTTCACCGAGTGATGATTGGCTGCCGCCTTGAAGCGGATGTCGTCGACCTGAGCCTTGATGCCTTCAGGCGTGTTGCCGTTGGTGAAGTACCAGTCCGACACCCGCGCGGCCATGTCCCGGGCTGCGCGGGAACTGCCGCCCTGGAATATTTCCGGCTGGCCCAGTGGCTTGGGCTTGAGGCTGTAGTTGTCGAAGCGATAAAAGTCACCACGATAGGTGAAGTTGTCCTGAGACCAGATGCCTTTGAGTGAGCGAATGAATTCTTCGGAACGGCGATAACGCTCGTCGTGCTCGAGCCAGTGTTCGCCAATCGCCTGGAATTCGCCCTTGAACCAGCCGCTGACGATATTCACCGCGACCCGGCCGTTAGTCAGTTGATCGATGGTCGCCAGTTGCTTGGCCGCCAATGCCGGTTGCCAAGGCCCCGGCAGGATCGCGGCGATCACCTTCAGTTTGGTGGTTGCGGCCAGCAGCGCATGGCTGAAGGCGACCGACTCGTGCTGGAACTCGGCACCGTAACCGGCGGTGAAACGAATCTGGGTCAGGGCATATTCGAACCCGGCCTCTTCAGCCAGTTGCGCCAGCTTGCGGTTGTAATCGATGCCCCAGTGGGTGCGTTGTTCGATCTTGCTGACCACCAGCCCGCCGCTGACGTTCGGCACCCAGTAGGCAAATTTGACGGATTGCTGACTCATTGGCTTGTCCTTGGGACGTTGGGAAGTCCTTGGGTCGGAGCAGCAACCGTGCCAGTGCTGGTTACTTGTGAGAGAACTGTGGCGAGGGAGCTTGATCCCGCTTGAGTGCGCAGCGCTCACAAAAATTCTGGGGCCGCTGCGCAGCCCAGCGGGAGCAAGCTCCCTCGCCACAGATGTCGGTGTGTCCGGGGCAATTTGCGGATGCGCTGTTGGCTGGGCAACAGTTGGGCACATCTGAACATCGACCATGTCGCGCAAACCCTGGCCTGAAGCGCCAGGCATGGTCCGTGCAATCCCTCCTTGGCATTCACTGCCCAAGGAACCCTCCCATGACCGAACACCAGATCATCAACCCTCTGTCCATTGGCACTGACTATGAGGCGTTGGCCTCAAGATTCCGCCCGATCTTCCAACGCATCGCCGCCGGCGCTGTGGGGCGAGAACAGTCCCGCAGCCTGCCCTTCGAGCCGATTCAATGGCTCAAGGACGCCGGCTTCGGCGCCGTACGGGTGCCGGTGGAATATGGCGGTGGCGGCGCGTCCGTGCCGCAATTGTTCGAATTGCTGATCGAACTGGCCGAAGCCGATTCCAATGTGCCCCAGGCCCTGCGCGGGCATCTCGCCTTTGTCGAGGACCGCTTGAACTCGTCGCCGGGACCGGGCCGGGATTTGTGGTTCAAGCGCTTTGTCGACGGTGACATCGTTGGCAATGCCTGGACCGAAATTGGCAGCGTGGCCATCGGCGACGTCATCACCAAAGTCTCGCCCCACGGTGATCAATGGCGACTCAATGGTGAAAAGTTCTACAGTACCGGCAGCCTGTTTTCCGACTGGATCGACGTGTACGCCCAGCGTAGCGACACCGGCGGCGATGTGATTGCCGCGGTCCGCACCCGCCAGCCCGGGATCGTGCAGAGCGATGACTGGGACGGTTTCGGCCAGCGCACCACTGGCAGCGGCACCTCGCGGTTTATCGACGCTGAAGTGGACGCCGAGAACGTCATCGACTTCGCCACCCGCTTCAAATACCAGACTGCGTTTTATCAACTAGTGTTGCTGGCCACCCTGGCCGGGATCGGCCGCGCGGCATTGCGCGACGTGGCGCATCAGGTGCGCGAGCGCAAACGCATTTACAGTCATGGCAATGCTCAGCATGTCAGCCAGGATGCCCAGGTTCAGCAAGTGGTCGGGGACATCGCGGCATGGGTGTATGCCGCAGAAGCGAGTGCCTTGAAGGCTGCGGAACCGGCGCAACGGGCGTATCTGGCGCGGTTTTCGGGTGATGAAGTGCTGGAGCGGGCAGCGAATGTCGCGGCGGAAATCGAGTCGGCCAAGGCGCAAGGGGTGGTTTCTGAATTGATCCTGCGGGCGACCACCCAGTTGTTCAATGCGCTAGGGGCTTCGGATGTTCGCGAGGGGAAATCGCTGGATCGGCATTGGCGCAATGCGCGGACGGTGTCGTCGCACAATCCGCTGATCTACAAGGCGCGGATTGTCGGGGACTGGACGATCAACGGGACCGAGCCGCCGTTTGTGTGGCAGATCGGGAATGGGCCGCAGCCAAAGTGATGTGTTGTTTGGGCTGACGCCATCGCGAGCAGGCTCGCTCCCACAGGGGATTTGTGACCGCCACAGATTCAGTGTGGGAGCGGGCTTGCTCGCGATGGGGCCAGACGGGTCGCCGCAAAGTCAGGATCTAGGTAAGATAGCGGCCCTTCCCCGCAGCCCCTTGCTGCACCCCGCCGAATAAGCCGATTTCCATGCCTTTCGAACTCAGCGTTGACCTCACCACTCTGGCCATTCTGGCCTTCGTCGCTTTCATTGCCGGTTTCATCGACGCCATTGCCGGCGGTGGCGGTCTGCTGACCACTCCGGCGCTGTTGACCGCCGGCCTGCCGCCGCACTTGGTGCTGGGCACCAACAAACTGAGTTCGACCTTCGGCTCCGCCACCGCCAGTTTCACCTTCTATCGCCGCAAGCTGTTCCATCCACGGCAGTGGGTCCATGCCATCGTCGGCACGCTCGTCGGCGCGTTGACCGGCGCGATCGTCGCGCATTACCTGCCGGCCGAATGGCTCAACAAAATGCTCCCGGTGATCGTGTTCGCCTGTGGCCTGTATTTGTTGTTCGGCGGCACGCCAAAAGCGCCGCTGGACAGCGACGCACCGATCAAGAAAAAGTGGCAATCGACCCAAGGCTTCAGCCTCGGTTTCTACGACGGCGTGGCCGGTCCGGGCACCGGCGCGTTCTGGACCGTCAGCAGTATGCTGATGTACCCCATCGACCTGGTGAAGGCCAGCGGCGTCGCGCGCAGCATGAACTTCGTCAGCAACATCGCGGCGCTGTCGGTGTTCGTGTTTTCCGGGCAGGTGGACTGGATCATCGGCCTGAGCATGGGCCTGTCGGTCATGGTCGGCGCGTTTTTCGGGGCTCGCACCGCCATCAGCGGCGGCGCGAAGTTCATTCGCCCGGTGTTCATCACCGTGGTACTGGGCTTGACCGTGCGGTTAGCCTGGCAACACTGGTTCAGCGTGGCCTAAGCGCCGCGCCACGTACACGTCGATAAGGTAACGGGCAATCGAGCGCGACGCCGGCAACGGCGGCAACGCATGAACGTTGAACCACTGGGCGTCTTCGATCTCGTCTTCCTGGCAGACAATCTCGCCGCCAGCGTACTCGGCGTGAAAACCGAGCATCATCGAGTGCGGGAACGGCCAGCACTGGCTGCCCAGGTACTGGATGTTCTTGACCTCGATCTGCACCTCCTCGCGCACTTCGCGAATCAGGCAATCCTCGGCTGACTCACCGGGTTCGGCAAACCCGGCCAACGTGCTGTAGACCCCAGTCACAAAGCGCGGCGAACGGGCCAGCAGCACTTCATCACCCCGGGTCACCAGCACAATCATGCTCGGCGAGATGCGCGGGTAATAACGCAAATCACACGGCTCGCAGTACATCGCCCGTTCACGGGGCACTTGCGTCGCCGCCTGGCCACAGTTGCCACAAAAGCGATGCTCGCGATACCAGGTGCCAATCTGCGCGGCATAACCGAGCACCTTGTACACCGTGTGGTCGCCATCGAGCATGAACGCCCGCAGGCCTTTCCAGTTGCAGCCCGGCACATCGCTGTGACTGCGCAATTCCAGCAGATAGACCGGTTCACCATCGAGGTGACCGATGCCATGTTCGGCCAGGATCGACAAGTCCTGACGCTTGAGCCATTCGCGAGGGAACAGCGCGCCATTGTCATCGAACAAAAAGCCTTCGGGGCTGCGAGCCACGGCCCAGCCGCCGGGTTGATCGGTGTCCAGTACTGCAGTGGTCCAGCGTGAAGTCATGTTTAATCAATCCAGAAATTCGGGTTTCTGTTTGCTCATATGGGCGGCCATGGCCACGCGCAAATCGGTGGATTGCAGCATGGCGGCGTTCCAGGTGGCGACGTATTCGAGGCCGTCGTCGATGCGGTGGTCGCGCATGTAGCTGATCATCTCTTTGGTGCCGGTGACCGCGATCGGCGACTTGCTGGCAATTTCCCGGGCAATGCCCATCACTCCGTCCAACAGGCTGGCAGGGTCGCTGTAAACGCGATTGACCAGACCGATACTGCGCGCTTCCTCGGCGCCGAAGGTGCGACCAGTGTAAGCCAGTTCACGCAGCATGCCGTCACCGATGATCCGCGGCAAGCGTTGCAAAGTGCCCACGTCGGCGGCCATGCCGATGTCGATTTCCTTGATCGAGAATTGCGCGTCTTCGGCAGCGTAACGCATGTCACACGCGGCAATCAGATCGATGGCGCCACCCAGGCAATAGCCCTGAATCGCCGCCAGCACGGGCTTGCGGCAATTATCGACCGCATTGAACGACGCTTGCAGGGCGAGGATCTTGCGGCGCAGCAGGCGTGCATTGCGGCCGACGTCCTTGCCCAGTTCATTGGCCACCCCGGCCAGCATCATCAGGTCGATGCCGGAGGAAAAGTGCTTGCCGGCGCCACTGAGCACCACCACCCGGGCTTCATCGGTGTCGTCGATCCACTGGAAAATTTCGATGATCTCGCTCCAGAACGCGGCGTTCATCGAATTGATCTTTTCCGGGCGGTTGATCTGCACATGGGCGATTTTATCGGCCAGTTCAACGGTGAACGCGGTGTACTGAGACATGGCAGTGATCCTTTACCGGGGTAGAAAATGAGGCCCGGACTATAACAAGGCATTGCCTGGGGAAGTAAGGCAGTGGTTCGGCCAAAAGCGGGACTGACTGATGGATCTTTAGTGTCTGTGCCGGCCTCTTCGCGGGCAAGCCTCGCTCCTACGGGGGATACGGTGCCATTGTAGGAGCGAGGCTTGCCCGCGAAGGCCGCACCGCCGATTCAACCGCCCTTCACCGCCACAAACGCCACGGTTTCATACGGCACGGTCACCACATCCTTCCCGCGCAACTCAGGCTCCCCGGCAATCATCGACCGAATCTGTTCATCCACCCTCTTGCGCTGCTCTTCAGGCAATGCCGCAATAAAACTGATCGAGCGCACCCGATTGAAAATCACATCCTCCGGCGTCCCCGTGTGCTTGTGGCTGAAATGCTGCGCCAGCAACGGCCCGAACGCCGGGTGAGGAAAGGCTCGCCGCCAGGCCCCGGTGTAATAGCGCGGCGTATCGCCTTCCCGCGCAGTGATAATCGCATCCAGTTTCGGCATCCAACTCACCTTGGTATCCCGCAGGTTCCACACCAGCCCAAGCTTGCCGCCGGGCTTGAGGACCCGGGCGATTTCGGTCAGGGCTTCGGGGCTGGCAAACCAGTGAAAGGCCTGCGCGCAGACCACCACATCCACCGAGGCATCGGGCAGTGGGAGATCCGTCGCCGTGCCGCTGACCGCCAAGACGTCCGGGAACGCCAGTGACAGTTTCTCAAGCATTTGCGCCACCGGCTCCACCGCAATCACCTGCGCGCCCGTCGCTACCAGTCGGCCAGTAAATTTGCCGGTGCCCGCGCCGAGGTCGATGACGGTTTTGTCCGCGTTCAATCCCAGGGTATCGCTCAACCAGTCAGCCACTTGCGGCGGATAATCCGGACGTCCGCGAACATACGTATCGGCGGCGGTTTTATAGCCTGCAGCGGCAGAATGATGGACCTGATCTTTCATGGCAGTGCTCCCGATCGACAACGAATGCTGTCGAGCATAGCGCCTCGATTTGCGCTTTCACTGCCAAAGAAATGAATAATTGTTCACCCTGCGGTGTTCTCCAATCAACGCCCCATGAGAATTGACCGTGAACAACCTGAACCCCGATTCACCGCCCCGTTACGACCGCCTCACCATGAGCCTGCACTGCCTGACAGCCTTGCTGGTGATTGGCTGCCGGGGCGTGGTTTACACTGAATCGAATCTACTTGCGGAGCATTTTCCATGACTTTACGTTTTGCTGTTTTCACCGCCCCGCTAATGCTTGCAGTGGCATTGTCCGGCTCGCTGGCCCTGGCCAATGGCGACGATGACGCCCCGGCCAAACCCAACTGCCCCAAAGGCCAGGTTTTCGACACCAAGTCGCAGAAGTGCGTGATGCAGACCAGCAGCCTGGTCCCGGACGCCGACCGCACCGATTACGCTTATCGCCTGGCCAAGGACGGTCGTTACGAAGAAGCCCTGGCGCTGCTCGACACGCTCAAGAATCCCAATACCGCCAAGGCCCTTAACTATCGTGGCTACGCCACGCGTAAACTGGGGCGCACCGACGAAGGCATCGGTTATTACCTGCAATCGGTCAAACTCGATCCTCGGTATGCGCAAGTGCGTGAATACCTCGGCGAGGCCTACGTGATCAAAGGTCGGCTGGACCTGGCGCAAGAGCAGTTGCAGCAGATCAAATCGATCTGTGGCAGCACGTGCGAGGAATACCAGGACCTGGCCGACGCCATCAACGATTCATCGAAAACCTGACACACCGAACAGATGGAGGTCGCCATCGCCAGCGATCAGACAATACGAGCAGAACTGGGCCAGCATCTGACGCGTTTATGGCGTTACGGCCTGCTGCTGTCCCGGCAACGGCATGTCGCCGAAGACCTGGTGCAAGCCACCTGCGTTCGGGCGCTTGAACGTGCCGGGCAGTTTGTCCCAGGCACTCGCATGGACCGCTGGCTGTTGAGCATTCTGCACTCGATCTGGCTCAACGAAGTGCGCTCCCGGCGGGTGCGCCAGGGACAGGGCCTGGTCGATGCCGATAGCCAGTTGTCGTTTGACGGTGAATCCGTGGCGCAGACCCATGTGCTCGCCGCCCAGGTCATCCGCCGCGTCGACGCTCTGCCCGAGGCCCAACGCGAGACGGTGTACCTGGCGTATGTCGAAGGCTTGTCGTATCGCGAAGTCGCCGATGTGCTTCAAGTGCCCATCGGCACCGTCATGAGCCGCCTCGCCACTGCCCGGGTGAAGCTGGCGGAATATCCGCCGCTGCACACAGTACCGAACCCTTTCACGGGAGAACGTCGATGAACGACCGAACGACACCCACGGACGAGCAACTGGTGGCGTACCTCGACGATCAACTTGATGCCGACCAGCGCACCCGCATCGACGCGGCCATTGCTGAAGACTCGACACTCAACCTGCGCCTGCAATGGCTGGCCCGCAGCAGCCTGCCGTTCAAAGAAGCCTACGACGAACTGGCTCAACAGGCGCCCGTCGACCGCTTGCAGTCGATGCTCGACACCTTACCCACACCTGAACGCCCGGCCCTGAATCGACGCTGGTTCCTTGCCGCTGCGGCGAGCCTGGTGGTGGGCGGTGTGGTAGCGGATCGTTTGTTTCTTGGCTGGCAAATGAGCCAGGAAAAGAGCAATTGGCGGGGCCTGGTCGCCAACTATATGTCGCTGTACGTGCCGCAAACCCTGGAGCACTTGCCCGTCGACGAAGCTTCGCAACGGGCGCAATTGCGCACCATCGACGCGCGTCTGGGCCTGAACCTCACGCCTGCGCAACTGGCCCTGCCTCGGTCCGAATTGAAGCGTGCGCAAATCCTCGAGTACGACGGCATGCCCATCGCGCAGATTACTTATCTGGATCCGTCGCATGGTCCGATAGCCTTGTGCGCCAAGCGCTCCAACAGTGGCAGCCGGCATTTCACCCATGAGATTCGGCACAGGATGAACGTGGTGTATTGGGCGGACATGGAGCATGCGTGGATGCTGATCGGACATAACCCGGCGGCGGAACTGGAGAGCATGGCGAAGTTATTGCGCAGCCGACTTAGCGCGTGAGCGAAGTTGTCCTATGCTTGGCGTCCGTTTTCCAAGGAGGAACCTAACCATGCCCAACGCTTCTCGCACAGCCTTGCTGGTCATCGACGTACAGAACGACTTCATTCCCGGCGGCCAACTGCCGGTGCCTGAGGGTGACCTGATCGTGCCCTTGATCAACCGACTCGGCGGCCAGTTCAAACAAGTCATCATCGCCCAGGACTGGCACCCGCCGGGCCACGCCTCGTTCGCCTCCAGCCACCCTGGCCGCCAGCCTTACGATGTGATTCAGTTGCCTTACGGCGCGCAAACGCTGTGGCCGGACCATTGTGTTCGGGCGACGACCGGGGCCGAGTTGCACAAGGATCTGGACCTGCCCCACGCACAATTGATCATCCGCAAAGGCTGTAATCCGGACATCGACAGTTATTCGGCGTTTCTGGAAGCGGATCGCACGACTACCACCGGGCTGGCCGGCTATTTGAAAGAACGCGGCATCGACACCGTTTACCTGGTCGGACTGGCACTGGATTTTTGCGTGATGTTCTCGGCGCTGGATGCACGGGCGGCAGGGTTCAATGCGTTTGTGGTGATGGATGCGTGCCGGGCGATTGATCTGGACGGATCATTGGCAGCGGCGATCGAGCGGATGCAGGTGGCTGGGGTTGGGTTGATTTCCTCCACTGAAGTACCGGGCTAACCCCCTGTAGCAGCTGCCGTTGTGGTGAGGGGATTTATCCCCGTTGGGCTGCGAAGCGGCCCCCAGCGTCCGTTCAGACAGACCGAGTTGTCTGGATTTACGACTGCTTCGCAGCCGAACGGGGATAAATCCTCTCGCCACAGGGCAGCTGCTACACCACGTGCGTCAGGCTGAGGTGGGGAGCCACAAACGGAACCGTGCACCACCCAACGGCGACGATTCGACGGTCAGCGTGCCGCCCTGCGCTTCCAGCGCTCGACGGCTGATCGCCAGCCCCAGGCCAAACCCACCCGTTGCCCGATCGCGGCTGCGGTCCAGTCGATAGAACGGTTCGAATATCCGCTCGCGTTCATCATCGGGAATACCGATGCCGTCGTCATCGACCCAGATTTCGCAACCCTTCGCGCACACCTGCACGCCAATCTGAATGCGCTTTTCGCAGTAGCGCATCGCATTGCGCAGCAGGTTTTGAATCGCGCGAGCGGTCAGTCGCGGATCCAGCACAAAGCGTTCGAGCTGCCCATGCAGCACTACATCGATCACGATGTCCGGCGATTCCAGCTCTTCATCGACGCTGCCCAAAATACTGTCGATAAACTCATCCAGCGACACTTCGATCTGCTCCGGCAGCCGCGCCGGGTTTTGCAGTCGGCTGTAGGACAGCAACTCCAGCACCAACTCATCCAGTTCCCGAATGTGCGCGACCAGCCCCAGCAGTCGTTCGCGGCTGGCGGCCGGCAAGTCGTCGGACAGCGCCAGGGCCAGGCCGAAGTCCAGCCGCGTCAGTGGCGTGCGCAGTTCGTGGGAGACGGCGTTGAGCAGGTCGCGTTGCTGGTTGAGCAGGTTTTCGATATCGCCGGCCATGGTGTCGAAGACGTTGGCCAGGCTGCCGATGTTGGAGTGCGGGGAAATCTGCGTGCGCTCGTCGAGGTGGCCTTTGCCGAAGCGTTCGGCGGTGCCTTTGAGGCGTTCCAGGTCGCGCCAGTGCGGGCGCAGCCACAGTAACAGACAGGCGAGCATGGTCGCGCCGATCAGTACGTTGATGCTCCAGTACAACAGGCTGACGTCCATCGGGTCCGGCGGCACGACCATTTCGACAACGGTCTGCGGGTTCAGCGGCGCCACGGCCAGAGTGCGCCAGCCCCAGTCGCCGATGCGCACGACGTTCTCGCCACGCTGCAAACGCTGGCGTTCATCGGGGGTGAAATCGGGGTCGTCATGGCGGGTCAGGACGATCTGCAGCGGCGCGAATTCCTTGTCCATCTCGCTCGCCAGCGCCGGCCACTGCGCTTCGGGCACGGCGTGGAACTGTTTGACGATGAGGGTTTGCAGCCCGCGCGAATAATCGAGGTTGTAGGCGACAAACCGCTCATGGAATACCTTGATCACCAGGTCCGGCATCAAGTAGATCGCCGCGCTGTACGAAACGATCATCACCAGATAGAGGCGAAACAGGATCCTGAACATCGTCTCAGCATTCCCACTCGGAACGGCTGAACAGGTAGCCCTTGCCCCACACGGTCTTGATCTTGCGCGCCTCGCCCGCGTGGTCGTCGAACTTGCGCCGCAATTTGGAAATCGCCACGTCCACCGAGCGGTCGGTGCCGTTGAATTCGATGCCGCGCAGGCGTTGCAGGATCTGGTCGCGGCTCAACACTTCGCCGGCATGCCGGGCCAGCACCACGAGCAGGTTGTATTCGCCACTGGACAGTTCGACCAGTTGTTCGCGCCAGGTCACGGTGCGCTCGGACAGGTCGATGCACAGGTTGCCCATGAGGATGCGGTCGTTGGCGGTCTGCGGTTCGCTGAGGCTGCTGCGGCGCAACAGCGTGCGCACGCGGGCCAGCAACACGCGGGGCTCGCAGGGTTTGGTGACGTAATCGTCGGCGCCCATTTCCAGGCCCAACACCTGGTCGTGGCTGTCGTCGCGGGCGGTCAGCATCAGGATCGGCAATGTCGCCGAATCCGCCCGCAGCAACCGGCAGACTTGCAGGCCATCGAGCCCCGGCAGCATCAAGTCGAGGATCACCAGGTCCGGCGGATTGACCCGCGCCCGCTCACGCACGTGGTCGCCACGGCTGATCACACTGACGCAATAGCCATTGCGCTCCAGGTAGCTGGCAATCAGTTCGGAGAGCGCGGTGTCGTCTTCGACCAGGAGGATGTTGGGCATGGGGTGTTTCCAGAAAGTGCAGTGGCGCCTGTCAGGCCGCCATCGCTAGCAGGCTAGCTCCCACAGGGATTTGATGTGAGCACAGATTTTGTGAACATCCCCAATCTACTGTGGGAGCTAGCCTGCTGGCGATGGCGGTATGACCGTCGCAAAAAGTTTCAAGCGGCCAAGGATATACGCCCGCGCCCGCCCGTGAGTAAAACCCTTACACAATTTCACACAGCACCAACAAAGCTTCACCGCTACTCTCCTCGCCTCCCCGTAGGATGCGGGCAGTCATTATTGGGGTATTTACATGTCAAAGAACCTGCTTGCCAAGCTCAGCCTGATGGCTTTGGCATTGACACTAAGCGCTTGTGACAAGTCCTCAAGCGCCGAAGAACAGGCGCCTCTGGCCACGGTCCGCGTCGAAACCATCGAAGCCCGGCCCTTGTCGATCACCAGCGAATTGAGCGGGCGGATTGCCGCGCCACGGATTGCCGAAGTGCGTGCACGGGTTGCCGGCGTCGTGTTGCAACGCGCCTTTCGCGAAGGCAGCGACGTGAAAAAAGGCGACGTGCTGTTTCGTATCGACCCGGCGCCGTTCAAGGCAGACCTGGACAGCGCCGAAGCATCCTTGCGCAAGGCTGAGGCCAACGCCTTCCAGGCCAAACTGCAAGAACAGCGTTATGCCCAGTTGATCGAAGGCAACGCCATCAGCGGTCAGGATTACGACAACGCCCGGGCCAGCGCCCGGCAAACCGCCGCCGACGTCGCCGCCAACAAAGCCGCCGTGGACCGGGCGAAACTCAACCTCGGTTACGCCACCGTCACCGCGCCGATTTCCGGGCGCATCGGCCGTGCGCTGGTGACGGAAGGCGCACTGGTCGGGCAGAACGAAACCACGCCACTGGCACTGATTCAGCAGCTGAACCCGATTCACGCCGACCTGACCCAATCAACCCGCGAACTCAACGACCTGCGCCGCGCCTTCCGCTCAGGCCAATTGAAAGAAGTGGGCCAGGGTCAGGCCAAGGCCACGCTGATTCAGGATGACGGCAGCCTCTACCCGCTGCCGGGCAAATTGCTGTTCACCGACATTACCGTCGACCCGGGCACCGGCCAGATCATCGTGCGCAGCGAATTCCCCAACCCGGACCTCGATTTGCTGCCGGGCAGCTTCGTGCGGGTGCGCCTGGAGCAAGCGGTGAACCAGCAAGGCATCAGCGTGCCGCAACGGGCCATTCAGCGTGACAGCGCCGGTATTGCCCAAGTGCTGGTGCTCGACGCCGAGCAACGCATCGGCCAGCAACCGGTCGAACTGGGCGCGGTGCAGAACGATCGCTGGATCGTCACCGGCGGTCTCAAACCCGGCGACCGCATCGTCACCGAAGGCCTGCAACACGCCAAGCCCGGTGAAAAAGTCCAGATCGACAACACCCCTCTTCCACTTGCCCAGGTTTCTGGTCAGTAAGCAGGACGCTTTTTTATGCCGCAGTTCTTTATCGATCGCCCGGTGTTCGCCTGGGTGGTCGCCTTGTTCATCCTGCTGGCCGGCGCGTTGGCCATTCCGCAATTGCCGGTGGCGCAATACCCCGATGTCGCGCCGCCGCAGATCGAAATCTACGCCGTGTATCCTGGCGCCTCGGCGCAGACCATCGACGAGAGCGTGGTCAGCCTGATCGAGGAAGAGCTCAACGGCGCCGATCATCTGCTGTATTTCGAATCCCAGAGCAGCCTTGGCAGCGCCACCATCAAAGCCACTTTCCAGCCGGGTACCAACCCTGAAATGGCCCAGGTTGATGTGCAAAACCGCTTGAAAGTCGTGGAGTCGCGTCTGCCACAAGCGGTCAATCAGCAAGGCTTGCAGGTGGAGAAAGTCTCCGCCGGTTTCCTGTTGCTGATCACCCTGACCTCCAGCGACGGCAAGCTCGACGATGTGGCGCTCAGTGATTATCTGGCGCGCAACGTCATGAACGAGATCAAGCGTCTCGACGGTGTCGGCAAGGCCCAACTGTATGGCGCCGAACGGGCGATGCGCATCTGGATCGACCCGCAGAAGCTGATCGGTTTCAACCTGACCCCGGCCGACGTCAACGCCGCCATCGTCGCGCAGAATGCTCAGGTCTCGGCCGGCAGCATCGGTGATTTGCCGACGCGCACCACCCAGGAAATCACTGCGACCATTCTGGTCAAAGGCCAATTGTCGACGCCGGAAGAGTTCGCCGACATCGTCCTCAAGGCCAACCCCGACGGTTCCACCGTGCGCATCAAGGACGTCGCGCGAGTCGAAATCGGCAGCCAGGAATACCAGTTCGGCACGCGCCTGAACGGCAAGCCGTCCACCGCCGTCAGTGTGCAGTTGGCGCCGGGCGCCAATGCCCTGAGCACCGCGACCCTGGTGCGGGCGAAGATGGATGAACTGGCGCGCTATTTCCCGGCAGGCGTCGAATACAAGATTCCGTACGACACTTCACCTTTCGTTAAAGTCTCGATCACCAAAGTGGTTTACACCCTTGGCGAGGCGATGCTGCTGGTGTTTGCGGTGATGTTCCTGTTTCTGCAGAACATCCGCTACACGCTGATCCCGACGCTGGTGGTGCCGGTGGCGCTGATGGGCACCTTTGCGACCATGCTGGCGCTGGGCTTCTCGATCAACGTGTTGACCATGTTCGGCATGGTGCTGGCCATCGGCATTCTGGTGGACGACGCCATTGTGGTGGTGGAGAACGTCGAGCGGATCATGGCCACCGAAGGCCTGTCGCCCAAAGAGGCGACGCGCAAAGCCATGACGCAGATTACCGGTGCGATCATCGGCATCACCCTGGTGCTGGTGGCGGTGTTCATTCCGATGGCGTTCATGCAAGGTTCGGTCGGGGTGATTTACCGCCAGTTCTCGCTGTCGATGGCCACCTCGATCCTGTTCTCGGCGTTCCTTGCTCTGACGTTGACCCCGGCGTTGTGCGCGACGCTGCTCAAGCCGATTGCCAAGGGCGAGCACCACGAAAAGAGCGGTTTCTTTGGTTGGTTCAACCGTGGTTTCGAACGTTTGACCGCGCGTTATCAAGGCTGGGTCGCCTATGCACTGAAACGCACCGGTCGATATCTGCTGATCTACGGCGTGCTGCTGATCGGTCTGGGTCTGTGCTTCAGTCGTTTGCCCTCCTCGTTCCTGCCGGTTGAAGATCAGGGTTACACCATCACCGACATCCAACTGCCACCGGGCGCGAGCAAAAACCGCACGGTGCAGGTCGTCGAGCAAATTGAAGCGCACAACGCCACGGAACCGGGTGTGGGCGACAGCACGGTGATTCTCGGCTTCAGTTTTTCCGGCAGCGGGCAGAACGCCGCACTGGCATTTACCACGCTCAAGGATTGGTCGGATCGGGGCAGCGACGACTCGGCAAGTTCCATCGCCGACCGCGCCAACATCGCGCTGAGCCAGATCAAGGATGCCGTGGCCTTCTCGGTGCTGCCACCGCCGGTTGACGGCCTCGGCACCTCCAGCGGCTTCGAGTTCCGCTTGCAGGACCGTGGCGGCCTCGGTCATGCCACGCTGATGAAAGCGCGCAGCGAATTGCTCACCGCCGCCGAGAAAAGTCCGATCCTGATGAACGTGCGCGAAAGCGCGCTGGCCGAAGCGCCGCAGGTGCAGCTGGAAGTCGACCGCAAACAGGCTAACGCGCTCGGCGTATCGTTTGCCGACGTGGGCAACGTGCTGTCCACGGCGGTCGGTTCGGCCTACATCAACGACTTCCCCAATCAGGGGCGGATGCAACGGGTGGTGGTCCAGGCTGAAGGCGATCAGCGCAGCCAGGTCGCCGACCTGCTGAAGATCCACGTGCGTAACGATGCCGGGAAGATGGTGCCGTTATCGGCGTTTGTTCAAGCGAAATGGATTCAGGGGCCGGCGCAATTGACCCGTTACAACGGCTACCCGGCGATCAGCATTTCCGGTGAGCCGTCGCCCGGTCACAGCACCGGTGAAGCCATGGCGGAAATCGAGCGGCTGGTTGCGCTCGGCCCGGCGGGATTGGGTCAGGAGTGGACCGGGTTGTCATTGCAGGAACGTTTGTCCGGCAGTCAGGCGCCGATTCTGCTCGGTTTGTCGCTGCTGATCGTGTTTCTGTGTCTGGCGGCGTTGTATGAGAGTTGGTCGATTCCGACGTCGGTGCTGTTGGTGGTGCCGCTGGGTGTGCTCGGCGCAGTGCTGGCGGTGACCTTTCGCGGAATGCCCAACGACGTGTTCTTCAAAGTCGGGTTGATCACCATCATCGGACTGTCGGCGAAGAACGCGATCCTGATCATCGAGTTCGCCAAGAGCCTTTATGACGAAGGCCATGATCTGATCGACGCAACCTTGCAAGCCGCCCGCTTGCGTTTGCGGCCGATTGTGATGACTTCACTGGCGTTTATCCTTGGCGTGGTGCCGTTGGCGATTGCCACCGGAGCCAGTTCGGCGAGCCAACAAGCGATCGGCACCGGGGTGATTGGCGGGATGATCACGGCGACGCTGGCGGTGGTGTTTGTGCCGGTGTTTTTTGTGGTGGTGATGAAGTGGGTGAAGCGCATGAATAAAGGGTGACTACCGCCCTCGCGGGTGATGACAATAGTTTTCACCCGCCGAACACAAGTCTGGCCTCAGCCAGAAAAAATCCACTTCAGTTATAAAAAACAGGACTCTTACACCTGTTATATCTGACAGTTACTTAGGAACGATCAAACACATAAGCTGTTTCCTGCCGCGCGGCAATTAAATATTCCCCTACCGGTCAGGAGCGCATATGGAAATCACCACCACGGGCATTATCACAGCGAAGTTGAATGACGAGGTCAATTTTCACGGAGACAAGAAACCGACTCTTTACCATGACCCTGTGTACAATTTTTGGGTCGCGAATTCAGCTGATGTAAAAGACGACGGGCAAAGCTTCTTGATCGAGCTACGGATACCGGATGAGGGAGATGTGACGAACAAGGAGTATTCCATTGACAGTGACTATTCAAACCTTGCCACCGCCAAGGCAAGCTGGATTGAATTTCGGGATTCTAACTGGACGCCTTTTCTGGTTAAATCGGGCAAAGTAAAAGTAACCATCGATACTAAGCAACAAACTGTAACGGGCACTTTCGATTTCACCGTTCGCCTTCCAGAAAACAAGGAACTTGTCGTCAGTCAAGGCTTATTGGAGATGAAAGACTTTGAAGTCCTGGCAGCTTCAAAGGCAGATACTGCCGGCGCCTTCACGGCTACACTTGAGGGTGGCGCGTATCAAAAATACAACGCCAATCAATTCCTGCTCGTGGCACGCCCCGGGAATCCGGAGGTAGGCCTGAAGGTTCCACATTGGCTGGCATGGTCCCAGACCTATTCACACGGTGTGCCCAACCGCCCGCTGGATATAGTCACTATCTCATTTGCACGCGACCTTGGACCTGGCACTTATGACCTGGCCGCATTCAAGGATAAAATCCTCGTCAGTTACAACGAGGTTTATCCCGGAGCAGCAGGCTATCCGGCACAAAGCGGCATATTGGTGGTTGAGGAAGTGCCCGCGGATGGTTCATCGCATGGTTTGTTCAGGGGACGCCTGGAATTCATCAGTGAAGAAGCCTCCAACGGGACGCGAATTACGTTTAAAAACGGAGTTTTCACTTTCGACAGTAATCCTCAAACCCCTTGACGCTTTTGACCTGCCTTTGATTGATCTGAAAGGCAGCGCTTGATGCACCACTCACGGCAAGGCTATGGTGCTGCAAAAGGCCCTGACCGTGAGTCTCCATGCCCTTCCTCGCCCGCACCCACCCTCGCCTGTCCGCCGCCACCACCCTTGGCGTCGCGGCAGGCATCCTGGCTCCGGCCGATTCGATCATCAGCAAAATCCTCATTGGCTGGAATGTCGGGGTCTGGACGTACCTGATCCTGATGCTCTGGCTCACCACGCGCGCCAAGGCCCCGGACGTGAAGCGCATTGCCGAAGTCGAAGATGAAAACGCCGGTCTGGTGCTGTTCGTGGTGTGCATCGCCGCGATTGCCAGCCTCGCGACCATCACCTTTGAACTGGCCGGCAGCAAAGACCTGGAAACCACCCGCAAGCTGCTGCATTACGGCTTCACTGCGCTGACGGTTCTCGGTTCATGGCTGCTGATCGGGGTGATTTTCAGCGTGCATTACGCCCGTCTGTTCTACACCTGGGACGGCAAAGACCTGGCGCTGCGCTTTGCAGAAGGCCTGGAAACGCCCAATTACTGGGACTTCCTGTACTTCTCTTTCACCATTGGCGTGGCGGTGCAGACCTCGGACGTCGGCGTGGCGACCCGGGGCATTCGCAAAATCGTGCTGGCACAATCGCTGATCGGTTTTTTGTTCAACACGGCGATCCTCGGCTTCTCGATCAACATCGCGGCAGGACTGTTCAACTGATGCGTGCACAAACGTTCTAGGCATCGACCTCGGCATCGGCGTTAAATAAACCGGCAATCCGTCCCACAGGTGCAGCATGACCACTCACAACTGGATCGATCTGGCCCAGGACGCCGATACCGCCATCGAGACCCTGCGCGCGCATTTCCAGGGCCACGCCTACGACCCGCATTGGCACGACAGCTACCTGGTGGGCGTCACCGAACAAGGCGTCCAGCAATTCAATTGCCGGAGGGCGACGCATCAAAGCACGCCGGGCAAGGTATTCCTGCTCGAGCCGGGTGACATCCACGACGGCGACGCGCCGACCGAAGACGGTTTCACCTACCGCATGCTGTACCTCGATCCGCAGTGGCTGAAACGTGAACTCAGTGCCGTCTTCGAAAATGCCCCCGACAACAGTCAATTGAGTTTCGCCAACACCCTGGCCAGCGATCCACGACTGGCCCACGCCACCAGCCTGGCGTTTCAAACGCTGCATCACGGCGAGCTGAAAATCGTCCGCCAGACCGCGCTCGACAGTTTGCTCGAACGTCTGACCAGCCATTTACACTGGCGCACCCGTTACGGCGAAGATCCGCGCCTGCCGTTGGTGGCGCAGAGGGCTCGTGAGTATCTACACGCCAATGCTCAATACGATATCGGCCTCGATCAATTGGCCGCAGCAACGGGTGTCGACCGTTTTCGTCTGACTCGCGCCTTTAAGGCCGCCTATGGCATGGCACCCCACGCCTACCTCGTGCAATTGCGCCTCGCCACGGCCCGGAGAATGCTGGCCCTTGGCAGTCAACCGGCAGCAGTGGCGATGGAACTGGGCTTTGCCGATCAGAGCCATCTGGGCCGCTGGTTTGTCCGGGCATATGGCTTGACTCCGGCGCTGTACCGCAAGCGCTGCTCAAATCTTCCAGACGCATGACCCGAACTTTGTGAGGATCGGCTCCAGAGATCATTCACGGAGCCCGCTGCCATGTTGTCCACCGTTCCCACACTGCTGCCATTTTTGCTGTTCGCTTTTGTCGCGTCCATCACGCCGGGACCAACCAACATTCTGGTGCTGAGCAACAGCGCCCGCTTTGGCTTCAAGGCAGCGCTGCCGATCATTTTCGGCGCCTGTGCCAGTGCGGCGCTGATTGTGTTGCTGGTGGGGAGCGGTGTGGGTGAGTCGCTCTCCGGATTGCCAGGGGTGCAATCGCTGATGAAATGGGCCGGGATCGCCTGGCTGAGCTTCCTGGCATGGCAGATTTACCATGCGCCGCTCTCGACATTCACCGTGGAAGGTGGAAAAAGACGCGAGTTTGGATTGTGGGCAGCCGCGAGCTTGCAGTTGGTCAATCCAAAAACCTGGATGATGGCGTTTGCCGTGGTGGGTGTGTTCGCCGGGGTCGGCGATGATCGTCAACTTCAGATTATCGGGCTGTCGCTGGCATTTTTTCTGGTTTCGCTGCCGTGCCTGACTGTTTGGGCACTGTTGGGAAAGGGTGCAAACCGATGGCTTGGCTCGGCAAAGGCCCTCCGGCGTTTTAATCGCGCAATGGCGTTACTGCTATTGGTTTCTGCCTGGCTTGCGCTGATGTGACGCGAGTCTTTAGCTAAAAAAATGCCCCGAAACGTTCAGGGCATTGTTGTATCGAGTTAGCTGAGAATCGCTGACTCCATCAGAAGAAGTAGCTCAACCACAAGTTCCCACTCCAGTCCTGGCTGACCGTCTTGCCTTTGCTGCCACCGACTTGACCGGACACTTTCCAGTTTTTTTGTGCAGGCGTCCACTTCAGGCGTGCACCGTATTCAACGGCACTGCGACCACGATCGTCATCGAAGGCATCATCGTCATTGATCGTGACCTCGTTGGTTTTTACAAACTCATGAGTGACGGCGGTGACCAGACTCGGCTCCAGCACACCCCCGCCTTCGAGCGCAATTGCTACCCCGCCCCGGATGCCGACTTTGCCTTGAAACGAACGCATGGCATCGCTTTCTACTTCCAGCCCATTGTCCAGTCGATAGTTGTCGCTCTGGGTGATGGCTGTGGCCAGTTGCACTTTAGGTTCGATAAAGTAGCCGCTGTCGAAACGAATATGTTTGCCCACCGCCACCGACCCGCTGACACCCAATGCTTTGAAGTCACCTTTGGCAGGTGTGCCATCGCTCATGATGACCTTGGCCTTGTGATCAAACTCGTTGATCTTGGCCATGACGTTAACGAAGACACCGCTTTTAACATCGAACGTATTGCCATAGACACCGGCGTTCAGGCTTGTAACCGTTGCACTGGATCCGTACTTGAGATCCATCTCGGTATGACTCGACCCGAAAAACCCTCCCAACACCCATAGACGGCCCGCCAAATCGACCGCCGTATCGGCACCTGCAGTGATTCCCCTCTGGTTCTGGGTATACCCGTCGCCGTAGGCATTCTTGACGCTGTATTGATTGCCGTACGTGTGCACCCAGACGCTGTTGCTGAGGTTCATGACCGCGTCGTCACCGGCTGCACGTAACGAACCCATCTGATTGTCGCTCATGCCACGCTCACCCACCTGCTCGCTGAGCATGGTTGTTTCAGCGTACGTGATACTGCGCGCGCTGCCTGCCAGTGCCAAGGCCGTATTGGTCGACGTACTGACCGTTTCCTTGTCCGGCCGCAGGTACAACCCCTCGCCGTTCCTCGCCAGCCGGTAGACAAACGTGCCGCCGTCCACTGTTTCCCCATTATTCAAGCTGACGTCAGCGTTGCCCGAATTGATAATGCCGATGTGTACGTCCTCGGCAGTCAGCGGATTGTTGCCGGTAGCGGTGACATCAAATTTAATTTGACCGTCCGCGTGCCCGGCATTGAAAAAATCGGTATTGCCGGTGCTCAAGTCTGTCCCCGTGAAAACAGTGACGTTTCCGGAGACGTTAGCGACATCCAGCCGAAGGAACTGCTCGTTGGTGCCCATGCGCACGATGCCGCCGTTGGACGTCAGGTTCTGTATGGCGTTATCCCCGGTCATCACCCACTGCGCCGCGTTGTTGATGCTCAGATTGCCTGAATTGTTGACTTTGCCGGTCAATACCGACCCATTGTCCAGCAGCACGTTGCCATTGATACCGGTAACTACATCACCGGTCATGCTGCTGCCATTGGTCAGCGCAAGGCTGGAAACATTGTCGGCATTGCCGTTGAGCACAGAGCGGTTGTCCAGCGACACACTGCCATTGGCATCGGAGAGCACGTTACCGGTGATACGACTGCCATTGTTCAGTGCGAGGCTGACGACATTGTCGACATTGCCGTTGATTGCAGAATTGTTGTTTAAATTGACCGTTGCCGCTGTCCCCGCAACAGCCTGCACATTACCGTTCAACGTGCTGTTGGAATCAAGGCTGACCTGAGTGACATTCTGCAAATTGCCATTGATGGAGGCTGCGTTTTTCATCAACAGCGCAACGGTGCTGCCGGTATCGGCAACGACATTGCCATCCAGAGCACTGCCGTCAATGGCGAGATTGGCGGTGGAGCGATTGGTCGCTTGCAACAGGTTACCGTTGCCACCGATCAGCTCGCTGGTGCCAGAAATACTGATATTCGCAACTGTACCGGCAGCACCCGAAGAGCCCAATAAGATGGCTGACCCTGTTCCCCCCGTTACACGGGTACTGTTCAACGTCACTGTGTTGGCATTGACACCGGTTAAATCAGTGTTGATTTGCAGGCCGTTCTTCTCTCCGGACAGAACGCTGCCGTTGGCCGAAAGCGTCGCTCCACCAAGCCTCACACCATAACTGTCCGAACCCGTGCCTCGGACGGTGGAGTTCTCGACGTTTAATACGGCAAAGCCCACCGCATCCGCGCCATTCAGGCCGATGATCGTGCTTCCTCCCTTGACCGTCGCGCTTGAAGACGCCGGGGTAGTGGTATTGCGACCCAAGAGAAGACCGAAACTGTTGGTACTGATGATGGTGCTGTTGTCGATGATGGCGCTGCTGTCGATCAGTTGTATCGCCCCCCTGCCAGCCGCGCTGTTTACAGTCGCACCAGAGAGGTTTACCACTGAAGTGTTGGCATCGATACGGGCGCTTTGACCGCCATTGAAAACGACGTTGGCATTTGATGACGAGATGGTCAGCGCCTGTGCGTTATCAATGGTTAGTGTGCCCCCTTGGGACACCACCCAGGCTTCCGGTGCGGGTGGGTTCGTGACGACTGCGCTCTCACCTGGATTTAGCGTTCGACTGAAGGCCTCGCTGGAGGATAGAAGTGCCGCAGCAATCCCTAACTTCTGAAAAGTCACAGAGGGCGGAGATTTAAAACAAAAATGCATGGGGAATTCCTCAAACTGCGCAACTACTGACATTGCTTTTTGGCAGTATTGAAAGCTCCCGCCAAAAAAACGTTCGACACTTTAATGAGAAAATCGAGACTTATATGTAGGAATATTCCTTATCAAAAGAGGAATTATTCTCGCCGACTGTAGCGCGTCTACCGTTCCCTTGCCGTTAACACGGGTAATCACGAAAGAAACATCCGTGTCTCTCTCGCAATACCGATCAGCTAATACGCCAACTACTGAGCAGCCGGAGCAGGTGTCAGATCGCAAAAATTGAAGCTGTTGCTGATATTGTCGATCCGTTTGATGATTGGGTCAGACGATTGCTGTCCATTGATATCGGTCGTGTACCAATACTTGCCATACGCTATTGCTCCCCTGACAGGTTGTGCCAATTTGAAAATGGCAGGGTTGGCCACTGGCGCGACATCAGGAATATTGGCTGCTTTGATCACATAAGGTTGAGCGTCTTCAGTATTCGGAATCAGATCAGTACCTGCCAAGTCCCTGTAAGCTGCGAAATGTGCTGTAATCGTTTTACCTGGTGGTAGAAGCGGATCTTTTGGAATCTGCAAGCCTAGAACCATGCTACTGGTTGGAGTGATCATGCCGTAACATTCGATGTAATCACGCAAGGCCGGATTTCGGACCCTGATTGTAGGTGGAGGTAAAGGTACTGCTGCACCAGCAACAGTCACCAGTTGGTTAAGGGATTTCATTACATTTTTATCACTATCTGCCTTCTGAATGGTCCAGTGAGCATCTACTGTGCCAATGGGCAACCTGGATATGATATCTGCCGAAACAGGAACTTCAAATTCATCCGCATCTTCAAATGGATTAAATTCACCTACAGGCTGACCATTAATGAAACACTTCGCCAACTCGGCCGAAGTAATAGGAGGCTGACCGATTGCAAAGGTAACTTTAAATTTGCCCGGACTGTTTCTGTCACCTGGCCGCAAGTCGTTAGGCGTATTCGAGGCACCCGTCACTACAGGCAACACGAGATCTCTGTTGGTAAGATCTGGAAGATCCGGATTCGGAGGTCCCGCATGGTCGAATGCCAACGTGATGAGTTGAACCGGAGATTCAGCGTTTGGAATACCGGTTCGAACGATCTCATACCAGATATTGGCCATTTTAGGCTCATCGGCATTGTTAAATATTTGGGAGAGATCCGTGTATGTCAGGGCAAACGTTAAATTGGTATTGGCGACCCACGGTTGGGAGGTAAGATTTACAGAGTTAGTTGCGTCAGTGGCGTCTTCAATGGTGATGAAAATTTCATCGCCTGGCTCTGCATTCGTGATGAAAGCGCTTTCAACGATCGCGGTTATCCCGCCGGCAAAATCGTCCAGATAAAGTGCCGTGGTATAGTTCGGATCGGTTTTCGGTACCAGAGGACCTTTTGTTGAAACTGGAGGTTGTGCCAATGCCAGTGTCAGTACGTCACTTGCGGCAGACTCCCGACTTTCATTACCAGGCAGATCTTTCCATTGATACTGAATTCTGACGCGGCCGTTTGGAAATGTGCGTAACACGGTGTTGTCGATAGTAAATGCGCCGCTAGCGGGTACCGCATCGTTCCACACCTCGACTCGCTGAGCGCCAGAAATCAACCAGACGCGAAGATTTTCGTCAAGACGACGCAGCGGATAACCAACGTTCACGGTGAAATTCAGGTCGGCGTTAGCCGGCTCCGCCAACCAGGCTTCGTTAATTGTGCGTTGCGCATCCGAGGGTGAATTAACGAACGCGGGGGTTGGCGTTGGTACGGCGAGCGTGACAACGGCATTGCCATTGGCGTCTGACCTTTTTGAACCAAACGGTGCAGTCTTGTCGATAACAAACTCCAACACATTGGAGGGTTCATTAACACCGCCCCCCTCTTTGTAGAGTTGAAACATAACTTCATGAGTGGTGGGCGTTGCCGGTGTTGGAAGTTCTGGAAACAAGCTTGCTGGCAACGGGATCGGTATAGTCCCAACTGGCCGGGCAGCAACCGGACCAAGTGCAATTTTTTGATTCCACGTTGTCAGCGTCTGGCCTTTAACACCGTGTTCCAGTTCCAGTTCATCCTCGTCAAACTCTTCTGCAGTGCGGGTAAAGTCAATCGTCACAAACCCGGTGTCCAGCACGCTTTTGGCGATCAGACCGTCTGCAAGTGTGTCTATAGAAATATCAGCCAAGGGGTCAATATTCTTGACACCGTTGAATTCAGGTCTTGGAGTTCTTGGTACGATTTTTATAGCCATTTTTCCATCTCCTTGTGTATTCAGGCCGAAAGGGCCGCGTTCGCCAGGTGTTACCCTGTCTATTTTCACCAAACCTTTTTTCGACTCGCCGACAAGTCGCCCGCCTTTGAACAACTGCCAGTGAGCAATGGCTGAATCATTATCAATAAGTGGCTTGACATTGGGGTCAAACGGAACAACAAACAGCCAATGTCCATTTATATGCTTCGGCTCCAGCGTTATCTCCCAGTCACCGTAAGTACCCCGCACTGGTGGCCCGCTTCCATTCAAACTTGAATACCCTTGCCAATATAATTTGGCTTTATCGCCATCTGCCGCAGGGCTATTGGCTGTAGGTATCAAAACGGTTGCTCCGCAGGTCAACGGCGGTACTGTCTCGTTATTCAAGTAACCCCAAATCGTTGCATGGGGAAACGTAGGTTCATTCAGAACAAGAATGGGCGTGTGATCTATCGTCAGTTTTCTTTCAGGTGATGGATCCGCGATGCCACCGCTCGCTTTCCAAACCAGGTAGGACAAAAGCGCAACGCCGTCAGTTGCGAGGTGCGCTGGCGTCAAATTGAAATAAAGATAAGGTGGTTGTGGTGGACTATAGAATTCTGTGTAGAGCCTTGTAACAGTGCCACCCTGATCCAGTTCAATCCAAAGTTCGTCCAGTGGCTCCGGGTCGGGCCAGTAAGGAATAATGATTCGAGTACCATTAAGCAAAATATTGCGCGGCACGTATCCGTCGAGATCATTATCATCAATACCTTCCACCGATAGCGGGCTCGCTAGAATCCCTGTACTTCTATCGGTCGCCTTCCTCATCGTCATGATGTACTCGCCCGTTCACTTTAATTACGCGGAAGATTTGAGATTCTTCTGGGGGAGATTAAGCGCTCAGACACTGCACCTGCCTACTGTCAGATATGACAGGTGAAGCTACCGTTCGTCGGTTTTAAACGGGCTTTTGTCCATTCCCACATCAAATGCTTCTTGACGGAGATGTGTGGATTGATGTTTCCTGAAACCGGTTTCAGAAATTTACGCAGCAGACTCCGACAATAAGAAAATCAACGCCATGAACGACTTCTCCACCGCCCAACGCAGCCGTGTAACCATGCTCGATGTCGCCGAACGCGCCGGCGTATCCAAGGCCAGCGTCTCGCGCTTCATCGGCGATGACCGCGCCCTGCTCTCCGATGCCATTGCCCTGCGCATCGAGCAGGCGATTGCCGAACTGGGCTATCGCCCCAATCAGATGGCCCGTGGCTTGAAACGCGGTCGTACGCGCCTGATCGGCATGCTGGTGGCCGATATCCGTAACCCTTATTCGATTGCCGTGATGCACGGGGTGGAAACCGCTTGCCGTCGTCATGGTTACAGCCTGGTGGTGTGCAACACTGATCGCGATGACGAGCAGGAACGTCAGCACTTGGCGCTGCTGCGCTCGTACAACATCGAAGGCTTGATCGTGAACACCCTGGGCCATCACCGCGATGAGTTGCGCGAGTTGCATCGGGAAATGCCGATGGTGCTGGTGGATCGCAAGGTCGAGCAGCTGGAGAGTGATCTGGTCGGGCTGGACAACCCGGCCGCCGTTGAAATGGCCCTCGCCCATTTGCAGGAGCGCGGTTACCGCGATGTTCTGATGGTGACGGAGCCGTTTGACGGCACCAGTTCGCGGATTGAGCGAGTGAGCAGTTTCAAGGCGCAAATCGCGCAACGCCCTGCTTTAACCGGCGCGGTTGTTGAGACCGGCAGCGAACTGACCTCACGGCTGAAAACCTTCCTGAACACTCCAGGTCCTGGCCCGAAAGCGTTGTTTTGCGCCAATGGCATTGCGGCGCTGGCCAGTACGCATTCGTTGCGCGAGTTGCAGTGCAATCTGTTTGAGGATTTGGGGCTGATCGCGCTGGATGATCTGGATTGGTATCCACTGGTGGGCAGCGGGATTACGGCGCTGGCCCAGCCGACGGCGGAGATGGGCGCGAGTGCCTTTGAGTGTTTGCTCAAGCGGTTGCGCGGGGATGATGGGCCGGTGCGGACGATGGATTTTTCGGCGCGGTTGATTGTGCGTGGGTCGACCCTGGGGGATTTGCGGTGAATGTGCGGGCCTCTTCGCGGGCAAGCCCGCTCCCACAGGGATCGGTGGCGTTCACAAAACCTGTGGGGGCGAGCCTGCTCGCGATGAGGCCCTGAAGAACAGCAGAAAACTTAAGACAGCTCCTTTTTTTTGAACAAAAATGAAACCGGTTTCAGAGGTGCAAAACAATGAATAAACCACCCGTTTCCATCAGCCTGTCGAGCTATGGCGCCGACCTGGTCCGCCAACGCGGCCAAGGCAGTTTTATCGAGGTCTTGGCCGCTGCCGGCGCCTCGCGCATTGAATGGCGCGAAGAGTTGCTGACTGATGAAAATCCGCTGCAACTGGCCGCCGACACCCAGGCCCGAGGTCTGGAAAGCATCTATTCCTCGCCGATGGAGTTGTGGCTGGCCGGCCAGTCGAGACCCAATCCTCAACTGCTCACCACACTCCAGCGCGCCGAAATATTCGGCGCCAAGTGGCTGAAAGTCTCCCTGGGCTATTTCACCGACAACAACGATCTCCAGGCCTTGAGCCGAATCCTCGCGCAAAGCCCGGTGCACTTGCTGGTGGAAAACGACCAGACCTTGCACGGCGGTCGTATCGAACCGTTTCAACGTTTCTTCGGCGAGGTCGAGCAACACAACCTGCCGATCAAGATGACCTTCGACATCGGCAACTGGCAATGGCAGGACCAGTCCGCCGCCAGCGCGGCGCGGTTGCTCGGACGGCATGTCGGCTACGTGCATTGCAAAGCCGTGGCGCGCCGGGCCGACGGCAAACTGGTCGCCACCCCGCCGGTGGCCAGCGACGTGCATCTATGGGAACAACTGTTGCGGCACATGACCCAAGGCGTGATGCGGGCGGCGGAATATCCGCTGCAAGGCGATGACCTGGTGCAACTGACCACCGAACACGTCGCCACCCTCGCCCGCCTCGGTCAATCCTGTCTGGAGAGTGCTCATGTCTGAGTTCGATATCCTCTCGTTCGGCGAAACCATGGCGATGTTTGTCGCCGAACAGAATGGCGATCTGGCGGCCGTCGGCCAATTCCACAAACGCATTGCCGGGGCGGACAGCAACGTGGCGATCGGGCTTTCGCGGCTGGGCTTCAACGTTGCCTGGTTGAGTCGTGTCGGCGCTGATTCATTGGGCCGGTTTGTCGTCGACACGCTGGAAAAAGAAGGCCTGGATTGCAGCCATGTCGACATCGACCCGGCGCACCCGACCGGGTTTCAGCTCAAGTCCCGAGCCGACGATGGCAGTGATCCGGTGGTTGAGTATTACCGCCGTGGTTCGGCAGCCAGTCACTTGTCGGTGCAATCGATCTCCGAGCAGTTGCTCAATGCCCGCCACTTGCACGCCACCGGCATTCCGGCGGCGCTGTCTGCGTCGACCCGGGAAATGTCTTTCGAATTGATGTCTCGCATGCGCAACGCCGGGCGCAGTGTGTCCTTCGACCCGAACCTGCGCCCGAGCCTGTGGGCCAGCGAACAAATGATGATCACTGAGATCAACCGCCTCGCCGCCCTCGCCCACTGGGTGTTGCCGGGGTTGAGTGAAGGCCGTTTGCTGACCGGGTTTGAAGACCCGGAAGACATTGCCGCGTTTTACCTCGATCAGGGTGCAGAAGCGGTGGCGATCAAGCTCGGCCCGCATGGCGCGTATTACCGCACGCCTCTGGATCAGGGATTTGTCGCGGGCGTGCCGGTGGCAACGGTGGTCGATACCGTCGGCGCCGGTGATGGCTTTGCCGTCGGCATGATCAGCGCCTTGCTGGAAAACCACAGCTTTGCCAATGCCGTGCAGCGGGCCAACTGGATTGGCAGCCGGGCGGTGCAGAGTCGAGGGGATATGGAGGGGTTGCCGACCCGGCTTGAACTGTCTTCTGAATTTGAGGCCGCCATCGCGGGCAAGCCCGCTCCCACAGGATCGAGTCCAGACGCAAAACCTGTGGGAGCGGGCTTGCCCGCGATGGGGCCCGCCTAGTCACCGCAATATTTCCCCGTTACCTGCTGCGACAAAAACAACAAGCTCAGGAGCACCACCATGAAAACCGCCTCACTCGCCACCCGCCGCTGGTGGTACATCATGCCCATCGTCTTCATCACCTACAGCCTGGCGTATCTGGACCGCGCCAACTATGGGTTCGCTGCCGCCTCCGGGATGGCCGCCGACCTGATGATCACCCCCGGCCTGTCGTCGATGCTCGGCGCGCTGTTTTTCCTAGGCTACTTTTTCTTCCAGGTACCGGGCGCGATCTACGCGCAAAAGCACAGCGTGAAGAAACTGATTTTCGTCAGCCTGATCCTCTGGGGCGGGCTCGCCACACTGACCGGCATCGTCTCCAACGCCTATTGGCTGATCGTGATCCGCTTCATGCTCGGCGTGGTCGAAGCCGCGGTGATGCCGGCGATGCTGGTGTACCTGTGCCACTGGTTCACCCGGGCCGAACGCTCGCGGGCCAACACTTTCCTGATCCTCGGCAACCCGGTGACCATGCTCTGGATGTCGGTGGTGTCGGGTTATCTGGTGCAGCATTACAGCTGGCGCTGGATGTTCATCATCGAAGGCTTGCCGGCGGTGCTCTGGGCATTTATCTGGTGGCGTCTGGCCGACGACCGCCCGGCCCAGGCCAAGTGGCTGACCGACCAGGAGAAGCACGACCTGGAAAGCGCCCTCGCCGCCGAACAGGTCGGCATCAAGGCAGTGAAGAACTACGCCGAAGCCTTTCGCTCACCGAAAGTAATCATCCTGGCGTTGCAGTTTTTCTGCTGGAGCATTGGTGTCTACGGTTTCGTGTTGTGGCTGCCGTCGATCCTCAAGGCCGGCGCGCAGATGGACATGATCGAAGCCGGTTGGCTCTCGGCGCTGCCGTACCTGGCCGCCGTCATCGGCATGTTGCTGGTGTCGTGGGGCTCGGACAAATTGCAGAAGCGCAAACGCTTCGTCTGGCCGCCGCTGCTGATTGCCTCGATTGCGTTCTACGGCTCCTACGCCTTGGGCGCTGAACATTTCTGGTGGTCCTACACACTGTTGGTGATTGCCGGCGCCTGCATGTATGCGCCTTACGGACCATTTTTCGCGATTGTCCCGGAGATTCTTCCTGCCAACGTAGCCGGCGGCGCGATGGCGCTGATCAACAGCATGGGCGCGCTGGGTTCGTTTGGCGGTTCATATCTGGTCGGCTACCTGAACAGCTCCACCGGGTCGCCCGGTGCTTCTTACCTGCTGATGAGCGGTGCGTTGATGCTCTCGGTGGTGCTGACGATTTTCCTCAAGCCCGGCGCCAGTGACCGGGTCGTGGCCAAGGCCGCTGCGCAACGGCCAGTGACGGCTCACCCTTGAATTGAAGTTGAGATGATGACGATGAAAAAGCAGGTCGTGCTGTACAAGAAACTCTCGCCGCTGTTGATGGCTCGCCTGCATGAGCGCACCGAGGTGACGCTGATCGACAATCTCAAGCCGGAGGGCATCGCGCAACTGCGCGACGCCCTGCCCCGCGCTCACGGACTGCTCGGTGCGAGTCTGAAGCTGGACGCCGAACTGCTTGATCTGGCGCCCAATCTTGAAGCCATCGCCAGTGTCTCCGTCGGTGTCGACAACTACGACATCGACTACCTGACCGAGCGACGCATCCTGCTCAGCAATACGCCGGACGTGCTGACCGAAACCACCGCCGACACGGGTTTTGCGCTGATTCTGGCGACGGCGCGGCGCGTGGTGGAGTTGGCCAACATGGTCCGCGCCGGTCAGTGGAACCGCAACATTGGCCCGGTGCATTTCGGCACCGATGTGCATGGCAAGACGCTGGGCATCATCGGCATGGGGCGGATTGGCGAGGCGCTGGCGCAACGTGGGCATTTTGGCTTTGGCATGCCGGTGATCTACCACAGCCATTCGCCGAAGCCGGCGGTTGAGCAACGTTTTGATGCTCAGTACCGCAGCCTGACGGAGCTGTTGCAGCAGGCCGACTTCATTTGCCTGACGTTGCCACTGACGGCTGAAACCGAAGGGTTGATTGGCGCTGCAGAGTTCGCACTGATGCGGCCGGAGAGCATTTTCATCAACATTTCCCGAGGGAAAGTCGTGGATGAGGCAGCGCTGATCGAAGCGTTGCGCACCGGACAGATTCGCGCGGCGGGCCTGGATGTGTTTGAGCGTGAGCCGCTGAATGTTGACTCGCCGTTGTTGACGTTGAACAACGTGGTGGCGACGCCGCACATGGGGTCGGCGACGCATGAGACACGGGAGGCGATGGCTCAATGCGCGGTGGATAATCTGCTGATGGCGTTGGCTGGGGAGCGGCCCAAGAATCTGGTGAATGTCGGGGCGTGGTCCGGGGCGTAGAAATTTAGCGTCTATGAGTCAGACTTCGCGAGCAAGCCCGCTCCCACATTGGATTTGTGGTGTTCACAGAACCCTTGTGGGAGCGGGCTTGCTCGCGAAGAGGCCGGCATTGCCAACGCAAAACCATCAGGCGCGCCGCGCTTCCAGCAGGTCCGCCGCACACAAGGCGATTCGCCGACAAGCATCGGCCAGTTTCACTTGATCCACCACCAACCCGATCCGGATATGCCCCGCCGCACTCGGCCCGAACGCCTCACCGGCCAGCACAGACACGCCGTACCCCTCCAGCAAACGCTCGGCAAACCCTTGGGCACACAACCCGGTCGGGCGCACATCGACCATCACGAACATCCCGCCATCCGGCCGCACCGGTCGGAGCCCCGCGCAATTGCTCAACCGCGCACACACCAGATCGCGACGCTGGCGATATTCCTCACGCATCAGCGCGACTTCCGGCAGGTCTTCATCCAGCGCCACTTGCGCGGCTTTCTGCACAAAATCGGGAATGCCGAACAGCATGCACAACGACAAATGCACCAGATGCTCGGCCAGCATTTTCGGGCCGATCGACCAACCCACGCGCCAGCCGCTCATGGCGTGGGACTTGGACAAGCTGTTGATGGTCGCGGTGCGTTCGGCCATGCCCGGCAGGCTCGCCGGGCTGGTGTGCTCACCCTCGAACAACAGATCGCTGTAGACCTCGTCACTGATCAGCCACAGATCATGGCGCACGCACAACGCGGCCAGCGCTTGCCAGGTCTTGAGCGGCAAACTGGCACCCGACGGATTGTTCGGACTGTTGAGCAACAGGACGCGGGTCTTCGGCGTGATCAGCGCCGCCACATCCGCCGGGTCAACGCGAAAGCCGTCCTCCGGGCGCACCGCCACCGGCACCACTTTGGCGGAGCAGGCGCCGAACACGCCTTCGTAGGTGACGTACATCGGCTCGGCAACGATCACCTCATCGCCTGGATCGAGCAGGCATTGCGCAACCGAATACACCGCACACTGCGCCCCCGGAAACACAATCACATGATCGGCGTCCACCGCCTGACCACTGCGCTGTCGATGACGCCGCGCGATGCTGCTGCGCAATCCGCGACTGCCACGCACCTCGGGGTAATGCGTTTCGCCGGCCCGCAAGCTGTCGATGGCGGCCTGGACGATGGGCGGCGGTGTGTCGAAATCCGGATCGCCAATCGACAGAAGCAGCACATCGATTCCCTGCTCGCGCATTTCCAGCGCTCGGTCATGAATCTGCCAGGCTGCCGCTCCGTCGCCGGCGATTCGTTGGGTCAAGGCTGAATAGCGCATGTAATTCTCCTGTCGCGCGCGGACTCCCAGCCACAACCCTATCTCAAATCACGAAACGCGCCACCATCGCATTCAAATCCACCGCCAGGCGCGACAGTTCATGGGTCGCGGCGCTGGTCTGATTGGCACCGGCGGCGGACTGGGTGGCGAGGTCGCGGATGTTCACCAGGTTGCGGTCGACTTCACGGGACACCTGGGCCTGTTCTTCCGAGGCGCTGGCGATCACCAGGTTGCGTTCGTTGATCAAGTGGATCGACTGGGTGATCTGCTCCAGCGCCACACCGGCGGCGCGGGCCATCTCCAGCGTGCTTTGGGTGCGCTGATTGCTTTGCTGCATCGACGAGACCGCTTCGCCCGTGCCGTTCTGGATGCCGGCGACCATTTTTTCGATTTCCTGGGTCGATTGCGCCGTGCGATGAGCCAGGGCCCGGACTTCATCCGCGACCACGGCAAAACCACGTCCGGCTTCACCAGCACGCGCCGCTTCGATCGCCGCGTTGAGGGCCAGCAGGTTGGTTTGTTCGGCGATGGCGCGGATCACGTCCAGCACTTTACCGATGTCGCGGCCTTGCGCGGCCAGGCCTTCGATCATCAACGAAGTGTTTTGCACGTCATGGGTCATGGTCTGGATCGCGTCGACGGTTTCCACCACACGGTCGCGGCCTTCGCGCGCGGCTTGGGTCGACTGGTTGGACGCTTCTGAGGTCGACACGGCGTTGCGCGCGACTTCTTCCACGGCGGCGGTCATTTCGTTGACGGCGGTGGCGGCCTGTTCGATTTCGTTGTTCTGTTGTTGCAGGCCGCGGGACGCTTCCTGGGTCACGGTGCTGAGTTCTTCAGCTGCGGCGCCCAGTTGCGTGGCGGAGCCGGCGATCTGTTCGATGGTTTGGCGCAGGTTGGCCTGCATGACGGACAAGGCCCCGAGCAAACGCGCCGGTTCGTCCTTGCCGTCGACCTCGATGGCTTTGATCAGGTTGCCGCCGGCAATGGTTTCGGCCACCTGCACGGCGCGGTTCAGCGGCGTGATGATGCTGCGGGTCAACAGCCAGGCCAGCAGCACGGTCAAGAGCGACGCCACCACCGACACCGCGATAATGCCGGTCACGGCGGTGTTGTAGTTGTCTTCCGCGATAACACCAGCCGCTTTGGCGCCCTCCTGGTTGTACGCCACCAGTTTATTAAGCTGTTCGCCCATCTGGTCGGTGCCTTCCTTGATCCGCGTGTTGATCAGGGTGCGCATCTCATCGACCTTGTTCTGGCGCGACAGGTCCAACATCTCGCGCTGCGCTTGTATGTATTTGTCCAGCGTGGCGCTGAACACTTTATACAGCGCCGCTTCGTCCGGGCCCGCCTTCAATTCGGCATAACTGGCCTGGGCCTTGCGCGCTTTGTCGGTGAGCACGGCAATCCGGGCTTCAGCTTCCTGCAGACTGGCCGGCTCGCGGTTGACCAGAATGCGGAACGACAGAATGCGCATGCGCAGGATGTTTTCGGTGACATTGCCCAGGTACCCAACGCTGGGCAGTTGGGTACTGCCCATCTCGACCGAGGCGTGGCGGATGATCGACATGCGGTTCACCGCGAATACACCCAGCACGATGACGAGCAAGGCAATGAACGCAAAACCCAGGAAGGCTCGAGGCGCGATATTCAGATTACGCAGGGACATAGGACGATACTCGGGTGATTGAAGCGGCGAGCGTCCTTGCGGTGATGGCTGAGTGGCGGGCATGAGGCGCGCGCGGGGTCAGCGTGGCGCCACTGTTATAATAGGTTTGTGTACGCCTATTGGATGTATCGGCTGGGGATGAGGTTTTTCGCGGGGATCTGAGAAAAATATTTTTGCTGGGCGACATCTGTTTCAACGCTGAAACACAGTGGCGGCCCTGATGAACATTTGTGGCGAGGGAGCTTGCTCCCGTCCGGCTGCGCAGCGGCCGTAGATTTTGGGGCCGCTTCGCAGCCCAGCGGGAGCAAGCTCCCTCGCCACAAGATTCCTGTGTGCTGACAGTTTTGGTCAGCGCTTGCGGCTGGCCATCCGCCAAACACGCGCGATATCACTCGCCCGATCACGCAACAACCGCGGCGCCTCGGCACACGCCTGTTCCAGCGTCATCGGCCCGCTGGCCAAGGCAAAAGCCGCATCGATGCCATATTCATACAAATCCTGATAACCCTCACCCAACGTCCCCGCGATCACAATCACCGGCACGCCCTGCTCACGGGCAATGCGCGCCACGCCAAACGGCGTTTTGCCGCGCAACGTCTGGGCGTCAAAACGGCCTTCGCCGGTGATGACCAAGTCAGCGCCCTTCACCGCTTCTGCGAGCCCGACCAACTCGGCGACGACTTCCACGCCCGCCTCGAATTGCGCCTCCAGAAACGCCTTGGCCGCAAACCCCAAGCCACCCGCCGCGCCGCTGCCCGGTTCGTCCTGGACGTCCTTGCCCAACGCCTGGGCGCAGAGCTTGGCGAAGTGCCCGAGGGCAGCGTCCAATTGCCGGACCTGCTCAGGCGATGCACCTTTCTGCGGACCAAAAATCGCCGAAGCGCCGTGAGGACCGCACAGGGGATTGTTGACGTCGGCAGCGATGTCGAAGCGCACCTTGGCCAGACGCGGATCGATTTCACTCAGGTCGATCTGAGTCAGGTGCGCCAACGCCAGACCACCCGGTGCCAGCGTTTGCCCCTGCGCATCCAGCAACTTCACGCCCAACGCTTGCATCGCCCCGGCGCCGCCGTCGTTGGTGGCGCTGCCGCCAATGGCCAGGATCACTCGTTGCGCCCCGGCATCCAGCGCGGCGCGAATCAGTTCACCCGTGCCAAAGGTGCTGCTGACGCACGCATCGCGTTGCCCCGGCGGCACCAGTTGCAGGCCGCTGGCCTCGGCCATTTCGATGATCGCGGTGTGGGTCTGCGGCAACCAGCCCCACGCGGCATCGACGGTGATGCCGAGCGGACCGCGAACCTGGGTCCTGCGCAATTCACCTTCGCACGCCGCCAGAATCGACTCGACCGTGCCTTCGCCACCGTCGGCCATCGGGCATTTGACCAACTGCGCGTCAGGCCAGACCTGCGCCAATCCCAGAGCAATGGCATCGGCCACACCTTGGGCACTCAGGCTGTCCTTGAACGAATCGGGGGCGATGACGATTTTCATGCGAATTCTCCAGTTCCAATGCGTTCCATGCTGCCAGCAGCCCCGAACAATAACGCCGGTCCGCTGCACAAGCGGGGGTGGCGTTTATTGTTCATTTCTACAAACCTTGCCGACCTACACACTTGTTGTAGCAGCTGACGTTGTGGCGAGGGGATTTATCCCCTCGCCACAGGGCAGCTACAGAAAGAGGGCTTCAGTCGGTTTGGGGGAGGAGTTGGACGCCTAAGTACAGCGCAAGCATCCCGTCCAGTTTCAGCGGGTCAACCCCGCTCAACTCGGCAATCCGCTCCATCCGATAGCGCAAACTGTTGCGATGAATCCCCAGCGCATCCGCACACGCCTGACTCTGCCCGTCGTGCTCACACCAACTGCGCAAAGTCGCCAGCAGTTGACCGTTGCCATCCTTGGCGATGACTTTGCGCAGCGGCTTGAGCAATTCATCCAGCGCATCATCATTGCGATGCCGCCACAGCATCACCGGCAGCCGATACCGGTGGAGCGTCAGCAATCGCGATCGCGGCAACACATCGCGCCCATACGCCAGCAAATCGCCGACCCGTCGATAACAGCGGCGCAACCCGGACAACCCATCCGCCTGCCCGCCCACGGCAATACGCAAAATGTTCCAGCCCAGACCGTCGAGTTTCTCCAGCAGCCGATCATTCTCGATCGCCTGACTCGCCGGCCGGCACCACAGCAACGAAGACTTCGCCGAACTCACGCACCAACTGTCCGGGTACCGCGAGGTCAGCCAGGCACTGAGCGCATCCACCGTTTGCCCCGGCCCATGCTCCATGCCCAACTCGAACAGATACGGCACCCGGGTCATCTGCGGCTTGAGCCCCAATTGCTGCGCTTCATCCAGCAAGCGCGGTGAATCCCCGGCCTCGCTCAGCAGCAACGCCAGCAGATCGTCGCAACGCTGACGCCGCCATTGCTGCTCGGCCTGCTGATTGCGCTGGCCGACCAGCATCTCCGCCGTCATCCGCACCAGCTCGGCATAGGTGCGCAATTGCTCGGGCTCGCCGGTAATCCCCAGCACACCAATCAGGCGCTGATCGAGCAACAACGGCAGGTTGATCCCCGGCTGCACGCCTTTGAGATGAATCGCCGTCTGCGCGTCGATCTCCACCACGCGCCCGTTGGCCAGGACCAGTTGCGCGCCTTCATGGCGGGTGTTGATCCGCTCCGGTTCGCCGCTGCCGAGGATCAAGCCCTGACTGTCCATGACGTTGACGTTGTACGGCAGGATGGCCATCGCCCGGTCGACGATGTCCTGGGCCAGGTCGTGATCGAGTTCGAACATATCGGGATCCTTGAAGGCGTGATGGGACGGCTTGTTCACCCGCACAGGGCTTGGTTGCAAACCCTGTGCTCAGGCACAAAGACAGCAACCCCGAGGGTGGCCGAGACTCTCTGGGCGATCAACGTTACCCTGCGCATCGCAAAAAATCATAATAAAGAGAGAGCCCGCCATGTCACAGAGCGCCGCCGCTACCCAGGCCATCGTTGACGACAAAAACGCCGTCTACAAACGCATCACTCTGCGTTTGATCCCCTTCATCTTCATCTGCTACCTGTTCAACTACCTCGACCGGGTCAACGTTGGATTCGCCAAGCTGCAGATGCTCGACGCACTGAAATTCAGCGAAACCGTGTACGGCCTCGGGGCCGGGATCTTCTTTATCGGCTACGTGCTGTGCGGTGTACCGAGCAACCTGGCACTGACCAAATTCGGTCCACGGCGCTGGATCGCGTTGATGATGATCGTCTGGGGCACGCTCTCGACCTGCCTGCTGTTTGTCACCACCCCGACCGAGTTCTACACCTTGCGCCTGTTCACCGGCGCGGCCGAAGCCGGGTTCTTCCCGGGCGTGGTGCTTTACCTTTCGCAGTGGTTCCCGACCTTCCGCCGTGGCCGCATCATGGCGCTGTTCATGTCGGCGATCCCGGTGTCCGGCCTGCTCGGCAGCCCGTTTTCCGGCTGGATTCTTAACCATTTCGCCGCCGGCCAGGGCGGGTTGGCCGGCTGGCAGTGGATGTTCCTGCTGCAAGGCATTCCGACCGTGATCCTCGGCGCCCTCGCCTATTTCCTGCTGAGCGACAGCTACGCCAACGCCAAGTGGCTGACGCCGTTTGAGCGTTCGGTGCTGGAAGCCGACCACGCCATCGATCTGGCCAACAAACCGAAAACCTCTACCGACTCGTTGCTGGCCGTATTCAAGAACCCGGCGATCTGGGCGTTCGGTTTGATCTACTTCTGCATCCAGAGCGGCGTCTACGCGATCAACTTCTGGCTGCCGTCGATCATCAAGAACCTGGGCTTCAGCGATAACCTGGTGATCGGTTGGTTGAGTGCGATTCCGTATCTGCTGGCGGCGCTGTTCATGTTGATGGTCGGTCGCTCGGCGGACCTGCGCAAAGAGCGTCGCTGGCATTTGGTGGTTCCGATGCTGATGGGCGCGGTCGGTCTGCTGATCGCCGTGAACTTCGCCACGACGCCGGCCATTGCGATCCTCGGCCTGACCATCGCCACCATGGGCGCCCTCACCGGCCTCCCGATGTTCTGGCCAGTGCCTACAGCGATGTTGAGCGCAGGCGCGGCGGCGGGCGGTTTGGCGTTGATCAACTCCATGGGGCAGATGGCGGGTTTCCTGAGCCCGTACCTGGTGGGTTGGGTCAAGGACAGCACCGGTTCGACGGATGCTGCGCTGTATCTGCTAGCGGGTGTGATTGTGTGTGGCAGCTTGCTGGCGTTGCGCATGACGCGGACGTTGAGGGTTTAAAGATCAACAAAAAACGGCCCTTTCGGGCCGTTTCTTATTTCGCATGTGTACTCAGATCTTATGTGGCCAGACACACTTTTTTGGCCACACAGGCATTTGTGGCGAGGGAGCTTGCTCCCGCTGGGATGCGAAGCAGCCCCAAAAGCCGCAACCGCGAACTTTCAGGCACACCGCATATGCCGGATTTACGACTGCTGCGCAGTCGAGCGGGAGCAAGCTCCCTCGCCACAAGTAAGTGCACTTACATAGCAAAGTGTTCTTCTCAGAACTTAAGCTACCCCTGCGGGCCAACGTTATCCAGCACCCGGTTCGCAGCAATCTCCGCCACCATGATGCTGTTCGAAATACCCAAAAGCGCATAACGCGACTCCCCCTCCAGATGATCCACCAACTGATGGACCATCACATCGACCGAGGCCAGCGTCTCGACCAGGTAAACCGCCAGGGTTTCGGTCGTGGCTTCGGGGTCCACGGAAAACAGGGTGCTGCGGGTTCGCGGGGTGGCTTTGATGTCGGCACTCGACGGGAAGTGAAAATCGAGCGCTCGTTCGGCGGCTTCGTTGAGCTTTTTTGAGTCGGGGAATTCGTAGGGGGAAACGTCGTCCGCTTCTGGTGGGTTTGGCGTTGGTTTGAACATAGATGAAACTCCTAATTGAGATTAAGGAGCCCTCACCCTCGCTACCAAACGAGTGGGTGGTGGCCATACGCGGGTTGGTAGACCGGCAATTAGGACCCGGCGCCCCCGAGGGAGCCCTGCGCATGACCACCATAAAAACAGCGACCTGAAAAGGCCTGCAAACGGTGGCGCTATGCGCCTAATTGCCGGGCTACCAAACCCGATCGCTGATATTCAGCGACGGGGAAACGATAAAACCCAGGCCCAAGGCGCACAAGCCGGCGGATTCTGGCGCAGTCGTAGGTAACGGCGCAAGGATGTGTAGCCTGAGTACGTGTCTGAAGGTGTCCGTTAAACAGTGCTGTTTATTACTGTCCCTGCGCCAATAATTCACTTTGCTCCGCGCAGGCGTTCTGGTATTTGATTGAAGCTTTCCCACCGGTAAAAGGATTTCGTCATGAGCTATCGCACGCTGGGTCATTCGGGTTTACAGGTGTCGACCCTGACGTTGGGCACCATGATGTTCGGCGAACAGACCAGCACCGAAGATTCCCTGCGGATCATCGACAAGGCCTGGGACCAGGGCATCAATTTCATCGACACGGCGGACGTTTACACCAACGGCCGCTCCGAAGAGATTGTCGGCGAAGCGATCGCCGGCAACCGCCACGAATGGGTGCTGGCAACCAAGGTCGGTTTTGGCCCGGTGGACGGTGTGCCGAACCGCAGCGGGTTGAGCCGCAAGCATATTTTCAATGGCCTCGACGCCAGCCTGACGCGGTTGGGTACTGACTACCTCGACATCTATTACCTGCATCGTGAAGACCACAACACGCCGCTGGAAGTGACCGTGTCGGCGATTGGCGATCTGATTCGTCAGGGCAAGATTCGCTATTGGGGGCTGTCGAACTACCGGGGTTGGCGGATTGCCGAGGTGATTCGGGTGGCGGATCAATTGGGTGTTGATCGGCCGGTGATCAGCCAGCCGCTGTACAACATTGTCAACCGTCAGGCCGAGACTGAGCAGATCACGGCCGCGCAGAATTATGGCCTGGGCGTGGTGCCTTACAGTCCGTTGGCGCGGGGGGTGTTGAGCGGTAAATATGCACCCGATGTCAAACCGGATGCCAACAGCCGTGCCGGACGTGCGGATAAACGCATCCTGGAAACCGAATGGCGCGTGGAGTCGTTGCGCATTGCCCAGCAGATTCAGGAATACACCCAGGGGCGCGGCGTGGGGATTGTCGAGTTTGCGATTGCGTGGGTGTTGAACAACAGTGCCGTTGCTTCTGCCATCGTCGGGCCGCGGACCGAGGAACAATGGGATGCGTATACCAAGGCGCAGTCGGTGAAGATCACGGCGGAGGATGAGGCGTTTATTGATTCGCTGGTGACGCCAGGGCATTCGTCGACACCGGGGTTTAATGACGTGAGCCATTTTGTGTCGGGGCGTAAATCGCGTACGGCTTGAGATTTATCGCGGGCAAGCCCGCTCCCACAGGATTTGTGTTGATCCGCTGGCGGTGATTTGACGCGAATACTTGTGGGAGCTGGCTGGCCTGCGATGGCGGTCTATCATTCATTGCGATGTTGGAAATATTGAGCACCCGACCAATATTCAGCACAAAAACCACGTATCCTCTGCGCCCCGTTTCACCTTCGACCTCGCGAGGGCAGTTTGTCTAAAGGTATCGCTTTATCGGTTTCAGCCTCGGTGCTGTTTGCCGTCATGTATTACTACACGTCGTTGCTCACGCCTTTGAGCGGCGTGGAAATTTTCGGTTGGCGCATGCTGCTGACCGTGCCCTGCATGACCGTGTTCATGGTGGTCTCCGGCGAGTGGAGACGCGTGACCGATATTCTTCGGCGCCTCAACGGCCAGCCGAAACTGATCGCTGGCCTGATCGTCTCCTCGGCCCTGCTCGGTGTTCAGCTCTGGCTGTTCATGTGGGCGCCGCTTAACGGCTACAGCCTCGATGTGTCCCTCGGCTACTTCCTGTTGCCGCTGACCATGGTGCTGACCGGGCGGCTTGCCTATGGCGAGCGCCTCTCCTACCTGCAAAAAATCGCCGTGGTGCTGGCCTGTCTCGGGGTGGTCAACGAGGTGTATCAGGTCGGTGGTTTTTCCTGGGCGACCTTGCTGGTCTGCATCGGCTATCCGCTGTATTTCATCCTGCGCAAACGTCTGGCCGCCGACAACCTTGGCGGTTTATGGCTGGACATGGCGTTGACGCTGCCGGTGGCGTTCTGGTTCGTGCAGAGTGGCGAACAGGGTTTCGGCGTGTTTGACCAACATCCGTGGTTGTCGCTGCTGATCCCGATACTCGGGGTGATCAGCGCGTCGGCGCTGGTGGTCTACATCATTGCCAGCCGGTTGTTGCCGTTCAGTCTGTTCGGGCTGTTGAGCTATGTGGAACCGGTGTTGCTGCTGGGCGTTGCATTGCTGCTTGGGGAAAGCATCAAGCCCGGGGAATGGTTGACTTACATCCCGATCTGGCTCGCGGTGGTGGTGCTGGTGTTTGAAGGGTTCAAGCATTTGATGCGTCAGCGCAGACCTTAAATACAGCACAAGCAAATGTGGGAGCCAGCCTGCTGGCGATTGCAATCTGTCAGTCAACATCAATGTTGACTCTGGAGACGCTATCGCCAGCAGGCTGGCTCCCACAGTTTTTAGCGGTGAGGCGGATTACTCGGTGGCAAGTACGCCACGACGAACCTGATCCCGCTCGATCGATTCGAACAGGGCCTTGAAGTTGCCTTCGCCGAAACCATCGTCGCCTTTACGCTGGATGAATTCGAAGAACACCGGGCCCATCAGGGTTTCCGAGAAGATCTGCAGCAACAGGCGCTTGTCGCCCGACTCGGACGAACCGTCCAGCAGGATCCCGCGCGATTGCAGTTGATCAACCGGCTCGCCATGGTTCGGCAGACGGCCTTCGAGCATTTCGTAATAGGTTTCTGGTGGCGCGGTCATGAAGCGCATGCCGATGCTTTTCAGGTGATCCCAAGTTTTGATCAGGTCATCGCTGAGGAAAGCAACGTGCTGGATGCCCTCACCGTTGAACTGCATCAGGAACTCTTCGATCTGCCCGGCGCCCTTGGACGACTCTTCGTTCAACGGGATGCGGATCATGCCGTCCGGTGCGGTCATGGCTTTCGAGGTCAGGCCGGTGTATTCGCCCTTGATGTCGAAGTAACGGATCTCGCGGAAGTTGAACAGTTTCTCGTAGAAGTTGGCCCAGTAGGCCATTCGACCGCGATACACGTTGTGGGTCAGGTGATCGATGATTTTCAGGCCGGCGCCGACCGGGTTACGGTCTACACCTTCGATGAACACGAAGTCGATGTCGTAGATCGAGCTGCCTTCGCCGAAACGGTCGATCAGGTACAGCGGCGCGCCGCCAATGCCTTTGATCGCCGGCAGATTCAGCTCCATCGGACCGGTCTCGATATGGATCGGCTGGGCGCCGATTTCCAGCGCGCGCTTGTAAGCCAGTTGCGAATCCTTGACGCGGAACGCCATGCCGCACACCGACGGACCGTGCTCGGCCGCGAAGTACGAGGCGACGCTTTGGGGTTCGTTGTTGAGGATCAGGTTGATCTGGCCCTGACGATACAGGTGCACGTCTTTGGAGCGGTGGGTCGCGACCTTGGTGAAGCCCATGATCTCGAAGATCGGCTCCAGGGTGTTCGGGGTCGGCGATGCGAATTCGATGAATTCAAAGCCCATCAGGCCCATTGGGTTTTCGTATAAATCTGCCATTTTGGCGCCTCATCATTTTTTAGAATTAACGGAACGTTAGATGCTAAGAATGCTGAAGCCGGCGGGTGGCGCGCAGGAGATGCCCCGCACGCTGCGGGCGAGGAAGTCACCGTAGATCAATTGAAACCCAAAACTCTTCATTGTCGACCCAAGGCTGATGCGGGCGAGTCTTCTGCTGCCAGAAGACGATTATTATTGTATGCGTAACCCGATTCTACACAGCGTAAATAGGTTTGTCCGCCTTCTGTATCAAATCCCCTTTTTCCCTGATCGCGCAAGGGGTTTGTTGCACAGGAAAATCCCCACAAGAATCAACCCTCCTCCCAGGCACATCGCCAGCGTCAACTGCTCGTCCAGCAGCAGCGCACCGAGGATCACGGCGGTCAGCGGATTCAAGGCAATGAACACCCCCGAACGCGTCGCGCCAATCTGGCGAATGCCGTCGTAATAGCCAATGTAGGCCAGCGCCGAGCCCAATACGCCCAAATACATCAGGCTCAACCACTGTTGCGGGCCGAGGCTGACAAGCGCGCTGACACTCAGTTCACCACTTACCGCGCTGGTCACCCAAAGCATCAACGTGCCCAGCAGTATCGAATAGGTCACCGTTTGCACCGGCCCCAGCGAGTGGTTCAGTTCTTTGGAGAACAGCGAGTAAATCCCCCAGCCGAGCACGCAGCCGAAAATCAGCAGGTCGCCGACCCAGGCGTCGGCATTGCTAGCCAGCAACTGCGGGTTGCGGCTGACGATCACCAGGCTCGCCCCGGCGATGCACACCGCGATCCCGACAACCTTCGCCCGACTCAAGCGCTCCTTGAACAGCAGCCACGACGCCAGCCCGATCACGGCGGGGTTTAGCGCCACAATCAATGATGCACGGGACGCATTGATGTAATGCAGTCCATAAAAGAAGCACAGGTTATAGAAGAAGATCCCGAAGAACCCCAGCAGCGCCAATTGCAGCCATTGCCTGGGGCTTGGTTTAGCCAGTGGCACTCGGGCCAGCAGCAAAAACAGCAGCAACGCCACGCTGGCCAGCAAGAATCTCAGGCTGGCGGCGAACAACGGACTGAGGCTGTCCGCGAGAAACCGGCCGGCCACGAACGTGCCGCCCCAGATCATGGTGACGGCGGCGAGTTTGAAATAAACCGGCACATCCGATGACGTTGTTTGCGCGTAAGTATTCATAAGGCGTCGGGACTTCAATCAGGGTAGATGACGTATCATTTGACTAATGCACGATCATCGTAAAATGAGTAAAGACTCATGACCCTGACGCAACTCGAGATTTTCTCGCTGGTCGCCGAACTGCGTGGCTTTACGGCGGCGGCCAATCGGTTGGGGATTTCCCAATCGGCGGTGTCGCATGCCCTGAAGTCGCTGGAGCAGGAATTGGGCGTCGAGCTGTTCAGGCGCCATCAGTCTCAAGTCGAACTGAGCGATATAGGCGAACAGCTCTTGTCGCGTGCTCGGGCGATGCTCGGACTGGCCAACACGTTGCGTCAGGAAGCCGCCGATGCTCGCGGAATGAAGCGCGGCACTCTTCGCATCGGCTCGTTCGGTCCGACTTCATCGATCAAACTGCTGCCACAGATCCTGCGGCACTATCGCGCAGCTCACCCCGGTATCGAAGTCCACATCGATGAAGGTCCGGACCGGCAGATTATCCAGTGGCTGGAAGAGCGGCGGATCGATATCGGTTTCGTGGTGCTGCCAGAAGATCGCTTCGACACCTTCGCGTTAATGGAAGACCAGATGGTTGCGCTGCTACCCTGCGAACATCCGCTGGCAGTTCGCGACCACCTGAGTTTGAGCGACTTGTGTCACGACCCGTTCGTGCTGACCGAAGCCGGGTCCTCGGAGCTGGTTTCACGGCTGTTCAATACTGCCCGGCTGACACCGAACATCCGTTATCGCTGCTCGCAGTTGCTCAGCACCCTCGACACCGTGGGCCGCGGCGACGCCTTGACCGTGGTCGCCGAAAGCTCATTGCCCGACGACAACAGCCGCTACGTGAAAAAACCACTGTTGCCATCGGTTAAACGGCAGGTCGGTCTGGCAGTGCTCGACCAGCGTCAGTCGTCACCCGCAACGCTGGCGTTTATTCAACTGGCTTCAAGCCTTGACTATGGTTGAGCGGCATAAGTGTTGATGGCCATCTATCATGCCCACTGTCTGAACTCTTTATGGGAGGCGTGCCGTTGTCCTCCCGGCTTTTGAGAGCCGTCTTTCATCCTCACAGGCTTTGCGAATGCCACTGAACGCCAAAACCCGCCATAAACGCGGCAAACGAATGGCTGTAACCATTTTGAGCGGGTTGCTTCCGATGCTCTTGGGGAGTCTCATCCTCTATGCGCAGGCTGAGCGTGCGCTCGAGCAAAGCACTGAGCTGACGGCCGAAGAAGCCATCCGCCAATTCGAACTGATGCTCGACAATACCGCCCAGGCCGCACGGGAATTGTTACCGCTGGCCGGCCAGACCTGTAACGACGTCAAGTTGGCCCTGCGCGAACAGGTTACCCGCCGACCGTTCGTGCGCTCGACGAACCTGGTGTGGGACAACAACCTCTATTGCAGTTCGTTGTTTGGTGATTATCAGGAGACGGTCAATCCGGGCGACTACACCCAGGGCAAGTTGTGGTTGATGAATGGCAACCCGGTCACGCCCAATACCGCACTGTTGGTGTATCGACTCAGCGAAGGTAACCAGGGGGCGCTGACGACCCTGGACGGTTATCACTTGAGCAACGTGTTGCGACTGATTGGTCGCAAGACATTGCTGTTGTTGCAAGTCGGCCCTGATTGGTTGTCCGCCGACGGCAAGGTTCACGAAGATGCCCTGCCCGCCTTGCCCGTGGCCAAAAGCAAACTGACATCCTCGCGTTATGCCTTTACGGTCGCGGCCGGTTTTCCCGAAGGTGAAACCTGGCGTTACATGAGCAGCGAGTACCCGCCGCTGTTCAGTTTGCTGATCTTCTTCGGCGTGGTCTCGGGCGCAATCGGGCATGTCCTGCAACAGCGTTCGTCGTCCCCCAGCCACGAATTGCGGCGCGCGCTGGAGGCCGAAGAGTTTGTTCCGTACTTTCAGCCCGTGGTGTATGGCGATACTAAAGCGTGGTCCGGGGCCGAAGTGCTGATGCGCTGGAATCATCCGAAGGAAGGCCTGGTGCGACCGGACCTGTTCATTCCTTTTGCCGAACATTCCGGGTTGATCGTACCGATGACCCGCTCGCTGATGCGACAGACCGCAGTGTTGCTGGCGCCTGCTGTTGCGTCCTTCGACGGCCCCTTCCACATCGGGATCAACATTACCGCCAGCCATTGCAAGGACCTGGAGTTGGTTGAGGACTGCCGGGAGTTTCTCAGTGCCTTCGCGCCGGGTGCCGTCAATCTGGTGCTGGAGTTGACCGAGCGCGAACTGATCGAGCCGACGACCATCACGCTCCAATTGTTCGAGCAGCTTCATGCCTTGGGCGTAATGATCGCTATCGATGACTTTGGCACGGGTCACTCAAGCCTTGGTTATCTGCGCCAGTTCAATGTGGACTTCCTGAAGATCGATCAGAGTTTTGTCGCGATGATCGGCGTTGACGCGCTTTCCCGGCACATTCTGGACAGCATTATCGAACTGTCGGCCAAGCTTGATCTGGGCATCGTCGCCGAGGGCGTTGAAACCGAGGAGCAAAGTGACTATCTGGCCGCACACGGCGTTAACTTCCTGCAAGGTTATTTGTTCGGTCGACCGATGCCCGGCGCAGAATTCATTAAAGCATTAAGGCACCATTAACCTGCCGTTTAAGCGACGAGGCAACGAAACGGCGCACCAAATTGAATCAAAAGACTACTGTTGTTACATGAAGAAAAAGACAGGATTTACTCTTGGCCAATTAACTACTACAATTTTTCATGCCTGCGCAAGATTGGCAGGTGAGCCACTTATCACCGAGTCGCTTCAAGGCTCTTGGCTTATAGCTTTGTTTGCGGTTGGTATCAGCCAAACACACTATTGGAGTAATGAATTTGTCCAGACTCGCTGAATTTCGTGCCGCTGAAAAGGCCCTTCAAGAACAGCTCAAGCAGCTGGAATCGCTGAAGAATGACGCCGGGCTCAAGAAAGAAATCGAATTCGAAGAAAAGCTCCAGGGGCTGATGAAAACCTACGGCAAAAGCCTGCGTGACATCATCGCCATCCTCGATCCGAACCCGGCAAAATCCGGACTGCAGGCAGCCGCTCCGAAAACCCGCCGCGCTCGCGTGGTCAAGGTTTATCACAACCCGCACACTGGTGAGCTTATTGAAACCAAAGGCGGCAACCACCGCGGCCTGAAAGCCTGGAAGGAACAATACGGTGCCGCTACCGTAGATTCCTGGCTGCGAGGTTAAGCACTCGCGGTGATAAAAAAAGCCCTGCCGATGCAGGGCTTTGTTTTATGGAAGACCTTTGAATTCAGTGAGCGCAGCCGATCAACTCGCTACTTGCCGACTCAACTTAATGCTTAATCCGTTTAGGTATCTAAAGATTTCGGGTCGCGCTGAAATCTGCAGTCACGCAAACCGCCTACTAAAGTTTCAAGCTGTTACGGGCCGCCGTTATTTCCTCCTGACTTGCCTTATAAGCCTCGGCCTGCCCCGCGTAGGAAAGAACATAGGCTTTATCGGCGTCCACCGCCGCAACCAATGTTTGCGACAGAACATGTCGACCATTCTGTGTAATCGTACAGGTAGTTTCCAATCCCGATAAGCGGCTCAAGGTTGCTGGATGGATTTTGTTGCAGACGCTTTGATAGCCGCCTTGAAAGAAGTCCTTCTGCACCGACTTGCGCATTTCCAGCAATACACCTTCCAGATTGACCTGATGACCGCGCTCTACTTGTGTCATGGTCAACTCCATTACCATCACCGGCGTGCCGCCCTGGTCGTTTTTCACGGCACGCTGGCGTGAAACCGTTGAGTTGGCATCGTCCAGCGGGACGGCCTCGACTTCCCAACCTTCCGGCCACGTCACCACTGGCGTATCCGCATGAGCGCTGGCAATACCCGACAGCAGGCAGAACAGAACGAAGGTCGATTTACAGAATCGGATCATTGCAATGAGCACTCACGAATTGAACCGTAAAGTCTGAGCCTCACCCGTCCGTCAGGCAATAGCCGACTGTTTGCGTTTGGTGATGTCCCAGCCCTTGCGTATCATTGTCGCCATTCGTTAGCCCCACTTATTTTCCGGAGGGCCCATGAGCCTGCACGAATTGAACGCTTTCCCCGGCGTTACCGCCCAACCCGACACCGCCACCCAGAAGTTCGTCTTCAACCACACCATGCTGCGTGTCAAGGACATCACCAAGTCCCTGGATTTCTACACGCGCATCCTGGGTTTTTCGCTGGTAGAAAAACGCGACTTCCCGGAAGCCGAGTTCAGCCTGTACTTCCTGGCGCTGGTCGATAAAAACCAGATTCCGGCCGATGCTGCCGCGCGCACCGAATGGATGAAATCCATCCCCGGCATTCTCGAACTGACCCACAACCACGGCACCGAGAACGACGCAGATTTCGCCTACCACAACGGCAATACCGACCCGCGCGGTTTCGGCCACATCTGTATCTCCGTGCCGGACATCGTCGCCGCATGCGAGCGCTTCGAAGCACTGGGCTGCGATTTCCAGAAGCGCCTGAATGATGGCCGCATGAAGAGCCTGGCGTTCATCAAGGATCCAGACGCTTACTGGGTTGAAATCATCCAGCCAGCGCCGATGTGACACTTAGCCCGCTCCCACATTGGGAATGCGTGAGACACAAAAAACCCCATGATCGCTCATGGGGTTTTGTGTTTTCAGTGTCGGCGTTCAGGCCGGTGCGGAGGTGCGGATCAAGTGATCGAATGCGCTCAGCGAAGCCTTGGCGCCCTCGCCCACTGCGATCACGATCTGCTTGTACGGCACGGTAGTCACGTCACCGGCAGCGAACACGCCCGGCATTGAAGTTTCACCACGGGCATCGACGATGATCTCGCCGCGAGGCGACAGTTCGATGGTGCCTTTGAGCCAATCGGTGTTGGGCAGCAAGCCGATCTGCACGAAGATCCCTTCCAGTTCGACGTTACGCAGTTCATCAGTCTGACGATCCTTGTAGCGCAGACCGTTGACCTTCTGGCCGTCACCCAACACTTCAGTGGTTTGCGCACTGGTGATCACGGTGACATTCGGCAGGCTGTGCAACTTGCGCTGCAACACCGCATCGGCGCGCAGCTGTACATCAAACTCCAGCAACGTAACGTGAGACACGATGCCCGCCAGGTCGATGGCCGCTTCGACGCCGGAGTTACCGCCGCCAATCACCGCTACACGCTTGCCTTTGAACAGCGGACCGTCACAGTGCGGGCAGTACGCAACGCCTTTGTTGCGGTATTGCTGCTCGCCCGGGACATTCATTTCACGCCACCGCGCACCGGTCGCGAGGATCACGGTCTTGGCTTTCAGGGTCGCGCCGCTGGCGAAGTGGACTTCGTGCAGCTCACCACTCTTGCCCGGCACCAGTTTGTCGGCCCGCTGCAGGTTCATGATGTCGACGTCGTATTGCTTGACGTGTTCTTCCAGCGCCACCGCCAGTTTCGGCCCTTCGGTTTCCTGCACAGAGATGAAGTTCTCGATGGCCATGGTGTCGAGCACCTGCCCACCAAAACGTTCAGCAGCCACACCGGTGCGAATGCCTTTACGAGCGGCGTAGATCGCGGCCGAAGCACCGGCCGGGCCACCGCCGACGACCAATACGTCAAAGGCTTCCTTGGCGCTGATCTTTTCGGCTTGACGCTCGATACCGCTGGTGTCGATCTTGGCAAGGATTTCTTCCAGGCCCATGCGCCCCTGGCCGAAGTTGACGCCGTTGAGGTAAATGCTTGGCACGGCCATGATCTGACGATCATCGACTTCAGCCTGGAACAGCGCACCGTCGATGGCGACGTGACGGATGTTCGAGTTTAGTACCGCCATCAGGTTCAGTGCCTGGACCACGTCCGGACAGTTCTGGCAGGACAGCGAGAAGTACGTCTCGAAGCTGAACTCGCCTTTGAGCGAACGGATCTGTTCGATCACTTCAACGCTGGCTTTCGATGGGTGGCCGCCGACTTGCAGCAAGGCCAGCACCAACGAAGTGAATTCGTGGCCCATCGGGATGCCGGCGAAACGCAGGCTGATATCGGCACCCGGGCGGTTGATCGAAAACGATGGTTTGCGTGCATCGTCACCGTTATCGAGCAAGGTAATTTGGTTGGAAAGACTGGCAACGTCTTTGAGTAATGCGAGCATTTCCTGGGATTTCGCACCGTCGTCGAGGGAGGCAACGATCTCGATCGGCTGGGTGACCCGTTCCAGGTACGATTTCAACTGGGCTTTAAGATTGGCGTCCAACATACGGGCGATTTCCTTTTTGAATTCGAAAAAAAAACGCCCGAGCGAATCTCGCCCGGGCGTTTTTGAGGGCGGTTGCGGCTTACTTAGGTGCGGAAACCCGCCCTGATAGTGCTTTCACAGACTTAGATCTTGCCGACCAGGTCCAGGGACGGAGCCAGAGTGGCCTCGCCTTCTTTCCACTTGGCTGGGCAAACCTGGCCTGGGTGAGCAGCGACGTATTGAGCAGCCTTGATTTTGCGCAGCAGCTCGGAAGCGTCACGGCCAACGCCGCCATCGTTCAGTTCAACGATTTTGATCTGGCCTTCAGGGTTGATCACGAAGGTGCCACGGTCAGCCAGGCCAGCGTCTTCGATCAGCACGTCGAAGTTGCGGGAGATGGCGTGAGTCGGGTCGCCGATCATGGTGTACTGGATTTTGCCGATGGCTGGCGAAGTGTTATGCCAGGCAGCGTGAGCAAAGTGGGTATCGGTGGAAACGCTGTAGATCTCGACGCCCAGTTTCTGGAACGCGTCGTAGTTGTCAGCCAGGTCTTCCAGTTCGGTCGGGCAAACGAAGGTGAAGTCGGCTGGGTAGAAGAACACGACAGACCACTTGCCTTTCAGGTCAGCGTCCGACACTTTTACGAAATCGCCATTTTTGAAGGCGTCAGCTTTGAACGGTTTAACTTGGCTGTTGATGATAGGCATCGATGACTCTCCGTCAGGGTTGAAAAGTTTGGTTGAGAAGTTGATGGGGGGAATCCTACCCACTCGATCGCCGCCTGGCTCATTGGCAAAGCTCATGCTGCTGATTGGTTTTCGCTATTAGGGGACAGTATTAATAGAAGAAAACGGTATCTAGCGCGCCAACGGCTTTTCAGCGACCCGAGCCATTCCGAGAAACGGGCTGGCTTCAACATAGCGCATGGCTGACTTCACATCCTTCCATCCCACGTAATTCATCAACGATTTCAGATCCCAACCACTTTGATGGGCCCAGCTGGCAAAGCCGCGTCGCAGGGAATGGCTGGTGTAGTGCTCGGCGGGGATACCGGCACGTTCCAGGGCTTGGCGGAGCAACGGGATCACGCTGTTAGCGTGCAAACCCTCCTCGCTCAAGTTGCCCCAACGGTCGATACCGCGGAACACCGGACCGCGGACTAACGCAGCTTCGGTGATCCATTGGATATAGGCGTTGACCGGGCAAAGCCGTTGCAGAGCCGGGGTCTGGTAAGTCTTGCCGAGGTTTTCGCGATCGCTCTTGCTGCGTGGCAGGTAGAGGGTGATGCCTGAACCGGCGCTCGCCTGCACGTGCTCGATCTGTACGCGGCACAACTCATCGCTGCGAAATCCGCGCCAGAAGCCCAGCAAGATCAGCGCGGTGTCGCGTCGGGCGCGCAGCAAGCCCGCCTGATCGTTTTGCGCCTTGGCGGTTTGCGCTTCCAGTTCCAACCACGCCACCACTTGCTCCAGATGCTGAAGTTGCAAGGGCTCGGCCTGCTTCTCCTGTGCCGGGTGCAGCGCACGAATGCCTTTGAAGACCTTGCGCACCACCGGCGACTTGGTCGGGTCAGCGAAACCCTGGCTGTTATGCCACTGCGCCAGCGCTGACAACCGCAGCTTCAACGTATTGATCGACAGCACGCCCGCATGAGCCACGAGGTAACGCGCCACGCTGTCGCTCGTCGCCGGCAGGAAACCACCCCAATGGACTTCGAAATGTTCAATGGCCGCTCGATAGCTACGCCGGGTGTTGTCGCGGGTGGCGGCTTGCAGGTAGCGATCCAGATCGGTCATGGGCTCATCTCTCGAAAACGTACCGCTTTAGCGGTGTAAAACCCGCCGTACGGCGCATCACACGGGGTAATACCAGTATATCCCGCATTAGTATCCTACATTTTTTATCTTTTTATAAACGATGGTACACTGCGTACTTTAGTGGCATGTACCACAGTACGAAATCGTAGGAGAACACATGGCTCGTGGCGGCGTAAATAAAGCGGTAGTGCAGGCGGCACGTTTGGCAATCCTTGCCCGCGGCGAAAACCCCAGCATCGATGCAGTACGAATCGAGATGGGCAATACCGGCTCAAAAACCACCATTCACCGCTATTTAAAGGAGCTGGATGATGGCGGCGAACGCGTCGAAACGCCCTCAGAGCCCATTGATGCCGAACTGGCTGGCCTGGTTTCGCGCCTGGCGCAACGCCTGAAGGAACAGGCCCAAGAACCCATCGAACACGCACGCGCGCAGTTCGATCAGCAACGTAAAGAACTGGAAATCCACCTGACTGCGGCCCGGCAAGACAACGCGGAATTACACCAGCAATACGAGATTCAAAGCCTGGCGCTGACTCAAGAGTCCGAAGCCCTGCAAGAAACCCGCTCCATGCTGCAGGCAGAACAAACCCGCAACGCCGGACTAAACCAGGCACTGGCCGATTTCGAACTGCGCTTGCAAGACAAGGATGAGCAGATCCGCTCACTGGAAGAAAAGCACCTGCACGCACGCGATGCGCTGGAACACTACCGCAACGCCGTCAAGGAACAGCGCGAGCAGGAACAGAGCCGCCACGAAGGCCAGGTTCAGCAGATTCAGATGGAATTGCGCCAGGCCCAGCAAAGCGCGTTGGTGCGTCAGGATGAGATCACCCAGCTGCATCGCGACAACGAGCGCCTGCTCACCGAGAACCGTGGAACGCTGCGGGAACTGGGGTTATTGCAGGAGCAACTCAAACACACCCACAGCCGCCAGGACCAACTGCTGGAGCAGGTCAACCGCATCGACAGCGAACGCACCCTCCTCCAGGAACGCTTGCGTGCCGCCCTGCTGGAAAGTCAGTCGCTCAAGCAGAGCGTCGACGAGCAGTCGCAGATCAACAAAGGGCTGGAGATTGAATTGCTCAAGACTCAGGCGAGCCTCGATGAAAGCCTGCGCCTGGCGGCCGTCATTGCAACAGCGCCAGACGCATCAGAGGCCGATAAAAACGATTAACCGCTAACCGGCGTACGCATGGTGACGAACTCTTCGGCGGCAGTTGGATGCACGCCAACTGTTTCGTCGAAGTCGCGCTTGGTCGCGCCAGCCTTCAAGGCAATCGCCAACCCCTGAACGATCTCACCGGCATCCGGCCCGACCATGTGGCAACCCAGGACCTTGTCGGTCTTGGCATCGACCACCAGTTTCATCAGCGTACGCTCCTGACATTCGGTCAGGGTCAGCTTCATCGGACGGAAACGGCTTTCGTAGATCGTGACCTCGTGGCCGGCCTCGCGAGCCTCTTCCTCGCTCAAGCCAACCGTGCCGATGTTCGGCAAGCTGAACACAGCAGTCGGGATCATCTTGTAATCCACCGGACGATATTGCTCAGGCTTGAACAGGCGACGCGCCACGGCCATGCCTTCAGCCAGCGCGACGGGGGTCAGCTGAACACGACCGATCACATCGCCCAGCGCCAGGATCGACGGCTCGGCGGTCTGATACTGATCATCGACCTCGACGAAACCTTTCTTGTCGAGTTTGACCCCGGTGTTTTCCAGCCCGAGGTTGTCGAGCATCGGACGGCGACCGGTGGCGTAGAACACACAATCCGCCTCCAGCTCACGACCGTCCTTGAGCGTCACCTTCAGGCTGCCATCGGATTGCTTGTCGATACGCTCGATGTCGGCGTTGAATTGCAGGTTCATGCCGCGCTTGGTCAGTTCTTCCTGCAAGTGCTTTCGTACCGCTCCGTCGAAGCCACGCAGGAACAGCTCGCCGCGATACAACAACGTCGTGTCGGCGCCCAGACCGTGGAAGATCCCGGCGAATTCGACAGCGATGTAACCGCCGCCCACCACCAGAACGCGCTTGGGCAACTCTTTGAGGAAGAACGCCTGGTTGGAACTGATCGCGTGTTCATGCCCCGGAATCTCCGGGATCTGTGGCCAGCCGCCGGTGGCAATCAGGATGTTCTTGGCGGTGTGGCGCTCGCCATTGATCTCGACCGTGTTGGGGTCGACGATTTTGGCGTGGCCTTCATGCAAGGTCACACCGCTGTTGACCAGCAAGTTGCGGTAAATGCCATTCAGGCGATTAATCTCGCGATCCTTGTTGGCGATCAGCGTTGCCCAATCGAACTTCGCTTCGCCCAACGTCCAGCCAAAGCCCGAAGACTGCTCGAAGTCTTCGGCGAAGTGCGCGCCGTAGACCAGCAATTTCTTCGGCACGCAGCCGACGTTCACACACGTACCGCCCAGGTAACGGCTCTCGGCCACAGCCACCTTCGCTCCAAAACCGGCAGCAAAACGAGCAGCCCGTACACCGCCGGAACCGGCACCAATCACATAAAGGTCAAAATCGTAGGCCATTTTCAATCTCCTCGGCAGGAAACCAGCATACCCGCAGACGTCCGTTGGGCAAGCGCTGCAAGCGATATGGGGGCGGAAAATGAAAAAGCCACCCGAAAGGTGGCTTTTCAATACAAGCGGGTAAGGCGCTATCAGTAAGCCTTGCCAGTCTTGTAGAAGTTCTCGAAGCAGAAGTTGGTCGCGTCGATGTAGCCTTCAGCGCCACCGCAGTCGAACCGCTTGCCTTTGAACTTGTAGGCCATGACGCAGCCGTTCTGGGCCTGCTTCATCAGGGCGTCGGTGATCTGGATTTCACCACCCTTGCCTGGTTCGGTTTGTTCGATCAGGTCGAAGATGTCCGGGGTCAGAATGTAACGGCCGATGATCGCCAGGTTCGACGGTGCATCTTCAGGCTTTGGCTTTTCGACCATGCTGTGAACACGGTAGATGTCGTCGCGGATCATCTCACCAGCAATAACGCCGTACTTGTGAGTTTCTTGCGGATCGACTTCCTGGATGGCAACGATCGAGCAGCGGAACTGCTTGTACAGCTTGACCATCTGGGTCAGGACGCCGTCGCCTTCGAGGTTGACGCACAAGTCATCCGCCAGGACCACGGCGAACGGCTCGTCGCCGATCAACGGGCGACCGGTCAGAATCGCGTGACCCAGGCCTTTCATTTCGGTCTGGCGGGTGTAGGAGAACGAGCAGTTGTCGAGCAACTTGCGGATACCGACCAGGTATTTCTCTTTGTCGGTGCCTTTGATCTGGTTTTCCAACTCGTAGCTGATGTCGAAGTGGTCTTCCAGGGCGCGTTTGCCGCGACCGGTGACGATGGAGATTTCAGTCAAACCAGCGTCCAGTGCTTCTTCGACGCCGTACTGGATCAGTGGCTTGTTTACCACCGGCAGCATTTCTTTGGGCATGGCTTTAGTCGCTGGCAGGAAGCGAGTACCGTAACCGGCTGCTGGGAACAAGCATTTCTTGATCATATAAGTCCTTGAAAGGGCTGTGTGTACGAGTTTCGGCGCAGTCTAATCAGGCGGAGTGCACCTTACAATGCCCCGCGCTGGCTAACCGATGCCATCATAGAGAAATATTCCCGCGGATAGTTCCATCCGGATTTTTGCGCGGTCAAATCAGCGTAGCTCAAAGAGGCCGGCAAACTGGACCACCATACGCTTATCGCCCCCCAATGCGAGCATTTGCCGGTATCATGGCGACTTTGAACCAGTGAACGAGACAGATAGATGACCGCAGCAAAAATCATCAACGGGTACACGGTCGACAAAGGAAAAGATGGCCAGTGGCACATTACCGCCACCAATGGCGAAGATGTTTCCGGGCCGTTACCCAGCGAAGCGATGGCGATTGAAGTGGCTTCGGTGCTCGACTACACACCTCCCGCGCCGAAGCGACGCGGCAAGAGTCAGGACTGATAGCCTGCGGCACGCGCAGAGCCCTGCCATCGAGCAGGGCTTTTTTGTGGCCAGATGCAAACAAGTGGCCAATCGCTATAACCTTTTCACACTGGCGCTGTCAGAGCGTCTAGCCCCCTCGCTGAAGACGATTATGAACATGAACAGATTTTTGCCCCTGATTGCACTCCTGGCCCTGAGCGGCTGCGCCACTTCCGAAAAGATGTACCTGAACAACGGCGAGCAAGGACTGGCGATCGACTGCTCCGGTGAAGCCAACTCCTGGGCCACGTGCTACGAAAAAGCCGATGCCTCTTGCGCCGGCACCGGCTACCGGATTGTCGGTACCGACGGCACACCATCCACCAAGGAAAGTGACAAGACCCTGGGGGTCGACGTCGGCAACTTCAAGAACCGCAGCGTCGTGGTGGTCTGCAAGTAAGGCGCCCTGCCCTACATGTGAATTTCGGCGAATTTGATCCCGAGGCCGCGCACTGTCTCGATCAAATCGTCGAGACGACCAAACGATTCGACCTCATCGTTATCATCCACCAGGAAATAACTGCGCCCGGCGCTTTTCTTGAAAAACACGATCCATTCCCCGGGGTTTGCCGGATTTTGAATGACGTGGGTGGCAGAGATCAGTCCCTCTGCATGGCGTTCCCGAACTTGCTCTCGCTTCATGCGCGACTCCAGAAATGACAATGCCGCCAAAGCATGACTTTGACGGCATCAGTATGAACGGTGGCCAGTCTATCAGCCGGAAATGCACGCATTGGCGGCTTTCTGCACGTCCTTCGGACGCACCGGCACATTGGACATGCGCTCATGCAGCTTGATACCGCTGCCACCCGAGCGGTCTTCGATGTCGAATACGGCTGCCGGGGCCGACGAGAATTTCGCCGGCACGATTACACGCATCCCGTCCTTGTGCGACTCCACTTGCAGGGCGCCACGACTGTCGGCCAGTTTTTCAACCAGGCATTGCGCGTACTCATTGGGCTTTTTGCCTGAGATCACGTTCATGGTAGGCAACGTCTCGTTAATCTCCGCGACATTCGCACAGCCACTCACTACCAATGCCAACGGCAAGACCAACACACCCCACTTCATACAAAACCTCCGATAAAGACCCTCCGACAGCACAAATGCTGATTTTCTCCGAGGTTCGTTGCGTTTATCGCTCATAGAATTCCGAATAACTGTTTTTAATTGTCAAAGCGAACCCCGACGACCGGATAATAACCTGTTCGGGCTGATAAACTGCGTCAATCGCCCATGCTATCGTTTTGATTTTGTAGAAAAAGCCCTTCTGGAGGCGCCTCATGAAATTTATCCACCAGCGCGAGCACCTCAATGAAGACGACATTGTCGTCATCCAGTGCTCCCAAACCTGCAACATTCGCTTGATGAACGACGCCAACTTTCGCAGCTTCAAGAACGGCGGCCGTCATACTTATCACGGCGGTGCGTTCGACACGTTCCCGGCGCGGATTACTGCACCGAGCACCGGTTTCTGGAACATCACCATCGACACGGTCAACCGCCGGCCGATCAGCGTGACCCGCAAACCGACCCTGACGCACTCGATCAAGATCATCCGTCGCTCCAGCACAAAACTGAGCTGAGTGACGTTCCCGCACGAATAAAAGAAGGTATGACCGTGGCCCAAACGACCAAGTACGTCATCAAATACAAACTCAACGGCGAACGCCGTTTCGAATTTGCCCAGCTCGAAAACGGCACAGAAGAAGAAGCCAAGGCCGCGCTGGACGCCATTCATGGTTCGAGCGAAGACGTCATCAGCGACATCGCCGTCAGCAAAGCGCTGTAACGCGACCCGGCACCCGGAGCGACAACAAGGACGTCATGCTCCGCGCCTATATGAATTCCACCGCAAGCGCCGGAGTGTTCACTCCCTTGGCGCTCCCTAGACTGGCCACCTCGACCTTTGGTTAAGGAGTCAGAACATGTCTACTTCCTCGATTCGCTACATCAGCGGCACTTCCAGCCTTGGCGTCCTGTTACTGGCATTCAGCGCCGAAGGCCTGTGCGCGTTGTTGCTCGGTGACGACTTGATCACGCTCGAGCAGGATCTGGCACGGCGTTTCCCTGGATTGCCAACTTCGCAGCGCGATGAAAGTCTGATGCCGGCCTTGGAGCAAACCCTGCGCCACCTCGACGACCCGCGCATTGCACTCGATCTGCCGCTGGACCTGACCGGCAGCGTATTTCAACGGCGCGTCTGGGAAATCCTGCGGCAAATCCCCGTCGGCGAAACCGCCAGCTACCTGGATATCGCCCAACGCCTCGGCCAGCCCGGCGCTTTTCGGGCGGTGGCGAATGCCTGTGGGGCTAACCCGATCGCCGTTGTCGTGCCGTGCCATAGGGTGCTGCGCCAGGATGGCAGCCTTGGCGGCTATCGCTGGGGAATGGAGCGCAAACGGCAGTTGCTGGACCGTGAGGTTTCACGATGAGCGAGCAAACCTTCGATTCGCTGGACTGGGCAACCCTGGAGCAACAACTCGATCAGGATGGCTGTGCCGTCATCAAGTCGCTGCTGAGTGCAAAGACGTGCAACGAAATCAGCGCCCTCTACGCTCAGACAGCGCCCTTCCGCTCTCAAGTGATGATGGCGCGTCATGGCTTTGGCCGTGGCGAGTACAAGTATTTCAAATACCCGCTGCCGGACACGGTCGCCCGACTGCGCAGTGCGCTCTACCCTTGTCTCGTGCCAATCGCCAATCGCTGGTACGAATGCATGGACCTGCCGATCCGTTTTCCTGAAAGCCACCAAGCATTCCTGCAACGCTGCCATGCCGCCGGTCAGGAGCGCCCGACGCCGTTATTGCTGCAATATGGCCCGCAGGACTACAACTGCTTGCATCAGGATCTGTACGGCGAACACGTGTTCCCGCTGCAGGTGGCGATTCTTCTGTCAGAACCGGACGAAGATTTTACCGGCGGCGAGTTTGTGCTGACCGAACAACGCCCGCGGATGCAGTCACGCCCGCAGGTGATCGGCCTGAAGAAAGGCGATGGTGTGATCTTTGCGGTCAGCCAGCGCCCGGCCAAAGGCGTTCGCGGCTATTACCGGGTGACGATGCGACACGGCGTGAGTCGCCTGCACAGCGGAAAACGGCATACCCTTGGAATCATCTTTCACGATGCGTTATGACCCCATGATCCCGACCACCTTCGATCTGTTTGCCGATGCCGAGCCCGAACAGAAACCCAGGCGCGAGCAAATCGGCGAACAATCCTACGTCTTGCGCGGCTTTGCCCTGCAGTGGATAGATCAGTTGCTGCCGGCACTGGAAGCGATTCTAACGGCCGCCCCCTTTCGGCAGATGGCCACGCCGGGCGGTTTCACCATGTCGGTGGCGTTGAGCAGTTGCGGCACCTGGGGCTGGACCACGGATCGCAGCGGTTACAAATACACACGCAACGACCCGCAGACCGGACAACCCTGGCCCGCGATGCCCGACGTGTTTTTCGAATTGGCACAAGCGGCGGCCCGGGAAGCGGGATTTGCGGACTTTATTCCTGATTCCTGCCTGATCAACCGTTATGTCCCCGGCGCCAAGATGTCATTACACCAGGACAAAGACGAAGGTTCCTACGCCGCTCCGATTGTTTCGGTGTCATTGGGATTGCCTGCCATCTTCCTGTTCGGCGGGTTTCAACGCAGCGATAAAAGCCAACGCGTGCCATTGCTGCATGGTGACATCGTGGTCTGGGGCGGCGTCGATCGTTTGCGTTATCACGGAGTGCTGCCGATCAAGGACGGCCATCACCCGCGCCTGGGCGAACAACGGATCAACTTCACCTTTCGAACCGCCGGATGAAACCCTCGAATTCAACCGCAAGACTCGGGGTGCAGCGCTGTTGCCGGATGGTTAATCTGCATGAAACGAGTCAACGGACATGAAGCCATGACAACTCATTCGACCAGGATCGCCACCGAAAACGATCCTCGCTGGGCCGCCGTCGTTGCACGAGATCCCAGCGCCGACGGGCAGTTTGTCTACGCCGTGAAAACCACCGGAATCTATTGCCGTCCCAGCAGCCTCGCTCGCCTGCCGAAACCGCAGAATGTCGAATTTTTCGACACCGCCGAGCAGGCCCAGGCGGCGGGATATCGTCCGAGCAAACGAGCCACAAAGGATCAAAGCGACGTCGCCGCACAACACGCGGCAACCGTAGCGGCCGCCTGCCGGCACATCGAATCCGCGGAAAACCTGCCTGCGTTAAATGAACTGGCGGACGTAGCGGGCCTGAGCAGCTTTCACTTTCATCGCGTGTTCAAAGCCGTGACCGGCCTCACACCCAAGGGTTACGCCACCGCCCATCGTTCACGCAAGGTTCGAGAACGCCTGGCCGACGGCGGTTCGGTCACCGACGCCTTGTACGACGCCGGGTTCAACTCCAACAGTCGCTTCTATGAGTCGGCCGATCAGTTGCTGGGCATGACGCCCGGTGATTACCGTGCGGCGGGCCAGAACAACGATATCCGCTTTGCCGTCGGCCAGTGTTCTCTGGGAGCGATTCTGGTGGCACAAAGTGAACGCGGCGTTTGCGCAATTTTGTTGGGAGACGATCCGCATCAACTGGTCTGCGATCTGCAGGACAAGTTTCGCCGTGCGAATCTGATTGGCGCCGATCATGCGTTCGAACAGCTGATCGCCAAGGTGGTCGGTTTTATCGAGGCGCCGGCGATTGGCCTGGACTTGCCGCTGGACGTGCGCGGTACGGCGTTTCAGGAGCGGGTCTGGCAGGCGCTGCGGGAAATTCCAGCGGGCAGCACCGCCAGCTACGCCGATATCGCTCAGCGTATCGGCGCGCCCAAAGCCGTGCGCGCCGTGGCCCAGGCCTGCGGCGCGAACAGTATCGCGGTAGCGATTCCGTGCCATCGCGTGGTGCGCAGCGACGGCAACCTGTCGGGCTATCGCTGGGGTGTAGAACGCAAGCGCCAGTTGCTGGAACGCGAGACTCGCTAATCAGCGATTCACATCAACTACAACCCGCCCGCGCAATTGCCCGGCGAGCAAGCGTGGCGCGGCGTCGATGGCTTCGCTCAAGCCGATCTCATGGCTGATCAGCGGTAGCAACGCGAAGTCCAGATCCTTGGCCAGACGATTCCAGGCTTCTATCCGCTTGGCTTTGGGTTGGGTCACGCTGTTGATTCCGGCCAATGTCACGCCGCGCAAAATGAACGGTGCGACGGAGGCTGGAAAGTCCATGCCTTGCGCCAAACCGCAAGCGGCGACCGTGCCATTGGCCTTGGTGCTGGCGCAAGCGTTGGCCAACGTGTGACTACCGACGGAGTCGATCACCGCAGCCCAACGCTCCTTGGCCAACGGTTTACCCGGCGCGGACAGCGTGGCGCGATCGATGATTTCGCTGGCACCCAGTTGCTTGAGGTAATCGTGCTCGGAGGTGCGGCCCGTGGATGCCACGACCCGATAGCCGAGTTTGCTCAGCAGCGCGATGGCGAAACTGCCTACGCCGCCGTTGGCCCCGGTGACCAGCACTTCACCCTGCTCAGGCGTGACGCCGTTGTGTTCCAGCGCCAGGATGCACAACATCGCCGTGTAACCGGCGGTGCCGATTGCCATGGCCTGGGCCGCGGTGAATTCCTTGGGTAGCGCAATCAGCCAGTCACCCTGGAGGCGTGCCTTTTGTGCCAGCCCGCCCCAGTGCCCTTCGCCCACACCCCAGCCGTTGAGCAGTACCTGGTCACCGACCTTGTAGTCCGGATGATCACTGACTTCGACCGTACCGGCCAGATCGATCCCTGGCACCATCGGAAATTTCCTGACCACCGGACTGCTGCCGGTGATCGCCAGGCCATCCTTGAAGTTCAGCGTGCTGTACGCCACGCGTACCGTCACATCACCCTCGGGCAGCTGGTCGTCATTGATCTCTTGCAGTGTCGCCCGGTAACCGCTGTCGTCTTTGTCGATCAAAATACCTTTGAACATCATCGCCTCTCAATGGAGTCAATCTGGGGGTGGGGCCATTGAAATACCACAAAGAAACATCGCGCCGTACAAGACTTTAGCCAAACCGCCAACGCGCCGAGCGTTTCCATGACGTGCGGCTACGCTTTTTTTCCGCGCTTATGGAAGACCTGAAAACCTCCCGGATACAAAAGTCGGCTGGCCCTGCGACAGCCATTGCTGGTAAAAAACCGGTTCTACCCGTCGGAGAATCATTGAAATGAGCCAATGGCCAGACACCCGCATCCTTGACCTGCTCGGCATCGAACTGCCGATCATCCAGGCGCCCATGGCTGGCGCTACCGGCTCGGCCATGGTCATCGCCGCGAGCAACGCCGGCGGCCTGGGCTCGATGCCCGCCGCAATGCTGAGTATCGAGCAGTTGCGCGAAGAGCTGAAGACGATTCGCCAACACAGCCAGCGCCCGTTCAACATCAACTATTTCTGCCACCAGACGCCGGCGGCCGATGAGCAACGTGCCCGGGACTGGAAGAATTTGTTGGAGCCGTACTATCGGGAACTGGGCGTCGATTTCGAGGCGCCTACCCCGGTGTCCAATCGCGCACCTTTCGATCACGCTGCCTGCGAAGTGCTCGAAGAATTTCGCCCCGAAGTTGTGAGCTTTCACTTCGGCCTGCCGGAAAAATCCTTGATGGATCGCGTAAAAGCCACCGGGGCGAAAATTCTCTCCTCGGCGACGACGGTCGAAGAAGCCATCTGGCTGGAGCAGCATGGCTGCGACGCGATCATCGCCATGGGCTACGAAGCCGGCGGGCATCGCGGGATGTTTCTCAGCGATGACTTGAGCAGCCAGGTAGGCACATTCGCCCTCGTGCCTCAGGTCGTCGACGCGGTGAAGGTGCCGGTGATTGCAGCGGGCGGGATCAGCGATGCACGGGGCGTTGCGGCGGCTTTTCTGTTGGGCGCTTCGGCGGTGCAGGTGGGGACGGCCTACTTGTTCACGCCGGAAGCCAAGGTCAGCGCGTCTCACCACAAAGCATTGCGCACGGCCAAGGAAAGCGAGACTGCGGTGACCAACCTTTTCACCGGCCGCCCTGCACGGGGGATTCTCAATCGGGTGATGCGCGAAATCGGGCCCATGAGCGATAAAGCACCGGCCTTCCCGCTGGCTGGCGGAGCGTTGATGCCGTTGCGGGCGAAAGGTGAGGCGGACTTCAGCAATCTCTGGGCTGGGCAGGCGTTCACGTTGGGGGTTGAAATGGGGACGGCGGAGCTGACTCGGCGGCTGGCGGAGGAAGGCTTGGCCAAATTGCTTCGTCGGTAGCGCACGTTGTTGTAGCAGCTAACTTGTGGCGAGGGGATTTATCCCCGTTCGGCTGCGAAGCAGTCGTCAATCCTGACAACTTAGTCTGGTTGACGGACGCTGGGGCCGCTTCGCAGCCCAACGGGGATAAATCCCCTCGCCACCGGCAACAGGTCGTGCGCAATCTCAGTACCGACACATTCCGTTGGCAGGCATTTCGCTATATATTCCGCTATACAGCGTTCCATCCCCTCGTTGCATTTGCCGATAACGGAGCCGTTTCATGAGCATTCGTGCCTCACGTTTTGCCCCCACCCGCCTCGCAAGCCTGCTCGCCGTATTCGCCTTCGGGTCCGCCCAGGCGGACGAAGTCCAAGTGGCCGTCGCCGCCAACTTCACCGCGCCGATCCAGGCCATCGCTGCAGATTTCGAGAAAGCCACCGGGCATAAACTGGTCACTTCCTTTGGCGCAACCGGTCAGTTCTACACCCAGATCAAAAATGGCGCACCGTTCGAAGTGCTCCTCTCGGCGGACGACACCATCCCGCAAAAACTTGAGGCTGAAGGCGACACCGTCAATGGTTCGCGCTTCACCTACGCTATCGGCACACTGGCGTTGTGGTCAGCCAAGGAAGGTTACGTCGATGCCAAGGGTGATGTGCTGAAAGCGAACGAGTACAAGCACCTTTCCATCGCCAATCCGAAAGCGGCGCCTTACGGCCTGGCCGCCACTCAAGTGCTGGCGAAGCAGGGCCTGACCGACAAGGTCAAAGACAAGATCGTTGAAGGCCAGAACATTACGCAGGCCTATCAGTTCGTTTCCACCGGCAATGCTGAGCTGGGCTTCGTGGCCTTGTCGCAGATCTACAAAGACGGCAAAGTCACCGGTGGTTCGGCCTGGATCGTTCCGGCCGACCTGCACGACCCGATCAAACAAGATGCGGTGATCCTCAACAAGGGCAAGGACAACCCGGCTGCCAAGGCGTTGGTTGACTACCTCAAGGGGCCGAAAGCTGCCGCTGTCATCAAGTCCTACGGTTATCAACTCTAAATGACGCTGACGAGTGCCGACTTTTCCGCCATCTGGCTGACTCTGAAACTGGCGTCCCTGACGACGGTTATCCTGCTGATCATCGGCACTCCGATTGCGTTATGGCTGTCGCGCACCCAGTCCTGGCTGCGTGGCCCGGTCGGGGCGATCGTCGCCCTGCCCCTGGTCTTGCCGCCCACAGTGATTGGCTTTTATCTGTTGCTGGCGCTCGGCCCGAACGGCTTTGTCGGCCAATTCACCCAGTCGCTGGGGCTCGGCACGCTCACCTTCAGTTTCGCGGGGCTGGTGATCGGTTCAGTGCTGTATTCGATGCCTTTCGTGGTCCAGCCGCTGCAAAACGCTTTTTCTGCCATCGGTACTCGCCCACTGGAAGTGGCCGCAACCTTGCGCGCCAATCCCTGGGACACCTTCTTCAGCGTGATCCTGCCGCTGGCTCGACCCGGCTTCATCACCGCGGCCATTCTCGGTTTCGCCCACACCGTCGGCGAGTTCGGCGTAGTGCTGATGATCGGCGGCAACATTCCCGACAAGACCCGCGTGGTCTCGGTGCAGATCTACGATCACGTTGAAGCCATGGAATACGCCCAGGCCCATTGGCTGGCCGGGGCGATGCTGGTGTTCTCCTTTGTCGTGTTGCTGGCGCTCTATTCCAGTCGGAAAACCAAAACAGGCTGGAGCTGATCGATGATTCATACGCGTCTGAAACTGCGTTTTTCGGGATTCGCCCTGGAGGTGGATCTGCAACTGCCAGGCCGTGGGGTGACTGCACTTTACGGTCACTCCGGCTCGGGCAAGACCACGTGCCTGCGCTGTATTGCTGGCCTGGAGCGGGCTGAGCAGGGCTTTATCCAGGTCAACGATGAAGTCTGGCAGGACAGCGACAAGGGCATTTTCGTACCTCCGCATAAACGTGCGCTGGGGTATGTGTTTCAGGAAGCGAGCCTGTTTCCTCACCTGTCGGTGCTCGCCAATCTGGAGTTCGGCCTCAAGCGCATCCCTAAGCAACAACGCCGGGTCGACATGGCGCATGCCACCGAACTGCTGGGCATTGGTCATCTGCTGGACCGCCATCCGCAGCACCTGTCCGGCGGTGAACGGCAGCGAATCGGCATCGCCCGCGCGTTGCTCACCAGCCCCAAACTCCTGCTGATGGATGAACCGCTGGCGGCGCTGGACAGTCAGCGTAAAAACGAAATCCTGCCTTACCTGCAACGCCTGCACGATGAACTCGACATCCCGGTGCTCTACGTCAGCCACTCGCAGGATGAGGTCGCCCGCCTCGCCGACCACATCGTCCTGCTCAGCGACGGCAAGGCGCTGGCCAGCGGCCCCATCGGCGAAACCCTGGCGCGTCTCGATTTGCCCCTGGCGCTGGGCGACGATGCCGGCGTGGTGATCGAAGGCCATGTCAGCGCCTACGATCCCCACTATCAATTGCTGACGTTGCAACTGCCCGATACCAACATGAGTATTCGCGTGACGCATGCGCCGATGACTCCGGGCCAGGCATTGCGCTGCAAGGTCCAGGCGCGTGATGTGAGCCTGAGCCTGCAAGGCGTCGAGCACAGCAGCATCCTCAATCGCTTGCCGGTGACGGTGATCAGTGAAATCGGCGCCGACAACGCCGCCCACGTGCTGATCCGATTGAATGCCGCCGGGACGCCCCTGCTGGCACGCATCACCCGCTACTCCCGGGACCAGTTGGGCGTGCACCCCGGCCAGCAACTCTGGGCGCAGATCAAAGCGGTGGCCGTCCTGGCGTAAATCTGTCGGCACCACGGCGAACGGGCGCGGTCAATGGCTGTACAGGCCCCCTGACTTCGTTGCCAAGGATTTCTCGCCATGTCCGATACCGCGCTGCCCGATGTGCTGCCACCCGACCTGCATTATGTCGACGACACGCAGCCTGGAATCACCCGCAAGCGCTTGCGTGGCAAATTCTGCTACTTCGATCCCGCGGGCCAGCGCATTACCGATCCAGACGAAATCAAGCGCATCAATGCCCTCGCCGTGCCGCCGGCCTATACCAATGTGTGGATCTGCGCCGATCCGCGCGGCCATCTACAAGCCACCGGGCGTGATGCTCGCGGTCGCAAGCAATACCGATACCACGCACGCTGGCGCGAAGTGCGCGATGCCGACAAATACTCGCGCCTTCGGGACTTTGGGCTGGCGCTGCCGAAACTGCGCAAACAGCTTGAAACCCTGCTGGACGCTCCGGGGTTCAGCCGGGACAAAGTCATGGCGACCGTCATTACTTTGCTCGATGCGACGTTGATCCGCGTCGGCAATACGCAGTACGCCCGGGAAAATCGCTCCTATGGCCTGACCACCCTGCGCAGCCGTCACGTCGAGGTCAACGGCAGCGCGATCCTGTTCCAGTTTCGCGGCAAGAGTGGGGTCGAGCACCAGATCACCGTGAAGGACCGGCGCCTGGCGCGAATCATCAAGCGCTGCCTGGAAATTCCCGGGCAAGACCTCTTTCAGTACCTGGACGAAAATGGCGAGCGCCATACCGTCAGCTCCTCAGACGTCAACGCCTACCTGCAAACCCTCACCGGTGCTGACTTCACGGCCAAGGATTACCGCACCTGGGCGGGCAGCGCGCTCGCATTGTCGGTGCTGCGCGAATTGCAGTGGGAACCCGAATCGGACGCAAAACGGCATGTGGTGGAGATGGTCAAGAATGTCGCCAGGCAACTCGGCAACACCCCGGCGGTGTGCCGCAAGTGCTACATCCACCCGGCGGTAGTTGAAGGCTTCATGCTCGGTGCCTTGGCCCAACTGCCGCGGCCGAGACTGCGTAAAGGGCTCAGGGCACAGGAAGTCGGGCTCGCCATGTATCTGGAGAAGATGATCGAGGCGGCCGAATCGACGAAATGACCCGCCCATTTTTTGCACGATCGCCAGGAACTTCTATAGTTGATGTGGACATGAATCAGCTGCGGTGACGCCATGGAAGACATTTTCGTTGTGAAGCGTTGCAACAAGATCATCATTCATGGCCGCCGGGCCGGAGAAGCCGGCCACCCACCACCCGACGCGGCGGAGTTTTATCGAATCTTCGACACCCGCACCTTGGGCTTCTGCGGTGACGACTACGATTGTGAAGAAGATGCCCAACGTAAATGCCTGCAGCTCAATGCCAAGTCACAAGTGACGGCCCGACAAGCCTGAAGTCCGGGTCTATACTGAAATCAGCTGAAGGAACAGCGACCCCATCGGCAGAAAGCTCGCACACAGCGGGCTTTTTGCTGCTATTTGCCAGGTTTCTTGAACGGAGGTGTTTGCCATGTCCGAAAAAGAGTCCATCACCACCCTGCTCACCCTGCTCGACTCCCGCCAGGCTCGACTTGCCGCTGCGTGCAAGGAGATTGCCGACTGGGTAGATCATCAAGGAGGGCACCCGACAGCCCTCAGAATTCGTGACCGCCTGAACGACATCGAGAAAGACGCGCCACTGATTCGAAATACCCTGTCTTCGTTAAAACCTGTCGATCCCCCTCTTCCGCGGTTCAGATGATCCGATCTGGACGCGCGATTCGAGAAAGGGCCTGATACAGGGAGTATGAACGGCGACCTCATCGTCACCGTGCTCGTGCCTGTCTGATTATCTTGTGTTGCACCCGCACCCGGCCTGGCGCTGGGCTTTTTTTTGCGACCGTCTTTTCACGTAATGTTCACAACACACGCCTTACAGTGAACCACTCCTTTGAGAAATACCCTGGTCTGCCCGCATGCAGACCTTTTTTTTGCCCGCCAGTCAGCCGGCGAACGTCACTGGCTGCTGGAGGTCAAACAATCACACGTCACGAAGGAGACGTTCCATGGTCACCCACTTCAAAGTTGGCGGGCATCTGGCCTGCGGTCACAAGGGCAGCAATCTCACCTCAAGCAGCGAATTGACCCGCGTCAAGTGCAGAAGCTGCCGAAACACCGACGCGTTCAAGGACGCGCGCAAAGCCGAACGTAATGCAGCACGCCGTGCTGCGCGCAAGGCCAAAGTCACTCACACCGCCAATGATTGGCGCGCAGCCTGGGTAGAACGGCTTACTGCCATGGCCGGGCGGCAAAGATTACCTCGTGGTTTTACTGGCCAGCCTTTTGTTTAGAGGGCTGATTCGATACCTGGGTCGACTTTGCTCGACCCAGTCCTGTCGATGCCTCGGGCGTATTCATGCTCGCGGGCTCCATGATTTCAGCGAGGGACATGCGCTTGAACGCTTCAAACAACCTCCTCCCCTCTTCGGGCGCACAAGAAATGGCCAGGCGCATGGTCGCTTCACCGAGTTGCCAGATCAGAAAGGCACAATCCGTAACCCGCTGTGCATCGCGACCTGGAAAAACCCGCAACATCGCATCGGCTAGTATTCCGCCCGCCACACGACTCTCCTCCAGCTCCAACGCCAACAACTGCTTGTCCGCCTGCATGCCTGACCAGATATCACGCATCGCGGGCTCGGCCTGAACGATTTCGTAATACTGATCCAGCAGGTTCGAAAAAGCATCCGCCAACCCTTGGGCATCCTCAACCGCCACCAATGACTCTTCGATACAACGACGGCTGGCAGCGTTATAGCGCTCGGCCAGCGTGCGAATGACCGAGCTCTTGTCGGGAAAGTACTGATAAAGCGATCCGATCGAGATCTCCGAGCGCTCGGCAATTTCGCTCATCTTGACCTGGTCGCTGCCCTTGGTCGCGATCAGTTGAGTCGCCACAGCAAGAATCCGCTCCTGCCGCTCACGACTGCGTTGTTGCGTGGGATTGCGTCGGCTCGGCTCTGAAACAGATGGCTCAAGCCCGGCGGCGACTTTCTTTGGCACTGGCGTGATTCCGTTAATAACATGACGAGCACTCACCTTAGCACCAGCCACGGATGCCCCCAAGCGGTTGTGTCCGTACGTCGGCTTCCTTTCTAAGGTTGGTTGACGAAATAACGTGAGGGATTATCATCTTTTTAACGTGAGTATCACTCACATTAAACCGATGGAGATGAACGCGATGAAATCCGCTCAAGACACTTTCCTCGTTCTCGGTGCGACCGGTAAAACAGGAAGCAGGGTCACTCAACAGCTCAAAGCCTTGGGGTTGCCTGTGCGCCTCGGGTCGCGCAATGCGAATCCGCCCTTCGACTGGGAAGACCGGGCGACTTGGGATGCAGCGCTTGATGGCGTTCACGCGGTTTACATTTCCTATCAACCGGACCTCGCCGTTCCGGGTGCCGTCGAGACAGTCCGGGCGTTCACCGACTTGGCCATCAACAGCGGTGTCGGCAAACTGGTTCTGCTATCCGGACGCGGCGAGGTCGAAGCGGAAGAAGCCGAACGCGTGATTCAGAACAGTGGTGTCGACTGGACGATCCTGCGGGCCAGCTGGTTTTTCCAGAACTTCAGCGAGGCGCATTTTCTGGAACCGATTCTTCAGGGAGAACTGGCCCTGCCCGTCGGCAATATCGCGGAGCCCTTCGTTGATGTGGATGACATTGCAGAAATTGCCGTCGAGGCTCTGACCCAACCCGGACACTCACGCCAACTCTATGAATTGACCGGACCTCGCGCGCTGACGTTTGCCGAGGCGGTCAGTGAGATTGCTCAAGGGACCGGGCTCGAGATCGGCTTCGTCGCTGTTACGCCGTATGACTATCGGCAGGCGCTGGAACAGGCACAACTTCCAGCCGAGCTTATCGACCTGGTGCTGTATCTCTTCACGACGGTGCTCGACGGACGCAACACACCACTGTCTGATGGCGTTCAGCGCGCACTGGGCCGGCCAGCGCGAGATTTCAGCGATTATGTGCGGCGCACGGCTGCTACCGGAGTCTGGCAGAAACAGGTTTGAGGTCGACGAGACGGCCTGTCAAAAAATCACGGAGCAGAAACGACAAAGGCCTGCATGAGAAAACTCATGCAGGCCTTTGTATGTATGGTGCCCGAAGCCGGAATCGAACCGGCACGCCCTTACGAGCGGGGGATTTTAAGTCCCATGCGTCTACCAGTTTCGCCATTCGGGCGGTAGCGCGGTGAAGCGGTCTGGCTTGTGCAACAGAGGACGAAATATATACATCCCGTCCCGGTGAAGCAAGTTCGCAGATACCCTTTTCAAGACAAAATCTTGCAAGGCTGCGGAAATAAAAAAGCTCCGTAAATCATAGATCTACGGAGCTTGTTTATAGTGGAGGCCGAGGTCGGAATCGAACCGGCGTAGGTGGATTTGCAATCCACTGCATAACCATTTTGCTACTCGGCCTCAAACATTTGCTGTCATGTAGCGCGACTTCAAATGCATACAAACTTGGAGCGGGAAACGAGACTCGAACTCGCGACCCCGACCTTGGCAAGGTCGTGCTCTACCAACTGAGCTATTCCCGCGTCTTGGTGTGGCGCATTCTATAGAATCCAGAAGCCCCGTCAACCCTTTGATTCAAAAAAGTTTTATTTCTTTTCCACGTCGGTCTTCAGATGCGGCCAGGCAGCCCGCAGGTATTGGACCATGGACCACAATGTCAGGCCGGCAGACACCAGCAGCAAGGCATAACCGATCAAGACCCAGAAGGTGAAGTCTGACGGATTAGCCAGCAGGATCACCAGCGCCAGCATTTGCGCGGCGGTTTTCCATTTGCCCAGGTTCGACACGGCAACGTGAGCGCGGGCGCCGAGTTCGGCCATCCATTCGCGCAGTGCCGAGACGACAATTTCGCGACCGATGATGACGGCGGCCGGCAGCGTCAGCCACAGGTTGCCGTGTTCTTGCACCAGCAGCACCAGGGCAACGGCCACCATCAGCTTGTCAGCCACGGGATCGAGGAAAGCCCCGAACGGTGTGCTTTGCTCCAGACGACGGGCCAGATAACCGTCCAGCCAGTCTGTGGCGGCGGCAAATGCGAAGACCGAGGCGGAGGCCAGGTAGCTCCATTGGTAAGGCAGGTAAAACAATAAAATAAAGATCGGGATGAGCAGGACGCGTAGTACGGTAATCAGATTAGGGATATTCATCGGCACAACTGGCTACGAGGTGAGGTGGCATTCTACTCGCTGTGCAGATTTGCATAAATCAACTCTGCGAGCTTTTTACTGATCCCGGGTGCTTTGGCGATCTCTTCGATGCTGGCACGAGACAGCTCCTGCAATCCACCAAAATGTTTTAACAAATCGCGCCGCCGTGTCGGACCGACGCCGGCAACCCCCTCAAGTGTCGAGGTGCGACGGGTTTTGCCACGGCGCGCGCGGTGACCGGTAATGGCAAAACGGTGGGCTTCGTCGCGTATCTGTTGAATCAGGTGCAGCGCGGGGGAATCGCCGCGCAAGGTGAATTCGTGGGCCGCGTCGTTGAGGTACAGGGTTTCAAAACCGGCCTTGCGCGTCGCGCCCTTGGCCACGCCCAACAGAATCAGGTCAGGCACCGCCAGTTCATTGAGCACGTCGCGAGCCATCGACAGCTGCCCCTTGCCGCCATCCACCAACAGAATATCCGGCAGCTTGCCCTCCCCGTCCTTCAGCTTGCTGAAGCGTCGGGTTAGGGCCTGGTGCATGGCCGCATAGTCGTCGCCCGGGGTAACGCCTTCAATGTTGTAACGACGATAGTCGGACTTGATCGGGCCTTCCGGACCGAACACCACGCAAGACGCCACGGTGGCTTCGCCACTGGAATGGCTGATGTCGTAGCACTCAAGGCGCTGCGGCGGCTCGTCCAGATTCAACACTTCGGCCAAGGCATCGAAACGTGCGGCGACGTGCTGACGGTTGGCCAGCCTCGCGCCCAACGCTTGCTCGGCATTGGTGACGGCCAGTTGTTGCCAGCGCGCTCGGGTACCGCGCACCCGATGGCTGATGGTCAATTCACGACCGCGCAACTCTTCTATGGCTGTGATGAGCGTCGGGAAGTCCTCGTGAACCACGTTGACGATCAGTTCGCTCGGCAAGTCGCGCTCGGGACTGGTAATGAAGTACTGCCCCAAAAAGGCCGCCATGACCTCGGAAACGTCTTCGTCGATGCCGACCTGAGGGAAGAAGTTCTTGCTGCCCAGCACCCGCCCACCGCGCACGCTGATCAAGTGAACGCAGGCGCCGCCCGGATTGACGAACGCAGCAATCACATCGATATCGCCCGTTCCACCCTCCATGCTTTGCTGGTCCTGGACCCGGCGCAACAGTGAAATCTGATCACGCAGCTCGGCCGCGCGTTCGAACTCGAGGTTGATCGCCGCTTCTTCCATGCCGGCGGACAACTCGTCCGTCAGCGCATTGCTGCGACCTTCGAGGAACATCACCGAGTGGCGAACGTCTTCGGCATACACCTCGGGCTCCACCAGCCCGACGCACGGGGCCTTGCAGCGTTTGATCTGGTATTGCAGACAAGGACGCGTACGGTTCTTGTAATAGCTGTCTTCGCACTGGCGAACAAAAAAGGTCTTCTGCAGCAGACTCAGACTTTCGCGAATGGCACCCGCGCTGGGATACGGACCGAAATACTTGCCCTTGGCCTTTTTCGCACCGCGATGGATGCTCAGGCGAGGAAACTGGCCATCCGAGAGAAAGACGTAAGGGTAGGATTTGTCGTCGCGCAGCAGGATGTTATACGGAGGACGCCATTCCTTGATCAGCGTCTGCTCAAGCAGCAACGCTTCCGTTTCGTTAGCCGTGATGGTCGTTTCGACCTGGGCGATACGGGCGACCAGCGCAGCGGTCTTGGGCGCGAGACCGGATTTGCGGAAGTAGCTCGACAAACGATTTTTCAGGTTCTTGGCTTTGCCGACATACAGCAGACGTGCATCGCTATCGAACATGCGATAGACGCCCGGACGCCCACTGACCGTGGACAGAAAAGCGCCTGGATCGAAGACTTCAGTCATTTTCAGAGGCTGGCATCGACCATGCCGTGACGCACCGCCAACAGCGTCAGCTCGACATCACTGCTGATCGAGAGCTTCTCGAAAATGCGGTAACGGTAAGTGTTGACCGTTTTGGGTGACAGGCAGAGCTTGTCGGAAATGATCTGGACTTTCTGACAGCCGACAATCATCAATGCGATCTGGATTTCCCGCTCCGACAGCGCGTCGAAGGGCGAATCGTTGGTCGGCTGGAAGGATTTGATCGCCAATTGCTGGGCAATCTGCGGGCTGATGTAGCGTTGCCCGGCAAAGACCAGGCGAATCGCCTGGACCATTTCCGGCAACCCGGCGCCCTTGGTCAGATAACCTGCGGCTCCGGCCTGCAACAGCCGCGTAGGAAACGGATCTTCTTCGCACACGGTGACCGCGACGACTTTGATGTCCGGATGACTGCGCAATAACTTGCGCGTGGCTTCAAGACCGCCGATCCCGGGCATCTTGACGTCCATCAGCACCACATCGGGTTTCAACTCACGCGCCTTAAGCAGGGATTCCTCCCCTGACTCAGCCTGGCCGACTACTTGCAGGCCATCGATGTCAGCCAGCATTCGTGTAATGCCTGTACGAACGAGATCATGGTCATCGACTACTAGCACCCTAATCAAGCAGACACCTCGCGATATGGTCTTATTGGGTTGCCGGACACCTTAGCAAAAAGCGACTGGCAGACCTAGCGGCAAGCGCTATATAAAAAGTTTCAATACATCTTGAAAGGCTTGTCGCCAGCGTGTTTCAGCGATGTAGCTCATCGACATCGCGCTGCATTCTCAGGAAACACTCGTCTTGGCCGACCACCTTCAGCCCTTTTCGCTCATAAAGCGCCTTGGCTGGATTCGTTTCAAAAACTGTCAGGCGTAACCCCGGACGCCGTTCCTTGCATGCCATGGCGAATACCTGATCGATCGCCCAGGAACCGGCACCCTGCCCCTGGAACGCTTCGAGCACGTGCAATTCGCGGATGTACAAGGCTCTGGCGTCGCGACTGAGACTGACATAACCCACCGATAAGTCGCCGCACACGATCACCCGGCTCTCGCGCCCCGCCCAAGCCACATCGAACGCCTCGTCCAGCCAGAGCAGATCATTCTGAATGTAATAGCGGAGCATATTGCGACAGGTCAGCTCGCGAGCGAAGTCAAGGTCGCCGGATGTCGCCGGACGCCAGTCAAAAGTCATTCAAACCTCCGCGGGCGGCAATGCTCAGTGCCGTCATGGTTTGTCCTTGTGGCATCACGCGTTGACCGAAGCGCGAAGTGTGTCATAAACCCCGATGCGCTCAAGCGATAGAAAACAGGATCGGTCATCGATAGCATTTTCTGATTGAAACGGCGCACCGGCCTCTAGTAAGCTCGGCGCATTCATTGGAGACAGACCATGTTCAACGCCCTCTCACAGCTTCGTACCGCCAGCGCCCCGCGCTCGGTTGCGGCTGCCCGGGCGACTGACGTTTGTGCTCCGGTCAGCTTTTATTTTGGGTATTGGTTTAGCCACTGGCGCGCCTGATACCCACACGGCGCCCATTTTAAAGGGGTCGCCGCCAGAGAATTCTCAACCCCCGGTCGGCCTCCCGACCGGGGGTTTTGTTTTTTCAGCCCCACTCATTTTTAGCGACACACCAGACAACCAGAGGATTCACGAAATGAACTACGCCACTTATTACCGTTACGACAGCTTTTCCGCCTGGCGATTTAGCAGCCTCCGCTCGGGACAGCCTGCCGCCTCCGATCGGTCACCCACAGGTGGCAAGCACACACACGCAGCCAATCCGGCCAATTGTCGAACACCCCAGTAGGGCCGAGCGCGCGGGAACGAACCCGCCGCCAGCCCAGGAAGCCTGAATATGAACTCGTCCGTCTCTGCTCTGCCGCTGTCCACCTTGAGCCCTGCCAATGAAGCGCTGACCCTGCGTCTGCCCAGCTCATTGCAACTCAAACAGCAACTGCCCCTCAGCAATGCCCTGACCCGGCAAGTCGCCGATCACCGCGATGCGGTCCGTGCGATTCTCAACGGTAAAGATTCCCGTCTGCTGATCATCGTCGGCCCTTGCTCGATTCACGATCCCCAGTCCGCCCTCGAATACGCGGCCAATCTCGCTCGTCTGGCCTCCGAAGTCAGCGATGAAATGCTGCTGGTGATGCGCGCCTACGTCGAAAAACCCCGCACCACGGTCGGCTGGAAAGGCCTGGCCTACGACCCGCAGCTCGATGGCAGCGATGACATGGCCGGCGGTTTGACGCTGTCACGCGAACTGATGCGCGAAATGCTGCGCCTCGGCTTGCCGATTGCCACCGAACTGCTGCAACCGATGGCGGCTGGCTACTTCGACGATCTGTTGAGCTGGGTCGCTATCGGCGCCCGCACCACCGAGTCGCAAATCCACCGGGAAATGGCCAGCGGCCTGAGCATGCCGGTCGGTTTCAAGAACGGCACCGATGGCGGTGTCGCCGTAGCCAGCGACGCCATGCGTTCGGCCGCCCACCCGCATCGCCATTTCGGCGTCGACAGCCAGGGGCATCCTGCGATCATTCAAACCCCAGGTAATCCCGACACCCATCTGGTGTTGCGCGGCGGCCATCGCGGGCCGAACTACGATCGCGACAGCGTCGCCCAGGTAAATAGCGATTTGGCCAAACTGAAGATCCCGGCACGGATCATGGTTGACTGCAGCCACGCCAACAGCGGCAAAGACCCGGCGCGCCAGCCCGCCGTGTTCAACGATGTGCTGGAGCAACGCCTGCAGGGTGATTGCTCGCTGATCGGCATGATGATCGAGAGCCATTTGTTCGAAGGCTGCCAGCCATTGAGTCCATCGCTGCGCTACGGCGTATCGGTAACGGATGGCTGCCTTGGCTGGACCGCAACCGAACAACTGCTGCGCCAGGCAGCAGGCCGGTTGCGAGCACAGAACAGCGTCCAGCAACCGGCATAACCACTGCCGACCTTCCAGCCCTCGATCGAGGGCTGGGCGTCTGAAAAGCGAATCGGTTTACAGGTAAACGGCGTGCGCACGGTAGGCCGTTGCAATGATGTGCGCCACGAACGACAAAAAGATGTCCAAATATTCCGAACAGGACCTCAGGCTCTTTCGAACTTTCCTACGTTTTCTATACCTTTTTCATCAGCTTACAGCGGATTCCTCATACATCGCCGAGCTGCCGGTGTGCTTTAGAGTGAGCCCATATTCACACCTCTGAACCACCGAGAAAAAGGAATGAACATGCTACGGAATGCAACCACTCAGTATCCAATCCTGCTGATCCACGGGCTCTTCGGCTTTGATCGCATTGGTAAAGTCGAACTCTTCCATGACGTCAAGCAGGCCCTCAGGAGTGCTGGCGCAAGAGTGTTTGTCCCCCACCTCTCGGCAACCCATAGCAACGAAGTGCGCGGCGACCAACTGTTGGCACAGATCGAACGGGTGCTGGAAGGAACCGGCGCTCGGCAAGTCAACCTGATCGGTCACAGCCAGGGCGCCCTTGCGGCGCGTTACGCTGCGGCCATCGCGCCGGAGATCATCGCGTCTGTAACTTCGGTGAGCGGCCCGAACCACGGCTCGGAACTGGCCGACTTCCTGCGCAAGGCATTGACACCCGGGCGCCTGCCGGAACACGTCGCATCCACGGTTGCAACGCTGTTTGCGGACTTTGTGTCGTTGCTCAGCGGCCACCAGGCCCTGCCGCAAAATGCCGTCGCCGCGCTGAATGCGTTGACCACCGAAGGTGTGGGCGCTTTTAACGACAAGTACCCACAAGGGCTGCCGAAAACCTGGGGTGGCAAGGGCCGCGAATTGGTTAACGGGGTGCGCTATTACTCCTGGAGCGGGATATTGCAGGGCGATCTCCTGGACAAAGGGCTGGATGCGATCGATCCGCTGCACGGTTTCCTCCAGGCCTTTTCGCGCTATTTCACCACCGAAGCAGAGCAGAATGACGGCATGGTTGGCCGCTACAGCTCCCATCTGGGCAAAGTTATCCGCTCCGACTATCCGCTGGATCATCTGGACAGCCTCAGCCAAACCGCCGGGGCACTGCGCAAGGGCATCGACCCGATTACCTTGTATGTGCAACACGCCGAGCGCCTGAGAAAGGCTGGCCTATAATCCGTGCGGAACTTTGACGAGAAATAGCCCACTGAATCCGGTAGGCTCCGCACTTTACTGAACATTGAAAGGAGTATTCTTCCATGGCTAAAGCCACTGCCCGTCACATCCTGGTTGCCTCTGAAGACAAGTGCAACGAACTCAAAGCCCAGATCGAAGGCGGCGCCGATTTCGCCGAAGTTGCCAAAGCCAACTCCACCTGCCCATCCAGCCGCCAAGGTGGTGACCTGGGTTCGTTCGGTCCAGGCCAGATGGTCAAAGAGTTCGATACCGTCGTCTTCAGCGCACCTATCAACGTAGTGCAAGGCCCGGTGAAGACCCAGTTCGGTTATCACCTGCTGGAAGTGACCAGCCGCCAGGACTGATCAGCGCCCTGGTTTTGTGTATGACGGCCCACCTTTTGGTGGGCCGTTGTGTTTCGGTTAGTAATACGGCTGGCGAGGGACGCGCCGCTAGCGTACAAATTGCGGTTATCGATCACCCGGCTCTAAGGCTGACAATGCGACTGGCTTTCCCCACTTTGTTGTTCACTGCCGTGGCCCTGCTGTTGGGCGCCACCGGTGTGAATGCTGCACCGCAACAGGCGTTGACCGTGTACGGCGAACCGGCGAAGTATCCCGCCGGCTTCAGTCATTTTGCCTACGCCAACCCGCAAGCCCCCAAGGGCGGCACGATGCGTCGCTCCGCCATCGAGATCGGGCATTTCGACCATATACTGCCGTACATCGACAAAGGCATCGGCGTCACGCAAATCGACGGTTTGCTCTACTCGCCCCTGGCCCAGCGTTCGCTGGACGAGCCCTACACCGTCTACGGTCTGGTGGCACAGAAGATGGAGCGCTCGGAGGACGGCATGTCCCTGCGCTTCTACCTGAACCCAAAGGCGCGTTTCGCCGACGGCACCCCGATCACAGCCCAGGACGTACGCTATACCTTTGACCTGCTGATGACCCAGGGCAGCCTGCGTTATCGCACCCAGTTCGCCGACGTCAAAGGCGTCGAAGTCGAAGCGCCGCTGACGGTTCGGTTCGACTTCAAAAGCAACGAAAACCGCACCCTGCCCCTCGATATCGCCACCTTGCCGGTATTTCCCGAACACTGGTGGAAGACCCGTGACTTCGCCAATGGCGGTGGTTATGAAGCACCACTGGGCAGCGGCCCGTACAAAGTGGGCAAGGTCGATTCCGGTCGCAGCATCACCTTCGAGCGCAACGCCACCTGGTGGGGCAAGGATCTGCCGGTCAGCCGCGGCCTCTATAACTTCGATCATTTCAGCATCGAGTACTTCGGCGACACCGACGTCGCACGCCAGGTCCTGCGGGGTGGCGCCTATGACTACAACCGCGAATTCTCCGCCACCGGCTACTCGATCGGCTACGAAAGCCCGGCCCTGAGCGATGGTCGACTGCAAAAAGCGCATCTGGCCAAAGAAGCCCCGCAATCGGCCCAGGGCTTTGTCTTCAACCTGCAAAACCCGATGTTCCACGACCGCCGCGTGCGCCAGGCCCTGGCCATGCTCTGGGATTTCGAGTGGAGCAATCGGCAGATGATGCGCGACCTGTACATCCGCCAGCAGAGCTTCTTTTCCAACACCGACCTCGCCGCCCGCAAACTGCCGGATGCCGGCGAGTTGGCGATTCTCGAGCCACTGCGTGGGCAGATCCCCGACGAGGTCTTCACCCAAGTCTTCGAAGCACCGAAAACCGATGGCAGCGGCCTGATTCGCGACAAGCAACTGCTGGCGCTGAACCTGCTCGAGCAAGCCGGCTGGAAACCCGATGGCGACCAACTGGTCAACGCCGAAGGCACGCCGCTGAGCTTCACCTTTCTGGTCAGCCAGAACGGCATGGACCGACTGCTATTGCCGTATAAGCGCACCTTGAAACAGATCGGCATCGACCTGAACATCCGCCGCATCGACTCCTCTCAGTACGTGAATCGCCTGATGAGCCGCGACTACGACATGATCGTCACCGGCTATCCGGTCACCACTTCCCCCGGTGGCGAGCTGTTCAACTACTTCGGCTCGATCTCGGCCAACGACCCCGGCGCCAACAACTACATGGTGCTGAAAAACCCGGCGGTCGATACGCTGATCAACGGGCTGGTGCGCGCCAACACCCAGCCAGAAATGCTGCGTTACGCCCATGCGCTGGACCGGGTGCTGCAATGGAACTACTACTGGATTCCCAACTATTACCCGCCGGGCACTTCGACGGTGTGGTGGAACCGCTTCGGCATGCCCAACGAGCAGGCCAGCAATGACGAAGCCATCGAAAGCTGGTGGGAGGTGAGCTCCACGCCGCTGACCAACCAGCAGATGACGGCCGAGAAAATCCGCCGTGGCAAACCCGGAGGGCCGCATTGATGTGGGCTTACATACTGCGGCGCCTGCTGCTGATCATCCCGACGCTGGTGATCATTCTTCTGGTCAACTTCATCATCGTCCAGGCCGCACCGGGCGGTCCGGTGGAACAGGCCATCGCGCACTTGCAAGGCATCGGCGGCGCGAGTGTCGGCGGCGGCTCCGGGGAAACCATGTCGGGCACCTCCCGGGCCAGTCGCGGCCTCGACCCGCAATTGATCAAGGACATCGAAAAGCAGTACGGCTTCGACAAGCCCGCGCACGAACGCCTGTGGCTGATGCTCACCAGCTACGCGCGCCTGGACTTCGGTAAAAGTTTTTTCCGCGGTGCGACCGTCACCGACCTGATCCTGGAAAAAATGCCGGTGACCATTTCCCTCGGGCTCTGGGCCACGCTGATCACCTATCTGGTGTCGATCCCGCTGGGCATCCGCAAGGCCGTGCACCATGGCAGTCATTTCGATATCTGGAGCAGCACCGCGATCATCATCGGCTACGCGATGCCGGCGTTCCTGTTCGCGATGTTCCTGATCGTGGTCTTCGCCGGTGGTACCTCGCTGAACTGGTTCCCGGTGCGCGGGCTGGTCTCGGACAACTTCGAATCGCTGTCGACCGTGGGCAAAATCGCCGACTACTTCTGGCACTTGGTGCTGCCGGTGACGGCGTTGGTGATTGGCGGTTTCGCCACCCTGACGATCCTCACCAAGAACTCGTTCCTCAATGAAATCACACGCCAATACGTGGTCACCGCACGGGCCAAAGGCTTGAGCGAACGACGCGTGCTGTACGGCCATGTGTTCCGTAATGCGATGCTGCTGGTGGTGTCGGGGATTCCCCAGGCGTTTATCAGCGTGTTCTTCGCCGGCTCGCTGCTGATCGAGGTAATTTTCTCGCTCGATGGCCTGGGGCGCATGAGCTATGAAGCCGCCGTGTCCCGGGACTATCCGGTGGTGTTCGGCTCGCTGTTTATCTTCACGCTGTTCGGGCTCTTGATAAAACTGATCGGCGACCTGTGCTACACCCTGGTCGACCCGCGTATCGACTTCGCCGCGAGGAACGCCTGATGTTCCAGCTCTCGCCGTTAGGCCGCCGCCGCTTCGAACGCTTCAAGAAAAACCGCCGGGGCTGGTGGTCGCTGTGGCTGTTCATAGGCCTTTTTCTGCTGACGTTGGGCGGCGAGTTGATCGCCAACGACAAACCGCTGGTGGTCAGTTATCAGGGGCAGTGGTACTTCCCGGTATTCAAGCGCCACACCGAGCAGGAATTCGGCGGGCAACTGCCGTTCCAGGCTGACTATCGCAGCGACTACGTGCAGAAGCTGATTCACAAGGACGGCGGCTGGATGCTGTTCCCGCCAATCCCGTTCAGCGATGACACGCCCAACTATGAACTCAATAAACCGGCGCCGAGCCCGCCCTCCAGCGTCAACTGGCTGGGCACCGACGACCAGTCCCGGGACGTCATGGCCCGGGTGATTTTCGGTGCGCGGGTGTCGATCCTGTTTGCGTTGATGCTGACCTTGGTCAGTGCGTTGATCGGTATCGCCGCCGGTGCGCTGCAAGGCTATTACGGCGGCTGGGTCGACCTGTTGGGTCAACGCTTGCTGGAAGTCTGGTCGGGGCTCCCGGTGCTGTACTTGCTGATCATTCTGTCGGGGTTCGTCGAACCGAATTTCTGGTGGTTGCTGGGGATCATGGCGCTGTTCTCCTGGCTGGCGCTGGTCGACGTGGTGCGCGCCGAGTTCCTGCGCGGGCGCAACCTGGAATACGTCAAGGCCGCCCGGGCACTGGGCCTTTCGGATCGAAAAGTCATCGTCCGGCATATCCTGCCCAACGCCATGAACGCGACATTGAGTTACCTGCCATTCATTCTCACCGGGGCCATCTCCACCCTCACGGCGCTGGACTTCCTCGGCTTCGGCATGCCGGCGGGCAGCGCATCGCTGGGTGAGCTGATCGGCCAGGGCAAGCAGAACCTGCAAGCGCCGTGGCTGGGGCTGACGGCGTTTTTCACCCTGGCGCTGATTCTTTCCTTATTGGTGTTTATTGGCGAGGCGTTACGCGATGCGTTTGATCCTCGATCTTGAAGCGGGACGGCTGACATGAGTACCAACCTGATCGAAATCCGTGACCTCTGCGTGGCCTTCAATGGCCAGACGGTGGTGCGCAACCTGTGCCTGGACATCCGCCCCGGTGAATGCCTGGCGTTGGTCGGTGAATCGGGCTCCGGCAAGTCGGTGACCGCCCACTCGATCCTGCAACTGCTGCCCGAGACCGGCACCCAAACCACTGGCAGCATTCGCTATCGCGGCAAGGAACTGCTCGGCGCTCCGACCAAGGTGTTGCGTGAGTTGCGCGGCAACCGGATCGCGATGATCTTCCAGGAACCGATGACCTCGCTCAATCCGTTGCACAGCATCGAAAAACAGATCGGCGAAACCCTGCTGGTGCATAAAGGCCTGACGGGCAAAGCGGCGCAAGCGCGGATTCTGGAATTGCTGCAACTGGTGGGTATCCAGAAGCCCAAGGAACGGCTCAAGGCCTACCCCCACCAGCTGTCCGGTGGCCAACGGCAACGGGTGATGATCGCCATGGCCCTGGCCTGCGAGCCGCAGTTGCTGATCGCCGACGAACCCACCACGGCGCTGGACGTGACGGTGCAGCGCAAGATTCTGATTCTGCTCAAGTCCCTGCAACAGCGGCTCGGCATGTCGCTGCTGTTGATCAGCCACGACCTCAATCTGGTGCGCAGCATCGCCCAGCGCGTGTGCGTGATGAAGGCCGGGGAAATCGTCGAAGAGGCCACGTGCGAAACGATCTTCACCGAGCCGAAGCACCCCTACAGCTGCGTGCTGTTGAACGCCGAACCGGAAGGCGAAGCCCTGCCCCGGGACGAGCGCGAGAACGTGCTGGAAGTGGACAATCTGCGCGTGCAATTCGCCCTCGGTGGCGGGCTGTTCCAGCGCAAGACGTACCTGAACGCGGTGGACGGCATCAGCCTTAACATTCAACGCGGCAAAACGTTGGGCATCGTCGGCGAGTCCGGCTCGGGCAAGTCGACGCTGGGTCAGGCGATCCTGCGCTTGCTCGATTCCGAAGGCAGCATTCGCTTTCAGGGCGAGGCGCTGGACGGCCTGACGCAAAAGCAGCTGCGGCCATGGCGCAAGAAAATGCAGGTGGTGTTCCAGGACCCCTTCGGCAGTCTCAGCCCGCGCATGTCAGTGGCTCAGATCATCAGCGAAGGGCTTGAAGTGCATAGTCAGCTGACCGCTGAAGAGTGCAAAGCCGAAGTGATTCGTGCGCTGGAAGAAGTCGGCCTCGACCCGCAAAGCCGCAATCGTTATCCCCACGAGTTCTCCGGCGGCCAGCGTCAGCGCATCGCCATTGCCCGGGCGCTGGTGCTGAAACCGGCACTGATCTTGCTCGATGAACCGACGTCGGCGCTGGATCGCACGGTGCAGAAACAAGTGGTCGCCCTGCTCCGCCAGCTTCAGGAAAAACACGGACTGACCTATCTGTTCATCAGCCATGACCTGGCGGTGGTGCGCGCCCTGGCCCACGACATGATCGTGATCAAGGACGGCAAAGTGGTGGAAAGCGGCGCCAGCCATGACGTGTTCGATTCACCGCAGCATCCGTACACCAAAGAGCTGTTGGCGGCGGCGCATCCCCGGTAGGCATAGGACCGCGTCGCCTCAATCGCTAGCAGGCTAGCTCCCACATTGAATCGCGGTCCACTGTGGGAGCTAGCCTGCTAGCGATAGGGCCCGCCAAGACAACACATATTCTGGATCTGACCTCTATGAACACCACCGAAAACCTCAAGGATTACCAGCGCGTTCGCCTGCTGGCGATCCGTTCGCTGTTCGAAATCATCGAGCAATCGAGCGAAGGCACGGTGATTGTCGACCGCGACGCGAACATCGTCTGGATGAACGAGCGTTATGCCCGGCGTTTCGGCCTTGAGTCCGCCGAAGTGGCCATCGGCAAGGCCTGCGAAAGCGTGATCCCCGGCAGCCTGTTGCGCGAAGTCGTGCGCACCGGCCGGCCGATCTTGCTGGACATGCAGGACACGCCGAAAGAACCCCTGGTGGTGATGCGCCTGCCAATCCATGACGACGCCGGTGCGGTGATCGGCGCCATCGGTTTTGCGCTGTTCGACGAGTTGCACAGCCTGTCGCCCATGCTCAAACGCTACCTGAGCATGCAGGAAGAACTGGCCTCCACCCGCTCGTTGCTGCGGTCGCGGCAGACCAAGTACAACTTCGCCCACTTCATCGGCACCAGTGCCGCCAGCCTCGAAGTCAAACGTCGCGCCCGGCGCAGTGCCAGTGCCGAGTCGCCGGTGCTGTTGCTCGGCGAAACCGGCACCGGCAAGGAGTTGCTGGCCCAGGCGATCCACGGCGCTTCGCCGCGCGCGCACAAAGCCTTCGTCAGCATCAACAGCGCGGCGATTCCCGAGTCGTTGCTGGAAGCCGAGTTCTTCGGTACCGCGCCCGGCGCCTTCACCGGCGCCGATCGCAAGGGCCGCGCCGGCAAGTTGCAGATCGCTCAGGGCGGCACGCTGTTTCTTGATGAAATCGGCGACATGCCGCTGCCGCTGCAAAGCAAGTTGCTGCGCGTGTTGCAGGAAAAGGAATTCGAGCCGGTCGGCTCCAATGAAGTGATCCAGAGTGATGTGCGGGTGATCGCGGCGACCTCCACCGATCTGGAAGCAGCGATCAAGCGTGGCGAATTTCGCGCCGATTTGTATTACCGACTCAACGTGCTGCCGATCAACGTGCCGCCCCTGCGCGATCGCCTCGATGACGTGCCGGCGCTCAGCGAAGCGATCCTTGAGGAACTGCGCAGCCAGCATGAACTGAACCGCGAAGCGTTGGATCTGCTGGGGCAGCATGCCTGGCCGGGGAATATTCGCGAACTGCGCAATGTGCTGGAACGCGCGGCGCTGCTCAGTGATGACCTGGTGCTGAATGCGGGGGATATTCGCGCAGCAATCGGGACGTTTACCCTGGTAGAGCGTGTGGCGCCGAGGGTGATGGAGGCAGTTGCGCATGAGACATTCAGTGAGGCGCGGGAGCGGTTTGACCGGCAATTGATTGAAACGGCCCTGGCGCAATGCGGGGGCAAAGTCATAGAAGCGGCTGCGCGGTTGGGGCTGGGGCGGTCTACTTTGTATAAGAAGATGGTGGCGTTGGGGATTGTTGAGTCTCTATAGAGAGACATTGATCTCTATTGGTAGATAGGGCCTCTTCGCGGGCAAGCCCGCTCCCACAGGGTTTGCGCCGAGCCATAAATTCAAAGGCAACCACAAAACCTGTGGGAGCGTGGCTTGCCCGCGAAGACGTCCGTACAGCCCCTACAAATCTCTAAACAGAGACAAACAATTCAAAACCGCCTCACAAATAAATAAATATCCTTATATTTCAATACCTTAAACAAATGGCACGAATCTCGCTATAGCCCTCTCCCACAAAAGATCCACCCACAAAAATAACAATCCAGGAGACACACCATGAGTGTGATCATTGCCTTGGCAGCCCTCACGCTGCTGATGCTCGCGGCCTACCGTGGCTACAGCGTTATTCTCTTCGCCCCGATTGCCGCCCTCGGCGCTGTCTTGCTCACCGACCCGTCCGCCGTCGCTCCTGCCTTCACCGGGGTGTTCATGGAGAAAATGGTCGGCTTCATCAAACTGTATTTCCCGGTGTTCCTGCTCGGCGCGGTGTTCGGCAAGCTGATCGAGCTGTCGGGTTTCTCGCGCTCGATCGTCGCGGCAGCGATTCGCCTGCTCGGCACCCGCCAGGCGATGCTGGTGATCGTGCTGGTCTGCGCACTTCTGACTTACGGCGGCGTGTCGCTGTTTGTGGTGGTGTTCGCGGTCTATCCGTTTGCCGCTGAAATGTTCCGCCAGAGCAACATTCCCAAGCGTCTGATCCCGGCGACCATCGCCCTCGGTGCGTTCTCGTTCACCATGGACGCCCTGCCCGGCACCCCGCAGATCCAGAACATCATCCCCAGCACCTTCTTCAACACCACCGCGTGGGCGGCGCCGTGGCTGGGTGTGATCGGCGCGATCTTCGTGTTCAGCGCCGGCATGCTGTTTCTCCAGCGCCAGCGCAACAAGGCTCAGGCCTCCGGTGAAGGCTATGGCACCGAACTGCGCAACGAGCCTGAAACCGCGCCCGACATCAAACTGCCGAACCCGTGGATCGCCCTCTCGCCGCTGCTGGCCGTGGGCATCATGAACCTGCTGTTTACCCAGTGGATTCCGCAGTGGTACGGCAAGACCCACAGCCTTGCGCTGCCGGGCATGGCCGCGCCGGTGACCACCGAAATCGCCAAGCTCACGGCGATCTGGGCGGTCCAGGCCGCCTTGCTCGTGGGCATCATCATGGTGCTGGTGTTCGGCTTCAAGGCGATTCGCGGCAAGCTGGCCGAAGGCAGTCGCAGCGCTGTCGGCGGTTCGCTGCTGGCGGCGATGAACACCGCATCGGAATACGGCTTTGGTGCGGTGATTGCTTCCTTGCCAGGGTTCCTGGTATTAGCCGATTGGCTCAAGAGCATTCCCAATCCGCTGGTCAACGAAGCGATCACCGTGACCCTTCTTGCCGGCATCACCGGTTCAGCGTCGGGCGGCATGAGCATTGCGCTGGCGGCCATGGCCAATGACTTCATCGCAGCGGCCCACGCGGCCAACATCCCGCTGGAAGTGCTGCACCGGGTGGCCTCGATGGCCAGCGGCGGCATGGACACCCTGCCGCACAACGGCGCGGTGATTACCCTGCTGGCGGTGACCGGCCTGACCCACCGCGAAGCCTACAAAGACATTTTCTGTATTACGCTGATCAAGACCCTGGCGGTCTTTGTGGTGATCGGTACTTTCTACGCCACTGGCATTGTGTGAGGTATTCATGACGACTCTTTCGGGCAAGACTGCACTGGTCACCGGCTCCACCAGCGGCATCGGCCTGGGCATCGCCCTGAGCCTGGCCAAGGCTGGCGCCAATCTGATCCTCAACGGTTTCGGCGATGCTTCCAAAGTGATTGCCGAGGTTGAGCAATTCGGTGGCAAGGTCGGCCATCACCCGGCCGACGTCAGCGATCCGGCGCAGATCGCCGACATGATCGCCTACGCCGAGCGTGAGTTCGGTGGCGTGGATATTCTGGTGAACAATGCCGGGATCCAGCATGTGTCGCCAGTGGAAGACTTTCCCGTGGAGCGCTGGGATTCGATCATTGCAATCAACCTGTCGTCGGTGTTCCACAGCACCCGCTTGAGCCTGCCGGGCATGCGCGCCAAGGGTTGGGGACGGATCATCAACATCGCTTCGGTGCACGGCCAGGTCGGATCGGTGGGTAAGGCTGCATACGTGGCCGCCAAGCATGGTGTGATCGGCTTGACCAAAGTGGTCGGGCTGGAAACGGCAACGACCAATGTGACCTGCAACGCCATTTGCCCGGGTTGGGTATTGACTCCGCTGGTGCAGAAGCAGATTGATGATCGCATTGCCAAAGGCACCGACCCGCAACAGGCGCAGCATGATTTGCTGGCCGAAAAGCAGCCGTCGCTGGAGTTCGTCACGCCGCCGCAACTGGGTGAACTGGTGTTGTTCTTGTGCAGTGAGGCCGGCAGCCAGGTGCGTGGCGCGGCGTGGAATATTGATGGTGGGTGGTTGGCGCAGTAATTAGTCACCCCCCTGTGGCGAGGGAGCTTGCTCCCGCTGGGTGGCGAAGCCGCCCCAAATGGGTTGCACCAGCCTATTTACGTCTGCTGCGCAGCCGAGCGGGAGCAAGCTCCCTCGCCACAGAAGCCTGCTCCACAGTAGCCTGTGTGTACGCATAAGAACAAAGAGGCAAGCCATGTCCGACATCCTCTGGCAACCCAGCGCCGAGCGCATCAACAAAACCCGCATGGACGCCTTCCGGCGCTTCGTCATAAAGCGGCACAACATCCACCTCGACGACTACCCCGCCCTGCACCAATGGTCGATCGATCAGCGGGTCGCATTCTGGCAGGCGATCGTCGACTTCTTCGACATCCGTTTCCACGATCAACCGGACACGGTGCTGCTGGAAGGCCTGCAAATGCCCAGCGCCCAGTGGTTCCCTGGCGCCACGCTTAATTTCGCCGAGCACCTGATGCGCCGTCGCGACGATGCCATCGCGGTGATTGCCATTGGCGAGAACGGCCAACGTGAACACCTGACCTGGGCTGAACTGGCCGAGCATGTCGCCGGTTTTCAAAACAGCCTGAAAGCCGCCGGCGTCGGCCTCGGCGACCGGGTCGCTGCGTGCATGCCCAACACCTGGCAAACCCTGGTGGCCATGCTCGGCACCACCAGCCTGGGGGCAATCTGGTCCTGCTCATCGCCGGACTTCGGCACTCAGGGCGTCATCGACCGCTTCGGTCAGATCGAACCGAAAGTGCTCATCACCTGCGCCGGTTACCGCTACGCGGGCAAGGACATCGACCAGACCACCAAGGCCAATGAAATCCTCGAACGCCTGCCCTCCTTGCAACAGTTGATCGTGGTGCCGTATGCCCGGCCACAGGCACACATCGAGCAGTTCCACACCCGGGCCAACGTAACGCTGTGGGATGATTTCTACGACATCGGCGGCGAGCCGGATTTCGTCCCCGTGCCTTTCGCCCGTCCGCTGTACATCCTTTATTCCAGCGGCACCACCGGCGTGCCGAAATGCATCGTCCACAGCACCGGCGGCGTGCTGCTGCAACACGTCAAGGAACACGGCCTGCATTGTGATCTCGGCCCCGGTGACCGACTGTTCTACTACACCACCTGCGGCTGGATGATGTGGAACTGGCTGGTCTCGGCCCTGGCCGTGGGCAGCGCAGTGGTGCTGTACGACGGCTCGCCGTTTCATCCAGAGCCTCAGCGTTTGATCGACCTGATCGACGATGAACGCATCAGCGTCTTCGGCACCAGCCCCAAGTTCCTCGCGACCCTCGAAACCAACGGCGTCAAACCGCGCGAGAGCCATGACCTGACCAGCCTGAAAACCTTGCTTTGCACCGGATCCGCCCTATCGCCGCAGAGCTACGATTACGTCTACCGCGATTTCAAGAGCGACCTGTGCCTGGCCTCAATGTCCGGCGGTACCGACATCGTTTCCTGCTTTGTGAACAGCAACCCTTTTGAACCGGTGCGCCGTGGCGAAATCCAGGGCAAGAGCCTGGGCATGGCGGTTGAAGTCTGGAACGACGACGGTAAACCTGTGATCGGCGAAAAAGGCGAGCTGGTCTGTACCCGGCACTTCCCTGCAATGCCCATCGGCTTCTGGAATGACCCACAGCAAGAAAAGCTGCACGCTTCATATTTCAGTCAGTTCCACGGCGTCTGGGCCCAAGGCGATTACGCCGAACAACTGCCCCACGGCGCGATGATGATCCACGGGCGCTCGGACGCGGTGCTGAACCCTGGCGGCGTGCGCATCGGCACGGCGGAAATCTACCGTCAGGTGGAAAAAGTTCCGCAGGTGCTGGACAGCGTGGCCATCGGTCAGCAGTGGCAGGATGACGTGCGGGTGGTGCTGTTCGTTAAGTTGCGCGACGGTGTCGAACTCGATGAAGCACTGCAGCAGCAGATTCGCCAGGTCATCCGCGCCAACACCACGCCCCGGCACGTACCGGCGAAGATTGTTGCGGTGACCGATATTCCGCGGACCATCAGCGGCAAAGTCGTCGAATTGGCGGTGAGGAACGTGGTGCATGGGCAGAAGGTGAAAAACACCGATGCGCTGGCCAATCCCGAAGCGCTGGAACAATTCCGCAACCGCCGCGAACTCCAAACCTGAAGAAGATCCACTGTGGGAGCGGGCTTGCTCGCGAAGGCGGAGTATCAGCCAGCATCAACGTAGGCTGACACACCGCTTTCGCGAGCAAGCCCGCTCCCACATTTGATGGATTTCAGTCCATTAATCCCCACTCTCCCGAGGGCGGTTGAGTCGGCGGTGACGCATCGCTATGCAACTTCAGCCGCAAGCGCAAGTTGTTCACCGAATCCGCATGCTTCAACGCTTCCTCCTCATTGATCGCCCCTTCGACAACCAACGCATACAGCGCACCGTCAAACGTCTGCATCCCCAATTCCAGCGATTTCTCCATGATCCCCTTCAGCTCGGCAAACTCATTGCGCCGGATCAGGTCACCGATGGTCTGTGTCCCCAGCATCACCTCCACCGCCGCCCGGCGCTGCCCGTCGCGGGTACGCACCAATCGTTGGGACACGAATGCTTTGAGGTTGTTGCCCAGATCATGCAGCAGCTGCGTATGTCGCTCCTCAGGGAAGAAATTGATGATGCGGTCCAGCGCCTGATTGGCGTTGTGCGCGTGCAAGGTGGAAATCACCAGATGACCGGTATCGGCAAATGCCAGCGCATGCTCCATGGTTTCGCGGTCGCGGATTTCGCCGATCAAGACGACGTCCGGCGCCTGACGCAGGGTGTTTTTCAGGGCAGCATGAAAACTGCGAGTATCGACGCCGACCTCACGCTGGTTAATGATCGACTTCTTGTGCCGGTGAATGTACTCGATCGGGTCTTCGATGGTGACGATATGGCCACTGCTGTGACGGTTGCGGTGATCGATCAGCGCCGCCAGGGAGGTCGACTTGCCGCAATCGGTGGCGCCGACAAACAGCATCAGGCCTTGTTTGAGCATCACGGTTTCGAGCAGCACCGCCGGCAACTTGAGGTCTTCGAAGCGCGGAATGTCGAGCTTGATGTTGCGTGCCACGATTGACACATCGTTGCGTTGCTTGAAGATGTTGACCCGAAAGCGCCCGACACCTGCCAGGGAGATCGCCAGGTTCATCTCCAGTTCGCGATCGAACTCCAGACGTTGTTCGGCGTCCATGATGGACTCGGCAATGGCTGCGACTTCCCCCGGTTTGAACGGTTGATCGGTCAGCGGTTTGAGCACGCCGTCGAACCGTGCACTGGGTGGCGCGCCGGGGGAGAGATAGAGATCGGATCCGTTCCGGTCAGCCAGTATCTGCAACAGTGCATCGATTTCCATGGCAAAAAGCACCCGCGAAGCATTCAATGAAAAAACAATGACCCCAAACAGGTCATCCAGCGTCTACCGCCCTCCAAGGATAGTAGACGCCGCCACACCGACTTAAGCGCAGGACAATTTGATGAACGCATCACCGACGGGCAGCGATGCCCAGGCCTTGATCGCCAGACTGGACTGGACACGCACCCCGCTGGGCGCTGCCAGTACCTGGCCACAGAGCCTGCGCACCGCGGTGGACATCGTGATTCACTCACCGATGCCCATGCTCTTGCTGTGGGGCCCGCAGCTCACGCAGATCTACAACGACGGCTTCGCCCTGCTTGCCGGCAGCAAGCATCCACACGCTTTCGGACAACCGACGCACCAGATCTGGCCTGAACTCCAAGACTTTACCGACCCCATTTACAGCGCCGTCCTACAAGGACAGGTGCGAACCTACAGCGAACAACGCTTTACCTTGCAGCGCGACGAAGGTGATTCCGACTTCTGGCTCGACCTGACCTACAGCCCGATTCGCGATGAAAACGCTCAGGTCGCCGGCATTCTGGTCACCGCCATCGAAACCAATGAACGCCGCCGCATCGCGCTGGAACTGGAACAGCGTTCAGCCGCGAGCCTCAAGGCCCAGCACGAAACCGAAGAGCGCCTCCAACTGGCACTGGCAGCCACCGACGCCGTCGGAACCTGGGACTGGGACATTGGCGAAGACCGCTTCATTGCCGACACCCACTTCGCCGAATTGCACAACATCGACCCGCTGCTCGCCAGTCAGTTGCCCATCAGTGCCTACCTACAGGCCGTGCACCCGGAAGACCGCGCGATGGTCGCCCGCAGCATCAAATATTCCATTACCCACGGCACGGAATACGCCGAGGAATATCGGCTGCTGCGACCCGACGGCCACCTGCGCTGGGTGTTTGCCCGCGGTCGATGCTACAAGGACCACCACGGCCGGCCGATTCGGTTCCTCGGCGCCGCGCTGGACCTGACCGAACGTAAACTCACCGAGCAAGCCCTGCGCCAGAGCCAGACCGAGCTGCAACTGATCATCAACGCCATGCCCATCCTGATCAGCTACGTGGACAGCGAAGAGCGCTTTCGCTTGAACAACGCCGCTTATCTCGACTGGTATGGCCTGACGCCCCAGGAACTCTACGGCCGGACCATTCGTGAAGTGTTGGGCGAAGAAGCCTATGCCTTGCGCGCCGAGCACATCGCCTTGGCACTGACGGGCAAGTCCTGCTGTTTCAGCATCAGCACCCCGCACCGGGACGGCAGCATCCGCCATGCCCTGATGAATTATTTGCCGCGCCACGGTGCCGACGGGGCGGTGAATGGTTTTTACATCTTCGTGATCGACGAAACCGAGCGCAAACAGACCGAAGAAGCCCTGCGCAATCTCAACGAAACCCTTGAGGAACGGGTCGCCGCCCGTACCCAGCAACTGGCCGAAGCCAACCAGCGGCTGCAAAACGAGATGTTCGAACGTGAGCGCGCCGAAGATGCCCTTCGCCATGCGCAGAAGATGGAAGCGGTCGGGCAGCTCACCGGCGGCATCGCCCACGACTTCAACAACATGCTGACCGGGATTATCGGCAGCCTCGACCTGATGCAGCGCTATATCGCTGACGGGCGCGCCGCCGAGATTGGCCGCTTCACCGAAGCCGCCGTGTCTTCTGCCAACCGAGCCGCAGCCCTGACGCATCGCTTGCTGGCGTTCTCCCGGCGCCAGTCGCTGGATCGCAAACCGCTGAATGCCAATGCGCTGGTGCACTCCCTGGAAGATTTGTTCAGCCGAACCAAGGGCGACCACATCGAGCTCAAACTGCTGCTGGCCGACGAGGTGTGGCCGGTGAGCACCGACGTCAGTCAACTGGAAAACGCTCTGCTCAACCTCGTCATCAACGCCCGGGACGCCATGCCCGATGGCGGCGAGTTGTTGATCGAAACCGCCAACGTGTACCTCGACGGCAGCGACATCACCACACTGGAACCGGTCAAGGCCGGGGATTACGTGACGATTGCCGTCAGCGATAACGGCACCGGGATGACACCGTCGGTGCTGGCCAAGGCTTTTGACCCGTTCTTCACCACCAAACCCATCGGCCAGGGTACCGGCCTGGGCTTGTCGATGATTTACGGGTTTGCCCAGCAATCGGGCGGGCATGTCAGCCTGTTCAGTTTGCCGGGCAAGGGCACCAGCGTTCGCCTGTACTTGCCGCGGTTTTATGCCATGGAACCGGAAAACGTGCTGATGCCGTTGACGGGCGAAGCGCCGCCAGCGATTGCCGGTGAGACCGTGGTGTTAGTGGAAGATGACCCGGCAGTGCGCATGCTGGTGCTCGACCTCCTCAACGAGCTGGGCTATCACGCCCACGAAGCCGAGGACGCGAAGACCGCCTTGCCCTTGCTGGAATCCAACCTGCGGGTCGATCTGCTGGTGACCGACGTCGGCTTGCCGGGAATGAACGGTCGACAGCTGGCAGAAATCGCGCGTCAGCACCGCCCCGAACTCAAAGTGTTGTTCATGACCGGTTACGCGGAGAAAGCCGCCGAGCGCCAGGGCTTCCTGGAAGAAGGCATGGACATGGTGGCCAAACCGTTTTCCATCGACCTGCTGGCCAACAAGATTCGCACGATGATCGGCCAACCGTAGTGAGTTGAGGCATAATCGCGCGCCCCCGCCGCCACCAATGTTGCAAGGTACGCCCCATGAAAGCTCAAGCCCGCCATATTCTGGTGAAAACCTCGGAAGAAGCCGAGCAGCTCAAACAACGCATCGCCAAGGGCGAAGCCTTTGATGTGCTGGCCAAGAAATACTCCACCTGTCCGTCCGGCAAACGCGGCGGCGATCTGGGTGAAGTGCGGCCTGGGCAGATGGTCGGGGTGATCGACGCGGTGATCTTCAAAAAACCGCTGCGCGTGGTGCATGGACCGATCAAGAGCAAGTTCGGGTATCACCTGGTGCAGGTGTTTTACCGGGATTGATGGGTTTGGCTTAAAGGCCTCATCGCGGGCAAGCCCGCTCCCACAGGGATTTTTGAGTCGCATGGGATAGCAGCCACACCACAAATCCTGTGGGAGCGGGCTTGCCCGCGATCCGATGGCGCAGCCAGCGGCCATCCACGGATTATCTCGGGATCAGCGCTCCGGGCACCTGAATCACCCGACTCGCCAACCGATGCCCCGCCTCCGCCGCCTCAACCGCACTCCCACCCTTGAGCCGACTGGCCAGATACGCAGCACTGAACGAATCTCCCGCCGCCGTGGTGTCCACCACCCGCTCGACCTTCTGCGCCGGCACCTCGAACGACTCGCCAGCACAGCGAATCAGACACGCCTCGGCACCGCGCTTGAGCACCACTTCCGGTGTGCCAATCTGTTCGTAAGCGGCGAACACCGCCTCGCAATCGGAAAAATGAAACAGCGCTTGCTCGTCATCGACGGTCAACAACGCCAGATCAACATAGGGCAGGACGCTGCGATAAGCTGCCCGCGCCTCTTCGACTGACGCCCACAGGCGCGGCCGGTAGTTGTTGTCGAAGACGATCCGCGCATCCCGCTGCCGGGCCTCGATCAGGGTTTCCAGCAACTTCTCCCGACCTTGCACGCCGAGCACCGCCAAGGTAATGCCGCTGAAATACAGCACGTCGTAATCCGGCAGCGCGGCCAGGATCGGCGCGGCGGCCGGGGTGGTGAAGCAGTCGCGCACGGCCGCTTCGTTGCGCCAATAGAGGAAACGTCGCTCGCCAGCCGCATCGGTCTGGATGCAGTACAAACCGGGCAGTCGCCCGGGCAGGCGCTGGACCATGCCGAGCCCGATGTTTTCATCGGCCCAGGTCTGGCACATGGCATCGCTGAAACTGTCGTCGCCCAGCGCGGTGACGTAATCGACGACGCCGCTCGCGCCCAGTTCCCGGGACAAATAGACCGCGGTGTTGAGGGTATCGCCGCCGAAGCTTTGTTGCAGCGTGCCGTCGGCGCGTTGTTGCAGCTCGATCATGCACTCGCCGATCAGGGCGATGCGCGGGATGTTGGGGCCGAGGGTGTTGATGGTGTTCATTGTTGTGGGGTCTCTGGTATTGCGGTGTTGTCTGGTCGGGCGACTTCGCGAGCAAGCCCGCTCCCACAGGGATCTTGTGAACACTGAAGATCTAATGTGGGAGTGAGCCTGCTCGCGATGGCCGCGCCTCGGTCCGAAGCCTTAGAAACAGGTTTCCATGGTTTCGATGACGTTCAACTGCTCATCCACCAAACACCCCGTGCGCCATTTGTCGAACGTCAGGCACGGGTGCGACGTGCCGAACGAAATGATGTCGCCCACCCGCAACTCAACCCCCGGCGCGACCGTCATGAATGCATGCTGATCCATCACCGCCGTCACTTTGCAGGTGCTGACATCGTCGCCATTCGCCGGCACCACGCCGGCCTTGTAACGCAGCAGCGGCACTGGCAAGCCCGCGTCGTAGGCCACATCGCGCTTACCCAGGGCAATCACCGCAAAACCCGGCTCCGGCAACGACTGCACATGCGCCCAGACTTCCAGCGCCGGGCGCAGGCCTTCGTGCAGATCGCTGCGGCGGTCGAGCACGCAGCATTGCGCTTCTTTATAGATGCCATGGTCGTGAGCCACGTAGCTGCCGGGGCGTAACACGCTGAGGAAACGTCCACCCGCGTTCTGCGCTTCGAAGGACTCCGCGATCAAGTCGTACCAGGCCGAACCCGAGGCGGTGATGATCGGCTTGGGAATCGCAAAGGCGCCGCTGTCTTGCAACTGCACAGCCAAACGCACCAAAGATCCCGCGAATGCGCGGATGCCAGTGACTGCATGATCACCATGGATCACGCCTTCATAGCCTTCGATACCGGTCAACGCCAACGCCGGTTGAGCATTGATGGCTTTGGCCAGAGCGATGACTTCATCTTCAGTGCGGCAACCGCAACGGCCGCCGACCACGCCGTACTCGATCATCACGTTCAGGCGCACACCGCGCGAGGCGAAATACGCGCCGAGGTCAGCGACGTTGTCCGGGTGATCGACCATGCAATGGAAATCGAAGGCCGGATCGGCCAGCAGATCGGCGATCAGTGCCATGTTCGGCGTACCGACCAATTGGTTGGCCATCAACACCCGACGCACGCCATGGGCGTAGGCCGCGCGGGTTTGCGTGGCGCTGGCCAGGGTGATACCCCAGGCGCCGGCGTCCAGTTGGCGGCGAAACAGCGCCGGCGTCATGCTGGTTTTGCCGTGGGGTGCGAGTTCGGCGCCGCTGTTGCTGACAAACGCCTGCATCCAGCGAATGTTGTGCTCCAGCGCTTCGCGGTGCAGCACCAGCGCAGGCAGGCTGACGTCGCATACCAGGTTGGCACCGGTCTGGGCAAAGCCCTTTTCCACGGCGGCAGTATGTTGGGCAGAAGACATGGTCGAACTCCTCACAGTCGCGGCTGCAGCCAGCCGCTGTTATTCGTTGATACGCCGGGCCAGGCTATTGGCGCTGTCGATCAGCACCCGGCGATAGTCCTTGTAATTGTTCTTGGCGTCGTCCCGTGGGGCGACGATGCACAGGGTCGCAATGGCCACGCCGCCGGGGTCTTTGACCGGGGCGGCGAAGCAATGGGTGAAGGTGTCGGCGACGCTATCGAAGGAGAAAAAGCCATCGATATCAGCCTGACGGATTTCCTTGAGAAATTGCTCCAGCGGCAAGCGTTCGCCGTCGGGCAGGATGAAGTCGTCGTGGTCGATCAGGTCGACGATCTCCTGATCGCTCAAGTGCGCCAGCAGCAGGCGCCCGGACGCGGTCCAGGGAATTGGCGCGTTCTCGCCGATGTCCGAGGAAATACGGAAATGCCGTTCGCCCTCTTTCATCAACGCCACGGTGTATTTGCGCCCGTTGAGCAAGCACATCTGCGCGGTTTCATGGGTCTGGCTGACGATTTCCTGCAAGGCGTGATCGGCCTCGCGGGTCAGGTCGAAATGGCGCAAATGCGCCTGCCCGAGGAAGTACAGCTGACGGCCAAGGTAGACGTGACCGTCCTTGCCCACGGGTTCGAGAATGCGCCGTTCCAGCAGGGAAGCAACCAGTTCGTAGATCGTGGATTTCGGGCTGTCGATGCCGCTGGCGATTTCATTCGGGCGCAACGGTTTGCCGACTTCCTTGAGGAAGTCGAGGATATCGAACGCCCGGTCCAGACCGCGAGCCCGGCGCTTGATGGTGTCTTCGGTCATGTCAGTGGTTCCCATTAAAGTGCCGGGAGTTTAACCAGAGTGTGGTGGTGACTGTTAGGGCGCCTTCGCGGGCAAGCCTCGCTCCTACAGGTGAATGCGGTCTCATGTAGGAGCGAGGCTTGCCCGCGAAGAAGTCACCGCAAATCTCAGGCCTTTTTCTTGTATGCGATGCAGTCGATCTCGACCTTGCAGTCGACCATCATGTTCGCCTGCACACAGGCCCGGGCCGGTGCGTGTTCACTTTTGAAGTACTCGGAAAACACCTTGTTGAAACTGGTGAAGTCCCGCGGATCCTCCAGCCACACGCCAGCACGCACCACGTCTTCCAGGCCATAACCGGCCTCTTCGAGAATCGCGATCAGGTTCTTCATGGTCTGGTGGGTCTGCTCGACGATGCCGCCAGTAATGATCTCGCCGTCCACCGCCGGCACCTGCCCGGAAACGTGCAGCCAGCCATCGGCTTCAACGGCTCGGGCGAAAGGACGAGGCTGACCGCCAGCGGCGGTGCTGCCGGTGCCGTAACGAGTAATGCTCATGAGTGTTTCTCCTGATTGAAAATGATGTTTAAAACCGCGTGTTCTTGAGAAATTCTGCCAGGCGCGGTGATTGCGGGCGTTCGAACAGTTCCTTGGGAGGCCCCTGCTCTTCGATCCGCCCCTGGTTCATGAAAACGATTTTGTCCGATACCTCGAAGGCAAAACGCATCTCGTGGGTGACCAGCAACATGGTCATGCCCTCATCGGCGAGGCCCTTGATGACGTTCAGCACTTCGCCGACCAGCTCCGGGTCGAGGGCCGAGGTCACTTCGTCGAACAGCATCAGGCTCGGGTTCATCGCAATCGCCCGGGCAATCGCCACGCGCTGTTGCTGGCCGCCGGACAACTGACCGGGATAGTGATCACGGCGTTCCAGCAAGCCGACCCGCTCCAGCCATTTTTCCGCCAGCGCCACGGCTTCGTCCTTGTGCAGCTTCTTGACCTTGAGCAAGCCGAGGGTGACGTTCTGCAACGCAGTCAGGTGCGGGAACAGGTTGAACTGCTGGAACGCCATGCCGGTCATGGCGCGATGCCGGGCGATGACTTTTTCTGCGTGACGCACGCGTTTGCCGTTGACCTCGTCATACCCGATGGACTCGCCATCGAGCATGATCTGCCCGCCCTGGAATTCTTCGAGCATGTTCACGCAACGCAGCAACGTGGTCTTGCCCGAGCCGCTGGAGCCGATCAGCGTGACCACGTTGCCGCGCTGCATGGTCAGGTCGACGCCCTTGAGCACTTCAAGCTTGCCGTACTGTTTATGCAGGCCGCGAATGTCCAGCAAGGCCTGGTTTTGTGTCGAAACTTGAGGTTGAGTCATGGCAAGGCCACCCGCTTTTCAATGTGCCGGCCGAGTAATTCGATGGCGTAGTTGATGACGAAAAACAGAAATCCGGCGAACAGGTAAAACTCCAGCGTCATGAAGGTACGGGCGATGATCTGCTGCGTGCTGAGCAGCAATTCCGCCACACCGATGACCGACAGCAAGGTCGAAGCCTTGACGATCTCCGTGGACGAGTTGACCCAGGTCGGCAGGATCTGCCGCAACGCCTGGGGCAACAACACGTAGCCGAGCGCTTGATAAAACGTCAGGCCAATCGCCTTGCTCGCTTCCATCTGACCGCTGGGCAACGCTTGCAACGCACCGCGCACAATCTCCGCGACGTGGGAGCCGCAAAACAGCGTCAACCCCAAGGCGCCGGCCTGAAACGCACTGATCTGCCAGCCCAGTGCGGGCGCCATGTAAAAGCAGGCCAGCACCAGCACAAACACCGGCGTACCGCGAATGATGTCCACGTAAAACCGGAACGGCGCGCGCATCCAGAACTTGCCGTAAGTCAGCACCAGGCCGGCGACAATGCCGACCAGCGTGCCCAGCAAAATCGCCAGGGCAGAGACCTGCACACTGGTCAGAAAGCCTTGCCACAACACTTCGCGGGCAACCCATAACTCATGCAACCAACTGGGTGATTCGTACATGGGGCCTCCTATCGGCGGATCGCCAGACGCTGCTCGAGGTAACGCAGCATCATGGCAATGAGGTAACAGGCCGCAACATAGAGCGCTGTGGTCACCATCCAGGTTTCAATCACCCGGTAGCTCTCGACATTGATCTTGCGCGCGTAATAGGTCAGCTCCGGCACCGCAATCGCAGCGGCCAGCGAGGTGTCCTTGAACAGCGAGATGAAGTTGTTCGACAAGGCTGGCAGCACGTTGCGCAGCATCACCGGAACGGTGACGTAGGCCTTGACCTGCCACTCGCCGAGACCGATGGCCAGCCCGGCTTCACGTTGTCCTTTCGGGATGCTCAACAAGCCGCCGCGGAACACTTCAGTCAGGTACGCCCCGGCATACAGCGACAGGGTGATGATGAACGACGGGATCTTGTCCAGACGGATCCCAAGGCTCGGCAAGGCAAAGTAGATCAACAGAATCAACACCAGAATCGGCGTATTACGGATCACCGTCACATACACCGACGCCAGTACCCGTAATGCACGGTGCTTTGACAGCAAAGCAAACGCCATCATCAGGCCGATCACGCAACCGATGGCGATCGACACCAGCGCCAGTTCGAGGCCCAGACCGAGCCCCGCCAGCAAGGTGTCGAAATCGCGCCACACGGCGGCAAAGTTCAACTGATAGTTCATGGTCAGCAGTACCTTTTGAACGGGGCGATGCATCACCGCCCCGCTCTCACGGGATCATTTGAATTCGACAGGGAAACCGATGGCTGGCGACGGCAGATCGACACCGAACCACTGCTTGAAGGACGCCGCGTAAGTCGGGAACTCAACGCCGGTCATGGCTTCATGCAAGGTGGTGTTGACGAAGTTCAGCCAATCCTGATCGCCGCGTTTGACCGCGCAGGCGTAGGTCTGAGGGCTCCAGGCGTAAGTCGGGCTGCGATAGCGGCCAGGGTTCTGCACCATCAGGTATTTCACCGACGACTGATCGGTGGCAGCGGCGTCGGCACGGCCTGAGTTCACGGCCTGATACATCAGGTCCACGCTGTCGTACTGATCGACCTTGGCTTTAGGCAGTGCTTGGTGCACCAGCTCTTCGGCGTACACGTTCTGCAGCACGGCCACGGTGACGCTGTCGTTCGCCGCTTTGAGATCTTCGATTTCCTTGTACTTGCTGTTGGCCGGCAACAGCAGGCCGACGCCTTCGCGGTAGTACGGCAAGGTGAACGCCACCTGCTGGGCGCGGCTGGCAGTCACGGTGATGAACTGGCAACTGATGTCGACCTTGTCGGTCAGCAGGTTGGGAATCCGCGCATCGGAGGACTGCACCACGAATTCAACTTTGGTCGGATCGTTGAACAACCCCTTGGCAATCATTTTCCCGATATCGATATCGAACCCCTGCAACTTGCCATCCGCTCCCTGGAAGTGCCACGGCGCATTGGTACTGCCCGTACCCACAATCAGTTTCCCACGGGACAGCACGCTATCGAGCTTGCTGTCCGCCGCCTGGGCCACGCCCATGGCAGCAGCCGAAGCGGCGACAAAAAAAATACACGCTTTGAACAAAGAAGGTCGGCGATGCATGGCAAGCACTCCAGGGTGATGTTTATTCCGCTATACCGGACTTTGGTATGTAACAACGGAATAGACAGCAGAAAGTGTGCCACAGGATCGGCGCGGAATCCTAGGGGTGAGGTAAAGCTAATGAATTCAACCGGATAGTTAATATTCAAGTTGAACGGCTGCATTGCGCCGTTCGTGGGAAAGCGCTACCCCAAGCAACAAGTTGGGTAACAAGGCCACATTTGGGTGCGTTGTCACCCACTCAGAAGCGAGCGCGAACGAGGAAGAAATACCGATTTTCACGGTGCCGTTCGTCTGGAAGTGCGCTTTACCTGTCAGATCTGACAGTTGTGGTGACGCTGATATCAGCGCTCAATCTCTTCACCGTCGCCCGGGCGTATGCCAAGTGATGGAACACCGAATTGATGTATTGCCACTGACAGGAGTTTTTAAATGTCCCAACAATCCGAAAAAGATAATTCCAATTTACTGCTCAACGGTAATTTCCTAAACGGCGGTACGCACTGGAATCCTAACTCGCAAGCCAAAGTCAGGTTTGAAGAGGGTCACTGTGCCTTGCAGGTCGGCGCCCTGATTACTCAACGCGTCAAAATCAACGCGGAAGGTGATTTCGAGTTTTCCGTGCGAATGAAAACGGACGGCGGTTCCGCGTGTCGAGCAACATTGGAGTTGCTGCCTTCAAATCAAACCGTTCATCTCAACATTGGCGGCGGCACTCCATGGACGAAGCAAGAACAGATTGTCAACGCGCCTGCTGGCACCACCGAGATGATTGTAACGTTGAGCGCAAACGATGGTACCCAAGGCGAGTTTGGGTCCTGTTTTGATTTTGCTTTGCTCATTCCTTTATCAAACTGAGCAGCTCTAACCGGGCTGGCCATCGATTGGTGATCAGCCGAGGTTCACTCCCCCGCTAAAATAGTCCTTGTGCGTTTGTTGAATAAAGAGATTTCAATGCGCTCGATAACTGCCCACAACGCAATGCCCCTGGTCTACCGCAAATCCCTGAAAACCTGGCGTCCAGTGATTTTGTACTTCGGCAGTCAGCACTGTCCGGCCTGCGATTGGGCCGGGCCGATCTTCCGCCAGATCGCCGAGTCTTATCGGCATCACGCGCACATCTACATGCTGGACACGGGTGAATCGCCTCGACACCCGTGCGTCACCGGGACACCGACCGTGCTATTTTACAAGGACGGGAAGCTGCTGAAAAAGCTCAAGGGCATCGGCACTGAACAAACCCTGCAGGAAGACTTCGCCAGGCACATCGGAAACGTGAGACCGGCAACGGTGGCCCGTAAACCGGCTCACGATCTGGCGTGGTTACGCCAGACCCTTCGCAGACTGTGCACTGTTCCTCGGGCGCGAACGTTGATGGGGGTTTGAGAGGATCGTTCCCACACGTGGGAACGATCTAAACAGCGCGCACCAGCAACACCCGCGTCACCCGCCGCTCCTCGACCGACGCCACCGTGAGCCGCCAGCCTTCCCACTCGTGGCTGTCACCGATCATCGGCAGGCGATCCAGCAGGCTGACCACCAGCCCGGCCAGGGTTTGATAGTCATCGGTAGGCTCTGCCGCAAAACCGGTCCGCTGTTGCACCCGCGCCAGGTTCAACGCGCCGCTGACCATGAAACCACCCTGCTCCTCGACCACATCCGGGCCCTCGATTTCGCTGGCGTCCGGCAACTCGCCGGCAATCGATTCGAGAATGTCAGTCATGGTCAAGACACCGACAAAGTCACCGAACTCATTGACCACGAACGCAATGTGAGTCGAGGCTTTGCGCATCTGTTCCAAGGCATTGAGGATCGAGTAACTGTCCAGCAAATTGATGGTCTTGCGAGCCAGATACTCAAGACCTGGCTGGTTACCAGCCAGGTACTCCTTGAGCAACTCCTTCTTGTGCACGAAGCCCAGCGGCTCATCCACCGCACCATCGCGAATCAGCGGCAGGCGTGAATAGGACGAATTCATCAGGCGCGTGCGAATGGCTTCGGCATCATCAGACAGGTCGATGTGATCCACATCAGCGCGCACGGTCATCAAGGTGCGGATCGGTCGCTCGGCGAGTTGCAGCACACCACTGATCATCACCCGCTCGCGACGGTCGAACAGACTTGTGCTCGGTGCTTCACCGTTGTCCAGCATGTCGGCAATCTCCTCGCCAACCTCTTCCACCGCGAGCGTGCGACCACCCAGCAAACGCATCACGGCGTGGGCCGTGCGCTCACGTATCGGTCGCAGGCCCTGCACCGATTTTTTACGGCGAGCCCGGGCAATCTGGTTGAAGATCTCGATCAGGATCGAGAAACCGATGGCCGCGTACAGGTAGCCCTTCGGAATGTGGAACCCCAAGCCTTCAGCAGTCAGCGCGAAGCCGATCATCATCAGAAAGCCCAGACAGAGCATGATCACTGTCGGGTGTTCATTGACGAAACGGGTCAGCGGCTTGCTGGCGACGATCATCAGGCCGATGGAAATAATCACCGCGATCATCATCACGGCCAGTTCATCGACCATGCCCACAGCGGTAATGACCGCATCGAGGGAGAACACCGCATCGAGCACCACGATCTGCGCCACGATCGGCCAGAACATCGCATAAACCGCATTGGAAGCGCGCTGGCCGACATGGCCTTCGAGTCGCTCGTGCAATTCCATGGTGGCCTTGAACAACAAGAACACACCACCGAACAGCATGATCAGGTCACGGCCGGAGAAGCTCTTGTCAAACACCTCAAACAACGGCTGAGTCAGGGTCACCAGCCACGAAATACTCGCCAGCAGGCCCAGGCGCATCAGCAACGCCAGGGACAAACCGATGAGTCGCGCACGGTCACGTTGCTCGGGCGGCAGCTTGTCGGCCAGGATGGCGATAAACACCAGGTTGTCGATGCCCAGCACCAGCTCCAGCACAATCAAGGTCAATAGCCCCAGCCATGCGGTGGGATCAGCTATCCATTCCATAAAAACGTCTCGATCTCTTCAGTAAATTCAGAAAGCCGGGCACGGCAAGGCGCGACGCAGAGGCCGTGGCGGTGAAGTGACAAGGGGATTCGGAAGTCGGAAAACCGGATGTTTCGCGTGCATCAAGACCGCGTGGAAGCGCGAGGAGAAAGGATAACCGGGAGGCTCCAAAAGGGTGTTCATGCAAGTCCTGAAAGGAATATGGCCTTGGATCGTACAGGCGAAAGCGACATTTCCTACAGTTGGAAATCATTACAAAAATTGTAATCAGCGCTTTTTGACTTGCTCGATGTACCTGACCACCGCTGCCGACTTCTCGAACCGCCGATGAATCAACGACAACCACGATGTCGCCTCGCAGCCCTTGATCGCCCGGTACAACACACCCGGCAATCCGACATGCCCGACCACCGACTCCGGCACCACCGCCACGCCCTGCCCCAACGACACCAGCGCAATCACCGCCACCAGCCCGCCCGGCTGCGCACCCAGTTTCGGTGCAAACCCGCCCTCGGCGGCGACTTGCAACGTCCCGCTGATTTGCTCCGGCAGGATGAACGTCTCGCTTTGTAGATGCTCGGGACTGATGTCCGGCAGATGACACAGCCAGGACTCGGTGGACAGCGCCAGCACGAAGCCTTCCGAATTCAGGCGAATGGCCTCCAGGCCGTCAGGCAGAGTCATGGGCGAGCGGACGTAACCAATGTCGAATCGTCCCTCGACCACCATGGTCGGCAATGACGCCATGGGGCTTTCCCGCACGTTCAGGCTGACGTCCGGGCACTCGCGACTGAAGGCCTGCACCTGCCTTTGCAGCACCCCCGAGTACACCGCCGACGCCACGTAACCCAGTTCGATATGACCGATATCGCCGCGTCCGGCGCGCTGGGCATTTTGCTGGGCGTACTCGAATTGCCGCACCGTCGCCTCGGCTTCGATCATTAGTGCGGCACCGGCCTCGGTCAGGCTGACTTCACGGGTCTGGCGCACGAACAGTCGCGTGCCGAGTTCGTTCTCCATGTCCTGGATCTGTCGAGTCAGCGTCGGAGGCGCGATACCGAGTTGTTCGGCGGCGCGAGTAAAGTTGCCTTGCCGGGCAACGGCCAGAAAGTAGCGGAAATGCCGTATGTCCATGGGTGCATTAGCTCAAAGGTAATGAAATCCCGATAACAGGCTAATAAAGCCTGTAATCGATCGCGATAAGCTCAGTGCCAATCACAGTAGAGAGCCAACCTCATGTACGTCAAACCTCTTTTCGCTGCCGCCGTCATCGATCTTGCCCAAAAGGCAATCACACCATGAGCCGGGTCAGTCCACGCCTGACACTGCTGACAGCCTCCGGCGTCTGCTCGCTGATCGTGCTCGACACCAACATCGTCGCCGTCACCCTGCCGACCATCGCACGAGACCTGGGCGCGAACTTTGCCGACATCGAATGGGTGGTCAGTGCCTACATGCTGGCGTTCGCAGCGTTGTTGTTGCCGGCAGGCAGCATCGCCGACCGCTTTGGCCGGCAGAAAACCCTGCTTTGGGGTCTGGGCATCTTCATCCTGGCCTCCATCGGTTGCGGCGCGGCGCCGACGGCGTTGTTCCTCGACATCGCGCGGGCGGTCAAGGGTGTCGGCGCAGCGTTGTTGCTGACGTCGGCCCTGGCCTCCATCGGCCACACCTTTCACGATGAAGTCGAACGGGCCAAGGCCTGGGCGTTCTGGGGTGCGTGCATGGGCGTGGCGATGACCGCTGCGCCGACGGTCGGCGGGCTGATCACCGAATATGTGGGATGGCGCTGGATCTTCTACCTCAACCTGCCGGTGGGCGCGTTCCTGATGTTCATGGTCTGGCGCGCCGTGCCGGAATCCCGGGACACCCAGTCGGCGCGCCTCGATCCTTGGGGCAGCCTGGCGTTCAGTGCAAGTTTGCTGTGCCTGATCTGGGGCTTGATCGAGGCCAACCGCATCGGCTGGAACAACCCGCTCACCTACGCCCGGCTCATCGGTGGCGCCCTGCTGTTGGGATTGTTCGTGCTGATTGAGCGGATGCAGCAGCGGCCGATGGTCGACCTGCAATTGTTCAGGCATCCGCGTTTCATCGGCGCCCTGCTCGGCATGTTTGCCTACGCCGGTTGTGCCCAGGTGATGATGACGTTGTTGCCGTTCTACCTGCAAAACGGCCTGGGCTTCTCGGCTATCGCGTCGGGGCTGGGGATGCTGCCGTTTGCCGTAACCATGTTGATTTGCCCGCGCATCGGCGCTCGCCTTGCCCATCGTTTTGCACCTGCGACGCTGATGGCGGCGGGTTTGACCCTGGTCGGCAGCGGCAACCTGCTGAGCGCCTGGGCCGTCAGTAGCGGCGGCTACCTGCCCTTCGCCCTGGCCATTGCCGTGACGGGCGCCGGTGCCGGCCTGCTCAACGGCGACACGCAAAAAAACATCATGGTCTGCGTGCCCCGCGAGCGCACCGGCATGGCCTCAGGCATGAGCACCACCATGCGTTTCAGCGCGATCGTGCTGGCCATCGGCGTCTTCGGTGCGTTGTTGTCCAGTCATACCGAATTGCTGTTGCGCACCAGCCTGTCTGCGCAAGACGCGCAATGGCTCGGACAGTCCAAGGGCATTGCCTCACGGGTGGTCGCCGGTGACATGACCGCGGCGATGAACCTGCTTCCGGAAACCGCGCGTGCGCTGGTCGAGCCGCTGGCACGCCAGGCGTTCGTCGGTGGCTTCAGCCTGCTGCTTCTGGTCGCCGGTTTGCTGGCCTTGCTGGGGGCGTTGGTGGTTGGCACCTTGATGCGCAATCCGATCCCGGCGCAGAAAAGTTTTTCCCTGGGCCTGGAATAAACCCCGACGGGGCTCGTCGTACTGCCACTGAAATCGTTCAGTAGCCACTACGAGAGCCCCATCATGAAACGCATCCTGTCCGCCCTGTTTCTCATCAGTCTGAGCGGTGTTGCAGCGGCCGCTTCCATCGACAATTCCAGCACGCCGAAAGTCGAGGACTATAAGTATTCGACCCCGCTTCATATCGCCAAAGTGCTCAAAATGACCAGCAGCGATGGGTGCGGTCCCCTGCCTCGGGAGATGACCTACATTGATACTGCAGGCACCACACACGTCCTGCGTTACCAGGCCTTTGGCGAAAACTGCCTCGGTCAGAACTAATGCTTCATCGACGCCAGCACCCGCTCGGCATTCTCACCGCAGGCCATTCCTTCGGGCCGTGCCTGGATGTTATCGATCAACTCCAGCAACTGCGCCTTGCTCTGAGCCAGGTGCAGTTGCATCGCTTCGATCTGTTCGACTTTGCGCCCTAGGCTCGCCACCAGTTCATCGTGCTTGAACTCACCCGTCACCGTGTCCGGCAACAATAACTTCAGCTCTTCAAGGCTGAACCCGGCCTGCTGTGCGCACTGGATGATCTTCAGGGTTTGCAGGACTTGCGGTGGGTAACGCCGGTAGCCGTTGGCCAGGCGTTCCACTTGCCGGATCAGGCCCTGAGCTTCGTAAAACCGAATGCGCGACGCGTTCAACCCGCTCAACTGCGCCAATTCACCAATCTTCATCTCGGCCTCATTTGCCTGCTTGACATTAAAGTTAACTTTAAGCTTAGCCTCTACTCATCACTGATGAGGAGTCAAGCATGTCGCCTTTCCAAACGCTTAATTTGCCCAACGGCCAGACCCTCGGCAATCGCATCGCCAAAGCCGCGATGGAAGAGAACCTCGCGGACACCGGGCAAGCACCGTCCAGCGCGCTGTTTCAGCTGTATCAAGCTTGGGCCGAGGGCGAAACCGGCCTGTTGCTGACCGGCAACGTGATGATCGATCGCCGCGCCATGACCGGCCCTGCGGGCGTGGTGCTGGAAGACGAGCTGCATCTTGAGCAGTTCCGGCAGTGGGCGACCATCGGCCGATCCGGCGGTGCGCACTTTTGGGTGCAGCTTAATCATCCTGGCCGGCAGACCATGGCCAACCTCGGCCAGCAAGCCTGGGCACCGTCGGCCGTGGCGCTGGACCTGGGTTCGTTCTCCAAGATGTTTGCCGAACCCAAACCGATGTCGGAAAGCGATATCGCCGAGGTCATCCAGCGCTTCGCCACCAGTGCTGCACTGGCGGAAAAAGCCGGCTTCACCGGCGTGCAGATTCATGCCGCGCACGGCTACCTGCTCAGCCAGTTTCTCTCGCCATTGACCAATCGCCGCACGGACCGTTGGGGCGGTTCCCTGGAGAATCGCGCCCGTCTGCTGCTGGACGTGGTCAGCGCCGTTCGCCAGGCCGTGTCGCCAGAGTTTTGTGTGGCGGTAAAACTCAACTCGGCGGACTTCCAGCGCGGCGGTTTCGACGCCGACGACGCCCGGCAAGTGATCCTGTGGCTCAACGATCAGAACATCGATTTGCTGGAACTTTCCGGGGGCAGCTACGAAGCGCCGGCCATGCAAGGCGAAGCCCGCGACGGCAGGACCTTGGCGCGGGAGGCGTACTTTCTGGAAATGGCCGGCGAACTGGCCAGCGTCGCGAGTATGCCGGTGATGGTGACCGGTGGGATTCGACGCCTGGCCATCGTCGAACAGGTGCTCGATAGCGGCATCGCCATGGCCGGTATCGGCACGGCGCTGGCCATCGAACCGCAGCTGGTCAGGCGCTGGCGCGAAGGCCAGGACAGCCATCCGCAATTGCCGCCGATCCGCTGGAAGCGCAAACCGCTGGCGGCCCTGGCGAGCATGGCCGTGGTGAAATTCCAGCTGCATCGCCTGAGCCGTGGGCGCAAGACCCGGCCACAGGTTTCGGCGATATGGGCGTTGATCCTCGATCAGTTGTACATCGCCCGGCGCACGCGTCAGTACCGGCAGGCGATGGGCAAGTAATCACACATCCGGGTGAGTCATGGTTGCCACCGTGTTGTCCTCTTTTAATCGCGAGGACAATTCATTCATCAGTGGAGCACCCCATGGCGAAAATCAACCTTGCCCAACAACTGGCAACCACCCTTGAACAGGCCGGCGTCAAACGCATCTGGGGCCTGACCGGCGACAGCCTTAACGGTCTGACCGAGGCCCTGCGCACTATGGACAGCATCGAGTGGATGCACGTGCGCCACGAGGAAGTCGCCGCGTTCGCCGCCGGTGCCGACGCGGCGGTGACCGGACAACTGGCGGTGTGCGCCGGCAGTTGCGGGCCGGGCAATCTGCACTTGATCAACGGGCTGTACGATTGCCACAAAAACCATGTGCCGGTGTTGGCCATCGCCGCGCAGATTCCATCCTCAGAAGTGGGCCTGAACTACTTTCAGGAAACCCACCCGCAGGAACTGTTCAAGGAATGCAGCCACTTCGTCGAACTGGTGAGCAATCCGGCGCAGATGCCTCAGGTGCTGCATCGGGCGATGCGCAGTGCCATCCTCAATCGCGGCGTCGCGGTGGTGGTGATTCCCGGTGACGTGGCGCTGCAGGAAGTCGAAGACAACCTCAAGCCCTGGCCGGCGCTCTCAAAACCGCGCACCCTGCCCGCGCCTCAGGACCTGGATCGGCTGGTCGAATTGCTGAGCCAAAGCAAAGCCGTGACCCTGATGTGTGGCGCTGGCTGCGCGGGCGCCCACGATCAGGTGGTGGCGTTGGCTGACGCCCTCGGCGCGCCGGTGGTGCATGCGCTGCGCGGCAAGGAGCACGTGGAGTGGGACAACCCGTTCGACGTCGGCATGACCGGGCTGATCGGCTTCAGCTCCGGATATCACGCCATGCTCAACTGCGACACGCTGGTGATGCTCGGCACTGACTTTCCCTATCGCCAGTTCTATCCTACCGACGCCACCATCATTCAGATCGACCACGACCCGCAAGCCCTCGGCCGCCGCACTACGCTGGATCTGGGCATCGCCGCCGACGTTAGCGAAACCCTCGCCGCGTTGCTGCCGCACCTGCCTTATCAGGGCGACCGCAGCTTTCTCGAGTCATCCCTCAAACACTACCAAAAGGCGCGTCAGGGCCTGGATGACCTGGCTCAACCGTCGGCGCCGGGTCGGCCGATTCATCCGCAATACCTCACTCGCCTGCTCAGCGAGCTGGCCGATGACGATGCAATCTTCACCGCCGACGTGGGCACGCCGACGGTCTGGGCCGCGCGCTATCTGAAAATGAATGGCCAGCGCCGACTGCTCGGCTCGTTCAACCACGGCTCCATGGCGAACGCGATGCCTCAGGCCATCGGCGCGCAAGCGGCGTTTCCCGGGCGACAGGTGATTTCGCTGTCCGGCGACGGTGGTTTCAGCATGCTGATGGGGGATTTCATCTCGCTGGCGCAACTGAAGCTGCCGGTGAAAATCATCGTCTACGACAATGCCTCGCTCGGCTTCGTGGCGATGGAAATGAAATCCAGCGGACTGCTGGACACCGGCACCGACCTGCACAACCCCGACTTCGCCGCGATGGCCAACGCCATGGGCATTCTGGGGATTCGCGTCGAGGAATCCGAGGCGCTGGAACCGGCCTTGCGCCGGGCGCTGGCCCATGACGGGCCGGTGCTGGTGGACGTAATAACGGCGACCCAGGAACTGGCGATGCCCCCGTCGATCAAGCTGGAACAAGCCAAAGGGTTCAGTTTGTACATGCTCAAAGCGGTGATGAGCGGGCGTGGGGATGAGGTGATTGAGTTGGCGCGCACTAATCTGTTTCGCTGACGCGCTGAAACCGTGTCGCCCCCATCGCTAGCAGGCTAGCTCCCACAAGGATCTTCGTCATAAGGAGATCCAATGTGGGAGCGAGCCTGCTCGCGATGGGGCCAGTGAGGACAACGATTACTGCCCGGAAAAACGCAGTCGCGACAACTGCCGCAAATTCCCCTCAACATAATAATCATCAGTCCAACGGTCATCCGCCGCCAACGGCTTGACCTGCTTGAGCGCCAGTTTTTTCGCGTAATAGCGAAACCGGTAATGCTCATAAAACCGCAGCAATTCCAGACCATAACGGTCCGCCAGGTCAGTATCGCCGCGGATGATCAGGTAGTTTTCGTCATTGCTGTGACTGGCTGCCGCACTGAGGTTATGGCTGCCGCTGATGATCGTCGGCGAATCGCTAGTGAAATCCGTGACGATGGCTTTGGTGTGCACCAGCAGGTTGCCCTTCTGGCCTTCCTTGCTTTCCAGGAGCCAACCTTCCAGGCCGGTATTGAGCAGCGCAACCGTGGTGAACTCGGCGGTGCGGTCGGCGTGAAATCCGGTGATCTTGCTCGCGGAGTTTTGCAGGCCGTAGCGCAAAATGTCGTCGTGGGGTTCGCCGAGTAACGCATTGAGGATGGCGTCGGGCAAGGTGAACGCGGTGACGAACAGCAGGTCTTTTTTCGCCGCATTGATGATGTCGACGAACTCGTGCAAGTCGCCCTGCCCCGAGCGCGGTGAGAATCCGGCGAACAACGGCTGGGTCGGGTCCATCGGGTTGTGTTGGGTGATCCATTGCCGCGTGGCGCCGACATCCGCCGGTGTGTTCCAGACCTGCTCGAACATTTGCAGGTAGCTGGCGCCGACCCGAGAATCGTCCAGCACATGCACCACGTTGGCCTGGCGGTAGATGCCGTTAGGGGTGAAGTTAGTGCTGCCGCAGAGCACCGCTTCAGGCTGACGCAGACCCGCGCCGTCGAGCCGGCTCAGGACCATAAACTTGTTGTGAAAAATACTGTGGGTGACGCGCCCGCGCTTGTTCGCCGCCGGGATCTTTTCCAGGCTCGCCTCGTTCATGGCGGTGGTGTCTTCGTCTGGTTGCGCGTGATAAAGGACGCGAAGGTCCACGCCCCGTTCCTGCGCCGCGTTCACCGCCTCGACAATCACCGGCAACTGGTACTCGTAGATGGCGATATCCAGTGCCCACTGGCCATCGACGGCCCGCTCGATAAACCCCAGCAAACGCCCGAGCAGCCCGTTCTCCAGCCACTGGCGCGGGGCATCGGGCCAGGCTTCGATGGGCAGTCTGTCTTGGCCGCTGAGGAGTGTGTCGAGCTCGGGAAACTTGCGCTGGAATGCCTGGCTGGCAGCCACGGCGCGGTTGAAATTGACGCTTTGGTTGCCGGGATGACCGTCATCGGAAACGACCGTCACCTCCAGGAACTCACCCAGTTGCGGCGCATCGACGCTGCCGTAGGCCAGATAGATTCGGTAATGGATGGTCAGCCCCGGATTGACCGCGTAATCGGCCCAGCGAAATTTCTGCAACGGCGCGATATCGCTCGGGGTGGCGCGATATTGGGGGAAGGTATGGGCCTTGCCCGGGAACGTCAGGCTATTGAACAAAAACAGCCAGGGCTTGCTCCCCTGCTGTTTTTCGATGGCGAAACCCAGCAGGCCTTTGCGACGGGGTTCGGCCACGTCCATGGCCAACAGCACACCATTGGTGCCGGCGTAGGCTTTGACGCGGAAGTCGTTCTGGGGGTTGACGGCCAGTACGCGCATGATTCATTCCTTTGATCGAATGCATTCAGAGCATAGGGGAGCGATGTGGATTCGCCATGAATATCGGAAATCGAGGTGATGCCATTGCGGGCAAGCCCGCTCCCACAGGATTTGTGAGCGCCGCAGATCCCTGTGGGAGCGGGCTTGCCCGCGAAGGGGCCCTTGCAGACAACACATCTTTCAGCCCGAAACCAGCTCATCAATGTGCCGATAATCCGCCTGCAACTCTGCCGCCATCTGTCTGGCCCGCCCTAATCGAATCGGCCCGCGCTCGATATCAATCAATAATCCCGGACAATCCAGAACCGGCAACCCCGGCCATTCCTTCAATCGCCCATCGGTCACCAGCAGCAGCCTTTGCTGTTCCGCCGGAAAGCGTTTTTGTCGCGCCGCAAGCCAGCGCCCCGCTTCGCCCAGCGCAGCCAACATCGGCGTACCGCCGCCCGCACCCAAGCCATCGAGCCAGGCACGCAACCCCGTCGACGCTTTCAAGCCTTGCACCTGCCACTTCGGCGCCTGGCCGCTGGCGGTCAGCAAAGCCAGGCGCGCGCGCTGGCGATACGCGTCGTCGAACACTTGCGCGAGCAACCCCTTGGCATCGCTCAGCGCCTGATGACGGCGAGTCGAGGCCGATGCGTCAACGATCACCAGCCACAGTTCATGAGGGCAACGGGTGCGCAGGTGGAACAGCACATCGCTGCGCTGACGCGGCCGGCCATTGAGCAAGGTGCCGGGCCAGTTGATCGAGCCGCTGCGCGCGGCGTGACGCTTGCCCTGTTTGCCGTTATCCAGCCGTCCTGCGCGGGGTCTGGCATTCGCCCCCGCGTCAGATCGAGGGCGAATGCCTAGGGCTTTTTTGGCCAGCTCGGCACTTCACGGCGGGCGCCGACCGGCAGCGCCTGAGCGGGCATTTCACCCCATTGGCCCTGGCCCTCGCTCGGGCTGGAAGGCTGCGCCGAGGGCGACTGATTGTGTTGCGGCGCCGGAGGCGATGGTTCGCGACGGCGATGACGCAGGGCGAACTCGGCAACGGCGTCGATATCTTCCTCGCTGATCGCACCCGCTCCTCGCCAGGCGGCGTGGGCCCGGGCCGCGCGCAACCAGACCAGATCGGCGCGCAGGCCATCGACACCGGCGGCAAAACAGCGCTCGGTGATCTGCGCCAGTGCTGCATCATCCAGAGGGATGCTTGCCAATGCGCTGCGCGCCTTCTGGCAACGTTCACGCAACGACTGTTGCTGGCTTTCCCACTCGACGCAGAAACCTTGGGGATCGCTGTCGAAATCCAGACGCCGACGGATGATCTGCCCGCGTTCGGCCGGTGCTGTATGACCACTGAGGGCGACGTTCAGGCCAAAACGGTCAAGCAGTTGCGGCCGCAGTTCGCCCTCTTCCGGGTTCATGGTGCCGATCAGGACGAACTTCGCCGAATGCCGATGGGAAATCCCGTCGCGCTCGATCAGGTTGGTGCCGCTGGCGGCCACGTCGAGCAACAGGTCGACGAGGTGGTCGGGCAACAGATTGACTTCATCGACGTACAGCACACCGCCGTCAGCCTTGGCCAATACGCCGGGGGAAAATTGTGCGCGGCCTTCGCTCAGGGCGGCGTCGAGGTCGAGGGTGCCGACCAGCCGTTCTTCAGTGGCGCCCAGAGGCAGCGTGACGAATTGACCGCTGGCGAGTAGATCCGCGAGACCTCGGGCCAGGGTGGATTTGGCCATGCCGCGCGGGCCTTCGATCAGCACGCCGCCGATTTTCGGGTCGATGGCGGTCAGATAGAGGGCGAGTTTCAGATCGTCGGCGCCGACCACGGCGGAGAGTGGGAAATGGGGGGTGTCGGTCATCTTCAATACTCAGTCATGGTCGGTAAAAGCGATCTCAAGAACATACTCCAAACCTGTGGCGAGGGAGCTTGCTCCCGTCTGGCTGCGAAGCAGCCGTAGATGCTGACACTAAGCAATGCCTGAAAAAATGTGCATTCAGGTTTTAGGGCTGCTGCGCAGCCCAGCGGGAGCAAGCTCCCTCGCCACAGATCCATTTCAGCTGTCTTCTTCTATGTCCAGCAACAGGTTTTCCAGTGCCTCGCGATACGCGCCCGGCTCCTGCCACATCCCCCGCTGTTGCGCCTCGAGCATGCGCTCGGTCATGTCGCGCAGCGCGTGGGGATTATGCTCGCGGACAAAATCCCGGGTCGCCGGATCGAGCAAATACGCATCCGCCAGCAACGCGTATTGATGATCGTCGATCAGTTGGGTCGTAGCGTCGAACGCGAACAGATTATCCACCGTCGCTGCCAATTCGAACGCGCCTTTATAGCCGTGACGTTTCACGCCGTCGATCCACTTCGGATTCGCCGCCCGGGAGCGGATCACCCGATTCAGCTCTTCCTTCAAAGTGCGAATCTTCGGCAAGTCTGGCTGACTGTGATCGCCATGGTAACTGGCCGCCGCTTCGCCGCTGAGGCTTTCCACGGCGGCGAGCATGCCACCCTGGAATTGGTAATAGTCGTTGGAATCGAGCAAATCATGCTCGCGGTTGTCCTGGTTTTGCAGCACAGCCTGAACCTGGCTCAGGCGCTGGGCGAATTGTTCGCGAGCGGCGGTGCCTTCATCGGACCCGCCGTAAGCGTAGCCGCCCCAATTCAGGTAAACCTCGGCCAGGTCCTCGCGGCTTTGCCACAAGCGACCGTCGATGGCGCCTTGCACACCTGCGCCATAAGCACCGGGCTTGGCGCCGAAGATGCGCCAGCCGGCCTGGCGCTTGGCCGCTTCTTCATCAAGGCCCGCCTGGATCAACGCTTCACGCTCGGCGCGTACTTTGGCGGCCAACGGGTTGAGGTCGTCCGGTTCGTCCAGCGCAGCGACCGCTTGCACGGCGGCGTCGAACAGGCGGATCAGGTTGGCGAAGGCATCGCGGAAGAACCCGGACACGCGCAAGGTCACGTCCACGCGCGGGCGGTCGAGCAGGCTCAGCGGCAGGATTTCAAAGTCGTCGACCCGTTGACTGCCAGTGGCCCAGACCGGGCGCACGCCCATCAAGGCCATGGCCTGGGCAATGTCGTCGCCGCCGGTGCGCATGGTCGCCGTGCCCCAGACGGACAGGCCGAGCTGGCGCAGGTGATCGCCGTGGTCCTGCAAATGCCGTTCGAGAATCAGGTTCGCCGACTGGAAACCGATGCGCCAGGCGGTGGTGGTTGGCAGGTTGCGCACGTCCACCGAGTAGAAATTGCGCCCGGTGGGCAGCACGTCCAGACGACCGCGACTCGGCGCACCGCTGGGACCGGCCGGGACGAAACGACCGCTGAGGGCATCGAGCAGGCCGCGCATTTCTGCGGGGCCGCAGGCGTCCAGGCGTGGGGCGACGACTTCGCACAGGCTGTCGAGGATGGCGCTCACTTCAGACCAGGGTGCCTCCTGTGGGAGCGGGCTGTTGTGGCGAGGGGATTTATCCCCGTTGGATTGCGTAGCAGTCCCATTTTTTGGGGCCGCTTCGCAGCCCAACGGGGATAAATCCCCTCGCCACAGAAGCTTGTTCTCACGGGGTTCGGCGTCGGTATCCAGAGTATGCGCGATGAGTTGGGCGGCGAACAGTTCGAGACGTTCGCGTGTGTCACCAGTCGTGCGCCACACTTCATCAGTAACGCTCAGAAGTTCAACGGGGCGCGGTCCGGTCCATGGCTCGGCCAACGCGCAATCCAGCGGATCAAACCCCAACTCGAACGCCTTGGCCAACGCCCGCAACAGACTCGATTGCGCCCCACGACCATCGCCACGGGGGATCCGCAACAGCGCCAACAACGTATCAATGCGCAAACGCCCGGTCGGCGACTCGCCAAAGATGTGCAAGCCATCGCGGATCTGCGACTCTTTCAAGTCGCACAGGTACGTGTCCAGCCGAGGCAACCAGATCGCCGCATCGGCGTCGCTGTTGAGCTTTTCGTCCAGTTGCAGTTCACGGTCGATGTGCGTGTCGCGCACCAGTTGCAGGATGTCGCGCTGCAATTCCCGGGCGCGGCGCGGGTCGAGCAACTGCGCTTCGTAATACTCGTCCGCCAGCAACTCAAGGTTGCGCAACGGGCCGTAGGTTTCGGCGCGGGTCAGCGGCGGCATCAGGTGGTCGATGATCACCGCCTGGGTGCGACGCTTGGCCTGGGCGCCCTCGCCCGGATCGTTGACGATGAAGGGATAGATATTCGGCAACGGCCCGAGCAGCGCATCCGGCCAGCAATTTTCGGAGAGCCCGACGCCTTTGCCCGGCAGCCATTCGAGGTTGCCGTGCTTGCCGACGTGAATCACGCCGTCAGCGCCGTAGGTGTTGCGCAACCAGAAGTAGAACGCCAGATAGCCGTGGGGCGGTACCAGATCCGGGTCGTGATACACCGCGCTCGGGTCGACCTGATATCCCCGCGCCGGCTGAATGCCGACGAAAGTCAGGCCAAAGCGCAGCCCGGCGATCATCATGCGTCCGTCGCGGCACATCGGATCGCTGTCAGGCGTGCCCCAGCGCTCCAGCACGGCTTGCTGATTGGCTTCGGGCAAGGCCTTGAACATCGCCCGATAGTCGTCCATCGCCAGGCTTTGCTGACAGGGACGCTGGTCAATCGTGTCGAGGTCGTTGCTGACGCCACCGAGCAATTGCTGGATCAACGCAGTGCCGCTTTCCGGCAACTCGGCGGGCAGCGGATAACCTTCAGTGTGCAGCGCACGCAGGATGTTCATTGCAGCAGCCGGGGTGTCGAGGCCCACGCCGTTGCCGATGCGCCCGTCGCGGGTCGGGTAGTTGGCGAGGATCAGCGCGATGCGTTTTTCGCTGTTCGGCACCCGCGCCAGATCGATCCAGCGCCGCGCCAGTTCGGCGACGAAATCCATGCGTTCCGGTTGCGCCCGATAGCACACCACGTCCGACTGACTGCGCTCACTGCGCCACGCCAGGTCCTTGAAGCTGATCGGTCGGCTGATGATCCGTCCGTCCAGCTCCGGGAGCGCGATGTGCATCGCCAGATCACGCGGGCCGAGACCTTGTTCGCTGGCGAGCCAGCCCGGCTCGTTGTCCTGGGCGCAAATCGCCTGGATCACCGGAATGTTGCGGCGAAACGGCCGCAAATGCGGCGCTTCAGGGCTTGATTGCGCGAAGCCGGTGGTGTTGAGAATCACCCCCGCCTCGACTTCGTCCAGCAGGTCCTCGACCACCGTCAGGCAGCCGGGTTCTTTCAAACTGGCCAGCGCAATCGGCAACGGATTCAAACCCGCCGCCTGCAAACGCTGGCAGAAAACATCGATGAACGCAGTGTTTGCCGCCTGCAAATGCGAGCGATAGAACAGCACCGCCGCCACCGGTTGACCGGCCTGCCAGTCGGCTTGCCAATCGCTCAGTTCAGCGGGGCTTTTTTGTGGATGGTAAATCGCTGTGCGCGGCAGGGTTTGCGGCTCGGCCCAGGCGTAGTCGCGATCCAGCCAGCGATTGGCCAGACAGCGGAAGAAATCCAGGGCATTGGCCATGCCGCCCTGACGCAAAAACTGCCAAAGCCGGTCGCGGTCTTCGGCTATCGCGGTGCTCAGGTCACTGAGCTCCGGGTCCGGACGATCATCGCCGGGCACCAGAATCAGTTGCACACCACGTTGGGACAGCTCCACCAGACGCTCGACACCGTAACGCCAATAGGCGATGCCGCCGTGCAGCGAAATCAGGATCACCTTGGCATGGCGCAGCACTTCGTCGACATACAGGTCGACCGAGGCGTGATTCTGCACCTGCATCGGGTTGGCCAGACGCACGCTGGGGTAATCGTCGGGCAACTGCTGCGCCGCTTCGGCGAGCAACGCCAGGCTGGAATCGCCGCTGCACAGGATCACCAACTCGGCGGGGGTTTGTCCAAGGTCGGCAATGTTGTCATCCGACACGAAACCGCCGGGCTGGGTCCTGAGCAGGTGCATGGCTTAAACGCTGAGCGCGGCGCGCAATTGCGCTTCAAGCAGCGTGGCGTCCAGTTCCTGGCCGATCAGCACCAGGCGCGTGGTACGCGCTTCTTCGGCGCCCCACTGACGGTCGAAATGCTTGTCGAAACGCGTGCCCACGCCCTGGATCAGCAAGCGCATCGGCTTGTTCGGAATCGCGGCGAAACCTTTGACGCGCAGGATGCCGTGCTGGACCACCAGTTGGGTCAGCGCGTCCAGCAGCAGGCTTTCGTCGGCTTGCGGCAGTTCGATGGAGATGGAATCGAAGGCGTCGTGATCATGATCGTCTTCACCTTCATGGTGGTGATCGTGATGGCTGTGACGGCTGTCGATGTGTTCTTCGGAACCGGCACCGAGGCCGATCAACACGTCCAGTGGCACACGTCCGCTGCTGGCTTCGATGACTTTGACGGCGGGCGGCAGCTCTTCGGCGACTTCCAGGCGCACACGGGCGAGATCTTCAGGGCTGATCAGGTCGGCCTTGTTGAGGATCACCAGGTCGGCGCTGGCCAGTTGGTCGGCGAACAACTCGTGCAGCGGCGATTCGTGGTCCAGGTTCGGGTCGAGTTTGCGCTGGGCATCGACCTGATCCGGGAAAGCCGCGAAGGTGCCGGCGGCAACGGCCGGGCTGTCGACCACGGTGATGACTGCGTCAACGGTGCAGGCGCTGCGGATTTCCGGCCACTGGAAGGCTTGAACCAGCGGCTTTGGCAAGGCCAGGCCCGAGGTTTCGATCAGGATGTGATCAAGGTCGCCGCGACGGGCGACGAGTTCGCGCATCACCGGGAAGAATTCTTCCTGGACGGTGCAGCACAGGCAGCCGTTGGCCAGTTCGTAGACGCGGCCGTTGGCTTCTTCTTCGGTGCAGCCAATGGAGCATTGCTTGAGGATTTCGCCGTCGATGCCCAGCTCGCCAAACTCGTTGACGATCACCGCGATGCGGCGGCCCTGCGCGTTGTCGAGCATGTGCCGCAGCAAGGTGGTTTTGCCCGAGCCGAGGAAGCCGGTAACGATGGTGACGGGGAGTTTGGCCAGTGTTTTCATCGGATGCCCTTTGGCAAGGTGGCGGGCATACGGGACGACAATCGCAGCGACGGGCGCGCGCGGAAGAGTTCGCCACCGGATCACCCCGCCCGGTTGTAGTGAGAATCTGTGTCGAGGCAGGTCTCCTGGCTGACGGTGTGCCAAATGCAGATTGGCATTCGCTGCGCCTTCCCGCGAACCCGCTGGACAGGGTTTGCAGTGGCGTGGCAGCGAACATCACCGTTCACAGTTGCGGGGGCAGCCGCGGCATCGACCGCGTTCCCTTCTTAGCTTCGGCAAATGCCGAAGAACCTCGAAAGCGCAAGGCTACGCATCGTGTGGGGGCGGGTCAATGTCCGTCAGTTGATTAGCCCCTTGTGGGAGGAGGCTTACCTGTGGCGAGGGGATTTATCCCCGTTCGGCGGCGAAGCCGTCGCAAGACCTGTTTGCGGGGTATGTCTGAAGAAATGCAGGGGGCCGCTTCGCAGCCCAACGGGGATAAATCCCCTCGCCACAGATAAATCCCATCGCCACAGGAGTCCTCCTCGCCTCAGAGATGAGAACCCATGGCAATTGACGCCAAACCCCCGCCCATGCTCTCCTACACGCCTTGTTACGGGTGCCCTTCACAGGGTGAAACGGGAAACCGGTGAATCATGTGCTTTACTCAAAGCCATGTCAGTCCGGTGCTGCCCCCGCAACGGTAAGCGAGCGAAGCGTCAGATCCACTGTGCCAGCAGTTCGGCATGGGAAGGTGATGCTTGCAGGTTCCGGCGAAAGCCAGCCCCCCTCGTGAGCCCGGAGACCGGCCCGCAACACAAAGTGACCACTACGATCACTGAATAACAAACCCGCGGTGGGCGGGCGCTGTTGAGCCTCTGCGTGCCCGACTCGCAGGGGTCTTCCATGCGCTCTATTCACCCGCTGACAGACCAGAGGGAAGCGCCATGTCGATCATCAGCAGCACCGGCCACAGCACCGCCAGCACCACCACAACCCTGAGCCAACGCCTGACCGCCGCCGTGTGTGCGTCGATCCTCGGCGCGTGTCTCGTCTATTTCGCCGGTTTCTCGCACATCGAAGCGGTGCACAACGCCGCGCACGATACCCGTCACAGCTCCGCCTTCCCGTGCCATTGAGACCTGTCGACATGATCAAGCGTATTGCGCAAACCGCAGGTTTCAGCGGGCTGCTGGCCGCCCTGTTGCTGACCCTACTGCAAAGTTTCTGGGTGTCACCGCTGATTCTGCAGGCCGAAACCTACGAAAAATCCGAGCCGGCCGCGGTTGAAGTCCACGAACACGCCGCCGGTGTCGCCGCTCACACTCACGACGCCGAAGCCTGGGAGCCGGAAGACGGCTGGCAGCGCCTGCTGTCGACCACGGGTGGCAATCTGGTGGTGGCTGTCGGTTTCGCCCTGATGCTCGCCGGTCTCTACACCTTGCGTGCACCGACCAAAACCTCTCAGGGCCTGCTCTGGGGCCTGGCCGGTTACGCGACCTTCGTGCTCGCGCCGACCCTCGGCCTGCCGCCTGAACTGCCGGGCACTGCCGCGGCTGATCTGGCCCAACGGCAACTCTGGTGGATCTGTACGGCCGCTTCCACCGCCGTCGGCATTGCGTTGATTGTGTTCAGCCGCCACTGGCTGATGAAGATCCTCGGCGTGGCGATTCTCGCCGTTCCGCACGTAATCGGCGCGCCACAACCGGAAGTGCACTCGATGCTGGCTCCGGAAGCCTTGGAGACGCAGTTCAAAATCGCTTCGCAGTTGACCAACGTCGCGTTCTGGCTGGCCCTGGGCCTGATCAGCGCCTGGTTGTTCCGCCGCAAAAGCGCTGGCCAATACCACGCATGATTGATACCCGCACAGCGCCGACTTTAGTGGTCGGCCTGGGCTGCCAGCGCGGCTGCCCCGCCAGCACGCTGCGGGCGTTACTCGATCAGGCACTGCAGGCTCATAAAATCGGACTTCACCAGATCAAGGCCCTGGCCAGCATCGACCTGAAGCGTGATGAGCCTGGCCTGGTCGAACTCGCCGAACAACTCGCGTTGCCGCTGATGTATTTCAGCAGTGAGCAATTGAAAGGTTACAAACCGCAACTCAGCCACCATTCGGACATCGCGTTCGAACGCACCGGCTGCTACGGCGTGGCGGAAAGTGCCGCCCTGGCCCTGGCCGAACACCTGGCCAAGGCACCGGCGAAACTGCTGATTTCGCGACAAAAATATGCCCAGGCCACCCTCGCATTGGCCTGCGTTGCGTAAGATCCCCGATAATCCCCGCCTCCGATCATGAGCAATCTTCATATCAGGCGTTGCCCGAGCCCTTTTTCCAACAGACTCTCTATTCAAAGGAACGGACGATGACCGTCTACTTCATTGGCGCAGGTCCCGGCGACCCGGAACTGATCACCGTCAAAGGCCAACGGCTGATTCGCAGTTGCCCGGTGATCATCTATGCCGGCTCTTTGGTGCCTGCCGCGGTGCTCGAAGGCCATTGTGCCGAACAGGTGGTCAACAGCGCCGAGTTGCACCTGGAACAGATCATCGAACTGATCAAAACCGCCCACGCCAACGGTCAGGACGTGGCGCGGGTGCATTCGGGTGATCCGAGTCTTTATGGAGCGATTGGTGAGCAGATTCGCTATCTGCGTGAACTCGGGATTGCGTTTGAAATCGTTCCCGGGGTCACGGCGACGGCGGCGTGTGCGGCGCTCTTGGGGGCGGAACTGACGCTGCCCGACGTCTCACAGAGTGTGATTCTGACCCGCTATGCCGACAAGACCGTGATGCCGGCCGGTGAAGAGCTGGGTAGCCTGGCGCAGCATGGGGCGACCATGGCGATTCATTTGGGCGTGCAGCATCTGGAAAAGATCATCGCCCAATTGCTGCCGCATTACGGCGCAGACTGCCCGATTGCGGTGATTCACCGGGCGAGCTGGCCGGATCAGGATTGGGTCGTCGGGACGATTGAGGACATTGCCGGGAAGGTTGCGGCGAAAGGGTTTCGGCGTACGGCGTTGATTCTGGTGGGCCGGGTGTTGGGGAGTGATCAGTTCAGCGAGTCGTCGCTGTATCGCGCGGGGCATGCGCATCTCTACAGGCCCTGAGCCAAGCACAACGCTGAGATAAGTGGCTCTGTGGTGAGGGGATTTAGCGAAACGTCGCACCGCCCCGTTCGGCGGCGAAGCCGTCGCTAAACCTGATTGCGAGGTGCACCCGGAAGAATGCAGGGGGCCGCTTCGCTGCCCAACGGGGATAAATCCCCTCGCCACAGGTAAGTCCATTCACTCACAGATAATCGATCACCCATAAAAAAACGGCACTCACGGGTGCCGTTTTTTCATTTCGCAGCGAACACCTTAGTAGTAGGCGTTTTCTTTCTGCGTGTGGTCAGTCACATCGCGTACACCCTTGAGCTCGGGAATGCGCTCGAGCAAGGTGCGCTCGATGCCTTCGCGAAGGGTGACGTCTGCCTGGCCACAGCCCTGGCAACCGCCGCCGAACTTCAGCACCGCGATGCCGTCTTCGACCACATCGATCAGGCTGACCTGACCGCCGTGGCTGGCCAGCCCCGGGTTGATCTCGGTTTGCAGGTAGTATTTGATACGCTCGTTGACCGGGCTGTCGGCGTTGACCATCGGCACTTTGGCGTTGGGCGCCTTGATCGTCAGCTGGCCGCCCATGCGGTCGGTGGCATAGTCGACAACCGCGTCGTCCAGAAAAGCTTCGCTGAACGAATCGATGTAAGCGGTGAAGCTTTTCAGCCCCAGCGCGGTGTCTTCAGGTTTCTCTTCGCCCGGCTTGCAGTAGGCAATGCAGGTTTCGGCGTACTGGGTGCCAGGCTGGGTGATAAAGACGCGGATGCCGATACCCGGGGTGTTCTGCTTGGAGAGCAGATCAGCCAGATAATCGTGGGCGGCGTCAGTGATGGTAATAGCGGTCATGGAAACTCCTCGCAGGCTTGGGCGCAGTTTACGCCAATCATCGCGCCGTACAAAGTCCTAGTATTTTTGTCGGGAAAGAGCCGGGACAGCGTTGCTTGCCGATTCGCCGTCAATCCAGCCTTTAAGCCACCGATAGCTGCTTTTTTCCACAAATTCGTAACTTGCCCAGGAGGCCACGCCGATGGTCAGCACGCAAACAGCGAACATCACGTAGGGATTTACCCCATAACGCTGTGCGACAAAACCACCAGCAGACAGCACCAGCACATGCATCAGGTACACCGAGTAAGAACAATCGCCGAGCACCTTGAACAACCGGGTGTTCTCGAAAAAGCGTTCCAGCGCCATACACGCCATCACCAACACCGCACTGGGCACGCCCCAGGCCAGGAAACGCGGCTGCGGCGCCAGGTTATAAATCGCCAGCAAGGCGCCGCCAATCCCCAGCAAGGGCAGCCAGAAACCGGGTTTGATCCAGCCGCGCCGGTAAATCATGCCGATGGCGATCCCCAGCAGAAACTCATAAACAATGTCCGAATGGTAGAACTCGCTGATCCAGCCATATCCGGTCCAGGCCTGACACACCGCAAACAACAGCGCGCCAACAATCAGCAGCCGAACCTGCAAGCGAAACAGCAATGCCCAGGCAAACAGCACGTAGAAGAGCATTTCGTAATTCAGCGTCCAGCCGACATTAAGCGTCGGATAAATCCCGTAGCCGCCGGGGTTTTCCGTGGGAATGAACAACAGCGACAGCAGGAAATGCGACCAGTCGATCGTCTGATCCGGCAATACAGGCTGTGCGAACACGACCACCAGCGCCATCAGCACCGTGTACAGCCAGTACGCCGGAACGATGCGAAACAGTCGATACAGAAGAAAACGCCCGGGCGGCAGCGATTTGCCTTCGGTGGACAGGAAAATCACCAGCCCGCTGATGACAAAGAAGATATCAACGCCCACCGCGCCCTTATCGATGAACATTTGCCCCACCGGACCTCGGGCCTGGAAGTCGAAAAAAATCTGCATGAAGTGGTGGCAGACCACCGTCCAGGCCGCGACGGCGCGCAGTGCCTGTACTGAAATCAACATGGTGGCCCTCCGATCGCTAATCTCCAAACCACCACACATCCCCTGTGGGAGCGAGCCTGCTCGCGATAGCGGAGTGTCAGTCGATATTGATTTGCCTGATACACCGCTATCGCGAGCAGGCTCGCTCCCACAAGGGATTGGCGGTGCCTATGAAATCCGACACCTGCCCACCCTTAAAGGTCGATCAAAGATTCTCGTACCGGTTCATGTCCAGCACGCCCTCTTCCACCGGCTCGGTTTCGTGGATATAGCGACTCAGGTCATGGAAGTAGAACCAGAACTGCGGATGGCTGCGGCGAATGCCCCAGCGCTCGACGATTTTTTCGAAACGGTGCGCGTCCTTGGCGCTTTCCATCGCATCGACGAACGCCGGCACCTGATCGGCCGGAATGTTGAACATGAAATTCGGATAGCTGCTGAGCACGCCCGGAAAAATCGTCACGGTGTCGAGCCCTGGCTGATAACGCCGCGACTCACCGAGCAGGAACGCCACATTGCTATGAGCGCGGTTGCGCAACAGGCTGTAGACCTCACGCTTGCCGCTCGCCGTCTCGATGCGCAGCATGGTCGCCTCCGGCAACTGATCGATGACCTTCAAACCCGCCGCCGGGCGTGACGTCAGGCGACTCAAGGCCTGCTCGGCACTCTGCAATGCCGGGTCGATGTTCGGCCGCGAGCAGTAAGCGCCATCGCAGCGGTTGATCGGATCGGGCCTGGCATTGAGTTCGCCGTAACGGGTCAACAACTGCATCGCGAAGTCGCGTTTGGGATCTTTCTCATCCAGTTTCAGCGCCGTTGGCGTGTCGTTGTCGATGGCTTCGTAATCCAGCCACATCTTGAATTGGCCGCCGGCCTGATACCAATCGTTGAGGTAATCGTCCCGTGAATCGGCCGGCATCAGGCGCAGAAAATTCTGCTCTGCGCCGTTGCGGATCAGGTCGAAATACAGGCGCGTCTGCGCTTGGTGCGACACGTTGCCGAACACGTCGAAGTTGACCGCCAACTGATAATACGTGCGCTCCAACAGCGGGAAGTCAAACAGCCAGAGGGTTTGCGGCACGTCGCCGATCAGGCCCTTGTTCACCGAAGCACTGTCGAAATGCCGAAAGATGCTCAGCAACGCGTTGTCATTGCCCGCCCACAAGGTCGACCAGCTCGGTGCCGGCAATTGCGCGTAATTGTCCCGACGCAGCGCTTCGTACTCGTTGCGTTTGTTGCGGTAGTCATGCCACAGGCTCAGGACGCTGCCCACATCGTCGTTCTGCCCCGGCATCGCCAGCAACGGCGTGGCCTGGCCGCGGTAGTTCGGGTCGGTGATGTAGAGGTCGTGTTCCGGCGCCTGGAACAGTGCCCAGAAGTGATCACGGATCACGTCGGTAGCAATCTGGCCACGGCAGACCGGCCCACGAATGAAGGTGCGCACAAAGTATTCGGCGTTATCGAGCATGAACTGATAACGCGCCTGCGCCGGGATCGCTTCGAAAGTGGTGAACGGATTGGCCCGGCGTTCCGGACCGTACCCCGGCAAGGCGTTGACCTGCCATTGACCGTTGTAAAACAGGCTTTTGATCCGCGCCATCTTCGCTGCGCTCAGCGGATAGGTGATGTGGGTCTTGTGCACGATTACGCCTTGCACCGGCCACAAGCGGTAATACACCTGGGTGCCCGGATCGTCGTTCGGGCGCCGGGTATTGATCAGATCGATCGGCTGGCCAGTCGGGGTTCGCGAACGGACCCACTGGAAGAAGTGCCCCGGCTCGCCGTCCTTGAAATAGAGATGAGCGAGGAACCAATGCTCGAATAACCAGCGGCCGACCAGGCTTTGTCTGGCACCCGGCGAATTGAGCAGATTTTCCCACTGCACCACCTGTAACGCTTCTTTCGCTGAAGGCACCAGGCCTTGCTCATCAATGGGCGCGCCGGAGGCCAGCCAGCGTTGCAGCGTCTGGTATTGCTGGTCGGTCAGGCCGGTGACCGCCAGCGGCATGCCTTCTTTCGGATGGGTGCTGGCGTAGCCGCCGAACTCCGCCGGCATGGCGCACATGTTTTCCCGGTTCAAGCCCAGGACGATGTCTTGCGGCAACTTGGCATTGGGTTGCAGCGGGGTTGTGTGGCCCAGCTCCAGCATTCGCGCCATCAAAGCAGCCTGGCTGCCTTGGGCGTCAAGGACCGAATAGAAGCCCTTCTGCTGCCAGGCGCGTTTACCGAACGCGTCATAAAACAACCGGGTCGGCGCGGCGGCCTGGCTGCGTTCGCCATCGTAGACCGGGGATTTGGTCGCGCCACGCGCCACCCCTTCACCGCTGCCCAGATTGAGCTGACAGGCGGAGTCGTAGCAGGCATGGCAGGCCACGCACTTTTCGGTGAAGATCGGTTGGATATCCTGCGTGTAGGAAATCGCCGGACCTTGCGCAACGGCACCCCAGCTTAAAAGCAGCATAAAAATGCTGGTGATGACGCGATACGACATGTCCCTGGTCCTGATCCTGAAAAAACGCCGCGATTCTACCGGGCCAGCACGCGCCCCAACATGAGCGATATTCATGCAAAACCGGGACATGCTCTAAAACCGCACAGGTTTGCTATTATCCCGGCCCTTCGTCATGGTCTTTTCGAGTAGTCCCAATGTCCGATCGCAGTGTTCGCCTTCAAGCTCTCAAGCACGCCCTCAAAGAGCGCATCCTGATTCTCGATGGCGGCATGGGCACGATGATCCAGAGCTACAAGCTCGAAGAGCAGGATTACCGGGGCAAACGCTTCGCCGACTGGCCGAGCGACGTCAAGGGCAACAACGACCTGCTGGTGCTGACCCGCCCTGACGTGATTGGCGGCATCGAGAAAGCCTACCTGGATGCCGGCGCCGACATTCTGGAAACCAACACCTTTAACGCCACCCGGATTTCCATGGCCGATTACGGCATGGAAGAGCTGGCCTACGAACTGAACGTAGAAGGTGCCCGCCTGGCGCGCAAGGTCGCCGATGCGAAAACCCTGGAGAACCCGGACAAGCCGCGCTTCGTTGCCGGCGTCCTCGGCCCGACCAGCCGCACCTGCTCGCTGTCGCCGGACGTGAACAACCCCGGCTATCGCAACGTGACCTTCGATGAACTGGTGGAAAACTACACCGAGGCCACCAAAGGCCTGATCGAAGGTGGCGCCGACCTGATCCTGATCGAAACCATTTTCGACACACTGAACGCCAAAGCGGCGATCTTCGCGGTGCAAGGGGTGTTCGAAGAGCTGGGCGTCGAACTGCCGATCATGATCTCCGGCACCATCACCGACGCCTCCGGCCGCACCCTGTCCGGCCAGACCACCGAAGCGTTCTGGAACTCGGTGGCCCACGCCAAGCCAATCTCGGTCGGCCTGAACTGCGCCCTCGGTGCCAGTGAGTTGCGTCCGTACCTGGAAGAGCTGTCGAACAAGGCCGGCACCCACGTTTCGGCGCACCCGAATGCCGGTCTGCCGAACGAATTCGGTGAGTACGACGAACTGCCGTCGGAAACCGCCAAGGTCATCGAAGAGTTCGCCCAGAGCGGCTTCCTCAACATCGTCGGCGGCTGCTGCGGCACCACGCCGGGTCACATCGAAGCCATCGCCAACGCCGTGGCCGGTTATGCGCCACGTGTTATTCCGGAAATCCCGAAGGCTTGCCGCCTCTCCGGTCTGGAACCGTTCACCATCGATCGCAGTTCGTTGTTCGTCAACGTCGGCGAGCGCACCAACATCACTGGTTCCGCCAAGTTCGCCCGGCTGATCCGTGAAGACAATTACACCGAAGCGCTGGAAGTCGCCTTGCAACAGGTTGAAGCCGGCGCCCAGATCATCGACATCAACATGGACGAGGGGATGCTCGATTCGAAGAAGGCCATGGTGACCTTCCTCAATCTGATTGCCGGTGAACCGGACATCTCCCGCGTGCCGATCATGATCGACTCCTCGAAGTGGGAAGTGATCGAAGCCGGCCTGAAATGCATCCAGGGCAAGGGCATCGTCAACTCGATCAGCATGAAAGAAGGCGTCGAGCAATTCATTCACCACGCCAAACTGTGCAAGCGCTACGGTGCCGCAGTCGTCGTGATGGCATTCGACGAGGCTGGTCAGGCCGACACCGAAGCGCGCAAGAAAGAAATCTGCAAACGCTCCTACGACATTCTGGTCAACGAAGTCGGCTTCCCGCCGGAAGACATCATCTTCGACCCGAACATCTTTGCCGTGGCCACCGGCATTGAAGAACACAACAACTACGCCGTGGACTTCATCAACGCCTGCGCCTACATCCGCGACGAGCTGCCGTACGCGCTGACCTCGGGCGGCGTTTCCAACGTGTCGTTCTCGTTCCGTGGCAACAACCCGGTGCGCGAGGCGATCCACTCGGTGTTCCTGCTGTACGCGATCCGCAACGGCCTGACCATGGGCATCGTCAACGCCGGCCAGCTGGAGATCTACGACCAGATCCCGGCCGAGCTGCGCGATGCGGTTGAAGACGTAGTACTCAACCGCACTCCGAACGGCACTGACGCCCTCCTCGCCATTGCCGACAAGTACAAGGGCGACGGCAGCGTCAAGGAAGCCGAGACCGAAGAGTGGCGCAACTGGGACGTCAACAAGCGTCTGGAGCATGCGCTGGTCAAGGGCATCACCACGCACATCGTTGAAGACACCGAAGAATCGCGCCAGTCGTTCGCCCGCCCGATCGAAGTGATCGAAGGCCCGCTGATGTCCGGCATGAACATCGTCGGCGACCTGTTCGGTGCCGGCAAAATGTTCCTGCCGCAAGTAGTGAAATCCGCCCGTGTGATGAAGCAAGCCGTAGCCCACTTGATCCCGTTCATCGAGCTGGAAAAAGGTGACAAGCCGCAAGCCAAGGGCAAGATCCTGATGGCTACGGTGAAGGGCGACGTGCACGACATCGGCAAGAACATCGTTGGCGTGGTGCTGGGTTGTAACGGCTACGACATCGTCGACCTCGGCGTGATGGTCCCGGCCGAGAAGATCCTGCAGGTTGCCAAGGAGCAGAAGTGCGACATCATCGGCCTGTCCGGTCTGATCACGCCTTCGCTGGATGAAATGGTCCACGTCGCCCGTGAGATGCAGCGCCAGGACTTCCATTTACCCCTGATGATCGGTGGCGCGACCACTTCCAAGGCGCACACGGCGGTGAAGATCGAGCCGAAGTACAGCAACGATGCGGTGATCTACGTCACCGACGCCTCCCGCGCCGTGGGCGTGGCGACGCAGTTGCTGTCCAAGGAATTGAAACCGGCGTTTGTCGAGAAGACCCGCCTGGAATACATCGACGTTCGCGAGCGCACCGCCAACCGCAGCGCCCGCACCGAACGCCTAAGCTACCCGGCCGCCATCGCCAAGAAGCCGCAGTTCGACTGGAGCGCCTATGAGCCGGTCAAACCGACCTTTACCGGATCGCGTGTGCTGGACAACATTGATCTGAAGGTGCTGGCCGAGTACATCGACTGGACGCCGTTCTTTATCTCCTGGGACCTGGCCGGCAAGTTCCCGCGCATCCTCACGGATGAAGTGGTCGGTGAGGCCGCTACCGCCCTGTACGCCGATGCCCAGGAAATGCTCGCCAAACTGATCGACGAAAAACTCATCAGCGCCCGCGCAGTGTTCGGCTTCTGGCCAGCCAACCAGGTGCGCGACGACGACATCGAAGTCTATGGCGATGACGGCAAGCCATTGGCCAAGCTGCATCACCTGCGTCAGCAAATCATCAAGACCGACGGCAAGCCAAACTTCTCCCTCGCCGACTTCGTCGCGCCGAAGGACAGCGAAATCACCGACTACGTAGGTGGCTTCATCACCACCGCCGGCATCGGTGCAGAAGAAGTGGCCAAGGCCTATCAAGACGCTGGCGACGATTACAACTCAATCATGGTCAAGGCTCTGGCCGACCGTTTGGCCGAGGCCTGCGCCGAATGGCTGCACCAGCAAGTGCGTAAAGACTACTGGGGTTACGCCAAGGATGAGACGCTCGACAACGAGGCGCTGATCAAAGAGCAATACACCGGCATCCGCCCTGCTCCCGGCTATCCGGCCTGCCCGGATCACACCGAGAAAAGCACCCTGTTTGCCTTGCTCGACCCTGAAGCCAGCGAAATGCAGGCTGGCCGCAGCGGTGTGTTCCTCACCGAACACTACGCAATGTTCCCGGCAGCGGCGGTCAGCGGCTGGTACTTCGCTCACCCGCAGGCGCAGTATTTTGCGGTAGGCAAGATCGACAAAGACCAGGTGCAGAGCTACACGTCGCGTAAAGGGCAGGAGTTGAGCGTGACTGAGCGGTGGCTGGCACCGAACCTCGGTTACGACAACTAACCCTTAAGCCAGTGAAGATCTACTGTGGGAGCTAGCCTGCTAGCGAAGGGGTCATAACATTCAACACTTTCGTTGACTGTCACGCCGCCATCGCTAGCAGGCTAGCTCCCACATTTGGTTTGTGCATGCCATGGATTGTCTATGCTTAGCTCTCACACATAAGTGACGAGGGATTTATGGACGATCCAGTCGACAACAAACCACCGAGCTTCTGGCAGATGCTGCACAGCGTCTTGGCGGCCGCGTTCGGGGTGCAGAGCGGGAAGAACCGGGCGCGGGATTTCACCCACGGCAAGCCGAGTCATTTCGTGATTCTGGGGATTCTGTTCACGGCGGTGTTTGCCCTGACGCTGTTTGGCATCGTGCAATTGGTGGTGCATCTGGCGGGACGTTAGTGCATCAGGGTTTTCAGGCTGAACGGATAGCGATAGGACGTCGGCCGCCCCTTGGCCGACAAGCGACGGAAGTTCACCCCATAATTCGGCGATGCGCCCATGGCCAGCAACCGCTTGGCCTGGGCCTTGTCGATCAATTGCAGTAACGGAATCAGCCGGTCGCGCCCGCCGTACTGGTCCAGGTCCACACCCTTTTCATGGTCATGCAACTCCACGAGCGCCCAACCGCCCAACGTGAAGTGTCCGCCCAACAATACGCTCAAGCGCCCGTCAACCATCGCCTGCAACGCGGCGGGCGACGCGTTCACTCCGCTGAACAACGCATCTTTGCCGGGCACTCCACCCGTCTCCGAATACGCCTGCATGGCGCCAAACGCCATTTCGTCATTGGCCGACCACACCAGCGAGACCTTCGGATAACGCCGGAACAGCAATTTGGCTTGTTCATAGGCCCGGCCCTGGGTCCAGCCGCCGTAAACCAGTTGGCGCAAACGCACTTCAGGGTGCTCGGCCAAGGCGCGCATCATGCCTTGCTCGCGCAACTGCGCCGACGGTGTGATCTTCAAGCCGGAAAACGCCAGTAGCTCGATGACCTCGCCGGGCGCTACCGGGGGATGCTGGCGGATCAGATCCTTGAGCATCAGGTAACCGCCCTCCTCGTCGTTCGGCACCAGGCTGCCCAATCGATCGGAGCGTTCGCCCAACAGACTCAGCTGGTTGGCCGTCAGCGCAGCGTTGACCGTGAACAGTTTGACCCCGCTGCCTTGGGCCAGACGCAAAATTTGCGGAGCGACATACTGTTCGTTGACGAACACCAGATAGTCCGGACGATCAGGACCTTGCAGCGCAAGACGGGCTTGCGCCACGGTGAGTTCGGGCATGCGTTGGGAATAGAGAATCCGCAGATCGATGCCCAGATCCGTGGCAGCCGCCTGCATAAATTGCGAATAGCTGACCCAGAAGGTTTCATCCGTCTTCCCGGGATTCAGGAACAACACCGATTCCGCATGCGCAACAGGGCCGTAAGCCGCGCCAAGCATCAGCAAGAAGGTGTAGAAAAACTTCAACATTAACGTCCGAGCCCCCGAAATTTCGCCGCGCATTATAGCCAGCGAAGCCCCGGAAAACGGTGTTTATTCCGGCTTTTGTCCGACAATCGTCGGAACCGGGCCCGGACGGGGTCGGTTATTGATGGCTGACCCAAAATACCGCAGTGCCCACGACCAGGATGATCAGGAACAGAATCGCCCAGGCATCGACCGTGCTGTCAGGCTTTGTCGCTTTGGTAGGGTTGCTCATTGCATCGCCTCTTGTCGGTTTTATCGGTGATTGCATAAAGACTCGACCACAGTAAAGACGACGATTGCCCGCACGACAAATACGGGTTTATCAATAACGGCTCTCGTTAGTCGTTTTGGTTCTTTACATATACTCAAACATCACTTTTGCGCATAACTGCAAACTGGTATCTTGCCCCGGCTCCGTAGGGAGTGCGCGGCCGTGCGCGCAGAATTGCCGAGGCAGTACCGGAGACCTCCAGGCGAAAAAACGCAACGGGATCCGACCGGCCCAAGCCTGAGAACAGGACTTATATGTACGTATATGACGAGTACGATCAGCGGATCATCGAGGACCGCGTCAAGCAGTTCCGTGATCAGACCCGACGCTATCTGGCAGGCGAGCTGAGCGAAGAAGAATTCCGCCCCCTGCGCCTGCAAAACGGGCTTTATATCCAACGCTTCGCGCCGATGTTGCGGGTGGCGGTGCCTTACGGCCAACTGACTTCGCGCCAGACGCGAATGATGGCCAAGATCGCCCGCGACTACGACAAGGGCTATGCCCACATCAGCACCCGGCAGAACGTGCAGTTCAACTGGCCGGCGCTGGAAGACATCCCGGACATTCTCGCTGAGCTAGCCACCGTGCAGATGCACGCGATCCAGACCAGCGGCAACTGCCTGCGCAACGTCACCACCGACCAGTTCGCCGGTGTCGCGGCCGATGAGCTGATCGACCCGCGCCCATGGTGCGAGATCGTTCGCCAGTGGACCACGTTCCACCCTGAATTCGCTTACTTGCCGCGCAAGTTCAAGATCGCCATCAACGGTTCGACCTCCGACCGTGCTGCCATCGAAGTCCATGACATCGGCCTTGAGCCGGTGCACAACGCCGCTGGCGAACTGGGTTTCCGTGTGCTGGTCGGTGGTGGCCTCGGCCGTACGCCGGTGGTGGGCGCGTTCATCAATGAATTCCTGCCGTGGCAAGACCTGTTGAGCTACCTCGACGCCATCCTGCGGGTCTACAACCGCTATGGCCGTCGTGACAACAAGTACAAGGCGCGGATCAAGATTCTGGTGAAGGCCCTGACGCCTGAAGTCTTCGCGCAGAAAGTCGACGCGGAAATGGAACACCTTCGCGGTGGCCAGACCACGCTGACCGAAGCCGAAGTGCATCGCGTCGCCAAACACTTCGTCGATCCGGACTACAAGGCCCTGGACAACCAGGCAGCCGAACTGGCCGAGCTCGACAAACAACATCCGGGCTTCGCCCGCTGGCGCACCCGCAACACCCTGGCCCACAAGAAGCCGGGTTATGTGGCAGTGACCCTGTCCCTGAAGCCGACCGGCGTTGCGCCGGGCGACATCACCGACAAGCAGCTGGACGCCGTCGCCGACCTGGCCGATCGCTACAGCTTCGGTCAACTGCGCACCTCCCACGAACAGAACATCATTCTGGCCGACGTTGAACAGACCCAACTGTTCGCGATGTGGGGCGAGTTGCGCGAGCAAGGTTTCGCCACGCCGAACATCGGCTTGCTGACCGATATCATCTGCTGCCCCGGCGGCGATTTCTGCTCGCTGGCCAACGCCAAGTCGATCCCGATCGCGGAGTCGATCCAGCGTCGTTTCGAAGACCTGGACTACCTGTTCGACATCGGCGAGCTGGACCTGAACATCTCCGGCTGCATGAACGCCTGTGGTCACCACCACGTCGGCCACATCGGTATCCTCGGGGTGGACAAGAAAGGCGAAGAGTTCTATCAGGTATCCCTCGGTGGCAGCGCCAGCCGCGATGCCAGCCTGGGCAAGATCCTCGGCCCGTCCTTCGCCCAGGAAGCCATGCCTGATGTGATCGAGAAGCTGATCAACGTGTACATCGAGCAACGTACCGAAGACGAGCGTTTCATCGACACTTATCAGCGTATTGGCATCGACCTCTTCAAGGAGCGCGTCTATGCAGCGAATCATTAAGAACAACGAAGTCGTCGACGAAACCTGGCACTTGCTGCCCAAGGACTTCAACATCGACGAGATCAGCAACTGCGACGACCTGATCGTCCCGCTGACGCTATGGCGTGAACACAGTCGCATGCTCAAGGCCCGCGATGGCGGCTTGGGCGTGTGGCTGGATGCCGATGAAGAAGCCGAAGAAATCGGTGACGACGTCGATCAGTTCCAGGTGATTGCCCTGAATTTCCCGGCCTTCACCGATGGTCGCAACTACTCCAACGCCCGTCTGCTGCGTGACCGCTACGGCTTCAAAGGCGAACTGCGGGCGATCGGCGATGTGCTGCGCGACCAGTTGTTCTACATGCACCGCTGCGGTTTCGACGCATTTGCCATTCGCGCCGATAAAGACCCGTACGAAGCCCTTGAAGGCCTCAAGGACTTCTCGGTGACCTATCAGGCCGCCACCGACGAACCGCTGCCGCTGTTCCGTCGCCGCTGATCGTCACACCTTGAACCCCATCCGGGGTTCAAGGTTCTCCCTTTACTGCGCGTCTATCGGAAACGGCTGCCCCATGGCCACCCAGTCCCGATAAAGCCGGGCACGGTCTTCAAGTGCCGTGAACAGCGTAAACGGGTTTTGCGGATCGACCTGAGCCGCTTCAATTTCCTGAACCAGTCGTGTCCACAGCGCTTCTGACGCATCGGCGTCGCCGAGAAGTTGCCACACCCTCGCCTGAAGCGACAGATAGTCAACCCGGAAATCCGCCGTCAGGCTCAGTCCATCCACTATTCTCAAGAACCGTTCGCCATGGGGCCGGGCTGCGAGTCTCTGCCACGTCAATACTCGGGCTTCCCGTTGCCCGTTATTGCCTTCGCGCAACCACTCGATGGGGTTGCCGTAATTGGGGCCGGGCTCGCTCAACCACAGGTTGATTCCTGTTCGCCGCCGGTGGCCCATGATACGCAACAGGGTGTCCTCGTCCGTTAACTGATTACCCTGCAGCAGCACGCGATCCCTGGCGATAGCTTGATTCAGCACCGGCTGGGGAACCCGGTTTATCCAGTTATTGCGTAGATCCAGGCTCTCCAGATAAGGCAGGTCCATAATCCCGATCGGGCAAGTACTGATCCGGGTATTTCTCAAGTCGAGCCAACGCAAGTCGTTCATCCCCAACACCAAAGGCGGGACACCCAATGGGTTGTCGCTCAGAACCAGAGTGCGTAAACCGGTCAGATCAGTCAGTTGAGAAGCCGAGTGTTCACTGAAAGTCAGGTTTGTCGACCTGAGATTCAGCGTAGTGAGATGCCGCATCTGATTGATTGCAGGAGGCATGGCGCGTTGCGCGTCCCCGCCCGGGTTGAAGTGACTCAGGTCGACACTTTCCAGATTCAGCCCTTCAAGATTTGGAAAACTCTCTAGAAACCCGTTCAGGCTTTCCTCTTCGGTCAGGTGGAAGCCGCGCATCGATAATTCGAGAACGTTATTGAACCGAACATTCAAATCAGGCAATCGGTGGTAATTCTCGAAGTCGAGATCCAGCTTGACGCCGCGTATCTGATTCCCTGCCGGGAGAACATCCTGCGGCGGTCTGCGCTGTTGCCAAATGTCGACCAACTGCTCCGCCAACTCATTTCGAATGGCACGTTCGTTTTGTATTTCAATCTGTTCCGGCTGAGCGTTATAGGCTTCGATTTGGGCAGCGTTCAGTCCCGCCGCTGCGGGATCATTCGCGTTCAGAAAATCGATATCCATGTCATGGACGTCGTCCTCCACCTGATTTACCCAGGCGGTCAGGTCGGTGTCGAGTTGCTGCAGCTGTTGCTTCAACCACTCAATGTGAGTCTGTGCGTTTACGCCTTCCCGTTGCAGAACAACATCCGCCTGGGCATCGGTGAACTCCGGATAGACCTCTTTGAGTTGCAGCCGCATCATCTGGTGCGTCAGCGCCTCGGACTGGGGCGTTGACGGAAAGCCGCCGCCTCTGAGTCCCTGCGGCTCGAAGGGTAACCGGGCGTCCATTCTCCCGAGGCCGAGTCTGAATTCTGACCGGGGTAATGCCTGATCACTGATTTTCAGCCGCAATTCACTGGCCGGATCAAGCGATACCAAATGCAACGCTGAACGCTCGTCTTCTGACAGCACACCCAGCAGCGCTTGGTAGAAGTCAGTCTGCATGCCGTGATGCAGGTAGTGATCGCTGGTCTTGATCAGGTGTCGGACGTTCGTTGCGTCAAGTGGACCGCTGCGGTCCAGCACTCTTCCGATGGCGGTTTGATCGAGCACATCGATCCGAAGGCTTTTCGGCCAACCGGGCAGATTCTGGAGTGAGTGCAAAGCCAGTGTGTCCGACTCCGGATTAACGACGGAACGAAGATATAGGCTTTCATAGGCTCGATTGAGCCGCACATGCTGCTGGTATTGCCGTGCCTTGCCGTCCAGGCGTGCGAACACTTGCCTGACCTCCGTCACGTTGGGCGCCGCTTGGATATTCACGCCGTAGCGGTCGAGCATTTGTTCAATGGCGTTTTTGGGCAGTCCCGGATATTCGCGTTGAAACAGCCGAACCCACTCATGCTCCGAGTGTTGAAGCGCTGCGTAACGGCTGTTGAACGGCTCGGCTGCGCCGCCCGGACCAAGATCCTGATCGATCTTGAAGCGACTGATGGTGTCAGCCAGCAGAGGCGTCGGTGGATGCCCTGTCTGCATCAGCCGCAACATATCGTCGTCTATCGCGCTGACTTTGCCGATCTGTGCCAGGACGTCATCACTGAAAGACGCCACGGACGGGCCGATGCCGCGGATCAGCTCGACCCGTGTCGGCAGTGCCAGGCTCGTTGGGTGTGGCGCTGAGGCAACGGATATTTCCGTCGCAGGTCTCACACCTTCTTCTGAATGGGCGACCGCAGTTTCACCCTTCAGCGCCACCTCAGCGGCTATCGGCAGCGCATTCAGCAAACCGAACACGGTGCGCGTCACGCCTTCCGACCGTTCGTGCGGTGTTTCACCGTTTACTGCCTGATCAAGACCGTAACCGGCGTCAATAAGCCCGGCCAGCGCCAATACGCCTTCGCCTCCCGGAACGAACAACGCCAAGGGCCCGAACCGGCTGATCCACTGCACCACCGGCTCGACCACCGCACTTAAATTGTCACGATTGACCTGTGCATCGGTACGAATGCTTTTGATACTGGCGCGGGCGGCCTGCTTCATGGTCAGCACCAGTTGCGCAAACGGATCGGTCGCCGATGGGGGATCGTCGTAGCCAATGTAATCGGCGGGGCACCAGTAACCATCGTTATTGAAAAAACCGGCGTTGTTGGTCAACCGGTGTATCGCGGGATATTGCGCCATGCCGTCCAATGCCGTCAGCACGCCCGCATGAAACGTACCGTCCTCGCGATCCTCTTCGGCAAAATGGGCGGCCAACGCCTGCTTTGTCTCGCTGAGGTTGCCCTGCGCGACAACCCATTGGTGCAGTTGAGTGGCATCGGTGAATTCGTGCATCGGTGAAGAGTTACCGGGGATGTACAACAGCACTCGGGTACTGGCAATGTCACGGAACGCCCAGATATCCGTTGCGGTGTAACGGTACAGCTTCAAACGCCCGGCCCTGACGGACAATGGGGTGCACGTCGCTGCTTGCAGTTGTTCGATGGTTGTAGTTTCCCATGCCTGACCGGGCGGCAAGCCAGCCGCTTGCATCGCGAGTTCAAGTCCTTTTTGAGACAGGCATCGTTCCTTGAACTGCAACCAGGCCGTCATTACGAACGCAGCTTTGACCGATGTCCTCAAGGCGTACGGTCTGGACGCCATGAGCAGCTCGTCAGAAGGCCAGGCCTGATCAAGATAGGCCTCGTATACGCGCTTGAAGTCCAGCTCCCAGATCCATTTCTTGAAGTCGGCCGGCCTCAGTTTCAATTGTGAGGCGGGACCGTAAGTCTGCGGAGTTGTTTGCCGATAGATGCCTTCATAGGTTTCGTGATTGCCGCTGCCGTGATCGGCGAACTCGTCGACATGCTCGACAATCCGCACCGTCGGTCCAACGTCTGGCGGTGTGTACAGACCAAAGGCGGTCTCGGCAAAACGCCCGTCTCCAACCGTCTGATAATTTGAAAGCAGCGCTTGCAGCAGCGACAGCGAGCTCGCCACCTGGCCCTGCTGGAAACCGTTCTCCTCTGGGTGGCCCTTGTAGTGATAATCGAGGGTGACCATCAGCGTCGTCTGCGGGTCAATGTCCTGCCCCCATTTTTCCTTGATCAGGCGTTCGCCCCATTGGCCGGGCGTTTGTGGAATGGCGATGTCCAGAGCAGCTTTCAGTTCGTCGCGCATTCGCAGCGACGGGGCCGGATGAGGGTTGGCAACGTGGTGAGGGAGATCATTCATGGCGCAATCCATTGCAGTCAATTCAGGTCTGTCACCCTACCCGACCTGACTCCCCACGAAAGCGCGACCGTTCGACAATGGCATTAGGAAAATTCGTTATTTACGCAAGAAGCATGAACACGTTCTGAAGGCCAAAAAAAACCGTGGGCATTCCACGGTTTTTTTACTGACGGTGATGCCTGGGACGATTACCAGAAACGTTGCTGGGTCAACCGGCTCCACCAGCTCAGCAAGACGCGATCGACCGAACCACTGGCCGCCATGCCGATGCGCTCCTGCAGGCTTTTGCGTTCGGCGTAATGCAAGTGGTACAGCTCGGACTTCTTCGCCCGTTCAGCGAGGTATTCGTCACTGGTCTTGAGCTCGTCCACCAGCTGTTTGTCCAACGCAGCGATGCCGAGCCAGATTTCGCCGGTGGCGACCTCGTCGATGGCCAGTTGCGGGCGATAACGCGAAACGAAGTTCTTGAACAGCTGATGGGTGATGTCCAGGTCTTCCTGAAACTTCTCGCGGCCCTTCTCGGTGTTTTCGCCAAACACGGTCAAGGTGCGCTTGTATTCGCCGGCGGTTAGAACTTCGAAGTCGATATCGTGTTTTTTCAGCAAGCGATTGACGTTGGGCAACTGCGCCACGACGCCGATAGAACCCAGGATTGCGAACGGAGCGCTGATGATCTTCTCGCCGATGCACGCCATCATGTAGCCGCCGCTGGCCGCGACCTTGTCGATGCAAATGGTCAACGGCACACCCGCATCGCGAATGCGCGCCAGTTGCGAAGACGCCAGGCCGTAGCTGTGAACCATGCCGCCGCCGCTTTCCAGACGCAGCACGACTTCATCCTTTGGCGTCGCCAACGTCAACAGCGCGGTGATCTCGTGGCGCAGGCTTTCAGTGGCCGACGCCTTGATGTCGCCGTCGAAATCCAGCACGAACACCCGTGGCTTGGCCTCGGGTTTCTTCTTTTGCTTTTTATCGGTTTTAGCCTGGGATTTGCGCAAGGCCTTGAGCTGGTCCTTGTCGAGCAAGGTTTGCTCCAGGCGTTCACGCAGCTCTTTGTAGAAATCATTCAGTTTACTGACTTGCAACTGCCCGGCCGACTTGCGCCGCCCCTTGCTGCGCAACGCCGCGAAACTGGCCAGGACCACCAGAATGGCGATCACCAGTGTCACGGTCTTGGCCAGGAAACTGGCGTATTCGGACAAAAACTCCACAGTGACTCCTTCAAAAACGATGCGCAGCCTGATAAACGCGCGGGATAACTCAAGCATACCCATGCTCCGCCTCGGCGGCCAGCCGTGAAACCTCTGGCAACAAGCCTGTAACGGGCATTTCAAACAAGCGTATGTTTTTTCATTGACAGCTCACTGCCATACTCATAACCTCGCCAGACCTTCAACGTACCGGGATGACGCGGACGTGGGCAGCATCTACTTGATTCGACATGGCCAGGCCTCCTTTGGTGCAGACGACTATGACGTCCTGTCGCCGACCGGTGTTCGCCAGGCAGAAATCCTCGGCAAGCACCTTGCCGAGCTGGGTGTCAGCTTCGACCGATGCCTTTCGGGCGACCTGCGCCGCCAGCAGCATACGGCCACCAGCGCGCTGGAACAGTTCGCTGCCGTGGGCCTGCCGGTGCCGACCCTGGAAACCGATTCCGCCTTCAACGAATTCGACGCCGACGCGGTGATCCGCGCGCTGCTGCCAGCCATGCTGGAGGATGAACCCGAAGCACTGGAGATCCTGCGCAACGCCGCGCAGAACCGCGCCGAGTTCCAGCGCATCTTTGCCCTGATCATCGAACGCTGGCTTGCCGGCACCTATGACACGCCGGGGCTTGAAAGCTGGCTGGGCTTTGTCGAACGCGTGCAGGCCGGTCTTCACCGCATCCTCGAAAGTGCCGACAACACCCAGAAAATCGCCGTGTTCACCTCCGGCGGCACCATCACTGCCCTGCTCCACCTCATTACGCAAATGCCGGCACGGCAGGCATTTGAACTGAACTGGCAAATCGTCAACACCTCGCTCAACCTGCTGAAGTTTCGTGGTCGCGAGGTGGCACTGTCTTCTTTCAACAGTCATGCGCACTTGCAACTGTTGAAGGCACCGGAACTCATCACGTTTCGCTGAGTCCGGACTATTGTGACCCTGGCTGTAATCACCAGCTGTAATTACCCTGCTCTTATTACCCAAGAAAGGATCGAACCATGACCTCCGTAGCTGATGCCGTACAAGCAATGAAAGCCAAGTTCAACCCAGCCGCCGCTGCCGGTCTGGACCTGGTATTCGGTTTCCGCATCGACGACACCAAGAACTTCTCGCTGATCGTCAAAGACAGCACCTGCGAGCTGCAAGAAGGCGAAAACCCTGACGCCCAGGTCACTCTGGTGATGGACGGCGAAACCCTGCAAGGCATCGTCGACGGTTCGACCGACGGCATGCAAGCGTTCATGGGCGGCAAACTGCGCGCTGAAGGCGACATGATGCTGGCCATGAAACTGTCCGAGCTGTTCCCGGCCTAAGCGCGCCGCTCCCGGTCTTCGGGAACACGTCTGGCTGCAAACGAATCCCGCCCCTCGAGGCGGGATTCGTCGTTTTCTGCCCTCGGAAAACGGCTACCTACGGATTTGCCGTCTATATTCCTTCTGGCCGTATGCGTCAGACATCGGCTGCTTGCCTCCCAAATGAATTGCGTGGAGCACTGCCATGAGCCCACCTGACGACCACGACGGTTTCAATCGCCGACGTGTACTGCAAGGCCTTTCGGCAGGTGCCGTCGGTGCCTGGATCAGCCCGCTATTCGCAGGGAGTAAAACCATGCCCGATGCCCCCGCCGACCTCATTCTGTACAACGGACGCCTGCACACTGTCGATCGCAAGAAACCCCAGGCCAGCGCCGTCGCGATCAAGGACGGACGCTTCGTGGTGGTCGGCAGCGACGCCCAGGCCATGGCGCTGCAGGGCCCCGGCACGCAGATCATCGACTTGCATGGCCGCACGGTGATCCCCGGCCTCAACGACTCGCACCTGCACCTGATCCGCGGTGGCCTGAACTACAACCTCGAACTGCGCTGGGAAGGCGTGCCGTCACTGGTCGATGCCTTACGCCTGCTCAAGGACCAGGCCGACCGCACGCCGACGCCACAATGGGTGCGAGTAGTCGGTGGCTGGAACGAATTCCAGTTCGCCGAAAAACGCCTGCCGACGATTGATGAGCTGAACAAGGCTGCGCCGGATACCCCGGTGTTTGTTCTGCACTTGTACGACCGAGCCCTGCTCAACCGCGCTGCGCTGAAAGTGGTCGGTTACACCCGTGACACGCCAAACCCGCCGGGCGGAGAAATTCAGCGGGACGCCAACGGCGATCCCACTGGCATGCTGATCGCCCGCCCGAACGCGATGATTCTTTACTCGACCCTCGCCAAGGGACCGAAATTGCCACTGGAGTATCAGGTCAATTCGACCCGCCAGTTTATGCGCGAACTCAATCGCCTCGGCGTGACCAGCGCCATCGATGCCGGCGGCGGTTATCAGAATTACCCGGACGACTATCAGGTCATCCAGCAACTGGCCAAAGACCAGCAGCTCACGGTGCGCATCGCCTACAACCTGTTCACGCAGAAGCCCAAGGAAGAGCTGACCGATTTCAAAAACTGGACCAGCACTTCCCATTACGGCCAGGGCGACGACTTCCTGCGGCACAACGGTGCCGGGGAAATGCTGGTGTTCTCGGCCGCGGACTTCGAGGATTTCCTCGAACCGCGCCCGGACCTGCCGCAAACCATGGAACAGGAACTGGAACCGGTGGTGCGCCATCTGGTGGAGCAACGCTGGCCGTTCCGCCTGCATGCCACCTACAACGAATCCATCAGCCGCATGCTCGACGTGTTCGAGAAGGTCAATCGCGACATTCCGTTCGACGGTTTGCCGTGGTTCTTCGATCATGCGGAAACCATCACACCGCAGAACATCGAGCGGGTGAAAGCCTTGGGCGGCGGCATCGCCATCCAGGATCGCATGGCCTTTCAGGGCGAATATTTCGTCGACCGTTATGGTGCCAAAGCCGCCGAAAACACGCCACCGATCGCGCGCATGCTCGCCGAAGGCCTTCCGGTCGGCGCCGGCACCGACGCCACGCGGGTGTCCAGCTACAACCCGTGGACTTCGATGTACTGGCTGGTCAGCGGCCGCACCGTCGGCGGACTGGAGCTGTACCCGCAAGGCTTGAGCCGCGATACGGCGCTGGAACTGTTCACCCACGGCAGCGCCTGGTTTTCCTCCGAACAAGGCAAGAAAGGCCAGATCAAAGTCGGGCAACTGGCGGATCTGATTGCACTGTCGGCGGACTACTTTCACATCGACGATGAAGCGATCAAATGGATCGAGTCGGTGTTGACCATCGTCGACGGCAAGATCGTCTATGGCGCCGTCGAGTTCGAAAAACTCGGGCCGCCGCCCGTGCCGGTGGTGCCGGAATGGTCGCCCGTGGCCAAGGTGCCAGGCCATTGGAAGCCCATGGCGCCGCTGACGGCGCAGATGCATCAATGCGTCGGCGCGTGCGCGGTGCATGCGCACAGTCATGAGCGGGCACGGTTGTCGTCAGCCCCTGTCAGTGATTTCCAGGGATTCTGGGGGGCGTTTGGCTGTTCCTGTTTCGCGTTTTGAACAAAGACCTCACCAACACCGACTATCCCCTGTGGGAGCGGGCTTGCTCGCGAACGCGTCTTGTCAGCCGACATCAATGCTGAATGACAGGATGCCTTCGCGAGCAAGCCCGCTCCCACAGGGGTACTGCATCGACTTCTCAAACTGTATAAGCCGTCGCGAACCCATCCATCCCCTTCGTTCGCTACCGCCGCCATCACAAACTCGTCTAAAAAACTGTTAGTTCTTACAGGTGCCAGTACGAGTGCGTCCGCTCTACTCTTTCAACTGACAAGCAAGCCGGAATGGTTTGACCCAAATCAACTTCCAGCGCCTGTAATTCCCGCACGATAACTTGCATCGAAGGCCAATGAAGGCCCAGTCGAGGCCGATGACCGGCCATTCTCAAGGAAGAGTCAAACATGCGACCACTCAACATTATTCTGTTGTCATCGGCATTCAATGGCCTGAGCCAAAGGGCCTGGCTGGAGTTGCGCCAGTTGGGGCATAGCCCGAGCGTGGTGCTGTTTACCGACGAAGACACCGTCTGCGAGCAGATCGAACAGTCTGGCGCCGACCTGGTGATCTGCCCGTTCCTGAAGGACCGGGTGCCGCAACAACTGTGGCGCAACTGTGAACGCCCGGTGGTGATTATTCATCCAGGCATTGTCGGTGACCGCGGCGCCAGCGCACTCGACTGGGCCATCACCCATAAGCTGACCCGTTGGGGTGTCACTGCGCTGCAAGCCGTGGAAGAAATGGATGCCGGGCCGGTCTGGTCCACCTGCGAGTTCAACCTGCCCCAAGGTCTGCGCAAATCCGAGCTGTACAACGGCCCGGTCAGCGATGCGGCGGTCCGCTGTATTCTTGATGTCGTGGACAAATTCATCGACGGTTATGTGCCGGTACCGGTGGATTATGACCATCCCCGGGTGTTGGGCCGCTTGCAACCGAACATGAAGCAGGATGATCGGACCTTCAGTTGGCATGACTGCTCACGCTTTATCAAACGCTGCATCGACGCCGCCGACGGACAACCCGGCGTTCTGGCGAGCCTGGCGGGTGGTCAGTATTACGTGTACGACGCCCACCGGGACTCACGCAGCGGCACCCCTGGAGAGATTCTGGCGGTGCGCGACGACGCGGTACTGGTCGCCACCGGCGATCGCAGTGTGTGGATCGGTTCGTTGCGCCGCAAACCCCGGCCCGGCGAAGAAACCTTCAAACGTCCGGCCCGGCACGTACTGGCTGCACAGCTGAAGGACGTGCCCATCCTCCACGGATCGATCGCCTCAACCCCTGACACCGAAACCTATCAACCGATCCGCTACCGTGAATCAGGGCCTGTCGGTGAGCTGACCTTCGAGTTTTACAACGGCGCCATGAGCACCGAGCAATGCCTGCGACTGGTCACCGCTCTGCGCTGGGCCAAATCCCGAGACACCCAGGTGCTGCTGATCAAGGGCGGGCGCGGCAGTTTCTCCAACGGCGTGCACCTCAACGTGATCCAGGCCGCCGAGGCGCCAGGACTGGAGGCCTGGGCCAATATCCAGGCGATCGACGACGTCTGCGAGGAATTGCTCAGTGCCCGGCAATTGGTGGTCAGCGGTCTGACGGGCAGTGCCGGGGCCGGGGGCGTGATGCTCGCGCTGGCCGCCGATTTTGTCTTCGCCCGAGCGGATATCGTGCTCAACCCGCACTACAAAACCATGGGGCTGTATGGCTCCGAATACCGGACCTACAGCCTGCCCCGCGCCGTCGGCCCACAGATGGCGGAAAAACTCTGCGAGGAGTGCCTGCCGGTCAGCGCGACCCAGGCGATGCAACTGGGCATGGTTCAGGAGATCGGCCCACGCTGCCCGGAGGCGTTTGGCGTATGGTTGTTGCAACGGGCGGGCAATGCGCTGACCGATCCGGCCTATGCCGCTGTGCGCGAGCGCAAGAACCGGCTCGACACTCAACTTCTGCAGCATTGCAGAAATGCCGAGCTGGAGGAGATGGAACTGGACATGGTGCACAACCGCAGTCAATTTGCCGAGAAGTGCCGTCACTTTGTGTTCAAGCGCAAGGCGTGTGGTACCCCGGTGCGACTGGTAGCGCAGTGGGCACGCCAGCGCAGTCGGACGCAGGCATTGGCCGCGGCGACCTGAGCCGGCCCACGCATATCCGTTTACAATGCTGGCACTTCCCGCACCGGCCTGCCCATGGACATCGATCTCGCTCGCACCTTTCTGGAAATTGTCCGTCACGGCAGCTTGGCTGCCGCGGCTGAAAAACTCCACGTCACCCAGACCGCAATCACGGCGCGCGTGCAAAAACTCGAGAGCCAATTGGGCAGCACGCTGTTCGTGCGCAACCGCGCCGGGGCGCGGCTGACGCCCAATGGCGAGGCGTTTGTGGTGTACGCCAATCAACTGGTCGAAACCTGGGAAGCTGCGCGTCGGGACTTGCCGCTGCCCGAGGGTTACCACGACGTACTGCACATCGGCGGCGAAGTCAGTCTGTGCAACCCGCTGATGCTCAGTTGGGCCGGCGAATTGCGCGAGAAGATTCCCAGCCACGCCCTGCGCATGGAAATCCGCGACGGCGAGACGCTGTTGCGGCAACTGGAACTGGGAGTGCTGGACGCAGCGCTGGTCTATCAGCCGGAATACTGGCCGCGCCTGCAAGTCGAGCAGATCCTCGAAGAAAAACTCATCCTCGTACGCCTCGCCGGGCGATCCGATCCTTACGTGTATATCGACTGGGGTCCGGATTTCCGCCGCCAACACGATGCCGCCCTGCCGGAAAAAGCCAAGGCTGCCTTGAGCTTCAACCTCGGTCCGCTGGCCCTGCAATACATCCTGGAAAACGGCGGCAGCGGTTACTTCCGCACCCGCGTGGTCCAGAGCTACCTGGAAAGCGGCGTGCTGGAGCCCGTGCCCAAAGCTCCGGAATTCAGCTACCCGACCTACCTGGTTTACTCCCGCGATCGCGACTCGGCGACCTTGCAACAGGCCTTCGATCTGTTGCGTGAAGTGATCAAGACCGACGACGACTGGTCCCAACGCTGGAACCCGCTGACCTGATACACCGGATCATGGCGCTTGTGTCATCCAGGTTTGCCCGAGGCTGCGCGGGCAGATCAGCTAATCTGCTGGTGATAACAATAACCAGAGGTGACCGCAGTGAGGCAGACCACCCAGGCATTTCGCGACCGCTATCGCGCTGACATTCATCCGCTCTACAACCCCTGGCTGCACGGCGCCTTTGTGCTGCTGTTCGGCGTGCTGGCCATCGGCGGGTTCTGGAGCACCGTGCATCAGGTCCAGCCGCTGGAATGGTTGGCGGTGCCGTTGACGCTGCTGTTCTTCAATTTCGGCGTGTACATGGTGCATCGGCATCTGGGGCATCACAAAAAGAGCTTCGCGCGGATGTTCTACGCCCGCCATGCCGGCGACCATCACAGCTTTTTCGCCCCTGGGCACATGACCTACGACAGCGCTCGGGACTGGCGGGTGATTCTGTTTCCGGCCTGGTTGATCGTGTTGCACACCGTGGTCATCACCCTGCCCCTCTGGTGGCTGCTCCAGCAGGTCGATGCCAATATCGCGGGACTGTTTGGCGGCTGCCTGGTCCTTGGGTACCTGATGTACGAGGTGTTTCATGCCTGCGAGCATTTGCCCCCGGGCAACCCCGTCACACGTCTGCCATGGATCCGCCAGATGCGTCGCCTGCATGAACTGCATCACCGCCGCGAGCTGATGCAGGAACGCAATTTCAATATCGTCTTTCCGCTGATGGATTACCTGTTCGGCACCCTGTACTGGGAACCGGAGCCTGCCCCCTTGCCCTTGACGAGAACGGCCATGACCCGCATGCAGCACCAGATCGCTATCGCTGGAAATCCGATAGATGTGCTCGCCTATGCCAGCACCGTCACCCGGTGGCCGGAGTGGCATCCGTCGTCCCTCAAGGTCGAGGGGCAAGGTGGCCCGCTGCATGCCGGCCAGCGGTTCGAGGAGGACATTCGTGCCGGCGGGCGTACGGGGCACTTGAGCTGGGAGGTCAACGAATACTTGCCAGGCCGCCGCTGGAGTGCCAGGGCGCGCGGTGATCATGGGTTGTCGCTGGTCGTGACCTACGAATGCGAGGCGCAAGGCGAAGGCACGCGTTTTGTGCGGACGCTGGAGTATCAGTTTTCGGGCCTGGCGATGCGTATCACCAATCGATTGCTGCTCAAGCGGCGTATCGAGCATGAGTCCGCAGCATCGATGCTGGCGCTGCGCGAAATGGCGCAGAAAAACCTCACCCCTGCGGGAGTCAGCGTGTGAGAAGAGCCTTCAGGTTTCGCCATCTGCTGTGGCTGCTGATCATCGTCCTCGGCGCTTTTCTGTTGTTTTTCCCGACCAAGGTTCGGCCGGTGGCCTGGACACCGTCGCCGGCGCCTTCCCTCACCAGCGGTGTATATGCCGACAATCAGCGTCTGAAAGGGGTGGAGCGCGTCGGCCCGGCCGGCATCGAAGGGCCGGAGGCGCTGTTGCTGGAAGACAACGCGCTCATCACCGGGCTGCACGATGGCCGGTTGATCCGCACCAGCCTCGACGGCAAGGACACCAAGGTGCTGGCCGATACCGGTGGCCGGCCTCTGGGCCTGGCGCGGCACCCGAGCGGGTTGCTGGTGATCGCTGACAGCGTCAAAGGTTTGCTGTCCCTGGATGCCCAAGGCCGGCTGATCCCGCTGGCCACCGCGGCCGACGACGTGCCTTTCGGTTTCACCGATGACGTGGTCATCGACAAGTCCGGGCACTACGCCTATTTCAGCGATGCCTCCAGCCGCTGGGGTTATGGCAAAGATGGCGAGGCGATCATCGAGCACGGTGGCGATGGACGTTTGTTGCGCTATGACTTCCAGACGGGCAAGACCTTGGTGTTGCTGGACAAGCTTGAGTTTGCCAATGGCGTGACGCTGGGGCCGGATGACAGCTATGTACTGGTCAACGAAACGGGCGCTTACCGCATCACCCGCTTTTGGTTGAGCGGGCCGAAAGCCGGAACCCACGACGTGTTTATCGACAATCTGCCGGGCCTGCCGGACAACCTCGCGTTCAATGGCCGCGACCGTTTCTGGGTAGCGCTCTACGCACCGCGCAATGCGCTGCTCGACGCCACGGCGCCGCACCCGTTCGTGCGCAAGATGATCGTGCGGGCGATGACGGTCTTGCCCAAACCGGTGGAAAAGCGCGCGTTTGCGCTGGGTCTGGACCTTGAGGGCAAGGTGATTGCCAACCTGCAGGATGCGGGCAATGGCAATTACTCGCCGATTACCACCGTGCGCGAGTATGGGGACTGGTTGTATTTGGGTTCGCTGAAGGCCATGAACATGGCGCGCCTACCCCTGACCACGGCCCTCCAGAAGTAAGACACAAACCCCGTGAGAGCGGGCTTGCTCGCGAAGGCGTCGTGTCAGTCGATATCTGCTTTGGCTGATACATCGCTTTAGCGAGCAAGCCCGCTCCCACAGGAGATGTGTGGTGGATTAGGTTAGCGGGGATCGATCTCGTGATCGCGCACGGCGTTGTCTGTTTCTTCGCGCACCCGTTCCGGGTCCATCGCGGTGGAATCGTCCTCATCCAGCGGGCGCACACCTTCATTGTTCGGCAATTCGTCGATGCCCGGCTCGTCTTCGGGGTTGATCGTCGTGCGGCCGGGGCTTAGCGGCTCAGGATGAGTCGGGATCGGGTCGAACCCGCCCTGCTCTTCACTAGGAAATTTCGGGTCGGTCATAAGGCACCTCGCAGGGAGTCGAAAGGGTCGGACTCTTATCTTTCGAGGTGCCGGTTTTGATCACCGTTCCAATTTTTCAGTCACCGGTTGTCGGTGAGTGGGCAAGGCGCGTCAGGATGGCGATTGGAGCCTATCAACGATCTTTTGCTTAACCTGCACACGCGCCTCCTTGAGCTTCTTCAGTGCGTCATCGCTCGGCGCATCCGATTTTGCGGTTTCAGCCTTGACTACCTCGGCGTCCGCTTGCGAATACTTGTTGATCAGTGAATCAAGTAACGGATCCTTGGAGCGTTTTTGCTGGATATCTTCCTTTGAAAGTTTCAGGTCCTGATAAAGGTCGTGTGGCACCGGCATGGAACACCTCCGTTTGTTGATCGGCAGCAAACGCGATCAATTGCGTTCGCCAACTATCAGAATGGCCTCGGTTGACGGGTTCTGTCGACCGCCTATCAGACCAGCGGTGTCCGTTCGTCGTCCGGCCGCAAACCCGATAAAACCTTTGCGTGAGCGCCTGCCTCCATTGAATAACGATCACCTCGATCGCTTACCCAAACCTGTGTGGAGAATGACCAATGGACGGATTCACCCTGCGCCACCTCGCTCTGGCCGTAGCCTTGAGCACCAGCATGGGCACAGCTTTTGCCGCCACTTCCAATGACTTTGTCGACAACGCGGCCGCGGGCGGTATTGCGGAAATCGAAACCAGCCGTCTGGCGCTGGAAAAAAGCTCATCGGCCGACATCAAGGAATTCGCCACCATGATGATCACCGATCATTCCAAGGCCAACGATGAACTGGCGGCCTTGGCGAAAAAGAATGACATCGAAGTGCCGGACGAGACGACGCTGGTCAAACAAGCCAAGGAAAAAATCCTCGACATGCGTGATGAGTCCTTCGACGCGGCCTATGCCAATAATCAGGTGAAGGCCCACGAAGACACCATCAAGCTGTTTGAAAAACAAGCCAACACAGTGACGGATGACAAGGTAAAAGGCGCCACCGAGCTGAAAGGCTTCGCGCAAAAAATGTTGCCGGCACTGGAAAAACACCTGGAGATGGCGAAAAAACTCCAGGCGGCGCACCCAAGCAAATAACGCACAAAAATAAGGCCGCATCGATGGATGCGGCCTTTTTGCATGCTGCCGGAACTAGCCGCCATCGGTATCGATGTCGGCATCCGTGTCTTCGCCGGGTTTCGGCCGGTCGGGTGTCGGTTTGAAACCAGGGCTGAACTCATTGTCGTTGTCATCGTGATGATTCTTCTGATCCACCGCCTCATCGGCGCTCTGCGAGTCGGTGGATTGGCTCTGACGCTGCCCCTCTGGCGCGGCTTCACCCGGAGTTTGCGGGTCTATGGCCGGGTCATTGCGGTCGACCGGCGTTCCCGATTGATCCTGTTGTTGTGTCGATTCGTCTTTCATACGTACCTCGCTTGTGACGGCCAGCCCGATTGAAACAGCCGGGGCCTTGAAAGTTCGAAGCCATCCCGGCACAGGGGTTCAATCCAATGGTCCGGCACCCGACAGGATCAAAGTCAAAAAATCGCCGTTGGCGGCAGTGCCGACTAGAGTTACCGGGCAAGTGCTGGCCAGGACGAAAAAAACCTGCGCACAGCAAACAACTATTTCAGACGGCAAATGTCACTGATTCGGGTCGATTGTATTTTGGGGAATCGGCCCGTCATATTTCAGGAGCACAAGGACATGGCAGCAATGCAAATCAGCACACTCGACGCGATGAAAAACAACCACACGCAGTTGCTTGGGGAATGGATCACCAGCCTGGAAGCCAGTGGTGCCAACCGTAATCTCAAGGACCAGGATCTAAAGCAGCAGACCACGGACTTCCTGCAACTGGTGGTCGCGGGCCTGGAAAACGGCAACAGTCAGAACATCGCCGCGCCGGGCTGGGATGAGGCTCGACAATTCCTCGAAAAACTCTCCCACAGCCGCGCCCTGCTCGGCCAGGATTCGCACCAGACTGCCAGCTTCATTTTCTCGCTGAAAGGCCCGCTGTTTTCCTTGCTGCAAGCTCACTACAAAGACAATCCGGGCGTATTGGCCGAACAGCTCTGGGAAGTGTCTGAGCTGCTCGATGCACTGGGCATGCACACCATCCGCACCTTCCAGAAATCCCGTGAAGCGGTGATCAAACGTCAGCAGGAAGAACTGCTGGAGCTCTCGACCCCGGTGGTCAAGCTCTGGGACGGCGTGCTCGCCCTGCCGATGATCGGCACCCTGGATTCGCAACGCACCCAGGTGGTGATGGAATCGCTGCTGCAACGGATCGTTGATACCGGTTCGGAAATCGCCATCATCGACATCACTGGCGTGCCGACCGTCGATACCCTGGTGGCGCAGCACTTGCTCAAGACCGTGACCGCGATCCGCCTGATGGGCGCCGATTGCATCATCAGCGGCGTGCGTCCGCAAATCGCTCAGACCATCGTTCACCTGGGCCTGGACCTGCAAGGCGTAGTCACCAAGGCCAACCTGGCCGACGCCCTCAAACTGGCTCTGACCCGCCTGGGAATCACCGTCAGCAAGGCAGTCTAAGCCGATGGATAGAATTCCAATTCTGCAGATGGGTAACCTTCTGCTGGTGACCATCCAGGTCGACATGCACGACCAGCTCGCCCTGACGCTTCAGGACGATCTCTCAGAGCGCATCAGCAAGACCACGGCGCGCGGGGTTCTGATCGATATCTCCGCCCTGGACATGGTCGACTCATTCATTGGCCGCATGATCGGGACGATTTCCGGGCTGTCGAAAATCATGGACGCCGAAACCGTGCTGGTGGGCATGCAGCCTGCGGTCGCCATCACCCTGGTTGAGCTGGGCCTGACCTTGCCCGGCGTCAGCACCGCGCTGAACGTCGAGCGCGGGATGAAACTGCTTCAGGATCGAGTACGCGAGCAATGACTCTGCGCAGCAGCGGCACTCAGCCGATTCAGATCGAGCAGGACGTGGTCCTGGCCCGGCAGACTGCGCGCAAGCTGGCCACTGAATGCGGCATGCGCCTGATCGACCTGACCAAACTGGTGACCGCCGTCAGCGAGCTGGCGCGCAACACCATGGTGTATGGCGGTGGCGGCGACATGGATTGGCAGATCCTCGACGAAAACTCGAGGGTCGGTTTGCGCCTGACCTTTCGCGATGAAGGCCCGGGCATCCCGGACATCAAACTGGCCATGACCGACGGCTGGACCTCCGGCAGCGGCCTGGGCCTTGGCCTGACCGGCGCCAAGCGGCTGGTGGATGAGTTCGAACTCGACACCGCGCCCGGCCAGGGCACTCGCATAACGATCACCCGATGGACATGAATATCGGGGGGTCGCTGACCCAAGTGCTGTTGATCGAGGACAGCAGCCAGATCGGCTTTGCCCGGCGCACCGCGCAGAAGCTCGCCGAAGACAATGGTTTCGACATGACCGATGCCGGTCGCGTGGCGCTGGTGGCCACGGAATTGGCCAGCAACGTGCTCAAGCATGCAGCCCAGGGCGAATTGCACCTGCGAATCCTGCCCGGTAAAAGCGCCAACGGCATCGAAATGCTCGCGGTGGACCGTGCCCAGGGCTTTGACCTGCAAGCGTGCATGACTGACGGGTTTTCCACGGGAGGCACGCAGGGCATCGGCCTGGGCGCGGTGTCGCGTCAGACCGAGGTCTTCGATGTTCACACCGACTCGCGCGGCACCGTACTGCTGGCCCGTTTGTACCCGCGCGCCAGCAAGGACGCGGACTTGCGCATCGGCATCAGTCAGCACTCGCTGCACAACGACCCTGCCTGCGGTGATGTCTGGCACCTGGCGTTCGACGGGGCAAACCTCAGCGTTTTGGTGATCGACGGCCTGGGCCATGGCGAAGAAGCCGAACACGCTGCACGCGCCGGGGAAAAAGCCTTCGCCCTGGCACCGTTCGCCTCGCCGGTGTTCCTGCTCGAAGACATTCACCACGCGATGATCGGCACCCGCGGCGGCGCCCTGGCGATTGCCCAATTCGACGGCCACCGTGGCACGCTGAAATTCACCGGCATCGGCAACATCGGCGGCAGCCTGATCAGCCCGGACAAGTCCCGTGGCCTGGCGTCCCACCCGGGGATCGTCGGCGGGCAATACCGCAAAGCCCAGCCTTTTGACTATGCACACGTGGACGGACATCTATTGATCATGTACAGCGATGGCCTGCAGTCCCGCTGGAACCTGCACGACTACCCTGGCCTGGTGCACCGTCATCCCGCCGTGATCGCAGCGGTCCTGCATCGCGATTTCTGTCGCGGCCGGGACGATGTCACGGTCCTGGTCGTTGCCTTGGAGGCCGCCCATGGCTGAGTCGCCCCTGCCGTCTATCGACGAACAATCGGCGCTGATTGCGCACTTGCAGAGTGAATCTGCAGCACTGCGCGAAGAGCTCGACGAAACCAATCAGGGCGTGCTCGCGCTGTACGCCGAGCTCGACAACCAGGCTGAAGAACTGCGCCAGGCGTCGGACCTCAAAAGTCGCTTCCTGTCCTACATGAGCCACGAGTTTCGCACGCCGCTCGGCTCGATCCTGAGCATTGCCAGCCTGCTGACCGATGAAATCGACGGTCCGCTGAGCCCCGAGCAACACAAGCAGGTCGCGTTCGTCAGCACCGCCGCGCGGGAGCTGAGCGACATGGTCGACGACTTGCTCGACCTTGCGAAAATCGAAGCCGGGCGCATCACTATCTCACCCGCCTGGTTCGACATGTTCGACTTGTTTGCCGCCCTGCGTGGCATGTTTCGGCCTATCGTCGACGCTACGGCGGTGGATTTGATCTTCGAAGAACCGGTGGGATTGCCGCGCCTGTACACGGATGACAAGAAGCTGGCGCAGATCCTGCGCAACTTCATTTCCAACTCGCTGAAGTTCACCACCCGCGGTGAAGTGCGGGTCTCGGCCTCGCTCGAAGGTTCCAGCCAGGTACGCTTCGCCGTCACCGATACAGGAATAGGTATCGCTGCAGAGCTACATGGCGCATTGTTCGAGGACTTTTCCCAAGTCGATTCGCCGCTGCAAAAACGCCTGCGCGGTACGGGCCTGGGCTTGTCGTTGTGCAAACGCTTCGCCGCATTGCTGGGTGGCGAGGTCGGGGTCGAGAGTACGCCCGGGGTCGGTTCGACCTTTTTCGTGATCATCCCGCTGGCCATCGCCATGGAGCCTGCCGATGAAACGTGACATTCGCCTGTTGATCGTCGATGACAACGCCGCCACGCGCTACGCTCTGCGTCGACGCCTGGAGCCGCACGGCTACATCGTGCTGGAGGCCGGAACTGGTGGCGACGGTCTGGCGCTGATCGACAACGAATGCGTCGACGCGCTGATTCTGGACGTCAACCTGCCCGACATGAGCGGCTTCGATATTGTCCGCAAACTGCGTGCGGAAGCGGTTACAGCGTTGTTGCCGGTGATTCACGTGTCGGCGGCATCGATCCAGACCGGTGACATCATCACCGGTCTGGACGCCGGGGCCGATGCCTACCTGATCCATCCCGTGGACCCGGACGTGTTGCTCGCGACCCTGCGCACCCTGTTGCGGGTGCGTGAGACGGAAAACGCCCTGCGTGATAGCGAGGCGCGGTTTCGCGAGATTTTCGTCAACGTCTCGGCGCCCATCGCGGTGCTGGACGCCCAGTTCAAAGTCCATGAATGTAATCATGCCTTCTCCCGACTGATACAGGACAACCGCGACCCGGACTCCTTGCGCGAGTGCTTCGCCGACCAGCAGCAGGCGATCCTCGATGAACTGCGCCTGCGCCTGACCGCCGGGGAACGCTGGAAAGGCACGCTGAACATGCGCATCGAGGGCGAGCTGCGGGAAACCGAGTGGCAGATTTCCCCCTACCGCACCCCTGAACTGAGCCTGGTGTTCGTCGAGGATGTCACCGAACATCGTCACCGCGAACGCTCGCACCTGGCCCGTCTCGACGATGCCACGTCGCAACTGGAACACGAGATCGCCGCGCGCGTGCGCACCGAGAGCCAGTTGTTGCAAGTGCAGAAAATGGACGCACTGGGCAAGCTCACCGGCGGCATCGCCCATGACTTCAACAACCTGCTGACCGGCATCATCACCAGCCTGGAATTGATCCAGAAACGGGTGGCCGATTCGCGTACCGACAAGGTCCAGTTCTACGCCGAAGCCGCGCTGAACTCGGCCATGAGTGCCGCTTCCCTGACCCATCGCTTGCTGGCCTTTGCCCGTCAGCAGCCGCTCAACACGCGGCCGGTGGACATCAACGAACACATCCGCTCCCTCGAAGAATTGCTGGTGCGCACCATCGGCGAACACATTGCGCTGAAACTCGAACTGACCTCCAAAGCCGCGATAGCCCTGGTCGATCCGATCCAGCTGGAAAGCGCCGTGCTCAACCTGGTGATCAACGCGCGCGATGCCTTGCCGCAAGGCGGGAATATCTGGGTCAGCACTTACGCGGCGTATTCCCACGGAGACCTGAAACTGGCGGACGGGGCGTATGTTGCGCTGTCCGTGCGCGATGACGGAACGGGCATCGAGCACAATGTGATCGACAAGGTCTTCGACCCGTTTTTCACCACCAAGCCACTGGGCCAGGGCACCGGGCTGGGGTTGTCGAGTATTTACGGGTTCGCCCGCCAATCCGGTGGCGACGCGCACATCCGTAGCGTGGCCAGCCGCGGCACCGAAGTGACCATCATGCTGCCCGCCAGCGCCGACCCGAGCACCACGCAAGCAGAACCTGCGAGCGTCGATCAACAGGGCTCGGGTGAGCATGTATTGATTGTCGAAGACATGCCGTCGGTACGCATGTTTGTCACCGAAGTGTTGGTGGACGCCGGATATCGCTGCACCCAGGTGGGCGATATCGAAGACGCCCTTGAACGCCTGAAAAACGACCCCTCGATTGATCTGATGCTCACCGACGTGGGGCTGCCGCGCATGAACGGCCGGGAACTGGCGGATGTCGCCCGAGGCTGGCGTGAAGGGTTGCCGATCCTGTTCATGACTGGTTACGCAGAAAATGCGATCAACCGTCAGGTGTTCCTCGGTGAGGGAATGGAGATGCTGATCAAGCCGTTTCAGATCAATGAACTGCTGGACAAGGTCCGGCGCACGCTCGACTGCGCCTGACAGGCCGCCTTCGCGAGCAAGCCCGCTCCCACAGTGGATCGGTGTGACTCCCATATCCTGAGTCCACAGAGATCAAATGTGGGAGCGGGCTTGCTCGCGAAGAAGCCAGCAAAACCACCAGACCTCTCAAGCTACGCCTAAGGTCCTGGCCAGGAACGGGGCCGTTCGGCTCTTCTTGCTCTTGGCCACTTTCTGCGGCGTGCCGGCAACGACGATCTTCCCGCCCTGATCCCCCGCCCCCGGCCCGATATCGATCACCCAGTCACTCTGCGCAACCACACGCATTTCATGCTCGACGACAATCACCGTGTGCCCCGCCACCACCAGCGTATTCAACTGTTCAAGCAGCCGGTCAACGTCCCGGGGATGCAAACCGGTGGTCGGTTCATCGAGCACATACAAGGTCGCGCCACGCTGGTTACGTTGCAACTCGGTTGCCAGTTTGATGCGCTGGGCTTCGCCCCCCGAGAGTTCCGTGGCCGGCTGACCGAGGCGCAGATAACCCAGGCCGATGTCGCGCAGCACTTCCAATGAACGACGAATGCCCGGTTGCTCGGCGAAAACCTCAACCGCTTCGTCCACCGTCAACTGCAACACTTGGGCAATGGTCAAACCTTGCCAGGTGATCGCCAGCGTCTCGGGGTTGTAGCGAGCGCCATGGCAGGTCGGGCACGGCGCATAGACGCTGGGCATGAACAGCAACTCAACGCTGACAAACCCCTCGCCTTCGCAGGTCGGGCAACGGCCCTTGGCGACGTTGAAAGAGAACTGGCCGGCGTCGTAACCCTCGGCTTGTGCCTGGGGTGTGGCGGCGTACAACTTGCGCACGTTATCGAACAGCCCCGTGTAAGTCGCGAGGTTCGAGCGCGGCGTGCGGCCGATGGGTTTCTGATCGACCTGCACCAGGCGCTTGATCGATTCCAGCCCTGCCGTCACCTGACCGCCGCTGACTTGCGGTGCATCGTCCTCAAGGCTCAGCTCTTCAGGCTCGCTGGCATCGGTGCCGCGCCCCAGATGCGCACCGACCAATTCCAGCAACGCCTGGCTGACCAGGCTTGATTTGCCGGAACCGGAAACACCGGTCACCGAGGTAAAACACCCCAAGGGAAACTCGACGCTGAGGTCGTTCAGGTTATTGCGCGTGATGCCTTCCAGGCGCAGCCAATCGGTCGGCTTGCGGCTGGTTCTGACATCGGTGACCTGCTTGGCGAACAAGTAGGCGCGGGTCTGGGAGTCCTTGATTTCCGCCAGTCCCTGGGGCGGTCCGCTGTAGAGGATCCGTCCACCATGCTCACCCGCCGCCGGGCCGACATCGATCAACCAGTCCGCGCGACGCATGGTTTCCAGATCGTGCTCGACCACAAATAGCGTGTTGCCCGCCGCCTTCAAGCGTTGCAGCGCTTCGAACAGCGCTTCGCCATCCGCCGGGTGCAGACCCGCCGATGGCTCATCCAGCACGTAGATCACGCCGAACAACTGCGAACCCAATTGAGTGGCCAGTCGCAGCCGCTGCAATTCGCCGGATGACAGCGTTGGCGTGCTGCGCTCCAGGGCCAGATAACCGAGGCCCAGGTCGGTCAAAGTGCTGACCCGCTCCAGTAAATCCTGAGCGATCCGTTGCGCGGCCAGCCGCTTTTCAACCGACAGGTTTGGCGTATGCCGCACATCCGGCGCGTTGGCATGCCCCCTGGCGCCGTGGGCTACACGCTGTTCACGGGCCTCGCGGGTCTGGCTGTGAGTCAACACTTCGCCCGCCTCGTCAACCTGTTCCAGGTAACTGTGCGCCGCCACCGGTTTCAACACCTCGGCCACTTGCAGCAACGGCATTTGCGACAGCTCGCCGATGTCATAACCGGCAAAGGTCACCGACAACGCCTCGCGCTTGAGCCGTTTGCCGTCGCACAACGGGCACGGGCTGCCGAGCATGAATTGCGCGACGCGTTTCTTCATCAGCGCACTTTGCGAGTGGCTGAAGGTGTGCAGGATGTAACGTCGGGCGCCGGTGAAGGTGCCCTGATAGCTGGGCTCCATTTTGCGTTTGAGCGCGACTCTGGTTTCTTCCGGGGTGAGCCCGGCATACACCGGGACGGTCGGCGTTTCCTCGGTGAAGAGGATCCAGTCACGCTGCTTTTTCGGCAGCTCGCGCCAGGGTTTATCGACGTCGTAGCCCATCGTCACGAGGATGTCGCGCAGGTTCTGTCCTTGCCACGCCGTGGGCCAGGAAGCCACCGCACGCTGGCGGATGGTCAGGCTCGGGTCGGGGACCATCAGGGCTTCGGTGACTTCATAGACCCGACCCAGACCATGACATTCGGCGCAGGCGCCTTGAGGCGTATTGGGCGAGAAGTCCTCGGCATACAGCATCGGCTGGCCCGGCGGATAGCTGCCCGCCCGGGAGTACAGCATGCGGATCAGGCTCGACAGCGTTGTCACGCTGCCCACCGAAGAGCGCGTACTCGGTGTGCCGCGCTGCTGTTGCAGGGCCACGGCCGGTGGCAGGCCTTCGATGGAATCGACGTCCGGCACGCCGACCTGGTCAATCAGCCGCCGCGCATACGGCGCCACGGATTCGAAATAGCGACGTTGTGCTTCGGCATACAGGGTCGAGAACGCCAGTGATGACTTGCCCGAACCCGAGACGCCGGTGAACACCACCAGGGCGTCCCGTGGAATGTCGACGTCAATGTTCTTGAGGTTGTGTTCCCGGGCACCGCGTACCCGGACCATGCCGGAAGGAGGGTTGGAGGTGCGCTTTGACGTCATCGGGAGCCCTTGATAAATAACTGAAAAAATATAAAACCCATGTGGGAGCGAGCCCTGTGGCGAGGGGATTTATCCCCGTTGGACTGCGCAGCGGTCCGATTTTCAGGGGCCGCTTCGCGACCCAACGGGGATAAATCCCCTCGCCACAGGGCTCGCTTGTATATTTAGACTTGAAGGTGGTCAGCCGCTGAGGACGGTACGGATCATGTGCATCAGCGCTTCGGGCCCATAGGGTTTGCTCAGCAGATGGGTATCCGGGCTAAGTTGGTGATTGCGCGAAATGATGTCCCGGGTGTGGCCGGAGGTAAAGAGCACCGCCACCGGAGGATTTTGCACCTTGGCCCAGGCCGCCAGGTCCGAGCTTTTGATCAGGCCGGGCATGACCACGTCGGTGAAAATCAGGTTTACCGATACGCCCTCCAGCAACATCTGCATCGCCTGGTCGCCGTTGGCCGCGGTCAGGACCTGATAGCCCTCTTCGCGCAGCAGCTCCACCGCCGAGCTGCGCACCGCTTCGTTGTCCTCGACCACCAGAATGGTTTCGTGCCCGCCCCGTTGGGGTAAATATCGCAGCGTCGTTTCAGTCGGCAACGCGTGCAAGCTGCGCGGAAAGTAGAGCTGTACCCGAGTGCCCTGCCCGACCTCGCTGGAGATGTCGATGTGCCCGCCGCTCTGTTTGACGAAGCCGAACACCATGCTCAATCCCAACCCCGTGCCCTGGCCGTCACCCTTGGTGGTGAAGAACGGCTCGAACGCCTGCCCGAGCACTTCGGGCGACATGCCGGCGCCGGTGTCAGCCACTGCGACGCGCACATAGTCGCCCGCCACGATGCCCTTGCCGACACAGAATTTACGGTCGAGCGCGACATTCTCGGCGCTCAACTCAATGGTCCCTTCGCCCTGCATCGCATCACGGGCATTGATCGCCAGGTTGAGAATGGCGTTTTCCAACTGGTTGCGATCGACGTTGATGTGCCAGGGCTCTTGCGGCACCTGCACATTGATCTGGATGGTTTCCCCCAGCGCCCGCTGCAACAACTCGCCCAGGCCTTCGAAGATCTGCTGTGGATCGCACACCGCCGGCGACAACGGTTGGCGCCGGGCAAACGCGAGCAGTTGCGACGACAGTTTGGCGCCCCGTTCGACGGCCGCAATCGAAGCGCTGACCCGGCGCTGCACATTGGCGTTATCCGGCTCATGCCGCGCCAGCAAGTGCAGGTTGCCGGCGATCACCTGCAGCAAATTATTGAAATCGTGGGCCACGCCGCCGGTGAGGCCGCCGATGGCTTCGAGTTTCTGTGATTGGCGCAATTGTTCTTCAGCCGCCAGCCGCGCGTCGACTTCATCAGCCACGCGCTGTTCCAGGTTGCGGGTGAATTTGAGCAAGGATTCTTCAGCAATCTTGCGTTCGTGAATGTCGATCAACACGCCGGGGAAGCGGAACGGCTCGCCCTGCTCGTTGAACTCGCAGCAGCCGCTCGCCTGCACCCACAGATAGCTGCCGTCGGGTCGCAGAACCCGGTACTCGGCATTAAAGGGCTCGCCGGTGGCCACCGATTGATTGACTTGTTCCTGGACCCAACTGCGGTCGTCAGCGTGAATCTTGGCTTCAGCGATGTCGGTAGGAAGGTCGGCGAGGTTCTGCTCGGAGGGGTAGGAAAAAGTCCGGGCGAAGCGCTCGTCGCCGGACAGTACATTTCCCTTGATGTCCCAGACGAACGAGCCGAGTAACGCCCCGGCATTGAGCGCCAGGCGCACCCGTTCGTTGTCGGCGCGATAGGCGTCTTCGGCTTCCTGGCGTCGGCGTTCGGAAATCACATGTTCAGTGGTTTCAACGACCATCGCCATGACCCCGCCCGGGCAACCTTCATCATTGGCGACCGGGCTGTAATAGAGGTCGAGCCAAACGTCTTCGGGGACCCCGTTGCGCAGCAACTCCAGCTCTTTATTGCGATAGGACAAGGTGCCGCCCGCCAGACAGGTATCGACCACATGACGATTGAACTCAGCCACTTCCGGCCAGCCCAGCTCCACCGGAGCACCCAGCAGATAAGGATGGCGGCCACCGGCAAATTGCGAGTAGGCGTCGTTATAGATCATGTAACCCGCCCGCCCCCAGAGCATCACCATCGGCAGTGGCGACGCGAGCATCAGCTGCACTGTGCTGCACAGGCTGGCGGGCCAGGCGTCGATGTTTCCAAGCTCGGTCTGGCTCCAGTCGAACGCGCGGATGCGCCCGGCCATTTCACCGTTCCAGCCGGCACACCCGTGGCTATCAGATAGAAACTGCATCGACTGGCTTTATGTCCCTTTGATTGGCTGGCTTGCGGAATCGCAACGACGAGAGGACGACGCGGGCCCGTTTGTTTCGAGCACTACCGACGCCAATGGTTTCATAGAGATTAGCCGATTCTTGATCTGCAGATTTGTTGTGTACTTGCCGGACAAAGAACCCTGCAGTTGCGTTGTGGCGAGGGGATTTATCCCCGTTCGGCTGCGAAGCAGTCGTGAAGTCGGAGTATGCGGTGTGTCATACAAAATGTGTTTATCGATTTTGGGGCTGCTTCGCTCCCAGCTTCGATGAGTTGACGACTGCGGGGCTGACGGCGATTGCCGGGGCCACGGTCAAACTGCCCACGGATCGGCGAGGCGCCGGTGGCGTTGGAGTGTCGGCGGATGCACCGGAGGGGAATGGTTTGGCCTGTCACCAAGTAGACGAAACTCGCCACAGGAAGCAGCCCCACACAGGGAGCCGTTCACAGGAAGCACCTCACTACAGGAGCTTCCTTAAACAGACCGGGTTCAGTCAGTACCGTATTTCGGCGAACGCGGTCCATACAGCAAGCCCGCCGGTTGCCCCGCCGACAGCAGCCGCGCACTGGTCACACCGGCAATCGGGTGGCCGGCGTCGGTGGAGCTGTTGATCACTTGCTTGACCGCGGCGGTAATCAGCATGCCAACCAGACCACCGCCACCGTTGTTGCCGCCCTCTTCGCTCGACGCCCGGGCCGAGCCGGTCCACAGGGTGGTGCCGCTCTTGAGGTCCACCAGTTTCGCGGTGGCGGTCACCACGGTTTCGCTGCTGATGATCAGGTAGCGCGTGCCGTAGTCGGTCACGGTGATGTACAGCGCCGCGTCGGCACCGAAGATTTCCTGCAGCTTGTTGGCCGGTGCCTGATGAATGTCCGCCGGTGTGGTCAGGCCATTCTGGCGGAATGTCTCATCGACCAGGGTGATCGGCAGCACGTAGTAGCCGGCTTCCGCCAACGGGTACGTGACCTGCGACAACATGCTGTAGGACGCCTTGACGTCCGGCGAGTTGTTCAGCGGCGGCAGCACCAGAATGGTTTTCGGACGGGCTTGCTTGTACGCCGAATAGTCCACGGTCTTGGGGCTGACGCAGCCGCCGAGCACGGCCAGCGCCAGCAACCCGACCAGCAGTTTCAATGCGCGCGCGATCATTGGGTGTCTCCGGTCTTGGCGTTTTTAAGCAGAAAATCCATGTACGGCGTCGACTCGGGAAACAGGGTTTTCTCGGTCCTGAACTGCTGCACCATCTGATCGTCCTTGCCCATGCTCAGGTACAACAGACCCAGGTGAGCGTGGTAGCCGGGCGGTGGCGTCTTGCCGGTCGACCGGATCTTCTGCAGGTCGCGTTCCAGCGCTTCGGCCTGGGCTTCCTTGGGTTCTTCACCCTTGAAGTACTCGTAGACTTCCGGCTGGTAGCTTTCCCACTGATAAAGGGTTTTCGGGCCGGCGCAACCGCCCAACAGGCCACTGACCAGCAATGTCGACGCCATCAGCGCCCACGATACATACGTCTTGAACATGCTTTTACCGCTCCTTGTCATCAACCTTGATCAGTTACCTGGTTTCCATGCCCCGGCGTTCATGCCGTCCACCAGGCGGTTGATCGCCTCGCGCATGGCCAGGTCGAGCACTTTGCCGTTGAGGGTCGAATCGTAGGCAGCGGTGCCACCGAAGCCGATGATTTCACGGTTGGACAAGGCGTACTCGCCCGCGCCCTGAGTCGAATAAACCACTTCGGAAGTGCTGATGTTGACAATGTTTAGGTTGACCTTGGCGTAGGCAACTTGGGTCTTGCCGCGACCAAGAATGCCGAACAGCTGGTGATCGCCGGTTTCTTTGCGCCCGAACTCGGTGACATCACCGGTGACCACAAAGTCTGCACCCTTGAGGCGCTGGGACTGGCCCTTGATTGCGGCTTCCTGCTGGATCTCGCCCATGTTGTCGCGGTCCAGCACGCTGAAGCGGTTGGTTTGCTGCAAGTGAGTGATCAGGATGGTCTTGGCCTGACCGCCGAGGCGATCCACGCCGTCGGAGAAGATGCCGCGCATGTAGCTCGAACGGTTGTCGAACTTGCCGACTGCCATCGGTACGCGAACACCGGCATAGGCCACGCTGGCGCTTTCGACTTTGGCGACCGGCAAGGCGCGCGAGCTTTCGGTGGCGCACCCGGCCATGCTGCCCAAAAGGGCAATCGCTGCCGCCGACACCAACATCCGAGAGATCATTCTCACTGTGCATTCCTTCTGAAAAAACGGTTTATCCCGGCACGGCAATAGCCAGCCGCTGCGGGGGGCAGCGGCGAAAAAAGCGAGGGGGAGTCGAATCGATAATCGACGTGCTGGACGTCGACGGCCGGCATTATGCCAAAGTGCCATCATCGTGGACAGTGTTTAATTTTTTATTGGCGCCAGTTGCTTGACCTGTGATCAGCGGGTTCTTTGGCATGTGGATTCTTTGGCAAACAGGGCTTTTGTGGCGAGGGGGCTTGCCCCCGTTCGGCGGCGCAGCCGTCGTGAAACCGGTTTATGCGGTGAGTCATAAGAAATGCGTTGCCAGCTTTGGGGCCGCTTAGCAACCCAACGGGGGCAAGCCCCCTCGCCACAGAAACCCTGTTTGCCATGGAGGTCCGTTTGACACAGAAGCTGCCTTGCCACCCGTCAGTGGAAATCCCGGCTGCGTACGCTGATGCCATCCAGCAAAGGACTCAGGTCGCTCAGGCGTCCGGCAATCAGGTGTCGCACCTCGCCTTCCTTTTCCCAGCGGCCATCGACCTTGAGCAATTGCGAGCCGACGAGGACTTTTCGCTGCCGGTCGGCGAGGTCGCGCCAGACGATGACGTTGATGTTGCCGAACTCGTCTTCCAGGGTGACAAAGGTCACGCCACTGGCCGTGCCCGGCCGTTGCCGACCTGTGACCATCCCGGCGACGCTGACCGGGCGCCCGTGTTCGACTTCCATCAGCTCTTTCGAACTGCGGCAACGCCGGGCTTTCAATTCACCGCGCAGCAACGCCAGCGGATGCGGGCCGAGGGTGGTGCCGACACTGTTGTAGTCGGCCAGCAGGTCCTCGCCCACCGTGGGTTTGGGCAGATAGATCGCAGGTTCTTCCTGGCTCGGCAGGCCGGCAAACAAACCGAGCTGCTTCTGCACCCCCGCCACTTCCCAGCGCGCCCGATGACGGTCACCCGCCAGGCCCCGCAGCGCGCCGGCATCGGCCAGTTGTTCCTGAGCGCGGGCATCAAGTCGCGCGCGCTCTCCCAGGTCGGCGATGTCGACAAAGCCCCCCTTCGCCCTCGCCGCTTCGATGCGCCGGGCATCGTCCTCGCGAAAGCCTTTGATCATCCGCAGCCCCATGCGAATCGCCGGTTGCGCGCCGGTAATCGGTTCGAGACTGCAATCCCAGTCACTCGCGCGCACGTCCACCGGGCGAATCTGCAAATGGTGCCGGCGCGCGTCCTGCAGAATTTGGTCCGGGCTATAGAAACCCATGGGCCAGCTATTAATCAGCGCACAGGCGAAAGCTGCCGGCTCGTGGCATTTCAACCAGCAACTGGCGTAGGTCAGCAAGGCGAAACTGGCGGCGTGGGACTCGGGAAAACCGTAGCTGCCGAAGCCTTTGATCTGTTCGAAGATCTGCGCGGCGAACTCGGCCGTGTAGCCGTTTTTCTTCATCCCGGCGGCCAGGCGATCCTTGTGCGGTTCCAGTCCGCCGTGGCGTTTCCAGGCGGCCATGGAGCGGCGCAACTGATCGGCCTCGCCGGGGCTGTAGTCGGCGGCGACAATCGCAATCTGCATCACCTGCTCCTGAAACAGCGGCACGCCCAAGGTGCGCTTGAGCACGACTTCCAGTGCCGGGGACGGGTAAACCTCCGGTTCTTCCTTGTTACGCCGGCGCAGGTACGGGTGCACCATCCCGCCCTGAATCGGTCCCGGACGGACGATCGCCACCTCGATCACCAGGTCATAAAACTCGCGGGGCTTGAGCCTCGGCAGCATCGACATCTGCGCCCGAGACTCGATCTGGAACACGCCGATGGTGTCGGCACGGCCGATCATGTCGTAGGTTGGCGAGTCTTCGGCCGGGATCGTCGCCAGGCTCAAGTCCAGATGGCGATGACGGCGCAGCAAATCAAAACAGCGGCGGATCGCGCTGAGCATGCCCAAGGCCAGAATATCCACTTTGAGCAGCCCCACCGCGTCGAGATCGTCCTTGTCCCACTGGATGATGGTGCGCTCGGCCATGGCGGCGTTTTCCACTGGCACCAGAGTGTCCAGCGGCTGCTCGGAAATCACGAAACCGCCGGGGTGCTGGGACAGATGCCGGGGAAAACCGATCAGTTGCCCGGTCAAACTCAGCACCCGGCGCAGCACCGGGCTCTCGGGATCGAAACCGCCTTCAAGCAGGCGCTCCACGGGAGGCGTTGTATCGCTCCAGTGGCCGCAGCAATCGGCCAAAGCGTTGATCTGATCCGGCGGCAGGCCCAAGGCCTTGGCCACGTCGCGCACCGCGCCGGCCGCGTGATAGGTGCTGACCACCGCCGTGAGCGCCGCGCGGGTCCGGCCATAACGCTGGAACACGTACTGCAAGACTTCTTCGCGCCGTTCGTGTTCGAAATCGACGTCGATGTCCGGCGGTTCATTGCGCTCTTTGGAGAGAAAACGTTCGAACAACAGCGTGGTGCGATCCGGGTCGATTTCAGTGATGCCCAAGGCAAAACATACCGCCGAATTCGCGGCAGAACCCCGGCCCTGACAGAGGATTTTCTGCTCACGGGCAAACCGCACAATGTCATGCACCGTCAGGAAGTAGCTTTCATAGCCCAGCTCGGCGATCAGCTCCAGCTCCTTGTCGATCTGCACCAGCACCTTGGCTTGCGGACCGTTTGGCCAGCGCCACGCAATCCCCTCGTCGGTCAGATGCCGCAACCAGGATGTGGCCGTCTGGCCTTCCGGCACCAGCTCGCGAGGATACTGGTAACGCAACTGGCCGAGGTCGAAGGTGCAGCGCCGGGCAATGGTCAGCGTTTCATCGAGCAGCGCTTGCGGGTAGATCGATTGCAGGGCATCGAGGCTGCGCACATGCCGCTCGCCGTTCGGATGCAGGCGCAACCCGGCCTCGGCCACCGGCAGGTGATGACGGATCGCGGTCATGGTGTCCTGCAAGGCGCGCCGTCCACGGCTGTGCATGTGCACATCGCCGCTGGCCACCGCTGGAATCCGCAGTTCCCGCGCCAGTGTCAGCAGTGCGTCCAGTCGTCGGGTGTCGTCCTGTCCGCGATGCAACTGCACGGCCAGCCACAGGCCATCGGTGAACGTCTGTTTCAGCCAGTGACCGCTGGCAAAATCATCGACCGCGTCCGGCACCCACAACGCCAGCAGCCCCGGCATCGGCTCGCTGAAGTCCTCACGCAGCACCTGATATTGACCTTTCTGCGTACGGCGCCGCGCCCGGGTGATCAACCGGCACAGGCTCTGATAACCCTCAAGATTCTCCACCAGCAGCACCAGTTTCGGGCCGTCCTCGATGCGCATTTCGCTGCCGATGATCAGCGGCAACTCCACCGACCTGGCCGCTTGCCAGGCGCGGACGATGCCCGCCAGGGTGCATTCATCGGTGATCGCCAGCGCTTGATAGCCGTGCTTTTTCGCCCGCTGAAACAGCTCAAGGGCACTGGACGCACCGCGCTGGAAACTGAAGTTCGACAGGCAGTGCAGCTCCGCATACTCGACGCTCATGCGAACCAGCCTTGCAGCCACAGGGGACCGCCCTCACCCACTGCACGGTAGGCCCAGCCCTGCTGGCCGGAACGGGTTTCGATCAGGTAGTAATCGCGGCGCACATCATCGCCATCCCACCAGCCGGACTCGATGCGCTCCGGCCCCATGAGGATCCGCGTCGAGCCTTCGTGTACGGCTTGCGGCTCGGTCAGCAACCAGCCCGGACGCTGCACCCCCGCCAATCCCGCACACAGTTGATTGTCGGCCCGTGCCTGCCACGCGCACTCTGGCCGGTGATCGGCGTGGAAGCGCAAGCCATGCACCGCGTCATCGCCGAGCCGTGCGCGCAAGCGTTCGCGCAGTTGCTCCCAGGGCAAGGACTGCTGCGGACGGTCGTCAAACAGTTCCTGACGTTGCGGGACGAAGCTCGGCAGGTCTTCGGCGCGCAACCGAAAACCGCGCACCGGGGCCTCGACCTGGACCTGTTCCAGCCGCCCCCGGGCCAGTTCGAAGAGCATCGCCGGATCGCGCTCGGCGCTGAGCAGGCCGACCTTGATCACCGTGTCCGGCAAGCCGGCGTGCTCCAGGTGCAGGTCGAAACGCTGCACGCCACTGTCGCGGCCGCAGAGGAAGGCCGACAGATCGCCGGTCAAACGACGTAAGGGAAACAGCAGCGCCTGATGCGATTGCACATCGAAGTTGAGCTCGATGCGCACATCAAACCGGTCCGGCGGCAGGTAGAACGCCAGCGCCAACCGCCGCTCGCCGAACAGCGCATCCAGATGCTTGAGCACCTGCGCCTCGAACCGTCGCGCCAGGCTATTGCGCGGCAACGCCTGCACCTGATTCAAGGTGCGCAACCCCATGCGCGACAACGCCGTGGCCACCGCCGGTTCCAGGGCAACCCGGTCGACAGGCAACTGCCCCAGGTGATAGCGCAAGGCTTGATCGTCCGGCACCACCAGTCCGTCATACACGTTGGCCAACACCCGCGCGGCCACCGGGTTGGGCGCGGCGACGATGCGGTGACGGAAGCCAAGCTCGCCGAGCTCGGTACGCAACCGCGCCTCGAACTGCGGCCAGGACCCGAACAATCCCAGGCTGGATTCAATTTCAAACACCACGGCGCGCGGGTAATGCACGCTGACCTGGGAGCTGAAGCGATAGGCCCACGCCGCCAGGAACTGCTGCCAGTGTTCGATCTCGGCGACGTCGTATTCAGCCGTGACAAAACCTTTGCTCAAGGCCTGGGCGGCGGTCATCGACTGCCCCGGACGCAAGCCCAGTGCCCGCGCCGGAGCGTTGACCGCTTGCAGCACCCGGCGCTGTGCCGGACCGGTCAGCAGCGCCAACGGTTCATCGGGATCGGGGCGCTGACGCAGTACCGCGTCCAGCGCCAATTGCGGGAAGAGAATGCAGACCCAGCGCATGGCAACCTCAATGCCCCACAGGGAAGGCAATCGGCGCCGAACGGGCCAACCCGCCCCGGCACTTGAGCACGCGCAACTGTGCAGGCCGGGCATCGATGGCGATGCGCAGGGCCGCGGGCGAAGGGTTGATGGCTTCGTTGATCGAGCGATAGGCGAACGCCAGGGTCGAGCCGGTTTCCGCCGCCACCTGCAAGCGTCGCAACGCGCGGTCATCGGCCTTGTGCGGCCAGCACAGCACCGCACCGCAACTGCCCGAGCGCAGGCATTGTTCCGCCGCCCACAGCGCATCGCGCTCGCTGGCCTGGATGATCGACAACTGGCGCAGATCGACCCCGGCGTTCTGCCAGGCCTGGGGATACGGCACGTAAGGCGGCGCCACCAGCACAATGCGTTCGCCCGCCGCCGACAGCCGCGCCAGCGCCGGCCACACCAGCTGCAACTCGCCAACGCCCTGCCCGGCCAGGAGGATTTCCGTCAGGGCCGCTTCCGGCCAACCGCCGGTGGGCAACGCCGCGTCCAGCGCGGCATGCCCGGTGGGTTGCGGGCTGACCGCCGGTGGCGCAGGCCGGCCCTTCCAGACCTGGCCGCCATTGAACAGCGTATCCAACGCAACGACGGCGCCCATCACCCTTGCCTCACCAGACCGCAGAACACCCCTTCGATGGCCAGGTCTTGAGTGGCCTCGACAATGATCGGCTGATAGGCCGGGTTGCGTGGCAGCAACCGGACAACGTCGCCGACCCGTTCGAAACGCTTGATGGTCACTTCGCCGTCGAGCCGCGCCACCACGATCTGGCCGTTGAGCGCCTCGGGATTGCGGTGCACGCCCACCAGGTCGCCGTCGAGAATGCCGTCCTCGATCATCGAATCACCCTGGACCCGCAGCATGTAGTCCGGCACCCGCGAGAAGATCGACGGATCGAGCAGCAAACGGCTGTGCACCTCGGCATCGGCACCGATCGGCGCACCCGCCGCGACCCGGCCGAGCACCGGGATGTCCAGCAACTCGGGCCGCGCCGGTTGCCCGAGCAAACGGATGCCCCGGGCCTGATGCGGGTTGACCTCGATGAATCCGGCTTCGGTCAGCGCCAGCACGTGCTTGCGCGCCACGCTGCGGGAGGCAAAACCAAACGCCTCGCTGATTTCAGCGAGGCTCGGGGACTGACCGTGCTCCGCGATTCGATCGCGGATAAAGGTCAGGATGGCAGTACGGCGGGGGGTTAAAGTCGTCATAGAGTACACTTGTACTCTTTCGGCTTTTTTCTGGCAAGGACCGCCAGTCAGCTCAAGCCACGAGACGCCAGGAACCCTGCGATGTAATCGATGAACGCCAGCACTTTCGCGGTTGCCCGCCGATGACTGGGGTACACCGCCAGGATGTACGAGCCGAAGCTGTCGGGATCGATGGCGTAATCGGCCATCACCCGCACCAGCCGCCCGTCGGCGATGTACGGCGCAGCGCTCCACAGCGGCGTGTGCAGCAAGCCGCGCCCGGCCAGTGCGTTGGCCAGCAGCAAGTCGTAATTGTCGCTGCGCAACCGCGGTGACTGCGGTTGCGCCAGGCTCAAACGTTGCCCGTCGCGTTCGGCCCACCAGAATTCGCGGCTGAGCAACGGATGGCGGTAGAGCAGCCATTCGTGGTCATCGAGGGTGTCCGGCGTGACCGGCAACCCCTTGCGCGCCAGATAATCAGGGCTGGCGCACAACGCCAGCCGATTGCTGCCGACGACGCGGGCAATCAGCCCCGGCAAATCGTCATGCCCCTCGCGCAACGCCAGGTCGTAGCCGCTTTCCAGCAGGTTGACGAACTCATCGCACAAATCCACTTGCAGGTTGATCTGCGGATATTGCTCCAGAAAACCGCCGCACACCTGATCCAGAAATGCCTGCCCATACGCCAGCGGCGCGGTGATTTTCAGGTTACCGCGCAGACCATGCTGCAACTGCTCGATTTCCTCGCCGGCCTCGTCCAGCCGCTGTAAGACCTGGCGCGCGGTTTCCAGATACAGACGACCGGATTCGGTCAGCAAAATCCGCCGGGTGCTGCGCTCGAACAACCGGGCGCCGAGCTCCGCCTCCAGATGATTGACCGCTTTGGTCAGGGCCGACGGGGTCTTGCCCAGTTGCTCGGCGGCGCGGCTGAAACTGCCCAGTTGCGCGGTGACCACAAACATTTTTAATGCACCCAACTTGTCCATTCTTTTTCCATTCAGGCAAAAACGTTTTTCATGAGCGAGGCGTTCTGCTGGCCGTGACAAGCCACTAATCTGGCCATCAGACGCAATAACAAGGAAACATTCAATGAAAAGATTCATTCCGAATCTATTGGTGGCCGCCGTCAGTTTTGCCTCGATGGAAGCCATGGCCGCCGCCGATCTGGTGCTGATCAATGGCAAGATTTTCACCGCCGACCGCGCCCAACCGAAGGTGCAGGCGTTGGCGGTACAGGACGGCAAAGTGCTGCAAGTCGGCAGCGATGCGCAGATCAAGGCCCTGATCGCGTCGGACACCCAAGTCGTCGACCTCGGCGGAAAGGCCCTGATGCCCGGCCTGATCGACAGCCATTCCCACGCGGTTTTCGGCGGCCTGGAAATGGTCTCGGCCAACATGGCAGACGAGGTGGTCGCCCTCGACGAACTGGAAAAACGCCTGAAAGCCTGGCGCGATGACGGCAAGGCCCGGCATGGCGATGTGTTGAGCGTGGCCGGCATGAGTTCGACTTATTGGGCCCAGGCCGAAGCCCTTGGCAAGAAATTCAACAGTGGCGAATGGGCCAAGGTGCCCGTGGTGTTCACCGGCAGCGATCACCACACCGCGTGGGCCAACAACGTGATGCTCGAACGCGCCGGGATTGATGCGGCGCTGCTCAAGTCATTGCCGGACGCCGAGAAAGACACCATCGGCAAACTCGCCGATGGCAGCCCCAACGGTTTCCTGGTGGACGCCGGCTGGGATCGCGTCGCCTCGAAGATGCCGGTGCCGAGCCCCGCCGACATGTTGAAAGCCGCGCAATCCGCCGTTCGCTACAACAACAGCCTGGGCATCACCGCGTGGATGGACCCCGCCGCTAACGCCGCGCCCGGCGAGCCGGTGTTCGCGCTCAAACCCACGGAGAAAACCGTCGGCGTGCTGCCGGTGTACAAAGCCTTGGCCGAAAGCGGCGGCATGAGCGCCCACGTCGCCGCGCTGTTGGTGGCCAACCCGAAAAGCGTGCCGGCCGATCTCGACACCCTGGACAAGGTCCGCCAGCAGTTCCAGGGCATCCCGAACCTGACCTTGCCCGGGATCAAAATCTTCGCCGACGGCGTGATCGAATACCCGGCGCAGAGCGCGGCGATGATCGATCCGTACAGCAACTCGCACAAACAGGGCGAACTGTTGATCGATCCTAAGCGCTTCGGTGAACTGGTCAGCGCCATCGATCAGCGTGGCTGGCTGGTGCACATCCACGCCATCGGCGACCGCGCGGTACGTGAATCGTTGAACGGCATCGCCCAGGCGCGCAAGGATCGCCAGAGCGGTGTGACCCACTCGATCACTCACCTGCAAATGGTCAACCCGACAGAGTTCGCGCGGTTCAAACCGCTCAACGTCATCGCCTCGATGCAACTGCTGTGGGCCAGCGCCGACGAGTACACCCTGGACATGATCAAGCCGTATGTCAGCGCGCAGGCTTTCCGTTATCAGTACCCGGCGCACTCGTTGCTTAAACAGGGTGCGACCATCGCCGGTGCGAGTGACTGGGCGGTGTCTTCTCCCAATCCATGGAACGCCATGGCCCAGGCCATCACCCGGGAAGGTCCGCTGGGCGTGTTGAATGCCAATGAGCGTATTGACCGCGAAACGATGTTCTACGCCTACACCCTGAACGCTGCCCGGACCATCGGGCTGGAGAAGCAAATCGGTTCGTTGAGCCCTGGCAAGCAAGCGGATTTCATCGTGCTGGACCGCGACGTGTTCAGCGTCGACAACAAAGCCCTGCACGACACCCAGGTGCTGCAAACCTGGTTCGCCGGTCGCGAAGTCTACGCACCGACGCTCTAAGAAAAATCAGCTTCACCCGCTGCCCTGCCCCGCGTTTGTCGCCGGGGTTCGGCGCAGCCTTGCCGCAAAAAATCTGCCCATAACAATCACAATAACGGGACGCACCCCATGAAAGCTTTCACCCTGTTCGCCCTCGGTTCCTTGAGCCTTCTTCCCTTGAGCAGCCAGGCCCTGCCCTTGAATGACGACTTCGCCCTGCTGGTCGATCTGACCCTGGCCAGCGACTACCGCACCCGTGGCATTTCGCAAACCCAGAATGACCCTGCGGTGCAGGCCGGTTTGACTCTGGTGCACAGCAGCGGCCTGTACCTCGGCGCGTGGAGTTCGAACGTCGATTTCGGGGGCGGTTTGAAGACCCGACAAGAAGTCGATTACTACGCCGGCTGGCTCTGGCAAGCGACCGATGCGGTGAGCCTGGACCTTGGCTATCTCAAGTACACTTATCCAAAGGAAAGCCAGTTCAACCAGGGCGAGACCTACGCAATCCTCAGCGCTTATGGCGTGAAGCTGGCGGCCTATTACTCCGCGGATGCGCCGGGGATCGACAGCAAACAGAGCTCGCTCTACAGCTACGTTGGTTATGAAACCGAGTTGCCTTACGACACGGGCTTGAAACTGCGATACGGAAACATGGATTTCAAGGACCCGCACCTGTACACGATGTCGGGCGATGTCGAAGACTCGTACCGCGAATGGGAAGTCAAACTGTCCCACGAACTGGCCGGTGTGATGCTGGGTTTGAGTTACATAGACACTGACCTGTCGAAAAGCCAGTGCGCCGGCAACTGGGGCTTCGACGATGTGTGCAGCGCCACGGTGGTGGCAAGCATCAGCAAATCCTTCTGACCCACAGGGAATTCGGCCGTTCCCAGGAGTGAGGCGTGTCATGTAAGGCCACGGGTAAACCGCCACGGTGGGTCATGCCTGATTCCCTTTTTGCCGGTCGATCCGCAAGCGGTACTGGAAGGCATCGCCACGGTAGTAAAGGTGTTCGAAGTGCACGGGAAGGCCTGCGGCATCGTGGGTCAGGCGCTCGATGCGCATGATCGGCGAACCGGCCTCGACGTTCAGCGCCTGGGTCAGGTCGCTGTCGGCCAGCACCGCGTCGATGGCCAGGTCGGCGTGATCAAGCGCCAGGCCGCAGTCGTTTTCGAGGATCAGGAACTGGACGCAGGCTTGCCTGCGGTTAGCCGATTACGTCGTTGATGAGAACGGGAAAAGCCGTTGCACCACCCGATCGGCCAGTGCCAGGCAACTGGTGAGCCCCGGGGATTCAATGCCGAACAGGTTCACCAGCCCCGGCACGCCATGCTCGGCCGGGCCGCTGATGATGAAGTCGGCGGCGGGTTCAGTCGGGGCGGTGATTTTCGGGCGGATGCCGCTGTAGGCCGGTTGCAGGCTGCCATCGGGCAATGCCGGCCAATAGCGCCGGATCGCCTGATAGAACCCGTCGGCCCGGCGCGGGTCGACGCGGTAATCGATATGGTCGACCCATTCCACGTCGGGCCCGAAGCGCGCCTGGCCGCCGAGATCGAGTGTCATGTGCACGCCCAGCCCGGCGCTTTCCGGTGCCGGATACACTAGGTGCCGAAACGGCGCCCGGCCGCTGAAGCTGAAATAACTGCCCTTGCACCAGCGTGCCTCGGGAACGTACTGCGACGGCAAGCCTTGAATCTGGCTCGCCACCTCAGGCGCGGACAACCCGGCGCAATTGATCAGCTCGCGACAGGTCAAGGTCATCGGCTGTGCGCCGCCCATGTGCAATTCGAAACCCTGTTCGATGCAACGGGCGGACACCAACGGTGTGTGGAAGGCAATTGAAGTGCCCGAGGCTTCAGCGTCTGCCTGAAGCGCCAGCATCAACGCATGGGAATCGACGATCCCGGTGGACGGCGACCAGAGCGCGGCGACGCAGGACAGCGCCGGTTCAAGTGACTGCGCCTGCCCGGCGTCCAGCCATTGCAAGTCATCGACGCCATTGCGCCGGCCCTGCTCCAACAATGTCTGCAAGGCCGCGCACTGGCTTTCATCCGTGGCCACAATCAGCTTGCCCAGGCGCTGGTAATCGACACCGCGCTCATCGCAAAAGGCGTACAGGCGCTGCTTGCCTTCCACGCACAATTGCGCTTTCAGGCTGCCGCTCGGGTAATAGATGCCGGCGTGGATCACTTCTGAATTGCGCGAACTGATGCCCACGCCAATCCCCTCGCCGGCTTCGATCAGGACCACTTCACGCCCGCTTTGGGCCAGCGCCCTGGCCACCGCCAGGCCCACCACGCCGGCCCCGATCACCACGCATTCGATATCGACGCTCACCTGCCCTCCGCTCATGTCAAGCCAGCCCCCGCTCCCGATAATCGATCAGGCTGGAGAATATCGCCAGCAGCATGGCCATGACCACGAAGAAGATCAGCACCAGGAAATACGACCCGGTGAACTGCACAATCAGCCCGATCAGGATCGGCACGATCACCCCGGCCATGTTGCCGCAGAAGTTCATGGTGCCCGCCAGCACGCCGGTTTTCGAGGTGCCGCCGAGAATCGACGGAATGCACCAGTACATGCCGCACCAACGAATGAAAAACATCGCCACGCAGAGCAGGCCGATCGCCTTGCCGGCCTCATTGGTATAGGCCACCGCCAGCATGCACAGCGCCGCAACCAGCGCTGAGCCGCTGAACATGCTGCGCATCACCAGATTGGGCGAGGCGCCGCTGGTTTTCCATTTATCGCCCAGATACCCGCCCACCAGTTCGCCGACGAAACCGCACATAAAGATGAGGAAGGTCGCGCCGCCCATGCTGGAAATGTTCAGGCCGTGGGTCTGGTGCAGGTAGCTCGGCATCCAGGTCAGCAAACCGTAGAACACGCTGAGAATGCAGCAGTAACCGGCGAACATGGCCAGCACCGAACGGTCCTTCAGCAGTTCTTTGAGAGGGATGCTGGTCACCGCACCGGGTTGGCTGACTTTGATATTGCCCTCGGTGATGTGCGCCAGTTCCGCCGCGTTGACACCGGGGTGTTCGCTGGGATGGTTGCGGATGTATTTCCAGGCCAGCACACCGGCAAGCATGGTGCCGATACCGGCGATGACGAAGGCGATACGCCAGGAATCGAACCAGCCGATCAGCCCGGCAATGATGATTGCGCCGAAGGCACTGCCCAACGGCGCGCCGCCATCGACCAGCACCGCGCCGCGTCCGCGTTCGTTGGGGGTCAGCCAGGCGCCGTTGAGCTTGGCCCCGGCCGGCATGATTGGCGACTCGGCGATACCCAGGCCCATGCGCGTGATCATCAGCGTGATCCAGTTGTGCGCACCGGCGGCCAAGGCCTGGAAGGCGCCCCAGGCAACGGTCGCGATGACAATGACGCGGCGGGTCTGAAAGCGGTCCAGCAGCATGCCGCCGGGAATCTGCATCAACGCGTAGGACCAGAAAAATGCGCTGAGCATCAAGCCTTCCAGCGCGGGCGGGATCTGGAATTCACTGGAAATCAGCGGCAAGGCCACCGACAGCGAAGCGCGGTCGATGTAGTTGATGGCGGTCAGCAGCAACATGATGAGGAAGATCCGCCAGCGCACGCTGGTGGGACGTTCGGTGGCAGACGCGGCGGACAGCCGCAGGGTTTCGGCACTCGGATTGTTCATGAGGGGCGCTCTTGTTGTTGTGGGTGCAAGCGGCCCAATACCTGTCAGTCATGGTTCTGAATACTGCATTCCCCTGTGGGAGCGACCTGTGGTGAGGGGATTTATCCCCGTTGGGTCGCGAAGCGGCCCTGAAAATTTTGGCTGCAACATAGATTTTTACGACTGCTTCGCAGCCGAACGGGGATAAATCCCCTCACCACAGAGGTCCGCGCCCACAGGTTTTGCGTTTTGACTGATCAAGTATTGGGCAAGCGGTCCCACTCTAATCACGCGCCGTCGGGGTGAATAATGATGGGATCTGATTGGGGGATCACCAAACGTCATCCCCCGAAAAGATCAGAACGTCCCGGGGTAACTGCCGCCGTCCAGCAACAGGTTCTGCCCGGTGAGGAATCCGGCGTTGGCGCTGCAGATGAACGCACAGTAGGCGCCGAACTCATCGGGTTGGCCGAAGCGCTGGGCCGGCACGTGCTTGCGCCGCTGCTCGCTGATGCTTTCGACGCTGGTGCCATTGGCCTCGGCGGCAGCGCTCAGGGTCTTGTGCAAACGCTCGGTCTCGAACGGCCCCGGCAGCAGATTGTTGATCGTCACGTTGTGCCCGGCCAGCCGCGACTGGCGTGCAAGCCCGGCGATGAAACCGGTCAGGCCGCTGCGTGCGCCATTGGACAGGCCCAGCACATCGATCGGCGCCTTCACCGCGCCGGAGGTAATGTTGACGATGCGCCCGAAACCCCGCTCGGCCATGCCATCGACGCAGGCCTTGATCAGCTCGATGGGTGTGAGCATGTTGGCATCCAGCGCCTTCAGCCAGTCTTCGCGCTGCCAGTCTCGGAAGTCGCCCGGTGGCGGGCCGCCGGCGTTGTTGATCAGGATGTCTACCTGCGGACATGCCGCCAGAACCTGCTCGCGCACTGCGGTCGTGCTGATGTCCCCGGCCACCGTGCGCACTTCGATGCCCGGCGCCAGGCTGCGCAATTCTGAAGCCGCAGCTTGCAACGTTTCGTCGCCCCGGGCGTTGATCACCAGGTTGACGCCCTCCTTCGCCAAGGCCCGTGCACACGCCAATCCCAAGCCCTTGCTGGCGGCGCAGACGATGGCCCAGCGACCCGAAATACCCAAATCCATGACGGTGCTCCTGACAGTTGGAAAACCTCACGTTACCACCGCGAACCGCCTCGCTGGGGGATGACAAAGGGTGATCGGCGGATCAGACCTTTTCATTATCGGCCGTCTCCCTCGCTTATTACTGTCTGCGGACCAATAAGAACCGGAGAAACCCATGAACCCGTTCCAGTTTTATTTCCCCACCACCTTGAAGAGCGGCAATGGCCTGGTGCGTCAGGCCGGTGCATTGCTCAAGCCCCATGTTCGAAAAAAACTGCTGGTGGTCACCGATGCAGGGTTGATGGCGTCGGGCGTGATGGAAGGTTTTTTTGCCTCGCTGGCCGAAAGCGACATCGGCTATGAAGTGTTTTCCGGCGTCGAACCCAACCCCACCACCGACGTGCTGGAACGCGCCGTGGCCTTCCTGAAAAACCACGACTGCGACTCGGTGATCGGCGTCGGTGGCGGCAGCAGCATCGACACTGCCAAGGGTGTGGCGGCCATGGCCACCAACCCCGGCAACATCCTCGACTACGAGGGCTACGACAAACTGCTGCACCCGCCCCTGCCGATCTTCGCGATCCCGACCACCTCCGGCACCGGCAGCGAATGCACCGCCTCCACTGTGTTCACCAACACCAAGACCCTGTTCAAAACCGTGATCATCAGCCCGGCGCTGTTTCCGAAACTGGCGATTCTCGACGCCGAGCTGACGCTCAAACTGCCGCCGTCGATCACCGCCGCCACGGGCATGGACGCCTTGACCCACGCCATCGAATCCTACGTCTCGAAGCAGGCCAACCCGGTCAGCCAGGCCCTGGCGTTGCAAGCGATCAAGATGATCTGCACCCACCTGCCAAAAGCCTTTTTCACAGGTTCCGACCTGCACGCACGTGAACAGATGCTCCTCGGTTCTTTCCTCGCCGGGGTCGCGTTCGCCCAATCGAAACTGGGCAACGTGCATGCGATCTCCCACACCTTCGGCGGCGTCTTCAACATTCCCCATGGCATCGCCAACGCCACGCTGCTGCCCTACGTCATCGAATACAACCTGGCCGCCTGCCCGGAACTGTTTCGCGAAATCGCCATTGCCATGGGCGAAGACGTCGACGGCCTGAGCCCTGCCTGCGCCGGACACAAAGTGGTGGAGCACGTGGTGGCGCTGAACAAGGCCATCGGCATTCCCGACACCATCAAGGACCTGGGCGTGGACCTGGAATACATGCCGCAAATGGTCAGCGACTCGATGCGCAGCGGCAACGTGCTGGTCAACCCACGCCTGACCACCGCCACCGACATCGAACGAATCATCAGCAACGCCTGGCACGGCATTCACTCCTGAGAGACGACTCCCATGTTCTACGAAATGCGCACCTACACGATTCAAATCGGAAAAATGCAGACCTACCTCAAGCACTTCGAAGAGGCCGGGCTGCCGGTGATCTCCCGCTACACCACGCTGGTGGGCTGGTGGTACACCGAAATCGGCGAGCTGAATCAGGTGATCCACATCTGGGCCTACGAGAGCCTCGATGACCGGATCAACAAACGCGCGGCGTTGTATCAGGATCCGGACTGGCTTGAAGGTTTTGTGCCGAAGGCGTTCCCGATGCTGGAAAAGATGGAATCGAAACTGCTGATCGCCGCTGATTTCTCACCCATCAAATAACCCCCTGCACGGACCCGACAGGCAACACAAAAAACCTGTGGGAGCGGGCTTGCCCGCGATAGCGGTATGTCAGACGCAACAATGTCGACTGACACTCCCTCATCGCGGGCAAGCCCGCTCCCACAGGGACTGTGTCGGCCTGCCGAATCTGCTCAAACCAAGGACAACCTCATGTGCGACCACAACACCAACAACACCGCCGCCGACCGTTCTCCCGACATCAAGGCCTTGCTCGAAGGCCTGCCCACCAACTGGGGCAAATGGGGCCCGGACGATGAAGTCGGTGCCCTGAATTACCTGCAAAGCGCTGAAATCCTGCGCGGTATCGCCTCGGTCCGCCAAGGCAAGACCTTCACCCTGCAAGTGCAGATCGGCCATCCCAAGGGCGAGCCGTTGTGGCCCGGCCGACGTCCTTCGATGCGCGTCAATGTGCTGGACAAAGGCCACTTCCTCGCTGGCAAGACCCACTTCGACGGCCACGTGGAATACGCCGACGACGTGATCTTCATGCACCTGCAAGGCTCGACCCAATACGATGCGCTGGGCCACGTCTGGCACGACAACAAGCTGTGGAACGGCTACGACGCCATGAGCACCATCGGCAGCATGGACAAGGCCAGCATCCTGCCGATTGCCGAGCGCGGGATTGTCGGGCGGGCGGTGCTGATCGACATGGCGCGCCATCGCGGCAAGTCCGTGCTGGACAAGGGCGAGACCTTCAACCACCTCGACCTGCTGGCCGCTGCAACGGCGCAAGGCATCGAGATCCAGAAGCGCGACATCCTGATCATCCGCACCGGCTGGATCGGTTCGTTCTACGAGCGTGAGCCTGAGGAGTTCTACAAGGACTTCGCCGAGCCGGGCCTGACCTTCAGCCGTGAGTTGGTGGAGTGGTTTCACCAGATGGAAATCCCCAACCTGGTCACCGACACCATGGCCAACGAAGTGGCGGTCGACCCGACCACAGGCGTGCTGATCCCGCTGCACAACGCCTTGATGCGCAATCTTGGCGTGACCTTCACCGAAGTGGCGTTGCTCGACGACCTGGCCAGCGATTGCGCCGAAGACGGCCAGTGGCAGTTCCTCTACACCGCCGCGCCGCTGAAGATCGTGGGCGGGACTGGTGCGCCGGTGAACCCGATCGTGATCAAGTAATCAAGTCCTGCTTCAGTTCGTTGATCAGCAGGGTCGCCGCCGGAGACAAGTCGGCGCCGGCCCGGCTGATCACGCCATAAGGCTCAATCAACGCGCGCATGGACACCGGCAATTTCACCAGCAAATCGTGTTGCTCGCAGAATTGCGCGACTTCCACCGGGATCACTGCCAACAAGGTCGGATCCTGCTGCACCAGCAGAATGGTGGCGAAGGTCGATGAGGTTTCCAGCGGATAACGCGGAATCTCCAGCCCCGCCTCATTCAACTCACGCTCCAGCGCCTGGCGCATCGGCATGTCCTTGGGGTAAACCACCCAGCGGTAATCGCTCAACTGCGACAGCTGCAACGACTCGGCACGGGCCAGCGGATGGTCCTTGCTGGCGACCACCGCCAAGGGCTCTTCGCTGAGTTCGATGCAGTCGTAGGCGTCCGAACGCTGGCCGACGCTGGTGCGACAGATCGCCAGGTCCAGCCGCCCCTGGTCCAGCAACCCGAGCAACGTGGCGCTGGTGTTTTCCACCAGTTCCACGGACAACTCCGGCTGTTTGAGGCGCAACTCAGTCAGGGCCCGGGTCAGCAACGGCACCGCGCCCATAATCACGCCGACCGACAGCCGCCCGCCCTGGCCCTGCATGATGCTGAGCATCTCTTCGCGCAGGTGCTCGACATCGCTGTAGATCAACCGCGCATAACGAATCATGCAACGGCCCATTTCATTGGCGACCAGGCCTTTGGGCTGGCGTTCGAACAGCGGCATGCCGAGCAACGACTCGACCTCGTGCAACGCCTTGGTGGCGCCGGACTGGGAAATCGAGATCTGCTCGGCGGCCTTGTGCAACGAGCCTCGATCGTCCAGCGCGATCAGCAACCGCAGTTGTTTGAGTCGAAGGCGAGAAGCGATGCTGCCAAGGGAAGGAACCATGTCGGTGTGTGCTCGATTCAATGGACAATTCCGTCAAGGCCCACGCCAGCATCTGCCGACGTGGGCAGATGCTCAGCTCAGGGGCGCCCTGCTCCACTGGCCGTCGACCAGTCGATTGAGGCCCAGCGGATTAGCGTTTTGCAGCGCCTGGGGCAGGTACTCATCAGGATAGTTCTGGTAGCAGACCGGCCGCAGGAAGCGATCAATGGCCAAGGTGCCGACCGAGGTGCCGCGCGCATCCGAAGTGGCTGGATACGGTCCGCCATGCACCATCGCATCACTGACTTCGACGCCGGTCGGGTAGCCGTTGAGCAGCAGGCGTCCGACCTTGTCTTCGAGCAATGGCAACAGCTCACTGAAGCGATCCAGGTCCGCCGGTTCGGCAATCAACGTGGCCGTCAGTTGACCGTGCAAACTGTCGAGTACGGCACGCAGTTGGTGCGGGTCGGCGACTTCCACCACGACCGTGGCCGGGCCGAAGATTTCTTCCTGCAATAACGGATCGCCGTCGAGCAACAAGTGCACATCGGCCTTGAACAGTTGCGGTTGTGCCTTGGATTCGCCCTGTGGCTGACCGCCCAGGTGCTCGACCCGCTCGTGGGCCGCTATGTGTTGAAGGCCTGCACGATAGCTTTCCAGCGCACCGGCGTTGAGCATGGTCTGGGCCGGTTGGCTGCCCATGTTCTGCGCGAAGCCTTTCAGGAACTCGCTGAACTGCGGCGAGCGCAGGCCGATGATCAGGCCGGGGCTGGTGCAGAACTGGCCGCAGCCGAGGTTGATCGACGCGGTTAGTTCTTCGGCGATTTTAATACCACGGGTGTTCAGCGCTTCAGGCAGCAGGATCACCGGGTTGATGCTCGACATCTCGGCGAACACCGGGATCGGTTGCGGCCGTGCGGCGGCCAGATCGGACAAGGCTCGACCGCCCTTCAATGAACCGGTGAAACCGACGGCTTTGATGCCCTCGGCCTTGACCAAAGCCTGGCCGACACCCGCACCGTAAATCATGTTGAACACGCCCGAAGGCATGCCGGTACGCTGTGCTGCGCGCACGATGGCGCTGGCTACGCGGTCCGCCGTCGCCATGTGCCCGCTGTGGGCCTTGAACACCACCGGGCAACCGGCAGCGAGCGCCGAGGCGGTATCGCCACCGGCGGTGGAAAACGCCAAGGGGAAATTGCTCGCACCAAACACGGCGACCGGGCCGACGCCGATGCGGTACTGACGGATGTCCTGTCGCGGCAACGGCGTGCGCTCAGGCAATGCCTGATCGATCCGCGCACCGAGAAAATCACCGCGCCTCAGCACTTGGGCAAACATGCGTAACTGGCCTGTGGTGCGACCGCGCTCACCGCGAATGCGTCCCTCGGGCAACGCGGTTTCCTGGCACACCAAGGCGATGAAATCGTCGCCCAGGGCATCGATTTCATCAGCGATGGCGGTTAGAAATTCGCCACGTCGTAGCGGCGACAACTGACGAAACGGTACAAAGGCTCGCGTGGCGGCCGCCACTGCCAGCGCGACTTCCTGATCATTGGCCTGATGAAAAACGTAAGGCAGTGGCTGCCCGGTGCTGGCGTCGAAACTTTGCAGCGTCTCGCGGCCCAGGGCGCTGCGCTGCCCGTCGATAAACTGCTGGCCCAAAATAGCGGACATCAAAAACTCCCTCGCCCGCATTCGGCAGGCGATCACTCGAATTGAAGGGGTACGCCCAAGGCGCACGCTTCACTTTATTGGCCGGGGTGATGGGCAACAAATGACAACAACGGGCCGGGGGATGAGTGTTTGTCATCCCCCGGTCGGTGATGGGTGAATAATCGGTGTCAGTGAATCGCGACCGGGTTGATGTTGACCTGGGTCGAGCCCTTGTACAGCGGCTGCCCCAGCACAAACATGAACTCCCAGGCCTTGTCCTTCACCAGCGCGCGGCTGTCGATCAGCTCAAGGTTGTAGATGCCGTTCTTGGCCAGCATGAACTGGTTGACCGGGAATTCCTGGCCGTCTTTCGCCGGGTAGATTTCCGAAGCCCAAGTGTCGCCACCGAACGCGACGATCTGTTTGTCCGCCAGCCACTTGGCCGCTGCCATGCCGATGCCCGGTTCCACCGCGAGGAACTTCTCGTTGTCCTTGCCCAGCAGTTCCAGCCAACCAGTGTTGAACAGCACCACGTCGCCCTTCCGAATACTGATGCCTTGCAGGTCCAAGGCCTTCTGAATGTCGGCAACGCTGAACTCGGTTTTCTCCGGCACGATGGCGCTGCCGTAAACGGCGGTCATGTCCAGCACCACGCCACGGGTGACGATGGGCGGGACTTTCTCGATGCCGAGTTTCTTCACGCCTTCGACGGTGACGAAGTCCGCGGCACGGTTGCCGTTGTAGTAGACGTTGTCGATGCCGATATGGCCGATGCCGTTGAGTTGGGTGCCGACACCAGTCCAGCCGACCACCAGTTCATCGTTGAAGGTGAATTTGTTCGGCCCCATGGTGGTGCCGCCCGCCTCGCCCGGCTGGATGTTGGTCAGGTGAAAGCTGCGGTGACGGAAGGCCGGCAGGGTTTTGTCGATGGGCACGGCCAGCGGGTAGGTTTTACCGGTCTTGATCAGTTTGGAGGCGTTGATCACCGACTCGGCGTTCAGCAGATTCAGCGCGCCGATTTCGTCGTTGGCGCCGTATTTCGAGGGATACCATTTTTCAGCATTGGCAGCGTGGGCGGCATTGACGGTGAACAACAGGGCAAACGGCAGTACCAATCGGGTCAGCATGAGCGGGTCCTTGTGAGGTTGCAGTGGACCCAAGGTACGCAGCCCGTGTGTGGGGAAACAGACAGGGATGGGCAATACAATTGTTCTGGATTGTCACGAGTGACATCTGTCGGAGGGGCCTGTGTGGCGAGGGGATTTATCCCCGTTGGGCTGCGGAGCGGCCCTGAGCCAGTGATTACGGTGTTTCAGAAAACCGAATACACCGGTTTTACGTCTGCTTCGCAGCCGAACGGGGATAAATCCCCTCGCCACACAGGCTCACTCCAACAGGGGATATGTAAGCCGGGGGCCATTTAGAGGGCTGGCAGCCATTTCGTCGTTTGAAGGTTGATCTCTGCCGGCCGCAATGACATAAACCCCGCAAATCCGGCCGTTTGAATCGGCGTCGCTGACAGCCAAGACCATGAACGAAATCACCCGGACACCTCATCCCGATCAGCCGCGCTCTATCGTGTTCGTCGCGTTCCCGCAGATGGGCCTGCTGGACCTGACCGGGGCGCAAACTGTATTTTGGGCCGCCTCCAAAGCCCTGGCCGAGCGCAGTTTTCCGGGTTACATCCGGCACACCGCAAGCCTCACGGGTGGGCTGATTCAGACAGCGGAAGGCCTGTCGGTAGAAACCTTGCGACTGAGCGAGTTAGACGAACACTCGATCGATACCCTGATCGTCCCCGGCGCGCCGGATATTCGTCACGCGATGGACAATTCCCAGGCGTTGGTCGCCTGGCTGAAATCGGCAGCGGTCAACGTCAATCGCACCGCTTCCGTGTGCAGCGGCGCTTTCCTGCTGGCGCAAGCCGGTTTGCTCGACGGCCGCCGCGCGGCGACCCACTGGGCCATGTGCGACATGCTCAAGCGGGGTTTCCCGCTGATTGAAGTCGACAGCGATGCAATTTTCATTCAGCAAGGTTCGGTGTGGACGTCGGCGGGTGTCAGGGCCGGTATCGACCTGGCGCTGGCACTGGTGGAGGCCGACTGCGGCCGTGAGGTGGCGCTGGAGGTTGCCCGGGAACTGGTGGTGTTTCTCAAGCGCCCCGGCGGCCAGGCCCAGTACAGCCAATTGCTGCAATCGCAAACCGAGGACGGTGCTGCCTTCGACGATTTGCACCTGTGGATCGCGCAGAACCTGAGCAGCGAAAAGCTGACCGTTGAAGCGCTCGCCGACAAGGTGCAAATGAGCCCGCGCAACTTTGCCCGGGTCTACAAACTCAAGACCGGCCGCACCCCGGCCAAATCGGTGGAAGTGTTGCGCCTGGAAGCAGCGCGACGCCTTCTGGAAGAGTCCGAGCGCAACATCGATCAAATCGCCCGGCAATGCGGGTTTGGTGATGAAGAACGCATGCGCTTCACCTTCCAGCGCAACCTTGGCATTTCGCCGAGGGATTATCGCAATCGTTTCTCCCGTTAATCACTGAGATAGTACTAACTGTCATTTAGCTGAACCAATTCCAACTTCAATATAAAGAGTCGATGTTTTTCCATTCAACTCCGCATTTAGCGGCTATTGAAGGTTGACTTCACCGACCTCCCTGAGTAAATTGCCCGGGCCTTCAACGAAGGCCTTTTTTCAACTTACAAAAGAATCCAATGGACACAGTATCTAGTCGCTGTCGGGTCACTGCGAATTTGCGGAACCTGGCACATAACCCAGTAAATGACGGGACTCGACTTTTCGGTCGGATAAGCTGCGCTAGAGCATGATGCTCCACCGTAACTTGCCTCACCGGTGTCCGTCCGGTCCAGAGGCATGTTATGAACTTCAAAACCACCATAATGCCGGGCGTACGCGCCTTCGCATCGACCATGCGGGTCAAGCTGTGCCGTGAGCGTCTGCTGACGACTCGGGTCAGCGCCCCGTTTTCCACCCTTTCTTCCCCGGCCAAGGCACACCCTCGTGCCAACTGGCGCGTCTGCCCGATGACGGGTCGGCTTCAGCAACGCTGGAGCTTCGACGACAGTCAGGAACCACCGAGTCGGCGCATCGCGCGCCTGTTCGGACTGACCCTCAGGGCTCGCACTTTCTGTTGATCTGAAGGCACTTCAAAGTCCTTCCCTCAACGTTTTCCTTAATAGGGAATTCGACAACTTCTTATTGCCTGTTAAAACATAAAATAATTGGAGTTAGTTATGGACGAAGCCAGTAGACGGTTCGCTGCGCATCAACTTTCCATTGATACGCAGCGAACGTTAAAACACAAGAACACAACACTTCCGAATCGATCGCCTGTTTGCGACTCGACATACATTCGCTCGCCTATGAATAGATGAGTGGACAGTGTGTCGTGCCGCAAGACGGCGGCAGGAGCACACACCATGACGACTGTAAAAACGCCGGATATTCGCGCCAAAGGCGCCAGCAACGACAACGCCAAACTGTCGATGCGCGCCGCCCGGGAAGCACAAAACGGCCTGGCCGTGACCCTCGCCAACCTTAACGCCACCCCTGACGGTTTGACCGAACTCGAGGCCGAAGGCCGGCTGGCCCGTGCAGGCTTCAACGAAGTCGCCCACGACAAGCCGCCACACGCCCTCGTCCAACTGCTCAAAGCCCTGAACAATCCCTTCATCTATGTCCTGCTGACCCTGGCCGGCATCAGTTTCTTCACCGATTACTGGCTGCCGATCAGCCAGGGTGAAGGCGACGAGGCGGACCTGACCAAGGTCATCATTATCATGACCATGGTCACCCTGAGCAGCCTGCTGCGGTTCTGGCAGGAATACCGCTCGGCCAAATCCGCCGAAGCGTTGAAAGCGATGGTGCGCACCACGGCGACTGTGCTGCGGCGCGGACAAAACGGCAACCGCCCGGTACTGCGCGAAGTGCCGATGCGCGAACTGGTGGCTGGCGACATCGTCCAGCTCAGTGCCGGCGACATGATCCCGGCGGACATCCGCCTGATCGAATCCCGTGACCTGTTCATCAGCCAGGCGGTGCTGACCGGCGAAGCCTTGCCCGTCGAGAAATACGACACCCTGGGCGACGTCGCGCAGAAATCGGCGAGCCGCGCCGCTGCCGATCAATCCAACCTGTTGGACCTGCCAAACATCTGCTTCATGGGCACCAACGTGGTCAGCGGCACCGCCAAAGCGGTGGTGGTTGCGACCGGCCCGCGCACCTACTTCGGCTCGCTGGCCAAAGCCATTGTCGGCTCGCGAGTGCAAACGGCCTTCGACCGTGGGGTGAACAGCGTCAGCTGGTTGTTGATCCGCTTCATGCTGGTCATGGTGCCGATCGTGTTCCTGCTCAACGGTTTCTCCAAAGGCGACTGGAGCGACGCGTTCCTGTTTGCCCTGGCGGTCGCGGTCGGCTTGACCCCGGAAATGCTGCCGATGATTGTCAGCGCCAACCTGGCCAAAGGCGCGATGGCCATGGCCAAGCGCAAAGTGGTGGTCAAGCGTCTCAACGCGATCCAGAACTTCGGCTCGATGGACGTGCTGTGCACCGACAAGACCGGCACCCTGACCCAAGACAAGATCATTCTTGAGCACCACGTCGACAGCAATGGCCGGCGCGACGACCAGATCCTCGAACTGGCGTGGCTCAACAGCCATCACCAGAGCGGTCTGAAAAACCTGATGGACCAGGCGGTCGTGCAGTTCGCCAATGGCAACCCAAAGTTCCGGGTTCCGTTTGCCTACAGTAAGGTCGATGAGTTGCCGTTCGACTTCGTTCGCCGGCGCCTGTCGATCATCGTCAAGGACAGCCGCGACGATCATCTGATGGTGTGCAAAGGCGCGGTCGAGGAAATGCTGACCATCGCCAGCCACATCCATGAAAACGGCACGGTCGTAGCACTTGACGAACAGCGTCGCAAAGACCTGCTGGCCTTGGCGAACGAGTACAACGAGGACGGTTTCCGGGTGCTGGTGGTCGCCACCCGTGAGATTCCGAAAGCGCAGAGCAAAAACCAGTACACCACCGCCGATGAACGTGAGCTGGTGATTCGTGGCTTCCTGACTTTCCTCGATCCACCGAAGGAAACTGCGGGCCCGGCGATTGCCGCGCTGCGCGACATGGGCGTGACCGTCAAGGTGCTGACCGGCGACAACGCCGTGGTGACCTGCAAGATCTGCCGCGAAGTCGGGCTGGAGCCCGGCACGCCGCTGCTCGGGCCGGACATCGAGAACATGGACGACACCACCCTCAAGCTGCGGGTCGAGGAGCGCACGGTGTTCGCCAAGTTGACGCCGCTGCAAAAATCCCGGGTGCTCAAGGCGTTGCAGGCCAACGGTCATACCGTGGGTTTCCTCGGCGACGGCATCAACGACGCCCCTGCCCTGCGCGATGCCGATGTCGGCATTTCGGTGGACAGCGGCACCGACATCGCCAAGGAATCGGCCGACATCATACTGTTGGAGAAGAGTCTGATGGTGCTGGAGGAAGGCGTGCTCAAGGGCCGCGAGACCTTCGGCAATATCATGAAGTACCTGAACATGACCGCCAGCTCCAACTTTGGCAACGTGTTCTCGGTGCTGGTGGCCAGTGCGTTCATTCCGTTCCTGCCGATGCTGTCGATCCACCTGCTGTTGCAAAACCTCATGTACGACATCTCTCAGCTGTCGCTGCCGTGGGACAAGATGGACAAGGAGTTCCTGCGCAAACCACGCAAGTGGGACGCGAAGAACATTGGCCGTTTCATGCTGTGGATCGGGCCGACCTCGTCAGTCTTCGACATCACCACCTTCGCCCTGATGTGGTACGTGTTCGCCGCCAACAGCGTGGAAATGCAGAGCCTGTTCCAGTCCGGCTGGTTCATCGAAGGGCTGCTGTCGCAGACGCTGGTGGTGCACATGCTGCGCACGCAGAAGATTCCGTTCTTCCAGAGCACGGCGGCGTTGCCGGTGATCCTGATGACCGGGTTGGTGATGGCGCTGGGTATCTACATTCCGTTCTCGCCACTGGGCACGCTGGTCGGCCTGCAACCGTTGCCGTGGGCGTATTTCCCGTGGCTGGTGGGCACCCTGCTGAGCTACTGCGTATTCGCGCAGATCATGAAGACGATCTACATCCGTCGCTTCAAGCAGTGGTTCTGAGGGCCTGACAAACCCAAATCACCTGAACACCACAATCCCATTGTGGGAGCGAGCCTGCTCGCGATAGCTGACTGACATTCAAAAGAGATGTCGACTGATCCACCGCTATCGCGAGCAGGCTCGCTCCCACAGGGGAATGTGCTTAACCCTATCGAAAAAGGGAGAGTCCTGATGTCGGGAACTACTCTACTGATCAACCTCGCAGGCGCCATTGCACTCTTGCTGTGGGGCACTCACATGATTTCTTCGGCGTTGTTGCGCGGCTTCGGCACGCCGCTGCGCCAGTGGCTGGGCCACAACCTGAACAACCGCTGGATGGCGCTGCTTTCGGGCATCGGCATCACCGGCATCTTGCAAAGCAGCACCGCCGTCAGCCTGATGGCGACGTCGTTCACGGCCGCCGGCACCCTGGGGCTGGCGCCCGCGCTGGCGGTGATGCTCGGCGCCAATATCGGCTCGACCCTGGTGGTGCAACTGCTCAGCGTCGACGTTTCAATCCTCACGCCCATCGTGTTGCTCGCGGGTTTGATGGTGTTCCGGCTGCGCGATGACTCACGCTACGAAAGCGTTGGCTGTGCGCTGATCGGTCTGGGGCTGATGTTGCTGGCCCTGCGCATGCTCGGCTCGACACTGGCGGAAGTCGAAGGCGCGCCGGTCTTCCAGTTGATCATGCAGAGCCTGGACGGCGATTTGCTGATTGCGCTGCTGGTGGCGCTGATCCTCACGTGGCTGTGTCATTCCAGCGTCGCCGTGGTGTTGCTGATCGTCTCGCTGGCCGCCACCGGCCTGTTGTCGGCGAACACCATCGTCGCGCTGGTCCTGGGTGTGAACATTGGCGGTGCGCTGCCTTCGGTGATCAATGCCGGTTCCAGCGTCGGCCGACGTTTGCCGCTGGGCAATCTACTGGTGCGGGCGGTCGGCGCCCTGGTGGTGCTGCCATTTGCCGGACTTCTGGCCGAGCTGAAGCTGGAGCCGTCGGTGCTGGTGGTGTCACTGCACACGGGTTTCAATCTGCTGCTGGCGCTGGTATTCATCGGCTTGACCGATGTGCTCGCCAAATGGCTGACCCATGTGTTGCCGGCGCCGGAGCGGGATGTCGATCCGGGCATGCCGCACTACCTCGACGAAGCGGGTCTGGAAGTCGCCAACATCGGCCTGTCAAACGCCGCCCGCGAAGCCCTGCGCATGGCTGACATGCTCTCGGCGATGCTCGGCCGGTTGGTGCAGCTGTTCCACACCTCGGCGCCGGCCTGTGCCGATGACGTGCGACGCATCGATCAATCCCTGGACCTGCTGGGCGCGGCCATTCGCGCTTATCTGGCAGACATCGGCAAGGAAGGCATCAGTGACAGCGATGCCGATCGCTCCCAGGAAATCCTGCTGTTCGTGATCAACCTGGAACATGCCGCGGACATTCTTTCCAGCAGCCTGACGCAGTTGGCCATGCGCCGCTTGCGCCGTGGCGAACAATTCTCGGCCTTCGAGCTGGGCAACATTGCGCCGCTGCACGACGCGTTGCTGGAAAGCCTGAGCCTGGCGATCACCGTATTCCTGCGCGAAGACATTCCAACCGCGCACCACTTGATCCATCGCAAGGAGACCGTCAGAAGGCTCGAAGCGCACGCCAGCCGCGAGCATTTTCGCAAGTTGCAGGAAGACAAAAACACCTGGGCCGAGTCCGGCGACATCTTCCAGCGAGTCCTGCGTGACTACCGCCGCGTGCATCACCACATCGCCGCCCTGGGCTATCCACTGCTGGAGCGTGCCGGTGAACAACCGGTCGAGAACACCGACCTGACCAAGGAAAACCCGTCATGCGCCTCTTGATCTGCGCGGGTCGCCATTACACCGACAGCCGTCTGTGTCGGCGCGTGCTCGACGCCTTTCAGCGCATGCACCCGGTGCGCGTGCTGATCCATGGCGGCAATCAATACCTGGGTGGCGACATCGAAGAATGGGCGCGGGAACACGGCGCCGACATCGTGCGCTACCCACCCAACTGGCAGCGCCACGGCAAGTCGGCCGAACGCCTGCGCAATCGCTTCATGTTGCTCGACAGCCGACCGGACGTGGTGATCGCCCTGCCCGGCGGCGAAGACACCGAAGAACTGGTCGCCCAGGCCCGGGCGGCCGGTTTGCAAACCTTATCGGTAGAGGATCTCAGCCACAACACGGTCCTGTAGCAGCTGCCGAGCAGCGCGAGGCTGCGTTCGGCTGCGAAGCAGTCGTAAGTCCGGCTGACGCGTTCTTCCTGAAGTACCGCAATCTCAGGTTTTACGACTGCTGCGCAGCCGAACGCAGCCTCGCGCTGCTCGGCAGCTGCTACAGGACCGCGGTACGGCTGGGGCCATCAAAAAACTTCGAGGTAACACTCATGCAAAAACCCACTCGTCTATTCGCGTCCTTCGTGCGCAGTCTGCCAGCCGCTCAAGGCCGGCGCCTGCGGCGAAATCTGATGTTCGTCAGCCTCACCCTGGGCCTGATTGCGTTGCTCAGCATCATCTCCAGCGCCAACGCTGCCGGCGGTGCGTATGCAGTGGATGACGCCGGAATCAATGCGCCCGGCGAATGCAACATCGACGCTTGGTACCAAAACGGTCGGCACAGTTCAGCCAGCAACAGCGTGGTGTCACAGGACTGCACGTTCAAGGGTCTGCCCAACGTGCAACTCGGCGCCGCCGTGCAACACAGCCGCGATGACGGGGACTCGGAAACGCAGTTGAGCCCGCAATTCAAGACACAAATATTCGCTCGGGATGACCTTGGCCTTGAGCTGGCACTGGCGGGTTCAGCGCACTTTGCCTTCAATCGGGGCCATGCTTTCGATGGCGCCGACCTGAACCTGCCTTTCACCTACCAGCCGCTCGAAAACCTGCGCCTGAACCTCAATGCCGGCTGGTCCCACGCCTATGACGACGGCGAGCAAAACCATCGCTGGACCTGGGGCACCGGCGTCGAATACGACCTGGCCCGTTCCCTGACGCTGATCGCTGAACGCTATGGCCAACAAGGCGGCGAACAGGCGTGGCAGGCCGGGCCGAGGTTGCATATCGGTAAGCGTATCGATGTCGATCTGGTGGTGGGACGCAACCTGACGGGGGAACGTGATCAGTGGCTGACCACCGGGGCAACGCTGCGATTTTGAACGGTATCGGGCGCGGATAACGCACCCACAGGGAACTCCTGACGTGCGCCAAGCATCCTAAATGTGAGGTACTCCCTTTTTGCTTCACGCTTCAGAGGACATTGCTATGCGCCGTCTGATTATCATTTCTTCATTCATGTTGTGTTTGCCCTTCGGTTCGGCCTTCGCCAAAGTGGACGCAGGCGATGTCGCCACCTCTGCGGGGGTTTCCGCATCGCTGTACTCGACGTTCAAGGACCACAAACTGGCGATTCCCGCCCGCGATGACGCCTCCAGCTTCGTTGCCAGTGGCGGTACGATTCGCGGTGTGTACCTGGAGTCGGTGTTGAATCAGATTCGCCAGGAAAATCCCGGACTCAAAGCCAGCGACGAAGAACTGGCTAGAGCCATCCTGATCCGGGAAGGCGTTGCTGCCGGCCAATGAAGGTTTAAAAATTAACGGTGGGGCTCGCGACAGCCGGAGAGTGTGCAGCCCTGCCTTGCTTCACCCCGCGGGCAAGCGCGCCCACCCGGCCACCAGCTGCGCGCTGATGCTGACCCCGCCACACACCACAATCACCACGTCATGGGCTGCGGCGATCGCCGGATGGTCCAGGTACGCCACTGCCAATGAAACACCGCACGCCGGTTCGACCAACTGGCGCAGGTCGTTTGCGTAACGCACAACACCCATGATCGCCTCGTCATCACTAAGCACCACACATTCGTAAGGAAAATCGAGGAGGTGCTGCACCGGCCATGCCGCCACTTTTGCAGCGCCCAGCGATGTCGCGACGGTGTCGATGCGCGCCAACCTGACGGGATGTCCAGCCTCGATAGCCGCAGCGAAGGACGCCGCGCCTTGGGTTTCGCACGTAATGATCCGGCAATCCATGCGGTTGTGTCGGATCAATCCAGTCAGCAGGCCCGCCAGCAATCCTCCGCCGCCCACCGACGTCACCATTGCATCGACCTGGGGACAATCCTCAAGGACTTCATCAATCAGGGTGCTGTGCCCTTCCCACAACACGGGATGATCGAAGGCTGGCACGTATTCGGTATCCGCATCCTGTGAAAGCTCTTTGGCCCGTTGATTGGCCTCGTCCCAGACTTTGCCGTGAACGATCACCTCAGCGCCGGTTTTCCTGATCCTGGCGCGGGTGGTTTCCGGGGTGGTGTGCGGCACGATAATGCAGGCTTTGAGCCCGAGGGCAGCGGCGGCCATGGCGGTGGCAAAACCGGCGTTGCCACCGGAAGGACAGACGACTTTGCGCTTGCCCTGGGCCTTTGCCTGACTGCACAAAAGGCCCATGCCACGCAGTTTGAACGAGCCGCTGGGTTGCAGGTTTTCCAGCTTGAGCCAGATACGCCGGGTCGGCGTTGACAGGCCTGGGTGCAGAATCAAGGGCGTTCTGATGTGAAGCATTGTGTGCTCCCTTGGGCAGCACCGGCTTGTCGAGGTTTCGCCAAGCCGGTGGTGAACAGTCCTTATCCAAGCTTAGTTCACCCTGCCCCCTGGGGTAATGGACTTACCGGTAGCGCGGGGCCGCCGATGAGTGACCAAACGAGCCGGACAGCACTTGGCGCTGAGCCTCGTAAGCGTCCCATTTTTCGACCTCGTGCAGCCCCGGGATGGTCACCACTTCCCCTTGCGCCAACCCGACCAGCGCGGCATCGACCATGTCCTCGGCGGACATCACGATCTCTTGCGGCAGGTTCTCCACCGGGTTGCCCGCCTCGCTCCAGAAGTCGGTGGCGGTGGCGCCGGGCAACACCGCCTGGATGCGAATGCCTTTGTCGGCCAGTTCGTGATGCATCGATTGGCTCAGGCTCAGCACAAACGCCTTGCTCCCGCCATAAACGCCATTGAGGATTTCCGGAGCGATGGCGACGATGGAGGAAATGTTGATCAAGGTGCCGGCGCCCCGTGCAACGAAGCCAGGCACCACGGCATAAGAAAGACGCATCAGCGCAGTGACGTTGAGGGTGATCATGTCCTCCATGGCGTCCACCGGGCTTCCAAGCAACGGCATCACACCGCCAACACCGGCATTGTTGACCAGCAAGGTGATGCTCGCATCGTTGCGCAGAATGCTTTCCACCCGCAGCAGGTCGGCCTTGTCTTTGAGGTCGGCGCCGACCACTTCCACGGCGCGGCCGGTTTCGTTGCTCAAGTGGTTGGCCAGGGCGTTGAGTTTGCCGTGGCTGCGGGCGACCAGAATCAGGTCGAAACCCTGCCGCGCGAGACGGTCGGCATAGACCGCGCCGATGCCCGAAGAAGCGCCAGTGATCAATGCGGTGCCTTTGGATGAGAGAGCCATGTTCAATTTCCTTCACAGTGAGGCGATAAGGTCGCCGGGTGTGAACCGTTATAAATTGACTCCCGCTCGTCTCAAATGACGTTTAAAGTACGTTTTTCGGACACTGGCTTTTCGAGGGCTTCATCATGACTTCCGTGGCGTTTGTGGTTTTCGAGGGGTTCCAGTCCATGGCGCTGGCGGCCATGCCGGTGTTCGAGTACGCCAACTTCAGCGCCGGTGAAGCGCTTTATGAGGTCAGCGTGATCTCCGAAGATGGCCGTTCCCTGCGGGCTTCCGGCGGTTTGAGCGTCGGTACCCAGGCGTTTGATGAGCAGGTGTTCGACACCGTAATCGTGGTCGGCGGCGATTCGATTCTCGAGCAGGCGCCCGAGGGTGTGTTGGCGTACTTGCGCGACAGCGTAAAAACCGCACGGCGCACGGCGTCGATCTGTTCGGGGGCGTTCGTGCTGGCCCAGGCCGGTCTGCTCGACGGACGGCGCGCCACCACGCATTGGGCGTATGCGCGGGATCTGCAAGCGCGCTTTCCATCGATCAAGGTGGAAGAGGACCGAATCTACGTGATCGACGGTTCCATCTGGACCTCCGCCGGCATGACCGCCGGCATCGACCTGGCGCTGGCCATGGTCGAAAAGGACCATGGCGCTGAACTGGCCCGGTCCGTTGCACAGAAACTGGTGATGTACCATCGCCGCGCTGGCGGCCAGTCGCAGCATTCGGCCTTGCTGGAACTGGAGCCCAAATCCGACCGTATCCAGACCGTCCTCGGCTATGCCCGGGAACACCTGACATCCGCGTTGTCGGTGGAGCAACTGGCGGAAGTGGCACGCCTCAGTCCAAGGCAGTTCAGTCGGACCTTTCGCGCCGAGACCGGGCAGTCCCCGGCCAAGGCCATTGAAAACCTGCGTCTGGAAGCGGCGCGGCAGATGCTCGAACGCGGGCGCCTGACCCTTGACCAGATCGCCGCTGAGGCCGGTTTCACCGACCGGCGCCGCATGCGCGAAGCCTTCCTTCGGGCGTTCGGCCAGCCGCCGCAGGTGATTCGACGCAATGCCAGGTCGCAGATGACGGCGTGAGTATTAGCGTGCGGGAAGCGCTGCCTGCAGGTCGACCGCTTGATACAGCGGCATCAGCCGTAGGGCCACGCCATCGGCCAAAGCCAGTGGCATCAGCCTTTGCATCGCCACCTCGAAGGGGTCCATCCACGCAGGTTGGGCGCTGGCGTTTCGCTCGGGGGTCGGGTTGTTGCTGGCGGCGCTGACGGTGATCCCGCTGATTGCGCGGATTCACTCGGAAGAGGCGCTATTGAAGGCGCAGTTCGGGAGTAAATATGAGGCTTATTGCGCCCGGAGTTGGCGGTTGATCCCCGGGTTGTACTGAATAAACACAATCCAAATGTGGGAGCGAGCCTGCTCGCGATAGCGTCGGCACATCCAGCAATTATTTGACTGAAAGACCGCTATCGCGAGCAGGCTCACTCCCACATTAGAGTGGGTGCAGGCGGATATGGTTGTCGGTATCTACTTGCGCCGCGACCATGTCATAGCCGGCCAGCGTCGCATGCTCCGTCTGAATCGGATGGTCGTGGGTCGAAGTGATGATCACAAGGTCCGCCCCTGCCGCTTCCGCAGCAAGAATCCCCACCGTGGCATCTTCAAAGATCAGGCAATCGGTCACCTCGACACCTAACCGTTTAGCCGCCAGTCGATAGCCCGCAGGATCCGGTTTGCCAGCGCTGACCTCTTCGGCCGTGACCATGACATCGGGTTCGGGAATCCCCGCTGCCGCCATCCGCCGCAACGCCAGCGCCTTCGGTGCAGAGGTCACGATCGCCCATTGCTTGGCTGGCAAAGACTTGAGGAAATCCGCCGCACCGGCCACCTCGACAATCCCCTCCACGTCTTCGATTTCCGCTTCGGTAATCCAGTTGGCCTCGGCCTCGGCATCCACCCCGGGCAACGCCAGACGGTTAATGGTGTCGATGGCGCGGGCGCCGTGAATGGTTGGCAGGAAGGATTCGACATCCACCCCGTGGCGCACGGCCCAGGTGGTCCAGATCCGCTCGGCAGCGGCGATGGAATTGAGGACGGTGCCGTCCATGTCAAACAGGAACGCGCGATACGGCGTATTAAAAACGGAGTCGTTGGCGGACAAGGATTAACTTCCTTCGAGTGTCAGGCAGGTCCGTCAATGTACACGACCTACGCGGACCGTCGCGACCTGAAGGCCTCTTCGACACTATCCAGCAGTTGTCCCAACGCCCAGGGTTTCTTGATGAACGACACTTCATGCCGCACCCCGGAGCTTTCGGGAGTTTCATATCCGGACATGATCATGATCGGCTTGTCCGGCCAGCGATCGCCGAACTGGTTGGCAAGGTCCGCGCCATTGAGTTTGCCGGGCATGGTGATGTCCGTGAGCAACAGTCCCACCTCATTCGCGTGCAACTCCAGATACTGCGACGCGGCGTCGGCGCTGACGTGCGGTTCAACCTTGAAGCCTTCCTCCTGAAGAATTTCGCAGAGAAATTCAAGAATCAGCGGGTCATCTTCAACCACCAGAATCAACCCGTCAGGAAGATGCTCGCCCGCGGTCGTTTTTGGAAACATGACTTTGCCACTCCCTGATTGCCTAAATGATTTCGCGGGCTCAAATCCGCTGCCTACAGGTAGGAGCAGCGGACTCGGCGGAAATTCATTTTTGATACGCGTGTCTTGAAATTTGTGAGTACATCCCGACCATCGCAGCCGTTCGCCAACCCACAATTGTGTAAAATGCCGCCCCCTCAGACTGCTGGCCCTGCCCGATGAACGCTGACGCTCTCTCCACCCTTCACGATCATTTGCTGACGGCCCTGGCTGATGCACCCGCAGAAACCCGTCGGCTGTTCCATGGCCGGGGTCGTTGCTGGCCCGGGCTGGAACAAGTGACCGTTGACTGGCTGCAGGGCGTGGTGCTGGTGTCGCTGTTCAAGGAACCTGAAGCAGCGCAGCTGGAAGCATTGAAGCAGTTGCTGATGGTGATCACGGAAACGGCGCAGTGGCAAAAATCAGGGGCGAAGACTCTGTTGCTGCAACACCGCTACCTGCTGCAAAGCACCACCGAATGGCTGCTTGGGGACGCGATCGAAGAATTGATCATCACCGAGGGCGGCCTGCGTTATCGCGTGGACCTGGGCCGCAAGCAGAATACCGGACTGTTCCTCGACATGCGCTACGGCCGCGACTGGGTGCGAGCGAATGCCGAGGGCAAGCGCGTGTTGAATCTGTTCGCCTACACCTGCGGTTTTTCGGTCGCCGCCATCGAGGGTGGCGCCGAGCACGTGGTCAACCTGGACATGTCCAGCCCGGCCCTGAACCGTGGTCGCGACAACCATCGGCTCAATGGCCACGACATGAGCAAGGTGAGTTTTCTCGGCCATGACTTGTTCAAGTCCTGGGGCAAGGTGATCGGCAAAGGGCCTTATGACCTGGTGATCATCGACCCGCCATCCTTTCAGAAAGGCAGTTTTCTGCTGACCAAGGATTACCAGCGGGTGTTGCGTCGGCTGCCGGAGTTGCTCAGCCCCGAAGGGACAGTGCTGGCGTGCATGAACGACCCGGCGTTTGGCGCGGACTTCCTGATCGACGGCGTCGAGCGAGAAGCACCGAGCCTGCGTTTCGAGCAGCGGTTGGAGAATCCGCCAGAGTTTCCGGATGCCGATGTTGAGTGCGGGTTGAAGGCGCTGGTGTTCAAACTCGGGAGCTAAGTGCTGTTCACTGTGGGAGCGGGCTTGCCCGCGATGAGGCCGTCAGATCCAACATTGATTTCGTCAATTACACTGCCATCGCGGGCAAGCCCGCTCCCACAGGGATCTGTAGCGGACCCAAGATCGGTGGGCGGCCTCGGATCAACGCGGCTGCAACACCAGCGCAAACAGCTCGCTGTGACCGTTCACGTTGAGCTTGTGATAGAGATTGCGCCGATGCACTTTCACCGTCTCCGGGGAGATTCCCATTTGCTGGGCGATGGCTTTGCTTGAGAAGCCCTGGAGAATCAGTCGAGCCGTTTCGACTTCGCGCACGGACAATCGCGCGTCGAAGCGATCCAGCAGGGTTGCCAGATCGCCGGCCACGGCCTCGGCAGTGGTGCCTTGCGGCGGCATCAACTGCGAATGCCGGCGCATTGCCGACAGCACCCAATCCCGCACACACAGCAAACGCCCCTGCTCTTCGAGGGTAAAACACGTCGAGCGCCCCAGCGATAAACCGAGCACGGCACCGTCGATGTTGACCATGAATTGCAACTCGTCTGCGCCCACCACCGAACGGAAGTAACTCAGGTAGTACTCGCTCTGTTGAAACTGGTCGGGGGCCACCGAGTCGAGGCTGTGCAAGCCATCGGCGATGCCGGCACAAGCCGCCTGGTAAAAGGGATCGAGCAGGTACATGCCAGCGCTGTAGTGCGCCAGTTCTTCGTGTTCGGTTTGACTACCTTTAGAGTCGAAATCGATCAGCAAACGTGGCACTCGCCCCGCCCGCATCACCGCCACCAACGCATTGTCCAGCGGCACCAGCAGGCGCAGCGTGTCGACCAGCGCGCGCCAGAAACCGTCCTGGCCCAACCCGCCAAATACCCGCGCCAGCCCCTGGTGCACCGGCAACTCTTTCAACAACGCGTCCACGCACTACCCCTTTCGAGTAACCCATGATGGGAATGGGTGTGTCCCCCGCCTGCCGATACGCTGCAAGCACCTGTTCATCACCGGCCTGCAGCAGGCCAGGAGTGCCGCATCATGAGTCGTCGCCGTCAACAGATCAATCTTGGACTGAGCGCCTGTTTGTGCGTTTCGCTGTCGGCGGTGGCTGCCGAGGGGCCCACGGTTCATGTCTACAACTGGTATGACTACATCGGTCCCACCACCCTGCACGACTTCAAGCGCGACACCGGTATCGAGCCGGTCTACGACACCTTCGACAGCGCCGAAGTGCTGGAAGGCAAATTGCTGACCAGCCGCAGCGGATACGACGTGGTGGTGGCGAGCAACTTCAGCCTGCCGACCCTGATCAAGGCCGGCGCCCTGGCGCCACTGCCCCGCGCGCAGCTGCCGGACTTCAAGAACATGGACACCGAGCTGCTGGCAAAACTGGCCAACAACGACCCGGGCAACCTGTACGCCGTGCCATACCTGTGGGGCACCAACGGCATCGGCTACAACATCGACAAGGTTCGCGCCGCGCTGGGCGACAAGGCGCCGGTGGATTCCTGGGACCTGGTGTTCAACGAAGAGAACCTGGCCAAGCTCGGCCAGTGCGGCGTGGCGATGCTCGACTCGCCCTCGGAGATGTTGCCGGTCGCCCTGCACTACCTGGGCTTGCCACCCAACAGCACCAACCCCGAAGACTACAAAAAGGCCGAAGCGCTGTTGCTCAAGCTGCGTCCGCACATCGCCTACTTCAACTCCTCGAAGTTCATCAGCGACCTGGCCAACGGCAACATCTGCGTGGCGGTGGGCTGGTCCGGCGCGATGCTCGAAGCCAAGACCAATGCCGAGCAGGCCAGGAACGGCGTGAAGATTGCCTACAGCCTGCCGAAGGAAGGTGCGCCGGTCTGGTTCGATACGCTGGTGCTGCTCAAGGACGCACCGCATCCGGAGCAAGGCCTGGCCTTCATCGACTACCTGATGCGCCCCGAAGTCATAGCCCCGGTCAGCGATCACCTGTCGTACCCCAACGGCAACCGCAGCGCGACACCGCTGGTGGCCGAAGCGACCCGCAACAACCCGGCGGTTTATCCGTCGGCTGAAGCGCTGGCCACGTTGTTCACCTTGCAGCCGTTGCCGCCGGCCACCGAGCGAGTGCGCACGCGGATCTGGAGCAAAGTAAAAAACGGTCAGTAATCCCATTGAGACCTGTAGCAGCTGGCGGAGCCTGCGTTCGGCTGCGCAGCAGTCGTGTCTTCAGAACACTCGGTCTGTCAGGTGGACAGAGCAAGCCGGTTCTACGACTGCTTCGCAGCCGAACGCAGGCTTCGCCAGCTGCTACAGGGATCGCATCAGCCGCGCATTTTTGAATAAATTGAAGATGAGAGAAACGATGAAACCACGTGCCCGCGATTTGAATATCCAGTTCGGCCAACTGCAACCCGGCCCCCTCAACGCCATCACCGATGTGCCCGGCGTGCGCGTCGGCCACAGCGATGTGCGCGGCCGCACTGCCAGTGGCCGCGACATTCACACCGGCGTAACCCTGATCGAACCGCGTGCCGGGTCCACCAATCAGCAACCGTGTTTTGCCGGCGTCCATGTGCTCAACGGCAACGGCGACGCCACGGGGCTTGAGTGGATTCGTGAAGCCGGCCTGCTGACCAGCCCGATCGCCTTCACCAACACCCACAGCCTGGGCGTGGTGCGGGATGCGCTGATTGCTTTGGATCGCGAGGCTCAGCCCGATGACGGGCGACTTTACTGGAACATGCCGGTGGTGCTGGAGACCTTCGACGGCCTGCTCAGCGACATCAACGGTTTTCATGTGAAGCCCGAGCATGTGGCCGAGGCCCAGCGAAATGCCGTCGGCGGACCAGTGACTGAAGGCGCGGTAGGCGGCGGCAGCGGGATGATCTGTCACGAATTCAAGGGGGGCATTGGTACGTCCTCGCGCCAATTGAGCAAGGCTCAAGGCGGCTGGACCGTCGGCGCCATCGTCCAGGCCAACCATGGCATTCGCAATGAGTTGCGCGTCGATGGTTATCCGGTCGGGCGTTATATGGAACAGGCAGACTCACCGTTCCTCAGGGCATCGCTGCCCTATCCGGGCATGGGCTCGATCGTCGTGTGCCTGGCCACCGATGCACCGCTGCTGCCGCATCAATGCACGCGCCTCGCACAACGCGCCAGCCTCGGGCTCGCCCGTACCGGCGGCGGCAACGAAGACCACAGCGGCGACATTTTCATCGCTTTCGCCACGGGCAACCAACACGTGCCACCGGCCGCTTATGAAGGCAAAGGTGCGTCCACTTGCGACAACCTGAGCATGGTCAACAACGACCACATCAGCGAGTTGTTTTTGGCCGCGACGGAAGCAGTGGAGGAAGCGATCATCAACGCCGTGCTGGCCGCTGAAACAACTGAAGGTAACGGCCACACGGTGCCGGGTCTGGACGCAAAAACACTGCTCAAGGCCTTGCGTCAGGCCGGTTGGCCGGGGGAAACAGGCGGGATCTGAAGACTCGGTTTAAGTGAAGCCGCCCGATGCCGTGCATCGGGCGGCTATCGCTTAGTCTTTAAGGATCAGCAGCGGTGTGTCTTTTTTCACGAGGTAGGTCGCCAGCTCCGAGGCCTTACCGTCACCGATGTTCTTCGCAACATGCACGGTGCCTGCGGGGATGTACAAGGAGTCGCCGGCTTTGAGCGTCACTGGCGCCCGTCCTTCTAGTTGATACTCAAACGTGCCCGAGATCACGTAGGCGACTTCCACGCCAGGATGCGAATGCTTGGGGGATACAACGCCCGGGTCGAAATCGACCCGCACCTGAATCACCTCACCCTTGGAAATGTCGAGGTCCTGGCGCACCAGGTCCGTACGGTGAAGGCCTGTCTGCCAGCTTTTTGCCGGAGCGGCTTGCGCGGGCGCTTTTGCTTCTTCAGCCGCGAACGCGTTGAGTGATACAGCGGCAGCCAGGGCGATGCCAAGCAGGCCTGCGGTGTGACGGGATGTGATACGGGACATCGCAATTCTCCAATGAATGCCGCGGTTGCGGTGGCTTCATTACGAGGTCGCGGTGTATCGCGCAAGTGTCGAGAACAGCATGGTTTTGTATGCCCAGGTAACGACTGGCGCCGGGGATACGTTCGGATACAACCGCGGACGCACGTCAGTGCGGTACGCCGAACTTGGTCACGATGTCTTCTGGCTTGAGTGCTCGTCCGTCCGTTGAAACCAGCTGCAGTTTCTGGATTGGCTGACGATCCTTTGCGTCGACCATGACGGATCCCGCTTCGCCGGGCTCGTACAAAAACTCGTTACCCCACTGGGACAGGGCAATCAGGACAGTCTGCAAGGCCCTGCCCTTTTCGGTCAGCACATACTCCTTGTAAATGCTCCCGTCAGTCGCCGGTTCCATGCGCATTACACCCTCTGCCACCAGGCCTTTGAGGCGGGCACTCAGAATGTTCTTCGCGACATTCAGGCTTTTCTGAAAGTCACTGAAGCGTCGCGTGCCAGACAGCGCATCACGAATGATCAACAAGGACCACCAGTCGCCAATCAGATCCAGGGACCGAGCGACCGGACAGGGACTGCCCTGCAAGCTTTTGCGCTTCACGTAAACGAACCTCCGACAAAAAGGTGCCAACGCTGACGCAAATCAGTCAGATGGCAGGTGGTTGCATAATACAACCTACGCTGGTAAAAATCACTTCCATCGGTTTCATTATGAAACCGACAACCCGATTTCGAGCGATACCCTGTGTCAGACGCACAGTGATTTCGCCCTCAATGGTTGCATGATAAAACCGTAGGAGATTCCCAATGAAACTGGCTGGAAAAACTGCATTCATCACCGGCGGCAACAGTGGCCTCGGCCTGGCCACCGCCAAACTGTTCATCGCTGAAGGCGCAAAAGTGGCGATCACCGGTCGCAGTCAAAAAACCCTGGATGAAGCCCGGGAAGCGCTGGGTCCAAACCTGTTGGCGATCAAGGCGGACCTGACCGATGTTAAAGAGATCGAGCGCGCCGTAGCAGAAGCCGTCGCGGTATTTGGCAAGCTCGACATTGTGTTCGCCAACGCTGGAATTGCCGGGCAGACCCCGGTTGGCGGCACCACATTTGAAACGTTCCAGAACATCATCCAGACCAACCTCACCGGCACGTTTTTTACCGTGCAGGCAGCCGAACCGCACCTCAACCCAGGTGCCTCGATCATTTTGAACGGCTCGGTTCACGCCGTGATGGGATGGCCTGGTTACAGCGCGTATGCAGCGAGCAAGGGCGCCGTTCGTTCCATGACCCGTGTGATGGCCGCAGAGTTTGCCCCGCGTGGCATTCGCGTCAACCAGATTACCCCCGGTGCGGCGCGCACACCGGTATGGAACCCGCACACGGTGAAAGTGGGAATGGATGCGCTGGAGGAAAAACTGAACACTACGATCCCGCTCGGTCGCATAGGCGAAGCTGACGAAGTGGCCACCGTCGCTTTGTTCCTCGCCTCCAGCGACTCTTCGAATGTCGTAGGCGCCGAGATTGTCGTCGATGGCGGTGCAACCAGTTCGCCTCTTGGCGCACCGGCTCACCGAAAAAACTGGCAGGCGTAACGGGTTTGTATCGGTGTGTATTTTCGCTGGCGATCTTACACAGCGATACACAACCACCTGATCAGGACATATAGGCACTACATAAAAGTGAAAAAGTGGGGACCTCACCCGTTCGCCCCTTAAACCGGCGACATACCGGGTGATGCCCCCAACACTTAGCAGGAACCCGTCATGATCAATGAAATCGACACCGTGCTGTATACCGGCAAGACCCACACCACCGGCGGCCGCGACGGCGAATCGAAGAGTTCGGATGGACGTCTGGACGTCAAGCTTTCCCCACCCGGCTCTTCCGGAGCTGGCACCAACCCCGAGCAACTGCTGGGTGCGGGCTGGTCGGCCTGCTTCATCGGCGCGATCGGTAAAGCGGCTGCCGCGCTGAAAGTGACCTTGCCGAGCGGCGTCGCGGTTGATGCTGAAGTGGATCTGGGCAAGACCGACAATGCCTTCTTCCTGCAGGCGCGCCTCAATGTCAGCCTTCCGGGCCTCGACCCGGTTGTCGCACGGACGCTAGTGGATGCCGCGCACCAGACCTGCCCGTACTCCAAAGCGACCCGTGGCAACATCGACGTCGAGATCAATCTGGTTTAAACCGGGCACCGCGTTCGGCCTGTCTTCCCCGGCAGGCTGTACCGGCTTGTTCCCTATAGCATTTATCCATCCTGCCGCCCTTGCCCAAGGACGAAATCGGTCTAAAAAGTCCGGTTTGCGTTTCGCAGGCTTTGCTATTCTGAATTCTGTAGGTGAAGACGCAGACTGATGCGCAAGAGGATAGCGAGGAAGCGTAGGGCGCGCTCCTAAGGGTACACGGTTAGAAAGACGCTCCGAGGTGAGGTCCAGCCCTTATGCCGTGTGAAGCAGGACAGCACAAAACTGTTCTGTCAGAAGCCTGATAAACCTTGTAAGCCAGAGACCAGCGCTGGCCACCTACTCGATTCCGAAGCCCGCCCTGTGCGGGCTTTTTCGTTGTGTGCAGAAACCGGGAGCCACTGCCACCTCCCCCCACTCCGACCGCTCGTCGCCAAGCACGCCTTTACCCTCTTGACTTCGATTGGCGACTGCGCGAGTATTATTTCCATCGCATACGATACAAGCGTATACGTCATACAAGCCAACCCAATGCACCTTTGAGGATTCATCCCATGAGCAAGATCGAAAAAGTCCTGGCCTCCGGCAAAACCCACACCACCATGAGCAGCACCGGCACCACTTCGCGTGGCCATAACGGCACCCTCGACATCGTGCTGACGTCGCCTGGCAGCGACAAACCCGTTCATGAATTCAAAGGCACCCAACCGCACCCGAAAGCCGAGCAACTGTTTGCCGGTGCCTGGTCGGCCTGCTACATCGCCGCCGTCGGTCTTGCCGCCAAGCAGCGCAACGTTGAGCTTCCATCCGATGTGTCCGTCGATATCGAAGTCGACCTCGGCCAGACCGGCGACGCGTACTTCCTTCAAGCACGCCTGACACTGCGCGCTCCAGGTCTGGATCAAGCTGTGGCGACTGAAATCGCCCACGCCGCCGACCAGATCTGCCCGTACTCCAAGGCAACCCGGGGCAACATCGACGTGGCCCTGAACGTTCTCACGGCCTGAAACACCGGGAAGTTTTGACATCAATCGGCATTTTAGAAACATTACACTTATCGCATGCGATGTAAGCGCATACGAATAACAACCCTATTAAACATTCAGGTAACCACCCATGAGCAAGATCGAAAAAGTACTGGCCACCGGCAAAACCCACACCACCGCCAGCAGCACCGGCAACACCTCGCGCGGCCATAACGGCAGCCTCGACATCGCCATCTCGTCGCCCGGCAGCGCCCATCCCGCGCATGTGTTCGCCGCCACCCAGCCGCACCCCGCCGCCGAGCAATTGTTCGCCGGTGCATGGTCGGCCTGCTACACCGCCGCTGTCGGCCTGGTGGCCAATGACCTGAACGTGGTGCTGCCGGCGGACATGTCCGTCGACATCGAAGTCGATGTCGGTCAGACCGGTGCCGAGTACTTCCTTCAAGCTCGCTTGACCCTGCGCGTGCCCGGCCTGCCGGATGATGTTGCAAAAACCCTGGCGCACACCGCTGACCAGATCTGCCCATACTCGAAGGCGACCCGTGGCAACATCGACGTAGACTTGAACGTCCTTACGGCGTGATGCACCGCACGGCGGGTTCGACGTTGCCCGGCACGTCGACCCGTCGGAAGACAGAAACAAGGTGCTCGGGCGCGACCTGTCTGATGCAGAATGAGTTCATGCCGCTGCCGATCTCGACCGAGACCTTGCGCAACACCTGATCAAATCATTCAACACTGAGGAGTAAGCGATGACCACGCACACTGAAACCGCAATCCTGGCCGGTGGCTGCTTCTGGGGCATGCAGGACCTGATAAGGAAGCAAAAAGGCGTGCTGTCGACGCGAGTCGGTTACTCCGGCGGCGATGTGCCGAATGCGACTTACCGCAACCATGGCACCCACGCCGAAGCGATCGAGGTCGTGTTTGATCCGGCCATCACCAGCTACCGGCAGATCCTTGAGTTTTTCTTCCAGATCCATGACCCATCGACTGCCAATCGTCAGGGTAACGACATTGGCCTCAGCTACCGCTCGGCGATTTTTTATTTGAACGAAGAGCAACGAGCAGTGGCCGAAGACACCGCGGCCGATGTCGATGCTTCCAAACTCTGGCCCGGCCGGGTCGTGACTGAAATCGTTCCCGCCGGGCCGTTCTGGGAGGCAGAACCGGAGCATCAGGACTACCTCGAACGACTGCCGACCGGTTACACCTGCCACTTCATTCGGCCGAACTGGAAGCTGCCGAAACGAGCGTGATGCTCTGAGGCCTGGGTTCCGTCAATGGAACCCAGGCACCTTTGCGTCAGGTATTGGTTTTCAACTTGGTCCACAGCCGTGTGCTCAGCCGTGCGATTGCGGCGGGCAGATCCTCTACCGTAAACAATTTATCCATCACGGTTTTCGGCGGGTAAATCGCCAGGTCCTGTTTCACCGCCGGATTGACCAGCGTGTCCGCCGCCAGGTTCGGGTTGGCGTAGTGGATGCTGTTGCTGATGTTGGCGATGACGTCAGGCTTCAACAGGTAATTCATGTAGGCGTAGCCGTTCTTCTCGTGGGGCGCGCTCTTGGGCATGACCACCATGTCGAGCCACAGGGTCGAGCCCTCGTCCGGGATCGAATAAGCGATCTCGATGCCGTTGTTCGCTTCCTTGGCACTGGCCGCCGCTTGCACCACGTCTCCGTTAAAGCCGATCACGGCGCAGACATTGCCATTGGCCAGGTCGCTGACGTACTTGGACGCGTGGAAATACTGAACGTACGGCCGAATCTTGAGCAACGCCTGCTCGGCTTTCTTGTAGTCCGCCGGCTCGTGGCTATGGGGCGGTAATCCGAGGTAGTTGAGGGTGATCGGCAGAATCTGCGTCGGGTTATCGATGATCGCCACGCCGCATTCGCTCAGCTTCTTGATGTTGTTCTCATCAAAAATCAGGCTCCAGGAATGGGTGACGTCGGTGGTGCCGAAAATCGCGTTGATTTTCTCGACGTTGTAGCCAATACCCGCGGTGCCCCACATGTAGGGATAGCCGTACTGGTTGCCCGGGTCGTTGACCTCGAGCTTTTTCATCAGCGCCGGATCGAGGTTTTTCCAGTTCGGCAGCTGGCTCTTGTCCAGTTTCTGAATCGCGCCGGCCTTGATCAATCGCGACAGGAAATGGTTCGACGGGCTGACCACGTCATAACCGGTATTGCCGGTCATCAGTTTTGATTCCAGGACTTCGTTGCTGTCGTGGATGTCGTACGTCGCCTTGATCCCGGTTTCCTGGGTGAAGGTGTTCAAGGTGTCGTCGGCGATGTAGCCGTTCCAGTTGGAAATGTTGACGTCTTCGGCCGCCTGAGTGGCTGCCGAAAATGCCGTGAGCGCTAGCATCAGGGAAAGAGTATTGACCTGCATGTTGAATCACCTTTTTGTTCTTTTGTGATAACCGGATTCTAGATTTCTGTCCTGGCCCGGACCGCTTCGACGCGCATCCGAAACAGGGCGCCGATGTCGAGCAAGGGTCGCGGCGGGAGCCAGCCGGGCCGCGCTCTGTCCATCACAGAGTCGAGCAACGGCGAGCCAACACCCGATGCAAACTCGGCGAGCAGTCGGCCCCAAAGCGTGCCGCGCGCCAAGCCCGAGCCGTTGCAGCCGGCCACGGCAAACACGCCCTCTTCCACCCTGGAGAAAAACGGCTGCCCGGACCGTGAGGCGCTCAGGTGTCCGGTCCAGGTGTGCTGGATATCCTGCTCGGTCAGCCATGGGAAACGCCGCTGCAAACCCTGCACATGGTGCTGGCGACGGATCGCCAGTTCACGGCCGGACAAATCCCGCGAACGGTACTCCGCTGTGTTGCGGATCATCACCCGGCGATCTGGTGTCAGCCGTACCGTGGCGCCAAGCGGACGGGTAGAGAGCACGCCCCAGGGCTCGATGCTGCCGATGTTGCGAAACTCTTCGTCACTCAATGGCCGCGTGAGGCTGGCGCTGAGTTCCATGGCAAAGGTGCCGCTGTCCTGGATGCCCGCGCGCGGCACGAAGGCGTTGAGGCAGATCAGCACCTGCCTGGCCTCGATGCTGCCATCGATGCCGTTGGCCCGCACTCGTCCTTTACCCAACCGTTCGAGGCCGGTGATGTCGGTGTTTTCGTAGACCGTTACGGTCTCCGGCAGCGCCTCCAGCAAACCCTTGACGTACTTCGCCGGTTGCAGCAATGCGTTGCCTTTGCCGCACCAGATCGCGGCGCGGTAATGCCGGGTGCCGAGTTTTTGATTCAGTTGCTCGCCTTCGAGAAACTCCGCGCAGGCGCCGAGTGCCCGCAAGGTTTGTAGCTTGGCGTCAATGTGGGTCAGCTTGCCGGGATCGCTGACGGCAAAGAAATAGCCCGAGTCCCGGAAGTCGCACTCGATACCGTGTCGGTCAATCACCTTGCGCACTTCCGCACTGGCGGCACGGGAAATCGTCGTGTCGACTTCAAACCCGGCGAAGCCTGGGTTGCCGATCAATTCATCATGGGTGGGGTGTTCGTGGGCTACCACAAATCCGGAGTTACGCGCCGAAGCGCCCTGCGCCGCTCGCTGTCGGTCGACCACCACGATGCGTGCCTGCGGGTGCAATTGCGCCAAGGCATGGGCGGCACTCAGGCCGGTGATGCCGGCGCCGATGATCAGCCAATCGGCTTTTTGCGCACCGATCAGACGATCCCGTGCCGGAGCACTTCCTGCTTGCGCGATCCAGCCACATTCATTATTCATGCGTCACCTGCCTAGACTGTCGTTCTGCTAACCGGCACATGCAGTGATTGCATAGGCAATATGTGATGGCGGCTGCTAGCGCTAGAATCTATTAGGTCTTCGGTGCTACAACCAACGTTATAAATTCATTGAGCCATTCATAAAACGCATGGATAAGATTCGTCACGTCCCTTCCCTTCAAGCCATGCAGGCATTGGTGGAAGTCGCCGATTCGGGCAGCTTCACCCAAGCGGCGAGTAAACTTTGCCTGACCCAAAGTGCCGTTAGCCGGCAAATACAGCAGCTGGAAAGTCACTTCGGTGTGCCGATGTTCGTCAGGAGCAGCCGCAGCATTCGCCTGACCCCGGAAGGCGAACAAGTGTTGGCCAGCGCGCGCAATATTCTCGAGCAACTGAAAACCCTCGAAGATCGGCTGTCACCGCAGAAACGCCCGTTCCGCATCCGCATGCATGTGTCGCTGGCGGTGCGCTGGTTGCTGCCGAAACTGAGCGATTTCTACCGCTGTCACCCGGACATTTCCCTATCGATCGAAACCGTGGCAACCGAGATCGTCGAGCCGTCCAGCGACAGCGACGCCTACATCCTCTACTTACCCGAACCGTCCAGCGATCCCGTGTGCCTGACGCTGTTCGAGGAAGCGCTGGTGCCGGTGTGCGCGCCTGGCCTGACCAGCGCAACCCGGCCGCTGGCGTCGGTGGAGGACCTGCTGCGTTTCCCGCTGCTGCATCGTTCGGCCGATCAACAAGCGTGGATCGAATGGCTGGCGGCCAATGACGGCAAGCCGCTGCAGGACTATCGACACATTCCCTTCAACCTCGACGAGTTGGCGCTTGATGCTGCAGCGCGTGGGCTGGGGGTGGCGGTGACCGATCTGACCCTGGCGCAGGAATCGATTGATCGCGGGGTGCTGGTCGTTCCGTTCGGCAGCCCGTTGAAGACCCGCGGCGTCTATTCGCTTTGCCTGCAACCTTCGGCGGCGACTCATCCGGCGTGCGCGCAGGTCATGCAATGGTTCGCTGCTCAGGCTGAATGATGCAGGTATGGATACCTATGTGGGAGCCAGCCTGCTGGCGATGAGGGTGTGTCAGTCAAAGAATTCATGGCTGTCAGACCGCTATCGCGAGCAGGCTCACTCCCACAGGGTTTTGTGTTTATTCAGGGATTCAGGTTTCTGGTTGTACTACACCGCGCTCTTCCAGCAGGCGCACAAACATGGTCAGGCTCTGGGACACCGTCCCTCTGCGCCACACCAGCCAGGTGCACAAAAACCGGAAGGATGGCGACAACGGCCAGACACTCACCGTGGTGCAGCCCGGCATGCTTTCGAGCATGCTGCGCGGCATCAGCGCCAGGCCGGCACCGGCGCTGACGCAGGCCAGCATGCCGTGGTAGGACTCCATTTCGAAGATTTTGCCCGGCACCGCCGCGTCCTTGCTGAACCAGCTTTCGAAGTGGTGTCGGTAGGAGCAATTGGAGCGGAAGGCATAGATGTTTTCGCCGTTGACCTCCCGCGCGCGGTGGATCGGGGCATGGTGGAGCGGCGCGATCAGCACCATTTCTTCCTCGAACGCCGGCACGCCTTCCAGTGCCGGGTGCAGCACCGGGCCGTCGACAAACGCCGCGGCCAGTCGGCCCGACAACACGCCGTCGATCATGGTCCCGGACGGTCCGGTGGACAGGTCCAGTTCGACCTTGGCGTGCTTCTGGTTATAGGCCGCCAACAGCTCGGGGATGCGCACCGCCGCCGTGCTTTCCAGCGACCCCAGCGCGAAGGTGCCCTGGGGTTCTTCACCGGCCACCGTCGCCCGGGCTTCCTGGACCAGGTCGAGAATTCGCCGGGCGTAATCGAGAAAACTCCAGCCGGCCGGCGACAGGCGCAGGCGGCTTTTCTCGCGAATAAACAGGTCCACGCCCAGGTCCTGCTCCAGTTGTTTGATCCGCGTCGTCAGGTTCGACGGCACCCGATGGATGTGCTGGGCGGCCACGCTGATGCTGCCGTGCTCGGCCACTGCCTTGAAAATTTCCAGCTGAACCAGATCCACAGTCATTCTCCAAACGTGAACGATATGCTCAGCATTATTCAGTTTCCAGAAACCAAACGCCACTTTAACCTGAACGCATTCCCACCTAGCAGGACGGTGCCATGACCAACGTTTCCAGCCTCACTCACGCCATTTCGATCAACCCCGCCACTGGCGAGCAGATCGGCCACTACCCATTTGAATCCGATTCGGCGCTGCAGGCTGCGTTGTCCCGTGCCGCTGCCGGGTTCCGTGTCTGGCGCAGCACCTCGGTTGCGCAACGCTCGCAACGGTTGATCACCCTGGCCGGGGTTTTGCGCGACAACGCGGCAGCGATGGCGAACATGATCACCCTGGAGATGGGCAAGCCAATCACCCAGGCGCGCGGTGAAATCGAAAAGTGTGCGCAGCTCTGCGAATGGTACGCCGAACACGGCCCGGCCATGCTCAGCGCCGAACCGACGCTGGTTGAAGGTGGCAAAGCACGCATTGAATATCGTCCGCTCGGCCCGATTCTCGCGGTGATGCCGTGGAATTTCCCAATCTGGCAGGTCCTGCGTGGCGCCGTTCCCGCGCTGATCGCCGGCAACACCTACGTGCTCAAACATGCGCCCAACGTGATGGGCAGCGCTTACCTGCTGCTGGAAGCCTTCAAGCAAGCCGAGTTCCCTGAAGGTGTGTTCGAGGTCATCAACGTCACGCCGGAGGGCGTTTCCACAGCCATCGCTGATCCACGCATCGCCGCAGTGACTCTCACCGGCAGCGTGCGCGCCGGCATTGCCATCGGCGCACAGGCCGGTGCGGCGTTGAAGAAATGCGTACTGGAACTGGGTGGTTCGGATCCGTTCATCGTGCTCAACGATGCCGACTTGGACGAAGCAGTCAAAGCCGCCGTGATTGGCCGTTATCAAAACACCGGGCAAGTCTGTGCAGCCGCGAAACGCTTGATTGTCGAGCAAGGCATCGTCGAAGCATTCACGCGCAAGTTCGTCGAAGCCACACGCAAACTGGTGGTCGGCGACCCACTGGCCGCCGACACTTACGTTGGCCCGATGGCGCGCTTTGATCTGCGGGACGAACTGGATCAACAGGTGCGCGACACCCTGGAAGAAGGCGCGACGTTGTTGCTGGGCGGCAAGAAGGCAGAAGGTTCGGGCAACTTCTACGAGCCCACCGTTTTCGGTGATGTCACCGACCAGATGACTTCGTTCAAGCAGGAACTGTTTGGCCCAGTGGCTTCCATCATCACCGCACGTGACGCAGCCCATGCGCTGGAACTGGCCAATGACAGCGAATTCGGCCTCGCCGCGACGATCTACACCGGCAACGTCGAACGTGCCCAGCAGATGGCCGGCGAACTGGAAACCGGTGGCGTGTTCATCAACGGCTACTGCGCCAGCGACCCGCGCGTCACCTTTGGCGGCGTGAAGAAAAGCGGGTTTGGCCGCGAGCTGTCGCACTTCGGCGTACGTGAGTTCTGCAATGCGCAGACGGTGTGGCTGGACCGCCGCTGATCGTCTTCAGCGATAACTTACGCCTAACCGACGATATCGATCAATTGCTCGCGCTGCGCACCGGTCAGCATCGGCCCGAAACCGGCGCCGGCGTTGTCCGCCATGTAGCGCGGATTGCCGGTGCCGGGAATCACGCAGGTCACCGCGGAATGCGACAGCAGGAACTTCAGCGCCATCTGCGCCCAACTGTTGACCCTCACGTCCGCCGCCCAGCGTGGTAACGGTTTTTCCTTCAGGCGGGTGAGCAGGTTGCCGCCGCCGAACGGTCGATTACAGATCACCGCCACGCCGCGTTCGCGACACAGCGGCAGGATGCGTTTCTCGACGCCACGGTCATCCAGCGCATAGTTGATCTGTAAGAAATCCAGCGGCTCGGCCTTGAGCACTGCTTCCACTTCGTCATACGCCGAGGCTGTGTAATGGGTGATGCCGATGTAGCGAATGCGCCCTTCTTCCTTCCATTTGCGCAAGGTCGGCAAATGGGTTTGCCAGTCCAGCAGGTTGTGGATCTGCATCAGATCGATGCGATCGGTTTGCAGCAGTTTGAAGGACTGTTCCATCTGCGCGATGCCTTCTTCGCGGCCCCGGGTCCAGACCTTCGTGGCGAGGAAGGCCGGCGAGCGCGGCTCGTGAATCGACAGCAACTCACCAGTCGTCGCTTCTGCCCGGCCGTACATCGGCGAGCTGTCGATCACCGTCCCGCCCTTCTCGAACAATGCACGCAGCACGGCGGGCAGTTGCTTATAGGCCGGGCTCGACGGCGCGACATCAAAACCGCGATAGGTGCCCAACCCGACGATGGGCAATGGCTCGGAGCTGGAAGGAATGGCGCGGGTCAGCATGTTCTTGCCTCCTGTTTCCTTCGACGGCGCGGTTGCAGCAAAGGCCGGACCGAAGGTAAAAACCGCCGAAGCCCCGGCAGCCAGCGTGAGTATTTGGCGACGCGTGTATCCATCAGTGTGGCTCATGGAATGGCCCTTCCACCTTTTTGCTATCAGCCCGTTGTTCCTGGTGCCTGGCCAGCCACAGGCATAACCAGCCCCACAGCCCGGCAAACGGCACGATCACCAACGCTATCAGGCCAAAACCGGCGCCCAGTGCCGTCAAACCCACCGATAACCAGCCGCTGGCGGCGTCTCCACCGCGGTACACCAGGGTTTCGATCACATTCTTGGCCTTGTACTTTTCCTCGCGGCTCACCACGGTCCACAACACCTCCCGAGCCGGGCGCACGATGGCGAACTCGACGGCGCGGCGCAGCCCCTGCGCCAATGCAACCGTGGCAGGCACGGGCGCCAGGGCCATGGCGGTGAACGCCACGATCGTCGCCAAGGGCAACGCCACCAGCGCCCCGCCGACACCGACCAAACGTATCAACGGCGCCGTCAGCAGCAGCTGAAAGATCAAGGTCAACGCCGACACGATCAAATCGACCACGGCGAAGAATTGCGTGCGGCTGGCCACATCAGCATAGCTACCCGCCACAATCCGTCCCTGTTCGAAATACAACAAGGTCGCGGCGCTGGTGTGAAGCAGCATGAACAACACCAGCCCCAGCAGATAGGGCGAGCGCACAATCAGGGTGATCCCGGCCAGCATGCTGCCGCCCATGCGCCGATCATCCAGCAAGCGGCTGCCAGACTGCGATTGGGTTCGGGACAGCAGCGCCCGATAGCAGCGCACCGCGATTTCCAGCAGCACCGCCGCCGCGACGGTCAACGCCACCGGGCCCAGGCGTGTGGCCATGGTCGCGGCCAGCAACGGCCCGATGAATGTGCCCAAGGTCCCACCCGCCGCGATGAACCCGAACAGCCGTCGTCCTTGCTCACTGGAAAACCGGTCGACCAGCACGCTCCAGAAAATGCTGACGATGAACAGGTTGTAGATGCTGATCCAGACGAAAAACACCCGCCCGACGGCCACCGGCGCGACGTGATTGGCGATCAACACGCCAAACACCAGCATCGACGCGGCGATCACACGATAGATCAACGGCACGAACCGCGTGGCCGGCAGCCGTGAAGCCAATGCGCCAAACACCGGCACCATCAACAGCATCACCACGAAGGTCGCCGTGAACAGCCACTGCAATTTGTCGGCACCGCCCTCAAGGCCCAAGGCATCGCGCAGCGGCCGCACCAGGTAATAACTGGCCAGCACGCAGAAATGGAACGCGAACCCCAGCATCAGGGCGGTTCTTTCGTCGGGTTGCGCGTTGAGCCACTGTGCAGCGATGGGCATGGGCGCCCTCCTCTGTAGCCGGGCTCGGTGTGCCCCGCTAGCGATGAACTAAACTCTGGCTCCAATCCCGTGGATTGGGTTCCTCAGCCCAGAGCCGTCAATGTCGCCCACTAAAGTTAGTCGAATGCCACGAACCCTGGTGTTAATCGTCGTCATCCTGGCCGCGTTGTACCTGGCGCTCTGTGCGGCGCTGTTCGTGTTTCAGCGTTCGCTGATCTACTTCCCGCAACCCAGCGCCATCGAGACGCCCGAAACGCTCCTCAAGCTGACCGTAGAGGGTGCCGAGGTGAGGGTGTCGGTCAGGCCCCGCGACGGGCCGAAGGCGTTGATCTATTTCGGCGGTAATGCCGAGGACGTCTCTCGCAACCTGCCCGGGTTCGCCCAGGCGTTTCCGGAGCATGCGATCTATTTGCTGCACTATCGAGGTTTCGGGGGAAGCTCGGGCTCGCCTTCGGAGGAGTCGATCCAGCGCGATGCCATGACCTTGTTCGACAAGGTCTACAACTCCCACTCCCAAATCGCCGTGGTCGGACGCAGTCTCGGTTCAGGCGTCGCCGTGCGCCTCGCCAGCCAGCGCCCGGCCTCGAGCCTGATCCTGATCACGCCTTACAACAGCCTGGAAGACCTCGCCGTGCGCCAGTTCCCGTGGTTTCCGGTGAAGTGGCTGCTGCAGGAGCGCTTTGAATCATGGAAGTACGCGGCGCACATCACGATGCCGACGCTGCTGATCGCGGCGGAGCACGATGAAGTCATACCGCGCTCCAGCACCGAGCAGCTCTTCACGCATTTCGCCAAAGGTGTGGCCACGCTGCGGGTCATACCGGGCGTGGGCCACAATTCCATTTCCGAGAGCCCTGAATACCTCAAGCTGCTGGGCGCAGCCCTGTGAACAAAGCAGCTCTGCAACGTGTAGCAGCTGCCGAGCCTGCGAGGCTGCGTTCGGCTGCGAACTCCGCTACGACAATGCCGACGGCATCAATGACGACAAAGAGCGTAATACCGCCGGCCTGACCACCACCTGGTATCACCGCATCGGCAGCAATACCCGTGGCCTGCTCGAATACGACCACACCCAGTTTGATTACCAGCAGCCTGACAGCCCGCGCAGCAGCAAATCCAATGCCGTGCTCGCCGGTGCCGTATGGGACATCACCGCAAAGACCACCGGCGACTTGAGCCGGCTCTCCAGTGTGCCGGCGGTCTTGAGTAACCCGTTGGTCCAGCAATTCCAGGCGGACCGAGCCAAGGCGCAAGCCAAGGTCGATGAGCTCGCGGGGCGCTACGGGTCGAAACACCCTAGCCTGATTTCCGCGCAATCGGAATTGCGCGCCGCGACCACCAGCCTGCAGTTGCAGGTTCAGCAAGTGGTCGCCGGGATCGAACGCCAATTCCAGCTGGCCTCGGCCAGTGAAGCCTCGCTTCGCCAATCCTTCAACAGCAACAAGGCGCAGATCCAGGACATTGCCCGCAAGGAATTCCAGTTGCGCGAGTTCCAGCGTGAAGTCGACAGCACCCGCGCACTGTATGAAACCTTCGTCACCCGCTTGAAGGAAACCGCCGCCACCGCCGACATGGACTCCACCAAAGTGCGCATCGTCGATCCGGCCATTGTGCCTGTCGAAGCGAGCAAGCCCCGTAAAACATTGATTGTGGGGATCGTCGGGTTAATCGCGACGGTAATCGGCATGGCGCTGGCGTTGCTCATGGACAAACTGAGCAACACCTTCAAGACCGATGAGTCGATTGAAAGCACGCTGAACATTCCGCTGCTCAGCGTCGTTCCCCTGGTCATGAAGAAAAGCCGTCGGCAACTGGCGCGGTTGTTCGAAGACAATGAAAATCCGCGCTTCTCCGAGACCATTCGCAACCTGCGCACCTGGCTGATGTTGCAAAGCAGTGACATGCCGTCGCAGGTGGTGCTGGTCACCTCGACCGTCGCCGGTGAAGGCAAAAGCACGATTGCCAACAACCTGGCCAGCTCACTCACACCTCTGGAACGTGTGCTGCTGATCGATGCCGACATGCGTCAGCCAACCCTGTCGCTGAACTTCGACTTTCCGCCCGACAGCCCGGGACTGGCGAATGTGATCGCGGGCACTGCCCGGCTCGAAGACTGCATCGTTTCGGTGGGCAATCTGGACATGCTGCCAGCCGGGAGGATGGCGCCTGTATCGCAGGATCTGTTCACCGCACCGCGCCTGCCGTCTCCTGCGGACCCGCTAAGTTCGGCACGCCAGCCGCCGCCACAGGACCTGCTCAGTTCACCGCGCATGGCGCGCATGCTGGAGGTGCTCAAGACGCGTTACCGCCACATCATCATCGACTCTCCCCCTGCAGAGATGATCAGCGACGCGCTGTTGCTGGCCAGGCATTCGGATGCCGTGATCTATGTGGTCAAGGCCGACAGCACGCCGATCAATCAGGTGCAGCGAGGCATTTCGATGTTGCAACAAAGCCACGTGCCGGTGTTCGGCGCAGTGCTCAATCAAGTCGATCTGCGCAAGGCGCGCAAGTACGGCTACAACCATTCCCGAACGTTCTACAACTACGACTTCGCGCCCCGGTAACTACCCCGCGCGGCAGCCTGCCGTTACACCGCTTCTACCATCACGACACCTTGCTTCACCTCTGCCGACTCCTCAAAAGCCTGCGGGAGCCACGCCTGCCTGCTCCATCAGCGCCGACGAATCCACTCTGCCTCGAGGTCAAGCCCATGACTCCGCAGTACACCGCTCACGTTGCACATCGCCGAGGCCTGACGTTCTGGGGCCAGTGGTTGTGCGCGATGACACTGGCCATCTCGCTGCTGACGCTCCTGGTGTTTTGGCGTGTCGGCAGTCTGACCAGCGAATACCGCATCCTGATGATTCTTACCGTGCTCGGTTCGGTGCCCATCTACAGCATGATGCAGGTCTACCACAAGCGACATGGCCTGGTGGTCGGGCTCGGCCGGTTACTGGCCGGCTGGTTGATCCTGCTGGCGGTGCTGGCGGCCATTGCTTTCATCACCCAGACCAGTGCGATTTACTCGCGCCAGGTCATCATGGTCTGGGCCGTGCTGGGCTTTTTCGTCCAGGCGGCGAGTTTTCTGCCCTTGCATTATTTCGCCCGACTGCACTCGCGAATGATCTTCAAGGAACGTCGCTCGGTGATCATCGGCACTTGCCCGACCGCCCACGAACTCGCGAAAAAGCTCTCCCGGCCGAACCGTGCGCAGGTATTGGGGTTCATCGCCGCCGCCGATAACAACGGCCCGGCACCGAGCATTCTGCCGCTGCTGGGTCACGTCGACGGGATCCGCGAGATCATCACTCGCCTGGACGTACGCCGTGTCTACATTGTCCTGACGATGGCGCATGCCGCCACCATCGAAGCGCTCTACATCGATCTGCTGGACATGAACGTCGACGTGGTGTGGATCCCGGATTTCGGCAGCATGGTGCTGCTCAACCACTCGATCTCTGAAATCGAGCGAATGCCGGCGATTTACCTCAACGAGAGCCTGATCAGCTCGCACCCCGCCAGCCTGTTTTGCAAGGACCTGTTCGAACGCAGCCTGGCCGCCGTGGCCATTGTTGCCCTCAGTCCGTTGCTCTTGCTGGTGGCGATCGCCGTCAAGCTGACCTCCGCCGGTCCCGTGCTGTTCAAGCAAAATCGCCACGGCTGCAATGGCGAAGTGATCAAGGTCTGGAAGTTTCGTTCGATGCGCCTCCACGACGATCGCGAAGTGCAGCAGGCCACCCGTGACGATGAGCGCGTCACGCCGCTCGGGCGCTTTCTGCGCCGCAGCTCCATCGACGAATTACCGCAGCTGTTCAACGTGTTGTTCGGGCAAATGGCCCTGGTCGGCCCCCGCCCGCATGCCGTCACCCACAACATTTACTACACCGGCAAAGTCCGCGCCTACATGGCCCGTCACCGCCTCAAACCGGGGATTACCGGGTTGGCTCAGATCACCGGGCATCGGGGCGAAACCGAAACGGTGGAAAAGATGCAGCTACGGGTCGCCCAGGACCTCAACTACATCAACCAATGGTCGCTGTGGCTGGACATCAAGATCCTCATCAAGACGCCCTTCACCTTGTTCTCGAAAAACATCTATTGACCCCTGCCCAACGTTGATCGCTGTCACGACGACCTGAGGTTTGATCATGAATGTGAGCGTATTCGGTATTGGTTACGTGGGACTTGTCCAAGGCGCCGCGCTGGCGGAAGTGGGCCACAACGTCCTCTGTGTGGATGTCGACGCCGACAAGGTGCAGGCACTGAAGGACGGCACGCTGCCGCTCTATGAGCCGGGGCTGAAAAGCCTGGTCCTCAACAATTACCACAGTGGACGACTGCAGTTCGGCACCGACCTTGCCAGCGCCGTCCACCATGGTGATGTGCTGTTGATTGCCGTGGGCACACCGCCTGACGAGGACGGCTCGGCAGACCTCAAACATGTACTGAGCGTTGCGCAAACCATCGCGCTGAACATGGACCGGCATCACATCATCGTCGATAAATCCACCGTACCCGTCGGGACCGGCGACCAGGTGCGCGCGCACATCGAACAGGTGCTGGCCGACAACGGCCGCGGCGACCTGACCTTCGACGTGGTCTCCAACCCCGAATTTCTCAAGGAAGGTTGCGCGGTCGAAGACTGCATGCGCCCGGACCGGATCATCATCGGCACCGACAGTCAGCACGCCGAAGAGGTCATGCGGGAACTGTACGAACCGTTCAATCGCAACCGCGAAAAGATCATCGTCATGGACCTGCGCAGCGCCGAGCTGACCAAGTACGCCGCCAACAGCATGTTGGCGACCAAGATCAGCTTCATGAACGAAATGGCCAGCCTCGCCGAAAAACTCGGTGCCGATATCGAGATGGTCAGGCATGGCATCGGCTCTGATCCGCGCATCGGTTATCAATTCATCTATCCGGGTGTGGGCTACGGCGGATCGTGTTTCCCCAAGGACGTCAAGGCGCTGATACACGCCGCCGCCAGCGTCGACATCGACGCTCGGTTACTCAAGGCCGTCGAGTCGCGCAACGACGAACAGAAAGCCAGCCTGTACACGAAGATTTTCAATCACTTCGACGGCGCACTCCGCGGCAAGACCTTTGCCCTGTGGGGCCTGAGCTTCAAACCCAACACCGACGACATGCGCGAAGCCCCCAGCCGGGTGTTGATGGAAGCCTTGTGGCGCGCCGGCGCCAGCGTCCAGGCGTTCGACCCCAAAGCCATGGAAGAGGCCCAGCGCATATATGGCTCGCGCGATGACTTGACGCTGGCGGGCACCAAGGAAGCGGCGCTGAAAAATGCCGACGCCTTGATCATCGTCACCGAGTGGCAATCGTTTCGCGCGCCTGACTTCGACCTGCTCGGCCGGCAGCTCAAGCAACCGCTGATTTTTGACGGACGCAACTTGTTCGATCCGCAGCGGTTGAGCAAACGCGGCTTTACCTACGTCTCCGTGGGTCGCCAGACCTGCCCGGTCCTCTGAAAGGAGTCGCGCCATGATCAGGTTGCAAATAGTCAGGCATTACTCACCGAAGTTACTCGACGCCAATCAGGCTTATTCCTTCATCAACTTTGCGTCTATCGGCTGCCTTTTCGAACAGGCCCCAGGCACCGTCGCCTACTTTTGCGACGGCATGCTGATGTCGACGTTCATGTCGCGCGTGACCGGCCGGACGATCGGCCGGGTCAGCTTTGATTTCACGTCGATTGCCGACGCTGTGCTCAGCAGCGCCGAGCAACAGGGCAAGCGCGTGTATTTCGTCGGCGCCCGCCAGGCTGAACTCGATCTGTTTGTCGGCAAGATCAAGATCCTCTATCCGCGGCTGAGCATCGCCGGTTATCACAACGGCTACTTCGATGCGTCCCAGGCCCGGTGCATTCAGGCCGACATCTGCCGCAGCGAAGCCGACATCCTGATCGTCGGCCTGGGCGCCGGGCTGCAGGAGCAGTTCGAACAGGATGCGCTGCGCGCAGGTTTCCGTGGTGTCGCCTTCACCTGTGGCGGGTTCATCCGCCAGGAAGCCATGGCCACGCGGCCTTACTACCCGCCAGTGATCAATCGATTGCATCTGCGCGCTTTTTATCGGATGTATCGCGAGCCCCATACGATCAAACGCTACCTCATCGATTACCCCAGCAACTTTTTGCACCTGTTGACGATGATCGTTCAGCGCAAAGTCGCCATCAGCGTTGGGGAATGACCATGCACATCCTCTTCATTCTCAAGGACTTCAAAACGGGCGGCGGCATCGAGCGCGTCCAGCAGCGGTTGTCCGAGCAGTTTCTCAAGGACGGCCAGCGTGTGAGTTTTTTCGTCATGAACGGTGACACGCCAGACACTGAAGGTGCGTCAACGCTGGGCAGCGCCAGTGGCAGCGGCATCGTCGGGTTGCTCAAGTCCATTGTGCTGTTGCGCCGGCTCATTCGCCGTGAGGGCGTTACCCACCTGATTTCCGCCAAGGAGCAGGCCAACCTCTGCACCTGGTTCGCCACCCTGGGCCGTCCTTGCAAAGTCATTTATAGCCGCCACGCGGCACTGGATTGCACTGAACAGAAAACCGGCCCTTCAAGCCTGCGCCTGCTCTATTCGTTGTACCTCTGTGGCAGCGGCAAGGTGGTCACGGTCTCCACAGCCTTGCGCCAGTCCCTCGTCAACTGGATGCCCTGGGGTCGGCAACGGATCCGCTATTGCCCCAACGCCGTCGTCACCGAACAACTGCTTCACGCCGCACAAGCGCCGCTGCCCGCCGATTTGCCCCGCGACTATTGGTTGAGCCTGGGCCGACTAGTGGAACCTAAAGGGTTTCATCTGTTGCTGGAGGCCTATGCCCTGGCGTTGCGCAGCGAAGCATTGCCGGACCTGGTGATCGTCGGTGACGGTCCCTTGCTCGACGCACTGACCACTCAGGCAAGCCGACTGGGCATCACGCACCGGGTGCATTTCACCGGTTTCATGAGCAACCCCTATCCGCTGCTGAGGCACGCACGGCTGTTCATTCTGAGCTCGGTGCAGGAAGGCATGCCGACCGTCCTGATCGAGGCGCTCGCGCTGGGCACACCCGTGCTGGCATGCGACTGCGAGACCGGGCCCAGGGAACTGCTGGACAACGGTCGACTGGGTCAACTGGTTGCCGTGAACGATGCACCGGCGTTAGCGCGGGGAATGCTGCAAAGCCTGGCGGCACAGAACGGCGTTGCACCCAGCGCAAAAATGCTCAGTGACGCCATCCATCCGTACACCAGCCAGTACGCCGCACAAGCGTATTACCAGGTATGGAACCAATGAAAAAGTTGCTGATTATCCTGCATGACCTCAGCGCAGGCGGGGCTGAAAAAATGATGGCTCGCCTTGCCGGTGCCCTGGTGGACGCAGGCAATGACGTGACATTGCTGATGCTAACCGGCGGCGGTTTCCATGCGGTGAACCTCGACCCGCGTGTCAAGAAAGTCGAATTGCAAAGCCAGCGCACCGCCCGTGCGGTGCCGGCCCTCGCGAGATTTCTGCGCGCCAATCGCTTTGACGCACAACTGGCGGCCCTCACTCACGTCAACGTGGTGGCCATCATCGCCGCCTCACTGTCAGGGACACTGGCACGGCTACACGTCAGCGAACGCAACACGTTTTCCCATGACAAGCACGTCAACCCCGGCTTCATGGTGCGCCTGGCGTACCGGGTGGCACCGCTGTTGTATCGGCTCATCCCCAACCCTGTCATCTGCGTCTCGCGAGGCGTCGCCCAGGACCTGGTCGACACCACCCTTGCACGTCTGAAGGACGTGACCATTGCCGACAATCCGGTCCTCGATGACGACTTTCGCGACAGGCAACCGGGGCCGCCGAGCCACCGCTGGCTGCTGCAAAAGTCCAGCCCGGTGATTGTCGCCGTGGGTCGTCTCGCCCCGCAAAAGGGCTTTGACACCTTGATCAACGCCTTCGCGAGGTTGCCCGACGCCAACGTTCGTCTGATCATTTTTGGCGAAGGCGCGCTCAGGGCGCAGTTGCTTGAGCAGGCACGCACGCTGGGTGTGGCTGATCGATTCGACTTGCCAGGCTACACCCGCGATCCCCTGGCAGAAGTGGCCGCGGCCGACTGCTTTGTCCTGTCGTCACGTTTCGAGGGCAGTCCCAACGCGCTGGTCGAAGCCTTGTCCACTGGCACCCCGGTGGTGTCGACACGCTGCCCCCATGGCCCACAAGACATTCTCATGGGTGGCCTCGTCGCGCCGCTGGTGGCCGTCGACGACCCAAGCGCGTTGGCGCAGGCGATCACCCTGCAACTCTCGACACCGCCAGACCTGCAACGCCAGTCCCGCATCGAGGCCGCCGCGCGTTTCATGAATGCCAGCGCGGTAGAAACCTACCTCGCCGCGTTGCTCCGCAGGCCATCGCCATGAGCACACTGGAAATCAGATATTCCACGCTACGCGACGCGTTCACGTTGTTCGGCGTGCTGTTCTACATCCAGGTGATTACGTTTGTCCTCAGCCTGGGTGGCGCCTCCAGCTTCGGCGACATCGATAAAGACCTCGAAGGCAACGTCGCCAACCAGATCTGCGGTCTCATCACCCTGCTGGTGCCCTTGTTCTTCTTCATCCGCAACAAGGTGTTCCTCAGCAAAACCTTTTACCGCAGCAACTTCTTTCTGCTGCTGTTCATGTTCTGTGTGATCGCTTCAATCGGCTGGTCCCACGACCCGATGCTGAGTTTCAAGCGGTTTATCGCGATGCTCAGCGTGGTGTTTTTTGCCGGTTTCATTGCCTACAACTACCCCCTTGAAAAAATCACCTTCATGCTCGGCTGCGCCATCGGCGTGGCGGCGTTGATCGGGTTGATGCTCGCCGTCGTCATGCCGGACGTCGCGTTCTTGTCCGGTGGGATTCGCGACGGCGCCTTCAAGGGGATTTTCGCCGAAAAGAACGCCGGGGCACGGCTCAACGCAATCGCCATCCTGCTGTTGCTGCCGATGATCCGCCAACGTAACCGCTGGGCGCTCTTCTGCTCGTTTTTTTCACTAGTCGCCATCCTGCTCGCCCAGTCGGCGACCGGCGTGGCCTTGATCATTTCCGGAACGCTGAGCTACTGGTATTTCCTCACCTTGATCCGCTTGCGCATGCACCGCTCGCAGTGGCTGTTCTTCGGTTGCACGCTGGTGTTTCTGCTGGTTTGCCTGTTGTTGTACAGCCACGTTGCGTGGTTGCTGGAGATCGCCGGTCGCGATCCGTCGCTCACTGACCGCACGTTGATCTGGGAGCTGCTCGCGCCGTTTGTCGATCAACAATGGTTCAAGGGTTACGGCTTCGGTGCCTTCTGGGCCAGCCCCGATGCCAGTGTCTTCATCAATCGCTGGGGCTACATCGGCAACGCCCACAGCGGCTACATGGAGACCCTGCTCAACGGCGGCGTTATCCAGTTGACGGCGCTGGCGTTGCTGCTGGGCGAAGCGCTGTTCAAACAATACCGCGCCGTAACGGCGAACCAGGCGGCCCGGTTTCGTGCCAGCGCCCTGGTCATCATCGGTTTGTTCGTCGTCACCAATTATGTGGCGTACGTGATTCCCAACTATCGCTCCGCCGAGTTCCTGGTGTTCTGCACATTGGCCCTGTCATTTCGGCATCACCACGCGACATTCCCCGAGTTATCACCGACACCCCTGCGTCAGCGTCCGTCTGGCAGGGATTTAGCGCGCGATTCAGCCCAGGCGTGACAAAAAGGAGAAACAACCCGTGCCCAACCAAGCCTCCCCTTTACCTCATTCAGTGTGCGTCGTGATCCCGATGTACAACGGCGCCGACAGCATCGAGCAAACGCTGGCGTCCCTGGTCGAGCAGACCCGGCTGCCCGATCACGTCATCGTCGTCGACGATGGTTCCACCGATGACGGGCCACAACGGGTCAGGGACTTCGTGGCGCCGTACCGCCTGACGCTGTTGCAGCAGGCCAACGAAGGCCAGGCCAGTGCCCGCAACCACGGAATGCGACACAGTGAAGAAACGTTTGTGGCGCTGCTCGATGCCGATGATCAATTTCGTCCGCAAAAGCTCGAGCTGCAATTGGCGCTGTACGACGAACTCACTCGTCAGGGACGGCCGGTGGGGCTGATCGACTGCTACACCCAGGTCAATTACAGCGACGGCCGGCGGCAACTGGACAACCGGCGCAAGAGTGGTCGGCATTTCTACGATTTCATCCACGCCAACGTCCTCAATGGCGTATCCACCGCGCTGGTCAAGCGCGAGGTGATCATGCAATACGGCGGCTTCGATGCCAGCCTGCGTTACTCCGAAGACCGCTTCATGTGGACCCGGATCGCCGAACACTGGGAGGTCCACACGGTGCCACAGGTGCTGCTGGAGCGCACGGTCAACGGCGGCAACATGACCGCGCAACCGAAAAAATACTATGGGAACAAACTCAGGTTCATCGACGTGTACCTCGCCCGCTATGGCGAGCAGCTCAGCAAGCAGCAACGGATCGATTTCGTGCTGGGCAACCACACCGATTTTCTCAATGCCTTTTCCCGACGTGGCGAGCATGCCGAAGTGATCGGCGTGTACCGGCGAATGCTGGAGTATTCCTGGCAAACGCTGATCTTCGCCAACGGCAAACCGACCTTGCGCTACCTCTATGCCTGCGCTCGAACCCTGCGCAAGGCAAGGGCCTCAACCACCGCCCATTGAACCGGTATCCGCCATGGCCAATCACCGTCTGGTGACATTGATCTGGATCTTCACCGAAAAATTCGGCCTGATCTTCCTGTCGATGATTACCTTTGTCGCGTATGCCAGGCTGCTGTCGCCGGCAGAGTTGGGTGTGGGCACCGTCATCATCGCCGTCGTCGAGTTGATCGGCCTGGTGTATTCATCGGTGCTGGAAGACCCGCTGGTACGACTCGAACGGCTGGAGGACAAACACATCGCCACGGCGTTCTGGGCGGCGGTACTCGTCAGCCTGGTGTCCATCGTCGTCATCTCGGGCGCAGCGATGCTGTACACGCCCGATCCGGTGTTGCAATGGATGACGGCGGCGGCCTCGGTGAAAATCCTGTTCACCATGATGGCGCGGGTCTATGTGGCGCAAATGCGCCGCAGCGGTAACTTCAGGATGCTCGCGTCACGCACGTTACTGGGCAAAGTGTGTGGCGGTGTGGGCGGCATTGCTGTCGCACTCTGGGGATTAGGGGCCTGGGCGGTGATTGCCCAGGCGCTGATCATGGAACTGGTGTCCATCATCGTGTTGATGCGCGGCGACCGGCGACGCATTGCCTTTCATATCGACGGCCCGGTCTTGCGCGAACTGTTGAAGTCCGGAGCGCCGGTGGCCGTCAACGCGCTGAGTTCGCAAGCGCTGCAACGCGGGGTCAATGTGGTTTTGGGCATGACGGCCGGCACCAACGCGGTGGGCATGTTCAATATGGCGATGCGCATCATCGATCTGCCGCGCACGGCGATCTACCACGGTCTGATCAGTTATGCGCTGCCGGTGTTTGCCCGGCGTAGCGCCGATCCATCACGGTTGCGCGCGATCATCAGCGATTCGACCGCCGTCAGCGGCTTCCTGCTGACGCCCCTGTTCATCGGCATCGCACTCACGGCGCACGACGTGATCCTGTTGATCTTCGGCGCCAAATGGACCGAGGCCATTCCCCTGCTGCAAGTGCTGGCGTGCACCGCCGCTATCGGCAATACCGCCATGTATGCCACGACCGCGCTAATTGCCGTCAACCGCAGCCACCTGACCATCAAGGCCGAAGTGGCAACCACGGTACTGGCTCTGGCGCTGGTTTACAGCTTCGGCAGTCTGTATGGCGGCATGGCGGCCGCCCTCGCTCTGCTGGCGAGGATGCTGATCATCACGCCGCTGCAAATCCGCGGACTCAACACGGCCATCGGTTATGGCTGGCACCGATTCTTCGACGCCAATTACCGCAGCATGATCGCCTCGCTCGTCATGGCCGCAACCGTCCTGATGGTGGCTCCCCGAATGGGCTTTGAAGGCTATCTGAACCTGATTTGCACCATCGGTATTGGCGCCCTGAGCTATGCCGTGGCGTACAGCGTATTGCACCCACGCTGGCCGCAAGAATTCAAAACGGTATTCACCGCCCGCTGAATTCCCCCCCTGAGACAGGAACACCTCACCATGTCTAAAACCACGCTTATTACTGGCGGGGCCGGCTACATTGGCTCCCATACTGCATTGGCGCTTATTAATGCCGGGCACTCTGTGCTGGTGCTCGACAACCTGTGCAACAGCTGTCGAGAGTGCATCGCGCGCCTTGAGCTGCTGACCCACACCCGGGTCGATTTCATCAATGGCGACATTGGCGACTCGGTCTTGCTCGACCAGATTTTCAGCCGTTACGACGTCGATGCCGTGGTGCATTTTGCGAGCCTCAAATCCGTCGAAGAAAGCCTTCGCAAGCCTTTGGACTATTACGCCAACAATGTCGCCGGGACACTCAATCTGTGCCGGGCGATGGTGCGTCATGAAGTCTTCAATCTGGTGTTCAGCTCCTCGGCGACGGTGTACGGCGACCCTGCGCAAACCCCGATCCTGGAAGACATCGGCACCGGCAAACCGGTCAATCCCTATGGCCGCACCAAACTCATGATCGAGGAGTTGCTCACCGACCTGTGCCACGCGGACCCACGCTGGAGCATTGCCTTGTTGCGCTACTTCAACCCGATCGGTGCCCACGAAAGCGGGATAATCGGCGAAGACCCTCGCGGGCGCCCCGCCAATTTGCTGCCGTGCCTGACCCAGGTGGCGATCGGACGGATTCCCGAACTCACGGTGTACGGCTGCGACTATCCCACCGTGGACGGAACCTGCGTGCGCGATTACATCCATGTGGTCGACCTTGCCATCGGCCACCTCAAGGCGCTGGAGGTGTTGCAAGGCAAAGGCGGCATCAACGCCTGGAACCTGGGCACCGGCATCGGCTACAGCGTGTTGCAGATCATCCAGAGTTTCGAGGACATTACCGGTATCACCATTCCCTACCGCTTCGCCCCGCGACGTGCCGGTGACATTGCCAAATGCTGGGCGGACCCGAGCAAGGCTGGACGTGAGCTGGGCTGGAGCGCGCAACGCGACCTGGAACAGATGATCGTCGATACCTGGCGGTGGCAGTCGCGCAATCCGCAGGGGTATCAGTCGGCCCTCGACATACCGGCCCTGGTGACGGCGAAGTAATGCAGATGCTCAGCCACTATCTGCTGGTCCTGCTGTGGTCGGTTTCACTGGCTGGCACGGCGGCGCAAGCGGCCTCCCGTCCGCCGGCCAGCGGCCTGGTGCTGTGGCTCGACGCGGCCGACGCATCAACCATGACCGTCGATGCACAGGACCGTGTGCAGTCCTGGCGCGACAAATCCGGCCATTCCAACGACGCCACGGCAGACGATGCCGCCTTGGCACCGAAGCAGGTGGCGAACGCCCTGAACGGTCAATCGGTGCTGCGTTTCAGTGGCGTTTCGGGGTTTCTGGGCAAAAACATCCGCAGCGCAAAAGGCCCGGTCACGGTATTGCTCGTCTCCCTTCGGCCAGAAGAAGCCAATGTTGACCCCTGGCAGCGGCTGTTCAGTTCGCGACCGCAAATCGCAAACAACGATAACGTGTTGCCGAATTTCGCCATCAGCCTGCGACAGACCACCGCGTATGCGCCGACCATTTCCGTGCTGGAGCTTTTCGATGTGCCGATCGGTCCGTATGCCGTCGGGCGCAACGTGGGTGGCAAGGACGAAAACTTCCGCGGCGACATCGCCGAAGTGCTGGTCTACGACCGCCCGTTTGCCTCCCTCGCCGAGCGGCAACAAGCGTTTGAGTACCTGGCGGACAAATGGTCCATGGTCGTTCCCAGACTGGCCGACACCTGGACCCGTGTCGGACCGCTGGGCACGTTGCCGGTCCATACCAACCCCGACCTGCCGCTGTCTGATCAGGCCAATGCCGGCCAGTGGGCACTCGACACCAACCTGTCCGACGACTTCAACGGCCCCACCCTCGATCTTGCACGTTGGCACGTCAACAATGCCCAAGGGAACGAATCGCTCGGACGCAAACCGGCGCTGTTCAAGCCGGACAATGCAAGGGTCCACGATGGCCACCTGAACATCGTCTTCCGCAAGGAAACCTTGCCGCAGAAGTACGTCAAGCTCGGCTTCAAGGACTACTCCTCGGCGATGGTTCGCACCCATTCGCGTGGGCTCTTCGGGTATTACGAAGCGCGCGCCAAACCCATGAATTCGGCAGGCTCCAGCGCCCTCTGGCTGGCCTGGACGGGCATGGCCGACAACGCCACCGAAATCGACATCTTCGAAATCGGCGGCAAGACCAAGAACGCGGCGCTCGATCGTTCGTACAACATGAATGCCCACCTGTGGGCCACGCCACAAAGCACCGAACATATTGCCGATGGCAGCACCTGGATCAGTCCATGGCGCCTGGCGGATACCTTCCATATCTACGGCTTCGACTGGCAGCCCGACACCCTGCGCTGGTATGTCGATGGCGTGCTGGTCCGGGAATCGAAGAACCACCATTTCTTCTTCCCGATGCAGATTGTCTTTGACAGTGAGGCGATGTGGCAGTGGTTCGGCGTGGTTGACGATGCTGACCTGCCCTCTACCTTCAGCGTCGATTACGTCAAGGTGTGGCAACGCAGTCGATAGCCGCCACACCAGATCGACAACCGCACGGGTCAAATCTCTATCGGCAGATGGTCAGTTTTTCAGTCAGCGCTAACACGTCTGGAGCGCATTAAAATGATCAAACGCCGGCTGAATGAACTGGATTTGCTGCGCTTCCTGGCGGCTATCGCAGTCGTGTTTTTTCACTATGCCTTTCGCGGGTATGCAAAGGGCGACATGTCGGCAATGCCCTACCCGCTATTGGCTGAACCTGCCAAATACGGTTACCTGGGTGTCGAACTGTTTTTCATGATCAGCGGGTTCGTCATCCTGATGACGGCTTCGAGCAACAATCTCAAAGTGTTTTTCATCTCCCGCGTCGTTCGTATCTGCCCGGCTTTCTGGGTGTGCTGCACCCTCACTTTCGTCATCACACTTGCCATCGGACAACCCCGGTATACCGCTGATCTTTATCAATACATTGCGAACATGACTTTTCTGAGCGACTTGATGGGTATCGCGCCGATCGACGGCGTTTACTGGTCTCTGTTTGCAGAAATCAAATTTTATCTAATGATCTCCATTGTGCTGGGCTTCAAGAAAATAGAAAAAATAGAGACCTACCTCGTGCTTTGGCTGCTGGTCTCTGCCATCGCTGAAGTATTCACGTTAGAGAAGATGCGTTCGGTACTGGTGACCGATTACGCGGCCTATTTCATAGCGGGTGCAACGTTCTACCTGATATGGGCCAAGGGCATCACAACATCACGGGTTCTGTTGTTGGCGGGGGCATTGGCCTTGGCCAACTTCACCGCCATTGTGTGGGCCCAATTGCTCGAAACAAAATATTCGACCGAATACAATCCTTTGATCGTCTGCAGCATTATCATCCTGTTTTTCATGACGTTTTTCCTGGTCGCAACGAACAGGACGGGAGTAATAGGGACATTGAACTGGACTGCATTGGGAGCGCTGACCTACCCGCTTTATCTCTTGCACCAAATGATCGGCTTCATGATCTTTAACATCGCTTATCCGGCGGTGAATCCGCACCTGCTGCTTTGGGGCACTATCGCCTTGATGATCGGTGCGTCTCATATCATCCACAAACAAATAGAAACCCCGATGGCCAGGTCAATGAAAAAATTCCTTTCATTATCCTTCAAGCGTGTCGAGGTTAATAAGCCGTAACCGAGCGTACAAAGTCGCTGAGCGCTCATGCCGATCAACGGATAGTCGCGAAGGCCTTACGTTGGGGTTGGGGTACATATCCGTTTCTGCGGTAACGGCGGGTATTGGTTCCGCCCTTACGGCGGGTCACTTTGGAAAAGCCCCAAAGTAACCAAAGGGCTCTTGCCCCTGACGTTCGGTACCTCGCCAAGGCTCGGCATGCCCTCGCTCCGGCCTGGCTCTTCGTGTGAATGCATTTCCCCTGTGGGAGCTAGCCTGCTAGCGATGGACGTTAACGATTACGCGTTCGGTCTGAATGAACGCGGTGTCTGGACGTCCACCGCTAGCAGGCTAGCTCCCACAGGTTTTTTTGGCGGACATGACATGGTGTTCACTACCGATGACCTTGACGCACATCAGGTCGGCTATCAGTCCGCATCGTTTTGGTTTTTGATCTGGCTTTTGATCTTGATCTTGATCTTGCTTTTGATCTTGATCTGCCCCGTCGGAAGGCCGAGCGCAGGTTCTGCGCAGTGGGCACCGCGGCAGGGATGCCGCGGTAGCCGCCCCCGGCCATGGATGGCCGATGGCGGCGGGCCCACGGAGCAGGACCGGAGCGAGGCACCGTACGTCAGGGGCGAAAGCGTTTGGTTACTTTGCGCTCTTCAAAGTCACCCGCCGTAAGGGCGGAACCAATAGCAGCCGTTACCGCAGAAACGGATATGCCCCCCGACACCAGCCACCTTCAAATCATCGGCGAAGCACTCACCACCCGCAGCGCCAACCCTTCATAGGCATCCAGCGTAATAGTGAAATCCCCCTCCTGCGTCAAATCCCCTTCAACCCGCTCGTTGATGATGTCGACCACCGGCCCCGGCGCAATATTGGGCAGGTGCAAGGTTTCGGTGATCGGCGTCGATCCGAAATTCAGCGCGGTGATTTGCGTCCCCTTACCGGCCGGCAATTCGTGAACCATGACCAGCAGCCCGGGATGCTGCACATACGGAATCAGGATCTGACGACTCGCGGCAATGTCGTAGGCGCGACGCGCGGCGAGGATTCTTTTGAGTTGCGAGACGAACGAATCCGGGTCCTTCAATTGGCTGGGCAAGCTGCCATACAAGGTCTTCGGACGCGGCATTTCACCTGCGGACAGTGGCGCATCCGGATTGAGGTCCACCAGATCGTAGGCACCGCGGTGAATCCAGCGCGTGTCACCATCGCCCATCAAATGCTCGACCTGCTCCGCCGGCAACGGTAGCGCGCCGACAAGGTCCCAGCCGGACAGCGCGAACACACCCGGCTGCATGGCGTTGTACATCACCAACAGCAAATGCACTTGGCGAATCTGCTGGATATCCGCCGCTGTGATCGAGTCGAGATCACGAATGCCCAGCGCCGCCGTGATGATGCTGGCGGTGGTGCACGACACGCCGTTGGTCACGAATTTCAGGTTGTAAGGCGCGTGCTCGCCCGCCAGACGTTCGTACATCTGCTCACGAATGTGTTCACGCAAGATGCTGCCCGGGAAGGTCTGCCCCTGATAGAGATAGGTGTCATGGGCGTGCAGCGTCCAGAAATGCACCAGTTCCAGGGTCAGTTCGTCGTGGTTCTGCAGGGCATGGATCAGCGAACCGGGGTCGATGCCGAGGGTGTGCATCTGCCGCAGCATCAAGCGCAGGAATTCGGTGTCGCCCATCAGCAACGCGTGCTGGTAGGCCGGTCGGGTGATGAAGTCGTAGGAGAGATCGGCGCCGCCGTGGGACATGCTGGCGATGTCGTCGACGGTCAGGTTCAGCTCCTGGAAACTGAAACCGCCGGCCTTGCGGATCGCCCCGGCGAGCAACTGGTTACCGGTGATCGATAACGGGTGGCTTTCAGACCAGGCGGTGCCGTCGAGCTTGCGCTCCACGCCGAGGAATCCGTTGGCGTCCAGACGCAGGATTTTCGCGCCCATGACGTCAATGGCGTGCAGGGCATCGCCGATGATCATCTGTTGTGCGGCGAAGGTCGGGTCCAGCCAGTTCAGCGACGGCTGCCCTTCCTTGAAGTAATGCAGATAAACCCAGCGCCGTGGTTTGCCATCGACGCCGATCACGATCGGAGTCGCGCTCCAGTCGGTTTCCTTGACCCCCGGCTCGAAGAAGATCACGCGCTGCAACTGGCCGACGATGTAGTGCTTGTCCCGGAGCACGTCGACCTGCATAGGGCTGAGATTTTGCGCATCACGACCGTCGGCGATGTCCGGCAGCAACGGCCAGTCCTCCTCGCGGATTTCGACCATGTGGTAGAGACCCGGGTAGTCTTCGTAGGCCATCTCGGCCAGGCGGAAATCCGCGCCTTTGCCGGTGTGCGAAGGGATCACGTCATCGATGATCACCGCGTTGTGCGCGGCGGCCATGCGCACCAGCGCCTGGAGCTGCGCCTCGGTGCCCAGTTGCGGGTCGATCTCGAAACTGATGCGGTCGAAATTGCCGTCAATGGTCGGTGTGCGTTGGGTGCCGGTCAGGCCGCCAGACATTTTCAGCGGACCGTTATGAATGCCCTGGATGCCGATTCTCGACAGCGCATGCCATAAGGTTTCATCGCCCAGGGCTTCCAGCACGGTGCCGTCTTCGCGAGTGACGATGGACGCCGGGTAGGCAGTGAACCACACCGACGCCAGGGCCGAGGCATCGCGGGGCCGGGTATGGGCATAGGGCTGTTGCCACAGCCGACCTTGCCCCGAATAGAGCTTGGCCCGCTGCCGGGCGGCATGAAGCATCGATTGTTCAACCAGCCAGGTCACATGATTTTTGTCAGCCGCGGTCATAAAAACTGTTACCTGTTGTCGGGGTAAATTTGCGCTTGGCCATCCCATGCGTACCTGCACCGGCGGACCCGTCCTTTTCATATGAGGCCCTGAGGCGGCATTCGTTGCATCGACGCTGGACGAATCAGAGCCCGCCTGCTGTTTCAAGTCATACCTGGGAATGAGTTGTTAACACCTACATATCCCCGCAGACAACCTAGGCATAAGTGACGCACCTGCGCGTCTCTTTAAGATACAGCCATCAAATACCCACGCTTGATCAGACAAAAAACGTTCCTGGGTCGCGTCACTACGACGGTCTCTCGCGGACCGTTGCACGCATGCAAAACCCTTGTTGCTTGAACATCCCTTGATCAAATAAGGAGAACAGGATGAAAACTCCAAACGTCGTATTGGGCATCGCCCTGCTTGCTACCACTGGCTTGATAACGGCAACGATTCACGCCGCCGAACCTCGCGACGCAGCTGCCAGCGGCAGCCGAACAGGCGGAGATCGGGATGCTGTTGCACCGTTGGTCCAACACGCTTCCGACAAACCCACCCACCCGCACGTTGCCGAAGGCGGTGCCGATCGCTTGAAAGAACGGCAATTGGCGTCGGACGGCTCTGATCGCCTCAAGCAGAACCGTGTCGCCGAGGGCGGTGCCGACCGCCTGAAAGAACGGCAACTGGCAGCCGACGGCTCCGATCACCTCAAGCAGAATCGCGTCGCTTTCGGGGCCAACAGTCGGATGCGTGGCACGCGTGTCGCGGAAGGCGGCTCCGATCGTTTGATGCAGAACCGTGTTGCCGATGGTGGCTACGACTCCGGTTCAGACATGAACGCCGACTTCTGCTTCGCCTGCCGCTGATCGAGCATTGATTCAGGGCTCGGCTGACGGGCTCGATAAACAGAAAGCCCCTCCATGAGGGTAATGCGGTTCACTTAAGCGCGGTACTTCAGACATAGCTACTTTTGTGGCGAGGGAGCTTGCTCCCGCTGGGCTGCGTAGCGGCCCCAAAAATCCGATAACACCGTCGATTTTTGTGAGTGCTCCGCACTCAAGCGGGAGCAAGCTCCCTCGCCACAGGTTCTCTATGACTGAAGAGGTTTAAGTGAACAGCATCACCTCCACGAGGGGCTTTTTTCATCCGCCAATATTCAGGACGATTTTTGGCCGAAATTCAGGGGTTTATGTCCTATTGAAGGGCAAACATTTGCTTCTAGCATAGGCACCCGACTCCGCCCCCTCGATACCAGGAGTGCATGACCGAGATGAACAACAACAGGTCTTTCAATGCGCGCAAAGCCTTTCCATTTTTCAACAGTGCCAACGGCAAAGGGCAACGCATACCCTGCGAGACGAGCATTGGTGCAGCGATCGGCATCAGTTCCAACCCGCTGATCAACGCCCTGGGATGGCTGATCGGGCTGCTGGTGGCGTGCGGCATCGTGATCATCAATTCCGAGACACACACTGACCTGGCCCCGACGATTCTTTACATCACGTTGCTGTTGATGGCGGCGAACCTGTTTTCAATCAACGCCGTTATTTCAATCGCGCTGATGTGCATGCTGCTGCTGACGGCGACCTTTTTTTATAACGGCGGCTATCAACGCTGGGACTCGACAACGGGGTTCTTCCGCTGCCTGACCGCGCTGTCGGCGATCACCTTCCTGGCGCTGCGCAGCAAATATGCTGCCGACCGGCTGCGTCATAACGAGGTGTACCTGATCGGCGCCCAACGCCTGAGCCAGACCGGCAGCGTCGGCTTTCGCGCCGGCGCCGAAGCGATCTCCTGGTCGGATGAATCGGCGAGGATTTTTGAGTACCCGCTGACCGAAGCCCCGACCTTCTCCAAAGTCCTGGCACGCACTCATCCCGACGACCTTGCGCTGGTGCACGAAATCTTTGCCAAGGCGACGCGCCATGAAGCGCTGATCGAGGTCAAGCACCGCTTGCTGATGCCGGATGGACGCATCAAACATGTGCACATGATCGCCAGTCCGCTGTTCACTCAGCATGAGCGCTCCAAATACGTCGGCGCTCTGATGGATATCACTGCCAGCAAACAAGCCGAAGAAGCCCTCTTCTGCGCCCAGGCGCAACTGGCCCACGTCACCCGCGTCACGTCGCTGGGCGAACTGGCCGCCTCAATTGCCCATGAAGTGAACCAACCGCTGACGGCCATCACCAGCAGCAGCGAAGCCTGTCGCCGCTGGCTCGACCGCCCCGTCCCGGATCTGAACGAAGCGATCGCTTCCCTGGACCGCATCATCGCCAGCTCATGCCGCGCCAGCGATGTCATCAGTCGCATCAGGACGCTGTCACGCAAGTGTGGGCCGCTGCGCCAGAGTGAGTCGCTGAACGACATCGTCAACGAGACGCTGAGCCTGGTTCAACAAGAGTTGGCACACCACAAAATCAGTCCGAAGGTCGATTTGGCCGCGTGCGCGGGTCGTGTCCATGCGGATCGGGTACAGCTGCAGCAAGTGATCATCAATCTGATCATCAACGCATGCCAGGCCTTGGCGGAGGTCGAAGTCTGCGAACGAATTCTGCACGTACGCACGTGGGTCAAGGACAACGAGGCGGTGGTGGAAGTGGCTGACCTGGGTCCGGGCATCGCGGCCCATGTCCTGCCGTCCTTGTTCACCCCCTTTTTCACGACCAAGGACAACGGCATGGGCATGGGCCTCTCCATCTGCCGCTCGATCATTGATTTTCATGGCGGCAGGATCTGGGCCACCAGCGCCATCGGTCACGGCGCCTCGTTCAAGGTCGCCTTGCCGCTGCTCGTCACCGTCGCCCACTAAACGGCTTGAACACCAGGACAACTGCTCCCAGGGAAGCTCCATGAACAAATACCACCCCATGAACAAAGTCAGCAACACCGAGCCTTTGGTCTTCATCGTCGATGATGATGCGCCGCTGCGTGAAGCACTCGGCAGCCTGCTGCGTTCCATCGGCCTGCAGGTCGAGCTGTTCGGTTCCGCTGCCGACTTCATGAAGTACAACCGTCCGGACATCCCCAGCTGCCTGGTGCTGGATGTGCGATTGCAAGGCTCCAGCGGGCTGGATTTCCAGCAGGAGCTGGTGGCCGCCAACATTAACCTGCCGATCGTTTTCATGACCGGGCACGGCGACATTGCCATGACAGTTCGCGCGATGAAGGCCGGCGCGGTGGATTTCCTCGAGAAACCCTTTCGCGAACAGGACTTGATTGATGCGGTATCCGCTGCCCACGCACGGGACAAGGTGCGGCGCGAGTCGGAGCGCGAAAACGATGAGTTGCGCAGTCGCTTTGCCACGCTGACCCCCAGAGAGCAGACGGTCATGGCATTGGCCGTGTCAGGTCTGATGAACAAGCAGATCGCCGGGGAAATCGGCTTGAGCCAGATCACCGTCAAGATCCACCGCGGCCAGGCCATGCGCAAAATGTTCGCCCGCTCGTTTGCCGACCTTGTCCGAATGGCGCAAGCCCTGGGAATCAACCGCCCTTAGGGACGGGTCTATACGCAGGTATACTGTGTCGCGCTGGGGGATTGGGTATCTTGCACTGATGGCGGGCACTCTTTATGGGCTACCCGATATCACCCAGGTACTTAAATGTCCTACCCCTTTATCATTTCCGTGGTCGACGATGACGAGTCGGTTCGCATTGCACTGGACAGTTTATTGCGCTCCAACGGCTACACCGTCCGGGTATTCGCCACGGCCGAAGAGTTCCTCTCGACTAACGGTCCGCTGATCACCTCCTGCCTGATCTCCGATGTTCAAATGCCCGGCCTGTCGGGCATTCAGATGTATGAAGAACTCTCAGCCCGAGGCATTCACCTGCCGGTCATCTTCATCAGCGGATACCTGGATTCCCTGCCCCAGGTCAGCGCTACAGCCGTCAAACCCGTCGCATTTTTTCCCAAGCCATTCCCCTGTGGCGAATTGATTGCCTGTATCGAAGACATCCTCAATCGCTCCGCTTGAGCCCGCTCACCTGCGGTCAAATCACTCGGTCTGTGCGTTTTCATTTTGCCCGCTTAATACACGGGTATGCCTTGCTCATACTCATGCGTGTTTGCACTGACCCCAGGTAGAAGTGTCCCACCCTCTTCCCGTCGATAACATCTCCCTTGTCTTCAGGTGTAGGGCGGTGACTGGCGTGTATGGCTTTTTTGAAAATCCGTATCGGGTGTTGAAGTTGTCTCATGTGCTGCTGATCGGCGGGCTGATCATGTTGGCGGTCGGGATCATCCTGGCCTACGGCTGTGATGCCTACCTGACGCTGCCTGCCCTGGTGGGCGCGCATGCCATGACGATTCTGGGCCCGACGGCGATCAAGCTTGGTTATGTCATGCGGCTGCTGGCCCATAACCGCCTGCGCCTCAATCTGAAAGCGCAACTGCAGGACGCCGCTGCCTGATCCACCTTTTATAAAAGACCCGGCCAGCTCCCTCCTTGCTGAACCGGCGATTCCCAAACGCCCGCCAACCCGTTTTTTTGGCGGGTTTTTTTTGCTTCGAATTTACGCCGCCGCGCGTTCATTGTTCAGGGCTGGCAACGCAATGGCGAGCGCAAGGCCGATCAGTCCCGCAGCGACCAAAAAGGTGATTGCCATGCCATGGGCGACCGCTTCCGGGGCTGCGCTGGTGATGTCGGTTGTCGATGACGCCAGCGCAAACACCGCCCCCATGACCGAGGCGCCGGTGATGAGTCCGAGATTGCGCGACAGGCTGAGCAGGCCAGCGATAACGCCGCGCTGATCCTGACTCACGCCGATCATGATCAACGTGTTGTTGGCCGCCTGAAACAGCGCATAGCTGGCGGTGATCACGGCGATGGGCGCGAGGTAACCGAAGACGCCGAAACCCGTCGGCATCATGGACAGCACGCCAGCACCGAGCGCCATCGCGACGAGCCCGGAAGCGGTCATGCGCTGCGCGCCAAAACGGTCCACCAGACGACCGGCAGGTACGCCACCCAGCGCGGCTACCAGCGGGCCGACTGACAACGTGAGCCCGACCAGCGCTGCATTCAACCCGAGTGCGCCCGAGAGATAAAACGGCCCGACCACCAGTGTCGACATCATCACCGTCGAGACGAGCATGCTCATGGCCAGACTCGCGCTCAACCCCCGCTCACGCAACAGCGTCAGTTTGATCAGCGGCGATGCAACCGTCGCCTCGATGAACAGGAAGACTCCGCTGCCCGCAACGGCGATCAGCAATAACGCGAGGTTGAGCGAACTCCAAACCCCTTCACCCAACGTCATTGCCAGTGCATACGCGCCGAGTGTCAGCGCCAGTACCAGCGTGCCTGCAACGTCAAAAGCACCGCGTTGAACCTTCGGCATTTGGCGATCAGCAGGCAAGTAGAGATACGCGAGCACCCCGTTCAAAATGCCCAGCGGCAAGTTGATCAGAAAAATCGCCTGCCAGCCGAAACCGGAGATCAGCACGCCGCCCAGCGCCGGACCCAGCGTGGTGCCGATCGCCGACATCGTGCCGAGCAAGCCCATGGCGCTGCCGGTCTGCGCTTTGGGCACCGTCTCACCGACAAAAGCCACGGTGAGCGCCAACATGATCGCCGCGCCGAGGCCTTGCACCGCTCGCGCGGCGACCAACCACCACAGCGACGGCGCCAGACCACAGGCCAGTGACGCGAGCGAGAAGATGCCGATGCCGGCCAGCAGCAACCGGCGACGACCGACTATGTCGCCCAAGCGTCCAACGCTGACGATCAGCGTCGTGATCGCGAGCAGATACGCGAGGACGATCCACTGCACTTGCTGGAATGAGGCGTCGAGTGCCTGGGACAAAGTCGGCAAGCCTGCATTGGCGATGCTGGTGTCGAGCGAAGGCATCAACATCGACAACGAAAGGCTGGCGAGCGCCCAGCGGACCGAGCGGGATTGCGTGATGGTTTTCATGGTTGGGCCACTGATGAAGAGTTGGCCTTCAGCGTATGCCCGCGCCTGATAGGGCGGAAGACGCACCACTTGCACTTGATACCTGCACGCAACGCCCTGTCATCGTCCGGCCGTGCTAACGTTGAAGCATGACAACTCCTGACCTGAACCTGCTGATTACCCTCGATGCGCTGCTCGCCGAAGGCAGTGTGGCGCGTGCCGCCCAACGACTGCGACTGAGCCCGTCGGCGATGAGCCGGGCACTGGCGCGCCTGCGTGAAACCACCGGCGACCCACTGCTGGTCCGCGCCGGACGCGGGCTGGTACCGACACCCCGAGCGCTGGAACTGCGTGAGCAGGTCAGCCAACTGGTGCAGCACGCCGAAGCGGTGCTGCGCCCCGCCGTGCAGCTCGACCTCAAGCAGCTAGTGCGCACCTTCACCCTGCGCACCAGCGACGGCTTTGTGGAGAATTTCGGGCCGGCGCTGATTGCTCGCCTCAGCGAAGAAGCACCCGGCGTACGGCTGCACTTTTTACAGAAACTGAACCAGGACAGCGCGCTGCTGCGAGACGGCACGGTCGATCTGGAGACCGGCGTTGTCGCGGACACCACCAGCCCGGAAGTGCGCACCCGCGCGTTGTACCAGGACCGTTTTATCGGCGTGGTACGCCCGGGTCATGCACTGAGCAAGGGCAAGATCACCCCCGCCCGGTATGCGTCCGGCCGGCATGTCCTGGTCTCGCGACGCGGGCGGGACAAAGGGCCGATGGATGACGCCTTGAAACCGCTTGGACTGGCGCGGGAGATCGTGACCATCGTCGGCGGATTCTGCGCAGCGCTGGCGCTGGCTCGGGCGTCGGACCTGATCGCTACGGTGCCCGAACGCCACACCCACAATCTGCGTGCCGGCCTGCACAGTTTTGCCCTTCCGGTTTCAACGCCGGTGATCACCATTTCAATGCTCTGGCACCCGCGAATGGACGCCGACGCCGCGCACCAGTGGTTGCGCGGATGTATTCGCGAGGTGTGTGCGGGGTCGCTGGATTAGCGCTTATTGAATGCTTTCGCACCCACAGGTTCGGCGGCCAAGTCGGCGAACCGGGTCTAGACTCAATGCGTTGCTTCGGGCCACACCGGTCAGGCCAGCGATCTGGATATGAGGGAACGTCATGAGCGACAAAGTTGATTTACGCAAGTATTCCTCGCAAGTGGTCGACGGCGTGGAGCGCGCGCCGGGCCGTTCCATGCTGCGTGCCGTGGGCTTCACGGATGAAGACTTCAAAAAGCCGCAGATCGGCATCGCCTCGACGTGGGCGATGGTCACGCCGTGCAACATGCACATCGACAAGCTCGCCGTTGAAGCGGAAAAAGGCGCAAATGCCGCCGGCGCCAAAGGCGTCATTTTCAATACCATCACCATTTCCGACGGCATCGCCAACGGCACCGAAGGCATGAAGTATTCGCTGGTGTCGCGAGAAGTGATCGCTGATTCCATTGAGGTGGTGGCCGGTTGCGAAGGTTTTGATGGCCTGGTAACCGTGGGCGGTTGCGACAAGAACATGCCGGGCTGCCTGATCGGCATGGCGCGGCTGAACCGCCCGTCGATCTTCGTCTATGGCGGCACCATCCGCCCGGGCGCCGGCCACACCGACATTATTTCCGTGTTCGAGGCCGTGGGCCAAAATGCACGCGGCGATATCAACGAGATTCAGGTCAAGCAAATTGAGGAAGTGGCGATTCCCGGTCCCGGTTCCTGCGGCGGCATGTACACGGCCAACACCATGGCTTCTGCCATCGAGGCATTGGGCATGAGCCTGCCGGGTTCCAGCTCCCAGGACGCCGTCGGCAGCGATAAGGCGTCAGACAGTTTCCGCGCCGGTCAGCAGGTCATGGAGCTGTTGAAGCTGGACCTCAAACCACGCGATATCATGACTCGCAAAGCTTTCGAGAACGCCATCCGCGTGGTGATCGCCCTCGCCGGCTCGACCAATGCAGTGCTGCATCTGCTGGCCATGGCGCATGCGGTGGATGTCGAGCTGACGCTGGATGACTTCGTCGAACTGGGCAAGGTGTCGCCAGTGGTGGCCGACCTGCGCCCCAGCGGCCAATACATGATGAGCGAGCTGGTGGCCATCGGCGGCATCCAGCCGCTGATGAAACGCATGCTCGCGGCCGGCATGTTGCACGGCAATGTGATGACAGTGACCGGCAAGACCCTGGCAGAAAACCTGGAAAACGTACCCGATTATCCCGAGGGCCAGGACGTGATCCTGCCGTTCGACCAGCCGGTCAAAAAGGACTCTCATCTGGTGGTGCTGCGCGGCAACCTTTCACCCACTGGCGCCGTAGCCAAGATCACTGGCAAGGAAGGTTTGCGCTTTGAAGGCACGGCGCGCGTTTATCACGGTGAAGAAGGTGCGTTGGCCGGGATTCTCAATGGCGAAGTCAAAGCCGGCGACGTCATCGTCATTCGCTACGAAGGGCCCAAAGGTGGGCCGGGCATGCGCGAAATGCTCTCGCCGACGTCAGCGGTCATGGGCAAAGGGCTGGGCAAGGAAGTCGCGTTGATCACCGACGGCCGCTTTTCCGGTGGCTCCCATGGTTTTGTCGTGGGGCATATCACGCCGGAAGCCTTTGAGGGCGGGCCGATTGCGCTGATTGAAGATGGCGACACGATCACCATCGATGCAGAAACCCGGCAGATTACGGTGGATGTATCCGACGCTGAATTGGCTGAGCGCAAGACCCGTTGGGTGAGGCCGGAATCCAAGTACAAACGCGGGGTGTTGGCCAAGTATGCGAAGACCGTGTCCAGTGCTTCGGAGGGGGCGGTTACGGATAAATATCTTTAGGGATGGGCGCCAGACCTGTGGTTTTGCGTTGTCTGATCTGCCGCCTTCGCGAGCAAGCCCGCTCCCACACTTGATCCGCGTCAAACACAAAACCTGTGTTCAATGAAGATCTAATGTGGGAGCGGGCTTGCTCGCGAAGAGGCCTTCACAATCACTGCAAATCAATGGATCGGCACACGAACCTCAAAGCCGAAACCGATCCACCGACTGCGACAGCTTGCCCGCCAAGGTCGACAACTCATCGGTCGTCGAAGCCGTCTGGCCAATCACCTTGCTGTTGCCTTCCGACATGCCCGCAATCATGTCCACCTGATGGGCGATTTCGTTACTGGCCAGGCTCTGTTCACCAATCGTGCGGGTGATGTCGTTCACCAGCTCGGTGGTGTTGAGCGTGGCCTGGAGGATTTCGCGGATGGCGCGTTCGACGTCGGCGGTCACGGCCATGCCTTTGTCGACCTGTGCAACGCCCGCCTCCATGCTGGTCACCGCCTCGCGGGTGCTTTGCTGGATGCGCGAGACCATGCTGGCAATTTCCTGCGTAGAGGCGCTGGTGCGTCCCGCGAGGCTGCGGACTTCGTCGGCCACCACGGCAAAACCACGGCCCTGCTCACCGGCACGGGCAGCTTCGATCGCGGCGTTGAGGGCCAGCAAGTTGGTTTGATCGGCGATGCCCTTGATCACCTGAATGATGCTGAAAATCCCCTCGGACTCCTTGTCCAGCGTGCGGATCACCTGGGCTGACTGCTGCGCCGAACGGGCTATGCCGTCCATGTCGTTAACCACTTGATGAATCACGCGACCGCCATCCTTGGCCAGTGACTCGGCCTGGTTGGCCATGTTCAGTGCGCGTTCGGCGTGACGGGTGATTTCCTCGATGCTCGCGGTCATTTCACTGGCGGCAGCGGCCATGGTGCTGGCGGCGACGCTTTGCTGCTGGCTGCTGTCGGCGACCTGGTGGCAACCACTGCTTAACTGCACGCTCATGCCACTCACGCCGTGAGCGTTGCTGCGAACCACCTCGATCATGCCGCGCAAGTCGCGCTGCATGGTGGCCAGACTGCGGATCAAGGCGCTGGCTTCGTCGTTGTGGGTCGGTTCGACGATCGGCTCGCTCAGGTTGCCGTGGGCGATGCTTTTGGCAATGCGGCTTGCGGTCTGCAACGGCCCCATGATGCTCAGAATCACCCAGCGGCCCTGGATAAGCAGTAACAGAAGGCTGGCGATCAGGACGATACCCAGCGTGAAGTTGGCGCTGCTGATGGCCTGCTCAGTGCTTTTGCTGGTCTGTTGGGTGTTGGTTTCGATCACCTCGCTGAGGGCCGCCATCTGGTCTTCCAGCTGGCTGAACGCGGTATTGAACGTGCCCAGTTCCTTTTGCGCGGAATCCGGATTTTCCAGCGCCAGACCGACAATGCGCTCGGCCGCACCGATGTAGGTATCGAGGCTCGGCTTGACCTTGTTCAGGCCAGTCTTGATGGTGTCGTTGACCGGCAACTTCAGGTTTTCACCCAGCACGTCACGAAAATGCGCCGCATGCCCCTCGATGGAACTGCGCACCTCGGCTTTGCTGCTGGTGCTTTTGCCCAGACCGACCACCATCGCAGACAGCACATCGGCGCGCAGTGCGTCGTGCATCATGTCGGCTTCAAGGTGATTGCGCAGCGCGGTCATGCTGACCTCGTTGTCCTTCACCGCCTCGGCCATCCGGGTGTTTCCCACGTAACTGACCAGGCTCACGATCAACGCGGTGAGCAAGCTCGTACCAATCAGCAGCAACAAGCGTAATTTTATAGACATGGGGTAACCCTCTCGGTACGTCGCATTTATGAACACGTTATCGGCTGCGCCGGCAAGTCTTTGAAGCCTGACGCCGGACTTTCGGTGTTTTGCGACATGCGGTAGTGACAGCCGGTTTTTCCAGCGCAAATTTCCCCTCTTCACGCCTGAACCTAGTGCCTGAACGCAAGTCTTAGCCGAGCCATGAATTCCCATTGCCGCTGTCATCTCATCAGAGCTGCCCGTCACATGCGCCAACCTCGCCATGCCTTTCGTCTTGTTTCGCTCTGTTTCATACCTTTGCTTCCTCTGTTTGCCGGCGGATCGAGCAAGAGCCGCTGGTTACCGAGGCCGGCAGATCGGCGAAAACATCGCCGCCGGGCAGAGCTCACCGGGCAAGGCAATGGCAGGTTGGCTGGCCAGCCCCGGGCATTGCGCCAATTTGATGAACCCTATGTTTACCCAGGTGGGCGCGGCGTATGCGGCGGACGCGCGCAGTGATGAAGGGGTTTACTGGACGATGGTGTTTGGTTCGCCGTGATCCTGATTCTGCGCTGTCGCTTTCTGAGCGGTGAAGTCATGGCCAAACCTTGCGCCGGGCCGCTAAAGTGGCGCGACGAAAATCAGGGAACCGATGAACATGGATGAGCTTCACCAAGGCAGTTGCCTATGCGGCGCCGTTGAATATCACGTATCCACTGAACTGAAAGCCGTCACCCACTGCCATTGCAAAAAATGCCAAAAGAGCCATGGAGCGGCATTCGCGACGTATGCGAGCGCTCCCAGGTCGGCGATTTCAGTAATTGCGGATGCAACGGCGCTCAAGGGCTACGAATCGTCCAAAGGCGTCACACGCCAGTTCTGCTCCCACTGCGGGTCTTCGCTGTTCTGGTCAGATTCGAAGGGGGCGTTTTCGGACTGGGTTTCGATAGCGATCGGTACGCTGGATACGCCTTTCCTGACCTTAAAGCAGAAACACACCTGTATTGAGTCCAAAGCGTGCTGGTACGAAGCCGATTCGCTATAGGGCTAGCGCTTGCGCGCCAGCCGCTGCTTCCAATTGCCACCATTGGCGCGCTGACATTGCTCTTCAGAATCAAACTGCACATGGGCCGCGACCGATCTGACGTGTACATCCGCTTCGCTTAATGCTGTCGCCGTCAGTTCGACCATGCGCTCGCCCTGCCCGCTCGCCAGCGCCTGATCCTTGTTGGCCTGGGTGTCGAAGATCCAAATTACCCTGAGGCTGGATGGAAACACGTCGTAATCGACTTCGTGGGTCAGCCATTCAAAGCCGACGATGTGCACTTTGGCCGTTTCGCATGCCTCGGTCAGGGTGGCAATCAGGCGACGCTCGATGTGTGCCTGATCGCGTTTGCTTAAACCCATGGGGAATCCTTGAAATTGTCGAGATTTAAAATCAGGTTCAATGGTGCATTGTTTTCGGGCAATTGATGCCCCTGACAATCATTGTCCGATTTCTTGATAAACAGCGAGTTCAGGACGAAGATATTCGTCCGGAATGAAGGCCGGCTCTGCCACCTTCAACTGCCGAATCCGGTAATCGCCGAGACGCCCGGCAATCAACCTGCACGATTGCGAGAGGGAATGACATGAACACCTATCAGCCGTTGAACTGCGATCTGCACGACTACCTGGAGATCGCCTGCCTGTACGGTTATCGCCTGGATATCGAGTTGAACGACGGCGCACGTCTGGTCGCCAAGGCACTGACGACGCGAACCTCCAGCGACAAGGAAGAGTTTCTCTGCCTTAAGACCGCTGACGGCCAGCATGAAGTCCGCCTGGATCAACTGCTGGCCATCACGCCGCTGGATGCCAATGCGCAGTTTGGGCGGGTGGTGCTTCAGGGAGCGGTTTGCCGTTTTTGAGCGGCCCATCGGGTGCTTCATTACAGTACGGGCCCGGCATCACGCATGAAAATCTCGATGGTTTTGGGCCCACCCCCTTCGAACGCTCGGTGGTAGTCCTCTCCCGCAATAGCGCGCAGATACGCTTGATCCGCCTCAACCCTGAGGTCGCGCCACTCCTGCCAGCTCACGATGCCCAGGCGATCCATCTCGTCAGACTGACGAATCAGTTCTTCGTGATAGGCGTCGGGACACTCCATGCGCAGCCTCAAATCCTCAAGGGCAAGATGCCAGGCGTTGAGCGCTCGCAGCTTTAGCTCATGAGCCGGTGTCAGCAGATTGGCAAACGAGTGCATGGCAGCTCCCCCCGAGAGTTCTTTCAGAATGGATCAATCCATCGTGAACACGGTTCAGGCATGCCGACCAAAGGCAGGTTTTTCAAGGCGGCGTCCCCAATGGGCTACGTGAGGACCTGGCGGATGAAGGTGGTGCTGGACCTGCTGCGCGACGGAGTTCAGATCAAGGTGATCGCTGCGTCAGTCGGGTACAGCTCGCAAGCTTCTTTCTCCCGCATTTTTTCGTCTTCCAGCGCTTGAAGTTTTATACTTCTGTCCCTGGTCGATACACCGGGGTGCGTTATCGCCACCCCCCATGGAAGACGTCCGCGCACGACACATCAATCGAATGGAATCCATCACAATGAGTTTCACTGCTATACAAAAAGTATCCACTAAAGCCTGGTTCGCGATTGTGGCCCTGGTGACAGTTCTAAGCGGCATTGCAACGATTTACGCCACGTTTCACGAAACCAACCCCAACAATCCCCGCCTCATCGGTCGCTGGATGACTGATTACACCTACCCGTTCACCAACGGCACGTTCGAATTCAAGGGCATGACCGAGTATTTCCGCACAGGCCGGTACAACGTCAATGGCATTGTCATTCTTGACGGAACCGCTGAATCCAAACCCTACCGTCTTGAATACAGCGTAAACGGTGCCGGCAACTGGACGGCCGATTCCAGCCTGCTTTCGTTCACGTTGGCTGACATGAAGTCGATGCCCAAGTCTTACGTGATCAACGGCACAGCCGTTCCCCCCTCGCTAGTTGCCAGGTTGGCTGGGCCCTCCATGCCTGCCTTTAGCGACGGTTTAGCGTCCGGCGCTTCCGACGAATTCAAAATCCTGATGATCAAGGACGATGAAATAACGCTTGAGGGTAAAGACCCGGCAGGGAATGCCTTCACCCTACAGACATACAGACAACACTAGGTTTGTGCGGGTCTGATCTGAAAACTTCAGTGGCTGTGGTGCCGTCTTCGCGGGCAAGCCCAGCTCCCACAGGATTTGCGTCGTTGACATGAGGAGTGATCGACAAAAATCCCCTGTGGGTGCGTGGCTTTCCCGCGAAGAGGCCCACAAACAACCCAAATCCTGATGACTCGACTGTCACTGCCCCGGCCTTTGCGACTAACGGTGATATCGCCTTTCAGCCCGCCTCAATCCCTCTAATTCGGCGGTCTCAGACACCCAATCAAACTTCGCACATCGACGCGGCAGCCTGCTACAAATAACTGCTTACAATTTAGCCAATCATAAAACCCGATCCTGTACTACCGAGTGTTACGTTGAGCGCCTTATCGGGCCATGAGATGCCAACGTAGTCATGCGCATCAAACTTCACCGTTTTCCTGCCTTCTGTGCCTACCTCACCCTGTTCTGCCTTTTTGCGACCGCATGGGTGATCAATCCTGCCAATACGCATTCTTCCTTTGCCCAGATCAGTCCAGTGATGGCAGTGGCCGGCAAAGTGGCCGAGCCTATTTATACCAGCCGATTCGCCTCCTCCGGGCTCGTCGATTTCGTGCATTCCTCGGCGGTCACTGCCTTGCCCGACGGCAGCCTGATGACGGTCTGGTTCGCCGGCTCGCGTGAAGGCGCCGCCGATGTGCAGGTGCGCTCCGCCCGGTTCGATTCGAAAACCGGCGAATGGGGTGCCGAAAAGGTCTTGGCGACTCGGGACTCAACCCAACAGGGCACCCGAAAATACATTCGCAAACTGGGCAACCCGGTGGTGGCCCTCGCGCCGGATAACCGCGTGTGGTTGTTCTATGTGTCGGTATCCATGGGTGGCTGGGCCGGTAGCGCGGTCAATGTGATGGTTTCCGACGACTTCGGTGAACATTGGTCCGCTCCGCGTCAATTGATCACGTCACCCTTTCTGAACATCAGCACCCTGGTCCGCTCGGCACCGGTGTTTCACACCGACGGCTCCATCGGCCTGCCGGTCTACCACGAGTTTCTGGGCAAGTTTGCCGAGTACCTCTACCTGAGCGCCAATGGCGATGTGATCGATAAATTCCGCATCAGCCACGGCATGAATTCCTTGCAGCCCACGGTGGTTCCGCTCGACGGCCAGCGCGGCATTGCCTTGCTGCGTTATGCCGGCAACACCCACCACCGTGTTCTGGCGGCCCGCACCGAAGATGCCGGGCAAACCTGGAGCGAGCCCTATCCGCTCGATCCCTCGAACCCGAACTCCTCGCTGGCAGCCGTCGCGACACCCGAACACGGCTTGCTGGTCGCGCTCAACGACCTGCAGGAGGGACGCTTCAAGCTGAGCCTGTACGGGACCGATGCCAAAATGGACGATTGGCGCTCATTGCGCGACCTGGATAAATCACCTGATCCACAGGGCGCTCCGTTTTCTCCTGAAGCCTACAAGGAGATCATCGGCAGAGAGTTCCGTGGGTCGAGCGGTGCGCGCCGCCAACCGCTGGAAGCGGAGTTCCTGGATAACCTCGACAACCGTGTCTGTAAAAACCAGGAGTGTGAATTCGAATACGAATACCCGTATTTCATCCGCAGTCCTGACGGCATGTATCACTTGGTTTATTCCTGGAACAACACCTTCATCAAGCACGTTACCTTTAACGATGCATGGCTTAACGAGCGTCTCAAATGATCAGCCTGTGGCAAGCCCATGTCAGCTTCGCAATGATCATCTTCCTGGTGCTGCCTTCGTTCGGCTTGCCCAGAACCTCGCGGATCGCACTGCTGGCCGCATTGCTGGCCGTCAGCTTCATCTCGCCGGACGGTTTGTCGTTTGCCGCGTATTTGCGCAGCTACATTGATGACCTGGCGATCACCACCCTGGTGTTCATGGCGTGGGGCTGCTTGCGCCGGCTGGACATGTTGCCACCGGCACGGGGCAAAAACGGCGTATTGATCCTCTTCGCCGCGATGGCCGTGGTGCTGTACCCGGCCACCCTGGGCATGAGTGATCTGGACCCCTATCGCTTCGGGTACAGCCCGCGGCCCATGTTGATTCTCTTCGCCGCGCTCACACTGGGCCTGTTTTACCTGCGCAATGGCCTGGCCGTCTTGATGCTGGCCAGCGCAACCCTGGCCTTCATCGCCGGGATCAAGCCTTCGCAAAACTATTGGGATTACCTGGTCGATCCGCTGCTGGGTCTGTATTGCTGCGGCGCCCTGCTGATGCTTGCCGTACGCTGGATGTATCGCCGCTCAAACAAACGCCGTACTGCGATGAGCGACCAGATTAAATCCGCTTGAGATTTAACGACTTTTTAACAGGGGAACAGGGATGGGTTGGCTGCACTCGAGACGTTTACATTACTGGCTAGGCGCTACAGCGATTGCGTTCGTGCTGTTTGCACTGCTGAGGGTGGTGTTCTTCTTCGGCTTTTCCGGGTTCGAACCCAAAGCCCTGAGCGACACACAAGGCGTCTGGGAAACCCTGAGCATCGGCTTTCGTTTCGATCTGCGCCTGGCCATCCTGATGATGTTGCCGCTGGCGTTGCTGGCCTGGATTCCGCGCTGGAACCTGCTCCGCAGCCGTCTGCTAAGGCGCATCGCACGCGTCTACCTGGTCGCAGTCCTGAGCGTACTACTGCTGATCTACATCATCGATTTTGGCCATTTCGCCTACCTGGGCGTGCGAATCAACGCCACTGTCCTGCGCTTCATCGAGGATGCGCAAATCTCCCGCGACATGGTCTGGCAGACTTACCCGGTGATCTGGATTTCGCTGGGTTGGCTGGCCACGGTCGCGTTTGTGACCCTGGCGCTGGTGCGTCTGGAAAGCGTCACGCTGGATCGCCCTCGCAAAATCATTCACCCGCTCTCCGCAACATGGGGCGGCGCGGTCATGGTCGTGCTGGTGCTGCTGGGCATTCTGGGTCGTGTGGAAAACATGAACCTCGAAAACCCGGTGCCGTTGCGCTGGAGCGATGCGTTCTTCTCGGGCAATAACCAGATGGCCGCGCTGGGCCTGAACCCGGTGTTGTTCCTCTACGACACGGTCAAGGTCGGCCAGTCGCGTTACGACGAAGCGCAGGTGCGCGAACATTACCCGGTCATGGCCAACTACCTGGGGGTCGAAAAACCCGATCCGCAGACCCTGAATTTCGTCCGGCACCAGGCACCACAACCGTACAAAATTCCGGGCTCACGTGCGCCGAACGTCATGTTCATCATGCTTGAATCGCTGGGCACCAGTGCCGTCGGCGCCTATGGCAATCCGATCAATCCGACGCCCAATCTCGATCGCCTGGCCACCCAGAGCTGGTTCTTCGAGCACTTCTATGTGCCCGTGACGGGGACCGCAAAAACCGTCTGGGCCAGCATCAGCGGCGTACCTGACGTCACTCGCCAGGAAACCGCAACGCGCAATCCACTGATCACCCAGCAAAACACGCTGATCAATGCCTTCACCGGTTACGAGAAGATCTACACCATCGGCGGCAACTCCGGCTGGGCCAACATGAATGCACTGATTCGGCAGAGCATCGACGGCGTGCGCTTGTTCGAAGAGCGCGACTGGAAATCGCCGGTGGTGGACGTCTGGGGCATTTCCGATCTGGACCTGTTCAAGGAAACCGATCAGATCCTGCAAGCACTGCCCAAGGACAAACCGTTCTTCGCGTATGTGCAGACGGCCGGCAATCACCGTCCGTTCACGATTCCCAAGAGCAATGACGGCTTCGAGGTCAAGCACCCTACCCTGGCCGAAGTACAGGCCGCAGGATCGCGCAGTGTCGAGCAGTACAACGCCGTGCGTTTGCTGGACTTCAATCTCGGACGCTTGATGGAAATCGCCAAGGCCGGCGGCTGGTATGAGAACACCATTTTCGTGATGTTCGGCGACCACAACACCCGCATCGCACAGATCCCGTTCCTGGCACCGGCCTACGAGCAACTGGGCCTGGAAAGCAACGCGGTGCCAATGATCATCCACGCACCGGGCTTGATCGGAACGCGCAAGGTCAAGGAAGCGGTTGGCCTGGTGGACTTGCTGCCCACCGTGGCAGGCATGGCCGGTCTTGAGTTCCGTAACAGCGGCATGGGCCGTGATATCCAGCAGCCCGCGCCAGAAGGCGAACGTGTGGTGCCGCTGGTATTGCGTGAAGGCACATTCCCGTTGATCGCCGGCGTCACGCAACACTACATGGTGCAGATGGAGCACGACGGCAGCTCGCCAACCCTTCACGACCTCGCCTCGATGACGCCACGGGACAACGTTGCCGAGAAAAACCCTGAAGAGTTCAAACGCCTGTCGGCGCTGACCCGCGCCATGCATGAAACCTCACGGTTGATGCTGTACCAGAACGTTCGAAAGTAACCGTTCAGGCCTGAAAATCCGCGTCTATGCTTCGGATAGACGCGGGTCCTCCCCGCAACATCCGTAAAAGACTCTGCCTATTACCTCCTAATACTCCACCTATTAGCTGACTCCCCAAGTGGGGTCTAACCTGTATCCAGCGCTGGCGGAACAAGCCGGCCGGTTTAGTGCTGATAAGGAGACAGGAATGAGTCCGAAGCTTGACTAGGCCACCCGTGGGCCACCGCCGCTGTCCAATTCCCGTGTGGTCCAGACGATCAGTTGATCCAACTGTTGGTCCTGCAGCCTATGTCATTGAATTCGCTCGTTGCTATCTAACGCCCACCCCGGGCCGATAGCCGGATGAAACACGACCAAAGGTAGCTCACACATGGCAAATGAATCGAAATGCCCGTTCAATCACGCCGCTGGCGGTGGCACGACGAACCGCGATTGGTGGCCGAACCAACTGAATCTGAAGATCCTGCACCAGCACTCGTCCCTGTCCGACCCCATGGACGAGGGCTTCAACTACGCCGAAGAATTCAAGACCCTGGACTTTGAGGCGGTCAAGCGTGACCTGACGGCTCTGATGACCGACTCGCAAGACTGGTGGCCAGCGGACTTCGGCCACTATGGGCCGCTGTTCATTCGCATGGCCTGGCACGCCGCAGGCACGTATCGCACGGGCGATGGTCGTGGCGGTGCCGGCTCCGGTCAGCAGCGCTTTGCACCGCTCAACAGCTGGCCGGATAACGTCAGCCTCGACAAGGCGCGCCGGCTGCTCTGGCCGATCAAGCAAAAGTACGGCCGTAAAATCTCCTGGGCGGACCTGATCGTCCTCACCGGCAACGTCGCGCTAGAGTCCATGGGCTTCAAGACTTTCGGTTTTTCCGGGGGTCGTGCGGACGTCTGGGAACCGGATGAAGACGTCTACTGGGGTTCGGAAAACAAATGGCTGGGCGGTGACACCCGCTACGGCAAAGACAGCGCTCCCGTGGAAGCTCCCGGTGACGGTCCACTTGTCGCCGAACCCGGTAAAAACGAGGAGAGCCGTACCGAACACGGCCGCAATCTCGAAAACCCGCTGGCCGCCGTGCAAATGGGCCTGATCTACGTCAACCCCGAGGGACCGGAAGGCGAGCCAGACCCGGTCAGATCCGCCATAGACATCCGCGAAACCTTCGGCCGCATGGCAATGAACGACGAAGAAACCGTGGCGCTGATCGCCGGCGGTCACGCCTTCGGCAAAACCCACGGCGCAGGGCCTGCCGACAACGTCGGCGCCGAGCCCGAAGCCGCGGGCCTCGAAGCCCAGGGCTTTGGCTGGAAGAACAGCTTCGGCACCGGCAAAGGCCCGGACACCATCACCAGCGGCCTGGAAGTGACCTGGACCACCACGCCCACAAAGTGGAGCAACAATTACCTGGAAAACCTGTTCGGCTTCGAGTGGGAACTGAGCAAAAGCCCGGCCGGTGCACACCAGTGGGTTGCGAAAAACGGCGCGGGCGCCGGCACCATTCCGGATGCTCATGACCCGTCGAAACGGCGCAACCCCACCATGCTGACCTCGGACCTGGCATTGCGCTTCGACCCGATCTACGAACCGATTTCTCGGCGTTTCCTGGAAAATCCGGATCAACTGGCCGATGCGTTCGCCCGCGCCTGGTTCAAGCTGATCCACCGTGACATGGGCCCTCTCTCCCGCTACCTCGGCCCGGAAATGCCCAGCGAAGAATTGCTGTGGCAAGACCCGATCCCGGAGGTCGACCATGCCTTGGTCAACGACAGTGATGTCGCCGCGCTCAAGAGCAAAGTGCTTGCTTCGGGCCTGAGCGTCTCGCAGCTGGTATCGACGGCGTGGGCAGCAGCTTCCACCTTCCGTGGCTCCGACAAACGTGGCGGCGCCAATGGGGGGCGTCTGCGTCTGGCGCCGCAGAAATCCTGGCAAGCCAACCAACCTGATCAACTGGCGAATGTGCTGGCGAAACTCGAAAGCATCCAGAGCGAGTTCAACAACAGCGGCAAGAAAGTCTCGCTGGCTGACCTGATCGTGCTGGCGGGTAACGCGGGCGTCGAACAGGCGGCGAAAAATGCCGGTCACAGCGTCACGGTGCCGTTCACCCCAGGGCGCATGGACGCTTCGCAAGAGCAGACGGATGTCGAATCCTTCGGCTTCCTCGAACCCATCGCCGATGGCTTCCGTAATTACCTCAAGTCCCGCTACAGCGTGTCGGCCGAGCATCTGCTGATCGACAAAGCGCAACAACTGACGCTCACCGCGCCAGAAATGACCGCGCTCGTGGGTGGCCTGCGCGTGTTGAACACCAATGTCGGGCAAACCAGACACGGCGTGTTCACCCAGCAGCCAGAAGCGTTGACCAATGACTTCTTCAAGAACCTGCTGGACATGGGCGTGGAATGGAAACCGACCTCAGAATCCAATGAAGAGTTTGAAGCACGCGATCGTAAAACCGGCGAAGTGAGGTGGACCGGAACCCGTGTTGACCTGGTCTTTGGCTCTCATGCGCAGTTGAGGGCGCTGGCTGAGGTTTACGCGAGCAGTGACACGAAGGAGAAGTTTGTGAAGGACTTCGTGGCGGCGTGGACCAAGGTGATGAACCTGGATCGCTTCGATGTGAAGTGATGCACTCGTTGAATCGGTAAGGCTTGAAAGGACCACCCCGACCCGGTGATACGGGTCGGGGGAATCCCTCTGAACTCACCTGACTATATAAGCTGCTGGGTCTTCGCGATCCGAGCGTGTTTCCAGCATCTCGATGGCCAGCGCAGTAAAGCAGTAACTCTTGTCTGCCCCAAAAACGATGACCCCCTCTTCACAGAGGCGCTTGAGCACTTCCCGCACGCTGATAAACGGTAAATCGGTTGAGAAGGATTGCAGATAGGAATGCACTCCGCGCACACCGATGGGCGTTCCGTCTCTCGCGGCGACCAGCAAGGCATCGATCACTTTCAAGCGAATAAGGCTGGTGCGCAATCCGTAATAGCGAAGCAACGCCCGGATGTGCTCGTTGGAACTGCGCTCGAAATCGAATGCCCGGTGAGCAGACGTCGATTGGAATTTCAGAGTTGCGAGGGTCGCCGATGCTGAGGTGTTTAACATTCGAATACTCCTTTTCAAATACTTTCATGCATCAAGAAATGCACACGTGGTTATTCACCAAACGTTACCGCCGACGACCCGCCGCCATTAGAAATCGACCGTAGCCGACAGCTGCAGCGTCCGCGGATAACCCGGGGAAAACGCACCGTACGAGGCGACGCCAGACCAGTACTCTCGATCAAAGACGTTCTGCACCGTGGCGCGGAATGTCGTAGGTCGACCTTCGATTTTGGTGGTGTAGCGAGCGCCCGTGTCGAAGCGCGTCCAGGCATCCAGTTCCTGGGTATTGGCCTGATTCACATATTGGCTGCCGGTGTAGATCGCGCCGCCAGTGAGCGTGAAGCCCTCCAGCCACGGGGTGTCCCATTCGGCCCAGAGGTTGGCTTGTACGTCGGGCACGCCCACCGGCTCGTTGCCCCGGTTAGCGGCCGTGGCGGAATCCGTCAGTTCGCCATCGAGGAAGGTCACGCCGCCCATCAAGCGAGTACCCGGCGCAACTTCGCCGAACATGCTCAGCTCAACGCCGCGATTGCGTTGTTCGGCCTGCACCGAGAACACGTTGCCTGCGCCGATTTCGCCGCTGGGCTTTTCAATCTGGAACAACGCCAGGGTGGTCATGAACGTGCCATGTTCATATTTGACGCCGATTTCGTGTTGCTTCGACTCATAAGGCGCAAAGGTTTCACCGGAGTTGGCGGCGGTGCCTGGTGCTATATCACCTTTACTCAAACCTTCGACATAGTTGTAGTAAAGCGACACGTCTTCCCAGGGTTTGACCACCACGCCGACCAGCGGCGTCGTGGCGCTGTCGTCATATTTGGAGCTGACCGAACCTGTCGCGGTGTAGTTACGCGACTCGATGTCCTGTTTACGCACACCCAAGGTCAGCTGGATGCGGTCGTCCAGCACGGACAAGGTGTCGGTCAGCGCCACACCGGACAACTCCGACTCGGAAATGCGCAGCACCTTTGGCGCGTTGAGGAATTGTTCGGGCACCTCCACCGGGTGGTAGATGTTCGAACGGATTTCGGTTCCGTTGGTGATGCCCCGGGACAACTCATCCTGATACCGGGTCGCCATCAGCGTGGTCGTGTGGGTGACCGGCCCGGTGGCGAACACGCCACGGATACCCACGTCGGCCGTCGAGCGATCGACGTTGAATTTGTAGTAGCCGGGAATGTTGCTGGTATCGCCGGCGTTGTTGAGGATTCTCGGCACCTGGTCGGACTTGCGCTTGACGTCTGCCTTGCCGCCACCGGCATGGGCGAATACGGTGACCGCGTCAGTCAGATCATATTCGCCGCCCAGCAACGCCGACTGCTCCCTGGTGTCGGACCATCCCCAATCCTGCGTCAAGTTAGTACGACCATTGGGCGCAGAGGGAATATCGACACCCGGCGCCACCGTAAAGGGCCGCGAGGGAGCCTCGAAGCTTTCTTTCTGGCTGATGAAGTCAAGGTTCAAGCGCAGTCGCTCCCCTTGATAATCGAGCGCAATGGCCCCGATATCGACCGATCGTTCCTGGTCGTCAACGGCGGTATCGCCCCCCTGGAGGCTGCCGTTGAAGCGCACGCCGAACTGGTTCTCGTCGCCAAAACGACGGCTGATATCCAGATGACCGCCTGCTTGCGAGTCCGACGCGTAACTCGCGGTAAAGCGCGTCAGGTCTTCGGCCAGTGGCCGCTTGGGCACGATATTGATCACGCCGCCGACACCGCTGTTCGGCGAGATCCCGTACATCAAGGCCCCCGGCCCCTTGAGCACTTCGACGCGTTCGGCGTAGTCGGTGAACACCCGATAGTTGGGCGCCACGCCATACACGCCGTCGAAGGCCAGCTCGCCCAGGTTGCCTTCGCCCACCGCGAAACCGCGAACGAAAAAGGAATCGACGATGCCGCCGGTTTGACCGGTGGAGCGCACTGATGGATCTCGTTCCAGGGCATCGGCAACGGTCACCGTTTGCAGGTCGGCCAATGTCTTGGCGGTGTAGCTGGTTACACTGAACGGCGTATCCATCACATCTTTGTTGCCCATCATCCCCAGGCGCGCACCGCGAGCAACCTGCCCACCGGCAATGACTCCCGGCAGCACGGTCGGGCTGGTGTAATTGGCAGTGATGTTGGTAGAGCCGAGTGTCAGGCCATCGGCATTCGGGTTTGCCGAAGCGTCAGGTGTCTTGGCGACGTCAGCATCCTGTTGCTGTTGGGCGGCGGCCCAGGTGTTGGCGCTTCCTGCGACCAGGGCAAAACTCAGCATGGCGGTACGAATGGCCTGCGTTAACGCGCGCTCACCGCATGGTCGACTGGCAACGGACATGACGTAAGGATCCTTTTGGGCAAGAGAAAATGGTAATCACTCCTATTGCCAGTCGACCCGCGAAAAAGTATCACCCTCTCTTCGAAAATTTTTGGGCCCCTCGGCCGTAAAGCCGAGGAGCCTGCCCGGTCAATCACGCGTACAGGCAGTCGAGCGGTATGGCGATCACCGGCAAGGCCGGGTCGAACGCATGCCGCGTGGTCTTGTACGGAAACAGCTCGCCACGGGCGATCGTGGTGAAAATCCGTGCCACCTCGAACGTTTGCCCGGTCTGCCAATGCCGCACACAAACGCGCGGGTCGGCGTAATCGAGCTGGATGCAGGGGACCCTTTTCAACCCCAGTTGCAGCGCCGCGTTGAACCGGTGATTGCCGTCCATCACGATGCCTTTCGAGCGCTCGACGATGATCGGTTCCAGCCAATGCCCGGCCCGGATGATGGCTTCGCGCAGCAACGCCACATTGGCTGGATCGACCTGTTCCGACTGCAACACATCGCACATTGGCCGCAGCGCAATCTGATAACCGTGCCCCATGATTCATCTCCTGTTCGACGGTGGCTCAGCAGGCATCGGCCTTGGCAACCAGCGCGTATCGACTGGCCACGTCCAGCAGACGCTGCGCCTGTTCGATGAGGGGCAGATCGACCATCTCACCGTCCACTTGCACCGCATGACTGCCTCCGGCCACGGCGCTCAAGACTCGATCCGCCCAGGCCAGCTGGCGCGCATCAGGCAGGAAGGCCCGCTGGACAGTGCCCAACTGTGCGGGATGGATGCAGAGCTTGGCGCCAAACCCCAGGGAGCGGGCGTAACGCGACTCCTGCGCAACCACCGTCATGTCACTGATCGCCGGTGTCACGCCATCGATCGGTGCCGGCAAATCGGCGGTACGCGAGGCCAGCACAATCCGGTTTCGAGCGAACAGAAAGGCCTCGGGGATCTGGCTGCAATTGATATCCAGGGAAAAATCCAGCGAGCCAAATGCCAGGCGTGCCAACCCCGGAATTTCGGCAATCGCCTCGACCTGTTGCAAGCCTTTGGCGGTCTCGATGATGGCGACGATCTTGAGTTCGGGATTCCATGCCAGCAGGTCTTCGACGACCCGGAACAAGTTCTCGGGGCGTTCCGCCTTGGGCAGGAAAATACCCGCGCAGCGCTCGGGATAACGCATGTCCCTGAGCCAGGTCAGGTCCTGGCGAAAGAGCGCACTGCTGACGCTGTTCAGACGGATGTAACGCTGGCAGCGCACCGTCGGCGTGCTCTCCTGCCAAGCCCAGATTGCGGCTCGCGCGGCGGCTTTGCTTCCCGGATGAACGGCATCCTCGAGGTCAAGAATGATTGCATCCGGAGCCGCATCGACCGCTTTGGAAAAACGTTCGGGACGATTGCCTGGAACGAACAGGTAGCTGATGGGAAGCGTGGCTTGGGTGCTGAGACGATCAGTTGTCATGAATCTCTCCTTGGCATGCATCAGTCGTGGGTTTCAAAAAAAATTCGGGTATCTGCGGCGTTGAATTTCCGAGCCTGGAAACGGCGTGTTGCATCAACCTTCAACGCCTTGTTCATCAAGGTTTTAAGGTGTTTTTTCAGGCAGGAACGCATGCTTGCAAGAGCGTGCAAATAATCGCTTTTGCACTCTTGCTCAACGGGTGGGCATCCAAAATATTTGAAAACCTTACTTGATAATCGTTCGCGTTAGCAATATTGTTCTCGCCGCCAAGAGAAACAATTCTCGAATCAAAGCAAGCGTTCATGTTTACGGGAAGTACAGAGCAGTGATGTCATTTGAATGTCAGCTGCTGGCACTTTACAGGGGGTTAGGCCATCAACTAATGGCCGAACAATCTGTCCCTATAAACCTTATGGAATGGGGTCTCATGCAATTGTTTTGTATAGCATTTATGACGACTATTACCCCTGACACATTCTCGGGTTTTATCTGGCATCCGCCTCCTGAATCATTAAGCGCTCGTGCCTGACGAGCGCAAAGATCACACCTATCGATAACGTTTAGTTGTCGAAATATGAATGGCGAGATTTTCGATGCCAAGGGTTAACTATGCCTATTACAATTGCGTCGTCATTAGATGAACGGATTGAAGTTCATCAGCCAGAACTGCTTAAACCGCTGCTCGACCCTGTTGTGGCACAACTGATTCATCAGTATCCGCAAACACTTCTGGAACTGGTGTCTCAATACGGATCTCCCTTGAATCTGGTGTGGCCACATGCTTTTGAACTCAACACCCGCGCCCTCTTGGCGGTGTTGAAACAGCACGATGTGCAGCACGCTATTTTCTATGGCGCCAAAGCCAATAAATCCCAATGCCTGCTTGGCGCGGCATCAGACTCTGGCATCGGCATCGACGTTTCAAGCCTTCACGAAATGGACGCAGCGCTGCGATCCGGCCTACCGGCGCAACGTTTGTGCGCCACGGGACCGGCCAAAACCACGGTGTTTCATCGGGCGTTGGTGCAGGCCGGCTCACTCATTTGCGTGGACTCCCTGGAAGAGTACGGTCACCTCACTGCGCTGATCGAATCCATGCCGGAACCCGTGAAAGCCAGGGTTTTACTGCGTTACAGGCCACAGAGCTACCCGAGCAGCCGTTTCGGAATGGGTGCGAGTGAGGTGCTTCAATGCCTGCAACACCTGACTGAACACCGCGAAACTTTCCACTTCGAAGGTTTCCATTTCCACCTCGGCGGCTATGGATTCGAAACCCGGGTACAAGCCTTTCGTGAGGTCAGCGGTTTCGTCGAAGCGGCGCGGGAGATGGGGTTAAACCCAACCATGATCGACATCGGCGGAGGCTTGCCGATGTGTTATGTCGAGCCTCAGGCCTATAGCAGTTTTTTACAAAACGATAATAATCCGAGCAACTACGAAAACCAGAAAGTTCCAGCCTCTTTTTACCCATACGGCAGTAGCCTGACTGCCTGTCAGTGGCTGGCCTTATTTCTCGAAGCTGATTATTCAGCAGGACAGTCCATTGCGAGCTATTTGAAAGCCAAAAATATAACGCTGGCACTGGAGCCCGGCCGAAGTCTGGTGGATCAGGCGGCCATTTCCGTATTTCGCATTACACGCACCAAGCAGTTGGAAAACAACAAAACCGTCATCTTTGTTGAGGGCAGTAGTTTCAGTGCCTGCGAAACGTGGTTCTCATCCGAATACCTCGTCGACCCGATACTTATCAGCACCCACCAACTACCGCGAAACCCGACACACGCCTACATCGCCGGCCACAGTTGTCTGGATGACGATGTCATCACTCATCGCTTAATCAATTTCAGTACTTCACCGCAGGCGGGTGACTTATTGATTTACGTCAATACCGCCGGTTATCAGATGGACTTGCTGGAGAACGAGTTTCATCGCCATCCCCTGCCCCGGCGATTGATGGCGACCTGTTGTACGGAAGGTAACTACGCGTTTTCACCGGACTACTAAAAGGGAATATTTCAAATGATACTGAATAAAGTCTCGGACCTTATTGGCAATACGCCAATGTTGGGTATTGATGTTCCTGATACGAACGCCAGGTTGTTGCTCAAGATTGAAAAGAACAATCCCGGCGGCAGCATAAAAGACCGCATGGCACGCAACATGGTGCTCGCGGCGCTCAAGTCAGGAAGGCTGAAACCGGGTGGCGTGGTCGTCGAATCGTCTTCCGGCAACACCGGCATCGGCCTGGCCATGGCGGCCGTCGAGTTTGGCCTGCATTTCATCGCTGTGGTCGATCACCACGCGGCTCAAGACAAGATCGCCGTGATGAAGGCACTGGGCGCCGAAGTCCGGTTTGTCGCGGGGACCTACCGCGAAGATGAAGTCGCCGTGGTCGAGCGCCAACGGTTAGCGGCCGAACTCGCGTCGCAGATTCCGGGCGCGGTGTTCATGAACCAATCCGACAATGCCGCCAACGCCGGCGGGTATAGCGATTTCGTGCGCGAAACCATTGCCCAGGCCGAAGGTCGTGTCGGCGCCTACGTCGGTTGTGTCGGCACCGGCGGCTCGATGACAGGAATCGCTCGAGGGCTGAAACTGCACAACCCCGACACCGTCACAGTCGCTGTCGAACCGGCCGGTTCCATCGTCTTTGGCCATCCCGGCTATCCGTACTATCAATCAGGCACCGGCACCCCGGCCGGGGACACCGTGGGCCTGGTGCTCGACTACAGCTGCATCGACCTGGGTGTGCAAGTCACCGATTCCCAAGCCTTCGAAACGGCACGGTACATCGCTCGCAACCTGGCCTTGCTGGTCGGCGGATCCACTGGTGGCGCCATCTTCAAGGCACTGGAACTGATTCACAAAGGCGTGCTGACCGGCAACGTCGTGGTGCCGATCGCCGATGGCGGCGAGAAGTACCTGCACACAGTATTTGACGACAAATGGCTGGAAGAACGCGACCTGCTGGACCCGAATGTCGCGCCGCAACTGGATATCTGGCTGGGCAAGACCCAATGGCTGGACTCCGTCTCCACGCCTCTGCAATTGAGCGTCGCATGACGCTTCTCCCACACAGGAACGCCTCTCAATGAAACCGCTGAAAGTCGCCATCTGTGGCGGAGGCAGGACCGGTCACCTCAATGCCATCCTGTTCAAACAGCTGCCCAATGTTCAGGTCTCGATGCTCACCAGCAACCTGGAGATCGTTGATCAACACGCTCGCCATACGCCGATGCAGGCGTTGATGCCGGACGGCTCGACGCTGAGCGCCCGGCTGGACCGGGTGACCACTCATGCCAGCGCAGCCGTCGAGGATGCCGACATCGTCATCATTACCGTGCCGGCCCATGCCCGGCCGCACACCCTGCAAGCGATTGCCCCGCATCTGAGTTCGAGCAAACCGGTGTACATCGGTGCGATTCCCGGCTTCTGCGGTTTCGACTGGCTGGCCGAAGCCACGCTGGCCGACCGGCCGAACCTGGTGATCTGGGGCATGAAAGATGTCCCGCACACGGCGTTCGATCTCAAGCCCGGGCTGTCGATCAAAATGGGCGGCGGCAAAAGCCAGTTATACGTGGCGACCCACGCCAGGGAGTCGCAAGCCTCCCGCCAGCACCTGCAGGACATGCTCACCGTGCTCTACGGCCCGTGCGTGACGATGCTCGACAACTACCTCGAAATCACCCTCACCCCGGGCAACCCGATCATGCACAGCTCGGTGATTTACGGGCTGATCGGGCCCTACGGCCAATGGCATCGCAAGATCTTTCCCCAGCGCATGTGCTGGTGGACCGAATGCCCCGAATTGGGCGCCTATTTCCTGGAGCGCATGGATCAGGAAAGTCAGGACCTGTGCGCCGTCATCAGCCAGCGAATGGGTGTCGACCTGTCTTCGGTCAAATCCCTGAAGCAGGAAATTGTCGAGGCGTACGGTGAACAGATTCGCGACCAGAGCAGCATGCTGTCGATCCTGCGCACCAATCAGGCCTACAACGACATCCTTGCGCCCATGGTGCCCGCCGATGACAACCGCGCCGGTTACGTGATCGAACGCGAGAGCCGCGCCTTCAACGAAGATGTCGCCTACGGCCTGGTGCTGCTGGTGGAAATGGCCAGGCGTTTCGAGCTCAAAGTCCCCTACATCGAGGAAGTCCTGCACTGGAGCGTTTCCTACATGCAAGGCCTGCGCGATTCGGCGCTCGATTACTTCCCAAGCCAATGGCCGCGCACGGCATGAGTCGCGCCCTCACCTCTTCATTTACTTATCGACGAGCAGATAGCTGATATGGATGACCTCAAGACACTGATCGCCTACTCCCGCAAAAACGCCATGCGACGGTTGATTCGTTGCCTGTTTGCCGAAAACATCCTGGACCGTTCGGCCCTGGTTTTTTCCGCCGAGGGAAACCAGGCCACCTACCCACTGGAGAACGCCCGTGCCCACGTGTTTTTCACTGAAATCGCCATGGGACCGGCCGACACCCTGGTCAACGACGGTGACGTGGTGCTGGTGACCGATGAAGGCGTACGCCAGGTGATTCACAGTCATCAGGACTTGCTGGACGTGCTGCGTGACAGCTTCGACTTCGAACCGACGGATGAAGGCATGGCCGGGCTCAAGTCGGACATGGAAAACAGCCTGCTGAACGATGCCCATGCTCGCCAGTATCGTCAGGAATGGAACGCGCGCCTGGCCGACGCCGCCAAAAGCCATGGCCTCGACAGCCTTACCGACTATCTTCGCCAACACGCCAGCACCAAAGATGCGGCCATCCTGCTGGACCAATGGGGCTCGCTGGAAGGTCACCCGTACTATCCGACGTGGAAATCCCGCCCGGGCCTGAGTGACGCCGAAGTCGAGCAACTGTCGCCGGAATTCAACGCCCGGGTGCCACTGCGCATTGCAGCATTGCGCGCCGACATGGCCAAAAGCGAAAGCATGCCCCACGTGACCAGCTACCACGCCTGGTTTGCCACGAACTTCCCGGTGCAATGGGAACAATGGAAGGCTTCGCTGAATGACAAAGGCCTGGACGAAACCCGGTGGCTACCGCTGCCGATTCACGCCTGGCATCTGCAGGCCTACGTGCTCAAGACGTTTGCCGCGGAAATCGAAGAAGGCATCCTGATCACTGAGGGGCCGGACCTTCAGACCCTGCCGACCATGTCGTACCGCACGATGATGCCGGTGCTCGACGAAACAGCGCCGCTGATAAAATTGCCGATCGCGTTGTGGATGACCAGCGAGCTGCGCAGCCTGCAAGCGAAGTCAATTCACATGGGGCCGCGCATCAGCACGGTGATCACCAAGATCCTCGCCGCCGAAAACGGCTTCGACCAGCAACTGGAGATTTTCCCGGAAGAGATCGGCGTGCGTTATAAAAACGCGATCACACAGGACGATGCGCCTGGCCGTCATCTGTCAGTGGTCTATCGCGCCAGTCAGCAGGCGTTTGAACGCAGCGACGATTGCCTGCCGATTACCGTGGCGTCGTTGTTCACCCGGTTGCCCGGCAGCGGTCGTCCGCTGTTTACCGACCTGATCGAACGCGACGGCGTTCGGGCCAGCGCCGACACGGTCGAGACCTGGTTCCGCCAATACGCCAACGTGGTCACCCGCCCGGTGGTGGCGATCTATCTGCTGTACGGCATCGGGCTTGAAGCGCATCAGCAAAACACCATGGTGCTGTTTTCCCCCGATGGCAAAGCACGTAGTCTGCTGATCCGCGATTTCGGCGATGGCAGGACCTATGCTCCGTTGCTGGAGGAACGCGGTTACACCCTGCAACCGCATGTTCAGCCCGGCATCTTGCCGACGGTGTTCGTCGAGGATATCGAGCCGGTGCGCATGTTCGTACTGGACGCGGCATTCCTCACGCACCTGCACGAAATGGCCCTGTGGCTGACGAAGGAGTACGCGTTGAACAACACCCGGATGTGGGAGATCTTGCGTGAAGAAACCGAGAACGCCTTCGCAGCCGTGCGTGACCGGGTCTCGCCAGCGCTGTGGGAAGTCGAGCGCAAAGCGTTCGTTCAGGACCCATGGCCCACCCGGTCGTTGTTGCGCATGCATTTGATGCAGTACTCCAACTATCGTTTGCAGCACACGCTGACCAACCCGCTTGATGCTGTTTAACCACCGAGGCTGACTCATGTCCCATGCTGGTCCCATCCAGGGTTCGCGAGTAAGAATCCTGATTTATCTTCTGTTCGCGATCCAGCTCATCTCCATGGGCGCGATGGAAATGAGCGGGCCGTTCTGGCCCGTCCACCTGCGTGGGCTGACCGCTTCGGAATCGGTATTCAGCTTCGCCAGCATCGCCGTCTACGTCGGTCCGATGCTGGGGATTATCCTGACCAGCGCCTTCTGGGGCCGTATCGGCGATCGCTACGGCCACAAGCTGATGATGATCCGCGCCCTCGCCGGTTTGTCATTGACCCAGCTTGGCCTGGTCCTGTTCAGCGACATCTGGGTGATCCTGATCCTGCGCTTCCTGCAAGGCGCTTTCGCCGGGTACATCGCCCCGGCACAGGCTTACGGTGTCAGCATCGAAGCACCCTCGCGGCGGGCGCGACTGTTTGCGATCCTGCAGATATCGACCAACGTCGGCTCGTTGCTCGGCGCCGTCGTCGGTGGCCTCATCCTCGATTACGCGACCTTCTTCTGGATCAACATCATCGCTTCGGTCCTGTGCGCCATTTGCACCGTGGTGGCGGCCGTGACGTTGCCGGATGTTCCGCCCGTAAAGAAAACGCCGGTCGTGGACACGGCGACTCCGGTCAGGCGCTCAGGCAGCGTCTGGCAAGGTTCGCCCCTGTTGTCGCTGCTGGGCGTCATGGGCATTCTGCTGTTGGCGCGGATGCTGCCGCAGACCTCCTTCTCGCTGTATGTCAGCTCGGTGTTCGAGGTCAGCAACTCGGTCGTCGGCTTGTGTTACGGCTTGCTGGCACTGGGTTTCATCCTCTCGGCCACCGCGTGGTCGCGCTACTTCGAGCACCGCACCCAACAGGAAACCCTGCACCGCATCACCTACATTGTCATCGGCTGCGTGGTCCTGACCGCGGTCGCTGGTGTCACACGCAGCCCCGCCGTGTTTGTCATTGCCTACTTCATATGGGGCGTACTGCTGGGCGCCACCACACCAGTGCTGATGGCCCTGATCTCGAAAACGGCCGACAGCTCACAACAGGGCTATGTGCTGGGGATTGCGCAGAGCACCGCGCAATTCGCCTCGATTGCGGGGATCTCGGCCGGTGGTTTGCTCAGCCAGGTCTATGGCTTGCAGTACACCTACCTGTTTGTGTGTCTGGCCTATGTCGTCGCGCTGATTCCCATCATCGCCCTGCGTTACTGGCCGGTGGTCATGCAAACGAGCCAAGCCCCACCCGGCGACTGATCTAGGAGTCTTGCGTTGAACATTGCACAACTGCGTGCCGACACCCCCGGTGTCGAGCAGCTGATTCACTTTAACAATGCCGGCGCGGCCTTGATGCCCGACCCGGTGATCGATGTCATGACCCGCCACCTTCAATTCGAAGCCAGACTCGGTGGCTACGAGGCGGCCGGGCAACGTGCGGCTGAACTGGAGAATGTCTACGGTGCCATCGGCCGCCTGATCAATGCTGACCCCGACGAAATCGCCGTCATCGAAAACGCGACCCGCGCCTGGGACATGGCCTTTTATTCATTGCCGCTGCAACCCGGTGACGTGGTGCTGACCTCCACCACCGAATACGCCGGCAACTTCATTCCTTATCTGCAGCTGAAACAGCAACGCGGCATTGAAATCCGGGTCATTCCCAACGATGAACAGGGCCAGGTTTCACTTGGCGCCTTGCAGGACATGCTGGGCGATGAGCGCGTCGCGTTGGTGTCTCTGCCGGTGATCGCGACCAACGGCGGACCGGTTCAGCCCATCGAGCAGATCGGTGCGCTGGCCCGGGATGCCGGCGTGCTATTTTTGCTCGATGCCTGCCAGGGTGTCGGGCAAATGCCGATCGATGTGCGCAAAATCGGCTGTCACCTCCTCGCCGCGACCAGCCGAAAATACCTTCGGGGGCCCAGGGGCATGGGCTTTCTATACGTTGAAAAGTCGCTGTGCCAAAACCTTGAACCGGTGTTTCTCGACCTGCATGCCGCATCGTTGCTGACGCCAGACACCTTCAAGATCCGTGACGATGGCCGCCGCTTCGAAAACTGGGAATGCAACGTGGCCGCGAAACTGGGCCTGGGGGCAGCGGTTGAATACGCACTGGCACAAGGCATCGAGCCGATGTGGCAGCGCATTCAGCAACTGGCGAACCACTTGCGGCATCGACTGGCCGAAGTCCCTGGCGTCACACTTCGCGACAGAGGTGCCCTCACGTCCGGGATCGTGACGTTCACGCGCCAGGACAGCAGCGCCGCACACTTACAGCAATGGCTTGCGGGACAAGATAAACGGATCAACGTCTCCACCTCGACATTCCGCTCAACCCTGCTCGACATGCAGCAACGAGGTTTGCAGGAAGTCAGCCGCGCTTCGGTCCACGCTTACAACACCGAAGGCGAAATCGACGCCCTGATTGAAGCGCTGATGCGCATGCCGCGAATCTGAAAACGGGATGCAGAATCGCCCTTGCGTCGGAGCGTCTTTGTCACTTAGCATTGTGAATACTTCTCAATTGCAAAAAAGCCGCCGCCATGAGCGATACCCTTCCCGCGAATAACAGCAATCATCTGCGCGCGATCGAAGCCCTGTACAGCGGCCATCACGGCTGGCTGTACGCCACGCTGCGAAAAAAACTGGGTAACGCCATGGATGCGGCGGATCTGGCGCAGGACACCTTCACTCGCATACTGGCCTCCCAAGTCACGGTCATCGAGCAACCCCGGGCCTACCTGAGCTGCGTGGCCAAGGGCATTCTGGTCAATTGGTATCAGCGCAAGGCACTTGAACGCGCCTACCTTGATGCCCTCGCGCACCTGCCCGCGCCCGAAGTGCCTTCGCCGGAATTGCGCTTCATCGTGCTGGAGACCCTGCACGAGATCGACGCGATGCTCGACACCCTTCCCCCGCTGGTCAAACGCGCATTTTTGCTGTCGCAGATCGGCGGCCTGAAATACGACGACATTGCCGAGCAGTTGAACGTCTCGCTGATCACCGTCAAGCGCTACATGAAGCAAGCCTTCGTGCAGTGCCTGATGCTGGTGGAATAAATGCTCACTCGGCGCAATGACCCGCAGCTCGACCCCAAGGTGCTTGAAGAAGCAGCCGAATGGCTGATGCGCTTGAGTGAAAGCGAGCTCAGCGACGCCGAGCATGCCGAATGGGAAGGCTGGAAGGCCAGCACGCCCGAACGTAATCGTGCGTGGTCGCGCGCGCAGTTGCTGCAGAGCAAGCTCGGCGGGCTGCCATCGTCCCTGGCGATGTCGGCACTGGATCGCCCGAGCAATCCCGAACGTCGCGTCGCCCTGGGCAAACTGGCGATGCTCCTGGCCGTTCTGCCTGCCGGTTGGGGCAGCTGGAAACTGGTGGAATCACAGCAATGGTCCGCCGATTACCGGACGGCCGTGGGTCAGCGACGCGAATTGACCCTCGCCGACGGGTCGAATATCACCCTGAATACCGACACCGCCATCGATGTGATCTTCGACGCCAATCAGCGGCTCATCAACGTGCGCGAAGGGGAAATACTGGTGCAGACCGCCCCCGATACTTCGCCGCTGGCACGCCCCTTCCTGGTCAGCACACGCCAGGGCCGAATGCAGGCATTGGGCACGCGATTTACGGTTCGCGAACTGCAGCCCCGCACCCATCTTGCTGTACTGGACGGCGCGGTGAGGGTCGAATTGTCAGATAGCAGTCAAGCAGTCCCGCTGATCATCAACGCCGGACAACGCACCGATTTTTCATCCCGCACGTTTGGCCAGGTGACCCCGACAGACCGCTACGTCGGGGCCTGGACCCAAGGCATGCTCATGGCCGACAAGATGCGTCTTGCGGATTTCGTCGCCGAGCTGGCGCGTTATCGCAGAGGCTTCGTGCGGTGTGATCCGACCATTGCCGAGCTGCGCATTTCCGGCGCCTTTCCGATCAGCGATACCCAGCGCACGCTGAACATGCTGGTGCAAACCTACCCGGTACTCGTCACCGGTCACTTGAGCGGTTACTGGGTGACGCTCTCTCCCGCCTGACCTCGTGCCAAAAAAGTTGCCGCAAGGGTGATACTTTTTTTGATCTCAACTGGCAAGGACAGGAACAACCTTTTCACCTCGTCCATAGGTCATCCATTCATGCTCGTTGCGCGGCCCTCACGGCCGGACCGTCTGCTCAAGCCAGTGATTCGCAGTGTGTTGCTCAGCCTTGCCTTGGCCGGTGCCGCGTGCCCGCTTGTCTTGGCCGCCGTACCGTCGCAACAGGACTCCACGGTTGTCCGCGCCTACAACATTGCTCCCGGACCGCTTGGCGCAACCCTGTCGAGTTTTGCCGTGGATGCCGACATTGCCTTGTCGTTCCAGCCCTCGATCACCGAAGGCCTGGTCAGTCCGGGGCTGTCCGGTACTTACTCCACACAGGAGGCGACTACACGGCTGCTGGCCGGAAGTGGCCTGGAAATGGTTTTACGCGACGACGGCAGCTACACCCTGGTGGTACGCCAGTTGACCCTGGAAGAAACGGCGATCAATGGCACCGACCGACGTACCCAAGGCTTGCCCCCGGTGTATCCGGGAGGCCAGGTCGCCAGCGGCGGGCGCCTCGGCATGCTGGGCAATACCGATGTAATGGACGCACCCTTCAGCGTCAGCAACTACACCTCGACGTTGATCAAGGATCAGCAGGCGGTCACCGTGGGCGATGTGCTGGAGCGTGACTCCTCGGTGCGTTCCACGGGACAGACCGGAGGCATAGTCGATTCGTTCTTCATCCGTGGATTTCCGGTCGGTGAAGGCAATCTCGGTGAACTGGCGTTCGACGGGGTTTACGGTGTGGCCTCCAACTACCGGGTGTTCACCGAGTACGTCGAACGCATCGAAGTGGTGAAAGGTCCTGGTGCCCTGCTCTATGGCATGTCACCCAACAGCGCCGTTGGCGGCGTGATCAACGTCGTGCCCAAGCGTTCTCTTGACGAGGATTTGACCCGGTTCACCGCCAGTTACGCCATGGATTCGCAGCTCGGCGGCCACCTCGACGTCAGTCGACGGTTCGGTGAGGAACGCCGGTTCGGTGTTCGGATCAACGGCAGTGTGCAGCAAGGCGACACGGCCATCGACAAGCAAACCCGGGACATCGACATCGGCGCCATCTCCCTGGACTATGCGGGTGATCGCCTGCGGACTACCTTGGACCTGATCAGCCAGAAAGAACAATTTGACGCCGCGTCCCGACCGTTTCTCATCGCTCCCGGCGTACCGATTCCCTCTGCGGCCAACGGTCGTACCAGCGTGAGCCAGGACTGGGGTTGGTCCGAAACCCGTGACCAGTCGGCGTTGTTCGGCGGCGAATACGACCTTGACGATGCCCTGACCGTATTTGCTCACGCCGGTGGCGGCAAATCGGAGGTAGCGCGGATGTCCGATCAGACTCCGACGATCATCAACGCGGCCGGCGACACCTCTTCGATCCCCGGCTACTACAAATTCGAAGTCCAGCGCTACACGATCGACGCCGGTGCCCGCCTGCGCTTCGACACCGGGCCGGTCAGTCACAGCACCGCCCTGCAAGTCACCCGTTATCGCGATGAGTTGTCCCGAGGCATCATTTCCGGCCCGGTACTACTGTCGAATATCTACCACCCGGCCGACCGTCCAGAACCCTCTATTGCCAAACCGGATACGCCGAAAATCTCCGAGAGCGAACTGTCAGGCGTGGCCCTGGCCGACACCCTGTCGGTGCTGGACGAGCGTTTTCAAGTCACCGTCGGCTTGCGCAAACAGAACATCAAATCCGATAACTTCAATGCGGCCGGGACGGTCACCACCTCCTACGACAAAAGCGCTACCACGCCGTTGTTCGGCGTCGTCGCCAAACCCTGGGACCACGTGTCGTTCTACTACAACTACATCGAAGGCTTGAGCAAGGGTGACACTGCGCCATCCGCGGCCTCGAATGCGGGGGAGATTTTTTCACCTTACATCTCCCGGCAACAGGAAGTCGGGGTCAAGGTCGACTACGGCACCTTCATGTCCACACTCGCCCTGTTCCAGATCAAGAAACCCAGCGGCGAATTGGCCTCTGGCGTGTTCTCGGTACAAGGCGAGCAACGCAATCGCGGTGTGGAGCTCAATGTGTTTGGCGAGATCGCCCCAGGCACCCGCCTGCTCGGTGGCGTGACCCTCCTCGATGGCGAACTGACCAAGTCCGGCGTTGCCGCCAACCGTGGCAATAAACCGGTCGGTGTCCCTGACGTTCAGGCCAACCTCTGGGCCGAATGGGACACGCCGTGGGTCGAGGGCCTGACGCTGACCAGTGGCGCGATCTACACCGCCAGCCAGTACGTGAACCAGGCCAACACCCAGGAACTGGATGCCTGGACCCGCTTCGATGTCGGTGCGCGCTTCGCGACCCGCATTGCGGAACACCCGACCACATTGCGCGCCACCGTGCAGAACGTGTTCGACCGCGAGTATTGGTCGGGCGTCGCCTCGTACGGAGCGTTCTCCCAAGGTTCACCCCGCACCCTGCTGCTGTCGGCCACCGTCGATTTCTGAAACGTCCGGCCCGGCAACTTGAGTCGCTGTCCGGTCCTGACTTCTGCAAAGGAACAAACCATGGTTACCTTCTTCCGACGCCCCCAAACCTTCGCTGCGCTGCTGTTCGCAGGACTGCTGGGCCTGTCGCTGTGCGCTCTGACGCCACGCCACGCGCTCGCCGCCGACCCGGATCCCGCGCTGGGCACGGTGACCGATTTGCTCGGGCGCAAGATCAAGGTTCACCTTCCGGTCAGGCGGGTCATCCTCGGCGAGGGACGCCAGTTGTACCTGGTCGCCGCGCTGGATACGCAAAACCCCATTGAACGCATCGTCGGTTGGCGCAAGGACCTGATCCAGTCGGACCCGGACACCTACGGCGCCTACCTGCGCAAGTTTCCCGCCATCGCCAAGATCCCGACATTCGGCGGGTTTGAAGACGGCACTTTCGACATCGAGCAGGCGATCTCGCAGCAACCCGATGTGATCATCCTCAATATCGAAGCGCAGCACGCCACCGAAGATGCGCGCTACATCGAGAAACTCGACGCCCTGGGGATTCCCGTGGTGTACGTCGACTTTCGCAACAACCCGATGCAAAACACCGAGCCGACCATGCGCCTGTTCGGTCAGCTGTTCGGCAAGGAAGCGCGCGCCGAAGCCTTTATCGATTTTCGCAACCAGCAGATCCATCGCGTCACCGACGTGATTGAGGCGCGCCACCCTTCCCGTCCCAGCGTGTTTATCGAGCGCATCGGTGGCTACACCGATGATTGCTGCCTGAGTTTCGGCAACGAAAATTTCGGCCTTTTTGTCGACATGGCCGGTGGCAACAACATTGCCCGAAACATCATCCCCACCACCTTCGGCCAGCTGAACCCCGAGCAAGTCATCGTCGCCAACCCGGACCAGGTGGTTGTCACCAGTGCCAACTGGGAAGCCTTTGCACCCGGCGGTCATTGGGTCGGCGTCGGCCCCGGTGCAGACATGACCCAAGCCAGGCACAAACTGGCGTGGTACACACAACGCCCTGCCTACGCAGGCATCAAGGCTCAGGACGACCAGTCCTTTCATGCCATCTGGCACCAGTTCTACAACAGTCCCTACCAGTTCGCGGCCATCCAGCAACTGGCGAAATGGTTTCATCCGACGCTGTTTGCCGATCTCGATCCGGACGCGTCATTGCGCGAACTGCATGAGCGATTTCTGCCGGTGCCTTACGAGCCCGGCTACTTCGTCAGCCTGGACAAGCCTGAGGTGAAGCAATGAGCTCATTGAACGAAGCAATGGTCGTTCAACGCGACACCTACCGTCGACTGGTGCTGCGCAAACGCCTGATCCTTGGCGGGCTCCTGGTGTTATTGATTTGCAGCGTGCTGCTTGACCTGGCACTTGGGCCGGCGAGCTACAGCCTCACCGAAGTGCTCGGCGCGCTGTTTTCGCCGGACACCGCTTCAGCGCAAGTACGCGTGGTGATGTGGGAAATCCGTCTGCCCGTGGCGCTGATGGCCGTCGCGGTCGGTGCCGCGTTGTCGTTGGCGGGCGCACAGATGCAGACGATCCTCAACAACCCGCTGGCCAGTCCGTTCACGCTGGGCATTTCTGCTGCCGCCAGTTTCGGCGCCGCCATGGGGCTGGCCTTTGGTGTGGCGCTGTTCCCGCTGGCGGCGCAGTACATGGTGCCGGTGAATGCGTTCATCATGGCCATGCTGTCCGCGCTGCTGATCCACTTCCTGAGCCTGCGCCGTGGTGTCACCGCCGAGACCATCGTGCTGCTCGGCATTGCCCTGGTGTTTACCTTTAATGCGCTGTTGGCCCTGGTGCAGTTTTTTGCCACCGAACAAGCCGTCGCGGCCGTCGTGTTCTGGACCATGGGCAGCCTGACCAAAGCCACCTGGCCGAAACTCGGTGTGATTTGCCTGGTCATCCTGATCACCCTACCGATCTTTGCCAAGCGCGCCTGGGCATTGACGGCCCTGCGGCTGGGCGATGACAAGGCTGCGAGTTTCGGGATCAACGTGCGCAGTCTGCGTTTTCAGACGCTGATCATGGTCAGCCTGCTCGCCTCGTTCCCGGTGGCCTTTGTCGGCACCATCGGGTTTATCGGACTGGTCGGTCCGCACATCGCACGGATGCTGATTGGCGAGGATCAACGGTTCTTCCTGCCAGCCTCTTTGCTAACGGGCTCGCTGATACTTTCCGCCAGTTCGGTCGTCAGCAAAACCCTGATCCCGGGCGCGATTTTCCCCATCGGCGTCGTCACGTCACTGATCGGCGTGCCGTTCTTCATATCTCTGATTCTCAGCGGGAAGAAAAACTCATGGTGAAGATCCAGCTCGATAACCTCGGCGCCCGTTATGGGCAGCGCGAGATCATTTCAGGCGTCACCACGGCCGCCTTCACGGGGGGTCAGGTGGTTGCCGTGGTCGGGCCGAACGCAGCGGGCAAATCCACCTTGTTCAAACGCATGGCCGGGCTGATTGACGGGCCGGGCCAGGTCATTCTGCAGGACTCGAAAAAGGGTCATCAGGGCATCAGCTACATGCCGCAGGGCCTGAACGCCAGTGCGCGCCTGACGGTCTACGAATCAGTGCTGCTGGCGCGTAAACAACTGACACCGGGCTGGGTCGTCCACGACGATGAATTGAAGCTCGTCGATGAGATTCTCGGCGCGCTCGGGATTACCGAACTGTCTTTTCGCAACCTCGGTGAACTCAGCGGCGGCCAGCAACAACTGGTGTCCATCGCACAAACGCTGGTGCGCGAACCGGAAATCCTGCTGATGGACGAGCCGACCAGCGCACTGGACATGCACCGGCAGGTGCAAGTACTGAATTTCATGCGGGCACTGGCTCGAAAACGCGAGGTCATCGTGTTCATCGCGATCCACGATCTGAATCAGGCGTTGCGCTTTGCCGACCAGGTATTGGTGATCGCCAACGGGACGACCCAAGGCAGTGGACCGAGCAACGAAGTGATTACCGAGCGGATGCTGCGTAACGTCTACAAGGTCGAGGCGCGGATAGAAACCTGCAGTCGCGGGCAGCACCATATCCTGATTGACGATATCGTTTGATCGCGTGAGCCATCCCGGATTGAGTGACGTGTCAACCACTGGCGGCCGAGCCGGATTCAACGAGGATCCGGACTCAGGGCTGGCGCTGGACCATTGAGAAAAGCACTCCAGACTTCATAAGCATCGTGATGTCGTTTAGTCGCAACGTCCCAGTCGGGCCCGGAAACACAACGGGATGACACCAGCGTCATCATGCCCATCGTGGCAGCATCCAGTTCGATCAGCAGTGCATGAGAATGGATTCTGAAGTCTTCTAGCGAAGTCATAATGTAAGTCCCAGCGGATATCACCGCTATCGAGAAGCAAGCACCTCTCAGGGTGTTGAGTGCCACCACCCCGAATAATTCATATTTTCCAACGTCATCCTGCAATCACCTGTTGCTCTCCTCGATTGTCCCTTTCTGGTTGACAGTCAAACCGTTTTCACCCTCTTTTTCCCCTTCCTGCAGATCATTAATCTGAGCCCATGTTGAACGAAGCCACTTACCCCTCTCGATAAAGGATTTCATCATGAGCAACGCCACTTACAACCGCCTGAACAAAGACGACGCCGTAGTGTTGATGATCGACCACCAGACCGGTCTGATCTCGCTGGTGCAGGACTTCTCGCCCAACGAGTTCAAAAACAACGTACTGGCCCTGGCTGACGTGGCCAAGTTCTTCGAACTGCCAACCGTCCTGACCACCAGCTTCGAACAAGGTCCCAACGGCCCACTGGTACCGGAGCTCAAGGAAATGTTTCCGGACGCGCCTTACATTGCCCGTCCTGGCCAGATCAACGCCTGGGACAACGAAGACTTCGTCAAGGCGATCAAGGCGACCGGTCGCAAACAGCTGATCATTGCCGGCGTGGTGACCGACGTCTGCGTGACCTTCCCGACGCTGTCGGCCCTGGCTGAAGGGTTTGAAGTGTTCGTGGTCACGGATTCTTCCGGCACCTTCAACACCACCGTGCAACAGGCGGCGTGGAACCGCATGACCCAAGCCGGTGCGCAAATGATGAACTGGTTTTCGGTAGCCTGCGAGTTGCAGGGCGACTGGCGCAACGACATCGAAGGCCTGGGCAACCTGCTGTCCCAGCGCATTCCGAACTACCGCAACCTGATGAACAGCTACTCGGCATTAGCAGCCCGCCAGGCGTAAACCTGACGCGCAAAAACCAAGGCCCGCTTTTGCGGGCTTTTGGCCGTCTCCTGCCTGTACACCCCGATTTTCAATCGAACCCCTCCTACCCCGAAAGGTCTGCATCTGTATTGCCTCTCTGGATTAAGCTGCCATGTCTGCGCACCACAGCCTTGTTGTACTCGCTCGGGGTGGATATGCCGCTCGAGGCGTTCTTTACCTGATCATCGGCATCTTCGCTTTGCTGGCGGCTCAAGACTCGTCTAAACCGAAGGACAGTCACAGGAGCCTCGAGGCCGTATTAAGCCAGCCTTTCGGTTATGTATTGGTCGGATTGGTGGTGGCTGGTCTGCTTGCTTTTGCCTGTTGGCGAGTGTTGCAGGCCATACGCGACGTTGATCATCACGGTAACGATATGAAGGGGCTGGTCATCCGGGCAGGATTGTTCGCAGGAGGTTTGGTCAACGGCGCGCTGGCGTTTTTTGCGTTGGGCTTGCTGATCAGCGGCATCCGAAACTCGGGGGATTCGGGCGGTGGGCAGACTAAGGATCTATTGGCGCATCTGTTGTCCTGGGAACACTCGAATCTATTGGTGTACCTCGTTGCACTCGTCCCTCTCGGCGTGGGCATCGCTCACATCATCAAGGGCTGGAAGTCCACGTTCGAACAATATTTTGAAGCGGACGAAGACGTGATGCGCTACGTCCGCCCGGTCTCTCGGTTCGGCCTTATCGCCCGTGGCGTCGTGTTTATCGAGATCGCCCTGTTGCTGATCATCAGTGGCTCCCGCTATAAAGCCATGGACCCACCCGGCATGAAGGAGGCGCTCGATGCGCTGCAGAATCTGCCGGCCGGCGGCGTGATTTTGATGGTGATGGCCTTGGGCTTGATCGCCTTTTCGGTCTACAGCTTGTCCGAAGCCGCCTGGCGCAAGATCAACATGGATGTGCCTGGCGTACCGGGCGCATAACGGCATGAACGGCATGAACGGCATGAACGGCCGACAGCATTTTGCAAACCCACACCGCTGACCTCAACCAAAGGACTGATGATGACCTTTCTGATTTTTCTTCTGGCCTGCGCGGCCGCGGCCAGTACAGGCATTCTTTTCAAACCGGGCCAATGGTACGAATCGCTCGTCAAACCCAGCTTCACGCCACCCAATTGGCTGTTCCCGGTCGCCTGGTCGATTATCTATCTGCTGCTGGCCTGGGCCGGGTACCGGTTGTCCCTGATACCTGGAAGTCAGGTGGTGCTGGCGTTATGGGCGGCGCAGATTGCCCTGAATACGCTGTGGACTCCGGTGTTCTTTGGCGCGCACCGCATTTTCGCCGCCATGGTGATCCTGGCGCTGCTCTGGCTGGTGGTGGCAGCCATGGTGGTGATGGCAATGCGGCTGGATGTGATCACGGGCCTGATCCTGTTTCCTTACCTGGTGTGGCTGTGTGTAGCGGCTGCGTTGAATTTCTCCATCTTGCGCAATAACCGCTGATGGAGCATTCCGAACTCGCTACTCAAACACCTTGGCCTGCTGGCGAGCAGACGTGGGAGCAAGTGCGCAACTTCAACAAGAAGCTCGCCTGGTTGCCGCGCTTTCGCATCCGCAATCGCATCACGCCTCGGGTGATCCAGACGCTGCTGCGCGCCAGCCAGATCGGCGGCGCGGGTCTATTGCTCAAGCATGGGCTCAAGGCTGAAACAAAGGTGATTGGTGCGGGCGGCGGCGTGCCAGTGTCCGTACGGATCATCCGGCCGAAAGGCAAAGCAAAGGGCGTTGTGCTTGATTTCCATGGCGGCGGATGGGTGATCGGCAATGCGCAGATGAATGACGCCTTTAACGTGGCCATGGTGAATACGTGCAACGTCGCAGTCGTCTCGGTCGATTACCGGCTTGCCGTATCGACTCCGATTGAAGGCCTGATGGAAGACTGCCTTTCTGCCGCTCGCTGGTTACTGAAGGACTGCACCGAGTTTGCGGATCAGCCCGTCATTGTCGTGGGCGAATCGGCCGGGGCTCATCTTGCGGCGGCAACGTTGCTGTCGCTGAAACAATCGCCCGGCTTGCTGCAAAGGGTGCGCGGCGCGCTGTTGTATTACGGCGTCTATGATTTGACCGGAACACCGAGCGTCCGCGCAGCGCCCCCCGAAACGCTGCTGCTGGACGGTCCTGGCATGGTTGAAGCGTTTCGCATGCTGACGCCGGGCCTGAATGACGAGGAACGCCGGCAGCCACCGTTATCACCGCTGTACGGCGACTTTACGGATTTCCCGCCGGCGCTGCTGTTTGCCGGCGAGCTGGATCCCCTGAGAGACGACACTCTCGACATCGCCGAGCGCTGGAGGCAATCGGCACCTGTCGAGGTGCACTTGCTGCCGTCTTCTCCCCACGGGTTCATTCATTTTCCGACGGCGATTGCACGGAGCGTGCTTGCGTATAGCCGGCAGTGGATAACGGCTCGAATCGACGGGTGAGGCCATTCCGCTGTGACTCACGATTCGCCGTCAACCAGCCTCACCCTGTGGCAGTCAGAGGGTCCGAGTTTATGCCCACTTGATGAACGAACATCCATCGGCATCAGAGGTTGGCCAGACGCGTTGTCCAGCAGTACAGAACGCGTCTCCTGGGGCTGGAACAGGTAACGTTCGCCCCACTGCCTCATGCTGACCACCACCGGAAAGATCTCCCGTCCTTTGTCCGTCAGGACGTACTCCTTGTAGGCGCTTCCATCTGATGCGGGTCGAACGTCGAATACCCCGACCTCAACCAAGGTTTTCAGGCGCGAAGCCAGAATATTTTTGGCCACGCCCAAGCTCTTCTGAAATTCACTGAAGCGGCGAATGTCGTCAAAAGCGTCGCGAATGATCATGAGCGACCAGCGATCCCCGATGGCCTCCAGTGTTCTCGCTACCGGGCATTCGCTGCTCTGCGGTGAAATGCCTTCAACCATCGTATTTACCTTTTGGATAAGGGTTGCCAAGTCTGCCGACCAAGCTGGTTGCAATTTGAAACTTGATTCAGCAATATTCGAATCCAGTTTTTATTTGAAACCAGTTTAACGCCATGGAGGCGTGCATGACAGCAGATACCGACACAGTCGCCCAACGTAGCACCAGGCAGCCTTCGGGATTGCCGCCTGGGGAAACCAGGACCGACCAGTCTGCGGGGCTTTCTCCGGCGCTCACGTTATTGTTTTCGGTCACCTGCGCACTGGCCGTCGCCAACGTCTACTTTGCCCAACCCTTGCTCGCTTCAATGGCTGAAAGCCTTGGCGTCAGCTCAGGATTGATCGGGGTGGTGGTGACGGCCACTCAGGCTGGATACGCACTGGGGTTGCTGTTCATCGTACCGCTGGGCGACCGGGTCAACCGTAAAAGGCTGATTTTGACCCAAGTGATACTGTCTGCCATTACGCTGGCGGCCGTCGGCGCCTCACAGCAATGGCTGGCGCTTTTGGGCACCATGATCGTGATGGGTTTACTGGCCGTGGTGGTTCAGGTGCTTGTCGCCTATGCCGCCGCGCTGGCAACGCCCTCGCAACGTGGGCAGGCAGTGGGGACCATCACCAGCGGAATTGTCCTGGGCATTCTGCTGGCGCGGTTTACCTCTGGACTGATTGCAGACATCGCTGGCTGGCGCGCCGTTTATTTCGTTTCCTCAGGATTGATGCTGAGCCTCGCGGTGGTGCTATGGAAGTCGGTGCCTGCCGCCGTGTCGGCACGCAATCAGGACACCTACCCAGCGCTCATCGGGTCGCTCTTCAAGCTGTTCATGACCGAACCGGTTTTACGGATCAGGGGTTTGTTGGCCTTGCTGATCTTCGCTGCGTTTTCCGTGCTGTGGACCGCCATGGTGCTACCGCTGAGCGCCCCACCACTGTCGCTTTCACACACCGCCATCGGCATGTTTGGCCTGGCCGGCGTCGCCGGTGCCCTGGCGGCGAGAAGAGCCGGCCAGTGGGCCGATAGAGGTTGGGGACAACGCGTGACCGGCATTTCGCTGGGGCTGCTGACGCTTTCCTGGTTGCCCATTACTTTTGCCGAGACGTCCTTAGTCGCTCTGGTCTGCGGCGTGGTCGTGCTCGATTTCGCGGTGCAAGCCGTACACGTCACCAACCAGAGCTTCATTTTTGCGGCACGCCCCGACGCCCAAAGTCGCATGGTCGGCGCCTACATGTGCTTCTACTCGGTCGGCAGCGCGTTGGGCGCGGCAGCCGCGACCCAGGTTTATGCGCTCTGGGGCTGGACGGCAGTGAGCCTGCTGGGCACGTTGATCAGCGCTGCGGCTTTGGCGCTGTGGGCTCTTACGAGTCATCTCTCACCAACCATTCAAGGAAGATCAGCATGAAAGCCGGACACCTGCTGCTCGCCATCACGATTACAGCCATTTGGGGCGTGAATTTCTCGGTGATCAAACTGGGCCTCACCACCGTTGACCCGCTGATTCTTGCCGGCATTCGCTTTACGCTTTGCGCACTGCCAGCGATCTTTTTTATTCCGAAACCCGACGTACAGTGGCGCTACATCATTGGTTATGGTCTGGTCTTCGGCATCGGACTCTGGGGCGTCGTCAACCTTGGCATCAAGTCGGGCCTCTCCGCAGGCATCGCTTCGCTGGTGCTTCAGTTCAGCGCGTTTTTCACGATCCTGCTGGGCTCATGGATTTTCAAGGAAAGGATTTCCCGCTACCAACTGGCGGGCATGGGCATCGCCTCCTGTGGCTGCTGAGCATCATCTCGATTGTTGACGGGACAGTGACGACCGCCGGGCTGATCCTGGTCCTGCTGGGTGCGGTGGCCTGGAGTGCGGCTAACGTGATCAACAAAAAAGCCAGGACCACTCAGGTCTTCGCTTTCCTGGTGTGGTCCAGTGCGTTTTCACCCATCCCGCTTTTTGCGCTTGATTACGCGGTCAACGGCTCGACGGGTTACAGCGCGTTGGTGAATCAACTCGACTACCGTGCCGTCCTGTCGATCCTGTTCCAGGTCTACCCCAATACCCTGTTCGGCTACTGGGTGTGGAATTCACTGCTGAAACGATACCCGGTGTCTACCGTCGCGCCGTTGTCGTTATTGGTGCCGGTGTTCGGCCTGATGGGTTCAGTCCTGATTTTCAATGAGAGCCTGTCCCTCAACAAAATCGTTGCTGTCGTTCTCATTGTGTCGGGGCTTGGCGTCGGGTTATACGGACAGCGTGTCCTCCGTGCCGTGCTCAGGCATCAACCGGGTTGATCCGCGACCGTGATCTGCGTCAGCCCTACCCGCTCGGCCTGTTGCAGAATCTGCGCCGGCGTCGCGTCTGCGGTGGGCATCATCAGGCTGTTCTCAGCGTCCCCATAATGCAGCTGTAGCAAGTGCATCGCGGCCTCATGGACGGGCAACTGAGGCTGTTCCAGTTCAAACAGGTAGGTGCGGGGTTCGCCGTTGAACAGGTAATTCAGGGTCCATTCGTGCATGGTGGAATCCTCTTATTGGAAAAGTGCAGCTGATTATCCTGACTTAACGATCAGCTTTTCGTTCAACTCTTCGACCAGGAAACAGCCATAGGAAAACTCGTCGAACTCTGATGGAGCCGTCGTTACCATGGACATCGTTTCAACAGGAGGAATGCAATGGAGCTGAAGTTCAGTCACGTCGATGTACTGGTCAAGAATCTCGAGGAAGCCTGCGCTTACTACGCACAGATTCTGCAAGCCAGGATCTCTAAAACGCTGGTCTGGGAACGCGGTGGCCTGCACGTGCGCTACGCGATTGCGTTGATCGGGCAGGAGCGTTTCATGCTGGTGCAGCCGTTGGCGGGGAACCTGAAGGATCTGCTGGATTGCGCGGGCGAAGGCATGATTTACCGCCACTGCTACTCCACACCGGACATCGAGAAGGCCTATGACGACTTGATCGCCGCGGGTGTTCAGCCAGAAGACGAAAACGGAAAACCACTTGCCCGCGCGAACCTGCAATCCCCGTCAGGGACCCGCATCATCTGGTTGCCCAAGCGCTTCGGGCACTTCTCCATCGAGATATTGGAAGACAAGGCGCTGGAGGCATTTATCGAGGAGGCGTTTGCCTGAGAGAGGCTGCGGCGAATGTCCGCTTTCGCCCCGCCCAGTCACTGTCGCACTTTAGCGGCCGTCAGTCGTAGAACGGCTCAACCGACACCCGACTGCCGACAAAAAAGCTGTCGGCCACCAACCGCAGCGGCTGGAGGTCCAGGTCGCTGGCTTTGTCGCCAATCAGCTGTTGGAAATGTCGATACACCGCCGCGTACTCGCCCTCCTCCGAGACGGCCTGGCGCACGCCGTCGATAGTCAGGAGTGCACCACCGTTGTCCAGGCGCAGGGTGCCTTCGGTGCTGCGGATTTCGATGCTCCAGAGTTCGTCATGACCGTGGTCGAAATCGAACTCCGCGCGGACATCGAGGTGACGCGCGTCAGACATTTTGATCGAAGCGGCAATCGGCGACTGGCAGTTATTGGGGACTCGCAGTTCGGCAGACTCGACGAACAGCGGCAGCGCCAGCAAATGGGTGACGATCGACAAGGCATTGATGCCCGGATCGAAGACGCCCAGGCCTCCGGGTTGCCAGATCCAGGCCTGGCCGGGGTGCCACTTGCGCACGTCTTCCTTCCAGTCGATCTGCACGCTTTGCAGGGTGCGGGTGGCCAACCAATCACGGGCGGCCTCGATACCCGGCGCGTAGCGTGAATGCCAGGCGAACAAACCGCTGACGCCTTGTTCTTCGGCCTGGCTCACCAACGCCATCGCCTCACCCAACGTGGCGCACGGTGGTTTTTCTACCAGCACGTGTTTGCCTGCAGCCAGCGCTTGTTGCACCAAAGCAAATCGTCCCTGCGGCGGTGTGCAAAACGCAATCGCATCGACCTGAGGGCCGTTTTCGAGCAGTTCGCTCAGGGACTTGAAGTTCTCGACCCCGGCGCAAGGCTGCCCTTGCGTGGCGACAGACACCAACTGGAACGCGGGGTTGGCGTGGATAGCGGGAACGTGTTGATCCTGGGCAATCTTGCCGTAGCCCACCAGACCGAGACGGATCGGTTGCATCGATGACTCCTGATTGTTTTTGTATTGGTACGCAAGCCGGCAAGATTACGTTTGTACAGCGGGGAAGTCATTGACGACGTGCTGATGCTGCACCCAAGCGGCGAGCTTGAACGCTGCCAGCGCCTGGAAACGACCTTTACCCGGGTCCGCCAGCTATTGCCAACCGCCTCCAGCAGCGCTCTGCGCCGCCCATTCGGCGAGCCTCCTAAGAAGGCTGCTATGTGCGCCAGCGAACAGACGAACAGCCCTTCAGGTCTCCACACTCAAGTTGAAAAGCTACGTCCAGCAAGTGCTGTCCGGTGCTGGCGCAATGCGTTGGCGTACCTATCAAAATGCACGCAATCGCATCATGCGTTTCAGGCTCGGGACCTTATGAACAGCATATGGACACGCATACAGAAGGTATTTCCCCGCTCGTCCGGCTTTTGGCGGACTCATCTGTTTCCCCAGCCCCGATTCAAATACGAGCCCATCTTGCGCTCGGAGCTTTTCAGCGCCGACCAGATGGCCAGTCACGGCATCGCCCTGGCCGGGCAGCATCGCCTGACCACGCTGTCTGCACGGGACTCGATGCTGCACCGGCTCGATGATAACGAGCAGTTACTCAAACGCAGCTGCACGGCGCTGACCAGCGCTCAATTGTCCAGCCGACGAGTGACTCCGGCAGCGGAATGGCTGCTGGACAATTACTACCTGGTCGAAGACCACATCCGCACCGCCAGGACGCACCTGCCCAAAGGCTACAGCCGTGAGTTGCCACGCCTGATCAACGGCCCGTCTGCGGGACTGCCACGCGTCTATGACATCGCGCTGGAGACCATCTCCCATGGCGACGGTCGGGTCGACGAAGAGAGTCTGAGCCGCTTCATATTTTCTTATCAGACCGTGATGCCACTGGCGCTGGGCGAACTGTGGGCGATACCGATCATGTTGCGCCTGGCACTGATCGAAAACCTGCGGCGCGTGGCCTCGCGGGTCATGGCCAACGCCGACGAGCGCAATCTGGCCGATGACTGGGCCGAACGCTTGATCGAAACCTCGGAACAGGACATCAAGAGCGTGGTGCTGACCGTTGCCGACATGGCTCGCTCCGCACCGCCGATGACCCCCGCCTTTGTCGCCGAATTCACCCGCCGCCTGCAGGGCCAAAGTGCAGCCCTGGCCCTGGCGCTGAACTGGATCGAGCAAATGCTCGGTGAGACCGGCTCCAGCATCGAACGCCAGGTGCAGCTCGACGCGCAACAACAGGCCGCGGATCAGGTGTCCATAGGCAACAGCATCGGCAGCTTGCGTCTCTTGTCCGCCACGGACTGGCGCGAGTTCGTCGAGTCAATGAGTCACGTCGAACAGATTCTCCACGAAGACCCGGCGCAGGTTTACCGGGCGATGGATTTCAAAACCCGTGACAGCTACCGGCATGTCATTGAGCGCCTTGCCCGACGAAGCCCCCAGCACTCGGAAATCCAGGTCGCCCGCGCCGCGATCAATCTCGCCGCAGCCGGAACCGCCTCAGTCTCCTGCCCAGTGCTGGCTCACCACGTCGGGTATTACCTGATCAGCGCCGGGTTGCCGACCCTGGAGCGACGGCTCATCGCCCGAGTACCGCTTCATGAGCGCTGGAAACGGCTGTTGCAGCAGTCACCGCTGATGTTTTACCTGGCGCCGGTGGCTTTCCTGACGCTCATCTTCGCCTGGCCCCTGCTGGCTTCTGCACAGCGCGATGGAATGCCCGATGCGGCGCTTCTGCTGATGGCGATTCCATGCCTGATCATGACCAGCCGACTGGCAATCAGCCTGATCAACTGGTTGGTGACGTTCAGCCTGTTGCCGACGACGCTGCCGAAAATGGATTTCGCCAACGGTATTCCCGATGGCGCGCGAAGCCTGGTGGTGATCCCGACGCTGATCGCCAGCCTGGCCGATGTGGACGAACTGGCGGAAGGTCTCGAAGTGCGCTTTCTCGCCAACCGCGACAGCAACCTGTATTTCGCGTTGCTCAGCGATTTCCTCGATGCGCCTGAAGAGTCTCAGCCACAAGACGCCGAACTGCTCACACAGGCGTCCCGTGCAATCACCCTGCTCAATGAAAAATACGCGGATGGACTCGGCGACCGATTCTTTCTGTTGCATCGGCCACGGCGCTGGAACGCGAGCGAACACGTATGGATGGGCCACGAGCGCAAACGCGGCAAGCTGATCGAGCTCAATGCCCTGCTGCGCGGCAATGGACAGGACCGTTTCAACGCCATTGTCGGCGACATCACGCCGTTGCGCGGCGTGCGTTACGTCATCACGCTGGACACAGACACCCTGCTGCCGCGCGATGTCGCTCGCCAATGTGTGGCGGCGATGATGCACCCGTTGAATCGTCCGTTGTTCGACAGTGCTGGCGAGCAGATCATTTCCGGCTACGCGGTGTTGCAACCGCGAGTCGGCATCGGCCTGACCAGCGCCACGCGCTCGATCTACGCCCGGTTGTTTGGCAGTGATGCCGGTGTCGATCCTTACACCCGGACGGTGTCGGACGTTTACCAGGATCTGTTCCAGCAAGGTTCCTTTATCGGCAAGGGCATCTACGATGTCGATGCGTTCACCTGCGCACTGGAAGGCTGCTTGCCGGATAACCAGATTCTGAGCCACGACCTGATCGAAGGGTGTTATGCACGATCCGGCCTGCTCAGTGACGTGCAGGTCTACGAGCAATACCCCTCGCGCTACGGTGCCGATGTCAATCGCCGGCATCGCTGGATACGCGGCGACTGGCAGCTGCTGCCGTGGACTTTACCCTGGGCGCGCAACGCCGATGGCAAATGGGTGCGCAACAGGCTGAGCGTCATGGCACGCTGGAAGATTCTGGATAATCTGCGACGCAGCCTGGAACCGCTGGCGCTGTTGTTGATGTTTGCATGGGGCTGGTTTGCCAGCAGTCAGCCCATGAACTGGACCCTGACAGTCATCGGGTTGATGGTGATTCAACCGTTGCTCCGGGCGGTGACCGATCTGATGCAGGCCCCCGCCGATGTGCCCTTTGGACAATACCTGAGGGCGCTGCTGGGAGATCTTGCGAAGGACCTGGCCCGGGCATGCCTGACGCTCGCCTGGCTGCCCTTCGAGATGTTCTACAGCGCCGATGCAATCCTGCGCTCGCTCTGGCGAATCGGCTTTAGCAGACGCCGGCTGTTGCAATGGCAGCCCTCGCGCGAGGTGGAGCGCACGACCGATAACCGTCTGTCCGGCCTCTATCGCCAGATGTGGATCGAGCCGGCATCGGCCCTCATCGCGGTGGCCCTGTTGGTGAACGATCCGCAGACGCTGGCCATTGCCAGTCCGCTGCTGTTGTCGTGGCTGGTGGGCCCCTGGATCGCCTGGCGGCTCAGTTTGGCGCCCAGGCAGTCGGTGTTTGCCCCCTCGGCAGATGATCTGCGTTTCCTGCGGTTGCTGGCGCGCAAAACCTGGGCGTTCTTCGATCAATACGTCGGGCCTCAAGATCACTGGCTGCCACCGGACAACGTGCAGGAACAACCCCGGCCTGCCGTTGCCCATCGGACCTCGCCGACCAATATGGGCATGTCCTTGCTCGCCCATCTGGCCGCTCGCGATTTCGCGTACTTGAGCACCGAACGACTGCTGTCCCGGCTTGCGGCATCGCTGGACAGCATGGACGGACTGGAGCGTTATCGGCAGCACTTCTACAACTGGTACGACACGCTGACCCTCGAACCGCTGCGCCCGCATTACGTCTCCACAGTCGACAGCGGTAACCTGGCGGGCCTGCTGCTGACCCTGCGCACCGGCATCGAGCAGCTTGCAGACGCCCCGCTGTTCAGCCCTGCCGTGATCAAGGGTCTGCGCGATACCCTCGATATCCTCATAGAGTCCCAACGCGCTTCAGGGACGGATGAAAACGCCCTGAATCAATTGCGAAAAAGCCTTGAACAAGGCTCGCAAACGGCGACCACTGACGCGTTGGCAGAGCTGCTGCAAACCGCTCACCTGATGGTCACAGGCCAGCAAGCGGACACCGATGAGGAAAGCCTCTACTGGCGAGAAGCGTTTACCCGTCAATGCATCGACTGGACAGAAGAACTGCAGCGCTATCGCCTCCCTGCCCCCCTGGTGACGATGGAGTCGCCTGGCACCTTGCGTCAGCTGGCAGCGCTGAATTGCGCTGACTGGGCAATCGACCATCACCCTCGAATCGAGCAGGTCCGCACCGACGCCAGGGAGCGCCTGAAGACCCTGGAACGTCTGGCCTTATTAGCGACGTCATTGGCGCAAATGGATTTCTCGTTGCTTTACGACAATCAGCGTGACCTGTTCGTCATCGGTTACAACGCCGAAGAATGCCGGCTCGACACCGGCTATTACGACCTGCTGGCATCCGAGGTGCGGCTCACCAATTTCGTGGTTATCGCCCAAGGACAGATTCCCCAACGCGCCTGGTTCACCCTGGGAAGACTGCTGGGCGAAAACGCGGGCGTACCGACGTTGCTGTCCTGGTCGGGGTCAATGTTTGAATACCTGATGCCAATGCTGGTGATGCCCAACTATGAAGGCAGCCTGCTGGACCAGACTTGCCGCGCCGCCGTGTCGGTGCAAATCGAGCATGGCAACAGGCTGGGCATTCCCTGGGGCGTTTCGGAATCGGGTTACAACACCGTCGACGCGCACTTCAATTATCAATACCGCGCCTTCGGCGTTCAGGCGCTCGGGCTCCAGCGCGGGCTGAGCAATGACGTCGTCATAGCGCCTTATGCCAGCGCCCTGGCGTTGATGGTCGATGCCGATGCGGCCTGCAAAAACCTGCAACGCCTTGCCCTGCAAGGCTCTTCGGGGCGTTTCGGCCTGTATGAAGCAGTGGATTACACCGAGGCCCGCTTACCGCGCGGCCAACCCTTCGTCGTGGTCCGGTCGTTCATGGCGCACCACCAGGGCATGAGCCTGCTGGCCTTGACCAGCCGACTGCTCGATCAACCGATGCAACGGCGATTCGAGTCCGACCCGGCGCTGCAATCAGCCCTGCTGCTGTTGCAGGAGCGGGTGCCCAAATCCGCCGCACCCTACCTGCAAACCGCCCAGGCGCCGGCACTCGGCGATGTTGGCCAAGGCCAGGATTCGGGGCTTCGGGTGTTCTCGGATCCGGGACGCAAACGTCCAGCCGTGCAATTGCTCTCCAACGGTCGCTACCACGTCATGCTGACCAGCGGCGGCGGTGGTTACAGCCGCCGCAATGAAATGGCCGTCACCCGTTGGCAGGAAGACACTTCACAGGACAATTGGGGGATGTTCTGCTACCTGCGCGATGTCCAGACCAACACGGTATGGTCGGCTGCGCATCAACCGACTTTGCATAAACCCGAGAGCCACGAGGCGATCTTCTGCGACTCCCGGGCAGAGTTTCGCGCACGCAACCTGGATTTCGACACGCATCTGGAGATTGTTGTCTCGCCTGAAGACGACATCGAACTGCGCCGCCTGCACGTCACCAACCGAGCCTCATCCGCCAAGACACTGGAGATCACCACCTACGCCGAAGTCGTGCTGACTTCTCCCGGCAACGACGCGATGCACCCGGCGTTCAGCAAGCTGTTCGTGCAGACCGAATTACTGCCGGCGCTCCAGGCCATTGTCTGCAGCCGCCGCCCCCGGGCCAACGATGAGCCGACGCCGTGGATGTGCCATTTGCTGGCTGCACACGGGGTGGACATTGATGCGATCTCGTACGAAACCGATCGCGCCCGGTTCATCGGCCGAGGGCGCAGCCTGGTGTCACCTGCCGCCCTGGATGCCGATTGCCAGCGCTTGTCAGGCAGTGCAGGCCCGGTGCTTGATCCGGTGGTCGCGATTCGCTGCAGGATTACCCTGCAACCCGGCCAACAGGCAACCATCGACCTGGTCACCGGAGTCGCCGACAGTCGCGACGATTGCCTCTATCTCATTAACAAATACCGCGACCGCCACCTCGCCGACCGGGTGTTCGACCTGTCCTGGACCCATAGCCAGGTGCTTTTGCGTCAACTCAATGCCACGTTGTCCGACGCCCGTCTGTTCGAGCAGATGGCCTCGTCGCTGCTTTATGCAAACGCCTCGATGCGCGCCGACAATGCAGTGCTGATTGCCAATCGACGCAATCAGCCGGGACTCTGGGGTCAGGCCATTTCCGGCGACCTGCCTATCGTTCTGCTGCAGATCCAGAGCCTGGACAATATCGCTTTGGTGCAGCAGTTGATTCAGGCCCACGCCTACTGGCGGCAAAAAGGGCTGGTGGTCGATCTGTTGATCTGGAACGAAGATCAGGCGGGTTATCGCCAGCAACTGCAAGACGTGATCATGGGCCTTATCACCTCCGGCAGTGAAGCCGCTTTGCTGGATCGTCCGGGCGGGATTTTTGTGCGCCCCGCGCAGCAGATGTCGACAGAAGATCGCGTGCTGGTCCTTTCGGTGGCCAGGCTGGTGCTGAGCGAAGAGCTGGGCAGTCTCGCGGAACAGATTCATCGACGCAAAGGATTGCCGTTGCACGCGCCGTTTGTTGCGAGCCGGCATTATCAGGCCGGGCCGGCACCGGTACGACCGAACCGTCCCTCACTGCTGCTGGGCAATGGATATGGCGGTTTCAGCGACGATGGCAGTGAGTACATTGTCACCGGGCTGGCAGCCAATCCGACACCCGCGCCCTGGGTCAATGTGATTGCCAATGCACACCTCGGCACCGTGGTCTCGGAAGCCGGCAGCGCGTATACCTGGGCCGAGAACGCCCATGAATTTCGCCTGACGCCGTGGCACAACGACCCGGTCACCGATCGGAGCGGCGAAGCCATTTACCTGCGCGATGAAGAGACCGGGCACTTCTGGTCGGCATCGCCTCAGCCCTGCCCCGGGCAAGGCCCATACCGGACCCGCCATGGTTTCGGCTATAGCGTGTTCGAGCATGAAGAGGACGGCATTTACAGCGAGCTGTGGATCTATGTAGCGCTGGATGCGCCGATCAAATTCTCGCGACTGTTATTGACCAACCGCTCGGGACGCAGCCGATCATTGTCGGTCACCGGGTATGTGGAATGGGTGCTGGGCGATCTGCGCAGCAAGTCGGCGATGCATGTGGTCACCCAATCGGATCCCGCCAGCGGTGCCTTCTTCGCCCGCAACGCCTACTCGGTGGAGTTTTCCGAGCGGGTGGCCTTCTTTGATACCGACACGGTCGATCACGGTGTCAGCGGTGACCGTACTGAATTCATCGGCCGCAGTGGCAGCCTCGCCTCACCGGCAGCGATGCAACATGAAGGGTTGTCTGGGCGCATGGGGGGCGGCATGGACCCTTGCGCCGCCCTGCAAGTGTCGGTTGATCTCAACGATGGCGACAGCAAGGAAGTCATCTTGCGCCTTGGGGCGGCCTCGTCCAGCAACGCCGCTACCCAGTTGGTGCAACGCTATCGGGGCAGACTTGCGGCCGCAGCAGAATTGCAAAAGGTACGGGAACACTGGCGCTCATTGCTCGGGGCCATTCATATCGAAACATGCGAGCCGGCGGTCGATGTCATGGTCAACGGCTGGTTGATGTATCAGGTCATCGCCTGCCGATTCCAGGCCCGAAGCGGCTACTACCAGTCGGGTGGCGCCATCGGTTTTCGCGATCAGTTGCAGGACAGTATGGCGATGATCCATACCGATCCGGCCACAGTGCGAGCGCATCTGTTGCTGTGCGCCGCCCATCAGTACGTGGAAGGCGACGTGCAACACTGGTGGCACCCGCCGATGAATCGAGGGGTCCGCACCGCCTGCTCCGACGACTTTTTGTGGCTGGTGGCCGCCACCAACCGCTATGTCGAAATGACCGCCGATGTGGGTGTACTGGAAGAGCCCGTCGGGTATCTGGAAGGACGCGTACTGGCGGCTGGCGAAGAGTCCTACTATGACCTCCCTGGGGTTTCGCACCTGCGAGAATCCCTTTACCAACACTGCGTGCGCGCCATCGAACATAGCCTGCGCCGCGGTCATCACGGGCTGCCGCTGATGGGCTCGGGTGACTGGAACGACGGCATGAATCGCGTCGGCCATCTGGGTGCAGGAGAAAGTGTCTGGCTGGGCTTCTTCAGTTATCAGGTGCTGGAGCAATTTGCGGTGACCGCCCGCCTGCACGGTGATCACGCATTTGCCAGGCGCTGCAGCGACAGCGCGGTGACACTGCAACGCAACCTCGATCAAAGTGCCTGGGACGGCGCCTGGTATCGCCGTGCCTGGTTCGATGACGGGCAAGTGCTCGGCTCGGCGAGCAATGAAGAATGTCGCATCGATTCCATTGCTCAAAGCTGGTCAGTGCTGTCAGGGGCCGGACCTGCCAACCGCCAGATCAAGGCCATGCAATCCTTGGATGAGCATCTGATCAAACGTCGCATCCGCGCCGTGTTGCTGTTTGATCCACCGTTCGACAAGGGCACCCTGGACCCGGGCTATATCAAGGGCTACGTGCCTGGCGTGCGCGAGAACGGAGGTCAGTACACCCATGCCGCCGTCTGGGCGGGCATGGCGTTTGCGCAGTTGGGTGAAGCCGGCAAAGCGTGGGAACTGCTGAATCTGATCAACCCTGCCGCGCCGGCCAACAACGCTCGAATCGACACCTACAAGGTCGAGCCCTATGTCATGGCCGCGGACGTCTACGGCGCCGGCCCCCATGCCGGGCGCGGTGGCTGGACCTGGTACACCGGTTCCGCCGGCTGGATGTACCGGCTGATTGTCGAATCATTGCTGGGCGTACTACGCAGCGGCCATACGCTCAGAATCGAACCGTTGATGCCCGCTCACTGGCCGGGTTTCATCTTGCACTACCGCTTTGGCAAAACCCTCTACCACTTTGATGTGCGTCAAGGCAGTTCGGCCTTCACCTCGATGACCCTCGACGGCCAGCCATTGACTGACGCAGCGCTGACACTGGAGGACGACGGCCTGGAGCGCTGGGTTCAGGTCGATTGTCGCGCCCGATCACCCAGGCCTCAGGCGCTGGAATACGAACACACCGCCGATGAATAGACATTGACCACCCGCCGGATGCGCATGGGAGTACCCTGAGTCGGCACGCCCCTGTTCCGCCAAGGATGCTCTGCCATGCCTGCTTCTCCCAAGCCAAGCGACAATCATCTCCTTGCAGCGCTGCCGGCCGACGACCTCCAGCGCCTTGTTCCGCACCTGGAGCAGGTCAGCCTGGCGCTAGGCGATGTGCTGTATGAACCGGGAGACACCTTGCGGCACGTTTACTTTCCGACGGACTCCATCGTGTCCCTGCTGCATGTCACGGAAAACGGCTCATCAGCAGAGATTGCCGTGGTCGGAAACGAGGGGCTGATCGGTATTGCGCTGTTCATGGGCGGCGAAAGCACGTCTAGCCGCGCGGTGGTGCAAAGTGCCGGAACTGCGTTTCGTCTGCCCGGGCAAAAACTCAAGAAAGAGTTCAACCGTCATGGCGACCTGCTCCTGCTGATGCTGCGTTACACCCAGGCGCTGATCACACAGATGTCACAAACCGCCCTGTGCAACCGCCATCATTCGATCGATCAGCAACTGTGTCGATGGCTCCTGCTGTCGCTGGATCGCCTGCACGGCAATCGCCTGAACATGACCCAGGAGCTGATCTCCAACATGCTGGGTGTGCGCCGCGAAGGCGTCACCGAAGCAGCCGGCAAACTACAACGCCAAGGCGTCATCGAGTACAGCCGAGGCCAGATCACCGTACTGGATCGAGCGCGCCTCGAACGACTGAGCTGCGAGTGCTACCTGGTGGTCAAGACCGAGACCGATCGGCTGTTGCATTACACCCGCCGTCAGGACGAGTGATGCGTTCAGACTGATTGCCAGCTGCGATACCTACTTCTGTCAATCGTTCAGTACCGATAAGTTGCCTGCACCGAAATGCCATTCGCACTGTTTTCATAGTTGGCGCTATATTCCGGTTGCAGACCGGAGTTGTTCGACTGCTTGACAGAGACTTTGGAATCCCAGAGATAACCATAAGCAAAGTCTATCGTCAGATCGGGGTTCGGCGAGTAAGCGCCGCCAAGGGTCACGGCCTGGCGATTCCCGACCGGAATGCGCACGCTGCGATCGGCATTTCTGATGGGCGACGGATCATAGGCGTAGCCTGCGCGCAGCAGCCATTGCTGATTCAATTGATAGGAGGCGCCCACTGCGGTGGACCACGTGTCGCGCCAGTTCATTTCTTCAGTCACACGGCCCAGGCCGGCCGCCTGGCCCAGGGGGGAAAGACCGCTGTTGATGGCCTCGACCTGCTGGATCCGGCTCCATCGTGTCCAGGTAGTCCCCAGGTATCCGGTCCAGCGACTGTTGAATCGATGGGTGATGGACGTGTCCACTGATTCGGGCATGGTCAGATCCAGCTTGGCGTCATAACTCCCGTCCAGCGGGACAACGCTCGGGGAACCGGAAACGTCGGTATGCCCCTTGAGGTGATAGTTCACCTTCGAGTGATAGGTAATCCCCCAACTCGTTGCCTCACTGAAATCGACCAACAGGCCGACGTTGTAGCCAATCGCCGTGTCGTCGCCTTTGATGGTGACCAGGGTGTCCTGACCGTTGTTCAGGGCACCAGTGGCCAGGTAATTCTGAAGCTTTGCATTGAAACGGTTCAGGGTCGGCCCGCCACCAATGGACACGAAATCATTGATCCGCCAGGCAACGGTGGGCTGAAGGGTTATCTCCTTGGTCGTGCTATAGGATCCATGGTAACGGCCTTGAAAAGAGCGCTCGTAATCATTGATCAGGCCACTCGGGGCATAGAGGCCCAGCCCCATCGAAAAACGCTCATCAAGGGGTGTCGACATATAGGCGAAGGGCACGACGCCCAAAGGGACCGAATCCCCTTTGTTGGTTCCTGCTGCACTGCTTTGCGCATCACTGATGTCGTCACTCACCGACACGAGCGCGGCCCCGCCGGAAATCTCGCTGCGTTTCAATTTGGTCAAGCCGGCAGGGTTTCCGTAAATAGTGCTGGCATCCAGCGCCGAAGACGACCTTCCCGCATACGCCGTTCCTGCACTGCTTGCACTTTGTTCGTTAAGGGCAATGCCATTGGCGCTTGCAACTGTAGAGGCGCCAAAGAGTGCCATGGCACCGGTGAACTTGATCCAGGCAACGCACTTTCGCTGAGCAAAGAGACACGGAATCACACGGCTTTTGAGTTTCATTTTCCACCTCTGGTTTATTGTTTTTATTGATTTCACGCAGGCAAGGCTTCGCCGTCCTGTGCACTTTTCAGTGCCGGTTGGCGTTGATCGACGTTGTGTAAAAGGCCCTGGCTAAACAGCGCCAGGGCTTGATGGCCGGATTAGAATCAGGGACTTAACCAAGCCACTCGATTTGAAAGCTGTAGCGCCCCAGGAGCTGAGCCAATAGTTCCTGGCCAGTTCCGGCCCGGATGCAGGCAACATGCCCACGGCGATTGTCCTGCACGACCTCGACAGCAATGTCCAAAAGCCCCAGGCGCCCTGCTTCCTGACGGACGACTCTGGCAATCTCGCGCTGCTGCAAGGCGGGTTTGAATATCTTGCCGACAGCCGTCAGTGGCAACGCACCAAGGATTTCAATGCGCTTGGGCACTGCTGCTCGCTCGCTGATGTGCAGATGCGCAAACGCCTCAAGTTCTTCGGCGTTGCACACTTGCCCGGGGCGCAGCTGAATGTAGGCTACCGGCACTTCGCCCGAGTAGGCATCGGGGCTGCCGATGGCAGCGGCCAGGGCGACGGCGGGATGCGCTTGCAGAGCCTCCTCGATTTGCTTGGGATCGATGTTGTGACCGCCGCGAATGATCAACTCCTTCTTGCGACCGGTCAGCCAGAAGTAACCTTGCGCATCCTGACGACCCAAGTCGCCCGTATTCAGCCAGCGCTGACCGTCGATATCGATCCAGAGGCCGTGGTTATGACGCTCCTCCAGATAGCCTTCGAAAAGATTCGGGCCGCTGATCGTGATGAGGCCGATCTCATCCACTTCGGCGTCACGCAGGTACGCTCCAGCATCGTCGAGCAAGACCGCGCGCATCTTCTGGTAGGCGATCCGTATCCCGATGGAGCCGATACTACGCTCGCCATGGGGCGGATTGATTGAGGAAACGCAGGCCCCTTCAGTCAGGCCGTAACCTTCCAGGATCTTTACCCCGGTCCGGCGCTCGAACTCGCGGAAAAGCTCGGCCGGCATGGGCGCGGCGCCACACATTGCAAAGCGAAGACTGGAGAGGTCGCGGCCCTGCCATTCGTTTTGCAGCAGTGCGGCATAGACAGTCGGTACGCCGGAAAAGAGGTTGATTCCGAAGTGCTCGACCATCTCCCAGAAGCGTGGGATCACCCCCTCGCCACGGTACCCATGAGGTGTCCCGAGTATCACATGATCGCCTTGAGTCCACGACATCAACCCGGTCACCATTTGTCCATTGACATGAAACAGCGGCAGGCCACAAAAGATCACCTGTCCACCACTGCGTGGCTGCAAGTGAGCGGCCACGGCCCATGCATTGAAGACTTCCGAGCCATGGGTACGCGCGGCGATCTTGGGCAGCCCGGTGGTGCCGCCCGTACAGATGTAGGAGGAGCACTCATCCGGGCGGATTTGCCGGCCGCTCTTCAGGTGGGCGTGCGGCTGGGTGCTCATCAGCGATTGCCAATCGTGGATCTCGATATCGCGGTGCTGGCCTCGCTCCATCAGTGCCGCGGCTTTCAGGGCACCACGCACCGGCTCGGGGGCATAGGGTTCCATGCTGACCCAGACCACCTGCCGGACCGTGGGTAGCTGATGCAGCTGCGAAGCCAGTTTGGGCCACAGATCGCTGCCCGGCGTCGGCGCGAGTGTCACCACCACGGATACCTTCGCGGCATTGAGCAAGCTCGCCATCTGCGTGGCCTCGAGCAGCGGATTGATCGCCATGACGATGCCGGCCGCCTCCCCGCCCCAAATCGTGAAATGGGTTTCCGGCAGATTGGGCAGGATGAAGGCCAGCACCTCACCCGATGTTATGCCCAGGTCATGGAAGGCATTGGCCGCGCGGGTGATCTCCGCGAAGAGCCGGGCGTAATCCCACTCAAAGGTGTGTTTGAAATCCGCAGCATCAGCGAAGAAGCTAAGCGCCGGTGCCTGCGGGTTGCTCTCGGCCGCCTGGCGCAGCGCTTCATACGTGCTGGAAGCCAGGTCACGCTCCGACAACGGGACTCGTTCGAGACGTTCGATGTCGCACAGGGTCTGCACCACCATCAGGCTTGCTCCACGACGCGGTTGCGTTGCACGCCGAGGTCGACCACGCCATCGGCGCTGCGAATGCGCGCCTCGACCACGTCACCGGCCTTGAGATACTGCGTCCGGCCCTCTTGCGCCTTGAGGAAAAGTTTCCACTTGGTGGCTTCTGGCATCAGGGCCGCAATGCGCTGTTTGGCAGGCGAAGGAATCGTCAGAGCGCAGCCCGCAGGCGTGCCGGTAGCGATCAGGTCGCCAACGTCGAGATCTTGCACGGACGAGAGCTCGGTCAGGGTTTCAGCGGGGCCGTAAACCAGGTTGGCCGTGCTGTCGTTCTGTCGCACCTGGTCGTTGACGGTCAGGCGCAGTTGCAATGCTTTGAGGTAATGCATGTCCTTTGCATCCAGCAGACAGAGGTACGGGCCGACCGGACCAAAAGTGCGGAAGCTCTTGCCCTTGTAGAACTGCATCTGCGGAATCTGAACGTCTCGCGCCGAGTAGTCGTTTACGATGACGACGCCTGCAATGAACTCATGCAGATTGGCATCGGTGACGGCAACGGCGCCGGTGATCGCGCGTTTCATCACCAACCCCAGTTCGATTTCGTAGTCGAGGAAGCGTACGGTCCGCGGCTTGATCAGGTCGCTGTCAGCCGCCACCAGGCAACTGGTCGCCTTGGTGAAGATCATGTTGAATTTTTTCGCATCCGGGTCCATGCCCGACTCGATCATGTGCTGACGGTAATTGGCACCCTGGCAGACGAACTGCTGGTTACGGGTTACCGGCGACAGCAGTTTTACTTCACCCTGCGCAAGCTCCGAGCCTTTGAGTTGAGCGAGGTCTTCGATACTGTTCTGGCTAATGAAGTCACCGGTGGTTTCAAAAACACCGGGGACCACCGTAATACGGCCCTGGCGAAGCACGCCCCAGTGGATACCGTTCTCAAATTCGAAGCGGACGACGTGTACAGCAGACATTGAAGGTACTCCTGGAGCGGCGTTTGTCCCGAACTCGGTGGCGCGGGAACTGTGGTGTTGTTCTGAAACGGGGCCGGCAACGGTGTAGACCCACGCACCGCCGGCAAGCAAGGCGCCGGCTTTAAGCACGTCCCGCCGGCGAAATCGGGTTGAGTTATTCGACATGGCGGCAGCTCTACCCGAACATCCGCATGAGGGTCATCAACTTGCGAAGGGTCAAATCCGGGCTGCGTCGCAGGTTGCGGATCAGCGCACGCAAATTGGCCAGGCTGATCTTGGGTTTGGTAAAACTTTTGGGCATGCGCTGCCCCCACTGGGCCATTGCCTCGGGGCTTACCGGATGAATGCCCGTCGGCCGAGTGGCCGTGAACAGATCCCCGTCGCAGTAATGCTCGTGCTTGTCGCCCCATGGGTCTTGCCAGTAATCAAAGATCTGACTGCCCAGAATGTGCCGGCCGATGCCCCATGAGTGTTGCCAACCGCGCTCGCGCAGGACGCGCTGCCCCATGCCCACCGCGTCTGCATCGACGACTTCATAGGCGCTATGGCTGTAGGTCGCCATGAACCCTTGCGCAATCGCGAGCGTATGGTGATCCGCGGGACTGTCACCAAGATCAAGGCGCATGAAAGTGACGATAGGCGTGCCGTCGGAAAGCACCTGCACATCGCTGGGAATGAACCCGAAATGCTCCGTGTACCAGGCGCAGGTCGCCTGGTAGTCGGCCACTTCAATGACGATGTGGCCAAGTTTGAGGACTTCAGGGGGCGCAATCGGCGGGCGCTGCGTGGCATTGATTCGTGGCTGCTCGTGCGCCAGATTCCAGTGCAGAGGCGCTCTGTGTGCCAGCGCCTTGCCGGGGGCCTGGTCGCAAATCGCTTCCACGATAAAACCGGAAGGATCGGTCAGCCGGACGGAGAACCCTTTGCCAGGATGCTCCGACTTTTCTACCGATGACGCCCCTGGAATTTGAGCGAGCTTTTCCAGATCTTCAAGCGACGACACTGCGAGTCCGAAGCCGATAAATCGTGCATGCTCGGCACGATGGACACGGTAGCAATAGGAAGTGGCGTCGGTGGCCCGCAGATACAGCGTATCGGCGTCCTGCCGATTGACCGTCAGGCCGAAGTCGGTCAGGAACCGCGCCGCCTCATTCAAGTCCGGCCGTTGAAAGATCAGGTGAGTCAGATCCCGGGCCTTCACGGTCGGTTGTGGATGCCGGGAGGGTTGTGGTGTCGCCAACCGGTGCAATTGGTTTATGTCATTCATTGTTTTTGTTTTCCGGTTTTTTCAGGGCAAAGCAGTCCCGAACCCCTGAAAAAACAGGGGTGTTTTCTAGTTGAATCAGTTAGGGCTCAGTCCAGAGACGGAAGCGCCGGCAACTCTATTGTCGCCATCGCGCGTGCCTCATCCGGTGGCACACCCAATGCCCGCAGTACCAGCTCGGCGGTGTCAGAGCCCGATTCGCGCCACGTCCGATGACCTTCCAGCACCAGGAAAATCGAGCCCAGTACGCTGCTCGATATCAGCGTCAGCACTGAGAGCAACTGCGCCTGCTGAAACGTGTAGCGCCCGGTGGAAAGCCCGCTCAGAAGGTCCGTGGTCGCCTGGCTGCTGAACATTTCGCGCAATGACGCATTGCTCATGGCGAACTTATGGATGAATGCCCCCCACTGGGAATCCTCGTGCGCTCGACGGATGAAGAATCGAATGCCATTGGCCAGGCGCTGCGCCGGATCGGTGAGGGAATCGAAGCTCTTGTTGACGCGCTCATGCATCTCCCTCGCCAGTTGGCCAGCGACGGCTTCGAACAGGCTTTCCATGTTGTCGATGTTGCTATAGACGGTTCCACGCGCCACGCCGGCCTCTTGTGCGAGGTCGAGAATGTTCACTTGTGAGGTGCCTCTTTCAGCGAACAGCCGAAAGGCGGCTTGATGAATGCGGCGCTGTGTTGGATTCAGGGATTGCACGGTGCTCTCTCCAGGATTACCCTATGGCCCTATTGAACACGTGTGTTCAGTTGTCGTCAACAACGTTTTGGCGCTGAAGCACGTCCAACTCAACGGAAACCGTTATATGCCAATGGAAAGGGATGGATACGACTAGACCACCGGCAGGTTTGGCACATGAAAAATGAACACGCGCGCTCAGCTGCACCGTATCTCTGACAGGTGATCAATTTGGTTTGCTGAATCACATCAGATCAGGTGGGTAGCGGCTTACCAGCGATTTTCCGGGCTTTGGCGGGTGTCACGCCCAGAGCCTGGAGCGTCATTTCCGCGACCCGCACATCGTGCTCCGCGCCCGCACGCCCTTCGACAACCGAGCGCATTGCTCCGGTTGTGCAGGATAAGACGATGTCCAGGGCGACCCCTTCGTCCACGTAAGCAAAAGTGCCCGCGCGCAGCCCCTCACGCAGATCGCCCAGGACATGGGCAGCCAGACGCGAGCGCATGGTCTGGTCGAAATGGATGATGCGCAGCAGCGCATTCGCCCATTGGTGGTCGGCGGCGGCCCGACAGACAAACATGCGAACCCCAATCGAAAGCCGCTGCGCACCGCACTGCTCGTCCGCGCTCAAGACGGATATGGCATCGGAAAACTCGGCGGCCATGGCAATGCCCACGGCCTCCAGTACTTCGTCGCGCGTTCGAAAATAGTTGTAGATGGTGCCGTTGGATACCGCGGCTTCCGCAGCGACTTCGAGCAGCGCGATTTCCCCCACTTCCTTGCGTGCGACAAGACGCAACGCCGCGTCCACCAGGCCACGACGGGTGCGCTCGCGTTTCTTGTGGCCTCTCGTGAGAGGTTCTGACGCAACAGTTTCTAAAGGAAGAATGGGGGAATGCATGATCAAGCTCGTAATCTAGTGGGCTCGTTGATGGTAATGGAAACGCTATCAACCGTGGCGTCTTTGCTACCCAGCAGGCTCCTGCAATCTTGAAGCAGACTGCCCGCCTCTGCGCCTGGGGCGTGATGCATGATGATCCGGTCGGGACGAACCGCGACCAGCGTTCCTTTGGGAGCCAGTGGCAGGATGTCATGGTTCATGTCTTCGATGAAGTCGCAGCCGCCGCCGGAGCGTTGGCCGCGTGTTCTGACCTCGAGGAAGTGGCCGCCCATTTTTTCCCAGGCCATGATCTGATCAGGAGTAAGCAGTGACAACGGGTCTACACCGAATCCAACCAGGGTCAGGTTGTCTCCAAGCGCATCGTCGCTCAGCTTGATCTGCTTTTGCAGGGTGCGAATCCAGGCTTGGGGAAACAGGCTGCCACGCACCAGTTTGTCGCCCCGCCGATGCTGCACGAACAGGCCGTGTGTGAAGGTGTTCTTCGGCTTGATGTCCAACTGCTCGAAGTACCTCCTGGTCGCGGGGGTCAACGCCAGCGTGCGCATCAGGCCGTGGATGAAGAACGCTGCAATCTTGTTCTTGGGCATCACCAGACGACCCATGAGTTTTGCCAGATTGATCATCGCCTGGGCATGGGGACGGCGCTCTACGTCATAGGTATCGAGTATTGCAGGGGCGGCATGGCCGCGAAGAACCCAGGCCAGTTTCCAGGCAAGGTTGGCGCCATCTCGCAGCCCCGCTACCAGGCCTTGCCCGACAAATGGAGGGGTGATGTGCGCAGCGTCGCCAGCGAGAAAAACGCGACCCTTGCTGAATCTTTTGCAGCAGCGCGCGTGGAATCGATACACCGCCTTGCGCTCGATTTCCAGCTCCTGCGGGTTGATCCATGGCGCGATCAACCGGGCGATGCTTTCCGGGCTTTCCAGTTCTTCCCGGCATTCACCGGGTTGCAGCATGAACTCCCAACGCTCCCTGCCGCCCGGGGCAGGCATGTGCGGCGTTGGGCGCTGCGGATTACAGATAAACTCAATGTGATCAATCGCTGACTCATGCCGGTTTTTGACATCGACAATCAGCCAATCCTCTGCATAGGTCTGCCCTTCGAACTCCTGGCCGATCAATGCTCTGATCCTGGAGCTTGCACCATCCGCACCGACCAGGTATCGGGTGCGAATGGAATGCGATTGCCCGTTCTGATCCCGTACGGAGGCGACGACGCCATCCGACACTTCGACCAGACTCTCAAGCTCGAAGCCGCCCAGGCTGGTCACTGACTTCAACCGGGAAACCTGGCTGCGCATCGCGTGTTCGAGGTCGGGTTGATAGAACGTCACCAGTTTCGGATGGCCGTCGATGCACCCCTCGGTATTGGCGCGACCAAATTGCCCAAGCACCGGGGAATGCATCCTCACTTCAGGGATAGCGATCGTCTCGAAAGCGTCTTCCGACAAACCGGCGAGTTGCAGGATGCGCAACGCCTCGTTGTCCAGAGCAATGGCACGAGGCATCAGTACGACGTCATGGACCTTGTCCAGTACCAGGGTCGTGACCCCATAGCGGCCGAGCAGCGCAGCGATGGTCGCACCTACCGGGCCATAACCGATAACCAGCACGTCGACGGCGGCGGGAGGCAATTGGCAATCTTTCTTGTTGTTGTTCATCTCGAGCCCTTGTTGTGATTGAAGTCGTGAGGCACGCAGGTCTCATCGTCAGGCAGGGCCAAGATATTCAATATTGAGGATGTTTTCAATATTGATATTGCTGTCACTAAATTAGAAGAATCATTTCAGGGCCACCATGAGCGACATCCGAGGCCTCAGCACTTGCAAATCGAGTTCGAGTTGAAGCGAAGAATGTCCACTCATCGATTCCAAGGCGCTTCGTCAACAGCCTCAATACCGTATTGCTCGCGGGCCTTGGCATGAGCCTGCGTATCCACCATGGCGAGCGCCGCCAGCACGATGTGATAGCGATCGACTTCAAAAAAGTCGCGCAAGGCCGAACGCGTGTCGCTACGGCCAAAGCCATCAGTTCCCAGGCTATTGAAGGGCGCCTGTACATAAGGCGCGATGAGTTGCACATACCCGCGGACATAGTCACTGGCCGCAACGATCGGAACGAGTCCTGGCAGGCAGGCCTGCACATGACTCGTGAACGCGAAGTCCCCGCCGAACAGTTGCTGACGTTGCACTTCACGTGCGTCGCGAGCCAATTCGGAAAAACTGCTGACACTCCAGATTTCGCTGCTCAGTTGCCATTGTTCGTCGAGGATCTGTGCCGCCGCTATCACCTCACGCAAAATAGCCCCCGAGCCCAGCAGGCGGACTGCGGGGGTATCGGCGCCCACTCGTTCATAGAAGCGCATGCCGCGGATGACATCCTCATACTGGCTCGGCTCGAGTGACGCCTGAACGTAGTTTTCGTTGGTCACTGTCAGGTAGTAAAACTCATCCTTTTGCTGCTCGAGCATGCGTCGACATCCATGATCAATGATCACGGCTGCTTCACTGGCAAATGCCGGGTCATAGGCCCGGCAGTTGGGCACCGTCGATGCTATCAACTGGCTGGAGCCATCCTGATGCTGCAGCCCCTCCCCGGCCAGCGTCGTCCGCCCGGACGTGGCGCCGATCAGAAACCCTCGCGCGCTCTGATCGGCAGCGGCCCAGATCAAGTCTCCGATGCGCTGGAAACCAAACATGGAGTAATAAATGTAGAACGGCAGCATGGCTTCGCCGTTGACGCTGTAAGACGTTGCCGCGGCCGTCCATGATGAGATTGCGCCGGCCTCGGTGATGCCCTCCTCCAGCAACTGCCCGTCGGTCGACTCCTTGTAGTACAGCAGGGCATGGGCATCTTCCGGCTCATAAAGCTGCCCGACTGACGAGTAGATACCGATCTGGCGAAACAGATTGGCCATGCCGAACGTGCGCGCCTCATCGGCGACGATGGGGACGATGCGGGGTCCCAGTTGTTTGTCCTTGATCAGGTGGGTGAACAGCCGCACCACGGCCATCGTTGTTGAAATTTCTCGATCATCGGCACTCAACGCAAAGCGCGCATAACTGTCGAGCGGCGGGACGCCAATGGTCGCTGCATGGCTGCTGCGCTTGGGAAGGTAGCCGCCCAGCGCACGACGTTGCTGATGGAGATAGCGCAACTCGGGACTGTCATCTGCCGGTCGGTAGAAGCGAAGCTCCTCCACCGCTTGATTGTCCAGCGGCAAGGCGAAACGATCACGAAAGGCTTTAAGGGCATCGACATCGAGTTTTTTCTGCTGGTGAGCGGTGTTGCGCGACTCGCCGATCTGGCCCATGCCATAACCCTTCTTGGTTTTCGCCAGGATCACAGTCGGCCGGCCCTTATGCCGCCTGGCCGCCTCGAACGCCGCGTGCAACTTGCGAAAATCGTGTCCGCCCCGGCGCAGGGCTTCGATCTGCTCGGTGCTCATGTGTGAAACGAGTGCTTGCAGTTGCGGATCCTGGCTAAAGAAATGACTGAGGTTGTAAGCACCGTCATTGGCGCCCAGGGTCTGGTATTGCCCATCCACCATCTGCGAGAAATGACGCAACAACGCTTGCCCGTGATCCCGGGCAAACAAGGCATCCCAGTCAGATCCCCACAGCACTTTGATCACGTTCCATCCGGCACCGCTGAAAAGCGATTCCAGTTCCTGGATGATCTGGCCATTGCCCCTGACCGGACCGTCCAGGCGTTGCAGGTTGCAATTGATCACAAAGGTGATGTTGTCCAGGCTTTCACGTGCCGCCAGTGACAGCGCAGCGATCGACTCGGGCTCGTCCATTTCGCCATCGCCAAACACGCCCCACACCCGGCGGCTATCCGTCGTTGCAATGCCGCGGTGCTGCAAGTAACGCAGGAAGCGCGCCTGGTAAATCGCATTGATGGGGCCGATGCCCATCGAGCCCGTCGGAAACTGCCAGAAGTCAGGCATCAACCAAGGGTGCGGATAAGAGCATAAGCCTCCGCCGTCGACCTCTTGCCGATAGCGTTCCAGTTGCGCCTCTTGCAGACGCCCTTCCAGAAAGGCTCGTGCATAGACGCCGGGCGCAGAGTGCGCCTGGAAGTACACCAGATCGCCCCGCCCCTCGGCGTTATCGGCCCGGAAGAAATGATTGAAGCCGACCTCGAAAATTTCTGCGGCCGAGGCGAAACTGGCAATGTGGCCACCGAGTTCGCCGTAGGCTTTATTCGCTCGCGCCACCATCGCCAAGGCATTCCAGCGAATGATCGAAGTGATGCGTTCCTCCATCACCAGGTCGCCGGGGTACACCGGTTGTTGCTCTAACGCCAAGGTGTTCTGGTAGAGCGAATGGGCGTTGGACGCTGATTGAATCCCGAGGCGGTTGGCTTGCTCGGCCAGACGCTGCAACAGGAAGCGGACCCGCGGGGCGCCTGAGACCCGGGCGACACCCGCCAGGGCATCAAGCCACTCGTTGGTCTCGATGACGTCAATGTCCTCGTGGACAGGTGTTGCAGTCTGTGGCTGTTGCGCAGAATCTTTCACAGCAGAGCCCTCGATACATAGGACTGACCATCAGACGCACTGAGTGCGTCTGGCCGGTTAAACAGGCTGATGCAGCACTAGGTCACTCTAAGTCGAAATCTGCTCAAGGAATATAAGCTGCAAGGGCTCGGCCAGCAGGTCGTCGCTGGCGGCGGCAAAACGCTGAAAGTACGGCATGGCAAAATACGCATCGAGTGCAGCCGGATCCTTGAAGGCCTCGCGCATGAAGAACGTGCCGGGTTCATCCTGTCGTTCAAACAAGACGTAATCCAGGTTTCCTGGCTCCTCTCGTGTCGGTTCGATCAAGGCCAGGAGTGCTGCTTTCAAGGCCTGCTGCTTACCCGCTTTAGCCTTGAGGACCGCAATCGATAAGTGGAACCTGGGTTCCCGTACTATCCAAGTATCCGGACCGCTGTTCAGTGATGACGCCGATATAGCCCGGCGCTGGGCCATTGAAGGCGAAGGCATCGCCTACAAGTCTTGGCTGGATGTGAGCGCAGATGTCACGGCAGGACGACTGGTGGTGTTGATGGAGAATCATCCGGGTGAGGGTTTACCGCTGAGTCTGGTCTGTCCCCATCGCAAACAGGTATCCCCGGCAGTTTCCCGGCTCCATGCATGGTTGAGGAGTCAGTTCGTGACACTCAAGCCAGTTTGACGTGGTTACGCCACTTTTCTACGGGCAAAACAAAACCCCTACCTGCATACGCAGATAGGGGTTTCGGAATTTAATCTTGACGATGACCTACTCTCACATGGGGAAACCCCACACTACCATCGGCGATGCATCGTTTCACTGCTGAGTTCGGGATGGGATCAGGTGGTTCCAATGCTCTATGGTCGTCAAGAAATTCGGTAGCCAGGTCATGGGCCCTTGCGGGTTCACGCTCCAGCGAATGGGTATGTGACAGCTTGGTGTTTTGTGAGTATCTCGAACTTTCGGTTCGTTTCGTCTTCACACACCGCAATCTGGTGCTCTTTCGCCTTTGGGCTCGAAGCAAGCAAATTGCTTGGGTGTTATATGGTCAAGCCTCACGGGCAATTAGTATTGGTTAGCTCAACGCCTCACAGCGCTTACACACCCAACCTATCAACGTCGTAGTCTTCGACGGCCCTTCAGGGGACTCAAGGTCCCAGTGAGATCTCATCTTGAGGCTAGTTTCCCGCTTAGATGCTTTCAGCGGTTATCTATTCCGAACATAGCTACCCGGCAATGCCACTGGCGTGACAACCGGAACACCAGAGGTTCGTCCACTCCGGTCCTCTCGTACTAGGAGCAGCCCCTCTCAAATCTCAAACGTCCACGGCAGATAGGGACCGAACTGTCTCACGACGTTCTAAACCCAGCTCGCGTACCACTTTAAATGGCGAACAGCCATACCCTTGGGACCGGCTTCAGCCCCAGGATGTGATGAGCCGACATCGAGGTGCCAAACACCGCCGTCGATATGAACTCTTGGGCGGTATCAGCCTGTTATCCCCGGA
>NZ_CP166782.1:3605000-4282500 GCF_059695685.1 Pseudomonas sp. LBUM1671
TTCGACTTGATCGAGTCCGAACGCGCGTCCGGCAAATTGATCGTCGTGCACCTGGTTCGACTGTTGTCGATCACCTTGCTGGTCAGTTTCTGCATTCCCGGGCGCTGGCGTACATGCCGGGCGCCATCGAAACCATCGCCATCGTCGCGTTCAGTGGCGGGGTCAACGTAGTGTTCATCCTGACGTATCACCTGGTGCGGATGATCGTGCTGCACTTTGCACCGGCGCTGATCGTGCAGGCGCGGCGCTGGCGGGCAGAGTGATTGCTGAACACAAACCGGCAACGCCTCCCACTGTGGAGGCGTTTGCTTTGTGCTGACGGGAGGAAGGGACTAAGCGGGAGAGATCGTGGCCAAGGCGCCAATCAAAATGGTTAACACCAGAAATCCACCGAGGAAAATTGCCATCTTGCCCATAGGGCCTCCTACATTATGAGTTTACGGTGCAGTGACTGCGCGGCTGCGGACCGTGCTGTCATTGTGAGCTGCAGGCGGGGTGCATTACAGGGGCAGATGGCGACGGAAAATACGGATCAGATCGTTTAATCGGCAGCTACCGATCAGCTCATTGTGGCGAGGGGGCTTGCCCCCTCGCCACAGATAGGTGGAGTTACTCTTTTGGCTCGACGTTATCCAGCGCCTGGTTCACGGCCAATTCCCCTAGCATCACCACTTGCGTGATCCCCAGCAGCGTCTTGCGGTGTGAGTTGTCGAGCAATGCCGCGAAGTTGCTGAGCATGGTGGTGGCCGAGCCCAGTGATTCGCTGGCGTTGGCCAGCAGGGATTCGGTGTCGTACTTGGGGTTGGCGAGGAACATGGGTTCGGGTTCATTAGTGCTCGCCATGATGTGGGCACCCGGGTTGAGGTAGTGGTCGAGGGCGCGTTCGGCGGCGTCGTGGAGTTTTTTCGAATCGAGGGATTCGTAGGGGGATGCCGGATCGGTTTCCGGTGGGTTTGGCGTAGGTTTGAACATAGATGAAACTCCTGGAATAACTAATGAGGAGCCATCACCCTTTGCTACCAAACGCAGGGTGGCGGCCATACACAGGTTGGTAGACCGGTCCAGGAACCCGGCGCCCCCGAAGGAGCCCTGCGCATGGCCACCATAAACAACAGAGATTCAAACGACCTCTACAAACGGTGGCGATATGCGCCTGGAATACCGGGCTACCAAACCCGATCACTGTTTTTCAGTGACCCGGAAACGATAAAACCCGTGCCCCAGACGCACAAGCCGGCGGATTCTGTCTTACGTGTAGGGGGTGGCGCAAGGCGTTGTAGCCTCGATGCGGTAACAGCAAGCTTCATTTAAACGTGTCTGGTTTTTCTGTTTAAACAAGCTGCGAGCGAGCCACATCCGATCGTCACTTCAACAACCACCGCGACATCAACCGCGTCGTCAACGGCATCAGCCAATACACCATATTGAACGACACCAACCCGGCAACCGTGACCTTGAATACCCAGACAGGCAGCCGTAGATCAGACAGCTCCAGCACCACCGCCAACCCCCAAGGCAAAAACACCGTCAACGGCAAAACGATCATCCACGACAGCACCCATTGCTTCCATCGCGCAACAGCCACCCGCCCCTGCACCGGCTCAAACCAGAATTTCGAATCATCGTCAGTGCGATGGTAGTCCTGCCGCAACCAAGGCAAAGACTCGCGCAACAACGCCTGCCGCACCTGGGATTCCAGCCAAGCCACAACATGCCCCTTGCTGACAAAGCGCAAAATGATCGCGTACCGCAGGTGCGAGCCAACTGGCTTGACCACATCTGTCGCCAGGTAACCCGGAAACTGCCGATGGGCGTCGATGGCCTTGTTCATCCATTGCTCATACAACGCCTGATGCTGCGGATTGACCTCATGCACAATCACGCTGACGCCAATCTCGGCGTCAATGCTCATGGCTGCTGCCGCCTGAGCAGGGCCCGCTGGTAGATGCGTTCGCGCGCCAGAATCATCGGGTCGTGGCTCGGTGCAATGCCGTCGAGCAAGCGTCCGGGGTTGAAGTCGAGGCGCTGCTGGGCGGACTGTTGTTCCTCGGCGGGGACTAGCGCACCAAGGGTCAGAATCCCCAGTTCAACTTCATCGTGGCTTCGCGACCAAGGAATCGAGCCGTCTTCGATGGCATCGCCGGGCGCCGCCAATTGCACCACCAGGCGCATCTTCACAACGCCCCGACCCGATCGTGCGCTGATTTCGTCCTGCAAATAATCCGCCGGCATCGCGGCGGCTTGCTGCTCGCTCAAGGCAGGTTCTGTCCGCAACGGTTCAATCCGGTAGCGACCGACATGCGCTTCGCCCTGTCGGTTAGTGAACACCAGCGCGTTGATGCCGAAGTACTCGGCGGTCGCGTAACTGCTCGGCGCGGGCTTGGGCGTCTGCAGAAAATGCTCGGCTCTTGGGTGGCTGGCCAGGAAGGCTTGCAGCGGAAGCGGGTCCGGTGGTGTGGCGACATTGGCGGCAATGCCTTGCAGAAAACTCAGGAAGTCTTCGGGGGTGGCCACCGGAAAGCCGTCGAACGAATGGGTCACGATATCCGTGAGCCCGCCATCCGGCAGAGTAAACCGAACGGCCAAGCCATGAGGACTGGCCGTCGGGTCACCGTCCTCGGTAGCGGGCACGCCGCTAAAGTTGGAGAACCTCAGTAACACCGGCACCGGTTGCCCCTGCAAATGGGACGCCCGACTCAGTACAGGCGCGGGCGGCGACGCAATAAAGGTTCCGCTGAGCAATACACCCTTGGCATGGGTCGCACGGAATCTCGGGTGATGGCCGAACGTCGCGGTCAGCGCATCAAGTAACGCGTCGTAAAGTCTGTCCTTGGACATGAGGGCACTTCTCGTGGGTGACACATCATTCTCATGGGCGGCAAAGGCAGAGGACGCGATGAGCGTCCCTGCCAGCAGCGCGCCGATCAATAATCGGGGGGGCCGCACTGGATTCAACCCTGGCGCAGGCCGGGATTGAGGGCGATGTGTTTGTACTCGACAAAATCATCCATGGCCGCCACGCCGTTCAGACGCCCCTGCCCCGACTGCTTGAAACCGCCCTCCTCAAACTCGTCATAGACCACGGCCCAGTCGTTGACCCACACCGTCCCCGCCTCCAGTTCGCGAGCCACCCGCAGCGCGCGGTCGACGTCGCGGGTCCAGACGCTGGCCGCCAGGCCGAACTCGCTGTTGTTGGCCAACTCAATGCCCTCGGCTTCGCTGTCGAACACCTGCAGCGTCAGCACCGGGCCGAAGGTCTCGTGCTGGACGATGGCCATCTCCGGGTCGCTGACCCGCAGCAAGGTCGGGCGATAGAACGCACCCTTGGCCAACGGCCCCTCGGTCACCGGACCACCGCGAACGATGACTTGGGCGCCGGCGGTGATCGCCTCCTTCACGATTTGATTGACCCGTTGCACATTGGGCTTGTCGATCAATGGCCCCATCTCGCTGGCCGCATCCGCCGCCGGCCCAACACGCACCGCTTGCAGTTTTGCGGCCAAACGCTCGGTCAACGCCGTGGCGATATCCCGTTGCACCAGCAGCCGCGAACCCGTCATGCAGAACTGACCAGCGAACACCGTCAGGGCTTTCACCAAAGTGGGCACGGCGGCATCAAGGTCGGCGTCGTTAAACACCAGCATGGGCGTCTTTCCACCCAGCTCCAGGCCAAAGCGCTTGAGGTGCTGGGCACCCGCGGCTGAAATCGCCCGACCGGTGCTGGTGCTGCCGGTGAAACTGATCACCGGAACCCGCGGTGACTCCACCAGATGGATCGAGCCGGCCGCGCCCTGCTCGCTGAACAGATTGATCACGCCACGCGGCAGCGAGGGTGCCTCGCTCATGATCCGCGCCACCAGGCAGTTGGTCTGGGCGGTTTGCCCGGGCATTTTGATGACCGTGGTGCAACCGGCCGCCAGTGCTGGTGCCAGCGAACGAATCATCAGCACCACCGGCGAGTTCCACGGCACGATGATACCCGCCACGCCGACGGCCTGACGGATCACCAAAGAGATCTTGCCGGGTTTTGGCTCGGCCGCTCGCCCGTATTCGGCACGGGCCAGCGCGGCGTAATAACGCAACTTGGAGGGCACCATGCCGACCTCAAACCCGGCTTCGGGCCTGATCTTGCCGTTTTCCAAAGCCAAGGTTGCGATCAGCTCATCGGCGTTGCGTTCGAAGGCATCCGCCAATTCCAGCAACACCTGTGCGCGCAACTGACGGTCGTCTTTCCAAGGGGCTTCGGCAAACGCCCGTTGCGCCGCCTCGATGCCTTCTTGCGCTTCGTTCAAGCCGCCTTCGGCGTACCGACCGATCAGCTCATAGGTCGCAGGGTCGATGGAGTCTTTGTAAACGCCGGAGTCCAGCCATTGGCCGTCGATCCAGTTCAATACCGGGGTGCTGTTCATAGAGGCAGGTTCCTGAGAATCAAGCGTAGAGACGGGCAATGTGCTCGGCAGTGGCAATCACGGTGATGTTGGTGGCGACCGAGGGCACGTCGGGGAAGATCGACGCGTCCACCACGCGCAAACCCTGCACACCGATGACCCGCGCTTGCAGGTCGACCACCGCCCGCGCATCCCCCGGTTTTCCCATCGGCGCCGTCGAGGTCGGGTGGTGATAGGTGTCGAGACTGGCTTTGACGCTGGCCAGCAGCGCCTCGTCCGAGTCGTTGCCTTGACCGGGGTTGAGCTCGGAATGGATCAACGCATTCAGCGGCCCCGTGCCGCCGATTTTGCGGGCCAGGCGGATGCCATCCAGCAGGCGCTGGCGGTCCTTGGGCTCGGCGAGAAAATTCAGGTCGATGGTCGGTGCCACGAACGGATCACGACTGGCCAGCGTCACCTTGCCCCGAGAGAGTGGCCGCGTCAGGGCAACTGCGAGCACGAAGCCGACGCCAGTCGGGCTTTGATCATGAGGAAACAAGTGGGTGGCGGTGATGTGCAGGTCCAGCTCGCCAGTCTCGGCGGAACGGCTGTGGGTCCAGAGCTTGGCGCCGATGGCGGGCGACTGGCTGCCGATGGCGTCTGGCTTGGCGGCGTAGGCGTTGTAATAGAACGGGTGATCCACCAGGTTTTGCCCGACCGGCAGCTCGGCGACTGGCGGAATCTGCAAGGCACGCAAGTCTTCGCCAGGCCCAACGCCGGAACGCAAGAGGATCGCGGCGCTGCCGTAGCTGCCGGCGGAAAGGATCACCTCAGCGGCCAACAATTTTTCACCGTTGGCCAGTTGCACGCCGATCGCACGCTTGCCGTCGAACAGCACTTTGTCCACCAGGCTGTCGGTTTGAATGTGCAAGTTGTCACGGGCGCGCACCTCTTCGGTGAGATACGCCATACCGGTGTTGACCCGCACGCCGTTGACGATGTTCATCGGGTACGGGCCTACGCCATGGGCATCAGCGCCGTCGAAGTCCTCGATTACGCGGTAGCCATTGGCGAAGGTCGCGTAGATGAACGCGCGCTGCATCGGCGTGACGTCGGCCTTGCCGAGTTGATGCACCGGCAGCGGTCCTTCATGGCCGTGCAACGCGCTCGCACCACCGCTGTGGGTTTCCAGTTTTTTGAACGACGGCAGCAGCTCTTCATAGCTCCAGCCCGGCAAATCCCAGCGCTTGAAGTCGGTGGCGCGGGCACGGATGGCCACCGCGCCGTTGATCGCCGAGCTCCCTCCCAACACCTTGCCGCGCAAGGCGCCGATGGGGTGATCGATGTAGCCCGGCCGGCTCTTGTAACCCCACTCGAATTCAGGATTGGCGTTAGCGCCGACGATGTCGCTGCTGGCAACGATCTCGGGGTAATTGTGCGGGCCGTAGCTGTGGCCTGCTTCGAGCAATAACACCTGACGCGTGGTGTTCTCGCTCAAACGACGGGCCAGCACCGCGCCGGCCGAACCACCACCGACAACGATCACATCAACCGGCGCGCGGTGGGTGGCGCGCTTGCCGGCGATACCGCTGGACTCCAACGCCTGTGCCAAACCACTGCCCGCCGCCAACGTCGCAGCGGCCACAACTCCTCCGGCCAAAACCGCACGGCGAGCAGGATTGTTAAGGGTACTCTTCATCCGTCTTCTTCCCTGTCAGACGCCAGATTGCGTCTGTTGGGAAAAAGCATATGGGAGGGCGCGCCGGCTCATAAGCCACTGAAAAACGATTCGACGTTCCGTTTTTCTCGAACGAAATCAACTCGGTGGCGACGCGTGATCCGCGAGCATTTGCTCCCACACCGGTGGGCTGCCGATTTGTTCGATGAGGAAGCTGGTCAGCGCATGCAGCTTGGGCGACGCTCGCTGGGAACGTCGGTACACCGCCGAGATATTGCCGCCACGCGGGGCATAAGGCGCCAACACTTCTTTGAGTTCACCGGCCACAATCGCCTGCGCCGCCAGGAAGGTCGGCAGAATTGCCAGGCCCATGCCGGCCTTGGCGCCTTCCATGAGTTGATGGCCATTATTGGTGCGCATCCGACAGCGCACGCGGAACGATTCCAGGGTGTTGTTCACCGGCAGCGTCCACATGCCGTGGGGTTCGCGGTTCACATAGAGCATGGCAAAATGCTGGGACAACTCTTGCGGGGTTTGCGGCGTGCCGTGAGCGGCCAGGTAGTCCGGGCTCGCGCAGATGATGTGGCGGTTGGGCGTGATGGTCTTGGCGACCAGCGAGGAGTCCGGCAACTCGCCGATGCGGATGGCCGCGTCATAGCGCTCTTCGTGCAGGTTGACGTGACGGTCATCAAACTCGATATCCAGCCGCAACTCCGGGTAACGCACGGCGAAGGACGACAGGATCGGCGTGAGATAGCGGATGCTGAAGGCCATCGGCGCAGCAAGCCGCAGCACGCCGCGCAAGCTCGATTGAAACACCTGCACCGCGTCTTCGGCGTCCTCGACGTCGGCCAGAATCCGCACACAGTAACGGTAAAACACATCGCCCGACTCCGTCAGCCGGGCCTGACGCCCGCGCTCCAGCAGGATGCTGCCCAGGCGTTTTTCCAGTTGCTGGATGCGCAGGCTGACCATTGATTTTGCGATACCCAAACGCCGAGCGGCTTCGGAAATACTGCCGGTGTCCACCACCATGACGAAAGAATGCATCTCGGACAGCTTGTTCAAGTTTTAGTCATCCAGAGAAAAATCGGGGGCATGCCCAAATACTAGCCAGTTAAGCCGTAACGCAAACTTTGTAGCAGCTGGCGCAGCCTGCGTTCGGCTGCGCAGCAGTCGTCAATCCTGAGCACGCGGTTTTTCTGATACACCGTGCCGTCTGATTTCACGACTGCTTCGCAGCCGGACGCAGGCTGCGCCAGCTGCTACGGATTGCGTTATGGCTTAAATGACTGACGGGATTGTTTGATGGCATCGGCCAACTTTTCCGCCGTCATGATGACGGTCGGGTTCAAGTTGATCAGCGGGATCTCGGGGAAAATAGAGGCATCAATAACGCGCAATCCTTGCATGCCGTACACGCGCCCCTCCTCGTCCACCACGGCACCCGGGTCATCCGGCAAGCCCATCGGCGCCGTAGAACACGGATGCTGCAAGGTTCCCACGCCTTTTGCCAGCGCCGCACGAATGTGACCGTCGCTGTCGTCAGTCGCTGGGCCTGGATAAAGCTCTTCCACGATCAGGCTCTTGAGCGGTTCGGTGGTGGCCAGTTTCCGGGCCAGGCGGAAGCACTCGATCATCCGGTTCATATCCTCTTCACTGGTCAGGTGATTAAGTTCGATGACCGGTGCCTCTTTCGGATCGCGACTGTTCAAACGCAGACGACCGTGGGACGTGCAATGCATCAATTCCAGGCCCAGCGAAAAAGCGACACCGGTTGGACTGATGGCGGGATCGAGCAGATGCGAAGGAGAAATCCCGATATCCAGTTCCTTATCCGAGCTGGCGTAGGACGAGTGGGTCCACAACTGTGCCCCCACCACCGGATGCTCTTGCCCTTTCAGCGCTTCTACCCCAGTGAAGTTCATCCAGAAAAACGCATGATCGAGCAGTCGAACACCGACCGGCGCGTCTTTTACCAAGGGAATATCCAACGCTTCAAGGTCTGCCCTGGGGCCGATACCCGAGCGTAAAAGAATCGCAGCAGAGCCATAGGCACCTGCACTCAGAATCACTTCGTTGCCGTGGACTTTTTCACCGCCCGCCAACAACACCGACTGAACCTTGCCGTCTTCAAACAACACCTTGTCTACCAGGCTTTGATCGAGGATCGACAGGTTCTGGCGAGCGCGCACTTCACGCGTGAGGTAGGCCATCCCGGTGTTGACGCGAACGCCGTTGATCACGTTCATCGGGTTAGGGCCTGCACCGTTATTGGCCTCGGGGTCGTTGAAGTCGTCGACCTTTTTTGCTCCGCACGCCCATCTGCCTCGACCATTGCGCGCTGCACAGGGGTGATGTAATCCAGCGACATCTGGTGAATCGGCAGCGGCCCGTTGCGGCCATGCCATTTATCTTCACCGTGGGCCGTGCGCTCCATTTTTTTGTAGTACGGCAGCACCTCTTCAAAGCTCCAGCCTTTCAGGCCTTTGGCGGTGAAGCGCGCAAAGTCAAAGGGCAACGCACGGCAGGCAACGGCACCATTGATGGCAGAGCTTCCGCCCAGCACTTTTCCCCGCGGGGTGTAGACCGCTTGCGGTTGCTCGACCGGCGTTGCGAAATAGCCCCACTCATAACGCTCATCCGCGTTGGCGGCGATGATGTTGCTGCTGTAGATCTCTGCCGGGTATTCATCGGGGTCAAAGGCTCGACCCGCTTCAACCAACAGCACATTCAGTTGCGGGGCTTCCGACAAACGCGCCGCCAATACGGCACCGGCAGAGCCGCCGCCCAGAATGACAAAGTCGAATACCTTGCTGTGCACAGTCATTTTCATATCCCTATTGATTGATGTGGCGACTTGAATTGATATCGCAGGTCATGTTCAGCGCGTGCTGTTGAGCGCTTCGGTAATGACCCTGGCCACGTCTGCAGGTCGGGACTGATGCGGCACATGGCTGGTCGGCAGCGCCGTCGTAGTGGCGTTGATTTTCCGGGCGAGTGCGCGCTGCAAGTCAGGTGCAATCATGCGATCGCGCTCACTGACGATGTACCACGAAGGTTTCTGCTTCCAGGCCGCCACGCTGATACGCTCGTCGAACGCTCGAGAGTTAATGGCGCCTTGCGTAGCGGCCATCACCCGCCCCTGGGCAGCGGGCACGTCCGGAGCGAAATCCTGCTCGATACCCTGCTGGGTGAGCGACAGATACCCCGCCTTGTCGGCCAAGAATTGGCCCATGCCCGGCGATGGCGGATAGTCCTTGCCGACCTCTGCCGTGGTCTGCCCAACGTCAGGGACGAAGGCGGCCACATAGACCAGCGCCGCGACCTTGTCGCTCGCACCGGCCTCGGTGATCACACTGCCGCCCCACGAATGCCCGACCAGCACGACCTTGCCCGGTGCCGTTTCAATGGCACGGCGGGTCGTGGCCACATCATCGGCCAGCGAATTCAAACCGTTCTGCACGGCCCGTACTTTCACGCCCTTGTCCTGCAGCAACCTGATCACCTTCGCCCAGTCAGAACCGTCGGCAAACGCACCGTGCACCAGCACCACGGACGGATCGTTGGCAGCGTTGGCATAACCCACCGAACCCAATATGGCCAAACCCAAAGACATCGCGAAAACTGTCCTGCGTAACATCTGAAGCTCCTTTAATGAACCAACCGAACGGCGGCAATCTAGGCGCTTCGCGGTCTTGTGAACCAGTCCCGAAAAACGGGTTTGTCTTTCCCATCCATTGGACGATCGTTCTTGTATAGTTGGCCTCTTTTGGCCGAATGGACGCCACCCGGTGCTCGACCTCAATGACCTTCAGTACTTCGTGATGGTGGTGGACCACGGCGGCTTCGCGCCGACTGCACGGGCGCTGGGCATCCCCAAATCCAATCTCAGCCGCCGCATTGCCCTGCTCGAAGAACGCCTGGGCGTGCGCTTGATCATCCGCAACACGCGCCATTTCACGGTGACGGAATTAGGGCAGACGTATTACGCCCATTGCCGCGCCATGCTCAAAGGGGCAGAAGCCGCTGAAGCCGCCGTCGCCCTGACCCGCTCAGAACCCGGCGGCTTGCTGCGCGTCACCTGCCCGACGGTGTTACTGGAAGAATGCGTCGGCAGCATCATCACCCGATTCATGGCCATGCACCCGCGTGTCGAAGTGCATCTGGAAGCCAGCGACCGCCAGGTCGATGTGGTCGCCGAGGGCGTTGACCTGGCACTGCGAGTACGCCCGCCTCCCCTCCAGGATTCGGACCTGGTCAACCGCGTCATGTCCCAACGGCCACAATGCCTGGTGGCCAGTCCCGCGCTGTTGAAACGCCTCGGTGAACCCCGGGAGCCGGAAGACCTGGCACGTTTCCCCAGCGTCCATCACGGCAGTCCGCAACGTGATTACAGTTGGACGCTGTTCCATCAAGATGGCGCGGAATTCACGATCCAGCACCGTCCGCAACTGATTACCAAGGGTCTGCCGATGCTGCGTTGCGCGGCGATAGACAGCGTTGGCATTGCGCAGATGCCGATGTCGCTGGTGCATGACTTTATTGAGCGCGGGCAACTGGTGGTGGTGTTGCCTGATTGGTCACCGCGGACCGAGATGATTTATGCGGTGTTTGCGAGCCGGCACGGGATGCTGCCGTCGATGCGGATGTTGATTGATTTTATGGTGGAGCAGTTCAGGTTGCTGGATGATCCGGCGCGGGGGATGCGCGGGGTTCCACTGACTTGATGTTTAGTTTCAGGGAAGTCGCCCGTGAACCCAACGGATCCGGATGCCGCACACCAAAAAGCCCTAACCCTTACCGATTTGACCAGCTACCCGCGAGTGTCCCCGAAAAAGTTGTCTCTACCGGCCCACTGAGAAACACCGATCCCACGCCATCCCATTGAACGGTTACGGTGCCACCGTCACATTCAACCTCAACCGAATCATCTAACAAACCACGACGAATTCCGTTAACAACGGCGCCGCACGAGCAGGAACCTGAACCAAGCGGTATACCGCCGCAGCGTTCCCAAATGCGCAACCGGATATGCTTTCGGTCAATGATCTGGACGAAATGCACGTTCGTCCTGAGGGGAAACAGAGGGTTGGTTTCAATGGTGGGTCCGATTGTCGCGATATCAATCGCCGCAAGATCATCGACAAAATAAGTGCAGTGCGGATTTCCCATACTGCACGCAGTTGGACCGCCATCAATGGGTAATACAGCGGTATCCATTTTCTGAGCCAGCGGAACATTCGACCAGCCAAAAAGCGGCTTCCCCATGTTGACCGAAATGGCGCCGGTGGAGGTTCGTTCGCAAGTGAGCAGCCCCCGGTTGGTTCGGAGTGCTATCGACATAGCATTCGATTCGCGCATCAGCATATCCGCGGCTCCCCGCGTTGCGCTGCCACACACGTCCAGCGTGGAGCCATCTGCGTTCCAAAACATCAAGCGCGCATCGGCATCATCGCAATCGAGCACCACTGCGAGTTGATTGAATCCAACGCCGCGGTTGCGATCACCCATTCGCCGAGCCATGGAGCCTGTCACTGGATTGGCGGAGTTTCGAGAGTCCACCACAACGAAGTCATCGCCATTGGCGTGCATCTTGTGAAATCTCAGTGGCATAAATTGATCCTGGCGAGGAGACATGGGTGAAGGCGATCTAGCCCCATCAGCATGACTTATGCAAGATAAGACGAGCATTGCCATCGAAATCAAGCCCCGAAAATCCGGGGCTTGATAGGGTCAAACAACATCAGGACTTACGCCCTCCACCTCCGCTCATCCCATCATCATTGCGCCCCGTTCCAGACGACTTGTCGCGGTCATCGGCGAAATTGCCGCCGCGTCCGCTTCCTTGCCCGCCACTGGACGATTGATCAGCCTTTTTGGGCTGTTGTCCGCCTGAAGCCTGGCCACCTTTTTGGCCGGGTTTGGACATGTTTTCCTTATCGTCGGCAAATTCCCCTCCGCGATTTGTACCTTGCCCGCCTCCGGACATGCGGTCGCGCTCGCGCGATGGTTGCCCGCCAGAAGCCTGACCACCTTTCTGGCCTGCTTCAGACGCCCGTTGTGGATCATTGGCGAAATTTCCGCCGGAGGCTCCTCCGCCTTTCTTGCCGGCTTCAGAAGCCTTGTCCCGGTCATCAGAAAAATTGCCTGGATTTTTATTTCCTGTATTGGCCATTTTGTTCACCTCTACATCGTTAGCACGAGCATGGGCTCGTCTAATTCGGAGGACGCACAAAACAGAAAGTTTGAACGAAAACGGGGGGCTGGCGACGAGTGGATTCGGGGATTTGGTTCCATCGAAAAGCCGCGCGGTCGACTGGCGGCGTGTCATTCATCGATGGCTGGCTTTTCATATCAGATGTTCGATGTTTACTAGACTTAATACGCGTACACGCCCTCCAGGCATCACACTCGGGAGGTCAATCGATGACTGAACACATCGTGCATTTTCATTGCCAGATCGACCAGGCAACGGCAGAACGCTTCAGGGATACCTGCCTTGAAGCCATCGATCAGGGTGCCACCTCACTTCTCCTGAACCTGTCCACTTGTGGCGGTAGTACCAATTTTGGCTTCACGCTCTACACGTTCCTGAAGTCATTGCCGGTACCGCTTTGCGCAATCAACGCCGGCAATATCGAATCGATGGGCATCATCATGTTTCTGGCGGCAGGCCGGCGCATCACATCACCTCATGCACGCTTTCTGATTCACCCGATGAACTGGTACTTCAGCCAAAAATCCGTCGACCATCAACGGCTGCGGGAATACCTGTCCAGTCTCGACAATGACCTCGCGCGCTACGTGCAAATCTTCATGCTTGAAACCGCTGATGCAGCGACCAAACTCGATATTTTTCATTGTTTGTCAGCGGAGGAAAAAGTCATCGCTGCACACGAGTCGCTGGCCTACGGCATTGCTCATGAGATGAAGCAGATGGTGTTTGCGGATGACGTGAAACACTGGAAGGTCAGTGGCGGATGATCAATCTTCGTCTTAGCGCCACAATTCGAATTCCGCACGCAAAAAAGCCCACTGACCGTCACCGGCCCAGTGGGCTTTTTACAACGAGACGCGTTTGAACAACGCCCCAACTACTCCAGCGGATCTACCTGATCCAACGTCCCCGATTTACCACTTATTTCGATTGGCCACCTGCGTCGCGATCATCAGCCTTTGATGAACGCCAGTAGATCCGGATTGATCACCTCGGCATGGGTAGTGCACATGCCATGGGGCAAGCCCGGGTAGGTTTTCAGTGTGCCCCGTTTGAGCAGCTTGATTGAAAGGTATGCCGAATCGGCGATCGGTACGATCTGGTCGTCTTCGCCGTGTAGCACCAGTGTCGGCAGGTCGATGTTCTTCAGGTCATCGGTAAAGTCGGTTTCCGAGAAGGCTCGAATGCAATCGTACTGCGCCTTGACCCCACCGCTCATGCCTTGGCACCACCATTTTTCGATGATGGGTTGTGAGACTTTCGCGCCCGGGCGATTGAAGCCATAGAACGGACCTGTCGGAAAATCTCGATAAAACTGGGCGCGATTGTCGGCCAGGGCTTTGCGTAAACCATCGAAGACTTCCAGAGGCAGGCCGCCCGGATTTTTTGCGGTGCGCATCATGATCGGCGGCACCGCACCGATCAGCACCGCTTTGGCGACGCGACCGCGACCATGACGCGCCACGTAGCGAGCCACCTCGCCGCCACCGGTGGAGTGACCGATATGCACGGCGTTCCTGATGTCGAGATGCGCCATCAGTTGAGCAACGTCGGCGGCGTAGGTATCCATGTCGTTGCCGACAGCGGTCTGAGACGAACGACCATGGCCGCGACGATCGTGAGCAATGACACGGAAGCCCTTGCTGAGGAAATACAGCATCTGTGCATCCCAGTCGTCACTGGACAGGGGCCAGCCGTGATGGAACACGATCGGCTGTCCGGTGCCCCAGTCCTTGTAGAAAATCCGCGTGCCGTCCTTGACCGTGATCGTCCCCGTGCCACTGGTATCGCCGTCGCTTTTGCTGCCCGCCGGCACGGCTGCCTGGGCCTGCTGCGCAGGTATTGTCACGGCTAGGGCTGCGGCCATGGCACCGGTTCTCATCAATTTTCTACGGGTGGTTCCGCTTGTCTCATCAGTCATTTTCGACACCCCTGTTTGTTCTAAAAGGTTGCGCCTGCGAGGCACAAGACAGTCCGACTGACGACGGCACCGCCCTCTCGGCAACTGAGAATCTATGAGCAAACACTGGCAGTGACCACTGAACATGGGTGTTTGAAATTAATGCTTTGGTATGAGCGGTACCTGACACAAAAAAGCCCGTTGACCGTTACCGGTTCAGTGGGCTTTTGACTGTGTGACGCGTTGAAACAACGGCCTCACCTGCTCCTGCGGATCGGGCCGGTTAGACTGAATGCCAATTCGCTGGCCATGACGTTGGCTGAAGCGAGGGTTTCGCAGCTGTGGGCCTATTTGCGCGCTCGCTGTTCATACCATTGAATGAACGCATCGGCGCTTACCGGTCGGCAGACGTGAAAACCCTGAGCCATATCGCAGTGGTAGTCTCCCAGCGCATTGAGCACGTCGGCTGTTTCTACGCCTTCGGCGATGACCGCCATGCCAAGGTTATGGCCCAGATCGACGACGCTTCTTACGATGAGTTCGTTCGCCTGATCGCTCTGCATGGCCAGTACAAAGGATTTGTCGATCTTAAGCTCGCTGATGGGCAAATCCTTTAACTGAGCCAGACTTGTATAGCCGACGCCGAAATCATCGATGGCGATATGAATACCCATGGAATGTAACTGCCTCAAGATGGTTCGAGCAGCATAGGAATCGAGCATGATCGCAGACTCGGTCACTTCGAGCATGAGCATGTCTGGGGTCAAATGATGGTGTTCAAGTAGATCGACGATCTGATACACCAACTTGTCGTCCAGCAGGTTGCGTGCAGAAATGTTCACGGCAACCGGTATGCATATCCCGATGTCAGCCCAGGCTCGCACCTGAGACATCGCGAGGTTCAGCACGTATCGCGTCAAGGAGCCGATGATTCCGGTCAGCTCGGCAAACGGAATGAACTCATCTGGGTTCACCAGTCCTCGTACCGGATGCTGCCAGCGCACCAGCGCTTCGACTCCGGTGACGGCTCCTGTACTCAGGCTTACTTTTGGCTGGTACTCCAGGAACAATTCGCCTCGCTCCAGACCTCGCCTTAGTTCGCCGAGCATTGCCAAGCGTTCTGGGGAGCGACGATCCGTTCCCGGGTCATAGGCGAGTATGCCCTTGCCCTGCTTCTTGGCTGCATACATGGCGATGTCGGCGCGCTGCATGAGCGTCGAAGGATCGTCACCGTGCAGCCCGGAAACCACTACCCCAAAACTGGCCTCGACATCCAGTTCGACCCCATCGATTTCAAATGATGCGGTAATCGCCGCATGCAGCCGCCGCGCCGCTATCAACGCCCCATCCAGGCCTTCGACGGCGGGGAGCAGAATCGCAAACTCATCACCCCCTAGCCGGGCAACTGTGTCGATTTCCCGTGCTTCACTTTGCAGGCGCTTGCCCATCTGATCAAGCAGGCGGTCCCCGTAGTGATGCCCCAGTGAATCGTTGACTTCCTTGAATCGATCAAGGTCAATCAGCAAAAGGCCTGTGGTCGTTCCCTGGCGACGGCCCAGGCGCAGTGCCTGCTCGAAACGGTCTGCCAGCAGCGTTCGATTGGCCAGCCCGGTAAGTTTGTCATGCAACGACGCGTGCAGGGCATCCTTGCGCTCACTGTCGAGTTCGATACGCGTGCCCCGTAGCACTTGGGCGAACAAGCCAGCCAGAAGCAGCCCGGCCATAAAAACGATTGGAGTGGTATTGGCGTTGAAAGACTCCCGTGTACGCAGCTTCTCCAGCGCCGCGATCGACCCCCGGTGGTGAGCGGCGGCTGCTTGCAGGACAACATTTTCAATCTTTTCGAATAGCGGGTCAGCCTCCTCTTCATCAATTTGGCGCGCCAACATGGAATCTCCAAGCTCCACGGCGTCGAACATCTTGTAGATGCTTTCCAGATAAGGAACCAGTGAGGTACGAACATCCTGGACAAGCAAATGATCAGCAGGTGATCCGGAGTGGTGAATACGCTCCAGCGCCGTGCTCAATTGCGCTGCAACGTCGTTGAAACTACGAAGTATTTTCGGACTGGGGTCCAACCGATACTTATGCTCCAAAGACTCGGCGGCTAACACGGCACTCGCCGCTGCTGTGTAGTGGTCAGACAGCATGCTTGCGGCGATCGCCTCCTGCCCCAAGCGTCCAGTGGCGACGGAAGACCATACCGCAAAACCGCTGACCGCCAGCAATACGACGACCAGGCCATGGCGCGCCCACCTGCTGGGAATTGATTTGCTCCAACGCATGAAATAAGGTGTGGCACTCACTTGCGCACCGACTTCCGGATGCTGCGGACTTGCTGGCGGTAAATTGCTCATACGCTACCTCATGTAGACGCGGCTGCTTCCATTCTTATTGGCAATATCCACCAAAACTTAAGTTTAGATGAAAAATTAAATTAACGTCGAAATGCTCGATCATTTTTGTACGGCGTTCATCACATTTAACAACAACCAACTGATAACACTCACAAATCTGAATAATTTATATTTAAATTAATTATTCAGTCTCCGCACCCTCTCATAGGCATGCCCTAAATTCCATTGGACCTAAGGCGTAGCTAACGGCGAGCAACGGAGAAATGCACCTGATGCGAGCTTAATATCGCACTGCAAAACTTAACATCTGCAAATCTTTTCCTTTGATCGTGAGTCACTGGACTTTTATAAATATTTTTATTGATTAAGCATTCTGTATTTTTTCGCAGCGAGTTAATACCGTGCAGTTCTCGTCGACGGCTTTTGCGCAGAGCACCTATATACGCGCCATGCACAACATAAATAAGCGTTACATCAACAATGCAATAAGTTTAACGACCGATATTTGCAATGACGGGCTTGGAGTTGATGTACGGCGATGAGTGAGTTCAACTTGTTCAGGCCTGCTTCGCCGCCCAACGGGAGCAAGCTCCCTTGCCACAAAACCACGTTAGTTGCGCGATTTCCGTGAATCAGCAGCGTTGAGATTCATGTCTAGCCCTGAAATAGGTTTGCACCTATTTCACCTTGACGCCCGATGCACCGACAACTCCGCCAAGGACATCATCTGTTGGATGGCCGGCGCCATGTTGACAGGCAGAAATCGTCCAAAGCGGTAAGCCAGACTGGCTCAATTGCGAACAAGGCGAAGTCTTTTGTCTGGTTCCATTATGGTTTGCCAGATTGGCTTTCAGCATCAAAGCAAACTCTCGCGGTGCGAAAGCCCTCGGCGTTTTCCAGAAGCCAAGTCCACAACGGCACCATACGCGCCAGAAAACTGCGACCTAACGGGGTCAGTTCATAATCGACCCGTGGCGGCACCTCGCCGTGGTCGAAACGCGCAATCAACCCATCACGCTCCAGTTGCCGCAGGCTACGGGTCAGCATGCGTTGGGTGACGCCCGGCAGGCGTCGGCCGATTTCGGCGTGACGCAATCTTCCTGCGACTCCCAACGTATGGACAATCCCTAGCGACCAGCGATTGCCCGCGTGTGTCAGCACTTCGCGCTTGAGCCCGTCGTCCTCTGCACTGAGCGCATCGCACACGGCTCGGGACTGGCGGATGATCTCTTCTTCACTCATTTCGTTATGCGGTATCACGCGTGTGCCTTCTTTTTAACGTTAACCAATGGTGCCAGGATAAAAAACACAGATGACTGATGATTCCTTGGGAGTTACACATGCACCCGCACAACCCTGCAAAACCCGACAACATCCTGGTTCTGGGCGCCGGCGAGCTCGGCATGGCCGTACTTCGCGAGCTAGCTGCTCGGTCGGCCGCCAGCATCACGGTGATGATGCGTCCCTCGACTCTCGACAGCGTGTCCGCAGATAAAAACCAAACTCTCCTGGAACTGCAAGCTCTGGGCATCGAGGTGCTGCCGGGCGATGCGGTCAATGACTCCGAGGATCAGCTCGCGGCGATGTTCAGCGGTTTCGACACCCTCGTCAGCTGCCTCGGCTTCGTCGCCGGTGCCGGGACGCAACTCAAACTGGCCCGCGCCGCGTTGCAGTCAGATGTGAAGCGTTTCGTGCCATGGCAGTTCGGCGTGGACTACGACGTAATCGGCCGGGGTAGCCCGCAAGACCTGTTTGACGAGCAACTGGACGTGCGCCAATTGCTGCGCAACCAGTCTCGCGTGCAATGGCTGATCATTTCTACCGGGATGTTCACCAGCTTCCTGTTCGAATCCTCGTTTGGCGTGGTCGACCTGAGCCAGAACACCATACGCGCCTTGGGCAGTTGGGACACCGCCGTGACAGTCACCACCTCGGAGGACATCGGGCGACTGACAGCCTCGATCTTGTTCGAGCCAACGCTGGTCAACCGGGTGATCTACACCGCTGGCGATACCCTCACCTACGGGCAATTAGCCGACACTGTAGACCGCTTGCTCGACAGAACGGTCGAACGCGTCGAATGGACGGTACCTGCGCTGAGAGCCGCTCTCGCCGCGGCCCCCAGCGATCCTACCCGTCAATACCGGGCGGTTTTCGCGCAGGGCAACGGCGTCGCCTGGGACAAGGCCCGCACCTACAACGCCGAACGGCAAATAGAAACCACCACCGTTGCACAATGGATCGAACAGCATCTGCTCTGACCGGACAGCGTTGCCAATGTCAGTTAGCAGCACCCTGACGCCGCTTGCGGAACTCGGCGCCCCCCCCCAAAGCCAATCTCAACGCATAAAAAAATTTGAACCGCTTTTGTACGCGCTCGCCTAATGACTAGCTTGTGATATTCACACAGGCATTGTGCTAATACCGGCATACTCCGAGAGGTGGTCAACGTGGCTAAAGACGAGAAGAAAAGCAAAGGTGAAGCTTCGAAAGCCAGCAAGGACTTGAAAGACAAAAAGTCTTCACCGGCAAAAAAATCAGCTGCGGCCTCGGCTCTTTCGAAATCTTCCGAAAAGAAAGACAAGAAAAAAGATGCCGAACCAAAGAAATCTGCAAAGAAAGCTGATAGCAAGCCAGAGAAGGCTAAGAAATCAGAGAAGGCAGAAAAGCCGGCGAAAAAGAAAAAGTGACATCTGCTATCTGCTAGGGCTTTACGCCCTAGCTTCCTCAAGCGGTGTTGCCTTCAATAGCTATCAATAGCCGTAACATTTCAGGCTTGATTAGCCACGTGCTGGCTGAAATCGCTAGCCGGCGGTGATCCGCGGGCGAGCCGAACGCAGACATGTGGGCCCAGATGAATTTACCCTTTGAGAATCTCTCCTCCACAAAAAAGCCCACTGACCGTCTCCGATCAGTGGGCTTTTTCTGATTACGCGTCTACTTACAAAGCCATATCACTGGCAGCATTAGCCTTCGGCGCTTTCGCTTTATCAGCATCAGCCGGAGCAGCAGCCGGAGCCGCTACCTGACCAATCGCCGGCGGCGGAGTCAGTTGCAGCACCTTGGCGGTGTAAGCCCACTCCTGCGCAACCTTTTCAGGACTGCCATTCAACTGAGTGCCATAGCTCGGCACGATCTGATGCAGCTTTTCCTGCCAGGCTGGCGAAGCGACCTTGTCCTTGAACACTTTCTGCAGCACGGTCAGCATGATCGGTGCTGCAGTCGATGCGCCCGGCGATGCGCCCAGCAGGCCAGCAATCGAACCGTCAGCGGAAGCAACGATCTCGGTGCCCAGTTTCAGCACGCCACCGGCAGCTTCATCACGCTTGATGATTTGCACGCGTTGGCCGGCTTGCCACAGGCGCCAGTCTTCGGCTTTGGCGTTCGGGAAGTATTCTTTCAGGGCGTTGAGGCGGTCTTCGTCAGACAGCATCAGTTGGCCGGCAAGGTACTCGACCAGCGGGTATTCCTTGATGCCGACCTTGGTCATTGGCCACACGTTGTGCGTGGTGGTGGTGGTCAGCAGGTCCAGGTACGAGCCTTCCTTCAGGAACTTGGTGCTGAAGGTCGCGAATGGGCCAAACAGGATGACGCGCTTGCCGTCCAGGACACGGGTGTCCAGGTGCGGAACCGACATTGGCGGTGCGCCAACGGAGGCTTTACCGTAGGCCTTGGCCAGGTGTTGCTCGGCGATGGTCGGGTTCTCGGTCACGAGGAACGAGCCGCCTACCGGGAAGCCTGCGTATTCCTTGGCTTCAGGAATGCCGGACTTCTGCAGCAGGTGCAGTGCACCGCCACCTGCGCCGATGAACACGAACTTGGCGTCGGTTTCGGACTTGCTGCCGTCTTTCAGGTTTTTGTAGCTGACGCGCCAAGTGCCGTCGTCGTTCTTGGTGATGTCTTGCACTTCGCTAGACAGTTTCAAGTCGAACTTCGGCGTGGTTTGCAGGTGCGCGACGAACTGGCGGGTGATCTCGCCGAAGTTGACGTCGGTGCCGATCGGGCTCCAGGTGGCCGCGATTTTCTGGTTCGGGTCGCGCCCTTCCATCATCAGCGGAACCCACTTCTTGATCACAGCCGGGTCTTCGGAGTACTGCATGCCGGCGAACAGCGGGCTCGCTTGCAGGGCTTCGTAGCGCTTCTTCAGGAACTTGATGTTGTCATCGCCCCACACAAAGCTCATGTGCGGCGTGGAGTTGATGAACGAACGCGGGTTTTTCAGCACGCCTTGCTGAACCTGCCAGGCCCAGAACTGACGGGAGATCTGGAACGCTTCGTTGATTTCAACGGCTTTCGGGATCTGTACGTTGCCCTTGTCGTCTTCCGGGGTGTAGTTCAGCTCGGCCAGGGCGGAGTGACCGGTACCGGCGTTGTTCCAGCCGTTGGAGCTTTCCAGGGCGACGCCGTCGAGGCGCTCGATCATTTCCATCGAGGTGCCAGGTTCCAGCTCGTTGAGCCAGACACCCAGGGTCGCGCTCATGATGCCGCCGCCGATCAGCAGTACATCGACTTTCTTTGCCTCTTCCGCGTGAACGGACGTGATCCCCATCGACAAAGCCAGCCCCAGCAGGGCCGTGTTCATTTTCTTAAACATCTGTAGCACCTATGATAAAACGCCATCCGCCCTTCCAATTCTCGCTCACGGCCCCTTGGTTCACGACCTTCAGGCAGGACGTCGTGGGTGCTCGTAAACAAGAATCGAAGGGTGGGCACACAAGGCCGACGTGTCTCCATCGACCTCAGTTTATATGTCCCTACTGAACTGACTTTTTATCATTATTGGCTTCAGCTACTTGAGCGACATTGATCCTGTTGGCACGTCTCAAGGACGTGCAAACTGAATAGGTCAAACCAAGTTGGCGCGCAGAATATCATGGCTGGACGACCGCGCGCTCCCAAAAGGACTTATGAGTCTAGTCCAGACGGGGCTCGTTCGCCGCGTCCCGGCCCAAACGATTCAGCACAAACACCTTGGCGTTGTGGGTCATTTGGTCCAGATGCCGGTCGCGTTGCTTTTCAGCATCGACCATTGCGCGCTTTCCGTGTTTTTGCAGCAAGTAGTTATGTATCTGCCGGACCTCTAAAGAACTGTAGATAAATGTGACATCCAACAGTCCCATCAGGCCTTCGCTACTGTGGTCGTGGGTGTTCATCAGCACCTGCGTGCCGCGCACGCCCAGCACCTGAAAACCCATCGATTCGAACCACGGCACCTTGGCGACGGTGCAGGTCAGTTCGGCGTGGGGGTAGCGGCTGACCATGTCTTGCAACATGGCCCGCGCGACGCCTCGGCGACGATGACCCGAATCGACGGCCATGTAGGCCACGCCGCACGCTTCGGGATCGTCCTTGACCGGCAGGTACAGCACAAAGCCGATGACCTTTTCAGGGGCTTCATCGTCGGTGGCGACGATCAACTCGACCGCGATGCCTTTGCCCCCGCCGAGAGCCTCCAGGTACAGGTGCACTTCGTAGCCGACCGTGTACTGATACACGTTGTACAGCGGGTTGCTCGGCGCGATGCCGACCATGCTGATGTCGGTCAGGTTGTCGACGACCATCTGCAGGATCTGGCTGTTGATGTGCTCCGGGCACGGGGCGTCGAAGTGGGTGAGTTGGGGCATTGAAATTCTGACTCCGGGATCGCTTTACTGGGTTTCGGCGGGGGTATTGTCACAGATTGATCGCCACGCCGCTTCTGCCAGCAATGCCCTGTAGGCCTTCGGACTGGCGACCACCCTCCCCGACAACCATGCGCGGCAGTAACTGTCAGCCTGGCCGATGATCAACGACGGCAGCAATTCAGCAGGAAACGCTCGCAGCTCATCGCGCCGGCCGGGTTCTGCCAGCCATTGTCCGAGCTTCTGGTTACGGGTTTTGTTGCGACTGGCCAGTTCTTCCTTGAACGGGCCTTTGGTGACGGCGAACCGTGCGTGGTACTGGAAACGCGCCCACTCGGGTTGGCTGTCCACCCAATCGACGTAGCTGTGGACCAGCGCGTGCACGCCCTCTTCCGTCGTCTGTGCCTCGGCGAGGTAGTTGTCGCGAAGCAGTGCCTGATCGTCCAGCGCGGTGAAAAACAGCGCGGCCACCAAGCCTTCCTTGTTGCCGAAATGATGGTAGATCGCACCGACGCTGGTATCGCATTCGGCGCGGATCATTTCGATGGTCGTGGCTTCGAGCCCTTGTTCGTTGAACAGAGCCAGGGCTTTTCTGAAGATGTCGCGCTTGAGTTCGGCTCTTCTGCCGGGGTAGCTGCGCTCGAGTAGATCTGCGGTTTCCATGCGGGATACAGGCCAGAAAATTCATGACAAGGCAGGCGGCTGCCGGTGAGAAAGCTGCGCTAGGTTGACAGATTTCATCGCGACAGAATACTGTTCCGTAACAGAACATTATTCTGTTACGGAAGATAATTCTGTAAAACCATCCCTCAGCGAGGCTTCAAAATGAGTCAGTTTCTCAGCATGTTTAACAGCGCTGGCCCGCAAGCGTTCAGCAAAATGGCCTGCCAGGTAGCACCCTACTTCAGCACCATCAACCCGCTGATCGCCGAGTTGCGCCCGGGCCATGCCACGGTGCAGGTGCCGTTCAGCAAGGAGATCACCAACCACTTGGGCTCGGTTCACGCAATTGCGATGTGCAACGCCGCCGAACTGGCTGCCGGGACGATGACTGACGTGTCCATTCCCGCTGGTGCGCGCTGGATTCCGAAAGGGATGACGGTTGAGTACTTGGCCAAGGCGAAAACAAACGTGACGGCGGTGGCCGATGGTGAGGCGGTGGATTGGCAGACTGAGGGCGACAAGATCGTGCCGGTGGATATTCATGATGCTGAGGGCAAGAAGGTGTTCACGGCGCGGATCACCATGAATGTGAAGCTCGCTTAAACACCCTCAAGAAAAGCCTGCCTGTTAGAAAAGGGGCTGTGAACACATGACCTGTGGTGAGGGGACTTGTCCCCGTTGGGTCGCGAAGCGGCCCCCTGCGTTCTTCAGCCTAACCGTGTCGTCAGGTTTGCGACTGCTTCGCAGCCGAACGGGGACAAGTCCCCTCGCCACAGGGTTTCACCAGGCTCAAGCTCTGTGTGTTAGCGAAGGCCCTCGGTGCTTTTTAGGTGCCGAAGGCTTTTACGTGAGTTGAGAAGTTACCAGTCGTAGCTCATTTCAATCGACGCCACCCACCCCTACTCCGAAACAGCCACCTGATTCCGCCCCCGCGCCTTGGCCCGATACAGCGCCTTATCCGCGTTATTCAGCAAACTTTGCAGATCGTTGTCGCCACTCTCCATCGCTGCAACCCCAAGACTCGCCGATATGCGATGAACAGGCCCGGTCATCAACCCACCGATCGACTGGATAAGATGTTCGGCGATATGCAGGGCCGTTTCAATGGAGGTGTTCGGAAGCAGGATCGCGAACTCCTCGCCGCCCAGCCTGCCGAAGACATCGGTATCGCGAAACGACCGGTTGATGATCACGCCCATTTGCCGCAACACCTGATCGCCGACCTGATGCCCATAGGTGTCATTGATGTGCTTGAAGTGATCCATATCCAGCATCACCGCGCACAGCGGTAGCCGGTTTTGTTTGCAGTCATGGAACAATTGCTGGGCATGCTGAAAAAAAGCGCGGCGGTTTTTCAGGCCGGTGAGTTCGTCGGTTTGGGCGGCATACGTGGCAATGCGATGGGCGCGTTCCATTTCGCGGGTTAGCTGGAAGGCGGTTTCCAGTGCTTCGGACAGTTTGCGCGTCGCGCTGGCCACGAATGAGGCGAACACAATAACGGCCAGCGCCATGCCGATTTGCATCGCTGACGGTTGGAACAGCAGCCAGAAGGTACACGGCAACAAGACCAGGCCAATGGACGCCAACGTCATGTATCGATAGGACGAATAACACGACACCGCACTGACCGACATGCCGACGGCAAAAAGCATGACCAACGCCTGGGCCAGCAGGTCGTTTGCCGGCATGACCGCTAAAGCGCCCACCCCCCAGATACTGGCGGACAACATCAACGTGAACCAGTATCTGCGCTCCCAGCGTTCTGGGGTGCGCTCACTCTCCGGGCAGCGAAACCAGGCAACGAACATCAGGATGCGCAGCAACGACGACGCCGTCAGCAGCCCGATCCACGTAAAAATGACGCGGTGGTCAAAACGCTCCCAACACAGTCCGCACAACATGATTGCAGCGAGAAAACTGCCGAAAATCGCAGGGAATGACTGGTGGAATAGCTGATGCAATCGATCACTGCGCACCTGCGCTGCGATGACAGTATCCTGGTCGTGCCGAAATCCTGGGCCACCCATTTGATCCGCCTGATCATGATGCTGCGACAAAAGAAGCGATTGTGGCACCCTGCCACTCAGGCAAACAATCCATTACGACACATGGGTACCTGCACATTCACATTAATGCGCCCCCTGATGGCCTCAGTGACCATCGTCAGAAAAGTAATAGCACACAAGTGCGCTTCTAACGTCTCGTAGTCATCAAGCCAAATGGCATCCATCGCCAACGTGCAACGCGTTCGTCCTGCTACGCTTTTGAAGCCTCCAATGGAATCGGGCGATAATCACAAATACGGGGGGAGCCCCTTGACTGTTGAGGTTGCGCAATGTGAGAGCCCAATTTATCAGCGCCATCGTTACCCTGACCATGATCGGTGTGACGACTTATGGATTTATAGAGTGGGACGCTGGCGAGCGCGCACGCCGGGATGCGGTGTGCAAGGCAGCGAAGGAACACAAGGAAACAGTGGAAATTCGCGCGCGGGCGATGGCTGCCGGATTATCTGTTGATGCTTATGCCGAGGCAGAGAAGGCGGAAGTCGGCAAATTGGTCAGTTCCCTGGATAACGCGAAGAATGATGCAGAGGTTGAAGCGGTCATAGACGCCCACGCCGCCGAGTTGCAGGCGCAGGACGCCGCCACCGATGCGGAATTGAAAAACCAGGGGAGCCAGCAATTCCTCGAACAGAAGTTCAAGGAACAGCGGATAAGCACGGACATCAAGCAGGAAATTGAACGCGCCGAGAAGGCGGTGGCGGACGCCTGTAGTTAGTTCAGGCTGCGGTTTGTTTCCCTTTTATGGCGATCCAGCCTAGCGTGTGCAACAGCTTCGATGAGCAGCTTTATCCCCGTGAGCTCGCTTGATTACTGCTGCGGCGCAACCATCCGGAAGCGGATATTGATGTCGTCGGAAACGACGGTGTCGCCCCATTCACCCTCGCCGACCTTGAAATCGCTACGCTTGAGCGTTAACCGGCCATCGAAGATCCCGATGGCGTTCTCCTCTTTGAGCAGGACTGGAACGGCCACCTCACGGGTGACGCCCCTGAGCGTGAGTTTGCCGGTGATCGAATAGCGGTTGTCACCCAGCGTTTTCACGCCGGTCGACTCAAACGTCGCATCCGGGTACTTCTGCGTGTCGAACCAGGCAGGCTTTTGCAGTTCGGTGTTGGCGTCTTCGCTGCCGGCATCGATGCTCTCGAGCTGGATGGTGAGCGCAGTGTGGCCCGCTTCGGGGTTGGCCGTGTCGAAATCAAGCGTGGCCTTGAACGTGCCAAACGTGCCGTACACCCGCGAGCTGAACTGTTTGTAGGTGAATGAGATCATGCTGGCGGTTTCATTCACTTGCGTGTATTCGGCCGCTTCGGCACAGGGAAAAAAGCCGAAGACAAGCGCAGCAGCCAGTACGGAAAACGACGGGAATCGAGAATTCATGGAGCGCTCCAGTCGTGGCCCACGCGGGCCAGCGATAGGTGGACTAAAGCAAAGAACCTTTGTTTATTCCACCTCGGACCTGGACTTCCGACCACCTGTCGGCCAACGCGACTCATCGCCCGATGCGGCCGCCCGCGCAGGTATTTAATGAATCAAGCACTCATCGCATCGGGAGACTGAACATGAAAATCGTCGTCATCGGTGGCACCGGGCTGATCGGCAGCAAGCTCTGCCAGAACCTGCAGGACCTGGGGCATGAAGCCCTGGCGGCATCGCCGAGCACCGGCGTCAATATCATCAGCGGCGAAGGGCTGACGGAGGCGTTGAAAGGCGCGGACGTGGTGGTCGACGTGTCGAACTCACCCTCCTTCGAGGACCACGCGGCGTTGCACTTCTTCGAAACCGCCGGGCATAACCTGATCGCGGCGGAGAAGATCGACGGCGTCAAACACCATGTCGCCCTGTCGGTGGTCGGCACCGAACGGATGCTCGACAGTGGTTATTTCCGGGCGAAGATGGCCCAGGAAAAACTCATCAAGAAGTCAGGCATTCCGTACACCATCTTGCGGGCCACGCAGTTCTTCGAGTTCATCCACGCCATTGCTCACTCCGGGCGTGAGGAAGGCGACACCATCCACTTGACGTCCGCCGCGCTGCAACCGGTGGCCTCGACCGATGTCGCGGCGGCACTCACGGACATCGCGCTGAAAGCGCCGGTCAATCAGACCGTCGAAGTGGCCGGCCCTGAAAATCGACCCCTCATCAAGTTCGCAAGTGATTACTTGAAGCATACAAAGGACCCGCGCCAGACCGTGTTGGACGACACGGTTCCTTACTTTGGTGCGTCGATCAATGACCAGTCGCTGACACCAGGCGCCAATCCGATCATCGGTGCGACGCGGTTTCAGGACTGGCTTGAGAGCCACTAGGCGACAACGCCAGATCAAATGGTAAGGCGTGGCCGTTGCGCTAGACCACCGCCTCCAGCGAGCCCACGCACAGAAAAATGATCAATGAGGTCAGGATCCATTCCCTGCTCATGGGCAGCCCGGACACTTTCATCAGCAGGCCAGCTCTACGCCTGGCATTGCGATTAAATGCCTGCCAACGATGCTGCCGAAATTTCCGTAGCCACCGATCACTATTACCCTGAGTGTCATTCAACGCTTTCCTTGACCAGATCGTGTAACCAACCGCCCGAAACCGGGAGCGGCAGAGCCTTGCTTAATTCGAATGGGCAGGCAAGCAGCTTGCGCAATTAACTGCGCCTCATTTTCGGTATTAGACGCTTGCGAAGTGACAAACAATAATGGGGCTTCCTTATAACCAAGCACCCATAAAATAGATAAACCCCGGCAAAAATCGACTAAACAACTGTCAGTTCTTACAGGTTCTTCCAAGTCTAACCTCGATTACCCTTAAACAGTACGTTGCGACAAATCACTCACAACTGTAGTCGAAAGGAACTCAAATTATGAGCGAACGGCTAAATTCAAATAATAAGTGGGCTCGCACCCAAACAGCTTTCCACTCTCAATGGGGAAATCAGAATCAAGTTGTGGAAGTTCGCGATTCAGATTCCAGCCCCCAAGACGGTGAGGGCGAGTGGCATAATTGTTACGCTCACACTAAGGTGGGTTGGTATTTCATAAATAATATTTTTGTCAGCTCATCTCAAATGTTCAGCTACCAGAAAGCCATCCCAGCGGGCAAACTATTAAATCCCAAACCTGCAAAAATAAAACTCATCCTCTGCGAAGGAGATGAAATACACCAATATTATGAAATCATGGTGGACATTAACAACACTAGCTTCGAAGAACTGAAAAACATGATACCTGAATTTGCAAAAGAACATTTCATCAAAAGCATTAACTATGAAGTTCTTGCAATGGGTGGAACTGACACAATCACTCGTGAGATTGTAGAAACAACCAACGCGCAAACCTACATAGAAAAAGAAGCACTGGGTAGAAAGCTATGGAGTGCATCTCATAAAGAACCATGCGAGTACTACCTGAGTGGAAAAAAATTCACAGAAAATGAAAAAGTAATCAACATCACAGATGGCCCATATGATTTATTGACTTGGTTTCATTACTGGAAAGACACGATAGTTGTGGACATGAGAAGAACAGGGAATGAGCAAATTGGAGGCATTACGTGGTGGGAATGGGTACTTGGCGCAGTCTGTAAATAACACACGCAAAATCGGGTGAACACGTAGCGCGTCCTCATTGAGAATCTGGATGCCGCCGCAGGCAATCGCGCCCATCGCGAACTCTTCATGGGAAGGAACGCCCAGCTTGCGCACCAGCATCAGGTCGAGGCGGATCTCCAGCGCAGCAGCCACTTCATAAGCCACCGGCACTCCGCCCTGGGGCAAGGCGAGGATGATGACGTCAGGGCGATGCGCGTATTTGCGCAACGGTTCCACCAGACGCCGACCGACAGCGGCCCGGTCCTGCAGGATGGTGGGCCATTGGAAAACCTCCCAGGCGATCACGCCTGTCGGTTCGCGGCTCGGGTCACTCAGGATTGTTGGTCGGACAGCGGCTTGCATCAAGTTCAGACCTGAGTTACCCGCGGCGTCAGCGCGAAACTCATACAGGGCTCTTCACAGAGGTATTGAATACCTGGAAGCATGCGGCCTTTTTACTTAAAACCAAGCGACCTCCTTGATGCAGGCTTTTATGATCACCTGCACTAAGAAGGTCGCGCTTTTCAGGCTCAGGACAAGCCCGCAAGTTTTACGCAGTGAACCGGCCTATCGTGCGCTCGCTACTGTCCCCGGAGAAATAACGATGGCGTCCTGTGTTTTCAGACGCTGAGTCAATGCCAGCATCGTTAGGAAGCCCAGTGCAATCAGGAGCGGATATGCCATCAACAGTTCTGAGAGAGAGTATTTCCAGGCCAACGGGCGACCGACACCCAGCATGGCCGCATACATCCAGGACACGGCCGACAGCGAGCCACAGAACAGCGCCATCATCCGTGCGCTGAACCCGAGATTGAGCAACGAGCCGGCCTTTTGCAGCGAGGGCAGTACCAGGCGATGCAACATGAGGCCGTTATAACTCAGCAACACGACAATAATTACTTTGGCGTGAAGCTTCGGATTCATAAAATAATTCATACCTTTTTCGAGGTAATCAATACCGATGATAGCGGCACCCGTCACCCACAACGCTATCAATGCAGCGATGACCGACTTCTGCAGACTTTCCATGTGAGCATTATCATGCTCCGTGAATGTTTTTCGTTTTAACAAGTCTCTGACCATCGCAACATCACTGGTCAATACCAAACCAATGGCCACACAACACGACACTAAATGAACGTAAATAACGCCCAATCGCAAAAATTCCATGCACTCTTTATTTTCGAGCAGGCTCATGATTGTATTTATCGCCACGGTACTTTCTCCACCTTATTCGATAGTACAGATCGATATTAAACAGGGTATTAAACTCTTCGAAACCCTGCGCGATCTTACTTTTATAAGATATGCCAACTCATCGACTTGGCACTGCTTAGCCCATTGGTTCGCCTGGCAAATCAATGACCGGCTTATTTGTTGCCTCCTGAATTTCGGGTAAAAAAATCCCCATTAGCATTCAATGCACATGAGGTTAATTTTCCACTTCTTTTCTGCGGCTGCAGGAGCAGGTCTTGGGTGACGTGCTGCAGGATCAGAGGCCAGGGATCCCGGAATGTTCATTTTTTGAGCAGCGCACCGACAAACGGCGGTTATTGTGAACGTCTCACGCGCCGGTACTAACGTATCAACTTCTCTGTCAGCCCCATGACAACTGGTCTAGTGAATTACAGGGATTTCCAATAGTGTTCATTGGATCCATTAGTTGTTAGGTTACTTACGAAAAGTGCAATAACGATCTGCTCGCATTTAGGACTTCTGCCACTGAAACAGTCATACTTTTACCATTCCACTCGCCGAGAAAAGTGAAGACCTGATTACTGGCGGAACTTGCGTCGCAGGTCCGGACATCAATCAGGGACAGATCGTTGGGGTCGCTCCCCTACACCAACCTCTCGATCTTCTGATGCTGCCAGACCATTTTGTAATACGCCGTCTGCAACACCAGCATCCCCAGATACGCTACCGGAAACGCCATCCACACGCCCTCCAACCCGAACCGCGCGTCCAGCACATACGCCACCGGCAACTGCACGCCGACCACGCAAAAAATCGAAATCGCCATCGGCACCAGCACCGAACCGCTGGCGCGCATGATGCCGCCGACAATCGCCTGGAAGCCGAACACCAGCAGACTCCAGAGCATGATGTGCAACAGATGCTCAGCCTTCGCCCGGGTGGAATCCTCCGTGAGAAACAACCCCAGCAACCAGTGCGACAGCAGATAACCCAACACCACCAGGCCACCGGTCAGGCACACGTTGATCAACAGCCCGGTGCGCAGAATCGGCCCCATTCGCTCAAGGCGCCCTGCCCCGATCGCCTGAGCACCAAGGATCGACGCCGTGATCGCAATCGACAACGCCGGAAACTGCACGTAATTGACGATCTGCGTCACCGCGCCATACGCCGCCGTCGCCTGCGAACCGTGCTGATTCACCAGCGCCAGGATCACCAGCTCCGACACCGACAACACCACCATCTGCAACCCGGTCGGCAAGCCGATGCGCAACACCTTGCCGAGAATCACCAGGTCCAGGCGCATCGCCGCAAACATCTCCCGATCCGGCGCCAACGGATGCCCCTTGCGAATCAACCGCCACGCCAGCCACCCCATCGCCGACAAATTCCCCGCCAACCCGGCATACGCCGCACTCTGAATCCCCATCATCGGCAACCCGAACCAACCGCGAATCAACGCCGGCGTCAGCGCCAGCCCGATACACGTCGACACCACCAGCGCGATCAGCGGCGACACCGTATCGCTCACCCCGCGCAGCAGTTGAGTGAAGAGCACGTAGACCAGCAGCGACGGCATGATCCACATCATCACGTGGGCGTAGGACACCGCGTCGTCGAGCACGTCGGGCGGTGTGCCGAGGCCTTGCAGGGCGGGCCTGGCGAAGACGCTGCCCACTATCGCCGCCACTAGGCCGATCATTGCGCCCAGCAGCAAAGTGGTGCCGGCGATGGTTTTCACCAGATGCGGTTCACGCGCGCCCCAGGCTTGGCCGATCAGCACACCCGCCCCCGCGCCGAGGCCGATGACCAGGGCGATGAAGAAGAAGACGATGGGGAACATGCCGGAGACGGCCGCCAGGGCTTGGACGCCCAGCATTTGGCCGATGTAGATGCTGTTGATCGTGCCCGACATGGATTGGAGGAAATTGGAGAGGACCATCGGAGCGAGGAAAAGGAGGTAGGTTTTCCAGAGGGGGTGTTGAGTGGTGGGGGTTTGCATTGAGGTTCCGTCTCGGGGCGGGGCTGGCGGTGTGCAAATTCTACGCTAGGGAGCCGACACCAACGCGCTCCGATTTCGAAGATTTAAAATCAATGAAGTTGCCGTTGCCTCTGTAGTTCCCGCTTCAACCAGATGCTTGCCGGTTCTACGCCTTGCGAACATCGCACCTCATACTTGGAACCCGTAAACATTGTCAGCCGATTTATTGATTGGCTATGTCAGCCAGGGTTGATACCAGCCGCTCGACAGAAGTCGCCATTCAATCCCGAGCAATCTTGTCATTTGCCAAGGCTTAGGGCAGGGTCGATACCACTGACATCTCTGCCAAAGGAGTCACCCATGTCCAAGCTATATCCCAGTATCGATCCCGAGGGGCTGGTCGAGTACTCAGTGGTCTACACCGACCGCTCGCTCAACCACATGTCGCAGTCGTTTCAAGGTGTGATGAAGAACATCTCCAAGACCCTGAAACAGGTCTACAACGCCCAGGCTGTTGCGGTGGTCCCGGGCAGCGGCACATTCGGCATGGAAGCGGTGGCGCGACAGTTTGCCACCGACCAGCAATGCCTGGTGATACGCAACGGCTGGTTCAGTTATCGCTGGAGCCAGATCCTTGAGATGGGCAACATCCCGGCGGCCACCACGGTGCTGAAAGCCCGACCGGTCGAGACGGGTCGTCAGGCTGCCTACGCCCCACCCCCTCTGGACGAAGTGCTGGCAGCCATTGAGGCGCAGAAACCGCAGATTGTCTTCGCCCCCCACGTTGAAACCTCATCGGGGATTCTCCTGCCCGACGAGTACCTGCGGGCCGTCGGCGACGCCGTGCATGCGGTGGGTGGCCTGTTCGTGCTGGACTGCATCGCCTCAGGCACGCTTTGGGTTGATATGCACAAATGCGCAGTCGACCTGCTGATCAGCGCACCGCAGAAAGGCTGGAGCGCCTCCCCTTGCTGCGCCCTGGTGATGCTCAGTTCTTTGGCCCTCGAGCGCATCGAGCAGACGCAAAGCAGCAGCTTCGCCTGCGACCTGAAAAAGTGGCTACAGATCATGCAGGCCTACGAACAGGGCGGACATGCCTACCATGCGACCATGCCCAGCGATTCCCTCGCGCGATTTAACGAAGTGATGAAAGAGACGCAAGCCTACGGTTTCGACAAGGTCCGCGACGAACAACAGGCTCTGGGCGACCGGGTGCGCGCAATGTTGACCGGCAAAGGCATCAAAAGCGTGGCCGCAGCCGGCTTTCAAGCCCCTGGCGTAGTGGTGAGCTACACCGATGATGCCGACATCAAGAGCGGCAAGAAATTTGCCAGCCACGGCCTGCAGATCGCCGCGGGAGTGCCGTTGCAATGCGACGAGCCGGCCGACTTCCAAACCTTCCGCATCGGTCTGTTCGGACTCGAAAAGCTGCACAATATCGAGCGCACGGTCAGCACCCTCCAGCAGGCACTGAACGAGGTGATGGTTAACTAAGCCCTCATCTTGCCCGCAACACATACCGAACTTGTGAGTTCACGGAAGGCATCCCCGGACGTCATGTCAGCACCATAAGGGAAGCCCGTGCATGCGTCTTGCTGACACGGGCGCCCTTCAGCGCAATCAGAAAAGGTTTCCAATAAAACCTTTCACGGGGCGGCTGTATGACCTGGATCGACCCTCACACCTGATCCACAGCCTCGACCACGCCCTTATCCTCACCCAGAAACCCGCCGCTTTGATGGTGCCAAAGCCGCGCATAAACACCGTTCTTCCCAAGCAATTCGGTGTGAGTGCCCTGTTCGATGATGCGCCCGTCATCCATGACGATAAGCCGGTCCATGGCCGCAATCGTGGACAGCCGATGGGCAATCGCGATCACGGTCTTGCCCTGCATCATTTCATCAAGGCTTTCCTGAATGGCGACTTCGACTTCCGAATCCAGCGCGCTGGTGGCCTCGTCAAGCAGCAGGATCGGGGCGTTCTTGAGCATTACCCGGGCAATCGCGACGCGTTGGCGCTGGCCGCCCGACAGCTTGATGCCGCGCTCGCCCACAAGGGTGTCGTAGCCAGTGTGACCTTGCCGGTCGCTCAGTTGGCTGATGAACCCATCAGCCTGGGCACTGGCCGCGGCGCTGCGAATTTGCGCGTCGGTCGCATCGGGACGGCCATAGGCGATGTTGTCGCGAATGGAACGGTGCAGCAGGGAGGTATCCTGCGTGACCATGCCAATGGAGCCGCGCAGGCTGTCTTGCGTCACGTGTGCGATGTTCTGGCCGTCAATGCAAATCTCCCCGCTGTCGACGTCATAGAAGCGCAGCAGCAAGTTGATCAGCGTGGATTTGCCGGCGCCAGAGCGGCCAACCAGGCCGATTTTTTCGCCTGGGCGGATGTTCAGGTTCAGGCCATCGAGCACCTGGCGTTCGCCATTATAGTTGAAGCTCACATTGCTGAAGGTTACCGCCCCGCCGGAGGTCACCAGCACGCCCGCGTCCGGCGCATCCTGCACCTTGGCGCCCTGGGTCAGCGTCGCCATGCCATCCTGCACAGTGCCGATGCTCTCGAACAACGAGGTCATTTGCCACATGATCCAGTGCGACATGCCATTGATACGCAACGCCATGGCAGTGATTGCCGCTACGGCACCTGCGCCGACCTGACCCTGATGCCATAGCCACAGGGCATAACCACCGGCTGCCATGATCAACGCCACCACCAAGGCCTGGTTGACGATCTCGAACTGGCTGACCAGCCGCATCTGGCGGAAGCCGGTTTGCTTGAAATCCTCCATCGCCGCACGCGCGAAGTGCGCTTCACGATTGGAGTGGGAGAATAGCTTCACCGTCGTGATGTTCGTGTAGGCGTCCGAGATACGCCCGGTCATCATCGACCGCGCATTGGCCTGTTCCTGCCCGACTTTTCCCAGACGGGGCACGAAGTACAGCATCGCCAGCCCGAACAACACGATCCAGGCCAGGAAAGGCAGCATCAGTTTCAGAGCGAAGCCGCCGGCCAGTGCAATGATCGCGATGAAATACACCCCGATCCCGGGTGCGATCTCGATAAGGGTGAATAGCACGTCGCGCACCGCTAGCGCCGTCTGCATCACCTTGGTCGTGACTCGGCCGGAAAACTCATCGGAAAAAAACGAAAGGCTTTGTCGCAGCATCAGGCGATGGAAGTCCCAGCGCAGCCGCAACGGCAAGTTAATCGCCAATATCTGGTGCTGCACCATGGTGCGCAACGCCACCAGCCCGACACTGGCCACCATGACGATGCCCATGCCCCACAACACGCGGCTTTCCTGTTCTGCCGCTTCACCGCCGGCCTGCCAGGTCGAGAGCAGGTCCACGACCTGCCCGAGGAAGGAAAACAGCCAGGCTTCGTAAATCGACACACCGGCACTGAGCAGCGCCAGTGCAAGGATGTAACCGCGGGCGCCCCGGGTGCAGGCCCACAGGAAGCGAGCCAGGCCCTCGGGCGGCGGCGGTACCTCGTCAGGAGGAAAAGGGTCGAGTCTTCGTTCAAACGCACGAAGCATGGTGGTCTCCAAAACGATCAAGTTGAGGGGGATTCTGCCATTGATCGGTTGCCTTGAGGGTTTTGCGACGTTGAGGTCGCTCGTGAACAGCACAAGGCCGCGACAACGCAATGCGTTGCAGCGGCTAAGCTTTTTCTAATGAACCTCGTCGTTCAAGGGAGACTCCATGAGCAGCGCCCCCCTGTCTGAACTGGATGCCGCGCTACCCGGTCTGGCGCGCAAGATCCGCGTACTGGATGCCCTGTCCTGGCCGGTTGGCGTCGAGGAAGTTTTCCTGGCGCATTGGCGCGCAGGGAAAGCAGCCTTGCCTGAAATCGAGCAGCACCCACGCGAGCACAGCGCCGACATCGCCGCCCTGGAAACCTTTATTGGCCGCTGCGATGAGGGGCATCCGGCCGGGAACTACCTCGCCATGACAGCGCGCAGTTATGCCACGGCCGGACGCATGCTCGGTGCGATTGGCACGCCCGCCTTCACTCAATATTCATCCGCGTTGTACCGGCGCCCGGATTTCTATTATCCGAACCAGAATCTCAGCATGCTGGACGCGGCCAATTTCTTTCTCACCACCACCGACGCCCTGCTGGGTGGTGCCCGGATTCCACCGACTCAGGCTGAAATCCCGGCCGAGGCATTCGCCGCCTGGATGCAGCCGGAACTGGACCGTTTCTTCGGCGAAGGCCGGGTCACGGTCGTACTCGATCCGACCCTGGCTGCCAAGGCAATCGCCGGGTCCAGCCGCATTCGTCTGCGTAGCGGCGCACTGTTCTCTGAACTGGACAAGAATCAGCTATTGCAGCATGAGGCCTTCGTGCATGTCGCTACCGCACAAAATGGCGCGCTCCAGCCCAACCTCAAAAGTCTGGGTTTGGGAGCGCCACGCACGACTCAAACTCAGGAAGGCATTGCCACCCTCGCAGAACTGTTCACTGGCAGTATGGACATCAGCCGATTGCGCCGCCTGGCCCTGCGCGTGCTGGCAGTTCAGCAAGCGTTGGATGGCGCCGATTTCATACAAGTATTCGAGGGTTTTCTTGCCGCCGGCCAGTCGCAAGAGGAGTCCTTCCGCTCAACCCAGCGGGTCTTCCGTGGCGCCAGCCTGCGGGGTGGTTCGGCGTTTACCAAGGATGCCGCCTACCTGACAGGTTTGCTGGGTGTCCACACCCTGCTGCGCATCGCGATCCGCGACAATCGACCCGAGCTGGTGGGTCATTTGTTTGCGGGACGCCTCAGCCTGGCGGACACCGTACGCCTGGCTCCTCTGTTCGATTCCGGCTGGCTGCAAGGGCCAACCCACCTACCGGCCTGGGCCTGCGATCTACGTCTGCTCGCCGCCAACCTGGCCTTCTCCGCTTTTATCGCCCAGATAAAACTGGATGTGCTCGATCTGGAGGTGCTCATGGCCTTTGCCGATGAACACGAAAACAATGCCAGCGCGATGTGATCACGGTACCGATACATTCGCCCTGTTTCAGGAGGGAAAAATCATGCGAAGGACTATCGCAACGGGAGCGCTCTTGCTGGCCTTGGGCGGGTGCGTAACATCACCTATGCGGGTTTCTGATGCCCGGCAAGTGCCGCCCGACAAGATGTACGCGATCAAAAGCCAGGGTACGGAAGACCCGGGACGCCTGACCATTCTCCGTGATGACGGGTTTGTCGGTGCGGGGTGTGACGCCATGTTTTACATTGAGGGTCAGCGCGCCGCCAAGATAGGTCCCGGTCAAAAGGCATCTTTCCTTTTGCCGGCCGGTGAAGTGAATCTCAGCACCGGGCTCGCCGAGTCTGGATTATGTGCGGGGGCCGCGATCAAAACGGTTGTGGCCAAGATCAAGTCAGGGAAAGAAGTGGTTTATCGAATCAACTGGGATACGCAAGGTTTCGACTTGGGGCCCTACGTTGAATATGGACGTTGAGCCCAGACGGTTACGGCCTGTTTCGCACGCCAGACCACCTCTCCTGTTCCGATGTTGTTTTATTTCAGTTCCGTTCGTATCTCGGTTCCGGGTACGAAAAGTTTACCGGGATCATCGACCTTCTTCAGGTCAACCAAGGCTCGGCAAATGCAATGTGAGAATTGCTTCTGCAACGTTTCGGGGTCTTGCCATGCCATTTGCGAGGCTTGCAAATGTTGTGCTTCGGACGACTTATAGCAGACACAATTGTCCAGTCGGGTGACGCCATTGTCATTGGTGCTCTGACACGCAGTGGTCAGCAAAGAGATCGCGACGAGCATTGCGCAACGTTTCATTGGCTCCCCTCCGAGGCTGTTGTGAAGGGCTGACGTTCAAGATCGGGTTGGCAGTTGTAACGACGTGGTGACCGCTGAAGGCGGTTAGACGCCATGGCCGCAAAGCCTAATCTGCTCAATAAGCCCGACAGTAGAAGGAAGCTTAGCTCTCATTTTGCGTCGCTCCATTCACTGGCTGTTTTTCTCCGATCCCAGTTAATAAAAGGCCCGTATTCAACACCACCTTCCTACTTGGCTATTCCGCAGAGCGTGGCAGCTTTGGCATAGACAACTGTCCGGTTTGATCTAGCCTTGAATGAGATCACGCGGGAGAAAAACCCATGCCCCTCGCTCTCAGAAATCTATCCGCCCTTGCGTTGGGTGCCTTCTTTTGCACAGCCGCGTGGGGTCAAGAGGTAGCAGACACCCATCAGCCACCGGCCATACTCCCGGTGGAGTCTGAGACGGGACCAAAACTCATTGCCTATCCGCCGCTCCCCGCGCCGCTGGCCCGCGGCGTTGTCATCATCCAGTATCGAACTGAGCACGCCCGGATCATGCCGGTATTTGGCAAAACGGCTGTTGAGGTATCACCACGGCTCGGTCACCTTCACGTGACCGTCGACGACTGGAAAGGTACTTGGGCGCACACCAGTGAAGACCCGATTATTTTGGTCGGACTGACTCCTGGCGCTCACAAGGTGCTTCTTGAGGTGGCTGATCCTAGTCATAAGATTTTGACGAGTACGGTGGTGAGTTTTGAGGTTCCGGAGAAGAAGCCGTGAAGCAAAGGGGCTGACTTATTTCGGTCACGCCATCATCTTAGGTAAATCTGAGAATCATCTGGCCGGCCTCCTCACCTTACGATTTAAGGGCTATATGGATTCGAGGTGGCACATATCGCTTGTTTAATGGCCATGCTAATCCTCGCCTCAATTCCTACCATAATCTCGGAATTGGCTCCTTGCCCGCCTAACACGATGAAGCTTATAGTCCGCCCCGTCGCCCAAAATGGCGATTCAGGTTTGGCGACCTGACCATAGAGAATGCGAAGGCTATCCGCTTGATTGCAGGGGTCAACGCACCCGCAAAGCCGCTATTATGGCGGCTGTGCGCGGGAGACCTTCGGGTCTGCCGGTTTTCTCTGTGCCGGTTCGCCAACCTGCGCACAGCTGTCACCCAATCGTTTGGCGACGACTGAGTGCCGGCCTTGAGCCAATCAAACAGAGATCTTCAAATGAATAGATACATGCCCCTCACCGGAATCGACCTGATTCCGGCCTCACTGCTCATCGATACCGAAGCACCACTCGACGTCCTGCAAGCCATGGCTGACTACCGCATCCGCACTGTCACGCAGGTGCTGGAAAACATCGCCTTCCGCGCCGAGCTCGGTTGCGACACGGTAGTGTTGACGGACTTTTCCAAACTGCTGGCCATTCCATTGCGCGATGGCTGTGATTTGATGGATGTGATCGGCCGACGCTTGCGGGCGCACGCGGCGGAGTAAATGAAAACGGGCGTCGAAAGCGCCCGTTTTTAGTCCGACGACAAAAAAGCTCACTTTGCTCTACGGTATCACTATTATTTGCTTCCGGACGTCTCGAAACAAACAGCTTAGTCAACCAACTCTGGATCAAAAATCTCATGCTGATCAACGATAATATCGAGTGATCTATATAGCATTTTATGGACTTTAAAATGCTCCGCTCGTTTAATTTCCCCTCTTGTTACTGACGCCTGATCTACGTACGACCAAATATATGTATCTAAGGAACTAGCCTTCAAACCAACAGCTCCAACTCTGTATAGACATGAAAGCATTGCAATCAACAAGTCAGATTCTTTAACGCTGCTGTTTGATTCATAGTATTTTTTAACTGTTGCCACGCAAGGGTCACGAGAATCTCCTGCACTCAAACAAATCATAACCTCTTCTAAAACAGTGTCTTTAACCATGGATTTAGAGAACGTAGCTTTTATATTACGTAAAACCTCAACAGTTTCATCGAAGCTTGGAAAAACATTACCCCACTCTTCCTTTAGCGACTTTAGCCGTTTTTCGGAATACTGTGCCTCAGCAGCAAGCAAAGCTCTCCAAGATATTCTTTCACGCTCATAAGCTATCGAGAAACACTCATTAACAAACTGAAGTACATCTCTAGGCCTCCTAAGCGTGCGCTCAATTATGAAATCTATTGCAGTTTGCCCTCCCCCCTTTCTAGGTTTAGGAAAGAGATCATTAATACTCACTAGCTGCTTCGTATATTGACTCTTAAATACCTCGTTAATCCTTCGCTCAATCATATTCGTCAGATCTTCAGTTGACCACTTGAGACTCAACAAGTAAGACTCATACTTTTCTTGTTGAAATCCTGAATCACGAGTTTTATCAAACACTTGATCCAAAAGATCCTCTCTTAACGCAGCAATGATTTTTACCTGCCTTATTTTTCTAAAACTTTTTATCTCTTCAATTAGAGCCCTAATAAATCTAACTCTAGTTTCAGTTGCCGCCCACTCTTCATCTAGATGATCAATAAGAATAAAGAATTTTTTCTGAGGATCAGAAAATGAGTGCTCAGATAAAAGCTCTAACACCTCGTTTAATTTTCTTATCTGCAAACTACTTACAACCTGACTAGCCCTCTGCTTTACTTCAACTCGCTCCTGCTCAGAGAGTCTGCGCGCTCCGTCAGATGAAAGATTAATCCCGGCATACTTCAAACCAATTGAGCTCTTTGTATCAGTTTCGAGTTTTTTTGTAATTTCCTTTAAGTGCTCATCAGTATCGAGCCAGAAACTATTACCCCACTCATTAAAATACTCAACAGCTTTTTTCTTTGTAACGTCCCGACTAAACGAACTAAAAAGCCCATCAATAAATCCTTTGCTGTCGCTCTCTGATTTAATGTCGTATCGAAGCTTCAAAAATTCGACAGTTAGCACATGCCTCCACAACAGGCGATAGAAAAGATCAAGACTTACACCCAAAGCATCGAAAAACTGAACAATATCAGAGCTTTCCAAAAATCTAACCGATACATCATTAGGGTCTAGTTTCACATGCTTTTGCGTCGTCTTCGCTATTTTATAAAGAAGCGCACTCTTCCCAGAACCGGTTCGCCCCAGAATAATAGATGCGGGAGAATCAACATCCATGACCTGTTCCAAATACCCATTATCTATAAAGCACTTGTTTAGCAGATCTGCGTCTGCTTCCGCATCCAGAGCACCAACTTTGAGATTTCTTGTGATTTTTAAATTCTTCTCATCCATGATGCCCGGCCCTCGGAAATTAAACCAGAATAGAATCTTACACTTAAGAAATACTATATCCAGACGCCTTCAAATCCTTAATCACACTGTAAGCAATCTCCTCAATACTCTCATTGAATTTTTTATAAATAATTCCACTAACATCACTTGGCAGAGTGACATCACCTGTATACAAGCAACACACTCTAGAGCGCCCAAACTTTCCCACAAAATATCCAAACTCAAATATTACATTTGGACGAGCCCGCAACTCTTTTTTACGCTCTGAATCCGGCTTTCCTTCCTCACTCGCTAAATATGCTACTTCATCGGGTGTTAGCAAAATAAATACATAACCTACATCACTGTGTTTTTCAAACTTCTCGATAACTGTAAGCCCTTCATCTGCCTGCCTATGCAGCACCACTGGCTCCAAACCTACTTCAAGCAAGAAAACCTCTAGACTAGTTTTAGCAACCTCATCGCGACCATGTACCACGAAGACTTTTTTGGAGCGCTGCTGTTTTTCAGCGGTAGAATCAGCTGACTGTAACGATTCCAACACCTTATTTTCGTCAATTGGAATAAGTTCAACCCTTTCTATTATTGAGTCGATTCGATGTATTTTTCCATCAACCTTTTTATAAGCATCAGCAATTTTTTCACCCAGTGATGGCTCCCTCATTGCAATCGAACCTACGCCCCAAAAACTATACTCTTGCGCCAACTCATCCGTATTAAAAAGCTGCTTTAGCAACTCATTATTGAATGCATCCCACTTTTGATAATCTTTCAACAAAAGATCGTATGCCTCACGCGTATCGACCTTCCTTTGCTTGAGCTCCAGCCCTTTTTCAATTCGCTCCCCGAGCCTTCCTTTTGCTTCATCGCGCGAACTCATCAATTTTAAAGGAGGCGGACTGATTTGCTGATTCACTCGCTTCGTAGCCATAAATCCCCTTCACTAAGCCATGGATGAAGTCATTAACACTAGCAAACCACCAACCCTATACCTAGACACTTTGCAAAGCTCTAATTTATCTTTCAGTTTCAACAAGTTATGTTTAAGCGCCTATGAGCCGTTAAAAGTGACGCTCAGAGATAGATCGTAGTTCATATATCAACACTTGCAGCCTGCACTTTGCAAAATGACTGATTAAATCGGCCCAATTTTATCCGCGGAGCACAAACAAAACGGGCGCCTTGTCGGGCGCCCATTTTGTTTGTGCTCCGGAATGCTTTACTGGGACGTAGCCTCAGACAACACGACGAAACCCATCGCTCACTGCAAAGGACTGCCATGTGAACCCTTCCGTTATCCTGCAACCCTTATTCAACATCCTGATTTGGCTCCTACCGCTGATGCTGGTGTTGATGGTGCTGCAAACACGCCTGTTCAAAGGCTGGATCGGTGAACAGCTGGTACGGTTACTCGCGCACTTTCTATTGAGCCGTCAGGTTTATCGCCGTCTGCATGACGTCACGCTAATCACCCCGGATGGCTCCACGCAAATCGACCATGTGTTTGTGTCTCCCTTCGGCATTTTCGTGTTGGAGTCCAAGAACATGCGCGGCTGGATCTTCGGTGGTGAACAGCAGGCTCAGTGGACGCAACAGATCTACAAGAAGCGCTTCCAATTCCAAAACCCGGCCCATCAGAACTACAAGCACTTGAAGGCGCTGCAAGCCGTGCTGGGTATCGGCCCGGAATACGTTCATTCGGTGATCGTGTTTGTCGGCCCGAGCACCTTCAAGACCAGGATGCCGGCTAATGTCATTCGCGGCAGTGGCTGGGTCCGTTACATCAAGTCTTTCCAGCAAAAGGTGTTCAACGAGGCGCAGGTGACGGCCATGTTGCATGCCCTGCAAACAGGTCGCCTGGCTCCGACGCTCGCTACCCGGCGTGAGCATGTGCAACGTCTGAAGCAGCGCAACGATCCATCAGCCTCTCGCCAATGCCCGCGCTGCGGCAGTGCGCTGGTGGTGCGTACGTTCAAAAGCGGTTCCAGGACCGGTCAACAGTTTTGGGGATGCAGCACATTCCCCAAGTGCCGGACGATGCAGCCTATCGCGCCCAACAACTAAGCTTTACCAAGAGGCCACTTCGCGACTCTGAAAGCCAGGAGACGAACAATGAGCAAACAACCCCAACCCCGCAGCCGCTCCAACCCTCAACCCCGATCCCGCCCGGTCGTGCCAAACCTGCCAAGCAAAACCGGCAACAAATCCGGGGGCTTGCGCGGCAACTACCCGGCGAAGAAGCATTGAATTCTCGGATCCCATAGGCAATAAAACCGAAAATCATCCGACCGGCCTCCGGTATTTACCAACGAACCCGCCCAGCGCCCAGAGGTCAAAGCAGTTGATGGCATCGCCAATGATCAAAGGCCTCTCGCCTATTTCATTCAAGGACGAAGCCAGTCGTTCACACACTGTAGGGTGCGCCGGATAAATTTCAGTAGGCTCGAACTCTGCTCAGGGCAGGGGCTGACTGCTGCTCACATCTAATGCTCCCTGATCGGAGTACGAAAATGACTCAGTCAATGCGGTTCTTCCTATCCATAGTCCTCGCGACTGCCTCACTGGCATCGGCGAGTTTCCTGAACACTGCCGGTGCGGCAACCGCCGAGGACCTGAATACCGACTCTCGGCAAGCACTGCAAACGCTCTACAAGACTCATCCATTTGCCGAGACCATGTCGCACAACGCCAAAGCGATACTGGTTTTCCCGAAAATCATCAAGGCCGGCCTTGTGTTTGGCGGCAGCTATGGCGAAGGCGTTTTGTTCAAAGGCAAGACAGTTGAGGGTTACTACAACTCCGTCACCGGGTCATGGGGGCTGCAGGCAGGAGCCCAGTCGTATGGCTATGTGGTTTTCCTCATGACCGATAAAGCCGTGAACTATGTTCGCGAAACCAAGGGGTGGGAACTCGGCGTAGGGCCCACCGTCGTTGTAGTGGATGAAGGGATCTCGAAGAACCTGTCCAGTTCGACGCTGAAGGACGATGCCTACGCGTTCATATTTGACCAGCAAGGGTTAATGGCCGGAGTCAGCATCGAGGGCACGAAGATTTCCCTGATCAAGCGCTGAAATCCGTCTATCAAGGCGCCTTGCGTTGTCTGCAAGACGCCCCGACAGCGCGTTATCACCGTCCTCGCCAAGAGGTGGCCTGATGAGTCTTCTAACCAGATGCAAGGGTGTATGTATTCCTCTGGTGCTGTGCGTGGCGGTGTTCCTGACAGTGGTGATTTCCTGCAGTACATTGCCGAGGATAGTGCCCGACATGGCTCGCGCGCCCTCTGCGCCAGTGCAACTGGACGGGGTCCACGGACCTCTTTCAGCCGAGCGCAGCAAAGCCATTCTCGACCGACTCAAGTCCACAGGCGCAGAAACCAACATCTTCGATGTGCACCTCGCTATCGAAGAATCCGTTGTCGGTAGTCCGCTAACGGAAGGAAACAAGGTCGACTTGCTGCAGGACGGCCCCACCACCTACCAGTCGATGATCAAAGCCGTGGAAGGTGCGCGCGACCACATCAACATGGAGACCTACATCCTCGACGATGATGAAGTCGGCCAGCGCTTCGCCGCCGCACTGATCGCTCAGCAACACAAAGGTGTGCAGGTCAATCTGATCCGTGACAGCGTCGGAACCCTTGGAACACCCTCAGCGTTTTTCGCTCGATTGACCGACGCGGGCATCAAGGTGCTGGAGTACAACCCGGTCAATCCGGCGACGGCCAAAGCGGGCTGGGACGTGAACCAGCGCGACCACCGAAAGCTGCTGATCGTGGACGGTCGTGTTGCCTTTCTTGGCGGGATCAACATCAGCAGCGTCTATTCGGGGGGCTCGTTCAGCACTCACTCGAAGACTCGCCCCTCTGGTGATTTGCCCTGGCGCGATACCGACTTGCGCGTCGAGGGGCCGGTGGTTGCGGATCTGCAGAAGCTGTTCATCGAAACATGGACGACCCAGAAAGGTGAACCGCTCGCCGCGCGCGACTACTTTCCGCCATCAGAGCGCAAAGGCACCGAGGTGGTGCGCGCCATCGGAAGCTCGCCAGATGAGCCGTTCAGCCTGATCTACGCGACGCTGATTTCGGCGCTGCATAGCGCGCAGACCGAGATATGGCTGACGAACGCCTACTTTGTGCCCGATCCGCAGTTGTTGGCGGCACTCAAGGAGGCGGCGGCCCGTGGCGTCGACGTCAAGCTGGTGCTGCCCAGCAGCACTGATTCGGCGCTGGTGTTTCATGCCGGACGCGCTTACTACAGCGAGCTTCTGAAGGCCAACGTCAAGCTTTACGAACGCCGTGACGCGCTGCTCCACGTCAAGACGGCAGTCATCGATGGCGTGTGGTCGAGTGTCGGCTCCACCAACCTCGACTGGCGCAGCTTTCTGCACAACGATGAAGTCAACGTGGTTGTGCTGGGCACCGGGTTCGGAAAAAAGATGCAGGCGGCATTCATGGCTGATCTGGCGAAGTCGAACGAAATCAAGCTGGAAAAGTGGCAGCGCCGCTCGCTCGCGGTGAGAGCCAAAGAGCAGATGGCGCGACTCTGGGAATACTGGCTCTGAGTCGAGTCGCGCATCGCCGGGATGCGCGCTCCTGCTCCCTGATGGGTATTTCGTCAACTTACCGAGTCACTGCCGCACGGCGAGTCCCCGCAAACGCACTTGTACCGAGCCAGCGCCACAAGTTTTCCGCATCCTTCACCGCGCCATCCACCCGCAACTCCCGCGACTGAAGCACCTCCCGGGGTGTGCGGTCGCCCGTCCAGACCTCAGTCAACGCGCGCACGCTTGAATCCACGACCAGCGTCAGTTCGCGGCCCGGGTCGTCGCGGCATAGATCCGCCACGCCCTGCTCCACCACCAGCCACCACGCTTGCTCGCCGGGTCGCGCATCGCGGAATGTGAACTGGATGACCACCGGTCGGGACGGGAAGGTTTCGATGCGCACGAACCGGCGTACGTCCCACATCAGCAGGCCGGCGTCGAGTTGATCGTCACGCAGGCGACTGCCGATCCAGCGTGCGCCCCAATGCCCCAGCGCCATGATGATGGGGCGCAGTTCCTCGCCCGCCTCGGTCAGGCTGTATTCCCAGACTTTGCCGGTGGCCGTGCGGTGAATGACGCCGATGTCTTCCAGATGGCGCAGCCGTTGTGCCAGCAGGTTGGTGGACATCCGGGGGACGCCGCGGTGCAGTTCATTGAAGCGTTTGCTGCCGCACAGCAGCTCGCGCACCACCAAGGGTGTCCAGCGCTCGCACAGGGCTTCCGCACCGCGGGCGACCGTGCAGAACTGACCGTAGCCTTCTTCCATCGCCTGGACTCCGCAATTGCAACGCTTCACTTTTTGAACTAGCCCGGCCCCTTCGCCACGCGCACGCTCAAGCCTTCGAAAGCCAATTTTCAAAGGAGAACGCCATGACCACGGTAGCCATCATTCAGCGCCCGCCCGTGCTGCTCGATCGCAGCGCAACGATCGCCCGGGCCGTGCAATCGGTCGCCGAAGCTGCGGCGGCGGGAGCCTCGCTGATCGTTTTGCCCGAATCGTTCATTCCCGGTTATCCGTCGTGGATCTGGCGGCTGGCGGCGGGAAAGGACGGGGCTGTCATGGGCCAGTTGCACACGCGGCTGCTGGCCAATGCCGTCGACATCGCCAACGGTGATCTGGGCGAATTGTGCGAAGCCGCCAGGGTTCACGCCGTGACGATCGTGTGCGGCCTAAATGAATGCGATCGGCGCACGGGAGGCGGCACGCTCTATAACAGCGTAGTCGTTATCGGTCCGGACGGCGCCGTGCTCAACCGACACCGCAAGCTGATGCCGACCAATCCAGAGCGCATGGTGCATGGCTTCGGCGATGCGTCCGGGTTGCGCACGGTCGACACACCGGTCGGCCGCGTGGGCGCGCTGATCTGCTGGGAAAACTACATGCCGCTGGCGCGCTATTCGCTGTATGCCCAAGGGGTGGAAATCTACGTCGCGCCCACGTACGACACCGGCGAAGGCTGGATCAGCACGATGCGGCACATTGCACTCGAAGGGCGCTGCTGGGTGCTGGGCAGTGGCACTGTGCTGCGCGGCAGTGACATTCCCGAGGACTTCCCGGCGCGTGCGCAACTGTTTGCCGATCCGGAGGAATGGATCAACGACGGCGACTCGGTGGTGGTCAGTCCGCAAGGCCGGATCGTGGCCGGTCCACTGCACCGGGAGGCCGGCATTCTGTATGCGGACATCGACGTCGCACTCGTGGCGCCAGCACGGCGGGCGCTCGACGTCACCGGGCATTACGCGCGTCCGGACATTTTTGAGTTGAAAGTGCGGCGCACGCCGGCGACAGCGGCGCATTTCATCGACGAAGGAGTCATGCCATGAGCATTGAACGGTCTTACAAGGGCAGTTGTTTCTGCGGCGCGGTCGAGTTCACCGTCAGCGGCGAGCCGGCCGGAATGGGCTATTGCCATTGCGAGTCGTGCCGGCACTGGTCAGCAGGACCGGTCAACGCCTTCACGCTGTGGAAACCCGACGCGGTGCATGTGACACGGGGTGCCGACAACATCGGCACCTTCAACAAGACACCTCGCAGTTACCGCAAGTGGTGCAAGACGTGCGGTGGACACCTTTTCACTGAACACCCTGAAATAGGGCTGATCGATGTGTATGCCGCGGTCATTCCGGACCTCGAGTATTCGCCGGGTGTTCACGTGCACTATCAGGAGACGGTGCTGCGGATCAAGGATGGATTGCCGAAGTTGAAGGATGTCCCCGGCGAGTTAGGCGGATCGGGTATCAGCGTGGAGGAATAGCACAGCGAGGCCGAACGCTGAATTCAAGCGTTAATCAAACGCACCGTTCAGCACTTCATAGATGAGCCCGGTGGCCAGCGCGACCAGGATCAAATCAGTCCCCGCTTGCTGCCATTCATACCCATCGTAATGAGGCAGCCTGCCGATCAACCGGCCATCCAGTTTTTTGGCAATACCGGGGGGAAGCGGCTTGCCACGAGCGAGGTTCTTTTGAATGCCGGGTGGCAACGCAGGCCCGGGACTCCAGTAGTCCCGGTAGCCGCCCACAATTCCCAGAATGTTGCTGCGATTGATGCTCGGGCCATGATCCCAATCGCCGCCTCCTGAGTTTTTACCTTTGCCCGCCTGACCGCTCTGATTGCCATGGGTCTGGCTGTTTTGCGGGTGTCCCTTGCCGTTGCCCTGGCCTTTTCCATTCCCGGGATCGGCCAATGCAGTTACCGAACCGCAGGCCAGAGCAAGACTTGTTACAGCAGCAATCAACGAGTGGGATCTGAACATCGGGTCGTTCCTTCAGTAGGCGATAGCCCTCTGACTGTAGACGCTTTGGACGGTGTGGGTTCCATGTACCGATGCAGGACACTTCCCCCACGCCGCCATTGCACCGAACGCTTGAGCAACATCAACAAATAGCCGATCCGCATGGGGTATCTTGACGCGACTCTTGCGCGCCGAGGATTCGTCATGCCTTCTACCCCCACCGAAGTGGACGTCGCGATTATCGGCGGCGGCCAGTCCGCACTCGCCGTGGCGTACTTTTTGCGCCGAACAGGGCGTTCGTTCGTGATCATTGATGCCGAAGCCGGCCCGGGCGGCGCCTGGCGGCACGGCTGGAATTCCCTGCGACTGTTTTCGCCCTCGACCTGGAGTTCCATCGCCGGCTGGATGATGCCGCCGGTCACGGATGGCTACCCAAGCCGCGACCACGTACTCGATTACCTGCGCCAGTATGAGCAACGCTACCAATTCCCTACCGCGCGGCCCTATTGGGTGAACGCTATTGAACGCCGGAACAGTCGCCTGCTCCTCAAGACCGATAGCCGTAGCTGGCTGGCCCGCACAGTGGTCAGCGCGACGGGCACCTGGCGCCATCCCTTCCTGCCGCATTACCCCGGCAGTGAAACCTTTACCGGCCAGCAATTGCATTCGGCTCACTACGTCGACGCCAAGCCGTTTGCCGGAAAAAAAGTCCTGGTGGTGGGCGGTGGCAACTCCGGTGCACAAATCCTCGCTGAAGTCTCGCAAGTGGCCGACGTCACCTGGGTCACCCCGCAGCCGCCACAATTTCTCGCCGATGACGTCGATGGCCGAGTGCTGTTCGAACGCGCCACCGAACGCTGGAAAGCTCAGCTCGCCGGCACGGTCATTGAACAACCGGTCGGTGGCTTGGGCGATATCGTGATGGTGCCGCCAGTCGTCGAAGCCCGGGAGCGCGGCGTATTGCACGCGGTTCGGCCGTTCTTGCGCTTTACCGAAACCGGCGTGGTGTGGGCCGATGGCTCGCAAACGCCGGTCGACGCGGTGATCTGGTGCACCGGTTTCCACCCTGCCCTCGGCTATCTGGAATCACTGGGCGTGTGCACCGCCGATGGGCACGTGGCCGTCGAAGGCACGCATTCAATCCAAGAGCCGCGCTTGTGGCTGGTGGGCTATGGCGACTGGACAGGCGCGGCTTCCGCGACACTGATCGGCGTCACGCGCACGGCACGCAGTACCGTGGAAGAAATCGACCGATTTTTAACGGAACACTGAATCCAAGGGTGATCGCCGCGGCGGGGTCGATTTACACCCCCAATGTCTTGCGTAAATAACTCGCCGACGCCGGGCATAACTGTTTGAACTGGACGGTCTGGCTGATAGCCGCGGGGGCCGTCTGCCGATCGAACCGTTCATAACCATTGGCCGAGAAAAACCCGGCCGCCCCTTGGGTCAACAAATGCAGGCGGAGTGCACCTTGGGAGGCGGCACACTGTTCCAATGCAAGCAACACGGCGTTGCCCAGCCCTTCGCCACGACGTGCATCACTCACCACGACGGATCGCAGCAACATGGCGGGCGCAGCGCCCTCCAGGCCCCCAAACGCCACCCACTTCCCGTCCGCTTCAATCCGGTAAAACTGCCGACCGGGTTCGCTGACATCGTCACAGGGTAATGCCGCCTGACGCAGCGCATCACGCAGTTGATCCAGAGCGTTGTCGCCGACTTTAGTCATCTGCATATGAAGCGCCTTTGAAGATCCGAATGCGTTGAAGGCTAGCAGGCCGCTTGAGCCGCCGACGATGCCCGAAAGATTTTCATCGACACCACCTCGGCCTGAATCGCCACATCCTTGCCGGGGATGCGCAAGGAAGACGCACTGGCAACGATCTGCGCACCGCGGGTGCCTCCGGCCTGAAAGCCAAGGATCAGCAGGGTACTGCGTGGATTGGGCGACCGACATCGCGCAGCTGATCTTTATTAACGGCGCGCTACGGGGTGCCCTTCAGTCGAACCCGGCCAATGGCTTGACGATGGTCAAACTGCAGGGTGCGCGGTTCAACACGCTTTCGGCCGTGCTGCCGATGAACCGGTCGATCCCGTGCCGACTGACCGTGCCGAGTACCAGCACGTCGAAGGCATTCTGGCGGGCGAACAGGGCGATCACTTTGTGGGGGATACCGGACAGTCGATGCTGGCATTTTTTCTCGATGCCATAACGCTCGGCAAGCAATTCAAAGGCCTCGTCCTGGGCATCGTTGACCGCGTCGCGCAAACTGCCATCCAGACTCCACGTCGGCACACTCATTGCGGAGTCGCCCACTACGGACCAGTTGCTGACGTTTAACACGTGCAAGACGGCGCCACAGGAAACCGCCAGCGTCGAGGCCAGGTCGAGAATCCGGTCATTGAGCCCTTGGGTCAGCTCCTCCAGGTGGGACAGGTCGATGGCCGCGAGAATGCTCGACGGTTTGGGATTGCGGGCATCGGTGACCAGGTGCAAATGGCCCGGACAATCGCGCAGCAACAGCCAATCCAGCGGGTGATGAAACGCACGGTCAAGTGCCGGCACATGCTGGGTGTCCTTGATCACCAGGTCCGCGTGGAAGTCATTCACATACTCAAGCACCTGCGCCAGGCTTGACCTGGCCCAGACCACTTCAGTGGTCACCTGCAAACCGCTACACCGTTGAAACCGCGCTTGCTGCTCCAGCCAGTGGCGATGCACCTGCAAGTAGCCCTCGCGCGCCTGAGCCATCGCATCGTGGTCAAACAGCCCGGCCACGGCCAGCGCCTGCACATAGTCAAAGGCGACGATGTGCAATAAGGCGCCGGTGGCACACGCCAGTGCCTGCGCCCGGTCGAATGCCGGGGTGCGGACCATCTCCGAGGGGGCAATCAATAAGATACGTTTGAGTTTCAGCATCACATACCTCGTCCCGTGAGCGACTTGTTGCCTTACCGCAAAATCGACTCCTGTCGGCGTTTGTGCAGCTCTTCAGGATCATGGCGGCTGGAAAGCTATCGTTTGAGTATCGGGCGTTATCCCGTGAAGGCTCTGATCTTTGTCAACTAATGGAAGGCTTTCGGCGGGCGTCCCATCGACTTCGGGCTCACAGAAGCATTGTTGATTTAGCTCAATGATTTTTCGTCGCCCAGGCGTAGAAAACACTGAGCGGACTCACGGTTACGTAATCTATGCTCGACCCCGCTCGCCCAGACACTCCGCTCTCGCTAGAGGTTCGCCATGCTCGCAGTCACGCTGATCAATACACTGGTGGTCATCGTCGTCGTGGTGATCCATTACGAGTGCCTGTTGCGGCTCAACGATTGGCTGCCCCGGCTCAAGCTCTGGAGCCGCTTCAGGATCGTCGTCGGGGTATTCGGGGCGCTGTTTGCCCACGCATTGGAAGTCTGGTGCTTTGCCTTGGTCTATTACCTGATGGCGCGTGACGGCCGATGGGGCAACCTGACGGGCAACTTCGATGGTTCGTTCATGGACTGCGTGTACTTTTCCTTCACCACCTACACGACCATCGGCTTCGGCGATATTTCACCGGTGGGCAACCTCAAATACCTGACCGGCCTGCAAGCCTTGACCGGTCTGGTCCTCATTACCTGGACAGCGTCTTTTCTGTTTCTCGAAATGCAGAAGTACTGGAAGCGCAAATAACCGGGCTCATGCACCGGGGTGGTCCCGGGCACCGGCGTCGAAAGCGGTTTCGCGCCGCCAGGCCCGCTGCAACAGGTCGATGACCTCTTGATCCGACGTCTGGGAAAAATCCATGTACCAATAACCGATCGACATGAGCCATTCGGGGATGATCGGACAGATCAGCTCATCCACCTCGCGGCGCAACGCCTCGACGGTTTCGAGCGGGGCGACGGGCACCGCAACCACAATCCGCGACGGCGCCTGTGCACGCGCCGCATGGATCGCCGCCTGCATTGAAGCGCCGGTCGCCAGGCCGTCGTCGATCAGGATCACCACCTGATCCTTGAGCGACACCGGCGCGCGCGTTCCCCGGTAAACCTGCTCGCGACGCAACAACTCGCGGGTTTCCCGGGCGACCACGGCGTCGAATGCCGCCTTATCGATGGGGTGAGCCCGCAGCGCTTGTTCATTGAGGATCTGGATGCCGCCACTGGCAATCGCGCCCATGGCGTACTCCGGGTGGGATGGCACGCCGAGCTTGCGGACCAGCATCAGGTCCAGGCGCACCCCAAGGGCAGTGGCCACTTCATAGGCCACCGGAACACCGCCACGGGGCAACGCGAGAATGATCACATCGGGTCTGTGAGCGTATTGCAGCAGCGGTTCCACCAGGCGTCGACCGGCGGCGGGCCGGTCCTGCAAAGTGGTGGGCAACGCGAGATTCGGACTCATCGAAAAACCTCCTCAGGCGATCAGGCCTGTCGGCTCGCATCACATCGGCGATCTATCGATTGTCGTGCTGAAGACGGCAGGCATCAACCCTGCCTCGATGCCGTCTAGACCGCCAGTACGTTGCACGGCACCTGATACAAAATGTGCTCGGTGGTGCTGCCCAGCAGCTTGTCGACGCCGGAGGACTGGACCTTGCCCATCACGATCACATCCACGTCATGCTCGTGAGCAAATTCGCTTAGCGCCTGGACCGGATGGCCGGAAACGATGTGGCGACGATCCGCAGGCACACCAAATTGGCCGGCGAGTTTCACGAAAGCTTGCTGCAGGTCCTTGCGCAGCGCTTTGGTCAGGTCTGCCAGGGTCAAGCCATCCATGTCCGCCAGAAAAGCCGCCGAAATGTCACAGGCATACACCAAATGCAATTCGGCATCGCACTGGATGGCCAGGCTTGTGGCCTGACTGATGATCCGCTCGTTCAGCGTGTTGTCGGGTGACTCGGTATCGAACACTTCCACCGCCGCCACGATCTTGCGCGGCCAGCCGTCGCCATGCCCCCCGCCCACCAGATAGACCGGCATCGGGCAGTGACGCAGCAAGTACCAATCCAGCGGCGTGAAAAAGGCGCGTTTGAGCGCTGATTCGTGCTGCACCTGCTTGATCAACAGGTCGGGCTGCATTTCCGTGACGTGATCGAGGATGTCTTGCTCCATGTCCTCAGCCCAGGTCACCTCCGTGGTCACGTCGAGGCCCTCGCAGCGCAGCGTTTCGGCCTGCACCTGGAGCCAGTCGCGATGGTCCTGGATGTAGCGCTGACGGGCCTGTTCCCGATCACCTTCCTCCAGCAGCGACAACAATTTGAACGAAGGAATGAACGCGGCGATGTGCAGGCTCGCGCCGCTGGCCTTGGCCAATGCCGCCGCATGCTTGATTGCCGGGGAATGGCGCAGGGCCGGATTGATGATGAGTAACAAGCGTTGATACTGGCTCATGATTTTTCTCCCGTCAGGTGGGTATTGGCCGGCGTCCATTGCCAATTCAGCACCTCGGGCATGTCTTGCCCGTGCTCGATGAGGTAGAGCTTGTGCCGCTCCATCGTCGACCAGTAGCGCGACCGCGCGGTGTGCACCTGATCGTGCAGCCGTGGCACGCGCTCGATGACGTCCAGCGCCAATTGATAGCGATCCAGATTGTTGATCACCGCCATGTCGAACGGGGTGGTGGTCGCGCCCTCCTCCTTGAAGCCACGGACGTGGAAATTGTCATGATTGGTGCGTTTGTAGAGCAGGCGGTGGATCAGCGCGGGGTAGCCGTGGAAGGCGAAAATCACTGGTTTGTCGACGGTGAACAGCTCATCAAACGCCGAATCCGACAACCCATGGGGATGCTGAAAGGACGGCTGCAACACCATCAAGTCGACCACATTCACCACCCGCACCCGCAAGTCCGGCACGTACTCGCGCAACAGGGTCACGGCGGCCAGGGTTTCCAGGGTCGGCACGTCCCCGGCGCAGGCCATGACCACGTCCGGGTCTTCATCGTTCTGGCACGCCCACGCCCATCGGCCGATGCCGGTCTGGCAGTGGCAGATGGCGGCATCGATGTTCAGCCACTGCCATTCCGGTTGCTTGCCGGCGACGATGACGTTGATGTAATTGCAGCTTTTGAGGCAATGGTCAGCCACCGACAGCAGGCAATTGGCATCGGGCGGCAAGTAGATGCGCACCACGTCCGATTTCTTGTTCGCCACCAGATCGATGAACCCGGGATCCTGGTGGGAGAAGCCGTTATGGTCCTGACGCCAGACATGGGAGGTCAGCAAATAATTGAGCGAAGCAATCGGTTTGCGCCACGGTACTTCGCCGGCGGTTTTCAGCCATTTAGCGTGCTGGTTGACCATTGAATCGACGATATGGATGAACGCCTCGTAACAAGACAGCAGGCCATGACGCCCGGTCAGCAGATACCCTTCGAGCCAGCCCTCGCACACCTGTTCGCTGAGGATTTCCATCACCCGGCCATCGGCCGCCAAATGGATATCGTCCGCCTCCAATGGATCCATCCAGGTCTTGGCGCTGACTTCATAGACCGCGTCCAGTCGGTTAGAGGCGGTTTCATCCGGGCCGAACAGGCGAAAGTTGTTCGAGGCCAGGCTGTTTTTCATCACGTCGCGCAAAAACGTGCCCATGACTCGCGTGGCCTCGGCGCGAAGGCTGCCGGGCGCTTCGAGTTTCACCGCATAGTCGGCGAATCGTGGCAGGTCCAGCGGTCGCAACAACGCGCCGCCGTTGGCGTGGGGATTGGCACTCATGCGTCGATGCCCGGTCGGTGCCAGCGCAGCGATTTCAGGCAGCAACGCGCCATTGGCATCAAATAGCTCATCGGGACGGTAACTGTGGAGCCATTCCTCCAGTTGCCGCAGATGGATCGGTTGCTGGAAATCGGCCAAGGGCACCTGATGCGCACGGCAGGTGCCTTCGACACGATGGCCGTCGACGAATTTCGGCCCGGTCCAGCCTTTGGGGGTGCGCAACACCAACATCGGCCAAAGCGGCCGCTCTGGCGCCCCGGACTGCCGAGGCTGGCGCGCTTCGCGCTGGATCTCGCGGATCTTCAGCACCATCGTATCCAGCGTCCGGGCCAGGGCCTGATGCACTTGCGCCGGCTCGTCACCTTCAACGAAATACGGGTCGTAGCCATAGCCATACATCAGGGCCGACAACTCATCCTCGCTGATTCGGGCCAGCACCGTGGGGTTCGCGATTTTGTAACCATTGAGGTGCAGGATCGGCAATACCGCCCCGTCACGCGCCGGGTTGAGAAACTTGTTGGAGTGCCAGCTCGCCGCCAGCGTGCCGGTTTCGGCTTCACCGTCGCCAATCACGCAGGCGACGATCAAATCGGGATTGTCGAACGCCGCGCCATAGGCATGGGCCAAGCTGTAACCCAGTTCGCCGCCTTCATGGATCGAGCCGGGAATCTGCGCCGACACATGGCTGGAGATTCCGTATGGCCAGGAAAACTGCCGGAACAGGCGAACCAGCCCGTTGGTGTTGCGCTCCACCGAGGGATAACACTCGGTATAGGTGCCTTCCAGGTAAGTCTGCGCCACCACAGCGGGCCCGCCATGGCCAGGGCCTGCCACGAACAGCATGTTCAAGTCGTACTGTTTGATCAGGCGGTTGAGGTGGGTATAGATCAGGTTCAGCCCCGGCGTTGTGCCCCAGTGACCGAGCAGACGCGGCTTGATGTGCGCCAGGGTCAGCGGCTGGTGCAGCAGCGGATTGTCCTTGAGGTAGATCTGCCCGACGGCCAGGTAATTGGAGGCCCGCCAATAGGCGTCCAGCCCTTCCAGTTGCTCATCACTCAGGAAATCGCTCATGAAGTTCTCCGTAAAAGATCCGACCGGCCGGCAATCCTTGATCAATTCTGGGAGTCTGGAACGCTCGGGACTTGATTTACATCAAGTCTCCACGCCACTACTCAAGCTCAATGACATCAAGGGCTACGCCAGGTTGACCAAAACTGCCGATAGCGGGTTTCCCCGTTCGTCTATTACTTCAGCAATCGACTGAATGAAAAACACGCCCGAAGGCCCTCCCGCCTATGCTTAGCAGACCCCCAGACGGCGTCATTCCCCCATGCCTGAAACTCGTCCGCTGCAAGTTCATTACCTCAAGGCTGCGTGTTCCAGCTGCAGTGTATTGGAGTTGTGTCTTCCCATTGGCTTGTCCGAAGCAGAGGTTGAACGGCTGGACACGCTGATCGTGCAACGCTTCAAAGTTAAAAAGGGCACCGCGCTCTACCGCACCGGCGACCCGTTGCGTTCGCTCTACGCGGTACGTATCGGTTCATTCAAGACCTGTGTGGTGTCCGTCGATGGCCGCGAACAAGTCACCGGTTTTCACATACCCGGCGAAATGCTCGGTCTGGACGCCATCAGTGCCGAGGAGCACGCCTGTACGGCGATTGCCCTGGAGGACAGCGAAGTCTGTCCCATTCACTTTGCGCAGCTGGAAAAACTGGCGCAAACCCTGCCGTCGTTGCAGCACAACCTCAACCGGCTGCTGAGCCGCGAAATCGTGCGCGATCACAGCATGCTGATGTTGATGGGCAACATGAACTCCGATGAGCGCCTGGCGGCGTTTCTGCTGAACCTGTCCCAACGGTTCAGCATCCGTGGTTATTCATCCAAAGAGTTTGTGCTGAAAATGCGTCGCGAAGAAATCGGCTCCTACCTGGGGCTACGCCTGGAGACCATCTGCCGGGGCATTGCACACCTGCGGGACCAAGGGTTGGTGGAAATCGCCGGCCGCGACGTCAAGATCCAGAACATGGAAGGGCTCAAGCAGATGGTCGCCGGCTGTCATCGCCAACCCCGCTGATTTCGCCCGACTGGAGCTTCGTCATGCGCGCCATGGTTCTGTCTATCCCCGGCCAGCCGTTGCAACTGCAAGAACGCCCCATCCCGATACCCGGCCCACACCAACTGCTGCTTAAAGTGCTCGCCTGCGGCGTGTGCCGCACCGACCTGCACCTGGTGGACGGTGAGTTGCCGCAAGCCGTGCTGCCACGGGTGCCCGGCCATGAAATCGTCGGCGAAGTCACGGCAGTGGGCAGCGAGGTCACGCCCGACTGGATCGGTCGGCGGGTCGGCGTTCCGTGGCTTGGCTGGACCTGCGGTCAGTGCGGGTTCTGTACCTCGGGCCGGGAAAACCTGTGCGACCGTGCGCAGTTTACCGGTTGTCACCTGGACGGCGGATATGCCGAGTACACGGTGGCCGACCAGCGCTTCTGTTTCCCTATTCCCGAGGCGCTCTCGGACATCCAGGCTGCGCCGCTGCTGTGTGCCGGCCTGATCGGCTTTCGCGCGTTGCAAATGGCCAAGGGCGCTCGCCATTTGGGTCTTTTTGGCTTCGGGGCCGCCGCGCATCTGGCGATTCAGGTGGCGCGGGGCCGGGGTCAACGGGTATCGGCCTTCACTCGACCTGAGGACAGCGAAGGCCAGGCCTATGCCCGGTCACTGGGCGCCGAGTGGGCCGGTCCATCGGACCAGCCTCCGCCGCACCTGCTCGATGCCAGCCTGATTTTCGCCCCCGTCGGTGCGCTGGTGCCGCTGGCACTGGCCGTCACTGCCAAGGGCGGCTGCGTGATTTGCGCCGGTATTCACATGAGCGACATTCCCGCGTTCCCTTATCGGCTCTTGTGGGGCGAGCGCAGCGTGCGCTCGGTGGCCAACCTGACCCGTGAAGACGGCACCGCGTTTTTCGAAGAGCTGCAACACACGCCGGTGCATTGCGACGTCACCCGTTTTGCCCTGGAGGATGCCAATCAGGCCTTGGCGTGTTTGAGGGCCGGCCAGTTCAAGGGCGCAATTGTCCTCACGCCCTGACGTTTGACCTGACCGCCACAATGCTGCCCGGCACCGAGTACAGCGCACGCTCCGTGTTACTGCCGATCAATCGGTCGATGCCCACCCGGTGCACGGTGCCCATCACGACCACATCCGCCAGGTATTGCTCGACGAATTCACTGATCACCGGCACAGGCAGGCCCATGACAAAGTGCCGTCGCTCAGGTGGCACACCGTAGCGATCCGCCAGGGTGACAAAAGCCTGGTGCAAGGATTGGCGCAGCTCCTCGATATAATCCACGCCCCAGCCACCCCCGGCCAGCGGCGCGTCGCCGTTGAAGGCTGGCGACAAGTCATAGGCGTAAAGCAGATGCAGCGGAGCGTCGCATTGCAGCGCGAGGGCGTTAGCGGTCTGGATGATGGTGTCATTCAAGCCATTGATTTGAGTTAAAGGGTCGAACGGGTCCACCGCCGCCACGACCCGGTGCGGCAAGCCGTAACGCGTCTGGTTGACCAGGTGCACGGGGACCGGACTCTCGCGCAGCAAGTGGCAATCGAGCGGCGTGATGAATACCCGTTTGAGCAGCGGTTCGAGGGTGACGTCCTTGATCAGCAGATCCGGTTTGAAGTCTTCGATCGTTTTCAGAATATCCAGCAGCGGATGGGTGGTGAACACCACGTCAACCGTCACCTTCAGCCCCATCTCGTCAAGCCGGTCGCCCTCGTCGGCTGCCCAGCGACGAAAGCGGCGCAAATAGCCCTGATACCGTGCGTCGTCGATCTTGTCTTCCCACACATGCACCACCGGTGCCGGCTCGACAAAGGCCCGCACCGCCAGCTCGGCGCCGCTCGCCCTGGCCAGCGCGACGGCCCGCAGCATGGCGGGGGACTGATGCAGGGTTTGGTCGGCGATCAGCAACAGACGTTGATATTGGCCCATCACACACCTCGGCTCGACACCGGTCGTTGAACGCCGGCAGGTGTCCAAGACTGCGCTCGTTGCCCCCTCCTCCCGCTTGATTTACATCAAACATGAGCCAATGAACGCCTGCCGTCGCGACTCTCTGATCCAGATCATATTCAGGCGCCGCCAAGGGCGTAGAAAGGAAGTAACCGAACGGTTCGTCACCGTGCGCCCACCTTTCAAACCAGATGGAGGATCACACCATGCTGACTGTCAAAGACCACAATGACCGAGCCGCTGCCGCCTACGCCGCAGTCACCGGTAAATACTGGATTGAAGCACTCAAGGATGGACGTCATGTGCTGATCCGGCCGCTGGCGGAAAAAGACCGCGAGCGCGAACTCGCCTTTATCAAGCGGCTGTCGCCCGAGTCCCGGCACATGCGCTTTCTCGCCCAGATCAACGAGCCTGGTCCGAAAATGCTCGACCAGTTGATGGACACCGATAATAAACAGCGCACGGCCTACATTGCGCTGGTCCACGAAAATGGCCAACTGATCGAGATCGGTGTCAGCCGTTACGCCGCCACGGGCGAGCATGAATGTGAATGCGCCGTGACCGTCGCTGATGAATGGACGCACCTGGGTCTGGGCTCTTTGTTGATGGAGCATTTGATCAAGGCCGCGCGCAAGAACGGTTTCCACCAGATGTATTCGGTGGACGCCTCCAGCAATGCGCCGATGCGCGACCTGGCCAAAGCGCTGGGTTTCGAGACGCACAATGATCCCGATGACACCCGTCAGGTCATTCATCGTCTTTCCCTGTAAAAAATTGCCCCGCGATGTTCCGGCCAACGGTTCATCGCGGGGCGATCCAGCCTTCAGGATTGCAGGACCCTGCCCGGTTTGATGGCCAACACGCTGCAAGGCGCCCGATGCAACAATTGCTCGGCCGTGGTCCCCAACAGTTTGTTCAGCCCCTTGTGCTGCACCGTCCCCATCACGATGACATCGGTGTGGTGATCAGCGGCAAACTCACAAATGCTCGTCAGCGGCACGCCTTCGATGAAGTGACGATTCTGCGGCGCTATGCCGTGGCGCTCGGCCACTGCCGCAAACGCTTCGTGCTGGGTCGTTCCCAGGGTTTCGTATATCCCGACGGCCAATGGCAGCGCACCGAAGCCAATGTCCTGGGCGTACACGGCCGTCCAGTCATACACATGCACCAGCTCAAGCGCCGCACCACATACACTGGCCAGCTTCGCCGCGGCGTCGATAATCTGGTCGTTGAACACGTGGTCCTGATCCTCGCTGCGTAACACATCGATGATGGCCAGCACGTTGCGCGGCCTAGGGTTGAGGGCGTTGGTCACCAGGTGCACCGGCACCGGGCAATCGCGCAACAACTGCCAGTCCAGCGGGGTAAAAAAGACCCGCTTCAACGCCGACTCTTCCTGCGCATCCTTGATGATCAACGCCAAGGGCATCTCGTTGACGAAGTGCATGATCTCCTCGTAGGGATGCTGCACCCAGACCACCTCGCTGGTCACCTCGATCCCGTGTTTACTCATCAATCCGGCTTGCTCGGCGAGCCATTGCCGATGGGTTTGCAAATACCCGTCCCGGGCCACGTTGACCTGTTCGGGGGCAAACAGACCGGCCACCGCCAGGGCCTGCAAATAATCGAACGCCACAATGTGCAACGGCATCTGCATGGCGAGCGCCAACGCAGCTGCCCGGTCGAATGCCGGGGTGCGGGTCATGACTGAAGGAGCAATCAACAGTAAACGCTGTGTCTGCGACATGGTGCACCTCGGTACGCGGTCATCTTCATGGAAGGGACAGACCTGCAGATTGTGGCTTCCGGCCCCCCAGCGGCTTGATCTTTATCAATGACCCGGCGCGAAGCACCTTAATGCAGCAACATGCCCGCCCACATAGCCAGCGTCAGCAACACCTGGCCGGGAATCACGTATGCGGCGAATCGCCGCCCGCCGCTGACCCAGGCCACCAGGCATTTGCTCAAGGAGTTGCTGCTGACCGCGATCAGCGCAGGGCCAGCAATGGCGTCGAACGGCAACTGGCCCGATTTGGCCAGGGCGGCAATGGACGCCGTCGAGGCGTGCGCATCGGCGAATCCGGTCAAGGTGGCCGTCAGCATTACCCCCACCTCGCCGAAATGGCTGAGCATCACCGACGACACAAAGGTGATCCCGGTCATCATCAGCGTGACCATCAGGGCCAGCTTGAGGTTGAACGCGCCACCGACCTTGAACGGCTGGTTAGCGCCGCTCGCAGACCTTGGAAACATCAGGCAAACCCCATACAACGCAACGGCGGCGGCCCCGCACAACAGCGGCCCCCACATAGGTCGCAACAGACCGGTGTCAACCGCCCCCAGAATCAGGCCGACCTGCGTGACAGTGGCCAAATTGGACAGAATCGCTGCCGCGCTCAGGACTTTGACGTTGTCCGGTTCCTTGCTGACCAGATGCCCCATGGCCGCAATGGTCACGGTGCTGGACGCAAACCCGGAGGCAATCGCACTGACCGCATAGCCGTAGTGCGTACCCAGCGCCCGGACGGCGATATGCCCCACCGCGCCCACCGCCATCAGCAACACGGTCAGGGTGCAAATGGTGCGCGGATTGATGGCGGCGTAAGGACCGATGAAACGGTCTGGCACCAGCGGCAACAGCACCAGCGCAGCAATCAACAGCACCAGGCCGTCGCGCATTTCCGCTTCGGTCAATTGGCTGCGGGCAAAGTGGTGCAACTTTTGACGGTAGGCCAGCAGCCCCGCGATCACCACGCCAATGGCAATCGCCAGCTCCGGCGCGGTGCCACATAACGCGCCCAGTACCAGCACCGCAAGCAATGCCACTTCACTGGTCACGCCAGGATCATTACTCGGACTGCGCCAGTACGCCACGGTGATCAGCAATGCCAGACAGATCGCCATGATTCCCAGCAGCAAGCCACCTCCGACCTGCATCGCCCCATAGCCCAACAGCGCCGTAATGGCGAAAGTGCGCAATCCGGCACAGGCCCGGCTATCCCCTCGTCCCTTGCGTCGTTCACGTTCAAGACCGATGAGCATGCCGATCCCCAGCGCAGCCGCCGCACCGGTCATGCCGAGGGTTTCATTCATTGGACTCTCGATCCGGGGTGAGCCCCGGCCCACCTACGCTCAGTTCACGCCAGATTGCGCCGTACTGATCAAGCATAGATTGATCATGATCAACCCCGTCGAGTATCGACCTTGCGACCGCACGTCCGACCTTCCCGCTTCACAGGCGCCGGCTTGACAAAGATCAAGCTGCAATTCCCGGTCAACGGCAGTATCGGCATCAGGTACACGCGCCAACTAACCTTCGCGGCCTGTTCCGGCCAGCGTCTGAGTGATGACCCTAGGGAGAATTGTCATGTCCGAGCAATCACGTTTCATGCTGGTCGTCTCGCCCCTGATGGAAAACAGCCCCGCGTTCGACCGGGCCGCCGCACTGGCCAAGGCTGAAGACGCAGCGCTGCACATCGTCGCCTTCGATTACCTGGAAGGCTTGGCGACCGCCGGCCTGGTCAACGATCAAGCGCTGGAGCAGATGCGCCTGGGGTACATCGAGCGCCACCGTCAATGGCTGGAAGAACAGGCCCGCCCCCTGCGCCATATTGGCGTGACCGTCACCACAGAAGTGGTCTGGGTCGAAAAACCGCTGCAGGAAATCCTGATCCATCTCAAGGAACAGCCCATGGCCCTGCTGATCAAGGCACTGGAACATGAATCGCTGCTGTCACGGATGATGTTTACGCCCCTGGATATCCATTTGCTGCGCGAATGCCCGGTGCCGCTGCACTTTGTCAGTCATATGCAGCACGCCTTGCCGCGCAGGATCGTCGCGGCGGTCGACCCTTTCCATCGTGACGGTCAGTACGAAGGCTTCAACGACCGGATCCTGCATGAAGCGGTGAAGCTGGCAACGGCGTGCAACGCCCGGCTCGACGTGGTTTACGCCTATGACTTGTCTTCGATCGGCGCCGATGAATTCGGCTTCGACAATGCCTCCGGATTCTTCTCCTCGACCACTGCCAAGACCCTGTTCGACGCTCAGGGCGAAGCCTTCAACGACCTGGCCGAGCGCAACGGTATCCCACCCGGGCAACGGCACATGGTCATGGGCAACCCGGCCAAGGTCCTGGCCAGTTATGCCGATGCCTACAACACCGACGTGATCGTCATGGGGCGGGTTGGCCATCGCGGCATAGGCCGGCTGATTGGCAGCACGGTAGAACACTTGCTGTACAAAATGCCATGCAGCGTCTGGGTGGTTTCGCCCGAAGTGCTCAGCGACTGAAACCCTGCGAACCAGGGCTGCCGTGTCCAACGGCAGCCCATTTGTGTAAATCGCCCCAGGCCACTTTGTATTCCATTGGTCGAAACATCCTTGCTCTGTAGATTCAATGTAGATAGTTTTGAGTCTATGGAATCAGAGTGAGGTATCACACATGGCAGTCCCACTCCGGGAACAGGCACTCACCAAAACCCAATGCGTGACAGGCCTGCGTGCAGCCGTCGGCATCCTCGAAAAATGGCGCGCCTCCAGCGAGCAGGCCTGTCGCATCCTGCGCATTTCCCGCAGCACTTATACCCGCGCCCGGCAGCGCGATCCCTCGTGGTCCGTGGCGCTGGATTCAGACCAGATGCAACGCATCAGTTTCGTGCTCAACACCCACGCCGCACTGCGCCTGGTCTTCGATAACCCGGATAACGTCTACGGCTTCGCGTCGATGGCCAACCACAACGAGTTTTTCAATGGCCGCAGTCCGCTGGAGATCATGGCTCAGGGCGACATGATTTCCTTGTATGAAACCTTCAAGCGCATCGACGTGCTGCGCGGTGCGCAATGGTAACGGTGAACGAACTGGCAGAATTGGCCGGCGAGCAGCTGCAGGCTTATCGATTGGTCAATTCGAAGTTTCCACCGATCGCGATGTTCGATGACGTGGCGGATGCGGACGAGTTTGAGGTGCTGTATCAGATTCAAGCGTTGACGAATCCAAGGCTGAAAAATGAAGTGGGTCATCTTGAGTTGATTGCCCGGGATCAGATCCCGTTCGGCATTCCTGGCTGTTCTTACGCGACAGCGCCTTTTACCCACATCAACCCGGCGGGTTCGCGGTTCAGCGATGGCAGTTTTGGGGTGTTGTACCTGGCGGACTCCATGGAAACGGCGTTGGCCGAGGTGCGGCATCACCAGAGCCTGTACTGGTCGAATGTGCCGAGCCTCAACTATGAGCGGTTTGTGTTCCGGGGGCTGTCCTGCTCTTTCGTGGATGCAGCGATGAGAGATGCTGCGTCCATTGCGCTGACCGATCCTGTTTATGACCCTGACGATTACACCGAGTCGCGGCGCTTGGGGAGGTCCGTCAAAGAGGCGCGCTGTCCTGGCATTCGTTACCACTCTGTGCGTTTGCAGGGCAGTTATTGCTGGGCGCTGATGACGCCGAGACCGGTTTTATCCATCGTTCAGGCGGCGCATTACGAAATGGTCTGGAATGGTCAGATGACGAGTGTCAATAAGATCAGCGAAGCCTGAGGCGTCTAAACCGGGGCTTTCGCACTCATTACCGGCGTCGATAGTCACCATCGACTCAATGAAGTTCTCATAAAAAATCCGCGGCGTAAGATCGGCTCCATACCAAACAACTACACCCCGGAGCACACCATCATGAAACGCCAAATCCTTCTCAGCATCGCTTTCTCGGTTTTCGCAGTTAACGCTTTCGCCGCTTCTTCTGCTCACCCGGTTGTCGCTGAAGGCGGCTCGGATCGTCTGATTGAAAGTCGTGTTGCCGAAGGTGGCTCCGACCGTCTGATTGAAAACCGCGTTGCTGAAGGTGGTTCTGACCGCCTGATTGAAAGCCGCGTCGCTGAAGGTGGCTCCGACCGTCTGATCGAAAACCGGGTTGCTGAAGGTGGGTCGGATCGTCTGATTGAAAACCGCGTTGCTGAAGGTGGTTCGGATCGTCTGATCGAGAACCGTGTTGCTGAAGGTGGCTCGGATCGTCTGATCGAGAACCGGGTTGCTGAAGGTGGTTCGGACCGCCTGATCGAAAGCCGCGCTGTATAAATGAATGGTTTCACCGAAGTCCTCGACGAAAAGCCCGGCCTCATCAGCCGGGCTTTTTTACGCTCTGGAGCCAGCACTTACCCTGGTGAGGTTTGGCTTCGCGCTGGTGTGTCTCAATACTGCGCTCGTAGCGTTGGGCGCCGGATTGCTGAGTGGATGGGCACTCCAATGAGCAGCGTGCGGATTAGCCTGATTACGCTCTGGACAGGCAGATTGCGCACCGATCAACCCCACCGTTAATCCACGATGAACAACTTGGCACCCGTGGTGCTGAAAGATCGATGCCCTTCTGCATTGTTGCCCACCTGATAGCTCATCCCTGCGGTGAGCGTGAACTGGCGACCGTCCTCCAACTCAGTGTGCAACTCACCTTCCAGACACAACAGGATATGACCTCTCCAGCACCAGTGATCCGCCAGGTAGCCGGGGCTGTATTCGACCATCCGCACACGGGTCGAGCCAAACTGGCAGGTTCGCCAATGGGCGGTACCCGTCTCACCCGCATATAGGACAGGTTCGACCGTCGACCAGTCGGTCGTACCAAAGGGAATAGCCGTCAGATCCATGGTTACCTCATCAATGAAAGAGTGTCTGTAGACCGTACCCATCCAGTGGTACTTTCGATAGACACAGATACCTCGCATTCATGAGATACAGACGTCCGCTTTAGCATGATCGCCAGAACGGTATCCCGGTTTTGTCATCCCCAAACGGAACGTCGGCGCCTTTTAAAGCGCCGATCTCTCCCGCTACACCGGTTTGTTCAGTGCAGCATCGATCATCAGACGCACGCCCCGCAGCACTTGGGCCGACACTTCAGGCCGCGCCTTCGACGTAGCACGCGCAACCGAGAGGGCGCCCACCATCGCGGCGACGATGCCCATGGCGGTGGCCAGCGCGTCGACCTCGGGATTGTTAGCGGCGACCCTGCGCTCAAACGCCCGCACCAGCACCATGTAGCCCTCGGTGAACTTCGCGCTGATCGCAACATCCTGACGGCCGATTTCGCTGGCAGACGCTGCCATTGCGCAGCTCTCGGCGTAGTTGTCGAGGCTGTCCACAGCCAGATAGTCGGACAGGAAACGCTCCAGGTCCGGCTCGCCATCGATGGTGCCGGTATAGAGCTTGGCATTGCCCTGCTCCAGGCTCCACGCCAGTGCCTCGGCGGCCAGCGCTTCCTTGGAGGGGAAGTGCGCGTACAGCGCGCCGTGGGTCAAGCCGGCCGACTTGCTGATTTCGGCAACGCCCACACCATCGATCCCTTTCTCGCGAAACAGACGGCTGGCGGTCTCCACCAGCGCGGCGCGATTGGCTTCTGATTTTTCTTTCGAGATTTTCATAATGAGGCTCCTCTGCGCTCATCCTTGCACACTATGATTGCGATCACAATTAACCAATTACCCTTGCCTGACTGGAATATATTACGGACAGAATATTTATGTTGACTTTAATAAATGCGACCACCATTATTAATTCAATGATTGCGAGCGCAATCTTACAGGGCGATAACCGCTCATCCAACCGGAGTACATCTCATGAACATAAAAAATTCCGTAGCCTTCGTGACCGGCGCCAACCGCGGTCTGGGCCTCGCGTTCGCAAAAGAGCTCGTGGCGCGCGGTGCGAGCAAGGTCTACGCCGGAGTGCGCAACCCTGAAGGCGTCAACATTGCGGGGGTGATCGCCATTCGCCTTGACGTCAGCGACCCGGCATCGGTAGCCGCGGCGGTGGCCCAGGCAGGCGACGTGACGCTGCTGGTGAACAATGCCGGCATCGCCCGCCTTCTGCCATCGATGCTCGATCCTGGCCTGGTGGAAGCCGCTCGCGAAATCTTCGAAACCAACTATTACGGCGTCATGCACGTCAGCCTGGCCTTCGCCCCCGTGCTTAAAGCCAACGGCGGCGGCGCGATCGTCAACGTACTGTCGGATGCGGCCTGGGTTGCCGCGCCGTTCCTGTCCGCCTACGCGGCATCGAAAGCGGCTGCATGGAGCTTCACCAACTCGCTGCGCATTGAACTCCAAGGCCAGGGCACCAGCGTGCAAGGCCTGCATGTGGGCTTTATCGACACCGACCTGACCCACGGTTTTGACGTACCGAAAGTCCAGCCATCCGACGTTGTGATCCAGTCGCTGGACGGCGTGGAAGCCGGCGTGAAAGAAGTGCTCGCAGACACAGGCACACGCGCCATAAAGGCCAGCCTGTCGACTGATCAAGCGGCTTACCTGAATCCCGAAACCGTCGCGTAAGGAGCCCACCATGCACCTCTTCCAGCGACTGACCCTCGGGGCTGTCTTTGCCTTCTCGATCAGCGGCGCCATCGCAGCGCCGGCGGCCACACATAACAGCGCACCCAATCAATTCGTCGAAGCTGACGGCGTGCGGTATGCCTATCGCCAGTTCGGCGCGCAGACGGGCGTGCCTGTCATCTTGCTCCAGCACTTTCGCGGCAACATGGATTACTGGGACCCGGCCTTGACCGATGGCCTGGCAAAGCAGCGGCCGGTCTACCTGTTCGACAATGCCGGCGTGGGCCTCAGCAGCGGCGAAACGCCCGACTCGTTCGAAGCCATGGCCGATCACGTCGCTGCCTTTGCTCGCGCACGCGGGTTGACGCAGGTCGATGTGCTTGGCTTCTCAATCGGCGGCATGGTGGCGCAGGAAGTTGCGTTGCGTCATCCGCAACTGGTGCGCCGGCTGATCCTGGCGGGAACGTCGCCGCGTGGCGGGGTCTCGGGACATGATCCCCGGGTTCCCGGTATTGCGTTGCGCGAATCGATCGCCACACAGGAAGAAACTGCTTACCTGTTCTTCGATCCGGCGCCGGCAAGCCAGCAGGCCGCCCGGGAATTCTGGGACCGGCGTCACCAGCGCACGGAAGGCCTCGACAAGCTCAGTTCGATGAAGGTCATCGCGGCCCAAGGCGCGGCGCTGGGCAAGTGGAGCGTTCCCGGTGACGGCACTTTTTCGCAATTGAGCCAGATCACCCAACCGACCCTGGTGGTCAACGGCAGCAAGGACGTGATGGTGCCCACCGAGAACTCCTACACGCTGCAACAGCATATTCCGAACGCCAAGTTGCTGATCTATCCAAGTTCGGGGCACGGCGCATTGTTCCAGTACGCCAACGATTTCGTGCAGCAAGCCAATGCCTTCCTGGACCAGGCCGAATCCCATCGCTTTCGAAAACCCTTGAACGACACGCCGTCGCGCTAAGGAAATCCAATGTAGTCCCTTGTTTTATTGCCCCTAATCCCCCCTGGAGTTACGACCATGTCAGCACTATCGTCTGCGGCGTTCCGTCGCTGCTTGTTAGCTGTTTCAGCAACCGCTGGTGCCTTGGCACTGGTCGCCCTCGTCTCGCCCTCTTACGCCCGGGCCGCAACACCGCCTGTGGCCGCCGCCACCGTTGAGAAGGACAGCGCCATTCGTCCTTTCAAGGTCAACATTCCTGAAGACGCGGTGGCTGATCTGCGCAAACGCGTACTGGCGACCCGTTGGCCCGACCGCGAAACGGTCAATGACCAATCTCAGGGCGTGCAGCTTGAGAAACTGCAGGCACTCGTGGGCTATTGGGGGACGCAATACGACTGGCGAAAAGTTGAAGCCCAACTCAATGCCTTGCCGATGTTCGTGACCAACATCGACGGCCTCGACATCCAGTTCATCCACGTCAAATCGAAACATCCCAACGCCCTGCCGCTGCTGCTCACCCACGGCTGGCCCGGTTCGATTCTGGAACTGACCAAAGCCATCGGCCCGTTGACCGACCCGACGGCCTACGGCGGTCGCGCCGAAGATGCCTTTGACGTGATCATTCCTTCGATGCCCGGCTACGGCTTCTCGCAGAGACCTACCGATGGCGGCTGGGGTCCCGACCGTATCGGCGTGGCGTGGGACGTGTTGGTCAAGCGCCTGGGCTACAAGCGTTACGTGTCGCAAGGTGGCGACTGGGGATCGGTGATCGCCGACGCCATGGGGCGCCAGGCACCGCCCGGCTTGCTGGGGATCCACGTGAACATGCCGGCCACCGTGCCTGCCGATGTCGCCAAGGCAATCAACGACGGCACCTCGCCTCCCGCCGGTCTGTCGGCCAAGGAGACCGCGGCCTATGAGTCGCTGAAAACCTTCTTCGGCAAAAATGCGGCTTACGGCGCCATGATGAGCACCCGGCCACAAACGGTTGGTTACGGCTTGTCGGATTCACCCGCAGGCCTGGCCGCGTGGATGTTCGATAAATTCAACCAGTGGACCTACAGCGGCGGCGATGCAGAAAAATCCCTGACCAAGGACGAGATCCTCGACGGTATTTCACTGTATTGGCTGACCAACAGCGCGATATCCTCCGCTCGCCTGTATTGGGAAAACAACACCAACAACTTCAACGCCGTTGAACAGAAGACCCGGGATATCAAGATCCCTGTCGCGGTGACCGTGTTCCCCGGCGAAATCTATCAGGCGCCGAAAACCTGGACCGAACGCGCCTATCCCAACCTGATCTATTTCAACGAAGTGGATAAGGGCGGCCATTTTGCGGCCTGGGAACAGCCTGAACTGTTCGCCAAAGAACTGCGCGCCGCCTTCCGCTCCTTGCGCTAAATACTACGCTGCACGGGCCTGCCCATCGTCCTGATGGGCAGGCCGCACTATCGATTGGCATCTTAAAAGACATGGATCAGGCCTAATCGGTGTCATTCAGAAGAAGGCCGCGAGCTCGTAGCTTTGCGCTTGCGTCGAGCCTCTTCATCCTCCGCCAGAGCCTGACGAACCAGCGCCCGAGCCGCCCAGGTGGCGGCGTCGAGTGATTCTTCGACACTCGCGCCACTGATATCGCGCACGGCGATCAACGCCTCTGTACCGATGACGATCGACAGCGCCTGCTTCAGCCGCTTGCGCGCCCGGGGTGCGAGCACATCCTTCAGCGAGTCGACAATCGGCTCGATGTAGCGCTGTTCGCGGTACACGCCCATGTCAATTTGTTGGGATGGGTGTCGATGGCCCTGTTCGGGATCATCGGCACTGCACACCCGTCCATTACCGAGGGACGCGTGGCCGCCACGCAGTTCTGGATGTACAACGTTGGCGTCCCGGTGTTGCTCGGCGCACTGACGCTGCGGCTCAAGGGTTTCCCGTCAGTCGAGCCGTTGATTGGCGTCGCCTCAATTCTCATTGGCTGCAGCGTGCTGCTTTTTGTCTGGCTGGTGTTCTCGCGCATCGGTGCGAGAGCCGAGTACTTGAGCAGCACAGCACCCGAATCGCGCCTGTCTTGACGCACAAAACACGTAGCCGCTTTGGGCAGCGTCGGTGCGCGGTGAATCCGCCCCGGATCGATGGCTGCCCTGAGCTATTGGCAACTGTTCAGGTCTGCACGTCGGGCATCAACTGACCCACAGCGAACTCATGACCCGCACCGGTGATTGGAAACCGGGAAACTTTCGCACTCAGGATCCACCACTGTGTATCATCGGCGCAGGCCGATGCTGCCCGCCGCTCGCTTCCGAAAGGAAAGGTGAAAGCATTTCTTCTCCCCCCAAATCCTGTCGCAACTCTTGAGAGTCGAGGTTTGGCAACGCGAGCACCAGAATACCTTGGCTACAGGAGGAACGATGTTTTCAATCGAACAAGCCAAACAGATGGCCAAGAGGCTACGTGCCTCGCTTGAGGCGCGCAATCAAGAGGCGTCTCACTCAACGGTGCTTGAAATGGTAGCGCATCAATTGGGTTTCAAGGACTGGAACACCGCGTCTGCGATGCTCCCCCATGAACCGACCCAACCCCTCATTGCATTCGAAAAAGCCGTCCCGATATTGCGGATGTTCGACGAAACCAAGGCGCGCGAGTTTTACCTTGATTTTCTAGGGTTCAGCGTCGAATTCGAACACCGATTCGAAGCAGATCTGCCGCTATACCTGGGAATCAGCCGAAACGGCCTGCAACTCCATCTTTCCGAACATCATGGCGATGCCAGCCCGGGATCGACAGTTTTTGTCCCGATGCAAAATATCGAACTGCTGCGCGACGAATTGCAGGGCAAACGCTACGGATACGGACGGCCAGATATCGTTCAGCAAGGTTGGGGGCAAGTGCTGGAAGTCTATGACCCATTCGGCAATCGAATTCGGTTCTGCCAAAGCTAATCCTGCCTGGCGGGCTGGGGTGACCCAGCCTGCTTCAAGGTCAGTCGATCCGGGTACTTGTCCTATGCTCTATCTAACCCACAACGCCAGACACTGACATGCCCGCCCCCGAATCCGCCCTCCTCGACAGCTGGCACCACAACGCCCATTCCTGGATCGAAGCCATCCGCAGCGGCGCCATCGAAAGTCGCCTCACGGTCACCGACCAGGCGATCCTGCTGGCGGTGCTAGGTCGCCAACCGGAACGCGTGCTCGACCTGGGCTGCGGCGAAGGCTGGCTGTTGCGCGCATTGGCTCAACGGGGCATTGAGGCGATCGGTGTGGATGGCGATGGGACGCTGGTCGAGGCGGCGCGGGCGGCAGGCGCTTCATCGGTGCAGGTGGCGAGCTATGACGAGTTGGTGGAAGCGAAGGTGGACATCGGCCGCGACTACGATCTGATCTGCGCCAACTTCGCCCTGCTGCACCAAGACATTATCCCGCTGCTCGCCGCCATGAACGCCCTGCTCGCCCCAGGCGGCGCGCTGGTGATTCAGACGCTGCATCCGTGGGCCGTGGCGGCGGGTGACTATCAGGACGGTTGGCGAGAGGAGACCTTTGCCGGATTCAAGGGCCAGTGGCGACCGATGCCGTGGTATTTCCGCACTCTGTCCAGTTGGCTGAATGCGCTGGACATGGCCGGTTTTCGTCTGGCCAGCCTGCAAGAACCGCAGCACCCGCAAAGTTCGGTGCCGCAGTCGTTGCTGTTGGTGGCCGAGCCGCGCCAGTGAGTGCGGGTCGGGGCGCTGTTCAGACAGTCGACTGAACAACCGTCGCCTGCCGCCCTTTGAACGCCAGCCCGAAGCAGAAAAATATCACCAGGGCGAACCCGGCCGGGAACAACCAGATGCTCTTCCAGTCATGGCTGCCCGTCAGCGCAAAGTGGTCGGTAACCTGCCCCGCGACCCAGAATCCGATCAGCATGCCCAAGCCGTAGGTCGCCAGGGTAATCAGGCCTTGGGCCGAACTTCTGAAGCGTTCCGGTGCTTTGGCGTCGGTGTAGATCTGGCCGGACACAAAGAAGAAGTCGTAGCAGATGCCGTGCAAGGCAATGCCGGTAAACAGCATGAACGCCAGGTCGCCGTTGTTACCGTAGGCGAACAACAAATAGCGCAAAGCCCACGCCAGCATGCCCACCAAGAGCGCAAGCTTGATCCCGAAGCGGTGAATGAACAGCGGCAGAAGCAGCATGAACAGCACTTCGGAAACCTGCCCGATGGCCATTTTTGCCGTTGGGTTGGTCACGCCGATTTCCGCCAGGAACGGATTGGCATTCTGGTAATAAAACGCCAGCGGAATGCAGATCAGAATGGAGGCGATAAAGAACACCAGGTAGCTGCGGTCCTTCAGCAAGCTCAGGGCATCGAGCCCGAGCATTTGCTTGAGGCCGCTGCGGCCCTCTTCGGGTTTCAGTGGCGCGGTGCGCGGCAAGGTGAAGCTGTAGAGGCCGAGCACCAGAGAGGCAATCGCCGACATCAGAAAGGTGTTGCGCAGCCCGCCTGAGGAAATCATCGCCTGGGAATCCCAGGCAAACACAAAACTGATGACCACACCGGCCACGATCCAGCCGATGGTGCCCCACACGCGGATGCGGGAGAACTCGAGAGCCGGGTCACGCATCTGCCGGAACGCCACTGAATTCACCAGTGCCAGGGTCGGCATGTAGATCATCATGTAGGCCAGCACGTACGGGTAAAACGTGCTGAAGTCCGGCGCGCGATACAGCTGATACAGCAACACGGCGCCCAGCAGGTGCAGCACCGCGAGAATGCGTTCGGCATTGAAGAAGCGGTCGGCGATCAAGCCGATCACAAAGGGCGCAAGAATAGCGCCCCAGGACTGGGTCGAGAACGCCATGCCGATCTGGCCGCCGTTGGCGCCCAGGTTACTGGCGAGGAACGTACCGAGGGTGACGAACCATCCGCCCCAGATAAAGAATTGCAGGAACATCATGGCGCTCAATCGCGCGGTCATCGTGGACATAACAGTCACCGTCTTATTGTTTTTTTTGTTGGAGAGAGGAGCAAACAACGTTGTGATCAGGCGTCGGGCAACCCCAACAATCGTCGATTGAAAGCTGCGTCCGACTGCACGCTGGCGAAATCATCAAAAGCCTTCTGTGTCTTGGTGATCATGTGCTGCTCGATAAACGTCGCCCCTTGCGCAGCGCCCTGGGCGGAATCCTTGAGGCAACACTCCCACTCGAGCACGGCCCAGCCGCTGAAGTCGTATTGAGTCAATTTGCTGAAGATCGACTTGAAATCGATCTGGCCATCGCCCAGCGAGCGGAAACGCCCCGGCCGCTCGACCCAGCCCTGATAACCGCCGTAGACGCCCGAACGGGCATCGGGCCGGAACTCGGCATCCTTGACGTGGAACATGCGGATCCGCGCGTGGTAGCGATCGATGAAACCGAGGTAGTCCATTTGCTGCAGCAGCAGATGGCTGGGGTCATACAGAATCGCGGCCCGTGGATGGTGATCCACCGCCTCCAGAAAGCGCTCGAACGAGGCGCCGTCGTGCAGGTCTTCGCCGGGGTGGATTTCGTAGCACAGGTCGACACCCGCCTCCTCGAAGCAATCAAGAATCGGCAACCAGCGCTTGGCCAGTTCGGCAAAGCCTTGTTCGACCAACCCGCTCGGGCGTTGCGGCCATGGGTAGACATAGGGCCACAGCAGCGCGCCGGAGAAGGTCGCGTGGGCCTTCAACCCCAAGCGCTGACTGGCGCGGGCGGCGAGTTTCAATTGCTCGATCGCCCACTCGGTGCGCGCTTGGGGCTGGCCGCGTAAATGCGCCGGGGCAAAGTCGTCAAACAAGGTGTCGAACGCCGGATGCACCGCCACCAATTGGCCTTGCAGGTGCGTCGACAACTCGCTGATCTCGACGCCTGCTTTAGCGCAGACGGTTTTCAATTCGTCGCAGTAATCCTGGCTGTCGGCGGCGCGAGCCAAGTCGATGTACTGCGTGCCCAGGGTCGGCAATTGAATGGCTTTGTAGCCTTGGGACGCCGCCCACTGGGCGATATTGGCCAGTGTATCGAACGGCGCTTCGGCGGACATGAACTGCGCGAGGAAGATCCCCGGGCCGCGCAGGCCTGCTTGAGATGAAGGGTTCACGGTTGAGTGCTCCGGGTTCATTGAGGGCAGACCAGTTCGGTCCATTTCGTGTCGCCACGATGATTGGCAATCACCGCTTCGATGAAGGCCATGCCACGCAGCCCGACATCGATGCCCGGTACGCCGGGGGCTTCGTTGCCGTTGACGTTGCTGCGGATCGCGTTGGCGAAATCGCCGTAGAGGTTGGCCATGGCTTCCAGATAGCCCTCGGGATGCCCCGCCGGCAAACGCATGCGCCGAGTCGCGGCGTCGCACAACCAAGGTTGGCCGACACCGGAACGCAGCACGCGCATGGGTTGATCCAGGGAACGATGGATCAGGCTCGCCGGTTCTTCCTGACGCCATTCCAGGCCGCCCTTGTCGCCGTAGATGCGGATCTTAAACGGGTTCTCTTCGCCCGCGCAGACCTGGCTGGCAATCAACACGCCACTCGCGCCGTCGGCCATCTTGAACAGCATCGCGGCGTCATCGTCCAGTTGCCGACTGGCGATATGGGTATTCAACATTGCGCACAGGTGCTGGATGGGTTGGTCCGCGACGAATTCGGCCAATGAAAAGGCATGGGTGCCGATATCGCCGATGCAGCCGCCCAGGCCGGACTGCTCGGGCAGATCGCGCCAGCCGGCCTGCTTGTTGCCCTGCCCCGCCACATCCTCGCTCAACCAGCCTTGGGGGTACTCGACAATCACTTTGCGCACGGTGCCGATCACGCCTTCGCGCACCATCTGCCGCGCCTGCCAGACCATCGGATAACCCAGGTACGTGTGGGCCAGGCCATAGAGGCGATCGCTGTGCTCAAGCACAGCCTTGAGCGGCAGCAGCTCGGCCAGATTCAACGCCGCCGGTTTTTCGCTGAACACATGAAACCCCGCGCTCAGCGCCTGGCTGGCAATCGGGGCGTGCAGGTGATTGGGGGTGACAATGATCAGCAGCTCCATGCGCTGGTCGGCGGGCAGCGCGCGCTCGACCTCCAGCATCTGCCGCCAGTCGCTGTAGCAGCGCGATGCGGACAAGCCCAGCGCGGCACCGGTGTCCTGATTGTTGCGGGCATCGCGGCTGAACGCGCCACACACCAGTTCAAAACGACCATCGAGCCCGGCAGCCTGGCGGTGGGCCTGCCCGATGAAGGCACCCTCCCCGCCACCGACAAAGCCCATTCTTATTTTTGCCACTGGAACAGTCATCGCAATTCTTCTCTGTTTGAGGCGGCTTCAGACGGCTTTAAAGGGATGAAACCTCAAGCCTATGTAACCGGTTACATCGTGACAGAAATTTAGGCCCTGATTGACGAGGTGTCAAACCCCAAATCAATCGCCAGGAAAATTTCAGGGTGGCCTCGACCTGCGCTAAGCTCGCCGCTGCACAGTTCGATAACGAGGTGGTCTTGTCCAATATCCGCGAAGTAGCCAGGCTGGCCGGTGTTTCCGTCGCCACGGTGTCCAGGACGCTGAAGTCGCCTGAGCGCGTGCTCCCCGACACGCGCGACAAGGTCAACGCCGCCGTGGAAAAAGCCGGTTATCGACCAAACCTCATGGCGGTGCAATTTCGTTCGCGCAGAACCGGCAACCTGGTGATTCTGGTGCCGACTGTCGCCAACACCTTTTTCGCCAAGGTGATCAGCGGCGCGCAACAGGCCGCCCAGCTCGCCGGTTATCGGCTGTTGCTGTGCGACACCCAGGGTCGGGAAGAGATCGAACGGGAATTTGCCGAATTGGTGTACGCCCATCAAGCCGATGGCGTGATCCAGCTGCGCGCCTATGACCCTTTCGAAGCGCCCTTCCCCAGCGCCGAATTGCCGCCAATCGTCAATGCCTGCGAGGTGATTCAGGGCGGTCGTCATCCCACCATCAGCCTCGACAACCGCGCAGCCGCCAAGGCCATGACCGAGCATCTGATCGAACTCGGCCACCGCCGCATCGGCCTGATCAAAGGCCCGAAAAGCAGCCCGCTGACCCGCGATCGCGTGGCCGGTTATCAGGACGCCTTGCATCAGGCCGGGATCGCGTCGGACCCCGCGCTGATCTGCCATGGCGATTTCAGTCTCAAGGCCGGCGATGACGGTGCCGCCGCGATGCTGGACTTGCCCGACCGCCCCACGGCGCTGTTTTGCGAAAACGATGAAATGGCCATCGGAGCATTGAAACGCATCAAGCAACAGGGCCTGCGAGTGCCAGAGGACATTTCATTGGTGGGTTTCGACGACATCCCTTTCGCGGCGTACTGCGATCCGCCCCTGACGACTATCTCGCAACCCGCCGAAACCTTCGGCCAGAAAGCCGTGGAGATGTTGATTGCGCTGATCGAGAAGAAACCGATCGAGCAACGGCATGTGGTGTTGCCGTTTGAATTGACGTTGCGCAACAGCACGGCGGTGGTCAGGGAGCGCTGACACTCGCAGGGTCAGAGCACCGCCGCATGCTCAAAAAAATGGAAACCTCACGCATTCGGTGGAACCTAGCCGGAGCGCCAGCCTCGGATATATAAATCTGCGTGGGTGAACACATGGCTACCGAGGCGACGTTACTGCGCCAACGCAAAGTGCTCGCCGAGTTTGGCGAACTGGCGTTGGTCTCAGACAATCTTGAGCACATCCTCGACGAAGCGTGTCGTTTGGTCGGGGAAGCGCTTGAAACTCATCTGTCCAAGTTCATGCTGTTGCAAGACGACGGCATCACGTTTGTGGTGCGAAACGGCGTTGGCTGGACCCCGGACGTGGTCGGAAAGGTACGGGTTCAAGCCTGCGAAGGAAGCCCGGAGCGGTTTTCACTGGACTCGGACGCCCCGGTTATTTCGACGGATATTTCGACAGAAACTCGCTTCCGCTATCACCATTTTCAAAAGAAAAACGGGGTAAAAGCCTTCGTCAACGTTCTGGTGTACGGGGCCACGGAGAACCGTCCTTTCGGCATCTTCGAGGTCGACAGTCGAAGCCCTCGCCAGTTTACGGACAGCGACATCGATTTTCTTCGTGTCTACAGCAACCTGCTCGGCGCGGTGTTAAAGCGCTCCAACACCTTGCAGGCCATGCGTTCAACGGAAGAACGATTGCGTGAAAGCGAAAGGCACTACCGGATCGCGGCGGAACTCAATCCGCTCTGGCCCTGGACGGCGGACAAGGGCGGCACACTGACCTCCATTGATCAGCGCTGGTACGAATACACCGGGATGACCTCGGCAGAGACATTAGGGCATCAATGGGCTAAAGCTGCTCACCCTGAGGACCGGGAATCTCTGGAGAACCTCTGGAGTCGTTCCCTGACCACACTGGAGCCGTTCGACACGCAAGTGAGGCTGCAAAAAAACACCGGGGAATATCGCTGGTTCAGAACCCGGGCACTGCGCAGCTTCGACGCTGCCGGACAAAATGAACAGTGGTATGGAACCATCGAGGATATCGACACCCGGGTGCAATTGGAGGGCGCGCTTCGAGACTGGAACGACTTGCTTGAGGACCGAATTGCCCAGCGGACGGCTCAGCTTGAGGCCGAACAGCAAGAACGCGCAATGACCGAATCCAAGCTTCGGCAAAGTCAGAAAATGGAAGCGGTTGGCCAACTGACTGGCGGCATCGCCCATGACTTCAATAACTTGCTGGCGGGCATTATCGGCAGCCTGGAGCTGTTGCAACGACGTATCGATGCGGGTCGCTTCGATGAGCTGACTCGCTATGCCTGCGTGGCGATGACCTCAGCCTCCAGAGCCGCTGCACTAACGCAACGTCTGTTGGCGTTTTCGAGACAGCAATCACTCCAGCCTGAACTGCTCGAACCCCGGACAGTGGTGGCGGGACTCGATGAAATGATTCGGCGCTCAGTCGGCCCCAGCATCATCGTCGAATGCTCCTTTCGCGCAAACGATCGCATCCGCTGTGACCTCAACCAACTGGAAAACGCACTGCTTAACCTCGCGATCAATGCCCGGGATGCCATGCCCAATGGCGGCACCCTGAATCTGGGGGTCGATCGATGCGTCATCGATCAGGCATCGTCTACCGAGAAAATGGTGCCGTCAGGCGCCTATGTCACGATATCGGTGACGGACTCAGGCACGGGCATCAGCGCGGAGAATTTATCGCGCATTTTTGACCCGTTCTTCACCACCAAGAAAATCGGCGAAGGCACGGGCCTGGGCCTCTCGATGATTTACGGCTTCACCCAGCAATCCGGTGGGCAGGTCAGGGTTCACAGCAGCCTGGGTGTGGGTACGACAGTGACGATGTTCTTTCCAGTGGACAACTCGCAGCCTGCCCGGAACACAGCCGACCCGGATGAGACTCAAGCATCGGAGCCATTCGGCCACAATGAAACCATCCTGCTGGTGGACGATGAAACGGCCATTCGGCAAATGGCCTCGGAGTTCTTGTCCGACATGGGCTATCGGGTCATTGAAGCGGTCGACAGCGTCTCAGCCTTCAGACAAGCGGAAAAGCTGGACCACATCGATCTGCTGCTCACGGACATCGGCTTGCCCGGACTGATGAACGGGGTCGCCCTGGCGGCGGAGTTCAAGGCGAAATACCCGAAACTCAAGGTGCTGTTCATCACCGGATTTGCCGGTGGTTCGAACCTGGTTTCCGTTGATTCGACGACCCGGCTACTGACCAAGCCGTTCAGCCTGAACGACCTCGGCCAGCGCGTGCGCTCGCTGGTCAGCGCAGGAGCATAACTGAATGCCAGGCTAAGGAACCGCGGGATTGAGCGCACCGGCTGTCCAGTTTTCCTGTCAGCGAGCGGATATCACGCCAGCTCACCGCGCATAAGACTAGGGTGAATGAGCAGTCCCATTAATGAGCTGGAGTTCTTCGCATGTCTTATGACGCAAGCATCAACCAACGTTTCAAGGATGAAACCGATGGGCTGACCAGCGAATACTGGGTGGAATCCTTGGCGGACGGTACGCCCCTGCTGATTCGCGAATTGGCAGAAACCGATCGAGACCGGGATCTGGCCTTTTTCAACGAGCTCGGCAAAGGCAAACCGCATTTTCATTTTCTGGCCTCGTTCAGCAATCTGGTCGAACCCCACGACCAGCTCATGGATATCAACCTGAACAATCGCATGGCCTACCTTGCGCTGGCATACGAGGGCAATCAGCTCATTGAAGTGGGTACGGCGCGTTACGGGGCGTACGAAGGCGACGCCCATTGCGAGTTCGCTGTGGCGGTGGTTGAACGCTGGCAACGACGAGGCGTCGCCAAGGCGCTGTTGCAACATTTGATGGACACCGCCACACGCCAGGGCTTCAGCAAAATCTCGTCGATGGATTCCTCCGGTAACGAGGCGATGCACGGCCTGGCAGTCCATATGGGATTTACCAGCAAAAACGACGACCAGCACGGGCCGCAGATTTTTCATGAGTACGTTCTGGCGCCTTAGCTTTATCCTGCGATTCGCGCAGCGTGTCCTTTCGCGTGTCGCGCGAATCCGATCCTGATGCCCACCAACATGGCGGCATCGCATTGCTCGACAGGGCACGTTTGCTCATGCCGTTCGCTTGAGTCCGCTGGACCCGGAAATATTCAGGATGCAGGTGGGCACGTCGCTCGCGATTGCCCGAGTGACCGCGGCCCTCTTGCAGCGTTAAAATCCGCCAGGTTTGGTTCCCCCCCGTTTGAGGAAGACTCCGTTATGTCCAGTCTCGACACCTCCCTGCAAGACAGCGCCGCGCCTGAAGGCGTTTGCTATGGCTGCGGCAGCAGCAATCCACACGGGCTCCACATCAAGAGTTACTGGGATGAGGACGGCGTGCATGTCTTGGCTGAGCACGTGCCTGATCCCATGTATTGCGGCTGGCCGGATCTGGTGTACGGCGGGTTGATTGCGATGCTGGTCGACTGCCATTCAAACTGGACAGCGATGGCTTATCACTACCGGACGGAAAACCGCGAAGTGGCCAGCCTCCCTCGCATCAATTGCGTCACCGGCAACCTCGGCATCAAGTTCATCAAACCGACACCGATGGGCGTACCGCTGACCCTGCGTGCCCGGGTGGAAGGCGATGTCGGGCGCAAAACCCGTGTGATCTGCGAGGTCTACGCCGGGGACGTGCTCACGGCGGTTGGCGACTCGGTGTTTGTGCGCGTGGATACCGGGCAATTGGCGGCTGCGGCGCACAGTCGGTAGTTAGTTTCTACGCACTAGAGACAGTTCCGTCGCGGGACCTCGTCAGAAAATCGGAATCATTGAGCATCCCGTCGCAATCACGAAAGTCGCCCTGATGCTGACGATAAAAGTTATGCGCGGCGCTTCGAATGTGGGCTTTAATGTCCGTGCCTATGGGCAACCACATTAGCTTCGACGCCCTCCGAAAGTGAATGCGCCGAACGGCGGATTCAGGTTGCCATGCATTTGTCTAATCAAGGAAGAAACGACATTGAAAATAGCTTTTGCCGCCCTGCTGTTGACCTCGTTGACGACCATCGCACTCGCTGAAGAGAACCCTGTCGGATTCCACTCCTCCACACTGGCAGATTCGCAGAATAACCGTGCACTGGAGATGGTCGTCTGGTACCCCAGTGCAACGACCGCCGCTACGCAAATGATTGGCGATGATGTGGTGTTCGTCGGGGCTTCTGCCGTTCGTGACGCACCGCCAGCTGCTGGCAAGCATCCACTGTTGGTGCTCTCCCATGGGTACAGGGGTAACTGGAGTAACCAGGTCTGGCTTGCCAGTGCTCTGGCTCAAAGGGGTTACATCGTCGCCGCCATCAATCACCCTGGCACCACCACTCATGACCGTAGCCCTCAAGCAGCGGCACAGTTATGGCAGCGGCCCGTTGATTTGACTCGAGCCATTGATAGCGTCACGGCTCAACCTGAGAAATTCGGCTTGGTCGCCGATGGCCGAATTGCAGTGGTGGGCCATTCACTCGGCGGCTGGACCGCCCTTGAGATCGCCGGATCTCGCTTCGATCCAGACCGCTTTGCCAACGACTGCAAAGCCCACCCACAGTTAGCAAGCTGCACCGTCTATGGAAAGATGAACCCCGCAAGCACCTCAAAATCAAAGGCCGCGTTGACCGCCGATTGGCGCGATAAACGCGTCACCGCTGTGGTTACATTGGACTTGGGCCTTTCACGGGGCATGACCGACGAAAGCCTGGCCGCGCTGTCGGTACCAGTGCTGGTGATCGCTGCCGGCGTACCGTCGCGCGACCTTCCCGCCGAGCTGGAGTCTGCCAACCTGGCCAAACGCCTGCCTGCGGCGTCAAGCCGTTACGTCGAAATCAGTGACGCAAGCCACTTCAGCTTCTTGTCGGTGTGCAAACCTGGCGCAGAGGTACTGCTCGAAGAGGACGTACCCGGCGATGGCATCATTTGCCGGGATGGCGACGGCGCTCGCCCACGTGGGGTGATCCAACAGCAAGTTACATCGCTGATCGACGAGTTTCTTCAGTCCTCAATCTACAAAATAGGGGCTAAATGCAAACGGTGTGATCAAGTGACCAAAAAAGCATTAATGAATCAAGGGTAATGTCACTATAAACTCGCTTCCCTCCCCTTCTCCCGCACTTGTGCCCGTCACCGTACCACCGTGGGCTTCGATCAACTCACGCACCACCGTCAGACCAATGCCCAGGCCTGCTCCATTGAAACCAACCGCGTGAACATCCTGTACAAAGGGTTCAAAGATGAACGGCAGCGCCTTGGAAGTTATACCGATGCCGGTATCGCGGATGCGAATTTCGAGCAGATCGGCTTCGGCGGTAACTGTAAAGATGACTGCGCCATCCGCCGGCGTGTACTTGGCTGCGTTGCCCAGCAGATTGCCAAGAATTTGAGTGAGGCGTGCCCGATCGCCGTTCACCATCAGTGCGCACTCCGGCAGTTCCGAGCTGAAATGCAAGTTGTGAGCGACCATGACCGGGGTACAGATGTCTATGGCCTCATGGATGATCTGAGCCATATCGACAATGTGGCAATCAAGGCGAAACTTGCCGGTGCTGGCGCGGGCGATGTCGAGCAAGTCTTCCACCAAACGGGACATCTGCTTCACCTGACCTTCGATCAACATCTGCATGCGGGGCAACTCTTCGCTTGGCACACGCACTAGCCTGCCTGCAATCATGCTGATGGGGGTCAGAGGATTTCGCAGTTCGTGGGCCACCATGTTGAGGAAGTTGCGTTGCTGCTCCAGCGCATGTTCCGCTGCAACCTGCAGGTCTTGTGCGCTAAGCGCGGCTATCACCAATTGTTCGTTGGCTTCGCGCATCTCCAGGTACATTTGCTGCTCTGATTGAGCGAATTTCGGACTTTCAGCATCCGACTGCGCCGACAGAATTGCCAGCACCAACTGCTGGTTGGCTTCGATCAGTTGCTCGACCTGCTGGCTATCGACGAGATGGGTACTGGCTTGGTTGAGTTCCTTATGCACTGCCGCGAGCACCGCCCGCGCCGCAACCGTTTTGCGGCCGAGCAGGAACAGTTCGCGTGCTGCAGTGGCTATCGCTTGCTCATTGTTGCCGTCGGCTTCACTCATGTTATTTTGCTCATCCTTCGACTGTGCCCAAACGCTGCTGGGTAGGTCGTCCCCCAAGCAATCCTTCTTTATCCGGCAACATTTCCCCGATCTGCAAACCGTCATTGTCGATGCGATACAGCCGCAGTTCATCGGAGTGAGCGCTGGCCCGAACCTTGACCACGGCCATGATGCGTAACAAGCGACTCTGCACTTCAATATAGCGCTGGACGATGATTGCGTCGGTGAGAAATGCCGTGCCGTAAGGACTGAAGCGCAGGTCGGTGTAGCGGTCTTCCAGCTCTGAGGTCAACAACACGCTGACGCCCACGCTGGTCAGCGCCGTGACCATGCGCGACAACGATTCGCGGAAATCTTCGCGGAAGGTCGGCGCCAGCGCCAGTTCGAAGCCGGACAGCGAATCGATGACCACGCGAGTGGCGTTCAGGCGGCTGATCTCACTCAACAGCAGCTGGACGATTTCGTCGATGGACAAATCCGGTGCACGGCTGTCCACCAGAGCCACCTGCCCGCTCTGAATAAGACCCGCGAGGGTGGCGTTCCGGGAGTGATTGGGTCTTTGTTCGAACACCGCGATGACGCCAGTTTCGCCATTGCGTGCGCCTTCGGCCAGGAAGGTTGACGCCAGGATGCTTTTGCCCGAACCCGACGGCCCGGCCACCAGCAAGGAGTATCCACGGGGCAAGCCACCGCCGAGCATCTCGTCGAGTTGCGGTACGCCCATTTTCAGGCGCTGAATCGGAAACTTCAGTGGCGCTTCAACCCGGTTGAGTGGGGGCGGCGCGAAGACCTTGATGCCGGAGGCGGCGATACGGAAGGTGTGCAGCCCCGGCAGCGTCGGCTGACCGCGCATCTTCATGATCTCCATCTTGCGCACCATGGAGTTGCGCTGGACGCTCTGACGCAGCCAGATCAAGCCATCAGCGACGGTGAAAATCGGATTGGTATCGGTTTCGGTGAAGTATTCGCCGATCAAGAAGGTTGTTGCCTGCCAAGTGGTCATTAACATGCCCAGCTGCTGAACGAACTGCGGCAAGTTATTATTGGGGTTGTCCTGGGTCTGGCTCGCCAGCACCACCGAACGGAACGAGTCGACGAACACCAGCGACGGAGAGTACGCCTCAACCTCAGCGACGATGCGCCGTAACACTTCGTCCAAATTCCCGGCCAAGGTGTCATTGGCCAAATTGATGTAACGGATCGACTGATTGATCGCTTCGTTGTCGAAAAAGTCAAATTGCTGCTGATAACGCAGCATCTTCAACGGCGGCTCGCCGAGCACGGTGAAGAACAGTGCCGGGCGCTCGGGCGTCGCCAGGGCGAACATCATTTGATGCGCCAGGGTGGTTTTGCCACAGCCAGGCGGGCCGGCGATCAGGTTGAACGAAAACTCCGGCAATCCCCCGCCCAGCACCTCGTCCAGTCCTGGCACTCCGGTGGCCAGACGGTTGATAGTCACTTTGGTGCTCATGGCGAATTTTCCTGCGCAGATGTGTCGCTCAAAGAAGGATTCCACACGTCACGGAGCAAGCGTGCGGTGAGCGAAGGCCCGATCAGCGTAGTCAGCAGTTGGTAGAAGGTGGTGAGCAGCACTTCACCAAAAAACAAGGCATCTTCTTCGCTTTCTGAAACGAGTTCAGAATTTAGAACATTCAGATCCAGCGCGGTTTGCACACGATCAGATATATGAGCCACACCCGGGTGTTGGGAGGCGCACAGATGAAGGCTGCGCCGGTAAAGCGCGGCAACCCCTTGCTGGCCAATAATGGGGGTGAGGGCTGCATCCATACTCTGCAAGGTTGAGACAATCGCTTGGGCGATCCTTGCAGTATCAGCATTAGGGCCAACCCGGTGCGCCAGAGAAGCTACGATCTGGCGGCTCTCTTCGTTTAGCGCGGACATGGCTAACTGATTTCTGATGGACAGAGCCCGATGGTACACCCTATAACGAATCAGAGAGACTCAATTGACTAGAGACTATCGTTACTGTCATTTCCAATGATTTATCAGCCGTATGGGATGCCATCAGGTTTACGAGGACGAATTGCTATCGCGGCACAACCACCAGAAGCCTTGCTACTACGAGACGAGTTGGGCGCACGACTGCTGATCAGACCTTCGCCTGCTTCAACCATTGATTGACCCACTCGCAGTCAAACTGCCGTCCGATCGAACCCATCATCCTCATACAACTCCGACATTGCCTCGTGCTCAGGGTGATTCGGATCCGCCACTATCACAAAACCCCTTGCACATTTACGCAGCACTGATACCGAATGCACTCTTAGTACTTGCACTCGCTAAGTGATCATTGGAAATGCGCTACATGATTTAACATGGTCAGCGCATCCACTCCCCTTCAGAGCGTCCCGTCCCGCACCCACCGCCTGACCTCGGCTTGTATGGCATAAGCCGGCGCCTCCACCGCATTGAAATCTTGTGTATATCGCTGGGCAAACCCTTCAACCCCCCATTCCTGATACTGCTGCACATGCTTGAGTTCGTGGGCCCAGAGCGCGATGTTCTCTTCAGCGGTTTGCGCATCCCTGAAGAGGATGATGTCAATCAGCGTCACGGCGCCGACATCGGGGTTTTGCAGCATGGCGGTGGCGGCGTTGAATTGTCCGTTGTCGCTGACTTTGTAGCGTGCGGCATCGAGGACGCGGGGGTCGTACCAGCGCAGCAGTTTCTCCCGGATGTGCGGTGGAATGGGTTGAGTTCCGTTGACGGCCGCATCAGCACGAGCTTGGGTCAGCCACATCGCCAGGGCCGGTGACGCAATCTGGTAGATGTCATCAGGCAAAGGGCCCAGCAGCGGCCCCAGGTCTGGGAGGCAGATGCATTCGTCCAGGCACACTTGTTTCTCGCCAACTGGGCAGGCGCTGTCCTGGGCTGGCACTTCGAGCGTCAGGCAAAGAACGAACAGCGCCACCAGGCGCGTGGTGATGGGCGGCATTGGGCGCTCCTGGGGCGGACGCTGCGCGCGATAGTTTCAGCGTAGTCCCAGCAACCCCGTCAGTGTTGCGGTCCTCCTTACCTCTGCCTGGAATCGCCGTTGGCCCGCAACGTTGAACTCACACATCATTCGCATCGTCTAGCGCATAAGGAGGGCCAACGCGTACCCCCACACACCCTGTTCATTTCAAGGACATTGCCATGACTGCAACCTTTATGAACAACTCGCAAGCTGCGACCGGTACCGTGCAAGCCCTGATGTTTGAACGCAACGAATGGGTTCCCAACAACCCGCGCCTGCCGGTACTCATTTACCCCAACGCGATTGCCGTTCAGGGCGATGACCCCGCGGCGCTGTTCGAGCAAACCTTCAGCGCCAATGGCTGGCCACCTCATTGGCGAGACGGGGTTTACAGCTACCACCACTACCATACCGAAGGTCATGAAGTGCTTGGCATCGTCAGCGGCAAGGCCCGGTTAATGCTGGGCGGCCCGGATGGACAGGTACTTGAAGTCAACGCTGGCGACGTATTGCTACTACCGGCCGGCACCGGTCACTGCAATTTGGGTTCCAACGCAGACTTTCTGGTCGTGGGTGCTTATCCGCCGGGTCAGCAGGCCGATATCTGCCGCGAGGCGCCCACCAAGGCTCAACTGACGAGCATCGATACGTTGCCATTTCCCGATCAGGACCCGGTGCAAGGCTCACAGGGCGCAGTGCATCAGTATTGGGCTGGGCAGCGTTGACAGGCCGGGGGCAATCACGAACGGTGCGGACCTTTGCGCTGAAGACTTTGAAGCCGTAGGGGTAAATCCGTTCCGCATGCCACAGTCTCTTAGCAGCCTGCCCTCTATGAAAGCTCAAAAGAGAGTCCACCCCGCCAGCCGCCTCAGGGACGAGCTGATTGGGCGGCAACTGGCGAAGTGAACACATAGACAATAGCTGCCCCTACTGAACCTGCCCCACTCCGTCCATCTAATATCCCTGCTCGACCGCATCGTTTGTACGCTGTCTCTACTACGGTTATTCCACGACCGCTTTGCAACCGAGGAGCGCAGTGCATGTCCAGAATATTCTCTCTGATGTTCGCCGTCCTGGTCCTCTGCGCCAGCCAGGCGATGGCGGACACCCTCAAGATCAGCGTGATCGGCGCCGGCAAGGTCGGCGGTACGCTGGGCACGCTATGGGTAAAGGCCGGGCATTCGGTGATGTTTTCGTCACGCCACCCCGAGGAGTTGGCGGACCTGGTCAAGGCGGCCGGTCCCAATGCTCAGGCGGGCACGGTCGGCGATGCGGCGACATGGGGCGATGTGATCGTATTGAGTGTTCCCTACGGCGCAATGCCAGTGCTATCCGAACAGCTGAAAGGCAAGCTGGACGGCAAAGTGCTGTTCAGCACCAGCAACCCCTTCAGTGGTCGAGACGGAGACATCGGGCGCAAGGCGCTGGATCTGGGCGTCGCCTCGGCAGACCAGCAATATTTGCCCGGCGTGCACCTGGCGCGAGCGTTCAACGCCATTGGCTCTGCCTCAATGAAAGACCTGTCGGGCAAAGACAAGGCGATTCCCGTTTTCGCCGACGATGCCCAGGCGCGGGATGTCGGTGCCCGGTTAGTGCGTGATGCTGGATTTGTACCGGTGTTCTTCCCGCTGGCGCGCGCCAATGAAGGTTTGCCGGGCGGCCCGCTCAGCGGCGTGTGGAATGAGGCTGATCTTAAGCAAAAGCTGGGACGTTAGCGCAATGCCGGACTGAAGCTCACTGCATGTTGAAACCGACACAGGCCCGGGCCCAACACCGTCTAATCTCAATAGAGCAGGACCCAGACACGCCTCTTGATACAGGGGAAACGGGATGATCGTTAGAAAAGCAGCACGCCAATGTTCGCCATGGCTCATCCCTTCCCTGCTCGCCATCAGCCTGGCGCTGATCGCAGGATGTTCAGGCAAAGCTTCCACTGCTCGCTATTCGGCCTCAAACGTCGGCTCGGCCTGCTATGCCAAAGCGCTCCCCACCGCCGGCGAAGGCGGCCTGGCCTGGGGCTCCACCTTGAGCATGGCGCGCCAAAAATCCCTGAATAATTGCATTCGCTATGCCGGCCGATCCGGCGGCACGCCGAATACCTGCCAAGTGGTGTTGGCGGAGTGCAGGAATTGAAACCTACGCGAACCCGAGGAACGACAGGATTACCACGACGACCACGACTAACCCGACGATGTAGATGATGTTGTTCATGAAACCCACCTCTCAACCAGAATAGGACTGCGGCACGAGGGCTTACACCTACACGGTAGTGCAGCTTTGCCCGCAATGCCATTGAGCTAGGGCCGATGTTGGGCAATCACAGAGGCCTGAAGCTTTCCACGCTGGACCTGGTCACGCAGCGAGTCACTTGGCGCTGTCTTCAACTCCAGCACCACATTGGGCCAGGCGGCGGCGAACGTCGGCAGGATGTCGCGGATGAGATGGGCGGCATATTCCTGCGCTGCCGCGCTGCTGAAAAATGCCGGCATCGGTCTTCTGGCCATGGCCGGCTATCTGGCCGGCGTCATACAAGGCATCGCTCTGGGTGTGCCGGCGGGCCTTTCGGCGCTGCTCGCTAACCTGCTGCCGATGGCAAATGGTGTCAGGGATGGTGGTGTCCGGGGTTGGAATCTGGATGGTGGTGCAGTCGGAGGCTCGGCAGGTTCGGCGGCAAAACTGATGGATATTTCGGGTTGGAAATGGCGCTTGCTGAACAGGCTGAAAATCGGCCAAAAGCCGACCTTGCAGGCCAGATAATCACTTTTGCGCTGCTATGCTGACAACACCTGTTTCTGCACTAGAGACGATTAACATGGCAGCACTAGGCAAACACCCCCCGTTCACGTTCAAGGCTATGGCCTGTTCCGCTGGATTTTTCCTTGCCGCTTGGGGCGCCATAAAGCTGCTCGCCCCTTACTACGACCTGCCATGGATGGCAGATACCACGAGCTGGCTGCTACGTTTGCGGGATTGGATTTTGCTGGAAACGCCAATGCCGAATTGGTCGCTGCTGATAATTATCGCGATTTTAATCAGCACCCTGTCTGTAGCGATTTACTACGCCCGCCACACTGATGGAGATTACGACGAGTTACATGAAATAGAGCGAAAAGTTTACAAGATGAACAACCCTCAGTTTCCACGACTGACAGATAACCAAACGCTACTGATGGAAGCGTTGGCCTATCATGCAAACTTCAGAAAAATTGCAAACTTAAACTCAATTTGCAAACTTGTCTCACTCAGCACATTAGAAGTTGAAGCCGGGCTAAAACAACTCCAAGCCAAACGTCTCGTAAAGCAAAAAGTGACACGCGGTACGTTTGGTGCCACCACTTTTGAACTTACCTTGGCAGGTAAGGATTATTCGTTAGAGCGATTTGAGCTGACGTAGCATCGACACACGGGACGAAGCCTAGAGGTGAGAATACCGGCAGGTACCTCAGTGGGCAGGCGCAAACTCGCCCCCTCGGGAGGGGATTTAGAGAAACGCTTTGAACGGCGCGCTATTCTTTTATCTGGGGGACACCCTCACCTTCAACACCGTTATCGTGATCGTGGTCCTGATTTCGGCTCTTGGTGTCGAAGGCCCGGCAGTGAACCAACTGTCGACAATCGTCCTGAGCGCTCGTGTGTGCCAGTCTCTGGTTCACGTATGCCATGTGCAAACCGATGCGTTCGTGGCGGTTCGTTTTGCCTTTTTCAGCGTTCAGTTGGTGTGTTTTTTCGCGCTGATAGTCATGGCCGCTTACTACGGGATGTGACGAGCATCGCTCTACGATCGCACCGCACCCCAAGCCCTTTGAACTAGTCTGAGCTGTCACCCACGACGGTGGGCGTCGCAGCCGTACCCGCCAATAGGCCGCCATCGATGTTGAACTCACTGCCGGTCATGTACGTCGCTTCATCCGAGGCGAGTAGCAGTGCCAGTGCCGCAACCTCTTCGGGCATCCCGAACCTTCTAAGTGGAGTATCTCGAACCAGTGCGGCCATTCGCTCTTGACGATCGACGCCTGTGCCCAACATGGGCTCCCACATGGGCGTGAGGATGGCCGCTGGATGAATCGAGTTGCACCGAACGTTCAGACCTTGCTCGGCACAGTAGAGCGCCACTGTCTTTGTGTGGTTACGCACTGCGCCTTTGGACGAGGCATAAGCCGCGGCGCCAGGAATGCCGACCAAGCCTGATCGAGAGGAGATGTTGATAATGGACCCTGCCCCATGCTGCCGCATGGAGCGAATGGCGTACTTGCAACCGAGGAATACACCATCGAGATTGGTTTGATGCACTGCGTGCCAGTCCTCCAGACGCGCATGCTCCGGGTCGTGTCGCACGAAGCCTCGCTCAAATCCGGTGATCCCCGCGTTGTTCACCAATACATCCAGCCTGCCGCGCGCCTTCAGGATTTGCGCCGTCACTCGCTGCCAGTCTTCTTCCCGCCGCACATCAAGGTGCAGATAGCTGGCGTGATCACCGAGCGAGTCTGCAACGACTTTGCCGAGTTCGTCGTTGATATCAGTGACGTAGACAAAGCAATCCTCCTGCGTGAAGAGTCGCGCAATCGCCGCACCAATCCCTTGGGCCGCCCCGGTAACAATCGCAGTCTTGGACGTGAGTTTATTAGCCATAGTAATGCGGTAACTCCCTTGGGTCGTTTTCATGCCCGGCCACCTCAGCCATTTTTGCACTCAGAGCGGCGGGCGATTATGTCGGGCCAGGAGGTTTAGAAGCCCTCCTCTTCAAGTCCTGTCGTGAGTCAAGACGATCTGCACCGTTCTCAATACGTTCAGAAGCCACGGGCGTGGGATCAAAGGCAACACTGTGTCCACTCCCAACGTAAACCGCGCTGGGTTTGAATCCCCACACTATTGGAAGCCTGAATCATGCCTACCTTGAACATTGAGAACTCCAGAACGAACGGCGTCGCTCAGAAATTTTCGCTCGGGGCTAGAACCACGGCGATCGGTACCTACGGTGCTTACGCTGCACTGGCCATTATTTACTTCTGGTTTGGCGGCATGAAATTTACGCACTATGAAGCCGAAGGCCTGGTGCCGCTGGTGAGCAACAGCCCTTTCCTGGGTTGGGTCTACAACATTTTCAGTGTCGATACGTTCTCCAGTCTGCTCGGCATCCTGGAAGTCTCGATCGGTGTGCTGATTGCAGGCCGCCTTCTGTCACCCAAGCTGTCGTTGATCGGTGGTGCGTTGTCTGCCGGGCTGTTTTTCACCACCTTGAGCTTCATGTTCTCGACACCCGGTGTGATTGAACCCGGCCTCGGTTTCCCGGCCATTTCGGTTGCGCCCGGTCAGTTTCTCCTGAAAGACATCGGGTTGCTTGCCGCCTCTGTGTTCGTGGCCGGCCATTCCCTGACTGCGCTGGAAAACCGATAAAACGATGATGTGTCCTCCCGGAATGGCCTGAAACCGCTCGATGTTTTCAGGCCATTTTCCCTTCACCCTCTCCTGTCGAATCCTTCATCCAGTCCCGGGGGCTGTAGCCCGTCTTGCGCCGAAATGCGCGGGCAAGCGCCGAAGGACTTTCATAACCGACCTCAGCGGCAATCAGCGTAATCGGTCGCCCTTCACGCAAACGCTTCTGCGCCAGACTGATACGCCAACTCAACAGATAATCGGCCGGTGTCTGCCCGATGACGGCCCGAAAATGCACGGCATAGGCCGCTCGCGACATGTTCGACTCGCTCGCGAGTTCGGCAATCGACCAGGGACGATGAGGGGCGTTGTGTATCTGGACCAGCGAGCGCGCCAGGCGCGAATCGGCCAGTCCGGCCATCAATCCGGTGTGCAACTGGTGGTGATCGAGCAGATGCCGAAACAACAAGATGATCAGCAGTTCGAACAAGCGATCCAATGCGGCCTCCCTGCCACAATGTCCGCCCCCAGCCTCAACGAACATCCATTTCAGCGTATCGGCCAGCATCGGTAACTCATCCAGGGGCAGCACCAACAGATCGGGTAACGAAGCCGACAACGGGTTATCGACACCGCCCTCAAACTCCATTGACGCACACAAAAGTTGAGCCCCCTCGGGTTCACCGGCGAACAGTTGATGGCGGCGCGCGCGTGGCAGAAAAATCAGACTGGGCCGGGTCAGCCGCACGTCCTTGCGATCGAGTCCCAGCAACGTGACGGCACCGGCCTGAAGCAGATGAATATGACCGCGCTGGTCAGCACCATCATATGCCGCCATGCCGCACAGCTTGCCGTTGTAGAAGAGGTTTGCGCGCACGCCGAACTGCGACAACAAGGTAGACAAGCGATCCATGGGCGAACTCTTGGCGAGGTGTAGACGCGAAGTAGCATATCACTGACGGTTTGCACTCCGATTGGGCTCGTTCTCCACTCGACGCTCAATGAAACGACCGGCCTGACTCGCTTAGTGCGGTTCATTTAAGCGCAGACACTCACATTTGTGGCGAGGGGATTTATCCCCGTTCGGCTGCGAAGCAGTCGTAAATCCAGACAACTTGGTCTGTCTGAACGGACGCGGGGGGCCGCTTCGCAGCCCTACGGGGATAAATCCCCTCGCCACAGGTTCTTGCTCGCCTGAAGATTGTCTTAAGTGCACAGCGTTTCGGCCTGACCCTCCGGGCTCTTGTACATCACTTGCAACACCGCTCCCCAACCCGGCAAAAACACGATGCCGTAATATCCACATCAGCCCGGGCCATGGCCAGGTCAAGCCGGGGCTTGGCCGCCGCGGCTTCAGCGTCCCGCCCCAGGCGTTTCAGGCATTCCACATAACCGTGGAGGCTCCACACATTGTCCAGATGCCAGGACGCACGGCTGAGTGTGTTATCCAGGCCGAGATCGGCCCGATAGGCCTGCAAGGCTTCTTCTACCCTGCCCTGCTCCAGAAGCAGCGCGCCCAGTGCGTGCCGGACCGGTTGCATCCAGCCCCACGGTTCGTCATAAGGAAGGTTGTCGTCCAGCGCCAGCGCCTCGCGCAGGTGGGCGAATGCGCTGTCGTGGTTGCCTTTGCGGTACTCGATTTCGCCGCGCAGCATAGCGCCGGCCACCGCCAGGATATCGAGGCAGGTGTTGTTGAAGATGTAGCGGGTTGGCGGCACTCGGGTCAGTGCATTGATGAACAGCTGCTGTTCGTTTTCTGCCGCGACGACATGCCCGCAAGCCGCGTGCGCCACGCCTCTGGCGTAATGCAGCATCGCGGTGGTCACGCAATACAGTGCCTGGTCGTTCGGCAGCGGCGTGGCGAGTATGTCCAGCCATTTGCCGAAGCGGATCTGTACGTGGACCTTCATCGACACGAAACCTTCCAGCCAGTCAGCCATGGGCGGCTGCTTCACGCGCAGCAGTTCTTCCTTGATGGTCGCGGTCAGTTGATCGGCGGCGTCCGAGGCCGGTTGGTACTGCCCGAGGAACATCGCCGAATAAAGTTTGAAGTGGTAATTGTGGCTTCGGTACAAAGTGTAGAAATTGATGGGCCCTTCGTGTTGCAGGTATTTGCTATCCGCCTGGATCGCCCGGCTGTTGGTGATCATGGCCCCACGGTAATCCCCGCAGAGCACATCGATGTGCGACGGCATGTGGCGCAAATGCCCGGCGTCCGGCACCAGGTCGCGCAGGACATCGCCGGCGCGCAACGCCCGTTCCGGGTAAGGCGACATTTCCATCGTGTGGACGTACATGTGCAGCACGCCCGGGTGGGGCGCATCGCCGTGCTGCTCCATCCGTCGCAGCGCAGTCTCCAGCACCGCCACCGCCTCCAGCGTGTCGGCGCCCGGTGCCGGCGTGCCGGTTTTCAGGTCCCATAACTGCCAGGGCGTGCGGTCGATCAGCGCTTCGGCAAACAACGCCACAACGTCGGGATCATCAGGGAAGGTTTTGTAGACATCGCGCATGGCCGCCGCATAGGCGTCGTTCCAGGCGAAGAGTTGCTCAAGGCTGGTCGCCTCATCAGCCTGGTAGCGTTTTTCCAGCGCCCGGATCAGTGCCTGCTCCAACGGTTGGGCACCGTCGAGATGCGCCAACGCGGTGTGCGTTGCCAGTCGGGCACGGGCCACGGCCTCTTTCAACTCTTGTTCGATGAAGGCATCCCAGCGCTTGTTGTAGTTCGGGCCCGAGGCGTAAGCGATGCCCCAGTAGGCCATCGCGCAATCGCTGTCGTGTTCGATGGCCTTGTGGAAACAGCGGATGGATTCGTCGTGGTTGTAGCCGTAGCACCAGATCAGACCGCGGTCGAACCAGAGCTGGGCCTCGGGTGAGCTCGTTGTCACCGGGCGACTGTAGGTGCCCAGATCGTAACAGTCGTGCATCGGTTTACCCTCTCGACCAGAGCATGAAACCTCGCAGGAAATGCTGGCAGACGGGGACGGATGAAGCGGGCTGATTTCCTGGAGACCGTTGATAGCTGAGGAGGTAAAGCATAGCCCTGCGATCGTGGGTGAGTTATGCAGCCGACGACAGGTTTGCGCCGACGGATTTTCCGGGCTTGTGGGGTAAATGAAAACGGGCGCCAAGGAGGCGCCCGTTTTTTGTTGGTGTGTTGGGTCTTACCAACTGCCGTAAGGGATGCCGTACTTCTTGACGTAGTTTTTTGACTTTTCGGATAGCGGATAATATTTGCCCCCAGATTTCCCAAGGTGAGGCCCCAAAGGCTCAATCTCCGCTTGGGCGTGGGCAACTTTGATAGATTTCATACATTTGTCCAGTACCCACACCTGCACGATGCCTCCAGGTGCGAGCCCAAGATAAACCTTGGCTCTGTAGTTGGCCGTCTCCTCAGAACTGGATGGACAACGTTCATTCACTGAGGCATGCAAGATTTGTCGAGCCTCTTCAGGAATGTCGACCCATGCTCGATAAGTTTGCGGCTCGACTACCGACTGCCAACGAACATAAATACGTTTGGGCAAATCCGCACCGACTACACCGCGAGTGCTACTGCTGATTTTTTCGCCCCAGCCGCGAGCAAACTCAGCGTCACCTGCGGGCTCATCACTTGCTGCTGTACCGCCACCGGTACGGCGAAACAGCTTCCCGTTGATGTCTTCAACTTCCGTGTCTTCGACCCAGACCTTCATATAGGTGGGCTCGACAAAACTGAGGCTCCACCATTGATTCTTCGGGTCGTTTTTACCAGAAGGTGGTGCTGCGGCCTGGCAAGCGGAGATCAGAAGTGCGCCCAGCAAAAAAACCAATGCGCGCATCAAAATGTTCTCCAAAGGGAATCAGCTACGTGAGGATGACGCACCCGTAAGCCGTCGTCGGTGGGTGCATTTGCGTATCGGAGAGTTATGCCCTGCTCACGGCTTCCACCAATGGGGTTGTTCCAGTTGGCGGACATATGCACGTATTTGAGTTTCAATAGTTCTTCTTCATCGGGTTCTGGCTTGTACTCACCAGCGAGTACTCTGTCACAGAAAGGCTGAAGTTCAGGAGGCACGCTATAAGCGGGGTCATTCTCGTCGATCACCTCAAACTGCACACCTTTCTCCTTGGCCAATTTATGCATCAAACGCAGGTAAATTACAGCCAGTTTGCTACTGACCGTCCGCTTGAGCTGCAAGCCTGCATACACCCTCAACTTTTTCGGTCCTGACTTCTCCTGCTCCCAATCAGGCGCGACGCTTGGCGTCGGGATCACAATTTCCAGCATAAATTCGGGCCACCCCTTGGCCACCATGCTTGCTTTCTGTTGTTGGACATCCAGGTAAATGGAAGTGGAGCAGATATCCGTACCATGCGGCACCGTAAGCGCTTGCATTGGATTAACCAGCACACACTCCTCCACGACTTCGCGATAGCCACCACCTAAATCTGAATGCACGCCGGGTAAAGGTATTTCCGGATGAGCGGGAACAACTGTACTCAATGCGAAATTCGCTCGGTGTTCGTCACGTGCGACAAGTTGGACCACATCGGTAAAGTATCGGCGATCCAGATATAGTTTGATCCCAGGAGCAACCGGGCTTTGGATATTTCCAAAATTCGTCAGTCCCGCCACGGAAGGTACGGTGTCGAATAAACCGACAAAGCCCATGATGATTTCGGTGTTGAACTGATTGCCAAAGCTGGAACTGAATCCTTTGGGGTTTCTACGTAGCACTTCCCCTAACGGTCCTTGCTTGCAACGCACTATCTCATTCGCAAAGTGCCGGGCCGCCGCGGCACCCCGACTGAAGCCAAAGGTGTCGAAGGTCAGCGAGGTGATTTCGCAACCAGGACTCTTATCAATGAGTTCTTTTATCAAGTCATTCAGGTCGGAAAATGCTTGCTGGACTTTGGCCGCTACACCGGTGTCACCACGTCCGGTGGCTGCATTTGTTAACTTATCTTCTGCTCCTCCGGTCGTACCAATGCCCTCAACGTAGAGGCTGCGTAAGGAGAGTCTGACGGTACCTTCACCCTCGACGTCTTTCGCTGCGGGGTAGAGATCAAACAACTTTGAAACGTTACTCACATCATTCCCATAACTCCCCTCGGGATCCGCCATATACGGCTTGCAGCTCGCATCGACGTCTTCCGGGCGAATCGGATGATGGGCACCACACAATAATCCCGAAGCCGAGTTGCCCGCATTGTTCAGCGTCCCGTCAAAGAACACCCCAATGCGCAGCGCAACCCTGACTTTTTCTTTCGCAGGCGCCGGTGCCTTGCCGTGTTTCTCGTATTCCGCCCAGCGTTGGGCATGGATGTCGACGGGTTTGGCTTCGTCGTATCGATAGTTTTTCGGGGGGTTGGGGACGTATCCACTCATTCCTTGATCACCTGGCTCCTTGGTACAGCGGGCGCTGAGGGTGCCACTGTGGATCCAGTGAAGCAATGCGTAGCCAGAGGCCATCACCCACTGAAACTGAGTGTTGTCCATACATTACCGTCGTCGATAGTCACCATCAATTCAATGAAGTTCTCATAAAAAATCCGCGGCGTAAGATCGGCTCCATACCAAACAACTACACCCCGGAGCACACCATCATGAAACGCCAAATCCTTCTCAGCATCGCTTTCTCGGTTTTCGCAGTTAACGCTTTCGCCGCTTCTTCTGCTCACCCGGTTGTCGCTGAAGGTGGCTCGGATCGTCTGATTGAAAGTCGTGTGGCTGAAGGTGGTTCGGATCGTCTGATCGAAAACCGCGTTGCTGAAGGTGGTTCCGACCGTCTGATCGAAAACCGCGTTGCTGAGGGAGGTTCGGATCGCCTGATCGAGAATCGCGTCGCTGAAGGTGGTTCCGACCGTCTGATCGAAAACCGCGTTGCCGAAGGTGGTTCTGATCGACTGATCGAAAACCGCGTCGCTGAAGGTGGTTCTGACCGTCTGATCGAAAGCCGCGCTGCATAAATGCATAGTTTCACCGCAGTACTCAACGAAAAGCCCGGCCTAATCAGCCGGGCTTTTTCGCGCACCACGCTATTTCAACTATCCACGCACATGGATAGTCATGACAGCTTTAGCGGCTATTGATCCTCTTTTCAGTCTATTAGCATCAACAGCGGGTAGAAGCCTCTACCTGCCATGAACTTGAACAGAGGATCAAAATGAACAAGCCCGAGTTTTTTGTTACGCCCGGCTATGGGGAAACCCTGCTCAATGCATTGCATTACTCTCAAGCGCTAAGAATCGGCGATCGAGTTGAGACTTCCGGCCAGGGCGGTTGGGATGACGATCTGCAGATCCCCGAATCGATCGAGGACGAGATTGTTCAGGCGTTTCAAAACCTGGAGCGAACCCTGGCGACGGCAGGTGCCGGTTGGGAGCATGTGGTCCACGTCAATTCTTACCATGTCGCAGGTTTTCCTCCGATAGTTAACGAGACGATGGCCAGGCTGTATCGGCATTACATGCCCAACCACGCTCCCATCTGGACGCAACTCGGAGTCGCGGCACTTGGTCTTCCAACGATGCGCATTGAAATCCGCGTTACCGCCATTGTTCCTTGAGTTTCAATGAGCGGGCGACGCCTCTCGGAATGTTTGAATCACCCAATCGATAAAAACCTTCAGCCGGGCATTTTGATGTCGATTGGGTGGATAGAGGACATGAAACGGCATGGCGGGTCGAGACCAGTCTTCCAAAACGGCCACTAACTCGCCGGCGTCCAGACAAGGCTGAACGATGCGCCTGAAGTGCTGCCCGATACCGAGTCCCGCGAGCATCATTTCTTTAAGGCCATTACCGTCATTCGTCGAAAATTCGCAGTCACCGACTTCATATCGATGAGTGCCGTTCTCGAAAATCAAGGGTTCCGGTTTCCCCGTCGTGGCAAAGAAGTAGCCTGCCTGAACATGGTTAGTCTGGAGATCATTCGGGGTAGAAGGCATCCCCATGCGTTCGAGGTAAGCGGGGGCCGCGCAGGTGACGTAGTGAAGGTCGACAAGCTTGCGACCGATCATTGTCATGTCATCCAGTTCACCCGCACGAATCACGCAATCCACGCCCTCGCCGACGATATTCACTGGTCGGTCGCTGATGCCTAAAGCAACGGTGATATCGGGATACTCGCGATGAAAATCAGGCAACGCGGGTATCAGCAGGCAATTGGCGAATGAGGCTGGCGCATCAATCCTCAGATGCCCGCCAGGCTTGAGTTTTTTACCACGGACGGCGGTGTCCACGGAATCTAGTTCTGCAATCAGGCGCATTGAATGACTGTAGTATTCCAGCCCGTCCGATGTGGCGGCGACTGCGCGGGTAGTTCGGTGCATCAGCTTGATGCCAAGGTGCTTTTCGAGGTCGGTGATCAACTTGCTGACCGTCGAACGTGGAAGCGCCAGTTGGTCGGCAGCCCGGCTGAAAGATCCTGTTTCCACAACACGTACAAAAGCACGCATTGCTAAAAGTTGATTCACTGTGGTCTACCCGCTTGATGATGAACATCCAGCCTTACTGTCCATGAATCTGCACATTGATGACTGAAATCAGTAGGTTTGTTCTGCGTTTGAGTCTAACTCAGCAGGCGCTCCAAGCGTTGTATGCTTGGCGTCCGCTTGTGATACACATCACCTGATTGAAAATAACGAGCTCTAATGAGGTTTTGCTTATGCCCTGCTCCCCACGCATCCCGCAGCTGCTGACTTGCGCCCTGATCGGTTTACTCGCTGGCGGCGCACAGGCGAGCACGCCCTCCCCGGCACCCGCCAGTTTGCAACCGCTGCTGGTGACGATGAACGAGCGTCTGAACATTGCTGATCTGGTGGCGCTGACCAAGTGGGACAGCGGCAAGGCGATTCAGGACAGTGTCCGCGAAGCACAAGTCATCTCCAATGCCAGGAAGTTGGCCGCAAAACGAAAACTGGACCCGGAACAGGTCGCCGAGTTGATCGCTGCACAGATTGAAGCCAACAAGCTGGTGCAGTACGGGCTGCTCGCGAACTGGCGAGCAGCCGGCAAGGCGCCGGACACACCGCGTCCGGACCTCGCCAAGCAGATCAGGCCACAGCTGGATGAGCTGCAAAGTCGCCTGCTGCAGCAATACGCCGAGTTTGAGCCCTATCGCAAAGATCCGAACTGCCCGGACTGGCTGGGCGAGGCGCGAGCCGGTTTGATCAAAGATCAACTGCATGGTCAGGCTCTTATACGCGCTACCGGGGAGCTGTGTGTCGCTGATCAATGACAGGGAATCGCCGTTTTGTGCAGCCATTGACTGCATCAATAGTCACCATTAACTCAATGAAGTTCTCTTAAAAACTCCGGGGCGTAACATCAGCGCCATACCAAACAACTACACCCCGGAGCACACCATCATGAAACGCCAAATCCTTCTCAGCATCGCTTTCTCGGTTTTTGCAGTTAACGCTTTTGCCGCTACTTCTACGCACCCGGTTGTCGCTGAAGGCGGCTCGGATCGCCTGATCGAAAACCGCGTCGCTGAAGGTGGCTCCGACCGCTTGATCGAAAACCGCGTTGCTGAAGGTGGTTCCGACCGCTTGATCGAGAACCGCGTCGCTGAAGGTGGTTCGGATCGTCTGATCGAAAACCGTGTTGCCGAAGGTGGCTCCGACCGTCTGATCGAAAATCGCGTTGCCGAAGGTGGCTCCGACCGTTTGATCGAAAACCGCGTCGCTGAAGGTGGCTCTGACCGTTTGATCGAAAACCGCGTCGCTGAAGGTGGCTCTGACCGTTTGATCGAAAACCGCGTCGCTGAAGGTGGTTCTGACCGTCTGCTCGAAAACCGCGTCGCCTGAATGAATGGCTTTACAGCGGTACCCAACAAAAAGCCCGGCCTAACCAGCCGGGCTTTTTCGTGAGCTACTTTTAGTACATTCGCATAGCCTCCAGTCGATCTTCGCGGCACTATTCAAGTCTTGCGGCAAGCCATCAGGCGACACTGCATGTGCCACACCGGAGCGTTTTACAGAACAACAAAAATACAGGAGTTGAAAATGTCTGAACTGAACCTGCATCCCAACGCCGCAAAATCCCTGAGCCAATGGCACGACATGATCCTCAAGGGCGACTTGAGCGCCCTGCCCGAATTGTTGGACCCACAAGCGATATTCCGCTCGCCCATGGCTCACAAGCCTTACCCGGGAGCGCCCGTGGTTTCGATGATTCTCAACACGGTCGTCAAAGTGTTTGAGGATTTCACCTACCACCGCGAACTGTCGACCGCCGACGGCCTGAGCGTCGTTCTGGAATTCAGCGCCAAAGTCAGCGGCAAAGAGCTGAAGGGCATCGACATGATCCGGTTCAATGAACAGGGGAAAATCGTCGAGTTCGAGGTAATGGTCCGCCCATTCAGTGCCTTGCAAGCGTTGGGAGAGCAAATGGGACAACGCCTTGGCGCTTATCTGGCGGCCAGTAAAGCCTGATTGCGTTGCATCGTTCGCAGGGAGGTGCTGCGGCCTGGCACCTCGCTTGCGGGTACCGATCGCGATCAAGGCGCGGCAACCCGGAAGAACTGATTGTCGGGCCGCGCCCTTGGTTCCAGATCCCGGACTATCCTTTCATGCGGTCGCCGCACTTCCCTTGCTCCGCGGCGACGTCTGAGCAGTCCCCTTGTGTCTCCTGATCTGGAGGTCTCCCATGAGCGATAGCACCGAAGTCACGTCCTTCACCGGCTGGGCCGCAATGGTCGCCGGCGCGCCACTGGAGCGTTACAGCTACGACCCCGGTCCATTGGGGGATGAGGAGGTGGAAGTCGCCGTGGAATATTGCGGCGTCTGCCACTCCGACCAGTCGCTGATCGATAACGAATGGGGCGTCAGCAGCTACCCTTTTATCCCTGGGCACGAGGTGGTCGGCAGCATTGTGCGAGTGGGTGCGCAGGTCCGCGGTCTTCAGGTGGGGCAACGGGTGGGCATCGGCTGGTACAAGGGCAGTTGCATGCATTGCTCATCATGCATCGGCGGCGCCCACCATCTGTGCGGCACCGCCAAACCCACCATCATCGGCAGCAACGGCGGTTTTGCCGACCGCGTGCGTTCGCACTGGGCCTGGGCGCTGGCGATACCGGGTGAACTCGACCCGTCGATGGCCGGGCCGCTGTTCTGCGCCGGTTCGACGGTGTTCAACCCGCTGGTGGAATTCGGTGTCAAACCCACTGATCGGGTCGGCGTGGTGGGCATCGGCGGCCTCGGTCATCTGGCGCTGCGCTTTCTCAACGCCTGGGGCTGCGAGGTCACCGCATTTACCTCGTCGTTGAACAAGACCGACGAAGCCCGGCGCCTCGGCGCGCACAACGTCGTCGCCTCGACCGACAGTGACTCGCTGAAAGCCATTGCCGGCACCCTGGATTTCCTGCTGGTGACGGCCAACGCCAACCTCGACTGGACGGCCATGCTCGCCACCCTGCGCGGCAAGGGGCGCCTGCACTTTGTCGGCATCGTGCCCGACGCTATTCCCGTGCATGTGTTCAACCTGATCCCCCAACAAAAGACCCTGTCCGCCTCGCCGGTCGGCTCGCCGAGTACCACGGCGACCATGCTGGAATTCTGCGCACGTCATCAGATCCTGCCGCAGGTCGAGCTTTTTCCCATGAGCCGGGTCAACGAAGCGATCGATCACCTGCGCAGCGGCAAGGCGCGTTACCGCGTGGTGCTGGATGCGAGCAAATGAAGGACCAACGCTGATACGGATAACCAGGCACCCGAGCCTCAATCCGTCGACAGCCTCATCCCCAGCAGCACCCGCTAATCACCCCTTGCAGTTCTTACGCAGGAGTTGGCAATGATCCCCAGACATTCGCTTGCAACCCTGATGATCAGCGCAAGCCTGTGCGGCTGCACCACTTCAACCGACCATGGCGTGTCTGTCCCGCTGGTTGCCACCCGACAGAACACCGGGCAGATCGGCAATGTAACGCTGACAAGCTGGGACAAACAAACCGGGCTCAGCTTCTTCATCAGTGGTGCTCCAAGCGGAGCGACCCTGCCCTTGCGTCTCTACAGCTTCATTCATAAAGGCAGCTGCCAGCAACCCGGGCCAGTGGCCTTTGCAATGAACGACAAGGTCAATACCAAGCGCGAAGCGGTACGCGGCTGGTCGTTCTCAAGAAGCGCACCGATCGCCCTGCCGGATCTGCTTGCCGACGAGTATTACATCGTCGTGCGAACGGCTCCGGCGAATGGCAACGTCGATATTTTTTGCGGCGATATCAGGCCGGCTGGCGCAGTGAAGTAGCCACTGGAGAGAATGCGATAACGGGGCAGATTCATTGTTTTGAGTCAGTCGGGGGCGCCTCATCCCCTGCATTCGAAACGGCTTATTCCCTGTCTTTCGTAGTACGGATCAGGTTGTCCCGCAATTTCACAATGGCTTGCTGCATTTGCACGAATTCGTCGGGATCAAGACCGGTTTGCGGGAAGCCTTCTTCCGTAAGGCCTTCACGCAGTTTTCGTCCCTCGTTTGTGAGGCTGATGCGTACCTGGCGCTCGTCTTCCGGGTCGCGCTGGCGTAGCAAGTAACCCATCGCTTCCAGTTTCTTCAGGATTGGCGTGAGGGTGTTGGATTCGAGGAACAGCTTTTCGCCGAGGCTCCCTACAGTCTGGTTGTCTTCTTCCCACAGCACAACGAGGGTGATGTATTGCGTGTAGGTGAGCCCGAGCCGTTCGAGCATTGGCTTGTAAGCCTTGCCGAAAGCGAGGTTGGAGGAATAGACCGCAAAACACAGGAAGTCGGAAAGCTTCAAGTCGAGGGCAGCTGTCTTTTTGGTGGGTTTCATGAGCATTCTCTGTGGCCAAAGACGGATAGACTGCAAGATTCGACTATACATCGCATGCGATGGTATCGGAAGTGCTCGCTGCGTCGTCCGTCCTAAACACTGTGATGGCCGACGACTGGTTCACCGATGCCCCTGGGTTGCTCGGTTCGGATCACTTTCACGTGATCCGAACCGAGCCATTCTGATCATTACAAGATCAGTTCTTCGATGCCTGTGGGTTTGGCACTTACCTCAGCGATTTAAATCCGGCCCGGACTTCCTGCGAGAACAGCGCCGGCTGCTCCCACGCAGCAAAGTGCCCGCCTTTGGAAAGTTCGTTGTAATGCACGAGTTTGGGATACGCCTTCTGCGACCAACTTTTCGGCGCCGTATACAGTTCATCAGGAAACACACTCACCGCGACCGGGATGTTGACGCCCTTGACGGCAAAGAATGTTGACTTGTTTTCCCAATAGAGCCGCCCCGAGGAAACGGCCGTCTGGGTCAGCCAGAACAACGTGATGTTGTCGAGGACGTCATCCGGTGTGAGGCCTTCCGGTTGCCCGTCAATGGATCGCGCAATCATCTCGTAGCTTTTAGGATCATGATCAAGCATGAAGGCCGCCAACCCAACCGGTGAATCATTGAGGCCTGTCAGCGACTGCGGCCGATCCCCCATCATGATGGCGTAACCGATGTGCTTGTACGTATTGGCGAGTTGATCGGCCGCGCGCTTCTCTTCTTCAGAAAGACCATTGGGTACAGGCTCGCCGCGAAATAACGCAGCATCCAGTTCAGGCGGGATGACGCCGGGCATGTTCGAATGAATACCGATCAAGCCAGGTGGCGCCTTTACAGCCATCAGGTCGACAACGATAGAACCCCAGTCGCCACCTTGCGCGCCATACGTTGTGTAGCCGAGACGCTTCATCAACTCGATGTAGGCATCGGCGATACGATCGGGATTCCAACCGGGCCCGGTCGGTTTCTCCGAGAAGCCGTAACCCGGCATCGATGGAATCACCAGGCTGAACGCATCGGATGCACTGCCGCCATGCGCGGCAGGATCGGTGAGTGGCCCGATGACTTTCATCAACTCGATCACCGACCCGGGCCAGCCGTGCGCCATCAATAGGGGTAGCGCATTCTCGTGTTTTGAGCGGACATGAATGAAGTGGATATCCAGGCCATCAATATGGGTGATGAAGTTTGGAACGGCGTTTATTTTCGATTCGATTACCCGCCAGTCATATTGGGTCGCCCAGTGCCTTGCCAGTTTCTGGATCGTCGCCAGTTGTACACCTTGGGAGGAATCATTGACTGTTTCCTTGTCCGGCCATCTTGTTGCTTCTATCCGTCTACGCAACTCTGCAAGTTCAGACTCTTTGGCGCTGAAATGAAAGGGCCGTATTTCAGCGGAAACACTATCGGTTTTTGTTGAAGTATTGGTCATAGCGTCAGTCCTGGTTGATAAACCGAGTAACCCTAGCGGTGCAGCGGCACAGGCCACTGCAGCAGCGCCGCAGAAGTTACGTCTGGTCAGGGAAAGTAGTTTTAGAGTTTTTGGCATACAGGCTTCTACGTCGCGAAGTCACACGCGGGCCGTATTTTTCAAACACGGGACAATAACGACAAATAGGTATCTATCGCGGGAGCTGTAACAAACCTGAGCGGTGTTTTTTATAGCCTGGGTAACAAAGCAGGAAGTTTAATTACGCCGACTTTTTCAATGTTGCTCATCGATGACTCCTTGAGATTTTTATTGAGATTCAAATAGCAGAAAATCACGTAACTATTTGACAGGACTGATTTTATAGGCGCGATCAAGCGGTCGAGAAGAACGGAAAAAGCGATCACCTTCGGTTTTTCCGCCCACACCGCTCGTCGCCAAGGCGCAACGTCCGCTTTGACATCACCAGGTCTTTGGGAGAATATTTATGCATCGCATGCGATCTAATCGATTACGATAGCAAGCCATCACAACACTGCCGTTTGGAGATCCAGCCATGAACACCGGAAGCAGCCGCACCCTGTTGAGCAACACCCATCACGCTTCCCGTGGCCACAACGGCAACAACTGGATCACGGCTTCATGAAGCTGATCCAGCTACGAGCGTTCTGCTCAGTGGTCGACAGGGGCAGCTTTCGTTCCGCGGCGCGAGAACTGGACGTTGCCCAAAGCACGCTGACAGAGTCGGTTCAAAGTCTGGAAAGAGAGCTCGGGGTCACCTTGTTGATGCGCTCCAATCAAGGCATCAGCCTGACCCTGGCCGGCAAGGTTTTCCTGACCCGGGCACGCTCGATCATTCTCGATTGCGATCGCGCGGTACAAGACGTCCGCCAGTGGAATGGAACGCCTGAGGGCCAGATCGCCTTGGGTGTCACAGCGGAACCCATGGCTGCGTGCTTGATGCCGGTCTTCAGCAGTTTTACCCACCGTTTTCCTAACGTGCAGCTGCACGTCGCCAGCGGAAAGACCCGTATGCTGATCGAGATGATTCGCGCTGGCCGGCTCGACTTTGTGATGGGTCCACTGAGTCCCGACGTCTTCGATATAGACCTGAACATCGAGCGGCTCTACAGCTCGAAAACCAGCGTCATTGCGCGTAAGGGCCATCCCTTGGCGAGTGCTCGATCAGTGCGCGATTTGGCCGATTGCCAGTGGATCAGCGTCCGGCCGGCGGGAGTCGTCGGCAGCGCGGAGAACCATCTGATCGAGCGGTTCAAAGCCCACGGCTTACCGCCACCGAAGATCGCGATCACGACCGAATCGCTGCTGGAACTCCTGCACATCATTTCCGAGACGGATTACCTGACCCTGGAGCCCGGCATGCTTCCCGGCATGAAGCTGTTTTCCTCATCGCTTATCAGCATTTCGATTCCGGAGCTGTTGGCGTCGTGTGAGGTGTGTCTGATCAGCCGCCGGGTGTCACCCTTGACCCAAGTCACGCAGGAACTGACCAGCATGCTGATTTCGTACTCGCGCTTGCGTCACCGAGCCAAAGGGTGAGCCGCTTTTCTTATTTACTTTGACGCATGACGAGGATCGTCACGGCTATCAATGTACTCAAGCCCCAGCGGACCTGTTCCATAAACCTGAGAGATGTACTCCCCCGACCTGGCCCAATGAAAATGCGGAGTATTGGCCGGGAGCACCACTACACTGCCCGGGCCATAAGCGACCAGTTTGTCCGGATCAAACACAGAACCGAAGCCGATATAAAACACACCGGCCACTACGGTGTAGATACGGTCTTCAGGATGGGTATGGGGCATTAATTTCGTGCCGTTCGGCACTTTGACTCGCACAACGTAGGGGCCTGGCTTGGCAGGATCACCGACCAGGACAGCCAGTTTTACTTCTTTCGGAAACGCCGCAAAACTACGCCACTCCACGTCTTCGTTATACAAAGCGCCGGTTTTACCCAGCGGTAAGGGTTGTGCTTGGACAACCGATATTGCTGCACCCACGACAAGAAGCGTTGTCAGGCAAGCAGTTTTCATCATGCTCTGAATCATGAGAGGCACCCTGAGAAAAAATGTCCTCTCTAATGTAGTTGTCGCCCCCTGTTGTGATAATGCCGCCGATGCGCATTTCAGTTGATACGCTATGTAATCAGTTCAATAACCGGGTCGAGCCATGGCCCCGGTCGCAAGAATTTGAAATGCACGGCATTGCTCGACAGAATGGCGCCCCGATTCGGCCAACGTGCCGAACGCTCGTGGTGAAAGGGGTTGCGGTTGAACGAACAGACATTGTCCATGCGTTTGGAACGCGTGGCGGCGCATGTACCCGCCGGTGCACGCCTGGCCGATATCGGCTCGGATCACGCCTACCTGCCGGTGGCGTTGATGCGCCGGGGCGCCATCGCGTCGGCCGTGGCCGGCGAAGTGGCGTTGACGCCGTTCCACTCGGCCGAACGCACCGTGCGCGAAAGCGGCCTGGACCCGCACATCATCGTGCGCCTGGCCAATGGCCTGGCGGCCATCGAGCCGGAAGACCGGATCACCGCGATCAGCATCTGCGGCATGGGCGGCGAGACGATCCGCGACATCCTCGACAGCGGCAAGGCGCATCTGAACGGCCAGGAACGCCTGATCCTGCAGCCCAACGGCGGCGAGCAGCCCCTGCGCCAATGGCTGATGGACAACGGCTACCGCATCCTCTGCGAGGAACTGCTGCGGGAAAACCGCTTCTTCTATGAAATCATCGTCGCCGAGTGCGCCGGACCGGTGATATACACCGCCGAGGAACTGTACTTCGGCCCGCTGCAGATGCAGGCACGCAGCCCGGCGTTCCTGGTCAAGTGGCAGCGCATACTGCGCCACAAGCAGCAAACCCTGACCCACTTCGCCCGAGCGCGGCAGGCTGTGCCCGAGGAAAAGGTGCAGGACGTCGCCCGGCAGGCCCGATGGATCACCGAACTGCTGGCGTGAAAACGGGTTTAGGGATTGTACGAACAGTCGCCGAGCGTCGATCAGGCAAGGCATTATTCAAGAATTTCAAGCTGAGCGAAAAACATGAATCGTCAGAAAAAAATAAAGCAGTTGTTAAAGGCCCACGCCAAAAAGGCCAGTGCCAAATTGGCACCGCAAAGCAAGTCTAAATACATCAGTAAAGCCGACCGATTGAAACTGGCGGCTGAATCCAGTGACGACTCAATCGTTGTCGCTGAGAGCTGATTGATGTGTCGTAAGTACCACCGGGCCGTCCCCGATCATTACAAATCTGTCGAGAACAAGACTGCAAATTTCCGACGACGGCCCAGTCGCGTTAAAGCCACAAACTTTTAGTACCGGTATTACTCATGCCAACGGCACTGTCAGGGTCATCATGTTCGCCTGTAGCAAAAGCTGCCCCCTCAATGTGATAGACCGTCGGTTCTTCCGAAAAATATTCCTGTAAGCCCATCATGAACACCCGATGGTCTTCACTCTCTTCGAAGCCTGGCGTGTGATCCTCGAGTGAAGCCCAGCGCACGATCAGGTTGAATAGCTGCGGGGTTTCGATGCCTTGCGCGAGCAAGTGGCCGCCGTAACCCTTTGCGCGGGTGAGCAAAGGAGCGACCTCGGCAAATGCACACCTGAACTGTTCAATGCGTTCTTTGTGGACGGGGAGCAAAGCGATCTCATAAATCATGGCGTTCCTCTGATATGACTTAAGCGGTTAAAAGTACGCACTTACGAGATGAGCGATGGCTCGACTGCAATCGCGATTTTTCCTTGAATGCCGTTGTTGGGACTCTCCAACCGGGCATGTGCAAGCGCAATGTCGGCAAGCGAATAGACGGCACCAACATGTGGCCGCAGCTGACCGCGCTCTATCAATGCGCTCAACTCATCCAGCTTGCCGCGGTTCTGTCTTGTGAACACGAAGTGATAACTGGCGTTCTTGCCCCAGGCCTGAACGACGTTTTGTGGCTGTGCAATGTCCACAATCGAGACAACGCGGCCAAGTTGTGCGAGCACGTCGGGGCTGCGCGACAGTGTGTTGCCGCCGATGGTGTCGAACACGACATCGACTCCGCGGCCACCCGTTTCCCGGATGATGGCGTCGACGTAATCGTCCTTTTCGTAGTCGATGATCACGTCGGCACCCAAACTTCGAGCAAACTCAACGTTTGCTTCGCGCACGGTCGTGAACACTCTTGCTCCCATGGCTTTTGCCATTTGGATCGCCACATGACCGACGCCTCCCGCGCCGCCATGTATCAGGATGCTTTCCCCCACTCTGAGCGCCGCACGCACGATCAGTGCTTCCCACGCGGTCCCGCCAACCAAGGTCAGGCTTGCCGCCTCAAGATGGCTTAACGAGGCAGGCTTCTTCCCGATAATGTTTTCGGCCGCAACGTGGTACTCGGCATAACTTCCTGGACCGTCGAATATTTGTGGGGTGTACCAGACTTCATCTCCCGGAGCGAAGGACGTCACACCCGGCCCGACTGCTTCGACAACGCCCGATACGTCGTGTCCGGTAATGGCCGGCAGTTGTACCAAGTCTGGATAATCGCCACGTCGAACCTGGTAATCCAACGGATTGATGGAGGTTGCGTGTACCCGCACCAGGACTTGTCCCGCACGCGGCACTGGCTTGGGCACCTCGCGAAGTTCGAACGATTCCGGGCCGCCAAAAGATTTAAGTATCAGCGCTTTCATTTTTGATCCTCGTTTCGACAAAAAGGGATATCGGGATTTTTCGATATCTTATGGTAAAAAAAATAACAGTTCTTTCTCTACGGCGAGAATCCTCACCGATGCTGCGGGTACTCGGACGTGACTCGCCCGTGTGCTATGTCATTGCAAATCCTCATTTCGATAAAAAGGGATATCGGGATTTTTCGATATAACGTGGCAAAAAATTACAGCTCTTTCCCTATGATCTCCGCTAGAACACGGATGGTTACTTCATTTCGCTTGTAATAGGTCCACTGACCGATGCGCGTGACGTCGACCAAGCCCACCCGTTGCAGAGTTGCAAGATAATCAGAAACCGTTGACTGCGACAGCCCGACGCCTTCTTGAATACTGCTGACGCAGACTCCCACCGTATGAACGTCCCCTTCATCCTGCGGAGGGAAGTTCTTGGCTGGGTCCTTCAAACCTTTCAGGATTTCAAGGCGCGTACGGTTCGAGAGAGCTTTGAATATTTCGAGTAATTCCATGCCGCGATGATATCGGCATTTCCCGATATGTCAATGTGCGAATGCAGTCTGGATGACAGACGGTTGGCCGCGTTGGGTTGATGGCCGCGCCTGAAGGCCGTCAGCGTCCAGACGTTGAAAGCGAGCGCCTGCATGTTTAACGCCGTTGTTTAACGACACTCCGCGTTACCTCCCAAAGGCTACAAATCCTTGCGCCGTTGCCTACGGTTACGCCAGAATCCGCCGGCTTGTGCGTCTATGGACCGGGCTTTATCGTTTCCCTGTCGCTGAAAAACAGCGATCGGGTTTGGTAGCCCGTTGTCCGCATGACGCATAGCTTCACTTTATGCAAATGCCTTTTTGGCATTCGTTTTATGGTGGCCATGCGCAGGGCGCCCTCGGGCGCGCCGGATTTTCCATGTGGGCCGGTCTACCAACCTTCGTATGGCCGCCACCCTTCGTTTGGTAGCGAGGGTGATGGCTCCAATAATCCATATGGAGTTTCATCAATGTTCAAGATCACACCCAACCCACCGGACACCGATCCGGCCTCCCCCTACGAAACCCTCGACTCAAGAAAACTGCACGAAGCCGCCGAACGCGCGCTCGATTTCTACCTCAATCCGGCGGCGCTCATGAACACTCCACGCAAACCCAGCACCATTTTCATGATTGCCCCGGATGTCGACGACGAAACCTTGCTGGTTCAAGCATGTGAGTCGATGGCGTCGGCCAGTGTCATGGCCAGCGATATCGCGGGGTTGGTGGAGGGCTCCCACCGCAACACCTTGCTGGCGCTTCAGCAGGTCATCATGCTCGGGGAATTGGCGGTGAATCGGATGCTGGATAACCTCGTTCCACCGACGTAATCACTGAACCCGGCACAGTGAAGGCATTGCACCTTCACTATGCCGGTGCTGAACGCTGTGCCGACAAACATTCACTTTCTCTCAGAGGCAGGTTCATGACTTCCAACCTGGCAGTCTCGAAACTATCAGGTCCGTGGTGTGGCGATGCTCCCACAGGACTGATGCAGCGTTGCAGGGAGGCATGGTTGCTTCGGGTCGATAGCGGCACTTCATGACAGGCAGTTCTCGACCCAAAGCGGACACTCCTTGCTGGAAGCCGCCGGCCAAAAGCGGCTTCAAATTCACCTGTCAGCTTCTACGACATCCGCACCTACAAGTCGCAAAGAAGTTCGCGTCTCACCTGAAGAGCAATCGCTGCGAAGCCCTTTCCACTGCCACGCTTGCGGGGTGTGTAGTCCTGATGAGTAGAAACATCCGTCCATTGACTCACCGATTCCACGTACCTATGGGTGCTATCGGTATCAATTTCAAACGCAATGAACTGTTCTTCGTGAGTGAGCAATAGACCATACAGGCGTGGCATTCCGGGAAAGTCGACTTGAAGGTCAAGCACGACGGTTTCTGGCCATCTAATGCCTTTTGACTCGCCATAGTTTTTTAAGGCGGGAGGAAGCCCTGTGGCCAGCCAAGCTTTGGCGGTTACCATGAGTCTGTGGGCCACAAGAGCATTTTGCTCTTGCACGTTCAGTTGCCGCTTTTTATCAGGCGGTCAATGTCCACTTCAATCTCCTCTGAAATCGTCGATCCCAGGATGGCGATGACCTATCAAACGCGCAACGACTTAGACGATTCCCACCTGCACGCTGCTACTCGAACTAAGCGGGGCGTAGCGAGGTCCCGATGGCGTCAGCGAAAGACGACTTTCGACCCATAGCTGTCGTTCATTTGTGTCTATAAAATCCAGGGACCATTCGGCGAATAGTAGCGGGAGTAAAAGGTGCTTTCAGACAGCTTGCGGAATGTGAACCAGCAAATCGAAAAAACTATCGCTGCAATTCGAGACAAATGCATCGCGTCTGATGAAGTCGTCGTAGCTGATTACTTAAAGCGGTACGAGGCAAGCTTGGCGCTAATCGGTACTGGCTCAAAACAAAAGCTGGAGGCGAGCTTGAAGGGGCTCTTGAACTGCACGCGAGGCTACCTGGAAACCACCAGTCATTATGATCAGGAATTTCTCGGTGAAATGTGTGAGACGGAACGACTGATCAAGCAGCTGCTGAAGGACAAACTGCTGTGAGTTGGTGAAAAAGCCTGACATCTACCAAAAAAATATCTTCCCAAGTACGGGCTTATTGGCGGGAACGACCGTCCGCTTCTGGCCGATATCTGCCTGCCGTGGATGGCTGCTATGAGTCGATATCGGCCCACCACCGACATAACCACTGAACCCGGCGTAACGAAGGCATTGCACCTTCGCCACGCCGGCGCTGAACGCCGCGATGTCAGCTCATCCAGTTACCACCGTCGACATTGTAGGTCTGGGCCACCACATATTCGCTCTCGGGCGATGCGAGGAAAATCGCCATGCCTGTCAGGTCGTCAGCGGTGCCCATCCGCCCAAAGGGCACTTCCTGACCCACGAGTTTTTTCTTCTCACCCAATGGCCGATTTTCATAGCGGGCGAACATTGCATCGACACCGTCCCAATGTTCGCCATCGACGACGCCTGGCGCGATGGCGTTCACATTGATCCCGTGTTTGATCAGGTCCAGGCCTGCGGATTGGGTAAGGCTGATCACGGCCGCTTTGGTCGCGCAATACACACCCACGAGGGCCTCCCCTCTTCGTCCCGCCTGGCTGGCCATGTTGATGATTTTGCCGCCGTGGCCCTGACTGATCATCTGACGTGCCGCTGCCTGCAGGGTGAAAAGCGTTCCAGCGACATTGATCGAGAACAGACGCTCGAAGCTGTCGCGGGTGATCTCGACGATGGGCGCAAGGTCGAACAGTGCGGCGTTGTTGATCAAAATATCGAGTTTGCCTGTCTGCGCGATGACAGCGGCAATGGCCGCATCGATGGACGTCTGGCGGGTAACGTCCATCTCGACAGCGTATGCGTTAGGCCCCAGCTCGGTGGCCGTGGCGTGGGCGCGTTCCAGGTTGATGTCCGCGATAGCGACCGTCGCCCCCTCACGAATGTAAGCCTGAGCAAAAGACCGTCCGATGCCTCGGGCCGATCCGGTGATGAGCGCGCTTTTACCTTCTAGTCGTTTCATTGAGGGTTCATCCGTTTTCTGAAATTCGGTTCGCCCAATCGTGGGCATGGTTGGCGTAGCGGTCAGGCAGCGCGACGCATCAGGGGAGCCAATGCTTTGCCGTGCTCGTCGAACAAGTGGCAATGCAGCACGTCCAGCGCCACCCGGCGCGACTCGCCATAAGCGACCTCGCAGTCGCCATTCACCCGGACTGTGAGCGCTTCACCAGACGTCGCGACGACGTGGCAGAACGTGTCGCTGCCCAGGCGTTCGGTGACGTCGGTGGTGATCGGCAATTGCCCTTGTTCATCCAGACGCAGGTGTTCGGGACGGATACCGACGGTGACTGCGCTGCCCACCATCAAGGTGCTTGCGTCACGGGGGATGAGCAGACGTCGACCGGAGGCCAGCTCGACCTCGACACCCTGATGACTACTGGAAGTCACGGTGGCATTGAGAAAACCCATTTTCGGCGTGCCCAAAAATCCTGCGACGAACAGGTTGGCCGGTTGGTGATACAGGTCCAGTGGCGAGCCGATCTGCTCGATCCGGCCACCGTTCAGCACCACCACTTTGGTGGCGAGTGTCATGGCTTCAACCTGATCGTGAGTCACGTAGATCATCGTCGCTTGCAGCTCTTTGTGCAGGCGCGACAGCTCCAGGCGCATCTGCACCCGCAGGGCCGCGTCAAGGTTGGACAGGGGTTCGTCGAACAGGAAGATTTTCGGGTTGCGCACGATGGCGCGGCCGATGGCTACGCGCTGACGCTGGCCGCCGGACAACTGTTTCGGTTTACGTTCGAGCATCGGGCCGAGTTCAAGGATGCGCGCCGCTTCGCCGACTTTTTTCTCGACTTCGGCTTTCGGCACGCCGGCCAGGTCGAGGGCAAAGGACATGTTTTTGCGCACGCTCATGTGCGGGTACAAGGCGTAGGTCTGAAACACCATCGCCAGGTCGCGCTTGGCCGGGCTGACTTCGGTGATGTCGCGGCCATCGAGTTCGAGGGTGCCGCCGCTGACTTCTTCCAGCCCGGCGATCAGGCGCAGCAAGGTGGATTTGCCGCAGCCCGACGGGCCGACGAAGACCACGAATTCCTTGTCGTTCACTTCCAGGTCGATGCCCTTGATGATGGAAAAGCCTTCGAAGCCTTTTTGCAGATTCTTGATTTTCAGGTTGGCCATGGTGATGGGCCTCCGCTTGTTGTTATTCGATTGAGCCGGGCGGGCTTTTCTGTAGGAGCCGGGCTTGCCGGCGAAGGCGTCCGGGAGATCGCCTTCGCCGGCAAGCCTGGCTCCTACAGGGGGGATCGCGTGGGGTCGGCGATCTTCATTTCACGGCGCCAAACGACAGGCCGCGGACCAGTTGTTTCTGGCTGATCCAGCCGAAGATCAGGATCGGCGCACAGGCCAGGGTCGAGACCGCCGACAACTTGGCCCAGAACAGCCCTTCGGGGCTGGAGTACGAGGCGATCAACGCGGTCAGTGGCGCGGCTTTCGACGAGGTCAGGTTCAGCGACCAGAACGCCTCGTTCCAGCACAGGATCAGTGACAGCAGCACCGTGGACGCGAGGCCGCCCTTGGCGATCGGCAGCAGCACCCGGACCATTTCCTGCCACAGGGTCGCGCCGTCCAGGCGCGCGGCTTCGAGGATGTCTTTGGGGATGTCCTTGAAGTAGGTGTAAATCATCCAGACCACGATCGGCAGGTTGATCAGCGTGTAGATCACGATCAGTGCGATGCGCGTATCGAGCAGGCCGAAACTCTTGGCCAGCAGGTAGATCGGCATCAATACGCCCACCGGCGGCAGCATCTTGGTCGAGAGCATCCACAGCAGAGTGCCTTTGGTGCGCTGGGTTTCGTAGAACGCCATCGAGTACGCCGCCGGCACCGCGATCAGCAGGCTCAGGGCCGTGGCGCTGAAGGAAATCACCACCGAGTTCCAGGCAAAACTGAAGTAGTCGCTGCGCTCGTTGATGTGCAGGTAGTTCTCCAGCGTCGGCGTGAAGATGAACTGCGGCGGCGTGGCGAACGCATCGATTTCGGTTTTGAAACTGGTCATCACCATCCAGAAGATCGGGAAGAAGATCAGGATCGCGATGGCCCAGGCCAGGGTGCCGAGCAGCAGGCTTTGCAGACGGCGGGATTGTTGAAGGGTCATGGCGCAGGCCTCAAGTCTTGTCGGTCAGGTTTTTGCCGATCATGCGCACCAGCACGATGGCCGCGATGTTGGCGATCACCACCGCGATCAAGCCGCCGGCGGACGCCATGCCGACGTCGAACTGCACCAGCGCCTGGTTGTAGATCAGGTACGCGAGGTTGGTCGAGGCATAGCCGGGGCCGCCGTTGGTGGTGGTGAAGATTTCGGCGAACACCGAGAGCAGGAAGATGGTTTCGATCATCACCACCACCGCAATCGGCCGGGCCAGGTGCGGCAAGGTCAGGTGCCAGAAAATCGCGATCGGCCCGGCGCCGTCGAGGCGTGCGGCTTCCTTCTGTTCCTGGTCGAGAGACTGCATGGCGGTCATCAGGATCAGGATCGCGAACGGCAGCCATTGCCAGGAGACGATGATGATGATCGACAGCAGCGGGTAATGCGCCAGCCAGTCCACCGGCTGCGCGCCGAACAGTTTCCAGACGTAGGCGAGAATCCCCGAGACCGGGTGGAAAATCAGGTTCTTCCAGATCAGCGCCCCGACCGTGGGCATGATGAAAAACGGCGAGATCAGCATCACCCGCACGATACCGCGGCCGAGGAATTCACTGGCTTCCAGCAACGCGCTGATCAACACACCCAGGACCACGCTGATCAGCAACACGCTGCCGACCAGCAACAGGGTGTTGGTGGCGCCCGGCATGAACCCCGAGTCGGTCAGGAAGTAGGTGAAGTTCTCCAGCCCGACGAACTCGTTTTCACCGGGGTAGAGCAGGTTGTAGCGGATCATCGAAAAGTAAACGGTCATGCCCAGCGGCACGATCATCCACAGCAGCAACAACGCCACCGAGGGGCTGACCAGAAACCAGCCGGGATTGGCCAACCGGCTTTTACGCACCGGTTGGGGGATGTCCATGTAAGCTTTGGCAGTTGAAATATTCATGGCATTTAACCGATTAGGACAGACAGACGAAGATCAAAATGTGGGAGCGGGCTTTTGTGGCGAGGGAGCTTGCTCCCGCTCGACTGCGCAGCAGTCGCAAAGCGTTTGGGGGCGCTTCGCACCCCAGCGGGAGCAAGTTCCCTCGCCACAATTTGGATGGCTAGGGGTTATTTGGGATAACCGGCGCGCTTCATCTCGCGTTCGGTGGAGGTCTGTGCGGCAGCGAGTGCTTGATCGACCGACATCTGCCCGGTCAGCGCAGCGGAAAACAGTTTGCCCACGGAAGTGCCTATCGCCTGGAACTCGGGAATGGTGACGTACTGGATGCCGACGTATGGAACCGGCTTGATCGAGGGGTGTGCAGGGTCGGCGTGCTGCATCATCTGCAAGGTCACCTGCGCAAAAGGCGCCGCTTGTAGATAAGCCTCGTTGTACGTGGATTGACGCGTGCCTGGCGGAACATTGGCAATGCCGTCTTTTTCAGCGACCAGTTGAATGTATTCTTTCGACGTGGCCCACGTGATGAACGCCTTGGCAGTCTCTTTATGCTTGGAGGTGGCCGGTATCGCCAACGACCACGCGTACAGCCACGACGAACCCTTGTCGGTCACCTCCGTCGGTGCCGGGGCAAAGCCCACGCTGTCGACGACTTTGCTCTGCTCCTTGTCCGTCGTGAAAGATCCCGCGACGCTGGCATCCACCCAGATCGCGCACTTGCCGCTGTTGAACAATGCGAGGGTCTCGTTGAAGCCATTGCTCGACACACCGGGCGGCCCATACTTTTTCAGGGTATCGACGTAAAAGTGCGCCGCTGCCGTCCACTCCGGGCTGGCAAGTTCAGGCTGCCACTTTTCATCGAACCAGCGAGCACCGAAGGCATTAGCCATGGTGCTCAACAACGCGATGTTCTCGCCCCACCCTGCCTTCCCCCGCAGGCACATGCCGTACTGACCTTTATCAGGTTCGTGCAGCCTGGAGGCAAACTCGCCGAGCTGCGTCCAGGTCGGATGCTCCGGCATGGTCAACCCGGCACCCTTGAACAGGTCGGTGCGGTAATAAGTGATCGTGCTTTCACCGTAGAAAGGCAAGGCGTAGAGCGTGTTGTCGACCGACAAGCCCTGGCGTACCGAGGGAAAGATGTCTTCCAGGTCGTACGCCGGCGGCAGTGCCGTGATCGGCTCAAGCCAATGCTTGGCGCCCCACAGCGGCGTTTCATAGGTACCAATCGTCAGCACGTCGAATTGCCCACCCTGAGTCGCAATATCGGTGGTCAGGCGCTGACGCAGGACGTTTTCTTCCAGCACCACCCAATTGAGTTTCACATCAGGGTGCTGCTGTTCAAAAATCTTGGAGAGCCGCTGCATCCGGATCATGTCGCCATTGTTCACAGTGGCGATGGTGACCGTTTCGGCAGCATGACTGACAAGGGCAAAGGACAGGCCGGCGGAAAGGAAAAGCGCTTTCGGGATGTTCATCGTAGTGCTCTCCGCTCCGCGCCTTGGACGACGGGAGCTATTATTTTTGTTGTTAACCATCGCTGGGCAAATACAACTGCGCAGCCAGGGTGGACGGCTTGATTACAACAGCTTGGAAAACCCCGGACAAACGCACAGAGGACGGCAAACCGATACTTTTTTAACCCCGCTTGAAAAACAACCCAACGATCAAAAAAGTATCAGTGCCAGGCAATCCCTGAGCTAGCAAACGCCGGGCATGAAGGCGTATGTTGCTCGCATACGAACAACAAATAACAAAGAAAGAGACCTGCCATGCCTGATAGCCGAGCAGCGCTGTTTGAACAGCGACCCGCCGAACTGGAGGTCATCCTTCCCGAGCCCGATCATTGTTTTCGCTGGTATGAACACGACTACCCCTACTCCCTGGCTCGCTGGAACCATCACCCGGAATTCGAAATCCACCTGATCCGCCAAGGCAGCGGCAAGCTGGTGGCGGGCGATTACATCGGCGCATTCGGCGCCGGTCATGTGGCGCTGATCGGCCCTGACCTGCCCCATGACTGGATAGGCGACCTGGCGCCCGGTGAGTTCCTGGCGGGACGCGATGTGGTGCTGCAATTCGACGGCGCGGCGATTCTGGCCTTGCGTGGGACGATGCCCGAGCTGGGCGAGCTTCAGCACCTGTTTGAACGAGCACGCCGTGGCCTGGAGTTCACCGGCGCAACAGCTATGCAGGCGGCGCAGCTGCTGGAAGACATTGGCCCTGCTCAAGGGCTCGAACGCCTGATTCTGTTTCTTCAATTGATCAATGCACTGATGAAAGCGCCCACACAGGACGTCCATTTGCTCGCCAGCGCCTGCTACGCGCCGACCCTGGACGCCCGCGCCTCCGAGCGCATCCACAAGGCTTTTGACTACCTGTTGACTGAGCTCACAGGCGATATTCGCCTGTCGGTGATTGCCCAGCGCCTGGCCATGAGCGAACCCGGTTTTTCGCGCTTCTTCAAGCGAGTCACCGGCCACGGTTTCATCGACCTGATGCGCAAGCTCAGGGTTCAACGTGCCTGCCGGCTGCTGTTGCAAACCGAGATGTCAGTGGCGGACATCTGTTTTGAAGTGGGCTATGAAAACCTGTCCAACTTCAACCGGCACTTCCGTATCGAAATGGACCAGACCCCGAGTGAATACCGTCGCGGTACGGCGATGACCCTGTTCAATCGCAACGGTCCCCACCCTTCCCTGCCGTTCACCAACGCTCATTGAGTCAGCAATAACAAATAAGAGGAAATGACGATGGTATTGCCTCGCGCAGTCGTATTTGGCGAAGCCCTGACCGACCTTGTCCAGGGCCTTCCCGGGCAGTGGACAGGTTATCCGGGCGGTGCGCCGTGGAACGTCGCCCGAGCGCTGAGTCGCCTGGGCATCAGCACCGCGTTCGCAGGCTCGGTGAGCACGGATTCACTGGGCGATGAAATCGTCCGGCAATCGGCTGCGGCAGGTCTGGATATGCGGTTCCTGCAACGGGCAGACCGCGATCCGCTGGTGGCCATCGTCCCGTCGAGCCGCCCACCACGGTACTTTTTTGCCGGCGACGCCGATCTGTTCTTCGATGCACAGCAGTTGCCGGACAGCTGGATGGTCCACGCTGAAATCTGCCATTTCAGCTGCATCAGCCTGGCCCGCCAACCGCTGGCAGACCAGTTAGTCAACTTGGCCACGCGAGCGAAAGAGGCAGGAAAACGGATCAGCTTCGATCCGAACTGGCGCAACTTGATGGACAGCCACTACCGCGCGCAGACCTTCCCGACGATGACCGCCCTCGCCGACCTGATCAAGCTGTCGGACGAAGACCTTCGGCACCTCTATCCAGGGCTCACCGAAAGCCAGGCCATGGATGAGCTGCGCGCGCTTAACCCGCACGCGCAAATCCTGTTCACCCGCGGTGAGCACGGCATGGTGTTGCACACCCCGGACACTGTTTACGAGCAACCCGCGATTGCAGTGGACGTCGCGGATACGGTGGGGGCAGGCGACGCTTGCATGGCCGGTTGGCTGGCAGCGGACTTGCTGGGCATGGCCGATCCGAGGGAGCGCCTGCAGTTTTCAGCCGCCTGCGCGTCGATATCCTGCCGCCATGCCGGTGCCTATGCGCCTGCGCTGGACGAGGTGAAGCGTTTACTCAACACCTCAGTTTGACGCTCTGACAGAGTTGGCGAAGGCATTGCGCTTTCGCTTCCACCCCGATCAAGTCGCCGGTTGATGACTGGTCCCCGACGCGTCGGCATGTGTGGATCCCTGTCTATAAAACTCATTTTGCAGTGGCCGTCTTGAACTTGGTCCAGGTGCGCATCCGCGCGCGCATGTCGGATTGGGGAATGTCCTTGCCTGGAATCAACCGCGCATAAGTCGCTTCATCGAGGTAGATGTCCGGGTTGTTGCGCATCGTCGCATCGACGTCCTGGCGAGCGATATTCTTCGGCCAACGCCAAATGCTTATGGCTTTGTTCGATGCAGAAATACGGCGTGGCAAACAGCTCCTGCAACAGGATGACCTGGGCACCCTTCGCCGCCGCCTCGCGGACCAATTGCTCAGCCTGATCGAGGTTGTTCGGCAAGTCCCAGGTGCACGGCATCTGGGCGGTGGCAATCGTTAGCAGCGTCATGGCATCACCCCTGCACTGGCCAGGCGGGCTGCTGCTGGGTGATGCAATGCACCCCGCCGCCGCCATGGGCCAAGTGATTGATTCGCACCGGCACCACCTCGCGCCCCGGGAACGCTTGGGCCAACACCTCGGCCGCCGCGTTGTCAGCGTCGATTCCATAGGCCGGCATGATGATTGCGCCGTTGGCGATGTAGAAATTGGTGTAGGAAGCGCAGAACACTTCGGCCTCGGTGTCCACCGCATCAGTGGCTTCATAGAGCTCGATCAGCTCGAACTTGCGGCCTTGGGCATCGGTGGCCAGTTCCAGCGCGCGGCGGTTCTCGCGGGCCACTTCGGCATACACCGACTGCTTGTCGTGGGTGGCATCCACCAGCAACACGCCAGGGCGTGCAAATGCGCAGACGCCATCGACATGGCCGTCCGTCATGTCGCCGGTCACGTAATCCGGATCGCCCGGCAGCCAGATGGTTTTCTTCACGCCCAGCAGACGCTTGAAGATCTCCTCCATTTCAGCCTTGTTCATCCCCGGATTGCGGTTGGGATTGAGCAACACCGACTCGGTGGTGATCAGCGTGCCCTCGCCGTCCACATGAATCGCGCCGCCTTCGTTGCTCAGCGGTGTGCCAAAGCACGGCAAGCCAAGGTGATTGAGTGCGCGGCGTGCCAGGCCTTCATCCAGATCGTGGGCCGACTTGCCGCCCCACGCGTTGAAGCGCCAGCTCACCCCGGCCAGGCCTTGTTGCGGGTGGCAGACGAAGCTTGGGCCGGAGTCACGGCACCAACTGTCGTTCACCGCCAATTCGATCAGCTCGATGTTGGGTCCGCACAGCGCTTGGGCGCTCGCCACGGCCGACGGATCGACCACCATGGTCACCGGTTCGAAACGGGCGATGGCGTTGGCCACCCCGGCAAAATCCTTCTGCACTTGCGCCAGGGTAACGCGCCAACCCGACTCCCAGAGTGCCTGGTTGTGCGGCCAGACCATCCAGGTCGCGGCGTGTTTTACCCATTCTGCCGGCATCCACCAGCCACTGTTTTGAAGTTCGTTCTGCTGCATGACAAGCACCCTTTAGTTAAGTCATTGTGTTCAATGAAAACTGCCTTCGCGGTCTTGGCATGCATGCTACGGCCCTAAAATATGGCCAACAAACGATGGATTTTGTAGAAAAGTGATTAGAGGAACTTATCAATATGCTTAAGCACTGGCCTCCGCTCAGCACCCTTCGCGGCTTTGAAGCCGCCGCCCGCCTGGGCAGTTTTCACAAGGCTGCCGACGAGTTGCACCTGACCCAATCGGCGATCAGCCAGCAGATTCGCACGCTTGAAACGTACCTTGAGCAGCCGTTGTTTTTTCGCAGCGGACGCAGTGTCAGCCTGACCGATGCCGGTCACGATTTGCTCAGCACCACCCAGGCGTTATTGCAGCAACTGGCGGTCGGCATTCGTCGCCTCGGGCAGTATCAGAAACCCAATCAACTGGTGCTCAACACCACGCCGACGTTCGCTCGTCATTGGTTGTTGCCACGCCTGGGGGATTTTCGCCGGCAGCATCCGGAGGTCGATCTGTGGATTTTCAGCACCGATGAAGTCCCGGACATGACCACCCAGACCATCGACCTCGCGGTGCGCGACGACATCAGCTCCCAGGCCGAGTGCAACTTCAAGGTGCTGCACGCCGACCGCCTCTACCCGGCCTGTCACCCGAACCTGTTGGCGGTGCCTGTCGAGCAGCGCACCACCCTTCACGGCGAGCGGGAAATGGACTGGAGTCACTGGGCCGTGGAGGCTGGCATTGATGTCGGACAGAAAGATCAGGGGCTGAATTTTTCCGACCCCGGCCTGCTGCTGGACGCGGCGTGCGCGGGGCTTGGTATTGCGCTGGTCAGCCAACTATTGAGTCGGCCAGCGCGCGATAGCGGACTGTTGCAACCGTTGGTGGAAGGCACCATTCGCGGCCCGAACTGGGCCCTGCTGACTCACCGTGACAGCGAGAACAATCCGTTGGCACGAAGTTTCATCGAATGGCTGCTGAGTAACCTGGAGGCAGCGAACCAGACGGCGTCCGCACTTGCGACATAAATGGGTGCGCGTCAGTTAGCCAGCCATAAACGCTGGCGAAGTTCCCATTTCACAACAGAACACTCTGCCCACTACTCTTGCCCGACAGCACTTTTACAAGAAACTTTATTAGTTCAAAAAGAATATCCAGTGTATCGTGACATTATTCAGGCGCCATATAAGTGACTGACACCTCAGAAAACAACACTGCGAATATGGTCAATCGCGACTGTTATAACCAAACAATAATTCACACGCGCCGACGAACGGCGACAAAATAATAAAACATCTATAAATCAATGATTTAAAATGCGAACAACAACAAAAAACAAAACTTCTCAAAAAACACAAAACCAAAAAAAGACAGACTATTATTACAAAAGTTTCAAACTTATTGATTAAATAAAAAACCTCATATAACTCTTTAAAACATTCCCCTTCGATGCTAATAATCCCGCCGCTTCCGGGTTTACAGGCGATACAACCTCTCACATGAAGTGATCATCAGCGCCCACGCTGATCTCCCGGTATTAATCAAAATTCAGATAACACCGCTTGCTCAAGTCGCCATAAAACTTGGGCCTGCATTGTGCTGCGCACTCAAACTGCGCAAGGAAGGCAATCATCGCTCGCCATCATTCAAGGATTAAAATCCTTTCGATCTTCGGTACCCGTCCGGAAGCCATCAAGATGGCGCCGTTAGTCAAAGCCCTCGCTGCGGAACCCGGCATTCATTCGCAGATATGTATCACCGGCCAACATCAAAGCATGTTGAAACAGGTGCTCGATCTGTTCGACCTCAAGGCCGATTACACCCTCGATGTCATGACGCCACAGCAAACGCTCAACTCGTTGACGGCGGCGCTTTACGGGGCGATCGATCCGGTGCTGGAAATGGCCTGCCCGGACCGGGTGCTGGTGCACGGCGACACCACCTCGGCCATGGTCGCCGCGATGGCGGCGTTCCATCGACGCATCCCGGTCGGCCATGTGGAAGCCGGGCTGCGAACCGGTGATATCTACAGCCCGTGGCCGGAAGAAATGAACCGTCGCTGCATCGACCTGGGTGCGGACATGCTGTTTGCGCCGACCCACGAATCGCGCCAGAACCTGCTCGACGAACGCCTGCAGGGTCGCACTTTTGTCACCGGCAATACGGTGATCGATGCGTTGCAGATGACCGCTCGGCGCATTGAGCAGGACGCCGACCTGCGTGCCTGCCTGGACCGGCAGTTCTCGTTCCTGCAGGCCGGCCGCAAGGTCCTGCTGGTCACCGGGCACCGTCGGGAAAATTTCGGCGAAGGCTTCCTGGATATCTGCAAGGCCCTGAGCCATCTGGCCCGGCGCACGGACATCCAGATCGTTTATCCGGTGCACTTGAACCCGAATGTCATGGGCCCGGTCACCGAGCATCTGGGCGACCTGCCCAACGTGCACCTGATCCAGCCGCTGGACTACCTGGCCTTCGTGCGCCTGATGCAACGAGCCCATGTGATCCTCACCGATTCCGGTGGCGTGCAGGAAGAAGCGCCGTCCCTGGGCAAACCGGTGCTGGTCATGCGTGATGTGACCGAACGCCCGGAAGCTGTCGCGGCGGGCACCGTGCGTCTGGTCGGCACCTCACCGGACTCGATCATCGCCGGCGTCAACGCGCTGTTCGATGACGACCTGCTGTGGCGCCGTTGCTCCCAGGCGGCCAACCCTTACGGCGACGGCAAGGCCAGTGCGCGCATCGTCGATGCCCTGATGGGCCGCCCGGTGGACGATTTCATCGTGGCCAGCCAGTCCTTGCCCAAGTTCCTGCACTACCCGTCAACACAGTCTGTGCCCGAGAAGCATTACCCGGCTTTCACCTCTCGATAAACCAAACCGCTCCTCCCCTTATCAGCTCGAGATCTACCTGAATGAAGTCTTCCGTTGCCATCCATACGGGTGCACTCAGCACCCTTGCCTGTGGTGTGAGCCTGCTCGCGCTCATGCCGACCTTTGCCTTGGCCGCGGACAGTCCGCTCACCCAGGCGATCAACCGGCTCAACGCCGACACCCGACAAGAGCGTGAGGTGCGCTTGAGCGATCTGGGGATCGACGCACCGATCATCCTCGGCTCCACCGATGCCCGCCGTGAACTGTATCTGCCCGTACCGGCAGGTGTTCCGCTGACGGATGCGACGTTGAACTTCGACGCCAGCTACCTCAATGGCGAAGGTGGCCGCAATACGCTGCTGCTGTCGCTGGACGGTTATCCGGTGCGCGCCGAAGGCCTCAGCGAACCTCAGGGTGACGCCAGCGCCACGCTGGGCGTGGACAAAAAAGCGCGGGACAGCGGCTCTGTGCGCCTGGGCATTGCCTGGTCGTCGATCGTGTCCCGTGTGCTGTGCGAAGACGAACGCGCCATCGGCAACGTCTTGCGCATCGAACCGGACACCCGCCTGACTTACAGCTACGACGCCAGCCAGTTGCGCGACGTCGGCGCAGCGTGGACGGCTTTGCCCGGCAAGCCGGGGATCATGGTCGCGCCCGGCACCTTATCCGCTGAAAGCTACGATTCGGCGTGGCGTCTGGGCGTGGCACTGGAGCGGATTGGCAAGCGCAGTCAAATCCTGCCCTTCCCTGCCGTACAAGACAGCGTCGACCTGAGCGGCCTGCGCATTCCGGCCGAACTGCAAGGTATTCCAGCGTTCGCCAGCCTCAACGGCAAGGGTTCGCACACTTTGGCGAACCCGGCGGAGATTGGCGCATTGCTGGTATTGGGCCAAACGCCGAACGTCCAGGCGGATCTGGCGGTCAACGACCCGCAACTGCTCCAAGCGGTCAATGAATCCCTCGACGCGCTGCAGAGCCAGATCCAGGGCCTCGATGCCACGGCGGCCAACGCGTTCACGCAATGGCGTGAGACGCATATCAATGCCGGCCTTGCTGCCGATGGCACAGACAATGTGCGCCTGGCCTTGGTGGGCACGCGTCCGGTCCTGATGATCGCGCCGCCTGCCACCGGCAAGGCGCTGGCCTTGTTCAGTACCGCCTGGAACAAACTGGCGCGCAGTCGCCAATTGACCATCAGCGAAGCGCTGCTGCCCTTGAGCACCGACGGCCGTGTCGCCCTGTCGCGCCTGGGCGGCAATCCCGGCGCCATCGACGTGCTGGCCAAGTCTGACTGGAGCACGTCATTCCCTCTGGGCAGCGTGGCTTACGACGGGCGCTTGCCGGTCAAGGCTGTGGTCGACGTGTCTGCCGCGCCCGGCGCTTCGGACACTGCGCCGGTGGCCTCGCTGTTTCTCAATGATTACCTGATCGGTGCGCAGCAACTGGTGGCCAACGGTGAAAAACAACGCATCGAAGCGCGCATCCCGCGTTACGCCGTGGGCGCGACCAACGTGCTACGCGTGTCGTTCCAGCGTCAGCCAGTGAGTGATCGCTGCCTGGAAACGCCACAAGCCTTCCCTGTGTCGGTGCTGCCGACCAGCCACATCGTGCTGGAAAAAACCGCGCTGGGTGATGACTTCTCCGGCATGGCCGCGCGCTTTGCCAAGGACACGCAAATCCTGGTGCCGCGGGCCTACCTTGAGCACCCGGCGAGCAGCTTGCCGCAGGTGATTTCGGTCGCCGACGCCGCCGGTGTCTCGCCGCTGCGGGCGCAATTAAAGGTCGTCACTGACCCGAACGCCTCGGTCACGCAGGACAAGGCCTTCCTCGCCTTCGAGCTGCCGATCAAGGACAGCAAGGAGTCGGTGCAGGTCGATGAGCAGGGACGCCTGCGCATCAATCACAAGGATCAGGTGTTGCTTGACGTGCATCCCCTCAACCACTTGGCCTCGCTGCAAGTGGTGGATGCCGGCGGCCAGCGCGGCATGGTTTATCGCGCACTGGGCACCGACACGCCACGCTTCGCCAAACAAATTCTGCTGACCCGCGGCGATGTGGCCATCCTGGGCGACAACGGCGCACTGACCACCTTCGACACTCAAGATCCAAGCGGCAGCCAATTGATCGACAACGAAGAACCCAAAGGCCTCGACGCCTGGCGGACACCGTCGCTGTTGTGGCTGATTCCGGGTGGCATCCTGTTGGTTCTCATCCTGTTGCTGGCTGGCCGTAACGCCCGTCGCAATCGCCAGTAACGGAACCCTTCGATGACGTCGCTTTATTGGCCCTATTGGCTGGCCCACTACTACAGCTTCCTGGAATTCTCGACCATCGTGGTCGCGGTGCTGATCCTGATTTCCAGCCTGGACGATCTGTTCATTGACCTGTGGTACTGGTCTCGCCGTCTGTTTCGCAAGTTCACCGCGGACCGAAAATACCGGCCGCTGACCGCCGAGCAGTTGATGGCCCGGGATGAACAGCCGCTGGCAATCATGGTCCCGGCCTGGCTGGAATATGACGTCATCGCGCCGATGATCGAAAACATGGTGTCGACCCTCGACTACCAGAACTATGTGGTTTTCGTCGGCACCTACATCAACGACCAGCGCACCATTGATGAAGTGGAGCGCATGCGTCGGCGCTACAAGCAGTTGCACCGCGTGGAAGTCCCGCATGCCGGGCCGACCTGCAAGGCCGACTGCCTGAACTGGGTGATCCAGGCGATTTTCCTGCACGAGAAAACCCACGGCATGACCTTCGCCGGTGTCGTGCTGCACGACAGCGAAGACGTGCTGCACCCGATGGAATTGCGCCTGTTCAACTACTTGCTGCCGCGCAAGGACATGATCCAGTTGCCCGTGGTGTCGCTGGAGCGCAACTGGTACGAATGGGTGGCCGGCACCTACATGGACGAGTTCGCCGAATGGCACGGCAAGGACCTGGTGGTGCGTGAAAGCATGACCGACACGGTGCCGTCTGCCGGCGTCGGCACGTGCTTTTCACACCGCGCGTTGCGTGTGCTGGCCGGGGAAACCCAGAACCAGCCGTTCAACACCGACAGCCTCACCGAGGACTACGACGTTGGCGCACGCCTGGCCAAGGTTGGCATGAACGCGATCTTCGTGCGCTTCCCGGTGCAGTTTCGCGTGCTGCGCAAATCCTGGTTTCGCAAGCCTTACGAATCGACGCTGAAGATGCCGTTGTGCGTGCGCGAATTCTTTCCCGATACCTTCCGCACCGCGTTCCGCCAGAAGGCCCGCTGGACACTGGGCATCGGCCTGCAAGGCTGGGAGCAAATGGGCTGGAACGGTTCGCTGGCCAACCGGTATCTGCTGTTTCGTGACCGCAAAGGCGTGGTGACGGCGTTCGTCAGCATCATCGCCTACGTGATTCTGGTACAGCTGCTGGGCCTGATCATCCTGCGCCAGAGCGGCCTGTGGGACGTGAGTTTCCCCACGCCATTCGAAACCAACGGTTTCATCAAATACTTGCTGCTGGCCAACGGTGTCGCGCTGGCCTGGCGCATCGCCCACCGCTGCTATTTCACCACCGTGCTGTACGGTTGGCAGCACGGTTTGCTGTCGATCCCGCGCATGGTCGTGGGCAACTTCGTCAACTTCATGGCTGCGTCACGGGCCTGGCGGATGTTCCTGGTCGGCAAGGTCATGAACCGCAAACTGGTGTGGGACAAGACCATGCACGACTTCCCCTCCACCGACCTGGTCGCTGCCGCACCGCGCAAGCTGGGCAGCGTGTTGCTGTCCTGGCAGGCGATCAACGAAACCGACCTGCAAAACGCCCTCGCCGAACAGAAAACCCGTCACATGCCATTGGGGCGGATCTTGCTTAGCAATGGCTGGCTGGACGACGAGACCCTGGCCGAAGCCATCGCCTTCCAGAACGACCTGCCGCGGGTGTTCGATGTGGCCCACAAGGCACAGGCATCGACCCTTACTTTGGACGATGAATTCGCGCTGCGCTGGCGTGTGGTGCCGGTGGGTTTGAATGCCGACGGCCGAGCACAACTGGCCGTGGCCAGTCCGTTGCCGGCCGAAGGTCTGCAACAGGTCAGCGAAGTACTGGGCAGCGAGCCGTTGCAACTGATTGCCCGGGAAAGCGAAATCGTCGCGCAGTTGCGCCTGATGAACGTGCGCGAAGGCCAGTCGGTACCGGATGCCCGCGCGCCACTGCTGGGTGATCTGTTGATCGAAATGGGCCTGCTGGATCGCGACGTGTTCAACCGCACCATGCTGCAGTACCGCCCGCAGCGTCACGGACGCATCGGCGACTATCTGGTCGACAGCGGCGTGCTGCCCCGCGCCACCATCGAAAAGGCCGTGGCACGTCAGCACAGCCACTACCCTGCGGAGCTACCGGCATGAATCGCCCCTTGCTGACCCTCATGGCTACGGGGCTGAGCCTGATACCTGCGCTGGTTCATGCCCAAACGCTGCCATTGCCGTTGACCGGCCCGGCCTATGTCACCGCCAACGAGGCCTACAGCGCCTACGAGCGCAAAGACTACGACCTGGCCATCGCCAAGGCCCGCGAAGCGTTGCGTCAGCGCGCCGACATCACCCGTTTGAACACGCTGATCGTGCTGGCGCAACGGGACAAGGATCTGCGTGATCATCCCAAACGCTACTCACCGTCACGTCAGGCGCCGGGTTTCGGCGCCGCGGCCCAGGCCTTCAAGGCCTATGATCGCGATGATTTCGGCGCGGCGGCACAGGCTTCGCGCAAAGCCATCGCTCAAGCACCCAAGCGCATGGATTATCGACTGCTGCTGATCGAGTCGTTGCAGCGTCAACAACATCTTCAAGAAGCGGATCAGGCCACCACTCAGGCACTGGCCGTGTTCCCGGACGACGATACGTTGCTGATGCGCCGCGAAGCGATTCGCCGGCAATTGGCGGCGCCGCTGGCCGTCCAAGGTTATCGCGCCCTGGAGCAAGGCCAAGTGCCGTTGGCCGTGGATCAGGCCCGGAAAGCCGTCGCCTGGGCACCGGAAATCGGCGCCAATCAGCAACTGCTGATCAGCGCCCTGCTCGCGGCCAAGGATTACCGAGGGGCCGAGCTGGCCGCCTCCGGCGCACTGGCTCAGGACGATGGCGAAATCGCACCGTGGATTCTGCGCAGCTACGCCCTTGATCGTCAGGGCAAAACAGCGGCGGCCCAGGCTGACCTGAACCAGGCTCTGGCTATCGAGGGTCTGCTGGAAACGGAAACCCGTGACATTCGTTTCTTCGCCGCCGACGCCGCGCTGGCCCATGGCGAGCCTCAGCGGGCGCTCGATCAGCTGCAGCCTCTGGCCGACGACGAAGGCGGCGAAGTGGCCCGCCGACGTACCGCCGCCCGAATGGCGCTCAGGCAAAAAAACAATGAGTTGAACGCTGTAGCCCAGTTCCCGGCCCCGGCCCTGAACTGTCAGGAAACCGCCTTCGGTTTGGTCTGCGATATCTGGCCGGGCAACCAGCGCGACGGCGGAACCGACAAGGCCGGCCAGGCCTACGCCGCACTCGCCAGCAAGGACCCCGCCTCAGCCGTCGTCCTGGCGAATGAAGCCATTGCCCGTGCGCCGCAGAATCCGGCGTATCGGCGGTTGCTCGTCAGCGCCCTGAGTGACCAGAAACGAGTGCCCGAAGCCATTGCGGCAGCCAGTGAGGGCCTCAAGCTCACAGGCGATGACGCGCGGCTGCTGGCCCAACGCGGTCGTCTGCGCCAGCAATCGGGTGACGACGCCGGGGCTCGCGAGGACTTTACCCAGGCCTTGGCGCTAGGCAGCCTGCCTGCTTATGAAGAAGCCAGTTTGTACAGCGCCATCGGCCAGCGTCGAACTGCACGCGAACGGCTGCAACAAGCGCGGGACACGGGCGAACTGGAATCGATGAGCGACCTGCAAATCGCTTACTTGTCGGTCCAGGCTGGCGACGATGACGGCGCCAACGTGTCGTTCCGCAAGGCCGACGCCGACACCCGACTCACGCCGACCGCCACTCAGGATGCGGCCTACAACGCGATGCGGGTCAGCGAGGACGAGCAAGCCGTCAGCTACTTCAAGCGCGTCATCGACGCCAATAATGCCGGTGAACTGGACCTGTCCCCGCAGCAGCTGTTCGACACCCGTCGCGCCGTGGCCGATGTCTCGCGCACCTGGGGTTTGACCAACACCACCAGTTATCGCGGCAACAGCACCAGCAGCGGCCTGAGCTCAGCGCCGAGCGGCGGCAATAGCAGCAATGACAGCCTGCAAAACAGCACCGAACTGTCCTGGCGTCCGTTGGGTTATCGCAACGCACGGTTTGTCGAACTCTACGGACGCGTCACCGACACGCTGTGGAGCAAGAACAGTGATTCGGACACCGGTTTCGATGCGCTGCAAGGTGCCGTGGGTGTACGGGTCAAACCCTTTACGTCGCTGAACGTGATGGCCGCCGTCGAGCGCACATTCCCCTTGGGATCGTCGGACGTCGACGGTGACTGGCTGCTGCGTCTGGGCTATGGCGCAAGCGTCGGGACCGATCTGCGGGTCGATGCCTCCAGCTGGTGGACTTCGCAGTTGTTCGCTGAAGCCGGACATTACGTCAACGATTCGCGTGACTATTTCAACAGCGAATGGCAGGTCGGCCGCAGCTATGCCATCGGTGGCGCAGGCTCGCGCTGGGTGACGTTCCCCCATGTGGTGGCCGCGTTCGATTACGACTCAAAGATGAACAGCGGCACCGACGCCGACGGCAAGTCGGACTCATCGTCCGGCAAGGCCGGCGGCATCGGTGTCGGCAACAACGTGCGCTACTGGTTCCGCGAAGACGCGTATAACGCGCCCCGCTCCTATGTCGACTTCTCCCTGCAGTACCGCGTCAAGGTGCTGGGCGATGATCGCGCTCAAGGTGTCTTCGGTCGCCTGACTTATTCCTATTGAGGACTTGCATGAACATTCGATTCTGTTTGTGGTTGGGACTTGGCCTGATCCCGATGGGGGCAAATGCCGCCCCTGAAATTGCCCAGTTGTACGCGCCAAAACTGCCCGAGGGTTCGGCCTGGGTGCGGGTGGTCAACCCCTCCGACACCGCCATGCAGGTCCAGGTGGGCCAGGGCGCGAGTTTCGCCCTTTCCGCCCAGGCCACAGTGGCCAGTCCTTTTCAGGTCGTGGACTCGCGACAGCCGCTGCAAGTGACCGTCAACGGTCGCGAGATACAGGGCCTGAGCACATCGAAAGGTGCATGGGTCACACTGATTCTTGACAGCGACCCGGCACGGACACCCCGCCTGATCATCGATCCACCGCTGCGCGGCAAAGACCTGCGCGCCGAACTCAATATCTACAACCTGGCCAACGGTTGCGAAAAGGCTGGGGTCAAACTGGCTAACCATGCCCCTGTGTTCAATCAGGTGCCGTTCAACGGCCAGGCCCAGCGCACGATCAACCCGGTGCAAGCGACACTGGTTGCCAGTTGCGAGCAGAACAGCAGCCTGCCGTTCAAGCTGGCGCCCTTCAAGGCCGGCGATCGTTACAGCCTGTTCCTGGTCGGCTCTCGGCAGGCTCCACGCCTGATCGGCCTTGTCGACCAGACCGCGCCATGATCCTTGCGTTGAAATCTCGCTTGCCGGTCACGACCATGATCGCCGGTGTATTGTTGAGCCTGTCGGGCACCAACGCTCAAGCAGCCTCGGCGGTCATTACCGGCGAAGGTGGCTGGCTGTTCCCGGCCTGGGAGAGTTTGAGCAAAGTCGATAAACCAGGCATGGCCCGCAACATTGCGCTGGTGAAACAACTCCAGCAGAACCTTGCCCGGGAACACATCAGTCTGGTCGTATTGGTGGTGCCGATGAAAGCGCCGTTTTATGCCGCGCGTCTGCCCGCCAATCAGCCCTTGAGCCCGACCGTGATCCAGCGCTACGAGCACTTGCAGAGCGACCTGAGCCAGGCAGGCCTGACCACGCTGAACATCAAGCCTGTCCTGCAACGCACCGAACACGGCAAACAGACCGCGTTTTACCGCGCCGACTACCACTGGACAGCCTGGAGTGCGGAAAACACCGCTGACGCCACGGCGCAACTGATTACCGAGCGTTACCGCCTGCAAGGCGAACCCGGCGGTGGCGCTGCGCTGGGCGAGTGGTTTGACCGTCGCGCGTTCGGTGACCTGGCGAGCAATTTCCTGCCGGCGATCAAGCGTAAATCGATTGGTCGCGACATTTACACCGTTCGCCATCAGGCCCAGAACGACTTGCTGATCGATGACGCACCGGCACCGGTCCAGGTGATCGGCAACAGCTTCGTCCAGCCTTACCTGGGCTTTACGCAAAAGCTTTCCAATGCCCTGGACCGTCCCGTCGCGCTGACCTGGAATCCTGGCGATGTCGGCCCATGGGCTACGCTGCTGCAATACCTGGAGTCTGCGGATTTCGCCCAACACAAACCGCAAGTGATCGTCTGGCAATTCAACGAGGGCCAATTCCACCTCGGCCCCGATGCCGCAGCTAACTGGAACGCCAAAGGCGTCACCTCGCTGAGCCAATGGCATCAGCGCATCAATAAGGCTCTTCCGTGAACATTCTTGGTTACACCGCCAGTCGCGCGACCGTTGCGGGTCTGTTGTTTGCCGCCATTCTCGGCACCGGGACTGGCGTGCTCTACGTGACGGACAAAAAGGCCCAGACCCCAGGGATCGTCGGCATCGTCTGGCAGCCGGACAACAAGACCGTCGGCATCAACGGCCATTGGGAAAAACTGGGGGCCCGTGAGCTGCTGGTGCAGTGGACCGTCGTCGACGATCAGGCATTCGTTGCCGGTACCGGCCTGCCCAGCGTACCGGTTCTGCCCGATTGGGCACGCATTGCCAAGGCCCCTTGGGCGCAAGACGTCATCCTCGGACTGGCCGGCTATTTCAGCGAAAACCGCTCACGGGACAACATCGAGCAACTGGCGGCAGTCTCGGCACGCATCGCCAAATTGCCGACGCCCTTGCACGTCACCGGCTGGTATTTCCCCGCCGAAGTCGACCCCAGCTGGACCCGCGCCAAAGAGCTGCCCGCCCTGCTGGCCAAGTTACCGCGACCGTTGTGGATCAGCGTGTATGACGGCGCCAACATCGGCCCTGTCGCCACGGCCGAATGGCTCAAGCAGTGGCTGCCGAATGACATTGGCGTGTTCTTCCAGGACGGCGTCGGTGTCTACGCCCGCACCGCACCGGTTGCCAGAACCTACGCCGACGCCTTGCGCCAGCGCCTGGGCAAAGACCGGGTGCGCATCATCGTCGAAGCCTTCCGCCCCAACTTCGGAGGTGGATTCCGCTCCGCGACCGCCGCGGAGCTCAAACCGCAATTGGCGGCCTATGACGGTTATCCGCTGTACCTGTTCGACGGACCGCACTACTTGACGCCTGAGCTGGTGGAGCAACTGGCGCGATAACGTCAGGCCGGGTTAACCCCTGACAGCCGCTTCAATCGCCGCGACGTCGATTTTCCCCATCTGCATCATGGCGTTGAACGCGCGCTTGGCCGCTGCTTGATCAGGGTTGTTGATCGCGTCCGTCAGGACGCGGGGCGTGATCTGCCACGACAGTCCCCATTTGTCCTGGCACCAGCCACAAACGTTTTCCTGGCCACCGTTTCCCACAATCGCGTTCCACAAGCGGTCCGTTTCGGCCTGGTCATCGGTCGCCACCTGGAACGAGAACGCCTCGTTATGCTTGACCCCCGAGCCTCCGTTCAAGCCGAGACAAGGAATGCCCATCACCGTGAACTCGACCGTCAACACATCGCCCTGCTTGCCCGCCGGATAGTCGTCAGGCGCGCGAAGAATGGTGTCCACCGCGCTGTCGGGAAACGTCTTGGCGTAGAACGTCGCGGCCTCCAGCGCAGCGCCGTCGTACCAGAGACAAATCGTGTTTTTGCTGACCATTCTGGTTCTCCAGTATTGGGGAGTGAATGATCATTCTAGCTGGCTGATGACTGGAAGCCCGGCTCGGCGCAAACCGCTGACGTGGCGCGAAGTGCAGGTAGCCCCAGAAGCACGACCACCACCATGAAGATCCCCGCGACAATGGCGACACCGAAACCTGCCCGCGCGCCGTAGACATCGATGATAAGACCCGCGGCCACGCCACCGAGCGCTACGCCGATGCTGATGCCCGTCGACATCCACGTCAGACCTTCGGTGATCCGTGACGGCGGAACAATGATCGTACCGAGGTTCATGACCACGACCATCGTTGGCGCAAATGACATGCCAGCCACAAATAGCATCCCCGAGAGGATGTAGACGTTCGGTGAGAAAATCGGCAGTACGCCGGTGACGGCCGTGACCAGTACTCCAACGAAGAACTGTTTTTCAACCGGCAAGGAAAACCTTAACGCGCCGAACGTCAGGCCAGCTATCAGGGAGCCGAGCGCATAGGCGGCCAGAATGAAGCTGGCAGACGCTGGCCAGTCTTGCGCGTTGGCGAAGGCAACCACCGCCACATCGATTGATCCACCAATCGCACCCATCGCCAGCAGCGCCAGGACAATGGTGCGAAGGCCGGGGATCAGCAAAGCCGAGCCTGCGTTCTCCTTGCGGCCCACGACCACCTTCGGTTCTGTCTGCCGTTGCAGCAGAAAAGCTGTCACGCCGATGACCAGCAGCAAGACGGCAACCAGCGGCCCGGCTTCGGCGAAGAAACGGGTGCTCAAACCAATGGCCAGGGGTGGGCCGATAATAAAGGCCATCTCAGTGATAACCGTGTCCAGGGAAAAGGCCGTGTGCAATTGCGGCTTGCCACGGAACAGTTGTGACCAGCGCGCTCTTATCATCGCGGGCATGCTTGGCATCGTGCCCGCCAGTGCCGCAAGAATAAAAAGCAGGACAGACGGAGCCTTCATATACACCGCAAGTATCAGCGCCAGTAACATGCCGACGCTGAAGGCAGTCATAAGCGGCAGAACGCGACTTTGACCTCGCCGATCGACGAGTTTCGATACTTGCGGGCCGAACAGCGCATTCGCTAATGTAAAAGTGCCCGCGACTGAACCGGCCAGCCAATAAAGACCCGTCTGCTGCACCAACATGATAATGATGCCGATACCGATCATTGCCTGGGGCAAACGGGCAATGGAGCTCGCGACCACCAACCCCATGACGCCGGGGATTGCGAGCAGTTCGCGGTAGTGATTTGCCATGATGACTCCGTTTTATTATTCAACGTTTATACGTATCCCGCTGCGCGCGATGCAAACCATGAGAGCAGGTTATAGAAAACTGAACGTGCACTTCACCAAGCAGGCAAGCGGCCAGTTACATAACTGTCAACAGAACCCACACGCATGTAGTTGAGCGACGAAGGCAACGTTATTGCAAAATCACGCGAGTGATGCCGCTCGCACAGATGCCGAATAAAACAACGAACTGAAGATAGAGAAATAACTTTTTCCTGCATCCTTGCCTCCCAGAAGTTATCAACATCACTTCCATTGATTGATTGCCCCTACATCATGTAAGTGCAAACCCATGAACAACTATAAAATCAAACAATAACTGGGGTTTATATTCAGAAAGAACATTCAAGTTACAGCTCTGAAAATCATCGAAACCAAGGGTCTACTCCTGACACATCGAAGTCAACATCGCTTCACCGTTGAGCTCAATGAAAGCCCGACCCAACCAGCCAGGCTTTTCATGCGCAAAAAATCAGCCCCCAATCAAGGGCAGGCTGATCTTGTAAACAAGACTGGGCGCCTGCCCCGGTACGTCATCCAGCACATCGACACGCTGCATGCCGATCTTTTCCAGCACGGCTATTGAGGCGGCGTGGGCAGGCCTGACCAGCGCAAAAACCTCCGGCACCTTCAGCTCATCGAATCCATATTCAAGCGCCGCCCTGCTCAATTCGGTCGCATAGCCTTGCCCCCACGCAGTCACGGCCAATCGATAACCGAGGTTCAGCAGCTCGACTTCACCAAATTTGCGCAGACCCATCCCGCCGAACCCGATAACGCAATCCGGGGAAGCACGGGTGGTAATGGTCCACAGCCCGTAACCGTGTAGGGTCCAGTGGCGAATCCAGTCTTCCAGCAGCGTTTCAGCCTGGTCAATCACAGTCAAAGGCCCGGCCGGGTTGTACTGGTTCGTGGCAGGGTCGCCGTAGATAGCAAACAGGCTGGCCAGGTCTTCGGATCGAGGCGGCCTTAACAGCAATCGCGAGGTGGTTCGTTGCATCGATATTTTTATCCTTGGCGAACGTCGGGACGTCCTACTGCGGCTGAAAGGTCTGAAGATACGCCAACAGGTTTTCGATCTTTTCCGGATCGCTGAGTCCCCAGAAAATCATGCGAGTGCCGGGCACCACTTCCTTCGGCGCTTCAAGGTACGCGGTCAGGGTTTCGCGGGTCCAGACGATGCCGGCCGATTTCATCGCGTCGGAATATTGATAATCCGTGGTGCTGCCCGACGGGCGTCCAAAAATGCCATTGAGTTGTGGCCCGAACGAACCTCGCGCCGACTCCCCGACCTGATGGCAGCCGCCGCATATTCGCTTGAACAGTGTCCCGCCCGCTTCAGCATCGCCGGCCGCTTGTGCAGGGGCGCTGAATAATCCGGCAATGAACACCAAGGCCAAGGTGAGTGCTGCGGCTTTCTTCACGTCCTGCTCCAATTCATCTGTGGCAGGGTTCGTGGCGCTGGCGGCGAAACATTGGCCCGCCAGTAAAGAAGTGACGTACATACATGATCCAATTGCGCTTTTCGCATGAAAAAAGTCATTTGCGCACCTACCTTACCTGATCCCTCCTCCCTAAAGTGCACCGGTCATTTAATCATCGGCGTACTTATGAGTCTCTGGTTCCGCCTTCGAGATTCACACCCGGATGCTGGGCTGGGACGAGAAGTGGAGCTTTATGGAGCACCGCTTCGTGAGCAAAGGACGCGTGGTCGGCGTGGTGGTGATGGCTCCGCTGACAGCGGCAAACGCAGGCTCTATCCTGTGCACCTCGCCATTTCACCGGAGAAAGCTGTGCCGCCCCTCACCAACCGCGAGGTTTACCAGCAATTGCGCGACGCCGCGCTGGAAGTTCGGCGCCTGATACTCCTTGTCGAACAACCCGAGCCCGGCCACGTGCACGTCGATATCGAAGGCTGGCGCCTGAGCCTCGGTGTCGACGGCAATCGCCTGTTGCATTGCCAACGTTGCCAAAGCCCGGACGGCCGCGAAGGTGAACTCGACCACTGGCAACGTTACGGCACCGACCCGGTGAGTTTGCTCAGCACCTGGGAGCTGGCGCAGATCGAGCGTTTGCTGACGGAACTCAAAAACGCGGTTTGACCGCCTTCCAGCCGGGCTTGTAACGCTGCATCTGTTTCACGTCATCGCGCTGGCGAATGCCGCAGGTCAGGTATTGATCATGCAGCTTGCCGAGCTGATCGTGATCCAGTTCCAGACCCAACCCCGGCGCACGGGTGATTTTCACGCAGCCATCGACAATCGGAATCTTGCCGCCCTTGATCACCTCTTCATCCGGCTCCTGCCACGGGTAATGCGTGTCGCAGGCGTAATCCAGATTCGGCACCGCGGCGGCCACATGCGCCATCGCCATCAGGCTGATGCCCAGGTGCGAGTTGGAATGCATCGACACACCAAGGCCAAAGGTGTCGCACATTTTTGCCAGCGCCTGGGTATCGCGCAGGCCGCCCCAGTAATGGTGGTCGGCGAGGACGATCTGCACGCTGTTCAGCGCCACACTGCGGCGGAACTCATCGAAATCGGTGACCACCATGTTGGTCGCCAGCGGCAGGCCCGTGCGTTTGTGCAGCTCGGCCATGCCCTCGAGGCCCGGCGTCGGGTCTTCGTAATACTGCAGGTCATCGCCGAGCAATTCGGCCATGCGAATAGAGGTTTCCAGCGACCAGTTACCGTTCGGATCGATGCGCAACGGGTAGCCGGGGAAGGCTTTTTTCAGCGCCTTGATACACGACACTTCGTGCTCCGGATCCAGCGTGCCGGCCTTGAGCTTGATGCTCTTGAAACCGTAGGCCTCGATCATCCGTCGCGCCTGGGCGACGATCTGCTCTTCGTTCAGGGCTTCGCCCCAATTGTCCGGTTTGTAGGGTGAATCGACATGTTGCGCGTACTTGAAAAACAGGTAGGCGCTGAATGGAATTTCGTCGCGGATCGCTCCGCCCAGCAGGTCCACCAACGGCACGTTCAGCGAGTGCGCCTGCAAATCCAGGAACGCCACTTCGAACGCCGAATAGGCGTTGCTAACCGCTTTGCTCGCGTGGGAACCGGGCGCCAGTTCCGCACCGGCAATGCTCGCCGGTTTGTTCGCCGCCACCGTGGCCTGGACGATGCGGCGCAGCTGATTGAGGTTGAACGGGTCGAGACCGATCAGTTGCTGTTGCAGTTGCTGCTGGATCAGCAGCGCCGGGGCATCGCCATAGCTTTCACCCAAACCGATGTAGCCATTGTCGCTTTCGATCTCGATGATCGAGCGCAGTGCGAAGGGCTCGTGAATCCCGCTGGCATTGAGCAGCGGCGGATCACGAAAGGCGATTGGGGTGACGCTGACTCGGGTGATTTTCAAGAGGCTGCTCCCTTTGGCTCAGGTTTCAATGCGGGGTGACTTGGAGATTGTTGTGGGGTGGCGGTCAGCACACTGCGTGCATCGCCACGAGGTGCCGTGCGAGCAAAGAAGATCACCACCGCCGCGACCAGTGAAGTGGCCGCCAACCCATAGAGGCCGCCTTCGATGGAGCCGGTTTTTTGCTCCAGGAGACCGAACGCCGTCGGCGCGACAAAACCGCCGAGGTTGCCAATGGAGTTGATCAAGGCGATCACGGCAGCAGCGATGCGCGCATCCAGATAGCCTTGTGGAATCGGCCAGAACAACGCCGAGGCAGCCTTGAAACCAATCGCGGCAAAGCAGATGGCGACGAAGGCGAAGATCGGCCCGCCGGTGGTGGACATGAACATGCCGAACGCGGCAATCACCAGCGTCAGCGCAACCCAGGCCTGCTGGTGTTTCCATTTGCTGGCCATGGCGGCGAAGCCATACATCGCGATGATCGAAATGATCCAGGGAATCGAGTTGAACAGGCCGACCTGGAAGTCGCCGAGGTTGCCCATCTTTTTGATCATGCTCGGCAGCCAGAACGTGGCGCCGTAGATGGTCAGGGCGATGGAAAAATAGATGAAGCAGAACAGCGCGATTTGCTTGTCGGCAAGCAATTTGAACATCGACGGCTTGACCGTCTGCGTGGCTTCGCGGGCCTGCTGTTCCAGGGCGATGGCGCCTACCAATGCGTCCTTCTCCTCGGCACTCAACCAGTTCGCCTGACGCGGGTGGGACTGCAACCAGAACCATACAAATGTGCAAAGCACGATCGAGGCAAAGCCTTCAATCAGGAACATCCACTGCCAGCCATGCAGGCTGAACCCGCTGACGTTCAGCAGCGCGCCGGACACCGGACCGGAGATCACCGAGGCAATGGCCGAACCGCTGAGAAAGATCGCCATGGCCTTGCCCCGTTCGGTCGACGGCAGCCATTGGGTGAAGTAGTAAATGATGCCGGGAAAGAAACCTGCTTCGGCCGCCCCGAGAATAAAACGCAGCACGTAGAAACTGGTTTCGCCGCGCACGAACGCCATGGCCATCGCCGCCGCGCCCCAGGTGAACATGATCCGCGTCAGCCAGGCACGAGCGCCATAGCGCTGCAGCAGCAGGTTGGAGGGCACTTCGAAGATGGCGTAACCGATGAAGAACAACCCGGCGCCCAGGCCATAGGCGGCTGCGCCGATACCGAGGTCGGTCTCCAAGTGGCTGCGCACGAAGCCGATGTTGACCCGGTCGATGTAGTTGACGATGAACATCACCACGAACAGCGGCAGCACGTGGCGCTTGACCTTGGCTGCGGCGCGGGCAAGCACAGTCGGGTCCGGCGGACTCTGGAGGGTATTCAAGGGGCAACTCCCGATCATTGTTTTTTTAGGGACAGGCCGATCATGGACGCCGGCATTGATCCCGTCTAATCTAACTTGGCATTCGATTGATACCTGGATTAGATCAATGTTCGAACTGACTCAATTGCGCTGCTTCACCACGGTGGCGACCGAACTCAACTTCCGTCGCGCCGCCGAACGGCTGAACATGACCCAGCCACCCCTCAGTCGGCAGATTCAACTGCTGGAGCATCACCTGGGTGTCGAGCTGTTTACCCGCACCACCCGCAGCGTTGCGCTGACCGCCGCCGGCCGGGCGTTTTTCATCGAGGCGCAGAACCTGCTCGAGCGTGCCCAGCAAGCCGCGGTGACGGCGCGGCGCTTTGCCGAAGGGGACATCGGCTCGGTTAACATCAGCTTCGTTGGCAGCGCGGTGTACGAGTTTCTGCCCAAGGTCATCGCCGAGGCGCGACTCAAACAGCCCCATGTGAAAATCGATCTGTCGGAGATGAACACCTACCAGCAACACGAAGCGTTGCGTGCGCGGCGTATCGACTTGGGCATCGTCCGCGCGCCGCTGCTGGAGCCGGGCTACGCCACCGAGTGCCTGGTACGTGAACCCTTTGTGCTGGCCGTGCCCAGTCACCATCGGCTCGCCAGCACACAAACCGTGTCGGTCAATGACCTTGATGCGCAACCGTTCCTAATGTACTCCCACGCCGCCTACCCGCCGTTCAACGAACTGCTGACCGGTATGCTCCGTTCTGCCCGCGTGGCGCCGGAATACGTGCAATGGCTAGGCTCGTCGCTGACCATCCTGGCCTTGGTCAACGCCGGCATGGGCCTGGCCCTGGTGCCTCGCTGCGCCACCAGCGTGGTGTTCAAGAACGTGGTGTTTCGCGACATCGATCTGGGCGAAGGGGTGCAGAGCGAGTTGCATTTGATCTGGCGCGAGAACAACGACAACCCGGCGTTTGCGATGTTGCTGGAGGCGATTCGACGGGCTGTGCGGGAAGGATGGGGTGTTTGAAATTGCCTCGAAGAAAGGTCATTCGGCCCGGGCCATGAAAGCGCCGCCACTGGCAGCTACCCCTCCATTGCGCATACCATGCCGCGATTCCAAAAACTTCAGCCAGGCCCCCATGATCAAAGCCAGTCTGCGTAGTCACCTGACACTCTGGTTTGCCGGCTTGTCGCTGCTCACGCTGGTCAGCGTGGGTTTTTATGTCGGCCACATCGCCACCGAGCAGATGAAGCAGGCGAGCGGCAATGCGTTGTTGAGCACGGCAAGGTCTGCGGCCGAGTTGTTGGGCGCGCAACTGCATGAACGTCAGCTCGAAGTGTCTTTGCTCAGTCGAGCCCCGCTGTTCAAAAATGGCGACCTCAACGATCCGGACATCTTGTCGTCGATGGAGCTGCGTTCGCAGTCCCGCGCCGAGTACGCCTGGATGGGCGTGGCAGACGCCGACGGGCGTGTGCGGCAAGCCGTGAATGGCCTTCTGGTGAATCAATCGGTCAAGGAGCGTCCGTGGTTCCAGGCCGGGATGCGCGGTGCTTACACCGGTGATCCGCACGAAGCGGTGTTGCTGGCCAAACTGCTGCCGGGAACTGCCACTGGCGAGCCGTTGCGCTTCATCGATTTCGCCGCACCGATCCGCAATGCCAATGGCCAGGTGATCGGTGTGCTGGGCGCGCATGCCCATTGGAGCTGGGCGACGCGAATTGTCGACTCGGCCGTGCTGCGCAAAGACATGACGCCTGAAGTGGAGGCGCTGATCGTCGACCACGACGGCAAAGTGCTCTATCCGGAAGCGCTCATGGGGCAACACGTGCCGAACATGCCGCAGGCCCGGGAAAACCATTCCGACACCTCTGGCTGGTCAGTAGGCAATGGTTACCTGACCAGCGTTGTCGCGGTGCCGACGCCTTCGAGTACGGACCTTGCCTGGTACATCGCGGTCCGGCAACCGCTGGATATCGCGCTTCAGCCCGCACGCATCCTGTTCTATAAGTTGCTGCTGTTGGGCGTGATTGCCGCGATCGTGTTCGCCTTGGTCGCTTATTACCTGGCGCTGTACCTCAGTCGCCCGATCGAATTGTTGGCCAAATCGGCCAAACGGGTACAGAACCAACAGCCAGGTGCAACGTTCCCCCAAGACCATCCGGTGCGGGAAATTGCCCAGCTGGGGCAATCCCTCCAGGGCATGACGCAGTCCTTGCTCGGCAAGGAACGCGAGTTGCAGGAAGCCAATGCGTCGCTGGAAGCCACCGTCGCGCAACGCACCGCCGCCCTCACCCGGGCCAATGCCGATCTGTTGAAACTGGCCACCCACGATGCGCTGACCGGCGTGTACAACCGGCGGCGATTTGACGAAAAACTGGACGAGTGCAACCTGCTGTTCCAACGCACTGGACGACCGTTTGCGTTGCTGTTCATCGACGCCGACCACTTCAAGCAAATCAACGACACCCACGGCCATGCGATTGGCGATGAGGTGTTGCACCAGCTCGCCCGGCTGATTCAGGACAACACCCGCGCCACTGATTTCGTGGCCCGTTACGGCGGTGAGGAGTTTGCGGTGCTGTTGCCGGAAATCGAGGAGCCGGAGAGCCCCGAGGTCGTTGCCGAGAAGATCCGCGCCGCGATTGCCGCGGCTAGCTTTGCTACGGTTGGGCACGTGACGGTGAGTATCGGCATAGGTCTGGCGGAGACATCGGACAGCAATACCACCGCACTGATCAAACGTGCCGATCAGCAGCTCTATCAGGCGAAGTGGTCGGGAAGGAACCGGGTGGCTGCGCAGTCCCGCGTGACGGAACGCCACTGACCTCCAGCTTCCAATGATGAAAAACCCGGTTAAGCTCACTTAAGAAAATCTTCAGTCGAGCAAAAGACCTGTGGCGAGGGGATTTATCCCCGTTGGGTTGCGAAGCAGCCCCAAGATCTCGGCACTGTCGAGGATTTTGGGAGCGCTTCGCACTCCAACGGGGATAAATCCCCTCACCACAATTGCGCATCCGCAAACAAAACCGGGTATTGGGCTTACTGAACGTTTTTCAGCTTAACCACATCACCGGAGATTTTGGTGGTGTAACCGGTCAGGACCCAGGCCCAGAACCAGTTTTCCTGCACTTGGGTGTTGATCATTGCGTCGCCGCCCTTGGCTTTGATCGCCGCGTTCTGAGCGCGAACAAAACGGTTGTTCTGCTGGATCGGGATCACGCCGAACAGCAACAGGCCAGTGGCGCTGGCTTCACTGTGGCCAAGGACGGTGTATTGGCTGCTTTCATAATGCTGGGTGTTCATCGGTGTGCCGGTGCAACCCGCCAGAACCAGACCGAACAAGGCTACCGCGGCAACTTTACTGAGGTACTTCACTGAAAAACTCCATGAGATGTTGCCCGGGATCCATCTCTCGGGCGGCGCACACTCTAACGGATGAGATGGCCAATTGGTATCAGCTAAAACAGACGATAGCCGCCTCATGGCAAACGGCGGCTATCGGTCAGGGAGGATCAAACCGTTTCGGCTCAGCCCTGAGTCACCGCAGCTTGTGGATGCGAAGATGAAACGGGCTCGGGCGCAGGTTCGTCATCCAGCGTGATAAACATCGCCAACACCGGCCCCATCAGCACCACAGCGATGGAAGCGCCGAACGCCACCGCCCAGTTGTTCCCCGTGATGTCCAGCAACCAACCGATCACCACCGGCGACACGGCACCGGCCAGGGCCATGCCGGTGAAAGTGCACGCGCTGGAAGTTGCGGAATGTTCGTGGGATACCTCGGTGCCGATGACCCAGAGCGGCGAGTCCGCCAATTCCGAGCAAAAGAACGAGAAGCTCAGGCCGCAGGCGCAGATCATCAGGTCGTGGGTGAACAACAGCGGAATCAGGCCGATGATCGAGGCCAGGAAGCCGAAGATGATCAAGTCGCGACGCGAGCGCAGACGGTTGCCGGTGACCTTGAAGCGCCAGTCCGAGAGCATGCCGCCGACTGCGGTGCCGACGGTGCCGCCCAGCAGCACAAAGGTCGAGAACAACGCGGTGTGGGTCAGGTCCATGCCGTAGCGTTGGGTGAAGAACGACGGAATCCAGTTCAGGAAGAACCACAGCACCCAGCCATGGCAAAAACAGGTGGCCGCTGCTGGCCAGACTTTACGCAGCATTGTCGGCCAATGGACCGGCTTGGCGGCCACGGGTGGCAGCGGCACAGCGGCGGTGGATTCGACCAGTTTCTTCGATTCGCTCAGGCTGAAATACATGATGAACATGTAGATCAACGTCACCACGCCGAGAATGACGAAGGTCAGGCGCCACGAGAACTGGATGATCATGAACGTCACGATCAACGGCGCCAGTGCGTTGGCCAGGCGTCCTGACGCATGCATCATGCCTTGGGCCGTGCCGCGCTGGGTGATGGGAATGGCGCGGGCGATCATGCGCGCCGCTGTCGGGTAGATCGGTGCTTCGCCGATACCGACCACGAAGCGTGCAATCACCAGCACGACCAGACCACTGACCAGCCCCGTGGCAATGGTCGCGGCCGACCAGATAATGCCGTACAGCAACATCGCCTTGCGTGAGCCGATACGGTCACTGAACCAGCCGCCGGGAATCATGAAGCAGCTGTAGGCGATGGCGAAGGCGGAAAACATCATGCCCAGGTTGGTGTTGCTGAAACCCAGCTCCTTGCTGATCGTCGGTGCGGCGACGGCCAGGTTGGTGCGGTCCACGTACATGATGAAAGCCATGATGCACAGCAACACGAACGTCAGCGTTGCCCTGCGTTTTTGCGCAAGCGTAGTCGGAATCATTTTTCCACCTTTTTTTATAGTTCTAGTGGGCAGGCGGTCATCCCGGACCGCCTGTCATTGCGTTACTTGAAGAAGCCGTGCAACACCTCGTAGGTCTCGTCCGGGCATTCTTCCTGCAGGTAATGGCCCGAGGGCACAGTGGCGGTTTGCACGATATTGGTGGCGTAGCGGCTCCAGATTTCTGCGGCGTTATGGTTGCGGCCAACGCCGCCCTTTTCGCCCCAGAGAATCAGCGCCGGGTTGTCAATCCGGCGGCCCGCCTCGAAGTCGGCGGTGTCCATGTCCAGGTCGATGCCGAAGGTCGCGCGGTAGTCTTCGCACATGGCGTGGGTGGTGGCAGGGTTCTTGATGCAGCGGATGTAGTCGGCCAGCGCTTCGGGCCCGAAGAAACTGGTGCCTTGGTCAGTCTTCGACAGCTTGCGGCGGATGAAGAACTCCGGATCGGCGTCCATCATTCGCTCTGGCGTCGGGGCGTCCTGGGTCATGAAGAACCAGTGCCAGGAAAATTTGCCCCACTGGCGCGTGACGTTGTTCAGCAAATAATGCTGCGGCAGCATGTCGACGAAACCGGCCTTGAGCACCTTGTCACCGTGGTCCAGGCACATGCGATGCAGCACCCGCGCGCCCCGGTCGTGACCGGCGGCATAAAACTGCTCGAAACCCAACGACTGCATCACTTCAACCTGATCCTGGGCCATGGCGCGGAAGGAATAATCCGAGTGATCGCCACCGCCCTGCGGTTTAGAGCTGTCGCCGTAACCGCGTAAGTCGGTGCAGACCACGGTGAAATCCTTGGCCAGGCGCGGAGCAATCTTGTGCCAGGACAGGTGATTGAACGGGTTGCCGTGCATCAACAGCAATGGCGGACCTTCGCCACCGACGACAGTGACAATCTCGGCACCGCTGGTTTTGGTGACGGTCTTGGTGAAATTCTCGAACATGGTGTCAGCCTCGATTCTTTTCTCGATCACTTGGCAGGTGTTTAGCGTTTGGCTTTGCGCACGGCAGCGTTGTCGGCGGCGACACGGAATGCAGCCGCCATGGCGCCAACGTCAGCGATGCCTTTGCCGACGATGTCGTACGCCACGCCGTGTGCCGGAGTCGCATAAACAGTCTTGAGGCCGCCGGTCAAAGTCACGCCGGATGAGAAGCCCAGCAGCTTGGTCGCGATCTGGCCCTGGTCGTGATACATGATCACCACCGCATCGAAATCGCCGTTGCGCGCCTTGATAAACACCGTGTCCGACGGGAACGGCCCTTCGCAGGCCAGGCCTTTGAGGCGCAGGGCTTCGAGCGTCGGGCGGATGATCGTGATCTCTTCGTCGCCGAACAGACCGTTCTCGCCGCCATGGGGATTGAGTGCCGCGACGCCGATGCGCGGTGCGTTGTTGCCCAGTGCACGCAACGTGTCGTGGGCCAGTTGCAACGCCCCTTCGATGCGGTCCGGTTGCACCATGTCGACAGCTTTGCGCAGCGCCACATGGGAGGTCACGCGAAAGGTCGAGAACTGCGGGATGATGTTCACTTCGCCGAAGTAACCAACATGTTCGGTCCAGGCCGCAAACATCTGGTGTTCGTCGTGGTACTTCCAGCCACCGCGATGCAGCCCGGCCTTGTTGAGCGGCGCGAAGCAAATGCCATCGAGCTCTCCGGCCAGGGCCATGTCGGTCATGATCTTCAGGGTTTCGCCGGTCAGACGACCCGACTCCGCGTTGACCAGGCCGCGCTCATACAGCGCAGGATCCACGTTGTGTAAATCGATCAAGGGCACGGCCGCCTGGGAATGGTCGGCCTCGCGCAGGTGCACAATCTTCTGGTAGGGAATGCGCTGACCGGCGTCACGCATGCCGAGCTCGAGCACACGCTCGTCACCAATGATCACCACATCCGCCCGCTCACGTGCCTCAGGCGTCGCCAACAGCTTGACGACCAACTCGGGGCCAATGCCGGTGACATCGCCCAGCATAAGTCCAATCAGGGGTTTCATCAGTTTTTCTCCAGTCCAGGCAAGGTGTGTCTTTTATTGTTATGGGCAGCGCCGATGGCGGAACGCAGGCCAACAGTCCGGTGCAACCACTGAGGCCCATCCTAGGCCGACGGGCTGGGGCTTCAAGGTGCGAAACGTGGGGTGGGGGTTCACAGATTGTGGTTTGAGCGGGGGGTGGCCGGAGGTGGCGAAGCAAGATCTTCGGATAGCACCTACGGATGCCGAGGAAGTGTCCCACAAGCGCCTGACACCAAAACGAGAAATATCCTACTTTTGACAGCTTTACAGAGACAAAAAAAGCCCGTTTCAGCCGAAACTGAAACGGGCTTTTCCCCACATCAACGGCCGTTACTTCAGGTCGTCAAAGTGGTCTCGCAGGAACTCGTAAAAGCGAAACGCTTTAAACAATCTCCATACGAGGCTCAGCGTACGCAGCAATAGCTTCATACGTTTTGACCTCCAGGTTGGGGGCCAAACCTCCAGCGCACTTACCGGATCACGCGTGCCTTCGGATATACACGCTAATGTTGTCCGTGAGGCGGCCGGTTGAGTTCCCCCCGAACCATCATTCCGGCACGGGTGCAAAACCGTGTCAGAGGGCGTGAAACCGTTATGTAACTGGCCAAACCTCACAGCCGCATTAGCATGTGAGCGCCGGCATATTAACCTAGAATCTTCAGCGCAGCGGCTGGTCTTTGACGTTCCAAGGCAAAGTGATGACGTGTTTTTGTAAAACGTTATTTCTGTCAGGTTATTTCTATCGCTTAGAACACCGAAATTCTCTAGTGATGCCTGCATATGACGTAAATCAATCAATGCAAAATAACGTTGCAAGGATAAGCAAAGCTTAATACCATGCCCCCACGCTAGTGTTGTCCGTGAGATGCACCAAGCCTCAGCCGCAAACTGGGGCTTACAAAAGAACCGCCCCGCAAAGGCGGTTTTTTTTCGCCTGTCGTTTTTGGACCTTGGCCATGCTGGCTGCGATTCGACCCGCCATATCGCGCGCAGTGGGATCACGATGAATAACCCCACCTCCTTTGCTCTCATTTCACCGTTTTGGCACGCTAGGTCGTTCGCGAAGTGTTGAAGGTGACGGCGGCGTTAATCAGCACCTTCAACGCCTCTTCATCAATCTCATCGCCTTCATGCACATCAATCGCACGTCGGGTATTACCTTCAAGACTGGCATTGAACAACCTTGAAGGATCCTCCAGCGAAGCCCCCTTGGCGAAGGTCATCTTCACGGCGTTCTTGTACGTCTCCCCGGTGCAGATGATGCCCGCGTGCGACCACACCGGAACCCGCCACTTCCATTCTTCGACCACGTCAGGGTCGGCCTGCCGGATGAGTGCCCGGACCTTGGCTAGCGTTTCGCCCCGCCAATCGCTCAACTCCTTGATTCTCGCGTCTATCAGCGAAGAGGCCTCTTCAATCTCTCCGTCATTTGCGCCGATCGCTTCCTTCTTCATCGAGTTGCCGCTCCTTCAGGATGGTTTTCGCCCGCTTCAAGATAGTTGCCGTTTGCCCGCCGTCCAGTGTCGCTGACTGACGGTTTGCGTCCAGGCAATCACCGCCATGCAGAAGAAAAGGGGACGTCTCTATTTTCCGTCCGATCCTGAAGGCGAAGTCCAATTAAACATCGGTGTTTAATCGACATCTCCAGACACTCTCTCAGGCTACACATCCTTGCGCCGTTACCTACGACTGCGCCAGAATCCGCCGGCTTGTGCGCCTTGGACTTGGGACTTATCGTTTCCCCGTCGCTGAAAAACAGCGATGGGGGTTTGGTAGCCCCGGGGTATACGTAAGGTGCTAAGCATCATGATTCGCAGCGTTTGTTCGACTCTGCTTTATGGTGGTCATGCACAGGGCGCTTTCGGGCGCGCCGGTTTCTTACGTCCCGGTCTACCAACCTGAGCATGGCCGCCACCCCTCGTTTGGTAGCGAGAGTGATGGCCTTCATTTAAACGACGTAAGAGGTTTCATCCATGTTCAAACCTACGCCAAATCCACCCGAAACGGACGACGTTTCCCCCTACGAATCCACCGATTCCAAAAAACTCAACGAGGCCGCCGAACGCGCTCTCGACTTTCACTTCCCGTCAAACGCCGACATCAAAGCCACCCCGAGAACGCGCAGCACCCTGTTTTCCGTAGACCCCGAGGCCACGGCCGAAACACTGAGTGTCTACCTGGTCGAGACCCTGGCCTCGGTCGACGTGATGGTGCACCAGTTGGTGGATCACCTGGAGGGCGAGTCGCGCTACGCCCTGCTGGGCATTTCCAACAGCATCATGATGGCGGAGATCACCGCAAACCGGGTGCTGGATAAAATTGATCTACCCAAGTAAGTGCCACTCGCTGTGGTGAATGCGTAACTGACGGTGAGCTGTGCAGCGGTCCCTTTCGGGGTCGCTCACAGCTCCGAGGGATCAACGATGTCGAAACCTTTGCCCCAAGCAGTCAGTGCCTGGCCATCAATCCATGAAGCACCCCGAGCCTCAAACCCGCCTCGGACGGTGTCATCTGGGAGATACCAAAGACCTTGAACGCAGCCAGCATGACCACCAGCCCACCCGGCAAACTGCTCAGGCGATGGGGTTGCAAGCCCGCCAACCCGAGCTGATTGACATGCCCCGCTTCAAGCAGGCGTAACGACAAGCGCAGCAGGCCGCCGTAAGTGATTCCGCCTTGGCCTTCGTCATTCAAGCCGTTGGCCTTGAGGACTTTGGCGAGCATCCGCGCGGTGCCTGAAGAACCGATGGACTGCTGCCAACCCAGCGCCCGGTAACGACGTGCGACTTTTTCAAACTGCACAGTGGCGACACGCTCGGCTTCCAGCAGGGCTTGGGCCGTGATGCACCCTCCCTGAAAGTACCGCGCGCCAAAGGTGCCGCTGCCAATGGCAATGCTTTCGGTCAACAGCGGCTGAGTGCCCTGCCCCAGAATCAACTCGGTGGAGCCACCGCCAATGTCCACAACAAGTCGCATACTCGCGGCACTCGGTATCGTGTGGGCAACCCCGGCGTACACCAGCCTCGCTTCTTCGTGCCCGGAGATCACGTCGATCCGGAAACCCAGGTGGCGCTCGGCACTGGTCAAAAACAGTTGGGCATTGTCGGCTTCGCGCACCGCGCTGGTCGCGACGGCTCGCACGCGTCCGGCCTCAAAGCCGCGCAGTTTTTTGCCAAATCGCGCGAGCGCCTGCCATCCCCGATCCAACGCCAGCTCATCCAGCGCGCCGCCCTGGAAGCCTTCTGACAAACGGACGGGCTCGCGCAGGGTTTTGACTTCATGGATCACGATCTGCTGGTTGCGTCTGACCGACTGGCCAATCATCAGGCGAAACGCATTGGAGCCCAGGTCAATGGCCGCAAACAGAGGGGCATCTCCTTTCATGGTGGCGATTCCTGGCAAATTCATCAGCCCTTGGGCGGGGTATTCAAGATGGTTTGTGATGATCCTGCCATGCCTTGGGTGACACGAAGATGACAGCGCGCTTTATTGACCCCGCCCCTTCATCGTCACTTCTTCGTCATATCCCCCGGCCTAGCATGACCACTTCCACCATCGTCCGGAGTCCTCGCCATGCTTTTAACCAATGACACCCTGGTGCAACGCATCCATCGCGAGCTGCTCGATCACAGTGACGAAGAGCTGGAACTGGAATTACTCGAGGACGGGCACGACCTCAATTCGCTGTTCGAAGAACACGTCGGCGACAACAGCGAAAAGGAAGAAAGACGCCGCTACTTCAGTGAACTGTTTCGTCTACAAGGCGAACTGGTGAAGCTGCAGAGTTGGGTGGTCAAGACCGGGCACAAAGTGGTGATCCTGTTCGAAGGACGCGACGCGGCGGGGAAAGGTGGGGTGATCAAGCGCATCACCCAGCGGCTCAATCCCCGGGTCTGCCGGGTCGCCGCACTGCCCGCGCCCAATGATCGCGAGCGCACGCAATGGTATTTCCAGCGCTACGTTTCACACCTGCCGGCCGCGGGTGAAATCGTCCTGTTCGACCGCAGCTGGTACAACCGCGCGGGTGTCGAGCAGGTCATGGGGTTTTGCAATGCCGATCAATATGAAGAGTTCTTCCGCTCCGTGCCGGAGTTCGAACGGATGCTCGCCCGCTCCGGCATTCAGTTGATCAAATACTGGTTCTCCATCTCCGATCAGGAACAGCACCTGCGCTTTCTCAGCCGTATTCACGACCCGCTCAAACAATGGAAACTCAGCCCCATGGACCTCGAGTCCCGTCGGCGCTGGGAAGCCTACACCAAGGCCAAGGAAATCATGCTCGAACGCACCCACATCGCCGAAGCGCCGTGGTGGGTGGTGCAGGCCGACGACAAGAAAAAGGCCCGGCTCAACTGCATCAATCACCTGCTCAAGCAGATGCCTTATGAAGAGGTGGAACAGGCGGTGATCCAGTTGCCGGAACGCGAACGTCAAGAAGACTATTCGCGCAATCCGACGCCACCGGAAATCATCGTGCCTCAGGTTTATTGAAACCGGTCAGGCTGCGCTGCAGACCCATCGTGCAGCGACAGTCTCTATAGAGGCTGCCGCTTGCGTAAAGACTTTCGCCCTGGCACGCGGGTATGATCCGGGATACCTCCCATGGACCTTCTCTATGCCAGCGTCCACCATTCGCCCCTCCCCCGCGCCCTTGCTCCAGCCAGGCGAGACCGTGGTCTTGTTCGACGGTGTGTGCAAGCTGTGCAACGGCTGGGCAAGGTTCCTGATCCGCCACGACCACGACCGACGCGTGCGGCTGGCCGCAGTGCAATCGCCCGAGGGGCAGGCGCTGCTGGCGTGGGCAGGTTTGCCCCTGGATCAATTCGATACCATGGCGGTGATCCGCGACCGGCACTATTGGGTGCGTTCGGATGCCGTCTTCGAAGTCATTGCCCGGTTGCCCCGCGCCTGGCGCCCGTTAGGACTGTTGCGCGCCTGCCCACGCAGGCTGCGCGATTGGGCCTACGATCGCATCGCGCTGAATCGATATCGACTTTTTGGGAAATACGACACGTGCCTGTTGCCGCATCCCGACCATGAACGTCGATTCTTGAAAACGCCCACGTGAGCCCCTTGAAACGCACCCACTGGATCGCCCGGGGAAGCCTGGCGTTCATGTTTGCCTATCACGGTCTGGTGCCCAAGTTGCTGTGGCTGAGCCCCGGCGAGCGGACCATGATTCAAGCCCATGGCATCGATCAGGTGGAGTTGTTTGCCTATGCGGCCGGGGTCGTGGAAATTGCCTTGGCCTTATGGTTACTGCTCGCGTCAAGCATTGCGTGGCCATTGATCGTTGCCTCGACGGCGTTGGCTGGCTTGCTGCTGGATGTGGCGATTTTCAATCCTTCCCTGCTCAGGGATGCCTTCAATCCCGTCACCCTCAATGTGGCCGGACTGGCGCTGTGTGCGGTGACCTGGAATAGCAGGGTTTGAGCCGTTGTGTGAACCGATCCGCGCGCGGGCCATCTCCCGACCAAAGAATCTTCGGCGCTGAGTGGAAAACTCACCGCTCCCAACGCGAACTCAAGATAACGCTGCAAAGATTCACTCGCTGGAAACCCGGATCCTTGCAGGCAAGGAAATCATCGTTAAAGGTCCCGAACGTGCTGTGGGGCCGATGCTGCAGACCGCGATAAAACGCGTCGATCATCTGATGGGCAAAATCGGTATCGCGAGGATAGGCGGCGATCACCGCTTCGCGTTGCGCGTCTGTGAACAGTTCAAAACCACGCCCCGCTACGTCCATCCCCGCGCCAGCCTGAACCAGGGCGATTTCTGAATGCATGTGCTCTGGAATGCCCGGCGTCGTATGGAGCGCGACGGCGTTCCAGACTTTCTCGATGTCCGCTTCGGCGATGTGATGACCGCGCAAAAAGTCACGCGCGGCATTCGCGCTGTCGACCTCGAAGCGAAGCTGGCTTTCGTGATAGATCGAGGTCAGGCCGAGGTCGTGGAACATGGCCGCGACGTAGAGTAACTCCGGATCGAAGGCCAGGCCTTTGCGTTCCCCGAGCAAAGCGCCCCAGAAGTAGACGCGGGTGGAGTGGGAAAACAGCAACTCGCTTTCGGTATCGCGAATGAGCTGCGTCACCTCGCGGGCCATTTTGCTGTCAGGGATTTTCACGCTGAAAATGTCGTTCGTCGCCACGGTTTAACCTCTGTCAGATCGGCCCGGTGATCTTGAAAAGGGTACGCGTCGCTCGGGTTGCAACCCAGCGCCAATGTCGCGAATTTCCAATGCGCCAATCACAGCTTTTTTTGCTGCGCCGCTGTGTATCACAGTGTGTCTGGCTATCCTCTTGATACATCTGTTTTCACCCGGCCCGGGATTCGACACAGGCCAGATACGTCACCGCGTTGAAATGCATTCAAGGTTTCAAGGGGCTCAGCCAGATCCCCTGGCCAACGGCTTGCAACGGAGACATCACCATGAAGATGGCAATGCACAACAAAATCGGCAACACCCGCCGCCGCTTGGTCAGCTCGTCGATCCTGGCGTTCGCCCTGTTCGGCGCGCTCGGCGTGGCCCACGCGCAAACACCTGCCGCCGCACAGCCGGCTGCAACCAAGGCCGAGGCCACTTATTCAACACCCTCTCCGTTCGGCCCGCTGAAGCACATCAAGGCAGGCCTGCTAAATGTGGCCTACGCCGAAACCGGTCCGGCCGACGGGCCGGTGGTGATTCTCCTGCACGGCTGGCCGTATGACATTCACAGCTATGACGAAGTCGCCCCTCTGCTTGCAGCGAAGGGTTATCGCGTCTTGATGCCGTACGCGCGTGGCTACGGCGATACACATTTCCTGTCCGATAAAACCCTTCGCAATGGCCAACCGGCCGCGCTGGCCAGTGACGTCATCGACTTCATGGATGCGCTGAAGATCAAGCAAGCGGTGCTCGGTGGTTACGACTGGGGCGCGCGCTCTGCTGGCATCGTCTCGGCGCTGTGGCCAGAACGGGTCAAGGCGCTGGTGTCGGTCAGCGGCTATCTGATCGGTAATCAGGCGGCCGGCAAGAACCCGCTGCCACCCAAGGCTGAATTGCAGTGGTGGTACCAGTTTTACTTTGCCACCGACCGCGGTCGCGCCGGGTACGAGAAAAACACCCACGACTTCGCCAAGCTGATCTGGCAACTGGCCTCGCCAAAATGGGCGTTCGACGACGCGACGTTCGACCGCAGCGCCAAGGCGCTGGACAACCCGGACCATGTCGAGATCACCGTCTTCAACTACCGCTGGCGTCTGGGCATGGTCCAGGGCGAGCCGCAATACGAGGCGCTCGAACAGAAACTGGCCACCGCGCCATCCATCAGCGTCCCGACCATCACCCTTGAAGGCGATGCCAACGGCGCACCGCACCCTGCCCCCGAGGATTACGCCAAGCGCTTCTCTGGTAAATACGAGTTCCGGCTGATCAGCGGCGGCATCGGTCACAACCTGCCGCAGGAAGATCCGCAGGCGTTCGCCAAGGCGGTGATTGATGCGGATCACCTGTGAGGCCGATCTGAACTAGCACCTTAACAACGACGGCCCGTTTTATTGAACGGGCCGTTTTTTTTGCGCAAGCATTCGCCGGTGGCTCTCTCACTTTTAGATCATTCCAGCAGCGAGATCAGGCGCGGCTCTATGGAGGTTTCGAGCACCTCCAGCAGCGCCAGCGTCACCGACAACTTGAAGCGTCGCCGTCCCGCGCTGCCGGGATTGAGGTAAAGCCGTTCACCGCGCCACTCTATGCGTGGCTTGTGAGAATGGCCGGTGATCACCAGCTTGATGGCTGAATCGAGCACGGCGGGGACATCGGCGATGTCATGCACCAGCAGCGCCTCCCATCCGTTGAGATCGAAACGAAGAAGGTCGGGGATATTTTCTGCCCAAGGGGCGTCCAGGTCATTGTTCCCACGGACGACGTGCAGCGGCGCGATCGCTCTTAGCTGATCGAGAATGTCAGCGTTGCCGATGTCCCCCGCGTGAATGATCCGCTCGCAACCCGCCAGGGCAGCAAGGGCTTCGGCGCGGAGCAAGCCATGGGTATCGGAAATCACGCCAACTTTCATGTGTGGCTCCGCAGCAGGATCAGGAATCGGAACAGAGTGTAACCCGGTGAGGGCTGCCCCTTGCGTGATCCGAGCCGCCGGCAACGCCTGCTCTACCCACCATCGCTATCAACCTGCCCGGCGTGAACCACTGCCGAGGGAATAGGCAGGGAAATCCGTATAACCCACCTCCCCGCATCGAGTGTAATAAGTGGATCGGTCCGCTTCGGCCAACGGCCAGTCCTGCTTGAAACGCTCAACCAGATCCGGGTTTGCGATGTAGGGCCTGCCGAAGGCGATCAAATCCACCAACCCGGTATCAAGCGCATCCTCAGCGCTTTGGCGATCAGTGAATCCACCGCACCAGATGATTGCCCCAGGAAACACTGCCCGAACCTTGGCCAGCAGTGCGTGGTCGAGGTGGTGCGATTTGAACTCGGCGACCTCCATGTTTTCCTCAGGCATCAGCTCGTAGACCAGGTGCAAATAGGCGACACCAAGACGCCCCAGACGCTCGGCAACGTAGAGCAAAGTTTCCTCAGTGCGAGGATCCGCCGGAATGCCGTTGAACTTGCCGAACGGCGACAGGCGCACACCCACGCGTCCCGGCCCCAATTCGCGCACCGCCGCTTCAACGACTTCCAAAAGGAACCGTGTACGGTTTTCTACGCTTGCGCCTCCATATAAATCGGTTCGCGTGTTGAGCACCGAGTTCATGAACTGCTCTAACAGATAGCCGTTGGCTCCGTGGATTTCGACACCGTCAAATCCGGCCTCCCGAGCGTTGATGCAGCCTCGAGTGAAGGTGCCGACCAAAGCCATCACTTCCTCAGGCCTCAGACGTCGGGGCTTGCCTGTCGGGATATGGGCCAACTTGCCATCTGGGCCGTGGGCAAATACTTGCGAGTCAGCCCTTTCCTCGGTCACCCCCCAAGGCGCCTCGCCGTTCGGCATGAGCGATGGATGGGCCATCCGGCCGACGTGCCACAGTTGCAGAAATATCGTGCCGCCATTGCGGTGAACCTCATCTGTCACCAGCCGCCAGCCCTCCCGCTGAGCTTGCGTGTAGATGCCGGGGGTCATGGCGTAGCCGTTGCTGGACAGCGCAATGTCCGTTGCTTCGGTGACGATCAGGCCGGCACTGGCGCGCTGCCCGTAGTAGGTGGCCATCAATTCGTTCGGGACGTCACCCTCGGCCGTCCGCGTACGAGTCATGGGAGCCATGACCATGCGGTTCGTCAGCGCAACGGTACCGCTAACCAAATGGGATTCAAACAGGTCTATCATGGGTCTTCCTTCGGGTCGGACTGGATCGGAAGGAAAGCGTACGGTTCGTAAGTCGCGCCCATCTACACACCGTTTTGTCAGTGGTGGCACATGAAGACAATCAATAGACTGCCGGGTTTGCCGATTGAGCGCACGCTGGCTGTCCTCTCCGGGCGCTGGAAAGGGGTCATCCTCCATGTGCTGCTGGACGGGCCGCAACGCACCTGTGATCTGGAGAAGCGCATTGTCGGCGTTTCACAGAAGGTGTTGATAGAGCAACTGCGAGCGCTTGAGGAACATGGGATGGTGAATCGCCAGCCCAGTGCCGAGGATCGTCAGGGGATCGAATACCTGCTCACCCCGCTGGGCGAAAGCCTGCGGCCCATCCTGGAAACGCTGATCGAATGGGGCGTCCATCACGCCACGGAACTCGATGAGGCCCATCGGCTGCTGCCATGTGAGGCGGTTGTTCGGGATCGCACCCACTGACACGTATTTCATTTCAGCGTCTGAGGCTGTTCCTGATCACTGCCTCTGCTAGTCTGCCGGATCCCATAGTTATCAACGCCAGGCTCAAGCAATGTTCAACATCCGTGTTATGACCATGGACGACTATGACGCGGTCATCGACCTCATGAGGCGTACCCCGGGCGTTTCCTTGCGTGATGCCGACTCTCGTGAATCGACCTCGAGGTATCTGGAACGAAACCCCGGAATGAGCTTCGTGGCTGAAGCCGGAGCCGATCTGTGTGGATGCGTCATGTGCGGACACGACGGCCGCAGAGGCTATTTGCAGCATCTGGTTGTCCGTCCTCAATATCGGCGCCAAGGCATCGCCAATGCGCTGGTAGAGCGCTGTCTTTCGAGTCTTGAAAAACTCGGAATACTTAAATGTCATCTCGACGTTTTCAAGACCAATGGAACAGCTGCCAGCTATTGGCAAAGCCAGGGTTGGCAGCTCAGGTCTGATATCGATCGGTATTCGTTTACCCGATCGGATAATGAGAACGTATGACCGAGTGACACCATTCAATCCCGTGCGCGGTCGCGCGCGCCATCAGCCTTTAACTGGCCCTCCAAAACCTGCACAATCGCCGGCTTTTTTCGCGACAGGAAGTCCCCATGCAACGGATTGTAATTCTGGGCAATGCCGGCAGCGGCAAATCCACCCTCGCCCGCGCCCTCGGCGAACGCATGGGCCTGCCCGTGGTGCATCTCGACACATTGTTCTGGGAACCCGACTGGGTCGAACCCGATGCTGAGCAATTCCGCGCGCGGGTCCGCGAAGCGATCGCACCGGATGCCTGGGTGTGTGAGGGCAACTATGCGCGGCGAACCTTCGACCTTCGCCTGCCCCGTACCGACCTGATCATCTGGCTCGATACATCGCGGCTCACCTGTCTCGCCAGGGTAATCATACGCAGCATCATGAACCGCCCTCGCGCTGACCTGCCTGCAGGCTGCACGGAGAAGCTCGACCGGGCATTCCTGACCTTTCTGAACTTCGTGTGGAATTACGATCGTGGCTATCGCCCAGGTATCGAGGCAGTACGACTGGCCATAGGCCCGCAAATTCCTACGGTGCACTTGCGCGGTAACCGGCAGATTGCTGCGTTTCTCGATGACTTGCCCGCAATGTCTGTAACCTCCGTCCCGCCTGAACACCCCGAGCGAACGGGCTGCCTTGACCTGAACGGAGGTCCGGACCAAACAAGCAGTCAGTAATCCCAGAAAGCCGCTATCCAGCGAAAGGCGTTGCCGTCGATGGCCACTCGGCCAACGGAGGGGAATGGCAGGTGCGTGGCGACAAACAGCTCACCGCTCGCCGCCGCCTCTTGCATCAGACGCACCCGAACGCGGACCGACTCTTCAGGGTCATGTTCGAAGCCGTTTTGCCAATCGGGATGTTCAAAGGCGACCGGGAACAGCGCGTCACCTGCGAACGTCAACCACTCACCGCCGGAGTTCACGTAGACCACGCTGTGCCCCGGGGTGTGCCCGCCGGTAAGTTTGACGACAACGCCCGGCGCCACCTCATAGTGGTCTTCAAATGTTTGCAGTTTGCTGTGGAATTCCTGCATGAACTGCTGGGCGGTTGAGCGCAGGACGTCCGGCACTGGCGACGGCATGGTGGTGAGGGAAAAATCGGGTGACGCCCAGAACGCAACCTCAGTGGCCGAAACGTGAATTCGCACGTCCGCACGCAGCCGGCTCTTCACCTCGTCGACGAGCAACCCGCCGATATGGTCCATGTGCATGTGGGTAATCACCACGTCGGTCACGGACGCCAGATCGATGCCGGCAGCTTGCAGTCGCTTGGGGAACATCCCGGCCCGCGGAAAGCCGGGGAACTGCCCTCCCAGTCCCGCGTCGACGAGTATGGTCTGGTCGCCGCTGCGCAGCACCAGCACGTTCAGCGGCCAATCGAATGCGTCCGGCCCCAGGTACTGATCCTTGAACCAGGCCGCGCGATCGGCCGGGTCGACATTGGTAGACATCGTCGATGTCGGCAAAGGCAGCACGCCATCGCTGATCACCAGCACGTCGATCTCGCCGACCCGCAGCGCATAGCGCGAAGAAACCAGCTCCTCGACCCCCGCTCCACCGGGGTGTGAGGTGCTGTGCACGCTTACGTTTGACTCCTGCAGACCGCTGTTTTCCTGATGGGCTCCATCCTTCGGGACGGGGAAGTTCAGATGCGTCGTCATGGTCGTTCTCCGATTGCCTGGCTCAAGAAATCTCGAGCGAAAACCGCTCTCTCGACGTGAGAGGGACGGATCGCCCAGAAACCGAGTCTGCATCGCGACGCACCGCGCCAGCTACCATACCTGGGTATGGTGCGCTTGCACCTTAGCGTGATCGCTTCATGCAAAAGGGTAGGAGGATGCCTCTACGAAGTTACACGCACTAAGCCGCCGTTTCGCCGCCTTGCGGTTTACCCACGCCATACCTCACGCCCGCCCGAAGCGCATGACGGAGTTTCAGGGCCGGCCGTTCGATGCAGTAGTACGAAACGCAGCTCAACCCGAACGACAGGATCAGAACGGCGGCAACGATAGGCGCGTCGTAGGCAACGGGCCAGAAAGCGCGCAGGAAGTACATCACCACAAAGTGATTCAAAAACACGCCATAGCTGATGTCCCCGAGGAACTCGTCAACCCGGTGAAACTTGAGTTTCGTCAGCACGTACACCGCCGGGATGCCTAACGCGATGCCCGCAGTCACTTCCGCGTTAAATGGCCGACGCTCAATCAGCCCCGCTTCGATCGCCGCAAACATCAAGGCCGCCACCATGGCGGTGCCGGCAGCGATCGCCAGACCCTTCGCTCGCGGTTTGTACAGGTAGCTGCCGCACAGGAACATGAACAAGACGCCCGGCAACAGGCGATAGCCGTACACATCGGTGTTGATGAAACCAAGACAGGCCGTCATGAAAACCGCAACAGACAAGGCAAACGCAATGCCCCGCGCCTTGTAGATAATCAAGAAAGGGATCACCAGGTAGAAACACATTTCAAGCCCCAGCGACCAGCCCGGCGGCAAGATCAGCGACCCTGCAACCCCGAACATGTAGAAACCGAGGGGCACCATGGCAAGACTCTGCGCGATGGTCTTGAAGGTCAGCTCGGCGGCTTGGGGCGTGCCGGGCAGCAGGAAATAAATCACGGTGCAGGATGCCAGGAAGTAGAACAGGAACTGCGGGTAAAGCCGCAAGGCCCGGTCCATGTAGAACAGGCCGATTTTCTCCGGCGCCTTGTAATTGCGCTCGATGAGCGAGGTCATTACGAAGCCGCTGATGATCAGAAAGGAAACCACAGCAACCACGCCAGGGTTAAGCCCCGCGAACGTCTTGCCCATATGAGAAACGGCCACCAGAACGGCCAACAACAGACGATATGCTCCCACCCGGTTCTCCAGACATCCTTATATTTATGGCGCGTAAGCTACGATGCTTTCAGTCCTGAGAACAGGCTTTTTTCGTGGCGCCGGAACCTTCCTTCATCTGCGCGAATCGATCCGGCGATCCCTGCCGTGTGGGACTATTCAGATTCCCCCGGGCAAAAAAAGCCCCGCAACCGAAATGCGGTGCGGGGCAAAAAATTGGTTGGTTGCGGCCAACCAAAGGAGCGCTTGAAAAACGTTACGGGCCGGGGTCAGATGCAATCCTGGGCGGCGCGTCCAAAACTCGACGGCAGGAAGTTCGAAGCCAGCAAGTGCCGCTCGTAGATGAACACCTTGCCGCCACTGCCGGCCTTGTAGGCTTCCAGCACGTTGTCTGCGGAGACTTTGCTCGGCACCACAATCCGGTAGCTGCGCTGGGTCTGCGAGACGGTCGGGTTCAACGCACTGCCCTGCAATTTCGGTACGACGCAGTCGGCGTATTGCGCAGGTGTCTTACGGGTCTGCAGGGTCAGCGTCGGGTCATTCGGTGCAGAAGCGCAGCCGGCGAGCAATAAAGAGGCAAACGCCATGGCAGGCACAAATAACGGGCGCATGGATGTCATCCTGAAAATAAAAAGTCCGGTTCATCACGCGTCGGGACAGCATCACCGGCGGTGTTCGATGGGGGGGATTTTCCGGTGATTGCCGACAAAGCAGAAACTGTGTTTCGTGATTGTCACTATTACTTCACGCAATAGTTGCGCGCCGTGCAGACTCGTACACACTCAATCACAACCAAAAATATTGATGAGGCCGCTCCTTGAGAACGTTTGACCTGATCCGCGACGCCGTCCTGCCCGATTTCCGTGACCGGGTGGCCGAGTATCTGATCGAGTACGAAACCGTACTGCTGGGCGAAATCGCGCCCGACCCAGAGCTTGCGCGAGCCACCGCCAATCAGCTGCGCGGTTATTTGCGCGGGTTGAACACCACGCGGGTGTTGGGCATGGCGGAGTGGGAAGAGCTGGATCGGCGGGTGGTGGATACGTGGCTTTTGCCTGACCAATGACAGCTTCGGGGGAGTCGCTTTACTGGCCGGAACGGGTCCTTGATTAGCCCGCCTCAACACGTGCGCGCACGCGGGTTAAACAGTCTCGGCGTCGTGGTTGCGGGCAGGAATGTGCCCCGGTCATTTGAAAGAACAGTGATGAATCGGCATTAATCCGATGCGAAGAGCGCATGGGCACAGAAGTGCCCTTCACAACAGCCGATGCCTTGATACTCTGTGTGCCCCCTGATCATGGATCATCAGCACATGGAAGTAGCAGCCCACTTCATCATTCTTGAAACGGAGCATTGGCTGCTCAATCACCACCTGTCGTCGGCGCTTCCCGGCTATCTGATGCTGGGGGCGAAGACTCACGTCAACTCGCTGGCTGAACTTCCCGACGCTGCGCTGGCTGAGTTGGGTGGGCTGATGGCCAACATCCAGAAAACCCTCGAGTTGCAGCTGAAGCCGAAGTGGCTCTACATCAGTCGATTCGGTCACGACCCTCGCTATCCCATCCACTTTCACTTCATTCCGGTGTACGCCTGGGTCGAAGATCTTTTCTGGAAAGATGCCAGGTACCGGCTTTTGCAGACATTCGCCAGCCTCGAAAACGCCCAGTCACTGACGGATGGAGCGGAACTGACACTGTTCATCTGGCGCGAGTTTGGAGAGAGCCTAGAGCCGCCGGAAGCTCAAGGGCCGTCAATCAATCAGCTCATTGATGATTTGCGCCAATCCTTCAATTAGGGGCAGCCCTGTCCGGAAAAAGGCCGGACGCCATCGCATTTGATAAATACTCTCAAATGAGAGTACGACGTATTCCAGAATGTATTGCGTTTGCGTATGATACGAATTCTCAATAACATCAAAATCAAATGTGAGCTCGCATGACCGCCCCCCTCTCTCTGCGTATTCAAAACTCCGTGACGCCGCGCTCGCCTTCGACCCTGCGCCCCCTGGCTCTCGCAGTGCACATGCTGGCAGCCGGTATCGCCATCACTGCGCCCTCCGTGCAAGCGGCGGAACAGACTGAGCAGACAGAGACTGGAAGTGCTGTGACCCTGGCGCCTATCGCGATCACGGAGACGGCCACTCGCGAGCGCAGCGCCGTCACCGAAGATACCCACTCATACACAACTGACGCTGCGCGCACGGCCACGCCGTTGAGCATGTCCCTGCGGGAGACGCCGCAGTCGGTGAGCGTCATCACCCAGCAACGCATACAGGACCAGGATCTGCATACGATCCTCGACGTGGTCAACAATGCCACCGGTGTGTCGGTCAACCGCTACGAGACCAGCCGGGCGCAGCTCAACGCCCGTGGTTTTGAACTCAACTCGTTGATGATCGATGGCGTGCCCACCATTTACGAGCAGCCATGGAGTTCGGGGGAAATTTTCAGCAGCCTGGCCATGTATGACCGCGTTGAAGTCGTACGCGGCGCCAATGGTCTGATGACCGGTGCCGGCGACCCTTCGGCGTCCATCAACATGGTGCGCAAGCGCGCTAACAGCAAAGACCTGAAGGGGTCTGTAGAACTGAGCGCCGGCACGTGGGACACCTATGGCGTCGAGGCCGACGTATCCACGGCGCTGAACGAGGAAGGCACTGTCCGCGCGCGGCTGGTCGGTGAGACCAACGAAGGCGATACGTGGATCGACATGAACTCGAACAAGCGCCAGACCCTCTACGGCACGATGGATATCGACCTGACGCCCGACACCACGCTCTGGTTCGGCTTGAGCCGGCAAGAAAGCAACGCCGACTCGCCGATGTGGGGAGGCCTGCCCGTCTGGTACGCAGACGGCAGCCGTACCAACTGGAGCCGCTCGAAGTCAACCTCCGCCAAGTGGAGCAAGTGGGACACGACCTACGAGACCTACTTCGTCAATCTTGATCACACCTTTGCCAACGACTGGCAAGTCAACCTCAGCTACAATCGTGGCGAGCGCACCGGCGACTCTTCCCTGCTGTACCTGTCCGGCAATCCAGGCAGGAACGGCAGCGCCGGGATGTCTTCGTTCCCGGCGACCTACAAGACCGAAACCACCCAGGACGACTATGGCATCCGCTTCAACGGCCCGTTCTCATTCCTGGGTCGTGAGCACGAATTGGCCTTCGGTTATGTGGACAGCAAGCAGAAGTTCGACGCCGACTCACTCGACGCGCAAACAGGTTTTGACGGCGTTGCCGATTTCGATGCCTACAACGGCAATTTCGCAGAGCCGGTATGGGGCCCGAGGACCGACTACGGCTACAGCGAGACACGCCAAAAAGGACTGTACGCCGCCACCCGCCTGAACGTGACCGACGATTTGAAAGTGATTCTTGGCGCGCGTGAGAGCTGGTACGAGAAGACCAGTGATGACATCTTCTCGGAAGTCAGCAAGACCGATGTCGATCATGAGCTGACGCCCTATGCCGGTATTGTCTACGACCTCACCGACAACCTCTCGGCGTATGCCAGCTACACGGAAATCTTCCTGCCGCAATCGGTACGCGACCGCAGTGGCCAGGAACTGGAACCGATTGTTGGCGAAAGCACTGAATTGGGCCTCAAGGGTGAATACTTCGGTGGCCGCTTGAACGCCTCTGCTGCGATTTTCCAGATCAAGCAGGACAATCTGGGCCAGAACACCGGCGCGCTGATCGATCCTTCAAACCCGGTCGGCGGCTTCGCCTACGAGGCAAGCGAAGGCGCGACCAGCAAGGGTTTCGAACTGGAAGTTTCCGGCGAACTCGCAACGGACTGGAATGCCTCGGTGGGTTACACCCAGTTCACGGCCGAAGATGCCAAGGGCGACAACGTCAACACGCTGTACCCGACCAAGTTGCTGCGCACCTTTACCACCTACCGTCTGCCAGGTGCTTTCAACAAGCTGACCATTGGCGGCGGGGTTAACTGGCAGGACTCGATCTACACCTACGCCGTCAACCCGGCCGGCAATTCCGAGAAGATCCAGCAGGATGCCTATGCCCTGGTCAACCTGATGGCGCGCTACGAATTCACCGACAACCTCTCGGGCCAGCTGAATGCCAACAACGTCACCGACGAGAAGTATTTCGACATCTTCGATGCCTATGGAGCCCTGACGTACGGCGCACCGCGCAGCATTACCGCTTCGGCGAAGTACCGCTTTTAAGGCAGGCTCTCTGCTACCCGAGGCGTGCACCACGAAGAAGACACAACACCGGCCTTGCGCCGGTGTTGTGCTATTGCCCCCCCTAACGACACATATTGATCAGGTCAAAAGCGGTTAATATCGCTCCGCTTCGTCTACCCTCACAAAACGCCACGCGGCAATCAGCTAGTGCCCGGCGCCTCGATATTCATCTGTTCATTCACCGGAGAGCTTCCATGCTCAAGCGTACCCTGGCCTTGGCCGTCGGCTTTACCCTGTCTTTTGGCAGCTTGTTAGTGCAGGCCGCTGACACACTCAAAGTCAGTGCGATTCCCGATGAAGCCCCGACTGAACTGCTGCGCAAGTTCAAGCCGCTAGGCGCTTATCTGGAGCAAAAACTGGGCATGAAGGTCGAGTTCGTGCCCGTGAGCGACTACCCGGCCGTGGTCGAGGCGCTGGCGACCGACCGCATCGATATGGCCTGGCTCGGCGGTTTCACGTTCGTGCAAGCGCGGTTGAAAACCGGCAATGCCATTCCGCTGGTGCAGCGCGAGCAGGACGCCCAGTTCACCAGCAAGTTCATCACCGCCGACCCGAACGTCAAATCCCTCGCCGACCTCAAGGGCAAGACCTTTGCCTTCGGCTCGGTATCCTCCACCTCGGGCAGTCTCATGCCGCGTTATTTCATGCTGAAGGACGGCATCAAGCCGGAAACCTATTTCAGCCGCGTGGGTTACTCCGGCGCTCATGACGCCACCGTTGCCTGGGTCCAGGCCGGCAAGGTGGACGCCGGGGTCCTGAACGCCAGCGTCTGGGAAAAACTGGTCGCCGCCGGCAAGGTCGATACCAGCAAGGTCAAAGTATTTGCGACCACCCCGGCCTACTTCGACTACAACTGGACAGTGCGCGGCACCCTCGACCCGGCGCTGGCGGCGAAGATCAAGGCTGCCTTCCTCGCACTCGATCCGGCGAACCCGAAGGACAAGGAAATCCTCGATTTGCAGGCTGCCAGCCGCTTCATCGAGACCAGTCCTGACAATTACAAAGGCATCGAGGAAGCCGCACGCGCCGCCGAACTGCTGAAATGACATTGCGTCTGACCCAGGCCAGCCTGACCCACGTCAACGGCGTCCAAGCGTTGCGCGGCGTGAATCTGCACATCGGTGCAGGCGAACAGGTTGCCATTATCGGCCCTTCCGGTGCCGGCAAGTCGAGCCTGCTCAACTTGCTGGCCACCGCGTTGCGACCGGACAACGGCGAACTGCAGGTGCTCGGCGAGCGCGCATGGCATCTGTCTGCCCGGCAGCGCCAGCGTCTGCGCGCGCGCATCGGGTTGATTCATCAATCGCCGCCTCTGCCACCGCGCCAGCGTGTGGTCACTGCGGTGCTGGCCGGCAAACTGGGTCAGTGGGGTTTGGGCAAGAGCTTGCTGAACCTGCTCCATCCGCTGGACATTCCGGGCGCACGCGCGGCGCTGGCCAGGCTCGACCTGGGCGACAAGTTATTCGCGCAATGCCAGCAACTGTCCGGCGGACAGCTTCAGCGAGTGGGCATTGCCCGCGTCTTGTATCAAGCGCCCGAAGTGTTGCTGGCCGATGAGCCGGTTTCGGCGATGGACCCGGTGCTGGCCGAACACACGCTGTCGGTACTCTGCCGCCATGCCCGGGAACACCAGGTCACCCTGGTCGCCAGCCTGCATGCGGTGGAGCTGGCCCTGGCGCACTTTTCGCGGATCATCGGCCTGCGTGACGGGCAGATCCTGTTTGACCTGGCGGCAAGCGACGTCGACCGCGAGTTGCTCGACAAGCTCTACGCCAACGAGCAACTGCAATCCTCGCCGGTGCCCCCAGTGTCCTTGAGTGTGCAGATCCCCCGATGCTGACGTCTGCCACCCGCGACCCCGCCGCCCTGCCCCGTTTGCTCCTCAGCCTGCTGGCGATTGCCCTGTTGTGGCCAGGCATCCACTTCAGCGAGTTGGACCTCAGCGTTTTAGTGGCGAGTGACAGTCAGAGCGAGATGGGCCGGTTTGTCTCGGCCTTCTGGCCGCCAGCCCATGGCGCGGAATTCATCGAACTGCTGTTGCAAGCCACCCTGCAGACCCTGGCCATCGCCACGGCTGGCATGGCGCTGGCGCTGTTGTTGGCCGTTCCCGCCAGCCTGCTGGCCAGTCGCGCCCTGTCGCTGTCGGCAGCCTCCCGCGCCGGCCGCCCAAACTTCGGCGGCCAGCTGCTGCGTTGGCCGGTACGCGGGTTGTTGATCTTCCTGCGCAGCGTGCCGGAAATCGTCTGGGCCTTGTTGTTCGTGCGCGCCGTCGGCCTCGGTCCGACGGCCGGGGTACTGGCGATTGCGATTACTTACAGCGGCATGTTGGGCAAGGTCTATGCGGAAATTTTCGAGTCGGTGGACCAGCGCCCGGCCCACGCGTTACTGCGCTCAGGCAGCGGTCGGCTCGCGGCGTTTTGCTACGGGATTCTGCCGAATGTCGCAGCGGAGTTGATGTCGTACACGGTGTATCGCTGGGAATGCGCGATCCGCGCCTCGGTGGTTATGGGTTTCGTCGGTGCCGGCGGTCTGGGACAGCAGATGGATTTGTCGTTGCGCATGTTCGCGGGCGGTGAAGTGGCCAGTCTGTTGCTGACCTTCCTTGTCCTGGTGTTGCTCGCCGATCAACTCAGCCGTCTGCTGCGCTGGAGGCTGACATGAATCGCCTGATCAACCTGGCCCTGCTCCTGTTCATCGGCGCAGCGGTGGTCGGTTCGTTCATCTATCTGGGTATCGACCTCAGCGAGCTCGGCGGCGCCGGCAACCTGAAGCAGATGGGGGCCTATGCACAGCGTTTTCTCAGCCCGGACCTGAGCGCGGGTCATCTGCAAGCCATCGGCCACGGCGCGTTGGAAACCATTGCGATGTCCGCCCTGGGCACCCTGCTCGCGGCAGTATTCGGTTTGCTGTTGGCATTGCCCGCGGCCGGGCGTTTCGGCTGGCCTTTTCAGAGTGCGTCGCGTCTGGTGCTCAATGCCTTGCGCGCGGTGCCGGAACTGGTGTGGGCTGCGCTGATGGTGCTGGCCGCCGGACTCGGTCCCAATGCCGGCACGCTGGCATTGGCCCTGCACACCACTGGCGTGCTCGGCCGGCTGTTTGCCGAAGCGCTGGAAAACACCCCGTCGGAACCGGCCGAAGCCATTCGCCTGCAGGGTGGCAACGCCGTCTGGGCGTTCTGTTACGGCACACTGCCCAACCTGTTGCCGCAGCTGCTGGCCTACACCCTGTACCGCTGGGAAAACAACATCCGCATGGCCAGCGTGCTCGGTTTCGTCGGCGCCGGTGGTTTGGGGCAAATGCTCTATGTCAGCCTCAGCCTGTTTCAGGAAGCTCAAGCCAGCACGGTGATCCTGGCCATGTTGCTGCTGGTGTTTGCCGTCGATTCATTGAGCAGCTGGAGCCGTCAACGCTGGGTCAAGGCCTGATAGCGGGTCTACTCCTCCAAGCGCCCCGTACCCTCACGATCGTTCTCGTAATGTCTCGCGAGCGCAAACGCCGGCAACCAGGACTCGCGACGCACAATCCAGCTTTCGTAGGTTGGCCTCAGTTGGTCAGGGGCATCGAGAGATCCCAGGTTCACTTCGATTTCGTCAGCGCTACGAGCGAAAACGGAGGAGCCGCAGCGCGGACAAAAATGCCGCCCGGCGTAGTCACGGGTTTCGCCCGCGATCTTCACCGCCTCCTGAGGGAATATCGCGCTGGCGTTGAAAAGCGCCCCGTGATGCTTGCGGCAGTCCAGACAGTGACAGAGGCCGACCCGGTAGGGCCGCCCTGACGCCTCGATTCGAACATTGCCGCACACGCAGCCACCGGTGAATCGGTCCATGTTGCGTCTCCTCTGAATCAAGCGGTCGAGTCAGTGAAAATAGCATCTGAACGAATGCAGTGGTCCAGAGACCCTAGCCGCAGGTAAAAGCCGGACACACGCCATCACCCGCGCATAAACCGTTTCACTGTTTCCCTCCGTGCCCGCCTTGGTGCTAAATAGACCACCCAGATGATAAGTCCAGCCCCTGTCGTATTGCCGTGCAACGAGAAATCGATATGAACACCCGTTTTGAGACAAGTGCTGCCCCTGCGCCCAACACCCGGCAAGGCGCAAACACTCACCCCCTTCCCCATCAGCCGTCGGTGGTAACAGCATGATCGAAGTCACCGAAGTGTCCATCGCCCAACTGCGTGCCGCATTGGAGTCTGGTCAAACCACAGCGGTGGAACTGGTCCAGGCCTATCTTGCCAGGATCGACGCCTACGACGGCCCCGACACGCTGACCGCGCTCAACGCGGTGGTGGTGCGCAACCCCGAGGCACTCAACGAAGCGCAGGCCTCAGATGCCCGTCGGGCCAAGGGCCAGACGCTCGGCCCGCTGGATGGCATTCCCTACACGGCCAAGGACAGTTATCTGGTGAAAGGCCTTACCGCGGCCTCAGGAAGTCCGGCCTTCAAGGACCTGATTGCCTATCGCGATGCGTTCACCATCGAACGGCTGCGCGCCGCCGGTGCGATCTGCCTGGGCAAGACCAATATGCCGCCGATGGCCAATGGCGGCATGCAGCGCGGGGTCTATGGCCGTGCCGAGAGCCCGTACAACGCTGACTACCTGACGGCTCCTTTTGCCTCGGGCTCATCGAACGGCGCCGGGACGGCCACCGCCGCCAGTTTCGCGGCCTTCGGGCTTGCTGAAGAAACCTGGTCGAGCGGGCGCGGTCCGGCCTCGAACAATGGTTTGTGCGCCTATACGCCTTCGCGCGGGGTGATCTCGGTGCGCGGCAATTGGCCGCTGACGCCGACGATGGACGTGGTCGTGCCGTACGCCCGAACCATGGCCGACCTGCTCGAAGTGCTCGACGTGGTGGTGGCGGATGATCCCGACACCCGGGGCGATCTGTGGCGGATGCAACCGTGGGTGCCGATTCCGAGCGTCGCTTCGGTGCGCCCCGCTTCTTACGCCGAACTGGCCGTAAAGACCGATGTGCTTGCCGGAAAACGCTTCGGCGTTCCGCGCATGTACATCAACGCCGATCCTGAAGCGGGCACCAGCGAGTCGCCGGGCATCGGTGGCCCGACGGGGCAGAAAATCAACACCCGTCCTAGCGTGATCGGCCTCTGGGAAGAGGCTCGCAAGGCACTAGAAGCGGCGGGCGCCGAAGTGGTCGAGGTCGATTTCCCGTTGGTCTCCAATTGCGAAGGTGATCGTCCGGGCGCGCCGACCGTGTTCACCCGTGGGCTGGTGTCGAAGGAGTTCCTGCACCATGAGTTGTGGGACCTGTCGGCTTGGGCGTTCGATGATTTCCTGCGGGCCAACGGTGATCCGAAACTGAATCGCCTGGCCGACGTCGACGGGCCGCTGATTTTCCCGCACGACCCGGGCACCCTGCCCAATCGCGAAGACGACCTTGCCGCGGGCATGGACGAATACGTGAAGATGGCCGAACGCGGCATCACCCCCTGGGACCAGATCACCACCGTGCCGAACGGTCTGCGTGGATTGGAAGAGACACGTCGGATCGACCTTGAAGACTGGATGGATCGACTGAACCTTGATGCGGTGCTGTTTCCGACAGTGGCTGACGTCGGGCCGGCGAATGCCGATGTCGATCTGCAGTCGGCGGACATCGCGTGGAGCAACGGTGTGTGGGTGGCCAACGGCAACCTCGCCATCCGGCATCTGGGTGTTCCGACGGTGACGGTACCGATGGGCGTGATGCCCGATATCGGAATGCCAGTGGGGCTGACCTTCGCCGGTCGTGCCTATGACGATTCAGCGCTGCTGCGCTTTGCTTCGGCGTTTGAATCGGTCGACAACAAACGAGTAGTCCCGCCCCGGACTCCGCCGTTGCAGGGCTGAAAAAGCTGCGCATTGGACCTCAGCCGAACAAGCCCCCTCTGGTGAGGGGGAGTTACCCCTGTTGGGTCGCGAAACAGCCCCCTGTGGCGAGGGGATTTATCCCCGTTCGGCTGCGAAGCAGTCGTAAATCCCGACAACTCGGTTTGTCTGGGCGGACGCTGGGGCTGCTTCGCAACCCAACGGGGATAAATCCCCTCACCACAAAAGCCCCTCTCGCCACATAAGTGTGGTGACCGCGCTTAAATGAGCGCCATTTCACTGGTGCACGGCGCTTGTGACGTTTCCATCAGCAACTGATCGACAACGTCCGACAGAGCGCTTGGCACATCCTCTCCCCCGCGCAAGGCTCGCGCATAGACGCTGCGCTGCCGGTCTGCACTGGTGCCGTCCTGTAGAATTCGGCGCCCCTGGGCAAACACGTTCTCCACTCCCAACTTCTGCGCCGTATCTCCAAGAATCTGTTGCGCCCTGAACAGCCATTGCCCGGCAGAGAATGGCCGGTCGTAACCTTCCATGATGAATGATGCGTGGATCCCGGACCGTTTCGCCCGCCACCGGTTTTCCTTGAGAATCCACTGCGACGCTTGCGAATAACTCGACCCCGGGCGAGGTTGCTCAATGGCATGGGCCGCCAGCAATCGAAACAACGAGACCACGCACAAGACGTCATCCAGGCGCGGACAGGCATCGGTCATGCGCATCTCCAGCGTCGGGTATTTCGCGGCGGGCCGCAGACCCCACCAGCAGTCGCCCGCCTGTTTGATCGTGCCAGTGCGGATCAGCAAGGCGACGTAGGCGTCATAGGCACGTTGATCTTCGAAGAACTCCGGAATGCCCATCCGCGGCCACTCATCACACGCGGTCTGCCGGTAGCTCATGAAGCCGCTGTCGGCGCCGTCCCAGAAAGGTGAAGAAGTGCTGAGTGCCAACAACAACGGCATCCACGGCAAGACTTCGTTCATCACCTGAATACGGTCCACGTGCGCCGGCACTTCAACATGCACGTGCAGGCCGGACAGCAAGCTGCGCCTTGCCACGCGCTGGTAGTCTTCAAACAGTTGAAGAAAGTGCGGATGGTCCGTGGCCTGCTGCAGGCGCCAATCCGCCAACGGATGGCTACCGGCACTGAGCAGTCCCAGACCGTACAATTCGAGCGTTTGCCGCAACCTGGTGCGCGCCGAAAACAGGTACTCGGTTGCTTGTGCGATGCTGGTAAAGATCGGGGACGCGACTTCGATTTGTGCCTTGAACATCTCATGGGCAAAACACTCGCCCAACACTGCCTGGCACGCTTCAATCGAAGCACCGGGAGGGTTCTCGGACATGCGCCGGGTGTTCAGGTCGGTGATGAAGTATTCCTCTTCAATGCCAAACTTCAGGTGTCTGTTCATCGCTTCACCCCTCGCCTTGCGCCCTTGAATATAAGCCTAGCCCAACGCCGTATCGAGAAACATCATGAGCCCGAAACCCAGCATCAGGCCCAGCGTCGCCGGGGTTTCGTGACCGTTACGGTGTGTCTCGGGAATCACTTCATGGGAGACGACGAAGATCATCGCGCCCGCCGCCAGGCCCAGGGCAATCGGGTAACCCAGCGCGAAGCCCGTGGAAATGCCGAGGCCCACGACCGCCCCTAACGGCTCCATCAGCCCTGAGCCGACCGCGATCAGCGCCGCTCGCAATGTCGAGATCCCAGTCACTCGCAGCGCCAATGCAACGGCCAATCCCTCGGGGATGTCCTGGATGGCAATCGCCGTGGTCAATGGCAAACCTACCTTCATGTCGCCATTGGCAAAACTGACGCCGATGGCCATGCCTTCCGGCAAGTTATGCAGCGTGATAGCCAACACGAACAGCCAGACCCGATTGATGCGCTGCGCTTGCGGCCCTCTGCGCCCGATCTTCTGGTGCTCATGGGGGACAAAGCGATCCAGCCCGATCATCAGTGCCACACCCAGGCCCAACCCCAGGACCACGACACACGCCGCCAGCAGCTTGTTACCGCAAATGGCCTGCGCCGCCGCGATGCCCGGCAGGATGAGCGAGAAAGAACTGGCGGCGAGCATCATGCCGGCGGCGAACCCCAGCATGATGTCCTGGGTCCGTGCGGCAATGTCGCGCAAGACCACGGCTAACACCGCGCCGAGCGCGGTCGCGGCGAAACCCGAGACGCCGCCCAGGAACGCATACTTCAGGTTGACGCTGTCCGCCCCGGTCAAGGCGCTGTACCCGCTGACCAGCAGCAAAATGGTGACCCCCACCAAGGTCGACCAGAACAGAATACTCGGCCAACGGCTGCTTTTTCCTGGGTCAAACCAGGCACGCCATGGTGCTTTCACGGGCGAAGAATGTTCCGACATAAGGACACCTATTTTCCGTTGGAACGCTACGCCACACAAAAACCACGCCGAGAGGGACACTCACCCGGTGAAAGCCCCAATGCGCCGCCCACAGTTATCTGAAGGTGCCGCGCCTGAGAAAATTTTAAAAAGATTGATCGCTCGCGACGGGCGGCATCGGAGAGGTGTTTTTGCGCGGTTTTATCACCAGTCGTCGGCGCTCAATCAATCGATTCAAACTTTTGTCTGCCGGCAGATCTCCACTGCAGTCACGAGCGTTTTCATCGTACAGCGGTCTGTGCAAATCGAAAGAAAACGGGAGGCCTGTGTCAGACCTCCCGCTGTTTTTTGCCGCCCTTTATGAAGCACCTGATTACGATGTGCCCAAACCTCGGGACAGATCGGCTGGCGTATCTGAAGCTGCGCGGTACTCCCCTTGCGGTTTCGCTTCTACGTCCGAGTGATCGGTGGTTTTGGTCACGGTATCGCGCACGGCTTCGAACCCTTCCCTTGCCTGCTGCTTTACCTTGTCGGTCAGCCCGGCGCTGGTTTTGCCCATGTAGCGTTGCTCGGTCGCTGTCGAAGGCAATGCCGCGCCCAGCATGGCGCCCAAGGCGATCCCTGCTGCGGCGACCATCAGCGGTTGTTCCTTCAACAACTGACTGAACTGAGTGCCCAGCACCTGTGTACTGCGCACCAATCGGTCACTGGCGTCATGCACGGCATGACTGATGTTGTCGGTGGCAGCCCCCAGGTTGTCGCCCAGATGTGCTGCCTTGCCTTTGACGTTCTCATAACTCTCCTTGAGTGTGTCCGCCGTCTGGTGCAAATGGTCACGCGCACTGTCGATGCCGTCAGCCAGACCGTCGGCCCATTCTCCGACGGTGTTCTGATCCGGGCCCACGCGATAGCCTGGGCGCGGTGACGGTGGCCGATTCTGGCTCATCATCAACCACAGCAAACCGACAGATGTCAGCACGGCGGGAACCGGATTATTACGAACGCTGGTTCCCAGATTGCTCAGGAAGGTGGTGCCGTTGCTCTGCATCAGCGACAGCGCCTGATCGAACATCTGACCTGGGGTGAACTTGCTTTCCAGCGCATCGACGATGTTGCCGATACTCGCCCGCTGCGCATCGATTTCACGCTCGATGGTTTCCGGGCTTTTTGCCGCTTCGGTGTCGAATTCACTGTTCATGAGACTTTCCTCCGCAACGCTTCCTGGTCTTTGTTCAAGGCATCCAGCGTGCGATCAGGCTTGAAGTGGGACGGCTCGAACTGTTTTTTCCCGGACTGCAGCATGGCGTAACCGACGATCATCACCACCACGCCGACAATCAGCGCCGCCAGCCACGGCGCCATCACGGTGCTAAGGCCGTAGACCGCAGACATCAACAAGATGATGAACCCCGCCAACAGGACAATTGCACCTCCCGCAACCCCGGCAATGCCGGCTTTCAGCGTCGTGAGACTGGCTTGAAGTTCGGCTTTGGCCAGCGCCAGTTCCTTGGTGAACAGCGCGGGCACTTCACGGGATAACTGACGTAACAGGCCGACGACCGAAGCGTCATGTTCAGGTGCGGGCACCGGTCTTGAGCCTGGAAAATCCGGATCTTCTCTGTTCATCACAGTGCTCCGTTGAAGGTTGTCGAACCCGGTGTCGAGGTCGTCGCGAAGTTCGAAGGGTGGTCTTGCTCGCTCGGTGTCGCCGGTGTATTGCCGGGGCTTTGATCGGTGCGTGGCGCCACGGAGGTTTCATAGGGGCGTTGCGCACCAAAGCCGCCTGACGGTGGCATCGAGTGGCCGGCTGCCGGGTTGTCGGCATCGGTGAATGTGGCCGCTGGAGAACTGCCAGCTTTGAGGAACCGCGACAGGCCGAAGCCCAGCGCGATGCTGCCGGCGATGAACAGCCCTGGATTGCTGCGGGCCAGCTCGGCGCCGTCATGGAGCAGTTGCTCGGCACTTTTGCCGCGCAGGTTTCCGGCCAGGCCGCTCATGGATTCCGCCATGTCGGCCAGGTAGTCGGACATGCCAAGGGTGTCCTTGCTTTCGAGTTCGGAGACGACTGATTTCGCGCCCTTGGCCAAGGCCTCGATCTGATCGGCGGCGGTGTCGCGGTATTGTCCGAACTGTGCATCCGCTTGTTGTCGGGCACCCTCAATTGCCTCCGTCACGTCCTCCTTCAAGTGCTGGTAGCCTGGCTCCGGCCCTGGGGAGTTGGGCTGGTCTGGCTGACTCCCGGTGGTGCTGTCTGAAGTATTCATGTCGTCCCTCGCCTTCTGTTTTTTAGTCAAGCGTTCCGGGAGTTCGCAGTGAGTGCCAGGCTCCCTCACTGCAGATGACGAAGGGGGGTGATTCGGAGTTCCAATGGAATGATGAGTGATGTGTTCAGTTCGTCGGCTGGCAACTTTTGATGTGAACCTGAGGGGGCATATCCGTTATTTCGGTAACGGCGGCTTAGGGTTCCGCCCTTACGGCGGGCTGCCCACTGCGCAGAACCTCCACTCGGCCTCTCGAGGGGCGACTACCGCCACAGCACCGCGAGGCGGCCTTCGGGCCGAGCTGGCTCTTCGTGCGTATGCATTTCCCTGTGGGAGCTAGCCTGCTAGCGATGGACGTTAACGATTATGCGTGCGGTCTGAATGAACGCGGTGTCTGGACATCCATCGCTAGCAGGCTAGCTCCCACAGGGGATTTTTGGCGGGCATGACATGAGTGTTCACCGCCGATGACCGGGACGGACAACAGGTCGGCTATCAGGCCGCCTCGCTTTGGTTTTTGATCCTGATCTGCCCCGTCGGAAGGCCGAGCGGAGGTTCTGCGCAGTGGGCACCGCGGCAGGGATGCCGCGGTAGCCGCCCCCGGCCATGGATGGCCGATGGCGGCGGGCCCACGGAGCAGGACCGGAGCGAGGGCATGCCGAGCCTAGGCGAGGCACCGTACGTCAGGGGCGAAAGCGTTTGGTTACTTTGCGCTCTTCAAAGTGACCCGCCGTAAGGGCGGAACAAATAGCCGCCATTACTCCAAAAACGGATATGCCCACCACCCAAAACCGTCACAACAACGAAAGCGTGTAGTTAATGATGAACCGATTCTGATCCACATCCCTCCCGGCATCCGTATTCGACTTGCCATTACGCAAACTGAACCCAAGCCCCTTGAGCGACCCCGATTGCAGCACGTAATCAAGCGTCATATCACGCTCCCACTCAGACTGATCCCCCGCATTTTGCGCCTTGATCCCCGTCCCCTTCAGATACGCGATCGTAGCCTTCAACCCCGGCACCCCCAACGGCGCGAAATCATAGCTGTACTGCCCAAAACTGGTCTCCTCACCCGCCCGGGCAAAGCTCTGGATCATCCGGTCCGTAGGCAGATAAACGCTACCACCACCCGCCCCCTTATCAATCAGGCTGCCCTGGTTCGGCTGTACAAAGTTGCTGCCATCACCCACCCGCTGATGCCCCACCGACACCGCATGACCACTGTTCGCATAGGTAACCATCGCCACCCAGGTGTTGTTGTCGATCTCACCGTTGTTATCCTCGGTAAAACCCGACACCCGATACCCTTGCGCCCTGCCCGCCGCAGAACTGTTGGCACCGGTCGACGTGGTACGGAAATAACGTAAGTCAGTGGTAAAGGAGCTTTTGCCATCGATCGGCAGCACATGGGTCAGGCCGAAGAAGTTCTGGTTGTAGAAGTCTTCCATCTGCGCAAAGTAATACTGCGCCTTCAAGTCCTTGGTGACGTTGTAGTCACCCCCGGCGAAATAGAACTTGTTGCTGTCCTGAGTGCTGCCCGCCACCGACAGTCCAGTGCGGTCAGTCGAAGCACGACCGACCGCGTGTTCAAGCACACCACTGGTCAACATCAGGCCATCGATGTCGTTCGAAGTGACCTGCGCACCCGTGAACGATTGCGGCAACACCCGGGCATCGTTCGAGATCAGGATCGGCAACTTCGGCAGCAGCGTGCCATAGCGAAATTCGGTTTTTGAAATGCGCATCTTCGCCGTCGGGCCAAAGCTGCTCCAGGCATCCGCTGCACCGTCGCCATCGGACGGGATCATGCCGCTGCCGTTGTGGCGCCCGGTGCCACTGTCCAGGGTAACGCCGAGCAACGCCTGGGCATCGACCCCGAACCCGACCCGGCCTTGAGTAAACCCGGACTCGTAACGCAAGACAAAACCCTGCGCCGCCTCCTCGGTTTTCGAAGGCTCGGCCGCGCCGTCGCGGTTGTCGCTGTTGAAATACAAGGTGCGCATCGACAGGCTGGCTTTGCTGTCTTCGAGAAAACCATGGCCGGCAGAGTCGGCTGCCTGTGCGCACATCGAACCGGTGGCCAACAAAAGTGCGGTGGGGATTGCTCGCTTGAACATACAGTGCTCCAGGGTGATTTTTTGTTTTTTTGAGTTCTTATGCGACCGCGATCCGCCCCTGGCACCCAACAGCGGCGCGCACAATCACGCGCTCCATGGGTGACCATGAGCCTTGAGGGAAGCGATCGGAGTGTTCGAGTTAGATCAAGTAAGAGAGACCCACGGTCAGCGCAAACGCCACCACCGAAATAATGGTCTCAAGCACGGTCCAGGTCTTGAACGTCTGGGCAACGGTCATGTTGAAGTATTCCTTGATCAACCAGAAGCCGCCGTCGTTGACGTGGGAAAAAATTACCGAGCCGGCGCCGGTCGCCAGCACCAGCAGCTCCGGATGCGGATAACCCAGACCGATGGCCACCGGCGCCACGATCCCCGAGGCGGTGGTCATCGCCACCGTGGCAGACCCGGTGGCAATGCGCATCAACGCCGCAAACAGCCAGCCCATGATCAGCGGCGACAAGTGAAACTCATCGGCCAGGCTGACGATCTGGTTGGTGACGCCGGCATCCACCAGAATCCGGTTCAAGCCACCGCCGGCACCGACCAGCAAGGTGATGCTGGCGGTCGGTGCCAGGCATTCGTTGGTGAACTTGAGGATCGATTCGCGGTTGAAACCCTGGGCGATGCCGAGGGTCCAGAAACTCAGCAGTGTCGCCAGCAGCAGCGCGATCACCGAGTTGCCGATGAACAGCAGAAACTGGTTGAAACCGCTGCCTGGTGTGGAAATCAGGTTGGCCCAGCCACCGATCAGCATCAGCACCACCGGCAACAGAATGGTCGCCATGGTGATGCCGAACCCCGGCAGGCTGTCACGCGGTTCGCGGTCGAGAAACTGGCGTTCCAGCGGGTTCTCCGCCGGCAGTTGAATGCGCGGCACGATGAATTTGGCGTACAGCGGACCGGCAATGATCGCGGTCGGAATGCCGATCAGAATCGCGTACATCAACGTCTGCCCGACCGACGCCCCATACACCTGCACCGCCAGCATTGCCGCCGGGTGCGGCGGCACCAGCGCATGCACCACCGACAAGCCGGCGACCATCGGCAAGCCGACCATCAGGATCGACACGCCGACCCGGCGCGCCACGGTAAAGGCGATCGGCACCAACAACACAAAACCGACCTCGAAGAACAGCGGCAGCCCGACCAGAAACGCGATGCAGACCATGGCCCAGTGCGCATTCTTCTCGCCGAACCGGTCGATCAAGGTGCGCGCCACCTGCTCGGCACCGCCGGACTCGGCCATCATCTTGCCGAGCATGGTGCCCAGCGCCACCACCAGCGCGATGTGTCCCAGGGTCTTGCCGACCCCGGCCTCGTAGGCGCCGACCACGCCGGACGGCGGCATGCCCGCCAGCAAGGCGAGGCCGATGGACACGAGGGTGATGACAATGAACGGATTAAGTCGGTAACGGGCGATCAGAACGATCAGGGCAATGATGGCGATGGCGGCATACACCAGCAGCCAATAGCCGAAGGACAGGGTCATGCGGTACTCCTCGAAAGGGTCACGTCGAATGGGTTGTGAAACTCATAAAACATTTCGAGGCGTGATTTTCAAACGAGGCGAAACTAATTTTCGTAGAGGGATAAGGGTTGTCGCGCAGAGGCATGAAGCCTCGGTGTTTTTGAAACTGGGTCAGGCGGATTTTCATCACGCCTGACCCAAAACGTCAGGCTTTGGCGGCCATCGCGGTGACTTCCACGCGCATGCCTTCGACCGCCAGCGCGGCCACACCGACGGCGGCACGAACCGGCCACGGCTTGGCGAAAAAGCGTTTGTAGACTTCGTTGAACGCCGCGCGGTCGGCCATGTCGGTGAGGTAGATGGTCAGGTGCAGAACCCGGTCCATGGAACTGCCGGCGCCTTCTAGCGCGACCTTCAGCGCCTGCAACGTGCATTCGCTCTGCAGCGTGATGTCGCCCAGTTCCAGGCTGCCGTCGGCGCGGGTGGGAATCTGCGTGGAGACCAGAATGCCGCCGAAGCCGGTGACGTCGGAGGAGATGGAATCCGCGTCAGGATCAGGAGTAAACGCGATGTCTTGGTTTGCCATGGGGGATCTCGTGCTTGAGGAGGTAAAGAGGCGGTCGATGCCTTTTGCGCGGACAGTTTACAGCCCGCAGGCTGGAATGCGTGCGCGGCGGCCCCCAGGAAAAAATCTCGAACTCCCTCCCAGGTGCTGCATCCAATGTGTAGGTCAACGGAGGTACGCACGATGAACAACGATGACAGTGTCAGTGACACCGAAAGGGATCGCAAAGACAGGGACGCCGAAGAGGTCGATGAAACAACGCCTCCCGAAGAGAATGAAGCCGAGGCGCTCCAACGGAAAATAGACGAGATAGAACGCAAAGTCGCGGATGGGAACTAGCGTGAAGGCCATCCCCGCGTGTGTTCAGCGGGGATGGCCGCATGCTCCGCACCTAGTTCGGGTCCAGCAACCCGCCACTCCAGTTGCGCGAAATCCGGCTTCCGGTGAATTTCGCGACCACCATGCCCTGTGACACCAGCCGGTCCCGATAGCGAGTGACCATCCGCCCCGCTTGCTCGGCCACCAGCACCACTTCGGAAGACGGATCACCGGGCCGTCGCAGAATCCGCGCAAACCGTTGCCCTTCCTCGACGAAATCACCCAGTTCCTTTTCAAAGATCAGCACCCCGGGTTGCGGCGCGAGGATAGTTTCCATCTGCCCCATTTCCATCACTTCGACGGGCCAGTCAGCGGGTGACAGCGCTTCGTCGATGACCCCGTAACTGCATAGCCAGGCGTACAGCCCTGCGGCATCCTGCTCGGCCAATCGATCGCTGACATCGCCCTGCCCGCGCAACTCCAGGGTCGCGGCCATGCGCTGGTCGGTGACGCCATCGCGCAACCAGGGCGCAATGATGGTTTCTTCGAAGGAGCCGTCGCCGCCGTCCTCCCAGATGATCGCCACGTCCATTTTCATCGCCGCTGCCAGTTCGCGGCCACGGGGCCAGAAACGGCGGTGCACGTAGAGGTACGGCAAGGCTTCGTCATCGGTGTGCAGGTCGAGCATCACATCCGCCGTGGCCGCCAGTTGCACCAGTTTTTTCTGCCATTCCTGGACGTTGGTCGATGGTCGCTCCATCGCGGCCGACTGGTCGAACGAGCGGTTGAAGTTATGCCCGGTCGCGTCGTGAAAGCGACCGAGAATCCGCCCTTGGCGAAACTGCCCGATGCCCAGTGGATTGGCTTGCGGCACCACGGTCACACGGCCCTTGAGCCGGCCCTCCGCCTCGGCGACCTGAAGCCGTTGCATCAACAGATGCAGCACCAGCATCCCGGCGATTTCGTCGGCATGCACCCCCGCCTGCAAATGCACCGTCGGCCCGCTGCCGTCGCCCTCGAAGCGCCAGGCGCCGACTTGCACCGCGTCGCCGTTGTTGTTGCGAACACCGAACGAAATATCCTGCGCCATCTGCTTGTCCTCCCCCGTCTTGACCGTTAAAAACCGATGCATCGCTGCCGACACTGGAGATTGAACGCACGTTCAACTAAGCTCGCCAGCCAGGCACCGCACCCAAGGATTCCCTTGTGACAACCACCCCTCCTAAAAACCGTCGCGCAGAACCCGATGAGCGTCGCGAAATGCTGGTGGCCGCCACCTTGCGTTGCCTGGTCCGTGACGGGCATGCCGGCATTTCCGTGCGCCGCATTGCCACGGAGGCCGGGGTGTCCGTCGGACTGCTCAATCACCATTTCGGCAGCATCGATGCGCTGATCGCCGACACTTATCAGAAGATCGCCAGCGAACTGACCACCGCCCTGCTCCAGGAAATCCAGCAGGCCGGCACGCCCGCCGAAAAGATGGACGCGTTCCTCAGCGGCTCTTTTTCGCCTCGGGTCATGGACCCGCAATTGCTGGGCGCCTGGGTGGTGTTCTGGAGCCTGATTCGTCACTCCGAACACGTCAGCCAGTCCCACGAAAAAAGCTACAGCGCGTATCTCGATCTGCTGCGCCAACTGCTGGATGAGATGGCCGCCAGCGAAGGGTTCGTGATCCACGACACGCGCCTGGCCGCCATTGGTTTATCGGCGATGCTCGACGGACTCTGGATCGAGTGGTGTCTGAACCCCGAAACCTTCAGCCCCGCCAACGGCCTCCACATCTGTCGTTGCTGGATAAAGGGGCTGCGTCACGGAGCATTCAGCACCGACGACGTCCTGTGACGGGTGGCGACCGAAGATCATCGCCAGGGTGCCGCTGACCGCAATCAACCCGGCACCGATCATCAGCGACACATCCATCAGCGTGCCCCAGATCAGGCTTGACAGCAGGAACGCCCAGATCAATCCGGTGTATTCGAACGGCGCCAACAAGGTGGCGGTAGCTCGCTGAAAACTGGCGAACAGCAGGAACTGACCAATACCACCCACCAGCCCGGCAACCAGCATGCCCAACCACGCCGGGGTCGGCGCCGGGGTGAACGTCCAGGGCAATGCGACGGTCATGCACAGCACAAACACCACGTTGGTGATCAGCATCTGCTCCAGTACTGACGTCTGGTCGTCCACCTGGCGCAACTGGATGTAGGTGAACGCCCAGCACATCGCCGCCAGCAGCGTCAGCACGATTGGCCACGGGTCGACGATCTGGCTTGGGCGACAGGCGATGATCACCCCGACAAACCCGAGGATCAGGGAAAACCACTGCCAGCCGCTGGCCCGTTCCTTGAGAATCACCGCCGCCAGCACCGTGACCATGATCGGCGCGGAAAAATACAGGGTGGTCATTTCCGCCAGCGACAGGTCCCGGGCGGCCGTGTAATACAGCAGCCAGGCGACAATCGACAGCAAACCGCGCACCACCAGCAAGCGTCGGCTCGGCGAATTCCAGGCGCGCTGGATCAGACGCAGGCGCCCCGCCAACAGGCAAGCGACGACCACCACCAGGCTGCGCCAGAACAGGATGGTGACCACTGAGTAGTCGGCCACCAGCCACTTGATGACCGCGTCCTGCAACGCCAGGAACGCGTATCCCAAGGTGCACAGGCCAATGCCTTGCAGCGACCGGTCGACGACTTGCGACGTGCTCATTACACCGACCTGCGCACAGGCGTCCCGCGCCGTTCGGCAAAGGCAAACAGCGCCTCGATCAGGAACGTCAGGCAGACGTAAACGCCGGCCACCAGCAACAGCGGTTCATAGACTTGCAGGGTTTGCGCCCGCACCACGTTGGCGGCGCCCAGCAGGTCGACAATGGCAATCGTCGAGGCCAGCGCCGTGGATTTCAGCAGCATCACGGTCTCCCCGGCCAGTGTCGGCAACAGCAACCGCAGTGCCCGAGGCAAGCGCACCCGCAGCAGCGACTGACGCGGGGTCATGCCAAACGCCGAGGCCGCTTCCATCTCGCCTTTGGGCACCGCCAACAGACCGCCGCGAATCACTTCGCCGACATAGGCCCCCACCGACACCACCAGGGCGAACACGATGTACCAATATCCGTCGCGCAAATAAGGCCAGAGAAAACTGCCGCGTATCAGCGGGAACTGCGCAAACAGACTGCCGAGCCCGTAGTAGAAAATGTAGATCTGGATCAGCAACGGCGTGCCGCGGGTCACGCTGGTGTAGAACAAGCTGACCTTGGCGATCACTTTGTTTTTCGAGATCCGCGCCAGCGCCACCAGCACCGCCAGCGCAAAACCGAACACGCTGGAAATCAACAGGATGGTGATGGTCGTTTGCAGCCCCCGGCCCAACAGCGCCGCGTATTCAACTATCCACGCTGGAATCATTTCATTCACTCAGCCAAAGGCATCCAGCGACGAATACGCCGCTCAAGCCGTCCAGACAGGTAGTTGGACACCAACGTCACCGCGTAGTACAACGCTGCGGCCGTGAGGTAGAACAACAAGTAATGACGCGTCGAGCCCGCGCCTTGCTTGGCGGTGTACAACAGCTCATTGGTGCCGACCACACTGATCAAGGCGCTGTCCTTGATCAGGTTGATCCACAGGTTGGCCATCCCGGCCATCGCATACGGCGCCATGATCGGCAGCGTGACGCGGCGGAACAGGCCAAAACCGCTCAAGCCGAAAGCCTTCGCCGCTTCGATCTGGCCGAAAGGAATCGCCTGGATCGCTGCACGGAAAATCTCCGAGGCGTAGGCGCCCTGCACCAGCCCCAGCACCACGATGGCGGCCAGCGGACCGCTGACATTCACGGTGCCGTAACCCATCTGGGTCATCAGCGAATTGAGGAGCATGGAGCCGACGTAGTACAGCAACAGGATCAGCAGCAACTCCGGAATTGCGCGGAACAAGGTCGTGTAACCGCGCATTAGCGCGGCGATAGGCTTTGGCGCGCCGAGCTTCAGGCAGGCCACCACCAGACCGATGAACAGCCCGAGCACAAAGGCCCCGGCCGATATTTGCAGGGTCATCCAAAGACCCTTCAACAGCGCACCGCCCCATCCTGTTTCGCTGAAGTTGATCAATTCGAACATGGCTGGCATTTCAGTCTCCGGTTAGCGCAATCACTGTCTGATGCAATCCCCTGTGGGAGCGGGCTTGCCCGCGATGGGGCCCTTGAGGCCGCCAAAAGCATCGCGAGCAAGCCCGCTCCCACAGGGATTTGTGTTCAGGTCAGAACGCGGGTTTCACGCTGGTACCGAAGTAGTGCTGGGACAGGTCGTCATAGTCTTTGCTGGCCAGTAAAGAGGAGATGGCCTTGTCGAGTTTGGCCTTGAGTTCGGCGTCATCCTTGCGCAGACCGGCGCCCACGCCCTTGCCGAAGATCGGGTCATACGGCACGGCGCCCAGGTACTCGAGGTTGCTGTTGCGGGCATCCGGGGTCTGGACGAAAGCCGCCATGGCCGTACCGTCCGCCATCATCAGGTCGATGCGCCCGGCAATCAGATCGGCGTTGGCCGAGTCTTGGGTGTCGTAATACTTCACGTCAGCGATTTTTTCGTAGTACTGCTTGAGGTAGCTGGCGCTCACCGTCGAGTTCTGCACACCGATGATCTTGCCCTTGAGGTCATCCGGATACTTTTTCACCGACGCGCCTTTGGGCCCGACAATCGCAATCACAGAGTCGTAATACGCTTTGCTGAAGGCGATCTGTTTTTCCCGTTCTTCTGTCACCGACATCGAAGAGAAAATCACGTCGATCTTCTTCGCCAGCAACGACGGAATGATCCCGTCCCACGCCACTTCCTTGATCTCGCACTCGGCTTTCATTTCGCTGCACAGCTTGTGGATCAGGTCGACTTCAAAACCTTTCCATTCACCGTTGGCCTGCTTCTCGGTGTACGGCGGATAGGGTTCCGCTGCGACCGCGAACCTGATCGGCTGCGGCTGAGTTTGAGCTTGGGCCGCGCTCATGCCAGCCAGCAACACGCAGGCCACGCCCGTCATCCAGTTTGCCAAACGTCGATTTCCCATGATTTTGCCCCGTCTTTTTATGATGTTTTCAGCGAGTCTGATGAGCGTTGACGAACTGCCGGCAACGCTCGCTGCGTGGGTGTACGAACACTTCGTCCGGCGAACCGGTTTCCTCGATCAGCCCTTGGTGCAAGTAGGCGACTTTGGAAGAGACATCGCGGGCAAACGCCATTTCATGAGTCACCAGAATCATGGTCCGGCCTTCTTCCGCGAGGGAGCGGATCACCCGCAGCACTTCGCCGACCAGTTCCGGGTCGAGTGCCGAGGTGGGTTCATCGAACAGCATGACCTTGGGCCGCATGGCCAGGGCCCGGGCGATGGCCACCCGTTGTTGCTGTCCCCCGGAAAGAAACGCCGGGTACTCGTTGCGCTTGGCCGACAGCCCCACGCGTTCGAGCAAGGCTTCGGCCCGCTCAGTGGCCTCCGCACGGCTTTCACGCAGGACCTGGGTCGGCGCTTCGATGAGGTTTTCCAGCACCGTGCGATGGGGCCAGAGGTTGAAGTTCTGGAACACCATGCCCAGGCTGGACCGGATGCGCACCAGTTGCTTGGCATCCTTCACCAGCGGTGCACCGGGACGGTCGAAGTTCAGGTGGATGCTTTCGCCGTCCACCAGAATGCGCCCCTGGTCCGGCACTTCGAGCATGTTGATGCAGCGCAGCAAGGTACTTTTACCCGAGCCGCTGGCACCGATCAGCGAGATCACATCGCCTTCGCGGGCGGTCAGGGAAACGCCTTTGAGCACCTCGATATTGCCGAAGCGTTTGTGCAGGCCATCGACCTCAATCATGGTCTTGGCCTTGACCGGTTCAGCAATCGCTTCGCAGGTGACACGGCTGATCACCGGGCGCGGCGCTTCACCTTTCAACACCAGGACAAAATCGCGGATGCGCTGGCAGGCTTGGGCCAGTCGTTCTTCACCCAGGGTGAATGAAAGCCGCACAAAGCCTTGGGCCGGCTCGCCGAAAGCGGCCGCGTCCAACACCGAGACGCGCGCCTCACGCAACAGCCGCCAGGCGAACTCCAGAGAAGTCAGGCCGGTTTCTCGCACGTCCACCAGCACGAACATGCCGGCATCGGGGTTGAGCACTGAAATGCCCGGGCACTCCGACAGGCTGGTCACCACCAGATCACGGCGACGCCGATAGATGTCGCGCATGCCGTGGGTCACGTCTTCATGGGCCTGAACCGCCTTGAGCGCGGCCTCCATGACAAAGCCCGGCAAGCCGTAAAGCATGCTCAACACCAGGGTTTCGGCATGCGCCACGAGGGCTTCATCGGCGACGATCCAGCCGGTACGCCAGCCGGTCATGGCGTGGGATTTCGACAGACTGCCGACCACCACGCAGCGCTCGGCCATGCCCGGCAATGCCGCCAGGCTGAGGTGTTCGCGTTCGAAGGTCAGGCTCTCATAGACCTCGTCCACCACGACCCACAGGTCATGCTGGATGGCGAGGTCGGCAATGGCTTGCAGCTCTTCGCGGTTGAGCACCACGCCGGTAGGGTTATTCGGATTGGAGAAGAACAGCGCCCGGGTGCGCGGGGTGATGGCCTTGGCCAGCACGGCGGCATCGAGGCGAAAACCTGAATCCGCCGCGCACGGCACGCGTACCAACGTGGCGCCGGAAGCCTTGAGCGTCGCCTCGTAGGTCACGTACATCGGGTCCAGGGCAATCACTTCGTCGCCGGTATTGAGCAGGCACATCGAGGTGATGAACAGCGCGTTCTGTGCCCCCGCCGCGATGATCACGTTGGGTGCCGTCACCTCGCGGTCGAACAGCAAGCTGTATCGGGTGGCGATGGCTTCTCGCAACGCCTGGCGCCCGGCGATTTCGGTGTAGTGGGTGTCCCCTTCGCGCAGCGCATGAATCGCGGCATCGGTGATGAAATCGGGGGTGGGAAAATCCGGATCGCCGACGCTGAGAATGATCACATCCTCACCACGGCGTTGGGCTTCAAAGGCCGCATTGTGAATATCCCAGGCGGCAACGCCGTCGCCTGAAATCCGCTCAACAAAGGGTGAAAACCGCATGCCAGTGCCTCGTTCGAATAGAAGAAACGCAAGCCCGCGCTACCAGCCGGGGAGGTGGAACGAACATAGTCGAAGCTGAACACTCGTTCAACAGAAAAGTGACCAGGGTTCGCGTTCAGCGTAAACAGGTCGTTTTTACGACAGTCGTGCCGTTTCCAGGCCGACAAAACGAAAGGCTTCGACAAGCGGCTCGCCGCCGTCGACAAGACGTTTAAAAGCCAGTTGCTAGCCATCTGCCATCAACCGATAATCCTGCCCCCGCAAACACTCACGCAAGGAAACGCCGTGAAAAAGTCCCTACTGTTAGTCCCCCTGTTCGCCCTGTTGCTGCAAGGTTGTGGCGTGACCATGACCCGTTATGAGCCGAGCTTCGAAAACGTCCAACAACTCAAGCAGACTCCACCCCTGCAATCGATCAGCAATGCTCAGGTCAAGGCAGATGCCGGTCAGGGCTCGTTGACTGTCCGGGCCAACCCGATCAGCTCGCCGAGTGGCAGCATCACGCAACATATACAGGATGCCATTACCGAAGAGCTGGGCCGGGCGGGCCTGCTGAACCCGCAAGCTCAGCGACATCTGGATGTGTTGGTGGTCAAGAATGAGCTGACTGCAGGCATGGGCACCGGAACGGGCCAGCTTGCGGCGCGCTTTACGTTGCTCAAGGGTAATGAGGTGGTTTACGACGCGACCAAGGATGTCAGCCGCCAGTGGGACAGTAGCTTTTTCGGCGCCATCGCGATTCCCAATGCCGCCAATGCCTACAACCCGATGGTTCGTGATTTGCTGAAGACGTTGTACAGCGACCCGCAGTTCATTCAAGCCCTCAAGTAAGGGCAAAAAAAGAGCCGCTCATGCGGCTCTTGTTTTTTGTCAGGCTCGCGGCACGTTTGCATCGAGTGCCGAGTACTTCAGGCTTTTGCTCTCGACCACCTGCTTGAGCAACGCATTGACCTGGCGGCTGAAGGTATCGGTGATTGCCTCTTTCGGGGTGTTGGCCATCAACGGCACAAACCAGATGCCCATCCAGGTGTTGATCCCGTCATGGTTGCTCGCGTTGGTCAGCGTTTGCCCTTGCGAGTCGAGTGTCTCCAGGCTCATGGTGTATTGGTCGGTCGCCATGGTCGGAATGACGGTAAACGTCAGGCCGCTGATAAAGGCCATGACCAGCTGACCACCGCCCGGTGGATGGTTGTAAACCTTCAAGCGCAGGTTGTAATCACCCGGCTGTTTCTGGAACTCGTCCAGCGTGACACGGCCGAACAGACCGGAATCGCTCAGCACTTTTTGCAGTTCGGGTTTTAGCATGTCGCGTGCTTGCGGCATTTCGACGGCTGAAGCGCTTTTCGGCTCGCCTTGATAGAAATCGAAGTCTACATAGACGTTCGGTTTGTTCGAATAACTGGACATCGACGGCAGGTTGACCGGAGCGACTTCGTCTTGGGTGAAGCTGGCGCAACCACTTAGCCCGAGCACCAAGGCCAACCCTAGAACTTTCCCAAATTGCATGACAACTCCCTTAAATGATGGCATAGCGCCTCCATGCGGGAGGCTGGCCGCGATTCTAGAGCGTTGTCAGCGATTGTAAAAGGCCATCACTTAAAAACGAGCTGCCTCACGCCCACCCTTCCAGCCGCAACGTGGCCCTGACCAGACGCTGCTCTTCGCTTTCGATTTCCCTGAGGTTCTCGCAGATGCTCTGGATGTGCGCGATGGCGGCCTTGCGCGCCTGCTCGGGCATGCGACCGGTCACGGCGTTGTAGAGCCGGGCGTGCTGCCGGTCGATCTGGCGCTTTTGCGGTGCGCGGTGGTAGAGGTTGTTGACCGAGGCGAACACCGTGTTGAGCAGCAAGTCCGTCAGCGAGCGCAAGGTTTGCACCAGCACCGGGTTGTGCGAGGCCTCGCAAATCGCCAAGTGAAAGGCATGATCGAGCCGCGCGTGTTCGCTCGCTTCCATCGACCGCGTGTGAGCATCAAGCAGCGCTTCATAGCTGCGGGTGATGAGGACAAAATCCGCCTCGGTGCCGCGTAAGGCGGCCAGCCGAGCGGACTCGCCTTCCAGCAGGCTGCGCACCTCGAACAAATCGTAGAGCGTGCGCGGTTGCGAGCTGAACAAATGCATCAGCGGCGATGCGGCCCCCTGACCCGACAGATCCGCGACAAACGATCCCTTGCCCTGCTCCGTCTTGATAATCCCCCGGGCACGCAGCAATTTCAGGCCCTCGCGCAGCGCTGTGCGCGAGACGCCGAGCTTTTCGGTCAGGCGCCGTTCCGAGGGCAACAGCTGCCCGGTCTTGAGGACCCCGTCCACGATCAGGCGCTCTATGCGTTCACAGACCACGTCTGCGACTTGAGGATTGCGGGTCACTTGCGCACTGTCCATCGAGCCTCCAACTGGTATGACCAGCGTTGCCGGCAAAACCCGACACGTCGAATACAACTCTAACTGCCTGTTTAGACGCTTATTTTTTCCATGAACTCGGAAATCACCGCCAAGGAACTGGTTCGACCACTCAAACAACCCATGGACAGTAGGACGCGCCAGGCCAATGATGCAAGTGAGCTTTCACCAGAAACAGGCCTCTAATAAAAACAACGGAGGGTCGTGAACTGCCTATGAACATCCTCTACGATGAGCGCGTCGACGGCGTTCTGCCTGATGTCGACCGAGCGGCACTGCTCCAGGCATTGCGCACTCGCTTGCCAGACCTGGAAGTCCTGCATCAGCAGGAAGAACTCAAGCCATACGAATGCGACGGACTTTCCGCTTACCGCACCACGCCGATGCTGGTGGTGCTGCCGCGCCATCTCGACGAAGTCCAGGGCGTGCTTAAACTCTGCCATGAATTTCACGTCCCGGTGGTCGCTCGCGGCGCCGGCACCGGGTTGTCCGGCGGTGCGTTACCGCTGGAGAAAGGCGTGCTGCTGGTGATGGCGCGCTTCAATAACATCCTGCACATCGACCCCGCTGCCCGTACCGCACGGGTCCAGCCGGGTGTGCGCAACCTGGCAATTTCCCAGGCCGCCGCGCCGTTCGGCTTGTACTACGCGCCGGATCCCTCCTCGCAGATCGCCTGTTCCATCGGCGGCAACGTCGCCGAAAACGCCGGCGGCGTGCATTGCCTGAAATACGGCCTGACCGTGCACAACCTGCTCAAAGTCGACATCCTCACCGTCGATGGCGAACACCTGAGCCTGGGCTCCGAAGCGCTCGACTCCCCGGGTTTTGATCTGCTGGCGTTGTTCACCGGTTCCGAAGGCATGCTCGGGGTGATCACCGAAGTCACGGTCAAACTGCTGCCCAAACCGCAAACCGCCAAGGTGCTGCTGGCGGCGTTCGATTCCGTTGAAAAAGCCGGTCGCGCCGTGGGCGATATTATTGCCGCCGGCATCATTCCCGGTGGCCTGGAGATGATGGACAACCTGGCCATTCGCGCCGCCGAAGATTTTATCCACGCGGGGTATCCGGTCGACGCCGAAGCCATTCTGCTGTGCGAACTCGATGGCGTTGAAGCCGACGTTCACGATGACTGCGACCGCGTGCGCCAAGTGCTGGAACAGGCCGGTGCCACCGAAGTGCGCCAAGCTAAAGATGAGGCCGAACGCGTGCGCTTCTGGGCCGGGCGCAAAAATGCGTTCCCGGCGGTGGGTCGCCTCTCGCCGGATTATTACTGCATGGACGGGACGATTCCGCGCCGCGAACTGCCCGGTGTGCTGCAGGCGATTGCTGCGCTGTCGGCTGAATACGACCTGCGCGTGGCCAACGTTTTCCACGCCGGCGACGGCAACATGCACCCGCTGATTCTGTTCGATGCCAACCAGCCCGGCGAACTCGATCGCGCCGAAGCCCTGGGCGGAAAGATCCTCGAATTGTGCGTGAAAGTCGGCGGCAGCATCACCGGTGAACACGGGGTCGGCCGCGAGAAAATCAATCAGATGTGTGCGCAGTTCAACAGTGATGAGCTGACGCTGTTCCATGCCGTCAAAGCCGCGTTCGATCCGGGCGGTCTGCTCAATCCGGGCAAGAACATTCCAACCTTGCACCGCTGCGCCGAGTTCGGCGCGATGCATGTCCACATGGGTCAGTTGCCCTTCCCGGACCTGGAGCGTTTCTGATGCGCAGCGAACACGATATCGATGACAGCGCCAGCCTGCTGGAGCAGGTCAACCTGGCTCTGCAAAGCGCCATCCCGTTGCGCATCCAGGGCTCCAACAGCAAAGCGTTCCTGGGCAGGATCGCGGCGGGAGAAGTCCTCGACACGCGCAGCCACCGCGGCATCGTCAGCTACGACCCGACCGAACTGGTAATCACCGCACGCTGCGGCACGCCACTGTCTGAATTGGCCGTGGTGTTGGACGCGGCGCAGCAGATGCTGCCGTGCGAACCGCCCTCCTTCGGTGACGGCGCTACCGTGGGCGGAATGATTGCCAGCGGGTTGTCGGGACCGCGGCGTCCGTGGTCAGGATCGGTCCGGGACTTCGTCCTCGGGACACGGGTCATCACCGGCCACGGCAAGCATTTGCGCTTCGGCGGCGAGGTCATGAAAAACGTCGCCGGCTACGACCTGTCGCGCTTGATGGCGGGCAGTTATGGCTCCCTTGGCGTGATCACCGAAGTCTCGCTGAAGGTGCTGCCCAAACCTCGGCAAGCGTTAAGCATCAGTCTGGAAATGGACAGTGATCGCGCCTTGCTGCGCCTCGCCGAATGGGGCCAGCAACCGCTGCCGATCAGCGCTGCGTGTCACGACGGTCAGCGCCTGCACCTGCGGCTTGAAGGTGGCGAAGGCTCGGTGAAAGCGGCGCATGACCGCTTGGGTGGCGAGTTGCTGGAGGGTTCGTATTGGGCGGATCTCAACGAACATCGGTTGAGTTTCTTTGATGAAGACCAGCCGCTCTGGCGCTTGTCCGTCCCGCACAACACCCCACGGCTTTCCCTGCCCGGCCTGCAAATGATCGACTGGGGCGGCGCCCAGCGCTGGCTCAAATCAGACGCGCAAGCGACGTTCATTCGCAAAGTCGTCGATGAAGTCGGCGGGCATGTGACCTGTTACAGCCACGGTCTGATCGACAGCCCGTTCCAACCGCTGCCCGCAGCACTGATGCGCTACCACCGCAACTTGAAGGACCAACTCGATCCACGGGGCCTCTTCAACCCCGGTCGCCTGTACGCGGAGCTTTGACCCATGCAGACCACCTTGAGCGAACAGGCCCGCCAACTGCCCCGCGCCGAAGAAGCCGAAAGCATTCTGCGCACCTGCGTGCATTGCGGCTTCTGCAATGCCACCTGCCCGACCTATCAACTGCTCGGCGATGAACTGGACGGACCGCGCGGGCGCATCTACCTGATCAAGCAAGTGCTGGAAGGCAACGAGGTCACCCAGAAGACTCAACAACATCTGGATCGCTGCCTGTCATGCCGTAATTGCGAAACCACCTGCCCCTCGGGCGTCGACTATCACAACTTGCTCGACATCGGCCGCGCGGTGGTCGATGCAGCGGTACCGCGCTCACTCGACCAGCGCTTGCTGCGCGAAGGCCTGCGCGGCATCGTGCCCAATCCGGGGCTGTTCAAAGCATTGGTCAGCAGCGGCCAGATGTTCCGTGCGTTGCTGCCCAACACGCTGCGAGCCAAGTTGCCGCGCCATGTGTATCCGGCCAAACAACATCCGACCGCCCGCCACGCGCGGCAAGTGCTGATGCTTGAAGGCTGCGTGCAGCCGAGTCTGTCGCCGAACACCAACGCGGCCACCGCGCGTGTCCTGGATCGACTGGGGATCAGCGTTATGCCGGCTCGCGAGGCCGGGTGCTGCGGCGCGGTCGATTATCACCTGGACGCACAAGCGGCCGGCCTTGATCGCGCGCGCCGCAATATCGACGCGTGGTGGCCGAGCATTGAGCAAGGCGCCGAGGCAATTGTGCAAACCGCCAGCGGTTGCGGCGCCTTCATCAAGGACTACGGCCACCTGCTCAGCGCCGATCCGGCGTATGCCGAGAAGGCCAGGAAGGTCAGTGCGTTGGCCAGGGATCTGGTTGAAGTACTGCGCGACGAGCCGTTGGAAAAGCTCGGCATACACAGCGATCAGCGCCTGGCATTTCATTGCCCCTGTACCTTGCAGCACGCACAAAAGCTCGGCGGAGCGGTTGAAGCGCTGCTGACGAGGCTGGGTTTCAACCTGACGTTCGTTCCTGATGGTCATCTGTGTTGCGGCTCAGCGGGCACCTATTCGCTCACCCAACCGGAGCTGTCCCGGCAACTGCGCGACAACAAACTCAACGCACTGGAAAGCGGTCATCCCGAAGTCATTGTCACGGCCAACATCGGCTGTCAGTCGCACCTCGACGGAGCGGGCCGAACCCCGGTCCGGCACTGGATCGAGCTGGTCGAAGCCGCGTTGCCCCCATCGAGCCCCGGAGTATTCCCATGAAAAGCAAAGCCGTACTGAGCCAGACCGAAGTCAGCCGGATTCTCAGCGCCGCCCGCAGTGAAGCGCAGAACAATCAATGGGCCGTGACCATCGTGATTGTCGACGATGGAGGCCATCCTCTGGCCCTGGAACGCCTTGACGGTTGCGCGCCGATCGGCGCCTACATCGCCACCGAAAAGGCCCGCACTTCCGCCCTTGGCCGGCGTGAATCGAAGGGTTATGAAGAGATGGTCAACGGAGGACGGTCCGCGTTTTTGTCGGCGCCGTTGCTGACTTCCCTTGAAGGTGGCGTGCCTATTATTGTCGACGGTCAGGTGATTGGCGCAGTGGGTGTGTCTGGCGTGAAAGCCGAGCAGGATGCGCAAGTGGCCAAGGCCGGGGCGCAGTGCCTGAACTGAGAAAACCAGATCACACCGCAGAACCCTGTGGGAGCGGGCTTGCTCGCGAAGGCGGCAGCACAGTCAACATTGATGTCGACTGATACACCGCTTTCGCGAGCAAGCCCGCTCCCACAGGAGGTTACGCTTAACTGACCGATATCGAACTATTCGCTTCTCTATTTACGCGCCAACTTGTACCGCACGCACTCCTCATAAAAACTCTGCCGGACATCCGCCGGCTTGAATCGCGACTTGCTGTCGTAAGTCTGCTCGGTGATGCCCATCGCCATCATGCGCATCCACGCCTTGTTGAATTTGTACGCCTGAATCTTCTGCCGGGCGGCATACAGCGAGACCCCGGCCAGCTTCAGTTCCTGGGCCCTCGCTGCCGTTCCCGCTCCCCAGCTGCACATATACCGATCATTGGAGGCCAGTTCCTTGGCCTGGGCAGTGGCTGCAACGCTGGCCAGGGCAAACGAGATCATCGTGACAAATACACTTCGCAATTGCATTCCGCCTAACCACCTGAAAATGAAGTGATTTTGGCGACAACTTTGAAGCTTCGGGGCCAGCAAAATGCCTCTTTTGCCCGTTAACGGTGGATCGCTTCACACGGTTGCCTGGCTGCCTGAACCCTGTGACGCCGACAAACTGCTGGACTGCATCAAGACCACCCTCCTCCCGCTAATACCTTGGTATATCTTCCGCGCACTGAAGTATGACTTTGCTGAACCGATGTAGAAGTGCGCCCAGCAGACTCCGTCAATACCCTGCACTCACAGCGGACGACTGCCGTCCCGCCAACTTGAAAAACACCTTCAAGACTATTGACCACTCTTTTCAGGAACAAATCATGAAACAGCAAATTCTGGTTATCGGTGCGGGGTTCGGTGGTGTATGGAGTGCATTGAGCGCCGCACGTCTGCTGGACATGCACGACCGTAACGACGTGGACATCACCTTACTGGCGCCTCAGGCGGAATTGCGCATCCGTCCCCGCTTCTACGAACCCGACGTGCACAAGATGTTCGCCCCGCTGGACGCACTGTTCGACTCGGTCGGCGTACGTTTCGTCAAAGGCATGGCCGAGCGCATCGACGAGCAGGCAAAGACCGTCAGCTACCGCGATGAAGCGGGTCGCGAGGGAGCGTTGAGCTACGACCGTCTGGTGCTGGCGGCCGGCAGCCAGTTGGCCCGTCCGAAAGCAGTGCCAGGCCTTGCCGAGCACGCCTTCGACGTGGACCAGATCGAAGCCGCCGTGCGTTTGGAAAACCACATCAAATCCCTCAAGGACAAGCCGTACAACGTTGCCCGCAACACTGTGGTGGTCGCCGGTGGCGGCTTTACCGGGATCGAGACCGGCACCGAGATGCCGGCACGCCTGCGGGCTGTGCTGGGCGATGACCAGGACGTACGCGTGATCATCGTCGACCGCGCGCCGCAGATCGGTGCGACGTTGGGTGACGGCATTCGTCCGTCGCTCATCGAGGCCTCCGAACACCTGGGCGTCGAATGGATCGTCAACGCGAGTGTTGCTGCGGTGGACGCCAACGGCGTTACCCTCGCCGATGGCCGCCACATCGAGGCGCAAACGGTGATCTGGACCGTCGGTTTCCGCGCCAGTCCGCTGACCGAACATCTGACCAGCGATCGCGATCCGCAAGGACGCCTGCACGTCGATGAAAACCTGAAAGTGTTGGGCCAGAAGCATGTCTATGCCGCCGGCGACGTCGCCTATGCCGCCACCGACGACCTTGGCAATTTCGCCGCCATGTCGTGCCAGCATGCGATCGCCCTGGGCCGTCACGCCGGGAACAACGTTGCTGCGGATCTGCTGGGCGTCGCGCCAACCCCTTACCGTCAACCGAAATACGTGACCTGCCTCGACCTGGGTGCCTGGGGCGCGGTGTTCACCGAAGGCTGGGATCGCCAGCTCAAACTGGTCAAGGACGAAGCCAAGGAGCTCAAGACGCAGATCAACACCCAGTGGATCTACCCGCCAGCCGCTGATCGGGCCATTGCTTTGGCAGCGGCTGACCCGATGATTCCGGTGGCCTGAAGACCTGGCCTGAACCTGGCGCCCGCGACAACATCGCGGGCGTCTTCGTTTTTGCACCGTAAAGCCAGCTGCCGGACATGAATCGGCCATACACGGGCATTCATGGTTTAAGCTCCGTTTGAAGTGTTCTCCGGACAAAAACTTCATGCGCTTAAACCTGAAGGTTCGTATGCCCTCCTCGCTACCATTCCCGAATCAATCGCGCCGCCGCCCGTGCCTGCGATCGCTGCTGTTGCTGAGCCTCATCGTTCCTGGCATGGCCAGTGCCGAGTCAAAGCCGGAACACATGGTCTACCTGCGCACGATTGACCCCACCATCGAGCAAGACATCCGCTACGCCAGCGCCCACAACTTCACCGGACACCCACTCGACGGTTACGCCGCTGCCGAATGCCTGCTGTCGCTGGACACCGCCCAGGCCCTCGCCCGGGTGCAACAGGCACTTCAAAAGCAAGGCTACGGTTTGAAGGTGTTCGACTGCTATCGACCCAGCCGTGCGGTGGCCGATATGGGCCGCTTCGCGACTGAGCCGGGAGACCCGCGCAAGGCCGAGTTCTATCCACGCGTGGACAAGCAGGACTTCTGGAGACTGGGTTACGTGGCGCGGGTGTCGAATCACTCCAGAGGCTCAACCGTCGACCTGACGCTGACCGGCCCCAAGGCACCATCCGCCGACACCTGGACACCCTCGGCCGCACAAGTCGATTGCACCGCGCCGTATGCCCAACGCTGGCACGACGGCGCACTCGACATGGGCACCGGGTACGATTGCTTTGATGAGCGCGCGCATACCGCCAACCCGACCATCAATGCGACCGCAAAGGAAAACCGTCAGCGACTCAGCAGCGCCATGGAAAAAGAGGGATTTGCCGGGTACTCGAAAGAGTGGTGGCACTTCACGTTCGGTGGAGAGGGAGCGCCGAAGAACGTGATGGATTTTCCCATTACGCCGCTGAGTGCCAGCGAAGTGCTGGACACCAGCCGCCAACTGATTGTGGTCACCACAAAAAACTGGGATGACATTCAGGGCAATGCCCAGCGTTATGAGCGGGTTGGGGGAAGCTTTCGAAAAGTCGGTGACGGGTTTGCGGTGGTGGTCGGTAAGAACGGAATGGCCTGGGGCAAGGGTCTGGGCAACGTTGAGCCCGGTGAAGGACCGGTCAAACGTGAAGGAGACGGGAAAGCGCCTGCGGGGATATTCAAGCTTGGAACGGCGTTCGGCTACGACACGACGGGCAATACAAAACTGCCTTATCTCGCGCTGACATCAACCACTGAATGCGTGGATGACAGCAAATCCGCACGTTACAACGAACTGGTAGACGGCGCGGCGACAGCCAAGGACTGGAACAGCTCTGAGCGGATGCGCAAAGAGGATGGCTACCGCAAAGGCATCTTTATCGAGCACAACACGCCGGCGTCACCAGGTGGCGGTTCGTGCATTTTTTTCCATATCTGGCGCGGTCCTGACTCACCTACGTTGGGGTGTACTGCGATGGGTCAGGGGGATATTTCGCGGTTGTTCGAGTGGCTGGATCCTCGTGAGTCTCCGGTGTTGGTGCAGATGCCTGAGGGGCAGTATGAGCAATGGCGTGGACGCTGGAAGTTGCCGCAGCATTGATAGAACAGGTGAATCGAGTGCTGAGTAACCACGTCCCAGTCGAGTAAGCGCGGAGCCCCTGCATCTGCCGTTGTAGCGAGGAGGCTTGCCCCCGTTGGGCTGCGAAGCGGCCCCCTGTATTCCTCCAGGCGCACGCAGCTTGAAGGATTGACGACTGCTGCGTAGACGAACGCAGCCTCGCAAGCTCGGCAGCTGCTACAGATCAAGGGCGTTCGGGATTACATCACTTATGCCACACCACGCTTGGCCTGCTGCTCCAGATGCACTTGCAGCTGCGGATCAATCTTCAGTGCAGCCGCCAGCTCATCCAGATAGTTGCGCTCGGCATCCTGCTGATCGTCCACCAGCATCACACTGGCCAGGTACATCTCTGATGCCATGCCAGGATCCGTTGCCGACTGCGCCACATCGGCAGCATCCAGCGGCCGGGCAACTTCGTCATCCAGCCATTGCTGCAGCTGCGGGTCGTCGGTGTGGCGGCCAATTTCGGTGCTGATCATCTGCTTCTCGGATTCATCGATCCGGCCATCAGCCTTGGCCGCCGCAATCAACGCGCGCAGGATCGCATGGCTGTGGTCCTCGACTTCCGGGCCGGACAACAAGTCGACCGTGCGCGGTGCCTGTTGCGGCGCAGCCGCCTGACTGCGTTGCCACGCCTGATACGCCTGAAATGCCATCATTCCGAGGGACGCCAGGGCCGCATAGTTGGTGCCGCCACCCGAGCGGGTCCGGGTCGCGCCGCCCATGGGCGAAGCGCCTCCCAGCAGGCCACCGAGCAATCCACCCAGTCCGCCGCCACCCATGGCTGAACCGCCGCCACCGCCCAACAGGCCGCCCAGCAACCCGCCAAGCCCGCCGCCGATGCCGCCCTGAGCGGATGCGCCACCCTGTTGCGCCCCGGAGCCCTGGCCGGCCCGCAGGAGTTGTTCGAGCAAATCGCTGGTGTTCATGACGACGTCCTCATCGATGGGAGTGACCCGGTCTGGCAACAATAGTCCTCGCTACTGAATGCGCCACCACCGTTTGGCTGACATGACACAGACCCGACTGGCGAAGAAAACGAAATCATCCTCAGCCGAGTAAGAACCCTGTGGTGAGGGGATTTATCCCCGTTGGGTCGCGAAGCGGCCCCCAGCGTCCTTTCAAAGAGACTCAATTGTCCGGATTTACGACTGCTTCGCAGCCGAACGGGGATAAATCCCCTCACCACAAAGGCAGATGTGCCTGAAGCGCCGTGTTTAAGTGGAAAGCCTTGCGGATTAATCCGAAGTATTTCTTGCCGGCCCAGCTAAGATTCACTGACGGTGAACCTTATTCCCGGATTTCCGGTCGATACCTGCAACCGAACCGGTTTGCCGCCGCCCTTGATAACGAGGGTGATGACTGGCTTGCTTCACTTTCTGGAGAACGCCCCCGTGATATCCACCCTACACATCGCCAGGCTCAAAGCATGGGGCGCCCATGGTTTTACCGCCACCGGCGTGGTCACTGCCTTCCTCGCCACCCTCGCCCTGCTGGAGAACCAGGCCACCAACTGCCTGCTGTGGCTGGGCGTGGCCCTGATTGTCGACGGGCTGGACGGTGCCCTGGCACGCAAGGTCAATGTGCAGTCGGTGCTGCCGAGCTTCGATGGGTCGATCCTCGATCTGGTGATCGACTACCTGACGTATGTGTTCATCCCCGCATTATTCATCTATCGCTACATCCCGTTGCCGGACTACACGCTGCTGCTGACCGTGTCGCTGATTCTGGTGTCGTCGCTGTTTTGCTTCTGCAACGTCAACATGAAAAGCAAGGACAACTACTTCCAGGGCTTCCCCGCCGCGTGGAACGTCGTGGCCCTGTGCCTGTACATCATCGCCCCGTCGCCGTGGATTACCTTCCTGACCGTCATCGGCCTCGCCTTGCTGACCGTAACGCGGATGAAATTCCTGCACCCGTTCCGCGTGCGCAAGTTCATGCCGATCAACATCGCCGTGACCGCCATCTGGTTGCTGTGCAGCTTGTCGCTGGTGGTGAACCATCCGGTGGTCAACCCGATGGTGATGGGGCTTTGGCTGCTGATGTCGGCTTACTTTCTCGGCATCTGCATCTGGCGCACCGCCATGGAGTGGTTTGACGGATCGCGTCACAAGTAACGCGGTATGGCGATCCATATCGTAAGACTTGGCTCACCCCGCCTGCCTGATGAAGGGCTGCGGATCGGCACGGTACGCCGCCCACCTCGCGGGGTACCGAAGGCCGAGTTTGCCAGTCGGGATTTTTATGATGTGTGGCAGCCGCTGCTGTCGCCCAGCGCCGAACTGGTTGCAGAAGCCAAAGCCGCCGAGGATGAGAAAGCCTGGGAGGCCTTTCGGCGCAAGTTCAAGGCCGAAATGAACCACCCGGCGCCCAGTCAGTTGCTGGATCTGCTGGCCGCCCTCTCCCATCAAACCTCACTGGCGGTCGGGTGTTATTGCGAGGAAGAGGCGCATTGCCACCGTTCCGTATTGCGCGAGCTGCTTGAAGCGCGCGGCGCCCGGATTACATGATCATTCCCTGTAGGAGCGAGCCTGCTCGCGATGACTGCTTTCCAGCCGATGTAGGTGTCGACTGACACTCAGCCATCGCGAGCAGGCTCGCTCCCACAGGGGGAGTGGTGTTTTCAAAGGACTGAGGTAGCACATGAAACCGCAAATACGGCCCGCCACCCCAGCAGACGCACCCGCCATCAGCCAGGTCATCATCCAGTCGCTACGCCAGTCCAACGCCCAGGACTACTCCCCCGACATCATCGCGCAGGTGGAAAAGAGCTTTTCCATCGAATCCGTTCGCACGTTGTTGAGCCAACGACAGGTCTTCGTCGCAACGATCGAAAATCGTGTCGTGGCCACGGCCAGCCTTGATCGCGATGTGGTGCGCAGCGTATTTGTCGACCCCGCCCATCAAGGACGCGGCCTCGGAAGGCAATTGATGGCAACCATAGAGTGCATCGCCACCGAAGCGAAAATCGAGGTCTTGCGCGTCCCCTCCTCCATCACCGCAGAAGCCTTTTACTTCAAGCTGGGCTTTCGCAAGGTCCGCGATGAATTCCACGGTGCCGAGCGCACCCTAATAATGGAAAGGCGCCTCCCCGCCCTGCGACCGTCATAAACCCCAACCTGCGCCGGGCTGACGGACGGGATCTCGATCATGGTCAATACTTAAGGATTGAATGACTGCTGTCTCTTCGTTCATCCACGGGAGGTTCGCCATGTCTGGTCAATCACGCTTCATGCTGGTCGCCTCGCCACTGATGGAGCACAGCCCCGCCTTCGACAGGGCAGCGGCGCTGGCCAAGGCCGAAGACGCGGCGTTGCACATCGTGGCTTTCGATTACCTGGAAGGTTTGGCCACGGCGAGCCTGGTCAACGAAAAGGCCTTGGAACAGATTCGCCTGGGCTACGTCGATCGACACCGCCAATGGCTCGAAGAGCAGGCCCGCCCCTTGCGCAAGATCGGGGTCCACGTCACCACCGAGGTGGCATGGGTCGAAAAACCGCTGGAAGAAATCCTGATTCACCTCAAAGAGCAGCCGATGGACGTGCTGATCAAGGCCCTGGAGCACGAATCGCTGCTGTCGCGGCTGATGTTCACCCCGCTCGACGTGCATCTGCTGCGTGAATGCCCGGTGCCGCTGCATTTCGTCAGCCATGCCATTCACGCCCTGCCACGCCGGATCGTCGCGGCGGTCGATCCTTTCCATCGCGATGATCACTACAAAACCTTCAATGACCGGATCCTTCACGAAGCGGCGAAACTGGCGAGTGCCTGCAACGCCGAGCTGGATGTGGTGTACGCCTATGACCTGTCATCCATCAGCGCGGATGAGTTCGGCTTCGACAACGGTTCGGCATTTTTCAATTCGGGCAAGGCCAAGACCCTGTTCGACTACCAGGAAGACGCCTTCAACGAATTGGCCGAGCGCAACGGCATCGCGCCCGAGCAGCGGCACATGATCATGGGCAATCCGGCCAAGGTATTGACCCGTTATGCCGATGCCTATGACGTCGATGTGATTGTCATGGGCCGGGTCGGCCATCGCGGTCTGGGCCGGTTGATCGGCAGCACGGTGGAGCACCTGCTGTACAAAATGCCGTGCAGCGTGTGGGTGGTGTATACCGAGCGGGTGGATGAGTGAGCCCTTGAACACACCACATATCCCTGTGGGAGCTAGCCCGCTAGCGATGGCGGAGTGCCAGGCAACATCATTGTCGATTGACACTCCGCCATCGCTAGCAGGCTAGCTCCCACAGAGGTTGTGTGTGCTGCCGGGTCAGCGCCGGGTGATCACCACTTCGAGGTATTCACTCGGCACCACCAGCGATTTCTCTCCCGCCCTGTTCATCTTGTTGATCAGTCCGGCAAGGTCGCTTTCCAAGGCCTGGCCACTTTCGGGAGGCAGCGCCGCGAAGGCTTTGTGGACCGGGCCGTACCAGGTGCGGAAAGTGTCGATGAAGTGCGCCGCCGAGCGATAGCGGAAGTTGAAAGTACGGCGCGTCACCTGGACCTGGAAGTCGCGCTCATCGAAGTGCGTGTGCAACCAGGCTTCGGTTCCCCAGTTTGAAGGCGGTTGCGCGCCTGCTGGTGGCGGCAGATGCCGACCCAGGGTCTTGAACATCTGGCCGACGAAGCCTTCCGGCGTCCAGTTGGCCAAACCGATGCGGCCGCCGGGGCGACACACTCTGGCCAGTTCCGAAGCCGCTTTGGCCTGGTCCGGCGTAAACATCACACCGAAGGTCGAGAGCACGGCATCGAAGCTGGCGTCTTCGAACGGCAGCGCCTCGGCGTCGGCGACCTGAAAGGTCACCTCCAGGCGTTCGGCCCGGGCCCGGTCTTCGCCGCGCTCCAGCAGCGCCGCCACGTAGTCGGTCGAGGTGACGTTGCAGCCCCGGCGTGCAGCAGCGAGCGTCGCATTGCCGTTACCGGCGGCCACGTCCAGCACACGCTCGTCGCAGAGCAAGTCACAGGCTTCGGCCAGTTGCTCGCCAACAATCTGCAAGGTGGTGCCGATCACGGCATAGTCACCGCTGGCCCAAGAGGCCATCTGGCGGTTTTTCAGGGCAATGAGATCAAGGGGGGTACTCATTAATTCTGCTCCGTAAGGATTGGAACGCTGTCCCGGCTTATTCCGCCGTGGTCGGATCGATAATGTTGGTGACCTGGGAAATTCGGTTGGCCGGGAATCCGCTCTGCCTGGCGTGCTCCTGGATCAGCGCTTCGCTCGGCGAGATGTACACGCAGTACAACTTGTCGCCCGTGACATAACTCTGAAGCCACTGCACCTCTGGCAAATCGCGCAACGCCCGGCAGGACCTTTGCGAAGCCGCTTTCAAATCCCTTTCTGACAGTGTTCCAGCACCTGGAATCTCGCGTTCTATGACGAACTTCGGCATGGCAACCTCTCATTCTTGTTATTGATGACAGGGTCGGCAGTGGCCCTGTAGGCAAACTATCGCTCTGCGCCACGCTGGCGTCCTGCCCGATCGTCGGGCAACTCTGTCCGATCGTCCGGAGAATGCACGTTCGAAGGCGACACGCTCACAATCAGGAAGCCCCAGCCGCACGGAAAACCACCATGGACGCCCTGTCCCAAACCCTGCGCGTCGTCCGCCTGGTCGGTGCGATTTTCATCAACGCCAGGTTCACGGCGCCCTGGTGCTACCAGTCGCCCAGTGCCGACACCGCTGCCCCGTTTCTGGAGCCCGGCGCCGAGCGGGTGGTGATCTTTCACTTGATCACCGAAGGCGAATGCTACGTCGAGATGGGCAACGCTCCGCCGCTGCGGCTGACCGCTGGCGATGTGGTGGTATTCCCTCAGGGCGATGCCCATCGCATGAGTTCGCAACCCGGGCTGACGCCGGTCGCCGGCAAGCGCCTGGACGTGGTGCTGGCGCGCCGTCCACGACAATTGAGCTATGGCGGTGGAGGCGCGGTGACGCGTCTGGTGTGCGGTTATCTGGCGTGCGATACGCGGTTGGCGGGCATGTTGCTGACCGGGTTGCCGGCCGTGGTCCGGGTCAATGTGCGTGGCTCGAATGCGGGTATCTGGCTGGAATCTTCCGTCCGTTATGCACTGGCCGAAGCACGCTCACCCAGGCCCGGCGGCGAAGGTGTGCTGGCGAAACTGGCCGAGGTGCTGTTCATCGAAGTGCTGCGCCTGTACATGAACGAGCACGGTGAAGGCCGGACCGGATGGCTGGCGGGTGTGAGCGACCGGATTGTCGGTGCCGCCCTGAACGCATTGCACAAAAAACCCTGTCACGCCTGGACCCTGGATGAACTGGCGCGGACCGCCGGCACGTCCAGGTCGGTATTGGCGGAGCGCTTTGCGCAATTGGTGGGGAGTTCGCCGATGCAGTATTTGACGCAATGGCGGATGTTGCTCGCGGCCAACCTTTTACGCAGCAGTAACAGTTCGTTGATGCGGATTGCCGAAGAGGTGGGGTACCAGACCGACACGGCGTTCAGCCGGGCCTTTCGTCGAGAGTACGGAGCACCACCGGCAGCCTGGCGGCGCAATCAGGAGAAAAAACCAATGGCCCACGGCGCGCAGCCTGTGAGCCATTGATGTCGCGGGTTACGCGGAAGGTGCCTTGGCCTCTTCCAGCAGTTGCTGAATCATTTTCTCCTGGGTTTCGTAGGCGCCTTCACCGAAGTGGGTGTAACGCACCTGGCCCTTGGCGTCGATCAGGTAGTGAGCGGGCCAGTACTGGTTGTCGAAGGCGCGCCAGATCGCGTAGTTGTTGTCGATGGCCACCGGGTAGGTAATGCCGAGCTCTTTGACCTGATCCTTGACGTTGTCGATGATGCGCTCGTAACCGTATTCAGGGGTGTGGACGCCGACGACCACCAGGCCATCCTTCTCGTACTTCTTCGCCCAATCCTTCACGTACGGCAAGGTGCGCTGGCAGTTGATGCAGTCGTAGGTCCAGAAGTCCACCAACACCACTTTGCCTTTGAGCGAATCATTGCTCAACGCTGGCGAGTTCAGCCATTGCACGGCACCGGACAGTGACGGCATAGGGCCCTGGGCGTTGTCCATGGAGTCGGCCTTGACCTTGCTGACGAAGTAATCGACGACTTTCGGCACGGTTTCCATCACGCCTTTTTCGAGGCTGCTGACGCCTTCGGACGAGGTGCTGGCCAACAGTGTCCGGTCGGCACCGGTGGAAATCACCGCCACGGTGGCCAGCACGGCAACACCGGCACCACGACGCAGCCAACCGGTGACCGGAATCGAGGCTTTCAAGCGATTGACCAGGCCGCGACCGGCGAAGAGCAAGGTGCCCAGCGACAACGCGCTGCCCAGGCCGTACGCCAACAGCAACAGGCTGGTCTGGGCGTTGGCGCCTTGCAGCATGGCGCCGGTGAGAATTACGCCGAGGATCGGTCCGGCACACGGTGCCCAGAGCAGGCCGGTAGCGACGCCGATCATGACCGAACCCAGCGGACCGGACATTTTGCGGGTGTCGGGGTCGAGGCGATTGCCCAGCGCCACGAAGGGACGGGCCATCCAGTCACCGACACGGGCGGAAATCAGCGACAGGGCAAACAACCCCATCACGAAGAGCGCGACGTGGCGACCGGTGTTGTTGGCTTGCACCACCCATTCGCTGCTGACCACGGCCAGGCTCGAGATCAGGGCGAAGGTCAGGACCATGCCGCCAAGGGTGAGCAGGATCGAGGAACGTGTGCGTTTGACACCGGCGAACAGAAACGGCACGACCGGGAGGATGCAGGGGCTGAGGACGGTCAATATGCCGCCCAGGAAAGCGATGAGAAACATGGGATCACCTAAACATGTGAGGGGTGGCGATTCACACCAATCCCCTGTGGGAGCGGGCTTGCTCGCGAAGAGGCCAGTACATTCAAAATTAATGTCGACTGACACTCCGCTTTCGCGAGCAAGCCCGCTCCCACAGGGGATTGGCGGTGAGCTCAAAACAGTGTTCGGGCTTCAGGCCGTCTGGTTATCCAGCAAATGCCCTTGCGGCGTCCGGCTGGCGCCGTTCTCTGCAACCAGCTGACCCTGCGGCGTACGGCTTGCACCGTCCTCGGCCAGGAAGGCATGGCCGCCCTGCTCCGCCACCGGCGTCAGCTGGAAGCAGGTCGCGCTGCCGCAGCTTTTCTGTTCAACCGCGGCATTGGCATGGGCCGCCGCACCGGCTACGGAGAAAGCAACAGCGGTCAAATAGCGAGTGACGTTGTTCATGGTGTTCTTCCTGTTTCAAAGGGGATTGGCAATCGGTCAGCGAAGAACTCAGTTGTCCGCGTTGCAGCCGTCAGCAAACTTGCGGTAATCGAGCACCTGGGTGTGCTGCTGGGAATCCAGGTAGGTCAGCTGGGCATTCACAATCCCGCAGGAAGGCGCGGCGTCCTCTTTCAGCGACACTACTTTCTTGATGTCCAGGTGGGTGCCGTAGGTGTAGGTTTTGGCGCTGACATCGGTAGCTTCGGCGCGGGCCGACAAGGTGCAGATGTTCAGGGCGGCAAACAAACAAGCGGCGTAGATGGCTTTGGTGTTCATGGTGATTTCCTCAAGGCTTCAATGGGTAGATCGTTCAATTGAGAAGAGGCGGTGTGGGTTGCCTCGATGGAACCCATTAGAAGCTCGCGAGGTATCTCGTCTGTGTCGAAAACAGACCCGTGTAAATCGGTACGTATCAAAGCCGGCCCCTGATACAGAGCGATACAAAACCCCCGGAAAATCGTATTTTTGCGTTCGCGTGTATCCGCTGCCACGCCAGATACACTGCAATACAAAGGGCTGCGGGCGAGCAGGCAAAGGCTCGATAGACTGCGCAACATCCCCCATTGATAGAGGCTTGGCCCCATGGAACACGTCGATCACATTCTCATCGTGGACGATGACCGCGAGATCCGGGAACTGGTAGGCAACTACCTCAAGAAGAACGGCCTGCGCACCACGGTCGTCGCCGACGGACGTCAGATGCGCACCTTCCTTGAGTCCACGCCGGTGGACCTGATCGTGCTCGACATCATGATGCCGGGCGACGATGGCCTGATGCTCTGCCGCGAGTTGCGCGCCGGCAAACACAAGGCCACACCGGTGCTTATGCTCACCGCCCGCAACGACGAAACCGACCGCATCATCGGCCTGGAAATGGGCGCCGACGATTACCTGGTCAAGCCATTCGCCGCCCGTGAATTGCTCGCACGGATCAACGCCGTACTGCGCCGCACGCGGATGCTGCCGCCGAACCTGGTAGTCACTGAAAGCGGTCGCCTGCTGGCGTTCGGCCGCTGGCGCCTCGACACCTCGGCCCGGCACTTGCTGGATGAAGACGGCACCATGGTCGCGCTCAGCGGCGCGGAATATCGGTTGCTGCGAGTATTCCTCGATCACCCTCAACGGGTGCTCAATCGTGACCAACTGCTGAATCTGACCCAGGGCCGCGACGCCGATCTGTTTGATCGCTCCATCGACTTGCTGGTCAGCCGTTTGCGCCAGCGCTTGCTGGACGATGCCCGCGAACCGGCCTATATCAAAACCGTGCGCAGTGAGGGCTACGTGTTTTCGCTGCCGGTGGACGTGCTCGGTGCGCCGTCATGAACCTGTCGCTTCGTTGGCCACGCACCCTCGCCTCACGGTTGTCGCTGATCTTCCTGGTCTGCCTGATCCTGGCGCAGGCGCTGTCCTTCGGCGCGCAGTATTACGAGCGTTACGAAAGCGCGAAAAACACCATGCTCGGCAACCTCGAAACCGACGTCTCGACCTCCATTGCCATCCTCGACCGCTTGCCGGCCGAAGAACGCATGAGCTGGCTGCAACAACTGAACCGTCGCAATTACAGTTATCTGCTCAATGAAGGGTCGCCGGGCACCCGCATGGAAGACATGCCCATCGCGATGACCTCGATCAAAGACGCCATCGGCAAGGATTACCCGATGACTGTGACCGACATTCCCGGCCCGCAAAAGCACTTCCAGGTCCACCTTAAACTCGCGGACGGCAGCCCCGTCACCATCGATGTGCGTCCGGCAATGGTGGCGCTGTCGCCGTGGTTACCCATCGTGTTGTTGGGTCAGTTGGCGCTGATGATCGCCTGCACCTGGCTGGCCGTCAGAATCGCTATCCGCCCCCTCACCCGCCTTGCCGAGGCGGTGGACAACCTTGATCCCAACGCCCACGCGGTGCACCTGGATGAAAAAGGCCCGACCGAAGTTGCCCACGCCGCCATCGCCTTCAATTCGATGCAGGCGCGCATCGCCGCGTACCTGAAGGAGCGCATGCAACTGCTGGCGGCGATTTCTCACGACCTGCAAACCCCGATCACCCGCATGAAACTGCGCGCCGAATTCATGGACGACTGCATCGAGAAAGACAAATTGTGGAGTGACCTCGGCGAGATGGAGCACTTGGTGCGCGAAGGCGTGGCGTATGCCCGCAGCGTGCACGGCGCCACCGAAGAAAGCCGCCGCACCGACCTGGATTCGTTCCTCGACAGCCTGGTGTTTGACTACCAGGACGTGGGCAAGGACGTGCAGCTCAGTGGCAAATGTGGCGCGGTAATCGACATCCGGCCGCATGCCTTGCGGCGGGTGCTGGTCAACCTGACGGATAACGCACTGAAGTTCGCCGGGGCCGCTGAACTGAAGGTGGAAGCGAAAAAAGACAGCCTGTCGGTGAAGGTCATGGATCGCGGGCCGGGCATTGCCGAAGAGGAACTGGCCCACGTGATGGAACCGTTTTATCGGGTAGAGAATTCGCGCAACCGCAGCACCGGCGGCACCGGTCTGGGGCTGGCGATTGCACAGCAATTGGCGTTGGCGCTCGGGGGATCGTTGACGTTGAGCAATCGTGAAGGCGGCGGGTTGTGTGCGGAGTTGAAGCTGCCGGTACGACCAGGCAGTCAGTAAACAGACCCAAAGGCCAAGGAAAGCCTTTATATTGTCGGCACCGTCGCGTCACACGCGGCGGTGGCGCACCCGATAGCAACCGACACTTATATGGATATTGGCGAATGGATGACAACAGAAGGCCCATCAAGACGCGCTCTGCGGGCTGGGCGAAACACATCACCGACCTCCTGGTGAAAAGAAACATCTCCCCCAATCAGATCTCCGTCGCCAGCATCGCCTTTGCGCTCGCCGGGGCGGTGGCATTGAATATTGATAACGGGCTCATCGGCTCAATCCTCTGCGCTGTCGGCATTCAATTGCGCCTGCTGTGCAACCTCTTCGACGGGATGGTAGCGATCGAGGGCGGCAAGAAATCCGACATCGGCAGCCTCTACAACGAATTCCCCGACCGCATTGCCGACAGCCTGCTGATCGTCGCGCTGGGGTATGCCATCGGCTACGCCGATCTTGGCTGGTTCGCGGCGTTGGCCGCGGCACTGACGGCGTATGTCAGGGTGTTCGGCGGCTCGATTGGCCTGAAGCAAAGCTTCATCGGCCCCATGGCCAAGCAGCATCGCATGGCCGTGATGACCGTGGCCCTTCTGTTGAATGCCGTCGAAGCCAGCGTTTATGCCACTCACTACGTACTGTTGATCGCGCTGGTCGTCATCGCTGTCGGCTCAGCCGCGACCTGCGTCACGCGCACGCTGGCCATCTCGCGCCAGCTCAAGGGGAATGCTCATGTGGATCAGTAACGCGCTGATATCTGTTCTTCGCTTCCTGATCGGCGTCACCGCCCGCTGGGAAAGCCCGCCGGACCTGACACGCCAACGCATTTACTTCGCCAATCACTCCAGTCACATGGACACCCTGGCAATCATCGCCGCCCTGCCACCGGAAGCCCGGGTGAACGTGAAACCGGTCGCCGCCGCTGATTACTGGGGAAAGAACAAGTTTCTCTCGTACATTTCGCAGAAAGGCCTGAATGCGGTGCTGATCGAGCGCAATCCGGCGCCCGGCGTCAATGTGCTAGAGCCGATTTTTGATGTGGTGCGTGCCGGCCATTCGATCATCATCTTTCCGGAAGGCACGCGCGGCAGCGAGGCGTTGCCCGGTCCTTTCAAATCAGGCCTGTACCGTTTGGCCGAGACCTTCCCCGATGTGGACCTGGTGCCCATCTACCTGGAAAACCTGCATCGCTCCATGCCAAAAGGCAAACACGTCCCGCTGCCCATCATCTGCACGATCCGTATCGGCGACCCGCTGCAACGGATCAGTGGCGAGGAAAAACAGGTGTTTCTGGATCGGGCGCGTGAAGCGATTGTGAGGTTGGCGGAATGAATCTTGACCAAAAGTTCTTGTGGTTCTTCGGCGCCATTGCCTGTCTGTTGGCGATCGCTTCGATCATCGGCCGGATTCTGGCCAAGCGCGCTAAATCAGAAAGCTCGATGTCGACCATCGAAAACCTCAACCAGCGGGTGAATGCCTGGTGGGGCATGGTCATCATCTTCTTCGTGTCCTACCTGTTGGGCGGCAACGCAACGGTCATCCTGTTTGGTTTCATTTCATTGTTCGCGCTCCGGGAATTCATCACCCTGACGCCGACACGGCTTGGCGACCATAACGCGCTGTTTTCGGCGTTTTTCATTCTGATTCCGCTGCAATATGTGCTGATCGGCACCCACTGGTATTCGCTGTTCACCCTGTTGATTCCGGTGTACGCGTTCCTGCTGTTGCCGGCGATTGCGGTGCTGAGCCAGGACACCGACGCGTTCCTGGAACGGGCAGCCAAGATCCAGTGGGGGGTGATGATTTGCGTCTACTGCATCAGCCACGCGCCGGCCCTGTTGCTGCTGGACCTGGAAGGCTTCAAGGGGCAGAACGCGCTGCTGTTGTTCTACCTCGTGTTCGTCGTGCAGTTGAGTGATGTGTTGCAGTACGTATTCGGCAAGCTCTTCGGCAAGCACAAGGTTGCACCGCTGGTGAGTCCGTCGAAAACGGTGGAAGGCTTGGTCGGTGGCGGTCTGTCCGCGACGCTGATTGGCGGGTGCATGTTCTGGATGACCCCGTTCAATTTCTGGCAGTCGCTGCTGATGTCGCTGGTGATCGTGGTGATGGGTTTTCTGGGTGGGTTGGTTATGTCCGCCATTAAACGCAGCCTGAGCGCGAAGGATTGGGGGACCATGATCAAGGGGCATGGCGGCATGCTGGATCGGATGGATTCGATTTGCTTTGCGGCGCCGATCTTCTTTCACCTGACGCGGTACTTCTTCTCCGCCACATAAATATCCATTCACACCACTAAACCTGTGGGAGCGGGCTTGCTCGCGAAGGCGGTGTGTCAGTCGACAGTGATGTTGCCTGACACGACGCCTTCGCGAGCAAGCCCGCTCCCACAGGGTCAAGTGGTGTTTGGGGGGATTGCATTCGGTCAGGCAATTACGCCAACAACCCCTTCCCCGTGCATCTGCCGCAACAACGCCGCGCCACTCGCCATGAATTCCGGCGATCCAGCGGCCCCCGCCTCCACCGCCAACCCTTCCAGCTGCGCCTGCCCGTCCAGCTCGGGAAATTCCTCGATCCGCTGCAACAACCGCCACGCCAACGGGCTCAGCTCGGAAAATTTCACACTCCAGTCCTCAGCCCGACGCACCAACAATAAGGTGGGTTGAGGCCGTGCGACGTCCGGCTGATGATCCGGCCCCACTAACTGCACCGGCCACGCATAGGCCAATGGCCAGGCCAGCGGCGACACCTGCAACGGTCGTTCCAGGATCAAGGCCACATCACTCGGCGCCAACGGCTCCGCCTCGGACTGCTGCAATGCCATTTCAACCCACTCGTAATGCGCCAGTTCCACCATGAACGGCGGCCACTCGCGCTCACCTAACGCCTGCGGTCCGGAGGCCAGGAACTCGACAAACTCCTGGGCGATTTCGCCGAATTTCGGGGTGCGCGCGCGGTAGTCGCGCAGGAAGATTCGCACCAGCGAACGCCAGTGCTCATCACCGAGAATCTTGATCAGCACCGGAAAGGTCCCGCTGAGCAACAACGACAGGTTGGAAAAAATCAGGTCGCGGTAAACCTGTGCCCGCGCCACATCCATCCCGGCCGGCGGCGCGCAGTGATCGGGATCTCGCAGGTACTGGCCCAGCGTGGATTGCTGGTGATGCAACGAGTGTTTAACCACGGTTCACCCCCTCAGCCTGCAAACGGCGAATAGTCTGCAATTCAGCCACCAGTTCGGAGAACGCCGGGAAGTTGAAATCCCGCTCCAGCAGCGTCGGTTGTGCGCCAAACCGGGCGTAAGCCTGGGCCAGCAACGACCACACCACTGGTTTCACCGACGCGCCATGGGTGTCTATTTTCAACGTATCGGACTCATCGAAGTGCCCGGCCACGTGCATCGCCACCACCCGGCCCGAATCGATGCCGGCCAGAAAGTCCTGCGGATCGAACCCATGGTTGATCGAGTTGACGTAGACGTTGTTGACGTCCAGCAACAGGTCGCAATCGGCTTCACGCAGGACCGCGTTGGTGAAGGTCACTTCGTCCATGTCCTGCTGGGGTGCGGCATAGTAGGACACGTTTTCCACCGCCAGGCGCCGACCGAGAATGTCCTGGGCCTGGCGAATTCGAGCGGCAACGTGATGCACCGCTTCTTCGGTAAACGGCAACGGCAACAGGTCGTAAAGATGACCGTCATCGCTGCAATAACTCAGGTGCTCGCTGTACAGCGGCACGTTGTAGTGATCGAGGAACACCCGGACTTCCTGCAAAAACCCGACGTCCAGCGGCGCCGGTCCACCCAGCGACAGCGATAAGCCGTGGCAGGACAACGGAAAACGCTCGGCCAGGGCACGCAACGCATGACCGTGGGCACCGCCGATGCCGATCCAGTTTTCCGGGGCGACTTCCAGAAAATCGAAATCGCCGGTACGGGCGGCCTGGAGGTCTTTCATTAATCCGCGACGCAAGCCAAGCCCGACGGTCGCTTTCGCTGAGGTGATGGAGGTCTGCATGATGTCGATCTCGAAGGTTGCCAGTTCGGAATCACAGTTAACCCAAGCGGTGTATCGGGGCTGTGTTGCGCAGCGGCAGAAAATCGCAGCGCTTGTATCGCCAGCGGGTCTGTACACACTTCGGTACAGACCCTTTGGCAGGCGTTACGCCAGGTCGTATTTCTCGCGCACCAGATGACCGATGCCGATGCGATCGAGCACGTCCATCGGGCACAGGAAGGTCACGCGGACGGTGCCCGGCAAGCGACTGATATCGATCGAGCCGGTGATGGTCGCTCGGTTGAGCACTTCGTCATACGGCAGGCCGGTGACCGAAGCGGCGCGTTTCAAACCGTTCTCGACGGCGACGTTGAGGTTCTCGCCGCTGCCGATAAAGGTGATGGGACCGCTCTGCTCGATGTCGTGCTGCCCCCAACGCTCACCCAGTTCGCGGACTTTCTGCCGCTGTTCGGCATTCATCGGCCGCGCCATGGGCGGCAGATCGTCGAGGTTTTGCAGGAGGATCGGCCCTTCCAGCGTCAGGTTTTTCACCACTTGCACCACCACTTCGGTTTCCCCGGAGCAATCGGTGGCGTGCCCGGCGATTTCGCCGTTGCCCTGCTGGGCGTGCATGTCGCCCATGTACACACCGGCTCCCGGCACTTTCACCGGGCAGATCAGCACGCAGCCTTCACGGATCGAGTTGGTGTCCATGTGGCCGTCAGTCTTGGCCGCGTGCAGCTCTTCGCGGGTCATGCCGAAACGGTGAGGCGCGTTGATCAGGTATTGGCCGAAATCGGCGCAGTTGTGCGAATCGGGCAAGTCACGGGACGGCGTGGTACCGATGTTGCCGAGGAACGGGCGCATGTGCGCGGCAACGCCGGGAATGTCGGCGCGGGCCAGGGACAGGATCGAGTGCTGGGCGGCGAATTCCGGCAGGGCTGACATTTGCGAGGCATTGCCGGCCAATCGGTTGGCGACGTCCTGATTGACGGTCAGGCTGACCTGGTTCTGCGCATCGAACACGATCACGTAGCCATGGCTGAAGCGAAACGCGCTGACTTCGGCGCCGCAGTTGTTACAACGAATCGACTCCTCGCCAATGCCTTCGACATGACTGGCCGGGTGGTCGGTGCCGCACTTGGAGCAGAACTTGGCGACGAACGGGTCGCCGTTGTATCGCCCCTCCACGAAGCTCATCACCCCGGACGAGGTCGCCAGCGAAGTGACGCGCATACTTTTGATTTTGATCGCTACGGCGTCGCCGACTTCGGCTCCGGTGATGGCCACCGGTTGCGTCACTTCGTGGCCCCCCTCAAAGGCCGGCGTGATCATCGGACCCCAGCAGCCCGGCGGCGTGCCGGTGATCAGGGTGCCGCCATCGGCCAGAGGTCCGAGCATCGGTTGGCTGGGGCCGATGAGGCCGTTGGTGTACTGATCGACGCGCAGGTGGTTGACGGGAGTGGATTGCAGGTCGGTTTCAGGCTGGAGCGTGGTCATTGTTGTCCCCTTCACGGTGTATAGGGTGCCAAGCGGCCTATGCAGTTCATCGCAGGTTTGTATCTGGGCTGTGTTCGGCGGTGGCGGGGAATGAACTGGAATGTGTCGGGATGCCGGTTAGATACAGTGCGATACACACCACCAATACCCTGTGGGAGCTAGCCTGCTAGCGATGGGCGTTAACGATTACGCCTGCTGTCTGAATGACCGCGGTGTCTGGACCTCCATCGCTAGCAGGCTAGCTCCCACAGGGGTTCAGTGGTGTCAGGGAGATGGGCTTTCGTCGCTCCAGGCCGCGGCGCACGGGGCTCGGACTAAACTTACTGCACGCAGGACGTGCAGAGCGTCCTGGTCATTCCCACGACCACCGCCCAGGGTGAACGCCTCGAAAAACAAGGCCTCTGGACCGTGATCCTGCTGAAGGAGCACACGTGATGGACGAGGCCAGACTCAATGATTTCATGGGCAAACTGGTGAACGACATGGGCGGCGCGGCGATGCTTGCCAACGTCATCCTCGGCGAAGAGCTTGGCCTGTACCGGGCCATGGCCGACAGTCAGCCGATCACCCCCGAAGCACTCGCCGACAAGACCGGCTGCAATCCCCGCCTGTTGCGCGAATGGCTCAGCGCCCACGCCGCTTCCGGTTACATGGAGCACGAGAGCGGCCAGTTCCGCCTGCCCGAAGAGCAAGCGCTGGCATTGGCCATCGAGGATTCGCCGGTTTACATCGCAGGCGGTATCGGGGTGGTCGCGTCGTTTTTCCATGACAAGGACAAACTGGTCAACGCGATGCGCGGCAACGGCGCCCTGGCCTGGGGCGATCACCATCCGTGCATGTTCAGCGGCACGGAACGGTTCTTCCGGCCCGGTTACAAGGCGCACCTGATCGCCGAGTGGCTGCCCGCCCTCGACGGCGTGGTCGCCAAATTGCAGTCCGGCGCCAAAGTGGCGGACATCGGCTGCGGTCACGGTGCATCAACGGTGATCATGGCCCAGGCGTTCCCGGACTCACGGTTCGTCGGTTTCGACTACCACGCACCGTCCGTCACCGTCGCCACCCAACGCGCCGAAGAAGGCGGCGTTTCCGGCCGCGCGCGGTTCTTCCAGGGCACCGCGAAAAGCTTCCCCGGCGACGACTATGACCTGGTCTGCTATTTCGACTGCCTGCACGACATGGGCGACCCGGTGGGTGCGGCAAAACACGCGTATGAGGCGCTGAAACCGGACGGCACGGTGCTGCTGGTGGAACCGTTCGCCAACGACTCGCTCGACGATAACGTCACCCCGGTTGGGCGGCTGTTCTACGCCGCGTCGACCTTCATTTGCACCCCGAACTCGCTGTCTCAGGAAGTCGGCCTCGGGCTCGGCGCTCAGGCGGGTGAGGCACGGTTGCGCAAGGTCTTTACCGAAGCCGGATTCAAGAGTTTCCGGCGGGCGACGGAAACGCCGTTCAACCTGATTCTGGAGGCGCGTAAGTAATCCCTGGACCTGTGGCGCATGGCTTGCGGGTGATGGCGTTTTTGAAATCGCCTTCGCCGGCAAGCCGCGCTCCTACAGGATTATCGGCAAGTGCTACCCTGCAGACACTCAAGGCCCTGCGGAGTGTTGAACATGCTCGACGAACAACTCGACCGACTCCAGCGATTGATGGCCGAGCAGCCATTCATGGTGCTGACCGGCGCCGGCATCAGCACCCCGTCGGGCATTCCGGACTACCGCGACAATCAGGGCGTGCGGCGCGGCCGGCAACCGATGATGTATCAGGAGTTCCTGTCGGCCCCGGAATCACGGCGCCGTTACTGGGCGCGGGCGATGCTCGGCTGGCCGCGTGTGCGCCAGGCTCAGCCGAACGTGGCCCACGAAGCCCTGGCCAGTTTGCAAAGCAGCCAGCAGATCAGCGGGCTGATCACCCAGAACGTCGACACCCTGCACGATCAGGCCGGCAGCCATGATGTGATCGAACTTCACGGCAGCCTGCACCGGGTACTGTGCCTGGACTGCGGACAGCGCAGCGAGCGGGATTCGATTCAGCAACTGATGGAAGCGCAGAATCCCTATCTGGCCGGGGTCGATGCGGTGCAGGCACCGGATGGCGACACGTTGCTGGATCCGGCGTTCGAGGCGCGGTTCCAGGTGCCGCATTGTCCGCATTGCGCGGGTGAAAGGATGAAGCCGGACGTGGTGTTTTTTGGCGAGAATGTGGCGCAGGTGACGGCGGCCAAGGCCATGGCGGCAGTGGAACAGGCTGCAGGGTTGTTGGTGGTGGGGTCTTCGTTGATGGCGTACTCGGCGTTTCGCTTGTGCCGGGTGGTGGCGGATCAGGGAAAGCCGTTGATGGCGATCAATCTGGGCAAGACCCGGGCAGATGACCTCCTGGATATGAAGATTGAGGCATCGTGCGAACAGCTGTTGCCCTTGCTGGCTCAGCGCCTGACCACTTAATGACTGACGAAACCCAATCCCTGTGGGAGCGAGCCTGCTCGCGATGAGGCCAGCACCTTCAACATTGATGTCGCCTGATACACCGCCATCGCGAGCAGGCTCGCTCCCACAGGGGATTGTGATCAGGGCATGGACACTTGTTGGCCCAGGTTCTCGGCTTTGAGGATATCGAACAACGCCTGCGCCGCCGCCGACAGCTCCACCCCAGGCTTGGTCAGCACCCCGATCGCCCGTTCCACCACCGGGTCGCGCAAGGTAATGCACCGCGCACCCAATTCGCGCATCTGCCCGGCGCACAACGCCGGCACGGCGCTCACGCCCAATCCGCTGGCGACCATGCGCCCGACCGTCGCCAACTGATGGCTTTCAAATTCCACCGGCAACTTCATCCCCCGGGCCTGCAAGTGTTCTTCCAGCATCACCCGAACCGTCGAGGGGCGCTGCAAGGTAATGAACGGTTCCTTGAGCAAAGTCTGCCAATCAATGTCTTGCCGTTCGGCCAACGGCGAATCGTCCGGCACCACGGCAACAAAACGGTCCATATACAACGGCGTGAACTCCAGGGATGAACTCTGGCTCGGCTCAAACGCCACCCCCAGTTCCACCTGTCGGTCGCGCACCATTTCCAGCACTTGCTCGTTGATCACGTCGTTCACCGTGACGTTGACCTTGGGATACCGGGCGCGAAAGGTCTTGAGGATCGGCGGCAGCAGATTGCCGGCAAACGAGGGCATCGCCGCCAGGGTCACGCGTCCGCGCTGCAGGGTGAAACGCTGGCGCAGTTCATCCTCGGCGTTGTCCCAGTCGGCAATCAGCCGGCGCGCCAGCGGCACCAGGGATTCGCCTTCTGCCGTCAACGCCACATTGCGCGTGTTGCGGGTGAATAACCGGCCGCCCAGCCCCTCTTCCAGGGCCTTGATGGTCAGGCTCAAGGCCGATTGCGACAGGTGCAACCGCTCGCAGGCCACGGCGAAACTCAGGCTCTGGGCGACGGCCAGGAATGCGCGGATCTGCTTGACTGTCATGACCGCTGGCTCCAACGTAGTACAGATGACTGATTAGTGAGTTTTATCTATCAATCAACCTTAAAAATCAACTTAACAAATAAATCCTCCAGCGAGACACTCCTACCCCATACGGCTAGCCAGCCGCCCACAAAGAATAAAAGAGGTGCATATGGCAGGTTTCGACAAGCGCGTGAGTTCCTATGAAGAAGCTCTGGCAGGTCTTGAAGACGGCATGACCGTGATCGCCGGCGGCTTCGGCCTGTGCGGGATCCCGGAAAACCTGATCGCCGAGATCAAGCGCAAAGGCACCCGCGACCTCACCGTAGTTTCCAACAACTGTGGCGTCGACGGTTTCGGCCTTGGCGTTCTGCTGGTAGACCGGCAGATCCGCAAGGTGGTGGCCTCCTACGTCGGCGAGAACAAACTGTTCGAAGACCAATTGCTGAAAGGCGAAATCGAAGTCGTCCTGACCCCGCAAGGCACCCTGGCCGAAAAAATGCGCGCAGGCGGTGCCGGCATCCCGGCCTTCTTCACCGCCACCGGCGTCGGCACGCCCGTTGCCGATGGCAAGGAAGTGCGTGAATTCCATGGCCGCAAGTACCTGATGGAAGAATCCATCACCGGTGACTTCGCCATCGTCAAAGGCTGGAAAGCCGACCACTTCGGCAACGTCATCTATCGCCACACCGCCCAGAACTTCAACCCGCTGGCCGCCACCGCCGGCAAGATCACCGTGGTCGAAGTCGAAGAAATCGTCGAACCCGGCGAGCTGGACCCGTCGCAGATCCACACCCCTGGCATCTACGTCGACCGGGTCATTTGCGGCACGTTCGAGAAGCGCATCGAACAGCGCACCGTGCGTAAGTGATCCCCAGCCCCCGGACCTGAAGGAAAAATAACAATGGCACTTTCCCGCGAACAAATGGCTCAACGCGTCGCCCGCGAAATGCAGGACGGCTTTTACGTGAACCTGGGCATCGGCATTCCGACCCTGGTCGCCAACTACATCCCTGAAGGCATGGAAGTCATGCTGCAGTCGGAAAACGGCCTGCTCGGCATGGGTCCCTTTCCTACTGAAGAAACCATCGATGCCGACATGATCAATGCTGGCAAACAAACGGTGACCGCGCGTATCGGCGCGTCGATCTTTTCCTCGGCCGAGTCCTTCGCGATGATTCGCGGGGGTCATGTCGACCTGACCGTGCTGGGTGCTTTCGAAGTCGACGTTGAAGGCAACATCGCCTCGTGGATGATCCCCGGCAAACTGGTCAAGGGCATGGGCGGCGCGATGGACCTGGTGGCCGGCGCAGACAACATCATCGTCATCATGACCCACGCGTCCAAGGACGGTGAGTCCAAGCTTCTGTCCAAATGCAGCCTGCCGCTGACCGGCGCCGGTTGCATCAAGCGTGTGCTGACCGACCTGGCTTATCTTGAAATCGAAAACGGCGCGTTCATTCTCAAAGAACGTGCACCGGGCGTCAGCGTCGAGGAGATTGTCGCCAAGACCGCCGGTAAACTGATCGTGCCGGATCACGTTCCGGAAATGCAGTTCGCTGCTCAGTGAGGAATCATTCCATGCAAGACGTCGTTATTGTTGCCGCCACCCGTACCGCCATTGGCAGTTTCCAGGGGGCCTTGGCGAGCGTTTCCGCCGTTGATCTCGGTGCTGCGGTGATCCGTCAGTTGCTGGCGCAAACCGGTCTGGACGTAGCTGAAGTCGATGAAGTGATCATGGGCCAGGTGTTGACCGCCGGCGCCGGGCAGAACCCTGCGCGCCAGTCCGCGATCAAGGCCGGCCTGCCCTTCACCGTGCCTGCGATGACCCTGAACAAGGTCTGTGGTTCGGGCCTGAAAGCGCTGCACCTGGCCACTCAGGCGATTCGCTGCGGCGATGCCGACGTGATCATTGCCGGCGGCCAGGAAAACATGAGCCTGTCCAATTACGTTATGCCGGGCGCTCGCACCGGTCTGCGCATGGGTCACGCGCAAATCGTCGATACCATGATCAGCGACGGCCTGTGGGATGCGTTCAACGATTACCACATGGGCATTACCGCCGAGAACCTGGCCGAGAAGTACAGCCTGACTCGCGAGCAACAAGACGCCTTCGCCGCGGCCTCCCAGCAGAAAGCCACGGCCGCCATCGAAGCCGGGCGTTTTGCCGACGAGATCACGCCGATCCTGATTCCACAGCGCAAGGGCGATCCGGTCGCCTTTCAGGTTGACGAGCAGCCACGGGCCGGCACCACCGCCGACTCCCTGGGCAAACTGAAACCGGCCTTCAAGAAGGACGGTTCGGTGACGGCCGGCAACGCCTCGTCCCTGAACGACGGCGCCGCCGCCGTGATCCTGATGAGCGCTGAAAAAGCCAAGGCCCTGGGCCTGCCCGTGCTGGCGAAAATCGCCGCTTACGCCAACGCGGGCGTCGATCCGGCGATCATGGGCATCGGCCCGGTCTCGGCGACGCGTCGCTGCCTGAGCAAGGCCGGCTGGTCGATCGACCAACTGGACCTGATTGAAGCCAACGAAGCCTTCGCCGCGCAATCCCTGGCGGTGGCCAAGGACCTGGAATGGGACTTGAACAAGGTCAACGTCAACGGCGGCGCCATCGCCCTCGGTCACCCGATTGGTGCATCGGGCTGCCGTGTGCTGGTGACCTTGCTGCACGAAATGATCAAGCGTGACGCCAAGAAAGGCCTCGCCACCTTGTGCATCGGTGGTGGTCAGGGCGTGGCTTTGGCGATCGAACGGGCGTAAAGCGTTCAACAGACTGCGCGGGGACCCACGAAGAGCCGCGCGGTCTGGTAACACCCCCGGTGCGACTCACGTCGCACCGGGTCCCAAACAAAGCCGCTCCTACAGGGGGTGTTGCGTTGTGTCAGGGGAATTTAACCAGGTTCAGCGTAGGCAACGGTCCACCCGGAAACTGCGCCAGTCGCGCGCCGACACTCAACTCCCCAAGATCAATCCCGAAGAAGCCCAATCGCTCGGTCAACCCGATCACTTGAGCGTTCGCCTCGGCGTCATTACCCGATACAAACAGCACCCGCTGCCCGCCCTCCGCCGCCGGATCGCTTTCCAGCAACCGCGCCGCCAAATGATTGAACGCCTTGACCACCCGCGCCCCAGGCACCCATTCGGCAAACACTTCGCTGGACATACGCCCCTGCAAATCCACAGCATTGAACGACGGCGCCTCGATCGAGTTGTTGGCATCGATGACAATCCGCCCGTCAAAATCCGGCAGGCCCGCCAATGCCGTCGGCAATTTCGACCAGTTGACGGCGACCAGCACAATGGCTTGTGCGGCCGCTTCTTCACGGGTTCCTGCACGAGCCGTTGGCCCGAGTTCTTCCACCAGCGAAGCCAGTGTTTCTGGCCCACGGCTGTTGGCGATAACGATCTCAATGCCTTTGCGTGAAAGCGCTCGGGCAAAGGCTGAGCCAATGGCGCCGGCGCCGATGATTCCAATTTTGATCATGAATGGTTCACTCCGAGGGGTTGTCGTTGGAGTGAATACTGAGCTTGCCATTAGGACTTTATTAGACGGTAATGCCTTGAATCATCTTCAAGCATTGCTATCAGGTGCCAGCCATGGAAACCCTTGCCAACCTTGAGTCGTTTGTCCGCAGCGCCGAGACCGGCAGCTTTTCTGCCGCGGCCCGCTTGCTGGCGCTGACGCCCGCCGCCGTCAGTCGCAATGTGGCGATACTCGAACGAAACATCGGTGTGCGGCTGTTCCAGCGCTCGACCCGCAAACTGTCGCTGACCGAGGCTGGCGAGCGTTTTATGGCGAGCATCGGTGGCAACCTGCAAGCATTACAGTCGGCGATCAGCGCGATGAGCAGCGATCAGGGCGAGCCGGCCGGGGTACTCAAAGTCAGCCTGGCGCCGACGTTTGGCATCGATCATGTGCTACCGCTGTTGCCGGAGTTCCTCAAGCGTTACCCGCTGATCAAACCGGAATGGCACTTCGAAAACCGTCAGGTGGAACTGATTGCCGAGGGCTATGACGCGGCCATCGGCGGTGGTTTCGAGTTGACGCCCGGGGTCATCTCCCGAACCTTGGCGGCGGCGCATGTCGTGGCAGTGGCATCACCGGCCTATATGGCGGGACGCACGCCGCCCGACAGTCCGCCGGACTTGCACCGATTGAACGGCATCGTGATGCGCGGCACCCGCACCGGACGGATTCGGCAGTGGGTCATGCAGGATGGTGCGGGCAATGAGGCGCAGGCGATTTTGACCGAGAACATCGTGCTCAACGACCCGGCCGCCATGCGTGAGGCGGCGATCCTCGGCCTGGGCGTGTCGCTGCTGGTGTTGCCGGACGTCGCGGCGAATATCCAGCGCGGCGAACTGCTGCGCCTGCTGCCCGAGTGGCACGCCGACGCTGGGCCGATCTCGTTGTACTACCCGAGCCGGACGTTGATGCCGGCCAAGACCCGGGTGTTTATTGATTTTTTGGTTGAAGCGTTTCAGAAGTAGACCGCGTTATCGTTCATCGCGGGCAAGCCCGCTCCCACAGTGGATTTGTGTCGTACATCAAACCTGTGGGAGCGGGCTTGCCCGCGATGAAGCCAACCCAGTCACCCGAGAAACTGGAAGATCAACCAGCTATTCGCCCCACTGATCACCACAAACAACCCCCACGCCAACACCCGCGTCGGCCAGCGGTTCACAAACGGCCCCATCAGTTTGTGATCGTTGGTCATGCGAATCAGCGGATACAACGCGAACGGCAACTGCAGACTCAACACCACCTGACTCAACACCAGCAACTTGCCAATCGCGTTATCACCCATCAACCAGACCCCGATGAACGCCGGGATCAACGCCAGCCCGCGGGTAATCAGCCGCCGTTGCCAGCAAGGGAGCCGCAGGTTCAGATAGCCCTCCATGATCACCTGCCCGGCGATGGTTCCGGTAAAGGTCGAACTCTGCCCCGAAGCCAGCAACGCCACCCCGAACAACACGCTGGCCAAGGCGCCGCCCACCAGCGGATCGAGCAAGTGATAGGCGTCCTGGATGTCCACCACGTCGGTGTGCCCGCTCTTGTGAAACGCCGCTGCAGCGAGGATCAGGATCGCCGCATTGACCAGCAGCGCCAGCGCCAGGGAGCCAATGGTGTCGATGCGCGCCAGTTTGACCGCGTCCTGCTTGCTGGCCAGGTCCTTGCCGATCATTCGGGTCTGTACGATCGAGGTGTGCAGGTACAAGTTATGCGGCATTACCGTGGCCCCGAGGATGCCGATGGCCAGGTACAGCGGCGCGGCATCGCCGATGGCTGACAGGGACGGTGTAAAACCACGGGCCACGTCCGGCCAGTACGGTTTGATCAGCAGCAACTCGACGAAGAAGCACACGCCGATGGTGCTCACCAGCACCAGCATGATCGCCTCCAGCCGGCGGAAACCACGGTTTTGCAGGGCCAATACCAATAGCGTGTCAAACGCGGTCAGCGCGATGCCGACGGTCAGCGAACAGCCCAGCAGCAGATGGAACGCCAGGGCACAACCGAGTACTTCCGCCAGGTCAGTGGCGATGATCGAGATTTCCGCCAGCACCCATTGGGTCCGCGCGGTCCGCGTGCTGTAGCGCTCCCGGGACAGTTGCGCCAGGTCACGACCCGTGGCGATGCCCAAGCGCGAACACAAACATTGCACCACCATCCCCGCCAGACTCGCCAGCAGCACCACGAACAACAGGCTGTAACCGAACCGCGAACCCGCCTCGATGGCGGTCGCCCAATTGCCCGGGTCCATGTAACCGATGGACACCAGTAAGCCTGGACCGGCAAAGCGCAGCATGCGCTTGAAGAATGAGGCGCTCGGGTCAACGGCAACGCTGCCCGCCACTTCCGGCGGGCAAAACGGCGCAGTGCCGACTTTGGGCAAACTGAATTTCACGCAAACATCCGTCGACAGGTGGAAAAGCGCAGCTTAGACGTTTCAGCCTGTGCGCCCAAGGGGCAAAAATGCCCGGGTATCAGGCGCCGTGTCGGCGGAAGAACAACGTCACCTGGCCTAACTCAACGCCGAACTTGGTCATGGCGGAGCGATTGGCCATGGTGTTTTCGTCCAGCAAGTACATCCAGTCATCGAAATGCACCTGGTAGACCTTGCCGTCCACCGGCAGGCTGAGTTCATAGCGCCAGTGCAAAGCGTTGCCGGCCACCTCTCCGCGGGACTCGCCGACCACATCGCCGGCCGTGCCGCGCCAACGGCCTGGACCGTCAGGGTACAACGTCCAGACGCGGGTCTGTTTCGTGCCGTCGCTGTAGGTAAAGGCTTCATGCATGATCAGGTTCTGGCCGTCCATTCGACTGTTGATCAGCACATGAAAGCGTTTGATCACCTCGCCCGAGCGTTTCTGGAACATCCCCCAGCCATCCACTCGCCCGACGAAGAACCCGGGCAGATCGAGTTTGGGGGATTGCTCGCTGTAGCGCTGCACATCAACGCTGCAACCGGCCAGGCAAACGAACAACACCAGCAGCAGTTTCTTCAGCATGTCATGCACCTCAAGGAGTGGCGCTGCCCAGCAACTGCTGGCGCAACTCGGGATTACGCGTACGTGGGTCGAGCCAGATAGCGAAAAAGGCCCGAGCGAATTGCGGGTCTTTCACTTCGTGTTGCGGCTGCTGGCCGACAAAGAACCGCGCGCCCTGCCCCGGCAAATAAATGCCGGTAATGCGGGTACCGGCTTTTACATCGACGAACGACTGTTGCATCTGCACCTTCCAGCGCTCGAGCTGCTCGGTGCTGACCGAGGCGCCGGACAATCGCTTGATTTCATTGACACTGGCCTGCACCAGATCATCGCGGGAAATGCTGCGTTGATAGATCAGTTCCAGGGCAAACGGCTGGTCCGGCGCCAATGGCCGTGCCGCACTCCATAACCGGGCGTTGTAGACATCAAACCCGAACACCCGAAACTCGCCGGCGCCGATGATCTGCGCGCCGGGCAATGCCTCCTGCCAATTGGCCAGGCTCTGGGTGCTTAACAATCCCAGTAACAACACACTGTGGTGCAGGCGTAATCGGGGTCTGTTCATCGCGTTCTTTTCACCGTGGGCATCTGCTAAAAACTTATACGCAAAGTACCATCTTGTACAATTATTTGAGCTGCAAGCTTTGTATACAAAACTCCTTCACTTCTAGAGCAATCCAATGTCTTCAGTGCTAACGTTGGCGCCTCACTCAGGTCGGAGACGCGTGCGTGCTGATGCTTAAACTGCTGGTGATCCCAGGCTTTCTCTTGTTGATTTCCCTGGCGGGCAAACGCTGGGGCCCTAGCGTGGCGGGTTGGCTGTCGGGGTTGCCGGTGGTGGTCGGGCCGATTCTGTTCTTCCTCGCCATCGAGCAAGGCGAAGTGTTTGCCGCACAGTCAGCGACGGCGGCGTTGTCGGCGATGTTCGCGATGATTGCCTTTTGCGTGACCTACGCCCAGGTCGCTCAACGGGCGGGATGGCCATGGGCGTTGGTGATTTCACTGTCGGTCTGGGCCGCCGTGGCGGTGGTGCTGTCGCTGATCCCACCCTCGCGGGTGTTCTCGGTGATCGCGGCCGCCACCGCGCTGCTGGCGGCGCCGTACCTGTTTCCCAGCGTGCAACCCATCGTTTCCGGCCCGGCGCCGAAGTCCGACAAACTGCTGCTGCGCATGATCGCCGGCGCCCTGCTCACCCTCGCCGTCACGCTGCTCGCCAGCACCGTCGGCGAAGGCTGGAGCGGTCTGCTCGCAGTGTTCCCGGTGCTCGGCAGCGTGATGGCGGTGTTTTCCCAGCAAACTCGTGGCCCGGCGTTTACGGCCGCGCTGCTGCGGGCGACGGCAACCGGCATGTATTCGTTTGCGGCGTTTTGCCTGGTGTTGGCGCTGGCGTTGCCCGAGATGGGCATGAGCGCCTTTGCGCTGGGGGTTGCGGTGTCCGTGGGAATGCTGGGCATCACCCGGCGCTTGCTGGCGCGACCGGCCAACCCGACGACCGAGGCTGGACGAGCCGCGATCAAACGCTAAGCTCCTTCACATCCCGAGGGCCAGGATGTCGCCCGCTACGTGCTGAAGGAACAGACATGAGTCTCACAACGTCGCTCGTCCGTACTCCTCATTCAGCCACCGCCGTTGGCGTCATCGCGATATTTCTCTGGTCCTGCCTCGCGCTGTTGACCACCCTCACCGAAGGCATTCCACCCTTTGAACTGCTGACGTTGAGCTTTGGCATCGCGTTTGCGGCGAGCCTGGTGATACTGGGTCGACGCGGGCTCGCCGGCTTCAGCAGTTGGCGACAACCCTGGGCGGTCTGGGTGACCGGCTTCGTGGGCATTTTCGTTTATCACGCGCTGTATTTTTTCGCGCTCAAAGTCGCCCCGGCCGCTGAGGCCAGCCTGATCAATTACCTGTGGCCGCTGTTGCTGGTGCTGCTCTCGGCGTTTTCGGCCGGGGAGAAGCTGCACAAACGGCAAATGCTCGGCGCGCTGCTGGGTCTGGCCGGCACGGCGTTTATCATGCAACAACACGGCCCGGAGACTGACGCATCGATGCCCATCGCCGGTTATCTCGCGGCCTTTGGCTGTGCGGTGATCTGGGCCGGGTACTCGGTGGTCAACCGACGGTTCAACGACGTACCCAGCAGCATCATCGGCGGGATCTGCGGCATGTCGGCCGTGTCCGGCCTGATCTGTCACCTGGCCTTCGAAACCACGGTGCAGCCTGATCTCGGCCAATGGGCCGCGATTGTGGTGCTCGGCCTCGGGCCGGTGGGAATGGCATTTTTTGCCTGGGACCACGCCACCAAACACGGCAGTCTGGCAACGCTGGGAGCGCTTTCCTATCTCGCACCATTGATTTCGACGTTGTTACTGATCGCCGTGGGACGCAGCCATGCCGGTCCGATCCTGATCGTCCCCGCCGTGCTGATTATCGCCGGGGCGGTGATTGCCACGTCGCGAACAAGCGATAAGGCCCCCGCAACGCGTTCGATTGTTCCGAACGAGTAGAGCAACAACCTCGCGCGTCAATCGAACGGGTTTGCTACAGAACCAGGCCTGACACTGCTGTGCTACGAATCGTATTCCATGGGATGATTGCGGCGAATGCGCGATCATCCCTGGAGTTTTCGAATGTCATTGTTGAGTAAAAAAGCCGTTGTCCTGTTACTGACGGCGGCCGCCAGCCTGGGGGCTTTGAATGCCTATGCCGCCAAGGCCACTGCCAGCGACAAAGCGCCTGCACAAGTCGTCTCGATGCTCGGCGGCAAGTTCAAGTTCACCCTGCCCAAGGGCTTCATCGCCAACCCGTTGCCCGCCGGCGACGCGGCGACCGGTACCGCCGGGGCCACGGGCACCATGTACACCAATGAGGCCACCAAAACCGTGGTGATCGCCGCTGAAAACACCATCCCCGGTGGCGCCAACGTCAAGGACAACGACGGTCCGTTCCTCGACTCCGCCGCGGCCGACTTCGCCACCGAACAAGCCAAGGCACTGCCGGACTTCACCAAGCTCAGCGAAAAAAGCCTGACCCAGAAAGGCACCGGCCTGGGGCTGAGGCAGATCGACAGCACCGCCACCCAGGGCGGTGGCAAAACCCTCGACACCACACTGATGGCCGCGTCCAACACGCGCATGGCGATCGTTCAGGTGATTTCCCGCCTCAGCGACAATGGCGGTCACGAGACGCTGGTCAAACAGATCGTCACCGGCAAATAAGACTCATCGATTGAGGCGCTGCAACCAGGCGCTCAAGTCCTGCATCTCGGTGGCGCTGATGCTGTGACCGACGCCCGGGTAGGCATGAAACTCAGGCTTGAGTGACAGGCTCTGTAACAGGCTGTTGGCGTCGGTGCCATCGATGTAGGGCAGGCGTTTGTCTGCCGTGCCGTGACCGATAAAGATCGCCAGTTTCTGGCGTTTTTCATCCGGTTTGAGTTCGGACCTGAGCACCGGCAGAATCCGCCCGCTCAGCGCCGCGATCCCGCCCACAGCCTCGGGATGACGCAACGCCACCTCGTAGGACATGATCGCGCCCTGGCTGAAACCGACCAGGAACACCTTGTCCGGTTCGGTGTGATATTTCTTCGCCGCCTGTGCGATGAACTCCAGCAACACCTGGCCGCTGGCCTTCAGATCATCGGTTTCACCGTTGTAGGCCCCGCTGCCCTTCTCGCGAAACCACTTGTAACTGCCCTCCTCCATCACCATCGGCGCCCGCACCGACAGGTAGTTGTACTGCGTCGGCAATTCATTCTTGATGTCGAACAGATCCTCCTCGTTACTGCCGTAACCGTGGAGGAAAATCACCAGGGGCTGGTGGCGGGATTCGGGGTTGGCCTGCTCAAGATATTTGAGCGGCAGATCGGTGTGCAGCGGGGTTTCAGCGTGGACGGAGGCCGAGGCCAGCAACGTCAGCAGAGCGAGAAACTTCAACATAAACCTTCCTTCACAGAGCGCAGGATTCGGGGCAGAGCCTAACACCGTGAAGCTTGCCGAGGGACATTCGGTGCTGCTGATGCAGTCATCGCGGGCAAGCCCGCTCCCACAGGTTTTGTGAACACCGCAAATACTGTGGGAGCGGGCTTGCCCGCGATGAGGCCCGAAAAAACAGCGAGAATTTTCAGTCGTTAACCAGTTTCCCAACCCTAATCGGCTCACGCCCCGCCACTTTCGCCTGCCACGTGCCCGGCTGCGTATACCGCCCGCGATCAATCGCGAACAACACACCGCGGGTCCCGGCGCGCACGGTGGTGACGCGGTCGCTCAGCGGATCAACCACCTCAAACAATGCATCGCCCTGCTCCACCCACTCCCCCGAATCACGCAGAAAACTCACCACCCCGTGATGCGGCGCGAACAGGTATTCGGTGCCCTCGAACGGCATGCCTTCGCAGCATTCGCTCGGTGCCTCTGGCCAGGTGCCGGCGATGAAGCCCTGCTCGGCGAGAAACCCGAGAATCGCCTCGCAATTGGCCTGGGCCTGATCCACCCGGGTGTCGCCCATGCTGCCCAGTTCCAGCGTCGTCGCCAGGTTGGCCGGGGGAATCGCCGCCTCGGGGAAAGCCCGCGCCAGGCGCAACCATGGCGAAGAACAGGACTCATCGAATGAACTGCCGCCGGAATCTTCACACAGCAACGCCACCCCGGCCTTCAGGCGCGCCGCCAGTGATTGCCACTGCGGCCAGTGTTGCGGCAAGGCGTAGAGATGAATCGCCGCATCGAAATCGCAATGCAGGTCCAGCGTGATGTCCGCGTCGCACGCGTGGCGCAGCAGCCAGCGGTGCATGGCTTCCAGCTGCGAGGCCGGTGCCGGCAAGTCGTCGAGGACCTGGCCCATGGTCTGGCGAATCAGCGCGATGTTAGCCTGCGCATCGTGACCCAACCGGTCGCCGATCAACGCGGCCACCGGGGTGCTGAGTTCGACGAAGGCGCGGTTGAAGTTCTTGCCGCTGCCCAGCTCGAAGCGGCCCATGTGGCTGCCTTGCAAGTGCTGGTCAAGGCCGATCGGATTGGCCACCGGCACCAGTTCGATGACGCCCTGCAACTGGCCCTGGGTTTCGAGTTCGGCCAGGCGTTTCTTCAGCTCCCAGGCGGTACGCATCCCGGGCAACTCGTCGGCGTGCAAGCTGGCCTGGATATAGACCTTGCGAGTGCCGGCGCCATAACGAAACACGCTGAGGGTGCGTTCGGTGCCCAGATGGCTCCAGGGCAGAGGATGGTCGATGCGTTGCATGGAGACTCCGATATAAGGGGCACTGAAATACAGGGGATCTCATTTCAACAGAGAGAGCGCATAAAAAAAGTGGCAACCGCGTCAACGGTTGCCACTTTTTTGAACGGCTTGATTAATGGCCGTAAACGTCAAAGTCGAAGTACTTGTCTTGCACTTGCTTGTACTTGCCGTTGGCGCGGATTTCGGTGATGGCGGTGTTGAATTTGTCCGCCAGAGCGGTATCGCCCTTGCGCACAGCGATACCGGCGCCGCCACCGAAGTACTTGGCGTCTTCGTAGGTCGGGCCAACGAAAGCGAAGCCTTTACCGGCGTCGGTTTTCAGGAAACCGTCGTCCAGGTTGACCGAGTCGGCCAGCAGCGCGTCAACGCGGCCGGAAACCATGTCCAGGTTGGCTTCCTGTTGGGAGCCGTAGCGAACCAGGTTGATACCGGCCGGCACCAGCACTTCAGTGGCGAAGCGGTCGTGTGTACTGGCGCGCAGCACACCGACTTTCTTGCCCTTGAGCTCGGTCAGCGGGTCCTTGATGTCGGTGCCGGCCTTCATCACGAAACGTGCCGGGGTGTGGTAATACTTGATAGTGAAATCGACGTTCTTTTTGCGATCGTCAGTGATGGTCATGGACGACAGGATCGCGTCGATTTTCTTCACTTTCAGTGCCGGGATCAGGCCGTCGAACTCTTGTTCGACCCAGGTGCACTTCACTTTCATCTGCTCGCACAGCGCGTCGCCGATATCGACGTCGAAACCGGTGAGTTTGCCGTCAGGGGTTTTCATCGAGAATGGCGGGTAACCGGCTTCGATACCGATGCGGATCGGCTTGGCGTCATCGGCCACGGCGGTCAGGGACAACATCGACAGTGCCAGGGCACCAAACATCACTAGCTTCTTCATTTATAACTCCTGTGTGCGGAGGCTTTTATTGGCAGCTTTCGAATGACTTTCGGTCGGTGAAGATCGAAGTGGCCGGCAGTCTAGAGCGGCTTTCACAGGGCAAATTGTGTTTAAGCGACAAATACTTATAGAAAAGTGGCCAAGAAATTCAAAGCCCTTGAAGCGTGCGCCAAGGCGGTGCAAGGACTGTAGGACAAGCCCTTTTTTCAGACAAAACCTACACGCAAAAACTACAGAGAGTACCGATGCCAATGTTGAACCTGATCCAGCATCACCCCGCCGAAGGTCCTGGTGCCATTGCTCATTGGGCGAAGTCCCGAGGGGTGACGCTGAACGTCTTTCGCGCCGACCTCGGCCAATTACCGCCAGTGAGTGCGGCGCCCGTGATTGTGTTGGGCGGGCCTTATGAATCCAACGCCGGGCCGGCGTGGCTGGAAGCAGAACGGCAGTGGCTGGCGGCGAGCCTGGATCAGGACACGGCAGTGTTTGCGATTTGTCTGGGGGCGCAGTTGCTGGCACTGAGTCTGGGTGGGAAAGTGCGGCGGATGGAGCGGACCGAAACCGGCTGGACCACCGTGACGTTCACCGATGGCCAGGCGCTGAAGGTGCTGGAGTGGCACGAAGACGCGATCGACCTGCCGCCCAATGCGCAATTGCTGGCCAGCAGTAATCACTGTGAACAGCAGATGTACCGCGTGGGGCCTACGCGGGTGGGTTTGCAGTTTCATCCGGAGTGGAATGCGGAATCGGTGGCGATGCTTAATGCGCACTTTGGAGAAGAGTCGCCGTTGCCTCGCGGGGAACCGGACAGCGCCGCCCATGCAGCCGTGTTTGAGTGGTTGCAGGTGACACTGGATGAGTGGTGGGATTCTGTGGCGAGTAGGCCTTTGTAGCAAAGGAGCTTTTGTGGCGAGGGAGCTTGCTCCCGCTGGAGTGCGGAGCGCTCCCAAAATATTCGACAATTGCCAAGATTGTGGGGCTGCTGCGCAACCCAGCGGGAGCAAGCTCCCTCGCCACAATGTGTTCAGCGGTGTCTGAATGTCAGCATTCGCAACCGATGGCGGTGGTGGCAGGCCGTTGCGCCGCAACACTCAATTGCAGCCCTTCATCCAGCCACCCGGTCACGCCGCCGATCATTTCCTTGACCGGGTAACCCAGCGCCGCCAGTTTCACCGCCGCCTTGTGCACGCCGTTACAGTGCGGCCCGGCGCAATAGACCACAAACAAAGTGGAGGTCGGGTAATCCGCCAGGCTCTCGGCGGTGAGCAGTCGTCCCGGAATGTTGATCGCGCCCGGCACATGCCCGCGTTCGAACGCCAACGGTCCACGCACGTCCACCAGGACAAAATCCACTTCGCCGGCCTGTTGGCTGCCGTACACGTCGGAACAATCGGTTTCATAGGTCAGACGGTTGCTGAAGTGCATCAGGGCAATGGCCGAAGGGGCTGCGGGAATGGCGCGGACCAGGCTGGACATGGGGCTGTACTCCAAAGTCTTGAGTGGGTGTGAGAAGACTTTATCCGCCCGACGCTTGCGGCTACAGTGGCGCACAAGACACTCACCGGGAACTTTCCGCCAAATGCAGCCTAACCCTGGATTGGTCGCGATTCTGGCCTACGACGGCCTCTGTACCTTTGAATTCGGCATCGCCGTGGAGATCTTTGGCCTGGCGCGGCCGGAGTTCGATTTCCCTTGGTATGAGCATCGTATCGTCGCGGTGGATCAGGGCCCGATGCGCGCCATGGGCGGCATTCAGGTGCTGGCCGATGGCGGTATGGAACTGCTTGAAAACGCCCGCACCATCATCATTCCCGGTTGGCGCGACCGTACCGAGCCGGTGCCGGAACACTTGCTCGCCGCCCTGCGCCAGGCCCATGGGCGGGGGGCGCGGTTGCTGTCGATCTGCTCCGGCGTGTTTGTGCTGGCGGCGACCGGCCTGCTGGACGGTCACGGCGCCACCACGCATTGGCGCTACACCACCGAGTTGGCCGAACGCTTTCCGAACATTCTGGTGGACCCGGACGTGCTCTACGTCGACTCCGGTCAATTGATCACTTCTGCCGGCAGCGCGGCGGGGATCGATGCATGCCTGCACCTGGTGGCGCGGGATTTCGGCACTCAGGTGGCCAACTCGGTGGCGCGGCGGCTGGTGATGTCGCCGCAACGCACCGGCGGTCAGGCGCAGTTTATTCCTACGCCCGTCAGTCCTACGCCGCGCAGCGATTTGTCTCGCGTCATGCAATGGGCCCGGGAGCGTTTGCATGAACCACTGGAGGTTCGCGAATTGGCGAGCGAGGCGGCCATGAGTGAACGGACCTTTCTGCGCCGGTTTACCGAAGCCACCGGCATGCCGCCCAAGGCATGGTTGCAGCATGAGCGGTTGGCGCGGGCGCGGGAGTTGCTGGAAAGCACCGGGCAAAACACAGACCAGATTGCCGAGCAATGTGGGTATCGGTCGGTGGAGAGTTTTCGGGTGGCGTTTCGTGGGGTGGTGGGTGTGCCGCCGTCGGTGTATCGGGAGCGGTTTGGGCGTGGGGTCAACGCGATTATCTGAGGTGTGTTTTAGGGCCCCTTCGCGAGCAAGCCCGCTCCCACAGGGGTTTGTGAACACCGCAGATCCAATGTGGGAGCGGGCTTGCTCGCGAAGGCGTCAGCCCAGACACCTCCGTCCTCAAGGCTTACGCAACAGGTACGTATCCATAATCCACCCGTTTGCCACTCGCGCCGCCTTGCGCACTCGCTCGATCTCATCCGCCACATCCTTGATCTTGCCGCTGATCAAAATCTCATCCGGCGTCCCCAAATAAGCCCCCCAGTAAATCTCCGTCTCCGGGTCCGCCACCTGATGGTAGGAATCCTCGGCATCGAGCATCACCACCAGGCTGTCGGCATCGCTCACCTGCCCCGCCGCCAGGCGTCGGCCGGTGGTGATTTCGATCGAGCGGCCAATGCGATTCAGCGGCACCTTATGCTGCGCCGCCAACGCCTGGACGCTGGTAATGCCGGGGATCACTTCATACTCGAACGCACAGCGGCCCGAGGTCAGGATCGCCTGCAAAATCCGCAGGGTGCTGTCGTACAACGCCGGATCGCCCCACACCAGAAAACCGCCGCACTGGTCGTCGGATATTTCCTCATTGATCAGCCGCTCGAAGGTCTGTTGCTTGGCGAGGTTCAGATCTTCAACGCTGGTCTTGTAGTCCACTTCCCCGCGCTCGCGCTCCGGGCTGTGGACCTCGACGAAGCGGTAGTCGTGCTCGGTGATGTAGCGCTCGCAGATCTCACGGCGCAGGTCGATCAATTTGTCTTTGCTCTGGCCCTTGTCCATCAGGAAAAACACGTCGACGCGGTTCAGCGCCTTCACGGCCTGCATTGTGATGTAGTCGGGGTTGCCGGCACCGATGCCGATGACCAGAAGCTTTTTCATCAAATGACTCCTTCAAGCAAACGCAGCCGCCAGCGGCCGGTGAACCGCAACTCGATGGCCGATAACGGTTCGACATCGATCAGGTTGAACGCCTTGGCCTGCAACACCTGGGTCAATGCGGCGCGAATGACAAAGGGATGGGTGATGGCAAGGAAATGCCCCGGTGTTGCCTCAAGGGACTTGAGCCACTGCGCCACGCGCACGGTGAGCTGCGCGGCCGACTCACCGCCATGGGGCGCCGAGGTCGGGTCATCGAGCCAGGCCTGCAGCGCCTCGGGTTCGGACTTTTGCAGGTCATTGATCCGCGCCCCGCGCCACCGTCCGAAGTCGCAATCCCTCAGTGCCGCGATGATTTCAACATCACTGCCAAACAACTCGGCCGTCTGCTGCGTACGCAACTCCGGCCCGCAGAGCAGCCGTGGCGTCTCTTCGAACTGGCCGCTACGCGATCCCTTCGCCCATTGGCCATAAAATTCCAACGGCTCATTCGTAGGAAAACTCGCCAATTTTTGTGCGACGGTTCGCGCGTGGCACATCAGGGTCAAACGGGTTGCCTGCACGGATTATCACCCTGTCGATGAAATGGAAGACGGCACGATGCTGCCGTTAATGACGCAATTGTGCCGCAAGAAGCGCGATCCAGGGCGTTTCCTTTGAACCAGCTATCACGGAGACACAACCTCGACCAACCAATGAATTTAGGCAATCTCTGACACGTTTGCGGGCGATGGACTACAACGCCAGTCGACTTCCATGTAGCCCCCAGCGCACAGGCTTTTCGCCTCATTTTGGCCCCTGAAAAACCCATGGAAAAATTCACTAGACATGTAGCGCGCACTACATAAATACTGTTTTAGCAATTTATGAAACAAAACCGACACACCCATCCAGCAGGAGCCCGGATGCCCTCTCTCAGAGACCTGATCACCGATCCCGGCCTGGACCTTACGCCGTCGGAACGCAAAGTCATTCGTGCCTTATTGGACCAGTACCCCCGTAACGGGCTGGGGCCGATGTCACGTTTGGCCGAACATGCCGGTGTCAGCGACCCCACCATCGTGCGGCTGGTGAAAAAACTGGGTTTCAGCGGTTACGCCGATTTTCAGGACGCCCTGCTCAGCGACATGGACCACCGCCTGCGGTCCCCCAGCGCCTTATTACAGCTTCGCTCTCATCTTCAGAAAGGCGACGCCTGGAGCCATTATCTGGCGGACAGCCATCGGGCGCTGGTGGAAACCCATGCACTGACCCAGCCCGAAGACGTGCGGATTCTGGTGGAATGGCTGCTCGACACCCGCCATCAGGTTCACTGCTTTGGCGGACGCTTCAGCAGTTTCCTCGCCAGCTATCTGCTCAACCATTTGCGCCTGCTGCGCCCGGGCTGCTTCGCCCTGGAAGACAACGCGCAACTGCCGGACCGGCTGTTCGACGTGCAGCGCCAGGACGTGGTGCTGGTGTTCGACTATCGCCGCTACCAATCACAGGCCCTGCGCGTGGCCAACGCGGCGAAAAGCCGAAATGCCCGCGTGGTGTTGTTCACTGATATCTATGCTTCACCGCTGCGAGAAATGGCTGACCTGATTATCAGTGCGCCGGTGGAATCGGTGTCGGCCTTCGACTCCATGGTGCCGGCGCTGGCCCAGGTCGAGGCGCTGATTGCCTGTCTGACCCTGCGCAGCCCGGAGCTGGCCGATCGCCTGGAAGGCATCGATGCCCTGCGGACCGACTTCGACACCCACCTGCTGGAGGATAAATAAGGATGTTCACGCTCCCCCATCACTCGCCCCGCGACTTGCCGTTCACTGCCAACCACACCGCGCTGTTGCTGGTAGACATGCAACGGGCCTGGCTCGAACCGCAGTTCGACCCGCACCTCAACGGACCGGATGGCGAATACTTCCTGACCCGCACCCACATGCAGGTGGTGCCCAATCAACGCCGGTTGCTCAGTGCATTTCGCAGCGCACGGCAAAACGTCCTGCACACGATCATCGAAAGCCTGACCGCCGACGGCCGCGACCGCTCGCTGGACCACAAGCTCTCGGACATGCACTTGCCCAAAGGCAGCGCATCGGCGCGGATCATCGACGACCTGACGCCTGTCGAAAACGAAATCGTTCTGCCCAAGACCTCCTCCGGGGTCTTCAACTCCACCAACATCGACTACGTGCTGCGCAATCTTGAGGCGCGGCACTTGATCATCGCCGGCATCGTCACCGACCAGTGCGTGGACATGGCCGTGCGTGACGCCGCAGACCGCGGCTACCTGGTGACGCTGGTGGAAGATGCCTGTGCGACCTACACGCCGCAGCGTCATCAAGCCTGCCTGAACGCGATCAAGGGTTACTGCTGGATCACCGACACCCAAACCGTGCTCGGCCGATTGCAGGAGATGCCAGCATGAGCGAACGCCTGTCGCCGCTGCCCATGACCACCATCGTCACCACCGACCTGATCGGCGTGACCCGTGGCCGCTCGTTCCCCACCGATGAACTTGAACACTACGTGGCGACGGGTTGCGGCTGGGTGCCGGCCAACAGCGCCCTGACCCCGCAAGACGTCATCGCCTCCACCAACCCATGGGGCGCCTATGGCGATCTACGCCTGATTCCCGACCTGAGCAGCCGGGTGACGGTGAGCAATGGCCCGGATGCCAAGGCCCCGGCATTGGACTTCATTCACGGCGACATTCGTGAAACCGATGGCCGCCCGTGGGGCGCCTGTCCGCGTACGCTGTTGCGCAATGAAGTGGAGCGTTATCGCGCCGAACAGGGCTTGCAGGTCAACGCCGCGTTCGAACATGAATTCAACCTGGGCAGCGGCAAGGCCGATCAGCTGGCGTTCTCCCTTGAGGCACAGCGTCAGGGCGCCGAGTTCGGTGGCTGGCTGCTCAGCGCCCTGCGCGCCGGCGGCGTCGAACCGGAAATGTTCCTGCCCGAATACGGCAAGCATCAATACGAAATCACCTGCCGCCCCGCCCTCGGTGTAGCGGCGGCGGACCGTGCGGTGAACGTGCGCGAGATTACTCGCGAGATCGCCCGGCAGATGGACCTGGACCTGAGCTTCGCGCCGAAGACGTCCGAGCATGCCGTGTGCAACGGCGTGCACCTGCATGTGAGCCTGCTGGACCTGGACGGCCAACCGCTGATGTACGACGCCGACACGATCAATGGCCTGTCGACTCTCGGCCAGCACTGGGCCGCCGGCATCCTGCATTACTTGCCGGCGCTGTGCGCGTTTACCGCGCCGACACCGGTGTCCTATGAACGATTGCAGCCGCATCACTGGAGCGCGTCCTACGCCTGCCTCGGCCAGCGCAACCGCGAAGCGGCGCTGCGGATCTGCCCGACCGTGAGCCTGGGCGGCAAATCCGTGGCAGCGCAATACAACCTCGAATTTCGCGCCATGGACGCCACGGCTTCGCCGCACCTGGCCATGGCCGCACTGCTGATTGCCGGTCGCCTGGGCATCGAACAACGCCTGGCCTTGAATGCGATTACCGATGAAATCCCCGATTCCCTGAACGAAGAGCAACGCCAGGCCCGCGGCATCGTCACCCTGCCCGCGTCCCTTGCCCAGGCGCTTGAGTGCCTGCGCAACAGCGAAGCGCTGATCGAAGCCCTGCCGAGTGAACTGATGGACACCTGGATCGCCCTTAAAACCGAGGAACTGACGCTGACGGAACAGCTGTCGCCCGCCGAACGCTGTGAGCACTATGCACGCCTGTACTGAATCCGCTGAACGCGGTCTCTTTACCGAGCCCGCGTACACCCTGAGCCGCGAAGACTCGACACACCCGTTGATTCTGGTGTGCGAACACGCCAGCCGTTTTATCCCGGCCAGGTTGAATGACCTGGGCTTGAGTCATGCAGCGGCCCGCGAGCATATCGCCTGGGACATTGGCGCGCTGGCACTGGCGCAAGGTTTGTCCCAGGCACTGGGAGCAACACTGCTGGCGGCCAATTACTCGCGGTTATTGGTTGACCTCAACCGCCCGCGCCATGCCCCGGACAGTATCCCGGCGCACAGCGAGATCTATCAGATACCGGGCAATCAGGATCTGGACGAGGCCACGCGCGAGTACCGCCGCGAATGCCTGTTCAAACCGTTTCATGCCCGGCTGCAAACCTTGATCGACCAGCGTGTCGCGCAAGGGCGGCCGGTTCGGGTGGTCGGCATTCACAGCTTCACCCCGATTTACCACGGCCAGCCACGCGCGCTGGAAGCCGGCGTGCTGTTTGGTGAAGCCAAGGGCTACGCCCAACGATTGATTGACGGGTTGAGCCAGCACCCCTTGAAGGTTGCCGGAAACGAGCCGTACAAAATCAATCCGCTGGGCGACATGACGGTGCCGGTGCATGGCGATGCTCGGGGATTGGAGTCGGTGTTGATCGAAGTGCGCAACGACCTGTTGCGCACCCCTGAAGAGGTCAGTCGCTGGACAGATTACCTGGCGCCACTGCTGTAAAAAATCGCGTAAAACCTGCAGCAAGCAGCTGCTTTCATCCCAAGGAGTAGGGCTTCATGGAAATAGAAGAATTCGGCTACAAGCAAGAGTTGAAACGTAGCCTGTCACTGACCGACCTGGTGGTGTACGGGATGATCTTCATGATCCCCATCGCCCCGTTCGGAGTGTACGGTTATGTCAACGCCGAAGCGCCCGGGATGGTGCCGCTGGCCTACATCATCGGCATGGTCGCGATGCTGTTCACCGCCCTGAGTTACGGCAGCATGGCCCGGGCTTTTCCGATTGCGGGTTCGGTGTATTCCTACGCACAACGCGGCCTCAACCCGCATGTCGGGTTTATCGCCGGATGGCTGATGCTGCTCGATTACCTGCTGATTCCACCGTTGCTCTACGTTTACGCGGCCATGGCGCTGAATCACCTTTATCCGGACATTCCCAAGGTCGGTTTCATCCTGGCGTTTCTGGTCAGCGCGACGTTCGTCAACCTGCGGGGCATCACGTTTACCGCCCGTATGAACATCGTGTTTCTGCTGGCGCAGCTGGTGGTGCTGGGGATCTTCCTGTTCTACGCCTGGAATGCGCTGCATAGCGGCGGCGGTAACGGTCAGCTGACCCTGGCGCCGTTATACAACCCCGACACCTTCAATTTCGCCCTGCTGATGCAAGCGGTATCGATTGCGGTGCTGTCGTTCCTCGGTTTCGATGCGATCTCCACCCTCGCCGAAGAAATCAAGGGCGATCCGGGCCGCAGCGTCGGCAAGGCAGCGTTGATCACCCTGGTGGTGATGGGCGTGATCTTCGTCGTGCAGACCTGGATTGCGACAGATCTTGCGGCCGGCATGGGCTTTACCTCCGCCGACACCGCGTTCTATGAAATCGCCGAAATCGCCGCAGGCAGCTGGCTGGCGACCCTGACGGGCGTGGCCACGGCGCTGGCCTGGGGCGTAGCGGTTGCCATCACCTCGCAAGCGGCGGTATCGCGCCTGCTTTTCGGCATGGCCCGGGACGGCAAACTGCCGAAAGTGCTGGCCAGGGTTCACCCGAAACACAACACCCCGTACCTGAGCATCTACCTGGTGGCCGTGTTGTCTCTGGTGATTTGCTACCTGTTCATCAACTCGGTGGACACCCTCACCTCGCTGGTGAACTTCGGCGCGTTGAGCGGTTTCATGTTGCTGCACCTGACCGTGATCAATTACTACTGGCGTCGGCAGAAGTCCGGCCAGGTGATCCGTCACCTGATCTGCCCGGTGATCGGCTTCATCATCGTCGCGGCCATCATGTACAACATGGGCGTCGATGCACAAAAACTCGGTCTGATCTGGATTGCCCTGGGCCTGGTGTACCTGTTTTTCCTGAACAGGCTCGGCGCCAGCACGGCGTTGCCCGATCCGAGCAACGGCTGACAAGAAAAAGAGCGGCGCCTGACAAGAAATCAGGCGACCGCCGATTTAACGCGTGGAAACCGACAGTGATAGTCAGGTTTGGCACACACCGCCGAACCCTTTGATACAGGAGTACATCCATGCTGGTCTTACGCCCAGTCGAGTTAACCGACCTGCCCCAGTTACAGCAACTGGCGCGCGACAGTCTGGTCGGTGTCACGTCCTTGCCGGACGACACTGAACGCCTGCGACTAAAGATACTCGACTCCTGCGCCTCGTTCGACAAAGACGTCGAGGTGCATGGCCCGGAGAATTATTTCTTCGTACTGGAGGATCTCGCGGCCCGGCGTCTGGTGGGTTGCTCGGAAATCCTTGCCACCGCCGGCTTCAACGAACCGTTCTACAGCTTGCGCAACCGTCACTTCACCAGCGCTTCCCGAGAGCTGAACATCGAACACGGCGTGCCGGCGTTGTCGTTGTGCCAGGACCTCAGCGGCCACACCTTGCTGCGGGGTTTTCATATCGACACGGCACTGGTGCGCACAGCGTTTTCGGAATTGCTGTCCCGGGCGCGCCTGTTGTTCATCGCCGCCCATTCGCAGCGCTTTGCCGAAGCGGTGATCACCGAGATCGTCGGTTTCAGCAGCGAGGAGGCGCAGTCACCGTTCTGGGATGCGCTGGGCAAGCATTTCTTCGATTTGCCCTACGCCGAGGCCGAGCGGCTCTGCGGTCTGGAGAGCCGGACTTTCCTCGCCGAACTGATGCCGCAATACCCGATCTACGTGCCGATGCTGCCCCAGGCGGCACAGGATTGCATCGGCCGGATTCACCCCGACGGCCAGGAGGCCTTCGATATCCTTGAGCGCGAGGGATTTGAAACCAACAGCTACATCGACCTGTTTGACGCAGGCCCGACGCTGTATGCGCGCACCTCGAACATTCTCTCCATCGCGCAAAGCCAGATCGGTACGGTGCAGTCGGCTTCGTCCATTGAGGCGAGCGGCCGTTACCTGGTGAGCAACGATTCGCTGAAGGATTACCGCGCCATCGTCGCCGAGCTGAGTGTCCAGGCTGGGCAACCGGTAGGGTTGAGCGTCGAGATGTGCGCCGCCCTGAGCGTGACCGATGGCAGCCCGATCCGGCTGATTGCCCTGTGAGCATCACCCGGCCTCGTGCCCAACGACAGCGCCCGAACTGGCGCGAAGAAGGAGCTGCATCATGATTGTCCGTCCGGTTCACGTCACCGACCTGCCCGCCTTGATGGACCTGGTGCAACAGGCCGGCCCCGGCTTCACCACCCTGCCGGCCAACGAAGAGCGTCTGGTACACCGGGTGCGCTGGGCCCAACGGACCTTCGCCGAACAGGTCGAGCGTGCGGATGCCGATTACCTGTTCGTGCTGGAAGATGACGATCAGCAAGTGGTCGGCATCAGTGCCTTGGCCGGCGCCGTTGGCCTGCGTGAGCCCTGGTACAACTATCGGGTCGGGCTGACGGTCAGTTCGTCGCCGGACCTGGGTATTCAGCGGCAGATTCCGACGCTGTTCCTGAATAATGAAATGACCGGCCAATCGGAAATCTGCTCGCTGTTTCTGCGTCCCGATCAACGCCATGGCAGCAATGGTCGGCTGCTGTCGCTGGGACGATTGCTGTTCGTGGCCGAGTTCCCGCACCTGTTCGGCGACAAGCTGATTGCCGAACTGCGCGGCAGTGCCGACGAACACGGCTGTTCGCCGTTCTGGGACAGCCTGGGCCGGCACTTCTTCAAGATGGACTTCAGCCACGCCGATCACCTGTCGGGGCTGGGCAGCAAACCGTTCATCGCCGAACTGATGCCACGCCAGCCGCTCTACACCTGCCTGCTCACCGAACAGGCCCAGGCCGTCATCGGCAAGGCACACCCGAACACCGAACCGGCGTTGAAGATCCTCAGCGCCGAAGGATTTGTGCATCAGGGCTACATCGACATCTTCGACGCCGGCCCGGTGATCGAAGCCCCGGTCGCGAAAATCCGCACCGTGCGCGACAGTCAGCCCCTGGTATTGGCCATCGGCACGCCTGACGAACAGGCCCCGGTGTGGCTGATCCACAACCGCCGCCTGGAAAACTGCCGCATCACCACCGCCCAGGCCCGCTTGGTGGGCAACAGCCTGATCGTCGACCGACTCACGGCCAAACGCCTGCAACTGCAACCGGGGAATTCGGTGCGGGCGGTGTTGTTGCCCAATCGACAGCAGCAGGCTGTGGCGGCCTGATCGCCACCACTACTGTGGCGAGGGAGCTTGCTCCCGCTGGGCTGCGAAGCGGCCCCAAAAAACCAGCTCCCCCATTTATCTGGCATACCGCATTCGCCAATTGACGACTGCTGCGCAGCCGAGCGGGAGCAAGCTCCCTCGCCACAGGTAAACCTCCTCGCCACAACCCTCTTCACCACAGACACACCTCCTGGCCACAAAGGGTCCGCGTCTATCTGAGCCACCCCGCAAATTCGTCATCATCTTCCCCTCGTCCGCGTGATAGCCTTTTGTTCCTTCGGCGTTGACACCTTTGCTCAAGCCTTTCCATTCCTTTGTATTGGTGGAACTCATATGTCCAGGCTTTCTCATCAAGATTTGCGCCGTAACTTCCGCGAGCTGTTTGCTTCCAACACCTGCTATCACACGGCGTCGGTCTTCGACCCGATGTCAGCCCGCATTGCCGCTGACCTGGGGTTTGAAGTGGGTATCCTCGGTGGCTCCGTCGCCTCTTTGCAGGTATTAGGTGCCCCCGACTTCGCCTTGATCACCCTCAGCGAGTTCGCCGAACAGGCCACGCGCATCGGCCGTGTCGCCCAATTGCCGGTCATCGCCGACGCCGACCACGGCTACGGCAACGCGCTCAACGTGATGCGCACCATCGTCGAACTGGAACGCGCCGGCATCGCCGCGCTGACCATCGAAGACACCCTGCTGCCAGCGCAATTCGGCCGCAAATCCACCGACCTGATTGGCGTGGCGGAAGGCGTCGGCAAGATTCGCGCGGCACTGGAAGCCCGGGTCGACTCGGAAATGGCGATCATCGCGCGCACCAACGCCGGGATCCTGCCGGTTCAGGAAGTCATCAGCCGTACCTGCCATTACCAGCAGGCCGGTGCGGACGGGATTTGCATGGTGGGCGTGCGGGACTTCGATCACCTCGAACAGATTGCCGAACACCTGAGCGTGCCACTGATGCTGGTCACCTACGGCAACCCTCTGCTGCGTGACGACAAACGCCTGGCGGAACTGGGCGTGCGGGTGACCATTGATGGTCATGGCGCGTACTTCGCAGCGATCAAAGCGACCTACGACAGTTTGCGCGAACAGCGGCAGATCTTTACCCAGGCGTCGGATTTGAGCGCTACCGAGTTGACTCATACCTATACGCAGCCTGAGGAATACATCCGTTGGGCGGAAGAGTTTATGAGTGTGAAGGAATAGCCCGTTCAGCGCGTCTGACGGTGTGAACCGAGCCGACGCCATCGCGAGCAGGCTCGCTCCCACAGGGGATTTTTAGTGGACGCATGATTTGTGTACGCCTGCAATCCAATGTGGGAGCGAGCCTGCTCGCGATGGTGTCAGTTCAGGCACCGCTATATCGCTGACAACAGTGTCAGTCAGCGCTTCGCCAACTCCATAATCATCCGCGACAACAGATAAATCCGCGGCGCCACGCTTTCTACTTCTGCGTACTCTTCAGGCGTATGAATATTGCCGCCAACAATCCCGAACCCATCCAGTGTCGGCGTGCCCACACCGGCTGAGAGGCTGGCATCCGCTGCCCCGCCACTGCCTTCTTCCGTCAACTTGCGCCCGATCTCACCGTAAATCCCCTGGGCCATGGCCATCAGCCGATCCGATTCCGCCGTCTGCGGCATCGGCGGCAGACCGCGTTGTAGCGTGGTGGTGACTTCGGTGTCCGCAATCAGCTTGTCTTTGGAAACCCGCGCCAGGTCCTTCTCGATCCGGTCAAACTCTTCCGGTACCGCCGCCCGCACGTCAGCCTTGGCGGTGGCCTGATCCGGAATCACGTTCGTGCGGTCGCCCGACTTGATCACCGTGAAGTTGATGGTGGTTTTCTTCTCGGCGTCGCCCAGTTTGCCGAGTTGCAGAATCTGGTGCGCCGCTTCCATCGCCGCGTTGCGGCCCAGTTCCGGCGCGACACCGGCGTGGGCGGCTTTGCCTTTGACTTCCACCACCGCCGTCGCGCTGCCTTTGCGCCACACCACCAGACCATCCGCCGGGCGGCCCGGCTCGAGGTTGAGGGTTACATCGTGGGCCTTGGCGGTTTTCTTGATCAGGTCGGTGGCGATGTCCGAGCCGGTTTCTTCGCTGGCGTCGAGCAGGAAGGTAATTTGCGCGTAATCCTTGAAGTCGAGGTTTTTCAGGACTTTCAGCGCGTAGATCCCGGCGACGATGCCGCCCTTGTCGTCCATCACGCCCGGCCCGTAGGCGCGGCCATCCTTGATGTGGAACGGGCGCTCGGCGGCCGAGCCTTCCTTGAACACGGTGTCCATGTGCGCCATCAGCAGGATTTTCGCCTTGCCGGTGCCTTTGAGGGTGGCGATCACGTGGCTGCTTTTGTCCGGTGTGTTCGGCACCAGTTCGATGCTGAAGCCGAGTTTTTTCAGCTCGTCGATGGCGATGTCGCGTACTTGCGTCAGACCGGGTTCATAGCCGGAACCGGAGTCGATGTTCACCAGGCGTTCCAGCAATTTCAGGGCTTGCCCCTTGTACTGTTCGGAATCGGCGAGGACTTGTTTGTGGGGTTCGGCAAAGACCGCCGGGGCGAATACGCCGAGGGCGAGGGTCAGGCCAAGGCTGGTGGCCAGCAGGGAACGAGGGAGATTGAGCGTCATGAATCGGTCCTTGTTTCGTGTCGGGGAACCGAAACCCTACCTCACTGAGCTGCTTGGCTCTATGCCGAATGCGACCCCAACAGAACTGGCACACCGCAATTCCCTTGTGGGAGCGGGCCTTTGTGGTGAGGGGATTTATCCCCGTTGGGATGCGAAGCAGCCCCAGTTCTGCCATTGCGTTTTTCAGGCACGCCGCGTTCAGCGGTTTACGACTGCTTCGCAGCCGAACGGGGATAAATCCCCTCGCCACAAAAGCCCTTTAGCCACATAGGTTCGTTCCCACAGGGATGTTTGCGGGCTTTCAGACCGGGTCGAGCAGTTCGTGCTGGGGCTTGCCGCCAATGCGGCTAATGACGCGGTTGCGGCCGGTGCTCTTGGCTTCGTAGAGCGCCTGATCGGCATCGTTGAGCCACAGGGTGGCGTCGGTGAACGCCGGGTTGAAAGCGGCCAGGCCAATGCTCAGGCTGACTTTCAGCGCCGGGTTCTGCTCGTAGCCCAGGGTGGCGAAGCGATCACGCAAGGCGTCCATGGCCGCCACCGCGCTGTTGAGGGGCAAATCCGGGAGCAGCACGCAGAATTCGTCACCGCCATAGCGCCCCGCCACATCAGTCGCCCGCAGGTTCTGCTTGAGCATTTTGCTCAGTTGTCGCAACACGATGTCCCCGGCGACGTGGCCGTAGGTGTCATTGATGGTCTTGAAATGGTCGATGTCGATCAGCGCAATCGCTCCACCCTGCTGCTGGCGTCGGCACCGCTGGAATTCAACTTCCAACTGGTCTTTCCACGCGCCATGGTTCAGCAGGCCGGTGAGGCTGTCGGTCCGGCTCAGGGCCAGCAGTTCGCGTTTTTGCCGGCCAAGGGTGGTGGCCTGGCGGAAGCAGATCCAGCCCAGCGCCAATGGATACAGGATCAGCAGGGGCAGACAAGCGTAAAGCTGCAAAGGACTGGTTTGCGGGACAAAGGCCGGGGTGAACACCAGCATGCCGACACCCATCCCGAGAATCTGCGCGGCCGTGCCCACCAGCAGGAACCGCAAACCGCCGATCGCCACGTTGTTCATGGCCATCATGGACAGCGTCGCCGCGCTTGGCAGCGGATTGAAGTGCATGGCGGCGACCCAGAAACCACCGAGAAAAGCGTCGACCAGGATGTTGCGATGTTCGGCGTGAAAGGGCACCTTCGCCCGACGCGCCCATTGATAGGCAACATGCGGCCAGAGCACGCCATTGAACAGCATCAGCCCCCAGACCCACGGCGCCGGGTCGAGCGGATACATCGCCGCGCCTACGCACAACAGCCCCAGGGCCAGGCCCAGGGTTCGCGATGTATAGAGCCTTCTGGCCAGTGAAAGTCCTTTTCCTCCCGTATTTCCCATAAGGGCCTCTGCGTCACAGAACGGAACCTGACCACACACGGGTTGCGGGTGTGCTAGGAGTCTATCAGGGCAACGTTAAATAGCCATCACCGGCGGGCAGCCTGAATCCTGCGCAGTTTGTGAGAGCGTGGCTTGCCCGCGAAGCTTTTGGCGGCGTTGAGGGCCCCTTCGCGGGCAAGCCACGCTCCCACAGGGGATGTGTGCGATGTTTGGGCTATACATGAAGAGAGGGTTGGATAAACACGGATAAAAAAGGAGACCCATGCAGACCTTTCAAGTGTTGATCATCGGCAGCGGTTTTGGCGGTCAGTGCGCGGCGATCAATTTGCTCAAGGCAGGCATCGACGATTTTCGCCTGCTGGAACGACGGGACTTTTTTGGCGGCACCTGGTGCCAGAACACCTACCCCGGCGCGGCCGTCGATGTGCCCTCGCCACTCTATTCACTGTCTTTCGCCCCTTACCGCTGGACGCAAATGTTCGCCGATCAGGCGGAACTGCACCACTACACCCAGTACGTGGTGGAGCACTTCGGCCTGCGGGACAAGGTCGAACTGCAAGCCAATGTCGAGCGCATCGAATGGGACGCCGACGGCCAACGCTGGGCGGTGCACACCGGCGCCAAAGGCACGTTTTACGCGCAGTTCCTGATCAATGCCACGGGGCCGCTGAGCCAACCCGTTGTCCCGCACTTCGAAGGTCAGGAACGCTTTCAGGGCAAGACATTTCATACCAACAACTGGGATCACTCCTTCGACTATCGCCATAAACGTGTCGCCATCGTCGGCAGCGGCGCCAGTGCGGCGCAGGTTATTCCAACCATTGCCCCCGACGTCGAGCACCTGCATGTGTTCCAGCGCACGCCGCATTGGGTATTGCCACGGGCCGACCGGACGTTTGGTCCCTTCCAGCGTTGGCTGCTGGGCCTCAAACCGGCGTACGAACTGCTGCGCTGGATGCTCTACTGGCAGTTCGAAACCCGGGTGATTGCCTTCAAATACTCGAAACCAGCCATCCGCATGGTCCAGCAACACGCCCTGCGCTTCCTCAAACGCCAGGTACCCGACCCGCAATTGCGCCGAAAACTGACACCGGACTTCACCATCGGCTGCAAGCGCGTGATTGTCTCAAGCACCCTTTACCCGGCGCTCGGCCGCCGCAACGTGACGTTGTACAGCCGCGAACAAGGCATCGCGTCCATCGACGAAACCGGCATCGTCACCCAGGACGGCCAGCACATCGACCTGGACCTGATCGTCTGGTCCACCGGGTACGACGCCACCGACGGGGTGATTTCCTACCCGGTCACCGGCAAAAACGGCACCCGACTCAAAGACGTCTGGGCCCAGTACCCGCGGGCTTATCTGGGCACCAGCCTGCCGGACTTTCCCAACCTGTTTATCGTCACCGGGCCCAACACCGGCATTGGCCACACCTCGGCGCTGTTTATTATCGAATCGCAGATGAATTACATCCTCGACTGCATTCGCACGCTCAAGGAACAGGGTTTGCGCAGCATTGAAGTGCGTCCCGAGGCAGAACGTACCTACACTGAGATGATCCACCGCGAAATGGAGCGCACCGTCTGGAAGTCCGGGGGCTGCCACAGTTGGTATCAAAGCAAGAGCGGTCATGTGATCGCCATGTTTCCGGGGTTCAGTTTCAGCTATCACCGGTTGACCCGGGCGCTGAAACCCGCTGACCACATTTTGTCCTGAACACGTAAAAGGAAGATGCCTGATGCTTGTGTTGGTTGTCCTTATCGCGGTTTTTGTAGCCTGGAGCTGGCTGAGTTATCCGGCCATCGGTTACTGGCTCTATGACCTGAACATGGCCATGGAGGCCAAGCTGTATCGGCTGCACAAAATCGTCGTACCGATCACGGAAATGACCGTCTCGACCTGGCAAGGCGGGCCGTACGAAGCGTCCAGCAGTGTGCTGATGCTGCACGGCTACAGCGCGGACAAGAACATCTGGCTGCGCTTCGCCCGGCACTTTGTCGGCAACTATCGAGTCATCATCCCCGACATCGCCGGCCATGGCGAAACCGGGTTCAAGGCCGGTGGCGGCTACGACATCCCGCTGCAGGCCAAGCGGATGATCCAGTTGCTGGACGTTTGCGGGGTCGAGAAAGTCCATGTGATCGGCAACTCGATGGGCGGCTACATCGCGGCGTGGTTGGCGGCGACTTACCCGGACCGGATTGCCTCCGTCGCCCTGATCGACCCGGCTGGCGTCACCGCCCCCGAGGCCAGTGACCTGGAGCGGCATCTGGCCAAGGGGCACAACCCGTTTCTGATTCACTCACGGGAAGAATTCCGGCGCCTCTATGCCATGACCATGGCCGAACCACCGTGGGTGCCCGGCGTGGTGCTGGATGCTATTGCCCAGCGTTATGAACAGAGTCGCGATGAGCTGGAAGAAATCTTCAACGACTTCCGCGCCAGCCCGCCGATGGAGCCCAAACTGCCCGACATCAAGTGCCCGGCGCTGCTGCTGTGGGGGCACAAGGACCGCTTGATCGATGTCAGCAGCGTGGCGGTGTGGAGTAAAGGCATCGCGGATTTGCGTGTGGACATCTGGGACCACATTGGCCATATGCCGATGGTCGAACAACCGGCCAATACGGCGCGGTTGTATGGAGAATTCCTGGGGTCGCTGCGCTCGGAAAGCCGTTCTCACCTGTAATCCCCAGCCTTTAGCAGCTGCCTTGTGGTGAGGGGATTTATCCCCGTTCGGCTGCGAAGCAGTCGTGAATTCAGACAACGCAGTGCATCAGACAGACCGTGCGTTCAGGTTTTGCGACTGCTTCGCAGTCGAACGGGGATAAATCCCCTCGCCACAAGTTGGCAACTGCAGCCAGTTGTGCGTCAGTCCTTGGCAGAATGAAGTCCGTAAGATTCTTCGTTTGTCGGCATTGCGGAAGGCTGCGATCTTTTCCCACATCCTTCTCGTTACCGCGCCAGGAATTTTTTTCATGAACCACCCAAGCTTCGTCAGCCCTGACCTGATCCGCCAACGCTTCTCTAAAGCGATGTCCGACATGTACCGCGAAGAAGTGCCGCTGTACGGCGCGCTGATGAACCTGGTGGAGGAGACCAACCGCCATGTGCTGGACAGCGATCCGCAGGTGGCCCGTCAACTGAACAGCACCGGCGAAATCGAGCGGCTGGACCTGGAGCGCCACGGCGCGATCCGCGTCGGCACTGCAGGCGAACTGGCCACCCTCGCCCGGCTGTTCGCGGTGATGGGCATGCAACCCGTGGGCTATTACGACCTGACCCCGGCCGGCGTGCCGGTGCACTCCACCGCGTTCCGCGCCGTGCACGAAGCCGCCCTGCAAGTCAGCCCATTCCGCGTGTTCACCTCACTGCTGCGCCTGGAACTGATCGAAGACCCGGAACTGCGTGCCTTCGCCCAGTCGGTGCTGGATAAACGCCAGATCTTCACCCCGACCGCCCTTGCACTGATCGACCGCGCCGAAACCGAGGGCGGTCTGACCGAACAAGAGGCCCAGAACTTCGTCGAACAGGCGCTGGAAACCTTTCGTTGGCACCACAGCGCCACCGTCACCGCCGAGCAGTACCAGAAACTCAGTGCACAGCATCGCCTGATCGCCGACGTGGTGGCGTTCAAAGGCCCGCACATCAATCACCTGACACCGCGCACCCTCGACATCGACATCGTCCAGGCGCAGATGCCCGCCCACGGCATCACGCCCAAAGCCGTCATCGAAGGTCCGCCCCGCCGCCAGTGCCCGATCCTGCTGCGCCAGACCAGTTTCAAGGCGCTCGACGAGCCGATCGCTTTCACCGATCAAGCCGAGACGCGTGGCAGCCACAGCGCGCGATTCGGTGAAATCGAGCAGCGTGGCGCCGCGCTCACTCCAAAAGGCCGGGCGCTTTATGACCGTTTGCTCAACGCTGCCCGCGATGAACTGAAGGACTTTCCCAACGAGGCCAATGCCGCACGCTACAACGCGCTGATGGCGCAGCACTTCAGCGAATTCCCTGACACCTACGAAGGCATGCGCCAACAGGAACTGGCGTACTTTCGCTACTTCCTCACGGAAAAAGGCCAGGCGGCAGATGAGCTGAAATCGTTGCCGCTGGAAGAACTGCTCAGCGGTGGCTATTTGCGGGTTGAACCGTTGGTGTACGAGGATTTTCTGCCGGTGAGCGCGGCGGGGATTTTCCAGTCGAACCTTGGGGATGCGGCGCAGGTAAATTATGGCGTGCATTCAAACCAGCAGGCGTTTGAACAGGCACTGGGGCGGCCGACCATTGACGAACTGGGTTTGTATGCCGAGACGCAGCGGCGTTCGATCGAACAGTGTTTTGCCGCGTTGACTCCCGCTATCTAAGGCGCGACACGGACCTGTAGCAGCTGGCGAAGCCTGCGTTCGGCTGCGAAGCAGTCGTAAACCGGTAAACGCGGTTTATCTGACAAACCGCAGCGCCTGATTTCACGACTGCTTCGCAGCCGAACGCAGGCTTCGCCAGCTGCTACAGGTCCGGTGTTTAGGCTAGTTTTGCCAACAACGCCTCAGCCGCAGCCTCGGACGACGCCGGGTTCTGGCCGGTGATCAGCAGGCCATCGGTGAGCACATAACTCGCCCAATCCGCACCCTTGGAGTACTCGCCGCCCTTCTCCTTCAGCATGTCCTCCACCAGAAACGGCACGACCTTCGTCAGTTGCACCGCCTCTTCCTCAGAATTGGTGAAACCCGTGACTCGCTTGCCTTTGACCAATGGCTGGCCATCCGCACCTTTGACATCACGCAACACACCCGGCGCATGGCAGACCGCCGCGACCGGTTTGCCCGCCTTGATGAACGCTTCGATCAGCGAGATCGAATAGCTGTCTCCGGCCAAGTCCCACAGTGGACCGTGACCGCCGGGATAAAACACGGCGTCGTAATCCTCGGGTCTGACGGTGCTCAATACAGCCGTCGAAGCCAATGCGGACTGCGCCGCGGAGTCTTTACGAAAGCGATCAGTGGCAGCCGTTTGCGCATCCGGCTCGTCGCTTTTCGGATCCAGCGGCGGCTGGCCACCCTTGGGCGAGACCAGGGTCAGTTGAGCGCCGGCATCTTTGAAGGCGAAGTACGGTGCGGCGAATTCTTCCAGCCAGAAGCCGGTTTTCTTACCCGTATCACCCAATTGATCGTGGGACGTTAAAACCATCAGGATTTTCATGTCGTTCTCACTCCACTTCCAGGTTGTTCGGACGCTCGACGGCGCTGTTTTTATGGACCACTCGGCCCGTCGATTCGTTGCACCGGATGCGCGGAGCCATCGAGTGATAGCCCCTAGCCTTGATGCGCAAGAAGTTGCGCACCCCTTGTGTCGAATGGCCCTTGCGAGGCGCTGATCGCCCGGCCTGTCAGGCCTTCCAGTCGAGTGCGCAAGAAGTTGCGCAGTGGTGCGCAAGTTCTTGCGCACATTCCTTCGAGTTCCTGATTGAACATCTTTTCAAGGCCCTCAAAACAATCTCAACCACCTGATTTACATAGCTTTAACCATTTCTGGCACGGACCTTGATAACAGTCATGCACCCACCGGGCGATACCGCCTCCCGGGCACTCTCACTTTATTCAGCAAGGAGCACATCCATGGCTACTCCAGCGTACATGTCCGTCACTGGCGAAAAACAAGGTCTGATCACCGCCGGCGCATTCACCGCCGACTCGGTTGGCAACACTTACCAAGAAGGTCACGAAGACCAGGTCATGGTTCAGGCTTTCAGCCACGACGTGATCATCCCGCGTGACCCACAGTCCGGCCAGCCAACCGGTCAGCGCGTACACAAGCCAGTCGTGATCACCAAGGTCTACGACAAGGCTTCGCCACTGCTGCAAGCCGCTCTGACTTCCGGCGAGCGCATGAGCGAAATCGTTATCCAGTGGTACCGCACTTCGGCTCAAGGTACCCAAGAGCACTACTACACCACCAAACTGGAAGACGCGATCATCGTCGCCATCAACAACAAAATGCACAACTGCCAGGATCCGTCGAACTCGCACTTCACTCACCTGGAAGAAGTGCAATTCACCTACCGCAAAATCACCTGGACCCACGAAGTATCCGGTACTTCGGGTTCCGATGACTGGCGTATGCCGGTCGCCTAAGTCAGGCTGACCGTCACAAGCATCGGCCAGCTCTGCTGGTCGATGTTGTTTCCGCCCTTCCAGAATTTCGCGTCCGTTGACCCGGTTTCCGGGTGTCAGCGCATGCCGCAGCACTGCACGAGGAACAAGGGATGTTCGCGCCGGCCAATCAAACTCACTTTGCCCTGACCATCGAAGGTCTTTCCAGCGACTTTCAGGTCTTTTCCCTGCAAGGTCGGGAAGCCATCAGCCAGCCTTTTGTGTTTGAGGTGGAGCTGGTCAGTGAACAGCCGTCCCTGGACCTCGAGACCCTGCTGCACAAACCGGCCTTCTTGCAGCTCTCGCCTGACGGCAGCGGCATCCATGGCCAGATCTATCGCGCCGCCCAGGGTGATTCCGGCAAACGCCTGACCCGCTACGCGGTGACCCTGCGCCCGCAACTGTCCTACCTCGCGCACCGCATCAACCAACGCATCTTCCAGAACCTTACGGTGCCGAAAATCATCGGCATGGTCCTTGAAGAGCACGGCATTCAAAGCAACGCCTATGAATTCAAAGTCGGGGCGATCTATCCCGAGCGCATCTACTGCGTTCAATACGATGAATCGGACCTGCAATTTGTCCAGCGCCTGTGCGAGGAAGAAGGTATCCATTACCACTTCCAGCACAGCGCCACGGCCCACAAACTGGTGTTCGGCGATGACCAGACGGTGTTCCCGAAACTCGCACCCGTGGCCTACCAGCAAGACTCCGGCATGGTCGCCAACAACCCGGTGATCAAGCGCTTCGACCTGCGCCTGGAAACCCGCACCAGCCGCACCACCCGCCGCGACTACGACTTCGAAAAGCCGCGCCTGACCCTCGAAAGCGAAAACCGCGGCGACGCCCTGCCCGACCTCGAAGACTACGACTACCCCGGTCGCTTCATCGACCGCGAGCGCGGCAAACACCTGGCCAAGCGCAACCTGGAACGCCACCGCAGCGACTTTCAGCTGGCCGAAGGCAAAAGCGATCAACCGTTGCTGGTCAGCGGCCACTTCCTGGCCCTGACCCAACACCCGAAAGCCAAATGGAACGACCTGTGGCTGCTGACCGAAGTCCTGCACGAAGGCAAACAGCCGCAAGTGCTGGAAGAGTCGGTGACCAGCGACACCACCCGCCTCAAGGGCGATTTCCACCAGGGTTACCGCAACCGCTTCCAGGCCACCCCGTGGGACGTGCCGAACCGCCCGCCGCTGACGCAGAAGAAGCCACGCATCCTCGGCAGCCAAAGCGCCGTGGTCACCGGGCCCAAGGGTGAAGAGATCCACTGCGACCAGTACGGCCGCGTCAAAGTGCAATTCCACTGGGACCGCGAAGGCCAGGCCGACGACAAGACCAGCTGCTGGCTGCGCGTCTCCTCCGCCTGGGCCGGCGCCCACTACGGCGGCATCGCCATCCCGCGGATCGGCATGGAAGTGCTCGTCACCTTCCTCGAAGGCGACCCCGACCAACCGCTGATCAGCGGCTGCCTGTACCACAAGGAAAACGTCGTCCCGTACCCGCTGCCGGCGAACAAAACCCGCAGCACCTTCAAAACCTTGAGTTCCAAGGGTGGTGGCGGCTTCAACGAACTGCGCATCGAAGACAAGAAAGGCCAGGAACAAATCTTCCTGCACGCCCAGCGCGACTGGGACGAGAACGTCGAGCACGACCAGAAAATCCGCGTCGGCAACGAACGCCACGACACCGTCGAGCAAAACAGCTACAGCGAATTCAAGGCCGAAGAACACCACACCGTCTACGCCGACCGCAAAGTCGAGGCCCGCGCCAACGACCACCTGACCGTGGGTGTGAACCAGCACATCAAGATCGGCACCGGTCAGTTCATTGATGCTGGACAGGAGATTCACCTGAGCAGCGGCATGAAAGTCGTGCTTGAAGCGGGCAGTGAACTGACACTGATCGGCGGTGGCAGCTTTATCAAGATCGATGACGGCGGCGTGACCATGAGCGGGCCGGTGATCAACATGAACTCCGGAGGTGGGCCGGGTAGCGGGACGGGGGCGGTGCCGTTGTTGCCGGGGGTGTTGAAGCAGGCGGATGCGGATAAGGCTGGGCAATTGTTGGTGCCGGCACAGCGGCAAGCGTTGATGCAGAAGAAGCCGATCTGCGCGATCTGCGAGAAGGCCAAACTGGAGGCGCAAAATGCTTAAGTCCGATTGTCCCCTGGAAAATGGGTTGCCTCAAGGATTGCCGTGGAATGGCACGGTCGGTTTGCTGCTGGATGGCGTCAGCGTCGAAAAACTGCCCCAGCACCTTTATCAATGGTCAGACGATCCGATTTTTGAGCCGCTCTACCTCGGTACCCCGTGGGCTGAATTGGGTGACGTTTCGCCGTGTCTGGTTCAGATAAAAGCGCAAAACAATCCCATCCTCGCGAAATTTCTAGCTGAGTCCCGCCAGGAATGGGGCTACCTGGTGTTCAGCGATCAACCCTGGGCACAAATGGTCGAGCACTTCCGCTGGCTGACCAGCGTCATGCACCCTCAGGGTGAAGAAGTCCTGCTGCGCGTCGCCGACCCTGCCGTCGCTCACGCATTGCTCAGCCACGCCGAGAGCATCAAGGACCCTACCCTGTTCGGCCCTTGCTCGCAGATCGTCGCCGCCGACGCGGCGCTGGGCTGCTGGCACATCAACCAGCGACCGGGCAAAGCCCCCGAGCCCAACCACAGCAAACGCTACCGCTTGAGCGACGAGCAACTCAGCCAACTGGACGAAGTGAATTTCCGAAGCATCGTCCTGCGCCTCGACCAACACATGCACGAATACTTTCCGACCTATCAGGCACAATCGACGCCGTTGCAGCGTTGGGAACATCTGCACGCAATGGCATCGACCTCGTATGATTGCGGCTTCAACACCGAACTCGACATCACACTTTATGCCAACATTCACGGGTTTCTCGGTGAGCGAGCGCTGGAGGAACATCCCGACCTGGATACGGTACTCAAGACCCCATCGGAACAAACACCCGCTCAACGACTCGAACGGGTCGCTGATATTGCCCAGGAACGGGCTGAAACCCCGCTAAGGAGCCAAGGATGACAACGCCAACATCGACCGGCAAAAGCCCGAACAACGTTGCAAAAAGCCGGGACGACGGCAAGTGTGCCATGGGCGGCTGCTCGCTGATGAAGGCTAAAATCCAGCTCATCCCACTGCGTTACGGTCTGGTCGAACGACTCGACCCGTCCAGCGCACTGGCGATGCCGTACAAAACCACTTCTCGCCCACTAGGCATTCGCTTGATGCGCGACGGATGGCTCTACATCATCGTCGATAAAAAACCTCAAGCCGTCATGCACGAATACCGAATCCAGAACGGCATCGTGACCCAACTGCTATGGGAAAAAGGCGAAATCACCGCAAACACACGCGAAAGCAACGTGGGCGAAGCCGTGCTGGTCTTCCCGCGTCTGAGCAAGCTCTACGTCAACTACTCCGAGGTGCAATGGACCGCCGCCAAATGCGCGCAGGTCATCAAGCACAAGTCCGAGCGTGAGTACTTCATGCAAAAGGTCGATCTCACCAATGCAGATCCTGAGAAAGGCGCAGCTAATCTACTGACTCCAAGTCAGGCGGAAAAGTGGATTGCGGAGATTGCGGAACAGCCGAGTAAAGAGCCGGCGGTTACGGGTGCCAAGCCTGAGGAGAGCAAAGACTATCTGTGGGAGCAAACACCTCACTTCAAAAAAACTCAGTTGGGTGCGCTCAAAAAGCAAGTAAAGGCAGAAAATGAGCGTGACCATCTTTACTTGGTCGTACAGGATGACTTGGGCGTGTTGCGCGATCTCGCTGAGCATCAGGATTTGGTCACTGGCTGGATCAGTGACTGGAGTGACGCTGAGGCCAATCAAAAGAAGTATGTGTTTGGCTGTTATATCGAGTCGCTATATAGGGTAACCGGCGATACGATACTTAAAGCCGCTCAAGGCGATCCGCGCTTTGCCGAACTCAAGGACGAAACCACCGAAGAACAGCGACAGTCCATCGTCGATTACGTCAATATCAAAAACCAAACTCATTATTCAGGTGCGGGTACACAGCGTGGTGCTGTCGCAGCTTCAAAGTTGCGTATGCGCACAAGTCTTGGCACTTTGTACACCAAGTATGAAGACTTGATCGATTCTATTGACGACAATGCAGATGATGCGCTAGATGGTGCAAAAATGGGGCAAGACGGCATCAATGACCTAATTGATCGCCCCGCTATGGAAGCTTTCCTGAAACAGCAACGAACTCAACTCAGCCGCTGGAACAGGCGATTGGACTTGATCACAGATGACCGAGTCAAATTAGCAAGCGAAAAACGCTTCCATCGCTCCGCCTGGTACTTCGACTCTAAGCTGTCTAATCAAATAGAAACATCTTTAGCCACTGAATATGCATGCTTGAAAGATATTTGCCGAACAGACAAGGCGACTGATGCGATCGCAGAGCTGATCGAAAAACAACCCGGCTTTACAGTACCTACATTCTTCACCCTGAGCCTTACAGATCAAAAAGATTTTTACGCGAAGATGAGCTCGATTGTAAAAACCGTACGCGATATCCCTCTTTCCACTGGTGACTACAAGGGAATAAAGGATCTTAGTGTCGAGTTCAAAAAACTATTGAATCAAGACCTTCCCGCAGCAATGAACCTCAGCGAAGACGGCATAACTTTCGACCAAACAAGAAGCACTGCATACGAACCAGCCAAACAACTTCGATTAGCGAACGCCCTTGAAGAGGCCATGCAAAGCGTGCGCAGTGGCCAGCCCATTGATCCAGCGAAAGTTCTACGCCACATTCCCGGTGCAGCGTGGATTGACGTACTAAGAACTTTCGGCAAACAAGGGATGACCTTGGAGTTCGCGTCGGCGGAACAAGCTCGAGCGTATAAAGCGGATTCAGAAAAAGCCGGCGAGATTCGTAAAAAAATGGCTTCGCTAAAAAACGAAATCAAGCAGATGCTGGCGAATGAACGTAAGGGTAAAGCACCTAAAGGCAGTCATCGTGCATTGATTGCACAACGCAAATCCATTCAACAGATGCTCCCTCCCCTGGAAGCAAGCATTGCTTCCGCTATGAGGCTGGTAGGTGAAGGGCCCAGCAAAATCGGATTAAAGATTAAGGGCCTGACCAGCGCACAAGAAGTCGAGTTCCACCGTATGGCAGAAGACTATCGATTAAACCGCCCGGACAAAGTGAAAGGTCTTGGAAAAGATATATTCAAATCGGCAGGTGGAGATATTTTCGCGTCAGCGGTCATGGTAGTTCAAATCATGAGCTTTCTAACTGTTCAGTCGGAGTTCTCTCGTAAAAAAGATGTTGATTTTTCTGACAAACTAGCAGTAACAAACTCATTTTTCTCAATGCTAGGCGGGATATTTGCTGCCGCTCAAGGGATATCGATAACAACCTTAACAGCAGCGCAACGCAATTACTCAAGCGCGGCCGGAAAAATCAAATTGGCGGCGCGTTTTGGCAGACTCACAGGTGGACTGGGATTAGCCGCGTATGGGTTTGGAGCGTCGGCCGCAGCGATTAGCTTGTATGGAGAGAAAGGTTCAGTAGTCAAATGGACAGAAGCGTTAAGATCAGGTGACGGGGGCAAACTGGCTGGTGCTTCTATGACTCTTGTTGGAGATTCTGGACAACTTGCTGTTAATGGTTGGGCAACGGTTCGTACGGGCCAATATATGTACGAGGCCGCGTCTAAAGTCAGCGAAGCGAGAGCAGTTGCGTGGGCAACAGCAGGTGGCAGAGTCCTCAGCGTGGCGGCACGTGCAAATTTGATCGGACTTGGACTCACAATTTTGCAGCTCGGCGGTGAGTGGATCTACAACCATTACAACAAATCAGAATTGGACAAATGGTTACAGCAAGGTGCATGGGGTAAAAAAAGTCTGCAGCGCCCACTGGAAGTGGATCGCCTGCAATTGGCAGACATTACTGCGGCACCTCAAGTAGGCTTAAAAAATATTAATGGCCAACCAATGGCTGTGATTAGTATTCCGGGTATCACGACTAGTGAGTTAGACCACGTAAGTTTCGAACTAGAGGCATACTGGCTAAACAACTCACCCCATTACAAATGGGAACCGTGGACCGAGCCAATGGTATATCAACTAAATCTTCTCAGCACTCCCGACGAACCACTTAAAATAGGTCTTGAGATTTTTCAACACGAAGCTAATGCGATGCACGGGTTAGCTATTAAACTGCGCTATCATCCTCTCGCTGGAAATAGCGCAATCCGTGAGAAATTCTTTCAGACAATGACGCTTAACGCAGGGAAAGAAAAAACGATTCCTTCTATTCCCGCCTTACGCGTCCGCAATGCCAGTGCGCCATCATTGGTCGTGACTACTGATCTTCTCAACGTGCCTGGCCCCACCCAACGCCCCGGTAAAATTTGATGCCTTTACAGAACCAATTACCTCGTGACGATATGCTTGGACTGAGCAAAAAAAGACCAGTATCCGGTGAAACACGTAGTTTTTTGACTGGAGAGGCTGTTTTCCTTTCTCCACTTCCCGTACCTACGGGTAGCACTCCAATGGATCTGGGCGGTAGCTTCATCGAGGTCAATGAGACCTATCTCGATGTAGGTAGCAGCAACTTTGGCAAGGCATTTCAGGCAAGAGCGATGATCGGCCTTTGTATGGGCTTTGTAATTGCATGTCTATTAGTTTTACCGACGATCATGGGATTTTCGACCTTCAACAACCCTTTTGGCCGTGATTTTTCCTGGTACTTCAGCGAGTTCTTTGAGTCGGGTTTATATATTTCAGGATGGGGAGGAACAGCGTTCGCGGCCCTTGGTCTGTACGTCGTCATAAGCACGACACGAAAAAAATCTCAAACCCGTCCTATACGCTTCAACAGGCAACGCCGTGAGGTCTGTTTTTTCGCGGACGGGTCTGATGAGCCTGTGATTCAGCCATGGGAAGGGATGGTGTCCTGGCTCTCGGTCAGCACTGGAGTCACCGGTGTAGGCGTCATTAGCACTTATACATTCGGCATGGCTTTCGACGATCTAAAAGCCGATACGGTGCATTTTGTAAACCAAGGTGTAATGACCCCAACTCATGGTTTGAGTAAGTGGGAAGCGATCCGCCTCTACATGGAGAAGGGACCGCAATACTGCCCGAATAAAGCACCTTACGAGGGTCGCCATACTTTCGATCAAGAACGTGCAAATATGCACGAGGAGTACCAACACAACGAGCGTTCCGCTCTGAGCATTGGCTGGTGGTATTTTTCTCATGCAATCACTTTGTGGCGCTTTCCGTACTGGGTAGCGGAATGGGATCATCGTTTCAGCATGAAATCTCTACCTGCATCCATTGCCGAATGGTCCAAATCTTTGCCCTCTGAAAAATGGGCCAAACCCAGCGCCGCTCTAAAAGAACAAAGCATGAAGATCGAAAAAGCCTTTGCGCAAGGGCAAGACTTCATGACGTACTTTAAGGCCAACCTAAAGGAAGCCAAGGCAGAAGAATCAAAAAATTATTAAATGGAGTTGATTAGCCGTGTCCACGCATGAATACAGTCGACTACCCCGCCGGAGAATTTGGATTCAGGTCCGGCGTAAAGTAAACGTCGACGACGGCCACTGGCTTAAGAGTATGACCTGCAAGACCGCCTGATCACTGATCACTGATCACTGATCACTGATCACTGATCACTGATCACTGAACACTGAACACTGAACACTGAACACCAAGGCTGGGGCACCACGCGTTACGAGTACGACAAACTCGGCCAACTGAGCCACTGCCGCCTCCCCGACGGCAGCAAGCTCGACTACCGCCACCAATCCGGTGGTCGCCTGAGCAGCATCGACCTCAACGGCTCGCGCCTGACGACTCACCAGTTCAGCGCCGGCCGCGAGCAGCAACGTCAACAAGGCCTGCTGCTCAGCCAATACCATTACGACGAACAAGGCCGCCTGCAAGCTCATAGCGTCAACCAGCAGGATCGCAACCTGTTCCAGCGTCGCTACGCTTACGATGCCAACGGTAACCTCGCCGGCATCGATGACAGCCGAAAAGGCAATCGTAGCTATCATTACGACCCGCTCGACCGGCTGATCAACGTTCGTGCCACCGCGCCGGAAAGTTTCGCCCATGACCCGGCAGGCAACCTGCTCGGCCAAGGTGATCAGCAGGCTGCAAGCCTGGCCAACGTCAAAGGTAACCGCCTGCTGATGCAGGGTGATCGACATTACGACTACGACGCCTATGGCAATTTGAGCCTTGAGCGCCGCGGCACCGGGCAAAAGCTCGTCACCGAATACCGCTACGACTGCCAACACCGCCTCATCGGCGTCAGCCTCTCCCCAGCGGCAGCATCGCAAGCTACAAGTACGACGCCTTCGGCCGCCGTATCGCCAAAACCGTCGACAGCCAACCACAGAGTTCCTGTGGCAAGGCGAATGCCTCATCGCCGAAAGCGCCAACAACCGCTATTGCAGCTACATCTACGAGCCGGGCTCCTTCCGGCCCTTGGCGATGCTCGATGGCGAAGGCCCGCTCAAAGCCGAGCCGTTCTACTACCAACTCGACCACCTCGGTACCCCACAAGAACTCACCGACTACAGCGGCGAGATCATGTGGTCGGCGAAATACCGCGCCTACGGCAACCTCGCCTCCCTCGACGTCGCCGAAATCGAAAACCCGCTGCGCTTCCAGGGGCAGTACTTCGATGGGGAGACGGGCTTACATTACAACCGGCATCGCTACTACAATCCGGGCACTGGACGGTATCTGACGCCGGATCCGATCAAGCTTGCGGGTGGGTTGAATAACTACCAGTACGTGCCTAACCCTACGGGGTGGGTGGATCCGCTGGGGTTGAGTTCGGGGTGTCCGGGGCCTGATTGCAAGCTGCCCAATAATTCGGCAAATGCAACGAAACCCGATAGCATTCCGATGTCTCAGGCTAAGTACGATGAAGTGATTAACCTTGAAAAGGGAAATCGGCCTGCCGATACTCGTGAATATTTGCCGGAGCAATACGTAAACATGCACGAAGAAGCCTTCAAGAAATCAGGGAGGCTCCTTTGTCGTTATTGACGAATGGATTGAACGCTCCAGCTATCCAACATTCCCTCCTAGGAAATTTGTAGGATTGCCCTCCGAAATGGACAATGTGGTTGCTAAGTACAAAGCTAGTGGTGGTAATTGGGAAGTGCTCAACAGGGAGCTCAATCTTGGCTCTGCAGACCTTTCATCTGCCAAAATCTATCTCGTCAAAATCAAGCCTGATGATCCTAGATTTAAATATGAAATTCCAAATGGCAATGAAGCAGGTGCTTATCCAAAAGAATGGGTGCCTGGAGGCGAGACAAAAAGTGGAACAAAGGAAGCAGCTCTGATTGGATCTGAAAAAATCAATCACGGAGCGGACATTAATAAACTTTTGAGACAATTTGATGACTGGGAACAACTTCAATGATCAGCAATTTTGAAATAGCGTTAAACAGAGATGAATTCCCAGAATACTTCAGAGGTATCGGCATTTATTTCACAAAAGATCCTGACTGGGGAACTCAGTTACACATCATTAACTGGCAAGGACTTTGCGGCTTTCTCAAGACACAAAAAATCCAGCGTCAGTTCTAAAAAATGCATTTGAAAAATACGTAACGACTGTAAAAAGCACCGTAGAAGACGCGAACGATCTTCTCGAAAATATAGGGTGCTATTACTACATGCGAAAAAAAGCCCCAGCTTTATCGGAAGATGGATTTGACCTAATCAGGGATATGTCTAGCAAGGAAAAACTGACAATATCTAAATGTATGGAATTCCTGCGCCAAGAAATAAACAAAACGACGAACGCACAGGACATCGAGCTTTACAACAGGCAACTATCAAAGCTGATTAATGATGGCGGACCAACTGATTTAGAGAATCTTTAACAATAAAAATCTCCGAAAAAGCGGTTAAATAGACGGATTTATTTCATGACAGGAGCCTACCGATGCCTTATTCCGAACTGAAAAATGCAATTCAGCGTGCCGGCTTCACCATTAGCGAATTCTCGGACCAGCGAGTATTTTTCGGCTGCTGGTCACTCACTGTCGAAGGTTATGGACATAGCTACTTGATCGTCAACGAAGGACGTGAGGGTTGGATGATGTTCTATCTTAAGGAGTCAGGTGGGGCATTTATTGAGCTGGATAAAAAAGAATCTGCCTGGATGGACGACATTGACAGGGCGACCCAATGCCTTATCTGGCTTTCCGGCTCCCGCCTACCTCAGGAGTCCAAGGTCCGAAATTATTACGTAATTGCCGAAAAGGATCTTGTACCGGAGCTCCCCCATAGTTCTGAGTGGCCAAAGTTGATCGGGTATTGTTACGCCGATGACTATTTTCTTTTTTTTGAAGGCAAGGGACATGGATTGGGTGGATCTGCTGTCCCAGCTCACAAGGCCAATAATGCTGAATGGTTGAAACTTTTCTCTGCGTTAAATGCAGAATGGTTCTTAGAGTTACTGGAAACTTCCCGGTTCGCGTCGGAAGAAGCATTTACCCTGGCACTGACCGCCAAAATTGGCTCGCTTGAAGCTCGGAAATATTAAGAAAAATTTAGTGTTCAAGCACGCCTGTATCCGCTTCTACAGGCACAAATTTAAACAACAAAAAACGTGAGATCTTATGATCACCCGTTTTTCATCCATTCACCACCAACAAACTCTCCCCAACCTCATACTTAACAACCACCCGATTTCTATAAAGCCGCTCATTCCCCAACACCTCACTCCCTTGCCCCTTACTCCTAACCTCCCGCCAAATCTCATTCTCCCGAAACACCCTACCCCCCTCGCGCAAAAACCGATGCCCAACCTGGTAAACGTGATACCGAAACTCCCGCACCCGATCACACAACAATTCCCCCTCCAACTGCTGCTCACCAACCTTCAACTTCAACTGAAAATGCCGATCCGTCGGGTTATGCAATACCAGATCAACGTAGTTATAAAAAATCGCCGCCCCTGAACCGAACGGCAGCACCCGTCCTTCATCAGGAAACGGATCGAAGCTGTGGTTCGAGCGTTCAACCACCACCAGCGGCGAGTGAATGGCCATCCAGTGGATGAGGTTGCTCAGTTGGCAGATGCCGCCGCCGATGCCGCTGCGGGCTTCACCAAATGACAGTTCCATGCCTTCGACGTAACCGCGTTTGCGGGTCGGTCGGCCGACCAGGTGGCAGAAGGAAAAGTATTCGCCGGGCGCGATGACTATGCCGTTTATTGATGAGACGGCCAGTTTGAGGTTGATGACTTTGTTGTGTTGCAGCGCAATATCGGAGTTGCCGAGTTTACGTATCAGCTTGGAGGTGTGTTTGAGGTAGCGAAACGGCAAGCGGGATTCGGTGTTGATCGATACGGCGTATTGCCGACTGGAGAAGCGCCAGGCTATTTGCCGAAACAGTCTTTTTTGCCACACGCGCAGCCAGTAGAGGGCCGGGTGATAAAGGGAGAGTGGTTTCATCCGTGTCAGAACGGCGGCGGCCGCTTTCATCCTTTTCTGAAAAATGCCGCGCATCTTATCGTATTGCTGCGGGTGAGTATCGTACCCGGGAGGTGTTCGCCCAGTGTAATGGCCTCGGCAATCCATGCACTGGTAAAGAGCCCTGCCACTGGGCGAACGGGAAGTATTTTAATAGAAGTTGGCGAAGTTGTCCGTACACATAATCATGAAATTTATCGATACAACATTAATTAAATGTCATCTTAAATATTATTTGTACGACAACAAAAACTCACCAGTTCGACCATTAAAACTGATTGTTCTTATACAAAAAAACTGTACGAGAACAATCAATATATAGAGCTAATACTCAACTTCAGTGTTTGCTGGTCACTGTGAGGATATCGGTGTAGGTCACGACGACACTCTGTCCAACTTTCAGGTCTTTCAATTTTGCTTGAACTTCGGGCCGTACAACGTCGATGGTTTTGGACTGACCAGCAGGGTTTTCGAAGGTCAGCTGGTTCTTCTTCAGGTCGATTTTGGTGATTTTCAGCTGAACCTGCACCTGACGGTAGGCTTCGCCGCCCGGGTTGTCACTGCCGGGGGCGGCTCGGACTTCTCCGGTGCGCTCGACAGTGCCTGGCAGGCCTTTGTCGACATCGGTGTCGAGGTAGGCGGCGACAGCGCTGGTGACCTTCACGTCGACTTGATCGCCGACTTTCAGGTTATCGAGGTTTTTCGCCTTTTCAGTCAGTTGCACATGGACCTGGCGACCTTCCGGCCCTTCCAGGACGACCCGGTGATTCGCCGCATCGACCGATACGACTTTGGTGGTGACCTGATCCGCTTCCACAACGGCCGACAGCGGAATGTCCGCAGCCATGGCGCCAAGGCTGCCGGTGGAAAGCAAGGTGGCGAGGGTGATGGCTTTGGTCAGTGCGTGAAGTTTCATAGGCGGTACATTCCCTGTGATGAATGGCAGCAGACGGCTCTGGCCCGAGGGTCAGCGCCGACTGTGCAACTCAGCATAGACGCAGTTCAGGGAGTTTTTGCAGTTTCTTGCGCGGTGGATTCGCCGCTTTGCGTGCCCTTGCCGCTTTCCTTGCGCCGGGTCGGATCGGTGGGACGCAGGGCGTCGTTGTCGCGCTCGACTTCGCCCGGTGGTCGCGGCTCATCGGGATGTTCAGCGGTGTCGGGGGATTAGGGTTTCATGGTGGTTCTCCTCAGGCTTCGGGGTCATCGACTTCTTGGGCGACGTTCACCGCGGGCGAGTCTTTATGGGATTGCTCGGCCTTTGCCTTCAAGGCCTGCCATTGTTCCAGGTCGATGGCGCCCTGCCCCAGCAAATCGTCGGCCACCCGCAGCAGTTCGCTGTAATGGGCATCGGGGGATTGCTGCCAGTAGGCCTTGTCTTCGAACAGGCGCTGCCAGGCATCGAGGTCGGGTGGTTTGAGGTCTTCGCTCATGACGGGCTCCATTGAACGGACTTGTTAACTTAGGAGGCCGTCGCCGAACCGAGAGTTCCGACTCAATACCCGGTCATTTCGAGGTAGCCGGTGCCGCCGTTGAATTGCACCGGGCCTTCCCAGTAAGGAATGCGCAAATCCATCCAGGCATTGGGGTTGAGCGCGCTGATGGAGATGTCGAGGTGTTTGGCAGGGATCTTGATCGACCAGCGCACCGGCATATCACGCCCGGCAACTTTGGCGGTGTCCTGCGGTGTGAGGCTGATGTCGGAAGCATCCAATGACTGAGTCTGGCCTTGGGCATCAATCCAGGTGCCGGTGAGGTAAGGCGCGCCGTCCTTTTGCCGCATGCGGTAAAGCATGACCTGTTCGCCGCTGTCCAGGTGCAGCGAAAACCAGTCCCAACCCGTTTGATTGGCAGTCAACGGCTGGCTGCTCCATTCCCGATCAAGCCACGCCGGACCGCTGACCTGATAAGTCTTGCCATCAATCTCCAGCGCACCACTGGCCTGGAAAAACGGCTGGCTGTAGTAATACGACGCCTGCCCCTGTTCGGATTTCTGACTGAAACCCTTGTCACCCTGAAGCACCAGCGGACGGGTGGACGTCAGCCGCAGTTGGTAGCTGAAGCCCTTGTCCCGCGCGCTGAGTTGCAGATCCGCCAAGGCATCGGAACCCTGGCTACTGAAGTGCCAATCGTCGATCCAGGCAGTGAACGGTGCGAGGCTCACGCCCGCCTGACCCACGCCGCCACGGGCGTAGCGTTCGGCCGCGTGATGGGCGGTTGCCGACGTCACAGCGGCATGTCCCAGCCAAATGGTCTGATTGCCCCAGCCAGGCTGCTCCGGAACAGCTTTCAATGCGCTGCGAAACAATGTCCATTGCACGCCAAACTCGCGGCCCTGATCGTCCTTGAGATTGGCGGTGACGTACCACCATTCGATGCGAAAGCCATCGTGAGGACCGTGGTCTGCCGGAAAGCTGAATTCCCGGCCCGGCACCACCGGTGTGAATACGGAGGCATCTCCCCCAAGACCTGCGAAGCCCTTTTCGTCAGGCGCCGTGTTGTCGCAGCCGCTCAACAACGCCAATAGCAACAAGCCGACCTTAATCCTCATGCGCAAACGTCCTCAGCAGGTCCGCCGGTTGCGTGCGGTACAGCGAATACAGCGGCCACGCCGACGCCAGTAATGTCGCGAGCAACGCCAGCCCCATCAACTGCACCAGCTGCAACGGAAACACCCGCAACGGCAATCGCCAGCCGAACGCCTGCACGTTGATCACCGTGTCCAGGCACCACGCCAAGGCAATTCCCAACGGCAACGCCAGCACCAGTGTCAGCACCGCCAGCAGCCAGGTTTGTCCGAGGTTGAGCAGCATCAACTGTCGACGCGTCACGCCCAGCGCCCACAGTGGCGCGAGCTGGCCGAGACGGCTTTGGCTCTGGGTCAGCAGGCTGATGAACAGCGCCACGCCAGCGACGGCCAACGTCAGGCTATTGAGCGCGGCGGTGGCGGCGAAGGTGCGTTCGAAGACTTGCGTGGACCAACCCTTGAGCCGCGCCTGATCGACGATGCGGCTGTCGTCCAGGCTAAAACGGGCCTGCAGTGTTTTGAGGAACGGCGGAATCAGCGCCGGTTCGATGCGCAGGTTGAAACGATTGGGCGTGAGCTGTGGCCAGCCGCGCAGCAGATGGTTGGCGTTCACCAGAAGATGGCCCTTGGGATTGCCGTAGTCGGCGTAGATCCCGACGATCCGCGGCGACCACGGGCCGCCCGGCGTGGGGATGGTCAGGTGATCGCCGAGCCGCACCTTCAAGCGCCGGGCCAGTTGCTCGCTGAGCATCAGCGCATCGTCCTTGGCCAAGCGGTCCCAGGGGTTGTCGCCCAATGCTTCCAGCAATGGCCAATGCTGGCGATAGGTCGGGTGATCGATCACGCCGAAGATATCCGCCGGCCAGCCTTGTAGCTGGATCGACACTTGCCAGTTGGGCAGCACGGCGGTCAATGAAGGCTGCTGTTTGAGCCAGGTGTGCAGTTCTCGGGACTGGGCCGGATTTTGTGGATTGATGTAGAGCTCGGCGGTCAGGCGTTGTTCGAGCCAGTCGCTGAAGGTCTCGCGGAAACCGGCGGTCATGCTGCCGGCGCCGATGTTCGCCGCCAGTGCCAACAGCAGCGCCATCAGCGCCAGACTCAGCGCCGGCAATTGCTGACGGCAGTCGGCGAGAAACCATTGGCCGAGCACCGAATGACTGCGGCTCAACGCCAGGTTCAAGATCAGATTGAGCACCACCGGCAAGGCCAGCGCGGCGCCGACCAACAGCGCCGCCATCAGCACAAAACCACTGGCCAGGCTGTCACCCCAGAACAATGCGATAAGTGCGATGACCGCAGCCAGTGCCGCGACCCAACCCTGACGCCGCAACCAGCGCGCGTGCGCCTGATGCCAGGCTTGCGGATCGGCCAGGGCCAGCAACGGCAGACGCGCCGCCCGCAACAGACTGTTGGCACCAGCGAGCAGCGCGCCGAGCAGACTCAGGCCCACACCGCTGAACCACCACCACGGACTGAGGCTCAATTGCCCCGCCACTTCCGCGCCGTATAACCCTCGCAGGCTGGCGGCCACATCCGGCAACAGCACACTGGCCAGCAAGTAGCCGCTGGCGACGCCGGCAATCCCGCCGATCAGCGCCAATGCCCCAAGCTCAACCGCAAGACAGGTAATCAGCATACGAGCGCTGACCCCGCAGGCGCGCAGGGTTCTGAGCAATCCCCGGCGTTGCTCCAACGCCAGTCCGATCGCGGCGTGGACGATGAACAGGCCGACCACAAAGGACAGAAAGCCCAAAGCATCGAGGTTCAAATGAAAGCTTTCAGTCAGCCGCGAGAGATTGTTTTCTTCATCGCTGGTTTTGAGCTGCAACTGGCCTTTGTATTGATCGGGCAGTATCGCGCTGAAATCCTTGGGCAGCAGCAGGCGCGACAGTTGCTCCGGCAGGCCGAGAATCTGCTGCGCGAAGCCTATGTCCACCAGCAACATGCCAGGGGCCATGTCGGTCTGAACATGCAGCGGCGGCAATGCCACGCCGCTCACGCTCAGCGGTTGTTCACCTTCCTGCAGACCCAACGTCTGCAAGGTTTGCGGTGAAATCCAGGTGCGGCCCGGAGGGGTGAAAAATTCGACAATCTGCTCGATCGCCAACGACCGCCCCGCCACCGCCGAACCGGCCGGCAGCGACACCGGTTCGATGCCCATTAGCTGCAAACGTTGATCTTCATGGCCCTTGAGCGTCACCCGCCCTTGCAGCACGGGCGAGACCGGCCAGCCCGCGCGGCGCAGGTCGACAAACAGTTGCTGGGAGAAAGTCGCGCCACTCGGCGAGTTGAGGCTGGCCTGTGGTTCACCGCCGATCAACTGACTGGCTCGGGCATAGCTTTCCCGCGCCTGACTGTTCAGCGCCTCCACGCCGGTCAACAAACTGGTGGCGAGCCAGAGCCCGGTCAGCACACTGAAAAATTGCACCGGGTGCTGCCACCAATGGCTGAGCAGCACCCGCAGCGTTTCGCGAAAGACTCGCACCTCAGTGCTCGCCCGCGCCAGCCAGACGGCCGCGGTGCAGCACCACTTTTTCCGCTAGGCGTGCGGCAATGCGGTGGCTATGCGTGACCATCAACAAAGTGGTCGGGCTGTCGTTGAGCAATTCCAACAGCAGCTTCAAGACCTCATCGCTGGTGGCCTCGTCGAGGCTGCCGGTGGGCTCGTCGGCCAGCAGCAATTTGGGCTGCGACGCCAGGGCGCGGCCCAACGCGACGCGCTGTTGCTGCCCGCCGGAGAGTTGCTCGGGATAACGCCGCAGCAAATCACTCAAGCCCAGCCGCTGCACCAGATGCGCCTGCCAGCGCGGGTCATGCCGCCCCGCCAGCCGCGCTTGAAACGCTAGATTGTCTTCGACGCGCAGGCTGCCGATCAGGTTGAACTGCTGGAACACCAGGCCGATTTCAGTCCGCCGCCAATTGGCCAGTTGCCCTTCGCTCATCTGATCCAGACGATGCTCGCCGCTTTGGATGCTGCCCTGATCGACCTTGTCCAGCCCGGCGATCAAGTGCAGCAACGTGCTCTTGCCGCTGCCCGACTCGCCCATCAATGCCAGGCTGCTGCCGGGTTTCAATGTCAGGTCGACACCTTGCAGCACCGGCAATGGACCTTGCGGAGTGGCGTAGCTTTTGAAGACGCCTTGGACCTGAAGCATGAAGGGAGGCTCGCTGAAGTCAGAGCGCCTAGGATAGCGGACGGTAGCGGCACCGCGTTATCGTTCTTCGCGGGCAAGCCACGCTCCCACAGGACCGCGTCGTTCACAATATTGGTGAACAACGCAGTCCTGTGGGAGTGAGCCTGCTCGCGATGAGGCCAGTTCAGACAACCCAAAACCTCACTGCCCCACCGCCACGCTCGTCGCCGCCTGCCCCGGTGTAACAATGCTGTTCAGATCAATGTGCTTCCACTCAGGTTTGGCCCCCAGCCGCGCATTGAACCGATAGTTGAACGTAAACTCGTCCGCCGTCGGCACGCTCAATGGCTTGCCATACACCGACTCGATCCCCGCCAGGTCATACCCCATCAACTGCAGCAGCGTCGGGAAGATGTTGTAGTGACTCGATCGGTCCTTGTTCCCGGCCAGCGCCTTCTGCCAATCCAGTGTGCGCAACTGATCCCCTTGAATCACCACCAGCGGCACCAGGCCCTCCTCCTGCACCGGATCACCGCCACAGTGCAAATTCAACCCGGGATTGCCCCGTTCATGCAGGTCCTGCCCATGGTCCGAGGTGTAGATCAGCAGCGCATTGCTCATGTCCGCCTGGGCAAACACCCGTGAGAAAAACTCCCCGACGTTCCACAGCAACGTGTTCTTGTAGGCATTGCGATAGAGCACCCAGTCATCCGGCTGACCGTTGAAACCATCGCGCTTTCCGGTGTCCGCGATCTCGACAAACTGGCCCCGAGGCAAGGTCGGACGATAGGCCATGAACGCATCCGGGTATTTGTCGTGCACCGGGAAATGCGCGCCCACCTTGTTGATCACCACCAGCTCGGGCTTGCCGTCGTTGAGCAACTCGATCAGCTTCGCCGCAGCCGCCATGTCACGGTCACGCACGCTGGTCTGGTCGAATTGCACAAATTCGTCGATGTCCTTTTTCTCGGCTTCGTTCATCAGGTTCTGCAAGTTGCCAGCCGTACGCTGGGCATCGATGTAGACGGTGCGCAGGCCGGCCTTCTTCGCGTACTGCCAGATCGACGGCATCGTGCTGTTGATGCGCATGTAGTCGGCGCGGGTGCCGCCGTAGCGCAGGGTGATGTTGGTGTCGGCGCTGCAATTGGCAATGGACGCGGCGTAACCGTAGTTGAAGATCGCGACGCCCGGGCGCGGTTCCTTGAGGTTGCTGTGCACGCCAAACGGCGCGTTGATGTCCAGGTAATTGCCGGAAATGCTTTCGTCGATGATCAGCACGATGTCGTGCCCCGGCGATGAATCGTTGCGCGCCAGCTTCACCGGCTCGCGCGGGCCGACCGTGTTGTGCAGGGCTTCATAGGTGAACAGATTCAAATAGGCCAGCGGCGTGTACATGATCGGCAGGCCACGGGCGCCCTCGCCCGCTCGCACGAACAACACCGCACTGAGCAGCAGCACCCCAAGCACCGGCGCCGCCACCAGCAACGCGCCGGGCAGCGGCATGCGCCGACGCGGTTTGAGTCCGATGCCGAACAGCAGCAGCAAGCCGCCGAGCACCCCACTGATGATCGCGTCGCGATACTGGTACGCCGCCTCCTGGATAAATCCGCCGGAGTACACCATCGACACAAAGCTGCTGTAGGTCAGGTAATCGGCCGTGACGCGCGTATAGACATCGAAAAACACCGCCGAGAAAAACATCGCCAGGGCAAACACATGACGGATCAACGTCTGGCGGATGTACGCGGTCATGAAAAGCGCCACGGTCAGCGCGATAAACATCCCGCCAAAGAGCAGCACCGGGAAACCGATCCCCATTGCGCTCAGGCGTTCCAGGTAATAGTCGTAGTTCTTAACTAAATAGAGAACTAAGAGCAGTTCTTTGAGGTATCGAATCATAGTATTTCCGATTCTCGCGGCCGTTCGTTGGCCAATAGATTGTCGGCCATTTTTTGACACTAGCACCGGGCCATCAAAGCGCAAGAAATGTCGGGTTTTTACACAAAGCGTCAAAAAAACGTTGACTCAAATCTGACACACCCGACCGGCTGTAACCCCCGTGTTTCAAGCCCTACGACCGTTTATCGTTTTCTTCCAAATGTAAAAAACCCGTCAAAACCGCGGCAAATCCAGCAGCGGCAAGCACTTGATGGCAAAACGCCCCAAAAATGGGCCTGTTATAGCCACTTAACATGTCATTTTGCTGACACGTTTTCCCAACGCTGGGCTATACCCCTTTTGACAGTCTTATTTAAGTTCTTTCAACCGTCTTACGAGGCACGCCAATATGGACGTGAGCGTATTTGGTACGGGCTACGTCGGCCTGATACAAGCAGCGGCACTGGCCGATGTCGGACATCGTGTCTTATGTGTCGACATCGATCCTAACAAGATCAAGCAACTGCAACAGGCCGTCCCGCCAATCAGCGAACCGGGGTTATCCGGCACGCTGGAAGAAAACATCAAGGCCGGTCGTCTGCTGTTCACGACCCAGGCCAGCGATGCGGTCGAACACGCCGAGCTGATTTTCATCGCCGTCGGCACGCCCGCCGATGAAGACGGTTCCGCCGACCTCAGCCACGTGCTGAATGTGGCCCGCCAGATCGCCAGTTACATGGAGGCCGATCGCACCCTGATCATCAAGTCCACCGTGCCGGTCGGCACCGCAGACCAAGTGGCTGCCACCGCCAACGAAGAACTGCTTCGTCGCGGCAAGAGCGCCCTGAATGTGCGGGTGGTCTCCAACCCCGAATTTCTCAAGGAAGGCAGCGCCCTCGCCGATTGCATGCGCCCGGACCGGATCATCGTCGGCACCGACGACGAGGAAGCCCGCGGCCAGCTGAGCGAGCTCTACGCGCCGTTCTGCCGCAACCATGAAAAGATCATGTTCATGGACAACCGCAGTGCCGAGCTGACCAAGTACGCGGCCAACGCGATGCTCGCCACGCGCATCAGTTTCATGAACGAACTGGCCAACCTCACCGAACTGCTGGGGGCTGACATCGAAGCGGTGCGCAAAGGCATCGGTTCGGACCCGCGCATCGGTTATCACTTCATTTACCCGGGTTGCGGTTTTGGTGGCTCGTGCTTCCCCAAGGATCTGCGCGCCCTGCTGCACACCGCCGAACACAACGGCATGCCGTTGCGTCTGCTGCGTAGCGTCACTGACGTCAACGACAGCCAGCGCCACATCCTCTTCAGCAAACTGAAAGCGCAATTCCCCAACGGCCTGGCCGGCAAATCCATCGCGATCTGGGGCCTGGCGTTCAAGCCCAACACCGATGACATGCGCGAAGCCCCCAGCCGTTACCTGATGGAAGCGCTGTGGGCCGAAGGCGCAAGCGTGCAGGCCTATGACCCGGAAGCCATGTCTGAATGCCGGCGCATCTACGGCTACCGCAACAATTTGCACCTGTGCGCCACCCGCGATGACACCCTGGAAGATGCCGACGCCTTGGTGATCTGCACCGAGTGGAAGAACTTCCGCGTGGTCGACTTTGACTTGCTGGCGAGCAAACTGCGTTCGCGGGTGATCGTCGACGGTCGCAACCTCTACAACCCGGAACAGGTGGCGGCAGCAGGTTTGCACTACAGCGGCATCGGCCTTCGGCACATTGTTCCCGAGGCGCCGCGGCCATGAAGATTCTCGTCACCGGAGCGGCCGGTTTCATTGGTGCCCATTGCGTGTTGCGGCTGATCCGTGACGGGCACGATGTGTGCGGGCTGGACAACTTCAACGATTACTACGACCCGCAACTCAAACACGACCGCGTGGATTGGGTGCAGGAGCAGGTTGGCGCTTTCCAGCTCGCGACGGTTGACCTGGCCGACGGTCCGGCCATCGAGGCCCTGTTTGTCCGTGAACAACCCGAGGTGGTGATTCACCTCGCGGCCCAGGCCGGGGTGCGTTACTCGCTGGAAAACCCTCGGGCTTACCTCGACAGCAATTTGAGCGGGTTCCTCAACATCCTCGAAAGCTGCCGCAACCACCCGGTCAAACACCTGATCTACGCCTCGTCCAGTTCGGTGTACGGCGCCAACCAGCACACACCTTATTCGGTGAAGGATGGCGTCAACCATCCGCTGTCGCTGTATGCCGCGACCAAGAAAGCCAACGAGCTGATGGCTCACAGCTACAGCCACTTGTTCGGCATTCCCTGCACCGGTCTGCGCTTTTTCACCGTGTACGGGCCTTGGGGTCGGCCGGACATGTCGCCGATCCAGTTCGCCCGGGCAATTGCCGAAGGGCAGCCGCTGAAGTTGTTCAACTACGGCGAGCACCAGCGCGACTTCACGTACATCGACGACATCATCGAAAGCATCGCGCGCCTGATCGAACGTCCACCGCACGCCAACGCCGAATGGGACCGTGAACAACCGGACCCGGCCAGCAGCATGGCGCCGTGGCGGATCTTCAACATCGGCGGCCAACACCCGGTGGAGCTCAAGGATTACCTGGCGCTGCTGGAAAAACACCTTGGACAAAAAGCCCTCGTCGAGTTGCTGCCGCTGCAGCCGGGCGACGTGCTCAACACCTGCGCCGATGCCAGTGACCTGGCTCGGGCAACCGGATTTCAGCCTTGTATCGAGCTGGATGAGGGACTCGGGCGCTTCATCGCCTGGTTCCGTGATTACTACCCACTGCCTATCGCCCACGCGCCGCTAGCGGCTGAACTTCAGCGGAGGATTCTATGACTGGACATGAAAAAACGGTGCCCCTGCAACAGATGCGCCGGGACAAGCGCCTGGACCCGGAGCACCGAATGCGCCTCGATACCGCGATCCATATGCAGGGTCGTGGCTGGATGACCGGTCGTGACGGCGGTCGGCCATGGACACTGTCACGCACCAACCGCGTTGTCGCCTGCTTAGGTGCGCTGGTGATTCTGCTGCTGATCTCGCCCATCCTGCTGGGCCTGGCACTGGCAATCAAACTCAGCAGCCCGGGACCGGTGATGTTCGTGCAAAAGCGCACGGGCTACCGCGGTCGCAAGTTCGGCATGTACAAGTTCCGCACCATGGTGGCCAACGCCGAGGAGCTCAAGGAGTCCTTGCGTCACCTGAACAAGCATGGCGCGGACGCGATCGATTTCAAGATCGACAAGGACCCGCGCATCACCGGCATCGGCGGTTTCCTGCGGCGCAGCAGCCTGGATGAGCTGCCGAACCTGTTCAATGTGGTGATGGGCGACATGCGCCTGGTGGGCCCGCGCCCAACCTCGTTCAACGCCTACCGCTACAAGGACAACCACCTTGCACGCCTGAGCATCTACCCCGGCATGACCGGCCTGTGGCAGATCTCCGGGCGCAGCAATATCGACTTCGACCAGCGCGTTGAGTTGGACCTCAGCTATATCGCCGAGCAGAGCCTGTTGCTTGATCTGAAGATCCTGTTGAAAACCCCCTTCAAAGTATTCAGCGGCCACGGAGCGAGTTAAATGGACGGTTCATCAGCCAAAAGCCTAAGCATTGCCAACCCGAGCGAGTCCAACCTGACTTCGACCGTGCTCGATCAAGATCTGCGGATCCTATTTCTGACCGCCGCCAACCCCGGCGCAGGCACCACCACCAGTGCTCTGGCGCTGGCCAGTCAGTTGGCGCAAATGAGCAGCGGCGAGGTATTGCTGGTCGATGCCAGCCAGTCAGCGACCAACCTCACGCAGCAGCTGGGGCTGACCAAGGAGCGCGGTTTTCGCGACCTGCTGTTCAACACCCAGAGCCCGCCGCTGTTGCAGGACTGCGTGGTGAACGTGTCCAGCCTGCCCTTCCACATCTTGCCCAACGGCCGGTATGTGCGCGGCACCGAACACCTGACACCCGAACGCCTGGGCCCGTTGCTCGATCAACTCGGCAGTCAGTATCGCTTTGTGGTGATCGATGGCGACGCGGTGTACTCCGCGTCCGACACCATGATCATCAGCACCCAGGTGGACGGCGTGATCATGGTCGTGCGCTCCGAAGACACGCGCTGGGAAGTGGCCCAGGCGGCGGTTCAGCGCCTGACCCAGGCCGGCGCGAAATTGGTCGGCAGCGTGTTCAACCGGCGCAAGTACTACATGCCTAAGTGGCTCTACAAAAACCTGTAAGCAATCGCCAAAGGATGACGACATGAACGCCAAAATGCTTGTCCTGCTGTTGCTGCCGCTTGCAGGTTGCTCCAGCACTTCCGAAACCCAGACCATGCCGGTGAATATCCTCACGGCCTCACCGGCCAACGCCCAGGCCACCGACATGCCCAAGATCGAACAGACCTTGCGGCCACAGGATGTGCTGGATGTGATCTTTCACATCAGCACCAGCGGCTCGGACGCCTACCGCATCCAGTCCGGTGACCAGATCGGCCTGAACTTCACCGCCGCCAGCCAGCTCAACGGCAATCAACTGGTGCTGCCCGATGGCACCATTGAACTGCCGGGCGCCAACACCTCGGTGAAAATCGCCGGGCTGACGTCCGAACAGGCGCGTGAGGAAATCCAGCGCGCCTACCAGCGCAAACAGCTGTTCCAGCCTAACCGCAACCAGTTGTCCGTGCAGGTCATCAGCCCGCTGAGCAACGAGTCGAACCTCAAAAGTGCCCTGAACCACCCCGCTACCGGCATGAGCCGGGAGATCACCGTGGGCACCGACGGCTACGCCAGCTTCCCGGAGATCGGCGCGGTGCCGCTGCAAGGCATGACCGTCAATCAACTGGAAACCTTCCTCAACCAACGCTACGCGAAGCTGCCAGGGCGGATGACCGTCGACGTGCTGCTGAAGTCCACCGCCGGCAACGAAATCTATGTGCTGGGCGAAGTGGCCCAACCGGGTTCCTACCCGATTCGCCGGCCGGTCTCGGTACTTGAAGCGCTGACCCTGGCCCGAGGCTCCAACGTCAAGGCGCGGCTCGATTCGGTGATGATCATGCGCCGCAATGGCAACCAGGTGCAGGCCGTGCGCTACGACGTCGAAAAGGCTTTGGCCGGCGATGCGTCGCAGATTGCGTACCTGCAACCGGACGACATGCTCTACGTGCCCAAGACCAAACTGGCCAGCGCCGGTGAACTCGCGCGGCAATTGGCAGACGTGGTGTTGTTCCAGGGCGTGGGCTTCAGCTTCGGCTACCGCGTCGACAACAAAGACAGTGACAGCAACTAACTCTCAGGTGACCGACCATGAATCCAAAGGAAAACTACCTGCACGAGTTCTTCAGGATCTTTTTCGCCAACAAGCAGTTGGTGAAACGAGTCTTCCTGATCTTTGCAGTGATCGCCCTGGTCTTGCCGCTGATGCTCAAACAGAGCTTCGATATCACCGCCCAGGTGATCGTGCAATCCAAAAAACTCTCACAGGGAGACGCCACCACATCCCTCAACCAGGAGAACGCCTCTTTCATTCCACCGTCCCTGGCGGACATGGAAACCGAGAGCAATATCCTGCGCTCGCCAGCCTTGATCCGGCAGACCATCAGCGAGTTGCGCGACAAGGGTGAGTACACGCCCACCCCTGGCGTCTTCAACAAACTGGTGACCCAGCCGTTCAAACAGTACGTGACCACGCCGCTGCGCGAATACGTGATCAACCCGATGAAAGACGCCCTGGGCCTGGAAACAGATCCGGTGCGCGACACGGCGCTGGATGCACTGACTCAACAGGCGATGGACAGTCTGAAAATCGAGACCCTGCCAGGCTCCAACGTGATCTCCATCATCTACAGCTTCGACAATCCGGCACAGGGCACCAAGTTTGTCGCCGCCTTACTGCAGAACTACCTGACCAGCCGTCAGGCACTGCAATCGATCGACTTGCCACAGTCGTTCTACGAAACCAAGAAGAAGCAATACCAGGTGCGTCTCGATGGCCTGGAAGGCACTCGGCTGGGCTTGCTTGAAGCGGTCGGCTCGTCCGATCCGAAGGAAGAAATCACTTTCCGCCTCAACGCCATCAACACCGAGGAGCAAGCGCTCAACCTGTACCGCGATCGCCTGCTGCAAAGCCAACGCTGGCTCGAATACCTGAAAACCAGCCTGGCCGCGGCGAGCAATTCGAAACTCAACGATTACACCTTCCCCTACACCTTCACCACCACCGTGGACAATGTGGCGTTCGAGGATCGTGAGATCAAACAGATGGGTGAAGCCCTGACCACGCAGGTCAGCCGCTACATGAACGACCTGGCAATCTTCCAGCCCGGCAGCGAACCGATGTTGCTGACCCGCGAGCAAATCGCCCGCACCCGTCAGCAGTTTCTGAAAGTGGTCAGCAACCGGATTCAGGAGCGCAACACTGACCTGGCGATTGTCAGCTCGGTGATCGACCAGAAAACCAAGCGCATTGCCGAGTTCAAGGAACGCATCCACCAGTTGCAGGAAACCCAGAGCAAGCTGCGGCAGATGGACACCGAGATCAACGCGTTGCACGCGGCGTTCTCGACGTATGCCCAGCGCTTCGCCGAAAGCAGCAGTGCACGCTCGCTGGACAACGACCTGTCCAACGCACGGGTGCTCAGCCCGCCGTATGAGCCTACCGAAGCGGCGTTCCCGAAACCGATGCTGATCATTCCGTTCGGCTTGTTCACCGGTCTCTTGCTGGCGATCGCCCTGGTCTACGTGCGTGAGTTCTTCGATCACCGTTTCAAACACCCAGCGCAAATCACCCACGAACTGGGCTTGCCGGTGCTGTTGGTGATCAACGATCAGAACGCGGATCCGACCAACCCGCACAGCAACTGGTCCGTGCCTGGCCTCGTGCATTGGGTGCGCAATTGAACGCGCCGCTCATCCCTTCCCTGCCGATCATTCATTTGCTCAGCAGCGGCGGCTTCTACGGGGCTGAGCGGATGCTGCTGGACCATTGCCTGGCGACGCCGGGGCAGCACCAAGTGCTGTTTCTCGATGCGCCGCCAGACTTGATCGCGCGGTTTCGCCAGGCGGGGGTCGACTGCCGGGGTTGCGCGGGGCTGGGGGAACTGCTGGCGCATTTGCGCCAGCGCCGGGCAGAACGGCCGTTGATCAATACGCACAACTTCAAGGGCCTGTTGTTTGGCTGGGTGGGCGCAACGCTATTGCGCCTGCCGCTGGTGATTACGCAGCACGGTTTCACACCGCGCAGTCGCAAGCAGAAGTTCTATACCTGGCTGAGCCTGCAACTGTGCCGCACTGCGTCGGTTAATCGCGTGGTTTGCGTCGCAGAAAGCATCGCCGTGTTGTGCCGCCAGGCCAGCGTCAGGGCGGAAAAGCTGCAAGTAATTCCCAATGGTTTACCGGCGGCTCCCGGACTGCCGCCGCACAACGTGGGCCGCCAGCGTTGGCTGGCGGGTTATGTCGGGCGGCTGAGCAGTGAAAAAGGCCCGGACTTTTTTCTCGATGCGCTGATTCCACTCTGCCGGCAACACCCGCAACTGGACGCCGTGATGCTCGGCGACGGCCCGGAACGGGAAACGCTGCTGGCGCGTATCAACGAAGCGGGTTTGCAGGACCGCATCACCCTGCCCGGTTATCAGACCGACATGAGTGTGTGGTGGCGACAACTCGATGCGCTGGTGATCAGCTCGCGCACCGAAGGCACGCCGATGATTCTGCTCGAAGCGATGCAAGCCGGCGTGCCGGTGGTGGCGTTCGGCGTCGGCGGGATTCCCGATGTGCTGCAAGACCGACACAACGGCCTGCTGGCGACACCCGCCGACAGCGCCGCCCTCGCCCGCCAGATCGGTTCGTTGCTGACTGAACCGACCATGGCTCGCGAACTGATCGACAACGCAAAACGTACGCAATTGGACCGTTACGACCTCAAGGCCCTGGCCGAACGCTGGTCGCAACTTTATCTCCGTACTGCACGGGAGGCACGCGCGTGATCTTTCCGCTCTCGATCGTCAGTTTGTTCGGCCTGGTCTCCCTCGGTTTGCTGGCCAGCCCTTATCCGTTTCTGGCGCCGGGGGCGGTGCTGGGCCTGGTCGGTGTCGCGCTGCTTTACCGAAAACCCACCTGGGGTTTGCTCGGGATTGCGGCGCTGGTGCCGTTCGAAGGTTTCTTCAAGGACAGTTCGCTGTCGGGCACCAAGTTCCTCGGCGCGTCACTGGCCGTGATCCTGATGCTGCAACTGGCCATCCACCAGATTCCCTCCGAACGCCTGCGCAGCAACATCTGGCGCTACCTGATCTGGTTCATGGTCTTGTACCTGCTGAGCGTGATCAACACCGATAACATGGGCATGTCGATGGCGCATCTGCGGGAGCTGAGTGTCGGCCTGGTGCTGTTTGTGATCACCCTGCTGATCGGCCGCGAGCTGAACATGGACCTGTTCGCCAAAATGGTCACCCTCAGCGTCACGGCGACCTGCGTGCTGGCGATGTTCTCCAGTAAATATCAGGACCAGGGGCGCGCCGCCGGCCTGCTGGAAGACCCGAACGCCTTTGCCATGCTGATCGCCTTTGCCGTGCCGCTCGCCTTGCTGCTGGTGGTGCGCAGTCCGCACTTTTTGCATCGGTTGTTCTGGGTCGCTTGCTGCATTCTGCTGCTGGGCGGCATGACCAAGACCGAATCCCGTTCGGGGCTGGTGGTGCTGTTCCTCAGCCTGATGATCGGCGTCTGGCACTACCGCCTCGAGCTCAAACGCATCCGTCCACGGCATCTGGGGTTTGCCATGCTGGGCCTGGTGATCGTGATTCCGCTGGCCCTTTATGCGATGCCGAAGGGGTACATCGAGCGCATTCAGTCCTTGAGCATCTTGAGCGCCGGCGCCAAGAGTCAGGACCAATCCCTCGGCCGTCGCGCCTCATACATTGTGGTCGGCGGCGAGATGATTCGCGAGAACCCGCTACTGGGCACCGGCCCCGGCACGTTCCCGCTGCACTACGCCACCACCGGTTACGCCAAGGCGTTTTCGGCCAACCGCAAAATCGGTGACCTGTACCGTCGCGCCCACAACACCTACCTGGAAATCTTCAGTGAACTGGGGATTCCCGCCGGCCTGTTGTTCGTCGGCATGCTTGGCCTCGGCTTGTACAACCTGGTCTGCGCCCGTCGTGCATGGATACAGCGAAGCAACCGCGAGCAAGCGGATCTGCTGACGCACCTGAGCATGAGTTTTCTGTCGCTGGCCCTGTTCCTGATGTTCCTCAGCGCACCCAACCAGAAGTACGTGTGGATCATGCTCGCCCTGACCAGCGTGCTGCGTTTGAAAGCCGAACAAAGCCCACTCGTGGAGGCCAAGGCATGAGCCGCGTCAGTATTGTCATCCCGATGTACAACGAAGCCCATCACATCGCCCGGACCTTGCTGGCTGCGCAACGCGCCGCCATCGCCGCCGGGCTGGAATGTGAACTGATCGTTGCCGACAACGGCTCCGAAGACCAAGGCCCGCACATTGCCCGGCAACTGGGCGCGCAAGTGCTGGTGCTGCCGGGCTTGCTGATCGGCGCCCTGCGCAATCGCGGCGCCGCTGTCGCCACCGGCGAATGGCTGGCCTTCATCGATGCCGATGTCGAGATGCCCGAGGACTGGCTCACGCTGTTGTTGAAAATCGAGCCTGCGGTTCAGGTCGACGTCCTGGGACTGGATTTGCACACGCCGGCCGAAGCCCCGTGGTATGCCAACGCCTGGCAACGTCGCACCTTGCGCCCGAACAACGAGACGGTGCAAACGGTGCGCTGGCTGCCCAGCTCCAACCTGTTGATGCGCCGCCCCTGGTTCGACAAGGTCGGTGGCTTTGATGAAAACCTGCGCACCGGCGAGGACAAGGATTTCACCATGCGCCTTTCGCACGCGGGCGCGCGCCTGCTCTCGGTCAACCAGACCGTCGCCCTGCATTGGGGGTATGAGTGCAGTTGGCGTGAATGGATGGGCAAGGAATTCTGGCGCCAGGGCAGTCATCTGCAGCTCCTGCGCAGCCACGGGATGAGTCTGCGGTTGCTGCGCTTCCCGTTGATGTCACTGGCTGCCTGGTTCCTGGATTTCCTGGCCATCTCCGCGCTGCTTGATGGCTTCCCTCATCATGCGGTGCTCATGGTGTTCCTGACCAGTATTCCGGCGCTCGCCTTGAGCATGCGCCAGACCCTCAAACACCGCGATCTGCTGTTGACCTTACAACTCTGGGGCCTGCACTGGTTGCGTCTGCACCTGGCCGGCGCCGCCTTCATCCTCAGTCTGTGTCATTGGAAAGCCAGGAGGCCTGCCCGTGGCTGAATTCATTTTCTGGTTGTGCCTGTTGTTGCCGGTCTACGCCTACCTGGGTTATCCGCTGCTGCTGACAGTGCTGGCGCCGTTGTTTGCGGCGCGGAGTCACGCAATAGCTGAACCGATGAACATCAGCATCGTGATTGCCGCGCACAACGAGGCGCGGCACATCGAACACAAGCTGCGCACCTTGCTCGCCCAGGATTATCAGCCGGCCTCGCTGCAGATCATTCTGGCCAGCGACGGTTCGACCGATGACACCGTCGCCTGTGCACGCAAGGTCATCGACCCGCGCATCACTATTCTCGACCTGCCCCGCCAGGGGAAGGCCGCGACCCTGAATGCCGGCGTTGCGTTGAGCACCTGCGATATTCTGGTGTTCACCGATGCCGACAACCAATGGTCCCGCGACACCCTCGGGCACCTGCTGGCGCCGCTGTGCGATCCGCAAGTCGGTGCCTGCGCCGGGCACATGGTGATCCCGGTCACCGGCGGTGGCCTGAGCATCGGCGACAGCCTCTATCGGCATTACGAAGGCTGGCTGCGCCGAGTCGAAAATCGCACCGGCTGCATGGTCTCCGCCGACGGCGCCCTGCTCGCCCTGCGCCGGGAGTTGTTCCAGGACGTGCCGGCCGAGGTCAACGATGACTTCTTCATCAGCACCTGCGCGCCAGTGGCGTTCAAGCGCATTGTCTATGTGCCCGAGGCACAGGTGATCGACCACGGCGTCGATGAAGCGGATAAACAATTCCGTCGTCGTCAGCGGGTCACCGTCGGGGGTCTGCAAAGCCTGGCCCAGCGCAGCGAGCTGCTCAATCCGCTGAAGCATGGCCTGTATTCGATTGCCTTGATCAGCCACAAGTTGATTCGCCGACTGGCGCCGATCCTGTTGCTGCCGCTGCTGCTGAGCAATTTCTGGCTGTGGGAAGAACACGGTTTCTATCGCCTGAGCCTGGTCGCGCAGCTGCTCGGTTACGCCGTGGCCATCGCCGGCCTGCTGGATTCGCAACACCGGTTGCCCAAACCCTTCCGCCTCGCCGCGTTCCTTCTGGTGACCCTGGCCGGGATGAGTATCGGTCTGTGGCAGTTCCTGCGGGGGCAGCGGTACGCCCAGTGGAACCCTGAGCAAAACCGTTGAAAGGACTGAGCCATGGCGATCAAACAACTATTAAAACGTACCAGTGGCTGGCTTTATCTCAACTCGCCGGTGGGCCGCAATCAACTGCAAGGCGCCGGTGTGATCCTGATGCTGCACCGGGTGCTGGCCAGCGACCACGCCGCCGAACTGCCCCATCGCAATGAGCTGTGTGTCGGGCCGAAAGCCTTCGAACACTTGCTGGTGTGGCTGAAAAAACACTTCGACTGCGTGTCGTTGATGGACATTTTGCAACCCGGCAAGGTGAGATCGGATCGCCCGAAAATCACCCTGACCTTCGACGACGGCTGGCGCGACAATGCGCTGAATGCCTTCCCGCTGCTGCAAAAATACCAGGTGCCGGCGAGTATTTTTCTCTCCACCGATTTCATTGGTAGTCGTCAGCGGTTCTGGTGGGAAAGCATCGGCGAAACACTTTGGGGCAGCTACGGTGAACGGGCCCGGATGCAATTGATCGACTGCCTGAAAGAGCTCGGTCGGCCATTGCCGGTGCCCTTTGATGAACTGGATATGGAGCGTCGCAGCCTGGCCTTGCTGCACTTTCTGCAAAGCCTGAAAACCCTCAGCCCTGCTGACCTGAATCGCCTGACCGATGAGTGCCCGGACGAGTCATTGCCCCAGGCGCTGGACTGGCATCAGGTGCGCATGCTGGAAGCCTCGGGACTGGTGCGGTTCGGCCCGCACGGCGCCAGCCATTCGATTCTCACCGGCCTCGACGATCAGCGTTTGCATGAAGAACTGAGCCGTAGCCGAGATGCCTTGCACAACGGCTGCAACCGGCCTCTGCCGGTTTACTGCTACCCCAACGGCGACAACGATGCGCGGGTGCGTGAACACGTGGCCGACCACGACTTCCCGTTTGCCCTGGGCACGGGCACCGGCATTTATCGGGGCAGCGACGATCCCTTGAACTTGCCACGCTTCGGCGTCAGTCAACGGGTGGCGCGTAATCCGCAGCTGCTTTCGTGGCGCCTGTACCGAGGGGCACGCGCATGAGCCGCAGCCATTACCTCAAGCATCTGGCCCTGAGCATGGGCACCAAACTGGCAATGATCGGTTTGCGGCTGATGCGCAACGTGTTGCTCGCACGAATCCTCGGGCCGAGCGAACGGGGCTTGTTTGCCCTGCTCAGCACCCTGCCCGACCTGATCAGCGCCGCCACCAGCGGCGGGCTGAATTCGGCGGTGGGTTTTCAGGCGGCCAAGCAACGGCCCATGGGGTTGCTGCTGAGTCAGGTGTTGGTGTTCGGTTGTTTGCTGGCCGGTCTTTTGACCTTGCTGGTGGTCGCTCTGGTGCGCGAGTTCGGCACTGAACTCGACATCACCACGCAACTGGGCCTGCTCGCCTGGCTGTTGCTGCTGGCGGTGCCGCTGACGGTGCTCAAGAGCGGACTGCTGACGTTGCACAACGCCTCCGGCGGCGTGGTGGCATTCAACGTGTTGCGCCTGGTGGAATCCCTGGCGCCGCTGCTGCTGTTTCTCGCCTTGTTCTGGATGTGGAAAGACTCGGCGCTGGAAGCGGCGCTGATCAGTTGGCTGGCAGGCATCAGCCTGGTGGTACTGGCGGGCTGGTTCTGGCTCAAACGCGCTCAGCCCCTGAAACTGCAATGGGACCGCGCCAGTCAGAATGAACTGCTGCGCTACAGCGCCCGCAGCCATCCGGACCTGCTGTTCCAGCAAGTGATCCTGCGTTCCGATTACCTGTTCATCGGCGCCTTGCTCGGCAGCACCGCGCTCGGTCATTACGCCATGGCCAGCGCCGCTGCCGAATTGCTGCTGATCGTCCCGGAAGCGGTGACCACACCGTTGATGAAACGCCTGCTGCAACAGGAAGAAGGCATCGACAAAGTGACGCCGCTGGCCCTGCGCCTGACTGCCACGGTGATGCTCGGCGCCTGCGTGACCATGGCCGTGATCGGCGAATGGCTGATTGTGACGCTGTTCGGCGTGGCCTATCAGCCTGCCTACCCCGCCTTGTTGGCGCTGCTGCCGGGCCTGCTGGGACTGTGCTACGCGAGCATCCTGCGCCTGGACCTGCTGGGCAAAAACCGTCCCGGCACGATCTCGCTGTTGATGGGCCTCGGTGCGCTGCTGAACCTGGCGCTGAACCTGGTGTTGATTCCGGCCTACGGGATCGTCGGCGCGGCGGCGGCATCGTCCATCGCCTACGTCGCAGTGACCCTCGCGCTGCTGGTGATGTACTGCCGGTTGAGCGGCGTGCCGGTCTGGCAAACCCTGATCATCCTGCCCAGCGATGTAGCGCCGATGCTGCAGATGCTGCAACGGAAGTCGGCATGAAACGCCTGGCGCTGCTGTTGAGTCTGGGCCTCACGCTGAGCGCCCAGGCGGCGCCCATGCGTTGGGCCGACATTCGCGACGGCAGCCTGTACCTGCAACCGGATCGCCCCGACACCCTGACCATTCGCTGGGCGCCGGCGTGGCAGGCGGATGCCAACGAAGAACGCCTGTACCTGCTTGATGGCCAGGGCAAATTGCAGGGCGAGCGTCTGATCGCCGCCAGTGAATCGCGCGGCAGTCAGAGCTGGCCGTTGACGCCGAGTGCGTCCAGCTATCAACTGGAAATCCCGGGCTACAGTTTCCGTCGCTACCGTGTTGAACACGACGAACACACGGTAGCGTTGTTCGCCCCGGCCAAGGTGCATTTCAGCGCCGAAACCCACAATGGTGATGAGCTGTACTTCAAAGTGGCGCCGGGCGAACACGCGGTGCTCGCCGGCAAGTTCCACGGCGGCGTCAGCGCCTTGCAAGCGCAACGCGTGGGCGACGGCAAACAAGTGGCGCTGGCGCTGAAACCGTATCGAGGCTATTGGCAGTTCGACAAGGTCGAGTTGCCCGTCACCACCGAGCCACAGGTCTGGCGCCTGCGCCTGCAAGGCAGCGGCAAAGTGGCGTTCTGGCTCGACGGCACCGCCAACCTGTTCGCCCAGAACCCGCAGCAGCTCAAGCCCCTGCGCGAGGACGATGGCCAGGTCCGGTTGACGTTGCACAACAAAGTACTGGGGCCGACCCCGAACCTCGGCATCGCTCTGCCCTACGTCAAAGTGCCGGAATCGAGTTATGCAATGCTCGATGCACTCAAGCCACAGGCAGGGACTTACTACAGCTTCGTCGACATCACGGCGAAGAACCCGCATTACGAAGATGATTTCCGCCGGCTGTATCAGGACCGCTTCGGCATCACCCAGGACATCACGCTGTTAGCCGGGAGCCAACGCCAGGCGGACCTGCGTGCCGACACCATGAGCAACGCCGGGCTCGACGCCTGGCTTGCATCGACCCGGGCCCTTGGCGGCAAAGGCACGCACTACATCGGTTTTGCCGATGAGCCGAACCTCAACTACCCGGATTACGCCAACTACCAAAGCATCTTCAACAGCATGGCCCGGCAGGTGCGCAGCAACCCCGCCAATGCCAAGGCCGGCGTGCGCATTGCCATGCCCGCCAGTTCGCGGCTGGTCAACGGCCCGTTTGCCGACAACGCCGCCGACAAGCGCGGCATCGATTGGGCCAAACGCTTGCTGGCCGAGTCCGGCGACAACATCGATGCCCTGGCCTGGCACGAATGGATGATTCGCGACCTGCTGGCGACACGGGTCTACCGTGACAGCGTGCGCCGCGCTGCCGAGCTGGTCGGCCTTGACGCCCAGGGTCGGCCGCGCAAAGCCTTGCTGCTGGACCAGACCAACATGTCCAGCGGTTCCAGCCTCAGTCCTTACGATCAGGAAACACACTTCGCGTCGATGTGGTGGGCGTCGGTCGTCATCAACTCGTCCCAGGACGGTTTGCTGGAAATGCTGAGCTGGTTCCAGGCCGCTGACGAGCCGAACTACCCCAAAGGCATGTTGCGCGTGCTCGGCGCCGATCGCTTTGAGCTCAAGCCTGTGGGCCTGGCTCAGCAGTTCATCCGCGAGCATTGGCTGCACGACGTGATGCTCCTCGATAACGACGCCTTCGAGGTCGACGTGCTGGCCATGGCCGAGGAAAAGAAGCGCAGCCTTCTGGGTGTCAATAAAGCCACGCGCTTGCAGCGTGTGTCCCTGACCGGAGTCCAGTGTCCGCTGGCGAACGGTTCATTACGTTACTTCGGCGCCGACAACCGAGCTCGCGACGCGCCATTCAACTGTCAGGACGGTCGCGTCAGCTTCGAGCTGCCAGGACGGACCCTGTTCAATCTAAGCTGGAGCGCCTCATGAATTGCCAAGTATTGCATTGCGACCCCGGCCATTGGCCGCACCTCGCATCACTCCACTCACGGCACAGACCGTCAGGAGTCAATAACATGAGCGTATTGCAGAAACTCAGCCAACACATCAGACAAAAAGGCTGGCGTGCCACCCTCATTAAAATCTGGAAGCACTACGTGTTTTCCCACCAGGAACTGTTGTGGATGGAGCGCGATCTGGTCAGCCCGGTGCCGCCTTACAAACTCAGGCCCTACCCGCCGCTGCAAGTCGTCGCCATCACCCCGGAGAACGCCGTGGCCTTCACCCGTTACTTCGGTGACCGCGTGGACACCATGGCCGAGCTGGCCCGCGAAGGTTATACCGGGCAGATGCACCTGGATGATAAGGGCGACGCAGTGGCCTTCATCTGGGGCGCGGCACGCAACTATCACGACAAGCACTATTACGGTTGCTGGTTCCCGGTGAAAGAAGGTGAATTCTTCGAATTCGGCGGCGAGCTGACCCGCGCGTATTGGGGCACCGCGCTGTCGATGGACCTGCAAACGGAGTTGTGGAAAGCCATGTTGGCCCAGGGTTGCCACACGGTGGTGGATGTCTGTGAGTTCCACAATACCCCTGCCCTCAAACTGCACATACGTACCGGATACCAGGAACAAGGGCGGATCATGAACGTCTACGAGCTGTTTGGCCGTTGGCGCTTCTACCGCGAAACCCATTACAGCGGCTCACGCCTGGATGCCTTGCGCAAACCGGCGCGTGAACCCGCCACAGCAGCGGTGACCTGACCCTATGGCAGCACGATTCGAATGGCGCACTTCGCTGTGCGCCGCTGACTTCCCGGAAACGGCTTATGAAGCGTTGCGTCTGCGCGTGACGGACCACACGCCGTTCAACACCCTGGCCTGGATGCGCGCGTCCGAACAGGCACTGACCACCGGGCAACGCTTGCACGTGTTGCTCGGCTGGCAGGGTCATGAGCTGGTCTTGTGTTTGCCGTTGGTGGCCTCTGTCGAACGTTTCGCCAGGCTGCCGTTTCGCGTGCTGCATCACCTTGGCTACCCCCTCGCCGACCGTCTCGCGCTTCTTGCGAAAACGGACTCGGAAAATATCCGCAAGGCACTGATCGAGATCCGTCGACAACTGCCTCATGCGCTGCTGCAACTCAACGAATTGACGGAACCGGTCGGCGAAGAAAGCGCGCTGACCGAGTGGATGAGCCACAGTTCGACCGGTGAACGACGCCTCAGCTGCCGGGTGCCGGTGCACGTGATCAGCGACGCGGACCACCAGGAAGTCTCGGGTGACCCGCGCTACAAACTGCGCCGCGCACGCAAACGCATTGCGGCGTGTGGCGCTGTCGTTCGGCGGATCACCCCCGATGCGTCGACCATGGGCCCGTTGTTGCAGGCCATCAGTGAAGTCGAAGCGGTCAGTTGGAAAGGCGATGAAGGCGTCGGGATTTTCGCCGACGAACGCCACCGACAATGGATGGACCGAGCCTTCACTGCCCTCGCCGAACAGGGGCTGGTGCGGGTCGTTGTGCTGGAACTGGACGGGCGCTGCATCAGTTACCGCCTCGGGTTGCTGGAACAGGGCCGGCTGTACGATTACAACCTGGCGTTCCTGCCGCAATATGCCGATCTGGGCAGCGGCCGGGTGCTGCTCGAAGAGTGGATTCGCTGGGGACTGGACGAGCACTGGCGCTGGATCGACGCCTCGCGGGTGAGCCTCGACAACTCCAGTCATCAACTGCACGAACGCATGACCGGGCAACTGGAACACTGGCGCTGGAGTTTCTATTCCTGGCGCCCCAGCGGCCTGGCGTTGGGCCTGGCCTTGAGACTCTGGCAGCGGCTCAAACCCTTGTTGCAGAAACGGCGAGCCAAACGTGAGGCAGCGGCTATTGCCGCCAAACCGAACCCCGTCGCCCCGGTGGTCAAAGCGGCTGCACCAACCGACACAAACAGGGAGATCGACCATGCCTCGCCAAGTCATAGTCAACGCTGACGATTTCGGTCTCAGCCCGTGCGAAAACGCGGTGATCCTCGGTGCTTTCCAGGCCGGGGTGATCAGCTCCGCCACGGCCATGGCTAATATGCCGGCCTTCGAAGCGGCGTGCGTCATGGCCCAGCATCCGTTGCTCAAGGACCGGATCGGCCTGCATTTCAACCTCACGTACGGGCGTCCGTTGAGCCAGTCGATCCTGGGTCGAACGAACTTCTGCGACAGCAACGGGGTATTCGATCTCAACCTGCCCCGCCACCGCTTCTGGCTAAGCCGCCGGGACCGCGATGCGGTGTTGGAGGAGCTCAAGGCGCAATGGCAACGCTGCGTGGACAACGGCGTACGGCCGAGCCACATCGACTCTCATCAGCATGTCCACAACATCTGGCCCATCGGTGAAATCGTCGCCCGCTTCGCCGCCAGCCAAGGTGTGCCCGTGCGCGTTGCGCGCAATCTGGGGCATAACTTGAGCTTGCCCAAGCGTGTGTTCAAGACCTTGCTGAATAATCGTTTGCAGAGCCTGGCGGGTGCGACCGCGGATTATATGTGTAATCCGATGGACCTGCGCAATGAGGTCATGCCGACCGACGGTCTGCTGGAAATCATGGCTCATCCGACTCAATTGGGCGCGGATTTCGGTGATGCCTACTTGCCCGCGGAAGAGTCGCTAACCCTTGTTCTAGAGCGGCACCTGCACGGTGTACCGCGGGTTTCCTACGGCGCTGCAAACCGCCATCTGGTGACGGGTGAAGCCGCCCTCGAATGAGTTACATAAGTTGCAACATATTCCGAGCTGGCGCTTTGATATGAACTTTCAAGCTTGATCTATACACAACAAAAGCGTTTCCACCCACACCCTGGCTTAGGCTAAGGAGAGCGTCATGAGCATCATCGAAAAGCTTCGCGAACGCATAAAACAAAAGGGCTTGAGCCGTACGTTCAACACGCTGTGGAAACGCTACGTGTTCTTCCACTGGGAGCTTTTATGGATGGAACGCGACCTGGTCAGCCCGGTACAGCCGCACAAACTGCGTCCCTATTCGGGCCTGCGCATGGTGACCATCACCCCGGAAAACGCCAGCGCTTTCGGCAAGCATTTTGGTGACCGCGTCGAGACCATGGCCGAACTCGCCACCGAGGGTCACACCGGGCACATGTATCTGGACGAAGAAGGCCACGCGGTTGCGTTCATCTGGGGCAGCATTCGCGACTACCACGACCGTCACTATTACGGCTGCTGGTTCCCGGTCAAACCGGGTGAGTTCTTCGAGTTCGGCGGCGAAATGTCCCGCCCCTACTTCGGCACCAGCCTGTCGGTGGATGCTCAGGTAGACCTCTGGGCGGCAATGGCGGCCAAGGGCTGCAACAAGGTGGTGGACGTCTGCGAAACCCACAACATCCCAGCCCTCAAGCTGCACATCCGCATGGGCTATCACGAACAGGGTCGCGTCACCCACGTCTACGGCCTGTTCGGCCGCTGGCGCTTCTACCGCGAAACCCGCTACACCGGCTCACGGCTTGATCCGCTGCGCAAACCGGGACGGCCAGTGGTGACGGGGGCGGCCAGCGCCTGATTTCTGATAGACAGACCGCGTTGCGGCCTTCGCGGGCAAGCCTCGCTCCTACAGGAGATTTCCGGTGCACACAGAGTTTGTGTACGGCGGGATTCAAAGGTGGGAGCTAGCCTGCTAGCGATGGCGGTGGGTCATTCAGCATTGATGTGCCTGACAGATAGCTATCGCGAGCAGGCTCGCTCCCACAGTAGGTCTTCAGCGCACACGGCATTTGTGTACGGCGGGATTCAAAGGTGGGAGCTAGCCTGCTAGCGATGGCGGTGGGTCATTCAGCATTGATGTGCCTGACAGATAGCTATCGCGAGCAGGCTCGCTTGTATGTTTAGACTTGAAGGGGTGGGTGGGACTACAGACTCGATTCTGACTCTGACCAGTACAGACTGTGGGAGACTTCTCGTCCCGCCCCTTCTACCCAAAGCGCCGATAAGGAATTCATCGGTAAACCGACGATAGAGACAAGCCAGCGCAACGGTAGACCCCAACAAGCACTTAAACCCTAGCTCCGAGGATTCGTCATGACAATCCTTACTTCGCAGACGGTTGTTGGTATCGATATCGCCAAGGCCCAAATTGCTGTCTATCGCACCGACCTGCAAATCATTCAAGACATCAAGAACGATCGAACCGCCCTCAAGCGTTGGCTTAAAACCCTGCCTGCCCAAAGCGCTATCGCCGTTGAAGCCACCAACATCTACCACTTGGACACGGTAGAGCTGGCCCATGAGATGGGTCATCAGGTCTACGTGGTGGATGCTTATCGCGTGAGTCATTACCGCCGTGGCGTTGGCCAACGAGCCAAGAACGATCCCTGCGATGCGCGTTTGCTGGCGCGTTACCTGGAGAATGAACAAAGCAAACTGCGGGTCTGGAGCCCGCCACCCAAGGCCTACAGCTCGCTGAAAAGCCTGCTTCACAGACGTGCAACGCTGATCCAGAACCATGCTGGGCTGATGTTGAGTTGGGCCAATGAACCCTTGTTGAAGAAAGTGCAGGTCGCTCAGCAGAAGGCGTTCAAGCAAGCGGATCAGGCGATTCAGAAACTGCTGCGCAAGGTCAGCAAAGAGGCGGGAATTGAGGCGAATATTGATCGCTGCAAAGCCATCGAAGGCGTTGGGGAACTGACCGCAACCGGGTTGGCGACGACCTTTATGCGGGGCGATTTTGCGAACAGCGATGCGTTCATCGCATTCCTGGGAATGGACTTGGCAGTCGAAGACTCCGGCAAGAAGAATGGGCAGCGGTACCTGACCAAAAAAGGAGATCCGGAGGTTCGTCGTTTGGCGTACAACGCCGCAATGGCGGCGTGTCGCTCGCCTAAATGGAGGCCGTTTTACGAGGCATACCTGGCTAGAGGCTTCTCGAAAACCCAGGCCTTGGTTGCCTTGGCCCGAAAGCTCTGTCGAGTGGCATTTGCCCTGATGAAAAATCAGAGCGAATACCTGTCAGCCTGAGAATTCAGGGTTGCCGGGCAACATAGAATCTCCCACAGTGGATCTCCAGCGCACACGGCATTTGTGTACGGCGGGATTCAAAGGTGGGAGCTAGCCTGCTCGCGATGGCGGTGGGTCATTCAGCATTGATGTGACTGACAGATAGCTATCGCGAGCAGGCTCGCTCCCACAGTGGATCTTCAGCGCACGCAGATTTTGTGTTCGACGACGTTCCGATGTGGGAGCTAGCCTGCTAGCGATGGCCGCGACTCGGTCTCAGCGCTTCACCCCCACCCACGTAAAACACAACGGCAACTGCGCCGTCTGCTTTTCATACCGGTCATAGACTTCCTCACGGTTGGAATGTGGGTATTCCTTGAAGTGGCTGATCTGCAGCCCCGCCTGAATGGCGCCGGTAAAGATGGCTCCCAGGGTGTGGACGAACCAGTAGGACGACGCGGCTTGCTGGTCGACTTTGCCTTCGTAGACGATCGGCTGGTCCTGCACGAATGGCTCGCTGCGAAAGTACGAGCTGTCCAGGCGATAGGGATCGGCGGCCTCGGGGTCGACCATTTCCAGGAACGGATGGGTTTCGTACACCACCAACGCACCGCCGGGCTTGAGGGTCTGCGCGACATGGCGGAAGAATTCGCCGATGTCGGGCATCCAGTTCAAGACGCCGATGGTGATCAGCGCCACGTCGAAGCGGTCATGAAGTTCAGTCGGCAGATGATGAATGTCGGCCTCGATGAACTCGGGCTCGTGCGGTGAGAGGCCAGCCAGTTCTCTCGCCTGATCGAGAAACGCCCCGGACTGATCGACGCCCACCACGCTGCGAGCCCCCAGCGCAAACAGCGAAAGACTTTCCCGCCCGTTGTTGCAGCCCAGTTGCACCACGTCTTTGCCATCGACGCCGACCTGCTCCAGCACACCGCGGAGCGTGTCATCGATGCAGGAAAAATCGCGATGACTGACCGCTTTCACGAGGGCCTGCCAATCGGGGGAATCTTTGTGGTGTCGGGCGGAATCGTTCCAGGCATCGCGGTTGCTGGCGATGGCGTTTTCTTTGGTCGGCATTTCCATTGCACACTCCAGGCGTCGGGGCTTTGTTGACCGGCACGAGTCTAGATCAGGGTTCTGAAAAACCCCATTGAGCGTTTGTTGGAATGTTGTAATCCGGGCATCACGAACGCGTGCCCGTACGGCAGCTATAGTTAATGGCCTTGGGGAAGTGCGGGAAAACCGATTTCGCAGGTGCTGCCATGAAAACAACTGATCTGACCCTGGTATTCGCCCTCAGTCTGACCGCCATTACCGGCGCCCATGCGGACGACTCCCTGACGCCCACCACCGACTACAGCAGTGATTTCAATTATTACGGGGCCGACCAGCCCTTCGCCCACCCGGTGCCGCCCTCCCTGAGCACCGTACCGCCTGGGTCATACATCCCGACAGCCCCTCAGGATTTCATCCCGATCGCCAGCCAGCATGAGTTCCACGACTCTGTATTACCGACCATCGCGGATGCCTCAGTCCGGGTATTCATCCGCTCCTACGATCCGGTACGTGGCGTCTACGTCAACCAGGAAGTCCTCGACCCCACCTGCGTGCTCGAATGCCTGATCCGCCAGGGGGCGACGTTGCAATAAGCCTCACCACTGACGTTTGTCCGGGCGCGCGAGGCCAAGTTTCTCGATCCGGTAACGCAGCATGTCGCGGCTCAGGCCCAGCAACCGTGCGGATTTGGTGACGTTCCAGTCGGTCTTGTCGAGCATCTTGCGCACCATGTCGCGCTCGACTTCCGGCAGGTTCATCGACTCGGTGCCGTTGTAGGCCGGTCGCGGTTCGTGGTGCAGGGGTTCTTGCAGCACGATCGGATCGTCCACCAGGCTCAGGCACACGTTGAGTTGATGGACGGCAATCGTATCGCTCTGCGCCAATAGCACGGTTTGCTCGAGCATGTTACGCAGTTCGCGCACGTTGCCCGGCCAGCTGTAGCTGAGCAGCAAGTCTTCAGCCTGATCGCTGAAATGCAGGTTCGGTTTGCCATAGCGTTTGCCATGGATCGCCAGGAAGTGCCGGGCCAGCAGCAGGATGTCGGCGCCGCGGGCATACAGGCGCGGAACCTTGATTGAGATAATCCTCAAGCGAAAGAACAGGTCTCGACGAAACTTACCCTGTTGCACCATTTGTTCGAGGTTGCAGTTGGTCGCGCTGATCACCCGCAAATCGACTTTGCGCTCCTTCACCGAGCCGACCCGGCGAATGGTCCGGTCTTCCAGCAGCTTCAGCAGTTTGGCTTGCAGCAGCAGGTCCATTTCCCCGACTTCATCGAGAAACAGCGTGCCGCCATCAGCCGCTTCCACCAGGCCGACACGACGGTCCTTGGCGTCGGTGAAGGCGCCCTTCTCGTGGCCGAACAGTTCCGACTCCACCAGATTGGACGGGATCGATGCGCAGTTGAATTCAATGAACGGGCCTTTGGCGCGCGGACCGTCGAAGTGCAGGGCCCGGGCCACCAGTTCCTTGCCGGTCCCGGTCTCGCCTTCCACCAGCACCGGCGGCAGGTCGGTGTTGGCCATGCGCCGCTCGGCGTCGAGCAACTGGGCGATGGTGTTTTTCAAGTATTGCATCGGAGCCGATTCGCCAATCAACGCCTGTACGCCTGACTTCTGCGCCTCGCGTTCCTGATAAAACGACAGCGTGCGCTCCATTCGATCAGTGGCCAGGGCCTTGTCCAGCAACAGCTTGAGCTCCGGCAAAGCCACCGGTTTGGTGACGTAATGGAAAGCGCCCTCTTTCATCGCCACCACGGCATCTTCGACATTGCCGTAGCCGGTCATCATGATCACTTTCAGATCCGGCGCGCTGATGCGCAGCTTCTGGATCAAGTCGTGGCCGCTCATGCCCGGCAGCGAGTTGTCGGTCAATACCACATCAGGGGTGAACGTACCCAGTTTATCCAACGCCTCTTCAGCCGAGTGGCAGACCGTCACCTCGAAGTCTTTGCGCTCCAGGTAGGTCTGAATATTCTCGGCCAGGAGTTCATCATCCTCGACCAGCAGTATGCTGTGCTCCATATTCCCCTCCCGTTGCCACTTTGAAATTGAGACAGACGCGGGTTCCTTCCTGCTCCTGGCTGGTCAGTTCGACCGAGCCTTCAAAACGCTCCATTATTCGTTTGACGAGGGCCAGGCCAACGCCCAGCCCTCCCTGTTTGGTGGTGAAAAACGGCTTGAAGACCATCTGTTGCTGCTGCTGGGTCATGCCTTTGCCGGTATCGCTCAGGGTCATCCGCACCTGACCGGACCTGGGGTGCTCAATATCGATACTGAGCAAGCCGCCCTTGGGCATGGCCTCAAGGGCATTGGCAAACAGGCTATTAAGAATCTGGGTGAGCAGCACTTGTTGGCTGACGACCGGTGGACAGGTCTGCGGCGTGAAGCGCACCTCCACGTTCGAACGTTTGATCAGCGCATCGAAAGCGTTGAGCGTGTCATCGATGGCCAGTACCAGGTCCACGGTTTCGAAGTCGTCATTCATCGGCCGCAACGACACCAGCAACTCCCGGACCCAGCGCGACATGCGATCGACCTGGTTGATGATGTCGCCGATGTTTTTCTGCGCATTCTGGCTGGCGATGTCCTGGGCCAGTTCGGCGCTGGAGCGAATGTTCGCCAGCGGATTGCGCAAGCTGTGGGCGACCGCAGAGGACATTTCCCCCAAAGCGACAAAGGTCTCGTTAGTGATCAGCTGTTTCTGCTGGCTCTGCAGCAACTTGGACGCACGCTGCACGATCCAGAACAGCCCGAGGTAGATCACCAGACCGCCGAGGAAGGTCGCCAGCCAGATTGCCCTGAAGCCGCGCTGTATGCGCGCCACCAGATCCGTCGGTTCCTTGTAGATCTCGACCATGGCGATGACTTTGCTTTTGTCGGCATTGAACATCGGGATGTAGTTCTCGATGAACAGATACTCAGGCTCACGCAGCAGTATCTGTTCAGGACGCTCGTCGTCAACCTCGTGGTAGCTGGTGGACACCAGTTCCTTCATTTCAAAAGATTCGTCCAGTTCTTCATCCCCGTCGATGCGCATGCCGATCATCTGTGGATTGGTCGACCAGACCACCGTGCGATCCAGTGCGTACACCACCGCCAACAGCGTGTCCGGCAAGTGCTCGACATGATCGAGAAACTCTATGCGGGCCGCGGCACGGGAGTCGGGATTTACGTCGGGATAGGCGTTGTCATCGCGCGGATCGAGCATCTCGCCCATGGTTCTTTTGCGGGTGATGCCGGCATGGCGAATTTCCGCATCACCAATGGCCTGAATGAACTGCGCCGTCAGCATCGAATCGCGCTCGATGCTCTCATCGACGACAAAACGCGTGGACACATAACCCAACCCCAGCGCCACGGCGGCGATGATGAGAAAACTGCCCAAGGAAAACCAGCGCAGCAGATTGAACTGTCCGCGCCGGCTTTGTCCCCCTGTTGCCGGCGTGTCCGGCGCAGGAATCTTTTGTTGTTCCAGCGTCTGCATGGGAGTGTCCTGGCTAAGTGCATCAAGCCTTTTCAGCCGTGTCTCGGATCAGTGTAGGTCGCATTGATCGTGGTCGACGGCTTCACTGATAGTATTTCGCCGCTATTGCGACTGCGCCGCTTGCAGCGGTTGTTGGCGATCGGTTTCTTCCTGCAAAAACCCCATAATTGACTGCGCAGCGTTCTCATCCAGACGCAGATTGGGCATCGGGATCTTGTCAAAACGTTCAAACAGCTCCATCGCGATCGGGTCCTTTTCCGCGAGCATGCGGTCCGGTTCACGAATCCAGCGGCTGAGCCAGGCCGGGTCGCGCTGGCGAGTCACGCCAATCAGGTCCGGGCCGATGCTGCGCAAGCCGATGCCCTGCCCGTCCTGCGGCCCCAGGCTGTGGCACGACGCGCAGCGAGTGCGAAACAGTTCTTCGCCAGTGCTTGGCGGGCGAATCTCGGGCGCATTGGCGTAACTTTCGCCAACACTGGCTTTCTTCCAGTTCTGCAAGGTGTTGGCCAACTGATCGGCGAGGATCCACGGGTTCTCGAACGGCGAGGCTTTCATCCAGCGACCGGTGCTCTGGTTGCCGACGATCAGGCTCAGGTTGTGGTCCTTGTTGCGTCCGTTGTCGACGCCTTCGATGAACAGGCCGAGTTTTTTTCGCAGATCGGTGACCGCTTCGAATTCACCGGTCAGGAACTTCCAGCCCGGCCCGACCTTGAAGCGTTGTGCGTAAGCCTTCAGCACCTCGGGCGTGTCGCTGAGCGGGTCGATGCTGATGGAGTAAAAGAAGACGTCCTGGCCGACCCGGTCGCCGAGCAATTTTTGCACCTGACGCAGGCGCGCGGTTTCCAGCGGGCAGGAGTCGCTGCACGTAGTAAATATGAAATTGATCACCACCACCTTGTCCTTGATCAAGTCATCGAAGAACCGCACCTGCCGACCGTCCTGATCGGTCAGCAGGGTGTTTGGGAAGTAATCGCTGCCCCAGGGCGTCGCCGATTCCGTCGGCGACAGCTTCCCTTCGTGAGCGAGCAGCACCTGAAGGGCCAACAGACAGGTGACCACGACCAGAATCAGGTGCATGCCCAAGGCGCGGGAACGCGGCGTATGCACGGGTGTGTCGGCTCTGCTGCGCTTCATTTTTTCACCGCCACTTGTGGGCCGAAGCCATCGCCGTTGCGGAAGGTTGGCAGCGCGGCGGAGTTGACGTAGCTCATGCCATCCCGGCTTGGCGGATCCTGGGCGTCGGTGTTGATGCTGTCGTAACCGGCTAGCTGGATCGGCCAGCGATAGTCGTAATACTGCCCGTGGAAGAAAAAGGCGTTGGCATGGCTGGGGAACGGTTGAGCGCCAAACAGCGGGCTCGGCTTGCCATTGGTGGGGTAGTTGAAACGGGTCTGCACGGCAGGCGGCAGGATGTGGACGGAAGGTTCTGGCTGTCGCTCGTCATCGATCAGGCTTGCACGTAGCGTCGCGGGGCCGAGCGTCATTGTCAGGAGATCGCTCAAAGGTGTCGGGGGATCGAACCACTTGAAGGGACGCCGCGCGATTATGTCCATCACCAGCCGCCTCGAAGATTTGAAGGGGGTAGTGATGGATCTGCAAGGACCTCGCCATACCTGCAACAGCTTTATACAAAATCATTAATGCGTTAAAAAATAACCGCTTATCAAAAAAATTTGCCATGACTGGTAAAAACGATTGGGTCCTGACACCCGCTAGCGGGGAAACTTCGCACCCATTTTCAGGGAATCCGCTTGAACGACAGACGGACACTCGTGCCCTCACCTTCACGACTGCCCAGGCTCACCGCGCCGCCAAAACGCTCCATGATCCGCTTCACCAACACCAGCCCGACACCCAGCCCGCCTTGCTTGGTGGTGAAGAATGGGCGGAACACCATCCGGCGTTGTTCTTCGTTCATGCCTTTGCCGGTGTCGTTCACGACCACGCAAATCCCCCGGGTATCGGTCGGCTCCAGGGTGATGGTCAGCGTGCCGCCCCGGTCCATCGCTTCCACGGCATTGGCCAGCAGACTGTTGAGGATCTGCGTGAGCTGCACCTGTTGGCTCAGCACCATCGGCGTCTCCTGTGGATCGAACACCACCGTCACCCCGGCCTTGGCAATCTGATGCTCGAAAGCCATGAGGCTGTCATGCAGGGCCGCCACCAGGTTCACCGGCTCGGCTTCGTCGTTGAGCGGGCGTAACGACTGCAACAATTCCCTGACCCACTTCGACATGCGGTCCACCTGACCAATGATGTCGTTGATGTTCTTGTGGGCCGGGCCAGTGTCGAACTCCAAGGCCAGTTCGGCACTGGAGCGGATGGTCGCCAACGGGTTGCGCAGGCTGTGGGCAACAGCCGATGACATCTCCCCGAGCGCCACGAACGTTTCGTTGGTGATCAGTTGTTTTTGCTGGGTCGCCAGCAAATTCGCTGCCCGTCGCACGATCCAGTACAGCCCCAGATAAATCAGTCCGCCGCCCAGGGCCGTGGCCAGCCAGATCAGCACCAGGCCACGCTCCATGCGGTCGATCAGGTCCCTGGGCTCCTTGTAGATCTCGACCATCGCCGTCACGGTATTGCCGTCGGCATCGAACAAAGGAATGTAGTTCTCGATAAAGATGTAGTCCGGCGGCGTGACGAACTTTTGCTCCATGCGGCTTTTGTCGACGCTGTGATAACTGGCCGACACCGGGGTCTTGGAAGAGAAGGCCTGGTCGAGGTCTTCGTCAGCATGGATCGTGGTGCCCATCAGCGCCGGGTTGGTGGACCAGATCACCATGCGGTCCGGGGCATAAATGTTGGCCAGGATCACGTCGGGCAAATGCTCGATATGGTCGAGGAATTCCCCACGGGCACTGGCACGGGCCATGGGGTCTACGTCGGGAAAGTCCTTGTCTTTACGCGGGTCAAGCAGCTCGCCCATGGTCCGCACGTTGGGGATCGAGACATGGCGCACCTCGGCCGAGGCAATCGCCTGAATGAACTGGGACGTGAGCAACGCATCGCGCTGCACGCTTTCGGTAATCACGAAGCGCGTCGACACCGCACCCAGCGCCACGGCCACCGTGCCGATCACCGCCATGCTGATAAGCGAGAACCAGCGCAGCAGATTGAACGGCTGTTTGCGCGAGCTCAAGTGGACATCGCCCTCTTCTTTCTGGAGGGCTGTGGTCTGACTGGTCATGGACGTTGTTCCCCGAAAGTCCCTATAGGGTTATAGCCCACTGTCTGGTCTTTGCCCGACATCGGGTTTTGTCCCCCCCACCGATTCCCCGCACACCCCACTGCCCCCACCTACCCCCAATGCTGGGGACAATCGCCCGCTCGCGCCCTCGGCGACGCGAAACCGTTTGCGCGCTACACGCCCTCGCTGCGGGCCTCTCCCGGCCGTTTTCAAAGATTGGTATGGAAGTTGCCGAAGCCCTCTCAACTGACCCATCCCTACGGGGCAGGTACTTCGATAGAGGGAATACTCATGCACCCTTTACTGTCCAAAACGGCGGCCGCTCTGGTCGTCAGCGCTCTCGCCCAAGGTGTTGCCCAGGCAGCGCTGTTTGCCGTAGACCCCGGCCCCTATGTGCCCGCCAACGGCTCGTTCGCCGCCTGGTATCAGGACTCCCATGGTCGAACCCTCGACCTGTGCCTGTCCAAGGCGCTCAGTTCGCGAGTCCCGAGTGCTCCCGGCGCTCCTTCGTACATGTGCTTGTTGGGTGCGACCCCCGGCGTTTTCGACGACACGCAGCCGATCGTTTTCCCGAGCAACTTTCCCGATGAGGCGTTCTGGTTCACCGGCGACGGCTCCATCGTCGATGCCGCACGGGGCATCGACCTGACCTATGTCAGCGCCGTGGAAGCCGCCTTCGCCGCTGAAGAACCGAAAGAAGGTGACCAAGTCAGTTTTGGCCGCATCCGCATTCGGGTGGATGTGCCCACCGCCGGCGTCTACACCATCACCCACCCCTACGGCGTCGATATCTTTGACGTTCCCGCCGGTGGAACTCGTGCCATCAACATGACCCGCGACATCGGCATCGGCACGCCGAAAACCTACGACGGCGCCCTCAAGAGTGACATCGGCCCGTTCCTGCGCAGCGTCAATGGCCCCTACACCGAGACCAACCCGGTCACCGGGTCGGCCGAGCAATTCGTAGGCGATCCGAACCTGGAAGAAGCCTTCACCGGCAGCCCTTTCAATACCAACTACATCCGCATCGAAGGGCCTAACGGTCTGGACTTGCGCACGACGGTCATGGCCATTTCCGGCAAGTTGTCGACGGTGGTTCGCCCCACCCCGATCATTGCCGAGCGCAGCACTTACTCGCGCAAGGCCGGTGAAAGCGCTCCGGTAGCGCAGCAGGACGTATTCGTCATGGCCCCGCCGCCACCGGCCACCGTGACCCTGGACAGCAACAGTCCGGTGCTGAACCTGACCGAAGCCGACACAACCGGCCACTGGTACGCCCAGTCCGCCACCAACCCGACATTGCCGAGCACCTTGCAGGTGACCGCCGACAACCACTTGGCCATCCCCACCAGCACGCCGACCACGATACCCATGGCGCTGACTGACCTGGTGGTGATCTCGCAGGCCCAGTACAGCCTGAGCACCGGACAGATCACGATCGTGGCTTCGACCAGCGATGAGACATCGCCGCCGGTCCTCACGGCCACCTCCGGAACGGGTGTTGCCATCGGCTCTCTCAGCGGCGACGGCGCAGTGAAATCCCTGGCGACCGGCATCTCGCCGATTCCACCGGCCAAGGTTCGAGTGACGTCATCCAATGGCGGCAGCGACACCGAAGAAGTGGTCATCGTGCAATGAACGCACTCATGCCCAGATCCTCATCAGGAGGCATCATGAACAAATTGCCACGCCTGGCGCTCAACGCCCTGGGACTGACTCTATCGCTGTCCGGCAGCGCTTTCGCGCAGCTCAACGCCGTCGACCCCGGCCCCTACACCTTCGCCACCGGGAAATTCCCGATGTGGTATCAGGACAACAATCTGCTGTCGCTGGAACTGTGCCAGTCGCGGGCGACCAGCTCGCGGTCGCCTGGCGCACCGGGCGCGCCTGCCTACATGTGCATCCTCAATCCGGAACCCGGGGTTTTCGACGACACCCTGCCGATGGTGTTTCCGGATAACTGGCCACCGGAAACGTTCTGGTTCCTCGCCGAGACCAGCATCAATGATGTCGGAGGTTATGGCGTGGATGCCTACGTGGCCGGGATTGAAGCGGCATTCGCTGCGGAAAACCCTGTCGACGGCGACCAGGCAAGCTTCGCGCGGATTCGTCTGCGGGTGAACGTGCCTGTCGCCGGGACCTACACCATCACCCACCCGTACGGGGTGGAAACGGTCAACGTCACCACGCCGGGCCGTCGGGCGATCAACATCACCCGCGACATCGGCATTGGCGCACCGGGCAATTTCTCGGGAGCCCTCAACGGGGACGTCGGGCCCTTCCTGCGCAGCGTCAACGGCCCCTACACCGAAGTGAACCCGGACACCGGTGCCATCGAGACGTTCGTCGGCGATCCGAACCTTACCGAAGCGGTCACCGGAAGTCCGTTCAATAACAACTTCCTGCGTGTGCAGGGCCCTGCCGGGACCATCCAGACCACCCTCTTTACCGTGTCCGGTAAAGTCCTCGACAACCGTGCGCAAACCCCGGTGGAAATCGGCCGCGCCACTTACCGCCGCACTTCGTCAGGCCCGGGCACCAGCAGTACCCGGGTAGAAGTGTTTGGCAAATCGACCAACGGCTCGAGCCTGTGCTTCCGCGAAACCGTGGCCCTGGTGGTCGGACCACCGCAGTCGCCCTGCCTGATCAACATGCTCGGCGACAACAATGGCCAGTTCTTCGGCCAGCGGCTGACGGGCTCCACCGTGCCTTCGGTGGTGGTGGTCACCGCCACCAACCCGGCTGGCACTACCCGGCCGACGGCGGTATCGAGCAAGGTCACCGACGTAGTGAAAGTCCAGACCGCTCGCTACAACTGGAGCACTAACAGCCTGCTGATCGAGGCCTCCTCGTCCGACGAAGTGGCGGTGCCAGACATGGTCGTGCAGGGTTACGGACGTCTGTCGAAATCCGGCACCCTGCAACAACTGACCATTGCCGACCTGACTCAGCCACCGGCTACCGTCACGGTCAAATCCGCCTCGGGCGGCAGCGATACCGAGCCTGTCGTGGTGGTCGGGACTGCTCCGGAAAGCGGTGAGAACCAGGCGCCGCTCTCGGTCGCCGACACCGGCAGCACCAGCTTCGGCGTGCCGCTGACCCTCAACCTGCTGGCCAACGACAGTGACCCCGACGGCGACACGCCGCTGAGCATCACTGCGCTGACCCAGCCGGCTGCCGGGCAAGGCACCGTGGCATTGAGCGGCACGACGTCGGTGGTCTACACCCCACCAGCCGTGGTCACTGCACCGCTGACAACGACCTTCACCTACAAGGCTCAAGACGTCAAAGGCCTGGCCTCGACCGCTCCGGCGACCGTGACCATCACCGTGGCGCCTAACCAGTCTCCGGTGGCCGTCGCCGACAGCATCGCGACCCTGGGCGTGGCGATACCGATCAACGTGCTGGCCAACGACACCGATCCGGAAGGCAACGTGCCGCTCGCCGTCGCCAGCCTGACCCAACCGGCAACCAATCGCGGCAGCGTCAGCACCAACGGCACCGTCATCACCTACACCCCACCGGCCACGGTCACTACGGCCTTCACCACGACCTTCACCTACATCGCCCGGGACAGCTTCGGCGCCCTGTCGACTCCGGCGACGGTCACGGTGCAAGTCTCGCCACGGCCTGCTGCGGAAACCTTCACGGTGACCACGGCAGCGGTGTCGGCCCGCTCCAATAACCGCTTCACCTGGGACTTTGCGGGCACCTCATCGGTGATTACCGGCAACACCATCACCGTGCAGGTCACCACCCCGACCGGGCTGGTCACGCTGGGCAGCACCACGGTGCCGGTGACCGGTCGCTGGAGGCTGACGGTGAACAACAGCACCACGGTGATCCCGTCCGCTAATCCGACGGCGACCATCCGCTCATCCCAAGGCACCGTGCGTACCGTGACGGTTATCTCCAACTGAGCCCTCGCCCCACCCGCCGATGTCGGCGGGTGGGGCCAGCCTCTTCCCACAGGACAACGCCATGAAAACGCCGATCGCCGCCCTGCTCTGCCTGCTTCTGCTTTGCAGCAGCGCAGGCGTGCGCGCCGACGATTTGATGGAAAACGACGACCTGGCACCCTCCGCCGACCTCGGCGAGTTGCCTCCACCGGTGGGCCAGCACGCGCTGATCGACCAGAACGGCCAGGCCAACGTGGCGCTGATTCAACAGAACGGCCAATCGTTGCTCGGCACCATCGTCCAGTCGGGCAGTAACCAGGAAGCGTACATCCTGCAACAAGGCAGCGACCTCATGGCAATGATCACCCAGCAAGGTTCCGGCAACGCCGCCTCAATCACACAGAACGGCAGCCATAACCGCGCGCAGATTTCCCAGAACGGTAATAACAACGACGCCAGCATCAACCAGGCCGGTACGGGGCTTTCAAGCGCCGTGACCCAGTCAGGAAACGGCATGAGCGTTTCGGTCAAACAGTATCGCTAAAGCACTGCACCCCTTGGAGGTTTCATCATGTTCAAACTGACGCCCCTCACCGCCGCCATCCTGGTCATGGTCAGTGCCCAGGCGATGGCCGACGACAGCGTTTCCACCCAGTCCCAGGTCGGCACCGCCAACATTGCCGAAGTGAAACAGACCGCGGCCCCTTTCAGTACCGCAGCCCAACAGCAACTGGGTGAGGGTAACGATGCCATGGCGGTACAAGACACCGCCACCGGCACCATCACCCAGGATCAGGTCGGCGACTTCAACGCCGGTTACGGTGAGCAACTGTTCGAGAACGGCAGCACCATCGTCCAGCAACAGGTCGGCAGCCTCAACACCAGCCATGCCAGCCAGTCGATCGGCATGGGCGAAAACCAGGCACTGCAACAACAGACGGGCAGCGGCAACTTCTCGTTCCTCTATCAGGACAGCCAGGAAGCCACCAAAGGCCAGACCTTCCAGTTCGGTGACGCCAACGAGGCCAATATCGAGCAGATCCAACTGGGCATCGCCAACAACGCGACGATCATCCAGTACGGCACCGCCAACTACGGCACCGCCGAACAGATCGCGCACATGGGCGGCGAGATCGGCATCAACCAGGCCGGCGAAGGCAACTATGCCTATGGCGACCAGCGCGACGGCAACGGCGGCGTCATCACCATCAACCAGTTCGGTGATTTCAACGGCAGTGAGGTCTGGCAAGGCGCACAAACCGCGAGCGAGGCCACCGTCAACCAGTACGGGCAAACCAACGAAGCTGTGGTCGACCAGAGCTTCGGCCAAAACAACAACGCCCAGGTCCTGCAAGTCGGCGACGTCAACGCCATCTATGCTGACCAGTTCGACTCCGTCGGCTCGGTGCTCGCGCTGTACCAGCAAGGCACCGGCAACGTGCACTTCACCTATCAGAGCGGCGACAGCCATGTGCTGACCGCCACCTCCGTGGGCACCGAAAACAAGGTCTACGCCAGCAACTGGAAAGGCCCGCAACTGGGCGGCCAATTCGGCAGCAACCAGCGTGCGACCGTCACCCAGGCGGGCAACGGCAACATCGCCAGCTTTAACCAGGATGGCGTCGGCCACATCATGACCACCAACCAGACCGGTAGCGGCAACAAAACCACGGTCAGCCAGGCTGAAAACTACAACGAGCTGTACTTCGACCAGAACGGCAGCGACAACATCCTGATCGCCGACCAGCGCGGCACCACCAACCTGGCCCAAGGCACCACCAACGGCACCGGCAACACCACCGAGTTCGACCAGTCCGGTACCGGCAACCAGGCGTTCACCACACAGCTGTATGGCAGCGACAACATGATCACCGTCAAACAGGCTGACAGCATGAACGTCGCGTACGTGACCCAGGGCGGTACCGGCAACACTGCCAGTGTTGATCAGAGTGGCATGACCCAGATGGCGACGGTTCAACAGATGGGTGCTGACAACCGGGCGACCGTGCTGCAGCAATAATCGCAAGGCATAAAAAACCGCGGCCCTTGGGGGAGGGTCGCGGTTTTTTTTCGGTGAGTCTGTGGCGAACTGGATGCCTGACAAGCCCGCATTCACCGGTTTTACGACGGCTTCGCCGCCGAGCGGGAGCAAGCTCCCTCGCCACAGAAACCCTCCCGCTCCAGACTCAGCGTTTACGCCTGCGGAACGACGTTATCCAGCGCCCGATTCACCGCCAGCTCGCCCAGCATGATGATTTGCTGGAGGGCCAGCATCGTGTTGCGTTGCGGGCCTTCGAGAAACGCGGCGAAGTCGCTGGCCATGACACTGGCTGAAGCCAGGGATTCGCAGGCGTTGACCAACAGGGTTTCGGTGTCGACATCCGGGGCGATGAGGTAAATCGTGCTGGGCTTGCGTGCTGGGATCGCGCTTTTCAGCGGATTGAGATAGTGATCCAGCGCACGGTCGGCGGCTTCGTTCAGCTTTTTTGGATCGAGGGGATCGTAGGGGGAAACGTCGTCGGAGTGCGGGGGATTGGGTGTGGTTTTGAACATGGTGGATCTCCATTTATACCTGTTGGAACCACCAGCACCTGTCGCTAAACAAGTAAGGGTGGCAGCTGTACGCAGGTTAGCGAACCGAGAGGTATAAGACCCGGCAGACCCGAGGGTCTCCCGCGCACAGCCACCATATCGAAACTGCAGACATGCGCCTGCAATAAAGACGGAGCGTTGTTGCGCTTATACCTGATCAGGTCGCTAAACCCGATCGCTGATTGGCAGCGATGCGGAAACGATAAAGATCAGGCACAAAGCGCACAAGCCGGCGGATTCTGGCGCAGTCGTAGGCAACGGCGCAAGGATCTGTAGCTTTCAGGAAGTAACGCTAAACACTTTTAAACATAGCCCTCCAAATCAACACACATTCCCCCTGTGGGAGCGAGCCTGCTCGCGATGGCATTGGGTCAGCCAACATCAAAATTGAATGACACACCCCCATCGCGAGCAGGCTCGCTCCCACAGTGGATGGGTGTATGACTTGAGGATAATGGTCGGCTATCAGGCCGCCATCGCTGGCAAGCCAGCTCCCACAGGGTTCGGTGTACACCTGCAAGAGATTGGTCGGCCGTCAGGCCGCCATCGCTGGCAGGCCAGCTCCCACAGGGGGTCGGGGTGCATCAGCAAGAGATTGGTCGGCTGTCAGGCCGTCTTCGCGGGCAAGCCTCGCTCCTACAAAAACGGATTGGCGTACACCGTTTGCTTCTCACCACTCATCAGGCCGAGCGTTAGCTCGCCTGCAGCTTTTGATCTTGATCTGCCCGCCCCGTCGGGAGGCTGAGTGGAGGTGTTCATCCGGGGAGTGGCGCGTAGCGCCGTTCGACGCAGTCGAACACGCTGCATGTAGGTCGTCGCGAAGCAGACCGGAGGGCAGTGTCCCCGGATGGATACCGGAGCGAAGGAACGCCGAGCCTAAGCGAGGGGCCGGACGTTGGGGCGAAGCCTTTTGGTTCCTTTTTGGCGTTTGAAAAAGGGACTCGCCGTAAGGGCGAAACCATAAGTAGCCGTTACCGCAGCAATGGATATGTACTCAGTCAACAAGAACCAGGTCGGCCCGAAGGCCGCCTAGGCTCACTCTTCCTCACCCTCACCCTCAGGCACAACCTTGGCCTGAGTCAGATAACGATCCAGCGTCGCATTGTTATCAGGCGAAGAGTTATCCCCCGCCACCTGCCACAAACGCCGCTCAATCCCCTGGGCCAAAAGATGCCCGACGGCCGCCTCGATCGCCGACAACACACACAACTGCGCCGGCTCGTTCGTGGTGTACCCGACCTCAGCCTCAAGCAACTTCTTGAACTCGATAAACTTGAACACCCCGGCACTGCGACCCACCGAGTAAATCGTCTTGCTGGTCATCACATTCGCCAGCACCTGCCCACTGCGCACATCCACCGCCCGCAGGTTGACCGTGACCTGATCTATCCGATACTCCCGGGAAATATCGATCCCCAGGTAGCGCGCCCCTTCCCCGCCACTGCGCACATTGGTGTCGTAGGCGATGATCCCGCCTTCGAGCATCATGTTCGCCGCCTGCAGCGGAGGCAGTTCACCCTGGATGTTCACCGGCGTATTGGGCTTCTTCTGCGAGGCGCGGATAATCTTGCGCTCGGTCAGCAGGTTCTGCAGCCCCTCACGTTCCAGCACCACAAACCAGCCACTGGCCTGCAACGCATCCATCAACATGCTCGCCGCGCCCTGGGTCACGCTGGTCGAAAACGAACTGGCCGGGGTCGGTTTGTACTGCCCGGTCTGGTCCCGGAAGCCGTACACCACCGCCATCAACCGGCCCTTGGGTCGTGGCATGTTGATCAAGTCGTAATAGGTCGACGCCCGGGGTGTCAGGGTCGGTGATTCGGTGTCCTGCTCGGCACCCACGTTCTCGCGCAAACTGCACCCTTGCAATGCCGCCAGCATCAGCCCCAGCGCTATTATTTTTTTCATGTCCGTCTCTCCCCATCCGACCCGAATCCCCGTCAAGGGGCGAGGCCATTCACCTGGATTTCCGAAATTTCACCGGTCGCTCGGTCGGTCACTTCAATGGTCAGTGCACCGGAGTCGTCGACGACGTTGACGATAAAAGCGTCGGTGGACAGGCTCCCGGTATTGCCCGTGGAGATGTTGTCCAGCAACTGCCCCAGCAGCCGCGATTGCAACTGGCTGGTGAAGCGTTCGAGGGCCGAAGTCCCGGCCACCGACGTGCGGTTTTTCAGGTCTGGATCGTCGTAATCGTTTTGCGCCTGAGCGTTGTTCAGCAACCAGGTGCCGTTCAACGGGTTACCGCCGAACGAGGGGTTGATGGGCGTGTAAACCAGCTCCGTGGCGTGCACCAGGCTGCAACTGCCCAGCCCGATCAACCAGAGCCCGAGGTTCCGTGAGACAGTTTTCGTTTTCATAATTCGTCCCTCTCAAGGTCCGTAGTGTCTTGCAACAAGGCTTCCAGCTTGCGCTGGACAATCTGTCCGCGAACCCAGTCGGCGGCTTCATAGGCCTCGTCCTTGAGTTCCACGGTGTTCGGCGGCAGGAAGCGCCGATAAACCAGTCGCTGCTGATATTCCACGGTCACCAGGCTGCCCCAGCGTGCCGAAGGTCGTTCGCGAACCACCAGGTTGAAATCCATCGGGCTGGTGGCACGCAGGCGTTCACTGAACGAGTAGTAAAAGTCGTGGCCGATGTGCGAGATCGTGTCATCGACGATAAAACCCTTCATTTCGTCCTCCTCGCTGGCGCTGGCGAACATCGCCACACCGGCAAGGATCAAGGCCGACAGCCACTGGCGGTTCATGGCGTCACCGTCTGCGGCGATCCGGCCTGGTTTTTCACCGGGCCCGAGGCGCCATCGAGGAAGGCTTTCTCGGCCACGAACTGCCAGTCCTTGTAGCTCGCCATGCCGGTGAAGTCCGACCACTGGCTGGGAAAATCCGACTGCTTGAGCGGCAGGTCGGTGGAAGGACTGCTGAGGCCGGTGATGCGCCCGTCGAAGCCGCGCATCAAGGTCCATTCACCGCCGCCAATCGGGTCCGGGTACAGCTGGCGAATGTGATGTTTGGGCGTTGGAAAACGCTCGTCCTGCAACAGGTCCTCAAGCTCTTTGGGGTACTGCGCCAGACCCGGCGAACTGCGGTAATAACTGCGCAATGCCTGGGCATATTGAGTGCCGACCCACAGCAACTGACGTTCGCGATCACGCCGTGAGGCGGTGGACCACAACTCGCCGGCACTGGCCAGGCCCATGCCCATCACCATGATCAGAAACAGCACGCCCAGGTAAGTGAACCCGGCCTCGTCGGCGGGCTTACCACTCGGAATAAAGGCTGCCATCACGCGCCCTCCCTGTGGCACCGCTTTTGATATCGGCCACCCCGCCCGGTACGCCGTCAGGCGGCGCGACCAGCACCCAGAGGTCCTTGCGTTCGGAAATCGGGTCCATCGGCGGGTTGCGCAAGTAACGCTGCTCCACCAGTTGTTCCAGGGAATCGGGATAGCGTCCGGTGTCGCCGTAGTAGTGGTCCAGGGCTTCGCGCATGGCCGACAGGCTCTGGCGCAGCGTGGTTTCTTTAGAGGCCTCAAGGCTGTTGAAATAGCGTGGCAAGGCGATGGTCATCAGGGTTGCGATGATTGCCATGACCACCATCAGTTCCAGCAGGGTAAAACCCTTTTCCCGACGCATGATTCACCACTCCTTGTACGCGATGCCGTTGAGCCCCTTGCCGCGTGCATGGGAGTAAACGTCGAAGACGTCTTCGCCCTCCCGCGGGTTCTGAGCCGTACTGTCGTAAGAGCGCAAGCCCCAGCCACCTTCGTCGTCACGCTTGACCGGCGTCAGCGGGTCATGGGGCACGCGCCGCAGGAAGTAGAACTTGGCCCCCTTGGCGCTGCGCACATCACGCACCCCTTCCACCAGCACTTGCAGGCTCGGTGGATAGCCGCTGCTGTTCAGCGACTTCTCGATGTAACCGGCGTCAAAGGCGCGTTTGTAGGCGTCTATGGCGTCGCGGATCTGGTACAGCGCCGTGCGTAATTCCTGCTCTTTGCCCCGGCGCACCACGGTCTCGGTCAGTGGCGCGGCCATGCCGGCCAGCAGGCCGATCAGGGCCAGCGTCACCACGACTTCGATCAAGGTAAAACCACGTTGCGAGGCGTTCATGATCAAGGCTTCTCGACGACGACAGTGGTGGTATTGGACGCAACCGGCCGGTCGATGTGTTCGTTCTGAATCGGCGCCGGCATCCGACGGTCAGGCGCCTGGATGTGCATGCTGGTTTCGGTGCCGGTGGGGAACTCCATGTCCGACGGGCTCTGGTACGGCAGGTTGCGCACGATGCGCGGAGTGATGGAGAGCACCAGTTCCGACTTGCCGACGGTGTCCTTGTTGCTGCCGAACAACCGGCCAAGACCTGGGATGTCGCCAAGGCCCGGAATCTTGTTGCCCGTGGCGCCATGGTCATCGCGCATCAGGCCGGCCAGCACCTGGGTTTCGCCGTCATGCAGGCGCAGGGTGGTCTGGGCGTTGCGGGTGTCGACCTGCACCGGAATCGTGCCCTGGCGGGTCGGCTCCAGCGGCGTGGCGTTACTGACTTCCAGGGCGATCTTGATCGCCACTTCGTTGTTCAGGTGCACGGTTGGCTGCACTTCGAGCTTCAGACCGACGTCCAGGTAGGTGACGCTTTCGGTGATGACCGGGCCTTGGGTCGACGGCACCGAAGTGGCGCTGATGATCGGCACGCGCTGACCGATGTGGATGCGCGCCTGTTCACGGTTGCTGACGCGGATCACCGGGCTGGCCAGGGTGTTGATGTCGTTGTCCTGGGCGTTGATCTTGGCCTGCGGCGACGGCGAAATGCTGATCCGGCTGGAGTTGATGCCTTTGAGTTGATCGAGCAGGGTCACCGCCGAGCCATCGCTGTTGACCACGCCGAAGGTGTTCGGCCATTGCAGGCCAAGGTCGAGGATGCGTTGGGTGGCGACTTCCATCACTTCCACTTCCAGCACCACTTCCGGGTTGGACTGGTCTTGCGATTGCAGGAGTTTCTCGGCCATGCGCACAGCATCTTCGCTGTCGCGCATGGTCAGGGTGTTGAGGCGTTCATCGACGAACACGTCACGGGTCTTGAGCATGGTCTTGATCATGTTCAGCGCGGTGTTGGCATCGATGCTGGTCAGGTAGAAGGTGCGCATCACCAGCTCTTGATAATCCTTGAGTTTCTGCGGCGAGTCCGGGTAGATCAGCAAGGTGTTTTCGTTCACCACTTTCTGGTGCAGCTGGTTCTGTTGCAGCAGCAGTTCCACGGCGTCTTCGATGCGCACGTCACGCACGAAGATGGTGGCTTTCATGTCGGGGCGCAGGTCTTTGTCGAAGATGAAGTTCAAACCGGCGACCTGGGACAGCACCTCGAAGATGGTTTTCAGGTTGGCGTCGCGAAATTCCAGGGTCACCGGCCGGTCGAGACGGGTGCGCAATTGTGGGTAAGGAATGACGTTGCGGCTTTGCACCAGACGGATATTGCTTTGCAGCTCCAGGGCGCCTTCATTTTTGGGGTCCAGTTCGAGGATCTGTTTGACCTGGCGATCGGCACCGTAGATGTCGCCGCGACGCAGGTCGCCCCGGGCCAGTTCGAGTTTGTCATCGAGGCTGCGCATGTGTTCGAGTTGGCGCAGGGAATCCTGGGCACGGCGGTTGTTCGGTTCGAGGGTCAACACCCGGCTATACGCCATGCGTGCCGACGCGAAATCACGCTGGGCGCGATCCATGTCGCCCTGGGCCAACAACGCCGTCACCGCACGAGCGCGGCCGCTGGTCAGGGCGATGTGCAACTCAGTGTCGCGAGGGTTTTCCTTGAGCCCTTCCTCGATACGGGCCAGGCCTGCTTCGTACTGCCCCGACTCCATCAGGTCGGTCCCCTCCTCTTTGGCAACCTGCGCCGAGCTGCACGCGGCCAGCCCAACGCAAACGCAAAGGCTCATCATCAAACGGGATCTGTTCATTGCGTGCTCCCCACAGACAAGGTCTGGGACAAATGCAGAGGCAGGTAGACAAAGCTGAGTTCCACATCGGAAATCCCCTCGATCCGCCAGGTGTCGTCGATCACATCCCCTTTGCGTACGACGTATATTTTTTCGCCGTTCTGCAAAAACACTTGCAGGTCGGAACGGTCATGGAGCTTGCCGACGAACTGGAAAGGCATCGGCGGTACGCTGGGGACTGGCACCACCGGGGTCTGGTTGACGGGTTGTTCGGTGACGCTGGCCAGCGTGGGTGCAGCCTTCCAGCTGCGGGCGGCGAACAGGTCGCCGGACGGGCTCAGGTCCTTGATCACCGCTGGTTTGCCGCTGACTGAAGCAGCCGGCAGCGTGCCGCGGGTTTTGCTTTTGATCGGTTTAGTCGTGGTCGCAACCGACGCCTCGCCTTCGTCCGACGGCATGAAGTAATCAGGCCCCCAGGTCAGCGCCGCGGCCACACCGAAGAACGCCACCCAACCCACTACGCGTTTGGTATTCATCATGACCTCGACAGGTAAAGGGTCATGCGGATCCGCCCGGTCAGGTCGGTGTCGGCGATCTTTTTACGCTGGAACTCCACGTCCTCCACCACCACGGCCGGCAACTGGCCAAGCAACGCGTGCAGGAAGCGCCGCAGTTGCGGGTAGCTGCCACGCACCGGCAACAGAATCTGATAACGCGCCAGATGGGTCTTGGGGTCGATGCCCAGTGAATATTCGCCGCGGGCCAGGGTGATGTGCTCCTGAGCCGCCAGCGCGTAAATCTTGTCGATGGCCACGGTGGCTTGGGGCTGCGACGGCAACTTGCTGCGGAAGTCGTCGAGCTGACGTTGCGGGATCACCGGGGCGGCGACACTGCCGTCCTCGACCTTGGCCAGGTACTCGCCGGCTTCGCGGGTCTGCTGGCTGAGGGTTTGCAGCGAGTTCCAGTCCGGCATCAAGCCACCCAGGGCCCAGACCAGCGCCAGCAGCAACATCGCCAGCCCTGCCAGCCCCGGCACGCCCAGGCCTTGCAGGTATTCGTGGACGATCAATCTAGAGATTCGCATCGCCGATCTCCCAGCTAGCCGACAGGTTGAATTGCACCGGTTGTTCCGGCGATTTCACGACGATTTCGTGGCTGAGCAGCGACACATCGGAGAGCTCGTCGCTGGCTTCGAGGCGGCGGTGGAAGTCGAGCATAGCTTCCAGGTCCCGTGCCTCGGCGCTGATGCGCACCTGGCCTTTGCGGGCATCCGGGGTCAGGGTCAGCAAGGCGACGTTGTCGCGCGGCATGGCTTCGAGCATGGCGAACAAGCGTTCCCAGGGCCGGCGCAGTTGCTGCGAGACCTTGCGCATTTCCGCCAGGTTCTGCGCCTGCTCGCGGGTTTCGGCCGGGCTCAGGGTGACTTTGCTGCCGGTGTCGCCGGTGAGTTCGCGCTGAGCGTTTTGCAGATGGCCTTGCTGTTGCGAGGCCTGTTCGGCGACGTGCTGCTGGGCGACAAAACAGGTCACCACCAGCACCACGCCGCCCGCCAACAGGCTCCAGCCCAATGGGCCGGAGCGGCGGCGTGGCTGGAAGTCGAGCGTCAGGGCGCGCATGTCAGGCCACCGCCCGGGACATCACGTACAAACAATCGCGTACGCCAGTCCGGTCCTCTTCGAGGGTGCGCAACTGCACACCGGGTAAGTCGGGTTGCACATCGATGCGAGCTGGTGCGTGCAGGTAAACGTTCAGCGGCCGGTCGCTGGTGGAAGCCTGCAACTGGTTTTCCCGGCCGATCAGCGCGGTCAGTGCGGCATCGCTGTCGCTGCTGCCTACCGAACGCACCGAGGTCCAGCGCCCTTCCCTCGCCAGCAGCAAGACACTGCGCACAGGCTCGGCGACCACGAACAGGAAGTCGCCGCCATCAAGACTTTTATCGAAGTGATTGAACGCCGCCATCAGGTACGGCTGCACCGAACGCAGGCGCAGGCCACGACCGCTGACCAGGCTGCGCAGACGCGCCAGCAAGTCTTGCGGCAGCGCAGTGGCGATCCGGTCGTAACCTGCAGGTTCGGCCGACAGCACCATGTTCCAGGGTTGGGTCGGTACGCCGTAGAGGTCTTCGAAACACAGTTGGGCATACCCGAGCAATTCGTCAGGGCTGGTGATTTGTTCGCTCCAGGGCACCAGGCAGAAGCGGCTGAAGTGACCGGAAACCACCACGCTCAATTCCGCACCGGCGGGGGCGTGTTCGCCCAGCAAACGGTCGAGGGTTTCAAGGGCGACGGCCCAGGCGTGGAAGCCTTCGTCGATAAAACCGACGCTGCCCAGCCACAGGGTGTCGCCACCCTTGCGCTGGCCCAGGCCGACACCACTGGCGCCGAGCACGGCGATATAACGATCACGAGACAAAAGTGACACGATTGATCTCCTCGAGCGTGGTCCGCCCCTCAGCAACCAGTTCCAGGGCTGACTCGCGCAACAAGCGCAAGCCACGTTTGCAAGCGTGTGCCTTGATCTTCGAAACCGGTTGGCGCTCGACGATCATTTGCCGCAGTTCGTCGTCCAGGTGCAGCAGCTCGGCAATCGCAGTCCGCCCGCGATAACCGGTGCCGCGGCAATGGCCGCAGCCTTTGCCATGGACGAAGTGGTAGTGATCGACCTTTTGCGGATCGAGCCCGGAGAGGCGCAGTTCTTCATCGGTCGGGTTGCTCGGCGCGCTGCAACTGGCGCACACCAGGCGGATCAGCCGCTGGGCGAGCACGGCGTTGAGGGCGGATACGAGGCTGTAGGGGTCGATTTCCATCTGGGTGAAGCGGCCGATCACGTCGAACACGTTGTTGGCGTGAATGGTGGTGAACACCAGGTGCCCGGTGAGGGCCGATTGCACGGCGATCTGGGCGGTGTCGGGGTCGCGGATTTCACCGACCATGATTTTGTCCGGATCATGGCGCAGGATCGAGCGCAGGCCACGGGCAAAGGTCAGGCCTTTCTTTTCATTGACCGGGATCTGCAGCACGCCCGGCAGTTGGTATTCCACCGGGTCTTCAATGGTGATGATCTTGTCCACGCCGTGGTTGATCTCGGTGATCATCGCGTAGAGGGTGGTGGTCTTGCCGCTGCCGGTCGGGCCGGTCACCAGCACCATGCCGTAAGGTTCGGCGGCCAGCCGGCGCAACTGGCGCAGGGTGTCTTCTTCAAAGCCCAGGGCCTGCAATTGCACGCCGCTGACCTTGTCCGCCAGGTCTTGTTTATCAAGCACCCGCAGCACCGCGTCTTCGCCAAAAATGCTCGGCATGATCGACACCCGGAAGTCGATCTGGCGGCCGCTGATGCCGATCTTGAAGCGACCGTCCTGGGGCACGCGTTTTTCGCCGATGTCCAGTTCGGCCATGACTTTGACCCGCGAGATCACCTGCTCGGCGAACTCGCTGCCCTGGATTTTGCTGATGTTGTTCAGCACGCCGTCGATCCGGTACTTGATCACCAGGCCGCTGCCGGTGGTGCCCAGGTGGATGTCGCTGGCGTGCATTTTCAGCGCATCGTAGAGGGTCGAGTTGACCAGTTTGACGACGACGCTGGCGTCTTCGCTGATGCTGGTCAGGGACAGGCTTTGCAGGGTATCGATTTCGACATTGGCGTCGGCCTGGGCGTTGAGCGATTCCACCGCGTGGAAGCTCTCTTCGTGACGCGCCAGATAGGCTTTCAGGTCGTCGGCATGCACCAGGTACAGCGGCGCGCCGTGCAGGCAGTCATCGATCCAGGCCAGGCGCGAGGTGTCGAACGGGTCGGCAAACACGCCGATGACCGCATCGTCGTGACGCAGCAGGATGAATTCGCGCTTGAGGCATTGGGCCAGGGTGACCCGGTCGAACACCGGGGTGGCTTGAAACAGGGTGTCGGTGTCGAGCACCGGATAATGCAAGGTAGCGCCGAGGCTCTGGATGAAGGGCATGGGGGCCAGTTCGCACAACACCCCGAGGGCCTCCAGAACCCGCTCGCCGGAACTGGTTGCCCGGGCCCGGGCCTGGGCCAGTTGTTCACTGGAAAAGCGAGACGGTACACCTTCCAACTGCGCCGGTTCTACGGCAAGGGATAGACGGTCCATGGCATGCTCTCCAACGCCGGGGGCTTTGAGCCCTGTCGACGCGGCGAGCAATTACGGCATGTACCGGAACGGCTTGTCGCGCCACTACTCCCCGGTGAGCAATTGTTCGTCGTCTGGTGCCTTGGAGGTCGATGAACTTCGTCGACGATCTGCCAGCACCCAACTACCGTCGTACAGCTGCAGCGGGAAGCTTTCGGTCCTGCTCTGGCGTCGTTCGACGAATCCTTCGGATGGGCTCGCGCCTGTTCGGTTTTCCCGCTCCATCCCTAAAAGGTCACAGACTGCACGGGCCAATTCCGCCAACGGAAACGGTTTGAACAGGATATGGCTGACTCCCAGTTGCCGGGCCCGCTCACAGACTTCAGCGGTTGGGTGCCCGGTAATCAGCACAAAATGGCAATTCCTGTTCTGGCGGACGGCATCGAGCACCTGAAAGCCTTCCATATCGGGCAAGCGGTAATCGAACACCATCACATCGGGTGCAAAACTCTTGGCTACGCCAATCGCTGCTTCACCGTTGTGAGCTATCCGGACTTCCAGCGCTTGCGCCTGCAGGTAACCCTGGAGGTTTTCCGCCAGCAGCTGTTCGTCTTCAACAACCAGTACTTTGTTTAACAAGGTGGACTCCTTGAAACCGCAGGTCCGATATTCGTGCCTGGGAGTACGCGCCTTAATTAGGCTAACGCACACTTCATGCCAGACTGAGCGCCGGTTTTCGACCGCTTCATCTCTATGATTTTCATGAAAAAATCTTTTCGTTCAGGAACCCCGTCCCCCAAAGGCGGGGAAGCGCTCGGAATTGCCCCTGAAGCTTTCCCCACATTTGGGGGGGACGCTTCAATCATCGTCAATCCGTTCGATACGATTGCTTGATCGCAGCTGCGCCAGAACCTGAAGACGCGCCTGATCCTTTTGCTGTCGGGCAAGGTAAGCCCGAACCATTTCAAGCCCCTGAGATTCTGAGACATCGGCGGCCTCCTGGTGGTTCTGCACGTCAATCAAATGCCAGCCCAACGGCGTGCGCACCGGTGCGCTGACCGCCCCCGGTGCCAAGGCAAACGCCGCCGCTTCGAACTCCGGCATCATGCGCCCACGAGGAAAATAGCCCAGATCCCCGCCTTCGGTAGCGGAAGCATCTTCGGAGCCGGCCCGGGCCACGCTGGCAAAGTCCTCGCCCTGGCTGATTTTCACCCGCATCTCTTCTAAGCGTAGCCGGGCTGCTTCAACTGTAGCGGCCTCGGCGCCCTGCGGCACTTTGACCAGGATGTGCCGCGCCTGGATTTGCTCCGGTGTGCTCATTTCGGCGCGATGTTCCTCGTAGAACGCACGGACCTGTTTTTCGTCCGGCTCAGCCGCCTGGACCAGCTCGGCAAACACCTTTTGTGCCGCGAGCTCACGGCGCGTGTACTCGATATAAGTGGCTTCGTCGAAACCGGCGTCTTCGAGCCGGCGGGCGAACACCTCGGCACCACCGATCGCTTGCCGCGTCTGCTCGACCTGGCTTTGCACCACTTCATCGCTGATCACCACCCCGCGCTTGCGCGACTCCTGCCACAACAACTCCTTGTCGATCAGGGCATCCAGCGCTTTCTGGCGCAATTGTTTGTAGGCCTTGGGGTTGCGAATGCTGCCCACGGCGCGACCCTGGTCCTCCAGGAATTCGGCGAAATAACGCTCCAGGCGGAACTCCGAAATTTCCTCGCCGTTGACGCGCGCGGCGGCCGGGCCATTGCTGGCGAACGCCATGTGGCCCCACAGCGTCAGCAGGATCAGCAGCGTCTTGAATTTCATCATGAGGCCTCCCGTCAGGGTGTCGCAGCAATGGGTTTGTACGGTGCGACCAGATAAAAGCGCTGGTCCTGCAAATCTACGGTGACAATGTGGGCACCGCTCAAGCCCAGGCGGCGGCCGGGACCGAAGCTGAGCAGCGGGGTCAGTCCGGTGTCGAAATCGTGCAGGCCTTCCAGGGCGCTGATGAACTTGTCGCGGCTGGCGTCGCGCCCCGCCTGCTTCATGCCTTCGCTCAACAGCAGCATCGAACTGTAGGCGCCGACTTGCAGCACCGCGTGCTCACCGCCCAGTCCCTGGTTCTGACGCAATTGGGTCAAGGCCAGGCGTCCGGCCTGCGTCCAGTCACTGGGCACAAACGGATACGCCAGAAACACCCGTCGGGAAAAATCACTGGGCACTTGAAACAGGTCTCCGGCCACCTGATTCGACGCGGCGAACAGGTAAGGCACCTGCCCCGCCGTTTGCAAACGCTCGGCGAGGCGACTGAAACCGCCGCCGCTGCCCAGGTAAAACACCGATCGCGAGCCCAGCGGTAATTCGTCCTGCGCCGAGGTGTAGGTCTGCAGCCGCACTTGCTGCCAGGCGTGATCCTGCAGGTGCTGGCCAAGGGTCTGCGCCGCCAGCCGTTGGCTCGGCTCATCCGGGTAGACAATCAGCGTCGGCCCCTGGAGCAAGCGCAAATGGGCAGCGCCGTAATCGGCCAGGGCAATCAGTTGCTCGCGAAGCCCGGACAGCGGCTCGAATATCTGCCGACTGGCCGGGGCCATGCCCTGCAGCGAGAGCGGCCCGATCAGCGGAACACCGGCGCGTTCCAGCCGCATGACCAGTTCGGTGTCGAGCGCGGGTGCCAGCGGCGCGATCAGGGCGAACACCTGCTCCTGTTCGATCAAGCGGTCCAGCGCCTGTTCGGCACTGGCGCGATCCGGGCCCGGATCGAGAATGGTCAGGCGTAGTTGCCGGCCATGAATCCCGCCCGCCTGGTTGATCCGCGCCACGCTGCCCTTGAGCACCGCTGCCACGGTGGCGCCCTCCGCGCTCAACGGTCCCTGCCTCGGCAACAAGGTGCCCAGGTGCAGGCTGTCGGCGGTCAACCCCGGATCGCGGTCTTCGGCCACGCGCTTGAGGTAGGCCGTGAGGTTGCGCTGATCATTCATCGACATCACGAACCGTGGCATCGCCGGGTCCAGCCGATTGTTCGCCGAATCACGCCCTTCCTGGATCGCGCGGGCCAGCGCGCCCTCGGTGTAGGCCGGGTAATTGCGGCCGTTGACCTGTTGCTGGCCGTAACTGCTGGAGAGGCGCGACCAACTGATGTCTGGCGGCCGTACCCCGCCCTCGGGTCGTCCCTGAGCATCGGCGCCATGGCAATTGGCGCAGGGCAGACTGGTGGCCGGCAGCAGCATGCCGGCCGCGCCCACCCGGGCCATGATCGGTTCACCGCTTGCGGACACGCCCTCGCGATACAGCCGTTTACCGGCGCTTTCGCTGGTGCTCAGCGGCAACGCATTAGCGGTGAAGCTGATGCCGCCAATCAGTAGCAGGCCGAGGACGAGGGCAATTTTCATGGCGCGTGCTCAACGACCGGCCACGGGCATTGTCAGCAACTGCAAGCGCTGGGCAATGGCGGCGGCCGGTGCGTCGGGACGGATCTTGCTCCAGCGCTTGTTGGCCACGTCACCGACAATCAGCTGCGTCGAGTGCTGCTCGGGGGTCGGCACAATCTGGCCGATGCGCCCCAGCACAAGGTCCATTTGCGCCTTGTCGCCGGTGAGAAAAAGCCAGTGGGGGCCATCGACGCCCTGCTTCAAGGTGTAAGCCTTGAGTACCGCCGGCGTATCGCGCAGCGGATCACTGGTAAGGGAAATAAAGGTGATGCCATCGGCCTTGTCGCCCAGCACCTCACGGACTTCCTTGAGCTTGCGAGTGATCAGCGGGCAGGCATCGTTGCAACTGGTGAAAATCACGTTCAGCAGCACCACGCGGTTTTGCAGCGCATCACTGTAGAAGCGCAGCGTGTTGCCGTTCTGGTCCAGCAACGGCGTGTCGGTGAACCAGGTTTTCGCATCCCGGGTGCCGCTGGCCGGTTGCTCGGCGGCGACCGCCGGCGAGGGCTCGTGATGCTCCTCGTGGGAAAACGCCATAAAACTGATCACGCAAAAACTCATCGTCAGGAAGATCAAAACGAGGGCTTTCATGGCTGATGCTCCATCGCAATGGCAGTGTGTTTGGCGTGGACGTTACGCTGGCCGCTGAGTTTCTCGACTTCACGTATGAGCACCGCCGGGTCGGTAAAACCGTAATAGCGCGTCCAGTGGCGGCTGTTGCCGTCACCGACGAGGATCAGCGGCTGATGACTTTTGAAGTCACCGCTGAAAGAGCCGAGGCCCTTGAGGGTTTCGTTGATCGACTGCGAGCTGCCGGTCAGCCAGCTCCAGCCCGGCCCCTTCTGGAAGCTGCGGGCGTAATCGTTGAGGCGCTTGGCGTCATCGCGCTGGGGGTCAATGCTGATCGACACCAGTTGCACTTCTTCACCGACCCGGGCGCCGAGTTGCTTCTGCACCTTGCCCATGATCGAGGACACCACCGGGCACACCGTGGTGCAACTGGTGTAGATGAAGCTCATGACCACGATCTTGTTGGTCACCAGATCCTTTTCCAGACGCACCGGTTTGCCGTTCTGGTCCACCAGCGCGACGTCGGCGAATTTGACCTGGGCGCTCTCCGAACTGGCGCTTTTGGCCGGCATGTCGTGCCCGGCGTGTTCATCCGCCGAGTGCGCCAGGGCCTGGCCGATGCCGACAGCCAACAGGCAGAGCGTCAGCAGTCCACGGTGTGCGAATCGATTCATGTCGGTTTCCTCTTCAGTGGGCATCGCCGGGCAACACCCGAACGCTGGCAAAGGTCTTGTCATCGAAACTCGCGCCAAGGGACGCCGCGCGAACGTGCAGGTACCAGGCGCCGTTCTGGTCGAGGGTCACCGGGGCTTCGTAGATGCCGTTGCCCACTTCAAGGGCAGCGACGTATTGGGCCCGGGAAGTCGGGGCGCGGAAGTAGCGCACCTGAACGTCCTTGACCCCGCTGCGCTGTGCCTTCTGCTGGCCCTGAACGATGCGAAACCGCACGGTGTAAGGGCTGCCGAGGGCCGCGGTGGACTTGTCGAGCATGAACTCGACTTTTGGCACGCCAGGAAGTTTTGCGAGGTTCTTGTCCGGTTCAACCAGCGCCGTGAAGCAATGGATGATGTTCGGTTGGTTGAGCAGGAACGCCACGTCGAAACGCCCGGCGACTGGCAGCTTGATCCGCGAACTGTAGAGCCCGGGCTCGACCTCGCGCAGGCTGCGGTCGATGACCATTGCGGCCCGCGCCACTTGCCCGCGATTGGGGTAGCCGGACATCGGTGCGTTCATGCCTTCGGCGTAGAAGTAGGTGGTGTTGTCCACCGGGTTGACCACGAACACTGCGTTATCGTCCCGCGACACCGCCAGGCTCGAGGCCAGCGGCAAATCACCGGCCAGCCGTGGTGCCTGAGGCCCGGCTTCGAAGCCCTGGCTGATCGGCGTACGGCCTGCGCCCAACGACGAGAGGTTGATCATCGTGACCTTGGCCGAAGCCAGACCGCGGATGTAGGCATAGGCCTTGGTGAACACCACTTGGTAGGGTTCAGCGGACACGTCCAGTTCATGGATCAACGAATCGGTGGCCGCGTCGATCACCGCAGCCTGGTTTTCCAGGGTGTTGAGGGCGATGCCGAAACGTCCGTCGGCGCTGAACCCCATCGGGCCCAGGCCCTGTTTCATCTTGATCACTCGCCGCACGGCGAGACTGCTGGTGTCGACCACGGTCACGGTGCCGTCCTTGCCGTCGGCGACATACACCGCCTGGGACAGCGGCGAGTACGCCACCGACAGCGGGTGCGAACCGGTCTTGAGTTGCTTGCTGATGGTCAGGCTGGCGATGTCGATGATGCTCAGCGTGCCGTCGTCGCGATTGCTGACGAAGGCGTAACGGCTGTCTTTGCTGAAGGCGATTTCGTGGTGCCCAGGGCCGGTGGCCAAGTGTTTGAGAGGCTTGAGGCTGCGGGTGTCGATCACCGTGACGCCGGACTGTTCCGGCGTTTTCGCATTGTTGCCGACCCACAGCAGGCGTTCATCCGGTTGCAAGGCTACGCGCACCGGGTTGCTGCCAGCGGCGACCGAGTCGACCAGTTTGAATTGCTCGCTGTCGATCACCGCCACCGCATCGGCGGTCGGCATGGAGACGAACACCCGTTTGTTGTCCTTGGGCGTGGTCCAGTCCATCGGCGGTTGCTTGATGTCGATCCGCGCCATGGTGCTGGTGATGCCGCCCACCGACACCGACGGATCGACCACCGAGACACTGGCGTCGCGGTTCATCACCAACAGGAAGTAGCTGTTCAGATCGAGCATCGGCCGTGCGCCGATGCTGGATTTCAGGAAGACGCCGACCCGGGATTTGCAACTTTGCTCGCGGCCCTGGGCCTTGTCGGCGGCGACGGTTTCCGGATCGAGCCAGGCACCGGGATTGATGCCCGATAATGGCTGGCCCGAGGCACTGTCGCTGACGCGGAACTGCACGTCGGCAAACTCGCCTTCACGCAACACGCCATCCTCGGCCAACGCCTTGACCTCAAGCGCCACCGAAATCCCGTCACGGGAGAGGTCCTGACTGCTCCAGGTGTCGGGCAGTGCGACCTGACTCAGCAGGTTGGGCGGCGCGGTGCGCCAGACGCCGACACTGATCAGCGCGACCCCGACAGCCAGCACGCAAACGGCGAATCCGATAGTCCTGTTCATTACACTCTCCCCTTACAGATCTGTGCCTGCCTTCGAACACTGCCCCTGTGGCGAGGGAGCTTGCTCACTCGCCACAGATCACTCATCGCACGTTCTTTCTCTTTACTGGCCAGTGCCCCTACGGTGCCGGTGCCGGCTCAGGTTCGTTGGTCACCCGCAGCAATCCCCAAAGCCCGGCGGTGTTGCCGTAGGCGCCGTAGTCGCGGTACAGGTAATCGCCTGGTATCGCGTTGCTGCCCCCGGCGCTCGGGTGCATGAAGCTGAAGTGCGCCGCCGGCAGGATGCTTTCACGCGCGCCGATGTACATCGACATCGGGTTGTAGCCGAACCGCACCGACCCCACCCCAGGCGTGGCCATCGGATAACCACCGACATCGCTCTTCTCCGACTGGAACGGGTTGACCGACCAGACGTGACCGTCCAGTTGGAAGGTCGTGCCGCGACTGCCACCGCTCGGCATCATGATGTGGGTGCGGAACGGTTGACCCGGTTTCACATACAGCACCGGTGTCTGCGGATCGCCCCCGATCAGCGCATTGCTATAGGCCATATGCGCGTTCGGCACGTCACCGTAACCGGCACCGTTGGCATGCCCGAACGGTGCATCCGGCGCCAACCCGAAGCGGAACCAGATCGGCTCGGCCTTGTAGTTGATGGCCATGCTCGAGTTGTCCTGTGGATCGGTCGGTACACCGAAGCCTTCGGCGGCAATGCCTTCCACTGGCCGACCATTGGCCCAGCGGATGTTCAACGCTTTCTGCCAGACCATCGCAAAGTCGCGGTAAGTGGTCTGCCCTGGTGCCGTGACCGTTGCGTTGGTTTTCCGTGCATCCTCAACCCAGGTTGCGCCGACCGGCAGGATAGTCATCGCCCCGCCCAAGCCTTTCTGCGGTTGTTTGATGAGGTCCGCCGGGGTGATATTCAGGCCGCCGAACTCCACCCCCGTGGCGATGATGTTGTCGACACTGCGGCCCAGTTGCGTGACCGGTTTGCCTTCACGTTCCAGGTGCCCGGCGTAGTACTGATAAGTACGGGTCGGGTACGCGCCGCTGTTGCCGATGCGCGGTGGCACGGTCTGGGTCGGGTTGGCGCCGACGTTAGTGCCGTCAGATTTGGTGATGTCGTACGCCAGCAGTTGCGCGTGCAGACCCACGTGGCTCGACGGCCGCAGCAGGTTGTTGGTGAAGATGGTCGAACCCTGGCCATTGTTCCGGTCACGCTTGACCAGCCCTTGCATCACGGCCGTCTGAGTCAGGTCGGGCATGACCACAGGCAAGCGGTTTTCCAGGGTGATGTTGATGCAATCGCCCGCCGTTGCGCGCAATACCAGCGGTTCGACAGGCACGCCGGCTTTCAGCTTGCCGGTGGCCGGATCGAGGTCGGATTTGCGCACATACAGGATCGCAGTCGGATCATGCAACGGGCCGCTTTGCCCGCCGACGGTGATGGTTTCACCATCCTCAGGATCGACCACGGTGACCTGCGGGATATTCACCGGCCGCGAGTTGAACACCAGGGTGCCACCCGCCGGATTCAACGGCCCGCCCACGTGTTGCCCGATGCCGGCCGGATCGCCGATGGTCAGGTTCAACGGATTGAGCAGGATGTCGTTGGCCAACGCCGCAACCACTTCATAGTTGCGTTGCACGGTCGGCCGGGTGCCGATGCCGTTGGGGTTGGCACTGATCCGTGGGCAGGAGCCATTGAATGCCACGGTGTTGCGCATGCCCGCAGGTTTGGGGTTGTTTGGCACGGCGAACAGGTCGCTGCGCTGGGCCGTGTAGTTGCGCATCACGCCCCAGATACCGTTCCAGTAACCTTCAATGGAAGCGTCCATCGAGTACAGGTAATCCCCCGTGGTCGCCGCTGAACTGGAAAGCATCGAGACCGGTGCATTGAAGCCCATCTGTTCGGAGATACCGACCATCTGCGACGCGCGCCAGCCGGAGTTGGAGCTGTTGCCGAAGCCGGAACCGCTTTGCAGCCATTTCACGCCGTGCAGGGTCACGTTGTGCTCTTCTTCGTGACCGCCGGCATGCACCCGCAGCCGCACGTTGTCACCGGTGTAGGTGCGCAACATCGGGGTGAACGGGTCGCCCGGCTCCGCGCCGCCACGGTTGACGTGCGGCGGGAACAGCGTGGTACCGCCGGTTGGACCAGTGGCCGAGGTGACCAGGTTCGGTGCCAGGTTCATCGCCGGGATGGCGCGGTCGGTACGGCTTTGCATGGCGTACGCCAGGTCACCGCCGAGGCCGTCGGCCTGCATGCCGCGCTTGCCGTCCGGGCCGACCTTGTTCGGGTCGTACACCCGTAGGGCCAGCGGTTCGTTGCGGTAGTTGACCACGAACATGCCGGGGTCATCGACCGAGATCGCCTGTGGGCATGGCCGAGTCGGACAACCCGGCACCATGCCGCCTTGCACTTCGATGATGCCGTCGAGCAAGGTGCTGGCGTTGTTGCGCACCGGCGGGTTGATCGCGTAGCGGAAGCTGTCGGCGGTGGCCGGAAAGGCTTGCGGATCAGGCACGCCGTTAGGACCCGCGCCCACATACACACCGGCTTCATAGGCGTGCTGGAAGTCACTGTATTCGAGGAAGAACTCACGGAAGCTGTCGTTCTTGCCGTCGCCGTCGATGTCACCGGTGGACACCACCGCTTGCCACGAAGTCGGCCCGCCGTCCTGGCGCGCGCCGCTGTACAACGGCTCGCCGGTTTCAGCGTGGAACCAAGTGGAACCGGCCGGTTCAGCCAGCACGGTGGCGTACAGGCCAATCTGTTGGTGAGTCGATGGGCCGAGGTGGTCGTGGGTGAAAATGGTCCCCAGGCCACGGTCGACACCTTTGGCGTTTACCACCGGATCGACGAACCAGCGCTGCATTGCCGTGCGCGCCCCGACCCAATCCGCCCGGCCAAATTGACCGAAGTACGGGTGATTCTTGGCTTTCGGACAGGCCGGTGTGCCGTCACGTGGATCGGTGCCTGTGCACTGGTTGAACTCGCGAATGGCGTGGATACGTTCTTGCACGGCCCCCGGGGAAAGAACGCCGTCTTCGTAGTTCCAGCCGTTGGCCGAACCGTCGGCCGCCGTCAGGTCCCATTTCGGCAGGTGAATGTGCTGACCGATCACGTCGGTCGGCGTGCGCACCTGATAATCGTCCATTTCATAGACGGCCGGCACCAGGTTGGTTTGCTGGTATTGCACGCAGTCGAAAGTGTTCATGCGCATTACCAGCGGCTCTGGCGGACGCTGTTTGGTGATGACCGGCCAGGCGTCTTCCCACAGCGCCAGGATGCGCGCTTGCGGGAAGTGGTAGCCGACTTTGTTGTACACCGCGTCGAACTGGATGTTCGCCGCTTTGTAGACCCGTGGACGGTCGGCGGTGAAGGCCGAGGAGCCGGTGTAGGACATGCCGTCGATGCGCTCGCCGCTGGCAAATTCGCCGGTGCCGGCGCTGCTGGTCAGGCGTTTTTGCCGGTCGTCCATGCACGGTTCGTAGTATGGCGCGCCGGCAATCGGCAAGGCACCGTTGGTGCGGAAGGCCTTCGCCACGATTTGATTACCCGGCAGCACGGCAAAGCTTGGGTGGTCCTTTTTGGCGTGGAAGGCCATGGCCGCCTGTTCGACTTCGGTACCCTCTTCCGGCATGTAGATCGGTTTGGCGCGGGTCACTTCCTTGGAGAAATCCAGCGACGTGGTAATGGTGTTCGCCACGCCACCGGCGGAGAAACCGTCCAGGGAGTGACGCCCCAGGCCGCCGTCCCAACCGCCGGACTGCACCGGGTCGAGGTTGGCCCACAAGGCGTTCCCGCTGCTTTTCAAGGACTGGGCCTTGGCTGCATCAAGCATGTCCAGCGGTGGAGTCGGTGGACGTTGGCCGACGGAGGTTTCCATGCCGCCGATCCAGAACGGATAGCCAGGGTTTTTCAGGCTGCCGTCGGCATTGCGGTTGGCTTCGCTGCGATCCACCAAGGCCAGGGAACCAATGGCCTGTGCACCACCGCTGCCGCCGTGATGTTCGCCGTCGTCATCTTCTTCGTCATCGTCGTCATCATCACCAGCGACCAGTATCTCGCCGATTTTCGGCACCACCGCGACCTTGCCTGGCATCGGCGCCATGGCTTTGCCCGGCAGCGGCACGACCGCAGGAATCGGAGTACCGGCAATGATTTCGCCATCGGGCAAGGCCCGGGCGCCCGCCGCCGGTTTGCCGCTGCGCAATGCGTAAGGTTCGTTGTGGAAACCGTCGGTGCCTTGTTGGGAGACTTCGAGTTTGGTGCCTTCTTCAAACACATCGTGCACCCGCCACATGCTCCACATGCCCTGGGCAAAGTGTGGGTAGAAGTGGCAGTGGTAGATCGCATCACCGGCGACGCGGTTGCGGTTGCCCGAACCGCCGTTGGCGATTTCATAGGTGTAGCCGGCGCCCGGGCCGATGCCCTGGGCATCCACATAGTCGGAGTTGTCGTCGTTGGGGTTGAACAGCCACTGATGGCCGTGCAAGTGAAAGATGTGCTGCTCGTGGCCGTTGTGGGTGTTGCGGAATTTGACGAAGTCGCCGATGTAGCTGTGGTTGACGTTGGACGGCTCGGACGGATACAGCGCCATGGTGGCCTTGACGCCAATCTGATCGGCGCGCGGAACCTGCCCTGGAAGAATGCCTTCCAGGCCGGCGTTGGCCGGTACGTCCACCAGCATCGCCACGTCGCCGACGGTGTGCGAACTAAGGAAAAATTCTTCATAGGCGCAAGACAGGCAATCGTGCATCGGCCCGACGCCCAAGCGGTTGGCCACCACCTCGGCGCCCATGCCGCCGGAGCCATAGTTGATCATGAACGAATCGCGGGTCGGCTCCAGCACGTGGGCCATTACCGGGTCTGCCCAATACGCGGGGAACGCCTGGGTCGCGGCGGTTTCATCCTGGAACTGTGAGGCGAAATCGCGGAACGGCTCCAGCCGATTCGGAATCGCCGGGTTGCGTTTGCCCACGGCTTCCAGCGGATAGGTGGATGGAGGGAAGCTGCCGTCGGCATTGCCGCCCATCACAATCGCGTCGCTTTCACTGGAGATGATTTCATTGCCGTCGACCATGTTGATGATCGGCGTGCCGGCCTTGCCTTCACGGATCCACGGTTCGCGCTGCGGGTAGCGCGCCTGGTAATCGACGATCGGTTGACCGGCCGGGGTGCGGCCGCTGCTGGCCAGGCGCATCTCTTCTTCGGTCACGGTGTTGCGATAGCTGCGGCCGCCCTTGGGCACCACTACCACCTGGCCGAACAGGCCGTTGGCAACGTTGCCCGCATCGCCCTCACCACCGAAGGTCGCACCACGGCTGCTGGCAGCGAATGCACCTTCGCGCTCAGCGAACAACGTGTAGGAACGGGTGCCGCCCGGGGCGACCAGCGAATTGCCGTTGCGCCCGGTGTACGAGGCGATGTCGTCGATGCTGTTGACCGCTTGCATGCCGTTGACCTGGAAGCCGACATGGCGATCAGCGACCTGCTCATCGACTTTGAACTGATCGACGTTACCGATTTCGACCTCACCCTCAATCTCACCCTCTTCCCCGTTTTCGTGGCTTCCGGGGTTGGCCTGGTACGCCAGCAGGTTCTGCAGGTTGATGGTCAGGCAGTCACCGGCCGCCACGCGCAACACCAAGGGGCGCGGACGCTTGTCGGGACGCAGCGAGACTTTGCCCGGCACCGCCGCGCCGCCCTGGGCCAGGGACACGTTATGGTCGTCGACCACATCGCGGCGCAGGGCGAACATCATGCCATTGATGTTTTGCGCGCCGAGGCGGTTGAACATCAGCGGCTGATCCAGCGCCACGACGTTCGCCACCAGGTTGCGCTCGCAGCGCAAGGCTGCCTCGGCCAGCTCGATGCCGAACATCGACACCACCAACAGCGCACATTTGAACAAGGACGAAGCGTTCGGTATGCCGGTCATGATCACGGGCCTCGCTGTGGGTGCTCACAGGGAATAATTCTCGACAAATCCCCTTGAGCAATCCGCATGCCATAAAAAATTCAGTTAGTTTTCAGACACTTGAAGCAACGATTTAATAACCCGGGGGATATTCCCCACTTATTCCCCCCTTTTCCGGGTGGATGACAACCTCCACCCCAAAACTCAAATCCCGTAGCAGCTGTCGAGCTTGCGAGGCTGCGTTCGGCGGCGAATGCGGTCTTCGGTCAGTGGTACAGATCGGGTTGCCCCACATGTGGGGGATTGCCCCAATCACAGCGGTGCGTCCATGGCCAGGCCCTGCAAGCGCCGGTACTGGCGCAAGACATTGGGCACATAACGCTGGGTTTCAGCGAACGGCGGGATCACCCCGCCACGGCTCAGGACCGCTTGTGGTCCGGCGTTGTAGGCCGCCACGGCGAGGGTGATGTCGTTGTCGAACAAGGTCAGCAGGCGCTTGAGGTATTTGGCGCCGCCCTGGATATTGGCTTTCGGGTCATAGACGTTTTTCACCCCCATCTCCCGCGCGGTATCGGGCATCAATTGCATCAGCCCGCCAGCGCCTTTTGGGGACGTTGCATCCGAGTTGTAGCGCGACTCTTCGCGGATCACCGCGTGCAACAACGCCGCCGGCAATTCATTGGCCGTGGCGGCCGCCGACACCAGCTCTGCATAAGGTTGTCTGGCAATCATCTGGGGCTGCTGATCAAGACCGACCAGCGAGGATTGGGGTTCGTGAATGACTCGTTCATAGGTGCGGCCGGGACGGTGAACATTGGACAGCACGTAGCTGCCCTTGGCGTCCACGGAAACGAACACATCGGCCTGTACGACGCTCGTCAGCAGCAAGCAGCCGAGCAGTCCTGTGGTGAGTGTTTTCATTATTTTGCCTCCCCTGCCCGGCCCCGAAAAATGGGGGTAATGCCCCAATGGCCGGTAGTAAACCAGCCATACGCAAGCACTGTGCCGAAAGCGCAAAGGCCCGGAATACAGGGGTTTCGCAAGGATGACCGGGGGTGAGCATGGCAATTGCATACGCCTTCAAGGCGACCCTTCTGCCGACTGTGTGAGGTCATCATGAATCAGCGTTTGCGTTCCGCCCCGCGTACTCAAAGCGGGTTCACCCTGCTCGAACTGTTGGTGGTGCTGGTGGTGCTCGGGCTGTTGGCCGGTATCGTCGCGCCGAAGTATTTCGCCCAACTGGGCCGCTCCGAAGTGAAGGTGGCCAAGGCGCAAATCGAAGGCCTGGGCAAAGCGCTCGACCTGTACCGACTGGAGGTCGGCCATTACCCATCGACCGAACAGGGATTGCAGGCGCTGGTCACTGCGCCGAGCGATGAAACCAAATGGACCGGTCCGTATTTGCAGAAAAAACTGCCGCAGGATCCATGGGGCCGTAACTACAACTACCGCTACCCCGGCGAAAACGGCGAATACGATCTGCTGTCCATGGGCAAGGACGGCCAACCCGGCGGCGAAGGCGAAAACGCCGAAGTCACCAGTTGGCAATGACGGGGAGTGGCGACCATGCGCTTTCATCTCAAGGCAGTGGGCAAGGCCGGCGTGGTCTCGATGACCGTCGAGGCGCCCGGCCACAGCGAAGCCCGGCGCATCGTCGAAGACCAGGGCTTGCGGGTGGTCAGCCTGCACGTCGAGCGGCACTGGCGCGCGCTGCGCCTTCGACAGCGCGAGACTTTCAACCTGGTGTTGTTCAGCCAGGAGCTGACCACCTTGCTCAATGCCGGCCTGCCTTTGATCGATGCGCTGGAAAGCCTGGCGGAAAAAGAGAACGCGCCGCAGGCCCGTAAAACCCTGAGTGAACTGGTGCGCCTGCTTTATGAAGGCAAATCGTTCTCCCAGGCTTTGGCCCAGTTGTCGGCGGTGTTCCCTCCGCTCTACGTTGCGCTGGTGCAGTCCAGCGAGAAGACCGGCGCCGTGGGCGATGCCCTGGGCCGCTATGTCAGCTATCGCCAGCGCATGGACGAGGTCCGGCAAAAAATCGTCAGTGCTTCGATCTACCCCCTGCTGTTGCTGGTGGTGGGCGGTGGCGTGGTGTTGTTCTTGATGGGTTACGTGGTGCCGCGCTTCAGCCTGGTGTTCGAAGGGCTGGGGTCGAACCTGCCGTGGCTGTCACAAGTGCTGATGAGCTGCGGGATGTTCCTTCACGCCCACCAGGGTGAGTTCTTCGGGGGCTTGGCGGCGATCGTCGTCGCCCTCGGTTTCCTCCAGCGCCAACCGGCCTTTCGTCGGGGCGTCGATCGGGTGATCGAAAAACTCCCGGCGGTCCATCAACGCATCTTCATGTACGAACTGGCGCGCTTCTATCGCTCCCTGGGCATCCTGCTGCAGGGCGGCATCCCCCTCGTCACCGCCATGGGCATGGTCCGCGGCCTGCTCACCCCCGCCTCCCGCGTGCGCCTGGACCAGGCCTGCGAACGGGTGCGCGAGGGGCAATCGCTGTCGGCCGCCCTGGAACTCAATCATCTGGTGACCCCGGTGTCCCTGCGCTTGCTGCGAGCAGGCGAACAGTCCGGCAACCTCGGGCAGATGATGGAACGCAGCGCCGACTTCTACGACGAAGAAATCAGCCGCTGGATCGAATGGTTTGTGCGCCTGTTCGAACCGTTGCTCATGACCTTCATCGGCCTGCTGATCGGGGTCATCGTGATCCTGATGTACATCCCGATCTTCGAACTGGCTTCGAGTATTCACTGACCCTCCGGAACGGGGTCGAGTGGAACGGGGTCGAGTCGTACCGTTCATCGCTCATCCACGTTGCAAATGAATTAATCGGCGCGCTGCGGTGTTCACCGTTTGAATCGAGCAGCACGTTGCATTGTTCATCAACGTTCCAACCTGAATAAGAAGACGGAGAACGACATGCACATCAACAAGCTTTTACTGGCAGTTGCGATTGGCGCAGTTCTGTCGGCGTCTACCGTATTGATTCCGGACAGTTTGTCCGGGGTGTCGAGTGCCCAGGCCAAGGACGGTGGTAGTGGTGGCGGTGGGTCTGGTGGTGGTGGCGGTCACGGTGGTGGGTCTGGTGGCGGTGGCGGCGGTCACGGCGGTGGTGGGTCTGGCGGTGGCGGCGGCGGTCACGGCGGCGGTGGGTCTGGCGGTGGCGGCGGCGGTCACGGCGGCGGTGGGTCGGGTGGCGGCGGAAGCGGCGGCAATGGTGGCGGCCACAGTGGAAACGGCAGCGGTGGCAACAGCGGCAGCGGTCACAGCAGCAGCGACCATGGGTCGGGGCACTCCGGCAACACAGCCTCATCCTCCTCCGGGCGCAGCGGCACTCACGCCGAACCGGGTGACGATCATGGCGTTCATCGCTCCGGCGAAATCGGCGACGACCATGGCGTTCATCGTTCCGGCGAAATCGGCGATGACCACGGCGTCCATCGCTCCGGCGAAATCGGTGATGACCGCGGCGTGCATGTCGGTGGCGAGCCTGGCGATGACAAAAGGACCTGACAGTCACTGACCTTCAAAACGCCACAAATCCCCTGTAGGAGCGAGGCTTGCCCGCGAATGCGTCGTATCAGTCAACGCTTGTTTTGACTGTCACGATGCCTTCGCGGGCAAGCCTCGCTCCTACAAGGAATTGTGTGATCCGGCGCCCTACAACCCACCCTCAACCCGATCCAGCCGCTCGCGCAGAAACTCAATCAACGCCTGCACCGGCCGTGAACTCTGGCGATGCTGCGGATACACCGCTGACAACGTCAGCGGCTTCGGACGAAACTCATCCAGCACCGGCACCAGCCGCCCCTCCTTCAGCGCCGAGCCGACAATGAACGTCGGCAAGTACGTAATCCCCATCCCCGCCACCGCCGCATCCTTGAGCAACTCGCCGTTGTTGACCCGCATCCTGCCCGTCACGTTGACGGTCAGCGGCTTGCCCTGCCCTTCAAACCGCCATTGCACCTGACGCCCGTGGCCGTAAGGCAGGCAGTCATGGCTGTGCAAATCTTCGGGTCTGAGCGGCGTACCACGCTCGGCCAGGTAAGCCGGGCTGGCGCAGTACACGCGTTCGATGGAGGCGATACGGCGGGCGATCAGGGTCGAATCTTCCAAAATGCCGATACGCAACGCCAGGTCGTAACCCTCGCTGAGCAAGTCCACCGGACGATCGCTCAGGTCCACTTCCACCGTGACATCGCGATAGCGCTGCAAAAACAACGGCAGCAGACACCCCAGATGCGCCAACGCAAACGACAACGGCGCGCTCACCCGAATCGTGCCGCGCGGCTCGGTGGTCTGGCCTGCGATGCCCTGCTCCACCTGCTCGACTTCACCGAGCAGGCGTAACGCCGACTCGTAGTAACTCTGGCCCAGCGGCGTGACATCCAGCCGTCGCGTGGAGCGATTGAGCAAACGCACGCCCAGGCGCTCTTCAAGTTGCATCAGACGACGGCTGACGAACTGCTTGGACAGGCCCAATTGATCGGCTGCCGAGGTGAAGCTGCCGGAGTCCATGACCTGGCAAAAAATACGCATATCTTCGAACGGGTTCATTGTCACGCCTTGGTTGACAGTCAAACACTTTATAGCCGCTTTTTCCCTTTTGGGCGACCTATTAATCTGTGTTCCAACCCAACACCTGTAGGAGCTGTCGAGTGAAACGAGGCTGCGATCTTTTGACTTTGATTTTTTAAAAACAAGATCAAAAGATCGCAGCCTCGTTTCACTCGACAGCTCCTACAGGGACCGACAGACAATTAAAAAGGATTTGCCCCATGAACATCGTCAACAAAACCCTGACCGCCTCCCTCCTCGCCCTTTCCATCGGCAACGCATTCGCCGCCGGCAGCCCGGGTGTCGAACACAACACCCAAGCGTTCCTCGAAGCCCTCGCTGCCGGGGGTGGCAAGCCGCTTGAGCAGTTGAGCCCGAAGGAGGCTCGTGCGGTGCTGACCGGTGCGCAAAATTCGGTGAAGGTTGACCTGTCGGGTGTGGACGTCAGCGACCGTGCGATCAAGGTCGATGGGCAAACCATCAATCTGAAAATCGTTCGGCCGGCCAAGGTCGAAGGTGAATTGCCGGTGTTCATGTTCTTCCACGGTGGCGGCTGGGTGCTGGGCGATTACCCGACTCACCAGCGTCTGATCCATGACCTGGTGGTGGGCTCCGGCGCGGTCGCGGTGTATGTCGACTACACGCCATCGCCGGAAGCTCACTACCCGACCGCAATCAACCAGGCCTACGCCGCGACCCGTTGGGTGGCCGAGCATGGCAAGGACATCGGGGTCGATGGCAAACGCCTGGCGGTGGCCGGCAACAGCGTCGGCGGCAACATGGCGGCGGTCGTGGCGTTGATGGCCAAGGAACAGAAAACCCCGGCGCTGCGCTTCCAGCTGTTGATGTGGCCGGTGACCAACGCGCAGTTCGACAGCGGCTCGTACCAGCAATTTGCCGAAGGCCACTTCCTGACCAAGGGCATGATGAACTGGTTCTGGGACAGCTACACCACGGACCAGGCCGAGCGTGCGCAGATCCATGCCTCGCCGTTGCAAGCCAGTGCCGAACAGCTCAAAGGCCTGCCCGCCGCCCTGGTGCAAACCGCCGAGTTCGATGTGTTGCGTGACGAAGGCGAAGCCTACGCCCGCCACCTCGACGCGGCCGGTGTGCCGGTCACGGCGGTGCGCTACAACGGCATGATCCACGACTTCGGCCTGCTCAACCCGCTGAGCCAGATTCCGGAAGTCAAGGCGGCGGTTCGTCAGGCGGCATTGGAACTCAAGACTCACCTGAACTGAGACCACCTCGCCTCGCCACACTGCAATGTGTGGCGAAGCTGATTGCCCTTGTAGCAGCTGTCGAACTGTGGCGAGGGGATTTATCCCCGTTCGGCTGCGCAGCAGTCGTGAAGCCTGAATGCAAGGTCGTTCTGACACACCGAATCGCCTGATTTCACGACTGCTTCGCAGCCGAACGGGGATAAATCCCCTCGCCACCGTGCTGGGGCTCGACAGCTGCTACATGTATCGAAAGCGTTCTTTTAGTCGGAGTTTCCCCATGTCCTTTATCCTCGCCCATCTGCTGTCCTGGAGTGCCCTGTTGCTGGTGATCGACGCCGTGCTCTGGCACCTCGCGCCGTTCAAGCATCGCGTCACGCGGGTTGGCGTGCGGCTGGCGCTGTTCGTGATGTTCAGCGCGCTGGTGATCAATGCCGGCGTGAGCCCGTTGCAGGCGCCGCTGTTGGCCGAGGATCGTGTCGCGCAACTGGGTGCCACGGCATTGGGGATTCTCTGGTGGCTGTACGCCGCGCGGGTGCTCACCGAAGTCATCGGCCTGGTGCTGATGCGTCGCATCGGTCACAGCGGTCGCTTGTTGCAGGACGTCATCGGTGCACTGGTGTTTCTGATCGCCATCGTCGCGGCAGCCGGTTACGTGCTGGAGCTGCCGGTGAAAGGCTTGCTGGCGACGTCCGGCGTCGTGGCCATCGTCGTCGGCCTGGCATTGCAAAGCACTTTGAGCGACGTGTTTTCCGGGATCGTGCTCAACACCACCAAGCCGTATCAGGTGGACGACTGGATCATGATCGATGGCGTTGAGGGTAAGGTGCTCGACATCGACTGGCGCGCCACGCATCTGCTGACCAGCGCCGGCAGCACTGCGGTGGTACCGAACTCGGTGGCGGCCAAGGCGAAGATCGTCAATCTGAGCCGGCCTAATAACATGCACGGCGTGTCGATCAGCATCCAGGTGCCCAACCACATTCGCCCGCGCCGGGTGCTGGATGCCCTCGAGCGCACGCTTCAAGGCAGCAGCAGTTTGCTGCTTAACCCGGCGCCGAAAGCGGTGCTCAAAGAGGCTGGGGAAACCATGTCCGAATACGTGGCCAGCGGATTTATCACCGAGCTTGGCAAGAAAAGCGAAGTGCGTAATCAGCTGTTCGACCTGGCACATCGGCACCTCGAAGCGGCGGGGATTTCCCGGCAGATCGATGGCGTGATTGAACCGACAACCCGCGCTCGGGCATTGCTCGATGAAGTGAAGGTCTTCCGTTCCTTGAGCGAGGACGAGCGTGATCAATTGGCTCAGTCGATGGTCCCGCAGCAGTACGCGGCAGGCCAGGTGGTGCTGGCATTGGGTGAAGTGCCGGACAGCCTGATGGTGATCGCCACGGGCGTCGTCAGCGCTACAGTTCCGGACGGCACCGGTCAAACCGAAGCAGGTCGCATGGGGCCGAGTGAGGTGATGGGTGAACAGAGCATCCTCACCGACACACCGTCCCAGGCCACCTTCACCACCTTGACCTCGTGCATCATTTACCGGATCGACAAATCCCTGACCCGTAGCTGCATGGAACAACGGGTTGAAGTGGGTCGGGCGTTGAACAAGCTGCAGGCGGTGCGGCAGCAGAACAGCCGGTTGGCGTTGATGGCCAAGCCGGTGCAAATCAAGAAAAGCGGCTTCCTCAGCTGGCTGCAAAAACGCCAACAGGCGTAACGGATCACACGGTTTCATGTAGCAGCTGTCGAGCTTGCGAGGCTGCGTTCGGCTGCGCAGCAGTCGTGAGTCCAACCAACGCGGTGTGTCAGAAAAAACTCGCACTCAGATTTTACGACTGCTGCGCAGCCGAACGCAGCCTCGCAAGCTCGACAGCTGCTACAGAAAGCTCGTTCGTCAGACAAAAAAATGCCCGCACGGTCGCGGGCATTTTTATGGATCGCCGGGCTTACTTCGACGTCAGCACCGCGTAGCTGTTCATCAAATTGCGATAGTTCGGAATGCGCGTCGACAGCAGGTTCGCCAGGCCTTCCATGTCGTTGCGCCAGTCGCCCTGCAGCTCGCAGGCCACCGAGAACCAGTTCACCAGTTGTGCACCGGCCGCGGTCATGCGTGCCCACGCGGCTTGCTGCACGGTTTCGTTGAAGGTGCCCGAAGCGTCGGTGACCACAAACACTTCAAAGCCTTCCGCCAGCGCCGACAGCGTCGGGAAGGTGACGCACACGTCAGTCACCACACCGGCGATGATCAGTTGCTTGCGGCCGGATGCTTTAACGGCCTTGACGAAATCTTCGTTGTCCCAGGCATTGATCTGGCCTGGACGCGGGATGTACGGCGCGTCCGGGAACAGTTCCTTGAGCTCAGGCACGATCGGGCCGTTCGGGCCGCTTTCGAAACTGGTGGTGAGGATGGTCGGCAGTTTGAAGAACTTGGCCAGGTCCGCGAGGGCCAGCACATTGTTCTTGAATTCGTTCGGCGAGAAATCCTGGACCAGCGAGATCAGGCCAGTCTGGTGGTCGACCAACAGGACAACAGCATCGTCTTTGTTCAGGCGTTTGTACGGAACGTTGCTCATGTGAATCTCCTCGATGGATGGGTATTACGCATGGCGCCGACGTGCTGCATCGGCGCTGATTGTGATCGTCAGAACGCGAAGCACGAGCAGCCGAACGCGCCCCAGAAACCCGCAAAATCACTGACCGGCGCGTTCGACAACCGCGCCTTCTCATGGCTGTGGGCATGCACGCCACACGGCCCGCTGCAATGGTGAACCTGCGCCTGCATCGGCGACGTCGGACGCCAATGCCCCGGCACCTTGACCACCGGCGACCAGTCCGGCAGCACCGGCACGCTGGCCGGTCCGAGTTTTTCGAAATCACCGGCGGCGTACACCACCTTGCCGCCGACCACGGTCAACACCGACTCGATCCACTTGATCGCTTCTTCATCGACGCTGAAAAAGTCCGCACTCAAGGCCGCCAAGTCAGCCAGTTGGCCGACCTTGATCATGCCTTTCTTGCCCTGCTCGGAAGAGAACCAGGCGCTGCCGTGGGTGAACAGTTCCAGTGCCGTTTGTCGCGAAAGCCCCTCGGCGTGCAGCTCCAGGCCACCGACGGTGCGGCCGCTGACCATCCAGTACAACGAAGTCCATGGATTGTAGCTGGACACTCGCGTGGCATCGGTGCCGGCGCCGACCGGCACCCCTTCGGCCAACATGCGTTTGATCGGCGGCGTGGCTTCAGCCGCTTTGGCGCCGTAACGCTCGACAAAATATTCGCCCTGAAACGCCATGCGATCCTGAATCGCAATCCCGCCACCCAACGCCCTCACCCGCTCGATGTTCTGCGGCGTGATAGTTTCAGCGTGGTCAAAAAACCACGGCAAACCGTTGAACGGAATGTCACGGTTGACCTTCTCGAACACGTCGAGCATGCGGCTGATGGATTCGTTGTACGTGGCATGCAAACGGAACGGCCAGCGCTGCTCGACGAGGTGGCGAACCACCGGTTCCAGCTCGTCTTCCATGGTTTGCGGCAGGTCGGGACGCGGTTCAAGGAAGTCCTCGAAATCGGCCGCCGAGAACACCAGCATTTCCCCGGCGCCGTTGTGTCGCAGGTAATCGTCGCCCTGATGCAAGGTCACGCTCGACGTCCAGTTCTTGAAGTCGGTCAGCTCTTCTTTCGGCTTCTGCGTGAACAGGTTGTAGGCGATACGAATGGTCAGTTGCTGGTCCTTGGCCAACTGCTCGATCACCTGGTAATCGTCCGGATAATTCTGGAAACCACCGCCGGCATCGATGGCGCTGGTCAGGCCGAGGCGGTTGAGTTCACGCATGAACTGGCGGGTCGAGTTGACCTGATATTCCAGCGGCAACTTCGGCCCTTTGGCCAGCGTCGAGTACAAAATCATTGCATTGGGACGCGCGACCAGCATGCCAGTCGGCTCACCGTTGCTATCGCGCACAATCTCACCACCCGGTGGGTTCGGCGTGTTGCGGGTATAACCGGCCACGCGCAATGCAGCGCGGTTGAGCAAGGCGCGGTCGTACAAATGCAGGACAAACACCGGGGTGTCCGGCGCGGCCTGGTTGAGCTCTTCGAGGGTCGGCATGCGCTTTTCGGCGAACTGGAATTCGTTCCAGCCACCGACCACGCGCACCCATTGCGGCGTTGGCGTGCGATCGGCTTGATCCTTGAGCATGCGCAAGGCATCGACCACCGACGGCACGCCTTCCCAGCGCAGTTCGAGGTTGTAGTTCAAACCACCACGGATCAGGTGCAGGTGTGAGTCGTTAAGGCCGGGAATGACGCAACGGCCCTTGAGGTCGATGACCTGGGTGCCCGACCCCCGCAGGGCCATGGCGTCGGCATCGGTGCCGACCGCAACGAAGCGGCCTTCGCTGATCGCCACCGCACTGGCGCGCGGGTTTTCACGGTCAACGGTATGAAATTGGCCATTGAATAAAATCAGATCGGCGTTCATCGCGTTTCCTTGGACTGAGGGGAATGGGACAGCCACGGCGCGAACAGACGCGTCGCCATCGGCATGAACAGGTACACCACCGAAACGACGATGGTCAGCGTGATCAGGAACGTCGCGACCACGTAATTGGATAGGATGGCGTTGAGTTGCAGCAGCGGGCCCCAGAGCAGCGGCACCAGCAAGGTGTGCGGCAGAATCACCAGCAGCGTCACCACGGCCTGCTTCCAGCGCGGCGGCGGTGGCGAAGCGGCGTCGGCTTGCGTCGCGAACCAGAACTCATTGACCGGGTTGACCTCGGTCTGGTCGCCATCGGCGAGCATTGGCGTGGCTTCGTTGACCAACTCCAGACGCTGCGGCGAATCGAGCCAGCTTTGCATCGCGTCGGTGGAGCAAAAGCGCAGCACGCAGGTGTACATGTCGAGGCCGGCGTTTTTACCGCGCATCACGTCAACGCCCAAGTGCCCTTCCTGCTGCCCGGCGATGCTGACAATGTTGCGCAACCAGGCTTCATAGGGCACTTCAAAACCGGCCTTGACCCGGTGCTTGATCACCAGGGTCACGACTTCCTCGAAACGATTGGATTCAGGCATAACGCAACGCTCCGGCAAATCGGACATTGAGCGCCAGCCGTCCCGGCCCAGCGATAAAAAGGCTGGTGAACACAATCAACAGCAGCCAACCGAACTGCCCTTCCTCGACACTCCATTGCGCATGCACCACCAGCAGCGCGATCAGCAACACCGCCAAAATCGGCAGGCACGCCAGACGCACCAACACCCCGGCGATGATCAGCAACGGGCACAGCACCTCGGCAAAAATCGCCAGCATCAGCGTGATGTTCGCGCCCAAGTGAAAAGGGTCTTCGATGACTTGCAGTTGAGCGCCGTAGTTAAGCAACTTCGGCAAGCCGTGCACCCACAGCAGAAACACACCGCCACTGACCCGCAAAAACAGCAGTCCGAAATCCTGCGCCCGTTCATCCCATCGCGACATATTCATGGGCTACCTGCTCAAATGAAAAACCACCGGCAACGATGCGCCGGGACATCTTTCGATAGTGCCGGTGTGGGTGCCGGAAAAATTGGATGTGTGTGCTCTTTTTGCCAATGAGCCGGATCTACAACCGACGAAGCTCCCACAGGGGAATCTTCATTGCTGGAAGCTTTCTGCCAGGCACAAAAAACGGCCTCTACCGAGACCGTTTTTTTTCGCATCAAAACCACAGGCGTGACGCTCGCCCTGCTCAAGGAGTGGCCCGAACGATATATTCACGGACATCAAAGGGCTGCACCGTCGCGGGATCCGGGACCTGATCCATATTGACCCTGAAGCGAATGGACAATGTGCTGCCGACAGCCAATAGCCTCAAATAGCTGTACGCAATCGTAATGCTGTGGCCATTGGTCGTAACCCAATTTCGATGAACCGAATTGCGGGCACCCGTCCATACAATGAGATTGTGACTGCCACCGCTGGCGTTCTCGCCTTCCAGATCCAGCCAGATCCGCTGTCCAATGGCGATATGCGGCCAGCCACCAAACGTGAGAGTCGCCCCGGCCATGACGTCTTTCAGATCCAGTTCGTCTGTACCGTTCGCCTGGGTAATCACCGGAGCAATCAGCGCGGTTGACGGGATCGCCAGCACGTTAAGGGGAAACGGTTGTGAGGTCACCGGAGGCGATGCTCCGCGTGTGTAAGTAAAGGTAATCTGGGCTTTTTTACCGACGCTAAACGCCACCAATGACTCGGGCAGCGAAATATCCAATGGGCGAGTAGCGCCAGCGATAACCGGGTTTGTCGTGTGCGTACCCGCTGAGGGCGTACCCGAGGCGGCTGTCCACGTCACCGTGACACTGTCGCCGGCTTCCAGGTCATCCACGACAGCGGTCAAACTGCCTGTAGCCGCCAGCGGATCCAGGTTGAGATTATCGGGCGCTTCTTTGATCGATAGGGGTCGATCCTGCAACTTCACGTTGATCGTCCATCGATTGGACTTCTCTCCATCACCGTCAACAACAATAGCCGTCAACACGTTTTGACCATCAATCAGCCCGTTCACTTGGTGCTGCCAACTACCGGCAACGACATTGGCCGTGCCTTGGGGAATTTCCCCGTTAAAGATTTCCACTTCTTCACCGTTCGCACTGCCATGTACCGTCACAGTGGAGTACTCGGTGTCCCCACCATTGGCAATGTCCTGACCGAGCGGATTTTTCACCGACAAGATCTTCGGTGGTTCGGGCGTTATCGACGCGGTTGTTCTGACGATGTAGTTTCGATGCGCAAACTTCTGGGCAAGGGCCTCATCCTGGCTTCCTTGCAGGCCTGTCTTTAACTCCAGGGTCAGCGTGCTGCGATCCTTGAGCCCCTTCAGCCGGACAGCGGGGTAGTTTTGCGCATAGAAACCCTTGCTGAATGACTGGCCGACAACGTTGTCCGGCGGACGCCAGTACACCTCATTGAAATCGCTACCGTCGGCATTGACGCCTCTGAGACGCAACCAGAAATACTGGTCTCGGGTTTGCAGAGCCCATGAGTTTATCCGCAAGGTAAATTCAGTCAGGGCCCTCACATCAAGGGCCAAGCCTTCGCCAAAGTCCTGCGCCTGCGTAATGAAAGGTCTGGGCAAATCGTTTTGCGTGACAGGCAGCACGTACAAAATCAGCGGCTGCGAAGTGACAGGTTCCGAAGTGCCTCGCATCACGGTGTAGCTCAGCGCCACCGTCATTCCCTGATTAAAGATCACCAGCAACGCGCCGCCAATCCCGACCTCCAACGGCCGCAACCCATCCACCGGGAAAAACCCCGAGGTATATGACCCGGCCCCCGGCGCGCCTGCCCAAGTCACGCGGACCCTGTCACCGGGTTCCATCGGGTACTCCATGACAACCCTGCAGCTATACCTGACCGCCACTGAATTCAGTTGGTCGGAGTCCGGGCTTTCCCGAATGTACGGAGGCGGCAAGTCGTCGGTGACCAACTCGGCAGGCTGACTATTCATCATTCGTTCCCTGTGCGTGATTGATCTGATTCCTTGGGCACGGGGTATCACACACCGGATCGTGAAGAACCGCTACTGTCAGAACTTACAGGTCAAGGGCGCTTACAGACGAACGGTCGATAGCGTTGAGGGATCGAGGGGATCGAAAGGGGAAACGTTGTCGGTTTCCGGGGAATTGGGTGTGGCTTTGCATGTGGTGAATCGCCGGTATACCTGGAACCACCAACACCTGTCGCTAAACAAGTAAGGCTGGCGGCTGTACGCAGGTTAGCGAACCGAGAGGCAAGTAACGCTAAACACCTTTAAACACAGCCCTAAAATCAACATACATTCCCCTCTGATAGCGGGCTTGCTCGCGATGGCATTGGGTCAGCCGACATCAATGTTGAATGACACACCCCCATCGCGAGCAGGCTCGCTCCTATAGTGAATGGGTGTATGACTTGAGGATAATGGTCGGCTGTCAGGCCGCCTTCGCGGGCAAGCCTCGCTCCTACAATGGATCGGTGCACACCGTACGCTTTTCACCACTCAACAGGCCGAGCGTTAGCTCGCCTGCAGCTTTTGATCTTGATCTGCCCGCCCCGTCGGGAGGCCGAGTGGAGGCGTTCATCTGGGGGTGGGCGCGTAGCGCCGTGCGGCGAAGCCGCACACATCGAGAGGAGGTCGAAGCGAAGCCGACCGGAGGCGATGCCCCCAGATGAATGCCGGAGCGAGGGTACGCCGAGCCCAGGCGAGGGGCCGGACGCTGGGGCGAAGCCTTTTGGTTCCTTTTTGGCGTTTGAAAAAGGGACTCGCTGTAAGAGCGAAACCATAAGTGGCCGTTACCGCAGGAACGGATATGTACACCCAGGAAGAGATAGGTCGGCTATCAGGCCGCCTTCGCGAGCAAGCCCGCTCCCACAGTTGGATGGCGTACATCAAGGGGAACCTGGTCGGCCCGGAGGCCGCCACGTTCAAGCCGAAATCGGCAAAGGCCTCGACATGAACTCGCTGATCCGCGACCGCAACCACCGCTCCGCCGGATCGTTGTCATGCACCCCGCTCCAGGCCATCGACAACTGCGCCGCATCAATGGGAAACGGCGGATCCTCCGCCCGCAATGCACACCCCTCAACCAACGCACACGCCGCATAATCCGGCACAGTCGCAATCATCTCAGTCCCGGCCAGCAACGCCCGCAACCCGCTGAACTGCGGCACGCCCAATACCACACGGCGGCTGCGACCAACCTTGGCCAGATCCAGATCGATATTGCCACTCAGATCGCCCGAGAACGACACCATGGCATGCGGTCGTTCGCAGTATTCATCGAGCGTCAGCGTCCCCGGTCGCTTGTCCCCACGCAGCACCTTGCAGGGGATGTCCCGCAACTTCTTGCACTTGGCATTCGCCGGCAAATCCGTGGTGTAGCTCACCCCCACGGAAATTTCCCCCGAGGCCAGCAGTGCCGGCATCAGCAGATAGTTGGCACGACGCACCACCACGACGATCCCCGGAGCCTCTTCCTGCAGTTGCCGCAACAACGGCGGAAACAAACCGAATTCTGCGTCGTCCGACAAACCAATGCGGAACACATCATTACTGGTTGTCGGATCAAATTCCTTCGCTCGGCTGACCGCCCCGGAAATCACATCCATCGCCGGTTGCAGTTCCTTGAGAATCGCCAGCGCCCGCGCCGTCGGCTCCATGCCGCGACCGTTGCGCAGCAACAACGGATCGTCGAACAGGTCCCGTAACCGCCCCAGCGCCGCACTTACCGCCGGTTGCCCCATGAACAGCTTTTCGGCCACACGGGTGAGGTTCTTCTCGAACATCAACGCTTCGAAAATCACCAGCAGGTTCATGTCGACGCGACGCAGATCGTTACGGTTCATAGGCACGGTTTCCTTGTGTGTTCAGCCAGGCAAGAAGCGTTGCGACTTTACTCGATCAGCGGCACTTTCGCCGCACGTTTGTAAGGCCCGTATTCCACCGGCACCCACTGGAAATGCTTGCCCTCTGCGGCGATGTGGCCGATGCCAGGAAACGGCAAGTGCGCCGCCGTCACCCAGGTCTTGCTCGCCGCCGCCTCACTGAACACCTTGGCGCGACTCTTGATGGCCTGCTGACTGTTGACGTCAAAACCGATCGACACTTGCGGGTGTTCAAACTGCACAGCGAGGTTATGCACCAGGTCACCCATGAACAGAATGCTCTGCCCCTGGGAGGTGAAGCGGTAAGTGGTGCTGCCCGGCGTGTGCCCGCTTTCCAGCTCGGCCTCGACCACGCCCGGCACCGGCGACTGGCCGGTGGCGAAGGTTTTGAAACGGCCTTCGGCCGCATACGGCGCGGTCGAGTCCTGGGCGATTTTGAAGTACGGCTTGGCACCCTCCGGGGCCTTGGCGAGTGCCTGCGGATCAAGCCAGTAATCGGCCTCTGCTTTCGCCGCAAACACCGTGGCATTGGCAAAAACCGGTTTCTGCTGGCCGTCGACCAGCCCGCAGACGTGGTCCAGGTGCAGGTGCGTCAACAGGATGGTGTCGACTTGCGCAGGCTCGTAACCGGCCGCTTTGATATTGTCCGAGAGCATGCCGGCCGTTTCGCCGATGCACTGGCCAGCGCCGGTGTCTACCAGGATCAGCTGCTTGCCGGTGTTGATCAGAAACGCGTTGAACGCAGTCTGCACGCCTGGCGTTTCAATCGAGCGACGGGCCAGCAGCGCGCGGATCTGGCTCTGGGGCAGGCCCTTGAGCAGTTTGGGCGACAGGTCGTTGTAGCCATCGAACAGCGCCGTCACCTCGTAATCGCCCACCGCCAGACGGAAGTAACCCGGTACTTGCGTGCCAACCTGTGCCGGTGCCTGAGCCGAGGCAATACCGGACGCCAGCGCAACCGCGAGCCCCAGCGCGCAAACCAGAGAATGTTTCATGCCTTCACCCTTGATCGAGTCAGAAAAGCGGCAAGGTATACGCCGCCGGATTGGGGGCGATTTTGCACGGGGCGAGCCCGAAGAAATTGCAGCAATGTGCTGAGTTAGCGCTGTTGTTCATTCCTGAGCACCGACGGAATTAACAACGTTTAACTCGCCTGTCAGCGCCCTGCGACCAAGAATGAAGCTCACCGACACGGACATTTGTCATGGCCCATTCTCAGCAAAACGTCGCCCGCGCGACTGTCACTGAAGCGCGCAAGAAAACCACCGGCGGCCTGACCCCGTGGCGCGAAAGCCTGGTCAAGCAACTGATCCTCGAACGCCTGGGTGAAACCGTTGAAGTGACCGAACTGGCCCGCGCCTGCGCCCTGTCGCGCAGTCATTTCTCTCGCGCGTTCAAGTGCAGCACCGGGCTCTCGCCGCAGGACTGGATCCGCCACCAGCGCATCGCCCGGGCCAAGCAATTGATCCAGAGCACCGACCTGACACTGACCCAGATCAGCCTCGAATGCGGCTTCTGCGATCAGGCGCATTTCTGCCACATCTTCACCCGCAGCGAAGGGATCAATCCATTTGCGTGGCGATGCCGTGCGGTGCGCACCCTCCCCCAGCGCCCCGCGTACACCGCTCAAACTCACGCGCAATAAAGCTCGACCCGCACGCGCTGTAGCAGCTGTCGAGCTTGTGAGGCTGCGTTCGGCTGCGCAGCAGTCGTGAAACCTGAGTACGCGGTTTTCCTGAAACACCGCGTTGGCTGATTTCACGACTGCTTCGCAGCCGAACGCAGCCTCGCAGGCTCGACAGCTGCTACAGACGTGGGTTGCGTTAGCCCAAGGGGGACAGGCGCTCCAACGCCTCGGACACGCCAAACCCGTACGCCGGATCAGCTCGGGTGCAGTTGTCGATATGGCGCTGACGAATCGCCTGCGGCACGCCGTTCATGGCCCGTGCGGTGTTGTCGAACAGCAACTGTTTGCACACCGGGTCCAGCAACCGGAACAGGTTGCCCGGTTGCTCGTAATGGTCCTCTTCGAGCCGATGATCGTAGTGCTGAGCAAAGCCTTCCACCGGCAGCGGCGGCTCGGCCAGTTCCGGCGAATCCTGCCACTCGCCCACGCTGTTCGGGAAGTAGCTGGCGGTGCCGCCGAGGTTGCCGTCGGTGCGCATCGCGCCGTCGCGGTGATAGCTGTGGGCCGGGCAGCGCGGTGCGTTGACCGGGATGTGATTGAAGTTCACCCCCAGGCGATAGCGCTGGGCATCGCCATAGGAAAACAGCCGCGCCTGCAGCATGCGGTCCGGCGAAAAGCTCACGCCCGGCACCACGTTGGCCGGCGAGAACGCCGCTTGCTCGATTTCGGCGAAGTGGTTTTCGGCATTGCGATTGAGCTCCATGATGCCGACCTCGATCAGCGGAAATTCGCCATGCGGCCAGACTTTGGTCAGGTCAAAGGGGTTATGCCGATAGTTGGTCGCCTGCTCTTCTTCCATCACCTGGATGCACAGCTTCCAGCGCGGGAAGTTGCCCTGCTCGATGACTTCATACAGGTCGCGCAGGTTGCTTTCGCGGTCCTTGCCGACCACCGCTGCCGCCTCGGCGTCCGATAGGTTTTCGATGCCTTGCTGGCAGACAAAGTGAAACTTCACCCACACCCGCTGATTATCACTGTTGATCAGGCTGAAGGTGTGGCTGCCGAAGCCGTGCATGTGGCGGAAGCTGGTGGGAATCCCGCGATCGCTCATGACGATGGTCACCTGGTGCAGCGCCTCGGGCAGCAAGGTCCAGAAATCCCAGTTGCTGGTGGCGTTGCGCAGGCCGGTGCGCGGGTCGCGCTTGACCACGTGGTTGAGGTCGGAGAAACGCAGCGGGTCACGGAAGAAAAACACCGGCGTGTTGTTGCCGACAATGTCCCAGTTGCCTTCGTCGGTGTAGAACTTCACCGCGAAACCGCGGATATCGCGCTCGGCATCCGCCGCGCCGCGTTCGCCGGCCACCGAGGAAAAGCGCACGAACAGCGGTGTTTCCTTGCCCACTGAACTGAAGATATTGGCTTTGGTGTAACGCGTGATGTCATTGGTGACGGTGAAGGTGCCGTAGGCGCCCGCGCCCTTGGCGTGCATGCGCCGCTCGGGGATCAGTTCGCGGTCGAAATGGGCGAGTTTTTCCAGCAGCCAGATGTCTTGCAAGAGCGCCGGCCCACGAGGGCCGGCGGTCTGGATATTAAGGTTATCGACCACCGGGGCGCCGGTGGCGTTTGTGAGCTTTTTCATGAACGTGATCTCGATGGTTGTCTGCTCTCATCAGGAGCGAAAACCGGCGCGGATCTACGCCCGCGCCGGGGTACATCAACCCTTGAGGAACGCCAGCAGGTCAGCGTTGAGCTGATCCTTGTGGGTATCAGTCAAGCCGTGGGGCGCGCCGGGGTAGACCAACAGCTGCGAACCTTTCACCAGTTTTGCTGAGGCGATACCCGCCGCTTCGATCGGCACCACCTGGTCCGCGTCGCCGTGCACCACCAGCGTGGGGATGTCGAATTTTTTCAGGTCTTCGGTGAAGTCGGTTTCCGAGAACGCCTTGATGCAGTCGTAGGCGTTCTTGTGGCCAGCCGTCATGCCTTGCATCCAGAACCAGTCGATCATGCCCTGGGACGGCTTGGCGCCCGGTTTGTTGAAGCCGAAGAACGGCCCGCTGGCGAGGTCGATGTACAGTTGCGAACGGTCGGCCAGGGATGCCTGGCGAATGCCGTCAAACACTTCGATCGGCAGGCCGCCGGGGTTGGCTTCGGTCTTGAGCATCAGCGGTGGCACTGAGGAAATCAGCCCGGCCTTGGCCACGCGACTGGTGCCGTGGCGACCGATGTAGCGCGCCACTTCGCCGCCGCCGGTGGAGAAGCCGAACAGCACGGCGTCCTTGAGGTCGAGCAACTCGATCAACTGCGCCAGGTCATCGGCGTAGGTGTCCATGTCGTTGCCGGTCCACGGCTGGCTGGAACGGCCGTGACCACGGCGGTCGTGGGCGATTACCCGGTAGCCTTTGGAGGCCAGGAAGATCATCTGCGATTCCCAGCTGTCGGCGTTCAACGGCCAGCCGTGGCTGAAAACGATGGGTTGGCCGGTGCCCCAGTCCTTGTAGTAAATCTCGGTGCCGTCTCGGGTGGTGAACGTACTCATGCGATATCTCCTTTTGCGAGTGTTGGGGTGGATCAAATCGGTGGAGGGGCCATGCGTTCGGCCAGACGCGCCACCCGCTCGCCCAGATGAGCGGCGGTGCTGCGGTCTTCGGCAGGCGGCGCGAGGTCGGGGGACTGTTCGACATTCGACTGGGCCATGGCGCCGAGCGAGCTGCCGAGGCGATTCATTTGCCCGTCGAACGCGCCGGTGCTGGAGCGCGCCGGCAGCAGGTCGAGGCCGACCCAGATCATCGAATGCTGCGCGGCAAATACCGCCATCTGCAGCAAGGTGTTGAGTTTGTCGCCGCACAGGCAACCGGAATTGGTGAAGCCGGCGGCCAGCTTGTCGCGCCACGGCTGGGCGAGGTAGAACGCCGCCGTGGACTCCATGAAACTTTTGAACGGTGCCGACGCGCTGCCCATGTAGGTCGGGGCGCCGAAGATGATGGCGTCGGCGCTGTGCAGCCGGTCCCAGTGCTGCTCAACTTCGTCGACCGGAATCAGCAGGCAGGTGCTGCCCAAGTGGCGCTGCACCCCCTGGGCCACGGCTTCGGCCATGACCCGGGTGTGCCCGTAGCCACTGTGATAGACCACCACCACATTGCTCATCCCGGTGTCCTCATGACAAGTTGATCCCTTTGCAACACCACCGCCCTCTGTAGGAGCGACCCGTGGTGAGGGGATTTAGCGAAACGTCGCACCGCCCCGTTCGGCTGCGAAGCAGTCGTAAAACCATCGAGTGCGGTGTATCTGACATACCGCAGATTTCGATTTCGGGGCCGCTTCGCGACCCAACGGGGATAAATCCCCTCGCCACACAGGCTCGCTCCTACAAGACCAGCGGGTGTTGAAGCAGCAGAGTTTTGGGCGTAGACCAGACGCAGGACGAGTTAAACGTTGTTAATTTTCATTGGCGCGCCAAATGCCTCAACACCTGCTTTGCTGCGGTTGCACCCAATAAACACGGCGTCTGCCAGTGGCGCCGGGGGCCGGGCGGTCGCCGCGAACCCGCAACCGTCAGAAGAACCCTCGTTGCGTTGCCGGAAAAACCTGAGGAATATGCTCGAAAACCGCGTACTAGACGGATGCAAGCAGGAGCCACACGTTGACCCTTTCCCCCGAGCAGGCCATCCATTTCGGCCCCTACCGGATCTATCCCGGACAACGCCTGGTGCTGGAGGCCGACCAGCCCCTGCGCCTGGGCCGGCGCGCCATGGATATTCTGTTGATCCTGCTGGAGCACGCCGGAAAGGTGGTCAGCAAACAGCAACTGATTGCCGGGGTCTGGCCCAATAGCGTAGTCGAAGACATCAACCTGCGCGTGCACATGGCCGCACTGCGCAAAGCCCTCGGCGATGGCCAGGCCGGCCAGCGCTATATCGTCACCGTCGCCCAGCGCGGCTACAGTTTTGTCGCGCCGTTCTCGCTGGAACCGATCGAGCAACCACTCGCCAGTCAAGGGATCGAACCAAGCACCCATAACCTGCCCATCCGTCGCACGCGGATGATCGGTCGTCAATTGCTGGTCGAGAGCCTGGTCACGCAACTGTCACGCCAGCGCTTCATCACCCTCGTCGGCCCTGGCGGCATCGGCAAGACCACGGTAGCGCTGCGCGTCGCCGAACTGTTGATCGGTCGTTATCAGGACGGCATTCGCCTGCTGGACCTGGCGCCGATCAATGACCCGACGCTGATCACTACCCATCTGGCCACCCTGCTGGATTTGTCACTGCATGGCGCAGAACCGATGAGCAGCCTCGCAGCGTGCCTGCGCGAGCGGCAGATGCTGCTGGTGATCGACAACTGCGAGCACCTGCTCGACGCCGTCGCGCTGCTCTGCGAAAGCATCCTGCGCGCCGCTCCACACGTGCATATCCTGGCCACCAGCCGCGAAAGCCTGCGGGCCGAAGGTGAGTTCGTCCAGCGTCTCGAATCCCTCGACTGCCCACCGCCCATCGCGGTGCTGGACCGCGCCCAGGCGCTGACCTTTTCCGCGCTGCAACTGTTCGTCGAGCGGGCCATGGCCAGCCACGACAGCTTCGAGCTGAGCGATGACGACCTGCCGCTGTTGATTGAAATCTGCCACCGCCTGGACGGCATTCCGCTGGCCATTGAACTGGCGGCGGCGCAAGTCGGCACCTTTGGTCTGAGCGGATTGCTGACGCAGCTGCAAGGCAGTTTTCGCCTGTTGACCCAAGGCTGTCCGTCGACGCTGGGCCGACACCAGACCCTGCGCGCCACGCTCGACTGGAGTTTCGAACTGCTGAACGCCTGCGAGCAAACCTGCCTGCGCCGGTTGGGGGTATTCAGGGGCGGTTTTACGCTGGAATCGGCCGCGGCGGTGATTGTCGGCGAACACATCGAGCCCGGCGAGGTGTTCGGTTCGATCACGCAACTGGTGGCCAAGTCGTTGCTGAACGTGGAAGTGGGCGACGAAGAAGTGTTCTACCGTTTGCTCGACACCACCCGCAGCTACGCCCTGGAAAAACTCGACCAGACCGCCGATTTGCCCGATACGAAAAAGCGCCACGCCGAGCGCTGCCTGGCCTTGATGCGTCAGGCTCAAACTGACTGGGAACTGATCGCCACCGACCTGTGGATCGAGCGTTACGCCCGCAGCCTGGATGACGTGCGTTCGGCCCTCGACTGGGGCTTGAACGCTCAAGGTCCGCAGGCACTGGCGATCCGTTTGACTGCGACCTCGACGCCACTCTGGCAGGAACTGTCACTGCTCAAGGAACACGGCGTTTACGTCCGCAAGGCGCTGGCCTTGCTTGAGTTGGCACCCGAGCCCTGCCCTCATCTGGAAATCCCCCTCAAGCTGGCCCTCGGCAGCTCCTGCTATCACACCCAGGGCGGCACGGCCGAGACCATCGCCGCGTTCGTCAGCGCCAGAACCCTGGCCAAACACAACAACGATGTGGCCGGCCAACTGCGGGCGGTGTCCGGGCACATGGCAGTCAACCTCAGTTGCGGCCATTACCAAATGGCGCTGGAACAGAGCCTGCTCTTCGACCGCTTGGGCGCGCAAGGCGACGCCGTGTTGTCGCTGAGCATGCACCGCTTGCGCGTGCTGGCCCTGCACTTTGCCGGGAACCAGGGGCTGGCCCGGGTGAACGCCGAACAGGTCATCCAACGCATGGCCCAGAGCGGGAACCTCAACCGCTTCACCCACGGTTTCGGCGTGCAATACGACCAGAGCGTGGCCGCCCTGACGATTCTGGCGCGCATCCTCTGGTTGCAGGGGCAACCGGAACAAGCCTGGCGCACCGCCCGTCAAGCATTGGACATCGCGATCCAAATCAACCATGGCACCTCCATTTGCTACACCCTCGCGCTGGCCGGTTGCCTGATCGCGCACTACAACGGCGATAACCGTAAGGCTCGTGAACTCTTGCGCCTGCTGCTGGAGCAATCACAGAAACACTCGGTGCTGCTGTTCTACACCTGGGCCCGGCACTATGCGCAGGTGATCGACCGCGCCGAGGCGCACTTGCCGCTTCAACCGGGCGTGGGGTTGATCAAGGACATCATGGTCACACTCGATAGCGGTTTCGTTGATGACGCCCTGTTGCATCGGGCCGACACCGGTACGGCCGGCTGGAGCACGGCGGAGATATTGCGCGCCAGGGCTGATGCATTGTTGGCGGAGAATAATCAGCCGGAGATGGATTGCCTGGGCGGACGCTATCGCGAGCACGCTCGCTCCCACACGGTCGTCGCAGCCGAGGAGATATTGGTTCGGGCGTTGAATGTGGCCAGGCATCAGGGCGCTCTGGCCTGGGAACTGCGCAGCGCCACCTCGCTGGCGCAACTGTGGCAGCGTCAGGGTCGGTATCAGCAAGCCCATGAACTGCTGGCGCCGATCTACAACCGCTTCACCGAAGGTTTTGCCACGCCGGACCTGAGCAAAGTCCGGCGCCTACTAGACGAGCTCCATAGGCAACTGCACGCCTGAAACCCAGCGTGCACGGCTGATGTAATGCGAGTAACGCTGCTCGAACGTGCGCAGGTGGCCACTGAGCTCGAGCTTCTCCAACGCATAGGTGCGCGTGGTGTTGAGAAAGCGATATCGCGTTGTGCCGTTGACCTGATCCATCGAGAGCAACGACTTGGCCACCAGGCGCTGCATCAGCGCCGCCAGTTGATTGGGCTTGAGCACCTCGCAACTGCTCACACCAATCGCGGCATCGAGGGTGAAGGACATCTTGAAGACCGAGAGGCGCTGCAACAGGGTTTGCTCCCACTGGTTCAGCCGCTCATAGCTCCAGTCCAGCGCGGCCTTGAGGGTCTGATGCCGGGGCACAGCGGTGCGTCGCCCCTGGGTCAGCAACTGAAAACAGTTATCCAACTGAGCTTGCACACCGACCAACGCCAGCGCATCGATCTGCGCCGCGGCCAGTTCGATGGCCAGTGGCAAACCGTCGAGCCGCCGACAGATTTCCCGCACCGCCTCGAGGTCCTGTTCGCGCAAGGCAAACCCTTGTTGTCGGGCTCGGGCGCGACTGACGAATAACTGCACCGCCGAATAGCCCATGGCCTCGGCCACGCCATGCAACGCCGACGCGGGTGGCACCGCCAGGGACGGCAAGCGCTGCACCGTTTCCCCCACCGCCATCAGCGGTTCACGACTGGTGACGAGAATCGACAGCCGAGGCGCCGACGCCAGCAAGTCCTCGACCAAGGTCCGACAGCGTTCCAGCAGGTGTTCGCAGTTGTCGAACACCAGCAACGTGTGCCGTTGCGCCAACACGTCCAGTGTCGTGCCGACCTCCAGCTCAAGGGTTTGCGTCAGATGATCGACCACGCGCGCGGGGTCATCGAGCGCCGCGAAATCCACCAGCCACACGCCATCCTCATAATGCTGCAACAGCAGTTCGGCCACGCGCAGCGCCACGGTGGTCTTGCCGATACCACCGGGGCCGACCAAGGTCAGAAGACGCCGAAGCGGCAACTGCCGGACCAGACTGCCGACAATCGAATCCCGACCGATCATCGGCGTGAGCCGCGCAGGCAGGTTGTGTTGATGCTTTTGCACGGTCTCGATCAAGACCAAGGTACCCGCAGGCACCCGCTCCACCGGCGCAATAAAGCTGTAGCCACGCTGGGGAATGTTGACGATGTAGCGCTGGCCATCCTGCCTGTCGCCGAGGGCCCGGCGCAGGGCCGCAATGTGCACGCGCAGGTTGATTCCTTCGACCACCGACGTCGGCCAGACGTGGGCAATCAATTCGTCCTTGCTGACGACGTTACCGGCGCGCTCCACCAGTACCTGGAGGATATCCAGGGCGCGACCGCCCATGCGCAACGGCCGATCACCGTCCAGGATCAGCCGTTGCCGCTGGTGAAAGGCGTAGGGGCCGAACCGCAGCACCGTATCGCTGTTTAAATCTCTGAGGCTGTTCATGCACGTTTGCGTGCTGAAACCTGGCCCGGCTCACAGTGCTGAACTGTCCATCGCACCCGCCTTCCAGGCTCCCGCACCTCCATTGCAAAGAGTTCAGGTTTATCTTGGCAGGCCTCCGTGACGGTACAACTGCTACGGTGGGAGCGTCACGGCCATTGCGGTGCGCACAACGGCCAAGAACGCTCTAGCTGAACTGCTCGCGGTATTGCGTCGGGGTCAGGCCGAGCTTTTCGGCGAACAGAAAGCGCATATGCCGCACGCTGCCAAAGCCACTTTTGAAGGCCACGGTCTTGAGCGGCAAGTCGCTGGTTTCCAGCAGGTTTCTCGCGCAGTCGATGCGCGCGCTTTGCAGAAACTCCATGGGCGTCATGTTCACGTCCCGGGCAAACATCCGGGCGAAATGCCGCGTGCTCATGTTGGCCAGGCTGGCCATGCGTTCAATGCTGAAGGCTTCGTCGAGGTGTTCCAGCACATGGTTCTGCACGCGGGTGATCGGCGTTTCCTGTGGTGCGACGGTGGCCATCAACGGGCTGAACTGCGCTTGCCCGCCCTGGCGTTTCATCACCACCAGCAACACCTTGGCCACGTCCTGGGCGACTTTCTTGCCGTGGTCTTCGGCGACCACCGACAGGGCCAGGTCGATGCCGGCGGTGACGCCGCCGGAGGTGATGAGGTTGCGGTCCTGCACGAAAATCTGATCGGTCTCCACCGTTGCCTTGGGGAAGCCTTTGATCAGCCGCTCGGTGTAATGCCAGTGGGTGGTGACACGATAACCGTCCAGCAGACCGGCATGCCCCAGCACGAACGCGCCGGTGCAGATCGAGCCGTAGCGCTCGGCGCGATGCACAGCGTCTTTGAGCCAGCACAGTAACGGTGGATGTTTTTCGTTATACGCGCCCGGGCCGCCCGGCACGAGCAACAGGTCATACGCTTGATCGGCCTGATCGATGTGCAGATCGGTGTGCACGCTGACGCCGTTGGAAGCGCGCAGTGCGCCATGTTCGGTGCCGATGGTCGACAGCTCATAACGGTCCTCCGCTGCCAGGTATCGATTGGCGATGGAAAACACTTCCATGGGCCCGGCCATGTCGAGCAGCAGAAAGTCCGGAAACAACACCATAGCCACGGTTTTCATGGGTTAAACATCACTGAAGTCAAAGAAGGTCTATCGACCGGACTCAATTCCTGTGGGAGCGGGCTTGCCCGCGATAGCGGTGTGTCTGTCATCCACACTGTTGGATGTGATGCCGCCTTCGCGGGCAAGCCCGCTCCCACAGGGTTTGATGTTCGGCAGAAAGGGATGCTGTGCATTATGGCCAATGTACGGCGTCAGCGTCGGAGGAAAATACCTGATTGCCCGTCCACCACTGTCAACCTCAAAGCGACAGTATTTCAATTTCCATCTACTTATTGCACCGCACAGTAACCATTAACCTTCTCCTCACTCGGACGAATCAACGTCCCCACAGGAGATTTCATCATGCTGACCCTTCGCAAAGCCTCCGATCGCGGCGCCGCCAATCACGGTTGGTTGAAGTCGTTCCACACCTTTTCCTTCGCCAACTACCGCAACCCGAAAGAGCAGGGTTTTTCCGACCTGCTGGTGATCAACGATGACCGCGTGGCGGCCGGTAAAGGTTTTGGCCAACACCCGCACCGCGACATGGAGATTTTCTCCTACGTGCTCGAAGGTGCGCTGGAACACAAGGACACCCTGGGCACCGGTTCGGTGATCCGCCCCGGCGACGTGCAATTGATGAGCGCCGGCAGCGGCGTGGCCCATAGCGAGTACAACCATTCGGCCACGCGGCCGGTGCACTTCCTGCAAATATGGATCGTGCCGGAAGTCAGCGGCGCCAAACCGCGTTATCAGCAAGAGCACTTCAGCTCCCAGAAAAAACGCGGGCGCCTGCAACTGATCATCTCCCCCGACGGGGCCAAGGGTTCGCTGAAGGTGCGTCAGGACGCACGGGTGTATGCCGCGCTGATCGACGGCAAGGAAAGCGCCACCCTGGAACTGGCCGCCAACCGCTACGCCTATGTGCACGTGGCCCGAGGCAGCGTCGAACTCAACGGCGTGCAGCTGCAGGAAGGCGATGGGGTGCGGGTTCGTGATGAGCAGGTACTCGCGTTGAGCAACGGTATGGATGCCGAGGTGCTGGTGTTCGACTTGCGCCCGCAAGAACTGCCGCAAATGCCATGACCGTGAATGACCTGGGGGGCTTCTGCCCCCAGGTTTTTACCAGCCAGCCACAGGGGTTGTGTTAGTCCTTCGACTAGCGATGACTCACTCACCGGTACCGGTAAACACCGCGACAATTTCATCGATGACCGCACGAACCCTGGCGGTATGCCGCAAGTCCGCGTGGGTCACCAGCCAGACGTCATACGGCACCGGTCGCGTGCGCTCCGGCCACAGCCTGACCAGCCCGTCCCTCTCCCCCATGTACACCGGAATTTCCCCGACCCCGAGTCCCGCCGCCAGGGATCGACGCACCAGCAAACTGGAACTCAGACTGGCCACAATCCGCCCGCGCCCCAGCGGTTCCGAGACCAGGGTCATGTCTTTGTTGCCCTGCAGATACGGCTGATACACCACCAGATCATGCCCCTCGAACGCCGAACCCGGCGCCGGCACGCCATGGGCATCGACATACTCCTGAGAAGCAAACAGGCCCACCGGCCAACGCGCGATGCGGCGGGCGATCAGGTCCGGGTTGTCCGGCCGGGTGTTGCGCACGGCGATGTCAGCTTCGCGTTTGGCCAGGCTGAGAATCTGCGTGGAGGCGTCCAGTTGCACCCGCACGTCGGGGTGTTGTTCGTGCAAGTTAGCAATGGCCGGGATCAGGAAATCGATGGCCAGTGAGTCGGTGGTGCTGACCCGCACCAGCCCGGTCAGTCGATCGTCGAGCCCTTGAATCTGGCGCTCCAGCTCCAGCGCCGAATGCTCCATTTTCTCCACGGCCGCCAGCGCCGCCTCCCCCACCGCTGTCAGCGCATAACCTTCAGAAGTGCGCAGGAACAGCGTCGCACTCAATGACTTTTCCAGTGCCGTGATCCGTCGGCCGACCGTCGCCTGATCGACCCCCAGCACCCGCGCCGCGCCCCGGAGCGTCGACTCGCGGCACACCGCCAGAAACACCCGTGCGTCATCCCAATTCATGCCGTTCCCCTGCCGATGCATAATCGCATCACCATAACGCAAAATCGCTGCGTTATTGCATCAGTCGTTCGGGATAGTCTGGGGGCCAAGCGTAAAACCTCACAGGACGTTTCCCATGCACAGCGCATCGACCACCCCGCGCAGCGCGATCTGGCTGCCGATCTTCGCCGGCCTCGCCGCCAGCCTGGTCAGCATCGGTCTGGCGCGGTTTGCCTACACACCGCTGATTCCCTCATTGATCCAGGCGCACTGGTTTTCGGCGAGCGACGTGGTGTACCTCGGCGCGGCCAACCTTGTGGGTTACCTGATCGGTGCACTGATCGGACGCCCACTGGCCAACCGCACGTCGAACAAAACCGCGTTGCGCCTGATGATGCTGGCCGTGACCTTGTCGTTTTTCGCCTGTGGTTTTCCGTTGTCGGTGAGCTGGTTCTTCGGCTGGCGCCTGCTGTCGGGCGTTGCCGGCGGCGCGATCATGGTGCTGGTGGCCGCAACGGTGTTGCCGCATGTGCCAGCGTCGCGCCGAGGTCTGGCCAGCGGCGCGATCTTCCTCGGCATCGGCTTGGGCATTGCCGGCTCGGGGACGATTGTTCCGCCGCTGCTAAGCCTTGGCTTGCAGCAAACCTGGTTTGGCCTGGGCCTGCTGTCACTGGTTCTGACGGCCGCGAGTTGGTTCGGCTGGCCGAAAGAGGCGCATCATCAAGCGGTTGAAGTGTCGATCGAGAAGACCGCAACACCTACCGATCCAGGGGTTTACCTGTTGTTCGCCCAATACGCATTCATGGCCGCCGGGCTGGTGCCGGCGATGGTGTTTTTGGTGGATTACGTGGCCCGCGGGCTCGGTGCCGGGCCGCATGTCGGCGCGTTGATCTGGGTGATGTACGGACTGGGCGCGATCATCGGGCCGGTGAGTTACGGCTTCCTGGCCGATCAACTGGGTGCGAAGCTAAGCATCCGGCTGGTGCTGGTGGTGCAGGCGATTGCCGTCGGCCTGCTGTCGATTTCCAGCTCATTCACAGCGCTGGCCGTGTTGGCCGTGATCCTCGGTTCGTTCCCGCCGGGCATCGTTCCACTGGCACTGGCGCGGGTTCATGAGCTGATCCCGAACCATCACCAGCAGCAGATTGCCTGGAGCCGCGCGACGGTGTCGTTTGCCACGTTTCAGGCGATTGCAGGGTTTGCGTATTCGGCGTTGTTCAATGCCAGTGGTGGGCAGCATGGGTTGCTGTTTGTGATGGCGGCGGGCGCGATTGTGGTTGCGTTGTTGCTGGAACAGGCCATGCGTTTGCTGAACAGACCAAACCCTGTGGGAGCGGACTTGCTCGCGAAGACGGCGTCACATTCAACACATTAGGTGACTGATGCACCGCTTTCGCGAGCAAGCCCGCTCCCACAAGGGATTGGTGGTTTGGACTGAATTATTGGTTCACTGATGCGATCCCATTTACAGACGACTTTCTCGACAGGACTCCCACATGACGTTGCCGCAAACCATGACCCTGATTGAAATCACCGAGCCCGGCGGCCCCGAGGTGTTGAAGCCGCGCCAGGAACCGGTGCCCACGGCCGGCGCAGGCGAAGTGCTGATTCGCGTGCACGCTGCCGGGGTCAACCGTCCCGATGTGATTCAACGCGCCGGCAAGTACCCGATGAAACCCGGCATGAGCCCGATTCCCGGGCTGGAAGTGGCCGGTGAAGTGGTGGCGATCGGTACGGGCGTCAGCGAATTCATCGTCGGCGACAACGTCTGTGCGCTGACCAATGGCGGCGGCTACGCACAATATTGCGTCGCACCGGCCAGCCAGACGCTGCCGATTCCAGAAGGCATGGATTGGGTCCACGCCGCGGCGGTCCCGGAAACCTTCTTCACGGTCTGGGCCAATCTGTTCGACATGGGCGGCGCCAGCAAGGGCCAGCGCGCGTTGATTCACGGCGGCACCAGCGGCATCGGCACCACCGCGCTGATGCTCTGCCGCGAATTCGGTGTCAAGGCGTTCGCCACGGCGGGCAGTGAGGAAAAGTGTGCAGCGATCCGCAAGCTGGGCGCCGAGGCGATCAACTACCGCGACCAGGAGTTCGTCCAGGTCATCCAGGAAAAAACCGCCGGCAAAGGCGTCAACGTGATCCTCGACATCATGGGCGGCTCGTACCTGAATCAGAACATCGCGGCACTGGGCATGGAAGGTCGCCTGGTGATGCTCGGCTTCCTCGGCGGCGCCCGCGCCAACGATGTCGACCTGATGGCGATCATGGGCAAACGCGCGACGATCACCGGCTCGCTGATGCGCTCGCGCACCCGTGAAGAAAAAGCCTCGATCGCCGAACAGTTGCGCGAATACGTGTGGCCGGTACTCGCCGCCGGGCGTTGCCTGCCGATGATCGACAAGGTTTACCCGTACACCGACGCGGCGCAGGCCCATGCGCGGATGGAAGCCGGCGATCACATCGGCAAGATCGTGTTGCAGGTGGACTGATCAGTAGCCCTCGCCTGCCGATTTTGCGCCGCTGATGATCGCAATGCCCGAGCTGGTGCCCAGTCGCGTGGCGCCGGCTTCGATCATCGCCAGTGCGGTCGGGTAATCGCGCACACCACCGGAGGCCTTGACGCCGATGTCGGGCCCGACGGTACGGCGCATCAGCGCGACGTCTTCTACGGTGGCGCCGCTGCGGCTGAACCCGGTGGAGGTCTTGACGAACGCGACGTTCAGTTCACGGCAGATCTCGCAGGCCTTCACCTTTTCCGCATCGGTGAGCAGGCAGTTTTCCAGGATGACTTTCAACGGCACCTTGCCGCACGCCTCCAACACCTGGGCGATGTCGTCGCGCACCTGATCGAACAAGCCGTCCTTCAACCAGCCGATGTTCAACACCATGTCGACTTCCCCGGCGCCGGCAGCAATCGCCCGCTCGGCTTCGAAGGCCTTGGTGTCGCTCAGCCCGGCGCCCAGCGGGAAGCCGACCACCGCGCAGATTTTCACGCGTTGCCCTGCCAGGCACTGCGCAGCATGGGGCACCTGCCCCGAGTTCACGCACACCGAATAGAAGCCGTGTTCGGCAGCTTCGCGGCACAATGCGGCGATTTGCTCGCGGGAGGCATCGGGCGCCAGCAAGGTATGATCGATGTACTGCGCCAGCGCTTGGGGTTCGAGGTGTGCCATGGCAAAAACTCCTGTTTGTATATTCAAATGCCCCTGCGCCACAATCGAGGGTGATTCGCGCAAAAACGTTACAAAACTCACAAATAATGCTACTTAAATAACACCAACAATCAACCCCGGAATGCCTGTGGACAGTAAAAAAGCCGAGCGTCTCAAGCTGATTCAACAAGCCCTGCAAGACCAGAGCGCCATCCATCTGCGCGAGATGGCGGCATTGCTGGACGTGTCCGAGATGACCCTGCGCCGCGACCTCAGCAAGTACACCGACCACCTGCGGCTGCTCGGTGGCTATATCACCAAGATCCACGATGGCAACGAGCCCGGCGATTACCGTGTGGCCGAACAGGACACCCGCCACGTCGAGGAAAAACGCCGCATCGGCAAACTCGCCGCCGGGTTTATCCAGCCGGGTGACACCGTGTTCTTCGACTGCGGCACCACCACGCCTTTCGTGGTCGATTTCATCCCCGACGAGCTCGAATTCACCGCCGTGTGCAACTCCCTGAACGTGCTGCTCAAACTCTCGCAAAAACCCAACTGCCATATCGTGGTCTGTGGCGGCACGTTCCACCGCAAGAACCAGGTGTTCGAGAACACCACCGAGAGCGGCATCCTCGACAGCGTGCGCCTGACCTGGGCCTTCGTTTCCGCTGCCGGCATCAGCCAGGACTTCGGCGTGACCTGCTTCAATTTCAATGAAGTGGAGGTCAAGCAGAAGGTCCTGCGCCAGGCGCAACAGCGGCTGCTGCTGGCCGACCACAGCAAGTTCGACACGGTGCGCACCGCGCATTTCGCCGACCTTGGGGATTTCCAGTTCGTGGTCAGCGACAAGAAAATCCCCAAGGCCTACCGCGACGCCATTACCGCCAGCGGCGCGCAGTTGATCATCTGATCAAGGCCTGTTGCTCACCCGCGCTGAGGTAACCGGTGGTGACGCTGAAATCCGCCGTCGCCCCCGCCGCCAGTGAGCGCACATGGCCCTTGGCGGACTCGGCGCGGTAGCCCTCCGGTTCGCAGGTGGACGGCAGCACGAACGCTGCCACTTGCTGATCGGCGTTATGCAGGATCCACCGCGCAGCGTGGTCGAATTGATCCGGACGGTAGCGGGTGTAGAACGCCGCGCCGTCGGGATGACTCAGCAGAAAATGCGCATGGCCGCTGTCGTCCGCCCGCACGCCGTCGAAGAAAAACACGATCTCGGGATCGTAGAGATGTGGCTGATCCAGACGGTTGAATTGCTGCGGATCTTGCGCCAACGCTTGCATGTATTCGGTCCAGACCGGCGTCGGTTTCACGTGGGCCGGCACGCTGCTGCGCAAGCGCACCCGTTCGAAACCCAAGGGTTCGATGAAACGAGCACCGTCGACATAGGCGTAATTCATGTGCGCCATGTACATCAGGTCCATTGGCTTGCCTGCCAGATTGGTCACTTGCATGGCGATGTCGAACAGTCCTGAATCAGCGCGCAACGTCACGCTTGGCGTGGCCAGGTATCGGTCACCAAACCCCTGCGCATATTCGTACTCGCCAGCCAATCGAAGGTAGCCGCCAGCGCTGTCCTCACCGACCTCCAGCCAGGCGCGATCCATCGCCGCGCACGGCATCTCGCCGTGCAGCGGATGATCGTCCTCGGGGCTCGGGCAACCGTTGCGCAGCAGGCCGCTGTGAAACATGAAACAACCGTAAGTGCCGATCACCGTCGGGCTCGGCCGGGGCTGGCTGAACAGGTTGCTCATGGTCAGGTCGCAACCATCGAACACGGCGGACCAGATCATCTGCCCCTGATACGGCAACACCACCAGACGGCCGCGGCTGTTGGCCAATTCCAGCGCCAGCACGCCACTGGGATACACCCAGGAACTGACGGTGAACGCCTCCGATTCCAGCAAGGTTTTGCGCGCCTCGCCAAACTGCGACGGCTGAAGGTTGATCCGCGTGTTCATGAAGTCACCACCGCACCCACCGGCGCTCGTTCGCTGTCGGAATGACGCAGGCAACGCACCGCGTACAGCACGATCACGATGAAGCACAGCAACGGCACGCTGTAGGCCAGTTGCATGTTGCCGCCGCTGAAATCGGACAGCAGGCCCTGGAAGATCGGGATCACCCCGCCACCGACGATGCTCATCACCAGCAGCGATCCGCCGACGCCGGTGTCTTCGCCGAGGCCGTCAATGGTCAAGCCGTAAATGGTCGGCCAGCACGGACCGAGGAATACGCTCACACCCACCGCCGCATAAACCGCGGTGATGTTTGGCACCAGAATCGTATAAGCCAGAAACACGATGCACAGCACGCCATACACCGCCAACACCTTGGCCGGGTGCAGTTTGCGCATCAGCACGTTGGCGATCAGCTTGCCGACAAAGTACGCGGCAAACGTGGTCAGCAAAAACCACGACGCGCTGCGCTCGTTCATGCCGCCCAACTGCATCGCCAAACGAATGGTGAAACTCCACACACCGACCTGGGCGCCCACGTAGAGAAACTGCGCCAACACACCAAAGGTGAAGCGCTTGTTGCGCCACAGTCGCGACAGGCTCTGGCCGAGACTGGCGGTTTTGGTGCTGCTCGGCTGATTGCCCTTGCACTTCGGAAACCGGGTTATCGCGATCAAGATGAACATCAGCACCAGCACCGCGATCATCCATTTGTATGGCAGCAAGGTGGACTGGATCATTTGCAGCTGCTGGACCGCCGCGTCCGAGGCGCTCATTTGCGTGAGCTGCTCGCGGGTCGCGTCGGTGTCCTTGAACATCACGAAGCTGCCGACATAGACCCCGGCCATTGCGCCGAACGGGTGGAAGGTCTGGGAAATATTCAGGCGACGGGTGCCGGTTTCACGTGGGCCCATCAGCGTCGAATAGGTGTTGCACGCGGTTTCGAGAAACGACAGGCCCGCCGCAATCACAAACAGCGCCAGCAGGAACATGCCGTACTTGGCGGTCGACGCCGCCGGGAAAAACAGCAGGCAACCGAACATGTACAGCATCAGACCGATGAGGATGGTGGTCTTGTAGCTGAAACGGCGAACCACCAGCGCGGCCGGAATCGCCACGAAGAAATAACCCAGGTAAAACGCCGACTGCACGAACGCCGTCTGGAAGTCGCTGAGCAGAAAGGCCTTCTTGAAATGCGCGATGAGCACGTCGTTCATACTCGCGGCCGCCGCCCACAGCGCGAAGATACTGCACAGCAAAATGAAGGCGAACCAGGGCGTGCGGTTCAGGTAGAAACCATCGGCCGTCTGTTGGAGCGGAGGCTTTGTCATTGTTGTTCTCCGTGGTGAGTGTCGAGGGGTGAATCAGCTCGATTTCAAGCGCCGAGTTGGCGCTGGAATTCAGCGAATGTTGGGGCGTCCGGGTAGGAGGTCTGGGTGCCGAGGCCGGTGACCGAGCAGGCGGAATACGCCACGGCGTGGGTCATGGCGGCGCGGATGTCGCGGTCGCGGCTCCAGTGATGAATGAAGCAACCGATGAAGGCGTCGCCTGCCCCGGTGGTGTCGCGCGCGGCAACCGACAGGCCGGGAATCTGGAACTCGCCCTCCTCGCCCACGTACAACGCGCCTTGCTGGCCGAGGGTCACGATCACGTGGCGAATGCCGCTGGCGACCAGTGTCTGGGCGGCTTTGTGCGCCGACTCCGGGGAGTCCACGGTCTGGTCGGTGATCAGCGCCAGCTCGGATTCGTTGGGCACCAGGAAATCCAGGTGCGCCAAATGCTCACGGCTCAGGCCCGACAAGGCTGGCGCGGGGTTGAGCAAGACTGGAATGTTGTGCGCGCGGCCGAACTCGATGGCGTGGTAAACGGTGTCGACGTTGATTTCCAGTTGCAGGACGATCAGCGAGCACTCGCGCAATGCGTGGGCCGCCGCGTCGATATCCGCCGGAAGCAGATGCGCGTTGGCGCCTTTGACGATGAGGATGCTGTTGTGCGAGTCGGCCTGGACGAAGATCGGCGCCACGCCGCTGGACACACCGGGCACGCGCTGCACGTAACGGGTGTCGATGCCGAAGCGCTGGAAATTGGCCAGGGTGTTGTCGGCGAACATGTCATCGCCAACCTTGGTGAGCATCAGCACATCCGCCCCAAGCTTCGCCGCAGCGACCGCCTGATTGGCGCCCTTGCCGCCACAGCCGAGGGCAAACCCCGGCGCTTCGAGCGTCTCGCCCTGGGCCGGCATGCGGTCGATGTAGGTAATCAGATCCACCATGTTGCTGCCGATGACTGCGATCTTGCTCATTGCTATCCCACCTTGATCCGGCTTGCCAGACTGATGCTGGACGTTGTTGTTTTGTTATTTAAATAACATCTTGTGTGATTATTCAATCTTTTTGTTGCGTGGGGTTTGAGGCAAAGACGAATGGCTTTGCGCATGGCTTTAAAGATGTGTGGGCAGGAATGGCCTCATCGCGAGCAGGCTCACTCCCACATTGGAATGCGTTCCCCTGTGGAGCGAGCCTGCTCGCGATGGGGCCCTTAGCATCACCGACTGATCCGGCCCTTTCTACGACTGTCGAATTTATCCCCACCTCCCCCCACGCATCTGTTAAAACCCGAACTTTCCTTTTCATCCTCCGGACCTTTGCATGTTTTCAAACCTGATGAGCCGCATTAGCCGACGCTGGCTACCCTGGCTGTGCATGGCCGCGCTGGTCGTCGGCTTGCCTGTGGGTTGCGGCGTACTCAAATACAAGGAGCGCGAACTGCTGTTCCGCATCGAGCCGGGTACCGCCGGCTGGTATCGCGGTTTGCCCAAGGACGTTCAGGAGTTCGATATCAAGCCTGCCAGCTTCAAGGCCGGGCAAAACCTGCATGCCTGGTGGTGGCCGGCCGCGCGGCGCGATGCGCCATCAATCCTGTATTTGCACGGCGTGCGCTGGAACCTGACCGGCCAGGCGTTCCGCATCGAGCAACTGCGCGCGATGGGCTATTCGGTGCTGGCCATCGATTACCGCGGCTTTGGCCAGAGCAAGGGTGATCTGCCATCGGAAGCCAGCGTCTACGAGGACGCCCGCGTCGCCTGGGAGCGCTTCAAGGCGATGCAACCGGACGCCAACAAGCGTCTGATCTACGGCCACTCCCTGGGCGGCGCGGTGGCCATCGACCTCGCCGCAGACCTGGCGGCGCAGGCGAAAAAGGACCGTAGCGCAATACCGGTGCGCGGTCTGGTGATCGAGTCCACCTTCACCTCGCTGGGCGATGCCGTCGCCCAAGTGGCCGACAGCAACCTGCCGGTGAAATGGTTGCCGGTGCGCTGGCTGCTGTCGCAGAAATTCGATTCCATCGACAAGATCGTCGACATCGACATGCCGCTGCTGGTGGTGCATGGCCTGGCCGACCCGTTCATGCCCTCGCGGTTCAGCCAGCAGCTGTTCAATGCCGCCAGCGAACCCAAACGCCTGCTGTTGATCCCCGGCGGCACGCACAACAACAGCATGAGCCGGGGTGGCAGCCAATACCGCCAGGCACTCGAAGGTCTGATGAAAGCAAAACCACCGCAGATCGCCGGGCCTAGCGATAACCACGGGCTTGCAGGTTGAACAACTGCGCATAACGCCCGCCCACCGCCACCAGGCTGTCGTGATCGCCGCGCTCCAGGATCGCCCCCTGATCCAGCACGATGATGTGATCGGCATTGCGCACGCTGGAAAACCGGTGCGAGATCAGCAACGTCATGCGGCCCTCGGTGTGTTCGCTAAAATGCTCGAACACCGCCGCTTCCGCCGCAGGGTCGAGTGCTGAGGTCGGCTCGTCCAGAATCAGGATATCGGCGTTGCGGCGCATGTAAGCACGGGACAAGGCGATCTTCTGCCACTGCCCACCCGACAACTCCTGGCCACCGGCAAACCAGCGGCCCAACTGCGTGGCGTAGCCTCGATCCAGTCCCTCGATAAACGGCGCGGCCATGCCTTCGGTGGCCGCGGCTTTCCAGCGTTGTTCATCGTTGAACGCCAGCGTATCGCCGACGCCGATGTTCTCGCCGACGGAGAACTGGTAACGGATGTAATCCTGAAAAATCACCCCGATGCGCCGACGCAGCGCGTCTTCTTCCCACACCTGCAAATCGCTGCCGTCGAGCAGGATGCGCCCGTGATCGGGGCGATACAGACGAGTCAGCAACTTGATCAGCGTGGTCTTGCCCGAACCGTTCTCCCCCACCAGTGCCAGACTGCGACCCGGCACCAGGTGCAAGTCGATGCCTTCAAGCGCCGCGCGACTCGCCCCCGGATAACGGAAACCAACGTTTTCGAACCGCAAACCATCGCCGGGCACCGCGCCCACCGTGAGATGCCCGGCATCGGCCACCACCGGTTCGGCGAGGTATTCGTAAAGGCTCGACAGGTACAAACCATCCTCGTAGAGACCGCTGATGGCGCTCAAACTGCTGCTCACCGCCGTCTGCCCCTGCTTGAACAGCACCAGGTACATGGTCATCTGCCCGAGGGTGATCTGGCCGTGGACGGTATCGACCACCACCCACGCATAAGCCAGGTAAAACGCGGCGGTGCCGAGCAGGCCAAGGACAAATCCCCAGCCATCCCGGCGCAACGTCAACCGCCGGTCCTCGGCATACAGACGGGCAAACGTCTCGCGATAACGCTTCAACAGCAACGGCGCGAAGCCGAACAACTTGACCTCTTTGATGTAGCCCTCGTGGGAGAGCAGCGTCTCGATGTAATTCTGCTGCCGACTCTCCGGCGCCCGCCGCGTGAACAGCCTGAACGCGTCCCCGGAAAAATGCGCTTCCGCGAAAAACACCGGCAGCGCCCCTACCACCAACAGCACCAGCGCCCACGGCGAAAAATGCACCAGCAACACGCCAAAGCTGATCAACACAATCAGGTTCTGGATCAACCCCAACGACTTCATCACCAACGCCAAGGGCCGCGTTGACGCTTCGCGCCGTACCCGCACCAGCTTGTCGTAAAACTCGGAATTCTCGAACTGCACCAGCGACAACGTCTGGGCCTTCTCCAGAATCATCGTGTTGACCTTCTGCCCCAACTGCACCCGCAACAACGACTGCTGAACCGACAGCGCCCGCTGCGTCCCGGACAGCAACGCCAATACACCCGCTTCAAACAACACATAACGCACCACCGGCCACAACGGCGCACTGCCCTGCTGCGCATGTAACTGCATGGCGAAAACCACTGCGTCGACAATGCGCTGGCCGAGCCAGGCGGCCAGGGCCGGGAGGACACCGGCAATCAGGGTGGCCAGGACCAGGCCAAGGAACAGCCCGCGAGAAGTGCCCCAGACCAGGAGCAAGGCTCGTCGGGCCTGGTCGAGTAGTGAGGTGAAACGGGAAAGTGCCGCAGGCATGGATTGGTGAACTCGGCAGAGGAAGTCGCTGAACACAACAAAGACGTCATGGTACTTCAGCCAGAAATCCCACAGGCGAGAAACCCTGTGGTGAGGGGATTTATCCCCGTTGGGCTGCGCAGCAGCCCCAAAAACAGCACCACTGCACAGCTCGACGGATTACCAACTACCTGGGCAAATCAATCTTATCCAACACCCGGTTCGCCGTGATCTCCGCCATCATGATGCTGTTGGAAATCCCCAACAGCGCATAACGCGACTCACCTTCCAAATGATCCACCAACTGGTGAACCATCACATCGACCGAGGCCAGCGTCTCAACCAGATACACCGCCAAGGTTTCCGCCGTGGCCTCGGGGTCCACAGAAAACAGCGTGCTGCGTGTTCGCGGAGTGGCTTTGATGTCGGCATTCGACGGAAAGTGGAAGTCGAGCGCGCGCTCGGCGGCTTCGTTGAGCTTCTTTGAATCGGGTTCGTACGGGGAGACTGGATCGGTGTCCGGTGGATTGGGTGTGACTTTGAACATGGCAAAACTCCTAGAGAAATGGAGCTGCCACCATTCGCTGCGAAACGACAAAGAGGTGGCAACTGTACGCGGGTTCGCAGACCAGGACTCTAGGAACCCGGCAGACCCGAAGGTCTCCCACGCACAGCCGCCATGACATGAATGACAGACTATGAATCGTCTGTTCACGAGCGGTAGACGTTGTGCGTCTAGAGTTTACCCGGGCTGCGAAACCCGATCACTGAAGGGCAGTGACGGGAATCAAGTTACCGAGCGACCCCAAGGCGCACAAGCCGGCGGATTCTGGCGCAGCCGTAGGCAACGGCGCAAGGTCTTGTAGCTTTCAGGACGTAACCTCGAGGGCGCTTAAACAAGCTTTAAACAGTCGAGCAGGGCTTCCCACAAAGTGCCCGCTCAAAACCCTTACTGAGAATCCTGAAACCGCGCCCGATAACGCCCCGGACTCTCCCCCGTCCACTTCTTGAACGCCCGATGAAACGCGCTCGGTTCCTGAAACCCCAACTGTTCAGCAATGTCACTGATACTCGCCCGGCTCTCACGCAACTGCTCAAACGCCACCCCACGCCGCACCTCATCCTTGATCTCCTGATACGAACACCCTTCCCGCTCCAGCTTGCGGCGGAAGGTGCTGGGGCTCAGGTGTTGTTCCAGGGCGAAGGCCTGCAACGTCGGCCAATGGCTGTAATGGCTGTTGCGCAGGCGCTGATGCACCTGCGACGCCAAGCCGTGCTGGTTGCGAAAGCGGATCACCAGCCATTGTGGTGCCGTGCGCAGGAACACTTTCAGCGAAGCCAGGTCCTGGACCACCGGCAGGCGCAGGTAGTGGCTGGCGAATTCGATTTCGGTGCGTTCGGCGCCGAAGGTCAGGTTGGGGCCCCAGAGCAATCGGTCGTCGCTGAGGGACACACGCTCATGGCGAAAGTCCGCGCGGTCGATGGGGATGCGCCGTCCGCCGAGCCAGCACAGCAGGCTGATCATCAACACCAGGAACGTCTCTTCACCGAAACGGCTGGCGTCTTCGTTTTGCGCGTGGGTGTCCAGGCTAATGATCGCGCGTTTGCCGCGCACGGTCAGCGTGCCGCGAAAGTCGCGCAGGAACAGGGCGAAGTTGGCCAGGCATTGGCGCATGGCTTTGTGCAGGTCGGGTTCCTGGATCAAGCCGCGGCAGATCAGTGCGAAGCTGCCGGGCGGCATGCCGTGGGAATCGAGGCGGAAGAATTCATCGTTCAATTCTCGGATCTGAATCAGCCACAGCGCAGCAAACGCGCTCGCCGGCACGCGTGCGGTCGGCTGCTCGATCAACGCCGGGTCGATGCCCGCCTCTTCCAACGCAGCGCGCGAGCGCTGCGGAGTGAGCCCTTGCCCATGGATCATCGCCTGCACGAAGTAGGCCGCCACCGAGTCCTTTTCCCGCATTTGAACGCTTCTCTCCCCTCGCCCGAATGGCAAAAAACACCAGCACCGTTGAACAGTTGCGGCATAGGACAACCGCCCTGCCGGTTCTAGACTCGCGGCCAATAGTACGCCTTCGGCCGTTGCGGCGGCCAAGGTATCGCAGGGTTTGATCGGAAGGACGGAACATGAATCTGCAAAACATTGGCGTGATCGGCGCGGGCACCATGGGCAACGGCATTGCGCAAGTCTGCGCGCTGGCCGGCTTCAACGTGACCTTGATCGACATCTCCGACAGCGCTCTGCAAAAGGCGCTGGCCACCGTCGGCAAGAACCTTGACCGGCAGATTGCCAAGGAAACCCTGACCGAGTCGCAAAAGCTCGACGCCCTCGCCAGGATCCGCACCAGCACCGATTACAGCAGCCTGCAGAACGTGCAGATGGTGATCGAAGCCGCCACCGAAAACCTCGACCTGAAACTGCGCGTGCTGCAACAGATCGCCGCGCAGGTCAGCGCCGAGTGCGTGATTGCTTCCAACACTTCGTCACTGTCAATTACGCAACTCGCCGCCAGCGTCAGCCAGCCTGAGCGTTTCATCGGCCTGCACTTCTTCAACCCGGTGCCAGTGATGGGCCTGATCGAAGTAATCCGCGGCCTGCAAACCAGCGACGCGACCCACGCCCTGGCATTGGACATGGCCACCACCCTTGGTAAAACCGCGATCACCGCCGGCAACCGCCCGGGCTTTGTGGTGAATCGGATTCTGGTGCCGATGATCAACGAAGCGATCCTGGTGTTCCAGGAAGGCCTGGCCAGCGCCGACGACATCGACGCCGGCATGCGCCTGGGCTGCAATCAGCCAATCGGCCCGCTGGCGTTGGCCGACCTGATCGGTCTGGACACCGTGCTGGCGATTCTCGAAGCCTTCTACGACGGCTTCAACGACAGCAAATACCGCCCCGCTCCACTGCTCAAGGAAATGGTCGCCGCCGGCTACCTGGGACGCAAGACAGGACGTGGCTTCCATGCCTATGCCTGAGCGTTGCTCGCGCTTCGCCGAGTACCGGGACAAAGTGCTGGAGTTGTTCGCCAGCAAGGGGTTCGGGCAGGTTGGCATGCGTGAGCTGGCAACGTGCCTGGGACTGTCCCCGGGCTCGTTGTATCACCATTACCCGAGCAAGCAGCATTTGCTGCTCGACCTGATCGAAGAGTTCTACGAAGAACTGCTGTCGACCCTGGGGCGCATCGATCAAAAAGCCTCGGCCAAACGCGACAAACTGCCCAACCTGATCCGCGCTCATCTGAATCTGCACCGGGAAATGCCCTGGCATTTTCGTCTGGCGGAACGCGATAGCGGCTGCCTGAACGACGAGCAACAAGCGCGTGTTCGCCAGTTGCGCGAGCAATACGAGCGCAAGCTGTTGAAGATGCTCGGCGCCCCGCCCCGTCTCGGCGAACAGGGGTTGATCGCCGCCGGACACGCCATCGCCAACTTGCTCAACAGCGCGCCCGGTTGGCTCGGGCAACATCCGTTGGATGAAGCGCAGCGCGATGAGTTGCTGGAAAACATGGTGATCGGTGCAGTCGAGCGCTTGCTGCGCCCGTCTTCCAGCGTGCGCGCGGTGGCTTAAAGTTTTCAGGCAATAAGCTTCTGCGCTTACATAGAAAAAACGTCTAAACAAACCCGGCACAACCCCGCATCTAACGCTTTGCTACTTGGAGTCGATTCAAAGGTTAATGTGGGTCTCCAGCCCCACGGTTACCGGGAGCAAAACATGAAAATCAATCCCTACCTCATTTTCAACGGCGACTGCAAAGCCGCTTTCACCTTCTATGAGCAAGCCCTGCCAGGCCAGATCGAAATGATGATGACCTTCGGCGAAAGCCCGGCGCGCGAACACTTTCCGGCGGACCTGCACAACCTGATCATCCATACCCGACTGGCAGTGGGCGATCAGGCGATCATGGGGTCGGACACCACACCGGATCGCCCGACGGATGACATGAGCGGGTGTTCGGTGTCGCTGAATGTCGACAGCATTGCCGAAGCCGAGCGTGTCTTCGGCGCCTTGGCGGAAGACGGCAACGTGCAAATGCCACTGGAAAAGACTTTCTGGGCGGCGCGTTTCGGGATGCTGGTAGACCGGTTTGGTGTGTCGTGGATGGTGAACTGCGAAAAGGATCAGTGACTGTTCAGGCCTGAAAAAGCCCGACCTGAAAGGGTTGGGCTGACGCAGAGTGTCTATCCCTTCACACACACCACCTGCCGCAAGGTGTGCAGCACTTCCACCAGTTCCCGCTGGGCGTGCATGACGTGGTCGATGTCTTTGTAGGCCATCGGTATTTCATCGATCACCGACGCATCCTTGCGGCACTCGACATGGGCGGTTGCGCGGATCTGGTCGGCGACGGTGAACAGACTTTTCGCCTTGGTGCGGCTCATGACGCGACCGGCGCCGTGGCTGCAGGAACAGAATGACTGCTCGTTACCGAGCCCGCGAACGATGAAACTCTTAGCGCCCATCGATCCCGGAATGATCCCCAACTCGCCCTTCTGCGCCGACACCGCGCCCTTGCGGGTGACCAGAATCTCCTGACCGAAGTGCCGCTCTTTCTGCACGTAGTTGTGGTGGCAGTTCACCGCTTCCAGGGCGACTTCGAACGGTTTGCTGATCACTTTGCGAGTTGCCTGAATCACCGCGTGCATCATCAATGCCCGGTTCTGTCTGGCGAAATCCTGGGCCCAACCGACAGCTTCGACGTAATCGTCAAAATGCCGGCTGCCTTCCTCGAAATACGCCAGGTCGCGGTCTGGAAGATTGGCAATGTGCTGGCGCATGTCGGCCTGAGCCAATTGAATGAACAGGTTGCCAATGGCGTTGCCGACACCGCGTGAGCCGCTGTGCAGCATGAACCAGACCCGGTTGGTTTCATCCAGGCATACCTCGATGAAGTGATTGCCACTGCCCAGCGTACCTAGATGCCCTCGATTGTTGGTGTTGGCGAGTTTCGGGTATTTGTCGGTGATCGCCTTGAACCGTGGGTTCAGCGCAGCCCACGCCTGATCGGCCTGTTTCGGAATGCTGTCCCAGGCCCCTTTGTCCCGCATGCCACGACCGACGGTGCGGCCGTGGGGCACGGCTTTTTCTATCGCACAGCGCAGACCGTGCAGGTTGTCCGGCAAATCCGCGGCGGTTAGCGACGTGCGCGCGGCGATCATGCCGCAGCCGATGTCCACGCCGACGGCGGCCGGAATGATCGCGCCCACGGTCGGAATCACGCTGCCAATGGTCGAGCCCTTGCCCAGGTGCACGTCGGGCATCACCGCCAGGTGTTTGAAGATGAACGGCATCTTCGCGGTGTTGATCAATTGCTGCCTGGCTTCGCTTTCTACCGGGACGCCTTCGGTCCAGAGCTTGATCGGTTTGCCGTGGGCGACTTCCAGCAGTTGGTAGCTCTGCTTTTGCATGATGTCCGGTCTTTTCTCAACTGCCTGCACCGCCATGTGCTTCCTCAAAGAAGTAATCTTTCCAGCTGTCAGCCTTGTTTTTCAGCACGCCTAGCGCTTGCAGCTGCTCGGCGTTGATAAAGGTGCGCTGTGGCACCACGGTAAAGTCGATTTCGGGGTCTGCGACAATTTTCTCTACCAATGGCAAGGATAGTTTCGATTGCTCCACGCGGATATAGGTCTGCCCAGATGTTGATTTTCGAACGGGCTCATCAGAGCTTGGCGATGGCGTGGCGTGGCGTGGCGTGGTGTATGTGCGCATCCATGTCTGGACCAGCCAAGAACTCCGCGGCAACCATTCGTCGCCTATGAAATCCGGCGCACAAAAGGCGACCCTGTCTGGCTTAGCGATTGCACAAGCCGTTCCTTGGCAGCCCCAGAACGACGTAATTCTGACGCGGCAGCAATCTAATCAATGCTTGGTCAGTCCCCCCGGAGATGTAACGTGTCAACTCTTAATGAAATCGCAGCGAACCACGCGAGAAAAATGGCTATGGCAAAGGCAGAAGAGTCGACCGGGCTGAGTGAGCGACACCTTCAAATCGTCGGTAGTGTCGAAATCCGCACCAGTGATGAGCAACCGCACGTTCCACTGCACTTCATCACCGTGGTGCAGGACAGCCACCTCGCCCAAGTGGCCGGCTACTAACACTGCGCCTGATGATAAAAACCCGGCGCAATGCCGGGTTTTTCTTTGATTCCTTTTCATCAACCCGACGTCCTGTCACTAAACCTTGCCCACGATTTGCGACGGCGCGGCCTAAACTCAACTGACCACGAGCTCGCCGGCGATTGGCGGATGAGGCAGGGTCATGTTCGAAATATCAGAGGTGACGCGGGTTAAGCGCTTCGCCGCAAACACGGTTGGCCAAGATTTTGCCGTCGGCGACATACATGGCCACTTCACTCGGTTGCAGGCTGCTCTGGATGCAGCCAGGTTCAACCCCTCGGTTGATCGCCTGTTCAGCGTTGGCGACCTTATAGACCGCGGGCCCGAGTGCTGTGACGCGCTCGATTGGCTGGACAAGCCGTGGTTCCACCCCGTGTGCGGCAACCACGACGACTATGTGGTTCACTTCGATACCTGTGACGTCGATAGCTGGATCTTCAACGGCGGCTTATGGTTTACGGGCCTGTCGCTGTCCGAGAAGAAAGAGTTCGCCACGAAGTTTGCCGAGTTGCCTATCGCAATTGAAGTCGAAACAGCACAAGGCCTGATTGGGATCGTGCATGCCGATTGTCCGTTTCCATCATGGGGGCAGTTGGTCGGTGAACTGGAATTGCCAGAGAGCAGCCAGCGCCTGTTGCAGGTGCAGAACCGTTGCATGTGGTCACGAAACCGGCTCGAGCAGAAAGAAACGCAGGGCGTTGAGGGATTGCGTGCGCTGATTGTCGGGCATACGCCAATACGTAAACCGGTCAGGCTTGGCAATGTGATGCATATCGACACGGCTGGCTGGAAGCCGGATGCAGGCTATTTCACCCTTTTGGATCTCGATACGCTCGAAGCTGCGGCTTGACGTTTTTTTGTCAGTTCAGGTGTCGCGCCCTTGTACCGCTCGTCCTGGCGTCAGCACGTTCACCGTCCGCGCACTTCAAATGCATACATCCACTCGCACGGCAGGCGCAAACCATGAACAGCAAAATTGCCGCTATTACACTCGCTGGCCTCCTGTCGGCCTGCTCGCTTTACACGCTCGCGGCCGAGACGGTGACGGAGGACGCCACTATTCCACCAAGTGCTCTTCCGGGGCTTAACCAGGGGGGCGAGTCCAACAAGGAAAAGGCGGACAAAAAGGGTGAGGAAGCTGCGGGGTCTAATTCTGGTGCGGAGTCGCAGGAGATCGAAAAAGATGCGGCTAGCTCGAGTGGCTCGGGCGATGAGCAAACAAAGCCGAAGCAGTAACCGGTGAGCCCCTGGTCCGTATTAATGGAGCGTCGCAACCCTGCGACTTTCGCCAATCCTGATTCGGTCCAGTGCCCGGTTTAGCGAATTCAAGGCATCGAGGAGGGCTTTCGCCTCAACTTCCCGGCCTTCACCCCAAAGGCGTTCTGCCATTTTGTTCAGGGCCTGGATGGAGCGCTCGATTTCAGCAGCAGTCGCTGCTTTGTTTTCCGGCTGTTTTTTCAACATTGAGTAACCCTTTGCTTCAATTGCCAGCTCAAGCGTATCGGCCACTGGAATACATTGATCTGATCCGTTGAGGCTATAACGCCAGCCACGGTTGTCTTTCCGCTCTGGTGCAGCTTATCGCGATCATACGCTGGTAGAGGGCTATGGCCCTCGAAGGCTCCCGAGACTGAAACAGTGACGAAACCCCCATCGAATCGCCAGAGCCCAGCAACTCGAAAAGATACAGGTTGCTGAGGTTCTTGCACTGCTCCAGGCGGTCAGCCTCGGTTGTGGGCATTGGCACCGCATCGACCTGCTTCTCACATTCAGTCTTTTCCTTTGGGGCACTGCTACAACCCAAGAGAAACGTCGCCAGCAAGAGATTCGCAATGTGAGGTGTGCATATCTTCAATTCCATTTGAGTCCGGCGCCGATGTAGAAATCTGGAAGCCCGATAACCAATAATACGGCCGAGCGCGTCCGAGAAGGTCCGGGCGAGAGCTCGGCTCTGATCAGGTTTTCAGCATGACTTCAACAATCCCCCTCCCCAACCATCAATGACTGAGCATCTCCAACGGACAACTACGGATGATCGATTCGACTCGCTCGGCACTCATCTCAAATTCCTTGAACCATTGCCCGCTCATCTCCAACCACGGACGGATGTCTGGCTGGCTGGTTTGGCCCAAGTCCGAACTGTAGATCACTCGGGGTACGTCGCGCAGCACTTTGGAAAAGTCTTCCTTGCTCTGATAGCCGAGCAGGTAGGTCAGTGCGGTCTGCTCGATGTACAGAGAAGGCAGGCTGCCCAAGTCCAGAAGGTCTTGCGCGTTCAGGCCAGTCAGTGGGTTGGCGGGCTGGTTGAGCATCAGGCGTGGCACTTGCAGTCGATCGGCCGCTTCCACCAGACGCAGAACCTCTTCGCGGTTGGCATGTCCGGTGGAGATCACCACCGGATAGTCGCGGCTCATGCGCAGCAGCTCCAGCGTGGCGAGGTTCAGCTGACCGCTGCTATCGCTGACGGTCAGCGGTTTGATCGGTCGCTCAGTCAGGATTGAGTGACTGAGTGAGCGGGCCAGCCGACTGGTATGCGAACGGCCGGTCACGGTGGGCAGGTGCACGACAAAACGCAGGTCGACGGCACCGTGCTGGCACAGCGAACGTTCAACCACCCGCCAATCAAGGCCGCCGGCGATTTCATTGAGCACGATTGAACCGGACACCGGCAGTCCTTGCTCGCGGGCCTCCCAGGCTTGGGCGGCGGTGCAGCCCAGGTGATTTTTGAGCACCACCCAACCGTCCAGCGCCTGGTAATGGTGACCGGCCTGCAGCGCGCTATGGCGACGCAAATATGCATCAGGGCCGGCGTGGTAATGAACATCAATAAAGCGTGCGCGGGAGGCCGGGGCGGCGGCGGTCGAAGCACTCATGCATGAGCCTCCAGATCGATTCCCAGGTGTGCTCGCACACTGGCGCGCACTCGCGCAAGGTCATCGAGCAACGGTCGCATCCCGGCACCGGGAACGCTGACGGCCAGATGCTGCGCGGAGGTCTTGAAGCTGACATTGGTGGCCCTGACCAATTGGGAGTCCGCGCCGAAGATGCTCAACAGGCGCCCCGGCCAGGCCGCCACTTGAGACTCCACGTTGAGTTCGCTCAACAAACGAAAGCCTTGATCCAGACGTCGCCCGGCCTGTTCGTCGGCGCTCGCCAGCGCATCGGGTTGGCGCACTGGCGGCTTCACATGAGCCGGCAGCACCCATTGATCGAGCAGCATCAGCGCGGTGTCGACATCACCGGCGCTGGCCAGCTCGGCCATCGTCCCCAGTCGGCGATCCAGGACTTTGTCGGCCTTGGTCGGTGAAGAGATCAGCAACGCCCGCGCCACTTGCTGGCCCACGGTGGTAGCGAGCAACCCCTGAACCACTGCCCCGCCCAGCGCCGAACCGGCGATCAGGGCAATGGGCCCAAGCGGCTCGAGCACCGCGGCCCAGCGCTGGGTGAAGCTGACAAAATCCTCCTGCTCTTCGGCCAGTAGCGAGAGCGTGTCAAAGATGATGACCCGATAGCCTTTGTCGACCAGCGACTGGGTCAATGGAGCAAAAAACTGTCCCTGGTCCCAGGCGGGCATGACCGGCGACATCACCACGACCAGTTCCGGGCCCAGACCAAACTGCACATGTACGGGGGCATTGCTGTTCATATCGATTCCTTTCCAGAAGAACACGCGCAGATCGCGTCAATCAAACAGTTTGCGGGCGCCACGCAGGGCCTGTTCCGCGCCGCGCAAGGTCTGTTCGACGATGGTGGCAGCGGGCAAGACATCATTGACCAGGTCGGCGACTTCTCCCGCCCAGATCGCGCGGACTTGCGTGTTGTCTTCGCGCAGCGCCTGGGCGTAGTCCTCGCCGACACTGGCCGGGGCCTTCACCAGTTCGTGCTCGAAACCCAGCCAGCGGGCAGTGAAGTCGTTGGCCAGCGCTCGACCGCTGTACTGCTCTGGCCACTCAATACCCCGCACAAGGTCAAACGCGCGAGTGCGCACGGTATCGCCAGCGGTGGCCCGGACCAGCCGTTGCTTGAGTTTGTTGGATGGCAGCGCCTCTTCACTGGCCAGAAACCGCGTGCCCATCATCACCCCATCGGCGCCAAGCAACAGGGCAGCGGCCAGACCTCGGCCATCGGCAATACCGCCGGCGGCGATCAGTACCACGTCGTCGCCCACCGCATCGCGCACGGCCGGGATCAATGGAAACGATGCCCGTCGCAGACTGTGCCCGCCGGCTTCGGCGCCTTGCACGATCAGCGCATCGGCACCGGCCTCCAGGGCCGCCAGCGCCTGATCGACGTCATGCACCTGAACGATGGCCAGCGCCCCGCTCTGCTTGATCGGAGCGATAAAAGGCCGGGCATCGCCAAACGACAAGGCGACCACGCTGGGCCGATAAGACAGGGCCAGCTCCAGCAGTTCGAAGCGCTTGGCCACGGTGAACATCACCAAGCCAACGCCCCAAGGTTCCTTGACGTCTTTCATCAGCTCCAGTTCGGTTTTCATCCAGTCCGGATCGCCATAGCTGGCGCCCACCAGACCGAGCCCGCCGGCCCGTGAAACCGCAGCGGCCAGTCGTCCGCCGGCAGCACCGCCCATGGGCGCCAGGACCACCGGGTTGGCGGTTTTAAGCAGTCGAGTCAGCGCAGAGTCGAAATTGCTCACGGTGTATCTCCTTGATGTACCGATAAAAGAATTCGCCGAGCGGCAAGCCCGCGACGCGCAACGTGCGCGGGCCTGCACCTCGCTTAAACGAGCGCCGCGGCTACCGGGGCGTAGGCTGCCGGGATGTAATCGTTGACCTTGTACAAGTGGAACTCCCAGGTACCGGTCTCTTTCAATCGGTTGTAGCGGCTCAGGAATTGCTCATCGGAAAACAGCGAGTCGAACTCTTCTTTGCTGCTCCATTGCGCCTGGTTGATCACCGTCTTGCCGTCGATGCTTTTGAACAGGCGGCTCCACTGGAACGACGGATAAGCCTGCGCCACGTAGCTCACTGCCGAGCGCAGTACATCGAGGGCGGCGTCCTGTTGGCCTTCGAAGACATGCACGACGTTAACCAGAAAAATCGCATCGCTCTCGTCGGGTGTCGGTGCTTCGAATTTAGTCAGGTTGTTCATGGTTGCCTCCTGGCAAACGTAGGATAAAAAGTTGTCGCGACTCAGTGAGTCAGCGCGCAAGACTGTGCCGGTTTACCGTCCTGCCAGAGCAGCGGTGAAATGCGTTCGGTGACCAGTGAGCGCTCGACCCGACCGACAATCACCTCGTGGGTGGCGTAGGTCAGTCGGGCATCCACGCTGCAAAACAGCGTGGCTTGCGCGTCAGGCAGATACGGCAAGTCGTCGAACGCTGCCCAGTCACCATGTTCGAAACGCGCATGTCCCTTAAGCTGGCCGGCAAATACGCCGACCAGTTGGCTTTGCGCCGCATCGAGCAGATTCACGCTGAACCGTTGATTGGTCAGCAACGGCTCACACAGACTGGCCGAGCGGTTGATGCAGATCAGCAGCGAAGGCGGATCGGTACACAATGAGCTGACCGCCGTGGCGACCATGCCGCTACGTGCATCGCCAACGCCGGTGGCGATGATCGAAACCGTGCTGGTCAGGCGCCGCATGGCCCGCTTGAAGTCCTCGGCCGGCTCCGGATCCAACGGTTCGACGGCCAGCGCCAAAGCGCTTCGGGCGCTCATGCCACCGCTCCAATGATCCGCCGAGCGCTGTTGTGGGGCTGGCGCAGACCGGCGTCTTCCATGCGTGGCAAGACATCTTCGAGAAACTCGTCGAGGCCACTTTTGTAGTCGAGCCAAGTCAGGCAGATACCGTCAATGCCCAAGTCGCTGTAACGCTGGAACTGCTCGGCGATCATTTCGGCGGTGCCCACCAATGGCACCCCGGCGAAACCGGCCTTGAAGTGGAAGCGGAAGCGCTCGGCGTCTTCGGTGCTGGCGAACATCCCGCTCTGGATACCAATCTCCGACGTGACGTTATCCAGTGCGACTTCATCGCCATGCTGATTCACGTAGTAGTCGAGGTACTTCTCGGCTTCCTCCAGCGTGTCTTTCTGCACGACATAGGAGTAGACCCAGATCTGGATCTCGCGGCCATACTCCAGGCGCGCCAGGTCGCGGTAGGCCTTGATCTGCGCGCGAATGGTGTCGTCGTCATCTTCGTGCTTGAGGATCAGGAACGCGGCGTCGCAATGCTCGGCACAAAACCGGCGACCGCGCTCGGAACCACCGGCATTCATCAGGAACGGCTGGTTGAGCGGTTTGGGTTGGGCGAAACCTTGGGCAATGTTGAAGAAGTCGCCCTTGAAGTCGAAATTGGCCGGCTCGTTCCAGGCCATCCGGGCGACGTTCAGCCACTCATCGGCATGGTCGTAGCGCCGGTCATGTTCCAGCTGCACGCCGCCGTTGAACATGCCCATTTCTTTACCGTACCACCCGCAGATCATGTTCAGACCGAAGCGGCCACCGCTGATATGGTCGATGGTCGCGGCCTGCTTGGCCGCGAACAACGGGTGCACGGTCGATAGGTGCGAGGTGGTAAACAGGGCGATCTGTTCGGTCACCGACGCCAGCCCCGCGGCCCAGGTGTAGGTTTCGAAAGACACGCCCATCGGGTCGCTCGCGCCACCCCAGCCGCGCCAGCGCCCTACTGGCAGCAGCAACTCAAGGCCGGCCTTGTCGGCTTTTTTGGCGATTTCCAGGTTGCCACTCCAGTCGCTGGCGTTTAAGCGCTCCGGGACGGTGGTCAGGGTGCAACCCCCTTCGATATTGAGCGCGAACACCCCCAGCTTGATTTTGTTGGTGCTGCTGCGCATCGGATTGGTCTTTACCAAATGGTTCGAAGTCATCTCTCTTCTCCTTTAGTGAGCGTCATGTGCCGTTTCGCCTGACGCCTCTTCATCGCACGCAGGTAGGCCGCTCAGGCGGCGCTCGGGGTCTTGGCCTCAGCTGCAAGCCACGGTTGGTCATAGCGGTGCAGGCGTCGCGCCTCGGCCAGCGACAGGCCTTGCGCCACCGACTCGATGATGTCGCGCTCGGTCTTTTCCACCGACTGGGCGCGCTTGATGACTTCCTCGGCCTTGTCGATGGGGATCACCAGGCAGCCGCTGCCATCGCCGACAATCAAATCCCCCGGATTGACCGTCACCGCACCAATCTGCACCGGCACCTGGGTGGCCTTGAGTTGCACGCGGTTCTTTCCCGATTGCATGAACCGACCACGGCTGAACAGCGGGTAACCGAGTCGGGTCACGGTGTCGATGTCGCGGGCAGCACCGTCGATCACCGTGCCGCGAATGTTCCGGCTCAAGGCCACGTGGGTGAGGATGTCGCCCCAAACGGTAGCGTCCAGGCGCCCGGCATTGCTGGATACCACCACGGAGCCCGGGGGGACGTCGTCTATGTAGTTGGCGGCGTTCTTGAACCCGTCGTTCTGGTTGACCGGCTCGTAGAGCACGGTGAAGGCAAAGCCTGAACAACGGGTGCCCGGGACTTGTTGGGCGATACCTTGCAACCCGGCATCAATGCCGAGGCTGTCGAGGGCATCACTCAGTGACGCCGTATCCAGAGCAGCGCATTGCTCCAACAGGGCGCGTTGTTGCACCGAGAGTGAAAGGTGGCTCATGCATGGCTCCTTGCGGGCAAAGCCCGGCCGTTTTCGGTTTGCGGGTTGAGTGGAGATAGGTTGAGCACGCTTCTTTCGATGATGGCCTCGGCGCATTGCCGGGTGGTTGCCTGACCACCGCTGTCGTAGGTCTGGCAGTCATGCTTGACCACCTGCGCCACCGCCTGCTCGATGGCCAGTGCCTGGGCGTGGTAGCCCAGGTGTTCGAGCAGCAATGCCAGAGACAGAAACATCGCGCTGGGGTTGGCCTTGTTCTGGCCGACATGCGCCGGGGCGCTGCCGTGTACCGGTTCGAAGTAGGCCCCGGCATCACCAATGTTCGCGCTGGGTGCGAAACCGAGGCCGCCCATCACCCCGGCACCGAGATCAGAAAGGATGTCGCCGAACATGTTCTCCGCGACGATCACGCCAAAGCGCTCCGGACGACGAATCATCCACAGGGCGACGGCGTCCACGTTGTCGATGTTGTAGGCGATGTCCGGGTAGTCCGTGGCAACGCTTTCGAGGATGCCCTTGGCAAACGCGCCGCTGTAACGCAACACGTTGGGCTTGTCCGCCAGGGTCACACGCGGGTAGCCGTGCTTGCGGGCGTAGTCGAAGGCGTAGCGAAACAGTCGGGTCAAACCGGCCCGGGTCTGCAATCGCACCGTCATCGTTGCATCCTCAGGCGAGTCGCGGTGCCAGGGCGCCCCAGCCAGTTCCCGCGCCTTGAGCACCGGTTCGAACTCGGCGGGTATCGCGGCAAAGTCCAGCCCGGCGTAGAGCCCTTCGGTGTTTTCGCGGATCACAGTGAAGCGAAACCGGCCTTCACCCAGGACATCGGTGACTGGCCGCACATTGGCGTACAGACTCAGACGCTGACGCAGCTGAATCACCGGCGAGACGTAAACCCGCGAGGTGTTGCGCAAGTGCTCCGGCAGCTCGGCCTCGGCTTCCTGTAAAGCTTTGCTGGTGATGGCGCCGAGCAACGTGGCGTCGGCGGCGGCGATTTTTACCCAGGTCTCGGCTGGCACCGGGTCACCGCCGGTTCGCCAGCACTCCCAGCCGATTTGGCCGAAATCCAGGTCGATGGGCAACGCCAGTGCCTCGAAAATCGGCAGGACTGCCTCGACCACTTCCACCCCGACGCCGTCGCCGGGCAGCACACAAACTCGATGACGCGCCGGCTGGCCCGGCAACGCCGATGAATGAAGTGCCGTCATCACATTTTTCCTTCCGCGGAAAGGCGAACAGGGAAACTGGCTCGGGAAATCACCGTCGGCCGTGCAGCGTGCCGCGCAAACAGGTCCTGTTCGTGCATCGCTCTGAGCGCCTGGAATGTCGAGTTGATCTGCAACCGGGACATGGTGTCCTCCAGCCGTTGCGACACATCGAACGGCAGGTTGTAAGCGCCCAGCATCACGTCCATGAGCGGGGCTGGCAGACTGCTCAGAGGCACACTTTCAGCGGTGTATTCGGACAATTGCAGCGCCTTGACCAGGTCATAGCCATTGGCACTGCCAATGCGTTCCAGATAGGCGATGAACATGCCCAGGTGCAAGTTGCCCGCCCCTTTGCCCATGCCGCAAATCGAGGTATCGATGTATTCGGCGCCGGCATCGATGGCAGCGATGGAGTTGGAAAGTGCCAGGGAAAGATTGTTGTGCGCATGAAAGCCCAACGGCGCATGCACTCTTCTGGAGATCCGGCTGATCAGCAGTTCGACATCATCGGGAATCATGTTGCCGTTGGAGTCGGCAAAATAAATGATATCGGCCCCAGCCCCCTCCGCACGCAACGCAATGTCGGTTACAGCACCCGGCGTTTGCGTGGTGATATGGGTGATGTTGGCACTGGCCAGAAAGTTGAATGACTTGGCCAACTTGATGGTGTCCAGCCCTTGTTCAAGTTGATCGGCACGCAGGCATACCCGAATCATTCCGACGCCATGTTCGGCCAGCATTTCAAAGTCTTCGCTGACCACATTACGCGGGTGAACCATGACACACAGCCCTAGTTGGCCGTGTGCGGCGCGGCGTAATGAATCCAGATATTCCGGGTTGACCGAACTGCTCAGGCCATGTTCTTTTTTGCGAATGAAAGAACCATTGCAATAGCCCACTTCAGCGTGAACTACGCCTACATCAGTCAAGTGCCCAACTGCATTGGCGGCATAATCGGCACTGAACTCAAAATTATTACGATAACCACCATCACGGAGCGTTACATCAATAATTTTTACTTTGCTCATGATCCAATTCCTTCTGTGGGTTCTCTTAAAACTCTGGACACGCACGCAAGTACGCTCCGGTTTTATCCAGTAGTAACGAGGCCGTAATACAGGAATACTCCTGACAGGTTTTTACGAGGCATGAGTCGAGGGCCGCGAAGGCCGAATACAAAAGTCAAACATGTTTTTTCAGCGTCAGATGCCGCCATCGAACATGTTCAATGGGCAAATGGAATCATGGCTGTTTTTTTATTATGGGGGTGTCCGCAATCGGAGAGGCGCGCGCCGTGTCCGGTGAGATGGACTCTTGAAAACCCTGGCACAGGTTTTCAATCGTCGAAGGAAGCGTGTTTCTTATTCTTGGACTGATACTGGAATCTGCCCGCTTGTTTGTAAACTCCCCGTATTCACCCTAGGGGGTTAAAAAATTCACCTTGTGTTAATTCAATAGTGAACTACCCCCTCTCAAAAAAACGTCTCAGAAATAATGCTCAGTCGGAAAACAACTGACCAGGAAGTCCATTAGCGAACGAATAGGGGCTTCCTTGCGTAAATCTTCATGCACCACCAGCCAGATATCGATCATCAGATCCGAATTATGGAACTGGGCCTTTTCCAGCGCCGGGTCTTTCAGGCCATAAAAATTGGGCAACAGCGCGATACCGACACCGGCACGTGCTGCCGAGGCCTGGACTTCAAGGCTCCTGGCGCGCAATACCACAGGGCGCTCCGCAGCTACCTCGCGCAGCCACACCTGTTGTCGGGAGTGTTCCATGCTGTCGTCATAGATGATGTACTCGTACTGTTCGCTGGTGTGCTCTGTCAGATAATGCTCGCTGCCGTAAAGCCCAAACGACACAGTGCCGATCTTGCGCGCCACCAGGTCCATCTGGGTCGGACGGCACAAACGAATCATCAGGTCCGGTTCGGGGTTACACAGGGTGCCGATATCGTCCTGCATCAGCAGGCTGACGTTGATCGAGGGGTGTTCACGACGCAAGCGTCCCAGGTGCGGGGCAATGAACTCGGAGGTCAGCAGGGGCGGCGCACTGACCGAGAGGTCGGCGACCATTTCCGTTTGCACCGAAAGCGCCACCTTGGAAATCGCCTTGGCGTCTTTCTGCATTCGCCCGGCAATTTCGGCGATGCGATGACCAAACGGCGTCATTTCATAGTTGCGTTTGCGTCGGTCGACAAGTTTGAGGTTCAGTGATGATTCCAGCGCCGCGATCCGTCGCGCGACGGTGGCATGTTCCACGCCCAGCTCCCTCGCCGCGCTGCTGAGCGACTGCGTGCGGGCGAAGGTGACGTAATGGCGCAAGTTCTCCCAGTCGAACTTGCTCATGTCGCGCGATTCCAGACCCACGGGCCAGTTGCAAGAAGCATTGTGTACAGGTAACGAGTTCATGTGGCCTCGATCGATTCTCAATGGAATGACAATCCAGGCGGTCGACCCAAAGGCTTCCTTCCTGGAGATCCTTGTTTGGGAAAAACATTCGATGGCGGCCACGCACTGACGAAAATACAACCCCCATCCGTGCGGGCTACGATGCATCGTTCAACTCAGTCTGCGGCGATCTGCGCTCCTCCCTTGCGCGGCTCGGCACTGAAAAACAGGACTTTGACCACGATGACCAATACGGCCAACGCGGCAAATAGAAAACCACTGTAAAGGGTGCCCTGCAAGCCCATGCGTGCCAGGAACCATCCGCCAGTTGTCGACCCGATGGTCACGCCCAGATTGATGAACGAGATGTAAATGCCCGTGGCGAACTCCGGCGCTTCCGGCGCTTCGGAGGTCAGCCATATTTGCGTGACGATCAGCCCACTGGTATGGGTCGCGCCCCAGATCACCACGATTACCAGCATGGTCATCAGTGACGGGCCGGCGAACAGGTACAACAGCCCATAGGCACCGGCCAGCAGGATCGGGTGCAGGATGGTTGTCCGAACCATGTTCTGCCCGATCAGTTTGCCGGCATACAGATTGCCCGCGACGCCGCCAATACCGAAGATCACCAGCAGGATGCTGATCATCTGCGCGCTCATGCCCGCTTCCTTGGCCAGGTACTCGGCGGAGTAGCTGTACACGGAAAACATCGCGGCAAAAATCAAAGTCGAGGCGGTAATGTTCAGCCAGAGCGGGAACTTGCGCAGAATGGCCAGTTGCTCTTTATAGGAAATGCGGGTTTTGTCGGGCGCGTCCGGCAGCCGGGCAATGATCCCGAGGCCAGCAATGCAGTTGACCACGGCGCAGAACAGAAACGAGGCTTCATAGGAGAACTGCGCCGCGATCAGCGTCGTCAACGGCACCCCCAGCACCATGCCCATGCTGGTGCCGACAAAGGCTTTGGCGGCGGCGCGGGTAGACTCCTGCGGTGGGTACAGTGAAACCGCCGCGACAAAGGCCAGGGAAAAGTACACGGGGTGAAACAGCGCCGGGATGATGCGCAGCACCATCAGCGATTCAAAGTTGGGTGCGTAGGCCGACAGCACGCTGGTGCCGGCAAAAATGAACAACGCAATCGTCAGGATCTTCTTGCGATTGAAGCGCGACAATAGCAACACCATGATCGGGCCGAAGACCGCAATGATCAGCGCGAACAGCCCCACCAACAGACCGGCCTGGGACGCACTGATCGCGAAGCGCTCGATAATTACCGGAAGAATCCCGACTACACCAAACTCAATGGTGTAAACGCCAAACAGGCCTAGTGCGAGAAAGTAGATCGGATGGAGCATTTTCATGAGTCGGACTCCAGCGTGACCACGACTTTGCCGAACTGCTCGCCCGCTTCCAGATACTGATGGGCGGCAACGATCTGTTCAAAGTCGAAGGTTTTGGCTATGACCGGACGCAACGTCCCCTCCTCCAGACCGGCGATGACATACGCCTTGGCGGCCTCAAGCAAGGCTGGCCGGGAGGTGATTTCGTGCAGCAGATAGCCGCGCAACGCCAGGCTTTTGCCCAGCACCTTGAACAGCGGGAAAGGCGCGGGCTCGGGGCTCAGAGCGCCATACACGAGAACGATCCCGCCAGTAGCGGCAACGTCGACCAAATGCTCCAGAAACGGCCCACCCACCGGATCGAAGATCACCCGGGCGCCCTTGCCCGCAGTGAACCGTTCAATCTGTTGATTGAAATCCGCCGACTCGCTGGCCACCACATGCGCGGCGCCGGCAGACAGCAACTGCTCGCGCTTGGCCAGAGTGCGGCTGACGGCGATCGGGATGGCGCCAACCTGATTGGCAATCTGAATCGCCGCCAGGCCGACACTGCTTGAGGCAGCCGTAATCAGAACGAATTCGCCGGGCTGCAATGCCGCGACATGAATCAACGCGCCCCACGCCGTGATGTACTGCATCCATACCGCCGAGGCTTCAGCGAATGACAGGGTGGCGGGATGCTTGACCAGCATCGCCGCCGGCACGACGGCCAGTTCGGCATAGGTGCCCCACTGCGCAATGGAGGCCGGAGGAATCAGGCTGACGATGTCACCGACCGTAAACTGGCCGGCGCGTGCGCCGACGGCCTCGACGATACCCGCCGCTTCATACCCGAGACGGGAAGGAAACTGTGCCTCTTCCAGATACTGGCCGGAGCGGAACATGGATTCTGCCCGGTTCAGACCAATCGCTTTGACGGTGATCCGTACTTCATCAGGCCCCGGTTCAGGCACGTCGATGTCATCGATCCTGAGCACTTCCGGACCACCATATTGGCTAAACCGCACGACGCGCGTCATTGACTGTCTCCTTGTTTCGTTGATTGGCGGTAACTGTAAAGTGAGTGCGAATACTGAAAAACAAGCTGCTGTTCCATTCTTAGCGGACAGTTATGTCCGCAACCGATGGCGCAAAGTCGTCCGCCACCGAGCGTGATCGCCGTGTCGCAAGCAGCCGCAGCGCGACATAGAACACCGGGGTGAATAACAGGCCGAACAAGGTCACCCCGAGCATGCCGAAGAACACCGCGACGCCCATGGCGTGACGCATTTCGGCACCGGCACCGGTAGAGAGCACGAGGGGTACGACCCCCATGATGAAAGCGATCGAGGTCATCAGAATCGGGCGCAAACGCAACTGACTGGCTTCAATGGCAGCGCGCACGATACTGTGTCCCTGCTGTTCGAGCTCACGGGCGAACTCGACAATCAGAATCGCGTTCTTGCTGGCCAGCCCCACCAGCACCATCAGGCCGATCTGGGTAAAGATGTTGTTATCGCCCTGGGTCAGCCACACCCCGAGCAGCGCCGACATGATGCTCATGGGCACGATGAGCAAGATGACAACCGGCAGCAGCAGACTTTCATAGAGGGCGGCCAGCACCAAATACACCAGCAGCATGCAAATCAGCAGGATCCACAACGTGGAGTCGCCGGAAATGATTTGCTGGTAGGTCAACTCGGTCCATTCGAACTTGATGCCCTTGGGCAGCGTCTCGGCCGCGATTCGCTCCACCGCGGCCTGGGCCTGACCAGATGAATAACCCGGCGCGGGGCCGCCATTCAGGTCGGCGGCGGTGTAGCCGTTGTAGCGCACGACCATTTCCGGCCCATAGGTGGGTTGTACCTCCACCAGGCTGGCCAGTGGAACCATGTTGCCGTCGGCATTGCGGGTCTTCAGTTGCCCGATGTCATCGGCGTGGGCGCGGAACGGCGCATCGGCTTGCACCCGGACCTGATAGACCCGGCCCAGCAAGTTGAAGTCGTTGACATACAAGGAGCCCAGATAGATCTGTAACGTATCGAAGACATCGGTCATGGCAACCTGCGACTGCTTGGCCTTGACCCGGTCAAGATCGACCTTCAATTGCGGCACATCGATCTGGTAGCTGGAAAAGCTTGGCCCCAGCTCAGGTGCCAGCGCGGCTTGCTTGAGGAAGGCGCGAACCGCTTCATCAAGTTTTTCAAACCCCAGCGCGCCACGATCTTCGAACTGCAACTTGAACCCGCCCAAAGTACCCAACCCCAACACCGGAGGCGGCGGGAACACCCCGGTAAAAGCTTCCTTGATCGTGGAAAACTGCTGGTTCAGCGCCGAGGCGATGGCCCCGGCACTCATGTCCGAACCATGCCGGTTGGCGAACGGTTCGAGGATCACGAAGATGATGCCGGCACTCGATGAGTTCATCAGGCCGTTGACCGACATGCCCGGAAACTCCAGGGTGTGGGCCACGCCAGGTTGCTTGAGGGCGATGTCGTTCATGCGCTGGATGACTTGCTCGGTGCGCTCCAGCGAGGCGCCATTGGGCAGTTGCGCCAGGCCGACCAGAAACTCTTTGTCCTGGGCCGGCACAAAACCACCAGGCAACGAATGGCCAAGCCAGGCCGTGAACCCCAGCAACAGTGCGTAAAAGCCCAGGGTCATGCCTTTGCGCTGAATCACCCGGCCCAGATTGCTGCCGTAGGCCTGCTCGCCCCGCGCCGAGAGTCGGTTGAAACGGCTAAACAATGGCCCCAACAACCGATCGATAGCCCGACTGAGGCGATCTCGCGGTGCGTCGTGGGACTTGAGCAACAGTGCACAAAGCGCCGGTGACAAGGTCAGGGAGTTGAACGCCGAAATGATGGTGGAGATGGCGATGGTCAATGCGAACTGCTGATAAAACTGTCCGGTCAGCCCGGGCATGAACGCCAGGGGTACAAACACACTCGCCAGCGTCAGGGTGATGGCGATGATGGGCTTGCTGACTTCCTCCATCGCCTTGTAGGAGGCATCCTTGGGACTCAGGCCGCGAGCAATGTTGCGCTCGACGTTCTCGACCACCACGATCGCATCGTCGACGACGATACCAATGGCCAGAACCATGCCGAACAACGACAGGGCATTGATCGAAAAACCACACGCGAGCATCAGTGAGAGCGTGCCGATGATCGACACCGGCATCGCCAGCAGCGGAATGATCGAGGCGCGCCAGGTTTGCAGGAACAGGATGACCACCAGCACGACCAACAGCGTCGATTCGAGCAGGGTCTGGATCACCGCCAGAATGCTCGAGCGGACAAACTGGGTCGGGTCGAACACAATCGTGTAGTCGACCCCGGCCGGCATGTCTTGCTTGGCCTGGCGCATGATGTCGCGCGCCTGATCGGAAATTGCCAGGGCGTTACCGCCGGCCATCTGGAACACGCCGAAACCCACGACAGGCTTGCCGTCGACCAGTGAGCGCAAACCGTAGTCCGACGCCGCCAGTTCGACACGGGCAACGTCGCGCAAGAAAGTCACCGCCCCGCCCGGCAAACTCTTGAGGATGATGTCGCCGAATTCCTTTTCCGTTTTCAGCCGACCCTGAGTGTTGACCGACAGCTGTTGGGCCACGTCCGTACGCATGGGCTGACCGCCGATGACGCCGGCCGCGACCTGCACGTTTTGCTCACGGATCGCCGCCACCACATCGTTGGCGCTCAAACCGCGCTGAGCTACTTTTTGCGGGTCGAGCCAGATGCGCATCGCATAGTCGCCGCCGCCCCAGATCCGCACTTCACCGACGCCCGGGATGCGCTCCAACTGGTTCTTGATGTTGAGAATGCCGTAGTTGCGCAGGTAGGTGGCGTTGTACTGGTCATCGGGCGAGACCAGGTGAATCGCCAGGGTCTGGGTCGACGATGACTTCATCGTCACCACCCCCAGCCGCCGCACGTCTTCCGGCAGACGCGGCAAGGCTTGCGAGACACGGTTTTGCACCAACTGCTGGGCCTTGTCCGGATCGGTACCGACCTTGAACGTGACACTGAGCGTGAGGTTGCCATCGCTGTTGGCCTGGGACTGCATGTACAGCATGTCCTCGACGCCGTTGATCTGCTCCTCCAGCGGCGCCGCGACAGTCTGCGCCACCACCGCCGGGTTGGCGCCGGGGTACTGGGCGTTGACCACGATCAGCGGCGGGACCACATCGGGGTATTCCGAGACCGGCAAGCGAAACAGCGAGATGATCCCGGCCAGCAAAATCAGGGTCGAAAGGGCTCCGGCGAAGATGGGGCGGTCAATGAAGAAGCGCGAAAAGTTCATTGCCCTTCCCTCGCATCGACGTGTTGGGCGAGCAAGGGTCTGACGGTATCGCCCGGCCGCGCCCGATGCAGGCCATTGATCACCACCCGCTCGCCGGCTTGCAGGCCGGAATCGATGATTCGCAAGTCGCCCACCAGGTTGCCGGGGCTGATGCGCCGATACTCAACCTGATCATTAGCGGTCACCACCAACACAAACTTCTTGTCCTGGTCCGTGCCGATTGCGCTGTCGTCGATCAGCACGGCCTGACGCGGCGGGCCGCCGCCGAGTTTGATCCGGGCCAGCATGCCGGGCCTGAGCAGGCCGTCGGCATTGTCGAAACTGGCGCGCACCCGCAGCGTAGCCGACTGCACGTCGAGCTGATTGTCCATCGATGCCAGTTTGCCCCCGCGCGAATAGTCCGTTTCATTGGACAGCCCGAGCATGACCGGCACTTCACTGCCCTTAGCACTGCCGTGATTGAGGTAGCGCAGGAACGTTTGCTCATCGACGTCGAAAGCGGCATAGATCGGCGAGAGCGATACCAGGGTGCTCAACGGCGCGGCATTTTCACCGGCGCTGACGATATTGCCCGCGGTCACCAGGGCACGGGACATGCGTCCGCTGACCGGCGCCGTGATGCGAGTGTGGGCCAAATCCAACCGGGAACTGTCGAGTATCGCCTGGGCCTGCCGGACATTGGCTTGTGCTTCGCTGGCGGCGTTCTGTTTCTCGTCCAGATCGCGCATGGCGATGGCATTGGAGTTGATCAGCCGTTGGGCCCGGCCCAGATCGGTGGCGGTGTACAGACTTCGCGACTTCGCCGCCGCCAGACTGGCCTGGGCCTGTTCGACCCGGGCGGTATACGGCCTGGCGTCGATTTCGAAGAGCAAGTCGCCTTCCTTGACGATCGCGCCATCCTTGAAATGCACAGCAACAATCGTCCCGGACACCAACGGCCGGATGACTACTTTTTCGACCGCCTCCAGACGTCCGGAATAGTTCTGCCAGTCGGTCACTGGCCTGGACAGCGCCATGGCCACATCGACTTCGGCGGCCGCTGGCGCGACGCTGGCCTTGGCGATAGTGGACGGTTCCCCGCGTAGCACGATCACCAGGGCAACGACGATAGCGCAAGCAAGACTGGCGCGGAGCATGAGCGCACTGCCCGAACGTTTGGGTCGGATCGAGTCCATAAACAACTTCCCTGTTATTAAGCGACGTGTGTCGAAGCAATCTGTCGAGGATGGATCAAGGTGCGGTTTCGGGGGTGCCCAGGCTGCTGCCCAGCGCCTTGGCTTTCCCGGTTCGCCCCCAGCGCTGCATGACCGGTCGCTCGATAAAGTTGAACAACAGCCAACCACCGAAGATGGAGAGCGCAAAGTTGGCCGCGACGATCAACGTGGCCGTCCAGTTATCGAACAGTCGGCCGCCGAGCAGTTGTGTCGCGCAGGTCATGATCAGCAGATGGATCATGTAGAAACCAAAGGAGATTTCGCCCAGCCAGACCATCCAGCGACTGTTGAGCAACCCCTTGCGATCCTGCAGGTCACTGGCGGCAATCGCCGTGATCAGCGCTGCAATCGGCACCAGCGTTACCAGGTTCAGGCTGTACTGGAACGGCACCCACATGGCCGCCAGGTAACCGCCGACCATCAGCGCGAAAGCCCAGGGCACGCTCAATTCGATCCAGCGCCCAGCCATGAGAATGCGGGCCATGAGCATGCCCAGCACGAACTCGAACATGCGCGCGGGCGGGAAGTAGTAAGACCACCACCATTGGCTCAGGGAAATCGGGTACTCATTGATAAACGGCGTGGCAGGTGCCAGCAAACGTATCGCCACTTGCGTCAGGGCCAGGCCGGCGACCATCGCCCAGGCCCAGTGCCACAGGCGTTCCTCGGAAATTTTCCAGATCAGCTTGAGTGCCAGCGGAAACAGCAAATAGAAGAACAACTCGCAGCACAGCGACCAGGACGGCCCGTTGACGCTGAGGAAGGTGTCCATCCGTGGAATCCAGGAATGCACCAGCAACAGGTTGGGCAACCAGATCGCCACGCTGGCGGCAGGCACCGCAAACAGCGCCATCGCCAACACCCAGGTGGCGATATGGTTAGGGTAGATTTTCAACAAACGGCGTTTCCAGAAGCCTGTCACGCTGTCGCCTTTGCGAGCCGACCAAGTGATCACGAAGCCACTGAGCACAAAAAAGAACGACACCCCGAGCCAGCCACCACCGCTGAAGATCCGTTGAAAGGCATCGATCACATTGGTGTCGGCATAGGGGTTGAAACCGATGATCCGGGTCAGCGAGGCGTGAAACATGAACACCATCGCCGCCGCCAGAAAACGGATCCCGGTGAGTGAGTCGAGCTTGCTGTGGAAATGCGAATGATAGAACTCTGCGTTTTTCATTTCCGATCCCCAAATAGTCATGGCACGCCCCAAAACACCTGCGTGTGCAGGCGTGCTCCCTGTAAAAAAATCTCACGACAATCTCAGCGGCGTTGCGAGCATTGCAGGCAATGTTGCGAGGGTCCGTTGACCCCAGGGGTACGGCTAGATGCAGACATTTTTAGCGGCGGAACGCTGCTTTTTTGTGCTTGCGGCCGGTCCCCGGGCTGGGACCGGCGCGAAGGTCATTCCCCGTAAACGGCGTTGCACAGGTCGACGGTAAATTGCCCGAACATGCCTTCGAAGGCTGTATTGGTGAAGGCGACGACCGTCAATTGCTCGGCCGGGTCGACGAACCAGGAGTGTCCATAGGCACCACCCAATCGCCAACTACCGACCGACTCGACCGTCTGGGCGGCGGCCGGGTCCTTGAGCACGGTAAAGCCCAGGCCGAAGCCGCGACCGGGCCAGTTTTCCAGTTCGAGCTCGCCGGTCTGGTTGGTGGTCATTTCATCGACCAGCGCTTTAGGTAACAACGGCGCGCCGCCTTTGCGCAGGGTTTCGAGCAGATGGAGGAACTCACCAGCGCTGCCGATCAAGCCCGAACCACCGGAGTTGAAAGCCTGTGGGTCCAGGGCCCGGCTCGGCTCCAGCTTGATGCCGGCGGTGCCTTCGAAAACCGGCACCACTTCCAGCTCTTTCATGCGCCGCGGCTGTGGTTGATCGTTCAGGTACGCCGGGGTCAGGCGGCTGGCGTCGGACACACCGAAACCGACATCGCGCAAGCCCAGTGGCTTGGCGATCAATGCCTCGATTGCAGCGGCCAGCGAGGTGCCGGTGACTGCAGCAATCACGCCGCCCAGGACATCGGTCGCAATTGAATAGCCCCACGAACTGCCAGGTTTGTACAGCAAGGGCGCGTGACTGAGGCTGCGCAGGTTTTCTTCCAGCGTCACGTTGCTGCGCTCCATGCCATCGGACACACCGGCATCACGATAAGGACCACCCTGATCGCTTTCCAGAAAACCATAAGTGAGGCCGGCGGTATGGCTCAGCAACTGACGCACCGTGATCGTCGCTGGCTGGCCGTCACTCAGGGTCGGCTTGAAGTAAGGCAGCCAGCGGGTGATGTCGTCATCCAGGTTGAGTTTGCCCTGATCGATCAGCGCCAGTGCAGCCACCGAAACAATCGGCTTGGATACCGAAGACAGCCGAAACAAGGCATCCTCGCGCATCGGCAACTGCGCCTCACGGTCGGCCAATCCGGCCGCGCGCTGGTAAATGAGCTTGCCGCGGTGAGCCACCAGCACCACTGCGCCTACCAGGCGCTGATCGTGCAAGGTCTGCTCCAGCACCGCGTCGATGCGCGAAGCCAGCTCGACGAGTTCAAACGAGCGTAGAGACTGTAATGAGCGAAGCGGTTCGTTGACTGACATTGGCGGACCTGAATAGTTGGATGAATAAGTCGATGTCTCGATGGTAGAGGGGGCCGTTGTCGGGAAACAGAGGTTACTATTCCGAGGTCCACGGACCTTTTTGTCCGCAATCAAAGGAGTGAGTGTTGGATAAGCTCAATGGCATCACGGTGTTTGTGCAGGTTGCCGAAAGCCGCAGTTTTGTTGGGGCCGGCCGTTTGTTGGGGATCTCCGCCTCGGCGGTGGGTAAGAGCATCGCGCGCATGGAAGAGAAACTCGGCGCACGCCTGTTCCATCGCAATACCCGCAGCATCAACCTGACCAGCGAAGGTTCGTTGTTTCTGGAGCGCTGCCGCCGGGTGCTCAACGAACTGGAAGCCGCCGAGCAGGAACTCTCCAGCTCCAGCGAGACACCACGAGGTAAACTGCGCATCAGCCTGCCGCTGCTGGGCAATGTCCTGTTCATGCAGCTCTCACGATTCATGCAGCACTATCCAGAAATCCAGCTGGAACTGGACTTCACCGATCGGCTGGTGGACGTGGTCGAGGAAGGTTTCGACGCCGTGCTGCGCACCGGCCAGTTGCACGACTCTCGGTTAATGGCCAGGAAACTCGACAGCTTCGGCTTCTACCTCGTCGGCGCCCCCAGCTACTTTGCGAGCCACGACTACCCGCAGAATGTCGAGCAACTGCAGGAACACCACTGCCTGCATTACAAACTGCCCTCCACGGGCAAACTGGAAAAATGGCCACTGTCGGGGCTTGCCGAAGGCACCGAGTTGAAAGTACCGGCCACGATGGTCTGCAATAACCTTGATATGCTGATCCACATGGCCCGACAAGGACTGGGCATCGCCTGCGTTCCCGAGTTTGCGGTGCGCGAGGCACTGGCGGCCGGAGAGCTGGTGTCGATACTGCCTGACAAAGTGTTGCGCACGCTGAACATTCAGGTGGTATGGCCGTCGAGCCGCTACCTGACGCCGAAGTTGCGAGCGTTTATTGATTTTGTTTGTGATGGGGGTGTTCGAGACTAAGGACCAACTTGCCGCCATTCTGGTCGACAAACAAAAAGGCATGAAAGTGGCGCGCACTTACCGCCAGGCGTTCACCTCCCCACTGGTGATCAAGCTGTGGTGCATGCGCTATGGAGCATCGGCGTGTACGGCTTCATCATGTGGTTACCGTCGATCATCAAACCAGCCTCAGCGTCTGATATCGTCACCACCGGCTGGTTGAGTTCCGTGCCCTATGTGGCAGCGGTAGTGACGATGCTGGCGGTGTCCTGGGCCTTCGGACAAAACCGGCCAACGCAAACTGTTCGTCTGGTCCTACCATTGCGCGCGAGTGAAATGCTCGCATCAAGGCAGCGACATCCAAAAAAGTCTTGGCAGATGGGGCGTCGAAGAAGAGGCAAAAAAATGGACTTAAAACCACCGGATGCTGCTGGAACGCAGCGGATTTCAGCGGGATACCGCACAAATGAAAAAAGGACCCGAAGGTCCTTTTTTCTTTCTCTATGGAATTCAGCAGAACCCCATGGAGCTGGAGCCGGAAACGAGACTCGTATCTAGCCTCCGACCCATTGAAATCTAAGGGGTTTCTTTTCTTGCCGAAGCAGGAAAAGACGTGGGTCCTTAGCAGCCTGTCGCGACCGGCAGCTATCGGCCAATTGTGCCGGTAACGTGCGACAGGGATGAACCTAAAAACCGTCGTCAACTCACTTATCAAGCGGCGGCTAAAGCCCACGGGACAATTTCCGACCTTGGAATCACAGCCGAAGATTCCACCCAGAGCCAGTCGTTTTGTAGGGGTAAAAACGACCAAAAATAAAAAAGGGTCGCGAGATAAAATCTCGCAACCCTTTGAATTATATGGTCGGGACGGAGTGATTCGAACACTCGACCCCTAGCACCCCATGCTGGGGACTGTAGCGACCCAAGCAATTGTTTTATAAGGATAAAACCCCCTTTCCAGGGTAGCAAAAAATCCGCTTTTTTGTGCTTATGCAAACGGAAACACGCGGCCTCTAGAGGAGGTTTTGCGCACAAACTTCCCAGAGAAATGTCATTTCCCTGCAGTGAATGCATCAGCGTCTTGCATCACGTCTGCAACAGTGGCGACTTCAGAAATTATTGTGGCGAGCTCGGCATATGACAGTTCTGCTTTTCTAGTTATGAGCCCGCCATTAGCAAGCCAAAGGGGAACCGTATCCCCCTCCTCGTGTCTGCCGGCAGAAATATCTCCCCCCCAATGCTTAATAGTGTTGGCGATGGCATATGCTCGTTGCTCCGGTGTCCCGTCTCCATCCTGGAACACTGGCTCGTCCTGAAAGTCCCTCTTCATTTTATTCATCACGTCGATGAAGATTTGTAGATTCAGCAAGCAAGATTCCCAACGAGCGAGAGCTCGGAAGTAAATTCTACTGGCTGGGTTATCTGGTTTACCCTTCGATAGAAACTCTAAAGTGAGACAGCGGGCCTCATGGTAGTCCGCGAACAATACCTGTGCTCTATAGATCTGGTTGATCGCGTACTGGCGGTATTTATTCCTGTAGCCCGAGCGAAATAGAGAGTTCAAAAAATGATTGTCTAGCCAGTGTGAAGCCTCAGGGTAGCTGTCCGTTAGATCAACCGCATCACAGGCAGTGAAATCAGAAATTCCCGGAGCTAGAAACCTACCCAAATATTCGGGGTGGTATTGAATAGCCATGTGGTCCCTACCTTGAAGCCAAGAGAGATGCTTTTCACCTTAAGCGCTGAGTAAACTGACAGCAATGAAGCTTCCAGCCCACCACCATGTCAAGGTGACCGGGAGCCCTGTGTAACCTGTTGATATTAAAGGGAAATATGGTGGTTTCCACTACTCTCAAAACCTGCACATAGACCTATAAGAATCAATAAGTTAGCGTCGTATATTCCTACAGTAGTTCCCCTTCCCCGGCGTCCTGCCAACCCTACATGCGCCAATTCACGAAGGTAGTGATGGTGCAAAGATCACCCACCGCTTATGAATGCTTGAAGCGCCAATCGGCAGCCCTCGTAGAATTGCCAAAAAGAACCTAGAACCAGAAGAACTGTAACCCAACGTAGCCACTCCCCAACCTTTTCACTGTGCTTACCAAGGTCCCCACCAAAGGCTGCTTGGCAAAAATATGCCACGCCCGCACCTACCCCCGTGAACATGACTCCCATAACGAAATGCTCAAGAGACGAAGCCAAAAGCCCCTTGACCGTTGCGCCACTGAATCGCGACCAAGCTGTCCCAAGGAATGCCAAGAATGCGACAGCAGCTCCACCGTTAATGAGTAAGGCGCTCTTGATAGCTAAATGGGACGTCGCGATAGTCGCCCGTAACATCTCCAGCCGACTTTCATGATCACGCTGATTGTCATTTTGCCAATCCACCAAGCTAGACTTGAATTGCTCAATGCGCGCCTGTGCGTGCTCAATATTTTCTGGCGTTCGTTGTGACTCTGCCTCAATGATGTCCACCAGTTTAGTAAGACTGTCGAGTGAAACGTCAGATAACCCGCTCCCTTTTGCCGAATCAATTTCTTTGCGAAAAATCGATACAACGTCCGATGTCATCATTGAGCAATACTCTGTAAAGGGGTGACGAAAGTTTGTTGGGCTACAAGATTTTAGGCAAGGTCCCTCCCTCGGCGTTCTGCCGACCGATTACCAAATCTTTTTTGACTGCTACGCTCTCCTCCTTCATGGAGGAAATCACAATGCCCAATTCAGACCTGCTCCCTTCCTTGCTTTACAAGATCAACGAAAACCAGCTTGCCCTTGAAGCTGCCATCATGGAACTCACGTTGTTGGTTGAAAGCCAAGGCTCAACAGAAATAGGCAACAATGTTCGCGTTGCCCTGGATGTGATCGGCCAGAATGAAGAATTCATCAAGATGACACTCGCCGTCATGATGACGCCGGAATGACCTGAGGTTGCAGCTCGTCGCTTCACCCTAGCTCCAGCCTTTTGCCTCGACTACTGTATATCCGAACAGCATCGATAAGGCATGACCGTGGACCCCCTCGAAATCGAAGACACCAGCGACTGGCTTGGCTGCCCAACTGAGCTTGAGACCTGTCGCTACTTCCTGCGCATCACCGAGAACGAGGTGCAGGAACTGACCCTGCAATTGCGAAAAGCCCGCGAAGACATCTTCGGCCTGGTGCAGATGCATGCTGAGGTCTCGAAAGAATGCGGTAAGCTGCGTGCCGAACTGACGATAGCCAAGGCTGACCTCGCAGCTTCGAACCGTAGAGCCACCGATATTGAAACGAAAAGCAACTGGGAGCTGATGGCCAAAGGTAAGCACATTAGCGAGCTCATGGTGAAAATCCGCGAGCTTTCCGGCGACTAGCCGTTCAGCAGCGCCTTTCCCCAGCAGGGCACATCCATCCCGAGCGCTCATACGAAATTCAATTCTGCCTTAAACTGTTACCTGCTCTACACTGACCCTCTCCCCCCTGCTTTCAAAATAACCAGATCAATTCAAGGAAGAATGCCGTGAGATGTCTTGCCATCTTTGTCTCAGCCCTGCTGTCCGCCAATGCATATTCTGCTGGTACGACCTCAACTCCCGATGATGAATTTTACAAGGCCTATTCGGTCGTAAGCGCCGAAGGCAAACTGCCTATACGCAACGTTGTGGTGAAAAGGGTCAGCGAACATTTCACTTCGTATCGAGGCTTTCAGCTTAACTGCGTGAGCCATAAGCTCAGTGAGACCGGGTTCTTCAGTTCGCCAGATGCGGCATTGCGTGAGATATCCACCCTCAAGCCATCAGATAGAATCTTCAAACTGCTGACGGACGAAGTGTGGACAGCTGCGTGCGGGTCTGAACAGCCAACGGTGGTCAGCGATAGCGCTCAACCACCCAAAGCTTCGTAAGCCCACTCGAAAGTCTTTCCCCTGGCTCTGGCTTGGTCAGCGCCGCAGCCAGGTCATCCGCGGTGCAGCTCAACCAGTCACTCACGGCACATCCTTGAAGAACACATGACCACCAAGCCTGAGTGTTTCTTTGGCTTTTGCCGCCCAGCCCGGAGCCTTCTTCATGGCGATGGCGTAATAGTGCGTGGCGCCTTCGGTCGGATCCGGCACCTTGCCGTCGATCACCTGGTCAGCAGCGATCCGCGCCTGGGCAAGCTCCCGGAACGGAATCGCTTTGGCCCCGCTCAGGTAGGCGAAGTTCGGGTCGCTCTTGTTCCAGCAGCTGAACTGGTACGGCGCCAGGCAGACACCGGCATATCCCTCCCCCCACCACGATCTGTCCTTGCCGTCGTTCACGCGGTTGCGAATCGCCCAAGCCACTGCAATCTGCCCGGCCAGGCTTTCACCGCGCGCCTCACCCCAAAGCGTGCGAGCGAGGATGTCGCGGACCTTCTCGGTAACAGGCATAACTTTTCTCCAGGCAAAAAAATACCCGCTCAATGGCGGGTTCTTGGCGCGTCGACAATTAGGCGTCGGGGGGAAGCTCTTCTTCTGACGTCTCGCTTTCATCCTGAATTAAAGGAAGCTCTACCGGTGCCGGATCCGGCACCAAAATGTGAAGAGTGATCATGTGCTTTAGGTCGTAGGGCAGACCGTCTTTCGTTGCCTTGACCGTCAGCACTCCGTCAGCAAAGTCTGTCTCGATGTCCGCTCGGATATCCACCTGGTTGACGGTGTAACCCCAGCCGTCATCATCGGGGGGGAACGGCACCATGCCGAGGCAGCCGGTGATTTGGTAAATGCCTTTCGAGGTTCGCGCTGATCCAACCGGAGTGTCTCCCTGCGTCACGAAGTCGTAGGTTTTGCCGGTCGCGCCCAATACGTTGATTGCTGCTCTTGCCATGGTCAGATCGCCTTCAATGTGCCGTCGGCTGCACGGGTTGTATTGCCGGTGTGATAAAACTCAGCCCATGACGTCGCCGCAGTCTGGTCTTTCATGATTGAACGGAAGTAAGCCTTGTTTGCCGATATACCTAGGGCTAACTGTGATTGCCAGCGGGGGTCACCACCCCAATCCGAAGTCAGCAGCTGGATCGCGGTAAATGGCGCGTTTGTCGCGCCGCTCACTGCGTACAACCCTGTCGCCTTCTGATTGTTGGCGTTTCCATTGTCAATAATCGACGAACCGAGCCAACCGCCCGCCCCCACGGTCATTACGTTCCCGGCGGCAGTGCCGACGTTTGCGACAGCCGCTGTTCCCAAACCAAGCCCAGTCCTTGCCGCCGCCTGGGTGGCCCCTCCCGTACCGCCTTTGGCTACGGGGACGACGTTTTCAACAGCCACAGAACCCAAGCCAAGCCCTGTGCGCGCACCTGCTTGGTCACTGCTGCCGGTGCCCCCTTTGGTCACAGGCACTACATCTTCGACAGCCGCTGTTCCCAGACCCAACCCGGTCCTTGCTGCGGCCTGGGTCGCTCCTCCCGTACCGCCCTTGCTCACGGGCAGCATGTCGTAATTACCGGTGGTACCAAGAGCCGCGAGTTTGGCGCCGTATTGAATGACCAGGGAGCGCAACGCGTCGGCCGAGTCCTTGACGTACCCTTGCAGCGGCGCCAGAGCGTAACCCCCAGCGCCGTTGGTTGCGCCTTGATAGTTCGGCGAGATCGACATGGCCGTGTCACTGGCGATATTGGTCACTTCGTACCAGCCTCCGTCCGGGCCTCGCCATCCATCACCGACACGGCTATTGGCAATGAAGGCTGTGCCCGTGCCGATCACGGCATTGGAATTTTGAGCAACAGAAACCGTCCCGGCTTTATACCAAGGCATTGAATATCTCCAGAAAATAGGCGTTCAGGCCAGTAGCTTGGCGCAGAGGAAAGGACGGTGACCCTGGTCCGTCCAAGCGGTTGTTGCGAGGCTGTACATGAGGATTCGACTGTTGGCGTAATCGACGGCAAGCGCGCAGCTGCCACCATTTGCTCCGTTGTGGCAGTGCATGGCGAAGGGATTAATAGAAATGTATTCCCCCGCTCCAAGCAGCTTGCTGATGCCCCAGATGTAACGACGCCCCACTATAAGCACCTCGTCGCCTAGGTAAGTCCAGTTGCCAGCGGCGAATGTGACCACCACAGCAGGTGCGCCACTGTCATAGACCAGTGCAGCGTTCTGATCCCACAACCGCAAGCCATACACCGCCGTGCCCATGGAAGCCCAAGCAGCCACGAAATATTGACCGCTCAGCGTTGAATTGACGTTGGATGCTTTCATTGTGAACCCGGTCCAGTTACCCGGACTACCGGTGAACCACACCGATATCGGCACCTGAATAGCGCCCGTCTGGTCTGGCCGAATGAATACCAGCGGAGGATCCGGACTGGTGATCGCTCTCGCAAACAACCCGGAGGCGTTGGTAACACCCGAGTACGAACCCTTCGTCAGCAGGCACAGTCGTGGTGCCTCCGCGTCAATCTGAACGAAGGCGTTGTCATTGATGCTTTGGAAGCCAAAACTCATGTCGAGTACCTGATTGCATAGCCCTTTGCAACGATACGTGAGCCAATTGTGGCGGCCGTAGCGGAGGGGTTTTTATACTTGACGACAACCTGATTCAATGAAACCGACACGTAGGGGTAGGACTTGCTGTTGCCCGATCCGGATTCGGAGGACTGCACATCCTGTTCTCTCGTCGGAATGATCATGAACACGCAGTTGGCCGGGTTGAAACCGGGAATGCTCAAAGTGTAATCGCCGACCGAACCGCTGAAGTCGATCACGCCCTGCCATATCACCTGGTAGGTGAAGCTGTTGGTGTCCATGGCGAGCTGACCGTTCTCGTCAAACACGCGTAATCCATAAGCCATTTTTTACCCCAGATAGCCGAGTCGGACACGCAACACACTGTTGGCGTCATAGACCGAGACGTTCAGCGCGTTGATCACCAAACGCCCCTGCCCTGGCACGATGCCGTTGATCTCCAGCGTCCCGTCCTTGTTGAGAATCCAACCCTGTTGACCGGCGATGTAGTTCGTCGAACTGATGTAGCTGCCGATCTTGGCGTTGGTAATGGTGCCGTCCGCGATAAAGGCCGAGTTGATGAACACCTGACCGCCCTGCACTGCAAACGGAACCGAGATGGCGCCGCCGGCGATGGTGTTGACGACGGCAAACCGATCCGCACTGACCAGGAACTGGCTTTGCAGACCCGCGCCGGTGTTCTCGATGCCCAGACCGATACCAGCGGCAATGTACTTGCCATCGGCCGCGACCTGCATTTTCACCGACCACATGGTGTTTAGCTTGCCGGCAGTGTCCGCGTAGGCCGTCGACGTCTGTTGAATGGCGGCCGCGTTCTGCCCCACCGACACGTTCAACTGGTCAATCTTGGTGGCCGTCGCCGACTCGTTGGTGGCCACCACCTGTTCCAGCTCGGTGATGTTGGCCGCGTTCTCGCCGATCTTCGCATCGAAGGTGGTGATGCGCTGCGCGAACGCCTCGTTTTCGGAACTCCGAACCTTGGATTCCGAAGCGATGGCCGCGGTGCTGGTCCAGCCCTTGAGCGCATCGGCCAGATCACCCTCCCCGTTATCATCCCTGTAGGAAGCCCGCAACGCTTGGAACGCGGTCGCCTGCGCCGTGACAACCCCGTCGAGCTCGGTGATGTCCTGAGTGTTGAAAGCCACCTGTTGCGCCAGCCCGTTCGCCGTCTCGATTGACTCACCGACATCCAGCCAGTAGGTCGCATTCGGCGGCGGGGTGTTGATTGGCACTTCGCCCTTTGCCTGAAAGATATGGCCGTCCTCCACAACCATCTGATCTTTCTCGTAGACCTGATCCGGTTTGTAAGCGGTCAGGCCGTCGAGCGCGTCTATCTGGTCCTGAAGGCCGGGGATTTTGTTGATCTCGTCCAGCAGGTCCTGGCCAAGTTCCGTCTCGCCAATCTGGCCGGCGATCATTTCCAAGATGGCCGAAGCATCCGCACTCGACTGCCCCATAACGCCAAGCCCGATCGGGTACCAGGGCCCGATGTTGCCGATGCGGTCTACCAAACGCGCCCAGAAGAAAAACGTCACGCCAGCACGTAGGCCCAGCATCGAGAAATCACTTTGCGGGTATGACAGGTCAGTCAGCTTGGTGGCGGCCTCCAGACTGGTCGTCGGTCCGTACCAGATTTCAGTGCGCTGGGTATCCTCGGCGCCAGCCGGGAAGCCCCACTTCAGATAGATGCCGAACAGCAATGGTGTGGCTGTCAGGTATGAAACCGCCGGCGGCAAACCTTCCTTGCCCTTGAGGTTGGTCAGGATCGACGCCCGCCAGATCGACGAGATGTCGAAGGCGCTCACAGCACGGACTCTGGCCACGTAGGCGCCAGCATAGATACCCACCACGTCGACACTGGTCATCCCGGTGCGCTGCAGCTTGATCCAGTTGCCGCTGTCCTTTCGCCACTCAACGTCATACCCGACTGCGCCGTTCACTGCGGGCCAGGTAATCGTCATGGTGGCGACGGCAATGCCCTGGGACACGACCGAGTTCGAGGTGACAGTGACGCTCGCCGGCGCCGGAACGACGGTGATTGGAATCACGCTGATCGGCCGCTCTTCCAGCCGTGCGCCGGTGTCGATGTAAGCGAACTTACTCGGGTCGTACTGGACGGCCGAGATCTCGAAGACGCCAGGCTCCGGCCGTGACACGCTGGTCACGCGATATAGCGGCACAGCCAAGTCATCGGCATCCAGCGCCCAGACAAGTTCGGGCTCCGGCACCGCAGAGAAGGCGACCGTCACGGTCACCACGCGTCCCGCCACGGATTGCACGGTACGGCCCTCACACTTGCCGTTAGGCAGATTCAGGATCAAACGGTCCCCGGCCTTGGCCTTGGCCTGGGTGTCGCGGTCGAGCGTGATAGCGCGGCCAGCAACCGCCGAGATGCGCCCGCCGATCGCGCGGCCGGCCAACAGTTCGTCAGCCACGGGAATGACGTAGCCAGGCAGCGGGATGCGACCATCGAGACCAACACGGAAGTTGATCCCGCGATCCTTCGAGTTGGTCAGAAGCGCCCACTTCCCACGCCGCTGCGCTTCAGACTCACGGGTGCAGCCGATCGCGCTGATCTCCAGTGGGTTATCGCCGTAGCGCCGCTGAAGCTTGGCATCGGTCACCGCGGTGACGTCGGTGTCGTAGTTGTTGGCCGGGTTGTCGTAGCTGATCAGGGCTCGGCTGTAGCGGGTGCGCTCCGATGCACTCGAGTAAGTGAACTTGCCGTCGAGGACATTCGCCCGGGTATAGGCGAAGTCGAAGTCAGTGGCGCGCGGCATGTCGGACAGCGTGAAGACTTGGCCCTGAGCCCAGTAGGTCATGCCCCGGTATATCGCCGAGATATCGCGCAGCAGCGCCCAGGCATCGGCCTTGCCCTGAAGGTTCAGGTTGCAGATGAAGCGCGGCTCTTGGCCGCCTTTTCCGTCCGGCACCAACTGATCGCAATACTGGGCGATCCTGTATAGCTCCCATTTATCAACCTGCCACGGTTTGATCCGGCGACCAAGACCGAAGCGATCACTGACCGTGATGTCATAGGTCATCCATGTCGGGTTATCTGTCCAGGCCTGTTTAAAGGTTCCATCCCAGATCCCGGTATAGCTTCGAGTTTCCGGATCATAGTTGCTTGGAACTTGGAGCTTCTTCAGCTTGGTATCGACAGTCACCGCGGGAATGCTGCGGAACTGTTCAGCCGAAAATTCGATGTACAGCAGCGCAGTGTTCGGGTAACGCAGCTTCGCGTCGATCACTTCAGTGAAGCCAGCGATTTGCATGGTGTCGGCGATTTTATTGTTGTTCTGGTTCGGCGTAATGCGGGTGACGCGGATCAGCCAGCCGCTGGTAGCTGCGGGAAGATCAATGCGACGGGTTCGCTCATAGGTGCTGGTGGTTTTGCCGTCGACAGCTTCGCTCAGCACTTGCTGATAGGCGCCGCCGTCGGCGGCAAGTTCGACTTTGTAATCAATACGGTAGCCATTCACGTTGCCGCTGGCATCAACCGATTGCAGGGCTGGCCAGGCGAAGCGCAGGCGCACTGCTGACAGCTCGGTGTTGCTGATCGCTCGAACCCACGGCGTGCCGCTGCGCAATTCGATACCCAAAGAGGTCTCGTTCTCGATCGACGGGATACCTTGGATGTAACTCTGCTCGACCGAACCGCTGCGGAACTCCCACTTAACATTCGGGAAATTCATGTTGCCTTGGGGGTCTTGCAACGGCGTGTTATCGAGGTAGATGTCCTGCGCGGTCGGGTTGCCGGCGAACTCCCCTTCACCCATCGCGATCAGGATCTTGGCCACTGCCACAGAGCGCAGGCTGTCTGGTGCTTCGGTTGGGGTCTTTGGCTTGTCCGATCCGCCTTTGGCACCGTTAATATCGAGCTGCTGTGCTGCGCCCATACGTTTCTCCAGGCAATAAAATGTATGGTCAGCCCATCTCCTGCAACCTCATGGGCTGTTTTCGGTAAAGCTGGCTTGCGCTAATGTATCCGGGCTCATTGTGAGCGTTGCTGCAACAACGCTCGGCCCTCGATGAGTAGCCGCTCCCGACTGTCCTGAAAAAACCCTCAGCCTCTAAAGCTGATTTTATTGCCAGGTTCTCAGTCGGGCCGTTTGCCGTTTACTGTCATCAGTCAGTGACGTCGCAAAAGCCGGTAGTAAAGCTGTACGTTCAAGCGTTCGGATGTGGGTCGTACTGGCCGCCTTTGGCCAGTACCGCCCACACGATTCGCGCCAGTTTGTTCGCCAGCGCGCACGCGACGACATTGGAGTGTCGACGCGTCAGAAGCTCCCGAACCCAAGGCCCAATGGCGTCTTCCCGCTTATCGATATGCTGCATGATGGATCGCGCGCCCTGCACCAGCAGTTGGCGGATGTGCTTGTCGCCTCGCTTGCTGATCCCCAGAAGCACTGTCTTTCCGCCCGTCGAATATTGCCTCGGCACCAGCCCTAGCGAAGCGGCAAAATCGCGTCCACTTCGATAGTTCGACGCATCGCCTACATCGGCCAATACCGCACTGGCGGTGATGGGACCGATGCCAGGAATACTCTGCAAACGACTCCCGGCATCGTCTTCTTTCAACTGTTGCTTCAGATCGGACTCGATGTCCTTGATTTCATCATTCAGCTGTTGAATTTGATGATGGAGACGCATCACTACGCCCTTTAGGCGCAACGGAACCGGGTGCTGCGGGTCGTCCAACAGCGCCGGCACGCGGTGCAACGCAGCGGCACCTATAGGCAGGCTGATCCCGAACTCCAGCAGAAAGCCATGAATCTGGTTGGTCGCGACGGTTCGCTGGCCAATCAAAGATTTACGGACACGATGCAGGGCTGAAAGCGTTTGTTGCTCTGCGGTTTTGATCGAGCAGAAGCGCATCGCGGGGCGGCTCGCCGCCTCGCAAATCGCTTCGGCATCAATGAAGTCGTTTTTGTTGCCTTTGACGAACGGTTTGACGTGCTGCGGGGCGATCAGCTTCACCTCGTGGCCCAATGCACCGATCTGTCGAGCCAGCCAGTGGGCGCCACCGCACGACTCCATCACCACCGTGCAGGCCGGTAACTGGGCCAATGTGCTGAGCAATTGGCCGCGGTTGGTTTTCTTGCGCAATACCTGATGACCTTTGGCGTCCTGGCCATGTAGGTGGAAACTGTGTTTGCCAATGTCGATACCGAGAAGCGTCATCGTGTTCATGAGAGATCCTCCGCCGAAAACGAGAAAAGCCCTGCAAGCGTAAACCTGCAGGGCTTCTCGGTCAGGCTGACCATCTCATTAAACCCGCCGAAGCGGGTTTTATGAGGTTTCTAGTAAGCTGTTGGAGTCAGATAAAAATCCCCACTCCTTATTGAGATCCTGCGACGTACAGCCTCTCCTGGTTTTAATTCGATCTCAGATTCAGTAATTGCAGATTTCCCAAACATTACCCAAGTACTCAGACCCAGTACATGTTTGCCTGGAGTAAGGCCGAATCGCGCCACCTCGCCCGGATGAAACTCAGCAGCACGCTTTCCATCAATATGTAAAATGAAGCGAATTTCAGATCCAACAATGCCCCCATCCCTTGTCACCACAAGCTGAGACTCATTCTTTTCCGAAAATGCGAAAAGTCTCGACCTTGGTACAGGCTCTGCGTTTTCAGCTGAAATCGGTGAGGTCGAACACCCAGCGACACAAAGTAGAATCAAAGCAACAGCTAAAAATCTCATGTCATTCCCTCGAATTATTCCGCGAAACTCTAGCATCCGAATTACGAACAGCAAACGAACAACACACTAAACAATTACATCTGGTCCTCGGCATAGATCGCGGCACTGATTATCGCCCCACCCACCCGGCGCTTGCCGTAACAGAGCGGTACCGGATTACCGGACGCTGTGGTGTTCTTCGCGCTGCCGAAGGCATAGCCCGGGGTGTTCTCGGGGGCTGCGCTCGTCTTCAAGCCTTTGGCTTGCGGACTGAGCATCTGAATGACTCCGCTGATCACCATTGCAGCGCCAACCTGATAGAGGAATGGTGAAGCTGCAGCGAACGGTGTGAACGACAGCACAAATGCGACAGCGATTAGGACGGAGCCAACAATGGTTTGAAAGGATCCGCCCCGCTTGCTCCCTGTGACTACAGGTGCAATACGAATTTCGTCAGAGCCACTGAAACTCAGCTCGTTCTCTTGAACGGTTTTAGAGCCGCGGAAGACCGCGAACTCAATCCCTTGGGATTTTGCATTTGAAATGAAACGTTCAAACCCGGGGATCTGGATGCACAGCGCTTTTATGGCTTCCGCCGGGGAACGCACAGAAAGCCTGAATGATCGACCGAATTGCCGCAGTTGCCCGTAAAGCCTAATCGTGGTCATGGGCTGATAGTCGATAGAAAATGCAGCCATTGTTTTCTCCAGGTATAAAAAAACCGCCTCTCGGGCGGTTCTAAATCTCACAGCGTCGTAGGCAAAATATCTATCTGCCCATCGCCACCAGTAAACACTCGGTACTTCTTCACTGAGTTTTGCGCTGCCACCGCATCTCGCTCGATACGCTCGGCGCCCATCCCACACATTCCTGACCCAGAATATGCGGCACCCAAAGTCAACGGACCTGGAGGCACAAAGAATGCGGCTTTCTGACCTGGGTCAAGCAATGCAACCTTCTCACCGTCGATGAAGACAGCCATTGAGCAGAAACTACCTGTATGCCCTGAGTCGCGTATCACCTGCACTGTTCCGAAGCTACCTGCTGGCTTGCTTTGGAACTTCAAAAGCTGCTGAGCTGGCGCCTGCGATGCTTGGGAAGAAGGAACTGGAGATGTCGAACACCCCGCCAGCAGCATCACCGCCACAGCGCCTATCAAGATCCGCATGATTCTTCCTCGTCCTGAAAACGCCGACTGTATCACCGAGCGTCCTTGTGTCGAAGAATTAGACGCGCTCGGTCCATCCATGGCCCGCCGAACACGATGATCTCGCTCGGGCGCCCATACAGGTGGTGCAACAGGAATGGCCCGGGGCCGAAGGTGTTTGCCTCTTCGCCTGGCAGAGCTGGGTCCGAGCCGAGGTAAATCCCGGCGTGGTTCGGGTGAGCTGTGCGGCCGACCGCCATGACGATCATGTCGCCGCGCTGCGGCCGGTCAACTCGCACGAAGCCGGCAGCCTCGTAGTTGGATTCGTACAGACTTTCTGCCTCGGCACTCTCCCACCAGCCGTCTTCGCGTTTGAAGGCCTCAAACTCAAGCCCCCGCTCGCGCTTATACCAGTCTGCACAGACCTGCCAGCAATCCCAGGCCCCGTGCACAAACGGCCGGTTGAGCAGCGGCGTGTCGCCGCTTGGGGTAATGCTGCGCAGATCACCTTCCGGCCAACTGAGGATGTGCCAGGGCAAGGCTGTCGCCTCGCACATGGCCAAGTCGTGCGGTGACGGCCGGCTGGTTGCATCGGGGTGGGTATGGAAGACGCCGATCACCTCACCCAGGTCTTCCGCCGCGGCGTAGTCCTCGGGATCGATGCGAAACTCTTCGGCCGGCTCAGTGGCGATGTTCCGGCACGGGAAGTACCTCTGCTTCCTGCCGATCGCCAGCAAAAACCCACAAGCCTCTTTCGGATACTGGGCGGCCGCGTGCGCTGCCATGGCGCTCAAGATGTGCTTGCGCATGGTCAACTCCGTGCGATCAGGGACACCGCGGGGAATCCGCCGTGAGGAAGTTGGTTGTTCTCGCCGAAACGCAATTTGCAGGACTTGAGCCCGCCCTTGCACTCGTCCTTGCTCGGGTCGTCCGTGGGGTTGTCGTCGTCATCGAACATGGCGCTGCCGGTGTAACCGCAGTTCGGGCCGCGGTAGCCGCCGGTCATTGCCCAGTGGCAGAAGGTCGTCATCTGGCGCCCGGGCAATCCGTGGTTGTCGATCTCACCTGGTGAGGACAACTCCCATTGCACTACCTCGCCGTCTTCACTGGTCTTCTGATCGATGAACCAGATTTCCAGAGCTTCTTGGGTTGGGTCGGCGGTCGGATTGCCTTCTGGGAAGTTCGCCGCGTCCAGGTACTTGACCATCGTCTCGCGCACGGTCAGTTGAAACTTCAACAGGTCATCGAAGGCCAGGCACAGCGCCGTGATACGTCCGTTGACGTTGGCAGCCATGAACGTGGGCCGAGTGGCGCTGCCATTGCTGTCGGCGCCGATGCCTTCGATCTGCACGGGCCAAGCCGCGTATACGTTGCCCTGCCAAATGATTGACTTTGCCGGCAGCTCTTCAGTTGAACCCTCATAAGCCAAAAGCTCATCGGGCGTGTGCGGGATGGCGTGAGCGTGAAAGCGCAGAACGTCTGCGCCGTACTCCGTGCCATCGATCTCAAACAGCCGCACTTCCCCGCCGGGCTCCAGCTTCTGGATGTCCGTAATCAAAGCCATGCGGCGCTACCTCAGGGGTGAAAGGTTTGCTCGAAGGTAGCGGTCAGCGTGTATACCGATCCGCCTTTGTGTGACGGCTGAAAGCCGGTGCATCTGTAGAGCCCGAGTTCGCCGAGTGGCGGCGTCCACAGGAAAGCCTTTGCCCCCTTGTGGCGGCGCAGGAACGTGATGATTTCCTTAATCCGTTCCGAGCTGCCCGTGTGAGTGACTGGCCAAGACTGCTGCTCGTTGTTGATGCCGTCCGAAACAGACTGGCTGTAGCCGTCACCGAAACCTTTGGTGCGAACACGCTGCTTGATGTCGCCCGTCGCACCCTTTTCCGTCTGCCAGGTGAATCGCTCAATTGCCATGAATCACCCCTTGATGGCCCTGTTGATTTTCCCGCCCTGCCGCAGATCCTGGCTCACGAGCTTCTGATAACGCTGATCGACGAAGTCGGCCAAGTCCTTGCCAAACTGCTCGTAGGCAGGATCATCAGTTGTTGAGCTGGTCGATCCGTCGCCGGACACCATGACCTGCACGCTGATTGTGGTTCCGCCACCAGATCCGCCACCAAGCGCCCGAACTCCCAGAGCGCCACCGGCGGTCCTGGTAAGCGGCATGATCGCCTCTGGCCCTGCCTCACCCATTACGCCAGTTTGTCCCCCGGCCATCCCGAAGGCGGTCGGCTTGGTCACGACGTTGTTGGTGAAGGCGCCACCATTCGCAAATAGCTGCACGCCGGAGCCCCACGCACCACCGTCCGCTTGCGGAAAGTAAGTGTTGGAATAACCGGCGGCAGTGGACCCTGCTGACGTAGGTGCCGCACCTGCCGCGCTCCCGGCGAAGTAACTCGTGGCAGCACCCACCAAGCTGCTGAGCAACGCCGAACTGGCTTGCCGTGTAGCAATGCGCGCCATGTCTGCGAGGATCGACTTGGCGAAGTCCGCGAACGACAGCTTCCCAGTCATGGCGAAGTTGACGATGGCGTCTTCCATCGAGCTGAAGGCGTTGCTGAAGAGACTTTTCGTCTGTCCGGCCACATCCCGAGCCGACTCCAGGTAGTTCTGCCACGCCGATGATGCACCGGCGCTCCAGTCACCCTGTGCGGCGGTCATTTCCTCGTAGTTGGTTTGCACGGTGTCGTGCAGGTCTTGTTGTGTGGCTTTCAGCGCGGCCAGCTTCTGGGTGTACTCGTCGAGACTCATGCCGCGCGAGCCATCGCCGTATTGGTTGGCCAGTTCCAGGCGTTGCTGATTGAAGCGATCGTCAATGCCGTTTTGCTGATCCGTCAGACCGCGCTGCCGATCACCTTGGCCCAGGCCAGAAGCCGCACGCAGGCCCTGCTGCCGAAGCGTATCGACCTGTTGCTGAAGCGCGCTTGTGTAGGTCTGGACGGCCAGGGTCTGCTTGTTTAAGCGGCCTTGCTCGTTGGTAGCGATGATCGACAGCTCGCTTTCGCTGTCCTGCTGCGCCTTGACCATCGTTGAGCGCGCATCGGCGATCTTCTGATCGATCTGGATGACTTGCGCGGCAGTCGTGCCCTTTTTGGCCTTGGCCGCTTCGAGCGCGTCGATTTCCGACTGGTAGCTGTGAGCAACTTCCTCCGACTGCTGCTTCAGCAGGCTGATCCGTTGCTCGGTGTAGCTGGCCTGGGAGATCACGCCTGCACGCTGAGACGCTTCCAATTCCTTGTCGGCGTTTTTGTAGTAGGCCAGGGTCTCAGCCAAGGCGTTCTTCGCGTTGTTGAAACCGGTCAGGTCAGCGCTGCCTGCGGCGGCCTTCGGATCCTTGAACTTGTCGTTGATGTTCGCCAGGTTCTTGTCAACGACTGACTGCTCAAGACGCTTGTCCTTGGGGTCCGCCTTACGGATGTCGTCGAGTTGCCGGCGATATTCCTTCAGCGCATCTGCGCGCTTTTGCTCATTCGTCCAAGAAGACTTGGTGAGTGCGTCGACCTTGGCCATCGCAACAACGGCGTCTTTCTGAACCTTTGCCTGCTCACCCTCATACTTTGCAATATCAGCTTCAGCGGCCTTTTGATCCTCCAGCATGTTCAACCGGTCGCGGTAGAACCCGATCATCTCCTGCTTGTTCTGAAACAGGCCAACATCGCCGGCCTCTGCCCGGGCGAGGTTCCGCTGAGCTTGCTCGATATCAGCGCCGATGTCGCTACGGCCGATGTTTTTCAGGTTGTCGGCTGCTCGCGCGACAGCGTTGTATCCCTTTTCCCAGAAGCTGAGGTTTTCAAGGATCCGCGGAGTGCGTTCATTGATAGCGTCGGCGTATTGCTCGGTCGCCAGCTTCACCGCACCGGCGTGGTCGCCTTGCTGTTCCAGTGCAGCAATCTGCGAATAAACCGACGCCGTCAGATAGTGATACTGCTCATTCAGTGCGGCCGACGCCTTAACCGGGTCGTCGGCCAGCTTGGAGAACTCGGCTACCGTCTCGCTCACTGCCTTGCCGGTGGCTTCCTGCATCGACACAGCGGCTTGAGTGATCCCGGTGAAGCTCTCGCCGGCGATCTTCCCGTTGCCAGCCAGCAGAGCCAGGACCTCGGCAGCCTGCCCGGTGGTGCCGACAGTAGCGCTCACCTGGCGCGCCATATCGCCCAGTTGCCCGGCACTCACACCGGCGTAGTTGCCGGTAAGCACCAGCGATTTATTGTATGCGTCCTGCTCTTCGCTGCCCTTGTAATAGGCATATGCCAGCGCGCCCACAGCAGCAGTGGCCAGCGCGAGCGGCGCGAGGATGGCGAGTAGTCCCGCCGCACCCGCGCCTGCGCCAGCCCCAAGCTGAGCCACAGCACGAACGCCGCTACCCCAGTCGCCCGAGGACAGCGCATTGCCGAGTTGAACGACGTTTTCTTGCGCCTGGCGAGAGCCGAGTTTCAAACGGTCGAAACCAGTGGCGGTTTTCTCCAGAGCGGCATAATTGCCGTTCAGCTTGCCCAGTGCCGAGTTGTACTGGTCCTGGCTGATGCGGCCCGCATCGAGGTGCTTGCCCAGTTGCTCGACCTGAGTATCCAGCTTGACCATCGCCGCGCGGGCCGGGTCAATGGCACCGAGCAGGCTGTTTAAAGCCTTCTGCTCATCTAGGGTCGACTTGGCCAAGGCCACTTGCTGCTTATCGAGCTGCGCGGTGATCTTGGAGAATTCAGCCTCACCGTACGCGCCTGTCTTGGTGAGTTTCGCCAGGCTCTCACGCTGCTTCGCCAGTTCCTGCGTAGTGGTCGCGCCTTTCGATAGCGACTTCTCCAGCGCTTCCATCTCTTTCATCAGGCCGACGGCGGATTGCTCGGCGCGATCGCCAGCCTTTGTCAGCTTGTCGAGATCGGTCGCAGCGTTGGCGGCATCAGCCGAATCGACCTTGATGCCGAGTTCTGCAATGTTCATCGACTCACCTTGAATAAGTGCCCGTCTTCACGGGCGGTTGTCGCGGGCTTCAGCCATCACCGCGATGGCTTCCGATTCCATTACACGGATGTCTTGAAACACGCCCGGGCGATCCTTTGCTGAAATGCCGACGAGTTTCATCACCTCCGGCAGCACGCCGTAATCGAGGCCGGTTGCGCCGCATGCACCTGTGCGCCACTGAGTCCACATCGAATCCATGACGAGGAACGACTTCCAGTTGTCCGGCCAGACTTCGAAGGTTTCGTCGTAGTCCTCCGGCGAGAAGCCGAACAAGGCCATCTGCTCGGCTGATCCGTCGGATTCGTAAAGAGCACGGGCAGCGGCGGTCAGTTTCCCAGGCGGGCTTTGCCAAAGGCTTCGCTGTAAGCCCTCACGACGGCATCCGATACACCGATGCAGCTCTTCACCAGAGCCGTGATCGACTCATCGTTGAGCTTTTCGCCGAAGCCCCACGAAACCACCAGGTCCTTGATGTGATCTACACCCTGCTCGACCTCGGCCGCGGTGATTTCCGCGAGGGTTGGTTCGGTCCCTTTGAAACGCTCACCGATCGCTTCCGCTTTTGCCTTCCAGGCATCGAAAAGCTCGGCCAGTGCGGTGCGATCGCGATACTTGAAGGTAAACGGCACCATGGCCGGCTTATCACCGACCTGCGGGATAGCCACATCGATGGTGAACGTCGGCTTGGGCGCAATCGAAAACTTTGCCATGGAAACCCTTAGGCGTTGTAGCGAGTTGGGCGGGAGGCGAACGACAGAGTGATGGTCCGCGTCATGATGTTGTTGCGGCTCAGCGTTGGGGTCGCGGTGATCGATACGTACGCGTAGTAGTAAATGGTCGCGCCGCCCGGAAGGTTTGCGCGCACCAGCCGCGGCTCTTTGTCTTCGTCCGCTGCTTCAACAAGTGAGACATACGCCTGGGTCGGATCATCGGCGACTGGCAGTGTCATGCTGCTTGCCGATTTGTTGGTGGGCAGTTGACGATCGTCGTCGTCCTCGAGGAAGCCGTAGGTGAGGAACTGCTGCTCGCCGCCGTTGGCCGCCGGCTCAGTGATTTGTGCAATCTGTGTCCAGCCAGAAGCAGAGCGAACCTTGCCCGCACCGGAACCCGCGGGGTAGTTCTTCACGCTGGTGGTGTCCAAGCCTTCAGCGGCGAACTCGTCGGCTTCAGAAGCGATGACGCGAGCCGGGCGACCATTCAGCTTCGCCCAGGCGGAGTCGATGACAATCACGTCACCGTCGGCCAAGCCGTGCGCAGCCGCAGTGAGCACCGCCGGCTTGGCGTTACTGATGGCAGTGAAAGGCTTCGCGAGGCTCAGCGTGGCCGCGATCTCAAACGTGGTGCCGTTGGGAATCTTGACGCTCATGGGTTTTCCTCTGTGCAGAAATGACAAAACCCGCTCAATGGCGGGTTCTGGGTTTGCCCAACGGGCTAATTCAGTTGGTGTCGGCTCGGTACAAGAACGAAACCGGCACCGTATAGGTGGTGTCGTCTGGAATGCCGGGGCCGGGATCAACCGGTGTCATCGTCACGACGGTCAGCGCACCCTTGGTGTTCCGCTCGTACAGCGGGAACAGTGTGGCGATTTGATCGGCGAGCGCGCCGGCCGCACTGCGGTACTTGCCCGAAGGCGTCACGATGCTGACCTGAAACACGCCGGTATACAGCTTGTGGTCACCGCCAAGCGTGTTGCTCGCGGTGTCCGCTGGCAGCGTGAATGCTTTCAGGTAGGTCGCGCCGCTCACAGGTGTATAGGCCTCGTTCTCGACGACGACCTTTAGCGGGACTGGTAGAGCTTTCGCCCAGTTAATCAGCCTGGCCTCGTAGATTGAGGCAATGATGTTGTGGCTCATATCTGGTTGTTCCTGATGGCCTCCTGCACGATCTGCTGGAAGCGGGCCACAGTGATGCGGACCATGCCGCCCGGTGCCTGGGTCGAATGTCCGAACTCGAGCGGGATGGCGTACGGCAGGTTGTTGATGAGGTAGGCAGTCTGTCCGGCGGTGAAGTCGCTGACTGCCGAGACCAGTGCAGCAATCGTCTCCTGGCCGCTCGGGTCAACCTCGTCGAAGGTCACGTTCTCGACGACATCAATGGAGAGGTGCCAGTTCGCCCGGAACCGTCCGCCGACGTAGCCGTCAGGGGCAACGATATCCATGCCGTCGTTCAGCTTGCGCCCAGGCTTAAGTCGACCAGCCTTCGTCAGGTTGGCCGGATCGCTGCGCAAATCGTTGTTGTGATCGTCCACAGCCTTGTTGTACTGATGGGCCACCGTGTTCTGTGCCCAGATCTCAGGGTTGCCCACCGGTGACATCCGGATAACGCTGCTACCGACCTCGATGATGATCTCGCGCAGGCTCGCGTCGATGGCTTCCGTGGCCTGTGCTGCAAACTCGGCAAGGCTCAGGGCGAAACTGCCGTACTGGCCTGCTCCGGCGCGGCTCACGACCGCACCTGCAATTCGTAGAGGATCGGCGTTCCGGCCGGGTTGATCTCTTTCAGCGGCGGGACGATTGACCAGGTGCGTCCTTGGACGATCACCTTGTTCAATAGGTCAGGCGCCCATGCCAACCCCTGCGCGGCGATCTTGAGTTTCTTATCGCCCTGCTTGATGAGGCTGTTGGTTTGGAATTCTTGGCCGGTGAAGTTGAGCAGGATGCCCTGGGCGGTCTGATCGATGAAGGTGTCAGGTGGTGCGCTGCCAGCATCAGGGTCGTACTCGCCCACGGTAATTGCTCGGATGATCACGGGCTGGCCAAACTCTGTGATCATCTCCAGAGCCATCACGGCCATTTCGTCGTAGAAGGTGGCCATGGTTGCTCCAAGTATGAAAAACCCAGCGCTATGGCTGGGCTTGTTGGTTAGCTGTAGGACAGAGTCACTGTCCCAAAACCTCGACTTTTAAGCTCTTCAAGGATCTGTTCAAGGGTCGACTCTGATAGAGACTCACCCACATCTTGCTTCTTGGCTTCAGCCTCAACCTCTTCGTCGTCAACCTCAAACAGCGCCTTGTTGAGTTCTTGCCAGGTATACATCGTTGGCTGAGATTCGCCGCGCTCATATCGGCCTGGCATGACTTTAGAAATTCCCGCAGCGTCAGCGAGTTCAGTCAGAGTGAGCCCCGCATCTTTTCGAGCATTTCGCAGTGCTGAACGGAAATTACTGCTTTTTGGATTCGGTAGCATGGCACAGCTCCTTTAGTGAGGCGCCAAGATATACACCAAAACAAACTCGATCAAGATATTTTTGTATCATGGCCAGTATTCTTTTATACCCTAACTGCAAAGAGACCTCGCTTCAGCAAATAGTCAGCAAACTGCGTGGCGCTCGGTCGATCCGGTGCTGCTGGTAAAAGTCGGCCGCTGGTGTTGGAGATCGTGGCGTACTCGCGAGTTACGGCGCCTTCGACACGCTCAAGCGTCACAGCGCCTTTGCGCTTGTCGATGGGGTCGATGTCGTCGGCATGGATCTCGGCGGCCAAGGCCATCTGGCCGTACTGGATGCGCGCAGGCAGGTAGTTGTCGGGCTTGATCTGGCAGTCCAGTTCAACTCCCCGCCGCGGCCAGGCCAGAGCCTGATCGCCATCCGTCTTGCGCCCCTTCCAGGTCTTGCCATCCATTGCCAAGGCGGCCCGGCGAAGCAGTGCTTCCTGCGCTGGCTCGCCCGCTGGGATGGTCACGCCGAACTTGCCGGCGTACATGACCAGGTCCTCGGCGCTCGCGTAGCTTTCGGCGTCTGGCTTGCCGGTGCCGTCCTCGATGATGAGTGTCATGGATCGACTCGCTGGATTGAGTTTTGAATGATTGGCCGCCGGCTTACCGACAGCCAGCAGTATCACGCCTTGGGCAGATCAGCGACGAGCTTTTCCAAGGATTCTTTCGAGGCGTTGGCCCGGTAGGGAACGCCGGCAGCTTCGAGCTTAGCCTTCATGGCCTCGACTTCCACGCCCTCGCCTGCCCTCAGTTCTGCGAGCTCGTTGCGCAGCGTCTCGTTTTTCGCTGCGAGACCATCGCGTGCACCGGCCAGCTCCACCATCTGCACGCGAATACCGTCGAGCGAATGAAACAGGCGGATTGCGAGCTCACCAGCTTCAGGTTTTTCAATCACGCCGGTGTCTAGGCCGTCGATCACAGCGCGGACCGTATCGCTTTCGATCTGCAACTTGCCGATCAGCGCTTCTAATTCGGCACGATTGTCACCAGCACCAACGACCAGCACTTGGCGAGACTCTACTTCTATCGCCGTCACTTCGACGCCGACATGCTCGTAGCCTTCAACCACCTTCGGCCATTCGCCGACGACGACAACACCGGTTACGCCTGCTTCCGGGCGGTCGAAATGCTCCGGATTTCGATAGCGCTTGTCTGGGTCAAAGCCGGAGCTTTGAGTGGAATAGATGAGTTCCATGGAAATCTCCGTAGCGACCATTGCTGGCCGCTGTCGTGGGTGAGCCTTAAGGCGTGGTCGTCAGGGTGATCATCACACCGGCGGTGACCTTGTTGCTGTCGGAGTGCTTGACCCAGTTGGCCGCAGAGCCTACGGCTGCCAAAGTTGGGTTTGCGCCGCCGACGGCGTCCTTCCAGCTGTAACCCAGCACGTCGATGTTGACGGTGCCCTCGGCGCGGTAGCCGATGCCGAGGTTTTCCTCATCGTCCACGTTGTACGAGCGGAAGCCCGGGGCCTGGGATTCGGTGATCACCACGGCGTTTGGCAGCAGGCCGAAGATCACGTCCGCCGGCGCAGTGTCTGTCACCAGTACCGGCTTGCCGAGGGTGCCTGGGAGGCCGCCGTAGATCACGACGCCGGCTTCTTCATAGACCTTGTTGGCAATGGCCTCGTCGACGATGTCGAAGTAAGCGCTGGAGTGCATGACCCACAGAGCAATGCGGCCGAACTTGTCACCGAATTTGCGCATGCCGCGGGTCAAGGTCTTCTTGCCGTCGGTTTCGATGTTGGCGGTTACCACCATGCCGGCGTTGGAGCTGATAGCGGCACGCAATGCGGCGGTGGCGTACTGAATGAAGCCTTCCAGTGTGGCGTCGGCCACGTCGGCCCCAATGATCTGGGAGAACTCATCGACCGGACGACCGCGGCGCTTGAACGCCTCTTCGGTGGTCTGGTACGGGCCGTACTTCCAGGGAGCCTTGACGCCAACCGCTTCGCCGGCGCCAATCTTCTTCGCAGTCACCTTCCCAACGGAGTTGACGTCGCGATGCTCCAGCGAGCCGCCAATCTTGTAGAACGAACGCTTACGGAAGTCACCTTCGATCAATTCGTTGTCGAGAACGATCGCGCCGTTGGATGATGCGTTGAAGACATCGAGGTTGTCTTGGACGCGCTCCAGGTACGCGGTTTGCGCTTCATCGTTGTAGATGATCAGGTCGCTATTAACGGTTGTAGCCATGGGTGAATCCCCTTACTTGGGCAATTGCAGATATGCGGTTTGGCCGTGCTTGCGCTGGAAGTCGCGCTTTTGCTCGGAGGTCATTTCGGAGCGTTTGAATGCAGCCTGGCCGCCACCCCCGCCCGGGGCTTGTGTCCCTGAAGCCCTTGGCCACAGGTGAGGTGCGCTTTCGCGCAGTGATTCCGCCCATTCGAGCGGAGTCAGTGGGGTTTTGCCGTCTTTGCCGAGGATGGTCTGGCCAGACTCATCGACGGCGATCGCTTCGCCCTCTTCATTCAGTGAAAACACGCCCTTGGCGCGCAGGATGATGTCGTCGGTTGCTTCCGGCAGAGCGCCGGCTTTAAGTGCTGCGCCGCGCACCGAGTCGCCCAGGACTTTGCCCTGGAACTTGGCAGCGAAGGTCTCAGCCTTCTCGGCGCGCGCGGTGATGGCCTTCAGTTGCTTGTCGGTATCAGCGCGCAAACGCTCGGTTCGGCGGTTGAAGACCTCGTCCACCTTACCCTCTGTGAGCAGCTTGGTTTCTTCGTCCTGCCCGGCCCGATTCAGCAGCCCTTTGACGGCATCGATGTCGATGCCTTCGAACTGGGTTTCGAACTGGGTCAGCTTGCCGGTGGTGTCTTTCAGCTTGCCCAGCAGCTCCGTATTTTTGGTTTTCAAGCCTGAAACGGATGCTTCAACGGCAGTCGCGATAGCGGCCTTGATTGCCGGGTTTTCCAGGTCGATTTCGTTTTCTTCTGCCACGTTGATACACCCCTTGGGTTTGGTCTACCCGCTTTGCAGGCATAAAAAAGCCCCGGCGACTGCCAGGGCTGTGTTTATTTCAGTTGTAAAGTAATTAGGCGTTCGAGATCTGATCGTGTGCAGCGTCAAAATTCTTCTGTATCGCTGCACGAAATGCCGCTTTGGTTTCTTCTAACACGGGGGACCTAAACTCACTCAGAGTCGTCTTCACCTGAATCTCAAGATCTCCCAGATCATCAAAAGAAAGAAGAGCATTGATAGCCAAGTCCTCAAACATTTCAGGCTTCGTCATGAAATCGATATTCTCTGCAAAGCTCAATGTTTGAGGTAGAGACGCTTGGTCCCCATGAAAAATGAAACGCTTTATCGGTAGAATCGTGTCGATCTTGCGTGAGTAAAAACCAACCCACAGCACTCTCGCAGGCCTCTTTCCTTTTGATACAACCGAAATGAGCCAGCGGTCTCGTACCTGGCGTTGAACTATATTGAGTTCCTCTACATCCTCTTTCCGCTGTACATGCGACTGCCAAAGAGCAACACCTACCGCAAAAAATGCGCCCACCCCTGCAACCCAATCTCCCAGGCTACCCCAATTCGGTACGTACCTTGTCGTTGACTCCGCATTGAGGTTTATACCTATGGTCAATCCCAAGAGACCGCTGATGGCACACGCAATGAGCAATCCAAGCCCGATAAAATATTTCATGCCGCCTCCGATTGATTGAAGGCGTTATACCAATCCAGCACGCTCAAAGGCCAGCGGTTCCAGGCCTTTCATCTGCACAAGGGTCAGAGGTGAAAAGTTACGATCAAGCTGCAGTTCGGCGAAGCGCTGAACACTCAGACCGCCTTCGCGGAACAGTTTGGCCCGGGCAGGCCCTAAAGCTACGTACTGGAACGCTGACGGCTGCTGCTGAAGCCAGTGGTAGTAATCCAGACTCGCACTGACTTGACCCGCCCCATCAGCACCGACAGAAGCGCGGGTAGCGCCCTTGGCGAACATCGCGCTGAGTTTGGTCAGCAGAATGAACGTTGTGCGGCAGTTTGGATGGAACGGCGGCCTGGGCCCAGAGGTGACCGGAAAGCGCCGCTTGTCCATCGAGCGACATTGCTGGCTGGTCTTGCTGTCCAGGGTGGCGACCATTTCAATCTCGGCCACGATGTCCGTGTTGGCCTTGGCCACTTCCATGCGAGCCTGTGACGACACATGCTGAATCGCGGTGTGCACGACGGTGCTGGCATTGCGATTTGTCGTTGCCAGGACGCCGTCCTTGTACCCAGCCGCCTTGGTGCCGCGAATGTTGCGGATGACTTGGTAGTTCGTCTGCCCTTCGAAGAATCCCTGCCGGATCGTGCCAGAGACGCGCTCTCGCTCAGCAGTGGTCCAGTCCTTGATGAACGACTTCAGCAGCTTCCCGCCGCCGGTGCCACGCACGCTGAGCGGATTAGTCAGCACTGCCGCCCTGATGGCCGCAGCTGTCGGTGCCGCAACATCAAGCGACACGCCGACCGGCGCAGACCTGGCCAGACTTGTGGCCTCGAACTCAGCTTCGTAGTTGGCGATGTCGATCAAATCGAGGTTCAGTTGCACGCTGTAGCGGTCGAAGATGCCCAGCAGCAGGCTGTCGACTTCCTTCAGCAGCGCTTCCAGGCGCTTTACGTTGTACTCGGTCAGGTCCGACTGGGTGAGCCTGTCCCGGATCGAGCGGTCAATCTCCTTGAGGAAAGGTGCAAACTTGCCGACCTCCCCTGCCTTCAGCTTTTCGAGGAAGACCGCATGCCGGATCGTGGCGTCAAGGATTGCTTGGTTTGCCGCCATTTGGTGGTACCTCATCATCCAAGCCTAGGCCATCGCTCTGCTCTTGAAGCTCGCCATCAATCTGCAAGTCCGTGCGCTCCGGGGCAATCAAGCCCAGTTTGCGCAGGTAAGATCGCAGATCTGCCTTCGCGAAGCCGCCGTTTTGCCACAAGCCAACCAAGGCCGTGATCATCTGCGGATCAGCCGTCAGCTCGACGAACTCCTGATTAACCTGGTAAGCAACCTTGTCGGTGACACCCATGTACTGACCGCACCACATGATTGCCCGGGTATAGGCCTCGCTGACGTTCGCCACGCAGCCGGCCAGCACCGACGTCGATGCAGACTGATCACCACGGGACTCGGTAGCGGTTTTGGCCGCCAATGAAGCGACGACCATGCGAGCGCCCAGTTCGATCATCATCTGGTTTTTGTCGTTCATCGCCTCCCTGACCAAGGTGTTCGGTAATGGTTGTGCGTAGCCGAATGCGCCGCCAACAGGCAGCATCATCGGCGCCCGAGAGCCTACGTAAACGCCGTTCTTCTCCATCCAGTCGCGCCACTGCTCATCCAAGCCAGAAATCCACGGCTGAGCCTGGCCACACCAGAAGACGCTGTCTTCGTAGTCGGCGCTGTTGCGGTAATGCCCCAGATTGATCATCGCGATGTCGTATAGCGGCGACTCGTCGATTGACGGATCGTTGTTTTGCGCGCCGACGAAGGTGAACGGGATTTCCTTTAGCCGACCGGTGATTCCCTCCGGAGTAAATGTGTCCGTGACCTCAAGTGGCCCGCCACCTCTCGGCCCAGACCGGCGCCAAACTCGGCAGACAAATCCTTCAGGCTCAAGCACAAGCTCACGAAACTGCTCGACAACCTTGAATCCGAAACCGTCCTCAATCTCTAGCATCTCCCGCAGCACGACCAGCGTCAGAACGTTGTGACCATTCACCATGCCGGTGCGCCAGTTAATGATGTCTTCGGCGCAGTACGACAGGATCACCGAGTGACCACCAGCAGCATTATCTTGGTGGTAGTCGACGTACAGGCCGTGGCGCCCAGCCTCAAGCACTTTTTCCAGGGTGCCTTGGGAGTGCTGGTAGATGCTCACCCCGGATCCGTTGGCGTTGTCCTGTAGGTACTCCAGCTTCTTCGGTACATCGAGCGTCGGGTCTTTGTGGAAGGCCAGACCCAGTAAGCCGTTGCGGGTGTGGCCGGTAGCGTTCTTAAATACGGCGCGCTCGCGATATGCCTTGTTCCGGTCGGCGTTCTCAGGCGACTTGTCGTGAGCGTTGATGTAAGGGAGTCGAGAAACCACCCGGTGCTGCCCGGCGCAGATATCGCGCACGGTAGCCCAACGCTCCAGCACTTCGATGTAATCCGCCCGCTTGAAGGAGACGTCGTTGCTCATCGGGCGTATCCCATTTTGATAGCGGTGACCGGTTTGATAATCGGGTACTCGCGGTGGATGAAGTAACCGCCGCCGTCGTTGGCGTGGTCGTTGCCCTGGCTTTTGTCCGGCTCGCCGTTGGGCGCCCAGATCTGTTGCTCAAGGCCGTCAGCGTATGTCGGGCAAGTGAACGGGTTGACCAAGTAACGCCGCTCACCCTGCGCGTTGCAGAACATGGCGTTCATGGCGTTGATCCGATCCTTCACAGGCGGGTTGGCCGCCGGCGCGATGACTGTGAAGCCTGCCTGCTTGAGCATGGCGATATCGGTGACGCTAGCGTTGACCGACTTGCGCGAATCACCAGAGGCGTCCGGGTAGATTCGGATCTCGCAGGTCTTCTTGTAGTCGTTGCCGGTGTGCTCCCAATAGCGCTCCTTGATGCGACGGATCATGTCCGGCGTGTCGTATCCATCCATCAGCTCATCCACCGCGCGGGGAAGACCCTGGTCACGTTTGACGTGGGTCACCGCCGCCATCTTGCCGACGTTGAAGTCCATGCCGATGAACAGGGTCTCGCCCGGCTGCACAGTGTCGAAGCACTGATTCAGCTTGCGGTCGTACGTGTGGTAGATCGATCCAGACGTCAGGTTGACGAACTGGCCGTTCAGGTAAGCGAGGATCAGCTGCGGCGGATACGACTCCATCAGCGATTCGATGTAGTCGCTTGGCAGGTTCAGCTCGTTGTCGAACGTGCTGGCCTGCACCAGGCCGTACATCTCATTCAGCTTTGGCTTATCGCGGAGCTGCTTCACGAATTGCAGGAAGACGAATTTGAAGCCTTCCGGCGTCGTAGTTACGTCGACTCCGTTTTTTAGCCCAGGCAGGTTGTAACGCATCCGAGCAATGATCTTGCGCCAGGCTTGCTGCGCCTTGATCGACGTCAGCACATCCAGCTCATCCACCAGCGCATGGCCGATCTTGAAGCCGACGATGGTCTGCGGCTTCTCCATCGACCGGCAAATCACAGTGCCGCGATACTGCCGGCCGCTGTAGATATGAACCTCATGGTTCGCCTGGTTGATCTTGGTCTTCAGTCCCCAGTCAAAGGCCACCTCTTCCACTGTCGGATAGAAGATGTCCCGGATCTGCGGGTAAGTGGGTGCGAAGTATCCAGCGTTGACGCCGGGCCACTCCATGAAATGCTTGCACAGCGCCGAGCATCCGACCCAGGTCTTTCCTGAGCCAAACCCTGCAACGAATGCGCGGAACTTGTGGGGCAGCGTGAGGAAGAGAGCCTGCGGAACGTTAAGGCTCGGCATTCGGCTTCCTCGCATCCACCACGTCAACTTGAATGCGGGTGGGGATTGCCGGCTCTTCGTCCGGCTCATCTTTACGGTGCCGGTTGACGTAGATGTCACCGACTTCCTTCGCGGCCTGCTCCAGCACCTGCATGGCCAAAGCGATGTTCTTCATTGTCTCGGCCTTCTCGACGAACCGCCCCAAAGCGCGGAGTCTGAATGCTCGGTTGGCGATCGGGATCTCAGCCGTCTCTTCGCGGAAGCGCTTGCGTGTGTCGTGAAACAGGGTTTGCCACTTCAACGCCAGACCCTTGCCGGACGTCTTAGTTGGGTCGTGTGTTTCCACCTGTTGGCGGCTCAACACAACGCCGAATTCGTTCTTGACGGATTCAACCACCTGAGAAGGTGTGTCAAAGCACGCCAGAGCCTGAACGATGAAGCTCTTCACCTCATTTTTCAGGACTGCCATAAGTTCTCATCCGTCCAGAGCCTGTCCAGAATCAGGCCGACTTGAGCAGACAGGTTCCGCAGGCCCTCGATATGTTCAATTTCCCCACCTCAGCAGGACTGTTTGCAGCATCCACCAGCTCTTGCACATCAGGGCTCGCACCATAGCGACGGACCACACCGACGAACTCTTCAACGTCGTGACCGCGCATCTCCAGCTTGGGCAGACCTTCCTGGGTGAACTTGGGAGCGCCGTACTGATCTTTGGCCTGGGCAATGTGATAGAGCTCATGCTCAACCAGCGCGCAGAAGTCAGCGTCGGAACACTGGGCGCAGTAATCAGCAGCCAGCGTGATGATGTAAGCCGGCACATCGCCGAACCAATCCATCATCTGTTGTTCCATCCGGGCTTTCTGCCAGCCACCTGCGCGGAACGCTACCTGCTCGGCCTGGCCAACCACAGTGCGGTCCTTTTTGCTGAATGCAGCAGATGCCCACATCACTCGGATGTCAGCGTCGATCAGATGGGCATGGTCTTCGTTGTGGATGCTGCCGGTATCGGAAAGTATCTCGGCTTGGAGCCACTCCCATACTTCCGGAGCTGGAGTGAGGCGTATGCCGAAGTTGGGCTGCCGAGACAGGTCAAGCAGCGACCCAGGCGGGATAGGTCTGTCCATAGCCCACCTGAAGTTCTACATATGTGAAGGGGTTGTTGTTAGCGGATACCCTGGGCACTAGAGGACAAAGCATCAAACTGGTCAGCAGGATTTCTTCCAAGAGCAGTGGTGATTGCGAGGGCAAGCGTGAAGTATTGATTCCGACGAAATTGCGGCACACTAAAGCGATTGGACTCTTCGTCGGAGAACTCCGAGATAATCGTTCCATCCTCCCTGATGTCCAGAAAATAAACTTCTTTCCAGATGTCTCGATCCAGGCTGTCGGTGAACTTCCGCTCAAATGAGTAGCGGCCGTAAAGCCCGGCAGCATCAAGAAATACCAATAATTTAGCGCGCGCCTCGCCAAACGGGCTTGAAATCCGAGCCGATTGCCCGTCCTCGGAATGCACCAAATTCACCCCAAACGTTTCTGCATCCTCGCTTGCAAACTCGCTTGCCAACGCAACTATAACTTTTCTCGCGTAACCCCGGATTTCCTCGGCGGCGCTTTTTGCGTCTCGCGCTCGATCGGCAACGCTCATATTGAGTTCAGGAAAGGCCATGCTCATTCACTCCATTAATTGAGCGCATGAGTATGGCAGTGCTTCGTGCACCTTGCTGGTGACCTAGGTCGCTTCATCAACCCGCCACCTTTTCCAAGTCGATTGGTCTATGGTTAACGTCTGATCTATTCACAGAGGAATTGAAATGATCGAGCGCATCACTGAAGGCTTGGTAGCGCAGGCTGCCAGGGAATGGGCGGCACGAAAGAACAAAAGCGATGCGACTGCCGTAGCCAATGCATACGAAACAATGGCCGCGCTCAAGGTCAAGCTCAGCACAGAAGAATACGACCAAGCATTGGCAAAGCTTTATCGCGAGTACGAGGAGTCGTAACGCGCTCAGCTCACCATGATGTTGGTCTGCACCTGGGCGTGCCCGTGCAAGATTGATACGACCAAGCCCTGAGGTAGGCCGGCGGACTTGGCAGCGTCTACCGCTTTGGCGATGGCGCTATCCAGATCGGTGACGGCCTTGTTGATGTCCGGGCTCATCGGCAGAGCGTGGCGCAGTCGGGTCACGTTGCTCATGCTCTCTCCAATGTCGCGACACAATTTGCTGATTCTCGAAACGTGTCGCGTACTACTTGCTCTGACTGCGCTTGATCTGGGCGTCCACCTGGTCGGCACACGTGTCCAGCAGCTTGATGGCTTGATCCTTCAACTCCCACACATCGCCATTGAGGCGAAGCCCGGCCTCTGCCTCAGATGCGTCAATCCGTTCGCAGGGGATCAGTTCAGGCGCTTCAATTCGTACTGCTTGGGTCTTTGTTACCACTGCTGGCTTTCCCGAGCAGGCCGTCAGGCAGAGGCTGAGCAGCCCAATCACGAACAGGCTTGCTGTTGCGCTTGAGATCTTCAAAGTCTTTCCTCGCCTTTTTGGCTTTGTCTTCGCTGGCCTTGATTCGTTTGTTCAGGTCTTTCAGGTAGTCAGCGTTGCGTTGGGCTTCGGCGCGCAGGGTGGTGATTGTCGCCTGGCTCTCGGTGTTGGCCGCGATGGCGTCCTGTTTGCCCTTGGCCTCGATCGTCACCTGCCCCTCGAGTGCAATGACCTGGTAGTGCTGGATGCCCAGCAACAGGCAGGCAACGAGCGTGATGATTGCTGCAGCGGCGAACGCTTTCATGCTGAGTCCGCCTTGCGACCGAGGAACTTGATGATCAGCTCTCGAATCGCTGTAACGCCGATGAATCCGATAGTGCCGCCGGCCGCGACAGACAGACTGGAGGGCCAAGCCATCCATTCAATTACGCTGCTGGCAGAAAGGCTTAACGATCCGCAAATGAGCGCCTCAAGGACTACGCGCCACTTGTTGGCTTCTTTACCCTCATACAGCACGCGTAAAAACGAGACAGTAGAGGCCATGATTGCGCCCTGCCAAAGCGGATTGCTCAGGACAAGCCAAACCTGGGCCCAGAAGTCGGGGTTTTTATCAGGCATGTTTTTGGACATCCGGCTGTCCTCCCTTTCGGGGAGCGTGATAGGTCCGACTCCAAAAGCACTCCCAGCTCAGAGCGATGGGTGTGGAGGAGCCGAAAACGAAAAGGCCCCTGCAAATGCAGAGGCCATGAAGAGGTATATATTTCCCGGCGCTTATCTCCGGTCACACAACGCAGCGGTCTATGCGTAGTCGATTCGTACTTGGTAGTTCGTATCCACCAAGCGCACATGAACGCGAGATGCGGAGTATTCCTCGCACAGACTGTGACGCAATCCTTCACCTATCAGCCTTGCACGCTCGGGGTGATCGTCACCGAAAGAAATGTTTGTCTCGAATGGCATCCCTGCGGATCGGCTGTCCGAGAAATGATCCGTTGCCATTTTTTCAACCGCATCGGCCATTTTGCTGATTTCAATTGTTGTTTCACGATCCATCACAAGCCCCATCGATAAAATTAAGGGCGGATGATTTCACAACCAGCGAAAAGCAAAAAGCCCCGCTCGATGACGGGACTCTTTATCACGGGGTGGGGACGCTAGACTCTTCAGCCTTGAGAGCTATTCGAGCGTAGTGCTCATCGTCTAGCCGCTTAGCCCACGCTCCTGCAATCTCTTCCGTTTCAAAGGGGCCGGCCACTTTCATTGTGCCTACGAACACAGCCCACAACGTCTTCCCGCTCATCTTTTTTGATTTGACCGAATGGATACTCAATCTCGCCTCCCGTTAACCTGCGTGGAGACGCAACCTATCAGTTATCCATCCCTGAAAAAACCCGGCAAAATGACCGGGCTCAGTAATTGGAAGAAATCGTTAAGGAGCGGGATGCTCACTCGACACCGAGTTGTTGGCATCCACGTCCGTCATATCTTCATCGACAGGCGCTTCGTCGTCCGCAGGCAACGACACTTCAGGGTCTTTCACCTTAGGATCATGGCCTGCTTCGTTATCCGTAGTGTTCGTTACGCGCGCCTGAGAAATGTTTCCAGGCGCATTTTCGTCAATTTCCATGCTCGCTCTCCGTTCTGACGCGCGAAATGCCCGCGCTTAAATTTGAGAGGTGGCAGAGCACCACGAGTGCCCAGGCATGGACGAACGGCGAAAACTAAAAAGCCCCGCACTAGGCGAGGCTTTTGCATCATTCAGACGCTGCTTCAATCTGAGACGCAGGTGTCCAAGATCACTAGTGCTGGCCAAATTTACTAGAAGCCACCCATCCAATGATAGCGCCAAGCACCGTCCAGATAACGTCAGCCAAGAAAAGTGCCTTTTGCGATGGCGCTTGAATTGCCTGTTCAAGGAGCAGTTCCGGCATATCGGAAGTGAAAATGGCGTGATAGCCATGTGGGAAAAATGCCCAGAGCACCAATAAAACCAGCAAAGCCGCTATCCATTTCCCATCGTAGTTACGTTTGTACCCTGCCAAAAATGCATAGGTTAGAACGCCTGCGATAACTGCAGTCATCGGAAACTGCGCGACAAGCGCACTGATTTGCTCAGCAATACCACTAAAACTCATAAAACCCCTCTACTTCAAATTATGGAAATAGAGGCTAATACTTTTTCTTGGAAACAAAAAAGCCCGGCAGAAGCCGGGCTTTCTTTAGTTATGTGCGTTTCGCGTTACTTGTGCACTATGGGAAAAGTACGCGCAACTCCCCGTCATGTCAATATATTTATGCCGCCTCCTCTTCTTTTTCCGCGTGTATCACCTGCCATACAGGTTGTTGCGCCTGAATATCCACTTCCTTGATGACTACTTTCAGGGATTCCCACAGGTCGAGCCAGTCACGCGTCCAGTTCTTCGGATCGATAGTCACGCCGAAGAAGTCTTTCATCTCGGCAGCGACCCGGGCTGGCCCCCATTCCGCCGCCCCGCTCACTTGGGCCTTGTATGACTGCAATGCCAGAGTGACCAGGTAGTGCGCCTTCACGCGCTTGGCTGATGTCAGGTCGGGCAACTCTGCTTTTGACGCCACAAGCAACACCGCATTCATGACGTGTTGCATAGTCATCATCGGGTGATACAGGAAGTGCCCGAACTGCTGCACCTGGAACGGCAGCGTATCGATGGCGCGCAGGATCTTGCCGATGGTTGCCAGGTGCGCGGCGCGCGCGGTAGATCGACCCATGGGTGTCCGGCGTGTTTCGCTGATGCTGATCCGCTGCCGGGTGGCCATGATCCGTTCGGCCTTGTCGTCACCTAGGGCGGCGAACACCACCTCATGCAGGCGGGCCCGTGCCTTCTTCACCGATGCCACCGACTGCGCCGAGTCGATGGCCGCTGCCGTGATCGAGGCGTTCGATTCGTGTTGAGAGTCAGTCCATGCCTGACGTGCGCCAATTAGCTTCATGCTGCTGCCCTCTTCAGTTCTTTGGTTTTTGCCCGGTAGTCGGCGGTCATCGCCTTCAGTTCTTCGGTGGTGTACTTCTTCGCTTCATGAGGGCCTTCCAGCCACTCGACCTGCTCCGCGCCGATCCGCTTCACCAGTGCTATCCGGTAATTCACGATGTTCCCGGACAGCTGGGTGTTGCACGGGGAACACTGGCGGTGGCAGTTCAGCGGCTCGAATCGCAGCGCAGGGTTGCTGCCGACAGTGCGGTAATGCCCTGCGTCGTACTTGCCCTGGTGGTGCCGGCCGCAACTGATGCATGGCAGCTCGGCATCCCGCTCACGCACCCAGGCGTTGAAGGCGATCTGCGTGTCCTTGAGGTGTTCCGCCCTGCTCTTCAGCTTCTCCCTGCGGACCTTGATCTCTTTGCGCTGGACTTGGGCAAGCGACTTGCGCGCCCTCTCCTGGTTCACGTCCTTGATGGCCAAGCCGCACTTGGGACTGCACACAGCCTGACCCAGGCGCTGCGGCGGGAAGCTGATGCCGCACGCGGGGTTCTTACACGTTTTAGGCTTGGGTTGCTTGGCGATCATGCAGCCTCCTTGCTGAGCAGATCAGTGAACACCACGCCATGGCCGGTGAAGAACGCGGCGATTCGGTCGGTGTACTGGATGCCCTGGGAGCGATTGAACAGACTGGTCACCGGGAAGCCGTCAGGACCGAACAAATGGCATTCCCCCATCATGGCCAACTTCGTTTCGTAAGGGAGGTGGCGCATCACGCGGTACCACTCAGCCTGAAACCCGGCGTCCTCGTTCAGCAGGACCTGCACGCCGAAGTGCAGCTTGCAGTAGCGCCGGGCATCGGCCGCGTCGCCGATCTGGGTCATCTGCGCTATTCGCTTGTACATCCCAAACCACAGCGAGTTCTGGTCAAGCGTGCGGTCCTTGCCCGGACGAAGGGAAACCACGACGAACTTCTTGTCCCGGTACATGGTGGTCAGGCTGGTTATGGCTTCAGTGAGCTTGGCCTGGCAGTTGACGCTGATTTTGTCGGTCATGGCTTCACCTTGAGGCCTGCGGCGCGTATCCGATCAGCGCACATGTCGCGGATTTCGGTAGCGCTGCGCCAATCCAGATCCTGCGGCAGCTCAATCACGACAGACTCGAGTAGCCCCTTGCGCAACGCCTCGTTCTCAGCCAGCAACTCTAGCGCCACTTCCTCGACGGTCTTCTTGCCCAGGAACTCGCCTAGTGCTTCCGAGCTTCTCTGCCATGACTCACAATTCGCACTCCATGCGGCGACTTCAGCCCAGAGCAGGTTTTTCAGTTTGTTGTAGTCGCTCATTGGGAAAGCTCCTTGGCTTGGCCTTCGCTAACCTGTTTTTGCAGTACGGCCAAGCGCGCAGCCAGGTCGTTGGTGGCATGAATCCGCATCAAGACCCTGTCTTCTTCGCTGGCTTTTCGCATGTTTTGGAGGGCGGACTTGATGACCCCAATTCGCCCCTTGATCTCGGCGCTCGGTTTGGCACTGGATTCAGGCCCGCCGAGCAAGCCGGCAACAGCGCGCCCGTCTTCGGTGATTGGTTCGTGCGACAGGTCAGCCAAATAAAGCTGCCCGCGCTCTTGCGGTATGCGCTTGAGCTGAACGGCCTTGGTGATGGCTTCCAGGCGGCGATTAGCGTCAAAACCAATGGAGACGTGCCAGTTGACCGACTTGCCTTCATCGCGAGCCTGAAGAACCAATCGCTCGTAGGCGTTGATGAATGCCATCCGCGCGCCGACCTTGTCGCCGAGGTCGAGTACCGGTTTAGCAGCACCCAGTGCGAGCTGGATCTCATCAGTCATCACCACCGTGTCACTTTCGTCGCTGGACACCAGAGCGATCGCCCAAGCTTCGTCTTTGCCGGGACGGCCATCGGAGGCCTGGACGCGCTGCAAAATGTCAGCCATCGACAGCCGGCCTTTCACCTCAAGCCGGCAGGCCTTCAGCGCGGCGCGGACAACCGGAACCGGGTAGACGCACAAATCCTCGGCCATCATCGCGGCAGTGCCTGGGTTCATTTCCTGCCCCATGGCTTCAGCCGTGGCGATGATTGCCGAGGCAAGGCCGGCGACTTGGGCGTCGTTCATTTCAGAGGTATTCATTGCGCTCTCCTGCCTGGCGCTTGGCCAGGACCATTTGCGCAGCCTGTTCTGCTGCGGAGAGGTTGGCCTCGGTGCGCTCCATCTGGCGGGCCGTGGTCCCGTTGATGCGCTGACCTGTGACCCACTGGGTGTGGTAGCTCTCCGCGTTGGCCAGCAGCTCGTTGAGGCTGTGGCATTTGCGCAGCACTGCGGCGTCACTGGTTTTTAGGAAGTGGGCTGCGACGTGATGCGCGACATCGGCACCAAGGCGGCTGACAAGCTGACCGAGCTGGCCACCGACCTTGGCGTTCCATACCGGCCAGGCGCCGTAACGTTTGCGATAAGCCATGGCGTAGTTCGCCCAAGTTTTGAACGTCTTGCAGGTCTGGTCTTTGGGGCCTGGCATGTCGGTGGGGATTTCAACCCGTGGGGATTCGATCCGATCAACCACCAGCACCAAGCCGCGGGACTGGGCCGGCTTGCCGGTACCGTCCTGCAAATCCTGATTACTGGTTACCTGATTGGTACCCTGATTATTGGTACCCTGATTTGTCGGAGATTTATCCGACCCTGCATCGGATTTTTTTCCGACCTTGCTCGGAGATTTATCCGAGGTAGATCGGATTTTTTTCCGACCATCGATAGCATCTGAGGTCGGATATTTTTCCGACCCGTCCAGCTTGCGGTTCCACTCTTTCGCCTTCTCCGTCAGGCGAATCAGTGTGATGCTCGACGTGCTGGAAAGCTCGATCAGGCCAGCATCACGCAAGGCTTTTAGCAGGCGGTAAGCGGTGTCCGGCTTATCAGTGAGCAGAGGCAGTTCTTCAACGATCTTGCTCTTGCTCAGTGCGAAATAAATCCCGGTATCCGTCTTGATTGGATTGGCCCAGCTCGGGCTCTCGTAGACGAAGGCAAACAGCAGGGCTTGCTGAGAATTCAGCCCCCACTCCAGCGCCTTCACCTGGTTGATCGTGACGGTGTATTGCATGTCAGCCCTTCCCGACCAGTTTGGTCAGTTCAAGGAAGCGATCCACGTACCAGTGAGGTTGGGTTTCGCGAGGGGATTGAGGATTAGTCAAATTCTTGCCAAAACGAAGGCCCTGATCAGTCACCGACCAAAAGTCGACCATTTCCTGCTTGGAGTTCTTGCGCTGCAGCTGTTTGAGAAAGCCCCTGGCGGCCAACGCACGGTTGAATGCCGCCGGCGCGACTCGGATGCCGTTGTCTTTGAGCAAGGCCGTGGCTGACTTGGTGGGCATCGAGGAGCCGCCGGCAGCATCTGGCGCGGCGTCGACGGCGTAGCCTGGGAGAAACTTCGGGTCCAGCCCGTTGTTCTGGGCGATCCTCGTGAGCATGGCCATCTGGCACGATGGCGCAGGCTTCAGCAGGCGCGTGAAGCACTCCATGATGGCGATCTCGCCAACAACCTTGGTGCCATTGAGCAGAACCTGCTCGCGGGCGCCCTGCTGCTGTTCCAGCTCGCGCCAGCGGCGAATCACTTTCATGCGCATTGGTGCGCTGTAGCCGGTGAGCAGGCAATCGGTGTGCTCGCGGTCGAGCATGTATTCAACTTGCTCTCGGTTTTGACCGTCCAGATAGATGTGCTCAAAACTGAGTACATCTAAATTGAGTTCTTTCAGCATCGCTGCGATGTCGCGCTTCACGTTGGCGTGACGCTTGCCGGTGACGTTGGCTATCTCGCGGGAAGACATCGTGGTCCGCGACACGTTTTCGGAATTAGCAAAACGTGTCGCGACATGGTTCGGGGTATTGCTTGAATTGAGTTGGCTCTGCATAATCGGCCTCACAAGTGTTATCGAATCAGCCGACCTCGACCGTCGGCTTTTTTGTGCCTGTAATTCAGGCGGCTTTCACCGACGCATCCATCACGTCCAGGCTCTGCCGAACGTGGTTGATTTCTTGGCGGATCATGGATTTCTCAACAGTGCTGACGTGGTCATCGCCGAGCGCTTCGTGTACCGCGATGGTCAGATCGGCCACTTCCTTGCCGACGTTGATCAAGGACTTGGTCAGTGCTTGTGGTTCAGGGGCGGACTTGGCGGCCAAGTCGAAACCAAACTCGTTGGCCAGGGCCAGCAGCGGGCGCATGTCGCCGGTGTGCAGCAAGATCCCGAACAGATGCTCCACGGTCAGGTGGTGCGCATCGTTGTCGGGGTTGGCGCGCTGAAGAAGACCTACATGCGGAACGCCCATTTTTGCGGCCAGTGCTTTTGCCTCGTTATCCAGAACAGCGCTCTGGCAGGCCCGCAGGAAATCTTCCATTCGTAAAACCTCATTTCTGTTTCCGTGGTGGCGATGCGCCAACAAGGCAATAATTCGCTCATCAACTGATCAGGGATGAACCCATGACCCTTTCTGCTTCCAGTCCCGAACCAGGGACCAAACCCAATTTTGAAATCCGTTACTGGCCTGCACTACTCTCTCTGCGGTCCCTAGTAAGGGCTGTGAATCACCGCTTGGGCGGGAAGGCAACCACGTTGCTTTCGGGTGGTGTGCTGTCGCAGATCGCCTTCTTGAGCCCTGGCATCGCCAGTCGTAAAAGCTCGGAAGCCAAGGCATCCGGGGTGATTCCGATCTCCGACGCCCATCGCGCCAGTTCTTCTGTTGCGCCCTTCCTGAGTTCAACTACTGCACTGGGCATGAATCCCCCTCTATGGCCTTCTCAGGCGCGTCTTTTCTCCAGCTCAAACGGCAGCTCTCCGAGCGTTCGCTTGACCTCAAGCGCGGCCTCGATGATTTCTCGGCTAAGCACGCTGTGTTGAAGCTTCATGTCGCGGGCTACGTCCTTCAATTCCTGAAAGACTTCGTCATCGGGGCGCACCTTCACCTGGTGCTCGTGCCGGTGCGCTTTATCGTCGTAGGCCATAGGTTCACTTCCGCTTTCGGTGTGACTGGGCTGGGTTAGGCTGCTGATTTACGAGCCGGCTGATGGCGAGAACAAAGCTCACGAGCGGTGATTTCACCGCTCGTAAGCTCCTCCGCCTTGAATGCTTTCTCCGCGCTCATCAAGTAAATGCCAGACACCCAGTACGAAACCGCAGCCTGAGATACGCCGAGAGCCAAAGCTGTTTTGGTTTGCCCGCCGAAGTGGTCGACGAGCCTTTCGATAGGGGTCATTTGAAATCCATCCTGATAAGCCTGCTTATATCCTAATTAGAAGGACACTTATTTGCAAGCCGATAAGGAAACTTATAAATTTCAGCGGATGAGCACACTCGCCGAAAGAATCAAATCTGCACGAAATCACGCAAAGCTGACGCAAAAGGCCCTCGCCCTTAAGGCGGGAGTTGAGCAACCGGTGATTTCGCAGCTGGAAACGGGAAAGAACCTCCAAAGCGCGCACCTGCCAAAAATTGCGCATGCATGCGGGGTGAGCGCCATCTGGTTATCTGAGAATATTGGTCAGATGATCAACTCAAAAGCGGCCGAGTCGAACGTGGGCGAATCCCGTCAGCCTGTTGAGTCCTACCGCTACCCGGTTATCAATTGGGTTGCCGCTGGCGCCTGGGCGGAGGCCGTGGAGCCCTATCCCGCCGGCTTCTCGGATCGCTATGAGTTTTCAGAGTACGACTCGAAGGGGGCTGCGTTCTGGCTAGAGGTCAAAGGCGATTCGATGACTTCGCCTGTGGGGCAAAGCATTACTGAAGGAACATTGATCCTTGTCGATACCGAAGCTGAGGCTGCACCTGGCAAGCTGGTGATCGCCAAACTACCGGAGAGTAATGAGGCCACATTCAAGAAGCTTGTCAGCGATGGCGGAAGACTGTTCTTGAAGCCGCTGAACCCTGGATACCCGATTGAACCGTTTGACGAGCGCTGCCGGATCGTGGGCGTCGTCGTTCGGGCACTGCAAAAGTTTTGACAATGTCAAAGAAACTGCCGGTAGACACCGCTACAGCAACCGCTGCGGACATTGAGAGATCTATCCTAGCTCTGAACAAAATGGCTGAGCGCGTCTGGGGATATGGTCGAGAGAGCGAGGCAAAAGCCGTGCTCAACGCCTTGATTCCCTCAATAGAGCGCTGGACCGTATCATGATTGGCGAACCCCGTAGGGTGGTGACTTTTCACTGAGAGTCGAGCCAAAATACGACCGGCATATTGTCGTGAACCTCCTTAGTGATTGCCGGCGAAGATGGCGCAGAGAAGACTGGTAGGTCGCTTCACAAAATCATTTTTTCGCAACGCACAAGACACTCAACAAAAATTATCATCTGCACATCAAAAGGACTCGTGATGTTCCACGAAGGATTCGCCGATCTGAAGAAGGCTCTTGAGGAGAAACGCGAAGTGAAATTGCAACTTCCACCCCGCTTCTCCTTTAAAGAGCACGACGTATACGACTTTGATCGCCTGATAAAATTTTTTGACTGGGATATTCATAACTGTCCGGTCGAAATAGATCTGACAAAATGCCACACCGCTAATTACCAAGCCCTTTCATTATTAGCAATCTACGGGTGGAAGTTAAAGTCTCAAGGTTGCAGAGTTACGTATGTCGAAAATGAAAAGACTACCGGCGCCAGCGAAATGTGGAGAACCATGGGTGCACGTGGCTTATTCGCAGTGCTCTTTAATAGTGGACAGCAGTTTAAGGGAAATCATTTCAAACCACTTTTTGCCGTTAGGGATGCCAAAGACTTTGGTACTGTAATTCAGTCTGCAGAATCTTATACTGACGGATTTAACGTCGAGTATGAAGGAACATTGCGTTACGTATTGAGCGAACTTCTATATAACACAATGGAACACGGCGCTAGCTTCTCAGGGCCAGCAAACATAAGAATACCTTCGCTAGTTCAATTTACTTGGTATAAGCAGCGCAATGAAATTCAGTTCATTATTGCCGATCTAGGGATAGGTATTAAATCTCACGTTGAACAAGCCTTTGCCCCTCTTGAAAGTGATGAGGAGGCAATCGAGTTTGCTCTGCGGGCCAAAGTGTCTGGGACATTTGGTAGGAACGATCCGTATAAAAATAAAAATAATGCCGGTATGGGGCTTTATATTTCATCCAACATCATCCGGCGCTTGAATGCCGATATGCATATTCTGTCAGGTAATGGTCTTGTTCACATTTCTCCCAGAGATGTCACTCGAAGAAAAATGGAAACGAAATGGCCAGGAACGCTTGTCCTTGTATCATTGCGCCTTGATAAAAACTCGACCTTCATGCTCCACAAAATCATGCAGGAATTTAGAGAGGCCGCCGATAAAGAGCAAAAAAGCGGCGATACACAAGAAGCTAGTTCCAAATACTTGATCGGTATAGAAAATTTTTTTGGAAAGTATGCTGAAGATAAAGAAGCTGCAATCAAAATGCGGGACAAACGTATTTTCCCAGCGCTTGAAGAGGGCAAAACGATTTTAATTGACTTCGACAATGTGGTTAGCTCACCCCACAGCTTCCTAAGTGCGCTTCTCGCGTCACCAATCAAGGGCTTAGGCATGCAGGCGTACAAGCGAATCAAAATCGTAAATGCGACAGCTGAAATCCGCGAAACTATAGATTTCATTTTGGAAGACAACACGTAAAAAAGGTGTTGACAATGCCCAGTTGCAGGGATAGAAATCAGGTGTCGATGCGAATGGAGTCGCATTAGTATCGATTCTTCGGACCGCCTCTCAAGGTCGGCTCCCTCCCAAAAAAGCTCTCTTGGTTATCCTGGAGAGCTTTTTTATTTTCGACTGCGAGACCTGGGCCGGCTAGCGTAGAGTTTTTTTGGTACAGCGCTATCCACTTTTCCATCGATTGGCGCCCGCTTGACCGGCTATTTTTTGTACCTGTGGACCTAAGAAGTAAAGACTCACTCTTTCGGTCTTGCCAAAAGGAACTCTTACCAATACTGTACATACATACAGTATTGGTAAGGAAAAACCGCATGCACCCCTCCCCGATTCCTACAACAAAAAACCGAACGTCTTACGAGACGACGTGCCGCCGCTTGCAATCGCTCATTGCTGCACCTGGCGTTCAAAAGGTTCAGGCGGTGACAGTGTCCAGGCTCGAGCACGAGACCGTTGAGGATTGGCTGCGGCTCATTGATGAAATCAGTGAAACCGCCGGAGTGCTTGTTGAATCTCTGGAGGATGGCGCAGTTCGGATCGGGTGGCGACAGTACTGCGAAGCTTGAAATTAGCCCGCCATCGAGCGGGCTTTTTATCGCCTCATGATAAATATATAAGCGTGCTTATTGACGACAAAGATAAGCTCGCTTATATTCACCCCGTCGCAACCCAGTCCCCACATAGGGACCGGCTGCGAAGGGTCGAGAGATCCGCCGCTCTTTAACAGCTCAGGATCCTCGCCATCGACTACCCCGGGTTTCAGCCGGTAAGTGCGAGCAACAAATAGTCGATGCCACGCCAGCTCTGGAACTGGCCGTGCTCACCAGATGTGAGTACGCGAAACCACGCAAGCCAGCCGTACCAGCACCGAACACGAAATGTGCGACGACGGCCAGAGATATGAATCCGGCGATGCGCGTGGTGGAGAAACGAAATTTTTCACTGATGCACCTGGTGACGGGTGCATTGGGAAAATAACCGAGGGAATGACGATGTGTGACTGCAGAAGCAAGAACGAAGAGCGGCTGACCGAGCACTTCGCCAAACAACTCCCTGAAGGCGCAACAGGCCTGAAGGTGAGTCTCGGCGGCTACGCGATGATCTTCAGCGGCCCAGTGAGCATGAAGAACTATTCCGAAGTCACGGCGACGTACAGCTCGCCAACCAAAGGCACCGCCAAAAAGCCAAGCCGAATGCGCGAGCAAAAAGAGACGGAAAGCCTGCTCGGCAACTACTGCATGTTCTGCGGTGAGAAATACGACAAAGACGAGCAGGAAGCGGCTTGAAGCATCACCTCTGTCCATTCGTTGAGTGGGCAGACGGATGTAGGCCTGCATCAAACGAAAGGCTCAACTGAGCAAAGGCGACATCAATGGAATGAGGTACAAACCATGACTGTAGACATCAGCAATTACACCATCGCTACCCCGCTACCAATCTCCGACACCAATCCTATCTCCCTTGACTTGATCGGCTGGCGAGCGCTGCTCGAATGCCCTGACGTCGTCTCGATGCTTCCTGACGGATCGCTGCAGATGACGGCACCAACCCTCGGCGCTTCCAGCAAAAGCGTCCATCGCACTCGTTGCGAATGGAAAGAGCCTGGCTACTGGTTGTTTTCGAGTGCCGCAGACCATTGGAGCCGCCAAGAAATGCGGCTGACAAAGGTCAACTCTCTGCAGAAGGTCGTGATCGGCCAGATTCATGTGCAGGGCTCAGAGCGGCCTCCGGTGAAGGTGTTCTGGAACAAGGGCAAGATCACGATGGGTTTCAGGTCTAGCTATCTACAGGACGACCCGGTCAACACGACCGTCTTGGACAATGTGCCACTCGGCGCACTGTTTAAGATCAACATTCACGCCAACTCCAGCGGTGCTGTTTCGGTTTCCGCCAGCTGCAACGACGTCAAATCCGCCTCCGCAATCATGCGGCTCGACAACACATGGGACACGAAAACTCTCGCCTTCCATGGCGGCGTGTACAACCAGATTGACTACTCCGAAAGCACCGACCCGGAAGACGGTTCGGTCTGCATCATCAGCGACCTTTCCATCACTCACGCCTGACTCCGCCCGCTTCTGGACGTGAGGCCATCCAACATCACGTCAGCTTGACGATACTGCCCGAGCACCTCAAAGAGGCTGCATCGGAATGTCGGCGCCCCATGAAAAAAGCTGATCCAGGCCAACTGTTTGTATGCGAACGGGCGGACGTAGTTAGGCATCTTGGTCAGGACCGACATTCCAATGCAGCTTCGATAGGTGGCCACTGCCTGCCCAGTGAGCGAGCGATAGGAGCTACCGCCATGAAGGAATAACCCACCGTTGCCGGGCAACAGTGTCCCCAGCCACTAAAGAGCTGGGCGCTTGGACCGACGAGAGAATATCGGTACCGGAGAGCGCGCTTTGTCAGCGCCCCGCAGCGGGTATAGCCCACAGAATCTACTGATGACATCAGCGCCGGACAAGTAACCGGTACTGCAGGCGAGTCCGAGGGCATAGCTGGCCAGGCTCGACACATCCCGGGCAGTGCCGGGCGTCTGCAACCCGACTAGAGTTACTTTTGTTATTGGTACAGCCTCTCAAATTTTTTAAGGAAGCCGCTATGAAAGTTAAGGAAATGATCGCTCAGCTACAACAGCTTGACCCGGAACTCCACCTCTTGGTGCTTTGCGAGGATTCAGAAGTTTTGGAGAAAGGCCAGGGCATTCGAATCTTCGAGCCCCACTCGGCGGACATGTTTTTCGCAGAAATGAGTCGAGACTCTAATCACAAGGCTCGACTGGCAATCACCGGTGCTGGCGAAGGCCAAAAACTAGCGAGCATCAATGTAACAACAGACTTCTAGCCGTCCCCTGCAGCGCCATCGCAACAACGACTTGCCGCCGTAAGCGGCTTCGACCTTCCCCGACACCACCCGCATGCACTCCCCTCCGCGCCCAACGGCAACCAGCGGAATGTATGAGTGCAGCCGAGTTTTGTTGGATCAACACCGCCGCTCTTGGAGGCGACTATGTCAACCAGCTATGCAGACAGTGCGCAGGCCCGAGAGTGGGACAGGCGCTACGACGCTTGGGGCCGCGAGAAGAAATCGCAGCCCGAGGAGTTTCACGATTACGAAGCGGAAGCAGTCAAGCGCACTCAGGCACTGGCTGACCGTAAAGCTCGGCTGGTGAAGGAGCGCAAAAGCCTGAAGCGGCGCATTGCCGCAACCATGGCGCAAATGGAAATGGTGTGTCCGGCAAAAGGAGGCGCAGCGTGAGCATTCAACAGCGCGACCACGATACGGCGGTGACTTGGATCGAGGGCGAGATCAGCAACATGATCCGCGACCTGGGCAAGCCAAACGCCAGCTCTGCGGCAACGTCGTGCATCACCCTCGCTTACATGCTGCGCGTCATCAGCGACGCCGAACATCGTCATTACCGGGCGCGCATCGATCAGATCTACGCCTCCTTCAACGCATCAAACAAGCAGGGAGCTGCAGCATGACCACGCCACCAGTTAAATCACTGATCGACGAGCAGCTCGACGAGATCGAATCGAAGCTGGTCCTGCTGGGTTTCGGCCTGCCGTTCAACGAGGTGATTGGCAAGTCTCGCGAAGCTCTGGTCTCCAGCTTGCCGCGCCGGCTGGCGGCAACCATGAAAGGCGGCCGGATCGCGGTGAGGGTTCGGCCATGACTTCCTATCAGCGCGCAAAACGCTTTTGGTTCTGGCGCGGTTCAGCCATCGCCCTGCTCTTCTTCACTGCCTGGATGCTGGCAAGCGCCTACTCCGGTCAGATCACTCAATAACCCACACCTGCAAAAGCTGCGCACCGCGCGGCAAGGAACTGTCATGTCCGCAAATACCAAACAAGCACTCGCGCAAGACTCGCTGGAAATGAGCGAAACCGACGACGCGAAAAAAATTGTAGTCCCTGCAGTTGCCGTCACCGACATCGCCGAATATCGGCCGCACGAAGAACAGATCGTTCGTCTTGAAACCACTTACGCGAAGCTGGTCGTTGACTGCTCGACCAGCGAGGGCTTGGCGAATGCGAAGGAAGTTCGCGTCGATATCCGCGACGTGCGCTATGCCCTGGCGAACACCACCAAAACGGCGCTCGTGCCTTATCAGCAGAAAGTCAAAGAAGCCCAGGCTCGCGTCAACCAGGTTAAGGAGTTCGGCGAGGCGCTCAAAGATCGCGTGTTGGCGATCGAAGCGCCTGTCGACGAAGCGATCAAGGCCGAGGAAAAACGCGTAGCTGACGCCAAAGCCGAACGCGAGCGTGTCGAGGCTGAACGCGTCGAAGCCATCCGGGCAAAGATTACCCGCTTCAGTTCTGTTGCTGCCGCATATGCAAGCCGTAGCGCTGCCGATATCGCCGACATTCTGCAAGGCGTCAAGGTGTCAGTGATCCTGCCCGACGAATATGCCGAGTTCGAAGCTGAAGGCACCATCGCTCGCGACAACGCTATTGAGCAATTGGAAACACTGCACAAGTCTGCCGTTGAGCGAGAGGAAGCTGCCGCCAGGCTGCTGGCTCAGCAGAAAGAACTCGACGAGCTGCGCGAGAAGCAACGCATTGCCGACGCTGAAGCTGAGGAGCTGCGCAAGCAGCGGGCCGAGGAAGATCGCCTGCGGTTGAAGAAGCAGCAGGACGATCTGGACCAGCAGCGCCGCGACATGGAAGCACAGCAACGCCAACAACGTGAGCAGCAGGAAGAGCAACAGCGCCAGCAGCGCGAACGCGACGCACAGTATCAACGTGACCAGGAAGAGCTGGCCCGTCTGCGCGCCCAGGCAGCCGCACCGGCTCCAGTCACCCCAGTGGCTACCCAAGTGGTCGCAGAGAAGGCCGAAGTCACGCCTATCAGCTCACATGCACCTGTTGCTGAGTCCGACGACGTAACTACAACCGCCCCATCGGTTGAAGACATTGTCGAGGTTGTAGCCCTGGGCTTCGACGTGGACCTCGACACTGCACGCGCCTGGCTTCAAGCCATCCGCTTCTAACCACCCTTTCCATCTAACGGCCGACCTACTCCTCGTCGGCCACGGAGAGCGCAATGACTGACTCAGACACTCAAGCCCCAACTGGCCTTGCCACGTACCACGATCCATCGCACAACGCAGCTGCGCTCATTCTCGACCCGGGCACCATGAAGTCGATGAGCGACCTCGCGCTGATGATGTCGAAGGGCGTGACAACCGTCCCCAAGCATCTAAAGGGCAATCAAGCTGACTGCATGGCGGTAGTGCTGCAAGCAATGCAGTGGCAGATGAACCCATTCGCTGTTGCGCAGAAGACGTTTATCGTCAACGGCGGTGCGTTGAGCTATGAGGCACAGCTCGTCAACGCAGTGATCACAGCCAAGGCGCCCGTCAAAGGTCGCTTGAACTTCGAATGGTTCGGTGCCTGGGAAAACGTCATCGGGAAGATGCGCGAAGTCACCAGCCGGACCAAGAAGGACGAGGACACTGGCGAGTTCAAGAAGTACCGCGTTCCCGGATGGAGCTTTGACGATGAGAAGGGCCTCGGCATCAAAGTTTGGGCAACCTTCAAAGGCGAGGACGAGCCGCGCGTTCTGGAGCTTCTGCTAACCCAGGTCCGCACGCGAAACTCTACGCTTTGGGCGGAAGACCCCAAGCAGCAGATTGCCTACCTGGTGACTAAAAAATGGGCGCGACTCTTCTGCCCCGACGTGATCCTCGGCGTCTATACGCCCGATGAGTTCGAAGACTCTTACGGCGGCGAGATCGACATCACCCCTGCGAAGCAGGCTTCAAATACCGCTGCCGCTGCTGGTGTGTCGTTCGGCCCGAAATCCCCCTCGCCGGAAATCGACGGAGTATTCGCAGACCTTTTGGTCGTCGCGAAGCGGCAGGACATCGAAGCCTATGCGGCAGCCTGGGCAGGTCTCAAGCCTAAGCAGCGCGCAGCGATCGGCCTGGAATGCCACGAAGCGCTCAAGAACATGGCGGCAACCGTTGATGGCGACTTTACCGATATGACTGGCAACAACGACGGCCTGTCTCAGGTCGAGGAAGCGGCGTAGTGAGAACTGAACTTCAGGGCACTGAAAAGTGGCAAGCAGACCGATCTGGCCGAGTGACAGCCAGCCGGTTTAAAGATGTGATTGCCTGGGGGAAGCCTGACAAAAATGGGAAGCGCGAGCCTATGGGGGCGCGCACCTCATACATGCGCGAACTGTGCTTCGAGCGACTGGCAAAGAAGTCCAAGCACAACGTCAGCAGCGCTTCCTTGAAGTGGGGCCACACCGAAGAACAGAAGGCTCAGGACGCCTACGAGATGTTGACCGGCAAAATCGTCATACCGTCAGAGTTCATCGTTCACCCGAAGTACGACTGGCTCGGCTGCTCGCCAGACGGCCTGATCAACGATGACGGCGGCACCGAGTCGAAGTGCCCTTTCAATGAGGCGATACACGTCAAGACTTGGCTCGAAGGCATGCCCGAGGAACACATGCCGCAGGTCCAGGGCTGCATGTTCGTTACGGGACGGAAATGGTGGGACTTTCTGTCATTCGATTCTCGCCAAGATGAAGAGTGTCAGCTCTACATCGAGACGATTCACCGCGACGAAGACTACATCGCCAACCTGCACAAAGAGCTGGTCCAGTTCAACCTGGAACTGAACCGCATGGTTGATGAAGTCGCGGACAAAGCCAGGGCGCAAGCCCATCGTTTAGGAGCCTGATCATGATCAGCAACCACCTCAACTTGGTCGAGCAGCAGCGGCAGAATGCGGAATCAATTTCCAACCGGATCGCTGAGTTCCTGGCCGCTGGCGGTCAAATCGCCCAACTGAAAAACCCGCCGCGCAACCCGCTGCCACCTCCCCGCTCGCAGAAAATCGACCCCGGCACGATCCTCAAGAGAAAGCCCAAGGCGCTGACAGCCGCTGATCGAAAGGCTCTCCGGCTAATGGCGGACTCACTATGAGCAAGCGCAAACCGCACAACCTCAAGACCCGAATCGACCGCTCATGTCGTTCACTGCTGGCCACCAACCACGTCGCAGTGGTGAACATCGATCCCAGCGGCCACCAGGGCATGATCAATTACAAGTCGCTGAAGAGCATCGCGCCCGGGAAGATTGGCCAGGCCGTGTGTGGAATCGCCCACCGCTGGACGATCTACCTCAGCGCTCTCTGTATTGATGCCCACGGCGATCGCTACAGCAAGTCGATTGAGGTGGCGCCTGATGGCGTCTACCTCTCCGATCATCTGGAAGAGGTGATCGAGCATTGCTACAAGAAGCTGCGCGACTCCGCCAACCAAAGCCAGATGGTGGCTTCCGGTTGGATTGCTATCCCCGACTCTTTATCGCTCGACGAGGCTCACGCAGCGCGGATTTTTGAAGCGGTTGGAGCTTGGAATCAGCAAAAGGTCGCCGCGTGAGACGACTCAGCAACCAGGTGCGCCAGCGCCGACGACAGACATGGCTGGATCTACCGGCCCACGGAATTGAAGAGGCAGGCCATGGCCGAGGAACAGCAGGAACTGACGGCGGAAGCCATCAAGCAGCGCAAGAAGCGCGAGAAGGACGCGGCCAAGAAGGCCGCGCTGGGAATCGAGAAGTTCACTGTTGAGGTCGCCGGGGTGTTCAAGCCCGACATCAAGCGCCTGATGAAAGAACACGGCTTCAACAACCAGCAGGAGATGTATCAAAACCTGCTGCGGAACGTGATCGCCGCCGACTTTGAAACGGCGGCGGAGATGCTTAAGTGTGTCACGACACCTTTTGTTGTTGATGAATCAGTATCTCGGGAATTTCGCAACGAAAGCCTCCGGATGCTGCGCGACATGCTAGGTGAGCCAGAAGATGAGATTAAGGACCCTTCAAACTCGGCCTGATCTTGCCTTTTCTTCAAATACAATCACCATTTGCAGGACGAATCTTCAATGAGGAATTCAGTTCAGCAAGGTACATCTGAGTTGGATTTTTACAATCAGATATCAAATACTTTCCTGCAACCGAGTTAATTAGAACACCTAAGACAAGCCCCTTATCATCAACTACCACGGGTCGACTTGGCCCATCTGATTTTAACTGCCTTGCATTTTGGTCGGCTATATAGATAGGAAATACCAATAGGATTGACCCTAGTCCCAATGCAGATACCAATAGCACACTTATTCTAGGCTTCCCCTCTTCGATCATCTTTATTGCAAGCCCCAATGCGGATGATGAATACATCATAAAAAATATCGCCAGCATGGCATCCACCCATCCAACACTTCCAATATCCTTGCCGAACAGCGTGAGTATAAATGTTGCAAAAAGTGCGATCGTACCGACACTGAACAGTAAAAAATTACCGATTCCCTTCATGTAGTCAGAATTGGAAAAAGAGAAAAACGAAACTGCGGCAACTACGGTGCACGTTAAAACCAAGGGCAAGCCTTCTCTTACAAATCCCTGGGGGTCAATAAAATTCATCACCCACGATGAATTCAATATCCAGTAGAAGTAAAGGCAGTAGACCCACCCCGCAACATATGCAAGCCCAAGTATTGCTCCTGAGCCAACTACTAACTTACTCAGTTGATCTAGGAGCCCGGTATAAAAAGCACCTGATGTTTTTCCTGCCATAAGAACTCCTCTTCCGGCTCCATGCCGGGCCGAACACAAATACCCCACTTCAATGAATCACGCCAGCCGGCGAGGCAGGCGCACGCTTGGAGACAACCCATGCAATCAGTCATCTACGCTGGCCTGCGCAACGGCGAGCGCGATCAGCGCATCCACGACGCGTTGGTCTATAAGCACGTCGTTGAGGTTGCCAAGGAATTTCAACTGGCCCCGAACACCATCCGCGCGGCGGCAAAGCGCATTCAAAACGCTGTTGTGTTCGACCTCTGTCTGCTAGGGGGGGGGCAGCCCACGCCTATCGGCAAGGTCGCGGCGGATTGTTTTCGCAAGGCGGCACTCGGAGCCTACCGGAACTACCACGGCACCTTCCGCAACCTTGAGCTGCCTTGTTGGGTGATCACCGACGGCAACAACAGCATCGAGGTGCTCGAACTTCGCAAAATCGATACGGGCGAAATGTCCTTGTGATTGCCCGATCTACTGCGGCGCAAACTTGAATGGCAGATCTCCGTAAGCCCAGATCAGCGTGCCAGTAACCACCAATATAAAAATCACCAAGTCAGCCTTATCGAACTTGGGAATAAATTTTTGCCGCTGCTCATTCAAACCTTTCCAGCCAAAGCCAGGCGGTGTAATTGAAAGCTTTGCCCTAACTGCCACAGCTTCTGCCAGAAGAGCAAAAACGGTGGTTATCGCACCGCTCCGGCTAAACCAGCCTCCGAGATCAACATCTCGCAGGATTGGATGAGGAGCTAACAATGAAACGATCGGAGCAAGAATCGCGAACGCGATTAGCCCCCAAGCGACGTTCACACTGCGTTGCAAATCCGTATCCGTCGGCTGTTTGAACGACATTCCCGTTGACCTCAATCAAAAGCCAAATATACCGGCAAGGATCCCCTATGTCCGCACAACAGAAGAAACACCCCTTCGATTTCAAAACTCAATACGGACTCGGCTTCAGCACTCAGGACGATGAGATCGTTGTCGACTTCTTCTGTGGTGGTGGCGGCGCCGGCACCGGGCTTGAGATGGGCCTGGGCCGCGCGGTGAATGTCGCGAAGAACCACAGCCCTCAAGCGATCAGCATGCACACCGTCAACCACCCGGGCGCCGTGCATTACACCACCGACGTGTTCGCCGGTGATCCGGATACGGAATGCGGGGGCAAGGCCGTCGGCTGGTTCCACATGTCGCCGGACTGCACGCACCACAGCCAGGCCGCTGGCGGTCAGCCGCGCAAGCGTGAGATTAGGAACCTGTCGTGGATCGGCCTGAAGTGGGCCGGAAAGAAGAAACCCCGCGTCATTAGCTTGGAGAACGTGAAACAGATCCTCCAGTGGGGGCCGCTGATTGCCAAGCGCTGCAAGGCAACTGGCCGCGTAATGAAGCTGGGCGGCGCCATTGCCGAGCCGGGCGAAGTCGTCCCGGTCCACCAGCAGTTCCTGGTGCCCGACCCGAAGCGGCGCGGCCAGACCTGGGCGACCTTTGTCGCCGAGCTGCAGCACCTAGGCTATGTCGTCGAATGGCGCGTCATCAAAGCCTGCGACTTCGGCGCGCCTACAAGCCGCGAACGCCTCTTCATGATTGCCCGATGTGACGGTGAGCCGATTGTCTGGCCAGCCCCGACGCACGCCAAGCATCCGGTTAAGGGCCAACAGAAGTGGCGCACCGCCGCCGAGTGCATCGACTGGACCATCCCGAGCAAAAGCATCTTCGACCGTCCGAAGCCATTGGCACCAGCCACCCTTCGCCGAATCGCCAAGGGCATGAAGAAGTTCGTCATCGATGCCGCTGACCCGTTCATCGTACCGATTGCGAACTGGTCCGGCGAAAGCGTGCAGTCAGCGCACGACCCGCTCCGCACTGTCACCTCTTGGCCGCGCGGTGGTTCGTTCGCCTTGGCCAGCCCAATCATCGCGCCAGCCACGCACCAAGGTAGCGACCGGATTAACGACCCGCACGCACCGCTGCCGACAGTAACCTGCGCCAACCGCGGTGAACTGACGCTGATCAGCCCGGTGCTGGTCGGGGCTGGCGGGCCAGAGTACAGCGGAAAGCCAGCGACAACAGATCAGCCGGCCGGCACGCTGATGACCCAAAACCACCGTGCGATCGCCTCGGCGCATCTGGTGAAGTTCCGGTTTGAGGACGCCGGCAAGGCGCTCGACGAGCCACTGCCAACCATCACCAGCGGCGGCAACTACCAGCGCCCTGCCGGGGCCGCCCACGCCATGGGAATATCGACGGTGTTCATGGCCCAGATGAACGGCGGATTCAACACCACCGACGCCAAGAGCATCGAAGACCCGATGACCACGGTGACCAACACCGGCAGCCAGCAGCAACTGGTGACCGCCAACCTGATGCACCTACGCGGCAACTGCGATGCCCGAGATGCGGCCGATCCGCTGCACACCATCAGCGCCGGTGGCACCCACCACGGACTGGTCACCGCATTCATGGAGCGTCAGTTCGGCGCCAGCGTTGGCCAGGCGGTGGATGAGCCAGCACCAACCATCACGGCAGGCGGTGGCGGAAAGAGCTCGTTGGTTGAGTTCCAGCTTTCGCCGGAGGTTGAAGCCGGTGCACTGCGCGTCGCGGCATTCCTGATCAGCTACTACGGAACCGAGAACATGAGCGCCGCCAACGCACCAGCGCCAACGATCACTACCAAGGATCGACTCGGCCTGGTCACCGTGACCATCAAGGGCACGCCTTACGTGATCGTCGACATCTGCCTGCGAATGCTTCAACCAGCCGAGCTGTACAAGGCTCAGGGCTTCCCCGCCGACTACATCATTAGCCACGGCGCCGACGGCAAGCCGTTCACCAAGACTCAGCAAGTCCACATGTGCGGCAACAGCGTCAGCCCACCGCCGATGGCAGCACTGGCACGGGCCAACGACCCATGGCGCGCAGTTGAGCGCCAAGCAGTGGCCGCTTAAACGTTGATAAGGCGAGCGGCCTGGTGCGAATCGATGGTTGGAATCGTTCCAGAGCCTTGGTGTTGCTCTATCCACTTCCGAGTCAGCTCTACGTCAAAGCGCCAGCCATGGGCATGCATTAGCACAAGCGCCGTACCAGAGATTCGATAGTGCCCGCAATTCGGACAAACTCTTTCCTCGTAGTCCCCACCCGGATCTACATCCTTTGCTGGCTCGTCGCAAATCAAGCAAGTCATGAACTTCCCCTTTTGACTAATCGCTCAACTGTAGCCGAGATCCCAACCAACACTCCACCGCCCGGGCATGACCCGGAATAGGACGCCCCATGCCCACAGAAAACAAAATAGCTGAGCCGGCACCGAGCCTGGCGACCGGCCACTACCTCGACGCCGCGACCTGGGCCGACTTCGTCCAGCGCCTGCGCCATGATTGCAAGGGGAAGCGGGTCCACGATCATTGCACTGCTGATGCCATCTTCATTGTCGAGGCCCGCCGCATCGTCTCCGGGCTGGACATGGATTACACCGATAAGCGCTTGGTGTATTGGGACAGCGGCGAGTCGGTAGCCTACTCGGTCAAAGAGTACTGGGACGGTCTGTCCAGCTACGAGAAAAGCAAGCTCAACAAAAAGATGCAGGCCTGGTCGGAATGCCAGTTCATGAAAGCCGGCGAAGACGATCAGTGGTACGTGCTCGGCGAGCTGGCGGAGCACTCGGTCACCGGCTGGGACGATCGCTGGGAATACGTCAACGCCCACTTCACCCACACTGCCGCCGAAGCATTCATCAAGCGCAAGAAGCACGACTACCGCGATGGCATGCGGGTCTACGTCGAATCGCAGTACTACGCCTGGGAGTTCAACGCCATCAAGGAAGCGATCCTCGACGGCACGCTGACCTACACGCCGAAGGTGGCCGCATCAAGCGCATCGACCTCAGCGAGCCAATAAAGAAACGTTGTAGTCGTAGGTCGATATCAACGGCATTGCCCCGCCGTGCCGAGCCGTCTTGAGCCATTGCCTTGTTCGTTCAACGTCGAAGGATTCGTTCTTGAGCCTCGTCTTCGCAACAAGGTTCGCTGAGACCCTAAAGTGTCCACACCCGGCCGAGCATTTGATCTCGGACCAGCATCCTTCCATGTGAACAATTTTAGAAGCAGCCTGACAAATTAAGCATTGCATGTCCGATCTCCATTTCGATGACTTACCTACTGTAGCCCAACATCGGCAACGCCCTACCCGGCCTCAACTAGACGCCCTGCAGGTGCGCCTGAACGTAGCGGCTTAGCGGATTGATGAGCTGAGCGCCAATCTCTGCGCTTATTGTGCTGAGAGCCCTTGCAGTTCAACGGCCTCGAACAGATAACCCTGCAGCTCCCCCATTAATCGGAAGTAATAGAAGCTTGCCTCCGCTTCCGACTTGGTTTCAAAGGCTTCCGCCTCCTCGGGTGTCTTGCAGCGATAACGAAAACCATCGCGGTCTATCGCCTCGCCAAAGAAGGTATCTCCGTCCGGACTTGTAAGCATCACTACCCAAGCCATATCTGCCCGCCTAACCGAATGGAATGAGATGCCATTAGCTTTGCTCCGCAGCGGCCCACAGCCATTGAGGAGCAGAAGCCCTTTGGACGGTTGAGTACCACGTTGCGAGATGATTCATGCCGGCTGACCACCGGTCAGCATTAAATTATCCCCTCCCCCTTCAAAGTCAGCCGCTATAGCGGCAAAGGACAGGTATTGCCCAATGAAAAGAACAGTCGTTCTGACCGGAAAGGCGGTCGTGAATTTTCGAAAGGTGATTGAAGACATCGATGACGATGAGGTCGCGGACTTGTTGGCCAGCCAGGACCTGCGTGAAGCGCAGATTGACGACGGCGACCTGCTCGACATCGAGTGGATTCATGACGATGTCGATATGAAGGTGACGCCATGAGCCGCAGCGGATACAGCGATGATTGTGGTGGATGGGATCTGATCCGCTGGCGGGGAGCCGTGACTTCTGCGTTGAAGGGCAAGCGCGGCCAGACCTTCCTGATCGAGCTGCGCGACGCGATGGATGCAATGCCCGACAAGCGGCTAGTGACAGACACCCTGGAAGCCGACGGTCAGTTCTGCACACTCGGCGTTCTCGGCGCCAAGCGCGGCCTCGACATGGCCGTTATCGACGCTCATTGCCGCGAGAGCGTTTCGCAGGCTTTCGGGATCGCCGAGGCCATGGCCGCCGAAGTCGTGTTCGAGAACGATGAGTGCGGTTGGAACGAAACTCCTGAGCAGCGCTGGCAGCGGATGCGCAAATGGGTCGACTCGAACATCAAGCAGGTGACGCCATGATCATTTTCACAGCGCCAGCCCTCGCCTGGTTCGCCTACGTGTACTGCTACAAGGGGCCGCGGCGATAAACAACCGTTACTACAACTGCCCCTTCCTCTTCGCGTCCGTTAACAGCTCTAACCCAATCATTCGCGCAAGAACTTGGGGGAGCAATGCACCAAGCGAAGCCCATTTCGAGTCGAAGTCACACCCTACATTGATCATGCCCTTTTCCACTGAGTACCAGACTCTGTAGGTCTTCCCTTCGAATTCCAGATCTATCGTCTCACGCATAAAAACATCCTCATAACTTTAGCTCGAATGCAATAACCGTAGACCTTTCCCTTAAATCCACAAAGCCTGCCGGTGTACGGCGGGCGAGGAATCGCTATGTCCGATTTCCAAACGGAATCCACGCCCACCGCTCGGAAGGCTCACAAATGCTGCGAGTGCTATTGCGTCGTTCAACCTGGTCAACAGTACAGCCTTGTCACGGGATGCTGGGACGGCGACATGGATACCTTCAAAACCTGCATGCTCTGCGTTGAGGCGCGCACTTGGGCCACCGCTCAGCCTGAACGGGGCGGCGACGGAGAGCACCTCTATTACTTCGGGCGCCTCGACGAGGACCTAGCCGACCTTGCGCCAGAGATCAGGTCTGGTGACGGCCGGCGATTCCACGCGTATCGGCTGCGGGTGCTCATGAACAGGCGCCGTGAAGCTGGCCGGGCGATCAGAGCCGCAGCATAAATCATTCACCACCTTCTGCCGCCACGCGCGGCATGGAGCACCCAATGAAACGAGAGCTGATAAAAATCAGTGAGTTCCAGCGCCGGCGCTGGGGCGAGAACGGCACCCCGCAATGCCCGCAGGCCATCCGCAACCACATCCGTAACGGCGTGGTGCCCGGCGAGCAGATCGGGAAACTCTGGTACGTTGACTGGACAGCATTCAATCGCTCGGACGGAAACGACTTGGTGGCGATGGTATTGAAAGGAGCTGCATGATGGTCCCACGGCCGCGCAACAAGGCGAACAAGAGCCTCCCGCAGAACCTGTATTTCGATTCGCGGCGCTCGACTTATCGCTACCGGCGGCCAACCGACGGGAAGTGGTTTCAGTTCGGAACCGATCGCATCAAAGCAATCGATGCCGCGAAGCAACTGAATCTGGAATTCATGCGCGGCGCTGACCTGATCGGCGCTGTGATGGGCAACTCAACGGAGTCATTTGCTGGCTTCCTCGATACCTACGAACGCGACGTTCTGCCACCACGAGAGTTGGCCAAAGGTACGCTGGGTCTTTACGCGGTGCACTTCCGGCGTTTCCGCAAGCAGTTCGAGGGCAAGGCCGTCGATCAGATCACCATTCGCATGGTCGCGGAGATGCTCGACGCGCTCACCCCGCGCACGGCGAACCAGTGCCGGGCGCTACTGATCGACATCTTCAATCACGCAGCGTCCAAAGGATTGTGCCCGGACAACCCGGCGGCCAGCACCATCAACCGGATCGAGAAGAAGCAGCGTAAACGCCACACGGTTGAAGGACTGAAAGCCATCCGGGAGAAGTCGCCGGCTTGGCTGCAGAACGCAATCGACCTGGCGTTGATCACCGCCCAGCGACGGACAGACATCCTCGATATGCGTTTTGATGGCAGTCGAGAGGGTTACCTGTACGTGGTGCAGAAGAAGACGGCCAAGGCCAGTGACGCGGCATGGATACGATTTCTGATAACGCCGGAGTTGCAGGCGGTCATCAGCCGATGCCGTGACGATGTCGTCTCGCCCTACCTGGTGCACCGAAAGCCCGAGCGCCGGAAACAGAAACAGGCGCAGACCAAGGATCACTGGACAAAGGTTGAGGAGAGGTATTTGACGCGAGCATTCAAGGAGGCCAGGGAGGCGGCGAACTGCTACGCGGGATGGAAGGAAGAAGAGATGCCGGGCTTCCATGAAGTGCGAGCGCTATCGCTGCACCTGTACAAGAAAGCCGGAAAGGATGGTCAGAAAATTGCCGGCCATGCGAGCGAGGGCATGACCAGAAACTACCAGCGGGACCACGAGGAAATCGTCTGGTCCGAAGCAATTCCGGACCTGAATATCAGCGAAATCACCGGGTAGTTTTGCGCCAGTTTTGCGCGGGTTTTGCGCAGACACAAAAAAGCCGATCTAGCTGATCGGCTTAAGTGTCTGATTTTACTCAGGAATAATGGTCGGGACGGAGTGATTCGAACACTCGACCCCTAGCACCCCATGCTAGTGCGCTACCGGACTGCGCTACGCCCCGACTAGGCGTGAAACTCATCCTTCATCTCGAAGAACGCTCAAGAATATATCGCAAGCTTTTGAAAACTGGAAGTATTCAAACGCAGGAAATTATTTCTTGAGGACAACCAGCACATCTTCCAACTCGGCAATCATCTGCCGAATCATCTGTTTGTATTGGGTGGTGTCGTCTTTGGCTTCGTCACCGGACAAACGCAGACGCGCGCCGCCGATGGTGAACCCTTGATCGTAAAGAAGCGCGCGAATCTGCCGGATCATCAGCACGTCTTGTCGCTGATAATACCGGCGGTTTCCGCGGCGTTTGACGGGGTTGAGTTGAGGAAACTCCTGCTCCCAATAGCGCAGTACGTGCGGTTTTACGGCACACAGCTCGCTGACTTCACCAATGGTGAAGTAGCGTTTGCCTGGGATGACGGGTAGCTCGTCGTTATGACTTGGTTCCAGCATAAGCCTCAACTCGGGCCTTCAACTTCTGCCCTGGACGAAAGGTGACCACACGGCGAGCCGTGATCGGGATTTCTTCACCCGTTTTCGGATTGCGGCCAGGCCGCTGGCGTTTGTCCCGAAGGTCGAAATTGCCGAAACCGGACAATTTGACTTGTTCGTTGTCTTCAAGAGCGTGCCTGATTTCTTCAAAAAACAGTTCGACCAATTCCTTGGCCTCCCGTTTATTCAGGCCCAGCTCTTCATACAGACGTTCCGCCATCTCAGCTTTCGTCAGAGCCCCCATACGTCACTTCCTTAACGTGGCGTTCAACCTTTGTTCGAGCGAGGTGAGGATGTTTTGCGTCGTGGTATTCACCTCATCGTCATTAAGAGTGCGCGATGGATGCTGCCAGGTCAAGCCGACTGCAAGGCTTTTTCTATCAGGATCAATGCCTTTACCCTGATACACGTCAAATAGCCTGAGGTCTGTGAGCCATTCGCCTGCATTTTCACGGATTACGTCCAGTACGGCACTGGCCGCAACGTCCGTGGCCGCAATCAGCGCCAGGTCACGACGCACTTCAGGAAAGCGCGACAACTCCTGGAATTTAGGCATTTTTCCCAATGCCACTTCGGCCAGAACCAGCTCGAAGACGAAAACCGGGCGATCTAGACCGAGGGTTTTCGACAATTCAGGGTGGATAGCGCCGACGAAGCCTACCAAACGACCTTCACGTTCGATGCGCGCGGTTTGACCCGGGTGCAACGCAGGGTGTTTGCCCGGCGCGAACGTGAACGAATCCAGTGCACCGGCAAAGCCCAGCACCGCTTCCACGTCGGCTTTGACGTCGAAGAAATCCACGACATCGCGGCCCTGAGCCCAGCCTTCCGGCAAACGGCTACCGCAAACAACACCCGCAATCATCGGCTCTTGCTTCAGACCATCCAGCTGCCCCACGAAACGCAGGCCGCTTTCGAACAGACGGACGCGATCCTGCTGACGGTTCAGGTTGTGCTGAAGCGCCTTGACCAGACCGGGCCACAGAGACGAGCGCATGGCCGCCATGTCGTTCGAGATCGGGTTGGCCAGCAGCAGCGGCTCGACACCTGGATTAAACAACTCGAATTGTTTCGGATCGATGAAGCTGTAGGTGATCGCTTCCTGATAACCACGTGCTACCAGCAGGCGACGCAGTTCAGGCAGATCGCTACGCGCTTCGGCCTTGGCTTGTGGTGCAAGGCGAGCTTGCGGGTAACGAACCGGCAGACGGTTGTAGCCGTACAGACGGGCCAGCTCTTCGATCAGGTCGACTTCCAGGCTGATGTCGAAACGGTGGCTTGGCACTTCAACGCGCCACTGCCCTGCCCCATCGGCAGAAATCGTCAGGCCCAGGCCGCTGAGCAGACGCTCGACTTCGGCCGACTCCATTTCCATGCCCAGCATCTGAATGATGCGCTGCGCACGCAGGGTGACCGGAGCAATCTTCGGCAGGTGCTGTTCGCTGACGGTTTCGATGATCGGGCCAGCTTCGCCGCCAGTGATTTCCAGCAGCAGGCCAGTGGCGCGCTCCATGGCTTCACGGGCCAGCTGCCAATCGACGCCACGCTCGTAGCGGTGCGAGGCATCGGTGTGCAAGCCGTAGGAACGGGCCTTGCCAGCGACGGCGATTTGATCGAAGAACGCGCTTTCCAGGAATACGTCGCGCGTGGTCGCGGTGTTGACGCCGCTGTGCTCGCCACCCATGACGCCGGCAATTGCCAACGCGCGGGTGTGGTCGGCAATCACCAGCGTATCGCTACGCAGGCTGACTTCCTGACCATCGAGCAGCACCAGCTTCTCGCCTTCTTCGGCCATGCGCACACGGATGCCGCCATTGATTTCGGCGAGATCGAAGGCGTGCAGCGGCTGACCCAGTTCCAGCATCACGTAGTTGGTGATGTCGACAGCCGCATCGATGCTGCGCACGTCGCCACGGCGCAAGCGCTCGACCATCCACAGCGGCGTAGGCTTGGACAGGTCGACGTTACGGATCACACGACCCAGGTAACGCGGGCAAGCGGCAGGCGCCAGCACTTCGATCGAGCGCACTTCGTCGTGCACGGCTGGCACGGCAGGCACCACAGGACGGGTGACTTCAGCGGCATACAGCGCGCCAACTTCACGGGCCAGACCGGCCAGAGACAGGCAGTCGCCGCGGTTCGGGGTCAGGTCGACCTCGATGCTGGCGTCGTCCAGGCTCAGGTACTCACGAATGTCCAGACCGACCGGCGCATCCGCCGGCAATTCCATCAGGCCGTCGTTGCCTTCGCCGACTTGCAGCTCGGCTTGCGAGCACAGCATGCCGTTGGACTCAACGCCACGCAGCTTGGCTTTCTTGATCTTGAAGTCGCCCGGCAGTTCGGCACCGATCATGGCGAACGGGATCTTCAGGCCCGGGCGCACGTTTGGTGCACCGCACACAACCTGAAAGGTCTCCGAGCCATTGCTGACCTGGCAAACACGCAACTTGTCGGCGTCCGGGTGCTGCTCGGTGCTCAGCACCTCGCCCACGACCACGCCACTGAATTCACCGGCGGCCAGCGTAACGCTATCGACCTCAAGACCGGCCATCGACAGACGAGCAACCAGCTCGTCGCGACTTACCTGCGGGCTTACCCAGCCGCGCAGCCATTGTTCACTGAATTTCATCCTGCTCTCCTAAGAATTCGTTACGACTAGCGAAATTGCGCGAGGAACCGCAAGTCGTTGTCGAAGAACAGACGCAAGTCGTTTACGCCGTAACGCAGCATGGCCAGACGCTCAACGCCCATGCCGAAGGCAAAGCCCGAAAACTCTTCCGGGTCGATCCCGGACATGCGCAGCACGTTCGGGTGAACCATGCCGCAGCCCATCACTTCCAGCCAGCCAGTCTGCTTGCAGACGCGACAGCCTTTACCACTGCACATCACGCATTCCATGTCGACTTCAGCGGACGGCTCGGTGAACGGGAAGTACGAAGGACGGAAACGCACGGCCAACTCTTTTTCGAAGAACACGCGCAGGAACTCTTCGATGGTCCCTTTGAGGTCGGCGAAGTTGATATCGCGGTCGACCAGCAGGCCTTCGACCTGGTGGAACATCGGCGAGTGGGTGATATCGGAGTCGCTACGGTACACACGGCCTGGGCAGACGATGCGGATCGGCGGCTGTTTCGATTCCATGGTGCGGACCTGTACCGGCGAGGTATGGGTGCGCAACAACATGTTGGCATTGAAATAGAAGGTGTCATGCATCGACCGGGCCGGGTGATGGCCTGGGATGTTGAGCGCTTCGAAGTTATGGTAATCGTCTTCGACCTCAGGGCCTTCGGCAATGCCGTAGCCAATGTGGGTGAAGAACTGTTCGATACGTTCCAGAGTACGCGTAACCGGATGCAGACCACCCGAGGTCTGGCCGCGGCCAGGCAGGGTCACGTCAATGGACTCGGCAGACAGTTTGGCGGCCAGGTCGGCCTCTTCAAACAGTGCCTTGCGGGCATTGAGAACCTCTGTGACACGCTCCTTGGCAACGTTGATCAGGGCGCCGACTTGCGGACGCTCTTCTGCCGGCAAATTCCCCAGGGTCTTCATCACCTGAGTCAATTCACCCTTCTTGCCAAGGTAGTGAACCCGGATTTGCTCCAGGGCATTGATATCTTCAGCGCTTTGCACAGCCTCTAGTGCTTGAGAGACGAGCGCATCCAGGTTTTCCATGTACAGACTCCAGATACAAAATAGGGGAAGAGCTTGAAGGCTCTTCCCCTATTTATGACGTTTAACACCTGGCCCCACAGAGGTGAGGCCGGGTGACTGTCGGGGGTACTTAAGCCAAGGTGGCTTTAGCTTTCTCGACAATCGCAGCAAACGCCGCTTTTTCGTTCACTGCCAGATCAGCCAGAACCTTACGGTCGATCTCGATGGACGCTTTTTTCAGGCCGGCGATGAAACGGCTGTAGGACAGACCGTTGATACGTGCACCAGCGTTGATACGAGCGATCCACAGAGCGCGGAACTGACGTTTTTTCTGACGACGGTCACGGTAGGCGTATTGGCCTGCCTTGATTACCGCTTGCTTGGCAACACGGAATACGCGCGAGCGAGCGCCGTAGTAGCCTTTAGCAAGTTTCAGAATTTTTTTGTGACGTTTACGGGCAATGACGCCACGCTTTACACGAGCCATGAGTTACTTCCTCTATTCTTGACTAAAATTAACGAAGGCGCAGCATGCGCTCGACTTTTGCCACGTCAGACGGATGCAGCAAGCTGCTACCGCGCAGTTGACGCTTACGCTTGGTCGACATTTTAGTCAGGATGTGGCTCTTGAAAGCGTGCTTGTGCTTGATACCGTTAGCAGTTTTCAGAAACCGCTTAGCAGCACCACTTTTCGTTTTCATTTTTGGCATGTTCGGATACTCCGCATTCAGTTGATAAACATAATCAGAAGGCCTGCCGTGCCCTGATGATTACTTCTTCTTTTTCGGGGCGATGACCATGATCAGCTGGCGTCCTTCCATCTTAGGATGCTGTTCGACCGAACCGTACTCGAGCAAGTCACCTTCAACTCGCTTGAGGAGTTCCATCCCCAGCTCCTGGTGGGCCATCTCACGGCCGCGGAATCGCAAGGATACCTTGGCCCTGTCCCCATCACTCAGGAAACGTACCAGGTTGCGCAGTTTTACCTGGTAATCCCCTTCCTCCGTCCCTGGACGAAACTTGATTTCTTTAACCTGAATCTGCTTCTGGTTTTTCTTGGCCGCGGCAATCTGCTTCTTCTTCTCGAAGATCGATTTGCCGTAGTCCATCAGTTTGCAAACAGGGGGTACTGCATCGGCGGAAATTTCCACCAAATCCAGTTTGGCCTCTTCAGCCTTAAGAAGCGCGTCTTCAATTGACACAATCCCAAGCTGTTCACCTTCAGCCCCAATTAACCGAACCTCGCGTGCCGAGATATTCTCGTTGATCGGGGCTTTCGGTGCAGCTCGTTTATCTTGTCTCATTTCACGCTTAATAGTAATTACTCCGAATCTGGGCGACCACGCCGGGAAACCGCTTGCGCGAGAAACTCAGCGAACTGGGCGACGGGCATCGAGCCCAGGTCAGCACCTTCACGAGTACGCACAGCGACAGTCTGCATCTCGACTTCCCGATCTCCGATAACCAAGAGATAAGGAACCTTGAGCAAAGTATGCTCGCGGATTTTAAAGCCGATCTTTTCATTTCTCAAGTCAGACTTGGCACGAAATCCGCTTTCATTGAGGGTTTTTTCAACCTCGGCGGCAAAATCGGCCTGTTTATCAGTGATATTCATGATCACTGCCTGGGTCGGAGCCAGCCACGCAGGGAATGCACCCTCGTAGTGCTCGATCAGGATTCCGACGAAACGTTCGAAGGATCCGAGGATCGCCCGGTGCAACATAACCGGGTGCTTGCGACTGTTGTCTTCGGAGACGTATTCGGCTCCCAGACGGACAGGCAGGTTAAAATCGAGCTGAAGGGTACCACACTGCCAGACACGGCCGAGGCAATCTTTCAACGAGAACTCGATCTTCGGACCGTAGAACGCCCCCTCGCCCGGCTGCAGATCGTACGGCAAGCCAGCGCTATCAAGGGCTGCAGCCAATGCTGCTTCGGCGCGATCCCACAATTCGTCGGAACCCACGCGTTTTTCCGGACGAGTGGACAGCTTCATTTCGACGTCTTTAAAGCCGAAGTCGGCGTAAACGTCCATGGTCAGCTTGATGAATGCGGCGGATTCGGCTTGCATCTGCTCTTCAGTGCAGAAGATGTGGGCGTCATCCTGAGTGAACGCACGCACGCGCATGATGCCGTGCAGCGCACCCGATGGCTCGTTACGGTGGCAAGCACCGAATTCGGCCAGACGCATCGGCAACTCGCGGTAGCTCTTCAGCCCCTGATTGAACACTTGCACGTGGCAAGGGCAGTTCATTGGCTTGATTGCGTAGTCGCGGTTTTCCGACTGCGTGGTGAACATGTTGTCGGCGTAGTTGGCCCAGTGCCCGGATTTCTCCCACAGACTGCGGTCAACGACTTGCGGAGTCTTGATCTCCAGATAGCCGTTGTCGCGCTGAACCTTGCGCATGTACTGCTCGAGCACCTGATACAAAGTCCAGCCGTTCGGGTGCCAGAACACCATGCCCGGCGACTCTTCCTGGGTGTGGAACAGGCCCAGGCGCTTGCCGATCTTGCGGTGATCGCGCTTTTCAGCTTCTTCGATGCGCTGGATGTAAGCCGCCAGCTGCTTCTTGTCCGCCCATGCGGTGCCGTAAACGCGCTGCAATTGCTCGTTCTTGGCATCGCCACGCCAGTAGGCGCCGGACAGCTTGGTCAGCTTGAAAGATTTCAGGAAGCGCGTGTTCGGCACGTGCGGGCCGCGGCACATGTCGACGTATTCTTCGTGATAGTACAGGCCCATGGCCTGCTCGTTCGGCATGTCCTCGACCAGGCGCAGCTTGTAGTCTTCGCCACGGGCCTTGAACACTTCGATCACTTCGGCGCGCGGAGTGACTTTCTTGATCACGTCGTAATCTTTTTCGATCAGCTGCTGCATGCGCTGTTCGATCGCGGCCAGGTCGTCCGGAGTAAATGGACGCTCGAAGGCGATGTCGTAATAGAAGCCTTCGTCGATGACCGGACCGATGACCATCTTGGCCGTCGGGTACAGCTGCTTGACCGCGTGGCCAACCAGGTGGGCGCAAGAGTGGCGAATGATCTCCAGCCCCTCTTCATCCTTTGGCGTAATGATTTGCAGCGTGGAATCGCTGTCGATGATGTCGCTGGCGTCGACCAGCTTGCCATTGACCTTGCCGGCCACAGTGGCTTTGGCCAGGCCAGCACCAATGGATGCGGCGACCTCGGCTACGGAAACCGGGTGATCGAATGAACGTTGACTGCCGTCGGGAAGAGTAATAGTTGGCATGGCGCCTCCTCTCCTAGTGGTGACCCCTACCAAAGGTCACGTGGGTTGGGATGAGCCAGTACAAGATCCGATCCAGGCCATTCAATGACGAACGCCTGCCTTACAGCGGCAGGAGCCTTGCGGCCAACCGGAAAACCGAACCAGAGTGACTGGGATTCAAATCAGGGTTATTCGCGCATCTGCCGCCACCGGGACTGAAGGTCATCCGGAGCCTGCAAACGCCCGAGCGAGGCATGCTAGCACAGATGAACGGTCGTCGATGCAACGAGGCTTTATGCCGGGGCAAATCATGCAATTTATGCCAGAGTGCTGAACTTGAACCCTGCTTTACCCCTCTAGATAACAAGACATTGACCCACAAGGAGCATCCAGCATGCGTCTGAATCGTTTGTTCGCAGTCGTCGCCCCCATCGTTCTGCTGCTGCCACTGGCCGCCCACGCCGATTGGCCCAAGGGCGAGCGCGATAAATACATGGCTCAATGCACACAGGCTGCAACCCCGCAGATCGGTGCTGCCGCAGCGAAGGCTCACTGCGCTTGCGGTGCTGATGCGATCAAATCGTATCCGGCTGGAGATATCCAGGCATTGATGGACAACAAGGCCAGCCCGGAATTGCAACAGAAAGCACTGGGCCAGATCGCCAAATGCAAGGCCGATGTACCAGCGAAAAAGTGACAAAAAAGTCCTTTTGACTCAGCTTATCGCTGATAAAAAGCGCTGCATTTGAGCTTTTTCGTACGATTTATGCAGGTTTTACAGGTTTTTTTATCGTCTTTACTTTCGGCTGAAAGCCTTGTAAAACGGGGCTTTCAGCTACATCAAGCAGCAAACGGAACGCGACTGTAGGGCAAACAGCACGTCCGGGGGGCTCCCAAAGCGAACATTTCGACTATGATACCCCGGTGTGCCCAGTTGGCCTGAGCAGCACAGCACTACTGAAAATATATGTTTCTTGGAGATACACCATGTCTAATCGCCAAACCGGCACCGTTAAATGGTTCAACGATGAAAAAGGCTTCGGCTTCATCACTCCTCAAGGTGGCGGTGACGACCTGTTCGTACACTTCAAAGCTATCGAAAGCGACGGTTTCAAAAGCCTGAAAGAAGGCCAGACCGTTTCCTTCGTGGCTGAGAAAGGCCAAAAGGGTATGCAAGCTGCACAAGTCCGCGCTGAGTAATTTTCAGCCGCACTAAAAAAACCCCGTCCATGTGACGGGGTTTTTTATGGGCGAAGCAAAAGCCTGTAACGATCAGCCGCAGTTGACGCGGGTGACCACCCGGCTGGCATCGGTATTCAGGTTCAGGCGATCGGAGCGGTATTCCAAGGTCACCATATCGTGAGGCGACAGGAAACGTGCGTTCTGTGCGCCTGCGCGAGTACGCGCCTGCTCCAGCAATGCGGGCGAAGCCGGTTTGCCGATGGCGAATTCGGCAGCCTTTGCCTCACAACGGCTGTGACCTGTGTCAGTCGTCGTTACAGGGTCTGCCGCCGACTCGGAGGACGTGCTGCTGCAACCAGCCAGCAAAGTGACGGCGAACAAAGTACCCAATGACGCGAGCTTCCAAGGCATGAAGCCTCCTTTTTTCCAATAGTTAAACCGAGATCTTGCGACCGCCAATCCGGCATTTGGTTTCAGAGTGAGTGCCATCACCCTGCCCTGAAACCGCACGAGCGGCGAGTTTGCCTGAGCATCGCCCCGTCGTTTATCACTCAATCGTGACTGAATATGAACAGCACTCAATAGACGTCGATGTAATCGTACGGCGGGTTCGGCCAGTTCTCTTTCAGCGCATTGAAGATCTGCATGACCCAGACCTCATCGCTTGCTGCGACCAATCCTACATAGCCGGAGCCCTTCGCCCACGTCTCCAGACGAAACAGTAGCCCGCTGATATCGGTGCCGCCCACAACACCCGATGAAATATAGGCGATGCCGCCCTTGGTCACCCGCAACTGCGTGTGCTCATCATCACTGGCAGAGGCCAGCAGCTGGCGCACCGCGTCAAGGGTCAAGCCGTCGGGCGTGTTCAAATCGATCTGCACAGCGCGGTCCTTGAGAATCCGTCAAAGACCAAGTGTCGCATAGCCCTCCTCTCATGCCTAAGTCGGAGTGCCAAACGCCGCGCAAAATGGTTAACTCGACACTCAGACTTTCCCGACTTCACGAGCGCCATCATGTCCACCATAAGCATCGACGCCAACATCACAGTAAAGTGGCCGCAGGGTCACAGCTCTTACAGCCCGGGCAGCCCGGAAGAGTTCGCAATCATCGGCATCGATCTGTTGGTCAAGGAACTGGGAACTGAAGCGGCGAAGAAATTCATCGCGCAGATATTCGAGAAATACCCCGCCGACTATATGGGCCTGACAGAGATCGAGCGAGTGTAAAACCCGCAGGCTGGCACCTGCGGGCGCATGGTTTACTTCAGACGAGCCAGACGCTGGGTCAGCAGGTCGAAGAACCCCTGGGCGTCGCCGCTTTCAACCCAGAAAGCGTTCTTGGGCGCTTTCAGGCCGTCATACCAGTCGACGATGGTTTGACCGAAGGTCGGGCCTTCGCGGCTATCAACGACCACGTTGACCGAACGACCAGTGAACAACTCAGGCTTGAGCAGGTAGGCGATGACGGTGGCGTCATGCACCGGGCCACCCGGAATACCGTAGTGCTCCATGTCGCCTTTGACGTACTCATTGAGAATATCGCCCACCAGCTTGCTGGCGTTGTTGTTGAGCGCTGCGATCTGCTTCAGGCGCGCCTCACTGGTGAGGATCTTGTGAGTCACGTCCAGCGGCAGATACGTCAGCTTCACGCCGCTTTTGAGTACCACTTCCGCAGCCTGCGGGTCTGCAAACAGGTTGAACTCGGCCACCGGGGTGATGTTGCCGCCGTTGAAATGCGCGCCACCCATGATCACCACTTCCTTGATGCCCTGAACGATTTCAGGTTCCTGAATCAGCGCCAGAGCCAGGTTGGTCTGTGGACCGAGCATGGCGATGGTGATGCTGTGGGGCTTGGCGGCCTTCAAGGTATCGATCAGGTAATTGACCGCATTGCCTTCGGCCAGGCCTTTCTTCGGCTCGTGCACGGTGACGCCCGACAGGCCTTCCTTGCCATGGATGTTCTCGGCATAGATCGGCGTGCGCATCAACGGTTTCGGTGCGCCCGCATAGACCGGCACCTCCTCGCGCCCAGCCCACTCGCGAGCCAATCGTGCGTTTCGCGAAGTCTTATCCAGACGCACGTTGCCGGCGACGGTAGTCAGCGCACGAATGTTCAATTCTTCCGGCGACGCCAACGCGAACAGCAAGGCGACCACGTCATCGGCACCGGGATCGGTGTCGATGATCAAGTCGATCTTTTCCGCCGCCTGGGCGCTCGTTGCAGTAATCAGGGACAAAAGCAGCAGACTCCGGAGCAGGTGGTGCAGTTTCTGAGCATAGCGGTGCATATCGCACTCCTTGTGCGTGGGGGAACAAATCTGAGTACAGGGCGTTAGAACGTCACTCCCGATACCAGCACGATATTGCAGTACGGCGCGCATTCGCCCGTACGAACAATCGCTCGCGCCTGTCGGCTGAGGACTTTGAATTGGTCATGGCTGAGCAGCTCACGCTGGCCCAGCGCGCCTTTGGCATTCAGCTCATCCAGCGAGCTCAAGGCAGGTGGTTGTTTGTCCAGAATCTCCTGCGCCAGCACATGGCGCTCAACCTGCATTTCGCTGAGCACAACCTTCAAGGTGCTGACGAAATCCGGAATACCCTGGGTCAGGGCCAGGTCGATCAGTTCGACGCCCGGCGGAACCGGCAGACCGGCATCGCCGATCACGACCATGTCGCCGTGCCCCAGGGAGGCGATCAGCCGCGACAGTGCAACGTTGAGCAAAGGTGTCTTTTTCATGGTGCTTTGAACGCCTGTACATCGGACAAGGTGGGAATCGAAGGTTGCGCACCGGCACGGGTGACCGACAGCGCCGCAGCGACCTGACCAAAACGGATCGCTTCTGCTTCGGTTTTGCCGGACGCCAGCGCGGCGGCGAAACCACCGACGAAGGTGTCGCCAGCCGCCGTGGTATCAACAGCCTTCACCTTCGGCGCCGGAAAATGTTCGAAGCCACTACCGTTAGCGAACATTGATCCTTGAGCACCCAGAGTGATGATGACCTTCCCGGCGCCCAATGCGATCAAGCGGGTAGCGGCAGTTTCGGCGGTTTCAAGGGAGTCCACCGGCAACCCACTGAGGGCCGAAGCTTCGCTTTCATTGGGGATCAGGTAATCGATCGACGCATACCAATCCGCCGGTAACGGGCGGCTGGCCGGGGCCGGGTTGAGGATGACGATTTTGCCCAGCTCACGGCCGCGCTTGAGGGCATGACCCACCGTGGCATCCGGCACTTCCAGCTGACAAATGATCACGTCCGCCGCCTGCAACACGGCATCGAATTGGTCGATCACTTGCGGCGTCAACGCGCCATTGGCTCCGGCGACGATCACGATTGCGTTCTGGCTGTTGTCATCGACCACAATCAAGGCCACGCCGCTCGAGCCCTCGACAGTGCTGACGGCCTGGCAGTCGATATGCTCGACCAACAGCGCCCCGCGCAGTTCTTCGCCATAAGCATCGCTGCCGACACAACCGACCATCGACACCTGCGCCCCCAGGCGCGCCGCGGCGACTGCCTGGTTCGCGCCCTTGCCGCCGGACACCGTGGCAAACGACTCGCCGATCAGCGTCTCACCGCCACGGGGCAACCGTGGAGCCCGGGTCACCAGGTCCATGTTCAGGCTGCCTATCACCACTACTTTTGCTGGCATACATCACTCGTCAATTCGGTTTCAGCGGTATTCGTCGAACACACCGGCGAGCGGCGCAGTCGATTCTCGCAGGACAATACTGGGCGTCACGATTCGTTGATCGGTGGCCATGTGGGGTGTTGCGATCCGTCGTAGCAGAACCTCGGCCGCCATCTCACCCAGCTGCAGGATCGACTGGCCCACGGTGGTCAGCGCCGGATAGACATAACGGCTCATCTGGATATCGTCGAAGCCGATCACCGACAGTTCGGTCGGCACACGCACGTTGCGTTCAGCCGCCGCTCGCAGCACGCCGATGCCGATCATGTCGTTGCCGGCGAAGATCGCGCTGGGCGGGTTCTTTTCCAACAGAATCGCGGCGGCGTTGTAACCGCCCGTGCTGGTGAAGTCACTTTCCAGCATGCGCTCGCGATGCACTTCCACCCCCGCCTCTTTCAAGGCACGGCAATAACCGGCCAGACGCATCTGCGCCACGCTGGTACCGGCCGGTCCGCCAATGGTGGCGATGTCCCGGTGGCCAAGTTCGAGCAGATGCCGGGTGGCCAGATAAGCGCCGTATTCGTGATCGATACGCACCAGGTCGGCGTTCACACCTTCCAGACCGCGGTCGACGATCACCATCGGCGTGCGCACGCCAGCAAGACCTTCTGCCAGCCCCGCGTCGCCACCGGCCGAGGCAACGATCAGCCCGTCGATACGTTTTTCCAGCAGCACACGCAGGTAACTGCGCTGTTTGTCCGGGTTGTCGTCGGAGTTGCAGAGGATCACGCAATAGCCGTTGCGCTCGCAGTAATCCTCGATGCCGCGCGCCAGTTCGGCGAAGTACGGGTTGAGGCTGTTAGGCACCAGCAACCCGATGGTCGCCGTGGTCTTGGCTTTCAATGAACGGGCCACGGCGCTCGGCACGTAGTCCAGGGTCTTGATCGCCGCCTCGACCTTGATCCGCACCTCTTCGCTGACCGGCCGGGTCTTGTTCACCACGTGGGAAACCGTGGTGTAGGAAATCCCCGCGAGTGCCGCTACATCCTTGATCGTTGCCATGACTCAGGTCCGCCGGCTTGCGCGCTGACTGCGATAAGTATCCAGCACCACCGCCACCACGATCACTGCGCCGGTGATGATGCGTTTGGTCGGCTCGGTCGCGCCGATCTGCGCCAGGCCCGCCGCCAGTACGGAGATGATCAGAACCCCGAAGAACGTGCTGATCACCGAACCACGGCCGCCCATCAGGCTGGTTCCGCCGATCACCACGGCGGCAATCACTTGCAGCTCCAGGCCGGAGCCCGCATTCGGGTCTGCCGCTTCCAGACGGGAAATCTGGAACAGCGCGGCAATACCGGCCAGCAGCCCCATCAGACTGAACACCAGGATCTTGTAGGGTTTTGGATTGATCCCTGCCAGACGCACCGCTTCTTCGTTGGTGCCGATGCCGATCAGATAGCGACCGAACACAGTGCGGGTCAGCACGGCCTGGGCGATGATGATGATCAGCAAGGCAATGATGAAGGACGGCGAGATGCCAAAGGCAATCGGGTTGGACAGCCAGGCGAAGGCATCACCGATGTAGGCCGTACGCGAACCGGTCATCTGATACGCCACGCCGCGGGCCATTTCCAGCACGCCGAGGGACACGATGAACGACGGAATTCGCCACGCCACGGTGATCGATCCGGTGATGGTCCCGGCCAATGCCGCAATCGCCATTCCGAGCAGCGCTGCCGGCAGGACGCTCCAGCCCCAGCCGAGAATCGCCACGCTGACGGCCGACGCCGCGAGCGCCAGGACCGAGCCGACCGACAGGTCGATACCGCCGATGATCAGCACGAACGTCATGCCGACCGCCAACACCATCAGATCGGGAATCTGGTTGGCCAGGGTGCTGAAGGTGTCGTAAGACAGGAAGTGGCTGCTCAATACCGAGAACAGCGCGATCATCGCCAGCAAGGCACCGGCCAGTCCCAGATAGGTGCCCATGCCGTAGAAATTGCCACTACGTTTGCCGGCAGGAGATGCAGTTTTCATGAAAGATCCCTAGGCGCTGCTTCGTTGAGCAACGCATCACGTTTTTGGTAGCCGGCGAACGCGGCGGCAAGCAAATCATCCTGGGTCCAGCTGTCGCGCTCGAAGGTCTCGATCAGGCGCCCCGCCGACAACACACCGATCCGGTCGCAGATCAGCATCAGTTCACGCAGGTCGCTGGATACCACCACCAGCGCCTTGCCCTGTCGGGTCAGCTCACCGAGCAGTGCATAGATGTCGAACTTGGCGCCGACATCGATGCCGCGGGTCGGCTCATCGAACAGCATCACCGAACAGTCACGCTCCAGCCAACGACCGATCACGACCTTCTGCTGGTTGCCACCCGACAGCTCGGAGACCAGTTGCGTCGGGCTCGAACTGCGGATGCGCATGGCGTCGATCTGACGCTGGGCCAGGGACATTTCGTCAGCGTTGTTGACGATGCCGCCGCTGGAAATCACCGGCATGTTGCCCAGCGCGATGTTAGCGCTGATTGACTGCGTCAGTAGCAGGCCTTCGCCTTTGCGGTCCTCGGTGATCAGGGCGATGCCGTGACCGACCGCATCGGCCGGCGAACGAATGCTCACCACCTTGGCCGGCGAACCCAGTGCGACGGTGCCGCTGTCCGCGGTGTCGGCACCGAAGATCAGACGCAGCAACTCGGTGCGCCCTGCCCCGATCAATCCGGAAATCCCGTAAATCTCGCCGGCGCGGACTTCGAAGGACACATCGCGAATCTTGTCGGAGCGGGTCAGGCCTTTGACCGTCAACGCGGGAGCGCCAATCTTGCGCGGCCCCAGATCGATGTGTTCGCCGAGTTCGCGGCCGACCATCAAAGTGACCAGTTGCTCGCTGTTGTAATTGGCCATCGGCTCGACGCAAACCAGGTTGCCGTCGCGCAATACCGCAATGCGCTGGGCGACCCGTGCCAGTTCTTCGAGGCGGTGGGAAATGTAGATGATCGACACGCCGCGCGCTTGCAGGCGGGTGATCTGTTCGAACAGCATCTCGACTTCACGCGCGGTCAACATGGCCGTCGGCTCGTCGAGGATCAGCACATGGCAATCGCCGATCAGGTTGCGCGCGATCTCGACCATTTGTTGATGGCCGATGCCGAGTTCGCCGACCAGGGTGTCCGGGTCGATCGCATCGAGCCCGACCTGGGCCATGGCCTCGATCGCGGCTTTGCGCAGTTGCTTGCGACTGATCCAGCCGCCATTGCTCGGCAGATTGTCGAGAAACAGGTTTTCCGCCACCGACAGGGTCGGCAACAGATTGAGTTCTTGCATGACCATGCGGATGCCCAGGTCTTCAGCCTGGGAGCGGCTGCCGGGGCGGTAGTCCTGCCCCTGGAACTGCATGTGGCCTGTGGTCGGCGTGACCAGTCCGCCAATGATTTTCGACAGCGTGCTTTTGCCGGCGCCATTCTCGCCGGTCAGCGCCAGCACTTCACCGCGCATCAGCGTCAGGTCAATGCCGGTCAGGACAGGTTGGGCGTAGGTCTTGCCGATGCCGCTGACCGAGAGGACAGCGTTCGGGGCGGAAACTGACATAAAACTCTCCATGCGCTCGCCCGGACGGGCGAGCACCGTTGTGTCGCCAGAAGGCTTACTTGGTAACCAGCTCTACCGGAGTTTCGATCACGCCGTTGGCGCCGCTGTCGACCTTCTCGCCCTTGATGATTTTCAGCGCTGTCTCGATACCGAACACGGCTTGCCTGGCGGCAAACTGGTCAGCGGTAGCCAGGACCCGGCCGTCTTTCAACATTGGCTTGATGGCGTTGATGTTGTCGTAACCAACCACTTGCACCTTGCCGGCCTTGCCTGCCGCACGCACGGCGGAAACGGCACCGACGGCCATGCTGTCGTTACCGGCCAGCAGCGCTTTGACTTCCGGGTATTCGCTGAGGATCGAGGCAGCAACCTTGTTGCCCTTGTCGATCTCCCAGTCACCGGATTGCAACGAGACGACCTTGATCTGCGCCGCTTCCATCGCGTCTTTGAAGCCTGCGGTGCGGGCCTGGGCGTTGGTGGTGGTGGACACACCCTCGATGATGCCGACTTCGTCACCGGCCTTCAGTTGCTTGGCCAGGTACTCGCCAACCAAACGCGCACCTTTGCGGTTATCCGGGCCTACGAACGGGACGTTGATGTTCTTGCTTTTGACCACGGCCGGGTCCAGCTGGTTATCGATGTTGATCACGGTGATACCGGCATCGATGGCTTTCTTGATCACTGGAACCATGGCCTTGGAGTCGGCCGGCGCGATGACCAGCGCATTGACCTTGGCCAGAATCATTTGCTCGACGATACGCGTCTGCCCAGCGGTATCCGTTTCGTCCTTGATGCCGTTGGAGATCAGTTCGAAATCGCCGGAATGGTCTTTTTGATACGCCTTGGCGCCATCTTCCATGGTCAGGAAGAACTCGTTGGCCAGGGATTTCATGACCAGCGCGACTTTGGGCTTTTCAGGAGTCTCGGCGAAAGCCGAAGAGACAGGCAGCGCAGCGGATGCAGCGGCCAGCATAGCGACAGCAAGAAGACGTCCAGCGAATGGCAGCTTCATGGGTTCACTCCGATCTTATGATTATTGTGAGCAACGCTTGCGCTGGCGTAAGCTTCATTGCGTCCGTCAATGGACCGAGCCATCAAGAACGGCGCGCAAACGTTTGCGTAGACCGAACTATGCGAACCCTGCCGGGATTTGTCAACGACCTGTTTTGTGTCTCTGTTGGCAAAAACCAACCCTGCCCATTACGCGGTCGTGCTGACCAGCGCGCCAGTGCTGGAGTCCTTGGCCAGTTCTTTCACCAGATTGCCCGTCACCTGGGCCAACGCGCCATTGGTCTCGGCGATCTGCCCCTGGATCGACATGACAGCGGTGGCTTTGGCTTCCTCGGTTGGATAAGTCGCTGCCTGAGCGGCCGCCAATTGCTGCTGTTGTTCGCGCAATTGCTGTTGCAGTTCCTGCATGCGCTTGAGCAGCACCTGCACCGCAATACTTTGGCTGCTTTTGGTCTCGGATTTGCTTTCGCTCTGAGCAGCACCACCGGTTCTGACCTGATTCTCTTCTTTTCCCGTCAGTTGAGTCGACGCTTCTTCAGTCGCTTCGCTCAAGGCATTGATCGTTGACGGAGTCTTGCCACCGATGGTGATTGCGCTCGCATTTGGAAAACCGACAGAAAAAGACATGTGAACTCCCGAAAAAAATCCTTAAAGGGGCATCGACCTGTGCGCGGGTTTCTTTAGCACTGATTTTCTTTCTGGCAAGGCGATGTGTTCACCAGAGGTCGTAGGCCTTTTCGGAGAGCCGAACGCGAATCCTCAACTTATTCGGAAACCCGGACACGAGGCCGTTTAACGCCGGTAGCCAAATAGATAAATATTGATATAAATCATCACGTTAAAAGTTTTTCTCTTTCAAAGTAGGGCTGGTACAGATCCTGCTCTTCACCTACACCGCAGGCGTTCAGATCTGCCTGGGGCGTATCTAGATGAACTTGCATCAGCACCGTCTCACTACTAGAGAGAAAATAATGAAATCTGCCTTCAACACCTTTATTCCGGGCGCTTTGGCCCTCCTGCTGCTCCTGCCTACCGCTCTTCAGGCAAAAGAAGCCGAAACCCAACAGAAACTGGCCAGCGTGGTGATCCTCGCCACCGGCGGCACCATTGCCGGCGCCGGCGCGAGCGCGGCTAACAGCGCCACCTACCAAGCGGCAAAAGTCGGTATCGAGCAGCTGATCGCCGGGGTTCCGGAGCTCAGCCAACTGGCCAACGTTCGCGGCGAACAGGTCATGCAGATCGCCTCGGAAAGCATCACCAACGACAACCTGCTGCAATTGGGTCGTCGCGTCGCCGAACTGGCCGACAGCAAAGACGTCGATGGCATCGTGATCACCCACGGCACCGACACCCTGGAAGAAACCGCCTACTTCCTGAACCTGGTGGAAAAAACCGACAAGCCAATCATCGTCGTCGGCTCCATGCGCCCGGGCACCGCGATGTCGGCTGACGGCATGCTGAACCTGTACAACGCCGTCGCCGTCGCCAGCAGCAAAGACGCTCGCGGCAAAGGCGTGCTGGTGACCATGAACGATGAGATCCAGTCGGGTCGCGACGTCAGCAAAATGATCAACATCAAGACCGAGGCGTTTAAAAGTGCCTGGGGCCCGCTCGGCATGGTCGTTGAAGGAAAATCCTACTGGTTCCGCCTGCCGGCCAAGCGTCACACCATGGATTCGGAATTCGACATCAAAACCATCAAGAGCCTGCCTGACGTCGAAATCGCCTATTCCTACGGCAACGTCAGCGATACGGCCTACAAGGCACTGGCTCAGTCCGGCGCCAAAGCGATCATCCATGCCGGCACCGGCAACGGTTCGGTCTCTTCGCGAGTAGTCCCTGCCCTGCAGGCCCTGCGCAAGGACGGCGTGCAAATCATTCGTTCGTCCCACGTCAATGCCGGCGGTTTCGTCCTGCGTAACGCCGAACAACCTGACGACAAGTACGACTGGGTCGTGGCACATGACCTGAACCCGCAAAAAGCCCGCATCCTGGCCATGGTCGCGCTGACCAAGACCAACGACAGCAAAGAGCTGCAGCGGATGTTCTGGGAATACTGATTCGCCCTCGCCCGACCGACTCCGGTCGGGCACTGCATTCACCACTCGCCAGCCTTGGCGAGTGGTTCACCCCCCTCCGATATCCCGATAAAAAATTTCCCTTCGTCCTACACCAAACGGAAAAAACTGCTGTCAGAGGATTTTCTTGAATTTTAAGCAGTTGCGAAAATGCCTACAGTTAAATACTGTATGCACGTACAGCTTAATAAGGATAATTCCGTGGCCACCACCCCTGCTTCTCCTGACGCCTATCAACGCATGGGCATTCGCGTTCAGAAAATCATCAATTCCCCCACCGCACAGAAAGCCAAAGCCGCACTGATCTTCCGTCTGCCGGACGAACCCGTGGATGAGTGGGAGAAATTGCTCGAAGAGATCGATGAGAACGACAACGTCACCCTCGCCTATCGCGACGATGGCGGCGTGCAGATTTTCTGGGTTGTGCCGAAGGAAGATTGAGTCAATGAGTGTCCGCTGGTTTGCTTTGCTGTTTCTGTTCATCACCCTCGGCGCCCAGGCTGGCGCCCCACGCACCTTCAACGAAGCCAAGAAAGTCGCCTGGAAGCTGTACGCGCCGCAATCCACCGAGTTCTATTGCGGCTGCAAATACACCGGTAACAAGGTCAATCTCGCAGCGTGCGGGTATGTGCCGCGCAAGAACGCCAAGCGCGCCGCCCGCATCGAGTGGGAGCACATTGTGCCGGCCTGGCAGATCGGCCATCAACGTCAGTGCTGGCAAGAAGGTGGACGCAAGAACTGCACACGCTACGATCCGACCTATCAAAAGGCCGAGGCTGACCTGCACAACCTGGTGCCGAGCATCGGCGAGGTGAACGGCGATCGCAGTAATTTCAGTTTCGGTTGGCTACCGGTGCAATCGGGTCAATATGGCTCGTGCCTGACCCAGGTGGACTTCAAGGCGAAGAAGGTCATGCCCCGCCCGTCCATTCGCGGCATGATCGCCCGGACGTATTTCTACATGAGCAAACAGTACGGTTTGCGCCTGTCGAAACAGGATCGCCAACTGTACGACGCGTGGAACAAGACCTATCCGGTCGAAGCCTGGGAACGTCAGCGCAACCAGAGCGTGGCGTGCGTGATGGGTCGCGGCAACGAGTTTGTCGGGCCCGTGGACATGAAAGCCTGCGGCTGATCGACCGCAGAAAAACGAAAAGGCCTCGGGTGGTTATCCCCCGAGGCCTTTTTCGTTTCTAGCCGCCGCTTTTGTTATAGCGCCAGTAGCCCATCAGATTGAGCGACTCCCGGGCAATGCCGCGCTCCTTGATCAAGTGCTTGCGCAGACTCATCACGGCCACCGTCTCGCCGGCTATCCAGCCGTAGAAACCGTTACCGGTCGAGTCAAAGGTTTCCCAGAGAATCTCTTCGTCGACATCGACTTCCGTCAGCTCCACTGCTTCATGAGCCTGCGAAGAAGTGACCGGCAGCTCCGCCCGACGGACCGCTTCAACCATCAGCGACCCTGCCGCTTTACCGCTGGAATAATCCCGGACCAGCCACCGCACTGACAGCCCCGGCCATTCAGGAACCGACAATGCGTCTTCTGCGCTGTCCACCTCGAAAAATGCCTGTGTCATCGGCGGCTCGGCCAAGACGGCCATCTCGTCAAGAATGCCGAGCGCGGCGGGCAATGCAGTGGCATCGGCCACCAGCAACAAGTGCTTGAGCCTGTGAGGCGGCTTCCATTCGAAACCACCGGCGTCTTGCGCTGAAAACTGGCGATCAGGTGCGACGATCTGGATAGGCTCGCCCGCCACCGCACGTATTGCCCAACGGGAGGCGGGACCGGTTTCACCGTGCAAGACGAAGTCGATGTCCACTTCGCCTTGCTCGGCCCGCAAATGGCGAATGGTGTATGTGCGCATCGCCGGACGCTGGTCGGCCGGCATTGAACGGTAGCGCGCATACCAATGCTGGTCATGAGCCAGCTTGGCTGGCGATCCATCCTCGGCTGGAAAGAACAGCTTTACCCGTTGATCCGGCGCCCAGGTGGCCATTTCTGTGACCATCGGACCGGCCAGGGTCACGCGCATCAAATGCGGGCTGAGGGTCTTTTTGTGCGCCAGGACCGCGTCGAAGATTTTGTAAGGGGTGGCGGAGGCCATGGAGAGCTCCTTCTGGGAATCGACAGTGACTACGCTTAAAGACGAGTCAATGTGGATCCCCTTTAAGAGGCTTCGACAGAAAGCTTGCGTGAAAAGGGCTGTTACTGGGCTACAGGACGCTCAAGCACCAGCAATTCGATGTTCTGCTTCTTCGCCCGGGTAATCGCTGCAGCGACCTCGGCCTGCTTGGCTTCGGCTTCGGCTTTCGAATTGAATGGACCGAGCAGAATCCGGGTCTTGCCGTTTTCCTTGACGACGCTGGACATAAAACTGTGTTCGATCAGCCAGCCGCTCAGGTCGCTGACAGCCTGTGGCGTTTCGCCTCGCACTTCGAGATCCCATTGCGGACCGGTGGCCGCCGCCGGTGCGGAAACGACTGCCGGCTTCGGCTTTTGAGCGTCAACGCCTTTACCTTGATCGCACCCAACCAACGCCAGTACTGCGATTACCAAGACCATTTTGCGCACAACGTGTCCCTCTGAATGCTGAAAGCGGCGATTTTACCATTCATGAATACTTCCCGAGTGCCGCAAAATGGGCGCAAAACAACGAGAATGATGGTTGCGGCCTCTGTATAGTTACGCCTTGGGAATTAATGCAGCATCTGCGCGTCAGAAAGAGGCACCCAAACCGTGAGACTTCGCACTAATCTATACATACCACCGACCTCTGCACTGTTCGAATCAGGTGCCCTACAAAGCAATCAAGGAGAAGACCATGCTGATACTCACCCGCAAAGTCGGTGAAAGCATAAATATCGGTGACGACATTACGATCACCATTCTGGGCGTGAGCGGCCAGCAAGTCCGCATCGGCATCAACGCGCCGAAAGACGTCGCAGTGCATCGCGAAGAAATCTACCAACGCATTCAGGCTGGCCTGACCGCCCCAGACAAGCCACAAACTCCCTGAATCCTGTTGCAGTCAGTAGCCAGCCCGTTCAGCCCTGAACACCGGCTGGCTAAAGATTCAAGCATCGTGTCGGCATCCATTCATCCGCTCGCCCCTTCCTGCCAAAAAACGTGAGCCGATATTAACGGCACGTCCCCTGCCCTGACTGTCAGACGTTTCGGATTAACCCCGAGGAAGAACGCGATCAGACCCGGCTAACCAAACGTCACGCCGCGCGCCATGCCCGTGGCAGCCACGACCATCAGCAGCACCAACAGCCCCTCGACATGACTGATCCGTGCAAACAGCTTCGCACGCCCGGTATTGATCGGCGCGCCACGGCTCAGCGCGATCCGCCATTTGATCAGCGTGATCATTGGCGCGACCTCAAGCAGCAGGATCAGAACGAAGAGCGTCATCTTGAGATGGAACAAGGGTTGGTGAAGGTAGTAGTCAGTCCCTTTTTCATACCCACCGAAGGCCCGCATCCCACCGGTGACCAAGAGCAGGACGGCAGAGATGCCCCACAGGTTATCGGCCATCAACACACGACGAGCCTCCCCCGCTCCGGCAGCCAGTTGGCGAAATGCCGTGCCCCGCGTCAGTACCGCCCAGAACCCCAAGGCAAAAGCCAGCAGGTGAATTGCCGCAAGCGACCAATGAACCAGCATCGATAGACTCCCATCAGACTGAGTTTGAGTTTGGCCAGTCAGTAGTAGTCTAAAAAAAAGGAATGCGCTTGAGTTGGAAACGGTGTTTTCGGGGTAGCGGAGGAACAGCGGGAGTCGCGCAAGGGACGCTTAAACGTCGAGGGACAAATGTCAGGCAAAAAAAAATCCCAAGCAGCTGATGGAAGCTTGGGACTTAAAATGCATAAACCGTGGTGGTGAACGCGAAGCAATCTTACCTAAAACCGACACTTGTAACAATATATTTTGGGGACCGTTCGGTTAATAAATTTCCTAAGTGATTCAATATCCACACTATTTTTGTGGACCTTGATCAAACCCGCAAAGACCAGTGTCGCAACTGACATTTTTTCAGAGCGCCAAACAGAGAACCCAGCACGAAGGCTGGGCTCTGGTTATTTTCTGTTTTCCATCATCTTGTCGGCGAGCGCCTTGGCTCTTTCGATCAACAGGTTCTGCCTGTCCTCGTGAGTAGCCCCTCCTACAACCGGGGCCGTCAGGTTGCTTTCCGCAATCAACGCAGCGCAGAAGTATTGATCCCAAACAGCCTTGCCCTCAGACGCCTGTTTGTTCATTTGGTCGGCGATCATATGCGGCTCCTTTCGGTGAGGTAGCACCGCTATCTTACGCCTGAATCGCCAACAACCTCAGCAACTGAAGACCAACGCGAATACGCCGACACATAAACTTTCCGACGCACGACAGGTTCATTTCCAAGGACTCGTTAACCTTTTGCAAATTTGTGCCGATGTCTCTGGTTCAGGGCATAGGAGCAACACAGATGAGAAATAATCAACCCGTTACACAACGCGAGGTTGCCCTTGGACCTCAACAGAAACTCATCTCGACAACGGACTCGCGAGGGGTCATTACTTACTGCAACGACGCCTTCGTAGACATCAGCGGTTTCAACAAGTCAGATCTGATAGGCGCGCCTCAAAACATCGTTCGTCATCCTGACGTACCGTCCGCCATATTTGCCCATATGTGGAGTGCCCTCAAACAAGGCAAACCTTGGATGGGCATCGTCAAGAACCGCTCCAGGAACGGTGACCACTACTGGGTCAACGCCTACGTCACACCCGTTTTTGAAGGTAGCCAGGTCGTTGGTTATGAGTCGGTCCGGGTAAAACCGAGCATCGAACAAATCCGCCGCGCCGAGGCCCTCTATAAACGAATCAGCCTGGGTAAGTCGGCAGTACCCGGCAGCGACAAATGGCAACCCGCCTTAATGGACTGGCTACCGTTCCTGGCCATGAGTTTAGTGGGTACTTTGGGCGGTGTTTTCCTCAGTCCTCCCTTGGCAACATTGGTAGCTGTAGGGGTATCGGCTCCAATGGGCCTGATTGCTTCGCGCCGGCAAAAGCGCGGTGCGCTGCACCTGCTGGAAATGGCAGAGGCTTCCACTTCCGACCAACTGATTGCGCAAATGTATAGCGACGAGCGAGGGCATCAGGCGCGTCTTGAAACGGCCTTCGTGAGCCAGGCGTCACGTCTCAAGACTTGCCTGACACGCTTACAAGACACGGCAGAGCAACTCACCGGTCTGGCCGGGAGATCTGACGCCCTTGCCTCAGACAGCTCCCGTGGACTTGATCGCCAACGAATCGAGACCGAACAGGTATCGGCCGCCGTCAATCAGATGGCAGCAACTACCCAGGAAGTCGCAAGCCACGTCCAGCGCACCGCCGACGCCACCCAGGAAGCCAACGTGCTGACAGGCCGTGGACGCGACGTCGCCCGCGACACCCGCGAAGCCATTCAGCGCCTCTCCAATGTAGTCGGCGAGACAGGCCAGACCGTCGCGCAACTGGCTAAAGACAGTAACGAAATCGGGACGGTTGTCGATGTGATCAAAGGCATTGCCGATCAAACCAACCTGTTGGCACTCAATGCCGCAATTGAAGCTGCACGCGCAGGAGAAATGGGTCGAGGTTTCGCGGTCGTAGCGGACGAAGTGCGCCAATTGGCACAACGCACAACTGAGTCGACCACCCAGATTCACGGCCTGATTTCCAAGTTACAGGCCTCTTCCAACAATGCCGTGAAAACGATGGAAAGCGGCCAGCGCCAGGCCGAAGAGGGAGTTGCGTGGGTGCTGGAGGCCGATAAAGCCCTGATCGGCATCAGTGAAGCCGTCGCCAATATCACTGATATGACAACCCAGATAGCGGCCGCCACTGAAGAGCAATCAGCCGTCGCAGAGGAAATCAGTCGCAACATCACCACCATCGCAACCCTCGCCGATCAGACGTCAGAGCAGGCCAGGCATTCCGCCGAGGTGACCAAGGAATTAACACAGACGGCTAAAACTCAGTATTCGCTGGTTGAGCGCTTTAACCGATAACCCCTGCTATTACTGATCGGGGATCGAAATAGAAAAAGCAGGATGATCAATCCTGCTCTTTAAATCAGTTATCTGCTCGACGCTCAAGATCAGCTATGGCGTAGGCGCATGGGCACGCGTGCTACGGCCGAGAAGCTCACTTATTCCTTTGCATCCAGCCGATCAACATAAAAGCGAGCCCTGGAATGAGCAGCCCGGGCGCCATGTAACTGAACGTCGCTTCGTTTAATAGACCGCCCAAGCCAAAGCTGAATCCGCAGATTGCCAACGGGATGCCGGTTAGAAACATCGGATTTCGAAATGCCTTATCCATAGCATTATCTCCTTGAGAATTTCGCGGACTGAACTATACCGTCTGCCAGTGAGCGGCTGGAATTGCTAAACGCCAGACAACAAAAAAGGGCTCACCTTTCGGTGAGCCCTTCTAGACCGCCCAGCAGAGCGGATTTTGTTTGGTAGGCGCGATTGGACTCGAACCAACGACCCCCACCATGTCAAGGTGGTGCTCTAACCAACTGAGCTACGTGCCTGCTGTGAGGCGGCATTCTACGGAATTCCGGAGGGGTGTCAACACCTTTTTTCGAGCTAACCCTATGAATATGCAAAATATTTAATTTCGGGGCGGTTAAGAAGATTTTCCGGTGGCTGGCGGTCGATTTTTAACTCGGGTAGGATCGATGCACTCGTAAAATATATTAAACAGAGGCAGCCGGATGTCGAACACCCCCTACCCCGAATCCTATTACGCCGCGTCGGCCAATGCGGCTCCGCCGCGTCCGGCCCTGCAGGATGACGTAGAGACCGATGTCTGTGTGATCGGTGCCGGTTACACCGGTCTGTCCTCTGCGCTGTTTTTGCTGGAGAACGGTTTCAAGGTCACGGTACTGGAAGCCGCTAAGGTGGGTTTTGGCGCGTCGGGCCGTAATGGTGGGCAGATCGTCAATAGTTATAGCCGTGACATTGATGTGATCGAGCGCAGCGTCGGTCCCAAGCAGGCTCAGTTGCTGGGGCAGATGGCGTTCGAGGGCGGGCGGATCATTCGTGAGCGGGTCGCCAAATATAATATCCAGTGCGACTTGAAGGACGGTGGCGTGTTCGCCGCCATCACTGCCAAGCAGATGGGCCATCTGGAATCGCAGAAACGCCTGTGGGAACGTTTTGGTCATACGCAGCTTGAGTTGCTGGATCAGAAGCGCATTCGTGAAGTGGTGGCCTGCGATCAATACGTCGGCGGCATGCTCGACATGAGCGGCGGGCACATTCATCCGCTCAACCTGGCGTTGGGCGAAGCGGCGGCGGTCGAGTCGCTGGGCGGCACTATTTATGAGCAGTCACCAGCGGTCCGCATCGAGCGCGGCGTGAACCCAGTGGTGCATACGCCACAGGGTAAAGTCAGGGCCAAGTTCATTATCGTGGCCGGCAATGCTTATCTCGGCAACCTGGTGCCGGAGCTGGCCGCCAAGTCGATGCCCTGCGGGACCCAAGTGATCACCACCGAGCCTTTGGGCGAGGAATTGGCCAAGCGCCTGTTGCCGCAGGATTACTGCGTCGAGGACTGCAATTACCTGCTCGATTACTACCGACTGACCGGCGACAAGCGTCTGGTCTTTGGTGGCGGCGTTGTCTATGGTGCGCGGGATCCGGCGAACATCGAAGCGATCATCCGGCCGAAGATGCTCAAGGCGTTCCCACAGCTCAAAGACGTGAAGATTGATTTCGCCTGGACCGGCAATTTCCTGCTGACCCTGTCGCGTCTTCCTCAGGTCGGACGGATTGGCGACAACATCTACTATTCCCAGGGTTGCAGTGGCCACGGCGTGACGTACACGCATCTGGCGGGCAAGGTGCTGGCCGAAGCGTTGCGTGGCCAGGCAGAGCGTTTTGACGCGTTTGCCGATCTGCCGCACTTCCCGTTCCCGGGCGGACAATTGCTGCGCACTCCATTTGCAGCATTGGGCGCGTGGTATTACGGGTTGCGGGACAAGTTCGGGTACTGACTGACACTGCAAAACCATTGCGGGTGCTCGCGATCGCGAAGGGTCAGTCAACACAGATATAGAATGTGATGGCCTCATCGCGGGCAAGCCCGGCTCCCACAGGGATCAGCGCTTGGCTTTAGAGCCGATCCCGCGCGATGCCGCTGCGGATTCGCAGGATGTCGGCGAGGACGGCCAGGGCTATTTCCGCCGGTGTCTTGCTGCCTAGGTTCAGCCCGATGGGCGCATGGATCCGCGCCAACTCCGCGTCTCCCAAGCCACCAATCCTGCGCAATCGCTCGAAGCGCTTTTGCGAGGTTTGCAGGGAGCCCATCACACCGATATAAAACGCCTCGGTGCGCACGGCTTCCATCATCGCCAGGTCGTCGATGCGCGGATCGTGAGTCAAAGCCACCACCGCGGTATCGCTGTGGCAGCCGCCGTCAGCAATGAACACCGACGGCAATTGACGACGAATCTCGACGTTTTCCAGCACAACACCTCCCAGCACTTCATCGCGCGGATCACAGAGAATCACCTCGAACCCCAAGGCAACCGCAAACTCCGCACACGCCTGAGCGACGCTGGAATACCCCGCCAACAACAAGCGCTGAGCCGCACCGATCCGCACGCGCACCCGGTCAATCTCACGTTCGATGCGCACACCCTGCTCACGGTCAGTGAACAGACTGCGCGCACCGCTGGCCAGATCAACCTCGCGGATCAGCCGACGCTGGCCCAGTAACGCCGACTCCAGCTCCCGCAGATGAGCCTGAACCTCGCACTCGGACTCAAGCTTCTCCACCAACACATCGAGCACGCCGCCGCAGGGCAGACTCACGCGCGAACGCGGATCATCGCCTTCGCCATAACGAACGACGCTGACCGCCTCAACAAACGCGCCCTCGGCGACGCGCTCGAGAAAGTCTTCCTCGACGCAGCCGCCAGACAGCGAGCCGATCCATTGCCCGTCGGTGTTCACCGCCAGCAACGAGCCCGGCGCGCGCGGCGCCGAGCCATACGTGGCGAGCACCGTGCACAGCCAGATGCGCTGGCCAGCCGTCGACCATTCCAGCGCCCGTCGCACGACTTGCAGATCGAGATGCTGCATGTCAGTGGGCCTTGTGCTCGAGCGGCGGTGCATCGGCCCGCAACGTCTGCACATCGCTCACCGCCAGATCACCCGATTGACCACCCCAGCCCTGACGCAGGTAGTTCAGCAGATCGGTGAGTTGCTCATGGCTGAGCTTCTCGGCGAACCCCGGCATCGGTTGCATGTGTTCGAACCCGGCGAATTTCTGCTCACCAATGCCGTCGTCGATCACCCGCATCAGGTTGCGCGGATCGTCCAGGCGCAACGTGGTGTTGCCGCGCATAGCCACGGCGATGTGCGGTTTGCCTTCGCCGCCAACCGCGTGGCATCCGGCGCAGACGTTCAGGTAATCCTGACGACCGCGCTGGGCGCTGGCGCTGAGTTTGTCCAACGGCACGTCCGTCAGCACCTTCGCCGCCGGCGGTTGATCGCCGAGCAGGAAGGTCGCCATCGCCGCCAGATCCGGGTCATTGAGGCCTTGGGTGCTGTTGTGGAACACCGGGAACATCTCGTTGAACATCGTGCCCTGGGCGCTCATGCCGTGTTTGAGGAACGAGCTCAGGTCCTGATGATTCCAGCCGCGCGCGGCCAGGTCATTGGCCAGCAGACTTGGCGCCAGGTAGCCGTTGAGCAGGCCGCCGGTCATGCGTTTGTCCTGCTGCATCGCGCCCGGCAAACCGCGCGGCGTGTGGCATTCGCCGCAGTGACCGAGCACGTCGACCATGTACTGGCCGCGTTTCCAGGCTTCGCTTTTACCTTCAGCCGGTTCCAGTTTCACGTCCTTGCCGTAGAGCGTGTTCCAGCCCATCAAACCCAGACGCACATTGAACGGAAAGCTCAGGCTCGTGACCGGTGCTGCACGCTCGATCGGCTCGACGGTTTTCAGGTACGCGTGAATCGCGTCGGAATCTGCGCGTGGCATCAGGTGATACGAGGTGTACGGCATCGCCGGGTACAGGTTCGCGCCATCGCGACGCTTGCCCTCGGTGAGCGCGGCGAAGAACTCGTCATCGTTGTACAGACCGATGCCGTGGTCCTTGCTCGGGGTGATGTTGGTGCCGTAGATCGTGCCGAACGGCGAGACGATCGGCAGCCCGCCCGCATACGGCGCGCCACCCGGCGCGGTGTGACACGCCATGCAATCGGCGGCACGGGCGAGATAGGCACCGCGAACCACTTGATCATCCGCATGAGCCAGGAACACAGGCGCAGCCAGACCAACCGCCAACGCCAGGCGGGAAAGAAGATGCTTCATGCTTAACCCTCCTTGACCAGGCCGAGATCGGTCAGCACGTTGCGCGTCGCGCTGTAATAACGCACGTAGCCGGTGCAGCGGCAGATGTGGTGACCGAGGCTGTCCTCGATGACTTTTTCCAGCTGGCTTTTGACGATGGGCTGACGCTGCAGCTTCTCCACCAACACCGTCGCGGCATTCACGAAACCCGGTGCGCAGTAGCTGCACTGGAAGGCGAATTCATCGACGAAGCGCTGCTGGATCGGATTAAGTTCAGTGACCTGGCCGTGCTCGTCGCGGGTCGCGTGGCCTTCAATGGTCCGCACCTTTTTGCCTTCGAAATAGTGCGCACCTGTGATGCAGGTGCGCACTTCTTCGCTGGTGCCGTCCGGGTTGTCGACGATCACCACGCAGGCGTGGCAGATGCCCTGACCGCAGCCGAGACGCGAGCCGGTGAGGTTTTTGTATTCGTGCAGGTAGTCGATCATCGGCAGGTCATCAGGGATGTCCACCGGGCCGACGGATTGACCGTTGAGGGTCAGTTGAAGCCGACGGTTAGCCATTGAGGGCCTCCTTGATGCGGGCAGAAGTGATAGGCAGGTCGCGGACCCGTTTGCCGATGGCGTGCGCCACGGCGTTACCGATGGCGCCGACCACCGGGATCATCACCACTTCGGCGATGCCCTTGGACGGATCGCTCGGCGACAGCGGCGGCAGGATCTCCGCCGTCTGCTTCCAGACCGCAACGTGGCGCGCCATCGGCAAGCGGTAACGGTTGAAGTTCCAGTCGCCCTCCCCCGGCCCGCCTTCGTACAGCGGCATCTCTTCCATCAACGCATGACCGATGCCCATGGCAATCCCGCCTTCGAGTTGGCCCTTGACCAGTTCTTCCACCAGCACCCGACCGCACTCGACCCACGAGTGATGGTTGAGCACCTGAACCTCGGCCGAACCCTTGTTCACTTTCAATTCCACCAGGGTCGCGACCGGGCTGTAATAGGTCACCGCCGCGTTGTTCAACTGAGTGTCCGGGTAATGGATGTTCTGGCGGTCGAGCAGGTGGAAACCGGCGCTGTTCATCTGCGCCTTTTTCACGCTCGGAGCGCCGTCGCCGTACTTCACTGCCAGACCATCAAGCGGCAGACGTTCACGCACGCCGTCGATGCTGAACTCGGCCTCAGCCCAGCTCCAGCGGTTGAAACCGTGCACCGTCGCGCCGGTCACCAGGCCTTTTTCGTGGGCGTGTTTGGCCAGTTGCTCGAAGCTCAGCGGCTGCATACCGTTGGCGGTGAGTCGGCCGTCGACCCAATGCGCATCTTCGCGGCGCACCACATACGGATTGGCCTGGCCGCCGTAAGGGCCTTGGCCCCAGATCTGCAACGCCGCCGGCCACAAACCGTGGTTAAACAGCACGCGCGCCGCTTCACGGGTGGCGTGGCTGAAGTAGTAGGCGGAGTTGGTCGCCGACGAGGCCGAGGCGAGCTTGCCGACCCAGCGCGGATTGCGCAGGAATTTGTCCTGCTCGGCCTGGCTCATGATGTACGGGTTGCCGCCGGTGATCAGCTGCAACTCGTTCCATTCAGTCTCGCCGGTCTTCACTTCAGTCGCCGGGACGCCGAGGAAATCGGCCACGACCAAGGCTTGCGAGGTGGACATGCCGGTGCCGATTTCGATACCGATGTGGCGCAGGGTGATGTGCCCATCAGCGGTGAATTCGATGCTCGCCATCGGCGCTTCGGAGCCGGTGCCGAAGTCTTTCTGGCAGATGGCGAAACCAACGCCGTACCAGTTGTCCGGGTCCTGGGCTTCGCGCTGTTTCTTGATCGCGTCGCGGTTTTTCCAGACTTCGTGGACAGCGGCTTTATCGAGAATTTCGTGCAGACGCAACGCACCTGCCGGCACTGCGCCCTGGGTGTTTTTCATGCCCGAGACCATGGCGTTTTTCTTGCGCAGATCAATCGCATCGATGCCGAGGCGATCGGCAATTTCATCGACCATCATCTCGGTGGAGGCCATGCTTTGCAGCGTGCCGTAACCGCGCATCGACCCAGCTTCAACGGCGCGGGAATGGTAGGCGGTGACCTGCAAATCGTTCTGCGGCATGTAGTAGATCGACTGCGCCGCCGTGGCGCCAACCGCCGCCACCGATGGGCTGTAATTGATCCGCCCGCCGCCGTCGACGTTCATCTCGGCGCGGAAAATCTTGAAACTGTGATCGGTCTTGTCCACCGCCAGTTGATAGCGGATGTCGAACGGGTGACGCTTGATGCCGCTCTGGAACTGCTCGTAGCGATCGTTGGCCAGACGCACCGGCACACCGGCGCCGTACAACGCCGCCAGCGCCGCGTAGTACACGAAAATGTTGTGGTCTTTGGAGCCGTAGCCGACGGTGTAACCGGGGTGCATGTTCAGGTTTGCCAGGCCGAAACGCGACGGCGCGATCATTTTCGCGGTCTCGGTCGCGGTCTCCAGCGGGCACTGGGTGGCGACGACAAAATGCAGGGTCTTGGTCGCCGGGTCGTACCAGCCGTTGCCGTTGTCCGGCTCCATGGCGGCCGGTTCGATCGACGGGGTTTTGTAGCGCTCGTCGAACACCAGCCAGTTGTCTGGCGGCGTGTCGATCTGCTGCTTCATGCGCTCGGCGTAGAACAGGCCGCGCTCGGTCAGGTTGCCGTGCAGATTCGGCAGGGAATTCCAGACCGGACGACGGTTGCGCAGCATCGGGAACAGGATCGAATCCTTGAGGCTGGCGAATTCGTCCTCGTCCGCCGAGGTCGCCCCGCCGACGCGCACGTAGCGGAAACTGCCGTAGGGATCGCCTTCGTAGAACGGCACTTTGTCGCCGTAACGAATCGCTTTGTCATTGAATTTGAGTTTGGCCTTGGCCTGACGGAAACGCTCGAAGTCGTTCCAGATCAGGATCGCCACCGGGTGCCCGATGAACATCGGCACCTTGCCTTCCGGCAGCAGCGGATCCGGCGCGTGTTCTTCCGGGAAGGCGATGCCGTCCTTGTCCAGTTCAGCGGCAGTGACGATACGGTCCGGCTGCAAGTCAACGCCGAGCCACGCCAGGTCGTAACCGGCGTAAATGCGATCGGCCTTGGTGGTTTTCAGCAGCATGGCGTGACCTTGTTGCTGCGGCCAGCCCGGCATGTCCTTGGCGCGGATGTCGCGGGCAAAGACTTTACTGCCGCAGACCTTGGACAAGGCATCGTTACGCGAGCGCGCCTTGCCGTTGTTGCCGAGCCATTGCTCGGACGGCACGGTCACGCTGTTTTCCATCAGGGCCGCCAGCGCCTGACTGCTGAGCGGCGTGAGCGTCACGCTCACACCCGCCACCAGCCCGCCCTGAAGGAACGAGCGCCGGGATATTTCACGGTTGGACATGGATCATCCTCTGGGCGGTTATGGGTCCGCCCTTCTGGTTATGTTCTGGGGATCTCGAGTCTTGCAGAAGCCCTTTTTGACGAGGCAAAGGGCTGTGTTGACAGTGCAAAGCTGACCGAAAGGTTAACTTTATAGATTTATGCGCTTTTAGAAAACAACTGGTAACAAAAATCTGACCGAAGAATCAAAAAATCGCCGCTTTTCGGCGGAGCAAATCGATGAACAAACCCAACTCCCGGCTGATGTGTTCGCCCTTGCGAAGCAGCAATCCGAACGGCGCCAGTTGCACGTCCAGCTTTACGGGCAGCGCCACCACCAGCCCCATTTTCAGGTAGTCGCGCAACGCGGTTTCCGAGAGCACCATGATGGCGTCGGTCAGTTGAATCAGTTGCTGCATCGAATACACCGAGCTGCATTCGATGATGTCGGCGGGCGTCGGCAAGGCCAGGCGCTGCAAGGCTTGATCAAGCCCGATGCGCGCCGGACTGGTCTCCGGCTGCAGGATCCACGGCCAGCCGCTGACCAGTTCCGAGAGTTCGAGTGCTTCCCTTTGCACCAAGGGATGACCGGCGTGAACGACAACCAGCAACCGTTCGTTGCCCAGCTGTTCGAATTCGTAATGTTCGCTGTCGGTGGCGGCATTGCGCCGGGCAATGGCGAGGTCGATGCGGCCCTGCTCCAGAAGCTGGATCACCTGGTCACTGGTGTCGCCCATGATGCGAATGCGCAACTGCGGATTGAGCGCCTTGATCTCGGCAATCGAATCCATCACCAGGTCAGGCGCGGCGCCCATGATGGTGCCGATGGACAGATAACCGTAACCGCCCTGCTGCCGCGCGATCAGGTCTTCGGCGCAGCGGTCGAGGCCGCTGAGGGCGGATTCGGCGAAGCGAATCAACTCACTGCCCAGCGCCGTTGGCCGCATCCCGCGCGGCAGGCGCTCGAACAGATCGCAGCCGAACATGTCTTCAATCTCGTGCAGCATCCGGGTCGCCGCCGGTTGCGACATGTTCAGGCTTTGCGAGGCGCGGTGCAGGTTCTGACTGCTGCTCAGCGTCACCAGCATGTGCAAATGCTTGTAGCGCAGGCGGTTGAGCAGGCTGCGGGAGATGATCGGCGTGGTCATGGCGGGCCTTTTGTATCGATACCCTGAGGGTATCAGTTGTGAGCTAGATTCGATTTGTAACGCATCGATCCACGGCCGTACAGTCTTTCCCATAAGAACAAATGCCCTACCAAAGGAAAACTGCGATGAAGACTCTACCCGCGCCTCTGCTCGCCAAAATTTCCTGGCGGCTGCTCCCGTTTCTGCTGCTGATGTACATCATGGCCTTCCTCGACCGCGCCAACGTCGGGTTCGCCAAGCAAGCCTTTCAAGCCGACACCAATATCAGCGACGCCGCCTTCGCCTTCGGTGCCGGGGTGTTTTTCGTCGGATATGCGCTGCTTGAAGTGCCGAGCAATCTGATCCTGCACCGTGTCGGCGCCCGGCTGTGGATGTGCCGGATCATGGTCACCTGGGGCCTGGTCTCCGCCGCCATGGTCTTCGCCCACACCGAAACCAGCTTCTACATCCTGCGCTTTTTGCTGGGCGTGGCCGAAGCCGGATTCTTCCCCGGCGTCATCCTCTACCTCACCTATTGGTTCCCCAGCGCCGCGCGCGGCAAAGCCATGGGCTTCTTCTACTTCGGTGCGCCGCTGGCGTTCATCTTCGGCAGCCCGCTGTCCGGCCTGTTGCTGGAGCTGGACGGATTTGCCGGTGTCCACGGCTGGCAATGGCTGTTCGCGGTTGAAGGCCTGATGGCCACCGCGGTGGGTGTCTGGGCCTATTGGTATCTGGACAATCGCCCGGCCGATGCGAAGTGGCTGACGGTTGAAGAGCGCCAGCAAGTGCAAGGCATCCTCGATCAAGAAGACAGCCACAAACAGAACCACGGCCGCAGCCTGCTCAACGTCCTGTGCCAGCCGTCGGTGCTGTACCTGTGCCTGATTTATCTGCTCATTCAGGCCAGCGTTTACGGCGTGGTGTTCTATCTGCCCACCCAGGTCGGCGGACTCTTGGGCACCAAGGTCGGGCTGATGGTCGGACTGGTCACGGCGATTCCGTGGATCTGCGCGATCGTCGCGGCATACCTGATCCCCGGTTACAGCGACCGCACCGGCGAACGTCGTCGCACCGCCTGCCTGACGTTACTGATGTCGGCAGCCGGGATCGCCTGCTCGGTGACCTTCGCCAGCCCGTTCCTCGGCATCGTCGCGCTGTGCTTCGCCGCTTCCGGCTTCATCGCCGTGCAACCGGTGTTCTGGACCTTCCCTTCCAGCTACCTCGCCGGCAGCGCTGCGGCGGCCGGGATCGCCTTGATCAACTCGTTCGGCGCCCTCGGCGGCTTCATCGCCCCGGTGCTGAAAAACTGGGCCGAAGGCGCCTTCCATTCACCGGCCGCCGGTTTATACGTGCTGGCCGGCACCACTGTCATCGCCGCGTTGCTGGTGCTGGGTATCCGCTCACCCGTCCAGAAGCCTTCCAGTACACCGGCCACCGTTTAAACCTGAGGAGTCACACCATGGGCATTCCAACCATCAAACACGTCCGCGCCTTCACCCTGCGAGGCGGCGGCGCGGATTATCACGATCAGGCGGACGGCCACTGGATCGACGATCACATCGCTACGCCGATGAGCAAATACCCAGAGTACCGCCAGAGCCGCCGCACTTTCGGCATCAACGTGCTCGGGACACTGGTGGTCGAGATCGAAGCCAGCGACGGCACGGTCGGTTTTGCCGTGACAACCGGTGGCGAGCCTGCCGCGTATATCGTCGAAAAACACTTGGCGCGATTCCTGGAAGGTGCGCGGGTCACCGATATCGAAAAAATCTGGGACCAGATGTACCAATCGACGTTGTATTACGGGCGCAAAGGCATCGTCATCAACACGATCTCCGGCGTCGACCTGGCGCTGTGGGACTTGCTTGGCAAGATCCGCAAAGAGCCAGTGCATCAATTGCTCGGCGGTGCGGTGCGCGACGAATTGCAGTTCTACGCCACCGGCGCCCGTCCGGACCTGGCGCAGAAAATGGGTTTCATCGGCGGAAAAATGCCGCTGCACCACGGCCCGGCTGAAGGGGAGGAAGGCCTGCGCAAGAACCTCGAAGAGTTGGCCATCATGCGGGAACGGGTCGGCCCGGACTTCTGGCTGATGCTCGATTGCTGGATGAGCCTGGACCTCAACTACGCCACCAAGCTGGCGGTCGGCGCCCACGAATATGGCTTGAAGTGGATCGAAGAAGCCCTGCCGCCGGACGATTACTGGGGCTACGCGGCCCTGCGCAACAACGTGCCCAAAGGCATGCTGGTGACCACCGGCGAACACGAAGCCACCCGCTGGGGCTTCCGCATGCTTCTGGAAATGGGTTGCTGCGACATCATCCAGCCGGACGTTGGCTGGTGCGGCGGCATCACCGAACTGGTGAAGATCTCGGCTCTGGCCGACGCCCGCAACGCTCTGGTCATTCCTCACGGCTCGTCGGTCTACAGCTACCACTTCGTCGCCACCCGGCATAACAGCCCGTTCGCCGAGTTCCTGATGATGGCGCCGAAAGCGGACGAAGTGGTGCCAATGTTCCACCCGCAATTGCTCGGCGAACCGGTGCCGGTGAACGGCCGCATGCGCCTGTCGGCACTCGACCAGCCAGGTTTCGGCGTGACGCTCAACCCGGAATGCCAACTGCATCGGCCGTATAACCGCTGAGAAAGGACCCCGTCATGAACATGCCTCACAACGCTTTCAAGGCCGCGCTGAAAAATCCGGCGACCCAGTACGGCATCTGGGCCGGTTTCGCCACCGGCTATGCCGCCGAAATCGTCGCCACTACCGGTTATGACTGGATGTTGATCGATGGTGAACATGCGCCGAACACCGTGCCCGGCGTACTCGCGCAATTGCAGGCGGTGGCGCCCTACTCCACCGCGCCCGTCGTGCGTGCAGTGACGGGCGATGCCAATCTGATCAAGCAACTGCTGGATATCGGCGCGCAAACGCTGATGATCCCGATGGTCGAAACCGCCGAGCAAGCGGCCGCGCTGGTGCGCGCCATGCGTTATCCGCCGCATGGCATTCGTGGCGTCGGCGGCGGCCTGACCCGCGCCACGCGCTGGGACGGCGTGCCGGATTACCTGAACACCGCCCATGAGCAGTTGTGCCTGATCGTGCAGGTGGAATCGCGCACGGGTGTGGAAAACGTCGAAGCAATCGCCGCTGTCGAAGGCGTGGACGCGGTGTTTATCGGCCCGGCGGATTTGTCCATCGGCCTCGGCCATGCCGGCAACCCGGGTCATCCTGAGGTTCAGGAACGCATCCAACACGCGGTGCAAGCGACGCTCGCGGCCGGCAAGGCCTGCGGCATTCTCGCGCCGAACGAAGAGGATGCGCGCCGTTATCAGAGTTGGGGTTGCCAGTTCATTGCGGTGGCCATCGACATCAGCCTGCTGTGCCAAAGCGCCATGTCCACCCTCGCGCGCTATCGCACACCGGCCACCGAGCACGCGCCGTCGCGCACCTATTGATCAGCCAAGGAGTCGTCCCATGTCGTCCGTGCCTGTCTACGAAAACTTCATTAATGGCCAGTTTGTGGCCAGCGCTGCCCACCTCGATGTGATCAACCCGGCCACCGGCGTCGTACTGTCGAAAGTCCCGGCCTCGACGGCCGAAGACGTCGACCACGCCCTCGCCGCCGCGCGTACTGCGCAAAAAGACTGGTCGCGCAAACCGGCGATTGAACGCGCCGGGCATCTGCGGCGGATCGCCGCCAAGCTGCGGGAGAACGTACAGTACCTGGCGCGCACCATTACCCTGGAACAAGGCAAGGTCAGCGGTCTCGCGGAGGTCGAGGTCAATTTCACCGCCGATTACCTCGACTACATGGCCGAGTGGGCCCGACGCATTGAAGGTGAAATCATCACCAGCGACCGCCAGAACGAAAACATCTTTCTGTTTCGCAAACCGCTGGGCGTGGTCGCCGGCATCCTGCCGTGGAATTTCCCGTTTTTCCTGATCGCCCGCAAGATGGCCCCAGCCCTGCTGACCGGCAACACCATCGTGATCAAACCCAGCGAAGAAACCCCGAACAACTGCTTCGAATTCGCCCGGCTCGTCGCCGAAACCGATCTGCCACCCGGCGTGTTCAACGTGGTCTGCGGCGATGGTCGAGTGGGGGCGGCACTCAGCGCGCACAAGGGCGTGGACATGATCAGCTTCACCGGCAGCGTCGACACCGGCTCGCGAATCATGGCCGCCGCGGCACCGAACATCACCAAGCTCAACCTGGAACTGGGCGGCAAGGCGCCGGCCATTGTGCTGGCGGATGCCGACCTGGATCTGGCGGTGAAAGCCATTCGCGATTCGCGGATCATCAACAGCGGCCAGGTGTGCAATTGCGCCGAGCGAGTGTACGTCGAGCGCAAGGTCGCCGATCAGTTCATCGAACGCATTTCTGCCGCGATGAGCGCGACCCGTTACGGTGATCCGATTGCTCAGCCAGATGTGGAAATGGGCCCGCTGATCAACCGTCAGGGCCTGGACAGCGTCAACCGCAAAGTCCGTACGGCGTTGAGTCAGGGCGCAAGTTTGATCAGTGGCGGGCAGATTGCCGATCTACCAAATGGCTTCCACTTCCAGCCCACGGTGTTGGCGGGTTGCAGCGCCGATATGGAAATCATGCGCGAGGAGATTTTCGGCCCGGTGCTGCCGATCCAGATCGTCGATGACCTCGACGAAGCCATCGCCCTGGCCAACGATTGCGACTATGGCCTGACTTCATCGATCTACACCCGCGACTTGAGTAAAACCATGCAGGCGATGCGCGAGCTGGATTTTGGCGAGACTTACGTCAACCGGGAGAACTTCGAAGCCATGCAGGGCTTCCATGCCGGGGTGCGTAAATCCGGGATTGGTGGTGCGGATGGCAAGCATGGGCTTTACGAGTACACGCATACCCATGCGGTGTATTTACAGGGCTGAGTTTTGCGGCGCTGCCTATGCCGCCATCGCGGGCAAGCCCGCTCCCACAGGGTTCTTGGTGTTCACTCAATGTGTGAAACAACACAGATCACTGTGGGAGCGGGCTTGCCCGCGATGGCGTCATGTCAGCCAATGAGATGCCGTCAGAAGTCCACCGTCGCCGAAAGCAGATAGGTCCGAGGCGTCGACAGCGTCAACCCAGGCTCGCTGTCATCCGACGCCCCGGCCGAACTCCAATAGCGCTTGTCCGCCACGTTCTCGATATTGGCGCGCAATGTGATGTTCTTTTCCTCGACCTTGAACGCGTAGCGTGCGCCCACGTCGAAACGCTCCCAGGAATCGATTTCCTTGTTGTTGGACTGATCCAGGTATTGCGAGCTGGAATAGAGGCCGCGGCTGGTGAGGGTCAGGCCCTGAACAGTCGGCACGTCCCACTCGGCGCCGAGGTTGACGTTGTATTTCGGCGTGGCCGGCGCCCGGTTGCCGTCGAAAGTGCCATTGGCGGTGTTGGTCAGCTCGCTGTCGATGTACATGACACCGCCGAGCAGGCGGAAACCGTCGAGCGGCTCACCGAACACACTCAACTCCACACCTGTGTTTTCACGCTTGCCGTTCGGGCCGAAGACGCGTGTCGTGGCGTTGGTCTCATAGGCCGGCTGCTTGATCCGGAACACTGCGGCGGTCACCGCGAAAGCACCGGCGTCATACTTGGCGCCGACCTCGACCTGGCGGCTGATGAACGGCGGGAAAATCTCGTCTTCGTTGATCGAGGTCGACGGTGCGATCTTGCCCTGGCTCAGGCCTTCCATGTAGTTGGCGTAAAGCGACAGCTTATCGGTGGCCTTGAACAGGATGCCGCCTGATGGCGAAACCTTTTCCTCATCGTAGGCGGTGTCGCCTTTGATGTTATCCGACCAGTCGTCAACCTTGACCCGCTGCCAGCGCGCGCCGAGGGTCAGCAGCAGCTGGTCATCGAAGAAACCCAGGGTGTCGGACAACGCCACGCCGCTGAAGCGGTTTTCGGTGTAGACCTTCGGATCCTGTCGCGTCGGTCTGACCGGTGTCGGTGTTTCCACCGGATTGTAGAGGTTGCTCGCCGCCGCCGCGTAACGCGCGCCGCCATTTTCGAAGTCCATGTAGAAGTAGCTGGCGGCCAGGTTGACCTCGTGGCTCACCGGACCGGTGTGGAACCAGTTGCGCACCCCGGCCGTGGCCGTCCGCACATTTTCGTCGCGAGTAAAATCACGCGGCTGCACGCTGAAATCGCCCCGGTCATTGGTGACTGCAACGGCATGCCGGAGGAAGTCATGGTTGCTTTTGCGCGCGCCGACACCGCCATACAGCATGACGGAATCGCTGACATCGAACTCGCCGTTCACCGTGCCGAAGGTGTCGTTGGTGCTCGCCTTGCTCCAGGGTTGCGCATAGTTGTGGCGCACATCGCTGGCCCGCGGAACCTGCGCGTTGGCGTTCACCTGCACGCGTTCCTGCGGGGCGTCGGTGTCACGCTCGGTGCGCCCGATGTCCGTCGAGAGCCGCAGGCGTTCACCGCGAAAATCCAGGCCGAGTACGGCCATCTCGCGGTCGACATTCTGTTGATCCCATTCGGTGTCGCCGGACTGTTTGACGCCGTTGAAGCGAATACCGAATTTGTTGTCCTCGCCAAACCGCCGGCCGACATCCACAGCACCGCCGACCTGGCTGTCGGACGCGTAGCTGCCGGTGAACGACGTGATCGGTTTGTCGGTGGCGCGCTTGGGCACCACGTTTATCCCGCCGCCTACGCTGCCCCGCGGCGAGATGCCGTTGATCAGCTGGCTCGGACCTTTGAGCACGTCGACGCGGTCGGCCATTTCCATGTCGATCGTATAAGTCGGGAGGATGCCGTAGAGACCGTTGTAGGCAACATCACTGTTGAACAGGCTGAGCCCGCGAATGGTGAACTGCTCGTAGCGCCCACCCGCCGGGTTGGTGGCGCGAACCGACGGATCGTTGGCGATCAGGTCGCCCAAGGTCCGCGCCTGCTGGTTCTTCACCACCTCGCTGGTGTAGGTGGTCATGCTGAACGGAGTTTCCATAAAGTCTTTGGAGCCGAGCATGCCCTGCGAACCGCGGCGGGCGACCTGGCCGCCGGCATACGGATCGCCATCCACCGGGTCGATGGAGCCGAGAATCGAGGTGGCACCCAGTTGCAGGCCGCTGCCTTCTGGCGCCGGGGTCAGGATGTAGGCCTGTTCGCCCACTGGCTGCAGTTGCAGGCCGGAACCCTGCAGCAGCCGGGCAAAGCCCTCCTCCACGGCGAACTCGCCGGAAAGACCGGGACTGTTGCGACCGCTCACCAACGCCGGGTCAACCGAGAGGTTGACGCCCGCCAGACCGGCGAAACGGGTCAATGCTGCGCTGAGGCTACCTGCCGGCACCTGATAACTGCGTCGAGGCGCGTCTTCGGCCCAGCTGGCAGTGACAAACAACGGACAGGCACTGAGGCTCAGCAACAGGCTCAAGTGCATTAACGGGCGCAGGCGGGATGAAGCCAGACGCGGACTCGATGGGAACACTGCGGGCATTGAAGAAGCTCTCTTATTTCGTTCACTTGCCTTGAATGACAATCGACGCGAAAAAAGGGGACACACTTCAAACACTATTTTTGCGCGGCAGCAGCGTTACCCAATAACGCGTACGCGAATGCACCTCCAGCGGCAGGCTGGCCGCCAGCAACGCGAGGATACGGTCGGTGTCTTCCAGGCGAAAACTGCCAGTGACGCGCAGGGATTCCAATTCCGGTTCCCAGCGCAACACGCCTGGACGATAAGTGCTGAGTTCGCGCAGGAAATCCCCCAGCGGCTGGTTCTGCGCCATCAGCACACCGTCACGCCAACCTGGGGCGAGCACGTCGAAGGGCTCCACGGCACCGGCATCCGCGACCTGAAGACTGACTTGCTGGCCGGCGCGCAACGAGAAGACCGGTCCGTGCAACGGCTGCAACTGCACGGCGCCGTTAAGCACAGACACTCTGCAACCCGTCTGCCACTGACGGACACACACTTCACTTTGACTGACGACCACTTGGCCGAAATGGGTCTGGATCGTCAGCGGCGAAGTGCCGGGGACTTTCAGGGCTATTTCGCCTTCCACAAGCTTCAGTAGCCGGTTGTTCAGATCGATATCGACGGCACTGGCGGTGTTCAATTGCAGCGAGCTGCCATCGGCCAACTGGACTTTCTTTCCCTCCCCGGTCGCTGTGCGCAGATCGGCGCCCCAGACGTCCAGAGGCAATTGCCGACTGATCAGCCAGGCAGCCGGCACCAACGCGACCGCTCCGACGGCGCGCTTGAGTACTGCGCGTCGGCTTGGTTGCGGCCGATCCAGACTGGCCATCGCCAGTGCTGACGGCAGGTCGGTGAAGCGCTGGCGCAAGAGTTGCGCTTTTTGCCAGGCCTGCTCGTGGCTGGAATGGCTGTCGCGCCAGTTCTGCAATTCGGCTCGGTCGCGCTCATTGGCGGTGCCCGATTCCATGAGCGCCAGCCACCGTGCGGCAGCCCGGATGGCTTGGCGGGCGTCGGCCGAAGGGGCTGAACCGATCACAGGTCCACCAGCAGGCAGTGTTCGTAGGCTTGCGCCATGTAGCGCTTGATCGTGCGCTCCGAGACTTGCAGGCGCTCGGCAATGTCTTGATAACCCAGGCCTTCCAGTTGGCTCCAGAGAAACGCCCGTCGCACCGGCGTCGGCAATCCATCGAGCAACTCGTCGAGGGCTTGCAGGGTTTCCAGCAGGATCCAGCGTTGTTCGGGGGATGGCACGCAGTCTTCCGGCAGCAACGCCAGTGCATTGAGGTAAGCCTGCTCGAGGCTGCGGCGTTTATAGAAGTTGGTCAGCAACCGTTTGCCCACGGTCGCCAGGTAGGCGCGGGGTTCTTGAAGGTCAGCGATGCGCTGGGAGCTGGCGAGCAAGCGCACGAACGTATCCTGGCTCAGGTCCGCTGCATCATGACCATTGCTCATGCGTCGTCTCAACCAGCTTTCGAGCCAGCCGCGATGGTCGCGGTACAAATCGTGGAAGGTTTGCTCCTCCGGCATCGCTGCATCGCTCATTTCAAGAAGCCCTGTGCCAAGGAGTTATCGTAAATGAGAGTGATTCTAATTAATGTCAGGCGTATGAAGGAAGCGCTTTATGCATCGGATGAGCAGAAAGGTTCGATTGGGAGGGTGTGGACGGAGGAAAAGCCAAATCGCAGACACAAAAAACCCCGGTCTTTCGACCAGGGTCTTTGCTATCGACTCGAAGACAGCCAGCGGCTTTCTTCGTAGCTCCAAGGCGTTCAGCGGGCCTTGAGGCAGATATGGCGCAGCGGACGGGACTCGAACCCGCGACCCCCGGCGTGACAGGCCGGTATTCTAACCGACTGAACTACCGCTGCGTATCGCTTTGGACTTTCGCCCAAGTAACTCGTCTGATTGAAAACTCAGAAGCTTCTCAATCTCGAACCAGATAAAACTGACTCGGAAAATATGGCGCAGCGGACGGGACTCGAACCCGCGACCCCCGGCGTGACAGGCCGGTATTCTAACCGACTGAACTACCGCTGCGCGTCGGTGGAGGCTTTTAAAAGCTTCCATCTTACTTTCGCAAGACTCTCGGAAGTGGTGGGTGATGACGGGATCGAACCGCCGACATTCTGCTTGTAAGGCAGACGCTCTCCCAGCTGAGCTAATCACCCGTTTGCATCTCCGAGGCCGCGAAATTTACGCAGGTAGCGAACCTAAGTCAATAGCAGGATTGAAGTTTTTCTAAAAAAGACAGAATCGTGTCATTCCGCAAGGCGTTGCCAACCGCCACCATCACGCTTATGCAGTCACACCGCTTTCGCGAGCAAGCCCGCTCCCACAGTGATTTTGCGTCGTACACATAATCTGTGTTCACTGACAATCAACTGTGGGAGCGGGCTTGCTCGCGAAGGCGGCGGCACATCCAATACAAATGCTGGCCAGGACGCCGCCGGATTACTCGCTGTAAATCATCTTCTTGGTCATGCCGCCGTCGACCACAAACTCCTGGCCCGTGACGAAACCGGCATTCTTCGACAGCAGCCACGCCACCATCGCCGCGACGTCCTCGACGGTCCCTACCCTGCCCGCCGGATGCTGCGCATGGTCGGCATCGGTCAGAGGTTCGGCACGACGTGCCGCCGGATCACGCGCATCGATCCAGCCGGGGCTGACCGCATTGACGCGAATTTCCGGCCCAAGGCTAATCGCCAAGGCATGAGTCAGGGCCAACAGACCGCCCTTGCTCGCCGCGTAAGCCTCTGTGTCCGGCTCGGACTGCGCAGCGCGGGTCGAGGCCAAGTTGACGATCGCACCGCTGTGAGCGCGCAGATACGGCGCACAGTGTTTGGCCAACAGCATCGGCCCACTGAGATTGACCGCCAACACCCGATTCCAGTAAGCCAGATCGAGGCTTTCCAGGGTGATGTTGTGCGGGTCGGCCACCGCCGCGTTGCACACCAGCGCATCCAGACGTCCGAATTGCCCAAGCACCTCGGCGACGCCCAGCGCCACTTGCCCCTCGTTCGAGACGTCCATGGCGATGAACCAGGCGTTTGCGCCCAGCACCTTCGTCACTTTCGAACCGCGTTCTCGATCGAGGTCGGTCAGCACAACCTGCCAGCCTTCGCTGATCAGCCAAGCCGCAATACCGAGCCCGATGCCGCGCGCGGCACCGGTGACCAGTGCAACGCGGCCATGGGTGCCGGTGCCTGGCGTCGACAACTCGATCACAAGGCAGCCAACCCGCGCGCCAGATCGGCTTGCAGGTCAGCCACGTCTTCCAGACCGACCGCGATGCGGATCAGGCTGTCACGAATGCCCGCCGCTTCACGCTCTTGCGGCGCCAGACGGCCGTGGGAGGTGGTGCTCGGGTGCGTGATGGTGGTTTTGCTGTCGCCCAGGTTGGCGGTGATCGAAATCAGGCGAGTCGCGTCGATAAAGCGCCACGCGCCCTCTTTGCCGCCCTTGACCTCGAAACTCACCACGGCGCCGAAACCTTTCTGCTGACGCAGGGCCAGTTCGTGCTGCGGATGGCTCTTGAGGCCGGCGTAATGGACTTTTTCGATACCGTCCTGCTGCTCCAGCCACTCGGCCAATTGCTGGGCGTTGGCGCAATGCGCCTTCATGCGCAGGCTCAGGGTTTCGAGGCCCTTGAGGAAGATCCAGGCGTTGAATGGGCTCAGGGTCGGCCCGGCGGTACGCAGGAAGCCGACGACTTCTTTCATCTGCTCGCTGCGACCGGCAACAACGCCGCCCATGCAACGGCCCTGGCCGTCGATGAATTTGGTCGCCGAGTGCACGACGATGTCCGCGCCCATCTTCAGCGGCTGTTGCAACGCCGGGGTGCAGAAGCAGTTGTCGACTACCAGCATCGCGCCTTTGGCGTGAGCGATTTTCGCCAGCTCGGCAATGTCCACCAGTTCGGCCAACGGATTGGAAGGCGACTCGACGAACAGCAACTTGGTGTTGGCCTTGATCGCCGCGTCCCAGCCGGACAAGTCCGCCAGAGGCACGTAATCGACTTCGATGCCGAAGCGCTTGAAGTATTTTTCGAACAGGCTGATGGTCGAGCCGAACACGCTACGGGACACCAACACGTGGTCGCCGGCGCTGCACAGGCTCATCACCACCGCCATGATCGCCGCCATGCCAGTGGCCGTGGCCACCGCTTGCTCGGCGCTTTCCAGCGCGGCAATGCGTTCTTCGAACGCGCGCACGGTCGGATTGGTGTAACGCGAGTAAACGTTGCCCGGCACTTCGCCGGCAAAGCGCGCCGCCGCGTCGGCAGCGGTACGGAATACATAGCTGGAAGTGAAGAACATCGGATCACCGTGTTCGCCTTCCGGCGTGCGGTGCTGACCGGCGCGTACGGCCAGGGTATCGAACGCTACGCCTTCGAGGTCGCTGTCCAGCCGACCGGCATCCCAATCCTGACTCATGCTGTCACTCCTTGCCCTGCTCTCGATTTGGAGAGCTAATCAGTAGATACAAAACCGGCCCCTCAGGGCCGGTAGTTACTCAGTTGTTATACAGATCGATGATCGCACTGACTGCCTGCGTCTTGACCTTGGAGGCATCGTTGCGTGCCTGCTCGATCTTGTTCAGGTAAGCCTCATCGACGTCGCCGGTGACGTACTGGCCGTCGAACACCGCGCAATCGAACTTGTCGATCTTGATCTTGCCGCCACCGACTGCTTCGATCAAGTCAGGCAAATCCTGATAGATCAGCCAGTCGGCGCCGATCAGGTCAGCCACGTCCTGGGTCGAACGGTTGTGGGCGATCAGCTCGTGAGCGCTTGGCATGTCGATGCCGTAGACGTTCGGGTAGCGAACGGCCGGGGCTGCGGAGCAGAAGTAGACGTTTTTCGCGCCGGCTTCACGGGCCATCTGGATGATCTGCTTGCACGTGGTGCCGCGAACGATCGAGTCGTCCACCAGCATCACGTTCTTGCCGCGGAATTCCAGTTCGATGGCGTTGAGCTTCTGGCGTACGGATTTTTTCCGTGCGGCCTGGCCCGGCATGATGAAGGTCCGGCCAATGTAGCGGTTCTTCACGAAACCTTCGCGGAACTTGACGCCCAAGTGGTTCGCCAGCTCCAGGGCCGCAGTGCGGCTGGTGTCCGGGATCGGGATGACCACGTCGATGTCGTGTTCCGGACGCTCGCGCAGAATCTTCTCGGCGAGTTTCTCACCCATGCGCAGGCGAGCCTTATAGACCGACACGCCGTCGATGATCGAGTCCGGACGCGCCAGGTAGACGTGTTCGAAGATGCACGGCGTCAGGGACGGGTTGGTCGCGCACTGACGGGTGTGCAGCTTGCCGTCTTCAGTGATGTAGACCGCTTCGCCCGGTGCCAGGTCGCGAATCAGGGTGAAACCGAGCACGTCCAGGGACACGCTTTCGGAGGCGATCATGTACTCGACGCCTTCGTCGGTGTGACGCTGACCGAAGACGATCGGACGGATGCCGTGCGGGTCGCGGAAACCGACGATGCCGTAGCCGGTCACCATTGCAACAACCGCGTAGCCACCGACGCAACGGTTGTGCACGTCAGTAACGGCCGCAAACACGTCTTCTTCGGTTGGCTGCAACTTGCCGCGCTGGGCCAGTTCGTGCGCGAACACGTTAAGCAGCACTTCCGAATCGGAATTGGTGTTGACGTGGCGCAGGTCAGATTCGTAAATCTCCTTGGCCAGCTGCTCAACGTTGGTCAGGTTACCGTTGTGCGCCAAGGTAATGCCGTAAGGCGAGTTGACGTAAAACGGTTGGGCTTCGGCCGAAGTCGAGCTGCCCGCGGTCGGGTAACGCACATGGCCAATGCCCATGTGGCCGACCAGGCGCTGCATGTGACGCTGATGGAACACGTCACGCACCAGGCCATTGTCCTTGCGCAGGAATAACCGGCCATCATGGCTGGTCACGATACCGGCAGCGTCCTGGCCGCGGTGCTGGAGGACGGTTAGCGCGTCATACAGCGCCTGATTGACGTTCGACTTACCGACGATACCGACGATGCCACACATGCGACGCAACCCCTACTTAATGGATCTGAACTGAACACAACTCACTGAGGCGTTTTGGCCATCGGCAAGAGGTGCTCCTTGAACGGTATCTCAGCGGGTACGCTGATACCGCTGGCAAGCCACTGACTGCTCCACCCGAGGATCAGGTTTTTGGACCAGTCTGCGACCAATAGAAATTTTGGCACGAGCTGTGACTGTTGCCACCACCCGTCCTGCTGTACCGGCCCCAGGCTCAACAGCCCGACTGCCACGACCACCAGCAACACGCCACGCGCAGCGCCGAAGGCCATGCCGAGGAATCGATCGGTCCCGGACAACCCGGTGACACGAACCAACTCGCCGATAAGATAATTGATCATTGCGCCTACGATTAACGTGGCGACAAACATGATGGCACAGCCCGTGATCACACGAGCCGATGGCGTTTCGATGTATCCGGCGAGGTACTCGGACAATGCACCACCGAACATCCAGGCGACGACCCCTGCAATGATCCAGGTCACCAGCGATAATGCTTCTTTGACGAAGCCGCGGCTCAGACTGATCAATGCGGAGATGGCGACGATTGCAACGATCGCCCAGTCAACCCAGGTAAATGGCACAGTGCAGCCTACAGACGGATAAGGCGGCGCATTTTAGCAGAGCCCATGGCTATCGGTAAGCTGCGATTGTCAGTGCATTTCAAATCGGGGCGATAGTTTTTAGTTACGCTCAGGCTGGAAACGCACCACAAAGCCCTTGAGGTTCTTCTGACGGCCTAACAAGTCACGCAGACGGTCGGCTTCGGCGCGCTCGATCAGCGGCCCGATAAACACCCGATTCTTGCCGTCGGCCGTACGGATGTAGGCGTTATAGCCCTGACTGCGCAGGTCTTTTTGCAGGCTTTCGGCACTGGCACGGCTCGACAGGCTGGCCAGTTGCACCGACCAGCTGACCGACAGGCCATTGGCATCGACGCGGCTTTGAGTCGTATCAGGCTTGCCCGGCGCGGCAGAAATTGGTTGAGACGGCGCTGTTGCAGGCTTGGCTGCCAATGCAGGCACCGGGGCTGGCGCGGCCGGCTTGGCGACTGGTGCTGGTGTCACTGGTGCACTCGGTGCTGCGGGTGCAATCGGCGCCGACGGCGCGGCTTCTTGCTGAGCAATTTCATCATCACTCGGCACAGGTTCTTGAGGCAGCGCTTGCGGCTCAGGCACGACCACCGGCTCGACCTGCACTTGCGGCACCGACGGTGCTTGCGGCGCAGCCGGGGCTTCAACCGTCACTTGACGCTGTTCATCCTGACGGGAAAACAGCATCGGCAGAAAAATCACCGCCAGCGCCACCAGAACCAGAGCGCCAACCATGCGCTGTTTGTATGCCTTATCCAGCAATGCCATTTGCCGCTTCCTCCGTGGAGCGCCGGGCCAGCCATTCAAGGGCCTCGGCAACACAATAAAATGATCCGAACAACAGAATCTCGTCGTCGCTCGTCGCCAGTGCACACTGCCCTTCCAGAGCGGCGGCCACACTGTCATAGGACGTTACCGCAGCGCCAAGGTTCTGCAACGCCGCCTGCAAATCGGCAACCGGGCGCGCACGCGGTGAATCCAGCGGCGCGACAGCCCATTGCTGGACACTAGCATTCAATTCACTGACAACACCATCCAGATCCTTGTCCGCCAACAATCCGAACACCGCCAGGCGCTTGCCGACCGGTGGACGGCTGGCCAGACGGCGCGCCAGATACTCGGCCGCGTGCGGGTTATGACCCACATCCAGCAACAGGTTCAGGCGCTTGCCCTGCCAGTCGAACTGACGGCGATCGAGACGACCGACCACCCGCGTCGCTGTCAGGGCCTCAATAATTTGCGCACCCACCCACGGCAACCCGAGCAACAGGTAAGCCTGCAAGGCCAGCGCAGCGTTTTCCATCGGCAGATCGAGCAGCGGCAGATCGCGCAACTCGACCACACGCCCTTGAGCGTCTACACCGCGCCATTGCCAGTTGTGATCGGTGACACCGAGGTCAAAATCGCGCCCACGCAGGAAGAACGGGCAAGCCAGCTCGCGCGCTTTATCCAGCAGGGGTTGCGGAGGATTCAGGTCGCCACAGAGCGCGGGCGCGCCCTGGCGGAAGATCCCGGCTTTCTCGAAAGCCACGGATTCACGGGTATCGCCCAGATAATCGGCGTGGTCGACACCGATGCTGGTGACCAGCGCCATGTCGGCATCGACCACGTTGACCGTGTCCAGACGCCCGCCCAGGCCTACTTCCAGCACCACGGCATCAAGCCCTGCCTGTTGAAACAGCCAGAACGCCGCCAGGGTGCCCATTTCGAAGTACGTCAGGGACGTGTCGCCACGGCCCGCCTCGACCGCAGTAAAGGCTTCGCATAGCGCGGCGTCAGTCGCTTCGACGCCGTTGACCTGCACCCGCTCGTTGTAACGCAGCAGGTGCGGAGAGTTGTAGACACCAACGTTCAGGCCCTGCGCCCGCAGCAACGAAGCCACGAATGCGCAGGTCGAACCCTTGCCGTTGGTGCCGGTGACCGTGATCACCCGAGGCGCCGGCTTGCCCAGTCCCATGCGGGACGCTACCTGTTGCGAGCGCTCAAGGCCCATGTCGATGGCCGAAGGGTGCAACTGCTCAAGGTAGGCGAGCCACTCGCCAAGGGTACGTTGGGTCATATGTTGGCAGGTACCGGTGGAACCACGATCGGTTCGATAGGTGCGGCAACGAATGTCGGCGTTGGCAGGCCCATCATTTGTGCCAGCAGGTTGCCCAGGCGTGGACGCAGTTCCTGACGGTGAATGATCATGTCGATCGCGCCGTGCTCCAGCAGGAACTCACTGCGCTGGAAGCCTTCCGGCAGTTTTTCACGCACGGTTTGCTCGATCACGCGCGGACCGGCAAAGCCGATCAGGGCTTTAGGCTCACCGACAATCACGTCGCCCAGCATCGCCAGACTGGCGGAAACACCACCGTAGACCGGGTCGGTCAGCACGGAGATGAACGGAATGCCTTCTTCACGCAGACGCGCCAGTACCGCGGAGGTCTTGGCCATTTGCATCAGGGAGATCAGGGCTTCCTGCATCCGCGCACCACCGGAGGCGGCGAAGCAGATCATCGGGCAACGGTTTTCCAGCGCGTAGTTGGCGGCGCGGACAAAACGCTCACCAACGATGGCGCCCATCGAACCACCCATGAAGGAGAATTCGAAGGCAGAAACCACCACCGGCATGCCCAGCAAGGTACCGCTCATGGAGATCAGTGCGTCTTTTTCGCCGGTCTGCTTCTGGGCAGCGGTCAGGCGATCCTTGTACTTCTTGCCGTCGCGGAATTTCAGACGGTCAACCGGCTCCAGGTCTGCGCCCAATTCGGCACGGCCTTCAGCGTCGAGGAAAATGTCGATGCGCGCGCGGGCGCCGATACGCATGTGGTGGTTGCACTTGGGGCAAACGTCCAGGGTCTTTTCCAGCTCCGGACGATACAGCACAGCCTCGCAAGACGGGCATTTGTGCCACAGACCTTCAGGCACCGAGCTCTTCTTGACCTCGGAACGCATGATCGAAGGGATCAGTTTGTCTACTAACCAGTTGCTCATGCTTTCTTTCTCCAGTACCGGCGGCCCGAACGCTCTGGTTCGCAGCCCCGCGTATGCCCTTGAGCTAAATTCATGTGTGTGGCGATGATCGATCGATTGCCGGGTCAGTGAACGTGACCGGCGTACAACCCCTCAATCCTCAGCCGTGCCTGCTTTGTGCAGCGCAGTGCATTTTGGGACGGCGGCAGTCTGCCAGCCGTCACATCAACTACGTGCTACTGCGTACCGCCTTGATGAATGCCTGAATCTTTGCGTGATCCTTGATGCCCTTGCTCGCCTCTACCCCACCGCTGACGTCCACCGCGTAAGGCCGGACCCGGGCGATTGCCTCAGCCACGTTATCCGGGGTCAGGCCACCAGCGAGGATGATCGGTTTGCTCAAGCCTTGCGGTATCAGAGACCAGTCGAACGCTTCACCGGTTCCGCCGGGAATGCCTTCAACATAAGCATCGAGCAGAATACCGCTGGCACCTGGAAACGCATTGCATGCCGCCGCGATGTCGTCGCCGGCCTTGACCCGCAATGCCTTGATGTACGGGCGGTGCCAGCCTTCACAGTCGGCCGCGGTTTCGTCGCCATGAAACTGCAACAGGTCCAGCGGCACGGCGTCGAGCAGTTCGCCCAATTCGCAGCGGCTGGTGTTGACGAACAACCCCACGGTGGTCACGAACGGCGGCAGCGCCTTGATAATCTCGCGCGCCTGCTGGAACGTCACCGCCCGCGGGCTCTTGGCGTAAAACACAAAACCGATGGCATCCGCCCCGGCCTCGACTGCCGCCAACGCATCTTCTATGCGGGTAATCCCACAAATCTTGCAGCGAACGGCTGACATGTCGATAAAACCTCAGGGCAAATCCGAGAAAGTCCCGGATGGTAACAAATGCGTTCGAGGGCGTCAGCCGTCAAGTTCAGAGAAGCCGGTGAGGAAGTGTGGACCAATGTAACGCTCGGGCAATTCGAACTCGTCGCGATACTCGACCTGCACCAGGTACAGGCCGTAAGGATGCGCGGTCACCCCGCCAGAACGACGGATCCGGCTCTCCAACACTTCCTTCATCCACTCCACCGGACGCTCGCCGGCACCGATGGTCATCAATACACCGGCGATGTTGCGCACCATGTGGTGCAAGAAGGCACTGGCGCGAATATCCAGCACGATCATCTTGCCGTGGCGCGTGACCCGCAGGTGATGCAGTTCCTTGATCGGCGACTTGGCCTGGCACTGACCGGCGCGGAAAGCGCTGAAATCATGGGTGCCGACCAGATACTGGGCGGCCTCGGCCATGCGCTCGACGTCGAGGGGACGGTGGTTCCAGGTGATTTCTTCGTTCAAGTGCGCCGGACGGATCTGATCGTTGTAGATCACGTAACGATAGCGCCGGGCGATGGCCTTGAAGCGCGCATGAAAATGCGCCGGCATGACCTTGGCCCAGCTGACGCTGACGTCGTGGGGCAAGTTGATATTGGCGCCCATGACCCAGGCCTTCATCGAACGCTCGACCTGCGTATCGAAATGCACCACTTGGCCGCACGCATGCACGCCGGCGTCCGTGCGTCCGGCGCAGAGCAGCGATACCGGTGAGTCGGCGACTTTGGACAGGGCCTTTTCGAGGGTTTCCTGCACGGTGAGCACGCCAGAGGCCTGGCGTTGCCAGCCGCGATAACGCGAGCCTTTGTATTCAACGCCCAGCGCGATCCGGAAAAAGCCGTCGGCCGCCATTTCGGCGGCCGGGTTATCTATATTTGCCAAGGAGTAACAGCCTGCTGATGTGCGCAAAGGCGGGCATTATAAGGCCGCCGCACCGGGACGCCAGTGCAACAGTCGATACGGTGCTGAATGTGACGCCGCCATCGCGAGCAGGCTCGCTCCCACAGGGGGTGATTGCCGGGCGCAAATAATGCGGTACCACGATCCTTGTGGGAGCGGGCTTGCTCGCGAAGGCGCCCCTGACAGACGCCATCGAACATTCGGGAAACAAAAAACGGCAGCCTCAATGGGCTGCCGTTCTGTTTACTGCCTACCGATCTCTCAAGCCATATGCGAAAGCATTTCCTTGGCTTCGCTCTTCTGGTCAGCATTCCCCTCGGCCACCACCTCATTGAGGATGTCCCGAGCGCCGTCGTTGTCGCCCATGTCGATATAGGCCTGGGCCAGATCGAGTTTGGTGGCGACTTCGTCGGTGCCGGAGAGGAAGTCGAAGTCCGGCTCGTCCGCCGCGGAAGCCATAGCATCTTCTGCGGTAAAGGTCGGCTCACCCATGCTCAGGGACAGACGATCCAGCTCGGCATTGACGTCTTCCAGCTCGGCGGCGAAAGCGTCCGGTTCGGCCGGAGTGTCTGCGGCGCTGTCCATTTCATCGGCCAGCGACAAGTCGAAATCGGCTGGCAACTCCAGATCATCCTGCGGAACTTCAGTTTTCACAGGCTCAACAGGCAGGTCCTTCACGCCCTCGTCCAGATCCAGCAGGAAGTCGTCTTCCGCAAGCATCGCCGGCGACGGGTCTGCCCCCAGATCCATGTCCAGATCGAAGTCCGACAGGTCGTCGAGGTTTTCCTTGATTTCGGTCTGTTCCTTCAATACCGATTCAAAGCTCAGGTCATCGTCCAGCGGAAACTCGTCAAGGTCAGCCGCAGCTTCCGGCTCTGGCGTGACCACTGCTGGTGACGCGGCTTCCAGGTCATCCAGGCTCAGGTCGAAGGCACTGTCCAGGTCATCGGCCGGTGCTTGCGGCTCGTCCAGCAGCAGGTCCTTGACGTACTGCGCGTCCAGCTCGGCAGCGATGGCGGCGGCAGCAAGACCACCGGCAGCCGCGATAGCCATTGCCGGGAAGCGGCTTTTAAGCTGCTCGACCTGGGCGAAGTTGTCACCGTTGGCGACCAACTGACGCTCCTGGGCAACAAATGCATCGCGATCGCCCTGCTGACCGTAGACTTCCATCAGTTTCAGACGCAGGTCGCTGCGCTGTGGCTCTTGCTTGATGCCGTCTTCGAGCAACGCAGCGGCCTGGTTCAAACGACCGGCGGCAATGTGCGACTGGGCCTTGGTCAGCACGTCGTCATCGCGCTCGGCTGCTGGCGATACCAGTGGCGCGGCGATCGGCGTGGTCATTACGTCTGGGACTGGCGCTGGGGTTGGAGCTGGCGCAGGTGGTGGCGTTGGTATCGGCGCGGGAGCGAGCGTCACACTCGGCGGCGGAACTTCCAAACCTTCGAAGCTGCTTTCCGGCAGTTCCTGTTCGACAGAGAATTCCTTCTCTTCTTCCAGGGCACGCGCCATGCGCAGGTGTTTCTCGGCTTCTTGCTGGGCTTTGCGGCGACGTGCCAGCAACAGCAGCAAAAGCAATAGAACCACTGCACCGCCGCCCACCAGACCCAGCAGGACCGGATTGGTCAGCAGCTCGTTGAATTTCTGGTCATCGGAGGCCACTGGCGTCGGCTCGACTGCCGGTTCAGCAGGCACTGGCGCCGGAGCAGCTTCAGGTGCCGCCGCCTCTGGAGCAGGTGCAGCCGGAGCAGGAGCCACTTCCATCGGCGCTGCCGCAGGATCAGCGGCCAACTCGGCAGACATCGCTGGAGCGGTCGCCGCTGCAGCCGGCGCATCAGCAGCGCCTTCAGCCTGCAACTTGGCCAGTTGATTGTTCTTCAGTTCGATCAGGCGTTGCAGCTTGTCCAGCTGACTTTGCAGATCGGCCATGCGGCTTTTCAGTTCGGCGTTGTCACGACGGGTGGTGTCGAGGCTTTCCTGGGTCACCGCCAGTTTGTTGCCCAAGGCCTTGGCATCGCCTGCCGGACCTTTGCCACGGCCTTTGCCAGTTTCGGCAGAGACCAGGCTCAGGTTGTCTTTCGCCGCTTGCGACGGAGCAGCATCAGCGCGGCCACGCTTGGTGGCATCGAGTTGCTGCTGCCCGGTGCCGGGCTTCGCGACATAACGACGCCCCTGGCGCCATGCGGTGTTCTGTGCAGCGACTTCAGCGATTGCCTTGGATTGCGGCAGACTGGTGCTTTGCGCCTGATCGGGCATGCGCAGCACCTGGCCGATTTTCAACCGGTTGATGTTGCCGTCGATGAAGGCATCCGGGTTCAGCGCCTGGATGGCCAACATGGTTTGCTGGACCGACCCGCCATTACGCGCCTTCTCGGCGATCTCCCAGAGGGTATCGCGCGCCGTGGTGGTGTATTGGGTCGGCTGGGTTGCACCGGTCACCGGCGCAGTGACTGCTTGGGTCGGCGCAGGCTGCGCAGCCGCTTCAGCGGTCTGCGGGGAGAATTTCGACGGGTCGAGCAACACGCTGTAATCGCGCAGCAGACGACCGTTGGGCCACATCACCTGAACCAGGAATTTCACCATCGGTTCGGACAGGGGCTTGCTGGACGTTACACGCAGGATGCTTTTACCGCTGGCGTTGAGCACGGGGGTGAACGTCAGGTCGTTGAGAAACGCCTGGCGATCGACACCGGCCTTGGCGAAATCTTCCGGCGAAGCGAGGCTCGGCACCACTTCCGCGGCGGTGAGTTCCTTGACGTCGAGCAGCTCGATTTCCGCCACCAGAGGTTGGTTCAGCGTCGACTTCAGGGTCAATTCCCCGAGCCCGAGGGCATGCGCCATACCGGAGGACAGCGCCGAGGCGGCCGCTATTGCTAACACCAGTTTGCGAACTTGAACCATAGCCTCATCCTTTGTTTGAACATTCCTCGGCCAGCGAGAAGGTGTTGATAGCCGCTGCCGTAAGGCATTGCGCGCGACGACGAAGGGTCGTCACGCGCGATCGTTTCATTAATGCCCCGGAAAGCCCCACAGGGTGGCTCGCCATCAGCGATCCGGCCAAGCATAGCGCTCGGCAGGACTCATTCGAAAAATTGTTGCCAAGTATCTTTTACAGCAGGTCTTTTATCAACAATTCAGCCACCTGCACAGCATTGAGCGCGGCGCCTTTGCGTACGTTATCTGACGTCAGCCACAAATTAAGTTCCGACGGGTCGTCGATTCCCGCGCGAACCCGACCGACGTAGACCACGTCCTGCCCTACCGCATCGCCCACCGCTGTCGGGTAATCGCCGGCTTCCACCAGTTCGATACCCGGCGCGTCTTCCAGCGCCGCGTTGACTTTCGCCAGGTCCACAGCGCTCGCTGACTGCAAGGTCACGCTAAAGCTATCGCCAAAAAACACCGGGGCTTGAATGCAAGTGACGGAAATCTTTAATAAAGGCAGCGCCATGACCTGACGCAGCTCACGCACCAGGCGTTTTTCCAGCAACGTATGGCCTTGCTCATCGGGCTTGCCGACCTGGGCCAACAGGTTAAAGGCCATTTGCCGATCGAAAAAAGTGGGCTCCAGCGGACGCACGTTGAGCAGCTCGGCGGTTTGCCGGGCCAGCTCGGTCACGGCTTCGCGGCCCTGGGCGGAGACGGCCAGGCTGGCGGTCAGGTTGATGCGTTGCAGGTCAAGCAAACCGAGCAACGGCGCCATCACCACGGCCAGCGTAGTGGCCGACGGGCTTGGGCTGCTGACCTGGAACGGTTTTTTCAAACCGGCGAGTACTTGGGCGTTGGCTTCCGGCACGATTTGCGGCGCCTCATCCGCCGGCAACGCGCCGGACAGGTCGATCAGCGAGCAACCGGCTGCACGGGCGCGCGAGGCGAAACTCAGGGTGACCGCCGGGCCGGCGGCGAAGAATACGAGCTGGACTTTGCTGAAATCGAATTCGTCGACTTCGCGCACCCGCACGTTCTTGCCGCGAAACGGCACCGAATGCCCGGCGGATTCGCTGCTGGCCAGCAGGTGCAGGTTGCCGACCGGGAAGTCGCGTTCTTCGAGAATCTGCACGAGCGTTTCGCCGACAGTACCGGTGGCGCCGATCACGGCAATATCAAAGGACTGGCTCATGGTTCTACCTCTGGCGAAACGGGGGGAGCGGCACTTTACCGGGTGGTGGGCATGCAGGCAATTCGGTCAAGGATTTGCGGTGGCTGTTCTGGCCTCTTCGCGGGCAAGCCCGCTCCCACAGTGGTTGGTGTCATACACAAGATTTGTGTACACCACTGAAACCTGTGGGAGCGGGCTTGCCCGCGAAGAGGCCAGAACAGGCAACAGATCAACATCAGCCTGCCGGGAATAAAAAAACCCGCACCTCTTTCAAGGCACGGGTTCTTTGTTTACTTCAGTCGATCAACGCTCAAGCAGGATCCGCAGCATGCGGCGCAGCGGTTCGGCCGCGCCCCACAGCAGTTGGTCGCCGACGGTGAACGCGCCGACGTACTGCGTGCCCATGTTCAGCTTGCGCAGACGGCCAACCGGTACGTTCAGGGTGCCGGTGACTTTCGTCGGGCTCAGTTCCTGGATGCTGGCTTCGCGGTTGTTCGGCACCAGTTTGACCCAAGGGTTGTGCTGGCTGATCAGCCCTTCGATGTCGGCGATCGGCACGTCTTTGTTCAGCTTGATGGTCAGCGCCTGGCTGTGGCAGCGCATGGCGCCGATGCGTACGCAGATGCCATCGACCGGGATCGGGCTCTTGAAGCGACCGAGGATCTTGTTGGTCTCGGCCTGGGCCTTCCACTCTTCGCGGCTCTGACCGTTCGGCAGTTCCTTGTCGATCCACGGGATCAGGCTGCCGGCGAGCGGTACGCCGAAGTTTTCGGTCGGGTACGCGTCGCTACGCATGGCTTCGGCGACACGGCGGTCGATGTCGAGGATGGCGCTGGCCGGGTCGGCCAGTTGATCGGCGACAGCGGCGTGGGTCGCGCCCATTTGCTTGATCAGTTCACGCATGTTCTGCGCGCCGGCACCGGAGGCCGCCTGATAAGTCATGGCGCTCATCCACTCGACCAGACCGGCTTCAAACAGACCGCCCAGGCCCATCAACATCAGGCTGACGGTGCAGTTGCCGCCGATGTAGTTCTTGGTGCCCGCGTCGAGCTGCTGGTCGATGACCTTGCGGTTCACCGGGTCCAGCACGATCACCGCGTCATCCTGCATGCGCAGGCTGGAAGCGGCGTCGATCCAGTAACCCTGCCAACCGGCTTCGCGCAATTTCGGGAAGACTTCGCTGGTGTAGTCGCCACCCTGGCAGGTCAGAATCACGTCGAGGGTTTTCAGCTCATCAATGCTGTAAGCGTCCTTGAGCGGAGCAATGTCCTTGCCCACGGACGGGCCTTGGCCACCGACATTGGAAGTGGTGAAAAACACCGGCTCAATAAGATCGAAATCCTGCTCTTCCAGCATCCGCTGCATGAGCACGGAACCGACCATACCGCGCCAACCGATCAGACCTACACGTTTCATCGCAACTACACCTTCTTTAAAAAGTGGGCCGCTGCTTTCAAGAGTGAAAGCAGCGGGCCCGAGAGATTACAGATTCCGCAGCGCGGCGACTACTGCGTCACCCATTTCCTGCGTACCGACTTTAGTGCAACCGGCCGACCAGATGTCGCCCGTGCGCAGGCCCTGGTCCAGAACCAGACTGACGGCTTTCTCGATCGCGTCCGCCGCGCCCGACTGGTTGAAGCTGTAACGCAACATCATCGACACCGACAAAATGGTCGCCAACGGGTTGGCAATGCCCTTGCCGGCGATGTCCGGTGCCGAACCGTGGCAAGGCTCGTACATGCCCTTGTTGTGGGTATCCAGCGACGCTGACGGCAGCATGCCGATGGAACCGGTGAGCATCGATGCCTGGTCGGACAGGATGTCGCCAAACAGGTTGTCGGTGACGATCACGTCGAATTGCTTCGGCGCACGCACCAGCTGCATGGCGGCGTTGTCGACGTACATGTGGCTCAGTTCGACTTCAGGGTAATCCTTGGCCACTTGCTCGACGATTTCACGCCACAGCTGGCTGGACGCCAATACGTTGGCCTTGTCCACCGAGCACAGCTTCTTGCCGCGCACCATGGCCATGTCGAAACCGACGCGGGCGATGCGGCGGATTTCGCTTTCGCTGTACGGCAGCGTGTCGTAGGCCTGGCGCTCACCGTTTTCCAGGGTGCGGGTGCCGCGTGGCGCGCCGAAGTAGATGCCGCCGGTCAGTTCACGGACGATCAGGATATCCAGGCCCGAAACGATTTCCGGCTTCAGGCTCGACGCCTCGGCCAGTTGCGGGTAGAGGATCGCCGGGCGCAGGTTGCCGAACAGGCCCAGTTGCGCACGAATTTTCAGCAGGCCGCGCTCAGGGCGGATGTCACGCTCGATGGTGTCCCATTTCGGGCCGCCCACGGCGCCCAGCAGCACAGCGTCGGCTGCGCGCGCACGGTCCAGGGTTTCGTCGGCCAGCGGCACGCCGTGCTTGTCGATGGCGGCGCCGCCGATCACGTCGTGGCTCAGCTCGAAGCCCAGGCTGTACTTGTCATTGGCCAGTTCCAGCACCTTGACCGCTTCGGCCATGATTTCCGGACCAATACCGTCGCCCGGGAGAATCAGAATCTGCTTGCTCATGCTTTCCTCATGTCATCAGTCGGTGCGCCCAGGGGTGCACCCGGAAAAATTCTATCGTCCGGAGCCTATCGTTCTGCAATCAGCACCAGCACATCTGTACTGAACGAACCATCGGCCTCAATTTCAAAATATTCGCGTACTTCATTGCCCATCGACTGCTGCAGCTCGCGGATGGCCGCGCGCATGACTTGCGGCGTGCGCATGCGTTCGACCCAGCTGTTGTACTCCAGCCGCAACCGTTGACGCGTGGTGCTGCGGGTATGCAACCCCGCTTCGCTGACCTGACGCAACCACTCGCCAGCGGAATAATCGCGCACATGGCTGGTGTCGCGCAGTACTTCGACGCTCTGCAGGTAAGTGTCGAACAACGGACTGCCCGGTGACAACACGTCGACGAACGCCGCCACGCCGCCCGGCTTCAGCACCCGGCGCACTTCGCGCAGGGCCAGGCCGAGGTCGCTCCAATGGTGCGCCGAATAACGGCTGAACACGAAGTCAAACTCGCCGTCGGCAAACGGCAGGCGCTCAGCGGCACCGTTGACCGTGGTGACATTGCTCAAACCACGGTCGATGGCGGCTGCGGCGACCACGTCGAGCATCTGTTGGGACAGGTCGTAAGCGACCACTTCTTTCACCAGCGACGCCACGTGAAAACTCACGTGACCGGCGCCGCAACCCAGATCGAGCACCCGTGCATCGCCCTGCCCGGCCAGCTCGGCCTGTAGCAGCGCGAATTCAGTGCCTTGAGCGTGTACGGCGCTGCTCAGGTAGGCCGCGGCCTGTTCACCGAATTGCTTTTGGACTACCTGGCTGTGCTGGGCGGTGCGGGTCATGGGGACTTCCTTTTTTGGGGTGGAGTCTTGTGTTGCCTTCAAGGGCCTCATCGCGAGCAGGCTCGCTCCCACAGGGTTTTGTGAACGCCGCAAATCCAATGTGGGAGCCAGCCTGCTGGCGATGGCGTCATCACGCCTTACGCAAAATCAAGCGTCGCGAAACAACCAAGGCTGGCTCGCCCGGTGCTTGGCTTCAAACGTCGCAATCGCTTCATGGTCCATCAACGTCAGACCAATATCGTCCAGACCATTGAGCAGGCAATGCTTGCGGAACGCATCAATCTCAAAGCGCAGCACTTTGCCATCCGGACGGGTCACGGTCTGCGCTTGCAGATCAACCTGTAACTGGTAGCCAGGATTCGCTTCAACCTGCTCGAACAGCTCATCCACTTCAGCATCGCTCAAGATGATCGGCAGCAAGCCGTTCTTGAAGCTGTTGTTGAAGAAGATGTCGGCGTAGCTCGGCGCGATGATGCTGCGGAAACCGTATTCTTCCAGGGCCCACGGCGCGTGTTCACGGCTGGAGCCGCAACCGAAGTTCTCACGGGCCAGCAACACGCTGGCGCCTTGATAACGCTCGGCGTTGAGCACGAAGTCCTTGTTCAGCGGGCGCTTGGAGTTGTCCTGGTACGGCTGGCCGACATCCAGATAACGCCACTCATCGAACAGGTTCGGGCCGAAACCCGTGCGCTTGATCGACTTCAAGAACTGCTTCGGGATGATCTGGTCGGTGTCGACGTTGGCACGATCCAAAGGCGCGACAAGACCAGTGTGCTGGGTAAAAGCTTTCATGCTGCGCTCCTTAGATCAATTCACGGACGTCGACGAAACGACCGTTCACAGCGGCGGCGGCGGCCATCGCCGGGCTCACGAGGTGGGTTCGGCCACCGGCGCCCTGACGGCCTTCGAAGTTGCGGTTGGAGGTCGAGGCGCAATGCTCGCCCGACTCCAAGCGGTCCGGGTTCATCGCCAGGCACATCGAGCAACCCGGCTCACGCCATTCGAAACCGGCGTCGAGGAAAATCTTGTCCAGGCCTTCGGATTCGGCCTGTGCTTTCACCAGACCCGAGCCCGGCACCACGATGGCCTGCTTGATGGTCGAAGCGACTTTGCGGCCCTTGGCGATGACTGCCGCAGCGCGCAGGTCTTCGATCCGCGAGTTGGTGCAGGAACCGATGAACACGCGGTCCAGCTGGATATCGGTGATTGCCTGATTGGCGGTCAACCCCATGTATTTCAAGGCGCGCTCGATGGAGCCACGTTTAACCAGGTCCATTTCCTTCGCAGGGTCCGGCACGTTCTGATCCACGGCCAACACCATCTCGGGCGACGTGCCCCAGCTGACTTGCGGCTTGATTTGGGTCGCATCGAGCTCGACGATGGTGTCGAATTTGGCGTCTTTATCGGTCACCAGGTCTTTCCAGGCTTCGACAGCCAAGTCCCACTCCGCGCCTTTCGGGGCGAACGGACGGCCTTTCACGTAGGCCACGGTTTTTTCGTCAGCCGCCACCAGGCCTACGCGAGCGCCGGCCTCGATGGACATGTTGCAGATGGTCATGCGGCCTTCGACCGACAGATCGCGAATCGCGCTGCCGGCGAACTCGATGGCATGGCCGTTACCGCCGGCGGTGCCGATCTTGCCGATCACGGCGAGGACGATATCCTTGGCGGTCACGCCGAACGGCAATTTGCCTTCGACCGACACCAGCATATTCTTCATTTTTTTGGCGACCAGGCACTGGGTGGCGAGCACGTGCTCGACTTCGGAGGTGCCGATACCGTGAGCCAAAGCGCCAAACGCGCCGTGGGTCGAGGTGTGGGAGTCGCCGCAGACCACGGTCATGCCCGGCAAGGTCGCGCCCTGCTCCGGGCCGATCACGTGAACGATGCCTTGACGCACATCATTCATCTTGAATTCGACAATGCCATATTCATCGCAGTTGTCGTCGAGGGTCTGAACCTGCAAACGCGAGACCTGGTCGGCAATCGCTTCGATGCCGCCCTTGCGCTCCGGGGTGGTCGGTACGTTGTGGTCCGGGGTCGCGATGTTGGCATCGATGCGCCAAGGCTTGCGCCCGGCCAGACGCAGGCCTTCAAAGGCTTGCGGCGACGTCACTTCGTGAATGATGTGACGATCGATGTAGATCAGCGCAGAGCCATCGTCGCGCTGCTTGACCAAGTGCGAATCCCAGAGCTTGTCGTAGAGCGTTTTGCCGGCCATCAGACGTTTTCCTCATCAGCTTGTTTCTATGCCCTGGGTCTTGAGTGATTCAATAACCCTTTGGCTTGTGAGGTCGATCCTAGGGGGTTACATTAAATAACTCAAATTCATATTTTTTATGCTTTGGATAACCAACTGGAATACCGCAATGGACCTGGCCAACCTTAATGCCTTTATCGCGATTGCCGAGACTGGAAGCTTCTCCGGTGCAGGCGAACGGCTGCACCTGACGCAACCGGCAATCAGCAAGCGTATCGCCGGACTGGAGCAGCAATTGAAGGTGCGGTTGTTCGATCGACTGGGCCGTGAAGTCGGCCTGACCGAGGCCGGTCGCGCCCTGTTGCCGCGGGCCTATCAGATTCTCAACGTGCTGGACGACACCCGCCGCGCCCTGACCAACCTGACCGGCGAAGTGACCGGGCGCCTGACGCTGGCCACCAGTCACCACATTGGCCTGCACCGTTTACCGCCCTTATTAAGGGAGTTCACCCGACGCTACCCACAAGTGGCGCTGGATATTCAGTTCCTCGATTCGGAGGTGGCCTACGAAGAAATACTCCATGGCCGCGCGGAACTGGCAGTAATCACCCTGGCCCCGGAACCTCATACCTTGGTCAAAGCGACGCCAGTGTGGGACGACCCGCTGGACTTCGTGGTCGCCCCGGAGCATTCGCTGGTCAGCAACGGAGCGGTCAGCCTGGCGGACATCGCCCTGCATCCGGCGGTGTTTCCCGGCGGCAACACCTTTACTCACCACATCGTCCATCGACTGTTCGAGGCTCAGGGACTGACGCCGAACATCGCCATGAGCACGAATTATCTGGAAACCATCAAGATGATGGTCTCGATCGGCCTGGCCTGGAGCGTGTTGCCGCGCACGATGCTCGATGATCAAGTTGCGCGAATACCTTTGCCGGGCATACAACTCACTCGCCAGCTAGGCTATATCTTGCACACCGAACGGACGCTGTCGAACGCGGCACGGGCCTTCATGGCCTTGCTGGATGCACAAATCGATCTGCCAGGGACTCAAGGCTAACGTGCGCTACTGCCATCGAGCCGCGAACTCCTGTGCCTAACGCCCAATTCAGCCCAAGGCCTGCCAATGCCGAAATCTGTTGACCGTATTCCGCCGATGCCCCGTATTCAGGCGCTTGACCCGAAACGGTCCGAGCAGAGCTGGGAAAGTGCGCCGCAGTTGCTGGCAGCTCTCAACGGCGCGCGCCTGGGCGCTTGGTATTGGGACATCGAACGCGGTCAGATCAGTTGGTCGCGGGGCACCCAGGCGTTGTTCGGCTTCGATCCCCGGCAACCGTTGCCGGCCGATCTGGAATACCTCGACTTACTGCCTCCGGAGGATCGGGCCAAAACCATCCGTGCCTTTCATGCCGTGATTGCCGGCGCCCCGCTGGAACAAGCGATGCACCACCGCATCCGCTGGCCCGACGGCAGCCTGCACTGGCTGGAGATCAACGGCAGCCTGCTGCCGGACAAACACGGCCGGCCACGGATGATCGGGGTCATTCGCGAAATCACCCACCAGCGCCAGCGCGAACAGGCGCTGAGCAGCTCGGAAAAACGCTTCGCCACGCTGTTTCACCTGTGCCCGAACATGGTGCTGCTGACCCGCCAGGAAGATGGCCTGATCACCGAAGCCAACCAGTATTTCGAAAGCCTGTTCGGCTGGCCGGTGCAGGACGCCATTGGCCGAACGACCGTCGAACTGGGCCTCTGGGTACACCCGGAGCAACGGGACGTGCTGGTCAAGGCGACCAAGGCCAAGGGCGAACTGACCAGCATGGAGGTGCAGTTTCGCGCCAGCAACGGCCAGATCCATGACGGCATCCTCAGCGCACAGAAAGTCGAACTCGAAGGCCAGCCGTACCTGCTGAGCACCTTCCTCGACACCACGGAACGCAAAGCCGCCGAACACGCGCTGAAAGACAGCCAGGAACGCCTCGACCTGGCCCTGGATTCGGCGCAACTCGGCACCTGGGACTGGCACATTCCCAGCGGCATGCTGTACGGCTCGGCACGGGCCGCGCAGTTGCACGGGCTGGAGGCCATACCCTTCCATGAGTCTTTCGACGCATTTTTCGAAGGCGTGCCCGACGAAGAACGGGGCTCCATGCGCGACGCTTATCGCAGCCTGCGCGAAGGACCGGCCGGCAATTATCAGCTGACCTATCGGGTGCAACTATCGGACGGCAGCTCCCGCTACCTGGAAAGCCGAGCCCGCCTCTACCGCGATGAAAACGGCGCGCCGCTGCGCATGGCCGGCACCTTGCTGGACATCACCGACCAAGTGGAGCGTGAACAACGGCTGGTGGCTTCGGAAGAGAAATTCGCCACGCTGTTTCAAGTCAGCCCGGACCCGATCTGCGTTACGCGCCAGGACACCGGCCAGTTCATCGAGATCAACTCCAGCTTCACCCAGACCTTTGGCTGGAGCGCCGCCGAAGTGATTGGTCGCAGCGCCGACGAAATCGGCCTGTGGGACGCATCGGCGAAAAGCCTGCAACGGATCGAACAGGTCATCCGCGAACAGGGACTGAATAATGTCGCGATCGTCGCCCAGCACAAAGACGGGCAATCCCTGACCTGCGTGATTTCCAGCCGGCAGATCAGCGTGGGCGACCAGCCGTGCATCGTCACGACCCTGCGCGACATCACCCAGCAACAGCGTTCCGAAGCGGCACTCAAGGCGAGCGAAGAGAAGTTTGCCAAGGCGTTTCACTCAAGCCCGGACGCGATCACCATCACCGAGCGCGATACCGGGCGCTACCTGGAGGTCAACGATGGTTTCTGTCGCCTGACCGGTTACCGCGCCGACGAAGTGGTCGGCCGCACGGTGTATCAGGTCGGCATCTGGGCAGAAGAGAAACAGCGCTCGGCGCTGCTGGCCGAGTTGCAGCTCAAGGGCCGTGTGCATCATCAGGAAATGCTCGGCCGCAATAAGCGCGGCGAACTGCTGACCGTCGAAGTCTCGGTGGAGCCGATCACCCTCAACGAAACCGCGTGCCTGCTGCTGACTGCCCGAGACGTCAGCCTGCTGAAAAATGCCGAAGCGCAGATCCGTCACCTGGCCTACCACGACCCGCTGACCAACCTGCCGAACCGCGCGCTGTTGATGGATCGCCTGAGCCAGCAGATCGCGCTGCTCAAGCGCCACAACCTGCGCGGTGCGCTGTTGTTCCTCGACCTCGATCACTTCAAGCACATCAACGATTCCCTCGGTCACCCGGTGGGCGACACGGTGCTGAAAATCATCACGGCCCGGCTTGAGGCCAGCGTACGCATGGAAGACACCGTCGCGCGTCTGGGGGGCGATGAATTTGTGGTGCTCCTCAGCGGCCTCGAAGGCTCGCGCAACGAAGTCAGCGCCCAGGTCAGTGATCTGGCCGACACCTTGCGCGAATTGCTGTCGGAGCCGATGTTCCTCGATGGCCAGCGCCTGCAAGTGACGCCAAGCATCGGCATCGCACTGATTCCCGATCATGGCTCGACCCCGACCGACCTGCTCAAGCGTGCCGATATCGCGCTGTACCGCGCCAAAGACTCGGGCCGCAACACCGCGCAGATGTATCACAACACCATGCAGAAGGCCGCCAGCGAACGCCTGCGCATGGAAACCGATTTGCGCCTGGCCCTTTCCCGGGGCGAGTTTCAAGTGCATTACCAACCCCAGGTCGACGCCCGTGGCAACCGCATTGTCGGGGCCGAGGCGCTGGTGCGCTGGGACCACCCGGAACTCGGCCCGCAATCGCCCACCGAGTTCATCAAGGTACTGGAGGACAGCGGACTGATTCTGGAAGTCGGCACCTGGATCATCGACGAAGCCTGCGGGGCTTTCAAAAAGCTGGTCGCCAAAGGCCTGGTGAACCCGCTCAGCTTCAGCCTCTGCGTGAACATCAGCCCGAGGCAATTTCGTCAAAACGATTTTGTCGAACGCATCGAACACAGCCTCAGCAGCCACGGCCTGCCCTGCTCACTGCTGAAACTGGAAATCACCGAAGGCATCGTCATCCAGAACCTGGAAGACACCATCAACAAAATGCGTCGCCTGAAAAAACTCGGCGTGAGCTTCGCGATGGACGACTTCGGCACCGGTTATTCCTCGCTGACCTACCTCAAGCGCCTGCCGGTCGACACGTTGAAAATCGACCAGTCGTTCATCCGCGACGCCACCACCGACCCCAACGACGCCGAAATCATCCGCGCCATCGTGGCCATGGCCCGCAGTCTCGAACTGAAAGTGATCGCCGAAGGGGTGGAAACACCAGAGCAGCTGGAGTTCTTACAGGGGCTGGGGTGCCATTTTTATCAGGGGTATTTGCACAGTCGGCCGTTGCCGGTGGAGGAGTTTCAGAAGCTCCTCAAATAACGCGCCTCTTGTAGCAGCTGCCAAGCAGCGCGAGGCTGCGTTCGGCTGCGAAGCAGTCGTGTATCCAGGTGCCGCGGTGTTTCAGTTAAAACTCAACTGCAGGTTTTACGACTGCTTCGCAGCCGAACGCAGCCTCGCGCTGCTCGGCAGCTGCTACAAATCGGGCGAATGATTGCTGACAAAAAAAGGGCGCCAAATGGCGCCCTTCTCATTGCTCTGACTTGTTATTGCAGAGCGGGTTTTTGCGTCCCGTTGATCGGAATGCGTTTGGCTTTCGCCTCTTCCGGAATCACCCGCAACAGGTCGATGCTCAACAAACCGTTGCTCAGGCCGGCGGCCTTGATTTCGATATGGTCCGCCAGACGGAAGGACAGTTTGAAGGCACGCTGTGCGATGCCTTGGTACAGATAGGTGACGTCTTCGTTCGCGTCACGCTTGCCGCCACTGATGGTCAGCACACCTTTTTCCACTTGCAGTTCCAGGTCTTCTTCCTGGAATCCGGCGGCCGCTATGACGATGCGGTATTGGTCATCGCCGTGTTTTTCAACGTTGTAAGGTGGGTAGGTGCTGCCTGGCTCGTTGCGCAGCGCGGTTTCGAACAAGTCGTTGAAACGGTCGAATCCCACCGAGGAACGGAACAGTGGGGCCATCGAAAATGCAGTACTCATGATTCAAATCTCCTGAAAACATATCAGCAAGTTTTTTTGTCTCCGCGACCCGAATTCGGCATCGCGTAATCCCTAGATAGGGATCGCAGATTGCTTTTCAAGAGGTTATTTTCAGATTTTTTTAGAATTTTCTTAGGCCGCTTCGGCCACCTGCAGACCCAGCAAACGCGAGACCTGGTCCAGTTCAGTTTCCCTACGCAGGACGGTGAACAGCTCGACGGCTTCGGGATAATTGCGGGTCAGCATCGCCAGCCACTGCTTCAAACGGCCCGGCGATTGGCGTGCGGTCATCTGCGCCTTGGCTTGTAGCCAGAAGTCCTGAACCAGTGGCAGCAACTCTGCCCAGGTCATCTCGACCACTTCTTCACCGGTCCGCGCGGCGGCGATTTGCCGGGCCAGGTCCGGGCGCGACACCAGGCCGCGACCGAGCATGATGTCCTCCACGCCGCTGATTTCGCGGCAACGGCGCCAGTCCTCGACGCTCCAGATGTCGCCATTGGCGAACACAGGCACCTTGACCACTTCCTGCACCCGCGGGATCCATTCCCAGTGTGCAGGCGGCTTATAACCGTCGGTTTTGGTCCGGGCGTGAACCACGATGTGCGCCGCACCGCCTTCGGCCAGCGCTGTTGCGCAGACCAGCGAACCGTCGGGGCTGTCGAAGCCCAGACGCATCTTGGCGGTGACCGGAATGTGTGCAGGCACAGCACGGCGGACATGCTCAACGATTTGGTTGAGCAGTTCGGGTTCTTTCAGCAGGACGGCGCCGCCACGGGACTTGTTGACGGTCTTGGCCGGGCAGCCGAAGTTCAGGTCGATGACCTCGGAACCCAGTTCGCAGGCCAGCGCGGCATTTTCAGCCAGGCACACCGGGTCGGAACCGAGCAACTGCACCCGCAGCGGTACGCCGGACGCGGTGCGGGCGCCGGTCAGCAATTCCGGACCGAACTTGTGGTAATAGGCAGGCGTGAGCAGTTGATCGTTGATCCGAATGAACTCGGTCACGCACCAATCAATGCCGCCCACACGGGTCAGCACGTCCCGCAGGATGTTGTCGACCAACCCCTCCATGGGCGCCAAAGCAATTTGCATGAAAAACACACTCGACGAAAAACGTGCGGCAGTTTACTGGATTCTCTGTCGAAAGACTTGCATCTGCCTCTGTGGCGAGGGAGCTTGCTCCCGTTAGAGTGCGTAGCACTCTCCATTGCAAGGGACCGCTTCGCGCTCCAGCGGGAGCAAGCTCCCTCGCCACAGGATGGCGTCAACTTGGAACTTGCAACGCCGGGCCGTAGCCTTCGATGAACTCGGCCGGCATGCGCTTGGGCTTGCCCGTGGACAGTTCGATGCAGACGAAGGTGGTTTGCGCCCGCAGCAACGTGGTGTTGTCGCTTGGGCGCTTCAACTGGAAGTGGCGGGTCATTTTCAGGCGTTGATCCCAATCGACAATCCAGGTTGCCAGTTGCAACTCGTCGCCCTCGTACGCCGCGGCCAGGTAATCGATCTCGTGCCGCACCACTGCCATTGCCCGGTCCAGTCGACGGTACTCGACCAGGTCCAGGCCCAGCCGCTGCGAGTGGCGCCAGGCGCAACGTTCGAGCCAGGTCACGTACACCGCGTTGTTCGCGTGCCCCAGCCCGTCGATGTCCTCGGCGCCGACGTGCAGATCAATGATAAATGGCGTTGCCCGATCCCAGCCCATGCCCCACTCCCGGTCAGATGATTTCGACCGGGGCAGTGTAACGGATGCTTATGCCGATTGGCGCGATTGCAGGCTGCGACCGGCCAGCAGTGATAGCACGCCATCAATCACCCGAGGATCCGCCAGCACCCGCTGATGACCGCCCTCTTCCAGGCGCAACAGCCGACTGTCGAACCAGGCCTCGTGGATCAACCGGGACTCCTTGACCGAGACGAAGTTGTCATCTTCGGCGTGGACGATCAGGCCGGGCATGTCGAGCTGATAGTGCGCAACATCCAGCGTCGCCGCGCGCATGCCGACGTCTTTCTCGACCTGACGGATGAACGCCGAACGCGCTTTGGGCGGCAGCCGAACATAGCGGGCAAAACCGCGCAACACACCGAGAATCCGCGCCGGAGCGGCGATAGTGACCAGAGTTTCAGTGCGCAAGCCCAGCTGTACGGCGAGCATCGCACTGGCGCCGCCCATCGAGTGACCGATGACGGCCTGCAACGGCGGCAACTCGGCGGCGGCCTCAAGCATGGCGCGGGCGAACAGCACGACATTCGCTTCGTTACCCGGCGAGCGACCGTGAGCCGGTCCGTCCAGGGCAACGACGGTATACCCGGCCTCAACCAGCGCCGTGATCAGGCTGGCAAACTGCGTCGGCCGGCCTTCCCAGCCGTGCATCAACAACACGGCCGGACCTTGCCCCCAACGCAGCGCCGAGAGCCCGAAGCGCAAGGTGATTCGTTCGGATTTGGCCAGGAGCGGCAACTCCCAATCACGCGGAGGAAAATCCCGCGGCGTCATGAACGCCAGTCGCATTTTGCTCGCGACCAGTTTCGGTGCGAACCAGCCCAAGGTGCCATTAACGCCACGAACCCACTTCAACGTGCTCATCGCTCTCACTCCTCAGGCCACTGCCTTCAGGTCATAGCACCGCCGACTTGGCGGCGCGCAGCAATCGATCGGACAACTCGCCTGGCCCCAGCGCCCGTGCCAGAGCCAGACCACCGACCATCAAGGCCATGTCGGCCAGGGCTTTGTCGGTGTCTTCCGGGCTGGCCGCCAACTGCGCGACCATCATTTCCACATGCTCATTCAACGCCACACGAAACGCGTCCGGCAGACGCCCCAGCTCACCGACAGACGCCGGGATCGGGCACGCTGACTCCGAGGAATCACGGTGTTTGCGTGACAGGTAAAACGCGGCAACCAAAGCGCGACGCTCTTCGCCGGTCAATTCGGTGTCCATGTCGGCGATCAGCCCACGGCGATGACCGAGCAGTTGCTTGAACGCTTCCAACATCATCGCGTCCTTGCTTTCGAAGTGCGCATAGAAGCCGCCAACCGTCAGGCCGGCTGCGCCCATCACTTCGCCCACGCTCGGTTCGGCCGGGCCGCGCTGAATCAGCGCTGCACTGGCGGCTTTGAGAATGCGTTCGCGGGTTTGAGCTTTTTTATCGTTCATCGTTGCCTCCGAATATTACGACTAGAATATTATTCTCATAATAATTTTCCGCAAGTCGTGGATGTGACCGCTGGTCTGAAGAACAGTTTGAAAGAAATGGGGGATTTGGCCAAACGCCAGACAAACAAAAGGGCCATTCAATAATTGAATGACCCTTATAAAATCCCGCAGAGCGGGTAATCGTGGCGTCCCCTAGGGGACTCGAACCCCTGTTACCGCCGTGAAAGGGCGGTGTCCTAGGCCACTAGACGAAGGGGACGCAAAACCTTCTATACAACTGATCAGTGCTGAGAACTGATCGATTCAAGACCGGTGTGGCCAGATCTTGAACTGTAAAATTGGTGGAGCTAAGCGGGATCGAACCGCTGACCTCCTGCATGCCATGCAGGCGCTCTCCCAGCTGAGCTATAGCCCCGGATTTTTCGCCTCGCGGCGGAGCGACATCTTGCAACGTCGCTTCTGTAAAACTGGCGTCCCCTAGGGGACTCGAACCCCTGTTACCGCCGTGAAAGGGCGGTGTCCTAGGCCACTAGACGAAGGGGACGCAAACCCTTCTATACAACAGATCAACGCTGAGTGTTGATCGCTTCAAGGCCGGTGTGGCCAGACCTTGAAGTGTAAATTGGTGGAGCTAGACGGGATCGAACCGTCGACCTCTTGCATGCCATGCAAGCGCTCTCCCAGCTGAGCTATAGCCCCTCATCGCTGAGGACGGGGCGAATCTTAATGGCGCTTCGGAAAGCTGTCAAACTTATTTTTAAAATATTTCAAAGTTTTTTGCCGACATAACAATCACTTACCGCCCTCCCCCCGGAAAAACGGGGGGAGCACCGAAGATCACGATCAAATGATCGCAACCTCCGGCAGGTCCTACAGGGTCAAACGTCCTCAGGCGATGTTGCCCAGGAGTTTTTCCCACTCCTTGTTTTCCTTCTTCGATACACCGCCCAACAGGTCGATGGCCTGGCGCAGACGGAAACGGGTCAGGTCCGGACCGAGGATTTCCATCGCATCGAGCACCGACACCGAACTGGCCTGGCCAGTGATCGCGGCGAACATCAGCGGCATGGCGTCACGCAGCTTCAGCTCGAGGGATTCGACCACCGCCTGAATCGTCGCGGTGATGCTGTCCTTCTCCCACTGACGCAGGCTTTCCAGCTTCCACAGAATCAGTTGCATCAGCTGACGCACCTGGTCGCCCGAGAGCTTCTTCGATTCGAACAGCTTGGCGTCCGGGTTCACGCCACCGGCGAAGAAGAAACCAGCCAGCGGTGCAACCTGGCTGAAGGTCTCGACGCGGCCTTGTACGTGCGGCGCGATCTTCATCATGTATTCAGGGTTAAGTGCCCAGGTTTGCAGGCGCGAAGCGAACTCTTCCACCGGCAAATCACGCAGCCATTGTCCGTTGAGCCACGACAGCTTCTCGATGTCGAAAATCGGCCCACCGAGGGACACACGGCTCAGGTCGAAGTGATCGACCATTTCCTGCAGCGAGAACTTCTCGCGCTCGTCCGGCATCGACCAGCCCATGCGGCCGAGGTAGTTGAGCATCGCTTCCGGCATGAAGCCCATGCGCTCGTAGAACGTCACCGAGGTCGGGTTCTTGCGCTTGGACAGCTTGCTCTTGTCCGGATTACGCAACAGCGGCATGTAGCACAGCTCCGGTTGTTCCCAGCCGAAGTACTCATAAAGCAGGATCAGTTTCGGTGCCGACGGCAGCCACTCTTCACCGCGCAGTACGTGGGTGATGCCCATCAAGTGGTCATCGACCACGTTGGCCAGGAAGTAGGTCGGCAGGCCATCGGTCTTCATCAACACTTGCATGTCCATGCGATCCCACGGGATCTCGACGTCGCCACGCAGCATGTCCGGCACCACGCAAACACCTTCGCTCGGCACTTTCATGCGGATTACGTGAGGTTCGCCGGCGGCCAGGCGGCGCGCGACTTCTTCTTTCGAGAGCAACAGCGCACGGCCGTCGTAACGCGGGGTTTCGCCACGGGCCATTTGCTCGGCGCGCATCTGATCCAGCTCTTCGGCGGTGCAGAAGCACGGGAAAGCGTGGCCCATTTCGACCAGTTGCTGGCAGTACTTCTGATAGATGTCGCCGCGCTCGCTTTGACGATACGGACCATGCGGGCCACCAACGTCCGGGCCTTCGCTCCAGTCGATGCCCAACCAGCGCAAGGCGTCGAAAATCTGCTGCTCGGACTCGCGGGTCGAGCGCAACTGATCGGTGTCTTCGATCCGCAGGATGAACTCACCGCCATGCTGCTTGGCAAAGCAATAGTTGAACAAAGCGATGTAAGCGGTACCTACGTGGGGGTCCCCGGTAGGCGATGGCGCGATGCGCGTGCGGACGGTGGTCATGGCAAGTCTCGAAATGAAGATAAAACAAAGGGCGAATGGTAACAGGCGATACCCGCCCGGCTCCAGTCAGCAGGGCATTTAAGCCAACGTTGCGTCTACAACGGGCCTGAGCCGCGATGAATGATCGATTATCAACCGATGGCATTTACCCACTATCGACTGTATGCCAGATTCAGCTGCTGATAACTTTCCTTACAATTTCTCGACTACAGCTTGCCCCATGCCTGCCCAACTCAAGCGTCGCCTGTTCATTTTCCTGCTGATCGTCCTGCTGATTGCCGGGGGCTTTTTTGCCCAGTGGTTCTTCAAGGGGCGGTTTTATGAGAGCACCGACAACGCCTACGTGCAGGGCGAGATCACCCGTGTCTCCAGCCAATTGGGCGCGCGCATCGATCAAGTGCTGGTGCAGGACAACCAGCACGTCGAAAAAGGCCAGTTGCTGATCAAGCTCGAAGGCGATGACTTCCAGCTCGCCGTCGACCGCGCCAACGCCACCCTCGCCACCCGCCAGGCTGAACGGCTGCAAGCCCAGAGCAAACTGACCCAGCAAGCCAGCCTGATTGCCGCCAGTGACGCGCAAGTCGCCTCTAGCCAGGCCAGCCTGGGGCGTTCACAAATCGACTTGTCCCGCGCGCAAACCCTGCGCAAACCCGGTTACGTGTCGGAAGAACGGGTGACCACCCTTTCCGCCGACAACCACATCGCCCGCTCGCAAGTGACCAAGGCCCAGGCCGACGCGCAAAGTCAGCGCCAGCAAGTCAATTCCTTGAGCGCCGAGATCAAGCGACTCGATGCCATGATCGCGAATGCCAAGACCGACCTCGCCCAGGCCGAACTGAACCTGACCCGCAGCGAAATCCACGCGCCCATCAGCGGTTTGATCGGCCAGCGCGCCGCTCGCGAAGGCCAATTCGTGCAGGCCGGCGCTTACCTGCTGTCGATCGTCCCGGATCAGGACATCTGGATTCAGGCCAACTTCAAGGAAACCCAGATCGGTCACATGCAGCCCGGCCAGAAAGCCAAATTGACCTTTGACGCCTACAGCGACACGCCAATCGATGCGCGGGTCGACAGCCTGTTCGCCGCCTCGGGCGCACAATTCAGCCTGTTGCCGCCGGACAATGCCACGGGCAACTTTACAAAAGTCGTACAACGGATTCCGGTGAAACTGACCTTCGCCGCGGACAACCCGCTGCACGGCAAGATTCGCCCGGGCATGTCGGTCACCGCCAAAGTGAACATCAAAGACGCCCCTGACGATGGCCGGTGACCAACTGATCCGCCCGGTCGGCGAGCCGACCCGGCGGGACTGGATTGCGGTGATGAGCGTGATGCTCGGCGCCTTCATGGCGGTGCTGGATATCCAGATCACCAACTCGTCGCTCAAGGACATTCAAGGCGCATTGTCGGCGACGCTGGAAGAAGGCTCGTGGATTTCCACCTCCTATCTGGTCGCGGAAATCATCATGATCCCGCTAACCGCGTGGCTGGTGCAGCTGCTGTCGGCGCGACGCCTGGCGGTCTGGGTTTCATTGGGATTTCTCGCCGCCTCCCTGCTTTGCTCCATGGCCTGGAGCCTGGAGAGCATGATCATCTTTCGGGCGCTGCAGGGCTTCACCGGCGGCGCGCTGATCCCGCTGGCGTTCACCCTCACCCTGATCAAACTCCCGGAACACCACCGCGCCAAAGGCATGGCGATGTTTGCCATGACCGCGACGTTCGCGCCCTCCATCGGCCCGACGCTGGGCGGCTGGCTGACGGAAAACTGGGGCTGGGAATACATTTTCTACATCAACATACCGCCGGGCCTGATCATGATCGCCGGCCTGATGTACGGCCTGGAGAAGAAAGAAGCGCACTGGGAACTGCTCAAAAGCACCGACTACATGGGCATTCTCACGCTCGGCGTCGGTCTCGGTTGCTTGCAGGTGTTCCTGGAGGAAGGCCATCGCAAGGACTGGCTCGAGTCGAACCTGATCGTGACCCTGGGCAGCATCGCGCTGGTCAGCCTGATCACCTTTGTGATCGTGCAGTTTTCCAAGCTCAATCCGTTGATCAACCTCAGCATCCTGGGTAATCGCAACTTTGGTTTATCGAGTATTTCCAGCCTCGGGATGGGCGTCGGCTTGTACGGCTCGATCTTCCTGTTGCCGCTGTATCTGGCGCAGATCCAGAACTACAACGCTTTGCAGATCGGCGAAGTGATCATGTGGATGGGCGTGCCGCAGCTGTTTCTGATTCCGCTGATGCCGAAGCTGATGAAGTACGTGTCGCCGAAATGGCTATGCACGCTGGGCTTCGGCCTGTTCGGGTTGGCGAGTTTTTCGTCAGGGGTGCTGAACCCGGACTTTGCCGGGCCGCAGTTCAATCAGATCCAGATCATCCGGGCGCTTGGCCAGCCGTTGATCATGGTGACCATCTCGCTGATCGCCACCGCTTACATCCTGCCGCAGGATGCGGGGTCGGCGTCGAGCCTGTTCAACATCCTGCGCAACCTCGGCGGCGCGATTGGCATCGCCCTCCTCGCCTCATTGCTGGATGCGCGGACCAAGACCTATTTTGATTATCTGCGTGAATCCATCGTGCCGAGCAATCCGCAGGTGGCGGAGCGGATGGCGTTAATGACGGACCGGTTTGGCAGTGAGACGGCGGCGCTGGGCAAGCTGAGCGAGATTGCGCATCAGCAGGCGTCGATCATGGCGTACAACGATGCGTTTCACTTTGTCGGGATTGCATTGGGGATCAGCATGCTGGCGGTGTTGTTGACCAAGGCGTTGCCGGCGGGGCTCAAAGCTGGGGAGGCGCATTAAGACCGAGGCGTCCCAATCGCGAGCAGGCTCGCTCCCACAGGGTTCTCTGATGTTCACATAACAGTGAACACACAGAAGTCCAATGTGGGAGCGAGCCTGCTCGCGATGAGGCCAGCAAATTCAGCGGAAATCAGACAGTGATCAACCGATCCCGCAACTTGCCAATCTCATCGCGCATCTGCGCCGCCGCCTCAAACTCCAGATCCCGCGCCAACGCGTACATCTTCTCTTCCAGGGCTTTAATGCGCTTGGCGATCTCGCCCGGTGAGCGCAATTCGGCCTCGTACTTGGCGCTCTCTTCGGCGGCCTTGGCCATGCCTTTGCGCTTCTTGCTGCGCGAACCCGGTACGGTGGCGCCTTCCATGATGTCGGCCACGTCCTTGAACACCCCTTTGGGCGTGATGCCATTGGCCAGGTTGAAGGCGATCTGCTTGTCGCGACGACGCTCGGTTTCGCCGATCGCCCGCTCCATGGAACCGGTGATGCGATCCGCATAGAGAATCGCCCGGCCATTGAGGTTTCGCGCCGCCCGGCCGATGGTCTGGATCAGCGAACGCTCGGAACGCAGGAAGCCTTCCTTGTCCGCATCGAGGATCGCCACCAGCGAGACTTCCGGCATGTCCAGGCCTTCGCGCAGCAGGTTGATCCCCACCAGCACATCGAAGGTGCCCAGACGCAAATCGCGGATGATTTCGACTCGTTCCACGGTGTCGATGTCCGAGTGCAAGTAGCGCACGCGCACGCCGTGGTCGGCCAGGTAATCGGTCAAGTCTTCGGACATGCGCTTGGTCAGCGTGGTGACCAGCACCCGCTCCTCCAGGGCCACGCGCTTGCCGATTTCCGAGAGCAAATCGTCGACCTGGGTCAGCGCCGGGCGGATTTCGATCTGCGGGTCCACCAGGCCGGTTGGACGGACCAACTGCTCGACCACGCGACCGGCATGCTCCGCTTCGTAATTGCCCGGCGTGGCCGAGACGAAAATCGTCTGCGGGCTGATGCCTTCGAATTCGTCGAAACGCATCGGCCGGTTGTCCAGCGCTGACGGCAGGCGGAAGCCATATTCCACCAGCGTCTCTTTACGGGAACGGTCGCCTTTATACATGGCGCCGACCTGCGGGACGCTGACGTGGGATTCGTCGATCACCAGCAAGGCGTCGGCCGGCAGGTAGTCGAACAACGTCGGTGGCGCCTGGCCGGACTCACGGCCCGACAGGTAGCGCGAGTAGTTTTCGATGCCGTTGCAGTAACCCAGCTCGAGGATCATCTCCAGGTCGAAACGGGTGCGCTGTTCCAGGCGCTGGGCTTCAACGAGTTTATTGTTGGAACGCAGGTAATCCAGGCGCTCCTGCAATTCGACTTTAATTCCTTCGACGGCTCCCAGCAGGGTTTCCCGTGGCGTCACGTAGTGGCTTTTCGGATAGAAGGTGAACCGCGGCAGCTTTCGGATCACTTCGCCGGTCAGCGGATCGAAGGCCGACAGGCTCTCGACTTCGTCATCGAACAACTCGATGCGGATCGCTTCGAAATCGGATTCCGCCGGGTGGATATCGATCACATCGCCGCGCACCCGGAAGGTCGCCCGGGCGAACTCCATGTCGTTGCGGGTGTATTGCAGATCTGCGAGACGGCGCAGCAACGCGCGCTGATCGAGCTTGTCGCCGCGATCCACGTGCAACACCATCTTCAGATAGGTTTCCGGGCTGCCCAGGCCGTAGATGCACGACACCGTGGTGACGATGATCGCGTCCTTGCGCTCCAGCAGCGCTTTGGTCGCGGACAGTCGCATCTGTTCGATGTGGTCGTTGATCGAGGCGTCTTTCTCGATGAAGGTGTCCGATGACGGCACGTACGCTTCGGGCTGGTAGTAGTCGTAGTAGGAAACGAAGTATTCGACGGCGTTGTTCGGGAAGAACGCCTTGAACTCGCCATACAACTGCGCAGCCAGAGTCTTGTTCGGCGCCAGCACCAGGGTCGGACGCTGCACTTGGGCGATCACGTTGGCGATGCTGAAGGTCTTGCCCGAGCCGGTCACACCGAGCAACGTCTGGTGCGCCAGCCCGGCTTCGATGCCCTCGACCATCAGGCGGATGGCTTCCGGCTGATCGCCGGCGGGCTCGAAGCGGGTGACTAGCTGGAATTCAGACATGCATACCTCTCGATTCTCGAAGCAGGGTATCGCGCCAGCGCGGTCAAACCGGCAGCAACGAGATAGGCCGCAAACGACTCACGTCGCCCGAGGAAAAAACTGGATTGTGCTCAATGTGGTGCCGATTGCCTGCGCTTTCAAGGCAAACGTCCTACATCCCTTGAAGTCTTTGATGCCGACATTCGACTAACGGTCGAAAAATAATCGAAAAAACTTAACCTAAAAGCCGAATCGTCTGTCGCCTTCAATCGCAGATGGCCTCTATACTAGCTCCCCGTTTGTGCACCGCTCTAGTGCATTCGGCTGGAGCGCGACACGTCCCTCCACTCTTCATTCAGAGCCGCCGCAAAAATGAGCCTGTTCTCCGCTGTCGAAATGGCACCACGCGATCCAATCCTGGGCCTCAACGAAGCATTCAACGCCGATACACGTACCACCAAGGTCAACCTGGGGGTCGGTGTTTACTGCAACGAGGAGGGGCGAATTCCACTCCTGCGCGCCGTTGTCGAAGCCGAGACGATTCGCGTCGCTCAACACGCGTCCCGTGGCTATTTGCCAATCGACGGCATCGCCGCCTACGACCAGGCTGTGCAGAAACTGCTGTTCGGCAATGACTCGCCACTGATCGCCGCTGGCCGCGTCATCACCACCCAGGCCGTCGGTGGCACGGGCGCCCTGAAAATCGGCGCGGACTTCCTCAAGCAACTGCTGCCGAACGCCGTCGTGGCGATCAGCGACCCGAGCTGGGAAAACCACCGAGCCCTGTTCGAAACCGCCGGTTTCCCGGTGCAGAACTATCGCTACTACGACGCCGCGACCCACGACGTCAACCGTGCCGGCCTGCTCGAAGACCTGAACGCCCTGCCGTCCGGCTCGATCGTTGTGCTGCACGCCTGCTGCCACAACCCGACCGGCGTGGACCTGAGCCCGGCGGACTGGAAAAACGTCCTGGATGTGGTGAAAGCCAAAGGTCACGTGCCGTTCCTCGACATGGCCTACCAGGGTTTTGGCGATGGCATCGACGAAGACGCCGCGGCCGTGCGCCTGTTCGCTGAGTCGGGTCTGACCTTCTTCGTTTCCAGCTCGTTCTCCAAATCCTTCTCGCTGTACGGCGAGCGCGTTGGCGCCTTGTCGATCGTCAGCGAATCGAAAGAAGAAAGCGCACGCGTGCTGTCGCAAGTCAAACGTGTGATCCGCACCAACTACTCCAACCCGCCGACCCACGGTGCAAGCATCGTCGCCGCTGTGTTGAACAGCCCGGAACTGCGCGCCCAGTGGGAAGAAGAACTGGCGGAAATGCGCCTGCGGATTCGCGGCATGCGCACCCAGATGGTCGACCTGCTGGCGAAAAACGCACCACAGCGTGATTTCAGCTTCGTCGGTCGTCAGCGCGGCATGTTCTCCTACTCCGGCCTGACGGTTGAGCAAGTCACCCGTCTGCGCAGCGAGTTCGGCATCTACGCCCTGGACACCGGCCGCATCTGCGTGGCGGCGCTGAACCAGAGCAACATTGATGCGGTGACCAAGGCCATCGTTGCGGTGATCTGAGTCGTTGCGTGATACGAAAAACGGGAAGCCATTTGGCTTCCCGTTTTTTTTGATTGCAGATAATTCTCAAAGCAACGACTGACCGCTCTAGACTGCACACATATCAAATGTGGGAGCGGGCTTGCTCGCGAAGGCGGCGGTACATTCAGTACTTATTCAAGCTGACCCACCGCATTCGCGAGCAAGCCCGCTCCCACAGGTTTTGTGAACACCCGAGAATTCTGACGAGAACCCACATGAAAAACGATGACCTGCGCGCCGAGCGCGATGACCTGGACGACTTGAATGACTTCACTCCCCGCGTCCCGGCCAAACGCAGCAATAACCTGGTACTGCAAGTGGCCGCTGGCGTATTTCTCGGCGGCCTGGCCTTGTGGCTGGTGCAACTGGCCGCCACGATGCTGTATGCCAAGCTGATGCTCGCCACGGTGACCTTCGGCGGTTAAGCCAGTTCGGTCGCACGCTGACTGGCGGCGTCGTCATAGGCGACGTAGAGCGATTCGGCGACCTGACTCTTGATCGCTTTTGCGCTTTCCAGACCGAGGACGAAGCCTTCAGCCTTGCCGCCCGCGCGGTTCAGCTCGTCGGCGGTGCCGGCCTGAGTGATCGCGTCAAACAGCTTCTCGGCATGCGGACCGACACCTTTGGGCAGGCTGATCTGAGCGATGCTCATGCGAACACCCCGTTGTCTTGAGGGGTGAGGATTGGGTGATTCATGGCGCGTACCTTTTCGGCGAATGGCCGGCAGCGCGTGTAACCACTTCCGGGCGGACATGGTAGACCCCTGAGGCGATTCTGGTAACCGTCCAAGGTCGATAAACCACCGTCCGTCTCGATGAATCCATCAAGTTGTTAACAGATGCTTGACTTCTCTTTTTGAATCAGTAACATACACGCCATTCCGCGATAGCTCAGTTGGTAGAGCAAGTGACTGTTAATCACTGGGTCCCTGGTTCGAGTCCAGGTCGTGGAGCCATACAAGGCTCCAGAGAAGGCTTTCAAAATCTCTGAAGCAACCGAAAAAACCCGCCTTTTTGGCGGGTTTTTTCGTTTTGGCGTTCTGTCGGGTTCCGGTAAGTACCAGCCATTTCAAGGGTGAGTTTGGGATAAAGATCAGTTCGATAAAAGGGAGTACCCTTATGTCGCGCACCACTGATCCACTCTCCGACGCCGCTTGCCGTTCGGCCAAGCCCGCAGACCGCGCCTACAAGCTTTTCGACGGCGACGGCCTTTACCTTCTAGTCCAACTCAATGGCCGCAAAGGCTGGCGTCTTAGATACGTCAAACCTGATGGCCGGGAAGGACTGACCTCATTCGGCAACTACCCCATCGTTGGCCTCGCCGATGCGCGCCGTAAGCGCTTGGAGGTCAAGCGAATGCTGGCGGATGGCATTGACCCCATAGGAGCCAAGACCCAAGCCAAGACGGACGCTCTGATCAAAGGCCGCACCTTTGAAAGCGTTGCTCTCGGCTGGCACACGGAAATGTCAGCCAAGTGGGCACCGGACTATTCCAAGACAGTGATGAGTCGCCTCAAAACTCACCTCTTCCCACTGATCGGCGCCCGCGCAATTGTCGACCTAGATACCCACGACCTTATGCGCCCCCTGGAAGCGATCAAAAAGCGCGGAACGATAGACATTGCATAAGGGTACATAACTACCTGCAGAGCATCATGCGCGAGGCAAAGCGCCTCCGGCTTATCACTGTAAACCCTGCTTACGACCTCGTAGGCTCGATCAAAGCCTTGCGAGTTGTCCACCGCCCCGTCTTATCCTTATCGCGCTTGCCTGAATTGCAGGAACGGATCGACACCTATAAAGGGCGCGCACTTACCCGGCTGACGGTCTTGCTGTCGCTGCACGTGTTTGTACGCTCCAGCGAGCTGCGCTTCGCCCGCTGGAGCGAGTTCGACCTCAAACGTGGCGTCTGGGAAATACCCGACATGCGACCAGCGTTGGAAGGCGTACCCTTTTCCACAAGGGGCACGAAGATGGCAGGCGATATCCATCTTGTACCCTTATCGCCGCAAGCGGTCGCCCTGCTCAAGCAGATCCACACCCTCACCGGCAAATTTGACTTAGTGTTCGCAGGCGATACCAAGTCTTGGAAACCGATATCCGAAAACACGGTGAACAGCGCGCTTCGGAAGATGGGGTACGACACCAAAACCGAGATCTGCGGCCATGGCGTTCGTTCGATGGCCTGCAGCGCACTGATCGAGTCGGGTTTGTGGACGGACACAGCCATCGAGCGGCAGATGAGCCACAAGGAACGCAACAACGTCCGCGCCGCTTATATCCACAAGGCCGAGTTCATCGAGGAGCGCAGGCTGATCATGAACTGGTGGAGTCGCTACCTTGAGGCTAATCAGCAGAAGCATGTCAGCCCACGCGAATTCGCCAATCAGACGGGGGCGAATGTCACTCGACTAAAAGCAAAACGTGGCGCAACTGAGTAAGCGCTCGGTTCTCATACTTCAGTGATCCGCTTGTCCACGCGGGCCCATCCAAACAGGGCTGCAAAGCCGCCCTGCTTGGATGGACCTCACTTGAAAAATCTAAAAATCGGCGCAACCGTCTTATGGAAACCAATGATTTCCATGGACAGCTGATGTCATTCTCAGCCGCAGAATTCTCGAAAAATCGAGCCTTGACCCTAATTATCCACAGGCGTAGAAAAGATCGTGCAAACGCTGTCGTTGACAGCAACCCAGGTAGCCAGAACCTTTAAGGCTACGCCACACCGTGGTGGTTCTCCCAAAGTGCGATTAGCGTCCGGCGGCTCGCACGATCACAGCGATGTGATGGATGCCTACTTCTACCAGTGTGCCCACTGCAGCAACTCATCCCCCTTTCATAGCTGCCCTGCAGCAACCTATCCGCTTGGCCATTTTATTGCGCCAACCTGCGCCCGTCTCTTTCTCCCGGAAAGAGACGGGCGCTCCTACCGCTGCTGCAGCCCAACTTGTACAAGGCTTTGCGGCAATCCCCCGCGTGACAATCGGCGTGACAAACACCGAAAAGTCACCAGCAACAGCGATGCAGATGATGGTGCCGCAGCCCAAGGAATGGACTGCACCTGACTGACAGTCAGGCACGCCCCGGTCATCGCATCACTGCCTTCACCTGACTCAGGATCTCGCGGCGCCGGTCTCGTCAGCCAGCGCAGCCTCCGCCCGCCCACGTCTTCGGAAGTGTTCAGGAGGCCAGATCATGAGATGCCCAAGCTCCCGGTCGTAAAGAGCCGCCAGTCCCGCGTTAGTGGACAACCCTCACAGGTCGCAGGGGCCTTGATCCCTGATAACACTCAACATCCGTGGCGGGATGACGTGGGGAAAGCTTCAAGGATTTTGGCTTCGAGAGGAGTTGGAGCATGGCATTGGTCGGCAGACGGGATGGGCGCAATTTTGGCTATGGGCGACAACTGAGTTATGCCGGTCCGCAGGCATTGCGGGATCTGTTTGGCGGCGGGCATTACGGGACGGTCAAAGCACACAGTGATCGCTGGCAGGCGTTTGTGCGGTGGTGTCGGTCGGAGGATGGTCCCGGGTTTAACGATGCGCGGCAGATTGATCGACAGACCTTGCTGGACTACGCCGGACATCTGCGTCAGCAAGTTGAATAAGTGCGATATCGGCATCGCCACCGCGCAAAACCGGTTGTCCAGTGTGAATCGAACCATGACGGCGCTCCGCGACGATCAGTATGTGAGCGTCTCGACGATGCCTGACAGCAAGCGGTGCTGACAATCAACAGTCCAGTAATCGTCATCCCCATGAAGCGATTTTCTATTGTTCTGGACCAAACTATCAATACCTTCGATTGCGTTAATAGTGAAAATTATCACGAACACATTGTATGCCTACCAACTGAATGGTAGTTTTTTAGCAAGTTTTTAGATAACTGTAATTAACACCATCCCTGTGAGAATCCCATGCAAGATTGGAAGCAAACCCGCAAAGACATCAATACTCGTTTGGTAGAACTAAACGGCCTGTCTCCGGAAACAATGAAAGGCATGGCGGCGCTCGGCGCTGCCGGCGGCAAGACCAATCACCTGGACGCGAAGACCCGCGAACTGATTTCCCTCGCCGTGGCCGTGACCACCCGCTGCGACGGTTGCATCGCCTTCCACGCCGCCGAAGCCAAGAAACTTGGCGTCACCAGTGAAGAAGTCGCCGAAGCACTGGGCGTGGCAATCAACATGAACGCCGGTGCCGCGTTGGTGTACAGCACACATGTGCTGGACGCATTCGATAAGTCGTAAATCAAACGCTAACTTTCAACCTGTTAACGACTTCGAGACTAATCATGAATAAGCTGTTCACCCCTTACGATCTGTCCGGTACTGCGCTAAAAAACCGGGTCGTTATGGCCCCCATGACCCGCACCCGGACACTAGACAACATCCCTAACGAGTTCACCGCGCTGTATTACGCACAGCGTGCTTCTGCTGGTCTGCTGATCACCGAAGGCCTGCCGATTTCCGACGAAGCCCGTGGCTACCTGTACACCCCTGGTATTTATGCCGACGAACACTTGCCAGGCTGGCGTCAGGTCACCGACGCGGTGCATGCCAAGGGCGGGAAGATCTTCGCGCAGTTATGGCACGTTGGCCGTATGTCCCATATTTCGGTGCATGGCATGGTTCCGGTTTCTTCGGGTACTCAGCCGGCGGTCGATACCACGGTGTATGCCTGGATCGAGCCTGGTGAATCCGGCGCTGTGCAACCCAGCGTGCCCCGTTCGCTGGAAACGGAAGAAGTGAAACGTGTCATCGCTGACTTTGTGAAGTCTGCGCGTATGGCGATGGAGGCCGGTTTTGACGGTATCGAAATCATGGCTGCCAACGGGTTCCTGTTCGATCAGTTCCTCAGCAGCGCCTTGAACACCCGTACCGACCAGTACGGTGGCTCGATCGCCAATCGCCAGCGCTTTCTGCTGGAAACCATTGACGCGATTTCTGCCGAAATCGGCGGCTCGAAGATTGGCGTACGGTTCTCGCCGTTTGGCCGCCTGTATGACTTTGGTGTGTACGAAGGTGAAGCAGAAACCTGGATGAGCATGGCGGCAGCGCTTAATGAACGCGAACTGGCCTACGTCCACCTGAACTACCAACCGACCATCGTCGCCGCTGAAACGCCGCCGGGGTTCGGCGCCGCGTTCCGTGAAGTCTACAAGGGTACCTTGATGGCCGCCGGTGGGTTTAACCAAGCCCTCGCTGAGTCGGAACTGGTTAAAGGTGAACTCGACTTGATCGCCTTCGGTACGGCCTACATCGCCAACCCCGATTTGGTGGAGCGCATGCAGAACGGCTGGCCACTGGCAGAGGGTGATCGCGCGACTTACTACGGTGTCAGCGATCGCATTGCCAAGGGTTACACCGACTACCCGGAATACGTTGCAGCCAAAGCCTGATTATTCGCTGTTTCATCACTGTCCACTTCAGACGTTAAGGAGCACACCATGCCTCTCGTTACCATCAAAGGCATTGAAGGCGTTTTTACCGACAAGCAGAAAGCCGAAGTCATCCAGAAAGTGACGGACGCCATGGTGTCTGTAGAAGGTGAAAACATGCGCGCCCTCACCTGGGTCATCTTCGAAGAGGTCAAAAGCGGAGATTGGGGAATCGCTGGCGAACCCGTGACTGCGCAGGACATATTGAAACTGCAAGTAGGTAAATAAGGGTTCCATCCCCAAGAAGCGACTCTCTGGTCGGTGGGCATCTTTATGCCCAACGACCAGAGAGTTTTTTCGTTCTGAATGAACTCGCGATTTGTCGTGGAATGCTCACAATGATTCTGATCATTACGCTCACCCTTACCCCGACAAATCCAAGGTTAGCGAGGTGATGCTCAGGCAAGCCTCCAATAACCCGGATGTGTTCATACGCTCCCTTTATGACCTGTACCCGGACTTCAACATCGAGGTCCAAGCCGAACAGCAATCCCTAGAACAGGCAGAGCTTCTGATCCTGCAACATCCGCTGTACTGGTACAGCTGCCCGCCGCTGCTGAAATTGTGGATCGATAAAGTCTTCACCCAAGGGTGGGCCTATGGCAAAGGCGCCACAGCACTCAAAGGTAAGAGCTTGTTGTGGGCCGTGACCACCGGCGGCGAGCACGACCAGTTCGACATGGGTGACCACCCCCGAGTTTTCGGTGCTTACCCAACCCCTGCATGCGACCGCGACCTACTGCCAGATGCGCAGGCTGACGCCTGTGGCTGTCCACGGTGCTTTCAACGCTGCCCCTCGACCCTGCTTTCGCATTGTCCTTGGGCCGCAGGGCATTGGAGCAACTGGGCATTGGTCGCTACAAAGCCCGCGAACGAGCGGATCGATTCCGTCGCCTGAACCTGGAGATGCTGGAAGAAATGGCCGCGCAGCCTGTGGATGATACCGAGTTCAAGTATGACGCCTACAAACGGGCCAACGCGCTGTTAACGGAAATCTTCAACGAAGACCGCGCTCATCCCATCGATAACTGGTCCGGGGCAAATCCACACCCGAGGGATGAAAAAGAACGCCAGGCTGATCAGCCTGACCGCTGATGGAGGAGGTTCGGTTAAATCGCCTCTTCCAACTCCGCAAGAATGGCTTTTTTCATTGCTCCAACTGAACGGGATCCGGGCATGACCCGCAGCAGCCGCCCCTCATGGAACACCGCCAAGGATGGCACCGCCCGGATACCGTACATTTGCGCGATCGTCGGAGACACCGCCACATCAATCTTTGCAAAAGCCGCCAGGGAGTGAAGCTTTTCTTCCAAAGCATGAAAGACCGGCTTCATCTCCTGACAAGGCTTGCACCAGGACGCTGAAAACAGTACGACGCTGCTGCCTTTGGCCACAAAGCGGGCGAACTGCTGAGCACTCAACTCAACGATACGGCTCATTTGGATCTCGCTCTCAATATGGATGAAGGGCGGCACAACCCAGTGCCGCACCGCTTCTGCTGATCAAATTTTGCAGCCATCTATGCCGCAGACTTGACTGTTGAATGCGTCATCTTCGACTTTCGACTTCTCCTGCATCTTGTTCAGCGCTTCAAGAAAAGCAGCCTCAGGCTGAGCACCGGACAATGAGAAGGCATTATCGAATACAAACAAAGGCACGCCCGAACCTAGTTGCGCGGCGATATGTTCGTCTTCCTCCATCTCTTCGCGCAATTCAACGGATGACCACGCCCGTTGGATTAACACGTCCGAAACACCTACGGCCTTGGCTATGGCCTCCAGGCTGCCGCGATCAAACAGCGACTGACCATGGGAGGTGCTTTGCTCATATAGCGCCTCGACCAGGCGTTTTTTAACAGCTTCGTCCGCAACCGCCTTGACCAGTACATGGGCATCGGCAGTATCGCCAAACAGCATGCTGTCAAAGCGGTAATCAAGCCCATCGGCCTGGCCATATTTACTGACGGTGTTCATCATTGCGACAGCGGAATCCGGATTGCCGAGCTTGCGTTTAAGGGCAGCGATCATAGGCTCTGGCGCTTGATTCGCCGCCAGACGATAGGCCCTGACGTTGACTTGTACATTGTCTTTTTCAGCAAATTTATCGAGCGCCCGCTCGAATCGACGCTTGGCTACCCAGCACCAAGGGCAAACAAAATCAGACCAGATATCCACTGCATATTTTTTCGAAGAAGTTTGCATGACTCGTCCTGTACTCAAAGAAATCAAGACCGCGTTACCAGCGTTTCAAGCAAATGATCGAAGCCTGCCAACGGGTCGGTTGATCGGCCCAATGTCCAATCGATAAGGCTCGCGCCCTCCAGGCTGCTCAGCAGCATGAACGCGTAGGTCTCAACGGGTTTGTCCGGCGACCAGTTGCGCTGCCGGACCCCTGCATTGAGGGTGGCCTGAAGCCAATCGAGCTGGGTTTCAAAGAACGCCCGAGTGAGCCCTTGCAGCGACAGCGGCAGTGCCGCCATTTCTGCCGCCAGGGCACCACACAAGGGCAGCAGCCCCTCGTTGGCGCTGATGATGAAAAGCCGGGCAAAACCACGAAGCCGCAGCAGCGGATCGACATGCGTTTCTTCGATCGAACTGAGGGTCGCATCGAAGCGTTTGATGTAGTCCTTGATCAACTCCGCGCCCAGGCTTTCCTTGGTCGGGAAGTGATGGTGAATACTGGCTTTTCTAATGCCGATCTGCGCCGCAAGATCGGCATAACTGAACGCGGAATAGCCCTTGGAGCGCATTTGGGTTTCCGCGACTCTCAACAGCGCTGCTTTTGTCGTGATCGACATTGAAGACTCCTGCGGCCAGCATTCAGCCTTCTTTCACTTGAACTGAGTGAAGGCGTGAAAGCTCCCGCGATGGGAGCTCTCATCAGACCGCGCTCGCCACTGTGGTCAGGCCCGAACAGCCATAATTCCAGCATCCACGTCCCAGATTGCGCCGGTCACCCAGGACGTCTTGTCCGACAGCAGGAACAGGATGGTGTTGGCGACGTCTTCGGGAACGCCGACTCGTCCCAACGGGTGGAAATCGTTCAGCGACTTCATCGCTTCCGGGATCGCCTCTTTGTCCATGAACCCTTCATAGATCGAGGTGTGAACGATCCCTGGCGAGACAGCGTTGACCCGAATACCCGAGTGAGCCAATTCGATTGCCAGGTTGCGTGTCAGCGCATGCAGACCTGCCTTTGCCATGGAGTAGGCAGAGGCCGGTGAACCTGCTAATGCGGCCTGCGCACCGATGGAGCCAACATTGACAATTGCCCCTTCGCGCTTGGCAGCCAGCATGTTCTTGACCACGGCCTGAGTGATGAAGAAGGTCGCGCGATTCAGAGACAGGTACATGTCGTACTCGGCCTCATCGTGCTCGGTGAACGGCTTGGGAATAAAGATCCCGGCGGAGTTCACCATCAGGCTGATATCGCTATGGTTGGCATTGATTTCCTTGCGAACAAAATTCATGCCTTCTTCAGTCATCAGGTTGGCGACGATCACCGACACAGGGCCCAGCGGGCTCAGCTCGTTACGCACCGCATCGGCCTTGTCTTGCTTGCTGCCGGTGAGCACCACGCTGCCGCCTGCCTTGAGCACCATGCGGGCCGTTTCCAAGCCCATGCCACTGGTGCCACCGACAACTAGCAGTTTTTTACCTTTGAAAAAATCATTCATTGCAGACTCCGGTTATCCAGATTTCGTAAGGGTCGGCACCAGGGCAGCTAGCCGCCTACCGGTGCACGCTAGGTTTGAATCTGTTTGAAACAGGCGAATCAGCCCTCACGCACTTCGAGGGTCGGCACCATACGGATAGCTTTCGAAAAGTTGGCGTAGTTGACAGAGGTTTTGAGCACCACGTTGTGCAGCTCTTCAACACGCTCACGGGAGGCGTCGGTATGCAGGCGAATCACTACACTCACTTCGTCGTAGCCCGGGTTGACGCTTTCGTCGATGCCCAGAAAGCCACGCAGGTCGAGGGTGCCGTCCGTTTCGATTTCCAGGCTGTGAATCTTGATACCCATCATCGCGGCGTTGGCGGCATAACCGACCGACATGCAGGCGTTGAGAGCGGCCATCAGCAGCTCTTGAGGGTTAGGCGCAGTGTTTTGGCCCAGCAATTCATTAGGCTCATCGGCGACGATTTCGAAATCCCGCGAATAGGTTTCACCGGCCAGACTGTAGCGATTGACTTTGGCCACAGAGCGAGTCTGGCCTTTCCACTGAGTCTTGACGTTGAAGCTCGCGTGGCGCTTGGTCGCATCCTCAGCAACGCCTTGGGCAAACTGCTGGAGTGCGGCGACATCGATACCATTCAGGTTGTTGCTCATGTGTTCGTTCCTCTTCGGATGGACCGGGCGTTTGGCCCGGAAGAGAAACAAGCCTACCAACTAGTAGGTTGTCGATCAATAAATTATTCTTCTTATAACCAATCGCCAAAAAAACCAGCTTCGACAGAGTTTTCCTGAATAGGGATAACTCCGATAACAATGCAGTAATTTCTACTTAATCTTGTACTTCTGATCACACACCGAAAGTGTAGACATGGGTAGGTATCCGCAACCAAAATGCGAGACTAGACGTACGCTCGTCAGATTGAGTGCGCGCAAAAAGAATTCAGAGAGTGTGAGCTAAGCGGCTGAAACCACTTACGAGGAGGGAAAACGGACCGAGCCAGCGGGGGCAGAATCGGTCGATTTATGACGCAGAATAAAGCTGATCGAACCTCAGTGATGTGTTTCGGTAACCCGAAGTCCATCTAAAATGAAATCAAATCCAGAAGACTGTTCGTAATTGTCGCTCAGCGCCCAAGATACAAAGCTGCCACCTTCCAACGTATTCAAGATGAACCTGGCAACCTTCACGCCGTCCAGCTCAGCTTTGAGTTCCCCTGCCGCTTGGCCCAGTGCGATATTGGCCTGAAGCCAATTGAGATGGATTTCGAAAAAATCCCGCGTCAATTCCTTTAGGCTTTCAGGCAAAGCCAGCAATTCCGCCGCCAAGGCACCGCAGAGCGGAAGCATCGCGTTTTTACTGCTTTGCGCGAACATCAAGGCGAATGCATTGAGCCGATCGATAATGCCGGTATTTTCATCATTGATGCATTCCAGCTGATTCTTGAACCGGAACAGATAACTCTCAACGATGGCAATCGCCAGAATTTCTTTGGTGGGAAAGTGGTGGTGAATACTCGCCTTCTTGATACCGATGTCTTCCGCCAGATCGGCATAGCTGAACGCTGCGTAACCCTTGGTACGCAACAGAATCTCAGCGCTGCTCAGGAGGTCGGAACGTGTACTCATGATGCCGTTTCCAAATTTATCAATGCGGCATCATAAATTAGTACTTCTTCATAAGACAGCGTTCAGGTTGCGCACCTATGAACCACCCACTGGAATCGTCCTATAAATGAGACCTGCGCGGACTTGAATGACGGTAAATCCGGCCATGCCTCAAGCAACACCGTCTGCAATGACAGGGCTGCAGATAGCCCGCAAAACACCGCTCTTCCCTGAAGCCAGTTGGCCGGAGCCACGAAGGGCGCAGCGGGATCAAACTGCTGAGAAATCCGGGCCAACGAGCTCATATCGATTTTCCTTTTTGAGACGATCCAGGCACGCAGGTATCAAGCAACATGAGTGCTCGCTGCAAGCTCATGCGCGGGCTCGGGCTTGATCTTGAACCAGAGGGCGTACATCGCTGGCAGGAACACCAGGGTCAGCACGGTGCCGGCAAACGTACCGCCAATCAGGGTGTAGGCCAGCGTTCCCCAGAACACCGAATGGGTCAGCGGAATGAACGCCAGCATCGCCGCCAACGCCGTGAGAATCACTGGCCGTGCACGCTGCACAGTGGCTTCGACCACTGCGTCATAAGGCGACAGACCGGCTTGCTTATTAGAGTGAATCTGGCCAATGAGGATCAGCGTGTTGCGCATCAGAATCCCTGACAAGGCAATCAATCCCACCAAGGCGTTGATCCCGAACGGCTGCTGGAACAGCAGCAGAATTGGCACCACACCAATCAGACCCAAAGGCGCGGTGGCGAACACCATCATCATTGCCGACATTGAGCGCACCTGAATAATGATGGTCAGCAACATCAGCGCGATCATGATCGGGAACAACGGTAGCAATGCCTTGTTCGCTTTACCCGACTCCTCGATCGCGCCGGCAAACTCAATCCGGTAGCCCGCCGGCAGTTTTTCGATGATGGGCTGCAACTGCGTTATCAAGGCGTTGGAGACATCGGGAGGCTGAAGACCTTCAGCCACGTCACCGCGCACGGTTATCGTCGGCGTACGATCACGACGTCGCAGAATGGGCTCCTCCATGCGCACATCCACCGCCCCTACCTGGGACAGCGACACGCGCTGGCCTTGGACGCCGGTCAGCGTGAAGGCGGCAATTTTCGACGGATCCAGACGCGTCTCTCCCGCCGAGCGAGCGATCACCTGAACCGAACGAATGTCCTCACGCACCTCGGTGACAGGCACCCCCGTGAGCAGGAATTGCAGCTGTTGCGCGACATCGGTCGAGGTCAAGCCGAATGCTTGCAGGCGATCCTGATCCAGCGTGAGATGAAGTGCCGGCGCACGCTCACCCAAGTCGGTGTTGACGGTCCTCATCATGGGGCTGGCGGTCATGACCTCACGCACCTGCGCGGTGATATCCCGCAACACCGCGGGGTCGGCGCCCATCACCCGAAAGGCCACCGGATACGGTGAATAAGGACCAAATACCAACTGCGTCACCCGCACCCGAGCTTCAGGCGTCAAGCCATCGGCCGCCGCTTGTCTGAGGCGGAGCTTGAGCGCCTCACGCTCTTGCTGATTCGCCGTCAGGACGACGATTTTTGCGAAGGATGGATCGGGTAGCTCAGGGGCCATCGCCAAATAGAAGCGCGGCGCGCCTTGGCCAATGTAAGCGGTGACGATCTTGGCCTCCGGCTGCTGAGCCAACCACGCCTCGACTTTGGCCGCTGCCATATCAGTCTGTTCGATAGACGTGCCGTAAGGCATCTGCACCTCAACCAGCACCTCAGGCCGGTCGGACGTTGGAAAGAACTGCTTCTTGACCACGCCCATGCCCAAAATCGCAACAACAAACAAGCCCACGACGGATGTCGCCACCAGGCCTTTGCGGCGGATCACACTGCCCAGCAGGCGCCTGAAACGCTGGTAGTTCGGTGTACCGTAAATCGCCGTATGCCCGCCTTCAGGCACCTTGATCTGCGGCAGCAGTTTGACGCCCAGGTAAGGTGTAAACACCACGGCCACCACCCAGGAAGTGATCAGCGCGATGCCAACGATCCAGAACATGTTCGCGGTGTACTCACCAGCGGTCGACTTGGCAAAACCGTTGGGCATAAAGCCGATCGCCGTCACCAACGTTCCCGACAACATCGGCGCGGCCGTGTGGCTCCAGGCATAAGCGGAGGCCTTGATACGGTCGTAGCCCTCCTCCATCTTCACCACCATCATTTCAATGGCAATGATTGCATCGTCCACCAGCAGTCCCAGCGCCAGAATCAACGAGCCCAAGGTAATTCGATCAAAGTCTTTGCCCGTGGCCGCCATGACAATGAACACGGCTGCCAGGGTCAGCGGCACCGCCGCGGCAACCACAACGCCGACACGCCAGCCCATGCTGAGAAAACACACCAGCAGCACCACGCCCAAGGCAGCAAAAAACTTCACCATGAACTCGTTGACGGAGGCGCCAATATTCACCGCCTGATCCGTGACCTTGGTCAGGCTCATGCCCAAAGGCATCTGCTCGTTGATCGCTGTGGCCTCAGCGTCCAGCGACCTCCCCAAATCCAGGCCGTTCCAGCCGTCGCGCATGACCACGCCGAGCAACAGTGCCGGCTCGCCGTTGTTGCGTACCAGGAACGTCGCGGGGTCCTCATAACCACGCTTGACCTCAGCCACATCGGACAACTTGAGGGTTCTGCCTTGCACCGTCAGTGGGGTATTACGAATCTTCTGCAGGTCATCAAACGCGCCATCCAGGCGGATGAAAACCTGTGGGCCCTTCGCTTCTACCGAACCTGCCGGGGTTATCATGTTTTGCGTGTTCAACGCACTGAAGATGTCTCGTGCGGAAATGCCCAGTGTCGCCAAACGCTCGTAGGACAGCTCGACAAAAATGCGCTCGGCCTGTTCACCGATGATGTTGACCTTCTTCACACCCGCCACATGCAGCAGACGCTGGCGCAAGCTCTCGGCTTCGCGCACCAACAGACGTTGGGGCTCGCCCTTGGCCTTGAGCGCATAGAGCGCGAAGGTGACATCGGAATACTCATCATTGACCATCGGGCCGATCACCCCAGACGGCAACCCCTTCTGCTCATCCAGGATTTTCTTGCGCGCCTGGTAAAACTCCTCCTGGACGGCTGAGGGCGGCGTGCTGTCGAGCAGGTACACCGTAGTGAATGCCAAGCCGGGCCGGGTAAAGGTCTCGGTCCGATCGTACCAACGCAGTTCCTGCATGCGTTTTTCCAGCTTTTCTACCACCTGGTCTTGCATCTCCTGGGCTGTCGCCCCAGGCCAGGCGGTGACCACCGTCATTTGTTTAATGGTGAATGCGGGATCTTCCGCACGCCCCAGTTTGAAGAAGGCGTACAACCCACCCACAGAAATCAGCAGGATCAAAAACAGGGTGATTGAGCGCTCGCGTACGGCCAGCGCCGAAAGATTGAAGCCGCTCATCGACTTACCTCAACCACTGAATTTTGCGGAGCATCGGCGAGTTCAGTCCTGACCTTCTCTCCCTCGCTCAGCAAGTGAGCACCCAATGCGACAACTCGATCACCCACCTGCAGATCCCCCATCACGCGCACGCTGGCCTCATTATTCAGGCCGCGAACCTTGATCGGGCGCCATGCCACCTGCTCAGTTTCCCCGCCCACCACCCAGACCCCCGGGCCTTTACCGGCGTCGTAGAGTGCCCCCATGGGCACCTGTAATTCCTTGGCATCAGCAACATCCATGTCAGCGATAACCACTGATATCGTCGAACCCAGGGTGGCGTTGGAGAGTGCCCCCTCCAGCACATAACGCGCTTCAAACGTTCGGGTCTGTCGGTCGGCAGAGTCGGACAACTGGCGTAAACGCGCTTTACCTGCAGTCTGGTGCTGGCCGTATAGCTCAACCGTCGCCGCCGAGCCCAGCGCAGGACGTAGCGTCTCGGGTAACTGGATCACGGCCTCGCGCTGCCCTGAATGGGCAACGCGTACCACCACCTGCCCTGCGCCAACTACCTGCCCCGGCTCCGCCAAGGTATCCACTACCACCCCGTCAGCATCCGCCAGCAACGTCGAATAACCGGTCGCGTTTATCGCCACATCAGCCTGGGCCTGGGCAGCGTTGAGTTGGGCTTTCGCCGAGTCGGCAGCTGCTTTGAACCCTGCGTAAGCTGAAGCAGATACCGCTCCGACGGACACCAGATCACGGTAGCGAAGCTCGTCATCGGAGGCCTGCCGAGCTCGGGCCATGGCGGCCAGTACCGCTTCCTGCTGTGCCCGCGCGGTCAGCGTCAGGTCGTTGGCATCGATTCGCATAAGTGGCTGCCCGCGCTTGACACTCTGTCCAGCATCCACCAAACGCTCCAAGACCTTCCCAGGCACCCGAAAACCGAGATCGCTCTGAACTCGGGCCGCGACGATACCGGTGAATACCCGTGCCGCAGGCGCGGAGGGTTGAACCACGCCGATGCGCACCAAGGGCACTTGAAGGCGAGGATCGGCAGGCGTGGCCTCGTTGCAGGCCGCTAGGGCAAACGGCAACAAGACAATGAAAATGAATGACAGGTGGTGGCGCTGGATCATAGAGACCTCTCAGTAGCGGGTGCCCCATGCTTATTCAAGTGACCATTTATGCCAATAGTCACTACCGAGACGAATGAACATCGCCCACTTGATCAGAGCAGAGCAAAGAGGCTCGATATCTAGTTTTTTCAGGTGCACGCGCTAATACGGATGCGCAGCGCATCCGTCAGCAGAGGTTTAAGGCATCAGGCTGCGCAGAACAAGATTGGAGATGAGAGAAGGGGCTTCTTCAACAAAATCGAGGTTGTACTGCAATAGCAGAGGATTGATGAAGGGCCGCAGAGCGAGATGAATCGCCTCTACCGTCTCGTCCAGCGGAGTCTTGCGTTCAAACTCGCCGAGTTCTCGCCCCTCACGCACGATTTGCAACACAAAGTTCTTGATCTGAGCGTCATAGACTTGCGAGCTCGGCCAGCGCTCCGACGCGGAGAATGCTGCGATATCATAGAGTTTGCGGTCGTTAAAAAACAGGCTCACACCTGTAGCGATTAGGGTTTTGACCAATCGCCGAAAACGCTCAGTCGGCGAGATGCCGTCTGCATTGATAGCCTGCTCCACAGCTGCAACGATTTCCGTCAGGCAATTTGTACAGATAGCGTTACCAATCGCCTGCTTGGATTCAAAGAACTTGTAGATGTAAGCCTTGGAAAAACCGATGGCCTTGGCAAGGTCAGAAACCGTTGTTTTGCCGTAACCGTACTGACTGAAATGCTCGTTGGCCGCCGCGACAATCTGGTCTCGGATGTCGTGATCGGCTGGGCCACGGGCGCTGGGCGAAGAAACGGATGGCTGATTCATGCGAGCAGCTTACTCATCCCAAAGGTGGTTGACAACTTGTGACCAAATTGTAACATCGTCACAACCTAACCCTTTCGCAGGTATCGCATGCACCCTCCTCCTCGTTTCGCCGTCTTACTGTGTTTGGGTATGGTTGCAGGTTGTGCAGTGGGCCCCGACTACTCAGAACCCAGTGTGGAATTGCCCGAGAATTTCTCGGCGCAAACGTCCAAAGCACGACAAGTGCCCCCCGCAAATGCCGATCTCGCCGCTTGGTGGAACGCATTTAATGACCCGGTACTCAGTCAGCTGATAAATCGAGCACTTGAACAGAACCTCGATTTAGCCCAGGCAAGCGCAAGGATCGAGCAGGCTCGCGCCGGTTTGGGCGCAGCTAACGCAGCCCTCCTGCCGTCGGCTACCGTCAATGGTCAGGCGGCCCGAGCCCGTCAGTCGTTAGAGACGCCGTTGGGCCAAGTGCTGAATTCAGACCCTTCCTATAATCGTTACGGCAGTGCCTATGAGGCAAACTTGAATGCCGGCTGGGAGCTGGATGTGTTTGGCGGGCTACGCCGCAGCAAAGAGGCGGCCTCCGCCGATTATCAGGCCTCACAAGCCGGGGCGATTGCCACACGCCTGGCAGTGGTCGCGCAAACAGCCGACCTTTACATCAGCATCCGTGGCCTGCAAGCACGCCTGGAAATTGCCCGGCAGCAAGTAGACACACGACAACAACTGCTCACCACCATCGAACATCTCTACGCAAAAGGCCTGGCGGCTGAACTGCAGTTGAACCAGACCCAAGGCGCGCTGAACCAAGCGCAAGCCACCGTTCCGGTACTGCAAGCAGGCATTGACGCGGCAATGAATGCGCTGGATGTCATGTTGGGCAAGGCGCCCGGCACTTACAGCGCGCAGTTGACTAAGCCGGCGCCCATCCCTGATGTGCCAGGCCTCTCGGACATGGGCGCTCCGGCCGACCTGCTGCGTCGGCGTCCAGACTTGATCGTCGCGGAGCGCCGTCTTGCGGCATCCAGCGCGCGCATCGGCGAAGCCATTTCCGAGTACTACCCCAAACTGTCTGTGGCTGCTCTGCTCGGCAGTGCTACCTCGGTATCAAGCGCAAACCTATTCAGCAACAGCGCCAGTCAGGCTTCGGCGGCACTGGGTATACGCTGGAGGCTCTTCGATTTTGGCCGCATCAACGCTCAAATTGATTTGGCGAAGGGCCAAGAAGCCGAAGCCTTAGCCGCTTACCGCCAGTCCGTCCTGCGGGCCTGCGAAGATGTTGAAAGCGCTTTTTCGGCGCTGATCAACCGCGAGCAACAATCGACACAACTCGCCCAAGGCGAGTCGGCGTATGCGAAAGCCCGAGCGACGTCGTTTGTCGCTTATGAAAAAGGCGTGGTCAGCCTGATCGAAGTACTGGATGCCGATGAACACCTTTTAGCGGCATCTGATGGCAGAGCTCAGGCACAAACTGAATCGGCTCGCGCTGCAGTGGCCACGTTCAAAGCATTGGGAGGTGGCTGGCAGCGAGACGACTCAGATGCTCGCGTTGTCTCAAAAAGAGCGGGAACTCGAATGTTTTTTCCTGATCCAGGGATATCGAAAGAACTCCAATAAAATACGGGCTGGATTAGGATAATCGTAGGGATATGAATACCAAAAAACAGAATAATTTCATTGTAAAACAAATGCTTATTTTTTCTGCTCGAGTCCAGGTCGTTGCCAGACAGCAATATCGAAAAGCCCCTGAATCGAAAGGTTCAGGGGCTTTTTTGTGGATCCTGGAAAAGCAAAAGGCCGATCTGTCTATTCAACAGATCGGCCTTTTTAGCAGGTGATGCCGTTAGACATGCTCACTGCTTTTCGCGTGAGCCGCACGATGCTCGCTCGAATCATGGGCTGCTTCCACCACCGGAATCTCATTCCCGTCGCAGTCACGCAGTTTGCCTTCGCTGAAGTAATCCCCTTCACGCAACGCCGCCAGGTCCTGGTAACGCAGCACCCGTTCCGTACCGGCGGCAAACACCGATTGCTGATCCGAGTTACCGGCGGTGAGGTGGTTGAAGGCCAGGTTCAGCACGATGGCCATGATCGCCGAGGAGCTGATGCCCGAGTGGAAGATGGTCGCGAACCAGCTTGGGAAGTGGTCGTAGAAATTCGGCGCGGCGATCGGGATCATGCCGAAGCCGATGGAGGTGGCGACGATGATCAGGTTGACGTTGTTGCGGTAATCAACCTTGGACAGCGTGCGAATGCCACTGGCCGCCACGGTGCCGAACAGCACGATGCCAGCGCCGCCGAGTACCGAGGTCGGTACTGCGGCGATGACCCGGCCCATGAACGGCAGCAGACCGAGAATCACCAGGAACAAGCCGCCGGTGGCGACCACGAAACGACTCTTGATGCCGGTCACGGCCACCAGCCCGACGTTCTGGGCGAAGGCGCTTTGGGTGAAGGAGCCGAAGATCGGCGCGATCATGCTCGACAGCATGTCGGCGCGCAGGCCGTTGCCCAGGCGTTTGGAGTCGACCTTGGTGTCGATGATTTCACCGACGGCGAGGATGTCCGCCGAGGTTTCCACCAGAGTCACCATGACCACGATGCACATCGACAGGATCGCGGCTAAATGGAAGGTCGGCATGCCGAAGTGGAACGGGGTCGGAAAGCCGAACATCGGGCCTTGCGTGACCGACGAGAAGTCCGCCATGCCGAGGAACACCGCGAGGATCGTGCCGATGACCATCGCCAGCAGGATCGACAAACGGGAGATGGTCGCGCTACCGATCTTGCTCAGCAGCAGCACCAACACCAGCGTCACCGCCGCCAGACCGATGTTGGCCATGCTGCCGAAGTCCGGGGCATGGCTATTGCCGCCCATGGCCCAGCGTGCAGCCACTGGCATCAGCGTCAGGCCGATGGTGGTGATCACGATGCCCGTCACCAGCGGCGGGAAGAACTTGGTGATTCGTGAGAAAACCGGCGTGATCAGTAACCCGATCAACGACGCGGCGATCACCGCCCCGAGAATCGACTGAAAGCCGCCCTCCCCGCCGCTGCTGACAATCGCCACCATCGTTGCGACGCCCGAGAACGACACGCCCTGTACCAGCGGCAACTGACACCCGAAAAACGGTAAACCGAGGGTCTGCAGCAATGTCGCCAAGCCCCCCGCAAACAATGAAGCAGCAATCAACAAACCGATGTCCGCCGGCGAAAGCCCGGCCGCCTGGCCGATGATCAAAGGCACCGCGACGATGCCGCCGTACATGGTCAGAACATGTTGCAGGCCGTAAGCCATATTCGCGCCGACCCCGAGGTTTTCGTCCTCAGGCCGTTGGTGTGAAACATGGGGCGTTTTCATGGTTGGGGGGTTCCCTGGTTTTTTGTTATGCGCACACTGTATGCAAGACCCAGGACAAATGTCTATAGAGTTGTATACAACTAATCAGTCAGATAATGGACATATGTCCATGCTGCCCTTTTGCCGCGCGGGTTCCCCTCCAAAAAATCTTGAAATACATCTCCTCTCTATATGCATATTAAATATGCATAAATGCGCCTTTCGACATCTTGTCTCGAGGCCGTACCAATGAAAGACCAATACGATTTCAGCACCTCCGAACGTGGAGTGGTTGCCTCCAGCAAAGGCAAAACCCGGATTACCATCATGTTAGATGATGCCGTTATTGAGGCGGCTCGATCGCTGGCAGAAAGCGAGGGATACGGTTATCAGACGGTGATCAATAACGCCCTGCGTCAAACACTTCTAAGCCATAAAGGCTGTGTGGTGAGTGTCGGAAAAATCAAAAAAGGGATTCCAGCCTCCGAGCTGAAAACGCTGGAGGACAAACTGCTCGAAGTCGCCAGCGATATCCACCGCATGATGGAACCTGAAATTTGACCCTGGCAACTTCGATATCCCTGACAGAGTCGCTCTGCACGGCACCTGATAGACTGCGCCGAGCCGGCCACTCTGTCGGTGTCGGACATGGATGCCTACCCCCTTGATCAGCGAATCGACACTCAGCCACCTTTGGCAGACCTTCATCCTGGCGTACCGCGCATTTCGCAATGTCGTGGCCGTGCAAGCATTCATCATTGCGTTGTATTTTGTTTGGGGTATGCCTGAGCTGACGGTAGCGCTCTGGCTCTGGCTCTGGCTCGGTGTTTTTGCATGTTTTATCGTCGGCGGAGTCTGGTTCGGAGCGTTGCCATTGGTCTTGGGCTTCACGCCTCTGTACGCCTGGATCAGCGCAAAGGGATATGCGAACTGGATTACCGGTCTATTGGCAGGATTGGCGATTGCCGGGGTCGTCTGTCTTCACCCAAAGCTGCGACTGCTCTGGTATTTCTGGATGGTCGATGGGGCGCTGGTCGGACTGCTTACTCACTGGGCCTGGCGGACAAACGCAATAGCGCAAACTGACGAACTCAGCCTGCGCCAGACATCATCACCGCCCTGAAAACAATCGAACAACTCAAGCTTTTGCCCAGCATCGACGGCAAGACGCCGACACGGGCATTTCAGGTTTCAGTCTGGTTCAATCAACCGCCCTAGCACCTGCCGCAACCCCGCATGCTCCGGCACGCGAATCCCGAACTCCCCCTCCAGCAACCCGATCAACTCCTCCACATCTGCCACCTGCCGTCGTTCGCTCTCGGCGCCCACCCGATGAATCGCAAAACTGCCATTGTTCAACGTGCGCCTCCAGCCATCCCCGGTACGCGCGACCATCAGTTGCTTGGCAAACGATGATTCCGGATGGGTCGAGACATACCAGTTGCCGACGGCGTAATCGATGTCTTCCTGGCGCTGCAGATCGAAGATGTACATCGGCCGCCACTCGCCGCCGACGTTGGCGCGCAGAGTGTAGCCGTCTGCATGGCGCTCGATGCGATACGGTTCGTGGGGCGTGAGTTGTGCCGCATCGGTGTCGAGCAGGAGCGGTGCGGTCGGCACCATGCCGCCGAAGCCGACGTCGGTGATGTAGCGCACGCCGTCCAGAGTGACCAGGCTCAAGCGGTGCGTGCGGGCAGTCCACGCACCTTCGGGCTGGCCCATCACCACCCGACCGGTGATGCCATGGGCGTCGAAGCCCAGCTCCTGAAGCAACATCAGAAACGCGTAGTTGAGTTCGTAGCAGTACCCGCCGCGCCCCTCGTGCAGGATTTTCTGTTCGATGGAGGGCAGGTCGATGCGTACCGGCTCGCCGGACAGCGTGGTGAGGTTTTCGAACGGGAAGGCCCCGGTATGGCGCAGCTGAAGTTGGCGCAGGGTGTCCAGGGTTGGCGCCGGGGGCGCGTCGAAACCCAGGCGTTGCAGGTATGACGCTCGGTTCGTCAGGCGTGGCTCGCTCATTGCTAGGTCCTTATGCATGGGGCCGCGGATCTCTCCGCCGATGGGCGCCATGTATAAGGGATAAAGCGGTTCGACTGACAATTGATTTAGCCAATCGCCCGCCACCCAAAGATCAACGCCGCTTGCGCGAACTCAAGCGAATCCACGTCGGCGCGTGATCGCTGGCGTGCGGTTCGTTGCGCACCCAGGCATCGACCCCGGCCTCATGCAGATAAGGACTCAGGCCTGAGTTGAGTAACAGATGATCGATGCGCAACCCCGAGTTTTTCTGCCAGTGCTGCCGGAAATAATCCCAGAAGGTGTAGAGCCGATCCTCCGGGTACAGATGACGCAGGGAATCGGTCCAGCCCTGATCCAGCAAGCGCTGGTAGCACTCGCGACTTTCCGGTTGCAGCAAGGCGTCCTTGAGCCACGAGCGCGGGTTGTAGATGTCGAGGTCGGTGGGTACCACGTTGTAGTCGCCGGCCAGCACCACCGGGTGTTCGCTGTTTTGCAGGTCCTTGGCATAAGCAATCAACCGCTCGAACCACGCCAGTTTGTAGTCGAACTTCGGCCCCGGTTGCGGATTTCCGTTGGGCAAATACAGGCAGCCCACCAGAATTCCGTGCACCGCAGCCTCCAGGTAGCGGCTATGGGTGTCGGCGTCATCACCCGGCAGCCCGCGCCGACTCTCCAAAGGTTGCGCATCACGGGCCAGAATCGCCACCCCGTTCCACGACGATTGACCTTGCCAGATGGCACCGTAGCCAATGGCCTCTAGCTCGGTGGCCGGAAACGCGCTGTCCACCGACTTGAGCTCCTGCAAGCAGGCAATGTCCGGCTTTTCGCGCTCAAGCCAGGCCAGCAGATTCGGCAGCCGGGCACGTATGCCGTTGACGTTGAAGGTGGCGATTTTCAGGTTTTTCATGGGCCGAGGCTCGCAACGGATGGACGGTATCCAGTTGTGACCGGGGTGCGTGATGGCAGTTGCCACGACAAACGAAACAGGCGACTAAAGGTCCCCCCATTACACCGGATGCTCGTCATGCGATGCCTTGAGCAACGGCAACAGCGCCTGATTTTCCATCGGTCGGCTGAGGTAAAAACCTTGCACTTCATGACACTCGTCTGAGATCAGGAAGTCCAGTTGCTCCAGCGTCTCGACGCCCTCTGCGGTCACGGTCAGTCCCATGGCCTTGCCCAGGTTGATGATCGCCTGCACCACCGCACGGTCGTTGCCGGTGCCGCTCATGGACGAGATGAAACGCTTGTCGATCTTGATCCCGTCGAACGGATAGGTGCGCAGGTAACCCAGCGACGAATAACCGGTGCCGAAGTCGTCCATGTTCAGCCGCACACCCAGCTCCTTCAGCGAGTTCATGGTCGCGAGAGCGCCGTCGACGTCGTTGAGCATCACGTTTTCGGTGATTTCCAGCTCCAGTCGACTGGCCGGCAAACGGCTTTGGATCAATGCTTCTCTGACATCCTCCACCACATCACTGCGCATGAACTGCACGGGCGACAGGTTGACCGACACCATCAGCTCACCCGGCCAGGTCAGCGCCGTCTCGCACGCTTCGCGCAGCACCCAGCGCCCCAAGGGCACGATCAGATCGGTCTGCTCGGCCAAAGGAATGAACGAGTCAGGGCTCAGCAATCCCTGCACCGGATGCTGCCAGCGCAGCAACGCTTCGACCGAGACGATCTGTTTGCCATCGACGTGATAACGCGGCTGATAGTGCATCACGAACTCGTTGTTCTTGATCGCGTGGCGCAAGTCGTTTTCCAGTTTGCGACGGTGCTGGATCTGATCATTCATGTGCGGCTCAAAGTAGCACCAGGTTTTCTTGCCATCGGATTTGGCCTGATACAGCGCGATGTCGGCACAGCGGATCAGTTCCTCCGGCATATGCCCCTGACGCCGACTCAAGGCGATGCCGATGCTGGCGCCGATGTGCAGCGTGTGATGGTCATAATGAATCGGCTGCTGCAGGCTTTCGAGGATACGCTCGCAAATCCGGTCGATTTCCGTGTGGATGTCCATGCCATTGAGCACCAGCACAAACTCGTCACCGCCCAGGCGGGCGACCAGGTCAATGTCCCGCGTGCACTCACGCAAGCGGGTGGCCACTTCCAGCAACACCGCATCACCGGCCGGGTGGCCGAGGGAATCATTGATCGGCTTGAAGTTGTCCAGGTCGATCATCAACAACGTCAGCGGTGCCGAATGCTCCTTCAGCACCAACGCATCTTCGAGGTAACGCGCCAGTTTGTTGCGATTGGGCAGGCCGGTCAGCGCGTCGTGCAACGACAGATGCTGGATCTGCGCATGGGCGGCGACTTCATCGGTGATGTCACTGGCCGTTCCGCGATAACCCAGCACCGCGCCTTTGCTGTGGATCGGTCGTGCCGACACCCGACAGACACGTTGCTGTCCGGATTGATCGCGATAGGAACAGCGCAGGTGGCTGACGTTGTGTTCTTCGTTGAGCTTGTCCAGCCACAGTGACAACGGCGTGGTATCGCAATACAACAGCTGCTCGATGTCCTGCCCCAGCCATTGCTGATCGGAAAAACCGGTGACTGCGCCGAAGCGCCCTGACAGATACGTGATTCGGTGTTTGTCGTCGATTTCCCAGATCCAGTCGGAAGCAGCCTCGGCCACTGCACGAAAACGCTCTTCACTGGCCTCCAGCGCCTGATTCGACAGATCCAGATTGATGTAACTGGCGTCCACGTGCCTTGAGGTGCGCAATACATAACGAAAGAACCACGCCGTCAGCAACGCCAGAATCAACAGCGCCCCGCCCAGTGGCGGCAGCAGTGACCAAAGCAATTGATGGCCTGGCTGCTCGAGCCGCGAGACCAGGCTGTAACCGGTACCCGTGAGTGCAACCGCAGGCTGACCGGGAGCCAGGGTGTTGTCGAGCGCGAGGCTCAAGTCATGTAAACCGTAATCGGCACTCAAGGCGCTGAGCTTTTCCGGACTCAATTGATCGACGAACATCAGCACCGAGGTGCTTTGGGGATCGACCGCAGGCCTTTCGTCATTGGGCACGATCGCCGCAGCCGTCAACAGCGCGGGCTGGCCCTCGAACAGCGTGAATCGGCTGATGGGGACGAGCAGGCTTTCCTGCCCCTGAACCTCTTCGATCAATGTCGGCATCGATATCGAAAGGAGAGCCGCCGCGTCATCCTGCACCTGAAGGCCGCGCACCGTGGCGTATTTGGTCCCCTGGTGATCGACCACGAAGACACCGTCGTAATGGTCCATGGTGAACAAGGTTTTACCCATGTTTTGCTCGACGTAAGCCCACGTTACATCGACCTCACCGTTGAGATGGTCGTAGGCAGTCGTCCAGGTCGCATAACTGGCGACGTAGTTTTTCGAGGCTGAAGTGCGGTTTTCCAGCGCGCGCTGGGTGTAGAACGTGGTCTTGGCCAGGTCCTGGGTATCAAGCCGGCCGGCAATGCTGAACAAGGCAACGAGGGCGATCAGCACCCCTAATACAAATACCAGTCCGACGGACCAGACCAGGTTCCGTGTGATCGGTGTATGGCGCCCGGGGGCGGTGGTGGTCGTAGCGGTCAATTCCATGCATGGGATCCTGTCAATCGATTGCCTGATCGGGTGGATGACAGGCAAGCGTCCCATTGACCATAGCAGTCATGGTCCTTCATGGCCCCACACTATTGCCAATCGACAGCCGCTACCCTGTAATGGCATGCATCACCCGCAACCTTTTTATGTCGAGAACCGAAATCGGCAGCAGCTGGATCTCTGCGCGCTGGCAGAAAACCTTCGTCAACACCGAGGCCAAATACCTGATGCTGCGTTACGCCTTCGAGGTGCTGGACTGCGTGCGAGTGCAATTCACCACCGACGAAAACAACCAGAAGTCGCGCAACTCGATCTTGCGACTTGGCGCACAACAGGAAGGCATCGTGCGCCATGAACGGATCATGCCGGATGGACGCAAGCGTAACTCGGTACGGTTCAGCATCATTGATGAGGAGTGGCCGTTGGTGCGGGAAAATCTCAAGAAAAAACTGACACGATACAACCTTCGCTGACGCCTCGAACGATTGTGCGAGCCTGCTCGCGAAGAGGCCAGACCACCCACCATCAATGCCGGTTACGGCAACAAAATCACCTTGTCGCCAGCCCCTTGATTCACCTCGGCATACCGCTCCCCCCCCTGCGCCAACGGTGATTCAAACAACCCTTCCGGCAACGGCAACAGCCCCAGATCAAAGAACTTGCCGAACTGATCCAGCATCGCCGCACACGCCTGCACGCCGTACAACAACGAATTGATCCCCACCACCGAACCACCCTTGCGATACAACGCCAGCGCCGGCAATTGCACCATCCCGTCCACCGGCGCGGCAATGATCGCGATGCGACCGAAAGTGGCCAAAGCCGGGACCGAGGCCGGCAGCCAGAAACCGGTGGTGTCGAAAATCACATCAGCGCCGCCGGCATACACGGCATTCACCTGCGCACCCAGCTCGTCCGGTTTATCCAGTTGCAACGTCTGATAGCCCTGCTCCTGCAGATCCTTGACCAGCTCGGGCCGGCGCGCCGCCGCCAGTACCTGAGCGCCACGCACCTTGGCCAGCGCCAGCGCGGCACTGCCCACCGCTCCGCCGCCGATCACCAGCAGCCGCGTTCCGGTCGTCACCAGACTGCGTTCCAGCGCATCCCACGCCGTGGTGTACGGCACACCGAGGCTGGCGGCCTGGGCGAAGCTCAAATGGGTGGGTTTGAGCGCTACGCCATTGGCCGGCAGTTTGACGAATTGCGCATGGGAGCCGTCGGCAAAAAAGCCCAGTTCACGACCGGTGCCCCAGACGTCCTGACCGATCAGTGCCTGTGGCCCTTCAACCACCACTCCGGCGAAATCCCGACCGGGAATCCGCGGCAAGGTGGTGTAGGGAAAACGCCCCAGCACGTTCTTCACATCGCTGGGGTTGAGGCCGGCCGCCTTGATCTGGACCAGCACTTCATCGGCACCGGGAACGGGGGTTGGCACATCAACGTAGCGCAGGGCCGAGAGGTCACCGGTCTGGTCGAATTGCAGTGCTTTCATGAGAGTTTCCATCGCAAAAAGGAAGGGGTTTCAGGAGACCCAGCCAGCCACCAGCTGCCGGCCCATGGGCCACAACTTTTCGCCGGCGAGCATGCCCAGCAGGCCCACCAGGGCAATGACCGGTGGGGCGGGAGAGCGAAAATCCAGTGCGCCGTAGAGCAGACCGACGCCCAGACCGATGACCAGCGAGATGAGGTAGCTCATGGCAGACTCCGTGGGCAAACAAGGTAGGTCTGAAGTCTAGAGAGCGGTGGCGAAGGGCATCGGCCAAGTGCTTCTGAATATCGGCCAAGGCGCCAATACAGGTTGCAATGCAAACTGGGTAGTAACCCACAGGGATTCGCCAGTGGCTACAAGTCTGCGTTATGGCTGGACGTCGCGTTGGCCCGTCGAAAATTGCGAAGGCGCGACACCCAGTTCCCGGCGGAACATGTCGCTGAAGCTGCTCGGCGAATAGCCCAGTTCCCGGGCAATCGTGCTGACCGGTACGCCCTGAATCAACTCCGCCGCAGCAGTCGTCAGTTGCACTTGGCGTCGCCATTCGGCGAAACCCATGCCCAAGCCGTCCTTGAACAGCCGGGCCAGAGTGCGCACGCTGGCACCGGCGTTTTCCGCGTGCTGTTCGAAGGGGATATCCAGCGAGGGTGCGGCCATGACCGCCTGACACAGGTTCATCAGGCGCCGGTCGGAATCATCCGGCAACGGGATTTTCAACAGCGATCGCCTGGCTCGCCTAAGCTCCAACAGCGCCAGGCCGACCAGCGCTTCGTAGTACTCGGGCGTGCCATTGTCGCCCTGCTCCACCAACCCGACGATCAGCTCACGCAGCAACCCGCCGACTTCGATCACCTGAACACGGTCGTCCAGCGTGGCCGCCAACGAGGGCCGCAAGTAGATGTTGCGCATCTGCAGATCCGAGACCACGCGAATGCCATGCGGCACGCCTGGCGGCAGCCACACCGCCCGTTGTGGCGGCACCACCAGCGCCTCATGAGGCGTTTCGACCCACATCACCCCGCTCATCGCGTACAGCAATTGGCCCCAGACATGCTCGTGCGGCTCGATATACAAGCCGCGCGGGTACGTGCGTGCCAGCGGTTGCACGGGCACATCGGTATCACTCAGGTCTGGCGGGGCGGCAAGGGCCATGGGCAATGATCATTGGGGTTTTCAGGTCTTGCATGGTAACGGGGCAGCGACCTTGTCGCTACGGGCGGCAACCGTCTGACAATCCAACTGAATTTTCCGTAGCCCAGACGATCCTTGTATTACCACAGGGAGGAATACGGGCTTTATGAACAACGCAAAACTTTTCGTCATTGAATACACCCTTCATGGCGCGCCAAAGTCTTTCATTATCCGCCTGGACAAAATGGACAACGCGGAGGCTTGGCACTGGGCCAGTTGTGATGCAGGGGTCGGACGAATCCCCCGCTTTGGCCGAGAGAAGGTGCAAAAAACCAGCAAGCCGCTGGCGGAGAAATTCGGCATCGAAAATGTGACGTGGCGACCGGCTGGCTGAGGATCACGAGGGGAGGAAACCAGACATAAAAAAGTGGAGCCCGAGTGGCTCCACTTCCTGTTGATGAGCTATTTGGCGTGCGCGCACTTGCAGCCCTTGCTCGCACACTCCTCGCCATGTTCGTGGTGCTTGGCGCACGCTTCACAGCAATAGTGCTTGCCGTGACGCGCTATCGGGTGTTCGCCCAGTTTGCAGGAACATTTGGGGCAGTCGCATTTACTGTCACTGCTGATCATGAGTCTGACTCCATTGATGTGGTCGTCGCGTGCGGCAAATGCGCACCTCAGTCATCAGTGTAGGAGCTACAAAATGGCTCGGTTACTCGCTTCGCGTGCTGCTGCGATACATGAACAGCAACGCCAGCGCCAGGCACACCATCGCCAGCATCCGGCTGCTCGACAACTCGATTGCCGGGTTACCCAGCCAGCCGAAGTTGTCGATCAACATCCCCATGCCCAACTGCCCGACGATCACGGCCACGGTCGCCACTGCCGTGCCGACCCGCGGCACCGCGCCGACCATGACCATCATGTAGACCACGCCGAACAAGGCGCCGCTGAGCTGCCATTTCGGCACATCCAGCAGGGTCACGGCATGGGCCGGTTCGAAAAACAGGATCAGCAAACCGGTGACCACCGCGCCCACCGCGAAGGTCAGCAGACTGCTGCGCAACACGCCGACGGTTTCCCCCAGGCGTCCGTTGATCGCCGCCTGAATACTCAACGCCGCACCGGCGGCCACGACCACGGCCAACAAAATAATCAGATTCATCATCAACCCCGAGCAATCAGAACAAGTGCCGCGACAATCAGCAGCAACGCCAGCCAACGTTCACCGTTGACCTTTTTGCGGGTGGCACCGAACCAGCCGAAGTGGTCGATCAGCACGCTTTTGCCGACCTGCCCGGAGAGGATCGCGATCATCGTCATCGCGATCCCGATGTGCGGCGTGGCCAGGGTGAGCACCACCACGTAGATCGGCCCGAGGAAACCGCCGATCAACTGCCAGCGTGGCAAGGTGTTGAACGCTGGGCCTTGTTGCTTGCCGCTGAACAACAACAGCAAAAACAAAATCGCCGAGCCGACGCCGAAGATGCTCAACGTCGCCCACAAGTGCCCGACCTGAATCCCGAGCGGCCCGAGCAAACCGGCCTCCACGGAAAGGCCCATGCCGGCGAGGATGACCAGAGGCAGCAGCAACAGCCGCAGCCCTGGCTTGGTCGCTGGCGTTGAAGCGATGTCGATTGAAGAAGATTGCATAAGGGAGACCTACCAGTCAGATGAACACGCTCCCACAGGGAGCTGTTGTGGCGCGCATTATCGGCTGGCGCTGCTTTGCGATAAATGGGAGCATCCTGACAACACTTTTGCGTAACTCGCACAGCAGGACTCATCATGCACGGCCTCAACGAGCTGGGATTCAAGGCACTTCGGCTGTTTGTCGCGGTACTCGACCATGGCAGTTTTTCCGAAGTCGCCCGCCGCGAGGGCCTGGCGCCCTCTTCGATTTCCCGGCAGATCCAGTTGATGGAACAAGCCCTGAACCAGCAATTGCTCTACCGCCACACGCGCGCCGTCACGCCCACCGAAGCGGGACGCATGCTCGGCCATCACGCGCGGCTGGTGCTGGTGCAACTGGAGGAAGCCGAACAGGCCTTGCAGGAACAGCAAAGCGAACCCAGCGGACTGGTGCGAATCAACGCGCCTGTGGTCTTCGGGCAACGGCATCTGACGCCTTGGCTGGGGCAGTTGTGCGCGCGCTATCCGAATCTGCAGCTGGATATCCAGCAAACCGACAGCTACATCGACCCGTTGCAGGAAGGTGCCGACCTGCTGTTCCGCATCGGCCCATTGCACGATTCGAGCATGCAGGCACGGATCCTGGCGCCCCATCGCTTTCAAGTCGCTGCCAGCCCGGCCTACCTCGAACGCCATGGCACTCCGCAAGCCCCCGAAGAGCTGGCGGGGCATCAGTGCCTGGCCTACAAAGGCGTGGCCGGTCAGCAACGCTGGTTTTTCCGCAAAGAGCAACAGGACTGGACGCCCTACTCGGTGAAAGGGCCGATCACCGGCAACCACGCCGACACGCTCACGCAAGCCGCCGAACAGGGTTTGGGGCTGGTGATGTTTCCGTCGTGGCTGATTGGTGAGGCGGTGCGCAATGGCACGCTAGTGCCGGTGCTGGGGGAATATCAGGTGTCCAACAGCCTTGAGCCGCAGCAGATTGCAGTACTGTGGCCGGGCAGCCGACGGTTGTCGGTGAAGGTCAGGACGGTGATTGATTTTTTTGTGGAATGCTTTGGAACGGTGCCTTACTGGGACCGACCCTGACAACACATAACCCTGTGGAAGCGGGCTTGCTCGCTCCCACAGGATCTTTGCTAGCCGGTCAGATTCGGAACTGTCCGACCAGTTTGCCCAGGCGCTGACCGAGGTCGGCGAGGCTGCGTGAGGTCTGGGCGCCGAGTTGGGTTTCGTCGGCGACGTTGTCCACCGCCACGGCGATCTGATGCACGCTGCGGTTGATTTCTTCAGCCACGGCAGTCTGCTCTTCAGCGGCGCTGGCGATTTGCGCGTTCATTGAGTTGATGGTGCCGATCAACTGAGCCATGGTGTCCAGCGATGCACCGGCCTCATTGGCCTGTGCCGAGGTGCCATCGCCCGCCTCGCTGGAACGACGCATCGCTTCCACCGCCGATTGGGTCCCGGCCTGCAAGCGGTCGATCATGCCCTGGATTTCCTGGGTGCTGATCTGCGTGCGACTGGCCAGCGCCCGCACTTCGTCGGCCACCACCGCAAAACCACGACCCGCCTCACCGGCGCGCGCGGCTTCAATGGCGGCGTTCAGTGCCAGCAAATTGGTCTGTTCGGCAATCGAACGAATCACTCCCAGCACGCTGACAATCGACGACACGTCTTTCTGCAGGCTATCAAGGGACACGCCGCTGCTGCGAATGTCGTCCACCAACGCATGAATCTTCACGATGCTGCCGGCTACCACACGCTTGGCGGTCTGGCCTTCTTCGTCGGTTTGCTGAGCAGCCACCGCCGCGTTTTGCGCGCTTTTCGCCACTTCCTGTGCCGCCGCCGACATTTCGTTGATCGCCGTGGCCACCTGATCAGTCTCGTGACGCTGACGCTCCATGGCCTGATCCGAACGCTGGGCCTGATCGGAAACCTGATTCACCAGGCCGGTCAGTTGCGAAGTCATTTCGGTGATCTGGCGCACCAGGCTGTGGATCTTGTCGACGAAGCGGTTGAACGAGCCGGCCAGTTCGCCGAGTTCGTCCTGGCTGGTGATGGTCAGGCGACGAGTCAGGTCGCCCTCGCCCGCCGCGATGTCATCGAGGTTGGCTTTCATCAGGTTCAGCGGACGCAGGATGGTATTGGCCAGCAGCAGTCCGACCGCCGCGATCACCAGCAACATCACCACCGCGAGGCCGGCGATGGTCAGCACCACGCCTTCCATCCGCTCTTGCACCTTGGCTTCGACCAGCGCGACTTGCGCCTCGATACCGTCAAGGTTCACCGACGTACCGACCGCCATGTCCCATTTCGACAGGTACTCGGTGTAGCCCAGTTTCGGCACGAGCACTTGGGTGTTGCCGGGCAACGGCGAGCTGTATTGCAGGTAATGCGTGCCGTCTTTGGCGACTTTCACCAGATCGCGGTTGACGTAGACGCCGTTCGGGTCGCGGTTGTCCTTGAAGCTCTGGCCCACGCCATCGGGGCTGTTGGCCTTGAACAGGCGCACGGTGTTGGAGTCGTAACCGAAGAAATAGCCGTCCTTGCCGTAGGTGATGCTCGACAGCAGCTTGATCACCTGCGCCCGCGCCGCGTCATCGCCGGGGGCGGCCGCGTCGTAAAGCGGTTTGATCGTGGTCATGGCCACAGCGACGTAGCTTTGCAGGGTTGCCTTGGCATCGCTGAGCAGGCGCTGACGGGTTTCCTCGACTTCCTTGCGCGCCTGCTCCTGCAGAATGAACAACGTGGTCAGGCTGATGACCAGCGCAAAGAGCAACACCGGGAGGACGGCAAGGGACAGGACTTTAGCCTTCAGGCTCATGCGCATGACGGTTCACTCTTTTGATTTTGTTGGCGTGGTTAAAGGCTTTAACGGCACGCCAACGAAAAACTGTAGGAGCCAGGCTTGCCGGCGAAGGCGATTTTGAAGACGCCTTCGCCGGCAAGCCTGGCTCCTACGAAAGTGAAATCAGAGGACCATCGCGGCAACCCAGCCGAACGCCAGCAGTGGCAGGTTGTAGTGCAGGAAGGTCGGGACCACGGTGTCCCAGATGTGGTGATGCTGGCCATCGATATTCAGACCAGAGGTCGGGCCCAGGGTCGAGTCCGAGGCCGGCGAACCGGCATCACCCAGGGCGCCGGCCGTGCCGACGATGCACACGATCGCGATCGGGCTGAACCCCAGCTGCACGCACAACGGCACGAAAATCGCCGCCAGGATCGGCACGGTGGAAAACGACGAGCCGATGCCCATGGTCACCAGCAGGCCGACCAGCAACATCAACAACGCGCCGATGCCTTTGCTGTGCCCGATCCACGACGCCGACGTCTCAACCAGCGTTTGCACCTCACCAGTGGCTTTCATCACTTCGGCGAAACCCGAGGCGGCGATCATGATGAAGCCGATCATCGCCATCATCTTCATGCCTTCGGTGAACAGGTCGTCGGTGTCGCGCCATTTCACGATGCCCGACACCGAAAAGATCAGGAATCCGGACAGCGCCCCGATGATCATCGAATCCAGCAGCAATTGAATGATGAACGCCGCCGCGATGGCCACAGCGGCCACCATGAGGCTCAGCGGGTTGTATTCCACCGCGACTTGCTCGACTTTCTCGATCTTTTCCAGGTCGTAAACGCGTTTCTTGCGGTAGCTGATAAACGCGACCGCAAGGCCCACGACCATGCCCAGCGCCGGAATGCCCATGGCATGTGTGACGTTGATGCCGCTGATGTCGACGCCGCTGCGGGCAACATTGGCCAGCAGGATTTCATTCAGGAAGATGTTGCCGAAGCCCACCGGCAGGAACATGTACGGCGTGATCAGGCCGAACGTCATGACGCAGGCGATCAAACGGCGATCCAGTTGCAGCTTGGTCAGCACATATAAAAGCGGCGGCACCAGCAGCGGAATAAAGGCGATATGTATCGGCAGAATGTTCTGCGAAGCGATGGCCACTACCCAGAGCAAGCCGATCAGCAGCCACTTGACCTGACGGCCACCGTTGGCGTGTTGACGATCAACCATCAGCAGGGCTTTGTCCGCCAGGGCATGGGCCAGGCCGGACTTGGCAATCGCTACGGCGAACGCGCCGAGCAAGGCATAGGACAACGCGACCGTCGCGCCGCCGCCGAGGCCGCTGTTAAAGGCTTTAAGGGTGGCGTCGATGCCCAGGCCACCGGTCAATCCGCCGACCAGGGCGCCGACAATCAGCGCGATCACTACGTGCACGCGGGACAGGCTGAGGATCAGCATGACGCCGACCGCGGCAATTACAGCATTAATCATCGTTACCTCAGGGCAAGCGAAATGAGCTCAGCCGGCCGTCTGCGAAGAGCCGCCAGCGGATTGAAGAATGGGTTTTATTAGAGGGCGCGCACTGTGCCGCAGAGTCGGCCCGGTGTCAAAGCGTGTGGGCCTGGCGGATGTGCCACGGGTGGTGATGAACCTTGTGGTGAGGGGATTTATCCCCGTTCGGCTGCGAAGCAGTCGTCAAACCTGACCATTCGGTGTGGTTGAAAGAATGCAGGGGGCCGCTTCGCGCCCCAACGGGGATAAATCCCCTCGCCACAGGCTAGCGCCCTCACCACAAAAGGCCGCCGACCAACGGTCGTTTCATCATTCAGGAACTGCCATAAAGAAAGCACGATCGCGGCCGTTACAGTGCAAAGTCTCAGATAAATATCGAATAAGGACGTCTCTCCATGTCGCTCAGACAACTTTCCATCCAATGGAAAATCACCCTGCTGGCCGGGCTGTGCCTGGCCGGCATCGTGACCCTGCTGGTGGGTCTTTCCCTGTATCGCATGGAGCACAGCTCCGAAATGGTGAAAGCCTCGAGCATGGAGATGCTCACCGAAGCCGCTCGGGCCCGGATCGAATCCCAGGGTGAAAACCAGGCGCTGGTGATTCGCCAGCAGTTCATGGACGCCTATCAGTACGGCCACGGTTTTTCGCGTCAGGTGCTGTTCCTGCGCGATCAGGCGGAGAAGCGCTTTCTGGACGCCTTCGACCTGCGTGAAGACCTGACCCGCCAGGTCAAGTCAGCGTTGCAAGCCAACCCGGAATTGCTTGGCCTGTCGCTGGTGTTTGAAGCCAACGCGCTGGACGGCAAGGACGATCTGTTCGCCGGCCAGGCCGAGCTGGGCAGCAACGACAAGGGCCGTTTCGCCCTGTACTGGTCGCAACCGACGCCAGGCAACGTGACGTCGATGGCGCTGCCGGAAAGCGACATGGCCGACACCAAAGCTGGCCCCAGCGGCGAAGCGGCCAACGCGTGGTTCACTTGCCCGCGCACCACGCTCAAGCCGTGCGTGATCGAACCGTATTTCTATGTGATCGACGGCCAGAACGTGCTGATGACCAGCATCGTGTTCCCGCTGATGGTCAACGGCAAAGTCATCGCCTCGCTGTCTGTGGACATTAACCTCAACAGCCTGCAGGCCATGAGTCAGGGCGCGAGCAAAAAACTCTATGACGGCCAGACCAATGTCAGCATCATCAGCCCGGTCGGCTTGCTCGCCGGTTACAGCCCGGACGCCAGCAAACTCAGCCAGCGCCTGGATGCGGTGGATAAGACCAACGGTGCCGAGCTGATTCGCATGCTCGCCACCAGCAGCAAAACCGAAAGCCTGCACAGCAACCAGCAACTGAAAGTGCTGTCCCCTTTCCAGCCGATCCCCGGTGGAAAACCCTGGGGCGTGTTGCTCGACGTGCCGGAAAAAGTCCTGGTCGGCCCTGCCGAAGCCCTGAAAAACCAACTCGATGACAGCAACCGCAGCGGCACTCTGGTTGAACTCGGCCTCGGTGTACTGGCCGCTCTGATTGGTTTGTTGCTGGTGTGGCTGATGGCGCGCAGCGTGACCAAACCGATCCTCGGCGTGGCGCACATGCTCGAAGACATTGCCAGCGGCGAAGGCGACCTGACCCGGCGCCTGGCTTACGACAAGCAGGATGAACTGGGCCAGTTGGCCAGCTGGTTCAACCGTTTCCTCGACAAGCTGCAACCGATCATCGCCGAAGTGAAACGCTCGGTGCAGGACGCCCGCAGCACCGCGGACCAATCCTCCGCCATCGCCACGCAGACCAGCGCCGGCATGGAGCAGCAATACCGTCAGGTCGATCAAGTCGCCACCGCGTCCCACGAAATGAGCGCCACCGCCCAGGACGTCGCCCGCAGTGCCGCGCAAGCCGCCCAGGCGGCAAAGGATGCCGATCAAGCGACTCGCCGAGGCCTGACCGTCATCGACCAGACCACCACCAGCATCGACAACCTCGCCGCCGACATGAGCGCGGCCATGGTGCAAGTCGAAGGCCTGGCGGCCAACAGCGAGAAAATCGGTTCGGTGCTGGAAGTGATTCGCGCCATCGCCGAGCAGACCAACCTGCTGGCGCTCAACGCCGCGATCGAAGCGGCCCGTGCCGGTGAGGCCGGCCGTGGGTTTGCGGTGGTGGCCGATGAGGTACGCAATCTGGCGCGACGCACGCAGGAGTCGGTTGAAGAAACCCGTCTGGTGATCGAGCAGTTGCAAAGTGGCACGCAGGATGTGGTCGGCTCGATGAACAACAGCCATCGCCAGGCGCAAGGCAGTGTCGAGCAAGTGGGCCAGGCGGTGACGGCGCTGCGTCAGATTGGCGAGGCGGTGACGGTGATCAGCGACATGAACCTGCAGATCGCGTCTGCGGCCGAAGAGCAGAGCGCGGTGGCCGAGGAGATCAACAGCAACGTGGCGACGATTCGCGATGTGACGGAGTCGCTGTCAGGGCAGGCGAACGAGTCGGCGCGGGTGAGTCAGTCGCTCAATAGCCTGGCGAATCAACAGCAGAGTTTGATGGATCAGTTCCGGGTCTGAACTTAGTGGGGCGTCATATGAAAACACCCCTCACCCCAGCCCTCTCCCCAAAGGGGAGAGGGGGAAAGGGAGCCGATCTCCATTGGCTTCCAAACCTGAGCTCGTCTTTATTTCCTCGGTCGCAGAATATCTAAAAAACAACTCGGTGAGTCCCCTCTACCCCCTGGGGAGAGGGTTAGGGTGAGGGGTGGATTTCAAGTTCTAGCGCTTAGGCAACTCAATCACCACACGCAACCCACCCCACTCGCTCTCCTCCAACCTCATCACCCCGCCCCACGTGTCGACGATATCGCGCACAATCCCCAGCCCCAACCCATGCCCATCCGTCTGTTCATCCAGCCGTGTTCCCCGGTTCAGCACCTGATCGCGTTGTGCCTCAGGAATCCCCGGCCCGTCATCTTCCACACTTAGCTCAAACCCCTCAGCCGTCTCGACCACGCTCAACCGCACCTCGGCATCCGCCCATTTGCAGGCGTTATCCAAGAGATTTCCCAGCAATTCGAGCAGATCCTCGCGATCCCATGGCAATTGCAAACCGGTCGGTGCGCGGTAGCTCAGGTTCAAGTGTTCGCCGTGAATCATGTTCAACGTCGCCAACAACCCCGGCAGTTCCCCATCGCAATCAAACAACGCCCCCGGCAGCGCATCGCCGGACAACCGGGCGCGGTTGAGTTCGCGATTGAGTCGCTGCTGGACCTGTTCCAGTTGCGTCTTGAGGAGCTTGCGCAGTTCGGGATGAGCGTTGAGTTTTTCGCTGGAAGCCACGCTCAACAAAACCGCCAACGGCGTTTTCAGCGCATGCCCAAGGTTGCCCAGGGCATTGCGCGAACGCTTGAGGCTGTCTTCAGTGTGCGCGAGCAAATGGTTGATCTGCGCCACCAGCGGCTCCAGTTCCACCGGCACCTGATCATCGAGTTGCGAGCGCTGGCCCTGCTGCAACTGGGCGATCTGTTCACGGGCCTTTTCCAGTGGACGCAAGGCGCGGCGCACGGTGATGCGTTGCAGCAGCAGAATCAGCAGCAGCCCCGCCAACCCGAGGCCCAGACCGATCTGCTGCATGCGCCGGAAGCTCTCGCGCACCGGCGTGTAGTCCTGCGCCACGCTGATCGAAATCGATTGCCCGAGCCGTCGATAATCCGAACGCAGCACCAGCAATTGCTGGCCCTCCGGACCCAGTTGCAGGTTGCTGTGCAGGCCGGGATGGTCGAGTGGCGGCAGTTCCTGATCCCACAACGAGCGGGAACGCCAATGCTTGTCGGCAAAATCGATACGGAAGTAGTGCCCGGAAAACGGTCGTTGATAGGCTGGCGACAGGTGCCGCTCATCCAGTTGCAACCCCGCCGGCCCGCGCACCAGCGCCACCAGCAGGTTTTCACTGTCGTTGCGCAAACCGTCTTCGAGGTAGCGCTGCAGCCCCTTTTCGAACAACCACAAGCTGGTTTGCGCCAGCACCAGGCCGACGACCACCATCACGCTGATCAGCCCCAGACTCAAGCGGCGCTGAATCGATCTCACTGGGCTTGTCCGCCGAACAGGTAACCCTGGCCGCGACGGGTTTCGATCACGCTGCGCCCGAGCTTGCGCCTCAGGTGGTTGACGTGAACTTCGAGCACGTTGGAATCGCGCTCGGTTTCACCGTCGTAGAGGTGTTCGGCGAGGTGGCTTTTGGAAAGGATCTGCTCGGGGTGCAGCATGAAATAGCGCAGCAGGCGGAATTCCGCAGCGGTCAGCTGGATGTCGGCGCCGTCGCGGGTCACGCACTGACGGCCTTCATCCAGGTGCAATCCGGCGGCTTTGAGCGTCGGCTGGTTGGCCTGGCCGTGGGAGCGACGCAATAACGCCTGGACCCGCAGGTGCAGCTCCTCGGGGTGGAACGGCTTGGTCAGGTAATCGTCGGCGCCGGCCTTGAGGCCTTCGATCCGCTCGGCCCAGGAACCGCGCGCCGTGAGGATCAGCACCGGCGTTGCCAGACCTCCGGCCCGCCATTGCGCCAGCACCTCGAGCCCCGGCAACCCCGGCAGGCCGAGGTCGAGGATGATCAGGTCATAGGGCTCGCTGCTGCCCTGATACACCGCGTCGCGGCCATCGGCCAGCCAGTCCACGGCGTAACCCTGCCGGTTGAGGCCGGCCATCAATTCGTCGGCCAGCGGCACGTGGTCTTCCACCAGAAGCAAACGCATCGATCAATCTTCCTTGTCTTTCAATAACTGGCCAGTGGTGGCGTCGAGGTCCAGCTCACGGACCACCCCTTCGGCGGTCAGCAGCTCGACTTCATAAATGTAGACGTCGTGTTTTTCTTCAAGCTCGGCTTCCAGCAGTTTCGAGCCGGGGTAGCGGTCGAGCGCCTGCTTCAACAGTTGCTCCAGCGGCAGGATCACGCCTTGCTGGCGCAAGCGCAGGGCTTCGTCCTGGTCGAGGTCGCGGGCCATGACGACTGAGCAGAACGCCAGCAGTACCAGCGCCATGCGTGAAAATGAACACACCTTCATTACGTATCCTGATGATCCTTGAGAATCTGCCCGCTGACAGCGTCTAATTCCAGATCCCACTCAATGCCTTGTGGGTCGCGCAGCTCAACCTGGTAAATGTACTTGCCGTACTCTTCTTCCAGCTCGGTTTCGGTGATCTTGGCACCGGGATGTTTGGCCAGAGCGGTGGCGTTGAGCTTCTCGAAAGACACAATGGTACCAGCGTCGCGCAGCCGCAGGGCTTCATCGGGGCCCAAGTCACGAGCATGGACGAGGCTGGCGGTCAGGGTGAGGATGGACGCGGTGAACAGGGCAGTCAGGGTTTTCATGGGTGTCTCCGTATTTTTTATGTATTGCCTACGGGGTGCACCATAACGAGGCGAACTTAACTGAAACTGAATTGCCATCATTGGAAGTGGCACCTCGATATCGCAGAGCTGCACAAAATCTGTGGGAGTGAGCTTTGGTGGCGAGGGGATTTATCCCGTTCGGCTGCGAAGCAGTCGTAAATTATGTGCTGTCGCCTAAATTTTTGGGGTCGCTTCGCGACCCAACAGGGATAAATCCCCTCGCCACAGGTCACTCCCACAGTGGATTTGTGGTGATGCCTGAGCTGTTTATAATCCCCCGCTTGCCAGACATCGAGACCGGTATGACCGCCATCCACATCAAGTTCCCTTCCCTGACTCTCAAGGCCGGCCCGCGTGCCTTGGCGCGTATCCGTGAAAACGGTTTGAGCGCCGCCGATGTCGGTACGCTGCCGGGTGCCGCCGGTGGGCCGAAAGCCTTGGGGATTCAAGGTCTGGACCTGGCGTTGTTCGGCGAATGGCTGCCGACAGCTCCGCGGGAGCGTTCGTTGATTGGTGCGTCGGTCGGTTCCTGGCGTTTTGCCAGCGCCTGTCTGCCGGACGCCGCCGAAGGCATCCGGCGCCTCGGTCACCTCTACACCGAGCAGAACTTCGACAAGGGCGTGACCATGGCGCAGATCAGCCAGAGCTCCCGGCGCATGCTCGATGAACTGCTCGACGGTCGCGATGCGTCGATTCTGGACAACGCCCATTACCGCCTGAACATCATGGTGGTTAAAAGCCACGGCTTGCTCGCAGATGATCATCGCGGGCGCCTCGGGCTGGGCCTGTCATCGGTGATCGCTGACAACCTGCGCGGTCGTGCGCGCCTGTCGCGGCACTTCGAACGGCTGATCATCCACGACCCGCGCCTGGCGCCGCCGGTCAATGCACTGAATGATTTCCCGTCGCGCTTCGTTGCGCTGAATGCCGGCAACCTGCGCCAGGCCCTGCTCGCCTCGGGCTCGATCCCGATGGTGATGGAAGGCGTGCGGGATTTGCCGGGCGCAGGTGCGGGGACGTTCCGCGATGGCGGTCTGCTGGACTATCACCTCGACCTGCCCTACAGCGGCAACGACATTGTGCTGTATCCGCACTTCACCGACCGGGTCATTCCCGGCTGGTTCGACAAGACCCTGCCGTGGCGCCGGGCCTGCCCTGAACGGTTGCAGGATGTTCTGCTGCTGGCGCCGTCGAAGGACTACCTGGCGCGCCTGCCCTACGGCAAGCTGCCGGACCGCAACGACTTCAAACGCTTCATGGGCGATGCCCCGAGCCGGCAGAAATACTGGCGTACGACGATGGATGAAAGCCGTCGCCTGGGTGACGAGTTCCTCGAACTGGCCGCCAATGGTCGCCTCGGCGAGCGCTTGCTGACCCTTTAGTCAGTGTTTTGCCCGACGCTCTGGTAAACTCGCCGCCTGCCCACATCGCCGCGGCGATCGCCACCTGACAGAGCTGAAATCACTGTGGAAATCTTCAAAGAGTTTACGTTCGAATCCGCCCACCGCCTGCCTCACGTACCGGAAGGCCACAAGTGCGGCCGCCTGCACGGTCACTCGTTCAAAGTGGCGATTCACTTGAGCGGCGACCTCGATCCGCACACCGGCTGGATCCGCGATTTCTCGGAAATCAAGGCGATCTTCAAGCCGCTGTACGAACGCCTGGACCACAACTACCTGAACGACATCCCCGGCCTGGAAAACCCGACCAGCGAAGTGCTGGCCAAGTTCATCTGGAAAGAGCTGAAGCCGCTGCTGCCGGAACTCAGCGCAATCCGCATTCACGAGACGTGCACCAGTGGCTGCATCTATCACGGCGAGTAAGCCGTTCTAAAAGACAACACAAACCCCTGTGTGGGAGCCTTTGTGGTGAGGGGATTTATCCCCGTTGGGCTGCGAAGCGGCCCCCTGCATTCCGACAGTCACACCGAATTGTCAGGTTTTACGACTGCTTCGCAGCCGAACGGGGATAAATCCCCTCGCCACAAAAGCCCGCTCCCACAGGGGGAATGCGTTTCGTCAGTGATACAAAAAACAGCCTTCATTGGCTGTTTTTTTATGCCTATGCTTTTTGGCTCGAACACGCCAAGAGGACATCCCCATGAGGACTGACTGGCCGCTGGCTCAGACCTATCGCTTCAACGGGCATTCCGTTCGTTACGCCGTCCGTGGCGACGGCCCGCCGCTGGTGTTTGTGCACGGCACGCCCTTTTCGTCTTACGTGTGGCACCGCATTGCTCCGCACTTCATCACCACCCACCGGGTGCATTACTTCGACCTGCTGGGTTATGGGCAATCCGAGAAAATCGCCGGCGATGTGTCGCTGGGCGTGCAGAACGACCTGTTGGCGAACTTGCTCGACCATTGGGGCCTGGAGCGACCGGACGTGGTGGCCCACGACTTCGGCGGCGCCACCGCGCTGCGCGCGCACCTGCTGAACGGCAAGGATTATCGCAGCCTGACCCTGATCGATCCGGTGGCGCTGACACCGTGGGGTTCGCCGTTCGTACAGCACGTGCGCCAGCATGAAGCGGCGTTCAGCGGGCTGCCCGATTACATTCAGCGGGCGATTGTGCCGGCGTATATTCGCGGGGCGATCAAGCGCGACATCCCCGATGAAGAACTCGACCCCTATGTGCAACCGTGGCTGGGCGATCCCGGGCAAGCAGCGTTCTATCGGCAAATTGCGCAGATGGACGAGCGCTATACCCGTGAGGCCGAAGGGCTGTACCCGATGGTGCGTTGCCCGGTGCAGATTCTGTGGGGCGAGGATGATCAGTGGATTCCCATCGAGCGTGGACGGGCGCTGCATCAGATGATGGCCGGGTCGCAGTTTTATCCCGTCCCGAATGCCGGGCATCTGGTTCAGGAGGATGCGCCGGAAGCCATCGTCGCGGCGTTGCTGAAGTTTTTGCCCCTGATCCAATCTCCCTGAACAAACCGGATCCCTTGTGGGGCGACCTGTGGCGAGGGGATTTATCCCCGTTGGACTGCGCAGCAGTCCCAGAGCTTTTGGGGCCGCTGCGCGACCCAACGGGGCGGTGCGACGTTTCGATAAACCCCCTCGCCACAGATCGCTCCCACATGGGCAGGGTGTTCTTTCAGGTGCACCGCTTTTGTGCCCTCTCCCGCGTCAATCCCGCCGGCTCGGCTATACATAACTAAGCCATCCCCGTTTGGCACGACCACTGCAACCCCTCCCGCGTCTTCCCATTCAGCAAGGAACGCCACATGACGCAAAAAGATCCGGGCAACGATTACCCCCTCAGCGAAGTGCCGATGCATGCCCGCAAGGGCCTCGCCTCCACCGCCATGGTGCTGCTGGGCTTTACCTTCTTCACCGCCACCATGTTCGCCGGCGGCAAGCTTGGCGTGGCGTTCAGTTTTGGCGAGATGATGGCGGTGATCATCGTCGGCAATCTGCTGTTGGGAATCTACGCCGCAGGCCTGGGTTACATCGCCTTCAAGAGCGGTTTGAACTCGGTGCTGATGGGGCGTTTTTGTTTCGGTGAAGTGGGTAGCAAGCTCAGCGACTTGATCCTCGGCTTCACCCAGATCGGCTGGTACGCCTGGGGCACGGCCACGGCTGCGGTGGTGCTGGGCAAGTATTTCGAACTGAACGAAGGCACCGTGCTGGGCCTGATGGTGTTGTTCGGCCTGGCGTTTTGCGCCACCGCGTATGTCGGTTATCGCGGGCTGGAAATCCTCTCCTACATCGCGGTGCCGGCGATGATGTTGCTGCTGATGCTGTCGATGTGGGTCGCCACGGTAAAGGTCGGCGGGCTCGATGGGCTGCTCGCGGTGGTCCCGACCGGCACGCTGGACTGGTCGACCGCGATCACCTTGGTGTTCGGCACCTTCGTCAGCGGCGCCACCCAGGCGACCAACTGGACGCGCTTCTCCCGTTCCGCCCGGGTCGCAGTACTGGCGAGCCTGATCGGCTTCTTTATCGGCAACGGCCTGATGGTATTGATCGGGGCCTACGGGGCCATCGTCTACCAGCAACCGGACGTGGTCGAAGTGCTGCTGTTGCAAGGGTTCGCCATGGCCGCGATGGCCATGTTGCTGCTCAACATCTGGAGCACCCAGGACAACACCATCTACAACTTCGCCGTCGCCGGCTGCAACCTATTGCGCACCGGTCGTCGCAAAACCGTGACCCTGGCCGGCGCAGTGATCGGCACCTTGCTCGCGCTGCTGGGCATGTACGACATGCTGGTGCCGTACCTGATTCTGCTGGGCACGGTGATTCCGCCGATAGGCGGCGTGATCATGGCGGATTTCTTCTACCGCTATCGTGGTCAATATCCTCGTCTGGCCGATGCTCGATTGCCGGCGTTCAACTGGCCCGGTTTGACCGCCTATGCCGTGGGCACTGTCGCCGCGTTCAGCTCACCCTGGATCGCGCCACTGGTAGGGATTGCCGCTGCCGCGCTAACGTATGTGTTACTGACCAGCGTACTGGGTGCCCGTGCTGCTGAAGCGCCATTACAAGATTTATAAAAGGATTCGCCTGATGCACATCATCAACGCCCGCCTGCGCAACCAAGAAGGCCTGCATGAGTTGCACCTGGAAAACGGCCTGATCCGCTCCATCGCCCGTCAGACCGAAGCCCCGACCCTCGGCCCCGACGACCTCGACGCCGGCGGCAACCTGGTGGTGCCCCCCTTCGTCGAGCCGCACATTCACCTCGACGCCACCCTCACCGCCGGCGAGCCGCGCTGGAACATGAGCGGCACGCTGTTCGAAGGCATCGAGTGCTGGGGTGAACGCAAGGTGACCATCACCGAGGAAGACACCAAGACCCGCGCGAAGAAAACCATCCAGACCCTTGCCGCCCACGGCATCCAGCATGTGCGCACCCACGTCGACGTCACCGACCCGCAACTGACCGCGCTCAAGGCGATGCTCGAAGTGCGCGAGGAAAGCCGTCACCTGATCGACATGCAAATCGTCGCGTTCCCGCAGGAAGGCATCGAGTCCTACCGCAACGGTCGGGAGTTGATGGAAGAAGCGATTTCCATGGGCGCCGATGTGGTCGGCGGTATTCCGCATTTCGAGTACACCCGCGATCAAGGCGTCAGCTCGGTGAAGTACCTGATGGACCTGGCCGAGCGCACCGGCTGCCTGGTGGACGTGCATTGCGACGAGACCGACGACCCGCATTCACGCTTTCTTGAAGTGCTGGCCGAAGAAGCCCGCAGTCGTGACATGGGTTCGCGGGTAACGGCCAGCCACACCACGGCGATGGGGTCCTACGACAACGCTTACTGCGCCAAACTCTTCCGCCTGCTCGGGCATTCGGGGATCAGTTTCGTCTCCTGCCCGACCGAAAGCATCCACCTGCAAGGGCGCTTCGACACCTTCCCAAAACGCCGCGGCGTGACTCGGGTGAATGAGTTGCTGGAAGCGGGGATGAACGTGTGTTTCGGCCAGGACTCGATCGTTGACCCGTGGTATCCGCTGGGTAACGGCAACATTCTGCGGGTGCTGGAAGCGGGGCTGCATATTTGCCACATGCTGGGTTACCGCAACCTGCAAAGTGCCCTGGACCTGGTCACCGATAACAGCGCCAAGGCCATGAACCTCGGCGACCGTTATGGGCTGGAGGCCGGACGGCCGGCGAATTTGCTGATTCTGTCGGCGGACAGCGATTACGAGGTGATTCGCAGTCAGGGCTTGCCGTTGTATTCGGTGCGCGATGGCAAGGTGTTGATGAAGCGGACGATGCCGGTGGTGGAGTTCAGTGACGGTTCGAGCTGAGATTTTCGTTGAATTTGCAGGCCCCATCGCGGGCAAGCCCGCTCCCACAGGGATCTGTGTCGTTCACAAACCCTGTGGGAGCGGGCTTGCCCGCGATGGGGCCCGCTGATTCAACTCATCAACCGCGCCGTGCCGAACAGCCTGACCCGACTCAATTCCCCCTCCGACTCTTCCAGCAAAATCGGCGCCGTACCGCCCGGCATGACCACTTTCACTTCCCCCGCCGCCACCCAACCCACCCGCCAAGCCGCACACGCCACCGCACTGGCGCTGGTGCCTGACGACGCGGTGGGCCCTTCCCCTCGCTCAAACACCCGCGCCACCACGCGCCCCTCGGACTCAAGCATCGCCCATTGCAAATTCACCCCCGCCGGACACGGCAGCCCTGCTCCGGTCGGCGCGGCGTAGGCGATACGCAACAAGCCTTGCGCCAAGGGCGGCTCACGCATCTGCTCATTGCTCGGCAACGCGTCGGCATTCGTCAGCAGCGTCACGCAATGGGGATTGCCGATGCGCACAAATTGGCTGCGGTTCCACACCGGATCAAGCGCCGATAACGGCGGCACATGACTGACTTCGCGTTCATTCAGCACCACGCCTTCAACCTCGCGCGCACCCACGGCTTGCGGCCCGAACGAAGGTTTTCCCAGATCCAGCCAGAACCCTTGCACACCGTCGACTTCAGCGGGTTTCACCGTGGTTTCCTCCGGTGAAACCGCATCGCGCTTATCGTGATGAACCCGCAGCAGGCACGCCTGCTCGTTCGGCATCCATCCTTGCTCGCTGAGCGCCTGGGAAAAAATCGTCAGCCCATTGCCACTGCGCTCGGCCAGGGTGCCGTCGGTATTGACGATCAACAGATCAAACGGCGGCGACGATTGAAACGGCCCCACCAACAGCCCGTCGCAGCGATGGTCTTTGCTGCCGGGCGGTCGGGTACCGGGTGCCCATTTGCAGAACGACTCGATGGCCGCCAACGCCCAGTGCTCGCGGATTTGCGCAGCGTGGCTGGCCTGGTTCGGCAAATCGATACCGCTACCGCGCACCTCGTCGGGTGTCACCACCGCGTAGATATTGCCTCGAGCATCGTAGAACGGCGTCATGGATCGGTCCTGAAATCAGCCTGAAAAAGAGCCTGTACTGTAGGCGTCAACTGGCGGCGATGAAATACCGCCCCGGCGTCACGCCAAGCGCGCGGCGGAACATGGCAATGAACGCGCTGACATTGTCATAACCCAGTTGCAGCGCAATGGTTGTCACTGGAACGTCTGCGGCGAGCAACTCCAGCGCCCGCAGCAAGCGTGCGCGCTGGCGCCATTGGCTGAAGCTGAAGCCGGTTTCACTGACGAAGCGTCGGGCCAGGGTCCGGGCAGACAAGCCTGCCCATTGCGCCCACTCCGCGAGTGAACGGTTGTCGGCAAGGTCGTCGGCCAGTGCCTGACTGATCCGTCGCAGACGCGGATCAAGCGGCAGCGGCAGACCAAAGGGCTCGGCGGGCAGCGCGGCGACCTCATCCACAATCAATTGGGCGATTCGTTCCTGCCGCTGATCCAGCGGTCCCTCGCCCCAGGTCGCCGCCCGGTCGACGGCCTCACGCAGCAAACCCGAGGTCGCGATGATGCAGGGTTGCCCGGGCAAGTCGACACAGGCTGGCGCGGCCACGTAGACACTCCAGCCGTGGAACGGGCCGTGGGAGCGCAAGCCATGCACACAGTCCGGTGGAATCCACACCGCATGGGTCGCCGGCACCACCCAGTGATGATCCGCCGCCTCCACCGTCAACAGTCCGCGCCGCGCGCCCAGCAATTGCCCGCGCGCGTGCCGGTGGGGAGCGCTGGTTCGCTCGCTCGGGCTGTTCAGGACTGAGGCAATCACCATGGGCCCCGTGGAGGATTGCACCCGTTCAGTAGATATCAGCGGTTTAGTCATTGGCAGTTTCACGTTATCGAATGACCCGGATAGCGCAGTTTAGCCAAGAGCGACACATTAGTCTGAGCGCTCATCCACTGGAGCCTCAACCATGCGCGCCGAAGACCTGCTTCCCGACGATCAAAACCAAAGCCAATTCAAAGGAGTTGCCGTGCGCAAAGGCACGGTCGGGGCCTTTCTGACCAATGCCCGGGTATTTGCCGACGACCGTGCCAACGAAGAAAAACGCCGAAGCGCCGAGCTCGATATTGTGGCGGCCTTGCCGGCGCTTCGCGCATTGGGGTTGTTCGACATCCTGCAAGTACGCGACGAGTCCTTGCGAGTGTTGTGCGACCAACCGTGACACCCGCGCTCGCGATTGTGGGTCAGGCTGTGCAAGGATGTCCCCCTGCCTCACCGCAAACCTGCGCGGACGCTGACCGAACCCTATGGGTCAGTCACTGTCCCTTGGGAACGCGACGTTTTTTGCCAAGGATTGATATGACCAGCCTCAATACCCAAGCCTCATTTGTTCCCGGACGCCTGGAGCAGATGTCCACCCGCATCGCCTTTTTCATCGCAGGTCTTGGCATCGCCGCCTGGGCGCCGCTGGTGCCATATGCCAAGGCACGGGCCGGGCTCGACGAAGGGACGCTCGGGTTGTTGCTGTTATGCCTGGGGGTGGGCTCGATTCTGGCGATGCCGATGGCGGGTCTCTTGTCCACGCGTTTCGGCTGCCGTCGGGTTGCGACCGGGGGAACGTTGTTGATCTGCGTCGCGTTGCCGTTATTGGCGACGGTGTCATCGGTGCCGGCATTGATCGCCACGCTGTTCCTGTTTGGCGCTGGTTTGGGCACGGTGGATTCGACGGTGAACCTGCAAGCGGTGATCGTCGAACGCGCCAGTGGCAAGAACATGATGTCGGGGTTTCACGGGATGTTCAGCCTCGGCGGGATTGTCGGCGCGGCGGGTGTCAGCGCCCTGCTCGGCCTGGGTCTGTCGCCGCTGGGGGCGATGGCGGTGGTGATTGTCGTGCTGGTACTGGCCTTGCTTAAAGCGGCGCCGCACCTGTTGCCTTATGGCAGTGAAAGCTCGGGACCCGCGTTTGCCGTGCCCCATGGCATCGTGCTGTTTATCGGCGGCATGTGTTTCATCGTGTTCCTGGCCGAGGGCGCGGCGCTCGACTGGAGCGCGGTGTTCCTGGTGCAGGAACGCGGGATCGACACGGCATACGCGGGGCTGGGCTACGCGGCGTTTGCCCTGACCATGACCGCCGGGCGGCTGACCGGCGACAGGATTGTCCGGCATCTGGGCGCGACGCGGGTGATGGTGTTCGGTGGCCTGATGGCGGCGGCGGGACTGGCACTGGCGACATTTGCACCGGCCTGGGAGGCGGCGCTGGTCGGTTATGCGTTATTGGGTGCGGGTTGCTCGAACATCGTGCCGGTGCTGTACACCGCGGTCGGAAAACAGACAGTCATGCCTGAGCACATTGCGGTGCCGGCCATTACCACGTTGGGCTACGCGGGGATTCTCGCGGGCCCGGCGGTGATCGGGTTTATCGCCCATGGCAGCAGTTTGAGTTTTGCGTTTGGGTTGATGGCGGTGTTGCTGGTGGCGGTGGCCATTGGCGGCAAGGTGTTGAAAGTCTGATAAAGCTATCGCCAGCAGGCTGGCTCCCACAGGGGATCTTCAGCGAACACAAATTCTGTGTTTGGCAATGATCAATGTGGGAGCCAGCCTGCTGGCGATGGGGTCACCTCGATCCATCAGAACCCGACGCTGGCCTGCACAAAGAACGTGCGCGGCGCACCGACGTACATCCCCGAGTTGTTGTCGCTGGAGCGGGTGAAGTACTGCTTGTCGAAGATGTTTTTCACCCCGGCGCCGACCTTCAGGTTCGACAGCTGCGAACCAAAGTCATAACCACCGCGCACGTTCCAGGTCACGTAGCCCGGAATGTCGCCGTACTGACCATCAGCGGAGCCTTCGGTGATGTAGTTGTTGGTGAAGCTGCCATCGGCGTTCACCGCAACGCCCGGTGAGCGCTGCTTGGACTGGGCAAACGCATCGAGGTTGTAGGTCCAGCGGTTGATGTCGTAGCGCAGTCCGGCGGTCGCCACCTGGCGCGAGTAGAACGGCAGGTCACGGCCCTTGAAGCCAGGGATTTCACCTTCATACACGGCGCGAGTGTAAGTGAACCCGGCGTTGGCGGTCAGGCCGTCGAGCCGTGGGTCGAGTGCCGCCAAGTTGTAGTGCACCGACGCCTCGATGCCCTGGTGCGTGGTCGCGCCGAGGTTGGTCCAGCCCGCGTCGTTGCTGATGTATTGCAGCTCTTTATCGAAGTCGATGTAGAACGCCGTCAACTCGCCGCCCCACACCTCATTGTTGTAGCGCGTGCCGACCTCATAGGTCTTGGCCTTTTCCGGTTCCAGGCCATTGGCGGGTTCGTCCCCCGTCCCGCCCTGACCCAGCTGGAAATACTGCAGGCTGCCGAACGAGGTTTCGTAGTTGGCGAACAGCTTCCACTCTTCCGACAGGTGATACATCACGCTCAGCGCCGGCAGTGGCTCGTTGCTTTCGATGCTGCGGTTCTTCTCCGGCACACGTCTGCCAGCGGTGTCGAGCACGGCGCGGTCGTGCCAGTCGGTGCTGATGTGTTCGAAGCGGATGCCAGGGGTGATGGTCCAGTTGCCGACGTCGATTTTGTTATCGACGTACACCGAGTTGGCTTCAGTGCCACCGGTACGATCCTGGTACACATGGCCGTCCGAACCGGGACGAATCACCGGCTCGTTGTTGACCAGCGCCAGGCGGCTGGCCTGCTCGTGCATGCCTTCCTTGAGGTAGCGATAACCGACACTGACTTCCTGGGTGGTCGGGCCGACGTCAAACACACGGGACACCCGCGGTTCGATGCCGAAGGTGTAATACGTGCGCGGGAACGAGCCCAGGGTTCTCTGATCGCGAGCGGCAATGTTGCTGCCACGGAAGCTGTCGGTGTAGTAAGTCAGCACTTCGGCCTGGGTGCGGTCGTCGAGCTGCCGCGTCCACTTGAACGAGACATCCTTGCGGCGTCCGCTGAAGTTGTCGTTGTTGCGGTCGGACTGAAACGGATTGGCGTCGTACTGCGCCTGGGTCAGGCCGCCGGGCATGTCGGCGCTGGCGTCGTAGTAGTGAAAATTGAGGCTGAAGTCGTCGACATCGGTCGGCGCCCAGTGCGTCTTGAGCATCACGTCGTCGATGTCATTGCCGTTGTTGCGCTCGCGGTAACCGTTACCGGTCACGCCCGAGTACAACAGCGCCATGCCGATGCCATTGTCGGCGGTGCCACCGAGAAACGCCGTGTCGATGTGCTTCCAGCCGCCGTGCTGGGAAGTTTCCAGGGTGGTGCCGATTTCACCGGTGGCTTTCTCCGGGATCGCGCGCGTCACGAAGTTGATCACGCCACCGACGTTCTGCGGTCCATAACGCACGGAACCGGCGCCACGTACCACGTCGATGCTGTCGAGGTTGCCGGAGGAGATCGGTGCCATGGACAGTTGCGGCTGGCCGTACGGCGCGAAGGCGGCCGGTATACCGTCGATCAGCACCGTGGAGCGCGGCGAGAGGCGCGAGGTCAGGCCGCGCACGCCGACGTTCAGGGAAATGTCGCTGCCGCCGGTACCGTTGGCGTCCTGCACTTGCACGCCGGGCACGCGCTTCAACACGTCGCCGACATTCATGGCGCCCTGCTCGACCATCGCTTCGCGGCGGATCACCGTGCGCGCGCCGGGATGGTTCTGCACCACCGCTGCGTCGGCGTCGCCGAGCCAGTCACCGACCACTTTGATGTCAGTCACGCCCAGTTCGATCGGGCCGGCCGCAGCGGAAGTCGGCGCCGGCTTCAGGGTCACCGAGCCTTCATCGATCTGGTATTGCAGGCCGCTGCCTTGCAGCAATTGGCGCAAGGCCTGCTCCGGCGAGAGGTCGCCGTCGACGGCAGGCGCCTGTTTGCCGGCCACCAGTTCAGGACTGAAGAAAACCTGCAGCGACGTTTGCTGACCCAGCTCACTCAAGGCCTGGCCCAACGGCTGCGCCGCAATATGGATGCCGTCGGCGGAGAACGCCTGGGGTAGCGCGGCACTGACGGCCAGGGCGAGCGCGAGCCGCAACCAAGGTGAATTGTTGTTTTTAGCGGTGGTTTTCTTCACGTCGAACATTGTCCTGTAGATCGCAAGAGTGTGCGGCTGTTAATGCAAACCAGTTGCAGTTGGACAAGAAGACGAAGAACTCAAAAAAAACCTGAATCTATTTTGAAATTATTTCCTGACTGCCGTCGTCGAGGTTTCGTACGGCCACCGGCAAAATGCTCGGCAAGGCCTTGAGCAGCGCGTCGGTGTTGTCGGATTTGAACACGCTGGTCAGGCGCAGATTGCCCACTTTGTCGTTGCCGACCGTCAGCGGCTTCTCGCGATAACGCGAGACTTCCGCCGCGACATCGGCAAGGCTGGCGTTGTTGAACACCAGTTTGCCGCTGCGCCACGCGGTCAGTTCTGCCGGATTGACCGCGTAAGCGGCAGCCACCACGCCTTGGGCATCGACGCGAGTGCCGAGGCCGGCGGTGAGACTGATGACATCCGGTCCCTGACCCTGGACCTTGACCGTGCCCTGCTCCACCGCCACACGGGTTTCGGTGAGGTCGCGGCGCACATCAAAGCGCGTGCCGGTGACCGTCACCTTGCCGCTGCCCGCCTCGACCACGAACGGCCGGTTGCTGTCGTGCTCGACGCTGAACATGGCTTCGCCTTCAGTCAGCTCGATGCCGCGACGGTCCTTTTCATAGCGCACCTGAACGCGGCTGCGGCTATTCAGGTCGATCACCGAGCCGTCGGGCAACGCCACATGACGGCGCTCGCCCAAAGCCGTGGAATATTCGGCGGTGTAGGTCGCAGGGTGATTCAAACCGCTGAACAGCCCCAAGCCGAGCGCCACGGCCAACACACTGGCCGCCACCGCGTAACGCACCAGCGGCTGACGTTTACGCCGGGCCGGCGGGGTTTCGCACAGGGCTTGCAGACGCTTGGCGGGCAGCAGATCGGCGGCCGACCACAGGCCCTGGAGCACTTGGAACTCATCACGATGCTGAGGATGTTCAGCCAGCCAGGCTTCGAAACGGCGGTACTCCTCGACATCCACGGCCGGTTCCTGCAAACGCACAAACCACCGCGCCGCGTCGTCGCGAACCGTTGTTTGCCCGCACGCACAATCACGAGTATCCATCATGGAAGTTCCTGTTTGGCTGGGGGTGAGAAGGCGCGGGCGATCATGGGTGCAGTCCGTCGAGGCGGTCGCGCAGATGCCGCAAGGTGCGGATCATATACTTTTCCACCATGTTCTTGGACAGTCCCAGGCGTTCGGCGATTTCCGCCTGGGTCAGGCCTTCGATCTTCTGCCAGACGAACACTTTGCGGCAGTTGACCGGCAGCTCGGTGAGCGCCCGTTCGATGGAATCAGCCAACTGGATCGCATGCATGAAATGCTCCGGGTCGCCGGACGACGACGCACTGTGATCAACCGCCTCCGACTCCATGGCGCCCCGCCGGTCCTCACGCCGATAACCATCCACCGCGATGTTGCGCGCGGTCTGGTGCAAATACGCCCGGGGTTGCTCCACCGCCGACGAATCGGACTCAAGCACCCGCACGAAGGTGTCGTGGGCCAGGTCCTCAGCCTGCTGACGATTTCTCAGGCGACGGGTCCAGGTGCCAACCAACTCTTCGTAATGCTCGAAAAAGCCGTGTCTGCGGGGCAACTTGGGGGTCATTGCGGTGTGCTGTGGAGACGGGGCGTGAATAGTAATGCTTCCTATTAAGGGGAAGCAATGGATTCCACATCGGCAGGGTCGCCGTTAGTCAGTCGAGCCAACGGCCCCCGTTGCAGGGGCCGTTGTAAACGTCTTCCGAGCTGGAGCGGCAGGCTGGGCGGTTGAATCAGTTGGTGGGGAGTTTTCAAATCTAAAAGGCGTTAACACATTTGTGGCGAGGGAGCTTGCTCCCGCTGGGTTGCGCAGCAGCCCCAAGATTTTCGCAATGCATGCAAATCTTGTGAGTGCTGCGCACTCAAGCGGGAGCAAGCTCCCTCGCCACAGGGGCCCGGTGTTACTTCGGCACTTCGACGTTATCCATCATCCGGTTCACCGCCAGTTCCGCCTGCATGATGATCTGCTGGATTCCCAGCGCCGTATGCCGATGCGGTCCTTCCAGGTAGGCCGCGAAATCGGCGGTCATGACGCTGGCCGAGGCCAGTGACTCGCAGGTGTGCGCCAGCAGGTCTTCGTCTTTGATGTCGGGTGCGATCATGAACATGGTGCTCGGTTTTCGAATGACCGGGATTTTGAGGGCGGCGGGGTTGAGGTAATGGTCGAGGGCGCGCTCGGCGGCTTCGTGGAGCTTTTTGGAATCGAGTGATTCGTAGGGGGATGCCGGATCAGTGTCTGGCGGGTTTGGAGTCACTTTGCACATATTCACACCTTCCTGATTGGGCAGCCACGCCTCGCTACTAATACGAGGGGTGGCGGCTGTACGCAGGTTAGTAGACCGGGGAAAAGTGCGAAAGCCGGCGCGCCCGAGGGCGCCCTGCGCACAGCCACCATCAGGTACAGGCATGGAAATACCTGTCTGACAGACGCTTGTGCACACTTTCTCAAACCTCGGGCTACTAAACCCGATCACTGGGAATCAGTGACGGGGATCAAGTTACCGAGGGCGTCCAAAGCGCACAAGCCGGCGGATTCTGGCGTAGTCGTAGGTAATGGCGCAAGGCGCTGTAGCTTTCAGGAAGTAACCTTAAACGTCTTTAAACATGTACTCCGAAAAAGCAGCAGACTCGCTCACACAATTGATCGAATTGTCCGGACGAACGCTGTTACCGGTGATGTCACCAGAAGCAGTAAGCCAGCGCCACACCAGCGGCAATACCAAAAGCTCCCAACGCCTTCGCCGGCAAGAATCCGGGAAATCGCTGCAAGGACGTGTCCGCCAGCACGGCGTGGTCGTAGCGTTGGCGCATGATTGCCCGGTAGACGTATCGAAAGCCGATCAACAAAAACAGCAAGATCGCGCCCAAGGCTAACCCGCGAGTGATTGCCGGCTTGATCAAAGGCGCAGGGGCATCTTCCAGGCAAGCGGCGCTGTCAACTTCCACGACCGTGATTCGCCCGTAGTCCGTGGCAGGCCGATGTTCGCCTCTAAGGATCGACGCCTGTTGCTCCAGATCGAGCGCCTGATATTTCCAGAGCGTCGATGATCCTTCACGACAGTAAGTGAACGCTGCAGGGTTGGAGGCGGCAATAATACACGCGTCATGGATACCGAGTTTTTTCAGGGTCTCGGCAGCCGGTCGTGTGAAGTCCAGGTCGAGGACAGGAATCATCCCGGTGGCAGACGTCGCAGTCGAAACCAACAGGCTTCCGGTAGCGCAGAGGGCTGAGATTTTCAAGATTGAATGCCCCTTGTTTCGCAATATTTTTGTTGTTTGAGCGCGGCTGCAACCTGCCTGCTTACGTCTGGAATTCTAGTTGAACCTCGACGAGCTGCGACCCATCGACCCTCAATATTGCCGAAAAAAACAAACGTCAGATCCGTAGCGGTTCGAGGATTCGCCTCAGTCTCTCATCCCCTCCTCAACTGCGCTCCCACAGGGATCTGGTCTGGCTGTTGGATCAGTGCTTGCGCAGCCACTCGATAAACAGCGCAAACAACTCCGACTGTGAACCGATCTCCAACTTCAGATAAAGATTCTTGCGGTGCATGCGCACCGTCTCCGGCGAGATGCTCATCTGGCTGGCCGTGGATTTCACGGAATGCCCCCGCAGCACCATGTGCGCCACTTCCCGCTCGCGTTCGGTGAGCAAGTCGCAGCCAAAGTTTTCGAAGGCCGACTGCACGCGTTGCTTGAGATCGTCACGCACGCCCTCATTGACGGCGCTGTGCTGCAAGCCCCGGCGTCCAAATTCGCTGATGAATTCGCGCACCAGCGGCTCGACCGCCCGCAATAGATTCAGTTGCTCAACCCGCAGCCCTTCCCCGCCAAAGCCTTGAAACAGGCTCACCGACACCTGGGTGCCATTGCCGGTATCGACAATGTAAAAACTGTCTTCCGAACTCCCGGCCTTCAAGTAGTAAGTCTTGTAGTACTCACTGTCGAAGAAGTTGTCCGGGGCAATGTCCTCCAGGTGATAAAACCCTTCGGCCAGCCCCTGCTCCACCGCCAGGCAAAAAGGGTCGAGCAGGTAGCCCCCGGAAAAATAGCGGTCGATGATCGACTCCCGGTATTTTTCCGGAATGCCCCGCTGATACAACAACTGTGGCGGGCGATCCTTGTGCTCCAGGCTGATCATCACCGATTCGATGGCCACCAGATGCCCGAAGGCCGACGCCAGGAAGTGCAGCGCGTCGGGTTCATCGATATGGGCGAATGCCTGGCGCATGTCGGCGTGCCATTTATGCAAGGCGCCGAAAGGCAATGCGATCAACGTGTCGTCGTTTGGTTTGCTCATGCCCCGCAGTCTAGCGGGTGAGCCGACACCTGTTAACCGCGGGGTCGAGGAACTCATTGGCCGAAATACTGGCCGTTCTGCTCAAGCTCACCCGCCACTTCAAGAATGCACACCCGCAGGATCTCGACGATTTCATCCACCTGTGCGCACGACAGGACCAGCGGCGGCGACATGACGTTGAGGTGCATGATCGGCCGCACCAGCAACCCTCGGGCCTGCGCCCGGGAATGAATCATTTCACCAATGTTGATCTCATCGGCGAACAACGCCTTGGTGCGTTTATCGGCGACGAATTCCACGCAGGCCATGAATTTCTGGCAACGCACATCGCCCACCAGCGGCAAGTCGCAGAGTGTGGCCAGACGTTGTTCCAGATACGCGCCGACCACGTCGACATGCTCCAGCAGGTTTTCCCGCTCGATGATTTCAATGTTCTTCAACGCCGCCGTGCAGCAGACCGGGTGGCCGCTGTAGGTGAAGCCGTGGGTAAAGCAGCGACCCTTGCCAGGCTCGGCGATGACTTTCCAGATGCGCTCGGAAAAAATGCAGGCGCCCAACGGCAAGTAGGCGGAAGTCAGCCCTTTGGCCGTGGTGATGATGTCCGGCTGAACATCGAACAGATCATACGAGGCGAAGAACTTGCCCAGACGCCCGAAAGAAGTCACCACTTCATCGGCGACAAATAGAATGTCGTAGCGCTGGCAGACTTCCCACATGCGTTTCAGGTAACCCTTGGGCGGAATGATCACGCCGCCGGAGCCCATGATCGGCTCGGCAAAAAAACCCGCGACCTTGTCCGCGCCGATGGACAGAATCTTGTCTTCAAACTCCTTTATCAGAAATTCGAGAAACTGCGCTTCGTCCATGCCCTCCGGCGCCCGGTAGGGATTGGGGTTGGAGACGTGGTGAATCTTGTCGTTGGCGTAGTCGAATTCCGGCACACGGTCGGCGGTTTTGTTGCCGATCGACATCGTCAGGGTGGTGGAGCCGTGATACGCGTTGAAACGGGCGATGACGTGCTTCTTTTCCGGTTTGCCGCGGCAGTTCTGATAGTACTGAATCAACCGGTACGCGGTGTCCACGGCGGTAGAGCCGCCGGTGGTCAGGAATACGTGATCGAGATCGCCGGGAGCGAGGCTGGCGAGTTTCTCGCACAACTGGATAGCGACGTTGTTGGACATGTCGGAAAACGGGTTCGAGTACGCCAATTGACGGACCTGATCGGCAATCGCCAACGCCATTTCCTCACGGCCCAAACCGATGTTCGTACACCACATGCCGCCGACCGCATCCAGAAAGCGGTTGCCCTGGGTGTCGTAAATATAAGCGCCATCACCGGCCACAATGTTCAGCGCGCCCTGTTCGGCGTGTTCGTCGAACATGTGATAGCCGTGCATGTAGTGCGCTTTGTCGGCTTTGACCAGTTGCGCATTATCAACGTTGGACACAACTTTCTTGATTGGAGTTGCCATACAAAAAACCTCAAACCGAACAATTAAACAATCAGATCCCGCTCTTTACCGTGCTCCAGACCCGGGTCATGGCGCGCATCTCTTTCGCGTCCTGCGTCTTTTGCGGAAACAACCGCTGGCGCGTTTCGTCATCGGGATAAATCGCCGGGTTGTTGCGCACATCGGCGTGCACCAACGGCGTGGCCGCCGCGTTGCTGTTGGCGTAATGAATGAAGTCCGTCACGTCGGCGATGACTTGTGGCTGCATCAAGTAATCGAGGAACTTGTGCGCGTTGGCCACATGGGGCGCATCGGCGGGGATGTACAGGTTGTCGAACCAGATCAGCGAGCCTTCCTTGGGAATGAAATAGGCCAGTTTGATCTTCAACTTGGCCTCTTCGGCGCGGGCCATGGCGGTTGCGTAATCCCCCGACCAGGTCATGGCCATGCACACATCGCCATTGGGCAGGCTGGTCAGGTAATTGACCGAGTCGAACTTGCGGATGTAAGGCCTGATGGACAACAGCAACGCTTGCGCCGCTTCCAGATCGGCCGGCGCGGCGCTTCTCGGGTCGCGTCCCAGGTACTTCAGCGCCAGTGGAATGACTTCTGTGGGCGCATCGACCAGGGTCACGCCGCAGTCGGCGAAGCGCGAGACGATTTTCGGATCGAAGATCATCGCCAGTGAGCCAATCGGCGCGTCCGGCATGCGTTCCTTGATCTTGTCGACGTTATAAGTAATGCCGTTACTGCCCCAGGTGTAAGGCGCGGAGTACAGCGTGCCGGCATCAAAGCCCTGCAAGTCCTGCAAGACTTTCGGGTCCAGATTCGTCCAGCCCGGCAGCAACTTTTTATCGAGCGGCTGGAACACTTTGGCCTTGATCAGCGGCGGTGCAAGAGAAGCGTTCAACACCACTAGGTCATAGCCGGAGTGACCGGTGAGCAACTTGGCCTGCACCGTTTCATAGGCATCAAACGTGTCGTAAATCACGCGGATGCCGGTGGCTTTCTGAAAGTCGGCAATGGTTTTTTCGCCGATGTAATCCGCCCAGTTGTACAGCCGCAACGTGTTGTTATCGTCCACTTCGGCGCCGTGGACGGCTACCGACAGCGGCACAAGTAACGCACCAAGCATCACCAAGAAGGCCTTGTGCATAGCAAATTCACCTTATCAAGCGAGTTCCGATCTGTATGAGCGGATGAATCCACTATTGGTCGATTCAGCCGACCGCGCCATACCCCGAATGGGTGTGTGAGCCTTGCGATGACCCGACATGGCAAAAAGCAGCAGTTTCGTTGACCTGTTTTGTCATAGATCCAGCGCCGGTCCCGCGCTTAGAGTGCCCTGCATAGAGATCACCCAGGGCACGTACATGAACGACCTGATCAAACAAGAACGACACGAAGGCGTCCTGACGCTGACCTTTGACCGCCCCGACAAACTCAACGCGCTGAACAACAGTATGTACACGCAGCTGGGCGACCTGTTGCTGGCCGCGGACGAAGACGCCGACATTGGCGTGATCATCCTCACGGGTGGCGCCTCGTGCTTTACCAGCGGCAATGACCTGGCGGATTTTCTCCAGCATCCGCCGACCGATCTGGACAGCCCGGCGTTTCGCCTGATGCGCGTGGTCATCCAACTGCAAAAACCGTTGATCGCCGCCGTGTGCGGAGCAGCTATCGGGATCGGCACCACCCTGCTGCTGCATTGCGATCAGGTGCTGGTCACGCGCAATACCCGGTTGCGCACACCGTTCGTGAACCTGGGCCTGTGCCCGGAGTTCGGCGCAAGCCTGCTGTTGCCGCGCCTGCTCGGCCATGCCCGGGCGGCACGCTTGCTGTTGTGGGGTGACAGCCTGGACGGTGAAGCCGCCGTCGCGTGCGGGTTGGCCAACGAACTGTTCGACGACGGGGCACAGTGTCTGGCAGCCGCCGAGCACATGGCTCGTCGACTGCTGGCGCTGCCCCAGGAATCCCTGCGTCAGTCCCGGCAATTACTCAAACAGACCTCGATGCCGGAACTGCAAGCCACCATTCGCCAAGAGAACTTGCTGTTCATCAAGCGCCTGCAAACCCCGGAAGCGCAGGCGGCGTTGAACGCACTCCTTAATCGCACCATTGAAAAGAACCCATCGACAGGAACGCCTTCATGAACACCCCAGACGTATTCGTTGTCAGCGCCGCACGCACCGCCATCGGCTCCTTTGGCGGCTCGCTCAAGGATGTCCCGCTGGCCGATCTGGCGACCACGGCCGTCAAGGCCGCCCTGGAACGCTCCGGCGTTGACCCGGCGCAAATCGGCCATCTGGTGATGGGCAACGTGATCCCGACCGAAACCCGCGATGCGTACATCTCCCGGGTCGCCGCGATGAACGCAGGCATCCCGAAGGAAACCCCTGCCTACAACGTCAACCGCCTCTGCGGTTCCGGCCTGCAAGCCATTATCAGCGCGGCCCAGACCTTGCTGCTGGGCGACGCCGAGATTGCGATCGGCGCCGGCGCCGAGTCCATGAGCCGCGGCCCGTACCTGATGCCGTCCGCCCGTTGGGGTGCACGCATGGGCAATGTCCAGGCCATCGACTACATGCTGGGTATCCTGCATGACCCGTTCCACGGCATCCACATGGGCATCACCGCCGAGAACATCGCCCAGCGCAATGGCATCACCCGCGACATGCAAGACGCCCTCGCCCTGGAAGATCAAAAGCGTGCCGCATTCGCAATCGCCAATGGCTACTTCAGTGAGCAGATCGCGGCGGTGGAAATCCGTGGTCGCAAGGAAACGACGCTGTTCAGCATCGACGAACACCCGCGTTCCACCTCCCTGGAACAACTCGCGCAGATGAAGCCAGCGTTCAAGAGCGACGGTTCGGTCACGGCCGGCAATGCCTCGGGCCTGAACGACGGCGCCGCTGCATTGGTCATGGCAACAGGCAACGCGGTTCAGGCTAACAACCTGCGTCCGCTCGCCCGCCTGGTCAGCTATGCCCATGCCGGTGTCGAGCCGGAACTGATGGGCCTGGGACCGATTCCCGCCACGCGCCTGGCACTCAAACGCGCAGGCTTGACCGTGGCGGATATGGACGTGATCGAAGCCAACATCGCCTTCGCCGCGCAGGCCTGCGCAGTCAGCCAGGAACTGGACCTCGACCCGGCCAAGGTCAACCCGAACGGCTCGGGTATTTCCCTCGGTCACCCGGTGGGCGCTACCGGGGCGATGATTGCCACCAAAGCCATCCACGAACTGCAGCGCATCAACGGGCGATATGCGTTGGTGACCATGTGCATTGGTGGTGGTCAGGGGATTGCGGCGATTTTTGAGCGGGTTTAAACGTCAGTGCGACGGTGATTGAACGTCGCAGACTCCAGGTTGCAGGGCAACCCTGCAACCTCAGGCCGGTTGGTATGCACTCTGATTTTTTATCAGGGTAAATGCGTCTGTTCGGTGCTGCTGTAGGTGTTGCTCGCATTGCTTAAAAAATTGGTGTCCTTGCGGTTACCGCCGACCACCTGACGACCGGATGCACAAATCATTTGCCACTAAATATTACCTACGTCATATTACATTCGTAATAAAGACTCGATTCCCATAGGTATTCATTCAAATGACCAGCATGCCCAGCCTCGAATCCGACGTTGCTGTCCCGGTGAGCACACCCAAGCCTCCCCTGCTCAAACGGTTGATCCTGCTGACGGCGGCCATTGCTGCTCTGGTGTTTGCCGGGTTGTACGCGACGCACTGGTGGACAGCCGGCCGTTTTATCGAAGAAACCGACGATGCCTATATCGGCGGTGACGTGACGGTGATCGGGCCGAAAGTCGCGGGGTACATCGAAGAAGTGCTGGTCACCGACAACCAGAAGGTCAAGGCCGGCGATGTGCTGATCCGCCTCGACTCGCGTGACTACCGCGCCAACCTGGCCAAGGCCGAAGGTGCGGTGGCTGCCGAAGAAGCCTTGCTTGCCAACCTCGACGCCACCGAACAACTGCAACACGCGGTGATCGGCCAGGCCCGCGCCGGCATCGATGCCGCTGGCGCCGAAACCGAGCGCTCACGGGACGACAATGCGCGCTACAAAAAATTGGTCGGCAGCAATGCCGTTTCGGTGGAAAGCGCCCAGCGTGCCGATGCGACGTTCAAAACGGCTCAGGCGTTCAGTTCGCGGGCTCAGGCCGAGCTGCTGGCGGCGCAACGTCAGCTGAACGTGATCGCCACGCAAAAACAGCAAGCCCGCGCCGCGCTGATGCAGGCCCACGCCGAACGTGATCTGGCGCAATTGAACGTGAGTTACACCGAACTGAAGGCGCCGGTGGACGGTGTGATCGGCAATCGCCGGGCACGAACCGGAGCCTACGCACAGGCCGGTTCGCAACTGCTATCGGTGGTGCCTTCCAGTGGATTATGGGTCGATGCCAACTTCAAGGAAGATCAACTGGCGCGCATGATTCCGGGTCAACGGGTGGTCATTCATGCCGACGTGCTGTCCGGGCAGGAATTCCACGGGCATCTGGGCAGCCTCGCCCCGGCCAGTGGCTCGCAGTTCAGCGTGCTGCCACCGGAAAACGCCACCGGCAACTTCACTAAAATCGTTCAGCGTGTGCCGGTGAGAATCATCCTTGATCCCGCCGATGGCGTACTCGGTCACTTGCGTCCGGGCCTGTCGGTGACCGCCGAAGTGGACACCCGCAAAGACCCCGAATCCCCGGCCGTGGCCAGCGCGCCATGAGTCGCGCCCTCGCCGCCCCTGCGCAACCGTTCAATGCTGCCAGCATGGCGACGGCGACCAAAGTCTTCGCCTTCGCCACCATGTGCATCGGCATGTTCATTGCGCTGCTGGACATCCAGATCGTCTCCGCCTCGTTGCGTGACATCGGCGGTGGACTCTCGGCCGGCACCGATGAAACGGCATGGGTGCAAACCAGTTACCTGATCGCCGAGATCATCGTGATCCCGTTATCCGGCTGGTTGTCGCGGGTGTTCTCGACGCGCTGGCTGTTTTGCGCTTCCGCGGTGGGCTTCACCTTGGCCAGCCTGCTCTGCGGTGCGGCCTGGAACATCCAGAGCATGATCGCCTTCCGTGCCCTGCAAGGCTTTCTCGGTGGTTCGATGATCCCGCTGGTGTTCACCACCGCGTTCTTTTTCTTCACCGGCAAACAACGGGTGATCGCGGCGGCAACCATCGGCGCGGTGGCTTCGCTGGCTCCGACTCTGGGGCCGGTGATTGGTGGCTGGATCACCGACATTTCGTCCTGGCACTGGCTGTTCTACATCAACCTGGTGCCGGGGATTTTCGTCGCCGTGGCGGTGCCGATGCTGGTGAAAATCGACCAGCCGGAACTGTTGCTGCTCAAAGGCGCCGACTACTTGAGCATGGTGTTCATGGCGCTGTTTCTCGGCTGCCTGGAATACACCCTCGAAGAAGGCCCGCGCTGGAACTGGTTCAGCGACAGCACGATTCTGACCACAGCGTGGATCAGCGGCCTCGCCGGCCTGGCCTTCATCGGCCGAACCTTGCACGTGGCCAACCCGATCGTCGATTTGCGCGCCTTGAAGGATCGCAACTTCGCCCTCGGCTGTTTCTTTTCATTCGTCACCGGGATTGGCCTGTTCGCCACGATTTACCTGACGCCGCTGTTCCTCGGCCGGGTGCGCGGCTACAGCGCACTGGACATTGGTCTGGCGGTTTTCTCCACCGGGGTGTTCCAGATCATGGCGATTCCGCTGTACGCCTTTCTGGCCAATCGCATCGACTTGCGCTGGATCATGATGACCGGCCTTGGGCTGTTCGCGCTGTCGATGTGGGATTTCAGCCCGATCACCCATGACTGGGGGGCTAAAGAATTGATGCTGCCGCAAGCCTTGCGCGGGATTGCCCAGCAACTGGCGGTGCCGCCAGCGGTGACATTGACCCTCGGCGGACTGGCGCCGGCGCGGCTCAAACATGCTTCGGGATTGTTCAACCTGATGCGGAACCTGGGAGGCGCCATCGGCATCGCCGCGTGTGCGACCATTCTCAACGACCGCACCAACCTGCACTTCACTCGGTTGGCAGAACACCTGAACAGCACCAACGAAGCGCTGAACCAATGGCTGTCCCAGGTCGGCAACAACTTCGCGACCCTCGGCCAGAGCGGTGACGCCGGCGTCACCGCCAGCCTGCATCAACTGTGGCTGCTGACCTACCGCGAAGCCCAGACCCAGACCTACGGTGACGCGTTTCTGATGATCATGGTCTGCTTCATCATTGCCACGGCAATGGTGCCCATGATGCGCAAGGTGCAACCACCGGCCGCGCCGTCAGCGGATGCTCACTGATCAGGCTTGAGGCATTTTGCGGAACCCCACCGCCAGACGATTCCAGGCGTTGATCGTGGTAATGGCCACGGTCAGGTCGACCAGTTCCTTCGGGCTGAATTCGGACGCTGCCAGTTCGTAGTCCTCATCCGGGGCGTGGGTCTGGCTCAGCAGGGTCAAGGATTCAGTCCACGCCAGCGCCGCACGTTCACGTGGGGTGAAGAACGGCGTTTCACGCCACGCCGACAGCGTGTACAGACGGCGCTGGTCTTCACCGCCCTTGATGGCATCGGCGCTGTGCATATCCAGGCAGAAGGCGCAGCCGTTGATTTGCGAGGTGCGCAGCTTGACCAGTTCGATCAGGGTCTTTTCCAGCGGCAGCTTCGAAACAGCGCCTTCCAGCGCGATCATGGCTTTGAGGGCGTCTGGGGAAGCGGTGTAGAAATCGAGACGAGGTTTCATGGTGGACTCCAATAGCAAATGGGGGGTGGAGCTACGTTATTCCTGACGACGCCGCCGACAAATAGCCAATATTTCAGAAGTCGAGGAGGCCATTGGCAGGGCCGATCAAAAAGACAATTGCCAGCGCTCGTTGAACACCGCCAGAATGCGATCAATTCTTAGTTGCACTCAGGTCAGGATGCCCGCAACAACGGCGACCGCGCGGTCGGCGTGCCGCGCTTTCAGCTCAACGTCGGGGCGGACTGGGACGTGTCTGGGATCGAAGGCGCAGCGTTCAGTGCGCGGATGTTGCGCACGGGTGGGCAGTATTTGAATGCCGCCAACACCCAAAGCATTCCGGCGTGGAATCGTTTTGATGTGGGTTCGCGGTATGCCTTTACGCTCGATGACAAGGAAATCACCTTGCGCGCCAATCTGGAGAACGTGGCGAACAAGGCTTATTGGGCGTCGGCCAATGATGGGTGTTTGACCCAAGGGACGCCGCGGACGTTGAAGGTGTCGGCGACGCTGGATTTCTGATCGGAATACTGTGGGGAGTCCGCCATCGCCATCGCTATCGCGAGCAGGCTCGCTCCCACATTGGACCGAGTTTCTTCAGGGGAACCACAATCCCTGTGGGAGCGAGCCTGCTCGCGAACCGCGCAGCGGCCATCCACCCGAAATCGCTAAGCCCGACTCCGCAACCAGCGCAAAAACCCTTTCTTCTCCACCACTTTCGGCACTTCCTGGGTCAACGACTGCGCCTTGTGCAAGCGGAAATCCAGCAACGCCTTCATCGCTTCGCTGATGTCATGCCGCGCATCCAGGCACGGTTTTAGGTAGTCCTTCTCGATCCGATACAAGCTGCAGGGCGTCTTCGCGGTGAACTCTGCCGGCAGTGCGGTATCGGACAGAATCCCGCCCTCGCCGATCACCTCGCCCGGGCCCATGCGCCCGGATTCAAACTTGACCCCGCCACGGCTCAACTGCACCGAGACCACACCCGATTCGATGATGAACAGGTGATCGCTGACCTCCCCTGCCGGCATGATCATGTCACCCGCACGGAAGGTTTGCAGCGTCATGTTCTGGCTGAAGGTTTCTTTCTCTTCCTGACGCAGTGTCGAGAATATGTTCGAGCTGTCCAGCAACGCCCGTGGCCGTGACAGGCCGGCAGGTGCGTTGGATTCGACGTTCGACAACAGGCTGACGCCGGATGCCTGCAAGTGCCGGTACGCGAGGTCGAACAGCAGATTGCGGACCATGCGTTTCTGATCCATCGAGACCACGAAACCGCTGATTTCGTACTCCACGCCACTGGCGCTGGAGCCTTTCAACGCCACACTTGGCGCCGGTTTGTTCAGCAGATAACGGCAACCCTGCATCGCCCGCTCCAGCGCGTCGAGCACCGTTTGCGGGCGCGCGTGCGGGCTCAGTTGCAGGCTGATCGAAACGCCGAACATATCGCTGGGGCGGCTGAAATTGATGATCTTGGCCTTGGCCGCCAGCGAGTTGGGGATCACCGCCATGCTGCCTTGGGAGGTTTGCAGGCGCGTGGCCCGCCAGTCAATGTCGGTGACCCGGCCTTCAGTGCCGTCGATGGAGATCCAGTCATCCAGTTGGTAGGGTTTGGTGGTGTTGAGGACGATCCCGGAAAACACGTCGCTGAGGGTGCTTTGCAAGGCCAGGCCGACGATGATCGCCAACGCACCCGAGGTGGCGAGCACGCCTTTGACCGGCAATTCGAGCACGTAGGCCAGAGCGGCAATGACCGCGATCAGGAAGATCACCGCACCAAGCAGATCCTGCAACAACCGCCCGGTGTGCCCGACCCGCTGCATCATCAGCGCACCGATCAGCACCGTCAATGTGCGCGCGGCGAACAGCCACCAGCCAATCTGCAACCCCGTGGCCGCCAGGTGCAGCGGCACGTTATCGACCCAGGGTGCCGGCTCCAGCGGGTTCATGCCTTCGTTGAACAGCAGGACGCTGAACAATGCAAAAATCACCAGCCGCACGACCAATTTCCAGTTGCTGCCATTGGCACTGATCAAGCGCCACAATCCGAGATCGATCAGGACCAGGACCAGCGCGCTGATCAAGGGGTGATTGGTAAGCAGTGACAGCATCAAGCAACTCCAGCGAAGGCCAATGGCGCGAAGATCTCACACATTGGGCACATTGTAGGAGTGTTTGGTGCAAAACCAATGTAGGAGCGAGCCTGCTCGCTCCTGCCGGGTTTTGTCAGTACAACACTTGCTCAGTCGCTCATCTCGCCAAACCGGCCGGACTGGAAATCAGCAAAGGCCTGATGAATCTCTTGCTCGCTGTTCATCACGAACGGGCCGTGACCAACAATCGGTTCGTCGATCGGCTCACCGCTGAGCAGCAACACCACGGCATCGTCATTGGCTTCCAGGCTGAGCTGATGGCCATCGCGTTCGAACAATGCCAACTGCCCTTCGCGCACCAGCTCCAGACCGTTGACCTCAACCGTGCCGCGCAGCACCACGACCGCGGTGTTGCGACCTTCATGCAGATCGAGGGTCAACAACTTGCCGCCGTTGAGGTGCAGGTCCCAGACATCGATGGGCGTAAACGTGCGCGCTGGACCGGTATGACCCTCAAACTCGCCAGCGATCAGGCGCAGGCTGCCGGCCTGGTCCTTGAGCGGGAGGCTCGGGATGTCGCCATCGAGAATCGTCTGGTAACCGGCATCGGCCATTTTGTCCCGGGCCGGCAGGTTGACCCACAGCTGCACCATTTCCAGGGTGCCGCCGCGCTTGGCGAAGCCTTCGGAATGGAATTCCTCATGAAGGATCCCCGAGGCCGCTGTCATCCATTGCACATCGCCGGGGCCAATCTTGCCGCCGCTGCCGGTGGAGTCGCGGTGCTCCACTTCGCCCTTGTAAACGATCGTCACGGTTTCGAAGCCGCGATGTGGATGCTGCCCCACACCACGACGTTCGGTGGTCGGGGTGAATTCGGCAGGGCCTGCGTGATCGAGCAGCAAGAACGGGCTGATGTGTTTACCCAGGTTGTCGTAGGAAAACAGCGTACGAACCGGAAAACCGTCGCCGACCCAGTGGGTCCGCGGGCTGGTGTAAATCCCGATGATATTTTTCATCCTGTCTCCAAATTCGTGGTTTGACGCGATGGATACAGCTTAAAATCGAACCCAATGATGCACTAGACCGCAAAAATCAACCTCAGCGTCCTATCTGGAGAACAATGGTGAAGGTTTCCTCATTGCTTGAGGAGACGACACACGGGGCTGGCGGAGTTTTTATTTCGGACATAATATTGATCAAAATTACAACCATAATATCCGCTCCCGCCTGAGGACCTCATCATGCAAAGCCCCAACCGCGACGCCACCCTCGCCCAATGGATCGCCCAGGAACAGGCCATACGCTCGCGTCTTTCCGGACCGGGCAGCCTGTCGATGGCCGAGGTCAGTGCGCTGTCGCCCGCCGAGTTTTTCGAGGGTATCGGCGACGGTGCACTGCCTTCACCGCCCATCGGCGCCTTGATGGATTTCATCCCCATCGAATGGTCGGCCGGGCTGTTCATTTTCCAGGGCACGCCGGATTCGCGGCATTACAACCCGCTGGGCAGCGTGCATGGCGGCTATGCGGCGACCTTGCTGGATTCATGCATGGGCTGCGCGATTCATACGCAACTGAAGAAGGGCCAGGGGTATACGACGCTGGATTTGCGCATCAGTTATGTCCGCGCATTGACCGGCACCAGCGGACCGGTTCGGGCCGAGGGCAAAATCGTGCATCTGGGTCGTTCCACTGCGCTGGCCGAGGGGCGGATTTATGATGTGGACGGGCGACTGTATGCGACCGGGTCGACCACTTGCATGATTCTTGAGGCTCGGGGGTAAGTTCCGAGACCGAGTCGGGGCCTTCGCGGGCAAACCTCGCTCCTACAAACGCAACGCCGCCCCCTGTAGGAGCGAGGCTTGCCCGCGAAGACGGCAGACCAGACACCCTCAATCCCCCAGGCTGCCCCACGATTCATGACTTGCGGTAAACAGTGCTTTGCCCATCCAGCGGTTTTTCCCAGGGAGGCACGCGGGGATACTCCTGCCCATTCCCACTGCAACCCCTGGAGTCATTGATGTCTATTCCCGCATTCGGTCTCGGAACCTTTCGCTTGCAAGGCCAGGTGGTCATCGATTCGGTGAGCACCGGCCTGGAGCTGGGCTACCGGGTGATCGACACCGCACAAATCTATGAAAACGAAGCCGAGGTCGGCGAAGCCATCGCCGCCAGCGGCATCGCCCGTGAAGAGCTGTTCATCACCAGCAAAATCTGGGTCGCCAATTTCGCCAAGGACCGGCTGATCGACAGCCTCCAAGAGAGCCTGCGCAAACTGCAGACCGACTACCTGGACCTGACGCTGATCCACTGGCCATCCCCGGAAGATCAAGTGCCGGTCGAAGAATTCATGGGCGCCTTACTCGAAGCTAAACGCCAGGGCCTGACCCGGCAGATCGGTGTGTCCAACTTCACCATCGACCTGATGCAACAGGCGATTGCGGCGGTCGGTGCCGAGCACATCGCGACCAACCAGATCGAACTGCACCCGTACCTGCAAAACCGCAAGGTCGTTGAGTTTGCTCAGCGTCAGGGCATCCAGATCACGTCCTACATGACCCTGGCCTACGGCGAAGTGTTGAAAGACCCGGTCATCCAGCAAATCGCCGATCGACTGCGGGCAACCCCGGCCCAAGTCACGCTGGCCTGGGCCATGCAACTGGGCTACGCGGTCATCCCCTCTTCCACCAAACGCGCCAACCTGCAAAGCAATCTGCAAGCCTGCGCCCTGCAGTTGAGCGAAGCCGACATGGCGTTGATCGCCAGCCTGGAGCGCGGCCATCGTTTGACCAGCCCCAAAGGCATCGCGCCGCACTGGGATTAAGCGTCAGTCCTGCTCAAGCCTCTGTTCGAGACTGCGCATGGCGTCCTGCAATTGATCGACGGCTTCGTCGATCAATGTCGCGCGACCTTCGGCGCAGGCACTTTCCAGCACCATGCAACACTCGATCAACCGTTGAGCCCGAACCATGCGCGCACTGCCCTTGATGCGATGCGCCAGCTCTCGCAGACCGGGGAGATTGTTGTCGGCATGTGCCTGAAGCAGGTTTTTACGGTCATCTCGATTAGTCAGTGCCAGTTCGCGCAGCAATTTATTAATCAACGTCCGGTCTTCACCGACGTATTTTTCCAGCTCGCTCAAGTCCATCTCGGACGATGAAGATTGTTCGCTCGTCATCTCTGAAAACCAGTCGGCCAACCAGCTACTCAGATCCGCCAGCCGAATCGGTTTGAACAGGCAATCGTCCATGCCCGCTTCCAGACACCGGACCTTTTCCTCAGACTGCGCATTGGCGGTAAAACCCAGAATCAGCGTCGGCGGCAAACCTTGCGCACACTCTTCATCGCGTATCGCACCGGTCAATTCATAACCGCTGAGCCTCGGCATATTGCTGTCAGTGATGACCAGGTCAAACTCGTGTGCACGCCACAGTTCCAGCCCATGCTCGCCATCCTCGGCCTCCATTACCCGGTGCCCCAAGTAGCTCAGCTGACTTGAGAGCAACAGGCGATTGGCCGAGTGATCGTCGACCACCAGAACAGTCAGGGACCGCGTGGGGACCTGCACCAGCGCCCTGTTCGCCGATTCATCGGCGGGCAGCGGCTGCAACGCGATCAGCGACAGGCTGATCTCGACTTTCGAGCCCTGCCCGAGGACGCTGCGCAGCTCCAGGCGGCCACCCATCATTTCGCATAACGTGCGACTGATCACCAACCCCAACCCGGCCCCCTTGCGGGCGGATTGCTGGCTGTTGCCGCCCTGAACGAACGGACTGAACAACAGCTTCTGATCAGCTGCGCTGATGCCAATGCCGGTGTCTTCAATGCGCACATTGACCACCAGATGCCCCGACAATCCGGGCACCACACTCAACGTCAAACTCACCTCCCCTTCACGGGTGAACTTGGTCGCGTTGCTCAACAGGTTGGACAGCACCTGCTTGAAGCGCGTGGGGTCGATCAACACGTCGCGATCGCTGCGCGCGTCCATTTCGACACGCCATTCCAGGTTTTTCTGCCGTGCCAACCCTTCGAAAACCCGGCAGACCGACTCCACCAATGCCCGCAGATTGGCGCGTTCAGGTGTCAGGGATAAATGCCCGGACTCGATGCGGGCGATGTCGAGGATATCGCCGATCAACCCCAGTAACTGTTGCGCGGCCGCTGACGCGACTTCAAGGGCCGTACGGTCTGCCACGCCCTCTTCTGCCCGCTTCCAGGCCATTTCCAGAAACCCGATCAGGGCATTCATCGGTGTACGGATTTCATGGCTCATGGTTGCCAGAAACGTGGTTTTGGCCCGGTTAGCATCCTCCGCTGCGTCTTTGGCGTCCTGCAATTGCTGCAGCCACTGCTGGCGCTGGCGGATCTGCCGACGCTGCCAGGCGATCCAGCCCAAGGCCAGCAGCAACAAGACCCCGGCCGCGGCAAACGCCTGCAAAATGCCTTGGCGATGACGCAGCCAATAGCTGTCATCCACGACGACATCGTTGCTCCAGCGGGCGACCAGATCGTCCATCTCCTCGGGCGAAATGCTCAGCAACGCCTTGTTTAAAATCGAGTTCAACACCGATTCATCACGGCCGGTTGCCATAGCGATGCGCGCCGGCTCATCGCCCACGGTGCTGCTGATGCGCAAACGGCCCTGGTAATACCGGGCAATCAGGTAACGGGTAATGAACAATGAACTGAGCGCGAAATCGGCCTGTTCCTGTGCCACCAGTTCCAGACCCTGGGCCGGGTTTTGTACGTCCACCATCTGCACATCGGGTGCCTGTTTCTGAATGAACGCACGCATCGGGTGACGGGGATAAATCGCCAGACGTTTACCGGCCAGATCGTCCAGCGTCTTCGGGTTACCGGAGGTAGTCGCACTGACCAGCATGTACGGATTGATCAAATAGGACCGGGTAAAGTGCAGTCCGCCAACGCCTTCGGTCGTGGGGATGATGGCGGGCAAGACATCGATCTCGCCGGCCTTGAGGCGCTGGATCTGCTGGTCCAGGGTCTGGCCTCGCAACACGTCGAAGTTCAAACCGCTGCGCTGGCTGATCAGCTTCAGCAATTGCGCCGTCAACCCACTGAATCGTCCCTCGGTATCGTAGAACGTCAACGGCGCAAAGTCCCCGACGACACCCACCTTCACCATTGGATGCTGATCCAGCCAGCGCTGTTCACTCTCGCTCAGACTCACGCGTTGCTGCCCCGCCACTTTGGCCCTGCCGGCGCTCCAGCGCTGCTCGATAACCGAGCGCTGATCCATAGGGATCGCCGCCAGCGCCTTGTCGATGAGGTCCTTCAGCGCCAGGTTGTCCCGAGCCAGCGCGAAGCCGAACGGGTTAGCGTCGAGGCCCGAGGGCCCCATCAGCTGAACGTCATTGAGGTAGTTATTGTTGATCAGGTAATTGGCGCTGAAGATGTCTACGAGAGCGACGTCAACCTGCCCATACGCCACCGCCCCGAGCGCATCGAGCGTCGACGGATAACGCTGCAGGCTGGCCTCGGGATAGAACGATTCAACGGTCTGCGCCGGCAGGTAATCATCGGCCATGGCAATGCGTTTGCCCGCCAGATCCGCGGGCATGTGCTCGTCCAGCCGGGTGACCAGCATCGGCTGATCTTCAGCATAAGCGCTGGACAGGATCAGCTCGGGGTCGGCCAGTTCAAAGTTGTTCGAAGTCCCCAGCACATCCAGCTTGCCGAATTTAAGCGCCTCCATGGCCGCTTCACGGGTGACATAACGCAGCACCTCGATCTGCACGTTGAGCAGCTGCGCAATGAGCATGGCGTAATCAGCGGTGATGCCCTCCAGCTCATCGTGATTGCGCGTCACCTCGAACGGCGGGTAGTCCGGCCCGCTCACCCCAAGGCGCAAGACGCGTTTGTTGCGCAGCCATTGGCGGTCCTGTTCATCCAGACTGACCTCGTAGCCCTCCACTGTGGAACGCCCCAGCACCTGCAAGCGCTCAGGCTTGCTGGCGATCGTGGCCGACGCTGGCGGCACGAGGCACACCATGAGGATCAGCAGCCATACACGCACGGGCGGGCGCACTCAGATCAGGTGATTGCGTATGGCGAAATCCCGCAGGTGCACCGCCGCCATCACCCCCAGTTTTATGATCAAACGCGTTTTGTAGGTGCTGACGGTTTTGTGGCTCAGGTTCATGGCTTCGGCGATCGCCTTGTTGGAGAGGCCTCGGGCGAGGTATTGCAAGATGGTCAACTCACGGTTGGACAGTAAATCGATCAACTTTTTTTCGCTGTGTTGCAGCGGGTTCATCGGTCTGGAAAGCAACTGCGTGAAATAGGTATAACCCGCCCTCAACGCTTGCACGGCCTTGTGCAATTGATCCAGGCTGTTGGTTTTCGAGACGTACGCCAAGGCACCACCGCGCATGCAACGCTCCTGGAAAAACAGCGGATCGAGCGAGGTGAAAACCAGCACCACACATTTCCAGTCGCTCGCCCTGATTCGCTCAAGCAAATCCAGCCCGTTGCCGCCGGGCATCACCAGGTCCAGGATCAGCAGATCGACGGGATGCTCCCGCAGTATCGTCAACGCTTCCCCAACGCTTGCCGCCTCATGAATCTGCTTGAAACCCTCCCGTTCAAGGACAAGCTTGAGTGCGGCGCGGACCACCGGATGATCGTCGACAATCAGCACTGCCTTCATGACAACTCCCTGTGCAAAGACTCAACGAATGTTCGCCGGAAAACGCCGGGGCAGACGCAACGGCTGCGCCAAGACTGTTGCATGGAGGAAAGGCAGATTCTACCTGTAAGAAATGACAGTTCCGACGAACGGTGCGCCGCCATCACCCGGCATACCGCTGATAAAACTCCGGCGATGGGTCAATGATCGTCATCAACTGCTGAATGCACGCCAGATCAGGCAGCACATCGTGACTCACCCGAATTTTCTGTTGCCCGCAGGCCGGAATCGGCGGCAACTGCGCCTGTTGCCCGTCGAAAATCAGCGCGTGGCAAACCTGCCGGTTATCGAGAAAGTAACTGAGCAAATCCAGCTCGCCTGCCCCCAGCGCGGCGTTGACGACCACCAGGTCAAACGGCTCGCAACCGTACTCGACCAGGGTCAGCATTGACGCAAGGTCGTGCACCGGTGCCACCCGGTAATAATCGAGTTGGTTGAATAGCCGCTCGATGATCATCCGGTGAAAGTGCTGCTCGTCGGCGATCAGGATGCGCAAGGCTTTATTCGGCATCGTAGCCTCATGTGTGAATAGCTGATTTTTGAAGCGGCGAGGCTACGGGAGGCGCACAGATGTTTCTGTAGGACTTTTCTGAAATAGCCGCAGCCTCCGACAATCACTGCCAACCGAACCGCCGAATGTAAAAGCCCTTCACTGCCTGGGTCAGCACCATGTACGCCAGCAGAATCACCGGCAGGAACACGAAATACAGCGACGGCAGCGCCTGCAATTTGAAGTAGTGCGCCAATGGCCCCATCGGCAGGAAAATCCCCACGGCCATGATGATCCCGGTCATGACCATCAACGGCATCGCCGCGCGGCTTTGCAGGAACGGGATTTTCGGGGTGCGGATCATGTGCACGATCAACGTCTGGGTCAGCAGCCCGACCACGAACCAGCCAGACTGGAACAGCGTTTGGTGGTCCGGGGTATTGGCGTCGAACACGTACCACATCAGGGCAAACGTGGTGATGTCGAAAATCGAACTGATCGGGCCGAAAAACAGCATGAAGCGCCCGACATCCGCCGGTTGCCAGCGCTGCGGTTGCTTGAGCATTTCGTCATCGACGTGATCGAACGGGATGGCGATCTGTGAAATGTCGTACAGCAGGTTCTGCACCAGCAGGTGCATCGGCAGCATCGGCAGGAACGGAATGAACGCGCTCGCCACCAGCACAGAGAACACGTTGCCGAAGTTCGAGCTGGCCGTCATCTTGATGTACTTGAGCATGTTGGCGAAGGTGCGGCGCCCTTCCAGCACGCCCTCCTCCAGCACCATCAGGCTCTTTTCCAGGAGGATGATGTCGGCCGCTTCCTTGGCGATGTCCACGGCGCTGTCCACCGAAATACCGATGTCGGCAGTACGCAGCGCCGGCGCATCGTTGATGCCGTCGCCCATGAAACCGACCACGTGGCCGTTGCCCTTGAGCAGACGCACGATGCGTTCCTTGTGCGACGGCGTCAGTTTGGCAAAGACATTGGTGGTCTCGACCGCCACTGCCAATTGGGCGTCGCTCATGCGCTCGATGTCGTTGCCCATCAGCAGGCCTTGTTGCTCCAGGCCGACTTCGCGGCAGATCTTCGCCGTCACCAGCTCGTTGTCACCGGTGAGCACTTTCACCGCGACGCCGTGAGCGGCCAGCGCCTTCAGGGCCGGGGCGGTGCTTTCTTTCGGTGGATCGAGGAACGCCACATAGCCGATCAGCGTCAGCGCCTGTTCATCCGCCAGGTTGTACGTGTCGCGGCCTTCAATCATGGGACGCGCGGCGACCGCGACCACCCGCAAGCCTTCAGCGTTGAAGGCAGCAGTGACCTGGCGAATCCGCGCCAGCAGTTCCTCGCTGAGGGCTTCATCGACAACGCCATGACGTACCCGCGTGCACACCGCCAGCACTTCCTCCACCGCGCCTTTGCAGATCAGCAGAGGCGGCTGATCGCGCTCGGCGACCACCACCGACATGCGCCGGCGAGTGAAGTCGAACGGAATTTCATCGACCTTGCGAAACGCCGTGCCGACCTTCAATTCACGGTGGATTTCCACGTGTTCGAGCACCGCCACGTCCAGCAGGTTTTTCAGGCCGGTCTGGTAGTAGCTGTTGAGGTAGGCCATTTCCAGCACGTCGTCGGAGTCGTTGCCCCAGACGTCGACGTTACGGGCGAGGAAGATTTTGTCCTGGGTCAGGGTGCCGGTCTTGTCGGTGCACAGCACGTCCATGGCACCGAAGTTCTGGATCGCGTCGAGGCGTTTGACGATGACTTTTTTACGCGACAGGAACACCGCGCCCTTGGCCAGGGTCGAGGTGACGATCATCGGCAGCATTTCCGGGGTCAGGCCCACGGCAATCGACAGCGCGAACAGCAGCGCTTCGGTCCAGTCGCCCTTGGTGAAACCGTTGATGAACAGCACCAGCGGCGCCATGACGAACATGAAGCGGATCAACAGCCAGCTGATTTTGTTGACCCCGGTCTGGAACGAGGTCGGCGCACGATCGGTGGCGCCGACCCGCTGGGCCAGGGCGCCGAAATAGGTATTGTTGCCGGTGGTGAGAATCACCGCCATCGCCGTACCGGACACCACGTTGGTGCCCATGAACAGGATGTTGTCGAGGTCCAGCGGATTGCCGCTGTCGCGGTCCTGCTGGCGCGGGAATTTTTCCACCGGCATCGATTCGCCGGTCATCGCCGCCTGGCTGACGAACAGGTCCTTGGCGCTGAGCACCCGGCAATCAGCGGGGATCATGTCACCGGCCGAGAGCACGATCAGATCGCCCGGCACCAATTGCTTGATCGCCAGCTCGGTACGCGGCGCTTCCCGGCGCAGCACCGTGGCGGTATTGCTGACCATGGCCTTGAGGGCGTCCGCGGCCTGGTTGGATTTGCTCTCCTGCCAGAAGCGCAACAAGGTCGAAAGCACCACCATCGAGAAAATCACGATGGCGGCTTTCATGTCCTCGGTCAGCAAGGAGATCACCGCGAGCAAGGTCAGCAGCAGGTTGAACGGGTTTTTGTAGCAGTGCCACAGGTGAGTCCACCACGGCAGTGGCTGTTCGTGCTCGACTTCGTTGAGGCCGAATTGCCCGCGCAGGGTGTCGGCTTCCTGTTCACTCAAGCCGTCGGTGTGGCTGCCGAGTTTTTTCAGCAAGGCGCCGGTGTCGCTGTTAGCTGCGGTGACCAGGGTTTGCGCCAGCGTTGGCGGTACTTCACGGCTGACCGTGGTGTCGGTGAAGCTTTCCAGCAGCGCCAGTCGGCGAAAGTGCCGGCCGATGTGACGGGTGCGCAGGAATCCGGCGAAGAATTCCTTGAGCAGGGTAAGGTTCATGGCGTTGCCCCCAGGGTCAGCCGGGAGACCTTCGAGCAGGCGTGTCGAGTCGCTGCGATGACGACAGGCACGTCGAACATCACACACGATCAGGCGTCGATGAGAGGGACATCGGGAGTCGGGCCGCAACTGGCTCGATCGGGAGGCCGCTACTCGCTCTCAGGCGAGACAACGGCACCAAAGACTGCGCGTTATCTTGCCGGGAAGGTACCGGTTATCGAAACCGGCCGACTACTGTCACTCGAACAAGTACCCACTGAGGGTCTCCACTATTGATGAAAACGCGCGAAGCTTACGCCCCGACTTCTGGAGAGTAAACGAAGGAACGGTGGGTGGCGGGGGAATTGCAGGGTTCTTCAGGAAGGGTTCAGCTTTCAAGATTTGTGCTGCTATTGAGGGCCCTATCGCGGGCAAGCCCGCTCCCACAGGGATCTCTAGTGAACACAGATTTTGTGCCAATAGATCAAACTGTGGGAGCGGGCTTGCCCGCGATGACGGCCTCACAGCCGCCACACATTTTAGCTGGCAGTGGCCAACAACAAATCCACCACCGACCGGCTATGCCCACGGTTCTTGCCATGGTCATACAAGGAACCTGCAATCTCATCCGCGCGAATCGGCAGGATCGACAACAGTGTGTCGCTCAAACCATGGCTCGCCTGGCAGAAGCCCTGCATATAGATGCCGGCCTTGCAGCGCTCGTCGGTGATCAGTTTGTAGTTGCGATCCACTTCGAAATCACCCAGGTATTGCTCCAGCGGCGCCAGCAGTTTGCGGTGCATCTGGCGCTCGTAACCGGTGGCCAATACCACCGCATCGTACAGACGAACCGTCACTTCCCCGGTGGCGTTGTTGCGCAACGCCAGTTCGATACCGTGCTCGGTGGCGGTGGCTTTTTCGATAGTGGTCAGGGTACGGAAGGTGTGACGCGCAATGCCCGAGACTTTCTGGCGATAGAAGGTGCCGTAGATGCGTTCGATCAGGTCGATGTCCACCACCGAATAGTTGGTGTTGTGGTACTCGTTGACCAGGCGCTCACGCTCGCTGCTCGCCTGCTGGAACACCAGGTCGGTGAACTCCGGCGAGAACACTTCGTTGACGAACGGGCTGTCATCCGCCGGTTTCAGCGCCGAGCCACGCAGGATCATGTCGACCTGCACGGACGGGAAGCTGTCGTTCAAATCGATGAAGGCTTCTGCCGCGCTTTGCCCGCCGCCGATGATCGCGATGCTCATCGGTTGATTGTTCACGCACGGCTGCTTGTCCATCTGCGCCAGGTACTGCGAGTGGTGGAACACGCGGCCATCATCTTTCAGCGCCTTGAACGCTTCGGGAATGCGCGGCGTACCGCCGGTACTGACCACCACCGACCGGGTGGTGCGTACATGTTGATGACCCGTGGCGTCGCGAGAGATGACCCGCAGCGCCTCGACCTGCTGGTTGTGCAGCACCGGCTCGATGGTCAGCACTTCTTCGCCGTAGCGGCTCTGGGCTTCAAACTGGCCGGCGACCCAGCGCAGGTAGTCGTTGTACTCCATGCGGCACGGGTAGAAGGTGCCGAGGTTGATGAAGTCCACCAGACGGCCGTGATGCTTGAGGTAGTTGACGAACGAATACGGGCTGGTCGGGTTGCGCAGGGTCACCAGGTCCTTGAGGAAGGAAATCTGCAGCTCGCTCTGGGTCGACAGGGTATTGCCATGCCAGCTGTAGTTGGGCTGCTTGTCGAGAAACAGCACATCCAGCTCGCCCTGGCTCGGCCCGCGCTCTTGCAGAGCGATGGCCAGCGCCAGGTTCGAAGGGCCGAAACCGACGCCGATCAGGTCGTGAACGATGGGCGATGCAATTGCCTGTGTCATTTCCAGTGTCCTCTGGATGAACCCCTCAACAAGGGGAATAAGCCTAAGTGACCTGATGCAGGACAGCAGGTCGTCTGTTGAGTAGGAACGAGGACAATGAAAAAAAATTTAGAGAGAAGGGATCAATGGGCGTCCCACTGGCGCATCCGTATGCGGCAGTGCTTCATGGCATTGACGATGTGCTTCTCCACCAGCGCGCGGGAGATGCCCAGGTTCTCGGCAATTTCCGGGTGCGACAGGCCATCGATCTTGCGCAGCAGAAAACTTTCGCGACACAGCCGTGGCAATTCCGCCAAGGCACGTTGGAGCATTTCCAGGCGCTGGCCGTGGTCGAGGCAATTGTGCGGGGATGGCGTGAAGTAGCGCTCTTCGTTGTCGAGCACGTCCAGCGACTCGACCTGGCGCAAGGCATTGCGCCGATGATCGTCGATCACCAGGTTCAGAGCGGTGCGATAAAGGAAGGCCCGGGGCTGCTCGATCGGCGTATCACTGGAACGCTCCAGTACTCGCAGATAAGCGTCATGCACCACATCTTCGGCCACCTGACGGTTGCCTAGCTTGGCGTTCAGGAAACACACCAGCTCGCGATAGTAGTTTTCCAACATGACTCCCGGCCGCACAGGGTGCGGTTTCTGTCCTTGAGCCACCTCGGCGACCGCCGACATAGGCAGTGGCAAGATGGTGGCAGTTCAAGCCGCGTAATTTATAGTAATTCTCATATAGATTTAAAGTGTTGGTTTGACTTACCCGATAAATAGTCTTGTGCTACACCTGTAACCCTATGTGTCCGCGCCTAAATTCCCCGCCCCTTTCCTCGTTTACAGGACAGCTCCCCGTGTCTGTCGGCTCCCCGACAGCGTTCGGCTGTCGCCGGTTTATCTGCGCAGATTGAACGACGGGCCGATATCCATTGGCCGGAACCCTGCATGAAACGTCCCCGACAGACCCGACGCGCCCTGCTTGTAGCACTTTGTCTGATCCCCGTTATCGCCATCGCCGCCTGGCAAGTGATCCCGCCTGGCCGGGATAAATTCGCCACCGTGCAAGTCAGCCGTGGCGACATTGAAAGCAGCGTCACCGCGTTGGGCACCCTGCAACCGCGGCGTTATGTCGACGTTGGCGCCCAGGCGTCCGGGCAGATCCAGAAGATTCACGTGGAAGTGGGCGACGTGGTCAAGGAAGGCCAGCTGCTGGTGGAGATCGACCCGTCCACCCAGCAGGCCAAGCTCGACGCCGGACGCTACTCCATCGAGAACCTCAAGGCGCAGCTCCAGGAACAACGGGCCCAGCACGAACTGGCCCGGCAGAAGTTCCAGCGCCAGCAGAACCTCAAGGCCGGTGGCGCGACCCGTGAAGAAGACGTGCAAACAGCCCAGGCCGAACTGCGCGCCACCCAGGCGCGCATCGACATGTTCCAGGCGCAGATCCGCCAGGCCCAGGCCAGCCTGCGCAGCGATCAGGCCGAACTTGGTTACACGCGGATTTACGCGCCAATGTCCGGCACCGTGGTCGCCCTCGACGCCCGTGAAGGCCAGACCCTCAACGCCCAGCAGCAAACACCCTTAATCTTGCGCATCGCCAAGTTGTCGCCGATGACCGTGTGGGCCGAAGTCTCGGAAGCCGACATCGGCCACGTCAAACCCGGCATGAGCGCCTGGTTTACCACCCTCAGCGGTGGCAACCGACGCTGGAGCAGCACCGTGCGGCAGATTCTGCCGGTGCCACCCAAGCCATTGGACCAGACCAGTCAGGGCGGCGGCAGTCCCGCCAGCTCGAGCAAAAGCGGCAGCGCGCGCGTGGTGCTGTATACGGTGTTGCTGGATGTCGATAACGCCGACAACGCGTTGATGGCGGAAATGACCACCCAGGTGTTCTTCGTTTCCGATCAGGCGAAAAATACCCTGACCGCACCGGTCGCGGCGTTGCAGGCCGGCACCGAAGCGAATAGGCAAATCGCCCAGGTCGTCGCCGAAAACGGCAGCATCCAGCAGCGCGACGTGCGCACCGGCATCAGCGATCGTCTGCGGGTGCAGATCCTCGACGGATTAGAGGAAGGCGATCACCTGCTGATCGGCCCGGCCGACGGGAGGGGCGGCTGATGCACACGCCCCTGATCGACCTGCAGGACATCCGCAAAGCCTATGGCGGCGGTGATTCACCGGAAGTTCACGTGTTGCGCGGCATCGACCTGTCGATCCATGCCGGGGAGTTCGTGGCGATTGTCGGTGCCTCCGGGTCCGGCAAATCGACGCTGATGAACATCCTCGGTTGCCTCGACCGCCCGACATCGGGCGAATACCGTTTCGCCGGGCAAAACGTCGCCGCCCTCGACAGCGACGAGCTGGCCTGGCTGCGCCGCGAAGCCTTTGGCTTTGTGTTCCAGGGTTATCACCTGATCCCGTCCGGCTCGGCCCAGGAAAACGTCGAGATGCCGGCCATCTATGCCGGCACCCCGGCCGCCGAACGCCACGCCCGTGCCGCCGCCCTGCTCGACCGTCTCGGCCTCGCTTCGCGCACCGGCAACCGTCCGCATCAACTGTCTGGCGGCCAGCAACAACGGGTGTCCATCGCCCGCGCCTTGATGAACGGCGGCCACATCATCCTCGCCGACGAACCCACCGGCGCCCTCGACAGTCACAGTGGCGCCGAGGTGATGACCCTGCTCGACGAACTGGCGAGCCAGGGCCACGTGGTGATCCTCATCACCCACGACCGCGAAGTCGCGGCCCGGGCCAAACGCATCATCGAAATTCGCGACGGGCTGATCATCAGCGACAGCGCCTACGACAATCCTCAAGCACAGACCTCGGCCAACCCCGGCGCGCTGCAAGCGGTGGATCTGCGCAAGCGCCTGACCGAAGGCGCGCAAGCCACCGGCGCGTGGAAAGGCGAGCTGATCGATGCGGTGCAAGCGGCGTGGCGGGTGATGTGGATCAACCGCTTTCGCACGGCGCTGACGTTGCTTGGCATCATCATCGGCGTCGCGTCGGTGGTGGTGATGCTGGCCGTCGGCGAAGGCAGCAAGCGCCAGGTGATGGCGCAAATGGGCGCGTTCGGCTCCAACATCATTTACCTCAGCGGCTCATCGCCCAACCCGCGAACGCCGCTGGGCATCGTCACCCTGGACGATGTCGCAGCGGTGGGCAGCCTGCCGCAGGTGACGCGGATCATGCCGGTCAACGGCCAGGAAGCCGGAGTGCGTTTCGGCAACCTCGACCACTTGAGCTACGTCGGCGGCAACGACACTAATTTCCCGGCCATCTTCAACTGGCCGGTGGTGCAAGGCAGCTATTTCACCGAGGACGATGAACGCAACGCCGCAGCAGTCGCGGTGATTGGTCACAAGGTGCGGACCAAGTTGCTCAAGGATGTGGCCAACCCGATCGGCCAATACATCCTGATCGAGAACGTGCCGTTTCAGGTGGTCGGTGTGCTCGCGGAAAAAGGCGCCAGCTCTGGCGACTCCGACAGCGACGACCGCATCGCCATCCCGTATTCCGCTGCGAGCGTGCGGTTGTTCGGCACCCACAACCCCGAATACGTGGCCATCGCCGCCGCCGACGCGCGCAAGGTCAAGGAGACCGAAATCGCCATCGAGCAATTGATGCTGCGCCTGCACAACGGCAAGAAGGATTTCGAGCTGACCAACAACGCCGCGATGATCCAGGCCGAAGCGCGCACGCAGAACACCCTGTCGCTGATGCTGGGTTCGATTGCCGCGATTTCGCTGCTGGTCGGCGGCATCGGCGTGATGAACATCATGCTGATGACCGTGCGCGAACGCACCCGGGAGATCGGCATCCGCATGGCCACCGGCGCCCGTCAGCGCGACATCCTCCGCCAATTCCTGACGGAAGCGGTGATGCTGTCGGTAGTCGGCGGGCTCGCCGGGATTGCCCTGGCGCTGATCGTCGGCGGTGTGCTGATCCTCAGCGAAGTCGCTGTCGCGTTCTCTTTGATAGCGGTGCTCGGCGCCTTCGGCTGCGCCCTGGTCACCGGTGTTGTCTTCGGCTTCATGCCGGCCCGCAAAGCTGCCCGACTCGACCCGGTCACGGCCCTTACCAGTGAATGATCTCTCCATGAAGCCGCAACTGAGTTTACTGACCCTCTGCCTGTTGCTCGGCGCCTGCGGCACACCCGCCCAGCGCCCGGACAGCGGCATCCAGCCGCCCTCTTCCTGGCAATCGCCGCACACGCAAAGCGCCACCCGCAGCAACCTGCAATGGTGGACGCAGTTCGGCAGCCCGCAGCTGGATCAACTGATCGAACAGGCGCGGGTCGGCAGTTACGACCTGGCCGCGGCCATCGCGCGGGTGCGCCAGGCGCAAGCCGAAACGGTGGTTGCCGGGGGTTCGCAGCTACCGGAGGTCAAGGGTGCCCTGAACGCCAATCGGCAAAAACTGCTGCGCGGTAACGGTTACAGCCAGCTCGACGCCGACAGCGACAACAAAGCCGTCGATTACTTCAATGCCAGCCTCAGCGCCACTTACGAAATCGATTTCTGGGGTGGTCAACGGGCTTCCCGTGACAGCGCGCAATTCGCGTTGCAGGCCAGCGAGTTCGATCAGGCGACCGTGGAATTGACGCTGCTCAGCGGCGTCGCCAATACCTACGCGCAGGCCTTGTCGCTGCGTGAACAAAGTCGCATCGCCGAGCTGAACCTGGCGAACGCGCAGAACGTGTTGAAACTGGTGCAGACGCGCTTCGATTCAGGCTCGGCAACGGCGCTGGAACTGGCGCAACAGAAAAGCCTGGTGGCGGCGCAACAACGGCAATTGCCGCTGGTGCAGCAGCAGGCGCAGGACGCGCTGATCGGTCTGGCCGCCCTGCTCGGCCGGCCGGTTCAGGAGCTGGCTCTGGGGCAGGAACGCTTCGATCAATTGTCATGGCCGACCATCGCGGCCGGCGCACCCAGCGAACTGCTCACCCGGCGTCCGGACATCGCCCGCGCCGAAGCGCAACTGGCCGCCGCGCAAGCCGACATCACCGTGGCCCGCGCGGCGATGCTGCCGAAGGTGACGTTAAGCGCGGAACTGGGGTCGGGCGCGGATCGTGCGGCGGATATGCTGCGCAATCCTTTCTACAACCTCACCGCCGGATTGCTTGCGCCGGTGTTCAACAATGGCCGCCTGAGCGCCGAGCGCGACAAAGCCACGGCCCGCCAGGAAGAACTGCTGGAGACCTATCGCGGGGCGATCATCAACGGTTTCGCCGACGTGGAAAAAGCCCTCAACAGCATCCGCGGGCTGGATGCACAGCGCCAGTGGCAAAGCGAGGAGCTGAACCAGGCACAGACTGCATTCAATATTGCGCAAAGCCGATATCAGGCTGGCGCCGAGGATTTGCTGACGGTGCTGGAGACCCAGCGCACGCTGTATGCGGCGCAGGATTTGAACGTGCAGCTGCGGTTGTCGCGGTTGCAGGCGAGTATTGCGCTGTACAAGGCGTTGGGCGGCGGGTGGCAGACGCTGTAACTGCGGCGCAAGTGGATACGCCATCGCGAGCAGGCTCGCTCCCACAGGGTTCTATGTTTGCCACATATTGTAGGCACGACACATAACCTGTGGGAGCGAGCCTGCTCGCGATTGAACGATAACGCGGTATCACCTGCTTAAGTGGTGATCGGCTTGGCCTTCAAATGCCGCGCATACCAAGGTCGCTGCGGCACTTTGCGGAACAGGTCCGCCAGTTTTTTTTCGTCCTCGCCAAAGGTGATGCGCAGCGCCAGTTTCATGGTTTCCGGGTCCATCTCAACCGACTTGCCCGCCTGCAACCCCGGCGTAGTGCTGCAGCCATGGGTGCTGGGCCCCAGCCACGGATCATCCACCTCGACCCAACGCCCCGGCGCAAACCACGCCACCCCGTTGACCTCCAGCCGACTGACCTCCCCCGGATGAAAACGCTCATGCGCGCGGAACCAGTCTTCCAGGCGATCATCGATCCAGCCGTGGAAATGCCAGAACACCGGGTTTACATGGGAAGAAAACGGGTCGCCGAGGAAGTCGTTTTCCGGCGCATACCAGCGCGCGGAGAAATCTGCCGGATCCCGCGCAAACGGCACCGGCTGACCATTGGACGGGTCACGGGGCACCGAGGCCCAGCGCATGTGCAGCCAGTCGTGCAGCCCCAGTTCAACCTCTGAACCGAACTGCCCCAGGGTGAGTTTCGACAGATAACGCGGATCACGGTAGCGCGACTCCCAGACCTGGAAGTTGCTGTGATACGTCTCGGCCGTCTTGATGTCGCTGACCCATTGCGAATACTCGGCATCGTCATCGGCCAGCCAGGTCGGCGGCAGCGCGGTGCCGTCGTGGTTGTCGCAGTAATTGGCGAAACCGATGCGATCCCGGGCCAGTTCCGGCTGTGGCAGCGGAAAGTGCTGCCACGACGGCAAGTCCTGCATCGAACGCGCCGTGCCCAGCATGTGCCGGTGCATGAAGAAAAAGTCCACGCCCGAGCCGTTGCGATCCTTGCGCGTGCCACGGGCATCGCGCTCCTTGTCTCGCGGGCCCGGCTGCCAGCCAATGCCACGCAGGGCGTTGCGCTTGTCTTCTGACAGGGTGTGCCACTTGTCCCGCGAGGCATGCCAGAGCTGGTGAAACAGCCGATGCTCGGCGGACACCAGCCACGCCAGCAGCGGGGCGTTGAGACCGGCTCGCTCGCGAGCTTCGGGAAAAACCCGTTTGACCGCGATGAAGCGATTGTCCTGGGCGGTCATCATCAGCGGACGATCGAGGTTCAACACCCGCCCACTAAGCGTGCCGCTGCCGGCATTGCCGAAACCGGCCCAGACTTCGTCCAGCGACATGCTGAATTCGTAATCCGGCGTGCCATTGGCGGCGCTGGCACTGACCAGCCGCCAGCTCAGTTCAGCCGGCTTGGCTTCTGCCAGATCGCCCAGCACCCGGTAGCGCGGCTCTTCGCTGGAGCGCAAACGCTGGGCGGTGTCGAGGAACCCGATCAAGCCGCGCCCTTTGTGGCCGACGTCGAGAAACACTTCCAGCCCGTCCCGAGGCAGGCCTTCGATACCGGCGTCACGCCCTTCGAAACGAATCTGCCAGACGCCGCGCAAGGTATTCGCCAGATGCTGGCCGGCGACATCCGCCACATCGAATGAAGCTTCGCCGGGGGTGATCGTCGGATCCGGTTTCGTCCATTCGCGATGCCCATAAAAAGCCGCAGGCACGGCGGCGCCGGTCAGCGCCAGGCCTGCCATGAACCATCGTCGAGAAATCGTCATTGCCCTACCTGTGTCAGCCATGAAGCAGGCTTTATCCAAGCTAGAACGTTTGTTGCCCGCAGAAATTTAAAAGCATCGCCAGCAGGCTGGCTCCCACAAGGATTGGGTGAACACCGAAGATCCCCTGTGGGAGCGAGCCTGCTCGCGATGGGGCCATCAGCCCCACTAAATTTCCAACCGGGCCACTCGTTCTTCCCAGATAGCAAAGGCCCCTGCGCCCGCACCGGGGCGGCGAACCTGACTGAGATGGCAATGACAAAACCACGTTCGAAAAAGGCTCTCTACATCGGCCTGCCTCTGGCCCTGGCGATCAGTGCCGGGGCAGGCTATGCGGTTTGGGATTACTGGTTCAAGGACAATCCCGGCTACCCGGTTAACGTCATGAAACAGGCCGATGAGCTGCAAGAGCGCATCCTCTCCTTCGACAGCCACGTCACCGTCCCGCTGGACTTCGGCACCGCCGGCAATGAAGCGGACAAGGACGGCACCGGCCAATTTGACCTGGTCAAGACCGGCCGCGGTCGCCTGTCCGGCGCGGCCCTGACGATTTTCGGCTGGCCGGAAATCTGGAACGGCGCCAATGCCCCCCATCGCCCCACCGCCGGTTTCGTCGACGAAGCCCGCTTCGAGCAGGAAACCCGCTACAAAATCATCAGCACGATGGTTCGCGACTTCCCCAACCAGGTCGCCATCGCCTATACCCCGGACGATTTCCGCCGCCTGCACGGCGAAGGCAAGTTCGCGATCTTCATGAGCATGCTCAACGCCTACCCGCTGGGCAACGACCTGAACGCCCTGGACACCTGGGCCGCTCGCGGCATGCGCATGTTCGGTTTCAGTTACGTGGGCAACAACGCCTGGGCGGATTCGTCCCGACCGCTGCCGTTCTTCAATGATTCGCGAGACGCCCTCGGTGGCCTGTCGGAGATCGGTAAACAGGCGGTGCATCGCCTCAACGACCTCGGCGTGATCATCGACGTCTCGCAGATGTCGACCAAGGCTTTGGAGCAAGTCGCCCAGTTGAGCCGTACTCCGATGGTCGCCTCGCACTCGGCACCGCGCGCCCTGGTGGACATCCCGCGCAACCTCAGCGACCAGGAAATGCAGCTGATCAAGAACAGCGGCGGCGTGGTGCAGATTGTCGGCTTCCCGACCTACATCCGCCCGCTGAGCCAGGCCACTCAGGACAAACTCAACGCCCTGCGTGCACGCTTCGACCTGCAACCGTTGCAAGGCCTGGAGATGGCGCTGATGCCGGGCGATCCGATCATCACCGTCTGGTCCGAGCAACGTTTCGGCGAGTACGCCAGCCAACTCTACGCCATCGTCGACGAAGAACCGAAAGCCACCCTCAAGGACTACGGCGACGCAATTGATTACGCGGTGAAAAAAATCGGTATCGACCATGTCGGCATCAGTTCCGACTTCAACGACGGCGGCGGTCTGGACGGCTGGAAGGATGTCAGCGAAGCACGCAACGTGACGGCCGAGCTGATCAGTCGCGGCTACAGCGAGGACGATATCGCCAAGCTCTGGGGAGGGAATTTCCTGCGGGTCTGGGACCAGGTGCAGAAGTCGTCCAGACCGATGGCGAAAAACTGATGCCCTCTTTTGCCAAAGCGAACCGAGCTCATGACTAACCGCCGTTCATTCCTCAAGCAGGCCGGTATTCTCGCCGCAGGCCTGCCCCTGGCTTCTGCCGTGAATCTACAGGCACTGGCTGCCAGTCCAACGCCGCTGCCCAAGGACAAATGGGCGCAATTGCGTACGTTGTTCGACCAGGATCCGGATTACCTGCACTTCGCCAACTTCCTGGTGACGTCCCACCCTCGACCGGTGCGTGAGGCGATTGAACGCCACCGCGCCAACCTCGACCGCAACCCGGGCCTGGCAATGGACTGGGACCTGGGCGAAACCGAAAAACGCGAGCAAGCGGTGCGCGTCTGGGCCGGTCGTTACCTCAAGGCCAAGCCCGAACAGATCGCGCTGACCGGCAGCACCACCGAAGGCCTGTCACTGATCTATGGCGGCATCCATGTGCGTCCGGATCAGGAAATCCTCACCAGCGAGCACGAACACTACGCCACCAACTACGCCCTGGGTTACCGCCAGCAAAAGGACGGGGTCAAGGTGCGAAAGCTCAAGCTGTTCGAGAACAGTCACAAGGTGTCGGCGGATGAGGTGCTGGGTTCGATCGCCAAAGGCATCCGCCCCGAAACCCGTGTACTGGGCATGACCTGGGTGCAGTCCGGCAGCGGTGTGAAGCTGCCGATCGGCGAGATCGGCAAACTGGTGGAGGAGCAGAATCGCAACCGCGAGGAAAAGGATCGCATTCTGTATGTGGTCGATGGCGTGCACGGTTTTGGCGTTGAAGACCTCGACTTCCCCGACATGCACTGCGACTTTTTCATCGCCGGCACCCACAAATGGATGTTTGGCCCGCGCGGCACCGGGATCATCTGCGCCCGTTCCGCCGAGCTCAAGGATGTGACGCCGACGATTCCGACCTTCTCCGAAGCGACCACGTTCTCGACCATCATGACCCCCGGCGGTTATCACAGCTTCGAACACCGCTGGGCGCTGGACGAAGCGTTCAAGCTGCACCTGGAACTGGGCAAGGCCGAGGTGCAGGCGCGCATCCATGCCCTCAACACTTATGCGAAAAACCGCTTGCTGGAACACCCGCACGTCGAACTGGTCACGCCGAAGAGCCCGGACTTGTCGGCCGGTTTCACCTTCTTCCGAATCAAGGACCGCGACTGCGGAAAAATCGCCGAACAGTTGATGGAGAACCGCGTGGTCTGCGACTCGGTGGACCGCGACGTCGGCCCGGTGATCCGCATCGCGCCGGGCCTGCTCAACACCGAGAACCACATCGACCGCTTCATGGCCTTGCTGAGCAAAACCGTCTAATGCTGCCCCCTTGTGGCTTGAAGGCTTCTGTGGCGAGGGGATTTATCCCCGTTGGGTGGCGCAGCCGCCCCAGCACTTCTTCAGATACAGCGAGCCAGCAGGTTTGCGACTGCTGCGCAGCCGAACGGGGATAAATCCCCTCGCCACAGAAGCCCCATTCCACAGGATCGCACCCTCACCACAGTGACCCCGTTTTCTTTTAAATCGAGACGACAGATGAACCAAGATCTATTAACCGTGCCGCTCAAGGCACTCGCCCTGACCGCCCTCCTCGCCGGTCTATTACCAACCGCCGCCCAGGCGGCCACCGCCCCGCCACCCGGCAAAGTGTTCAAGGACTGCCGCGACTGCCCGGAAATGGTCGTGCTGCCCGCCGGCACTTTCACCATGGGCACGCCGGATGATGAAGTCGGTCGCGAGCCCGACGAAAGTCCGATGCACGAAGTGACCTTCGCCAAACCGTTCGCCATGAGCCGTTTCCAGGTCACCGCCGGTGAATGGGACAGCTACGTGCGCGAGAGCGGCGTGACCATCGCCAACGGCGATACCCGGCCGGGTCGCGAGTGCGTCGCCAGCAAGCCGCGTTATCCGCAAGGTCCGCGTCAGCCAGCGGTATGCATGAACTTCGATGATGTGAAGAACTACGTCGCCTGGCTCTCGAAAAAGACCGGTCAGAAGTACCACATGGTCAGCGAAGCCCAACGCGAATACGCCGCACGCGGCGGCACCAAGGGTCCGTTTCCCTTCCCGTTCGATGAAGGCAAGGAGTACAGCATCAGTAAACACGCCAACACCTACGGGCCGGCGGATGGTTACAGCTACAGCTCGCCGGTCGGCAGCTACGCGCCGAACGCGTTCGGCATGTACGACATGCACGGCAATGTCTACGAATGGGTCGAAGACTGCGAACACCCGAACTACGTCGGTGCACCCACCGATGGCAGCGCCTGGGTAGAACCCAATTGTGAAGCCGTGCGCATTCGTGGCAACGACTGGGGCGAAGCGCCGGTGTTCTCCCGCTCGGGCAACCGTAACAGCCAGTACCCGCAAGAGCGTGGCGACTGGATGGGGTTCCGTATTGTGCGCGACCTGTAAGCCATAACCCCAATCCTGTGGGAGCTAGCCTGCTCGCGATAGCGGACTGACAGTCGACATATCTATCGACTGTGATGCAGTCATCGCTAGCAGGCTAGCTCCCACAGGGTCATGTGTTTGAGTCGCGATCACCGCCAGTCGGCAACCTTGTAAATTAACCCCTCGATCAGACGTTCTACTGGGTATCTGCCTTTATACCCAAGGAACTGTCTTCCATGACCCAGCCTCCCCGTGGCGCCATCGGCGAGTTGTTCGCCCTGTTGAAACCGTTTCGACTCATCGTCGCCGCGTCCATTTTCCTGGGCATGGTCGGCGGCTTGAGCGTCACGGTACTGCTGGCGACCATCAACAACGCCCTGCATTCGGACACCGGCCTGACCCAGGGCGTTGTTGCCTTGTTCGCCGGCTTGTGCCTGCTGGCGCTGCTGAGTTCGATCTGCTCGGACATCGGCACCAACTACGTCGGCCAGCACATCATCGCCAAACTGCGTAAACAGCTCGGTGAAAAAGTCCTCTCGGCACCGATCGAACAGATCGAACGCTATCGCAGCCACCGCCTGATTCCGGTGCTGACCCACGACGTCGACACCATCAGCGACTTCGCCTTCGCCTTCGCGCCGCTGGCGATTTCCGTGACCGTGACCCTGGGTTGCATGGGTTACCTGGCCATTCTTTCATGGCCGATGTTCCTGATCATGGTCGCCGCGATTCTGATCGGCACAGCGATCCAGGCCTACGCCCAGAGCAAAGGTGTGCAGGGCTTCATGGCCGCCCGTGACGCTGAAGACGAACTGCAGAAGCACTACAACGCGATTGCCGAAGGCGCCAAGGAACTGCGGATTCACCGTCCACGTCGCCAGCGCATGTTTGTCTCGGGCATCAAGGCCACGGCCGAATTCATCTGCAACACACAAGTGCGTTCGATCAACACCTTCGTCATCGCCAAGACCTTCGGCTCGATGCTGTTCTTCGTGGTCATTGGTCTGGCCCTGGCGCTGCAAACCTTCTGGCCAAGCGCCGACAAGACTGTGATGAGCGGCTTTGTGCTGGTGCTGCTGTACATGAAAGGCCCGCTGGAACATTTGATCAGCACGCTGCCGATTGTCAGCCGCGCGCAGATTGCCTTCCGCCGGATCGCCGAGTTGTCCGAACAGTTTTCCACCCCTGAACCACACTTGTTGCTCAGCGATCAGGGCAACGTCAAGCAAGCCGTGCACGAACTGAAACTGGCCGATGTGCGTTTCGCCTTCCCGGCTGCCGAAGGTGCCGCGCCGTTCCAGCTCGGCCCGGTCAACCTGACGATCAAGCAAGGCGACATCACCTTTATTGTCGGCGAGAACGGTTGCGGCAAGACCACGCTGATCAAGTTGCTGCTGGGCTTGTACACGCCGCAGCAGGGTGAGATCCGGGTCAACGGCGAGGCGATTGATGCGAAGAACCGTGATGACTACCGCCAATTGTTCACCACGATCTTCGCTGACTATTACCTCTTTGATGACGTGATCCAGGGCGACACGCACATCCCCGAAGACGCCAACAAATACCTGCAACGCCTGGAAATCGCGCACAAGGTCAGCGTCAAGGACGGCAATTTCACCACCACCGATCTTTCCACCGGCCAGCGCAAACGCCTGGCACTGGTCAATGCCTGGCTCGAGGAGCGCCCGGTGCTGGTGTTCGATGAATGGGCGGCCGACCAGGACCCGACCTTCCGCCGGATTTTCTATACCGAGCTGCTGCCGGACCTCAAGCGCCTGGGCAAAACCATCATCGTGATCTCCCACGATGACCGCTATTTCGACGTGGCCGACCAGTTGGTGCGCATGGAAAGCGGCCGGGTCGTCACCGAGCTGGCACCGGCCTAAACACCTTTGACTTGTGGGAGCGGGCTTGCTCGCGAAGACGGCGTGTCAGTCGCTGGCGATGTTGCCTGACACACCGCTTTCGCGAGCAAGCCCGCTCCCACAGGTTTTACTTTTTTGCCCTGTGAAAATTTATTTGACGGGTTTCTTTCCGGTTTTTGGTTTGTGCCGCGTCTAATAATAATTCTTATTAACAAAAACTCTGCACAATACTTTTCAGGAGCACAGGTAAGTAATGCGACCTCAACCACGCCGCACACCTATCGCGCTGGCCGTACAGCGCCCGACATTGCATCGCACCCTGTTCACCAGCGTACTGCTGACCGCCACCTTGCTGGGGAGCTCGATGGCCAATGCTGCACCTGTAAAAGTGAATATCGCCGTGCAGCCGCTTTCCAACGCGCTGACCGAGCTGGGCATGCAGACCAACCTGCAGATCCTCTACAGCCCGGATCAGGTGGCGGGCATCAAGTCCCGTGCGGTGTCCGGTTCGCTGGAGCCGTCCGAGGCCCTGAGCGCCCTGCTCAAAGGCACCGGCATTTCGTTCCAGATCAACGGCAACAGCGTCACCCTGGTCTCCGGCGGCGGTTCGGGCCTGCAACTGGGCGCGACCACGATTTCCGGCCAGGCCCTGGGCCTGACCACTGAAGACACCAACTCCTACACCACCGGCGCCACCACCACCGCGACCAAGCTGCCGCTGACCCTGCGCGAAACACCGCAATCGGTGACCGTGGTGACCCGTCAGCAAATGGACGATCGCGGCGTACAGAGCGTCGGCGATGCACTGCGCAACACCCCCGGCATCACGTCGCAGAAATACGACAGTGACCGTACCGAATTTTCCGCCCGGGGCCAGGCCATCACCAACTTTCAGTACGATGGCGTCAACACCATCTACGACGGTGTCTACGGTGAAAACCCGAACAACAGCGACGACTCGGCCAGCCTCGACCACATCGAAGTCATCAAGGGCGCTACCGGCCTGATGACCGGCACGGGCGATCCGTCCGCCACGGTCAACCTGATCCGCAAGAAGCCGACCAAGGACTTCAAGGCCTCGGTCAGCGCCACCGCCGGCCGCTGGGACAAATACCGCGCTGAGGGCGACATTTCCGGTTCACTGACCGATTCCGGCAACGTCCGCGGTCGCTTCGTGACCACGTATCAGGATGCCAACTCGTACCTGGATCACTACAGCCAGAAGAAAGACCTGTTCTACGGCGTCCTCGAAGCCGACCTGACCGACGACACCCTGCTGACCTTCGGCATCGACAAGTCCAGCGCCACCCCGCGCGGTTCGTCGTGGACCGGTAACCCGACCTACTTCGCCGATGGCGGCCGTACCGAGTTCCCGCGTCACTTCAACCCGGCTGCCGACTGGAGCCGTCGAGACTTCGACAGCACCACCTACTTCGCCTCGCTGGAACAAGCGCTGGCCAATGACTGGAAACTCAAAGTCAGCCTGGACCAGAAAACCACCGATCACGACACCCAACTGGCCTCGGCCAGCGGCGGCAACCCGGACCGCGCCACCGGTGAAGGCATGTTCCTTTACTGGGGTCGCTGGGAAGGCCATCGCGTGCAGAACACCGCTGACGTGAACGTCTCCGGCCCGTTCAGCCTGGGCGGTCGCGAGCACGAACTGGTCGCCGGTGTCATGACGTCCCACTCGCGCCAGACCGGCGCGACTTACGACACCAGCGCGTTCTCCCAAGTTCCAGGCAGCATCTATGACTGGAACGGCGAACTGCCGAAACAGGAATTCCCGAAGAACGGCAAATACGAGCGCACCCAGAGCCAGAACGGCGTTTACCTGGCCACGCGCCTGCGCCCCACCGACGACCTGTCGTTCATCCTCGGCACCCGCCTGAGCACCTTCAAGTACAACGAAGACTACAGCTACAACCCGGGCGCCGGTCAGACCGACACCCACGCCAGCTACAAGGAACACGGCGTCGTCACGCCGTACGCCGGTGTGGTGTACGACCTGAACGACACGTACTCCGCATACGCCAGCTACACCAATATCTACCAACCGCAAATCTACAAGGACGCCAACGGTTCGACGCTGCAGCCGGTTGAAGGCAACGCTTACGAGACCGGTCTGAAAGCGGCCTACTTCGAAGGCAAGCTGAACGCCAGCCTGGCCTTCTTCCGCATCGAGCAGGACAACGTCGCTGAATCGATCGGCACCAACCCGGTCACCAACGAAGGCATCTACAAAGCCATCGACGGCGCGACCACCAAGGGCGTGGAACTGGAACTGGCCGGTGAACTGGCCGAGGGCTGGAACCTGTCCGCCGGCTACACCTACGCCCGGACCCGTGACCAGGACGAGCAACGGATCTTCGGCTACCCGCTGTCCACCACCCGTCCTGAACACGTCGTTCGTACCTTCACCACCTACCGTCTGCCGGGCGTGATGAACAAGTTCACCGTCGGTGGCGGCGTGAGCTGGCAGAGCGCGTTCTACGGCAAGATCTACAGCGCCAGCGCGGGCGACTACACCCAGATCAAGCAAGGTGGCTACACCCTCGTGGACCTGATGACCCGTTACCAGTTCGACGACCACCTGAGCTTCACCGTCAATGCCAACAACGTCTTCGACAAGAACTACCTGACGGGCCTGGGCAACTTCGATACCACGTTCTACGGCGAGCCGCGTAACGTGCAGGTCACCGCGAAGTATGATTTCTGAGTCGTGAGCTGAAATGAAAAATGCCCGTGTCGTGAGATGCGGGCATTTTTTTTGGGCCAGGGATTTGTGGTGAATGTGGGTCCGCCATCGCGGGCAAGCCCGCTCCCACAGTTTTTTGCGGCGTTCACAAATCCCTGTGGGAGCGGGCTTGCCCGCGATGGCAATTGCCGGAACAACAAACTGCCCTGAGCCGGACACAAAAAAACCACCACCCCTGATCCAGGCATGGCGGTTTTTTTTCACTTCAACTCAAACCCGCGAACGCACCCACCCCGCCACTTCTGCATGAATCCCTTCCACTTCGCTCAACAACCCCGCCATGCGCATGAAGTCATGGGTCATCCCCGGCTGCTCCAGCAACGTCACCTCATTGCCCGCCGCTCGCAACAGCTCGGCATACGCCAGCCCTTCGTCACGCAGCGGATCATGCCCGGCCAGGTACACCAGCGCCGGCGCCACGCCCGAAAGATCTGCCGCCAGCAATGGCGAGCAACGCCAATCCGCCAGGTCCTCTGACGTACGCCCGTAATGCGCGTAGAACCAGTCCAGCGTCGGCGTCTCCAGCAAATACCCTTCGGCGAAATCACGATGGGAGGCACGCTTGGTGGTCGCGTCGGTCACGGGGTACAACAGCACTTGCGCCTTGGGTTTGAGCGCCAGTTCCTGAGGCTCACGCACCGCCATGATCGACAGCACCGTGGCCAGTGTCGCGCCCACGCTGTCGCCGACCAGCGCGACCCGATTCGCATCCAGCCCCCGCACCGCGCTTTCGCGCACCAGCCAGTTGCCGGCATCGCAGGCGTCTTGCACCGGAGTCGGGAAACGCCACTCCGGGGCCAGTCGATAATCCACGGTCAGTAACGCAAACCCGCCCTGCGAGGCCAGTCGCCGGCACAGTGCATCATGGGAATCGAGGCTGCCGACCACATAGCCGCCGCCATGGAAATACAACACCACCGGCTGCAAGCCGTCGACAGTTTGCCCCGCGCGATAAAGCCGCGCCGACAGGCTGTGGCCGTCCCTTGCGGCGATGGTGAAATCCTCGCAGGCCACGTTGTCCAGTGGCACGTCGAGAAACCCGGAGGAGGCTTCAAAATCGATCCGCGCCTGTTGGGGCGACTGTTCATGCATCGCACGACTTTTGCCGGTCATCCGGCCGAACTCGGCGAGTTCGAGAAATGCTTCAAGTTCTGGCAACACGGCCATGGGACGAATCCTTCTACACAAATAGGTCAATACAGAATCTTGAAACCAGCGAAAAACCCTGTGGCGAGGGAGCTTGCTCCCGTTGGACTGCGCAGCAGTCCCCTTCTTATTAGGGATAAGGGGGGCCGCTTCGCAGCCCAGCGGGAGCAAGCTCCCTCGCCACAATTGTTTCTATGCTGTGACCATGCGGTGTTCCAGCAAGTCTTCAAGCTCATCAAGCAACTCATCCCCGCGCAGCAGCTCGTAATGCCCCCCGGCCAACAAACGATCAACGCCATGCCTGCCGACCTGAGCCTCGAACACCCGACGTTCATCCTCGCGCTCGGCCACCCACCAGCGATAGGCCGAAGCCTGGATTGCCGGCAGTTGTCGATGCGCCAGCGCCAGTTGCTTGAGGCGTGAGCCGGTGGCGAAGATCTGCGTGAGTTCCCCCGCGCCCAATGCGGCTTGTTCATTGGAACCGTGCAACGCCGCTTCGATGACGGCGGTGGAACCCTCGCGCTCGTCCAGTCCAGCGGCTTTCAGCGCGATCAATGCCTGAGCCTCATCCGCTGGCAAACCGAGCACAAACTTCAGGAAATCACCGAGGTCCTCGCGCCAGTCCCCAGCTTCCGCGGTGCCGGCCACATAGCTGTCGACCAACCCGGCAAACGCCACGGTTTCACCCTGGGTTTCCAGTTCATGGGCGACCAATTGCGTCAACGCACCGCCCAACGACCAACCCAGCAAGTAATACGGTCCCTTGACCTGCTGACTGCGAATCCGTGCCGCATAGGCTTGGGCCATGGCCAGCAGCGATTCGTCCTGCCAGTGCGGGTCAAGCAACATGCGGCATTGCACGCCATACACCGTGCGCCGGCCTTCCAGTCGGCGAGCCAGCGGTTCGTAGTCGAATACTGTGCCGAAACCGGCGTGCAGGCAGAACAGCGCCGGCACATTCGGGATCCGCGCATTCAGCGCCAGCAGCGGATCCGGCGCAGACGTCGGCTCGGCCGCTTGATAACCACTCAGTTCGGCAATGCACGGCTTCTGCATCAGATCCCGCAGCTTCAATTCAAAGCCCAGTTGCGGCTGGCTGCGCACCCGCGAGATGACTTTCAGCACCTGCAACGAGTCGCCGCCCAGCTCGAAGAAGTTGTCGTCGATGCCGACTTGCGGCACGCCCAGCACTTCTTGCCAGATCGACGTCAGCGCGGTTTCCAGATCGTTGCGCGGCGCACGATAACCGCCCAGCGCCCATTCAGGCGCCGGCAATGCGCGACGATCGAGCTTGCCGTTGGCCGACAGCGGGAAACGCTCCAGCACCAGGATCCGTGCCGGCACCATGTAGTCCGGCAGTTGCGCTTGCAGTTCAGACTTCAAACGCCGATCCAGCCCAACAGCAGCGGCCACCACGTAACCGACCAATTGCTTGCCGGTCGGCGTGTCGTGCACCACCACGGCAGCATCCTGCACGCCGGCGCACTCACGCAGACGCGCTTCGATTTCGCCCAGTTCGATGCGGAAACCACGGATCTTCACTTGCTGGTCGAGACGCCCCAGGTAGTCGATCAACCCGCACTCGCGCTGGCGCACCAGGTCGCCGGTGCGGTACATGCGGCCGCCGGCCTCGAACGGATCCGGGATGAACCGCTCGGCGCTCATGCCGGGACGCTGGTGGTAACCGCGCGCCAGGCATTCGCCGCCCAAATACAGTTCGCCACTGACACCGACCGGCAACGGATTGAGGTCGGCATCCAACACATACAAGCCACGCCCAGCCACACCGCGCCCAATCGGCGCATACGCCGCGTCGCAGGTTTCGCTGACCTCGGCACGCCACAGCAGCGGCGTGACCACGGTTTCGGTCGGGCCGTAACCGTTGACCAGACGCTGCGGACGCAAGGCGCGTTTGACCTGTTCGAAGCTGGCCTCCGGGACCGCATCGCCGCCAAAGCAATACACCTCGACCGCCGGCGGATTGCCCAAGCGTTCGGCCACTTCGGCCATCTGTTGCAAGTACGCCGGCGGGAAGCAGGCGACGGTGACGCCATGACGCTGCATCACTTCCAGGGTTTGTTCCGGGGTCCACAGGCTGTCATCGCGGATCACCAGGCTGCCACCGGCCAACATCACACTCAGCCAGCGCTCCTGCGCACCGTCGAAGGCGAACGACATGAAGTGCAATTCGCGGCTGCGCGGTGCCAGTTCGTAAAGCTCGATGATGCCGCGGCAATGCCGGGCAATCGGCCCCCGCGCCACTGCTACGCCTTTCGGTTGGCCGGTGGAACCAGAGGTGTAAATCAGGTACGCCAGGTGCCCCGGCAACGGATGGGAAACCGGGCACGCCACGTTGTCGGCAACGCTCAATTGATCCAGCAACAGGCGTGGCGGGCTGTCGGCCAAGGTCAGTCGATCACCCAGATTGCTATCGCAGAGCAACAGGCTGGCCGCCGAATCGCTCAACATGTAGGCCAGTCGCTCGGCCGGGTACGCCAGGTCCAATGGCAGATAAGCCGCCCCCGCCTTGAGCACCGCGAGGAACGCCACGATGGTGCGTTCGGAGCGCGGCAACGCCACCGCCACCAGGCTTTCCGGGCCGATACCGCGACCGATCAACTGCTGCGCCAGCCCATTGGCCTGCGCCTCAAGCTCGGCATAACTGACTTGCCGATCCTCACAGATCAAAGCGATTTTCTGCGGCTGCGTTTGCACATGCCGATTGAAGGCGTGCAGCAAATCGGTGTCGTCTTCAGAAGCGTGCGGCAGGCTGATAAGCGCCTCAGGCAAACCAATGTTGCCGAGCAAACACGCAGCATCCTCCGGCAACGCACGCAACAACCCTTCCAGCTGCGCACGAATCCGCTCGACTTCTACGTCACTGAAGCGATCACGCAGGAACAGGTATTCGACCTCCAGGCCTTCTTCGTTGGCGCTGACCATCAAGTCCATCGGGAAGTTGGTGACACCGCCACTGCCGACTTCGGCAAAGCGCAGTTCACCTTCCTCGCCCCCTTTCAAGGCACGGTCCACCGGATGGTTTTCGAACACGATGATGCTGTCGAACAAGCCCTGGCCACCCTGCCCGGCCCAGCGCTGGATGTCCGACAACGGCGTGTGTTCGTAGTCGCGGACCATCAGGTTGTAATCCTGCAAGTCGCGCAGCCATTCGCCCAACGGCTGCTGCGGATCGAGGGTCTGGATCACCGGCAAAGTGTTGATGAACAGGCCGAGCATGTCCTGAGCACCCGCCAAACCGGTCGGACGCCCCGCCACCGTCGCGCCGAACGCAACGCTGCGCTGGCCGCTGTGACGTTGCAGCAACAACAGCCACGCGCCTTGCACCAGCGTGTTGAGGGTTACGCGCTGACGCTTGGCGAAGGTGTGCAATTTGCGCGTCGCTTCGGCGTCGAGGTTGCTGTACATCACGCCGTGGCCGGAACCTGTCGCACCGGAAGCCTTGGCCAGAATGGTCGGTTCTTCGAGCAGCGCCAGGCGCTCACGCCAGAAGCCTTCGGCTTGCGCACCGTCCTGGCGTTGCAGCCAGGCGATGTAGTCGGCGTAGCGACCGGTCAGGGTCGGCAGGCTGTCGTTGTGGTACAGGCGCAGCATGTCGCCGAGCAGACGCGAAGCGCTCCAGCCGTCGAGCAACAGGTGATGGTAAATCCAGATCATCTGGTAGCGGTCATCACCCAGGCGTACCAGAATGAAACGCATCAACGGCGGGCAACTCAGATCAAAGCCCTTGGCCTGTTCCGCAGCCGCCAGTTCGCTCAGCGCCTGCTCGGTGTCGGAGCGATCGCGCCAGTCGAGTTCTTCGATCGGCAGCTCGACGTCGGCGAACACCGCTTGCAGCGGATCGGCCAAGCCATCGCGCCAGCGGAATGCAGCGCGCAGCACTTCATGACGCTCTACCAAGGTCTGCCAAGCGGCGCGGAAACGCGGCACCTGCAAACCGTCCACCGCCACGCTCAACTGGTTGACGTAGGGGTTGAGCTCCGGTGAATCAAGGCAGTGGAACAACATGCCTTGCTGCATCGGCGACAGCGGATACAAGTCTTGCAGCCCCTCGCGGGCAGCGATGTCGATGTGCGGCACCAGCGAGAACGCCTCGACTTTTGGCGCTTCGATCAATGTTGCTTCACGGCTGCCGGCCACGGCGGCGAGTGCCCGAATGGTCTGCTGTTCAAACAGTTGCTTCGGACTGAACACCAGCCCGCGCTGCCCGGCACGGCTGACCGCTTGCAGCGAGATGATCGAATCACCGCCCAGCTCGAAGAAATTCTCGGTGACACCCACCGATTCCAGCCCCAGCAGCTCTTGCCAGATCTCCACCAGCAAGGCTTCGGCCGGTATTGCAGCGGCCACGTGATCGTGGTTCTGCCGCGTGGCTTCCGGTGCTGGCAGGCCTTGGCGATCAAGCTTGCCGTTCGGCGTCAGCGGCAGCGCGGCCAGGCACATCAAGTGTGCCGGCAGCATGTGCGCCGGCAAACGGCTGCGCAGGTGGGCCGTCAGCGCTTCACGCAAATCCTGTTCATCGGCGAGCGGATCTCGCGGCACCACGTAGCCGACCAACTGCCGGCTCACCGGGCCTTCGCGGTCGATCACAAAGGCTTCACGCACGCCTTCGTGTTCGAGCAGGCAGGCTTCGATTTCGCCGAGTTCGATACGGAACCCGCGAATCTTCACTTGCTGGTCGATACGGCCGAGGTATTCGACAACACCGTCGGCACGGAACCGCGCGAGGTCGCCACTGCGGTACAGACGCGCACCCGGCACGAACGGATCAGGCACAAAGCGTTCAGCGGTCAGGTCTGGACGTTGGTGATAACCCCGGGCGACGCCCTCGCCGCCCAGGTACAACTCACCCGCCACGCCCACCGGCAACGGCTGCAAGCCGCCATCCAGAATATAGGCACTGCGGTTGCCCACCGGCCGGCCAATCGGCATGAACGCCGAATCGAACTCGGTATCCGGATAGGCCAGCCAGATCAGCGGCGTGATCACCGTTTCGGTCGGGCCATAGCCGTTGATCAGGCGCTTGGGTTGCAGCACCTGCTGGACTTCATCGAACGCGTGCTTGGCCATGCCTTCACCGCACGGGGTGTAGGAACGGATCGGCAAATCACGCCCCGCTTCGCCCATGAATTCGGCGATCTGCCCCAGATAGGTCGGGGTGAAGCAGGCGATGGTGATGCCGTGCTTTTCGATCTCGGCGCAGGTGCGCTCCACGCTCCACAACTCGTCGTCGCGCGGCATCACCGCCGAACCGAACACCAGCGGCGTCAGCCAGCGCTCGTGGGCGCCGTCGAAGCTGATCGAGGCGAATTGCAGCTCGCGATCATCCGGGGTCATGCCGTACAACTCGCCGATCGACAGGCAATGCATGGCCAGCGGACCGTGGGCCACGCTGACGCCTTTCGGCCGGCCGGTGGAGCCCGAGGTGTAAATCAGGTACGCGAGGTTTTCGCCGCAAGTCAGGTTGACCGGGTTGGTTTGCGCCATGAACTCCAGCGGCTCGCGGTCGATTTCCAGCACCGGCAGGCCTTGCGGCAACGGCAGTTTTTCCCGCAGCCATGATTGGCTGATCATCAGCGAAATGCCGCTGTCTTCCATCAGGTAACGCAGGCGTTCCGTCGGGTACGCCGGGTCCAGTGGCACGTAAGCGCCGCCGGCCTTGAGGATCGCCAGCAAGCCGACGATCATTTCCGGCGAACGCTGCATGGCCAGGCCGACCCGCACTTCCGGACCGATGCCGAGTGCGCGAAGACGATGGGCCAATTGGTTGGCGCGACGGTTGAGCTGGTCGAAGCTCAACTCCAGATCGTTGAAGATCAGCGCGGTGGCGTCCGGGCGGATGTCCGCTTGGACCTCGATCAACTGATGCACGCAGAGCGGGTTTTGCGCTGCCATGAACGCCGGGTTCCACTCCACCAACTGTTGTGCGCGTTCCGGCGCGGTCAGCAGGTCCAGCTCACTCAATGCCGTCTGTGGCGCGGCAACCATCGCCGCCAGCAACGCGGCCAGATGCTCGCTCATGCGAACAATCGCCTCGTTGCTGAAATGCGCGCACTGGTAGCTCCAGTTCAGGCTCAACTGACTTTCGGCGGTGGCCGCCAGGGTCAGCGGGAAGTTGGTGCGTTCGTGGTTCTGCGGAATCGAGAAGCTCAACCCGGCTGGCGCGCCCTGTTGCAGCGCTTCGGCCACCGGGAAGTTTTCGAACACCAGCAGGCTGTCGAACAGCGGTTCACCGGCACGCCCGGCCCAGCGCTGAATGTCACCCAATGCGGTGAATTCATGTTCACGCAGTTCCAGGTTCTGTGCCTGCAAACGGCTCAGCCATTGACCGACGCTTTCAACCGCGTCCGGGCTGCTGATCACCGGCAAGGTGTTGATGAACAGGCCGAGCTGGCTTTCAGCCCCCGGCAAATCCACCGGACGCCCCGCCACGGTCGCGCCGAACGCGACGCTGCGTTGACCGCTGTAGCGTTGCAACAGCAGTGCCCAGGCCCCTTGCACCAAGGTGTTGAGGGTGACTTTTTGCTGACGGGCAAACTCGCTGAAGCGCTGGCTGGTGGCAACGTCGAAGGTCTGCCGATGGTCGGCAAATTCCGCCGTCGACAGGTGTTTACTGTCGCCATGGGCCAGGCTCTGCGCCAGCAGGGTCGGGTTGTCGAGGGCCGCCAGTTGCTCGCGCCAGAAGATCTCGTCTGCGTGGGCATCCTGACGTTGCAGCCAGCCGATGTAATCGGTAAAACGTCCGGTCGGTGCCTGCACGTCCTGCCCGGCATAACGCTGCAAGACTTCGCTCAACAGCAGCGAGTTACTCCAGCCATCGAGCAGCAAGTGATGGTGGGTGTAGATCAGTTGCTGACGATCATCGTCGAGTCGCACCAGCGTCAAACGCATCAACGGCGCGCGAGTCGAATCGAGTTGCAGACGTTCGCTGTCGATCAACTGCACCAACGCTTCGGCCTGATCGCTGCGGCTGCGCCAGTCGAGGCAGGTCATCGGCAATTGCAGATGACGGTGGACCAACTGCACCGGCGCTTCGAACCCATCAGGGAAGTGGAAGCTGCTGCGCAGGATCGGATGGGTGTCGAGCACCGCTTGCCAGGCGCGGCCCAGACGCTCTGCATCGAGGCCACGGGCTTCGACGCTGAGCTGGTTCACATACGCGCCGGACTCGGATTCGTACAAGCTGTGGAACAGCAACCCGGCCTGCATTGGCGACAGCGGATACAGATCCTCGATCTGCGCCGGCGGCACCGGCAGGCCATCGAGTTGCGCCTGGGTCAGGCGCGCCAACGGGAAGTCCGCCGGGGTCACGCCACCCGCGCTATCGCTCAGGCAATGGGCGATCAGCGCCAGCAACTCGCGTTGGTAATCGGCGGCCAGCGCTTCGATTTCACGCGGGTCAAAACATTCGCGGCTGAAGGTCCAGTCGAGCTTCAGTTCACCGCCATACACCTGGCCGTCCACCGACAGCCAGTTCGGCAACGGTGCGTCGGCCGATTGCGCGGCGCCGCTGGACTCCGTGGCCGGTTTGAACAGGGCGTCTTCGGCGAAGCTCTGGTCGAACTGCCCGAGGTAGTTGAAGGTCACCCGCGCTTGCGGCAACGCGGCCAGCGCCGCTTGGGTCGAGGCATCGCCCATGTAGCGCAGCAGGCCATAACCCATGCCTTTGCCGGGGATCTCGCGCAGTTGCTGCTTGATCGCCTTGATCGAGCCGGCAAGGTCGGCGGTCGGCGTAAGGCGCACCGGGAACAGACTGGAGAACCAGCCGACGGTGCGGGTCAGGTCGATGTCGTCGAACAGCTCTTCGCGGCCGTGGCCTTCGAGCTGAATCAGCGCCGAGGCGTCGCCGGTCCAGTGGCTGAGAGTGCGGGCCAGTGCGGTCAGCAGCAGATCGTTGACCTGCGTGCGGTAGATCGCCGGCGCCTGTTGCAGCAACTGGCGGGTCTGTTCGCGGTCGAGGCCGATGCTGACGCCCTGGCGCAAATGCCCGGCCTGACTGGCTTGGGCGTTGGCGGCTGGCAACGAATCATTGGCGACGCTCAGTTGCGCTTGCCACCAGTTCAGTTCGTCGGCAGCGGCTTCGGAGCGTGCATAAGCGTCGAGCTTGTCGGCCCAGGCCTGGAAAGAGCTGGTCTTCGGTGGCAGCTCTTGCCCTTGGTAAGCGGCCTGTAAATCTTCCAGCAACACCCGCCAGGACACACCGTCGACAGCCAAATGGTGGATCACTAACAGCAAGCGCTGGGAACCATCAGCCTGGGCGATCAACGCTACGCGCAGCAGCGGACCGTCTTGCAGGCTGAGGCTGCGCTGCGCTTCGTCGCACACCGATTCCAGCGACTCACTACTGGCAACGCGAGCGGTCCAGAGCATGTCGATCACGTCGGCGCTGTCGGCACCGACATAACGCGCCGACCATTGGCCGTCGACCTGACTGAAGCGCAAACGCAGCGCATCGTGTTGCTTGAGCAGGCGTTGCAGGGCGGCTTGCAGGCGCGGCAATTCGAGGGTTTCGCGCGGTGTCAGCAACACCGCCTGGTTCCAGTGCGCCCGTTGCGGAATCGGCTCGTCGAAGAACCAGCGCTGGATCGGCGTGAGTGTTTGCACGCCGTCAACCGGCCCTTGTTGGGCCAACGGCGCCGCCTGTTCTTTGACCACCGCCGCCAGTGCTTGCAAAGTTTGCTGCTGGAACAGATCACGGGGCTGCAGGCTCAGCCCGGCACGACGGGCACGGCTGACCACCTGAATCGAAATGATCGAGTCGCCGCCCAGTTCAAAGAAGTTGTCCTGACGCCCGACCTGCTCCACGCCCAACACGTCCTGCCAGATCTGCGCCAGCACCTGCTCATGTTCGCTGCGTGGCGCTTCGAAGGCGCGCTGGCTGACTTGTGCGGTCGGCGCCGGCAGGCGTTTGCGGTCGAGTTTGCCGTTGGGGCTCAAAGGCATTTGCTCGATCAGCACGGTCTGCGCCGGCACCATGTAATCCGGCAGGCTCGCCAGCAGATGGCTTTTCAGGGTTTCACGCCATGCACCTTGTTGCTCGGCATCGGCGCCGACCAACCCTCGGTCCTGCGGCACGATGTATGCGACCAATTGCTTGCCGCTCGGGCCATCGAGGGCCAGCACCACGGCTTCCTGTACGTCAGCATGTTCTTGCAGGCGCGCTTCGATTTCACCCAGTTCGATGCGCAAACCGCGAATCTTCACTTGATGGTCGATTCGTCCGCAATAGTCGATGGCGCCGTCAGCGCGATAACGCGCCAGGTCACCAGTGCGGTACAGCCGCTCGCCACTGCCGAACGGATCGACCACGAAACGCTCGGCGGTCAGCGCGCCACGACGGTGGTAACCGCGCGCCAGACCAACACCACCCAAATACAACTCACCCACCGCTCCCAGCGGCAAGGGTTGCAGCTCGCTGTCGAGGATGCAGGTGCGCAGGTTGGCGATCGGACGGCCGATCGGCACGCTGTCGCGCCCCTCTTCGACGCAGGTCCAGTGGGTCACGTCGATGGCCGCTTCGGTCGGGCCATACAGGTTGTAGAGATTGGCTTGCGGCAGGCTGCGCAGCGTCTGGCGTTGCAGCTCCATCGGCAGCGCTTCACCGCTGCAAATGATCCGCTGCAGCGACGTGCAGGCCAGCGCCTCGTCGGCACTGATGAACGCCGAGAGCATCGACGGCACGAAGTGCAGCGTGGTGATCGCCTGCTCGACGATCAACGCGGCAAGGCGTTGCGGATCGCGGTGCTCGCCCGGCGCGGCGATCACCAACGTGGCGCCCTTCATCAGCGGCCAGAAAAACTCCCACACCGACACGTCAAAACTGAACGGCGTCTTTTGCAGCACGCGGTCGCTCGGCAGCAATTGGTAGGCTTGCTGCATCCACTCCAGACGGTTATGCAGCGCCACATGGCGGTTGCCCGCGCCTTTCGGTTTGCCGGTGGAACCGGAGGTGTAAATCACATACGCAAGGTTTTCTGCGATGGCCAGGTTCGGCAGATCAGTGCCCGGTAGATCGCTCAGCCAATCGGCGTCGGCGTGCAGGCACAAGGTGCGCACGTTGTCCGGGGTCGGCAGTTGTGCCAGCAGATGTTCCTGAGTCAGCAGCAGCGAAATGCCGCTGTCTTCGATCATGTAGCTCAGGCGATCAAGCGGGTATTCCGGGTCCAGCGGCACATACGCGCCGCCAGCCTTGAGAATCGCCAGCAGGCCGACGACCATTTCAAACGAACGGTCGCAGGCAATCCCCACCAGCACTTCCGGGCCTACACCCTGGGCGCGCAAGTGATGGGCCAGACGGTTGGCGCGCAGGTTCAGCTTGGCGTAACTCAGGGACTGGCCCTGGAACACCAGCGCCGTCGCTTCACCGTTTTCAACCACGCGCTCCTCGAAATGCCGCTGCACGCAGACTTCGCCCGGATAGGCCCGGGCGGTGTCGTTGAGGTCATCGAGAATACGCAGACGCTCGTCGGCCTCCAGCAACGGCAACTCGGCGAGCGGGCATTGCGGGTTCGCCAACACCCCAGCCAACAGGTTTCGCCAGTGACGCGCGAGGTGCTCGATGCGTTCAGCGTCGAACAAATCGGTGGCATAGGTCAGGCTGGCGAACAGCTTGTCGCCCTCTTCCTGGGTGTCCAGTTGCAGGTCGAATTGCGTGGTGTGCGCCGTGGCGTTCAGCGCCTCGACGCGCAGACCGGCGAGCAAACCGCTGACCGCCGCCGGTTTGGCTTGCTGGTGGTTGAACATCACCTGGAACAACGGGCTGTGGCTGAGGCTGCGTTCACCTTGCAGCGCCTGCACCAGACGCTCGAACGGCAAATCCTGATAATCCTGGGCATCCAGCGACGCGGCGCGGGTCTGGTCGAGCAATTGGCTGAACGGCAGACGTCCATCGAGCTCGGCACGCATCACCTGGGTGTTGACGAAAAAGCCGATCAGGCCACGGGTTTCCGTGCGATTACGGTTGGCAATCGGCACACCAACACGCACGTCGGCCTGACCGCTGTAGCGATAAAGCAGCGCCTGGAAGCTCGCCAGCAACAGCATGAACGGCGTGACGCCGCGCTGTTTGGCCAGGCTCATCAGGCCGCTGGCCAAGGTCGCATCGAGGGCGAAATCCAGACGCGCACCGCGCTGGCTCGGTTGCGCCGGACGCGGACGGTCAGTCGGCAATTCGAGCAGCGGTTGTTCGCTGCCCAGCGTGTCACTCCACCAGTTGAGTTGACGCTCCAGCTCGCCCGCTTCCATCCAGCGGCGTTGCCACATTGCGTAGTCGGAATACTGGATCGGCAATGCCTCCAGCGCAGCGTTCTGGCCTTGGCAATGCGCGGCGTAGAGCCGGGAAAACTCTTCAACCAGCACGCCCATCGACCAGCCATCGGTGACGATGTGGTGCAGGGTCAACAACAGCACGTGGTCTTCGGCGTCGAGCTGCAACAAGGTGACCCGCAACAGCGGACCATGCTGAAGATCGAACGGCCGGGCGATGTCCTGTTCGACGCTATTCATCGCCTGATCGAAGCGCTGATCCTGAGGTTCGCCGCGCAGGTCGATCTGCTCGATTGGCAGCGAAGTGAATTCGGCCAATGTCTGAACGACTTGCCCGTCGTCCTCGACAAAACGGCTGCGCAGGCTCTGATGCCGCTCCAGCAGCACGTCGAAACTCTGCTGCAACGCAGCAACATTCAACGACCCGTGCAAGCGCAAGGCAGCCGGAATGTTGTACGCCGAACTCTGCGGATCAAGCTGCCAGAGGAACCATTGGCGCTGTTGCGCATACGACAATTCAAAGGTTGGTTGCGGCTCGGCGGCAGGCGGAATCGGCAGCTGGCCGAAGCTCACGCCCTGCTCTTGCATGCGGGCCAAAAATTCGCGGCGCTTTTCGGCAGGCAGTCCGGCGAAGCGGCTGGCGATGCGCTGGGCAGTGGTGTGTTCCATCAGTTGATCTCCATCTCGTCGAGAAGCGACTCAAGCGCATCAAGACGTGCATCGTTGTCAGCCGGGGCGTGTTGCCCGGCCATGGCGGCATAAGCCTGAAGGTCGGTGGATTCGAACAGCGCGCGCAGCGGCAGCTCGATGCCCAGTTCCAGTTCCACGCGGGCACTGGCCTGGGCGGCGAGCAGCGAATGCCCGCCCAATTCAAAGAAGTTGTCGCGTCGGCCGATCTGCGCCACGCCCAGCACGTCGGCCCAGATCGCGGCCAGTTGCTGTTCGAGGTCGCCCTCGGGGGCTTCGAAAGGGCGTTGCCATTCCTGAGCGTCGGGCACCGGCAGGGCCTTGCGGTCGAGCTTGCCGTTGCCGGTCAGTGGCAAGGCGTCCAGCAGCAACCAGTGGCTCGGCACCATGTAATCCGGCAGATCGACCTTGAGCGAGGAGCGCAGGTTGTCGCGCCAGGCAATCGGGTCAGTCGGGGTCTGCTCGGCGACGACGTAGGCGCACAGCTGCGGCCCGCCGTCGCCGGCATGCACGCTCAACACCGCTTGGCGCACGCCCGGTTGGGCCAGCAACGCGGCTTCGATTTCGCCGAGCTCGATGCGGAACCCACGGATCTTCACTTGCTGGTCGATGCGGCCGAGGTAATCGATGCTGCCATCGGCACGCTGCCGCGCCAGGTCGCCGCTGCGATAGAGCCGTTGCGAGGCCTCGAACGGGCTCGGCACAAAGCGCTCGGCGGTCAGGCCGAAACGGCCGTGATACCCCCGCGCCAGACCGGCGCCCGCGATGTACAGCTCGCCCGCCACACCCACCGGCACCGGTTGCAACTGGCTGTCGAGCAAGTACCAGCGCAGGTCGCGGATCGGCAAGCCGATCGGACTCTGGGCCTTGCCGTCGAGATCCGCCAGGCGGATCGCGCGATAGGTCACGTGCACCGTGGTTTCGGTGATGCCGTACATGTTGACCAGGGTTGGCTGTTGGTCGCCGAAGCGTTCGAACCAGGGACGCAGGCTCGCGACTTCGAGGGCTTCGCCGCCGAAAATCACCTGACGCAGCGCCATGCTTCGCGGGCTGGCGCAGGCAATCGGCAACAACTGGCGGAACGCGGTCGGGGTCTGGTTTAACACCGTCACGCCTTCATCACAGAGCAAGCGATGGAACTCTTGCGGCTCTCGGCTGATGTAATACGGCGCGATCACCAGACGCCCGCCGGTGCACAGCGAACCGAACAGCTCCCACACCGAGAAATCGAACGCGTAGGAATGGAACAGCGTCCAGACATCGTCCGGCCCGAAGTTGAACTCGCCAGCGGTGGCCGTGAGCAGACGCCCGACGTTGCCATGACTGAGCAATGCGCCCTTCGGCCGACCGGTGGAGCCGGAGGTATAGATCACGTAGGCGAGGTTATCCGGCGTCGCCAACGCCGACAGGTTGTCGTCGCTGAACGCGTCCAGTTGCAACAATTCCAGGCTCAAAACCTGCAGACCGTCGAGAGCCGGCAGGCCGTCGATCAAGTGTTGTTGGGTCAGCAGCAGCGTGATGCCGCTGTCTTCGATCATGTAGCTCAGGCGCTCGGCCGGGTATTGCGGATCGAGCGGCACGTAGGCGCCGCCGGCCTTGAGAATCGCCAGCAAGCCGATCACCAGCGGTATCGCTCGCTCGGTGGCGATGCCCACTCGCACCTCGGGGCCGACGCCCTGTTCACGCAGTTTGCGCGCCAGTCGGTTGGCCTGGGCGTTGAGCGCGGCGTAGGTCAGTTGCTCGCCTTCGTAAGTCAGTGCGATGGCGTCCGGCCGTTGTGCGGCTTGCGCTTCGAACAACTGGTGCAAGGTCGGCGACGTCGGTTGTGCCAGGAACGCAGGGTTCCAGTGCTGCACCAAGGCCTCTTGCTGCGACCCGTCAATCAGTGGCAGTTCGGCAACCCGTTGCTGCGGATCGCTGACCACCGCGCGCAGCAGGCTCAACCACTGCTCGGCGAGGCGCTGCATCGACGCCTCGTCGTACAGGTCCGTGGCGTAGGTCAGGCTGGCATCGAGTGCTTCGCCCTGCTCCTGAGTGTCGAGCACCAGATCGAATTGCGTGGTGTGTTGCTGCCAGTGCAGACGCTCGACCTTCAGGTCGGCAACCGTGCGCTCGACACTCGCGCCCAACTGCTGCTGATGGTTGTAGAGCACCTGAAACAACGGGCTGTGATTCAGGCTGCGATCCGGTTGCAAGGCGTCGACCAACTGCTCGAACGGCAAGTCCTGATGCGCTTGAGCGCCCAATGCAGTTTGCTTGACCTGTTGCAGCAAGGTGCTGAACGGCTGCTGCCCGTCGATCTCGGCTCGCAGCACTTGGGTGTTGATGAAGAAGCCGATCAGGCCTTCAGTTTCGATACGCGAACGCCCGGCGCTCGGAACACCGACGCTGATGCTCGACTGCCCGCTCTGGCGATGCAGTAAGGTCTGGAAACTCGCCAGCAACAGCATGAACAAGGTCACTTGCTGTTCCTGGGCGCGTTGACGCAAACCGGCGAGCAGGTCGCGATCCACGTTGAGCATCAGGCTGGCACCGCACTCGGTGCGACGGGCTGGGCGGGTCAGTTCACTCGGCAATTCAAGCGGCGTTTGGTTGCCCGCCAGTTGCTCGCGCCACCAGGTCAGTTGGCGTGCGCCCTCGCCTGCTTCCAGCCAGTCACGCTGCCAACGGGCGTAGTCGCTGTAGTTCACCGGCAAGCCATTCAGATCGGCCGCGCGATCTTCTACGGCCGCCTGATACAGCGCGCTGAACTCATCGACCATGACTTGCATCGACCAGCCATCGGCCGCGATGTGGTGCACGGTCAGCACCAGAACGTGTTCGTCGGTGTTCACGTGCAGCAGCAACACCCGCCACAGCGGACCGTTGCGCAAGTCGAACGGACGGGCGATCTCTTCGGCCACGGCTGTGTCGACTGACAGCTGATCGAGCGTGCGCTGTTCCAGTTGCAGCGCCAGAGTGTCATGCAGCACCGGACGCGCCTGCAGGCCATCCTGTTCGAAGGTGGTGCGCAGGGTCTGGTGACGGACCTGCAACTGTGTGAAGGCTTCACGCAAGGCGTCGCGGTTCAGCGGGCCTTTGAGGCGCAACGCGGCGGGAATGTTGTAGGCCGGGCTTTGCGGGTCCAGCTGCCAGAGAATCCATTGGCGCTGTTGGGCGTAAGAGAGGATCGGCGGCTGATCGACCGCAGCGTGTTGCAGCAAAGGTTGCCCGCAGGGATTCGCCAGTGCAGCCCGCCCTGCAAATTCCGCCAGATTCGCGGCGGAGAACAGGCTGCTCACCGACAGTTCGAGCTGCAACTGCTGACGCACGCGAGAGATCACTTGCAGCACCAGCAACGAGTGCCCGCCCAACCCGAAGAAGTTGTCGTCGCGGCCGACTTGCCCGACCTGCAACACGTCCTGCCAGATCAGCGCCAGTTGCGTTTCCAGACCTACCGCCGGGGCGACGAAATCACGTTGGCCATCGCTACCCTCGGCACGCGGCAAGGCCCGACGATCCAGTTTGCCGTTGTTGTTGAGCGGCAGTTTGGCCAGCAAGATCAGGTGATTCGGCACCATGTATTCCGGCAGCGACTGGCGCAGGACGGTTTTGAGGCTTTCCAGATATTCAGCTTCAGCAGCCACCGCGCCGTTGGCTACGATATACGCCACCAGTTGTGTGCCGTCCTGAGCGATGACCGCCGCTTCGCGCACGTCTTCACGGGCTTGCAGGCAGGCTTCGATTTCACCCATTTCAATGCGGAAACCGCGGATCTTCACTTGATGGTCGATGCGGCCGACGTATTCCAGATTTCCTTCGGCGTGGTAGCGCGCCAGATCGCCGCTGCGGTACAGACGCGCGCCCGGCTCACGGGCAAACGGGTCCGGCAGAAAACGTTCGGCGGTCAGCGCCGGACGATCGAAGTAGCTTTGAGCGAGGCAGGCCGGCGCGCCGATGCACAGTTCGCCGACGCCGCCGCTTGGCAGCAATTGACCCGCCGCGTCCAGCACATACAGCGCGCGACCGGCGATGGCACGACCAATCGGAATGCCGAACGCATCGCTGGCGTCTTCGAGACGGCATTCATGCACGCTGGACACCACGGTCGCCTCGGTCGGGCCATAGGTGTTGAGCAATCGCACAGGGCTCAGACCAGCCTGATGCCACAGGCGCAAGCCTTCGACCGACATCGCTTCACCACCGACGTGAACCTGGCGCAAAACACCAAGGTTGCTGACCACGCCGCTCGCGCATTCGCGGGCCAGCAAATGCCAGTAAGCAGCCGGCAAGTCCGCCACGGTCACGCCGTGCTGGACGATTTCGGCGACGAGACGCCCGGCGTCCCAAACGTCATCACCGCGCATGATCAACGCCGCGCCGACGCACAGCGCCGGGAAGCATTGCTCGACGAACCCGTCGAAGCTGAAGGTGGCGAACTGCAACACGCGGTCCGACGCCGACAGCAGCGAATAGTCGGCGGCGCTCTGGCAAAACTCGCGCAACGCGGCGTGGGCGATGGCCACGCCTTTGGGTTGGCCGGTGGAGCCGGAGGTGTAGATGATGTAGGCCAGGTCTTCAGTAACCGCATGGTTGTGCGGATCGCTTTCCGGGTAGCCGGCGTTGTCGTCGAGGGTCAGACGTGGCACGCCTCGTACATCTTCCAGCAGACCGGATTCGCACAGCAGCACGTCGAGACGGCTGTCGCCGATCATGTAGGCCAGGCGTTCGTTCGGGTATTTCGGATCGAGCGGCACGTACGCGGCGCCACTTTTCAGCACAGCCAACAGGCTGACAATCAATTGCGGACCACGGTGCAGCGCCAGACCGACGCGCTTGCCCGGACCGGCACCGTTTTCAATCAGACAATGAGCCAAGCGGTTGGCCTGGGTGTTCAATTGCGCGTAGCTCAGGGACTGGCCGCCAACCTGCAACGCCAACGCATCCGGGGTCGCGGCAGCTTGAGCGGCGATTTGCTCGTGGACCAAAAGCGTTGTGGATAACCCGATAGTCGCCGGTTGGCTGATCGCGAGCAGCGCAGTTTTTCCGGCGACATCGAGCAGTTCCAGCGCGCCCAGTGCCGCGTCCGGCTGCGAAACCAATTGCGCCAACAGATGCTGCAAATTGGCCGACAACTCAGCGACCTGAGCCGCACTGAACCGCGCCGCGTCGTAGCTGAAGTCCAGGCTCAAGCCTTCGCCCAGTTCGATGCCCAGGGTCAGCGGGTAATGCGTGCGCTCGTGATTGTGCAGGTTGCCGAACGACAACCCGGCCGGCGCGCCCTGTTTCAACGCTTCGGCCACCGGGAAGTTCTCGAACACCAGCAGGCTGTCGAACAGCGCCGAACCCTGCTGCCCCGCCCACCCCTGAATGTCGTAAAGCGGCACATGCTCGAATTCGCGCATGGCCAGGTTCAGCCCTTGCAACTCGCCCAGCCATTGGTTGACGGTGCAATCGGGCTTCATCGCGCAGACCAGCGGCAGCGTGTTGATGAACAGCCCGAGCTGTTCTTCGATGCCTGGCAACGGTGCCGAACGACCGGCGACCGTAGCCCCGAACACCACGCAATCCTGGCCGGTGTAGCGATGCAGCAACAGACTCCAGGCGGCTTGCAGCAAAGTGTTGAGGGTGACTTTCTGCTGGCGGGCGAACTCGGCCAGACGCTGGGTTGCGCGGCGGTCGAGGGCGACGCGGTATTCCTCGCTGCCTTCGGCGCCCACCGGCGGTCGTAGTGCTTCGGCCAGCAACGTCGGCGCTTCCAGCGGTGCCAATGCCGCTTTCCAGAACTGCTCGCCAGCGGCAGCCGATTGCTGCTGCAACCAGCCCAGATAATCGCGGTATTGCCCGGTCGGCGCCGGCAACGACTGGCCAGCGGCGTAATGCTGGATCACTTCGGCGAGCAACTGCGCGTTGCTCCAGCCGTCCATCAAAATGTGGTGGCTGGTGTAGATCAGGTGCCAGTCATTGACGCCCATGCGCACGAGTTTCAAGCGGAACAGCGGCGCGCGGCCCAATTCAAAACCTTGCGCACGTTCAGCGTCGGCCAGCGCATCGGTGTCGGTGGCGTCCAGCACCTCAAGCGGCAACGCGACCTGACGGACAATCGCCTGGTGCGCGGTGTCGAGGCCTTGCCAGTGGAAGCTGCTGCGCAGGATGTCGTGACGCTCCAGCGCAGTTTGCCAGGCGTGGGCAAAACGTTGCGGATCGAGGCCTTGAATGTCCAGGCGCAGCTGGCTGATGTAGGCGCCGACTTCGGGCTCGTACAGGGTGTGGAACAGCATGCCTTGCTGCATCGGCGACAGTGGATAAAGGTCTTCGAGGGTCAAAACAGCAACCGGCAATGCGTCGAGCTGTGCCTGACGGATGCGCGCCAGCGGGAAGTCCGACGGCGTGGCCTGCGGTACTTCAACGCCGCAGCAATGATCGATCAGCGCGTTGAGTTCCTGCGCGTAATCGTCCGCCAGACGCTGGACGGTCGCGGTGTCGAACATCTCGCGGCTGAAACCCCAGCTCAGCGCCAGTTCGCCGCCGTAGACCTGGCCTTCGACCGTCAGCCAGTTGCCCAGCGGCGCCGATGGATCTTGCGCGATGCCGTTACCTTCGGTGGACGGCACAAACATCGCGGCGTCGTCGAACTGACGGTCAAACTGGCCCAAGTAGTTGAAGGTGATGCGCGGTTGCGGAAACGCAGCCAGTTCGGCGCGGATCGCCGGGGCGCCGAGGTAACGCAGCGCGCCGTAACCGAGGCCTTTGTCCGGCACCGCGCGCAGTTGTTCCTTGATGGTCTTGATCGACGCGCCGAGCTCACTCGATGGCATCAGATTGACCGGGAACAGGCTGGTGAACCAGCCGACGGTGCGGGTCAGGTCGATGTCGTCGAACAGGTCTTCGCGGCCATGGCCTTCGAGCTGGATCAGCGTGCTGCCCTGCCCGCTCCAGCGGCAAACCGACCGTGCCAGCGCGGTCAGCAGCAGGTCGTTGACCTGGGTGCGATACGCCGCTGGGGCGTGTTGCAGCAGTTTGCGGGTTTGTTCGGCGTCGAGCTTGATTTCAAGTTTGTGCTCGAAACGGTTTTGCAGCGCGCCGTTCGGGCGGTCGCATGGCAAATCGTTTGGAGCGTCGCGCAGTTGGGATTGCCAGTGACCGAGGCTGTTTTCAAAGACTGGCAGATGATCTTGCAGACGAGCGACCCAGCGCTGATAAGCACTGGTTTTCGTCAACTTCACATTGCTGCCGCTGTAGAACTGCTGAAGGTCTTCCAGCACCACGCGCCAGGAAACACCGTCCACCGCCAAGTGATGGATGACCAGCAGCAAACGCTGAGAACCATCCGCCATCGCCACCAGCAGCGCGCGCAGCAACGGGCCATTTTGCAGATCGAGGCTGCGTTGAGCTTCGTCGCACAAGGCGTTGAGGTCTTTCACCGATTGCGCCTGACGCTGCCACAGCACCGACTCCGTGGTCGGCGCGGCGTAGGCTTGCTGCCAACCGTCGGCGTTTTGTTCGTAGCGCAGGCGCAGGCTGTCGTGATGGGTCAGCAATTGTTCAAGTGCGCGGTCCAGTGCCTCGACGTTCAACGCCTCGCGCGGCACCAGCAGCAGCGACTGGTTCCAGTGCTGACGCTCAGGGATCGCTTGTTCGAAGAACCACTGTTGCACCGGCGCCAACGCCGCCGCGCCACTCGCCGGGCCTTGGTCGATCAGCGGTTGCTCGCCTGAGCGGGCGGCCTGAGCCAGGCTGCGAATGGTCTGGTGCTGGAACAAATCCTTGGGACTCAACACGATCCCGGCCTGACGCGCGCGGCTGACTACTTGCATCGAGACGATGGAGTCGCCGCCCAGTTCGAAGAAGTTGTCTTCAAGGCCGACGTTGTCGATGGCCAGCACATCCTGCCAGATCGCGGCGAGGGCTTTTTCCATCGCCGTGCGCGGCGCGACGTGTTCGCGCTGTTGTTGCGAGCCATCGATTGCCGGCAAGGCCTTGCGGTCGAGTTTGCCGTTGGGGGTCAGTGGCAACTGCGTGAGGAACAGCAGGAACGCCGGGACCATGTAGTCCGGCAGATGCTGATGTAGTGCGGCTTTCAGGGATTCACGCAGAGTCGCTTGCGCATCGGCGTCGTCCATCAACGCCGGATCGCTCGGCACGATGTACGCCACCAGTTGCTGCCCGTTGACGCCGTCCTGCGCCAACACCGCCAATTCGCGCACGGCCGCTTGCTGCAACAGCCGCGCTTCGATTTCACCCAGCTCGATACGGAAGCCACGGACCTTGACCTGATGGTCGATGCGCCCGACGTATTGCAGCGAGCCGTCGGCCTGATAACGGGTCAGGTCGCCGGTGCGGTACAGGCGTTCGCCGTTGCTGGCGAAAGGGTTCGGCACGTACTTCTCGGCGGTCATGCCCGGGCGTGCAAGGTAACCGCGGGTGATGCCTGCGCCCGACAGGTACAGCTCGGCGGACACGCCTTGGGGCACCGGTTGCAGGTCGGCGTCCAACACATAGCTGGCGGTGTGCTTGAGCGGTCGGCCGATGTTCGCGCGGCCACCGGCCTCACGGCGAGTCCAGGTGGAATAGGTGGTGTCTTCCGACGGCCCATACAAATCGTAGACGTGCTCGACGGTCGGTTGCTGATACAGCGCCTCCACAAGGCTTTGCTTCAGCGGCTCGCCGGCGAGGTTGATGATGCGCACGCTCGGCGGGATCTGCCCGTCGCGCTGCAAGGCAGCGATTGCCGACGGCACGGTGTTGATCAGGCGCACCTGATCCCGGGCCGGTAGTTGCGGCAATTCCAGGGCATTGCGGGCGATGATCACCGAGCCGCCGTTGGCCAGGGTCACAAACAACTCCCACACCGACAGGTCGAAGCACACCGAGGTCGAGGCCAGCACACCCTGGATGTCTTCGCGGCTGTAGACCGATTTCGACCAGTCGATCAGCGCCAGCACGTTGCGATGGGCGATGGCCACGCCTTTGGGTTTGCCGGTCGAACCGGAGGTGTAGATCACGTAGGCCAGATTGTCCGGCGCGACGCGGGTGACCGGCGCGCTGGTTGGGTAAGCGGCCCACGTCATGTCGTCCATGAGCAGCACTTGCGTTTCGGCTGCCACGGTCAAGGTCGCGGCGACCGATTGCTCGGTCAGCAGCACCAGGGCGCGGCTGTCTTCGAGCATGTAGGCAACGCGTTCGGCCGGATAATCCGGGTCCAGCGGCACGTAGGCGCCACCAGCCTTGAGCACGGCGAGCAATGCGACCAGCAAGTTGTCGGAACGCTGCATGGCCACGCCGACGCGGACTTCCGGGCCGACGCCCAGTTCGATCAGTTTGTGGGCCAGGCGATTAGCCTGACCGTCGAGTTCGGCGTAGGTCAGTTGCTGGGTGGCAAAAGTCACCGCCAACGCGTCCGGGCTGGCCGTGACTTGCTGGCTGATCAGTTGATGAATGCACAGGTCCTGCGGGAAGCTTTCGTCGGCGCGATTCCAGTCATGCACGATGCGCTGGTATTCGCCGCTTTCCAGCAGCGGCAAATCGCTGATGCGCTGCTGCGAATCGCTGACCATGCCTTGCAGCACATGCGTCCAGTGCTGCGCCATGCGCGCGATGGTTGCGGCGTCGAACAGGTCGTTGGCGTAGGTCAGCGCGGCGTGCAGCTTGCCACCTTTTTCGTAAGTATCGAGGGTCAGGTCGAACTGCGTGGTGCGCCCTTCCCACTCAATCACGCCCAGCGCCAGGCCGGACGCCGTGCTGACCGTGGAAATGTCCGCGACCTGCGGCTGGTGGTTGTACATCACCTGGAACAGCGGCGTGTGGCTGAGGCTGCGTTCCAGTTTCAGCGCTTCGACCAGACGCTCGAACGGCAAATCCTGATGGGCCTGGGCACCGAGGGCGGTTTCCTTGATGGCGCGCAGCAACTCGTCGACGCGGGTCTGGCCGTCGAGCTTCGTGCGCAACACCTGGGTGTTGACGAAGAAGCCGATCAAGCCTTCGATTTCGGCGCGGTTGCGGTTGGCAATCGGCACGCCGACGCGGATGTCGGTCTGCCCGGTGTAGCGATGCAGCAGCGCATTGAAGGCGCCGAGCAACAGCATGAACAGGGTGATGTTGTGTTTCTGCGCCGTGGCCCGCAGTTGCTCGGCCAGTTGCGCATCCACCGCGAATTCGTAACGGGTGCCGCGATAGCTAGGCATCGCCGGGCGCGGGTGATCGGTGGGCAGTTCCAGCACCGGGTGCTCGTCGCCCAGTTGCGCCTGCCAGTAATCGAGCTGGAGCGCCTGTTCGCCCGCCTCCAGCCAGCGGCGCTGCCACAAGGCGTAGTCGCTGTACTGGATCGGCAACGCCGCGAGTTGCGGTTGCGTGCCGGCCTCGAAGGCGTCGTAGCAGCGGATGAATTCGTCGATCAGCACGTTCATCGACCAGCCGTCGGAAACGATGTGGTGCAGGGTCAGCAGCAGGACGTGTTCTTCGTCGGCGAGCTTGAGCAAGGTGACGCGTAGCAGCGGGCCGACGGACAGATCAAACGGCAACACTGATTGCTGCTCGGCCGCTTGAGCGACTGCCACTTCGCGCTCAGCGGCCGATAGCGCGCTGAAATCCACCTGATCGATGACCAACGGCGCGCTGGCCGGCACTTGCAGCAAGGTGTCGTCGGCCTGGCGCTGGAACACCGTGCGCAGGGTTTCGTGACGCGCCACCAGGCTGGCGAAGGCTTGCTCCAGCGCCGGCAGGTTCAACCGCCCGGTCAGACGCACCGCGCCGGGCAGGTTATAGGCGCCGCTTTGCGGGTCGAGCTGCCAGAGAAACCACATGCGTTGCTGGGCGTGCGACAGCGCCTGGCAGTCTTCGGCTTCGACACCGGCAGGAATGGGAAACCGGGCGAAATCAACGCCTTCCTTTTGCAAGGCCGCAAGGAACATCTGGCGCTTTTCCAGGGGCAACCCGATAAACCGGCGAGCAAGTTTCAAGGAGTCTTCAGCATTCATTTCTAAGCATCCGGATCAGTGGCGGGAAGCACAAAGGCACGTCGTCCCTATAAAACGAATGCAGACCGGAAAAATTAGCGAATGAGAACAAGTATCAGGAAGGGGGATGGAACGAGGAAATATAGGGCGATGAAAAAACCTGTGGGAGCGGGCTTGCCCGCGATAGGGTCGGCACATTCAACTGCTATGTGACTGACAGACCGCTATCGCGGGCAAGCCCGCTCCCACAGGTATTAAGTGAAGCTTGAGATCTGTCAGCTGACGGCCATCAAGCCATGCCGGCGATGGTGCACATCGAGCTGATCCTTGATCACCCGCAGCACCTTGGCCTCGTGCTCATGGATGAAGAAATGCCCGCCGGCCAGCATGTCCACGGAAAAGCTGCCGTGGGTTTCCTTGCTCCAGCCGATCAACTGCTCGGTGGTGGCGCGGTCGGCCTTGCCGCCGAGCACGTGCACCGGGCACTTGAGCAACGGACGCTGCTGCGGTTCGAAACGCCCGCACAGCAGGAAATCCGCACGCAGCACCGGCAGCGTCAGGCTCATCAGTTCTTCGTTGGCCAGCACTTCTTCGCTGGTGCCATTGAGGGTGCGCAGCTGATCGATCAACTCGGCATCAGTTTTGGGCTCAGCGAAACCGCGATCGTAGTCGGCCCGCATCGTCGGCGCCGCCGTGCCGGAAGCGAACAGCGCCACCGGCTCCGGGCAACCCAGTGAGCGAAACGCATGGGCCATTTCACAGGCCAGCAAAGCGCCCAGGCTATGGCCGAACAACGCGTACGGTGCCCTGAGCGTGGCTTTTTGTTCCTGCGCCAGTTGCAGCGCCAGGCGCCGCATGTCGGTGTGCAACGGCTCGCCATACCGCGCGCCTCGGCCCGGCAACTCTACCGGTTGCAGCTTGAGCCATTCCGGTAGCTTGCGCCGCCAGCGGCTATAGACCATGGCGCTCGCGCCTGAATAGGGCAGGCACAGCAATGTCAGCTGGGTCACCGGGCTTACCTCGAAAAGTTGTCTACCAAGGGAACGGATGAGCGCAGCGGGGAATTAGTCTCAACGTTGTAGAGGTGCCGGACATTGATAGTGTGGCGAGGGGAAGAGTTCTGGAGAGTATCGCCGCTCAAACGTGTACAAAACACTTAGGTCGGCACACCCTTTGGCACTTTAACAAGACAATTAAAACGGTCTAACGGAAATTTGCAGAGGGCAAAAGCCTTGACTAGATTTCGATTAATACAGGTACACGTCTGAATTTCCCTACGTCGTCTGGTCAGCAGTAAAGGTCCGGTAGCGAAGACACCATGGAGTCTGGCTATGGACGAATTTCTTATCCTGGTTGACCGACAGGATCGTAAAAAAGGTATCGCCGAGAAGTTGCAAGCCCATCAACAGGGCCTCTTGCACCGCGCTTTCTCAATCTTCATTTTTAACAGCGAAGGCCTCCTGCTGCTGCAACAGCGCGCGTTCGGCAAATACCATTCCCAGGGTTTGTGGAGCAATACCTGCTGCGGTCATCCCCGCCCGGGCGAACGGACCGCTGCCGCAGCAAAACGCCGCTTGTTTGAAGAAATGGGCATCACGTGTCAATTGCGTAAAGTCTTTACCCTTCTCTACCGTGAGCCGGTTTCAAACCAGCTCATCGAGCACGAGTACGGCCACATATTCGTCGGGACCAGCGATTGCACGCCCGTCGCCAATCCCGAAGAGGCCAATGACTGGCAATGGCAAACACTGTCCGAGCTTACTCTGCGTATTGCCGCCGAACCCAAGACCTTCACTATCTGGTTCCGCCGGCTGCTCGAAACCGTAGGCCCCGCCGGGCTAAGCGCCTGGAGAGATCTCGCAGAAGCGAGTCCCCAGACGGCTCCTGAATAGAGAGCCCTTCCATGAACAGTCGCCCTCGAGACGATCATGTCGACCACTAGCGCCCCTGAAGAGCTTGATGAGTTGCACATCCCGGTCTTCGAATTCCCATGGACGGGTAACTGCTCCCCCATTGCGGCCAGCATTGAACAGCAAACTAATGCCTGGCTACGCAAGCACGGGGTCACTGCGCACGAACACTGCGCCGCCAAGGTTGCCAAAGCCCGATTTGGCTGGCTGGCGGCGCGCTGCTACCCGCACGCCGAGCCGACGCTGCTACAAACCATCGCTGATTTCATTGCCTGGTTTTTCCTCTTCGATGACCTCATTGATCGCGTCAGAACCTTTTCACCGACAACGATCACTCACTTGACCGCCATCATCGACGTACTCGATCTGGATCAACCGAGTCCGGTCCCCATTGCACAGGAAGTCGCCTGGCTGGATATCTGTCAACGGCTGAAACAGCAACTGACCGAAGAACAGTTCCAACGATTCGCCCAATCAATGCGAATGTGGACGAGCACCTGCGGCCTGTTGCTTCTCAATCAGATACATCACCAACCGGTGGACACTCGCCAACACAAGACCCTGCGTCGCCATACAAGCGGCATGGATGCCTGCATGGTGCTGGCTGACATTGCCAGCCATAGCCCCCTGTCACCCGAGGAATACTATCGAGCCGACCTGCAACAACTGCGGTTACATGCCAACAACATTGCCAGCTGGAGTAACGACATCCAAAGCCTGGTCAAAGAGCTTCAGGAACCGGGCCCGCACGGGAACCTAGTGACCAGTCACGCAGCTCTTGGCCATACATTGCAGGAAAGTGTCGACTTTGTCGCTCAGCGGGTACGGGATGAAATCAGCCTCTTTTCCCGCCTCGCTCAATCCGTAAGCAGCCAGAAGGCACCCGGCATTTGCCACTACATCAAGGCCACACAGGATTGGCTACGCGGGTATCAGGACTGGATCGAAAACGACACTCAGCGTTATGCATAAATGTTCACCGCTGAAGATCAATGGGCGTGAACGCAAAGAAGCATGGCTCACCCGACCGGCACCTGCTCGCCGGGTAGCGGCCCTGGAACCCCAAGTGAACTCTGCGTCCTGCAAACCAGTCAGCTAATTAGGCCCTCACTTTAAGGCGCTAACGTTCATGCTGATATCTCTCGACCAACAAGTCGCCCTCATCACCGGCGCCAGTTCCGGCATCGGCGCAGGCGCCGCCAAGGCATTGGCCGCCGCTGGGGCCGCGGTGGTGATCAACTACCATTCCCAGGCTGAACCTGCCGAAGCACTGGCCCGGCAGATCAACGCTGAAGGCGGTCGCGCCCTCGCCCTCGGTGCCGATGTCTCCAACGAAGCCGATGTCGAACGGCTGTTCGCGCAAACCCTCGACGCGTTCGGCTCGCTGGACATTCTGGTGGCCAATTCGGGCATGCAGAAAGACGCGCCAGCAGTAGACATGACCCTCGCCGACTGGAACCAGGTGATCGGCGTCAACCTCACCGGCCAGTTCCTTTGCGCCCGGGCCGCCCTGCGCATTTTCAACCGGCAAGGTGTTCGCGAAGGCGTGTCCCGGGCCGCCGGCAAGATTATTCATATGAGCTCGGTGCACCAGCGGATTCCCTGGGCCGGCCACGTCAACTACGCCGCGTCCAAGGGTGGCGTGGACATGCTGATGCAAACCCTCGCCCAGGAAGTCAGCCACCAGCGCATCCGCATTAATGGCATCGCGCCGGGGGCGATTCGCACGGCGATCAACCACGATGCCAACGAGGAACAGTTGCTCAAACTCATTCCTTACGGCCGGGTCGGTGAAGTCGAGGACGTCGCCAACGCGGTGGTCTTCCTCGTCTCGGATGCCTCCGACTACATCGTCGGCACCACCCTGTTCATCGACGGCGGCATGAGCCTCTATCCGGAGTTTCGCGGCAATGGCTGATCATCATCCCGAACGACAAAGCAACATTGACGCCCACGGCATCATCGGCGACATGCGCAGCGCGGCACTGGTCAATGACAAGGGCAGCGTGGACTTTTTCTGCTGGCCGGAATTCGACAGTCCGTCAATCTTCTGCTCGCTGCTGGACACCCCCGAGGCCGGGATTTTCCAACTGTCGCCGGACTTGCCCGATGCGCGCCGAGAGCAGATTTACCTGCCCGACACCAACGTGCTGCAAACCCGCTGGCTCAGCGATCGCGCCGTGGTTGAAGTCACCGACCTGCTGCCGATCGGCGACAGCGAAGATGATTTGCCGGTGCTGATGCGCCGGGTTCGCGTGGTCAGCGGCCAGGCGACGTTTTACATGCGCTGCGCGGTGCGCCATGACTACGCGCGCGCCAAAACTCGCGCGCGCATGGATGAAAAAGATGTGGCGTTCGAGGCTAATGATCAGCCCTCTCTGCGCCTGTCTTCAGACCAGGTGTTGAGCCTTGATGGCAACGCGGCAGTCGCCGTATTCACCCTCAAACAAGACCAGAGCGCCGAGTTTCTGCTCGGTGGTATCGACGACCCGCGCTTCAACGAAGGCGCCGCCGACTTGTGCCTGGAACGCACGCTGAAGTTCTGGCGCGACTGGAGCGGGCAGTCCAATTACCGCGGCCGCTGGCGGGAAATGGTCAACCGCTCGGCCCTGGCCCTGAAGCTGCTGACCTCACGCAAACACGGGGCGATACTCGCCGCGGCCACGTTCGGCCTGCCGGAAACGCCCGGCGGCGAACGCAACTGGGACTACCGCTACACCTGGATCCGCGACGCCTCATTCACCGTCTACGCCTTCATGCGCCTGGGCTTCGTTCACGAGGCCAACGATTACATGCGCTGGCTGCGTGGGCGGGTCAGCGATTGCCATGGCAAACCGATGAAACTCAATATCCTCTACGCCATTGACGGTCGCCAGGAACTGCCGGAAACCGAACTCCCGCACCTGTCAGGCCACGGCGGCGCGACGCCGGTACGGATCGGCAATCAGGCTTACGATCAGGTCCAGCTCGACATCTTCGGCGAGTTGATGGACGCGGTGTACCTGGTCAACAAATACGGCGACGCCATCTCCCATGAGGGCTGGAAACACGCGGTGGAAGTGGTGGATCAGGTCTGTGAAACCTGGCAGCAAAAAGATGTGGGCATCTGGGAAATGCGTGGCGAGCAGCATCACTTCCTGCACTCGCGGCTGATGTGCTGGGTCGCACTGGACCGGGCCATTCGCCTCGCCTCCAAACGCTCCCTGCCCGCCCCGTTCGCTCGCTGGGACCAGACCCGTCAAGCGATCTACGCCGACATCTGGGACAATTTCTGGAACGAAGAACGCGGACATTTCGTGCAGCACATTGGCGGCACCGCGCTGGACGGTTCGATGCTGCTGATGCCGCTGGTGCGCTTCGTCAGCGCCAAGGATCCGCGCTGGCTCTCGACCCTCGAAGCGATCCAGAAAACCCTGGTCCGCGACGGCATGGTCTACCGCTATCGCAACGAAGACAGCCAGATCGACGGCCTCGCCGGCACCGAAGGCGCCTTTGCCGCATGTTCGTTCTGGTACGTCGAATGCCTGGCCCGGGCGGGTCAGGTGGAAAAGGCGCATCTGGAATTTGAGCAGTTGCTCAGGTACGCCAACCCGCTGGGTTTGTACGCCGAAGAATTCGACAGCCATGCGCGGCATCTGGGCAACACGCCGCAAGCCCTGACGCACCTGGCGCTGATCAGCGCGGCGAGTTTTCTGGATCGCAAATTGAGTGGGGAGAAGAATTACTGGCAGCCTTGAGACCGCGTCACCGATACAGGGCTATCACCTACAACCATTAAACAAACCTGCCCAATCACCCGAAACCGCTCATTCCAACCGCTCGAAAACGTTTGTTGCCAGCCGTTACATCCACCCCTAACATCCACGCTCAACGGGTGCAGCGGAGCTGCCCAATAAAACCCGAATTCAAGGAACCAGAATGAGCCACCGCATCCACCGCACCATCGACGCCCCGTTCCGTTCAGGCCTGAACCGCAACGAATTGTGGGAAGCCCACGACAAAGGGCTGATCAAATGCTGGGAAATCGGCCGCCAACGCGCCATCCGTTTCCCCGAGCTCGCCCAACGCTGCCTTGCCGGCGAACTGCCGGTGCTGGGCTGGAAAGGTGGCGTCAGCCGCAGCCTGAAAAAACTCGAAAAATACGGATCGCTCAAATACCTCGCCCAGTGGCAGGGTTTGCGCGGGGAAGATCTGGATGTGGGTCTTGATGAAGAGCGGGCGTTGACGTGTTCGCGGACCAGGATGGTGGTGACGTTTACGCCGGACCGATCGAAGTACTTCAACCAGGTGGCGGAAGTGGAAGCCTGAGACGGCGGCCCTCTGGTCGATGTGCTTCATTCGTTTGAAAAAACACCTCCGGAGTGTCCGATGAACCATGAAGCCTCGATCCAATACGCCAAAACCCCGGTTTTGACGGTCGCCTACGAGGAACACGGCCCAACCACCGGCGACCCCGTCATCCTCCTCCACGGATTTCCCTACTCCCCCCGCGGCTACGACGAAATCGCCCCGACTCTTGCGGCAAAAGGCTACCGCGTCGTCGTCCCGTACCTTCGCGGCTACGGTCTGACGGTTTTCAACAACCCCGATACCCTGCGCTCGGGCCAACAAGCCGCCCTCGCCCAGGACCTGTTGGACTTGATGGACGTGCTGGCCATCCCGAAAGCCGCCCTCTGCGGCTACGACTGGGGCGGTCGGGCGGCGTGCATCGTGGCGGCGCTTTGGCCGGAGCGGGTTCGTTGCCTGGTGACGGGTGATGGCTACAACCTGCAGAATATTCCCGGCTCCACCCAGCCGCAGGGCCCGGAAACCGAACATCGCCTCTGGTATCAGTATTACTTTCACACCCCGCGCGGCGTCGAAGGTCTGACGAAAAATCGCCGGGACTTGTGCGAATTGCTCTGGACGTTGTGGTCACCTACTTGGGCCCAAGGCCCTGAGCGTTATCCGCTGAGCGCACCGGTCTTCGACAACCCGGATTTCGTCGAGGTGGTGATTCACTCGTATCGGCACCGATTCATGTACACGCCAGGCGATCCTGCACTGGAGTGGATGGAAGAAGTGCTGACCCGGCAACCGCCGATCAGCGTCCCGACGATTTCCCTGTGCGGGGCCGACGATGGCGTCGGACCGGCAGAGGAGATCGATGACGACATCGAGCATTTCACGGGGTTTTATGAGCGTCGAGTGCTGGCCGGCGTCGGTCACAACATCCCCGAAGAAGCGCCCGAAGCGACCCTCAAGGCATTACTGGATCTGCTTCAGCGCTGACGGAAAACCGCTCGCGATAGGCTTGCGGCGTCACGCCCATGGCCCGCAGAAAACTGCGTCGAAGCGTCTCTTCACTGCCGAACCCACACTGCACCGCCACCCGTTTGATCGGCAAACCTGTGTCGCTGAGTAAACGACGCGCGGTCTCGACCCGGATCAGCTCAATGGCCCGCGCCGGCGTCTGGCCGGTGTCGGCGCGGTAATGGCGAACGAAGCTGCGCTCGCTCATGCCGGCTTGCAAGGCGAGGGTCGGAATGCCCAGATCCATGGTGAGATGTTCGCTGATCCAGGCATGAAGTTCGTCGAACCGGCTGCCTTCCTTTTGCAGCGACAAGGTCACGCTGAACTGCGACTGGCCGCCCGGGCGTTTGAGGAACACCACCAGTTGCCGGGCGACCTCCAAGGCCATCGTGCGCCCCAGATCCTCTTCGACCATCGCCAACGAAAGGTCGATGCCCGCCGTGACCCCGGCCGAGGTCCAGACCGGGCCGTCGTTGATGAATATCGGATTGGGTTCGACCCGCAATCGGGGATACTGTTGCGCCAGTTGCTCGCAACGGGTCCAGTGAGTCACCACCCGCCGACCATCGAGCCAGCCACTGGCCGCCAGTAAAAACGCTCCGGTGCATACCGATGACACCCGCCGACACGCCGTCGCATGTTCACGCACCCATGCCACCAGCGGCTCGTCTTCGGCCGCGGCATAAACACCCCAGCCCCCGGCGATGATTAGGGTGTCGCTGCCTTGCTCGGGCAACGGCTCGGCCAACAGCGCCAGCCCCGCCGACGACATCACCGCCCCGCCGCCGCTGGCAATCACCGTTGGTGCGTAGGGCGGCGGCAAGCCGTGTTGACGGGCGATGTCGTTCGCCGAGGCGAACACCTGCAACGGCCCGGTGACATCGAGCAGTTGCACATTGGCGAACGCAAGCACATGAATGGTTTTCGGCATGTTGGCGTAATTCGTGGGGTGATTGGCGTATGCGCCAGATCCTACGAGCCTAGAGTGAAGCCGTCCACCCACTCCATGAGAAAAACACCATGACGCTGCAGATCGGTTTTCTGTTGTTTCCACAGGTTCAACAACTGGACCTCACCGGCCCTTACGACGTACTGGCTTCGCTGCCGGACGTGAAGGTGCACCTGATCTGGAAGGACCTGGTGCCGGTGACTTCGAGCACTGGACTGGTGCTGAAGCCGACCACGACTTTCGACGATTGCCCGGCGCTGGATGTGATCTGCATTCCCGGGGGCAGCGGTGTCGGGCCGTTGATGGAGGACGAGCAGACATTAGCCTTCATCAAGGCTCAGGCGGCCAACGCGCGTTATGTCACGTCAGTGTGCACCGGGGCGCTGGTGCTCGGCGCGGCCGGTCTGCTGAAGGGCAAGCGTGCGACCACGCACTGGGCTTATCACGAACTGCTGGCACCTTTGGGCGCGATACCGGTAAAGGATCGCGTGGTGCGCGACGGCAATCTGCTGACGGGTGGCGGGATTACCGCCGGAATCGATTTTGCTCTGACCCTGGCCGCCGAGTTGTTCGATAAAGACACGGCTGAACTGGTGCAGTTGCAACTGGAATACGCCCCGGCACCGCCGTTCCATTCCGGCAGCCCGGAAACGGCGCCGCAAAGCGTATTGGCAGAAGCTCATCGGCGTTCAGCGCAATCATTGCAGCAACGGGCGCAGATCACTGAGCGGGCAGCGGCCAGGCTGTAGGAGCACTTTTCGACAGGCGAAAAAAAACCCGCCTCGGCGGGTTTCTCAAGACCATTTTCGACATCCTGTCGGCAGCCATCCTGGCCAATGGTCGATCATCCGTGATCCTGAGGCACTCCCTGTGCTTCAGTTGATGGATCCAGAATAAGCGCATCGATGAAGCATCAAAAGACGACATACCCGTTAAGCCGTGTAAGCCTTTGACCATTCGAGCCATAAAGCACCACCGAGTGGCAGTTTTCAGCAGACGAAAAAAAACCCGCCGAAGCGGGTTTTCCCAAGACCATATCGACTCCCTGTCGGTAGCGAATCCTTGCTAATGGTCGATCATCCATGATCCTGGAGCACTTCCTGTGCTTCAGTTGATGAGGCTAGATTACGCTTCGGATCCAATGTGCAACAGACGACATAGCTACCATCGCGTGTAAGACATTCGCTATACCCGCCCTTCCGAAAACCCTTAGACGCGTCAGGCATCCAGCATGGAAGCCGCGAGTTCAGCGGCCTGCAGCTGACCTTGTGCTGCAACGTCATCGTTATCCTCAAGAAACCATGCCGCCGACAATCCCGCAAACGCCAACATCCATTGCAGCAGCCGGCGACGTTCAAGCCCCGCGGCTTCGGCTACGACCTCGATTTGTCTTTGGAAGCGTTGTGGATCAGTCGCCGTCGGCAATTCGGGATTGCAGATCAGGTTGGCGTAGTCGAACCCGCGCTCGCCCATCACCCGCTTTGGATCGATGGCCAGCCAGCCTCGCGGGCCGAAATCCAGAACGTTGTCGTGGTGCATATCACCGTGCAAAACCACCACGTCCTGCGGTGCGGCGAGCAACGCTTCGGCGGTTATCAGGCTGAACAAATAAGTGCCGCCCTGCTGCTCGGCCGCCAGGCGCAATGAAGCGAACCATGAAGACAAGGGAATCAGCGGCGGTGGTGGTGATGGACGCGGAGCATGCAAACGAGCCAATGCCGCACACAGGATCCGGCTGGCTTCGTCATCCTGGCCGTTGAGCGCCATGCGCATCAGCGATCGCTCACCCTCGGCACGTTCAAGCACCAAGGCTTCGCTGTGATGGGCGTAAACCCGCGCGGCACCCTCGCCGCCCCACCAGCTCATCAGCAGATTGCCGAACTTTTCCTCGGCATCGATGGCGACTTTCAACATGGCCGGTGAATCACCCATCCGTACCGGCAGCAAACGACTGCCGGGCGTGATGATCGGTTCGCCGTCCGGCACCAGGGCCCAGCGTTTCAACCAAGGTTCAAACATGCAACGTTTACTCTGACTGACGCTCGCGAGCCTTGGCGCTGGTTTTCAGAAACTCTTCGATATTGTTCATCTGCTCATCCCAGCCACGGCTGTCCATGCGGAATGCCTTGAGCCTGCGCGCTTGCGGGATGTGATCAAAACCGGACTCGGTGACCTTCAACAAGGTGCCTTCATCCATGTCTTCGAGCTCGAATTTCACCAGCGTGGTGGGCTCCTGGGAGTAATCGATATCGGGCTCAATCGCATACGGGTGCCAGCGAAACGAAAACACCCGCTCCGGCTCGACCCGCTCTACCAACACATTCCACAGCAAGTGCTCATAACCTGGGTAAGTAATCTGCCCTTGCGTCCATTCACCGGCGACAAAGCGCTTGCCTTCCAGCGCCACGCCAAACCACTGCCCGAAGGCTTCGGCATTGGCCACCACACGCCAGACGTGCGAGCGCGGCACTCTGAGCAGGATTTTCCTTTCGATGCGATCTGATGCTGGGTTCATAAGTCACCTCCTGTACTGAACAGTAGGCCTGTAAGACCACAAGACCAACCCTAAAGTTGTATCAATGGGGAGTTGTTATCAAGTATGTCTGAAATATTCGGCTGCATTTGCAGTGGTAAGTTCTGGCTCGCAGATGAATGCCAGGCAAAGTATGGGACCGTTAACGCAGGCAAGCCCCTTGGCTAAAGAGGTGGCGCCTGACTTCGTTATTGGTTGACCACCCTCTTCGCTACACTGCATTTCAACTTTTACCCATCACAGCGAGAATAACTATGCATCCACGCGTCCTTCTGGCGCTGACGCCGTTGTTGCTCACCACCGTTGCCCACGCCGCGGACTGCGACAACGCCACCGACCAGGCCACGATGAACCAGTGCGCAGCGCAGCAGCACAAGACGGCGGATAAGGAGTTGAATGCGCTTTACCAGCAGATCACCAATCGCTTGAAGAGCAACCCGGACAGCAAAAAGCTGCTACTCGGGGCGCAGCGTTCGTGGATTGCGTTTCGGGATGCCGAGTGCAAGTTCTCGGCGTCTGCGGTGGAAGGCGGGAGTGTTTATCCGCTGATCTACAGCAACTGCGTAACGGAGTTGACCAAGGCGCGGGTGGAGACTTTCAAGAATTATCTGAAGTGTCAGGAAGGGGATATGAGTTGCCCGGTGCCGGGGGCATAGTTCTTTAGTGACTATCAGGGCCTCATCGCGAGCAGGCTCGCTCCCACAGGGTTCAGGGTTGTTCACACAATAGTGATCACACTGAAGTTCCACTGTGGGAGCGAGCCTGCTCGCGATGGCGGCCGATCAGGCGCCGCAATTACCGGACAAATATCTGCGCAGTGGTGATCGCCATATCCCCACCCGGCAATTTGATGTTGCCAATCTGCTTCATGCTCTCCGGATCAAAAATCGCCACATCATTGAACGTCCCGGCCAGATAGATCTTGCTGCCGTCCTTGTTGAAGGAAATGCAGTAGTAAGAATGATCCAGCGTCGCCGCCTGCAGCATTTTCTTCTCCTTGATGTCGTACTTGGCCAAGCGGTTGAGCACGCCAAACATCAGGTTCGGATCCTTGGGCGAGCGCATGCCACTGAAGTAGATTTCCGTCAGCGGACCAAAGTCGGTGGTTTCGGTCTTGCCGGTTTTCAGGTCGATGCTGAACAGTCCGTACAGGTATTCGGCCGTTGCGGGGTCCTGCTTCTTGTCCTTGAATTTCGCCGTGGTGTAAAGCAGCGAGAAGTCGTGGCGATAGGTCTGCTGGTTCCACACGTAAAGCACGTCCGGCGCACTGTAGTTCGGTCGTTTCCAGTGGCGACTGGGGATCAGCACGTCGAACTTGCCGGTCTTCACATCGACCTTGTAGACATCCGCCCCCGCCACATACAGCGTGCCGTCGTCACCGCTCTGCATGATGGTCAGCTGCCGTGGTGCCGGGAAACTGCGCACGGGTTTGGCGTCCAGGCCGGCGTCGGTGGCGTAGACATCGAGCCGAGGCTGTTGCACTTCGTAGCGGTCATTGAGCATCAATGTCGGGTTGGCGATGGCGAACAGTTCCTTGCCATCGTGGCTGAGGGTGAAGGCGAACATCGACTTGGCTTTCTCCCCCGGTTTCTGGGTGATGCTGGCGTGGAACACCTGCTTGCAGCTGTCGAGTTCAACGCCGTAGACATCGGCGTAGTGATTGTTCAGCACGTAAGCGGTCTTGCGATCCGGCGACAGCTGAACGGTGCCAGGGCCGAAAGCGTCCGGCATCTTGCAGGTCTTGAGCACCGTGTCGGTGGCCAGGTCGATGACGTGCAGGTTGTTCGGATAATTGGTGGTCACCATGTACTCGTGACCTGCTTGTAATGCGGTGTTTTCATCGGCCAGAACAGTGAGCGGAGAGGTGCTCAGGACGGCGAATGCGGCCAGGCCGCAGGCTTTGATGCTTTGCATGCTGGAATCCTTCTTCTCTGTCCGATCACTTGTCTTTAGGGAAGACAGTGCCAAGGTTGCGCCAGTTGTCGTTGGACGCCTGGGCATCCTTGTTCCAGTCCGGGTAGGTGCTCATCATGTCGGGCACCTGGGCCGGCCACCAGCAAGGGTCGGAGCAGCCATAAAGGTCGGCTTCCATCGGCTGGCACAGCGACGACACCCCGCCAAACGCATCGATCTCCCAACCCGGGTCGGTGGTCGAGGCGCAGCCCGCAACAGAGCTCATCGCCACCACTTCTTCGATACGGTTTTCGGCCGCGGCCTCATCGAGTTTCAACGCTTTATTATTGATTGCCTTGAGATGTTTCATATCAGTGAGCCTTGCGCGGAGTGATGTAGCTGCTGATAAACGCAGGGTTGTGGGCCATGATCCGGGTGTAGACCTCGATGCCGAAGTCGACCCAGTCACGCATCAGTTCGCAGTAGTGATAGGTCGGGTGGGTCGGGTCGCCGTAACGGGCGTAGCTCTCGTGGTAGCAGCCGCCGGAGCAGAGGTTGCGGATCTGGCAGTCTTCGCAGCCGGTGTTGGTGCGGTCCAGGCGCTGGGACAGGAAGTCGTTCAATTCCACCTGTTTCACACCGCTGTGGACGTTGCCGAAGGTCGGCAGTGATGAACCGGTAAAGCGATGGCACAGGTTCAGCTCACCCTTGTGATCCACCGCCAGCATCTTCAGGCCCGCGCCGCAAGGCAGGGCTTTTTTGTGGCCTTCGTGGATGTCGGTGATCAACTGGTGCAGGTTGGAAAAACCGATGTTGCGGTGCTCCAGCGCGGCTTCCAGATAACGACGACCCAGCCTCTTCATGCTGGCGAAGACTTCGATCAGTTCGTCGCTGGACAGGTTGAAGGTGCTGATGTCGCCGGAGGTCACCGGGGCAAAGCCGACTTCGGCAAAACCCAGTTCGTTGAACAAGTGATCCCAGATGGTTTCCACATCGGTCACGCCGGTGGTCAACGTGACCCGCGCGCCCACCGGACGGCTGTTGTAGCGCGACAACAGCATCTCGGCCTTGCGCCGCACCACGTCATACGTGCCCTGCCCGCCCACCGTGATGCGATTGCGGTCGTGCACGGTTTTAGGTCCGTCGATACTCACCGAGAGCCCGAAACGGTGGGCATTCAGGTAGTCCACGGTCTCTTCGGTGAGCAGCGTGGCATTGGTGGTCATGACGAACTCGACGAACTTGCCGGCCTCGCGGAAACGCTTCTCGCAATAATCGACCATGTACTCGATCAGCTTGCGATTGCTCAGCGGCTCGCCACCGAAAAACACCACGGTGAAACGCTCTTCGTCCGGGGATTCACGCAGCAGCATTTCCACCGAGGCAATCGCCGTTTCGACATCCATCTTCTTGCCCGCCGAGGGCTTGTCGAGGTCTTCCTTGTAGCAGTAGGTGCAGCTCAGATTGCAGCCGGTGTTGACGTTGAGCACCACGGTGTTGATCGCAGTGCGCTCAACCCGCTTGGTGCCGATGTCTGGGGTCAGCGGCGAGCCGTCGCTGACCAGTTCCAGGGACATCAACTCGCGCAAGGTCTCAGTGATTTCCTCGCCGTTGAAACGCGAAGCCAAACGCTGGATCAGGTCATCCGACGAACAGCCGGGACCGCGCAAGGTATCGATGATGGTGCCCGTCAGTTCATCGCTGGCGAACAGCGAACTGCTAGGGATGTGAAACAGCATGCGGTCGGCATCGACGTGCACTTCGTGCAGGTTCCGCTCAACCAGATTCAAAATAGCGCCCATTGCAACCTCCTGTGCAAACCCCGTTTGACGGGGCCTGCGGTCATTCCGAAAAAGTGTCCGAAGCCTGTGGTTTCAGCCAACTCATGGAATAGGTGGATTGTTCCAGCGTTGCACGGTGACGATCATGTGGCCCTCGCCGGTCAGGGATTTCCCTGCATCGTCGACGGCGGCAATCACCTTGAGGTTGCCGGCATTGTTGGTGGACATCTTGCGTTGCGGGTTCGGCCCGGCATCGCCCGGTGTGAACACGCCACTGTCGGCCTGCATGGTGCCGGCGAACTTGACGTCTTCGTCTTCCTTGGCGCGATCGTCAAAGGCTTCGACCGACCACTGCGCCGGGAACACACCGATGCGATACGGCTTGCCATCAGCCCCCTTGCCCCAGGCTTCGGCATCGAAACGGCCCTGGACTTTCGGCGTCGAACCACCGCCATCGCCGATCCGCGCCACCGAGAATTCGGGCACGACTTTGACTTGGTTGATCTTGCTGTAGACCGACAGGGTCGGGCCTTTCAACGTGCCGACGGTGACGTTGCGCAGACCCGGTTGGGCGTTGGCGGCGGCCTTGAGCTTGACGCGCATACGCTCAGGGCTTTGCTCGATGACGTCGACCACTTCCACGCCTTTGCCGAAATTCGGCTTACCGGTGAGACCACTGCCGATCAAGGTGATTTCCGTCTCGGCACCCGCCTTCAGATAACCCGGCTGCACCGCCAGCAAACGGCTGCTGCCCTGCTTGGCGGCGACGAAGTCCAGACCACGTTCGTCATGCTCGGCCTCGAACATCCTGCCCTGCATCGCGTTGCCTTGGGCGGCGAACACCTGGCGCATGGTCACGCCATCAATGGTCACGTTGCCGCGCCATTCGTAACCGGTATAGAGAATCGCGCTGCCGTCGCCATTGAACGGGCTGCCGTCGGCGTATTGGCCTTTGACGCTGACCTTGAACGTGTCACTGCCATCGGCCGTGACGCTCATCATGCCGGCCAATTCACCCTTGCCCGGCAAGTGGCCGCTGAAGCTCCAGTCACCCACCAGCGCTTCGGCTTTCGGCGCGGTGCTCAGCCATTTTTTCCAGGCCGGGTTGTCCAGCGGATAACGCTTGGCCAACAGCGGCACCATGTCTTTTCGGGCCAGGTCGAACCAGTCACGGTCGCGGGACAGGGCCTGGTATTCCAAGGACGGCCATTGGCCGAGGTGGAAGTTCACCAGGCGTTCCCATTCCTGGGCCGGACGCCGTTGCAGGGCGACCCGCGCACCGGAGTGGCAGCGGCCGCACATCTGGCTGGTCTGATCGTCGAACTTCTCGACAGTATTAAGTCGGCGCTCCAGCGCATAGCGAACGCCGTCGGTTTCGCTCGGCGCCAGGCCTTGAGTGTCGGCCAGGTATTTGACCAGGGTGCGGCGGTCGTCATCGCTGATCTGCAAACCGTGCATGACCTGCATCCGGGCGATGCTCATCAGCCAGCCTTCCGGGGTTTTGCGCTGGTGGCTGATGCGGCTCAGGGCATTGTCGGCTTCGGGGGTGTGACAGCCCTGGCAGGTTTCCTTGAGGATGGTCTGGGCGTCGCGGGCTGCCAGGCTGTCGGGCGAATGCAGCGCCACACATGCGGCCACGGCCAGCAGACTGGCGCTCAGGCCTGATCGGAGTCTTCTCTTCATCAACGTCGAACCTCGCACGGTGCTTTCTTATTTTTGTGGCTTATCGTTTTTATGGTTTCTGCCGCCGGCGGCGCACCGCTGACGGAGGCAAGAGAAACGTCTGGGATGAGCAATACACGGAGCGTGCCAGCTTGCCGATAGCCTTTTTTATCAATCAGTTACGTGAAGACAAGACCTTCGAATCGCGCCTGTACGAGTCCGTCGGCGTCTAATATCGCGACAGGTGTTGCAACCTGAGACAAGCATAGATGGCCCGACCGGCACAGTTCATCGCCCGACGATTGACGGCCTCCGTCAGCGGGTGCGAAATGATGGATCACCGATTGCCAGTCAGGGGATAACACAATGGCAAGCATCACTGTCCTGGCGGGGGACTTTCTGCAGGGTGATGGAGAGTACAGAGACGGCGTTTTTACCCTTAGAACGTCGCTTCACCCGTGGCCCGGCATCACGCTCCCGCTCTCATCGTTCAAGCGCGTGGAAGTCGCTAACCAGGAATCGATCAACAACATCAAGGACGCCATCGGCTTCGGCGTGGCGGGCGCGATGTTCCTGGGGCCTATCGGCGCGATTGCGGGTTTCATGTTGGCCGGCAAGGAAACCGAAGTGACCTTTCTGGCGACGCTCAATGATGACAAAAAGCTGTTGGCTGCCGTAGATGGCGACACGTTTGATGAGATTTCGCGGAAGATTCATTCCTGATCCGCCATTTCCCCGCAGCACTTGCGTGTTGCGGGGGACGCCGGCTCAACTGGCCAATGTCGAGGAAATGCGTTTATGAGCCTCGATTTTTTGCTGAATATCCGCCACAAGTACAGCAATGTCATGGGGACTGTTCAAGTTCCATACGGGGACGTTAGTGGCGATCAGATCCACTTTTCCTGTCATGCAGTCACAGACCCGGATCGTCAGGGATTGGTCTGCCTCCATGATGCACGTGCAGACCGCGGGCAGCATTTTGTGTTCAATGATGCTTTGAATTTCCAGGGTTGAAAGGAACATCGTTACCTCCCTTACGCCAGATGGTTGGCCGGATGAACGGACCATCGCTTCATCCACCGAGCCAGAAAATTCTAGTCCCCTAAAGTGGGTGTCTCAAGGTCGCAACAGGTCGCTCGTCGTCTCATAGTTGTCGCAATTTGCAACAGCCCCCTCTGTGTCCGCTGCTCCCATGAGCCCCCAAAACCCCGCCGACCAAGGGCGTCCCTGCCTTTCCTGGCACTTGGCACAGCCATTGCGAAAGCCTCGTTCTCACGAACAACAAGAGGTCTCGCCATGCCCCTCCCTTATTTGCTTCCCGCCACCTCCGCCTTCATCCAGCGCGCCCCGCGCATGCTCATCGGTGGTGACTGGGTCGAGGCCGCCGACGGCCAGACCATGTCCCTGCACAATCCTGCCACCGGCGAAGTGCTGTGCGTGGTGCCAAGGGCCACGCCCGAGGATGTCGACCGCGCCGTGCTCGCTGCACGTCAGGCATTCGATGATTCCGCCTGGACCCGCACCCGCCCACGGGAGCGGCAGAATCTGTTGTGGAAACTCGCCGACCTGATGCAACGCGACGCCGAACTGCTGGCGCAACTGGAATGCCTGAACAACGGCAAAAGCGCGGCAGTAGCGCAGGTGATGGACGTGCAGCTGTCCATCGATTTTCTGCGCTACATGGCCGGTTGGGCGACCAAGATTGAAGGCTCCAGCGTTGAAGTGTCGTTGCCGCTGATGCCCAACGATCAATTCCACAGCTTCATTCGCCGCGAAGCGGTGGGCGTGGTCGGCGCCATCGTCGCCTGGAACTTCCCGTTGCTGCTGGCCTGCTGGAAACTCGGCCCGGCCCTGGCCACCGGCTGCACCGTGGTGCTCAAACCCGCCGACGAAACCCCGCTGACCGCCCTGAAACTCGCCGAGCTGGTGCTGGAAGCCGGCTATCCCGAGGGTGTGTTCAACGTGGTCACCGGCACCGGCATCACCGCTGGCTCCGCGCTAACTCACAATCCGCTGGTGGACAAGCTGACCTTCACCGGCTCCACCGCCGTGGGCAAGCAGATCGGCAAGATCGCCATGGAGTCCATGACCCGGGTCACCCTTGAATTGGGCGGCAAATCGCCGACCATCGTCATGGCCGACGCCGACCTGAAATCCGCCGCAGCCGGGGCCGCCAGCGCGATTTTCTTCAATCAGGGTCAAGTGTGCTGCGCAGGTTCCAGGCTGTATGTACAGCGCAAACATTTCGACAATGTGGTGGCGGACATCGCCGACATCGCCAACGCCATGAAGCTCGGCAACGGGCTGGACCCGAGTGTCGAGATGGGGCCGCTGATCTCGGCGCGGCAACAGGAACGGGTTTACGGTTACATCGAGAAGGGTCGGGAAAGTGGCGCGACCATCGCCTGCGGCGGTGAGCAATTCGGGCCGGGGTTCTTCGTCAAGCCGACGGTGATTGTCGATGTCGACCAGAAGCACTCGCTGGTGCAGGAAGAGATCTTCGGCCCGGTGCTGGTGGCGATTCCATTCGATGATGAAGCCGATGCGTTGCGCATGGCCAATGACAGTCCTTACGGGCTGGGGGCGAGTATCTGGTCGAACGACCTGGCGGCGGTGCACCGGATGATTCCGCGGATCAAGTCGGGGTCGGTGTGGGTCAACTGCCACAGCGCGCTCGATCCGGCGCTGCCGTTTGGCGGGTACAAGATGTCCGGGGTCGGGCGTGAGATGGGGTATGCGGCGATTGAGCATTACACCGAGTTAAAGTCGGTGTTGATTAAGTTGTAATTGCGGCGTCCTCACGGGCCCTATCGCGGGCAAGCCCGCTCCCACAGTGATTTGTGTGATGCCAGAGATTGCAGCTTCACCACAAAACCCTGTGGGAGCGGGCTTGCCCGCGATAGGGGCCAGTCCATGCAACCTAAATCTCAGGGCTTGAAGCCCTGGGACAACAACCAACTGCGAACCACTCGCCCCTGCTGCTCCGTCAACCCCGCCAACGCCTGCTCGGCCGGTTCGGACCGCAATCGCCGCACCAACGGCGCCAGCTCCACCCCTTGCACATGCCAGATCCCCAGCGGCTGATCCGCCGTGATCACCACCTCGGCCTCATCCACAAACCCATCTTTCAACACCGGCGCCCGCTCAATCCTCAACGCCGCAAAATCCGCCTCGGCATGGGCCACTTCAGCATCCGGCCACTGCCGCCGCGCCTGCCAGAACGGCTGCGCCAACCACCGCTGCTCATCGGCATAAAAATCCCGGCCAATCCGCGCAAAGCGCAAAAACAGCTGCTCCACCCGCTGCTGATGAAACCGTTGTGCCAGCGCCGCCCGTTCTGGCTTACGCAACAACGTGTTGATCACCGTGGGCGCCTGCAACGCTGAAGACAGCGACTGAAAAATGCCATTGCCCGACAGCGGATCCACCGCCATCGCGGCATCGCCCACCCGAATCCAGTGATCGCCGCACACCTGTGGACTCAAAATCGCCGTGCTGCTGCGCGCATGCAGCTGAAGATCGAGCTCAGGCCCCGCACCGAAAAATTCACGCGCCAACGCCGAGCCCTGACGTCGCGCGCGACAGTAATCCAGCAACTGCGCCTTGCCCGGCAATTCGGCGCTGGCTACGTCCACCGTCCATTGCCAGTAGCACTGGCCGTCGGCCCGTCGCGCCATCCAGGCCCAACCGTCCTCAAGGCTTTCCACCGCGCTGGCGGTGCTGCCCGGCGTGCCTTGCCAGCGATTGAGCAGGCTGACCGTCTCCGGCCCGCGCAGGCCTTTGCCGAGCGCGGGGGCCTGACGTCCACGGGCCTCCACCAGAAAATCCGCATGCAGCGCCTCGCGCCCTTCAATCTCGACCCGATGTCCGGTCGCCGAGGTCTGAACGCTCAGCACCCGACCTTCGACCAACTCGACGCCCGCCAGTCGCAGGTCCTCGCGCAAGCCTCGGTCGAAGCTCGGACGGTCCAACAGAAATTCGATGTTTTGTGCATGTTGCTGACCGTTCCACGACACCTGCCGCTGGGAAGGCAACGCCGCATCCGCCAACGCCTGATGCAGGCCCGCACCGCGCAATGCCTCCAACACCCGAAGCGAAACGCCTTCCAGCGCCGCAAACCGGCGCCACTCGCTGACCAGGGTCACGGCATAACCGAGCCGCCGCAAACCCAGGGCGACCGCCGCCCCGGCGGGACCGGCGCCAAGAACCAGAATCATGCGCCGAAGCGCCGTTCAGGGCCGCGATACCGGGCATTCTCGCGCAGCCATTCGATGATGTGTTCGTTGCTCGCGTCAGGGTGTGCGACCAGGAAACCCGCAATGTGCCCGCTCAACGCCGCGCACCCGAGACTCGCGCCCGACTGTCCCGGATAGGTCCCATGCACGCACGCCGCAAAATCGGCCTGGGCACTGTTGAGCCACGACCATTCATGCTCGGCGCAACGCGCATCGCCGGTGACGCGCAGCACCTGCGGATAATTCGCCGGAAACACGCCCTCGCCCTGTGCCGGGCTGGAGGCACACAGCAAAATGCCCCGCGCCACCGCTGCCGCGCAGGCTTCGCGCAACAGGCTTCGATCCTGGCGTAATCCAAGGCTCAAATTGATCAGCCGAACGTCCTGCGCCACCAGCCAGTCAATCGCGGTAGCGATCTGCAAGGCGCTGGTGACGCCACGCTGGTCAAACACCTGGCCCACGCAAAACACTGCCGAAGGCGCCCGGCGGCCGATGGCCTCGATCACCGCGCTGCCGTGGCCCAGCGGGTCATCGCGCAAGTCGCTTTCGGCCAGGCCATCCTCCAGCAGCGAGAAGCGTCGTCCCGCAACCACTTGCACCCGTTGCGCCGCCGAATGTCCACTGTCGACCACGCCAATCCGCAACTCAGGCTTCATGCAGCACCGTTTTTGAAGTGAGCACGCCGTCGAGCAATTCAAAGCGCAAATCAGCATCGGCCAGCGTGGAAGGTCGATGGCTGATCAGGATTCGCGTACGCCCGGCAAACAGACGGTCGATGGCTTCGATGACTTCGCGCTCGGTGGCTTCATCCACCGCCGAAGTGGCTTCGTCCAGCACCAGAATCAGCGGATCCTGCAACAGCGCGCGAGCGATGGCGATACGCTGTTTCTGCCCGCCGGACAGCTGCTGGCCGCGCTCGCCCAGCGGGCTGTCGATACCTTCGGGTAACGACTCGATCAGGCTGTCCAGTTGTGCCAGTCGCGCGACCTCGGCAATCGCTTCACTACTGGCGTCCGGCACCGCGTAGGCAAGGTTGTCCGCAAGGCTGCCACGAAACAGCACGATGTCCTGACTGACCACGGCAATCCGCCGACGCAGTTGGAACAGGTCCAGTTCTCGCAGATCCACCTCTCCCAGTAGCACCCGGCCGGATTGTGGATCGTGATGACGTTGCAGAAGATCGACGAGCGTTGATTTACCGACGCCGGAGCCGCCGCTCAGGGCGACTTTCAAACCATAAGGGATTCGCGCTTCGATGCCGCGCAAGGTCGTCGGGCGACCGGGATGGCTGAAGTGCACGTCGTCAAATCGCAACTCGCCGGAGGTCGGCATCGGTTTGGGTTCAACCGGTGTCAGCACCGTCGGTTCTTCACCACGCAATTCCATGACCCGACCGAGGCTGACGGTCATCCGCTGAATCGCGACATAGAGCCCGAGCAGACTCTGAACCGGCCCGACCGCCATCCCCAGATACGTGGAAAACGCAATCAGCGCGCCCAGTTGCCAGGTCCCCTGCACCACCCAATAACCGCCAATCAAAAACGCACAGGCGCGGGACAATGACGTCAGTGTGCCGGGCACTGCCTGGGTGAAAAACTCGGTGACTTGCAGGCGCAGCAACTGGCTCATGTAGCCTTGACCGAGCGACTCCAGCCGACGCGACTCACGTTGTTGCTGGCCGGCCGACTGGATGAATTTCATCACCGGCAAAGTCTCGACCATGAACGAGGACATGTCCGCCGAGCGCTCGCGCAACTGCCGCACATCGCGCTCAACCTTGCGCCGCATCCAGCGCAGCCAGAGCACGTCGAGGGGAATCAGCACCAGCGCCAGCAGTGAAAGTTTCCACGACAGGGTCAGCAGCATCGCCACCGCAACCACCAGGCCAATGACGCTGGATACCGCCGAAAACAGTGAATCCACAGCGAAGCGCTGGATCTCCGCGACGTCGCCATCGAGGCGCGACATCAGATCACCGATGCGCCGCTGCCCGTAAAAACTCGGCGACAGGGTTTGCAGATGCCGATAAAGGTCATCGCGCAGCGAGAACAGAATCCGCCCGGACAGTCGCGTGTGCAGGTAGCGATTGATCCCCGACAGCGCCGTGCCAAGCAGCCCGGCGAGAATCATCAACCCGGCAATTAGCACCAGCATCGGAAAGTTTTTGGCCAGCAAGCCATCGTCGATCAGCAGCTTGGTCAGCCACGGTTGCACCAGCACTAGCGACGAGGCGCAGACCGACAAACCGAGCAGCCCGGCAATCGCCAGTCGATGCGGGCGAACAAAGCTGTAGAGCCAACGCAACGCCGCTTGCAGGGTTTCGGGGTTCTGGCTGTCGATCAGCCGAACGATCAAGCGCTGCATCACGAGCGCAACTGTTTGAGCTTGCGATACAGGGTCGCGCGGCTGATGCCCAAGGCGTCGGCGGCGGCCGAGACGTTGCCGTGATGGCTGTCCAGGGACTGGCGGATCAGCTCCAGTTCGTTTTCGCGAATGCTGCCTGATGCCGGGCGTTCGGTGGCGGTCAGTTCGTCGAGCATGCTGTCGGGCAAGTGGTCGAGGGTGAGCACCGTGTCACCGGGTTCGCGCATGGCCAGCGCGGTACGCAGGACCATTTCCAGTTGGCGGATGTTGCCCGGCCAGTGATAGCCGTCAAGCAAGCGACTCAAGTCGTCATGAAGGACCATCGCCGGGGCATCAAGTTTGGCCAGCAGACGAGCGACCAAACCGCTGAAATCCTCACGCTCGCGCAGGGCCGGGAGCATCACGCTGATGCCGTTGACCCGGTAGAAAAGATCTTCGCGAAAGTGCTTTTCTTCAACCAGGCGTTTGAGGTCGCGGTGGGTGGCGCAGATCAGTGCAACGTCGATGTCTTGTTCCTCGCCGGCACCCAGTGGCGCGACTTTGCGGTCCTGTAATACGCGCAACAAACGCGCCTGCAAGGCCAGTGGCATATCGCCGATTTCATCGAGAAACAAGGTGCCACCGTGGGCCTGTTGCAGGCGACCGATCATGCCGCCACGACGGGAGCCGGTGAAGGCGCCTTCGCGGTAGCCGAACAGTTCCGACTCGATCAGGCCTTCGGGGATCGCCGCGCAATTCACCGCAACGAAGGGCTTGTCACAGCGGGTTCCGGCCATGTGCAGTGCGCGGGCGATGACTTCTTTACCGGTGCCGGTTTCACCGAGCAGCAACACAGGCAATTCATTGGCCAGCCCTTGGCGAGCCATGCGCAAGGCCCGGGCGTAACGGACGTTGCTGCCGGCAAGGGATTCGAGATCCGGCTGTGGTTTGGCGGTTTTGGCGGTGGTGCGCGGCGGCGTGCTGACATTGATCGAACGTTGCGGCGCACGCAGGGTTTTGTAGAAGAATTCGCCTTTGGCGGTCTGCAAACTACCGACGCCACCTTGATGCAGACGCGACAGCAATTGCAGGCCGTCGACACCCAGAAACTCTTCGCAGCGTCGACCGACCAGCGCCGAACGCTCGGCACGCAGCAACTGACAGGCCTGGGCGCTGACCGCGAGGATCTGCCCGCCGAGGCTCACTGCCAGCAGGCCCTGCCAAGGGGATTCGAGGTATTGCCGACGGCTGTGGAAGGCCAGGACGATTTCGTCCGGATAACTGGCGTTGAACACGCGGCTTTCGATCTGGCTGACGGCCATGGCCAGCAACGCGGTGCTGTCATGCACGCGGCCGAGCGGGCCTTCGCGGGTCAGGTCGAGAACGCCGAGAATGTCGCCTTGCGGGCAATGGATCGGCACCGACGTGCAGGAGAAATCGCTGAGACGGTCGAGGTAATGTTCGCCGCAATCGATCATCGTCGGTCGCGCTTCGACGAGTGCGGTGCCCAGTGCGTTGGTGCCGCGAGCGGCTTCGCTCCAGCAGGCGCCGAGGGTGATGTCTTGCAGGCCGCTGCCCTTGAGGCGATCGGCGCGACCTTCGACAGCCAGGATGGTGGCATCGGAGTTGGCGAGGATGATCAGGCCTTCCTTGCCTTGGCGCTCGGCGAGGTAATCGATCGCCGGCAATGCGGCGTCGATCAACAGCCGATTGCTCGCCAACAGCAGGTCGAGGCTGGCACTCGATTCCAGCGCCAGTTCGTGCTTGGCGTTGAAATGCACGCCATGGCTGAGACTGCGCCGCCACGACGCATCGATTTCGGCGCGCAGCACGCCATCGGGGACTTCGCCCTCGAGATGGAGTTTTTCCCGGGCGAGCCGGGCTTCGCGGTGAAGCGTGGGAGGAGTTGTTTTTATTAGCGTCATCAAGCGCTCCGGATCGGTCCGCTTTGCGCTTATTCAAGATCAGCGCCCTGCCGCAATCTTTACGTTAACGTCAGGGCGATGGCAAGTGCCTTATGGCGCTTGTGTTCTGTCAGGTGGACCGCGTTATCGTTCTTCGCGGGCAAGCCCACTCCCACAGATGACCGCACTCCTCTGAAAGAACGCGGTCACCTGTGGGAGCGGGCTTGCTCGCGAAGGCGATCTATCAGACACCATCAATCCTTGATTGCTTAGACGTGTGGATCGCCCGGTGCCTTGCTCGGCGTGGCGTATTGCGGCTTGAGATGGCCGTCCTGATCGAGCAACCAGGCGTCCATGATTTGCCGCACGACCGGGCCGGCGACACGACCACCGGCCTCACCGTTTTCGATCATCACCGAGATGACAATCTTCGGGTGTTCAGCCGGAGCGAAGCCGACGAACAGAGCGTTGTCGCGGTTACGTTCCAGGGTCTTCGCCCGGTTGTAGCGCTCGCCCTGCTTGATCGCGACGACTTGCGCGGTACCACTCTTGCCGGCGATGCGGTACTGAGCACCCTGTGCCGCCGCTCGGGCAATCCCGCGGGCGTCGTGCATCACCATCTGCATGCCATGGTTGACCTGCTCCCAGTCACGCGGGTCCTTGAGCAGGATGTTCGGCATCGGATGCTCGTCCACCGGCGCAACACCGTCCACGGTCTTGGCCAGGTGCGGCCGGTTCCACACGCCTTTGTTGGCGATCAGCGCGGTGGCCTGGGCCAGCTGCAGCGGCGTGACCTGCATGTAACCCTGGCCGATGCCGAGGATGACCGTCTCGCCCGGGAACCAGGCCTGACGGCGCGTGGCACGCTTCCAGGCCTGGGAGGGCATCAGCCCGGCTGACTCCTCGAACATATCCAGCGAGACTTTTTCGCCGAGCCCGAACATCGCCATGTAGTCGTGCAGGCGATCGATGCCCAGCTTGTGGGCAAGGTCATAGAAGTAGGTGTCGTTGGAGCGCATGATCGCCGCGTCCATGTCCACCCAGCCGTCGCCGCTGTGGTTCCAGTTGCGGTATTTGTGATCGAAGTCCGGGAGTTGGTAGTAGCCGGGATCGAAGACGCGAGTCTGAGGGGTGACAACGCCGGCATCGAGACCGGCAATGGCCACCTCGGGCTTGATGGTCGAACCCGGCGCGTAAAGGCCGCGCAGGACGCGGTTGAACAGCGGCCGATCAATGGAGTCGTGCAGCGCCGCGTATTCCTTGAAGCTGATGCCGGTGACGAACAGGTTCGGGTCGAAGCTGGGCTTGCTAACCATCGCGAGCACTTCACCGGTCGACGGGTCGAGCGCCACCACTGAACCACGACGATCGCCCAAGGCTTCCTCGGCCGCTTCCTGAAGTTTGACGTCCAGGCTCAGGACTATGTTTTTGCCGGGGATCGGATCGGTGTGCTTGAGCACTCGCAGTACGCGACCCTGAGCGTTGGTTTCGACTTCTTCGTAACCCACTTGGCCATGCAACTGCGACTCGTAGAATTTTTCGATGCCCGTCTTGCCGATGGACTGGGTGCCGCGATATTCCACCGTATCGAGGGCTTTGGATTCTTTTTCGTTGATGCGACCGACGTAGCCGATCGAGTGCGCGAAGTGCGCGCCCAACGGGTAGTGACGAACGAATTGGGGCTCGACATCGATCCCTGGCAGACGGAACTCGTTGACCGCGAGTACCGCGATTTGCTGTTCACTGAGCTCGTAGAGCAGGGTGACCGGCACAAACGGGTGGCGCGCCTGCTTCATGGCCTTGTCGAACAGTGTCCGATCCTCGGCGGGCAAATGCAGGAGATTGACCACCTCATCCAGTTCTTCTTTGACGTCGGAGGCGCGTTCGCGGGTGATGGTCAGGTTGAAGCTGGGCCGGTTGTCTGCAAGGACTACACCGTTGCGGTCGTAGATCAGCCCTCTCGCGGGGGTGATTGGCAGGACATGTACGCGGTTGTTTTCGGAGATTGTGGAGTGATAGTCGAATTCAACCACTTGCAGGACATACATGCGCACCACTAGTGCGCAGGTAATAGCGACGACAAACAGGGCGCAAGCCATCAGTCTCTTGTTGACCAGGCGCGTCTCTTTTTCGTGGTCCTTGATGGGTATCGGTTGGGGCATTTCTGCAGCAGCTCTTTGACTAAAAAAGGGGGCACCGATCCGTAGGCTTTTCATCAGTCCGTTAAAAAACGAGCTGCACCATACCAAAAACCAAGCGGTCACTTTAGCCCGATTTTCTCGAACGGTTGTCCTTGAGGGCCAAAACGACAGTCGGTTTTTTCTGTAACTCGTGCGTTTTGTTCAAGATTGATATTCCGATTCATGCATTTTTCTTGCAGGCGGGCCTGTAGATACTGGGTGCATGTCATTCCATTTCGTTTTCTGGGAGTCTTTTCATGCATCCGCGATTTCAACGATTAGTCGGTTCGAATGGGTTTTCCATCGGACTGGAACTGCCACTGGATAACGATTGGTCCAGCGATGGACAGCGGCTGCGGATTGCTGAAGATCGGCCGTTCGGAGTTCCGGATTTGAAGCAGCACGCGGCGATGGCGCGTTTGGCTGACAATGCCGGTTTTCGCGCCCTTTGGGTACGTGATGTGCCGGTTTACGACCCCAACTTTGGCGATGCGGCACAGGTCTTCGAAACCTTTTCCTACCTTGGGTATCTGGCCGGGATCACCGACAACATCATGCTCGGCACGGCGGCAGTTGTGTTGCCGTTGCGTCAGCCTTGGTTAACGCTCAAGGCAGCGAACAGTGTTGATGAACTGAGTGATGGGCGTTTGTTGCTTGGGGTGGCCAGTGGTGACCGGCCGATGGAATATCCGTTGTTTGGGGTGGATTACGATCAGCGCGGGGAGACTTTTCGCGACACGGTTGAGTTGATACGCAGTCAGGGTGAAGGTCGATTGCCTGAGGGGGCTCGATTGCTTCCGGAGCGCGATCACTCTGCGCCGTTACTGGTGGCAGGTCTGGGCCAGCAATCACCAGCATGGATTGGTGAACACATGGATGGCTGGCTCGCCTACCCTGGAGCGCCGGATGAGCATCGGCGTCGAGTGGAACTGTGGCGGGAAGTAGGAGGTGATAAACCTTATATCAGCTTTGTACACCTGGATCTGGCAGCTAATCCTCATACCCCCATGCGACGTGTGCGCTTCGGTGGGAGTTGTGGACGGCTGGCCTTGATTGATGAGCTTCAGGCGTTACGTGAGGCAGGTGTGCAGCATGTCGGCTTGCACGTGCGTCGTAGCGAACGCCCTGTGGCGGAGGTTATTGAAGAAATAGCAGAACACGTACTGCCGAAGTTTCACTAACGACGCAGACGGATCCTGGGGCAGTTATCAGGCTGCCCTTTTCTTTGCGCCACTTTCCTGCGGGCAAAACAAAACCCCAACTGCTTTCGCAATTGGGGTTTCGGAATTTAATCTTGACGATGACCTACTCTCACATGGGGAAACCCCACACTACCATCGGCGATGCATCGTTTCACTGCTGAGTTCGGGATGGGATCAGGTGGTTCCAATGCTCTATGGTCGTCAAGAAATTCGGTAGCCAGGTCGTGGGCCCTTGCGGGTTCACGCTCCAGCGAATGGGTATGTGACAGCTTGGTGTTTTGTGAGTATCTCGAACTTTCGGTTCGTTTCGTCTTCACACACCGCAATCTGGTGCTCTTTCGCCTTTGGGCTCGAAGCAAGCAAATTGCTTGGGTGTTATATGGTCAAGCCTCACGGGCAATTAGTATTGGTTAGCTCAACGCCTCACAGCGCTTACACACCCAACCTATCAACGTCGTAGTCTTCGACGGCCCTTCAGGGGACTCAAGGTCCCAGTGAGATCTCATCTTGAGGCTAGTTTCCCGCTTAGATGCTTTCAGCGGTTATCTATTCCGAACATAGCTACCCGGCAATGCCACTGGCGTGACAACCGGAACACCAGAGGTTCGTCCACTCCGGTCCTCTCGTACTAGGAGCAGCCCCTCTCAAATCTCAAACGTCCACGGCAGATAGGGACCGAACTGTCTCACGACGTTCTAAACCCAGCTCGCGTACCACTTTAAATGGCGAACAGCCATACCCTTGGGACCGGCTTCAGCCCCAGGATGTGATGAGCCGACATCGAGGTGCCAAACACCGCCGTCGATATGAACTCTTGGGCGGTATCAGCCTGTTATCCCCGGAGTACCTTTTATCCGTTGAGCGATGGCCCTTCCATACAGAACCACCGGATCACTAAGACCTACTTTCGTACCTGCTCGACGTGTCTGTCTCGCAGTCAAGCGCGCTTTTGCCTTTATACTCTACGACCGATTTCCGACCGGTCTGAGCGCACCTTCGTACTCCTCCGTTACTCTTTAGGAGGAGACCGCCCCAGTCAAACTACCCACCATACACTGTCCTCGATCCGGATAACGGACCTGAGTTAGAACCTCAAAGTTGCCAGGGTGGTATTTCAAGGTTGGCTCCACGCGAACTGGCGTCCACGCTTCAAAGCCTCCCACCTATCCTACACAAGCAAATTCAAAGTCCAGTGCAAAGCTATAGTAAAGGTTCACGGGGTCTTTCCGTCTAGCCGCGGATACACTGCATCTTCACAGCGATTTCAATTTCACTGAGTCTCGGGTGGAGACAGCGCCGCCATCGTTACGCCATTCGTGCAGGTCGGAACTTACCCGACAAGGAATTTCGCTACCTTAGGACCGTTATAGTTACGGCCGCCGTTTACCGGGGCTTCGATCAAGAGCTTCGCGTTAGCTAACCCCATCAATTAACCTTCCGGCACCGGGCAGGCGTCACACCCTATACGTCCACTTTCGTGTTTGCAGAGTGCTGTGTTTTTAATAAACAGTCGCAGCGGCCTGGTATCTTCGACCGGCATGGGCTTACGCAGTAAATGCTTCACCCTCACCGGCGCACCTTCTCCCGAAGTTACGGTGCCATTTTGCCTAGTTCCTTCACCCGAGTTCTCTCAAGCGCCTTGGTATTCTCTACCCAACCACCTGTGTCGGTTTGGGGTACGGTTCCTGGTTACCTGAAGCTTAGAAGCTTTTCTTGGAAGCATGGCATCAACCACTTCGTGTTCTAAAAGAACACTCGTCATCAGCTCTCGGCCTTAGAATCCCGGATTTACCTAAGATTCCAGCCTACCACCTTAAACTTGGACAACCAACGCCAAGCTGGCCTAGCCTTCTCCGTCCCTCCATCGCAATAACCAGAAGTACAGGAATATTAACCTGTTTTCCATCGACTACGCTTTTCAGCCTCGCCTTAGGGACCGACTAACCCTGCGTCGATTAACGTTGCGCAGGAAACCTTGGTCTTTCGGCGTGGGTGTTTTTCACACCCATTGTCGTTACTCATGTCAGCATTCGCACTTCTGATACCTCCAGCAAGCTTCTCAACTCACCTTCACAGGCTTACAGAACGCTCCTCTACCGCATCACCT
>NZ_CP166782.1:4285000-5287500 GCF_059695685.1 Pseudomonas sp. LBUM1671
GGTGTTCCTTCCTATATCTACGCATTTCACCGCTACACAGGAAATTCCACCACCCTCTACCATACTCTAGCTTGTCAGTTTTGAATGCAGTTCCCAGGTTGAGCCCGGGGATTTCACATCCAACTTAACAAACCACCTACGCGCGCTTTACGCCCAGTAATTCCGATTAACGCTTGCACCCTCTGTATTACCGCGGCTGCTGGCACAGAGTTAGCCGGTGCTTATTCTGTCGGTAACGTCAAAACACTTACGTATTAGGTAAATGCCCTTCCTCCCAACTTAAAGTGCTTTACAATCCGAAGACCTTCTTCACACACGCGGCATGGCTGGATCAGGCTTTCGCCCATTGTCCAATATTCCCCACTGCTGCCTCCCGTAGGAGTCTGGACCGTGTCTCAGTTCCAGTGTGACTGATCATCCTCTCAGACCAGTTACGGATCGTCGCCTTGGTGAGCCATTACCTCACCAACTAGCTAATCCGACCTAGGCTCATCTGATAGCGCAAGGCCCGAAGGTCCCCTGCTTTCTCCCGTAGGACGTATGCGGTATTAGCGTCCGTTTCCGAGCGTTATCCCCCACTACCAGGCAGATTCCTAGGCATTACTCACCCGTCCGCCGCTCGCCACCAGGTACAAGTACCCGTGCTGCCGCTCGACTTGCATGTGTTAGGCCTGCCGCCAGCGTTCAATCTGAGCCATGATCAAACTCTTCAGTTCAAACATCTTTGGGTTTTTAAGAAACCCTAAACTTGGCTCAGCAATCGTTGGTTACATCTTTGATTTCTCGCGGAGTAACTTGTGATGCTGATAATCTTGTTGACTATCAGTCTGACTCCACAAGCACCCACACGAATTGCTTGATTCAGTTGTTAAAGAGCGGTTGGTTAAGATCTTTCGTCTCAACCGAGGCGCGCATTCTACAGCAGCCTCTGTTGCTGTCAAGCGGTTATTTTCAGAAGTTTCAAAGTTTCCTTTGCAACTTCAACCACTTGCGCTTCCGATCTCTCGTTAGCGGGAGGCGAATTCTACAGCGTTACTCGCTGCTGTCAACACCTCTTTTTCTCCGCTTTCGACCGAGAAGATCGAACCGTCAATCAAGCCACACAAACCCGCTTGATCAACTCCTTCTGGGCTTCGATGACCTGAAGCAACCCGCTGTCGAAAACTGCGTAACTCTTTGTTTACCAAGGAGTTTTCCGTTTCGACTGCGCCGGAAGTGGGGCGAATTATAGACTTCCAGAATCTGCCGTCAACCCCTGATTTGGCTTTTCTATCAGGATGTTCAAAATCACTCCTTATATATAGACGCAACCGTCGAGAATGCGCAGTATATTGCCCAATACACACAGAACAACACTCTCGCCTTCCACTTCGGACGATGCCACGCAATGAATGACCACCCTCGCAGCCTCGCCTCGACCCTGTTCTCGGTTGGCCTGCTATTAATAGCCATGGCGTCGATCCAGTCCGGAGCTTCGCTGGCCAAAAGCATGTTCCCGATTATAGGCGCCCAGGGGACCACCACCCTGCGGCTGCTCTTCGCCAGTGTGATCATGCTGATCCTGTTGCGCCCATGGCGGGCGAAGCTCACCGCAAAATCCCTGCGTACCGTCATCGTCTACGGGATGGCACTGGGCGGCATGAACTTTCTCTTCTATATGTCCTTGCGCACCGTCCCCCTCGGTATTGCCGTAGCCCTGGAGTTCACCGGACCACTGGCGGTGGCGATCTATGCCTCACGCCGCGCGATCGACTTCTTGTGGATAGCCTTGGCGGCCATCGGCTTGCTGCTATTGATACCGACAGGAGCGACGACGGTGGGAATCGACCTTGCAGGTGCCGGTTATGCCTTGGGTGCGGGTGTGTGCTGGGCACTGTACATCCTGTTCGGCCAGAAGGCGGGCGCCGACAATGGCGTGCAGACCGCGGCACTCGGAGTAATGATTGCCGCACTGTTCGTCGCCCCTATCGGCATCGTCCATGCCGGCGCCGCGCTGCTGACTCCATCATTGATCCCCGTGGCCATCGGTGTCGCCCTTCTATCCACAGCCGTGCCCTACACGCTGGAGATGATCGCGCTCACCCGAATGCCGACCCGGACCTTCGGCACATTGATGAGCATTGAACCGGCTATTGGTGCGCTGTCTGGCCTGCTGTTTCTCCAGGAATACCTCACGCTGTCACAGTGGATGGCGATCATGTGCATCATCCTGGCTTCAGTCGGGGCGACCATGACCATGGGAAGTGCCGCCAAGCCAGCGGTCGCGGCGGATTGATACAGGATTTGACGCAGGTCTGGTATTTACCGCTCAATTAGGCCATGTTTAGGCCCGCAAGCCAGTGTCAGACATGGATTTTTCAGGATAGGGATATCAGAACGCTTCAAGCGAAAGCGAATGCAGCCACACCCGGGCACGAGATCCGGGAACGCTATAAGGACAGTAATGAAACGAATTTTGCTTCTGGTCGCCGTACTCGCAATTGCGGGCTGCGCGGCGACATCGAAAACACAAGTCAAACATGGCAAGAAAGGGCTGCATATCAACTGTTCAGGGCTTTCGTCATCCTGGGACAAGTGTTACACCAGCGCCGTCAACTCGTGCGCACCCAAGGGTTACAAGGTCATCGCCAAGTCGGGGGATGCCGTGGAAGAGCCAGGCGATTACCCATTTGGTCTCAATCCTGCCGGCTATACCAGCCGAAGCATGATTGTCATTTGCAAATAGGTTGTTGCCGCCCGGCAATCTGGCGGCCAATCTCATCGTAACTGGACTTCAGCACAGTGCGCTGAATGTCCGCAGTGGCCAGCATTCGCGCCACGACCAGCGCACCGATGCACTGCGACAGAATTGCCCATGCCAGGCTGTCGCTTTCCAAAACCCTCGCCCAACTTGCCTGCAACTGACAAATCCAGACTTCCGCCTGCTGACGAATAGCGATATCCGAACGGGCAATTTCAGCTCCCAGTACCGGTAATGCACAACCGGACTCCGGATGTTCGACATGGGACATGCTCAGATAATGTTTCAGGCAACGTTCCAGTCTGTCGCGATCCTGATCAGCCCCCAATCGCTCCAGGCTTTGGCTCAACTCGCGTTCGACAATCGAGGCGAAGAGCGCGTCCTTCGACGAAAAATGGCTGTAGAAAGCAGCGCCACTCAAGCCGATCGCCTTCATCAGCCCATCGACACCTACCGTGGAAAAACCGGACTTTTTGGCCGACACCGCGCTGCTTGTCAGCAGTTTTTCTCTTGTTTCCAGCTTGTGATTGGCCGAGTAACGCATTGCCTTGCCCTCAGGGTTGATCGTCTTGACGCCTGCCGAATCCTAGCATAACGTTCGTTCAGTTAACGATCGTTTAGCAAAGGGATCTACCCATGAATAATAAGAAGGTCGTACTGGTTGTCGGTGCAGGTGATGCCACCGGCGGCGCCATTGCCAAGCGTTTTGCCCAGGAAGGTTTCATTGCCTGCGTTACTCGTCGCAGCGCGGACAAACTCCAGCCGTTGGTTGATGCAATCAAGGCCAATGGCGGTGACGCCCACGGATTTGCTTGTGATGCGCGCAAGGAAGAGGACGTGATTGCGCTGGTCGAGCAGATTGAAACCGAGATCGGCCCCATCGAAGCGTTCGTTTTCAACATAGGCGCCAATGTGCCGTGCAGCATTCTCGAAGAAACCGCCCGCAAGTATTTCAAGATCTGGGAAATGGCCTGTTTCTCGGGTTTCCTCAACGCGCGTGAAGTGGCCAAACGAATGGCCAAGCGCCAACGAGGTACGATTCTATTCACCGGCGCCACCGCAGGCCTGCGCGGTGCGGCGGGATTTGCAGCGTTCGCCGGCGCCAAGCACGGGATTCGCGCACTGGCCCAAAGCATGGCCCGCGAACTTGGACCGATGAACATTCACGTTGCCCACGTCGTGGTCGACGGCGCCATCGATACCGACTTCATTCGCAACAGTTTTCCGGAGAAGTACGCAACCAAGGACGAGGACGGCATCCTCAATCCCGAGCACATCGCCGAGAACTATTGGTACTTGCACAACCAGCCCCGGGACGCCTGGACTTTCGAGCTGGATCTGCGCCCCTGGAACGAACGCTGGTAAGCCCTTCCCTCCCCTACAACAATAAGCAGAGCGCACCGACGATGAGCAAAACCGTAGAGTTCTTTTTCGATCTTGGCAGTCCCGCGACCTACCTGGCCTATACCCAACTGCCAAAGATCTGCGAGCAGACCGACAGTCAGTTGATCTACAAGCCGATGCTGCTGGGCGGAGTTTTCAAAGCCACCGGTAACGCTTCACCGGCAACCATCCCGGCCAAAGGTCGCTACATGTTTCAGGACCTGGACCGCTACGCCAAACGATACGGCGTACCACTGAAGTACAACCCCCACTTCCCTATCAACACCCTGATGCTGATGCGTGCCGTCACCGGTATGCAGTTGCGTCATCCGGAACGCTTCCATGCGTTTATCGATTGCCTGTTCCACGCACTCTGGGTTGAGGGACGCAGCCTCGATGATCCGACGACTGTTGCAGCCGTGCTGACGCAAAACGGTTTCGATCCGAACGAAGTACTGGCCCTCACTGCCGATGAGGAAGTCAAAGCCGCTCTCAAGGACAACACCGAGAAAGCGGTCCAACGCGGTGTATTCGGCGCACCGAGCATGTTTGTCGGCGATCAGTTGTACTTCGGCCAGGATCGACTGGAGTTCGTCATTGAGGCCCTGCGTTAAATCTCGATGACCAACCGCCCTTGAGCTGCTCCAGCAGCGAGCAGTTCATGGGCGGCCTCGGCGGTTTGCAAGGTGAACTGCCGCGGGTCGAGCAACGGCTTTAACTTACCGGCCTCAATCAACTGCGCGGCTTCCCGAAGGATCTGCCCGTGATGTTCGCCTCCCTTGCCAGTCAACAAAGGCAATAAGGTAAACACTCCGGAGTAGGTCGCGCCCCGAAACGACAATGGCGCCAAACTGTGCTGCCCCCAACCGAGGCAGCTCACCACATGCCCTTCGTAAATCCGAGCAGCCTTGAAGGAAGCGTCCAGCGTTTCACCGCCCACCGTGTCGTAGACAATATCGAATCCCTCTCCCGCCGTGTGCTCCGCCACATAATCCTCGACCGAAGACTTGCGGTAATCAATGAACGTCGCACCGAAGCTTTCGATGATTGCCTGCTGCCCTGCCGAACCAGTGGCGAACACTTCGGCACCGAAAGCCCGGGCTATTTGGACAGCCACGTGCCCGACACCACCGGCACCACCGTGAATCAGCACTTTCTGACCTGCCCGCACCCGAGCCCGGTCCACCAAACCTTCCCATGCTGTAATCAAAACCAAGGGCAACCCTGCGGCCTCACGCATACTCAGATTGTCCGGCTTGTGAGCCAGCAGCCGCGCATCGACCACCGCGAACTGCGCAAGTGAACCTTGCACACCGCCAATGCCGGTCGCCATCGCATAGACCTCATCACCCGCCAGCCATCCGCTGACGCCTTCTCCCAATGCCTCAACTGTCCCCGCCAGATCCATCCCCAGCACCGCCGGCAAAGGCTGACGCGCATGAGCGGCCTGACCCGAACGAATCTTTCCATCCAATGGGTTCACCCCACTGGCTTTGATCCTGACGAGCACCTGACCCGGTCCAGGCACGGGTCGCTGCATGGAAACCAAGCGTAACGGCCCATTCGCCGAATCAACAATCAGAGCACGCATTTCAAGTGAGTCAGTCATTTCGTAAATTCCCGTCAGAGGTGGCTGTAGGACCGATCTTCCTCCCACACACTCATGCCGATAAGACGCTATATAGCTATAGTGTCCATGCCCATTTGGCATCAATGAGAAAATCCGTGGACAAACTCAATGCAATGGCCATCTTCGTCCGGGTCGTCGAACGGGGCAGTTTTTCTGCCGTGGCCCGGGAGATGCAGACCAGCCAGCCGACCATCAGCAAAGTATTGAGGGCGCTGGAAACTGAACTGGGCGGGAAACTGATTTCCCGCAGCACGCGCCAACTCTCGCTGACGGACGAAGGTCAGCGGTACTACAGTGAATGCCGACAAATCCTGGCAGCCGTGGACGCGGCGGAACACAGTTTTCAATCAGGACGCGAAACGGTTGCCGGCAACCTGAAGATCGGTTCCTCCGTGAGTTTCGGGCGCTTGCAGATTGCACCGCGACTCCCTGAGTTTCTGAAACAACACCCTCAGGTTCAGATAGACCTTCAACTCAGCGATCAGAATCAGGACCTGGTCAGTGAAGGCCTGGACGTTACGTTTCGGATCGGCGAATTGACCGACAGCGGCCTCATCGCCCGTCGCATCGGCACCACCCACCGGGTGACCGTCGCAGCGCCGGACTACCTCAAACAATTCGGCCAGCCGCAAACACCGGAGGAACTGTGCGGACACAACTGCCTGCAATTCAACCTGCTGAACAGTCAGAACCTATGGGTTTACGAGAGAGGTGCCCAGCGTCACGGGGTGCGGATCAAGGGCAATGCACAAAGCAACAACTCCGAAGCGATTCGCGAGCTGGTGCTGGGAGGACTGGGGATTGCGTTGTCGCCGGTGTGGTTGTTCAGCGAGGATCTGAACGCCGGTCAAGTGATCGCGATTTTGCAGGACTACACCGCGCAGCCGCTGCCGATTCATGCCGTGTCCCCGGCGAATCGTCGCCAATCCGCCAGGGTCAAAGCCTTTGTCGACTACATGAGTCAGGCGCTCGAAACAGCGCCTGAGTTCCAACCGGTCAAATAGCCGCAGTGCGTGTGTTCAGCCACTCAAGAGCCGCGCCATCCAGCAACGGGCTCAGGCGCTCGCGCACCTCGGCGTGATAGGCGTTGAACCATTGCTTTTCGTCCAGGGTCAGCAGCGACGGTTCGAGGCAGCGGGTGTCGATCGGGCACAGGGTCAGGGTTTCGAATTTCAGGAACTCGCCGAATTCGCTCTTGCCCGCTTCGCGATTCAACACCAGGTTCTCGATCCGCACACCCCAGCGGCCCGGACGGTAAGTGCCCGGTTCAATGGACGTGATCATGCCCGGTTGCATCGCGGTTTGCGGTGCTGCAGCGGCCTGATAGGCAATGACCTGCGGGCCTTCGTGAACGTTGAGGAAATAGCCGACGCCATGCCCGGTGCCGTGTCCGTAATCAACGCTTTCAGCCCAGATCGGCGCTCGGGCAATCGAATCGAGCAGCGGCGAGAGAATGCCACGAGGGAATTGCGCACGGGACAGGGCGATCACGCCTTTGAGCACCCGCGTGCAATCGCGCTTCTGCTCATCCGTCGGCGTACCGACCGGTACCATCCGCGTAATATCGGTAGTGCCACCCAGGTATTGACCGCCGGAGTCGATCAACAACAAACCATCACCCTCGATCACCGCGTGTTCTTCTTCGGTAGCGTGGTAGTGCGGCATCGCGCCATTGGCGTTGAACGCGGCAATGGTGTTGAAGCTCAGCGACACATAACCCGGGCGTCGGGTACGCGCGGCCGTCAGGTGTTCGTCGATGGTCAGTTCGGTGATGCGTTCACGACCCAACGCCGAGTCCAGCCAGGTGAAGAATTCGCACAGCGCCGCGCCATCCTGCTCCATGGCCTGACGAATGTGCTCGGCATCGGCCAGGCTCTTCTGTGATTTGGCCAGAGTGGTCGGGTTCAGGCCTTCGACCAGTTTCACGCCGCTGTCCAGGTTTTCCAGCAAACCGGCGGTCACGCGCGCCGGATCGACTTGCAGGCTCGCGCCGCTCGGCACAGCGCGCAGGGCGTCGGCCACGTCGCGGTAATCGCGCAGGGTCACGCCGTCTTGTTCGAGGACCGCCCGCAGCTCGGCATCGACTTTGCTCAGGGCCACGAACAGGGTGGCCTGCTCCTGGCTGATCAAGGCAAAGGAAACGAACACCGGGTTGAACGACACGTCGCCGCCGCGCAGATTGAACAGCCAGGCAATGTCATCGAGTGTGGCGATGAAGTGCCAGTCAGCGCCACGATCTTTCAAGACTTCACGCAGCTTCGCGAGTTTTTCACCACGGCTGACGGTCGCCTGAGGCGGCAAGTGCTGATAGATCGGTTCGTTCGGCAACGTCGGACGGTCACCCCAGACTTCGCTCAACAGGTCGATGTCAGTGCGCAGATGTGCGCCGCGTTCTTCGAGTTTGCCGCCCAGCGTACGGGCCGATGCAACGGCCATCACCGCGCCATCCACCGCGACTACGCCGCCTTCAGGGGTTTGCTCCGCCAGCCAGTCCAGCGGTCCAGGCTGGCCCGGTTGCAGCTTGACCAGTTCGATGCCGCTGCCGTTGAGCTCCTTGGTCGCTTGCTCCCAATAACGGCTGTCGGCCCAGACGCCGGCAAAGTCCGGGGTCACGATCAGTGTGCCGACCGAACCATGAAAGCCCGACAGCCACTGCCGTCCCTGCCAATAGCCCGGCAGGTATTCCGACAGGTGCGGATCGGCCGACGGCACCAACAGGGCATGAATGCCCTCCCGGCTCATCAGCTCGCGGGTTTGCGCCAGGCGCTCGGGCACCGATCCATTGATCGAAGGCTGCGTAATCATCATCTCTCCTGCTAATCACTTCATCATTATTGTTGAGTGCCGATCAATGCCGGCACTTTCAGGCCTTACTGCCAGAATGCCGGAGCACTGGCGCAGGCTGCTTTGATCAGTTGAACCGCTTGGTCGATATCCTGCTCTGTGGTGAAACGGCCGAGACTCAAGCGAATGGTGCGACCCGCCGAACGCGTGTCATGCCCCAGCGCCAGCAGCACATGGGACGGCGCATTGCTGGCGGAGTTACAGGCCGAGGTCGCGGAAAACGCGATCGAATGGCTCAACGCCGCAGAATTGAACTCGCCTTCGTTGAACGTCAGGCTGAGGGTGTGGGGAATGCGTTGGGTCGAACTGCCATTGAGCCGAACACCGGGGATGCTCAGCAGTTGTTCGAGCAAGCGTTCGCGCAGCCGCACAATCGTGGCTTTTTCGTCCTCGAACGCAGCGGCCGCCAAGGCGAAGGCGACGCCCATGGCGGCGATCTGGTGAGTCGCAAGGGTCCCGGAACGCAAACCGCCCTCGTGACCGCCACCGTGAATCTGCGCCTGCAAACGCTGTTGCGCGCGCGGGCCGACGTACAGGGCACCGATGCCTTTGGGGCCGTAGATCTTGTGCGCCGAAAATGACATCAGGTCGACCGGCAGGCGGGCAAGATCGATCACCACTTTGCCCGCGCCCTGGGCCGCGTCGACATGGAACAGCGCATCACGATCACGCACGATCTGGCCGATGGCCGCGATGTCATTGACCGTGCCCAGCTCGTTGTTGACCAGCATCAGCGACACCAGAAAGGTGTCCTCGCGCATTGCCTCACTGACCGCTTGCGGGGTAATCAGACCCTCGGCGTCAGGCACCAGGTAAGTCACGGCGACACCGGTGTCCTGCAACTGCTTCGCCGTGTCGAGGATGGCCTTGTGTTCGATCTGGCTGGTAATGAGGTGGCCGCCGGATACGCCGCGAGCCTGGGCTACGCCCTTGAGGGCAAGGTTGTTCGATTCGGTGGCGCCGGAGGTCCAGACGATCTGTTCCGCCTGGGCGCCGACCAGTTCGGCGACCTGGCGTCGAGCCTGCTCGACCGTTTGCCGGGCCTGCTGGCCGAAGGCATGGGAGCTGGACGCCGGGTTGCCGAAGTTTCCGTTGAAACCCAGACACTCGACCATGACCTTGATGACCCGCTCATCCACCGGCGTGGTGGCGGCGTAGTCGAAATACAGAGGACGTTTATTCATAGAAAGCTCGCAGAGCATGTTCCGGGATCAGGAGGCTCGTCACTGAACGATCAAGGCGCAGCCTCGTGAGCTGCGCAGACCGTTCAGAACGTTAGAAATACCTGATCGGAGGCCGTTAAAGAAGAACAACTTCATTTAAAAGTGCGTAGGAACGCTCCTGAAGTCGAGCTTAACAGGCATCGGCCAACCGGTTGAAGCGAAGTGTCAGCTAAAGCTCTCGAGCAACAACGGGTACAGCGAAGCCACCAACAGCAAGGCCATGCCCCAGTTGAACAGCCGCAACCAGCGACGATCCTTCAACACATTGCGCAACAATGTGCCGCACCCGGCCCACACGCCGACGCTCGGCAGGTTGATCAAGGCAAAGACCGCAGCAATCACGATCACGTTGGTGAAGTAGCCCTGCATCGGCGTGTAGGTGCTGATGGCACCGATGGCCATGATCCACGCCTTGGGATTGACCCACTGGAACGCGGCGGCGCCGAGGTAGCTGATGGGTTTGCTGTCGCCCTTTTCACTCTCGGAGACGGGACCGGAATGGGCGATTTTCCACGCCAGGTACAGCAGGTACGCCGCGCCGACATAGCGCAGAACCGTATAAAGCAATGGATAGGTTTGAAACACGGCGCCGAGGCCGAAACCGACCGCGAGGACGAGTACAAAGAAGCCGCAAGTAATGCCCAGCATGTGTGGGATGGTGCGGTGAAAGCCGAAGTTCACGCCCGATGCCAGCAACATGGTGTTGTTCGGACCAGGGGTAATCGAGGTGACGAGGGCAAACAGGGCGAAGCCCAGCAGCAGATCGAGCGAGAGCATGAGCGGCAGTCCAAGGGTCAGTCAGGTGTTGACCCTATCGCACGGCTCGGGAGAAACCCATGGACAGTTACGCGAAACTTCGAACGGTACAGTTGTCGATCAGCTTGGACGACCGTGAAGCTGTACAGCACGTTCGGCATTCATTTCGCCTTGTTTGTCGAAGCTGAACGATTTTTGCGGTTGGCCAAGCAATTCGGCTTTTTTCGCATGGTATTCCTCGAAGGACAAACCACGACGATTCAAGGCTTCCAACGCCAATTCCCGACTTTCTTCAGCGGTGTAAGGCCGTAATTCAGGGGAAACATGGCTGGCACATCCGGCGAGAACGGAGACCGCGAGCAGCAAGAAAGTGGCGATTATAGGTTTCATCTGTGGCGTCCTGGCATCTGGGTTCGGGGCAATGAACACAGGCTACCCGCCCCCTTCGACGGGCAGAAATCAACGCTCTCGATAGTGGCTATCGAATTTGGCTAACGACGTTCAGCCAACCCGCTTCATATCTCCTAATGATCTATAAATATTAATTTATGGTCTTTTACGGAATAACAAACAGCCTTTATAACAACTCCATCGCCGCACGCACTGTTGCTCACGCAACTGTTTGCCAGGCAACAGTCATTCAACAAACAGCCCCCGAAATCGCACAGCGTCAACTGACCGATACGCTGCAAGCCGCGTAAAACGGGGCCTGCAAGGATTGGTACAGCTCTTGCTCAAGTCAGTGACTTCCCACTGCTCGCTGAGCAACTGTTTAAAAAGGAACTGATCATGTCGCGTCCATTGAAAGTCGTTGCCCTCTCCGGCGGTACCTGGCGTCCGTCTCGCACGCTGGTGTTGACCCAAGCGCTATTGGCCGAATTGGCCGAGCAATTGCCGATCGAGAGCAAGCTGATCGAACTGGGCGACATCGCCCGGCCACTGGGCGCTGCGTTGTCCCGCCAGGAATTGAGCGCCGAAATCGAAGCCGAGTTGCAAGCGATCGAGAACGCCGACCTGCTGATCGTCGCCGCGCCGGTTTATCGCGGTTCCTACCCTGGCTTGCTCAAGCACCTGTTCGACCTGATCGACCTCAATGCGCTGATCGACACGCCCGTGTTGCTGGCCGCCACCGGTGGCAGCGAACGCCATGCGCTGGTGCTCGATCATCAATTGCGGCCGCTGTTCAGTTTCTTCCAGGCCCTGACCTTGCCGATTGGTGTCTACGCCACCGAAGCCGATTTCGCCAATTACCAAATAACCAGTGAGCCCTTGAAGGCCCGCATTCGTCTTGCTGCGGAACGCGCCGCGCCGCTGTTTGGCGTGCCCCCCAAAAATCTGCTGAAAATCGCTTAAGGATTTCTTCATGGATGTTTTCTGGTTCCTGCCGACCCACGGCGACGGACATTACCTGGGCACCACTCAGGGCGCCCGCCCGGTGACCCTCAACTATTTGAAACAAGTGGCGCAAGCCGCTGACAGCCTTGGCTACCACGGCGTGCTGATTCCCACCGGACGTTCCTGCGAAGATTCGTGGGTCATTGCTTCGGCGCTGGTGCCGCTGACCGAACGCCTGCGATATCTGGTGGCGATCCGCCCCGGGATCATCTCGCCAACGGTTTCGGCGCGCATGGCCGCCACGCTGGATCGGCTGTCCAATGGCCGCTTGCTGATCAACGTAGTGACTGGCGGTGACCCGGATGAAAACCGTGGCGACGGCATCTTCCTCGATCACAGCGAGCGCTATGAAGTCACTGACGAATTCCTGAAGATCTGGCGCCGCGTGTTGCAAGGCGAGTCGGTGGATTTCGAAGGCAAACACCTGCAAGTGCAGAACGCCAAAGCACTGTATCCACCGGTGCAGAAACCGTATCCGCCGCTGTATTTCGGTGGTTCCTCCGAAGCCGCCCATGAACTCGCCGCCGAGCAGGTGGATGTCTACCTGACCTGGGGCGAACCGCCGGCAGCCGTTGCAGAAAAACTCGCCGATGTGCGTGAGCGTGCAGCGCGAAACGGGCGTACGGTGAAGTTCGGGATTCGCTTGCATGTGATCGTGCGCGAGACCGCCGAGGAAGCCTGGAAAGCGGCGGACAAACTGATCGAGCACATCAGCGACGAGACCATCGCCGCTGCACAGAAATCGTTCTCGCGTTTCGATTCCGAAGGCCAGCGACGCATGGCCGCATTGCATGACGGGCGCCGAGACAACCTGGAAATCTCGCCCAACCTCTGGGCCGGCGTCGGCCTGGTGCGTGGCGGTGCCGGGACGGCGCTGGTCGGTGACCCGCAGCAAGTGGCGGCGCGGATCAAGGAGTACGCGGACCTGGGCATCGAGAGTTTCATCTTCTCCGGCTACCCGCACCTCGAAGAGGCTTATCGCTTTGCCGAGCTGGTGTTCCCGCTGTTGCCCGAGCCGTACGCGAGCCTCGCGGGGCGCGGCGTCACCAACCTCACCGGGCCGTTTGGCGAAATGATCGCCAATGACGTACTGCCCACCAAAGCCACGGCCTGACAAATCTCTCTGAAGGACAGGAATCTTGTGGCGAGGGAGCTTGCTCCCGCTCGGCTGCGAAGCAGTCGTAAACCGGTTGATGCGGTTTTTTCATACCTGCCGCGCCGGCCTGTTCAGGGACTGCTTCGCAGTCCAGCGGGAGCAAGCTCCCTCGCCACAAAAGCACTGTTCCCACAGGAGATCTGCTTCAATTTCAAAAAAGGAACCCCGCGTGACTGCCAAGCCGCGAAGCGCCCTGTTGTCCCCGTTGCAGACCGCCCGCCAACTGGCCGCCGGGTTTGCCCTGACTGCTGTCGAGCGCGACGAGCGTGGCGGTACGCCCAAGGCCGAACGTGACGCGCTGCGCCACAGTGGTCTGCTCGCGTTAAGCATTCCTGTCCAGTACGGCGGCCTCGGCGCCAGCTGGAGTGACACCCTGGGCATCGTGCGCGAGTTCGCCAAGGTCGACAGTTCGATCGCCCATGTCTTCGGCTTCCATCACCTGATGCTCGCCACTGTGCGCCTGTTCGCCAGACCCGAGCAGTGGCAGCCGTGGTTCGAACAAACCGCGCGCAAGAACTGGTTCTGGGGCAACGCCCTCAACCCGTTGGACACCCGCACCGTGGTGAAAAACCTCGGAGGCTGGCGCGAGTTCTCCGGCAAGAAAAGTTTCTGCTCCGGCGCTAGCGACTCGGAAATGCTGATCGCCTCGGCCGTTGATGAAAGCGCTGGCGGCAAGCTGTTGATCGCCGCGATTCCCAGCGGTCGCAGCGGCATTACCTTGCACAACGACTGGAACAACATGGGCCAGCGCCAGACCGACAGCGGCAGCGCGACGTTCGAACGGGTGCGGGTCGAGGAATCGGAACTGCTGCTCGATCCGGGTCCGCTGAGCACACCGTTCGCCTGCCTGCGACCATTGATTGCGCAACTGACCTTCACGCACATGTTCCTCGGCATTGCCGAAGGGGCTTTTGAAGAAGCGCGGCAATACACGCTCACCGAAACCCGGCCGTGGCACAAATCCAGCGCGCAGGATGTGCGTCAGGACCCTTATGTACTCGGCCATTACGGCGAGTTCTGGGTCGCTCTCGAAGGTGTCCGGTTGCTGGTGGAACGCGCCGCCGAGTTGCTCGACAAGGCGTGGGCAAAAGGCCCGAACCTCAGCGCCGAAGAACGCGGACAGCTCGCCACCGTCATCGCCACCGCGAAAGTCGCGGCCACGCGCAATGGCCTGGATATCTGCAGCCGTTTGTTCGAAGTCACCGGCGCGCGCTCGACTCACGCCTCGCTGCGACTGGACCGTCACTGGCGCAACCTGCGCACGCAAACCCTGCACGACCCGGTGGACTACAAACTCCATGAGCTGGGTGACTGGGCGCTGAACCAGTCCCTGCCGATCCCGACTTTCTATTCATAGCCTTCTATTCAGGGAGCCTGCCTGATGCAACTTCTGACCCTACCGCCCTCGCCTGCCCTGGCCACGTCGATCCGCGCCACCGCGCAGGTGTTCGAAGACCCGAAATCCCAGGCCTTGCTCGCGCACATTCAACAAGTCGCGCCGAGCGAAGCCAGCGTGCTGATCATCGGTGAAACCGGCACCGGCAAGGAGCTGGTGGCGCGGCATATCCACAACCTCAGCGCCCGGCGCAACCGGCCGTTCGTGGCGGTGAACTGCGGTGCGTTCTCCGAATCCCTGGTGGAAGCCGAGTTGTTCGGCCATGAGAAAGGAGCTTTTACCGGCGCCTTGAGCGCCAAGGCTGGCTGGTTCGAAGAGGCCGATGGCGGCACCTTGTTCCTCGACGAAATCGGTGATTTGCCGATGGCGATTCAGGTCAAGTTACTGCGCGTGCTGCAAGAGCGCGAAGTGGTGCGCCTCGGTTCGCGCAAGAGCATTCCCATCGACGTGCGGGTGCTGGCGGCGACCAACGTGCAGCTGGAGAAAGCCATCAACGCCGGGCATTTCCGCGAGGATTTGTACTACCGCCTCGACGTGGTCAGCCTGGAATTGAGCCCGTTGCGCGATCGTCCCGGCGACATCCTGCCGCTCACCCGCCACTTCGTCGAAGCCTACAGTCAGCGCCTCGGTTACGGCACCATCACCATCAGCAAAGAGGCCGAACTGAAACTGCGCAGCTACAGCTGGCCGGGCAACATCCGCGAACTGGAAAACGTCATTCATCACACCTTGCTGATCTGCCGCAATGGGGTGATCGAACGCGATGACCTGCGCCTGTCGAACATGCGCATCGAGCGTCAGGACGATCACCACGCGGGCTTCGACGATTCCCCGGAAGCCTTGCTCGAGCGGGCCTTTCAAAAGCTCTTCGAGGAACAGGCCGGCGCACTCCACGAGAAAGTCGAAGACGCCTTGTTGCGGGCGGCTTATCGCTTCAGCCACTACAACCAGGTGCACACCGCTGCCCTGCTGGGCTTGAGCCGCAATGTCACACGCACGCGGCTGATCAAGATCGGCGAACTGGCGGTGAACAAGCGCCGGCCCACGGAAAACGTGCAAGGCGAGCGCCTGATGCAATTGTCGATTTAACCCACCAGATTGCAGTGCAACGCGTCGTCTTGGCTACGTTCCAGACTGTGCAGCACCTGGAACGAGCCGAAGGTCACGGTTTTCGCCTGATGCGCGCGAATCAGCTGCCAGAAATCCTGCTCGCCGCTTTCAAAGCTCTGAAACGCGGCTTCCCCCGCCTCGCGAGTTTGCCACTGCAGGTAATTGAGCACCCGCCGGCCGTCGTCGCTGGCCTGGATGCTCGCACTCAAAAACCCGCTGTAGCCTTGGGCCAGGCGCTCGGTCTGCTTTGACAATGCCGACACCAACGCGGGTTGCTGATGGGGTTCGATCTCGAATTCGATCAATTGAGTGAAGCTGCGATTTTTCTCTGGCGCTTGCATGAAGAGTCCCCACTGACGTGAAAGCCGGACCTTGCGATCCGAAGGCCTGCAGGGTAAAACCTCAAGTTAACTAGAGGTCAAGAGGCATTTTTCAAATGATCACCCCGGAGCATCTGCACAAGGAACTCACCGTCGGCCAATTGGCGGCGCGCATTGGCGTGGCGGTCACGGCGCTGCACTTCTACGAGTCCAAGGGTTTGATCAAGAGCAATCGCAATCAGGGCAACCAGCGGCGTTATCCGCGGGAAGTGTTGCGACGGGTGGCGTTGATCAAAGTGGCCCAGCGGTTGGGGATTCCGTTGGCGGAGATTGGCGAGGCGTTGAAATCACTGCCGGATAACCGCGCGCCGACGGCGGCGGACTGGAAGGTGATGTCAGCGCAGTGGAGCCGGGATCTGGATGAGCGGATCAATCAACTGACGTTGCTGCGGGACACGCTTAATGGCTGTATCGGGTGTGGGTGTTTGTCGATGGAGGCGTGCCCGTTGCGTAATTCTGGCGATGTGCTGGGGGATCGGGGGCCGGGGGCGCAGCTGCTTGAATCGAGGACAGATCCACAATAGTGGTGCGGGTCAGGATGAACTGCCGAACCTCATCGGAGTTCAACGCCTTGGCCAGTTTCTGCAAACAGTGGCGCTGCTGCTCGTCGGGCACTCGGTAGCGCAAAAGACGCTGACCTATAGTTATCCGACCGGAAATCGGCGAAGGAACACCTTCAATTCACAACAACAAGGGAGAACCGTCATGAGCGTCAAACCCATTCCAGAGGGTTATCACAGCATCACGCCTTATCTGGGCATTCAGAAAGCGGCCGAAGCCATCGAGTTTTACAAGAAGGCCTTTGGCGCCACCGAGGTTATGCGACTGGCCATGCCGGATGGCGGGATTGGACATGCCGAGCTGAGGATTGGCGATTGCCCGATCATGCTCGGCACGCCGTGCGATCAGGGGCCATTGAGCAATCCAGACAATTCGCCATCCGTGGGCCTGCATTTGTATGTGAACGATGTGGATAAGTCGTATACACAGGCGATTGCAGCGGGCGGCACGGTGGTGTCCGAGGTCAAGGACCAGTTTTATGGCGACCGCTCGGGGACGTTGAGAGATCCCTATGGGCATCTTTGGTTCCTGGCGACGCGCAAGGAGGATTTGACTCAGGAGCAGATTGAGCAGCGGGCGAAGGAGATGTTTCAGCAGGGTTGAATTCTTCCGTGTCTGGGCGGGCCTCTTCGCGGGCAAGCCCGCTCCCACAGGGTTTTGTGTCGTTCGCAAATGCCAGGAACAACACAAAACCCTGTGGGAGCGTGGCTTGCCCGCGAAGGCGTCATCCCTGACACCGCACATCCCTCGAACACATTTCATGAACAAACGCACCACGCTTCGCGCCTTGCCCCCGGCGCGCAACACTTTCAGGATGCGGGCAACGACAACAAGGACTCGCCCATGTTCGCCGGATTCCTGAAAGACCAACGCCACGTCAATGGCGTGGACATTGCCTACCGCATCGGCGGCAGCGGGCCGGGCCTGCTGTTGCTGCACGGCCATCCGCAGACCCACGTCATCTGGCACAAGATCGCCGACCATCTGGCCCAGCACTTCACCGTGATCGCCGCCGACCTGCGCGGTTACGGCGACAGCGGAAAACCACCGGCCAACGATCACCATACAAACTATTCCAAACGAGAAATGGCCAAGGACAGCGTCGAGCTGATGAAGTCCCTGGGCTTCGACCAGTTCTCGGTGCTGGCCCACGACCGAGGCGCCCGCGTGGCCCATCGCCTGGCGCTGGATCATCCCGACACCGTGCAACGCATGGTGCTGCTGGACATCGCCCCCACCCTGTCGATGTACGCGCAAACCAACGAAGCCTTTGCCCGCGCTTACTGGCACTGGTTCTTCCTGATCCGTCCCGCGCCGCTGCCGGAAACCCTGATCGAAGCCGACCCCGAAGCCTATCTGCGCAGCGTGATGGGCAGCCGCAGCGCCGGGCTCAAGCCGTTCACCCCCGAGGCCTTCGGCGAGTACGTGCGCTGCCTGAAACTGCCGGGCACCGCGCGCGGAATCTGCGAGGACTACCGCGCCAGCGCCAGCATTGACCTGGAACATGACCGCGCCGATATCAAGGCCGGTCATTATCTGCACTTGCCGTTGCTGGTTCTGTGGGGCGCCGAAGGGACGGTCGGGCGCTGTTTCGAGCCGCTCAAGGAGTGGCAACACGTGGCCACCGACGTGCGTGGCAAGGCCTTGCCTGCCGGCCATTACATCGCCGAAGAAGCGCCCGACCTGCTGCTCGCCGAAGTGCTGGGTTTCCTGCGCTGATCGCTGCGTCCCGCTGCTATGCTGGCGGCTCATGCCGCCAGTGTTCGTTCTGCCATGACCACCAAGAAAGACAACGTGCCCCTACCCGAAGACCTGCGTGTACTCCTCACCGTGATCCGCAAGAGCGGTTTCGCCGCCGCAGCCGATGAACTGGGCCTGTCGCCCGCCTACGTCAGCAAGCGCATCCAGATTCTCGAAACCACCCTCGGCACCCGCCTGCTGCATCGCACCAGCCGGCGCATCGCACTGACCGAGGACGGTGAACGGGTCCAGCGCTGGGCGCTGCGCATTCTTGATGATTTCCAGCAACTGCACGACGAACTCTCCGACGCCCACGACAGCCCTCGCGGGCGTCTGCACCTGTGCAGCAGTTTCGGTTTCGGCCGCCATCACGTGGCGCCGGCCGTTTCGTTGCTGGCCGAGCGTTATCCCGACCTGGAGATTCGCCTCGACCTGTTCGACCGCGTGGTGGACATCGTCAATGAAGGCTTCGATCTGGAGATCCGTGTCGGCGACGACATTCCCGGCCAGCACATCGGCCGACGGCTGGTGAGTAATCGACGGGTCGTCTGCGCGGCGCCCGGTTACCTGCAACGTCAGGGCGTGCCAAAGACGTTGAGCGAACTGGAGCAGCATCATTGCCTGGTAATCAAGGAGCGCGACAACGCCTTCGGCATCTGGAACCTGGAACGCAACGGGGTTCAAGAAAGCGTGCGGGTCAGCGGGCCGCTGTCGTCCAATAACGGCGAGATTGTCTTGCAGTGGGCGCTGGACGGGCGCGGCGTTGTGTTGCGGTCGTTGTGGGATGTGAAACCGTTGCTGGACCAGGGTCGGCTGGTGCAGCTGTTGCCCGAATACAGTCAGAGCGCCAACGTCTGGGCGGTGTACCCGACGCGGTTGGCGTATTCAGGGAAGTTGCGCGCGTGTGTGGAGTTTTTGCAGGAGCATTTCAAGGGATTGTCGGTGTAGCCGAGGCCTCAACTGGCATCGGTGTCTGGCAGAGATCAACTGTGGAAGCGGGCTTGCTCGCGAAGGCGTCCTGTCAGTCAACACCAGCTTTGACTGACACACCGCCTTCGCGAGCAAGCCCGCTCCCACAATTGGATTTGTGTTTCAGCTCAGCCAAGGGTTGGCAGCCAGGTGAGCACGCTCGAAGGCTTTGATTTGTTCGCTGCGCTGCAGTGTGCTGCCGATGGCGTCGAGGCCCAGCAGCAATGCGGTTTTGCGCAAGGTATCGATCTCGAACGGGATGACCCGACCGTCGTGGAGGCGTATCTCCTGATCTTCCAGATCGACATTGATCAGCGCGCTGTCCGGCTCACTGACCACTTGCCCAAGCCGCTGTGACACCGTCTCATCGAGGGTAATCAACAACACCCCGTTACGCTGGCAGTTGTCATAGAAAATCCCGGCAAAGCTACTGCCGATCAGAGCCCGGATCCCTATCTGCTTCAAGCCCCACACCGCATGTTCGCGGCTCGACCCGCAGCCGAAGTTCGGCCCGACCACCATGAAACGTGCGCCCTGCCATGCCGGTTTGTTCAGCACGAACTGGGGATTCAGCGAACCGTCCGGCAAGAACCGCAGGTCAAAAAACAAGCCACGATCCAGCCCTGCGCGGTCGATACCCTTGAGAAACTGCTTGGGCATGATCACGTCGGTGTCGATATTGGCGGCGAGCATCGGCGCCGCCTTGCCGGTGACCTGAGTGAAAGGTTGCAGGCTCATGCGCGGTCTCCAAAGTGACGGATGTCGGTCAAGCGGCCGGTGATCGCGGCGGCGGCGACCATGGCCGGGCTCATCAGGTGCGTGCGCGCGCCCGCACCCTGGCGGCCTTCGAAATTGCGGTTGGTGCTGGAGGCGCAGCGGTCGCCCGGCGCCAGCACGTCGTCGTTCATCGCCAGGCACATCGAGCAGCCGGACTGCCGCCACTCGAACCCGGCCTCGATAAAGATCGCCGCCAGGCCTTCGGCTTCAGCCTGACTGCGCACTTCGGTGGAGCCCGGCACGATCATCGCCCGCACGTGCCCGGCGACGTGTTTGCCCCGCACCACGCTGGCGGCATCGCGCAGGTCTTCGATGCGCGCGTTGGTACAGGAGCCGATAAAGGCGTGGCTGATGACGATGTCGCTCAGCGGCATGCCGGCTTCGAGCCCCATGTAATTCAGGGCGCGGCGCATGTCCTGACGCAGGATCAGGTCGCTGATGTCTTGCGGGTCAGGCACGCGCGCGCCGATTGGAGAGGCCTGGTCCGGGCTGGTGCCCCACGTCACCATCGGTTCCAGGGTGCTGGCGTCGACCCGGACTTCGCGGTCGAAGTGCGCGTCCGCGTCGCTGTGCAAGGCGCGCCACTTTTCCACGGCCTGCTCCCACAACGCGCCTTTGGGTGCGCGGGGTTTGTCCTTGAGGTAGGCGAAGACTTTCTCGTCCGGGGCCATGAATGCGCCTCGCGCACCGGCCTCGACGGCCATGTTGCAGATGGTCATGCGCGCTTCGACGCTCAAGGCATCGATGGTCGAACCACGAAACTCGATGGCGTATCCGGTGGCACCCGACGCGCCGATCTGGCCGATCAACGCCATGATTACGTCCTTGGACGTCAGCCCCGGCGCCAAAACCCCATCCACCGTCACCCGCATGCTCTTCAAGCGCTTATAGACCAGGGTCTGGGACGCCAGCAGATGCTCGATTTCCGAAGTGCCAATACCGAACCCGAACGCACCGAGGGCGCCATACGTGGTGGTGTGGCTGTCGCCGGCGGCGATGACCATGCCCGGCAGAATGAAGCCCTGCTCAGGCGCGATGACGTGTTCGATGCCCTGGCGTTTGTTGAGGATGTCGATCAGTTCGATGCCGAAGTCCCGGCAGTTCTCCGCCAAGTACGACACCTGCCGCGCACCACCGGGGTCCGGCATGGCGGCGATGCGCACCGGGGCGGTGGGGTTGACGTGATCGACCACCGCCAGCGCGGTCCCGGCACGCCAGACGCCGCGCTTGGCCTCGCGCAAACCGCTGAACGCCTGGGGGCTGGTGTATTCGTTGATGACCTGGCGATCGATGTACAACAGGACGTGGCCCTGGTCATCGAGGCGACACACCGTGTGGGAATCGATGTGTTTGTCGTAGAGGGTTCTTGCTGGCGTCATGGAGGGGCTCGCTCAGGCTCGCGGGTGAAAGGCGTCTGAGTTCCATCTTAGGGAGTGGGCCCTGCTCATCAATGGCCGGAGAGTGATCCCGTGAACCATGGTTCGTGTTGGATCGGTTTCCCTGCTACCCCAAGTGAATACAAATCCCCTTGTAGGAGTGAGCCTGTGTGGCGAGGGGATTTATCCCCTCGCCACAGAGGCTCACTCTCACAGGGGTTATGTGTGTTGCCGGGAACGCGAAACATTTACTTTCACATTGCCCTTCGGGATTTCTGTCCCTCATCCGTCCTATATAGATGCAGTCAGTCCGCGTAGGCAAAAGCCACGGGCCGGCCTTTCATGGACCTCATCGCTGGGAAGCCCGCAGCAGAGGCCCTCTCATCGATACAAGACCTTTAATCATGTCGAAGAAATCCCGCTCAAAACTCTGGTTTCTGGTCCATAGCTGGCTGGCCTTGCCGATCTGGTTTTTCGTGCTGATCGTCTGTGTCACCGGCACGCTGGCGGTGGTCAGTCAGGAAATCGTCTGGCTGGCCAACCCGCAGATGCGCGCCAGCCAACCCACGGACGATGCACCGCTGCTCAGTTATGACCAGATCATCGCCGCCATCAAGAAGGCGGAACCGAACACCTTGGTCGAGGCCATCAGCCGGCCCGACGAGTCGCACTTCGCGCTCGATGTCGATGTCAGCTACCCCGACGGTCGCTCGGTGAAGGTGTACGTCAACCCGTACAGCGGCGTGATTCAGGGCACTGCCCCGCAATTCAATTTCCAGGCCTTCACCCGTGCGTTGCATGGCTGGTGGCTGGTGCCGTTCACCAACGGTTATAGCTGGGGCTGGTATCTGGTGTCGTTCCTGAGCCTGCCTTTGCTGGCGTCTCTGGTGACCGGGCTGGTGGTCTACAAGCGTTTCTGGAAAGGCTTTTTCCGGCCGACGCTGCGCATTCGTCATGGCGCGCGGATTTTCTGGGGCGACTTTCACCGCCTCAGCGGCATCTGGTCGATCTGGTTCATCGCGGTGATTTCCATCACCAGCACCTGGTTCCTGATTCAGGCGTTCATGTTCGACAACCAGGTCTCGATTTCCACCGCGCCCGTGGCGCTTGTGGTCCCGCGTGAGAGCGTACCGGTGAGCACCGACGGCTCGCCAGCGTCGATGATCAGTCTCGAAGCCGCGATTGCCCAGGCAAAGGAACGCATTCCCGGCCTGGAAGACAGCTTCGTCAGCATGCCCGCCAATGCCTACAGCTACCTGACGGTCGGCGGTCGCAGCTGGTATCCGTTGATGTTCCAGACCGCCGAAATCAACCCGTACACCGGCGATGTCGCCGCCACCCGCCTGCTGTCGGACCGTTCCGGCCTGGAGTTGGTAACCGAATCCATGCGGCCGCTGCACACCGGTGATTTCGGCGGCATCTGGATCAAATTGATCTGGTTCTTCTTCGGTCTGATCCTGAGCATGATGGTGCTGAGCGGCCTGTTGATCTGGACCAAACGCACCGCTCTGGCCACGGCCAACGCCCTCAAACGCAAAGACAAACGTCCGCGCACCGCCGCCGTCACAGGCCGTGAAACCACGGAGGTCAGCCAATGAGCCTGTTCGCCGCTGAGAAACCCTCCTCGAAACTGAGCCGCTTCTGGCACAAATGGCGCTTCCACATCAACGTCCTGCTGTTGCTGGTGCCACTGGGGTTCATGCCCAAATACTTTGCCGACGCGGCGCTGTTTCGCGGTGACACCGGGCTCGGTGAGCGGGAAATCGGTGAAGTGCAGGTCGGGCCCTGGAGCCTGCGCCTCGCCGAACTGCGCAATGAAGCCCCGACCCTCGATGGCCCGGCCGGCCACATGAAAAGCTTCAACGCGGCGCTGTGCGACAGCTGCCGCGATCAGGTCAAGGCCACTTACCTGCGCATTGGCAAACCGCGCAGCCTGCGCGCCGCCGGGGTGATTTTCTTCGGCACGCCGTACCGCATGGGCGCCATGCTGCCGATCCCCGACAAGACCAAAACCGACGCCGAACTGTGGATCACCATGGAAGGCTGGGACGGCGCAATGCATCAAGCGTCGATCCCCCTGAGCCAGGCATCCCCCGCCACCCTCGCGTGGCTGAACAAACAAGGAGGCAAACCATGACGCTACGCTCTCTGAACGCGGCTTTGCTGGTGCTCTGCGCCGGTTTCAGCGCCAGCGCCCTGGCCCACAACCCGATGTGCGAATGCAAAGCCATCGACGCCGAACAAATCAAATGCACCGGCGGTTTCTCCGACGGCAGCGGCGCGCCGGGCGTGACGCTGGATGTGATCGGCTACGACGAAACCATCCTCGTGCCGGGCAAGCTCGGTGCTGATTCGACCCTGACCTTCAAGAAGCCCGGCGCCGAATTCTACGTGCTGTTCGACGCCGGCCCCGGCCACGTCGTCGAGATCGACCAAGCGGACATCGAAGCCCCATGAGCACGCCTACTACCCACGTCGTCCGCCCGGCCGGTGCCGGCCATGAAACCCTGTATGTGTTGCTGTTGTGCCTGATGATCCTGGCGGTGGCCGGTTCGGTGGTTGCCTGGCGCCATGAGTCCCAGGAAGTCAGCAGCGTTAACAGCCATCAACTGGATGCCCGTCGCGATCTGAGCGCCTCCGAGCAAGGGATCTACGCCGACCTTCGGGTGACTCTCGACGAAATCCACCTGCTGCGTCAGGAACAGCAGGCGCTGCCGACACCCGCAGCGCTTGCCGATGAAGGCTTTGCACCGTTTGCCCAGGACGCCAGTTCCGTCAGCCGTGGCGGCCATGCCTGGCAGTTGCTCGACGCCAAGGCTTACTTCGGTCAGAGCCAGACACCTGCCGTGGCCGGCTCGTTTCTGATGCGCCTGACTGCCGGCGACGATGCGCCGGACGTCTGGCTCAACCGCGGCAAAGCCCTAGCAGCCCCGACCGATCTCACTGACGCTGCGCTGGAAAGCGCCGGCTGGCAGCAGATCGTCGCGCAATTCGATGCCGGCGTGACCCGCCAGCACCGGCACTGAACCCTCGCCTTCACCCGAGAGAAGACCGCTTTCCCATGCCTAGTTCATCTCAACGTTCTTTCCTGCGCCCGCTGCTGGTCGGCCTGCTCGCCTTGCTGCTGACGCCACTGGCCAGCGCCGACGAAACCAAGCGCCTGCGCATCGGTATAACCCTGCACCCTTATTACAGCTACGTGGCCAACATCGTCGGTGACAAGGCCGAGGTGGTGCCGCTGATTCCGGCCGGTTTCAACCCGCACGCCTACGAGCCACGCTCAGAAGACATCAAACGCATCAGCGGGCTCGACGTAATCGTGCTCAACGGCGTCGGTCATGACGACTTCGCCGACCGCATGATCGCCGCCAGCGAAACGCCGAATGTCCCGGTGATCGAAGCCAACGAGAACGTACCGCTGCTGGCCGCCACCGGCGTCGCCGCACGCGGTGCCGGCAAGGTCGTGAACCCGCACACCTTCCTGTCGATCAGCGCCTCGATTGCCCAGGTCAACAACATCGCCCGGGAACTGGGCAAGCTCGACCCGGCCAACGCCAAGACCTACACCCAGAACGCCCGCGCCTACGGCAAACGCCTGCGGCAGATGCGCGCCGACGCCCTGGCGAAACTGACCCAGGCACCGAACGCCGAATTGCGGGTCGCCACGGTTCACGCTGCTTATGACTATCTGTTGCGTGAATTCGGCCTGGAAGTGACCGCTGTTGTCGAACCGGCCCACGGCATAGAGCCGAGCCCGAGCCAGCTGAAAAAGACCATCGATCAACTGCGTGAACTGGACGTGAAAGTGATCTTCTCGGAGATGGATTTCCCGTCCTCCTATGTCGACACCATCCAGCGTGAATCCGGGGTCAAGCTGTACCCGCTGTCGCACATTTCCTATGGCGAATACACCGCCGACAAGTACGAAAAAGAAATGGCCGGCAACCTCAACACGGTGGTTCGGGCGATTCAGGAGTCGGGGCAATGACGGCTAAAGAAACCATCAGCGAATCCCCTGTGGGAGCAAGCTTGCTCGCGAAGAGGGAGTGTCAGTCGACATCAGTATTGACTGACACTCCGCTTTCGCGAGCGAGCCCGCTCCCACAGGGTTCGGGGCCGACGCTGGATTTTGCAGAGGTCAGTCTGACGCTGGGGCGCACGACGATCCTCGACAACGTGACCTTCCAGGTCCAGCCCGGCAGCGTGCATGCGCTGGTGGGCCCGAACGGTGGCGGCAAGAGTTCGCTGATCAAGACCCTGCTCGGGCAGATGCCCCATCAGGGTCGATTGAGCCTGCAATGGCCGGGCACACCCGGAACCATCGGCTACGTGCCTCAGGCACTGGAATTCGATCGCGGATTGCCAATGACCGTCGACGATTTCATGGCCGCGATGTGTCAGCGCCGTCCCGCGTTCCTTGGTTTGAGCAAGCATTACGCAGCCGCGATTGGTGAAGCGCTGGAACGGGTCGGCATGCAGGACAAACGCAAGCGCCGCATGGGCGCGCTGTCCGGCGGTGAGCGTCAGCGCGTGTTGCTCGCTCAAGGGCTGATCCCGGCGCCGCAGTTGCTGGTGCTCGACGAACCGATGTCGGCCCTCGATGAGGCCGGCATCCAGGTGTTCGAACGTCTGCTCGGCGACTGGCGCCAGAGCGGCATCACAGTGCTGTGGATCGAGCATGATCTGGAAGCGGTCGGACGTCTGGCCGATCGCGTCACCGGGCTTAATCGCCGGGTGCTGTTCGATGCCACGCCCAAACAAGCGCTGACCCCGGATCGCTTGCTGACCCTGTTCTCGACCCATCCTCGGAGCGCTGCCTGATGAGTTACGAAGCCTTTCGTTTGATGGTCCAGGGCTGGGCGTCTTCGGGTTACCTGCCCGAAGCGTTGGCCTACGGCTTTGTGGTCAACGCGCTGCTCGCCGGCTTGCTGATCGGCCCGGTACTGGGCGGCTTGGGCACGCTGGTAGTGGTCAAGCGCTTCGCGTTTTTCTCCGAGGCGGTGGGTCACGCGGCACTGACCGGCGTGGCCATCGGCATCCTGCTCGGCGAACCTTACACCGGGCCTTACGGCAGCCTGTTCGGTTACTGCCTGCTGTTCGGCATCCTGCTTAATTACCTGCGCAACCGCACGGGGCTGGCGCCGGATACGTTGATCGGCGTGTTTCTCTCGGTGTCGCTGGCACTGGGTGCAAGCCTGCTGCTGATCCTCGCGGGCAAGATCAACGTGCACATCCTTGAAAACGTGCTGTTCGGTTCGGTGCTGACGGTCAACGGTAATGATCTGCTGGTGCTGGCCATCGTCGGCTCACTGGTCATGGCGCTGGCCTTGCCGCTGTACAACCGCATCATGCTCGCCAGTTTCAACCCGCAGCTGGCGGCGGTACGCGGTGTGGCGGTGAAGACCCTGGATTATCTGTTTGTGATTCTGGTGACCCTGATCACCGTGGCCGCGGTGAAAGTCATCGGCGCGATCCTGGTCGGTGCGCTGCTGGTGATTCCGGCCGCGGCGGCACGCTTGCTCAGCCAGTCGCTGAAGGGTTTCTTCTGGTGCTCGGTGTTGATCGCCACGGTCAGCACCCTGTGCGGGATCCTCGCGCCAATCGTCTTCGACCTGCCTATTCCGTCCGGTGCCGCGATCATTCTGGTGGCCGGTATCGCCTTCGCCCTCGCCGCCATTGCGCGTGGCGTCGTCCCAAGCCTGAAAGGGAATCTCGGATAAATGTCTTTTTCTCTGCGTCAATTGACCCTGGCCGTCGCCCTGAGCGGGCTGGTCACTACCACCTTTGCGGCGGACACAAAACCACTGCGCGTGCTGGCGTCCTTGCCCATCACTTACGGGTTGGGCGAAGCCCTGCTCAAGGGCACCGACGTCAGTCTTGAGCGTGCCGCGCCGGCGAACCTGCCGGGCAGCCGTCAGACTGCGTACTTCACCGGTCGTGGCGCTCCGGCGCTGGCCAAACTGGCGACCGACGCCGATGCGGTGATCGGTCTGCGTTCGCTGTGGGCGGATGATCCGCTGTACCCGATTTCCCGGCGCAGCAATATTCGTATCGTCGAAGTCGACGCCGCCCGCCCGGTGGACGGCGCCCTGCCCGGCATCGCCGTGCAGCCGGGCAACAAGGTCGACGGGTTGAACAGCCAGCCGTGGTTTTCCAGCAACAACATGGGGCGGATGGCGGATGTGATGGCGGCGGACCTGGTGCGCCTGGCGCCCAAGGCCAAGCCTGCGATCGAGGCCAACCTAGCGGCGTTGAAGCAGCGTTTGCTCAAGCTCAGTGCGGACAGCGAAGCGCGATTGGCCAGCGCCGATAACCTAAGTGTGATGAGCCTGAGCGATCACTTTGGCTACCTGATCGGCGGGCTGAACCTGGAGCTGATCGGCCTCGATGCGCGGCCGGATGCCGAGTGGACACCTGAAGCGCTGAAGCAATTGGGCGCGACGCTGAAGGACAATGACGTGGCGGTGGTGTTGCATCATCGCCAGCCGTCGGAGGCGGTGAAAGCGGTAATTGCCGAGGCTGGCAGCCGGTTGGTGGTGTTGAGTGTGGACGCAGCGGATCCGGTGGCTGAGCTGGAAGGGAATGTGGATCTGGTGATCAAGGGGTTGAGCGGGGTTTAACGTCAGTTAGTCCGCGTTATCGTTCTTCGCGAGCAAGCCCGCTCCCACATTGGTTCTCCTGCGAACATATTATTGGTGAACACTGCAGATCAAATGTGGGAGCGGGCTTGCTCGCGAAGGCGACCTGACTGGCAACACAAAATTGAAGACATGAAAAAGCCCGCTGACTGTCACCAGTCCAGCGGGCTTCTTTTTGCGCCGTGACTTAATTCGCCACAGCCGCCTGCTCGTCCATCTTCTGGCGCAAGCTCAGCGGGCGCATATCGGTCCAGGTTTCTTCGATGTAGGCCAGGCATTCCTTTTTCAGGCCGCTCTTGCCCACGGTGCGCCAGCCGGCTGGCACGGCTTTGTAGTCGGGCCAGATCGAGTATTGCTCTTCGTGGTTGACCACGACCTGAAAGAGGATGTCCTCGCGGTCGAATACTGACGTCATGGTGTGTCTCCATCGCTATAGGGTGGGCTGCACTGCGTGCGCAGCCGGTATGTAGAAGGAACGTTCCAGGTGCGGAAAAATTTACAGGCTGGCAGTGGCAGCGGTCATGGCCCGGCCAAAAATCTCGGCCACCCGATCGATTTCCGCCGCGCTAATCACCAGCGGCGGCAGGAAACGCACCACGCCGCCATGACGCCCGCCCAGCTCAAGAATCAACCCGCGCTTGAGGCATTCACGCTGCACCAGTGGTGCCAGGCGCCCAAAGATCGGCGGATGACCCAGTGCATCGGGTGTGCCCGTCGGATCGACCAGCTCAACGCCGAGCATCAAGCCACGACCGCGAATGTCGCCCAGTTGCGGGAAGTCCCGCTGCAGAATGCGCAGGTGCTCGCTCAATCGCTCGCCCATGGCGGCGGCGTGCTCGCAGACCTTGTGTTCGGTCAGGTAACGCATCACTGCAGACCCCGCGGCCATGGCCATCTGATTACCGCGGAAGGTCCCGGCGTGGGCGCCCGGCAGCCAGGTGTCGAGCCAGTCGCGATACACCACCACCGCCAGCGGCAAGCTGCCGCCGATGGCTTTGGACATCACCACCACGTCCGGAATAATCCCGGCATGCTCGAAGGCGAACATCTTGCCGGTGCGGGCAAAACCGCTCTGGATTTCATCGACGATCAGCGCCACGCCGGCCTGTTCGGTGATGCGGCGCAGGCCGCGCAGCCAATCGAGATCGGCCGGAATCACTCCGCCTTCGCCCTGCACTGCTTCGACGATCACCGCCGCCGGCAATTGCACGCCGGCCTCGGGATCATTCAGCAGGTTTTCCAGGTAGCTGAGGTTGACCTTCACCCCTTGCGCGCCGCCGAGTCCGAACGGGCAGCGGTAATCGTAGGGATACGGCATGAACTGCACGCCGTTGCTGAGCAAGGCGCCCAATGGCTTTTTCGGCCCCAGGCTGCCCATCAGGCTCAGCGCGCCCTGGCTCATGCCGTGATAACCGCCCTGAAACGACAACACAGTGCTGCGCCCGGTGGCGGTGCGCACCAGTTTCAGCGCGGCTTCCACCGCGTCGGTGCCGGTCGGGCCACAGAACTGGATCTTCGCTTGCGCGGCCAGGGCCGGTGGCAGCAGACCGAACAGGTCCTGGACGAACTGGTCCTTGACCGGCGTCGTCAGGTCGAGGGTGTGCAGCGGCAACTCATCGGTCAGCACCTGCTGAATCGCTTCGATCACCACCGGATGGTTATGCCCCAGGGCCAAGGTCCCGGCACCAGCCAGACAGTCGATGAAACGGCGGCCTTCGACATCTTCAACATAAATGCCCTTGGCGCGTTTGAGCGCCAGGGGAATGCGCCGCGGGTAGCTGCGGGCATTCGATTCCTGCTGGTTTTGACGGGCCAGCAGCGGCGATTCGTTGAACTGATAAAGCGTCTCGGCCGGCGCCGGAGTGATCCGGGCCGACTGATCTTCCATAAGGCTGGTAGCGACTGACATCTCTCGACCCCTCAATAAGGTTTTCCTGTTCTGGAAACGCATCAGGGCGCCGAGGATTTAGACCCTCGATCAGCTTTCTATGAAGGCGGTGTCAGCGCTTTGTGCATGGGAATGGCGTAGAGCCCGGCGACGGTGAAGATTTCGGCGCAGGGTCGGTAGCCCAAATGACGGTAAAAAGCCTCGCTGGTGCGGGTGCTGTTGAGCCGTGCCTGAGCCAGCCCCTGATGGATCAACCAGCCTTCGAGGTCGTGAACCAGCGCCTCTCCGGCACCGCGACGAAACCATTCCGGCTGCACGTAGCAGAATGCGACCTTGCCACTGATTGCCGCCATGGCGACACCGACCGGTTTGTCCTGCAACAGGGCGATGTTCAGGTACAACCGTTGGTCGGCCAGCCAGGGCTGCACGTGTTCGATGGTTTTGTTGTGGGTCCAGGTGGCGACGGTTCGCGGGTCGTTACGGTGGTCGAGCGCGCAGCCGACGCGAATGGAACGCTCGACGATCCGGCTGATGATGCCGGCGTCGGCGGGGGTTGCCTTGCAGATGTGAATCGATGCATCCATGGCGCTGTTACCTCAATCCATTGAGAAAAAGCTGCCGGGGACGATAGCGCTGTGGCGTGCCGGTGACTAATGGAGAGAGGTTACATTTGATGTGCAACACAGGTGCCCCCCCTGTGGGAGCGGGCTTGCTCGCGAAGGCGGTGTGTCAGTCGACGATGATATTGACTGACACACCGCCTTCGCGAGCAAGCCCGCTCCCACAGGGGGATTGGGGTGTTGGTTAGAGGGGTTGTAACGGCATGGTCAGTTCAACCCGCAACCCATCCGGCCGGCTGTCGAAATGCAAGGTGCAGCCGCACCGCTGGACAATCGCCTGGACAATCGCCAGGCCCAGTCCGCAGCCGGTGCTCTGGCCGTGGCGCCAGAAACGTTGGGTCAGGTGTTGCAGATCGTCTTCGGCAATGCCCGGGCCGTGGTCGCGGACCAGAAAGCGCGCGCGACTGCCGGTGGTTTCCAGGCTCAGCTCCACCGATCCGTCCCCCGGGGTATGGCGCAGGGCGTTGTCCAACAAGTTACGCAATGCGGCGATCGACAGGACCGCGGGCATTTGCACCGGTGCATCGGAGAACTTCGCCGGCAGTTTCAGCTTGATTCGCCGACGATCACCGCTGGCCGCGTCCTGAATCGCCAGTTTCGCCACTTGCTCGGCGCTGCATTGCACGCCGTCATCGAACGACAGACTGCCCTCGACCCGCGCCAGCAACAGCAATTGCTCCAGTGTGCGGTGCATGCGGTCGGCGCCCTCTTCGGCACGGGCCAGGGACTGATCCCGGGCCGCGCCGTCGGTCATACGCGCCACTTGCAGGTGGGTTTTGATCGCCGTCAGCGGGCTGCGCAATTCGTGGGCCGCGTCGCCGGTCAGGCGGCGTTCGCGCTCGATGGTCTTGCCGATGCGCTGGAACAGCTGATTCTGAGTGTCCAGCAACGGCTGAAGCTCGCTGGGCAGCGGCTGGATTTGCAAAGGTTCCAGAGAATCAGCGCTGCGGCGCATCAAGGCATCGCGCATCCGGTTCAGCGGTGCCAGCCCCTGGCCGATCCCCAGCCACAGCAGGCACAGGCAGCCAAGCAACGCCACGCCCACCGGCACCGAAGCGGCCAGCAGGATCGACATGTTCAGCGCCTCGCGCTCGATCTGCCGGTCAGCGGTGGTGATACGCAAATCACCGCGGGCCAAGGTAAAGCTGCGCCACGGCGCGCCGTCGATCATCTGATCGTGGAAGCCCATTTTCTCGGCTTCGAGGGTTTGTTGCGGGTCGGTGTGACTGCGGGCGAGGATTTCACCGCGCAACGAGCTGACCTGACAGGCCATGCCACCCGGAATATTCAATTGCTCAGCGCTGAAGTGGGTGCCCTCGCCCTTGCTCGGCAACGCCGGCAATTGTTCCATCAGGCCGGCGACCATGCGCGCCGATGCCACCAGCCGCTGGTCGAGGGAAAACATCATCTGGTTGCGCAGATCGCTGAGCATCCAGGCCGCCGCGAGGGCCCAGATCAACGCAAAAGCGGCGCCGAGCGTCAGGCTCAGGCGCAAACGCAGGCTCATCACTTTTTCATTTCCTCTCCGCCATCGGCCGGCCCCAGGCGATAACCCAGGCCGCGCACGGTCTCGACAATGCCATTGCCGAGTTTGCGCCGCAGGTGATGGATATGCACGTTGAGGGCGTTGCTTTCCAGTTCGTCGTTGAAACCGTAGACGCTGTCTTTCAACTGCTCGGTGGACAGCACCCGGCCACGGTTATGCAACAAGGCCTGCAACAGCGACTGTTCACGACGGGAAAGGTCGACGGACTGACCGCCGAGCATGGTTTCGCGGCTGCTCGGGTCGTAGGTCAGACGGCCGTGTTCGATCAGATTGACGCTACGACCCGCCACTCGTCGCAACAACGTGTGCAGTCGCGCGGCGAGTTCACGCAGATCGAACGGCTTGAGCAGGTAATCGTCGGCGCCGGCCTGCAAGCCATCGACGCGGTCGGTGACCGAGTCCCGCGCCGTGAGAATCAGCACCGGAATCTCCAGGCCACTGTGACGCAACTGCTGCAACAGCTTCAGGCCATCCTCATCGGGAAGGCCAAGGTCAAGCACCATGACGTCGAACTCAGCCACCTTGAGCATCGCTCGTGCAGACGACGCCGTGGCGACGTGCTCGACGGTCAGGCCTTGCGCGGTCAGGCCCGCAACAATGCCGCTGGCGATCAGCTCATCGTCTTCGCAAACCAGTACATGCATGGTGAGCCCCGTAGAAAAAAGGCAATTAAGCCGTTGGCCGATTAAGCGGACATTATGCCGCAAGCGCCATAGCCACAAGGCCGTCGCGGTTAATCATCGGTTAATCGCCGCCTCCCATTGTGCACCTCACTTGCACAGGGATAAGGCTTACCCATGCGTCGACTGTTTTTGTTTTTTGTTCTCTTGATCTCGGGTGTGGCCCAGGCAGGGACCAATCCGTTCGATACCAAACCTGAATTCCTGCCAGTGGAAAAGGCCTTTGTCTTTACTTCCGAGCGGCTTGAATCGGGTGAAACACAGCTCTATTGGCAGATTACCGACGGTTATTACCTTTATCAGAAACGCCTGAAATTCGAGGGGTTGCCCCCGGAGCAGCATCCGCCATTACCTGAAGGCGAAGCCCACAATGATGAGTTCTTCGGCGAACAACAGGTCTATCGCCAAGGCCTGGAGCTGAAGATTCCGGCGGGCGCCACCGGTCAGATCAAGGTGGGCTTCCAGGGCTGTGCCGATGCCGGTTTGTGTTATCCGCCGCAAACCCAGGTCGTGGATCTGGGCGGCAGCGTCGCGGTCACCACCAACGAAGCACCGGATCAAGCCCTGGCCAGCGGCCTGCAACAACGGGCGCTGGGCTGGAGCTTGCTGGTGTTCTTCGGTCTGGGCCTGTTGCTGGCCTTCACCCCTTGCTCGTTGCCGATGCTGCCAATTCTGGCCGGGTTGATCGTCGGCAGTGGTGCCACACCCAAACGTGGTTTCGCCCTGGCGACCAGCTACGTGGTGAGCATGGCGCTGGTGTATGCGGCGATGGGCGTGCTGGCTGCGTTGCTCGGGGCGAACCTTCAGGCGTTGCTGCAGAACCCGTGGTTGCTGGGCAGCTTCGCGGCGATATTTGTGTTGCTGGCGTTGCCGATGTTCGGTTTCTTCGAGCTGCAACTGCCGGTGGCGGTGCGTGATCGGCTGGAAAATGTGTCGCGCAACCAGCGTGGCGGCAGTTTGATCGGTGCCGGTGTGCTGGGTGCCTTGTCGGGGTTGCTGGTCGGCCCGTGCATGACCGCGCCCTTGGCCGGCGCTCTGCTCTACATCGCACAAAGCGGCAATGCGCTGCATGGTGGGCTGATTCTGTTCGCCATGGGCATCGGCATTGGTGTGCCGTTGTTGTTGCTGGTGACCGTGGGCAATCGCTTCCTGCCCAAACCCGGCGCCTGGATGAACCTGCTTAAAGGCATCTTCGGCTTCCTGTTTCTCGCCACTGCGCTGTTGATGCTGCGTCCGGTGCTGGATCAATCGCTGTGGATCGGTTTGTGCGGCGCCTTGCTGCTGATCGCCGCCTACAGTGCCTGGAAACAGTCGGAAGGTTTCGGTCGCGTCGCCCATCTGTTCGGCGCCAGTGCGCTGTTGCTCGGGATCTGGGGCGGTCTTCTGCTGATCGGCGCCGCCGGTGGCGGCGATGATTTGCTCAAACCGTTGCAGGTCTACAGCGCCTCAGCTTCTTCCGGTAATGCCGCTCGCCCGACCGGCCATGAGGCGTTTACCACGATCAACAGTCCGCAAGCGCTGCAACAGGAACTGGACGCCGCCCAGGCCCAGGGCCAGTGGGTGCTGCTGGACTACTACGCCGACTGGTGTGTGTCGTGCAAGGTCATGGAAAAACAGGTGTTCGGCAAAGCCAAAGTGATGGAGGCGCTGAGTGATGTGCACTTGCTACGGCTGGACGTGACCGCCGACAATGCCGCCAGCCGCGAACTGCTCGGCCGTTATAAAGTGCCGGGGCCACCGAGTTTTCTGTGGATCGGTGCAGACGGCCAGGAGCGTCGCAGCCAGCGCATCACCGGCGAGGTTGATGCCGACACCTTCCTGCAACGCTGGACCACCACCCGAGACGCCCGTTAATGCTGACCTTTACCCTCGGCACCTTTGCCATCGCGCTTAACCATCTGCTGCTGATCAGTGCTTTGGCGCTGGCGACATTTGTCGGCTGGCGGGTGGCCAAGCGCGGAGGCGAAAACCCGGAGTCGGCGCTGTTCAGCCTGTTTTTGCTGGGCATGCTGGCGGCGCGGGTCGGTTTCGTGGTCGCCTATTGGGCCCACTATCGCAACGATCCGTGGCAGATCATCGACTTGCGCGATGGCGGTTTCCTCGCCTGGCCCGGGGTGATCGTGCTGCTGCTCACCGCGTTGTACCGCGGCTGGCGTCGCCCCGGTTTGCGCCGCCCGCTGGGTTTCGGCGTGGCGAGCGGATTGGCGTTCTGGCTGCTGGCGACTTTTTCCCTGAGCATTTACGAACAAGGCACGCGCCTGCCGGAGATCGCCCTGCGCAATGCCGCCGGCGAAACCGTGCAACTGGCGGATTACAAGGGCGGGCCACTGGTGATCAACCTCTGGGCCACTTGGTGCCCGCCATGCCGCCGGGAAATGCCGGTGCTGGAAAACGCCCAGCAACAGCGCCCGGACCTGACCTTCCTGTTCGTCAATCAGGCCGAAAGCATGCAAAGCGTCAGTACCTTCCTCGAAACCCAGGGCCTGAGCCTGACCAACGTGCTGTTCGACGGCAGCGGTCGATTGGGTCAGGCCGTGGGTTCCATGGCGTTGCCGACTACGCTGTTCTATAGCCCCGACGGTCGATTACTGGGCAGCCACCTGGGCGAACTCTCGGATGCCAGCCTGGCCCGCGCCCTGGAAAACTTCGACACCCCTTCTCCTGCCGTACCGGCCACCTCTTCAAGGAAACTGCCATGCCCCGCCTCCGCCACCTGCTGACGCTGACTTTAGGCGCAGCGTTGCTGCACCTGCCGTCGGTGCAGGCCGCCGAAGAATTGCCTGAAGCGATCAAGAAGATCGAAGCCAAGGGCGCGAAAATCGTTGGTCAGTTCGACGCGCCGGACGGTTTGCGCGGTTATGCCGCGCAGTACCAGAACCGCGGCATGGCGCTCTACCTGACCCCGGACGGCAAGCATGTGCTACTGGGCAATCTGTACGACGCCGAGGGCAATGACCTGAGCAGCGCGCCGTTGCAGAAACTGGTCTACGCGCCGATGTCCAAGGAAGTCTGGGGCAAGATGGAAGCCAGCAACTGGATCGGCGACGGCAAAAAAGATGCGCCACGCGTGGTGTACCTGTTCAGCGACCCAAACTGTCCTTACTGCAACATGTTCTGGGAACAGGCGCGGCCGTGGGTGAATGCCGGCAAAGTGCAGTTGCGGCACATCATGGTCGGGATCATTCGCGAAGACAGCCCGGGCAAATCCGCCGCGCTGCTGGCCGCCAAGGACCCGAGCAAGGCCCTGGAAGATCACGAAAAATCCGGCAAGGGCAGTTCGCTCAAAGCCTTGAAAGACGTGCCGCCGGCGATTCAGGCGAAACTCGCGGCGAACATGCAGCTGATGGAAGACCTGGAGCTGCAGGCCACCCCGGCGATTTTCTACATGGACGACAAGGGCGAGCTGCAACAACAGCAAGGCGCGCCTTCGCCGGACAAGTTGGTGAAGATTCTCGGGCCCAAGTAGTTTGCTTCAGAGACTTGGTGACCACACCGGCCCCATCGCGAGCAGGCTCGCTCCCACAGGTGATCGCGTATCCCTGTGGGAGCGAGCCTGCTCGCGATGGGGCCAGCAAGATCGACTAATTCCTCTCGGCTAAAAACTTCAACAACGCCTCAGTCACAAACTGCGGATTCTCCAGATTGGAGATATGCCCCGCCTCTGGCACCAACACATACGGGCAACCAATCAATTCGGCCATTTCCTTCGTTTCCGACGGCGGCCGCGGTTTGTCCTGATCGCCGCACATCACCAGCGTCGTTTCAGCATTCAACTCGCCCAGACGCGGCAACAAATCATCCCGACCAAACGTAATCCGCCCCATCGGCACCACGCTTTCACGTAGACGCTGCGGCGGTAACGCAGCCAGTTTCGCGCGGAAATCCTGATACAGCGCCGACTGCGGATCGATCCCCGGACGGAAGAAGATCGGCACCACGATATCGAGCAACTGCGGCGCGATGACGCCGGTGTCTTCGATCTGCTTGAACAGCGAGAAATAGTATTGGCGAGTCGGTTCCGGCTCGACGCCGAGGTAGGTGTCCATCAACACCAGGCCGTTGATCCGCGATGGTGCCGACAGCGCCAGTCGAGCGCCCCACATGCCACCGACCGACAGACCGACCAGCGTGACCCGATCGATGTCCAGATGATCGAGTAGCGCCAGGGCTTGACGGGCGATGTCGTCCAGCGATTGGGTGTTTTCGGGAAGTGCGCCGGATTCACCGTGGCCCCACAGGTCCAGGGCTATGACACGGTATTGCCGGGACAGCGCGGCGATCTGCGGCGCCCACATGGTTTGGTCCCACAGGTAGCTGCCGGCGAGCAGCACCGCAGGGCCGGTGCCTTGATCGAGGTAGTGAAGGGCTTGTCCGTCAACGGTTACGAAGGGCATTGACTGTCTCCTTGTGAAAACTGGGAGCAAGGAGACTGTGCCGGAGTCGTTTTACAGTCAACTTTGTCGTGCTTCCACTGGCCCCATCGCCAGCAGGCTCGCTCCCACATTTGTCCTGCGAACACAATTCAAATGTGGGAGCCAGCCTGCTGGCGAATAGGCCCTTACAGACGCTGGAGAATCAAAGCCCCTCCAGCTCTGCCATCAGGTCATTGAGGCGATCCACCTTTTCCTCGGTGATGTCACTCGCCGCCAACCCGTCGATGTATTCGGCCAATTGCGCCACCGTGCTGCACTCGAACATCGCCCGCAGCGGCACATCACGTTGCAAGGTTTTCTGCACCCGCGACGCAATCTGCGTCGCCAGCAACGAATGCCCACCCAGCTCGAAGAAATTGTCCTGAACACCGACCTGCTCGACCTTCAGCACCTCAGCCCAGATACCCGCCAGCGTGTGCTCCAGCTCAGTGCGCGGCGCCTGGTAATCCTGCCTCTGCAACTGCCCGATCTCCAGCGCCGGCAGCGCCTTGCGGTCGAGTTTGCCGTTGGCATTGAGCGGCATCCGCTCCAGCCACAGCCAGTGCAGCGGCACCATGTACTCCGGCAGTTCGGCGCGCAGGCGTTGCTTGATGAGCTCCAGGCGTTCGGTCGGGTTCAACGCCGAGTCAGCCGCCACTAAATAACCGACCAGATGCTTGCCGTTCACGCCTTCCTGCACACCGACCGCCGCATCGCGCACTTGCGGTTGCTCATGCAGACGCGCTTCGATTTCACCCAGTTCGATGCGGTAACCACGAATCTTCACTTGATGGTCGATACGCCCGACGTATTCCAGCACCCCGTCACTGCGACGACGGGCCAGGTCGCCGGTGCGATACAGACGATCCCCCGGCGCGCCAAACGGGTTGGGTACAAACACCTGAGCCGTACGCAACGGATCGCTGACATAACCGCGCCCTACGCCAGTGCCGGCGACGCACAACTCGCCCACCGCACCCAACGGCACCAGTTCCAGCGCGCCATCGAGCAGGTACAAACAGTTGTTGTCGGTCGGCGTACCGATCGGCAGATAACTGCCACGGGTCGAGGCCATGTCCACGCGGAAGAACGCCACGTCGTCCGAGCATTCCGCCGGGCCATAAGCATTCACCAACCCGATCTCCGGGTAGCGCAACAGCCACTGATGCGCCAGTTCCGGCGGCATTGCTTCACCGGTCGGCAACATCCAGCGCAGGCCGTCGAGGCTCATGCGTTCCTGGGCGAGCATGCCTTGAATCAGCGACGGCACGCTTTCCAGCACCGTGATGCCCTGGGCCGACACGTGCGCCAGCAACCCTTGCGGATCGTGGGCGATGGTGTTCGGCACGATGTCCACCCGCGCCCCGAACAGCGGCGCGGCGAGGAACTGCCAGACCGAGATGTCGAAGCTTTGCGAAGCGGTCTGGGCGATCACGTCGGCATCGCTCAAATTCAGGTACGGCACCTTGCTCAACTGGTTGTTGAGCATGCCGCGTTGCTCGACCATCACGCCTTTGGGCAAACCGGTGGAACCCGAGGTGTAGATCACATAGGCGAGGTTGTCCGGGCCGCTGTAAACACCTGGATTCGCTACCGATGCATCGCTCGCCTGCACCGCTTCCCACACCAGCAATTTCGGCCGGTTGGCGCAACTGAACTCATCCAGCAATGCGACCGCCTGTTCACGACAGGCCTCAGTGCAGACCAGCAACGGCGTGCGGCTCAGGTCGATGATCCGGCTCAGACGCTGACTCGGCAGCCCCGGGTCCAGCGGCAGATAACCGGCGCCCGCCTTGAAGCTGCCGATGATCATGCCGAGCAGATCGAGGTTACGTTCAGCCAGCAACGCCACCGGTTGATCCAGCCCGACACCGGCCGCGATCAATGCATGACCGAGGCGGTTACTACGTTGGTTCAGCTCAACATAACTGTGTTGCTGATCCAGGCAACTGGCGGTAATCCGCTGCGGATGCTGGGCGACTTGCGCTTCGAACAAGGCGACGTAGCTCTGCTCCAGCGGGTAATCATGCTCACTCTGGTTGCAGCGGTGGATCAGGAAATCCTGTTCCTCGGTGCCTAGCAACGGCAAGTCAGCCATGTCGCCATGGAAGCCTTCGACCAGCGCCAACAACAAACGTTTGAATTCACCGAGCATGCGCTCGACGGTCGCTTCGTCGAAATAACGCTGGTCGTAAGACAGGTGCAGCCCCAGGTCATCGCCCGGATAGCAGACCGCCGTCAGCGGGAAGTTGGTGTGGGTGCGGCCCGAATCCGACGTGGCATTGAGGCTTTGCGCACGGTCCAGCACCGAGACTTCTACCGGGGCATTTTCGAACACGAACAGGCTGTCGAACAGCGGCTGGCCCTTGGGCAGTTCACTGTTTTCCTGAATGCTCACCAGCGGCAGGTATTCGTACTCACGCAGTTGCATGTTGCTGTCGAGCAAACCGCTCAACCATTGGCGCACGCTGCAACGCTGATCGTCTTCCGGCATCTTCACCCGCAGCGCAATGCTGTTGATGAACAGCCCGACGGTGCGCTGCATCTGCGGCATGTCCACCGGACGCCCGGCCACCGTGACGCCGAACAGCACGTCGCGATCACCGCTCAAACGTCGCAGCACCAAGGCCCACGCCGCTTGGGCGAAGGTGTTGATGGTCAGCTGATGGGCCTGCGCCAGCTCGCGCAGTTGCGCACCGTCGCGAGCATCAAGCCTTGTGTAGCGGTCGCCGACGATCATGCCGCCGCTTTCACCGGCATGTTCGCGCAGGAATGGCCGGTCGCTCGGGATCGGCGTGGTCCGCTCGAAACCTTGCAGGTTGGTTTTCCACCACTGCCGCGCTTCGGCCAGGCTTTGGCGTTGCAGCCAGCCGATGTAATCACGATAACGCGACACAAGCCCAAGCTGTGCGTCGCGGCCTTCGCCGAGGGCGGTGTAGATCTCGAAGAAATCGTTCATCAGCAGCGAGCGGCACCAGGCATCGATGAGGATGTGGTGGTTGCTCATCATGAACCAGTAACGCGCCGCGCCGACCTTGATCAAGCGCAGGTGGAACGGTGCCTGATTGAGCAGATCGAACCCGGCTTCGCGCTCGCTTTTGAGCAGTGCTTGCAGTTTCGGCTCCTGCTCGGCTTCGGCGATCGCGGTCCAGTCAAGAATCTCGATCGGCGTGCTGCCGGGTTTGTGGATCACCTGCAGCATGTCTTCGCCGACGTTCCAGCAGAACGAGGCGCGCAGGGCTTCGTGACGGGCGATCACCGCTTGCCAGGCCTGGGCGAAACGCTGCGCATCGAGCTCGCTGTTGATCCGGTAACGGTCCTGCATGTAATAGAGACCGGTGCCCGGTTCCAGCAAGGTGTGCAGCAGCATGCCTTCCTGCATCGGGGTCAGCGGGTAGACGTCTTCGATGGCGGCCGCCGGAATCGGCAGTGCATCCAGTTGTGGTTGAGTCAGTCTGGCCAGCGGGAAGTCCGACGGCGTCAGACCGCCGGCATCGTCCTGCAGGCAATGCTCGATCAGGCTTTGCAGTTCGCTCAGGTAAGCATTCGCCAGGTCTGTGATGTTTTCAGGATCGTGGCGTTCGGCGCTGAAGGTCCAGCGCATCACCAGTTCACTGCCATACACCTGACTGTCGACGCTCAGCTCATTAGGCAGTGGCGCATGCGGGTCGTGTGCCGCGCCGACCGGCTCGTCCAGCGGACGGAACAACGCGTCCGCGCCGAAGCTCTGGTCGAACTGACCGAGGTAGTTGAAGGTGATCGGCGCCACCGGCAACGCGGCCAGGGTCTGGCGACTCTGATTATCGGCCAGGTAACGCAGCACGCCATAACCCAAGCCTTTGTGCGGCACGGCGTGCAGTTGTTCCTTGATCGCCTTGATCGAAGCGCCCTGCCCGTCCGCCGGCACCAGGCGTAATGGATAGGCGCTGGTGAACCAGCCGACGGTGCGGGTCAGGTCGATCTCGTCGAACAGGGTTTCGCGGCCATGGCCTTCCAGTTGAATGAGCGCCGATTCCTGTCCGCTCCAGTGGCACAGCACCCGGGCCAACGCGGTCAGCAGCAGGTCGTTGACCTGGGTGCGATAGGCACTCGGCGCCTGTTGCAACAACTGGCGAGTCCGCTCGGCATCGAGGCGCACGCTGACGGTTTGTGCATGCCGGTTCTGCCGACCGCCGTCGGGACGATCACACGGCAACTCGGCGTTCGGCCCGGCCAGTTGCGCCTGCCACCAGCTCAGTTCTTCACGCAGGGATTCGCTGCCGGCATAGGCCTGCAAGCGCGCGGACCAATCCTTGAACGCACTGGTTTTCGCCGGCAGTTTGACCGACTGCCCGGCGTCCAGTTGACGGTAGACGGTTTGCAGATCGTCCAGCAGCACCCGCCACGAAACGCCGTCTACCACCAAGTGGTGAATGGCGATGAATAGCCGTTGTTCGCTCTCAGGACCATCGACCAGCAGCACGCGCATCAGCGGCCCCTGTTCGAGGTCGAGACTGCGCTGGGCATCGGCGAACAGTGCGGTGCATTTGTCCATGGACGACACCCGCACTTGCCACAGCACCGGCACGTCGGCAATCGCCTGATGCTCGGCGCGCCATTGCGCCTCGGTTTGGCTGAAGCGCAGACGCAAGGCGTCGTGCTGTTCGATCACCGCCAGCAGCGCTTGCTCCAGGCGATGGGGTTCCAGCGCGACGGTTGGTTCCAGCAGCAACGCCTGGTTCCAGTGCTGACGCTGGGGAATGTCGGTATCGAAGAACCAGTGCTGAATCGGCGTCAGACGCGATTCGCCAGTGAGCAAGCCTTGCTCGGCAGTGACCTGCTCGGTGCGGGTCGCCACGGCGGCCAGGGTCTGCACGGTCTGGTGCTGGAACAGGTCACGCGGGCTGAAATGAATGCCCTGCTGCCGCGCACGGCTGACCACCTGGATCGACAGAATCGAATCGCCACCCAGTTCGAAGAAGTTGTCGTTGAGGCCCACTTGCTCGACGTTCAGCACTTCGCACCAGATGCCGGCCAAGGTTTGCTCCAGCTCATTGCTCGGCGCCACGTAGTGCTGACGATTCAGTTCAGGGTCCGGCGCGGGCAAGGCGCGGCGGTCGAGTTTGCCGTTGGCGGTCAACGGCATGCTGGCCAGCAGGATCAGGTGCGTTGGCACCATGTAATCCGGCAACTGGGATTTGAGGTGAAGCTTCAAGGCTTCGCGCAATACCGCTTGTGGCGCTTCGTCCTGCTCGGCAACGTCGGTCACCAGATAGCCGACCAGTTGTTTACCGCTCGGAGCGTCGAGCGCCAGGACCACGGCTTCGCGGATCGATTCATGCTCCAGCAGACGGGTTTCAATCTCGCCCAACTCGATGCGGAAGCCACGAATCTTCACTTGATGGTCGATGCGTCCGAGGTATTCCACCAAGCCATCGGCACGCTGGCGCACCAGATCACCGGTGCGGTACAGACGCCCGCCATCGGCAGTGAACGGATCTGCGACGAATCGCTCGGCAGTCATGCCCGGACGTTGGTGATAACCCTGCGCAAGGCCGGCACCGCCGACGTACAACTCGCCGGTCGCGCCCTGCGGCACCAGGGTTAGATCGGCATCAAGGATGTACGCCACGCGAGCACCAATCACGCTGCCGATCGGTACGCTGCCCAAGCCTTCTTCAAGCTGTTCGGGTGCCAGACTCGCCAATGGCATGACCACGGTTTCGGTCGGACCATAGGCGTTGAAAAACAGGCTCGGTTTGAACGCCGCACGGATTCGCGCCAAGTGTTCGCCGGTCAGGGCTTCGCCGCCGGTGATGCACATGCGCACCGGCAGGGTTTCGCCCTGGGTCGCCAGCCACTGCGCCAATTGGCTGCCGTAGCTTGGAGTGAAGCCGAGGATGTTGATGTGGTGACGTCGGATCAGTCCGCAGATTTCTTCCGCATCCCATTGGCCTTGGGCGCGCAGGACAACTTGCGCGCCACTCAACAGCGGCACCAGCAAACGCTCGGTCGCAGCGTCGAAGTTGATCGAATAGAAATGCAGCTCACAGTCGTCCGGGCGCATACCGAAGCGCTCAATGACCGCTTGGCAATGCATGGCGATTTCACCGTGGGACACCACCACGCCTTTCGGCTTGCCGGTCGAGCCCGAGGTGTAAATCAGGTACGCCTGATGCTGCGGCAGGCTGATAAACGGCAGTTCGGTGGCCGGGTAATGGGCCAATGCGGCGGCGTCCTCTTCAAGGCACCAGCGGGCGACGGTAGCCGGCAGTTCGCCGAGTGCTTTGAACATGGCCGCATCGCTGAGCAGCAAACCGATGCCGCTGTCTTCGATCATGTAGTGCAGACGATCGAGCGGGTATTCCGGGTCCAGCGGCACATAGGCGCCGCCGGCCTTGAGGATCGCCAGCAAGCCGACGACCATTTCCAGCGAACGCTCGAGCGCCAGGCCGACGCGAACCTGCGGGCCGACACCGCGCTCGCGGAGCATCCAGGCCAGGCGATTGGCGCGGCTGTCGAGTTCGGCGTAGCTCAGGGTTTCACCCGCAAATGTCAGCGCTGGAGCATCCTTGCGCACCAGCGCCTGCTCGCTGAACAGGCGATGGATGCACTGGTCGAGGCGATGCTCGCCCGGTTCGACGCCAAGGCTGTCCAACAGCTTTTGCTGTTCGCCGGCTTCGAGCAACGGCAGTTCGCTGAGGCGCTGTTGCGGATCGGTCAGCAACGCTTCGAGCAGATTGCGCCAGTGCCCGGCCATGCGCGCAATGCGCGGTTCATCGAACAAATCGGTACTGTAAGTCAGGCAGCAACCCAGTCGATGATCGAGGTCGGTGACTTCCAGGTTGAGGTCGAACTTGGTCGCCCGCGCGTCGTTGGCCAGGTACTCGACGGTCATGCCGGCCAGGGTGCGGCTCTGCTGGAATTCCCAGCGCTGCACGTTGCACATCACCTGGAACAACGGGTTGTAGGCGGCGCTGCGCGGAGGCTGCAAGGCTTCGACCAAGTGATCGAACGGCAGGTCCTGATGGGACTGGCCTTCGATCACGGTGTGGCGCACCTGCTCGAACAATTCGCGGACGGACATCTGCCCGTCAAGCTGGCAACGCAAGACCTGGGTGTTGAGGAACGCACCGATCAAGCCTTCGCTTTCCGGGCGAATCCGGTTGGCCACCGGCGCGCCGATGCGCAGGTCGGTCTGGCCGCTGTAGCGGTAAAGCAGCACGGCCAGTGCGGCGGTCATGGTCATGAACAGGGTCAGACCGTTTTGCGCGTTGAAGGCGCGGACCCGGGCGGCGAGGTCATCGCTCAGGTCGAAGCGGAACAATTCACCCTGATGGCTTTGCACCGGCGGACGCGGACGGTCGGCGGGCAATTCCAGCAGTGGATGTTCGCGCCCCAGTTGCGCGGTCCAGTAGTCGAGCTGGCGTTGACGTTCGCCGGACTCCAGCCATTGACGCTGCCAGACGCTGTAATCCAGGTACTGCACCGGCAGCGGTGCCAGCGGCGATTCGCGGTCATCGACGAACGCTTCGTACAGCGCGCTCAGTTCACGGGCAAAAATGTCCATCGCCCAGCCTTCGGTGACGATGTGGTGCAGAGTCAGGACAAAGTAGTGCTCCTGCTCGGTGGTTTTGACGAGGCAGGCGCGCAGCAGCGGACCGGTTTCCAGATCGAACGGCAGGTGTGCTTCATCGTCGGCCAGTTGCTGCACGCGCTGCTCGCGGATGTCGGCAGCCAGTGTCGAAAAATCCTTCCAGTCCATGCGCACGCCCGTCTCGGCATGCACCTGCTGACGGGCCACGCCGTCGATGCTCGGGAACGTGGTGCGCAGGGTTTCGTGACGCATGATCAGCGCTTGCAACGCCGCTTCGAAACGCCCGACATCGAGCACACCGCGCAGTCGCGCCATGCCGCCAACGTTGTAGGCCGGGCTGTCCGGCTCCATCTGCCAGAGGAACCACATGCGCTGCTGGGAATAGGACAGCGGCACCGGTAGGCGGCGGTCGACTTTCTCGATCGGCGGCTGCTGGTTGGTTTTACCGCTGGCCTGGATCTTTTGCACCTGATCGGCGAAGGCACCCAGCTCACTGTTTTCGAACAGCGCCCGCAGCGGCAACTCGACGTCGCAGGCCTGACGGGTACGGGAAATGATTTGCGTGGCCAGCAACGAATGGCCGCCGAGGGCGAAGAAATCGTCGCGCAGGCCGATCTGTGCGAGGCCCAACACTTCGCGCCAGATGCCGGCGATTTGTTGCTCCAGCGCCGTGGCCGGCTCGACGTGTTCGCGCACTTGCCATTGCGGTTCGGGCAAGGCACGACGGTCGAGTTTGCCGCTCGGGCTCAGGGGTATTTCGTCCAGACGCATCAGCTGCGCCGGGACCATGTAGTCCGGCAGTTCAGCCGCCAGTGCGGTTTTCAGGCGCGCCGTTTGCGCGTCTTCAGTTTCGCGGGTTTCGGCTGCGGTGTAGTAACCGATCAACTGGCCACCGGCGGCGGTCTCGCGCACCAGCACCACGGCTTGAGCGACGCCATCCTGGGCCAGCAAACGGGCTTCGATTTCTTCGGGCTCGACACGGAAGCCACGCAGTTTGACCTGCTGATCGAGACGACCAAGGTATTCGATCACGCCATCGGCGGTCCAGCGTGCGCGGTCGCCGGTGCGGTACAGACGCGCGCCCTGCTCGCCCAGTGGATCGACGACAAAACGCTCGGCGGTCAGCCCCGGACGGCCCAGATAGCCACGGGCCAGGCCGATGCCGCTGATGCACAATTCGCCCGGCACACCGGCCGGCACCGGATTGAGGTCGCTGTCGAGGACGCGGCACAGCACGTTGCCTAACGGACGGCCAATCGGCGAGCGCTCGCCATCGGCGCTAGTGCAGTGCCAATGGGTGACGTTGATTGCGGTCTCGGTCGGGCCGTAGCGGTTGTGCAGTTGCACGGCGGGCAGTTGTTCCAGCACACGGTTGCGCAGTTCGGCGGGCAAGGCTTCGCCACCGGAGAACACACGGCGCAGGCTGGTGCATTCGGCGGTCAGCGGCTCATCGATGAACAACGAAAGCAGCGGCGGCACGAAGTGCAGCGTGGTCACGCCGTATTGCTGGACCAGCTGCGCGATGCGATGCGGATCGCGGTGCTCGCCGGGGCCGGCGATCAGCAAGCGTGCCCCGGTGATCAGCGGCCAGAAGCACTCCCACACCGACACGTCGAAACTGATCGGGGCTTTTTGCATCAACACGTCGGTGTCGTTCAAACCGTAGGTGTTCTGCATCCATTGCAGGCGCTCGGCGAGCGCCGCGTGGGTGTTTCCGACGCCCTTCGGCTGACCGGTCGAACCCGAGGTGTAAATCACGTAGGCGAGGTTGTCGCCGTGCAGGTGCAGGCCCGGCGCCTGGCTTGGCCAGTTCTCCAGATGCAGGGCGTCCATGGCGATCACACTGACGCCGTCAGTGGCCGGCAAACGTTCGAGCAATTGGGTTTGGGTCAGCAGCAACTCGACGCCGCTGTCGCTGAGCATGTAGGCGAGACGTTCGGCCGGGTAATCCGGGTCCAGCGGCACGTAGGCGCCGCCGGCCTTGATGATCGCCAGCAGGCCGATCAGCAATTGCGGCGAACGCTCGGCAGCGATGGCCACGCAGACGTCCGGGCCGACGCCTTTGTCGCGTAGGTAATGGGCCAGGCGATTGGCTTGGGTGTGCAGCTCGGCGAAATCGAGGCTGCCGCCGTCCCACATCAACGCGGTGCGTTCCGGGGTCAGGCGTGCTTGTTCATTGAGCAATTCCGGCAACCATTGGCTGGCCGGTGTGCACGGTGCGGCGCTCCAGGCAGTTTGTTGGTCGTGCTCGTTTGCGCTCAGCAGCGGCAGGTCGCCGATGGCGGCGGACGGTTGCTCGCAAATGGCCCGCAGCAGGTGGCTGAAATGCTCGGCCAGACGCTCGATGGTCGTCGTATCGAACAGCTCGCTGGCGTAGTCGAAGGACAGGCTCAGGCGCCCCTTCTGGTCTTCTTCGCTGTGCAGTTGCAGGTCGAACTTGGCTTCGCGGCTGTGCCATGGCAGTTCTTCGGCGAGCACTCCAGGCAGGCGACGCAACGCGCTCAAATCCCGTTGCTGGTGGTTGAACATCACCTGGAACAGCCCTTGTTCGCGCGCTTGCGGGAAGGCTTCGAGCAGTTGTTCGAACGGCAGGTCCTGGTGCGCTTGTGCGCCCAGCGCGGCCTGACGGGTTTGCGCCAACAGCTCCACGAATGGCAGCCGCGAATCCACTTCGGCACGCAGCACTTGGGTATTGATGAAGAAACCAATCAGCCCTTGGGTTTCCAGGCGCGGACGGTTAGCGTTCGGCACGCCGATGCGGATGTCGCGCTGGCCGCTGTAGCGGTGCAACAGGCTCTGGAACGCGGCGAGCAACAGCATGAACGGTGTCGATTCATGCGCCTGGGCAGTCTGGCGAATGGCATCGCTCAAGGTCGCAGCCAGCTTTACGGAATGGCGGGCGGCGCTGTGAACGTGCTGCGCCGAACGCGGATGATCGGTGGCCAAGGTCAGGGTCGGATGCTCGTCACCCAACTGTGCTTTCCAATAGGCCAGTTGACGCTCGCCCTCTCCTTGCGCCAGCCATTGACGCTGCCAGCTGCCGTAGTCGGCGTATTGGGTCGGCAATGCCGGCAGTGTCGCGGTCTGTCCTTGGGACGCGGCGGCATACAGGCGCGAGAACTCGTCGATCAGCACGTTCAGCGACCAGCCATCAGCGATGATGTGGTGCATCGTCACCAGCAGTTGATAGTCCTCATCATCGAGGCGAACCAGTGTCACCCACAGCAGCGGGCCTTTCTCCAGATCGAACTGGGTGCGGGCTTCGTCCTCACGGATTTGCAGCGCGCGGGCTTCACGCTCGGCGGCGGGCAAGTCGCTGATGTCGATCAATTGCAGGTTGAAGTTGTCGGCCGTATCGACCTGTTGCAGCGCCACGCCGTCACGTTCGAAGAACCGTGTGCGCAGGGATTCATGACGCTCGATCAATTGCTGGAAACTGGCGCGCAAGGCGTCTTCGTCCAGTTCGCCGCGCAGGCGCAAGGCAGCGGGAATGTTGTAGGCGCTGCTCTGTGGATCGAGTTGCCAGGTGATCCAGAGGCGGTTTTGCGCCAGGGATTGCGGCATCGGATCGTTGCGCGACAGCGAGGTGATCGCGCCTTGGGCCAGGCCGCCGTCCTGTTGCAATTGAGCGACAGCGGCGGTGAACGCACCGAGGGTTGGCGCTTCGAAGAGCAGGCGCAGGTTCAGCTCCAGACCGAGTGATTCACGCAGCCGCGCAACCACCTGCGTCGCGGCGATAGAGTTGCCACCGAGCAGGAAAAAGTGGTCGTCAGCGTTGATCGGCTTGACCTGTAATTGTTCGCACCAGATCTGGCCGATCAGGGCTTGCAGTTCGGAACCCGGCTCGGTTCTAGATTCGCTCTGAACGTCTGTCGACGGGAACCGCGCATAGCTGTCGAGGCTGCAGTCCGCCAGACGATTGCGGCAGGCCGAACGTTGCAGCTTGCCGCTGGAGGTCTTGGGCAATGCGCCCGGATTGAGCAGCACCACCACGCTCGGAGCTTCCTGATACGCCTCGGCCACGGCTTGGCGAATCGCTTTGATCAATGCGTCAGGCGGGAGGATTTTCTGCACGCTGCGGCTGATTTCCGCAGCAATGCCGATGCCTTCCTGACCGTCGATTTTGACGGCGAAAGCGGCGACGCGACCTTTGCGCACCACTTCCACTTCGCGTTCGACGGTCTGCTCGATGTCTTGCGGGTAAAGGTTGTGGCCGCGAACGATCAGCACGTCCTTAAGGCGTCCGGTGATGAACAACTCACCGTCACGCATGAAGCCCAGGTCACCGGTGCGCAGCCAGGTCCGGTCGTTGTGTTGGACGAAAGTCTTGGCGCTGGCCTCGGGGTTGCGCCAGTAGCCGTGGGCGATGCTCGGCCCGGCGGCCCAGACTTCGCCGATTGCGTTGTCGGCCAGTTCATTGAGCGCGACCGGGTCGACAATCAGCACTGCATGATCCGGCTGACTGATGCCGCAACTCATGATCGCGCTGCCTTCGCCCGCCTCTGCACGGTTTTGGGCCAAGGCTTGATCGTCCACACGCAGGTTGCCGATGCCCTGACCGCGTGGGGTTCCGGCAACGAACAAAGTGGCTTCGGCCAACCCGTAAGACGCCATGAAGCTGTCGGTGGTGAAACCACACGCCGCGAACTTCTCGCCGAAGCGATCGAGGGTGTCGAGACGAATCGGTTCGGAGCCGGAATACGCCACGCGCCAGCCGCTCAGGTCAAGGCGCTCCAGCGCCGATTCACTGACGCGTTCGCTGCACAAGCGATAGGCGAAATCCGGCCCGCCGCTGATGGTGCCGCCGTACTCGCTGATCGCTTCCAGCCAGCGCAATGGCCGACCGAGGAAATAGGCCGGCGACATCAATACGCACGGCACGCCGCTGAAAATCGGCTGCAACAGACCACCGATCAGGCCCATGTCGTGGTACAGCGGCAGCCAGCTGACGATCACATCATCCGGGTTCAGGTCGATACCGAAACCATGACGGATCAGCATTTCATTGGCCACCAGGTTACCGTGGCTGACTTGCACCCCTTTGGGCAACGCGGTGGAACCGGAGGTGTATTGCAGGAAGGCGATGTGGTCGTCGGCCAGGTTCGGTTCGCTCCAGCGTTCGGCCAAGGTGCCGTCAAGGGTGTCGACGCACAGCAACGGCGGCGCGCCTTCAATGTGTAGCAAGGCGTCGCGCAGGCCGGCACTGGTCAGCAACAGACGCGGCTCGGCATCGCTGATGATCGACAGCAGACGTTCCTGGTGATGACGTTTTGCCGACTCCGGCGGATAAGCCGGCACCGCAATCACCCCCGCGTACAGGCAACCAAAAAACGCCGCGACGTAATCCGGGCCACTCGGGAACAGCAGCACGGCGCGATCGCCGAATTCAGCCTCGGCCTGCAACGCACCGGCAATGGTTCGCGCCCGCTGATCCAGCTCGCGATAACTGAGGACCAACGCCTGATCCGGGGTGTCGGCGAGAAAACGCAAGGCGACCCGATCCGGCGTCAGGGCCGCGCGGCGCTGGAGGGCTTGGACCAGATTGCTTGGGAGTTCGAACGCGTCGGTCATGAGGTTTCCTGCCTGAATTCGGCTTGCAAATGGAATCGGTTTTCTTACGTCACACCCACTAAAGGGCATGCAGGACGCGGTCTTCGCCGACTGCGCAAGGCATTGGGAATGCGGTTTTGGCCGGGATTTACCCGGCACCTTTCACCAATGAGAACGGATGGCGCCTTGAAATAATTAGTCGCCAGGCTTGATCGCCAACGGGGCTGGCCTGCGACAGCGTGTCGCAGTTCTCACTCTGCACCTTTGAGGAGCATTAGTTATCTTTCTCAATTGACAATCATTATCATTCAGCATAATTTGTCGCTCGATGTGTAGGACGCCCCCCCCTCGGCCTCCCACCCAACCTATTGGCAGCAAGGTGATTTCCATGACGGAACAAGTATCCACAAGCAGGTGCGATTCACCGCTACTTCAGGCCTTCGTCGACAACCGACTGATTCTGGTGAAAATTGCAGCGCGGATTACCGGCTGCCGGTCGCGTGCTGAAGACGTGGTTCAGGATGCGTTTTTCCGGCTGCAATCGGCGCCGCAAATCACGTCGTCCTTCAAGGCTCAGCTCAGTTATCTGTTCCAGATCGTGCGCAACCTGGCGATCGACCACTATCGCAAGCAGGCGCTGGAGCAGAAGTATTCCGGGCCGGAAGAGGAAGGTCTGAACGTGGTGATTCAGGGCGCTTCGCCGGAAACCTCGCACATCAATTTCTCGACCCTGGAAAACATTGCCGATGCGCTGACGGAGCTGCCGAGCCGCACCCGCTACGCCTTCGAGATGTACCGTCTGCACGGCGTGCCGCAAAAAGACATCGCCAAGGAACTCGGTGTCTCGCCGACCCTGGTGAATTTCATGATTCGCGATGCGCTGGTGCACTGCCGCAAGGTGTCGGGCAATCGTGTGGATACCTTTGCCCGTCGCTAAATCTGAAATTTGCATCGCCCCCAATCGCGAGCAGGCTCGCTTGTATGTTTAGACTTGAAGGGGTGGGTGGGACTACAGACTCGATTCTGACTCTGACCAGTACAGACTGTGGGAGACTTCTCGTCCCGCCCCTTCTACCCAAAGCGCCGATAAGGAATTCATCGGTAAACCGACGATAGAGACAAGCCAGCGCAACGGTAGACCCCAACAAGCACTTAAACCCTAGCTCCGAGGATTCGTCATGACAATCCTTACTTCGCAGACGGTTGTTGGTATCGATATCGCCAAGGCCCAAATTGCTGTCTATCGCACCGACCTGCAAATCATTCAAGACATCAAGAACGATCGAACCGCCCTCAAGCGTTGGCTTAAAACCCTGCCTGCCCAAAGCGCTATCGCCGTTGAAGCCACCAACATCTACCACTTGGACACGGTAGAGCTGGCCCATGAGATGGGTCATCAGGTCTACGTGGTGGATGCTTATCGCGTGAGTCATTACCGCCGTGGCGTTGGCCAACGAGCCAAGAACGATCCCTGCGATGCGCGTTTGCTGGCGCGTTACCTGGAGAATGAACAAAGCAAACTGCGGGTCTGGAGCCCGCCACCCAAGGCCTACAGCTCGCTGAAAAGCCTGCTTCACAGACGTGCAACGCTGATCCAGAACCATGCTGGGCTGATGTTGAGTTGGGCCAATGAACCCTTGTTGAAGAAAGTGCAGGTCGCTCAGCAGAAGGCGTTCAAGCAAGCGGATCAGGCGATTCAGAAACTGCTGCGCAAGGTCAGCAAAGAGGCGGGAATTGAGGCGAATATTGATCGCTGCAAAGCCATCGAAGGCGTTGGGGAACTGACCGCAACCGGGTTGGCGACGACCTTTATGCGGGGCGATTTTGCGAACAGCGATGCGTTCATCGCATTCCTGGGAATGGACTTGGCAGTCGAAGACTCCGGCAAGAAGAATGGGCAGCGGTACCTGACCAAAAAAGGAGATCCGGAGGTTCGTCGTTTGGCGTACAACGCCGCAATGGCGGCGTGTCGCTCGCCTAAATGGAAGCCGTTTTACGAGGCATACCTGGCTAGAGGCTTCTCGAAAACCCAGGCCTTGGTTGCCTTGGCCCGAAAGCTCTGTCGAGTGGCATTTGCCCTGATGAAAAATCAGAGCGAATACCTGTCAGCCTGAGAATTCAGGGTTGCCGGGCAACATAGAATCTCCCACATTGAATCTCCTGTGAACACAAAATCTGTGAACACCCGAGATCAACTGTGGGAGCGAGCCTGCTCGCGATGGGGCACTCAAGACCGCAACAGATCTTGAGCCCTACGCCTCAAGCCAACGCACACCGATCAAAAAACCGCTCACGCGCCAACACCATCAGCGCCGCGCGCTTGTGCGGAAAGTCGAACTCTTTCTCGCAGTGGTAACCCTGGTTCTGCATGTACCCGATCATCTTCGCGTTGTCGGCACGCGGCTCGGCGACCACTCGCTGAGTGCGCGGATCATCGAGAAACAGGAAATGCGTCAGAGCCGATAACCAGCTCGCCACCTTGTGCGGGCCGCGATGATTTTCCTCACCCACCAGCATGTGGATACCGCGGTCGTAATCGCCAGCGTCATAGAACGGCGCGATGCGATCTTCCTTGGCCCAATAGGCTTCGAAATAGGCAAACGGCTGATCGTCGAAACAACCGATCAGCGTCAGGGTGTGAGGATCGGCTTCGAGTTTGCTCAGGTATTCACGGTGCTGCTCGAGGCTGCCCTCCTCCTGCCAGAAACTGGCGACCCGCGGGCTGTTCTGCCAGCGATTGAAACGTGCCAGGTCCAGGTCGATATCCAGCGTGCGCAGGGAAATCCAGGCACCGAGCCGCGCATCGAAGCGCCGATAGACTTCACCCCGTGGTTTCAGCGGGCGCAACGGATGACGCTTGCCGCCACTGATGACCATTTGCTGCGGATAAATGTCGTTCAGCGCCTGGCTCAACCACGGCTGAGGCAACTGCCAGAACAGCGTGCGTTCGCAGCGGTAGTGGCCGGTGGTGTCGGTGGGAATCAGCAAACCGCTCGCCAAGGCGTTGGTGGGTGATTGCGGCAGTTGGAACGTCAGGTGCTGGCACGCCGGATCACGGGCAAACAGCCAATAGCAGGCTGCCCAGAGCGCCTGACCTTCAGACGTGTCAAAGCGCTGTTCGACCTGCACCGTCAATTCGGGTTCGCGAGTCAGACGCAGCTCGATCAACGGCTGCCCTTCCAGGCTGAGGTGCAGGCGGCTCTCGGTTTCATCAGCTACAAGACGGCTTCCGTCGGGCAATGCCAGGGCAGTCAGGTCATTCAGATTGGGCATGGGTCGGGCTCACGATAATCGTCTACAGTTCAATCATGTGACGTGAGCCGGGGCAGGAAATTTAAGCGAAGTCGCGAATGACGCGACCTAAGGCGCCCTTCAGGGTTTGGGCACTGGCACCACTGCGATCTTGTACGGATCGAAAATCTTCAGCATCTGGCCATTGTCCCGCAACCCTTGCAGCAACTTGCCGAACGCCTCGCCGCTGATGGGCGCGGCCGGACGCAGGATCGCGTAATGGTGATACACCTGATCGATGCGTTGCGACACCAGCAGCTGATCGGCCACTTGCTCGTTACGCAGCAGGTAATCGCTCAGGTAGGAGCGCGTCACCAGAGCAATGTCGGCCCGCCCGCGCAACACCATCAGCAGATTGCTGTCATGGGAATAGGTCAGCGTGGCGTTGTAGTTCTGCGCGAGGAATTTCGGGTCGGCATTGAAGTTGGCGAACTCATAGTGATAGCCACTGAACACAGCCAGACGTTTGCCGGTGAGGTCGGCAAAATAGTTCTGCTGTCGATCCGGTATCCGTTGTGCGACAAAAATCTCGGCGTCTTCCAGCCCCATGTCGACGCTGATGTGGGGAATGTCCTTCCAGCCCCAGTCCGGGTTCTCGAAAATCGCCATGTCGACCCGCCCCTGCTTGAAATCACCGAATCGCCGGGGAATCGAAGTCGGCACGAGAACGAACTGATAGTCGCTCTGCAATTGATTCAGGGCTTCCACCAATTGCGGCAGCAGACCCGTGTCGGCACCGGATTCGGGGCGCACGGTATAGGGCGGGAAATGTGCGGCACCGACCCGCACCAGTTGCGCAGCCTGGGATGGCAACACCCAGATTGCCACGAGCGACGCCAGCAAAAGCCGCGTGGCCGTCCTAATTGGCGAAGACATCAAAACAACCCACTCCCCAAAAAATACGCATCAATGCATTCAAGCTAGGCGGTTTCGGCCACTTAGCCAGTTTCCTGCCGGTTCATGACAACTTATTGCTTTTCTTCGAGTACCAGAATCAAGGCTTCATCGGCCAATTGATCGAGGCTCATGCTGCCGTCGGCACGAAACCAAGTGGTGGTCCAGGACAACGCGCCCGTCAGAAAACGTCGCGTGATGAACACATCGCCGCGGATAAAACCGGCGTCCTTGGCTTCCCCCAACACCTGCAACCACAGCGCTTCATAAATATCGCGCAATGCCAGCACCTGCGCCTGCCCGTCTTCGGACAGCGAACGCCATTCATACACCAGCACCGCCATGGCCTCGCCGCTGCCGCCCATGATCGACTGCAATTCGCAACGAATCAGCGCCAGCACCCGCTCGCGTAAATTGCCGGCCTCGGCCAGGGCGGCGCGCATCAACGCCGTGTTGTAACGGATGGTCTCTTCCATCACCGCCCGCAGGATCTCGTCCTTGCTTTTGAAGTGATGAAAGATGCTGCCCGACTGAATGCCCACGGCACCGGCCAGATCGCGCACAGTAGTGCGTTCATACCCTTTGTTGCGGAACAGGTGAGCCGCCACTTGCAGCAGTTTGCCGCGGGCGCTGTCAGGGTCGGTCAATTGGCCGTTGTCGACCAATTCGCGCATGACCCCCAGGGCTTTTTGCTCGTCCACCCGTTCTCTCCTACAGTCGATCAATCAAATGCACCGCCCGCCGCTAAAACAGCGGGGTTGCGCGGGCAATTTAAGCTGGCGACGGCAACCAAGCAAGCGCTCGGGCAGAAGATATTTCAGCCGTTTACAAACCAAGCGCTTGCTTGGTAGTCTCGATGCACTTCTGTCGGAGGTGGTTATGGAATGGGTTGCGCCTGAAACGATTCGCATCGGATGCGCCAGCGCGTTCTGGGGCGATACCTCGACCGCTGCCGCGCAACTGGTGGACGGTGGGCGTCTGGACTATCTGGTCTTCGATTACTTGGCCGAAATCACCATGTCGATCATGGCCGGGGCACGGATGAAAGACCCGCAGGCGGGCTATGCCGGCGACTTCATCGAAGTCCTCAGCCCGTTGCTGGGGCAACTCGCCGAACAAAAAATCCGTGTCATCAGCAACGCCGGCGGGGTCAATCCACAAGCCTGCGCCGCCGCACTGCAAGCAGCGTGCGACAAGGCTGGCGTCTCGCTGAAAATTGCCGTGCTGCTGGGCGACGATCTGCAACCGCAGTTCAAACAGCTGAGCAGTCGCGGCGTCCATGAAATGTTCAGCGGCGCGCCCCTGCCATCGATGTGCGTCTCGACCAACGCCTACCTCGGCGCACCGGGCATTGTCGAAGCCCTTCGCCTGGGTGCCGACATCGTCATTACCGGACGCGTCGTCGACAGCGCGGTGGTCAGTGCCGCGCTGGTGCATGAGTTCGGCTGGTCCTGGCATGACTACGACAAGCTGGCCCAGGCCGCATTGGCCGGGCACATCATCGAATGTGGCGCCCAGTGCACCGGCGGCAATTTCACCGACTGGCGCGACGTGCCCGATTACGAACACATTGGCTTCCCCATCGTTGAAGTCAGCGCCGACAGCCAGTTCATCGTCAGCAAACCCGAGGGCTCCGGCGGCCTGGTCACGCCACTGACCGTCGGCGAACAAATGCTCTATGAAATCGGCAACCCCCAGGCCTACTTGCTGCCTGACGTGGTCTGCGATTTCACCCAGGTCAAACTCGTGCAACAAGGTAAAAATGCGGTCCGGGTGCATGGCGCCAAAGGCTTGCCGCCGACCGATCAGTACAAGGTCAGCGCCACGTACCCGGACGGTTTCCGCTGCACCGCCAGTTGCCTGATCGCCGGGATCGATGCGGTGGCCAAGGCGGAACGGGTCAGCCGGGCGATCATCAACAAGACCTCGGATATTTTCAGCCAGCGCGGCTGGGCGCCCTACAGCGAAGTGAACATCGAACTGCTCGGCAGCGAAGCCACGTACGGCCCCCACGGCCAACGCCAGGACAGCCGCGAAGTGGTGATCAAACTCGCGGTGCGCCATCCGAGCAAACAGGCATTGATCGTGTTCTCCCGGGAAATCGCCCAGGCCGCGACCGGCATGGCACCGGGGCTGACCGGGATTGTCGGCGGACGGCCGACGGTGTATCCGCTGATCCGGCTGTTCTCGTTCCTCATCGACAAAACCGCTTGCACGCTGGACATTGATCTCCAGGGCCAGCGCCACCCATGCGCCCTGCCCGCCGTCGATGTGCTCGACCCAAACGACTTGCCGGTTCCATACGACCCGCCGCAACCCACCGGCCGTGCCGATGCCAGTGTGCCCCTGATCAAACTCGCCGTGGCGCGCTCCGGCGACAAGGGCAATCACAGCAACATCGGCGTCATGGCCCGGGAGCCCGAGTTCCTGCCCTGGATCGCCGAAGCCCTGACGCCCGAGGTGATGGTCGACTGGATGAGTCACGTCCTCGATCCGGTTCACGGAAGGGTCGAGCGCTGGTATTTGCCCGGCACCCACAGCTTCAATTTTCTCCTGGAGAACGCCCTCGGCGGTGGCGGCGTGGCCAGCCTGCGGATCGATCCGCAAGGCAAAGCCTTCGCCCAGCAGTTGCTGGACATCCAGATTCCGGTGCCCCAGCGCATCGCTGACCAGGTCAACTAGAGGACTGTCGTCATGGCGTACGATTCGATTTTCAAAGCCGATCTGTTTGCAGGCCAAACCATCATCGTCACCGGTGGCGGCAGCGGCATCGGCCGCTGTACCGCCCATGAGCTGGCGGCACTCGGCGCCCATGTGTTGCTGATCGGGCGCAAGGCTGACAAGTTGAAAAACGTCGCCGCCGAGATTGCCGAAGACGGTGGCAAGGCGGATTGGGCCACCTGCGATATCCGTGAAGAGGAAGCGGTCACGCATCTGGTCAGCGAATTGATTCGCAAGCATGGCCCGATTCACGGGCTGGTCAACAATGCTGGCGGGCAATACCCGTCACCGCTGGCCTCGATCAATCAGAAGGGTTTCGAAACCGTGATGCGCACCAACCTGGTGGGCGGCTTCCTGATGGCCCGGGAAGTGTTCAATCAGTCGATGAGCAAACACGGCGGCGCCATCGTCAATATGCTCGCCGACATGTGGGGCGGCATGCCCGGCATGGGCCACTCGGGTGCGGCGCGTTCGGGCATGGACAACCTCACCAAGACCGCGGCTTTCGAATGGGGTTATGCCGGGGTGCGGGTCAATGCGGTGGCGCCGGGCTGGGTGGCCTCGAGCGGCATGGACACCTACGAAGGCGCGTTCAAAGCGGTGATTCCGACCTTGCGCGAGCACGTGCCGCTCAAGCGTATCGGCACAGAATCGGAGGTCAGCGCGGCGATCGTTTTCCTGCTCAGCCCGGCGGCGGGCTTCATCAGCGGCAGCACGCTGCGCATCGACGGTGCGGCGAGCCTTGGCGGGCGGGCGTGGCCGATTCACAAGGCGCAAAACAGTGAGTCGTATAACGGTTTCCATCGCGCGTACTTACCAGAAGTGCTCAGTCCCGATGTACTCAAGGACAAGGAATAAGCCATGCCGGTGATCCAGTCACAAGTAGACCCGTTCAGCGAACAGTTCGCGCAGAACCGCACTGCGATGCTGGTCGGCATCGAACAGGTCCGTCAGCTTGAACAAAACCTGCTGAACAAGGCGGCCGAAGCCAAACCCAAATTCGACAAGCGCGGCCAATTACTGCCCCGGGAACGCCTCAATCTGCTGCTCGACCCCGGTGCGCCGTTCCTCGAACTGGCGAGCCTGGCCGGCTACAAACTGCACGACGACAAGGACGGCAGCTCGGCCGGTGGTGGCTTGATCGCCGGGATCGGCTACGTGTCCGGTGTGCGCGTGCTGGTGGTGGCGAACAACAGCGCGATCAAGGGCGGGACCATTTCCCCCAGCGGCCTGAAAAAGTCCCTGCGCCTGCAACAGATCGCCATGGAAAACAAACTGCCGGTGATCACCCTCGCCGAGAGCGGCGGCGCCAACCTCAATTACGCGGCGGAGATTTTCGTCGAAGGCGCACGCAGCTTCGCCAATCAGGCGCGGATGTCGGCCCTGGGGTTGCCGCAGATCACCGTGGTTCACGGCTCGGCCACGGCGGGCGGCGCTTATCAGCCGGGGCTCTCCGATTACGTGGTGGTGGTGCGTGGCAAGGCGAAGCTGTTCCTGGCCGGCCCGCCGCTGCTCAAAGCCGCCACCGGCGAAGTCGCCACCGATGAAGAACTGGGCGGTGCCGAGATGCACGCGCAAACCGCCGGCACCGCCGAATACCTCGCCGAGAACGATGCCGATGGCGTGCGCCAGGTGCGCGAGATCGTCAGCCTGCTGTCGTGGAATGCACGGTTACCGGCAGCGCCCGCCCGCTACTGGGAAGACCCGCGCTACCCGATCGACGAGTTGCTCGGGCTGATTCCCGACGACCCGAAAAAACCCTATGACGTGCGCGAAATCATCGCGCGGATTGCTGACGGTTCGAGCTTCCTCGAGTTCAAGGGCGAGTTCGATCAGCAGACCATCTGCGGGCATTTGCACATTCAGGGCCGCGCTTGCGGATTCATCGGCAACAACGGCCCAATCACGCCCAAGGGTGCGAGCAAGGCGGCGCAATTCATTCAGCTGTGTGACCAGAGCCGCACGCCGCTGCTGTTTTTCCACAACACCACCGGGTTCATGGTTGGCACCGAATCGGAACAGCAAGGCGTGATCAAGCATGGCGCGAAGATGATTCAGGCGGTGGCCAACGCCCGGGTGCCCAAGCTGACCATTGTCGTCGGCGGCTCCTATGGCGCCGGCAACTACGCGATGTGCGGCCGCGGCCTCGACCCGCGTTTCATCTTCGCCTGGCCTAACAGCCGCACCGCCGTCATGGGCGGCGCACAGGCGGGCAAGGTGCTGCGAATCGTCACCGAAGCCAAACAGCTCAAGGACGGCCTGGTGCCCGACCCGAAAATGCTCGACATGCTGGAACAAGTCACCGCGCAGAAACTCGACAGCCAGTCCACTGCGCTGTATGGCAGCGCCAACCTGTGGGACGACGGGCTGATCGATCCGCGGGATACCCGGACCTTGCTCGGTTACTTGCTGGACATCTGTCACGAGGCCGAAGTGCGGCCGCTGCAAACCAACAGTTTTGGCGTCGCGAGATTCTGATCGCGGATCACAGGAGAACAATAAAAATGATCTTCACCCAGGAACACGAAGCACTGCGTCGCACGGTTCGCCAATTCGTCGAGCACGAGATCAATCCGCACGTCGATGAATGGGAGAAGGCCGGACGCTTTCCGATCCACGAGATCTTCCGCAAGGCCGGCGACCTCGGTTTGCTGGGGATTTCCAAACCGGAAAAATTCGGAGGGATGGGACTCGACTACAGCTATTCGATCACAGCCGCCGAAGAGTTCGGCACGATTCACTGCGGCGGGATCCCGATGTCCATCGGCGTGCAGACCGACATGTGCACCCCGGCCCTCGCCCGCTTCGGCTCCGATGAACTGCGCGAAGAATTCCTCCGTCCGGCGATTACCGGCGAACAGGTCGGCTGCATCGGCGTCTCCGAAGTTGGTGCCGGCTCGGACGTGGCGGGATTGAAAACCACCGCCCGCAAGGACGGCGACGACTACGTGATCAACGGCAGCAAAATGTGGATCACCAACTCGCCGAGCGCCGACTTCATCTGCCTGCTGGCCAACACCTCTGACGACAAACCGCACGTCAACAAGTCGCTGATCATGGTGCCGATGAACACCCCCGGCATCAGCCTCAGTTCGCACCTGGACAAGCTCGGCATGCGCAGTTCGGAAACCGCCCAGGTGTTTTTCGACAACGTGCGCGTGCCGCAACGCAACCGCATCGGCCATGAAGGCGCGGGTTTCATGATGCAGATGCTGCAATTCCAGGAGGAGCGTTTGTTCGGCGCGGCGAACATGATCAAGGGCCTGGAATACTGCGTCGACAGCACCATCGAGTACTGCAAGGAGCGCAAGACCTTTGGCAGCGCGCTGATCGACAATCAGGTCATTCACTTTCGCCTGGCCGAACTGCAAACCGAAATCGAATGCTTGCGGGCGCTGGTCTATCAGGCCACCGAGCAGTACATCAAAGGTCAGGACGTCACGCGCCTGGCGTCGATGGCCAAACTCAAGGCCGGGCGCCTGGGCCGTGAAGTCAGCGACAGCTGCCTGCAATATTGGGGCGGCATGGGCTTCATGTGGGACAACCCGGTGGCCCGCGCTTACCGTGACGTGCGGCTGGTGTCGATCGGTGGCGGCGCCGACGAAATCATGCTGGGGATCATCTGCAAACTCATGGGCATCCTGCCGGGGAAAAAGAAATGAGCGCCCTGCCGGTGTGCCAGACCTTGCTGCTCGAATCCCATAACGGCGTGCTGCACATCACCCTCAACCGCCCGGAAAGCCGCAATGCCATGAGCTTGCAGATGGTCGCCGAACTGCGTGCGGTGCTGGCCGCGGTGCGTGATGATCGAGCCGTTCGTGCGCTGGTGATCGGTGGTGCCGGTGGGCATTTTTGTGCCGGCGGCGACATCAAGGACATGGCCAATGCCCGCGCTCAAGGTGCGGACGCCTATCGCGATTTGAACCGGGCGTTCGGCGCGCTGCTGCAAGCAGTGCAACACGCCCCGCAAGTGGTCATCACGGTGCTGCAAGGCGCAGTGCTCGGCGGTGGGTTGGGGCTGGCCTGCGTCAGCGATGTTGCCCTGGCCGATCACAACGCGCAGTTCGGTCTGCCGGAAACCAGCCTCGGTCTGCTGCCCGCGCAGATCGCGCCGTTCGTGGTCCAGCGCATCGGCCTGACCCAAGCGCGTCGACTGGCGCTGACGGCGGCGCGGTTCGATGGCACCCAGGCGCGTCGCATGGGGTTGGTGCATTTCGTCGAGCATGACGCGCAAGCCTTGGCCGAGCGCCTCGATGAAATCCTCGCCCATGTGTTGTGCTGCGCACCGGGGGCGAATGCCACAACAAAAAGACTGTTGCTGGCGAGTGCGGGACAGCCTTCGGATGCGTTACTGGATGAGGCGGCCGAGTGGTTCAGCGAAGCGGTGACCGGGGCGGAAGGGGTCGAGGGGACGATGGCGTTCGTGCAAAAACGTAAACCGGGGTGGGCCATTTAGAAGCTTCGCGGGCAAACCCGCTCCCACATTGAAATGCATTCCAGGTGTGGGAGCGGACGTGCTCGCGAAGAGGCCATCACATTCACCGCAATAACAAGGGAACAACCCATGCCCGGACTCAGCAAAATCCTCATCGCCAACCGCGGTGAAATCGCCTGCCGCATCCAGCGCACCGCCCAATCTCTGGGCTACCGTACCGTTGCCGTGTTCAGCGATGCCGACGCCGACGCCTTGCACGTCCAAATGGCCGACGAAGCGGTCAACATCGGCCCGGCCCCGGTGCAGCAGTCCTACCTGAACATCCCGGCGATCATCGACGCCGCCCGGCGCAGCGGTGCCGACGCGATCCATCCCGGCTACGGCTTCCTCTCGGAAAACGCCGAGTTCGCCCTCGCCTGCCAACACGCCGGCATCACCTTCATCGGCCCGAGCCCCGAAGCGATCGAGTTGATGGGCAGCAAGCGCCTGTCGAAACTCGCGATGCTCACGGCCGGCGTGCCGTGCATCAAAGGCTATCAAGGCGCTGAACAGGACGATGCGACCCTGAGCCGCGAAGCTGAACGCATCGGTTACCCGCTGATGATCAAGGCCAGCGCTGGCGGTGGCGGGCGCGGCATGCGCCTGGTGCACAGCGCCGACGATTTGCTGGAACAGCTGCGAACTGCGCGCTCCGAAGCAGTGCACGGATTTGGCAGCGATGAACTGATACTTGAGCAAGCGCTGATCGATCCGCGTCACGTCGAGGTTCAGGTGTTCGGCGACCAGCATGGCAACCTGATCTACCTCGGCGAGCGCGACTGTTCGATCCAGCGTCGCCACCAGAAAGTCATCGAAGAAGCGCCCTGCCCGGTGATGACCAGCGAGTTGCGCCAGGCCATGGGTGAAGCGGCGCTCAAGGCCGGGCGCACGGTGAATTACGTGGGTGCCGGCACTGTGGAATTCTTGCTGGATGCCCGCGGGCAGTTCTACTTCCTGGAGATGAACACCCGCCTGCAAGTGGAACACCCGGTGACCGAGTTGATCACCGGCCTTGATCTGGTGGCCTGGCAGCTGCATGTCGCCGAAGGCCTGCCGCTGCCTTTGAAACAGGAAGACGTGCAGCTCAATGGGCATGCCATGGAAGTACGTTTGTACGCCGAAGATCCGGCCCAGGGCTTTTTGCCGCAAACCGGTCGAGTCGAGGCGTGGGAGCCTGCCTTGCAGAACGGTGTGCGCATCGATCATGGCTTGACCGAAGGCCAGGACATCAGCCCGTTCTACGATCCGCTGCTGGGCAAAATCATCGCCCACGGCGCCACCCGCGAAGAGGCCCGGCGCAAACTGCTGCGGGCCGTGCAGGACAGTGTGCTGCTGGGCGTGCAAAGTAATCAGCGCTTGCTCGCCAGCCTGCTGCAACACCCGCAATTCATCAGCGGCGAATTCAGCACCGGCTTCATCCCGAGCTGTTTCGCCGACCATCCTTGCCTGCATCCGCCGGTGCCGAGCGCCGAAGAGCTGGCCATTGCTGCCGCGCTGTTCTACCACGCTTCGGCGCAAGCCCATCCGGCCCCGCTGGCCGGTTGGCGGAATAACGCCAGCGTGCCTCTGCATTTTCGAATTGGCCTGGAGGATCAGGACTGGCCGGTGGAATTGAACGCAGTGCCTGACGCACCGTACCGTTTGCAAACCGGCGACCGAACCCTCGAATTGAAGGTCATCCAGTGCGACGGGCATTGGGCAACGCTGGTGATCGACGGCATTCGCCAACGTCACGCCTACCGCCTGACGGCCGGGCAACTCTGGCTGTTCACCCGTCCGGGCAGCCTGCGCCTGGTTGATCGGACCCAAGCCTTGGTCAGCAGCCAGGCCAGCGTCAGTTCCGGCACCCTCAAGGCGCCCATGGATGGGGCGATCGTCGACGTGCTCGTCAGCGAGGGCAGCCCTGTCAGCAAAGGTCAGCTGCTGGTGGTGCTTGAAGCGATGAAAATGGAACACCCGCTCAAATCAGGTATCGACGGGGTGCTTAAACGCTTGCAGGTGCGGGTCGGCGATCAGGTCAAAAATCGTCAGATTTTGTTGGAGGTCGAATAAGCCGCTAGGCGGATCCGCCGGCTTTGGCTACGCTCAAGCCCTATCACGACGCGGATACCAGGAACCCTGCAATGCCTCACTGGCTGGTGATCGATCTGGAAGCCACCACCGATGACGGTGGCTGGCCAGTTACGGAAATGGAAATCATCGAAATCGGTGCCACCCTGGTGGACCGCAAAGGGCGCGAAGTGGATTACTTCCAGTGCTTCGTACGGCCATTGCGGCGTCCGCTGCTGACGCCGTTTTGCCGGGAACTGACGCACATCACCCAGGCCAACGTCGACGCCGCGCAGACGCTGAGCGAGGTCTGGCCGTCGTTCGAGCAATGGCTCGGGCAGCATAAATCGAAGTTGGAGGGCTGGGCCAGTTGGGGCGATTACGATCGCAAGCAACTGCTTCAGGAATGGCAGCGGCTGCAACTGACCAGCGTTCTGGCCAGCGTGCCGCACATGAATCTCAAGCAGCGCTTTGCCAAGGCCCGGCGCCTGGAGCGTCCGCTGGGGCTCAACGGCGCGTTGCAACTGGCGGGCATGCAGTTCAACGGCCAACAGCATCGGGCACTGGAAGATGCGCGCAATACGGCGCGTCTGTTGCCACAGGTTCTCCCGCCGGAGAGGTGACGGCGTTCAAGGCCTTGTGCATACTGGCCGGCCCTTTTTAGCCCTTTTCGAGGAATCGCCCATGTTTAAAGTCAACGAGTACTTCGACGGCACCGTCAAGTCGATCGCCTTTGGCACCGCTGAAGGTCCTGCGACCATTGGCGTCATGGCTCCGGGCGAATACGAATTCGGCACCAGTCAGCGTGAAATCATGCACGTGGTGACCGGCGCCCTGACCGTCAAACTGCCTGACAGCACCGATTGGGAAACCTTCGCCGCCGGCAGCCAGTTCAACGTGCCTGCCAACAGCAAGTTCCAGCTGAAAGTGGCCGTCGACACCGCTTATCTGTGCGAATACCGCGGCTAAACCCCCGGGTTTTCACAGCGACACAAAAATGCCCGGGTCCTTTTGGGACCCGGGCATTTTTTCATCCAGAGTGTTTACTCCAGGATGGTGACTTCCATACCGACTTCAAGTTGGCCGTTGCTATCGTTGACCAGATTCTGGCCGAACATCGCGCCGTCGGCTTCGGAACGGTATTTCTGCAACGTCGCCAGAGGTTCGCGATCATCGCTGCGCAAACCGGTTTGCGGGTCGATGGTGGTCAGAATGCAGCGTGAACAGGACTTCACCACACGGAACTCGACATCGCCGATGCGGATACGCTTCCAGGTGTCTTCGGCAAACGCCTCGCTGCCCTCGATCACCAGATTTGGTCGAAAACGCAGCATTTCCAGCGGTCGCCCGACCTTTTGCGACAGGTCTTCCAGGGACGCCTGCCCGATCAGCAACAGCGGGAAGCCATCAGCGAACGCCACTTGATCGTCTTCCCGGCCATAGCCCGCTTGCGTGGTGCGCGCGCGATCCAGAGGAATTTGCACCAGGCGCGTCGACTTTCCAATGAACTCGCTGACCCAGGCACCGGCCTCATCACCGGCATCGGGCACCCGCAGACTGTCTTTGAAGATCGTCACGCCGCGCAGTTCAGCGTCGCTGGTTGGCAATGCAATGTCGATGGCTGCGCGTCCGGGAGCACTGAGGGTCAATCCGCCGTCGGCATTCCACAACGCCGACAACTGACTCATTTGCCCCACTGCGCGCTGGGTCAGGAAACGCCCGCTGGCCTCGTCCACCAGCATCCAGCGTCGATCACCGTCCAGTCCCAGCTTGTCGAGGCTGACCTGTTGCAGGGTCTCGCCCTTGCCGGATTTCAACGGATAACGGTAAAGCGCGCTCAGACGCAGCATGGCCAGCTCCCTGGTGGGCAAAAAACGCCACCCTATACGAGCTTGATCGCCAAATCAAAGGCTGAAAACCGCTCCGTGTTTACCTTGTGGGAGCGGGCTTGCTCGCGAACGTGGTTAAACATTCAACATTTATGTCGACTGTTCCGCCGCCTTCGCGAGCAAGCCGGCTCCCACAGGTTGACCGTGGGTAACCGTTAAATCGTGATCAGGCCGGCACTTCGTCGAGCATCAGGCGCTGGCGAACCACGTCGACGAGTTTGTCCGGCTGGAACTTGGAGAGGAAGTTGTCGCAGCCGACCTTCTTGACCATCGAATCGTTGAAGCTGCCCGACAGCGACGTGTGCAGCACCACGTAGAGGCCGCGCAGGCGCGGATCGTTACGGATTTCGGTGGTCAGGCGATAGCCGTCCATTTCCGGCATTTCCGCATCGGTAAAGACCATCAGCAGTTTGTCAGTCATCGACACGCCGGTATCGGCCCAGGCCTTGAGCATGTTCAGCGCCTTCAAGCCGTCGCTGGCAATGTGCATCTTCACGCCCAACTGGCCCAGGGTGTCGCGCAATTGCGACAAGGCCACGTTGGAGTCGTCCACCAGCAGCACTTCACGGCCACGGGCGCGTTCCAACACCGGATCGTCGAGTTTCTCGCGCGAGACCTTGGCGTTGTACGGCACGATTTCGGCCAGGACTTTTTCCACGTCGATGATTTCCACCAACTGATCGTCGACCTTGCTGATGGCGGTCAGGTAGTGCTGGCGGCCGGCGCTGGCCGGTGGCGGCAGAATGGCTTCCCAGTTCATGTTGACGATGCGGTCCACGCCGCCCACCAGGAACGCCTGCACCGAGCGGTTGTACTCAGTGACGATGATCGTGCTTGTAGGGCTGGGCACCAACGGACGCATGCCGATGGCCTGGGACAAGTCGATCACCGGCAACGTCTGGCCACGCAGGTTGACCACGCCGCATACAAACGGGTGCCGCTGGGGCATCAGGGTCAGCTTTGGCAGCTGCAACACTTCCTGCACTTTGAAGACGTTGATCGCGAACAATTGCCGACCGGCCAGCCGGAACATGAGAATTTCCAGGCGGTTCTCACCCACCAGTTGCGTGCGTTGGTCTACCGTGTCGAGAATGCCGGCCATTAATGACTCCTGGGCTTGTACTGATGAATTCACTAAAGAGGGTTATCGGCTGTTTTCACCAGACCTTGACCCTGGGACAAAATGCCACGATCGGGCATTGATGTCACATTAACATCATGCTTTACTGGCGCTGTGATTTCATCTGCTTCATTCCCTGCGGCGCGACCTCGGTTTGCACGTTAGGTTCCCCTGTGTAAGGGATTCCCCTAGTAACAATCAGGCCCAACCTGATATTCGCAATATCCAATAGCCATTAATGTGACGCCATTCTCATTGCATGAACGGAGTCAGGCTTTTGTGTGCGATCGCAGGTAAGTGGCCATCCACCTTCTCGAGTTCCCCAGCCTGCGCCCAGGCCTGCCGGAGCGCGATCTCATGCCGGCACGGCAGCGTCGAGACGTTGGACATCTTCGTCGACACACACGACATCCCCTCATTTGACATGACGTTGTGGAGATAAGCATGCCGAACGACCCTAAACTGTGGGCTCAGCGCTTTCCGGAGTTCCTCGTCGAGGCGGAAACTCTCCTGGCCAAATCGGAGGAGTGCCTTAGCCACCTGCAGTTGATCAGCAATGACAAAGACGCAATCGATTGCATGCTCAGCAGCCTCCTCAAACTGGCCAGCAAAGCCGATGCCCTGGCACTGGAAGCGGTGTCTGAATTTTCGCTGCACATCCATGGCTTGTTGAACCACGCTCAAAGCCACATGGAGCTGCATGATCAGGCCTTGGGCGCGCTGAAGGACTGCTTCACGCTGATGGCCTGGCAACTCGAACTGATCGACCAGACCACCGGCCAACTCAGCCTGGATGACAGCGAACAGACTTCGCTGATCGAAGCCTTTGCGTTTCAGGTCGGACAAAGTCATTTTCAATTACCGGTTAATTCCAAACCGTTCACGCTCGTTTCCTATTCGGAGCGCCAGGCTTAATTCGTCCGATAACAATGCCGTGTTGCGTATTCTTATTGCCATGACGCCGCTCAAAAACTTGAGTGCGCTCATGTCGCAATTGAATATTTCATACCTGTGAACGACAGTTCGATACGAATAACTATTTCCCCCGCCAAAACTTTTTCCATTGTAGAACTATCGTCCAAAACCTTTATTCCTGACCGGATAGACATATATAGCGAACGCGACCGACGGTATCTTAAGTGGTATTATGCCGACCATTAGTTGACGTCAATTAATGGCAAAGTGACTTCAGATGAGATCGGCCGATTATATCGCGGCTGTAGTTTCAACCCTGAAGGGCACTGCTAAGACAAGTCACTACAGATTTTCAGACAGAGACCCGTCAACCACGATGGCCGGTCTGCCCGCAGCGAACATCCATTGGCTCCATCCGCTATGTACGCCAGTCTCAAGTCAATCATCCTATGGCCACCCTCCCAAAAAAACGCGCGACGTTTTACGCTTCTGCTGTGTACCGGCTCGGCACTTGGCAGCTTGCTGGCGTTCAGCCTGTCTGTTCCACTGCCGGTGAGCCTGCTGCTCCTCAATATGGCAGCACTGGCCTGCGTCTGGGTACAACATGGCCTCTCACGTAAATCAATAAAATTTCATCCACAAGAGCTGGCGGACCGTCTACTGGAAGTACAGGAACACGAACGTCACCGACTCAGTCGAGAACTGCATGACGACATCGGTCAATTATTGACCGCTGCAAAACTTCAAAGTGAATGGCTCAAACGCCGGATGCCGGAAGACATGCAAGGCCAGTGCTCAGTGCTTTGCGACACGCTGGATGAAACCCTGGCCAAGGTTCGTGATGTCTCGGCCATACTCAATCCAAGGCAGTTGGCCAGTCTCGGGCTGGAGGCCAGTTTGCGTGCTCATCTGCTCAAGACCCTGGCTAATACTTCGGTGCACTGGAGCCTGGAATGCCATCAACGCTTGACCGGCATTCCTGAAGAAATGGCGGTGGCCGCCTTTAGAATCACTCAGGAAGCGGTGACCAATATTCTTCGCCACGCCGAAGCGAATAACCTGTTGATCCGCCTGCAACGCATGCCCCAGGGACTCGCGCTGTTGATCAGCGACGATGGCCTGGGGTTCGCGCCAGCAGCCGACCCCGGTCGAGAGGGACAGCGTGGAATGGCCGGGATGGTGGAACGGATCGATCAGTTGGGCGGTACTCTGGTCGTGACCAGCGAACCGGGCAAAGGCACTCAAATCGAAGCACTCTTTCCCTGGGCACCCCGTGCGCTCGAACGGGCCAGTACGAATAAGGTTATGCATTGACTTGTAACTTACTTCTGGTGGATGACCACTCGCTTATCAGGGCCGGCGTGCGCGCTCTGGTGCTGGATATTCCCGGCTATGCGGTTATTGGTGAGGCCAATGACGGTTCGCAGTTACTCGAGATGGTCGAGAAACTGGTGCCTGACATTGTTCTGCTGGATATCTCAATGAAAGAGACCAGCGGCCTTGAGGCCTTGCAACGACTCAAACGGGTGCGCCCGCAAAGCAAGGTGCTGATCCTGTCGATGCACACCGATCCTGCACTGATCATGCAGGCGCTTGAGTCCGGTGCTCATGGCTATTTGCTCAAGGACACCACGGCCACCGAGCTGGAACACGCCCTGGATGCCTTGCGCAACAACGAACGCTACCTGAGCCCGGCCATCGCCCACACGGTCATCAACCAGGCACTGATCCGCAACCAGAAACACCAGCCCGAGCCTGCGGACTCGCACAACCTGACGGCCCGTCAGCTGGAAATCCTGCGACTGATCGTTCGCGGCAAATCCACCCGGGAAATCGCCAATGGCCTGGGCCTCAGTATCAAAACCGTTGAAACCCACCGCTCGCAGATCATGAAGCGCTTGCAGATCTACGACGTGGCCGGCCTGGTGCTGTTTGCCGTGCGCGAGCAAATCATCAGTCTGGACGATTAACCGCTCTCGAAGCGCTCAGCAGCGGCGAGTTCTCCGGCAAATGCACACGCAATGCCGCTGGGCGCGCCGAGAATCGCAGGCTCTCGCCCTCAATAGGTTCGCCATCCAGGTTGATGTAGAGGCCTTCGGAGACCTTGATCTCGACCCATGGCAGGCGAGCTCGCACAAACATGTTGTCAATGCCGAAGCCATCGGCCAGCAATGTTTTCAGCGTGCCGACCACTTCCTGCGGCGCAGGCAAGATGCTGATATCCAGCAGGCCATCGTCAGCCAGCGCCTCCGGGCATAGCACATGACCACCGCCCGCCTGCCGACCATTGCCGATACCCAAGGCCAATAGCTCACCGCTCCAATGAAAGTCCGGCCCCTGCAACTCGCCGTAGGCAGCATGCAACTCGCTGAAACGCGATAAGCCAGTGAACAGATAAGCTGCGCCGCCGAGGACTTTTTTCAGGTCTTCCGAGGTGTTCGCCGTGACCTGGCTACCAAAGCCGCCGGTGGCCATGTTCAAAAAGACCTGCCCGCCCACCTCACCCAGATCGATAGCGTGCGGGGCTGCTTCCAGAAGGTCCAGCGCCAGAGCGGGTTCCAGCGGCACACCGGCGGCGCGGGCAAAATCATTGGCGGTGCCCAACGGCATCAACACCAGGCTGGCCTGCGTCGAATGCGAGGCCATGGCTTCGGCGATATCACGCAACGTGCCATCACCGCCGCCGGCAATCAGTTGCGTATAGCCTGCATTCAGCGCCTCTTCCACCAGCCGCTGCGCGTCACCTGCCTCCCAGGTCACTCGGACCGCCAGCTCCCAGCCCTGCTGGCGCTTGTCGTCGACGGCCGCGCGGACCTCCTCGTTGAGTGCCTGCTTGCCATGCAGAATCAACAGCGCCTTGCGCTCACTCATTATTGTCGCTCCCATGTTTGGAATCCGTATGGGAGATGTTGACCTCACCAGCCCCTATAAAAGTCGCATGGATTTGATTTTTTTTACGCGTGCAGCCTTGAGGTCCTACAGGGCGGGACATTTTCTTACAAGATGTACGGAATCGGCTCAATTGACCAACCTTGGCGATTGGTACACCTTGGTCTCCGCAGCATCAGTCATCAACATTAAACACACAGGGATGTGCAAGCCATGAGTAGACCCTCTTCAAGGGCCATACAAAGCGCAATCAACAAAAGTGTCGGCCACCCCATGGGCATCCAAGCAAGGAGCGTTTCAGCCCATGCAAAGTCATGACATCAGGTTACCGATCAGCCAGGTCGCGCCATTGGCAGACAATCGCGCCAATCACCAGGCTGAATTCAATAACAGCGCAAAGCCCGCCGGAGGAGCTGACATGGAACCTCGCGTCATTGAACTCGAGACACACCTCAAATACATCCGAAGACACATGGAAGAGGTCCGTGGTGATGTGAAATCCATCAAACACCGGCTGGCCTATTCCGCAGGTGGAATAGCCGTAGTCCTGGGGCTGTTGGGCTGGATCGCCAACAGCCGCTTCGATCAGGTCGTTTCACTTCTGGCCCGTTAATCGTTAGCCATGCACGCAAGCCGCTGCACGATCGACCAGGGCTTGCGTGGCAAGGCTGTACCCAGAATCAGCTCAGGACTTCGCTCAGCGGAATGAAGTTAACGTAATCACCTTCGATCAACGTGTGGTCTTCCAGCACTTCAACCAGACCATCGGCCCAGGCAGCACTGCGAAGCACCCCAGAGCTCTGATTCTTGTAGATAATTGCCCGACCATTCTCCAGCCGTCCACGCAGATACTCTCGGCGATTGCCTGCCTTGGGCCATTCGAACCCGGCCGGCACCTGAAACTTCAACGGTTCAACCTCTTTCACGCCTTGGCGACGCAAGAGATAGGGCCTCGCCAACAAGGCAAATGTAACCAGCGTCGATGCCGGGTTGCCGGGCAAACCAATCACAGGAACGCCGCGAAAGTGCCCGAACGTCAGCGGCTTGCCCGGTTTGATGGCGAGCTTCCACAGGGTCAACTCGCCCTCTTCGCGCAAGGCAATGCCAAGGAAATCGGCCTCTCCTACAGACACGCCGCCAGTAGAAAGGATCAGGTCGACATCTTTCAACTCGCCAAGGCGGGCGCGGGTGGTCGGTAAATCATCTGGAAGAATTCCGGCATCGATCACTTCACAGCCCAAGTGCTGCAACCAACTGCACAGCAACACGCGATTACTGTTGTAAATCTGTCCCGGCCCAAGGGGCTGGCCCGGTTCAATCAACTCATCGCCGGTAGACAGGACCGCAACACGAACCTTGCGAACCACGTCCAGTTCAGCGCATCCCAGCGACGCCGCCAGCCCCTGTTCGATAGGTCCTAGACGTGTTCCAGCCGGCAAAACAAGTTCGCCAACGGTGGTTTCCTGGCCTTGTGGCCGGATGTTTTGACCCGGAGTCATCGTCTCGATAAAACGGACGCGCTCATCCGCCTGGACCTCGGCGTTCTCCTGCATCTCGACGCAATCAGCACCCGCCGGCACTGGCGCACCGGTAAAGATCCGGGCGCAGGTACCTGGCTTCAGCGGTTCGGGAGCCTGGCCGGCAAAAATCCTCTGGCTGACCAGCAATGGTTCTCCCGTCCAGTCAGCAATGCGCAAAGCGTAGCCGTCCATGGCACTGTTCGGCCAGGGCGGCAGATCAAGCGTCGAGACCAGGTCCTCGGCCAGTACACGTCCTTCAAGCTGCGCCAACGGCAAACGTTCACGCTCATGTATCGTTGATGCCTCAGCCATTTCCAGCAAACGCGCCAACGCCACCTCGACCGCCATCAAGCTGCCGGTTTTACCAGGCTTACCCACGGGATTCACAGGGTGCCGCCTGTTTCAGGTGAGTCACAAAATTGCAGGGACGGTGCCGCGAATCCAGCTGTTCAGCGAGGATGCCATCCCAGCCAGTACGCACGGCGTTAGTCGAACCCGGCAAGCAGCAAACCAGCGTGCCATTGGCCAAACCGGCCAAGGCTCGGGACTGAACAGTCGACGTACCAATGTCCGCGACCGAAATTTGTCGGAACAGCTCGCCAAAACCATCGACTTGCTTGTCCAGCAGACAGCTCACCGCTTCTGGCGTGCTGTCGCGCCCCGTGAACCCGGTACCGCCGGTGATCAACACCACCTGCACGACATCGTCGGCAATCCAGTTGGCGACTTGCGCGCGAATTTTGTAGAGATCATCTTTAAGCAAAACCCGAGCGGCCAGGTTGTGACCGGCAGCGCTCAAGCGGTCGACGAAGACCTGTCCTGACGTATCGGTTTCCAGGGTGCGGGTATCGCTGACAGTCAACACCGCGATGTTAAGCGGCGCGAAAGGTACTTCAGCCTTGGCTTTCATAGGCTCGTCCAGTTGTAGGATAAACAGCCCGGTGTTATATCACAGCGCCTCGTTTTTTCGCCGCCCCCATGGAGACTTGCCATGATCTCGAATACTCAATTGCCGCCCTGCTCCATTCTGCTCCTGGCAGGTGGCCGAGGCCAACGCATGGGCGGCCAGGACAAGGGTTTGCTGGAATGGCATGGCGAGCCGCTGATAGCGCACCTGCATCGCAAGACCCGCGAACTGAGCGATGACCTGATCATCTCCTGCAACAGGAACATGGAAAAATACGCGCCGTACGCCGACCAACTGGTCCATGACGATGAAGGCGATTTCCCGGGACCCTTGGCCGGTATTCGCGCCGGCCTCAAGGCCGCACGCCACCCCTATCTGCTGGTGTTGCCTTGCGACGTGCCGCGCATCGATGCGGCACTGCTCCAGAGCATGCGCGAAACTGCCCACCAGCATCCGGACAACCCGCTGATGCTGCGCCATGACGATCACTGGGAACCGTTGCTGTGCATCATCCCCGTGGTGCTCTCGGCGGATTTCGAACAGGCATGGCACGAAGGCGAACGCAGCCCGGGACGCCTCATGCGCAAACTGGGCGTTACGGCCCTGCAATGCCCCGACAACGACCCGCGGCTGGCCAACCTCAACACGCCAGAGCTGTTAAGCACACACCACACTGTGTCAGACTGACACGAGAAGGAACTTGCGCGCGTTGTATACGTCTCAAGCTCAGTAACCAAAAGAATTCATATTCGGAGATACACTCATGACTCAACGGACCCTCGCCACTTTCATGCTCGCACTGGGCCTTGCGACCCTCGCCGGTTGCGCATCGCCTACAGTGATCACCTTGAATGACGGTCGCGAAATCCAGGCCGTCGACGCGCCAAAATACGATGACGAATCGGGTTTCTACGAGTTCGAACAGCTGGACGGCAAACAAACCCGCATCAACAAGGATCAGGTTCGTACCGTTAAAGAGCTGTAATCTTTACGGCACCACCGGATACAGAAAAGCCCGCTTTATAGCGGGCTTTTTCGTGCCTGAAGCATTGTGATCACCATTGCAGGGTGATGGTGCTCTCGAATTCACGTTGCTGGCCGGTGACCGGATCGACAAATCGCAATCCCTGGGCCAGCAGCTTCAAGGGATTGGCATAGTCATCCTCAACATCCTTGAGCACCTGCGGGTAGAACGGGTCGTTACAGATGCTGGCACCCAAAGCGGTCATGTGCACCCGCAACTGATGTTTTTTGCCGGTCACCGGGTAAAGTCCATAACGCCAGAAATCGCCGTTTTTCTCACGAACCTCGACTGCCGTCTCGGTATTACTGACGCCCGGCCCCTCCTGCATGCGAAAGAATGGCTCGCCATCGACCAGCCGACTTTTATGAACCAGTGGAAAGGTGAGTTCAGGCAATGCGCGAGCGATGGCTTCGTAGCGTTTTTCGATTTGGCGTGTAGGAAATAATGACTGGTAAGCCGAGCGGCTCTCGGGGTTCGCTGAAAATAACACCAGTCCCGCCGTATGCCGGTCAATGCGATGCAAAGGCACCAGATGCGGGTTATCCAGTCGACGGATCAACCGTCGCAACAACGTCTGCTCCACGTATTCGCCAGCAGGCGTCACTGGCAGAAAATGCGGCTTGTCCGCCACCACCAGGTGGTCGTCGGCGTACAGGATCGATTCGACCACCGGGATCGGTTTTTCGTCCGGTACTTCACGGAAGTAATGAATCCGCAGGCCTTCCTTGTAACGCAGGTCAAGGGCAATCGGTTGACCTTGCCCGTCAAGCACGCGACCGCGAGCAATTCTGTCCAGCCATTGTTCACGACCGATGGCGCTGAAGTGTTCGCACAGGCAATCGAGCACGGTCTGCCACGGACCCGGCGGCAAGTAGAGCGTGCTGGCCTGATTGTGTGCAGCAGAAAAAGATGAAGTGGACATTCGAAAGCTCTGACCCTCAATGCAGGGCAGCATTATCCAACAGTGGCCGGAACGAACCTAGAAGAGAATCCTCAAGCCGGAATCTGCGCGCGCGCCGCCGCTTCAGTGAACTCCTTGAGCCAGCGCAACACATCGACCGCTTCCCAGCGACCGGGATCATAAAGCGCATACAGCAAACCCTGGTAACCCACGACATCGAGCTGGCGGTGATAACCCGCGCGCTGGAACAATGCTTCGATTTCGGCAAAACAGGTATTGAAGTGCAGTTTGTTGAAAGGGGTTTTTCCTTCCAGGACCAGACCATCCAGACGCAGCTCGAGGACCGCCTCGCGCACAACATCGACCGACATCCGGTTCACGGTGTTTTTCAATTGTTCGACATTGACCACGATGTATCCCTCTCACGCCCGGAACTGCCTGCTCAAAACTGAATACCAGAAGAAAACGGCAACATTACGAATAACTGTATGCGCATACAGTATCGAAGAGCATCGGTTAAGCCAAGGGGATAAATCGCAAAGTTCGACAGACGGGACTTAGCTACCAAAAAATCTGTTTAACGCAGGAACGCTACCACCTCATCGGCACTGAATGGCCAGCCCAGCTCCGCACCGGTATCAACCCGCCGCAACACCGGAATACGTAAGCTGTAAGCTTCATACCATGTTTCATCGTCAGCGATATCTACCAGTTCCACCAGCAGACCACGTTCGACAAACTCCATCAGCATGGCTTCTGCCACTTCACAGAGATGGCACCCAAGGGTGCCGAACAGCTGACATTCAGGAAGCATGAGCGCTCAACCTAAAAAATTAAGTCCCTATTCTAGGCCTGCCCCGAAAAGCCGTCGAGACGTTGAATTTTCTGACCTGGAACACAATTCCCGATGGCGACGGCAAAACCCTGATGCATATCAGTCGCTTCAGAAGCCATTTACACGATGCTCAGGTTTTTTTTACCTCTACGCTTGAATAGCCAGCCCTATCACCGGAGTTATTAGTGTTCGCCAACCTCTTGATCATCCTCGCTTCCTACCTGGTGGTGATTGCACTGTTCCAGCGCCTGCGTTTGCCACCGGTGCTGGGCTATCTGTGCGTGGGCCTGATGATCGGGCCGACGGCGTTCAACTGGGTGAATGAAAGCGACGAACTACCAGACCTTGCCGAGCTGGGCGTGGTGTTCCTGCTGTTCTCCCTTGGGCTGGAGTTTTCCCTCTCGAAAATGATTGCGTTGCGTAGGGTGGTGTTCGGACTCGGCAGCCTGCAAGTGCTGGGGACGGGGATAGTGCTGGGCGGCTTGTTGATGCTGCTCGGCATGGCGACAACGCCTGCGTTGTTACTCGGTGCCGGTCTTTCACTGTCTTCCACAGCCATTGTCAGCAAAGAGTTGAGCAGCCTCGGCGAGATTTTCAGCAGCCACGGCCAGAATGCCATCGCCGTGCTGCTGTTCCAGGATGTGGTGGCGGTGCTGCTGCTGACCCTGGTGCCGGTGTTCGCCGGCAACAGCGATCAGGCCTGGTACTGGGCATTGCCGATCACATTGGGCAAGACCGTTCTGCTGTTCGTCGGTCTGCTGATGGCCAGCCGCTGGTTGCTGCCCCGCCTGTTTCATGAGGTCGCCGCCGCCCGCTCTCCAGAGTTGTTCGTGCTGCTGGCCCTGGTCATCGTTTTGCTGACAGCGTGGCTGACTCACCTGCTCGGCCTCTCCCCTGCCCTGGGTGCATTTCTCGCCGGTATGCTGCTGGGGGAAAGTCATTATCGGCATCAGATCGAAGCGGACATCCGCCCGTTCCGCGACATTTTGCTCGGGTTGTTTTTCGTCAGCATCGGCATGCTGATCAACTTGCAGCTGTTTGCCAGCCACGGCCTGATGATCCTCGGCCTGACACTCGGGTTACTGCTGATCAAGGGCACAGTGGTCGCGCTGTTGGTCAAATGGCGCGGCAGCGACGGCGAGACCGCTTGGCGCAGCGGCCTGGCATTGGCTCAGGGTGGCGAGTTCTGCTTTGCGCTGATGGCACTGATGCAGCAAAACAAAATGATGCCCGCCGACTTTGGAGGTCTTCTGCTGGCCGCGACATTCTGTTCAATGCTGGTAACGCCGTTGTTGCTGCGTGCCGCACCTCACCTTGCGACACGCCTGCATCGCAACCCCAACGAAGAAGTAAAACTGGCAGAAATCAGCGCGCTCAACGCCGATTTGCACAATCACGTCGTGATCTGTGGTTATGGTCGCGTGGGTCAGTCCATCGGCCGCGCGCTGCGCAATGCGTTGCAACCTTACCTGGCACTGGACACCGACCCGGTGCGTGTCCAGGAAGCCGCCGTGGGTGAAAACTGCGTGCATTACGGTGACTCTCGGCGCGGTGAACTGCTGCTGGCGGTAGGCCTGTCGCGTGCCAGGCTGCTGGTGATTGCCGTGGACCAGACTGACATCGCGCTGCTGATTCTCCAGGAGGCGCGCCGATTGAGCTCAACGATTCCGATCCTGGTACGCACTCGGGACGACAGTCAACTGGCCGAGTTGAAAGCGGCCGGCGCCAGCGAAGTCGTGCCCGAACTGCTGGAGTCGAGCCTGATGCTCGCCTCCCACGCCCTGATCATGCTGGGTTTACCCGCGCATCAGGTGCAGGAGCGGGCCGACCAGATACGGCATGATCGCTATCGTCTGCTGCACGGTTTTTATCCCGGGAGCGGCGATGAAGAAAAGTGAGTCAGTCCTGGCTCACGGCGCCGATCTTGTGCACCGACAAGTCCGCGCCGTAATACTCCTCTTCCTGGCTCAGGCGCAGACCATGCAACGCCTTGATCGCGCCATACACCACAAAACCACCGAGGAGCGCCACGATCACGCCCAAAGAGGTCCCGATCAACTGGCTGATCAGGCTCACCCCGCCCAGACCACCCAAGGCGCTCTGGCCGAATATGCCGCAGGCGATTCCACCCCAGACACCGCACAAGCCATGCAACGGCCAGACACCCAGCACATCATCGATGCGCCATTTGACTTGAGCAGCGGTGAAGCACCAGACAAACAAGGTCCCGGCGATCACGCCTGTGATCAGTGCGCCCACCGGGTGCATCAGGTCGGAACCGGCACAGATCGCCACCAGCCCGGCCAGCGGACCGTTATGCAGGAACCCCGGGTCATTGCGCCCCACTATCAGCGCCGCCACAGTGCCGCCGACCATGGCCATCAGCGAGTTCACCGCGACCAATCCGCTGACGCCTTGCAACGTTTGTGCGCTCATGACGTTGAAGCCGAACCAGCCGACGATCAGGATCCACGAACCCAGTGCCAAAAAGGGAATGCTCGACGGTGCGAACGCCACCAATCGCCCTTCGCGATAACGCCCTTGCCTTGGCCCGAGCAACAACACCGCCGCGAGCGCCAGCCATCCGCCCATGGCGTGCACCACGACCGAACCTGCGAAGTCATGGAAGCTGGCGCCAAATTGTTCCAGCAACCAGGCCTGCAGCCCGAAATTGCCGTTCCAGATCATGCCTTCAAAGAACGGATAGATGAACGCCACGATCAGCGCCGTCGCACACAACTGCGGGACGAACCTGGCGCGCTCGGCGATGCCTCCGGAAATGATCGCCGGAATCGCCGCCGCAAAGGTCAGCAGGAAAAAAAACTTCACCAGCCCATAGCCGTGATCGGCGTTGATGACCGCCGCCGGTTGCATGAAGGTGACCCCGTAGGAAATCCAATAGCCTATAAAGAAGTAGGCGAGGGTCGAAATGGCGAAGTCGCTGAGGATCTTCGACAAGGCATTGACCTGATTCTTTTGTCGAACCGTGCCGACTTCCAGAAAGGCAAAACCGGCGTGCATGGCCAGAACCATGACAGCACCGATAAGGATGAACAACGTATTGGAGCTATGGACCAGACTGTCCACAGCGCTTTGCAGATTTTCCATGGGGTTGGCAGACCTGAAGGCTAAAAAAGCACCAAAGCGGTTCGCGCAGGAAGTCAGTGCACCAAGTTGCGGCCCGCCGGATCAAGGTGTTGATCGCGATGAACCGCTTTGGCGCACAAGGCCGATACCCTGACGCGCGTTTTAATTGTTTGAATCAGGGTTTTCCTGAAATCATGCCCGGCAACAGCGCAACGACGCGGGCTGACGCACCATGACATAGCAAAAGTTGTACCAGTCATTTGTACTGAACCTTCACACAAGGCTCATACTCGAACGCTCAGAAGCCACTTACGGAGATCACCAATGGCCAGCATCAAAGCAAAGACTGCTCAAGAAATCCTCATGAACGATTTTCAAACACTGGTGAGCGACACCGAACGGTTGCTGGAACACACCGCAACCCTGGCCGGCGATCAGGCCGATGAGCTGCGCAGCCAGATCCACGACAGCCTGCTGCGTGCCCGCGAAACCCTGAAGCTCACCGAAGATTCTCTGCGCGAACGCGGCCAGGCTGCCGTTACCGCTGCCGAGGACTACGTGCAGACCAATCCATGGCAATCGGTCGGGATTGCGGCGGGCGTCGGCTTTTTGATTGGCCTGCTGGCCACTCGGCGCTGATATGTCTATCGGTGAATCCAGCTCGTCCGCGACGGGCACAAGCTCCTCATCGCGGCGCCTGGGTGCCGCTTTTCTTGGACTGTTGCACAGCCATGTCGAATTGTTTGGCATCGAGTTGCAGGAACAAAAAGCGCGTACCGTAAGCCTGTTGCTGTTCGCAGGCCTGGCGCTGGTGTTTGCATTGCTGTTGCTGGTGGGATTGTCGACGCTGGTGCTGATCCTGTTTTGGGACACCTACCGTTTGCCAGCAATCATCGGGCTCTGCGTGTTCTACACCTTGGCTGCAATATTCTGTGGGATGCGCCTGAAAGCGGCGATTTTCGACGAGTCCTCCCCCTTCCACGGCACCCTGGAAGAATTGGCCAACGATAGGGAGCGTCTGCTGCCATGAGCCTGCCTGAACTGCCCCATAACAGCTCGCGCACCGAAATGCGCAAGGCATTGATACGCCTGCGCATGGAAATGCATCGCCAGGAAATTCGTCACGAATCCGCGCAGCTGCTGCAACCCTTGAAGCGGGTACGCGGGATGACACAAAACCTGCACGACGGCTTCGGCATCAAGCACGCCCCGCTCTGGGGCATGGCGGCCGTGACGCTGCTCGGTTTTCTGACCGGTAAAGGCGCCAAGAGCGGCGGTACCAGCAGCCTGACTCGGCTGGTTCGCCTGGGCACAACGCTCGGGCCCTTGATCAAGTTGGTCATGCAGGGTTCTTCGCGCAAAGACTGAATAGCCACTATCTGGCTGCATTCTTGCAACACCACCGGGATTAACCTCTTTATCGAGAGGTTCAATCCTGTGTGCCTACCCGGTAAGCGGGTTAATCCAAAAACAAGACCTTACTAAGGAGGCCTCGTGATCGACGGGCAACCGCTCGCCTGCTTTCAGCCATTTATCGATACCGCCACGGGCCGTATTGCGGGTGTGGAAGCGCTGGGTCGACTGCGTCAGTCCGACGGTCAACTGGCCTCGGTAGGACCGCTGTTCGCCGATCCGCGAACCCCCGCCATCGCCCTTCGTCGTCTTGATCGCCAGATACGCGACAACGCTCTGAGCCGTCTGCATGAAGCGCCTGCGGACTGGTTTCTGAGCCTGAACATCTCACCGCGCTGGATCAGCCGTTTACGGCAGGACCAGGCGCTGCCGAGCCTCAAGCAAATGAGCCGGCACAACGTCGATCCGCAACGCGTCGTCTTTGAGATCACTGAACTGGGCGGCAACATCCAGCGCTTGGCCGAGGTCGTGGCCCGTTACCGACAGGCCGGGGCACGGATCGCCATCGATGATTTCGGTGCCGGCTACTCACAACTCGATCGCGTGCTGGCCTTGCAACCGGACATTCTCAAGCTCGACATGCGATTGTTCCAGGCCGCTGCACTGGGCGGCCCCAGTAGCGACGTGGTGAAGGCCCTGGCGCAAATGGCCGAGAAAACCGGTTGCTGGATCATCGCCGAGGGAGTTGAAACAGACGCTCAACTGAATTTCGCCCTGGAATGCGGTTCACGTTACGTGCAGGGGTTTCTGTTCGCCCGGGCGCAGGCAGACTTCTTTGCCACCGACGCCTTTGTCGAACGTTTCGCACAACTGCGCCAGCGTTATGTTCAGCAGAAACTGGGAGAGCGCGGACGACTGATGATCATGCGCCAGCAACTTTGCGAGTTGATGGCCATCCTCCAAGCCTGGGCCCTGGCCCGCGCGCCACTGAGCGCGCTGCCACAGCTGCAGGCATTTCCCTGGCTGTTGCGTTTCTATCAATGCGACCGTCACGGCACCCAATTGACGCCCAATCTGGAGTGGCGCAACAACGGCTGGGAAGCCGATAACCGCTACCTGGGCCATAACTGGTCGTGGCGGCCCTACTTTTATCACCTGCTGGCCGAGGGCTGGGACGAGCGGCGCCTGACACTGTCCACGACCTACCGCGATGCCACCAGTAATCAGTACTGCCTCACCGCCGGGCAATTTTTCGACAACGGCGAGCGACTGCTGCTCATCGACATCGACGCCGCCGGGCTCTAGTTCCGCTTGCAGGCACCGGCATGAACCCGGAAGCTAGAGGCTCAGTCACCTGACGGAGAGTCCAGCCTTGGATTGGCAAACCCTGCTTACCCGCGAACGCCTCGGAAAGCCTCTGCATAGCCCGGAAGAACTCGGCCGCAGCCCTTTTCACAAAGACCACGACCGCATCATTTTCTCGGGTGCCTTTCGCCGCCTCGGACGCAAGACTCAGGTTCATCCGGTCACCAGCAACGATCACATTCACACGCGCCTGACCCACTCGCTGGAAGTCAGCTGCGTGGGCCGGTCGCTGGGCATGCGCGTCGGCGAAACCATTCGCAGCGCCCTGCCCGACTGGTGCGAACCGAGTGACCTGGGGATGGTGGTGCAATCGGCTTGCCTGGCCCATGACATCGGCAATCCGCCCTTCGGGCACTCCGGCGAAGACGCAATCCGACACTGGTTCCAGCAGGCCGCGGGTCGTGGCTGGCTGGACGGCATGAGCGAAGTCGAACGCAACGACTTCCTGAACTTTGAAGGCAACGCCCAAGGCTTCCGGGTACTCACCCAACTTGAATACCATCAGTTCGACGGTGGCACCCGGCTGACCTACGCCACGCTGGGCACTTATCTGAAGTACCCGTGGACGGCAAAGCATGCCGATTCATTGGGCTACAAGAAGCACAAGTTCGGCTGCTATCAAAGCGAACTCCCGCTGCTGGAGCAAATCGCCCTTAAACTCGGCCTGCCGCAACTGGAGGAACAGCGCTGGGCGCGCCATCCGCTGGTGTATCTGATGGAGGCCGCGGACGACATTTGTTACGCGCTGATCGATCTGGAAGATGGCCTGGAGATGGAGCTGCTGGAATACGCCGAGGTCGAGTCTTTGCTGCTCGACCTGGTGGGTGACGATCTGCCGGAAACCTATCGCCAACTGGGCCCTCAGGATTCGCGCCGGCGCAAACTGGCGATCCTGCGAGGCAAGGCCATCGAGCACCTGACCAATGCCGCCGCCCGGGCCTTCGTCGAGCAACAGGACTCGTTGCTGGCAGGCACATTGCCCGGTGATCTGGTGGAGCACATGCATGGTCCGGCCAAGCGCTGCGTGTTGAATGCCAAGGACATGGCACGCAAAAAGATTTTCCAGGACAAGCGCAAGACGCTGCACGAAATCGGCGCTTACACCACCCTCGAAATCCTGCTCAACGCGTTCTGTGGTGCCGCACTGGAACAACACAACGGTCGAACGCCGTCTTTCAAGAGTCGCCGTATCCTCGACCTGTTGGGCAATAATGCGCCCGATCCTCACGGGCCTTTGCACACCTCGTTCCTGAGAATGATCGACTTCATCGCCGGGATGACCGACAGCTATGCCAGCCAAATGGCCCTGGAAATGACCGGTCGTTCAAGCCACGGCTGACAGTGCATCGATCAGCCACGCCATATTTTTTGCATGGCTGATCGATTTTTTGCGTATTTTTCAATTCAATCCCGACGTCAACAGAATTGCCCTACACCTTGTGCAGAGCCGACTGATCGCCTGAGCGGTCTGATCGCGAAATAATCATGCTCCCTCTGCTCCATAGATGAAGCATGAAAAATCTTATGTCTGAACAAGATTGGCGCATCCTGCTGGTGGAAGACCATCCCTTTCAGCTCAGGGCAACCCAATACCTGCTGGAGAGTTATGGCTTCACGCAACTCACCGCAACTGACAGCGCCGAAGCCGCCATGCAGCAAATGCTCAAGGCGTCGCAACCCTTCGACATCCTTCTGTGCGACCAATGCCTGCCCGATCTTCCGGGCCTTGATTTGATCGAATTCGCCAGTCAACGGGGAATGATCAGAATGGCAATACTGCTGAGCAGTCTGACAACCCTTGAATTGGACGGTCTTGAAAAAATGGCCGGCGAACACGGACTGCCCTTGTTGGGTTACTTGATCAAGCCCCTGAAACAATCAGACTTTAGAAACTTATTGACCTCGGCCCATCTATAAAAAAACACAACAAAGTATTACTACGAAAATATTCAAGCACGTATGTAAAAGCTTTAAACCGATCTTTCCTACCCGCCGAACATACATACAAGAACTGAACGGATCCTCATGCAAAACCTAGTTGATCCGTAGTCCGATTCTTTTTACGCCGTAGGATTTGTCCTATATTGCCCCTATAGGTCCGTCAGTTCATGCCCCCCTCAACTATCTGAGCTAAGGTGCGCGCTTTATCTGAGCGCGTATGGGATTTGATTATGAACTCCGTTTTTATTGTCGACGATCACCCCGTCATCCGTCTTGCCGTCCGAATGTTGCTCGAACATGAGGGTTACAAAGTCGTCGGCGAAACTGATAATGGGGTCGACGCCATGCAGATGGTTCGTGAATGCATGCCCGACCTGGTCATTCTCGACATCAGCATCCCCAAACTGGATGGTCTGGAAGTTCTCTCCCGTTTCAACGCAATGAGTTGCCCCCTGAAAACACTGGTGTTAACGGCCCAGTGCCCGACACTTTTCGGGATCCGCTGCATGCAATCCGGCGCATCTGGGTATGTCTGCAAACAGGAAGACCTGAGTGAACTGGTGAGCGCGATTAAAGCCGTACTATCAGGTTACAACTATTTCCCCAGCCAAGCCTTGAATCCTGTTCGTGCTGACGATGAACGATACGCTGACCTGGAACTGTTCAAATCGGTCAACGACCGAGAGTTGATGGTATTGCAACTTTTCGCGCAGGGCCGCACTAACAAGGAAATTGCCAAAGGTATGTTCCTGAGCAACAAGACTGTCAGCACTTATAAAAAACGTCTCATGCAAAAACTCAAAGCCAAATCGCTTGTTGAACTCATTGATATGGCAAAACGCAACGCGTTAGTGTGAGAGAGACAGGATGCCCAGTCGTTTAAAGGATTATCTGACACTGCTGACCGCGGGCTTATGCCTGAGCACCTCAGTGCACGCGGAACAGACTGCAAGCGAGCATTACACCCTGCTCAGTCGCTCAATGAACGGACACATGGAAGTCCAGCTGGATAAATCACAACAACAGTGGCTTAACAATAAGCGTGAACTGATACTTGGCACTTCCGCCCCCGACTATCCTCCTTTCGACCTGACCATCAGCGGCCACGACTACGAAGGCTTCACCGCTGATTACGCGGGCATCCTGGGCATGGCCACCGGTTTGCCAGTCAAGGTTCAGCGCTACGCGACCCGGGGAGACGCGATCGAGGCGCTGGAAGAAGGTGTGGTCGACATGCTCGGTACCGCCAATGGTTTTGAAGCCCGCAATGCCGACATCGTACTGTCCACTCCCTATGCCGTGGATCAGCCGGTTCTGGTGACAAGGGTAGGTGAAACCAGATCGCTGAGCGATGGCCTCGCCGGGCTACGGCTGAGCATGGTGTATCACTATTTGCCGCTGGACGAAGTCAAAGCCCTTTACCCGAAAGCGATCATTACCTCCTATCCTTCCTACCAGAATGCAATCAATGCGGTGGCTTTCGACCAGGCCGATGTTTTTCTTGGCGACACCATTTCCACCCATTACATGATCAACAAGGGCTACCTGAACAACATCCGCATGGCCAACTTCGGTAAACACGAAGCCCACGGATTCAGCTTTGCAGTGCATAAGGACAACCCGGATCTGCTCGGGATCATCAACGCCATCCTCAAGGCCACCCCTGCCAGCGAGCGAGAAAACATCGCCAAACGCTGGAGTGCGGGCAGCGACATTCTCCTCACCGATCAGAAACTGCAACTCACTGACCGCGAAGAACGCTGGCTGACTCGACATCCGGTCGTACGCGTCGTGGTCAATGAGGCGTTGGCGCCGCTGACTTTTTTCGACAGCGACGGCAACTTTCGCGGAGTCTCCGCCGACTTGCTCGAGCTGATCAGATTGCGCACCGGTTTGCGTTTCGACATCCATCGCAGCCGCAACGATGACGAGATGATCGAGCAGGTCAACAGCCATCAGGCCGACCTGATTGCCGCACTGCTCCCCAGTGCGCAACGGGAAACGCTGCTGAACTTCAGCCGCCCTTATCTGGAAAACTCGGTTGTCCTGCTGACTCGCAAAGCAGCCAGCAGCCCGTCAAACCTGACACAGCTGACGGGCAAGCGCGTTGCCATCGCCCAAGGCAATCCAATGGCGGATTACCTGCGCCGCGAGTTCCCGCACGTCCAGCTGATCGAAACGCCGGACACCTTCAGTGCCGTGGAGTTACTCGGCGAGGGGCAGGCCGAAGGTGCGGTGAGTTCGTTGGTGATCGCCAACTATTTCATCTCATCGCGGATTTTCGAGCACACCCTTCAGATCAGCACCACCATCGGCACCCGACAAGCCGCGTTCTCCCTGGCGACCGGGCGCGACGCCGAAGAGCTGGCTTCGATCCTCGACAAGGCATTGCTGAGCATCGCACCAGAGGAACTGGGCATTATCAACAGCCGCTGGCGAGGCTATTCATCGGCCTCGCAAAGCACCTGGCGCAACTATCACCGGGTGTTCTTTCAGATCATGCTGGGTATCGGTTTGCTGCTGCTGATTTCCGTGACCTGGAACGCCTACATGCGTCGCCAGATCAATCAGCGGCTGGCCGCCGAGCTGGCCCTGAACGACCAACTTGAATTCATGCGGTCGCTGGTCAACGGAACGCCTCATCCCATCTACGTGCGCGATCGTCAGGGTTTGTTGCAAAGCTGCAATGACAGTTACCTGGAGACCTTCAGCGCCAGACGCGAAGACGTGATTGGTAAAAACGTCGTGCAGGGCAGCATGAGCAACTCATTTGAAGCTCAGGAATATCAGGCGGACTACCAGCGCGTCGTGGCCGAAGGTACGCCGCTGATTCTCGACCGGCCAATGCATATCGGTGGCCGCATGCTGACGATTTATCATTGGATACTGCCCTACCGGGATTCCAGCGGTGAAGTGCAAGGCATCATCGGGGGCTGGATCGACATCAGCGAGCGGCGACAACTGTTCGATGACTTGCGTGCCGCGAAAGAGCGTGCGGACGAAGCCAACCGCGCGAAGAGCACCTTTCTGGCGACCATGAGCCATGAAATCCGCACGCCGATGAACGCCATCATCGGCATGCTCGAACTGACCCTCAAACGTATCGATCACAGCCACCCGGATCGCCCGGCCATTGACGTGGCCTATCACTCGGCGAAAGACCTGTTGAACCTGATCGGCGACATTCTAGATATCGCACGAATTGAATCCGGGCGGCTGAGCCTGACCCCGGAGCGCGTCAACCTCAAAGAAACCGTGGCCTCGGTGGTGCGGATCTTCGACGGGCTGGCCCGCCAGAAAAACCTTGGCCTGCGGCTGGACTTCAACCCGGCAGAACCACTCACCGATGTCCTGCTGGACCCGATGCGCTTCAAACAGGTGCTGTCCAACCTCGTCAGCAACGCCATCAAGTTCACCGAACAGGGTCAGATCCGTATTGTGGTGGAGCTGTATCCATGCGACGAACCCGACCGGGTGCTGTTGCAGTTGCAGGTTCAGGACAGCGGAGTAGGGATCAGTGAACAGGATCAACGCCGCTTGTTCGAGCCTTTCGCCCAGGCCGATCACTCCGCGCAATCCGCCAGAAGCGGTGCGGGATTGGGCCTGGTGATCAGTCGCAATCTGTGCGAGATGATGGGCGGCAGCCTGCAATTGAGCAGCCAGACCGGTGTCGGCACTCAAGTACAGGTCTCACTGAACCTTGCAACGCTGCCAACCGAGCGGGTGACGGAAGCCGTCCAATCGCCTATCCCTGCAAACGCGGCTGCGCTGAACGTCCTGGTGGTCGACGACCATCCCGCCAATCGCTTGCTCATGTGTCAGCAACTGGAATTCCTGGGGCATCAGTTCAGCGCCGCAGAGGATGGAGAGGCTGGGTTGAGTGCCTGGAAAGACGGGTTGTTCGATCTGGTGATCGTCGATTGCAACATGCCGATCATGAATGGCTACGAACTGGCTCGCTCCATTCGCCAACATGAACAGCAAATGCAGTGTCGGCCTTGTACTGTGCTGGGATTCACCGCCAATGCACAACCCGAAGAAATACAGCGCTGCAAACAAGCCGGAATGGACGACTGCCTGTTCAAACCCCTCAGCCTCACTGCCCTGAGTCAATGGGTTGGAGATATCGCGCCGGTGCTCCTCGACCCGGCCTTCAGCCTTGAAGGGCTGCATCTGTTAACGGGCGGCAACCCGAAGCTGGACCAACGATTGTTGTCCGAACTGCTGAACAGCAACCGTCTGGACCGGCAGGAGTTGCTGGCGTTATCTCCCTCACAGGACCCGCAGTCCTTCATCGACGTGGCCCACAAAATCAAGGGCGCTGCGCGAATTGTCCAGGCAGGCCGATTGATCGACAGCTGCGAAGCGCTGGAAAACGCCTGCCATGAAGTGTTCCACCCTGACGAAGTCGTCAAACGCACCAAAGCCATGGAACGCGCGATGCTCGAACTGGAGCAGGCGTTGGAGCAACAGATTGGTCACAACGACAGAAGCAGAATGATGGAGCCTTAACTATGCTTGGACGCTGAGCAGTGTGTTAAACATCATGGAGAGACCCGCAATGCCCAGCCCACTGCGCCCGGATCAACGCCGGTTTCCCCTGCACATCCATATCAGTGTGATGTTCACCTTCCTGTTATTGCTGACCGGCGTGGTGCTGGGCATTTTCAACTACGGACAAACCACTCAGATCATTCTTTCCAGCAGTGAAAAGCTCTTCAACCGCATCGAGCAGGAGGTCCGCCTGGACCTGCAAGGCACCTACGAACCGATCCGCCATCTGCTGAGCCTGTTGGCGGACTACCCGGCGACCCGGGCATCGGATCTGGAGCAACGCCTGGCGTTGCTCAAACCCTTCAGCCAGTCGCTCAACGACAACCCCAACCTGGCATCGTTATACCTGGGCTACGGCAACGGCGACTTTTTCATGGTTCGCCCCCTGCGGACCGCTGCCTTGAGAAGCGGGTTGAAAGCCCCGCAGACAGCGGCGTTTCAAGTCTGGAGCATCGAACATGACGGCAGCAGTGGTCAGATCCGCTCTCAATCCCTGTTTTTTGATCAATCCTTGACGCTTATCAACCGCTTGGACAATCCCGACGAAACCTACGATCCCCGCACCCGCGCCTGGTACTCCAGCGCCCTCGGCGACGAGGACCAGATCACCACCGAACCGTACGTTTTTTTCTCCACTCGCAACGTCGGCACCACCCTGGCCCGGCGCAGTGGTGAAAACGCGGTGATGGGCGCCGATCTGACGCTGGCGGAACTGTCAGCCACCCTGGCCAAACATGTGGTGACGCCCCACACCGAAATCGTGCTGTTCGATGCCCAGGGCAATGCCATCGCTTACCCCGACACCAGCAAACTGATCATCGATGACCAAACCGCTCACCTGAACAAGGCGGCCGACCTGAGCCCAGGCCTCGGTGCCCTGCTTTCCAATCCACCCACCGGCAATCGCCTCGACGCCGCCGGTCGGCAATGGATCGTGGCGCGCAGCAGCATGTCGGAGGGTGGCCCCCAGGGACTGCAACTGGCGTTGCTGGTGCCAGAAGACGAATTGCTCGCCGATGCCTACCGCATGCGTTGGCAAGGCGCGCTGATTACCCTCGCGACATTGTTGTTGTGCCTGCCCGTGGGCTGGTTGACCTCAAGGGTCTTGGTCAAGCCGTTGCGCGCACTGGTACAGGAAGCCGATGCGGTGCGCAGTTTCAATTTCAACTTTCCGGTAGGCCGCAGTTCGCCGGTGCTTGAAATTGATCAACTGAGCGTGTCGATGGCGCGCATGAAGGACACCCTCGGCAGTTTTTTCCAGATCACCGATAGCCTGAGCGCCGAGACCCGCTTTGTGCCGTTGCTGCAGCGGGTGTTGTTTGAAACCGTGAAGATCGGGCAAGCCCAGGCCGGCCTGATTTACCTGCGCGAACGTGACAGCGATCGCATGGAGCCCCAAGGCCTGGTCATCAATGACACGTCACAGGCGTTGCCCTCGTTCGGTGTTCAGGGACACGAATTTCAGGATCCGCAGAGCCCTCAGTGGTTGCAGCAGTTGTCGAATACCGACAATGTCGTCACCAACCTGGGTTTCGAACAGGCGGGGGATTTGCAGAAAGTAATGCTCGCGCTGGAATGCCCCCGGGTGCACCTGATCGGCATCCGGCTGCACAATCGGCACAACGAAACCGTGGGCCTGTTGGTCCTGTTATTAGCCGACAGCGGTACACAACGTGACCTGGAAAAATTGCGCCCGGACCGCATTGCGTTTCTCCAGGCTGTTTCCGGCGCGGCCGCCGTGAGCATTGAGAGCCAGCGCCTGCAAGCCAAACAGAAACAACTGCTGGACGCCTTCATTCAGCTGCTGGCCGGCGCGATCGATGCCAAGAGTCCCTACACCGGAGGTCACTGCCAGCGAGTGCCGGAGCTGACCTTGATGCTTGCCCAGGCGGCGGCTGCCAGTCAGGCCCCGGCCTTCAGCGATTACCAACCGACCGAAGATGAGTGGGAAGCGCTGCACATTGCGGCCTGGCTGCACGACTGCGGAAAGGTCACGACACCTGAATACGTGGTCGACAAAGCCACCAAGCTTGAAACGCTGAATGACCGCATCCATGAAATTCGCACCCGCTTCGAGGTTCTCAAGCGCGATGCCTGGATCAACTATTGGCAGGCTATCGCGCTGGGCGGTGACGAGCAGCACCTGGCCGAATTACGCAATGCCAACCTGGCCGGGCTGGATGATGATTTCACCTTCGTCGCCCGCTGCAATCTGGGCGCTGAGGCCATGGCCGAGGCCGATCTGCAACGTCTGCGCAGTATCGCCGAACGCAACTGGACCCGAACCCTGGACGATAGAATCGGTGTGTCCTGGGAAGAAAACCGCCGCCAGGCACAAACTCCGGCACCGACCTTGCCGGTCAGCGAGCCGCTGTTGGCGGACAAGCCCGAGCACCTGCTCGAACGCGCCGAAAGCGAGCTGATCCCGGAAGATAATCCCTGGGGGTTCAAGCTTGATGTGCCGCGCTACAAGTACAACCGGGGCGAGCTCTACAACCTGAGCATCGCCCGGGGCACGCTGACCCGCGAGGAGCGTTACATCATCAATCACCACATGGTGCAGACGATCCTGATGCTCAGCCACTTGCCCTTCCCCGGCCACCTCAACAACGTCGCGGAAATCGCCGGCGGCCATCACGAAAAAATGGATGGCACCGGTTATCCGAAACAGTTGAAGCGCGAAGAAATGAGCCTGCCGGCACGGATGATGGCCATTGCCGATATTTTCGAGGCACTGACCGCTGCCGACCGCCCCTACAAGAAGGCCAAGACCTTGAGTGAAGCGCTGGGCATCATGGCTACCATGTGCCGCGACGCCCATATCGATCCGGAGTTGTTCGGGCTGTTCATCAACGCCGGCATCTACTTGCAGTATGCCGACCGGTTCCTCGATCCACGACAAATCGATGCGGTCGACCTGTCAAGCCTGCTGGTCAAGGCCGGCTTGAGGGCATGATCAGCAATCGGTCAGACGCAGGAAAATTGCCGCCAGTTGTTCGATACCGGCCTGATCGTCAGCGGTAAACCGCGCAAGTTTCGGACTGTCGAGGTCCAGCACGCCGATCAGGCGACCGTCCTTGACCAGCGGCACGACCAGCTCGCTGTTCGAGGCGCTGTCGCAAGCAATGTGCCCGGGGAACGCGTGAACGTCCTCGACAAGCTGGGTCTGCAAAGTCGCCGCCGCCGTCCCGCACACGCCGCGACCGAACGGAATGCGCACACAGGCGATCTGCCCCTGAAACGGGCCGAGCACCAGTTCTTCATTACGATTGAGATAGAAACCGGCCCAGTTCAGGTCGTCGAGCTGGCTGTACAGGAACGCCGAAAACTGCGCGGCGTTGGCGATGAAGTCACGCTCGTCCGCCAGCAACGACTCTAGCTGCGCCCATAACATGCCGTAACCGTCCAGGCCTTGGCCACTCTTCTGTAAATCAATCATGCTTTGTGCTCCAACAGCTTGAGCCCCACCCAATAGCGGGCAAATTGATACGCGCAACGTCCATTGCGGTTGCCCCGGCCGGTTGCCCAGCGCACGGCGAGGATGTCCAGTTCTTCGTTGCGCTGCCACTCAAGGCCGGATTTTTCGGCCAATTGACCGATCCAGTGCTCGACGACGTCAAGGAAGTGCTCTTGAGTAAACGGATAGAACGACAGCCACAATCCAAAACGGTCCGACAGCGCGATCTTGTCTTCCACCGCCTCGCTGGGATGCAGCTCGCCATCGACCCGTTTCCAGTTTTCGTTATCGCTTTCCTTCTCCGGCACCAGGTGGCGACGGTTGGAGGTGGCGTACAGCAAGACGTTATCCGGCGCCTGCTCAAGCGAGCCGTCGAGCACGCTCTTGAGCACGCGATAGTCGCCTTCGCCCGATTCAAACGACAGGTCATCGCAGAACAAAACAAACCGTTGAGGCAGCCTGGCGATCTGTTCGACCACACGCGGCAGGTCCGCCAAGTGATCGCGCTCGATCTCGATCAACCGCAGGCCGGCCTTGGCGTGCTCGGCCAGCAAGGCGCGCACCAGCGACGATTTGCCGGTGCCGCGCGAGCCCCAGAGCAACGCGTGGTTGGCGGGCATGCCATCGAGGAACTGCTGGGTATTTCGCCCCAGTTGCTCCACTTGCCGGTCGACACCGATCAGGTCGGACAACCGTGTGTCGAGGCTGACCTGCAGCGGCAGCAGAAAACCGCTGCGGCCCTCGCGCTGCCAGCGCGCGGCCAGGCATTGCGTCCAGTCGATGGCTTGCCGAGGTGCAGGCAAGAGCGGTTCGATACGGGCCAGGACGGCATCGGCGCGTTCAAGAAAAGCATTCAATCGGGAATCCACGTCTTCTCCTCGGGCACGTTCACAGTGATGATGTCATTACAGCGACGCAACACAGCGCTTGGCGTCCCTTTAACCCCTTGTCGCACAAGGGCTCGCGCGAACATCGGTATCCATGCATGATCGACTATGCTTGAGCAGCGAAGGGAAACGGAAGTGGTTCAACACCCCATGGATATCAAGTTCACCCACCGGCTGTCGTACAAGCAAGCCCGGCTGACTGTGCTCGTCGGTTTCATTCTGGGCACGCTGCTCAGTCTGCTGCAAATAGGCATCGATTATGCCAGCGAAGACGCCTCCATCAACCGCGAAATCCTGTCTTTGCTGGAAATCAGCCATAACCCCGCGTCCCGTATCGCCTACAACATCGATGCCGAACTCGCCCAGGAACTGACCATGGGCCTGTTGCGCTCACCTGCAATCCTCGGTGCGCAACTGACAGACAACAACGGAACCGTTCTGGCCAGCGTCAAACGCCCGACCCAGCAAAACAACTACCGGATGATCAGCGACTTCCTGTTCGGCGCCAACCGTCAGTTCGAAGACCGCCTCTACCTCGACCAGTTGCCGGATGAATCCCTCGGCACCTTGCGCCTGGAAGTCGATACCTACGCCTTCGGCAGCCGTTTCCTGCGTCGGGCCGAGGTGACGCTGCTCAATGGTTTCGCGCGCAGCCTGATCCTGACCGGCATCCTGTTGGCGCTGTTCTACGTGATGCTGACGAAACCGCTGGTGCGGGTCATCCGCGAACTCAGCGGACGCGATCCGCGCAGCGCTGAACCGACCTGGCTGGAATACCCGAGCGGGCATAAAAACGATGAAATCGGTGTCCTGGTCAAAGTGGCCAACCAGCAATTTGAAAACATCGCCACCGAAATCCAGCAACGACGCAACGCTGAAAACCGACTGACCGACTACCTCGGGCAACTGGAAAACATCGTCTCGGCCCGTACCGCGGAGCTCAAGGCGATCAATGCCAGGCTGAGTCAATCCAACCAGGAACTGGAAGTTGCGCGAAGCACCGCCCTGGATATGGCCGAAGCACGCTCGGTGTTCCTCGCCAACATGAGCCATGAAATCCGCACGCCACTCAACGGCCTGCTGGGCATGATCGCGCTCTCGCTGGACGGCCCACTCAATGCCGAACAACAGCAACAGCTGTCCATCGCCCATGACTCGGGCAAAGTCCTGGTGGAGTTGCTCAACGATATTCTCGACCTGTCGAAATTCGATGCCGGCCAACTCGAACTCGAACACATTCCGTTCGACCTCGGATCGCTGATCGAGGACACCGCCAACCTGCTGTCGCAGAACGCCGCGCCCAGCGTCGAGTTGACCTGCCTGATCGATCCGCACTTTCCGGCGTTGGTACTGGGGGATCCGACCCGTGTTAGGCAGATCGTCAGCAACCTGCTGTCCAACGCCCTCAAGTTCACCCGTTTCGGTCGGGTCGATGTGCGCCTTTCAACGTTTGAGGATGGCGTCAGAATCGAAGTCTGCGACACCGGAATCGGGATTGCCCAGGATGCCCAGGTCAAAATCTTCCAGCCCTTCACCCAGGCCGGGGCCGGCATTACCCGGCAGTTTGGCGGCACCGGGCTGGGGCTGGCGCTGACTTATAATCTGTGCGAAGCCATGCAGGGGCGGCTGACCATCAGCTCGGAAGCGGGTTTTGGCAGCCAGTTCTGCGCCGACCTGCCGTTACCCTGCCACACCCGGGCCATGCCCCTGCAGCCTCTATCCGGCAAGATCATCGCGATCACTGCCGCCAACAGTGGTCTGGCGGAACTGTTGAAAAACCTGTTGCCCGGCTGGGGCCTCGATTATCAACAACGCGCCATCGATGACTCGTTGATCGGCCTCGACCCGGATGTGCTGATCACCGACTGCCCCGAATGCCTGTTCGGCCTGCGCCCGACCTTCGACGCCCCTATCCTGCTGGTGACCGCCTATGGCAGCTTCATGCCCAGCGAAGAAGCGAGCGCCCTGGCGCCCCTGCAACAACAGGCGCGACCTTTGGCGCGCAACGCGCTTTACCAGACCTTGCGCCGGGTGTTGCAGCCGGAAAGCAACCTGATCAACGGAGCCCGGGTCGAAGCCCTTACCCCGCAACGGCGCGGACGCGTCTTGCTGGTGGAGGACAACCCGGTCAATCAATTGGTGGCCAAGGGCATGCTCGGCAAACTCGGTTGCGAGGTGATCGTCGCCGCTCACGGTGCCGAAGCCCTGGATCAGCTCGAGCACAACGAATTCGATCTGGTGCTGATGGATTGCAACATGCCGGTGATGGATGGCTACGAGGCCAGTCGGCAGATCCGCCGCAGCGGGCGCTGGCCACAATTGCCCATCGTGGCTTTGACCGCCAACGCCATGTCCGAGGAACGCGAACGCTGTCGTGTGGCGGGCATGAGCGACTACCTGGCCAAGCCTTTCCGCCGCGAAGAACTGGCTGCCCTGCTCGACCTGTGGATACCGACTACGACAGTGCCTTGATTTGTCCCAACAGGTGATCGAGGCCGTCACGCAGATCATTCAGGCGATCCAGATCGACGCCGCTGTCGCACAACAACCGGGCCTTGAGCGGCCCGACCTGATCACGCAAGGCCTTGCCGGCAGGCGAAAGACTCAGGTGCACCTCTCGCTCATCGCGCGCCGAACGCTGGCGCTGCACCAGTTGCAGTTGCTCAAGACGCTTGAGCAACGGCGTCAGGGTGCCGGAATCCAGCGCCAGGCGTTCGCCCAGCGCCTTGACCGTCGGCTGCTCCGGCGCCGCTTCCAGCCATTCCCACAACACCAGCATTGCCAGGTATTGCGGATAGGTCAGGCCAAGCTGATCGAGCATCGGCTTGTAGGCACGAATCACCGCTCGCGAGGCCGCATACAGTTTGAAGCAGAGCTGGCTGTCGAGCTTCAGGGAATCGACGGACAAGGTGTTCATTTGAGCAGGGCTTCGATCTCGCGGCTCAGGTCCTGCGGCTTGGTCGCCGGAGCGAAGCGCTTGACCAACTGACCGTCCTTGCCGATCAGGAACTTGGTGAAGTTCCACTTGATACCCTGGGAGCCCAGCACGCCCGGTGCACGCTTCTTCAACTGCACGAACAGCGGATGGGCGTCGGCGCCGTTGACGTCAATCTTCTTGAACAGCGGGAAGCTGACACCGAAGTTCAACTCGCAGAACTCGGAAATCGCCCCTTCGTTACCCGGTTCCTGCTTGCCGAACTGATTGCAGGGAAAGCCGAGCACCACCAGGCCTTGATCCTTGTAGGTCTGCCACAATTCTTCGAGGCCTTTGTATTGCGGGGTGAAACCGCATTTGCTGGCGGTGTTGACCACCAGCACGGCTTTGCCGGCGAAATCGGCCAGGGTTTTCTGTTCACCTTTGATGGTGGTCACCGGGATGGTCAGCAGGTTGTCGCTCATGGGGTCAGGCTCGATAGGAAGGAACGAGCACCAAACATAGCGAGCAATTGAATTGCGTGCAATTTAAATTATTGGACGCCGATTACCTGTGGACGCCGGGCTTGCCCGCGCTGGCGTGCTTCAGGCCGCCATCGCGAGCAAGCCCGGCTCCCACAAGGCTCGTCTTACTCGCGCGGCACCAGGTCCAGGCACACCGAGTTGATGCAATAGCGCAGGCCGGTCGGCGGCGGGCCATCCGGGAACACGTGCCCCAGGTGCGCGTCGCATTTGGCGCAGACAACCTCAGTACGGATCATGCCGTGGCTGACATCACGGATCTCGACCATCGCGCTGTCGCCGATCGGCGCGTAGAAGCTCGGCCAGCCGCAGCCGGAGTCGAATTTGGTCTTGGAGTCGAACAGCGGCTCGCCGCAGCAGATGCAGTTGTAGACGCCGTCGGTCTTGGTGTCGTTGTATTTGCCGGAGAACGGCCGTTCGGTGCCCTTGAGACGGCAAACGTTGTACTGCTCTGGATCGAGCATCGCCTTCCATTCTTCCAGGGTTTTATCCAACTTTTCCATCGTCACACCTCAGCAGCTGAAAAAGCCCGATCTGTACCTTTTCCACGGATCGGGCGGCACGTATGATTGCGCCTCGTCAAACGCCAGTCTGGCAGCCAGACCACGCGCATTCAAACGGATTTATGGGTGCTGCAACTCAAGGCGTCAGGCCTGTGTGAATACGCAGGATTCCCAGTACGGTCGTTCATACGCCGCCTGGATCGTTCATTTTCGGGAACACATCGCCATGCAGGTCAGCAAATCGAACAAGCTCGCCAACGTCTGCTACGACATTCGCGGCCCAGTGCTCAAGCACGCCAAACGCCTGGAAGAGGAAGGTCATCGCATCCTCAAGCTGAACATCGGCAACCCGGCGCCCTTTGGTTTCGAAGCGCCGGACGAAATCCTCCAGGACGTGATCCGCAACCTGCCGACCGCTCAAGGCTATAGCGACTCCAAAGGCCTGTTCAGCGCGCGCAAGGCCGTCATGCAGTACTACCAGCAAAAGCAGGTGGAAGGCGTCGGCATTGAAGACATCTACCTGGGTAACGGCGTTTCCGAGCTGATCGTGATGTCGATGCAGGCCCTGCTGAACAATGGCGACGAAGTACTGGTGCCAGCGCCGGACTATCCGCTGTGGACCGCTGCCGTGAGCCTGTCCGGCGGCAACCCGGTGCACTACCTGTGCGACGAGCAGGCTAACTGGTGGCCGGACCTGGCCGACATCAAGGCCAAGATCACCCCGAACACCAAGGCCCTGGTGATCATCAACCCGAACAACCCGACTGGCGCCGTGTATTCGAAAGAAGTGCTGCTGGGCATGCTGGAGCTGGCTCGCCAGCACAACCTGGTGGTGTTCTCTGACGAGATCTACGACAAGATCCTGTACGACGACGCCGTGCACATCTGCACCGCGTCCCTGGCGCCGGACTTGCTGTGCCTGACCTTCAACGGTCTGTCGAAGTCTTATCGCGTCGCTGGTTTCCGTTCCGGCTGGATCGCCATTTCCGGCCCGAAACACCACGCCCAGAGCTACATCGAAGGCATCGACATGCTGGCCAACATGCGCCTGTGTGCCAACGTGCCGAGCCAGCACGCGATCCAGACCGCACTCGGCGGCTATCAGAGCATCAATGACCTGGTGCTGCCGCAAGGTCGCTTGCTGGAACAACGCAATCGCACCTGGGAATTGCTCAACGACATTCCAGGCGTGAGCTGCGTCAAGCCGATGGGTGCGCTGTATGCGTTCCCGCGGATCGACCCGAAAGTCTGCCCGATCCACAACGACGAGAAGTTCGTGCTCGACCTGCTGCTCTCCGAGAAGCTGCTGGTGGTGCAAGGTACGGCCTTCAACTGGCCTTGGCCGGATCACTTCCGTGTCGTGACCTTGCCACGGGTGGATGACCTGGACATGGCCATCGGCCGGATCGGCAACTTCCTCAAATCCTACCGCCAGTAAGCTGAACTTCACCGTGCGACGCGCGCGTCTGTCGCACGGTGATTAATTCAGCAACACATCTTTGCACCCCGCCAGACATCGCTGCCGCCATCGCTGACTGATGCCACGTTTCGTGACCGCGCCTAACAAAGACGGGGCCTGTGACGCGAATTGGCTGTCAAACGCGTCCGGCGTCCCCGTCGGAAATGCCCTGCAAGCAGCTAGTCTGTTGCCGTAGGACACAGTTTGAAATAGTCACTCGGTTGAATAGCCCGGTGCAGCACCTTATATACCCCGCAGTACGCTACATCTTTAGCATGAGGAGATTTCTACAACCATGATGCGCATCCTGCTGTTTTTGGCCACTAACCTGGCGGTCGTGCTGATTGCCAGCATCACCCTGAGCCTTTTCGGCTTCAACGGGTTCATGGCGGCCAACGGGGTTGATCTCAACCTCAATCAGCTGCTGATTTTCTGTGCGGTCTTTGGTTTCGCCGGTTCGCTGTTCTCGCTGTTCATCTCCAAATGGATGGCGAAGATGAGCACCAGCACCCAAATCATCAGCCAGCCGCGCACACGTCACGAGCAATGGCTGCTGCAAACCGTCGAGCAACTGTCCCGCGAAGCCGGGATCAAGATGCCCGAAGTCGGGATTTTCCCGGCCTACGAGGCCAACGCGTTCGCCACGGGCTGGAACAAGAACGACGCACTGGTCGCGGTCAGCCAGGGTCTGCTCGAGCGTTTTTCGCCCGATGAAGTGAAGGCCGTCCTGGCTCACGAAATCGGTCACGTGGCCAATGGCGACATGGTCACCCTGGCGTTGATCCAGGGCGTGGTGAACACCTTCGTGATGTTCTTCGCGCGGATCATCGGCAACTTTGTCGACAAAGTGATCTTCAAGAACGAAGAAGGCCAGGGCATCGCCTACTACGTGGCGACCATCGTCGCCGAACTGGTCCTGGGCATTCTGGCCAGCTCCATCGTCATGTGGTTCTCGCGCAAACGCGAGTTCCGCGCAGACGAAGCCGGTGCACGTCTGGCAGGTACCAGCGCGATGATTGGCGCCTTGCAACGCCTTCGTGCAGAACAGGGTCTGCCGGTGCACATGCCGGACACGCTGAATGCCTTTGGCATCAACGGTGGCATCAAGCAAGGGTTCGCTCGTATGTTCATGAGCCACCCGCCGCTGGAAGAGCGTATTGACGCGTTGCGTCGTCGGGGCTGATAGCGCTCGCACTACGCAGTAAAAGAAAAGGCCCGCAGTGAATGCGGGCCTTTTTTTGTCTGCCGATTGATGCGGTGTTCATTCAGGCCCCATCGCGAGCGGGCTCCCACAGGTAACCGAATGATCCGAATAGACGCGATCTACTGTGGGAGCGGGCTTGCTCGCGAAGGGTTCAGCAAACTCAACGCATCTTAATGGCTGGAAACCCGATACACCCGCTCTTCAAGCCGCGTGACGCCACTCTCGACAAACTTCCAGCTCTCGCCCAGCACGTCCTGGTCTTCCAGTATCTTCAGTGCCCAGGTCGCCCCGAACAACCGTTGCACTTCGTCGTCCAGCACCGCAAACGGCGGGCCGTCCATTTGCGCCTGGTCGTAATCCAGGGTAATCAAAATCCCCAGCGAATCCTTCGGCATAATCCGCTTCAGATGTTCGGCGTATTGCTCGCGCATGGTTGGCGGCAAGGCGATCAAGGCAGCGCGGTCGTACAGCGCACTGCAATCGGCGACATCGCCGGCAGTCAACGCGAAGAAATCACCGCACCAGATCTCGATCGAACCTGCTCGATAGACCGTAAAAGGGCCCTGGTCGCTGACGTCCGGATCAAACTGATGCTCGTGGAAAAAGTCTTCCACGGCCTTTTCCGACAGCTCGATGCCCAACACCTCGTGACCGCATTTCGCCAGCCACAGCAGGTCCAGGCTTTTCCCACATAACGGCACCAGTACACGCGCGCCCTCCTCCAGGCCCAACTGCGGCCAGTACCGTTGCAGATATGGATTCACTTCCGGCAGGTGAAAACCGATCTGATTCGACGTCCACCGCTTGTGCCAAAACTCCGGCTGCATAATTAATCCCGAAAATTCGATCAAAAGACCCTAAAACTTATATTAGATTTAGATCAATGATCTGACTGAAGATGCTGCCATCTTACCCCTCAGGAGCTCATTCATGTTCCCCAGCCTGTACATATCCCATGGCTCGCCCATGTTGGCACTGGAACCGGGTGCCAGCGGGCCCGCCCTCGCGCGGCTCGCTGCAGAAATGCCGAAACCGAAAGCCATCGTGATTGTCTCTGCGCACTGGGAAAGTAACGACTTGCTGGTCAGCGGCAATCCCCGTCCTGAGACGTGGCATGACTTCGGTGGCTTTCCCAAGGCTTTGTTCGAGGTGCAATACCCGGCGCCGGGCGATCCGCAACTGGCGGCGGAGGTTGTCGAACATTTGAAAGCCGACGGCCTGCCTGCACGCATTGATGCCGAGCGGCCCTTCGATCACGGAGTCTGGGTGCCGTTGTCGTTGATGTATCCGCAGGCGGACATCCCGGTGGTGCAAGTCTCGCTACCCACCCGTGGCGGCCCTGTCCTGCAAACCCGGGTCGGCCATGCCCTCGCCAGCCTGCGCGATCACGGCGTGTTGTTGATCGGGTCTGGCAGCATCACCCACAACCTGCGTGAACTGGACTGGCACGCCGGCCCGGAAAGCGTCGAACCGTGGGCCAAGACGTTTCGCGACTGGATGATCGAAAAACTCGCGGCCAACGATGAACTCGCGCTGCACGATTATCGCCAGCAGGCGCCGAATGCGGTGCGCAACCATCCCAGCGATGAGCATTTGCTGCCGTTGTACTTTGCTCGCGGGGCTGGCGGTGAGTTCAGCGTTGCCCATCAGGGTTTCACCATGGGTGCGCTGGGGATGGACATTTACCGCTTCGGCTGACAGACAGGGCCAGGCACAAACAGCAGGCCAAAAAAAATCCCCGAACCAGTCGGGGATTTTTTATGTTCGATCAATCAGCCCGAAAGCGGATCAATCTTCGCGGTAGCGACGCAGCTTCAACTGCTTACCGGCAACGCGAGTGTCCTTCAGCTTGGTCAGCAGACGCTCCAGACCATCTTCCGGCAGCTCGACGAGGCTGAAGCTGTCACGCACTTGGATGCGACCGATTGCTTCGCGAGCCAAGCCACCTTCGTTGAGGATGGCGCCCAGCAGGTTCTTGGCAGCGATACCATCACGCGCACCCAGCGCGGTACGGCAACGAGCACGACCTTCGGCCAATGGAACCGGAGCACGACGCTCACGATCACCACGGTCCGGACGGTCACCGGTACGCTCTGGACGATCGCCACGCGGTGCGTTGTTCGGCACCAGTGGACGTTCTTTCTCGATTGCAGCCAGGGTCAGCGCTTGAGCGTTGGTTGCCTTGCGCAGCAGAGCAGCGGCCAGTGCACGCGGGGTGCAACCGATGTCGGCAGTCAGGCGATCCAGCAGTTCACCGTGAGTCGACTCGGCATCACCAACCAGCGGCGACAGGCTGTTGGTCAGTTTCTTGATGCGGGCGTCGAGAACAGCCTGGGCGTCCGGCAGGCGAACTTCAGCAACCTTTTGACCGGTTACACGCTCGATCACTTGCAGCATGCGGCGCTCACGTGGAGTCACCAGCAGCAGTGCGCGACCTTCGCGACCGGCACGGCCAGTACGGCCGATACGGTGAACGTAGGACTCTGGATCGTACGGCATGTCAACGTTGAACACGTGAGTGATACGCGGAACGTCCAGGCCACGGGCAGCAACGTCGGTCGCCACAACGATGTCCAGACGGCCATCCTTGAGGGATTCGATCACGCGCTCACGCTGGTTCTGAGCAATGTCACCGTTCAGCGCAGCGGCTTTGTAGCCTTTGGCTTCCAGGGCACTGGCCAGGTCCAGGGTCGCTTGCTTGGTGCGCACGAACATGATCAGGGCGTCGAAGTCTTCCACTTCCAGCAGGCTCAATACAGCCGAGGTCTTCTGGTCAGCGTGAACCAACAGGTGAGCCTGTTCGATCGCGGTAACGGTCTGAGTCTTGGTCTGGATCTTCACGTGTTGCGGATCGCGCAGATGGCGTTCGGCAATGGCACGGATCGACTGAGGCAGGGTGGCCGAGAACAATACGGTCTGACGGGTTGGTGGCAGAGCCTTGAAGATAACTTCGAGGTCGTCCATGAAACCCAGTTTGAGCATTTCGTCCGCTTCGTCGAGAACCAGGTGGTTCACGGTCGACAGGACTTTTTCGTCACGACGCAGGTGGTCGCACAGACGGCCCGGCGTGGCGACAACGATCTGTGCGCCATTACGGATTGCTTTCAGTTGTGGGCCCATCGGGGCGCCGCCGTAAACGGCCACAACGGTAACGCCCGGCATTTGCTTGGCGTAGGTTTCGAAAGCGGTTGCTACTTGCAGCGCCAACTCACGGGTTGGCGCCAGGATCAGGGCTTGCGGCTCGCGCTTGGCAGGATCGATGCGGTGCAGGATTGGCAGAGCGAACGCGGCGGTTTTACCGGTACCGGTTTGCGCCTGGCCAATCATGTCGTGGCCGGCCATGATGATCGGGATCGATTGCTGCTGAATAGCCGAAGGCTCTTCGTAGCCAGTCGCGATGACGGCTGCAAGAATATTCGGATTAAGATTAAAAGCGGCGAAGCCGCCGGTTTCCTGGGTCATGGGTCTGCCTCTAAGTGCATCCGCAAAGACCCATGCTCCAAAGCTGCGCATGCCGTGTAAGACTCAAGAGTCGCCCTGGCTGCTTTGTCGGCGGGGATTTGCGAAAACGAATGAATGAAAAAGATTCGTCAAGGGAGAGTCCGCTGTGCGGACGTGCAGCCGAAGCTGACTTCGGGAAATTGCGCTACCTAAACGCGGCCCGGTTAAAGGCCGGCGCGCACTATACCGGAATTCGCTCAAAAAGGGAGCATTATTTGTCGGAAAACTGACGTATACACCGTTGTGTCACAGGCTTTGCGGATAATCGTGCAACGGTCTATTTTTCAAAGGCCCGGCCCCGCTGGCGATGGCGCTAAAACGGTTCACCGATGTTACGCAGACCCGCGGTCTGACACTCCCCTTCCCGCACGAGGAAATGCTCCATGAATCAGCCCGCCCCCAGTCGTGTCACCCGTGAAAAACACGGCCATGTCCTGTTGATCGGCCTGGATCGGGTGGCCAAGCGCAACGCCTTCGACCTCGACCTGCTCAATGCGCTGAGCCTGGCCTACGGCGAGTTCGAGGCCGACAGCGAAGCGCGGGTGGCGGTGGTGTTCGCTCATGGTGAGCATTTCACCGCCGGGCTCGACCTGATCAACGCCAGCGCCGCCCTGGCTGACGGCTGGCAGGCACCGCCCGGCGGTTGCGATCCGTGGGGCGTGTTTGCCGGACCCCGGGTGAGCAAACCGGTGATTGTCGCCGCACAAGGCTACTGCCTGACCATCGGCATCGAGCTGATGCTCGCCGCCGACATCAACCTTTGCGCCAGCAATACCCGATTCGCCCAGAAGGAAGTGCAGCGCGGGATCTTCCCCTTCGGTGGCGCCACGTTGCGTCTGCATCAAGTCGCCGGCTGGGGCAATGCCATGCGCTGGCTGCTGACCGGCGATGAATTCGATGCGCATGAAGCGTTGCACCTAGGGTTGGTGCAGGAAGTCATGGCCAGCGAAGATTTGCTGCCGCGGGCGATTGAATTGGCAGAGCAGATTGCCCGGCAGGCGCCGCTGGGGGTTCAGGCGACGCTGATGTCGGCCCGGCAGGCGCGCTATGAAGGGGAAACGGCGGCGGCGCAGGGATTGCCGCCGTTGGTGAAGAAGTTACTGGCGAGTGAGGATGCCCGGGAAGGTGTGCGGTCGATGGTCGAGAAGCGACCGGGGGTCTTCAAGGGCTGCTGACGATCAACCGGTTGTGAAGGGTTTTCTGTGGCGAGGGGATTTATCCCCGTTGGGCTGCGAAGCAGCCCCAAAAACCATTCAACCCGGTGGTAACAGCTAAACCGCATCAGCCGGATTTACGACTGCTTCGCAGCCGGACGGGGATAAATCCCCTCGCCACAAGGCCTCATTGCATCAGGTTGCCGGGCGAATCGCCTTGATCAACGACTGCAACGAATACCCCAACCGCGGCGCCAGCTCTTTGGCCCGGGCGGTCAATCCTTCCAGATCCAGCTCCTGATCCAGCTCCGAAGGCACGATCAAAATCACGTTGCCCTCCTTTACCGGCAACTCCCAGTAATGCCGGTGATAGAGCCCACGCAACAACGCAGCGCCCAACGGCTTGCCGTCATCGGTGGCCCACTGATTGATCACCAGCCAGCCGCCCGGATTCAAGCGTTTCTGACAGTTTTCCAGGAAGTTCCAGGCCAGATGCCCGACACCCGGACCGACATCGGTATAAAGGTCGACGAAAATCAGGTCCGCCGGCTCGGCGGTATCGAGCAACTCCAGCGCATCGCCGACGCGGATATACAGTCGCGGGTCGTCATCCAGCCCAAGGTATTCGATGGCCAGACGCGGTACGTCGGGGCGCAGCTCGATGGCCTCGACATCTTCTAGCGGCAGGAACTTGAGGCACGCTTGGGTCAGCGTGCCGGCGCCGAGCCCGAGGAAAAGCGCGCTTTCCGGCTGTTCATGGCACAGCGCACCAATCAGCATCGCGCGGGTGTAATCGTACTCGAGCCAGCTTGGGTCCGCCGTGAACACGCAACTCTGCTCGATGGCATCACCGAACTCGAGAAAACGGTAATCGGCCACTTCCAGCACGCGAATCACGCCGAATTCATCCTGTACCTCGGCGAGCAGATGCTCGACGCGCTCCTCAGTCATTTCGTCTCCTGATCGTCGCCAGGCCCGGCAACGCGATAAACCGCAACATGAAGCGGCAAAGGCGCGATTGTCCGCGAAGCAAGCGGAACAGGTCACGCACTAATTTGCTGATAACATGAACGCCCGAGCGTAAAACAACCGAGACCGTGATGAGCCAACCCTGGAGCCCTGACAGCTGGCGCGCCCTGCCGATCCAGCAACAACCCCACTACCCCGACGCGGCGCATTTGCTGCAGGTCGAGCAAACCCTGGCGAGTTATCCGCCCCTGGTGTTTGCCGGTGAGGCCCGGGAGTTGCGCCGTCAGTTTGCCCAGGTCACCCAGGGCCGTGCGTTTCTGTTGCAAGGTGGCGACTGCGCCGAAAGCTTTGCCGAGTTCTCCGCCGCGAAAATTCGCGACACCTTTAAAGTCCTGCTGCAAATGGCGATCGTCATGACCTTCGCCGCCGGTTGCCCGGTGGTCAAGGTCGGGCGCATGGCCGGCCAGTTCGCCAAGCCGCGCTCGGCCAACGACGAAACCATCGACGGCGTGACCCTGCCCGCCTACCGTGGCGACATCGTCAACGGCATCGGTTTCGACGAAAAAAGCCGCGTGCCGGACCCGGAGCGTCTGCTGCAGTCTTATCACCAGTCCACCGCCACCCTGAACCTGCTGCGTGCGTTCGCTCAGGGCGGTTTCGCCGACCTGCATCAGGTACACAAGTGGAACCTGGATTTCATCGCCAACTCCGCACTGGCCGAGAAATACAGCCACCTGGCCGATCGCATCGATGAAACCCTGGCCTTCATGCGCGCCTGCGGCATGGACAGTTCGCCGCAATTGCGCGAAACCAGTTTCTTCACCGCCCACGAGGCGCTGCTGCTCAATTATGAAGAAGCCTTCGTGCGCCGCGACAGCCTGACCAACGATTACTACGATTGCTCGGCGCACATGCTGTGGATCGGCGATCGCACCCGTCAGCTCGACGGCGCCCACGTTGAATTCCTGCGCGGTGTGAACAACCCGATCGGGGTCAAGGTCGGCCCGAGCATGAACCCCGAAGACCTGATTCGCCTGATCGACGTGCTCAACCCGGACAATGACCCGGGCCGCTTGAACCTGATCGCACGCATGGGCGCGAACAAGGTCGGCGATCACTTGCCGGCGTTGATCCGCGCGGTGCAGCGTGAAGGCAAGCAAGTGCTCTGGAGCTCCGACCCGATGCACGGCAACACCATCAAGGCCAGCAGCGGCTACAAGACCCGCGACTTCGCGCAGATCCTCGGTGAGGTGAAGCAGTTCTTCCAGGTTCACGAAGCGGAAGGCAGCTACGCCGGCGGTATCCACATCGAGATGACCGGGCAGAATGTGACCGAGTGCATTGGTGGCGCGCGGCCGATTACAGAAGACGGGTTGTCGGACCGGTATCACACCCATTGCGACCCGCGAATGAATGCGGATCAGTCGTTGGAGTTGGCGTTTCTGATTGCCGAGACCTTGAAACAAGTCCGCCGGTAAATCGCGTCGCCCCCTTCGCGGGCAAGCCTCGCTCCTACAGGATTGCGTTGTATCTGTAGGAGAGAGGCTTGCCCGCGAAGGCACCCGCTCAGTCGCCACCAATCTGCACCAATGCCACCCGCAACCGCGCCGCACTCGCCCGCGGGCAATTCAGCAGAACCTGCGCAAGCCCCAGCCAGTCCGCCATCTGCCGCAGATTGACCGCCAACGCCAGCATCCCCTCGTCATCCAGCCCCGGCTCTTCCTCATGCACAGCGTGCACCGCCAGTCGGCCCAATGCTCGCTCGGCGCGCAAATCCACCCGCGCGGCAATCCGTTCATTGTGCAAAAACGGCAGCACGTAATAGCCGTACACCCGTTTGTCCTGCGGCGTGTAAATCTCCAGTCGATAACGGAAATCGAACAACCGCTCGGTGCGGCTGCGCTCCCAGATCAGCGAATCAAACGGTGATAGCAAGGCACTGGACTCGACCTTGCGCGGCACTTTCGGCTCGGGCAAGCAGTAGGCCGGTTGACGCCAGCCCTGAACCTCGCAGGCCAGTAATTCACCGATCTCTATCAGTTCCGCCAGACGCGGCCGGCTGTCTGCCGGGTTCAGGCGAAAATAATCGCGCAGGTCCTTTTCCGTGCCGACACCCAATGCCGTCGCGGCATGCAGCAACAGCCCACGCTGGGCCTCGGCCTCACTGAGCAAAGGCTGTTGCAGAACCGCTGAAGGAATCACCCGCTCCGGCAGGTCATACAGCCGCTCGAATCCGCGTCGGCCGGCGACCGTCACTTCACCGGCGGCGAACAACCATTCCAGCGCATGCTTTTCAGCGCTCCAGTCCCACCAGGGCCCCGCCCGCTCCTGGCGGGTCGACAAGCTTCCGGCCCCCAGTGCGCCGAGTTCCTGAACCGAGGCCAGCACCCGGCGAATCGTGTCCTGCTGCTCGCGACCGAAACGCGCCAGTTGCTGATAGATGTCTTCGCCGCGCGTTGCACGCTGCATGCGCCAACGCATTAAGGGATACATCGACATAGGCAGCAACGAAGCTTCATGGCCCCAATATTCGAACAACGTGCGACGTCGGCCTTGACTCCAGGCAGCCTGATCGAGCAAATCGGGGGAGTAATTTCCAAGGCGGGAAAACAAGGGAAGGTAGTGCGAACGCACCAACGCATTGACTGAATCGATCTGCAGGATGCCCAGGCGTTCGATCAGCCGGTTGAGCTGAACCGGTTTGATCGCCGCTGGCGGTTGCCGCCCGTTGAACCCTTGGGCGGCCAGCGTCAGACGTCGAGCCTGTTTGTTGGAAAAGGACAGCGTTGCGGGCATGAATACCTCCGTGTCTGCTCGCAACCTACCTCACCGGAGAGGGGTTTGTGTAGCGATAGCCTCATCATTTATGCATCGGATCATCCCAGAACGGCCGGACCGATTCATGTTCCACATCTGCACGACTCACGCCGATGTCCTTCAGTGCTTCGTCGCTCAAGCTTGCCAGCAGTTCACGTTCACGGTGAAGTTCGTACCAGCGACTAAACTTGTGCAGCAGATCGGATACCGCGTGGATTGAGAATTTTTCTTCCGTTACATGCTCGTTATGACCTTTCATCTTGCTGCCCTCCTTTAGGGATGGCTCAAGTCTCGCCTCAGCGCTAAGATCAATCCAACGAATGTTTCTGATGGTAACCATCTCGGAGATTGATGGATGTCGGCGTACCCAAGTATTGATACTGACGTGCTGCGCACCTTTGTCGCCATTGCCGACCAAGGCGGGTTTACCCGGGCCGGTGAAATGGTCAACCGCACGCAGTCAGCGGTGAGCATGCAGATGAAGCGTCTGGAAGAAGACGTGTTGCAGCGTCAGTTGTTCGAGCGTGATGGACGCCAGGTCAAGTTGACCGCCGAAGGCCAGGTATTGCTGGGTTACGCGCGGCGCATCCTCAAACTTCACAGCGAAGTCTTCAATACGTTGCGTGAGCCGCACATGGTCGGCACCGTGCGCATCGGCACGCCCGATGACTACGTGATGCGTTTCCTGCCGGGGATCCTGTCGCGCTTCGCCAAGTTTTACCCGCTGATCCAGATCGAAGTTCACTGCGAATCAACCAAGCAATTGTTGCAACGCCAGGACCTGGACTTGTCCATCGTCACCCGCGAGCCCGGTACTGAAATTGGCCAATTGCTGCGCAAGGAACGTTTCGTCTGGGCCGAAGCACAATGCTTCAGCGCCCACGAACAGACGCCGCTGCCCCTGGCGATGTTCAACAGTGATTGTTTCTGCAGGCTATGGGCATGCAATGCGCTGGACGCGATGGGTCGCGATTACCGCATTGCCTACAACAGTTCCAGCCTGTCGGCGTTGATGGCCGTGGTCAGTGCAGGCCTTGCAGTGACCGCTCAACTGGAAAGCCTGATCACGCCGGACATGCGCATCCTGGGAGAAGCCGAAGACCTGCCGCTGTTGCCGGAAGCCTGCATCATGCTGGTGCGCAACCTGCACAATCCGTCACCGATCACCGAGTGCCTGGCCGAGCACATCGTCGAAGGCTTCAAACTTTAAACGCGAGCATCACCGCGCACAGCACCAGGAAGCCGCAGAACAACCCGCGCAATAGCCGCTCCGGCATGGCGTGGGCGATCTTCACGCCCCAGCTGATGCTCATCATTCCGCCGACGGCCAACGGTAAGCCGATCATCCAGTCCACTTGATGATGCACCGCGTACGTCACCAGTGTGACGCCGGTGCTGGGCAGCGCCAAAGCCAGCGACAAGCCTTGGGCCACGACTTGAGTGGTGCCGAACAGGCTGGTCAACACCGGCGTCGCCACGACCGCCCCGCCCACTCCGAACAATCCGCCCATGGTGCCGGATGCCGCACCGAGCACCCCCAACCATGGCCAGGAATAACGCATCTGGGCAGACGCCGGTGCGTTAGCGGTAAACATGCGCACGAGGTTGTAGGCCGACAGGGCAATCAGGAACGCGACAAAGCCTAAGCGCATGGTCTGCGCGTCGATGCCCACCGCCCAGATCGACCCGATCCAGGCGAAGCAAAAGCCCATCGCCGCCAATGGCAGCGCGTGACGCATTTCGATGCGATTTCGCTGGTGATAACGCCACAGCGCCAGCATCACGTTGGGCACGACCATGACCAACGCCGTGCCTTGGGCTATTTGCTGATCGAGACCAAACAGCACGCCCAGCAACGGAATCGCGATCAAGCCACCGCCAATGCCAAATAGTCCGCCAAGGGTTCCCAAGGCGGCGCCGAAGACCAGATACATCACGAACTCAATCACAAGCGAATTTCCTTTTGTCAGGGTATTCATCCTACGCAGTCGATGCTGGCGGGGAAACGCACAGCAACGCACAATGGCTGTGCCAACTTCGCATAAGCGCAGATACACCATGAACCCCAATCAATTGACTGAACAGCTCGGCCTGTTCCTCGATGTGCTGGAAACCGGGAGCTTTTCCGCTGCGTCCCGCCGCCATCCGTTGACGCCTTCGGCCGTGGCGCGGCGCATCGACAGCCTGGAAAATGCAGTCGGCAGCCAGCTGTTCATTCGCAGCACCCACGCGGTGCGCGCGACGCCTGCCGGCTTGGCGTTTGCCGAACGTGCGCGGCGAATCGTGGCGGAATTGCGCCTGGCTCGGGCTGAAGCCGTGTCCCTGAGCAGTGCACCGGAAGGCTTGATCCGCATCGATGCGCCGGCGGCGTTCGGCCGTCGGCACCTGGCACCGGTGATTGCCGACTTCTTGATGCTCTACCCCGGCCTGGACGTGCAGTTGCACTTGATCGACAGTTTTGTCGACATGCAAGGGCTGAACCTGGGCAAGGTTGACCTGGTGCTGCGCGCCGGGCAAATGGCCGACACAAGGCTGGTGGCCACGCCGCTGGCGAGTATGGTGCGCATTGCCTGCGCCAGTCCCGAGTACCTCAAACGTCGCGGCGTCCCGACCGAGCCGGCGCAGTTGATCGAGCATGACGGTCTCGACTGGGACGGTCTGGCCCCGCCCTTCGCCTGGCGCTTCGAACGCGACGGGCACATGCACTTGCATCGCCCGGCGCGCATCCGCATGAGCGCCAACAATGCCGAGGCGCTGGTGTGTGGTGCATTGGCCGGATTGGGCATCGCGCACTTGCCGACCTGGCTGGCCAGCGAGTACCTGTTGCGCGGCGAATTGCTTCCGCTGTTTTGTGAAAACGGCCTGCCACCTCCCGAATCCACCGGCATCTATGCGTTGCGTCTTGAGCAGCAACCCAATTCCCGCAGTCGCTTGTTGCTGGAATATCTGAAAACCCGCTTCAGCCCGATTCCGCCGTGGGACCTGGCGCTACAAAACACCCTGGACCGGCACTAGTCCAGAATTGTCTGGTGCATTAAAGATTCGTCCGCTAGATTCATGAAGATTACTGATCAAGGCTTTGAAATGACCACCGAACGCAACACCCCGGATAACTGCGACCAGCTGCTGCTGGACAATCAGGCTTGCTTCGCCCTGCATTCCACTTCTTTGCTGATGACCAAGGTGTACAAACCACTGCTGCAAGCGCTGGGCCTGACCTATCCGCAGTATCTGGCGATGATGGTGTTGTGGGAGCGGGACGGGCTGACCGTAGGCGAGATCAGCACGCGACTGCTGACAGACCCCGGCTCACTGACGCCCTTGCTCAAACGGCTGGAGGTCGAGGGATTGCTCAGTCGCACCCGCAGCCGTGAGGATGAACGGGTGGTGATTGTCGAGCTGACCGAACAGGGGCGCGCGTTGCGGGACAAGGCGCGCAGCATTCCCCAATGCATCCTCGGTGCAAGCGGAATGACGCTTGAGAGACTGCAGAAACTTCAAGCGGAGCTGCAAGAGCTGCGCAGCAATCTGCAAGACAGCCTCTAACCTTCAAACCACCCCAGATCCCCTGTGGGAGCGGGCTTGCTCGCGAAAGCGGTGTGTCAGTCGACAAAAATGTTGCCTGATACATCGCTTTCGCGAGCAAGCCCGCTCCCACATTTGTTTTGTGGTGTCCCTGTCGATCTCGCGTCCTCTTTCAAAAAAATTCTCCGCTGAAAAATCCTGCCGCGACCGCTCTAACTCAACACATCCAATCCGCTGCCTTCTCCAATCCAAAACTTTTTCAAAAATTTATCTTGCGCGCTAAATATTCGCGCGATACATTCACTTCGCACTTACTTAGCGCGCAAACAGTTAGCGCAAACCAATCAAACCCGAACGAGGCTTACACCATGCAAACTCTCTACACCGCAATCGCAACCTCCACTGGCGGCCGTGACGGTCGTGCGGTTTCCAGTGACAACATCCTCGACGTCAAACTCGCTACCCCCAAAGAACTCGGTGGTGCCGGTGGCGCTGCGACCAACCCTGAGCAACTGTTCGCGGCCGGCTATTCCGCTTGCTTCATCGGCGCGCTGAAGTTCGTCGCCAGCCAGACTAAACGCAGCATCCCGAACGACGCATCGATCACCGCCCATGTCGGCATCGGCCAGATCCCTGGCGGCTTCGGTCTGGACATCGATCTGCACATCAGCCTGCCGGGTCTTGAACAAGCCGACGCGCAAAGTCTGGTCGACGCAGCACACCAGGTCTGCCCGTACTCGAACGCGACCCGTGGCAACGTCGATGTGCGCCTGCACGTGACCGTCTAACTGCTGGCTACCAGGCCCAAACAGGAAACGAACATGAACACTTTCAGCAAAGTCTTGACCGGCACCCTTCTCGCTTTGTCCATCAGCAACGCGTTTGCAGGCGATGGGGTTGAACACAACACCCAGGCGTTCCTCGATGTCCTGAATGCCGGCACCGGCAAACCAATGGAACAACTCACCCCCAAAGAAGCCCGCGCGGTGCTGGTGGGTGCGCAAGCCTCGGTGAAACTGACACTGCCAAAAGCCGATGTCAGCGAGAAGACCATTCAAGTCGATGGCCAACCGCTCAGCCTGACCATCGTCCGGCCGGCCGGGGTCAAAGGCGAGCTGCCAGTGTTCATGTTCTTCCACGGCGGTGGCTGGGTGCTGGGGGACTTCCCGACCCACGAACGCCTGGTTCGCGACCTGGTGACGGGTTCGGGTGCGGTGGCGGTGTTCGTCAATTACACCCCGTCGCCGGAAGCGCATTACCCGGTGGCGATCAACCAGGCTTATGCCGCGACGAAATGGGTGGCCGAGCACGGTAAAGAGATCAACGTCGACGGCAAGCGCCTGGCCGTGGCCGGCAACAGCGTCGGTGGCAACATGGCGGCCGTGGTTGCGCTGATGGCCAAAGACAAGGGCACCCCGGCGATCAAGTTCCAGGTGCTGCTGTGGCCGGTGACGGACGCCAACTTCGAAACCGCGTCCTACAACCAGTTTGCCGAGGGGCACTTCCTCACCAAAAACATGATGAAGTGGTTCTGGGACAACTACACCACCGACGCCAAGCAGCGTAACGAGATCTACGCCTCACCGCTGCGGGCAACCACCGCGCAACTGAAGGGCTTGCCGCCTGCCCTGGTGCAGACAGCCGGTGCCGACGTGTTGCGCGATGAAGGTGAAGCTTATGCGCGCAAACTGGACGAGGCTGGCGTGCCGGTCACAGCGGTTCGCTACAACGGCATGATTCACGACTACGGTTTGTTGAATGTGGTGAGCCAGGTTCCAGCAGTACGCTCGGCGATGCTGCAGGCGTCCGAAGAACTGAAACAACACCTGAAGAAATAACACAGGTCAAAATGTGGGAGCGGCGGTGCGACGATTCGACTTGCTCGCTCCCACAGTGTTCATGGTCGAGCCTGAAACTGCGCCCACAAAAAAGCCCGACTCAATGGTCGGGCTTTTTCATTCCTCAAGCGGTGCTTATTTAGCACGGCCTTTGTAGGAACCGCCTTCGCGGGTATCGATCTCGATCATATCGCCGATTTCGATGAAGTCAGCAACCGACAGCTCGGTACCGTTCTTCAGTTTGGCAGGCTTCATCACCTTGCCGGAAGTGTCGCCGCGAGCGGAACCTTCGGTGTAGTCAACCTGACGCACGATGGTGGTCGGCAGTTCTACGGAAACCAGACGCTCTTCGAAGAAGATCGCTTCGCAAACATCGGTCATGCCTTCTTCAACGAAAGGCAGAACGGCTTCGATGTCTTCAGCGTTCAGCTCGTACATGGTGTAGTCAGTGGTGTCCATGAACGTGTAGGTGTCGCCGCTGATGAAGGACAGGGTCGCTTCTTTGCGGTCGAGGATTACGTCGTCCAGTTTGTCGTCGGCGCTGTAAACGATCTCGGTCTTGTAACCGGTCAGCAGGTTTTTCAGCTTGGTCTTCATGATCGCGCTGTTACGACCGGATTTGGTGAATTCAGCTTTCTGAACCAGCCAAGGATCGTTTTCGAGACGGATCACGGTACCGGGTTTCAGTTCTTTACCAGTTTTCATTGCGAATATCCGAATTTGGATGGGATTTACAAAAATCTAGGCCGCGTATCATATCCAATTTACATAAAACTGTACCAGCGCTGCGGCAAGATCGGCCTGCAAGGCTTGTTCCAGACACCACGTCTCGGCGTGTTTTTGCAGCTCCGGCCAGTGTTTGCGGGTGGCCAACCAATGGTCGGACATATCATGACCCGCATTCCACGCACGCCAAAGACCGCTGATCGCCTCGCTGGCGGGCCCGGACAGGCCTTGGGTGTACAGAGCCAGGAAGGCGTCGAGCTTGTCCAGATGGATATCTTCGTCCTGCTGATAGATGTGCCAGAGCAGCGGCCGCCCTGCCCATTGCGCGCGAACAAAGGAATCTTCGCCGCGCACGGCGTTGAAATCGCAGCACCACAGCAAATGATCGTATTGATCCTGTCGGACGAACGGCAGGACTTGCACGGTCAATTCACCGCGCACGTGCACCGCGCCTGCCGCCAGTTGATCGACACCCAGCCAGCATTCGACATCCCCGAGAATCCGGCTTTCGGGCACCAGCAGATGCGTGGGAATCGAATCGGCGGCCAGCACGTCCAGCCAACTGGCCAATCCGCTGTTTTCGTAGGCAAACAGTGAGATCAGTTGAGCGTTCGGTGCGCGATCGATCCCCAGGCCTTGCAGGAATTCGCGCTGGGCTTCGGGGTTTTGCTGAAACTGCTGGCGACGTTCAAGCAATCCGTTTTCGCGCAGCAAGCCACCCGTGCCTTTCTGGAACCCCGGAAAGAAGAAGTACTTCTGCACGCTCTTGTACTTCACCGATGGCAAACCGTGACAGCCGATCACCCAGTCTTCGGCGCTCAGGTAGTCGAGGTTCATCCACAGCGGCGGCTTTTCCCGCGAGGCCATGGCGTCCATGTAGGCGCTCGGCAACTGGCAGGCGAACGCGGCGATCACCACATCAGCCGCTTCAGCGGGTTGCCATTCGGTGGGCCACTGACACACCTCCACACCCTGCTGCCATTGCTGCGTGGCGCTGATGTCGATTTCCGGACAGATGCGTTCGAAGGCCCGCAGGTCATCGACCCACAAGCGCACCTCCACGGCATGCTCGGCCACCAGTTGTCGGGCCAGGCGCCAGGTCACACCGATGTCGCCAAAGTTGTCGACCACGGTGCAAAAAATATCCCAGCGGGTTTTCACTTGAGGCATTTCAGGCATTCCAGGCTCCCGTTGGCAAAGGCGCCGATTGTCCGCATAAATTACCTCGTGCAGAAGAGCCGACGGCGATTAATCTTCGTGCGACAATCGCCACTCGCCCGCGACCACCCGCCAGGAGGCAGCCATGCCCTACCGTCCCAACCCGCGCCGTCCGTTGCCGATTCAGCTCAATGCGCTGCAATTGACCGGCAGCATTGCCCTCGGTCTGTGGCTTGGATTCCTCGCAATCGCGCTGACTTGCTGGCTCGCCTCGCGCCTGCTGTTCAGCGAGCAACTCGCGCCAGTCGCCGCCGCGGTAGAGCAACTGGCCAAGCCGCCGGTGGTGGTGCAACCGGTGCCGGACATCCCGCCGCAGAGCCCACTGTTCGAACAGTATGAAGAGAACCTGCGCAAGAACGAGCAGCAGCAACGCATGGATCAGGCCCGCAGCAGCGGCCGCAATCTGTCCAATCCGAAATGCCAGTTCTGGCTGCAACAGGACAAGACCGCGCCGAGCGAAAAAAGCCGCGCCAACGTTCTGCAATTCTGCGACTGACCATGAAGCTCTCTATGCACAAGCCAGCCGTCCACCAACTGATTATCGACAAGCTTCGGGTCGATCTCGACATCGCCGAGCGTGCCGCGCAAACCGCTTACGAAACCGCGACCCACGAAGAAAACATCGCCGAAAACAAGTACGACACCCTAGGCCTGGAGGCGTCTTATCTGGCTGCCGGACAGGCCAAACGCGTGGAAGAAATCAGGCAGTCACTGACGTTGTGCCAGAACCTGACCTTGCGTCCTTATGACGAACAACGCGGGATCGAAGTCGGCGCCCTGCTCGGCCTGGAAGACGAAAAGGGGCGTGAGCAATGGCTGTTCCTGGCCCCTGACGCGGCGGGCCTGAAAGTCGACATGGTCGGGCAGATGATCACTGTCATCACCCCTCGCTCACCGCTGGGCAAAAGCCTGCTGGGCAAGTTCGAAGGGGACGAAGTGGAGATTCTGGTGGCGGGCGCTCGGCAACAGTTTGCTGTCACCGAGGTGATTTAAGCAGATTAATGGACCGGCAGTTCGACGCCGTCGAACAGCTCTTCCAGTTCCTGCTTGTTGTGGCACTGAATGGCCTTGGCCATGACTTCGCGGGTCAGGTGCGGCGCGAACTTCTCGATGAAATCGCACATGAAACCACGCAGGAAAGTGCCGCGACGGAAACCGATTTTAGTGATGCTGGATTCGAACAAGTCGCTGGCGTCGAGCATCACGAGGTCGCTGTCGAGTTTGGCGTCGACGGCCATTTTCGCCACGATGCCCACGCCCAGACCCAGGCGAACGTAAGTCTTGATCACGTCGGCGTCGGCGGCGGTGAACACCACTTTCGGTGTCAGGCCGCGATGGCTGAAGGCTTCGTCGAGTTTTGAACGACCGGTAAAACCGAACACGTACGTCACGATCGGGTATTCGGCCAGGGCTTCCAGGGACAGCTTCGACAGCTTGGTCAGCGGGTGGCCCTGAGGCACGACCACGCAACGGTTCCAGCGGTAGCACGGCATCATCACCAGGTCACCGAACAGTTCCAGCGCTTCGGTGGCGATGGCGAAATCCACGGTGCCGTCTGCGGCCATTTCGGCGATTTGCATCGGCGAACCCTGATGCATGTGCAGGGCAACGTCCGGGTATTGCTTGATGAAATTGCTGATCACTGGTGGCAACGCATAACGTGCCTGAGTGTGCGTGGTGGCGATCGACAGGGTGCCTTTCTTCTCGTTGGAGAATTCCTGGGCGATCTGCTTGATGCTTTCAACCTTGCGCAGGATCTCGCCGGCGGTGGTGATGATGCGCTCGCCGGCCGGAGTGACGCGGGTCAGGTGCTTGCCGCTGCGGGCAAAAACCTCGACGCCCAATTCGTCTTCCAGCAGACGGATCTGCTTGCTGATGCCCGGTTGCGAGGTGTAAAGGCTTTGGGCTGTAGCGGAAACGTTGAGGTCGTGGTGCGCCACTTCCCAGATGTAGCGCAGTTGTTGAAGCTTCATATGAATCCCTCAAAGCAAGGTAGACGCCACGGGCATCAGCGACGGTATATAACTATATTAATGGCTTGAAGAATAAATCTAGAACTTTTTTGTCAAATTGCCACTATTCGCTTTCTAGCGATCCCCTTGGCGACGACGTTCAACGAGTGGCACCAGATAAACCGGCACCCGAGACAGTTGCAACACCCGCGCAGCGGTCCTGCCCAGAGGCGTTTCCGCGCCAGCACCATGGCTATGACTACCTACGATCAACAAATCCACGGAGAGTTTCTGCGCCTGGTCGAGAATCACCTGCGATGGGTCACCCTGCAGCACTCGCACCGCTTTGATCCGCTCCAGATCCTGCTCCCCTTCATCCCCCAACTCTTCACGAAAGCTGTCGAGCACCCGCTGCTCGATATTGGCGATCACCGTGCTCAGGCCCTGACTGTGAAACTCGTTCAAGGCCTGCTCATCGAGGTAACTCTGCAGCACTGATTCGGCAAACAATCCCATGGGCTCAACGGCGTGTACCACATACAAGTCGGCATTGAATGTCCGCGCCAGCGCCAAGGCATGCTGCATCACCAACGGTGCATACAGACCGAGGTCAGTGGCATACAGCATCGAATGAATCATATGACCTCCTCGCGTGCCAACATGGCGGAGATTTGATTCAGCTTAGCAGTGCCTTGGCGAGTACGACGGCCCGCGTAACGCGTTGAACCGCGGGCTTAAACCTTTTGCTCGTTGCTTATGCCGTGGGGCACGTGGCCGGTGGCGACCACCTCGCGGGCCAGCTCGCAATGACCGGCCTGATCGTCGAAAAACACGTCGGCGGCAAACGCTTCGAGGAATGCCGACTTGGTCAGGCCACCCAGAAACAGCGACTCGTCCAGACGAATGTCCCATTCGCGCAACGTGCGGATCACCCGTTCATGGGCCGGCGCCGACCGTGCCGTCACCAGGGCGGTGCGGATCGGACAGGCGTCATCAGGAAACTCGCGCTGCAACAGATTGAGGGCGGCGAGAAAACCTTTGAACGGTCCACCGCGCAAAGGCTCGCGAGCCGATTCGCGCTCGCTGGCCTGAAACGCTTCCAGGCCGCCGGACTGATAGATCCGCTCGGACTCGTCGGAAAACAGCACGGCATCACCGTCGAAGGCGATGCGCAATTCATCGCTGGCCGCACGGCTGGCACCGCCCGAAAGAATGGTCGCTGCAGCGAACCCGGCATCCAGCGCGCTGCGCACGTCTTCGGCGTGGGTGGAGAGAAACAGGTCGCAGCCAAAGGCCTTGAGGTACGGATAGGGACTGCGACCGCCGACAAACGCCGCGCGGGAAATCGCCAGGCCATAGTGATCAATCGAGTTGAATACGCGCAGGCCGGTGTCGGCGCTGTTGCGCGACACCAGGATCACCTCGACCCGGGCGCGTCCAAGACTGGCATTAAGGTTCAGGAGTTTTTGCACCAACGGAAACGCATCCCCGGGCTCGAGGATTTCGTCTTCGTGTTCAATTTGATATTGCCGGTAGGCCTCGACGCCGCTCGACAGATAGACCTTGTGACTTTCGCTCAGGTCGAACAGCGCTCGCGACGAAATCGCCAGCACCAGTTTGTCGTCAATCGTCTTTGCCATGCCCTTCCCCCTCAGGTTGATCGACTCACGTGTTGCGTCGATCGATAAAGCTCAAGCTGCGATACAAGGCTTCGATTCGCGGCAATTCGCATCCCGCCGTTTTTGCCGCCGCCAGCGGTCGCGCATAAATCGCCTGGAGTTCCAGCGGTCGTTTGTGCAGGAAATCGTGGTACATGCTCGGCCAATAGTCGGGCATTTTCTCGGTCATCATGAACAAAAAGTCCGCGTAACCGGCCGGCATTTCGTGACCGCAAGCCTTGGCGCCCTGAACCACTTCGGCCATCAAGGCCTTGATCAGTTCCCGGCTGTCGGCATCGGCCATCAACGGCGTGGTGCCCGCGCCAAGCAGTACCGACAGGCCGTTGTAAGGGATATTCCAGACCAGTTTCTGCCAGCGCGCCTGATGCAGGTTCGGCATGGCCTGTGAGTCGATGCCGGCGCGGCGGAACAACTCGGCGCCCTCCTCGACAATCGCCATGCGCGCCTGTTCATCGGTGACGGGGCCACTGTGGTAGCCGACATTCACTGCGCCAAGGGCCTGATGAATGATCGCCCCCGGACCGGTGCGATGGACGCAAATCAGGCAGAGCCCGCCGAGCAGGTGCAGCGTATCCGGGAGCAAGGCTCGCAGACTGTCTTCGACATCCAGGCCATTTTGCAGGAGCAAGACTTTGGCATTCGGCGCGGCGGCTTGAAGGATAGCGGGCGCCAGGTCTGCGTTGCTGGTGGTTTTCGCACCGACCAGCAACCAGTCGCAAGGCGGCATGTCTTCGGCCGACGAATAGGCCTGGACCGGATTCAATGTCAGCGCACCGTGTACCGCGCTGTCGACTTGCAACCCGCGTTCGGCGACCGCTGCAAATTCACTGCGCAACAAAAAGTGAACATCGAAACCGGCACGCGCCAGCATCACCCCGTAGAAACCGCCGATCGCGCCGGTTCCGATAATACCGATTGTCGGTTTGGCAACTGCCTCCATCATGGCAACTCCTCTGCATCACGACTGAGCGCCCGGCGCACGGCTTCATTGAGCCCGGTGCTGGTCAGGCGCGACTGTACTGGTCCGAAGAACTCACCGTCGCGCACCACAAACAGCGCCGGCAAATGGAAAACCTGATAACGCTCGACCAACCCGCCATTGTCCCCGGCATCGATCCAGCACAGCCGGTCGATCGCCAGTTCGAGTCGCGGCAATTGCTCCCGGGCAAACCGGCAACTGGCGCAGCCGACACTGGTAAAAATCACCAGCGACACACCGCTCATCGCCAGCAGCCGTTGGTCGGCGTCGAAATCGGTCAGTTCCGATTCGACCACTATACTGGGGGAAACAATGTCAGATGGCCGACACATGGAGTCCGTGTTCATGGGACGTTTTTTACCTCACCCTGACGATGTGCCCGTCGAATTAACGTTGCTCAAGCATGAGTGCATTTCGCGGCAACGGCTGCACACTATCAGCCTCGGCGGCATGGCTTGCAATTACCACCGCGCCTGGCGCCACGGTACGGCGCTGGAAGTGCGCATGCCAACCCTGAATCCCGATTTGCGCTACCTGGGTTATGTAGCCTGGTGCCTGCGACGCAAGCATGGGTATCTGGTGGGCATTGCGTTCGTCGACGAACAGATGCTGTTCAGTGCGCGAATGGGCGAACAGGTCTGCCAGATCGAGCGTTATTGCCGCCTGCGTGACGCACACGATGACCTGCAGGATATTCAGGCCCTGGCCCTCGACTGGGTCCAGCAGCATGCCGACGAGTTCTCCCACGACACGGTTCGCAAGGCATTTGCACAGCCAGCATTGGGTTAGGCGACGCTCTCAATTAGTGAGAAAGCCCCTAAAACCGGTGTCTGCCCATTGTCGAGCAGGCGCTTAACGCGCTAAGGTTCGGCTCCCCGACGCGCTTAATTTGCTGTGCTCCGCCGCGCGGGTTCGCTGGCGGCCGGCACCCGTGACCTGACGAGTAAACGATGGCTGATTTACCGATCAACGACCTAAACGTCGCCTCCAACGAGACCCTGATCACTCCCGATCAGCTCAAGCGTGATATCCCTCTGAGCGACGCTGCCCTGCGCACCGTCACCAAGGGTCGCGAAGTCATTCGCAACATTCTTGATGGCACCGACCACCGCCTGTTCGTCGTGATCGGGCCTTGCTCGATCCACGACATCAAGGCAGCCCACGAATACGCCGAGCGCCTGAAAGTGCTCGCCGCAGAAGTGTCCGATACCCTGTATCTGGTCATGCGCGTGTATTTCGAGAAGCCACGCACCACCGTCGGCTGGAAAGGCTTGATCAACGACCCGTACCTGGATGACTCCTTCAAGATTCAGGACGGTCTGCACATCGGTCGTCAGTTGCTGCTGGACCTGGCCGAGATGGGCCTGCCGACCGCCACTGAAGCCCTTGATCCGATCTCCCCGCAATACTTGCAGGACCTGATCAGCTGGTCGGCCATCGGCGCGCGCACCACCGAATCCCAGACTCACCGTGAAATGGCGTCCGGCCTGTCTTCAGCCGTCGGCTTCAAGAACGGCACCGATGGCGGCCTGACGGTGGCGATCAACGCCCTACAGTCGGTTTCCAGCCCGCACCGTTTCCTGGGTATCAACCAGGAAGGTGGCGTGTCGATCGTTACCACCAAGGGCAATGCCTACGGTCACGTGGTACTGCGCGGCGGCAACGGCAAGCCGAACTATGATTCGGTCAGCGTCGCACTCTGCGAGCAAGCGCTGAACAAGGCGAAGATCAAGCCGAACATCATGGTCGATTGCAGCCACGCCAACTCCAACAAGGACCCGGCCCTGCAACCGCTGGTGATGGAGAACGTCGCCAACCAGATCCTCGAAGGCAACCAGTCGATCATCGGCCTGATGGTCGAAAGTCACCTGAACTGGGGCTGCCAGGCCATCCCGAAAGACCTCGCCGACCTGCAATACGGCGTGTCGATCACCGATGCCTGCATCGATTGGTCTGCGACCGAAAACACCTTGCGCAGCATGCACGCCAAGCTCAAGGATGTGCTGCCGAAGCGCGCTCGCACCTGATCACGTTTCGCCGCACACAAAAACGCCGGGCTTAACCCGGCGTTTTTTTGTGTTCGTATTTTGCGGTTACTGGCTCAGCTTGGCAGCATGCCGCTGGTGACGCTCCATGTAGCGCTCGACGTAAGAGCACGATGGAATGACGGTGTAACCCATTTCTTCAGCGTACTGCAGCGCCTGCTCGGTCAATGCCGCCGCGATGCCGCGACCACGCAACGCGTTAGGCACGAAGGTGCGATAGATATCCAGGGTCTGTTTCCCAAGATCCATATAGGTCAGGTAGGCACGATGACCGTCCACACTGGTCTCGAACTGATGACCAGCCTGGTCATGGTGGATGGACAACGCCTCGCTCATCACTACTCCTCGCGGGTCTTGAATTCTGACCCCTACCTTACCGATGTTTTTCCGGCGAAGGAACATCTACGCCACCCCGTGCCTGAACGGACACCGAGAAGAACTGCACCGATCTCGCGCAACCGGACACCCTCAAATAGTAGGCACCATTGGCAGAAATGCTCAAGATACGCTCGTCATCGGACTCAGGTGGCGGGTGCTGCTCCGGGTGACGCAGGGACGGCTCGACCGGAGATATCCGCGGGTCGATAGCCTGTACATTGCCGGATGTTGAGACTTAAGACGAACGCGCGCTCTTAAAGTCACCATCAAGATGGATAAAGATTATGAGAGCCGCTGCGCAAAATCCGAACAAAAGTATGGACGAATCCATATAGGCAGACTTTAGCCAAGAATGAGAAAAACAGCGCTGAGTGCACGGAACTTTTTTTCGGCGGATCGCTCATCTCGGGCCTCCCAGCTGGATATTTTTTAAACAATGCAGTTAAAAGTTGCTCGAAAAAGAATCAACGCCTACAATTTTTTTTGCTTCTTGCTACACGTCAGTTTACTTACTAGAAGTAATGGGTAGTATGTACGCCGGCTATTTCCTCACTCTGAGGAGACAGCTACTTAATAGAAAGTCCTTGAAGGGGAACACGATGAACAACGTTCTGAAATTCTCTGCTCTGGCTCTGGCCGCAGTTCTGGCTACCGGTTGCAGCAGCGTATCGAAAGAAACCGAAGCACGTCTGACTGCTACTGAAGACGCAGCTGCTCGCTCCCAGGCTCGTGCAGACGAAGCTTACCGTAAAGCTGATGAAGCTCTGGCTGCTGCTCAAAAAGCACAACAGACTGCTGACGAAGCTAACGAGCGTGCTCTGCGCATGCTGGAAAAAGCTAGCCGCAAGTAATAGTCCTTCGGGATTGTTATCAAGCCGACCCATTTATGGGTCGGCTTTTTTATTGCCTGATATTTCCTGCCGGCAATAAAAAACCCACCGGCGCGGCCTGCGTCGGCGGGTTCTTTTCAAGCCTTACTGCAGCGGGTCAATCGGTGCAGTTGTCACCATCGGCGCGGAAGTGTTTGGTACTCCGATTTCCACCGGCAGGCCATCTTCAGCGGCAACCACGTCGCGGACCACGTCCCAGTTCATGCGCAGGTTATTGGTGATGTCCTCGCGCTTGAGCATCGCGTTGATCACAGCGGTGTGCTTGTCGACCACAGAAGGGTTGCCCTTGTCGTCCAGCGGCGTGTGCGCTTCCAGGTACACCTTGCCGCCACTGACGCCGAACTTGTACGGATCGCTGAGGATGCGTACCGAGGTACCGACCGGCACCATGCCCGCCATTTCCAGCACGTTGTTGTTGAACATGCGGAAGCAGCCGTGGCTGGTGCGCATGCCGATGCCGAACTTCTTGTTCGAGCCGTGGATCAGGTAGCCCGGCGTACCCAGGGTGAACTTGAACGGCCCCAGCGGGTTATCCGGGCCGGCCGGCACGACGTTCGGCAGCGGATCGCCATCAGCGGCGTGCTCGGCCTTGATCGACGCTGGAGGGGTCCAGGTCGGGTTCGGCGTCTTGGCAATGATGCTGGTGTGGGCAATCGGCGAGCCCCAGCCTTCACGACCGATACCCAGCGGGAAGGTGTAGACCACGTTCCGGCCTTTCGGGAAGTAGTAGAGGCGGTATTCAGCCAGGTTGATGACGATGCCTTCACGCGGGCCCGGCGGCAGGATGAAGCGCGTCGGCAGGACGATCTCGGTACCAGCGCCCGGCAACCATGGATCGACGCCAGGGTTGGCCGCGACCATTTCCGAATAGCCCAGATCGTAAGTGGTGCCGAGGTCGGCGAAGGTGTCTTCGTACTTGGCCTTGATTACTTGCACCTGGCCGACGATGTCTTCACCGGGCGGTGGCAGGGGCAGCTCCAGTGCGGCTACGGGGCCCGCCATACAAAGGGCGGCAAGAGACAGGCAGCGGGTAACGGCAGGAAAACGCGGCAACATCCGGAAAATCCTTCGCATGATCGACAAGGGTATAAAAACGCGATTGTACACCGGCATCCGGAATTTCGGGGAGTTGGCCGATAGCAAGCTATCTTTGCCGCTTTACAGCTCGAACCGCAACTCTGGCCAGATCGGCGAGGTGCCGCGTTTCTGCGATTCGAGGATGGCCCGGCACAGCGAACACAGGCGCTGGTCCTGGAATACCCGACGGTCGACACTCGACCAGCGCGGTTGCGCGGGCAGCAGACTGCCGCACAAGGTTCGGTCGGCCGAGCCGCCCAGCTCCAGCTGACGAGTCACCAGATGCACCCGCACTTCCTGGCAGGCGAACAGATCCAGCTGTTCGTCAGGCTCGATCAGTTGGTAGGCAAAAAGGGACCAGGCAGGACGCGGCATCGGGGGCTCCAAATCGGGGGCGCCACCTTAGCCGAAACACCGCCGCTAGAAAAGCGTCAAAGCAGCGGTTTCAGTGTCGGCCAGACATTTTCCAGCAACTTGTCCTGAGCGCCCGCAGCCGGGTGCAATCCGTCGGCCTGCATCAGGTCTGGATGACCGCCCACGCCGTCGAGAAAAAACGGTACCAGCGGGATGTTTTTCTCGTTGGCGAGTGTGCTGTAGACCTTCGCAAAGGCCTCGGTATAGCGAACGCCATAGTTGGGTGGCAGCTGCATGCCAAGCAAAAGCACCTTGGCGCCACTGTTCCTGGAGCTGTCGATCATCGACGCAAGGTTTTGTTGCAAATTAGCTGGGGGCATTCCGCGCAGGCCGTCGTTGCCGCCCAACTCAAGGATTACCAGCTCCGGCTTATGCTCTGCAAGCAGCGCGGGCAGGCGCGCCTGGCCTCCGGCGCTGGTGTCGCCACTGATGGAAGCGTTGACCACCTTATCGTCGAAACCTTCGCGCTTGAGCCGTTGCTCAAGCAACGACACCCACCCCAAGCGGGTATCCAGGCCGAAACCGGCGCTGATACTATCGCCAACGATCAGGACTGTTCCCGCCGCTGCGTTCTGGGCCATGCACATCAAGGCCAGGCCAGCACTCAAAAACCACACTCGCATCGGATTCTCCATGGGCGCAAGCATTCTCACCGCGAAGAACCTCAGCAAAGTGGTTCCCAGCGCGGAAGGTGAACTGACTATCCTGCACGAACTCAGCCTGGAACTGAACAAGGGTGACAGCCTGGCCATCGTCGGTGCCTCCGGTTCCGGCAAATCCACCCTCCTCGGCCTGCTCGCCGGCCTTGACCTGCCGAGCAGCGGTGAAGTCACCCTCGCCGGCCAGGACCTGAGCAATCTCGATGAAGACCAGCGCGCGCGCATTCGGGCCGAGCATGTGGGTTTTGTGTTTCAGTCCTTTCAACTGCTCGACAGCCTCAACGCGCTGGAAAACGTCATGCTGCCGCTGGAACTCGACGGCCGCAAAGACGCCCGCGAACGGGCCACTCAATTGCTCCAGCGGGTTGGCCTGGGCCAGCGCCTGACCCACTCGCCGCGCCAGCTCTCCGGTGGTGAACAGCAGCGCGTAGCAATTGCCCGTGCGTTTGCCGCAGAACCCGATGTGCTGTTCGCTGACGAACCCACCGGCAACCTCGACAGCCACACCGGCGAACGCATCAGTGACTTGCTGTTCGAACTCAACCAGGAACGCGGCACGACCCTGGTGCTGGTGACCCACGACGAACGCCTGGCACATCGCTGCCGGCGCCTGATCCGCCTTGAAGCCGGCCTGCTGGTCGCCCCTCTGGAGCCTTGATGGCACGCCTGCCGCTGTTGCGCCTGTTCAGCCTTGCCATCCGCCAACTCCTGCGCGACGCCCGTGCCGGTGAGCTGCGGGTGTTGTTCTTCGCCCTGGTGGTCGCCGTGGCGGCGAGTACCGCCATCGGCTACTTCGGTGCCCGCCTGAATGGCGCCATGATGCTGCGCGCCACCGAGTTTCTCGGTGCTGACTTGTTGCTCGAAGGCAGTTCACCGGCACGCCCCGAACAGATCAGAAGTGGGACGGAGCTGGGACTCGAACACGCTCAAGTGGTTGAGTTCTCCAGTGTCATCGCCACCGACAACGGCATTCAACTGTCCAGCATCAAGGCGGCCGACGACGTTTATCCGCTGCGTGGCGAACTGAAAAGCGCCCCGGCGCCCTTCGCACCGGAGGAAGCCGGTGGCGGACCGAAACCCGGTGAAGCCTGGGTTGAAGCGCGACTGCTGACCGCGCTAGACCTGAAGATCGGCGACAGCATCGATGTCGGCCTGCGCACCCTGAAACTGGCGCGGGTCCTGACCTACGAACCGGACCGTGCCGGCAATTTCTACAGCCTGACGCCGCGGGTGCTGATCAACCTCAGCGACCTCGCCGCGACCGGCGTGGTGCAACCCGGCAGCCGGGTCAGTTACCGTGAACTCTGGCGTGGTAAAGCCGAGGCGCTGGAAACCTACCGTCAACTGATCAAGCCCGGCCTCGCCGCCAACCAGCGTATACAGGATGCCCGCGACGGCAACCGGCAGATCGGCGGCGCGCTGGGCAAGGCCGAGCGTTACTTGAACATGGCCAGTCTGGTCGCGGTTCTGCTGTCCGGCGTGGCCGTGGCGTTGTCGGCGACGCGCTTCGCCACCCGCCGCTTCGACGCCAGTGCCTTGCTGCGCTGCCTGGGTCTGTCGCGCCGGGAAACCATGGTGCTGTTCAGTTTGCAGCTGACGGTACTCGGCCTGCTCGCCAGCCTTGGCGGCGCCCTCCTCGGCTGGCTCGCACAGCTTGGATTGTTCGCGCTGCTGCATGATTTGTTGCCGACCGATGTGCCACCGGGCGGTCTGTTTCCCGCCATCGCCGGGATCGGCACCGGGCTGGTGGCCTTGGCCGGTTTTGCCCTGCCGCCGCTGGCGGCACTCGGTCGAGTGCCACCGCTGCGGGTTCTGCGTCGGGACATGCTACCGATTCCGTCCAGCACCTGGATGGTCTACGGCGCCGCGTTGGGCGCCCTCGGCCTGATCATGTGGCGCCTGAGCCTCGACCTGCTGCTGACCTTCGCCCTGCTCGGCGGCGGCGTGATCGCGGCGGTCATACTCGGCGGCCTGCTGTTGCTGCTGCTCAAAAGCCTGCGTCGGATGCTGGCGCGCGCCTCGTTGCCCTGGCGCCTTGGGCTGGGCCAATTGCTGCGCCATCCTCTGGCGGCAGCGGGACAAGCCCTGGCCTTCGGTCTGATCCTGTTGTCCATGGCGCTGATCGCATTGTTGCGCGGTGAGTTGCTCGACACTTGGCAGAACCAATTGCCGAAAAACGCGCCGAACTATTTCGCTCTGAATATCCTGCCCGCCGACAAACAAGCCTTCACCGATCGCCTGATCGAACTCTCGGCCCAATCGGCGCCGCTGTACCCCGTAGTGCCCGGACGACTGATCAGCATCAACGGCGAGCCGGTGCAGGAGATCGTCAGCAAGGATTCGGCGGGTGACCGGGCGATCCAGCGCGACCTGAGCCTGACCTGGGCAGCGGACCTGCCGGCGGGCAACAAACTGACGGCGGGCAACTGGTGGAGCGAACAGCCAGCCGATGAGATTCCCGGCGTGTCGGTGGAAGGCAAGGTTGCTGAAAGCCTGAAGCTCAAGCTCGGCGATCACATGGTCTTTACCGTCGGCGGGGCTAATCGCGAAGCGAAAGTCACCAGCTTGCGGGAGATCAACTGGGACAACTTCCAGCCGAACTTCTTCATGATTTTCCAGCCTGGGACGTTGAAGGATTTGCCGGCGACCTACCTGACCAGTTTCTATCTGGCGGCGGGTCACGATCAGCAGATTGTCGACCTGTCCCGGTCGTTCCCGGCGGTGACCATCCTGCAAGTCGAAGCCTTGTTGGAGCAGCTGCGCAGCATCCTCGCTCAAGTCACTTTGGCGGTGGAATATGTGCTGTTGTTTGTCTTGGCGGCGGGGATGGCGGTGTTGTTCTCGGGCTTGCAGGCGACCCTCGATGAACGCATTCGCCAAGGAGCGCTACTGCGCGCACTGGGGGCCGAACGGCAGTTGCTGGTCAAGGCACGGCGGATCGAGTTCGGCTTGCTCGGCGCGGTCAGCGGGTTGTTGGCGGCGTTGGGTTCGGAGTTGGTGAGCCTGGTGCTTTACCGCTACGCCTTCGACCTGCCGTGGCATCCGCATCCGTGGCTTTTGGTGTTGCCGTTGATTGGCGCGGTGCTGATCGGCGGCGCCGGCGTGTTCGGTACCCGTCGTGCGCTGAACGCCAGCCCGCTGACAGTGTTGCGCGAGGGTTGATAGACTCAAGGCCTTTCCCTCACAAGAAGTTGCCATGAGCCGTTATCGCCCTCCCCGCACCGCTGGCACCGCGCTGATCACTCCTGAAGGTGAAGCGCGGATGCGGGCCGAGTTCCATGAGCTCTGGCATGTCCGTCGGCCTCAGGTCACGCAATCTGTCAGCGAGGCGGCGGCACAGGGTGATCGCTCGGAAAACGCCGAGTACACCTACGGCAAAAAGATGCTGCGCGAAATCGACAGTCGCGTGCGCTTTCTCACCAAGCGGCTCGAAGCGCTGAAAGTTGTCAGCGAAAAACCCAGCGACCCGAACAAGGTTTACTTCGGCGCCTGGGTCACCATCGAAGATGAAGACGGCAAAGAATCACGCTACCGCATCGTCGGGCCGGATGAGCTGGATTTGAAACTGGGACTGATCAGCATCGACTCGCCGCTCGCCCGGGCGCTCATTGGCAAGGCGCTGGACGCCGAGGTTCGGGTCCAGACACCGACCGGTGAGCAGTGCGTGTATATCGTGGCGATCGAGTATCTCTAAAGCCTCAGCGGCGCGTAATCAAACCTTGCCGGGCAACCCGGGTCAGTTGCTTGATTACTTCCGGCGCGTCTTCAACGCTGGGCGATTGAATGACGGCCAGATCAAAACTGTCGCTGGCAAATCGCGCCAGTGATTCACCGTCTTCGACAAACTGGATCAGGAACGCTGCGGGGCCGCCAGTACGACGTGGCCAGCCATCGAGATAACGCAGGAGCGTCGGCTGATGTTTTCCGCCAAGCAGGATTTTTGGATTGCGCTGGGTGAGGTGTGCCGTAATCGGCGCGGGGCGTACAACGGGGCTTAGTGCATTCATTGGGTCGTGTCTCTGCCTCAAAAGTCTGCATGGCAGGTGAGAGGCAACACCGAACCAGCGCTTTAGCGGTATTTCGAAGCCTGTTTCAAGCTTCTATCGGCAACTGGATGAGTCACCTGGCGCCCCGCAAGTAGCTGTTTAAATCGGCGCATGAGCAGCATCCTAGAGAAGCTGACCGGACAGTGTCAAGAATGACGCGCAACAAAAAAGGCCCGCGCAATGCGGGCCTTTTCGTTGAGCCAGAGCGGTCAGTCGGCGATCGCGCGGTCTACCGACAGTTTGCCGGCACCTTCGATCAGTACCGCAATGCTGCCGCCGAGCAAGGCCAGGGCGAACTCATAACCGTTATTGGACATGAACAGACCGTGGCTGATGTGTACGGTGAAAATGGCGACCAGCGAAAGGAAGGCCAGCCCCAGTGCTGCCGGGCGTGCCAGCAGACCGATGATCAGTGCCAGACCGCCGAAGAACTCGGTACCACCGGACAGAATCGCCATCAGGTGACCCGGTGCCAGACCCAGGCTTTCCATGTACTGCGCGGTGCCGGCAATGCCGTAACCACCAAACATGCCGAAAAGTTTCTGCGCGCCGTGAGCAGCGAAGATAATGCCGACGAAGATCCGCAGAACGGTCAAGCCGTAGCCAGCGCGGGTAAACAGTACCTTGTTGATCAGTGAGCTCATGCTGTGTCATCCATTGTGATTGTGTGTTGGTTGGCCGCTATATTAATCGATAAAACCAATGTTAAAAGCGCAATTTTTGCGACATAACAATCAGTTTAGTCGATCATTTGCGTGAGGCTACTTTCTGCCCCTGGGGCTCCAACGACTCCCTTTCACGATCGAACGCCAGGTAATACTTGTTCACGCTATTAACATAGCTGACGGCGCCCATTCCCACCTGCTCCATGGCAATGCGTTCGACCTGGAAGAACCACTGATTGGGATTCAAGCCACGCCGCCGGGCTTCGGCGCGCATGCCCTGGACCCGTTCCGGCCCCATGTTGTAGGCCGCCAGCACGAACGCCATGCGCTCGCGCTCGTTGAGTTTGGGACTGGCGAAGAACTTGCGACGGATCATCGCCAGGTACTTGGCACCGGCCTGCACATTGGCGTCGAGGTTCTGAATGTTGTTGACCCCGACGCGCTGGGCTGCGGACGGGGTGATCTGCATCAGCCCGGTGGGGCCGCTGCCGCTACGGGCGTTGGGTTGCAACGCCGACTCCTTGAAAGCCAGTGCCGCCAGGTTCAGCCAGTCCATGCCTTGGGCATCCGCGTGCTTTTGCAGCACCGGGCGAAGTTTTTCCAGACGCTGCCGATCAGCCTTGGCCAAGGGATAGTGCACTTGATACAGACGGCGATAGATGCGCAGAAACGCTGCGTCCTGGTCCGACGGTTTCTTGTAGGTGGTCAGGAAACGATCGATGCTTGCGCGCAACATCGAGGCATCGCGGCGCACGAACCAGAACTCTTCGCCCGGGTCGCTGATCGCCAGTTGCTTGTCGAAGCGCAACTTGGGCAGGATCTTGCCCCAGCGCTCGGCAATCGGCTGCTCGACGATGGTCAGGTGAAAGATCCCGCCCTGGACCATTTCCAAAACGTCTTCGACCGCCAGACTGGGGTCGACCCATTCGATTTTCACCGGCGCCAGTTTGTGCAGGGCGAGCTTTGAATTGATCTGACTGACCGCGTCGCCGGCGGCACTGCCGGTGGGCAACGCCAGGGTTTTACCCGAGAGTTGTTCGACTCGGGTGTAACGGCGTTCTCCCTTGATGCCGACCAGCACCAAGGGGATGTTGCTGGCAATCGGTTCGCTGCTGCTGACCGCGTGGCCCGGTTGCAAGTCGAGCAACTCCCCCGGCGCGACCAGGTCACCCTCCCCGCGCTGCAAGGCACCAAGCAGTTGATCCTTGGCCTTGGGAATGATCTTGAGGGTGATTTCCTGTCCGTCACGGGCGTGACCGTTGAGGTATTGCTCGAAGGCGCGCAGGCGGTGGTATTCGACGCCGATGGCCTGGCCCTGGACTTCGCCGGAGCTGTTGCGGCTCTGGTTGACCAGCACCCGCAACACACGACTGCTGCGAATCTCCGCCAGGTCACGGACCTTGGCCGCCGGCACGGCTTGCAGCGGGCCGGCCAGACGTGCGACCGCCGGCATCGGCAGCAACAACGAACAGCACAGCAGTAGCAACATCGAGGGACGTGTCATCCACTCTCCGGAAAGAATACTGGGCCGACCTCACGAATTTTCATGACATCGAACGACAGAAACAGAGCGCCTTTGAGCGCTGACAAAGTGCGAAAGACTGGCACAGTGATGGCACCTTGACCACCCCGGCGTGTCTTGCGGCATCAAGAGACAGCTTTAACTCGTTGTAGTTCTTGGCTTTTCTTATAAATCTACAGCTCTGATATGCTTTCCGGCCTTTGGTCCGAGGTAGCACCATGCAACTCATCGATATCGGCGTCAACCTGACCAACCCCAGTTTTGGTGATAAACACCAGGCCGTACTCGATCGCGCGTATACCGCGGGGGTCTGCCAACTCGTCCTGACCGGCACCAGTGTCGAAGGCAGCGAACAGGCGCTGGAACTGTGCCGGCAGCTGGACGAAACGGCTCAGCGGCTGTTCGCTACCGCAGGCATTCACCCTCATTCGGCCAGCGACTGGAACGCCGACAGCGCCCGGCAACTGCGCAGTTTGCTCAAGGAACCCAACGTTGTAGCCGTGGGTGAATGCGGGCTGGATTTCAATCGCGATTTCTCGCCACGCCCCCAGCAGGAAAAAGTCCTTGAGGAGCACCTGGCGCTGGCGGTCGATCTGCAGTTGCCGGTGTTCCTCCACGAGCGCGATGCCAGTCAGCGACTGCTGGAAATCCTCCGTGATTACCGCGACCAGCTGCCGGCTGCGGTGGTGCATTGCTTCACAGGGGAAAAGAAGGCGCTGTTCAGTTACCTCGATCTGGATTTGCACATCGGCATCACCGGCTGGATCTGCGACGAGCGCCGGGGCACGCACCTGCATCCGTTGGTGAAGGAGATCAAGCGCGGGCGCTTGATGCTGGAGAGCGATGCGCCGTACCTTCTGCCGCGCAGCTTGCGGCCCAAGCCGAAGAACGGTCGCAACGAACCCGCGTATTTGACTGAAGTGCTGCGCGAAGTGGCGTTGCATCGAGGCGAAACGGAAGAGGATCTGGCTGCCCACACCACCGCCTGCGCTCGCGCGTTCTACGGCCTGCCCTCCATCCCCCAGTAACCACAAATCCCCTGTGGGAGCGGGCTTGCTCGCGAAAGCGACGAATCAGTCGACATCTACATTGACTGTTCCACCGCCTTCGCGAGCAAGCCCACACACATTGGATGTGTGTGTGTGTGGTCCTTTGACCCACATCAAGTCCAGAATCCCTGCATAGCGGCACAATGCTGGCACCTTGCCAATGCTGTTTCCGCTATCAGAGAAAACCTCCATGGGTGCCTGGCTTAGCAATATCTCGCTGAAATACAAATTCTGGGCGGTCAATGCGGTCGCCTTTTTCACCACCCTCTTGCTGGTGCTGTACGCCGTGCAGCTTGAACAACAAGCTCGCAGCCACGCGGCTCAAGCATCGGCTCAGGCGCAGGCTCGCTTGCTCAATGCCTGGCCTGACGGGCAGCCGCTGCCCAAGGCCGAAAACCTGCTGACTTTCAGTCGCGGCCAGGCGCCGTTGCTGAACGAGCAGCCGGTGCTGGAACTGGCCGATGCCCATGGCTGGGTCGAAATCAATTCAATGCCGCTGTTCGGCGACAACCCGTTGATGGGCGCCGAGGTGCTTTCTCGTCCCGACGGTCAGCAGGTCGCGGTGATCGCTCATGGACCGAGCCTGAGCCAGGTGTTCGGCGAACGCTTCACCCATTACGCGGTGGCGGTGTTCATCCTGATGCTGGCGATGCTGGGCGCTTCGCAGTTGTTGATCCGCTTCCTGCTGAGTCAGCTCAACACCCTGAAAGACGTGATGCTTCACGTCGAGAAAACCGGCGACCTGTCAGCCCGTGTGCCGTTGGCCTGCAAAGACGAAGTCGGGCAAATGGCCAATGCCTTCAATGCGATGCAGGCCGGTTACCAGCGGGTGGTCAACACTGTCGCCAGCACTGCCCGGCAACTGGATGATGGCGCGGCGCGACTGGCCTCGAGCATGAACGAGGTGCGTCACGGCATGCTCGGCCAGCAAAGCGAAACCGATCAGGCCGCCACGGCGATCAACGAAATGACCGCCACCGTCTATCACATCGCCCAGCACGCCGGCGCCACCCGCGACCTTTCGCAAACCGCTGACACCTTGGCCGGCAGCGGGCAGGAAGTGGTCAGTCGGGTGCAGAAGTCCATCGCCGGGTTGTCCAGCGGCGTGCAGCAGACGGCCGAGATGATTCAGCGTCTGGCCGAGGACAGTCAGAAAATCAACGGCGTGGTCGGCGTGATTCACAGCATTGCCGAGCAGACCAATCTGCTGGCGCTGAATGCCGCGATTGAAGCAGCACGGGCGGGCGAAATGGGTCGCGGTTTTGCGGTGGTCGCCGATGAAGTGCGCAACCTGGCCAAGCGTGTGCAAACCTCGACCGACGAGATCACCATCATGGTCTCGGCGTTGCAGGCAGGGACCCGCGACGCGGTGGACTTCATGCAGGAAAGCTCGTTCAAGGCCGACGACTGCGTACAACAGGCCCAGGAAGCTGGCACAGCGTTGGCGCATATCACCAGCGCAGTGGCGCAGATGCGCGAAAGCAATACGCAGATTGCGGTAGCGGCCGAGCAGCAGAGTCAGGTGGCGGAAGAGATGAACCGGGCGGTGGTGAGTATTCGGGACGTGACCGAGAACACGGTTCAGCAGACGGTGGATTCGGCGACCACCAGTAATGAGCTGGCGGCGTTGGCTGGGGAATTGAACAAGGCGATAGGGCAGCTCAAGCTTTGAAGGCCCCTTCGCGAGCAAGCCCGCTCCCACAGGATTAGCGCTATTCCGACATTTGCACATTACCTGTGGGAGCGGGCTGCTCGCGAAGGCGTCAGTCCAGCCAACATCAATATCCCGCATGGCCGCTATCACTCCGATAGCCAACCTTGATTCGCCGCCCTCATAAGCCAAGCCTATTCTTCAATCATGTGTTCAACATGGATCGAGGATCAGCATCATGGGCAAACGTCATCCCAACCTACCCGCCTGGCAATGGCGAGCCTACCCGGGCAATCACCAGCACCCGACCAATCTGGTGTTGCACCTGATTGCCGTGCCGCTGTTCATCGTGGCGTTTCTGTTGATTGTTTCCGGGGTGTTCGGCCTGAACTTCGCGAACTTCGCCATCGGTGTCATAGGCGTGATCGCCGCGCTGGGCTTGCAGCGCCACGGCCACAGCCTGGAGGCGCAAGCCTCCGAGCCGTTCAGTGATCGTAAAGATGCGCTGTCACGCTTGCTGGTCGAGCAGTTCCTGACCTTCCCGCGGTTCTTCCTTAGTGGCGGCTGGTGGCGCGCCTGGCGGGAACGCCACCGTCGTCACTGATCAGGCGAAAATCGTTACCGTCTGCCGGCTCATGGCGATCAACTGACCGTCCGCGCGCCACAGTTTCGCCGCTGCGTGACCGTAGCCGTCGGCGCCATGCTCGATTTCAACCAGGTATTTACACCAGTCCAGCGTGCTTAACTCAAGCAACGGCTGGACGAATTCGATGGTCCAGGTGAGTGTGCTGCCCATCGCGGGTTTGCTCAGGTGCGGCAACAGGGCCGGTGGCCAGGCGTCCACCAGCGCCAGAATATGCGACTCGCTGACCGCCTCTTCCTTCACGTCCCCACGCAAACGCACCCAGCCGCCCATCTCGCGGGATTTGTTGCCGGTGAACGGCAGACCGCCGACACTCCAGCGCATCGCCAGATGCTGCATGAACTCCGGGAGCACGCCTTTGATGTACGGCAGTTCCTGGCACTGCTCCCAATGTTTCATTTCAGGTGCGGGCTCGGCCGCAACCGCGACTTCGGAAGGTCGCGAGGCACCGAAGCTGCCCTGGATCAACGTCACCACTTGCCCCTTCTGCATCGCCCGGCCCAGCACCTGGCTGACGGCTTTGCCTTCGCGCAGCACATCAACCTCAAAACTGACCGGCACTTCGGGTTCAACCGGCCCGACAAAGGTGATCGCCAGCGAACGCACCGGCCGATCCGCCGGGACTTTTGCGCGCATGGCTTCGTATTGCAACGCGGCCACCAGGCCACCGAAACTGGCACGCCCTTGCGCCCATTCGGCCGGGATAGACAGCTCCAGCGGCTGGCTGCGGACGGCGTCGAGCAGATCGGAAAAGCGCATGAAAACCTCGGAGCGGAAAAGGATGGAGGGATGTTAACCAGACGGCGAGGACGGCACAGCGCTTATTCCGGCCAAAGAAACTGACAGATAGGCCGTGCAGGGCTGGAACACATGATTCCATGTTCAACCCCCATCCCTGTGGGAGCGAGCTTGCTCGCGATAGGGCCGTGACATTCAACATTGATGTTGGCTGTCATGCCGTCATCGCGAGCAAGCTCGCTCCCACAGGGATTTGCGGTGGGTTCAGGATTTGAAGCAGGCAGCGCTGAGTTTGTCGAGGACGCGGTCGGCGCGTTCTTCGGCCTTGGCCATGGTGGTTTTCCAGACGGCGACACAAGGTTGCAGATCGGATTCCTGTTCAGCCTTGGCCAGCCATTGAAAACAGTCATGCCATTCACCCAGGGCACCTTGCGCAGACTTCAAGCGCGGCATCGTCGCTTCAGGTAATCGATCCAGTTCGGGATAGGCGTCGATGCCATAGCGCACGCGCTTGATCAGCAAGCGCAAGCGATGGCGATCGTGGGCAGGATCGTGCAAAGCCTGATCGAGTTTTTTCCATTGTTTGGCCAGACGCTTTTCGACGCGTTTACGCAAGCCCTTGAGCAAACCCTGACGCTGGGAGGCACGGAGAAAACGCGGAAAGGCGTCGAGGATCATCAACAACTGCGTCACCTCGGGGCTTGCTGCCACCGCCGGATACGCCGCAGCCATCTGTGCCATGCGTCGTTGCGCCGCCTCGGGTTGATCGTGCTTGAGCAGGTACGCCGCGAGCACCTCGCGATCACGCAACGGCGTGGTCAGGTCGCCCACCCGGGACGCCGCTGTTTCCAGCTGCTCGACGCCGGGAAGCCCACGCAACGGCCTCAATAGACTGCGCAAACGGCGAACCGTAGTGCGCAGGTCGTGCAAGGCTTCCGGATCGGTGCGCGCACTCAAACGCGCCTGGCACGCCAGCAGACGAACTTCCAGACCCAGAACATGAGCCACCAACCGATTAACCAAGGCAGACATCGTTTGCTCCCTGAAGCGAATTTCCTTTAGCCTAGATCATGCCTCAACGACCAGCGCGTGACTCACGAATATAGAAGCGCGCCTTCTCGGCCTTCTTGGTGCAGCCTTCAAAGCCTTCGAATTGCTGCTGGGTCTTGGCCGCGGTCAACAGCGACAGGGCCTTGGAGTAGCTGACGGTGCCGGCGAAACCTTCGGCCTTGGCCAGGTCCAGTTCATGCCACGCAGCATCGAGGTTGCTACCGCAGCTGTCACGGTAAGCGGTTTTGCCAGCACAACCGGCGAGTGCCAGGGCAATCAAGGGCACACAGATCCAGGCTTTCATCACTCACACCTCAAGAATAGGTAAACAGTCGTGCAGGTAAGACGGTCTGGCACGTGAAAAGTGCCTTGGCCCGCCGCGCAAACTTTATCGCTCGCGAGAATACCCATGTGCCGCCATGGAGTGTCGAAAAAACGACGTGTTCGCCCCACCGAGCGACCTTTGCGATTGAAGCGCGCCCCTTGATGGGTGCATTGTTGAACCTTGTCAGACGAGGGCGATTCATGAAAAAGCGTGTCGCACTGGTGCTGGGCTCAGGCGGGGCCCGGGGCTATGCCCATATCGGTGTCATTGAAGAAATCGAACGGCGCGGCTACGACATCGCCTGCATCGCGGGCTGCTCGATGGGCGCCGTGGTCGGCGGGATCTACGCCGCCGGAAAACTGGACGATTATCGCGACTGGATCGAAAGCCTGGACTACCTTGATGTCTTGCGTCTGGTGGACGTCAGTTTTCGCTTGGGCGCGATTCGCGGGGAGAAGGTGTTCGGGCAGATCCGCAAGATCGTCGGCGAGATCAACATCGAAGACCTGCGCATCCCTTACACAGCCGTGGCCACCGACCTGACCAACCAGCAGGAAATCTGGTTCCAGGAAGGTTGTTTGCACCAGGCCATGCGCGCCTCGGCGGCAATTCCCAGCCTGTTCACCCCGGTGATGCAGGGCAATCGCATGCTGGTGGATGGCGGCATTCTCAACCCTTTGCCGATCGTGCCCGTGGTGTCGAGCCATTGCGACCTGATCATCGCGGTCAACCTCAACTCCACCAACCAGCGCCACTATCAACTGCCGGTGATTCAGCGGCCGCCTGCGTTCAAGACCCGGTTCGACAGCCTGATCAACTCTCTGGGTTCAAAATTGCCGTTCCGGCGCAAACAGGCGGAACAATTGCTGCTGCTGGAAAAGGAAGCCTTGATGGCCGAAGCGGCCGATATCAACCCCTGGATCGAATCCGCCGAACCCGAAGCCCAGCAACCGGCGGCCGCCCCCGAACGCGAAGGCGCGCCAAAGTCAGCCACCGGCTCGTTCATCATCGACAACGTCGGGCCGGCGTCCTTGCTGGACCTGATCAACCAGAGTTTCGAGGTGATGCAGACGTCGTTGGCGCAGTACAAGATTGCCGGGTATCCGCCGGACATCCTGATCAACGTGCCGAAACGGGTTTGCCGGTTTTTCGAGTTTTACAAGGCGCCGGAGTTGATCGCTCTGGGGCGGGAGATTGCGCGGGATACGCTGGATCGGTATGAGAGTGAGCAGAATCGGGATTCTTGAAGTTCTCGAGGGGATGTGAAGGCCCCTTCGCGAGCAAGCCCGCTCCCACATTGGAGTGCATTCCCCTGTGGGAGCGGGCTTGCTCGCGAAGAGGCCGGCACTTTCAACACAAAAACTAGAGGCCGCCCTCACTCAACAACCGATACCCCACCCCCGCTTCGGTGACGATAAATCTGGGCTGAGTCGGATCATCCGCCAGCTTCTGCCGCAAATGCCCCACCACAATCCGCAGATAGTGACTGTCCTCGGTATGGGTCGGCCCCCAGATATCTTTCAGCAACTGCTGCTGCGTGATCACCCGCCCGGGATGCCGGGCCAGTTGCGCCAGCACCGCATACTCCTTGCGGGTCAACGCGACTTCGGTGCCGTCGAGCAATACCCGGCGATAGGCCAGGTCGACGGTCAACGGGCCGAACGTCAACGCCGCTTGCTGAGCCTCGCCAACCGGCGCCTGACGCAACAAGGCCCGCACCCGGGCAAGGAATTCCTGAATACCGAACGGTTTGGTCACGTAGTCGTTGGCCCCGCCATCGAGCGCTTCAACCTTCTGCCCTTCACTGGCACGCACCGACAGCACCAGCACCGGCACCGTCGACCATTCGCGAAACTCGCGCAGCACTTGCTGGCCGTCCATGTCTGGCAGGCCGAGGTCGAGCACCAGCAAGTCGGGTTTGTTCAACGCCGCCTGGGCCAGGCCTTCGTTGCCGGTGCCGGCCTCGAGCACTTTGTAGCCTTGGGAAGCGAGGCTGATACGCAGGAATTTGCGGATTTGCGGTTCGTCGTCGATGACCAAAATGGTTGCGGTCTGGCTCATGGTTTCCGGTCGCGGCATGGAGATGTCCAAAGGGTATCAGGCTTCACTTTCAAAACCCGGTTGTTCCTGCAATGGCAAGTGCAGCGTGATGCAGGTGCCGCGCCCTTCGATGCCGTCGGCGACGCTGATCCGACCGCCGTGGGCACCGACCATACCCTGACAAATCGCCAGCCCCAACCCCGTGCCCTGCCCACCCCGATCACCGCGGGCGGCGGTGTAGAACATGTCGAAAATCTTCGCCCGCTCCTCCTCCGGAATTCCCGGCCCTTCGTCGCAGACCGAGAAAAACAGTTCGCTGTCGTCGGCCCCGGCGCGCAATTGCAGTCGACCGTGGGGCGGAGAAAAGCGCGCGGCGTTTTCCAGCACGTTGACCAGTGCCTGTTCGATCAGCGCGGCATGCACGTACAGCAGCGGTAATTCGGCCGGCACTTCGGTACTGACCTGCAATGGCGACAGCACCGCGCGCAGACGGTTGAGTGAGCTGCCGACGATGTCGGCCGGCGACACCCAGTCCCGCGCCAGCTTCAACGCGCCGTGACCGAGGCGGGTCATGTCCAGGAGGTTTTGAATGTAACGGTCGAGGCGCTCGGCTTCATCGCGGGTGCCTTCGAGCAGTTCGCGGCGATCCTCCAGCGGGATGGCTTCGCCGAGGGCCAGCAGGCTGTCGATACTGCCGCGCATGGAGGTCAGCGGCGTGCGCAAATCGTGGGACACCGACGCCAGCAAGGCACTGCGCAATTGCTCGGTTTCGCCATGCAGGCGCGCCGCTTCCAGGTCTTCGGCCAGTTGCGCACGGGCCAAGGCCTGGGCCAGCGGCTGACTCAGCGCCGTCAACAGACGCCGACGCTGACCGCTCAAGGTCTGGCCTTCCTTGGCGCACACGCCAAGCAACGCCAACGGTCCGTCTTCCACCGATAACGGCCACCACCACCAACGCCCGAACGGCAGCGTGCCGGTGCCCGCGCCCGCCGGCTGGTCGTGTTGCCAGGCCCAATCGGCGGCGGCACGCTCGGCTTCGGAAAACTCCAGCGGGCCACCGGTCTCGACCTTCCAGCCGCCTTGGCCGTCGTGATTGAGCAGGCACAGTTGCAGATCGCTCCAGCCGTTGAGGTGCTGGGCTGCGGCGCTGACCACGGCCTGGCGATCGGTGGCGGCGGTGAGTTTGCGCGACAAATCGAGCAGTTCGGTGGTCTCTTCCTGGGTGTCGCGCAGCGCCTGCAATTGCCGCCGTTGCCGCGCCGCGAGGTTACCGGTGAGGGCTGCCATCAGCAGGAAGAACAGTAAGGTCAGCACGTCTTCTTCGCGCTGGATACTGAAGGAGAAATTCGGCGGAATGAACAGAAAGTCATAGGTCAGGAACGACAGCGCCGCACAGGCCAGCGCCGGGCCGAGGCTGCTGCGCACCGCCACCAGCAACACGGCGGCGAGGAACACCAGCGAGATATTCGGCAGCGGCAAGACACTCGCCACTGCCCAGGCCAAGGCCGTGGCCAAAACGGTTGCTACCACCGCCAACGCGTAATCGAACCAGACCAGCGAATGCGCCGAACGCTGACGCGGCTGATCCTGTTCCTGATCGCTGTCGAGGACGTTGATTTCCAGCCCGCGCGCATCGCGCAGCAAGCGTGACGCCAGACCGCCACCAAACAACCGCCGACGCAAACGCTGGCGCGACTGACCGACCAACACCAGACTCGCGCGGCGTTCGGCGGCGTGCTGGATCAGGGTTTTCGCCACCTCGCCGGCACGCAGCAACACCACTTCGCCGCCAAGACGTTCGGCCAGTTGCTGGGCACTTTGCAGGCGCAGGCGCGATTGCTCGTCGCGCACGCTGCCGTTGTCCACGTGCACCAGGCTCCACGGCAAATGACGACGTTGGGCGACGCGACTGGCGTGACGCACCAGACGCTCGGCCTGGGCATCACCATCAATGCCGACCAGCAGCCGACCGCGCACGGCGGGCGCCGCTTGGCCGAGCTGGCGATAACCCTGGGTCAGGTCATCGTCAACCTGCGCAGCGGCGGTTTGCATCGCCAGTTCGCGCAGGGCGGTGAGGTTGGTCTGAGTGAAAAAGGCATCGATAGCCGCGCGCGCTTGCTCCGGCACATAGACCTTGCCGTCGCGCAGACGCTCAAGCAGTTCGCGCGGCGGCAGGTCGATCAGCAGCAGTTCGTAGGCTTCTTGCAGCACCCAGTCCGGCAGGGTTTCGCGAACCTGCACGCCGGTGATCCCGCGCACTTGATCGTTGAGGCTTTCGAGGTGCTGGACGTTAACCGTGGTGAAGACGTCGATGCCGGCGGCGAGCAGTTCCTGGATGTCTTGCCAGCGTTTGGCGTGACGGCTGCCAGGAGCGTTGGTGTGAGCCAGTTCGTCCACCAACACCAATTTCGGCTTGGCCGCGAGCAGGCCGTCGAGGTCCATTTCTTCGAGCATCACTCCACGGTATTCCGAGCGCACCAACGGCTGTTGCGGCAAGCCGCCGAGCAGCGCTTCGGTCTCGGCGCGGCCGTGGGTTTCGACCACCCCGGCGATGACTTTCACGCCTTGGCGCAATTGGGTGTGGGCCGCTTGCAGCATGGCGTAGGTCTTGCCGACACCGGGCGCGGCACCGAGAAAAACCTTGAGCCGGCCACGGCCATCGCGGGGCAGGTCTGCTAACAGCGCGTCGGCGCGGCCGGAGTCACTCATGCTTGAAGCTCACTTTATTCAGATGTTGATGTGGTGATTATTCTGCCGCCATCGCTAGCAGGCTAGCTCCCACATTGAAATACAAACCCCTGTGGGAGCTAGCCTGCTAGCGAATGGCGGCGCCACCGATCTACAGGTTATCCAGCGCCATGTTCAACGCCAGCACATTAACCACTGGCGGGCCAACGAGCGGCTGTTCGATATGCGCATCCATCAATTGCTGAAGCGTAGACACCGGCAGATTACGCGCTGCCGCAACACGCGCCAGTTGATAGGCAATCGCCGCTGGTGGCAAGTGCGGATCGAGGCCGCTGCCGGAAGTGGTCACCATCGCCAAGGGCACTGGACCCTGGCCGGGCACCAGCAGTTTGTTGGCATCGTCAATCACCCGAGTCGCGAGCGCCGGGTTGCTTGGTGAAAGGTTGCTGGCGCTGCTCGATACGGTGGCAAACGCACCGGCGGATGGTCGAGGGTGGAACCAGGCGTCACCGACGAAATCCTGGGCTATCAGCGACGAGCCGCGGACCTTGCCGTCGGCGTCACGCACCAGACTGCCATTGGCTTGATCCGGGAACGCGACCTGGGCAACACCGGTGACGACCAAGGGGTAAGCGACGCCGGTGATCAGGGTCATCAGCACGAGCAGGCTCAGGGCCGGACGTATCATTGTGGACATTTCAGAATCCTCGAAATTGGAGAAGTAGTGGGGTGTCAGGGAAATCCACCCCTCACCCCAGCCCTCTCCCCATGGGGGAGAGGGGAAAGGGAGCCAATCTTTGTGCTGTTCAAAATCTGAGTTCGACTCGGTTTTTCAGGTCGATGTAGCTCCAAGAACACCTCGATCAGTCCCCTCTACCCCTTGGGGAGAGGGTTAGGGTGAGGGGTCGATTTCAGCCTCAAACCAAATGCAACGCCGTCAACAGCATGTCGATCGCCTTGATCCCCACGAACGGCACCAGTAACCCGCCCAGTCCGTAGATCAGCAGATTACGGCGTAGCAACGCCGCCGCACTCGCCGCCTGCACCCGCACCCCACGCAGCGCCAGCGGAATCAGCACCACAATGATCAAGGCGTTGAACACGATCGCCGACAGAATCGCGCTCTGCGGACTGGCCAGATGCATGACGTTCAGCACACCCAATTGCGGGTAGATAGAGGCGAACAACGCCGGCAGGATCGCGAAGTATTTGGCCACGTCGTTGGCGATGGAAAACGTCGTCAGCGCACCACGGGTCACCAGCAATTCCTTACCGATCTGCACCACGTCCAGCAACTTGGTCGGGTCGCTGTCGAGGTCGACCATGTTCGCCGCCTCGCGCGCGGCTTGCGTGCCATCGTTCATCGCCATGCCCACGTCTGCCTGGGCCAGGGCCGGGGCGTCGTTGGCGCCGTCGCCGCACATGGCAACCAGGCGGCCGTCGTTCTGTTCGTGGCGAATACGCGCCAGCTTTTTCTCTGGCGTGGCTTCGGCCAGCACGTCATCGACGCCCGCTTCGGCGGCAATCGCCGCAGCGGTCAGCGGATTGTCGCCAGTCACCATGACCGTGCGGATCCCCAGTTTGCGCAGCTCGGCGAAACGCTCGCGGATGCCGGGCTTGACCACGTCCTTGAGGTGAATCACGCCGAGCAATTTACCCTCGGCACACACCAGCAAGGGTGTGCCGCCGCTCTGGGCGATCTTGTCGATTTCCCGGGACAGGGCCGGTGCCAGATCAGCGCGTTTCAGGCCGACGAACGCCAGCAGCGAATCGACCGCGCCTTTGCGATACACGCGCCCTTGATAGTCGACGCCGGACAAGCGGGTTTCGGCGCTGAACGGCACAGCGGTCAACACGTCAGCGGAAGGCTCAGGTTGCGGGTGAATCCCACGCAGGTATTCGACGATGGACTTGCCTTCGGCGGTGTCATCGGCCAGCGACGCGAACAACGCACCTTCGGCCAGCTCCTTCGCGGTCACGCCAGGCGCTGCATAAACAGCGGTGCAGCGACGGTTACCGAAAGTGATGGTGCCGGTCTTGTCCAGCAGCAGGACGTGTACGTCCCCCGCCGCTTCCACGGCGCGACCGGATTTGGCAATGACGTTCAGACGCACCAGACGGTCCATCCCGGCGATACCGATGGCGGACAGCAAGCCGCCAATGGTGGTCGGAATCAGCGTGACCAACAACGCCACCAGGAACACCAGCGGCAGGCTGCCGTTGGCGAAGTGGGCGAACGGTTGCAGGGTGACGACCACCAGCAGGAAGATCAGGGTCAGGCCGATCAGCAGGATGTCGAGCGCCACTTCGTTCGGGGTTTTCTGGCGTTTGGCGCCTTCGACCAGGGCGATCATGCGGTCCAGTGTCGATTCGCCCGGGTTGGCGGTGATCTTCACCAACAGCCAGTCAGAGACCAGGCGGGTGTTGCCGGTGACGGCCGAACGGTCGCCGCCGGACTCACGAATCACTGGCGCGGATTCGCCGGTGATCGCCGCTTCGTTGACCGCTGCGATACCTTCAATCACCTCACCGTCACCGGGGATCATTTCCCCGGCTTCGACGCGCACCACATCGCCCTTGCGCAGGCTGGTGGCGGGCACCACTTGAAAGGTACCGTTGCTGGTTTTGCGGCGGGCGCTCAAGCCTTCGCTGCCGGCCTTGAGGCTGTCGGCACGGGCCTTGCCGCGACCTTCGGCCAGGGCTTCGGCGAAGTTGGCGAAGAGCACGGTGAACCACAACCACAGCGCAATTTGCGCAGCGACGAAGGTCGGCACGGTGCTGTCGGGAATGAAGCACAGCACGGTGGTCAGGATCGCGGTCAGTTCGACCACCAGCATCACCGGCGCACGCTGCAATTGCCGTGGGTCGAGCTTGACGAAAGCTTGCACCAGCGCCGGGCGCCACAGGGCCGAGATCGCGGTTTTTGGCTGTTCCGTCGCCTTGACGGCCGCCGGTTTATTTACAGGCATATTCATCATTGACTCCTTAGAAGCCCATGCTCAGGTGTTCAGCGATAGGACCCAGCGCCAACGCCGGCAGGAAGGTCAAACCACCCACCAACAAGATGGTCACGGTCAGCAGGACCACGAACATCGGACCATGGGTCGGAAAGCTGTTCTGGCCGATTGGTGCGGTTTTCTTCATCGCAAGGCTGCCGGCCAACGCCAACACCGGAAGGATGTAACCGAAGCGACCGATCAACATGCCCAGTCCCAGCATCAGGTTGTGGAACGCTGTGTTGGCACCGAAGCCGCCGAAGGCCGAACCGTTGTTGGCACCGGCCGAGGTGTAGGCGTACAGCAACTGGCTGAAACCGTGGGCACCGGGGTTGCTCACCGCCGCTACCGGACCGGGCAGGCTCGCGGCAATCGCGCCAAGCACCAGCACGCCGAGCGGCATCACCAGCAAGGTCACCACCAGCAACTGGACTTCCCTGGCTTGCAGTTTCTTGCCGAGGTATTCCGGCGTGCGGCCGATCATCAGGCCGGCTAGGAACACCGCGATCAACACGTTAAGCAACATGCCGTAGAGCCCGGCACCGACGCCGCCGAAGATCACTTCGCCAACCATCATGTTGACCAATGCGACCATGCCACTGAGCGGGTTGAGGCTGTCGTGCATGCCGTTGACCGAACCATTGGACGCCGCCGTGGTGGTCACCGACCACAGCACGGTGGCGGTGGTGCCGAAGCGCGCTTCCTTGCCTTCCAGCGGCGCGGTCTGTTCGACGGCGACATTGTTCAGGGTCGGATTGGGTTGGTATTCAGCCCACAACGAGGTCGCGCCGCCGATCAGGAACAGCGCCAGCATGCAGGCGATGATCGCGCGACTCTGACGCAGGTCTTTCACGTAGTGGCCGAAGGTGAACACCAGCGCGGCCGGGATCAGAATGATCGAGCCAACTTCAAACAAGTTGCTCCACGCCGTCGGGTTCTCGAACGGGTGCGCCGAGTTGACGCCGAAGAAGCCACCGCCGTTGGTGCCCAGTTGTTTGATCGCAATCTGGCTGGCAGCCGGACCGAGCGGGATCACCTGATCGACGCCTTGCATCGTCACGGCATTCACGTACTGCGCGAAGGTTTGCGGCACACCCTGCCAGACCAGGTACAGCGCCAGCAGCAGGCACAGCGGCAACAGGCCGTAGAGGGTGGCGCGGGTCATGTCGACCCAGAAGTTGCCCAGGGTCTTGGTCGATTTGCGACCGATACCGCGACACAGCGCAACCAATACCGCCAGGCCGGTGGCGGCGCTGACGAAGTTCTGCACAGTGAGGCCGACCATCTGGCTCAGGTAGCTCAGCGAGGCTTCACCGCTGTAGGCCTGCCAGTTGGTGTTGGTCATGAAGCTGACGGCGGTGTTGAACGCCAATGTCCACTCTTGACCCGGCAGGTTCTGCGGATTGAGCGGCAGGTGATCCTGAAACATCAGAATTGTGAACAACAGCAAAAAGCCCGCAAGGTTGAAGGCGAGTAAGGCCAGGGTGTATTTCTGCCAGCTCTGTTCGGCCTGCGGATCAACGCCGGCCACCCGATAACAACCACGTTCGACCGGTCCGAGGATCGGCGAAAGCCAGGTGCGCTGGCCTTCCATGACCTTGTAGTAGAACCGCCCAAGGAACGGTGCCGGGATCAGCACCACGGCGAAGAAGGCCAGGATCAGCCAATAGTCATAACTGTGCATAGCCGCTCCTAGTTCCGGTCCGCGCGCAACAGCGCAACCAACAGATAAATGAACAGCCCCACTGCCAATAGCAGTGACACCCCGTCCAGAACGCTCATGGAAGTTCTCCGTGTTACGGCGTATTGCCGCGTGTGGAGTCATTGTCGGCAGGGTGGCTGTAAAGGAACGAGACCGAGGGTGTTGGCTGTGCATAAAGAAAGCGTAAAGAGTGGGTTTATGCGGGCGTTACAGTCAGCGTTTTGGGGTGTCTGGGCGGGCCTCTTCGCGAGCAAGCCCGCTCCCACAGGGGAATGCATTCTAAATGTGGGAGCGGGCTTGCTCGCGAAGGCGGCATAACAGGCAACAACGCCCCTAACTGATGCACAAAATCCGCCCATTGCGCAGCGAACATCCCCGATACGACACCTTTTTACGCTTTACGACTGCCATCACAACACTGGCACGCCCACTGCAAACGCCCTCCCCGAAGCTGTCCAAACCGTTCAGGGAGCAAACGCATGAACACACAACTCAAACCCACGCTGGGCACGTTGCACCTGTGGGGCATTGCGGTCGGGCTGGTGATTTCCGGTGAGTATTTCGGCTGGAGTTACGGCTGGGGCGTGGCCGGGACACTCGGGTTCCTGGTGACCTCGTTCATGGTCGCCACGATGTACACCTGCTTTATCTTCAGTTTCACCGAGCTGACGACGGCTATTCCCCATGCCGGCGGCCCCTTTGCCTACAGCCGCCGCGCCTTTGGCGAAAAAGGCGGATTGATCGCCGGGCTGGCGACGCTGATCGAGTTCGTCTTCGCCCCGCCGGCGATTGCCTTGGCTATCGGTGCTTACCTGAATGTGCAATTCCCCGCCCTCGACCCGAAACACGCAGCGGTCGGCGCCTACATCGTGTTCATGGGCCTGAACATTCTCGGCGTGAAACTGGCCGCGACCTTCGAGTTGGTTGTCTGCGTATTGGCCGTGGCGGAACTTCTGGTGTTCATGGGCGTGGTCGCGCCGGCGTTCAGCTTCAGCAACTTTGCCCTGAATGGCTGGGCCGGCTCCGATGTGTTCGGGGCACCAGCGATTGCCGGGATGTTCGCGGCGATTCCATTCGCCATCTGGTTCTTTCTCGCCATCGAGGGCGCAGCGATGGCGGCCGAAGAAGCCAAGGACCCGAAACGTACGATCCCGAAGGCCTACATCAGCGGCATTTTGACCCTGGTATTGCTGGCCATGGGCGTGATGTTCTTCGCCGGCGGCGTCGGCGACTGGCGCACCCTGTCGAACATCAACGACCCGCTGCCACAGGCCATGAAAACCGTGGTCGGCGAAAGCTCGGGCTGGTTGCACATGCTGGTGTGGATCGGCCTGTTCGGCCTGGTGGCGAGTTTCCACGGAATCATCCTCGGCTACTCGCGGCAGTTCTTCGCCCTCGCCCGCGCCGGTTACCTGCCGGCGTCGCTGGCCAAACTGTCGCGCTTCCACACACCCCATCGGGCGATCATTGCCGGCGGCGTAATCGGTATCGCGGCGATCTACAGCGATGGTTTGATCAATCTCGGTGGCATGACGCTGACCGCGGCGATGATCACCATGGCGGTGTTCGGCGCAATCGTGATGTACATCATGAGCATGCTCAGCCTGTTCAAGCTGCGTAAGACCGAGCCGAACCTAGAGCGCACCTTCCGCGCACCGTGTTATCCGTTGGTGCCGATGATTGCGTTGGTTCTGGCGATGGTGTGCCTGGTGGCGATGGCCTGGTTCAACACCTTGATCGGGTTGATCTTCGTCGGCTTCATGGCGGTGGGTTTCGTGTACTTCATGCTCACGGCGCAATTGCGTGCCGATGCGCCGGCAGACGCGATGTTGACCGGCCTGTAATCAGCCAAGTGCGGCAGTCATATCAGGCATAGAATTGAACCACTGCGAAATGAAATCGCTCAAAGTGGTATGCACGATCGATTGGCGAAACCCGCCAATCGGCCTGCCCTCAAGGAGAGCCCTATGCCCTGGTATGCCTGGTTGATTCTGGTCGTTGCAATCGGCTCGATCGTTGGTGGATTGATGATGCTGCGTGATACCGCCAACAAGGTCGAACTGACCGAAGAGCAACGTAAACGCGTCGCTGAACGCAACGCGGAAGCGGACGCCAAGGATGCGCAGGACCGCTAAAAAACTGCTGAACAGCTTCTGTAGGAGCGAGGCTTGCCCGCGAAGGCGATCTCAGGGACGCCTTCGCGGGCAAGCCTCGCTCCTACGTCCGATTATTTTTCCCAGTCGGCCTTGGCGATATGCAAGCCATGCAGCCCTTTGTACGCCGCACGTTCGGGCTGGCTCCAGCCCTCGAGCAACGCATCCTCCAACCGATAAATCTCCACCCCCAGCGGGCGACAGACGCTCAGCGGATCCTGCGCATCCGGTCCCCACATCGCCAGCGAGAGATCCCCTCCCGGACAGGTCGACAGCGCACACAGCAAATCGATCTCGGCAAAGAACTCCAGGTAATCGCCCTTCTGCGCCGGACAGGCTTTCATGAAATACATGTCGTCATGGTTCAGGCCGGTGCACTGAAAAATGTTCAGCACGTCATGCACGTCGAACTCAGTCAGGCCATGAGGCAACACGGCGCGCGTCAGGTTGGAGTGGCAGTGATGATGAAAATCCTCGCCGGTGAGCATTTTGTTTACGTAGGGATCGCAGCGAGTGCCGAGCAAATCGTGCAAGCGCCCGCCATGTTCGTCGATGCCGTAACCGGCCAGGCTGTCGTCGGTGATGGTCACCAGCGGCCGCAAGAAAGGCAGGTTCGACCAGAGCCGGTCATGGGTGCTGACATGGGCGCCCTGCAACTGCCGGGTGCGCGCCGCCCACAGACGCTCGCGCGGGTCGTTGGCATTCCAGACATTGAAGTCGCCCACTTGCGGGCCGACCGGCGTGGTCACGCGAAACACATGCCCGGCCGGCACGTTCCACGCGCGCCCGGTACGGATCGGCACCTCAAATGACTCGATCAGCGTCCGGCCGTCCTTGTTGTCGCGGATCCGTTCATAGAAGGCTTTGTCCACCTGCAAGGCCGAGCCTTTGCTGACTTGATAGGCCGCCGGATAGTCTTTGTACATGGCACAAATCCTCAATCAGTGATGGGGTGTTGGGGCAAGCATTTGCAACAGAAGGTGTTCAGAGTCATCGAGATAAACACTCATGGCGTCTGCAGCGGCGCGCTTGTCGCCCTCGACGAGGAAGTCATGGATCTGCCGGTCGCGAGCCAGCCAGGGCGCCTGGAAACGTGATTCATCCGGCGCATTGCAGAACGCCAGGCGCAGTTGCGCGACAACGTTGGTGAAAAACTCATCGAACAACGGGCTGCGCAGCAACCCGACGATGTGTTGATGAAACGCCAGACTGTGGGAGCCAACGGCGCGCCAGTCCTCGCGTTCCCGGGCCAGCTCGGTGGCCTCCAGCGCCTCGAGCATCCGGCCGGACTGATCGTCGCTTGGCGGTTGGCTCACGCTGATGGCCTGCAACTCCAGAGTGCGCCGAACTTTGAACAGATCCCGTACGTCATCGATGCCCAGCCTGCGCACCATCACACCCTTGTTGCGCACGTAACGGGTCAGACCGTCCTGGCCCAGACGGTGCAACGCTTCACGAATGGTGTTGCGGGAAGCGTTGTAGGCCGACACCAGATCGTTCTCTACCAGCGCCATGCCAGGCAGCAGGCGACCGCCAATGATGTCGGCGCGTAACTCCAATGTGATGTGATCGGCCAGGGACAGTCCGCTGTGCATGCTCATCGCCTCGTGATTGTTCAACAATCGTCAGCTGACAAGTAATCACTATTCGTGCCAGATGATTCGATGCGGCAGGACGAAGTTGGACGCATCTGCATGCTTTTTAGAAGTAGAAGTACAGTCACCATCCCATTTTCATTGGTTAAGATGGCGCATTGTTGCGGAGATTCCAGATGCGTTACTCGCAGGACCATAAAGCCCAGACCCATCAACGCATCATCAAGGAAGCCTCAGCGCGATTTCGCCGTGACGGTATTGGCGCGACCGGCTTGCAACCTCTGATGAAAGCATTGGGCTTGACCCACGGCGGTTTCTACTCGCATTTCAAGTCCAAGGACGAACTGGTGGAAAAAGCCCTGCAGGCTGCCGCCGATCAGTGCGACGCTACCTGTGCCGAGCTTTTCGCTCAGGATCGCCCTCTGGAAACGTTCATCGATACCTATCTGTCCGAATGGCACCAGACTTCACCTGATGAGGGTTGCCCTCTTCCGACGATGTCCTCGGAGCTGGGTTTGCGCGGACAACCCAGCCCGACCTCAGACGTGGTGCTCAATTCAAGGCTTGAACAAGTGCAAGGCACGCTTGAAGGCGAAGATGCCGCCGACCGCAGCATCTTCATCATGTCCGCACTGGTCGGGGCGTTGTTGCTGTCGCGCAGTGTCGAGAACCCGGAGCTGGCGCAGCGGATTCTCGACGTGACACGCGAGTTTCTCAAACAACCCCTGGTCTAATCCTGCCAGCGCTTGAACAATACGCTGGCATTGACCCCACCGAACCCGAAGCCATTGGACAGCGCGTACTCGATGGCCATCGGCCGCGCCTGACCGTGGACGATGTCCACACCTTGCGCCGCCGGATCCGGGTTTTCGAAATTGAGAGTGGGTGGCACGATCTGATCGCGGATCGCCAACAGCGTGAAGATTGCCTCAATCCCGCCCGCCGCGCCCAGTAAATGCCCGGTGGCGGATTTGGTCGACGTCACCGCAATCTTGTTGTCGGAACCGAACAATGACTTGATGGCGGCCAATTCACCAAGGTCCCCGACCGGCGTCGAGGTGGCGTGAGCGTTGAGATGCTGCACCTGTGCGGCAGAAATGCCCGCCTGGGCCAAGGCCAGCGACATTGCCCGACGCGCACCGCTGCCATCTTCGGGGCCGGCAGTCAGGTGATAGGCGTCGGCGCTGGTGCCGTATCCGACCAGTTCGGCCAAGGGTTGAGCGCCGCGGGCAAGGGCATGTTCCAGTGATTCGATCACCAGAAGACCCGCGCCCTCGCCCATCACAAAGCCATCCCGGCCACTGTCGAACGGCCGTGAGGCGCGCTCCGGGGTGTCGTTGTATCCGCTGGACAAGGCACGCGCCGCCGCGAACCCGGCGAGACTGACTCGATCGATCGCCGCCTCCGCGCCACCGCACACAGCAATATCCGCCTCGCCACAACGAATCAGCCGCGCCGCGTCACCAATCGCCTGAACCCCGGCCGCGCACGCCGTCACCGGCGCACCCAGCGGCCCTTTGAAACCATGCTGGATCGACACATGACCGGCCGCGAGGTTGACCAGAAAGGAAGGAATCGTGAAGGGCGACAAACGTCGCGGGCCGCGGCTGTCGGTGGTGCGGACCGCATCGGCAATCGCGCCAAAACCACCCACGCCCGAGCCGATAATCGTCGCGGTGCGCTCTTGGGTCTTGGCGTCCAGCGCTTGCCAGCCGGCCTGCTCCAGCGCCTGGCGCGCAGCCTCCATGGCAAACATAATGAAGCGGTCCATTTTTTTCTGCTCTTTGGGCGGTGTCGCCCGATCCGGGTCAAAACCCGCTTCGGGATCTTCCGTCATGGAGAGCACCGCGCCGCCGACCTTGGCCGGCAGATCGGCGACCACTTCATCAGGCAAATTACGCAGCCCGGAGCGCCCGGCCAGCAGACGCTCCCAGACCGCCTCAATACCGCTACCCAGCGGAGACACCAGGCCCATACCCGTTACAACCACTCGACGATCACTCATACCGCAATTACCTCAAGCCGATTAAGGGCGCCTCACTTGTAGCGCGTGGCGGCCGTACTTTTCGAAAGATTCGGGGCCATGACCAGGCGGGCTTTTACAAAGTCGTCCCAGTCGGAGGCGTTCGGTAACGAGGGAATGGTGATCAGCTCACCCTGGTCCAGACCGGACAATGCTGCGTCCACCATCTCCCCGGCTTCCATGACCATATCCGCAGGAATCTGAGTCGCGTCAATACCGGAGCGCTCCCAGATTTCAGTGCGTGTTACGCCTGGCAACACGGCCTGGACCTTGACACCGGTGCCGTCCAGTTCGGCATTCAACGACTGAGTCAGACTTAACACATAAGCCTTGCTTGCGCTGTACGTCGCATTGAATCGCTCAGGAAACAACGCCACCACCGAGGCAATGTTGATGATCGTGCCACGGCCTGCCTTGGCAAAACTGGCGGCGGCTGCCGATGCCAGGCGTGTGACGGTGGTGACGTTGAGCTGAATCAGTTTTTCCATTTGGTCCATGTCGGAATTGGCCAACAGACCATCGGCGGCAACACCGGCGTTGTTCAGCAGCAGGCTGATACTCGAGTCACTGCGCAGACGCTGTTCAATCTTCAGAACGTCATCTTTTTGTGTGAGGTCTGCCTTCAGTACTTCGACCTGGACACCATGCTCGGCGCGCAAATTGCTCGCCGCTGCCTGCAAGCGTTCCTCGTCGCGAGCGACCAGCAACAGATCGAAACCTCGGGCAGCCAACCGCTCGGCGTAAATGGCGCCGATTCCGGAGGAGGCTCCGGTGACGAGGGCGGTTCCTTGGGTCTGGACAGAATTCATGAGCGTGCTCCTCGGGGAATGCATTTGGAAGATGAGCGCCTGAGCGCTTCGGCTGGTCGAGAAATTATTATAGGCATAATTTTCAGGCAATATGATAGTCGTAATTTTTCATATGCCGACCGAAGGCATGACACTGCCCTTTACGCCAAAATGAAAAAAAAGGCCGGTCAATGACCGGCCTCTTCGGCGTTGATCTAAAAGCTTAGTTCACTTCCAGCTTATCGCGGTTCTTATCCAGGATCGCTTTGCCTATCCCCTTCACTTCCAGCAACTCGTCCACGGACGAAAACGGTCCATTACTGTCACGATAAGCAACAATCGCCTTGGCTTTGGCCTCCCCAATACCGGATAGCTCACGCTGCAGCGTCGGTGCATCAGCTCCATTGAGGTCGACTTTGCCAGACAGCGCCTTAGGCGCGACTTCCAGCACCATAGGTGCGTTGCCAGCCTCCGGCTTTGCCGCAGGCGCGGCGATGGCGGCAATAGAGGCGCTAGTCAGCAGGGCGAAAACCAGAGAGTAGAAATAGCCAGTACGCATAAATGAAGCTCCATAACATCGATTGAGAAAGCAGCTTTTCCGAAGCTGCTCTCCAAACTTAGGCGATGTGGTGGAGCTGTCAAAAGTGTGTCTGTTGCAGGATGTGAAACAATCAGGGTTCGAGGCGACGTTGCTGGTAGATCCAGTCGACGATTTCGCCATCGGGGCTGTAACCGCTGACGGTTTCGCGCAGGAGCTGGCGAACGCGCGAGTAGTCGTCCTGTTCAACGGCGACCAGCAATTCCGTCAAGCGCCCCTTCAGAACGTCCCAAACGAGGTGATCTTCATTCGCGCTCATGATCATTGGATGCTGGGTGGCCGATACGTTGTCACCGATCAGCAACTCCTCATAGAGTTTTTCTCCTGGACGCAATCCAGTGAACTCGATGGAAATGTCACCGTGTGGATTCTTGTCTGAACGAATGCTCAAGCCGGACAAATGAATCATCTTCTCCGCAAGTTCGACGATCTTGACCGGTTCGCCCATGTCCAGAACAAACACATCGCCGCCCTGGCCCATGGAACCCGCCTGGATTACCAATTGCGCCGCTTCAGGGATGGTCATGAAATAGCGGGTGATCTTCGGATGGGTAACCGTTAGAGGGCCGCCCGATTTGATCTGGTTGTGGAAAAGCGGAATTACGGAACCTGAAGAACCCAATACATTGCCAAAACGAACCATCGTAAAACGAGTTTTGTTGACGCGTGAGACGTTCGCTTTGTCGCCAAACAGTACGGGCGCAATCTCGCGGCTGAGCGCTTGAAGCGTCAACTCGGCGAGACGCTTGGTGCTGCCCATTACATTGGTTGGGCGGACCGCCTTGTCGGTAGAGATCAGCACGAAATTAGCGACCCCCATCTGTAAAGCCGCCTGTGCCGTGTTAAGCGTCCCGATGACGTTATTCAAGACGCCTTCAGCAATATTGTGCTCGACCATAGGCACATGCTTGTAAGCGGCTGCGTGGTAGACAGTGTCGACACGCCAGGTTTTCATCACGTCCAGGAGTTTGTCCTTATGACGGATAGACCCGAGAATCGGCAATAGCTGTACAGCTGACGATTCCCGACAGCTACGTTGCTCGAGTTCGGACAGAATACTGTAGAGATTGAACTCACTGTGCTCGAACAAAATCAGCGTAGTGGGTTCCAGAGCAAAAATCTGCCGACACAGTTCCGACCCGATTGAACCGCCCGCGCCTGTGACCATTACGGTTTTGCCGCGGATACAGCGCTCAAGCAACTCAGGTTGCGCAGGCACTGAGTCGCGCCCGAGCAGGTCGGCGATGTCAACTTCCCGAATATCCTCGACCTTGACGCGGCCGCTGGCCAAATCCGTAAAGTTGGGCACGCTACGCACGTGAAGCGGAAACCTTTCCAGCACATTAAGAATTTCCCGGCGACGAGCGCGGGTCGAGGACGGCAGCGCAAGAAGGATTTCCTGCGCACCGGTGACGTCGATCATCTGCTGGATGTGCTTGGGTTTGTAGACGTGCAAGCCGGAGATGGAACGATCAGCAATGCTGGAGTCGTCGTCGATGAACGCCACCGGCCGCATGACACGCCCCATGCGCAATGCAGCAACCAGTTGGTTACCCGCCACACCGGCGCCGTAGATGGCGACTTTGGTCAAACCGTCATCGCGGTTGGTAAAAGGCACATGTTGGGCCGCCGTGAACCAGTCGCCCATGAAATACTGGCGCATGCAGAGGCGCAGGCCGCCAATGATCACTAGGCTCAACCACCAATAGTTGAAAATGACGGACCGCGGAACGACAGCCTCGTGATTGCTATACCAGTAGACAACCAAAGCTAGGATGAGCGATGAGAGGCTGACAGCCTTGATAATGGCAACGAGCGCATCGTTACCAAAATAACGCATTACGGCACGGTACATGCCGAATCGTATGAACAAGGGAATCGCGACAAGTGGAGCGCAAACAAATAGCCATATATGAATTTTGAAAGGATTGATCATCTCGTCAATACCCAAGCGCACGATGAATGCCATCCACAGCGCTATCCAAACGAGAATCACGTCCGTGAAAACTTGGATCAATCGCTTCTGCCGACGCGGAAGCCCTAGCAAAAACATCCTCAGCCTATCCATATAGCCTTGCCCCAAAGTACCCTACTCCCTTGCCTGAACTCATTGAAGTTCATTGTACGTAGGTAGTCATCGTCATAACAGAAAAAATCTGCTTTTGCGGGTGTCGCTGCCAGCATTTCTGAGCCGCAGCAGGCAAATCCCGGCGAGATCGGCTTGCACTGCATCAATCTTCCGACAGGCGCCGCAGGGACAGGTTCCCGCGCGGATCCATTGCCCGACAGAGTGAATCGTTCGCGGCATTTACAACAGGCGGGGTTGCGATGCTGGAAAAAAAATGGAAGCGCTGCATGTTTTCTAGGAAACTACGCCGATCAACCTTGTATGGATCGAACGAAACATGAGTGAGCCCAAAGACTATTTCGTGCACTCCCACGCCCTGTGCGAATCTTCCAACATAGGCAAAGGCTCTCGAATCTGGGCTTTTACACACGTGTTGCCGCAAGCGAAAATTGGTCAGGATTGCAACGTATGCGATCACGTTTTCATCGAGAACGATGTCGTCATTGGCGACAGGGTAACGATTAAATGTGGCGTTCAAATCTGGGACGGGATTTCCATCGCGGATGACGTGTTCATCGGCCCTAACGCCACCTTTACCAACGATAGATTTCCAAGAAGCAAAGTCTATCCTGACAGCTTCGATAGAACCGTCATCGGCAAAGGTGCGTCTTTAGGCGCCAACTGCACCATCCTTCCCGGCATCACCATTGGTGAAAATGCAATGATCGGTGCTGGCGCGGTGGTCACTCGCTCTGTACCTGCCAACGTTACCGTTGTAGGCAATCCGGCAAGAATTCTGAAATCCCACGAATAACAAAACGTTTGGCGGCAATGCGCAGAAGATCGCGCATCGCCGCCCAGTGCTTATTTCAGTGGAGGGAAAGATGCTGCAACCTGGTCCTTCGCCCGCTTCTGCAACAATACCGCCACAGCGATAAAGCCCAGCGCCAGGATCAAGCCGATTTGATAAACGGTCATGGACATCCATGGCCCGTGTCGGCCGAAATAAAATTGCCACTGGTAGCTTTGAAAACTCAATCCGGCTGTCGCTGCCATTCCCACATAGCCCTTGATCCACAAAGACGGTGCGAACACTACGGCCGAAATCACAAGGCACCACACTCGTGTCAACCAGGCGAAGTCTGAAACGGCAAAAATAAGGACCGCGATTGGCAGGACACCGATCCACTGCCGGGTTTCAGACCCATAAGCCAGCAACGGCAGGAAGGCAAAGCAGATAACGATTAATGCCTTGGGGATCGAGTGTCGCCCCCCGAACGCCCAGGCCAGGCAAGCAAATATGGCTAGTAAGGTAACCGGCCCGAAACTGATGAAGTGGGCAATGATCGGTTTAAATGGAGCAGCAAGCGACTGATAAAACAGATAGTCGAGTAGCGGCGGTCCATTGAAGCCACCGCTCCAGTCAATACAAGTCTTGATCAGAATTGCGGACGCAACAAAGGACAAACCTGCCGCAAAAAGGCCGCTGAAGCTTATCGAGCGCCAAGTGACGGGATCCAGTAACAACCTGACACCCAGCCAGATAATCAACAACAACGAAACCAGCATCGCGGTGACCGACAACAGTATCATGTCGAGGCTGGCGGTTTTGCCGATAACGCTGGCGGCGTGCGAAACCACGGCTGATAGCGGCACTTTATAAATCATGAACAGCATCACAGCAGAAGCTGGCAAAGCAACCAATGCAAATAACCAAAGTGACAGCTTAGACCTGACAAGCCTGCTTTCTGCCGTCAAAGAATGTTCATGAGGGAACGTGGCCAGTATCAAGGGAATCAGAAACAGGCCAGGCATTAACCACGTGAAATAGGCACAAAAAGCGTACACAGCCCAACGATATGAACGAACCCAGCACCACAAACAGATGCAAACCATGGCTAACGCCACGTTATCGCTGAGGATCGGATAGAACATCGGCATGCACAAAAACACCCAACTGCAGGTCAATATCGCTACGGATATTGTGGCAACCGATTTTTTAACGTTGAGCCTTAACATGGTGTCGTGGAGCAATGCTGCGCCTACCGACAGCATGACGACGTTAAGGAAAAGCTGAATCCAGATCAATCCGGCCTTGGACACGCCCAAAGCGGATGCCAATATCAGAGGCAAGAATCCCGACATACGAACAGACCGGTAAGGGTCATCCAGAATAGGATTTCCCTGGCCCAGGGTTTGGATATATTGAACATAAAGTCCACCGTCCCACCCTGCACCGTCGCCGACTGGCACAAAGCCAACCACCAGATGGACCAGCAGAAGCAAACCTGCAACTGCCAATCCGTTAATTATAGAAACCCTGTTCAAGTTATCGCTCCAGGCAATTTATATTTTCCGAGTAAATATCTTTCTCGAAAGTAAAAAGTTAACAGGAACCATCAATACGATAGCTACAAGCAAAGCTAATCGCTCGTCCACACCAAGCTGGACAACGAGGATCCAAAGCACGCTACTCGTCAACAGATACTGGACGACATATACAAGCGGAAACAACAAAAGCGATCGTAAACCACGATGACTTCTAAAAACCACCATCCTGTTCAGGTAATACGCTAAAACCACACCTAGACAATAAGAAATCGTATAACTAATCTGATAAGAGAAGAAAACCAACAGCAACAGATATAGCAAATACGTGACTAGCGTATTAAAACCACCGGATAGCAGAAACCGCCCGAATACGCCTGAGCCAACTATCAACTTATGCACCACCGCCTTCCATACGCAACTTTATGTGCGCCAGAAACTCTTCATAGCTTGTCACATAATCTTCGTTATCGTAATGATCAGAAGCCAGCACTAACAGTACCGCATCCGAAGAATACTTATATTGACAGCCCCACGTCATGGGCGGGATATGAATCCCCATGTTGGCTTTATCCAATATGAATTCTTCCTTGTTTACCCCATCATCGGCAGTCACATGGATGGTGCCTTTCGCTGCTATGAGAAATTGATGGCATCGAAAGTGAGCATGATCACCGCGCACGCCATCCTCAGGAACACCGTAAACAAGAAAATAGCGCGAAACCAAGAAGGGCACGGTACGACCGAATTCACCCACCGACAAACTACCCCGTGGATCATTGACCTCGGGCAATTTATGCAGCGTAACACCCGCTACCGTAGTCTGCTGTACATCCAAGTCACTCATGTCCTTCTCCAAATTTATCAACTCGCATGGGGATCGCAAGCGGCCTGTTTTTTGTATTTTCGTACGTACGCCATGCGTATGACCCAACAACCCCCAAGCCCATCAGGTTCAAGCTACCCAGCAAAGTGATCATCAGCATGGTTACGGCATAACCAGGAACGGTAATATCACCTTCAAGTTTCGCCAGAACAACAACCATCCCGAACAACAATGCCAAAATTGACCCTGCTGCGCCTACGCGTATCAACAGACGTATTGGCAAATCAGTGAAAGCGAATACGCTGTCCATCATGTAATTTATTTTCTTGCGCAACGTCCAGGCAGACACGCCATGCTCTCGTTTTTGGCGCGTGTACTTTACCGTAGTCCGTCGAAATCCCAGCCAGAAAATTTGCGCAATCAGCGAGCTATGCCGCTCCTCGAGCGTCAGTAACATGTCACGAAAAGGCTTGTTGCAGGCGAACATATCGACGCCCCCAAGCGGTATTTCAGGCACCACGTAGCGACGATACAGTCCCCAGAACGTTTTTGAAGCCATTCGGCTGAGAAGCGGATCGTCTCGCCCTTCGCGAACGCCCACAACGACGTCAACGTCCTGGGTCATCAGGACGGAATTCATCTCAAATACCAGTTCGGGTGGTTCTTGCAGATCCGCGGCCATGACCGCAAATCGTTGGCCCGAGCCGAACTGGAAGCCGGTGCGGATCGCCATGAACGATCCGAAATTTCGAGACAGTAGAATCAACTGGGAGCGAAAAGCTCTCTTGGGCAGATCGAGCCTTAAAAGCTCATAACAGTTATCTGGACTGCCATCGACGACAAAAACAACCTCCAGGTCGTTTTTCAAACGATCGTTCAGCTGGTCAACTGCCGACAGTAACTGCGGAATTGAACCTTCATTGCGATAAACGGGAATAACCAAGGTCAGCAAAACAGACGCCCCTAAAAATGACAGAAAGCCCTGAAAAGGGGCGAAGATATAAGACCTACACTAACACTTTTTTTCGTGCCTTTGAGGTGCCAGTGGACAGTGCAACCGCCTTGGAAATCGACCTTTCTCACGCCCACGCAATAAGGTTCGACTGCAATTAGCTGGCACTATCGATAGCGCTGAGGATCAGCGAACCTCCAAATCCCCGGCGCGAAATTTTAATGCCAGCAACACCAAAGGTACATACGCGATCAGCAGCCCTATTAATCCTTCCAGCTTGCCTTCGACGACCAGCCAGGCAATTGGAAACAACCATGCAATGTTAAGAGCACCTGTCGCCAACGTCACCGGTAGATGCCTTTTGTACTGGCGGGAAGCAAATTGGTAGGCATGGCTGCGATGAGCTTCGTATACCTTGTCACCTCTCACCAGCCGACGGATCAGCGTAACAGTGGCATCAACGATGAAGACACCCAGGAGGATCAACCACCCCCAGAACAAATTCGTCGATACCCATGCCGACTGCAGTGCCAGTATGCCTAGGGTAACGCCAAGAAAACCGCTACCAGCATCACCCATAAAAATCTTCGCCGGAGGAAAATTCCAGCAAAGAAAACCTAGTACGGAACATGCGAGCAATAACGGCGCCGCTGTGGAGATGCCGTCCTGCAGCCAGTACAAAACAGCGGCACCAACGCAAACCGTAACGGCCTCAACACTGGCGATTCCATCGATGCCGTCCATGAAGTTGTAAAGATTCAGCATCCAGACAAGAAACATGGCTGCCACGGCGTAGCCGAATACTCCTAAGTCAATCGTTGCTCCGAAAATAGAAATGGGCGCGAGTCCACCTATCCAGTACAAAGCCCAAAACGCTGCGAAAAAGTGTCCCAAGAGACGCCATCTGGCGGCGATATGCCCATGATCATCAAGAAAGCCAAGGATCGCTACCGCTGCACCGGCCCCAAGCAACGCCAGGGAATCGCTGAATGAAATCATCTCCAGGACATTCATGACCACGACAGCTGCAATAAAGCTCAACACAATGGCAACACCGCCACCTCGTGGGGTCGGTATCGTATGGGAACTACGGGCATTAGGAACATCGATCAAGCTACGAGACAACGCGTACCAACGAAATACCCAGGTCAGGCCAAAAGAAGAAATTGCAATGACCAGCAAAAATAACCACAACATGAAGAATGCTCCCTACTCGGACTTCGCCGATTTTAAACTACGTGCTTCACTGGACATTTTGTAGTCATGAGCCGCTTTAAGGAGCTCTTCACGTGACGAAAATGGCGGCGTCCAATCCAGGCAGGCTCGTGCTTTAGTCGAGTTCAATACAAATGAACCGCATAACTGCGTCAGCAGCGCGCTCTTACCCAGAATCTTACTTAGCGTGAACATTACTGAAACTGGAAAGTAAAACAGCCGCGACTTACGTCCCATTCCTGAAGCCAGCCCCCGAATAATTTCAGGCAGTGACAGATCGTCTCCATCCGAAACCAGGAATAACTGCCCGCGAGCACCAGGATGGACTGCACACGTCTTCAGGAAATCAGTAAGATTATTCAGCGAAATCATACTTCTTTTATTGTTGACCCCGGAAAAAGGTAATGGCACGCCGAGATCGACAAGTTTTAGCAATCGCTGAAAATTGCCAGGTGCGTTCCCTGCATACACCAAGGGAGGGCGCACTATGACCAACTCCATTGTGCTTTCACTTGATGTGTATCGTTCGACGAGCCCAAGTTCCGCTTGATACTTGGATACCGCATAATCCTTTACCGGGTTGACTTCCGAAAGCTCGTCGACGGGAGTTGCACCGGTTTCGACGCCATTCACACCTATAGAACTGACAAAAACAAAACGCTTGACCCCAGCCTTCGCCGCGGATGACGCCAGTTCGAGCGTAAGCCGCCTGTTAACATTGAGCATGGCCTCCAAATTATTGGACGCCTGCCCAAACTGATGCGCACGCCCAGCCAAATGAATGACGACATCAATCCCCTCCAGCATTTTGAGGATAAAGGTCTCGTCGTCCAACGCCCCATAACAGCACTCATATTCGCCGGCACCCGAAGACGTCTGCCGCATCACTGCGCGTACAGAAAACCCACTGGCTTGGAGATCCAGACATAAAGCTCGACCGATAAATCCGCTGGCCCCAGTTACCAGTATCTTCATTTTGAGTTCACCGAATTGATAATCTCTTCGACCCAGCCTACCAGACTATATTTGCGGTAAACCTGAGGTTCAACTTGCTTGTAAGGCTTGTCAAAAAATGCGAGTGGAATACTCGGGGCAGCGCGATCAATAACGCAGATATTTTCTTCATTATAAAAGTCATACGATTTTACGCTCGAATTGGTTGTCACCAATTTCTTGCGCGCGCCCAATGTTTCCAAAGTCCGCATTGTGAGACCGGTCTGATGAGGATGCTCAATATCAAGTATGACTTTAGATAGATTAAATACGCGCTGGACTTCGGACTTGGAAATCGAATCAAATTGAAAATCGTTGCGCTTGGCCTTTCGGAATGAAGTGTTCGTCAACCGATATAACCAGTAAACCCAATTAGCTTGCAAAAAGAGATACCAATATCTTTTTACGGACGCACCCAACTGACGATCAATTTTCTTAACTATAGAAAACCGATCAGTATGCGCGGTACCAATGAAGCTTATATCAAATTCGGCATCTACTTGCTCAGTCGCCTCGAATCCCTTGGAAAAGAAAAGAGGCCGAAAATGTACGCCAAATTTCTGAGCATCATTTTTATCGAAAGAAAACACACTATCAAAAAACTCCAGATTATCTACCGTGTGCTGTCGATTTGAAAACGAATCCCACATATAAAGAATAAACTTCGCAGAGGGAAACTGTTGACGCCAACCCCTGAGAGTCTCTTTAGAAAGGGTTTGGCCATTCACTACAAACACATAGTCAAACTCAGCGCTAATCGATTCGAGTCTTTGTTTGTAATAACGATCCGCCGCACCAATCACCCATTCACGTCGTGCACGAGTGAGCGCTTTGAGAAACGCCGAATTAAACGGACGATCTAAAAGGAAAGTAACCTCCGCTCCCTGTCGCTCCAGTTCTCCTTTGATTTCATTCTCGTAACCAAAAAAGATCGGAGCAACGTATAACACTTTCTTGTTTTCAAGCAGATCATTCACGACTACATCGTCCGTTCTTTAACAATTTTTGCAGGCATACCGGCCACAATGACATCGCCAGGAACACTCATCAGCAACACGGAATTCGCGCCGACTGTTACGTTATTGCCCAAAACCAGCCCTCCCAGAATTTTTGCTCCCGCGCCAATAACAACGTTATCACCGACGACGGGCCTGTGATCGCTATCATAGGTAAAATCCAGGTCCTTGGCGCCGAGCGTCACGCCTTGATAGATGATTGCATTGCTGCCGATGCTCACCGCCCCGATCACTGTTCCCTGGGTATGAGGGAAAAACAACCCGGGACCAATCTTGCACACGACGGCAATCTCAATGCCGAATATGGTGAAATTCAGCAATGAAAAAAATCGAGCCAGGACTCTCAAGCCTTTAGCATTGGATTTAAAGGCGAGTCGATAAAGCAGCACGGGGGCGAATCGTGGCGAAAACATGCTCAAGACGAGTTTCAATTTTGATGCGACGGGAGGCGCATTGAATAGAGCTCTCTGTCGCTCTAAATCCGCTCGCAGTAAAGCTCTCAACCCGGTGTCGTGCTGCTCCATAGACATAATCCTTAATTCATCAATTTACGGGCGCGCAACTCTTGATTCGCTTTTTCGAGCTGATCTTCAGGTAGAGGCTGCGCAAGAACCCACTCCGCAAATCGCTTCAAGCCTTCCTTTAACGACACTTTTGGGTAGATGCCCAACAAATTATTAAGGCGCGTAACATCTGCGTAATTATGACGAATGTCACCCACCCGGAACTGGCCTGTTACAGTTACATTAGGTTCTTTGCCGAATGCCCGGGTCAGCTCCTCCGCAACCTCCTTGACAGAAGTCGCAATACCGCTACCCACGTTCACCACGGTATTTGGCGATTTTTCGACAAGCAAGCCAGCCAGCAAAGCATCAGTGACGTCATCAACGTGCACAAAATCCCGACTTTCCAACCCGTCTTCAAAAAGTGGAAGTACGCTATCGCGGCGTATCTTAGTGGAAAAAATGGACAATATGCCGGTGTAGGGGTTGTTTAGCGACTGACGCTCGCCATACACATTCTGCAAACGGAAAATCGTGTAATCAATACCCATCGACTGACACCCAATACGAACCAGATCCTCTTGCGCATATTTAGTAGCCGCATAAAACGAGGACGGCGCAATCAGGTCTGTCTCCGATGTAGGCACTAGCTGCAGCGGAGCGCCAGTTGAAGGGCACAATGGCTCCCACATCGACTGGCTCAAAGCCTCTGCCGAACGCGCTAGAGGTGAAACTCGCTGGTTGGTGACGGGATTGATATAGGCACCTTCACCGTAAACCGATCGGCTAGAGGAAAGCACAATTCGCGCGACGTGATGGTTCGGCAGTTTACCCAACACATCAAACATCAACGCAGTCCCTTGCGAATTCACCTCATTATAACGGGCAATCTCATACATCGATTGGCCGGTGCCTGTCTCGGCAGCCAGGTGGACGATACCGTCGATACCGTCCAGCGCCCTTACCCAGTCTTCTCTGGATGTGACACTTCCCCGGATAAATTCAACACCGTCAAGACTGAGCCAATCGAGATCAGCGGGGACTTGGCCATGCACCTGAACAGTCAAAGGATCAAGAATCCTGACAGTGTGATTGGTGCTAAGCAACTTTGGAACAAGGTGTGAACCTATGAATCCTGCGCCGCCGGTGATGAGAATTTTTTTCATGATGGTACCTTTAGAAATCGACAGTGAAACAGCTTCCTACGCTCGTATCCCACCTACACACTGAATTATGCGCCTTGCGTCGCGTCCTTTGTTTGATGGATGAGCCGCAGATTTGCAAAAACATAAAGCGAAAAACAAATGAACAACTGAAACAGCGTGGGAAGCAAGAAAAACATGTCGTAGAATATTGAAAAAACCAGAATCTGGAAAGCAACCGAATAAGCAAAAATCCCCCAAGGCTTGCCCTTTAGCGACGCATTGTAAATGCAGCAACACACCAACTGGATCACGGCAACGAAGATAAAACCGCCCATTGCACCCACATCCGACACGAAGCCGGCATAAATGGTTGAGGTATTCAAATTTCGATCAACGAACGTAAACAGGTCGTTTCTGGCATCCAGACCAAAAAAATCTTTTACTATCGATGGCAACATGTTGGACATTGAGTACGAAAACGACCAAGCCGGCGTTACGATATCGATATTATGAAAGAAATTACTTAATCCGGCGGTCAAGTAGACATAAAACCAAAGAAAGCCGCTGGGCAGAGCATCGAAAACCGCTGCTGACCTACCGGAAACCAGATATGAAAACGGGTTCGATGTTTGCCGCATATCTCCCAAATAGCCGAACACGACGACAACCGAGAGTGCCACTACCACCAGGCTTAATATCTTTTTATAAGAGACCTTGGTCAGCAAAAGAGAGACACATACAATCTGGATCAATCCACTTAGCAGAATCCCACGCCCTAACATGAGCACGGGCCAAAGCAACAACAGCGCGATAAAAAACGCTATCCATTTTGACTTGGTTTTAATTGAAAGATAAGTTGCCATAGACAAAATTTGCAAATAACAGGCATTCATCACACCATGGAGTGATGGCACGCCAAATTCCGTATACAACTTATTGATACCGACAAGTCGCCAATAAAGAGGTACACCACCAGAATAATAAATTTCGAAAACGGTTCCCACCACCCATATAGCAATTAGCATACGAAAAAAACGACGGACTACCTTAATATTGAACTCTGTCCGCTCCAGACTAATTGGCTCCGATTTTTTTCGACTCTTTAACAACACATACAGTAAAAAAATACTTACCATATTCATCAATATAACCATTAATCCCACCACTGACGGGGTGACCAAATTACTGGTCAACCCAAAAAAATACAGTAGCAGGACCAAAGACCACATGGATATATAAACAAATGCGGGATTTAGCATAATTATACGTTCCGCTTTATAGCATTCTTCAGCTTGGGAAGAAGCTCGGAAACAAACTTAAAGACCAAGGAAATACTCAACACTTTAAACATGACATTGGTCAGAAATTTCTTTTTACCGGACGAGTACTTCAAAAACGAGGGATGGAGAGCGTCTACATTTGCTTTATTTTTTTTGACCACTTGCCGGAAGAGTTCACCCAAGAGATAACGGTAACCTCCCTGTTGACATGCCTCATGAAGAAGCGGATCACCTGGATAGCGTTGCGAAATAACATCCAATGTCAACAAAGATTCGGCGAGTAGTTCAAAGGTTCTGTCACTCGCACCCAAGCCATGTTTACGATACTTTCCATATACGCCTGGAAGTTCGCGAACTTCACCACGTAGCGCAACTTCGATATTGAAGATCCAATCCGAGACCATAGGAATGAGAGGATCGAAACCATGTGCTGGACATGCGGTACGTCTCACCATTACAGACGACGCACCGGGTATCCCGCCCTTGGCGATCAAATCGTAAGCATTATGGATCTTTTCTTTTTCGGTCGTGTTGGTTCGGAAAATAATCGTCCCGTCAGCATGATTGAAGATATCAACGGGATGGTAGGAAAGAACTACTTTCGGATCCTCAAACTGTGCCACCTGAGCGGTTATTTTTCCAGGCAGAAATAGATCATCGCCACCAAGGATCGCCACCAGATCACCAGTACAAGCAAAAAAAGCAGCGTTTGAGTTACCGGTGATCCCGATATTTCTTTCATTCAGAACGGGTACTACCGTATCAGGGTACCTGCGTTGGAAATCTAATATAACGTCCCGCGTTCCATCGGTCGACGCATCGTCAGCAACGACAATTTCAAGATTTTTATAGTCTTGTGAAAGAACGCTTTCAATAGTCTCTGCAATCAAGTGACGTTGATTGTAGGTTATGATCATCACAGAAACTTTTGGATTATAAATATTCAACTCGGCGCCTCAATAAGCAAAAAAAATCAAGCATCCAATTACTGCAAGCCAGTTAACGTCTCAGGCCTCATCCTTTTGAGGGCGCTAGTAACAAAAAATATCATCATCACCCAGTAAATTGCATAATTCAAAGCATGGGCAAGCGACACGCCCTCCAGCCCCACATACTTCGTCAATATCACCGTTAATACATAAAAACTTATAGCAGAGAAAATTTCAGAGACAATGAATAGCTTGAACATCGCTTTACCAAGCATCACGTACGCCAATATCCAACTACCGATCTTCAGCGTATCGCCAACGATTTGCCAAGCAAACAGAATTCTCATGGGCAGGAAGTCAGCGGTGAATAACACCTGAATAATAAAATCACGCAGCACATACATCAGAAGTCCGCACACGGCCGCGCAAGGCAGTATAAACCTGTAGCCCTGAAGTATTTCTTTCCTGATTTCCGACTGATGAGTTAATTCGGACAGTTTAGGTAGGTAGTAGACACTTAAAGTGGTCGTCACCAGCATTAGATAAGCTGCGCTAAGTCGCCACATCGCCTCCCAATAACCTGCGGCCTCCCAGCCCAAAGTGGATCCTAAGTGGTTGCGAACCAAAATATGACTGATTGGAACGCAAACCGCTGAAGTAAGGGCCATTGCAGTAAACTTAAAGAAGTTTTTTGCTACTTCTTTGTCCACCCGGCCATACATGTACCCCAAACGAAACCAGGGAGCCTTGCAACAAATCACCAGCGTCACAAAAAAGCTAATTGACTGATAAATGGCCAATGCTATCAATGCGCCATAAAGCCCCGCAAATATTGACAGGGCCGTGGTCACGACGAATGCGAACAAACTGCCGGCAATGTTTGCAGCCACGTAGCGAATAAGGTCCTTCTTACCATTAAGTATGGCGAGCAAAAGAGTATTCAGGGTGAAAAACACCAACGTGGCTGCAAACCACCTGAGAACGCCTGCGAAGTCCTTGTTCTTCAGTATCCATTCCGCAAGATCTTCGCTGAAAATCAATATAACAACACTGGATAATAACGAGCCGATAATGGCGATAGTGCCTGCACTGCGCCAGACGGCTTGCTGCTTTTCCTCACTATAATGATACTCTGCTGTGTACTTGGTAACGCCTGTATTGATCGCACCACTGGCAAAAGTCGTTATCATCTGTATCGCATTCTGAAACTGACCAAGCGCCGCGTAACCGACAGGGCCAACATAAATCGCCAATACTTTATTGATGCCAAGCAAAGTGAGCATTTTAACGAGAACAGCAATCCCGTTCAGCAGACTCGTTTTTATCAGTGTCATTATCCTTCAACCATTACCGTTGAAGCTATTACAAGCACTAATCACTTTCGCTGCATCATCCAGAGACATTGTTGGCCCGATTGGCAGACTCAACACTTGGTCATGGATCGCTTCGGTAACGGGAAAGGACATTTCGTTCCAATCTTTATATGCTTGCTGCTTGTGAGGCGGAATCGGGTAATGGATAAGTGTTTGAATACCAAGTGCGGCCAAATGCTTCTGCAACTGGTCACGCTTTTCCGAACGAACTACGAAAAGGTGCCAAACGTGACTCTGCAGGCTCAGCGGTGATACTTCTTCGCTGAGAGGCAACCGAATCAGATCGTTGTTAATGCCAGTCATGTAAAGTTCTGCAATAGCTCTGCGTTTCTGAATATCTTCTGACAGATACTTCAGCTTTACACTTAACATCGCTGCCTGGATTTCATCCAGTCGGCTATTCACACCCTGAAAGATATTTTTATATTTCTCGTGCGACCCATAATTTCTTAGCGCTTTTACAACTCGCGCCAACTCCGGATCGTTAGTTGTAATGGCGCCTGCATCTCCGAGCGCCCCCAGGTTCTTTCCTGGATAAAAACTGAATCCGGATGCATCGCCCCAATTACCGGCAATTTTCCCGCCAATACTGGCACCATGTGCCTGAGCGGAGTCTTCCAGCACCAACAAACCATGTTCTTTTGCGATTCTCATGATCGCTGGCATATCAGCCAATTGCCCATATAAGTGGACTGGAATAATTGCTTTCGTTTTAGGACCGATCGCAGCTTTAATGAGAGCCGGAGAAATATTCAACGATTCATCAGGCTCAACCAAAACGGGTATCAGGCCATTTTCAGTGACGGCCAGAATGCTGGCTATGTAGGTGTTGGCAGGTACGATCACTTCGTCGCCAACACTCAGTTTACCGAGGATTTTCCAAGCTCTTAAGGTTAGTGTGAGTGCATCCAGGCCATTGGCCACACCGAGGCAGAACTTTGAGCCACACGCGGCAGCAAAGTCTGTTTCGAACTGTTCCAACTCTTTACCTTGGATGTACCAACCAGAATCAATGACTCGCGCGCAGGCAGCCTTGAGTTCATCAGCGTGGGCTGCGTTCACATCTTTCAAACTTAAAAACTCAATCATCTGGTCACCTGTTATTTCGTCTTACTAAACCCATGGCAATGTTGCCATAGCCTGGATTCCGATCAATGCGCGCCAACGGATGCCGTATGGTTGGCGACAACACTTAAAAAATCGTCATAGTTGCGTATATAGTCCGACTCGTCGTATTCCTGGCTGGCAAATACGACCAATACGCAGTCCTCACTAAAGTCATGCATTTCTCGCCAAATGAGGTTATTAATAAGAACCCCTTTGGTTGGCGAATCCAGCCAGACTTCTTCTTTAGAGACACCGTTATCCATCAACATGCGGCATTTTCCCGCTACGCATACGGCCAGCTGTCGCAACTGTTTGTGAGCATGAAATCCACGACTGACTCCTGGCAACGTTCCGAAAATATAATAGACGCGCTTTATTTCGAACGGGACTTGTCCGCCTTTCTCCAGAGCAATCAAGCTGCCACGATTGTCTCCAATCACGTCCAGTTCGATCAGCTGCGTGGTGCCTGCTTCGTAGAGTGTCGGCAGATCCGCTTTTTTCAGAGCGGTCGCCTGCTTGTCTTTTTCACTCACAATGAAGTCGATGCCTTCCGGCCACGTTATGCCGATATCAGGATCGTCCCACCGGATACTGCGCTCGAGGTCCTTGGAGTAGACATCAGTGGTTTTGTAAAGAAAGTGAGTGTCATCTTCAAGCGCTACGAACCCGTGAGCAAACCCCTCAGGAATCCACAACATTTTATGATTATCTGCACTCAGTTCAACGCCTACCCATTGACCATAGGTAGGGGACCCCTTTCGAATATCGACTGCAACGTCGTAGGCAGCGCCGGAAACAACTCTGACAAGCTTCCCTTGGGCGTGAGGTGACAACTGATAGTGCAAGCCTCTCAGTACACCCTTTTGAGAGCAAGAATGATTATCCTGAATAAAGCTTCTCGGCACGGGTAATCCCGATTGAGACAGCGCTTCATGAAAACGCGGCTCGTTAAAACTTTCAGCAAACCAGCCGCGATCATCTCTAAAAACCGTTGGCTCTATTATAACTACTTCCTGTAAATCGGTTTTTAGCAATTTCATGTAGTTACACCTTAAACGACAGTGAAACTTCCTGCCGACAATGACTTTTAAACACCTTGAAGGCACCGTTTCCCGGCGCCTCTGCAACGCTTATGAAACGTAGCGCTCCTGCGATTCTATATCAGGAAAGCATATTTTTTCGTGACACATCCAAACGATAAAGAGTAAAGGCAAACAGTACGCCAAGCATCAATCCCAGCACCAGAGCCAGAGAAATGACTAACGTTTTCTTTGGTTTGACAGCACTTTGCGGTGTTTCGACATTACCGTCATAGCGGAACAAACTGAAGTCTTTCGATACGACCGCCAACTTTTCGTAGAAGCTCTTCTTGGCTTGCAGCTCACGCAACTCTTCGATAAAGGCGTCGTTGGACGACCTGCTTTCAAGATTCTTTATCTCGGCATTGAGTGCTTCGACACCTCTCAGAAAGCTTTCGCCACCGTCCATTTTCCCAGCCACTGCAGTCTGCGCCGCGCCAAACGTCACTGTTGGCTTTTGCACGCCAGCCGCCTTGGCGACACTGAGTGCAGCACGTAATTTGACAATGGCATCCCCGCGAGAGGACTCACCTGTTTCACGTCTGGTATCTATTTCCTGGCTAATGCTCCTGGAACGAACTTTAGCCTCATAAGATACGTTCTTTGTAATTTCGTCAGCGGCCAAGGTGGCCGCTTGTTCGACGTAGCTCTTCACCCATTCAACGGCTTGTTGGGGGCTAGTAGTCTGGACAATCACAGAATAACGACCTGCCTCATCGGCTGTGACTGGATTAACCTGGAGCTTTTTTGAGAACTCCGCGTATAACGCGTCTTGCGGCCGAGCCTTCTGCTCATCGCTCAGCGAAGGCAAATATTCTTTAGCAAAAAAATCCTGGCGCAACGACTCGGACTGCAGGTTTCGCAAAAACAAACGGTACACATCCTCAATCGAATAGGGGGTGAGTTCGTTTCTACTAGTGCGTCCAGTATTCAGATCTGCAATATCACTTTGAGTAGGAGGGACCAAATAGGCTCTGGCTTCATAAACACGCTCACTCAAGAACGCATACATCAAACCCAGGACGCCCGCGATCAAGGTGACGGTAATGATTACCCACACGCGACTCCAGAGCGCTCGCGCTATCGAAAAAATGTCAATGTCATCGGAGTATTGACTATTTGTTGCATCACTTCGCATGGTCTTTGAGCCTTGTTTTAATCTGTCTCGATCTATCAGGAGATCGTAGCATGACGGTCTTTTGCCCAATTCTGTAGCACCGACTCTTCGAGATCACTCGATGCCATTACTCAGCAATTTAGCTAAATACTGGCCATACCCCGTTTTCTTAAGGCGATCGGCTTGCTCTGCCAACTGTGCCCTGTCGATCCAGCCATTGGTAAAGGCAATCTCCTCCAGACAAGCCACTTTAAGCCCCTGACGTTGCTCAATGGTATGAACGAAGTGACTGGCTTCCAGTAGCGAATCGTGGGTACCGGTGTCCAGCCAGGCGAAACCGCGACCCAGCATTTCGACATTCAGGCTCTTACGCGCAAGGTAAGCACGGTTTACGTCAGTTATTTCCAGCTCACCACGCTCGGACGGCTTGATGCACTTGGCAATTTCGACAACATCATTGTCATAAAAGTACAGGCCGGTTACGGCGTAGTTGGATTTAGGCTGCAACGGTTTCTCTTCAATACTCAACGCGCGACCGCTTGCATCGAACTCGACTACGCCGAACCGCTCAGGATCAGAAACGTGATAGCCGAAAACAGTAGCCCCCACTTGTTGAGAGCTAGCGGAACGCAAGTTATCCGAGAAGTGCTGACCGTAGAAAATATTGTCGCCCAGGATCAAACAGCACGGGTCCTTGCCAATGAACTCTTCACCAATAATAAATGCTTGCGCCAGGCCATCAGGGCTTGGCTGCTCGGCGTAGGTCAACTTGATTCCGTAGACGCTGCCATCACCCAACAGCTTGCGAAAACAAGGCAAGTCTTCAGGTGTGGAAATGATCAGGATTTCGCGCATCCCTGCCAGCATCAATACTGACAGCGGATAGAAGATCATCGGCTTGTCGTAGATGGGCAGCATCTGTTTGGACACGCCGAGAGTCAACGGGTGCAAACGAGTGCCCGAGCCGCCGGCGAGGATGATACCTTTACGATTTGTCGTGGTCATTTATTCAGGACTTCCCTAAGCATTCGAGTTACACCACTTTGCCAATCCGGCAAGTGTAGAGAAAAATTGTCACGCAACTTCTGAGTATTCAAGCGTGAATTCAGAGGTCGACGTGCAGGTGTTGGATAAGCGGTCGTAGCAATGGGATTGATCGCAGTGACGGCCAACGATTCGCCGTTGGACCTGGCAAATTCAATGACATGACTGGCATAGCCATGCCACGACACTTCGCCACCAGCCGCCAGATGATACAAGCCGCCCAGTTCAGGACGTTGCATGATTTGCTGGATCGCCAAAGCTGTCACGTCGGCAATCAGATCTGCACCCGTCGGTGCACCAACCTGATCAGCAATGACGTTCAGCGTTTCGCGATCCGCAGCCAATCGCAACATCGTCTTGGCAAAGTTGTTGCCACGAGCGCCATAGACCCAACTGGTACGAAAGATCAAATGCTTGCATCCGGACGCAATGATCGCCTGCTCACCGGACAGTTTGCTGGCGCCGTAGTGATTCACGGGCGCGACCAAATCCGTTTCTTGCCAAGGCAACGAACCCTGACCACTGAAGACGTAATCGGTCGAGTAATGGATCAACCACGCGCCCAAGGCAGCGGCTTCCTCGGCCAAGACCTGGCTAGCCTGACTGTTCACACGGTCCGCCAGTTCGGTATCGGACTCCGCTTTATCGACAGCCGTGTAAGCCGCGGCATTGACGATAACGTCAGGTTTGACCTGGCGAATCGTTGCGCGCAATGCTTCCGGGTCAGATAAATCACCGCACAAACCGTCAGCCACATGACGATCCAGCGCAATCAAGTCACCGAGCGGCGCCAAGGAGCGTTGTAATTCCCAGCCTACCTGGCCATTTTTTCCCAGCAGTAGGATCTTCATGCCTTGCTCGAAGAACGGTCCGCGTAATTCTGGTCGATCCACTGCTGGTAGCTGCCGCTTTTCACATGGGCTACCCATTCAGTGTTGTCGAGGTACCACTCGACGGTCTTGCGAATACCGGTTTCAAATGTTTCTGCCGGCGTCCAGCCAAGCTCGCGCTGAATTTTGCTCGCATCGATTGCGTAACGCTGGTCGTGGCCTGGGCGATCCTGCACATAGGTGATCAGGCTGGCGTGCGGACGATGGGCAGAGTCCGGGCGCAATTCGTCGAGAAGCGCGCAAAGTGTGTGCACGACTTCAATGTTTTGCTTTTCGTTATGGCCACCGATGTTGTACGTCTCGCCAATAACACCCTCGGTCACAACTTTGTACAAAGCACGGGCATGGTCTTCAACATACAGCCAATCGCGAACCTGGTTGCCTTTGCCGTAAACCGGCAGCGGCTTCCCTTCCAGCGCATTGAGGATGATCAGCGGGATCAGCTTCTCAGGGAAGTGGCACGGGCCATAGTTGTTTGAGCAGTTGGTCACCAAGGTTGGCAAGCCGTAGGTACGGCTCCAGGCGCGAACCAGGTGATCGGAGCTGGCCTTGCTCGCCGAGTACGGCGAGCTTGGCTGATAGGGGGTGGTTTCGGTGAAGAGGTCTTCCGGGCCTTCAAGATCCCCATAGACTTCGTCAGTCGAAATATGATGGAAGCGGAAATTGGCTTTACGCCCATCCTCCAGTGCAGCCCAATAGTGACGGGCCGCTTCCAACAGGGTGTAAGTGCCGATGATGTTCGTCTGGATAAATTCAGATGGGCCGGAAATCGAGCGGTCAACGTGGGACTCTGCGGCCAGGTGCATGATGGCATCTGGTTGATGCTCACGCAGGACACGGTCGATTTGATCACGGTCGCAAATATCAACGCGCTCGAACACGTAGCGTGAGCTCTGGCTAACTTCAGCCAATGACTCAAGGTTACCGGCGTACGTCAGCTTATCGACGTTAACAACGGAGTCGGCTGTGTTGGAGATGATATGACGGATGACTGCCGAGCCGATGAACCCGGCGCCGCCGGTTACTAGAATTTTCACGCGAAAACACACCCTTTGAGTTACTGACAGGGCCGCCAAACCGAGCGCTGTCTAATCCATGAATGCAAAAGCCGTCATCTAAGCTGAGGCTTCTGACAGAACCAGTCTGAACCGACGCAGGAACGTACCGTTATCGGACAAGCGCAGCATTTTACAGCTTAATGACGCTTTTACTAATGGATATAGACAAGCTGTGACGCAAATCGAGACGCACCTTATCTTTTCGTGATCAGACAAGACGCTTGCGGGAAGATCTGGACGCCCGTCCGAGAAACCACCCTAGAATCGGCCCAATCAACATACCGAACAGCAACGCAAGAACTATGACCAGCGATACTGGTAATTGCGGACCGGACCAGCCAAGGAACAGCAGCGAAACCGACTGTCGATTCTCAAGCACAAAAGCCAGCACTGCCAGAACCAACAACAGGACAACTATACCGAGGAGTACACGCTTGAAGTTACGCATGCATGACCCCTTTAGCTATGGAGGTCAAGGCCTTCCTCCTCTTCCTCATTGACCCTATCGCGCAATTCCTTACCCGGCTTGAAATGAGGAACAAACTTGCCATCGAGGCTAACCGACTGACCCGTCTTCGGATTACGACCAACCCGCGGCGCACGATAGTGCAGTGAAAAGCTGCCAAAACCACGGATTTCGATACGATCGCCAGTGGCCAGGCATTGGGACATTTGCTCGAGCATAGTCTTGATAGCCAGCTCCACATCCTTGGATGAGAGCAGCCCTTGATGGGTGACAATTCGTTCGATCAACTCCGACTTCGTCATATTTTTCCCTTCTTTTTCAAGCAGCTAGGAAAAGCGCTTCAAAGGTTTTAGCATGCCCGGAGGAATTTGAACAGCCCGAGTTTTCACATATCTCCATCAGCAATGACCACCCAATTACGACGAACTACGACCCGATCTGCCTCAGCGACAAATCACCAGCATGGTACGCGTCAGATAACCCGCAGGATTGAAGCCGAAAGGGTATTCATCCTCATCCTTGGCATCATCAGACCTTGCGACAACTTTATATCCCGCCGCCTTACATTCTTTGTCCGCGCGCTTACGACACTTCTCCCACCCAGAACCCAATCCCGAACAATCTATCTCTACGCCACTGACTCCACGCACGGCATGGGTCCTGGCATTCGTGCCACAACCCGCCAACGTCAGTAGTGCCATTGCGACAATGAGCTTGTTCATTCATTTCCTTATGGCAGGCGCCCTGCCCGGCTTTCTTTCGCTTGAGCTAAAGACTAGCTGCAAATAAGCGATTGATCCGATTAAAGAAAGAGACAGCTCAGAAGGGTCATTGGTTTCAACGGCCGACAACACGGCATGATCCCATCGACAGGCTCACCAAATCCCAGGCACAAAAAAGGGCGACCGAAGTCGCCCTTTTTCTATGGTCTGACAGAACTTAGTTCTGTTTTTCCATTTGTGCACGCAACAGGTCGCCCAGAGTGGTAGGACCAGCAGCGATGCTATCCGAAGGCTTGTCTTTCAAGCTTTGGATGGCTTCTTTCTCTTCAGCATCGTCTTTCGACTTGATGGAGAGCTGGATTACACGGCTCTTGCGGTCAACGCTGATGATCTTGGCTTCTACTTCCTGGCCTTCTTTCAGAACGTTGCGCGCGTCTTCAACGCGGTCACGGCTGATTTCGGAGGCTTTCAGAGTCGCTTCGATATCGTCGGCCAAAGTGATGATGGCGCCTTTAGCGTCAACTTCTTTCACGATGCCTTTAACGATTGCGCCTTTGTCGTTCTCTTGAACGTACTCGGAGAACGGATCGCTTTCCAGTTGCTTGATACCCAGGGAGATGCGCTCGCGCTCTGGGTCAACCGACAGGATAACGGTGTCCAGCTCGTCGCCCTTCTTGAAGCGGCGAACGGCTTCTTCGCCCACTTCGTTCCAGGAGATGTCGGACAGGTGAACCAGACCGTCGATGCCGCCATCCAGACCAATGAAGATACCGAAATCGGTGATCGACTTGATGGTGCCGGAGATTTTATCGCCCTTGTTGAACTGGCCAGAGAAATCTTCCCATGGGTTAGATTTGCACTGCTTGATGCCGAGGGAGATACGACGACGCTCTTCGTCGATGTCCAGAACCATAACTTCCACTTCGTCGCCGACTTGTACGACTTTCGAAGGGTGGATGTTTTTGTTGGTCCAGTCCATTTCGGAAACGTGTACCAGGCCTTCAACGCCTTCTTCCAGCTCAGCGAAGCAGCCGTAGTCGGTCAGGTTGGTTACACGAGCGGTAACGCGAGTGCTTTCTGGGTAACGGGCTTTGATAGCAACCCATGGATCTTCGCCCAGTTGCTTGAGGCCCAGGGAAACACGATTGCGTTCGCGATCGTACTTCAGAACCTTGACATCGATCTCGTCGCCAACGTTGACGATTTCGGAAGGATGCTTGATACGCTTCCAAGCCATGTCGGTAATGTGCAGCAGGCCATCGACGCCACCCAGATCGACGAATGCGCCGTAATCGGTGAGGTTCTTGACGATACCTTTGACTTGTTGGCCTTCCTGCAGGGATTCCAGCAGAGCTTCACGCTCGGCGGAGTTCTCGGCTTCGAGGACGCTACGACGGGAAACGACAACGTTGTTGCGTTTCTGGTCAAGCTTGATGACCTTGAATTCCAGCTCTTTGCCTTCCAGGTGCGTGGTGTCGCGCACAGGACGGACGTCAACCAGAGAACCTGGCAGGAACGCACGGATGCCGTTAACGTCGACAGTGAAGCCGCCTTTAACCTTACCGTTGATAACGCCCTTGACCACTTCTTCGGCTGCGAAGGCTGCTTCCAGAACAATCCAGCATTCAGCGCGCTTGGCTTTTTCACGGGACAGCTTGGTTTCGCCAAAGCCGTCTTCAACCGAGTCCAGAGCAACGTGAACTTCGTCACCGACGTTGATAGTCAGTTCGCCAGCATCGTTGTAGAACTGCTCAAGCGGGATGAGTGCTTCAGACTTCAGGCCAGCGTGAACGGTTACCCAGCGAGCTTGGTAATCGATATCAACGATAACACCGGTGATGATGGAGCCTGCCTGAAGGTTCAGGGTTTTTAGGCTTTCTTCAAAGAGTTCCGCAAAGCTTTCGCTCATTTTAATTCCTGTGAATGAGGGCGAAGGATACGCCCATCTCCACACCCCAGACGGTGTGGGTTAGTTTCATTTAGAAGAAGCGCCACAGGACTATGACTGGTCCCCTGCGGCCTTCTTGGTCACCCGGCGATATCGCGAATGGCGATCTCGCTCATGATGCGTTCCAGCACCTGATCGATGGATAACTCCGTGGAATCCAGCTGTATGGCGTCAGCCGCCGGCTTGAGCGGGGCTACCGCTCGCTGGGTGTCACGCTCATCGCGTGCACGTATCTCATCTAGCAGACTCGACAGACTAACACCATCGACTTTGCCCTTCAACTGCAAGTATCGACGGCGCGCACGCTCCTCGGCACTGGCAGTGAGGAATATCTTCAGCGGCGCGTCCGGAAAAACCACCGTGCCCATGTCACGGCCATCGGCTACAAGACCCGGTGCTTCCTGAAAGGCACGCTGGCGCTGCAGCAGCGCCTCACGCACGGCGGGCAACGCAGCAACTTGGGAGGCACCAGAACCGACACTCTCGGTGCGGATGACATCGCTGACTTCGTCACCTTCCAGAATGATGCGCTGCAGCTGACCTTCGGTCGCCGCGATGAACTGCACATCCAGATGAGCGGCAAGTTTTTTCAGCAGTTCTTCATTGGTCAGGTCAACGCCATGGTTATGCGCAGCGAACGCCAAAAGACGGTAAAGCGCACCGGAATCCAGCAAATTCCAGCCGAGACGCTTAGCCAGTATCCCGGCGACAGTGCCTTTGCCAGAGCCACTTGGCCCATCAATGGTGATGACCGGTGCGATGATTTTCACGACTGAGCCTCTTGTGCAACACGGATGCCGACCTGCGCGCACAGCGCGAGGAAGTTCGGGAACGACGTCGCGACGTTGGCACAGTCATGGATGCGAATCGGTGCAGTGGCGCGCAGCGAAGCAACGCTGAAGGCCATGGCAATGCGGTGATCGCCGTGACCGTGCACTTCGCCGCCGCCGATCAGGCCGCCGTCGATGATGATGCCGTCCGGGGTCGGTTCGCATTTGACGCCCAGCGCCAGCAAGCCATCGGCCATGACCTGGATCCGGTCCGATTCCTTGACCCGCAGCTCTTCAGCGCCGCGCAGGATAGTGCGCCCTTCGGCACAGGCCGCCGCCACGAACAGCACAGGGAATTCGTCGATCGCCAGTGGAACCAGCGCTTCCGGAATCTCGATACCCTTGAGTTTAGCTGCACGTACGCGCAGGTCCGCTACCGGTTCGCCGCCAACTTCACGCTGGTTTTCCAAGGTGATGTCAGCGCCCATCAGGCGCAGGATGTCGATCACGCCGGTACGAGTCGGGTTAATGCCGACATGCTCAAGCACCAGCTCCGATCCTTCGGCGATTGACGCAGCGACCAGGAAGAACGCGGACGAGGAGATATCACCCGGCACTTCAATGTGAGTGGCCGTCAGTTTGTGGCCGGACTCGACCGAAGCGGTAGCGCCGTTGACACCGACCGGATAGCCGAAGCCACGCAGCATACGCTCGGTGTGATCGCGGGTCGGAGCCGGCTCGGTGACCGTGGTCTTGCCTTCGGCGTACAGGCCGGCCAGCAGCAGGCAGGATTTAACCTGGGCACTGGCCATTGGCATGGTGTAAGCCAGGCCTTTGAGCTTGTTGCCACCACGAATGGTCATCGGCGGACGACCTTCGGCGGCGGTCTCGATCACCGCGCCCATTTCGCGCAGTGGATTGGCCACGCGATTCATCGGACGCTTGGACAGCGACGCATCGCCTGTCAGCGTGCTGTCGAAGTCCTGCGCAGCCAGCAGGCCCGACAGCAGACGCATCGAGGTGCCGGAGTTGCCCAGATAGATCGGGCCTGGTGCAGGCTTCAAGCCATGCAGGCCGACGCCGTGAATGGTCACGCGACCGTGGTGCGGACCTTCAATCACGACGCCCATGTCGCGGAAGGCTTGCAAGGTCGCCAGGGCGTCTTCGCCCTCAAGGAAGCCTTCCACTTCGGTGACGCCTTCGGCCAGAGAGCCAAGCATGATCGAACGGTGGGAAATCGATTTATCGCCCGGTACACGAATCCGCCCAGTCAGGCGGCCACCAGGTTGTGCCAGGAAAATCAGGTCGTTGGAGTTCATAGCGTCCACATAAGCCCGGCGGGCCAGGATTTTACTGAAATGTTCGCGGGCAACCCGGGCGCGTGTGAACACGCCCAACAATTGGTGCCCATCCCCTGCATCGACCGCGTCGCGCAAGGCGTCGAGGTCGCTGCGAAATGTATCGAGTGTGCGCAAGACAGCTTCGCGGTTGGCGAGGAAGATGTCGTGCCACATGACCGGGTCGCTCCCCGCGATTCTTGTGAAATCGCGAAAACCGCCGGCAGCGTAACGGAAGATCTCAAGGTTTTCATTGCGTTTGGCCAGTGAATCGACCAGACCGAACGCCAACAAGTGCGGCAAATGGCTGGTCGCCGCCAACACTTCGTCGTGACGTTCAACCTGCATGTGCTCGACATCGGCGCCCAATTCGCGCCACAAACGGTCGACCACTGCCAGCGCAGCCGGATCGGTTTGATCCAGCGGCGTCAAAATCACTTTATGACGACGGAACAGCTCGGCATTGGAGGCTTCCACCCCGCTCTGCTCGGAACCGGCAATCGGATGGCCCGGCACGAAACGCGCCGGCATGCCGCCAAACGCTTCGGTCGCGGCACGCACGACATTGCCTTTGGCGCTGCCGACGTCGGTCAGAATCGCTTTCCCCAGGTCCATGCCGGCCAATCGGCCGAGCATTTTTTCCATGGCGAGGATCGGTACGGCGAGCTGAATCACGTCCGCCCCCTGGCAAGCAACCGCCAGGTCTTCTTCGCAACGATCCACCACGCCCAATTCAACCGCGAGCTTGCGCGACTGCGGGTCGAGATCGACTCCGACCACTTCGCGGCACAGGCCACTTTCGCGCAAACCCTTGGCAAACGAACCGCCGATCAACCCCAGACCGACCACCACCAGGCGACCGATCATAGGGGCAGCAGATTGCAGTGCAGTGACATCAACCACGAGCCAGAACCTTGGTCAGCGCCTCGAGGAAGCGGCTGTTTTCAGTTGGCAAACCGATGGTGATGCGCAGGTGGTTCGGCATGCCGTAGTTGGCGACCGGACGCACAATCACGCCTTCGCGCAGCAACCCCTGGAAGATCGGCGCAGCCACTTGCCCCATATCGACGCAGATGAAGTTGCCTTTGGACGGAATCCAGCTCAGCCCCAACTCACGGAAACCTGCTTCCAGTTGCTGCATGCCGGATTCATTCAGGCGACGGCTTTCAGCCAGGTAATCGGCGTCTTGCAGCGCAGCGCACGCAGCGGCCAGGGCCAGGCTGTTGACGTTGAACGGCTGACGCACGCGGTTCAGCACATCGGCAACCACGGCAGTGGACAAGCCGTAACCGACCCGCAACGCCGCCAGGCCATAAGCCTTGGAGAACGTGCGCGAAACCAGCAGGTTCGGGTACGCCGCCAGGAAGTCCAGACCATCCGGCAAGTCGCTGCCTTCGGCGTATTCGATGTAGGCCTCGTCCAGCACCACCAGAACGTGTTCCGGAACGTCCTGCAGGAATTCGTCCAGCGCCTCGGCATCGAACCAGGTCCCGGTCGGGTTGTTCGGGTTGGCGATGAACACCACGCGGGTGTCGGCATCGATCGCAGCCAGCATGGCGGGCAGATCATGGCCCCAGTCTTTGGCCGGGATCACTTTGGCCGTAGCGCCAGCGGCTTGCGTGACGATCGGATAGACCGCAAACGCATGCTCACTGAACACCGCGTTCAGGCCTGGCGCCAGATAGGCACGCGCGACCAGCTCCAGAATGTCGTTGGAACCGTTGCCCAGCGTCACCTGATTCAGATCGACACGGCACTGTTCAGCCAGCAGGGTCTTGAGCGCAAAACCGTTGCCGTCCGGATAACGGGTCAGCTCGGCCAGTTCTTCGCGAATGGCCGCCAGCGCCTTTGGACTGGCGCCCAACGGGTTTTCATTGCTGGCCAGCTTGATGATCTTCGCTGGATCGATATTCAGCTCGCGCGCCAGTTCGTCCACGGGTTTGCCCGGAACGTAAGGCGAAAGTTGTTGCACGCCTGGCTGTGCCAGAGCGAGGAAGTCACCACTCATTTGCTACCCCTTAGAGAACTGCTTTCGGGTAGGAACCCAGCACTTTGAGTGCTACTGCTTCCTGACTGATCTTTTCCAATACGCCCTTGATCAACGGATCACGGTGGTGGCCAACGAAGTCGATGAAGAACACGTAGGTCCATTTACCGCTGCGCGAAGGGCGCGTCTCGATCCGCGTCAGGTCGATGCCATTGTCGTGGAACGGCACCAGCAACTCATGGAGCGCACCGGGCTTGTTGCTCATGGAGACGATGATCGAAGTCTTGTCGTCGCCGGTCGGCGGTACTTCCTGGTTGCCGATCATCAGGAATCGCGTGGAGTTGTCCGGGCGATCCTCGATTTTCTCGGCCAGACGGGTCAAGCCGTACAAGCCTGCCGCCATGTCGCCGGCAATCGCCGCCGAGTTCCACTCGCCCTTGACCCGCTTGGCCGCTTCGGCGTTGCTGGAAACCGCCACGCGCTCTACGTTCGGGTAGTGTGCGTCCAGCCACTTGCGGCACTGGGCCAGCGACTGGGCGTGGGAGTAGATGCGGCTGATGCTGTCGGTCTTGGTGTTTTCACCGACCAGCAAGTGATGGTGAATCCGCAACTCGACTTCGCCACAGATGACCATGTCGTGTTCGAGGAAGCTGTCGAGGGTGTGGTTGACCGCGCCTTCGGTGGAGTTTTCCACCGGGACCACGCCAAAATTCACCGCACCGGCCGCCACTTCACGGAACACTTCATCGATCGCCGCCATCGGCTTGCTGATCACGGCGTGACCGAAGTGCTTCATGGCGGCGGCTTGGGTGAAGGTGCCTTCAGGGCCGAGGTAAGCCACTTTCAGCGGTTGCTCGAGGGCCAGACACGAGGACATGATCTCGCGAAACAATCGCGCCATCTCTTCGTTGCCCAGCGGCCCCTGATTGCGCTCCATCACGCGCTTGAGCACCTGAGCTTCGCGCTCAGGACGATAGAACACCGGCACTTCGCCTTCGGCCAGCGAGGCCATCTTTACTCGCGCAACTTCCTGGGCGCAGCGTGCACGCTCGCTGATCAGCTCCAGGACTTTGGTGTCCAGGGCATCAATGCGAACGCGCAGTGCCTTGAGTTCTTGCTCAGACATTAACCGTGTTCCTTCTCGAACTCTGCCATGTACGAAACCAGTGCGTTGACCGCAACGATATCGACGGCGTTATAGATGGAGGCACGCATACCGCCCACGGAGCGGTGACCCTTGAGGTTCAGCAGGCCACGCTCGTCGGCACCGACCAGGAATGGCTTGTCGAGACGGTCGTCAGCCAGGCGAAACGGCACGTTCATCCACGAGCGATCCGATTTGTTGATCGGGTTGCTGTACAAGCCGCTGGCATCAATGAAGTCGTACAGCGTGCGCTGCTTCACTTCGTTGAGCTTGCCGATGGCTTCAACACCACCCTGCTCTTTCAGCCACTCGAATACCAGACCCGACAAGTACCAGGCCAGGGTTGGCGGAGTGTTGTACATCGAGCCGTTGTCGGCCGCGACCTTGTAGTTGAGCATGGTCGGGCACAGGGAACGGGCATGACCCAACAGGTCTTCGCGAATGATGTTCACGACGATGCCGCTCGGGCCGATGTTTTTCTGGGCTCCGGCGTAGATCATGCCGAACCGTGAAACATCGATTGGACGCGAGAGGATGTCCGAAGACATGTCGGCCACCAGCGGAACATCGCCGGCTTCCGGGACCCAGTTGAATTCCAGGCCGCCAATGGTTTCGTTCGGCGCGTAGTGAACGTAGGCCGCGTCTTTCGACAGGCTCCACTCGTTCTGACCAGGAATTGCGAAATAGTCGTAAGGCTTGGCAGTAGCGGCAACGTTGACGCGGCCGTAGCGCGAGGCTTCTTCGATGGCTTTCTGCGACCAGATACCGGTGTCGATATAGTCGGCAGTGCCGTTTTCCGGCAACAGGTTCAGCGGAATCTGGGCAAATTGCTGGCTGGCGCCACCTTGCAGAAACAGCACTTTATAGTTCGAAGGGATATTCAGCAGATCACGCAGATCCTGCTCGGCCTTGGTGGCGATGGACACGAACTCATCACTGCGATGGCTCATTTCCATGACCGAGAGGCCCTTGCCGTGCCAATCAAGGAGTTCACCCTGGGCGCGCTGCAGGACAGCTTCGGGAAGTGCCGCAGGACCGGCACAGAAGTTATAGGCTCTCTTGCTCACATCCAATCTCGCTCTGATTTGGTGGGTCACGCAAACGTATCAGTCGACACCAGACCCAATGTGGGAGCGGGCTTGCTCGCGAAAGCGGTGTAACAGGCGACATCTGTGCTGAATGTCAGTCCGTCTTCGCGAGCAAGCCCGCTCCCACAAGGGATCTCCATGGGCGTCGATATTTCATCAGGGACAAACAACAAGGGGGCGAATTTTCATCCGCCCCCTGTTTGTCCACTTACTCTTGTGGCTCTTCGTCAGCAGCGGCGTCGAGTTGCTGATCTTCAACCACGTCGTCGATCACGACTTCGCCGTCGAACACCGCACCCTCTTCACCTTCAATCTCTTCGCCTTCGACTTCCGATGGCTCCTGAACCCGCTCCAGACCTACCAGCGTTTCATCGCTGGCCAGTTTGATCAGGGTCACGCCCTGGGTGTTACGACCCAGGCTGGAGACTTCGTCGACTCGGGTACGAACCAGGGTGCCCTGGTCGGAGATCAACATGATCTCCTCGCCGTCGAGCACCTGGACCGCGCCGACCAGACGGCCGTTACGGTCGTTGCTGACCATGGCGATAACGCCCTGACCGCCACGCTTGTACTCAGGGAACTCGGTGATCGCCGTGCGCTTGCCAAAACCACGGGCCGAAGCGGTGAGGATCTGGCTGCCTTCTTCAGGGATCAGCATGGAAATCAGCTTCTGGCCTTCCGGCAGACGCATGCCGCGCACACCACGAGCGGTACGGCCCATGGCGCGAACGTCGGTTTCCTTGAAGCGAGTGACCTTGCCGCCGTCAGAGAACAGCATGACTTCGCGGCTGCCATCTGTAATGGAAGCTGAAATCAGTACGTCACCTTCGTCCAGCTCCAGCGCGATCAGGCCGACGCTGCGTTGACGGCTGAAGGATTCCAGCGGGGTCTTCTTCACGGTGCCTTTGGCGGTAGCCATGAAGATAAAGTGACCTTCGGTGTACTCTTCGACCGGCAACATGGTGGTGATGTATTCATCACTGTCCAGCGGCAGCAGGTTGACCAGCGGACGGCCACGGGCCGCACGGGACGCTTCCGGAATTTCGTAGGTTTTCAGCCAGTACACTTTGCCTTTGCTGGAGAACAGCAGCAGCGTGGTGTGGCTGTTGGCGACCAGCAGGTGAGCGATGTAGTCCTCATCCTTCACGCCAGTCGCCGATTTGCCTTTACCGCCACGACGCTGAGCCTGGTACGCAGCCAAAGGCTGGGTCTTGGCGTAGCCACCGTGGGAGATGGTCACGACGCGCTCTTCTTCCGGGATCATGTCACCCAGGGTCAGGTCGAGACGGGCATCGAGAATTTCGGTGCGGCGCACGTCGCCGTACTCGGCGCGGATCACTTCCAGCTCTTCGCGGATCACTTCCATCAGGCGCGTGGCGCTGCTGAGGATGCGGATCAGCTCGCCGATCTGGTTGAGGATCTCTTGATACTCGGCCAGCAGCTTTTCATGTTCCAGACCGGTCAGACGGTGCAGACGCAGTTCCAGAATGGCTTGTGCCTGTTCCGGCGACAGGAAGTACTTGCCTTCGCGCAGACCGTATTGCGGGTCCAGGGTCTCTGGACGGCACGAATCAGCACCGGCACGTTCAACCATCGCGACCACGGCGGAAGATTCCCACGCGGTCTTGATCAGCGCTTCCTTGGCTTCCGACGGGGTCGGCGAAGCCTTGATCAGGGCGATGACCGGGTCGATGTTCGACAGGGCAACCGCTTGACCTTCCAGGATGTGACCACGCTCGCGCGCTTTACGCAGTTCGAACACGGTACGACGGGTAACCACTTCGCGACGGTGACGAACGAAGGCTTCCAGCAGGTCCTTGAGGTTCAGGATCCGTGGACGGCCGTCGATCAGCGCAACGATGTTGATACCGAATACAGCTTGCAGCTGGGTCTGGGCGTAGAGGTTGTTGAGGATCACCTCAGGCACTTCGCCGCGACGCAGTTCGATCACGACGCGCATACCGTCCTTATCGGACTCGTCGCGCAGTTCGGTGATGCCTTCGAGCTTCTTCTCTTTTACCAGCTCGGCGATCTTCTCGATCAGACGGGCCTTGTTCAGCTGGTAAGGGAGTTCGGTGATGACGATCTGCTGACGGCCACCGACCTTGTCGATGTCTTCGATCATCGAGCGGGCGCGCATGTAAATGCGGCCGCGACCCGTGCGATAGGCTTCGATGATGCCGGCGCGACCGTTGATGATCGCGGCGGTCGGGAAGTCCGGACCAGGGATGTATTGCATCAGCTCATCGATGGTCAACTCAGGGTTGTCGATGAGCGCCAGGCAACCGTCGATGACTTCACCGAGGTTGTGCGGCGGGATGTTGGTCGCCATGCCCACGGCGATACCGCTGGAGCCGTTGACCAACAGGTTGGGAATACGGGTCGGCATGACCGCCGGGATCATTTCGGTGCCGTCGTAGTTCGGCACCCAGTCCACGGTTTCTTTGTGCAGGTCAGCCAGCAGCTCGTGCGCCAGCTTGGTCATGCGCACTTCGGTGTATCGCATGGCGGCGGCGTTGTCGCCGTCCACGGAACCGAAGTTGCCCTGACCGTCTACCAGCAGGTAGCGCAGCGAAAATGGCTGCGCCATCCGAACGATGGTGTCGTACACCGCGGTATCACCGTGCGGGTGATACTTACCGATTACGTCACCGACAACACGGGCAGATTTCTTGTACGGCTTGTTGAAGTCGTTGCCCAGCTCGCTCATCGCGAACAGCACACGCCGGTGCACGGGCTTCAAGCCATCGCGCGCATCCGGCAGGGCCCGCCCGACGATTACGCTCATCGCGTAGTCGAGGTAGGACTGCTTCAGCTCGTCTTCGATATTGACCGGGAGGATTTCTTTGGCCAGTTCGCCCATGAGAAGCTCGATTCCTTTTTCTGGTGAAACTTCGTCACATCCATATGGGACGAACGAAGCTCGCCGCTGCAGGCTGAGTGCCATGCACCGACTTACGACAAATCAACAAGTTGAACCATGGATTTGCGCAGTAAAGACAACCCCGTGGGACTGCCTCGGAAAACGCCGGATGTTATCACAAGAGCCGCCACGCACCTATCCCCCAGATGCGCATGGAGTGTAGTTAGTTGACTGGTGGCAGGCTGAAAGGGGACGAGAGAGGCTTAGAGCCGCTCCGAATGCAGAATTGGCAGGTGATTTACGGATGTTTGTTGACTTTTCGGGCCTCATCACCAGCAGGCTGGCTCCCACAGGATCGGTGTCGATCATAAATCCTGTGGGAGCCAGCCTGCTGGCGATGTCGATTTACAAGGCGCCGGACGCTCTCAATGCAGACGCTTGCGGCACATCAACTGCGCCATTTTCGCGGTGTCGGGGCGTTCGACGATGCCTTTTTCGGTAACGATCGCATCGATCAGGTCCGCCGGGGTCACGTCGAATACCGGGTTGAACGCATCAACCTCCGCCCCCACCCGCTTGCCGCCGACTTCCAGCAATTCGCGACCCTCACGCTCTTCGATAGGAATCTCGTCGCCGCTGGCCAGGTTCATGTCGATGGTCGAACTCGGTGCCACCACCATGAAGCGCACGCCGTGGTGCATGGCGTTGACCGCCAGCTGATACGTGCCGATCTTGTTGGCCACGTCACCATTGGCGGTGATCCGGTCGGCGCCGACGATCACCCAGGTCACGCCCTTGGTTTTCATGATGTGCGCGGCGGCCGAGTCGGCGTTGACGGTCACGGGAATGCCTTCATTGGCCAATTCCCACGCGGTCAATCGCGAACCTTGCAGCCACGGGCGGGTTTCATCGGCGTAGACGCGTTCGACCATACCTTCGATAAAGGCCCCGCGAATTACCCCCAACGCCGTGCCGAAGCCGCCAGTGGCCAGTGCGCCAGTATTGCAGTGGGTCAGGATTGCCTGGGCATTGCCCTGGTGTTTGCGGATCAGGTCCACACCGAGTTGCGCCATGGTCAGGTTGGCTTCGCGATCGCTTTCATGAATGGCGATGGCTTCCGCTTCAAGCACCGACAACGGATCGGCGTGATGCTTCAAGCGCTCTAGCCGATCACGCATGCGACCCAAGGCCCAGAACAGATTGACTGCGGTCGGACGGGAGTCGGCGAGCAGCGCGAAATCTTCTTCCAGCGCCGCCTGCCAGTCGCCCCCCTCCGCAAACCGTGTACGGGCTGCCAACACCACGCCATACGCGGCGCTGATGCCGATGGCCGGCGCACCACGCACCACCATCGAGCGAATGGCCTCGGCCACGCCCGCGGCGCCGGTGTAGGCGATCCACGTTTCCTCGAACGGCAAAATACGCTGATCCAGCAGGTACAGGGCGCCATCACGCCAATCGATGGCCTTCACCTTCTCCGCAGCCAACAGTCGATCGCGCATCCCACACCCCGCACTCATGAACAAAAGCCGCCGATTATAGCGATCCCCCCGCGAAGACGCTCGGGTATACTTCGCCATCCTTTACAAAAGCACTGGAACCGACCCTCGATGCCGAACACTGCCGCTGCGCTCGACCTGTTATTGCTGCCGACCTGGCTGGTACCCGTCGAACCCGCTGGTGTTGTCCTCAAAGAGCACGGCCTGGGCATCCGCGACGGTCGTATCGTGTTTATCGGCCCAAGGTCGGCTGCGCTGAAGCTTAACGCAACCGAAGTGCGCGAGTTACCGGACATGTTGCTCAGCCCCGGCTTGATCAATGCCCACGGGCATGCGGCGATGACGCTGTTCCGGGGACTGGCCGACGATCTGCCACTGATGACCTGGCTGGAAAACCACATCTGGCCCGCCGAGGCCAAGTGGGTCGACGAAGACTTTGTACGCGATGGCACTGACCTGGCCATCGCCGAGCAGATAAAAGGTGGCATCACCTGCTTCTCTGACATGTATTTCTTCCCGAAGGTTGCCAGCGAACGCGTGCATAACAGTGGCATTCGTGCACAAATCGCCATTCCGATCCTCGACTTCCCGATTCCAGGGGCCAGCTCAGCGGACGAGGCCATTCGTCAGGGCGTCGAACTGTTCGGCGATCTCAAGCACCACGAGCGCATTAAAGTCACCTTCGGTCCTCATGCGCCTTACACCGTGGGCGACGAAAACCTGGAGAAAATCCGGGTGATCGCCGAAGAGCTGGACGCCTCGATTCACATGCACGTCCATGAAACCGCATTCGAAGTACAGCAAGCGGTCGAGCAGCGTGGTGAACGCCCGCTGGCTCGACTCGGGCGCCTGGGCTTGCTCGGCCCGCGCTTCCAGGCCGTGCACATGACCCAGATCAGCGATGAAGACTTGGTGCTGCTGGTAGAAAGCAACACCAATGTGATTCATTGCCCGGAGTCCAACCTCAAGCTGGCGAGCGGTTTCTGCCCGGTCGAGCGTCTGTGGCAGGCCGGCGTCAATGTCGCGATCGGAACCGATGGCGCGGCCAGCAACAATGACCTCGATTTGCTTGGCGAAACCCGCACTGCCGCGTTGCTGGCCAAGGCTGTCGCCGGCTCCGCTACCGCGCTGGACGCCCATCGTGCGCTGCGAATGGCCACACTCAACGGCGCCCGTGCGCTGGGGATCGAGACTGAAGTCGGCTCGCTGGAAGTCGGCAAAGCCGCGGACATCGTCGCGTTCGACCTTTCAGGCCTGGCGCAGCAACCGGTCTACGATCCGGTTTCGCAGCTTATATATGCCACCGGCCGCGACTGCGTGAAACACCTGTGGGTCGCCGGCAAGCAACTGCTCGACGACCGTCGCCTGACCCGCCTGGACGAAGCGCAGCTCTGCGCCACCGCCAAGGCCTGGGGCCAGCGCATCAGTGGCCACACCGAATTGTAAGCACCCCGGCCTGAACATCGGGGCAACAGGATTTTTCAAGTTTTAGAGGACTTAAACCATGAGTAACGTCGACTACGCCGAAATCGCCAAATTCGAAGCCCTGGCCCATCGTTGGTGGGACCGCGAAAGCGAGTTCAAACCGCTGCACGACATCAACCCGCTGCGGGTCAACTGGATTGACGAACGGGTCAATCTGGCCGGCAAGAAAGTCCTCGATGTGGGCTGCGGCGGCGGCATCCTCAGTGAAGCCATGGCCCAGCGCGGCGCGACTGTCATGGGCATCGACATGGGCGAAGCGCCGTTGGCTGTCGCACAATTGCACCAGCTGGAATCCGGTGTGAGCGTTGAATACCGGCAGATCACCGCCGAAGCGCTGGCCGAAGAAATGCCCGAGCAGTTCGACGTGGTTACCTGCCTGGAGATGCTGGAGCACGTGCCAGATCCGTCCTCGGTGATCCGCGCCTGCTTCAAAATGGTCAAACCGGGCGGCCAGGTGTTCTTCTCCACCATCAACCGCAATCCGAAGGCGTACTTGTTCGCCATCGTCGGCGCCGAATACATCATGAAGTTGCTGCCGCGCGGCACCCACGACTTCAAGAAATTCATCCGCCCTTCCGAGCTGGGCGCCTGGAGCCGCATGGCCGGCCTGACCGTCAAGGACATCATCGGGCTGACTTACAACCCGCTGACCAAGCACTACAAACTGGCGGCCGATGTCGACGTCAATTACATGATCCAGACCCTGCGCGAGGAGTAAGCCGATGCGTATCAGAGCGGTCCTTTTCGACATGGACGGCACGCTGCTCGACACCGCGCCGGACTTCATTGCCATCTGCCAGGCGATGCGCGCCGATCGCGGCTTGCCGCCGGTCAACGACAAGCACATCCGCGACGAGATTTCCGGCGGCGCCAAGGCGATGGTCGCCGTGACCTTCTCCATGGACCCGGAATCCCCGGGCTTCGAAGAACTGCGCCTGGAATTTCTCGAGCGTTATCTCAAGGATTGCGCAGTCCACAGCAAGCTGTTCGACGGCATGGGCGAATTGCTGGCCGACATCGAGAAGGCCAACCTGATCTGGGGCGTGGTGACCAACAAACCTGTGCGCTTCGCCGAGCCGATCATGCAACGGCTGGGGTTGGCTGAGCGCTCGGCGCTGCTGATCTGCCCGGACCATGTAAAGAACAGTAAGCCGGACCCTGAACCGTTGATCCTGGCGTGCAAGATGCTCGACCTGGACCCGGCCAGCGTGCTGTTTGTGGGCGATGATCTGCGCGATATCGAGTCTGGCCGCGATGCCGGCACCAAAACGGCTGCCGTGACCTACGGGTACATTCACCCGGACGACAACCCGCGGCATTGGGGGGCGGATGTGGTGGTGGATCATCCGCTGGAGTTGCGCAAGGTACTCGATAGCGCTCTTTGCAGCTGCTGACCCGCTTGGCCGCTGGATGCTTTTGTGGTGAGGGGATTTATCCCCGTTGGGCTGCGAAGCGGCCCCATAACATTCGCCTCAGTTGCGTCAGGTAGATCGAGTCGGCAGATTCTGGGGCCGCTGCGCAGCCCAACGGGGATAAATCCCCTCGCCACAAAGCCCTCTAGCCACAGGTGTGATGCCTGCCAATTGAATTGTTGTGAGGTTTCTTATGTTTGATTATTCCGCCCGCCCTGAATTGCTCAAGGACCGGGTCATCCTGGTCACCGGCGCAGGTCGCGGCATTGGCGCTGCGGCGGCGAAAACCTACGCCGCCTATGGTGCAACCGTACTGCTGCTGGGCAAGACCGAAGCCAACCTGACTCAGGTCTATGACGAAATCGAAGCCGCCGGACACCCGCAACCCGCCGTGATCCCGTTCAACCTGGAAACCGCGCTGCCTCACCAGTACGACGAGCTGGCCGCGATGATCGAAACCGAGTTCGGCCACCTCGACGGTTTGCTGCACAACGCGTCGATCATTGGTCCGCGCACGCCGATCGAGCAGCTGTCCGGCGAGAACTTCATGCGCGTCATGCAAGTCAACGTCAACGCCATGTTCATGCTCACCAGCACCCTGCTCCCGCTGCTGAAGCTGTCCCAGGACGCTTCGGTGGTGTTCACCTCCAGCAGCGTCGGTCGCAAGGGCCGCGCGTACTGGGGCGCTTATGGGGTGTCCAAGTTCGCCACCGAAGGCCTGATGCAAACCCTGGCCGACGAAGTCGACACCGTCGCGCCGGTGCGGTCCAACAGCATCAACCCGGGCGCCACCCGCACAAGCATGCGTGCCCAGGCTTATCCGGGTGAAAACCCGCTGAACAACCCGACACCCGAGGAGATCATGCCGGTCTACCTCTATTTGATGGGTCCGGACAGCACGGGCATCAACGGCCAGGCTTTCAACGCCCAATAACAACCGCACGTCGCTTTTCGTGTCGTGCCGAATTCCCGGCGCGGCACTTAAAGCGCCTCGCAAATACAGCGACCTTAGTCAAATGGCCGTCGCTTGCCAATTCAAAAAACTCGCTAAGATCTCACAAGACATTGATTTTGAACGCTTTTTATTCGAAGGAACTCATTGGCATGACTTTCGCTCTAAATTTGCTCAGACACGCCGTGTGAAAGCAATCGGGCAGACGCCTCAGTCGATAGGTTACTAATATTCGGCAAAGCGGACTAAACTTGCGCCAAATGTCCTACGGGACTGATGGACCAGTATGACGCGCAGCCCAAAGCCGCTCTCACCCAGCCTGTAAGACAGCCTTACTGCTTAGGGGCTCACGCCATATGAAATCACCATCCCAGACCAACGCAATTGACTTCGACAGCGCCAAATTGCAACGCCTGGGCTTTGGTCAGCAACCTCCCATTCTGGAGCGGCCATTCAGCCTTGCACAATTGCGCCAGCAACTTGGCCAACAGCTGCAAACCAGTCTTGAACCACAACGCATTCTCGGACTTTTCTTCCGAGAAATTCAGCGCCTGGTGCCGCTGGATGCGCTGACTTATCAGCACCCGGCCAGTGATTTGCGTCTGGAGCTCGGTCATCGCGGCCATCATTCCGTCAGCTATAGCCTCAGTCATGAAGGCGAGAACCTCGGCGAACTGGTGTTCCGCCGTAATCAGCGATTCAGCGAGTACGAACAGGGCAACCTGGAATCGTTGCTGTCCACTCTGCTGTTCCCGATGCGTAACGCCCTGCTCTACCGGGCCGCGACGCAAAGTGCATTGCGCGACCCCTTGACCGACACCGGCAATCGCATCGCCATGGATCAGACCTTGCAGCGTGAAATCGAGATGTCGCGACGTCACTTGATGCCGTTGTCGCTGCTGATGCTGGACATCGATCACTTCAAGAACGTTAACGATAACTACGGTCACAGTGCGGGCGATGACGTACTCAAGGCTGTCGCCGCCGCGATCAAGAACCAGCTGCGCAATGTGGACATGGTGTTCCGGTTTGGCGGCGAGGAGTTTCTGATCCTGCTGTCCAACACCAGCCGGGAAGCCGCTGCCATGGTCGGCGAACGACTGCGGTTTGCGGCGCAGGCGCAGAATTACAAGGCCGACGGCAATATGGTCGAGCTGACGGTCAGCCTGGGTTGTTCGACCCTGCTGCCCGGTGAGTCTGCCGAGAGCTTGTTGCGCAGGGCCGATAGCGCGCTGTATGTCGCCAAGCGCGAAGGGCGTAACCGGCTGGCCATGGCGGGTTAAAACATTTAGCTGCGCCACATAACCAATGTGGGAGCGGGCTTGCTCGCGAATACTGACTGACATTCAACGTTGATGTTGACTGACAATCCGCATTCGCGAGCAAGCCCGCTCCCACATTTTTTTTGGCTGGAATTGCCTATGGATCAGCTTTCGGCCAATGCCATGCGCTCACGCGCGACCGGAGCCTTTTCCGAGTGCTCCAACTGCATACAACGCTCCAGAAACAGGTGCATGTAGTCGTAGCTCTTGCACACCGCCTCGCGCAATTCCACTTGCAGGGATTTGCTCGGGTTCATGCCCGCCAGCGTGCAGATGATTTCCAGCGCTTCCCAGGGATGGGCATCGTCGTACTGGGCATGCATCTTCAACCATTTCATGGCCCGCTTGCGCTCTTCCTCCGGGAACGCTGCCGCGTAGACACCATTGGAACAGACCAGCGCCGACCACTCCCCGGTCGCGCCTTCGATGGCGTAGTTGGTCGCGGCTATGGCGACAATCAATGAATCCGCCGAACTGGTGTGCCAGCACCAGTGACTCAACGCGTGCAATTCGGGAGCAACGTGTTGCGCTTGCAGATCTTCCAGGCTGACACCATGGGCTCGACTCCAGTTTACCCAGTAATCGGCATGGTTCAGTTCGACACGAATATTGCGCATCAACCAACGACGCGCCATGTCTTCACCTGGGTGGCGAGCAAAACGAGTCTTGGTCAGGTTTTGTGCCATGTATAACGCGAACTGTTCAACGACCGGCCAGCCACCAATAAGGTACTGACGCATGGTTTTTGCGCTGAGTTTATTGTCTCGCATGCGCTGATACAGTTCGTGTTCGACAACCCGGCGCTTACTCTCGCTGCAATCCTTGATGAGCTGTTGTGCCCATGCCGGGTAACTTGCGGCTTCCATGAGTGGTCCGGTTCGGTTGAATGTGTCGATCACTGTCGGGCTCCTTTTGATTGTGATTGTTAGGATCAGCAAGAGATTTCAACGGAACGTGCCGGGCGCCTTGAATAACAAAGGTTGAGGCCTGGCAGGACGACTTTGCAAACTATCGCAGGTAAACAGATGCGGGCGTTCAATGACATACCCTTGAGCGAAATCGACCCCGATCTCCAGCAATGCCTGCTCGATCTGGGGTGTTTCTACAAACTCGGCAATCGTGCGCTTACCCATGACATGGCCGATGTGATTGATCACTTCTACCATGGCGCGGTTAATCGGGTCGTCCAGCATATCCTTTACGAAACTTCCATCGATCTTCAAGAAGTCTACAGGTAAATGTTTCAAGTAGGCGAATGAGGACATCCCGGCGCAGAAGTCATCCAATGAAAAGTGGCAACCTAAACCTTTGAGTTCATTGATAAATCTAATTGCACTTCCCAAATTTGAAATTGCGCTGGTTTCTGTAATTTCAAAACAAATCATTTCAGGTGGAATAGACCAAGTAACAAACTGTTCCCTCAGGAAGTCCAGAAACGCGTCATCTCCGATAGTAGTGCCTGACAGATTAATCGCACACATGGCCAAAGGACCTTCGCGCTCTTCGGCTATACATTGAGCAATGATCTTGAAGACGTTCTGCACTACCCAACGATCAAGTGCGGTCATCAGGCCATAACGCTCGGCAGCCGGAATAAAACTGTCGGGCAATATCATGCGCCCGGCTTCATCATGTAGACGCAACAGGATTTCTATATGTCCGCCGCCGCGTTCAGTATGGCCAAGGGGAGCAATTTCCTGGGAGTAGAGGCAAAAGCGGTCTTCCTCCAGCGCCATGTGCAGGCGCTGTACCCACGCCATCTCACCGAAACGCAGGGACAGTTCCGAATCATCGGCGTTGTACACCTGAACCCGGTTACGGCCCTTTTCCTTGGCCATGTAACAGGCCATATCGGCAGCACGCAGCGAAGCTTCGAGGGTGGTCGGGGTTTGCGCGATATGAACCATCCCGATGCTCACCGTGGTGACGAAAGGCCGGCCTTTCCAGACAAAGTGCAGGTTTTGCACGGTATGGCGCAGGCTCTCGGCAATTTTCTCGGCGACTTCCGGCGGACAGTTTTCCAGCAGAATCCCGAACTCGTCACCGCCCAGCCGGGCCAGGGTGTCGCCTTCGCGCAGGCCCGATTGCAACAGTGCGCAGATATGCCGCAGCAGTTCGTCACCCGCCGCATGGCCACAGGTGTCGTTGACCAGTTTGAACTGGTCCAGATCGAGGAACATCAAGGCGTGGCGCCCGGCGTATCGCGTCAGGTTGTGCAGCGCCTGCTCCAGGCGATATTCGAACTCGCGACGATTGGCCAGCCCGGTCAAGGCGTCATGGGTCGCCTGCCAGGACAGGTTGGCGATGTACTGCCGCTCCTGAGTCATGTCATGCAACACCAGCACCGCGCCACTGACCTTGTCGGCGTTGCGGATCGGCGCCCCGACCAGGGTGACCGAGACGGTGCTGCCATCCAGGCGCTGGATCAGCTTGGAATGCTCACTGCCGCCGCTGAGCTGACCGCTCAAGATGTGCTCGATCAAGGTAAAACCATCGGCCTGAGCGTTGTCATCCAGCAGATTGAACAGGGCCGCCAGCGGCAAGCCGATGGCCTGCTCGCCTTTCCAGTGAGTCAACGCTTCGGCCGCCGGGTTCATATAGGCGATTGCACCGTCGACATCCGTGGTGATCACCCCGTCGCCAATCGATTGCAGGGTGATCTGCGCCCGGTCTTTCTCCAGCTGCAAGGCCTCGGCAAAGGCGTGGCGCTGCTTGAGAAGCTTGTGTGTGCGCATCAAGGCCAATGCAATCAGGCCCAGGGCCGTGGCCAGGTTCGTCACCAGCAGCAGGCGCAGAATCAAGCGCGAGCCCTCGCCCAAGGCATCGCTGAAGGCTTTGGCGGCAGGCGTCACACCATCGTTGATCGCAAATATCTGCTCCTTCCAGCGCTTGATGTCGGCGTCCGACGCCTGATTTTCGGTAATGCGCTGGTGCATCTCTTGCGCGACGTCATCGAGTTGCACCAGGTACGCGTCACCCACCGTCCAGCGGTCGATGGCTTTTTCCAGGTAACTGAAATGCCTGAAATTGAGGTACAGCCAGATTACGCTGGAGACGTCGTCGGGGTGATTGCCACCCTTGAGAATCGCCACCCGTGCGGCTTCGATATTCGGTGGCTGGTGATCCAGCGCCACGCGCAACTCGTGGCCACCCTGCGGTACGGCAATGGCGTTCTGGTACTTGAGGAAAATGGCCCCATCGCGACTGTCCGCGTAGAGATTGAGGTAATAGATGGCGTCTTTCTGGCCCTTCGACCACAGGCTCTCCCCGGCCACATAGCCGCGGACCGCCGAAAGCACATAGAGACTGACCCCGCCCAACAGCGCTTGAAATAGCACTACGGCAATAAATGGCCAGACGATGCCCAACAACCTGGGGGTTCCGAGAGTCCGCTTTTGCTTCATGAGGTCCCTTGCATTAGCACTGCCAGATCATCATCCAACGTGATCGCTACAGCTAGACTAGGGTGCGTATTCGATCCCGGCAAGCCAGTGGCCATATTTTGCGTACTCTTGCCGTCAACCTGGCGCGAACTGTCACTAATGCTGCTGCAAATGGCCATAAAGCTTGGCGTATAAACCACCTTCGGCAATCAGCTGCTGATGGTCGCCATCCTCGGCAATTTGCCCGCCGTCGAACACCAGCACCCGATCGGCCTGTTTAACCGCCGACAACCGATGCGCAATGATCAGCGTGGTGCGGTTGCTCAGGAACCGCGCCAGCGCCTGGTGCAGGTTGTATTCGGTGGCCGCGTCCAGCGCCGAGGTGGCCTCATCGAGGATCACGACCTTGGGTTCGGCCAGCACCATTCGCGCAATCGCCAGCCGTTGCCGCTGGCCACCGGACAACCGCACGCCAGAGCGTCCGACGATGCTGTCCAGACCATCAGGCAACTCTCGAACAGTTTGGTTCAGCTGGGCAATTTCCAGGGCCTGCCAGCAGGCTTCGTCGCTGCGCACACGGCCCATCGTCAGGTTGGCGCGCACAGTGTCGTTGAACAGCGCGGGGTGTTGCAGGACCACGGCGACGTTTTCGCGCACGGTCTCCAGGCCGATCTCTTGCTGGGTCGAGCCACCGAAGCGGATGGTCCCGGCAAGGGGCGTGTACAACCCCAGCAGCAACTGCACCAAGGTGCTTTTACCGCCACCGCTGGCACCGACGATTGCCACTTTTTCACCGGGGGCGATGGACAGGTCCATCTGGTTCAACACCAACTCATCGCCGTATCCGAAACTCAGGCCCTGGACTTCGATGCCCACGGTGTCCCGTCCCTGAAACGGATCGACACCGCCGGGGTATTGCGGCTCATCGGCACGGGCCAGCAGCTCGTTGATTCGCGACAGCGCACCACCGGCGGCGTAATAGGCGTACTGCAAATTGAGCAACTGCTCCACTGGACCGATCATGAACCACAGGTAGCTGAACACCGCCAGCATCTGGCCGATGGACAAGTCGGAGAACAACACGGTGAGCATCGCCGCGGCACGAAAAATATCGATGCCGAACTGGAACAACAAACCACTGGCGCGGTTCGATGCATCGGTTTTCCACTGCGAGTTCACCGCGTAATCGCGCACTTCCCGGGCCCGCTGCCCCAGGCGCCCGAGGAAAAAGCCCTGACGGTTGCCGGCGCGCACTTCCTGAATCGAGTCGAGGGTTTCGGTCAGGGCCTGGGTGAACCGCGAGGTGCTGTCGTTCTCGAGCTTCTTCAGGTGCTTGACCCGCTTGCCCAGTTGCACCGTGGCGTAGATCACCAGCGGGTTGAACAACATGATCAGCAATGCCAGCTTCCAGTGCATCCAGATCAGAATGCTCGCGGTACCGACCAGCGTCAGCATCGCCACCAGGAATCGACTGAGGGTCTCGCCGACAAACTTGTCCAGCGTGTCCAGGTCCGTGACCAGATGCGTGGTCACCGTGCCGCTGCCCAGGCTTTCGTATTCGCCCAGGGAAATGCGCTTGAGCCGTTCGATCAGCCGGATGCGGATGCGATACACGATGTCTTTGGCCAGCGCCGCGAACAACTTCGCCTGCACCACGTTGAACAGCAAGGCGCCACAGCGCAGCAACAAAGTCACCAGCAGCATCAGGCCGATGTAGCCTGCCGCTTTCTGCCAGCCTTGCGGCAACGCGTGGTTCATGATTTTCAGCGCAGAATCGCCGTGCCCCAGCAGCACTTCGTCCACCAGCAATGGCAGCAGCAGAGGAATCGGCACGCTGCACAGAGTGGCCAGTACCGCTACGCCATTGGCGATCCACAGGGATTTTTTATGGTGAAGGGCCTGCCGCCGGATTTCAGCCCAACTCAGCCGATCGACACGCTTGGGAGCGGGCGTGTCATCGGGCAGGTCATGCACAGGCCGCGCGCTCCAGCCAACGGCCGAGCAATGGCGACAATTCACTCAAGGGTTGATAGCCATTGGTCAACAGCGCCAGTTGCCCATTACGTTCAGCCAGCAACGTAGGGAAGCCGGCAATGCCGAGGTCCTGGACCCAGGTGAAATCAGCAGCGGTGGCGGCGTGCTGATCGGCACGGTCGAACGCGGCCGCAAATTCGATGCGCGGCAGGCCGGCCTGCTCGGCCAACTCAACCAGGACACTGGCGTGAGTGACGTCTCGACCTTCGGCGTAGAACGCGTGTTGAATCAACCCGAGCAGTTTCCACGCGCAATCCGGCGCCAGATTGCGCGCCGTCACCAGCGCCCGGCACGCCGGCTCGGTGTCGTAGACAAAACCGTCAGGCAACGCGCCTTCGGTCTTGAACGGTTGGCCGGTGGCCTGGGTGACGGCCTGCCAATGCTCAAGGATGTAGCGCCGGGTGGTCGGCTCCAAGGCGGAGCCGCTGCCGGTGCGCAAGCCGCCCACCACCAGATGCACGTCCACCCCTGCCGCCTGCGCCTGCTCGACCAACGCGTTGGCGACGGGCGCAAAGCCCCAGCACCAGGAACACATCGGGTCCATCACGTAGAGCAGGCGTTGGGCAGACATGGTTCAAGCCTCTGAAGGAGTTTGCTTGTAGTTGTAGCCGATCGGGTGAGGCAGGTTGCGCGCTTTGGCCAGCTCGATCTGCTTCTGCCGATCAATGGCGCTGCGACGGGTCTTCTCGCTCAGCGTATCCCAGCAATGCGGGCAACTGATGCCAGCCACGTAATGCTCGGACGCGCGGTCTTCGACGCTTACCGGCGTACGACAGGCATGACATTGATCGTAGTCGCCTTCGCTGAGGTCATGGCGCACGGTCACGCGGTTGTCGAACACGAAACAGTCGCCCTGCCACTTGGTTTCTTCCTGCGGCACCTCTTCGAGGTACTTCAGAATGCCGCCCTTGAGGTGATAGACCTCGTCAAAACCCTGGCTGAGCATGTAGCTCGAAGCCTTCTCACAACGAATGCCGCCGGTGCAGAACATCGCGACTTTCTTGTGCACGGCCGGGTCGAAGTGGGCTTTGATGTAGTCAGGGAACTCGCGAAAACTGGTGGTTTTCGGGTCGATGGCGCCTTCGAAGGTGCCGATCGAGACCTCGTAGTCGTTGCGGGTGTCGATCAACAGCACTTCAGGATCGCTGATCAGCGCATTCCAGTTCTGTGGATCGACGTAGGTGCCGACCTTTTTGTTCGGGTCCACGCCTTCGACGCCGAGGGTGACGATTTCTTTCTTGAGTTTGACCTTGGTGCGGTAGAACGGCTGGTCGTCGCAGTACGACTCTTTGTGGTCGATGTCGTCCATGCGCGGATCGTTCTTGAGCCAGGCCATCAGCCCGTCAATGCCTTCGCGGCTGCCGGACACAGTGCCGTTGATGCCTTCTTCGGCGATCAGCAGCGTGCCTTTGATGCCGTTGTCGACCATGGCTTGCAGCAATGGCTCGCGCAGGGCGACGTAATCTTCCAGAGTGACGAACTTATACAGTGCCGCCACGACAATCTGTTGTGTCATGGGTGATTCTCCAGGTGGCTACCCTCGTAAGGGGTGAACCGGATTCAAAAAAAACGCGCCGGGTGAGCGGCGCGTTGCGGATTCTAGCAAAAAAGGTGTGGGTTCAGGACTGCGAGATGCCTTTGTGGCGAGGGAGCTTGCTCCCGCTCGGCTGCGAAGCAGTCGTAATGCTGGCGACTGCACTCTTTCAGACAGAACGCTGTTGCAGGTTCCGGGACTGCTTCGCAGTCCAGCGGGAGCAAGCTCCCTCGCCACAACAGCCCATCAGTCCTTCAGCCCATCACATCAATGCTTGCTGCCGCCAGCACAAGTCGGTGAGGCCGGGGCCGCGTCGATCTGTGCCCATTCTTCAGGCGTGTAGGTATGCAGCGCCAACGCATGGAACTCGCCCATCAGCTCGCCGAGCGTGCCGTAGACTTTCTGGTGACGCTTGACGCGGTTGAGCCCTTCGAACTGCTGGCTGACCACCACGGCCTTGTAATGGGTTTGCAACCCACGACTGTGCATATGGCTTTCATCCAGCACTTGCAGATGCTCAGGCTGTAACAGGCCCAGCGTCGATTCGATGCGTTGTTGCATGGTCATACCCGACTCCGCTTAAGGCTTTTTCTTGGCTGGAGCGGCGGCGCCTTTAGGCTCCAGCTCGGCAGTCATGTCAGCCAGCAGTTTGTTGACCACAGGCACCGCGCTTTCCAGCTTGGCTTGAGTCATCTGGGCCGATTGCTGAGTCAGCTGCGGCATTTTTTCCAGGACTTTCTTGCCCAGTGGCGACTTGTAGAACGCAACCAGGTCTTTCAGCTCGGATTCGCTGAAGTTGGTGGTGTAGAGCTTGACCATGTCCGGCTTGAGCTTGTTCCAGCCAATGGCTTGGTCCAGCGCGGCATTGGCTTTGGCCTGGTAAGTTTCCAGCAAGGCTTTTTTCGATTCAGGGGCTTTGGTCTGTTCAAAACGCTGAGCGAACATTTGCTGCACTTGCATGTACACCGGAGTGCCCAATTTGTCAGCGTGCGCCAGGGTCAGGAAAGCTTCGGCACTGGCGTTGTGGCTGGCGGTATCGGCAAAAACAGGGCCGCTGGCGCAAACCAGTGCAACCGCGGTACAGATGGCACGAAGACGAGTCATCGAGTTTCCTTTTCTAGCAGGCGAGGTAAAACCCCAAGGGCGTCCATTCTGCGCCTAAAAAAGTGTGTCACTCAACCCCAAGCCTTGTCGGGCCTGAATTAGAGGGGTTGAACGGTCAAAAACCAGACTGATGGAACCACGGCCGGCGATCACGGCCTAAACTGCGCTATCGACCTACAGGAGTGTGCAAGATGAGCCGTATCGAAACCGACAGCCTTGGCCAGGTGGAAGTCCCGGATGAGGCCTACTGGGGCGCTCAGACGCAACGCTCGCTGATCAATTTCGCCATTGGCAACGAACGCATGCCGCTGGCCGTGCTGCACGCACTGGCCCTGATCAAAAAAGCCGCGGCGCGGGTCAATGACCGCAACGGCGACCTGCCCGCCGATATCGCCCGCCTGATCGAACAGGCCGCCGACGAAGTGCTCGACGGCAGCCACGACGACCAGTTCCCGCTGGTGGTCTGGCAGACCGGCAGCGGCACCCAGAGCAACATGAACGTCAACGAAGTGATCGCTGGTCGCGCCAACGAACTGGCCGGTAATCCTCGCGGCGGCAAGACCCCGGTTCACCCCAACGATCACGTCAACCGCTCCCAAAGCTCCAACGACTGCTTCCCGACCGCCATGCACATTGCCGCCGCCCAAGCGGTGCAGCAGCATTTGCTGCCGGCGATCAGTGAACTCTCCGGTGGCTTGGCCGAGTTGTCGGCGCGGCACATGAAACTGGTCAAGACCGGCCGTACCCACATGATGGACGCCACGCCGATCACCTTCGGCCAGGAACTCTCTGCGTTTATCGCTCAACTGGATTACGCCGAACGGGCGATCCGCAGCGCGCTGCCGGCGGTGTGTGAACTGGCCCAGGGCGGCACCGCCGTCGGCACCGGGCTGAATTCGCCCCACGGTTTTGGTGAAGCGATCGCCGCAGAGCTGGCCGCCCTCTCCGGCCTGCCGTTTGTCACCGCGCCGAACAAGTTCGCCGCACTGGCCGGCCATGAGCCGCTGACCACGTTGTCGGGCGCGCTGAAAACCCTCGCCGTGACCCTGATGAAAATCGCTAACGACCTGCGTCTGCTGGGTTCCGGGCCGCGCGCCGGTTTTGCCGAAGTGAAACTGCCAGCCAACGAGCCGGGCAGCTCGATCATGCCGGGCAAGGTCAATCCGACCCAGTGCGAAGCGCTGTCGATGCTCGCATGTCAGGTTCTGGGCAACGATGTCGCCATTGGTTTTGCGGCAAGTCAGGGGCACTTGCAGCTGAACGTGTTCAAACCGGTGATCATCCACAACCTGCTGCAATCGATCCGCCTGCTGGGCGACGGCTGCAGCAACTTCCAGCAGCATTGCATCACCGGGCTTGAACCCGATGCAGCGAAAATGGCTGAGCACCTGGAGCGTGGGTTGATGCTGGTGACGGCGCTGAATCCGCATATCGGCTACGACAAATCGGCGGAGATTGCCAAGAAGGCTTACAGCGAAGGGCTGACCTTGCGTGAGGCAGCGTTGCAGCTGGGGTATCTGACGGATGAAGAGTTTGATGCGTGGGTAAGGCCGGAGAATATGTTGGAAGCGGGTGCCAAGGGTTAAGATTTTCGGCGCCTGACAGTCAGTCTTCGCGAGCAAGCCCGCTCCCACAGGGTTTTGTGTCGATCCTGAATATAGTGATCGACGCATAACCTGTGGGAGCGGGCTTGCTCGCGATGAACGATAACGCGGTCTAACTGGCCGCCATCCGCACCTTGCGCGCCTTGAGCCCGGCAATCAACGACGGCCCAAGGGCCACCAACGCCGACCCCACCACCACCAACACCGCCCCGCCGTACCCCAGACCATTGATCGTCTCGGCATGCACATATTCCGGCCACGCCCACGCCGCCACGGCCACCGCGCCAAACGTCACCAACGGTGTTATCGCCAGCGTCGCACTGACCCGCGAAGCTTCCCAATGGGCCAGCGCTTCGGCAAATGCACCGTAGGCAATCAAGGTGTTCATGCAGCACGCCAGCAGCAACCAGCCTTGCAGCGGGCTCAATTGCAATGCCTCCAGCGGATGCACCCACGGCGTCAGCAACAGCGCGCAGAACAGGTAGATCACCATCATCACCTGCAACGAATTCCACACCGTCAGCAATTGCTTCTGCCCCAAGGCATAGAAGGTCCAGACCGTGGACGCCAGCAGCACCAGCAACACGCCGGCGGTGTAGTCGGTCAGCGACGTCAACAACTCGGCCAGGCGTTGATTAAAGAACAGCGCGAAACCGATCAGCAGCACCAGCAGGCCAGTCCCCTGCCCCACACTGAAACGTTCCTTGAACACAAACAAACTGGCGATCAGCAACATGATCGGGCCCATCTGCACCACCAGTTGCGCGGTGCCGGGGCTGAGCAGGTTCAGGCCCATCAGGTACAGCACGTAGTTGCCGACCAGACCAAGCACCGCCATCAACACCAGCCAGCCGCCGCGCGGGCCGAGGACTTTGCGGCTGGGCAGGCGTTTGGTCGCTGCCAGATAAATGAACAGGCAACCACCGGACACCGTCAGGCGAAACCAGGTCACCGTCACCGGGTCCATCACCAGCAGGACTTGTTTGAGTTTGATCGGCAGGATTCCCCACAGAACCGCGGTCAACAAGGCCAGGAACAGACCGTAAACCCAGCGACCGGATGAAATGTGCATGCGAACCCCAAAGCCAGATAGCAAGAAACACCATTCTAGGCGCAGACCCGAGCGCGACACAGGGACAGTTGGCGACGGGCCGCGAATGAAACTGTGCAGGTCGCACCATTAATCTGGCGAAGTGCCGTCGATCAGTTGGTCAGGCACCGCAAGTGGTTCATGCATAAGCTCATTGGATCCGCCAACCGGAACATCCTTCAGGAGATTGCCATGTACGGCATGCGCGCCCAAGACAACGCCCCCGCCACGCACTTTCGCTGCGACCGGGTGTGTCGGGTGAATGGGGAACTGTTTTTCAGCACCCGGGAAAATACGCTGGAGGGACCGTTTGAGAACCCGAAGGTGGTGGCGCGGGAGATTCAGGCCTACATCGAGCGGATGCAGAGGTTGGGCACCAGACGTTAGACCGAGGCGTCTGCATCGCGGGCAAGCCCGCTCCCACAGGTTTTGTGGCGTACGCAACATTTGCAATCGCCGCCAATCACTGTGGGAGCGGGCTTGCCCGCGATGGCTATTTCACAATCGCTACAAATCCTGAGGCATTTAACGCACAGCCTCAAACAACCCGGTAGCCCCCATCCCGCCACCCACGCACATGGTAACCACCCCATACCGCAAATTACGCCGCTGCAACTCCCGCACAATGTGCCCGACCTGACGCGAACCCGTCATGCCGAACGGGTGGCCGATGGAAATCGAACCGCCATTGACGTTGTACTTGTCGTTATCGATTTCCAGGCGGTTGCGGCTGTACAGGCACTGCGAAGCAAACGCTTCGTTGAGTTCCCACAGATCAATGTCGGCCACCTGCAGACCCTTGGACTTGAGCAATTTCGGCACCGAGAACACCGGACCGATGCCCATCTCGTCCGGCGCGCACCCTGCCACCGCAAAACCACGGAAGAACGCCTTGGGCTTGAGCCCCAGTTCCAGGGCTTTTTCAAGGCTCATGACCAGGGTCATCGAAGCGCCATCGGACAATTGCGAAGAGTTGCCCGCCGTCACCGAACCGTCCTCGGCAAACACCGGTTTCAACCCGGCCAGGCTTTCCAGGGTAGTGTCCGGGCGGTTGCAGTCGTCGCGATCGACGATCCCGTCGAGGATCTGGATCTGACCGGTGGCCTTGTCTTCAACCCGGTACTTCACCGCCATCGGCACGATTTCATCATCGAACAAACCGTCGGTCTGAGCCTTGGCCGTGCGTTGCTGACTTTGCAGCGCGTACAGATCCTGCTCTTCGCGGCTGACTCCGTATCGGCGCGCAACGATTTCGGCGGTCTGGCCCATGGGGAAATAGATGCCCGGCACCTGCTCTTTCAGTAGCGGGTTGATCAAGTTGTCGGTGTTGACGCTTTTCATGGTCAGACTGATGGATTCGACGCCACCGGCCACGATGATTTCGCTGCAGCCCGACGCGATCTGATTGGCGGCGATGGCGATGGCCTGCAAGCCCGAGGAGCAGAAACGGTTGAGGGTCATGCCCGCAGTGCCGATGCCCAGACGCGACAACACCGCGACGTTGCGACCGATGTTGTACCCCTGGGCGCCTTCGTTGGAGCCCGCACCGACGATGCAATCCTCAACGCTGGCCGGGTCGATCCCGGTTCGCGCCAACAGGGCATCGACACAATGCGCCGCCATGTCATCCGGACGGGTCTGGTTGAACTTGCCGCGAAAGGATTTGGCCAGGCCGGTCCGCACGCTATCGACGATCACCACTTCACGCATGGCATACCTCATTGTTGTTGTCGGTTGAGAGTGGACCGAGCATAAGTCCACCTCATAACCAACCGCGACAATCATTCACCCCGCGTATGCGCAGCCATTGGCTCACGGCTTGTGTTTTTTGGCCTTTTTGCTGTGCTTGTCTGACTTCGCGAACGCTTCTTCCAGCGCCTGGTTGATCGTGCGCAGGACCTTGACCCGAGCCCAACGCTTGTCATTGGCCTCCACCAGCGTCCACGGCGAGACTTCGGTGCTGGTGCGGTCAACCATATCGCCAACGGCCGCGCGGTAAGCGTCCCATTTGTCACGGTTGCGCCAGTCGTCTTCGGTGATCTTGAAACGCTTGAAGGGAATGTCTTCCCGCGCTTCGAAACGCTCCAGCTGAGTCTCCTTGTCGATAGCCAGCCAGAACTTGACGACGATGACGCCCGATTCGGAAATCTGCTCTTCGAAATCGTTGATCTCGCTGTAGGCCCGCAGCCAGTCCGCAGGTGGACAGAAGCCTTCAACGCGCTCGACCAATACCCGGCCATACCACGAGCGGTCGAATACGGTGAACTTGCCCTTGGCCGGAATGTGCCGCCAGAAGCGCCACAAATACGGCTGCGCCCGTTCCTCCTCAGTGGGTGCGGCAATCGGCACGATGTCGTATTGGCGTGGATCGAGCGCCGCGGCAACTCGCCGAATCGCACCGCCCTTGCCCGCTGCATCATTGCCTTCAAACACCGCGATCAAGGCGTGTTGACGCATGCGTTTGTCGCGCATCAAACCCGAGAATCGCGCCTGTTCGGTAATCAGTTGTTCTTCGTAATCGTCCTTTTCCAGGCGCTGGCTCAGGTCCAGGCTGTCGAGCAGGTTGAGCTGATCGACATGGATCGGCAGCGGCGCAGCGTTGACCTTGGAGGGATGGATTCTGGATCGCTTCAAGGCACTTTGCAGGCCTTCGAGCAGGATCTTGCCCACCGCCAGACTGCGGTAATGCGCATCCACGCCTTCAATCACATGCCAGGGCGCGTAGTCACGGCTGGTACGGCGCAATACGCGCTCGCCGTACTTCACGAACTTGTCGTAGGTCTGCGATTGTTGCCAGTCCAGCGGACTGATGCGCCAGCTGTGCAAGGGGTCGTCGGCGAGTGCCTTGAGGCGCGCTTTCATTTGTTTCTTGGAGAGGTGAAACCAGAATTTGAAAATCAGCGCGCCTTCGTCGCAGAGCATTTTTTCAAAGCGCTCCGACTGGTTGATCGCCTGATCCAGCACCGCGTCCTTGAACAGACCATGGACCCGGCCCTGGAGCATCTGGCTGTACCAGTTGCCGAAGAAGATCCCCATGCGGCCCTTGGCCGGGAGCATCCGCCAGTACCGCCAGGCCGGGGGTCGCGCCAGCTCTTCATCGGTCTGCTGATCGAAGGTGCGGACCTCGATCAGGCGCGGGTCCATCCACTCGTTGAGCAACTTGACCGTCTCGCCCTTGCCGGCGCCTTCGATGCCGTTGATCAGGATGATCACCGGAAAGCGCTTTTGCTGCTGAAGTTCGAACTGCGCTTCGAGCAACGCTTCACGCAGCGCCGGTTCTTCAGCTTCGTAGGTTTCTTTGTCGATGGCGTGACCGATTTCAGCAGATTCGAACATGAATGGCTCCCTTTCCAGATTGAGCAAGACTAGCGGATTGAGTTGTTTTGCGTGGGAGAATCCATTTCTTCACCGCAACCACTGTTCCCTGTAGCAGCTGCCGAGACACGAGGCTGCGTTGGGCTGCGCAGCGGCCCTCTAGGGCGGTCCTGCGGACACGCAACGCAGCCTCGTGCCTCGGCAGCTGCTACAGGATTTTCTGCGAGTCGGCGGTCGTGCAAGCATCGCCACGTCGATCAGCTAGAATGGCCGCCTTGCCGTTGCCGAGTCTGCCATGAAACCTGTATTGCCTCACGCCCAACTCGACTGGGACGACCAGGGTCGCCCGTATTCGCGAGTGTTCGACGACGTCTACTTTTCGGACAAGTCAGGCCTTGAAGAAACCCGCTACGTATTCCTCGAACAAAACGGTTTGCGTGAACGCTTTGCCGAGTTGCCGGATGGCGGTCGGCTGGTCATTGGCGAAACCGGTTTTGGCACCGGACTCAACTTCCTCTGCACCTGGCAGTTGTTCGAACAGCACGCTGTGGCCGGTGCGCGGCTGCATTTTGTCAGCGTGGAAAAATACCCGCTGAGCCAGCCAGACTTGCAGCGAGCCTTGGCGTTGTGGCCGGAGCTCAAGCCGTTTGCCGATCAATTGCTGGCGCAGTACGTGGCGATTCATCAAGGCTTCCAGCGCCTGGTTCTGGACAACGGTCGCGTCACTCTGACCTTGTTGATCGGCGATGCGCTGGAACAACTGCCGCAACTGGACGCACAGATTGACGCTTGGTTTCTCGACGGTTTCGCCCCGGCGAAAAACCCCGACATGTGGACCGCCGAACTGTTTGCCGAACTGGCGCGGCTGGCGGCGCCCGGCTCGACCATCAGCACCTTCACCAGCACAGGTTGGGTACGCCGTTTGCTGAACGCGGCGGGCTTCAAGATGAAGCGCACGCCCGGCATCGGTCACAAATGGGAAATCCTGCGCGGGGTGTTTCTTGGCTGGCCTGAAGAAACACCTGCGCCTGTCGTGGCGAAACCCTGGTTTGCGCGTCCGGCCCCGCTCTCTGGCGAGCGTCGAGCCTTGGTGATCGGCGCCGGTCTGGCCGGTTGCGCCACGGCCGCCAGTCTCGCCATGCGGGGTTGGCAGGTGAGTCTGCTGGAACGACAAGACGGTATCGCGCAGGAAGCTTCGGGCAATCCGCAAGGCGTGTTGTACCTCAAGCTGTCGGCCCATGGCACCGCATTGTCACAGCTGATTGTCAGTGGTTTCGGCCACACCCGGCGCCTGCTGGAGCATTTGCAACGCAGCGTCGACTGGGACGATTGCGGCGTGCTGCAACTGGCCTTCAACGCCAAGGAAGCCGAACGTCAGGCACAACTGGCGGCGGCATTTCCCGAGGACTTGCTGCACACCCTCGATCGGGAACACGCCGAGATTCGCGCCGGTATCGCACTGCAGTCAGGTGGCCTGTTTTACCCCGACGGCGGTTGGGTGCACCCGCCCGCCCTGTGCGCATGGCAAGCAACGCATCCGAATATCCAACTCTTGACCCATCACGATGTCCTGGAACTGCGTCGCGTGGAGGGTCAATGGCAAGCGTGGGATGGCGACCGGTTGCTGGCCGACGCACCGGTGGTGGTGCTGGCCGGCGCTGCCGAGATCAAGCGTTTCGACTTCAGCAGCGATCTGCCGCTCAAACGTATTCGCGGACAGATCACTCGCCTGCCGCAGACTCCTGCAAGCCAGAGCCTGAGCACCGTGGTGTGTGCCGAAGGTTATGTCGCGCCGGCCCGTCTGGGTGAGCACACCCTGGGCGCAAGTTTCGATTTCAACAACGATGACCTGACGCCCACCGCTGCCGAGCATGCGGGCAACCTGCAAATGCTCGAAGAAATCTCGGTGGACCTGGTCGCTCGACTCGGCGCAGACGCCTTGCGGCCCGAGGCACTCGAAGGTCGCGCGGCGTTTCGCTGCACCAGCCCTGATTACCTGCCGATTGTCGGCCCCTTGGCTGACAGCCGGGCATTCGCCGACGCCTACATCGCCTTGAGCAAGGACGCCCGGCAAACACCGGACATCCCTTGTCCATGGCTGGACGGTCTGTACGTCAACAGCGGCCACGGTTCGCGAGGACTGATCACCGCGCCGTTGTCAGGCGAGTTGCTGGCAGCCTGGCTCGACAACGAACCGCTGCCATTGCCCAGAGCCGTGGCCGAGGCGTGCCATCCCAACCGTTTCAGGTTGCGTCGTTTGATACGCGGCAAGGCCTGAGGCGTTCAATCCAGTGCAAAGCAAGTCCTTGCTTCGTCAGCCTTCATGGCCGCCTCGGTGAGACGCTTCAACAAATCGGTCTCGGCCTTATTCAGTTCATCGGCGATGCCATCGACCACTGAGCGGTATTGCACGCCAAGCGTTGCCTGGCTTTCAAAGGCCGTCGCCATCCGCACGTGGAAAGGCGCAACCAGGTCGGTGAATTGCTTTTGATGACGTTGTCGCAAAAATTCGACCCAGAACGATCGTCTACTCAGGTCATCGAGCAATTCATGCGAAAGCTCCGCGGCTAAGACCTTGTTGATTGCCGTATTCAGGTTTCCCGGCGTCACGCCTCCAAGCGCTGCATAGCGCATATGCCTGGGCTGGCCGACAAGATTGAGTTTTTCAGCCAGACCGGTGCGGTAGGCCAGTTCGACTTCCACCGGATCAAGCTTGATTTTGGCATTTACAACATGTTCTTCAGCGAGCTTCGCAAGATAATCCTGGCGGAACAGGCGCCGCGCCAGACTTAATAACCGGGCGGCCTCATCATGGGAATTCCCCGCCTGCCGAACCAACGTATCAAGCTCGACTGCTACCTCAAGATTTCCGAAAATCGTCGCTGCGGCATCATCGCAATTGCCTTTTACCGCCATCGTCAGCAATCGAGCGCGCAACTCAGAATCCCTCTCAGCCGCCTGAATGACGTCCCAGACCCGCCGGGTCATGTCCTCGCGCACAAAGCGGCTATCCGCCGTGTCTCCGACGGCTGCCAGCAATTCAAAGAACTCTTTCGAATCGGGTTCGTTCTTCAGTGCCAACCATGCACGGTTACGACAGGCATAGCTCCCTTCGAGCGGAGTGGGCATCCACAGGTCTCGAGCCCTTAGCTCAGTGAGCACCGCGGTTTCATCTTCCAGCAGGCCCATGCCAGTGCCCATATTGTCACGGTAAGCCTTCAGCTTGGTCAGACTCGCCTCGGAGACAGGGTTATTCGTTAGATTCATCGTTCGCGCGAATCGTCGAGGGGCCTGGAACAACCAATCTGGCAACTCGCGAATCTGGTTACCTTTCAGGTCCACCAACTCAAGATACGGCGGACGGTAAAGACCGACAGGCAGTTCGGTTGCATGAGTATCGCGCAACAGCAGCGTTTGCAGATCAAGCATTTTGCTGACATCGATTGTGGCCCCCAAACGATTGCCGCTGAGCCCCAGCGTGCGCAGATTGCGCATGTCCGCCAGTTTGCGCAATGTGTGCTCGGTCAGCTGTATCTGATTACCGTCCAACCGCAAGTGCTCGAGCCTGGGCATATGCGACAACACCTCAGGCAATCGTGTGAGTTGATTGCGCTCCAGTTCCAGCGTGACCAGCCCTTTGAACGGTTTGAGGAAATACACCAGCTCGTCTCCGGCCTGCATATCCTTGATTGAAAGGCTGCGCACATGTGCGACATCCTGTTCTGTCAGTGTCGGCAACGGGCCCACCGGGCTGCGCTCCAGTGTGAGCGCTGTAACGGGCTGATCTTGAGGCCAACGCGGATGCGAGATCCGACGCCAGCAGTTTTCGATGGTATTGGCCACCTGACGACGACTCACACGGATATCGTTGAGTTGGCCCGGCAACGTCTTCATTTGCACTTCATCGTCACGCCAGGTGTGCAGCACGCCGCGTAGTTTCTTCAGTTGTTGCTCCAGTTCCCTTATTCGATTCACCCGCTCCATTTGGGTATTTCCGGCATCATCGAGAAACGACGAAATCTGGGCGTCCGTGAACAGCGGATAGAGTTTTTTGACTTTACGAATCAGGCCCCTTGCATAAGGGTTCGTAATGGGAGGATCCGCCTGGACACAGGCAGAAAGGTATTTCGGCGTCTCGCTGTGTTCCCCCCGTAGCACCCGCCCGGTCAGCGCCGGATCGCCGATGGCAACCCTCAGCAGCCGTGAGCGCAGTGTGGGGATATCCAATGATTCGTTGTTCGTGAAACCCATGCGGTTGCGTTGGGTGGCAGGCAATACGTCAAGTATCGACTCAAGCAGCGTGTCGCTCGTCACGGTGGAGGGCTCATTGCCGTTGTTGTGGGTGACCTGATAGCCAGCGGTCTTCTTGACGATGACCCCGCGCGTCGGCGCGTCAGTTTCGCCCACACTGTCCAGCAAGGTACCGGTCACTGAGCCCTGTCGTACTTCAAGTCGATAGCCGTCGTCCCAGCCTTGCACCCGATTCATCAGCCCGAGCGCCAGTTTGTCGGTGTCGGCACTGGCCAGTAGCGGACGGTGCAACCCCATGAGTGCCCGGTCCTGCCGTATTGCTGCCTGTGCCTCGCTGACCTGCCGGGCGAGATCCACGCCGGGGATCTTGCGGTCATGCAGAAAGCTGCGATCTCTGCCAGAGGCGTTTTCAAGCAACTCCTGACACATGCGAGTGGGAAGATCAGTGGCGTGTTCGCGCAGTGTCGCAACGTCACCGGGAGCCGTGCCGTCATAGGATTTATAGAGCCATTCATAGAGCGGCTGCCGATTGCTCCTGAGGCTTGTCGCGATCTCCTTGGCCAACAGCGACGCTTTCGACCCCGTTGTCGTGCGACCGATGATGCCTTCGACTTCACTTGGGTAAAGCCCATCGATGACGGTATCGAGCAGTTGCCCCGCATCCAGTTGCGCCTGGCTGATGGGCACACTGTTGACGCCATCATCATCGTGCGGGGCGGTCTCGGGGAAGCGGGACACGATCAGGTTTTCGTCGTCGCTCACTTCAATGAAGCGCTCTGCCGGCCAGCCTTGCAACCTGGGCAAGGTATGCAGTTGCTCCTGGACAAACGCTGTGTTCGCGGTCTCTGCCCGCTCCATCGCGGTGACCATCCTGGTGATGCGCTGGTCTATCTTGAAGCGCTCGACACAGTCATTCAGACGCTGCGGTAACTTGAAATTGCGTTCATGCAAATGGTGCAACTTGTCAGGCGTCATGCCGGTGATTTCGGCAATCGCGTCAAGGTCACTGCCGAGCTCGCTCAACCGTTGATCCGTGCGTACCAATGAATAAGCACCGTCGCGCCACTCGTGCGCGTATTCATAGACATGCCGCCAGCCACCCTCAACGTTTCGTTCGACGGCAGGCTGAAATGCGTCATTGCGTAAGGGATGCTTGATGGTCCAGGCCGCCCCCTCAGCATTGCGGGTGACTTGATAGCGAGCCCCGTCCATGACGATCGAAGTCTGCCCGGCATGCCGGTACAACCCTTGCGAATCTGGCTGCACGTCGCCAGCCAGTGTGGTGGATTGTTTGTAAGGTTCGAGGTCGGTCCTCCATAGTCTTGCTTTGCCATCAGGGCGATTCACCGCCTCGAAACCGTCGAAGAATGCCGCCTGTTCTTTCACGCCCCTGCTGACGGCTTGCGAGATGATTTTGCTGCCCGCCGCAAACGCCGCCATTTGTGCGACGTTTTCGACAACATTCAGCAAGTGCGTCAACGCCTTGGTTCGTTCACCACGCGTCCAGTCAGCCACACCTTCGTACACCTCGCTGACGATGTCGACCACGGCCGTCACCAGCATCAATTGGCCGATCACGGGTACGAAAAAAGCGGCCGCGTTCAACAGCAGAAGGCCTCCATCCTGCAACATCTGAATGGTTTTTTCCCGTTGCTGCTCATCGACATCTTCGGTCGGGATCGCCAGGATTCGCGCATCTTGCTGGGTCTTGCTGACGAATGAACCGAAGAAAAAATCGGCGAGGCACGTATCGGCGGGAGCGGCAACGAGGGTGCCTAATGTCCTGTTTTTGTCGAATTGGGCAAAAAAACCGGTTTTATCGTGACCGTACAGGTACTGCCCGACGAAAAACTTCCTGTAGCTTGTACTTTGCAATTTGAGGGTGAGGTAGACCTTGAAGTCCTCCAGCGAGGCGTATTCATACACGGGTCGCCGGGGTTCATTCGGCATATAAACCACGCATCGGGCCTTAGACTCGGTATCGATGGATACCCTGGTAAAGACCAGCACCCCGCAGATGCAGGCGTCATGAATCGTCAAACCCTGCCAAAGCACCGGCCCGCCATCAAACGATGCGTCGCTGGTTTGCGCCGCCGGGACATCCTGTTCGACCACACTCAGCAGCATCGTATAAGCCGCGTGGGTGATGTCCTTTTTCAGGTAGGCCATGTGAAGGGCGACTTGCATGTCCAGCACCTTCAACCGCCGGATATCGGCAGTGGAGGCACGATCATCGACAGGCAAACCTTTTTCGGGCCTGGCCGGCAATGCCAACGCGTCGCTGACATGGCGCTGATAGCGGGCACCGAGGTCGAGATCGCGGCACAGTGCAGCGAATTTCGCAGGGGTTATTTCCGGGCTTGGCTTAGAAATCTTGTTGATGTGTATCGATGAGTCCTTGAAAACACCCTGGCTCAGGGTTTCTTCCTGGGTGAAGTTTTCCATGGCCATGTGCAGCAGATTGCGTGAGGGTGTGTGTGTTTGATTCTGATAGCCGATCGGCAGCAGTCCTGTCGACACGTACCTTATATGGGTGACCTCCAGCGTGTCCCGCTCGACGTCGAAATCGATTGTCCATCTGCGCTTGAGGAGATCGGTCAGTTGCCCTTTGCAAAACTCGTCCAACGGCTTGAGCGCCTCAAGCGCCGCTGTGGCCTTGCCTTGAACGACGAAGGATTGCTCGAACGCGGCTCTCAAAGCCTGCACCACGGTCAGATCTGCAGTAGCCAACCATTCAGGAATAGACGCTTGCAGCACTTGCGCCTTGTCCAGATCTGCGGTGTGCTCCAGCAGCGCCTCAAGACGTTGCGCGGGTGTTATTGGCACGGCCGCCGTAGCGGCTTTTGAGGGTGTGGCTGACATGAGCAATATCCTTATTGCGGTAAGAGATGCTCAGTCTATGAAGTGCAACAGGCAATTGATAATTCGAATACTGGGTCGAATCGCCGTGTTTCCAAGCAGCTACTCGTATGCATCACATCAATAATTACCACCCCTTCAATGCACACCTGTGCTGCAGCCGCCATTCGTCCGGCAACCCCGGCTTATAACTTATCGTTCTAAAACTCCTATTACCGTGCGGAGTCAGTTTCTGAGTACCCGCCGTTTTGGCGCGTACCGATTGACCCTCCCCAACGGAAAAACCGGTAAGGACTTTATGTGCGGATTAGCTGGCGAGTTACGCTTTGATCAACAACCTGCGGACCTTGCAGCCGTTGAACGAATCACCCATCACTTGGCGCCTCGCGGCCCTGACGCGTGGGGCTTTCACAGCCAGGGGCCAATTGCCCTGGGCCACCGTCGCCTGAAAATCATGGACTTGTCGGACGGCTCGGCGCAGCCGATGGTCGACAACCAATTGGGCTTGTCCCTGGCCTTCAACGGCGCGATCTACAACTTCCCGGAGCTGCGCACCGAGCTTGAAAGCCTCGGTTATGCCTTCTATTCCGGTGGCGACACCGAAGTGCTGCTCAAGGGCTACCACGCCTGGGGCGAAGCGCTGCTGCCGAAACTCAATGGCATGTTCGCCTTCGCCATTTGGGAGCGCGACGCCAAGCGCCTGTTCATCGCCCGTGACCGTCTCGGCGTGAAGCCGCTGTACCTGTCGCGCACCGGCCAGCGCCTGCGTTTTGCCTCGGCGTTGCCAGCACTGCTCAAGGGCGGCGACATCAACCCGATCCTTGATCCGGTGGCGCTCAATCACTACCTGAATTTCCATGCGGTGGTTCCCGCTCCGCGCACCCTGCTGGCCGGCATTGAAAAACTGCCGCCCGCGACCTGGATGCGCGTAGAAGCGGATGGCACCACCGAACAGAAAACATGGTGGACCCTGCCCTACGGCCCACACGCCGACGAGATAAATCTGACGCTCGAAGACTGGCGTGACCGTGTACTCGACAGCACCCGCGACGCGGTGGCGATTCGTCAACGTGCAGCCGTGGACGTCGGCGTGCTGCTTTCGGGCGGTGTCGATTCGAGCATGCTCGTGGGCTTGTTGCGTGAAGTCGGCGTGGAAAACCTGTCGACCTTCTCCATCGGTTTCCAGGATGCCGGCGGCGAACGGGGCGACGAGTTCCAGTATTCGGACTTGATCGCCAAGCACTACAACACCCAGCACCATCAACTGCGCATCAATGAGAGCGAGATCATCGAGCAACTGCCCGCAGCGTTCCGCGCCATGAGCGAGCCGATGGTCAGCCATGACTGCATCGCCTTTTATCTGCTGTCCAGGGAAGTGGCCAAGCATTGCAAAGTGGTGCAGAGCGGCCAGGGCGCGGATGAGTTGTTTGCCGGTTATCACTGGTATCCGCAAGTCGATGGCGCTGCCGATCCGTACACGGCCTATCGCGATGCATTTTTCGACCGCAGCTACGAGGATTACGCCGCCACCGTGCAACCGAAATGGCTGACGGCGAATGACGCTGCCGGTGACTTCGTAAAGGAACATTTCGCACAGCCCGGCGCCGATGCGGCGGTGGACAAAGCCCTGCGTCTGGACAGCACGATCATGTTGGTGGACGACCCGGTCAAACGCGTCGACAACATGACCATGGCCTGGGGCCTGGAAGCGCGTACGCCGTTTCTCGACTATCGCCTGGTGGAATTGTCAGCCCGGGTCCCGGGCAAATTCAAACTGCCGGATGGCGGCAAGCAAGTGTTGAAAGAAGCCGCGCGACTGGTGATTCCGAGTGAAGTGATCGACCGTAAGAAAGGTTACTTTCCGGTGCCGGGCCTGAAGCATTTGCAAGGCGATACGCTGAACTGGGTGCGCGAACTGCTGCTCGATCCAAGCCAGGATCGCGGCCTGTTCAACCCGGCCATGCTCGACCGCCTGCTGACCGATCCGCAAGGCCAGTTGACCCCGTTGCGCGGCTCCAAGCTGTGGCAATTGGCGGCCCTGAACCTGTGGCTCAGTGAACAAGGAATCTGATCGATGAAACCTCACGCCACGGCGTATAGCCAACGCTTGTTGCGCGGTCAGGCGCCCTCGTACGAACGCTTGCAGGCGCGGCTGGCCGAAGACGGCAGTGAACTGGGCGCCGCGCCGATTGCCGTGCATTGCGGCTGGGGCCGATTGCTGATCGGTCATACCTTTCCGGATGCGGCGAGCCTGGCCCAGGAACTGCTCAACGAGCAGACCGGTGAACGCGACATCGCCTTGTACGTCGCCGCGCCCCAACAAGTGTTGGGGCTGGAACCGGCGCAGCTGTTTCTCGACCCCTCCGACACCTTGCGGTTGTGGTTCAGCGATTACCGTCAGTCAACCCGGGTGTTCCGCGGCTTTCGTATTCGCCGGGCCCAAAGCGAGACGGACTGGCAGGCGATCAATCAGCTGTATCAGGCGCGCGGCATGTTGCCGATCGATTCCAATCTGCTGACCCCGCGACATCAGGGCGGCCCGGTGTATTGGCTGGCCGAAGATGAAGACAGCGGCGCCATCATTGGCAGCGTCATGGGCCTCAATCATCACAAGGCGTTCAACGATCCGGAGAACGGCAGCAGCCTGTGGTGCCTGGCCGTCGATCCGCACTGCTCCCGACCCGGCGTCGGTGAAGTGCTGGTGCGGCATTTGATCGAGCACTTCATGAGCCGAGGGCTGAGTTACCTCGACCTGTCGGTGTTGCACGACAACCGGCAGGCGAAAAGTCTTTACGCCAAGCTCGGCTTTCGCAACCTGTCGACCTTTGCCATCAAGCGCAAAAACGGCATCAATCAGCCGCTGTTCCTTGGCCCCGGCCCGGAAGCAGATTTCAACCCGTATGCGCGGATCATTGTCGAGGAAGCCCATCGACGCGGGATTGATGTGCACATCGATGACGCCGACGCCGGGATGTTCACCCTCAGCCATGGTGGACGCCGGGTGCGTTGCCGCGAATCCCTGAGCGACCTGACCAGCGCCATCAGCATGAGCCTGTGCCAAGACAAAAGCCTGACGCACAAGGTGCTCAAAGCCGCTGGTCTGAACCTGCCCTCGCAGCAACTGGCCGGCAACGCTGATGACAATCTGGCGTTTCTCGACGAGCACGAGCGGGTGGTGGTCAAGCCACTGGATGGCGAACAGGGTCAAGGCGTCGCGGTGGATTTGCGGAGTATCGAAGAGGTCCAGCAAGCCATCGAGTCAGCCCGTCAGTTCGACAGCCGCGTGCTGCTGGAAAGCTTCCACGAAGGTCTCGATCTGCGGATTGTGGTGATCGGTTTCGAGGTGGTCGCCGCGGCGATCCGTCGCCCCGCCGAAGTGGTGGGCGATGGTCAGCATTCCATCGGCGCACTGATCGAAGCGCAAAGCCGACGTCGGCAGGCCGCCACCAGCGGCGAAAGCAAAATCCCGCTGGACCATGAGACCGAACGCACGCTTCAGGCGGCGGGTTATGACTACAACAGCATTTTGCCGGCCGGTGAGCATCTGTTCGTACGGCGCACGGCGAACCTTCATACCGGTGGCGTTCTGGAGGATGTCACGGCGATCTTGCATCCGACCCTGGTCGATGCCGCCGTACGGGCTGCGCGGGCGCTGGATATTCCCATGGTCGGGCTCGACCTGATGGTGCCTGCCGCGGATCAACCGGAGTATGTGTTTATCGAAGCCAACGAACGCGCCGGGCTGGCCAACCATGAACCTCAGCCGACGGCGGAGCGGTTTGTGGACTTGTTGTTTCCGCACAGTCAGCCGGCTGTTTCCTAGTCATGTGTCGTCTGGGCAGACGCCATCGCTAGCAGGCTAGCTCCCACATTTGACCGCATTCCAACTGTGGGAGCTAGCCTGCTAGCGATGGCTGCCTGACAGGCAACAAAAATTCTTCCTCATCGAAACCATCGATGCGCTCAACTCATCAGGAGTTTCCATGACCAGCAAAATCCCGGAACCAGATCTCAACTACCTGCAAAAAGTCCTGCTGGAAATGCTCGCCATTCCCAGCCCGACCGGGTTTACCGACACCATCGTGCGTTACGTCGCCGAACGCTTGGAAGAGCTGGGTATACCCTTCGAAATGACCCGGCGCGGCACGATCCGCGCCACGCTCAAGGGCAAAAAAAACAGCCCGGACCGTGCCGTTTCCGCTCACCTCGACACCATCGGCGCCGCGGTTCGCGCAGTGAAAGACAACGGCCGCCTGACCCTCGCCCCCGTCGGTTGCTGGTCCAGCCGTTTTGCCGAGGGCAGCCGCGTCAGCCTGTTCACCGACAACGGTGTGATTCGCGGCAGCGTGCTGCCTCTGATGGCTTCCGGGCACGCGTTCAACACCGCCGTGGATGAAATGCCGATCAGCTGGGATCACGTCGAATTGCGCCTGGACGCTTACTGCGCCACCCGCGCCGACTGCGATTCCCTGGGGATCAGCGTGGGCGATTTCGTCGCCTTCGACCCGTTGCCGGAGTTCACTGAAAGCGGCCATATCAGCGCTCGTCACCTCGATGACAAGGCCGGCGTTGCGGCGCTGTTGGCGGCGATGAAAGCGATCATCGACAGCGGTGAAGAATTGATGATCGATTGTCACCCGCTGTTCACCATCACAGAGGAAACCGGCAGCGGCGCGGCGGCTGCCCTGCCTTGGGACGTCAGCGAGTTCGTCGGCATCGACATTGCGCCAGTTGCGCCTGGTCAGCACTCCAGTGAACACGCAGTGAGCGTGGCGATGCAGGATTCCGGCGGGCCGTACGACTATCACCTGTCGAGGCATTTGCTGAGGCTGGCCAGTGAAAACGAGTTGCCGGTGCGCCGCGACCTGTTTCGCTATTACTTCAGCGATGCGCATTCGGCGGTCACCGCCGGGCACGACATCCGCACCGCCCTGCTCGCGTTCGGTTGCGACGCGACTCACGGTTATGAACGTACGCACATCGACAGCCTGGCTGCGCTGAGTCGCCTGCTCGGTGCCTACATTCTGAGCCCGCCGGTATTTGCCAGTGATGCTCAGCCGGCGAAGGGTTCGCTGGACCGGTTCAGTCATCAGATCGAGCATGACACGCAGATGGAAAGCGATACGCGGGTGCCGTCGGTGGATAGTCTGGTTGGGCAGCGGACAGACAGCTGATTCACGTATTGCGTCGCTTGGGCGATCGCCATCACGGGCAAGCCCGGTCCCACAGGTTTTGCGTCAATTTGGACATAGTGATCGACGCAAAACCTGTGGGAGCGTGGCTTGCCCGCGATGGCGTCAGATCAGGCACCCATGAGGCCACGGGCTAGCCGCAACCGATCATTCGCCGTAGCATCGCGCCATTGTTTAGCCGAGGTGCCTATGCTGATTCCCTACGACCAACTTGAAGTCGACACCCTCACCCGCCTGATCGAGGATTTCGTGACCCGCGACGGTACGGACAACGGTGACGACACGCCGTTGGAAACCCGTGTTCTGCGCGTTCGCCAGGCTTTGACCAAGGGTCAGGCGCTGATTGTTTTCGATCCAGACAGCGAGCAATGCCAGTTGATGCTCAAGCACGATGTGCCCAAGCACCTGTTCGACTGAGGCGCTCAGCGTCCTTTGGTTTTGGCCAGTTTGATCTGGATGCGCTCGTAGACCTCGGCCCGATGCACATTGACGTTCTGTGGCGCTTCGACACCGAAGCGCACACTGCCTCCGTTGACAGCGATGATGCGCACTGAAATGTTGTCACCGATGGAAATCATCTCGCCCACAACGCGACTGAGTACAAGCATGGCATTCATCCTTCAGGGTTACCGGCCCTTGAAGATGCCCGTCGCAACGCCGCTCTTCAATGCAACGACGGCAATTCAGTCTTGCCCTACAGCACAGGACCATCCCCCCTTACGGAAGCGTCTTACAAATCCTTTGATGTCGCTTCAAGAAGCGGAGAAACGCGGGCCGAATAGAATGACGCTGGCCCCGATCACGCACAGTGCCACGCCCAACCAATCCGACCCCAGGGGACGAATCCGCTCGACCACCGCCAGCCAGCCGATCGAGGCGACGATATAAATGCCGCCATAGGCGGCATAGGCGCGACCGGCGTAAGTCGCCTCGACACGGGTCAGTAGCAGCGCGAATAACGTCAGGCTGAGCAGTGCCGGCATCACCCACCAAATGCTTTTACCTTGGCGCAGCCACATCCAGAACGCGAAGCAGCCGCCGATTTCGAACAGCGCCGCGAGGAAAAACCACAAGTAATTGAGCATGCAGACGTCTCGTGAGGATGGCCGGTTGCGGCCACCCTAACGACGGTGTTGCGCATGGGCAAGTTCAGCCTGCGTTTTGTTTGGCCTTGGCGCGCATTTTGTCGGCCATGGTGGTCATTTCGTTGTAGAGCAATTGCGGGTTTTTCTGCTTCAGAGCCCAGGCCATGCGGCCCTGTTCGTGTGGCAGGATCATGAATTCACCGGCGGCGACGTGCTCGTAGATGTAATCGGCAATGTCAGTCGCGGTGATCGGCGAACTTTCCAGTAACTTGCCGACCTGGGCTTTCATGGCCGGGGTCGGGCCACGGAAGGAGTCCAGCAGATTGGTCTGGAAGAACGACGGGCAAACCACGTGCACGCCCACTTCCTGTTGCGCCAGTTCGACCAGCAGACTTTCGGACAAGGCCACGACGCCGGCCTTGGCCACGTTGTAGTTGCTCATCGCAGGGCCTTGCATCAGCGCGGCCATCGAAGCGATGTTGATGATCTTGCCTTTGCTTTTTTCCAGCAGCGGCAGGAAGGCCTTGCAGCCCTTGACCACGCCCATCAGGTTGATTGCGATCTGCCAGTCCCAGTCTTCCAGGGACAGTTCACTGAAGAACCCGCCCGACGCCACGCCGGCGTTATTGACGATGACATCGATGCCACCCAGTTTCTCTTCACAGGCCTGGGCGAAGGCCGTCAGCTGGCTGTAATCACGCACATCGCAACGCTGGATAAAACCGTCACCGCCCACTTCACGAACCTGTTTCAGGGTTTCTTGCAAACCGGGCTCGCTGACATCCGACAAGGCCAGCTGCCAGCCTTCACGCGCCCAGCGCAGCGCGATTTCGCGACCCAGGCCTGAGCCCGCGCCAGTGATCATCATGCGATTTTGCATAGCAAACAGCCTTGTTGTTCCGGGGAAGATGCCCTGAGTGTAGCGAAGGACATTGCGCGACCCACGCTCCATCAGATTGCTGAATGGTCCGAGCAAACCGCTGGAGGGTGTGAATCAACTAACGCCGCCAAAAACGAAATAAGGCTTTCTTCGAAAAACATTAAAAAAACTTGGAATTTTCCGACACCCGCAACAGTCGGATTTTGTAAGCAGCTCGGGTTTATTGCAGTCCAGCTGACAGTTAAAAGCTAAAGTCATTCCAGAACACTTCCAACAAGGAAATAGACATGGGCACAATTCTTATCGTAATTCTGATTCTCCTGCTGGTAGGTGGTTTGCCGGTCTTTCCACACTCAAGAAGTTGGGGTTATGGCCCGTCGGGTATCATCGGCGTGGTGTTGGTGGTGCTGTTGATTCTGCTGTTACTTGGCAAAATATAAAGTTTTAAAAGGCAAAAAAAGAGGCCCTCGAAGGGCCTCTTTTTTATTGCGCCGAAAACTAGTCCGGCTTGCCGTCAACGACACCGGCGGTGTTGTCGATCAGGCTCTTGGTGGCTGTCTGGATGAACGACTCGAGTTTCTGCTTGAGGGCCGCTTCGTCAGCCGACGCCGGAATCACTTCGCCTTTCGAATTGGCGCCCAATTCGTACTGATACAGCTTGGGCGGCATTTCTTTCGGCAGCACCAGCACGCGATCCGCCGTCAGCAACGCGACGGTCTGATCGCTGCCCGAAGGCTTGATCACGCCAAAGCCCTTGTCGCCTTCCGGCAAATTCAGCAAGTCACGACCCCAGCACTGGTGAATCACGTCGCCGCCGATGCGACCCATGATGGTCGGCACGATATCGATCTGTGTGCCCACGGTGTGGTCAACCTGGCCGAACTTGTCCTGCACGCCCGGCCCGATCAGCAGCATCGGTACGTTGAAGCGGCCCAGGTCCATTTCGGTGATCTGCTGCTCGTTGCCAAAACCGTGGTCGCCGACCACTACGAACAGGGTTTCCTTGAAGTACGGCTCTTTACGCGCCTGTTCGAAGAATTGACCCAGCGCCCAGTCGGAGTAGCGCATGGCGGTCAAATGTTCGTTGAGGCTGCCACGGTCAGTCACGCGCTCGACCGGCAAAGGCGTCGGCAAGGCGTACGGCGTGTGGTTGGACAGGGTTTGCAGCAAGGCATAGAACGGTTTTTTGTCTTTGCCATCGCGAGCTTTCAACTCTTCCAGACCACGGTTGAACATGTCCTGGTCGGACACACCCCAGGTTGGGTCGGAGAACACCGGGTTAACGAAGTCGTTACGTCCGATGAAGTTGGTCATGCCCTGGTTGCTGAAAAAGCCCGACTGATTGTCCCAAGCGAAATCGCCGTTATAGACGTACACATCGTCATAGTCACGGGCGCTGAGCAACTGCGGCAGGCCAGACAGTTTGTGGCTGCCTTCCGGGGTCTGCATCAGGTATTCGAAACCCGGCAGGTTCGGGAAGCAGGCCATGGTGGCGAACATGCCCTGGTGGGTGTGAGTGCCGTTGGAGAAGAAGCGGTCGAACAGCAGGCCTTCTTTCGCCAGCTTGTCGAAGTACGGCGTGACGTTACCCGGACGACCCAGCGCGCCCACCGAATGACCAGCGAAGCTTTCCATCAGGATCACAACCACGTTCTTGATCGGCAGGGTTTTGTCAGCGGCCGGGGAGAAGTTACGACGCACGGCGGCGATTTCGCCATCCACCAGTTTGTCGCTCGGGGTCAGCAACATATCGCGGACGGTCTGCTGAGCCACTGGCTGATCCAGTGTGGCTTTCCAGATGTTGTCGCGTTCTTCGGACATCCGGCTCTTGGCCGCCGCGATCAGCGACAGCGTGCCGTTGAGGCCCAACTGGTTGGCGAAGTTCGAGTCGGTGGTGTAGACGTCACCCCAACGCAATGGCGGGCCTTGACGCAGGGTGCCACGAGCCGCGACCACGCAGACCAGCAGGCAAACCACGAATACGACGCCTCGTGCATACCACGGGGCAACCTGACGCGTGCCGATGCTGCCGCCGCTGAACGGACCACGAGGACGGGTCGCCCGATCGGCGCCCTTGAACGCCAGGGTCAGGATCAGCGTGCCGAAAGCCCAGGCCAGCAGGTAGCGAACCACAGGAAAACCGTACCAGAGCATGCTCATCACGGTTTTCGGGTCTTCCTTAACGTACTGGAAGACCAGGCCGTTAAGGCGTTGGTGGAACTCGCGATAGAAATCCATCTCCATCAGGCCGAGGAACAGCGCGATGCTCGAGGCTATGGTCAGCCAGAAACGGAAGAACCCGCGAGCGGCCATGGCCCGGGAGCTGAACAGCGCCAGAATCAGCGGAATGCTGAGGTAGACCACCAGGCGCAGGTCGAAACGCAGGCCATTGGCGAACGCCTCGAAAAAGGTCGAGGCCGGTGTATCGAGGATCATTTCGCGGTTATAGACCAGCAGCGCGACGCGCAGCAGGCTGAACATGACCATCATGACCAAGGCACACAGCAGCGTGTAGGCCAGATGCGATTTGACGGTCGGTTGCAGCAGGCGACTAGAAGCTCGCTGCTGACTCAGGGCGTCCGGGTTTGCCATGTCGTTTTAGGACCCATTGGAAGTTGAAGTTTCAAAAATAAAGCGGCGCCCTGCCCTCTGTTGGCCAGTTCTCGACCCCGGGGCTTGCGCGGTGCGCAAATGTTGCACGATCACCCGCAGCATTGCCATTGATTACTGTTTGGCAGGCTGACGCGGGCGAATTGTCTTGGAGGCATTGTGAAAATTTCGTGCAACGTATATCCGGAAACAAAATAACCGCAAAAACAAACGCCCCGAAAGGTCGGGGCGTTTGATGAAACAGCGCGCACTTACTTCTCTGCGCGTTCCTTCAGGGCTTTGAGGGTGTTGAACGGTGCATCAACCACGAACTTGTTGGCGACCATCGGCGGGATGCTGCCGCCTGGCTCGGTGTGCACCTGATAGGTCACTTCGATCTGGTCACCCTTGGGGACGAACTTCCAGAAACCGTCAATTTTGGTGACACGGACGAAGCCCTTTTCCTCAGGAATGTACTTCGGCACGCCTTCGAGTTTGCGGGTCAGGCTGCCGTCGGCGCCTTCGGTGGTGGTGATATGCAGCACCGAATCACGCGGGGTCACCGGCCATGGGGTATTGAATTGGCTGTAGGTCCAACTCTGATCGCCTTCGTGCTTGAGCAGCTTCTGGGCCTTGCACTCGTGAATCCAGGCGCAGGCGCCAGAGACGTCTTCCTGCAGCGCGCGCAATTTGGCCATGGTGGTCTTCATCAGGGTCACGCCCTGGTAGGCCTTGTAGTCGGAACCGGCCACTTCACTCAGGGACACCTTGATGCCGTCTTGATTCTTGGCGACTTTCCAGTCCTCGGCCTGGGCGGCCGTGGTGGTCAGCAACACTGTCAAACCACACAGCACAGCCATACGATGCAGCGAACCCATAGTCATATTCCTTATTGTTGAAGTTCCGTTCGTAGAACACATCATGCAGCCGTCATTTGCTCCCACCATCCGAGCAGCTTGATCGCTTCGTCGCTGCTGCTTCCGCAGACTTCGACGTCGGCTTCAAACGCCGAACACACGGCAGGACGTTTCGGATCGCCGAAAATGCTGCACAGGTTATCGACAGACAGTTGTACGCAACGTTCGCCAGCGGCTTTGCCATTAGGCATGCCGGGAATCGGTGAACTGATGGAAGGGGCAATGCAACATGCGCCACAGCCTTCACGGCATTTCATGACGACAAGCTCCTCGCGACGGGTGATGTGTTAATGGACGGCGCACAGAGTAACCGCTAAAACAGCTGTTTAAAATTACCAAAACCGGGGTTTTTGCGCTCAAACGAATGTGACTGACCAGTCTCCGACAAAGCGTCTGGGTCGCGGGTCACGAATCAGAGCAGATTTACTGCTTGAACTCGAAATCCAGCGCTGCGCCTTCGACGTCCCGACGTTCCTCATTGCGCAGTTGTAACTGCATTTCGTTGCTGAGCAGCCGGCCGTTGAGCTGAAACTGACTGTTCTTGTCACCGAACATTTGCGGCAACACGGCGTCGCGTCGCGGCAATGGGACCGTCCCGACCGGTTTCAGCTCTTCGACCATGTCTTTAGGCAGGCTCAAGTCCAGATCGGCGGACGGGAGTTGGGTCTTCGCCACTTCACGGGCCGATTTGGACTTGGAGGCAATCGGCGGTCGTTTTTTCAGCGCTGCCGGTTTCTTTTTGACCGGGGCGGCGTTCTTTTTCACCGCAGCGGCTTTCTTGACGGTCGCTGGTTTTTTCGAGGTTGCGCTGGCTACCGGTTTTTCCTGGGTCGAAGCCGCCATGACGCCTTGGGCATGAACGGTCATGAAGAGACAGATCGATAGGCAGACGGCAGGAAAAATCGGCTTCATGGAACCAACGACGCTAACGACAGAGGGCCATATGCTCGCCTGTTGTACGCAACATGACAAGCACGTGTACGAAACGACCGGTGTTCTTGTCAGAAACCGCTGGCCGTCTCCTGGCATAGCTGCGTGGCCAACATCCCCAACGTCATCAATGCCCGCTCGGCTTCACGATTCCAGGGCGTGCCACAGTTCAGGCGAATGCAGTGATTGAACTGCTCGGTGTTACTGAAAATCAGCCCCGGTGCGATGCTGATGCCCTGCTGCAACGCACGCACATGCAGCTCCTGAGTGTTGACCCGTCCTGGCAGGCTGACCCACAGAATGAAGCCGCCCGTGGGCCGGGTCATCTGCGTGCCTTCCGGAAAGTACTGCTGCACCGCCAACTGGAAGGCGCTGAGGTTCTTGCGGTATTCCTGACGGATGTAGCGCAAGTGACGGTCGTAACCGCCATTCTCCAGGTACGCGGCGATGCCCATTTGCGTGACGCTGCACGCCGAATGCGTGCTGAACGTCTGCAAACGCTGAATCTCTTGCTGGTATTTGCCGGCGATCATCCAGCCAATCCGCACGCCCGGTGACAGGGTCTTGGAGAAGCTCGAGCAATAGATCACTCGATCCAGCCGGTCGTAGGCCTTAAGCGATTTGGTCCGACCTTGCTCGAACATCAACTCGCCGTAGATATCGTCTTCAACGATCTGGATATCGAAATCCGAGGCCAGGCGCAGCAGTTGCTTCTGCCGCTCTTCGGGCATGGTGCCGCCCAGTGGATTACTCAGACGCGTGGTCAGCACCAGCGCCTTGATCGACCACTGGTTGGCTGCCAGTTGCAGGGCTTCGAGGCTCATGCCGGTCGCCGGGTCGCTCGGGATCTCGATGACTTTGAGGCCCAGCAGGTCGGCTAGTTGCAACAAACCATAATAAGTCGGTGACTCGGCGGCGATCAGGTCGCCCGGCCGGGTCAGTACGCGCAGTGACATCTGCAACGCATCGACGCAGCCGTGGGTGATCACCACTTCGGAAGGATCAACCACCACGCCGGCATCACGCATGCGGATCGCCACCTGCCGGCGCAACGGTTCAAAACCGGGGCTGAACATGTAACTGAAGGCACGCGGGCTATGGAAACGGGTGACTTTGGCCAATTGCTGGTGCAAAGCGCGGACCGGCAAATAATCGACGCTCGGTACTGCCGCGCCCAAGGGGAAAACACCCTCGCGACGGGATTCGACCAGCACTTGCTGAATGATGCTGCTGCGGGTGACCAGACCGGGCCGCTCGACCCGGGCGATGTCCGGCGTTGGCGCTGTCAGGGCTGGTGTCTGGTGCACGTAATAGCCCGACTGCGGCCGGGCGCGGATCAGCCCCTGATCCTCGAGATTGGCGTAAGCCTGCAAAACGGTCGCATGGCTGACGTTGAGCTGCGAGCTCATCTTGCGCACCGAAGGCACGCGTTCCCCCGGTTGATAGACACCACGGCGGATGTCTTCGGCCAGTTGCTGAGCAATACGTTGGTAGAGCAAAAGATTGGTCATGACGCAGCACTCGATTTCACGGGCATTTTATTCTTGTGTGAAACAATACCGGAACAGTTTAGAAGTGTACTGGGACAGTTGCCACAATAGTCGACCGTACAGTGCAGTGTCAGCAAAAACTGTACTGTTTTGAGAGGCATTTGGCAGGCGCAAAAAAACCCGGCGCTGTCGGGCAGGCCGGGTTTTCCAGAAACGCAGCCCTTAGCGAGCGGCGCCGAGCTGGCCTTTTTCGTCGGAGAACACAATTTCCACCCGACGGTTCTGCGCGCGACCACGCTCGGAAGCGTTCACGTCCACCGGATACTCATCGCCGTAGCCTTCGACCTTGATGCGTTTATCGTCGATACCCAGGTCCATCAGCACGTCCGCCACCGATTGCGCACGGTCACGGGACAGTTTGAGGTTGTCCTGCTTGCCGCCGGTGCTGTCGGTGTAGCCCTCGATGCGGACCACACGCTTGGGGTTGAGCTGCAGGAACTGCACGATTTTCAGGACCACGCGGTTCGCCGAATTCTTCAGCTCCGCCTCGCCGGTGTCGAACAGCACATCGCCCAGGGTCATCACCAGACCACGGTCGGTCTGCGTGGTGGCCAGGGCAACAATCTGTTCTTCGAGCCATTTGCCCTGCTGCTGCACACTGAGCAACTTGGACTCACGCAGGGCCAGCTGCAGGCGCTGACGTTCCAGCTCGAGCTTCGCCGCGCGCTCTTCGTTGAGCACCTGATTGGTGTGCTCACGGGCGATTTCGCTGTAGCGCTGGCTCAGGTAGGCGTAATGCACCACGTCCGAACCGCTGCCCCAATAGCTGGAAAGACGATCGGCGCGGGCCAGGGATTCACCGGCACGGATCACATCCTTGGGCGCGATTCGCAGCACGTTGGAATCTTCCTTGACCTTCTGGAAGTCACTTCCGGCCTGCTGCAATGCGCTCTCGCTGTGTTGGCCGGCGCAACCGTAAAGGCTCGCGCAACCGGCCAGGATCAAACCGCCGAGTGCTTTGGACTTGAGGCTCATTGGGCATCTCCCAGTTGCTTGCGCAGGCGAGTGATGCGGGTATTAAGCACGTTCAGCTGCTCCTCGCTCTTGAGGGTCAGCACCTTGGCTTCGGCCAGGCGCGCGTCCAGTTCGGCCTGTTCGGCCCGCATGCGCGCATGCCTGTAGGACTGATCCGTCATGTCGCCCTGGGCACGGGAAAACTTGTCTTCGGCCAGTTTGAGCTCTGGCACGTCGTCGACAGTGGCCCCCACGGCTTTGGCTTGTACGAGCGCCTGTTCGGTCAGGCGTATTTGTTCATTCGGCGCCGGATCGGCTGCACAACCCGCCAGAGCCAGAACGGCCAGGGCAGCGAAAAGAGGTCGAATACTCACTAAAAATCCCTACTGTTTTGGGGTACTGACGGGTTGTTGCGGTGGCTGCTGTTGCTGCTGCGCTTTCCAGCGTTCGATATTGCGTTGCAGCACGGCCTCCGTCAGTCCGGACGCGGGCAATTCTGTCATCTTTTTGGCCAGCTGTCCGCGCAACCACGGATCGTTGCAGGCGGAGTTATGGGAAACCGCGAGGAACAGGCCGGGTTTGTCGATCGGGTTCGGGCGAGCGACCAGGTCGTTGGCCATGCTCAGGGTTTGCGCGGCGGCCATGCCCGAGTAGCGTCCGGCGAGGACAAATTCCACCTCACCCAGGAGCAGTTTCTGCAAGGCCTGGGTCAGGTTTGGAGTACGCACGAGGGTCAATTGCTGCTCGGCGAAAGTGCCGAATGCCTGGGTCATTCGAGACTTTTCCGACACGGCGCCTGGATGACCGTGCAGGTCTTGCGCTTCGTTGTAGGCCAATGCCGAGTCTTTGCGGGTCCAGACCAGGTAATCGTTTTCCAGAAGCGGCGGGTGGATGAAATCCAGGCTTTCCAACTCGCCGACCGTCAACGGCGCGTCGGCCAGCATGTCCATGCGCCCGCTGCGCACTTCGTCCAGCGCCTGGGCACGTTTGCCGGCGTAAAGCAGTTCGACCTTGATACCCAGTTCCCCCGCCACGTGCTGCAATAAATCAGCACTGGCGCCGATCAAGTGCTTGGGGTTTTGTGGGTCTTGCCACAAGTACGGTGGCGCGTCCGGGCTGCCGGTCACCACCAGGCGCTCGCACTTGCCTGCGGCCACGGCCAGCGCCGGCAACACCGTCAGCCCTAGCAGTAATGACCAGCCACATACGCGACGCAGATCCATGGCAACACTCTCCCACTCAAATCCGGAACAAAAAAAAGCCCGACCAAAAGGCCGGGCTCTTTATAAGTCAAGCGACTGGATTAGACCAGCTTCTCGAACTCGGGGATGGCTTCGAACAGGTCTGCCACCAGGCCGTAGTCGGCCACCTGGAAGATCGGCGCTTCTTCGTCCTTGTTGATCGCAACGATCACTTTGGAGTCTTTCATGCCGGCCAGGTGCTGGATCGCGCCGGAGATACCGACGGCGATGTACAGCTGTGGAGCAACGATCTTGCCGGTCTGACCGACCTGCATGTCGTTGGGTACAAAACCTGCGTCGACCGCGGCGCGGGAAGCACCAACGGCAGCGCCCAGCTTGTCGGCCAGGGCGTACAGGTGTTTGAAGTTGTCACCGTTCTGCATGCCGCGGCCGCCGGAAACGACGATCTTGGCAGCGGTCAGTTCCGGACGATCGGACTTGGCCAGTTCTTCGCCAACAAAGCTCGAAGTGCCAGCGTCGTGAGCAACAGCCACCGCTTCAACAGCAGCGGAACCACCTTCAGCGGCAACCGGGTCGAAACCGGTAGCACGTACGGTGATCACTTTGACCGCAGCGTTCGATTGAACGGTTGCGATCGCGTTACCGGCGTAGATCGGGCGCTTGAAGGTGTCAGCGCTTTCGACCGAGATGATCTCGGAGATCTGGTCAACGTCCAGCGACGCGGCAACGCGCGGCAGGATGTTTTTGCCGTTGGAAGTGGCGGCAGCCAGGATGTGGCTGTAACCCTTGCCCAGCTCGGCAACCAGAGGAGCAACGTTTTCCGGCAACTGATGCGCGTAAGCGGCATTGTCAGCGATCAGGACTTTGCTCACGCCAGCGATTTTCGCAGCAGCTTCAGCCACGGCACCAACGCCCTGGCCAGCTACCAGAACGTGGATGTCACCGCCGATTTTGGCAGCAGCAGCCACGGTGTTCAGTGTGGCCGGGGCCACTACTTTGTTGTCGTGTTCAGCAATAACCAAGATAGTCATTTAGATTACCTTCGCTTCGTTTTTCAGTTTCTCGACCAGTTCAGCCACCGACTTGACCTTGATACCCGCGCTGCGTGCAGCAGGCGCTTCGACTTTCACGGTCTTGTTGGTGGAGGCGGTGGAAACGCCCAAAGCGTCCGGAGTCAGCACTTCGAGAGGCTTCTTCTTGGCTTTCATGATGTTCGGCAGGGACGCGTAGCGCGGCTCGTTCAAACGCAGGTCGGTGGTGACGATGGCCGGCAGTTTCAGGGAAACCGTCTGCGCGCCGCCGTCGATTTCGCGAGTCACGGCAACGGTGTCGCCGGACACTTCGACTTTCGAAGCGAAGGTGCCCTGACCGTAGCCGCTCAATGCAGCGAGCATCTGGCCAGTCTGGTTGTTGTCGCTGTCGATGGCTTGTTTGCCGAGGATCACCAGCTGAGGCTGTTCCTTGTCGACAACGGCTTTCAACAGCTTGGCAACGGCCAGGGAAGTCAGATCTTCGGCGGATTCGACGAGGATGGCGCGGTCAGCACCCAGAGCCAGCGCGGTGCGCAGTTGCTCTTGAGCGGTGGACGGGCCGATGGAAACGACGACGATTTCAGTCGCAACACCTTTCTCTTTCAGGCGTACGGCTTCTTCCACTGCGATTTCGCAGAACGGGTTCATCGACATCTTGACGTTGGCGAGGTCGACGCCGGAATTGTCCGCCTTGACGCGAACCTTGACGTTGTAATCCACAACGCGTTTGACAGCTACAAGAACCTTCATGGATTCCTCGTTACTCTCCGGTGAAAAGAAAGTCGCCTAGGCGAACCTGGCGGTTTGATGCTCATCGGCGCAAGGGCACCTCTAAAAACGCTGGCAGGTGTATCGGGTGAACCTTGCTCACGAGGTGGATGACCGTTCGTCAGTGGTGACCGACGAGTCATTCATTATCGCGGCGTGTAAACTGCGCGCCAAACCTGCGCAGCAAATCACCTTGTACTGCCATCGCCCTGTCTTTAGAGGTGCTCTTGATACCAACAGTCAGCCTACGGCGAGCGCAAAACCGACCGTATCTTGACCGGAACGCCTATTCCGGTCAATACGGCAAAATAGCCGTTCATAAGCCGCGTGACTTTGATTTCTCTGGCTTTGAGCCAATTCAAACAAACGTTTGTATTGGACGCTAGGAGTGGTGTAGATATAATGCGCCACCCAGAGAGAAAGGTGGTCAATCGATTGTCCTGTTCCGCGCATTGCGCAGGAATTCATGGATGCGACACCAAACCTCCAATTAGAAAAAAAACTGTTGAGCCTTGAGTAGGAGATAGCCTGTGGAACGCGAATACATGGAATTCGACGTGGTCATCGTCGGTGCCGGCCCCGCGGGTCTTTCCGCCGCCTGCCGCTTGAAGCAGAAGGCTGCTGAAGCCGGCAAGGAAATCAGCGTCTGCGTGGTCGAAAAAGGCTCCGAGGTCGGTGCACATATCCTGTCCGGTGCGATCTTTGAACCCCGAGCCCTGAACGAATTGTTCCCGGACTGGAAAGAACTCGGCGCGCCGCTGAACACGCCAGTGACCCGCGACGACATCTTCGTTTTGAAAAACGCCGACAGCGCGCAAAAAATCCCTGACTTCTTTGTGCCCAAGACCATGCACAACGATGGCAACTACATCATCTCCCTGGGCAACCTGTGCCGCTGGCTGGCTCAGCAGGCCGAAAACCTGGGCGTTGAAATCTACCCGGGCTTCGCCGCACAGGAAGCGCTGTTCGACGAGAACGGCGTGGTTCGCGGGATCATCACCGGCGACCTGGGTGTTGACCGCGAAGGCAATCCGAAAGAAGGCCTGTACACCCCGGGCATGGAACTGCGTGGCAAGTACACGCTGTTCGCCGAAGGTTGCCGCGGCCACATCGGCAAGCAGTTGATCAAGCGCTTCAACCTCGACAGCGAAGCCGACGCCCAGCACTACGGCATCGGCCTGAAAGAAATCTGGGAAGTTGATCCGGCCAAGCATCAGCCAGGCCTGGTGGTCCACACCGCCGGTTGGCCGATGGACATCATGGGCACCGAGAACACCGGCGGCTCCTTCCTCTACCACCTCGAAAACAACCAGGTGGTCGTCGGTCTGATCGTCGATCTTTCCTACAGCAACACCTACCTGTCGCCGTTCGACGAGTTCCAGCGCCTCAAGCATCACCCGGTGCTCAAGCAGTACCTGGAAGGCGGCAAGCGCATCAGCTACGGCGCGCGCGCCATCTGCAAAGGCGGCCTGAACTCGCTGCCGAAAATGGTGTTCAAGGGCGGCGCGCTGATCGGTTGCGACCTCGGCACCCTGAACTTCGCCAAGATCAAGGGCAGTCACACCGCGATGAAGTCCGGCATGCTGGCCGCTGAATCCGTGGCCGAGGCGCTGTTCGCTGAAAAGGACGGCACCGAAGAGCTGACCACTTACGTCGACGCGTTCAAGAAGAGCTGGCTCTACGACGAACTGTTCGCCAGCCGTAACTTCGGCCCAGCGATCCACAAGTTCGGCGCCATCGTCGGCGGCGGTTTCAACTGGCTCGACCAGAACATCTTCGGCGGCAAACTGCCGTTCACCTTGCACGACAACAAGCCGGACTACGCTTGCCTGAAGCTCGCGGCCGACTGCAAGAAGATCGACTACCCGAAACCGGACGGCAAAATCAGCTTCGACAAACTCAGCTCGGTGTTCATCTCCGGTACCAACCACGAAGAAGAACAGCCGTGCCACCTGAAGTTGACCGATCCGAGCATTCCGATCGCCAAGAACCTGCCGCTGTACGATGAGCCTGCCCAGCGTTACTGCCCGGCCGGCGTGTACGAAGTGGTGACCAAGGAAGACGGCGAGAAGCGCTTCCAGATCAACGCCCAAAACTGCGTTCACTGCAAGACCTGCGACATCAAGGACCCTGCACAGAACATCACGTGGGTGGCGCCGGAAGGTGCTGGCGGCCCGACTTACCCGAACATGTAAGTCGCACGCCTGAACATCAAGGCTCCCGGAATGGGGGCCTTTTTGTTGCCCGCGATTCAAGCCCCAATACAGATCCCTGTGGGAGCGGGCTTGCCCGCGATTACGGTGGGTCAGTCAACTCAATGCTGGATGACACACCGCCATCGCGGACAAGTCCGCTCCCACAGTTTTCTTCGTCAACTCAGGCAGCGCGCTCATCCCCGGGATTACGCTCGAAGTAGCGCTTGTACTCACGACTGAATTGCGACGTGCTCTGATACCCGACCCGATGCGCCACCTGCGCCACACCCAACCCCTCGGCGAGCAACAACTGCTGCGCCTTGAGCAAGCGCAAACGCTTCAAATACTGCACCGGCGACAACAAGGTGCTGCGCTTGAAGTGCTCATGGAACGTCGACGCACTCATGTTTGCGCAACTGGCCAGGGTTTCCACATTCAACGGTTCGGTGAAATGCCCGTGCAGATGGTTGAGCGAAGCCGCAATCCGCGCGAATTGCCCCTGCTGCTCCACCAGCGCCCGCAACACATCGGCTTGAGGACCGCGCAACGCGACGAACAACAATTCCCGCAAACGCGCCTGCCCCATGATCTGGCATTCCAGCGGATCGTGCAGGCAACGCAACAGTCGCTCCACGCAACCACGCATCGCATCGTCAAGCACCGCCGAAGTCATGGATTCCAGTGTTTGCGCAGGCACCGTGCGCCCTGGCACCAGCCCCATGGCCAACACCAACTCACCGAGCAACACCCGGTCAATGGCAATGGAAACCCCGAGCATCGGCCCGTCCGGCGCTGAAAACGTTTCGCACTCAAACGGCACCGGCAATGCCTGAATCAGATAATGCCCGGCGCCGTATTCCAGCGTACGCGGTCCCAGATACGCCAATTTGCTGCCCTGGGCGATGATCACCAGGCTTGGCTCGTAGATCTGCGGACCACGAGCCACATCACAACTGGCACGCAAAACCTGCACACCCGGCAACGCCGTAGCGGCGAAACCATCGCGAGTGGTCAGAGGCTCAATCAGCGAAACCAGCGTGGCATTGGCGTCTAGATGACGGGTTAACAACATGGGAGCTCTTCACAAAAAAGTCGCGGAAAACGGGATGAAAGCATCATCGCAGGTCTGATCGCCCATTTGATCAAACGAACGCTGATGCCGGAGGAATAGGCATGACACCCGGAGGATTCGCCATGGCCGGTGGCAGACACGGCGCCCAAAATGCGTCGCCTCACTTGTCACTGCTTTTGCGAGGTTCATCATGTACACCGCCATCGGATACGCCGCCCAGTCGGCCACCACTCCCCTCGCCCCCGTGAAATTCGAGCGCCGCAGCCCAAGGGCCGACGACGTGGCGATCGATATTCTCTACTGCGGCGTCTGCCATTCCGACATCCATCAGGCACGCAACGAGTGGGGCATAGCCGTTTACCCGCTGATGCCCGGCCACGAGATCGTAGGCAAAGTTACTGCCGTCGGTGCGAATGTCACCCAGCACAAAATCGGCGATCTGGTTGGCGTCGGTTGCATGGTCGATTCCTGCCGCAGCTGTGAAGCCTGCCAGTCCAACCTCGAGCAATATTGCCTCGAAGGTCCGACCATGACCTACGCCACCCCGGACCGGGTCGATGGCAGCAATACCATGGGCGGCTATTCCGACAGCATCGTGGTCAGCGAACACTTCGTTGTGCGCATCCCGGAAAAACTCGACCCGGCCAGCGCTGCGCCAATACTTTGCGCGGGCATCACCACCTACTCGCCGCTCAAGCACTACGGCGTGAAGGCCGGCGACAAGGTCGGGATTCTGGGCATGGGCGGCCTCGGCCACATGGGCATCAAGTTCGCCAAGGCGATGGGCGCGGAAGTGACGTTGTTCACCCGCTCGGCGAGCAAGGCTGAAGAAGGACGTCGTCAAGGCGCGGACCACGTGATCGTGTCCACCGATGCCGAACAGATGAAGGCCGCGGCGGGTCATTTCGACTTCCTGCTGGACACCATTCCGGTGCAGCACGACCTCAATCCCTACCTCGATACCTTGCGTTTCGACGGTGTGCACATTCTGGTAGGGCTGATCGAACCGGTCGACCCACCGATCCACGCCGGCAAACTGGTGATGAGCCGTCGCGTACTGGCCGGCTCGCTGATTGGCGGCATTGCCGAAACCCAGGAAGTCCTGGATTTCTGTGCCGAACACAACATCACCTGCGACATCGAAATGCTCGACATCCGCCAGATCAACGAGGCTTACGCTCGCATGATCGCTGGTGACGTGAAGTACCGTTTTGTCATCGACATGGCGACGCTGAAGGTCTAATCAGACCTTCGCGCCAAGCTCCGCAGACAGCCGGGCTGTGACCCCTTTGATCAGGGGAATCAGCTCGGCCATTTTTTCCAGCGGCATGTACGGCACGGTGCTGGCGATGCTGATGCCGGCGACGATGCGCTTGCTGGCATCGCGGATCGGCGCCGCGACACAGCGGATCGACGGTTCGTTATCTTCCAGATCGAAGGCGTAACCGCCGGCCACGTACTCGATCATGCGCTGCTGAAACTGCTCCCAGGACTGCTCCGGGTGCAGCGGCCAAAACTGATTTTTCCCACCTGCCGGCAGGCTAACCTCGTACAGCCGCTGCCATTCTTCCTGCGTGTCATCGAGCATCAAGGCTTTGCCGATCCCGGTGCGCGCCAACGGCATGCGATGGCCGACCCGCGAACGCATTTCCGGGCCATTGCGCCCCGGATTCTTGTGCAGGTACAGCACCTCGTCGCCTTCACGAATCGCCAAGTGAATGGTGTCGCCGGTCAACGCCGACAATTCATCCAGATACGGCCCGGCCAGGGTCACCAACGGCAACTCTTCACGCGCCTGAAAACCCAGCTCGATCAGCTTCGGCCCCAGCAGATAACCGACTTGCGGAACGACGCGCAGGTAACGCTCGTCCACCAGGCAACTGGCCAGACGATGGGTGGTGCTGCGCGTCGTGCCGATCAGCCGGGCGATTTCCTTGAGATCGCGGGCGCCACTGGCCACGGCCTGAACCACACCCAGGCCACGAAGCAGTGTCTGGGTGCCGGTTGGCGCGGCGTCCTTGGCGATTTTTTGGGCATCTTCCTGCATATCCAGCCTTTACCGTTGAGCGAGTGAACGGGCGGCATTATGGTCGCCCGATGGCTGCGACTACAACTTGATACGCTCGACCTTGCCGACCAGCAAGATGTAGGAAAGCGCGCCAATCAATGCCAGAACCGAGATGTAGGTGATCGCCGGGGCGAACGAATCACCGGTCGCCAGGAAACCGATGACAATCGGCGTGGTAATCGCTGACAGGTTGCCGATGAAGTTGAACACCCCACCGGTCAATCCGAGCAACCGCGCCGGAGCCAGTGTCGACACCAGCGACCAGGTGATCGAAGCCAGCCCGTTACCGAAGAACGCCAACGCGAGAAAGGCAATCACCAACGGTGTCGATTCAACAAAGTTGGCACCGATGATCGAGGTGGAGATCAGCAAGCCGCCGATGATCGGCAATTTGCGCGCGAAGCCCACGGTGTAGCCGCGACGGATCAGGAAATCGGAGAAGAACCCGGAACACAGCACGCCGACGAAGGCGGCGAGAAACGGCAGCGACGCCAACAGGCCGGATTTGATGAAGTCCATGCCGCGGTATTTCACCAGGTAGGTCGGGAACCACGTCAGGAAAAACCACAGCGTCGAGTTGAGGCAGAACTGACCGAGGTAGATGCCCCACAATTTGCGTTTGGTCAGGACGATGCCGAGGTCGGTCCAGCTGAATTTCGCCTTGACCTTGGCTTGCTCGGCCTGGATATCCACCAGCCCGCCACCTTCGCGGATCAGCTCGATTTCGGCGTCGTTGGCGCCCTTGAAATCCCGTGGCTCGCGATACACCGCGTACCAGATCACCGCCCAGAGAATACCGACCGCACCGGTGCTGACAAACACCATGTGCCAGCCAAACTCATGCTGCAGCCAGGCGAGTACCGGCGTCAGGAATGCCAGCCCCACGAACTGCCCGGAAGTGTAGAAACCGATCGCCGTGGCGCGTTCGCGTTCCGGAAACCAAGTGGTCACTACGCGGCTGTTGATCGGATACGCCGGGGCTTCCAGGGCACCGACCGCCATGCGCAAGACGAACAGCGCGATGAAGCTGGCGGCGAAGCCGAGCATGACGGTGGCGATTGACCATAGCAGCAACGCAACGCTGTAAAGGATGCGCGGCGGCACCCGATCCACCAGCCAGCCGCCGGGGATTTGCATAGCGGCGTAGGTCCAGCCGAAGGCCGAGAAAATCAGCCCGACGTGGATCGGGTCGATGCCCAGTTCGCTGGTTAGCGCGGGAGCGGCGATGGACAGGTTGCTGCGGTCGAGGTAGTTGATGACCACGGTGATGAACAGCAGCACCATGATGAAAAACCGCTTGCGGCTGGGTGCCACCAACGACGCCTGCCCGGTAAGGGTTTGCGGTTGCATGGGGAGTGCCTCTTCTTATGTTTATTGAGGTCGATTTGAAATCGGGGTTTGCCGAAAATCCCCCTGTCCATGGAGATCAAACTGTGGGAGCCAGCCTGCTGGCGATAGCGGTGTGTCAGTCACCAAGAATTCTGGGTGTGCCGACCAGATCGCCAGCAGGCTGACTCCCACAGGGATTTGCGGTGGGTCAGAGAGAACTCACCACTCAGCAAAACTGCCATCGGCATGGCGCCAGATCGGGTTGCGCCAGCGGTGGCCGACGGCGGCGCGTTCGATCACGTATTCCTCATTGATCTCGATGCCCAGACCCGGGCCGTTCGGGATTTTCACGAAGCCTTTGTCGTAGTCGAACACCCGCGGATCTTTCACGTAATCCAGCAGGTCGTTGCTCTCGTTGTAATGGATGCCCAGGCTCTGCTCCTGGATGAACGCGTTGTAGCAAACTGCGTCCAATTGCAGGCACGCCGCCAGGGCAATCGGGCCCAACGGGCAATGCAGCGCCAGCGCCACGTCATAGGCTTCGGCCATGTTGGCGATCTTGCGGGTTTCGGTGATGCCACCGGCGTGGGACGCGTCCGGCTGGATGATGTCGACGTAACCTTCGCTGAGCACGCGCTTGAAATCCCAGCGCGAGAACAAGCGCTCTCCGAGGGCAATCGGGGTGCTGGTCAGCGGTGCCAGTTCCTTCAATGCTTCGTAGTTTTCGCTAAGCACCGGCTCTTCGATGAACATCAGTTTGTACGGGTCGAGTTCCTTCATCAGCACCTTGGCCATCGGCTTGTGCACCCGGCCATGGAAGTCGACGCCGATGCCGACGTTGGGGCCTACCGCATCACGCACGGCGGCAACGTTGGCCAGAGCCAGGTCGACTTTCTCGAAGGAATCGAGGAATTGCAGCTCTTCGGTGCCGTTCATTTTCACCGCAGTGAAACCACGCTCGACCGCTTCTTTCGCCGCGCGAGCGGTGTCCGCCGGGCGGTCGCCGCCAATCCACGAATACACGCGAATCTTGTCGCGCACTTGGCCACCGAGCAGGTCGCTGACCGAAACGCCCAGGGCCTTGCCCTTGATGTCCCACAACGCCTGGTCGATACCGGCCAGCGCGCTCATGTGGATCGCGCCGCCCCGGTAGAAGCCGCCGCGGTACAGCACGGTCCAGATGTCTTCGATATTGCGTGGGTCTTTGCCGATCAAGTAGTCGGACAATTCTTCAACGGCGGCCGCCACGGTGTGCGCGCGGCCTTCGACCACAGGCTCGCCCCAACCGGTCACGCCTTCGTCGGTTTCGACCTTGAGGAAGCACCAGCGCGGCGGAACGATGAAGGTTGTCAGTTTGGTGATTTTCATCTTTTGCTCTCTTTTTATAAGTGCAGCTCTTATAGATGTAGCGCTCGCAGCGCCAAAAAGTCTTAGCGAAGGGCTTTCCAGGCAGCGACATAGGCCTTGGCGTTTACCGCCACGTCCTCAGGCGTCATGCCCGGTTTGAACAACCCGGAACCCAGTCCGAATCCCTTGACGCCGGCGTCGATAAACACCTGCATGTTGTCCGGCGTAATCCCGCCGACCGGCGCCAGAATCGTCCCTGCTGGCAACACCGCGAGCCAGGCTTTGACGACTGCCGGCCCCATCTGCTCGGCTGGGAACATCTTCAGCACGTCCGCCCCTTCGGCCAGCGCCGCAAAGGCCTCGGTCGGAGTGGCAACGCCCGGCGACAGGAACAGCCCCGCCGCCTTCGCCGCGCGCAACACTTTGGGATCGCTGTGCGGCATGACGATCACTTGACCGCCCGCCGCCTTCACTTGCTCGACCTGCTCCGGCGTCAGCACCGTGCCTGCACCGATCAGGCAATCGGCGGGCAAGGTACTGCGCAGGATGCGGATACTGTCGTAGGGCTCAGGGGAGTTGAGCGGCACTTCGATGACGCGAAATCCGGCGGCGTAAAGGACTTCGCCAATGGCGGCCGCTTCTTGCGGGCGCAGGCCACGCAGGATCGCGATCAGACCGTTTTGCGCCAGTGCTTGCTTGAGCATGTCAGACCTCCAGTCAGGTTTAACGAGGTGGGTGTGCGACGATCAGTCCGGCGGCGACCGCCAACTGCCACAACCCGCGTTCGGTGGCTTGTTCGGCCAGCGTCACGCGGGCAAAACCGCAGGCGTCTAGGGCCCGGCTGTAGCGAGCACAGAGTTGGGAATTACCAATGAGAATGATCGACGGCAGATGAACGCTGTTGCGTCGGCGCCGCTGAACGTTGGCCAGCGCTGACAGCTCATGGCCGATCAGCAGGCCCGACAAATAGTCCGGTTGCGCGGTCGCGCTAAGTTCGCCCGTCAACCCGAGGCTGCGGGCACTGAACATGGTCGACAGCGGCCCGATCTCGCCCTCCGCCGACAGCGCCACTTGCACACCGCGATCAAACGCCTGGCCATCGAAGGACGCGCCCTTTTGCTGGGTGCGCCCCAGAATGCTGTGTTCGCTGAGCACGGCAAAGATCTCGCCGGTCATGAAGGTGTCGAAATGCACGATGCAACCGCCGGCCACTTCCACCCATTTCGAATGACTGCCCGGCAGGCCGATCAACAGATCACGGCCCTGCTCGATCGGCAGATTCTGCAGGACACCGAGCACTTGGGTTTCTTCGCCGCGCATCACGTTCGGCAAACGCGAACGCTGAATCACGCCCGGCACGATGTGCACATCGACACCGCGAAGACTGCGAATGGTTTGTAGGGAAGTTCCGAGATTGGCGACGTTTGCCGGCGTGTCGCAGTAGGCCGCTTCGCGCCAACCCTGGGCGCTGCCAACCATGCCACAGGCAATCACCGGCAAATCCGGCTGCGCGTCGAGCCAGTCACCGCACGCCTCGTCGAAGGCCAGTTCAAAACCGTCGGCGCATTCCTGGTCGTTGATGATTCGCGGCGTCCGGGGCAACTGCATGATCCCGGATGACAGCGAACGCTGTTCCAGCACCTGGCCACCCGCGGCGAGTTTGTAAGCACGTAATGAGGTCGTCCCCCAATCGAGCGCGATCAATTGCGCCAGCATCGCTTCACCTGTTTTGTTTATTGGCAGTGAGTGAGCTGGACTATAAACCCGGAGGCGGAGAGATCTCAATATATAAATAACACTCCCATATTATGGGATTTACAAGTGTGACAAGATTTTCTCCGCCAACGCCTTAAAATGCCCGGCATCGGAACGGCACCCAGCCCTCAAGGAAGAAAAATGAAGATTGCTTTAAAGGCGCTGCTGTTCTGCAGTGCTCTCTGGTCCACCGCAGCATTCAGCGCATCGAAAGAATTGAAGGTGGGCGATATCTGGGCCTACAAAAACCGGCCGGGCGAGGATGGATCGACACTGACGATCCTGAAAATCGAGAATTATCCAAAGCTGGGTAAGGTTGTTCACATCAGGGTGGATGGCTTTCGGATGATCAATCCGGTGACAGGTTGCGAGTTCAATGAAATGCCACACCTACCCTTCCAGGCAAAAGCCTTGGAACGCAGCATCACCCATCGCATGGGGGAAACCGCAGATATTCCGGAATTCAGTCAAGGTTATGCGACATGGAAAGCGGCCCTTGATGAGGGTAAGGCCGGGGCTTTCAAGATTACCGTTCGACAAGTCCTCGGAGGATTGATCAATAGTTATTGGGAAGCCAGTGACTGAGTCATTGAGAAACTGTTTTCCCGGCAAACAAACTCGAATCACATGGTTTGTTTACTGGTGAGAAATAGCCTTCAACAGCTCTGCGGTTGGCACATGCATGACTTTAGAGAAGTACGTATTGTACGTAGTGGTATGAACTCGATACACACACGAAATAAAGTCACGTTTTTTCAATAGCGGAATAAGCGCCGCTCCTTCCAAATAATCTTCTCCTCCTTTTCCGCTTTCCGACTCACTAAAAATAACATTCGCTCGATAGAGCAACGGTGCCGGCTCATTCACTTTTTCTACCAAGCCAAAACCGGAACGCTTTATATGGTGCGCCTCGGTAAAATCCAAATCATCTTCTAAAGAACAGACCAACCCCTCACCTATTCGCGACTTAAACAACCCAAGAAGCTCCACATCGGAAGTGAAAAAAACCTGGTAAATCCCAGTATTCCGAAGTTCGCTTACACTGGAATACTCAAGGGTTGCGATAGGTCTTCCGTGATTGAGAGAACACGATGCACTCATCAAGATCATTAAAAACAAAAAAAACTTATGCATCCAGAATCACTCCCTGAAGTAGTTCAAAATCGACTCGTTGAATATTTGTCGGGCAGACTTGCCTCCAGGTAATGTCTGCACAAACATTCTGTCTGCATCGGCATGATTGATATCTACCCTCCCCATGACATTGGGTCCCTGTATTATTTCCCACTGCTCACCAAAGTCCGCGACCAGATCCGATACATTCCAGTCTAGCGCTGCCGCCCGAATATTAACCCAGTAGTCAGCCTTGGGAGTGGGCTCTCGCCTATAGATACTTGAGATGCCGTAGACGATTTTCCCTTCACCTACCGGGTCCAGTGTAATCAGCATTTTTACTTTGAAGCCTTTGTCTGTCAGCACGCTGGAAAGGTGGGCACCATTCCACCCACCGAGACTATGACCAATGATGTAAATCGCGGTAGAGCAATTAGGTATTCGACTCAGCACATTGCGTTCAAGATCATCATTACTAATAAAGGAATTATAACTTAGCGCCCACGAAGGACAGCGCTTCAAAATTTCCAGTTGCTTTGCATCGTCAACAGCAATCCTACGCACGTAATCGATATTATTATTAGGCCCTGTGCCGTAGTAACTTTCCTGATCGCCTGCACCACCAATAAAAAATACAACCACGTCTCGTAAGGTGACAGGAACTTGCTTAACAGCCTGATCCGTTTTACAGGTCAATGTATGCGTTTTTACTTCTCTTTTTGGTAACTCTTGTTTCACCGCTGCTGCTTCACCAGCCATGCCAATCACTCCACAAACAGTTTAATGGTCTCGGCCAAATGAGAACTAACGGTGTGAGTAAACCCGGACGCATCCGTCACACCATGCTCTTCGCTTCCGTCACCACGCTGAATGGTGTAGGGGTGATAAGGAATTGGCTCACCGGTCGCATCATTCACCACTTGTAGTCTGTCGGTGAAATGCACCGGCATGGGCAGCAACCCACTAAACGATGCTCCGCCTCCGCTTTGCCCAATGATAACGGTCCCGGAACCGCCGATGACTACGTTGCCATGCCCGCCCGTGCTGTCGAGGGTTGCAGCATTGAGTCCATTGATGAAAACCGTACCCGAAACTGCGCCGGTAATTGGGCTGCCACACGCAGATTTGTCTGTCATGCGAGCAGCGGCCAGGCCATCGAAAAAAACATCGGGCGATCCGGAAACAATTGGATTGGTGCCATGTCCGGGCAATGGGCACGAAGTAGGATCGGTAACGCGCGCAGCAGGTTTTCCACTCAAGTCAAAGCTCCTTGCTTTTTGAGTTTTAAAGCGATGGTGGCAAACATCCAGGGCACAAAACAGATGCACCAACAGCGTTCAACCAAACCGGATAGTAGATGGCGGTGACGAATGTCGAAATGAAAATGCCATCGGCATTGCAGGTGTCATCCGTGAGCGCGCAAAGGCGCACAGGATGACGGACTAGACCCGTGGCGACAACTGGATTCAGCGCAAGAAAACAACGTTTATCAACTCCCCTCGGCAAACTCGCGCAACACCTTCCCATCCATCCGATACCGAACCCACTCTTCCTGTGGCTGCGCCCCCAGCGACTTGTAAAATTCGATTGCCGGTTTGTTCCAGTCCAGCACGCTCCACTCGAAGCGTCCGCAGTCATTGGCGCAGGCGATTTTGGCGAGGTGGCGCAGCAAGGTTTTACCGGCGCCGCCACCGCGCTGTTGGGGGGTGATGTAGAGGTCTTCGAGGTACAGGCAGTTGCTGCCGAGCCAGGTGGAATAGCTGAAGAAGAACACCGCGAAGCCGATCGGCAGGCCGTCGCGCAGGCAGATCAGGCCGTGGGCGGTGGCGCCTTCACTGAACAGGCTGCGTTCGATGTCGGCAACGCTGGCGATGACTTCGTGGCGGGCACGTTCGTAGTCGGCCAGTTCAGTGATGAACCCGAGGATTTGCGGTGCATCGCTGGGGGTCGCCGGGCGGATCTCGATCGTCATGGACGTGCCTTTGTCGAAAGTTGAAAACGCCATACTAAGTCGGCGCTCGTTACATGGGAAATCTTACGGAGGGTAGCTTTTGTGGCGAGGGGGCTTGCCCCCGTTGGGTTGCGCAACCGCCCCAGTACGGTCATCGTAATCTTCCAGGCAGGCAGCGTTGAGGATATCAGGACTGCTGCGCAGTCCAACGGGGGCAAGCCCCCTCGCCACAAAAGCTCCCTCGCCACATATTCGCGCTCACTTAACAGGATGTTTATGACCACTGATGCTTTTACACCGCTGCAAACGCTCGCCACTGAGCTGCTACCCCATGCGCTGGAACCCTCGGAAGATGGCGCTCACGATCTGTCCCATCTGCAACGGGTGTGGCTCAACGTGCGCACGCTTCAGGCTGAAGAAGGTGGCGATCTTGAAGTGATGCTGGCGGCGGTGCTTTTGCATGATTGCGTGGCGGTTGAGAAGAATTCGCCGTTGCGTTCGCAGGCTTCACGCCTGGCAGCAGAAAAGGCCTCTGCCGTGTTGGCCGACATGGGTTGGCCAAGCGCAAAAATCAGTGCGGTCTCCCACGCCATTGAAGCCCACAGCTTCTCCGCCAACATCACCCCGACCTCGCTCGAAGCGAAGGTCATGCAGGACGCCGACCGTCTCGACTCCCTCGGCATGCTCGGCGTCGCGCGCACGTTTTACATTGCAGGGCGCATGGGCAGCGCGTTGTACGACCCGCAAGACCCGGAAGCGAGGGCGCGGGACTACGATGACAAACGCTTTTGCCTTGATCACTTTCAGACCAAGCTGCTGCACCTGGCGGACGGTTTCCAGACGATGACCGGCCAGCGACTGGCGCGCATCAGGCATGAGCGCTTGATAGGTTTCATGGAACTGTTCAAGGAAGAAATCGGCATACCCTGAGCGTATTACTCCGGCCGGCGCTAACCCTGGCATCGATAACCTCGGACCTAACAATGTCGATGTGCGTGGTAGATAGAGGGATTGCGACTTTATCGGGTCAAGGAACCGCGTCATGTCTACCGCACCGCCCCATGTCTCAAGCAGGTTGTTCGGCCTGTTTTGCCTCGCCAGTTATTTGCTGTCGTTGTCCTACGGTTCGACGTTTCTGTTGTCGCTGTTGATCGGCTCCCGTGGCGGTAACGAACACGATGCCGGCAGTGTGATTTCGGCAGCGATGCTCAGTACGTTTGCGGCGGTGATTGTCTCCGGGCACCTGTCTGATGTGCTCGGCGCGGCGCGTTCGATTGCGCTGTTTGCCGTGCTGCTGGTGGCAGCCAGCTTGGGCTTCGCGGTGACGCCGGGTTTCGGCAATCTGTTGTTGTTTTTCGGACTGCTGCTGGGGCTTGGTTGGGGCGTGTTCTACACCTTGGGGCCGATTATTGTCGCGAGTCTGGTAACGCCCGCCCAACGCGCAAAATACTTCGCCCTGCTGTCCGGCAGCATGATGACCGGGATCGGCAGCGGTCCGTTGTTGGGCCGCGCGGCGAGTGCGCTGGGCTATCCGGTGACCGCCGCGTTTTACCTCGCGGCGCTGGCCAGTCTGATCGGCGTGGTGCTGTTTTGGCGGCTTGATGCTCAGTTGAAAAAAGCGCCCTCACCTGCCACCTCCGTCGCGCGCATTTCCTGGCGAGCAACTGTTCAGGTGCTGTCGTCCAAAGCAGTGTTCCCGATCATCATGGTCGGCCTCGGCGGGTGCGTATTCGGTGGCCTGTCGAGCTTTCAAACCAGCTACGCCGCGTCTCGCTCGCTGGATTACTCACTGTTCTTTTTCGGCTTCATGGGCGCGGCGATCAGCAGCCGAATGTTGATTGCCGGTTTCGTGGTCAAGCGCGATCCGTTCCGCGCGTCCTGCCTGCTGTCGGGGCTGATGATGGGCTCGATCGTGCTATTCGGTTTCGTGGTCGACAGTGGGTTCAGCTACGTGCTGGCGGCAATGATGCTCGGAGTCGGTTATGGGCTGACGTATTCGGTGATCAATGGCCTGGCGGCGAACGAAGCGCCGCACGGCACCACTTCGCAATCGTTGCTGCTGTTCAGCCTGTCGTACTTCATCGGCGTGTTCGGTTTTCCGTTGCTGGCCGGAAAGATCATCGTCGAGCACGGAATGACGACACTTCTGCTCACAGTTCTCGCCGTAGGGCTGCTGAACTGGCTGATCACCGTGGGCCGCTTGATCTGGCGCCGGGTCGTCAGCGCCAGATCGCTTCAGCAGGCCTGAACCGTTCGTCGTTCATCAGGCACCAATCCAAATCGGGGGCGGACCAACATCAGGTAAGGACTCTAATTGAATGGAGACGACACCATGATCACGTCCCGCTTGACTGCCCTCGCTCTTGCCACGCTGTTGTCCTCTGCCGCGTTCGCGGCGACCCCCGCCCCCGGGACCGGCCCGACCAACCCGGTCGAAAGTCCAAAGTCCCCGACCACTCAAGGCTCGCCCGGCATGAACACCAATGGCTCGGGCGTCGACAGCGTGCCTGCGTCCACGGGCACCGACCCACGGATTCAAGGCAACGATGCGGGCCGTCAAGGGGGAATGAACCAGCCGGACACCCAGACACCCGATAACGCCGGCACCGGCATCGGCTCGAAAACCACCACCGGTGGCTCGGGTTCCGAAGGCGGTGCCAGTCAATAGTTCGCCCATGCGAGTTGCACCTATCCACATCCATGAAGAGGTAACCATGAACGTCGATAAAAACCTTGAGAAAGAAGTCCTGACCCGTCTGCTGCATGCCCATCCAGGTGGCTTGGGCAAGGAGGTCCTGGACAATTACCGGGGGGAGAAAGTCGTGGCCAGCGCCCTCGCCACGCTACAGGACCGTGGACTGATTCAGCACGGCCATGTGACCTGTAACGAAGCCGGCGAACACTCGCTGCAACTGCCGATCAAACTCAGCGCGGCTGGGGTTGAGGCGGCGCGAAAGCTGGACGTTTAACAAGATGAATCTGGTCGCAGTCGTGCGCGGCTGCGACCGTTTGAGAAAGGCTGGTTAAGGCTGACTCATGTACTGAATTTAATGGCTCCATCGCGAGCAGGCTCGCTCCCACATTGGATTTGTGTCGTTCACAGATCCAGTGTGGGAGATTCTATGTTGCCCGGCAACCCTGAATTCTCAGGCTGACAGGTATTCGCTCTGATTTTTCATCAGGGCAAATGCCACTCGACAGAGCTTTCGGGCCAAGGCAACCAAGGCCTGGGTTTTCGAGAAGCCTCTAGCCAGGTATGCCTCGTAAAACGGCCTCCATTTAGGCGAGCGACACGCCGCCATTGCGGCGTTGTACGCCAAACGACGAACCTCCGGATCTCCTTTTTTGGTCAGGTACCGCTGCCCATTCTTCTTGCCGGAGTCTTCGACTGCCAAGTCCATTCCCAGGAATGCGATGAACGCATCGCTGTTCGCAAAATCGCCCCGCATAAAGGTCGTCGCCAACCCGGTTGCGGTCAGTTCCCCAACGCCTTCGATGGCTTTGCAGCGATCAATATTCGCCTCAATTCCCGCCTCTTTGCTGACCTTGCGCAGCAGTTTCTGAATCGCCTGATCCGCTTGCTTGAACGCCTTCTGCTGAGCGACCTGCACTTTCTTCAACAAGGGTTCATTGGCCCAACTCAACATCAGCCCAGCATGGTTCTGGATCAGCGTTGCACGTCTGTGAAGCAGGCTTTTCAGCGAGCTGTAGGCCTTGGGTGGCGGGCTCCAGACCCGCAGTTTGCTTTGTTCATTCTCCAGGTAACGCGCCAGCAAACGCGCATCGCAGGGATCGTTCTTGGCTCGTTGGCCAACGCCACGGCGGTAATGACTCACGCGATAAGCATCCACCACGTAGACCTGATGACCCATCTCATGGGCCAGCTCTACCGTGTCCAAGTGGTAGATGTTGGTGGCTTCAACGGCGATAGCGCTTTGGGCAGGCAGGGTTTTAAGCCAACGCTTGAGGGCGGTTCGATCGTTCTTGATGTCTTGAATGATTTGCAGGTCGGTGCGATAGACAGCAATTTGGGCCTTGGCGATATCGATACCAACAACCGTCTGCGAAGTAAGGATTGTCATGACGAATCCTCGGAGCTAGGGTTTAAGTGCTTGTTGGGGTCTACCGTTGCGCTGGCTTGTCTCTATCGTCGGTTTACCGATGAATTCCTTATCGGCGCTTTGGGTAGAAGGGGCGGGACGAGAAGTCTCCCACAGTCTGTACTGGTCAGAGTCAGAATCGAGTCTGTAGTCCCACCCACCCCTTCAAGTCTAAACATACAAGCGAGCCTGCTCGCGATGGCGGTAGATCAGACGCCAAAAGTCTTGCGGATCAACTCATCCACTTCAGCAGCCCCAGGCGAAGTCGCCGGCCCCCATCGAGTGACCGCCAGCGCCGCAGCCGCATTCGCCCGCCGCGCCGCTTCACCCGCCGACAACCCTTGCACCAACCCGGCCAGAAACACCCCGGCATGGGCATCCCCGGCACCATTACTGTCCACCGCCTCAACCTTGAAACCGGGCACATGCTGACGTTCGCCGTACTGACTGATCCAGCACCCTTGCGGCCCATCGCGGATCACCATCAACACGTCGGCCGGCAGATGATCGGTCAGCCTGTCCAGCGCCTCGGCAATGTCCGACGTCCCGGTAAACCGTAGCGCCTCGACACTGTTGCTGGTCCACACATCAATGCGCGGCAACAACATCTGCATCAACGGTGCATCCGGCGAATCCACCAACGGGCCCGGGTCGAACACCACGTTGACCGCGTTCGGCAAACCCAGCACCCACTCCACCAGCGCCTGGGCCTTGCCGGCATGCAGCAAGCTATAGCCGCTGACGTAAACGTAGTCGTCCGCCTCGACCGGCACGTTCGCCAGGTCCTCGGCCGTCAATTCGCCCTCGGCGCCGATGCAGGAAATGAAACTGCGCTCGGCCGACGCATCGGTCACCGCAACGCACAGCCCTGTGTCCCGTTCGGCCTTGTGTGCGATGCCAACCTGAATGCCTTCAGCCCCCATCGCCTCACGGGCCAGATCGCCGAAACGACCGGTGCCATGACGACCGAGGTAGACCACCGGCAAACCGTTCCGCTGGGCGGCGGCCATCACGTTAAACCCGCCACCGGCTTCGAAACTGGCGGACTGCGCTAGCACGTCACCGCCCGGTTGAGGCAGTTTGTCCACGGCCATGACCAGGTCGATAATGACCTGGCCGGTGTGCAGCAATCTAGGCATGAGCGTTCTCAGTCATTGCGGCACGACGATCCTTGGCCCCACCGAGCACAAAATAAATCCCCCCGGCCACCAGGAACGTGACGATCCAGCCGAGGCCGTTATGGCCCAGCCACGAGTCAGACAGGAAACCGCGGAACCAGACGTTTTGTTCGGTGGTGCCAATGGTGGTGAAGCTGAAACCCAGCACGATCGCCAGCGCCCAGGCACCAAACGCGCGCCACTCGATGCCGCCGTTGTACCAGTAGGCGCTGCTCGGGCTGACGTCCAGCAGGTCTTGGGGGCTGTAGTAATGACGGTGGATCAGATCAACGACGAAGATCCCGACCCACGCCGTGATCGGCACCGCCAGCAGCGAAATGAAGGTAATGAACGGACCGTAGAAACTGTCGGCGATCAGCATGAAGTAGATCGAACCGGCGAAGATCGCGACGATGTCGACCACCACAGCGTACACGCGCTTGACCTTCAGACCGAGGGTCAACGTGGTCAAACCGGCGGAATACACCGATAGGTTGTTCGACAGCAACAACCCACCGAACGCGGTGATCAGGTACGGCACAGCCATCCAGGTTGGCAGCATGTCGCGGATTGCGATGATCGGGTCAGTGGCCGACGCCAGATCGTTGTTGCCCACCGACAGCAGGCCACCGAGGGTGATCAGCAGCACCAGCGGAATCCCCGCACCGAACGCCGCCGACGCCACCAGGCGCACGGCTTTGACGCTGCGGTGCTGGTAGCGCGACATGTCGGCGCCGGCGTTGGCCCAGCCGATCCCGGTGCCTGCAGCCATGGTGCCGACGCCGATGATCATCGCGCTCAATGGCGCAGGCGTGGCGTTGAATACTGCGCTCCAGTCAATGGTGGCGCAAAGGAAGCCGCCGACCAGAATGTTCAGCGCACCGAACACGTAAGTCGCCCACTTCTGGATGACCAGCAAGGTGGCATGACCGAGGCCGGAGACCGACAAGGTCAGAAGCACGAAAATCGCGATGAAGATCAGGGTCAGTACCGGCGCGCTTTTGGCTTCCACCGGCGAACCGAACAGGATCGAGCACAACGACAGCAACACGAAGGCCGCGGTGGTGGTGTTGACGGTTTCCCAGCCCAGCCGCGACATCAGCGAGACCAGAGTCGGGCCGATGTTGCCGCGCACGCCGAAGATCGCGCGCGACAATGTCAGGCTCGGTGCGCGACCACGACGACCGGCGATGGAGATGATCCCGACCACGGCGAAAGAACCCGCAGCGCCGAGGATCGCGACGATGATCGCCTGCCAGATCGCCAACCCGCGAAACGCCACCAGCGTGGCGCCCAGCGGCAGCCCGAGGATGGAAATGTTGGCCGCGAACCAGACCCAGAACAGTTGCAGCGGATGACCGTTGCACTCAGCTTCCGGCACCGGTTCGATGCCGCGGGTTTCCAGTTGCCCGGCGCTTTGCCCGGCGTTCGATGAACTCATGAAAAATGCTCCTGTTGCCTTTTTTGTGGTTGTGGGCAATGACGGAAGACGAAAACAACAGCCCGGCTGTCCTGGCCAAGTCCGTGCGATCCATTGCGGGGTTATCAATTCAAATACGCGGCGCGCCTATCGCGAGCAGGCTCGCTCCCACAGGTACCGTTGGGTTTGCACTATTCCTGTGGGAGCGGGCTTGCTCGCGAAGAGGCCAGTCCAGTCAGCGCAAGGCTAAAAGCCCTTTTACCAAAGGCTCCAGCTCCAGATCATTAACGGTTTTGACCTGTTCGATCATCGCCACCGGCCAACTCCCAAGCCCCAGACAGGCCCCAAGCATCGCGCCGAGAATCGCAGCGATGGTATCGGTGTCACCGCCCAGGCTCGCGGCCATGCACAGCGCTTCGAACGCGTTCATTTCACCGACGGCGACTTGTTGTGCCAGGGCAAACGACACGATCACCGACTCCTGCGACGCCACCGACGTGCCAATCACGTCGTACAGCAAATCCGCCAGCAACGCTTTGTCACTGTCGACGCTGATGGTCCGCGCCCAACTGATGCGCGAGGCAATCCGTCCGCCCGCGACCCAGTGGCCGTGGCTTTCAGCTTGCTGGGCGATTTGCTGGCCGAGGTTCAAGGCCTCGCCCAGGTCCATGCCGTTGATGCCGGCCGAAACCACCGCCGCCACCGCTGCCGCGCTGGAAATGCCCAGCGTGGTGTTGTGAGTAACCTGGCAGGCTTGTACCACGGCCCTGATGAAACGCTCAGGGTTGGCGACATCCGCTGCGAGGCCCACGGGCGTGATGCGCATCGCCGCGCCATTGGTGGTGCCGTAGCGCCCCGCTTCTTCCGGCGAGTGGCCGGCGAGGATCATCTCGATCGCGCGTTTGGTCGAAGGCCCGAGCAAGTCTTGGGAGCCCTTGGCCTGCATCCCGGCTTCCCATTCGATCAGCCGTTGAGCGAGCACGGCCGGTTCGATCCAGCCCTCACCGTCCACCAACAACTGACCGACGAGAATCGCCTGTTCGGTGTCGTCGGTGATCGAGCCCTTGGGCATGTTGGCGGCGATCGGTTGATCGGGGCCGGCGTCTTGCAGATCGGTGATATGGCCGAAGCGCGCCTTGATTTCCGCGCGGCTCAAGGACTGCGTCGGCATGCCGAGCGCATCGCCCAAGGCCAGTCCGTAGAACGCGCCGAGCGCACGGTCGAGCGCGGTCATTTTGATTCTCCAAACTGCAGGTGCAGGCGAAAGTGCACCGGGTCGAGCAGGCTTTCGACCTGTTCCATGAAGCGGTTTTGCCGGTCGTAGGTGGTGCGCAAGGCTTTGAGGAAAACCGTGCCGACTGGGCGCCCGAGCAACTCGGCGTCTTCTGCGTTCAAGGGTTCTGCGCCGATCCATTGATCGCCGCGTTCGCCGATGTAGCCGTAGGCGGCCAGGGTGATGGTCAGGGAATGGTCGATCAGGCCGACACGCGGCAGGCTTTCCAGGCCTCCGGTGGCGGGCATCAATGAGCGTTCGAGGGAAACCAGCTTGCCGTCGTTGGAACGGCGACGCCGGTCAAGGGTGATGAACTGGTCGGTGCCGAAACGTGACATCAGGTCCGGCCGCGTGACGGCCTCCAGCCGCAGCACTTCGGTATTGATCAGCGCCCCGCTGTCGGCCAGAGCCTGCGCCCAGCCGCTGCGTTGGTCGAGCACCACACCGTCAAAAGTGACGATGGAGCCCACGCCGCTTTGGGTCGCGATGTAGTTGCGTCGTTTCAACTCGGCAAGGGCCTCGCGCAGCGTGCCGCGGCTGACTTTGAATTCTTGAGCCAACTGATGCTCACCCGGCAACAGAAAGCCGTCCTCCATGAGGCCGCTTTCGATGCGCCGGATGAGCTCATCGACCACCCGTTGTTTCTTGTCAAATCGTACCTGTCTAATCATGTACAAAGTGATAACCGAAACGGGCTGGGGTGGGCAAGGATTATTTAAGGGAGGTGACAGGAGGAGTAACCACTGTGGCGAGGGAGCTTGCTCCCGCTCGAGTGCGCAGCACTCGCAAAATCCTGGATCAAAACAGAGATTTTGGGGCCGCTACGCAGCCCAGCGGGAGCAAGCTCCCTCGCCACAAAAGCGGGGTTAGCGTTGTTTGAGACGGTCGATGACGACGGCCAACAATAGGATCGAACCGCGAATCACATACTGATAAAACGTATCGATGTTCTTCAGGTTCATCGCATTCTCGATAATTGCCAGAATCAACACCCCGGCGATCACATGCCGGATCATGCCGATCCCGCCGCTCAGCGACACCCCGCCCAGCACGCAAGCCGAAATCACCGTCAGCTCGAAACCCTGGCCAATCATCGGCTGCCCGGAGGTCATGCGCGACGCCAGAATCACCCCGGCCAACGCACCGATCACACCGTGCACGGCAAAGATGAGGATCTTGGTCCGGTCAACGTTGACCCCGGCCAGCAACGCCGCTTCCTGGTTGCCGCCAATGGCCATGGTGTTGCGCCCGTAGGTGGTGTAATTCAACAACCAGCCGAAAAACAGGAAGCAGACGATGGTGATCAGGATCGGCACCGGCACGCCAAACAACTGGCCGTTACCGAAGACGAAGAACGACTCCTGCGACACGCCGACCGCTTTGCCATTGGCAAAAATGTAAGCCAGGCCACGAACGATCTGCATGGTCGCCAGCGTGGTGATCAACGCGTTGACCCGCAGCTTGGCGATCACGATGCCGTTGATCAGCCCGACGATCAGCCCCATCACCAGCGCCGCACTCACGCCGAGAAACACGCTGTCGGTGTCGCGCATCACCACCGCCGCGACCACGCCGGCACAGGCAATCACCGAGCCCACCGACAAGTCGAAATGCCCGGACGCCAGGCAATACAGCATGGTGCAGGCGGCAATCCCGGTCGTCGAAATCGCCAGGCCCAGACCGCGCATGTTCAGCGGCGAGAGGAAGTTGTCGATCAGCAACGTGCACAGCACGAAGATCCCGACCGCCGCCATCAGCATGACCCAGTCATCGAGAAAGCGCCGCAAGTCGAGGGGTTTGCGCTGGGTCGGCAGAGCGTTGTTTTGGATTGTCATAGTCACCTCTCAGTTCGCCACGCCGTCAGCGCGTTGGCGCGGCAAAGCCAGTTGCAGCAGGTTGGATTCATTGGCCTCTGCGCGAGACAACTCGCCGCGCATCGCGCCTTCGCAGAGCACCAGGATGCGGTCGGAAATGCCCATCACTTCCATCAGGTCGCTGGACACCACGATCACCGCAATGCCGCTGGCGGCCAGGTTATGGATGATCTGGTAAATCTCGGCCTTCGCCCCGATGTCGATGCCGCGAGTAGGCTCGTCCAGCAGCAGGACTTTCATCGGCATCGACAGCCAGCGACCGAGAATGGCCTTCTGCTGATTGCCGCCGGACAGGTACATGATTTTCTGCTCGGCACTGGGCGTCTTCACTTTCAGCGCCTTGATCTGCTTGTCGGCGTTGCCCTTTTCCCACAGACCGCGCAACAGGCAACCGAACGTGGAATGGGCGCCGCGGGCGCTGATGTTGATGTTCTCGGCGACACTGGCGAGCGGCAGGATGCCCTCTTTCTTGCGGTCCTCGGGGCACAGCAGAATCCCGGCAGCGATGGCATCGCGAGGGGAACGCAGTTTCACCTCATGACCGCGAAGTTCCAGGCGTCCGGCGGTGTTGCGCGTCAGCCCGCTGAGCATCCGGAACAGCTCGGTACGACCGGCGCCGACCAGACCGAACAGCCCGAGAATCTCGCCCTTGTGCACCTCGAAACTCACCGGCTCACGCAAGCCAGGCCCGAGCAAACCGTCAACCTTGAGCGCGACGGCACCACGCTGGCGACTGCGGTAATCGTAAATGTCCTGAATGTCGCGCCCGACCATGCACGTCACCAGTTGGTCGTGGGTCAGTTCACTCATGTCCTCGAAGGTGCGCACATAACGACCGTCCTTGAACACCGTCACCGCGTTGCAGATGCGGAACACTTCTTCCATGCGATGGGACACGTAAAGCACCACTTTGCCTTCGTCGCGCAGGCGCCCGATGATCGCCATCAATCGATCGATCTCCCGCGCCGACAGGCTGCTGGTCGGTTCGTCAAACGCGATCACATGCGCACCACGGGACAACGCCTTGGCGATTTCCACCAGTTGCCGCTGCCCGAGGGACAGGCGCCCGACTTTCTCCTGCGGATCGATTTCGTCGGCCAAGCCTTTGAGGCAGGCCAGCGCTTGTTGCCGCAGCGCACCTCGATTGATCAAACCGAAACTGGCCGGCAGATGACCGAGGAACAGGTTCTCCGCGACGGTCATTTCCGGCACCAAGTGCAGCTCTTGGTGGATCACCGCGACGCGGCTGGCGATGCTGTCGGCGGTGGACTTGAAGACCATCGTCTGTTCGCCGATCTGCAGGTCGCCGCTGCTCGGCGTGTAGGCACCGCCGAGGATTTTCAGCAGGGTCGATTTGCCGGCGCCGTTCTCGCCCATCAAGGCGTGAACCTGCCCCGGATGAGCGACAAAGCTGATGCCATCCAGCGCCTTCACCCCGGGAAAGGTCTTGCCGATCCCGTTGAAGCGCAGGCTGCCGCCGACGCTGTGCTCATGTGTCTGTACTTGCGCGTGCATAAAACCACCTCATCACACAAATCAGGCGGCCCCGTCGCCAGGGCCGCCGATGAAATCAACCAGCCCTCAGTTCCACAGGCCGATCTTTTCCAGTTCCTGCTTGAAGTTCTCGCGAGTGATCAGCGTCACGTCGTCCATCGCGGTGTACTTCGGTGGTTCTTTGCCGGTGGTAACCCACTCGAACATCATGCTGGCGGTGTTGTAGCCCTCGATGTGCGGACTTGGCAGCATCGAACCGAAGAAACCGCTGTTGGCTTTCTTCAGTTCGCCGATCGCGTCGGTGCCGTTGATGCCGATGCCGATCACGTTGGCCGCGGCAAAACCGGCGCTTTCGGTGGCGCGCACGCCGCCCAGCACGGTGTTGTCATTCATGCCGCCGATGATCAGGTTCTTCGCCGCGCTCGGCAGTTTCACCAGCGCCGAGTTGGTGGCGTCCATGCTGCCTGGCACGTCGAGGGTTTTCAGGGCCGAGAACAGGATGTGGTCTTTCGGCATCCCGGCGTCTTCGAGGGCTTTGACTGAGCCGTCGGTGCGCTTCTTGCCAGTGTCGAGTTCATTGAAGGTGTTGATCACCGCGTAGGTGTCTTTCCAGTCCCAGCCGCGTTTTTTCGCTTCGGTGGCCATGGCCGCGCCCTGCTTCTGGCCGACTTCGAACGCCGCCATGCCGAGGTACGGAACGTCTTCCATGAACTTGCCATTGGCATCGACGAAGCGGTCATCGACGGCGATGACTTTCAAGCCATTGAGCTTGGCCTTGGCCATGATGGCCGGGCCGAGGGAGACATCCGGCGGGCAGATCACGAAGCCCTTGGCGCCGTTGGCAGCGAGGCTGTCGATGGCCGAGAGGGTTTTCTCGCCGTCAGGCACGGCGATCTTGATCACGGTGAAGCCCTTCTCTTTCCCGGCCTTTTCGGCGAATGCCCATTCGGTCTGGAACCAGGGCTCTTCCGCCTGCTTGACCAGGAAGCCGATTTTCACTTCCTCGGCCGCCAGCAGCGTACTGCTCAGGCTGACCGCAGTGACCGCCAGAGCGGCACAGCACAGGGAACGGATCCCACGACGACGATTCATAAGCTGACTCCTTGTTATTTTTTTTGAGCGTTATTTGAAAACGGTGCAGCAAATAGTCATATCGTATGATGATTGGATTTCAGACGGAGTTTCGCGTCTGAAAGCCGTTTTGCTTAGTCGTGATACATGACCGAGCGACCACCATCGATGGTGATGCATGAGGCATTGATGAACGGCGCTTCATCGCTGGCCAGGAAAACGGCAGTCATCGCCACTTCCATCGGTTGCCCGATACGCCGTGGTGGGTGCAGGTCGTAGGCCCGTTGACGTTCGGCCTGGGGGTCGGCAAAACCGTTCCAGTAATCGACGTTCAGTTGGGTTTCGATGTAGCCCGGCGCGATTGCATTCACGCGAATGCCCTTTGGCGCGTATTCAATGCCCAGCGCGCGGGTCAGTCCGAGCAAGCCGTGCTTGGCCACTGGGTACGGGAAGCAGCCCGGAATAATGTGAGTGGAATGGGTTGAGGCGATGTTGATGATGCTGCCGATGCCCTGCTCGATCATTTGCGGCAGCACCGCTTTGCAGCCGTACCATGCGCCGTCGAGGTCGATGGCGAAGCAGCGATGCCAGTCTTCTTCGGTCATTTCCAGTGGATCCCGGAACACGTTGATCCCGGCGCAGTTGACCAATACGTCGATCCGGCCGTGAAGCTCGACTGCCAACCTGGCCATCGCGTGCAGATCTTGTTGCCGGGAGACGTCGGCCTTGATCGCGCAGACATCGAAGCCTTTATCCCGCCAATGCGCCGCGACTTTCTCGACTTTCTCGACCTGGACATCACTGATAATCAGCTTGGCGTGTTGCGACGCGAAGGTGGCGACGATCGCCTCGCCAATGCCCTGCGCAGCGCCGGTCAGCAACACCACCTTGTTTTTCAGGCGCTCGCCCTTGGGCGGTTCGGGCACGGGTGGCAAGGAAAGAGGTTCAGCCATGGATCAAGCCCCCTTTTGCAGGCACGACAAAAACCGGGCATCTGTCGATGTCCGGTCAAAATTCTTTTGGGAAAATCGCTGCATCACTTCACCTGTTTTGTTTTTTTAAGTGTGAGTGCGTGTAACTGATGGCCGACTATAAACCCGACCACCAAATAATCTCAATATATAATTTTACATCCCATATTTTGGGATTTATCCAGCAAAGCGTGTGCAGGGTTTTCCGGGTACATCGACGCGAATCGACAGCAGCGCACCGTCCAGCGGGTGGTTGAGCGGGCTCGCGGCGCTGGTGATGTACAGGGTTTTCAAGTCTTCGCCGCCGAACACGCAACTGGTGGGGCGGCTGACCGGCAGTTCGATCACGCGGTCGACATAGCCGTCCGGGGTCAGCCTGATCAGGCAGCTGCCGTCCCATCGGGCGTTCCAGATGAAGCCCTCGGCATCCATCGCCGAGCCATCCGGGCCACCTCGCTCATGGGGACCGAACCAGACGTACGCGGTGTCCAGATTGCCGTCGGTGTGAACGAAATAGCGGTACAAGGTTTGGTCCATGCTGTCGGCGAAAAACAGCGTGGTCTCGTCTTCGCTCCACAGCAACGTGTTAGGAATGCCCAGCCCGCGAAGCAGCGGCGTGACACGGGCGTCGCGGTCGATGCGAAACAGGCCGCCGGATCGACGCACGATGGGCAAGTCTTCGCCGTTTTCTCCGATGTTGTTTTGCATGGTGCCGAGCCAGAGCCGGCCCTGTGCATCGCAGCGGGCTTCGTTGGCGCGGTTGCCGGGTTGCGGATCGGCGACGCAGAGCAAGGTCAGGCGCGGTTCGAGTCCTGGCGATTCAAGGTCCAGGCGATAGACGCCGCTGCTCAACGTCACCAGCGCATCGCCACTCTCGCAGGGGATGAACGCGGAGACGTGTTCCGGCATTTCCCAGATCTGCACGTTGGCGCCGATCAGCCGCAGGGCTTGCTTGCCGGCAATGTCCACCCAGTACAGCGCTTGGGTCGGCGCGTCCCAGAACGGGCCTTCACCGAGTTGCGCACGGTGTCCGGTAACCGCATTCCACGTCATGAAACCTCCTGTTTAATGCTTTATGTGGGAGTGAGCCTGCTCGGGATGGCCGTGTGTCAGGCAACTTAGTTGCTGAATGCTAAACCGCTTTCGCCAGCAGGCCCGCTCCCACAGGGTTCTTTATTGTCAGCTGGCTTTTTTGTCGGCCATGACTTGCGGGTAGAAGCGTTTGATCGCCAGGTCCGCGTTATCGATCAGGGTCATGCAGGCCCAGACACCCCGCGCGGCATCCCGGGCGGCGATGGCGTCGGCCATGTCTTTGTGAATCGGTAGCGTGCGGCGCAATTCGTCCGGGTCGGCGGCAGACACTTCAAAAGAAACAGCCAACAGCGCACCGAGGGCCGGGACCATTTGTTCGATGAACTGGTTGTGACTGGCGGCGAGTATGCACTCGTGGAAGATCTGGTCGGCGTGGTTGTAATCGATGCCGCTGTCCACCGCCCTCTCCAGCGCGTTGTAAGCCTGCAATATTGCCTGAACCTGTTCGACCGTCGCGCGCTCGCACGCCCAGCGCACGGCCATCGGTTCGATGGTGCGACGCAGATCGAGCAAGTCGTCGACGAAGTTTTCCGGCAAGCCGCTGCGTGACAGCCAACCCACGACTTGCGGATCAAAAAGATTCCAGCGCCGCACCGGCAACACCCGCGTGCCGACCTTCGGCCCGACTTCGAGCATGCCTTTGGCGACCAAGGTCTTGATGGCTTCGCGAATGACCGTGCGACTGACACCGAGTTGCTCACCCAGGTCGGCTTCGACCTTGATGGTTTCGCCGGGTCTGACCTGGCCTGCAGCTATCCAGCAACCCAGCCAATCGACGGTCGACGCATGAAAACTGCTGGACATGGGCACCTCGATGCAGGAACGGCACAAAGCCGTTCGCGATGGATGCCCACGCTAATCATCATACGATTGGGTGTCAAATTGATTTTTTCGGATGAACCCACAAATCCAATGTGGGAGCGAGCCTGCTCGCGATGGCGGCGTAACAGGCAACATCTATGGTGAATGTTATGGCCTCATCGCGAGCAGGCTCGCTCCCACAGTGTTATGTGTTACGGCTCGAGGCCGATGGGGAAGAACTCGCCGTCGCTCCACACGCCCAGCCAGCGTTGCCCGTCGATCTCACGGGTCACGGCCAGTTCCACCAACTGGTAGAAGACGTTACGGTGGATCAGCGCTTCGAGGTTGGTGCGCACATGCACGTAAGGCGCAGGTTCCTGGGTGACTGGATCGATGACTACGCGAATCGGGTGTTCAGTGCCGGCGTCCGCGGTCTCGTCGACGTTGGTAGTGAATCGCAGGATCTGAGCTTCGCCCTCGCCCTCCACGTCCACGGCAATCGCCACAAACGGCGCATCGTCGACCTTGATGCCAACCTTCTCGACCGGGGTGATCAAGAAGTAATCATCGCCATCGCGGCGGATGATGGTGGAGAACAGCTTGACCATTGGCTTGCGTCCGATCGGCGTCCCCAGATAAAACCAGGTGCCGTCACGGGCGATGCGCATGTCGATGTCGCCACAGAAGTCAGGGTTCCACAAATGGACCGGCGGCAAGCCTTTGGTTTTGGGGATTTGCCCCAACAAGTCGTTGGCTTTTTGCGGGCCACTCATGGCGTTCTCCTTGGGTTACTGGTCGCTGAGCCCGATCAGGCTGCGCGCGTATTGCTCCAGCGGCGGGCCAATCAGGTCTTGTGGCTTGTTGTCGTGGAACGTCAGTAAACCGCCACGACTCTTGATACGTGCAGTATCGATCAAATACTGGGTGCTGGTCTCGATCAACATGATCTGAATCACGCCGCTGTCGATGCCGAGGCGATCGACGTATTCCTGATCGAGCCATTCGTCCGAGTTACCGATACGGTCATCTGCCTTGGCGAATCGCGTGTAAAGCAGGTAATGGGCACCGGCAGCGCGGGCTTCACCCATGGCCTGGTCGAGGCCCTCGGGGGTGCGGGCGCGGCGGACCATCGGGAAATATTCGATAAAGCCATTGAAGGCTTCTTCAGCGACCACGTTCGGTCGCGGATAGGCACTGCCCGGCGGCGCGAAGGCACCTTGGGCGATGTAGATGAACGAGTCCGGCTGGATGCGCAGGTTATTCGCCCGACGACTGTCGCTGTGATCCAGCAGCCCTGCATCGCTCATGTGGTAGCGAGTTCCTTCAGCCATATCGCTGACATTCATGCAGCCACCAAGCGCCAAAACGGCCAGCAGCAAAACCAGGCTACGCATCCTACCCTCCAGAGGCCGGTGACGGAAAACCGGCGAATGGCCATGGGATGCAGCTTCCGCGCCAGTCTTCAGGAATGCGAACATTTGTGGCGAGGGGATTTATCCCCGCTAGGCTGCGAAGCAGCCCCAAAAATGCGACTGCTGCGCAGTCCAACGGGGATAAATCCCCTCGCCACAGCTGGATCAGCCGCCAATAATCTTCATGACAGTCGCACCACCGGAGAACGCCACTTCCTGCTTGTCCCCCAAGGCTTTCACCAGAAGGCGCTGCAACGCCGGCAATGCCTGATGGCGCGGTTTGTCCAACAGATCGCCGACATAGTGGCGATTGCTCGATGATAAACAGCCATGCAACCATCCGGTGGATGACAGGCGCAGACGCGAGCAGGTCCGGCAGAAGGGAACGCTTTCATTGGCAATCACACCAAAATGCCCCATCCCCGGGATTGCGTAGCGCACAGCTGTGGCGTCTACGGGCGCATCAGCTTGCAGGTATTCGTAGCGCTCGCCGATCAGACTCAACAACTGCTGAAGACTGACGAACTGCTGCAGGAAGGCGTTGTTGTCACTGGCCAGGTGGCCCATGCGCATCAGCTCGATGAAACGCAGCTCATAGCCACGCTCAAGGCAGTAATCGAGCAACGGCATCACCTGGTCAAGGTTCTGCCCGCGCAGAGGCACCATGTTGACCTTGATTTTCAGGCCGGCAGCCTTGGCCTGGTCCATACCGTGGAGCACGGTCGCCAGATCGCCGCCACGGGCAATGCTGCGGAACGCGCCAGCGTCCAGGGTATCGAGGGAAACGTTGATGCGACGGATGCCGGCGTCCACCAGCAACGGCAGCTTTTTCGCCAGCAGCTGACCATTGGTGGTCAGGCTGATGTCTTCCAGGCCCATCTTGCCGACAGCCGTCATGAAGGCTTCGAGTTTGGGGCTGACCAGCGGCTCGCCACCGGTGATGCGCAAGCGCTCGATGCCCGCCGCTTCGATCAGATACGCCACGCCGCGCGCCATGGCCTCGGCCGACAATTCATCCTGCGCAGCCACCAGCCGCTTGCCGTTGGGCACGCAATAGGTACACGCGTAATTGCAGGCTGAAGTCAGACTGATCCGCAAATTGCGAAAACGCCTGCCTTGACGATCAACGATCATGGAGCACTCCGGCGAAAGGAATTCGAACCCGTAAAACTTGACTCACAAATCAAGTTTTAGCAAGTCCCATGCCTGAGTATATTCCTGAGGTACTGCGCCATATAGCGAAATCATGGCGCAATAAGGCAACTGAATGGTTCAGCTGCTCGGGGTGTCGGTATCGCGCTTGCGCTTGTTGCCCATGCGCACGCCGATGTCCATCAAGAACTGGAAGAAACCTTCCTGATCTTCCAGCACATTGCTCCAGAACGGCGAGTGATACAGCGCCACGGCGCCGTGCACCAGCGCCCAGGACGCGCAGTAATGGAAGTAAGGCGGTACGTCTTCGAGCTTGCCTTCGCTGATCCGGCCTTTGATCAGCAGGGTCAGGCGTTCGAAATTCGAGGCGCGGATCTTGTGCAGCTCCTCGACCATTTCCGGCACCTGATTGCCTTTGACCACCTTCTCTTCCAGGCGATCGAACAACCGATAGCGCTGCGGATCGCGCATGCGGAATTCGAAGTAGGCCCGGGACAGCGCTTCCTTGTCCTTGTCCACATCCGCAGAATGCAACAGCTCGTTCAGATCACGCTCGTAGTCGAGCATCAGGCGCAGATAGATCTCCGCCTTGGATTTGAAATGCTTGTAGATCGTGCCTTTGCCGATACCGACGGCATCAGCAATCATCTCGACGGTGACACTGTCTTCACCTTGGTCGAGGAACAGCTTGAGCGCGGTATCGAGAATTTCTTGCTCGCGGCGACGAAACTCACGGACCTTACGAGGTTCTTTATGCATAAGAAAAGGTCTGTTGGGGTCAAAATTCGAAGCCGCGTATTATGCCTAACTTACGCAAAAATGCACGGATCATCCGACCATATCTGTGTTTCTTGATGATTTCACACAGGGCGGCCCTTTGATGAGAACTCTTCCGAAGCGCCCGTATTCCAAAATTGTTTAAAAACCGGGGCCGGTAAACTGGACTCGGCGCAATACTGATCAATACTTGAACTGTCGGCGGGACATCTCCCCCAAGTGTCGCGTCGATATAGGTACCAACGGACCGCGTGCCTTTGTTTTACTCCTAATGGTCTTAACCCGGATTCACCCCCCAGAACCCGGGTTTTTTTTGCCTGCGATTCAGCCTTTCACATGCGCCAGCGGGAACAGCCGCTTGAAGTTTTCAGTGGTCTGCTCGGCAAATCGCTCATAGGACTCACCCCGCAACATTGCCAGAAATTCCGCAACCTCGCGTACGTACTGCGGCAGGTTGGGTTTGCCGCGATAAGGGATCGGCGCGAGATACGGCGAGTCGGTTTCTACCAGCAATCGATCAGCCGGCACTTTGCTGGCCACGTCACGCAACGCATCGGCATTGCGAAAAGTGACAATACCGGACAGGGAAATGTAATAGCCCATGTCCAGTGCAGCCTTGGCCATGTCCCAGTCTTCCGTGAAGCAATGCAGCACGCCCGCTTGAGGCAACGCCGCCTCGCGCAGCAGACTCAACGTATCGGCGCGGGCGCCGCGGGTGTGGATGATCACCGGCTTGCCCGTTTGTTGAGCAGCCTGCAGGTGCAAGCGAAACGATTCCTGCTGCAACTCGGCCGCTTCCGGCTCGTAGTGATAATCCAGGCCGGTCTCACCAATCGCCACCACACGGGGATGATTGAGCTCACGCAACAACCAATCCAGCGCCGGCGCGGCTCCCGGTTGCACATCCAGCGGATGCACGCCCACGGAACAGTCGACGTCGTCGTAACGTTCAGCCAGGGCTTTGACGTCCGCGGCGTTCTCGACGCTGACGCCGATACACAAAAAGTGCCCTACCCCGCGCTGCCGGGCCGCATCAAGCGCCGCATCCAGAGAGCCGTCGTGGGCGGCAAGGTCAAGACGATCGAGGTGACAATGGGAATCTACGAGCATAAAAGGGCTGCAACTTACATCGTATGAGTGGGACGGTCGGACTTAAGGGTACCGGCCAGATGGGTTTCGATTCGACTGCGCGCCGTGTTGTCGCCGTCGTTGAATTGTACGCCGACCCCCGCGGCCCGGTTGCCCTGGGCCCCTTTGGGGGAAATCCAGGTAACCTTGCCGGCGACCGGAATCTTCTCGGCCTCATCCATCAGGTTGAGCAGCATGAACACCTCGTCGCCCAACTTGTAGCTTTTGTTGGTCGGGATAAACAGACCACCGTTCTTGATGAATGGCATGTAGGCCGCATAAAGCACGGACTTGTCCTTGATGGTCAGGGACAAAATGCCGTTGCGCGGCCCCGGATTGACGGCTTCATTCATGCTGACCTCCATTGCTGTTGATCAGAGTCTAGGCGCAGACGATCACTTCTGGGTAGGCAAGGATGCCCATTGCACCAGCAACGCTTCGAGCAACAGCGCCGGATTGAGGTTGGCTTTGCTCATGACCTTCTGACGCTGGGCGAGGATCCAGTCCTGGATATTCAAGACTTTATCCTGAGCAGTTTTCTGCGCCAGGTATTGAATGACCTTGCGCATGTCCGTCAACCCCAGGCCTTCTTCATCCTGGGTCAATTGATAGCGCAGGATCAGACTCGACCAGTCGCAGAACCAATCGAACAGCAACAACTGCGGGACGGTTTTCCATTCTTCGGCCAGTTGCGTCGGCGATTGCTGTTGCTTAAGCAACTTTTTCACACCTTCGACCACCAGCGCTCGCTGCTCGCGCACGCCCTGGGTCTGCAACTTGACCGCGGCCAACGGAGAACCGGCGGCCAGGGTCAGCAGTTCGACACGCTCTTCTTCAGAGCTGTCCGGCAGGGCCTTGGCCAGCCAGGCCAGACTCATCGCCTCGCTCGGCAACGGGCAAGCCTGCTGCACGCAGCGGCTCTTGATCGTCGGCAGCAGACGACTGGTCTGGTGACTGACCAATAGCAACACGGTGTCGCCGGAGGGCTCTTCAAGACTTTTGAGCAAGGCATTCGCGGCGTTAACGTTCATCGCCTCGACCGGCTCGATCAACACCACTTTGCGACCGCCCATCTGCGCGGTCTGCACCACAAAGCTGACCAGATCACGCACCTGATCGACCTTGATCGCCTTGTCGGCCTCTTCGGGTTCCAGAATGTAATTGTCGGGGTGGCTGCCGGCCTTGAGCAGCAGGCAGGATTTGCACTCACCGCAGGCATCCTGCGCGGTCGGACGCTGGCACAGCAGGCTGGCCATCAACCGCTCGGCCAAAGCCCGCTTGCCGATTCCGGCCGGGCCATGCAACAGATAGGCGTGCGCATGTTGCTTGCGACCGGCCAACTGCTGCCAGAGGCTGTCCTGCCACGGATAGGCTTCAGCCACGGGTCAACTCCAGCAGACGTGGCAGCAAGGCGTCCAGCGACTGCTGGACCTGCGCCAGCGGCTGAGCGGCATCGACCAGGACATATCGCGCCGGATCAGCTTCAGCACGCTTGAGGAACGCACTGCGTACGGCATCGAAAAAGGTTCGGCCTTCGAGTTCGAAACGATCCAGTCGACCACGGGCGCTGGCACGGGCCAGACCCACTTCCACCGGCAGATCGAAGATCAGCGTCAGGTCCGGGCGCAAATCGCCCTGGACAAACGTTTCCAGAGTCGCGATGCGCTCCAGGGACAAACCACGACCGCCACCCTGATAGGCATAGGTCGAATCGGTAAAACGATCACACAAAACCACCGCACCACGGGCCAGCGCCGGGCGAATCACCTCGGCCAGGTGCTGGGCGCGCGCTGCGAACACCAGCAACAACTCGGTGTCGGGATTCATGACTTCATCAACCGGCGCCAGCAGCACTTCGCGAATCCGCTCGGCCAACGGCGTACCACCCGGCTCGCGGGTCAGCACTACCTCGATACCGGCGGCGCGCAGGCGCTCTGCCAGGTATTCGCGGTTGGTGCTCTTGCCGGCGCCTTCCGGGCCTTCCAGGGTAATAAACAAGCCAGTCACAGGCAGTCCTTAATCAGAGTCATTGCGGGCTTTGCGCAGCCGGTGCGTCCGGCTCGGGCACAGGTTCGGGTTCAGGCTCCGGAGCGGGTGCGGGTGCGGCAGCAGGCTCTTGCGGCGCTACGGACGGAACAGCCTCGGGATCGGGGTTGGGCGAAGCGGCCGGAATCGGCGCCTCGGCGTCCGGCGCTTCACCATTCAGGGTTTCTGGCGCCGAGACAGGTGCCGGGCTGGAGCGATAATCGGCACGACGCTTGAGCTGGAACTCCCGCACCGCATTATTGTGGGCATCCAGATCATCGGAAAAAACGTGGCTGCCATCACCGCGAGCGACGAAGTAGAGGCTGTTGCCCGCCACCGGGTTCAACGCGGCATGAATCGCTTCGCGGCCGACCATGGCGATCGGGGTCGGCGGCAGGCCTGAAATCATGTAGGTGTTGTACGGCGTGGGTTCCTTGAGATGGGCACGGGTCAATTTGCCGCTGTAGCGATCACCGAGGCCATAGATCACCGTCGGATCGGTCTGCAGCATCATGCCCATCGCCATGCGCCGCACAAACACGCCGGCAATCTGCCCGCGCTCTTGGGGCACACCGGTTTCCTTTTCCACCAGCGAGGCCATGATCAGCGCCTGATAGGGTTCGGTATACGGCACATCAGCGGAGCGCTGCTCCCATTCCTTGGCCAGGACCTCATCGAGGCGGTCGTAGGCCTTTTTCAGCAGTTCGACATCGGTCATGCCGCGCACGAAGCGGTAGGTATCGGGGAAGAACCGGCCCTCAGGAAAGATCCCGGTGTGGCCCAGCTTGGTCATCACTTCGCTATCGCTCAAGCCGTTCAGGGTCTGCTCGAGCTTCTCATCCTTGGCCAATGCCGCCCGGACCTGATGAAAATTCCAGCCTTCGACCAGGGTCAGGCTGTACTGAACGATGTCCCCACGCTTCCACAGGTCGATCAGACCTTCGACAGTCATGCCGGGCTGCATGCGGTATTCGCCCTTGTGCAAAGGTTGTCCGGCCAGGTTGAAACGCCAATACACACGCAGCCAGAAAGCGTCCTTGATGACGCCGTCGGCTTCGAGTCGATAGAAAGTGCGGGTCGGTGTCGTGCCCTTGGGCACTTCCAGCAGTTCTTCCTGAGTGATGTTCAGCGGCTGATTCAGCGCCGTATGAATCTTCCAGGCGGAGGCGCCCAGACACAGCCCCGCCAGAACCAATCCGGTTTCCAGCAGTAGCAAGAATTTACGTCTCACGTATCAAGCATCCAGTAGCGCGCGGGCAATGGTTTGGAGTTTACGGGTGAGCGGCCCAACCGACCAGCTCAGCGCTGCATAGGCGCGCACCGGCCAAACGCCATACACGCTGTTGCAGACAAAGACTTCATCAGCCCATTGCAGCTGATCGAGGCTGATGTCGGTGATTTGCGTGGGGATCCCCAACGACTCGGCTTGAAACAATAATTCGGCACGCATCACACCGGCCACGCCGCAGCGCTTCAAATCAGCCGTGATCAACACGCCATCGCGGATCAGGAACAGGTTGCTGAACACGCCTTCGATCACCCGCCCCGTCCTGTCGAGCATCAAGCCCTCGGCGTGCTCGGCATCTTGCCATTCGCCGCGGGCAATGACTTGCTCCAGACGATTGAGGTGTTTGAGGCCGGCAAGCAGTGGCTGCCTGGACAGTCGTGTCGCACAAGGAAACAGGCGAACGCCCTGCTCGCCATGAACGGCAGGATAGGCAGCGGGAGGATTGCCTTGCAGAATACGCCGGGCCTGAGCCGAAGGATCGGGAGCGTAACCGCGCAGACTGTCGCCGCGGGTGAGGATGAGCTTGAGCACGCCCTCACCCAATTCGGTGGCATAGGCCAGCAGCTCATTGCGGATCAACTCGTGATCGGCAGTGATCGCCAGCCGCGAACAACCATCGGCCAGACGCGCCAGATGTCGGTCCAGCAGCAACGGCTGCCCGCCACGCACGGCAATGGTCTCGAACAGACCATCACCGTAAGCCAGGCCGCGATCTTTCAGCGACAACGCGTCAGCCGGCTGACCGTCGACCCAGCTGTCCATCAGTCAACGAACCGGCGGAACACCAGCGAGCCGTTGGTACCGCCAAACCCGAAGGAGTTGGACAGCACCACATCGATATCCATGTTGCGCGCGGTGTGCGGCACGAAATCGAGGTCGCAGCCTTCATCCGGCTCATCGAGGTTGATGGTCGGTGGCGCCACCTGGCTGTTGATCGCCAGCACGCTGAAGATTGCCTCGACTGCTCCTGCCGCTCCCAGCAAGTGGCCGGTCATGGACTTGGTCGAACTGACGGCCAGTTTGTAGGCGTGATCGCCGAACACCGACTTGATCGCACAGGCTTCGGCGAGGTCGCCGGCTGAAGTCGAAGTGCCGTGGGCGTTGATGTACTGAACCTGGTCGCCATTGATTTTCGCGTCGCGCAAGGCATTGGTGATGCAACGGGCGGCACCGGCGCCATCGGCGGGAGGCGAAGTCATGTGATAGGCATCGCCACTGGTGCCGAAACCAATCAACTCGGCATAGATGGTCGCGCCGCGCGCCTTGGCGTGCTCCAGCTCTTCAAGAACCAGAGCGCCGGCACCGTCGGACAAGACGAAGCCATCACGGCCTTTGTCCCATGGACGGCTGGCGCGGGTCGGCTCGTCGTTGCGGGTCGACAGCGCACGGGAAGCACCGAAGCCGCCCATGCCCAGACCGCAAGCCGCCATCTCGGCGCCGCCGGCAATCATCACGTCGGCTTCGTCATACATGATGTTGCGGGCCGCCATGCCAATGCAGTGCGTACCGGTGGTACACGCAGTGGCGATGGCGTAGTTAGGTCCCTGTGCACCCAAGTGGATGGACAGAAAACCGGAAATCATATTGATGATCGAGCCAGGCACGAAAAACGGAGAAATCCGTCGTGGGCCGGAATCATGCAGGGTGCGGCTGGTTTCTTCGATATTGGTCAGACCGCCAATACCCGAGCCCATGGCCACGCCGATGCGCTCACGGTTGGCGTCGGTGACTTCCAGACCGGCATTACGTACAGCCTGAAAACCGGCAGCCAGGCCGTATTGAATGAACAGGTCGAGTTTGCGAGCTTCCTTCACCGACAGGTATTCCTCGACATTGAAGCCCTTTACCGAGCCGCCAAAACGGGTGGAATAGGCAGAAAGGTCGGTGTGTTCGATCAGACCAATGCCACTGCGGCCAGCCAGAATGCCCTGCCAACTGCTCGGCACATCCGTGCCCAGTGGCGACAACATACCCATACCGGTGACTACGACGCGTCTACGCGACACAGCACTCTCCTTTTTCAAATGACGACTTTGCATGAGGCCTAAAGAAAAAACCGCACGCCGTGATGGCAGTGCGGTTTTTCCATGACAGCAAGCAACGATTACAAACTATTACGCCTGGTGGCTAGTAACGTAGTCGATTGCAGCTTGTACAGTAGTGATCTTCTCAGCTTCTTCGTCAGGGATTTCGGTCTCGAATTCCTCTTCCAGAGCCATCACCAGCTCAACGGTGTCAAGGGAGTCGGCACCCAGGTCTTCAACGAAGGAAGCAGTGTTGACCACTTCTTCTTCTTTAACGCCCAGTTGCTCAGCAACGATTTTCTTGACGCGCTCTTCGATGGTGCTCATACCTTGTTTTCACTCCTAATGGACAAATTCAGGCAGCTGGCCAGTGGGTAAGTGTATAGAAAGGCTTTTCAGTTTTTCAACTGAAAGCTTCACTCCTCAAACCCTGGGGCCCTCTGCCTATAAATAGATTGCAGCTTTATAACGGATTTTAGACAGCTCGTATGACATTTTTTTGAAGCAATCCGTCACATTTAACTCATGTACATCCCGCCGTTCACCGGGATTGTAGCCCCAGTAACGTAAGCCGCACCGTCGGATGCAAGAAAAGCGACCACAGACGCGATCTCTTGTGCTTGTCCCAGACGGCCCAGCGGAATCTGCGTCTGCAAGGCTTCACGCTGTGCCTCGGGCAGTTCGCGGGTCATATCGGTGTCGATGAACCCAGGGGCCACCGAGTTTACCGTAATCGAACGCGAACCGACTTCACGCGCCAGTGCACGGCTGAAACCTTCCAGACCGGCCTTGGCGGCTGCGTAGTTTACTTGGCCTGCGTTGCCCATGGCACCCACAACAGAGCCAATACTGATAATTCGTCCCCAACGGGCTTTGGTCATACCACGCAAAACACCCTTGGACAGGCGGAACAGACTGTTCAGGTTGGTATCGACGACGTCATGCCATTCGTCATCTTTCATGCGCATCATCAGATTATCGCGGGTGATACCGGCATTGTTGACCAGGATCGCCGGCGCTCCGAACTGCGAAGTGATACTCGCCAACACCGCTGCGACGGACTCGTCGCTGGTGACATTGAGTTCCAGGCCAGTGCCTTGAATACCATTTTCTTTCAGGGTAGCAGCGATGCGTTCGGCACCCGATGCAGAGGTCGCAGTGCCCACAACGATGGCGCCCTGACGACCCAGTTCCAGGGCGATGGCCTGGCCGATACCGCGGCTCGCACCGGTGACCAGTGCAACTTTACCTTGCAGACTCATGCAAGTTTCTCCTGATTCAGGCCAGCGCTGCACGGGCGGCAGCGAAAGCGTCTGGGGTATTGAGGTTGGATGTCGACACGCCTTCGGCGCAACGCTTGTTCAGGCCGGCCAGCACTTTGCCAGGACCGCATTCGACAAGTTGGGTCGCGCCCTTGGCGGCCAGCGCCTGGACCGATTCGACCCAGCGCACAGGCTTGTAGAGCTGTTCAAGCAGATCGCGCTTGAGGGTTTCCAGATCGGCCGGCACCGCAGCGCTGACGTTCTGTACAACCGGGATCTGTGGCGCTTGCCAGTCGATTGCAGCGATCGACTCGGCGAAACGCTCGGCCGCCGGGCGCATCAGCTCGCAGTGCGAAGGCACGCTGACCGGCAGCGGCATGGCGCGCTTGGCACCACGGGCCTTGCAGCCTTCGATGGCGCGTTCGACCGCGGCCTTGGCACCGGCGATCACCACCTGGCCCGGGGAGTTGAAGTTGACCGCGCTGACCACTTCGCCTTGCGCCGCTTCGGCACAGGCTGCGAGCACGTCAGCATCGTCCAGACCGAGGATCGCGGCCATGCCGCCCTGCCCGGCCGGAACGGCTTCCTGCATCAACTGACCACGACGCTCAACCAGCTTGACGGCATCGCCCAGGCTCAGGCTGCCAGCAGCGACCAGCGCGCTGTACTCGCCCAGGCTGTGACCGGCAACGTAAGCCGGACGCGCACCGCCTTCCGCCAGCCACAGGCGCCACAGGGCGATCGAGGCGGTCAGAATGGCCGGCTGGGTTTTATCGGTTTGATTGAGTTGCTCTTCCGGCCCTTGCTGGGTCAGTGCCCACAGGTCGTAACCCAGAGCATCGGAAGCTTCTTTGAATGTTTCGAGGACGACCGGATGTTGCGCGCCCAACTCGGCCAGCATGCCGAGGGACTGCGAACCCTGTCCTGGAAAGACGAATGCGAGGGAAGCAGACATGTAACAAGCCCCTAATGATCTTGTCGTCGGAGAATTTGACGTCCCGCTTGGGGGACGCAAGAAACTGACAGTTGGATGGCCAATTGAACTGAGCGGTCACATTTAAGCATTGTCCGACGAAAACGCCTAAAGCAACAAATCCTCCAGACGACCGTGAATGCGTTCCGGCAGGTTTTCCTGGATCTCGATCAGGGCACGTTGTATCGCACTCTGGAAACCCTGAACGCCCGCAGAACCGTGGCTTTTCACGACAATCCCCTGCAAACCCAGGAAGCTTGCGCCGTTATGCCGCGCAGGCGCCAGATCGGCTTGCAGGCGCTTCATCAACGGCAGCGCCAGCGCGCCGACCATTTTTGAGGCGAAGTTTTTCTTGAACAAGGCCTCGATGCGCCCGGCAATCATGGTCGCCAGGCCTTCGCTGGACTTGAGCAGGATATTGCCGACAAAGCCGTCACACACCACCACGTCCGCCTCGCCACGGTACAAGCCGTCACCCTCGACAAAGCCGATGTAGTTGATGCCGCGAGCGCCTTGCAACAAGGTCGCCGCCAGCTTGACCTGCTGATTGCCCTTGATGTCTTCGGTGCCGATGTTCAGCAAGGCCACCCGTGGACGGACGATGCCAAGGGTTTCTGCCGCCACCGAGCCCATTACCGCGAATTGCAACAAGTGCTCGGCACTGCAATCAACGTTGGCGCCAAGGTCGAGCAACTGGCAATACCCCTTCTGCGTTGGAATCGCCGCCACCATCGCCGGCCGATCGATGCCCGGCAACGTCTTGAGCACAAACCGCGACAACGCCATCAGCGCGCCGGTATTACCGGCACTGACACACGCCTGAACCTTGCCGTCGCGCAACAGCTCAAGGGCCACGCGCATCGACGAGTCAGGTTTGCCACGCAGGGCCTGGGCAGGCTTTTCGTCCATGGTGATGACTTCGGACGCCGGAGCAATCGACAGGCGCGAGCGATCCACAGCCGATTGGCCAGAGAGCAATTCTTCAAGAAGGGAGGGTTGACCGACGAGGGTCAGGTGTAACGAGGGTGTAGCAGACAGACAAGCAAGGCTGGCCTGAACAATGCTGCGGGGACCGAAGTCCCCGCCCATTGCGTCAATCGCGATGACTTGAGCAGACAAGTGATTACTCGTCAGCGCCCTTGTCGATCACTTTACGGCCACGGTATACGCCTTCTGGCGATACGTGGTGACGCAGGTGAATTTCACCGGTGGTTTTTTCTACAGACAGAGTGCTTGCCGTCAGGGCGTCGTGCGAACGACGCATGTCACGGGCAGAGCGGGATTTTTTGTTCTGCTGAACAGCCATAATTGATTAACTCCTAAACGTTTGGGTCACGCTTTAACTGCGCCAATACACTGAACGGGTTGGACCGCGTTACCTCGTCCTCGCTCGGTTCGGGCTCATCGAGACCCGCCGGCTGCTGGCATTCTTCCGGATGATGAGCAGGCACAATGGGCAAGGCGAGCAGAAGCTCCTCCTCGATCAGTGACTGCAGATCCAATGGATCTTCGCCCAGTTCCAGCACGTCATAACCTTTCGGCAACGACTGGGTATTCGCACCCTCCTTCACCACAGCATAACTGCATTCGCTATGGATCGGCAGGGTGACCAGCTCAAGACAACGCTGGCAAACCATTTTGACTTCGGTGTCGATAAAGCTGTGGATTACCACAGACTTACGTTCATCTCGTTCAAAAACGAATTTAGCCTGCACCGTACCGACAGTGTCGGAAAGCGGGTCGCAGAGTCTCTCCAAATCGGCCAGCAGCAGTTCACCTTGAAGGGTGGTGCCACGGTCAGCCAATTTGCGCGGGTCAACGTGAGGTGGAATCGGGTCATTCAACATAGGCGCAGCATTATAGGGATGCACCCGGCCATGTCAAAGGAAATTCAGCCCTGTCCGTCACTTGGAAGCCCCGCTAGAATTCGCGCCTGCCTTTCGGAGATGCGCATGCTGCCTTTATTACTCGCTTCAAGCTCGGTTTATCGCCGGGAATTGCTGGCCCGCTTGCAGTTGCCATTCATCTGCAGCTCGCCGGACATTGATGAAAGCCATCGTCCGGGCGAATCGGCCGTCGAGCTGGTAAAGCGCCTCGCCAAAGAAAAAGCGCGGGCACTTGCCGGCAGCCATCCCGCCCACCTGATCATCGGCTCCGATCAGGTCGCAGTCCTCGGCGAGCGGATCATCGGCAAACCCCACACCTTCGAGAAGGCCCGCGAACAACTGCTGGCGTCGAGCGGTGCCAGCATAACCTTCCTGACGGGCCTGGCGCTGCTTAACAGCCAGACCGGCGACTGCCAGGTCGACTGCGTGCCCTTCACCGTGCACATGCGCACCCTCGACCCGGCACGCATCGAACGTTACCTGCGCGCCGAACAGCCCTACGACTGCGCCGGCAGCTTCAAGGCCGAAGGCTTGGGGGTGAGCCTGTTCCAAAGCACCGAAGGCCCTGACGCCACCAGCCTGATCGGTCTGCCGCTGATTCGCCTGATCGACATGCTGCTGGTGGAAGGCGCGCAAATCCCCTGAGCACAAAAAACCGGCCAATCGGGCCGGCTTTTTATGCAGCCAGAGAATCAGCGCATCGATGGACCGTGAAAGCCCATCCACATCGCCAGCTGCTCAGCCACGCTGGCACCGAGCTTTTTCGAGAAGCGATCGAACGGCGATTCCTGAACGGTGAAGTCCACCAGCTCTTTTTCGCCAATCACCTCACGCGCCACCGAACTGGCATTCCCCAGGCCATCGATCAGACCCAGCGGCAAAGCCTGCTCACCGTTCCAGACCAATCCGGAGAACAGCTCTGGATGCTCCTTGTCCTTCAGACGGTCGCCACGGCCCTTTTTCACGCTGTTGATGAACTGCTGGTGCGTGGTATCCAGAACACCTTGCCAGAACTGAGTCTCCTCAGGCTTCTGCGGCTGGAACGGGTCGAGGAACGACTTGTGCTCGCCCGACGTATAGGTCCGACGCTCGACACCGAGCTTCTCCATGGTGCCGACAAAGCCATAACCGGCCGCCGTCACACCAATAGAGCCGACCAGGCTCGCCTTGTCGGCGTAAATCTGATCCGCCGCGCTGGCGATATAGTAAGCACCGGAAGCGCCCAGATCGGAAATAACCGCGTACACCTTGGTATCCGGATGCAAGCCGCGCAAACGGACGATCTCGTCGTACACGTAACCCGACTGCACCGGACTGCCGCCCGGGCTGTTGATGCGCAGGATCACGCCCTTGACCTTCTCGTCCTCGAAGGCAGCACGCAGGCTGCCGACGATGTTGTCGGCGCTGGCCGGTTCCTTGTCGGCAATCATGCCGGTCACGTCGATCAACGCCGTGTAGTGGGAACCGCGGGTAGCGCTTTTTTCCATGTCCATCAGCGGCGTGAACAGAATCAACGCGCCAAACAGGTAAACAAAGGTCAGCAGCTTGAAGAAAATCCCCCAGCGACGAGACCGGCGCTGCTCCTGGACACTGGCCAGCAGAGTCTTTTCCAGCAGCTTCCAGCTTTTTTCGTCACCGCTCTCTGCGCTCGACTTGGCGGGCGCTTTCCATTCGTCGGTCATGACATCTACCCCAGCAAAAACCTGTTAAGCCCGCTGACCCAGCCAGGCATGCAATTCTGAAAAACGATCGATGGACAGTCGCGGCTCAAACAGCTTCAGCGCGTCGATCGACTGCGCGCCGTAACTGACCGCCACCGAGTCCATGCCAGCGTTACGCGCCATCTTCAGGTCGAAGGACGAGTCGCCAACCATCAGCGCCTGCTCCGGACGAACCTCGCAATGGGCAAGAATCTGCTCAAGCATCAGCGGATGGGGCTTGCTGGCGGTTTCGTCGGCGGCGCGGGTGATATCGAAATAATCTTCCCAGCCGTGGGCTTTCAACACCCGATCCAGCCCGCGACGGGCCTTGCCTGTGGCCACAGCCAGATGATAACCCTCGGCGCGAAACGCCTCCATCGACTCGAGCACACCCTCGAACAACGGCGAAGGCACGGCTTCCGCAGCGATGTAGTGATCTGCGTAATGCTGACGGAACGCCACCAACTCGGCATCACCAATGTCCGGGTATAACGTGCGAATAGCCTCAGGCAAACCCAGACCGATAATGCCTTTGACCGCAAAATCGTCACGCAACTGAAACCCGGATCGCTCGGAGGCGACATGCATCGCCTCGACAATCCGACCAATGGAATCAGCGAGCGTGCCGTCCCAATCGAAAATCAGCAGCTTGTAATCAGAGGGGTGCACTCAGGCGCTCCACGGTCTTGGCCCACATTTCGTCCACTGGCGCCTGCAGCTTCAGCTCACCACCATCCGGCAGCGGCACAGTCAGCAGGTAGGCGTGCAGGAACAGGCGCTTGCCGCCCAGGTCGCGGATTTCCTTGCTGAAGGCTTCATCGCCATACTTGGTGTCGCCAGCGATGCAATGCCCGGCGTGCAAGGTGTGGACACGGATCTGGTGGGTGCGGCCGGTAATCGGCCTGGCTTCGACCATGGTGGCAAAGTCGCCAAAACGACGCAGGACCTTGAACACGGTCACGGACTCCTTGCCCTCCTCCTCGTCGACCTCGACCATGCGCTCGCCGGAGCGCAGATTGCTCTTGCCGAGCGACGCCCGGACTTGCTTGATCGAGGCCGCCCAATTACCGCGAACAAGCGCCATGTAGCGCTTGTCGACGCCATCACCGCGCAATGCCGTGTGCAAGTGACGCAGCATGCTGCGCTTCTTGGCGATCATCAGCAGGCCGGAGGTGTCACGGTCGAGACGGTGAACCAGTTCGAGCTCCTTGCAATCGGGACGCAACTGACGAAAGGCTTCGATCACCCCGTAAGTCAAGCCGCTGCCGCCGTGAACCGCGATGCCGCAAGGCTTGTTGATCACGATCAACGCCTTGTCCTCGAAGACAATCGAGGCTTCGAGGCGCTGCAGCAGGCCCTGAGCCAGCGGCACAGGTTCGTCGCGCTCGGGCACGCGAACCGGCGGCACGCGCACGATATCGCCCGCCTGCAGCTTGTATTCGGGTTTGATCCGACCTTTGTTCACCCGCACTTCGCCCTTGCGCAAAATGCGGTAAATCAAGGTCTTGGGCACGCCTTTGAGCCGAGCGAGAAGGAAGTTATCAATACGTTGGCCGGCATATTCCGGCGAGACCTCCAGCAGTTGTACGGCTGGGGTCGAAGGGGCAGTAGTCGTCATGCCGCGGATGATAACAATTTTTTATGGAATTGAAGCACTTAATCATTGCTGCTATAGTCGCGAACGCCGCCAAAAGCGGCCTGGACAGCGGACTAACGGTCAAAAACCGGCCCTGACCAACGCAATTCACCAGGACGAGAGGCCGTCCTACGGGGCTTTCGCTACGTAACGGTGGAGTTTGCAGCTGTAACGAGCGCAGGTGACATGAGGCCTGAATCAAGCCGCGAAGCAGAGTTTTCACTCGCCTTGCGAGCCAATATTCACGGCCAGTTCACAAAGTGCAGTCAGCTATGGACGACCCCGAGCGAACGCTTCGGAAACAACGCCTAAATTAGCCATGATGCGTGACCTCCCCCTTCGGAGCTCACGGTAAATGCCAACCCGCTGCGGATTCTGCGCGCGGCAGCACCCGAATTATCAGGGATACGTGTAGGGTGGAGATGCACAACCGCTGGACTGTGTAGCAATAGGCTTTATCAAGACGCTTCATCTCGTCCACAGCCGCTGGTTGATTCCTCCTCCTGACTGAGTGCTTAAGTAGCCACAGCAAGCAGGACGCGTACGTCGCGATAACGGCCCAATTGGCCGGACATCGCTGGACACGGGAATGGCCAACCACTCCCGACGCACCTGACACCGACCATGAGAAGTCGTGTGTGCCGAACGCCGTTTCCGGCAGCCCGGAAACCGACGGTACTACATGAAAAGAATGCTGATTAACGCAACTCAACCCGAAGAGTTGCGTGTTGCACTGGTAGATGGCCAACGCCTCTACGACCTGGACATCGAATCCGGTGCACGCGAGCAGAAAAAGGCCAACATCTATAAAGGCCGGATTACTCGCATCGAACCAAGCCTTGAGGCTGCCTTTGTCGATTTCGGCTCTGAGCGCCACGGCTTCCTGCCCCTCAAAGAAATCTCCCGCGAATACTTCAAGAAAGCCCCCGAAGGCCGCGTCAACATCAAGGACGTCCTGAGCGAAGGCCAGGAAGTCATCGTTCAGGTCGAAAAAGAAGAACGTGGCAACAAGGGCGCAGCCCTGACCACCTTCATCAGCCTGGCCGGTCGTTACCTGGTGCTGATGCCGAACAACCCGCGTGCCGGCGGCATCTCCCGTCGCATCGAAGGTGAAGAGCGCAACGAACTGCGTGAAGCCCTGAACGGCCTGGTTGCCCCGGCTGACATGGGGCTGATCGTTCGCACTGCCGGCCTGGGCCGCAGCAGCGAAGAAATGCAGTGGGACCTCGATTACCTGCTGCAACTCTGGACCGCCATCAAAGAAGCCTCGCTGGATCGCTCCGCGCCATTCCTGATCTACCAGGAAAGCAACGTGATCATCCGCGCCATCCGCGATTACCTGCGCCAGGACATCGGCGAAGTGTTGATCGACAGCGTTGAAGCCCAGGACGAAGCCCTGACCTTCATTCGCCAGGTAATGCCGCAGTACGCCAGCAAGATCAAGCTGTACGAAGACAGCGTTCCGCTGTTCAACCGTTTCCAGATCGAAAGCCAGATCGAGACCGCTTTCCAGCGCGTCGTCGAGCTGCCTTCCGGCGGTTCCATCGTTATCGATCCGACCGAAGCCCTGGTGTCTATCGACATCAACTCGGCGCGCGCCACCAAAGGCAGCGACATCGAAGAAACCGCCCTGCAGACCAACCTTGAAGCCGCCGAAGAAATCGCCCGTCAGTTGCGCTTGCGCGACATCGGCGGCCTGATCGTCATCGACTTCATCGACATGACCCCTGCCAAGAACCAGCGCGCCGTGGAAGAGAAAGTCCGCGAATGCCTGGAAGCCGACCGCGCTCGCGTGCAAGTCGGTCGCATCTCGCGCTTCGGCCTGCTGGAAATGTCCCGTCAGCGCCTGCGTCCATCCCTGGGCGAAAGCAGCGGCATCGTTTGCCCGCGTTGCAACGGCACCGGCATCATCCGTGACGTTGAATCGCTGTCGCTGGCGATCCTGCGCCTTATCGAAGAAGAAGCCCTGAAAGACCGTACCGCCGAAGTTCGTGCACAAGTGCCGATTCCGGTCGCTGCGTTCCTGCTCAACGAAAAACGCAACTCGATCACCAAGATCGAACTGCGCACCCGTGCCCGCATCGTCATTCTGCCGAACGATCACCTCGAAACGCCGCACTTCGAAGTTCAGCGTCTGCGCGATGACAGCCCGGAAGCCGCTGTCGGCCAGTCCAGCTACGAAATCGCTGCTGCCGCTGCCGAAGTCGAAGAAGTCCAGCCAGCCGCTGCGACCCGCACCCTGGTTCGCCAGGAAGCCGCGGTCAAGACCGCGCCGGCCCGCGCCAACGCTCCGGTTCCGACCGAAGTCGTCGCCGCTCCGGTTGCCGCGCCATCCGTTGCGCCCGAGCCAAGCCTGTTCAAAGGCCTGGTGAAATCGCTGGTCAGCCTGTTCGCAACCAAAGAAGAACCTGCTGCCCCGGTTGTGGTTGAAAAACCAGCGACCACCGAGCGTCCGGCCCGCAACGAAGAGCGTCGCAACGGTCGTCAGCAGAGCCGCAACCGTAACGGTCGCCGCGACGAAGAGCGCAAGCCTCGTGAGGAACGTGCACCGCGTGAAGAGCGCGCCCCCCGTGAGCCACGCGAAGAGCGTCAACCACGCGAAGCCCGCGAAGAAACTCCAGCAGTAGCCCGCGAAGAACGTGCTCCACGTGAAGAGCGCGCACCACGCGCCCCTCGCGAAGAACGTGCACCGCGCGCGCCTCGCGAAGACCGCAAGCCACGTGGCGAGCGTGAAGAACGAGTGCGTGAACTGCGCGAACCTCTGGACGCTACCGCTCCGGCCGCTGCGGCGACCGCTGAAGAGCGTCCGGCTCGCCAGCCACGTGAAGAACGCGCTCCGCGCCCACCGCGTGAAGAACGTCAGCCACGTGCCGAGCAAGCCGCTGCTGCCGTTGCCGAAGAAGAACTGGTGACCAACGAAGAGCAACTGCAGGAAGACGGTCAGGAAGGCGCCGAAGGCGATCGTCCACGCCGCCGCTCCCGTGGCCAGCGTCGTCGCAGCAACCGTCGCGAGCGTCAACGCGATGCCAACGGCAATGTGATTGAAGGTTCGGAAGAATCCGAATCCGCCGAAGGCAGCGAAGCGGGCGACAGCAACGAAGCGCCAAGCACTTCTGATCTGGCCGCCGGCCTGGCTGTTACCGCAGCCGTTGCCAGCACCGTGATCAGCGCGCCTGCTGAAGCACAAGCCAATGAGCAAGCCGAACGCGCAACGGCCGCCACTCTGGAGTCAGCTCCGGTTGAAGCGCCAGTGGTCGAAGCGACGACTCCGGTCGAAGCCGCTGCCGCTCCGGAAATCGAAGTGGCGCCGGTTCGTGAAGCTGAGCCGGTGGTTGAATCCGCTCCAGTCTCCGAGCCAGCGGTCGAAACTTCCAGCGAAACCGTGACCGAAGCTGTCCGCGAAGTTCGTGAAGAACAAACCGCGTTCAACTGGGTTGCCGAGCCGGTAGCTGTTGAAGTGCCTGCGCCGGTTGCTGAAGCCCAGGTGGCGCAAGCCGTGGCCTCCGAGCCAGTGGTTGTGGCTGCCGAGCCTGCTCCAGTTGTTGAAGCACCGGCTCCGGTTGTTGCCGAAGTGGCTGCACCGGTCGTTGAAGCGGCTCCTGTCAGCGCCCTCACCGAAAATGGCCGTGCGCCGAACGACCCGCGTGAAGTGCGTCGTCGCAAGCGTGAAGCCGAGCGCCTGCAGAAGGAAGCCGAACTGGCTGCCGCTGCTGCTCCGGTTGAAGCGCCTGTCGCTGCCGAGCCTGCACCGGTTGTGGCTGAAGTGATCGAAGCGGCACCTGCTGCCGAGTCGGTCATCGAAGAAGCTCCACGCTCCGTTCAGGAAGCGGTAGAGCAACACGAACAAGCCCTGGAAAAAGAACACGAGCCTAAACCACTCGTCTGATTCCGTCGGCTACTAAAAAGCCCCGCATGGTGATCCAGGCGGGGCTTTTTTTATGTCCGTTAGTTTCACCGCGATCAATGTGGGAGCGGGCTTGCTCGCGAAAGCGGTTTAACATTCAACATTGATGCAAGCTGACACAACGCATTCGCGAGCAAGCCCGCTCCCACAGGGGATTCGTGCAAAGGCTACTGGAAGATCAATTTTTCTGGCACATCCACATCCCACAACACCCCGGCATCATCCACCGCCACTTCAACCACCCGGCCCTGCGCAAACAGCGGCTTGGCCCCATGATCACCCGATAACGCCATCAACCCCAGCCCAAAACTGCGACCGAATCCGACGGGATGCCCGTACTCTCCCGCATGCACCGGCACACTGACGCAATCCTCGGCAATCCCCGCCACCACCCGATCAACACTCGACGGCAAGATAAACGGCATATCCCCCAGCACAATCAACCAGCCACTAAGCTCTGGACACGCCGCCACCCCGGCCGCAATGCTGTCGCCCATCCCGGTCGACTCGATCTCCACAATCTCAAAACCATACGCCTGAGCCATGCGCATCACTTGCGGGCGATCTCCAGTAGTCACCAGCACGCGCTTCCCAAGACTGGGCGGCACATTCACCAGCACCTGTTCGATCACCGAACGAACAGCGCCATCGCGACCGGTACAGTCCGCCAGCAACTTTTCCTTATCGTCCCCCGCCACCTGCCTGAAACGGCTGCCCTGCCCCGCCGCCAGCACGATGACGCCTATGGACTCGCTCATACCACCTCCCGCAACGGCTTCTTCTGCTTGAGTTCGACGCCATTCTTGATCGCCACAATCTCGGCCAGCAGCGACAAGGCGATTTCCGCCGGACTGTGGCTGCCGATGTGCAAACCGATCGGGCCGTGCAGCCGCTCGATGGCCTGTGGTGACAAGCCTAGCTGAGCCAGGTTTTCCCGACGCTTCAGGCTGTTGACTCGTGAGCCCAGCGCACCAACATAAAACGCCTTGGAGTCGAGGGCGGTCAGCAGCGCCATGTCATCCAGGCGCGGATCGTGGGTCAGGGCGACAATCGCCGTGCGCTCGTCGGTCTGGATGGTCAGTACTGCTTCATCCGGCATGCCCGAGACGAAACGCCCGTGCTGCTCTTCCCAACCGTAGACAAATTCACTGCGCGGATCGCAGATCAGCACTTCGAAATCCAGCAGCCGTGCCATCTCGGCGACATACCGGGACAACTGCCCCGCACCGATCAGCAACAGCTGCCAACGCGGACCGTAGATGGCGCGCAACGTATTGCCATCAAAACTCAATGCATCGGTTTTGTTCGCCGCCTGCAAAACCACTTCACCGGTCGTGATATCCAGCGAGCGAGCGACGATTTCATGGTCCTCGCAGCGTGCCAGCAGCTCGGCGACCCAACCTGGATCGCCGACCCGCTCTTCGGTCAGGCGCAAGGTGCCGCCGCACGGCAAACCAAACCGTGCGGCCTCCTCACGGGTGACGCCGTAGGTGATCAACTGCACTGGCGGCCCGTCAGGTGGAATCCGCCCATCGTGCAACCGGGCAATCAAATCATCCTCGACACACCCACCGGACACCGAGCCGATCACCACGCCATCTTCTCGCAACGCCAGCATCGCGCCCGGCGCCCGGGGCGCAGTGCCCCAGGTCTGGACCACGCTGTACAACACCACCCGCTGACCGGCGCGGCGCCATTCCAGCACGCTGCGCAGGACGTTCAGATCTGCGCTGTCCATCAGGCCTGCGCCTTTTGCCAACCCTGCAGCTGATAGCGAACCGGCAAGCTACGGATACGCTGGCCGGTGGCGGCGAAGATCGCGTTGCACAGCGCTGGCGCAATTGGCGGTACGCCTGGCTCACCGACACCGCCCAACGGCACAACGCCCGGTGGCGTGACCAGATGCACCGCCACTTCCTTCGGTGCCAGCGACATGCGCGCCACTTCGTACATGTGGAAGTTGTCCTGCTGCACCTTACCGTCCTTGAAGCTGATTTCACCCACCACCGCATTGCCCAGGCCCATGACGCAGGCGCCTTCGAACTGGGCACGGATCCGCTCGGGGTTGATCTGCGGACCGCAATCCACGGCAATGTCGGCCTTGTGCACGATCAACGTGCCGTCGTCTTTGACTTCGACCTCGATCACCGCCGCCACGTAGGTGACGAAGCTGTAATGCACCGCCAGGCCCAGGCCTCGGCCCTTGGGCAACTCACGGCCCCAACCGGCAGCCTTGGCGGCAGTTTCCAGCACGGTGCGCATCCGCCCGGTGTCGATCGGATAACGCTCGGGGGATTCGCCGTAGTTCCACTCTTCACTCAAGGTGCGCGGATCGATCTGACGGTCCGGACCGAGCAATTTGATCTGGTACTTCAGTGGATCCTGCTTGGCCTTGTGCGCCAGCTCATCGACAAAACTCTGGATCGCAAAACCGTGGGGAATATTCGACACCGAGCGATACCAGCCGACCCGCGTATGGATCGCCGCTTCCGGGTTTTCCAGGCGCACGTTGGGAATCGCGTAAGCCATGTTGGTGAAGCCCATGCCCAACTCGAACGCCGCCTCATGGTTCATGCCCGGGGCGAACAGCGCGGTGATGCTAGGGGCGACGGTGCGGTGCAACCAGCCAGATGGGAGGCCGTCCTTGTCCAGGCTGGCCTTCAGGTATTCGGCCGACACGGTGTGGAAGTAGGAACAGTGGATGTCGTCTTCACGGGTCCATTGCACCCGCACCGCTTTGCCGGGGAATTCCTTGGCGAGGATCGCCGCTTCGATGATGAAGTCCGGCTTGGACTTGCGACCGAAACCGCCGCCCAGCAAGGTGACATTGAACGTGACCTTATCGAACGCAATACCGAGGCGTTCGCCAATCCGTTCGCGGGTGACTTGTGGCGCCTGACTCGGTGCCCAGGCCTCGCACACACCGTCCTTGAAGCGGGCGATGGCGACCATCGGCTCCATCGGCGCCTGCGTCAGGTGCGGCAGGTAATACGAGGCTTCGAGGGTGCTGTTGGCGCCTTTCATGGCGTCGTCGATGTTGCCGGTATTGCGCACCACTTTGCCGGGTTTGAGGGACGCGGCTTCCAGTTCTTTGCGGTAGGCGATCGAGTCGTAACTGGCATTGGGGCCATCATCCCACTCGATTTTCAGCGCTTCGCGACCCTTGATCGCGGCCCAGGTATTGCTGGCCACCACGGCCACGCCACCCAATGGCTGGAATTCGGACGGCAGCGGACGACCTTCGATCTGAATGACCTTGATCACGCCCGGGACTTTCAGCGCAGCGCTGGAGTCGACGGATTTGACCGTGCCGCCATAAACCGCCGGACGCGCAATCACGGCGTAGAGCATGCCGTCAAAATGCACATCGGCCCCGTAAATGGCGCGGCCGTTGACGATGTCGGCACCGTCGATCGCCTTCGTGCCTTCCTTGCCGATGTAGCGAAACTCCGACGGCTGCTTGAGCCGCAGGCTGTCACGGGCCGGCACTGCCAGCGCACCCGCAGCGGCGGCCAGGGCGCCATAGCCCAGTTCGCGACCGGTCGGTTGGTGCACCACTTTATGCAACTGCGCATGGCACTCGCTGACTGGCACCTTCCACTGTTCAGCCGCCGCTTGTTCAAGCATGGTTCGCGCAGCCGCACCGCAACGACGCATCGGCTCGTACCAGTGACGCATGCTGCGCGAACCGTCGGTGTCCTGATTGCCGAAGCGGACTTCGTCGCCGGGCGCCTGTTGCACTTTCATCATGGCCCAGTCGGCGTCCAGTTCATCGGCCACCACCATGGTCAGGCTGGTGCGTACGCCCTGGCCCATTTCCGAACGGTTGCAGACCACCGTTACCATGCCGTCAGCGGCGATGCTGATGTAAACCTTCGGATCATCGATCCAGCCATTGGGCATGCCGTCGGCGCCGAACTTTTTCTCTTTTTCTTCGGCGAAAGCGTCTTGCCAGCCCCAGCTCGCCACTAAAACTAACGCACTGGTCGCACCGACCCCTTTCAGGAAGCCGCGGCGGCTGAGGTTGCTCAGCGCAAAGTCATTCGGTAACTGGCTCATGCCTTGGCCTCCTTCAGGTGAGTGGATGCCTGGTGGATGGCGGTCTTGATGCGGTTATAGGTGCCGCAACGGCAAATGTTGCCGACCATCGCCTCTTCGATCTGGGCGTCGCTGGGATTCGGGTTGGTCTTGAGCAGCGCGGTCGCCGACATGATCTGCCCGCCCTGGCAGAAACCGCATTGCGCCACGGCCGCGTCGAGCCAGGCTTGTTGCACGACTTGCCCGACCGGGTCGGCGTGCAGGTTATCGATGGTGGTGACGTTCTGGCCGACCACCGAGCCGATCGGCGTGATGCAACTGCGCGCCGGAGCGCCTTCGATATGAATGGTGCAGGCGCCACACAGGCCCATGCCGCAGCCGAATTTGGTGCCGTTGTAACCGGCCACGTCACGGATTGCCCAGAGCAGCGGCATATCCTCGGTGACATCGAGTTGATGGTCTTGACCATTGAGCTTCAGGGTAATCATGGGCACGCCCGCATATTTCTGGAGGTTATGGGGTCGAGCAATCTGCCGCGCGGGGTTCGCGGTTGGCTTCACGCAGATCGGCTCAGGCTAATGAGGCTCTCTTACACGGACGGAAACGTCTGCATCGGGCCTTTGGTGGAGCAAATGCTTGCATCGTTAGGTGGCTAAGTTAACCCAGCATTAACAAAAAAGCCCTGCACAGTTGAAGATGTGCAGGGCTTTGAGATCGGTCAATAAAGCGTAGCTTCAATACCGATTCGGCTCCATTTCCAGGTCTACTTTGAAACGTTCGGAAATGTCTTTCTGGATGTGCTGCGCCAGGTTCAGCAATTGCAGGCCGGTGGCACTGCCGTAGTTGACCAGTACCAGCGCCTGCAACTTATGCACGCCGGCATCGCCGTCACGAAAGCCTTTCCAGCCGGCCCGCTCGATCAACCAGCCCGCCGCCAGTTTCATCTGCCCATCGGGTTGCGCGTAGGCCACCAGGTCCGGGTATTGGCTTTTCAGCTGTGCGACCAGCGCGGCCGGCACCAGAGGGTTCTTGAAGAAGCTGCCGGCATTGCCGAGTACCGCCGGGTCCGGGAGCTTTTCGTTGCGAATGCTGCAAATCGCCTGGCTGACATCGGTGGCGGTCGGGTGATCGATACCTTGCTCGGTCAGGCGCTGGCGAACCGGGCCGTATTCCAGGTGCAGGTGTGCGGCGCGGTCCAGAGTGAAACGCACGCGCAGGATCAACCAGCGCCCCGGTTCCTGTTTGAACAGGCTGTCACGGTAGGCGAAGTTGCATTCTTCCAGGGTGAAATCCCGCAGCTCGCCGGTCTGGCGATCCAGCGCGGTCAGGCCGGCGAACACGTCCTTGATCTCGACGCCATAGGCGCCGATGTTCTGCATCGGTGCCGCGCCCACGGTGCCGGGAATCAGGCTGAGGTTCTCCAGCCCCGACAACCCCTGCGCCAGGGTGTGCTGCACGAAAGGATGCCAAGGCTCGCCGGCCTCGGCTTCGATCACGACCTTGCTGCCGTCATCGCTCAGGATCCGAATCCCGTGAGTGGCCATGCGCAGCACCAGCGCCTGGATATCAGCCGTCAGCAGCAAGTTGCTGCCGCCACCGATCACCAGCAATGGCACGTCATGGGCCGACGCATACGCCAGGGCTTCTCGCACATCGGCGTCGCTGTGGGCCTCGGCAAACAACCGGGCCTGAACGTCGACACCAAAGCTATTGAACGGCTTGAGCGAAACCCGGGGTTGAACCTGCAAACTCATAACCGTCCCTTCAATTCGATCACCAGCCGATCGCTGGCGCGCTCGATCAAGTCCAGTACTTGCTCGAAACCCTGGTCGCCGTCGTAATACGGGTCCGGCACTTCATCGACGTCCGACTCGTAGCGACGCAGGAACAAGTCCAGCTCGGCCTTGCCCTTGGCCGGTTGCAGAGCCTTGAGGTTGCGCAGGTTGCTGTTGTCCATCGCCAGAATCAGGTCGTAAGTGGCGAAATCGGCGCGGGTCACTTGCTGGGCGCGCTGGGCGGACAGGTCATATCCACGCAGCTTCGCGGCGGCCTGACTGCGTTTGTCCGGGGCCTTGCCGACATGCCAGTCGCCGGTCCCGGCGGAGGCGACCTCGATGTGATCGGCCAGCCCCGCTTCGCGCAATTTATGCCGCAGCACGCCTTCGGCCGTCGGAGAACGGCAGATGTTGCCCAGGCAGACGAACAGAACGCGCATCAGGCCTCCAGCAGGCGACGAACGCGCTCAAGGTCTTCGACGGTGTCGACACCGGTGGGCGGTGCGATCAGTGCGTCGGCGACGTGAATCCGCACGCCATGCCACAAAGCACGCAGCTGCTCCAGGGATTCGGTATTTTCCAGCCAGCACGGGCCCCAGCTGACGAAGTCATGAAGGAAACCGGCGCGGTAGGCATAAATGCCAATGTGGCGGCGGTACGGCACGCCTTCCGGCACTTGCTCGCGGCTTTTGGCAAACGCGTCCCGGGCCCACGGCAAGGTAGCGCGACTGAAGGTCAGCGCCAGGCCATTGAGGTCGCTGACGACCTTGACCACGTTGGGGTTGAACAGGGTTTCGACGTCTTCGATCGGCTCGGCCAGGGTGGCCATGCGCGCTTCGGTGTGGGCGGCCAGGTTGGCCGCGACCTGATCGATCACGCTCGGCGGGATCAGCGGTTCGTCGCCCTGGACGTTGACCACGATGGCATCGGCGGCCAGGCCCAGTTTTGCGGCGACTTCCGCCAGCCGATCGGTGCCGGAATTGTGATCTTCGCGAGTCAGCACCACTTCGGCGCCAAACGAATTGCACGCCTCAACGATGCGCGCGTCATCAGTGGCGACCACGACACGCTCGGCACTGCTTTTGCTCGCCTGTTCCCAGACGTGCTGGATCATCGGCTTGCCGGCGATCAGCAGCAGCGGTTTGCCCGGCAGACGGGTGGAGGCATAACGCGATGGAATGACAACAGTAAAGGCTGTGGTCATTTATCCAGACGCTCGTCGGTGGTCAGGGTGCGGGCTTCGGTTTCGAGCATCACCGGGATGCCGTCGCGAATCGGGTAAGCCAGGCCGGCGCCCTTGCTGATCAGCTCGGTCTTGTCGGCGCTGAGCTTGAGCGGGCCTTTGGTGACCGGGCAAGCGAGGATATCGAGCAATTTGGTGTCCATGAGCATTCCCTGGATTAGAACGGAGTTAAGGCAAAAGACGAGCCGGCAACAGGCGCATCAGCTGCGTATCGAACCAGGCCACGAAGGCCGGCGATGGCGCAGCATCGACCGCCAGGTACCACCAATCGGCGGCGGCGAAGGCACGGCACTTCACCGCGTCCTTTTCGGTCATCACCAACGGCAATGACGGTGTGAAATTCAAGGCCTGCACGCTGTATTCGGCGTGGTCGGCAAACGCATGCGGCACTGGCTTCCAGTGTAGCGTTTCGAGGGTCGTGAAGAAACGCTGCGGATTGCCGATCCCGGCCACGGCGTGCAACGCCTGGCCTGCGGGGAAGTGGTCGAGGGGACGACGTTCATCGCTTTGCAGGTTGATCAGTTCGGTGGGTTGCAACTGGAAGGCAAAACCGTCTTCGCGATCATTGGTGGCGCCGTTGTACAGCACCGCGTCGACGCTTTGCAGGCGTTCGATCGGTTCACGCAAGGGGCCGGCCGGCAGGCAGCGTTTGTTGCCCAGGCCTCGGGCGGCATCGATCAGCACCAGCTCCAGGTCTCGGGCCAGCCGGTAATGCTGCATGCCGTCATCGGACAGGATGAGGTCCAGCGGCTCGCTCGCCAGCAGCGCTTTGACGGCGCTGCTGCGATCCGGGTCGATCATCAGCGGCACGCCGGTGCGCTGGACGATCAATAGCGGTTCGTCGCCAGCAATGTCGGCGCTCTGATCCGGCTCGACGCGCCACGGTAATTGCGGCGGTTTGGCGCCGTAACCCCGGCTGACCACGCCGACCCGCAAGCCGCTGCGCTGGCAGTGCTGGATCATCCACAGGATCAGCGGTGTCTTGCCGGTGCCGCCGACGGTGATGTTGCCGACCACGATCAGCGGCACAGGTGGCTGGTAGATCTCGCCCTCGCCCGCCAGAAAGCGCTTGCGCTTGTTCATGACCACGCGTCGATACAGCCACTCCAGTGGCTGCAACAGCTTCAGGGCCGGATGACCTTGGTACCACGCGGCGAGCAAGCGATCAGACATGGCCATCAGGGCGCGGGCGGTGCCGCTTCGACCGTGGTCATGCGCAAGTGGCTGAAACCCAGCTTGCCAGCGGCGTCCATGGCGGTGATGACCGACTGATGCTGGGTCTTGCCATCAGCGCTGATAGACAGCGGCAAATTGGTGTCGCCATTGGATTCTTTCTGTAACGCGTCCATCAACGTGGCCAGGTCGTTCTTCGGCAATACCTGATTGTTCACCGAGAACGCGCCTTCGGCACTGATGGCCACGTCCAGGTGTTTGACCTGCTGGTCTTCGGCAGGTGAACCGCTGACCGCTTCCGGCAGATCGACGCGCAACTGGGTTTCACGGGTAAACGTAGTGGTGACCACGAAAAACAGCAGCAGGATAAACACCACGTCGATCAGCGACGCGAGGTTGATGTCTACCGTTTCCCGCGGTTTGCGGCGGAATTTCACGCTTTGCCCTCGGCCAGGTCCACATCACGGTCGCCCTGCACCACTTCGACCAGTTTGATCGCTTCCTGCTCCATGCCCACCACCAGCTCATCGATCCGGCGTTGCAGGAATCGGTGAAAAAACACTGCCGGGATACCGACCATCAGGCCGGCGGCCGTGGTGATCAGCGCCTTGGAGATACCGCCCGCCAACACCGCGGCATTGGTGCCCATGCCCGTGCCCATGAACGCGCTGAAAATATCGATCATGCCCAGCACCGTACCCAGCAAGCCCAACAACGGGGCCATCGCGGCGATGGTGCCCAGCGCATTGATGTAGCGCTCGAGTTCATGAATCACCCGCGCGGCGGCTTCTTCGATGCACTCTTTCATGATCTCGCGACCATGCTTGGAGTTGGCAAGGCCCGCCGCCAGGATTTCGCCCAACGGTGAGTTGGCGCGCAGCTCCTTGAGTTTTTCTTTATTGAGCTGCTTGTCCTTGATCCACACCCAGACCTGCCCGAGCAAATGCTCCGGGGTCACACGGCTGGCTCGCAGGGTCCAGAGACGCTCGGCGACAATCGCCATGGCCGCGATGGAACTCAAAATGATCGGCAGCATCATCCAGCCGCCGGATTTGACCAATTCCCACACAGTGACAGTCCCCTCGAAAAAGTGCGCCACTCTAACATAGGGGTCGGATGCACCGAAGACTGTGATGTCGCATCCGGTCGGGCTTTCATAACTTGCGGTTATGGGCCGGACAGTGGCGGATCACGCCAGAAATGCCGTTCCAGACGCATCGTCCATGGCGGCTTGAACCGTCCCAGTTGCAGACGAATGGCGCCATGCGCGGCGCTGTCGTAGATCGCCATCCCGCGCTTTTGATAACGCGCTATGACCGTGGGATGCGGGTGACCAAAGGAATTGCCCTGGCCGCGGGAAATCAGTACAGCCGTGGGTTGCAACGCGGTGAGCAGCGCCATCGAAGAGGAACTGCGGCTGCCGTGGTGCGGCGATTGCAGCCAATCGGTCGGCACGGCGAGCGGACTGTCGAGCAACGCCCGTTCGGCAGCGGTGTCGATGTCGCCGGTCAACAGCAATCGCTCGCCATTGGCTTCGATCTGCAAAACACAGGATTTTTGATTGCTGTCGTGGGCGGATGTCCATTGCCAGAGCTGGAAGTTCACACCGTCCCAGTTCCATCGCCGGCCGCTTTCACAGCCCTCGGCGTGCAATTCGGCTGGCAGCGCTTCGGGATCGCCGCTCAGGACCCGCGCCACCGGCAATCCGTAGGCGACCGCGCGTGCACCGCCGGCATGATCGGCGTCAGCGTGACTGATGAGCATCAGGTCGATCCCGGCCACGCCCAGTTTGCGCAATGTCGGCAGGACCACTCGCTCTCCAAGGTCGAAATCTCCGAAACGCGGCCCGGTGTCATACAGCAATGTGTGATGGCGGGTGCGCACGAGAATGGCCAGGCCCTGGCCGACGTCCAGTTGCCAGACGTCCGCGACGCCTTCGGCAAGCATCGGGCGAGGTGGAAAAGCCAGCAACAACAGCAGCGGCCAACCCAATGGGCGCAACGGCACACCGCTGGGCAGTAATAGAAGAAAGGCCCCCAACATGCCGAGCGCCCAAATCCACACCGGCACCGCGACCGGGACCCAGGCGGGCAATCGTCCGGCCATCAATGCCAGCCCCTTGAACAAAAGGTCGACCAGACCGCCCGCCAGCCATAGCAATCCCTCGCCCACATAAGGCAGCGGCAATAACAACGTCCCGAGCAAGGCTGGCGGCAATACCACCAGACTGACCCAGGGCACCGCCAGCAAATTGGCCACCGGCCCGCTGACGCTGATCGGCAACCCGAGGATCAATAGCAACGGGCACAGTCCGATCGCAATCAGCCATTGCGCCCGGGTCCAGGTTTGCCACCAGCGCCAGGGGCCCAGCCGCCCACCAAAGGAGAAGATCAACACCGCCACCGCCGCGAAGGACAACCAGAACCCCGGCTGCAGGCTCGCCAGCGGGTCGAGCACTAAAACGCCGTTGAGCGCCAGCAACAGCGGCCACCAGGCGCCGAGGTGATGAAACCGCAGCCGCCACAACAGCACCAGACCGATCATCACGCAGGCCCGCCGCACCGGCACCTCGAAACCGGCCAGCAACCCGTAACCCAGCGCGGCAGCAAACGCCAATCCGCAGGCCCATGGCAACCAGGGCAAACGGCTCGGCCACAGACCATAGCGGGCCAGCCCGGCGATCAGCAGATACACCAGCCCCGCCAGCAGCCCGATGTGCTGCCCGGAAATCACCAATAGATGCACGGTGCCGGTGTCTTGCAGCACCTGCCAATCCTCTCGGCTCAGCCCGCCGCCGTCGCCCAATACCAAGGCTGTCAGCGCCCCCGTCCGGCCTTGGGCATCGACGGCTTGCAAGCGTTGGCGAATGCTGTCGCGCCAGGCCCATTGGGCGGAGGCAAGCCGCTGGCCATCCTTGACCGTCCCGGTAGCGCCGATGCGTTGCGCCAACAGCCAGGCGTCGTAGTCGAAGGCATGCGGATTGAGCAGCCCGGCAGGACGCTTCAATTTGACCGCCAGTCGCCAGCGTTCGCCACTGTTGACGGGCGGTCCGTCATACCAGGCAAGACGTAGGTGCCGGGGCAGCCGGGTGCTTCGGGACTGACTGTCGGTCAGCTCGAAGCGCACCACACCTTCGGCATTCTGCGGCAGGCCCGTCACCCGACCTTCGACCCAACGAGTCTCTCCGTCGAGCTTCAGCGGCAGGCGATCATCCAGCGCCCATTGCGCACTTGCGCACGCCCAACTGAAACCGAACAGGAAGAACGCCAACGGGTAAGTCCGAAACGGCAGCAGCATCAAACCCACAACCGGCAGCAACATCCATAACCAGACCGGCGGTAAAACCGGTAAAAACCGCAGGGCCAGCAGACCCAACGCCAGCGCCATCATCCCTGTGCGCATACGCCCGTCCTTGAGAGTCCCACCCTAGGCATAGCTGCCCGAACGCACGCGCACGGTTATTAATTGTCACAAAGTCTGAATGGGCGATTCATGGAATCCAGACATACTTGCCGCCTTAACCGACCGAGAAGCCTTATGCCCCGGCGCTTATTCAAACGTTACATGCCAGACCCGACCAGCATCAGGGAGCACAAATCCTTACGCTTTCTCGGCACCCTGCTGCATGACCCGAACCTCTGGCACCTCAACCGTCATTCCGTCGCACGGGCCATGGCGGTGGGTCTGTTCGCGGCTTTCCTGCCCATTCCGTTGCAGATGCTGGTCGCGGCCATTCTGGCAATTGTGGTGCGGGGCAACATGCCCATTGCCGTCAGCCTGGTCTGGCTGACCAATCCGATCACCATGCCTGCAGTGTTCTTCTGCACTTATCAGACTGGGGCGTGGTTGATGGATGTGCCAGCCAGGCATTTGCCGGACGAGCTGACCTGGGAGTGGATCAGCGGCGAGCTGTCTACTCTGTGGCAGCCATTTCTGTTGGGATCGGTGGTGACGGGTCTGGTGCTGGGCGCCCTCGCCTATTGCCTGGTGATGATGTATTGGCGCTGGTGGGTGAGCCGGCAGTGGAAACGGCGCAAGAAAAACCGGATGCAGTAAATGCAAAACGGCCTCCAATTATGGAGGCCGTTTTTTTGTGGTGTCTGGGCTGACGCCTTCGCGGTCTTACTTTAGGTACGCATCCCGCGCCCACTGACCAGCAGCCGCGCACAACCGATGTACAAAACCACGGTCGCCACCAGCATGAAGGTAATCGCCACGCTGATCCTGATGTCCGAAACGCCAAGAATGCCGTAGCGGAAGGCGTTGACCATGTGCAGCACCGGGTTCGCCAGGGACACGGTCTGCCAGAACGGCGGCAGCAAGCTGATCGAGTAGAACACCCCGCCCAGGTACGTCAGCGGTGTTAGCACGAAAGTCGGGATGATCGAGATGTCATCGAAGTTGCGTGCAAACACGGCGTTGATGAAGCCCAGCAGCGAGAAGATCGTCGCCGTCAGCACCACCACCAGAATGGTCACTCCCAGGTGATGCACCTGCAACTCGGTGAAGAACAGTGACAGCAGGGTCACGATGAGCCCGACCATCAAGCCGCGCAGCACGCCGCCCAAGGTGTAACCGATCAAAATCGTATGGGGTGACACCGGCGACACCATCAATTCCTCGATGGAACGCTGGAACTTGCTGCCGAAGAAACTCGACACCACGTTGCCGTAGGAGTTGGTGATCACCGACATCATGATCAGGCCCGGCACGATGTATTCCATATAGGTGAAGCCACCCATGTCACCGATCTGCCGGCCGATCAGGTTACCGAAGATCACGAAGTACAGGACCATGGTGATTGCCGGCGGCAGCAGGGTCTGCGGCCAGATCCGGGTAAAGCGCTTCACCTCGCGGTAAACGATAGTGTTGAGGGCAACGAGGTTGGGTTGCAGCTCGGAACTCATACCGCCACCTTCGACAGATTTTTCTCCACCAGGGACACGAACAACTCCTCAAGGCGATTGGTTTTGTTACGCAGGCTCAGCACTTCGATGTTCTGCTGCGCCAACTGGGTGAACAGCGCGGTGATGCCCATGGCCTTGTCGACCTGAACTTCGAGGGTGTGGCTGTCGAGCAGCTTGGTCGGGTAACCGAGCAACTGCGGCGCAACGCTCAGCGTGTTCTTGAGGTCGAGCAGAAAGGTTTCCACATGCAGCTGGCCGAGCAGCTGTTTCATGCTGGTGTTCTCGACAATGGTGCCGTGGTCGATGATCCCGATGTTGCGGCACAACTGCTCAGCCTCTTCCAGGTAGTGGGTGGTGAGGATGATGGTGATGCCTTTCTGGTTCAGCTCGGTGAGGAAGGTCCACATCGAGCGACGCAGTTCGATATCAACACCCGCGGTCGGTTCGTCGAGGATCAGCAAGCGCGGTTCGTGAACCAGTGCGCGGGCGATCATCAAGCGCCGCTTCATGCCGCCGGACAGCGAACGCGACGGCACATCGCGCTTGTCCCACAGCCCGAGCTGGGTCAGATACTGTTCGGCGCGCTCCTTGGCGATCTTCGGCGGGATGCCGTAGTAACCGGCCTGGGTCACGACGATGTCGAAGGTTTTTTCGAACTGGTTGAAGTTGAATTCCTGGGGCACCACGCCGATGGAGCGCTTGAGCTGCGCAGGATTCTTGTCCAGGTCGTGACCGAAGATATTCACGGTGCCGCTGGTCTTGTTCACCAGGGTCGAGAGAATGCCGATGGTCGTGGATTTGCCGGCACCGTTAGGGCCGAGCAAGGCGAAAAAGTCACCTTCGGCGACGTCCAGATCGATACCACTCAAGGCCTGGAAACCGTTGCCGTAGGTTTTGGTTAACTGCCGGATGGACAGAGCGGAACTCATATCGGATTTACGCACCAAGAAGGGAAGAAAGGGATAACTATGGGCGGGCGGCGAGCAATACAACCGCGGCGCACGAGCGCAATGGTGCTTGTCGCCGCCACACAAGTACAGTCAAGTGTGTCGATAGTGAGTATTAAGTCAACGCGGTCATAACGGCTTTTTTATACGCCGGACGCTGTTTCAGTCGTGCGTACCAGGCTTCAAGATGAGGGTGCGGCGCACGCTCGATCGGCATCTCGAACCAGGCATAAATGAAACTGCCGAGAGGGATGTCGCCCATGCCGATTTCGTCGCCGGACAGGTACGGCTTGGCCGCCAATGCCTGGTCGGCCATCACCAGCAGGTCATCGCATTCCTTGATCGCGGCATTGATGGCGGGCCAGTCCTGCTTGTCTTCCGGTGTGCGCAACACGCCCCAGAACACGGTGCGGAACGGGCCGGCAAAACTTGAGGTGGTCCAGTCCATCCACTTGTCAGCAGCAGCGCGGGCTTTCAAATCCACCGGATACCAGGCCGTGCCATCGGCGTGGCTGGCCATCAGGTAACGCACGATCGCGTTCGATTCCCAGAGCACGAAGCCGTCGTCTTCGATCACCGGCACGCGGCCGTTTGGATTCATCGCCCGGTACTGCGGCGTATCGACCACACCAAAGGCGCCGCCCGCATCGATGGCTTCATAGGCCAGGCCCAGTTCCTCGGCGGCCCACAATGGCTTTCTGACATTCGACGAATTTTTCCGACCCCAGATCTTCAGCATGACCGCCTCTTTATGGATGAATGCGCAGGCAGCATACGCCGGATCAGGCGCGGCTCAAATCGCTCTGCATATCACCCAGCAACGCTGGCAGTGTGTCGCTGAAGAGATGTGGATAGCACTTTTCCAGGTGCTCGAAAAAGAACGTTTCAGGCACGTCGGTAAACTGGCCGTGATCGATCAGGTACTCCATCAGCTGCTCGCCGTCGCGGTTGAAGGGATGAAAAACGCTGTCGTTGATGCCGTCGAATTCCAGCGGCGCCACATTGAACAATTCACAGAGTTTCTGGTTGAAGGCCGGCGTCGCCTTGACCCAGCGACCGTTCAGATACAGCTCCGTATAGCCGTGCATGGCGAACACGTCGCTCCTCAGCAATTCGAGCAACCGCGGGGTCGACAGATGGTTGCGCACGTCCGCCAGACCGATGCGAGCCGGGATCCCGCAATGTCGCGCGGCACCGGCCAGAAGCGTGGCCTTGGGCACGCAATAACTTTCCCCGGCCGCCAAGGCATAACTGCCGCGCAACGTATCCGGGTCGCGACTGAACGTATAGGGGTTGTAGCGCACGGCCTCGCGCACGGCGTAATAGAGGTTGATCGCTTGCTCAAGCGGATCGCGACTGGCGCCCCGATGTTTTTCGGCGAACTCCACCACCGAGGGGTGGTCACTATCGATGAAGCGGCCGGGACTCAGATACTCGTGCATGAGAACAATCTCCTGGGGAAGCCACGAGTCTAGCGACACCCTCAGCACAGAGATAACGACGTTTCGGCCAAACATGGGCGCATAGCCGCGTAGGAACCGAACGATTTCCCGGGCGTGTTGCCAACCCAACCTACAAAACTCATCGGTGGTTTCCCACGAATTCAATCACCTCGCTCCGACCACCCTGTTTTGCGGATGCCGTCTAAGCTCTGAAGGTTGGTTTTGCCCTGGTTCACGGAGGATTAAATATGCTGCTGTTGTGGATACTGGTTCTGGTTATCGGGATAGCTTATCTAGCCCACCGTCGCGTCGCCCCCCTGCCTGCCCTGTGCATCGTCGCCGTCTATGTTGTCGCGATGGGTGCCTTCAGCCGCGCGCCAGGCTGGCTGCTGCTGGTGTTCTGGGTGTTGATCGCAGCCGTCGCGGCGCCGTTGTTGCTGCCCGATCTGCGTCGCAAATACTTCAGCGCGCCGCTGTTCAGCTGGTTCCAGAAAACCCTGCCGCCGATGTCGCAAACCGAACGCGATGCGATCGACGCCGGGACCGTATGGTGGGACGGCGAACTGTTCAGCGGCCGCCCGGACTGGAACAAGCTGCTTTCCTACCCGAAAGTGCAGCTGAGTGAAGAGGAACAGGCCTTTATCGACGGTCCGACCGAAGAACTCTGCGCCATGGTCACCGACTGGCAGATCGGGCAAGACATGGACCTGCCGCCCGAAGCCTGGACCCACATCAAGGAAAACGGCTTCTTTGCGCTGATCATTCCCAAGGAGTTCGGCGGCAAGGGCTTCTCGGCCTATGCCCACTCCCAGGTGGCGATGAAACTGGCGACCCGCAGTGGCGACCTCGCCTCCACCGTGATGGTCCCCAACTCGCTTGGCCCCGCCGAACTGCTGCTGCATTACGGCACCGACGAACAACGTAACCATTACCTGCCACGGCTGGCCCGTGGTGACGACATCCCGTGCTTCGCACTGACCGGTCCGCTGGCGGGCTCCGATGCCGGCGCCATGCCTGACACCGGGGTGATCTGCAAAGGTGAATGGGAAGGCAAGGAAACCCTCGGTCTGCGTCTGAACTGGGAAAAGCGTTACATCACGCTGGGCCCGGTGGCCACCCTCCTCGGCCTGGCCTTCAAGGCCTATGACCCGGACCATTTGCTCGGTGACAAGGAAGACCTGGGCATCAGCCTGGCGCTGATCCCGACCGACACCGCCGGTGTTGAAATCGGCCGCCGTCACCTGCCGCTGGGTGCCGCCTTCATGAATGGTCCGAACTCCGGCAAGGACGTCTTCGTGCCGCTGGACTTCCTCATCGGCGGCCAGGAAATGCTCGGCAAGGGCTGGATGATGCTGATGAACTGCCTGTCGGTCGGGCGTTCGATTTCCCTGCCGGCAGTCGGCACCGGCGCGGCCAAGTTCACCAGTCTGGTGACCGGTCAGTACGCGCAGGTGCGTGAACAATTCAACGTGCCACTGTCGGCGTTCGAAGGTATCCAGGAAGCCATGGCGCGCATCGGCGGCAATGCCTGGATGATGGACGCCGCCCGGATGCTCACCGCCAACGCGGTGGACCTGGGCGAGAAACCGTCAGTGCTGTCGGCGATTCTCAAGTACCACCTCACCGAACGCGGCCGCGAGTGCATCAGCCACGCCATGGACGTCCACGGCGGCAAGGCGATCATCATGGGGCCGAACAACTACCTCGGTCGCAGCTGGAACGGCGCGCCCATCTTCATCACCGTCGAAGGCGCGAACATTCTCTCTCGCAACCTGATGATCTTCGGTCAGGGCGCCATTCGCTGCCATCCGTTCGTGCTCAAGGAAATGGCCCTCGCCGGCCGTGAAGACAAGGATCAGGCACTCACCGAGTTCGATGGGCTGTTGCTCAAGCACATCGGTTTCGCTGTGAGCAACGCGGCCAGCACGCTGGTGCTGAACCTCGGCTTCGGGCACTTCGAACATGCGCCCGGGAACAAGCTCAGTCAGGGTTACTTCCGCGCGCTTAATCGTCAGGCCGCTGCGTTCGCCATGCTCGCCGACCTCAGCATGATGCTGCTGGGCGGTGAACTGAAACGTCGCGAACGTCTGTCGGCGCGTCTTGGGGATGTGCTCAGCAACATGTACCTCGCTTCCGCCGCGCTCAAGCGTTATCACGATCTCGATTCGCCGGAGCACATGGCGCCACTGTTTACCTGGGCCATGGAAGAAAGCCTTAGCCAGTCGGAACGTGCGCTGGATGAATTGCTGAGCAACTTCCCGAACAAGGTGCTGGGTTGCCTGTTGCGGGTGATCGTGTTCACGTTCGGCCGTCGTCACAAAGGCCCATCGGACAAACTCGGTGCCGAAGTCGCCGCAGTGATTGGCCGTGCCAAAGGCGATCCGACGCTCGAAGAACTGCTCGGCGGTTGCTACCGTCCGCAGTCGGCGGACGACGCGGTCGGTGCCCTGCAACATGCCTGCAACCTGTTGAACGCGGCGCAGCCGTTGCAGAAAAAACTGCACGTGGCACTCAAAAGCGGTCAGGTTAAACCGGCTGCCGGCGAACATGTCATCGATGCAGGGCTGGAGGCTGGGGTGTTGCAAGCGGTGGAAGCGCAGACCCTGCGTGAAGCCGAAACCGCGCGGCGCAAGGTGATCGATGTCGATGATTTCGACAAAGAGGAACTCACGCTGGCCGACGGAAAGGTCCGCTGATCCTGTAAAAAGGGGCGTGGGGGCTTTATACTCCCGCGCCCGTTTTGCTCTTGAGGACTTATCTCGTGTCCAACGTCGTTGCCGATCATCTTGTCTTGCTCGACCACCTGCGCAGCATCCTGGTCGCCGTAGGTGAGGCCGAACAGGTTCCCGAAGAAAGCCATGCCTTGTTCCTGGAGCGCTTCGACGAACTGCGTGCATTGCTGCCGGTCGACCCGATCGAAAGCCAATACCTGGGCCAGGACATTCTGTGCCAGGTGATCACTCGCTACCCGCAAATTGCCCACCTGGTCCCGCGCGACCTGCTGTGGTACTTCGCCGGTGACTGCCTGCATTACATGCCCGATGATGAAATCGACTTGTACCAGGCACTGGAAGAGCGTCGTTTCGAAGCTGAACAGAACGATGAACCGTTCGACTGGAACCAGGAAAAACAGCTGCTGGCAATGTCGAACGACGAGCCGAAGCACTGATTCCCGTCTGGAAATGCAAAAGGCCCGCATGGTTATCATGCGGGCCTTTTTTATGGCATTTCCGAGTGGTGTAGTGTTCGAGCAGCCGCCATCGCGGGCAAGCCCGCTCCACAGGTTTTTGTGGTGAAGCTGCAATCTCAGGCATCACACACATCACTGTGGGAGCGGGCTTGCCCGCGAAGGCGTCCGTCAAAGCAACCCGTCACTCTCAGGCAACTCATACTCCGCCGCGACCTTCCCCGCCTTCCCTGGCTTGCCCAACGTCGGCTCCTTCTCCAGACACTCCACCAGATAATCAATGAACACCCGCAACTTCGGCGGTAAATAGCGCGTCGGCGAATGCAGCAACCAGGCGCCGCCATGGTAAGACGCGAGGAACGTCCAGTCCGGCAACACCTGCACAATCAACCCCTGCTCCAGCGCATAACGCGCGGTGAAGTACGGCAGGCTGCCAATCCCGATGTGCTGCAACACCGCGCCCAGTCGCACGCCCGTGTGATTCGCCGCATACCGGCCGCGGACACCGACCGTCACAGCCTTGGTGCCTTTCTTGAATTTCCAGCGCGCATCGCTCGGGGTTTCACCCAGGTAGATGCAACTGTGGTTGAGCAAGTCATGGGGATGCGTCGGCGTGCCATGTTCGGCCAGGTACTGCGGCGTAGCGCAGAGCAAATGGTCAATGGTCAGCAACTGCCGCCCGACCAATCCAGCGGGTGGTCGATCGGTAATACGGATCGCCAGATCAACGTGGTCGTCGATCAGATCCACCTGTCGATCCTCCAGCAACAACTCCACATCCACTTTGGGATAACGGCGCAGAAATTCCGGCATATGCGGGTGAATCACAAATCGGCCGACCGCTTTGGGCACGCTGACCCGCACCAGCCCTTCCGCTTCATGGGTGAACTGCCCGCTGATTTCCATCACGGACTTGGCCGCGCTGACCATCTCCTGGCAACGCTTGAACACCTCTTCGCCACCGTCGCTCAAGCGCAGTTTGCGCGTGGTTCGCTGCAGCAATCGCGTGGCCAGCGCCTTTTCCAGACGGGAGATGCTGCGACTCACCGCCGAGGGTGAAGAACCCAATTGGCGAGCTGCTTCGGAAAAGCTGCCGGTCTCGACAACCTTGACGAATATTGCCATTTCACCCAGTAGTGGCAGTGGAAGATTTATGCTCACAGCGCAACAGTCCTTTGATGTTTGAACGGATTATCACGCAATTCCACGCTTCATATAATAAAAAAAGAAACTTTAATGAGGACATGGAATATGACGCTTCGCCTCTTTTTCCATAGTGATGACCTCAAGGCCAATGTGGAAGTCCTGGATTGCACGCCCCAGGAGAACGAGTTTGCCGTGGTGCTGCGCGCCACGCTGTTTCACCCCCAGGGTGGCGGCCAGCCTTGCGATACCGGCTGGATCGGCGAAAGCCAGGTCCTGCGCGTGATGCAGGACCCGGACCGGATCATTCATTTTGTCGACCACCCGGTGAAGCTCGGCATGACCCAGATTCGGGTTGACGAGCCACGTCGCCAGTTCAATTCGCGCATGCATTCGGCCGGGCACCTGATCGGCCATTTTGTCCAGGCGCTGGGCTGGATGCCGATCAAGGCCCATCACTGGCCGGGCGAAGGACGCGTGCAATTCAAACCGGCAGAGTCGGCAAAAGAGGTGGAGGCCGAGATGATTCAGCACGCCATCGAGCAATGGGTTGCCCAAGATTTGCCACGCCTGACGTCGATGCGCGAAGGCGCCCGGGAAATTGGTTTCGGTGAACTGCCCGCCTACGGCTGCGGCGGCACCCATGTACGTAGCCTGAAGGATTTGGGCACGGTCACGATCGCTTCCCTTTCACTGAAAAAGGGAACGCTGTCAGTCCACTACAGCGTGGATTGAGCATTTGGGCGATGGCGTCCTCGTCATCGCCTGACGCCCGGGGGAGCCTGCATTCGCGGGTTCTGTTGACTATCTATAGATGGACCTAAGACATGATGCTTGACGTCGAGCGTCTCGATGAGACGTGCATAAAAAAACTGGCCAACGAAGAAGTCCTCGCCATCCGCGTCAAAGGCCTGTTGCCCCAGCCGCTGGCGATTCAGATTGGCGACAAGATTCTTGCCCCCGGCTTCGAAGGCTATATCAATGCACCGAGCATCGGTCGCATCGGCATGGCGTTTTATGAGGCGGAAAACCAGCCGTTGCTGATCGAAGATTATTTCGAGCATGCCTCGCGCAACATCACTGAGTTGCGCAACCGCTGCGCACCCTACTCGTCCCCGGTCGACACCCTGCGCTGCATGCTCGATGAGTCCTGGCCGGCGGGCGCGCATCTGGAAAATCTCTACGGTCGCAAGATGTATGTCGGGCTGTCCCGCGTGGTGAAACCGGGTGTGTGCTTCCTCGCCCATCACGACATTTTCGCCAAGGACGCCCCGGACAGTTACCAGGCCAGAAGTCTGGAAGCGCAGTTCGCCTGCAACGTTTACCTGAACATGCCGAGCGAGGGCGGCGCGCTGCAGATGTGGGACCACGACATTTCTCCGGATCAATTCGACGAAATGCGTGGCGACAGTTATGGCATCGACCCGGCCCTGCTCGGCACTCCGACCCTGGAGATTCGTCCTGAGCCGGGGGATTTCATCATGTTCAATTCGCGCTGCATGCACTCGGTGACGCCGGGCGTGGCGGATCCGCGATTGAGCCTTTCGTTCTTTGTCGGCTATCGCGGCAATGCTTCACCCCTTACTTTCTGGAGTTGAAATGCTTTCGAATTACCTGGGCGAGTTCCTGGCGCTGGCGACCATTCACTTTCTGGCTGTGGTTGCACCGGGACCGGACTTCGCGGTCACCATCCGTCAGAGTGTACGTTTCGGCCGATTGGTCGGGATCTGCACGGCACTGGGCATTGGTGCGGGGATTTCCGTGCACGTGCTTTACACCCTGCTCGGGGTCGGCGCGTTGATGCACACGACGCCCTGGCTATTGACCGTGGCCAAGGTGGTGGGCGGTGCTTACATTTTGTACCTCGGTGTCAGCCTGCTGCGCAGTAAACCCAAGTCTGTGCTTGAGGGAGACAAAGTCAGCGATGAGCCGGTCGTCGAGCAAACGTTGCTCAAGGCATTCACCACCGGGTTTCTGACCAACGCGACCAACCCCAAGGCGACGCTGTTTTTCCTGGCGATTTTCACAACGATCATCAGCGCCACCACACCGCTGAAGGTCCAGGCGCTGTACGGGGTGTGGATGTGTTTTGTGAACGCGCTGTGGTTCGTGATCGTTGCGCTGTTCTTTTCCAGCGCCCGGGTGCGACTGCTGTTCATGCGCATGGGGCATTGGTTCGAACGCACCATGGGGGTGATTCTGATCCTGTTCGCCGGGCGCCTGATTCTGTCGATGTAAAACCGTCTGAAACGCAAAAGGCCCGTTCAGTTCGACTGACGGGCCTTTTTCGTTTCTGCGCCGCTTTTGCATTTCTGTGCGACAGATCCCACTTCAGGACTCCCGTAACACTCCGTTACAGTGTTAGGTTGGAAACGTTTCTGTCTCATCGATCAGAAACCTCTCACAAACTGCCTGCAAAGGAATGCCCCCAGCAATGAATTTCTCACTCAAGCACCTGGCCGCGTCAACCCTGATTCTGGCCAGCCTTTCGTCGTTCACTCTGACCGCACAGGCCAACATCACCCCGCAACAGAGCGCGGCGATCCTCAAGACCTTCAGCGATGCATCGGTCACAGATTTCCGGCAATTCCTGGGAGGCTTGGCCACGAGCGACCTCGGCAAAACCGACAATCTCGGCCCGGCCATCAGCGCCTTCCTCGGCAACAAGACCCTCACGCCAGAACAGCAGAACGAAATCCATCGCCTGCTTGGCCTCTACGCACGAGTCAAGTACGGCGCCGCAGCCACCGAGACCCTGCGCGAACTGGTGGCCATCCCGACTTTCCGCGTCGATGGCGTTGACCAGCATGACAATCCCGAATTCATCAAGATCGCCGAGAAGATCAAGGGCCTGGCCCAGGCGTTCAACCTGAACTTCCGCAACATCGACAACCGTGTCTATGAAATCTCCCTTGAAGGCAGCAGCGATGAGGTCGTGGGCATTCACGCGCATGCCGACGTCGTGCCCGTGACGCCGGAGAACTGGATCCTGAAAGACGGCACCAAACTCGATCCGTTCAAAGTCACCCTGATCGGTGACCGCATGTATGGCCGGGGCACCGAGGATGACAAGAACGGCATCGTGGTGGCGCTGTATGCGATGAAGATCATCAAGGAAGAGAAGCTGCCGCTGGCGCGCAATTTCAAGCTGCTGGTCGACACCACCGAAGAAACCACCGGCGACGCCATCCCTTACTACTTCGAACACAACCCGACACCCAACTACAACCTGGCGCTGGATGGCGGCTACCCGGTGGTGATCGCCGAGAAAGGCTACGGCACCGTGATGGCGAACTTTGCCAAGCGTAAGGCCGAGGGCACGGGCGCTGAAATCATCTCGATGACCGGCGGCATGGCCACCAACCAGATTCCGTCGACATCGGTCGTCACCCTTTTGACTGAGAAACCTGCTGAATTGGCCGCCAGCCTGCAGAAGTCCGGCGCCGATTACGCCAAACGCAATGGCGGCAACTTCGACGTCACCGCCAAGGTCGATGGCAAAGACGTCAAACTGACGGTCACCGGCGTTTCTGCACACTCCTCCGAGCCCGAGTCCGGCGTCAATCCGGTGGCCAGGATGCTGGAGTTCATCAACAGCCAGGACGGCAAGGTCGCGCTCAAGCATAACCACATCACCGACGCCGCCCGTTATGCCTCGGATAACTGGGGCCTGGATTACCAGGGTGGGAAATTGGGGGTTGGCTTTTCCGACGCCTTCATGGGACCGCTGACCGCTTCCCTGACCTATGTCGCCATGGATGACAAAACCTTCAAGCTCGCGGTCAACCTGCGGGTGCCAAAGGGCAAGTCCCCGGAAACCCTCAAGAGCGAAATCGCCGACAAGCTTGGCGCCTGGAGCAAGAAGACCGACGTAGCGGTGGCCTTCGACTACTCGATCGCCGAGCCGATGTACCGCAATCCTGAAGGTGAATGGGTCAAGGCCTTGCTCGCCGTAGCCAGCGAAAACCTGGGCATGGAACACAAGTACGGCACCTCCGCCGGCGCCACCTCGGTCCACGAACTGCCCAATGGGGTGCAATTCGGCCTGGCTCGACCTGAGGTCAAATACACCGGCCACACCGACAACGAGTTCAAGACGGTCGACCAGTTCCTGCTGGACCTGCAGATCGTGACGGAAATGATGGGGCGCATCGGGCAGCTACCGAAGCTCTGATCGCTTGTCGGACCCGCTGTTATGGCGGGTCCGACGCGTTGATCGTGTTGATTCCAGCACCCACAAAAAAAGGACCTTGAGGTCCTTTTTTATGGATCACGCACAAACAAAAACGCCGCTCATTGCTGAGCGGCGTTTTCGTTAAATATGGAGCGGGAAACGAGACTCGAACTCGCGACCCCGACCTTGGCAAGGTCGTGCTCTACCAACTGAGCTATTCCCGCAAATGGCGTCCCCTAGGGGACTCGAACCCCTGTTACCGCCGTGAAAGGGCGGTGTCCTAGGCCACTAGACGAAGGGGACACGCTAACTGAAACACATGGTGTGTATTTCAGTGCCCAAATCCGCATCCGAAGATGTCGGCTCTGGCTTCACTCAGCCTTGCCCGAAAGCAACGCTGCTTAAAATTGGAGCGGGAAACGAGACTCGAACTCGCGACCCCGACCTTGGCAAGGTCGTGCTCTACCAACTGAGCTATTCCCGCATTGGCGTCCCCTAGGGGACTCGAACCCCTGTTACCGCCGTGAAAGGGCGGTGTCCTAGGCCACTAGACGAAGGGGACACACGTACAACATTCACTCCCTACCGCGTTTCGCTGTGTGCTTTACGCTGTAAGTGGCGCGCATTCTATGGATGGATTGAGGGGTCGTCAACCCCCAGATATAAATTTATTTAAATCAATGACTTCGCCCTGCTTTCAGCCGGGATTCCGGGTTTTCCTTCTCCTGACCTTGGGCGGCTATATTCTGGCAACCACCAAGACGTTATAGTCCGCCGCCGAAGATGATGGCAATGTGACCCACCTTTGCCAGCATTTATATAAGTAGAACCCCGGCCGATATAAAGACAGCCACAACCGATTCATCTCGTCGAGCGGCCCTATGCGCCCAAATGCCAAGCCACTACACTCGATCGCGAACCCTATAAAGAGGTCTTACCGGTGACACCACTCATGATCACCCTGCTAGTCGTAGCCGGGATTGCACTATTGATCGCCATTGGCTACATGAACCATGTGGTGGAAAACAACAAGCTGGAAAAGGCCCGTACCAAGGTTGAACTCAACGACCGCCTGCGTCGCTGCGGCGAAATCACCGAGACCTTCCCCGGTCAGCTGATGACACCGGCGCTCAAACTGCTGTTGACCCGTCTGGAGCTCAACGTCTGCCAGCGTTTGCTCAACCTGGAAAAAACCAGCTCCAACCTCAGGGCGCGGATTACCGAACTGGAAGCCCTGGCCGCGCAAGGCGAATCGATCCCGGTCAACAACCCGCCGGCACCGATCCAGACCGAAGCCAAGGCCAAGGACGTGCGTTTCCTGCTCGAAGCCCTGCACGGCCAAATCACCCGCGCGGCGCAGGACGGTTTTCTGCCGACCAACGAAGCCAAGCGCTGGATCCGCGAAGTGCGCCACATTCTGGTGCTGCTGCACATCGAGTTCTTCAACAACCTCGGCCAGCACTGCCTGCAACAAAACCAGCCAGGCCAGGCCCGCCTCGCCTTCGAGCGCGGCGTGCAATACTTGCGTAAACAGCAGGAACCCCAGGTCTACGCCGAACAGCTCGAATACCTGGAAAAACTCCTGGCTCGCGCCAACGCCATGGTGATGGACAACATCGCCGCCGTTGAAAGCGAGACCAACCAGTTGAACGCCGGCCTCAAAGAAGTCGAGGCGGATGCGGACTGGAAGAAGAAAGTGATCTACGACTGATCAGACGAAGTAAAAAGAAGCCACCGCGAGGTGGTTTTTTTTTGCGGTGGGTGTGGTGGGTGAGTAATGCCGGGGAAGATTGGTTGGCTGTCAGGTCGCGATCGCTGGCAAGCCAGCTCCCACAGGGATTTGGTGTGCATCGGCTAGAGATTGGTCGGCTGTCAGGCCGCCATCGCTGGCAAGCCAGCTCCCACAGGAATCGGCGTGTACCGCTCGCTTCTCACCACTCATTAGGCCGAGCGTTAGCTCGCCTGCTTTTGATCTTGATCTGCCCGCCCCTTTCGGGAGGCTGAGTGGAGGTGTTCATCCGGGGAGTGGCGCGCAGCGCCGTTCGACGCAGTCGAACACGCTGCATGTAGGTCGTCGCGAAGCAGACCGGAGGGCAGTGTCCCCGGATGGATACCGGAGCGAAGGTACGCCGAGCCCAGGCGAGGGGCCGGACGCTTGGGGCGAGCCTTTTTGGGTACTTTTTTGGCGTTTGAAAAAAGTGCCTCGCCGTAAGGGCGAAACCGCCAGCCGCCGTTACCGCAGGAATGGATATGTACACCAGCAAGAGACTGGTCGGCTATCAGGCCGCCATCGCGAGCAGGCTCACTCCCACATTAGATCTGTGCACATTCGCCGGGAGACAGATCAGAGCCGAAAGTGCCCAACCATCCCCTTCAACTCAACCCCCAACTGCGCCAGCTCAATACTCGACGCCGCATTCCCCTGCATCGCCAACGAAGACTGATCCGCACTCGCGCGGATACTCGTCACACTGCGATTAATCTCCTCAGCCACCGAACTCTGCTCCTCGGCAGCCGCCGCAATCTGCTGGTTCATCTGCTGAATCAACGACACCGCCGCCGCAATACTCCCCAACGCACTCTCGGTTTGCAACGCGTCACTCACCGCCAGCTTCACCAACTCACCACTGTTCTGAATCTGCTGCACCGATGACTGCGCCGCCGAACGCAAGGCGCTCACCAGACGCTCAATTTCCTCGGTCGATTGCTGAGTGCGCTTGGCCAACGCCCGAACCTCATCCGCCACGACCGCGAACCCCCTGCCCTGCTCGCCGGCCCGGGCAGCCTCGATCGCCGCATTGAGCGCCAACAGATTGGTTTGCTCGGCGACGCTCTTGATCACACTGAGCACCGTGCCGATGTTCTGGATTTCCGCACTCAAGCTTTCGATGCTCGAACTGGCCGACGTCGCCGAGTCCGCCAACTGCTCGATCCGCGCCATGCTCTGACGCACCACCTGCTGGCCACTTTCAACCTTACCGTCCGCGGTTTGCGCAGCCTGAGCGGCTTCCTCCGCGTTACGCGCCACGTCATGCACCGTCGCCGTCATCTGATTCATCGCCGTGGCGACCTGCTCGGTTTCTTCCTTCTGGCTACTGACCTCCAGATTGGTCTGCTCGGTCACCGCCGACAGCGATTGCGCCGAACTCGCCAACTGCTCGATACCGGCCTGCAAACCGCTGACGATGGTGCTCAGCCCCGCCCCCATCTGTTGCATGGCCTGCATCAACTGGCCGATTTCGTCTCGGCGCGTCACTTCGACCGTCGCACTCAAATCACCCGCGGCAATCTGCTGCGCAACACGAATCACACTGCGCAGCGGCGCCACGATCAACCGGGTAATCACCCATGCCGCAATCAACCCGACCAGCAACGCCAGGGCCGAGGAGCCGATGATCAGCAGCGAGTTCTTTTTCAGTTCGGCCTGCATCGACTGGTCTTCGGCGGCATACGCCTGATCGACCCGCTCCACCACCTGTGCAGCTCGCTGGTGCAGTTGCTCGTAGACGGTTTTTTCCTCGGCCAACAGGCCGGTGTACTCAGTCAGTTTCTCGCTGAAACTGTTGATGTGGCCCGCCACTTCATTGAGGACGGTCTGATAGCCCTCATCTTTGACCGTGGTTTTCAACTGCTCGGCCTGAACCTGCGCCTGATCGGCCTGCTCGATCTTGCCCTGGCCGGCGCTGTCGTCGCCCTTGCGGCTCTGGTCCAGACGCACGCGCGCTTCGTTCATGGCCTGCAGCATCAACCGCGACACCTGGCTGACCTGATTGGCCTGCTCGATGAACTGCCCACCGTCCTTGCCTTCGGACTCCTTCAAGGTATAGGCGCCGTCATCGGCAAGCCCGGCTTGCAGGACATCCAGGTTATTGGCCACGCTGGACACCGACCAACTGGCCATTTCCAGGGCCAGGTCCTTGGCCTGACTCAGCGAGACGAATTCGTCGAAGGCCTTGCGATAGGCCATCAGGGACTGCTCGACGTCATTCATCACCGGTACATTGGCCGCTGACGCAGCCTTGAGCTGCGTCGCCAAAGCGATCAGGCCATCAACGCCCTGGCGCAGGGCATCGGCGGTTTTCGGATTGCCGTGCAAGGCGTAATCCTGCTCAAGCAGTCGCACCTTGAGCAAACCGCTGTTGAGCGACGACATCTGCTTGAGCCCGTCGAAGCGATGACTGATGGTTTGCAGGGACCAAACGCCAATGGCTGCCACCAGAGCCGTCAGCAGCAGCACCAATACAAACCCGACACCCATTTTTTTTGCCATACCGAGGTTGGCAAAACGTCCTTGCACGGCCGAAATCATTGCACTTAGTCCCCTGACATAGTCTGTTGACGCAGATTCGCAATGGGCATACGCCAGCACAAGTCTCTGGCGTCGGAATAATGGCAAAAAGCTACGCCCACGTCGTTTTCAGAACGTTTTAGGTCGATTCGCAGCGGTTGCCTGAAAAAATGCCCGGGCTCGGGGATCGCAGGCATAAGCCACGTTGATGCGCTGCCAGTCATTGGCCTGGCCGTCAGGACTGAAGGCCGTGGCAGAAGACAGCAGCACACCGAAGCGCCTGGCCTGTTTGCGCACCTGAGCGTAGTCGGACATGCGCGATCGCGCCCAGATGAACAGTCCACCGGCTGGCTTGCCGAAAACCTCCCAATCGGCGTCTTCGAGCACTTGCAAGGCCGCCTCTCGGTCCGTATTCAAACGCTGGCGCTGACGCTGGACCAGTTTGCGATAAGCACCACTGGCCAACAGGCAAGCCAGCACCGACTCGCAGAACCTTGAGGCGCCCATGCTGCTGATCATCTTGACCTCGGCCAGTCGCGAAACAACCTCCTCACTGGCCACGACAAAGCCGACCCGCAATGAACTGCTGAGGGTTTTCGAGTAGCTGCCAATGTAGATCACGTTGTCATCGATACCCAACGCAGCGAGGCGAGTCCCGGGGCCGCGGTGCAAGTCCGCATAGACGTCATCTTCAATCACCAGCACGCCATGCATTCTGGTCAGTTGCAGAACCTGCTGTGCCACCACGGGCGTCAGGCAACTGCCCGTCGGGTTGTGGTAGAAGCTGTTGATGAATAGCGCGCGCGGCCTGTGCTTCACCAGCAACGCTTCAAGCCGTGCCGTGTCAGGCCCGCGCGGGGTGCGCGGCACCTCGATCATGGTCACGCCGTGCAGCCTGAGCAGGTCGAACAGCAACGGATACCCCGGACTTTCCACCACCGCGCAATCACCCGGCTTGAGCAAGGTGCGCACGATCAGGTCGAGCCCCTGACTGGCACCTGCTGTGGTCAGAATACGGTTTTCGTCCACGTCGACACTGAGCTGTCCAAGGCGTTTGAGGATTTGCAGACGCAAGGCAGGCAGGCCCCGTGATGGGCTGTAGTTGAACAACCCGGCCATGTCGGTACGGCTGACCTGACGAATCGCGTAGCTCAGGTCGTCCGTTTCGCGCCAGCTTTCGGGCAACCCGCCACAACCCAGTCTGAGTTCGCTCGAGAGACCGCCCTGTTTCACGTCCGCCCCTTCGAACCAGAAACAATCCTGTTGCCCCTGAACGGCCAGCGCCGGCGTGGCGACGATGAATCCGGCGCCATGACGCGAGGCCAGTACACCTTGAGTCACCAGCCGCTCACAGGCTTCGACGACGCAGGACTGACTAAGCAGATTGACCCGCGCGATGTGCCGCGCAGAAGGTAAACGCGTCCCTGGCAGCACCTCGCTCTGACGGAGCCAGACGGCCAACGCGTCGACGATTTGCTGTACGACCGGCACCAATGCCTGTCGATCGATTCTCAATTCCATGAGCAAGCAAACTCCTGTCCATTTGCGGGAAACAGTTAATCACAGGTCTGCTTGATCGGATGTGCGACAACGCCGCCAAAACCCTCGGTTCTAACCATTTGAAACACAATGTTCATCCCTTTCTCGGAACCATGAAAAAGCCCGCACGAATGCGGGCTTTTTCCTACGCTACAAACCTTGTTTGTCAGAACGCCGTAACACCACCGTCCACGGCCAGGGAGTGACCTGTGGTAAACGCCGCGCCATCGCTGCACAGATACAGCACCGCGCTGGCGATTTCCTCGACCTTGCCGATGCGTCCGACCGGGTGCATGGCGTTGGCGAATTCGCCCTTCTTCGGGTCTGCTTCATAGGCACGACGGAACATGTCGGTGTCGATCACTGCCGGGCAGACCGCATTCACACGAATCTTCTTCTTGGCGTATTCGATGGCCGCCGACTTGGTCAGGCCGATCACCGCATGTTTCGACGCCGCGTATATGCTCATCTTCGGCGCCGCACCGAGGCCCGCCACCGACGCGGTGTTGACGATCGCACCGCCGCCCTGGGCCAGCAGCAACGGCAACTGGTACTTCATGCACAACCAGACGCCTTTGACGTTGACGCCCATGATCGCGTCGAACTCATCGATCGTGCCTTCTGCCAGTTTGCCTTTTTCGATCTCGATGCCGGCGTTGTTGAAGGCATAGTCGAGACGACCGTAGGTATTCACCACTTCGTCCATCAGATTTTTTACATCGCTTTCCAGCGTGACGTTGCAGCGCACGAAGGTCGCTTCGCCACCCGCTGTACGAATCAGCGCCACGGTGCCTTCGCCCCCGGCCGTGTCCATGTCGGCCACCACCACTTTCAACCCTTCAGCGGCGAATGCCTGGGCGGTCGCGCGGCCAATACCGTTGGCAGCGCCAGTCACCACAGCGACCTGGCCGGAAAACGTCATGCTCATTGTTATGCCCTCAAAGAGAAGAATGCGGGGGATCGCGTGTTTCCAGTCTAGCCACGGGGTGTATGACACGGCAGCACTATCAGAAGCCCGGTTGTTTGCCCATGAGTTGCAGTGATAGAACGGCGGCACCGACTATCACTGCACTGGATCGATGTGCATTCGCCGCATCAGCCAAACTTGCGGCATCGATCATGAAGGGCTATCAACAAAGCTTCATTCATCTTGAGTGCCTGTCATGACTTCCCAGACCAATCGCCAGTTCCTGCTTGCCAAACGTCCGGTGGGCGCGGCTACCCGCGAGACCTTTACCTATCAAGAAGTGCCAGTCGGCGAACCGGCTGCGGGTCAGATCCTGGTCAAAAACGAATACCTGTCCCTGGACCCGGCCATGCGTGGCTGGATGAACGAGGGCAAGTCCTACATTCCTCCGGTCGGTATCGGCGAAGTCATGCGCGCATTGGGTGTAGGCAAAGTCGTTGCCTCGAACAATCCCGGCTTCGCGGTCGGGGACTACGTCAACGGTGCACTGGGCGTGCAGGATTATTTCCTCGGCGAGCCACGAGGTTTCTACAAGGTCGATCCGACACTGGCACCGCTGCCGCGTTACCTGTCCGCACTGGGCATGACCGGGATGACCGCCTACTTCGCGCTGCTCGATGTCGGCGCACCGAAGGAAGGTGACACTGTGGTGTTGTCCGGCGCCGCCGGTGCAGTGGGCAGCATTGCCGGGCAGATCGCCAAGATAAAAGGCTGCCGTGTGATCGGCATCGCGGGCGGCGCGGACAAGTGCAAGTTCCTGATCGATGAACTGGGGTTTGACGGCGTCATCGACTACAAGAACGAAGACGTGCATGCGGGCCTGAAGCGTGAATGCCCGAAAGGCGTCGACGTGTATTTCGATAACGTCGGCGGCGATATTCTCGACGCGGTGCTGGGTCGCCTGGCCATGAAAGCGCGCGTGGTGATTTGTGGCGCGATCAGCCAGTACAACAACAAGGAAGCGGTCAAGGGCCCGGCCAACTACCTGTCGTTGCTGGTCAACCGCGCGCGGATGGAAGGTTTCGTGGTGATGGACTACGCCGCGCAGTTCGCCGCCGCCGGACAGGAAATGGCCGGCTGGATGGCCAAGGGGCAGCTCAAGAGCAAGGAAGATATTGTTGAAGGGCTGGAGACGTTCCCGGAGACGCTGATGAAGTTGTTCAGCGGCGAGAATTTCGGGAAGTTGGTTCTGAAGGTTTAACGACCTGACAACAAAAAAAACCTGTGGGAGCGGGCTTGCCCGCGATGGGGGCGTGTCAGCCACCATCAATGTGTCTGATACACCGCCATCGCGGGCAAGCCCGCTCCCACAGGTTCCGCAGCGTTTAGGCGATTTCGGCCACGACGGCAGCCAACGCCTTGGCCGGATCCGCTGCCTGGCTGATCGGACGACCAATCACCAGGTAATCGGAACCGGCATCCAGCGCCTGACGCGGCGTCAGGATACGGCGCTGATCGTCCTGGGCGCTGCCCGCCGGGCGAATCCCCGGGGTCACCAGTCGCAGCGACGGGTGCGCCGATTTCAGCGCCTGGGCTTCCAGGGCCGAGCACACCAGACCGTCCATCCCGGCTTTTTCCGCCAGTGCGGCCAGGCGCAGCACCTGCTCTTGTGGCTCGATGTCCAGGCCGATACCCGCCAGATCTTCACGCTCCATGCTGGTCAGCACGGTCACGCCGATCAACAGCGGTTTAGGGCCGGTACGCTGATCGAGCACTTCACGGCAGGCGGCCATCATGCGCAGACCGCCGGAGCAGTGCACATTGACCATCCACACACCCATCTCCGCCGCCGCTTTAACCGCCATGGCGGTGGTGTTCGGGATGTCGTGGAACTTGAGGTCCAGGAACACTTCGAAACCCTTGTCACGCAGGGTGCCGACGATTTCCGAGGCGCAGCTGGTGAACAGTTCCTTGCCTACTTTGACCCGGCACAGCTTCGGGTCCAACTGGTCGGCCAGCTTCAGTGCGGCGTCACGGGTAGGGAAATCCAGGGCGACGATGATAGGAGTCTGGCAGACGGACATGTGCGGGCTCTCAGGCAGGACGAAATCGGCGCGCATTGTAGCGGAACCAGCGCCACTGCGGGACCCGATGATCGGTAAATCGTCCCGAAGACTCAAGCAAGCCTAGCCCCTGCAGCGATTGTGTCGAGTTCGATACACACACGACACGCCCACAACATCCTTGCTCGCTACCCTCGGCAGCCGCAACACGTCCTTACAGCACTTCCCGCCTCCGGGCCGGACGCCTATGCTGGAACCACAACCTCGCAGCCCATCTTTGTGGTTGGCAGCCTACCTGGCAGATGAACACACGCATGCACAGCACTCCAGCACCTCTGAATGACGATCAAAAAGCGCCCGCTGACGACAAACGCTGGAGCATTCGCGCCCTGATCGTTGACGATGACGTCCCGATCCGCGAACTGATGATCGACTACCTGGCCCGGTTCAATATTCACGCCAGCGGCGTCACCGACGGCGCCGCCATGCGCCTGGCACTGCAAGCGGAGCATTTCGACGTGGTGGTGCTCGACCTGATGCTGCCCGGTGAAGACGGGTTGTCGCTGTGCCGCTGGCTGCGCGCCGAGTCTGACATTCCGATCCTGATGCTCACCGCGCGCTGCGAACCCACTGACCGCATTATCGGCCTGGAACTGGGCGCCGATGACTACATGGCCAAGCCCTTCGAACCGCGAGAACTGGTCGCGCGGATTCAGACCATTCTGCGCAGAGTGCGCGACGACCGTACTGAACAGCGTGCGAATATTCGCTTCGACAACTGGCGCCTGAACAGCGTGCTGCGTCAGCTGATTGCCGCTGATGGCCTGGTGGTGCCGTTGTCGAACGCTGAATTCCGCCTGCTCTGGGTGTTCATCGAACGTCCGCGTCGGGTGCTCAGCCGCGAACAACTGCTGGATGCCGCCCGTGGTCGTTCGATTGAAGCGTTTGATCGCAGCATCGACTTGCTGGTCTCGCGCCTGCGCCAGAAGCTCGGCGATGACCCAAAAGCCCCGCAGCTGATCAAGACCGTTCGCGGTGAGGGTTATCTGTTCGACGCGAGGGACATCGGCTGATGCGGGCGCGCTTCGATACGCTGTTCGGCCGCCTGTTTGGCGTGCTGTTGCTGGCGATCATCCTGGCGCACCTGTTGGCGTTTGCCTGGTTTCACCATTACGGCCCTCCGCCGCCTCCGCCGCCACCGGCGTTTTCCCAAGGCATCGACGGTCAGCGTCCGCCGATGGACCCGCGCTTCGAAAACCGACCGCCGCGGCCGTGGTTCGGCGGACCGTTGGTGCCGCTGACGTTCCAGTTTGTCTCGCTGATCATTGCCGCCTGGTACGGTGCCAAACTGCTGAGTCGACCGATCCAGCGCTTGAGCGACGCTGCTGAGCGCTTGAGCGAAAACCTCGACAGCCCGCCGCTGGATGAATCCGGCCCACGGGAAGCTCGGCAAGCGGCCTACACCTTCAATCTGATGCAGAAACGCATTATCGAGCAGGTGCAGCAGCGCTCGCGGATGCTCGGCGCAGTGTCCCACGACCTGCGCACGCCGCTCTCACGTCTCAAGTTGCGTCTGGAACAGATCGACGACGACAAGCTGCAGGGCCAGATGCGCCAGGATCTGGACGACATGATCAGCATGCTCGACGCCACCCTCACCTATTTGCACGAACAGCGCACCAGCGAAGCCGAACAATGGATGGACGTGCAGGCGCTGGTGGAATCGTTGAGCGAAAACGCCCAGGATCAGGGTGCCGATGTCCAGACCAGCGGCCACTGCGCACCGTTGCAAGTGCAGCCGATGGCCTTGCGCTCATGCATCAACAATCTGCTGGACAACGCCCTGCGCTATGCCGGGCATGCGCGGATCACTCTGGAAGATAACCGCGAGCAACTGGTGATCCGCGTCATCGACCACGGCCCGGGAATTGCGGCGGACAAACGTGAAGCGGTGTTCGAGCCGTTCTTTCGTCTGGAAGGTTCGCGCAATCGCAATTCGGGCGGCGTCGGCCTGGGCATGACCATTGCCCGCGAAGCGGCGGACCGGCTGGGCGGGCAGTTGAGCCTTGAAGAAACACCCGGCGGCGGCCTCACTGCAGTGATCCACCTGCCCCGCACCTGAGCCACCCCCAAATCCCTTGTGGGAGCGAGCCTGCTCGCGATAGCGGTGTATCAGTCGCCATTGATGTTGACTGACACACCGCTATCGCGAGCAGGCTCGCTCCCACAGGGTTTGCGGCGCTTTTGATTCCTGCGCATGTGTACCACTCGGTACAAACCCCACACACCCACGACACCTTGCCCCTTGACGCTGCATAAGCCGGTGCACCCGCCGGTTTTCCATTCCAGGGAGTGAGCCCAATGATTGGTAGCGTCAGCAATTACACGAGCTATACCAGCACCAGCAGCACCTCGACCAACAGCGCCCGCAGCCAGCAATTCCAGAAAGAACTGTTCGCCAAGCTCGACAGCAACAGCGACGGCGCGGTGGATCAGGACGAGCTCAAAAGCGCTCTGTCGCAGAAAACCGATGAGGGTCTTCTGGTCAGCCTGAGCAAAAACTTTGGCGACCTTGACAGCGACGACAGCGGCAGCCTGAGCAGCGAGGAAATGGCGGCAATGGCACCACCGCCACCGCCGCCACAGCAGGTGTCCAGCGAAGAACTGTTCAGCCAGTTGGATGCGGACAGCGACGGCAGCGTGACCGCCACCGAATTGAGCAGCGCGTTGCAGGCCAGCAACAACACCTCATCAACCAGCACCGACACCAGCGCCGCATTGCTCAAAGTGCTGGACAGTGACAGCAGTGGCGCGGTCAGCAGCGATGAACTGCAAGCGGCGTTGCAAGCGGGTCGCGAGAAAACCAGCGACAGCTCCACCACGCAGTTCAACGTCAATGAAGCGCTGAACAAAATGATCGCCAACCTGAGCAAGCAGTATTCGCTTGATAACGTGGCGAGCGTGGGCAAGTACCTGAACGTATCGACCTGAGTCAAAAGCTTCGCGGGCAAGCCCGCTCCCACAGGATTCAGTGGTGTTCACGCTTTCGTGTGTTACATCCAGATCCCTGTGGGAGCGGGCTTGCTCGCGAAGAGGTCATCAGCCACGACATACGATTAAGGCTGGCGATCCTCTACCCGCGCATGACTCTTGCTCCAGTCCGTCAACAGACTGTACGCAACTGCCAGCAACGTCGGCCCGATAAACAAGCCGATAAACCCAAACGCAATCAAACCGCCAAACACGCCCAGCAACACGATCACCAACGGCAAATTCCCGCCCCGGCTGATCAGATATGGCTTCAGCACGTTGTCGACGCCGCTGATGATGAACGTGCCCCAGCACCCGAGGAACACCGCCATCCCGTACTCGCCTTTCCAGGCTAGCCACGCGGTGGCCGGAATCCACACCAACGGTGGCCCCATCGGAATCAGGCTGAGCATGAAAGTCACGATGCCCAGCACCAGCGCCCCGGGCACCCCGGCAATCAGGAACCCGATCAACGCCAGAACCGCCTGCGCCGCCGCCGTGCCGATCACTCCGTTCACCACCCGCTGCACGGTGCCCGCCACCAGATCAATGTAATAGCCGGCGCGATCGCCAATCAGCCGCTGCAGCAAGCCATGGACAAACGCTGCCAACCGCGGCCCGTCACGGTAGAAAAAGAACACGAACACAATGCTCAACGTCAGCTCGAGAATCCCGCCGCCAATCTGTGCACTGCGCGCCAGCAGCCAGTTGCCGACCTGGCCCAGATAAGGTTTGACCGCGACCATCATCGCCGCGCCTTGCTGATCGATGCTGTTCCAGATCACCACCAACCGCTCGCCCACCAAAGGCACACCCCCCAGCCAGGTCGGTGCCTCCGGCAAACCGTCCATCTGCACATCCTTTATCAGCGCCGTGGCGTCACGCACGTGGTCCGCCAGGTTGAACCCGAGCCAGACCAGCGGCACCGCCACCAGCAACATCCAGCCCAGTGTCAGCACCAGCGCGGCCAGGGATTCGCGGCCATTGAGCCAACGGGTCAGCAATCGCATCAGCGGCCAACTGGCGAACGCCAGCACCGCGCCCCAGAACAAGGCCGACCAGAACGGCGCCATCACCCAGAGGCTCGCGCCAAACAGCACCAGGAGCAGAATCTGCACCAACAGCCGATCGTTATTGAGCATGTAGGTTCTCGAAAAAATCAGTCAACAAAGAACAGGCGAACGCGCCAACCGCGTTCGCCTGATGAAGCTTATCGCAACAGTTCGATGTGCAGGCCAGGGCTTTCGACGCTGCCGGCTTCCATTCGCGCAGCGCGCACGCCCTGCCCGATCAGCGCCTGGCGCCAGGCTTCGGCATTCGGCCCGGAAACACTGACCCGCAACGTGGTATCCAGGTTCAACCCGCGGGAAAGCAACCGCAGCCAGGTGGCATCAGGATCGGCGCTCAATGTGGGGAAATCGAGTACACCGGTACTTTTCAGCTCTCGCAGCAAGGTCGCCGACGTCGGCAGCAAATCGCCCAGCGGCGCCGCGGCGTCGAATTGTTCGACGTGCAGATAGGCTTTGCGATTGCCGCGAGTGATGCTGTAAAGCGCGACGAGCGTGTTGTCCTGTGGCGCCGCCAGTCGCAGCAGCAAATACGCCTGCTGATCATCGGCGCCATAGAGCTTGGCGTTGGTGAACACTTCGTTGGCCCACAGGCTGCTTTCGCCGCAATCGCGCGCCTGGCACCAGAACAGCAACTCGGCGCCCTGCTTCTGCAAGGCTTCACGCGCCGCAGTGAAGGCATCGTTGGAGGAGTGTTCCGGCGGCAACTCGTAGGTTACCGAGGTGGTTTGCCCGCGCGCGCTGACCTGCCCATCGAAGCGCAACTGGCCACTGATTTTACGGATCGAACCCAGCGGATAAATCCGCTCGAGTTCCACCGCCGGGCGATAGTCGACGATCTGCGCATCGGCCATGCGCGGCACGATCGGCAAGTCCTGACTGCCCGGGACATCGGCGGCAAATAACATGGGGCTGAAACAACACAGCGCCAGCACACTGAATGAACGCATGGATAGACTCATCGGATCAGCATGGCCTGGGCACCTTTGACGACACTGGCATCATCGATGCGCTCGGGCACCAGCAAACCGCTCTGGACCGCCGGACGCGCTTCCATGGTCGCCATCCAGCGCTGCAAGGCCGGCAAACCGTCCACCTCGACACCGGACCACTCATGGCCCCGCACCCAAGGATAGGTGGCGATGTCGGCAATGCTGTACTCGTCCGCCAGAAACTCCATGGCTTGCAGGCGCGTGTCGAGCACCTCATAGAGGCGGCGGGTTTCATGTTGATAGCGGTCGATGGCGCCCTGGAGCTTTTCCGGAAAGTAGCGGAAAAACACGTTGGCCTGGCCCTGCATCGGGCCGATCCCACCCATCTGGAACATCAGCCATTGCAGGACGACCGAGCGCCCCTTCGGGTCCTTGGGCAGCAGTTTGCCGCTCAGTTCAGCCAGGTAAATCAGGATAGCGCCGGATTCGAACACGGCAAAATCGCCGTTGGCGCGGTCGACAATCGCCGGAATCCGGCCATTGGGATTGATCTTGAGGAAGTCCGGTGACTTCTGTTCCTTTTTGTCGAAACTCAAGGCGTGCACCGTGTAGGGCAGGCCGAGTTCCTCGAGCACGATAGAGACCTTGTGGCCATTCGGGGTCGCAGCGGTGTAGAGATCTATCATGGTTGTCTCCCATTTCAACCCGCCCAGCCTCGACAGTTGCCCGGCGCAAGTCAAGGAACGGCGAAGAACCTATTGAAACAGTCTGCGACAAGGTCGGCGCCGGGTTCGTCATTCAGGTGCAAATGATGACCGCCAGGCAGCTGTTCACGGCTAAAGGGTAGACGCTCCAGTAATTCAGGATGTTTGGCGAGCATGCCGTCCGCTGCAACCACCAACAACGCAGGACAACTGACCCGCTGGACGAAAGCCATCGCCTGTTCGGTGGTAAGACGCAACGGCGACGGTAGCGTGAGACGGTTGTCGGTGCGCCAGGTGTAACCGCCGGGCACCGGCATCAAACCCCGTTGAGCCAACAGCTCGGCCGCTTCGCGACTGACCGCCACCAAACCTTTCATGCGAGCCTCGATGGCACGGTCCAGGGTGTTGTAGACCGGTTTGCGTTTTTCCCGCAAATCCAGCTGCGCTTGCAGGGCCATGCCCATGCGTTCGGCGGCATTTTCGCCTTTGTCCGTAGGAGGAATGATGCCGTCGATCAACGCCAGATGCGTGACGCGTTCCGGCATCGACCCGGCGATGATCAACGAAGCGATCGCGCCCATGGAGTGCCCCATCAGTGCAAAACGCTTCAGGCCCAACTGTTCGGCAACTTGCAGCACGTCGTGGGCGTAATCCCACATCGCGTAACCGGCACCGGTCGGGCGATGCCCGGAGTGACCGTGACCGGCCATGTCCAGCGCGATGATGCGCAGGCCTTTGAGCTTCGGTGCCAGCCGGGCAAAGCTGTTGGCGTTGTCCAGCCAGCCGTGCAAGGCAATCACCGGCAGGCCGTCTTCGGGGCCGAACAAATGCGCGGCCAGTTCGATGTGCGGCAGGCTCAGGCGAACTTCTTCGACGACATGGCTCATGCGCAATCCTGCTGGCGACGACCTTCCCAGCGGCTGAACAGGTTTTTCAGCAGCGCGGCAGTGTCTTGCGGACGTTCGAGGGGAAACATGTGGCCGCCGGGCATGGTCAGGGACTCACCCAACGGCATGCGCCCGACGGAGCTTGCGTGATGACGCATCACCACCCGGCTCTTGTGCCCACGCACCACCGCCAACGGCACTTTCAACTGCCGTGCCTGGCCTGGACTGGTGTGCGGGACGCCGCGGTAGATGCTGATTTCCGTGGCCGGGTCGAAACGCAGGCGCAGCTTGTCGCCGACTTTTTGCAAACCGTGTTGCAGGTACGCGTCGAAGCATTCCGGATCGAAGCTGCGGAACAGGGTTTTACCCGCGAAATACAGTCGCGCCGCTTCCAGATCGGCGAACTCTTCCCGGCGCCCCAGCGTGCGGCCGGCCGGGGTCAGACGGTCGATGAAACCAAAGCGCTTGGCGGCACGGATCACCCATTGATCGGCACGGGTCAATACCGGCGAATCGAGCATCACCACGCCGCGATACAGTTCAGGGCAACGCAATGCCGCGTGCAGGTGCAACACACCGCCGAAGGAGTGACCGACGCCCCAGACCGGTTCCGGTTGCTGTTTGAGGTGATGGATCAGCTCATCCACCAGGTTGCGCCAATTGTCGTCCGCCGGGAAACGCGGATCGTGGGCGTGCTGTTCCAGATGCGTCACCTGATACTCGGGCGCCAGCGCCGCGAACAACTTGCCGTAGGTGCCCGACGGAAATCCATTGGCGTGGGCGAAAAATATCTGTTGCGACATACCGGCAAATCCATGAGCGAGAACAGGGGTTGATTGTCCGTAAGACGCGAGCCTGCGGCAATGACTGTAAGTGCCAGGAATGATGACAGTCCGGTCAAGGGAATGGCGTGTCAGATGAATCCACCCCTCACCCCAGCCCTCTCCCCACGGGGGAGAGGGGGAAAGGGAGCAGATCTGCGTTGGCTTCCAGACCTGAGTTCGACTCGATATTTCAGGTCGATGTAGCTCCAGAAACAACTCGGTCAGTCCCCTCGCCCCTTGGGGAGAGGGTTAGGGTGAGGGGGCGGAATGAATTGAAGAAACACACTCTCAGCGGGCCGGAGGATTTTCGCCCAATGGCACAACCGCCATGGTCAACCGCGACACGCAACTGGCCTTGCCCTCATCGCTGGTCAAGCGAATGTCCCAGACATGGGTCGTGCGCCCAATGTGAATCGGCTTGGCCACCGCCGTCACTCGCCCGCTGCGCAGACCTCGCAAGTGGTTGGCGTTGATTTCCAGACCCACGCAATAGAACTTGCTCGCATCGATGCACAGGTAACTGGCCATGGAACCGACCGTTTCAGCCAGCACCAGCGAGGCGCCGCCGTGCAGTAAACCGTATGGCTGATGCGTGCGGTGGTCGATGACCATGCTCGCGGTCAGGGATTCCTCATCAAAGGCTTCGAAGCGAATATCCAGCACTTCGCCGATGGTGTTTTTCTGGATTGCGTTCAACTGCTCGACGTTGGGAGTGGTACGCCACAAACTCATCGTTGCTTTCCTTTGTTGGTTTTATTCGTCGCTCAATCCTGCCACAGCACCGCCTCGCTGCGCTCGCTCCATTCTTCGAAGCGAGCGCCGTACGCCGCTTCGATCACGTTGCGCTTGATCTTCAGGGTCGGCGTCAGGAAGCCGTTTTCCACCGCCCAACTGTCCTTGACCACCACCAACCGACGCAAGCGCTCGTGTTTGTCGAGCCCGCCATTGACCTCCTCCAGCAGTTTTTCCAGGCTTGAATGCAGCCCCGCCCGCGCCGTTCCGCTGGCATCCTGCTGACCGACAGCGGACAGCACGCACAACCCCAGCGGCGCACTCAAACCATCGCCGACCACGCACACCTGTTCGATCCGCGAATGCACCGCCAGCCGGTTTTCGATCGGCGCCGGGGCGACGTATTTGCCTTTGCTGGTCTTGAAGATTTCTTTCAGCCGCCCGGTCAGGCGCAGGTAGCCCTCGGTATCTTGCTCGCCCTTGTCACCGGTGCGCAGGAAGCCGTCCTCGGTGATGGTTTCTGCGGTTTTCTCAGGGTCCTTGAAATAACCAAGCATGGTCGCGCCGCTGCGCACCATGACTTCGCCGGAGTCGGCGATCCGCACTTCAACTTCCGGGCAAGGCTTGCCGATCCAGCCGGGTTTATCGTCCCCGGGGCGGCCGATGTGGGAGTAACCGCAGCTCTCGGTCATGCCGTAGACCTCCAGCACGTCCAGCCCCAATTTGCGATACCACAGCAACAAGGTCTGCGGCACGGGTGCGGCGCCGGACAACGCCACGCGCAACGCATCCAGCCCCAACCCGGCGAGCACTTTGTGCCCGACCCGCTTGCCGATGAAGGGCAGCCCGAGCAGGAAGTCGAGGCGTTTTGCCGGGATCTTGCTGTACACGCCCATCTGGAACTTGGTCCAGATCCGCGGCACGCCAAACAATGCGGTCGGCCGCGCGCGCTGCAAATCGGTGAGGAAGGTGTCGAGGCTCTCGGCAAAGAACACGGTTTGCCCGGTGTAGATCGACGCCAACTCGACAAACATCCGCTCGGCAACGTGGCACAGCGGCAGGTAGGACAGCAGTCGGTCCGACTCGTTGAGGCCAAACAACTGAGTGCCGCGGGTGGTAGCGAACCCCAGATTGCCGAAGCTGTGCATGACGCCTTTAGGCAGCCCGGTGGTGCCGGAGGTGTAAATGATGGTCGCCAATTGATCGGCAGCGGGTTTGGGGTCGTCCTGGATCGGTGAGCTGCGCTGCAGGTCAGCCCAGCTGAAATCAAAGGTGCCAGGGGGATGCAGTGGCAGGCTGATGGTCGGCAGGTCGGCGCTGACCCCGCGGGACATGCCCGGCCAGTCATCGAGTTTACCGATGAACGCCAGCGCCGCTTCTGAGTGTTGAAGCACTTGCGCCACGGATTCGGCCGTGAGGTTCGGGTACAGCGGCACTGAAACGTGGCCGGCCATCCAGATTGCCAGGTCGGCGATGATCCAGTGGGCACAGTTTTTCGAGATCAGGGCGATGTGGCTGCCTTGGGGCAGTTCGCGGGCCCGCAGCCAGTGCGCGGCGCAGCGAGCCTGATGGCCGACGTCGGCCCAGGTCAGGGTCTCGACTTGTCCGCCGCCGGTAGGCTGGACCAGATACCGCTGGCGGGGATGACGGGCTTCACGCTCGTAAAAGACGTCCAGCGGCAAACGAAAAGCAGCTGACATGCGACTCGCTCCTTTATTTTTGGTCTGGAGCAAGCGTAGTCAACCAAGCGGTTGCTTGGTTGACTATTTCACACAAAAAAAACAGGTGCGCAGCAGAACCTGTGGGAGCGGGCTTGCTCGCGAAAGCGGTGTGTCAGGCAACATTGATAGGGACTGACACTCCCTCTTCGCGAGCAAGCCCGCTCTCACACTTGATCAGTGTCGCTCACATGTTTCGGGCACCCACCATCCCCCCCGGAAACACCAGGGTTACGGGTGTTTGATGCCTTTGAGTTTCATCGCACCGGCCAGCGGCAAGTCACCTTCGAGTTCTGCAAGGCCGGCCGTTTTCACCGCTTCCGGATCTTGCACATGCCCGTTCTGCAGGTAACCCAGCAAATTGCCTACCAGCGGGTTATGGCTGACCAGCAGCGCGTGATCGACAGACACCAACTGCTCGGCTACCGCTTGCGGACGATTGTCGGGGGTCAACCATTCAACGGTGCGGATCTCTGGCTGGAAGCCCAGCGCTTCGCGTACCAGCTGCGCGGTCTCCTGCGCTCGCAGGAAAGGACTGGCATAAATCGCGGTAATCGGCTGGCCGATCAACTCGGCGGCGGTGCGCAGCACTTCTTCACGACCGTGGGCGGTCAATGCCCGCTCGGAATCAGGACGACTGCCGTGTGGCTCGGCTTCACCATGACGCAATACCCAGAGTTTCATAGTTTCGGCTCCTCATCTCGGGCCGGATGTGGCGCGGGCGGCACGGCGTGCGGCGCTTCGCCTTCCGGTGTACGCGGCGTCGGCCAGTCGGCGAACGGCCAGGGTTTCTGGTCGCTGTGGAAGGTGCCGAAACGACCGATCTGCGCCAGGAACTGGCTCAGGCTGTCGCCGAAGTTCATCAGGCTGGCGCTCGGGGCGCCATAAATCAAACGATAGATCAGTTGCACCAGCACCACCGCGCCGAGGATGAACTGCGCCACTTGCCAGACCAGCAAGAAGACGATCATCCATAACACCCGCAGCAGAATGGACTCGTAGGTGGCCTCTGTTTTCGGATCGTTCATGTGCATCTCCCTGGAAAGCGTGATCAGTTGAAACCACTGGTGGAAATGAAGTCCACATCGGTTTTGGGTTCGCCGCGCATCAACAGTTCAATCACTTGATTGAGCGTGCGCCCTTCGAACAGGATCGCGTGCAACCCGGCGACCAGCGGCATATAGACGCCCACTTCCTGAGCCTTGGCCTTGAGCACCTTGAGCGTGTTCACGCCTTCGGCGACTTCGCCCAGGCGGGTGACCGCATCTTCAAGGCTCAACCCCTGGCCGAGGGCAAACCCGACCTGGTAGTTGCGGCTTTTCGGCGACGAGCACGTGACGATCAAGTCGCCCACGCCGGCCAGCCCCAGGAACGTCATCGGGTTGGCGCCCTGATTCACCGCGAAGCGGGTCATTTCCGCCAACGCGCGAGTGATCAGCATGCTCTTGGTGTTTTCGCCCATGCCCAGCGCCACCGCCATGCCGGCGATGATCGCGTACACATTTTTCAGTGCCCCGCCCAACTCCACGCCAAAACGGTCGGCGCTGGCGTAAACGCGGAAGGTGCGACCATGCAGCGCTTCCTGGACTCGTTGGCAGAGTTCTTCGTCTTCGCTGGCGACCACCGTGGCGGTCAGCGCGTGTTCGGCGATTTCACGGGCCAGGTTCGGCCCGGACAGCACGCCGATGCGCGCTTGCGGGGCGATTTCCTCGAGGATCTCGCTCATCAGCTTGAAGGTGTGGGCTTCGATGCCTTTGGTCAGGCTGACCAGCAATTTGCCGTTCAAACGGTCGGCGTGCGGGACCAGTACCGAGCGCAGCGCGCTGGACGGCAGCGCGACAAAGCACAGGTCGCAGGCGTCCAGGGTCGCTTGCAAGTCGGTCACCGGTTCGACTGCCGGAAGAATCTTGATGCCTTTGAGGTAACGCGGGTTCTCGCGATTGACCCGAATGGACTCGGCCTGTTCGGGATCACGCATCCACTGCCGGACCTGATGCCCGTTCTCGGCCAACAGATTAGCCACGGCGGTACCAAAACTTCCGCCCCCCAGGACCGCAATTGGGCGCTGTTCAGTCATATGCAATCCGTTAATCCATACCAGTGGCGATGTCGGCATTATACGGAGCGTCCCAGTGGCGGCCAGCCCCCGCATCAATTACCGATACTTGTAGGAAGAAGACCAATAAATCCTAGGAAAATGCCGGCATCGTGAATGGAAAAGTCGACCAGCTCGGTTAACATGCGCGCCAACTCATCGTTATCAAGGACGTTTCGTGTCGTTTGGCTCCCCTTCACCCCGCTCGCCGCTGGTTCTGGCACTGATTTTCAGCTCGCCATTGCTGGCCGACGACTTGTTCCTCGACAACGAAACGCTGCCGCAAGTGCTCACGGCCACCCGCCTGAAGCAGTCGCCGGCCGCCGTCCCGGGGAGCATGACGGTGATCGACAGCGAGCTGATCAACGCCAGCGGCGCGCGGGACATCAGCGAATTGCTGCGGCTGGTGCCGGGCATGATGGTCGGCAATATCAGCGGCAATCAGGCGACGGTGAATTACCACGGCACCAACGCCACAGAAGCGCGGCGCATGCAGGTGCTGATCGACGGCCGTTCGGTATACCGCGCCGGCCTGGCCACGGTGGACTGGAGTGATATTCCGGTGGCCATGGAAGACATCGAGCGCATCGAGGTTTTCCGCGGCCCCAACACCGTCAGCTATGGCGCCAATGCGCTGATGGCGGTGGTCAACATCATCACCCGCAACCCGGCCGACAGCCACGGCACGCGGATGAAAGTCACTCGTGGCCAGCGCGGCATCAACGACTTTTATGCCAGCCAGGGCACGGGGTGGGACGGCGGCGACCTGCGCCTGTCGTTGTCCGGCCAGGAAGACGACGGCTTCGACACCGATCGCAACGGCGCCGATTATCGCGACAGCCGCCGTCTGAACCGCTTCAACCTGGCCGTCAGCCAGACGCTGAACGAAAACCAGAGCATCGACTGGCAGTTGAACGCCAAGGACGGGACCAACCAGCGGCCTTATACCTACCGCCCGGTATTCTCCGGGATTACCGCGGCCGGGAACAATTCCGACGTCGTCGCCAAGGACTACGCCGGTTCGTTGCGCTGGAACCTGGATATCAATCCCGATCACAGCCTTTATATCCAGGGTTCGGCCCAGCACTGGGACCGCCAGCAGACCTGGCGCGCCTGCGATGCCGAGGTTTCGTTCAGCCCGGAACTGACCGAACTCTGGCAGCTCAACCCGAACTACACCGAACGCCTGGCGCGCAACATGGAACGCTTTACCGGGCCCGGCGCACCGGCCGGCACGGCGGCGGAACAAGCGCTGGGCAATCAAGTGCTGGCGCAATGGCGCAACGGCGCCCGGCAAACCCTCTGTGGCGACATCGACCAGAGCGCACGGGAGTCGCGCTACGACCTTGAACTGCAAGACACCCTCAGCCTGTCCGACAGTCTGCGACTGGTCAGTGGCATGAACTATCGTTACGACCGGGCAGATTCCGAAACCTACTTCAATGGCACGCTCGACGACACCACCTGGCGGGCATTCGGCCAACTCGAGTGGCGCGCCACCGAGCACTGGTTGCTGCAGGGTGGAGCCATGTTCGAAGACACGCAATTGACCGGCAGTTCGTTGACCCCTCGGGTGGCGGTCAATTACCTGATCAACCCGCGCCACGGCCTGCGCGCGGTGTACTCGGAAGCGATCCGTTCCCCGGACATGTTCGAGAACAACGTCAACTGGAGTTACCAGGTGACCAACCTGCGACCCAGTGCCTACGGCCAGACCAGCGCCCGTTATTTCGTCAAGACCCGCGGCCCCGGCGACCTCGAACAAGAACGCATGCGCTCGCGCGAACTGGGCTACAACGGCTACTTCGCGGAGCTTGGGCTGACGGTCGATGTGAAGCTGTTCTACGACGAAATCAGCGGCATGATCAGCGAGCCGCTGCGCAACAATCAGTACATCGCCAGCAATTCCAACAGCTCGCGTTTCAAGGGCACCGAAACCCAGCTGGACTGGCGCCTGAGCAGCGCCGACCGGCTGCGCCTGACTTACGCCTACGTCGATGCCGAGGCGAGCAATCCGCAAGATGAGCAACTGACGGCGCGCAACAGCGGTTCCGCCGGCTGGCTGCGCAATTGGGGTCACGGCTGGAACAGCGCCCTCTTCTATTACGGGGACGACGCCCTCAACGGCTACCGTTTCGAACGCGTCGATACGCGCATCGCCAAACGCATCGGCCTGGGCAAGGCCAGCCTGGAACTGGCCGGTGTGCTCCAGCAGCGCCTCGACCATCAACCCACCACCTTCGTCGACAACAACTACGACGAGCGTCGGGTGCTCTACTTCAGCGCGGAGCTGACGTTTTAAATGCTGCATCGCCGGTCGCGGAAGTCGCCAAGCCTTGGCCGCCTGCTGGCAGGGTTGTGCCTGACGTTTGCCGGCCTGCTCGGCAGCCTGTCGGCACAAGCCGTCGACATTCTGCTGACCGGCACCGAAGACAGTCCCGGCGTGCAATCCTTTGTGCAGGCGCTGAGCGGCATGCGCCCTGCCGACAGCGTGCGTTTCCAGGCACTGGACAGCTTGCCGACGCCGGGCAAACTATCCGCCGATACCCGTTTGATCCTGCTCGATCTGCCGAGCCTCGACTGGCGCCTGCAGGAGACTCAAGGTCCGCCGACTTTGGTGCTGCGCATCAGTCGCCTGCAAGCCCACCAACGTTTCGGCGCTGACTTTCCAACGAACCTCAGCCTGCTCTGGAGCGATCCACCGCTGGATCGGCAATTGCGCCTGATCCGGCTCATCCTGCCCGAGGCCCGACGCATCGGCGTGCTGTACGACAGTCACAGCGAATTCCTGCTCAAGGAATTGCGTCTGTCGGCACAAGCGTTGGGCCTTGAAGTGATTGCCGAGCGATGGGACAACACCAACGACAGCCGCCCCTTACAGGATTTGCTGAAGAACTGCGATGTGCTGCTGGGCCTCGACGACTCCGATTTGTACAACCCCAAAACCGCAAAAAACCTGCTGTTGAGCAGCTACTCGCGACAACTTGCGCTGGTCGGCCCCAACGCCGCGTTCGTCAAGGCCGGCAGCCTGGCCAGCACCTACAGCGATCAGAACGATTGGCTGGAAGTGCTCGACGCATTGCTCAATCGCCCGCCCACTGCCTGGCCGCGTGCGTTGTATCCGCAACACTTCAAAGTGTTAAGTAATCCGCAGGTGGCTCGTTCATTGGGTATTGAACAGGTGACTGAAGCGTTTGTCGCAGCACAGTTGGCCGAAGGAGAACGCCGCCCATGACCTTCCGTCGCGGATGGGACATCAATACCCGCACGCAGATCATCAGCCTCGGCCCCGCCCTGTTGCTGACCTTGCTGCTGATCAGTTTCTTCACCTTCGTGCGGATCCAGGACTTGCGTCAGGAGCTCAACCACACCGGCCAGCTGATCGCCAACCAACTGGCGCCCGCGACGGAATACGGGGTGATCTCGGGCAACAACGAGGTGCTCGAAAGCTTGCTCAAGGCCACGCTGGCCACGCCAAACGTGCGCTTTCTGGAAGTCCAGGACAGCGCCAACCGGATTCTGGTGTATGTCGAGCAACCGTCGGAAACCCACGCTCGCTCGCACCAGGTCGAAGTGTTCCAGGCGCCGGTACGGCTGCAACGGATCGCCCTGAACAATGATTTTTTCCAGGGCAGCAAAGCCGATAACACGGCGCCGCCCGAAGACTATCTGGGCCGGGTGATCGTCGGTTTGTCCAATGACGCCTTCAGCCAGCGCCAGCAGGAAATCCTGTTCAAGGCCGGGATCCTCGCCTTGTTCGCGCTGCTATTTACCTTTCTGGTGGCCCGGCGCCTGGCCGGCAGCCTGTCGCAGCCGATCCGCGACATCGGCCACGCCGTGAAGGCGATTCAGGACGGCGACTATAAAACGCCGCTGCCGATTGTCGACGACACCGAATTGGGCGCGTTGTCGCAGCACATCAACAACCTCGCGCAGGGCCTCGAGCAGGCCAGCCGTGAGCAGCATCAGGCCATGGCGCAATTGATCCAGACTCGCGAAGAAGCGGAAAAGGCCAACAACGCCAAATCCGATTTCCTAGCGATGATGAGCCACGAACTGCGCACGCCGATGAATGGTGTGCTGGGCATGCTGCAACTGCTGGAAACCACCGACATGACCGAGGAGCAGATCGAGTATGCGGCGCTGGCGTCGGAGTCCACTGAACACCTGCTCAAAGTCATCAACGATATTCTCGACTTCTCGCGCATCGAGCGTTCGGAACTGGAGCTTGAACACATTCCGTTCAACCTCGCGGACCTGATCAGCAGCTGCGCCCAGTCGTTCCAGCACAGCGCGGCGCAACGCCGGCTCGATCTGGCTCTGGCGATTCCCGAGGACATGCGCGCCCTGCAGGTTCAGGGCGACCCGACGCGGATCCGGCAAATTCTGGTCAACCTGGTGGGCAACGCGCTGAAATTCACCGAGCAAGGCCGCGTCAGCATCGAACCGCAGTGGCAGTCACTGGATCACGAACTGCTGTGGTTCACCTGCACCGTGCGCGACAGCGGGATTGGCATCTCGGCCGAAAGCCTGGAATTGATGTTCAATGCGTTCCAGCAAGCCGACAGTTCTATTTCAAGGCGTTACGGCGGCACCGGGCTGGGATTGCCGATTGCCCGCACACTGGCCGAACGCATGGGCGGCACCTTGCGCGCGCAGAGTGAAGAAGGCCGCGGCTCGGTGTTCACCCTGGAAATACCGCTGGCCCTGTATAAGCAATCGCTGCCGGAATTGAAGCCACGAACACAGGCTGGCGACGGCCATGGTGAAGGGCGCAATGTGTTGCTGGTGGAGGACAACCCGGTCAACCAGACGGTCATCGAAGCAATGTTGCGCAGCCTGGGCTTTACTGTCAGCGTCGCGACCGATGGCGCACAGGCGGTACGAAGTGCCGAGAGCCTGATTTTCGAAGCGATTCTGATGGATTGCCGACTGCCGATCATCGACGGCTACGAAGCCACCCGCCAGATCCGCCGGTTGCCCGGTTGTGCAGACTTGCCGATCATCGCCCTGACTGCCAATGCCTTGCAGGGTGATCGTGAGGCATGTTTATCCGCCGGAATGAACGATTACTTGGCCAAGCCGTTCAAACGCACTGATCTGCAGCAAATTCTGCAGCGTTGGGTGCAGTAGTGCAGGCCTTTCGACCATCTGCGACTGGCGTGAAAGGCGAAAGTGCGGCAGTCTTAGGCACCCGAACAGGCCCGAAAAGGGGCTTGAATAATAATTTCAGTGCACAAGTGTACATTCATGTCCTTGGTGCTGTGACTTTCACCACAACGCAATAGTCTATGAGTAGGCTGCTGATTCGAGGCATGAACGCCTCGGTCGGCCGGGAAGATTTGCCCCACCCTGCCGCATGGGACTATTGAGGAGCTCGCATGACCCAACAAAACGCCTTTACTCGGGAAGACCTGCTGCGCTGCAGTCGCGGTGAGCTGTTCGGCCCAGGTAACGCACAACTGCCCGCCCCGAACATGCTGATGGTGGATCGCATCACCCATATCAGTGCCGAGGGTGGCAAGTACGGCAAAGGTGAATTGGTCGCCGAGCTGGATATCACTCCGGACCTGTGGTTTTTCGCCTGCCACTTCGAAGGTGATCCGGTGATGCCAGGCTGCCTGGGCCTCGACGCCATGTGGCAACTGGTCGGCTTCTTCCTCGGCTGGCAAGGCCTGCCGGGCCGCGGCCGTGCGCTGGGTTCGGGCGAAGTGAAATTCTTTGGCCAGGTCCTGCCGACCGCCAAGAAAGTCACCTATAACATTCAGATCAAGCGCGTGCTCAAGGGCAAGCTGAACCTGGCCATCGCCGATGGTTCGGTCAGTGTCGACGGCCGCGAGATCTACACCGCCGAAGGCCTTCGGGTCGGCGTTTTTACCTCCACTGACAACTTCTAAGGGTTATCCGCATGCGCCGCGTCGTTATCACTGGTCTGGGCATCGTATCGTGCCTGGGCAATGACAAAGAGACCGTCTCCGCTAACCTGCGTGCAAGCCGCCCTGGCATCCGGTTCAACCCGGAATATGCCGAAATGGGTCTGCGTAGCCAGGTTTCCGGCTCCATTGACCTTCCCCTCGAAGAGCTGATCGATCGCAAGATCTATCGCTTCGTCGGCCACGCGGCGGCGTACGCCTACCTGGCCATGAAAGATGCCATCGCAGACTCCGGCCTGACCGATGAGCAAGTCTCCAACCCGCGTACCGGCCTGATCGCCGGTTCCGGTGGCGCCTCCACGCTGAACCAGATGGAAGCGCTGGATATCCTGCGCGAGAAAGGCGTGAAGCGCGTTGGCCCATACCGTGTAACGCGGACCATGAGCAGCACCGTTTCCGCTTGCCTGGCCACGCCGTTCAAGATCAAGGGCCTGAACTACTCCATCGCGTCTGCCTGCGCCACCAGTGCTCACTGCATCGGTAACGCCATGGAACAGATCCAGATGGGCAAGCAGGACGTCGTGTTCGCCGGCGGTGGTGAAGAAGAGCATTGGAGCCAGTCGTTCCTGTTCGACGCCATGGGCGCACTGTCCAGCCAGTACAACGAAACCCCGGAAAAAGCTTCCCGTGCCTACGACGCCAAGCGTGACGGTTTCGTCATCGCCGGCGGTGGCGGCATGGTCGTGGTCGAAGAGCTGGAACATGCTCTGGCCCGCGGCGCGAAGATTTACGCGGAAATCGTTGGCTACGGCGCGACCTCCGACGGCTACGACATGGTCGCTCCAAGCGGCGAAGGCGCCATCCGCTGCATGCAGATGGCCATGTCCACCGTTGATACTCCGATCGACTACCTGAACACCCACGGCACTTCGACTCCGGTCGGCGACGTCGCGGAAATGAAAGGTGTGCGTGAAGTGTTCGGCGACAAGGCTCCAGCCATCAGCTCCACCAAGAGCCTGTCGGGTCACTCCCTGGGCGCCGCCGGCGTTCACGAAGCGATCTACTGCATGCTGATGATGGAAGGCAACTTCATGGCGGGTTCCGCCAACATCGACGAACTGGACCCGGAAGTGGCTGACATGCCGATCCTGACCAAGACTCGCGAAGACGCCACCATCAACACCGTGATGAGCAACAGCTTCGGCTTCGGTGGCACCAACGCCACCCTGGTACTGAAGCGCTGGGCCGGCAAGTAATACCCCGCCGTCTCGCAGCACACAAAAACGCCCCGACTGGTTCGGGGCGTTTTTTTGTGCCTGAAAAAATGTGGAACGCCGCGATTCCTGTGGGAGTGAGCCTGCTCGCGATAGCGGACTTCCAGGCAATTAATGTATCGGCTGAAACACCGTCATCGCCAGCAGGCTAGCTCCCACAGGGTCGGCGTTAAACCTGCATTTTCCTGGTCGCAAACATGAAGCTTTTGTCATGAAACTCAACACCCTGCGACCGAATGCCGCGTGTTTGGCGGGCTGCAGGACTTTTGTCGATTTCGCAAAAATTCGTTACCGAACTCAGTCGTTTACTTAGCAGGCTAACAAAACATATAACAGAGTCCTGCACACGCCTTGCTGCAGATAACAGAGATTGGAGCTAGCAGATGACTGTAAAAGTAACTGAACGCGACGATTCACATAAATCCCATGAAGGCATCGCCGCCGGTATCCGGATTTGGGATGTACATCAACAAGACATGCTGGTGGGGATGTTTCATTCCGAAACCGACGCCCACAGCTACAAGGCCGAACTGGAAATACAGGAGCAGCAACGAGCGCTCCGATCCGCATAAGCAACTACAGCATTGAAAACGACAAACCCCGCCATGAGCGGGGTTTGTCGTTGTTGCAGTCTTTAAAGCCTTACCACATCAGATCGTCAGGGATCTGATAGGCCGCGTACGGATCGTCCTCGGCAGCGACTTCTTCCTTCTTGACGTTCATCTGCACGATGCGTTGTGGATCGCGTTCCTGGATCTTCAGGGCGGCCTCACGGGGGATCACTTCGTAACCGCCAGCGTGGTGCACGATCGCCAGGAAGCCATTGCTCAACTGGTTACGCATCAGCGTGTTGACGGATATGCGCTTGACCTTCTTGTCGTCAACGAAGTTGTAGTAGTCCTCGGTGGTCAGCTTCGGCAGGCGCGAGACTTCGATCAATTGCTTGATCTGCGCCGCACGGGCTTTGGCCTCGACTTTCTCCTGCTGCTGGCGGTTCAGCTCCTGGTCGCGCTTGACCTTCTCGGCCATCGCTTCCTGGGCTGCACGCTGCTGCGAGTCATCGAGTTCAATCTGGCCTTTATGGGCCAGGCGTTGCTGCTTCTGCTTCTCTTTGCCGACCTGTTTGGCCTGCTTTTGGTTGACCAGCCCTGCTTTGAGCAACTGGTCGCGAAGGGAAATGCTCATGGTGCTTATTTCTCACTTAGGCCACTGCTCAACCGCAGCTGGGCAAATTCTTTTCCTGACGTTTGGCTTCGCCCCACAAGGCGTCCAACTCTTCGAGGGTGCAATCTTCCATGGGACGGTGGGTGTCGCGCAATGCCTGTTCGATAAAACGGAAGCGTCTTTCGAACTTGCTGTTGGCGCCACGCAGTGCGGTTTCCGGATCGACCTTCAAATGACGCGCCAGATTGACCACGGAAAACAGCAGGTCACCGACTTCATCGGCAATCGCTGCCGAGTCGTTGTCGGCCATGGCTTCGAGCACTTCATCGAGTTCTTCACGAACCTTGTCCAGCACCGGCAAGGCGTCCGGCCAGTCGAAACCGACCTGCCCTGCGCGCTTCTGCAACTTCGCTGAGCGCGACAATGCAGGCAGTGCGGCCGGCACATCATCGAGCAAGGACAGCTGTTCGGGTGCGGCTGATTTCTCGGCGCGTTCTTCAGCCTTGATCTCTTCCCAGCGCTGCTTGACCTGTTCTTCACTCAGACGCGGAACGTCCAGCGGCGCGTACAGATCGCCGGTGGGAAACACGTGAGGATGACGACGGATCAGCTTGCGGGTGATGCTGTCGATCACGCCGGCGAATTCAAAACGCCCTTCTTCCCGGGCCAGCTGGCTGTAATAAACCACCTGGAACAGCAAATCGCCCAGCTCACCCTGCAAGTGATCGAAGTCACCGCGCTCGATGGCGTCAGCGACTTCGTAGGCTTCCTCGAGGGTGTGCGGGACGATGGTGGCGTAGGTTTGCTTGATATCCCACGGACAGCCGAACTGCGGGTCGCGCAGACGGCTCATCAGGTGCAGCAAGTCTTCAAGTGAATACATCAATCAGTCTCTACATCTGCAATGCGGTATGTCGGACGCAACCGTAACCCTGTAGGAGCGAGGCTTGCCCGCGAAGGCGGTATGTCAGGTATGACGCCTTCGCGGGCAAGCCTCGCTCCTACAGAGATCATCATCACGGCGTACGGTTACGCCGGGTTTCGATGATGTTCGGCAACTGGGAAATCCGCCCCAGCAACCGCCCCAGTGCATCCAGCCCCGGAATCTCGATGGTCAGGGACATCAACGCGGTGTTGTCCTCTTTGTTCGAGCGGGTGTTGACCGCCAGCACGTTGATCCGCTCGTTGAGCAGCACTTGCGAGACGTCACGCAGCAGACCGGAGCGGTCGTAGGCGCGGATGATGATGTCCACCGGATAGGTGAGCACCGGCACCGGGCCCCAGCTGACCTGGATGATCCGCTCCGGCTCGCGCCCGCCCAGTTGCAGCACCGAGGCGCAGTCCTGACGGTGAATGCTCACGCCGCGGCCCTGGGTGATGTAGCCGACGATGGCATCGCCCGGCAACGGCTGACAGCAACCGGCCATTTGCGTCATGAGATTGCCGACGCCCTGGATCTGAATGTCGCCACGCTTGCCCGGTTTGTAGCCAGTGGCTTTGCGCGGAATCAATTCCAGCTGCTCGTTGCCGCGTTCCGGCTCGACCAGTTGCTGCGCCAGGTTCACCAGTTGCGCCAGACGCAAATCACCGGCGCCCAACGCGGCGTACATGTCCTCGGCGGTCTTCATGTTGGCCTTGTCGGCCAGCTTGTCGAAGTCCACCGCCGGCAGACCGAGGCGACTCAACTCACGTTCGAGCAACGTTTTACCGGCCGCGACGTTCTGATCGCGCGCCTGCAACTTGAACCAGTGAACAATCTTCGCCCGCGCCCGCGAGGTGGTGATGTAACCCAGGTTCGGGTTCAGCCAGTCACGGCTCGGAGTACCGTGCTTGCTGGTGATGATCTCGACTTGCTCACCGGTTTGCAGGCTGTAGTTGAGCGGTACGATGCGCCCGTTGATCTTCGCGCCACGGCAGTTGTGGCCGATCTCGGTGTGCACGCGGTAGGCGAAGTCCAGCGGTGTCGCGCCTTTCGGCAAGTCGATGGCGTGACCGTCCGGGGTGAAGATGTAGACCCGATCCGGCTCGATATCGACCCGCAGTTGTTCGGCCAGACCGCCGATATCGCCCAGCTCTTCATGCCACTCGAGGACCTGACGCAGCCAGGAGATTTTCTCTTCGTAGTGGTTGGAGCCGGATTTGACGTCGGTGCCCTTGTACTTCCAGTGCGCGCAAACGCCCAACTCGGCTTCTTCGTGCATGGCGTGGGTGCGGATCTGCACTTCCAGCACCTTGCCCTCGGGGCCGATCACCGCGGTGTGCAGCGAGCGGTAGCCGTTCTCTTTCGGGTTGGCGATGTAGTCGTCGAACTCTTTCGGGATGTGCCGCCACAAGGTGTGGACGATGCCGAGCGCGGTGTAGCAGTCGCGCATTTCCGGCACCAGCACACGCACGGCGCGCACGTCGTAGATCTGGCTGAACTCCAGACCCTTGCGCTGCATTTTGCGCCAGATCGAATAGATGTGTTTGGCCCGACCGCTGATGTCGGCGTCGACGCCGGTGGCCTGCAATTCGACTTTCAGCTGGTTCATCACATCGGCGATGAAGCGCTCGCGATCCAGCCGTCGCTCGTGGAGCAACTTGGCGATCTGCTTGTACTGATCGGGCTCGAGGTAACGGAAGGACAAGTCCTCCAGTTCCCACTTGATATGACCGATACCGAGACGGTGAGCCAGCGGCGCGTAGATGTCGAAGACTTCACGGGCAACGCGGTTGCGCTTCTCGTCGTCGGCGGTTTTCACCGCACGGATCGCGCAGGTGCGTTCGGCCAGTTTGATCAGCGCGACGCGAACGTCGTCGACCATGGCCACGAGCATTTTGCGCAGGTTCTCGACCTGCCCCTGAGTGCCCAGCACCAACGATTGACGGGGGCTCAGGCTGGCGCTGATCGCCGCCATGCGCAACACGCCGTCGATGAGTTTGGCGACCACCGGACCAAAGCGCTGGCTGACCGCCGGCAGTTCGATCTGGCCTTCGCGCACGCCGCGGTACAGGACCGCCGCGACCAACGAATCCTGATCCAGTTTGAGGTCGGCGAGAATCTCGGCGATCTCAAGGCCCGTGCGGAAACTCGAGGTCCCTTCGGACCATAGATTCTTCGCCGCATTGGCTTGTTGTTCAGACACGCGAGCGAACTCGCACGCTTCCTTCAAGGCTTCGCGATCCAGTGCCAGATCGACACTGACCGCATGATCGAGCCAAGCCTCGAGATTGATACTGCCGTCGGTGTTGATCGGCTGGTGTGCTCTCACCTGTACCATCTTGCTTACCTTCCCTACGACGCAGATTCAATGCGTCAATTCGCTGACCTTCATTGCCCGATTGCCCTCACGGGGCTATGCGAGAGCAGCACGGGCGGCCAGTCGGACCAGACGAGCCGTCCTAGCTCGCTTCAAATAACGCCATGGCCTCGACATGTGCCGTCTGAGGAAACATATCGAGAATCCCGGCACGTTTTAACCGGTAGCCCTGCTTGATCAATTCGGCCGTATCGCGCGCCAGCGTTGCCGGGTTGCACGATACGTACACCAATCGTTTGGCGCCCAGGGACGCCAGCTTGCGCACGACCTCGAAAGCACCGTCTCGCGGTGGGTCCAAGAGTACCGCACAAAAGCCTTCGCGCGCCCATTCGGCATCGGACAAAGGCTGGGATAAATCGGCCTGAAAAAACTTTGCGTTATGCAGATTATTGCTAGCCGCATTGTCGGCGGCCCGCTCGACCATCGCCTGCACGCCTTCCACCGCCACCACTTCGCGAACGGCTTTGGCCAAGGGCAAGGCAAAGTTACCCAACCCACAGAATAGATCGAGAACCCGCTCATCCGAGGTCGGCTTCAACCAGTCCAGCGCCTGGGCAATCATCGCTTCGTTGACCCCGGCGTTGACCTGGATGAAATCCCCCGGCCGGTACGCCAGGTTCAAATCCCACTGCTCCAGGCGATAACCCAGCGACTGATCGGCCTCGACCGGTTGCGGGTCGCCGTCTCCATGCAGCCACAACTGAGCGTCATGGAACGCGCAGAAATCCTTGAGGATTGTCAGGTCGGCTTCGGACAACGGCGCCATGTGCCGCAGCAAAACGGCCAGCGACGATCCGGCGAACAATTCCACATGCCCCAGCGCCTGAGGTTTGCTCAAGCGTCGAAGCATTTCCGGCAAGCGGGTCATGATCGGCTGCAACGGCTGGACCAGCACCGTGCATTCGTTGATGGCCACGATGTCCTGACTGCCTGCCGCTCGGAATCCGACTTCGAGTTTCTTCGCTTTCATGTCCCAACGCACCGCCACTCGGGCGCGACGGCGGTAACCGAATTCCGGACCGCTCAACGGCGCTGCCCATTCCTGGGGTTCGACACCGGCGACCTTGGACAGTTGCTCGGCGAGCATGCGCTGCTTGAGGGCGAGTTGTTCGGTGTGCGGCAGATGCTGCACGCTGCAACCGCCGCAGCGACCGGCATGCGGACACGGTGCCGGGCGACGCAATTCGCTGGCCTGGAACACCCGTTCGGTGCGCGCCTCGACCACTTTGCCGTGAGCGCCCAACACGCGCGCCTCGATTTCTTCACCGGCCAATGCGCCGATGACGAACCAGGTGCGACCTTCGAAAAACGCGATACCGCGACCGTCATTGGCCAGGCGCTCAATGTTCAAGCGCTGCTTTTTGCCGGTCGGAATTTGCGGGGCCTTGCTGCCACCGGTGGGTTGGAAGCGCAGGCCTCTCTCTTGCTTGGCCATCAGTTGGGCGCGTCGAAAATGCCGGTCGACAAGTAACGGTCGCCACGGTCGCAGATGATCGCGACGATCACCGCGTTTTCAACTTCCTGGGACAGGCGCAGCATCGCTGCCACGGCACCGCCCGAGGACACACCGCAGAAGATGCCTTCTTCGCGAGCCAGACGACGGGTCACGTCTTCGGCTTCGCTTTGCGCCATGTCGACGATCCGGTCCACGCGATCGGCCTGGTAGATCTTCGGCAGGTATTCCTGCGGCCAGCGACGGATGCCCGGAATCGCCGAACCTTCCATCGGTTGCAGGCCGATGATCTGCACGTTGTCGTTCTGCTCTTTCAAGTAGCGCGACACGCCCATGATGGTGCCGGTGGTGCCCATCGAACTGACGAAGTGAGTGATGGAGCCTTCGGTCTGGCGCCAGATTTCCGGACCGGTGGTGGTGTAGTGCGCCTCGGGGTTATCACCGTTGGCGAACTGGTCCAGCACCTTGCCGCGGCCTTCGGCTTCCATTCGCTGAGCGAGGTCGCGCGCGCCTTCCATGCCTTCTTCCTGGGTCACCAGGATCAGCTCGGCGCCATAGGCCGTCATCGCGGCTTTACGTTCGGCGCTGGAGTTGTCCGGCATGATCAGGATCATCTTGTAACCCTTGATCGCGGCAGCCATGGCCAGCGCGATACCGGTGTTACCCGAGGTCGCTTCGATCAGCGTATCGCCGGCGTGGATCTGCCCGCGCAATTCAGCGCGGGTAATCATCGACAGCGCCGGTCGGTCCTTGACCGAACCCGCCGGGTTATTCCCTTCGAGCTTGAGCAAAAGGGTATTGCTGGTGGCGCCAGGCAGACGCTGCAAACGGACCAGCGGAGTGTTGCCGACGCAATCGGCGATGGTTGGGTACTGCAAGGTCATGGCGTATTCGCAATCCAGACTGCGGGGGCGCCTATCATACCGGCAAACGTTCGCAGGCCATATCACGCAAAGTGCGGTGCTTATGGCTTATGGGAATAAGCAACGATGATCAGGTTGCTCGGCTAGGGAATTGTCGCACCGGTGGTGCGACTTTTTCGGGATGGTGACCCGACCGGCCTAATCGCGGGCAAGCCCGCTCCCACAGGGTTCTATGTTGGTTAAACAGTTTGTGGCTTACACGCGGTCATTGTGGGAGCGGCGGTGCGACGATTCGACTTGCCCGCGATGGTGTCATCACTGACGCCATCGCTCTCAGCCACTAACCGAATATTTAGCCGCAGCCCACGCCCAGTGTTCTGCGCCCAAAGACTCCCGCCCTGACGCTTCACCGCATTCCTCGCGATGCTCAGTCCCAACCCGAACCCGCCATCCCCCGGCCGTGAACCGTCGAGTCGAATGAACGGGCAGAAGATCCGCTCCAGATCCGCCTCAGCCACTCCTCCACCCTCATCCTCCAGCCACAAATGCCAGAAGTCGCCGTCACGTTGCCCGCCGAAACGCACGATGCCGCCACTGGGTGAATGACGAATGGCATTGCGCAGAATGTTTTCCAGCGCCTGGGCCAAGGTGTTGAGATTGCCCCGGACCCAGCACGATGAATCCACCGCACACTGCAACTGACTCGCCGGCCAGGCGCTTTCATAGCAGGCGTTTTCCGTGAGCATTTCCCACAGCGCCTGGACCTGAATCGCTTCGTCGGGCAACGGCGCGCGCTCGGTGTCGAGCCAGGCCAGTTGCAGCGTGTCTTCAACCAAACGCTGCATGCCATCGACTTCTCGCCCGATGCGCTCGCGCAATTGCGCCAGCCCTTGCTCGCTTTCGCTGGCGACCCGCAGACGGCTCAGCGGCGTTCGCAGTTCGTGGGACAAGTCGCGCAGCAATTGCTGTTGCAGGGCCACGGTGCTCTGCAGTCGCTCGGCCATGTGATCGAACGCCCGGCCCAGTTCACCGAGTTCATCTGTTCGATTGGTGGTGTGTCTCGACAGACGCACGTTCAACTGATCGGCGCGCCAGGCGTTGGCCTGTTCGCGTAAATGGTTCAGCGGCACGACCAGCAATCGATAAAGACCGACGCACAATAAAAGGGTGAACAGGCCGGGGATCACGCCGTTGGTGATCACGCGCCAAAACACCCGGTATTGGCCGGGCATGAAGCGTTGGGGCAGTTCGATGACCAGACTGCCAGCGGTCGGATCGCCGGGAAACGGCACCCGCAGCCACGGCTGGCGTTTCTTGTGTATGGGCCAATCCAGGCCGCGCAGAAAGGTCAGACGCTCGATCTCCTTGTTCGTCAGCGCCTGGCTGCTCAATGACTGTAAATCGCCGCCAATCACACCGGCCCAGCCCGCTTCGCGCTGGCGCATGGTGTGCAGCCAGCGATCCACACCCGCACGCTGGTCCTGGCGCCACGCCTGTTCGACTTCGGCGGCATAACTCGTCAGCGTGCCTCGAGCTTCATCCGACAGGAACTGGTTTCGCTGCTCCATGTAGCGACCCCAGGACCAACTCAGCCAGATCATCAGCAGACAGAACGCCACCAACAGACACGCCAGTTTCCAGAACAGCGAGTGCCGGCCGGGCAGGTCAGACCATTTCATCGCCGGCACTCAACACGTAACCCTTGCCCCAGACCGTGCGCACTTCGCGCTCGGTGTAGCCGATGCCTTTGAGTTTGCGACGGATCTGGCTGATGTGCATATCGAGGCTGCGATCATGGGCCGCGAAACCGCGTTGCAGCACGTGCTGATAAAGGAAAGCTTTGCTCAGCACTTCATCGCCATTGCGATTCAGTGTGTCGAGCAATCGATACTCGCTGCGGGTCAGTCCGGCGGCGTGCTCACCATAGGAAACGTCACAGAGTTCGTCATCGAAACGCAAGCTGTCGACCGAAGCCGCGACCGCTGCCGGCTCTGGTCGACGGTCGAGCGCCACCCGGCGCAGGATCGCTTCGATGCGCACCCGCAACTCGGCCATGCTGAAGGGTTTGGGCAGGTAATCATCGGCCCCGAGGCGAAAACCGCTGATGCGATCCGCCTCGGCGCCCAGCGCCGACATCAGCACCACCGGGGTCGAATGGCTCTGGCGCAGTTGCGTCAGCACGTTCAACCCGTTCAGGCCAGGCAGCAAAATATCCATCAACACCACGTCAAAGGGCCGCTGACGGGCAATGTCCAGGCCTTCCTGTCCGTTCTGGCACCAGGTCACCTGAAAACCGCAACGACCCAGATGCTCGTGCACGTAGGCGCCGAGGACGAGGTCGTCTTCAATGGACAGGATGCGCGGGTGGCCAACAGAGATGGGAGTCATGAGTATCTGCAAATAATTCTCAGTTGGCGATTATTCAAGATTGCCTGCCGATGGGCAACCCAAGGTTTGCCCATGGCGCAAAAGCGCCGATCCGGCCGACGAATGACGACATCAATTTTACGAAGATTGCCTGCCTGCAAATCGCTACACTGGCCCGATGGCGCGTGCCGGATGTACGTGCAGGTCAATCAATAGCTGGATGCAGGAGAGATGCGTGCTCAAGAAACTGGGAATTAAAGGCCGCGTGCTGTTGCTGACCCTGTTGCCGACCACCCTGATGGCGCTGGTCCTGGGCGGCTATTTCACCTGGACGCAGCAATCGGACCTGCAAACCCAATTGATGCAGCGCGGCGAGATGATCGCCGAACAGCTCGCGCCCTTGGTCGCCCCGGCCATGGGCCACAAAGACAATGAGTTGCTGGAGCGCATCGCCACCCAGTCGCTGGAAACGCCGGACGTACGCGCCGTGACCTTCCTCGCTCCCGACCGCACGCCCGTGGCCCACGCCGGCCCGACCATGCTCAACCCCGCGCCGATGGGCAGTGGCTCGCAGATGCTGCGCCGAAGTGGCAACGATGCGACGCGTTATCTGCTGCCGGTATTCGGCAAGCACCGCAACCTCGCGGGCGATTTGATACCTGATGAAGCCGAGCGTCTGCTGGGCTGGGTCGAGCTCGAACTGTCCCACAGCGGCATGCTGCTGCGCGGTTACCGCAGCCTGTTCGCCAGCCTGCTGCTGATCGGCGCGGGCCTGGCCGGTGCGGCACTGCTCGCCTTGCGCATGGGCCGGACCATCAATCGGCCGATCAGCCAGATCAAACTGGCGGTGGCGCAACTCAAGGACGGTCACCTGGAAACCCGCCTGCCGCCCCTTGGCAGTCAGGAACTGGATGAACTCGCGTCCGGCATCAACCGCATGGCCGGCACCCTGCAAAACGCTCAGGAAGAATTGCAGAACAGCGTCGACCAGGCCACCGAAGACGTGCGCCAGAACCTGGAAACCATCGAGATCCAGAACATCGAGCTGGATCTGGCGCGCAAAGAAGCCCTGGAAGCGAGCCGGATCAAATCCGAATTCCTGGCCAACATGAGCCATGAAATCCGCACGCCGCTCAATGGCATTCTCGGCTTCACGCACCTCTTGCAAAAAAGCGAGCTGACCCCGCGCCAGCTCGACTATCTGGGCACCATAGAGAAGTCTGCCGACAGCCTGCTGGGGATCATCAACGAGATTCTCGACTTCTCGAAAATCGAGGCCGGCAAACTGGTGCTCGACAATATTCCGTTCAACCTGCGCGACCTGCTGCAAGACACCCTGACCATCCTCGCCCCGGCCGCCCATGCCAAACAGCTTGAGCTGGTGAGCCTGGTGTATCGCGACACGCCGTTGTCGCTGGTGGGCGATCCGCTGCGACTCAAGCAGATCCTCACGAACCTGGTGAGCAACGCGATCAAGTTCACCCGCGAAGGCACCATCGTCGCCCGGGCCATGCTCGAAGAAGAGCACGAAGACAGCGTACAACTGCGCATCAGCATTCAGGACACCGGCATCGGCCTGTCGAACCAGGACGTGCGCGCGTTGTTCCAGGCGTTCAGCCAGGCCGACAACTCGCTGTCCCGTCAGCCTGGGGGCACCGGCCTTGGGCTGGTGATTTCCAAGCGCCTGATCGAACAGATGGGCGGCGAGATCGGCGTCGACAGTACACCGGGCGAAGGCTCGGAGTTCTGGATCAGCCTGAGCCTGCCCAAGACCCGTGACGACGCTGAAGACCTGCCCGGTCCTCCGCTGCTCGGACGCCGTGTGGCGGTGCTGGAAAATCATGAACTGGCCCGTCAGGCCTTGCAGCATCAGCTGGAAGATTGCGGCCTGGTCGTGACGCCGTTCAACACTCTGGAAAGCCTGGCCAATGGCGTCACCGGCGCGCATCAGACCGATCAGGCAATCGATCTGGCGGTGCTCGGCATCACCAGCAACGATATGCCGCCGGAGCGCCTCAACCAACACATCTGGGACCTCGAACACCTGGGCTGCAAAGTGTTGGTGCTGTGCCCGACCACCGAACAGACGCTGTTCCACCTCTCGGTGCCCAACCCGCACAGTCAGTTGCAGGCCAAACCGGCCTGCACCCGCAAGTTGCGCCGGGCGTTGTCCGATCTGGTCAACCCGCGCCAGCAGCGCAGCGAACCCGGCGAACCGGTTTCCAGCCGCGCACCAAAAGTGCTGTGCGTCGACGACAATCCGGCCAACCTGCTGCTGGTGCAAACCCTGCTCGAAGACATGGGCGCCAAGGTGCTCGCGGTCGAAAGCGGTTACGCGGCCGTCAAAGCGGTGCAAAGCGAAACGTTTGACCTGGTCTTGATGGACGTGCAGATGCCCGGCATGGACGGGCGTCAAAGCACCGAGGCGATTCGCCAGTGGGAAAGCGAGCGGCATTGCACGCCGCTGCCGATCGTCGCCCTCACCGCCCACGCCATGGCCAACGAAAAACGCGCGCTGCTGCAAAGCGGCATGGACGACTACCTGACCAAACCGATCAGCGAACGGCAACTGGCCCAGGTGGTGTTGAAGTGGACCGGCCTGGCGTTGCGCAATCACGGGCCGGAGCGTTCCAGTGACAGCCATGGCGGCGCCCATGAATTGCAGGTGCTCGACCACGACGAAGGCTTGCGCCTGGCCGCTGGCAAAGCCGATCTTGCCGCGGACATGCTGGCGATGTTGCTGGCCTCCCTGGAAGCCGACCGCGAGGCGATTCGTATGGCCCGGGAAACCAATGACCACAACGCCCTGATCGAACGCGTCCACCGCTTGCACGGCGCGACCCGTTATTGCGGCGTCCCGCAACTGCGTGCCGCCTGCCAGCGCAGCGAAACCCTGCTCAAGCAACAGGACCCGAAAGCCCCCGGCGCACTGGAAGAACTCGACCGGGCGATCAATCGCCTGGCTGCCCACGCCCGGATCAACGCTTGATGCAGCGCAATGGCACCGAACACCCTCGGCGCTAAGCTCACCGGTCCTGTAGCAGCTGGCGAAGCCCTGTGGCGAGGGGATTTATCCCCGTTCGGCTGCGAAGCAGTCGTGAAACCATTCAACCACGGTGTTTCAGGAAAACCGTGCATACCGGGTTTACGACTGCTGCGCAGCCGAACGGGGATAAATCCCCTCGCCACTGGGCTTCTCCAGCGGCTACATAAAAGCGTGAATCAGTTATCCAGGAGGACCGCATGCGCACGATTCTTTTCAGCAGCCAGACCTACGACCGCGACAGTTTCCTCGGCGCCGAGCTGCCCGCCGGTATCGAGTTGCACTTTCAATCGGCGCGGCTGAGCCTCGATACCGTGGCGTTGGCGGAGTATCACGAGGTGGTCTGCGCCTTCATCAATGATGACTTGAGCGCCCCGGTGCTGGAACGTCTGGCTGCGGGCGGCACACGCTTGATCGCCCTGCGTTCGGCCGGCTACAACCATGTCGACCTGGCGGTGGCGAAGCTGCTGGGACTTTCGATTGTGCGGGTTCCGGCCTACTCGCCGCACGCGGTGGCCGAGCACGCGGTGGCCTTGATCCTGGCGCTCAACCGGCGCCTGCACCGCGCCTACAACCGCACCCGCGAAGGGGATTTCAGCCTGCACGGTCTGACCGGTTTCGACCTGGTGGGCAAGACTGTCGGCGTGGTCGGCACCGGACAGATCGGCGCGACTTTCGCGAAAATCATGAACGGGTTCGGCTGCCGGTTGCTGGCCTTCGACCCCTACCCTAACCCGCAAGTCGAAGCCCTCGGCGCTCGTTACCTGAGCTTGCCCGAGCTGCTCGCCGAATCACAGATCATCAGCCTGCACTGCCCGCTCAACGAGCAGAGCAAACACTTGATCAACCGCGAGTCACTGGCGCACATGCAGCCTGGCGCAATGTTGATCAACACCGGCCGTGGAGGTCTGGTGGACACGCCGGCGCTGATCGACGCGTTGAAGGACGGTCAATTGGGTTATCTGGGGCTGGATGTCTATGAAGAAGAGGCGCAGCTGTTTTTCGAAGACCGCTCCGACCTGCCGTTGCAGGACGATGTGCTGGCGCGGCTGCTGACCTTTCCCAACGTGATCATCACCGCGCACCAGGCCTTCCTGACCCGCGAAGCCCTGGACGCGATTGCCACGACGACCCTGCAGAACATCGCGGCCTGGGCTGCCGGCACGCCGCAGAATCGGGTCGAGGGCTGAGCCGGTCAGGCCTTGGACAAGAGGATCATCAAGCCCAGCCAGCCGAACCCCAGCAAGCGTTGCCCCACGGAATGCCCGCGACGCAGCAGGAACCAGACAAAAAACGGCGGCAGAAAGAAAATCATCAATTTCAGCCACAGCTCCACCGGACGCACGCCGTTGGGGACGGGCATCGGCGCCGCCATTTCAGCTGGGGCTTCAGTTTTGCGTTTACGTCCGAACGCGGCCGGGGTCACCCTGGCGACTTTCTCGTCGGCCGGCAAACGCCCGAAAGAAAGGGGTGCCTGCACAGGCGCTGCCGTCGAAGTGGCCGCTTGCACCGTTCCCGCCGGTGCACCGCAATGAATGCAAGCAGGCGCCGTGGAGCTGATGCTTTGCTTGCACTCATAACATTCGATTAACGCCATGTCCGTTCCTTAGAAATGCAAAAGCGGCAGTGTGCCATGAGTCGGCAGGCAATTTGAACCAGATCGAAGGTCATCCGCCCGCGCCATGCTGCGTGCAGGCCCGTGATAGCATACCGCGCATATTTGGAGGACCCATGGTCGAACACGATTTCCGCTACAGCCTGATGAACCCGCAACACACCCTCACCGAATGCCGCGCCCTTGTGCCGGGGCGTTATCAAGTCACCGGCAACGGCGGCTCGATTCGTAATAACGACGTGCTGGTCGTGACCCTCAAGGGCGCCAAGGACTTGTCCATGCGCCTGACCGTGGAAACGGTTCGTCACTTGATCAACCCGCCCGGCCAATGGGTCGCGGTGGCCAGTGGTCCGGTGTTCGGCGAATTGGCGATCCACACCTGGAAAGTCAACTGCGACAGCTGCGCCAAAGAGTTGAGCTTCGAGTTCGCAGTCGACGCCAAACTGGGCAACAAGGCTGAAAAACCGGCCGCCACCGCGCGGATTGCCGAGTTGGGCTGGTCCACCGTTGGCGACAAGCACCTGTGCCCGACATGCCAGGAGCCCGCGTGATGAAACGCCTCGCCCTGACCGCCCTGGTCGGTGCCAGCCTGCTGGGCTGCGCCGCCGAGCCGGTAAAATTGCAACAAAACCGCAGCTACATCCTGGAATGGATCGGCGAACGTCCGTTGATGGATTACAGCCACCTGACCATCACCCTCGGTGAAGACGGCCGGGCTTACGGCAATGGCGGCTGCAACCACTGGTTTGCGCCGTACACGCTGGAAGGCGACAAGCTGAGCTTCGGCAGAATCGGCAGCACCCGCAAAATGTGCGCGCCGGCGGTGATGGAGCAGGAAAAACGCTTCATGCAGGCTTTGGAAAACGTGCAGCGCTGGGATGTATCGCCAATCGAGCAGATGCGCTTCTGGCCGGCGCAAGGCAAGCCGTTGCGTTGGTGGCTTGAAGAGGGTTGATCACCCTGGCCTGTGGCCAAGTAAATACCTGTGGCGAGGGAGCTTTTGTGGTGAGGGGATTTATCCCCGTTGGACTGCGCAGCAGTCCCTTTTTTGGGGTCGCTGCGCAACCCAACGGGGATAAATCCCCTCGCCACAAAAGCCCCGAACCACAAAGCCCCTCACCATGGAAGCGCCCTAGCCACAAAGCCCTGCGCAGTCAGTTAAGCGCCTGCAACGCCTCAAGCTTGGCCATCACCCCTGCCGCTGTCTGCTCGCCCATCAATTGCTCACGCACCTTGCCCTTGTTATCGATGATGTACGTCACCGGCAACGCTTCGCTACGCGGCAACTCGAAAAGATCCGCCGGGTCCGACGCCAGCACGGTGAACTTGATCCCCAGTTTTTCACTGGCGCTTTTCAGCTCTTCCCCCTGCACATTGTCAAAATTGACCCCGAACACACCAATCTTCTTGTCCTTCAACTGATCCGCCAAGCCATTCAACTCCGGGATCTCGGTCCGGCACGGGCCACACCATTCGGCCCAGTAATTGAGCACCACCCATTGTTTGTCCAGACGTTCGGCGGCGACTTTCTGGCCGTTCTGGTCGATGCCATAGTCGTTGCCACAGCCCCCCAGCATCAACGTCCCGATGATCGCCAATGCTGCTGCCAGTCGTCTTGTCATGTCGTAATCCTTGTTCAAAATTGAATGCGCCTGCGACCCATCGCCTCCCGAGGTTCTGGATTACGCGCTGCACAGTTAGAATAGCCGCCACCTTACGCAAGATGCGACCCGCACATGACCGATCTGACGCTTTATCACAATCCGCGCTGCTCGAAATCCCGCGGTGCGCTCGAACTGCTGCAAGCCCGTGGCTTGACGCCGACCGTGGTCCGCTACCTGGAAACCCCGCTGGACGCCGCGCAAATCCAGAGCCTGCTGGGCAAGCTTGGCATCAGCGCCCGGCAACTGCTGCGCACCGGCGAGGACGAGTACAAAACCCTCAACCTGGCCGACAGCAACCTCGGCGAGGCGCAATTGATCGCCGCCATCGCCGCTCATCCGAAGCTCATGGAGCGACCGATTCTCGAAGTCGGCGACAAAGCCATCATCGGCCGTCCGCCGGAGAAAGTATTGGAGTTGCTGCCGTGAGCGCACCGTACATTCTGGTTCTGTATTACAGCCGCAGCGGCTCGACCAATGAGATGGCCCGGCAGATTGCCCGCGGCGTCGAGCAGGCCGGGATGGAAGCGCGCCTGCGCACGGTCCCGCCGATCTCCACTGAATGCGAAGCCGTGTCGCCGGACATCCCCGACGAAGGCGCGCTGTACGCCAGCCTCGATGACTTAAAGAACTGCGCGGGCCTGGCCATGGGCAGCCCGACCCGGTTCGGCAACATGGCGGCGCCGCTCAAGTACTTCCTCGACGGCACCAGCAATCTTTGGCTGACCGGCGCCCTCGTGGGCAAACCGGCCGGGGTGTTCACCTCCACCGCGAGCCTGCACGGCGGTCAGGAAACCACGTTGCTGTCGATGATGTTGCCGTTGTTGCACCACGGCATGCTGATCACCGGCCTGCCTTACAGCGAATCGGCGCTGCTGGAAACCCGTGGCGGCGGCACGCCGTATGGCGCCAGTCATCACGCCGGGGCGGATGGCAAAAGCGGTTTGAATGAACATGAAGTCGCGCTGTGCCGGGCCTTGGGCCTGCGTCTGGCGAAGACTGCGCAAAAACTGGGGAACTGACGTGGCGAAGAAGCCGAAGATTCTGCCCTCCATCGAATGGCTCGAACCGCGGGTCCGGGCGATGCGGGTGATCAGCCTGCTGTGCTTTTTCGGCCTGGTGGGGCTGCTGTGCGCGTATTACCTGGTGTTTGCCGACCTGCACGGCGCCCGGCCGTGGGTGATTTTGCTGATCGAATTGGTGCCGCTGCTGTTGCTGGCGCCGGGGATGATCATCGGCAGCGCGCGCGGGCATTCGTGGATGTGTTTTGTGGTGAACCTGTATTTCATCAAGGGCGCATTGGCCGCGTATGACCCGAACCGGCAGCTGTTTGGCTTGCTGGAGATGGGCGCGAGCCTGGCGGTGTTTTGTTCGGCGCTGTTGTATGTGCGGTGGCGGTTTCAGTTGAATCGCAAACTGGCGGGTGAAGGCGAGATTTCCGCCGCCTGACAGATTGCAATCGCTAGCAGGCTAGCTCCCACAGGGGGACTTGTTTGCGCCACAGATCCAATGTGGGAGCCAGCCTGCTGGCGATTGCCGCGACTCGGTCTCAATGGTTGACGGTGTAGGCCAACATCATCGAAATCTGGCTCATCGCCCGCCCGCCACTCTGTTCATGCCACTGGTTGAACACATCCTGCACCAACGCCAGGTCCCGCTGGCTGGTCGGCACCTTGTCGACGATCTTCTGCGCATTCAACCCCGCGACCACGTCGTAGCTCGGCACGAACGTGTCCTTGCCGACCATGCGCAGGAAGCGCGGCGCCGACAACCCGCCCAATTGATGGCCGCGTTTTTTCAGGTAGGTCCACAGCCCGACGATATCGGTTACCGGCCAATCAGCGATCAGTTCGCCAAAGCTGCCCTTCTCATGCGCCACGTCCAGCACGAACTGCGCATTGCGCGGCACGCTCTTGAGTTTGCCCAGGTGACGGATGATCCGCGCGTCCTGCATCAGGCGCTCAAGGTGTTCGGCGCTCATCAACACGACCTTTTCCGGATCGAACTTGAAGAACACTTCTTCGAACGACGGCCACTTGGCGTCCACCAGGCTGTGCTTGAGCCCGGCGCGGAACACGCGCAGCGCCATGGTCGAGAGGTAGCGGTCGTCGCTAATCTTGCGCAATTGCGCCGGGGTCTTGGGAACGGGCAGATGGGCTTCCAGTTCAGCTGCCGAGCCAAAGCGGTTCAGACAGTATTCGTGCAGCCACTTGTAATCGCGCATGCCCTCTCCTGATGAATAAGTGAAATAGATCCCTGTGGGAGCCAGCCTGCTGGCGATGGCTGAAGGTCAGTCAACAATGATTTGTCTGACCCACCGCCATCGCCAGCAGGCTGGCTCCCACAGTGATTATGTTTAGAGGTTGACCACGTTGACGAAGCGCGAAGCCGCCGTTTCGTCGATCTTGAGGCTGGTGAAGTCGAACAGGTTGCGGTCCGCCAGTTGCGACGGAATCACGTTCTGCAGGCTGCGGAAAATGCTTTCGGTACGGCCCGGGGTCTTGCGTTCCCACTCTTGCAGCATGTCCTTGACCACCTGACGCTGCAGGTTTTCCTGGGAGCCGCAGAGGTTGCACGGAATGATCGGGAATTGCTTGAAGTCCGAGTAAGCCTGGATGTCTTTCTCGTTGCAGTAGGCCAGCGGGCGGATCACCACGTTGCGGCCATCGTCGGCGCGCAGTTTTGGCGGCATGGCCTTGAGCGAACCGTTGAAGAACATGTTGAGGAAGAACGTCTCGACGATGTCGTCGCGGTGATGACCGAGGGCCATTTTGGTCGCGCCGATTTCGTCGGCAAAGGTGTAGAGCGTGCCGCGACGCAGGCGCGAGCACAGCGAGCAGGTGGTCTTGCCTTCCGGAATCAACTCCTTGACCACCGAGTAAGTGTCTTTCTCGACGATGTGGTACTCGATGCCCAGCTCTTTGAGGTAGGCCGGCAGCACGTGCTCAGGGAAGCCTGGCTGCTTCTGGTCCATGTTCACGGCCACGATCTCGAACTTGATCGGAGCGACCTTCTGCAGGTGCAAGAGCACGTCGAGCATGGTGTAACTGTCCTTGCCACCGGACAGGCAGACCATGACCTTGTCGCCGTCTTCAATCATGTTGAAATCGGCAACAGCCTCACCCGCCTGGCGGCGAAGGCGCTTTTGCAGTTTGTTCTGGTTGACCGTGAGAGTGCCCATGACGCGAAATCCGTGAGGTGTGACGAAAGGCCGGCATTTTACGCAAAAACCCATCGTCGGCGAAGTACCTGGCGACGGCACTTTATCTGAGCTGAGCATACCCCTGTGGCGAGGGAGCTTGCTCCCGCTGGGTCGCGCAGCGGCCCCAAAACCATCCTGTCCCATTGTGTCAGGCAACCCCCATCGACCGTTTTTTGCGACTGCTGCGCAGCCGAACGGGAGCAAGCTCCCTCGCCACAATGGTTACGCAAGATCCTGCGGCGATAAACAGCAGTGTTTACAGCGCAATTTGCTCTAACGCCCTGCAACCTGCGTCGTTAAGACCTTTCTATACTGCGACATAAGGTCGCATACATATTCAGACCTATTACTTACTTGGCCACTTTGGCCTGTAGGCGCTCCACTGGGGGGCGACGGTAAAAACAAGAGGAGTGACTGGCATGATCCATCACGTAGTGGGGCTCTTCACCCACCCCGACCAGGAATGGAAAGAAATCCGTGGCGACCAAGAGGAAAGCATCAGCCACATGTACCTGACCCACACGCTGATTCTGGCGGCGATCCCCGCCGTGTCGGCGTTTATCGGCACCACTCAGGTCGGCTGGGTGATCGGCAACCGAGCGCCGGTCATGCTGACCCAGGAAAGCGCGCTATGGATGACGATCATGTCGTACCTGGCGATGCTCGGCGGCGTCGCGGTCATGGGCGCATTCATCCACTGGATGGCCCGTACCTATGACGCCAATCCAAGTCTGGCCCGCTGCGTTGCATTTGCGACCTACACCGCGACCCCGCTGTTCATCGGCGGTCTGGCGGCGCTGTACCCACACATGTGGCTGGGGATGATCGTCGGGACGGCGGCCATCTGCTACACGGTGTACTTGCTGTATGTAGGGCTACCCACTTTCATGAACATTCCATCAGACGAGGGCTTCCTGTTTTCCAGTTCGGTACTTGCCGTAGGCCTGGTGGTGCTGGTCGCCATCATGGCGTTTACAGTGATTGTCTGGGGACTCGGCGTGGGGCCGGTCTATACCAATTAGCAACACATCACCCAAAAACAAGATCTGCCAACACAGGCCGCCGCAAGGCGGCCTTCTAATGTAAGGAGTAACGACCATTCGGCGCCTCGGCGATTCGCAAGGCCCCGGCGTTGCGGCATACTCGACGTCTCTGGAGATCCATCAAGCATGCCCGAGCAACTCAATACCCGCGTCGAAGACTGTTACCAACTAGCCGAATCCTTTTTCAAACGACCTTTCAAACGCCCCGTGGTGAGCCTCAAGCTGCGCGGTCAAAAAGCCGGTGTCGCGCATTTGCACGAGAACCTGCTGCGCTTCAATCCGCAGCTGTACCGGGAAAACACTGAAGACTTCCTCAAGCAGACAGTGGCCCATGAAGTGGCGCACCTGATCGCCCATCAACTGTTTGGCGACCGCATTCAGCCGCACGGTGAAGAGTGGCAATTGATCATGCGCGGCGTGTACGAACTGCCGCCCAACCGCTGCCACACCTACGACGTCAAACGCCGCAGCGTGACCCGCTACATCTACAAATGCCCGTGCGTCGACAGCGATTTCCCGTTTTCGGCGCAGCGCCATGGCCTGGTGCGGCAAGGGCGGCGGTATTTGTGCCGGCGGTGCCGGAGCACGTTGGTGTTTAGTGGGGAGATGCGGGTTGAATAGCCAGATCTGTGGTGGCTGGTCTGGCCTCATCGCGGGCAAGCCCGCTCCCACAGGTATTGATTTCGAGCACAAGATTTGTGAACGACACAGATCCTGTGGGAGCGAGGCTTGCCCGCGAAGAGGCCGATACAGACGCTAAAGAATCACCTTGGCACGGCGCAAATCGGCAATCCGCTCAGCACTAAACCCCAGCTCCCCCAGCACCTGATCCGTATGCTGCCCCAGCGTCGCGCCAATGTGCTTCGGCTCCGGCAACCCCTCGGAAAACTTCAACGGACAAGCCATCTGCCGCTGCGTAGAACCATCCCCCCGCGGCACCTCGGTCACCAACTCCCGAGCCCTCAACTGCGGATGCCGCACCGCCTCACCCAGACTCAGCACCGGTTCGACACAGGCATCGAGTTCGGCAAACAGCGCGCACAAGTCCGAATAGTCGTGCTTTTCAAATTCCGTTTTCAGCGCCTCTTTGAGCTTCTTCTGCTGGGCTGGTTGAGGTGACAAGCCCAGAGCCGCCAACTCCTCCAGCCCCAGCGCCGTACACAGTCGCTTCATGAACACCGGTTCCAGGCTGCCTACCGACAGCCAGCGCCCGTCCCGCGAACGGTAATAGTCGTAGAAACTGCCACCATTGAGCATCTGGTCCTCCCTGCCCGGCTCCACGCCACAGGCCAGGTACCCGGCGCCGGCCATCGCGTTGAGGCTGAAGGCGCAGTCGGTCATGCTCACATCCAGATGCTGCCCCACCCCGCTGTGCTGCCGCGCGATCACCGCCGCCAGCAACCCGATCACGCCGTGCAGCGAGCCACCGGCGATATCCGCCACCTGCATGCCCAACGGCAGCGGCCCGCTTTCGGTGCGGCCGGTGTAGCTGGCCAGCCCCGCCAACGCCAGGTAGTTGATGTCGTGGCCGGCGCGGTCCTTGTAGGGGCCGGTCTGGCCGTAGCCGGTAATCGACACGTAGATCAGCCGTGGATTGATCACCTTCAAGGCTTCATAGCCCAGGCCCAGGCGCTCCATCACTCCGGGGCGGAACTGCTCCAGCACGATGTCGTGGTCCGCCAGCAACTGCTTGATCACCTCCAGTGCGTCAGGCTGCTTGAGGTCCAGCGCCAGGCTGCGCTTGTTGCGATTGAGGTAGGCGTGACTCGCCGAGACCCCGTGATCGTGCGGCGGCAACACCCGCAGCAGATCCATGCGCGTCGGCGATTCGATGCGCAAGACTTCCGCGCCCATGTCCGCCAGCAGCAACGAGGCAAACGGCCCCGGCAGCAGTGTCGAGAAATCCAGAACCTTGAGTGATGCCAGTGGACCGGGCATGAGTAATCTCCGTGAACGATGCCTCCAGCCTAGGCAGGCAATGGCATTGCAGCAATCACCTGAAGTGTCAGCAGCTGTGACCGTTACGCTCAATTCCCGGGCATGAAAAAACCCGCCGAAGCGGGTTTTTCATGACAGCCAGTCTTACTTGACGTTGCTTGGGGTTGGGCCTTCGGCCACGCCCAGGTCGTCTTCTTCACGAGTGTCGGAGATACCGCGACCACCGGAAGCCAACTCGACTTGCAGCTTGTCTTCGTCCAGCTCTTTCACCCACTTGGCCACGACCAGGGTCGCAACAGCGTTACCAACAAGGTTGGTCAGCGCGCGGGCTTCAGACATGAAGCGGTCGATACCGAGGATCAGCGCCAGGCCGGCAACCGGCAGGTGACCCACGGCAGACAGGGTAGCGGCCAGCACGATGAAACCACTGCCGGTTACGCCCGCAGCACCTTTGGAGGACAACAACAGCACCAGCAACAGAGTGATCTGGTGGGTGATGTCCATTTGGGTGTCGGTCGCCTGAGCGATGAACACTGCGGCCATGGTCAGGTAGATCGAAGTACCGTCGAGGTTGAACGAATAACCCGTCGGGATCACCAGACCGACAACGGATTTCTGCGCGCCCAGGCGTTCCATCTTGATCAGCATGCGCGGCAGCGCGGATTCCGAAGAGGAAGTGCCCAGTACGATCAGCAGTTCTTCACGGATGTAGCGAATCAATTTGATTACGCTGAAGCCGTGCGCGCGGCAGATGCCGCCCAGTACCACGAGCACGAACAGGATGCAGGTGATGTAGAAGCAGATCATCAACTGACCCAGTTGCACCAGCGAGCCTACACCGTAAGCACCAATGGTGAAGGCCATGGCACCAAAGGCACCAACCGGGGCGAGCTTCATGATCATGTTGATGATGTTGAACATCACGTGGGCAAAGCGATCGATGAAGTCCAGAACCGGCTTGCCGTAGGCACCCAGTCGATGCAGGGCGAAACCGAAGATCACCGAGAACATCAGCACTTGCAGGATATCGCCGTTGGCGAACGCACCGACGATGGTGTTCGGGATCACATTGAGGATAAAGGCAACGATGCTCTGGTCTTTACCGGCCGAAATGAAACCAGCGATTTTGCTGGTATCCAGCGTCGTCACGTCGATGTGCATGCCGGCGCCCGGTTGCACAACGTTGACCACGACCAGACCGATCAGCAAGGCAATGGTGGAAACGATTTCGAAGTACAGCAGCGCATAACCGCCGGTCTTGCCGACCGACTTCATGTTCTGCATGCCGGCGATACCGCTGACGACCGTACAGAAAATGATCGGCGCGATGACCATTTTGATCAGTTTGATGAACCCGTCACCCAGTGGCTTGAGGGCCACACCGGTCTGCGGGTAGAAGTGACCAAGCAGGATGCCGATGGCAATTGCAACGATCACCTGGAAATACAGGGATTTGTACAGTGGCTGACGAGTCGTCATTGCAAAGTTCCTCAAGAGTGCCCCGTGACAACATCCATCTGTTGCCCAAGACACTTCAATTGCGAACCCTCCTGCACTGGAGGGATTTGTTTTGTCGAGCTGCACAACGGCAGGCATCTGCTTGCTGTATCGCAAGGCCCGTGCCACGTTTCAAAAAATGCCTGCAAGCCTTATGACATCAAGGGTTACAGGTTCAACCTGTCACTGACCGGCAATAGCAATGTGGCGGATTTCCGCCCATCGATCCGACCTCGTCCTACAATTTGGCGGATATCCGCCTGTTCATCATCAGGAGCGACAGCTACCATCCGTCGATCAATGGGTCGGACCTGCCTGCTATGCGTGAACGCACCATCGCCAGTCATTTCGCCCGTGCCGTCCTTGGTGGCGCGCGCCGGTTGGGTTATGACTATTCAGAGCTGTTGCAGCAATTGGGGATCAGCCCCGAATTGCTCGAAGAGCCGCGCGCGCGGATTGCGCCGGAGCAGTTCACGCGATTGATCCAGGGTTTGTGGCTGGCCCTCGACGACGAGTACCTGGGCTTCGGACCGACGCCGAGTAAAACCGGCACCTTCGCGATGATGTGCCACGCCGTGATCCACTGCCGCAACCTCGATAAGGCCCTGCATCGCGGCCTGTTGTTCTATAGCCTGTTCCCCGACGGTCCGAGCCTGACTCTGACCCGCGAGGACGAAATGATCCGTCTGAGTCTCGATGATTCGAAATTCCACGACCCGGACCATTTCCTCACCGAAAGCCAGTTGATGGTGTGGCATCGCCTCGGCAGCTGGCTGATCGGCCAGCGCATTCGGCTGGAGCAGGCGACGTTCAGCTACCCAAGGCCCGAACACGGTGCCGAATACGACCTGCTGTTCCCCTGCCCCATGGTGTTTTCCTCGGCGCAGAGCAGCCTGCTGTTTCACAGCCGCTACCTGAACATGCCGTTGTTGCAGGACGAACGCACCCTCAAGCATTTCCTCCAACACTCCCCCGCCGACCTGCTCTCGCGCCCGGATGATGGCGACAGTTTGAGCAGCCAGTTACGCCGCTTGCTCAGTCGCGACAGTTCACGCTGGCCGGATCTTGAGGCCGTCGCCGCTCACCTGCACATCAGCCCGCAGACCTTGCGCCGACACTTGCGTGAAGAAGGGTCGAGTTTCCAGGAGTTGAAGGATCAGTTGCGCCGGGACATTGCGATTTATCACCTGGGGCGGGCGGATCTGTCGTTGCAACAGATTGCCGAGCAGCTGGGGTTTTCCGAGCCTTCGGCGTTTCACCGGGCGTTCAAGAAGTGGACGGGGCTGACGCCGGGGGCCTATCGCGCGCAAGAGAATTGAATTTTCGGTTGAACTGACCGGCCCCTTCGCGAGCAAGCCCCCACCTTTGATCTCGGGTATCCACAAATTCTGTGGTCACCGAAGCCCCCTGTGGGAGCGGGCTTGAACTGGTCAAGTAAATCCGGACACCGTTTACGGTGCTTATGCCGCTTTTTGCTCCATAGCTATGGGCGACAGGTAGTTGTTGTAGCTGTGTAGCCGGGTGCGGTTGTAGTACATGAAGAAGCGGACCATGTCGGTTTGTGCTTCCTCGCTCGTGCCATAGCCGCCGCGAGGCACCCATTCTGACTTCAGGGTGCCGAAAAACCGCTCTGTTGGCGCATTGTCCCAGCACTGACCACGATGGCTCATGCTTTGCAAAATGCCATGGCGCATCAGCTCCTCTTGAAACTTGCGACTGGTGTACTGACAACCTTGATCCGAATGAAACATCAATCCAGGTGAGCACGTTCGAAGCTCTGTGGCCATGCGCAGCGCCTTGCTGACCAGGTTGGCATCATTGATCAGGGAAAACGCCCAACCGATCACTCGGCGCGCAAACAGGTCGATCACGACGGCCAGATGAACCCAGCGCTTACCCACCATCAAGCTTGTAACGTCGCCACACCAGACTTGATTGACCGCCGCCGGCTTGAAATTGCGCTTAAGCAGATTGGGCGCGACAAATGCTTCCACTCCTTTGGACCTGAACGGGTGAGGCTGGCGTTGCTTACTGACAATGTTGGCCTCTCTCATCAGCGCCTGAACAAGGCTTCTGCCGACCGCTATGTTTTGGGCCTTCAGATTTTTGCTAATCGTTCTGGACCCCATGGCTTCGCGGCTTTCGCTGTGCAACTCAACCACTTTCCCTTTGAGCTCTTCGCGCCTGATCCTTGGTCTGGCACGCCGCTGCATCCATTCATAAAAGCTGCTGCGCTTCACATCGAAAACGCGACACAGGGTGGCGGTCGGAAATGACTCTCTTAGCTCCGCGATCATCGAAAACGATCGGGGTCCGACATCAAGAGAGCGGTAGCCTTTTTTAAGATATCGGCTTCCATTTCCATGCGCTTGATCTTAGCTTTCAAGTCCTGAATCTGGCGCTGATCCTCGGTAATGGCCTTGGTGCCTTGAATCGGCTCCCCCTTGTGTTCCTTGCGAACCTGATCTACCCAGCGCCGTAACGCGGTGGCACTGATGTCCAGCGAGGCGCAGACTTCCTGTACCGAACAATGATCATCAATCACCATGCTGGCCGCACGGTGTTTGAACTCGCGGGAAAAGACTCTTCTTTCTTTCATGGAACCTCCAAATTGGCGAAATCATATCGCCCTTAAGAGGTGTCCGGAATTATTAGGCCAGTTCAGCTTGCTCGCGAAGAACGAGGACGCGGTCTACCTGACCAAACGACTAAGGCGGATCAAGCCGATCCAGCATCCGATTCACCGCCAACTCCCCAAGCATCACCACCTGCTGAATCCCCAGCACGGTGTTGCGATGCGGCCCTTCCATCAACCCCGCGAAATTACTCAGCATCACGCTCGCCGACGCCATGGATTCACAGGCGTTAACCAGCAGGGTTTCGTCATCGGTATCAGGGGCCACGAGATAAATGGTGCTGGGTTTGCGCGGGGTGTCTTGGGGAATGGCTGGTTTGAGGTAGTAATCGAGGGCGCGGTCGGCGGCTTCGTTGAGTTTTTTGGGGTCGGTGGAATCGTACGGCGAAACGTCGTCGGTTTCGGGTGGGTTGGGCGTAATTTTGAACATGTGAAGCTCCGTGGTTGGTTGAGCCGCCACGACCTATCGCTAAACAAGTAAAGGTGGCGGCTGTACGCAGGTTAGCGATCCGGGACACAGAAACCCCGGGTAGACCCGAAGGTCTCCCACGCACAGCCACCATTACGCGAATTGCAGGCACTGAAAACTGCAATCACAACTTGGGCGCTTTTGCGTCTGTGTAGAGGATCGGATCGCTAAACCCGATCGCTGATTCGTCAGCGACCCGGAAACAATAAAACCCACGCCCCAGACGCACAAGCCGGCGGATTCTGGCGTAGTCGTAGGCAGCGGCGCAAGGATGTGTAGCCTGAGTGAGTGTCTGGAGATGTCTTTTAAACAGCGCTGTTTATTGACCTTGCCTGCACGCTTTGTAGTGAATGGGCCGACCTCATCGCGGGCAAGCCCGCTCCCACAGGTTTCGAGTCTGAACACAAAATTTGTGGACGACATATCCCCCTGTGGGAGCGGGCTTGCCCGCGATGAAGCCCGCAAGAACACCATCAAATACCGGATCAAACCACCGGAAAATGAATCCGGAACGCCGCCCCGCCCATCGGCGAATCCCCGAGCGTCAGCTTCGCGCTGTAGCTCTCGATAATGTCCTTCACCACCGCCAACCCGATCCCCTGCCCCGGATGCTGGCGATCCAGCCGCTCGCCCCTTTGCAGAATCCGCGCGCGCTGATCCGGCGGAACGCCCGGCCCGTCATCTTCAACGCACAGCTCAACGCCGCTCAGGGTTTCGCGCACGCTGATGCGCACTTCGCTCAGGCACAGCCGATAGGCGTTTTCCAGCAGGTTGCCCATCATTTCCAACAGCGCGCCTTGCTCGATCGGCACGTAGCACTGATCCGGCAAATCGAAAGCGACGCGCACGCGTTTGTCGCGGTAGACCTTGTCCAGCGTGTCGCACAGGCTTTGCAGCACCGGTTGCAGGCGCACTTGGTGGCGCACCAAGCCGCTTTTGCGCAGGCTGGCGCGTTGCAGTTGATAGCCGATCTGCTGGCTCATGCGTTCGATCTGGGTTTGCAGCACCCAGGCCTGATCGCGGTCTTCCGGGCGTTGGGCCATGTCTTCGCTGACACCTTGCAGCACGGTCAGCGGGGTTTTCAGGCTGTGGGCGAGGTCGTCGAGGGAATCGCGGTAGCGGCTGCGCTGTTCGCGTTCGCTGTGCAGCAAGCGGTTGAGGGAGCCGGTCAGGCGCAGCAGCTCGCGCGGGTGTTGTTCGCTGAGGCTTTCGCGGGCACCGCTTTCGATTTCATCGAGTTCCTGACTGAGCCGCCGCAAGGCTTGCAGACCCCAGGTCAGGCCAATCCACAGCAACGCCAGCAGCACCAGCAACGCGGCGCCGAAACCGAGGTAGAGGTTTTCGCGCAGGCCTTCGAGGGTGACTTCGTATTCGTGCACCGGTTGCAGGGCGACGATGCTGAACGCCGCGCTTTTGCCGCCGAGCAGTTTGACTTCGACGTCGTAGACGAAGAATTCCTGACCGTCGGCCTCGCTAATGCGCGCGAACTCATTGCCGCGTCCGTCGTAACGCGGTTTGTAGTTGATCTTCTCTTCGCCGGTGGCCTTCGAGCGCCAGACCAAATGACCTTCGCGGTCATAGATGTAGCCGAGCAAGCGGCTGTCAGTCAGGTTGAAGCGCTCATCGGGCAACTGCGCCGGCATCTGCAGGGCGTTGTTTTCGATCCGCGCTGCGGAAATCAACGTGTTTACGTCCGACGCCAGGCGTTGCTCGATGGAATCCTGCAACGCCAGGCTGAACGCGCCCTGCATCGCTGGCAGCAACGCCAGCATAAACAACACCGCCAGGGTGGCGGCGGCAAGCATCAAGCGGACACGAAGGGAGCGAATCAACTGCAGCGCTCATTGAACAGGTAGCCGAGGCCACGCACGGTGTCGATCGGTTTGAAACCTGCCGGGCCTTCGAGTTTGCGGCGCAGACGGCCGACCAGCACTTCGATGACGTTCGGATCGCGCTCGTCGTCGTCCGGGTAGAGCTGCTCCATCAAGCGGTCCTTGGCCACCACTTGCTGGTGATGGCGCATCAGGTACTCGAGGATTCGGTACTCGTAGGCGGTCAGCGCCAGCGGTTGTTCATCGAGGGACGCCTGTTTGCGATTGAGGTCCAGCAGCAGCGGCCCGGCGACGATGGTCGACTGGGTGAAGCCGCTGGAGCGGCGCAGCAAGGCATTAAGGCGTGCGTCGAGTTCTTCGAACTGGAACGGCTTGACCACGTAATCGTCGGCGCCGGCGGCAAGGCCTTCGACCTTGTCCTGCCAGTTTCCGCGCGCGGTGAGGATCAGGATCGGGAAGGTCTTGCCGCGCGAGCGCAGTTGGCGGATCAGGTCGAGCCCGCTCATGCCCGGCAGGCCGAGGTCGATCACCGCCAGGTCGTGGTTGAACTGCTCGGTCTGGTACAGCGCCTCTTCGGCGTTGGCCACGGACTCGACCACGTGGCCGCTGTCCGTCAGGCGGGTTTGCAGGTGATGGCGCAACAGCGCTTCATCTTCGACGACCAGCAGTTTCATAACGCTCTCCTAGGCAAATCGTTTTCTCCAGCAGCACAGCTTTCAGTCATAGCGCAGAACCTGTGGGAGCGGGCTTGCCCGCGATAGCGATCTGGCTGACACATTAATAGTGAATGTGCCGCCGCTATCGCGGGCAAGCCCGCTCCCACAGGGATTGCGCTTAACTATCTGGCATTCGCGCATCCCTTTATCAGAAAGCGTAGTTGGCCGACAGGTAGGTCTGGGCGCTGCTGGTCAGGTCCAGCGAACCCTGTTTGCTGCCGCCGCGCTCGCTCATTTCGGTGCTGGCGTTGCTGCGCAGGTAACGGTAACCCATCTCGACCGAGGTGTTTTGCGACACTTGCTGCAATACGCCGACCTGGCCGCCAATGGCGTAACCGATGTTGCTGTCGCGGCTGAAACCCGGGGACTCCTGGGTCATTTTGGTCAGACCGGCCGTGGCACCACCGAACAATTTGGTGCTGCCGCCCACCGGGTAGAACAGATCGTAACTGCCCAACAGGTTTTCCTGACGCAGTTTAATGCCATTGTGCGAGCCCGACACGTTATCGTAAGTGGCATAGTAACGAGCCTGGCTGTTTTGCTGGCCCAGACGCACACCCCAAGTGGTGTCCTTGCCGATCACGCCGTCGGCGTTCGGGTGGTTGAGGTTGTCGTTCAGGGCGTGGGACTTTTTGACCTTGTCGCTGGTCTGTCCAAGAGTAAGGCTGGCGAAATTATCGTTGGAGGCGAAAGCTGCGGTGCTCGCGCCCATGACGGTGAAAGCCAGAAGCAGTTTTTTGAAGTGAGTCATTGGGGAATTTCCTCATGCGCTATTTGCTTTTTGGGTACGGGGCAAGGTTACTCACCCCGCCCTGAACTCCCCCTGAACGCACTCTGAACCTGAGCTGAACCAACTCCACCCGACTGTTTTAATGACTTTTATGCAGGAGCATCCGACCATGCGCGTTTTCCTCGCCCTCGTCTTACTGGCCTTGAGCGGGCTCGGCCAAGCCGCGATCAAGACTCAGGAAATCCCCTATCAGAGCCCCGACGGCACCCAGCTGATCGGCTATTACGCTTACGACGATGCTATTAAAGGTCAACGTCCGGGCGTGGTCGTGGTGCACGAATGGTGGGGCCTCAACGATTACACCAAGCGCCGCGCCCGCGATCTGGCCGGCCTGGGTTACAGCGCCCTGGCCATCGACATGTATGGCGATGGCAAGAACACCGAGCATCCCAAGGACGCCATGGCCTTCATGCAAGCGGCGTTGAAGGACAGTGCCGCGTCCAGCGCCCGCTTCCAGGCCGGGCTCGATTTGCTGAAGAAACAGCCACAGACCAATCCGGATAAAGTCGCCGCCATCGGTTACTGCTTCGGTGGTGCCGTGGTGCTGAATGCGGCCCGTCAGGGTGTGCCGTTGGCGGGCGTGGTGAGTTTCCACGGGGCGCTGGCGACAAAAACGCCTGCAACACCGGGCAGTGTGAAGGCGAAGATTCTGGTGGAGCACGGGGCACTGGACAGCATGGTGACGGCGGATAACGTCGCGGCGTTCAAGGCCGAGATGGACAAGGCCGGGGCTGACTATCAGTTCGTCAACCTGGAGGGTGCCAAGCATGGGTTCAGTAATCCGGATGCGGATCGGTTGGGCCATGGCGATCATGGCGGGCCGGATATCGGGTACAGCAAGGCGGCGGATGAAAAGTCCTGGGCGGATATGCAGGCGTTCTTCAAGAAGATTTTTTGGCTGAAAAGGTAGCCCCTATGGCTAGGGGCTTTTGTGGTGAGGGGATTTATCCCCGTTGGGTGGCAAAGCCGCCCCAAAACCTGCAACCGCATTTCAGCAGGGGCACCGCGATTGCCGGGTTTACGACTGCTGCGCAGCCGAGCGGGAGCAAGCTCCCTCGCCACAAACGCGGTTGCCACTACCCAGCCTGAGAGCAACCCGGCAAAATGCCCGCCATGAATCCCGTCCCCGCCCTACCCATCTGCTGCACCCCGCTCGATGCCCATTGGCCGCTGCCGTTTGTGCTGCCCGATACGGTGCTGTTGAGCACGCACTTCGACACCTCGCAACTGGCCAGCGATGATTTCCAGCGCAGCGCCATCGAGCCGCCGGCGAGCATCCAGCGTTCGGTGGCCAAGCGTCAGGCTGAGTTTCTGGCCGGTCGGGTTTGCGCCCGGGCGGCGTTGCAGCAGTTGGAAGGGTTGAGTTTCAGCCCGGCCATCGGTGAAGACCGCGCGCCGGTGTGGCCCGCGCACATCACTGGCTCGATCACCCACAGCACCGGCCGGGCTGCGGCGATTGTGGCCAATAAGACCCACTGGCGCGGGTTGGGGATGGACCTGGAAAACCTGCTCAACCCCGAACGGGCCGAGCGCCTGGCCGGGGAAATCCTCACCCCGGCGGAGTTGCAACGCATGGCCGCAGGCCCCCGTGATCAGTTGGCGATGTGGGTGACGTTGACGTTTTCGGTGAAGGAGAGTTTGTTCAAGGCGCTGTATCCGATTGTTCGGCAGCGGTTTTATTTTGAGCATGCTGAAGTGCTGGAATGGACCGAGACGGGTGAAGTGCGGCTGCGATTGCTGACCGACCTGTCCAGTGAGTGGCGCAATGGCACTGAGCTGGATGCGCAGTTTGCGGTAGTGGATGGGCAGTTGTTGAGTCTGGTCAGTATCAAGGCCTGAGGATTTGCGGTGTATTGAAGGGCCTCATCGCGAGCAGGCTCGCTCCCACACTGGATCTATGTCACACCGAAAATCCCTGTGGGAGCGAGCCTGCTCGCGATGAGGCCAGCCCAGACAACCGAGATCTCACCGCCTCTCCTGATTCCGCGGCCAACTCAGGCTGAAACACGCCCCGCCCAGACTCTTGCTCTTGCTGATCAACGCTCGCCCGTCATGCCAGTGGATAATCCGCCGCACGATCGACAACCCCAGCCCATGCCCACCCGACGCGCGGGTACGGCTGTCATCCAGACGCAGGAACGGCGTGAAGATTTTCTCCCACGCCGACTCCGGCACGCCCGGTCCGTCATCTTCGATGTCCACCCGGCAACGCTGCTGCCCCACCTGATAACTGACGGTCACCCGCGACGAGGCATGGCGCATGGCGTTGCTCACCAGGTTCTGGATAGCCCGGTGTAAATAGCGCGGTTCGGCCTCGACCCAGGCGTCGTCGCAATCGGCAGCCGACAAACACAAACCGCGCTGCACGGTGACGTCAGCGCGTAACGGCGCCAGTTCTTCGATCACCTGATTGACCAACGCATCCAGATCGATCCGCTGGAAATTCAGCGCCGGAGAACCCTGCTCCAGCCGCGCATAGGTCAGCATCTCGTCGACGAGCTTGTCGAGGTCCTCGATGTCGTGATCCATGCCTTCGCGGTATTTCTCCAGCGCCTGTGGCGTGGTGGCCGAGCCGATCATCTCCAGGCCAAAACGCAGGCGTGCCACCGGGGTGCGCAATTCGTGAGACACAGCGCGCACCAGTTCACGCTGGATCGCCAGCAACTGTTGCAAGTGCTCGGCCATGCCATTGAACGCTGAAGCCAGCCGTCCCACCGAGTCCGCGCCGCGCGCCGGCACGCGAGTTTCCAGGCTGCCCTTGGCGATGCGCGTGGCGGCGGCTTCGAGGCCACGCAAGCGGCGCTCAAGTTGTCGCACCAATAGATAGACGATCAAACCGATCAGGCTCAAACCGAGGGCCGCGATCAGCACCAGCCATTCCGGTGGATACGGATTCATCTGATACAGCGGGCCGATTTCCAAAACCCACGGCGTGCCGACCATGCCGGCAAACACGCGGATCGAGTCGCCGCCCTTGCCCAGCGCCATCACCGTGTCGCCTTCAGAGATTCGGCGGCTCTGGTCTTCGTCCATGTCCGCCTGGTCGACGGTAACCAGCCGCAAGTCGAAACCGAAGCCCTTGTCTTGTTTCAGTTGCGCCAGGCGCTTGGGCTGCTCGGCCACCGGCACGCGCACCAATTCGTCGGCCAGCAGGTAGATAGTCGCTCGCGCCAGTTGCTCGCTGATCTGTTGAACCTCTCCGGTGAGCACCAACTGTTCCCTGTCGCTGACCAGTCGATACACCTTCGCCGCATGCGGGCCGGTCTGTTCCACCAGCGCCTGACCGCGCAGCACGCGGGTGCGCTGCGTCAGGTCGAGGTCGGTCTGGGCAAAGGTCTTCAGCGCCAAGGGAATCCCGAGCAAACGTTCCCACACCAGCAAGGCTCGGTGGCGCTCGGTTTCGTTCATCGGATTGAGGTTGTCGGCCATCAGCGAAAAGGTGCCGTGGGCCAGGCGCTCGCGATATTGTTCGCTGCGCACCTGATTGAGCAGGTGCAAAGCCAGTACGCCGAGCACCGCGACCAGAATCAGCGCCGCGCACATGCCGCCGTAGATGCGCAGGAAGATCGAGTTCACAGGGTGCAGGCTTCCGGAACGAACAGATAACCCTTGCTGCGGATGGTTTTGATCAGTCGCGGATGCTCCGGATCGTCACCGATTTTCGGGCGGATGCGCGAGATGCGCACGTCGATGGAGCGGTCCTGGCCGTCATAGCCGATGCCGCGCAGCGCGGTGAAAATCTCTTCCCGGGACAGGATGCGCCCGGCGTTGGCCACCAGCAGCCACAGCAGGTCAAATTCGGCGCTGGTCAGTTCGATGCCGTTGTCATTCAGCCAGGCCTCGCGCAAAGCGTTGTCCACCACCAGCGGGCCGAACTGCAGGCGTCGTTGTTTTTCCGGGGCCACTTCAGGGGCTTCGCTGCGGCGCAACAGGGCCTGGATGCGCGCCAGCAGCAGGCGTGGACGCACCGGTTTGCACACGTAATCGTCGGCGCCCAGGTCGAGGCCGAGGATCTGGTCGGTGTCGTCGGTGCGGGCGGTGAGCATCAGGATCGGGCCGTCATATTTGTCGCGGACCTTGCGGCAGATGCTCAGGCCGTCTTCGCCGGGCAGCATCAGGTCGAGGATCACCAGGTCCGGCTTTTCATTAATGATGCGGGCTGCGGCCAGGGCGCCGTTGCCCTCGATCGATACGCGCAGGCCATTGGCTTCCAGGTAATCGCGGGTCAGTTCGGCCAGACGCTGGTCGTCCTCCACAATCAATACCTGCCAGGCTTCTTGCTCCACGGTGACCTCTGCTTGCCAACAACACTTATAAGGAAGGATCCACCCGTCTTTTTGTAATGATTGGGGAGGATAAGAATGCATACACACAGGCCGATTGTATAAACGCCGAACGCCGAGAACACAAGCCGGCAAATGCGTTCGGACAACCCGGTTTTTTGTGATAGGGTTCGCGCCCTTAAAAATCCGAATGACTGTTTTCGATCGCTGAAAATCAGTGGAAAACAGTCCGCTCCAGCTAGGTCGCGGCCTACACGCCCGTTCCACCTTTCACACACAATTTACGCACAGGTTTATCCACAGGTAGTACGTTGCAACACCCTCCAAAACGCATTATCTTGTAGCACGGCGCCAAAAAAACCCTACATGTAGGGTTTTGACTTAAAAAGCCCAACCACATTTCAGACCAGAAACTCAAGCGCTTTATTGCTGTTTCCGGTTGAACCAAGCGTGATTTTGAAAGCCCAAACCGCACCTGCGGATGGCACCGTTTTTTTAGGCCGGAACAGCCGGAACGGTACGGGTGTTGCAGTCATTACTGTCACCCTGAATGGAATCCGGTTTCGAGCCCTGGCTCGCGACCAAAGACTTCGGCAAGGAAGCGGCATCATTAGCCTTTTCCTACTGTCCCGAAGTTGTTATGCCCGACGCCCGTCGGTTGTAGTGCTTCAGGACAGAACGGTGGGCACCATGAAGGTGCTCAAACAAACATAGAGAATGTGGAGACACTCCCCCATGCAAACCGACACAACTCGCGAGAACCCGCAGGGCACCTTGCCGCAGGCCGCTGATTCGACTTCGGATCTGTCCGCCACCGCGCCTGGCCAACTGCGCGTGATCAAGCGTAACGGCACTGTCGTTCCTTACACCGATGACAAGATCACCGTCGCGATCACCAAAGCGTTTCTCGCAGTTGAGGGCGGCACCGCTGCCGCCTCGTCGCGAATCCATGACACCGTTGCCCGCCTGACCGAACAAGTCACCGCGACCTTCAAGCGTCGCATGCCGTCGGGCGGCACCATCCACATCGAAGAAATCCAGGACCAGGTCGAACTGGCCCTGATGCGTGCCGGCGAGCAGAAAGTAGCCCGCGACTACGTGATCTACCGTGACGGTCGTTCGAAAGAACGCGCTGCCCACGCACCAGCTGAAGAAGCCGTCAACGCTCACCCGTCGATCCGCATTACCCGCGCCGATGGCACCTTTGCTCCTCTGGACATGGGCCGCCTGAACACCATCGTCACCGAAGCGTGCGAAGGCCTGGAAGAAGTCGACGGCGACCTGATCCAGCGCGAAACCCTGAAAAACCTGTACGACGGCGTGGCCCTGACCGACGTCAACACCGCCCTGGTGATGACCGCCCGTACCCTGGTCGAGCGTGAGCCGAACTACTCGTTCGTCACCGCCCGCCTGCTGATGGACACCCTGCGTGCCGAAGGCCTGAGCTTCCTGGAAGTTGCCGAAAGCGCGACCCACCACGAAATGGTCGACCTGTACGCCAAGGCGCTTCCGGCCTATATCGCGAAAGGTATCGAATTCGAATTGCTGAACCCGATCCTGGCCACCTTTGACCTGGAAAAACTCGGCAAGGCGATCAACCACGAGCGCGATCAGCAGTTCACGTACCTGGGCCTGCAAACCCTGTACGACCGTTACTTCATCCACAAGGACGGTATCCGCTTCGAACTGCCGCAGATCTTCTTCATGCGCGTGGCCATGGGCCTGGCGATCGAAGAGAAGCAGAAAGAAGACCGCGCGATCGAGTTCTACAACCTGCTGTCGTCCTTCGACTACATGTCGTCGACTCCGACCCTGTTCAACGCCGGCACCCTGCGTCCACAGTTGTCGAGCTGCTACCTGACCACCGTGCCGGATGACCTGTCGGGCATCTACCACGCGATCCACGACAACGCCATGTTGTCGAAATTCGCCGGCGGCCTGGGCAACGACTGGACCCCGGTTCGTGCCTTGGGTTCGTACATCAAGGGCACCAACGGCAAATCCCAGGGCGTTGTTCCGTTCCTGAAAGTAGTGAACGACACCGCCGTTGCCGTTAACCAGGGTGGCAAGCGCAAAGGCGCTGTCTGTGCCTACCTGGAAACCTGGCACATGGACATCGAAGAGTTCATCGAACTCCGTAAGAACACCGGTGATGACCGTCGTCGTACCCACGACATGAACACCGCCAACTGGATCCCTGACCTGTTCATGAAGCGCGTCTTCGATGACGGCAAGTGGACCCTGTTCTCGCCGTCCGAAGTACCGGACCTGCACGACCTGACCGGCAAGGCCTTCGAAGAGCGTTACGAGTACTACGAAGCCCTGACCGAGTACCCAGGCAAGGTCAAACTGTTCAAGACCATCCAGGCCAAAGACCTGTGGCGCAAAATGCTGTCCATGCTGTTTGAAACCGGCCACCCATGGCTGACCTTCAAAGACCCGTGCAACCTGCGCAGCCCGCAGCAGCACGTGGGCGTGGTCCACAGCTCGAACCTGTGCACCGAGATCACCTTGAACACCAACAAGGACGAGATCGCCGTTTGCAACCTGGGCTCGATCAACCTGCCGAACCACATCGTCAACGGCAAGCTGGACACCGCCAAGCTGGAACGCACCGTGAACACCGCCGTTCGCATGCTCGATAACGTGATCGACATCAACTACTACTCGGTGCCACAAGCGAAGAACTCCAACTTCAAGCACCGTCCGGTTGGTCTGGGCATCATGGGCTTCCAGGACGCTTTGTACCTGCAGCACATTCCTTACGGTTCCGACGCGGCCGTCGAGTTCGCCGACAAGTCGATGGAAGCGGTCAGCTACTACGCGATCCAGGCTTCCTGCGACCTGGCCGACGAGCGCGGCGCCTACGAGACGTTCCAGGGTTCGCTGTGGTCCAAAGGCATCCTGCCGCTGGACTCGCAACAGATCCTGATCGAGCAACGTGGCCAGAAGTACATCGATGTTGACCTGAACGAATCCCTGGACTGGGCACCGGTTCGTGCCCGTGTGCAGAAAGGCATTCGTAACTCCAACATCATGGCCATCGCACCGACCGCGACCATCGCCAACATCACTGGCGTCTCGCAGTCGATCGAACCGACCTACCAGAACCTCTACGTGAAATCGAACCTGTCGGGCGAATTCACCGTGATCAACCCGTACCTGGTTCGCGACCTGAAGGCTCGCGGTCTGTGGGACTCGGTCATGATCAACGACCTGAAGTACTACGACGGTTCGGTGCAACAGATCGAGCGCATCCCGCAAGAACTCAAAGAGCTCTACGCGACTGCCTTCGAAGTGGACACCAAGTGGATCGTTGATGCGGCAAGCCGTCGTCAGAAGTGGATCGACCAGGCTCAGTCGCTGAACCTGTACATCGCTGGCGCTTCGGGCAAGAAGCTGGACGTGACCTACCGCATGGCCTGGTACCGTGGTCTGAAAACCACTTACTACCTCCGCGCCCTGGCCGCGACCAGCACCGAGAAGTCGACCATCAACACCGGCAAGCTGAACGCTGTTTCCAGCGGCGGCAACCACGGTGAAGATTCGGTCCTGGCAGCGCCTGCCGGCCCTGCTCCAGTGCCGAAGGCTTGCGCCATCGACGAGCCGGATTGCGAAGCTTGCCAATAAGCTGAGCCGGTGAGCGCCGCAAGGCGCTGACCTGGAGACCCCCGATCAGTCCTCTGGATTGCCGGGGGTTTTCTTTTGCCTGCCTTTTAAGATCAAGAGATCGCAGCCTCGTTTCACTCGACAGCTCCTACAGGGGGCGTGTACACCGGGGCATTCCGCGTTTGCCCGATCCATGTAGGAGCTGTCGAGTGAAACGAGGCTGCGATCTTTTGATCCTGATTCCACCAGGACAAAAAAAAACCCCTCTCACGAGGGGCTTCTTATGCAGCGCTATCCAGCATCAGGTCATCTGAATGATGGTCTGCATGATGGTGCTCTGAGTAGAGATGGTCTTGGCGTTTGCCTGGTAGTTGCTCTGCGCCTTGATCAAATCAACCAGCTCGTTGGTCAGGTTGACGTTGGACTCTTCCAGGGAGTTGGACACTACCGCACCCAGCGTACCGGTTTTCGGTGCATCGACACCGGCCACGCCCGAGGCGAAGGTTTCTTTCCAGCGCGTACCACCGATTGGCTGCAAGCCTTGCTCGTTGGCGAAGCTGGCGACCGCTACCTGGCCGATAGCCTTGGTTTGCTGGTTGCTGAAGTTGGCGGTCATTATGCCGCTTTCGTCGATGGTCAGGCTGGAGATCTGGCCAGTGGCGTAGCCGTCCTGATACTGCTGGGTACGAGCAGTCGCCGAGTTGAAAGAGGTGGTTTTGGTCATGTCGAATTTCACCCCCCCAGTGGCCGGAACCGAACCATTAGGACCCCAGACTTTTGGCGTCACGCTGCCGTTGGTTACCACGCCTGGCACCCAACCGGTCAGATTGAAGGTTTTGCCGGTCACGGCAAAACCCGCACTGCCGGTCATGGTGTTGACGGTACCGTCAGAGTTGAAGGTCACGGTGGCAGTCACTGGCACCGGTGGTTCGGTGGCCGGATTGGAAGGCGAACGACCGTCCACGTAGGTGTACACGGTCCACGCGTTAGTACCGGTTTTTACGTAATACTGATCCAGAGTGTGCTGGTTACCCTGGCTGTCGTAGATCGGCGTGGAGATTGGCTTGTTATAGCTCAATGGCTCGGCCGGGTTGAACGGCGTAACGGTCGGAAGGGTTTCCGAAGAGTTAAGGTTCATGGTCTGGTCGACACGAGTGGTCGCCTTTGGCGACAGGCTCGAGGTGTCGATCTTCAGGTCGGTCAGCACGCCGTTGATGATCTTGCCGTTGTCATCAACGCCATAGCCTTGCAGACGGTTGCCGTTGTTGTCGACGACGTAGTTTTCAGCGTCAGTCTTGAACGCACCGGCACGGGTGTAGCTCAGGGAGCCGTTGTCGCTGAGGATGAAGAAGCCGTTGCCCTGGATGCCCATGTCCAACACGTTGCCAGTGTTGTTCACGTCACCCTGGCCGAACTGCTGGGCAACGTTGGCCAGACGCACGCCGTTGCCGACGGTCTTGCTGCCGGTACCCAGGCGGGTGGCCGAATACACGTCTTCGAATTCTGCACGGGACGATTTGAAACCGGTGGTCGCGACGTTGGCGATGTTGTTGCCGGTCACGTCCAGTTGTTTGTTGGCTGCATAGAGACCGCTAAGGCCGATATTGAAAGACATATTCCACTCCTTTGTGCCGTGTTAGTCGGCTCTATATACCAATGGTCTGTACTTTGGACAGGGCAATACTGCCCAGGCCTGCCAGGTTCAGCATCAACTCACCGCCGGTCTGGCTGATGGTCACGCTGTTGACGGTTGCCGGCAGGTAAGTCACCAGCGAGGTCGCCTTGCTGTCGTAAGTCGCGGTGGCGGCAAATTTGTAAGTGCCGGCCTTGGCCACTTCGCCCGCATCGTTCTTGCCGTCCCAGATGAAGCTGGCGTTGCCGGCTTTCTGGCTGCCCAAATCGAGGGTGCGGACCACTTTGCCATCGGCGTCGGTGATCTTGATCGTGACCGGATCCACCGATGCCGGTACCACCGCCGTGCCGTTGAAGCTCTTGGAGGTATCGACGACGGCTGTGTCGGTCTGCGCAACCACCGAACGGCCCACCAGCGAGGACGCTTGCAGCGCTTGCGAGGAGTTGTAGTTGCCGGCAATGCCGCTGACCGTATCGTTCAGCGTGGTGATGCCTTCCAGGCTACTGAACTGTGCCAGTTGCGCTACAAAGTCACCGTTGTCCTGAGGCTCGAGCGGGTTCTGGTTCTTCAGCTGGGTGACCAGCAATTGCAGGAACGCATCCTTGCCCAACGCCTGCTTGCCGGTGGCGCTGTTCGTCGCCGAGGCCAGACCGTCGCTGCTGGTGTTATTGGTCTTGACCGAAGAATTGGCCAGGACGTCCTTGATGCTCACGCCGCTGGTGGTATCGGTAACACTCATCTGAGTCGCCCCTTATCACTGACCGAGGGTCAGGACCTTCTGCATCATGGTTTTGGCGGTGTTCATCATTTCGGCGTTGGTCTGGAACGAACGACTGGCGGAAATCATGTCGGCCATTTCTTCGACGACGTTGACGTTCGGGTAGTAGACGTAGCCCTTGGCATCGGCGGCTGGATGGTTCGGCTCGTAACGCGCGTCAAGGTTGCTCTGATCTTCGACCACGCCCAGCACTTGCACGCCTTGACCGGCGGCGTCCTGGTTCTGGAACAGCGAATCGCTGCCGCCGCTCTGGCCACCCTGGAACATGGTGGCGAACACCGGGTGACGAGCGCGATAGGTCTGGTCGATGCTCGATGAGACGGTTTCGGCGTTGGCGATGTTCGAAGCCACGGTGTTCAAGCGAGTGGTCTGGGCGCTCATGCCGCTACCGGCAATGTTGAAAACACTGGATAGAGACATGAATTACTCTCCGCGCAGGGCTGACACCAGCCCTTTGAATTTGCTGTTGAGCAGGGTGAAGCTGGCCTGGAAGCCCACGGCGTTTTCCGCGTAGTTCGACTGTTCCAGTTGGGCGTCCACGGTGTTCTGGTCGATCGACGGCTGCATCGGCGTGCGATACATCAGCGACTCGTCGCCATTGCCAAGGCCTTCGGCCTCGATATGGCGGTTGTTGGTCATGTTCAAGGCAAACGTGCCGCCCTTGGATTTCTCGTTCTGTGCGGCGAGCACTTTGGAGAATTCCAGGTCCCGAGCCTTGTAGTTCGGGGTGTCGGCGTTGGCGATGTTGTTGGCCAGGACTTCGGCACGCTGGGCGCGGAAGCCCAGGGCTTGTTCGTGGATACCGAGCGCTTTATCGAAGCTGATGCTCATGTCGGGAAACCTTCGGGTGACCTGATTTTTCGTAACAGAGACATAGCAAGCCGCGTGCCAATTCAAAAAAGCCCGGAAACCGGGGCTTTGCGGGCAGTGGCAAGGCGGCAATGCCAGAAAAGCGGCAACCGATTTCCGCCGCCTGCCGCTTTTCTGCCGCTTTGCGCAATCAGAAGAACACCCTATGACCTGTGGGAGCGGGCTTGCCCGCGATGGAGGTGTCACAGGTTGCGTTGATGTCGACTGATACGACGCTATCGCGGGCAAGCCCGCTCCCACAGGGGTATGTGGTGTTGGTGAGATATTGGCAGGCAAAAAAAACGGGAGCCGCTGAGGGCTCCCGTTTTTTGATGCTGCCAACCAATCACTTCGCCTGGTAAATGATCCCCGGGCTGCACTGGACCATCTGGTAATGATCCGGCAAACCGTTCAGCGCTTCGGAGGCGCCGAGGAACAGATAGCCGCCCGGCTTGAGCGTGCTGTGAATACGCAACAGGATGTCTTTCTTCACCTCGGCGGAGAAGTAGATCAGCACGTTGCGGCAGAACACGATGTCGAACTTGCCCAGAGCCGCGTAGCTGTCCAGCAGGTTGAACGAGCGAAACTCCACGCGACTCTTGATCGGCGCCTTGATGGCCCAGCGTCCCGGCCCTTTCGGGTCGAAGTAACGCTGAAGACGCTCGGGCGACAGACCACGACCGATGGCCAGACTGTCGTACTCGCCGGTCTTGCAGTTGGTGAGCATGGTGCCGGACAGATCGGTCGCGACAATTTGCGCGCCCATCTTCAACTGGCCCATGTTGACCCGCTCGAACTCGTCGATCGACATCGACAGCGAATACGGTTCCTGACCCGACGAGCACGCCGCCGACCAGATCCGCAGACGCTGGCCGGGGGCCGCCTTGATCGCTTCGGGCAGCACCTTGTTCTTCAAGACTTCAAACGGATAGGTGTCACGAAACCACAGGGTTTCGTTGGTGGTCATGGCATCCACCACCATCTCGCGCAAACCGCTGCGCGGCTGGGTCTGGATGCGCTGGACCAGCTCACCCAGGGACTTGATGCCTTGCTGCTCCATCAGTTTGTTGAGACGGCTCGAGACCAGGTACTGCTTGTTTTCACCGAGCAAAATGCCACAGGCTTTTTCCAGGAATACCCGGAACTGTTCGAAATCCAAATTACCCGTAGACAAAGATGCCGCCTCTTAAATCGTGTTAACCACCAGGGGCAGAAGGCCCCTAGCTGATATCTGCTGCTTTGATCCGGTCAACTACCCGGGATGCCAGGTCATCAGGACGGAATTTGGCAAGGAAGTCATCTGCGCCGACTTTCTTGACCATCGCCTGATTGAACACACCTGACAACGAAGTATGCAGGATGATATGAAGCTTTTGCATGCGCGGGTCGTTTCGGATCTCGGCCGTCAGGGTGTACCCGTCCATTTCCGGCATCTCGATGTCGGAAATCATCATCAGGAACTCTTCTTCCGGCTTCTTGCCCTCATCGACCAGCTTGCGCAAGTAATCCAGCGCTTGCCTGCCGTCGTTCAACGCCACCACTTCGACGCCGACCGTCTGCAGGCAACGGGTCACCTGCTTGCGCGCCACCGACGAGTCATCGACCGTCAATACCCGCAATGACAACGCCTTGTGCTGGGTTTCGACATCCACTACGCCGACCGAAATCGCTTCCGGTGTCGGCGCCACTTCCGCCAGCACTTTCTCGACGTCGATGATTTCGACTAACTGATTGTCGACCCGAGTCACAGCCGTCAGGTAATGATCGCGTCCCGTGCCCTTGGGTGGCGGGTGAATCTCCTCCCAGTTCATGTTGACGATGCGCTCCACCGATCGCACCAGGAAACCCTGGGTCTTGGTGTTGTACTCCGTGATGATCACGAACGGGTTGCTTTGATCTTTAAGCGCACCGGAGCCGGTCGCCATCGCCAGATCAAGAATCGGAATGGTCGCCCCCCGGATATTTGCCACACCGCACACGACAGGACTGGACTTGGGCATCAGGGTCAGCTTGGGGCATTGCAGCACCTCACGTACCTTGAACACGTTGATCCCATACAGCTGCTGGCCGTCAAGACGGAACAACAACAGCTCAAGGCGATTCTGCCCAACCAGTTGCGTGCGCTGGTTTACCGCATCCATTACACCAGCCATGCACAGACTCCTACACCAACGCTTAAGTGTGTTGCGACGCACATTTATTGCTAAACGGCACGGCGCTTGCTTTTTAACTCTTATGAACACAGAACCGACATTTTTCCGACGCCTGACATCAACTTCCCGCAAATGGCTTTGCGCGATGTCGGCCGTTTGCCTGTTCAACGCTGGCAGCCCTGCCCTTGCTGACGCGGTTACCTTGCCTGACATGCTTATCGGCGTCACTCAGGGCTTTCTTGAATTCACCGTAGAGGACTATTTGGCCACCAGTCAAACGGAAGGCCGCTACGAAATCGAGGTCAGCCAGCTCGATCCGCGACTGCGCATGCCCATGTGCGACAAGGAATTGACAGCGACCCTGGAGAGCCCGGCGACCCCGATCGGACGGGTCACGGTCAAGGTCCGCTGCGACAGCACATCCCCCTGGACCGTCTTCGTGCCCGCTCAAGTCCGCCTGTTTCGGGACGTTGTCACGACCACGCGGCCGCTCAAACGCGCGGGGGTCATCGAGCCTGGCGATGTCATGTTGCGCGAGCGGGACATCAGCCAGATCAACCAGGGTTACTTCACGTCCATGGACCAGGCTGTCGGGCAGAAACTTACCCGACCAACGGTCGCCAATCAGGTGCTGACGCTGGTTCATCTCGAACAGGCCGAGGTCATCAGCAAGGGCGATCAAGTGGTGATCACCGCCCGCAGTGGTACGCTCAGTGTGCGTATGCCGGGCGAAGCCTTGTCCAACGGCGGCTTGCGTGAACAGATTCGAGTGAAAAACCTTAACTCCCAGCGGGTCATCAAGGCGCAAGTCATGGCGCCTGGCCAGGTGGAAGTGGCCATGTAGAACGATCTGTGGGTGAAAGATGGCGCGCCGCCCGGCTGTTCCCTAAACTGTGCCGCAGGCAGGACAAGCGCTGGCGCATGCACGCTCATTGATAAATGGGCCTAAAGTTTTCGCAGGGAGAGCCGAAAACATGGCAAGCGTCCAAATACCCAGAGGTTTTTATCATGGTCATCGATTTCAGCCGTTTGAACAGTTCCTCATCACTTACCGGTAGTACGCGTACCAGCACCGCGAAGGAAACTGCCGAAACCGGCAAATCCGCGCCGCTGAATACCCCGGCCGAACAGGCCAGTACCGCCAAAAGCGGGGAATCGGTACACCTCAGCAATGAGGCTCAACAGTTGCAGAAGGTCACTGACAAGCTGCGCGATCAGCCTGCCGTCGACAATGCCCGCGTGGCCGAGTTGAAAGCAGCGATTGCCGATGGCAGCTATAAAGTCGACAGCAACCGTGTAGCCAGCAAACTGCTCAACTTCGAAGCCCAGCGCTAGGCCACGGCCTGCGCCAGGCTTTTGGACGCTTAAACCCCAAGGCCAGCCATGCACGACACTAATTTACTGCAACTGATCACCGACGACTTTGCTCCAGCGCAATACTTGCTGGAGTTACTGCAAACCGAATCCATCGCTTTGCACGGTCGCGACATGCCGCTGCTCGAAGACATTCTGGCGCAGAAACAGGCAATGATCATTCTGCTTGAACAGCATGGCCGCAAGCGCAGCGAAATCCTTGCCAGCCTGAACCTGCCGATCAATCGTAGTGGCCTGGAGCAACTCGCCAGCCAGTCGAGTATCGGCGATCAGTTGCTGGAACAGAGCGACAAACTGACCGATCTCCTGGCTCAATGCCAGGCGGCCAACATCAATAATGGCCAGTCGATCCTGGTCCAGCAGGCCGCCACGGCCAATCAGCTGAAAATCCTCACCGGCGGCGAACCGCCAGCGCTTTACGATGCCCGCGGATCAACCTCCATGCTAGCGAAGCCGCGCCCGCTTAGTCAGGCTTGAGCCTGTTAATGAGCACGCTCTATCAAGACGCGTCACATGCTGGCAGTATGCTGGCAAGTCGCAGTCAAATTTTGTCTGGAGAATGATGAACCGTGTTCAATGCCTTAAACGCGGACGATGCTCCGCAGCCACCCAAGGTGCTATCCACGCCGATGGAGATCGCCGGTAACCTGCGGCAGCTGCAAGAGAGCCATGACCCGCTGATCATCACGTTCCACGAACGCAGCCAGCGCTTCCAGAGCTATCTGGTGGACGTCGACCGTGACGGCAACCGAATTGCCCTGGACGAGATGGTGCCTCGCGACGGCGAACGTTTTCTGCTGGCTGGCGAACCCTTCCGTGTTGAAGGCTTCCACGACGGCGTGCGCATCGCGTGGGAAAGCAACGGTCCGCTGACCATCGATGAGTCCGGTGGTCGCTGCTACCGCGGCACCCTCCCCGATGAAGTGGTCTACCACCAGCGCCGCAATGCCTTCCGGGCTGCGTTGAAGCTGGCGCAACTGGTCGATGTCGAACTGGGCGGTGAAAAGCTCAAGTTCCCGATCAGAGGCAAGCTGCTCGACATTTCCGCCACTGGCTGCAAGCTGCGCTTTGAAGGTGACATCACCGCCAGGCTGCAACTGGGTCAGGTCTACGACCGCTTTATCGCCGACCTGCCCTTCGGCAGCATGACCGCGCCGGTGGAACTGCGTTACCTGCACTTCGAAGAAAGAATCTCCACCACCTTCGCCGGCATCCGCTTCCACAACATGAGCGGTCAGGTGCAGCGCCAGGTCGAACGGTTCGTCTATCAGCTTCAGCGTGAAGCGCGCCGTTTCGACAAAGACGACATGTAATACGGCGCTTCAACAAAAACGGGCAGTCCCTTGCGGTGACTGCCCGTTTTTTTATGCGCCGGTTTAAGGCCTGGCTTCGGTGAAACTCTGCTCGCGACCCGCGTCCGGGTCTTCGGGTGGTGGATCGGTGTCGGGATCCGGTTCGGGTTCAGGTTCAGGTTCAGGTTCCGGCTCAGGGTTGATCGGGTTCTGCATCTGATCCTGTACCACCTGCTCATCGACCCGTGGGTCAAGGCACGCCACCAGCGGCGAACTCGACATGCTGTCCGGCATGGCCACGTGATGCAGTGGCGCATCTTCGACCTGGTGCAGGTTGGTGACCGCTTTCGGGCGAATCCGCCACACCAGCACCAACGCGAAGAAACTGAAGAAGGCATACAACATGTGGCTGCCGAACAGCTTCATCAGGACCCCGGCCACCAACGGCCCGATACTGGCGCCAACGCCGTAGGTCACCAGCAACATCGCGGTCAGGGACACGCGGCGATCACCTTCGACGTGGTCATTGGAAAACGCCACGGCCAGCGGATACAGGCAGAACATCACCAGCGAACAGAAGAACCCGGCGACAAACAGAACCTCCAGCGGCACCTGCTGCATGATGGCCAGCGGCAACGCGGTCAGGGCCAGGACCACCGCAAAGCAGCGGATCAGCAACGCCCGGTCATAACGGTCGGACAGCCAGCCCAACGGCCACTGCACCAGCAGCCCGGCGAAAATGCAGCTACCCATGAACAGACCGACCTGCTCGGTGGATAACCCTTGTTGCGAGGCATACAGCGGCGCCAGACCGTAGAAGGAGCCAATGATCAGCCCCGCCCCCAGCACCGTGCTCAACGACTGCGGCACCCGTTTGATGAAGAACCGCGGTTCCATCGGCGCCGGATGCAAGGGCGCCGGGTGAATCCGCCGGGTCAGTGCCACCGGCACCAGGCACAGCGCGAAGCACAACGCGACCAGCATCAACAGTTCCAGGCCCAGGGCCGGGTGCATGACCAGAATCAACTGACCAAGTACCAACCCCAGATACGAGGCGATCATGTAGCCGCTGAACACCGTACCGCGCTGCGACGCTTCGGCCTGCTCATTGAGCCAGCTTTCGATGACCATGTACTGGCACATCATGCCGAGGCCGACGATCACCCGCAGGAAAATCCAGGCCGGCAGCCAGTCGACCAGGCCGTGGCCCAGCACCGCCGCGCCGACAATCCCGGCGCAGGCCGAATAGGCGCGAATATGCCCGACCCGGGCGATCAGCCGGTGACCGATCTTGCCGCCCAGTACCAGGCCGAAATAGTTGGCCGCCATCAACGCACCGACCCACAGGCTGTCGACGTTATCCGCCGCCAGGCGCAAGCCCAGGTACGTACTCAGCAAGCCTGAACCGATCAACATCATCAGCGAGGCAAAATAAAGCGCTCGAAAAGGTTTCCAGATTTGGCGCATCGGCGTTCCGAGCGGCTCCTTGCGGTGAGAAACGGGCTATCCGAAAAGATAGCCCGAAGACGACAGGTCGTCAGGCCTGGGCGGCCAGGACACGGCGCTCCCAGGGAGTAATTTCATCAAAGAAGCTGGTCAATTCCATGGTCTTCGAAGCGACGTAGCCTTCGATGAACTCCTTGCCAAACAGTTCCTTCGCCAATTGGCTACGTTTCAGACGCTCAAGAGCGGCATGCAAGGTACACGGCAACGAAAGATTATCCGGCACCTCGAATTCGCCCTGGATCGCCTCGCTCGGCTCCAGTTGGTTTTCGATGCCATACAAACCGGCGGCCAGGCTGGCAGCGATCGCCAGGTACGGATTGGCATCGGCCCCCGGCAAGCGGTTCTCGACCCGACGAGCGGCCGGCGAACTGGCGGGAATGCGCAATCCGGCGGCACGATTGTCATGGGACCAGCAGGCGTTGTTCGGCGAGGCAAACGGATGGCACAAGCGCTGATAGGAGTTCACGTTCGGCGCAAACAGCGCGGTGAAATCCGCCATGCCGGACTGCTGGCCACCGATGAAATGACGGAAGGTCGCCGTCGGCTCGCCGGCCTCGTCGCTGAACACGTTACGCCCGCTGCCGATCTCGACGATGCTCTGGTGAATGTGCATCGAACTGCCCGGCGTGTGCGCCAGCGGCTTGGCCATGCACACCACGGTCAAACCGTGCTTGAGCGCGACTTCCTTGAGCAGATGCTTGAACAGGAATGTCTGATCGGCCAGCAACAAAGGATCGCCGTGCAGCAAGTTGATCTCGAACTGACTGACGCCCATCTCGTGCATGAAGGTGTCACGGGGCAAGCCGAGAGCCGCCATGCAGGCGTAGACCTCACTGAAGAACGGCCGCAAGCCATTATTGGAACTGACGCTGAACGCCGAATGACCTTCCTCGCGTCGACCGTCCAGTCCCAGTGGCGGCTGGAACGGTTGCGTCGGGTCGGGATTGGGCGCGAACACGAAGAATTCCAGCTCGGTCGCCACCACTGGCGCCAGACCGAGGGCCGCATAACGGGCGATGACCGCTTTGAGTTGGCCACGGGTCGACAGCTTCGAGCTTTCGCCTGTCAGTTCATCAGCGTCACAAATGGCCAATGCCCGCGGTTGTTGGCTCCAGGGCAAGTGGTGGATGTGCGCCGGGTCCGGCACCAGCGCCAGGTCGCCATCATCACTGCCGTAAAAACGTGCAGGCGGATATCCGCCCATGATGCATTGCAGCAGCACACCCCGCGCCATCTGCAAACGACGTCCTTCGACAAACCCCGCGGCGGTCATGACCTTGCCCCGGGGCACGCCGTTCAAATCCGGCGTAACACATTCAATCTCATCAATGCCCGTCAATCGCTGCGCGAGTGAACCCTGGCCATCGGTTGTCATGACGCAATCCTTTGTAATTGTGCGAGCCGCGAACGGCGACCCGTACAAAATAGGCTCCGCCTGTTCGGAATATCAAGCAGCGTACACAAAAAGAAACGTCAGGGCAGATAGAGGCTGAACACACCGCCGCCCAACGGGCCGCCGTTGCTGATTCGGGTGCGCCCGCCCACGCCATTGCGCTGGTGCAGCGCGGCGATTCGTCCGGCGAAGTACAGGCCCAGGCCGGTGCTGCTACTGCTGTAGTTGATGCCCTGCACATAGTCGGCCTGAAGCTCGATCATCTCGGCCGGGTAACCGTCGCCATCGTCGTTGATGGTCAGCACCAACTCACCGGCCTCGTCGCCGACGCTGATCAACAGCGCCTGACGCGCGTAACGAATGGCGTTGGTGATGGTGTTGGCCAGCACCGAGGCCACCAGCTCCCGGTCAAAGAAGCCCAGCGGGCTCAGCGGGTCAACTTCATAGGTCGCGACAATGCCGCGACTCGCGAACACTTCCTGATGACAGGCCAGCTGCGCTTCGAGGAAGTCATCCAGATCATGGTAGGCCGGCTGCAACGGCAGCTGATTGACGCCCAACTTGTACAGCCCCAACAACTGCACCAACATGCCGTTGAGGTGAGCGAATTCGTACTCGATAACGCCCTGCTCCGGGCTGCGCTGCTCGGGAGCTGGCAAGCGGGCCAGCCATTGGCTGTGAGCCTGCATCAGCATGGCCAGCGAGTTCTTCATGTCGTGCACGGTGGAGGCAATCACCGTCGAGAAATCCAGTGTCGTGTTGTCTTGGCTCATCCGCTGAACGCCTTGATTTTCAGTTTCTGGTAGCGCGGATAACGCGCGTCGGTGTCGGGCATCATGCCGACCAGTTTCAGGCAGCTCCGACATTCATCCAGCTCGGCCGACGGTACGCTGGTGTCCGTGCCGTGCAGCAGCGACTGCGCCATGTTCAGCGCAATACTGATGTTCTTCGGTTGCATGTGCAGGGCCTTGCGAAACACCGCCCGGGCTTCGGCCAGGTTGCCGGTCTTGTACACCTGCACGCCTTGACGGTTGAGTTCGGAGGCCGCGTTGCTCTGGCTGAGGATCGTCGGGTCATCGGTCAGTTTGGCGATGCCTTGCATCACCACCGGGTCGTCACCGTAGATTTCCGCGCAGTTTTTCAGCATCGACGCGCCGGCGCTCGCCTGACCAAGCATTTGCAACTGCTTGGCCACCAGCAGCGCCGCTTCGGCGCTCATGAACTGCTCCATGCCATCGAGGCGCATCATCGCCTGCTCGGTGAGCTTCTCGGCGGTTTCGGCGTCGTTGAGCAACAGGCTGGTGGCTTTCATCAAGCGCGCACGAATCTGCAGGCCAGGGTCGGAAGGATTCTCCTTGGCCACCAGACTGAGGGTCGTGTTGATTTCGAGGCGGGTGCGGGTGTCCAGGCCTTTTTCGCTGCCTTTGCTGATCAACGCGTGGGCCAGGCCCAGGTTGCTTTCGGCATCCTTGAAACGTGACTGCGCGCCCTGGGACACAGCCTGGCGATAAGCCTTGGAGGCCGTGTCGAAATCCTCGTTGGTCATCGCCAATTTGCCCAGCAACGCTTGGCGGCGCACGGCCAGCGGCGACAGGCGAATGGCTTCTTCCAATACTTTCTGCGCGCCCTTGGTATCGCCTTCGACCACCAGCACGTCGGCCATGCCGTCATACAGCGCCGGCATCATCGGAAACACTTTCAGGGCTTTTTCGTAGACGCCCTTGGCCTGACTGACCTGGCCGCGCTTGAACAGCAACTTGCCCAGCCCGGCAAACGCCCACGGCAAGGGACGATCGGCAATGATGCTGTCGTAGAGGCGTTCCAGCGCTTCGTTCTGATTCAGGTCGCGCAAGGCGTCCGCGCGGTAACGCAGGCACAGCGGCGAATAACGGATGTCCTTCTTGCACAGCTCGATGCAGGCATTGAGCACTTCGAGCGGTTTGCCACGATCGAGCGCTTGCAGGATCGGTTTGAGCAGATTCTTGCGTTGTTCCAGACGCTCCAGGCGCTGGGCCAGGCCGGAGCGGTTGAACGGCTTGGTCAGATACGCATCGGGCTCGTGTTCCAGTGCGCTGAGGACCATGGCCTGGCTGGTTTCGGCAGTGACCATGACGAACACGCTTTCATGGCTGATCAGCTTCTCGATCATCAAGTCTTCGAGGACTTGCTGACCGTTCTTCTTGCCGTCGCCAAGGTGGAAATCCTGCAGGATGAAATCGTAGGCCTTCTGCGAACACATGCGCAGCGCCTGCTCCCCGGTGTCCGCAGTGTCGACGTCCTTGACCCCCAGTTCACGCAGCATGGACCTGACGGAACTGCGGAAATCCGAGAAATCATCGACGATCAGAAAACTCTTTTGGTGATACGACAGCATCGAAGATTTCCAGGCAATTTGAGAAGAAGACCATGACCGTTCGGGTTATCGGCCAAGGGTGCCGTTCCCTTGAGAACTCCAGCCCATCAAGTGTCTCTAAATATTTGAAGGTGTTATTGAAAAACGGGATTATCCTGCTTTATTGGAGTGCGTTTATCTCCTCCTGGGCTCAACTCATCCCCCGTTGCCGGTAAAAGGCTGAAGTCATGACCACCACTCCTCCAACCTCCACCAATCCAGAGCGAAAGGCCCTGAGCCCCAGCACACTGGACTTCCCGGTGGTCGGCATTGGTGCGTCGGCGGGTGGTCTACAAGCCATCAAACTGTTTTTCGAGAACATGCCCCACGACAACGGCATGGCCTTCGTGATCATTCTTCACCTGTCGCCTGACCATCAGAGCATCGCGGACAAAATCATCCAGGAGTCGACCCGGATGCCGGTGCTGCAGGTCACCGAAACAGTCGCCATCGAGAAAAACCATGTCTACGTCATCTCACCCGCTCAGCGGCTGACCATGAATGACGGCATGCTTGAAGTCAGCAGCAACGACCCGCGCGAAGGGCGCCATGCCTCGATCGATCTGTTCTTCCGCGATCTGGCCGAAGTCCACCGCGAGCGCGCATTCTGCCTGGTGCTGTCGGGCAGCGGTTCCGATGGCGCAGTCGGTTTGTCACGGATCAAGGAGCACGGCGGCATCACCGTGGCCCAGACGCCGGAAGATGCCGAGTTTGACGGCATGCCCCGCGCCGCCATCGAGACCGGCAATGTCGACTTGGTGTTGCCGGTGGTGGAAATGCCGCAAAAGCTGCTGGAGCTGTGGCAAAACTCCCAGGAAATCAGCTTGCCTACCGCCAATGACCCGGAACTGCAAACCTTCGCCTCCGTGTCCGAGCGTGATGCGATACTCGCCGAACAGATGCTCCACGACATTCTGATCCAGTTGCGTACCGGCACCGGCCATGACTTCAAGCACTACAAACGCGCGACCGTGTTGCGGCGGATCGAGCGGCGGATGCAGGTCACGGCGCAACCCGACCTGGGCGCCTATTTCCGCTACCTGCAAAACAATCCCGAAGAAACCAAGTCCCTACTGGGCGACATGTTGATTGGCGTGACCAACTTCTTCCGCGATCGCGAGGCGTTCGAAGCCCTGGAACGAGACGTGCTGCCGCAACTGGTCAGCGCCGCCGTGTCGGCACAGCCCGAAAAAGAAGAAATCCGCGTCTGGTCCGCCGGCTGCTCCACGGGCGAGGAAGCCTACAGCCTGGCGATGCTGCTCAACGATCAACTGCAACTGGACGCCAGCAAGGCCTCGCTGCAACTGTTCGCCACCGATATCGACGAGCGTGCGATCAGCATCGGCCGAGCCGGCATGTACCCGCAAGCGATCGTCACCGATGTGCCGCCGACGCGCCTGCGGCATTACTTCGTCAAGGAAGACGACCATTACCGGATTCGCAAGGAGATCCGCGAAAAGGTCTTGTTTGCCAAGCACAGCCTGTTATCTGACCCGCCCTTCTCGCAGATCGACCTGATCGTCTGCCGCAATCTGCTGATCTATCTGGATCGCGAAGTACAGCGTGAAATCCTGCAGATGTTCCACTTTGCACTGCGCCCGGGCGGTTTCCTGTTCCTGGGCTCTTCCGAGAGCGCGGACGCTTGCCACGAACTGTTCGCCCCGGTGGACAAACGCAACCGCATCTTCCGCGCCAAGACCGGCACCGCCAACAGCCGACGCACCCCGACCATGCCCCGTGGCGGTTACGTGCGTACCAATATTTCCCGTGAGGCACCGCAAAGCGCGGTGCAGCGCAAATTGTCCTTCGCCGACATTCATCAGCGCGCCCTCGAATGCGCCGCGCCACCTAGCATGATTGTCGACGCCAACGCCGACATCCTGCACATGAGCGAAAGTGCCGGGCGCTTCCTGCGCCACGTGGGCGGTGAATTGTCGCGCAACCTGCTGACGCTGATCCTTCCCGAGTTGCGTCTGGAGATTCGCACTACGCTGTTTCAGGTCCAGCAGAGCGGTTTGGTTGTGAAATCCCGCGCGGTGCCGATCAGCCGTGACAACCGGCGCTACAAGGTCGACCTGATGGCGCAACCTTATAAGGACGAAGAGTCGGACGGCGAGTTTGTCCTGGTGATTTTCGAAGAGGCCGAAGTTGATCCTTCGGAACAGGCCGCCACCACCCTGCTGCAAACTGAAAGCCGGGTGCTGTCCAACCTTGAACGCGAACTGCAACGCACCAAACTGCATTTGCAGGACACCATTGAACAATCGGAAGTCTCCAGCGAAGAGCTCAAGGCTTCTAACGAAGAAATGCAGGCGATCAACGAAGAACTACGCTCGGCCACCGAAGAACTGGAAACCAGCAAGGAAGAACTGCAGGCGATCAACGAAGAGCTGCTGACGGTCAACTACGAGCTGAAAACCAAAGTCGAAGAAACCGACAAGATCAACGACTACCTGACCAACCTGATCGCCTCAACCGACATTGCCACGGTGTTCGTCGACCGCAACATGCGGATCAAATGGTTCACCCCGCGCGCCACGGACATCTTCAGCATGTTGCCGGTGGATACCGGCCGCTCGTTGCTCGACATCACCCATCGCCTGCACTACGACGATCTGGCGGGCGACGCGGCATTGGTCTTTGAATCATTGAACATGATCGAGCGCGAGGTCAGCAGCACCGACAACCGCTGGTACATCGCCCGCCTGCTGCCCTACCGCTCCAGCGAAGACCATATCGACGGCACGGTGCTGACCTTCATCGACATCACCAAACGCCGCGCCGCCGAAGAAGAACTGCGCCTGGGCGAAGAACGCATGCGCCTGGTGGCTGAAAGCACCCGTGATTACGCGATCATCACCCTTGATGAGAAAGGGGTGATCACCAGCTGGAACAAAGGCGCCGAGCTGATCTTCGGCCACAGCAAGACCGAAGCCGAAGGCGCTTACTACGATTTCATTTTCTCGCCGGAAGATCGCGCCGCCGGTGTGCCTGAAAACGAACTGCTGGCCGTGCGCACCCACGGCCGCAACGATGACGAGCGCTGGCACATGCGCAAGGATGGCAGCCGGTTCTTTTGCAGTGGCGAAGTGACCCTGCTCAGCGGCGACAACCTGCAAGGCTACGTGAAGATTGCCCGGGACCTGACCGGCCACAAGCGTCAGCATGAAGCGCAGAGCCAGGAGCTAGCCGAGACCCGCAACACCAATTACCTCAAGGATGAGTTCTTCGCGGTCATGTCCCACGAGCTCAAGCATCCTCTGAACCTGATCCAGCTCAACGCGGAATTGCTGCGACGCCTGCCCGTGACCAAATCCCTGGCGCCCGCCGCCAAGGCCGTGAACACGATCTGCGATGCGGTCAACAGCCAGGCGCGGATCATCGATGACCTGCTGGATGTCGCCCGGGTCCGTACCGGCAAGCTCAAGCTGCAACCGGTAGCCGTCGACCTGGTCAGCGTGCTGCGGGACATCCACACCGTGGTCCTCAACGAGCAGCACGACACCAAGGTCGAGTTGATCGTGCCTTCGCAGCCCTTGATGGTCCGTGCCGACCCGACGCGCCTGGAACAGATCATCTGGAACCTGGTGAACAACGCGCTGAAATTCACCCCGCCCACCGGGCATGTGCAATTGATCGCCAGCCAGGCCGGGAACAAGGTGCGGCTCGATGTCAAAGACGACGGCGCCGGCATCGCTGCCGAGAATCTTGAGCACGTGTTCGACCTGTTTGGGCAGGCCGAAAAGCAACATGCCACGCACAACCGTGAAGGGCTGGGGATTGGTCTTTCGCTGGTTCGTCAATTGACCGAGGCACAACGAGGCACGGTTGAGGTGACCTCACCCGGATTGGGTGCCGGTTGTACGTTCAGCGTCTATTTGCCGCTGGCCAAAACCAATGGTGAAGCTCAAGCCGCCACCCCTGTTGAAGAAGCGGCCGGAAGGTTGAGCGGTTTGACCATCCTGCTGGTCGACGACTCGGCCGAGGTGCTGGAAACCCTGAAGATGCTGCTCGAGATGGAAGACGCGCAAGTGATTGCCTTCGATCGTCCGGTGGCCGCTCTGGACGCCGCAAAAAGCACGCGCTTCGACCTCATCATTTCGGACCTGGGCATGCCGGTCATGAACGGTCACGAGCTGATGAGCGCATTACGCCAGTTGCCGTTGCTCAAGGATGTGCCGGCCATTGCGCTGACGGGCTACGGTGCCAACAGTGACATTCAGAAATCCCGGCAATCGGGCTTTGACCAGCACATTGGCAAACCGGTGTCTTACGATAACCTGATTGAAACCATCGAGGCGTTGCGACGCTCTTCGTGTTTACCGATCGGCAAATGAGTCAGCGCAAATAGGCGCGTTGTACGCTGATGCGGCGGTCAATCGCCTGCCGCAGACGCTCCTTGTGGTCCGCCCAGACCATGGGATCGACTTTGGTGGCGCGCATCAGTTCGAGCATCGCGGCTTTGGCAGCCAGGTATTCCGACCAGGCGTCTTCGGAGCGGATTTTCAAACGCTCACGCTCGGTCATTTCCATGCGCCGCAAGGCCAATGTCGGCTCATCGGTGATCACCGTGCCTAGCGTCAACTGCACCCGGTGCGGCGCGACAAACGCCTGAGTGTCTGCCACCAGCTCCCTCGCCCGCTGAGCGCCCCACTTCAGCGCGATGCAGTAATATTCCTCCGCGCCCCGGTTGTGAAACTCCTCGCAAATTGCCCAGCCACTGTCGGCATAGATGCCGATAAAAACCTGAGTCATGCCCTCTTGGCCAACCCGCGCCTGAACCTCGACCTGCACACCATCGCTGAGGACTTCTTCATGGATGTGGTGAGGTAGCCGGGTGTTGGTCCATAACCAGAAATGTGCGCCTCTGTGTCGCATTGCTTCGCCCCCTCAGTGGTAGGAGGAGTAAGGCACAGCAATGACGGACTTGCCATGTAGATCGTCGGTTGAACGGGCACAAAAAAGCCCCGCGGGAGGATTTCTCCGGCGGGGCTGTTTCTTACAGCGCGAGGCTGAAATCAGATGGTGTCCCAGGGCAGGTTCGAACTGCCAACCTTCCCCTTAGGAGGGGGATGCTCTATCCAATTGAGCTACTGAGACACAGGTCACCCGCAAGAAGTGCGGTGCGAGGGACGGCGTGCATGTTAACGGGCAGGCCTGATTTTGTCATGTCGTCCGTATGGCTTTTTAAGTGTAGGCAGACGCCCTTCTTCGTCGTGGCTTAATTTACCGTGCAAATTGCATCCTCTCAAAATGCCATCATTGCAATTTGCAACGAGCACCCCTCTGGGTAATAAGTTAATTCTTTGTTTTTAAAGGATTTAATAGCCGTTAAACTCTTGGCACGCGGGCTGCTTTAGCTGTTCTCACGAACAACCGAGGTCAGCCTCATGAACAGCGTCCTTTTACTCTCGAATGCGATCGCTCTTACCGTCCTCCTGGGTGGTCATTTTGCCCCCGAGAACGGCGCTGAGCAGATCGCGCATCGGATGCCCCATTACCTCCAGCTGCAAAAAGCCCCGCAATTGGCGGTCATGAACGATCAGCGCGGCTTTGTTGGCCAGGACGTGAACCAGCACAATTACCCGTTGGTATCTCAGTCTTCGGAACGCTTGGTATTTTGAATCACCCCCATCAGGAGCACAGCATGTCCAAATCAGCCGCAGGATGTTTGATCCTTGCCTTACTGAGCGGCATTGTTCATTTGTCATTGGTCCCGGACACGGTCGCTACCCTGCCCCTGATTGCCTGCGGCGTATTCGGTGCGTTATTCGTGCTTGCGCTGATTGTCGGGCGCAAAATCAAGTTCGATCCGGTTTTACGCTGAGCTTCAGCAGGTTCAGAAGATTTTCAACAGTGACCGCCAGTTCGCCAGAATTGTCGAGCCGATGGATCTTCGTGTCACCGAGTGAGTCGTCCGCCGCAAACAGACCGTTGCGGCGCAACCTTGCTTCAATCTCCTCAACGCTCTCCCGACCACGTCGCAGCAAGCGTTCGCGCAGCACTTCATCCTTGACCGTCAACAGCACCGGCAGCAGCGTCGGATAGCGTTGCAGCGCCTCACCCAGGTGACCGCGAGAGCCGTTGACCACTACATGTCGGCCGTCTTTCAGCCAGTGGTCGATCTGGCGCGGAATGCCGTAATCCAGACCGTTGGCGTGCCACGACAGGGCGAAGTCGCCCATTGCCTGGCGTCGCTGGAAGTCTTCACGGGAAACTCCGATGGCGTCTTCACCTACGGATTCAGCCGAGCGCGTGATGACCCGTCGCACCACTTCGCCATTCATCGAGCGTAAAGGCTGTCGAGCCGCTTCGATGAGGCTGTCCTTGCCGGATCCGGAAGGCCCCATCAAGTAAATCAACGTGCCATCCATCCTGAATCACCCTCCTCTGCGGGTCTGCCACTAGTAAATCGGCCATTTGCCACTATCCTGTAGAAGGTAAGGACCAAGGATCGAATCCGCGTAGCATGCACCTTCAGGCGTCTTCGGGCATCACCTGTCGGGCAGAGGACGCGGTCAGCGATGCGGGCAAGGGGCAAAGTTTTCCAACCAGTCCACATTTCTGATAAGCGTGCTGGCATAACGCCTTTACCCAGCGCAATATTTGTCACAGAATTGACGCCAATGATCTGGCTGCTTTGAGGCATGATGCGAGCCTCTATCAATTCAGGTTGAACATTTGGCCAGAGACCTTGTCCTATCAGACATCCTGCGGCCAATCCCGAGAACCGCTCCCCTGAACTAACCGGTTAAATATATGCGCCCATTGAAACAGGCAATTTATTCCAGCCGTACGGCTGACAAGTTCGTCGTACGTCTGCCAGACGGAATGCGTGAACGCATTGCCGAAGTGGCTCGCAATCATCATCGCAGCATGAACTCCGAAATCATTGCGCGCCTTGAGCAGAGTCTTATTCAGGAAGGTGCACTGGGCGAAGAGTTGAGCATGCGCCTGGACAGCCCTGAGCTGTCATTGCACGAACGTGAACTGCTTCAACGCTTCCGCCAACTCTCTCACCGTCAGCAAAATGCTCTTGTTTCGCTGATTGCCCATGACGCCGAAATGGCCGCAGACGCTTCCTGATTCAACCCGAACGCTCAAGCCAGCATAATCGCTGGCTTTTTTTTGCCTGAAATCCGGCAATAAAATGTATGGTCAGCCCATCTCCTGCAACCTCATGGGCTGTTTTCGGTAAAGCTGGCTTGCGCTAATGTATCCGGGCTCATTGTGAGCGTTGCTGCAACAACGCTCGGCCCTCGATGAGTAGCCGCTCCCGACTGTCCTGAAAAAACCCTCAGCCTCTAAAGCTGATTTTATTGCCAGGTTCTCAGTCGGGCCGTTTGCCGTTTACTGTCATCAGTCAGTGACGTCGCAAAAGCCGGTAGTAAAGCTGTACGTTCAAGCGTTCGGATGTGGGTCGTACTGGCCGCCTTTGGCCAGTACCGCCCACACGATTCGCGCCAGTTTGTTCGCCAGCGCGCACGCGACGACATTGGAGTGTCGACGCGTCAGAAGCTCCCGAACCCAAGGCCCAATGGCGTCTTCCCGCTTATCGATATGCTGCATGATGGATCGCGCGCCCTGCACCAGCAGTTGGCGGATGTGCTTGTCGCCTCGCTTGCTGATCCCCAGAAGCACTGTCTTTCCGCCCGTCGAATATTGCCTCGGCACCAGCCCTAGCGAAGCGGCAAAATCGCGTCCACTTCGATAGTTCGACGCATCGCCTACATCGGCCAATACCGCACTGGCGGTGATGGGACCGATGCCAGGAATACTCTGCAAACGACTCCCGGCATCGTCTTCTTTCAACTGTTGCTTCAGATCGGACTCGATGTCCTTGATTTCATCATTCAGCTGTTGAATTTGATGATGGAGACGCATCACTACGCCCTTTAGGCGCAACGGAACCGGGTGCTGCGGGTCGTCCAACAGCGCCGGCACGCGGTGCAACGCAGCGGCACCTATAGGCAGGCTGATCCCGAACTCCAGCAGAAAGCCATGAATCTGGTTGGTCGCGACGGTTCGCTGGCCAATCAAAGATTTACGGACACGATGCAGGGCTGAAAGCGTTTGTTGCTCTGCGGTTTTGATCGAGCAGAAGCGCATCGCGGGGCGGCTCGCCGCCTCGCAAATCGCTTCGGCATCAATGAAGTCGTTTTTGTTGCCTTTGACGAACGGTTTGACGTGCTGCGGGGCGATCAGCTTCACCTCGTGGCCCAATGCACCGATCTGTCGAGCCAGCCAGTGGGCGCCACCGCACGACTCCATCACCACCGTGCAGGCCGGTAACTGGGCCAATGTGCTGAGCAATTGGCCGCGGTTGGTTTTCTTGCGCAATACCTGATGACCTTTGGCGTCCTGGCCATGTAGGTGGAAACTGTGTTTGCCAATGTCGATACCGAGAAGCGTCATCGTGTTCATGAGAGATCCTCCGCCGAAAACGAGAAAAGCCCTGCAAGCGTAAACCTGCAGGGCTTCTCGGTCAGGCTGACCATCTCATTAAACCCGCCGGTTGGCGGGTTTCGAGTAAATGGAAATCAGAGCAGGAAGATCGTCGCCAACCCAAGGAAGATGAAGAACCCGCCGCTGTCAGTCATGGCGGTGATCATCACGCTGGCGCCCATGGCAGGATCGCGCCCGAGCCTCGCCAGCGTCATCGGAATCAAAACACCCATCAACGCCGCCAGCAACAGGTTAAGCGTCATCGCGGCGGTCATCACCACGCCCAGGGACCAACTGCCATAAAGCAGATAGGCCACGACGCCAATCACACCGCCCCAAACCAGGCCATTGATCAAACCGACGACCAACTCTTTACGCATCAGTCGTGACGTATTGCCGGTGCTCACCTGGTCCAGCGCCATGGCTCGAACGATCATGGTGATGGTCTGGTTGCCCGAGTTGCCACCGATACCGGCCACGATCGGCATCAATGCCGCCAGCGCCACCAGTTTTTCGATGGAGCCTTCGAACAGGCCGATCACCCGGGATGCGATAAACGCGGTGATCAGGTTGACCGCCAGCCAGGCCCAACGGTTACGCAGGGATTTCCAGACGGAGGCGAAGATATCTTCTTCTTCGCGCAGACCCGCCATGTTGAGCACTTCGTTCTCGCTCTCTTCACGGATCAGGTCGACCATTTCGTCGATGGTCAGACGGCCGATAAGCTTGCCGTTCTTGTCGACCACAGGCGCCGAGATCAAGTCGTAACGTTCGAACGCCTGAGCGGCGTCGTAGGCGTCCTCGTCCGGGTGAAAACTCACCGGGTCGCTGGCCATGACTTCCGACACCTGTTTTTCAGGGTCGTTGACCAGCAAACGCTTGATCGGCAGCACGCCCTTGAGCACACCGTCGTAATCGACCACAAACAGTTTGTCGGTGTGGCCCGGCAGCTCCTTGAGACGACGCAGGTAACGCAGAACCACTTCGAGACTGACATCCTCACGGATGGTCACCATCTCGAAGTCCATCAGCGCACCGACTTGTTCCTCGTCATAAGACAACGCGGAGCGGACGCGCTCACGCTGTTGACTATCGAGGGTTTCCATCAGCTCGTGGACGACATCTCGCGGCAGCTCGGAAGCCAGGTCAGCAAGTTCGTCGGCATCCATGTCCTTGGCCGCAGCCAGGAGCTCGTGATCGTCCATGTCGGCGATCAGGGTTTCACGAACCGAGTCGGATACTTCGAGGAGGATGTCGCCGTCGCGATCAGCCTTGACCAACTGCCAGAGCGTCAGACGATCGTCCAGCGGCAAGGCTTCAAGAATGTAGGCAACGTCGGCGGAGTGCAGATCATCGAGCTTGCGTTGCAACTCGACGAGGTTTTGCCGGTGAACGAGGTTCTCGACCCGCTCGTGATGCGGACCTTCCTGGCGATGAGTCAGGTCTTCGACCACCCGCTGACGCTGCAGCAGCTCAACGACTTGAGCGAGGCGGTCCTGCAAGCTTTCCTGCGTTTTCTTTACTTCAACTTCGGACATAGGCGAACTCCACTCCCAGCAGCGGGGCACGCCGGAAGGATCAATCAGTCAATTCATGATTGGAAAAACGGGGTACTGAGTAACTACTGGGTAAGTCCATGGAGGTATTCCACAAGCCCCGGCGGGGCTGACGGGCGCAATGATACACCGCCCGACCGTTTTAAACGTTAAAAAATCTTGGCTGAAACAAGCGGTTGCAAGACAAAGCTGAGTGCAGTCCTGACCTCTCCAACTGCGACGACTCATTCTGAAAAGAAAACACACCCTCGTCGAAAAATGTAGCGGCTACCCTGACATGGACCGTCATGGAGGACGTTTAATGCCATCGATCAGCCTTTATTTTTTACTGCTTGCCCTGCTCTGCCTTTCGCCCCGCTTACAAGCCGCCACCATTCACCGTTGCGAAGCAACCGACGGCCGCCTCACCTTCACCACCTTGAGTTGCACGGACGGCGAAAGTCTCTCTCTGCAAGATGTGCGCACCTTCAAACCCGTTAACCCGGTAGCGATGATGCCGGAGGCGGACACTCGGGAAACACCCAGAGCGAAAACCAGAAGGAAGGAACCAACCGTTGTCGGTCAGGCTGAGGACAAGTGTGGAAACCTGATGACTGCCAAGGAACGGCGCGAAGCAATCATCAACCAACGGATCGTCGCCGGCATGACGCAACAGGACGTCGAGAGTGCTCTGGGCAAGCCAGACAAGATCAGTATTCGCAATTCGGCCACGAGCTACCGTTATGACCTCAAGCGAGGTCGCAGCGCACACGTCGAGTTCGATGAGAAAGGATGCACGAAGGGAAAAGCCAAATCCCAGACGGCAAAAAGCCCGCGTTAAACGCGGGCTTTTTGGTGTTTGGTGCACTCGACAGGATTCGAACCTGTGACCGCTCGGTTCGTAGCCGAGTACTCTATCCAGCTGAGCTACGAGTGCATTTGTGTTTTTATACCAGATCACAACTGGTTGGAGCCAAGTTATTCACATTACTGCAAACAACCCTTAAATGGTGCACTCGACAGGATTCGAACCTGTGACCGCTCGGTTCGTAGCCGAGTACTCTATCCAGCTGAGCTACGAGTGCATTTGTTGCCGCGCATTATAGGCCGTCTAATCTCTATGTAAAGCACTTTTTCTAGTAATTTCAAACACTTACCGAAAAAGCCAGATTACAACGTACTACGCAAATAATGGCGGAGAACGGGGGATTCGAACCCCCGACACCCTTTTGAGGTGTACTCCCTTAGCAGGGGAGCGCCTTCGGCCACTCGGCCAGCTCTCCGCAACACGGGGCGTATATTAACCAGCTTCTTCCCCGTTTGCAAACATAAAAAACGATAAAAATTAATGGCTTGGTTCGTCGTCCTTCTCTTTCTTGATCCGCAAGTAAATTTCCTCACGGTGAACCGCAACCTCTTTAGGTGCGTTAACGCCAATACGCACTTGATTTCCTTTAACGCCGAGCACGGTCACGGTGATTTCGCCATCACCAATAATCAGGCTTTCTGCGCACCGACGAGTCAGAATCAGCATACCTTTCTCCTCACGCATTTCATTTCAGGGACAACAGTCTGCAAAAAAAAGGCACTCGACCTACAACCGGAACGATCGCAGCCCTACATGCCTGAGTATTGACCAGCGCGAGCAAAAGAACAGTTCCTGGGTCGCGCTATTCAAAAAAGACAAAGGGCGCGGTCAGACCGCGCCCTTTGGCAAACGCATCACTCGCCCGTTCGGGCCGGTGCGTCCAGTTCGAAAGCCGTGTGCAGAGCGCGCACAGCCAGTTCCAGATACTTCTCTTCGATCACAACGGAGACTTTGATTTCCGACGTCGAGATCATCTGGATGTTGATGCTTTCTTTGGCCAGGGATTCGAACATGCGGCTGGCCACGCCTGCGTGGGAACGCATGCCGACGCCGACGATCGAGACCTTGGCGATCTTGATGTCACCCACGACCTCACGGGCACCGATCTCGCGAGCGGTGTTTTCCAGCACGGTTTGTGCGGCCTGGAAGTCATTGCGGTGCACGGTGAAGGTGAAGTCGGTGGTGTTATCGTGCGCAACGTTCTGCACGATCATGTCGACTTCGATGTTCGCGGCACTGATCGGGCCGAGAATCTTGAATGCAACGCCCGGGGTGTCTGGCACACCACGGATGGTCAGCTTGGCTTCATCGCGATTGAAAGCGATGCCGGAAATGATCGGCTGTTCCATGGTTTCCTCTTCATCAATAGTAATGAGGGTGCCCGGACCCTCCTTGAAGCTGTGCAGTACGCGCAGCGGAACGTTGTACTTGCCGGCGAATTCCACCGCACGGATCTGCAACACCTTGGAACCGAGGCTGGCCATTTCCAGCATCTCTTCGAAGGTAATCTTGTCCAGGCGCTGGGCCACGGACACCACACGCGGGTCGGTGGTGTAGACGCCGTCGACATCGGTGTAGATCTGGCATTCATCAGCCTTCAAGGCTGCTGCCAGCGCCACGCCGGTGGTGTCGGAACCGCCACGACCAAGGGTGGTGATGTTGCCGTGCTCGTCGACGCCCTGGAAACCGGCGACAACAACGACACGACCTGCCTTCAGATCACCGCGAATCTTCTGGTCATCAATCTGCAAGATACGCGCTTTATTGTGCGCGCTGTCCGTCAGAATCCGCACCTGATTGCCTGTGTACGACACCGCCGGCACGCCGCGCTTGATCAGCGCCATGGCCAACAGTGCAATCGTCACCTGCTCGCCCGTGGAGACGATCACATCCAGCTCACGCGGAACCGGTTGGCCGTCGCCACTGATTTGCTTGGCCAGATCGATCAGACGGTTGGTTTCGCCGCTCATTGCAGACAGGACAACCACCAGGTCATCGCCGGCATCGCGGAATTTCTTAACCTTGTCGGCGACCTGCTCGATTCTCTCGACAGTGCCGACGGAGGTGCCTCCAAATTTCTGTACGATCAAAGCCATTTCAAAGCCGCCTCTGCCCATGAAGGGCGCCCAAATAATCACTCAAACAGCGTTCCGGCCCGCCACTAGACTGCGGGCCTGACACCCTGCCTTATAAACCCTGCTCTACAAATGGAACAGTCAGGGCCAGTGCCGCATCCAGTGCGCCAGCGTCAGTACCACCGCCCTGCGCCATGTCTGGACGACCACCGCCCTTCCCGCCCACTGCCGCAGCGGCTTGCTTCATCAAATCACCGGCTTTGAGTTGGCCAGTCAGGTCTTTGGTTACGCCTGCAACCAGAACGACCTTTTCCTCATGGACACTGCCGAGCAGGATCACTGCGCGGCCGAGTTTGTTTTTCAGCTGATCGACCAGCGCCAGCAGCGCCTTGGCGTCCTGACCGTCCAGACGCACGGCCAGCACTTTCACGCCTTTGACGTCCAAGGCAGAGGCCGACAGATCGTCGCCCGCCGCGCTGGCAGCCTTGGCTTGCAACTGCTCGAGTTGCTTCTCCAGCAGACGGTTGCGCTCCAGCACAGCCGACAGCTTGTCGATCAGGTTGTCGCGGCTGCCCTTGACCAGGTTGGCCGCTTCCTTGAGTTGTTCTTCTGCAGCGTTCAAGTAAGCCAGCGCCGCGGCACCGGTGACTGCCTCGATACGACGCACACCAGAAGCCACACCGCCTTCGCTGATGATTTTCAGCAGGCCGATGTCGCCGGTACGGTTGGCGTGGATGCCACCGCACAGCTCGACGGAGAAATCACCGCCCATGCTCAGCACGCGCACGTTGTCGCCGTACTTCTCGCCAAACAGCGCCATGGCGCCTTTTTTCTTGGCGGTTTCGATGTCGGTTTCTTCGGTTTCAACCGCTGAGTTCTTGCGGATCTCGGCGTTGACGATGTCTTCCAGCGCTTTCAATTGCTCAGGCTTGATGGCTTCGAAGTGGCTGAAGTCGAAGCGAAGGCGCTGACTGTCGACCAGCGAGCCTTTCTGCTGAACGTGATCGCCCAGCACTTTACGCAACGCGGCGTGCAGCAAGTGAGTGGCCGAGTGGTTCAGCGAAGTGGCGTGACGTACGTCGGCTTCAACGTGGGTTTCGACCGGCGAACCGATGGTCAGGCTACCAGACGCCAACACACCGTGGTGCAGGAACGCGCCGCCGGTCTTGGTGGTGTCACGCACATCAAAGCGGCCGTTGCCGCCTTGCAGATAACCGCAATCGCCGATCTGGCCGCCGGATTCAGCGTAGAACGGCGTCTGATTGAGAACGACCACGCCCTCTTCGCCTTCGCTGAGTACGTCGACCGCCTGGCCTTCTTTATAGAGGCCAACGACTTTCGCCGAACCGCTGGTGGCTTTGTAACCGGTGAATTCGGTGGCCACATCAACCTTGACCAGGCTGTTGTAGTCCATGCCGAAGGAGCTGGCGGAACGGGCACGGACGCGCTGGGCTTCCATTTCGCGCTCGAAACCTTCTTCGTCGATGGTCAGGCTGCGCTCGCGAGCGATGTCGCCGGTCAGGTCCATCGGGAAGCCATAGGTGTCGTAGAGTTTGAACACCACGTCGCCCGGCACCACGTCGCCTTTGAGTTCGGCCAGATCCTGTTCGAGGATTTTCAGGCCCTGCTCCAGAGTCTTGGCGAACTGCTCTTCTTCGGCTTTCAGGACGCGTTCGATGTGCGCCTGCTGGGATTTCAGCTCAGGGAAGGCTTCGCCCATTTCGGCGACCAGTGCCGCGACGATCTGGTAGAAGAAGCTGCCCTTGGCGCCCAGTTTGTTGCCGTGACGGCAGGCGCGGCGGATGATCCGGCGCAGCACATAACCGCGGCCTTCGTTGGACGGCAGCACGCCATCGGCAATCAGGAAGCCGCAGGAACGAATGTGGTCAGCCACGACTTTCAGGGAAGCCTGAGCGTCGTTGGTGCAGCCGATGGCCTTGGCCGATGCGGTCAGCAGGCTCTGGAACAGGTCGATTTCATAGTTCGAGTGAACGTGCTGCAGCACGGCACTGATCCGCTCCAGGCCCATGCCGGTGTCGACCGACGGTGCTGGCAGCGGGTGCAACACGCCGTCGGCGGTGCGGTTGAACTGCATGAACACGTTGTTCCAGATCTCGATGTAACGGTCGCCGTCTTCTTCCGGCGAGCCCGGCGGGCCACCCCAGATGTCGGCGCCGTGATCGTAGAAGATCTCGGTGCAAGGACCGCACGGGCCGGTATCGCCCATGGTCCAGAAGTTATCGGAAGCGTATGGCGCGCCCTTGTTGTCACCGATGCGAACCATGCGCTCGGCCGGAACCCCGATTTCCTTGGTCCAGATGTCGTACGCCTCATCATCGCTGGCGTAGACGGTGACCCAGAGCTTTTCCTTTGGCAGGTTCAGCCACTTGTCGGAGGTCAGGAAGTTCCAGGCGTAGGTGATCGCATCGCGCTTGAAGTAATCACCGAAGCTGAAGTTACCCAGCATTTCGAAGAAGGTGTGGTGACGGGCGGTATAACCGACGTTTTCCAGGTCGTTGTGCTTGCCGCCGGCGCGCACGCATTTCTGGCTGGAGACAGCGCGGGTGTACGCGCGCTTTTCCTGGCCCAGGAAGCAGTCCTTGAACTGGTTCATCCCCGCGTTAGTGAACAGCAGGGTTGGGTCGTTGCCCGGAATCAAAGAGCTGGAGGCTACACGGGTGTGGCCTTGCTCTTCGAAGAAGCGAAGGAAGGCTTCACGGATTTCTGCGCTTTTCATTAGGTTCTTCCACGGAGGCTGCGGCCAAAGGCCTGTGCGAAACGTCAACAGACGAAGCGACGGCAAAGGGCCGCATTATATCGGCCCAGCGCGCGGGGTACAGCGTGTTTATACGATAGAAACGGTCAATTGGACCGCCAAGGCGATCAGTTGCGAGAAAAGTCGACGAATGTCGCCACGACTTGTTCGATTTGAGCGCGGTTGACGTCCATGTGCGTGACCATGCGCAGACGTCCGGCAGCACTCAGTTTGATCCCGCGCTCGGCCGCAAAAGCCTTGATCGCCTCAGCCTTGTCGCCCATGTTCACGTACACCATGTTGGTCTGCACCGGCTCGACTTCGTAACCGGCCTTTTGCAGTTCATCGGCCAGAAATTGCGCATTGGCATGATCGTCGGCCAGACGCTGAACGTTGTTATCCAGCGCATAGAGCCCCGCCGCCGCCAACAGACCCGCCTGGCGCATGCCGCCACCGACCATCTTGCGCAGGCGGCGTGCCTTGCCGATCAACTCCGCCGAGCCGCACAACACCGAACCGATCGGCGCGCCCAGGCCTTTGGACAGGCAGACCGAGACCGAATCGAAGTGTTGAGTGATCTCGCGGGCATCGACACCCAGTTTGACGGCTGCGTTGTAGAGACGAGCGCCATCCAGGTGCAGCTGCAAACCATGCGCACGAGTAAAGCTGCGCGCCCGGGCGAGATATTCCAGCGGCAGCACTTTGCCCTGCATGGTGTTTTCCAGCGCCAGCAACCGCGTACGGGCGAAATGGAAGTCGTCCGGTTTGATCGCGGCAGCGACGTGTGCCAGGTCCAGCGAACCATCGGCCTGTACTTCCAGCGGTTGCGGCTGGATCGAACCGAGGACCGCCGCGCCGCCACCTTCGTACTTATAGGTGTGTGCCTGCTGGCCGACGATGTATTCGTCACCGCGTTCGCAATGGGCCATCAGGCCCAGCAGGTTGCTCATGGTGCCTGTCGGCACGAACAACGCAGCGGCAAAACCCAGCCGTTTTGCCAGTTCCGCTTCCAGACGATTGACCGTCGGATCTTCGCCATAGACGTCGTCACCGGTGGCCGCACTGGCCATCGCGTCAAGCATCCCGGCGGTCGGTTGGGTAACGGTGTCGCTGCGAAGATCGATAACGCTCATGAATCTGGCCTCGTTAAGCAGGGGAAAATCCCTTTCAGTCAGGATTACTGCGGCCATGAGGACGATTAATCAACCCCAGGCGAAGGAAAAGACGCGTCAAGCGAACGAAAAAGTCGATAGCAATCATCAGATAGCAGCAATGCACGGCTCGGAAATATGTGTTAAAAACGCTTCGCCGCCAGACAAACTGGCGGCAAAACGTTCTCAGGGCGGGGTGCAACTCCCCACCGGCGGTAATTGCGCGCAATGCGCATAGCCCGCGAGCGCTTGGTGACAGACATGGCTTCGGTGGTGTCTGGCGACAAGGTCAGCAGACCCGGTGTGATCCCGGGGCCGACGGTCATAGTCCGGATGAAGAGAGAACGGGATTGGCGCCAAAGGGCCGTCCGCGGGCATTCGTGCGAGCGTGCGCACCCTTAAATCCCATTCGATTCATATGCCCTGTTTTTTACATAAACAGGAGTCAGAACATGCAACCCACCGCAATCGATAGCAAAAGCAAAAACCATCAGGGCGAGCGCGTTGCGTTCATCCAGGCCTGCTGGCACAAGGAAATCGTCGATCAAAGCCGTAAGGGCTTCGTTGCCGAAATGATTGCCCAGGGTTATCAGGAGTCCGACATCGATTTCTTCGAAGTCGGCGGCGCCTTTGAAATTCCACTGCACGCCAAGCTGCTGGCCAAGTCCGGTCGTTACGCTGGCATCGTCGCGGCCGGCCTGGTGGTCGACGGCGGCATCTACCGTCATGAATTCGTCGCCCAATCGGTGATCAGCGGCCTGATGCAGGTTCAGCTGGAAACCGAAGTGCCGATGTTCTCTGTGGTTTTGACCCCGCACCACTTCCACGCTGGCGAAGAGCACCAGAAGTTCTTCTTCGAGCATTTCGTGCATAAAGGTCAGGAAGCGGCGAAGACGTGCGCGGATACGCTGCACAAGATGCGGGCGTTGCGTCGCAGCGAGCCCCGCGCGGTAGCCGTCTAAACACCGGCCATAACTGTGGGAGCTAGCCTGCTGGCGATAGCGGAGTGTCAGTCGATAACCAGGGTGACTGACACATTGCAATCGCTAGCAGGCTAGCTCCCACATTTGTTCTGTGTTGGATTCAGGCGAGGTTTTCGTCGGTGGTCGGCACGATCAGGATGCCGGCGCGCAAGCCGTTCTTGACCTTGGGGTTCGGGAAGATGATCCGGGCGCCCTTCTCTTCGATGATCCAGCGAGTCTGGGCAATGTCTTCGGCCAGTACGTAACCCACGTCCAACTCCGAAAAGTTCTCGATGTCCGCCGGCAGGTTCAGGCGGAAGCTGTCGCTATGCTTGATGATTTCCCGCGCCACGCTGAACAACTGCAAACCGTCCAGGCATTCTTCAGTCACCGCTGGCTCGGTACCTTCAATGATCTGCTGGAGGCGGGTCTCAAGCAGCGAGACGTTCACACCGTCGTTCTGCCCGAACGGCCGCGCCTTGCCCAGTTCAAGGGTGAAAGACTCGGCCCCAAGCTTGTCGTAGGTGTAAGAGCTGAACACGATCGACGGCTTGTTCTGCAACAGCACCGCTTCCATGCCGGCAGCACGTAAGCGGGCCAGTTCCAGGCGCGAATGCTGGCGCCCTTCTTTCCACGGATACAACGCGAACTGTTCGATTTTCGAACCGCGTATCGCCGTGTGCAGATCGTAGTGCAGACGCCCACGATCCGGCAGGCTGAAAAAACTCGCCGCCAACCGCTCCAGTTCACAGGCGCGCAGGGCTTCGGAACCGCTGGTTTGTTCGTGACGGCCGTTGAACAGCCGATTGACGTCCTGCTCGACGAAACGCTCGCCTTTGCGAATCGCTTCCGGGTTGCCGAACAGGAACAGAATACGTGCGCGCGGCTTCAAGTCGCCGCGGGCAATGTCATGCAACAGGCGATCGAGCAGCTCGATCGGCGCTGTTTCGTTGCCGTGGATACCGGCCGACAGCAGCAGGTCCAGGCCGTTATCACGAGCCTCAGGTGGCCGGACTTCCAGCGCACCTTCGCTCAACCAGCGCATGCGCACGCCTTCGACAGTCAGTTGAGTCTTCTCCGCCGGTTCGCGGCCGGCGAGGGTCAGTTCAAGCAGTTTGCCGAGGGCGAGCATAGAGCGGTTTCCTTAGTGGTCGTGTGCGCAATCCGGGCCGTGCACGTGGTCTTCGTCGCCGACTTCAGCCGGTTCCATTTCCAGTTGCAGACTTACCAGATTAGTCGCCAATGGGCGCAGCAGCAGGTTTGCGTATTCGGCGTCACCTTCTTCGACGTCCACGCCGATCAGCAGCTGGCCACGGCCGTCCTGCTGGATCCACAGCTCTTTGCCTTGCCACATGACCGCGACGCGGGTGCAGGAGGTTTCCAGTTGCGTGCCGTCGGTGTCTTCAAGGATCAGCTGCAGGGTATCGCTCATGTTTTTACGCTCTCGACGTTCAATTGATCTGGAAGGGATAAACCGCGCCCAGTTTAAGGATTTGCGTCAGTTCATCCAGTGCCGTCCGGCACTCAAGCAGCAACTGCGGGTCCGCGAGATCGTTTTCGGTCATGCGGTCGCGGTAGTGCTTGTCGACCCATTCGGTCAACGTGCCGTACAACGGTGCCGTCATGATAACCCCTGGGTTGACGGCCGCCAGTTCGGTTTCGTTGAGCGCGACGCGCAGTCGCAGGCAAGCCGGGCCACCGCCGTTCTGCATGCTCTGCTTCAAATCGAAGACTTTCACTTCACGGATCAGGCCGCCGGAGCTGGTCAAACCTTGCAGGTACTGCCAGACACGCTCATTGCCACGGCACTCTTCCGGCACGATCAACAGCATCGAACCGTCAGGACGGGTCAGCAACTGGCTATTGAACAGGTAGGAACGAACGGCGTCTTCCACGGTGACGGCGGAACGCGGTACGCAGATTGACTGAAATTTCCCACCAAATTTTGCGAGTTTGCCCTGCAATTCAGCGAGCATCTGCTCGGTGTCGAGGAATGCGTCCTCGTGATAGAACAGCACCTCGCCGTTACCCACCGCGATCACGTCGTTGTGGAACACGCCCTGATCGATCACCGAAGGGTTCTGCTGGGCGTAGACCACGCCGTCATCGCTCAAGCCGTGCAGGCGAGCAACGGCTTGCGAGGCTTCGAGGGTCTGGCGCGCCGGGTATTTCTGCGGTGCCGGGTAGCGGTTGTCGAACGCACTGCGACCGAACACGAAAAACTCGACGCCGGCCTCACCGTATTCACGGCAGAAACGGGTGTGGTTGGCCGCGCCTTCGTCGCCGAACTGCGCCACCGCCGGCAATGCGGCGTGGTGAGCGAAGTGCTTCTGGTCAGCGAACATTGCCCCCAGCACGCGGCTGGTGGTCGGGTGTTCGATGCTGCGGTGGTATTTGCAGTTGAGGTTGGCGGCGGTGAAATGCACGCGACCGTCGGCAGTGTCGGCACTTGGGCTGACCGTGGCGGCGTTAGCCACCCACATGCTCGACGCCGAGCAACTGGCGACCAGCAACGGCATCGCGTCTTTCGCGGCTTGCTCGATCACTTGCGCGTCGGTACCGCTGAAACCCAGGCGGCGCAGGGCTGCAACGTCCGGGCGCTCCTGGGGTGCCAGGATGCCTTGCTGAAAGCCCATTTCCATCAGCGCTTTCATCTTCGCCAGGCCTTGCAGCGCGGCTTCCTTCGGGTTCGAAGACTGCTGGCTGTTGCTCTGGGAGGCGACGTTGCCGTAGGACAAACCGCCGTAGTTATGGGTCGGCCCCACTAGACCGTCAAAATTGACTTCATAGGATTTCATCAGCGAGGCTCCACGAGAATCTGTTGTTATGGCTTGAGTAACTATTCAGTAAGACCGCATCGCGACCATCGCCAGCAGGCTGGCTCCCACAGGTTCGGGGGTGTTCACACATTTTGTGTACGACCCAATCACTGTGGGAGCCAGCCTGCTGGCGATGGGCATCACGCCATTTTCACGCCGGGCGTCAAAGCGGCTGGCAACACCAGGCTCGGCGTTTCCAGCGAGGCCACCGGATACGCGCAATAATCTGCCGCGTAATAGGCGCTGGCGCGGTGGTTGCCCGAGGCGCCGACGCCGCCGAAGGGCGCGCTGCTCGCGGCGCCGGTCAGCTGCTTGTTCCAGTTGACGATGCCGGCACGGCTTTCCAGCCAGAACTGCTGATAGCGCGCCTCGGAATCCGACAGCAAACCCGCCGCCAGACCATATTGGGTATCGTTGGCTTCTGCGATCGCCGCCTCAAAGTCAGCGTAGCGGATCACTTGCAGCAATGGACCGAACAGCTCTTCATCAGGGCGATCGACCACGGCCGTTACGTCCAGGATGCCGGGGGTCAGCAACGCGGCTTGCGCCTGTGGCTGAGTCATTTCCAACAGCGCCACGGCGCCATTGGCCATCAACTGTTCCTGCGCATCCATCAGGGCTTTGGCAGCGCCCAAGGAAATCACCGAGCCCATGAATGGCGCCGGTTGCTTATCGAAGGCTCCGACTTCAATGGTCGAACTGACCTCCACCAGGCGTTCCAGCAACGTATCGCCCCATGCACCTTGCGGTACCAGCAAGCGCCGCGCACAAGTGCAACGCTGGCCGGCAGAGATGAATGCCGACTGAATGATGGTGTAAACGGCAGCATCAAGGTCTGCGACCTGATCAACCACCAGCGGGTTGTTACCGCCCATCTCCAGCGCGAGGATCTTGTCCGGACGACCGGCGAATTGCTGGTGCAGGTGATTGCCGGTACGGCTGGAACCGGTGAAGAACAAGCCGTCGATACCCGGGTTCGCCGCCAGGGCGATACCGGTTTCGCGAGCGCCTTGCAGCAGGTTCAACACGCCCGCTGGCAGGCCCGCTTCAATCCAGCACTTGACCGTCAGCTCGGCGACTTTCGGGGTCAGTTCGCTGGGCTTGAACAGCACGCTGTTACCGGCCAGCAGCGCCGGCACGATGTGACCGTTCGGCAAGTGGCCCGGGAAGTTGTAAGGCCCGAACACCGCGACCACGCCGTGTGGTTTGTGGCGCAGCACGGCGGTGGCGTCGCCCAGCGGGCCGCTCTTCTCGCCGGTACGCTCGCGGTAGCTCTGCACCGAAATCGCGATCTTGTTGACCATGCTGGTCACTTCAGTTGTCGCTTCCCACAATGGCTTACCGGTTTCCTCGCCAATGGCGCGGGCCAGTTCGTCAGCGTGGTTCTTCAGGGCGGCGGCAAAGGCCTCGAGCACAGCAATCCGCTCGTCCAGGGTGCGACGGGCCCAGCCCGGGAACGCCTGACGCGCAGCCTGCACGGCCGACTCGACCTGAGCAACGGTGGCGCCTTCGCCGGTCCACAGCACTTGCTGGGTCACCGGATTCAGCGACTGGAATGCTTCGCCCTGACCGGCCAGCCATTCACCTGCGATGTATAGCGAATTCATTATTTCGACTCCCTGGCAGCAGACAACGGAACGGCGCGCACTTGATCGCCGGCGTTGAGTTGAAGACGTTTGGCGGTCAGCGGATCGACGACCAATGTGCCGGCGGCGAAGCGCGCCGGCGCGGCAGTGATGCGGCAGTCTTCGCGCTTGCGGTTGTGAATCAGGAAAGGGGTAGCGTCGTCACCCGGTGTGCCGATGGCCAACACCAGCGCCTGGCTGTCGCGCACGGCGCGGATCTTGCCGGTTTCGCACTCGACCGCAGGGCCGGCGTCGAAGATGTCGACGTAGCCTTGGTAGCTGAAACCTTCGCTCTTGAGCATGGCCAGCGCCGGCTCGGTGTCCGGGTGAACCTGACCGATGACGTTGCGCGCATCTGGCGACAGGAAGCAGGTGTACAGCGGGAATTTGGGCATCAGTTCGGCGATGAACGCCTTGTTGCCCACGCCGGTCAGGTAATCGGCCTGACTGAATTCCATCTTGAAGAAGTGACGGCCCAGGCTTTCCCAGAATGGCGAGCGCCCGGCTTCGTCGGACATGCCGCGCATTTCGGCAATGATCTTGTTGCCGAACAACTGCGGGAACTCGGCGATGAACAGCATCCGCGCCTTGGCCAGCATGCGGCCATTGAGGCCCGTGCGGTAATCGGCGTGTAGGAACAGCGAGCACAATTCAGAGTTGCCGGTCAGGTCGTTGGCCAGGAACAGCGTCGGGATCTCGCGGTAGATATTCAGCTCTTGCGAGGCGCTGACGGTCAGGCCGACCCGGAAGTTGTACCAGGGCTCACGCAGGCCGACGGCGCCGGCGATAGCGGAAATGCCCACCACGCGGCCGTCATCGTCTTCGAGCACGAACAGGTAGTCCGCATCGCCCCGCCCGGCTTCGCCGCGAAAGGTCTTCTCGGCCCAGCCGACCCGATGGGCCAGACGTTCTTCATTGGCCGGCAAAGTGGTCAGGCCGGTGCCGGTGCTGCGGGCCAGGTCGATCAGAGCGGGTAAATCGCTGCTGCGTACGGGACGAACGATCATGCTATCTCCTCAAACGGGCCGCCAACGCCACCCGCGAAACTTCGCTGCTTTCTAGGCAATCAAACCGCAACCAGGCGCACGCTGGCACCTTCACCGACGCCCAAGGCTTCGGCCGCTTCCAGATCCAGGGTCACGGGTTTGCCCGGCGCGTAATCGAGCTCGAGCAACACGGCGCGGTAATCCTGCAACTGGGCATTGGCCACCAGGTACTGACGACCGGCACCTTTGACCGCCTCGCCGATTTTCACCGGCACCACACGGCTCTGGGCGATCGAACGGATCCCCGAGACACGGGCATGCAACGTCGGGCCACCGTCGAAAATGTCGATGTAGTGATCGGTCTCGAAGCCTTCGCGCATCAGGATGTCGAAAGTGATTTGCGCCCGTGGGTGCACCTGGCCCATCGCTTCTTGTGCGGTGTCCGGCAGCAAAGGCACGTAGATCGGGTAATGCGGCATCAGTTCGGCGAGGAAGGTCCGGCTCTTCAGGCCACACAGGCGCTCGGCTGCTGCGTAGTTGAGGTCGAAGAAGTTGCGACCGATCGCGTCCCAGAACGGCGAATCGCCATTTTCATCGCTGTAACCGACGATCTCGGTCACCACAGAATCGGCAAAACGCTCCGGATGGCTGGCGACAAACAGCAGACGACCACGGGAATTGAGCTCAGCCCACGGCGAACCCACCAGCTCGCGCTGCACGTAGAAACTGGTCAGCAAGCTGTTGCCGGTCAGGTCGTGGCACTGGGAGAGCACGTGGATCTTGTTGTGAATCTTCAGCTCGCGGGAAGCGTGGACGAAGGTTTCATTGCGAAAGCTGTAGAACGGCTCGGAATAACCGGCGGAGGCAACGATGGCCGAGCAGCCGACCAGTTTGCCGGTGGCCGAATCTTCGAGGACGAAGAAGTAGCTCTCTTCACCGTTGAAGCTGACTTCAGCGGAAAACGAGGCTTCGCTCGCGGCGATCTTGTCGCTCAGGCGTTCAACGTCATCCGGCAAGGAAGTGACACCAATCGGGCTGTCCGCAGCCAGACGCTGTACCTCGCCCAGATCAGCCATTTGCGCGGGGCGCATCACCAGCATGGTGTCACTCCTTAATCTCAGAACTTACAGAAGAAAAAATCCCGGGCCATCCCTGAAACAACTCAGAGTCAACTGTGGGAGCTAGCCTGCTAGCGATATCGTCCTGTCAGGCAACAATGATGTTGGCTATCAGGCCCTCATCGCTAGCAGGCTAGCTCCCACACTTTTGATCCAGCCCGAAACAAAAATTTGGATCGACGCCTGAAATGTCAGGCGTCGAAGGGTCTATCAGGCTTGCGTCAACTTGGCCACGGCGCGTTCGAAGCGATCCAGGCCCTGATCGATATCGGCGTCGTCAACCACCAGGCTTGGCGCGAAACGCACCACGTCCGGGCCGGCTTGCAGAATCATCAGACCTTCACGCTCGGCGGCGTTGAAGATGTCTTTGGCCTTGCCTTTCCAGGCATCGCTCAACACACAACCGATCAACAGGCCCATGCCGCGGACCTTGGTGAAGATCGCGTATTTCTCGCCGATCTGCTCCAGGCGAGCCTTGAACTTGTTGTGCTTGGCCTTGACGCCTGCCAGCACTTCAGGGGTGTTGATCACGTCGATCACAGCTTCTGCGACCGCGCATGCCAGCGGGTTGCCACCGTACGTGGTGCCGTGAGTACCGACGACCAGGTGTTTGGCCAGGTCTTCAGTGGTCAGCATCGCCGCGATCGGGAAACCGCCGCCCAGGCTCTTGGCGCTGGTCAGGATGTCCGGGACCACGCCGTAATGCTGGTAGGCGAACAGATGGCCGGTGCGGCCCATGCCGGTCTGCACTTCGTCGAAAATCAGCAGCGCGTTATGCGCGGTGCACAGGTCGCGGGCGCCTTGCAGGTACTCGAGTTCAGCCGGTATGACACCGCTCTCGCCCTGGATCGGTTCCAGGACCACAGCGCAGGTCTTGTCGGAAATGGCGGCTTTCAGCGCGGCCAGATCGTTGTACGCCACGTGGGTGATGCCAGTGATTTTCGGACCGAAGCCATCGGAATACTTCGACTGGCCACCAACGTTCACGGTGAACAGGGTACGGCCGTGGAAGCTGTTGAGCGCGGCGATGATTTCGTACTTCTCGCTGCCGAACCGATCGAAACCGACGCGACGGGCCAGCTTGAAGGCGGCCTCGTTGGCTTCGGCGCCGGAGTTGCAGAAGAACGCACGCTCGGCAAAGGTGGCGTTGATCAGCTTATGCGCCAGGCGCAGCGCCGGCTCATTGGTGAACACGTTGGACACGTGCCACAGCTTGTTCGCCTGCTCGGTCAAGGCACCGACCAGCGCCGGGTGCGCATGGCCCAATACGTTAACGGCGATCCCGCCGGCGAAGTCGATCAGCTCGCGGCCAGACTGGTCCCAGACACGGGAACCGGCACCACGCACAGGGATGAATGCGGCAGGCGCATAGTTGGGAACCATTACCTGGTCGAAATCGGCGCGTTCTACCGCAGCGTGCTCAACGGACATCGGAGTCTCCTGATGAGGAACACTCGCCGGAAACTGGCGAGCTTGGTGAGGATTGTAAGGACAGTTTTCAGCCCGGCCTTGCCGCCAAGCGACAACTTCTTATAGCGCAAACCCCGGTTTTTCCCGGGTTTACGGCAATGCGACATATAGGGTCGCAAAGGCGCAGTTTAAACCGCCGGCACAGGTTATAGGCAGGCTTGTCGAGCGGTGCGGTAAATATGTACCGCACGAAACCCATCATCGTCTGTTTTGCTGGCGGCTCATCCAAACGCTAAGGGAATAGCGCATGAGTCAACACGAAAACGATCGCCCTTCTGATTCCGCTGCCAGTGAATACGTCACGCAGCCGGACGATCATTACCATCACCTGTTCAACAATCTGCCGGCCTGGGTATTAGAAGCATCAGTAGAAACGCGGAGCGCCCTCAAGAACACCTCGCTTGCCACTCCCACATGGCATGGCACCGCGACGCCCCTGCAACATCAGTCGCTGAAAAAGATCAGCCAGGAACACTGGACTCATCGAAATCGCCTGGACTCAACACTGTCAAAGCTTCAAAGCGCACGAGCCTTTGCCGAGCCCCTTCTACAAGCAGCCCTGAAAACCCGGTTTGATCTGGAACTGGATGTCAAAACCACCTTCCTGCGCCTGTACATCCCGCAAACCGTGCCCTGGCTGGGGATCAAGACGGGCGCCGCGCGCACCTGGACCGTATCGCTGCTCGACGCCGCCCTGCACAACTTTCAGGAATCGGAAACGACGGCTGATGCCTACGAGTCCGCCTCGACATTCATCACCAAACCTTCGCCCACCGGGCAGTTCGACACGCTGCCGGCGGTCAAGCAAAAGCTTGGCGTCGCGGCTTTTGCGCGGCTGTGCCGGGAACTGGACATCGGTGCCCGGTACAACACGTATCTCAAGGACAATCTGGGGCTGACCAACCCGGTGGCCGGCGCGGTGTTGAAAACGAAGGTGATCAGCTCGCAAAAAGCGGCCCTCAAAGCCGCGCTGCAAATGGCGCATATCCGCAAGGATATTCCAGAGGATGCCTATCTCTCGATCCTGCGCCTTCTGGAAGGGCGTTCGGGGGCGCAACTGGGTGGCCAATCCCTGTACGGTCATGACCTGACCATAATGTCCTCCGCGCTGACCGGGATTGTCATTTTCGCCGCGAGCCTGGAGCGTGCACGCAAGGGAACACGGATCATTGCCTACATTCCCGACGATCCGGAACATCCGCTCAAGGAATATCCGAACACCCTGGCGTTCATGACCGAGCTGACCCGCAAGCTGCGCGCCCCGGATTACCAGACGTTCTTCAGCCGCTTCGTCGAGCATAAAGAAAGGGGCCATTTTTTCACTGATCTGAACCGTCGTCTCCAGCGTGTCACCTGGCATCAACACAAGCGTGGCGAGCCACTGCCGAGCTGGCGCGCAACGGCCATCGACAGGCCCGATCTGCGGTTCTCGATGACGCCGTTCAGCGCAAACCTGTGGAATCATCTTTATCAGCGACAACTGAACAAGATCCTCAACGACGCCAGCACGCTTGCTGTCTCGACCGCCTCTGCCGACCGAAACGCGCGATGGGCATTGTGGGATGGCTTCAGCAAAGTGGCTTCAACGCTCCTTGAAATCGCATCGTTCGTGGCATTGCCGTTCGTCCCGTTTCTCGGCGAATTGATGCTCGGTTATATGGCCTACCAGTTACTCGACGACACCTTCGAAGGCATCGTAGACCTGGCCGAAGGGTTGAAAACCGAAGCGTTCGGGCATCTGATCGCCTTCGTCGAGACCGTGGTTCAGGTGGGGACATTCGTGGTGGGCGGCGCAATCGCTGCCGGTACCTTCAGCCGTCTGCTCTCGCGTGAAGCTGTCGCGCTGGTCGACCCACTCAAGCCCGTCGCAACGTCAAACGGAAAAACCCGTTACTGGAAGCCGGACCTGACCGCGTACGAGCAAGCAAAGACGCTGCCCGCCGGCGCAAAACCGGATCAACTTGGTCTTTATCACCTCGAGGGCAAGAAGCTGCTGCCTTTGGAGGGAAAACTGTATTCCGTGAAACCCGATGCCACTTTGGGCGCGTTTCAGATTGAGCATCCAACCCGGGCCGATGCGTATCAGCCATCGCTGCTGCACAACCATCACGGGGCCTGGCACACCGAGTTGGAGCAACCACTGAACTGGGATCGGGAAACGGTCATGCGCCGTCTCGGCCAAAGCGTCGAGTCGTTCAGCAGCGCCGAGCGCGAACAGATCCTGCGGGTCAGCGGTTTCCACGACAATGCCCTGCGCGAAATGCATGTCGAACACTATCGACCGCCGTCGCTGCTGACCGACACGATCAAGCGCTTCAGGATCAACCGGGACATTGAAACCTTTATCGAGCAGATCGGCAGCGATCAACCCGAGCGCTATCGAAACGCCGATGTGCCCCTGCAGCATCAATTGCTGAGCGGCTACGACGCGTGGCCCGTCGACACGCCAATGCCGACACCGCAAGCCCAAACGCCGGCCTTCAGGCAACAGAGCGCCGAACTCGCCCGCAAGTACCGCAAAGCACTGTTCGATTTGCGCTATCGCGCACTGGAAAAAACCGATGAACCACGCGTCCAGCGACTGATCGACGACGTGCAGGGGTTACCCTCCGATATCGCCCAGGAACTGGTGAGCAATGCCTCCGGCACCGAATTAAAGCAGCTGCACAACGGCCGCACGCCCCAACGGCTCAAGGACGCGGCACTCAAAGCCATGGAAGCGGTGCGCGCGACCCGAGCCTGTGAAGGCTTTTATTCCGACACGCTGGACACCACCGACACCCACCGACTGATCTTGCAGAGCCTGAACTCGCTGCCCGATTTACCAGCCGAGTTGCGTATCGAAGTGAGGGATTACACTGCCGAGGGCACCGTGCGCGACAGCATTGGCCAGCCCGATGCACCCACTCACAAAACACTGGTTCGCGCTGAAGACGGGACATACCAGGTTCACCCAGACGACGATTCGACGCCTGGTGATTTTTATCACGCCCTGTTCCAGGCGCTCCCGGATGTGCAACGCAACAAGCTGAACCCGTCGATCGCAGACGCCCGGGCACTTAAACAGCGCATCGCCGAACACGCGCTGGAACAACCGGCATTACGCACACTGTTCGCAAAAAACCCTAATCGAAAACCGTTCTACGACCCCACTACCATGCGTCTGCCCGGTGGCACGCAGGGCTACAGCCGAATGAACCGCGAGACCCCCACCCTCGACAACCGTGTTCGCGAGGTTTACCCCGACCTGCCTCAGGAGGAAATGCAGTCCGTTGTTCAGGCATTGCAGCTTCACCCCGATGGCGCCCGTGTAGAACTTTCACGCTTGAACAGGGAATTGGTCCGACTGCATCAGGAGCTGCGCACCTGGGCGGATGACGCCCCCACTGCTCATCCTGAAACCGGACGCCCGCTCACTGAACTGGATCAACAAGCGCAGAGAAACAATCGCCGATTGCTGGCTCAGGAAATCCAGCGCAGCTGGCGGCGACAGTCCGACCGGGACTTCGACACACCGGACGGGGTTAGCCAATATGTGCTCAGGTTTGCAGAGCCGATCATCGGTGACTTGCCGTCATTGAGTGCCGATTTCAGCCATGTCTCTTTACTGTCCCTGGAAGGCAATCATGCCGCGCAAGGTATTCACGGTTTTCTACAGGGTTTCAGCGGGCTGCGCCGTCTGGAATTGCGCCGCTTCTCGCTGGCCACCCTCCCCGACGCCATCAGCCGAATGCCAGACCTGCACGCCTTGGTGTTAAGCGATTGCGGTATCAGGGTCGACGCGGCCACTTGGGCGAAACTGATGGCATTGAACAAACTGGCCATGCTGGACCTGTACAAAAATCCGTTTGAAACCCTGCCCCATTTCGACACGATGAGCGAACTGGTGCACGTGGACCTGAGTGACACTCACCTGAGCGAAATCCCGCCCGGCGCCCTGCAACAGCCAAAGCTCGACACCCTTTTGCTGATGAACAACCGAATCGGCGAGTTACCTGCCGAGTTATTCGAGGCATCGCTGCACGACAAACGGGGCATACACCTCACGCACAATCCGCTTTCAAACAGAGCACTCGAACTGATCAAGCGTCACCATTTTGATACCGCCTACGACATGGGTGTTTATGCCCCAGAGTCGGACATTGATCGCGTCAGGGCGCTGTACCCGAGCATGGAAGTCGAACAGGCGAGCGAGTTTGTGTACGAATTGCCGGGAACACTTGAGGAGGGCCGGACCGCGCTGACACATCTGGAAGAAGAGTTGACCCAATTGAGAAATGACTTGTCGACCTGGACCAGCAACCTTCCAGACCAGCACCCCCTGACGGGCGAGCCCTTCAACGCCTTCCAACTGTTTATCGAGCACGCCAACCGCGACGAATTCAAGCAGGCGCTGGAGCGCTGCTGGCAGCGTGAATCGGAACTGGATGACTTCAACGATGCGCTGGAGCCCACTTACGAGCTCACCATCCGACCGGTCATCAATGGAGAACTGCCGGCCCTGAGTGCAGACTTCAGTCATGTATCCGCACTGGAGATACAGAGCACCAGTGGCGTGACGCGCATCGGGCGCTTCCTGGACGCCTTCCCTAACCTCAAAAGCCTGAGGCTGCGCGAGTGTGAACTCGGCAACATTCCCGACGCGGTATTCAAGATGGGGCGCCTGCGCTCACTGTCGCTTCCCAATTGCCGTGTCAGCCTGTCAGCAGAAACGGCCAATGCATTGGCGGGAATGGAATTGCTGGATTACCTCGACCTCGGTTTCAACCCGCTGGGGCGTACGCCTGATCTTAGTCAAATGCCAGAACTGGCGACCGTGTTGCTCAATGACACCGGCCTCACGGAAATACCCGACGGCCTGCTTCAACTGACGGACCTGGACTGGGCTGACCTGAGCATGAACGGGATTACCGAAGTGCCCAGCGACCTGATGGAGTTGCCGGTTGAAACTGCAGAAAACATCACGTTGAGAGGCAACACGTTTTCCGAGGAAAGCCTGGTACGGCTGATCAGTTACTTCGAACAGACAGGCACAGACTTTGGCGTAGAAGAGGTCATCAACCGAGGTGAAATGCAGGTTTCCACCTCAGAGGGGTCCGAAATCGACGAGTAGATCAGCCGCGCTCGGACGGCACCGACGACAACTCGAATGGACTGCTGCTGCGCCGCTGGTTGCGATCTTCCCGCGGCGTGGCGCCGAAGAAGTTGCGGTAGGCACTGGAGAAATGCGGCCCTGAAGAGAAGCCACACGACAGGCCGATCTGGATGATCGACTTGCTGGTTTGCATCAACATCTGCCGGGCCTTGTTCAGGCGCAGCTCCAGGTAATACTGGCTCGGCACACGGTTGAGGTATTGCTTGAAGATCCGCTCCAGCTGCCGACGGGACACGCACACGTGCTGGGCGATTTCGTCGGTGGTCAGGGGCTCTTCGATGTTCGCTTCCATCAGCAACACCGCCTGGGTGAGCTTCGGATGGCTGGAGCCCAAGCGGTTTTGCAATGGAATGCGCTGGCGCTCGCCGCCTTCACGGATGCGCTCGACCACCAGTTCTTCGGAAACGGCGCCGGCCAGTTCAGCGCCATGATCACGGGCCAGCACCGCCAGCAACAGATCGAGTACCGACAAACCGCCACACGCGGTCAGTCGATCGCGATCCCAATCGAACAGATGGCTGGTGGCAATGACTTTGGGGAAACGTTCGGCGAAATCGTCCTGCCAGCGCCAATGCACGGCAGCGCGATAACCGTCGAGCAAACCCAGTTGCGCCAACGGGTAGACACCGGCAGACAAACCGCCGATCACACAACCGGCGCGCACCAGTTGTTTCAGCGAACTGCTGAGCGCCGGCGCGAGGGTAGTCGGCGGCTCATCGGCGAGCAGAAACAGTTTCTGAAAGTTTTCGAGCTTGCCGGCCCACGGCTCACCCGGCAATTGCCAGGCGCCTTCGGTCGGCGGTTCGGCCTGCAAGAACGACAGTTCGTAGACCACGTCCGGATGCACACGCTGGGCAACACGCAAGGCCTCCTCAGCCAGCGCAAGCGTCAGTGCTTTAGTGCTGGGCCAAATCAGGAAACCAATTCGATGGGCAGTCATGGCGGGCAATCCGAAACGAAAACAGTGATGAAGGCATGGGCCAATGCTAGCCCGTAAATGAACGCAAATCTCAAAACCGATGGAGATCAACTGTGGGAGCTGGCCTGCCAGCGATGGCGGCGTGTCTGTGCCAGAGATGCAAACTGGCCCACCGCTATCGCTGGCAGGCCAGCTCCCACAGGGATCGGGGCCAGCCTTTAGGTTGCGAAGCATGCACTATCCCGGTGCGCAACGGGAGTTCGCTTTACTTCAGGCTGCCCGAGAGAAATTGTTGCAGACGTTCGGACTGTGGATTGACCAGCACTTCACGCGGATTGCCGCTTTCTTCAACGACGCCTTTGTGCAGGAACACCAACTGGTTCGACACTTCACGGGCGAAGCCCATTTCGTGAGTCACCACCACCATGGTCCGGCCTTCCAGCGCCAGGGCCTGCATGACTTTCAATACGTCGCCGACCAGTTCCGGGTCGAGTGCCGAGGTCGGTTCGTCGAACAGCATCACTTCAGGTTCCATCGCCAGCGCACGGGCAATCGCTACGCGCTGCTGCTCGCCGCCGGACATGTGGCCCGGGTAAGCATCTTTGCGGTGGGCCACGCCAACCTTGTTCAGGTAGTGCTCGGCTTTCTCGCGAGCTTCGGCCTTGGACATGCCCAGTACGTGGACCGGCGCTTCCATGATGTTTTCCAGCGCGGTCATGTGCGACCACAGGTTGAAATGCTGGAACACCATCGACAGGCGCGAACGCATGCGTTGAAGCTGTTTCGGGTCGGCCGCTTTCATCGCGCCGTCCTTGTTCGCCACCAGTTTCAGCTCTTCGTTGTTGAGCAGAATACGGCCCGCGTGCGGCTGCTCGAGCAGGTTGATGCAGCGCAGGAACGTACTTTTGCCGGAGCCACTGGAGCCGATGATGCTGATCACATCGCCAGCCGCCGCTTTCAGGGACACGCCCTTGAGCACTTCGTGACTGCCATAGCGTTTATGCAGGTCTTGGACTTCAAGTTTGTACATGCGGTCGGTTCTCACAAAAACAGTCAGTCAGTCGTTGAGCAAGCGCCCGTGACGCAGCGCTTCGCGCCCCGCCACCTTGGCCAGCCAGAAACCGGGTTGGGCATAACGTAGCCGTTCAATGGCAAACAGCACCCCGGACGTACCAGCACACACCGTGCTGACCCGATCCGATAACGGATCGATCACTTCAAAAATCTCGTCGCCGGCTTCGATCCACTCACCGGGTTTACGCAAAAAGCTGATCACGCCCGGGTGCGGCGCGAAGAGCAATTCGGTGCCTTCGAACGGCATGCCTTCGCACGCCTCTTGCGCAGGCTTCGGCCATTCGCCGCTGATCAAGCCTTGCTCGGCGAGGAACGCCAGAATGCCTTCGGCGTAAGCCTCGGCCTCTGCGCGACCGGTATCAGCCTGACCACCCAGTTCAATGGTAGTCGCCAGGCAGGCCAGTGGAATCTGCGCATCAGGAAACTGACGCGACAGGCGCAACCACGGCAGCGAGCAAGCCTCATCAAAGGAACTGCCGCCGGAATCTTCGGCCAGCAACCCCACTTTCACGTTCAGGTGCGCGGCAAGCGAACGCCATTGCGGCCAGTGTTGCGGCAAGGCGTACATGTGCAGCGCGGCTTCGGCATCACAGTGCAAATCCAGCACCACGTCGGCGGCGCACGCATGGCTGAGCAAGATGCGCTGCATGCCTTGCAACTGGCTCGCGGCCGGCGGCAATGCGGCCAGCGCATCGCTCATGGCCTGACGGATCAGCTGAATATTGGCGTGCGGATCATCACCCAGGCGCCCTTCCACCGCGGCGGCCACTGGCGCGCTCAGCTCGACGAAATCCCGGTTGAAATTCTTGCCGCTGCCCGCTTCGAAACGCCCTTGATGACTGCCCTGAAGCAATTGACCCAGCCCCAGCGGATTGGCCACCGGCACCAGTTCGATCACCCCGTTGAGCAAGCCTTGGGCTTCGAGTTCGGCCAAGCGCTTTTTCAGCTCCCAGGCCGTGCGCATGCCCGGCAACTCATCGGCGTGGAGGCTGGCCTGGATGTAGGCCTTGCGCTCACCACTTCCGAAGCGGAACACCGAAATCTGGCGTTCGCTGCCCAGGTGGTTCCACGGCAATGAATGATCGATGCGTTCCATATCAGTGCTTCCGCGGGGCCAGATAGCCCAGCCAGCGGCGCTCGGCCAGTTTGAACAGTTTCACCAGAATGAAGGTCAGGCACAGGTAGAACACACCCGCCGTGATGTACGCTTCGAACGGCAAGTAGTACTGGGCATTGACCGTACGCGCGGCGCCGGTGATGTCGATCAGGGTCACGATGGACGCCAGACTGGTGGTCTGCAGCATCATGATCACTTCGTTGCTGTACTGCGGCAGCGCCCGGCGCAGGGCCGACGGCAACAGGATGCGCTTGTACATTTTGTAGCGCGACATGCCCATCGCCTTGGCCGCTTCGATCTCACCGTTCGGCGTGGCGCGCAGGCTGCCGGCGATGATTTCAGCGGTGTAGGCGCTGGTGTTGATCGCGAACGCCAGGCACGCACAGAACGTTGCGCTGGACAGCCACGGCCACAAGAAGCTTTCACGCACGGCTTCGAACTGCGCCAAACCGTAGTAGATCAAGAACAACTGCACCAGCATCGGCGTGCCGCGGATCACGTAGGTGAAAAGCCAAGCGCTCATGTTAACGACAGCATTCTTCGAGACACGCATCAGGCCAAGTGGCAAAGCCGCCAGCAGACCGAAGAACAGCGACAGCGCGAGCAATTTGAGGGTGGTCACCAGGCCGCCGAAGTACAGCGGCAAGGCCTCCCAAATGACGTTGTAGTCGAAGATCATAGATCAGCCGCCCTTACGCCTACCGAGTAGCGCTTCTCAAGGTGACGCAATGCCAGCAACGAGACACTGGTGATCACCAGGTACATCGCCGCCACTGCGAGGAAGAAGGTGAAAGGCTCGCGGGTGGCATCTGCCGCCTGCTTGGCCTTGAACATCATGTCTTGCAGACCCACCACCGAAATCAGCGCGGTGGCCTTGGTCAGTACCAGCCAGTTGTTGGTGAAGCCCGGAATCGCCAGACGAATCATCTGCGGCACCAACACCCGGAAGAACACCTGAAAACTGCTCATGCCGTACGCCATGCCGGCTTCAGCCTGACCCTTGGGGATCGCCATGAAGGCGCCGCGGAAGGTTTCCGACAGGTACGCACCGAAGATGAAGCCCAGGGTGCCAATACCAGCGGCCAGCGGATTCAGGTCGATGTAGTCGTCAAAGCCGAGCATCGGCGCCACGCGGTTGAGCAGGTCCTGACCACCGTAGAAAATCAGCAGGATCAGTACCAGATCGGGAATACCGCGGATCACCGTGGAATACAGGTCGCCCAGCCAGGCCAGCCAGCGAACCGGCGACAGACGCAATGCAACGCCGATCAGACCCAGAAAGATGGCCAGGACCATGGAGGACAAGGCGAGCTGAAGCGTCAGCCATGCGCCATCGAGGATGACAGCCCCGTAGCCTTTCAACATGATTCAGGTCCTCGAATGTTGGGATGAAAAAATGGCGCAAACCTCAGAGATCCTGTTGCTTGCGCCATTTCGGACTTGTCGCCGGGACGTGTTACTTGCCGTAGATATCGAAGGCGAAGTATTTGTCCTGGATTTGCTTGTACTTGCCGTTCTCGCGAATGGCCGCGATCGCGGTGTTGATCTTGTCTTTCAGCGCGTCGCCCTTGCGAACCGCGATACCCACGCCGTCGCCAAAGTATTTGACGTCGGTGAAGGCCGGGCCAACGAAGGCGAAACCTTTGCCGGCGTCGGTTTTCAGGAAACCGTCATCCAGCAGCGTAGCGTCTGCCACGGTGCCGTCGAGGCGGCCAGCGGCCACGTCGAGGTAGATTTCGTTCTGCGAACCGTAAGGCTTGATCTCGGCACCCAGCGGGGCCAGGACTTCGCGGGCGAAACGCTCGTGGATCGAACCACGTTGTACGCCGATATTCTTGCCCTTCAGCTCAGCCAGGCCTTCGCTGACTTGAGTGCCCGCCTTCATGACCAGGCGCGCCGGGGTGTTGTAGTACTTGTTGGTGAAGTCCACGGATTTCTTGCGGTCTTCAGTGATCGACATGGACGACAGGATCGCGTCGATCTTGCGCACTTTAAGCGCCGGGATCAGACCGTCGAACTCTTGCTCGACCCACGTGCACTTGACCTTCATCTCTTCGCACAGGGCGTTACCGATGTCGTAGTCGAAACCAACGATGCTGCCGTCCGGTGCTTTGGAGGCGAACGGAGGGTAAGCCGCTTCGATACCGATCTTCAGAGGTTTTTCATCAGCGAAAGTCGGCAGGGACAGCACAGACAGTGCCAGGGCGCCAAGCAGCACGAGTTTCTTCATCTTGGGACTCCATCGGTAAAGGGCTAAAACGGCAGAGTGAGCGACAGCCCAATATGCGAATGAGTGGAACCGCAAAGCGGTGCTGCGTCGTAGGAATCGCGCGCTTTTTTCAACGCGAGCCACAACGAGCGAGTGATCGGCATTCTAACGACAGGCCCGAAGCCGATATTTCTTCAATGCGACAACTAATTACAGAAGCACCGAGAAAGCCGTTTGAGCGCGTTGACAGCCCTGCAAATTCATGCAGGAGCAAAAGAAAGTGAACCGATCTACATTGCAAATTGCGGGCCTATTATTGGCAAAGCCTTCTAATCCGGCAAGCGCAGCGTTATGTCTTATTTTTTGGCAGGGCTGGAGAGGCCCGGGAATGGGGGTTTGCGTTTCCCAATGCCCCGTCTCAGGGCGCGAGGTTACACATTCAGTTACTTGAAGGGTGGCGGGTAACAGTGGGAATTGGCGTACGGATGAAGCCGATAATTATTGGGCGATGTTTATTTAGCGTCTGACAGATCGCCATCGCTAGCAGGCTAGCTCCCACAGGGGAACTGCGCTCGGTTCAAACTGTGAATCCACTGGAGATCCCTGTGGGAGCTAGCCTGCTAGCGATGAGGCCCGAACTGTCCCACAAAAACCCCAGACATGAAAAAGCCCCACCCGGCGCAATGCCGGGCGGGGCTTCGATGACTCAGGAACGCCAGGTTAAGCGACGTTCATGATCTTGTGTTCATCAATCAAATGCTGCACCACACCTGGATCCGCCAGGGTGGAGATATCCCCCAACCCATCGTATTCGGCCGTGGCAATCTTGCGCAGAATCCGGCGCATGATCTTGCCCGAACGGGTTTTCGGCAGCCCCGGCGCCCACTGGATCACATCCGGCGAAGCAATCGGACCGATCTCCTTGCGCACCCAGTTTTTCAGTTCCAGACGCAGTTGCTCGCTAGGCTCTTCGCCACCGATCAACGTGACGTAGACATAAATGCCCTGCCCTTTGATGTCGTGCGGCACGCCAACCACGGCTGCCTCGGCGACTTTCGGGTGAGCAACCATCGCGCTTTCGATCTCGGCGGTGCCCATGCGGTGGCCGGACACGTTGAGCACGTCGTCCACGCGCCCGGTGATCCAGTAATAACCGTCTTCATCGCGACGTGCGCCGTCACCGGTGAAGTACATGCCACGGAAGGTCTTGAAGTAGGTGTCGACGAAGCGGTCATGGTCGCCGTACAGCGTGCGCGCCTGGCCTGGCCACGAATCGAGAATCACCAGGTTGCCTTCGGCCACGCCTTCGAGGATGTTGCCCAGGTTATCCACCAGCGCCGGCACTACGCCGAAGAACGGACGTGCCGCCGAACCCGGCTTGAGGCCGTGAGCGCCTGGCAACGGGCTCATCATGTTGCCGCCGGTTTCGGTCTGCCACCAGGTGTCGACGATCGGGCAACGGGACTGACCGACGTTCTTGTAGTACCAATCCCACGCTTCCGGGTTGATCGGCTCACCGACCGAACCCAACAGACGCAGGCTGCTGCCATCAGCGCCTTCAACAGCGGCTTTGCCCGACGCCATCATCGCGCGGATCGCCGTGGGGGCGGTGTAGAGGATGTTGACCTTGTGCTTGTCGACGATCTTCGCCACCCGGGTGATGTCCGGATAGTTCGGCACGCCTTCGAACAGCACGGTGGTCGCGCCGTTGGCCAGTGGGCCGTAGACGATGTAAGTGTGGCCGGTGACCCAGCCGACGTCGGCGGTGCACCAGTAGATTTCGCCCGGGCGGTAGTCGAACACGCGCTCGTGGGTCATGGCGGCGTAAAGCAGGTAACCGCCGGTGGTGTGCTGCACGCCCTTCGGCTTGCCAGTCGAACCGGAGGTGTAAAGGATGAACAGGGCTTCTTCAGCGCCCATCTCTTTCGGCGCGCAGACACTGCCCGCCACTTTCATCAGGTCTTCGTACCAGATGTCGCGATGCTGGTTCCACTTGATGTTGCCACCGGTGCGCTTGCACACGATGACCTTCTGAATGCTGCTGGTTTCCGGGTTGGTCAGCGCGTCGTCGACGTTGGTCTTGAGCGGGATCTTCTTGCCGGCACGAACGCCTTCGTCAGCGGTGATGACCACTTTGGATTTGCAGTCGATGATGCGACCGGCCAGGGCTTCCGGCGAGAAACCACCGAACACCACCGAGTGAATCGCGCCGATCCGGGTGCAGGCCAGCATGGCGACCACGGCTTCGGGGATCATCGGCATATAGATAGTCACCACGTCGCCGCGGTGCACATCCTGGCCGCGCAAGGCGTTGGCGAACTTGCAGACTTGTTCGTGCAGCTCGCGGTAGGTGATGTTGCGGCTTTCGGCAGGGTCATCCCCTTCCCAAATGATCGCGACTTGATCGCCGCGCTCGGCCAGATGACGGTCGAGGCAGTTGTAGGAAACGTTGAGGGTGCCGTCGGCGAACCATTTGATGTCGACATGGTGATCGTCGAAGGAGGTCTGCTTCACCGTGGTGAAAGGCTTGATCCAGTCGAGGCGCTTGGCTTGCTCGCGCCAGAATCCGTCCGGGTTGACGACGGACTGCTGGTACATGGCTTTGTAGGTTGCCTCGTCAGTCAACGTATTGGCCAGAACCTCGGGACGAACGGGATACAGAGAAGCCGCACTCATCTTTCTTACCTCGGTGGAATAGTTGTTTTTGTATGCCCCCAGTTGTAGCCGGGCCGGGCCTATAGAACCATTCGACGATGGTAGTAACAAGCCCCTACAAATTACCGTGATAAGCCCAAAACACACCTCCCCAACACACCGCAACCCCTGTAGGAGCGAGGCTTGCCCGCGAAAAACGATAACGCGGCCCACCTGAAAAACCACATCACCAAAATCGCAATCGACCGGTTAACACAACCTTATTCGAGGATTGTTACAGGATCTGTCAAAGGTGTTTATCAAAACCCCACCTATATGAATGCACCCCCCACGCCTAAAATCAGCCTCGCCAACAAGGCAACGTGATTAACCAAGTTGCAGCCCCCACGAAGGCCGTTAATCCAAGACTCTTTAATCAAGCTCCACACGCAACCCCAAAAAGGTTGCGTGACCCCATTCGACCTCTAAAAGGTAAATCTGAAATGAAAGCTTTATTAGTTATGGCCCTCAGCAGCCTGTGCGCAACCGCCATGGCAGACGAGATCCCGACTGATGTCGCACAGCAGAAACCAGCCATCGAGGAATACACTTACTCGACTCACCTGGACATCGCCAAAGTAATCTCCATGAGTGAAGTCCCCAATGTGTGCGAAGTTGTTCCGGTGAAAATGGAATACGACGACTCCCAAGGCCAACGCCACATCCTGCGCTACAGCATCATGGGTAACGGCTGCACCAACGGATGATCGTGACTGCACCGAATCGGCCCCTTTCAGTTGATCGCTGAAGGTCGATTCCAGCCCGGCTTCGGTCGGGCTCAGTTGTGTTTTGAAGCGGTGAAACCCCTTGCAAACCACAAGATGTAGTGAAAAACGCCATTTTTGGCTGTTTTTTGAACAAATTCGATTCAGCGTCAAAATTAACGAAAAAAAATCTACAGCGGTCAAAGCCCTGTAATACCTCGGTTTGCTCCAAAAACCACCCCTTCCGGCCACTCCATGAGCCGATTCGCCGCACCACGCCGGCAAAAATTTCCCTATAATGCCGGCTTAAACGGGCCTGCAATATTCCCTTACAGGGACGAAAAGCCAGTCTGAAGCCCACGCCGAAGTCTTCACCGATTTCTGCGCCCGTCAGAGGCTCTCGGAACCCCGTACAAAATTATGTTTATTTGCCTGCGTGTACCGCTGCAAAAAACGCTATCCAACGCGGCCAGTACGGCCGTGTGAAAAACCAACCAATCAGTTTTCACACGGGCATCTGGCCCTCACGCAGGAGACGACACGTCATGCTGAGCTGGGACGAATTCGACAAAGAAGACAGCGGCGAGACCGTGGTAAAAGGCGCCAACGCCGGCCACGCGACTGAAGCCAACATGGACCGACTCGACACCGCTGGTGGTGTCGCCGCTCAAGAAGCTCGCGCCGTCACCGCGACCGACTCTGCCGCTATCGCCCGTGCCAAAGCTGCCCTGGACAACCTCGACATCGCCGAAGGCCTCGCCGAACTCGAAGGCGCCTCCGCCCGTGTCGCCGTCGACGAAAAGCGCATGATCAACTGCCGCGCCGACCTCAACCAACTCGTACCGTTCAAGTACGACTGGGCCTGGCAGAAATACCTGGACGGCTGCGCAAACCACTGGATGCCGCAAGAAGTCAACATGACCGCCGACATCGCCCTCTGGAAAGACCCGGAAGGCCTGACCGACGACGAGCGCCGCATCGTGATGCGCAACCTCGGCTTCTTCTCCACCGCCGACTCCCTGGTTGCCAACAACCTGGTCCTGGCCGTGTACCGCCTGATCACCAACCCGGAATGCCGCCAGTACATCCTGCGCCAGGCTTTCGAGGAAGCGATCCACACCCACGCCTACCAGTACTGCATCGAATCGTTGGCCATGGATGAAGGCGAGATCTTCAACATGTACCACGAGATCCCATCGGTCGCGAAAAAAGCCACCTGGGGCCTCAAATACACCCGTTCGATCTCCGATCCGAAGTTCGAAACCGGCACCGTCGAAACCGACAAAGAGCTGCTGCGCAACCTGATCGCCTACTACTGCGTTCTGGAAGGCATCTTCTTCTACTGCGGCTTCACCCAGATCCTCTCCATGGGCCGCCGCAACAAAATGACCGGCGTCGCCGAGCAGTTCCAATACATCCTGCGCGACGAATCCATGCACCTGAACTTCGGCATCGACGTGATCAACCAGATCAAAATCGAAAACCCACACCTGTGGGATGCCGAGATGAAGGAAGAAGCTTCGCAGATGATTCTGCAAGGCACTCAGCTGGAAATCGAATACGCACGCGACACCATGCCTCGCGGCGTGTTGGGCATGAACGCGGCGATGATGGAGGACTACCTGAAGTTCATCGCTAACCGTCGTCTTTCGCAGATTGGTTTGAAGGAAGAGTATCCAGGGACTACGAATCCGTTCCCTTGGATGAGCGAGATTATGGACTTGAAGAAAGAGAAGAATTTCTTTGAGACTCGGGTTATTGAATACCAAACCGGTGGCGCGCTTAGCTGGGATTGATTTCCGAGCTCGCCACGATTTGACGATTGCAGTCTGAATCGACAAATCGAAAAAGCAAAAGCCCCGATCTGATCGGGGCTTTTTTATTGTGCTGGAAAACCGTTTTCACCCCTACGCTAATCCGCTACAACTCCTACAACACTTACAGCCGCTTCCCCATTGATACCCATTCAAAGCACCTCTAAGCTCCATTGCAGGTGCCTAAGAAACGCCCAACGTAGAAAGCTTGGCCAATCACTCAGATCCGCAATCACCTTTAGGTGATTTGTCGTTCAGTTGTGTGATGGCTTTGCTCGTTGGGATTTCTTAAGTCCACTCTACGTTGGGTTCAGGCCCTCCAAAATCTAAACGTAGAGGTAATGGATATGCCTAAACATGATCGCCCCCACGCTCTCGCAATTCAGGAGATCAGCTATGTCTGATCCCTTCTCGGTAATGGCCTTCTCTCGCCACAACCTCGTCCTCCATGCCCTCCTCCTGGAAAACCAAGCATGGTTCTGCGCCCGCGATTTTGGTCGATTGATGGGTTTTCATCTGAGTGATCGGGTGGTCAGTAAACTCGACGAAGATCAGCGGCATACGTTATTGATTGAGTACCACGGGCAACCGGAAAAACGGTTGATGCTCAGCGAGTCCGGTGTGTATGCATTGTTGGTTTATCACTACGCGCCGGGGAATCGGTTGTTGCGTGAATGGTTAACTCATCAAGTGGTGCCGGCCTTGCGCGACGCAGGGCCGTCGAAGAATGCAGATCGGCCAATGTTGAGTTTGCTGGATTGGCCGGAAATGTCATTGACTCTGTTGCATTGGCAGGATGAAGGCTGGATTCGGCTGCGGGATATGCCTTATCTGTTAATAGGTCGTACACGCCGGCACATGCCAGCGGTTAAGCCTTGGTGGCGAAAGGTTTTGGAAGCGTTTCAATTTTCAAAGCATTCGGTCGGTTAAACGTTTTAGGATCGACAGAAAGAAGCGTCGCAGTTCTCTGTAGGTATTTTCGTAGGTCACTGAGCATCGCCGAGGATTTTCAACCCTCGGCGATGCTATGAGCGAAAAGAAGAAAGAAAGCGACTCTGGAGCGCTTTGGAGATTTAGGGCCAATTGCCTTGGCACACCATTCAATCAGCGTTCAATTACTTCCAACCGCTGCTTCAGCCTCTCATTCACCAAAGCCCCGTGCACTCCAGAATGAATTTCCCGATGACAACTCGGGCATACAGCCCCCACATAGCGAGGATGATCTAAACCACCATCTGAGAGCCGGTTGACGTGATGCGGCTCTAGGTATGGCTTGCCATCCTTTTTCGTAAAAGGGGCCGGCCTCTCACAGCTTTCGCATGCACCATCAGCTCGCATCAGCACATAGTGCGCAACCTTACGGCTGCGCTGATAGATCTTACGAGGAGCAGATTGCCCTAAATCATCGCTGCTAGGCTTACATGCAGCCAGCGCAGCCAACCGCGCGGCAGCCAGAGAACCGGAAAGGTCGGCCTCATCTTCATCTAGTTCTTCAGCTTCAATTAGTTCACCAGGAATGCCCACAGGAACTAACCGAAAAACAATCGCCGTCCGATCCTGGCCGTTCACATCCGGCTGGGTCCGTTCAAACATGTCGGCACAAGAAAACTCACCCATGTATTCATTGCCTTTACTTTTGCCGAGGGATTTAAACAAGTGAAGCGCTCGGCCATCCTCGGCATGATTAGCGATCGCTCGGTTGCCTCGGATCAAAGTCATCGGCCCGCGTTGTCCTTCACCGGTGTAAAGATAGGCGCCGTTGTCCCAATCGTCGGCATACCCATATTGCTCACCGCTATCGCCCGTGAACAAAAATATCGCAGGGTAGGTAGCGGACGCTGCAATGCCGCTTTGCAGGCTCCCCCCGAACGGTCCATTGATCTCAGTTTTTCGGTCGTAAACAGCCCCCGGCGTGAACTGCAATACGGGGACGCCCTCCCCACGCGGCAACTCCACAATAGTGAAGCCTCGCTTTTCTAGGTAACTGTTGGTCGGGTGTCCACCGGAGAACTCGCCTACGGCAATACCGGTTGCCAAAGAGACTATTTTCTTCGCCGGATATAGTTCACCGCCCGCGTGAACCGCATAACGGTGAGCTAGGTTGTTTTCCCAGCCTTGCCACTCACCCCTACTCCGAAATTTATGATCAAACTCCAGCATCGCTTTGTCTATTCGTTCCTTCGAAACCGCTTTGATCGCCACGAGCGCAGCCCTTTATCGACAATTGCCGTAGGAAAATTCCTACTACTGCCAAAGTACCAAAGGGCTTCAATATGTAACAGGGCGAATAGCCACTATTTCTAGAGTTGGCCACGCTGCCTGAAGCAGAGAGTTTCGATAGGCGTGGCTAGCCTGCTCTTGGCTGTGGCCGTGAAAGATTGTTAATGATGGTGCGTAGATCAGATATTCAGTGGTGCTTTCAGGTTTTTCGCGAGCGAGCTCGCTCCAGGTCCCGTGGATGGCTGCGGGTTTTGTGGGAATTTGAAAACATTCAGTGCAACCCACCCCGCCTCCCGCTATTAATACCCTTACCACTCAAGGACCCGAGCCCCATGAAATTCGACCTCGCCTACTGCCTCAGCCTCGACGACAAGCTGTCGATCTATGACGTGCGCGATTTGAATTTCGACGAGACGATGGAGTTCGATTCTGCCAAGGAACACTTCCAATGTCCCAATGACGCCTGCCGCTCGGCGTTCGATGCGGCGAATGTGCTGACGACGTTCAACGCCAAAAACGTGAATTACGTTCGCACCCCGCACTTCAAGAACACGCCCAGCACCCGGCATGTGGCGGATTGTCCTTATGTCAGTCTCAAGGCGTCGGCGTCAGGTGTGGATGCGGACGGTGGGGAAACGGATGACAGTCGCGAGGAGCATTTCCCGTCGGAGTTGTTGCTGACTCGGCGTGAGTATGTGCGTAAGCCGTCGAACCCTGCGGTGGCGGCGGATGGGGTGCGGGACGATCCGAAGCCAACCACTGCGGCTAGCAACACAGAACACCCGAGCCGTGAAACAGCACCGGACAAGACCAGTGTCTTCGCTCATCCGGTGGAGTGTTTTGTGTCGAACTTCGAGGACAAGGACCTGCTCAAACGTATGCCGCTGAAGATTGGCGAGCACACGGCGCCTTATGGGTCGTTCTTCAAGAAGATTGAATACCTGACGGACAACAAAGGGCTGATTTACTGGGGCAAGATCAAGGAGATCAAGGATTACACCCAGAGCTTTCGCATCGATTTCGAACAGAAGGTCTGGTTCAAGCAGGCGGATGAGGCGAAGAAGAAGCCGTATTCAGTCAACGTTTACCTGAGCAAGAAGCTGATCGACAACTACCGCAAGCGCAAAGCGTTTCTGGAAGAGATCAAGCACGCCAGTGAGAGCGGGAAAGAGTTGTATTGCTTCTTTTATGGCGTGACGCCGGAGTTGAAGCAGGTACCGAGCAAGAAAAACCCCGAGCAGACGTTCGGGGTGTTCAGTGCGAATATCGAGAACCTGGATCACTTCATTGTTCGTGAAGCGCCGGGGTTAACGGATAAGTAATGCCGGTTTCAGGGCAGTTGCACCGCTGCACCGCCAGGATGTTGTTTAACGAGGCTATAAGGCAGAACGCTCCAGTCTACAAATGCACACGGGGCTTCCGCGTGGGAGAAGTACGGGGCTACCTTGATTCCTTTTTCAGTGAAATACCAAGTGGGAAACGGCCAACGGTCTTCTTCGCCGTACGCACAGTTTTCGTCGCTGCCAGGCATCTGATCAGGGTAAAGCTCACGCAACTGTCCAACCAACCAAGGTGCGAATTCTTTGTTGCGGTAATCGGAATACGCCGTGAATGTGTCGGAGGACTGTTCGTTATTAGGCTCTTCGTAATGCAGCGGTTTGCCCTGCCCTACCCAGAGCACATCTTCAAGAGTCAGAGACTGACCGGTCTTGGCATTCAGATTGATAGCAATCTCGCTGTAATCCGGATGCGCGCCGCCACAGCTGGCCTCAGTACCGACGCTCATGCTGATGACCGTTGGTGTAATCAACAACGGTTTGACGGTTTGGAAATAGAAGTTCACGCCACCGCCGGCGAGACATTCGTAATACCCCACCACTTCCTGCCATAAACGTCCCATCAACAACTGATTGATGCGATCACGCGCCTCGGGGGTGTAGCCCGAAACAATTTCAAAGAACGTCACCTTTGTTTGCGGCTCGCTCCACCATTGCAAAGAGTAGCCATCGAACGTTTCCGTCTTTCCTTGTTTGAGCGTCAGACCTTGCAGACGTAGATATTCGTAAGGTTCGGTGTCACGGAGCTTGGCGAGGTAAGGAGGAGTCCCGGTAGGGATTACTGGCGGCTTGGCTTCCACCAGTTCTATCTTCAACGTTTTGCCTTCGTCGTTGCTCCAATCTCCCCACACCCTATTGGACTCGATATTCAGATGAATTTGCGGCCGAGGCTTTTTCTCTCCGTAAGGATTTTCACCCTCATCGAGTACCAGCATCTCTCCGTTTTTGATGCCACTGAGGACTATGTCCTTACGATACTTTTGATAGAAGTAGCGACCGCTTATGTTTTCGGCGTTAGACGTTTCCACTTCCATAACGATTGGCATCTTGCCCAGCATGCCGCTGAAGACGCGTCGTCCATCGCCAGCCTGCGCGGTGGAACACAGCATGAGTAACAGCGTGGCCACTGGCGCCAGGCATATCAATCCTTTGAGCATCGATCAATCCCTAAATGAGTCGGAGCGGCACCGGAGAGGATTCGCGGCGCAAGTTAAGCGAGGCGGATTATGGCGAGGTTGCTTAGGGTAATCGAGCGGCATTGCACGCTTTAACTCATCATCATGCTGAGCATCACCAACACCAGCAAACCCACATACACCCGCGCATGAACCCGATCCGGTATCCGCCCGATCCAAGGCGTGGCCAATCGAATCCCCACCAACGATCCCATCGTCAACACCGCAAACGCCAGCAGATCCACATAACCGATAAACCAAATTCCCAAATCAAACTCGGTGAACCCCGCCATCGCCATGTAAGTCAGCGTCCCGGCCAACGCCCCCGGCAGGCTTAACGGATTAGCCATGGACGTCGCCTGACTCATGCTCAACCCGCACCGTCGCAACAACGGCACGGTCATGACACTCCCGCCCACGCCAAGAAACGTCGCGATCGCGCCGATTCCTACGCCACCACCCGACACTTCCGCCCTCCCCAATCGTCGTGGGATTGCGGTGTCGGACGCTGTCAGAAAACCACGTCGGAACAAGCAATCCACAATGGTTACGCCCAGATACGCGATGAAGGCATAACGAATCACCTCGCCACTCACCCACATCGCGGCGACTGCTCCGACGATTGCGCCCAGACCGATGAACCCGCCCAGCGGCCACAGGTAATGACGAATGAGATTGCCGGCGCGACGGTGTTTGCCGGTGGCGATCCACGCGTTAACGATCATCACGCAGGTCGAAGTCGCCACGGCAATGTGCATCGCCGATTGACCGATAGGATCGTCGGGGCCGTGGCTGGCAGCGAGCATGTGGTAAAGCAATGGCACGACAACGAAGCCGCCGCCGAAGCCGAACAACACCGCAGTGACGCCAGTCATGCACCCGAAAAATGCCAGCAGGAGATAAAACATCACGCGTCGTCCATTGATTGAGAGCGGTCGACAATAGAGCGATGCTCCTTGGCCTGCTTCAGCAAGTCAGACAATAATGTTCGCGTTTACGCCAACTGTTGGAAGCCGCTCAATGCGCAATGTTTCGATCAATCTGCTGGATGACACCCCACGCTCAGTGGTGGCGATCGGTACGGATTATTCCCACGGCCATGTGTTGCCCCGTCATACGCATCGGCGGACACAACTCCTGTACGGCGCCACCGGGGTGATGCAGGTCAGCACGCATGACGGCAACTGGGTGGTGCCGCCGCAGCGGGCGGTGTGGATTCCGGCGGGGGTGGCGCATGAGGTGTTGATGCTGGGGGTGAGCACGCGCAGTTTGTACATCGAGCCTGGCGCGGTTGATCTGGGGCCGCGTTGCCAGGTGATCAGTGTGTCGCCGTTGATGCGGCACTTGTTGATGGAGGCGGTGGAGATCCCGCTGACGTACGACGAGGCCGGGCGCGATGGCGCGCTGATCGACTTGCTGCTGCATGAGCTGGCGCGCAGTGCTCATTTGCCGTTGCACATTCCGTTACCGGTCGATGCGCGGTTGCTGGGGTTGTGCCAAGGCTTTTTGCAGCGGCCCGATGCGCATGAATCGCCGCAGCAATGGGCTGATCAATTGCACATCAGTTTGCGCACGTTCAATCGGCTATTCCGCCAACAAACGGACCTGAGTTTCAGCCAATGGCGCCAGCGGGCCTGCGTGGTGCTGGCCCTGGCGCGGTTGGCGGCGGGTACACCGGTGACGCGGATTGCGCTGGATTTCGGTTATGACAGCCCGGCGGCATTCTCGACCATGTTTCGCCGCGTATTGGGGCAGGCACCGTCCGTCTGGATGGAGGGCGCGACATAGCAAAAATCAAAAAATGAGTTTGATCCGGGCGCAAAACAACTGTACAAAACAACAGTACTTTTTGGATTAGCACTCTCGAGCCCGGAGAACACCATGGCCTCTCTTGCGATGAAAATCACCCTGGAACGTATCGCCCTTTTCCAGTTCACCCCATCCCACTGTGCCCAGGCCCGGGCGATGCTGGGTTGGAGTGTGGAAGAGCTCTCGGAGGAATCCGGGGTCTCCGTGGACGCCATTACGCGATTTGAAGCCGAACGCGATGTGCTGGATGTCACCCGGCTGGCGTTGGCGTATCGGTTTGAATCTGAGGGGTTGGTGTTCTTCCCGGGATTTGCGCCGGGTCGAGGGATGAATGTGAGAGGGTCGACGCCTGATCCGGTGGGTCGGGCGGACTACGCGATGGTTGAGTGAGGTGTCAGCAGATGAATGGAATCAATGAATGCGACAGGCGCGGTAATCCGTCTTCGGGTGATGCCGATGCGGGGCAGATGAGGGCCAAGGCCGAATACCTCATGAAGATCGGCATGCTGCTCGACACCGGTCAGTTGGGCAAGGCGGAAGCGGCGCAAAGGCTGGGGCTGTCAGCGGGTGAACTGGATGAAATTCTCGACGGGAATGTTCGCGACCTGACGGTGGCGAAGATCGTGGGCCGCTCCATGGCGAGCGGCCCGACGATAGAGGATCAAGCGTTCTGAGTGGCGACCTGATCGCTTTCATCTTCCAGTCCGGACCACCAGGTATTTCCTCGCTGCGGATACATGACGTTGAACGCCTCGCCCATTTGCGGCGTGGTGATCGACACATTACGTTCCCAGGCCAATGCGAGGATCCGGTCGAAGGGCTCGAACCAGGCGTGCATCGACAAATCGAAGGTGCCGTTGTGAATCGGCAATAACCAGCGCCCTTTGAGGTCGATGTGCGCTTGCAGGGTTTCCTCTGGCTGCATGTGAACGTGTGGCCACTCGACGTTGTAGGCGCCGGTTTCCATTAGGGTCAGGTCGAAGGGGCCGTGCTGTTCGCCGATGCGTTTGAAGCCATCGAAATAACCGCTGTCGCCGCTGAAGAAGATGCGCGTGTCGCCGTCGATCATTACCCACGAGGCCCAGAGCGTGCTGTTGCCATCGAACAGGCCGCGACCGGAAAAGTGCTGCGACGGTGTGGCGATGAACTGCATGCCATCGACTTCCGTGCCCTGCCACCAATCCAGTTGGCGCACTTTGCTGGCATCGACGCCCCACTTGATCAGGGTGTCGCCCACGCCCAGTGGCGTCAGGAAGTACTTGGCCTTGTTCGCCAGTTTGAGCACGGCTTGATAATCGAGGTGGTCGTAGTGGTCATGCGACAGGATGACCGCTTCAATCGGCGGCAATTCTTCGAGGCTGATCGGCGGCTGGTGGAAACGCTTGGGTCCGGCCCATTGCACGGGTGAGGCGCGTTCGGCGAAGACCGGGTCGGTGATCCAGAATTTGTCCCGCAGTTTCAGCAGGACGGTGGAGTGGCCGAGGCGATAGACGCTGTGGTTCGGGGCAGCGATCAGCGCGGCCTGGGTCAAGGCTTGCACCGGCACGGGCGTTGTCGGGCGGGTGTTGCGCGGTTTGTCGAAGATCATCTTCCACATGATGCGCACCATTTTCCGAACGCCTTCGCGCTGCACCGGCGAATGATTGCGGAAGAGCCCTTCTGCCTGGCGGGAGGCTTCAGGCGTGGAGGCGTTGTCCGTAGAGGAAATTGAGTGGGCCATGAATGAGTAACTCCTGAAAAACCGCACTGAGCGGCATTTCACGGTGGGACGATAAATGGCCAAAGCACGCACGCATCAGCCGGAGATTCTATTCTTCACTGCACAGGATTAACAAAACATTACACTGCACAGTGTAGTTTCAAGGTTGCATCAAAGCGGATCACAAGTAAACTGCCGAGTGTAATTCTTCTCTGCCGACTGCCGAAGCGTACTTATGACAGCTCCACAGCGCCTCACCGACCGAAAACGCGAAGCCATCATCCAGGCGGCGATTGCCGAATTCCGTGCCAACGGTTTCGACATCACCAGCATGGACAAGATTGCCGCCTCCGCTGGCGTGTCGAAGCGCACGGTGTACAACCACTTCCCCAGCAAGGAAGAGTTGTTCGCCGAAATCCTCAATCAACTGTGGGCGCGGGTAACGGCCGAACAGGAATCACCCTACCGCCCTGACCTGCCGCTGCGCGATCAAATGCGCCTGATGTTGCAGGCGAAACTGCAGATGATGGGTGATGACAATTTTCTTGATCTGGCCCGGGTGGCGATCGCCGCCACCATTCACTCTCCCGAGCGCGCGCAGAACATGGTCGCCCGCATGGGTGAGCGTGAGGAAGGCCTGACCGTGTGGATCCGCGCAGCTCAGGCGGACGGTCGATTGAAACCGGTCGCCCCTGAATTCGCCGCACAACAGATTCAGGGAATGCTCAAATCCTTTGCATTCTGGCCGCAGATTTCCATGGGGCTCCCGGCGCTGTCGGACGCGATGCAGAGCACCGTGGTGGAGTCGGCGCTGGACATGTTCCTGGCTTGTTATCAGCGCTGAATAGAGCTGCAAAAAATGACACGCTCTGCCGATTGATCGATCACGGGTCGCTCTGAATAAAACGCGGCAATGTGTTTCAGAATGAAACTGACGCCGGGGCTATAGTGAGCGTCAGTCCCAGCGCCATGCAGAGAGCATCATGACCACCCCGACCCACGAATCCAAACCCACCGTCGCCGTCGATCACCTGCGCTTTCACCGCGCCCACGCTCACTTGGCGCCGACGTTCGGCAACGACAAATTTGCCCTGCGCGCCGAGGCCTTTGCGCGGTTCTTCGGCACGCCGACCTTTCTGGGTGCCCAGACGTTGATCGTGGTGCTCTGGATATGCCTTAACGTCTTTGGCGTGACTCAGTTCGACGTTTATCCGTTCATCCTGCTCAACCTCGCGTTCAGCCTGCAGGCGGCTTATGCCGCGCCCCTGATTCTGCTGGCCCAGACTCGTCAGGCAGCGCGGGACAAAGCCCAGTCGGATGCCGACGCCCTGCACCGCGAATCCATCGCCGTGGCCAACAGCGAACGTCAGGCCCAAGCGGCAAAGAACACCGCGCAATTGCTGGAGTTGCTTGAGCAGAACACCCGGCTGACGGAAATGACCAAGACCCTGACCGAACGCATTGAAAACCTCACCTCGGAAATGCATCAGCATTTAGTGAAAGATCATCCGAAGGATTAGCACCCGGTCACGGCAATCGAAGCGCCCGCCCCAGCTCATCGAACAACGTCACCACTGAGCGCAACGCGCGGCAGTCCGGACGGGTGAGCAACCAGAGCGCGGTGTCGTAGCCGTGCAACGGGCCGGTCAGCGGTTGCAGTGGGTCACCGATCAGAAAGTCCGGCAACGCCGCGACGCCCAGCCCGGCCCGCACCAATTCGGTCACCGACAGCATGCTGTTGCAGCGATAACCGGGCGTCACGCCGGGCAATTGCTGGCGTCGCCAGGCGACGGTGGGATGGTCGGGAAGAAAGTCATCCGGCGCGATCCAGGTCAGTGAGGCCAGGTCTTCAGGATCGACCGATTTCAGGTACGCGGCGCTGGCACAGACCCGGTAGGAAATGTCCGCCAGACGTCGGCCGACCAGATGCTCGGGCGGCGTGCGGGTGAGGCGCAAGGCGATGTCGGCATCGCGGCGGCTGAGGTTGGCAAAGTCGTTGGAGGTACTCAGTTCGAGGGTCAGCGCCGGGTAGGATGGCATGAACTGCGCCAGCGCCGGCAGCAGCAACCCTTGCAGGACAGAATCCGTACACGTCAGCCGCACCGTGCCGCTGATGACTTCACCGCCCTGCTCCACACCGATTCGCGCGGCATCCAGCGCTTGTTCCGCGCGCTCGGCTTGCTCGGCCAGGGTCTGCGCGAGCGTGGTCGGCAGGTAACCGGCGCGGCTTTTTTCAAACAGTTGCTGGCCCAGCGCCGCTTCCAGTCGGCGAACGGCGCGAAACACCGTCGAGACGTCGACCTTCAACAACGCCGAGGCCCGGGCCAGAGAGCCGCCGCGCACCAAGGCGAGGATCAGCGCCAGGTCTTGGTAGTCGAGCCGATAGTGCGTCGCTGCATTGATCACTTGGGTTAACGCCAATATTGAATGCGTGAACGCCAATCTATAGTGGGTGCCAGGAATCAACAAGCGTCGAGATCACTCATGGAAACCAGTGCAATCCGCCTCGCCCTGATCGGTGACTACGACCCACAGGTCACCGCCCACCAAGCCATTCCCGTCGCGCTCGGCATGGCGGCCGAACAGCTGAATCTGGATGTGCAATTTCAGTGGCTGGCAACCGATCACATAAACGCCGCCACCCCTTTACACCACTTCGACGGTTTCTGGTGCGTGCCCGCCAGCCCATACCGCGACATCGACGGCGCGTTGCGGGCGATTCGTTTTGCCCGTGAGCAGCAGCGACCGTTCCTCGGTACCTGCGGCGGGTTTCAACACGCGGTGCTTGAGTTCGCCCGAAACGTGTTGGGTTGGAAAGATGCCGAGCACGGCGAAACCCATCCCGATGCCGCCCGCGCGTTACTCACGCCGCTGGCCTGCTCATTGGTGGAAGCAACGGACAGCATTCATCTGGTTGAAGGTTCGTTGATCGCCAAGGCGTACGAAAGTGCTGAGATCGCTGAGGGATATCGCTGCCGCTATGGCGTGAACCCGCAGTTCGAGCGTGAGTTATTGACTCAACAGCTGTGCGCCGTTGGCCATGACTCGACCGGCGAATTGCGGGCGGTGGAGCTCAAAGGGCATCCGTTCTTCGTCGCCACCCTGTTCCAGCCGGAACGCGCCGCGCTCAAAGGCACGCTACCGCCGCTGGTCCGCGCATTGGTCGAAGCCTGCGAAGGGCAAAAACCATGATTGCCGATACGCCAACAGCGCCGTACTACGCGGTGATTTTTACCTCCCTGCGCACCGACGGCGATCAGGGTTACGCCGAGGCTGCCGAACGGATGGTGGAACTGGCTCGTGAGCAGCCGGGGTTTCTCGGGGTGGAATCAGCTCGGGGCGAGGATAGGCTGGGGATTACTGTTTCCTACTGGGCCAGCGAGGCGGCGATCCTGGCATGGAAGCATCATCCTGAGCACAGTGAGATTCGTGAGCGGGGGCGGTCTACGTGGTATTCGGCGTGTCATACGCGGGTGTGCAAGGTTGAGCGGGCGTATGGGTTCAAGCAGTAAAGCGATGCAGTGTTCTTTAGGCCGCCATCGCTAGCAGGCTAGCTCCCACAGGGGGATAAGTGTCGTACACAAAACCAATGTGGGAGCTAGCCTGCTAGCGATGAGGCCAGCACAAACACTACAAAACTCAGCCCTGAACAAGACTCCGCACCGCCGCAATCTCCGGCACTTCCCAACGATTCATATAAACCCGCAACGGCTCGGTCACATTGATCCGGTCATCGATATTCTGATCCAGCAACAACTGAATCAGCTCACGCTTGAGCGTCATGGCCGGCCCCGGCGCCGGCGCCCAGACAAATTCACTGGTGGGAATAATCCCGTCATCAGCCACGTCCATGCCAAACGAGTCTTCGCTGAAACGCACGATGTAGTGGCCGGTCTTGCGATTGAGGCCGACGAAGCCTTTGAGTTGGTCGGCGGCCTGACAGATAAGCTCGGAAGTGATGCGCATATAAACCTCACAAAAGGTCGGTAACGACCGGTGATCGATGGTTTACACGCAAGGCTGGGGAGTCGGATTTCCCTCTGCCGGGGAAACGCCTGGGCCAAGAGTACTGCAAAGAACCGCACAAAAGCGCTGAAAAAATCTGCTTTAAACACGTTTATGTCGGTCTGGCGATAGCGTTCGGGGCGCTCAGTTGTTAAAAGAGACGTCTTTGAAAACTCAATGCGAAAGGACCTCGACCATGCCTGTTACCTTCACCAAAAGCGCCCTGCTGCTGAGCGTGCTGCTCGGCCTCGGCCAGGCACAGGCCGCCACTGAGCCTAGCCCGACTGCGCTGGCGACCCGTTTGGGCATCCCGCATCCGGCAGTGATCGCCCACCGTGGCGCGTCTTTCGATGCACCGGAATCCACCGCCGCCGCCTACAAACTGGCCCGCGACCTGGGCGCCGACTACCTGGAACTGGACCTGCAACGCAGCAAGGACGGCGTGCTGTTCGCCCTGCACGACAACAACCTGCAACGCACCACCGACGTCGCCACGAAATTCCCTGATCGCAAGGACAGCCCGGCCAACGCCTTCACCCTCGCCGAACTGAAAACCCTCGATGCCGGCAGCTGGTTCAACGCCGCGTACCCGGATCGCGCGCGCCCGGCCTTCGTCGGCCTGAAAATCCTGACCCTCGACGAAATCATCGACATCGCCCAAGGCAATCCGCTGCACAAGCCGGGCCTGTACATCGAAACCAAAGAGCCGAAGCAATTCCCCGGTATCGAAAGCGACCTCAAGGATAAATTGCAGGATCGCGGCTGGCTGAGCCCGGCCGGTTCCAAACTGGCGAAAAGCAACCTGGCGGTCGGCCAGGGCAAAGGCAAAGTCGTGCTGCAAACCTTCGAGAAGAGCAGCCTCGAACTGCTTGAGAAGGAAATGCCGAAAGTGCCGAAGATCCTGCTGCTGTGGGTCGGCGAAGGCAGTATTGAGCCGAAATCCAAAGTGACGTTTGCCGAGTCCGGCGACAAGGACAAAGCGACTTATTACGCCAAGCAGGAGCCGAAAGACAAAGCCGAATTCCAGCAATGGGTCGAGTACGCCAAGGCCCAGGGTGCGATCGGCACCGGTCCTTCGGCCGCGTTGACCAAGGGTGGCGATCAGAGCTATTCAGACCTGGTGAAACCGTGGATGAACCAGTACACCCACGATCAAGGCTTGCTGGTGCACGTCTACACCATCGACGATGCGGTGGATTTTCAGAAAGTCATGGATGCGGGCGTCGATGGCGTCTTCACCAACCGTGCCAGCGAATTGCTGAAGTTCTACAAACGTCCGGCGGCGGGCACCGTTGGGCAATTGCTGCAGAACAACGGCTACTGATCGGTCGCTGGCACGGCACCGCGTCGACTTCTTCGCGGGCAAGCCTCGCTCCCACAGGGTTTTTGGATGCCGACATTTTTGTGGCAAACCCGGAACCCGTAGGAGCGAGGCTTGCCCGCGAAATCCTCCAAACGACACGGTCATTGGAATTAAGGGTGAATTAAGTTGCCACAGTTAATCTGGACTCACTTAAACAGATCAACCCAAGGAATGACCCCATGAAAACCCTGACTGCCCTGTTCACCGCTGCTGCCCTGACCCTCACTGCTGGCCTGGCCCAAGCTGACGTTCGCGTCGACCAGATCCCTGAGCTGGTCAAGAGCGGCAAGATCAAGCCACTGGAAGAAATGAACCAGGCGGCGCTGAAACTGCACCCGGGTGCGACCATCACCGACACCGACCTGGACAACCACTTCAACAACTACGAGTACGAAGTGGAACTGAAGACCGCTGACGGCAAAGAATTCGACGTGGACTTCGATGCCACCACCGGCAAAGTCCTGAGCGACAAGCAAGACACCTGATACGCGTATAAAACAAAGCCGCACGATCTTCGGATCGTGCGGCTTTTTTGCATGTCGGATTCACCCAGGATTCAGGCGGTCGTGCTGACCAGCGCTCCCGACGTACTGGATTGACTGTGTAACGGCTCGGTAAGCAAACCGGTACATCGTCATTCCCGTCACGCGCTCAGACGCGCCGTGACTTCATTCAACTGCCCCGACAACCCATGCAAATTACGGCCAGCCGCTTCGGTGCGCTGCACGTTGTCCAGATTGGTACTGGCGATGCTGGTGATTTCAGTGAGGTTGCGCGAGATGTCCTCGGCCACCGAGGTCTGCTCTTCGGCGGCGGTGGCGATCTGGCGGTTCATGTCGCGGATGGCTTCCACGGCATGGGTGATCCGCTCCAGCATCGCGCCGGCCTGGGTCACTTGCTCGACGCTTTCTTCACTGCGCGACTGGCCGCTTTCAATCGCCTGAGCCGCGTCCACCGCACCGGTTTGCACGGTCTGGATGATCTGGTTGATTTCGATGATCGACGCCGCCGTGCGCTGGGCCAGGCTGCGCACTTCATCGGCCACCACTGCAAAACCGCGACCGGCTTCACCGGCACGGGCCGCTTCGATTGCCGCGTTGAGCGCCAGCAGGTTGGTTTGTTCGGCGATGCCACGAATCACTTCGAGCACCTTGCCGATACGCCCGCTGTCGGTTTCCAGCTGGCGGATGACCGTGGCGGTATTGGCGATTTCGCCGCGCATCCGGGTGATGGTGTGAATGGTGCCCTGCATGACTTTTTCGCCGTGCTGGGCGGACTGGTCGGCATCGTCGGCCGCGCGTGCCGCATCGGCGGCGTGACGGGCGACTTCCTGTGCGGTGGCCGACATTTCGTTCATCGCCGTGGCCACCTGATCGGTGCGGTTGAATTGCTCGTTGGTGCCGCTGGCCATGAGGCTGGCGATCGAATTCAGTTCACCGCTGGCGCTGTCCAGGTCCTTGGCGCTGCGCTGCAACCGGCTGAAGGTTTCGGCGAGGAAATCACGCAAGGTGTTGGCCGCGACCGCCAATTTGCCAAGCTCATCCTGACGGGTGCTGGCCACGCGGTCAGCAAACTTGCCCTGGCTGAGTTGCGCGACGTATTCGATCAGTTTGCGAATCGGTTCGACCAGGTTGCGGTTGACCAGCCACAGGCTCAACAGCCCGATCAACAGACTCGAGGCGAGCATCACAATGAGCCCCAGCAACACGGTGCGATCGGCTTCGGCGCTGATCTGCTTCGATTGCTCGGTCCCCTGCTTGCGCAATTCGCTGACCAGCTCGGTCATCTGTTCGCTGGCCGCACGGTCCACACCTTTGACCGCAGCGTCGCCTGCCGTTGGGTCGGCGCCGGCCGCCACGTAGGCATCACGGCCCTTCTGGTAGGCAGCGCCCAGCAAACGGTGTTCATCACGCAGGCGTTCGATGCGGGTCTTGAGTTGTGGCTCGATGCCCTTCTGTGCAGCCAGTTCGCCGAGAATACTCTGCACATCGCGCTGACGGTCTTCGAACTGTTTCCAATACTTATCCAGGTCGGCCGGTTGCTTGCCACGCAGCAGGACGTTTTTCCATTCCTGAACCTGCACCTTGAATTGCAGGTTGGCTTCATCGATCAACTGCGAGGTGTGCAACGGGCCTTCGATCAGGTTCGCGTAGTTCTGAACACCGTTGGACAGAAAGTGAAAGCAGGCCAGGGCGATCAACAGCATGGCCAGCAGGCTGCCGCTCAACAAGGCGAGGATTTGTGCTCTCAGGGATTTTTGCAGCATCGAGTGATACTCATGACAGGGGGTGAGACACGCGGCAAACACAGCGTGAAAGGTGTCCGGACATCCCTGTCTGAAACTTGGCTCATGGCCGAGGCCGCGCAAAGTAACTTAAGCGGGATCGGCGTGCCAGAGCGGTTCTTGAATCCATTCCGACCACCGGCAACGCAATCGTTTGCGGTTATATTTTCGTCACAAAAACGTCATCCACAGTTGCGATGATGCGGCTCAAGTGAACCCAGCCATAACCCTGACCTGTAGCAGCTGGCGAAGCCTGCGTTCGGCTGCGTAGCAGTCGTGAAATCAGGCACCGCGTTGTGTCAGGCAGAGCGCGTGCTCAGGTTTGACGACTGCTGCGCAGCCGAACGCAGGCTTCGCCAGCTGCTACATAAAGCGACCGACCGCGCCTCCTTCAGCGAGCCCTCATGAACCACAGCATCGACCAAAGCCATCGCGACCCGGACCTGTTCGGTCTGCTCTACGGTTTCAGTTTTCGCCCCGGCGAGCGTGGTCGCGAGATTGATTCGGCCAAGGCGTTGCAATGCTTGCAGCAGCCGGACGAAAGTGACGAGTTTCTGTGGCTGCACCTGAACCTCGCGCATGCCGCGTGCGAGCGCTGGATGAAAAGCCACCTGGAATTGCCGGACGAGTTTTTCGAAGCCTTGCACGAAGGTTCTCGGTCCACGCGCATCGAGCATGTGGATTCGGCGTTGCTGGCGGTGGTCAACGACGTGGTGTTCAACCTCAGCAGCATGGTGTCGTCCGATGTATCGACGCTGTGGGTGTGTGCCCGCAGTCGGCTGATCATCAGCGCGCGCCTGCAACCGCTGCATTCGGTGGACAAGTTGCGGTCCTCGGTGAAGGCCGGCGAGTGCTTTCGTTCACCGCTGGAATTGCTCGTGCATCTGCTGCGTGATCAAGGGGAAGTACTGACCCAGATTGTGCGCAAGACCAGCCTCAGTGTCGATCAGATCGAAGATGAGTTGCTGTCTTCACGGCTGTCGACCAACCGGGCGGAACTCGGCGCAAATCGCCGGGTGCTGGTGCGTTTGCAACGGTTGTTGGCGCTGGAGCCGGGTTCGTTGCTGCGGCTGCTGAACCGGCCGCCGCAATGGTTGCAAAAGGAGGACGTGAAGGAGCTGCGCAAGTCCACCGAGGAGTTTGCGCTGATCATTAACGACCTCACGGCGCTGGGTGAACGGATCAAGCTGTTGCAGGAAGAGATTGCCGCCAACCTGAATGAGCAGAGCAACCGCACGCTGTTCACCCTGACCGTGGTCACGGTGCTGGCGCTGCCGATCAACATCATTGCCGGTTTCTTTGGGATGAACGTGGGTGGCGTGCCGCTGGCGGGGGACCCGGAGGGGTTCTGGATTCTGGTGGCGCTGGTCGCGACGTTTACCGTGATTGCGGGGCGCTGGGCGTTTCGTAAGCGCCAGGATTATTGAGCCTTCACCTCCATCCCCTGTAGGAGCGAGGCTTGCCCGCGAAGGCGTTTTACCTGACACACCGCTTTCGCGGGCAAGCCTCGCTCCTACAGAGACCGGGTGGATTCTGATTAATGGATCAGCAAAACCCCCAAACCCTGATCCAAGGCAGTTTCTCTGTAACATTTGGCAACGATCATGACGAACACTCCTTCCTTCCTCAGGATTGTCCGTCATGGCTACGCCTTCCTACACCGCTCAAACGCAGGCTCCCGCCCGTAGCGCCAGACCGCAACTCGATAAAAAACCCAGCCTGTTCACCCTCGTGGTGTTTTTCGGGGTGCTGGCCAGCGGGTTGTTGTTTACCGCCTACAGCCTGATACACGACATGAACGAACTCGGCACGGTGGTCACCACCTGGACGCCGTTTCTGCTGTTGGGCGTCGCACTGCTGATCGCCCTGGGCTTTGAGTTCGTCAACGGTTTCCACGACACCGCCAACGCCGTGGCCACGGTGATTTACACCAACTCGATGCCGCCGAACTTCGCCGTGGCCTGGTCGGGGTTCTTCAACTTCCTCGGCGTGTTGCTGTCGAGCGGCGCGGTGGCGTTCGGCATCATCGCCCTGCTGCCAGTGGAGCTGATTTTGCAAGTGGGCTCCTCCGCCGGTTTCGCGATGATCTTCGCCCTGTTGATCGCTGCGATCCTGTGGAACCTCGGCACCTGGTGGCTGGGCTTGCCGGCCTCGTCGTCGCACACCTTGATCGGCTCGATCATCGGCGTCGGCGTGGCCAATGCCCTGATGCACGGCCATGACGGCACCAGCGGCGTGGACTGGGCGCAGGCAACCAAGATCGGTTACGCGTTGCTGCTGTCGCCGCTGGTCGGCTTCGGTTTTGCCGCGTTGCTGCTGCTGGCCCTGCGGGCATTCGTCAAGAATCGCGCGCTGTACAAGGCACCGGTCGGCAACACGCCTCCGCCGTGGTGGATTCGCGGCATGTTGATTGTGACCTGCACCGGCGTCTCGTTCGCCCACGGTTCCAACGACGGCCAGAAAGGCATGGGCCTGATCATGTTGATCCTGGTCGGCACGTTGCCGATGGCCTATGCGCTGAACCGCACCATGCCGGCCGACCAGGCGCTGCAATTCGCCGCCGTCGCCGAAGTTACCCAGCAAGCGCTGGTGAAAAGCGCACCGATGCCGGCCCCGGCTGATCCGCGTCCGGTGCTCTCCGAATACGTGCGCAGCAAGGAAGCCACGCCGCAACTGGTCCCGGCGCTCGCCGCCCTCACTGGCAGCATCGGTGCGCAGGTCAAGGGTTACGGCTCGCTGTCCAAAGTGCCGGCCGAGGCCGTGGGCAACGTGCGTAACGACATGTACTTGACCAGCGAAACCATTCGCCTGATGGACAAGAACAAGGTCGGCAACTTCGATGCCGACACCAGCGGCAAGCTGCAACTGTTCAAGCAACAGATCGACAACTCGACGCGCTTCATTCCGCTGTGGGTGAAGATCGCCGTGGCGATCGCGCTCGGGCTGGGCACCATGGTCGGCTGGAAGCGCATCGTGGTGACCGTCGGCGAAAAGATCGGCAAGACCCACCTGACTTACGCCCAGGGTGCCTCGGCAGAAACCGTGGCCATGCTGACCATCGGTGCGGCGGACATGTTCGGCTTGCCGGTGTCGACCACTCACGTGTTGTCCTCGGGCGTGGCCGGGAGCATGGTCGCCAACGGCGGCGGCTTGCAGATGAGGACCATCCGCAACCTGCTGATGGCCTGGGTGCTGACCTTGCCGGCGGCGATTGTGCTGTCGGGCAGCCTGTATTGGCTGTTCACCCAACTCTTCTAGCCCAACACATACCTCCTGTAGGAGCGAGGCTTGCCCGCGAAGGCGGTGTGTCATTCAACGATATTGTCGACTGACACACCGCCTTCGCGGGCAAGCCTCGCTCCTACAAGGGGATTTTTTGTGCGCGGGACAACGCATTTCGTCGCAAATTCAGGCGTTTACCTTTTTATTGATTCACCACCCGCCGGATTGCACTTCAGTTTGCTAACGTGTGGCCGACTCTTAAGAGACTCGTTGCATTCAGGAGTGGAATCGTGAATCTGTACATCAATCAGCTTCAACAGAAAGCTGACTTCAAAGAAGCCATCTACGCCGGCGACATCTTCCTGAACACTCAGCTGCGCGCTGCCAAAGAGCTGTGTGCGTTCGCCCAGGAAAGCATCACCGCCGCTTTCAACGGCGAGACCAATCACCAGGCGCTGCACACGCTGATGCCGGTGGAAGAATTCGTGGTTCTGGTGACGCGCCTCAAGGGCCAGTTCACCAACAGCCAGCGCGCCAAGGACCTGATCCTGTCGTTCATCGACGAGATCGGTGTCGACCCGCGCGAATACATTTTCGACGTGCCGCGCATTCGCGTGGTGCCGAACTATGACTACCTGCACGCCGGTGTCAGCTATGCCTACAAGCCGCATCGCGACACGTGGTACGGCAGCGTCGATTGCCAGATCAACACCTGGATGCCGGTGCACACCATCAGCCCCGACCAGACCATGATGATCAACGCCGGTTACTTCGACGTACCGGTGAAGAACACCTCCAGCGAATGGAGCCTCAACGACTGGATCAGCAACCAGCGGCACAAGGCCAAGGACAACCTCAAGGAGGAAGTCCGCGTGCACCCGGTGCCGATGGAAGCGATCAACACCGCGTCAGAAGTGCGCATCGCCGGCAACACCGGTGAGATGCTGATCTTCTCCGGCTCACACCTGCACGGCACGGTCGCCAACCACACCAACCAGACCCGCTTCAGCGTGGACTTCCGCCTGATGCACCTCGACGACCTCAAGCACAAGCGCGGCGCGATCAACGTCGACAGCGCCTGCCCTGATGTCGGCGCCGGTTTCAAAGACTATTTCCACGCCCACGACTTCTCGAATTTCCAAGGAATCCAGCAATGACCAAGCGTCGCATCACGCCTGCCGAGGCCCAGTACAACGAAACCCGTGCCAACGTTCTGAAACGGGTCGATGCCGAGTACGTGGCCGACGCACCGTTCGTCTTTGCCAACCGCATCGGCGTCACCGCTGCACTGTCGCGCATGGAACTGTTCAAGAAAGTCGCTGAAGTACCGGGCGCGATCATCGAGTGCGGCGTGTACAAGGGCAACTCGCTGATGCTGTACATGCACTTGTCGATGATTCTCGAGCCGTACGCAATCAACCGTTCGATCGTGGGCTTCGACACCTTCGAAGGCTTCCAGAGCATCGACAAGAAAGAAGACCCGGCCGACGTCAACGAGACCATGTTCTCCGACACCGACCAGTCGCTGATCCAGGACATGATCGACGCCAACGACCTGCTGCGCCCGGTCAACCGCATCCCGCGTTGCGAGCTGGTCAAAGGCGACATCGTCAAGACCGTGCCGGAGTGGGTCAAGACCCGTCCGGACCTGGTCGTGGCCATGCTGATCCTCGACACCGACCTGTACGAATCGACCAAAGTCGCGCTGGAAACCTTCCTGCCGTACATGCCAAAAGGCGCCATCGTGGTCCTGGACGAAGTGGCTTACCGCAACTTCCCGGGCGAAACCAAAGCCCTGCGTGAAGTGCTGGACCTGAACAAGATCGAGCTCAAACGCCTGCCGTTTGATAGCTGCGTCGGCTATTTCCACGTCTGACACAAAACCCTGTGGGAGCGGGCTTGCCCGCGATAGCGGTCTTACATTCAATGATGATGTTGAATTTGAAACCCCATCGCGGGCAAGCCCGCTCCCACAGGTTATGAGTTGTTCTTCAGATTGTGGACTGGATGACGTTCGCCAGCCAGTCCATAAACGCTCGCACCCGCAGCGGCAAATGCCGTTGCCGGGCGTAGAGCAGCGAGACCTCCATCGACGGTGCGCTGAACTGCGGTAACACCGCCACCAGATCACCGCTGCTCAAGTGCGCTTGCATGCCCTTGACCGGCGCCTGAATCAGACCGAATCCCCCCAGACACGCCAGCTCATAAGCGTCGGTGCTGCTCACCGTCACGCTGCCGGCCATTGGCAGTTGCTGCGGCTTGCCCTCGACCTCGTACAAAAACCCGTCCGACCGCGAACCCAATACGCCGACGTAATGCACCATGCGGTGCTGCGCCAGGTCTTCGAGTGTTTCGGGCATCCCATAGCGCGCCAAGTACGCCGGGCTCGCGCAGTTGACCATGGCGAAATCACACACGCGGCGAGCGACCACCGATTGATCCGGCTGCGCACCGACCCTCACGACGCAATCAAAGCCTTCCCGCTGCAAATCGACCCGGCGATCAGTGGTGCTGATTTCCAGTTCGAGGTTGGGGTGCAGCGCCATGAATTCCGGCAAACGCGGCAGCACCATCTGGCGCCCCAAAAAGTTCGGCATGTCAAAGCGAATCCGCCCGGTGAGCGACGCCGCATCCTGACGAAACAGCCCTTCGATTTCATCCATGTGCGACAACAAGTCCCTGCTGCGCTCGTACAGCACCAGACCGTCCTGAGTCGCCTGAACCCGGCGCGTGGTGCGTTGCAACAGGCGCGTGCCCAGCAGCGCTTCCAGTGCTTGAATGTGCTCCGAGACCGTGGACCGAGGCAGGCCCAGGCTCTCCCCCGCCAAGGTAAAGCTCGACATCTCGCTGACGCGAACGAAGGTGCGCAGCAGTTCCAGCTTGTTCATGGGCCGACCTTTATTGTTCGGATTAACCGACCAGTGTTTCCGATTTAAGTCTGTTTATCACTTCAGGGCGGATAAATAAACTTCCTCCACACCGTTACCCACCACCCTTGAGGCAGTCCCATGAACCGTAAAATCGCACTGATCACTGGCGCCAGCCGCGGCCTCGGCAAAAACGCAGCGCTGCATCTGGCCGCCCAAGGCGTCGACATCATCGGCACCTACAACAGCAAGGCCGATGAAGCGCAGGCACTGGTTGCAGAAATCGAAAACCTTGGCGCTCGGGCGGTGATGCTGCAACTCGACGTGAGCCAAAGCGACCGCTTTGAAGCATTCGCTACGCAAGTCGCCGACGTGTTGCGCAGCCGTTTTGACCGCCCGCACTTCGACTTCTTGCTCAACAACGCCGGCATCGGCCTGACCGCGAGCTTCGTCGACACCACCGTCGCCCAGTTTGACTTGCTGATGAACATCCACCTGAAGGGGCCGTTCTTCCTCACCCAGAACCTGCTGCCGCTGATGGCGGACGGTGGGCGCATCCTCAACGTGTCCAGCGGACTGACCCGTTTCAGCCTGCCGGGTTACGGCGCTTACGCAGCGATGAAAGGTGCGATGGAAGTGCTGACCCGCTACCAGGCCAAGGAACTCGGAGCCCGCGGTATTTCCGTGAACACACTGGCACCGGGCGCCATCGAGACCGACTTCGGCGGCGGCACCGTGCGTGATAACAGTGACGTGAACAGCTACGTCGCCAGCAATACCGCGTTGGGTCGGGTGGGTCAGCCGGATGACATCGGTGCTGCGATTGCATTGCTGCTGGCACCGGGTAGCCAGTGGATCAACGGCCAGCGCGTGGAAGCGTCCGGCGGGATGTTTCTGTAACCCCTAAACCTGTGGCGAGGGAGCTTGCTCCCGCTCGAGTGCGAAGCGCTCGCAAAATCTCCAACAGTTGCCGAGATTTTGGGGCTGCTTCGCAACCCAGCGGGAGCAAGCTCCCTCGCCACAAAGACTGTTCACTGTGGGTTAGCGAGCAGTAGATACCATCAACATGCGCTCGCGCACCACGTCATACGCCCAGTGATAAACGTAGGTGTACGGCAGGAAAAACAGCAACACGCCGATGTCCAGCAGGAATGCTTGCCACAGGCTGACCTTGAGCCACCAGGCAATCAGCGGCACACCCATCGCAACCAGCCCGCCTTCGAACAGCAGCGCATGGACAACGCGTACCCAAGCGTTGTGCACGACGCCGTAGCGTTTGAGCAAACGGTCGAACAGGCCGTTGAAGACCACGTTCCAGCCCAGGGCAAGCGCCGCAATCACAACGGTGACAGCGCCCATTTCAATCATCGGCTTGTCCATGATCCACGCCAACAGCGGCGTACAGATCAGGATGGCCAGCACTTCGAAACCGATGGCTTGGAAAATACGTTCAGTGATGGATTTGTTGGTGCTCATGATCAGGACTCCCTGAGTGACTGTGGTTGCCATGATCCCGCCTCGCGCCGATACTTCATAACCAATAACCATCGATCAAGGCGATAGTTCATGGCTTCTCAGGAAGTGTTGCAGGCGTTTGTGCAGGCGGCGACGCAAGGCTCGTTTTCTGCGGCGGCGCGCAAACTGGGGCGCAGTCAGTCGACGATCAGTGCCGCGGTGGCCAGCCTGGAGATTGATCTGAACCTGACCCTCTTCGACCGCAGCAGCCGCAAACCGAGCCTGACCCCGGCCGGGCACGTGATGCTGCAACGGGCCGAGGAAATTCTGGCCGCCACCAGTCGCTTGGAGATGACCGCCAGCCAGCTGTCACAAGGGGTTGAGCCGAAGCTGACGGTGGCGATTTCCGACACCTATCAATCCGACCGATTCGAAGCGGCGTTGAGTGCGTTCGAGCAGCGTTATCCAGACCTTGAGCTCGAATGCCTGATTGCTGAATGCGATGACCTGGTGGCATTGGTGCAAAGCGGTCGGGCGCATGTCGCCTTCGCCGAGAAGCAGGACAGTTACCCGCCGGATCTGGTCAGTTCGACCGTGGAGGAACGCACGGAAATCGCCCTGTTCGTGTCCCGTGAGCATCCGTTGGCGGCGCTGAGGCTCGTCGATCAAGACGTGTTGCAACAGCATCGGGAGTTGCGCCTGGCGACGATCGTCAATCCGTATGAAAGCCGTGCGAAAGGCCGCGTCTGGTCGGCGCCGAGTTACCTGATGCTGCTGGAAATGGCCCAGGGCGGATTCGGCTGGGCGCCGTTGCCGCGATGGCTGGTGGAGCGGTTTGGCCCGGGGACATTGCAGGAACTGGACGTGCGCGGCTGGCCGAAACCGGTGTTTGTCGATGCCTTGTGGTCGCGGCTGCATCCGCCGGGGCCGGCGGGGAGTTGGCTGCTCGGCAAGATGCTGGAGTGAAGGTCCTTCGGCCCTTATCGCGGGCAAGCCACGCTCCCACAGGTTCAGCGCCAAACTGTGGGAGCGGGCTTGCCCGCGATGGGGCCCGCAAACTCACTTCACTTCAAAGCCTTGATCCTGGCCTCAATAAACCGCCGCTCCGGCACCTGTTGCGTCAACTCCAGCGCCCGTTCATACGCCGCCAGCGCCTCTTCACGCCTCCCCAACTGCCGACAAAAATCCGCCCGCGCCGAATGCGCCAAGTGGTAATCCAGCAGATCCCCCCGCTCCAGAATCCCTTCCACCAACACCAACCCCGCCAGCGGCCCATCCCGCCTGGAGATCGCCGCCGCTCGGTTCAGCTCGATCACCGGCGAAGGCACCGCCGCCAACAACACGTCATACAAACCCACAATCTGCTGCCAGTCAGTCTCCCCCGCCGTGGGCGCTTCGGCGTGCACCGCCGCAATCGCCGCTTGCAGGCAATACGGCCCGAATCGTCCCGTGGTCAACGCCGCTTCCACCAGCGCGCAACCTTCGGCAATCATTTCGGCGTTCCACAACGAGCGATCCTGTTCATCCAGCACAATCAACTCACCGCTCGCCGACGTCCGGGCCGGGCGGCGTGATTCATGCAACAGCATCAACGCCAGCAGCCCCATCACTTCCGATTCCGGCAGCAATTCCATCAACAACCGCCCGAGCCGAATCGCTTCGCGTGTCAGGTCCTCTCGAGTCAGTTCGGTACCGACCGACGCCGAGTAACCTTCGTTGAACACCAGGTAAATCACCCTCAGCACACTGTCGAGGCGCTCGGGCAGTTCCGCCAGCGTCGGCACTTGATAAGGGATTTTCGCGTCACGGATTTTCGCCTTGGCGCGCACGATGCGCTGGGCGATGGTCGCCGGTGCCGAGAGAAACGCCCGGGCAATTTCCTCTGTGGTCAGGTCACACACTTCGCGCAGGGTCAACGGCACCTGGGCGTCCGACGCAAGGGCCGGGTGGCAACAGGTGAAGATCAGGCGCAAGCGATCATCTTCCACGTCTTCATCACTCCAGTCGGCCTGCTCCAGCGCCTCCAGTTGAGCGATCAACATCGGCCGGGAAGCGGCAAAACGCGCGCGCCGACGCAACACATCAATGGCCTTGAAGCGCCCGGTGGACACCAGCCAGGTGCGCGGGTTGTCCGGCACACCGTCACGCTGCCAACGCTCGACCGCGACGAAAAACGCCTCGTGCAGGGCCTCTTCGGCGAGGTCGAAATCGCCGAGCAAGCGGATCAGCGTCGCCAGAATCCGCCGCGAGTCTTCGCGGTAGACCTGTTCGACCCGAGCCGTGACCGAAGCGTCAGTCATCAGTCCGGCATGCCTTCAGTCACCAGCGTCACCAAGCGATCGAGGCTTTGTCCCCAGCCTTCGTGAAACCCCATGGCCTCGTGCGCCTGGCGGTCTTCTGCGGACCAATGCATGGCCCGGGCGGTGTAGAGGGTTTTGCCGTCCTTGTCTTCGAGCGTCACTTCGGCCGACATGAACGGTTTGCCCGAAGGAATCCAGCCCGGAATGAACGCGTCGGTGAACACCAGTCGTTCAGGTGCGACGATCTCCAGAAACACCCCCATGGTCGGGTATTCCGTCCCGTCCGGCGCGCGCATCAGGGTGCGAAACTGGCCGCCGACCCACAGGTCCATTTCGCATTCCGGCGTGGTCATGCCGTGCGGCCCCCACCACTGAGCAAGCAAGGCCGGCTCGGTCCAGGCGCGGAAGATCTTGCGGCGCGGCGCGTCGATCAGCCGACTGATGGATAACTCGAATTCGGCAGGCTGATGCTTGTAGGGTTGTGGACTCATGGGGATCTCCTGTCTTGTGATTGTTATTCAGGGATTCAACTGGCGAACGGGCCGCACCTCGACACTGCCGACCCGGGCCGCCGGGATGTTGCCGGCGACCTGGATCGCTTCGTTGAGGTCCTTGGCATCGATCAGGTAGAAGCCGGCCAACTGCTCCTTGGTTTCGGCGAACGGGCCATCGGTGATCGACAGTTTGCCGTTGCGCATGCGTACGGTGGTCGCGGTCTGCACCGACTCCAGCGCCTCGGCCGCGATCATCCGGCCGCTGCCCTCGATCGCCTCGGCGTAGGCCATGCACTCGGCGTCATGGGGACTGTCCGGCTGCGAGTGCAATTGCTGTTCGTTGCTGTAGACCAGGCATAGGTACTTCATGTGGGCTCTCCCGGATCGAACTGATCAACTATGGCTGCTGATTGGCGTTTTGGCGCTGCTTCCCGATAAACAGCCTGACGATCAGGGTTCCAGATTGAACAGCGCCGTGCCGCTCGTCATGTCGAACGGGGCCGACCAGTGTTCGTGGACGATGCGCCATTCCCCGGCATCGCGCCGATAGCAGGCGGTGACGCGCATCCAGCAGGCCTGGGTTTCACCTTGTTCGTTGGTGCCGCCGCAATGGGCCAGCCAGTGGGCGAAGGCGATGTGCTCGTCCGCGACGATGTTCATGTGGTCGAAGTCGAACGTGTGCGCGCCCTGGCACATTTCCATGCACTCCTCCCAATGCGCGCGGTAAGCCGCCTTACCCCGGAATTGCAGGGCCTTGACCGCGTCGTAGGAGACGATGTCGTCGGCATACAACGGCATGAGTTTCTCGACGTTCTTGGCGATGACCGCTTCACGATAGGTGTCGATCAGGGCCTGGATTTCATGGGTTGCGTTCATGGTGGTTCTCCGTGGTTTTTGTTGTGAAGACACCTTTAGTCGTCTGGCGCACAGCCAATTCGACAGTCGAAATAAAAATAATCCATGAACGCAAACTCGCTAGAATCCGAAACACATTTACGTTGGAAAAAGGACACTCCAGTGACAACCCGACTCGTGCCTTACGAAAGCCTGAACGCGCACCAGCGCCAGCAGGTCGAGGCCATCGAAGTTCATAAAGAACAGATCAAATTCTCCGGCGACATCCACGGCGCGTTGCACACCTTGCTGTCCAAGCCCGGCCCCGGCGTCGAAGGATTTGCGCTGCTGGCCGAGGAGGTTCCAGTGGCCTTCCTGCTGCTCAAGCGCCCGCCCGTGTTACCGGCGTGGGCCGATGAGCACAGTGCGACCTTGCATGCGTTGCAGGTCGATCATCGCGCTCAAGGCAAAGGTTATGGGAAGGCCTGCCTGCAAGCCCTGCCTGACGTCGCTCGCCAGGCGTTTCCGGAGATCAAGGCACTGGAATTGTCGGTGGATGCAGACAACGAGGCCGCCATCGCGCTTTATGCAAAATTTGGCTGGGTCGACAGCGGCGAAGCGTACAGGGGCCGGATCGGTTATGAACGGCGAATGAGTCTGATTTTCTGAGGTGGTTATGCTCGACAGCATCGAAGCACTGGAAGCGATCTACGGCCAACCCCACGATCGCGCCGTGCGCAAGCAGATTCCGTTTCTGAACAAGGACTATCAGGCGATGATCCGCGCCTCGCCGCTGGTGATCATCAGCTCGGTTGGCCCCGATGGTATGGACGGTTCGCCCCGGGGCGATACGCCGGGTTTCGTGCGGATCATTGACCCGCAAACCCTGGCGATCCCGGATCGGCCGGGCAACAACCGCATCGATACGCTGCGCAATGTGGTGCTCGATTCACGGGTGTCACTGCTGTTCATCATTCCAGGAATCGGCGAGACGTTGCGGGTCAACGGCACGGCTAAGATCAGCGCGGAACCGGCGTTGCTGGAAAGCTTCGCGGTGAACGGCAAACCGGCGCGCACGGTGATGCTGGTGACCGTGGAAGCGGCGTACTTCCATTGCTCGAAAGCGATGGTGCGTTCGGATGTGTGGAACCCCGAGAAGCATCTGGATCGATCAGCGTTGCCGACGGCGGGGGCGTTTCACAAGCGCTTGAATGACGGGCAGTTCGATGCCGAAACGTATGACCGGGAAGCGCCGGCGCGGGTGCGGGATAGCCTCTATTAGAATTGATCAGGATTGCCTTCGCGGGCAAGCCTCGCGCCTACAGGTTCGCGTCGATGTGAAATGTTGTGTTCGACTCAATCGTGTAGGAGCGAGGCTTGCCTGCGAAGGCCATTCACGCCACACCGCTTCAATCAGAGCGTCAACACCATCTCATGCCACGCCATGCCGCCATGGTCCGAAGCTGAAGGCTTGATGTAGGCAAACCCGAATCCGGCATACAGCGGAATGTGCCGTTCTTTGCACATCAGGTGGAGGGTGGTCTTGCCCATCGCCCGCATGCGCTCGATGAATTCGCCCATCAAACGCTTCGCCAGCCCCCGCCCCTGATAATCCGGGTGCACCACCACCGACATGATCACCACATGCGGCCCGGCCGGGTCGTGGCCGATCAGTTCCTTGAACGCTTCGTCTGACATTTCCACTTCAAACGCCGCACCGGAATTGATGAAACCGGCTACAACGCCGTCCACTTCGGCGACGATGAAACCCTCGGGCCAGGTGGCGATGCGGGTAGCGATTTTCTCGCGAGTGGCGGCTTCGTCGCCTTCATAGGCAACGGTTTCGATGGCGAAGCAGCGGTCCAGGTCGGCGGGGGTGACGTGGCGGATGACGGTGTTCATGGCAGCTCGGATTCAGCGTGGGAAAGGCTGGGGATCATAAATTAATAAGGTGTTCATATCGATCACTGCTGACGTCGTAAAGCCTTCGTATAGGCGCTTTCATTGCCGATCGGTTCGGATTATTGGTGTTGCCTGTCTCTGACCATCAATAGGGGGAACACACCATGAGCAGCGTTCAGATCGGCCTTCTCTTGCTGTTGGGCATCAGCACGTTTGGCTTTGTGACGTTGTCGATTGACGTGTTGCGAGCGCGACGGATGAAGCAAGGCAAGTGACGTTCAAGAGGCGGACCCGGTCCGCCTCTTGATGCGCTCGTCAGGCTTTGAGCGGTAGCCAGATTTCCAGAACGCCGGTATTGAGCTTCGGGTTGAAATCTTCGCTGTAGCGTTCGAACTCCGGGGCGTCTGCCGCTTCTTTACCGGACTGCGGCAGCCAGGTTTTCCAGATGTACTGAAAGGTCGCGGGTAACTGGTCCAGCGAGCCTTTGTGCTCGAACACCGCGTAATGCTGGGGCTGAACTTCGACCCAGCGGTACTTGTCGGGCAGGTCGTCGAGTTTGTCGATTTCGATGCCGGCGATGTATTCAAAACCACCTTTGCCATCAGGATTGCAGCAGATGCCGTAGGTCACTTCGCTTTTTTGGCCGGGGATCTTGCCAATCTCGGGAATGAATTTTTCCCAAAGCGCTGGGATGTCTTTGGTTGTACCTGCGGTAAATCGACCACCGAGGCCTGCTATCAGCAGGAAGTGCCCGTGTTCAAAGCGTGGTTCGGCCGGTTTTACGCCTGTTTGCTCATCCATGACTCAACTCCTGAGACGAAAAAAGTGGGTTCGGCTGGGAGTATAGAAGCCAAACCCGATTCGCCCAATTACAGGGCGTGCAACTGCTCGACGGCGCTGCTGCCAACGAACTCGTTATAACCCGATAGGATCACGTAGACCGCGAAATAGCAGAAGATCGCCGCCGATGCCATGTAGGAGTAACGCAGCAGTTTGTCCCCCAGCAACTTGCCTCCATGGCTCGCGGCGAAGCACAACGCGACACACCAAAGCACCCCGGCGCACAGAAAACCACCGAGAAACAACGCAGAGCTGACGGCATCACCGCCACCGGAACGCGCGATCAGTGTGCCGCCTACCGCCGCGAACCAGAGAATGGCGCTGGGTGATGACATGGCGAGGAAGATCCCACGGAAAAACTCCTTTCGGTGAGAGTTCTGCCCCACTTCGGCGGACTGCGCCAGCACTGCTTCATGGTGAATCGCCGAATAAATCATCTTCGCCGCGAAATACACCAGCAACGCCGAACCGCCGATCCACAGAACCCAGCGCACGGTTTCGTATTGCAGCAAAACGGTCATCCCCGCCAGCGCCAGCACCGCGTAAATCAGGTCACCGACACAGGTCCCCAAGCCCAAAGCAAAGCCTTGAAAATAGCCGCGTTGCATGGCCAACGTGATCATCGCGATATTGGCCACGCCGATATCCAGGCACAGCGAAAGGCTCAGCAGAAAGCCGCTGGTAAATTCCATCAACCGGGTTCCTTCGGACAAATTTGTTTACATAGTCGCTGGACAGTGTGCCATACCAGCCCTTATCTTCCGCAACAGGCCACCGCAGTGGCCAGCGTCGCTCGGACGGTTCCGGGCGCTCACGTTATCCGAGGCACCAATGGCTAACCCAGGTTCGCCGCGCCGTTTTGCGCGCATAGATCGACTCCCCCCTTACGTATTCAACATCACTGCCGAGCTGAAGATGGCCGCCCGTCGTCGTGGCGAAGACATCATCGACTTCAGCATGGGCAACCCTGATGGCCCTACTCCGCCGCACATCGTCGAAAAACTGGTGACCGTCGCCCAGCGCGAAGACACCCACGGTTATTCGACGTCCAAGGGTATTCCGCGTCTGCGCCGAGCGATTTCCAACTGGTACAAGGATCGATACGCGGTCGATATCGACCCGGAAACCGAAGCCATTGTCACCATCGGCTCCAAGGAAGGCCTGGCGCATTTGATGCTGGCCACCCTCGACCAGGGCGACACCGTGCTGGTGCCGAACCCGAGCTACCCGATTCACATCTACGGTGCCGTGATTGCCGGCGCCCAGGTGCGTTCGGTGCCACTCATCCCGGGCGTGGACTTCTTCGCCGAACTGGAAAGCGCCATTCGCGGCTCGATCCCGAAACCGAAAATGATGATCCTCGGCTTCCCGTCGAATCCCACCGCGCAGTGCGTGGAACTGGATTTCTTCGAGCGCGTGATTGCCCTCGCCAAGCAGTATGACGTTTTGGTGGTGCACGACCTGGCTTACGCCGACATCGTCTACGACGGCTGGAAAGCCCCCTCGATCATGCAGGTGCCGGGCGCCAAGGACATCGCGGTGGAATTTTTCACCCTGTCCAAGAGCTACAACATGGCCGGCTGGCGCATCGGTTTCATGGTCGGCAACGCCGAACTGGTCAACGCCCTGGCGCGGATCAAGAGTTACCACGACTACGGCACGTTCACCCCGCTGCAGGTCGCGGCCATTGCGGCGCTGGAAGGTGATCAGCAGTGCGTCAAGGACATCGCCGAGCAGTACCGGCAGCGTCGCAACGTGCTGGTCAAAGGCCTGCATGAACTGGGCTGGATGGTCGAGAATCCGAAAGCGTCGATGTACGTCTGGGCGAAGATTCCAGACGCCTATGCGCACCTGGGCTCGCTGGAGTTTGCCAAGAAGATGCTCGCCGAGGCCAAGGTCTGCGTCTCGCCGGGTGTCGGGTTTGGTGAGTATGGGGATGATCATGTGCGCTTTGCGCTGATCGAAAACCAGGACCGGATTCGTCAGGCTGTGCGCGGGATTCGCGGGATGTTTCGGGCGGATGGGCTAGTTACTAAAACCAACGCCTGACACAAAAAACTGTGGGAGCTGGCTTGCCTGCGATGGCATCAACTCGGTTCGAAGTCAAACCGAGTCGCCTGCATCGCGGGCAGGCCCGCTCCCACATGTTTTGCAGTGTTTAGACGAACATCGACAGCAGCAGGATAAAGCCCAGCGCAACGATGGACAGGATGGTTTCCATCGCGGTCCAGGTCTTGAAGGTTTCCGCCACGGTCATGTTGAAGTACTGCTTCACCAGCCAGAAACCCGCGTCGTTGACGTGAGACAGGATCAACGAACCGGCACCGGTGGCCAGCACCAGCAGCTCACGGTTCACACCCGGAATCATCCCCACCACCGGCACCACGATACCCGCGCCAGTAATGGTCGCCACGGTCGCCGAACCGGTCGCCACGCGAATCACCGCCGCTACCAGCCAGGCCAGCAGGATCGGCGAGATTTGTGCGTTGACCGCCATGTGGCCAATCACGTCACCCACACCGCTGGTGACCAGCATCTGCTTGAAGCCACCACCGGCACCGATGATCAGAATGATCGCGGCGGTCGGCGCGAGGCTGGCGTCGAGCAATTTCAGAATCTTGTTGGAACCCATGCCCTGACGATGGCCGAAGGTGTACAGCGACAGCAGCAAAGCCAGCAACAGCGCCGAGATCGGGTGACCGACCAGGTCCATGAAGGAGCGCGCGAAATTGCCTTCCGGCAGCACCACATCGGCAAAGGTCTTGAGCAACATCAGGAACACCGGCAGCAGCACGGTGATCAGGGTGATGCTGAAGCTCGGCAGATCGGCCGATTCAGGCTCACGCGCCAGTTGATCCACCAGTTCCTGGTTAGGATGACCGGGGATGTATTTGGCAATGAACGTGCCGTAGATCGGACCGGCAATAATGGCCGTCGGCAGCGCAACAATCAGACCGTAGAGAATGGTTTTACCGATGTCGGCACCGAACACGCCAATGGCCAGCAACGGACCCGGGTGCGGCGGAACCAGACCGTGCACGGCGGACAGACCGGCCAGCAGCGGGATGCCGATCTTGATGATCGACACGCCGGTACGCCGGGCGACGATGAACACCAGTGGGATCAGCAGTACGAAACCGATTTCGAAGAACAGCGGAATGCCGACCAGGAACGCGGCGAACATCATCGCCCACTGCACCTTGTCCTTGCCGAACGCACGAATCAGCGTCTGGGCAATCTGATCCGCCCCGCCCGACTCGGCCATCATTTTGCCGAGCATCGTGCCCAGCGCGAGGATGATCCCGACGAAACCCAGCACCCCGCCGAAGCCGTCCTGGAACGCCTTGATGATGGTGCCGATCGGCATGCCGGAGGTCAGCCCGAGAAAGGCTGCGGCGATGATCAGGGCAATGAAGGGGTGGAACTTGAACTTGGTGATCAGGACGATAAGCCCGATCACCGTGACCACTGCATCGAGCAGCAGGAACGTCTCGTGGGACATGCCAAACATTAGGGGTGTCTCCTGGTTGTTGTTGTTATTAAAGCGAGTAAGTCGAAAGCCGTAAGGACAGCGCTATCTTTTCTGGCAAAACTCATACGGCTTGTTTCAGGCCATGAGCCTGCCACCAGTCATGGGCTTGCTTCGCCAGTTGCTCGACGCTGTGGTTCGAAGCGTCCAGAGCCAGGGTCAAGGGCTCGCCAACGGGCGATTCAAGGGTGGCGAACTGGCTGTCGATCAACGTCGACGGCATGAAGTGGCCCGGCCGATGGGAGACGCGATCAGCGGCGACTTCCGGGGTCAGTTCAAGAAACACGAAGCCCAGGCCCGGCAAGGCGCTGCGCAGGCGTTCGCGGTAAATGTGTTTGAGGGCCGAGCAAGTCAGCACCGGGCGCTGGCCTTGGGCGTCAACGCGGCGCAGTTCATCGCACAGGCTGTCGAGCCAGCCGGCACGGTCGTCGTCGTTCAGGGGGATCCCCGCGCTCATCTTTTCGATATTGGCGGCAGGGTGGAAAGTGTCGCCTTCAATGGCGGTCGCGCCGCTGAGTTGGCACAAGGCCTCGCTGACGCAAGTCTTGCCGCAACCGGCAACGCCCATGATGACCAGGGCGGTGATGGATTGATTCATGTAACACCTCAGCGCGCAGACAGCGCTACCTTTGCCAGTTGTGACACTTGAACAAAAGTAGAAGTTGCCGACGCCTTCTTGTCATTTTTGTGGGTTGCAGCATGTTCGTTCCCAATGCCAAAAAGCGGGGATCAGGCAAACCCCGCTCACGCATTTGCAGCTGCATCGAGACAGCGCTACCTTAGTGCCTCGAATTTTGTTTGGCAAGCCGTCCGATGATCTCTCCTAAAAACGATAAAAATACGCGCACCACTGGCCGCCCTACCCTGAACGAAGTGGCGCGCCTGGCCGGTGTCAGCCCGATCACCGCCTCCCGCGCCCTGCGCGGCGTCAGCACGGTGGCCACCGAACTGGTGGAAAAAGTGCAGAAAGCAGCCGCTGAACTCAACTACGTGGTCAACCCTGCCGCCCGCGCCTTAGCCTCGGCCCAGAGCCATTCGGTGGTGGTTCTGGTGCCTTCGCTGTCCAACCTGCTGTTCATCGATACGCTGGAAGCCATTCATCAGGTTTTGCGTCCCAAGGGCTTCGAAGTGCTCATCGGCAACTTCCATTATTCGCGTGACGAAGAAGAAAACCTGCTGCGCAATTACATGGCGTATCAGCCGCGTGGCCTGCTGCTCACCGGTTTCGACCGCACGGAAAGTTCGCGCCGGATGATCGAGGCGAGCAACATTCCGTGCGTGTACATGATGGAACTGGACAGTGCGGCCGGGCTCAATTGCGTGGGTTTTTCGCAACTCGCTGCGGGTGAAACGGCGGCGCAGCATCTGCTGTCCCGTGGCCGTAAACGCCTGGCCTACATCGGCGCGCAACTGGATCAACGCACGTTGCTGCGTGGGGAGGGTTTCCGCAAAGCCCTGCAAAAGGCCGGTCTGTATGACCCGGGCCTGGAAGTGCTGACGCCACGGGCTTCATCCGTCGGCCTGGGCGGCGAGCTGTTTCTTCAATTGATGGCCAGTCATCCTGATGTGGATGCGATCTTCTTCGGCAACGACGACCTGGCCCAGGGCGCACTGCTTGAAGCCATGCGCTGCGGGATTAAAATCCCCGAACGTGTAGCGATCCTCGGTTTCAACGACCTACCCGCCTCGGCGCATATGGTGCCGCGACTGAGCAGCATCAGCACCCCGCGCGAGGCGATTGGCCGGCGTTCGGCGGAGTTGATGCTGATGTTGCTGGCGGGGAATCCGGTGGCGAAACCGGTGCAAGACATGGGGTTTGAGTTGAAGGTGCGCGAGAGCACCTGATACCGCCTTCCAGCTGAAATGGATGATGTCAGTCACTGCGCCTTCGCGAGCAAGCCCGCTCCCACCGGAATCACCGCATGCTCAGCGTCCCATCAACTCCACAAACGCCAACGCGCCTTTCTGCAACGGCTGGCTCTTGAGCCACACCGCGTGCACCGGCAGCACCAAACCGTTCTCGATGTTGCGGAAACTCAGGCGCTTGAGCCTTCCGGCATCGAGCAAAGGCTGCACCACCGACAACGGAAAATTGCCCCAGCCCAACCCGGCTTCGACCATGTCCAGCGCCATGGCCAGGGTGTCAGTGCGCCAATAGGATTCGCCCACCAAGGGCCGGGTTTCACTGATCGGCAAGTCACAACTGGCAACGATGATTTGCCGCACGTGAACCAGATCCTCCAGAAACAGATCCTCGCCCTGAAACAGCGGATTGTCAGCCGCCAGCGTGGCGATCATCCGCTCTGTACCGACGAACTGGAATCGCTCCAGCACGTTCATGCTCAACCCGGCGAACGCCAGGCAAACACTGACGCGGCCGCTGTGGAGCATCGCCAGCACATCGTCCTGGGGCGCGCTGAGTACTTCTATTTCCAGCAGCGGATGACGCTCGGCGATGACCTTGATCGCGGCCAGCAAACGGCGCTTGTCGAGGTCTGCCACGACGCCAATCGACAACTTGCTTTCCAGCCCCAGCGACAGTTCGATCGCATGCACTTGCAGCTGCTTGAGTTGTTCGGCGATCAACCGCGCGTGCGGCACCAGCGCGCTGGCCATCGCCGTCGGCACCGGTTCGCGATGGCTGCGATCGAACAGCGGATAACCGAGCTCGGCCTCCAGATTGGCAATGCTCATGCTCACCGCCGACGGCACTTTACCCAACGCACGCGCTGCCGCGGAAAACGAGCCGCGCTCGATCACGGCAAGGAACAACTCGATGCTGTCGCTGTTGAAATTCATCCCTCGTCCTATCAATAAAACTGAAAGCTACTGACTTTTTCTGTCAGCTCTATTGAAGCTATCTTTCGCCGCCTTCGCCAGTGCTCCTGGCTTCAAGTTCGCAAAAAAGAGGCAAATCTGCATGCAAGGCGTTAAACGCAAACTGGTCTACGTGTCGCTGTACGAAGTCATCGGCATGACCTTCTCGGCTCTGGGCCTGGCGCTGTTGTCCGGCACCTCGCCGGGCAGCACCGGCCCGTTGGCGGTGATCATCACCACCATCGCGGTGACCTGGAATTTCATCTACACCTCGTTGTTCGAACGCTGGGAAAGCCGCCAGCCATCGCGCACGCGCACCGTTAAACGGCGCATCGCCCATGCCGTGGGATTTCAACTAACCTTGATAGTGTTTCTCATCCCGCTGATCGCCTGGTGGATGAACATCAGCCTGGTGCAGGCCTTCCTGCTGGACTTGGCGCTGATCATTTTCATCCCGTGCTACACCTTCGCGTTCAACTGGCTGTTTGATCGCACCTTTGGGTTGCCGGCCTCGGCATTGCCGGATCCGGTTTGAAAACCGCGCAAGGTCTGTCAGATTCCTGAAGCGTCGAATCGCTAACGGAGTAGCTCAATGGAACATGCACTGAAAATCCTCGGCAAAGCGTCATCCATCAACGTCAGAAAGGTCCTGTGGACCTGTGAGGAACTGGCTGTTGCTTACGAACGTGAGGACTGGGGCGGCGGTTATGCGTCCACCCACACGCCGGAGTTTCTCCGGCTCAATCCCAATGCCCAGGTGCCGGTGATCATCGACGACGCGGGCGTGCTGTGGGAGTCCAACACCATCTGCCGCTATCTGGCCGGCAAGCACCACAACACCGAGCTGTTACCGCACGACCCGGCCGCGCGCGCTCGGGTCGAGCAGTGGATGGACTGGCAAGCCACCGAACTCAATGCCTCATGGAGCTACGCGTTCACGGCATTGGTGCGCAAGGATCCGGAGTTCCAGGATCCGCATCACATTGCCGCCGGTGTACGTGGCTGGAACCAGAAGATGGGCATCCTCGAGCACCAGCTCACGACCACCAAAGCGTATGTCGCCGGCCCACGTTTCACCCTGGCCGACATCGTCATCGGACTGTCCGTCAACCGCTGGTTGATGACGCCGATGGAGCGGCCCGACTACCCGGCCATCGACGAGTATTTTCAACGACTGGCACAACGTCCGGGCTTCCTCAAATACGGCTGCAATGGTTTGCCTTGATGCCAATGCTGCTTGCCGCCGGGCGGCAAAGGTTAACCGCAAAACCTGCGCCGCCCGCCTCGAAAAACATGTAACTAGCTGACACATATAGTATTTTTTATATAGGCATACTATTTGCTCAACACACTGCACCACAAACACCTACAAGGTCGACTCACTATGTTGGTCAGTGAAAAACAAATACAAATGATCCCCTTGTCCAAGCGGCCAGGGAAGAACTCGACCGCCGAAGCCGCTGACGGACTTCAGGGTGCGATGCTGCAAACGTTGCAAAGCAACGTTCAGGCGAAAGCTGCGCAGATAGAGCAATCGGCCACCCAAAACGCCACGCAGCAAGTCAGTGAGGCGAGCAGAATCAGCGACAACGTGGATGAAGCCTTCGCGAAAACCCGCGTGGGACTGCAAGCCTCGTCCGCCAAACTTCCAGTCGAGACTCAATTAGCCACGGATGCCTTCAAGGAATACATGAGCAAAACCCCGGAAGAGCGCATGCAAGACGCCATTCTGGAAGAGATGGGTTTGACGAAAGAAGAAGTGGAGCAAATGCCGCCGGAGAAACAGCAGGCGATTGCTAAAGAGATGGCCGAGCGCATGGAGGACAAGATCAAACTGGCGCAGGCCGAGAAAGAAAACGCCAGCAGTGAAAAAGGCAGCAGCCAGGTGGTCGACAAGTTTCTTGCTTCGCTTTAACAGCTGGAACAACGCGACCCGTGTATGAGCTGTCGAGTGAAACGAGGCTGCGATCTTTTGACCTTGATCTTTTAGAAGCAAGATCAAAAGATCGCAGCCTCGTTTCACTCGACAGCTCCTACAGGGGCCGTGTTGTTTGCGCGAATCAGTTTATCTGCAAGGTCGAACTGAACTGACTTATCGCATCCACCACATGTCGCGACCCTTGCTGTATCTCCAGAATCACCTCCCCCGCTTCATTCGCCAGTTCCACCCCAAGTCCGGTTCGGCTCAAGCTCGACTGCATGCTCGATACCGCGCTCAACGACAGATCGTGGTTCCTGCGCACCACGTCGACAATCTCCAGCGTCGCCTGGCTCGTGCGTGCCGCGAGGCTGCGCACTTCATCGGCCACCACCGCAAACCCGCGCCCATGCTCCCCCGCCCGCGCCGCTTCGATGGCTGCGTTGAGCGCCAGCAAGTTGGTCTGGTCGGCGATGCCGCGGATGGTCTGTACGATGCTGCCGATGATGTCGGACTGTTTGCTCACCGCATCAATGCTCAGCGCGGCTTCGTTCAGGTCCCGGGAAATGTCCTGAATGATCTGCACGGTTTGCTGCACCACCTGAGAACCTTTCTGCGCACAGGCATCGTTTTGCACCGACGTGCTGTGCGCCGACTCAGCAGCGGTTTGCAGAGTGGTCACTTGCTGGGTGATGTCACTGGCAAACTTCACCACTTTGTATAGCCGGCCCTTGGCGTCGAACAAAGGGTTGTAAGAGGCTTCGAGAAAAACCGTATGGCCGTATTTGTCTTTGCGCTCGAAACGGTGCGAGTGATATTCGCCGCGATTGAGTGACGCCCAGAACGCCTTGTAAGCCTGCGACTCGGCTTCGGCGCGGTGACAAAACAGGCTGTGGTGCTGACCCACCACTTCGTTGAGCGAGTAATGCATCGTCTTGAGGAAGTTTTCATTGGCTGCGATGACTTTGCCTTCCGGGGTGAATTCGATCACCGCCATGGAGCGACCGATCGCGGCGAGCATGCTCTCTTCTTCATGTTCCTTGTAAACCCGGGCGGAGATGTCAGTGGCGACTTTGATCACGCTTTTCACCTGGCGGTCGGGACCGAACACCGGCATGTAACTGGCTTCAAGCCAGATCTCTTTGCCTTTCTTGTTCAGCCGTAAAAAGGTGCCGCTGACCGGTTCGCCACGGGCCAGGTCTCGCCACAACTTCGCGTAAGCGTCGCTGCGGTAATACGTTTCTTCGCAAAAGATCCGGTGATGTTTGCCGCGCACTTCGTCGGCGCTGTAACCCATCACGCTGCAGAAGTTGTCGTTGGCCTCAAGCACGATACCGTCGGGAGTGAATTCAATCATCGCCATCGAACGGCTGACAGCCGCCAACTTGGCATTGGCTTCGCTCAACGCGCCGCTGTAGCGTTCGATTTCCAGCAGGTCAGCCTTGTGATGTAGGTTAAACATGGTCGTATCACCTTTAGCGCGCTCTTTTGAATGATGAAAGTTCTTTGGCCTTTCAACGGATCCGCCACATCGTTCCATGGAACAGGCACACGCGTTCCTCCACGGGAGGAAGTGTCAGGTGATCAATGATGTTCAATCGGAGAGTCCATGTAGCAACGCTCTTATCAAGACATCCTTCTCTTGATAGCCCGGGACCGGGCCAGCCCTGATGTTTTAATAAGTCATTCCCTTAACCGCACAGCTCCTTGTTGCTCCGTGTCGGTGCCTTGGTTTGGGCACTCTTGCTGCGCCCTCTTCAAATGGCGAGCGACATGATTAGCTACGAGTCAGCTTAGCCAGCCACTTCAGGGACGCAAGGCCACTAGTCGGCCAGTATTGAGGACAAAATCGGTTCAGCGAGCATGTCCAGCAATGCCTGCACCGCTGGCGAGGTTTTTTTATCGGGGGCGGCCACCAGGGCGAACTCGCGATGGATTCGCGGATGCACGGGCACCACGCGCAGGCCTTGGCGATTGCCCGGCAAGGTCATTTCCGGCACCAGGGTGACACCGATGTTTTCGCGCACAAGCGTGAACGCGCTGCTCCATTCACGGACCTCGACCCGCACATCACTCAACTGCAAACCAGCCTCGGCGGCGAGGCTTCGTGCGTTGGTTGAGCAACCGCCCGTGGCCAGCACAAAAGGCTGTTCAGCCAACTCCGCAAGTGTCACGCCCTCCTCGTTCGAACGGCGGGCCAGCGGATGCCCGCCGGGCAGCACCGCCATCCACGCATCGCGCCCCAACCGTCCGGCATTGCGCTCGGGCGGCGGGTTCAACACTACGCCGACATCGACCAGCCCGGCCCCTAGCAGGGCTTCCACTTCATCGTCGCTAACTTCCAGCGCCACCACCTGGATGCCGGGATACAGGCGATTGAACCGGCGCAACAGCGGCGGAAGAAAAGTCGCCAGCACCATGGGAAAACTGGCGAGGCGGATAGTCCCACGCTGGATATCTTTGGCGGCATCGACGGTGCTGCGAATGTTTTCCAGGGCGCCAAGCATCATGCGCGCCTGCTCGATGACCGGCAGGCCGATGGCTGTCGGCAGGGTCTGGCGATTCTCCCGGCTGAACAGCTGAACGCCGAGGGTGTCCTCGATCAACGCCAATGCCTGGCTGGCACCGGACTGGGTCATGCCGACCCGCTCGGCGGCCCGGGTGATGTTGCCGGTGTCCGCCACCGCCACCACCATTCGCCAGTGCATCAGATTCATCATGGCAGTAGCTTTCCTTATGGCAGCGCTCTGAAAGATTAATTTTACCGAGGGTGCCGCGCACTATGACACTGGCGCAAATCCCTCACCAGAGCCCTGCCGATGAAGTTGTATTACGCCCCGAACGCCTGCTCGCTGGCGCCGCACATTGTGCTTCGTGAACTGGATTTGCCGTTCGAATTGATTCGCGTCGATAACCGCACCAAGACCACTGTCGCGGGTGATGACTTCCTGGCGATCAACCCCAAGGGTTACGTCGCAGCGTTACAACTTGAGAACGGCGAGGTGCTGACCGAAGGCCCGGCGATCCTGCAATACCTGGCGAACCTGCGCCCCGAGGCAAACCTTGCGCCGCAGATCGACACGTTCGAGCGGGTGCGGTTGCAGGAGTGGCTGAACTTTGTCTCGACCGAGATTCATGGTGGCCTGGGCTGGCTGTTTAATGCCGGGTTTCCAGATGAGGTGAAAGCGCTGATCAAGGCGAAGTTGTTCAAGCGGTTGGCAGTGCTGAGCGAGACGCTGGAGCGCCAGGAGTATTTGATGGGTGATTTCAGCGTGGTTGATGCGTATTTGTTTACGGTACTGCGTTGGGCACCACTGTTTGCGATTGATCTGGGCCAGTGGCCGGCCTTGGTGCGGTTTCAGTCCAGGATTGACCAGAGGCCAACCGTCAAGGCGGCGTTGGCGGCTGAATCCTTGTAAGCCTTGAGACCATCGCGGGCAAGCCCGCTCCCACAGGGATCGTCGGTGAACACACTATTGGTGTACAACCGAGGTCCACTGTGGGAGCGGGCTTGTTCGCGAATGCGGTGGCTCATGTACCGCAAAATCATCAGGAGACAACTACAAACTCGCACTCACTCTGGTCGCCACCTCCCCCGGCACCCAGGCTTTCCAGATCTGCGGCTGATCGCGCAAAAACGCCTCGGCCACCTGACGCGGTTGCTGGCGTTTTTCACTCATCTGCCCCAGCGTCTGGTTCAGCAGATCAATCGGGAAATCGACCTTTTCAAAGAACGCCACCAGGTCCGGGTACTGCGCCTTGAAAGGCGCCGAGACGCCAATCGCCAGGCTCGCCGGCATCGAGCGCGTACCTTTAGGGTTTGGATTTTTCGCATCGGCCAAGGTCTTCCAGGCTTCGGCATCGAACGGCGGCTCGTCGAGCTTCACCAGTTTGAAACGGCCCAACAGCGGCGTCGGCGACCAGTAGTAGAACAGCACCGGTTTGCCGCGGCGGATCGACGAAGCGACTTCGGCATCCAGCGCCGCGCCGGAGCCGGTGCGGAAGTTGACGTAGCTGGCGGTCAGGTCATAGGCCTTGAGTTTCTGACTGTTGACGATCTCCGAGGTCCAGCCGGTCGGGCTGTTGAGGAAACGTCCGCGGCTCGGGTCTTCCGGGTCACGGAACACGTCCTTGTAACGGGCCAGGTCGGCAACGGATTTCAGCTCAGGAGCCAACGGTTTGATGCCGCGCTCGGGGTCGCCCTTGATTACGTATTCCGGCACCCACCAACCTTCGGTGGCGCCCTTGACCGTGTCGCCCACACCAAACACCTTGCCCTCGGCGGACGCCTTGACCCATGCCGGACTGCGCCCGGCCCATTCCTCGCCGATCACCTGAATGTCGTTCTTGGCCAACGCCGCTTCGAGGCTGACGGTGCTGCCCGGCAAGGTATCGGTCGGGTAGCCGTAACCCTTCTCGACGATCAGCCGCAGGATTTCGGTGATCAGGCTTCCACTCTCCCAGGTGATGTCACCGAAGTGAATCGGTGCGGTTTTTTCGGCTGCCGGAACGTGGCTGGCCACCAGGCTCAGGGCCAGCAGCGAACTGCCGAGCAGGGTTTTGATCGATCTCATGCGGACCTCTGGGTCAGGGGTTGGTTGGCGCTGTGCTGGGCGCACAAGGCGTGGGTGCGGGTCATGTAAACGCTGACCGAGCGTTGGGAAATACCCAGTTCGGCGGCGATTTGCGGGTAGGTCAGGCCGTCGACACGGGACATCAGGAACGTCGCCCGGACCTTGCCCGGTATGCGGTCGAGGGCGCGGTCCAGGCTCTTCAGGGTTTGGGATAGCTGCAGCAAATCCTCAGGCGAGCGTCCACCGACAAGGTCGGCCTGCTGCAGTTGTTCCAGGTGTTGGCGTTCCAGGTCGCGGCGACGCCAGAGCTGATAAACCAGGCGACGGGCGATGGTGGTGAGCAAGGCGCGAGGTTCGCGGATGGGTGTCAGCGCTGGCGACTCGAGCAACTGTACGAAGGTTTCGGCGGCGATGTCTTCGACGCTGGCGTTGGTGCCCAGATGTCGGCGCAAGCGTGCGCACAGCCACGGGTAATGAGCGCGGAACAATCCGCCTACGTTGTTTTGATGGGATGCGTCGGTGCCGGACATAGAGGCTCCAAGGGTTAGGGTTCGCTGAATGTCCGGTGATCCGGTGGCGAGATCCTAGCAAGGCGCCTTATTCTTTAATAATACTTAAAAAGTATTTTTATATTCTATTAATGCATTAAGCAGTTGACAGAACGCAGCCTCGTTTCACTCGACAGCTGCTACAGATGGACACCAATCTCCCGTAGCAGCTGTCGAGTGAAACGAGGCTGCGTTCTTTTCGCTCCCCCCTACCGCAATCGCCCATACCCCAACGCTTCAGCCTCCTGCTCATAGTCGAGAATGACTTGATAGTCGTTCTCGGTGGCCGGCAACACTTCCTGCAGGCCGAGGATTTGCGCGACATCGGGCAACTCATGCAATGAGGTGTTCATCACCTGCCGAAGCGCTTCAACCTGTTCATCGGTCAGCGTCGCCGCCGTGATGTACGGCAAGGTCGGGCTGAACGCACTGCGGGCCACGACGCGCAGGCCGGCGACCTCTTTGTCGGCATGCCGCGCCAGGTAGGCGAAGGTCACACTGTCGATGGCCGCCAGGTCTGCAAGCCCTTCGCGCAGCCAGCGCAGACTTTCGCGGTGGCTGCCGCTGATGGCGACACTGGAAAAGAACTGTCCGTCGCGATGCAGTGGCGCCAGTCGGTGCCGCAACAGGTTCATGCCGCTGTTGGAGTCTTGGCCATTGATCACCCCGCGACTGCCGCGCAACTCAAGCAAGGTTCGCCGTGGGTCATCGGCGCGGCTCAGCAGCAGGCTGCAATGGTTGCCGCCATCGCTGTCGGGAAGTTCATAGCGCGGCCGACCGATGACCCGGACTTTGCCGCGCAAGGTGGTCATCAGCGGGTAGCCGCAGGTTTGGGTCAGCAGCACATCCGGCGATAACCAGAGTTCGGGCAGCGACAGGCCTTCGGCACTCAAACGGGAATGGCCCAGGTGATCGAGGATGCGCGAGAGCCAGCGTTCGTTCGCCGCGCGGATCGGCTCGGGGGCGACGTACATCAGGAGTTCAGCGAGGTGTTGTGTCATCGAAATCTTCCCATACAACGATAATCCCCTGTGGGAGCGAGCCTGCTCGCGATGGCGGTGTGTCAGGCAACATCAATGTTGAATTTTAATGGCCCCATCGCGAGCAGGCTCGCCCACAGGGGACCTCATTCGCAATCAGTGGAACGGATGCCTCGGGCTATCGATGGCTTTCACGCCATTCTCCCGCCACAACTGCCCATAACCCCGCACCAGAAACCCGCCGCTGCGCGCCAGCCATTGCTCGCGACGCGCGTGGTAGGCGCGTGGCAAGTCGTACCAGGGCAGGCCCGGCAAGTCGTGATGCACCAAGTGAAAATTCAGGTTCAGGAACAGCCAGCGCCACGGCCAGGCCGCTTCGTTGAGCACGGTGCGTTGTTCGGGTGCGGCGTGTGGGCGGTGTTCATAGTAGGAGCGAATCATCGCAATCGACAGCGCCGGCACGCTGATCAGCAACAGGTAATGCCAGACCGGCAGCACACTGTAGCGCGCGATGAACACCAGCATCAGCAGGGTCAGCCCGCCGTGGGTCAGCCACATCAACCACGCCTGCCGCTCACCGTGGATCAGCCGTTGCAGTTCTTCCTTCGCCAGCGCCAGCAGGGCCAGCGGCGCGCCGAGCATGAAGCGCCCGAGCACGGTTTTGTTCAGCCAGTGCAGGCCTTGCTCAAACAGTGAACGGCCCTGCCACTGCTCGGCCGTCAGGTAACGGCTTTCCGGGTCGCGACCGGGCAAGGTCAGGTCTTCGTCGCGGTGATGCAGCAAATGGCTGTCGCGGTACAGGGTGTAGGGGTACCAGACGGCGAACGGGGCGTAGCCGAGGACTTTGTTCAGCGATGTCCAACGAGTGGGATGCCCGTGAAGCAACTCATGTTGCACCGACAACCAGAGCACCACCAGCGGGATCAGCAACACCGTGCTCCACCAGAGCCCCAGTCGATTGCTCCCCAGAACAATGCTGAACCAGCCGCCATACACGCCGATCAGCAACAGCCAGGTCGGCCACTCGGTGCGAGCGGTCAGGCGTTGGCGCAGGGTTTCGATTTCTTCTCGGTGGGCGGCATCGAAGTAATGGGGCATGGCGTTGCTCAGATCGGGGACCAGTCCCCTTCTGTGCAATGGCGCAGGGAAATCTTGCAGATTATTTGGTGATCGTTCCCAGAGCGTGGGAACGATCGATTAAAGCGGGATCAATGACCGAACACATCCACCTTCTTGGCCTTCTTGTCTGCGCGCTTTTCATCGGCGGTTTTCGCCGGTTTCTTCTTTGCCGCTTTTTTTGAATCCATGCCTTTGGCCATGATACGTACTCCACTCATACGGGATGTGAGATCAGGTATACACCTATCCCCGGCCGCGCGTTCTTTTATAATCGTCCGCTTTGCGCACCGACAGATCAAACCCATGCCCGACACCCAGTACACCCTGCTCGCCGAGCCGTTATGGCCGCTGATGAACAAGTTTTATCGCGCCCACCAATCGTCGATGAAAGCCGTCCGTGATGCTCAGCTGTGGGTCGCCCGGCGCGACGAGATCATTGGCGCGCTGTGTCTGCGGCCGGTCTCGGGTGGGCATTGGTTGACGGGGTTGTTCATCGATCCGGCCTGTCGGGGACAGGGGATCGCGGCGGGGTTGATCGCCGAAGCGGTGCGCGGTCTCGACCAACCGGTCTGGCTGTTCTGCCACCCGGACTTGCGAGGCTTTTATGAACGCCGAGGATTTTCCTTCGATCCGCACATGCCCTACGCCATGATCGAACGCCTGAGCCGTTACGCGCGCAGCAAACCGATGATTGCCATGGGCCTGGATCCAGCCAGGTAACTCACGCCAGCCTTTTGAAGATCATAGAGTGGGAGCGGGCTTGCCCGCGATGAGGCCTGTACATTCAACACGGATGTTGTCTGACAGATTGCTATCGCGGGCAAGCCCGCTCCCACAAGGTCTTGCGGTGTCCAAAGCTTAGTCGTCGGCGTTAGGGTCAAGGTCCGGGAACATCACTTCGGTGAACCCGAATTTGCTGAAGTCGGTGATCCGCGACGGGTACAGCCGGCCGATCAGGTGATCGCATTCATGCTGCACCACCCGCGCATGGAATCCCTCGGCAATCCGCACAATCGGCTGGCCCTTGGGATCAAACCCTTCGTAGCGAATCTGCTGATAACGATCCACCGCCCCACGCAGGCCGGGGACGGATAGGCAACCTTCAAAACCCTCTTCCATCAGCGGGCTCAACGGCGTGATCAGCGGATTGATCAGGATGGTCTGCGGCACCGCTTCAGCATCCGGGTAGCGTTCACTGTGCTCGAAGCCAAAGATCACCAGTTGCAGATCGACACCGATCTGCGGCGCGGCCAGGCCAACGCCGCCGACGCTTTCCATGGTCTGGAACATGTCGTCGATCAGTTGCCACAGTTCAGGGCTGTCGAACATTTCAGCCGGGACCGGCGGGGCAATGCGCAGCAGGCGCTCATCGCCCATTTTCAGGATTTCACGGATCATTTGGTGACTTCGTCAGTGGGGGTCTTGATCGAGTGATCCCGACCCAGCCCCGAAACGTGGTGTTTGGGTTCGTGGTCGAGTTCGCCGGGGACTTTTTCGCCATCATTCTTGCCCTCGGTCGACATGTGTTCGATCACCGCATTCATCTCCGCGCCGAGCAACAACACCGCCGCGGAAATATAGAAATAGAGCAACAGCACGATGATCGCGCCGATACTGCCATACATGGCGTTGTAGTTGGCGAACTCCTTGACGTACAGGCCAAAGCCCACGGAAGCGAGGATCCACACCACCACCGCCAGCACCGAGCCCGGGGTGATAAAACGAAACTCCTGCTTGACGTCGGGCATGACGTAATAAATCAGCGCCACGGCGACCATCAGCAAAATCACCACCACGGGCCAGCGAACGATGGTCCACAGGGTCACGATGAAATCTTCCATGCCCACTTGCGCAGCAATCCAGCCCATCAGTTGTGGCCCGAGCACCATGAGTGCGGCGGCGATCAGCAGCATGCCGGCGATGCCCACCGTGTAGATAATCGACAGCGGAAAGCGCTTCCACGCGGGCCGGCCTTCGACCACGTCGTAGGCGGCGTTCATCGCGCTCATCATCAGCCGCACGCCGGCGGACGCGGTCCACAGGGCAATCACGATACCAATCGACAGCAAGCCACCCTTGGACTGCTGGAGTTGGTCGATCACCGGGTTCACCTGTTCCAGCGCCTGGGGCGGCAGGACCAGCTCGGATTGCAGGCGCAGCCAGGAGAAGAAGTCCGGCAGGTGCAGGAAACCGATCAGCGCGATGAGAAAAAGAATGAAGGGGAACAGCGAAAACAGCATTTGATAGGCCAATGCCGAGGCATAGGTCGACATCTCGTCATCGACGAACTCGGTGACCGTGCGCACCATGACACGGTGCAGGCGCAAGCCTTTCATGTGGGGGAAAAACATTAGCGTCTCCTTTCGCCGCAAGATTGGGTTGAAGTCGAGGCGACTCAGGGGCCGTTTTCTACATCAAAGTAGCCTACTTGGCGACTTTGAAACAATTTCCGTGTGCAAGTTCAGGCTGACACAAAAACGGCCATCCGTGGATGGCCGTTCATGTTGCTCGTCAAAGGCCGAATCACGCCTTGTCGACGCCTTTCTTGATCGCGTCCTTGGCCTTGCCCACCGCTTGCTGGGCCTCGCCTTTCCTTTCCTGCACGACGCCTTCGGCGCGCATTTTGTCGTTACCGGTGGCCTTGCCGACGCCTTGCTTGACGTTGCCGGCGGCTTCGTTGGCCATGCCTTTTACTTTATCGCCAGTGCTGCTCATGGTGTTTCTCCTGTGAACAATTCAACGGAAAAAGTCGTTACACAAAGATTGACCCGGGGCATTTGCACGGAGTTTCATTTATTTTCAGTCACGCATTTCATCGTTCAGCGCAGGTTGGGCTTTATGTTTGCCGACCAACCCCCGAGAATGCGCAACGTATTCAGGCCATGGCGCTGAAGATCCAATCCCGTAGGAATGTTATGAAACTCGATAAAAAGCAGGCCATTGCCCGCAGAAACCAGGAACTTGGCGGTGCTGTGCTTGGCGTCAACAACTGCCATTTCACCGAACTGAACCGCAACCGCAACATCTGGTGGTTCGATATCCCGGTGGCGCGCCTGGCCATTGGTCAGTACGAATGGGTTCACCTGCTGATGCACACGCCGGATACCGACGAACTGCTGCACCTGAAAGTGCCGACGGTGTTCCTGCGCGAGAAGCTCGAAGGCCTGGTGGTGCGCAACGAAGGCAAGCGTAAAGCCGCTTTGAGCCTGGAACTGAGCGCGGACAAGGATTCGTACCTGCAAGACATGCGCCCGGCGGGCACTAACGTCAATTTCGCGCCGTTTCGCCTGTAAATAACACTGAGTACCTGTGGCGAGGGGATTTATCCCCGTCCGGCTGCGCAGCAGTCGTAAACCCGGTGAACGCAGTGTTCCTGTTGAAATGCGGTTGCAGGTTTTTGGGGCCGCTGCGCGACCCGACGGGGATAAATCCCCTCGCCACAGATAAATCCCCTGAACACATAAAGCACTTCTGATATCGCCATAAACAAAAAGCCCCGCATCTGCGGGGCTTTTTGTGGGTTACGCGCTGACTTTCTTGCCGTTGAGCTTTTTCAGTTCTTCGTCGCGCAACTCGCGGCGCAGGATCTTGCCGACGTTGGTGGTCGGCAGCGCATCGCGGAACTCCACGGAGCGCGGGACCTTGTAGCCGGTCACGTTCGCACGCATGTGCTCCATCACCTGCTCCTTGGTCAACGTCACACCTGGTTTGGCCACGATGAAAATCTTGATCGCTTCGCCCGACTTCTCGTCCGGCACGCCGATGGCCGCGCATTGCAGCACGCCCGGCAGGGTCGCGAGCACGTCTTCCAGTTCGTTCGGATAAACGTTGAAACCGGACACCAGAATCATGTCTTTCTTGCGATCGACGATGCGCATGTAACCATCCGGCTGAATCACCGCGATGTCACCGGTCTTCAACCAGCCTTCGCTGTCGAGCATTTCATCGGTGGCGTCCTGACGCTGCCAGTAGCCCTTCATCACTTGCGGACCTTTCACACACAGTTCGCCGATTTCGCCTAACGGCTGCTCGACGCCGGCATCGTTGATGACTTTGCACACGGTGGACGGAACCGGAATACCGATGGTGCCGATCTGGATGTGCTGGATCGGGTTCACAGTGGCCACCGGGCTGGTTTCGGTCATGCCGTAACCTTCGCAGATGGCGCAACCGGTGACCGCTTTCCAACGCTCGGCCGCGGCCAGTTGCAGGGCCATGCCGCCGGACAGGGTGACTTTCAGTGCGGAGAAATCCAGCTTGCGGAAGCCTTCGTTGTTGCACAGCGCCACGAACAAGGTATTGAGGCCGACGAAGCCACTGAACTTCCACTTCGACAGTTCCTTGACCATCGCCGTCAAGTCGCGCGGGTTGCTGATCAGGATGTTGTGGTTGCCGATCAGCATCATCGCCATGCAATGAAAGGTGAAGGCATAGATGTGGTACAGCGGCAGCGGTGTGATCAGGATCTCGCAACCTTCATTGAGGTTGGACCCCATCAGCGCCTTGCACTGCAGCATGTTCGCCACGAGGTTGCGATGGGTCAGCATCGCGCCCTTGGCCACGCCGGTGGTGCCGCCGGTGTATTGCAGGACGGCAACGTCGCTGCTGGCCGGGTTGGCTTCCGCCACTGGCTGGCCGTGGCCCTTGCTCAACACGTCGTTGAACTTGATGGCCTTGGGCAAGTGATACGCCGGGACCATCTTCTTCACGTACTTGATGACGCTGTTGACCAGCAGGCGCTTGAGCGGTGGCAGCAGGTCGGCCACTTCGGTGACGATCACGTGCTTGACGCCGGTTTTCGGCACCACGATCTCGGCCAGATGCGCCATGTTGGCCAGGCAGACCAGGGCTTTGGCACCGGAGTCGTTGAACTGGTGTTCCATTTCCCGCGCGGTGTACAACGGGTTGGTGTTGACCACGATCAGCCCGGCGCGAATGGCACCGAATACGGCTACCGGGTACTGCAACACGTTGGGCAGTTGCACGGCAATTCGATCGCCAGGCTGCAAGTCGGTATGCTGTTGCAGGTAAGCGGCAAAGGCACCGGACAATTCGTACAGTTCACCGTAGGTGATTGTCTTGCCCAGGTTGCTGAATGCCGGTTTGTCGGCGAAGCGCTGGCAGGATCGTTTCAACACTGCCTGAATATTCGGATACTCGTCTGGATTGATCTCGGCAGCAATCCCGGCAGGGTACTTATCCTTCCAAAAGTCTTCGTTCATGGAAGCCCACTCCTCAGCAACGCGAATTCAGCACCGCATTTGATGCGATTATTATTGGTGTGTGTTTGTCGGTGAATCTAGCGCTTTTATAAGCCCGAGAAGTCACAAAGCGCGCCGAGAGTAGCAGCTTTGCCAAGGGTCGACTAGAGCCAAAAGCGGCCTCTATGGTCACAATTGTGACTCAAGAATTACTAGCGGTCATTTTAGAGCAAAGATTCTATACAACCCTGAAAAGCCCCGTATTTCGGGGCCTTCCCTTTAAAAGCATCGCGGGCAAGCCCGCTCCCACAGGATCAGCGATGACCTTGTGGGAGCGCGGCTTGCCCGCGAACCGCGCAAAGCGCGGCCATTCAACGCCTATGCAATATCCCGCAACTCCCGCCGCAGAATTTTCCCGACTGGCGTCATCGGCAACGACTCACGCAACACAATGTGCTTGGGCACTTTGTACGCCGTGAAGTTTTCCTTGCAGTACGCCTTCAACTCTTCAAGGCTGACCCCCGACTCGCGGGCCACCACAAACAACTTCACCGCCTCCCCCGAACGCTCGTCCGGCACGCCGATCACTGCGCAGTTGGCAACTTTCGGATGAGCCATGACGATGTCTTCGATTTCGTTGGGGTACACGTTGAAACCCGAGACGATGATCATGTCTTTCTTGCGATCGACGATGCGCACAAAACCGTCCGGGTCGATCACCGCGATATCGCCGGACTTGAACCAGCCCTCGGCATCCAGCACTTCGGCGGTGGCTTCCGGTTTCTGCCAGTAGCCCTTCATGATCTGCGGGCCCTTGATGCACAATTCGCCGCGTTCGCCCAAGGGCTGCTCGACGCCTTCATCGTTGATCACTTTCAATGTGGTGCCCGGTACCGGCAGGCCAACCGTGCCGATCCGCGATTTGTCGCCGTAGGGGTTGGTGCAGGCCACCGGTGAGGTTTCGGTCAGGCCGTAGCCCTCGGTGATGCGGCAACCGGTGAGCTGTTCCCAACGCTCGGCGGTGGCCTTGACCAGCGCGGTGCCGCCGGAGTTGGTGAGTTTGAGGCTGGAGAAATCCAGGGTCTTGAAATCCGGGTGATCCATCAGCGCTACGAACAGCGTGTTCAGCCCCAGCAACGCCGAGAACCGCCATTTCTTCAGCTCCTTGATGAAGCCGCCGATGTCGCGAGGATTGGTGATCAGCACGTTGTGGTTGCCGGTCACCATCATGCACATGCAGTTCGCCGTGAAGGCATAGATGTGGTACAGCGGCAGCGGCGCGATCATCACTTCCTGACCTTCGCGCAGCAACGGCTGACCGTCGCTGCCGAACTGCCCGAGGCACGCCCGCGCCTGCTGCATGTTGGCCACGAGGTTGCCGTGGGTCAGCATCGCACCCTTGGCCAGGCCGGTGGTGCCGCCGGTGTATTGCAACACGGCGATGTCATCGAGACTGACTTTCAGCGGCTTGATGCCCAGGCCACGGCCCAGACGCAACGCGCTCTTGAAGGAAATCGCCTGCGGCAAGGAATAGGCCGGGACCATCTTCTTGACCTTGCTGACCAGGGTGTTGACCAGCCAGCCCTTGGCGCTGGGCATCAGGTCGCCCATCTTCGCTTCGATCAGGTATTGGATGTCGGTGTCGGGCAGCACTTCCTGGACCTTCTGCCCGAACATGTTCAGGTACACCAGCGCCCGGGCACCGGAGTCCTTGAACTGATGACGCATCTCCCGCGCGGTGTACAGCGGGTTGGTGTTGACCACGATCAGCCCGGCGCGCAACGCACCGAATACGGCAATCGGGTAATGCAGGACGTTGGGCATCTGCACCGCGATGCGATCCCCCGGCACCAGATCGGTGTGGGCTTGCAGGTAACCGGCGAACGCCAGGCTGTAGCGTTCCAGTTCGGCGTAGGTCAGGGTCACGCCCATGTTGCTGAAAGCGGGGCGATCAGCGAATTTCTTGCAGGAACGCTCGAACACCTCAAGCACCGACTTATAGGCCCCAAGGTCAATATCCAGGGGCACGCCGGCCGGGCGTTTGTCATTCCAGAAATCAGGTTGCATTGTTCTTGTCCTCTTTACCTGAGCCTATCCGGGCCGCTTTTCTGTCTTCTTCAACACAAAGAGCGAAGAGCGGGGCTTCACGGACACTAGCAGCTATGGCCAATCAGGCAAATATGCCAACGGGCGTCATTGACCGTGTGAATCTTGCTGCAGCAGCGTGGCCTGATCAGACGGGAGCGAAAGGATGCGCTATACAATGCATCGTGCCTGTGACCCATCCATGCAAAGGAATCGCCATGATCCACGACACTTTCTGGCTGACCGCGAGTGACCGCAGCCGCCTCTTCGTCAACCAGTGGCTGCCCGATCCGCCTTTGAAAGCGGTGATCCTGCTGGCCCATGGCATGGCCGAACACAGTGGTCGCTACGCGCGCCTGGCGGAGAAATTCTGCGGGCAGGGTTACGGCGTCTACGCGCCGGACCTGCGTGGACATGGCAAAACTGCCGAAAACGGGACACTCGGCCATTTCGCCGACGACGATGGCTGGTGCAAAGTGGTCGGCGACCTGGCCAGCCTCAACCAGCACATCGGCCAGCAACATCCCGGCGTGCCGATCGTGCTGCTCGGCCACAGCATGGGCAGCTACATCGCCCAGGCCTATCTGCTGCATCACAGCGCCAGCCTGCATGGCGCGGTCCTCAGCGGTTCGAACTTCCAGCCCATCGCGCTTTATCGCGCGGCGCGACAAATCGCCCGGCTCGAACGCCTGCGCCAGGGCGGCAAGGGTCGCAGTGCGCTGATCGAGTGGCTGTCATTCGGCTCGTTCAACAAGAAATTCAAACCGGTGCGCACGCGGTTCGACTGGCTCAGTCGTGACCCGGCGGAGGTTGATCTGTACGCCAACGACCCGCTCTGCGGCTTTCGTTGCACCAATCAGCTGTGGATCGATTTGCTCGGCGGCTTGCAGCAAATCAGCAAAGCGTCCAATCTCGCTCAGATTGATCCGGGCCTGCCGCTGCTGGTGATTGGCGGTGAATGTGATCCGGTGAGCGAAGGCAAGCGTCTGAACGATCTGGCCGATGCGCTACGCGCGGCCGGCAGCCAGAACCTGCAACTGACTATTTACCCGCAGGCACGGCATGAACTGTTCAACGAGAGCAACCGCGATGAAGTGATCGATGACGTGTTGAACTGGATCGCCCAGGCGCTGAGCCACCGCCGGCCACCCAGATCAGAATAGTTTTTTTGTGAATTTATTTATTCGTGACAGGAATTGAAACAGATGACCCAGGTTACCAACACCCCTTACGAAGCCCTCGAAGTAGGCCAGACCGCCAGCTACAGCAAGACGGTCGAAGAGCGCGACATTCAGTTGTTCGCCGCGATGTCGGGTGATCACAACCCGGTGCACCTGGACGCCGAATACGCCGCTGGCACCATGTTCAAAGAACGTATCGCCCACGGCATGTTCAGCGGTGCGCTGATCAGCGCGGCCGTGGCGTGCGAGTTGCCTGGGCCGGGCACTATTTATATCGGTCAGCAGATGAGTTTTCAGAAGCCGGTGAAGATTGGCGACACCCTGACCGTGCGTCTGGAAATCCTCGAGAAGCTGCCGAAGTTTCGTGTGCGGATCGCGACTCGCGTGTTTAACCAGCGCGATGAATTGGTGGTGGATGGCGAGGCCGAGATTCTTGCGCCGCGCAAGCAGCAGACCGTAGCGTTGACTACCCTGCCGGCGATCAGCATCGGCTGATTTGGGGAGGGGGGGGGGGTCAGCTGAATCCACCCCTCACCCTAACCCTCTCCCCAAGGGGTAGAGGGGACCTACCGAGGTGTACTTTCGGGTTACATCGACCTGGGAGTTCGAGTCGAACTCAGGCTCTGAAAAGCCCCCGATCGGCTCCCTTTCCCCCTCTCTCCTCTGGGGAGAGGGCTGGGGTGAGGGGTGGTTCTTAAAATCAGGCATCGATCTAAAACTCACCGCGACCGCTCACCCTCCTCAACCTGCACACTCGCCGTCATCCCCGAACTCAAGTTCATCCCTTCCGGCAACTTATCAATCTTGATCCGCACCGGAATCCGCTGTGCCAGCCTCACCCAGTTGAACGTCGGTTCGACCTCCGCCAGCAACTGCCCGTCCGGGGTGGTATTACGATCGGTAATCCCGCGGCTGATGCTTTCCACATGCCCGTCCAGCGCTTCGCCGGCGCTCATTAACCAGACCTTCACCGGATCGCCCACCCGAATCCGCGGCAACTTGGTTTCCTCGAAATACGCCTGCACATAAAAAGTCGAATCATCGATCAACGCCATCACTGGTTGCCCGGCATTCACGTAATTGCCTTGGGCCAGACGCAGGTTGGTGATGTGGCCGCTGCGAGGCGCATGGACCTGGCTGCGCGCCAGATTGAGTTCCGCGACCTTGGCTTCCGCCTGGGCTTCACGCAGTTCACCACGGGCGATGCCGGCGTTGATTTGCGCGTTCTCGCGCAGTTCGGCGCTGATCGCTTGTGGCCCGAGACTGGCGCGCCGACTGGCTTCGCGTTCGCGCAGATTGAGCTGCTGCTGACGGGTCTGCACCACCGCCTGGGCTTTCTCCAGCGCCGCTTCGAAACGGTCACGATCAATGCTCAGCAACAGATCGCCGGCCTTGACCGGCTGGTTATCGAACGCCTTGAGCTCACGCACCCAACCCGAGACGTCCGGGGCGATCACCACCACGTCGGCGCGGATCCGCGCATCCCGGGTCCAGGGCGTGAGCATGTAGTACTGCCACAAATGGAAGCCGGCAAAGATCGCCACCGCCACCAGGCACAGGGTTACCGCGACACGTACGGGGGTACGCATTTTTTACTCCTTATAAAGGTCCGAGGACGACGGTGATCAGGGTCAATACACAGACGTACAAGGCGCAATCAAACAATGCTTCGTGCCAGATCCAGCGGCCGACCGGCGTCAGGCGCAACAGCATGCGCAAGGCTCCTGTGACGAGCAGCGCCAGCAGCACATAAATCAGAAACGGACTGAGCAGCACGCCGCCCACCGACCATTCACGCAAGCCCATGGCTTTGCTCCTGTTGACGGCACCAGGCGCGCCAGCTGCTTTGCAATTGCAGCACGGCGCCTTGGGCCAGTTTCACGGCATCGCTGGGCGGCAACGCGTACAAAGTTTTCAGAAAGTCTTCGCTGGGCTGTTCCAACGCATCGGCGCAGCTGCCTGCAGGACCTTGTTCGAGGACTTTTTCCAACTGTTCGAGATATCGCCGTTGAGGCGCACTGACTGGCACTTGCGCCACTGCCAGGCTCAAACGCAGATGCAGCAATTCATCGCCGATATCGAGGCCGAGCAAGCCGTCATCCCAGCGACTGCGCGCCGGTTCCGGCAACTCGGGGTAGTGCCGCGCCAGTTGCAGCAGACGGTCGGCCATGCGTCCGCCAAACCAGCTTTCGGCACCGCGCAGATTGCGTCGGGTCAGCCGCACCAGATCATCGAGGGTCGCCGCCAGCAAGCGCCGGCCATGCCACGCAGGGTTACGCAGGATCAGCAAGTGGAACGCCAGCACCGCCGCGCCGACACCGACCACCATCGCCTGGGCGCTGTTGAAGAACGTGGCGACGTCGAATTTCATCGCGTTCAGCGGCGACACCAGCACGATAAAGTGCAGACAGAACGAAGTGGCCGTGGCGCCGATCTGTGGCTTGGCCATGCCCAGCGCACCGAAAAACAACGGCACGCCCATGCCCATGCAGAGCAACGCAAAACCGCTCCATTGCGGCAACAAAATCTGCCCGACGAAAAACGCCGCCGGGATCGCCAGAAAAATACCCCGCATGAAACTCATGCCGATCTGCGCACCGTTCTCGCGGCTGGCAAACAGGCTGCACACCACACACGTCAGCACCAGGGCGCCGGAGGCGGCGGGCCAGGCAGTCGCCAGCCAGAAGCACGACACCACCAGAAACGCCAAGGCACTGCGCGCACCGAACACCAACGCCAATGACAGGTCGCGGTGCGGCGTCAGGGTGCGTGGCGGATCGACCGTTTCGCGGCCCTCCTCCACCGCTTTCAACGCAGCGGTGGCCGCCATCGCGGTATCGAGCAGCAAGGTGAAACGGGCCAGGCAATAACTCTGCGCAGAGCTGATGTGCGGATCGTGGGAAGCATCGAGCAACCTTGGCCGCAGCGCTTGCAGAGTCGCGGTATCAGCACCACTGAGGGCGGCCTGAACCTCGGTCATCCAAGGCAGCAATTGCGCGGCTTCCTGTGGCTCCAATTGCTTCCACTGACGGCGAACCGAACGGGCGATGCGCAGCAGCATCAAGAGCTTCTGGCTCAAACCGCTGATGGCTCGTGCGCGTTGCCGACCGAGGCCACCTTCAAACCAGGCATGTTCGCGCTGGGCATCGACGGCGACAATTCGTCCAAGGATTTCCAGCAGGCCTTTACGCGCCTGAGCATCGCCGGCCAGGGTGGCACGCGCTGCATTCATCCCGCTGTTCCAGGCGGCTTGCGCCTGATCCGCCAGTTGCCGCTCGACCCGCATCGGCCAAATCAAGGCGCTTGCCGCCGTGGCGCAGAGGATGCCCAGACAGATTTCCGTGCAACGCGCGACGGCTTGATCGAACACCGTCAGCGGATGGGTAATGGCCGGCAACGCGATGATCGCCACCGTGTAACCGGCCAGCACAAAAGAATAGGACCACGCGCTGCGCAACAGCGTCGAACTCGCCGTACACAACCCGAGCCACAGCGCCAATGCCAGTAGAAACAGCCAGGGCGTCTGGGCGAACAATCCCATGAACACCACCGACATGATCGTTCCGACCAGCGTGCCGAGCAGCCGCGCCAACCCCTTCTGCACCACCATTCCGGACAACGGTTGAGCGACGATGAACGCGGTCATCAGCGCCCAGGCCGGTTGCTCCAGGCCCCAGCGCAACGCCAGCCACAGGGCCAGGCCGCCGCCGATCAAGGTCTTGATCGCGAACTGGAGGGCGCGGCGGTCAGGCGCAAACAAGGCCTGCAAAGTGATAGGCACGTAGAAGACTCTTGAAGGGACGTTTTTAACGATAGTCGGGTTCACTGAAGTCACTTGAAAAACAAATTATTAGCTAGCTATCTATCGCCCGTCCAGTGTTAATTCCCAGGCACAAAAAAACGCCAGACTGGCTGGCGTTTTTGACAGACTACGAATGCTTAAGAGCGAGCGCGAGCCTGGTTACGCAGGGCTTTTACCTGATCGTGATTGCGTTGCACGCCATGATATTGACGTTCAACCAAGTCACGAATGCCCACCAGGTTGTGCTTGTTGATTTTCTCGATGGCTTCTTTGTAAGCCTTCAGCGCATGGTCTTCGCCGCGTTCGGCTTCGTTCAGCACGGCTTCTTCATCCTTGCCGGTGAACACGGCTTTCACGTCGACCCAGCGACGGTGCAGGTCACCGCTGACACTGGTGGAAGTTTCCGGATCGCCACCCATCGAACGCACGGCGCTCTGGAGTTCGGCAGCTGCGGTGGCGCAGTCATTGGAGCGTTGCACGAACAGGGTTTTGAGTTCAGGGTGTTTGATGTCTTCAGCGCAAGTCTTGAACCCTTCCTGACCGTCTTTGCTGGTTTCAATCAGGTCGTTGAGTACAGAGATCGCTTCTTTATTCATGTCGGTCATTTTTCAATTCCTTGCGGGTTGATGAAAGATGTAATAGCTATTGCACCCTGCATGCCAGCTTTGAATTGATCATTTATTCCTTATATTTCAAATACTTAGTTTTATCTCAAAAATCCGTATCCGCTTTTTTTGCATGAACTGTCAATTGGCCTGCATGCAGAATGCCTGTATTTTTCCAGCCTGATGAATCAAGACGACCGATAGATGAACCCTGAAAAGCTCGAACTGTTGATCACCCGCGAAATGCCCTTCGGCAAATACAAGGGTCGGATCATTGCCGACCTGCCCGGCCAATACTTGAACTGGTTCGCCCGAGAAGGTTTCCCCCATGGCGAACTGGGCGGTTTACTGGCCCTGATGCAGGAGATCGACCATAACGGTCTGTCGGACCTGCTCGAACCACTGCGCGCCAAACACGGCAAACCGGCCCCGCGCCACTGAAATCGCAATCAAGAACCGAGTAGCTCATGCCCGATAACACCCGTCGCGCCCGTGATGAACACTTCTGGAAGACCTTTGCCGACCGCTACGCAGTCGAACCCGGGCCCATCAACCTGGAAAACGGTTATTTCGGGCGCATGTCGCGCACCGTCGTCGAGGAGTATCAGCGCAACATAGAGCTGATCAACCGCAGCAACTCGGTGCATGTGCGCCAGCGTTTTGAACAGGTCGAGAGCCTTGAGATCCGGGCACAGCTCGCCAGCCTGATCGATGTTCCCGCCGAAGCCGTGGCCCTCACCCGCAACGCTTCGGACGGCCTGCAATCACTGATCCGCAACTACAATCGCCTGCAACCGGGCGATCAGGTGCTGATTTGCGACCTGGAGTACGACACGGTGAAAGGCGCAATGCGATGGCTGGCGCGGCATCGCGGCGTGGAAGTGATTGAAATCGACCACGCGCATCCCGCAACTTTTGACAGCTTGCTGACCACCTATCGCGACGCGTTCGAGCGTTATCCAAAGCTCAAACTGATGGCCCTGACCCACGTCACCCATCGCACCGGATTGGTCATGCCGGTGCAGGCCATTGCTGCTGCCGCGAAGGAGCACGGCATCGACGTGATCCTCGATGGCGCCCACGCCCTCGGCCAGATCGAGTTCAATCTGGATGAGCTGGGCATCTCTTTCGCCGGCTTCAACCTGCACAAATGGATCGGCGCCCCGCTCACGCTGGGCTTCATTTACATTGCCCCTGAGCGCCTGGCTGACATCGACCCGGACATGGGCGAGATGCATTTCCCGGTCACCGATATTCGCGCCCGCACGCCGTACAGCACGCCGAACATCCCGGCGCTGCTGACGCTGCCGCTGGTGTTCGAGGAGCATCTGGCCATGGGTGGCGTCGCCGCCAAGAGCACACGGCTCAACTACCTGCGCAACCGATGGGTCAACGCGGTTCGCGAGTTACCGGGGATCGATGTCATGACCCCCGATGACCCGCGACTGTATTGCGGCATTACCTCGATGCGTTTTACCCGGCATACCGATCAACAGGCGATGGTCGAGCGACTGCTCAACGACTACAACCTGTTCACCGTGGTCCGCAGCGGTGCGGCGAGTGGGCCCTGCATTCGAATTACGCCGGGGCTCACGACCAACGCTGCCGAAATGGATCTGCTGGCTCGGGCGCTGACCGAATTGCGCTGACGTCAGACCGTGTACTTGTCGAAGTCCTCGGGTCTGATTTGCATCGAGGCGGCGAACGTGTCGATTCCGATGGTCGTGTGGCCGAAAAAGCCGTCTTCGTTCGAGTCTCGACCGAGGGTGTGGACCGTTAATGTCGAGGCCTCGCCGCCCTGATGCAGGTAATGAAAGTCTTCGTTGTTGGTCAGCGGCGAGGCGGATCGACCGCAGTACTCCCGAGTGTTGAGCACCGAACGCGAGGCGGGTTCGGGAAAGTAGAGCTGGCCGACCCAGGCGACGTGCCGCTCGTCGAGAAAATTGTTGCCGGACGTGATGCGCACAGCGACATGGATGTGCAAGGCACGACCGGCATAGAACCCCGGATAGATAGTGGTAAACCGCACCACGCCTTTTTTATCGGTGAATTGCCCGCCACGCAGATAGGTGTCGTCATCAGTGCGCGGGACCGAGCCGATGTCACCGACATCGACCTCCTTGTCCGGGTTGATCTTGCTCCAGCCCGAATAGGCACCTCGCGCATTGCAATGCCAGATATCAACCAAGGCCCCGGTCACGGGCTGACCGGTCATGGCATCGACAATCGCCAGGCGCAGCACCAGGGGAATGCCATCGGCGCTTTCGCTGATGTTGCGTCGGATCAGTTTCGGATTACGGAAATACGGGCCGGCGATTTGCTCGGGAGACAGCAGGTAAACCGGGGGGGTGGGTGCAACTGAGGTGTAGTCGTCCATGACGTTCTCTCTTCCATAAGATGAACGCAGGTTAGCGCTGGTTGAACGACGAGATGCGGTAACTATGTATCGCATCATTTCCCTTGTAGGAGCGAGGCTTGGTGGCGAGGGGATTTATCCCCTCACCACAAAGGCTGGCTCCCACAGATTATTTGGGCAAAAAAAAACGGTGCACCGACCAAGCGCACCGTAAAGCCGTAGAACACACAACGAAGTGTTTGGTAAAAGCCGATCAGTCCAGCAGCGCCAATGCCTCGGCGGTGCATTCCTGAATCCGGGCCCAGTCGCCGTTCTTGATCCACTCCGGATCAAGCATCCAGCTACCGCCCACGCACATCACGTTTTTCAACGCCATGTAGCTCTTGATGTTGGCCGGGCTGACGCCGCCGGTCGGGCAGAATTTCACTTCACCGAACGGGCCGCCGAGGGCCTTGATGGCCGCAACGCCACCGCTGACTTCCGCCGGGAACAGCTTGAAGCGACGATAACCCAGGCCATAGCCTTCCATGATGCCGGACGCGTTGCTGATGCCTGGCAACAGCGGGATCGGGCTGTCGACGCTGGCTTCGAGCAGGTCACGGGTGATGCCGGGGGTGACGATGAACTGCGAGCCGGCTGCTTCGGCAGCAGCGAGCATGTTGCGATCCAGCACAGTGCCGGCACCGGTCACCAGTTCCGGACGCTGCTCTCGCAGAATCTGGATCGCCCTGAGACCGAACTGCGAACGCAGCGTCACTTCCAGGGCAGTCAGGCCACCAGCGGCCAAAGCGTCGGCCAGTGGCAGGACGTCCTGTTCGCGAGCGATGGTGATCACCGGCAGGATCCGCGCCTTGGCGCAGAGGCTGTCGATCAGGGCAACTTTGTCCGCCATGGAAACGGTCGGGGATGTCATTGTCATAGCGGCTGATCCTTGGCTCATGGGCACCAGTAAATCTCTAACGTAGGTTGCAGAAACGCGCGAATCGGCATGGCGGCGACATCGTCACCGGCCAATGCGGCACTCAGGGTAGTCAGTTTGGACTGACCGGAAATCGATAGAACGGTGGTCTTGGCCGAAGCCAGCAGCGCACGACTCATGGTCAGGCGCTGATGCGGCACGGTCGGTGCCAGCATCGGGTAGCAACGACGTGTGCCGTCGGCTTTCAAGGCGTCGGCCAGGTTCGGGCTGTTGGGGAACAGCGAAGCGGTGTGACCGTCATCGCCCATGCCGAGGATCAGTACGTCGATCGGCGGCAACTCGGCGAGCAAACGGTCGGCCTGCTCGGCTGCCAGCTCAAGGTTCGCGGTGGCGCTGTACAGGCTCAGAAACTGAGCCTTGGCCGCCGGGCCTTGCAGCAGATAACGCTTGAGCAGGCCGGCATTGCTGTCGGCATGCTCGACCGGCACCCAGCGCTCGTCGGCCAGGGTGACAACGACCTTGGACCAGTCCAGTTTCTGCTTCGCCAGGTTCTGGAAAAACGCCACAGGGCTACGACCACCGGACACCACAAGCGTCGCGCTGCCGCGAGCGTCGATGGCATCACTCAGATGCTTGGCCACATTCAGTGCCAGACCATCGGCCAGCAGCACCGGGCTCTTGAACTCATGGGCGCTGACGCCCTGAGGCAGTTGCAAATTAGATATCGCCATACCACGACCTCCCATCCCGCGTGATCAGAGCAATGGAGCTCATCGGCCCCCAGGACCCGGCCGCGTACGGCTTGGGCGCATCACCGGATTTTTTCCACCCGGCGATCAACTGGTCACACCACTTCCACGCGGCTTCGATTTCATCTTTACGGACAAACAGGTTCTGATTGCCACGCATCACTTCCAGCAACAACCGCTCGTAGGCATCGGGAATCCGAGCGCTACGCCATGTGTCGGAAAAATTCAGCTGCAATGGACCGCTGCGCAGCTGCATGCCCTTGTCCAGGCCTTGTTCTTTGGTCATCACGCGCAAGGAAATGCCTTCGTCCGGTTGCAGGCGAATAATCAGCTTGTTGCTGATTTGCAGGCGCTGCTCGGGGGCGAAGATGTAGTGCGACGGTTCCTTGAAGTGGATGACGATCTGCGACAGCTTCTGCGGCATGCGCTTGCCGGTACGCAGGTAAAACGGCACGCCGGCCCAGCGCCAGTTGCGGATGTCGGCACGCAGGGCGACGAAGGTTTCGGTGTCGCTCTGGGTGTTGGAATTCGGTTCTTCCAGGTAGCCCGGCACCGGTTTACCTTCGCTGTAGCCGGCGATGTACTGGCCACGCACCACTTGCGTGGTCAGGCCTTCCGGGCTGATCGGCGCAAGGGCCTTGAGCACTTTGACTTTCTCGTCGCGGATGCTGTCGGCAGACAGGTCGGCCGGCGGGTCCATGGCGATCAGGCAGAGCAGTTGCAGCAGGTGATTCTGGATCATGTCCCGCAGCTGACCGGCCTTGTCGAAGTAACCCCAGCGACCTTCGATCCCGACCTTCTCGGCCACAGTGATTTCCACGTGGGAGATGTAATTCTGGTTCCACTGGGTTTCGAACAGGCTGTTGGCGAAACGCAGGGCGATCAGGTTCTGGACGGTCTCTTTGCCCAGGTAGTGGTCGATGCGGTAGGTGCGGTTCTCCGGGAAGAACTGCGCCACGGCGTCGTTGACCTTGCGCGAGGACTCCAGGTCCGAACCGATGGGTTTTTCCAGCACCACGCGGGTGTTTTCGCTCAGGCCGACCTTCGACAGGTTCTCGCAGATTGCACCATAAACCGCGGCCGGCGTGGCGAAGTAGGCAATCACACGCTGGGCGCTGCCGGCCATTTCGGCCAGGGCGACGTAATCGTCAGCCTTGAGGAAGTCGACATGCAGGTAGCTCAAACGGGCCAGGAAGCGTTCGACCACAGCTTCGTCCAGCTCGGCACCTACGTAACGGCGCAGTTCGGAGGCGATGAACGCCAGGTGTTCCTGCTCACTGCCCGGCTCACGGGCCAGCGCGATAATGCGCGTATCCTCGTGCAGGAGGCCTGCGCCATCGAGTTGATAAAGGGCAGGAAACAGTTTGCGCAGGGCCAGATCGCCGAGGGCGCCGAACAAGGCAAAGGTGCACGGTTCAACCGTAATCGAAGGCATGATGTTTGTTCTTTTATCAAGTTAATCTACAAATACCTTTTTTCAAGGCATCACTCAAGGAAAAATGTAGTAATAACCACAACATTTTCGCAAAATACAGATTCCGAGTGGTGGTCGGTCGGAGCCATCAGTAGGATAGGCCACCGTTACGGGCCGTATCAAAGGCCCAATTTGCATAGCCGAACGCTTATTTGCGCTGCTGACCTAAGGAACATGAAATGGACCGCGTGCGAAATTTACTGGAACAGATCCAGAATCGCCTTGAAGACCTGAACAAGGCAGAACGCAAAGTCGCCGAAGTCATCCTGCTCAACCCAGAGCAGGCCACCCGGTTCAGCATCGCCGCGCTCGCCCAGGCCTCTAAAGTCAGCGAGCCGACGGTCAACCGTTTCTGCCGTTCGTTTGGCGTCAGCGGCTACCCGGAACTCAAGCTTCAATTGGCCCAGAGCCTGGCCAGTGGCGCGGCGTATGTCAGCCGTGCGGTCGAGGCCGATGATAATCCGGAGGCCTATACCAAAAAGATTTTCGGCAGCGCCATCGCCTCTTTGGACAGTGCGTTACAGGCGCTTGACCCGAACCTGATCAGCCGCGCCGTCGACCTGTTGATCCAGGCCCGGCAGATCCACTTCTTCGGCCTCGGCGCCTCGGCCCCGGTGGCACTGGACGCGCAGCACAAGTTCTTCCGTTTCAACCTGGCCGTCACCGCCCATGCCGACGTGCTGATGCAGCGCATGATTGCGTCGGTGGCGCACACCGGCGAATTGTTCGTGATCATTTCCTACACCGGCCGCACCCGAGAACTGGTGGAAGTGGCGCGCATCGCCCGGGAAAACGGTGCTTCGGTGCTGGGTCTGACGGCCGAAGGTTCGCCACTGGCCAAGGCCAGTACCTTGAGCCTGAATATTCCGCTGCCGGAAGACACCGACATCTATATGCCGATGACGTCGCGGATCATCCAGCTGACCGTGCTGGATGTGCTGGCCACCGGCATGACCCTGCGCCGGGGTGTGGATTTCCAGCCGCATTTGCGCAAGATCAAAGAGAGCTTGAATGCGAGTCGGTATCCGGTTGGGGATGAGTTCAACTGACCCTTCAAAAACCACCCCTCACCCCAGCCCTCTCCCCAGAGGGGAGAGGGGGAAAGGGAGCAGATCTTCATGCTCTTCAAAACCTGAGTTCAACTCAAAGCTTCAGGCCGACGTAGATTGAACAATCAACGCGGTCAGTCCCCTCTCCCTCCGGGAGAGGGTTAGGGTGAGGGAGCAATCGCCCTGACACACCTAAGCTCCCACCCGCGCCTGCAAACTCAAATGCGCCTTCTGCCCCGGCGCCAGGCTCAAACTGTCCGTCCCGCCACTCGCCGCCTCGACACACACAAACTCTGAAATCTCGTTCCAACTCACCCCCAGCAACGGCCGCGAGCCCGGATGCCAGACCACCGTGTCCGCATGGTCGCCGGTGTCGATGCACAATTCCCGCTGCCAGGCATGGTCCTTGAGCTGCAATTCACCGTCATGCTGGAACACCCGCTGACACCCGCCTTCGACTCTCAACTCCCCTTCCTGCTGGCAAACCTGGCGATTCAACTGGTCATAACCCTGCGCACCATCGAGCCCAGACAGCGCTATCTCACCCACGTCACCAATACGCCAATAGGCATGCAACGCCTGGCTCAATTGGCACGGCAGGCTGTCCTGATGCTCGGTGCTCAGGCGTAGATCCATGCGCTCGCCCAAGTGTGCGTGCAGGTCCACTTGCCAGTCGCACAGCTGAAGTTGCCAATGCAGGCGCACGCCATCGTCGTCATGGCTGCTGTCGAGTAGCTTCCAGTCGATCAGCCGTGCCCAGCCATGGGACGGCCAGGCGTTTTCGCTGGGATGACGGCCATACCACGGCCAGCACACGGGCACGCCACCACGAATCGCACCGACTTGCGGCCACTTCGCCGCGCACCAGAGCCAGGGTTTCTGCCCTGTTGGCTGGAAGTGCAGCAATTGCGCGCCCTGACGACTGAACACCGCCTGACACAGCGGATGGTCGATCACCAGCACGTCGCGCTTCTGATAGCGCTCCCACGCAAACACCGGACGCTCGCGCAAGGATTTGAAGAAGCGTTGTAGCGGATGCTCATGCATGTGCCACTGTCCTGAAAATCACCCGGGGTGCGCCGCCCCAAAAAAAAGCGGACAGCCAGGGCTGTCCGCAAAAATGCGCACATAGAGAGGAGCTTATCGCAACAGCGTTAGAACACCGACTGAATTTTCAGGCCGGCCACCAGCGCGTTGTCGACTTCATCCACACCGCCCGGGTGAGTGATGTATTGCAGGTTGGGACGCACGGTCAGCCAGTTGGTAACGTGGAAGCCGTAGTTGATCTCGTAGTTGTACTCAGTGTTACGCAGCGGCGCGAACAGCGGGTCCTGATAGTCCGTGACATTGTTGGAGGCGTTGACCAACTCCGAGTTTTTCTTCACGTCATCGTTGACATGGATACGCGCGGCACCGATACCGAAGTCATCCTTCGGACGTGCATCGAACGGGCCCTTGTACACCAGCATCAGCGACTGATAGTTGTCGACGAAGTTGGTGTCCTTGTCATGGAAAGTAGCGTTGGCAGCAATGTTCAGACCGCGGGACGCGTCACCGTTGTGAGTGGTGAGTTGTTGTTGCGCCACGAACCAGTAGCCGGATTTGCTGCTGTGGCTGCGATAGGCATTGCCGCTGGTTGCCGCATCATCGCCGTTATCGTCTTCACGAACGTCGTCGGCCTTGGCCGTGCTTTTGTAATAACCGACACGGTATTCGCCCGGCAGGTTGCCAGGGTTAGGCAGCCAGACCAGTTCGACCGGCAACACGGTGCCTTTGGTACCACTGCCGCTGAGCTTGAAGCCGTTACCGTGCTCCAGTTGCGACGGGTTCTGGTTGTACGCGCCGATCTGCGCATACCACTCAGGCGAGATGTTGTACTTCACGCGGACCGCAGCTTGCATGACCGGCCAGTTGTACCAGATGTTGGTCGCCCAGTTACCCGCTTGGGAACCGCAGAACGCCAGGTTCTGGAACTCGCACGGGAAGGTGTTGAAGTCTTCGCCTTCGCCGAAGTAACCAGCCTTGACGTCCAGTTTGCCGTCGAGGAACTGGTGTTTGATCCACAACTGGGTCAGACGGACCATGTGGCCACGGCCGTAGACTTCCTGGGAAGAACTCAAGGTGCCGGCACGCGGATCGCCGACACGGTCATTGGAGATGTTTTCACCGTTACGGTTGGTGAACTGGACCTTGGCCTGGGTGTTATCCCAGCCCCACAACTTTTGCAGGTCCAGCGCCACGCCCAGACCAAACTGGTCGGCGTAACGCGCGGTCTTGTCGTTGTTGTAGCCGCCGTGAAGGTTTCCACCCACTTCACCGACGTAGTCCATCTTGATGTCGATACCCTGCTCGATCAGCTTGGTCCGCTCGCCACCCCAATCACCGGTCATCCATTCGGAATCGGCGCTGAACGCGTCAGCCGCGTGCACACTACCGGCCAGCATCATGGCCGCAACCGCGGACAACTGGCAGATAAGCTGAGCGTTGTTCTTCTTCTTCATCCCTACATCCTCGTTTTATTGTTATTAACTGTTTTTATTTAACGCGGTTACATCAGGTGCGATGCGCGACAGGCCGCGCACCGCATATCCCCCCTGTAGGAGCCAGGCTTCGTGGCGAGGGGATTTATCCCCGTTGGGTCGCGAAGCGGCCCTAAAAAATGGGACTGCTGCGCAGTCCAACGGGGATAAATCCCCTCGCCACAAAAGCCGGCTCTTACAGTTTTTGATCTTCAGCGGCCTTTGAATTGAGCGACGTTGGCGCTGTGGCTCTCGGCTTTTGGCTGACCGGCCACCCCCAGGCGTTCCCCGGTCTTGGCGTCGAACAACAGCACTTTCGATGGGTCGAATTGCAGGGTCAGGGTCTCGCCCACGTTCGGCGCGACGTCCGGTGCCAGGCGGCAGCAGACTTTGGTTTCATTGAGATTGACGAACACCAGCGTGTCGGGACCGGTCGGTTCGGTGACCTGGACTTCGGCGCGAATGGTCGGTAAACCGTTCGGCTCGCTGCCCGCCAGCACGATCTGTTCCGGACGCAGGCCGAGGATCACTTCGCGATCTTCCAGACCAGCGTCCTGCATGCCCAACGGCAATTCGCAGCGCGCCTGGCCGCTGTCGAGCAGTGCGATCAGACGACCTTCCTTGCGTTGCAAACGCAGGGGGATGAAGTTCATCGGCGGCGAACCGATGAAGCTCGCCACAAACAGGTTGGCCGGGTTGTTGTAGATGTCTTTCGGCGTGCCGAACTGCTGGATGATCCCGTCCTTCATCACCGCCACTTTGTCGCCCAGGGTCATCGCTTCGATCTGGTCGTGGGTCACGTAGACCGTGGTGGTTTTCAGGCGCTGGTGCATCAGTTTCATTTCAGTGCGCATCTCGACGCGCAGCTTGGCGTCAAGGTTGGACAGCGGTTCGTCGAACAGGTAGATCTTCGGCCGCCGCGCCAGGGCACGGCCCATTGCAACACGCTGTTGCTGACCGCCAGAGAGTTGGCCGGGCTTGCGGTTGAGCAGGTGTTCGATCTGCAGCAGCTTGGCCACCCGCGCCACTTCCGCTTCGATGTCGGCGGCGGGCATTTTGCGGATCTTCAAGCCGAAGGCGATGTTCTCGCGCACGCTCATGGTCGGGTACAGCGCGTAGGACTGGAACACCATGGCGATGTCACGGTCTTTCGGGCTCATGCCGCTGACGTCCTGGTCACCGATCATGATCGCGCCGCCGGTGATGGTTTCCAGGCCGGCGATGCAATTCATCAGGGTCGATTTGCCGCAACCCGAAGGTCCGACCAGGATCAGGAACTCACCGTCCTTGATCGACAGTTCGATGTTCTTGAGGGTGTCCGGCAGGCCGGGACCATAGGTCTTGTTTACATTGCGTAGTTCGAGCGTAGCCATGATTACCCCTTGACTGCGCCGGCCGTCAGCCCGCGCACGAAATACTTGCCTGCGACCACATAGACCAGCAGGGTCGGCAGCCCGGCGATCATCGCCGCCGCCATATCAACGTTGTATTCCTTGGCCCCGGTACTGGTGTTGACCAAGTTGTTCAACGCCACCGTAATGGGTTGCGAATCACCGCTGGAGAACACCACACCGAACAGGAAGTCGTTCCAGATCTGGGTGAACTGCCAGATCAGGCAGACCATGATGATCGGGGTGGACATCGGCAGGATGATCAAGCGGAAGATGGTGAAGAAACCCGCACCATCGAGCCGCGCGGCTTTCACCAGCGCATCGGGAACGCTGACGTAGTAGTTACGGAAGAACAGCGTGGTGAACGCCAGGCCGTAGACCACGTGCACGAACACCAGGCCGGTGGTGGTACTGGCCAGGCCCATCTTGCCGAGGGTGAACGAGGCTGGCAGCAGGACGGTCTGGAACGGCAGGAAGCAACCGAACAGCAACAGGCCGAAGAACAACTGCGAGCCACGGAAGCGCCACATCGACAGCACATAGCCGTTCAGCGCACCGATGGCGGTGGAGATCAGCACCGCCGGGACGGTGATCTTGATCGAGTTCCAGAAGTACCCGTCCACCGTGCCCCAGGCCTTGACCCAGCCGATGCCGCTGACCACGGTCGGCCAGCTCAGCAGGTTCCCGGAGTTGATGTCTTCCGGCGTCTTGAAGCTGGTCAACAGCATGACCACCAGCGGTATCAGGTAAAGGCATACGGCCAGGATCAGCACGCCGTAGATCGCGATGCGACTCAGGCTGATGGAAGGTTTGGCAGAGAAACTAGTCATGGCGCTTGGTCCTCAGCTCGGAGTACAGGTAAGGCACGATGATTGCGAGAATCGCACCGAGCATCAGAATCGCACTGGCCGAACCCATGCCCATCTGGCCGCGGCTGAAGGTGAAGGAATACATGAACATCGCAGGCAGGTCGGAGGAGTAACCCGGGCCGCCGGCAGTCATTGCCGCCACCAGGTCGAAACTCTTGATCGCGATGTGGGCCAGGATCATCACGGCGCTGAAGAACACCGGGCGCAGGCTCGGCAACACCACTTTCAGGTAAATGCGCGGCATGCTCGCACCATCGATCTGGGCGGCACGGATGATCGATTGATCAACCCCACGCAGGCCGGCCAGGAACATCGCCATGATGAAGCCCGAGGCTTGCCAGACCGCAGCGATCACCAGGCAATACACCACGCGATCCGGGTCGATCAGCCAGTCCAGGCGAAAGCCTTCCCAGCCCCAGTCCCGTAACAATTTGTCCAGGCCCATGCCCGGGTTGAGCAGCCATTTCCAGGCAGTACCGGTAACGATCATCGAGAGCGCCATCGGGTACAGGTAAATGGTGCGGATGAAACCTTCGCGGCGAATGCGCTGATCAAGAAACACGGCCAGCAGCACACCGATCACCAAGGTGATGCCGATGAACATGCCGCCGAACACGGCCAGGTTCTTGCTCGCGACCCACCAACGGTCGTTGTCGAACAGCCGCTGATACTGCGCCAGGCCCGCCCACTTGTAAGTCGGCAGGAAGGTCGAGGTGGTGAACGACAGGATGAACGTCCACAGGATATAGCCATAGAAGCCCACCAGGACGATGAACATGCTCGGCGCCAGCACCAGTTTCGGTAGCCAGCGCTGCAGTGCATCGAACGGCGAGGCCTTGCTGAACACAGCAACAGAACTCATGGGAAGATCCCGTACGAAGAAAAAGGATTACAAACGCATTCCCTTGTGGGAGCGGGCTTGCTCGCGAAGGCGTCGTGTCAGGCAACTATGTATGAACTGACACGACGCTTTCGCGAGCAAGCCCGCTCCCACAGGGGCCTGCGCGGCTAGCGGTTACTTGGCTGCTTTGACGGCCGTGCCCAATTGTTTGGCGGCAGTCGCAGGATCGGCTTTCGGATCGTTGATGAAGTTGGTCACCACATCAAAGAACGCGCCTTGTACCGCCAGCGTGGTCGCCATGTTGTGCGCCATGCTCGGCTGCAGGCCGCCGGACTTGGCGTCCACCAGGAAATCCTTGGCAGCGGTCTGGGCGCAGGAGTCGAAACCGTACTTGCCCATGTCGTTCAGCATGTCGATTCGAACCGGGATCGAACCCTTGTTGATGCTGAAGACTTTCTGGAAGTTCTCACCCAGCACGACCTTGGCAATGTCCTGCTGCGCGGCAGCAGTGCCCTTGTCTTTCTGCTTGAACACCGCCAGGGAGTCGATGTTGTAGGTGAAGGCCTTGTCGGTGCCCGGGAACGCTACGCACTCGTAGTCCTTGCCGGCGACTTTGTTGGCTGCGGTCCACTCGCTCTTGGCCCAGTCACCCATGATCTGCATGCCGGCCTTGCCGTTGATGACCTTGGCCGCTTCCAGGTTCCAGTCCTGGCCTTTGCCGTCGGCGTCCATGTAGGTCGCGACTTTCTTCAGCTCGGTCAGCGCCTTGACCATTTCAGGACCGGTCAATGCAGCGTTATCCAGGTCGACCAGGGCTTTTTTGTAGCCGTCCACGCCCATGACCGAAAGAACTACCGCTTCGAACACGGTGCTGTCCTGCCAAGGCTGGCCGCCGTGGGCCAGGGCGATGAAGCCCGCTTTCTTCAGCTTGTCACCGGCTGCGTAGAATTCTTCAAGGGTGGTGGGTGCTTTTTCGATGCCGGCTTTCTTGAAGACTTCCGGGTTGATCCACAGCCAGTTGACGCGGTGAATGTTCACCGGCACGGCCACGTAGTCACCCTCGTACTTCACGGTATCGGAGACTTTCTTGTCGAGCAGGCTGTCCCACTTCTCTGTCTTGGCTGCGTCTTTCAAGACGTCGGTGTCGAGCAGACCGGTAGACGCCCATTCCTGGATGTCCGGGCCTTTGATCTGCGCTACACCCGGCGGGTTACCGGCAACGGCGCGGCTCTTGAGTACGGTCATGGCGGTCGCACCGCCACCACCGGCAACGGCGCCGTCCTTCCAGGTGAAACCGTCTTTTTCAACTTGTGCCTTGAGCACATCGACAGCCGCTTTTTCACCACCGGAGGTCCACCAGTGAACGACTTCTACCGAACCTTTGGAATCGGCGGCAAGCGCACTGACAGGGAATGCAGAGATAGGAAGCAATGAGGCAAGAGAAATGACAGTAGCGAGGCGAGAAATCGCATTCATCTAGAATTACCTTTCTTGTTGTTATGCATGCAAGTCTGGTGCTTGCGCTGCATAGGATTTTAAACAGGAGTCATCCCTTCGCAGGTAACGAAGGGACGCGTGAATGTCACCACATGGTTACACAGGAGCGCTCTGGGACAACTGCCCCAAGGCACTGGCCATGCTCGGCGCCAGTGGCAGGCGCGGAATCAGGACAGCTTGCCAGGCGTGATACAGATCAGGTTTTCCGGCCCAGATATCGGCGCTCGGGCGGTTCTGCGGATCGAGTTCATGGTGCCAACTGCCATCGCAACGGTCGATGAAATGACTGTCACAGAATTCCCAGAACAACCGGTACCAGGTTTCGTATTGCTCATCGCCGGTGCGTTTAAGCAGCGCGCTGGCGGCAGCGCTGGCTTCGCAATGGGTCCAGTGCAATCGGTGGCGAACCACCGCGCGGTTGTCCCAGTCGAGGGTGTAGACAATCCCCGGCGCGCCATCAATATTCCAGCCGTGACGGCAATTGTGATCGAAGAGTTTTTGCGCGTCGGTGGCCAGCCAGCCCGGCGTGAGCATGCCGGCCTGAACCCGCGCGGCTTCGAGGTGCAGCAACAGCCGCGCCCATTCGAACCCGTGGCCCGGCGTGGTGCCGTAGGGGCGAAAACCGTCCGCCGGATTGTCGTGGTTGTATTCGCGCAGCGGCTGCCAGTCGCGATCAAAATGCTCGACCACCAGGTAGTCGTTGGCGGCGGCGTGACCATGGATCACCCGCTCGACAATGCGTTGAGCGCGGACCAGCCAACGGTGCTCGTCGGTGACATCCGCCAGGGCGAGAAAGGCTTCGGTGGCGTGCATGTTGCTGTTGGCGCCGCGGTAGGCTTCTTCAGCGCTCCAGTCGCGGTCGAAGGATTCGCGCATTGCGCCCTCCTCCTCGCTCCAGAAATGCGTGTCGATGATGTTGATCGCGTCATCGAGCAACGCTTGGGCGCCGGGGCGTTGTGCGACCACGGCGGAACTCGCGGCCAGCGCAACGAAGGCATGCAGGTAAGCGGCCTTGCCGGTGTTGCCATCGCGATGATGGGCCACTGCAAACCAGCCACCGTGTTCGGCATCACGCAACGGGCCGCTGAGCGCCTGGATGCCGTGATCGACCAGCTCGGCAAAACCCGGCAAGCCCTGGATGTGCGCCATGGCGAAGCTGTGGGTCATGCGTGCGGTGTTCATGGTTTCGGCGTGGGCGTTGGCCGGCAGCCGGCCCTTTTCATCGAGGTTACCGAAGCCTTCGGCAAGCTTCGAAGCCTTGGCAAATGCGAGCAGGCGCAAGCCTTCGGCAGCGAGCCATTGCTGATGGGCAGGTGCGTTGAGCCAACTGCTGAACGCCGGTTGGAAGGTGTCCATGGGGTGCCTTTTTTGTTGTTTTGACTGGGGGCAGTCTAAACAACGGGCGGGGGCCGGCTTGTAACGAAGGGGGCGAGTTATGTCACCGGGTTGTGACATTTACTCAGAGTCTGTGGCGGGTGATGACCTGTGGTGAGGGGATTTATCCCCGTTCGGCTGCGTAGCAGTCGTGAAACCATTGCACTCGGTGTACCTGATACACCGCAATTGCAGTTTTTGGGGCGGCTACGCCACCCAACGGGGATAAATCCCCTCACCACAGGGTCCGTGTCAATCGATCGAACGAGGCAACTGCAACGTCACCCGCAACCCACCCTCACGCAGATTCTGCAGGCTGACCTCACCGCCATGGCTATGGGCAATGTTGCGCGCAATCCCCAACCCCAAGCCATAACCCTGCTGCTGCCCGGCCAGGCGGAAATGCGGTTCGAACACCTGCTCCATCCGTTGCTCCGGCACGCCCGGCCCTTCGTCATCGACGTGCAGGATGAAAGCGCTCTCGTCGTCATCGATGTGCAAATGCGCGTTCTGCCCATACTTCAGCGCGTTGTCGATCAGGTTGCCAATGCAACGCTTGAGCGCCAGCGGTTTGCCCGGATACGCCGCCAACGCCCGGCCCTGTTGAGTCACGCGCCCATTGCCGTTGGGCGCCAGGTACGGTTCCACCAGGCAATCGAGCACATGGTTGAGGTCCACCGGTTCGATGTTTTCGTGGATGTCGGTGTCTTTCACGCATTGCAGCGCGCCTTTGACCAACAGCTCCAGTTCATCCAGATCGCGGCCGAACTTGGCTTGCAGCTGTTCGTCTTCAAGCAATTCGACCCGCAGTCGCAAGCGGGTAATCGGCGTGCGCAGGTCATGGGAAATCGCGCTGAACAACTGGCTGCGTTCGGTCAGGTAGCGGCTGATGCGCTCGCGCATTGCGTTGAACGCGCGGCCTACTTCCACCACTTCACTGCCGCCGCCCTCTGCCACCGGCTCGACTTCGGCACCGAGGGACATGTCCCGCGCTGCTCGCGCCAGACGCTTGAGCGGACGACTTTGCCAGTGCACCAGCAAGCCAATGAACAACAGCAAGAAGCCGCTGGTGAGTACGATGAACCAGACTTGCTGCGCTGGCAGGCCTTGCTCTTCAAGACTGGTGTAGGGCTCGGGCAGCAAGGATGCGATGTACAGCCACTCGCCCGGCGCCATCTGAATTTGCGTGACCAGCACCGGCGGGTTCACCGGTTCCAGCGTGAGCGCGTAATGCGCCCAGGAGCGCGGCAATTCATCGAGCTTCAGCCCGCTGTTGAAGATCCGCAGGTCTTCGGGGCTGACGAAGGTTACAGAGATATCCGTGTCTTGGCCGAGAGACTCGCGCAACACCTGGTCCACAGCCTTGAGTACGGCTTCCTTGCGCGGGGTGATCGGCAGCACTTCCATGCCCAAGGGCTTGTCGTTAAGGGTCACCACGAACCGGGTGCCGCCCATGCTGCGCAATTGGTCGAGTACCAATGGCCGAAACGCGACCGGCAGCGAGCGGAAATAACTGACGCTGGCGGTCATCGAATGCGCCAGGCTGCGGGCGCTGGTGACCAGGCCTTCGAGCTGGGTGGCGCGCAGTTGCGAGACCCAGATCACGCTCGACAACGCCTGTGCGAACAGCACCGCCAGCAGGGTCAGCAGCAACATGCGCCCGAGCAGCGAACGTGGCATCGGCACGCGGGCAGCGAGCGAGCGGAGAAACTCAGTGGCCATTGCTGGCAACCACATTGGCTGCCAGTTGGTAGCCGCTGCCGCGCACGGTACGAATCAGTCGCGGCGGTTTCTCGGTATCGCGCAGACGCTGGCGCAAACGGCTGACCGCCATGTCGACTATGCGGTCCAGCGGCATCAGATCGCGGCCACGGGTGGCATTGCCGATGGTGTCGCGATCGAGGATTTCCTGCGGGTGATCGAGGAACAGTTTCAGCAGCGCAAAATCAGCCCCGGAGAGAATCACTTCCTCGCCGTCAATGTGGAACAACCGGTGACTGACCATGTCCAGCCGCCAGTCATCGAACGCCAGCACTTCACCGCCGGAACGCTCCTGACCGAACTGGGCGCGACGCAACAAGGCCTTGATACGCGCCTGTAATTCACGGGGGCTGAAGGGTTTGCCGAGGTAGTCATCGGCGCCCAGTTCCAGGCCGATGACACGGTCGGCTTCGTCGGAGCTGGCGGTGAGCATAATGATCGGCACCTGCGCCTGGCGCGGGTGCTGGCGGATCCAGCGGCAGAGGCTGAAACCGTCTTCGTCCGGCAGCATCACGTCGAGGATCACCAGATCGCTCGGCGCGTCGTTCATGGCTTGGCGAAAGCCTGCGCCATCGGGCGTGGTACGGACCTGGAAACCGGCGCGGGTCAGGTAGGTGTCCAGCAACTCGCGTATCTCTTGATCGTCATCGACCAACAAAATCGACTTGTTGACTGAGCTCACGGGGCGGCGTCCTTGTTGTTTGAATTGGGCGGATTATGCCTGATGAACCTTGGAAATTTGTTGCCTGTTCTGGCCTCATCGCGGGCAAGCCACGCTCCCACAGGATTATCTACATTCTGAAAATGTGCGCATAACCTTGTGGGAGCGGGCTTGCCCGCGATGAAGGCGACTCGGTTTCAGGCCTGATCGAGCGCCACACCCGCACCCATCAACCCGGAATACGGCGCCGTCACCAGCCACACCGGGATGCCTTTGAAGTAATCGCTCATGCAGCCCTTGTCGGCGAAGCACCGGGCGAAACCGCTTTCAACGAAGAAATCGGCAAACCGTGGAATCACCCCGCCAACGATGTACACGCCACCGCGCGCACCCGTGGTCAGCACGTTATTGCCGGCGACACGGCCGAGCCAGCAGCAGAACTGCTCCAGCACTTCCAGTGCAATCGGATCACCCGCCAGACCGGCAGCGGTAATCGACTCCGGGGTATCGAGCACCGGCTCATGCCCGTCCACCGCACAAATCGCCCGGTAGACCCGCGGCAAACCGCTGCCGCTCAACGCGGTTTCAGCGCTCACATGCCCGATCTCATTGAAGATGTGCTGCCACAGTTGGGTTTCACGCGGACTGCTCAGAGGCAAATCGACGTGACCACCCTCGCCCGGCAACGCGGCGAAACGGCCTTCGCCCAGGTCCAGCAAGGTGCCAACGCCCAGGCCCGTGCCCGGACCGATCACCACGGCCGGCCGCAACGGTTCCGGCGTGCCTTCGCACACAACGCGAAACTCGTCCGGCTGCAAGCGGGTCATGCCCAGCGCCATGGCCGAGAAATCATTGACCAGCAACAGTTGATCGACCTGCAAGGTCTTGCAAAAACCTTTGCGACTGAGCCGCCAGTGATTGTTGGTGAACTTGAATTCGTCACCACTCACCGGGCCGGCGACCGACAGGCACACCGAGCCGATCGAACCCGGCGCCAAGCCAAGCCCGCTCAGGTAGAGGGCAATGGCCTCCTCCGGGCTGGCGTGGTCGGCCGTCGCCAACACCTGGATTGCTTCCAGTTGCTGGTTTTTCCACAACGCGAAACGTGCGTTGGTCCCACCGATGTCACCGACCAAAGCCAGTTTCAATTAAGCGTCTCCAGGGCAGAAGTAAAGGCGCTGGCGCCCTGCTCTGCGGAGCTGAAGGCCATGCGCATGAAACCAAACAGTTCGCGACCGCTGCCAATGTTATTGCCCAACAGGCCCTTGGCCGGGGTGCGCGCTGCGAATTCGTCGGCGTCCACCTTAAGCTCCAGGGTGCCTTTGACGCCATCGACGCGGATGATATCGCCCTCTTGCACCCGCGCAAGAGCGCCGCCGACATAAGCTTCGGGGCTGACATGAATTGCCGCCGGGATTTTCCCCGACGCACCGGACATGCGCCCGTCCGTCACCAGCGCGACTTTGAAGCCGCGATCCTGCAGCACGCCGAGGAACGGCGTCATCTTGTGCAACTCAGGCATGCCATTGGAGCGCGGGCCCTGGAAGCGCATCACCGCGACAAAATCCTTCTCCAGCAAACCGGCCTTGAACGCATCGGCCAAATCCTGCTGATCCTGGAACACCATTGCTGGTGCTTCGACGATCTGGTTTTCCAGAGCGACAGCAGAAACTTTCATGACGCCGCGACCGAGGTTGCCTTCCATCACGCGCAGGCCGCCTTCTGGCGAGAACGCGCGCGCGACCGGGCGAAGAATGTTTTCGTCGAGGCTTTCGATCGGGCCTTCGCGCCAGACCAGCTCACCGTTATCGAGGAACGGTTCCTTGGTGTAGCGGCTCAGGCCGTGGCCGAGCACCGTGTTGACGTTTTCGTGCAGCAGCCCGGCTTCCAGCAGTTCGCGAATCAGGAACGACATGCCGCCCGCCGCCTGGAAGTGGTTGATGTCGGCTTTGCCGTTCGGGTAGACGTGGCTCAGGGTCGGCACGACTTCGGAGAGGTCGGCCATGTCCTGCCAGGTCAGTTGAATGCCCGCGGCCATGGCGATGGCCGGCATGTGCAGCGTGTGGTTGGTCGAGCCGCCAGTGGCGTGCAGCGCCACGATGGAATTGACCAGCGAGCGCTCGTCGACGATTTCGCCGATGGGCATGAAGTCGCCGTTCTGCTTGGTCAGGCGCGTAACCTGATGCGCGGCTTCGCGGGTCAGCGCGTCGCGCAATGGCGTGTTCGGGTTGACGAAAGACGCGCCGGGCAAGTGCAGGCCCATGACTTCCATCAGCAACTGGTTGGTGTTGGCAGTGCCGTAGAAGGTGCAGGTGCCGGGGCTGTGGTAGGACTTCATTTCCGATTCCAGCAGCTCTTCGCGGCTGGCCTTGCCTTCGGCGTAGCGCTGGCGCACGTCGGCTTTCTGCTTGTTGGAAATGCCCGAGACCATCGGCCCGCCCGGGACGAAGATCGTCGGCAGATGACCAAAACGCAGCGCGCCCATCATCAGGCCCGGCACGATCTTGTCGCAGATGCCGAGCATCAGCGCGCCATCGAACATGTTGTGGGACAGCGCCACGGCGGTAGACAACGCAATCACTTCGCGGCTCGGCAGGCTCAGCTCCATGCCCGGCTCGCCCTGGGTCACACCATCGCACATCGCCGGAGTGCCGCCGGCGAACTGGCCGACCGAGCCGATTTCGCGCAGGGCTTTTTTGATCTGTTCAGGAAAGACTTCGTACGGCTGATGCGCCGAGAGCATGTCGTTATATGACGAAACAATCGCAATGTTGGCGGAGTTCATCATCCGCAGACTGTTTTTGTCTTCGGTGCCGCAACCGGCCACGCCGTGGGCGAAGTTGGCGCATTGCAGCTTGCCGCGCATCGGACCGTCGCTGGCTGCATCACGAATGAGCGCAAGGTAAGCCTCACGGGTTGCACGGCTGCGGGCGATAAGCCGTTCGGTGACCTCAATTACGCGGGGATGCATGTGTAGAACTCCAGGCTAACGGATGTGGCGACCTGATTGTCTATGCTGAGCAAGAGCCGGTGTCGATGGGATGACAGACGGTTTTCTTGATCGGTCGGACCAGTTGATTCAGGTCACTCGTTGTAGATTGAACAAAATATTGCCATTAAAAAGGCTTGTTTTCTATTTTTATGCGAATAATCTTGTAATTCCAACAACAAAACGACGGCGGCCCTGTTAAATGACTCTTCGAATCGCAATCAATGGTTTTGGCCGAATTGGCCGCAACGTCCTGCGCGCACTGTATACCCAAGGCTATCGCCAGGACTTGCAGATCGTTGCCATCAATGACCTGGGCGATAGCGCGATGAACGCTCATCTGCTCAAGTACGACACTGTTCACGGCACGTTCGACGCCGATGTCCAGCACGATCAGGAAAGCCTGACCGTCAACGGCGACCGTATTGCAGTCAGCGCCATTCGCAACCCGGCCGAGCTGCCTTGGGCCGCGGAAAAAATCGATGTCGTGTTTGAATGCACCGGTTTGTTCACCGACCGTGCCAAAGCCGCCGCGCATATTACGGCCGGCGCGCGCAAAGTGATCATCTCGGCCCCGGCCAAAGGCGCCGACGCCACCGTGGTGTACGGAGTCAACCACGACATTCTGCGCCAATCGCACCAGATCATTTCCAACGCGTCTTGCACCACCAACTGCCTGGCCCCGGTGGCTCAGGTGCTTCACCGCGAGCTGGGCATCGAAAGCGGTCTGATGACCACGATCCACGCCTACACCAACGACCAGAACCTGACCGACGTCTACCACACCGACCCTTACCGCGCCCGTTCGGCCACCCAGAACATGATCCCGAGCAAGACCGGGGCGGCGGAAGCGGTCGGCCTGGTGCTGCCGGAACTGGCGGGCAAACTGACCGGCATGGCCGTGCGAGTTCCAGTGATCAACGTATCGCTGGTGGACCTGACCGTGCAGCTCAAGCGCGAAGCGTCGGCCGATGAAGTCAACGCGCTGCTCAAAGAAGCCAGCCAACACTCGAAGATTCTCGGCTACAACACCTTGCCGCTGGTCTCCAGCGACTTCAACCACAACCCGCTGTCGTCGATCTTCGACGCCAACCACACCAAGTCCAGCGGCAAGCTGCTCAAGGTACTGGCCTGGTACGACAACGAATGGGGCTTCTCCAACCGCATGCTCGATAACTGCCTGGCGCTGTGCAACGCCGAATAACCGTGGAGCAACACCGATGATCGGTATCAGCTTCACGCAAAAGACCATGGCGGCGCGCAAGCGTATCGCCCTGGTCGCCCATGACCACTGCAAGGTGTTTTTGCTGGACTGGGCCGAGCGCCAGAAAGACAAGCTCGCGCAACATGAACTGGTCGCCACCGGCACCACGGGTTTGTTATTGCAACAACGCCTGGATCTGCCGGTGGAAAGCATGATCAGCGGCCCTTTGGGCGGCGACCAGCAACTCGGTGCGCGCATCGCCGAGCAGCGGGTCGACATGCTGGTGTTCTTCTGGGACCCGTTCGAACCACAACCGCATGACCCGGACATCAAGGCGTTGCTGCGGGTCGCGGCGGTCTGGAACATTCCGGTTGCCTGCAACGAATGCAGCGCCGACTACCTGCTCAGCAGTCCGATGATGGAACAGGCGCACGAACACCGCATCCCCGATTACGCGACCTATCTGCTGGGTCGAGCGTAGTCCTTCACAAATCAGCTTCACAAATCAGCACTTGACCACTCGAACGGATGATAAGCATTATCATTCGCTCGAAATGGATCAGGTCCTCCCGTGAGTCAATCTCGCTTCAATCACGTCTTCATCGCCCAGCGAGTCTCTCTGCTGCGCACGCTGGAGCGGATGGTCAACAATCACAGCACCGCCGAAGACCTCTTGCAGGAGACCTACCTGCGAGTGACCCGGGCGCTGAGTGAACGGGCCATCGATCACCTTGAACCCTTCGTTTTCCAGACCGCTCGCAACCTGGCGCTGGACCATTTGCGTGCGCGGCGCATTCAGTCGCGCACGATGCTCGACGACGTGCCACTGGACGTGGTGGAAAGCGTCGCCGCCCCCGCCAGCAGCGCCGAGGATGCTGCCCATGCCGAACAATTGCTGGAGCGTTTGAACGTGAGCCTCAGTGAACTCAGCCATCGCCAGCAGCAGATTTTCATCCTTAGCCGACTGCACGGGCACAGTTATCTGGAGATCGCCGAAAAACTCAACGTCTCATTGAGCACCGTGCAGAAAGAACTGAAGCTGATCATGGCGATCTGTATCGGCGTCGCTGAACGGTTAAACGGGGACTGAGTCTGTAGGTTTATTCTCTACCTGCCGGGATCGCCTGCGCTGGCCTTCGGGCTTTGCTACCCTTGCCCACTTTCAAGCTTCACTCATAAAACAGCCGTGCACAGACACTGCCGAGGAAACACCGTGACGGACACGCTTCCAGTGCCTCCCCCCGCCCCCCCCCGCCCCCCCTTTGCCCTCCCCGGCGCGGGACGCCGCAAGCGCGATGGACCAGGCGCTGGACTGGCTGATCGTGCTGGGCAGTCCGAGCGAGGAACAGGCCCGACAGTTCCATGCCTGGCTGGCCGCCGATCCGTTGCATGCCGAAGCGTTTGCCAAGGCCCAGGCGATCTGGGATGGCCCGCAAGTGGTGCAATGCGCACAAAACCTCGCCGACCGGCCGCCGAAAGTCACCGTGCTGTCGCGCCTGCGCCCGCACTGGAAACCGCTGGCCACCGCCGCCGTGTTGATCCTCGGCCTGTTCAGCTTCAGCAACCTGCCGATGCGTCTCCAGGCCGATCACTTGACCGTGGTCGGTGAACGCCAGCGTCTGCAACTGGAGGACGGCTCGAAAGTCCTGCTCAATACCAACTCGGCGTTCTCCAGCACCATCAACGATCAGCAACGCGTGGCCCGGCTGTATCAGGGCGAGGCGTTTTTCGAGGTGCCGGCCAACCGCGGCCAGCCACTGGAAATCGATGCCGGACCGGTCAAGGCCAGTGTGCGCGACACCGCGTTTGCCGTGCGTTATCTGGACGGCGTGGCACAGGTTCGGGTGCAGCGTGGCGATGTCGACTTGCGAGCGACCCGCGACGACGCACGAATTCGCTTGTCCGCCGGAGAAAGCGTGCGCATCGGCCCCAACGGTTTCGATCGCCCGGCCAAGCTCGATGCCGCCACCGACCTGGCCTGGGTCCAGGGCCGACTGGTGTTCGAGAACTGCCCGCTGAACCAGGTGCTGGCGGAGCTGCGTCGCTATTATCCGGGCTGGATTATCAACAACAACGAGCAGTTGGCCGACGTCGCCGTGACCGGCAATTACCGGCTCGACCAGCCGCTGGACGTAGTCCGCTCCCTCGCTCACATCACCTCGGCACGCCTGCAGGAATTCCCCGCCTTGGTCATCCTAAACTAAATGAGAATTATTTTTACTCGATAGCGAAAGCTCGTTCGTCTCGTTATAGCCAATGCAATTGATTCGCATCTCGACATGCCAATCAGCACCTATAAAGATTCGTGCGACACGGAGCGCTATCGATGTCCTCTCGCCATACCCGCCAGTCCTCTTCACCTTCCCGCGTGCTGTCGCTGCTGACGGCCGCCATCCTGATGGCCGGCACCGCGCCGTTGATGGCCGCCACGTCTGCCCAGCAGCCAACCCGCACCATGGGCGATTACACATTTGCCATCCCGCAGCAGTCGCTGGTCTCGGCACTCAACGCCTTTACCGCGGTGACAGGCTGGCAAGTCGGCTTGCCGGCCGAACTGGCGGACGGTGTGGCCTCGCCGGGTGTGCGCGGTTCGTTGCCGCCGGAAAAAGCCCTCGATCGCCTGTTGGTGGGGACCAACCTGAGCTATCGCAAACTGGGCAGTAACAACATCGTGCTGGAGAAGCGCAGCAACAATGGCGCGATCAACCTGGCCCAGGTGACCATCAGCGCCACCCGCCAGGAACAAAGCATCGCCAGCGTGCCGAGCACCGTCACTGTTCACACCCGCGAAGAGCTGGACCGCAGCAACGTCAATACCATCAAGGATCTGGTGCGCTACGAACCGGGTGTCTCGGTGGGCGGTGCCGGGACCCGCGGCGGGATCAGCGGCTACAACATTCGCGGCATCGATGGCGACCGGATCCTGACTCAAATCGACGGTGTCGAGATTCCGAACGGTTTCTTCAACGGTCCCTACGCCAAAACCCAACGTAATTACGTCGACCCGGAAATCATCAAGCGCGTCGAGATTCTGCGTGGCCCGGCCTCGGTGCTCTACGGCAGCAATGCCATCGGTGGCGCCGTCAGTTATTTCACCCTCGACCCGGACGACATCATCAAGCCCGGCCAGGACGTCGGGGCTCGCTTGAAGACCGGTTACAGCTCCGCTGACGAGAGCTGGCTGAAGTCCGCCACCGTCGCCGGCCGTGCCGATCAGTTCGACGGCTTGCTGCATTACAGCCAGCGCGACGGTCACGAAACCGATTCTTATGGCAGCAACAACGGCACCGGTCTGGACCGCACTGCCGCCAACCCGGAAGACGTGCGCGCCACCAACGTATTGGCCAAGATCGGCTGGAACTACAATGCAGATTCACGCCTCGGCCTGACCTACGAGAAGTACAAGGACGACCGCGACACCGATCAGAAAAGCGCTTACGGCGGCCCGTACTTCAACGGCCAGCCAACCATTCCGAACAGCGTGTTGCCCGGCGGCATGTACCAGTGGCGCACCGGTAACGACACCATCACCCGTGAGCGTTTCGGCCTGGAACACCGCTTCGCCCTCGACAGCCTGCTGGCCGACAACGTCAAGTGGAGCCTGAACCACCAGACCGCGAAAACCGATCAGAGCACCGAAGAATTCTATTTCCCGATCACCCGACGAGTGCTGCGCACTCGCGACACAATCTACCAAGAGAAACAGTGGGTCTTCGACGCCCAACTGGATAAAGCCTTCAGCATCGCGGACACCGAGCACTTGCTGACCTACGGCACCACCCTCAAGCAACAGAAAGTCACCGGCTCGCGCAGCGGCGACGGCAAGTGCCTGGCGGTCGGTCGCGGCTGTACGGCCATCGGCGCGACCAGCGCGGCCGATGTACTGAGAAAATCCAGCGACTTCCCGGACCCGAGCATCAATACCTACAGCCTGTTCGCCCAGGATGAAATCCGCTGGAACCAGTGGACCTTCCTGCCGGGCCTGCGCTACGACTACACCCAGCTCAAGCCGCACATCACCCAGGAATTCCTCAACACCGTGGCCGCCGACGGTCGCGGCACCGTGAGCGATGAGAACAAGACCTGGCACAAAGTTTCACCCAAGTTCGGCCTGACCTATGCCCTGACCGATCAGTACACCTGGTATGGCCAATACGCCGAAGGTTTCCGCACGCCAACCGCCAAGGCGTTGTACGGGCGCTTCGAAAACACCACCACCGGCTACAGCGTGGCGCCGAACCCGGACCTGGAACCGGAAAAAAGCAAAAGCTACGAAACCGGCCTGCGCGGCAACTTCGAGTCCGGTTCGTTCGATGTGGCGGTGTTCTATAACAAGTACCGCGACTTTATCAACGAGGACGCGGTCACCCCGGGTTACAGCGAGCTGACCTTCCAGAGCAACAACATCAAACACGCGACCATCAAGGGCGCCGAGATCAAGGGCCGCCTGAACCTCGACGCGTTCGGCGCCCCACAAGGTCTCTACACCCAGGGCTCGGTGGCCTACGCCTACGGTCGCAACAACGACACCGGCGAGCCGATCAACAGCGTCAACCCGCTGACCGGCGTGTTCGGCCTCGGTTACGACCAGGACAACTACGGCGGTTTGCTCAGCTGGACGCTGGTCAAGCGCAAGGATCGGGTCGACGACAGCAACTTCAAGTCGCCGGATGGCGTGAGCAGCCAGTTCAAGTCGCCGGGCTTCGGCATGCTCGACCTGACCGGCTTCTACAAAGTCACCGACGATGTGACAGTCAGCGCAGGCGTCTACAACCTGACCGACAAAAAATACTGGCTGTGGGATGACGTGCGCGGTTACGACAGCGTCGGCGAAGCGGCCGTGCTCAGCCCGGCCAACCTGGATCGCCTGACCCAACCGGGTCGCAACTTCGCGGTCAATCTGGTCTGGGATATCTGACCCAATCCACCTCACATCGCGGCTTTATAACAGCCGCGACGTGAGGATTTTTTACTGTCCGGCGCCTCCCCATTCGTCTCGTTACCAAGCGCCTCTTTTCCTCAAGGATATTTCATGACCACTCAGGACACTGCTCAACGCCCAGCTCTGCGTTCGCAACGCTTGAATCAGATCACTAACGAGCCTCACACCAGACTCGATGCGTTGGTCAAAGCCCACGCACCGTTTGAGACGCGAGCCAACTTCGCCCGTTTTGTGGCTGCGCAGTATCTGTTCCAGTCGGAACTGGCGTCGCTGTACAACGATGCCGAGCTGACGGCCATCGTCCCCGACCTGCCGGCGCGCTGCCGGGCCGAAGCGGCCAAGGCTGACCTGGCGGATCTGGTAACCGAAGTACCGGCACCGGTTGCCGGCGCGGTGAAGCATCCAGGCAAAGCCGAAGCGCTGGGCTGGTTGTTTGTTTCGGAAGGCTCAAAGCTCGGCGCAGCGTTCCTGATCAAGCGTGCCGTGGGTCTGGGCCTGAGTGAAACCTTCGGCGCCCGTCACCTCGGCGAACCGGCCGGCGGCCGCGCTGAAGGCTGGAAAAGCTTCGTTAGAACCCTCGACTCGTTGGCGTTCAGTGCTCAGGAAGAGGCTGAAATCGAGCAAGCCGCTGTCGCTGCGTTCAACCGCTTCACCGTGCTGCTGGAACAGGCTTACACCCCAGAACCCGCCTGAAACACAATCCCTGTGGGAGCGGGCTTGCCCGCGATGACGGCTTAACATTCAACAGAGATGCTGAATGTTACATCGCTATCGCGGGCAAGCCCGCTCCCACAGGGGACAGAGTAAGTCTGCTAGATCCTGATCAAGCCTCAATGACCATCCGTGAGCCCTATGCCTCACCTTTCCACCTCCAAACTCACCCGAATCTTCTTCGGCCTGCTCGCCTATGTCAGCCTCGGCATCGGCCTGATCGCCATCGTGATTCCCGGCCTGCCGACCACCGAGTTCATCCTCCTCGCCGCCTGGGCCGCGACCAGGAGTTCGCCGCGCCTGAGTGCCTGGCTGGAAAACCATCGGCTGTTCGGTCCCCTCCTGCGCAACTGGCGCAACGGCAAAATCATCGCCCGCCGGGCCAAGGTCAGCGCCACCGTCAGCATGCTGCTGTGCGCCACGCTGATGCTGGTCATGCTCGATCACGGCTGGCCGATCTACCTGGCGATTGCCGGTATGAGCCTGGGCAATCTGTGGCTGTGGTCGCGACCGGAATCGCTGCCGAAAATCTCCTGAATTCCTGGCCTTTTCAGGGAGTTTTCCTGCGCAAACGTTCAACCATGACCGTTCGTCGGTGCCACCATCATGCATCCTCGCCCTACGCCGATGTGCATTAAATGGCGCTGAATGGATTTGGCGAACCGGGCCGACATCGGCCCACAGCCAACACTCCATCCCTTCGCGAGTTCGCCCTATGTTCGACTCTCTCTCTATCCGCCTGAAAATCGTCCTGCTGTCCGGCCTGTGCCTGCTTGGCGTGGTCTCGTTGATCGTCGGCATGAACATTTACCAGACCAACCAGAACGATGAACTGGTCAGTGCCTCGAGCAGCAAGATGCTCACCGCCAGCGTGCAGGACCTGCTCCAGGCCAAGGCCGCCGAGCAAGCGGTACGGGTGCAGAAGACGTTCGGTGAAAGCCTGTTGGTGGTGACCGCCCTGGCCGATCAGATCAAGGACATGCGCGCCCTGGCCGCCAAGCGCTCGCTTGAAGCCGGGGCCCTGCGTGAAGAGTTGAACCAGAGCCTGAAAACCGCGTTCGAGCGCAACAGCAAAGTGCTGGGAATCTGGCTGGCGTTCGAGCCCAATGGCCTCGACGGCAAGGACAGTGAATTCGCCAACGACGCGGCGCGCCAGTCCAACGAAGCCGGGCGTTTCGCCAGTTACTGGAGCCGTGCTGGCGGGGCCGGGATTAACACGATCATGGTCGAAGACGACATGACCAAAACCACCTTGAGCCTCAGCGGCACGCCTTACAACAGCTGGTACACCTGCCCTCGCGACAGCAAGCGCACCTGCCTGCTGGACCCGTATGCCGACACCGTCGGCGGCAAGGAAATGCTGATGACCACCATTTCCGTGCCGCTGTTGGTGGACGGCAAATCCATCGGTGTGGTCGGCGTGGACATCGCCCTCGACGCCCTGCAAGCGGCCGCGGTCGACTCCCAACGTGACCTGTTCAACAGCGCCGGGCACATGCTGATCGTCTCCGGCAGCGGTGTACTGGCCGGTTATAGCGTCGACGCGACCAAGGTCGGCAAAAGCATCGATGCCACCCTGGGCGCAGACGGCAAGGACATCCTGCAACTGCTCAGCGGCGGCTCGCCGAAAATCCTCGAACAAGGCGATGTGATCCGTGCGGTGTACCCGGTCAGCCCGATCAGCGACTCCAAAGCCTGGGGTGTGGTGATCGACCTGCCGAAACAAGTGCTGCTGGCCGATTCGGTGAAGCTGCAAGCGGTACTCGATGACGCCCAGCAAAGCGGCACGATCAAAGCGGTGCTGGTGGCTGTCGCTGCCGGTCTGGTCGGCCTGTTGCTGATCTGGCTCACCGCCTCGGGCGTGACCCGGCCGATCAACAGCGTCGCCGAAATGCTCAAGGCGATTGCCAGCGGAGACGGTGACCTGACGCAACGCCTGCACTACAGCAAGAAAGATGAACTGGGCGAACTGGTCAGCTGGTTCAACCGTTTCCTCGACAAGCTGCAACCGACCATCGCGCAGATCAAACAAAGCATCACCGACGCCCGTGGCACCGCCGACCAGTCTTCGGAGATTGCCCGTCAGACCAGCGAAGGCATGCAAGTGCAGTTCCGCGAAATCGACCAGGTCGCCACCGCGTCCAACGAAATGAGCGCCACCGCCCACGAGGTCGCCAACAGCGCGTCGAACGCCGCCAACGCGGCCAAAGGTGCGGATCAATCGGCGCGAGATGGCATGTCGATCATCGAACGCAGCACCCGCGACATCAATCAACTGGCCGACGAAGTCAGCAAGGCCGTGACCGAAGTCGAAGCGCTGGCGGTCAACAGCGAGCAGATCGGTTCGGTGCTGGAAGTGATCCGCAGTATCGCCGAGCAAACCAACCTGCTGGCCCTCAACGCAGCCATCGAAGCGGCACGTGCCGGTGAAAGCGGTCGTGGGTTTGCGGTGGTCGCCGATGAAGTGCGCAACCTGGCCAAACGCACCCAGGATTCGGTGGAAGAAATCCGCATCGTCATCGAGCGCATCCAGACCGGCACCCGCGGCGTGGTCGCCACCATGCATTCGAGCCAGACCCAGGCCCACAGCAACGCCGGGCAGATCCAGCAAGCGGTGCAAGCTTTGAGCAAAATCAGCGACGCAGTCACCGTGATCAGCGACATGAACCTGCAAATCGCCAGCGCCGCCGAACAGCAAAGCGCGGTGGCCGAAGAGGTCAATCGCAACGTCTCGGCGATCCGCACCGTCACCGAAACCCTGACTGGCCAGGCCACCGAATCGGCGCAGATCAGCAGCCAGCTCAACTCCCTGACCACCCACCAGATGAAATTGATGGATCAGTTCCGCGTGTAATTGGCCCACCGCAGATCCCCTGTGGGAGCAGTGTTTTGATCTATGCTCGGGCTCTCGTTCCGGAGGGCCTTCGATGACTGGTTTACTCACGTCCATTCAAGCCGCACTCGGCTTGCCGCACACACCGATTTCTTTTACGTCGAGCGGCGCCCTGCCCTCGGCGTTTGCCGTGACTGACCTGGCCTGCGCCAGCATCGCGGCCGCCGGTCAAACGGTCAGCGAATTACTGCAGCAGCACACCGGTCGTTTGCCCAGCCTTGAAGTCGACCGCCGCCTCGCGTCTTTCTGGTTTGCCACCTCGATTCGCCCCGTGGGCTGGAGCGTTCCGCCGCTGTGGGACCCGGTGGCCGGCGACTACGCCACCAAGGACGGCTGGATCCGTCTGCACACCAACGCGCCGCATCACCGCGCCGCCGCCGAAAGCGTGCTCGGCGCCTGTGCCGACCGTGCCGCGATGGCGAGCAAGGTCGCGCAATGGGCGAAAACCGATCTGGAACAGGCCGTGGTCGATGCCGGTGGTTGCGCCGCCGAAATGCGCAGCTGGGCACAATGGCAGGCGCATCCCCAAGGCTTGGCGGTTAACGCCGAGCCGTTGATTCAGTTCAGCGCCGACAGCGGTCAACACGCGAAACCATGGATCGGTTCTGTGGCGCAACCGCTGGCCGGAATCAAGGTGCTGGACCTCACGCGCGTGCTCGCAGGCCCTGTCGCCAGCCGTTTCCTCGCGGGTCTCGGCGCCGATGTGTTGCGCATCGACCCACCGACCTGGAGCGAACCGGGCGTGGTGCCTGAAGTCACCTTGGGCAAACGTTGTGCGCGGCTGGACCTGCACAACCATGACGATCGAGCCGTGTTCGAAAGCCTGCTCAAGGACGCCGATATCATCCTCCACGGCTACCGCGCCGACGCACTGGAAAAGCTGGGTTACAGTGCCTGCGAGCGTGAAAAGCTGGCACCGGGCCTGATCGATGTATGCCTCAACGCCTATGGCTGGAGCGGCCCGTGGCAGCACCGCCGCGGCTTCGACAGCCTGGTGCAGATGAGCAGCGGAATTGCTGATGCGGGCATGCACTGGAAGAAAACGGACAAGCCGACACCGTTGCCGGTTCAGGCGCTTGACCATGCGACCGGGTATTTGATGGCGGCTGCGGCGATCACGTTGTTGGGGCGTGGTGGGTCGGCCAGATTGTCGTTGGCGCGCACCGCAAAGTTGTTGATTGAAAACGGTGCCGGGACGGATGAAGCGTTGCGGGCAGAAGATGAAAACGATCAAGGGATGTTGATTGAGCAGACGCCCTGGGGGGCGGCGCATCGGCTTCATGTGCCGTTGAAAATCACCGGGACGCCCTTGCAGTGGGCGCTTCCGGCGGCTGAATTGGGTTCCCACCGCGCGCAGTGGTGGTGACCGTCCTGGCCCCATCGCCAGCAGGCTGGCTCCCACAGTGAATCTGTATCGTTCACAAAACCTGTGGGAGCCAGCCCAACCAAATCATCAAAATCAAGACAGTTGCCCCACAGCGGATTTATGTCGATCACACAACCTGTGGGAGCCAGCCTGCTGGCGATGAGGCCGGAACAAACAACTCAATCCATCCGGCTCAGCGACGTCCAAAGAAGCTGCGCCGCATACCCACGCCAGGGCCGCCAAGCCTCGGCCCGCAGCAACAACTCCCGCGCCGTCACCGCCCCACCCTCAAGCGCCGCCAGCGCATTGATCAACCCCACATCCCCACTCGGAAACGCGTCCATCTCCCGCAACTGCCGTAACGCAATGTACTGCGCCGTCCAGTCGCCGATCCCGTGCAACGCCAGCAACCGCGCCACACCGCCCTCCCGTCCCGGCTCAAACAGCAACGGATCATCCAGCAACGCCTGAGCCACGCCGGACAAGGTCCGACCGCGACTTTTCGGCATGCCCAACGTCGCCAGATCCGCCTCCGCCAACACGGCTGCGTCAGGAAACACATGCGTCAATCCCGGTATCGGCGACGGCAAGGGCTGTCCATACTGCGCCACCAGTTTCCCCGCCAATTTGATCGCCGCACCCACGGTAATCTGCTGCCCGAGTACCGCACGAACTGCCAGCTCCAATCCATCCCAGGCACCCGGCACACGCTGACCCGGACGCTCGGCAATCAACCGCTCCATCAACGAATCAGCGACCAGTTGCTGATGGATCGCCGGCAAATCCGCATCCAGATCAAACATCCGTCGCAGCCGCGCGACGATCTGCGGGATGGCCGCCAGATCAGGAAAATCCAGCGTCACTTCCAGCGCATCGCCCGCCACGGGGAGGATCGAAAACGTACCGTGAACACCGTTCAACCCGATGCTGCGCGAGTAAACGCCATCGGCCAGCGTTTCCATCCCGGCCACCGCCCGCGCCGACAAAAAACCCAACATTGCCGACCAGTCATACGGCGGTTGATACGCCAGCAGCACTTTCACAACGACAGCAACCCGCTGTACAACCCGTACGCCGCCAGCCCTGCTCCGCTGATGACACAGGTAAAAATCCCTTTCTCGATATGCGTGAACAACGGCTCGCCCTGCTCATGCTTGGCCTTGGCAAACAAGATCACTCCTGGCGCATACAACAACGCCGACAGTAGCAAATATTTCACCCCGCCCGCATACAACAGCCACACTGCGTAACCTAGGGCGATGCCGCCGATCATCAGGTCTTTGGTGCGCTCGGCCGACGCATGCTCGTAAGTTTCGCCGCGCCCGCTCAACAGCACCGCGTACGCCGCCGACCACAGGTATGGCACCAGAATCATCGAAGAAGCAAGGTAGATCAGGCTGGTGTAAGTGCCGGCGGAAAACAGGGTGATCAGCAGGAAAATCTGGATCATCACATTGGTCAGCCACAGCGCATTGACTGGCACACGGTTGGCGTTTTCCTTGGTCAGGAAGGCCGGCATGGTCTTGTCCTTGGCCGTGGCGAAGAGGATTTCGGCGCAGAGCAGCGCCCAGGACAGCAATGCACCGAGTAGCGAAATCGCCAGGCCGATGCTGATCAATAGCGCGCCCCAAGGGCCGACAATGTGTTCCAGCACTGCGGCCAGCGACGGGTTCTGCAGGGTGGCCAGTTCGGGCTGGCTCATGATCCCCAGGGACAATACGTTCACCAGCACCAGCAACGCCAACACGCCGATAAAACCGATGACCGTGGCCCGGCCGACGTCCGAGCGTTTCTCCGCTCTTGCCGAATACACACTGGCGCCTTCAATGCCGATGAACACGAACACGGTGACCAGCATCATGTTGCGCACCTGGTCCATCACGCCGCCGAAATTCGGGTTGCTGCGGCCCCATATGTCACGGGTGAAGATGTCAGCCTTGAAAGCTACGGCGGCGATGATGATGAACATGATCAGCGGCACGATCTTGGCCACGGTGGTCAGCTGATTGATGAACGTCGCCTCCTTGATCCCGCGCAGCACCAGAAAATGCACGGCCCACAGCAGCACCGAGGCGCAGCCGATGGCGATCGGCGTATTGCCCTGGCCAAACACCGGAAAAAAATAGCCGAGGGTGCTGAACAGCAACACGAAATAACCGACGTTGCCCAGCCAGGCACTGATCCAGTAACCCCAGGCCGAGGAAAACCCCATGTAATCGCCGAACCCGGCCTTGGCGTAGGCGTACACCCCGGAGTCAAGTTCAGGCTTGCGATTGGCCAAAGTCTGGAACACGAAGGCCAGGGTCAACATGCCTACCGCGGTGATCGCCCAACCGATCAATATCGCCCCGGCATCGGCACGCGCCGCCATGTTTTGCGGCAAGGAAAAAATCCCGCCGCCGATCATCGATCCCACCACCAGGGCGATCAGCGCACTCAGGCGAAGCTTTTGCGTCGGTTGCGACATGCGACATCCCCTTTTACTGCACTGAATAGGTGGCTAGGAGCTTGCTCCCGCTGACTGCACAGCAGTCCCTGTTTGAGCCGGTACACGCCCCAACGGGAGCCAAGTCACTCGCCCCAAATAGATGACTTTAACTAAATAGAGACAGCGTAATAATGTTTATTAATTAATGCCAACGGCCATATTTATTTATAACCTTTCACTCTATTGCGACCAAAAGAAATAGCGCTTTTGTCGGACAATCCTAATAAATCAATAGGGCTCCGAAATCAGGGAGCAATACTTGCTAAAACCCAAAAACAAACTAGCGTCTAGACTTCAATGGGTACGCGTTAATTCTTCTTCCAATAGCTGAGGCCTCTGGAAATGGCTTTTGCGGCAATAGTCTCATGCCTTCCAAAAACCTGTAAGTCTTTAATTAACAATGGAATGTGAGCATGCATTGATCTAAGTCAGATGATTGAACAGCAAACGAAATTAAACTGTTTTCTCTCTTCTCCTGCACTGGAGTCATGCAATGTCTGAATCCCCCGGAAAACTGAAACTCGGTGCACTCGTCGCGCTGGTTGTCGGCTCGATGATTGGTGGCGGGATCTTCTCTTTGCCCCAGAACATGGCCGCCAGTGCCGACGTCGGTGCCGTGCTGATCGGTTGGGCCATTACCGCCGTCGGCATGCTGACCCTCGCGTTTGTCTTCCAGACCCTTGCTAACCGAAAACCTGATCTGGACGGCGGTGTCTACGCCTACGCCAAGGCCGGGTTCGGCGATTACATGGGTTTCTCGTCCGCCTGGGGTTACTGGATCAGTGCCTGGCTGGGCAACGTCGGTTACTTCGTTCTGCTGTTCAGCACCCTCGGTTATTTCTTCCCGATCTTCGGCGAAGGCAACACCGTTGCTGCAGTGATCGGTGCGTCGGTGCTGCTCTGGGGTGTGCATTTCCTCGTGCTGCGGGGGATCAAGGAAGCGGCGTTCATCAACCTGGTGACCACTGTCGCCAAGATCGTGCCGCTGCTGCTGTTTGTCCTGATCGCAATTTTCGCCTTCAAACTGGACATCTTCACCGCGGACATCTGGGGCTTGAAAAACCCGGACCTGGGCAGCGTGATGAACCAGGTACGCAACATGATGCTGGTCACCGTCTGGGTGTTCATCGGCATCGAAGGCGCGAGCATCTTCTCGGCCCGGGCGGAAAAACGCAGCGATGTCGGTAAAGCCACCGTGATCGGCTTTATCACCGTGCTGCTGTTCCTGGTGCTGGTGAACGTCCTGTCCCTGGGCATCATGACCCAACCGGAACTGGCCAAACTGCAGAACCCGTCGATGGCAGCGGTGCTGGAACATGTCGTTGGTCCGTGGGGCGCGGCACTGATCAGCGTCGGTCTGATCATTTCCCTGCTGGGTGCGCTGCTGTCGTGGGTGCTGCTGTGTGCGGAGATCATGTTCGCTGCCGCCAAGGACCACACCATGCCGGCGTTCCTGCGCAAGGAAAACGCCAACCATGTGCCGGTCAACGCCTTGTGGCTGACCAACGCGATGGTGCAGGTGTTCCTGATCATCACCCTGTTTTCCGCCAGCACTTACCTGTCGCTGATCTACCTCGCCACCTCGATGATTCTGGTGCCGTATCTGTGGTCGGCGGCTTACGCGCTGCTGCTGGCGGTGCGCGGCGAGAGCTATGAAAACGCCGCGTCCGAACGCAGCAAAGACCTGTTCATCGGCGCCGTCGCCTTGATCTACGCGGTCTGGCTGATTTATGCCGGCGGCGTCAAATACCTGCTGCTCTCCGCCCTGCTCTATGCGCCTGGCGCGATCCTGTTCGCCAAGGCCAAGCTTGAAGTCAACAAACCGGTTTTCACCAACGTCGAGAAGCTGATTTTCGCAGCCGTCGTCGCGGGCGCCCTGGTGGCGGCCTACGGGCTGTATGACGGCTTCCTGACTCTGTAACACCCCATTTTTTGTCATCTGGAGGATCACGGTAATGACCACGGAAAAAGTTAAGTACGGCGTCCATTCCGAAGCCGGCAAACTGCGCAAAGTCATGGTTTGCTCCCCCGGCCTGGCCCACCAGCGGCTGACCCCGAACAACTGTGACGAGCTGCTCTTCGACGATGTGCTGTGGGTGGCCCAGGCCAAGCGTGACCACTTCGACTTCGTCACCAAAATGCGTGAACGCAACATCGACGTTCTGGAAATGCATAACCTGCTGACCGACATCGTCGTCATCCCTGAAGCGCTGGACTGGATCCTGGAACGCAAGGTCACTGCCAACTCGGTCGGCCTGGGCCTGATCAACGAAGTGGGTTCGTGGCTGCGCAGCCTGGAACCGCGGCATATCGCCGAGTTCCTGATTGGCGGCGTTTCCGCTGATGATTTGCCGGACAGCTTCGGCGGCAAGACCATTCAGATGTTCCGCGATTTCCTCGGCCACTCCAGCTTCATTCTGCCGCCGCTGCCCAACACCCAATTCACTCGCGACACCACCTGCTGGATCTACGGTGGCGTGACGCTGAACCCGATGTACTGGCCGGCGCGTCGACAGGAAACCCTGCTGGCCACCGCCATTTATAAATTCCATCCACAGTTCACCAACGCCGACTTCGAAATCTGGTACGGCGACCCCGATCAGGATCACGGCAGCGCCACCCTTGAAGGCGGCGACGTGATGCCAATCGGCAACGGCGTGGTGTTGATCGGCATGGGCGAACGCTCGTCCCGCCAGGCGATCGGCCAACTGGCGGTGAACCTGTTCAAGAACAAAGCCGTCGAGAAAGTCATCGTTGCCGGCCTGCCGAAATCCCGCGCCGCGATGCACCTGGACACCGTGTTCAGCTTCTGCGACCGCGACCTGGTGACGATCTTCCCGGAAGTGGTGAACCAGATCGTCGCCTTCACCCTGCGCCCTGACGAAAGCAAACCGGGCGGCATCGACATTCGCCGCGAAGAAACCAACTTCCTCGACACCGTGGCCAAGGCCCTCAACCTCAAAACGTTGCGCGTGGTGGAAACCGGCGGCAACAGCTTCGCCGCCGAACGCGAGCAATGGGACGACGGCAACAACGTGGTGGCCGTGGAGCCCGGCGTGGTGATCGGTTATGACCGCAACACCTACACCAACACCCTGCTGCGCAAGGCCGGGGTGGAAGTCATCACCATCAGTGCCGGCGAACTCGGACGCGGCCGTGGCGGCGGCCACTGCATGACCTGCCCGATCATTCGCGACCCTATCGACTATTAATTCCTGTGCCCGGCTTCGCGCTCATAAAGCGTGAAGCCGGCGGATAACCGAAACCAAAGGAGATCCAACCATGGCTTTCAACATGCGCAACCGCAGCCTGCTCTCGCTGATGCACCACACGACTCGCGAGCTCAATTACCTGCTGGACCTGTCCCGTGACCTCAAGCGCGCCAAATACACCGGCACCGAGCGTCCACACCTGCAAGGCAAGAACATCGCGCTGATCTTCGAAAAAACCTCGACCCGCACCCGTTGCGCCTTCGAAGTCGCGGCCCATGACCAGGGCGCCCACGTCACCTACATCGACCCGGTGTCGTCGCAGATCGGCCACAAGGAAAGCATGAAAGACACCGCCCGCGTGCTGGGGCGGATGTTCGACGCCATCGAGTACCGCGGCTTCGAACAGGAAATTGTCGAGGAGCTGGCCAAGTTCGCCGGTGTGCCGGTGTTCAACGGCTTGACTGCTGAATTCCACCCGACGCAAATGATTGCCGACACCCTGACCATGCGTGAGCACAGCGACAAACCGCTGCACGACATCAGCTACGCCTACCTCGGCGACGCACGCTACAACATGGGCAACTCGCTGCTGATGATCGGCGCCAAACTCGGCATGGACGTGCGCATCGCCGCACCAAAAGCCCTGTGGCCGCATCAGGATTTCATCGACCAGTGCAAGGCATTCGCTGAAGAAAGCGGCGCACGCATCACCATCACCGAAGACCCGAAAGAAGCGGTCAAGGGCGTGGACTTCATCCACACCGATATCTGGGTGTCCATGGGTGAGCCGGTGGAAGCGTGGGACGAGCGCATCGAGCAACTGCTGCCGTACCAGGTCAACGCCGCGATGATGAAGGCCTCCGGCAATCCGCGCGTGAAGTTCATGCACTGCCTGCCGGCGTTCCACAACAGCGAAACCAAGGTCGGCAAAGACATCGCCGCGCGGTATCCGCACTTGGCCAACGGTGTCGAAGTGACTGAAGAAGTCTTCGAATCGCCGGCCAACATCGCCTTCGAGCAAGCGGAAAACCGCATGCACACCATCAAGGCGATTCTGGTATCGGCGCTGGCGGATATCTAACGGCTCACGCGGCTCTCACTGACGGAACATGGTCAATGTGGGAGCTGGCCTGCCAGCGATGGCAGCGCCGCGGTGCATCTGACAGACCGCGGCGATCCCATCGCGAGCAGGCTCGCTCCCACAGGGTCAGGGTTCCATCGACAGACCGAGTTGCCCGCTTACTGCTCTTTTAGAAGGACATGCACCATGCGTATCGTCGTTGCTCTGGGCGGTAACGCCCTGCTCCGCCGGGGTGAACCCATGACCGCGGACAATCAACGCGCCAACATCCGGATCGCCACCGAACAGATCGCCAAGATTTATGCCGGCAACGAACTGGTGATCGCTCACGGCAATGGTCCGCAGGTTGGCCTGCTGTCGCTGCAAGCCGCGGCCTACACCTCGGTTTCGCCTTATCCGCTGGACGTGCTCGGTGCCGAAACCGAAGGCATGATCGGCTACATCATCGAACAGGAACTGGGCAACCTGCTGGACTTCGAAGTGCCCTTTGCGACCCTGCTCACCCAGGTCGAAGTCGATCCCAACGACCCGGCGTTCCAGGCCCCGAGCAAACCCATCGGCCCGGTCTACACCAAGGCCGAAGCAGAGAAACTCGCTGCCGAAAAAGGCTGGGCGATTGCCCCGGACGGCGATAAATACCGTCGTGTAGTGGCCAGTCCAAGACCCAAACGCATCTTCGAAATCCGCCCGATCAAGTGGTTGCTGGAAAAAGGCAGCATTGTGATCTGCGCCGGCGGTGGCGGCATCCCGACGATGTACGGTGCCCACGGCAAGCTGCAAGGCGTGGAAGCGGTAATCGACAAGGACCTGTGCTCGGCGCTGCTGGCCGAACAGCTGGAAAGCGATCTGCTGGTGATTGCCACCGACGTCAGCGCGGCGTTCATCGACTTCGGCAAACCGACCCAGAAAGCCATCGCCCAAGCCCACCCCGACGACATGGAAAAACTCGGCTTCGCCGCCGGCTCCATGGGACCAAAGGTGCAGGCAGCCTGCGAGTTCGCCCGCCATACTGGAAAAACTGCGGTGATCGGTTCACTCTCGGACATCGAAGCGATCGTCCAGGGCAAGGCCGGCACCCGTATCAGCACGGCAAAACCTGGCATTACTTATTTATAAGGAGAAACGTCAATGGCAACGTTCGAGCCCGGCCACTTGCACATCGAGCGCCACGCGCTGACCCCGGATGATGTCAACTACAACGTGCACCTCGACTATGAGGTCAGCAAGAACGACAAAGGGGATAAAGGCATCCAGTTCACCATGCACGGCAGCATGCAGGGAAAGGACATGACAGAGACCTTCTTTCTGCCCAAGGAGGAGGCTTACAACTTCGCCAACAACGTGACAAAGATCGCCGAGAAGTACGGAATTCCGAAGACACACAGCCAGATCGGCTCGGTTCACAAGCATTACGATTTAATGTTTGAAGACATCCGAAAGCAGTTGGATATGAAGTCCGGCGACCCGGTCAACCTCGAGAACTTCGAGTAACCCCAATTCCCTGGATGAACGCTGTACCTGTGGGAGCGGGCTTGCTCGCTCCCACAGGGGATCATCGTTGCTCTGAAGTCCCGCGCAGGATTTCACCATTCGCCCGCCCCAAGGCATACTTGCCACCCTCCGTATTCCAGAACCCAAAACCGCCCCATGCGTATCCACGTCAGCTTCATCGACCGCGTCGGCATTACCCAGGAAGTCCTGGCCCTGCTCGGTGGGCGCAATCTCAATCTGGATGCGGTGGAAATGGTCCCGCCCAACGTTTACATCGACGCGCCGACCCTGAGCCCTGACGTGCTCGAAGAGCTGCGCGACGCCTTGCTCAGCGTGCGTGGCGTGCAAGCGATGACGGTGGTCGACATCCTGCCCGGCCAACGTCGGCACTTGCAGCTCGATGCGCTGCTCGCCGCCATGACCGACCCGGTGCTGGCCCTCGACAGCGACGGCAAAGTGCTGCTGGCCAACCCGGCGCTGATCGCTTTGTATGACCGTGAGCCGGCCGGCGAAAGTGTCGCCGACCTGTTTGCCGACCCGGCGCTGCTCGGCGTATTGCTCGAAAACGGCTTCCGCCTGCCACTGCGCGAAATCACCGTCAACGGTCAGACCCTGCTGCTGGACGCTACCCCGATCACCGACGCCGGCGCCCTGCTGACCCTGTATCAACCGAACCGCATCGGCGAACGTCTCTCGGCGCTGCACCACGATCACGCCGAAGGTTTTGACGCGTTGCTCGGCGAATCCCCGGCGATTCGAACCCTCAAGGCGCGCGCCCAGCGGGTGGCGGCCCTTGATGCGCCGCTACTGATCCAGGGCGAAACCGGCACCGGCAAGGAACTGGTGGCGCGGGCCTGCCATGCGATCAGCGCGCGGCACAGTTCGCCGTTCCTGGCGCTGAACTGCGCGGCATTGCCAGAGAACCTCGCCGAAAGCGAACTGTTCGGCTACGCCCCCGGTGCCTTCACCGGCGCGCAACGGGGCGGTAAACCGGGACTGATGGAACTGGCCAACCAAGGTACGGTGTTTCTGGATGAGATCGGCGAGATGTCGCCGTACTTGCAGGCGAAGTTGCTGAGGTTCCTCAACGACGGCAGCTTCCGTCGAGTCGGGGGCGATCGCGAGGTGAAGGTCAACGTACGGATCCTCAGCGCAACCCACCGCAATCTGGAAAAAATGGTCAGCGAAGGTTCGTTCCGCGAAGATTTGTTCTATCGCCTCAACGTCCTCAACGTCGAAGTCCCGCCCCTGCGCGAACGCGGTCAGGACATCCTGCTGCTGGCCCGCTATTTCATGCAGCAGGCCTGCGCGCAGATCCAGCGCCCGGTATGCCGACTGGCCCCCGGCACGTACCCGGCATTGCTGGGTAACCGCTGGCCGGGCAACGTGCGGCAATTGCAGAACGTGATCTTCCGTGCAGCAGCAATTTGCGAAAGCAGCCTGGTCGACATCGGCGACCTCGACATCGCTGGCACATCCGTGGCGCGCCAGAGTGACAGCGAAGTCGACAGCCTTGAACAGGCGATGGAAGAGTTCGAGAAAACCCTGCTGGAAAAGCTGTACGTCAGCTACCCCTCGACCCGGCAACTGGCGAGCCGCCTGCAAACTTCCCACACCGCGATTGCCCACCGACTGCGCAAGTACGGCATACCCAATAAGCAGTGAGGCCTACTCAGTCAAAATGTGGGAGCGGGCTTGCTCGCTCCCACATGGGTCGGCATAGCCTTCAGGACCGAGCTCAAAAACGACCTCCATCTGTACTGAAAGCGCTACAGCGGAACGATATCGCTACACTCTCCCCTGATCACCGCCGTGCAAGGCTTTGATCCACCTAGGCTTTTTTCTTCGCCTCTTGCTGTAGCGATTTCGCTACAGCCATCGATCCTCCTCACTCCGCCATACAAACTAAGCTATTGATTTATAACGATAAAAAAACATTGGCCGCGAAATTGCTTAGTAACCCGCCATAAAGCAGGGCTTTAGCCCGAGCATTCCATCGCGTCCACCAGACGAGTCTGGCCCCCTTAGGAGTTTCCATGAGCGAGTTGCGTTTTACTGAAGATCACGAATGGCTGCGCACCGAAGCTGACGGCAGCGTCACTGTCGGCATCACCGCCTTCGCACAGAACGCCTTGGGCGACGTGGTTTTCGTACAACTGCCTGAGCTGCAGTCCTACGACAAAGGCGCTGAAGCCGCCACCGTGGAATCGGTAAAAGCCGCCAGCGGCGTGTACATGCCACTCGACGGTGAAGTGCTGGAAGTGAACCCGGCGCTGGACAGCAGCCCGGAACTGGTCAACGAAGATCCGCTGGGCGAAGGCTGGTTCTTCCGCTTCCAGCCAACCGACGCCTCGGCTGTCTCCAAACTGCTGGATCAGGACGCCTACGACCGTCTGATCAAAGCCAACGCCGAAGCCTGAGGAGCGCTGACATGACTCAAGTAAACCTTTCTACCGCCAACGAATTCATCGCCCGCCACATCGGCCCGCGCGCAGGCGACGAGCAAGCCATGCTCAACAGCCTCGGTTTCGACTCCCTGGAAGCCCTGAGCGCCAGCGTCATTCCTGAGAGCATCAAAGGCACCAGCGTCCTCGGTCTCGAAGACGGCCTGAGCGAAGCCGATGCCCTGGCCTTGATCAAATCCATCGCCGGCAAAAACCAGCTGTTCAAGACCTTCATCGGCCAGGGTTACTACGGCACGCACACGCCGTCGCCGATCCTGCGCAACCTGCTGGAAAACCCGGCTTGGTACACCGCCTACACCCCATACCAGCCAGAAATTTCCCAGGGCCGTCTCGAAGCGCTGCTGAACTTCCAGACCCTGATCAGCGACCTGACCGGCCTGCCGATCGCCAACGCCTCGCTGCTGGATGAAGCCACCGCCGCCGCCGAAGCGATGACCTTCTGCAAGCGCCTGAGCAAGAACAAGGGCAGCCACGCCTTCTTCGCCTCCGTGCATTGCCACCCGCAAACCCTCGACGTGCTGCGCACCCGTGCCGAGCCTTTGGGCATCGACGTGGTGGTTGGCGACGAGCTCGAACTGACCGACGTGACGCCGTTCTTCGGCGCGCTGCTGCAATACCCGGCGAGCAACGGTGACGTGTTCGACTACCACGAACTGACCGAACGCTTCCACGCCGCCAACGCGCTGGTCGCGGTTGCGGCCGACCTGCTGGCCCTGACCGTGCTGACCCCGCCGGGCGAATTCGGTGCCGACGTGGCCATTGGCAGCGCGCAACGCTTCGGCGTGCCGCTGGGCTTCGGTGGTCCGCACGCTGCTTACTTCTCGACTAAAGATGCGTTCAAACGCGACATGCCGGGCCGTCTGGTCGGCGTCTCCGTGGACCGTTTCGGCAAGCCGGCCCTGCGCCTGGCGATGCAGACCCGCGAGCAACACATCCGTCGCGAGAAGGCCACCAGCAACATCTGCACCGCACAAGTGCTGTTGGCCAACATCGCCAGCATGTACGCCGTGTACCACGGTCCGAAAGGCCTGACGCAGATCGCCAACCGCGTGCATCACCTGACCGCGATTCTGGCCAAAGGCCTGAAAGCAATCGGTCTGAACGTCGAGCAAGAAAGCTTCTTCGACACCCTGACGATCAAGACCGGCGCCAACACCGCCAAGCTGCACGACAAGGCTCACGCCCAGCAGATCAACCTGCGCGTCGTGGATGCCGAACGTCTGGGCCTGTCCCTCGACGAAACCACTTCGCAAGCCGATGTGGAGACCCTGTGGAGCCTGCTGGCCGACGGCAAATCCCTGCCGGACTTCGCCGCCCTCGCCGCTTCGGTTCAAGCGACCATTCCAGCGGCACTGGTGCGCCAGTCGCCAATCCTCAGCCACCCGGTGTTCAACCGTTACCACTCGGAAACCGAGCTGATGCGCTACCTGCGCAAGCTCGCCGACAAGGACCTGGCGCTGGATCGCACCATGATCCCGCTGGGTTCGTGCACCATGAAACTCAACGCCGCCAGCGAAATGATCCCGGTGACCTGGGCTGAATTTGGTGCCCTGCACCCGTTCGCTCCGGCCGAGCAAAGCGCCGGCTATCAGCAACTGACCGACGAACTGGAAGCGATGCTCTGCGCCGCCACCGGTTACGACGCGATCTCGCTGCAACCGAACGCTGGTTCTCAGGGTGAATACGCTGGCCTGCTGGCGATTCGCGCCTATCACCAGAGCCGTGGCGAAGACCGTCGCGACATCTGCCTGATCCCGTCGTCCGCTCACGGCACCAACCCGGCCACCGCCAACATGGCCGGCATGCGCGTGGTCGTGACCGCGTGCGATGCCCGTGGCAACGTCGACATCGAAGACCTGCGCGCCAAGGCCATCGAGCACCGCGAGCATCTCGCCGCGCTGATGATCACTTACCCGTCGACCCACGGCGTGTTCGAAGAAGGCATCCGCGAAATCTGCGGCATCATTCATGACCACGGCGGCCAGGTGTACATCGACGGCGCCAACATGAACGCGATGGTCGGCCTCTGCGCGCCGGGCAAGTTCGGCGGCGACGTGTCTCACCTGAACCTGCACAAAACCTTCTGCATTCCACACGGCGGTGGCGGCCCGGGCGTCGGCCCGATTGGCGTGAAATCGCACCTGACCCCGTTCCTGCCGGGCCACGCCCAGATGGAGCGCAAGGAAGGCGCGGTCTGCGCCGCACCGTTCGGCAGCGCGAGCATTCTGCCGATCACCTGGATGTACATTCGGATGATGGGCGGCGCGGGTCTCAAACGCGCTTCGCAACTGGCGATCCTCAATGCCAACTACATTTCCCGTCGCCTCGAAGAGCATTACCCAGTGCTCTACACCGGCAGCAACGGCCTGGTGGCGCACGAATGCATCCTCGACCTGCGTCCGCTGAAAGACAGCAGCGGCATCAGCGTCGATGACGTCGCCAAGCGCCTGATCGACTTCGGCTTCCACGCCCCGACCATGTCCTTCCCGGTGGCAGGCACGCTGATGATCGAGCCGACCGAAAGCGAATCCAAGGAAGAACTGGACCGCTTCTGCGACGCCATGATCCGCATCCGTGAAGAAATCCGCGCGGTGGAAAACGGCACGCTGGACAAGGAAGACAACCCACTGAAAAACGCTCCGCACACCGCGGCGGAGATTGTTGGCGAGTGGACGCATCCGTACAGCCGTGAGCAAGCGGTGTATCCGGTTGCGTCGCTGATCGAAGGCAAATACTGGCCACCGGTCGGTCGCGTCGACAACGTGTTTGGTGATCGCAACCTGGTTTGCGCTTGCCCGTCGATCGAAAGCTACGCTTAAACGGATGAGGGGCAGGTTTACCTGCCCCTTTTTCCAGAACACCACAAAACCCTGTGGGAGCTGGCCTGCCAGCGATAGCGGTGGATCAATCTCCATTTCTGTCGCCTGACACACTGCCATCGCTGGCAGGCCAGCTCCCACAGGGGAATACACCAAGCCTGATATTCCGCCAATTCCTATAACAAGAAACCGGAGAACAACTCATGTCGTTAAGCGTGTTCGACCTGTTCAAGATTGGCATCGGCCCCTCCAGCTCTCATACCGTCGGCCCGATGCGCGCAGCTGCGCGTTTCGCCGAAGGCTTGCGCCGTGAAGGGCTGCTGACCGCAACCGCCTGCGTCAAAGTCGAGCTCTACGGCTCGCTCGGCGCCACCGGCAAAGGCCACGGCAGCGACAAAGCCGTGTTGCTCGGCCTGGAAGGTGAACACCCGGACACCGTGAACACCGAAACCGTCGCCGCCCGTCTGCAAGACATCCGCGGTAATGGTCGCTTGAACCTGCTCGGCGAACACAGCATTACGTTCAACGAGAAAGAACACCTGGCGATGATCCGCAAACCGTTGCCCTATCACCCCAACGGCATGATCTTTCGCGCATTCGACGCCGCCGGTCTGCAGATCAGCAGCCGCGAGTATTACTCGGTTGGCGGCGGTTTCGTGGTCGATGAAGACGCCGCCGGCGCCGACCGCATTGTCGAAGACGCCACACCGCTGACCTTCCCGTTCAAAAGCGCCAAGGACCTGCTCGGTCACTGCACCACTTACGGTTTGTCGATCAGTCAGGTGATGCTGACCAACGAAAGTGCCTGGCGCCCGGAAGCGGAAACCCGCACCGGTCTGCTGAACATCTGGCAAGTGATGCAGGACTGCGTTGCCGCCGGTTGCCGCAACGAAGGGATTTTGCCCGGTGGCTTGAAGGTCAAACGCCGGGCTGCTGCGCTGCATCGGCAACTGTGCAAGAACCCGGAATCGTCATTGCGCGACCCGCTGTCGGTGCTGGACTGGGTCAACCTGTACGCCCTGGCGGTCAACGAAGAAAACGCCAACGGCGGACGCGTTGTCACTGCGCCCACTAACGGTGCGGCAGGCATCGTCCCGGCGGTGCTGCATTACTACATGCGCTTTATCCCCGGTGCCAACGAAGACGGCGTCGTACGCTTTCTGCTGACCGCCGCCGCGATCGGCATTCTCTACAAGGAAAACGCCTCGATCTCCGGCGCCGAAGTCGGTTGTCAGGGTGAAGTCGGCGTGGCCTGTTCCATGGCGGCCGGAGCCTTGTGCGAAGTACTTGGCGGCACCGTGCAGCAAGTGGAAAACGCCGCCGAAATCGGCATGGAACACAACCTCGGCCTGACCTGCGACCCGATTGGCGGGCTGGTGCAAGTGCCTTGCATCGAGCGCAACGCCATGGGTTCGGTCAAGGCCATCAATGCGGTACGCATGGCCCTGCGCGGAGACGGTCAGCACTTCGTCTCCCTCGACAAGGTCATCCGCACCATGCGCCAGACCGGCGCCGACATGAAAAGCAAATACAAGGAAACCGCCCGAGGCGGTTTGGCGGTCAACATTATCGAGTGCTGATGCTCACGCGCATCCGCACACTTTTTCAGGAGCTGAATATGTCCACCGAACAATTGCTGAAAACCCCGCTGCACGCCCTGCACATCGAACTCGGCGCGCGCATGGTGCCGTTCGCCGGCTACGACATGCCGGTGCAATACCCGTTGGGCGTTATGAAGGAGCACCAGCACACCCGTGATCAGGCCGGGCTGTTCGATGTCTCGCACATGGGCCAGATCCGCCTGACCGGCGCCAATGCCGCCAAGGCCCTGGAAACCCTGGTGCCGGTGGACATCATCGACTTGCCAGTGGGCATGCAGCGCTACGCGATGTTCACCAACGAAACCGGTGGCATCCTCGACGACCTGATGGTCGCTAACCTGGGTAACGACGAACTGTTCCTGGTGGTCAACGCCGCCTGCAAGGATCAGGACCTCGCGCATCTGCGTCAGCACATCGGCGACCAGTGCACGATCGAGCCGTTATTCGAAGAACGCGCGCTGCTGGCCCTGCAAGGTCCGGCCGCGGTTACCGTACTCGCACGCTTGGCGCCTGAAGTGGCGAAGATGACCTTCATGCAGTTCACCCGCGTGAAACTGCTGGGCGTCGAATGCTTTGTCAGCCGTTCGGGCTACACCGGTGAAGACGGCTTCGAAATCTCCGTGCCAGCCGCCAACGCTGAAGCCCTGGCTCGCGCCCTGCTGGCTGAACCCGAAGTGGCAGCCATCGGCCTTGGCGCTCGCGACTCTCTGCGCCTGGAAGCCGGCCTGTGCCTCTATGGCCACGACATGAACACCGAGACCACCCCGATCGAAGCCAGCCTGTTGTGGGCGATCTCCAAGCCACGTCGCGCTGATGGCGCACGAGCTGGCGGCTTCCCTGGGGCAGAGACGGTGTTCGCTCAACAACAAGCTGGTGTCAGCCGCAAGCGTGTGGGTCTGCTGCCGCAGGAACGCACGCCGGTGCGTGAAGGCGCGGAAATCGTCAACGAAGCGGGGGACATCATCGGCGCGGTGTGCAGCGGTGGTTTCGGCCCGACTCTGGGCGGTCCTTTGGCGATGGGCTACCTCGACAGCGCTTATATCGCTATCGACACACCCGTATGGGCGATTGTTCGTGGGAAAAAGGTGCCTTTGCTTGTAAGCAAAATGCCATTTGTTCCACAACGCTACTATCGCGGCTGATTGACTGTTTCTATAAGTAACGCGGTTGCGTTAACAGTGCACTAATGTGTAACGCAACCGCCATAAAACAGTGCATGTCTTTGGTTATAAGCTTCGTTTATGAACGTTGCTTATAACGTTCGAAAACAATTGAACAGCCCGATCGAATAAGCCCGCACTAGTGGACACGCTATTGCCATCAACCTTAGCAAAACCGGGCCTCTCACAGGGCTTGTTTTTTCTCACGTAGTTGGCGTAGAGTTTGTTCACTGTGTTTGCATGGGTCGCTTGGAATCGTGACCTGGGCAGTAGCCTACAAGTTAGCTACATCCCGTTCGACGTCTTCTTACTCTCCTGCAACCAGCCCCAGTACTCTTTCATGAGAAGGAGACTGTCATTAATTTTTTGCGTCAAAGGAATAAGAAATGTCCACACGTCAGAGCGGTACCGTCAAGTGGTTTAACGACGAGAAAGGTTTTGGTTTTATCACTCCAGAAAGCGGTCCGGATCTGTTCGTGCATTTCCGCGCTATTCAGGGCAACGGCTTCAAGAGCCTGAAAGAAGGCCAGAAAGTGACTTTCGTCGCTGTGCAAGGCCAGAAAGGCATGCAAGCTGACGAAGTACAAGCAGAAGCCTAATCTTCTGTAACGAAAAAGCCCCTGATGCTGACATCAGGGGCTTTTTTGTGCGCGTAAATCCGTAAAATGGCTTCTTTTTCCGTCCAGAGGCTGCCATGCCGAAACACCTGCTCAAACCCCAGGGCGACTTTCCCGCCGCCACCCTGGGTCGTCGCCTGGCAGCGATGTTCTATGACTTCCTGTTGTGTACTGCCCTGCTGATCGTCACCAGCGGCATCTACAAGATGATCCAGATGGCGATCATCGGCGAAGACAAAATGCGCACCTTGACCGAATCCGGCGCGCTGGACGGTGATCCGCTGCTATCGACGGTATTGCTGTTTGTGCTGTTTGGTTTTTTTGCCAAGTTCTGGACCTGGTCTGGTCAGACCCTGGGCATGCAGGTGTGGTCCATTCGCGTGCAGAACGCTGACGGCTCGTCCATCAGTCTGTGGCAGGCGCTGTTGCGCTTTGTGGTGTCGATCGCATCGCTGTTGTGCGTTGGCCTTGGGTTCATCTGGTCGCTGTTCGATAAACAGAAACGCAGCTGGCATGACATGTATTCCAATACCCAGCTGGTGCGCATCCCGAAGAAAACAAAGTAATCCCGGACACCAAAATCAATGTGGGAGCGGCTTGCTCGCGAAGGGGTCGTATCGGTCAACTTTGATGTTGTCTGACACACCGCTTTCGCGAGCAAGCCCGCTCCCACAGTTTTTTACGAGTACTTAAGCGTTACCGGCCAGTTTCATCCGCGCAGCCTGGGTGAAATCGAGCATGCGCTTCAACGGTCGAATCGCCTGGGGAATCAACGCCGGATCCACAAAGATCTCGTTCGTCCCTTCCTTCAAGCACTTCAGCGTGCGCTCAAGGGTGTTCATCGCCATCCATGGGCAATGTGCGCAACTGCGGCACGCTGCGCCGTTACCGGCCGTTGGGGCTTCGATGAAGACCTTGTCCGGGCACAACTGCTGCATCTTGTAGAAGATGCCGCGATCGGTGGCGACGATCAGGGTCTTGTTCGGCAGGCTCTGCGCCGCCGCAATCAACTGACTGGTGGAACCGACGGCATCCGCCAGCTCGATCACCGAGGTCGGCGACTCCGGGTGCACCAGAATCGCGGCGTCAGGGTACAGCGCCTTCATGTCTTCGAGCTGCTTGGACTTGAACTCCTCGTGAACGATGCAGGCACCGTCCCACAGCAGCATGTCCGCGCCGGTCTGGCGCTGGATGTAGGTGCCCAGGTGTTTGTCCGGGCCCCAGATGATGGTTTCGCCGTTATCCATCAGGCTTTCGACGATTTCCAGCGCGCAGCTGGACGTCACCACCCAATCCGCCCGGGCTTTGACCGCCGCCGAGGTGTTGGCATACACCACCACCGTACGTTCCGGATGCTGATCGCAAAACGCCGAGAACTCATCCACCGGGCAACCCAGGTCCAGCGAGCAGGTCGCTTCCAGGGTCGGCATCAGAATGCGTTTTTCAGGATTGAGGATTTTGGCGGTTTCGCCCATGAACTTCACACCGGCGACCAGCACGGTCTTGGCCGGGTGGGCACTGCCGAAGCGCGCCATCTCCAGTGAGTCGGAGACGCAACCACCGGTTTCTTCGGCCAGGGCCTGAATCACCGGATCGCAATAGAAGTGAGCAACCAGCACCGCGTCCTGAGCCTTGAGCTCGGCAGCGATGGCGGCACGGTAAAAAGCTTCCTCCTCGGCGGTCAGCGGCTTGGGCTGCTTGGCGTCGAGGTGGGCTTGAACCAGAAGGCGTTCGGAAATCTGCGTCATGTTCGCAAGACCTGCAGGCGCTTTCGCGCGAAAGTCGAGTATACACCCGGCTCCGGACCCTTCAGGGTACCGCCGGGAGAGTGAGTATCATCAGGCACGGACAGCGGTGAAGATGCGCAAGGCTACAGAATATCCGGTGGATGCAAAAGATGATTCTGACCTGCGTGATGCGGTGCTGCCTCGCGTTGAGTCGAGCTCAAATCGCGGGCAAAAAAAAATCCGGAAATCCTCACTTGCGTGGGCCTTCCAGACTTTTAAAACTGCTACAAAAATGGTGGGTCGTGTGGGATTCGAACCTACGACCAATTGGTTAAAAGCCAACTGCTCTACCAACTGAGCTAACGACCCGCTGTGTGGTGGCGCGTATAATACTGATTTTTAAGGACTATTCAACACCTAATTTGAAATAAATCAAAAATAAGGTGTTGGGTCACTTACGCCGGCCGCTGCAAAGCCTTCTGCGCGCAGTCGGCAGCTGTCGCATTTGCCGCACGCACGGCCCTGATCGTCGGCCTGATAGCAGGAAACGGTCAGTCCATAATCAACCCCAAGCTTCACGCCGGCCTGGACAATCTGTGCCTTGCTCAGGTTCTGCAATGGCGCCTGAATACGGAAGCCATTGCCCTCTACACCGGCCTTCGTCGCCAGATTCGCCGTGCGCTCGAACGACTCGATGAACTCGGGACGGCAGTCCGGGTAACCGGAGTAATCCACCGCATTCACGCCGATAAAGATGTCACGCGCGCCAAGCACTTCGGCCCAACCCAGCGCCAGGGACAGAAACACGGTGTTGCGCGCCGGCACGTAAGTCACCGGAATACCTTCGCCCGCTTCTTCCGGGACGTCGATGCTGGTGTCGGTCAGTGCCGAACCGCCGATACCGTTCAGGTTCAGGCCAATCACCTTGTGCTCCACCACACCCAGGTCACGGGCGACACGCTCGGCGGCGTGCAGCTCCGCGTGGGAGCGCTGACCGTAATCGAAGCTCATGGTGTAGCAGCTATAGCCATCAGCGCGGGCCATGGCCACGACCGTCGCGGAATCGAGGCCGCCGGACAGCAGGATGACCGCGCGTTTTTCAGCAGTGTTCAGTTGTTCAGTCATCTCAGCGCCCCGGCTCATCATTCCAAAGATATTTATGCAGCTGCAATTGCAGACGCACTGGCAGGTTGTCCGCCACCACCCAGTCAGCCAGGTCTCGCGCATTCAGGTCATGGTGGCTTGGCGAGAACAGCACTTCGCCTGCACGCTTATCCAGACCGTACTGAATCAGCTTGGACACAGCCCAGTCGTAGTCTTCCCGCGAGCAGATGACAAACTTCACCTGGTCATTGGGCGTGAGCAGTTCGATGTTCTCGTAGCGGTTGCGGTGTGCTTCCTTCGAACCTGGGGTTTTCAGGTCGACGACGCGACTGACCCGGGAATCTACCGCCGAGATGTCGAGAGCACCACTGGTTTCCAGTGACACTTCGTAACCGGCGTCGCACAACTGCTTGAGCAATGGGATGGCGTTGGGTTGCGCCAGCGGCTCGCCACCGGTGACACAGACGTAACGCGGGCGGAAACCGGCCACTTGCTCGAGGATGTCGTCGAGCGGGCGAATGGTGCCGCCAGTGAACGCGTAGGCGCTGTCGCAGTATTGGCAACGCAATGGGCAACCGGTCAGGCGCACAAAAACAGTGGGCAGCCCGGCAGTCCGCGTTTCACCCTGCAACGAGTAGAAAACTTCGGTGATTCTCAATGTGTCTTGCATAGTCGCCACGGGCATAACAGCTAAACAGGCTGTCCGCCTCCGTCAGGCACTTCAAGGAACCCCGCCAACGCGCAGATCCCAAAAAGCGTGTTTCATAAAAAGGGCGTGAATTCTAACGAAAAAACCCGCGACAGGCGCGGGTTTCTTCAAAACGGCTCAAGCAGCCCTTACATTTTTTGCAGATCACGCTGGGCCAACTGAGCAGCGGAAGTGCCCGGATATTGCGACACGACCTGTTGCAGAATCCCTTTGACCTTGTCGGTGTGACCGAGGCGGCGTTCTACATCAGCCAGCTTGTACAGCGAATCAGGCACTTTGGGGTGCTTGGGATACAGCTGCGAAACCTTGGCAAATGCCTGACCTGCACCTTGCAGATCGCCTTTGGCCAAGTTCACTTCGCCCAACCAGTACTGGGCATTGCCCGCGTACTGACTGTTCGGGTACTTGCGCAGGAATGCCGCAAAAGCCTGACTGGCCTTGTCGAAATCCTTGGCTTTGATCAGGTCGAAGGCTGCATCGTAATACAGTTTTTCCTTCGCCGGATCAGCCGGTTCGCTACCCGCAGCAGGTGCTTGAGCGGCGGCCGCTCCTGCACCTGCGCCAGCTGCTGCACCGGGGGCATTCAAACTGCCACCGGTGGAAGAATTATCAGGAGTCGCGGCTGGTGCAACGCCGGTTCCTATGCGCCGATCAAGATCCTGATATCGCTCCAGGTTCTCTTGCTTCATGCGCGCTACATCATTTTGCAGAACTTCGATCACACCCTGTTGGCGTGAGATCTGCTCCTGCATGGATTGCAATTGGTTGAACAGCTCGCCCTGTGCCGAGACAGGGGCCGAAACCCCTCCCCCGGCATAGGCGCCGTTCGTACCGTAACCCGCAGGCGGATTACTAGTCCCGCTATTGTTATAGCCGGAGTCGTTATCGACCACAGGAACCGCAGCCCACACCGCAAGCGGTGCGAGGCTGAGGGCCAAAACAGTTACAGCACGACGGCACGTTCGCATGACGAATTACTTACGCAGTTCGACGCGACGGTTTTGAGCCCAGGACTGCTCGTCGTTGCCGGTAGCAACTGGACGCTCTTCGCCGTAGGAAACCAGTTCCAGCTGAGCTGGGGAAACACCTTGCAGTACCAGGTAGCGCTGAACGGCTTTCGCACGACGCTCGCCCAGTGCCATGTTGTACTCACGAGTACCACGTTCGTCGGTGTTGCCTTCCAGAACAACGCGAGCGCCGTTTGCTTTCAGGTCTTTGGCGTGAACGTCCAGAGCGCGCATGGCTTCTGGCTTCAGGTCCGAGCTGTCGTATTCGAAGTAGAAGGTGGTGATTGCGCGCAGAGCAGCTTCTTCGCTCAGGGAGCCATCAACGGCACCAGTGTTAGCGCCGTAACCAGCGTTTGGATCAACAGCGCCTTCACCGGCGTTGTCGCCGCCTTTGGACGAGCAACCTACAGCTACAGCCATGGCCAGAGCCAGCGCAGCAAATTTACCAAACTTCAGCATTTCCATCGTGAAACTCCTAATGAACCCCAGTGTGTTAAGTAAAACGTGTAGCGCCGCGTCAGTTCAGGTAAGGGGACCAGGAAGGTTCTCTGACTTCGCCTTGTGCGGTAGGAAGCGGGAGCCTTACGCGTCCATTAATGGACACGAGCATCAAGACTCCCCGGCCCTGCTGGCGGGTGGCGTAGATTACCATGGTGCCGTTGGGCGCAACAGTAGGCGACTCGTCCAGAGTGCTATCAGTGAGGATCTTTACACTACCGCGCTGCAAATCCTGGGCCGCCACCTTGAAATTAGTGAAGCCATCCTGGCGGTGAATCATCACCAGGGTCTTTTCATCAGCCGAAAGTTTAGGGTTTGCGTTGTAGTTACCAATAAAGGTCACACGTTCCGCACCACCACCACCGACGCTGGTTTTGTAGATCTGTGGCTTGCCGCCACGGTCAGAGGTGAAGTAGATGGTCGAACCATCCTTACCCCAGAACGGTTCGGTGTTGATGCCGGGACCGTTGGTGACGCGAGTGATCTGACGCGAACCCAGGTTCATCACGTAGATGTCCGGGTTACCGTCTTTCGACAGTACGAATGCCAGGCGATTGCCATCCGGCGACCAGGCTGGCGCGCCATTCAGGCCTTCGAAGTTGGTGATCTGCTCACGGCGACCGGTGTCGATGTTCTGCATGAAGATACGCGGACGCTTCTGCTCGAACGAGACGTAAGCGATGCGCTTGCCATCCGGTGCGAAACGCGGCGACAGGATCGGCTCGCGCGATTGCAGCAGGGTCACGGCGCGAGCACCGTCATAATCCGAGCGTTGCAGCGTGTAGCGCGTGTTCTTCTCGGAGAAGCGTTCGGCCGTCACGTACAGCAGACGAGTCGAGAACGCACCTTTGATGCCGGTGAGCTTTTCAAACGACTGGTCGGCGATGTAGTGGGACATGTCGCGCAGTTGATCGACGCTGCCCGACACGCTGCCGGTCAGCACTTGCTGCTCGGTGGCGACGTTGAACAGAGCGTATTGAACCTGCAGGCGACCACCCGATGGCACGATGCTGCCAACCATAATGTACTGGGCGTTGATCGCCTTCCAGTCACGGAAAATGATTTCGCTGGCCTGGCTCGGCTGGCTGATCATGTTCTGCTTTGGAATCGGCGCGTAGTAACCCGAGTTGCGAAGGTCGTTACCGATGATCTCGGCCATGTCGTCCGGCAGCACGGTGCCGCCCTGGAAACCGAATGGCACTACGGCAATTGGAGTTGCCTGGGAGCTACCACTGCTGACCAGGATATTTTTTTCATCTGCGGTGGCCAGTCCTGCAAAGCAGAACATGACTACAAGCAGTCCTCGAAGAAGGTTTCTCACAAGGCTAGATCCTCAGGTGTGAATGTCATCTTGAATGAACGATAGGGTGCGAAATCAGCTGGCTTCAGACCCTGCATTTCGGTCAATCGACCAATATTTTTTACCGCCGCTACCGCTGAGCTGTCGAACGGTACATCACCGCTGGACTTGGCAACCGATACGCCGGAGATTGTTCCATCAGGCAGCATGTTGATTTGCAGGATCACCTTCATGCCCTTGCGGGCCGACGGTGGCTGCGCCCAACCTTCAGAAGCACGCGAGCGAATCAGATCGTCGAAGTTACCCGCGACTTCATCACCCTGCTCATCCGCCAAGGCCTGCTGACGCTCCGGCGTGTCGGAAAGCAAATCGGCCAGGGCCTGAGCCTTTTTCTCATCGACCGATTTACGCGCCGCTTCCTGCGATTTTTTCTTCGCAGCATCGGCAGCAGCTTTCTTCTTCGCGTCTTCGGCGACTTTCTTCTTCGCCTCTTCAGCTTCAGATTTCTTCTTGGCGTCTTCCGCGGCTTTCTTCTTCGCGTCTTCGACAATCTTTTTCTTGGCTTCTTCAGCGGCCGCTTTCTTGGCCTCTTCTTCAGCTGCTTTCTTGGCTTCTTCTTCAGATTTCTTCTTGGCTATATCAGCCAATTGTTTCTCTTCAGCCTTTTTGGCTTCGGCGGTCTTCTTCGCTTCATCGGCTTTCTTGGCTTCATCAGCCTTTTTTGCCTCTTCCGCTTTTTTAGTCTCGTCGGCCTTCTTGGATTCTTCGGCTTTTTGAGCCGCATCTTCCTTCTTTTGTTCCGCGGCCTTGATCGCTTCCTGTTCGATCTTTTTCTGTTCCATCTGTTCGACTTCGGTCTGACGCGCGGCAGATTTCTTCGCCTCACCCGCAATCTTCTGATTGGTCTGGGTGGTCGCCTGACTCTTCGATTTCAGCTGGTACAAGGTCGCCTGGACAATCGGCTTGGCCGGCGGCAATTCCGGTGTGAAGGCGAAACTGACGAACAGCATGCCGAACACCAGCACGTGCAAGACAATCGCCAGGACACTAGGCCAGAAGTAGCTTTCCGAGGCGGACGGCTCTCGCATTTGCTGCATCAGGGTGCCTCGGTAATCAAGCCAACATTACCGACCCCGGCTTTCTGCAACCCGCCCATGGCGCCCATTACGGAACCGTAATCGACGGTCTTGTCGCCGCGAATGAACACCTGGGTGCGCTTGCCGCCTTCAGTGCCGGCTCGGATGATCTTGGTCACCGCGTCAGTCATCTGCGGCAAGGTCATGGCCTTGTCCTGTTGCTTTTCAGTGTCGACTTCGCTGCCAAGGTTCCAGTAGTAGGTCTTGTCAGACTTGATCGAAATGGTCAGGACCTGGGTGTTGTTGTCCTGCGGCAAGGCTTCGCTGGAAACCTTGGGCAGATCAACTTTCACGCCCTGATTGAGCATCGGAGCGGTCACCATGAAGATGACCAGCAGTACCAGCATCACGTCGATGTAAGGCACCACGTTCATCTCGGCAACCGGCTTGCGCTTTTTGCGAGCTCGAGCGATTAAAGCCATTGGAAATTACCTGCTTATTCTTCGCTGGTGTGCACTTTGCGGTGCAGGATCGCCTGGAATTCATCGGCGAAGGTGTAGTAACGGCCCAGCAGGGTTTCGCCGCGAGCAGCAAAACGGTTGTAAGCGATAACGGCCGGGATGGCGGCGAACAGGCCGATCGCAGTGGCGATCAGTGCTTCGGCAATACCTGGAGCCACAGTGGCCAGGGTCGCTTGCTGGGCAGTGGCCAGGCCACGGAAGGAGTTCATGATCCCCCAGACGGTACCGAACAGACCGATGTACGGGCTGACGGAACCGACGGTGGCGAGGAACGGCAGGCTCTGCTCGAGCTTTTCTTCTTCACGGGAAATGGCGACGCGCATGGCACGGGCCACGCCTTCCATGACCGCTTCCGGATCGACGCCTGGCTGCTGACGCAGACGGGAGAATTCCTTGAAACCGGCACGGAAGATCTGCTCGACGCCCGAATCCGGATCAGGGTTGCTGCCGGCCTGACGGTAGAGTTTGGACAGGTCGATGCCAGACCAGAAGCGCTCTTCAAAGCTCTCCAGGGCACGTCGACCGGCACGCAGCAGGTTGCTGCGCTGAAAGATCATGATCCATGAGGTCACCGATGCGGCTACCAGGATCAGCATTACCAGTTGCACCACGATACTGGCATTGCTGACCAGGCTCCACATGGAGGAATGGTCGACGACGTTAGCTTCCACGCTTTATCTCCTGCTTTGAGTGTGTACCCGCGCCGCTCACGTCGGCAAAGGCCGCACGTAGAGCTTCGGGAATGGCCCGGGGTTTTAAACTTTCAGTGCGCACACAGGCCACCAGAAACTGCCCTTCGCAGAGCAGCGCATTATCCGTGGCTCGCCTGACCTGCTGCTTGAAGCGCAGGCTGACACGGTTCAATTCGATTACTTCAGCGCTTACCAGAAGCTCGTCGTCCAGTCGCGCCGGCGCGTGATAACGCGCTTCGCTGGAATGCACGACAAACAACAGGTCCTCTCCTGCCAGCTGGGACTGGGCAAAGCCCAGATCCCGGAGCCGCTCGGTGCGAGCCCGTTCCATAAACTTGAGGTAATTGACGTAATACACGATGCCGCCCGCATCGGTGTCCTCGTAATAAACGCGACAACGAAGTGCGAAAGGCTCAAGCCCGTTTTGCGCGCGCATACTCTAGTGCTTACTCCTCAGGTTGCCAATCCGGCCAGGCAACTGTTTTTCATTGATTCGCGGGTTTCTGGTGAAAGTACGGTCCTCAGACCGCACAAACTCCGAATAAATCAGCCCGCAAAGGTGATTAATCGTCTACGGCATCAAGGAACTCGTCTACCACGGGCATCTCGCCCAATCGTGACGGAATGTTTAAACCGAAGTGCAGATACGCGTGCCGGGTGACCACCCGCCCCCGCGGCGTGCGCATGATGTAGCCCTGCTGGATCAGGTACGGCTCCAGCACGTCTTCAATGGTATGGCGCTCCTCGCTGATCGCCGCCGCCAGACTGTCCACTCCGACCGGCCCACCGTCGAACTTCTCGATCATGGTCAACAGCAGGCGCCGATCCTGGTGATCGAAGCCACGTTCGTCGACATCCAGCAGGTTCAAGGCCAGGTCGGCGATCGGTTTGGTGATGTGGCCCTTGGCTCGAACTTCGGCAAAATCCCGAACCCGGCGCAGCAAGCGGTTGGCGATCCGCGGGGTGCCACGGGCACGGCGGGCGATTTCAAAGGCGCCTTCCGGGTCCAGCGGCAAGCCGAGGATGTTCGCCGAACGGCTGACAATCGTCGCCAGGTCGGCGGTGTTGTAGAACTCCAGGCGCTGCACGATGCCGAAGCGGTCGCGCAACGGATTGGTCAGCATGCCGGCACGGGTCGTCGCTCCCACCAGGGTGAACGGCGGCAGATCCAATTTGATCGAGCGCGCAGCCGGCCCTTCACCGATCATGATGTCGAGCTGGAAATCTTCCATGGCCGGGTACAGCACTTCTTCGACGATCGGCGACAGCCGATGGATTTCGTCGATGAACAGCACGTCGTGAGGCTCAAGGTTAGTCAACAGCGCCGCCAGATCACCCGGACGCTCAAGCACCGGGCCCGAGGTGCTTTTGATCGACACGCCCATTTCCTGGGCGATGATGTTCGCCAGGGTGGTCTTGCCCAGACCCGGCGGGCCAAAGATCAGCGTGTGGTCCAGGGACTCGTTACGCCCGCGTGCGGCCTGGATGAACAACTCCATTTGCTCGCGAACGGTCGGCTGGCCAATGTATTCGGCCAGGCTGACAGGACGAATCGCCCGGTCCTGGACTTCTTCGCGGTCGCGAGGGCCTGGCGTGGCGGCAATCAGACGATCAGCTTCAATCACTTAGATCATTCCCTTCAGGGCACGACGAATCATGTCTTCACTGCTCAAACCTTTCTCCTTGATCGCGGAAATCGCCTTGCTGGCTTCCTGCGGCTTGTAGCCCAGGGAAATCAGCGCGCTGACCGCGTCATTTTCGGCGGTGGCGACCGGCGCCGCATCAGGCCCGCCCGGCTGGTTCGGCACCAGGGCGAACATCGCCGGCACCGTTTCCCACGCTTTGAAGCGATCCTTGAGTTCCACCAGCAAACGCTCGGCGGTCTTCTTGCCCACGCCCGGCACCTTGGTCAGCGCCGAAGTGTCCTGGGATTGCACGCAACGTACCAGCTCATCCACTTCCAGGCTCGACATCAACGCCAGGGCCAATTTCGGCCCTACACCATTGAGACGGATCAACTCGCGAAAAAAGTCTCGCTCACGCTTGCCGAAGAAGCCATAGAGTAACTGCGCGTCTTCACGTACGACCAAATGGGTGTGCAAGGTCAGCGGTTCACCGACCGACGGCAAGCGATACAGCGTGGTCATGGGCACTTCCAGCTCATACCCCAGACCGTTTACATCCAGAATCAGGTGCGGCGGCTGTTTCTCAGCCAGTGTGCCGCGCAAGCGTCCAATCACGTTTCAGATCCTTGAGCGTTGGCCAGATCAATGACTGGCGACTGACAGAACAAGGGTTTTGCGCCGACAACACAGGCGCAAAACCCTCATTCGCTAAAAATGACTGCTGATGCTATCAGAGACGCAGGCGCCCGCCACGACTGCGTGCCGTTCCCAGGCCATGGGGCAACAGGCTGGAACGGGTATGCGCGTGACAAATGGCAATGGCCAGGGCATCCGAAGCATCGATTTGCGGCTTGCTGGTCAGTTTCAGCATGTGCATGACCATCATCTGCACCTGCTCTTTATTGGCGGCACCGGTGCCGGTCACCGCTTGCTTGACCTGGGTCGCGGTGTACTCGGCGATCTCCAGGCTCTCTTCGGCACCCGCCACAATCGCAGCACCGCGGGCCTGACCGAGCTTGAGGGCAGAGTCGGCATTGCGCGCCATGAAGACTTTTTCAATGCCCATGGTCACCGGGCCGTAGGTCTGGATGACTTCACGCACACCGCGATAGACGATTTGCAGACGCTCATGCAATTCGCCGGACCCGGTGCGAATGCAGCCCGATGCCACGTAAACGCAGCCACGCCCGGTATCACGTACCACGCCATAACCGGTGATGCGCGAACCGGGGTCGATACCAAGAATTAAAGTCATAACGCCTGCGGGTTTGGTAAGAGCACGATATTCATTACAGCGAATAACAAAAGTGGGAGCGAACTGTGGCGAGGGGATTTATCCCCGTTGGGTCGCGAAGCGGCCCTGAACCTGCGAATACGGAGATTTCAGAAAAACCGTAATCACTGGGTCTGCGACTGCTTCGCAGCCGAACGGGGATAAATCCCCTCGCCACTGCCCGCTCCCACATGAGATCTTACTCGCCCTTAACCCAGCTGTGCGGCTACCGACTCAGGAATATCCGCGTTGGAATAGACGTTTTGCACGTCATCCAGGTCTTCGAGCATGTCTATCAGCTTGAGCACCTTCTCGGCGCCTTCCAGGTCCAATTCGGCACTGGTGGTCGGCAGCATCACGATTTCCGCGTCATCGCCTTTGAAACCCGCCGCTTCCAGCGCGTTTCGCACGGAGTAGAAGCCGGCGAACGAGGTGAACACATCAATCGAGCCGTCTTCATGAGTGACCACGTCATCGGCGTCGGCTTCCATGGCCGCTTCCATCAGCGCGTCTTCATCGACACCCGGCGCGAAGGAAATCTGCCCCTTGCGCTCGAACAGATAAGCCACCGAACCGTCGGTGCCCAGGTTGCCACCACACTTGCTGAACGCATGGCGAACCGCGGCGGCGGTGCGGTTACGGTTGTCGGTCATGCACTCGACCATCACGGCCACACCGCCCGGGCCATAACCTTCGTAGGTCAGCTCGACCATGTCGTCGGTGTCGGCAGCACCGGCACCGCGGGCGACCGCGCGATCAATGATGTCGCGGCTCATATTTGCGCCAAGGGCCTTGTCCAGCGCCAGACGCAGGCGCGGGTTGGAACCTGGATCACCGCCGCCCTGACGGGCAGCAACGGTCAGCTCACGAATCCACTTGGTGAAAATCTTGCCCTTCTTGGCATCCTGACGTTCTTTGCGGTGCTTGATGTTCGCCCACTTGGAATGACCCGCCATATCTCGCTCCGAATTCTCTTTGAAACATTGCCCGCTGCGCAGATGCGCCAGCCAGCAAACAAAATCTCGACCTGTCCCTATAAAGAAAAGGCGCATCCGAAGATGCGCCCTTCAGGACAGCCTTACTCAGCTTTTGGCGTTTCGCGCAGACGAATGTGCAGTTCGCGCAATGCCTTGGCATCTACCACACCCGGTGCCTGAGTCATGACGTCAGCCGCGCTCTGGGTTTTCGGGAAGGCAATCACTTCACGGATCGACTGGGCGCCGGTCATCAGCATCACTAGACGGTCCAGACCGAAGGCCAGGCCACCGTGCGGCGGCGCGCCGTATTTCAGGGCGTCGAGCAGGAAGCCGAATTTCTCTTCCTGTTCCGCTTCGTTGATACCCAGCAGACGGAACACCGACTGTTGCATTTCCTTGCGGTGGATACGGATCGAACCGCCACCCAGCTCGGTGCCGTTCAGGACCATGTCGTAGGCACGGGACAGAGCGGTCGCCGGGTTGGCTTCCAGTTCTTCCGGGGTGCACTTCGGTGCGGTGAACGGGTGGTGCAAGGCGCTGAAGCTGCCGTCGTCGTTCTCTTCGAACATCGGGAAGTCGACAACCCACATTGGCGCCCACTTGCAGGTCAGCAGGTCCAGGTCGTTACCGACCTTGATCCGCAGCGCGCCCAGGGCTTCGCTGACGATCTTGGCTTTGTCGGCACCGAAGAACACGATGTCGCCGTCAACCGCGCCAACGCGATCGAGGATCACGTTGAGGTTGGCCTCAGGGATGTTCTTGACGATTGGCGACTGCAGGCCTTCCACGCCCTTCGCGCGCTCGTTGACCTTGATGTACGCCAGGCCCTTGGCACCGTAGATGCCGACGAACTTGGTGTAGTCGTCGATCTGCTTGCGCGGCATGCTCGCAGCGCCAGGTACACGCAAGGCGGCAACACGGCATTTCGGATCGTTGGCAGGACCGCTGAAGACCTTGAAGTCGACTTCTTTGAGCTGGTCGGCTACGTCCACCAGTTCCAGCGGGTTACGCAGGTCAGGCTTGTCGGAACCGTAACGACGCATGGCTTCTTCGAAGGTCATGTGCGGGAATTCGCCGAATTCCAGGTCCAGCACTTCCTTGAACAGGTTGCGGATCATGCCTTCGGTGAGGCCCATGATGTCTTTTTCATCGAGGAAGCTGGTTTCGATGTCGATCTGGGTGAATTCTGGTTGACGGTCGGCACGCAGGTCCTCGTCGCGGAAGCACTTGGCGATCTGATAGTAACGGTCGAAGCCGGCCACCATCAGCAACTGCTTGAACAGCTGCGGCGATTGCGGCAAGGCGAAGAACGAACCGGCGTGAGTACGGCTCGGTACCAGATAATCACGTGCGCCTTCCGGAGTAGCACGGGTCAGGATTGGCGTCTCGACGTCGAGGAAGCCGTTCTCGTCCAGGTAGCGGCGGATGCTGGTGGTCATGCGCGAACGCAGACGCAGCTTCTCGGCCATTTCCGGGCGGCGCAGATCAAGGAAGCGATAACGCAGGCGGGTTTCTTCACCGACGTCGGAGTACTCGTTCAGCGGGAACGGCGGGGTTTCCGATTCGTTCAGCACTTCCAGCTCGTAACCCAGGACTTCGATCATGCCCGACGCCATGTTGGCGTTGGTGGCACCGGCCGGACGCAGGCGAACCTTGCCGGTGATCTTCACGACATACTCGCTGCGCACGCGATCGGCGGCGGCGAAGCTCTCGGCGCGGTCCGGGTCGAACACCACCTGGGCCAGACCGTCACGATCACGGATATCGAGGAAAATCACCCCACCGTGGTCACGGCGACGGTGAACCCATCCGCAAAGGGTAATTTCCTGGCCTTCCAGGGCTTCGTTCAGTTGGCCGCAATAATGGCTGCGCATCATGGTAGTGGTTTCACTTCTCGTAATCGAAATTCGGTTGGAGCCCCTGCAGATTTTGCTAGGGCTCGCGCGTGTCGTTCAACTCAGGTTCCAGACCTTAGTCAGCTTTGTCGCCGCCGGCCAGATTCTTCTTGGAACCGGTCTTGAAATCGGTTTCGTACCAGCCGGTGCCGCTCAGGCGGAAGCCCGGCATGGACAGCATCTTTTTAAGCTCTGGCGCCTGGCAGGCAGGGCAGTCGACCAGCGGTGCTGCGCTGATCTTTTGAATGGCTTCCAACTGATGACCACAGGAAGCACATTGATAGTCGTACATCGGCATGGGGGTTGTCTCGGCGATCAGATTGCTACCGCATACGCTGGGTTTTGCGGCAAAGAGCGGGATTATATCCATTAAATGCGGCCTGTGCAGCCGTAAGACTGCACGGACCGACACTCTGCCCGATCCACCGCTGTGGCTAAGGCATTGCGACACAGCCGCCTTCTTTCAGGCTATGCACGACGCAGACAACCCGCACCAGCCCGGTAAAGTTCTTGACCCCGCCATGACGCAAGTGCACTTCGCGGTCCACATGGGACAGCAGCGCACTGACCGTACAACAATTGACCTTGGCCATATCGCCCAGAATATCCCAGTACACCTGCTCAAGCCGCAAGCAGGTGGCGAAGCCGTTCAACCTCACCGACCGGGACAGAGGCCGGGCCAGCCCCATATCAAATTCGCTGACAAACGGATCGATCTTTATATCCTTGACCGGACCGACCCTCCCCTCGCTTCGCCTGTCTCCATAATCCATATCGTTGACACTCCTTTGTCATCCTTGCCTTCTGTAAGAGCACTCTCGTGGCCTTATAAAAGCGCAGGCGCAAAGGTATATCCAGATGACTTTATGACCATCGACGTAGGATAAGCCAACAGCTGTAGGGCGATCATGGACAGCGTCCTAGGCCGGCCATATTCCTACGCAACCAGACGAATTTTAACGAGAGCAAAAGCGATTTTAAGAAGGCAAAGACCGCGAACAACGCCCGATGGGCATCATTCGCGTATTGACGATATTACTGATCCAGCAGAGAACGCAGCATCCACGCAGTTTTTTCGTGGACTTGCATGCGCTGGGTCAGCAGGTCAGCCGTTGGCTCGTCACTGACTTTTTCCAGCAGTGGAAAGATCCCGCGCGCCGTACGGGTGACCGCTTCCTGGCCATCGACAAGCTGCTTGATCATGTCTTCGGCGCTCGGCACGCCGGCTTCTTCCTTAATAGAAGACAGCCGCGCATAAATCGAATAGGCGCCTGGCGCAGGAAATCCGAGGGCGCGAATGCGCTCGGCAATCGAATCGACGGCCAGGGCCAACTCGTTGTATTGCTCCTCGAACATCAGGTGCAGGGTCCGAAACATGGGACCGGTGACATTCCAATGGAAGTTATGGGTTTTCAAATACAGCACATAAGTGTCCGACAGCAGACGCGAAAGCCCGTCGACGATGGACTTGCGGTCCTCTTCACTGATACCGATATCGATTGCCATGTTTATCCCCTAAAGGTGATGAGTTCATCCAACAGGTGCAGGACCACTCTAGCAAGCCTGCCACCCCCTCGCAGCCCGGGATTGCACAATACCCTGCGACAAATCGCCCCTCGGAGCACCGCTGGACTGCCTGATTTGAGTAGCTGCAGGCTTTGCTGTTAAATAGACAGTGTGTCGCGACCGCCTATTTTCCGGGGGCTGCGCATAGGCTGGTACCGGGTACGTGTCCAACGCCTCTTATTGTTCTGAAGCGAACCGTGCTCCATCAGCTCTTCCTTGTGATCTGTCTTAACGTGAGTTAATCAAAATGTTGAAAATCGTCCACCTGCTAATGGGCGCAGCAGCTTTGCTGTTGTCCTTCATCCCTAGCCTGCGATCCGAAGCACTACCTTACCTGCAACAACCCGATGCGCTGTACCTGGCCTTTTTCGGCCTGCTCAACCTCACCCTTGCTCCCGTTATCCCTTACTGGAACAAAGGCCCGCGTCACCAACTGCAAAACCTGGTCAGCGCCCTGCTGGTCCTGGCCGTCGTCCTGCAAACCCTGACGTTGCTCGCGCCGATGCCTGTCATCGCCGGTCAACCTGCCGTCCTGTTCAGCCTGGTGGCTGCGCTGATCGCCGTTCTCCTGCACCTGGCTATCAGCTTCTACAAATCTTCACCGGCCGCCGCCTCGCCAAGCTATGACATGAGCAACCGCGATACCGGCACCGTCAAGTGGTTCAACACCTCCAAAGGCTTCGGCTTTATTTCCCGTGATTCCGGCGATGATATTTTCGTGCATTTCCGGGCCATTCGTGGCGAAGGTCACCGTGTTCTGGTCGAAGGCCAGCGCGTGGAGTTCTCCGTCATGAATCGTGACAAAGGGCTGCAAGCCGAAGACGTGATTGCCGCCCTGCCGCGTCGCTGACTCAAGGCTGAAAAAAAAACCGCGAACAGCCTGGCTGTTCGCGGTTTTTTATTGCCTGCGGTTTCAATAATGCGGCGGCGGCGCTTCTTCTTCGAAGGTTTCGAACTGCCCGGCCATTTCTTCCTGGCGCTTGAGCAAGGCGGCCATCTGCAATTGCAGGCGCTCAACGGCGCGCTGCTGCGTCGCCAGCACATCGCTCAATGACTGGATGGTGTCATCCTGAAAGGCCAGCTGGCTCTCCAGATCAGTAACGCGATCTTCCAGGCTCATGATTCAACCCTCCAGAAACGTGAAGTCATGGGTCAACAGCAGACGCAGCCGCTCGCGAATAACCGCGACCTGCGCTGCGCTGTAAGGCACGGCCGGGTGTTTGCCCCAGACCGGGGCTGGCCAGGCGGCGTCCTCACGCTTGCGCACAATCACATGCATGTGCAACTGACTGACAACATTACCCAGCGCCGCGACATTCAACTTGTCGGCGTCGAACGAATCCTTGAGCAGTTCCGCCAGCGTGGTTACTTCCTGCCAGAGCTGCTGTTGATCTGCGACACTCAACTGAAATATCTCACTGATATCTTCACGGCGTGGCACCAGGATGAACCAGGGGTAGTTCGAATCATTGGATAACAGCAACCGGCAAAGCGGGAAATCGCCAATCGGTAGCGTGTCTTGTTGAAGTCGTGAATCTAAAGCGAACACCGCGCGCACTCCCGCATTCATCATTTTTCAGCTTAGCGCGCCTCCCAAGCGGCAGCGAACCAAGCGACAGGACGGCAGCATACCTGTGAACGCCACTGGCTTCACGCCGCACGAACGCCCCGATATGGGCCTTTTTTGCTCACGACGCACCATTACAGAACCGAAGATCACACCGAAAACGCCGAAATGACTGATAACCAATGAATAGTTCCAGATGAGTCCGTTACCGCACTGTGTGATTTCAGCACAGCGATTAAGATTTTTTGCACCAAAACCGCACAGTGCGTCTACGCTGAGTTCGTCAGCATCCGCCAAGTACTCACTGGAGGGGTGAACCGGTAACATTTTTTGTTGTCACGCCGCCCACCGTCGGGTGACAACACCATGCAACGCACGGCGTCAAGCGCACAAAAAACGCGCTTGAAGCCCCCGGTTTTATGAGGTTTTTACAGCGACAGGCAGGCTTTCAGAAAAAAACAGCTGCACAATTGCAGTTTGTGCACGCTTGTTGCATTCACACCCACATCGCCTTGGAAGCCTCCGCTGGAAGTGGAAGCCTCAAGGCAAATAAAAACAGCGGCAGGGTTGCCCGATGGAGATTCAAACGTTTCACCAGGGACTCTTTTTACCGACGTACACGCCTTGGAAAACAACATTAAAGTTGCCAGTCCTATTGCGTCGAGGCTCTAAATTTGCGACATCTACCAAGCTGTTTGCGACAGGGTCGTAAAGAAGCTGCAAGGTTAGATACGCAAGTATCGCCAACATGATCGGCGTGATATAAGTTTGCGCCGACACAATAAAGAAAGAGCCGCCCAGATAAAAAAACAGGTGGGACGGCAGTACTCTTCTAAAACCAAAGGAGCAAATCACGATGCGCGTGATGAAGTGGAGCATGATCGCACTGGCTGTTTCGGCCAGTACTTCGCAGTTAGCAATGGCGTCCTCTCAAGAGGAATCCAAGGGCTTTTTTGAAGATCAGAGTCTGAATGTTCATAGCCGTATGCTGTACATGAACCGTGATTTCAAAAACAACCCTAGCACTTCGCAAAGTTATCGCGAAGAGACTGGCCTCGGCGTACGTACTACGTACGAGTCGGGCTTCACTCAGGGCACCGTAGGTTTCGGTGTCGATGCCTTGGTCAATGCCATGGTCAAACTGGACAGTGGCCGTGGCCGCACCGGTAATGGCATGTTCGGTCGTGATAGCGAAGGCCGCCCGGAAGACACCCAATCCAAGGCTGGCGGTGCAGTTAAGTTCCGTCTGTCCGACACGGTCCTGAAATATGGTAACCAATACGTTGCCAGCCCTGTCTTCTCCACAGACGACAGCCGTCTGCTGCCAGAAGTTGCTACCGGCACCATCATCACCAGTAAAGAGATCAAAGGGCTGGAGCTGAGCGCTGGTCGTTTCACCGCTTTGAGTTCGCAGACTGGCATGGGCCGTGACAGCATCAACGGACCGCACAACCCAGGCCTCAGCAGTGCCAACATTGCCGGCGCGACCTACCAGTTCACCGACAATTTTGTAGCCGGCGTAGCTGCTTCCGATGTAGATGACTACTTCAAGAAGCAATACATCAACGCGAACTACACCCTGCCGATCAACGAAGATCAGTCCCTGAACTTCGACTTCAACGGCTATCGCTCCAAGAGCCAGGGTCAAGAGCTGAGCGGTGATGTTGACAACCGCATCTGGTCCCTTTCCGCTGCCTATAGCATCGGCGCCCACAAGTTCACCGTGGCGCACCAACGTTCCACTGGTGACACCGGCTACGTTTATGGCGTTGACGGCGGCGGTACCATCTTCCTCGCCAACTCCATTCAGTACTCTGACTTTAACGGTCAAGACGAGCGTTCGTGGCAGGCTCGCTACGACCTGAACATGAAAACCTATGGCGTTCCTGGCCTGAGCTTCATGACTCGTTACGTCCGGGGTGACAACATCACCACTGGCGCCGAAGAAGGTAAAGAACACGAGTTCGACTTCGAAACCAAGTACGTTATGCAAAGCGGTCCAGCCAAAGACCTGTCTTTCCGCGTACGTAGCGCGATCTACCGTACAAACTCTTCTTACAACGCCATCAACGGCAACGACAACAACGACTTCCGCTTCATCGTCGAATACCCACTGAGCATCTTGTAATTTCTCAGCGATAGTTCGATAGCCTCAAATCTGCAATAAAAAAACCGCTCACCTGATCAGGTGGGCGGTTTTTTTATGCCTGCCCGGTTTTCAATTCGTAAGCAGGCTAATAACGTTCACATGAATAACAGTAGGCAGCTAACATTCCTCAAGAGGCAGCAAAAAAAGCCCAGGCATCTATCGATACCTGGGCTTGTGCGTTTAACTTGACCGAACAGCCAAGTAAAAAACGTTGTTACTGCACTGCAGCTTCCTGAACAACACGAATAACCCGCTGTGGAAACGGAATATCGATACCGGCCGTTTTCAAACGATCCCGGGACTGTTCGTTAAACATGAACATCACATCCCAGTAATCCGCCGTCTTCACCCAAACACGCAGCGAAACAGTGATCGAACTGTCACCCAGCGTAGAAATGACGGCCTGCGGAGCCGGCTCAGTCAGAATACGTTCATCCTTGGCCAGATCCAGTAACACTTCACGGGCCTTCTGCAGGTCCGCTTCGTAATCAACGCCCACATCGAACACTACTTTGCGGGTCGGCTGACGGTTAGTGTTGGTGATGATACCGTTCGACAAGTTGCCGTTAGGCACGATGATGGTTTTGTTATCGCCTGTGCGCAGCACGGTGTGGAAAATCTGGATACTGTCGACCGTACCGGCAACGCCTTGGGCTTCGATCCAGTCACCGATGCGAAACGGACGGAACAACAGAATCAGCACGCCGCCCGCGAAGTTCGCCAGACTGCCCTGCAAGGCCAGACCGATGGCCAGACCCGCCGCACCGATGGCCGCCACGAACGAAGTGGTTTCCACGCCGATCATCGAAGCTACGCTGACTACCAGCAAAACCTTGAGAATAATGTTCGCCAGACTGCTGATGAACCCTTGCAGCGCGAGGTCGGCATTACGCAACGCCAGCAGACCACCGAGCTTTTGCGCCACTTTGCTGATCAACCACCAGCCGACGGCCAGCGTTATGACCGCCAGCAACACACGGCTGCCGTACTCCATGATCATCGGAATCCAGGCTTGGGAGGCCTTGACCAGGTTGTCCACTTCGGTATTCAAATCCATCTACTTTCTCCTGATTCCCGGCCATCCGGCACGCGAAAAATAAGCGGCAGAAAAGCCCCGCCGGGGTTAAGCACAATCCAGTGTGGGAGCGGCGGTGCGGCGATCCGACTTGCTCGCGAAAGCGGTGTGTCATTCAACAGTGATGTCGACTGATACGCCCTCTTCGCGAGCAAGCCCGCTCCCACAGGTTCCCGCATCAGTCGCGGAAGTTGTTGAACTGCAGCGGCATGTCGAAAGTCTTGGCGCGCAGGGCCGCGATGGCTTCCTGCAAATCATCACGTTTCTTGCCAGTGATGCGCACTTGCTCGCCCTGAATGGCAGCCTGGACCTTGAGCTTGGCGTCCTTGACGTGAGCGACAATTTTCTTCGCCAGCTCTTTGTCGATGCCTTCCTTGAGGACGGCTTCCTGTTTCATCAGCTTGCCCGATGCGTAGGCATCCTTGACCTCAAGGCACTGCACGTCGATCTTGCGCTTGACCAGGGCCAGCTTGAGGATCTCGATCATCGCTTCGAGCTGGAAGTCAGCTTCGGCGGTCAAGTTGACGGTCAGGTCCTTTTCCTTGAATTCAAAGGTGCCCTTGCCTTTCAGGTCATAACGGCGATCGAGTTCCTTGACGGCGTTCTCGACCGCGTTGGTGACTTCGTGTTTGTCCAGTTCGGATACCACGTCGAACGACGGCATGTAATCTCTCCAATAAAAGGCGCGCTCAATAGCGATGGCGCGCGCTTGGCTTGCGGTTAAAATCGGGCTCATTATAACGGGTCTTTTCCAACCGATACTGCGAGCCTCCACATGCCTGCGCCAATCCGAGTAAAAAGCTGATGTCCACCACCTGGCATGTATTGGGCGCCGGCAGCCTCGGTACGTTATGGGCTACCCGTCTGGCGCGGGCCGGGGTGCCGGTCCGGTTGATCCTGCGCGATGAGCAACGCTTGCAGGCGTATCAGGCGGCCGGCGGGTTGACGTTGGTGGAGCACGGTGAGGCCAAGACTTACGAAATACCGGGAGAGACACCGGACAGCCTCGAGCCAATCAACCGTCTGCTGGTGGCCTGCAAAGCCTACGATGCCGAAAAAGCCGTCGCACAACTGGCATCGCGCCTGACGCCTGATGCCGAGCTGATCCTGTTGCAGAACGGCCTCGGCAGTCAGGACGCCGTCGCCGCCCAGGTTCCGCAGGCCCGTTGCGTATACGCCTCGAGCACCGAAGGCGCGTTTCGCGATGGTGACTGGCGTGTGGTGTTCGCCGGTCACGGCTACACCTGGCTGGGAGATGCCGGTCATCCAGTCGCGCCGATTTGGCTGGATGACCTGACGGCTGCCGGTATTCCTCACGAGTGGAGCACCGACATCCTGACCCGGCTGTGGCGCAAACTGGCGCTCAACTGTGCGATCAATCCACTGACGGTGCTGCACGATTGCCGCAACGGCGGCTTGCAGGAACACCGTTGCGAAGTCGCCACCCTCTGTGGCGAACTGACCGACTTGCTGGAACGCTGCGGTCAGCCGGCAGCGGCCCAGGACCTGCAACAGGAAGTCGAACGGGTGATCCATGCCACGGCGGCCAACTACTCGTCGATGCACCAGGACGTCGCGAGCCAGCGCCGGACCGAAATCAGCTACCTGCTGGGCTATGTCTGCAAAGTGGCCTCGCGACACCAACTGAACCTGCCCCACCTCAATCAATTACAGCAGCGACTGATTACCCATCTTCAAAGCCTTGGATTGCCCAGCGACTGAGCACCGGCTACGCTGGCCACTTGTTCCTTTTCAGCGATGAACCTGATGCCATTGCGCCAGCGTCTCGAAAACCTTCCGGTCGGCCAGAAACTGCTGGCCGCCCTGCTCGTGCTGTTGATCACCATCCTGCTGGTCGCCAACCTGACCTTTATCAGCGCCGCGTATTACATCTCTCAGGAAAGCATGGCGCCCCAGGCCTTGCAGACCATCGGCCGACTGGTGTCCAACCCGAGCCTGGTGGCCGACGCCTTGAAGTCGCCGCAAAGCGCCGAACGCCTGCTCAACGAACTCAACAGTTATTCACCGCTGCGGGCGGCGGCCTTGTATGACGGCAAGGGTGAGCGACTGGCGCAGTTGCAGCATGGCGACAAGTTGCACCTGCCGGAACGTTATCGGCACATTGAATCCTGGCAGGCCACCGAGTTTCGCAGCAATCAAGTGATCACCCTGCCCCGCCCCGGCACCGCGCCGGGCCATCTGTTGTTAGTGGCCAGCAGCGAGTTGCCGATGGCGTTCTACACCGGGACCCTGACCGCCAGCCTGGGCATTCTGATCTTCAGTGTGCTGTTGTGGCTGGTGATCGCCCGGCAGATCAAACGCCTGATTACCCGGCCGATCCATCAGCTCGAAGAACTGTCCCGGCAAGTGACCCGCGAAGAGAACTACGCCCTGCGCGCCTCCCGTGGCAACCACGACGAAATCGGCAGCCTCGCCGAGGCCTTCAACACCATGCTCTCGCGGATCGAAGCCCGGGAGCAGCAGCTCAAGCGTGCCCGGGATGACTCACAGGCGGCTTACGATCAGGCGCAGGGCCTGGCCGAAGAAACCCGCCACACCAATCGCAAACTGGAACTCGAAGTCCAGGTGCGCAGCAAGATCGAGAAGAAACTCACCGGTTTCCAGAACTACCTCAACAGCATCATCGACTCCATGCCGTCGGCCCTGATTGCCCTCGACGAGCAGCTCTATGTGACCCAGTGGAATCAGGAGGCCAGCGCCCTGTCCGGCACCCGTCTGGACGAAGCCTTGAACCAGCCGATCTTCCTCGCCTTCGAACCCTTGAAGCCATTTCTGCCGCAGCTCAAGCAAACCGTCGAGCAGCACACCGTGGCGAAGATCGAGCGCGTGACCTGGTTCAAAGATGATGAACCCAAGCACTACGCCCTGACCTTCTACCCGCTAATGGGCGGGGCCGGGCGCGGTGTGGTGATCCGGATCGACGACATCACCCAGCGTCTGTCTCTGGAAGAGATGATGGTGCAGTCAGAAAAAATGCTCTCGGTCGGTGGCCTCGCCGCCGGTATGGCCCACGAGATCAACAACCCACTGGGCGCGATCCTGCACAACGTGCAGAACATTCGGCGACGCCTGTCGCCTGACTTGCCGAAGAACCTCGAACAGGCCGAGCTAGCCGGCATTTCCCTGGACACGGTCAACAAATACCTGCAATTGCGCGAAGTCCCGCAGTTGCTCGATGGCATTCAACAGGCCGGCGCCCGGGCAGCGAAGATCGTCACGCACATGCTCAGCTTCAGCCGGCGCAGCACCCGGCAAATGGCCCCGTGCGACCTGCCGGCGCTGATCGATCAGGCGGTGGAAATCGCCGGTAACGACTTCGACCTGGCCATCGGTTTCGACTTCAAGGGCCAGGCGATCATCCGTCAGTTCGACCCGGCGCTGGGCCCTGTGCCCGGCACGGCCAACGAACTGGAACAAGTGCTGCTCAACCTGTTGAAAAACGCCGCCCAGGCGATTCACCAACGTGAAGACGACAGCGAACCTGGACGGATCATTCTGCGCACCCGGCTGAATCCGCCGTGGGCCGAAATCCAGGTCGAGGACAACGGCATCGGCATGAGCGAGAACGTGCGCAAACGCACCTTCGAACCCTTCTTCACCACCAAGGAAATCGGTCAGGGCACCGGTCTTGGCTTGTCGGTTTCTTATTTCATCATCACCAATAACCACAAGGGTCAGATGGAAGTGCAATCCACACCCGGCCAAGGCACCTGCTTTACCTTGCGTCTGCCACTGGCGGGCAGCCCCGTCATCTCCCAAGAACTCAATCAGCTATCGAGGTAACCCATGGGCTTTCGCTTGTCGAAGATCTACACCCGCACCGGCGACAAAGGCGAAACCGGACTCGGCGATGGCCGCCGCGTCCCCAAGGACCACCCGCGGATCGAGGCCATTGGCGAGGTCGATACGCTGAACAGCCAGGTGGGCGTGCTGTTGGCCGGGTTGGTGGCAGAAAGTGCGGCGTATCCGGGTTTGAACGAGGTGATTGAGGTTTTGGCGCCTTGCCAGCATCGGTTGTTCGACTTGGGTGGCGAGTTGGCGATGCCGGTGTATCAGGCGCTGAATGCAGCGGAAATCGAACGGCTGGAAGCGGCGATCGATCTGTGGAATGAGGAGTTGGGGCCGCTGGAGAATTTCATTCTGCCGGGGGGGTCAGCGCTAATTGCCCAGGCCCATGTGTGCAGAAGCCTGGCGCGTAGCGCGGAGCGACGGTGCCAGCAGTTGAATGGGATTGAACCGTTGGCCGGGGTTGGCTTGGCGTATATCAATCGGTTGTCGGATGTGTTGTTTGTGGTGGCGAGGGTGATTGCCAAGCACCAGGGGGTTGCCGAGATTTTATGGCAGGCAGCCGCTAAACCTCAGGAATAATCGGCGTCTCTCTGGCGGTCTTCGCGAGCAAGCCCGCTCCCACATTTGATCGCATTCCATCTGGAAGAACTCGGTCAACTGTGGGAGCGGGCTTGCCCGCGAAGAGGCCGGCAGCATCACTGAAAATTCAAGCCTCTGGCCAGAACGCCCGAATCCCCGCCACACCTTGAGCTCCAACGTCCCAAGCCTTTTGCTGCTCTGCCGGGCCTACGCCACCGAGCAAAAACACTGGTTTGCTGAAACCTTCGATCAACGCCGTAGCCTGCTCCCAACCCAGCGGCAGCGCATCCGGGTGAGTCTGGGTCTTTTGCACCGGCGACAAGGTCACGAAATCCACCCCCATCTGTTCAGCCAGCGCCAGCTCTTGAGCATTGTGACAAGACGCCGCCAGCCAGCGCGACGCCGGTAGCGGTCGACCCGCTGCCGCGTATTTGCGCAATTGCGCGGCCGTGATGTGCCAGCCGGCGGACGGGAAGTCGCCAAGCCACTCGAACGGGCCCTTGATCATCAATTGCGCCTTGCCGGCACACAACCCCGCCGCATCCACCGCCAGATCGCGGTACTTCGGATCGTAGCCGTTGGGCGCGCGCAGCTGGATCAACTTGATGCCACCAGCGATGGCTTTCTGGATACCGCGCAGCAAGGCCGGGGTTTCCAGGTCTTCAGGCGTTATCAAATACTGCGCAGGCAAACGTGCAGCCGCAACGATCGGCTGGTTGGCCGCCGGGAACTCGTAGTTCAGCAGATCACGCTGAGCCACCCATTCCAAAGGCTGGCCTTCGGCGCCGTGGGGTTCGCCGGTAAAGTCCGAGACTTCCCAAACGTCCAGCAACACCTGTTTGTCCGGGTAATCGTGGCGGACTTTGATCAACGGTCGCGCGGCGCTCACCACAATACCCAATTCCTCCTGGAGCTCGCGAGCCAGAGCGGTTTCGACGGATTCGTCGTCCTCGACCTTGCCGCCTGGGAATTCCCACAAACCGCCCTGGTGCTGGGTGTCGGCGCGACGTGCGATCAGGATCTTGCCACTGCTGTCACGGATAACGGCGGCGGCTACGTGTACTCGTTTCACTGCCCAATCTCCTCCAGGCCTGCCTTCTGCCAGGCCTTGAACGACGGCCATTGGTAGACGGTTTCAACATAGGCTTCGTCCGCTGCCGGCAACTTCACCTGATACGTGCGCAAGCGCACGGCAATCGGTGCGAAGAAGGCATCGGCGAGGGTCGCGCCGCCAAACAGGAACGGACCGGTTTCAGTGGCGGCCGCACGGCATTCAGCCCACAACGCCAGCATGCGTTCGATATCCGCCTGCACCTCTGGAGGTGTCGGCGACAGTGGTGCATCGCGGCTCAGGTCGAACGGCATATTCCCGCGCATGGCAAAAAACCCGGCGTGCATCTGCGCGCAGGCCGAACGTGCCTGGGCACGGGCGGCGGGGTCTTTGGGCCAGAGACCGGCGTCGGGAAATTGCTCGGCCAGGTATTCGGCAATCGCCAAAGAGTCGGCGATGGTGCCGTGTTCGGTTTTCAGCAACGGGACTTTGCCGGTCGGCGAGTGCTTGAGCAGCCGTTCGCGGGTGTCTGGTTGATTCAGCTTGATCAGTTCTTCGGTGTAAGGGGCGCCGGTGAGGTCGAGCGCCAGAGCGCCGCGCAGAGACCAGGAGGAAAGCAGTTTGTCGCCGATGATCAGGTGGAGGCTCATGTTCGGGACCTTTTGATGAGGGAAGCGGGCCAGTCTTGTGGTGACTGACAGTCCGTCATCGCGGGCAAGCCCGCTCCCACAGGGTTAGCGCAGGTCATGTGGGAGCGGGCTTGCCCGCGATGCGGGCGACTCGGTCTTATGTGCGGTATTCGGCGTTGATCTTCACGTATTCGTGGGACAGGTCGGTGGTCCAGATGGTTTCGCTGCAATCGCCGCGACCCAGTTCGATACGGATGGTGATTTCTTCCTGCTGCATCACCGCCGCGCCCTGGGCTTCGGTGTAGGTCGCGGCGCGGGCGCCACGGCTGGCGATGCAGACTTCGCCGAGGAACACGTCGATCTTGCTCACGTCCAGGTTCGGCACGCCGGCACGGCCGACGGCGGCGAGGATGCGGCCCCAGTTCGGGTCGGACGCGAACAGCGCGGTCTTGATCAGCGGCGAGTGCGCCACGGTGTAGCCAACGTCCAGGCATTCCTGATGATTGCCGCCGCCGTTGACTTCGACGGTGACGAACTTGGTCGCACCTTCGCCGTCACGCACGATGGCCTGGGCCACGTCCATGCAGACTTCGAACACAGCCTGTTTCAGCTTGGCGAACAATTCGCCGCTCGCTTCGGTGATTTCCGGCAGCGCTGCCTGACCGGTGGCGATCAGCATGCAGCAGTCGTTGGTCGACGTGTCGCCGTCGATGGTGATGCGGTTGAACGACTTGTTCGCACCGTCCAGCAGCAGGTTTTGCAGCACGTCGCGGGCGACTTTGGCGTCGGTGGCGATGTAGCCGAGCATGGTCGCCATGTTCGGACGGATCATGCCCGCGCCTTTGCTGATGCCGGTGACGGTGACGGTCACGCCGTCATGCTGGAACTGGCGGCTGGCACCTTTTGGCAAGGTGTCGGTGGTCATGATGCCGGTGGCGGCCGCTTCCCAGTTGTTCACCGACAGATCATCAAGGGCAGCCTGTAAAGCACCTTCGATTTTCTCGACCGGCAGCGGCTCGCCGATCACACCGGTGGAATACGGCAGCACCAGGCTGGCGTCGACGCCGGTCAGTTCAGCCAGTTTGGCGCAGGTGCGCTCGGCAGCGGCCAGGCCAGGTGCGCCGGTGCCGGCGTTGGCATTGCCGGTGTTGGTCAGCAGGTAACGCACCGGGCCTTGCACGCGTTGCTTGGCCAGAATCACAGGTGCTGCGCAAAACGCGTTCAGGGTGAACACGCCCGCGACCGTGGAGCCTTCGGCGCAGCGCATGACCACGACATCCTTGCGCCCCGGGCGCTTGATGCCGGCCGAGGCAATACCGAGTTCAAAACCGGCAACCGGGTGCAACGTTGGCAAAGGACCAAGACCAACAGCCATGAATGCGCTCCTTAATAAATGATGTCAGCACCGCTTTCAGGAAGAACGGTGGTGTAAATGGCAAAACGCCGCGACGGCTGATGCCGGTCGCGGCGCGGGTATTTCAGCGATTGAAACGGGGTTTACTGGATCTGCCCGTGGCAATGCTTGAATTTCTTGCCCGAACCGCAGTAGCACAGTTCGTTACGGCCCAGCTTCTGTTCGTTGCGTACCGGTGCGGTGGCGAGAGCTACATCGACCTCTTCACCGAGCAGTTCCGGTTGCTCAAGACCTGGCGCCTCGTCGTGCTGGAACTGCATGCGCGCGGCCAGTGCCTCGGCTTCCTGACGCAGGCGTTGCTCTTCTTCGATCGGATCTTCGCGGCGAACCTGAACGTGCGACAGCACACGGATCGAGTCGCGCTTGATCGAATCCAGCAGCTCGGAGAACAGCGTGAACGACTCGCGCTTGTACTCTTGCTTCGGGTTCTTCTGCGCATAACCACGCAAGTGGATGCCGTGACGCAGGTGATCCATGGTCGACAGGTGATCTTTCCACAGGTCGTCCAGAACACGCAGAACGATTTGCTTCTCGAAGGTGCGCAGCGCATCGGCGCCGGCCTGGTCTTCTTTCTCGTTGTAGGCAGCGATGAGCTCCTGCATCAGCTTCTCGCGCAGGGTTTCTTCGTACAGGTGATCGTCTTCGTCGAGCCATTTCTGGATCGGCAACGCCACACCGAAGTCGCTCTGCAACGCCGCTTCCAGACCGGCCACGTCCCACTGCTCAGGCAGCGATTGCGGTGGAATGTGCGCGCTGATGGTTGCGTTGAGCACGTCCTGACGGAAGTCGGCGATGGTTTCACCGATGTTGTCGGCGGCCAGCAACGTGTTACGCATGTGATAGATCACTTTACGCTGTTCGTTGTTGACGTCATCGAACTCGAGCAGTTGCTTGCGAATGTCGAAGTTGCGGCCTTCAACCTTGCGCTGGGCCTTCTCGATGGCGTTGGTCACCATGCGGTGCTCGATCGCCTCACCGGACTGCATGCCCAGGGCCTTCATGAAGTTCTTCACCCGGTCAGAGGCGAAGATGCGCATCAGGCTGTCTTCCAGCGACAGGTAGAAACGGCTGGAACCGGCGTCACCCTGACGACCGGCACGACCACGCAGCTGGTTGTCGATACGGCGCGACTCGTGACGCTCGGAAGCGATCACCTGCAAGCCGCCCGACTCCAGCACTTGCTGGTGACGTTTCTGCCAATCGGCCTTGATCTGGGCAATCTGCTCAGGGGTCGGGTTTTCCAGGGTCGCGACCTCCACTTCCCAGTTGCCGCCCAACAGAATGTCGGTACCGCGACCGGCCATGTTGGTGGCGATGGTCAGCGCACCCGGACGACCGGCCTGGGCAATGATCTCGGCTTCTTTTTCGTGGAACTTGGCGTTCAGGACCTTGTGTTCGATGCCTTCCTTCTGCAGCAGCGCAGACATGTGCTCGGACGTTTCGATGGTTGCAGTACCCACCAGCACCGGACGGCCCAGGGTCATGCATTCCTTGATGTCATTGATGATCGCCGCATATTTCTCTTCGGCGGTCAGGAACACCAGGTCGTTGTAGTCTTTACGCGCCAACGGCTTGTTCGGCGGGATCACCATCACCGACAGACCGTAGATCTGGTGGAATTCGAACGCTTCGGTGTCCGCGGTGCCGGTCATGCCGGACAGCTTGTTGTACAGACGGAAGTAGTTCTGGAACGTGGTCGAGGCCAAGGTCTGGCTTTCGGCCTGGATGTTCAGATTTTCCTTGGCTTCGATGGCCTGGTGCAGGCCTTCGGACAGGCGACGACCCGGCATGGTACGACCGGTGTGTTCGTCGACCAGGACGACCTGGCCATCCTGCACGATGTATTCGATGTTGCGATTGAACAGTTTGTGAGCGCGCAGACCGGCGTAAACGTGGGTCAGCAGGCCCAGGTTGTGCGCCGAATACAGGCTCTCGCCTTCAGCCAGCAGGCCAACGCGGGTGAGCATGTCTTCGATGAACTGGTGACCGGCTTCGTTGAGTTCGACCTGACGGGTCTTCTCGTCAACGGTGTAATGGCCAGCCTTGGTGACTTCGCCTTCCACTTCTTCGACGTGCAATTCCAGCTGCGGGATCAGTTTGTTGATCTCGATGTACAGCTTGGAGCTGTCCTCGGCCTGACCGGAAATGATCAGCGGGGTACGGGCTTCGTCGATGAGGATGGAGTCGACTTCGTCGATCACGGCAAAATTGAGTTCGCGCTGGAATTTTTCTTCCATGCTGAACGCCATGTTGTCACGCAGGTAGTCAAAACCGAATTCGTTGTTGGTGCCGTAGGTAATGTCGGCAGCGTAAGCCAGACGTTTCTCTTCCGGCGGCTGGAACGGCGTGACAACACCGACCGACATTCCGAGGAATTCGTAGAGCGGACGCATCCAGTTGGCGTCACGACGGGCCAGGTAGTCGTTCACCGTCACAACGTGCACGCCCTTGCCGGACAATGCGTTGAGGTAAACGCCCAGTGTTGCCACCAGGGTCTTGCCTTCACCGGTACGCATTTCCGCGATCTGGCCTTCATGCAAGGTCATGCCGCCGATCAGCTGGACATCGAAGTGACGCATACCCATGACGCGCTTGCCGGCTTCGCGGGCGACCGCAAAGGCTTCGGGCAGCAGCTTGTCGAGGGTTTCCCCTTTGGCGATGCGGGCCTTGAACTCGTCTGTCTTGGCACGCAATTGATCGTCCGAAAGGGCCACCATTTGCTCTTCGAAGGCATTGACGAGTTGCACCGTCTTGAGCATGCGTTTGACTTCACGCTCGTTCTTGCTTCCAAAAAGTTTCTTTAACAAAGGCGCAAACATATCGGCAGGATCTTCCACACTAAAGGGATGGAGGGCGGCCCCGTGAGTCGCCCGTGCAGCCCTCATGGCCGCATGCGAACGAGCATTCTACCCGGAAACGATGGTGAGGAAAGTGGCGTTGTTCCACGATGCATGCACTGCGCTATAACGGGGCTCACTTAAAATAAGGGCTTTTTACTGAACTTCAAGCCATTCGCGGCAGAAGTTACTTGTTGATTTAATGGGTAAAGCGCTCGCAAAGCAATGGGTCGGGTGCCGGTGGTGCTTTCTGCTACCATGGCGGCTCTGTTACTTCAGGTGTCTGATCATGGCATTTCGCCCTCTCACGGCCAGAGCACCCGCCGTTCTGCTTCGCGAAGCCAAACCGCTGAAAGCCATTTTTGGCCATGCTCAACGCCTGGGTCATTTACAACGCCTGCTGGAAAGCCAGTTACAGCCTGCCGCGCGCGAGCATTGCCATGTGGCCTCGTGGCGCGAAGGCAGTTTATTGCTGATCGTCACCGACGGTCATTGGGCCACCCGCCTGCGTTATCAGCAAAAGCGTCTGCAACGCCAGTTACAGATGTTCGACGAATTCGCCAGCCTGACGCGGATTCTGTTCAAAGTGCAGCCGCCTACCGTTCAGCAAGGGGCAGCGGGCCATACCATCAGTTTGTCGACGGATGCCGGCGCGACCATTCAGGCCACGGCCGATGGCATCAGCGATCCGAATCTGCGAGCAGCGCTGGAGCGGCTTGCGGCGCACGCCAAACCCAAGGAATGACACAAAACCCAATGTGGGAGCGGGCTTGCTCGCGAAAGCGGTGTATCAGTCACAGTTGATGTCGACTGAAACACCGCTTTCGCGAGCAAGCCCGCTCCCACATTTGGACCGTGCCCGCTGGCTATCGGCGTTTGCTGCCGCCGAGCAGCGAGCCCATCAGGCCGCGTACCAGCTGTCGGCCCAATTGATTGGCCGCCTGGCGCATCGCCGATTTCAGCGCCTGCCCCGCGGCTGTACCGAGGAATTCCCCGGCCTTGTCGGTAAAGCTTGGCTCTTCGGCGGCCGGTTTACCCGGAACGGCGTCGGGCTCCGGCGCCAACCCTTTGCGCCCCATCAATATTTCATACGCCGATTCCCGATCAACCGGCTTGTCATACCGTCCCTTGAACGGCGACCCGGCGATCAGCATCGTGCGTTCGGTTTCGGTCAGTGGCCCGATCCGCGATTGCGGCGGGGCGACCAATACGCGCTGGACCATCTCCGGCGTGCCTTTGTCCTGCAAAGTGCCGACCAGCGCCTCGCCGATCCCCAGCTCGGTCAGCACCGACAAGGCATCAAACGCCGGGTTCGGCCGGAAACCTTCGGCTACCGCGCGCAGGGATTTCTGCTCCTTGGCGGTGAAGGCACGCAAACCGTGCTGGATGCGCAGGCCGAGCTGGGCCAGCACGTCATCCGGCAAGTCGCCCGGTGATTGCGTGACGAAATACACGCCCACACCTTTGGAGCGAATCAGCCGCACCACCTGCTCCAGGCGATCCTGCAACGCCTTGGGCGTGTCGGCGAACAACAAATGCGCTTCGTCGAAAAACAGCGCCAGCAGCGGTTTGTCCGAATCGCCCCGCTCCGGCAGTTGCTCGAACAACTCGGCCAGCAACCACAGCAGGAACGTCGCATACACCTTCGGCGCTTCGTGGACCAGACGACTGGCGTCCAGCAAGTGGATGCGCCCACGGCCATCGGCCGTCGGTTGCAGAATGTCTTCGAGTTGCAGCGCCGGTTCGCCGAACAGCGCCTCGGCGCCTTGTTGTTCCAAAGTCGCCAGACGCCGCAACAGCGCCTGACTGGAACCGGTGGTCATCAGCGCCGCGTCGTCCCCCAGCAATTCAGGGTTGTCACGCAGGTGATTGAGCAGCGCCTTCAAATCCTTGAGGTCCAGCAACAACAGCCCTTCGCGGTCCGCCACCTTGAATGCGGCATACAGCGCCGACTGCTGACTGTCGGTCAACTCCAGCAGGCTGCCGATCAACAACGGCCCCATTTCACTCAAGGTTGTGCGCAATGGATGACCGGACTGACCGTGAATGTCCCACAAGGTGACCGGATAGGCCGCCGGTTTGTGGTTCAGCCACGGCATCCCGGCAATCCGCTCGGCGATTTTGCCTTGCGGGTTGCCGGCGGCACCCAGGCCACACAGGTCGCCCTTGATGTCTGCGGCGAACACCGCGACGCCAGCATCGCTGAAGGCTTCGGCCAGACGCTGCAACGTGACGGTTTTACCGGTCCCGGTAGCGCCCGCCACCAGACCGTGACGGTTCGCCAGGCGCATGGCCTGAGAGATTGGCTGGCCGGTCAGGTCGGCGCCGATAACGAGTTGCAATGAGTCAGGCATTTTGTCACCCATGGTTAATCTTTGATCCTGCACGGCCGATACAATTAGTTGTGAGACCAATCCGAAAATAGCGTCGGTAATTCCCTAAGGAGAGGATGGAAATATCAGCTTTTTTTCAACATTGCCCATTTAGCGTGCCTTTATAAAAGCACGCTCGGGACATTAAGACCTTAGCGGAACCCCAAGCCATGAACAAAAACCTGCGCTTCAGCCATAAAATTTTGCTTGCCGCCGCCCTCATCGTCATTGCCGCCTTCGCCTCGTTCACACTGTACAACGACTATCTGCAGCGCAACGCCATTCGCGAAGACCTGGACAATTACCTTAATGAGATGGGAGACGTCACCGCCAGCAACATCCAGACCTGGCTGGCCGGTCGTATCCTGCTGATCGATAACCTCGCTCAAAATATCGCGGTCAATCCTGAACAGGCCAACGTCGCCAGTCTGCTTGAGCAGAAAGCCCTGACGTCGACCTTCATGGCGTCCTACCTGGGCGATGCCACCGGCAGCTTCACGATTCGCCCCGACGCCAAAATGCCCGCCGGCTTCGACCCTCGGGTACGCCCTTGGTACAAAGGCGCCGAAAGCAGCAGCACGGCGACCCTGACCGAACCTTACATCGACGCGGCCACCGGCCAGACCATCATCTCCATCGCCACCGCCTCGAAAAAGGCCGGGCAAAGCGTGGGCGTGGTGGGCGGCGACTTGAGCCTGCAAACCCTGATCGATACCCTCAGCGCCCGTGACTTCGACGGCATGGGTTATGCCTTCCTGGTCAGCGCCGACGGCAAGATCCTGGTGCACCCGGACAAAGCCCTGGTGATGAAGTCCCTGAGCGAGGCGTACCCGAAAAACACCCCGCGCATCAGCAGCGACTTCACTGAAGTGGAGGTCGACGGCAAGACCCGCATCGTCACGTTCACGCCGATCAAAGGCCTGCCATCGGTCAACTGGTACATCGGCCTGTCGGTGGATAAAGACAAAGCCTTCTCGATGCTCAGCGAATTCCGCGCCTCGGCGGTCGTCGCGACGATCATCGCCGTGGCAATCATCATCGCCTTGCTGGGCATGCTGATCCGCATCCTGATCCAGCCGCTGCACGTCATGACTCGCGCCATGGAAGACATCGCCGACGGCGAAGGCGACCTGACCAAGCGCCTGACCATCGTCAACAACGACGAATTCGGCGTTCTCGGCACCGCGTTCAACCGTTTTGTGGAACGCATTCACGGTTCGATCCGTGAAGTGTCCTCGGCCACCGGCCAGGTCAACGAAGTGGCCCTGCGTGTGGTCGCCGCGTCGAACTCGTCGATGTTCAACTCCGACCAGCAAGCCTCGCGCACCAGCAGCGTGGCCGCAGCGATCAACCAGCTCGGTGCCGCCGCTCAGGAAATCGCCCGCAACGCCGCCCAGGCGTCCAGTCAGGCCAGCGATGCCCGCAGCCTGGCCGAGGACGGCCAGCAAGTGGTGGATCGCAGCATCAAAGCGATGAATCAGCTGTCGAGCATGCTCAGCGCTTCGAGCACCAACATCGAATCGCTGAACAGCAAAACAGTGAACATCGGGCAGATTCTCGAAGTGATCACCAGCATCTCCCAGCAAACCAACCTGCTGGCGCTCAACGCTGCGATTGAAGCAGCACGTGCCGGTGAAGCCGGACGGGGTTTTGCCGTGGTGGCCGACGAGGTGCGCAACCTGGCGCACCGCACGCAAGAATCGGCGCAGCAGGTACAGACCATGATCGAGGAGCTGCAAGTCGGCGCCCGTGAATCCGTCAGCACCATGAGCGACAGCCAGCGCCACAGCCAGGACAGCGTGGAAATCGCCAACCTGGCAGGCGAGCGTTTGAACAGCGTGACGTTGCGTATTGGTGAGATTGACGGGATGAACCAGTCGGTGGCGACGGCGACTGAGGAACAGACGGCGGTGGTGGAGTCGATCAACGTCGACATTACCGAGATCAATACGCTGAATCAGGAAGGTGTGGAGAACTTGCAGTCGACGTTGCGGGCGTGTTCGGACCTGGAGCAGCAGGCGGCGCGGCTTAAGCAGTTGGTGGGCAGTTTCCGTATTTAGTGTCTGATAGGGCCCTATCGCTAGCAGGCTAGCTCCCACAGGTTTAGCACTGAACCTGTGGGAGCTAGCCTGCTAGCGATGGCGGTCTGAAATACACCGCAAAAACCTCGCTGGATCCCCCCGCCACAAAACCCTAACCGAACATCTATCCTTCATAAAGGTCAACCAAGGGAGAACAACGGACCGGAGGGATGCTCATTGTGCATATCGCGGACATAACCATGTTCTACGCCCCTGCCAGCGGAGGCGTGCGCACGTATCTGGATGCCAAGCACCGTCGCCTGGGTATCAAGCCAGGCATTCGCCACAGTTTGCTGATTCCGGGGGCACACCTGAGTGAACGGGATGGCGTCTACACCGTTCCGGCCCCGGCCCTGCCTTTCGGCAAGGGTTATCGTTTTCCCCTCCGCTTGGCGCCATGGCGAAATGTCCTGCAGGATTTGCAGCCCGACCTGATCGAAGTCGGCGACCCCTACCTCACCGCCTGGGCGGCTCTGGATGCGCGGCGGCAACTGGATGTGCCGGTGATCGGGTTTTATCACTCCGACTTGCCGCTGCTGGTCAGCAATCGAATGGGCAATTGGGTAACCCCGAATGTCGAAGCCTACGTCAGAAAACTGTATGGCAACTTCGACCGGGTCTTGGCGCCGAGCCAGGTCATGGCCGACAAGTTGATCGGGCTCGGGGTGAAGAATGTGTTCGTGCAGCCATTGGGCGTGGACCTGCAAACATTCAATCCCGAAGCAAGGGACAGCGGCTTGCGGGCCGAATTGGGCATCGATGAAAACACCCATCTGCTGATCTTCGCCGGCCGGGGTTCCAAGGAAAAGAACCTGCCGGTCCTGCTCAACTGTATGAAACTTCTCGGGCCTCGTTATCACTTGCTTCTGGTCGGCTCGTCGATGCCCGCCGTGGTGCCGGACAATGTCACCGTCGTCGACGAGTTCTGCCCGGCCGTACAAGTCGCGCGGTTAATGGCCAGTGCGGACGCGTTGCTGCATGCCGGTGATCAGGAAACCTTCGGCCTAGTGATCCTCGAAGCCATGGCCAGCGGCATTCCGGTCGTAGCGGTGGCCGCCGGGGCCTTTCAAGAAATCGTGACCGATCAATGCGGTCTGCTCTGTGCGCCGAACAATCCCCTGGCGATGGCCAACGCGGTGCGCGAGCTGTTCAGTCAGGGTAGCGCTGCTTTGGGCAAACAGGCGCGCAATCATGTTGAACAACATTACGCCTGGGATACCGTGGTCAACAGCCTGTTGGGGCACTATCACGCCGTGCTCGGCAGCCAATGGCCGCTGACCGCCAATGGTTGACCCCATGAACCCGCCCAGTCTGTTACTTGTGCTGCATGACGTTGCGCCGCAAACCTGGGCCGATTACCAGCCTTTTGTCGAAGCCGTCGATGCCCTGGGCGAGGTGCCGATGACCTGGCTGGTGGTGCCAAACTTCCACAAGCACAATGAACTGGACGAGCATCCTGGATTTCGTCGGATGCTGACCAGCCGAGTCGCCCGAGGTGACGAACTGGCGTTGCACGGCTACTTTCATTGCGATGAAGCCCCTCCTCCCAGCAATCCCAGAGACTGGTTCATGCGTCGGATCTATACCCACGAAGGCGAGTTTTACAGCTTGTCGCAAGCTGCCGCCCTCGCCCGCCTGCGTGCCGGCATCGAGGTCTTCCATCGAAATCACTGGCCGCTGGAAGGCTTCGTCGCCCCAGCGTGGTTAATGAGCGAAGGCACTCGTCAGGCGTTACGCCAGTTACCGCTGAGCTACACCAGCGATCCCCAACATCTCTATCGACTGCCGGATTTCATGGCCATCGATGCGCCGGGGCTGGTCTGGAGTGCACGCAGCGCCTGGCGTCGGGGCTTGTCGAAACTTGTCAGTGATCAGCGTGAACAGCGTTGGCGGCAAGCCTCAGTGATTCGACTTGGCCTGCACCCGGTGGACATGCGCCATGGATTTTCGCGCAATTACTGGCTGCAAACCCTCAAGCGTTTGCTCGATGAAGGGCGGGTGCCAATGACCAAGGCACGGTGGCTCTCGCTGCACAGTGACCGCCTCGGTCGCGCCGCATGAGCCGGGGCATTCTGCTGTTTATCGCCCTGCTCGCCGCGGTGCTGATTCCGTTGTTGCTGGGCGGCAACGAGACGTGGTCGCGGCTGCAAAATTTCCCATTGAATGAATTGCTGATCATGTTCGGCATGATCTTGCTGTGCTGGGTGGTGAACACCCTGCGCTTACGCCTGTTGTTGGGTGATCAATGCGGCAAGGTGGGTCGGATCAGAAGCCTGGGCGTGGTGATGGCCGCCGAGTTCGCCTACTGCGCCACACCCGGCGGCAGTGGCGGGCCGTTGACCATCATGGCGCTGCTGGCGCGCAACGGCGTGCGCCCGGCGCGGGGTAGCGCGGTGTTCGCCATGGACCAACTCAGCGACCTGCTGTTTTTCCTTTGTGCGTTGAGCGGGATTCTGATTTACGCACTGTTCCAGCACCTCAGCGAACGCCTGGAATGGCTGCTGATCGTCAGCGCCGTCTCGATGTTTGGCGGGCTGCTCAGCTGCGTGGTGGTTGCGCGCTACCATCGAGTGCTGATTCGCTTGAGCGGGAGATTGCTCGTTCGCCTCAATGTCAAAGGCACCACGCGCCTGCGCTGGGCACGCAAGCTCCTGCACTTCCTGGCGGCGTTCACCGACACGCTGAAGTTGCCGATTCTGACGTTGATCAAAGTGTTTGCCCTGACCTGCGTGCATTGGCTCCTGCGGTATAGCGTGCTGTACCTGGCGCTGCGCGGGCTCGGCGCGGATCTGCAGTGGGCCTGGTGTTTCCTGATCCAGATGCTGTCACTGAGTGCCGGGCAGTTCAGCCTGTTACCGGGCGGTGCCGGCGCGGCAGAGTTGACGTCGGCGGCGCTGCTGGCGCCCATGGTAGGGAAATCCACCGCAGCGGCGGCGATTCTGATCTGGCGGGCGGTGACGTATTACTTCTATCTGGTGGTGGGCGGTCCGGTGTTTTTGCTGATGCTGGGGCGGCCGCTGCTCAAGAAACTGATGAAGTTCAAGCAGGCTTAGGCGTGTCTTCGGGCTCTTGCTGCAACTGTTCCCACAACTCGGCAGCGCCGGGAAACTCCGTGCCGTCTTCGGCGCTCATGTCATCCGGGTCATATCGACTCAAGCAGCCCTCGCCCAACGTTGCGGGGGCCTTGGAGGTGGCTTTGTCGAGTGGATCGGCCATGGTCATGTCCTCAGTGCAGAAACGGCGAAGGGCCTGAAGCGATTGAACGCCCAGGCCCTTCGAATTTCAACCGTGTTGTGCGGCTATCAGAACACCACGGTCTTGTTGCCGTGCACCAGCACCCGATCTTCCAGGTGATAACGCAGACCGCGGGCCAGCACCATCTTCTCGACGTCACGGCCGAAACGCACCATGTCTTCGATGCTGTCACTGTGACTGACGCGCACCACGTCCTGCTCGATGATCGGACCGGCGTCCAGCTCTTCGGTCACGTAGTGGCAAGTCGCGCCGATCAACTTCACGCCTCGCATGGAGGCCTGGTGATACGGCTTGGCTCCGACGAACGACGGCAGGAAGCTGTGGTGAATGTTGATGACCTTGTGCGCATATTCACTGCACAACGCGGGCGGCAGGATTTGCATGTAACGGGCAAGTACCACCACTTCGGCATCGTGCTGTTTGACCAGGCGCGAGACTTCGGCGAAGGCCGGCTCTTTATCCTGTGGATTGACCGGTACGTGGTAATAAGGAATGCCGTGCCACTCGACCATGCTGCGCAAGTCGTCGTGGTTGGAAATCACGCAAGAGATTTCGCAGTCCAGTTCGTCACTGTGCCAACGGTGCAGCAAGTCGGCCAGGCAGTGAGATTCACGGCTGGCCATCAACACAACGCGCTTTTTCTGCGCGGTGTCGGTAATGCGCCAGTTCATCGAGAACTCTTCGGCAATCGGTGCAAACGCTTCGCGAAAGGCTTCGATACCGAAAGGCAGCGAATCGGCACGAATTTCGTGACGCATGAAGAACCAGCCACTCTGATTATCCGAGTGATGGCTCGCTTCAGTGATCCAGCCGTTATGTGACGCCAGAAAGTTACTGACTTTAGCAACGATGCCGACGCGGTCCGGGCAAGCAATCACCAGCCGAAAAGTGCGCATGAGGGGGAAACTCCAGAACTTCGCAAAGGCCGCCATTCTAGCGATTGCGCAGCAAAACTGCAGTATTGATGACGCACTGATCTGCACGCAGGCCAGTGGGGCGCTTGCGACAGCACCTCAACGCCCGCGCGATGGTGCTCTTGTACTCAATCTTCAAGCGTTCATTTGTGAATATCTGTGATGACTGCATCACACTTTTAACTCTGCGTTCAATTTGTGCCCTATTCATCGCAACTAATTTAAATAAAACACCGGTTAAATGTTTACTTGATGAAACACCCTGACTATTATTGCGGCACTGTCACCCTGCCATCCAGCGCCCAACATAAGGTAGTCCTCATGTCCTTGATCAACGAATATCGCGCCACCGAAGAAGCTATCAAAGAGCTGCAAGCCCGTTTGAAGAACCTGTCCCAAGACGACAAACTGCAAACCGAGCTGGAATTCGAAGGCAAACTGCGCACCCTGATGGGCGAATACTCCAAGTCCCTGCGTGACATCATCGCTTTGCTGGATCCAGAGTCCAAGACCAAAGCATCACGCGGTGGCGCAGTAAAAACTACTGGCACCAAGCGTGCTCGCAAAGTTAAACAATACAAAAACCCGCACAACGGCGAAGTCATCGAAACCAAAGGTGGCAACCACAAGACTCTGAAAGAGTGGAAAGCCAAGTGGGGCGGTGACGTGGTTGAAGGCTGGGCTACCCTGCTGGGCTAAGCCCTAGAGGTCGTCAAAGAATTATCCGCGACAAAAAATAACGCCAGCTGATGCTGGCGTTTTTTTATGCCCGAAATACAGTCCGGGTATTTTTCGTTTTCAAAGACTCAAACGTTTGCGTAATCCCTGGACATAATTCTGCCATTCATTCAGCACCTCTCGCTGAAACGATGTAGCTGTAACGTTCAATTGGGCTGCGGCTTCTACGAAACTTTCAAGCGTATTGGGCGCCCCCCACTCAGGGGCCGACAAACGTTGCTGACAGAATAATCGCCAGCGCTCTTGCTCCTCGAAACTCAACGTATCGGGGAAGTTGCGCGCTCGATAACGAAACAATAATTCAGGTAAACGTTCGTCATCGAAAGGCCATTGCTGTTGTGATAATTGGGCAGGGTCGGCGGCCCTGACTTGCTCACATAGCCGACGATCCCGATCACCGATAAAACCATCGTATAACTGTTGTTCGGGATCCTGGCTCGGAGTGAAATCTTCGCCGGCATAAATTGCTAACACTTTATCCCGCCAAACTTGTTGTGCGTCACTTAGCCGCAGTACGCGATCCTGATAAAGCGCCATGTCCAGCCCCAGACGTTGCTGATCGTCAGGGCGAAGTACCGACAGCGGCGCCACCACCGGGCACTTGTTGATATGAATGAGTTTAAGCGGCACCGGTAGTTCGCCGTCGGCCAGGTCATCGCGGCGGGTGTACAGCCGCTGACGCAAGGTCTCCGCATCCAGATCAAGCAACCCCTGGGGATCCAGGTGCAGGTCACAGACAATCAACGCGTTCTTGTTACGCGGATGCCAGGCCAGTGGCAGCACGACCCCCACATAACTGCGAGCCGCCGAGAAACGCCCGGACACATGCACCATTGGCTGCAACAGCCGAATCTGATCCATCACCTTCTGTTTACTGCGCAACTGAAACAGCCAGTCATACAACTTCGGCTGCTTCTCGCGAATAAGACGTGCAAGGGCGATGGTGGCGCGAACGTCCGACAGCGCCTCGTGGGCATTGCCGTGGTCAATGCCATTGGCGGCGGTCAGCCGTTCGAGCTTGAGCGTCACCCGCCCTTCATCATCGGTTGGCCAGGCGAGGCCATCGGGACGCAAGGCATAGGCGGCACGCACCACATCAATCAGGTCCCAGCGGCTGTTGCCACCCTGCCACTCGCGGGCATACGGGTCGAAGAAGTTTCGGTACAGGCTGTAACGGGTCATCTCGTCATCGAAGCGCAGCGTGTTGTAACCCGCTCCGCAGGTGCCCGGCGCCGCCAGTTGAGCGTGCACCCGGGTCATGAAGTCGGCTTCGCTCAAACCGTGTTCGGCCAGTTGGCCCGGCGTAATGCCAGTGATCGCGCAGGCGGCCGGATGCGGCAGGATGTCGTCGCTGGGCTGGCAAAACAGGTTGACCGGCTCGTCTATTTCATTGAGATCGAAGTCGGTGCGAATCCCCGCTACTTGCAGCGGGCGGTCGCATCGGGGATTGATGCCAGTGGTTTCGTAGTCGTACCAGAAGATCGAGGTCACGGGCTGTTCCTGAACTGAAGATCGGCAAAGTCTAGGCGTTCACATCCCGCCCCGGCCAGTAACTTGTCATTCAATCACTTCTGGTTTCGCAACGTGCACTACATAGTTATGTCGTTTTCCCCCGAGAGGCTGCTAGCATCGGACGGACATCGAATCCCGAACAGGCCACATCAAGGTTGCCCATGCTCGAGACCACAGCACTGCCAAGGAAAGCGACGCTGTCCCCGCCACTGGACACGCGGTATCAAGTCGAAACGCCCGAAGGCATCGACTTGCCACTGCGCCCGGCCGGGTTGATGGTTCGTGCGCTGGCCTTTTCCATCGACCTCGGGTTACGCGGGCTGATACTCGGCGTTCTGTTTATCGTGTTGGCATTTCTCGGAAAACTCGGCGCCGGGCTGGGCTCGATCCTGCTGTTCGCGGTCAGCTGGTGGTACATGGTGCTGTTCGAGGTGCTCAATCAGGGCCGTTCGCCGGGCAAACAATGGATGGGGTTACGCGTGGTGCACGACGACGGCACGCCGATCGGCTGGTCCGCGTCGCTGTTGCGCAACCTGTTGCGATTCGTCGACCTGTTGCCATTTGGCTACTTCCTCGGCGCCATCAGTTGCCTGCAACACCCCTCCTTCAAACGCCTCGGCGACCTGGCCGCCGGCACGCTGGTGATCTACCGCGAACAACCGTTGACCCGACCGCAACTGCCCGACGTCCCGCCTCGGCGACCCGCCTTTGCCCTGACGCTGAGCGAGCAACGCGCCATCCTCGGGTTTGCCGAACGCCAAGGCGAACTGTCCGAAGCGCGAACCCATGAACTAGGGTCCATCCTTGCCCAACCGTTGCAGGTTCCCGCGCCACGCGCCGTGGCGGAACTCAACGGCATCGCCCGTGGCTTGTTGGGGCCCGCATGAAGCAAAGCCTTTTCGAAAATCGCCACAAGGCCGAATGGGAACAGTTTTCCCTGATGCTCGAACAACTGGAGCGAGGCAAGCACACCTCCCGGATCGCCAGTTTCCCGAAAGACTATCGGCGGCTCTGCCAACAACTGGCACTGGCGCAGGAACGCGGCTACAGCAGTTTCCTGATCGACTTTTTGCAGCAGCAAGCATTGCGCGGGCATCAACAGCTTTACCGGCATCGCAGTCGACTGGGCGCCAACCTACTGAGTTTCATCCTTGCCGGATTTCCGCGGCTGGTGCGCGAACAATGGCGCTTCGTGCTCGCTGCCGGCCTGATGTTTTTTGGCAGCCTGATCGGCTTCGCCCTGCTGGTGTATCTGTTCCCGGACCTGGTCTACAACCTGATTCCGGCCGAGCAAGTCAATGAAATGCAGAGCATGTACGACCCGGTCGCCGGTCACTTGGGGCGCTCGGCGGAACGCGCCGCCAGTGAAGACTGGGTGATGTTCGGTTACTACATCATGCACAACATCGGCATCGCCTTTCAGACCTTCGCCAGCGGTTTGCTGTTTGGTGTGGGCAGCGCGTTTTTCCTGTTGTTCAACGGTTTGATGATCGGTGCGGTAGCCGGGCACCTGACGCACATCGGTTTCGGCCAAACCTTCTGGTCGTTCGTGATCGGCCACGGTGCGTTTGAACTGAGCGCCATTGCCCTGGCCGGTGCCGCCGGCCTGCAACTGGGTTGGGCGTTGATCGCCCCGGGACGCCTGCCTCGCGCCGAAGCGTTGCGACTGGCGGCACGCAAAAGCGTGTTACTGATCTGCGGCGTCATGCTGTTTCTGCTGATTGCCGCGTTTATCGAAGCCTACTGGTCGTCGATGACCGCGCCGGCGCCCATGACCAAATACCTGGTCGGCGCGGCGCTCTGGTTGCTGGTGGCAACTTACTTGCTGTTTGCCGGACGAACCCGCCATGCGCCTGAGTGACGCCACGGTGGTGATTCGCCCGCGCACTTCCTGGGAAGCCATGGACCTGGGCGTGCTGTTGAGCCAGCGCCATCGACGGTTGCTGATGACCAGCTGGGCCATCATCACCTTGCCGATTTTCGCGCTGCTCAGCGTTTTCCTGTGGGATTCCCCCTCCCTCGCCGTGTTCATCTTCTGGTGGTTGAAACCGGCATTCGAGCGGCTGCCGCTGTACATCTTGTCCAAAGCCATGTTCGGTGAAACGCCCACCTTGAAACAGGCGCTGCGCGAATGGCCACGCCTGCTCAAGCCGCAATTGCTGGCCAGCCTGACCTGGCGACGCCTGAGCCTGAGCCGCAGTTTCCTGATGCCAGTGGTGCAACTCGAAGGCCTGGCGGGGGACGAACGACAGCAGCGCTTGCGGGTGCTGCTACAGCGCAATGCCGGCGCCGCGCAGTGGCTGACGATTATTGGCGTGCATCTGGAAAGCGCACTCTGGATCGGCCTGATGGTGCTGTTCTATATGTTCCTGCCACAGCAGATTGAACTCGACTGGAGCTGGCAGACCCTGATCACTGCCGCTACCCAGGACTGGCGTTGGCTGGAACACCTGACCAATGTCTTTTATGTGCTGGTGCTGATTGTCTGGGAACCGGTCTATGTAGCCTGCGGCTTCAGCCTTTATCTGAATCGGCGCACGGTGCTGGAAGCCTGGGACATCGAACTGGTGTTCCGCCGATTGCGCCAACGCCTCAACACCACGGCGGTCACGCTGTTGCTGGCGGCGATATTGCTGATGCCGACCACGCAAAACGTTTGGGCAGATGAGCCGGTCATTACCCCGGACAGCCCACGCCTGCTGGACCAACCGCTGACCAGCCAGGCCTCCAGGGACAGCATCAAAACAATCCTCGATCACCCCCCGTTCAAGAACAAGGAAACGGTGACCCGCTATCGATTTGGCGAAGACAAACCCGACACCCAAACCCCGGACGACGGAAAAACACCCGATTGGCTGAAAGCCCTGGCCAGTTTGCTCGACAGCCAGCGTTTCGGCGTTATCGCCAACCTGATTGAAGTGCTGCTGTGGGCCGCCGTGATGAGCGCCATCGGCGTGCTGATCTGGCGTTACCGCGACTGGCTGCTGGCGTTCGTCAGCCGTCGGCCGGTGTTAACCCGTAAAGTTTCACGTTCGTTACCACAGCAAGCGTTCGGTCTGGACCTGAGCCGTGAAACCCTGCCCGCGGACATTGCCGCCAGCGCCGAAAGCCTCTGGCAAACCAACCCGCGCGCCGCCCTCGGGTTGCTCTATCGCGCATTACTCAGCCACTTGCTGCACGACCACCACATGGCGCTCAAACCCGCCGACACTGAAGGCGAGGTGCTGCAACGCGTCGAGCAACTGCACCAACCGGCCTTGCTCGCCTTCAGCAAAACCCTGACCGGGCACTGGCAGAACATGGCCTACGGGCATCGCCTGCCACCTGCGCATTTGCAACAGGAACTCTGTGACGGCTGGCGAACATTGTTCGGCCCGGGAGCCGCCCGTTGAGCCGGCGCTTGTGGCTTTCGGTCGGCGTGTTCATCGCTGTGCTGGTGGGCGCGCTGAGTGTTTATCTGTACCTGAAGGCCACGCCTTATCAGGCCGAAATCGATCACGGCCCCACACCGGAAGCCCAGGCCAATCCCTATCTGGCCGCCGAGCATTTCCTGCGAAAACAGGGCCTGACCGTCGGCCATGCCAACAGCCTCGACGTGCTGCCCAGCCTCGATCCGCATCAGCACAGCCTGTTGTTGCTCGGCGACCGCTACAACATGACGCCGCGCCAGATTGATCAAGTGATGAACTGGACACGGGCCGGCGGACGCCTGCTGTTTGTCGCCCAGTCGCTGTGGGATGAAAAGACCGGCCAGAGTAATGACCTGCTGCTCGATCGCGTGCAGCTGCACCAGTCGCTGAGCAAAGACCTCAAGGAACCACCGCCGGACATCCTCGACGATCCATTCCCCAAATTGACCAAGTTGTACCTGGAGGACGAGAACGCGCCGGCCTACGCCAGTTTCGATACCGCGTTCCATCTCGAAGACCCGAAAAACCTCGCGCAAGCCTGGGCCAACAGCGGCAAGGCCACGCACATGATGCAGCTGAACCACGGGCTCGGTTCGATCATTGTGGTCACCGACGCCGACCTGTGGAAAACCCCGGCCATCGGCCAATATGACAACGCCTGGCTGCTCTGGTACCTGACCGCCGACACAAGCGTGACGTTGCTGTTCAACACCGATCACGACAGTCTGCTGACCTTGCTGCTGCGCAACTTCCCTCAGGCGCTGGTCGCTCTCATCGCCCTGATCGGTCTTGCGCTTTGGCATGTCGGAGTGCGCCATGGTCCGCTGCTGGAACCGGCGTCGAAAGGTCGCCGGCAACTTCAGGAACACCTGCGCGCCAGCGCCGATTTCATGCTCCGCCGCAGCGGTCAGCACACCCTGTTGCAAGCTTTGCAGCAAGACATTCTGCGCCGTGTTCGCCACCGTCATCCCGGTTTTGAACAACTCGGCGTCGCTGAACAATGGCTGGTGCTCGCACGCCTGACCGGCCAACCCACACGCGCCATCAGCCAGGCCATGAGCCCGCGACCAAAGCAGCGGCTGTCCAGCGCTGAATTCAGCCGTCAGGTCGCCCACCTGCAAACCTTGAGGAATACGCTATGAGTCAACAGATCGAGCCTGGCAGCGCGACCCACGCCGCCCAGCAACGCCAGCGCGCCAGTCAGTTGGCCCAGGCCGTGCGCAATGAGTTGCAGAAAGCCGTTATCGGCCAGAACAGCGTGATTGATGACGTCCTCACCGCGCTGATCGCCGGCGGTCATGTGCTGCTCGAAGGCGTGCCGGGGTTGGGCAAGACGTTGCTGGTGCGCGCCCTCGCCCGTTGCTTCGGCGGCGAGTTCGCGCGCATCCAGTTCACCCCGGACCTGATGCCCAGCGATGTCACCGGGCACGCGGTCTACGACCTGAACACCGAGCAGTTCAAACTGCGCAAAGGGCCGCTGTTCACCAACCTGCTGCTGGCCGATGAAATCAACCGCGCCCCGGCGAAAACCCAGGCCGCATTGCTCGAAGCCATGCAGGAACGCCAGGTCACCCTCGAAGGCCGCGCCCTGCCCATCGTGCAACCGTTCATGGTGCTCGCCACGCAAAACCCGATCGAACAGGAAGGCACGTATCCACTGCCCGAAGCCGAGCTCGACCGTTTCATGCTCAAGGTGCGCATGGACTACCCCGACGCCGAGCAAGAGCTGAACATGGTCCGCCAGGTCAGCCGCTCGACCCGCGCCGACATGCTCGACGTGCAACCGCTGCGCACCGTGTTGCAAGCCAAGGATGTGCTGGCCTTGCAACGCATTGCCAGCGATCTGCCGCTGGACGATCAGGTCCTCGATTACGCCGTGCGTCTGGCCCGCACCACCCGCACCTGGCCAGGCCTGACCCTCGGCGCGGGGCCACGCGCCTCCATTGCCCTGGTGCGTTGCGCCCGGGCCCGTGCGCTGCTGCGCGGTGGCGACTTCGTGATTCCCGATGACATCAAAGGCTGCGCCTTGGCGGTGCTGCGCCATCGCGTGCGGATTGCCCCGGAGCTGGACATCGAAGGGCTGGATGTTGATCAGGTGCTCAAGCAACTGCTCGATCAAGTGCCGGCGCCACGACTGTGAAAACGGTCATGCGGACACCCCCTGTGGCGAGGGAGCTTGCTCCCGTTCGGCTGCGCAGCAGTCGTAAACCAGAAAGACACGTTTTCTCTGACACTCTGCGCTGGATGGTTTTGGGGCTGCTTCGCAACCCAGCGGGAGCAAGCTCCCTCGCTACAAAAGGCGTACACCCATGAAACCGTCGCGCCTGCTGCTGATCTGGCTCGCCGTGCTGCTCGCCATCGGCGTCGTACTGGGCGCCTTGCGAGCTTTGGAGTTCGACGTGCCCTCCACCCTGCTGTCGATCAACTGGGGACTGCTCCTGGCATTGCTGGCTCTGGCCGTTCTCGACGCCCTTCGCCTCAAGCGCCTGCCATCACCGCGCATCCAGCGACAAATGCCCGGCAGCCTCGCGCTGGGTCGATGGAGCGAAGTGCGCCTGGAAGTCGCGCATGACTTTGCTTACTCACTGAACATTCAGATCTTCGACCACGTCCCTGACGGCCTGAGCTTCGAACACCTTCCCCTGTCGGCCGAATTGCAACCCGGCCAACAGAGCCAGATCGGCTACCGACTGCGCCCGCTCAAGCGCGGCCACTTCAGCTTCGAACACTGCGAAATCAACCTGCCGAGCCCCATGGGTCTGTGGTCCGACAAACGCCTGCTCAACCTGCTCGACCACACCCGCGTCTACCCCGACTTCGCCCGCCTCTACGGCGGCGAACTGCTGGCGGTGGACAACTGGCTCAGCCAGCTCGGCGTGCGCCAACGACAACGTCGCGGCCTGGGACTGGAATTCCATCAGCTACGCGAATTCCGTGAAGGCGACAGCCTGCGCCAGATCGACTGGAAAGCCACCGCCCGTCAACGCACGCCCATTGCCCGCGAATACCAGGACGAGCGCGACCAACAGATCATCTTCATGCTCGATTGCGGCCGCCGCATGCGCAGCCAGGACGGCGAACTCGCCCATTTCGATCACGCGCTCAATGCCTGCCTGTTGCTCAGCTACATCGCCTTGCGCCAGGGCGATGCGGTGGGCCTGAGTACCTTCGCCTGCGACCGACCGCACTACCTTGCCCCGGTCAAAGGCACCGGTCAGCTCAACGTATTGCTCAACACTGTCTACGATCTCGACAGCACACAACGCCCCGCTGACTATCAGGCTGCCGCCACGCAACTACTGGCCCGACAAAAACGCCGGGCGCTGGTGGTGCTGGTCACTAACCTGCGGGATGAAGACGATGAAGAGTTGCTGACTGCGGTCAAGCGCTTGAGCAAACTGCATAGGGTGTTGGTGGCGAGCTTGCGGGAAGACTTGCTCGACAATCTACGGCACGCCCCGGTGCAGACCTTGCCAGAGGCGCTGACTTACTGTGGGACGGTGGATTACTTGAATGACCGGGCGCAGCTCCATGAGCGGTTGAAGGCTCATGGAGTGTTGGTGGTGGATGCTCGGCCCCAAGAGCTGGGGGCCGAGTTGGTGACGCGGTATTTGGGGTGGAAGAAAGAAGGCGTTATGTAATAGCAATATCGTAAAAGCAGCCATTCCATAGCGATAAAAAGGTGGCGATGTCCGGCCTCAGCAATGCAGCAAAGCTGAAGTTAATGCTTTAAATGAAAATCCGAAATACCAAATAGCTAGCAAGGAATAACTCATGGACGATAAATATCTATACGCGTCAGTGCTAACCAAGATCAACGAAAACCAACTAGCGTTGAGTGCTGCTATAGATGAGCTCACTTCCTGGGCTGAGAAGCGTGGTGCGATCGATGTCGCAGGCCACATAAGAGACGCATTAGAAACACTGGATAAAAATCAAGAGTTTATCTCGTTGGCACTTCTCTCTGTGTCAACTGACTTCAATGGAGAATAGGTATCCCAATTTTTTAGTCCCTTTGCCCGAAGCGAAGAGTGATGCAGCGGAGAGACTCGCTTTGCTGTGGCCAATGCTCACGATCAACGGCTATGTCCACCCTGGTCCTACACGTATATACAAGAAGACGTACAACGGCTACATAACCAGGTGCTTCTGCCTACAACCTGTGGTGCCCCCGACTGACTGCGGGCGCGAGTCACCCCGATTAAGGTTCTCCTATCGCAATTCATCAGCGATCCAACAAGGAGTTAACCCAAATGTCGAAGGCTACACCTGACCTTTCCGAGCCTACGTGCTCACCCTATGCCACTTTCGATCCAAAAAAACTTCATGCCGCCGCCCAAAAAGCGCTGAACCATCATCTCGCTCAAAAAAACACCAAATCGAGCTTTGCTAACGAACGCACCACCGAGGAACGCGCCATGAAGATGTTCACCGTTATTCCTGATGCCAACCCTGATGCCTTGAACATCGAGACCTAGGAAACCTTTTCGACGGTCAGCATTTTGCTGCTCGACCTGGCGGAAAGCCTGGAGGACAAGCCACGGCATCTGGCGATGGCGATTTACCGGATGAGTGAGTTGGGGTTGATGCTGGTTGAGCGGTCGCTGGATAACGAGCAGGCGATCAAGACGACGTAGCCTTTACCCACTTTTTTTTGCTGTATGAACTGACGCCATCGCGAGCAGGCTCGCTCCCACAGGGTTATCTGGTGCTCACAAATGTTGTGTTCACCGAAGATCAAATGTGGGAGCGAGCCTGCTCGCGATGGCGGTGTTGAAGACACCGCAGATTTCAGGCAGACGCAGGCAACGGCTGAAAACTGAAATACTGCGTCAACGCCTCCATCAGCTGCCCATACTCCGGCGGTGCCCGTTGCAGGCTGAACCCGGCGTCGTAATGGTGGGGTGTTTCATCTTCATGGCACCACAGGCAACACGCCGTCAGGTCGATGACCTGCTGGCAGCCGTCGCTGGTGGGGATTTTCAATCGCAGGTCAAAGTCGACGCCCACCATCATGGGCAATTGGCTGATGAGCATCAGCCCGTCAGTGGACACATTGCCCAGAAAGCCGATGGGTTTGTCGGTGACACTGTTGAACACTTTCAGGAAATACGGCAGTTGATGCCGCTCGATCCGGCGGTCGGTAAACATGCGCAGTTGGCCCAGCAAGGCCCTTAAGCAGGGCCGCACTAATGCTTCGGAACGTGCCGGCTTCTTTATAAACCTGGGCGCGCTCTCCCCGATCCCGGTGCGTCAGTCCCTACATCGCTGACGCATACTCCTGCCGATCACAGGTATGACCTCGGTCTGGAGGCGAGGCTCTAAAACCGATCTCTTGGACTATAGCTCACCACCGCCGGGCGGCCAGCCTTTGCATGACAGCGGCTATCAGAACCGTGTCGGGCGCACGGCCGCCGCGCTGCGCGTCGGGTAATGGCCCAGGCTCTGCAAGGTTTCCAGGCGGGCGCGGGCGCGGTAGGCGTATTCGCTTTGCGGGTACGACGCCATGATGAATTGATACGTTTGGGCCGCATCGATGAACAGCTTCTGCCGTTCCAGGCACTGGCCGCGCATCATCGACACTTCCGGCCACACATAAGGCCGCGCACGGCTGGAGCGTTCGACTTTCGACAGTTCGAGCATGACTTGCTCGCAATTGCCGCGATCGTAAGCGCTGTAGGCGTTATTCAAATGATGGTTCATCGACCAACGGGCGCAGCCCGTCACACTGAGAACGCTAAGGGCAAGGGCGGCAATGGGCACGAATCGCATGGGGGATCTCCTGTCTTGAGCTCTGTATCGACCCGGTGCGCCAAATCTTCAGTGGATGATTGGAACCGAGCCGTGAAGGCTCGGTTGTTGATCTCATCTGGTTCACACCATCCAGAATGCTCGAGTACGTGATGGGGAAGTTTCGCTTGCGTCGGGCGTCGATTGTTTGACAAGCACTTGATGAGGGCCCGGGGAAAGGGTCAAAAAATAACGCCATTTACCGTCCTTGTCGGCCAACACCCCAAATATCGGGTTCGACTGATCGTGTACGGAGTACCCCCGAACCACATTGTTTGGGACAGCCGTCCCTTCCATGTATCGATTTTCTGGTGGCACTGAACCGTTTTCTTCCGGGCGGTCAATCTCCGGCGCTTCCAGTGCCATGGGCGTTTTGGAAGCCGTTGTATTTTCTGTCATGCGTCTATCTCCTGAGCTCGCTACCCATTAACGAGGCCCCTAAGCAATAGCCGCTCCATAAACAACCGCCTACCTGTTAGAAATAACAGTTCCGACAGACGGTGATCCGAGTTCGTCATTTTCAAGAATGTTCGTTTCAAGATAAAAACGAATAAGTAGTGCACATGAACAATGACTACACCCAAAGACCATAGTAGCCTCTGCTAGCGCTTGAACTCAGGAGTCTATGCATGTCCGTCCGTCGCACCAAAATCGTCGCTACCCTTGGCCCGGCCAGTAACTCGCCGGAAGTTCTCGAACAGCTGATTCTGGCTGGCCTGGACGTCGCCCGCCTGAATTTCTCCCACGGCACCCCCGACGAGCACAAGGCTCGCGCGAAGCTGGTGCGTGACCTCGCTGCCAAGCACGGCCGCTTCGTCGCCCTGCTGGGTGACCTGCAAGGCCCGAAAATCCGTATCGCCAAATTCGCCAACAAGAAGATCGAGCTGAAGATCGGTGATCAATTCACCTTCTCCACCAGCCATCCGTTGACCGAAGGCAATCAGCAAGTGGTCGGCATCGACTACCCGGATCTGGTCAAGGACTGCGGCGTGGGCGACGAGCTGTTGCTCGACGACGGCCGCGTGGTCATGCGCGTTGATACCGCCAATGCCACCGAGCTGAATTGCACCGTGCTGATCGGCGGCCCGCTGTCCGACCATAAAGGCATCAACCGTCGCGGCGGTGGCCTGACCGCACCGGCTCTGACCGAGAAAGACAAGGCCGACATCAAGCTCGCTGCCGAGATGGAAGTCGACTACCTCGCCGTGTCCTTCCCGCGTGACGCCGCCGACATGGAATACGCCCGTCAACTGCGCGACGAGGCCGGCGGTACTGCCTGGCTGGTGGCGAAGATCGAACGTGCCGAAGCGGTGGCCGACGACGACACTCTCGATGCGCTGATCAAAGCCTCCGACGCTGTGATGGTGGCTCGTGGTGACCTCGGTGTGGAAATCGGCGACGCCGAGCTGGTGGGCATCCAGAAGAAAATCATTCTGCACGCACGCCGCCACAACAAGGCTGTGATCGTGGCGACCCAGATGATGGAGTCGATGATCCAGAACCCGATGCCGACCCGCGCCGAAGTGTCCGACGTGGCTAACGCCGTGCTCGACTACACCGACGCCGTAATGCTGTCGGCGGAAAGTGCTGCGGGCCTGTATCCACTGGAAGCCGTGCAGGCGATGGCGCGCATCTGCGTCGGCGCTGAAAAGCACCCGACCAGCAAGACCTCCAGTCACCGCATCGGCAAGGTCTTCGAAAGCTGCGACCAGTCCATTGCCCTGGCGGCCATGTACACCGCCAACCACTTTCCGGGCGTGAAAGCGATCATCGCTCTGACCGAAAGTGGCTACACGCCGTTGATCATGTCGCGCATCCGATCTTCGGTGCCGATCTACGCGTTTTCCCCGCACCGCGAAACCCAGGCCCGCGCAGCCATGTTCCGTGGCGTCTACACCGTACCGTTCGACCCGGCATCGCTGCCGCCTGAGCAAGTCAGCCAGGCTGCGATCGACGAGTTGTTGAAACGCGGTGTTGTGGAGAAAGGCGACTGGGTCATCCTGACCAAGGGCGATAGCTACCACACCATCGGCGGCACCAACGGGATGAAAATCCTGCACGTTGGCGACCCGATGGTCTGAGTGACCGGTTGCTGAAAAACAAAAAGCCCTGCCATGTGAATGGCGGGGCTTTTTGGTTTCTGGTCCAGAAGAAGTGTTGTCAGGACTGACGCCTTCGCGGGCTTGCTCGCGAAGAGGCCCGCACAGTCACCGCAGAGTTAGTGCCGCTTGATAAACCCGGTCAACGCCGCCAACGCTTCCGGCGACCGCAACCGCTGGGTGAACAACGCACCCTCTTCTTCGATCACCTTGCGCAGCTGTTCCCGGTCCGGCGCTTTCATCAATTGCTTGCTGATGCGCACCGCTTCCGGCGGCAACGATTCGAAGCGCAACGCCATCTCCCGCGCCTTGGCCAACGCCGCGTCGCCACTGCCCAACGCCTCGGAGGCAATCCCCCACGCTGCCGCCTGCTCACCACTGAACCCTTCACCCAGCAGCAACAACTCCGCCGCTTTGGCATGCCCGAGCAATCGCGGCAGGATCAGGCTGGAACCAAACTCAGGACACAACCCGAGATTCACGAATGGCATCCGCAAACGCGCATCCCGACTGACATACACCAGATCGCAATGCAGCAACATCGTCGTGCCGATCCCCACCGCCGCGCCCGCCACAGCAGCGATCACCGGTTTGCGGCATTCCAGCAAGTTGAGCATGAAGTGGAACACCGGGCTGTCGAGGTTGCCCGGCGGTTGCTGGATGAAGTCGGCGATGTCGTTGCCGGCGGTGAAGCACTCGGCGCTGCCGGTGATCAGCACGGCGTTGATTTCAGGGTCGGTGTCGGCCTGTTTCAGCGCCTCGGCCAAGCGGCTGTACATGGCGCGGGTCAGGGCGTTTTTCTTCTCGGGGCGATTCAGGCGCAGGGTCAGCAAACCGCGTTCGCGTTCAACTTCAATGGCATTGGGCATGGCGAGTCTCGCGTCGTTAAACGATCAGCGCTCAACCACGGGGAACAAAGACATCCGCCAGCAGTTGGTTGCGCGGCAATCCGGCCAGGTACAAGCGCCGGGCAAAGGCGTCGACACTGTCTGGGGCTCCGCAGACTAAGGCCAGGGTTTGTCGGGAAACAAGCCGCAGTTGCGCCAACGCCTGCGGCAACTCGGCCGGGGTCCAGAATTCGACGCTGAGGTTTTCACGCACATCGCACATGGCTTGCAGGGGTTTGGCCAGGTAGTGCTCGCTGGCATCATGGGCGAGGTGAATGACGCGGATGGCGCCTTGATGATCTTGACGCAACGCTTCGCGCAGTACACCGAACAACGGCCCCAACCCCGTGCCGGCAGCCATCAGCCACAGCGGCCGGGTGTTCCAGTCCGGGTCGTATTGCAACGCCCCGCCGCGCAGTTCGCCGAGGCGAATCGGGTCGCCGATTTTCAGCTGACGGGCCGCGTCGCTGAATTCTCCCGGCTGGCGGCAATCGAGGTGGAATTCCAGAAAGCGGTCTTCTTCCGGCAGGCTGGCCAAAGAGTAAGGCCGTGCCACGTTGCCGGCCCACAACACCAGATGCTGCCCGGCGCTGTAACGCAACGGCCGCTCGGTGGTCAGGCGCAGACGCAACACGCTGGCGCTCAACCAATCGACCGCAGCGACTTGCGCGGGGCGGCCGTCGACTTGCGGGTCGAAGGTATGCACTTGCAGGTCTTCGATGATTTGACATTGGCAGGCCAGTCGCCAACCTTGTTGACGCTGATCAGCGCTCAAGGCATCGGGGCGGTTGTCGCCGGGCAATCCTTGGACGCATTGCACCAGGCAGGCATGGCAACTGCCGGCGCGGCAACTGTAGGGCACGGCCACGCCATTTTGATTCAGGGCGTCGAGCAGATTGCTGCCCGGCGCCACCGACCAGTGACGCTCGCCGACACGCAATTCAGGCATCGACATTCTCCCACGCCGCCGCGCAGCGATTGCGGCCGTCACGCTTGGCGCGGTACAGCGCCTGATCGGCCCGCTGCAAGGCGTCGTCGAGATCGTCGCCCAGCTCCAGCAAGGTCATGCCGGCGGACAAACTGAGGTGGGCGACGTTGAGGCCGATCAGTTCGACATCGGTGAAGGCTATACGCAGCCGCTCGCAACAGGATGTCAGGCGTTCGGCATTGCAGTCGGGCAATAGCACCACGAATTCTTCGCCTCCATAACGGGCCAACACATCGCCGTCGCGCAGGCAGGCCATGGCTACGGCGGCGAAGGCTTGCAATACCTGATCACCCGCGGCGTGGCCGTGAACGTCGTTGATGCGTTTGAAGTGGTCGAGGTCGATCAACGCCAGGCCATGCACCACGCCCGCCTCCATCGCGTTCAGCTCGCGGGAGGCCAGGCGCAGGAAATGCCGGCGGTTGAACAGCCCGGTGAGTTCGTCGGTGGCGACCAGGTCTTCGAGCTGGCGCATCATCCCGCGCAGGGTGTCCTGATGCGCCTGCAAGGCAAACCGGCGTTGACGCATGCGCTGGCGCGAGGCCTGGACATAACGGGCGTAGAGTTCCAGCCAGATCAGCACGATAAACAGCACGCACACCTGCAACGCAGCTAGCGCCGGGTCGTTCAACTCGAAGTGGTAACCCTCCCACAGCGTGATCGCGCTGAAACTGAAAAACACCAGCAACGTACAGCGCACAAACGCACGACGGGAAAGATGGAACAGCCCGAACAACATGATCAACAGGTAGAACACCAGGAACGCGCCGCGTGCCTCATCCAGATTGGCGATCAGCCATGTCTGCCAACCCAGGCCCATCAACACTTGCGCCTCGGTCAGGCTCGGGTCGGAAAACCGCAGGTTGCAGCCGCTGTAAAACACCGCGAACAACGCCCCCTGAGTGATCACCACCAGCGCACTGCCTATGGCCATGCTGGTCAGGGGTTCGTCGTAATGCCCGGTGAAAAATGCCAGCCACAGCAAGACCAGAGCCAGGGCGTACGTGCCGGCTGCGAGGGCAAAGCGTTTGAGTAAAAGCCGTTGGATGGCGTTATGGGTCAATCGTTGACTCACCGTGCGAAAGGAGACTGATCGAGTGTCCTACTCTACAGACCGAATGCCACTTTAGTGGGGTGTCTGCTAAATGACCATTCAAATTTCGGGGCAGAAAACTGGCGTCAAAAGCATGTCCGGTTTTTACCTGGATCCTGGTCCTTGCCACGGTCCTTGTAGCAGCTGGCGAAGCCTGCGTTCGGCTGCGTGGCAGTCGTGAAACCTGTGTTTATGGTCTGTCTGATACACCGAGGTGACCGATTTCACGACGGCTTCGCCGCCGAACGCAGGCTTCGCCATCTGCTACAGGGATCGCGGCGTTATAAGACCAACGATTGACTGTCGGCGGGTGTGCCCGCCATCGAGGCGCGGTATACTGCCGCGCCTTTTTAGCGTCGCGCCAGCAGCCCCGGCGTGCCTTGAAAGGTGCTTGCAACCGACCGATGCACCCAAGCTGCAAGCACCTTATTGAATGTTCCCGTCTTTTAGAGGAGCGCGACTCATGACCGTGATCAAGCAAGACGACCTGATTCAGAGCGTTGCCGACGCCCTGCAGTTCATTTCCTATTACCACCCCGTTGACTTCATCCAGGCGATGCACGAGGCCTACCTGCGCGAAGAATCGCCGGCAGCTCGCGACTCGATGGCGCAAATCCTGATCAACTCGCGCATGTGTGCCACCGGCCACCGCCCGATCTGCCAGGACACCGGCATCGTCACCGTGTTCGTGCGAGTAGGCATGGACGTACGTTGGGATGGCGCCACCATGGGCCTGGACGACATGATCAACGAAGGCGTGCGCCGGGCTTACAACCTGCCGGAAAACGTCCTGCGTGCCTCGATCCTCGCCGACCCGGCGGGCGCTCGTAAAAACACCAAGGACAACACCCCGGCCGTTATCCACTACTCCATCGTTCCGGGTAACACCGTGGAAGTGGACGTGGCAGCCAAGGGCGGCGGTTCCGAGAACAAGTCGAAAATGGCCATGCTCAACCCGTCCGACTCGATCGTCGACTGGGTGTTGAAGACCGTTCCGGAAATGGGCGCCGGCTGGTGCCCACCGGGCATGCTCGGCATCGGCATCGGCGGCACCGCCGAGAAAGCCGCCGTCATGGCCAAGGAAGTGTTGATGGAATCCATCGACATCCACGAGCTGAAAAAGCGCGGCCCGTCCAACCGTATCGAAGAAATGCGCCTGGAGCTGTTCGAGAAGGTCAACCAACTGGGCATCGGCGCCCAGGGCCTGGGTGGCCTGACCACCGTACTCGATGTGAAGATCATGGATTACCCGACCCACGCCGCTTCGTTGCCGGTGTGCATGATCCCGAACTGCGCCGCCACCCGTCACGCGCACTTCGTGCTCGACGGTTCCGGCCCGGCATCCTTGGAAGCGCCACCGCTGGACGCCTACCCGGAAATCGTCTGGGAAGCCGGCCCGTCGGCTCGTCGCGTCAACCTCGACACGCTGACCCCGGAAGACGTGCAGAGCTGGAAGCCGGGCGAAACCGTCCTGCTCAACGGCAAGATGCTCACCGGTCGCGACGCCGCGCACAAGCGCATGGTCGAGATGCTGAACAAGGGTGAAACCCTGCCGGTAGACCTCAAAGGTCGCTTCATCTACTACGTCGGCCCGGTTGATCCGGTGCGCGAAGAAGTGGTTGGCCCTGCCGGTCCGACCACCGCGACGCGGATGGACAAGTTCACCCGTCAGATCCTCGAGCAAACTGGCCTGCTGGGCATGATCGGCAAATCCGAGCGCGGCCCGACCGCAATCGAAGCGATCAAGGACCATAAGGCCGTTTACCTAATGGCAGTGGGCGGCGCGGCTTATCTGGTGGCGCAAGCGATCAAGAAATCCCGCGTGGTGGCGTTCGCCGAACTGGGGATGGAAGCGATCTACGAGTTCGACGTGAAAGACATGCCGGTGACTGTTGCAGTGGACAGCAAGGGCGAGTCGGTTCACATCACCGGTCCTGCCATCTGGCAGCAAAAGATCAGTGAAAGCTTGGCGGTCGAAGTGCAATAAGCGCATCGACGACGAAATAAAAGGCGACAGGAGCTATGCTCTTGCCGCCTTTTTTTGTTTTATATATCTATGTCTAAAAGGTGGTGGATTTCAGCGTGGGAATGCTCAACACCGTCGTGATATGGTTCGCGCCCTCCGCACACTTGTGTAATCCCCGGCATGCTTGAGTCTTCTCGCTCTTTGCGCATAACGCTATACACCCTCCTTATCCTTGCTGGTGCCGCATTGGCCGCCGGTTTTGCCCTGCGTCACACCGAACGCCAGGCACTGGTGGAAGACGCCGCCCGCGCCAACCAGCAATTGGCCTTGTACGCCAATTCGCTGCACACCCTGATCGATCGCTACCGCGCCCTGCCCGCCGTGTTGGCGCTGGACCCGGAGCTGCGCGGCGCGCTGAACGGTGAAGTGAGTCCCGAACAGCAGCTTGCGTTGAACCGCAAACTGGAAAAAATCAACGGTGCCGCGCAGTCCTCGACCCTGGAACTGCTCGACCGCACCGGCCTCGCCGTGGCCGCCAGCAATTGGCGTTTGCCCAGCAGTTACGTCGGCCACAACTACGGTTTTCGCCCCTACTTCAGCCAAACCCGCACCCAGGGCACCGGGCGTTTTTACGCAGTCGGCGTCACCAGCGGCATTCCGGGGTATTTCCTGTCCAGCGCGGTGACCAGCGACAGCGGCGAGTTTCTCGGCGCCATGGTGGTGAAACTCGAGTTCCCGGAACTGGAGCGCGAATGGCGTCAGGGCAGCGACACGCTGCTGGTCAGCGATGCGCGCGGGATTATCTTTATCGCCAACCAGCCGGGCTGGCGCTATCGCTTGTTGAAACCGTTGAACGACAGCGATCACGCCGAGCTCAAGGTCACCCGTCAATACGACAAACAACCGCTGACACCGCTGGACTATCAATCGCTGCAGCGCTTTGACGACAACAGCGATCTGGCGCGGGTCGTCGGTCCTGACGGCACGGCGAACTATCTGTGGGAATCCCTGCCGCTGAGCACGGAAGGCTGGACCTTGCACCTGCTGCGCCGCCCGCAAGTCGCCTTCGAAGACAGCCGCAACGCCGCGCTCGCCGCTGCCGGGTTGTGGCTGGCGCTGGTGTTTCTGCTGCTGTTCCTCAATCAGCGCTGGCGCCTCGCGAAGATGCGCCAGCGCAGCCGTGAAGAACTCGAACAATTGGTGGAAGAACGCACCCGCGACCTGCGCACCGCTCAGGACGGTCTGGTGCAATCGGCCAAACTCGCGGCCCTCGGGCAGATGTCGGCCGCCCTCGCCCATGAAATCAATCAACCGCTGACCGCCCAGCGCATGCAGCTTGCGACTCTGAGGCTGCTGCTCGATCACGGCCGGGTCGATGACGCTTACAAGGCGCTGAAACCGGTGGACGACATGCTCACGCGCATGGCCGCCCTCACCGGCCACCTGAAAACCTTCGCCCGTAAAAGCCCCAGCGGTTTGCGCGAACGCCTGGATCTGGCGGCCGTGGTCGACCAGTCGCTGCAGTTGCTCGACGCCCGTTTGCGTGACGAGCAGGTCAGCACCGTGTTGCACCTGACGCGTCCGGCGTGGGTGCGTGGCGATGCGATTCGCCTGGAACAGGTGCTGATCAATCTGCTGCGCAATGCCTTGGACGCGATGCAGGACAAACCCTGCAAACGCCTGGAAATCCGCCTCGAAGCCGACGAACAACTGTGGCGCCTGACCGTCACCGACAACGGTGGCGGCATCGCCGAAGAACATCTGCCGAATGTGTTTGACCCGTTCTTCACCACCAAACCGGTGGGCGATGGCCTGGGCCTTGGCTTGGCGGTATCGTTTGCCATCGTTCACGAATCGGGCGGACGCCTGAGCGCCGACAATCAAGCCAACGGCGCGGTGTTCACCGTGACTTTACCCATCGACCAGGAGGCCCACGGCCCATGCTGAACTCAGTGATGGTGGTCGACGACGAAAGCAGCATTCGCAGCGCCGTTGAACAATGGCTGAGCCTGTCGGGTTTCGAGGTGCAGCTGTTCAGCCGCGCCGATGAGTGCCTGGCGCAGTTGCCCAGTCATTTCCCCGGCGTGATCCTGAGCGACGTGCGCATGCCCGGCATGACCGGGCTGGAGTTGCTGGCTGAGGTTCAGCGCCGCGATGCCGACTTGCCGGTGATTCTGCTGACCGGCCACGGCGATGTGCCGATGGCGGTCGAAGCGATGCGCGACGGCGCCTATGACTTCCTGGAAAAACCCTTCAGCCCGGAAACGCTGATGAGCAGTTTGCGCCGCGCCTTGGACAAGCGCCGGCTGGTGCTGGAAAACCGCGCACTGCATGAGCTGGCCGATAACCGCGCCAAACTCGACGCGACACTGTTGGGCGTGTCCCGTGGTTTGCAGACCTTGCGCCGACAGGTGCTGGATCTGGCGGCGTTGCCGGTCAATGTGTTGATCCGGGGTGAAACCGGCAGTGGTAAAGAGCTGGTCGCCCGCTGCCTGCACGACTTCGGGCCGCGCGCGGACAAGCCGTTTGTGGCGCTCAATTGCGCGGCGATTCCCGAGCAGCTGTTCGAAGCTGAGCTGTTTGGTCATGAGAGCGGCGCGTTCACCGGGGCTTCGGGCAAACGTATCGGCAAACTCGAATACGCCGATGGCGGCACGCTGTTTCTCGATGAAATCGAAAGCATGCCGCTGGCCCAGCAAGTGAAATTGCTGCGGGTCTTGCAGGAGCAGAAGCTTGAGCGGTTGGGGTCGAATCAGAGCATTCGCGTGGATTTGCGGATCATCGCCGCGACCAAACCGGATCTGCTGGATGAAGCGCGGGCGGGGCGTTTTCGCGAGGATTTGGCCTATCGGTTGAACGTCGCTGAATTGCGCCTGCCGCCGTTGCGCGAACGGCGTGAAGACATTCCGTTGTTGTTCGAGTCGTTCGCGCAAAATGCCGCTGAGCGCCTGGGGCGGACTTTTCCACCGTTGAGCGGCCCGCAGTTGAGCCATCTGCTGAACCACGACTGGCCGGGCAATGTGCGTGAATTGGCGAACGTTGCCGAACGGCAGGTGCTGGGGCTGGGCGAGCCGACACCTGCGGGCATCGATCCCGGGCAGTCGCTGGCGGCGCAGGCGGAAGCGTTCGAAGCGCATTGCCTGCGAGCGGCGTTGACCCGGCATAAAGGCGATGTGAAAGCGGTGCTGGAAGAGCTGCAACTGCCGCGCCGGACCTTCAATGAAAAGCTGCAGCGGCATGGGCTGACGCGGGAGATGTTCCTGCAGGACAGCTGATTTTTGCAGTGCTTCTTCTGGCCTCATCGCGAGCAGGCTCGCTCCCACATTTGAACGGTGTACACCAGTCCCCTGTGGGAGCGAGCCTGCTCGCGATGAGGCATTCACGGACAACACATCTGACAACCAGTAAGCAATTTTCCGCTCAAACCCAATCCAGCATGAGCGGATTTCCGCTCACACAATCCCCGCAACCCCTCTAAACCAGCCCTCCTTGATCTGGCACACCTCCTGCTATAGCCCCAGCAGGCTGCGTTTCAACGCGCTCCACAAAAACAATTAAACGAAGGATCCTTCAATGGATAACTCCAACGCCCTGCCCCTTGGGTCGGCTGCCGTGCCCGCCAAAGAAAGAACCACCGCCAGTCGCATCAAGTCGATCTTCAGCGGCTCTGTCGGCAACATGGTCGAGTGGTACGACTGGTACGTCTACGCTGCCTTCTCCCTGTATTTCGCCAAAGCCTTCTTCCCCAAAGGCGACACCACCGCCCAACTGCTGAACACTGCCGCGATCTTCGCCGTGGGCTTCCTGATGCGCCCGATCGGTGGCTGGCTGATGGGCCTGTACGCCGACAAGGCCGGTCGCAAGAAAGCACTGATGGCTTCCGTGTATCTGATGTGTTTCGGCTCGCTGCTGATCGCACTGAGCCCGGGCTATGAAACCATCGGCATCGGCGCACCGATCCTGCTGATTTTCGCCCGCCTGCTGCAAGGCCTGTCGGTCGGTGGCGAGTACGGCACCTCGGCAACCTACCTCAGCGAAATGGCGACCAAGGACCGTCGCGGCTTCTACTCCAGCTTCCAGTACGTGACCCTGATCTCCGGCCAGCTCATCGCTTTGGCAGTGCTGATCGTGCTGCAACAGACCCTGACCACTGAAGAGCTGTACGCCTGGGGCTGGCGCATCCCGTTCGCCATCGGTGCGCTGTGTGCCGTGGTCGCGCTCTACCTGCGTCGTGGCATGGAAGAAACCGAGTCGTTCACCAAGAAAGAGAAAGCCAAGGAAAGCGCGATGCGCACCTTGATGCGCCATCCCAAGGAACTGATGACCGTGGTCGGCCTGACCATGGGCGGCACCCTGGCGTTCTACACCTACACCACCTACATGCAGAAATACCTGGTGAACACCGTCGGCATGAGCATCTCCGACTCCACCACCATTTCCGCCGCCACGCTGTTCCTGTTCATGTGCCTGCAACCGATCATCGGTGGGCTGTCGGATAAAGTCGGTCGTCGTCCGATCCTGATTGCCTTCGGTGTGCTCGGGACGCTGTTCACCGTGCCGATCCTGACCACCCTGCACACCATTCAATCCTGGTGGGGCGCGTTCTTCCTGATCATGGCAGCGCTGATCATCGTCAGCGGCTACACCTCGATCAACGCCGTGGTGAAAGCCGAACTGTTCCCGACCGAGATTCGTGCTCTGGGCGTCGGCCTGCCGTACGCACTGACCGTGTCGATCTTCGGCGGCACCGCTGAATACATCGCGCTGTGGTTCAAGAGCATCGGCATGGAAACCGGTTACTACTGGTACGTGACCGCGTGTATTGCCGTGTCGTTGCTGGTGTACATCACCATGAAAGACACCCGCAAGCATTCGCGGATCGAGACGGACTGATTCGGCTCGCGCAATAAAACAGGGGCAGACCTTAACGGGTCTGCCCCTTTTGTTTGCAACCGACACAAAACCCTGTGGGAGCGAGCCTGCTCGCGATAGCGGCGTATCAGCAACAAATTGGCTGACTGACACACCGCTATCGCGAGCAGGCTCGCTCCCACATTTGGATCTCATCACTGGAAATTATCCGTTCGTCCTTGCACCATGACGGCCTCCCGATCTCCCGGAATATATGCCATGCCCGACGACATCCACTTCTACGAACCCGCCAACGGCCACGGCTTGCCGCATGACCCGTTCAACGCCATCGTCGGCCCCCGCCCCATCGGCTGGATTTCCTCCCAGGACGCCAACGGCCGCTTGAACCTGGCGCCTTACAGCTTCTTCAACGCCTTCAACTACATTCCGCCGATCATTGGTTTTTCCAGCGTCGGGCGCAAAGACAGCCTGAACAACATCGAGCAGACCGGCGAATTTGCCTGGAACCTGGCGACGCGCCCGCTGGCCGAGCAGATGAACCAGAGCTGCGCGATGGTCCCGCCCGAGGTCAATGAGTTCGAACTGTCAGGCCTGACGCCGGTGGCTTCGAAAATCATTCAGGTGCCGCGCGTCGCCGAAAGCCCGGTGTCGTTCGAGTGCAAGGTCACGCAGATCATTCAGTTGCAGCGGGCGGACGGGAACGTGGTGCCGAGCTGGCTGATTCTGGGCGAAGTGGTCGCCGTGCATATCGCCAAGTGGCTGTTGAAGGACGGGGTGTACGACACCGCCGCGGCAGAGCCGATTCTGCGCGGCGGCGGGCCAGCGGATTACTTTCAGCTGGGGCCTGAGGCATTGTTCAAGATGTTCCGCCCGGGGGCGGTCAAGTAATTACCAGACGAGTTCGGCGTCGTCGCTGACATTCTTGAGGCTGGTCAGCTTCAGCGCAGCGGCTTCATCGGCGTCGTGGGCGGTCTTGAAGACCTGATCGTCGAGAATCTTGTGAAAACGCGGTGCACCTGAGCCACCCAGTGCTTTAACAGCGATTGCGGCGTGATAACCGCCTTCGGCCGGCACTACGGCGGATACGGCTTCGAAGGTTTCAAAGGCTTTACGTGCCATGTCGCGGATCCTGGCTGATTGAGAATGGAGCCATTAAACCCTCAACCCGCCATTTTGTGTACCCACGACCGAGACTGGCCCCGCGCCTGGTCGGCCGACACGTCCTTGAAGGTATGAAAATCCAGGCTGTTGACCACCAGTTCCTGCACCAGCTCGGCGAAAATCTCCATCGCCGGGGTACTGAAGTAGGCGGTCATCGCTTGTTGGTGGGTCCAGAAACCGGACACCAGCCACAACTCCGGATCGACTTGCGAATGCTGCAGGGAAAAACTCAGGCAACCCGGTGCGCTGCGGGATGGCTCGATCAAGGCGCTCAGGCGCGCACCGAGTTCCGCCGAACGCCCGGCGCGGGCACGGACAAAAGCCAAATGACTGACGGGGATCTGCGTAGACATGTTCAACCCTCCCAGGTACTCGAGTGGCAGCCGTGGGACGGGCTGCGACAGGATCAAAGGTTAAGCGCGCAGGGGGAAGTGCAGTTAGTCGATTCCTGCCGGCTTTTTGCACAATCCTGCGTGGCGTTTCGATGAACCTGTAACAACCTGTAAAACTCCTCAAAACGATGAAACACGGCTTTCAAGCAAGTTTCCCCGGGTTGTAGCAGCCATAGAGGCACCGCTGATCCACTCGATGCAGAATCAGGCAAGCTTGAGGCAGGATGTGTCTACCGCATCGTCTTGCACAAACTTAAGCTCGCCCCATTACCAACGCACCGCCGAGGATGCCTTGCATGTCGTCGCTCGATCACTTTCAAGCCCCGCTGGATGCCGACATGGAGAAACAGCGCGCGGAACTGGCCGCTATCATCCGTCGCAACACGATGGAAGATGGCACTTATGCCACTGCCGTCGGTTCGCTGTTCATGTCCAAACACAGCCAGTCCCATGACTTTGCCCCGGTGCTGGCCCAACCGGCGCTGTGCATCATGGCGCAGGGCCGTAAAGAGGTCAGGCTGGCCGACGAATACTTCAATTACGATCCGCTGAATTACCTGGTGGTGTCGGTCTCGATGCCCTTGAGCGGACGAGTGGTGAATGTCACGTCTGAAGAACCGATTCTCGCGGTGCGACTGGACATTGATCCAGCAGAAATCACTGCACTGATTGCCGACGCCGGCCCTCTCGGCGTCCCCACACGTCCAACCGGGCGCGGCTTGTATGTCGAACGGATCGATACGGCGATGCTCGACGCCGTGCTGCGTCTGGCGCGCCTGCTCGATGCGCCGAAAGACATCGCCATGCTCGCACCGCTGATTCGTCGGGAGATTCTTTATCGGTTGTTGCGCAGTCAGCAGGGGCATCGGTTATACGAAATCGCGATCGCCAACAGCCAGAGCCACCGCATCAGCCAGGCGATCAAGTGGCTCAACGGCAATTATGAGCAACCGCTGCGCATCGATGATCTGGCGAAGGAGGTGAACCTGAGCGTGTCGACGTTGCATCACCGGTTCAAGGCGATGACGGCGATGAGTCCGTTGCAGTATCAGAAACAGCTGCGCTTGCAGGAAGCGCGGCGGTTGATGCTGGCCGAAGGGTTGGAGGCATCGGCGGCGGGGTATCGGGTGGGGTATGAAAGTCCTTCGCAGTTCAGCCGGGAATATAGCCGGTTGTTTGGGGCGCCGCCGTTAAGGGATTTGGCGCGGTTGCGGTTGAGCGTCTGATTCAGCCTTGAGGGTGTAACTGATGGCCTCATCGCTGGCAGGCCAGCTCCCACAGGGATTGTGAGTGCTCACACAATCAAGTGAACACCGATGTAACCTGTGGGAGCTGGCCTGCCAGCGATGGGGCCAGTAAGGCCGACATCAAATCTGGATTAGGCGCCGAGTACTCGGCAAGCCTCGGCCGGCAATGTCACCGACACCGGATTGCCAATGCTCAACCCAAACCCCTGACACGGCGTACTCAACGCCGTAAACGACACCCCGGAACACTCCACCGTCGTTTCAATCGTCGCGCCGATATCGCGCACGAACGTCACCGTACCGAGCAACCGGTTTCCCGCCGTCGCCTGCGGATGCGACAGTTGCAGGTCCTCTGGGCGAATCAGCATCTTCACCTTCTCACCGACCACAATGCTTCTGCAGATCGGCACTTCCAGCGCATCGCCACCGGGCAGTCCCACCTTGCCGTTGCCCAGTGCGGTGGCCGGGAAGATGTTGCCCGAGCCGATAAAGTCCGCGACAAATTCATTGGCCGGGTGCCGATAAATTTCAATCGGCGTGCCCACTTGCTGCACCCGATGCTCACCCAGCACCACCACGATATCGGCCATGGTCATCGCCTCACGCTGATCGTGGGTCACCATGATCGTGGTGATGTTCAGGCGCTGTTGCAGCTGACGGATTTCCACCTGCATCGACTCACGCAGCTTGGCATCGAGCGCCGACAGCGGTTCATCCAGCAAGAGGATTTTCGGGTGGTTGGCAATCGCCCGGGCAATCGCCACGCGCTGGCGTTGACCGCCAGACAGCTTCGCCACCGGGCGATCAATCATCTCGCTCAGTTGAATCAGCTCCAGCAACTCCACCACCCGCGCCTGCTGTTCAGCCTTGCTGACCCCGCGCAGTTTCAGCGGATAAGCGATGTTCTCCCCCACCGTCATGTGCGGAAACAGCGCCAGCGACTGGAACACCATGCCGAAATTGCGCTGATGCGCCGGGGTGTGACCGATGTCTTCACCGTCCAGGCGAATCTCGCCGCCACTGAGAGTTTCGAGGCCGGCAATCATCCGCAGCAACGTGGTTTTGCCGCAGCCCGACGGGCCGAGGAAACACACCAGTTTGCCTTCCGGCAAATGCAGGTTCACATCCTTTACCGCGCAGGCCGAGCCGTAATGTTTCTCGACGTTTTCCAGAATCAGACCAGTCATGTTGCACCTCAAGAATCAGAACGAAACGCCACCTTCACCGACCAGCTTCTCCAGCGCCCAGATCAGGACGAAGTCGATCAGCACGATCAGCACGGCAAACGAAAATACGGTGGGGTCGAGCGAAGACACAGTGCGGCTGTACATCCAGATCGGCACGGTCATCACGTCGATGGTGTAGAGAAAATAGGTCACGGTGAATTCGTTGAACGAGACGATGAACGCCAGCAGCATGCCCGCCAGAATCCCCGACTTCATCAACGGCACCACCACATCGATAATCGCCCGCAGCGGTGAAGCGCCGAGCATTTGCGCGGCTTCTTCGACTTCGCTGCCGATGGAGAGCATCGCCGCGGTGCAGTTTTTCACCACGAACGGCAGCGCCAGGATCACGTGGGCAATCACCAGGCGCGAGGTGGTCATCTGGAACGGCAGGCTGTCGAACACCAGCAGCAACGCCAGGCCCAACACCACCATCGGAAACACCAGCGGCAGCGACATCAGTTGCAGCGCCACGGCTTTGCCGCGGAATTCGCAACGGGTCAGCGCGTACGCCGCCGGCACCGCCACAATCGTCGCGAAGACCATGGTCAGGCACGCCACCATCAGGCTGGTGGTCATGGCTTTGCCCAGGCTCAGCACATCGCTGGAATCCGGCGATACGAAGGTGTGCCAGGCGGCTTTGTACCATTGCAGGCTGTAGCTGCTCGGCGGGAAGTCGAGGTTCGACGCACCGCTGAACGACATGACGATCATGGTCAGGATCGGCAACACCGCCAGCAGCAGGATGAAGCCCGAGAGGATGCCGGCGAACTTGCCGGTCTCGCCGGGCAGCAGGCCATAACGCTTTTTGGTCAATGTGCTCATTGGGAAGCCTCCAGCATGCGCCGACGACGGCCAGTGATGAATTCGGACAAGGTCATGATCGCGAGCGTGGTGACGATCAGCACCACACCGGCAGCGGACGCGGCGGGCCAGTTCATCAGCGGCGCGATCTGGTCATGCACCATCACCGCCAGCATCGGCACGCGGCGGCCACCGAGCAGCAACGGCACCACAAAGCTGCTGGCGTTATAGGCGAACACCAGGGTCGCGCCGGTGATAATCCCCGGCATGCTCATCGGCAACACCACTTGGCGGAACACCTGGAAGCGACTCGCACCGAGGGTGGCGGCAGCTTCTTCGTAAGTCCGCGCAACGCCGCGCATGGCGCTGGCAATCGGCAGCACGGCCAGTGGGAAGGCGGTTTGCACCAGGCCCATCAATACGCCGTTCTGGTTGTACAGCAGCATGATCGGGCGCTTGATCAGGCCCATCAGTGCCTGATTGAGCATCCCGCCCGGGCCGAGAATCACCAGCCAGCCGTAGCTTTGCAGCAGCAGGTTGACCAGCAACGGCAGCAGCACCGCCGCGAGGAAGATCCGTCGCACGAACGGCGAGGTCAGGCGCGACATGGTGTAGGCCACCGGGATCGCCAGCACCACCGCGATCACTGCGCTGATCAGCGCCAGACGCAGGGTCAGCAGCAAGGATTTGAGGTAATAGGGTTCGAGCAATTGGGCGTAACTGGCCAGGCTGAACCCGGTCCACTCCGCGCCCTTGGTGCCCACGCTCATGCGCAGAACCAGGAGGCTGGCGGCAATCAATACGCCCAGAAACAGCATCGACGGCGAGAGGAAAAACCAGGCTCGCGTCGTCGGCGAAACACCCCGGTTGGCGCGCGCGGGAGCGGCGGCGACCGGATGAGTCAGAGGTTGGTGTTCCATAGCAAGGGTCTCGTCAATGGAAAGCAGCTGACAGACACAAGTCTCGAAATCACCTTGGCCCCTTGTGGGAGCTAGCCTGCTAGCGATAGCGATCCGTCAGTCGACATCAATGCTGAATGTCAGACCGCAATCGCTAGCAGGCTAGCTCCCACAGGGGCTTGCAGTGTTCTGAAGATTTGTGTTCGCCACTCGATCAGGAAGAAAAGATTTCCGTGTAGCGACGAATCCATTGGTCATGCACGGAGGCCAGGAAGGCGTTGTCGTGCATGATCGCTTTCTCGGCAATCTGCTCCGGCGTGAGGATGTACGGGCTCTTGCGCGCTTCGGCGGAGATGATCGCCTTGGCGTTGACCGGACCGTTGTAGATGTCCTCGGCCATCTTGCCCTGCACCAGCGGGTCCAGAGAGTGGTTGATGAAGGCGTAGACCAGATCGGTATCGCCTGGACGATTCTTCGGCATCACCGAGAGCATCAGGTCGGTGTAGAAACCTTCCTTCATCCCGAACGTGGCGCCCAGGCCGTAGGCCGGGTCGCGGATCTGTTTCGGGAAAAACGCTGGAGCGTACAAGCCGCCCATGTCCAGGGAGCCGGTGCGGAACAGCTCGGCGATTTGGTTCGGGTTTTCGCCCAGGGTCACCACACGATCTTTCAGCTCGGCGAGTTTCTTGAAGCCCGGCTCGATGTTGTGCTCGTCACCACCGGCCAGTTTGGCGGCGATGATGATCAGGTCCATCGCTTCGGTCCAGTTCGGCGGCGGCAGGAAGATGTTCGGCGACAGCTCGGCGTCCCACAGGGCGGCGTAACTGTCCGGGGCTTCCTTGATGGTGCGGGTGCTGTAGACGAGGCTGTTGCACCACAGCAGGTAACCGATGCCGTGACCATTGGCGCCGGTGCGGTATTTCTCCGGCACGTCGACCAGGTTGGGGATGCGGTTGAGGTCGGGTTTTTCCAGCAGATTGGCCGCGGCCAGGCCTTCGGCGCCGACGCCGGCCAGGGTGATGATGTCGTACTGCGGACGATCACCGGCTGCCTTGAGTTTGGCGACCATTTCCGAAGTACTGCCGGTGCGGTCAGCGATGACCTTGCAACCGTATTTGTCTTCGAAGGTGGCTGCGATGTTGCGCAGTGCCGCGAGGCCGGTGTCATCGGACCAGGTCAGCAGGCGCAGGGTCTTGCCCTGGAACCGCGTGTCGCTGGCATTGGCCTTGACGAAGGGCAAGCTCATGGCCGCCGCTGCAACCGAAGCCACGCCCACGGTTTTGATGAATTGACGTCTGTTCAGATCATGCTCGCCCATTACGGACTCCCTTTGTTTTTGTAGGTATAAGGCAGGTCGAAACTGTTGCATCCGCGCGGTTGGATCAGCGTTATCCCTCGTATTTTCGGGGGTTTGGCTGAACCAGAGAGTTCATCCTGAGGTCGTGCAAAACACCTGACTATCGATAAAAACTCATCGAAGCCATGACACCAGCGCATGCCTCGATACGAGGCATGCGCTCACCTTTTTCGTGCCGTCAGACGGCGCGAATCACGTGTTTGATTTCCTGGAAAGCCTGCAAGCCCCACGGCCCCAATTCGCGGCCGATGCTGCTCTGTTTGTAGCCACCCCAGGCGGTCTGCGGGAAGATCACTTGCGGCGCATTGATCCACACCAGCCCCGCCTGCAAGGCGTTGGCGACCCGGTCCGCCGCTTCGACGTCGCGAGTCACCACGCTGGCCACCAGGCCAAACTGGCTGTCGTTGGCCAGGGCAATCGCCTCGGCCTCGGAGGCAAAACTGCGCACGCAGATCACCGGCCCGAAAATCTCTTCACACCACAACGCACTGTCGAGGGGCACTTCAGTGAAAATCGTCGGCTGCAAAAAATAGCCGCGGGACAGGTCTGCCGGGCGATTGCCACCGCAAATCAACTTGGCGCCAGCACTCAGACCACGATCGATGTGGCCCAGCACACGCTGGTATTGCGCCTGATTGACCAGCGCACCCATTTCCACGTTCGGGTCGAACGGGTCGGCCACGCGAATGGCTTCGGCGCGAATTTTCAGTTTCGATAGAAATTCATCCGCCAGTTCATCGGCGACCAGCACGCGGCTGGTGGCGGAACACATTTGCCCGGCGTTGAAGAAACCGCCGCCGCACGCCACTTCCACGGCCAGTGAAATGTCGGCGTCCTCGAGTACCAGCAGCGAGGATTTGCCGCCCAGTTCCAGGCTAACGCCTTTCACAGTTTCCGCTGCGCGTTGCATCACCTGGACGCCGACCGCGTTGCTGCCGGTGAAGGAGATCTTGGCGATACGCGGATCGGCCGACAGCGGCGCGCCAACGGCCAGACCGGTGCCACAGACCAGGTTGAACACACCAGCAGGCAAGCCTGCTTCAGCGATGATCGCGGCCAGTTCCAGCTCCGACAGCGGCGTGACTTCGGACGGCTTGAGCACCACGCAGCAGCCGGCGGCCAGCGCCGGGGCGAGTTTCCAGGCAGTGGTGACCATCGGGAAATTCCACGGCACGATCAGGCCTACCACGCCGCACGGTTCACGGCGCACACGCGCGCTGAAATCGTCGGTGGGCAGCTCGACGTTGCTGTCTTGCTGGGCATCGAGGCGCTCGGCCAGACCGGCGTAATACTCGAACGTGGCGATCACGTCATCGACGTCGATGGCGGCTTCGAACAGCGGCTTGCCGTTGTTGCTCGACTGCAACTTCATCAAGTGCTCACGCCCGGCCTGCACGCCTGCAGCGATTCTGCGCAGGATCGCGCCACGCTCAGTGCCGGTGGTTTTCGACCATTCGCCGAAGGCCTTGGTGGCGGCAGTGACGGCTTGATCGACGGCTTTTTCATCGCCGCCATTCACGGTGGTCAACAAGGCTTCGGTGGCCGGGTTGATCACGCGCAAATGTTCGTTGCCGGCCGACCATTGGCCATTGATGTAGAGGCCGTCGAGAGTGGTAGGAAAATTCATTTCGACACCGCCTTCATCCACGAAGTCTGATCGATTTCAATCAGAGTCGGGCCCTGACGGTCGGCGGAGGTACGCAGTGCGCTGCGCAGCTGCTCGACACCGTTCACCGCTTCAGCCGCACAGCCCAGCGCCTTGGCCACACCGATGAAGTCCGGGGTGTAGATGTCCACGCCGACCGGTTCGATGGCGCGGTTGACCATGTATTTCTTGATCTCTTCGTAGCCCTGGTTATTCCACAGCAGGACGATCACCGGGGTGCGCGCTTCAACGGCGCTGGCCAGTTCCGGCAGGGTGAATTGCAGGCCGCCGTCACCGATCAGGCACACCACCGGAGGACGCGTGCCGTGTTCAACGCTGCCACCGAGCCAGGCGCCGATTGCCGCCGGCAAGGCGTAACCGAGGGTGCCGTAACCGGTGGACGAGTTGAACCAGCGACGCGGGCGTTCCGGGTTGAAGGTCAGATTGCCGGTGTACACCGGCTGGGTCGAATCGCCGACGAATACAGCGTCCGGCAGTTCATGCAAAACGGTTTCGAGGAAGCGGGTCTGGGCCAGGGTCGGGGCGTCCCAAGTGGCGGCGAGGTCTTCACGCAAACGCGCGGCACGGACCTGGCCCCAATCGTTGCGGCGCTCGGCCAGCGAGTGTTTGGACAGTTCACTGAGCAAGGCTTGCGCGGCGTTGCGCGAGTCAGCCACCAGGGCGACTTTCGGCGGGTAATTGCGCACGGTCTGGTCGGGATCGATATCGACACGCAGCAGCACGCCGGGGATCTCGAAACCGCCGGCGAAGGTGACGTCGTAATCGGTCTCGGCCAGTTCGGTGCCGATGGCCAACACCACGTCGGCCTCGGCCACCAAGGCACGGGTCGCGACCAGGCTTTGGGTCGAACCGATCAACAACGGGTGATTGGATTGGAGCATGCCTTTGGCATTGATGGTCAGGGCCACTGGCGCGTCCAGCAGTTCGGCCAGGTCCGTCAACTCGGTGGCGGCATCGATGGCACCGCCACCGGCCAGAATCAGTGGACGCTTGGCGCCGGCCAGCAGCGCGGTCATGCGGCTGATCGCACTCGGAGAAGCGCCGGCGCGGTCGATGTTCACTGGCAGACTGGCGAGCAGGTCATCGGCCTCTTCGACCAGCACGTCCAGTGGAATTTCGATATGCACAGGACGTGGACGGCCAGCCTGGAACAGTGCAAATGCACGGGCCAGCACGCCCGGCAATTCCGCTGCCGACATCAAGGTGTGGGAGAACGCCGCCACGCCGCCGACCAGCGCACTCTGGTTTGGCAGCTCGTGGAGCTTGCCACGACCGCCGCCCAACTGGCTGCGCGATTGCACGCTGGAGATCACCAGCATCGGGATCGAATCGGCGTAAGCCTGGCCCATGGCGGTGGTGATGTTGGTCATGCCCGGGCCGGTGATGATGAAGCACACACCCGGTTTGCCGCTGGTGCGCGCATAACCATCGGCCATGAAGCCGGCGCCCTGTTCGTGACGCGGCGTGACGTGGTTGATGCTCGAACGGGCCAGCCCGCGATACAGCTCCACGGTATGAACCCCGGGAATGCCGAACACCTGCTTGACCCCGTAATCTTCGAGTAACTTGACCAATACTTCGCCGCACGTCGCCATATCTTTGCCCTTTTTGTTCGTTTGAGACGCCGGGCCTGCGCAGTGTTTATGATGCGTGGGCAGGTCCAGGGATGGCCTCATTGGAACGGGCGACACATAGCCGCAACAATGGATAAAAAGTCATACTAGCCATGTCCTCACGTCATACCTTGGATCCCAATGAAACGATTGCCTCCCCTGCCGGCGCTGCACACTTTTCTGATCACCGCGCAGTGCTGCAACTTCACCCGGGCCGCCGAACAGCTGTACATCACCCAAGGCGCGGTGAGTCGGCAGATCGCCGGGCTGGAAGAACATCTGGGTTATGAACTGTTTATCCGCCAGGCCCGCGGCCTCGACTTGACCGCCGAAGGACGGGAGTGGCTGCCACGGGTGCAGCAGATTTTCGGCTTGATCGACGAGGCGGTGGAGCAGATCGGCGAGAAGCGCGAAACCCTGCAACTCAAGGCCCCGACCTGCGTGATGCGCTGGCTTTTGCCGCGCCTGGTGCAGTGGCAAAGGGAGCGGCCGGATGTGCCGGTGGAATTGACCACCACGGTGAAACACGGTGTGGATTTTCATCGCGAGCAGTTCGATGCGGCGGTGATTTATGGCGTACCGCCGGAGACGTCACTGGAGTCCCATCGGCTGTTCGATGAGCAACTGACGCCCGTCTGCTCGCGGCCGTATCTCGAAGGACCGGTGCCGTTGCAGGCGCCAGAGGATCTGGAACAACACATGCTGTTGCACCCGACCCGCGATGAGCGCGACTGGAAAGCCTGGCTGGCCAGCGCGGAAATTCGCTTGAGCAATGTCAGTAAGGGCCAGCACTTCGAAACCCTGGACCTGGCGATGTCGATGGCGTCCCAGGGGACCGGTGTGGCGATTGGGGATTGGTCGTTGATTGGCGATGACCTGAGCGCCGGGCGGCTGGTCATGCCGTTTGAACTGAAGGTGAAGACCGGGTTGGCGTATTACCTGGTGTTCCCGGAAAAACCCGGGCCTTCGCCAAAGTTGCGCGAATTGATGCGGTGGTTGGTGGAGCAGGCTCAATCGCGGTGAAAGTGGTGTGTCCTTTAGATCCACCCCTCACCCTGACCCTCTCCCCAGAGGGGCGAGGGGACTGACCGGGTTGTCTGGTCGAAATTTTGCGACCTGAGATATCGAGTCGAACTCAAGTTTTGAACAGCCCCGGATCTGCCCCCTTTCCCCTCTCCCCTCTGGGGAGAGGGCTGGGGTGAGGGGTGGTTTTCAGCTTAATACCCGACAGTGAACCGCTGCCGCGAATGCTTCGGCGCTTCGACTTCATCGATCAGCGCAATCGCGTAATCAGCAAATGTGATCAAGCTGCGCCCTGCACTGCTCACCAGCAAATCATCCTTGCCCAGCCGAAACGATCCCGTGCGCTCTCCTTCGACAAACTCCGCCGACGGCGACAGGAACGTCCAGTCCAGATCCTTTTCCTGACGCAGAGCCTCAAGGAACTCAGCCCCGGCACTGGCCTCAGCCTTGTACTCCTCCGGAAAGCCTTCGCTGTCGATCACCCGTGTGCCATCCGGCAGCAACAACGAACCCGCACCGCCCACCACCAGCAGGCGTTTCACCCCGGCCTCTTTCACCGGCCCGACCACGGCGCTGGCCGGCAGGGTCGCGAAGTGCGCCGCGCTGATCACCACGTCATGGCCTTCGACGGCGGCGTGCAACGCTTCGGCATCCAGGGCATCGACGTTTCTGGTGACCACCCCGGCACGCGGGCCGATCTTAGAAGTGTCCCGCGCAATGGCGGTGACGCTGTGACCACGACGCAGGGCTTCTTCCAGCAATTGGCTGCCGGCACGGCCGGTGGCACCGATGATTGCGATTTTGCTCATGACGTTCTCCAGTTGGCTTGGGTGAATCTGCGCAAAGTTGCGTGGCGAAAGGGCTTTTGTGGTGAGGGGATTTATCCCCGTTGGACTGCGCAGCAGTCCCCTGCAATTACTCAGTCAGGCTGCGTTTGTAGGTTTTGAGACTGCTTTGCAGCCGAACGGGGATAAATCCCCTCGCCACAGACAACCCCAACAGCCACAGTTAATCCCGTCACCCCATAAACTCATTCACCCCACTTCATCTCACCCTTGGCGACTTTCGCACTCAGCTCCAGCGAGCTGTCTTCGCCCAGGGTCGGGAAGCGTTTTTTCATCGCGCCGATCAGCGCGGCGGAATCCTTGGCCTTGGCGGTTTCTTCATCGAAGGCCTTGATGTAATCGGCGGTGAACTGCACGGCGGCCAGCGAACGGGCGCTCTCACCCAGGTAATGCCCCGGCACGATGGTTTTCGGTTTCAGGGTTTCGATGGCATGCAGCGTAGTCAACCAATCGGCATGGGATTGCGCGGTTTGGGTATCCGCCATCCACACATGAATGTTTTCGGCGACGACCACGCCACCGACCACGGCCTTGATCGACGGGATCCACACAAAGGTGCGGTCCGGCTGCTTGCCGTCCAGGCCCACCACCTGCAACTTTTGCCCCTCAAGCATCAGGCTGTCGCCCTTGAGTACACTGGGCACGATGGTTTTGGCCGGCACGTCGGCGCCCATTTTCGGGCCCCAGAACGCCAGTTTGCCGTCGACGGTGTGCTTGATGTGATCCACGGTGGGCTGCGAGGCCAGCACCTTGGCGTTCGGGAATGCCGCGGTCAGGGTGTCGAGGCCGAAGTAGTAATCAGGGTCGCCATGGCTGATGTAGATAGTGGTCAGTTGCTTGCCGCTGGCGCGGATCTTCTCGACCACCTGTTCGGCCTGGGATTTTCCGAATTGCGCGTCCACCAGAATCGCTTCTTTCTCGCCGCTGACCAGGACCGAGGTCACCGGGAAGATCGCCTTGTCGCCCGGGTTGTACACGTCCAGGGTCAGGGTCGATGCCGCCGCGGCGTGGGCCGCGAAGCCGAGGGTGGCGGTGGCCAGCAAAATGCGCTTGAGAGAGGTGAAGCCGATCATCTGTTGCTCCGTAATCCAAATGCCGTGTCTGGCGATGGGGACAGAGCTTAGTTGCCTGACTCAGTACAAAAAATGCGATGCTTGAACATAGTTTGTTTCTGAAAGCGGGCAAATCATGGATCGTCTACAAGCAATGCGGGTGTTTGTGTCAGTGGTCGACCTCGGCAGTCAGTCGGCCGCCGCCGATCATCTGGACCTGTCACGGCCGGTGGTTTCGCGTTATCTGGCGGAGCTGGAAGACTGGGTCGGCGCACGTCTGATGCACCGCACCACGCGAAAACTGAGCCTGACCGCCGCTGGCAGTGAAATCCTGCCCCGTTGTCGGCAGATGCTCGACCTGTCCACCGACATGCAAGCCGCCGTCAGCGAACCGGACGAGGCGCCACGCGGCCTGCTGCGCATCAGCGTCAGCACTTCGTTCGGCCAGGCGCAGCTGGCGGATGCCATGGCCGCGTACGTCAAACGCTATCCTGGCGTGAGCATCGACATGCAGATGCTCGACCGCACGGTGAACCTGGTGGATGAACGCATCGACCTGGCGATCCGCACCAGCAACGACCTGGACCCAAACCTGATCGCCCGGCGACTGACGGTCTGCCGCTCGGTGATCTGCGCCTCCCCGGCTTACCTGAGCGAACACCCGACACCGCAACGGGTCGAGGACTTGAGCCAGCACAACTGCCTGACTCACTCCTACTTCGGCAAAAGCCTGTGGCATTTCGAAGAGGACGGCGAGCCGGTGTCGGTGCCGGTGCAGGGCAACATCAGCGCCAACGAAGCCAGCACGCTGCTGCGCGCCACCCTCGCCGGGGCGGGTGTGGCGATGCTGCCCAGTTATCAGGCGGGCGTGCATCTCCACAGTGGCGAGCTAGTTCGCCTGCTGCCCCACGCCGAGCCCCGGCAGATGAGCGTGTACGCGGTGTATGCCTCACGCAAGCACATGCCGTCGGCGCTGCGCAGCATGCTGGATTTTCTGGTGCTCAGATTCCCCGAAGAACCGGCATGGGATATTGGTCTGTAACCGAATCCCCTTGTGGGAGCGGGCTTGCTCGCGAAGGCGGTCGGTCATTCAACAATGATGTCGACTGACACGGCCTCTTCGCGAGCAAGCCCGCTCCCACAGGGGTTAATCAATGTTCTGAATGGCGGGGTACATGCGCAGCCTCTGTCACTGGCAACTCACCCGCGCTGACCTATGCTGAAAGTAATACCGAAGGGTATTCGTTCAGAGGTCAACGCCATGAACACCAAAACAAGAAGATACCTCGCCATTTTCATCACCTGCGCGGCGACGCTGGCGCTGTATGGCACCGCTGCCTGGCGTGTCGAGCAGTTGCGGCAACTGCCCCGCGATTACGCGAGTTGCAACTTCGAGCGCTGCATTCCCCACAACGCGACCCTCAACGCCCTTCGGTAACGAAGGCGATCAGGCCTCGTTGTCCTGATCGGCCTTCAAGCGGTCGCGGAACGCCTTGGGCGATATCCCCACTCGACGCCGGAACAGGCGTGTGAAGTTGGTCGGATCGGAAAACCCCAACACGTCAGACATTTCGTAAATGGTCATGCTGGTGTAGGTCAGCAAGCGCTTGGCCTCCAGCAACTGACGTTCGTGCATGATCTGCAACGCCGGTTGCCCCGCCAGCTCACGGCAGGTGCCGTTGAGGTGCGACACGGAAATCCCCAGCCGATGCGCCAGGTCCTCGACCTTGACGTGCTGGCGGTAAGTCTCTTCCACCAACTGGATAAAACCGTTGAGGTATTCCCGGGCCCGTTGCGGACGCTGGCTGGCGGCACGACGCGTAATCACCTGACGACTCACCCACACCATGATCACGCTGACGAGCGAATGCATGAGCATCTCGCGCGCGGGCTGATGGCCGGTATATTCGTCTTGCAGCGCCGAAAACAGGCTGTTGAGATACTCGCTTTCCTTGCCCGCCGGGTAACTTTCGGCCTGGGCCAACGCGTTCACCGAGTTGCCCAGCTGCGCCTGAAGATGGGCAATCAGCGGCGCGGCGAGGGTCACGACGAACCCTTCGACGTCCTCGGAAAACCGGTAACCATGCACCGATAACGGCGGCAGGATTAGGATGGCCGGTTCTGTCAGTTGCGTGTGTTTGCCTTCGATTTCAAGCTCTGCCTGACCTTTGAATACGAAGAGCAACTGGCACAAATCGGCGTGACGGTGGGGTTTGATTTCCCATTGGTGTTCGCGGCTGCGTTTGGAAATGGTTTCACAGTGCAGCAAGTCGGGGGTCGGCCAGTCCAGGCTTTCACCGTAGAGCTTGAACACTGGAATCGAAGGCAGGTCAGGCTTGTTCATCACTTCAATCCAGGCCTCAAAGGGTTACGGGCGATAATCGCACCGATTGGCAGAATGTACAGGTATCGGCTCAGTTTTCACCTTCAATTGACAGACCCGCAAGGGAAAAATGCAAGCACTCGATCCATAAAAATCATTCACCGGCCTTGGTCGCGTGAAGCTTGCGAGTCATAAGAACAATGAAAATACTGAAAACCCAAATAGCCATCATTGGCGCCGGCCCCTCCGGTTTGCTGCTCGGCCAGTTGCTGCATAATGCCGGAATCGACACCTTGATCCTTGAACGCCAGACCCCGGACTATGTGCTCGGCCGAATCCGCGCCGGTGTCCTCGAACAAGGCATGGTAGAGCTGTTGCGACAGGCCGGGGTGGGTCATCGCATGGACACCGAAGGGCTGGTCCATGGCGGCTTCGAACTGGCCCTCGACGGACGTCGGGTACACATCGATCTGCACGCCCTGACCGGTGGCAAAACCGTGATGATCTATGGCCAGACCGAGGTCACCCGGGACCTGATGGCCGCTCGTCGGGAGGCAGGCGCGCAGACGATTTACCAGGCCGACAACGTCGTACCCCACGGGATGAAAACCGCAGAACCATTCGTGACGTTTGAGAAGAATGGCGAGACGTATCGCCTCGACTGCGACTACATCGCCGGGTGCGACGGCTTCCATGGCGTGGCGCGGCAGTCGATTCCTGCAGAGTGCGTGAAGGTTTTCGAGCGGGTCTATCCGTTTGGCTGGCTGGGGATTCTCGTCGATACGCCGCCGGTCCACGAGGAGTTGGTCTACGCCCGCCACGAGCGCGGTTTTGCCCTGTGCAGCATGCGCTCGGCAACTCGCACGCGTTATTACCTGCAGGTGCCGGTGGACGAGAAAGCCGAGGACTGGCCGGATCAGCGCTTCTGGGATGAGCTCAAATCGCGCCTGCCTGCTGCGTTGGCCGACTCCCTGGTGACCGGGCCGTCCATCGAAAAGAGCATCGCGCCGCTGCGCAGTTTTGTGGTCGAGCCGATGCAGTACGGGCGGATGTTCCTGGTCGGCGACGCCGCGCACATCGTCCCGCCCACCGGCGCCAAAGGCCTGAACCTGGCGGCCAGCGACGTCAGCACCTTGTTCACCATTTTGCAGAAGGTTTACAGCGAAGGGCGTGTGGACTTGCTGGAGAAATACTCTGAAATTTGCCTGCGCCGGGTCTGGAAAGCCGAACGGTTTTCCTGGTGGATGACCTCGATGCTGCACCGTTTCGACGACCACGACGCCTTCAGCCAGCGCATCAACGAGTCGGAACTGGACTACTTCGTGCACTCCGAGGCCGGTCGAAAAACCATTGCAGAAAATTACGTCGGTCTTCCTTATGAGGCTATCGAATAGCCTACTATCGACTTACACTGGCGAGCATCCCCGCTCGCCTTGCCACTTGCGGGTCAATCACTGCCCGCAGGTTTCCAGCCGTGACCAATCTCAACCAGCCTGAAACGCCCAAACCGGCCATTCGCAGCGTGTTGATCGCCCTGATGCTGGCGATCTTTCTTGGCGCGCTGGACCAGACCATCGTCGCCGTTTCAATGCCGGCCATCTCCGCGCAATTCAAGGACGTCAGCCTGCTGGCCTGGGTGATATCCGGCTACATGGTAGCGATGACTGTAGCGGTGCCGATCTACGGCAAACTCGGCGATCTGTACGGCCGACGCAAGTTGATGCTGTTCGGCATGGGGCTGTTCACCCTCGCCTCTTTGTTTTGTGGCATGGCCCAGAGCATGGAGCAACTGGTGCTGGCGCGGATCATTCAGGGCATCGGCGCGGGCGGGATGATTTCGGTCAGCCAGGCGATCATTGGCGACATCGTCCCGCCCCGGGAGCGCGGTCGCTATCAGGGTTATTTCAGCAGCATGTACGCGGTGGCCAGTGTCGCTGGCCCGGTGCTCGGCGGTTACATGACCGAATACCTGTCGTGGCGCTGGGTGTTTCTGATCAACTTGCCGCTAGGCCTCGGTGCCTGGCTGGTGGCCAATCGCACGCTGGTGGGTTTGCCAGTGCCGCAACGCCAACCAATCATCGATTACCTCGGCACGCTCCTGATGATCATCGGTTTGACCGCTTTGCTGCTGGGCATCACCGAAGTCGGTCAGGGTCATTCGTGGCGCAGCGCCGAAGTGCTGGGTTTGCTCGGGTGTGCGGTGTTGGTGCTGGCGCTGTTCGTCTGGCATGAGCGCCGGGCGCGGGAGCCGCTGCTGCCGATGCACCTGTTCGCCAACCGCAACGCAATCCTGTGCTGGTGCACGATTTTCTTCACCAGTTTCCAGGCTATCTCGCTGATTGTGTTGATGCCGCTGCGCTTCCAGAGCGTCACCGGCGCCGGGGCCGACAGCGCCGCACTGCACTTGTTGCCGCTGGCCATGGGCTTGCCGATCGGGGCTTATTTCGCCGGCCGCCGCACGTCGGTGACCGGGCGCTACAAACCGATGATCCTGACGGGGGCGGTGCTGATGCCGATCTCGATTCTCGGCATGGCGTTAAGTCCGCCCCAGGCCTTCTTGTTCAGCAGTCTGTTTATGTTGCTCAGCGGAATCGCCAGTGGCATGCAATTTCCGACGTCCCTGGTCGGCACGCAGAATTCGGTGGAACAACGGGATATCGGCGTCGCCACCAGCACCACCAACCTGTTCCGCTCGCTGGGTGGCGCGGTGGGAGTGGCGTTGATGTCGGCGCTGTTGCTGGCGTTGTTGCAGGATTCGAGCTTCGCCCACCTGGCCGGTTCGTCCGTGATTGCCGAGGGCCGTTCGGGGAATGTGTTGCTGGATGGCTTGAACGCTGCGCCGGGGGAGGCGCAGAACGCCCTGCGCGCTGAGTTGCTGCTGACCTTTCGGCATTTGCTGATGGTCAGTGCGGCGGTGTCGTTGCTGGGGTTGGCGGCGGCGGTTGCGATGCCGAACAGGGTGTTGCGGGGGCGAGAAGATAAGGTTCGGTAGATAGACCGAGTTGCCCGCCATCGCGAGCAGGCTCGCTCCCACAATGGATCTTTGTCGTCCACAAATGCTGTGAACACTGGAGATCTACTGTGGGAGCGAGCCTGCTCGCGATGGCGTCCTCACAGACACCAAAGAATCAAGGGCTGTAATAACCCACCGCCACCAGAAAATGCCCGACCTTTTTCAGGTAGGCATGCTTGTCTTCCACCTTGCCGGTCACCGGGTTTTTCCAGCGGTATTCGTATTCGCCGTAATCCTGTTTGGCAATCAACGCCAGGATTGGCTCGCCCACCGGTTTGCCTTCCGGGTCCTTGATCTTGCCGAAGTCGGTGTTGATCAGCCGCAAGTTGGTGCCGTGGGCCACGTATCGCTGGGTGTCCAGGTCGACGACGAACACGTACAGGTCATCCTGCAAGTAGCCGCCCTTGAGGGAATTGATCGCGGTCAGCGTGCCCTTCTCGTCCTTGGCCAGGTCGGTCGCCGCTTTGTTCAGCAAGGCCATTGCCTGCTCCGCCGATGCCCGTGGCAGGTAGTAACCCACGGCGAGAATCCGCTGGCCAACGCGCTGATAGAACACATGCTTGCGCTCGACCTTGCCGTCGGACCAGTTCTGCCAGCGATATTCGGCTTGCTGGATGCCATTGCCCTCCGGCACTTTCAAGGCGTCCTTGAAGGCTTTCTGCAAATCCGGCCCCAGGGTTTCAGACACATCACGCCCGATCAACGCCGAAGACGGTCCGCCGCTGGCGAGCATCACGCCTTTGGTATCGACCACGAAGACGTAACGATCCTTGTCAACAAACTCGCCCTGACGGCTGAACGCCGCGAAGGCCTTGTCGCCGTTGTCGTGGTAGTAAGCCAGGGCTTTTTCCAGCAAGGCCCTGGCGGCCTGGCTGTCGTCCTTTTCCGCCGTTGCAGCCTGAACCTGCCCCACGCAAAGCAACAGCATCCCGCCCAGCACGGCCAACTTGTGCAGAACCCCCATAGCGCATCCCCTCGTTCTTGTCGGTGTTTCAAGAGCGTAGACGGGTTGGGGATATGTACGAATATTCAGCAAAGCGCAGAACACGTAGCCGCTACCGAAGAACTCCTCCGGCTCCGTAGCAGCTGTCGAGCCTGCGAGGCTGCGTTCGGCGGCGAAGCCGTCGTAAACCCTGAGAACGCGGTTTACCAGAAAAAACACATCGCCTGATTTCACGACGGCTTCGCCGCCGAACGCAGCCTCGCAGGCTCGACAGCTGCTACACAGGACTTACTGCCTGGCGCGCAGTTGTTGCTGCAGATTCTGGATCTGCGCCTGAAGGGTGTTGATGTTGCGGGTGGTCTGGCCGCGGAAGGCGTCGAACTCGGCGGTATTGGTGACGCCTTGCGCAGCCGCCGGGCGGTTGTCCTGCTGGCTTTTGAGCACGATCATGTCTTGCTCCAGACGCTCGATGGCGGCGCTCGGGTTGCCTTGTTTCTTCAGCGCGACGATGTCGGCGCCGAGGCTTTTGAGCTGGGCGTCGAATTTGCTGGTGTCTTCCGGGGCATTTTTAAGCGCGGTCAACTCGGTGCTCAAGGCTTTGACCTGCGCCTGCAACTGCGTGCTGGCGGTCTGGTGTTCAGTGTTCTGGGCGGTCACTTGCGCCAGGCGTTTATCCAGATCGGAGGTTTGCGCGGTCATTTGGGCCAGACGCTTGTCCAGATCGCTGGTCTGGCCGACAACGCCTTGCTGCTGTTTGCTTTGATCCTGCAGCTGGTTTTCCAGCTGCTTGATTTGCAGCTTCAGCGCTTCGCTGTCGCTGGTGACGTTGGTCTGGCTGGCGACCACCTTTCCGGAAATGTCCTGCAAGCGCCCCGCCGCGTCCTCACTGATACGCGCGAAACTTTCCTGGGTCGCCACCAGTTGCTGCTCCATCAGCGATATCTGCTGAAAGCTCCACCAGGCAAGGCCGGCGAACGCAAAGAACAAGGCGCCGACCAAGGCCCACAGAGGCCCGGTGCTGGCGCTTTTGACCTTGACCACCGGCGCTGTCCGCGAATGCACGGAGGTGCGAGTCGTGGTCGGAAAATCATCGTCATCGGGGACGTCTGCGCGCAGGCTCGGTAAATCGAAGTCGTCGTTGGCATCGTTACGCATGGACATTGAGTCAACCTTTGTGGAACGCGGTGATGGCTATAGGCGGCGAGTATAAACCCCACTGCCGCACCGATTGACCCTCAACGCCAAACTCGGTTCAGTGCTGGCAGGTTTGTCACCGCAAAGTCAGCGGATGTCCTGAGCCTTCCACCAGCCGCAGAATTCATCAAGGGCTGTCCAGAGACTGACTTTCGGATCGTAATCCAGATAATGCCGGGCGCGGCTGATGTCCAGGGTGAAATTTTTGTTCATCACCTGCATGCCCAGTCGCGACAGCGTCGGCTCGGGACGCCCCGGCCACACTTTGCACACCCCTTCGTTGAGCGCGGCAACGCTGTAGGCCAGACCGTAGGAACGGTAGCGCGTCACTTGTGGGACTTCCATCTTGCGCATCACGTAATTGACCACATCCCACAACGGCACCGGCGTGCCGTTACTGATGTTGTAGGCCTTGCCCAAGGCCGAGCCACTGGCCAGCAAACTGCTCAGCAACGCTTCATTGAGGTTCTGCACGCTGGTGAAATCGACTTTGTTCAGGCCGTTGCCAATGATCGACAGGCGGCCCTTGCGCTGCATGTTCAGCAGACGCGGGAAGATGCTCATGTCACCGGCCCCGGTCACGAAACGCGGGCGCAGGGCCAGGGTTTCGAGGCCGAATTCCTGTGCACCGAAGACCTTTTGCTCGGCGAGGAACTTGGTGGCGGCGTAAGGATGCTTGAAACGTTTCGGCACCTGCTCTTCGGTCAGCCCCAGATGATCCCGGCCATCGAAGTAGATCGACGGTGACGACAAATGCACCAGGCGCCGGACGCGCTGCTTCAGGCAGGCCTCGACCACGTTTTCGGTGACCTGCACGTTGCCTAGATGAAAGTCCTGATAACGCCCCCACAAACCCACCGCGCCGGCGCAATGCACCACCGCTTCGACATCGGAACACAGCTCGCGCGCCAGCTCCGGGTCGCTCAAGTCGCCCGGGATAAACTCGGCACCACGGCGCACCAGGTGTTCGACGCTTTCGGCCCGGCGACCGTTGACCCGCACGTCCAGGCCCTGCTCCAGGGCAAAACGCGCAAAGCGTCCGCCAATGAAGCCGCTTGCGCCGGTGACCAGAATTTTCATGTAGAGCTCCGATGTCTTTCGTTTTGCGTAATGCGTGAGTCTTGACGCTGCCCGTCAGTCCAACGGCACCAGCCATTGCTTCGACGAACGCACCAATTGATCAGTCAGCAACCCCAACAACTGACCGCCATTGCGCCAATGATGCCAGTACAGCGGCACATCGATGGGCTTATCTGGCAAAAGCTCCTGCAACACACCCCGCTCCAGTTGCTCGCGCACCTGCAACTCAGGCACCAGGCCCCAGCCAAGTCCAGCCTCGGTCAGGCGAATGAAGCCTTCAGACGATGGGCATAAATGGTGTTCGAAACCGCCATCGACACCGAGGGACGCGAGGTAGCGATGCTGTAGGAAATCGTCCGGGCCAAACACCAGCGCCGGGGTTTTCGCCAGCAGGTCAGCGCGCACGCCTTCAGGAAAATGCCGGGCGATGAACGCCGGGCTGGCCAGCGCTCGATAACGCATGGCGCCCAATAACACGCTGCGCGCGCCCGCCACCGGACGCTCGCTGGCACAGATGCACGCAGCCACTTCGCCTGCGCGCATGCGTTTGAGGCCCACCGTCTGGTCTTCGACGACCAGATCCAGCAGCAAGTGTTGCTCGGCGCAGAAATCACTGACGGCTGCGGCCCACCAGGTGGCAAGGCTGTCGGCGTTCAGGGCGATGCGCAGGCGTTCCGGCAGGCCTTCTTCGTCCAGCGCCGGGACCAGCGTCTGAAGATCCCGCTCAAGTAAACGCACTTGCTGGACATGGTTGAGCAGCCGCCGACCAATCTCGGTAGGCGCCGGCGGCGTGACCCGCACCAACACTGGCTGGCCGACCCGAGCCTCCAGCAGCTTTATGCGCTGGGAAATCGCCGATTGCGACAAGCCCAGCACCTGCGCGGCGCGTTCAAACCCGGCCTGCTCGACCACCGCGGCCAGTGCAGAAAGCAATTTATAGTCGAACATCAGTTTTCCTAATGAGCGATCAGCATGATTGGTTTTTCTTATACAGCGTTGCACCGGAGAATGGCCAGCAAGAACTCTTGAACAAGGATCACCAACATGGCTGGCGAAACTTCATTGGCAACGCTTCTTCGCAGCATGAGCCCGCAGCTCAACGACGGCGAATACGTGTTCTGCACCCTGCGCGACGGTAAGTTGCCCGCCGGCCTTGAGATCGTCGGCAGCTTTCGCGAGCAGGAAGGTCTGACCGTGATTCTGGAACGTTCCCACGCGGAACAGGCCGGTTTCACCTTCGACTATGTCGCGGCCTGGATCACCTTGAACGTGCACTCGGCCCTTGAAGCCGTCGGCCTGACCGCCGAGTTCGCCACGGCATTGGGCCAGGCCGGCATCAGCTGCAACGTGATCGCTGGTTACTACCACGACCATTTATTCGTCGGTCAGGCCGATGCCCAGCGCGCCCTTCAAGTGCTGCGGGACCTGGCGGCCAACGCGGAGTAAAACCTTATGTGGCAAAGTTATGTGAACGGCCTGTTGGTGGCCGCCGGGCTGATCATGGCGATCGGCACGCAAAATGCGTTTGTGCTGGCGCAAAGCCTTCGGCGCGAACATCACCTGCCGGTGGCGGCGCTGTGCGTGACCTGCGATGCCCTATTAGTCGCCGCCGGCGTCTTCGGCCTGGCGACGGTGCTGGCGCAAAACCCGACCCTGTTGGCGGTCGCCCGCTGGGGTGGCGCGGTATTTCTGATTTGGTATGGCAGTCAGGCGTTACGTCGGGCTTGCTCGAAACAAAGTCTGCAACAAGGTGAAAACCAGACCGTGCGCTCGCTGCGCGCGGTGATGCTCAGCGCCTTGGCCGTGACCCTGCTCAACCCGCACGTTTACCTGGATACGGTGTTGTTGATCGGCTCACTCGGAGCCCAACAAACCGAGCCCGGCGCGTATGTGGTGGGCGCCGCGAGCGCGTCGTTGTTGTGGTTTTTCACCCTGGCACTCGGTGCCGCATGGTTGGCGCCGTGGCTGGCACGGCCGAGCACCTGGCGGATTCTCGATCTGCTGGTGGCGGTGATGATGTTTGCCGTCGCGTTTCAATTAATCGTCGCACCCTGATTATTCCAAAAGGCTCTGGAACCTCTATTCCACACAGTTGTTGCGTGGTTATGCCGCACCCCCGGTGCTATGATCCGATCCGATGCGCCGCAAAGAGTACAAACTCCCCGGCGCTTGTCTGGCCGCCCGTGATCGGCCTTGCGCTCACCGCAACTGACCTGATTAGGAGAATCATCATGGCTTTCGAATTGCCGCCGCTGCCCTACGCACACGATGCCCTGCAGCCGCACATTTCCAAGGAAACCCTGGAATACCACCACGACAAGCACCACAACACCTACGTCGTGAACCTGAACAACCTGGTGCCAGGCACCGAGTTCGAAGGCAAGACCCTGGAAGAAATCGTCAAGTCTTCCTCGGGCGGCATCTTCAACAACGCCGCTCAGGTCTGGAACCACACTTTCTACTGGAACTGCCTGGCGCCAAACGCCGGCGGTCAACCAACCGGCGCGCTGGCTGAAGCCATCAACGCTTCCTTCGGTTCGTTCGACAAGTTCAAAGAAGAATTCAGCAAAACCTCCATCGGCACCTTCGGTTCCGGTTGGGGCTGGCTGGTGAAAAAGGCTGACGGTTCCCTGGCCCTGGCCAGCACCATCGGCGCCGGCAACCCGCTGACCAGCGGCGACACCCCGCTGCTGACCTGCGACGTCTGGGAACACGCTTACTACATCGACTACCGCAACGTTCGTCCAAAATACGTCGAAGCGTTCTGGAACCTGGTCAACTGGAAATTCGTGGCTGAGCAATTTGAAGGCAAAACCTTCAAGGCTTAAGCTCGATGCCAGACAGAAAACCCGGCTATATGCCGGGTTTTTTATGGCCTGGAGAAATCAGGCTGCTTGCGGATCGACGTTATCCAAGGCGCGGTTCACCGCCAACTCCGCCAGCATGATGATCTGCTGAATCGCCAACACCTTATTGCGCTGCGGGCCGATCAGGTTCGCGGCGAAATCGCTCGCCATGACGCTCGCCGAAGCCAGGGACTCGCAGGCTTGAGCCAGGAGGCTTTCGGTGTCCATGTTGGGGGTGATCATGAACATCGTGCTCGGGCGACGGGGTTTTTCGAGGTATTGGTCTGGCGGATCAAGGTAGTAATCGAGGGCGCGTTTTATGGCTTCGCGGTCTCGCAGGAGTGCTTCGGATTGGGTGTCTTCGGCGTCTGGGGTGGTGGTGTTGAAGGGTGGGTCGGGAATCAATTTGTCCATTGTATTTCTCCAGCGTTGGAGCCTCCAATTGCCGCTTCTCACACGGCGAAGAGGTGGCAGCTATGTGCGAGGTGAGAAGACCGGTTATGGACACCCGGCCGGACCGAAGTCCGCCCGCACACAGCCGCCATAACGCAAATACTGGCAGCGAGTAAGCTGGCGGCGATTATGCGTGTACAGACACTGGATGACCATAAGTTGCCGGGCTCTCACACCCGGTCGCTGAGTTTTTCAGCGACAGCCAGAGGTTAGAGGCAGTGCTTCCTACCCGGCAACCTGAAAAATGCGTGGGAAATCGCTGTGTTTCTTACACATCTTTCAACACACAAAATGGAACGCGGAGCGTCCCGGGCGGCATTCCCACGCGGAGCATGGGAACAATCAATCGGGGGCAGGAGAAAGAGATTGGTCGGCTGTCAGGCCGCCATCGCTGGCAAGCCAGCTCCCACAGGGTTTGGTGTACATCGGCTAGAGGCTGGTCGGCTGTCAGGCCGCCATCGCTGGCAAGCCAGCTCCCACAGGAATCGGCGTGTACCGCTCGCTTCTCACCACTCATTAGGCCGAGCGTTAGCTCGCCTGCTTTTGATCTTGATCTGCCCGCCCCTTTCGGGAGGCTGAGTGGAGGTGTTCATCCGGGGAGTGGCGCGCAGCGCCGTTCGACGCAGTCGAACACGCTGCATGTAGGTCGTCGCGAAGCAGACCGGAGGGCAGTGTCCCCGGATGGATACCGGAGCGAAGGTACGCCGAGCCCAGGCGAGGGGCCGGACGCTTGGGGCGAGCCTTTTTGGGTACTTTTTTGGCGTTTGAAAAAAGTGCCTCGCCGTCAGGGCGAAACCGCCAGCTGCCGTTACCGCAGGAATGGATATGTACACCAGCAAGAGACTGGTCGGCTGTCAGGCCGCCATCGCGAGCAGGCTCACTCCCACATTTGAAACGTGTACACCAGCAGAAACCAAGCCAATCTCCGACAATGAAACCAGCATTCGGCCCCTTGCCCCCACGCCACAGCAGGCTAACATCAACAAATGGAAAAATAGTCCCAATCCCCCTCAAGTTGAAGGACCCAACTACCGACACAGTACTAATAGGGCAAATACTCAAAACAACAGCATTTCGGCCAAGCTGCTGGCAAAAAACCCTGAGGTTGATTGTCCCTTTGACTGCCATCACGGGATTGCCAATACTCATGGCAACTTGATGCTACCCGCACGGAACAAGGAATAACCCTTTGAAGCTGGAACTCAAGAACAGCTTGTCGGTGAAGTTGCTCCGGGTCGTGCTCCTGTCGGCATTGATCGTCGGCGTAGTCTTGAGCTGCGCGCAGATCGTCTTCGATGCCTATAAAACACGCCAGGCCGTGGCCAATGATGCCGAGCGCATCCTCGACATGTTCCGCGACCCTTCGACCCAGGCCGTCTACAGCCTGGACCGGGAAATGGGCATGCAGGTGATTGAAGGCCTGTTCCAGGACGACGCCGTGCGCCAGGCCTCCATCGGCCATCCCAACGAAGCCATGCTCGCGCAAAAATCCCGTGAGTTGCAGCATTCAAACAGCCGCTGGCTGACCGACCTCATTCTTGGCAAGGAACGCACCTTCACCACCCAACTGGTCGGTCGAGGTCCGTATAGTGAATATTACGGCGACCTCAGCATCACCCTCGACACCGCCACCTACGGGCAAGGCTTCATCGTCAGTTCGGTGATCATCTTCATTTCCGGCGTGTTGCGCGCCCTGGCCATGGGCCTGGTGCTGTACCTGGTCTACCACTGGCTGCTGACCAAACCGCTGTCGCGCATCATCGAACACCTGACCGAAATCAATCCGGACCGCCCCAGCGAACACAAGATTCCGCAACTCAAGGGCCACGAAAAGAACGAACTGGGGATCTGGATCAACACCGCCAACCAGTTGCTCGAATCCATCGAACGCAACACCCACCTGCGCCACGAAGCGGAAAACAGCCTACTGCGCATGGCCCAGTACGACTTCCTCACCGGCCTACCGAACCGTCAGCAATTACAGCAACAACTGGACAAGATCCTGGTCGACGCCGGCAAATTGCAACGTCGGGTCGCAGTGTTGGTGGTGGGTCTGGACGACTTCAAAGGCATCAACGAACAGTTCAGCTATCAGACTGGCGACCAATTGCTGCTGGCCCTGGCCGATCGCCTGCGTGCTCACAGCGGTCGCCTCGGCGCCCTCGCCCGTCTCGGTGGCGATCAGTTCGCCCTGGTCCAGGCCGACATCGAACAACCTTACGAAGCCGCCGAACTGGCGCAAAGCATCCTCGATGACCTGGAAGCGGCGTTTGCCCTCGATCATCAGGAAATCCGCCTGCGCGCGACCATCGGCATCACCCTGTTTCCCGAGGACGGCGACAGCACCGAGAAACTGCTGCAAAAAGCCGAACAGACCATGACGCTGGCGAAAACCCGCTCGCGCAACCGCTATCAGTTCTACATCGCCAGCGTCGACACCGAGATGCGCCGCCGCCGGGAACTGGAAAAAGACCTGCGCGACGCCCTGCGCCGGGACCAGTTCTACCTCGTCTACCAACCGCAGATCAGCTACCGCGATCACCGGGTTGTGGGGGTCGAGGCGCTGATTCGCTGGCAGCATCCCGAACACGGCCTGGTGCCGCCCGACCTGTTCATCCCGCTGGCCGAGCAGAACGGCACCATCATTGCCATCGGCGAATGGGTGCTGGATCAGGCCTGCAAACAACTGCGCGAATGGCATGACCAGGGGTTCATCGACCTGCGCATGGCGGTGAACCTGTCCACGGTGCAACTGCACCACGCCGAGCTGCCGCGGGTGGTCAACAACCTGTTGCAGATGTACCGCCTGCCACCGCGCAGCCTGGAGCTGGAAGTCACTGAAACCGGCCTGATGGAAGACATCAGCACCGCCGCCCAGCATCTGTTGAGCCTGCGCCGCTCCGGCGCACTGATTGCGATCGACGATTTCGGCACCGGTTATTCGTCCTTGAGCTACCTGAAAAGCCTGCCGCTGGACAAGATCAAGATCGACAAGAGCTTTGTGCAGGACCTGCTCGATGACGACGACGATGCCACCATCGTTCGGGCGATCATCCAGCTGGGCAAGAGCCTGGGCATGCAGGTGATTGCCGAAGGCGTGGAAACCGCCGAGCAAGAGGCCTACATCATCTCCGAAGGCTGCCACGAAGGTCAGGGCTACCACTACAGCAAACCACTGCCGGCACGTGAATTGGGCGCTTACCTGAAACAGGCGCAGCGCAGCAACGCAGCTATTTTGTAGAGATCAAAAGATCGCAGCCTCGTTTCACTCGACAGCTGCTACGGGCCCATGTGCTTCTGTAGCAGCTGTCGAGTGAAACGAGGCTGCGTTCTCTTGATCTACGACACAAACCCCGCCTGAATAAGAAATATTTCCAGCCACAACCCTTTACAGATAATGCGAAAGATTTGCATTATGTCGCAGTTTTGCGCACTTGCTGCGCCATACCACCCCTCTCGAAGCAGGATGTTCGCCATGATTCGTATGCCTCTGGCTACCGCCAGTCTGTTGGCCATCGCTATTTCCCTCGCCGGTTGTGGCGAAGGCAAAGACAAAGCTGCAGCTCCAGCGCCTACACCGGCCGCCAGCACGACCGCGCCGGCGCCAGCCACCGCCCCTGCCGCTACCAGCAAAGTCGACGAAGCCGCTGCCAAAGCCGTTGTCGCGCATTACGCTGACATCGTCTACGCCGTTTACAGCGATGCCGAATCTACCGCGAAGACCCTGCAAACCGCCGTTGACGCTTTCCTCGCCAAGCCGAACGCCGACACCCTGAAAGCCGCCAAGGCTGCCTGGGTTGCTGCCCGCGTTCCTTACTTGCAGAGCGAAGTGTTCCGCTTCGGCAACACCATCATCGACGACTGGGAAGGTCAGGTGAACGCCTGGCCACTGGACGAAGGCCTGATCGACTACGTCGACAAATCCTACGAACACGCACTGGGTAACCCGGGCGCCACGGCCAACATCATCGCCAACACCCAGGTTCAGGTCGGCGAAGACAAGATCGACGTCAAAGACATCACCCCGGAAAAACTCGCCAGCCTGAACGAGCTGGGCGGTTCCGAGGCCAACGTCGCCACCGGCTACCACGCCATCGAATTCCTGCTCTGGGGCCAGGACCTGAACGGCACCGGCCCTGGCGCCGGCAACCGTCCAGCCTCCGACTACCTGGAAGGCAAAGGCGCCACTGGCGGTCACAACGATCGTCGTCGCGCTTACCTGAAGTCCGTGACCCAGCTGCTAGTCAGCGACCTGGAAGAAATGGTCGGTAACTGGAAGCCGAACGTGGCCGACAACTACCGCGCCACCCTGGAAGCCGAACCGGTTGATTCCGGCCTGCGCAAAATGCTGTTCGGCATGGGCAGCCTGTCCCTGGGCGAACTGGCGGGCGAGCGCATGAAGGTTTCCCTGGAAGCCAACTCCCCTGAAGACGAACACGATTGCTTCAGCGACAACACCCACAACTCGCAGTTCTACGATGCCAAGGGTGTGCGCAACGTCTACCTGGGCGAATACACCCGCGTCGACGGCACCAAAATGACCGGCGCCAGCCTGTCGTCCCTGGTGGCCAAAGCCGACCCGGCTGCAGACACCGCGGTGAAAGCCGACCTGGCCGCAACCGAAGCCAAAATGCAGGTCATCGTCGATCACGCCAACAAGGGTGAGCACTACGACCAGCTGATCGCCGCCGGCAACACCGCTGGCAACCAGATCGTTCGCGACGCGATCGCCGCCCTGGTCAAGCAGACCGGCTCGATCGAAGCCGCCGCTGGCAAACTGGGCATCACCGACCTGAACCCGGACAACGCTGATCACGAGTTCTGATCAACGCTGGCTGAATAAAAAGGCGACCTTCGGGTCGCCTTTTTCATGCCTGCCTAAACACAATCTCCTGTGGGAGATTCTATGTTGCCCGGCAACCCTGAATTCTCAGGCTGACAGGTATTCGCTCTGATTTTTCATCAGGGCAAATGCCACTCGACAGAGCTTTCGGGCCAAGGCAACCAAGGCCTGGGTTTTCGAGAAGCCTCTAGCCAGGTATGCCTCGTAAAACGGCTTCCATTTAGGCGAGCGACACGCCGCCATTGCGGCGTTGTACGCCAAACGACGAACCTCCGGATCTCCTTTTTTGGTCAGGTACCGCTGCCCATTCTTCTTGCCGGAGTCTTCGACTGCCAAGTCCATTCCCAGGAATGCGATGAACGCATCGCTGTTCGCAAAATCGCCCCGCATAAAGGTCGTCGCCAACCCGGTTGCGGTCAGTTCCCCAACGCCTTCGATGGCTTTGCAGCGATCAATATTCGCCTCAATTCCCGCCTCTTTGCTGACCTTGCGCAGCAGTTTCTGAATCGCCTGATCCGCTTGCTTGAACGCCTTCTGCTGAGCGACCTGCACTTTCTTCAACAAGGGTTCATTGGCCCAACTCAACATCAGCCCAGCATGGTTCTGGATCAGCGTTGCACGTCTGTGAAGCAGGCTTTTCAGCGAGCTGTAGGCCTTGGGTGGCGGGCTCCAGACCCGCAGTTTGCTTTGTTCATTCTCCAGGTAACGCGCCAGCAAACGCGCATCGCAGGGATCGTTCTTGGCTCGTTGACCAACGCCACGGCGGTAATGACTCACGCGATAAGCATCCACCACGTAGACCTGATGACCCATCTCATGGGCCAGCTCTACCGTGTCCAAGTGGTAGATGTTGGTGGCTTCAACGGCGATAGCGCTTTGGGCAGGCAGGGTTTTAAGCCAACGCTTGAGGGCGGTTCGATCGTTCTTGATGTCTTGAATGATTTGCAGGTCGGTGCGATAGACAGCAATTTGGGCCTTGGCGATATCGATACCAACAACCGTCTGCGAAGTAAGGATTGTCATGACGAATCCTCGGAGCTAGGGTTTAAGTGCTTGTTGGGGTCTACCGTTGCGCTGGCTTGTCTCTATCGTCGGTTTACCGATGAATTCCTTATCGGCGCTTTGGGTAGAAGGGGCGGGACGAGAAGTCTCCCACAGTCTGTACTGGTCAGAGTCAGAATCGAGTCTGTAGTCCCACCCACCCCTTCAAGTCTAAACATACAAGCGAGCCTGCTCGCGATGAGGCAGTGTCAGTCAACATAGATGCTGAATGTAAGACCGTCATCGCGAGCAGGCTCGCTCCCACAGGGGGAATGCGGTTTTCCAGCCGAACACTGCCCCACATCAACCAAACGATAATTCCTCTTATTCAATCTCCCTTGCCCTGTTAGACTTTGCGCCCTTGTTTTGCTCGTCTTGCAGGATGTCTGATGCCCTCGCTGCTTCTTCGCTTGTCCGCACTGTTTCTGGCCCTGGGCCTGAGTGCCTGCGATGACGCCCCGCGTTTTACCAAGGCCGAACCCGGTGAAGCCCGGTCCGGTGGCGCAGCGACCGTGCGCAAGACCGATCAGAACGCTTTCTCCCTGCCCTCCGCGAACCTGTCGCCATCACGGCGCGTGGATTTCAGCGTCGGCAACAGTTTCTTTCGCAACCCTTGGGTGATCGCTCCCTCGACCACCACCGCCCGGGACGGACTCGGTCCGCTGTTCAATACCAACGCCTGTCAGGGCTGCCACATCAAGGACGGTCGCGGTCATCCGCCGACGCCTGATGCGGCGAACGCGGTATCGATGCTGGTGCGCCTGTCGATCCCGGACGCGCCGGCGTATGCCAAAGTCATCGAGCAGCTCGGTGTGGTCCCGGAGCCGGTCTACGGCGGCCAGTTCCAGGACATGGCCGTGCCCGGCGTCACCCCGGAAGGCAAAGTGCGGGTCGATTACACCCCCGTTGCGGTCCGCTTCAAGGACGGCACCGAAATCGAGTTGCGCAAACCCAGCCTGAACATCACCCAGTTGGGTTACGGCCCGATGCACCCCGACACCCGATTCTCGGCCCGCGTTGCCCCGCCGATGATTGGCTTGGGCTTGCTCGAAGCCATCCCCGACGAGGCGATCCTCGCCAACGCCGAGGCGCAGGCCAAGGACAAAAACGGCATTGCCGGACGCCCGAACCGGGTCTGGGACGACGTGCAACAGAAAACCGTCCTGGGCCGATTCGGCTGGAAAGCCGGGCAACCGAACCTCAATCAGCAGAACGTCCACGCGTTTTCCGGCGACATGGGCCTGACCACCACTCTGCGCCCCTTCGACGACTGCACCGATGCGCAAACCGTCTGCAAACAGGCACCCAATGGCAACGGCCCGAATGGCGAGCCGGAAGTCAGCGATAACATTCTGCGCCTGGTGCTGTTCTACAGCCGCAACCTCGCTGTGCCGGCCCGTCGCGACGTCAACGCGCCCGAAGTGCTGGCCGGCAAGAACCTGTTTTTCCAGGCTGGGTGCCAGTCCTGTCACACACCGAAATACACCACCGCCGCCAACGCCGCTGAACCTGAACTGGCCAATCAAGTGATTCGCCCTTACAGCGATCTGCTGCTGCACGACATGGGCGACGGTCTAGCCGACAACCGTACCGAATTCCAGGCCAGCGGCCGCGACTGGCGCACCCCGCCGTTGTGGGGCATCGGCCTGACGCAGGCGGTCAGTGGCCACACCCAGTTCCTGCATGACGGCCGCGCCCGCAATCTGCTTGAAGCCGTGCTCTGGCATGGCGGCGAAGCGAAAGCGGCCCAGCAACAGGTTTTGTCTTTCAATGCCGAGCAGCGCGCTGCGTTGCTGGCGTTCTTGAATTCCCTTTAAACCGTATTCCATAACGGGAGCCCGACATGTTCCGTCCCAAATTGTTGTTCACCAGCCTTGCAGCACTCGCCCTCGGCGCTTGCTCGCCACAGGACCCGCAAGCCGTCACCTCGGCCGCCATCGCCAAATCGGTGATCCTGCCGACGTACACCCGCTGGGTTGAAGCCGATCGCCAATTGGCCGTCAGCGCCCTCGCCTATTGCGAAGGCAAAGAAAACCTCGACACCGCCCGCGCCGACTTCCTGCACGCGCAGAAAGCCTGGGCCGAGTTGCAACCGCTGCTGATCGGACCGCTGGCCGAAGGCAATCGCGCCTGGCAGGTGCAATTCTGGCCGGACAAGAAAAACCTGGTCGGCCGTCAGGTCGAGCAACTGGTCACCGCGCAGCCGCAGATCGATGCCGCCGCGTTGGCCAAGTCCAGCGTCGTGGTGCAAGGCCTCTCGGCTTACGAATACATTCTGTTCGACAGCAAGCCGGACGTGGCCAACGACGCACAGAAAGCCAAGTACTGCCCACTGCTGAAAGCGATTGGCGAGCGTCAGAAACTGCTGGCCGAAGAGATTCTGCAAAGCTGGAACAACACCGACGGCATGCTCGCGCAGATGAGCAAATTCCCGAACCAGCGCTACGCCGATTCCCACGAAGCCATCGCTGATTTGCTGCGTGTTCAGGTCACCGCCCTCGACACCCTGAAGAAAAAACTCGGCACGCCGATGGGCCGCCAGAGCAAAGGCGTGCCGCAACCGTTCCAGGCCGATGCCTGGCGCAGCCAGTCGTCCTTGGCCGGCCTTGAAGCCAGCCTCGCCGCAGCCAAAACCGTGTGGGAAGGCGTCGACAACAAAGGCCTGCGCGGCCTGTTGCCGAGCGAGCAGAAACCGTTGGCCGACAAGATCGATGCCGCTTACGCCGCGTCCCTGAAACTGTTCGCCAGCAATCAGCGTCCGTTGGCCGACATGCTCAACGACGATGCCGGCCGCCAGCAACTCAACGATATCTACGACAGCCTCAACGTTGTCCATCGCCTGCACGAAGGCGAACTGGCCAAGGCGCTGGGCATCCAACTGGGCTTCAACGCCAACGACGGTGACTGATGAGGGCGAGTGCCATGCTGCGACGTCAGGCTCTGACTTTAGGTAGTTTGCTGCTGGGAGCAGTGACACTGGGCGGCTGGACGCTGTTCAAGCAAAAGGACAAGAGCCCGCTGCTGCTCTCGGCGCGGGACGATGGCGACGGCAAGCATTACGCCGTCGGTTATCGGCTGGACGGCACCCGGGTGTTCGCCACCCAGGTCGGCCAGCGTTGCCACGACATCATCAATCACCCGACGCTGCCGATCGCGCTGTTCGTCGCCCGGCGTCCGGGCACCGAGAGTTACCTGATCGACCTGCGTGACGGCACGCTGCTGCAAACCGTGGCCTCGCTGCCGCACCGGCATTTCTACGGTCACGCGGTGATTCACAAGAGTGGCGACTGGCTGTACGCCACCGAGAACGACACCTCCGATCCGGGTCGCGGATTGTTGGGTGTGTATAAGTTCGAAGGTGAGCGGCTGGTGCACAGCGGCGAGATTTCCACCCATGGCATCGGCCCGCATCAGGTGTCGTGGATGCCGGATGGCGAGACCCTGGTGGTGGCCAACGGCGGCATTCGCACGGAGGCTGAAAGCCGGGTCGAGATGAACCTCAACGCCATGGAACCGAGCCTGGTATTGATGCAACGCGACGGCACCCTGCTGAGCAAGGAAACCCTCGCCCAGCCGATGAACAGCGTGCGTCATCTGGGGATCGCCAGCGACGGCACCATCGTCGCCGGTCAGCAGTTCATGGGGCCGTCTCACGAGTCTTCAGAGTTGCTGGCGATCAAGCGTCCCGGCCAACCGTTCGTGGCGTTCCCGGTGCCTGAGCATCAGCTGCAGGCGATGGGGCATTACACCGCCAGCGTGGCGGTCCATAGCGACTTGCGGCTGATCGCGTTGACGGCACCACGGGGCAACCGATTTTTTATCTGGGACATGGACAGCGGTGAAGTGCGCCTGGATGCGCCGCTTCCCGATTGCGCCGGGGTGGGTGCCGTGGCCGATGGCTTTGTCGTGACCTCGGGTCAGGGCCGCTGCCGTTACTACGATTGCCGCCAGACAAATCTGGTAGCAAAACCGCTGGAGCTGCCGGCGGGGCTCTGGGATAACCACCTGCACCTCATCTGACCGCTTTCCCTGTGGCGAGGGGGCTTGCCCCCGTTCGGCTGCGAAGCAGTCGTAAACCGGATGACGCGGTCTGGTTGACGGACCGCGGTGCCTGGTTTTGGGGCCGCTTCGCGACCCAACGGGGGCAAGCCCCCTCGCCACAGGGTTTGTGTTCCATCCCGTCCGTGTAGACATGCAACTCGCCTGTAATTTCTACCAGTTGGAATCCCCCGCCGACTCAGAGTAATGTGCCCCACTGTCTCACCTGATTTTCTCCAAGGAAGTGGAAATATGCTGCGTCGCCGCATGCTGATCATGTTGGGTATCGTTCTGCTGATCGTGCTGGTCTTGGCCGGTTACAAAGCCTTCTCCATCTACACGATGATCCAAGGCTTCTCCGCGCCGAAACCGCCGATCAGTGTCGCCGCGACCACTGCCTCCGAACGTCCGTGGCAAGCACGTCTGCCAAGTGTCGGCACCCTCAAGGCGCTGCAAGGCGTGGACCTGAGCCTGGAGACCGACGGCACCGTCATCGATTTGCAGTTCGAATCTGGCCAGAAGGTCAAGGCCGGCCAACCACTCCTGCGACTCGACAGCGCCGTGGAAAGTGCCTTGCTGGAAACGGCTCAGGCCGACCTCGGACTGGCCCAACTCGATTACGGTCGCGGCAGCCAACTGGTCGGCAGCCAGGCCATTTCCAAAGGCGAATTCGACCGATTGTCGGCGGTGCAGAAAAAGAGCAAGGCCACGGTCAATCAACTCAAGGCTGCGCTCGGCAAAAAAAGCATCGTCGCGCCCTTCAGCGGGACGATCGGCATTCGTCAGGTGGACATTGGTGACTATGTCGCCACCGGCACCATGATCGCCACCCTGCAAGATCTCAGCAGCCTGTATGTCGACTTCTTCGTGCCCGAACAGTCGATACCGAAGATCGGCATCGGCCAGTCGGTGCAAATCATTGTCTCGGCCTACCCGACAGAGACCTTCCCCGGCACCATCAGCGCAATCAACCCGAAAGTCGAAAACAGCACCCGCAACGTGCAGGTCCGCGCGACCCTGGCCAACCCCGACGGCAAACTGTTGCCCGGCATGTTCGCCAGCCTGCAGGTGATGTTGCCCGACCCGCAGCCGCGCATCGTCGTGCCGGAAAGCGCGATCACGTACACGCTGTACGGCAACTCGCTCTACGTCGTCGCGCAGAAAAAAGCTGAAGACGGCAGCGTCGAAAAAGACGACAAGGGCCAGCCGATCCTGATCGCCGAACGGCGTTTCATCGAAACCGGCGAGCGCCGCGACGGGTTGGTGATGATTACCAAAGGCGTGCAGAACGGCGAAAAAGTGGTCACGGCCGGTCAGATCAAACTGGACAACGGCGCACACATTGCCATCAGCGACGACAAGACCCTGACCGATAAGAACAGTCAGCCACGTACTGACTGATCAAGGAATCCTCATGGCTTTTACCGACCCGTTCATCCGCCGCCCGGTGCTCGCCACCGTGGTCAGCCTGTTGATTGTGCTGCTGGGCTTCCAGGCCTGGAGCAAGCTGCCGCTGCGCCAATACCCGCAAATGGAAAATGCCCTGATCACGGTGACCACGGCCTACCCCGGGGCCAACGCCGAAACCATCCAGGGCTACATCACCCAACCGATGCAGCAAAGCCTGGCCAGCGCCGAGGGCATCGACTACATGACCTCGGTCAGTCGCCAGAACTTCTCGGTGATCTCGATCTACGCGCGCATCGGCTCCAACAGCGACCGCTTGTTCACCGAGCTGCTGGCCAAGGCCAACGAGGTGAAAAACCAGCTGCCGCAGGACGCCGAAGACCCGGTTCTGAGCAAGGAAGCCGCCGACGCCTCGGCACTCATGTACATCAGTTTCTTCAGCAAGGAACTGAGCAACCCGCAAATCACCGACTACCTGTCGCGGGTCATCCAGCCAAAACTGGCGACCCTGCCGGGCATGGCCGAAGCCGAGATTCTCGGCAACCAGGTGTTCGCCATGCGCCTGTGGCTGGACCCGGTGAAGCTGGCCGGTTTCGGCCTGAGCGCCAGCGACGTGACCAACGCGGTGCGCCAGTACAACTTCCTCTCCGCCGCCGGTGAAGTGAAAGGCGAGTACGTCGTCACCAGCATCAACGCCAACACCGAGCTCAAATCCGCTGAAGCATTCGCCGCGATTCCGCTCAAGGTCGAAGGTGACAGTCGCGTGTTGCTCAGCGATGTGGCGCGGGTCGAGATGGGTGCGGAAAACTACGACTCGATCAGTTCGTTCGGTGGCACTCCTTCGGTGTACATCGGCATCAAGGCCACGCCGGGCGCCAACCCGCTGGACGTGATCAAGGAAGTGCGCAAGATCATGCCGGAGCTGGAAGCCCAGCTGCCACCGAATCTCAAGGGTGAAATCGCCTACGACGCCACGCTGTTCATCCAGGCCTCGATCGACGAAGTGGTGAAAACCCTCTTCGAAGCGGTGCTGATCGTGATCGTGGTGGTGTTCCTGTTTCTCGGGGCGCTGCGTTCGGTGGTGATCCCGGTGGTGACCATTCCGCTGTCGATGATCGGCGTGATGTTCTTCATGCAGATGATGGGCTACTCGATCAACCTGCTGACCCTGCTGGCGATGGTGCTGGCGATCGGTCTGGTGGTGGACGATGCCATTGTGGTGGTGGAAAACATTCACCGGCACATCGAGGAAGGCAAGACGCCGCTGGATGCGGCCATCGAGGGCGCCAGGGAGATCGCGATGCCGGTGGTCTCGATGACCATCACCCTGGCGGCGGTCTATGCGCCCATCGGTTTCCTGACCGGGCTCACGGGGGCGCTGTTCAAGGAGTTCGCCCTGACACTGGCCGGGGCGGTGGTGATCTCTGGCGTGGTCGCGCTGACCCTGTCGCCGATGATGTGCGCCCTGCTCCTGCGCCACGATGAAAACCCCAGCGGCCTGGCCCATCGCCTCGACCTGATTTTCGAAGGCCTCAAGCGCCGATACCAAAGCATGCTCCACGGCACCCTCAACACCCGGCCGGTGGTGCTGGTGTTCGCGGTCATCGTGCTGTGCCTGATTCCGGTGCTGCTCAAGTTCACCAAGTCGGAACTGGCCCCCGACGAGGATCAGGGCATCATTTTCATGCTGGCCAACGCCCCGCAACCGGCCAACCTCGATTACCTGAACACTTACACCGACGAATTCATCACCATCTTCAAGGAGTTTCCCGAGTACTACTCTTCGTTCCAGATCAATGGATTCAACGGCGTGCAGTCGGGGATTGGCGGTTTCCTGCTCAAACCCTGGAACGAACGCGACCGCACGCAGATGGCAATCCTGCCCGAGGTCCAGCGCAAACTGGAGAGCATTTCGGGGTTGCAGATCTTTGGCTTCAACCTGCCCTCTCTGCCCGGCACGGGCGAAGGGTTACCGTTTCAGTTCGTCATCAACACGGCCAACGATTACGAAGCGCTGCTGCAAGTGATGGACCGGGTGAAAAAACGCGCAATGGAGTCCGGCAAGTTCGCCTTCGTGGACGTAGACCTGGCCTTCGACAAGCCCGAAGTCGTCGTGGATATCGATCGCGCCAAGGCTGCGCAGATGGGCGTGTCCATGCAGGATCTCGGCGGAACCCTGGCCACGTTGCTGGGGCAAGCGGAGATCAACCGTTTCACCATTGAAGGTCGCAGCTACAAAGTCATCGCTCAGGTCGAACGACCTTTCCGGGACAACCCGGACTGGTTGAACAACTACTACGTGAAGAACACCCAAGGCGAACTGCTGGCCCTGTCGACCCTGATCACCGTCACCGACCGCGCCCGTCCACGGCAGTTGAACCAGTTCCAGCAACTCAACTCGGCGATCCTGTCGGGGGTGCCGCTGGTGAGCATGGGTGAAGCCATCGACACCGTGCGCCAGATCACGCAGGAAGAGGCGCCGGCCGGATTTGCCATGGATTACGCCGGCGCATCGCGCCAATACGTGCAGGAAGGCAGCGCGCTGTGGGTGACCTTCGCCCTGGCGCTGGCGATCATCTTCCTGGTGCTGGCGGCCCAGTTCGAAAGCTTCCGCGATCCGTTGGTGATCCTGGTGACCGTGCCGCTATCGATCTGCGGCGCCTTGATTCCGCTGTTCCTGGGGTGGTCGAGCATGAACATCTACACCCAGGTCGGGTTGGTGACCTTGATCGGGTTGATCAGCAAGCACGGCATTCTGATCGTCGAGTTTGCCAACCAACTGCGCAAGGAGAAAGGCCTGACACCTCGTGAGGCTGTGGAGGAAGCGGCGGCTATTCGATTGCGCCCGGTGTTGATGACCACGGCGGCGATGGTATTCGGCATGGTGCCGTTGATCATCGCCACGGGCGCGGGCGCGGTCAGTCGGTTCGATATCGGCATGGTGATCGCAACGGGGATGTCGATCGGCACGTTGTTCACGCTGTTCGTGCTGCCATGCATCTACACCCTGCTGGCCAAACCCGACGCCAAAGAACACCCATAAACCCTGTGGGAGCCAGCCTGCTGGCGATGGCGGTCCGCCATTCAGCATTGTGTTGAATGACACACCGCCATCGCCAGCAGGCTGGCTCCCACACTGGTCTGGTGCAAGGCTTTAAGTTCGGGCACAAAAAAAGGCCTCGCATTTGGCGAGGCCTTTTATTTTGGCTTCAATCTGTTCAACTCTGCGGCCTCATTCCTTGAGAAAGTCCGAACATAAACAGCAACAAATCATGATCGGGTCGGGATGCCTCGGATGCCTTCGCTACCCGAGGCAACGGACAGTGAGCATCGGCGCTCACTGAACTGAGGACTTGCGTGCGGGGCTGCTCCCACGCCGCCACCGCCAATGAAGCAACTGCCAAGGCTCCTATCAGAAACACACCTCGTGCAATTTCTAGTTTCATTGCTATAAACCTTTGATAGCGCTGCCAAACGCCGTCTCATAAAAATAGACGAGTTTGCGCCAGTCTGCCGTGCTGAACGACGAGTGGCGGCGCAGCTGCTTCATGTCATGAGCAGCCGCGCGATAGGCAGTCAAACGCTGTCGGCATTTCTCCAGATCGATCAAGGCAATCTCGACCTTGGCCGAGTCATCTTCACCCGTGACCCGCACAAATACGTGCTTGATGTAGATGCAGCTGTGCTGCCATCGACCCTTGTGCATGCGGGCAAGATTGTCGGCCAGATCCTTCAGGACGCGATCATGAACCACTTCGCCGTGGCGCTCGCGACCACCGCCGGCGTACCAGTGTTCGATTTCCTCGAAGCCATCCAGCGACTTGGTCACCAGCAAGGCGCGCCATTTGTGCACAGGGTCGCGCTGTGCGCCGCAGAAAACGATTTCCGGAACGCGCACGTCAAGCGCGCGAAGGCCAATGAGCGCGTCGCGCTCGCGCAACACGGTCGGGCGACCGAACGGGTGCAGCCAGCTGCGATAGATATGCCCGGTCTGCCGCTTGGCGTAGAGCAGCTGTCCATCACTGCCCATGACACGCTGCACGCCACTTTCTCCGCCGCGACGGACGTTGGGTTCTTCTACCCACTCACCGCGCTGATTCCAGAAATAGTCGAAGCGGTCCTGAGAAGCGACGTCCGTTTCTGCTGCACATTGCACTGCCATCCTGTTACCTCTTGCGTAATACGTAAACTCGCCACATGGCATAGAGCGGTAAAAAGTCCAGTTGTTCCTGAATACGGAACCCTGCCTGTTCGAACTCCTTTTCTACCGTGGCCGCCGGTAACACAAATCGGTTTTGGTAACCTTCCTGCCCACGCCGTTTCTCTGAGCGCTTGCGTTTCCAGGCCTTGAAATTGCCGTCCACCCACAACGAAAGGATCACGCTGTCACGCGTGACTCGTTCAAATTCGCGCAGGATGGCCAGTCGATGCTCGGATTCACCGATGTGATGGAGCAAACGCATGCAGAAAATGCTGTCGACTGCATTGTCAGGCAAGGCAATGTCGAATGCGGAAGTGTGCAAGGGTTGTACCCGTTTCACCACGTCGGCCGGTTGCGCCTGGGTGGCAATCTTCAACATCGACTCGGAGTTGTCGGCCCCGATGATCGCGCGATTGGCTTTTTCCGCCAGCAAGGGCCAGAAACGCCCCGCCCCACAGGGTAAATCGAGGACCAGCCCGGGCTCGCCGACCAGCGCCAGCGCCTTTCGCGCCAACTGCTCGTCACGCCAGTGGGATAGCTTACGACCGAGGCCATCCTGGTGCTTCTGCAAATACCTTTGAGCGTGTTGATCGTCGTACTTTTCGGAAAAATCGAGTTTGATCGGGCCGTCCATCATTAAGGTCTCCTGAACTTCTGATGACACCTACCATAGGTAGCGTAGTGTCAGTGTCAGGTCATGCCTTTGTGAAAAAATTGTTATGTAAACGCGCAATCATTTCAAGGTTTTTCAGGATGCTCGGAGCCGCGATTCTTGAGCGTCGCTATTGGTGGCCCAACTCCACCTGAAAACGACAGCCATTAGGTTCCATATTGGTCAGGCTGACGTTCCAGCCCTGGTTCTCGCAGATCCGCTGTACCAGCGACAGGCCAAGCCCCAGGCCCTCGCCGCGCTTTTCGCTGCCACGCACAAAAGGCTCGAACATGGCCTCGCGTTTTTCCTCGGGAATACCTACGCCACTGTCCTCGACCATGAACCCCGTGGCCGTGAGGGTCAGGCGAATGAATCCCTGTTCGGTGTAATGCAGTGCGTTACGCAACAGGTTGCCCATGACGGCGTGCAAGAGGGTTGCGTTGTAGCAGGTGCCGAGCGGATTGCCCGGTTCGAAGATCAGCTTCAGCCCCTTGGCTTCAATCGGTTCGCGCCACTGGTTGAGCAGGCCGTCGGCGACCTGCCCCAGGGTCTGCTGCGGCGCGATGCTGGCGTCTTCGCGCTGGGCCCGGGCCAGCATCAGGAACGTTTGAACCAACTCGCGCATCTCCGCGCAGGCGCGGGCAATCCGCTCGACCTGAGCCCGACCACGCTGGTCGATACCGGGGTTTTCCAACAGCAACTCACAGGAACTGGCCAGCACCATCAATGGCGTGCGCAGTTCGTGGCTGACGTCGCTGGTAAACAATCGCTCGCGGGTCAGCGCCTGGCGCAAACGCCCAAGGGTGGCGTCGAAAGCAACAGCCAGCTCGCCCACTTCGTCGGCGGCATAATCCGGCGCCAAGGGAGGGGCCAGCCCCAGCAGTTGATCGCGGTGACGCACCTGGCGGGCAAGGCGCACCACCGGCGCCATCACTTTTCGCGCCAACACCCAGCCGAGAAAGACCGCCAGCGCCAGGCTCAGCACGAAGCCCACCAGCACCACGGCAAACAGTACCCGCTCACGCTCTTCGAAATCGCTCTGGTCCTGAAGCAAGACGTAACGCCGGCCATCGACGATTTCGACCATCGCGTGATACGACAGCTGTTCGCGAAAGACCTCGTGGAAACCGGAATCCAGATGCCGCAAATCCTTGGGCAGCTCGAAGTCCCCCGGTCCACCGCTGAAATAGAACAGCTGGTCCGGCTCGGGACGATGGCTCCAGTCCGAGACGCTGTCCATCAGCAGCAGCCGTTGCAAATCGCCGCCCAGCCCGGCCGAAATCAGCTTTTCTTCCACCAGGTGCACGGTCGCCACAATGCCCATGGCGAAGGCGCCCGCCACCAGCGCACTCATCAACGCAAAGGCGATGATGATCCGTTGAGCAAGGCTCTGCTTAAACTCCATCACGGCCCTCGGCCAAGCGATAACCCACACCGTGCACGGTTTGCAGCAACGGCTTGGCGAACGGCTTGTCGATCACTTGGCGCAGTTGATGGACGTGGCTGCGCAGGCTGTCGCTGTCTGGGCAGTCATCGCCCCACAGGGCTTCTTCAAGAATTTCGCGGCGCAGTACATGCGGGCTTTTCTGCATCAGCACAGCCAGCAACTTCAGGCCGACCGGGTTGAGCTTCAGCAGGCGACCTTCGCGGGTCACCTCCAGGGTGTCGAGGTCGTAGCTCAGATCGCCGACCTGCAAGGCTCGTCGACCGCCACCCTGGGCACGCCGCATGACCGCTTCGATACGCGCAGCCAGTTCAGACAGGGCGAACGGTTTGATCAGGTAGTCATCGGCACCGGATTTGAAGCCTTGCAACCGGTCGTCAAGCTGATCGCGCGCGGTGAGCATGATCACCGGCGTGTCGCGGCGGGCGTCTTCGCGCAGGCGTTTGCACAAGGTATAGCCGTCGATGCCGGGCAACATGATGTCGAGCACGATCAGGTCATAGTGCTCGGTGGCCGCCAGGTGCAGACCCGACAAACCGTCCTGCGCGCAATCCACGGTGTAGCCTTTGAGCCCCAGGTAATCGGCCAGATTGGCCAGGATATCGCGGTTGTCTTCAACCAATAGAATTCGCATGGGCACCTCCTCCGTACACAGTAACGGCCGTCATGGCCCGCGCAGCTTAAGGCCAAGTGTGGCTCAGGGCTAGGATTGCGTGCAGTTGCCAATCCAATAGAAATGCAGAGAACGGCTTAACAAGTTTTTCACTATCGATTCACACACCGACGACAGTGCGGGGCTCAGACTCCGCGCGGATGCGCTTTTCAGAACCCTTCACCAACCAAGGAAATGCCATGGCTTCGACCGCTGCCCGCCCCGCTTCCAGGCCCCTCAACTTTTGGGTATGCCTGGGGGTGCCCGCTATCACGGCGATCATTCTGGTGCTGCTTGAACTGACGTCCCTGGACATGGACCTGGCCAAACTGTTCTACGACCCGGTTGCCGGGGAGTTCATCGGGCGCCACAGTTACTTCCTTGAGAACATTCTGCATGACCGCGCCAAGCAGGTGGTCATCGCGTTTTCGGTGTTTGCGATTATCGGCTTTATTGGCTCGTTTTTTATCGTCAGGCTCAAGCCGTTCAAACGCGAACTGGGCTGCCTGGTGTTGTCGCTGGCGCTGGCGACCTCATTCGTGACGCCGGTCAAAGCGGTGACGGCTGTGCAGTGCCCTTGGAGCCTGGAGCAATTCGGCGGCCATGAAACCTACAGCGAACTGCTCAGCCCGCGTCCGCAAACCGACAAACCTGGACGTTGCTGGCCCGGAGGCCATGCGGCGACCGGGTTTACGTTGTTTGCGCTGTTTTTTGTACTGCGTGACCGTCGTCCGCGGCTGGCGCGCCAGGCGTTTGTGTTTGCGTTTGCACTGGGGACGGTGTTTTCGGTGAGCCGGATGATGCAGGGGGCGCACTTCTTTTCGCATAACGTGTGGACGGCGGTTTTTTGCTGGCTGATTTGTTTGGGGTCTTACTACTACATCCTGTATCGACCGGCGGGCAAGGCTGAGCGAGTGGCCAAAGCACAACAAGCTACAGCCTGAAACACAGATCCAAATGTGGGAGCGGGCTTGCTCGCGAAGGCGATGTGTCAGACAACATTGATGTCGACTGACACTCCCTCTTCGCGAGCAAGCCCGCTCCCACATTTGATCGCGGTGAACCTGCGAGCAATAAAAAACCCCGCCGGCTCATCGCCGGCGGGGTTTTTATGTACAGGGTAAGGCTGGCTTACATCATGCCGCCCATGCCGCCCATACCGCCCATGTCTGGCATACCGCCGCCAGCTGGACCGTCTTCCTTGATCTCGGCGATCATGGCTTCGGTGGTGATCATCAGGCTGGCAATCGACGACGCCGCTTGCAGAGCCGAACGGGTCACTTTAGCCGGGTCCAGGATGCCCATTTCGATCATGTCGCCGTATTCACCGGTGGCAGCGTTGTAACCGTAGTTACCCGAACCCTGCTTGACCTTGTCGACAACTACGCTTGGCTCGTCACCGGAGTTGGCAACGATCTGGCGCAGTGGCGCTTCAACAGCGCGACGCAGCAACTGGATGCCAACGTTCTGGTCATCGTTGTCGCCTTTCAGCTCGGAGATAGCCTGCAGAGCGCGAACCAGTGCCACGCCGCCGCCAGGTACCACGCCTTCTTCAACGGCTGCACGGGTAGCGTGCAGGGCGTCTTCAACGCGGGCTTTCTTCTCTTTCATTTCAACTTCGGAACCGGCGCCAACCTTGATCACTGCAACGCCGCCGGACAGCTTGGCCAGACGCTCTTGCAGTTTTTCACGGTCGTAGTCGGACGAAGTGTCAGCCACTTGCTGACGGATCTGCAGAACGCGAGCCTGGATATCAGCTTCAACGCCGGCGCCGTCGATCACGGTGGTGTTTTCTTTGGACAGGATCACGCGCTTGGCATTACCCAGGTGTTCCAGGGTAGTGCTTTCCAGGCTCAGACCGATCTCTTCGGAGATAACGGTACCGCCAGTCAGAACAGCGATGTCCTGCAGCATGGCCTTGCGACGGTCGCCGAAGCCTGGAGCCTTGACGGCTGCGACTTTAACGATGCCACGCATGTTGTTCACAACCAGAGTCGCCAGGGCTTCGCCTTCAACGTCTTCGGCCACGATCAGCAGTGGACGGCCGGCTTTGGCAACGGCTTCCAGTACTGGCAGCATTTCGCGGATGTTCGAGATCTTTTTGTCGACCAGCAGGATCAGCGGACCGTCGAGCTCGGCAGTCATGGTCTCTGGCTTGTTGACGAAGTACGGGGACAGGTAGCCACGGTCGAACTGCATGCCTTCAACAACCGACAGTTCGTTTTCCAGGCCCGAGCCTTCTTCAACGGTGATCACGCCTTCTTTACCGACTTTTTCCATGGCTTCGGCAATGATGTCGCCGATGGAGCTGTCGGAGTTGGCCGAGATAGTGCCGACCTGAGCGATGGCCTTGGTGTCAGCGCAAGGCTTGGACAGGGCTTTCAGCTCTTTGACGATAGCGATGGTCGCTTTGTCGATGCCGCGCTTCAGGTCCATCGGGTTCATGCCGGCAGCGACGGCTTTCAGGCCTTCGTTGACGATCGATTGAGCCAGAACGGTAGCGGTGGTGGTGCCGTCGCCTGCGTCATCGTTGGCACGGGAGGCAACGTCTTTGACCAGCTGCGCGCCCATGTTTTCGAAGCGATCTTTCAGCTCGATTTCTTTGGCAACGGACACGCCGTCCTTGGTGATGGTCGGAGCGCCGAAGCTCTTCTCGATGATCACGTTACGGCCTTTAGGGCCCAGGGTCGCTTTTACTGCGTCAGCCAGGACGTTGACACCGGCGAGCATTTTCTTGCGGGCGGAATCGCCGAATTTAACTTCTTTAGCAGCCATGATCGATATTCCTTAAATACTTTGTAGTAGCGGGAAAATGGGCGGGGAATCAGCCTTCGACAACAGCGAGGATTTCGCTCTCGCCGATGACCAGCAGGTCTTCGCCGTCAACTTTCACAGTGTTGCTGCCGGAGTAAGGGCCGAACACAACCTTGTCACCCACTTTCACGGACAGCGCACGCACTTCACCGTTTTCCAGGACTTTGCCCGGGCCTACAGCGAGGACTTCGCCCTGGTTTGGCTTTTCAGCAGCCGAACCTGGCAGGACGATACCGCCAGCGGTTTTCTTTTCTTCTTCGCTGCGACGGACGACGACGCGGTCATGCAGAGGACGAAGCTTCATTGTCGATCTCTCCTAATTGTGGTTTTCATCGGCCGGTGTATTCCCGGCGGGTTTAACAAATCCGGCGGTGCCGGGTGCGGTTCGTCAAGCGAACCGCGGAAGTCTGTCTGGCGTGATCGCCAGAAACCTTGCGGTGACCGTTACATAAGGGCGCATAAGCTTATTACAAGGGCGGGGATCGAAATTTTTTGCATCAATGCCCCGAAAACGAACACGGCACCCGAAGGTGCCGTGCAGCTGAAACGCTTTACTTGGAATCGCGGTGTTCGAACTCGCCTTCGATCACGTTGGGCTCGCGACCCAGCGGCTGCTGGGGAGCAGGACCGCCACGTGGTTGAAGATCGTCGGCGAACGCACGCTGACGGATCGCGGCCTCTTCGGCGCGCTGGCGCATTTTATTGGCCAGCAGTCGGCGGGAGATCGGCAGCAGCATGATCAGACCCAGCACGTCCGAGACGAAGCCAGGCAGGATCAACAGACCGCCCGCCAGGGCCAGCATCAAGCCTTCGAGCATGGTCTGGGCTGGCAACTCGCCGCGGTTCAGGCTTTCACGAGCACGCAACGCGGTGGCCAGACCGGCGATACGCAGCACGAACACGCCGAGCATCGAGCCGAGAATGATCAGCAGCAGGGCCGGGAAAAACCCGATAGCCCCGCTGACCTTGACGAATACGAACAGCTCCAACACCGGAAACAGTACAAAGAGCAATAAAAAAGGGCGCATCAAATGGTTCCTCAACGCAAGAATGCCTTGCCAGTCTTCCCTAGATGACGTCGCCGTTTCGTGAATTCAAGCGTCGGCCACTTCATTTTTCGGCCAATGCTCGGCGTGAGCCAGGAAAACCAAGGCTTCGCGCACTTGTGTCGGCGTATTACAAGTTGCCTGGAACGGCAGCCAGTACAGGGCCTGACCAATGCGCAGGTGCATGCCTTCGCTGTCGATACCGGCCAGTTGCGCCGGTTCGGTTTTCGGCAGCCCCGCCAAATCGACGTAGTGGGCGATTGCTTTGGCGTGATCGGCATTCATGTGCTCGACCATGCTCAGTTCGGCTTTGCCGGCGAACGGGTTGGCCAAGGTCAGATGATCAACCCAGTTAATCGCGCCGAAACCGCCGATGTAACGGTGACGCACAGGCTTGAGCACCCAGAAATCGAAATCGTGGGCCTTGTGGTAGCTCTGTGAATCCGGGAAATAGCGGTAGTAACGCTCGGCCGCCGCTTCGATCGCGACCTCGTCTTCGAGTTTTTCTGCTTCAGCCAGGTAAGTCAGGCGACCAACGGCTTGCACGTCGTCAGCCTCACGCTCGCCCACAAACAGCGAGCATTTCGGATCTTTCTGCAGGTTATGAGTGTGCTGGGCGATGCGACTGATAAGGATCAGCGGCCGTCCTTGCTCGTCCAGGCAGTAAGGAACGACGGAGCCAAACGGGAAGCCGGGCATCGACTTGGAGTGCGTCGACAGCACTCCGCGGTATTCCTTGAGAAGCAATTCTCGGGCATTCTTGGCCGCTTCAACGCTCAATTTATGACTCCTTATATAGAATCCGTCGAAAAAACGGACAGGCGCCTGGGGATAAGTTCCAGTACGTCATCGGGGCAGTTCTCATGTGCAACCAGGCCACATCAGGTGCAGATCGAGAGGCCCTCTAGGAAGGAAAACCACTCTGAACCTGCTATTGGGGCATGCGAATGCAACTCACTGACAAAGTAATCATTATCACTGGCGGTTGCCAGGGTTTAGGCCGTTCCATGGCCGAGTATTTCGCGGGCAAAGGCGCAAAGCTGGCGCTAGTGGATTTGAACCAGGAAAAGCTCGACGACACCGTCGCGGCGTGCAAAGCCAAGGGCGTAGAAGCCCGTGCTTACCTGTGCAACGTTGCCAATGAAGAGCAAGTGACGCATATGGTTGCCCAGGTGGCCGAAGATTTCGGCGCGATTCATGGCCTGATCAACAACGCCGGCATCCTGCGCGACGGCCTGCTGCTGAAGGTCAAGGATGGCGAAATGACCAAGATGAGCCTGGCCCAATGGCAGGCGGTCATCGACGTCAACCTGACCGGCGTGTTCCTGTGCACCCGTGAAGTCGCGGCAAAAATGGTCGAGCTGAACAACAGCGGCGCGATCATCAATATCTCCTCGATTTCCCGCGCCGGCAACGTCGGCCAGACCAACTACTCCGCCGCCAAGGCTGGCGTGGCCGCGGCGACCGTGACCTGGGCCAAGGAACTGGCGCGCTATGGCATTCGCGTGGCGGGCATTGCCCCGGGCTTTATCGAAACCGAGATGACCTTGGGCATGAAGCCTGAAGCCCTGGAGAAGATGACAGCGGGGATCCCGCTCAAGCGCATGGGCAAACCAGAAGAGATCGCGCATTCGGCGGCGTACATCTTCGAGAACGACTACTACACCGGCCGGATTCTGGAAATGGATGGCGGGTTGCGGATCTAAGGCCCCATAGATCAATGTGGGAGCTAGCCTGCTAGCGATTGCGGTGGTTCAGCCAACATATTTGTTGAATGTGAATCCGCTATCGCTAGCAGGGCTAGCTCCCACAGTTGATTGTGTTTCAGTTCATCAATCGTCGCTGATGGTGATGTTCGGCATCGCCGGCGTTGCCGCTTCCTGCAACACAATCCGCGCGCCGACGTGGCGGGCGAGTTCCTGGTACACCAGCGCAATCGGGCTGTCCGGCTCGGCGATCACCGTTGGCTTGCCGCCATCGGCCTGCTCGCGGATAGCCATTGCCAGCGGCAACGACGCCAGCAGTTCGACGCCATACTGATTGGCCAGCTTCACCCCGCCACCTTCACCGAACAAATGCTCGGCGTGCCCGCAGTTGGAGCAGATGTGCACGGCCATGTTTTCCACCACGCCCAGTACCGGAATGTTGACCTTGCGGAACATCTCCACGCCTTTGCGCGCGTCCAGCAGCGCCAGGTCTTGCGGGGTAGTGACGATGACGGCACCGGCCACCGGGACTTTCTGCGCCAGGGTCAGCTGGATGTCACCGGTGCCTGGCGGCATGTCGATGACCAGGTAATCCAGATCGCCCCAGGCGGTTTGCGTGACCAGTTGCAGCAGCGCGCCGGAGACCATCGGCCCGCGCCAGACCATCGGGGTGTTGTCGTCGGTCAGGAAGGCCATGGACATCACTTCCACTCCATGGGATTCGATCGGCACGAACCACTTCTGATCCTTGACCTTCGGTCGGGTGCCTTCCGGGATACCGAACATGATGCCCTGGCTCGGGCCGTAGATATCCGCGTCGAGAATCCCGACCTTGGCGCCTTCACGGGCCAGTGCCAGTGCGAGGTTGGCGGCGGTGGTGGATTTGCCCACGCCCCCCTTGCCGGACGCCACGGCCACCACGTTCTTGACGTTGGCCAGGCCCGGAATCTGCGCCTGGGCCTTGTGTGCGGCGATCACGCTGGTGATGTCAACGCGAGCGCTCGTCACGCCGTCGAGACCTTCGATCGCCATTTGCAGCATCTGCGACCAGCCACTTTTGAACAGGCCGGCGGCGTAACCCAGCTCCAGCTGAACGCTGACGCGATCGCCCTGGATGTCGACGCTGCGCACGCACCCGGCGCTGACAGGATCCTGGTTCAGGTAAGGGTCGGTGTATTGGCGAAGGACGGCTTCCACCGCTGCGCGATTGACGACGCTCATGGGCAACTCCGATAGCAAGACTGGAAAATCAGGCGGGTATCGTACCTGTTCTCACGCACGGACGGCATGCTTTCAGGATATGCCAAATAAGCCATGGTCGAATGCGACCTGTAGCAGCTGGCGAAGCCTGCGTTCGGCGGCGCAGCCGTCGTAAAACCAGACACTGCGGTGTTTCAGGTAATCCGAGTTGCCCGGATTCACGACGGCTGCGCCGCCGAACGCAGGCTTCGCCAGCTGCTACAAAGGTCCGCAGTGACCGGTCGCGGGGGTGAAAAATATGCGCCGGCGCTTTATAGTGGCCGACCTCCGTTTCATCAAGTAGCCGAGCCCCATGTCCGAGCCACGCAAGATCCTCGTCACCAGCGCCCTGCCCTATGCCAATGGTTCGATCCATCTTGGCCACATGCTGGAATACATCCAGACCGATATGTGGGTGCGCTTCCAGAAGCACCGCGGCAACCAATGCATTTATGTCTGCGCCGACGACGCTCACGGTTCGGCCATCATGCTGCGCGCGGAAAAGGAAGGCATCACCCCGGAACAACTGATCGCCAACGTCCAGGCTGAGCACAGCGCCGACTTTGCCGAGTTCCTGGTGGACTTCGACAACTTTCACTCCACTCACGCCGAAGAAAACCGTGAGCTGTCGAGCCAGATCTACCTGAAGTTGCGAGACGCCGGGCACATCGCCCAGCGCTCGATCACCCAGTATTTCGATCCGGAAAAGAAAATGTTCCTGGCCGACCGCTTCATCAAGGGCACCTGCCCGAAGTGCGGCACTGAAGACCAGTACGGCGACAACTGCGAAAAATGCGGTGCAACCTACGCACCGACCGACCTGAAGGATCCGAAGTCGGCGATCTCCGGCGCCACCCCGGTGCTCAAGGATTCCCAGCACTTCTTCTTCAAACTGCCGGACTTCCAGGAAATGCTGCAGGCCTGGACCCGCAGCGGCACCCTGCAAGAAGCAGTCGCCAACAAGATCGCCGAATGGCTGGATGCCGGCCTGCAACAGTGGGACATCTCCCGCGATGCGCCGTACTTCGGTTTCGAAATCCCTGACGAGCCAGGCAAGTACTTCTACGTCTGGCTGGACGCGCCGATCGGCTACATGGCCAGCTTCAAGAACCTTTGCGATCGCCGTCCGGAACTGGATTTCGACGCGTTCTGGGGCAAGGACTCCACCGCCGAGCTGTACCATTTCATCGGCAAGGACATCGTCAACTTCCACGCCCTGTTCTGGCCAGCGATGCTCGAAGGCGCCGGTTTCCGCAAGCCGACCGGCATCAACGTGCACGGCTACCTGACCGTCAACGGTCAGAAAATGTCCAAATCCCGCGGCACCTTCATCAAGGCCCGGACCTATCTGGACCATCTGTCGCCGGAATACCTGCGTTATTACTACGCGGCGAAGCTGAGCCGTGGCGTCGATGACCTGGACCTGAACCTCGAAGACTTCGTGCAAAAGGTCAACTCCGACCTGGTCGGCAAAGTCGTCAACATCGCCAGCCGTTGCGCCGGTTTCATCCATAAAGGCAACGCCGGTGTACTGGTGGCGGGCAATGCCGCGCCGGAACTGACCGAAGCGTTCCTCGCCGCAGCGCCGAGCATCGCCGAAGCCTACGAGGCTCGCGACTTCGCCCGTGCCATGCGCGAGATCATGGGCCTGGCCGACCGCGCCAACGCCTGGATCGCCGACAAGGCGCCGTGGTCGCTGAACAAACAGGAAGGCAAGCAGGATGAAGTCCAGGCCATCTGCGCCCTGGGCGTCAACCTGTTCCGCCAGTTGGTGATTTTCCTCAAACCGGTACTGCCGTTGCTGGCCGCCGATGCCGAGGCGTTCCTCAACGTCGCGCCGCTGACCTGGGACGACCACGCCACCTTGCTCAGCAACCATCAGCTGAACGAGTTCAAGCCGTTGATGACCCGTATCGATCCCGTAAAAGTGCAAGCCATGAGCGACGCGTCGAAAGAAGACCTGACCGCCAGCGCAACCGACACCGGTGATGCTGCGCCGGCCGGTAACGGTGAACTGGCCAAGGATCCGCTGTCGCCGGAAATCGACTTCGACGCCTTCGCCGCTATCGACCTGCGCGTGGCCCTGATCCTCAAGGCCGAACACGTAGAAGGTGCCGACAAACTGCTGCGCCTGACCCTCGACATCGGTGACGAGCAACGCAACGTGTTCTCCGGGATCAAAAGCGCTTATCCGGATCCGTCCAAGCTCAATGGTCGTCTGACCATGATGATCGCCAACCTCAAACCACGGAAAATGAAGTTCGGCATCTCCGAAGGCATGGTGATGGCGGCCGGCCCTGGCGGTGAAGAAATCTACCTGCTCAGCCCCGACAGCGGCGCCAAGCCGGGTCAGCGCATCAAGTAAGGTTCTGCGGTAAAACGATCCCACAGTCGTGCCTGTTGCGACTGTGGGATTTTCATATCTGGCTCCACCCTCCGCCCTTGCCGGATAATGCCTAAGCTTTTTAGACCGCTCTGTTAAAAAGCCCTATTTCAACCGGCACGATCATGACCGAGATTCTGCTTACGCTTATCAGCACTGCCCTGATCAACAATCTCGTGTTGCACTGGCCGCTGGGCGTCGATCCGCTGATCGGCAGCGAGCGCGATCAGGTTCATGCGCTGGGCATTGCGACGACATGCCTGATGCTGGTTGTCGGCCTATTGAGCTACTCGGCCTATCACTGGTTGCTGGTGCCGCTGGAACTGACGTCGCTGCGCCTTTTCGTGTTCATGCCGTTGAGCGTTTTGCTGATCGGCCCACTGTTGAAGCTGCTTTCCCGTTTATTGCCCAGGCTTGCGTTCAATGGCCTCTGGCCGTTGCTGCTGGGTAACGCGGGTGTGCTGGGGCTGACCTTGCTCAACGCCCAGAACGACAAAGGATTCTTCCACGCCACAGCCCTGTGCCTCGGTGCAGGGCTGGGGTTCTGGCTGGTGCTGAGCCTGTTCAGCGACTTGCGCCAGCGCACAATCGATAATGATATTCCCCTGCCCTTTCGTGGCCTGCCGATCGAGTTGATCGGCGCCGGACTGATCGCAGTGGCTTTTCTCGGATTCAGCGGGCTGATCAAAACATGAGTCTGATTCAACGCATCGACGCCCTATTGCCGCAGACCCAATGCGGCAAGTGCGGCCACCCCGGATGCAAGCCGTACGCCGAAGGCATTGCCAGCGGCGAGCCGATCAACAAGTGCCCGCCGGGCGGCAGCGAAACCATCGCGGCGCTGGCTGACTTGCTGAACGTGCCGGTGCTGGAACTGGACGTCAGTCGCGGTCCGGCCCCGGCGCAGATCGCCTACATTCGTGAAGCGGAGTGTATTGGCTGCACCAAGTGCATTCAGGCTTGCCCGGTGGATGCAATCGTCGGCGCGGCAAAATTGATGCACACGGTGATCGTCGACGAATGCACCGGTTGCGACCTGTGTGTCGCGCCCTGCCCGGTGGACTGCATCGAGATGCGACCACTGCCCTTGGCCACGGTGCTGCCGATTGTCGGTGGCCTCGCGTTCAGCCTCGAGGAACAACAGGCGCGCACCGCCAAACGCAATCATGCGCGGCGTCGCTTTGAACAGCGCAACGCCCGCTTGTGTCGTGAAGAAGAACAGAAACTCGCCGAACGTCAGGCCCGTGCCCAACGCACCGTGCCGCACAACGAAGTGATGACACTCGACCCGGTTCAGGCTGCGCTTGAGCGGGTGCGTGCGCAGAAAGCGGCCAACGCCGATGCGGCGCTGAAAAAAGCCAAGATCGATGTGGCGATGAGTCGCGCGCAACTGAACAAGTCGCTCAAGGCCTTCGGGCATCCGCCGACCTTCGAGCAGCAGTCGCAGCTGATCGTGCTGCAACAGCAATTCGAAGCGGCGGAGCAAGCCTTGGCGAAGCTGGAAAGCAGCGCGCCGCCCACCCCGGCACCGGCCGCGCCAGCGAAGGATGCCGAACTGAAACGGGCGAAGATCCAGCTGGCCATGCGTCGCGCCGAACTTAACAAAGCGCGAACCAACGAAGCAGCGGCTGAACAGATTGCAGCGCTGGAACTCGCGGTGAAGGACGCCGAGCACCAGGTGGATACCCATGCCGCCCCTTGAACCGGTGGACGAACGCCTTCAGCAGGCCATGAAACTGGTATTGCTGGCCACTGTGCCGGGGATGCTGGTGTTTTTCTGGTTGTATGGCTGGGGCGTTTTGATCAACCTGATTCTGACGGCCGTTACCGCATTGGCCGTTGAGGCAGCGGTGTTGCAACTGCGCAGGCAACTCATCAAACCAACCCTGAGCGATGGCAGCGCCCTGGTCAGCGCAACGTTGCTGGCACTGGCCTTGCCGCCTTATTGCCCATGGTGGTTGACGGTCAGTGCGGCGGCGCTCGCGCTGCTCGGCAAACACCTCTACGGCGGAGTCGGCAAGAATCCGTTCAATCCGGCAATGCTCGGTTTTGCCTTCGTGCTGGTGGCCTTTCCCCAACAGATGACCCTCTGGCCGTCATCCCACGGCATGAATTTGCTCGAAGGTTTGCAGCAGGTCTTCGGCTTCGGACAGGCACCAGATGCCTGGGTGCAGGCCACGGCGCTGGACAGCCTGCGAATCAACAAAAGCCTGACCATGGATGAACTCTTCGCGGGCAACCTTGCGTTCGGCCATTTCGGTGGACGCGGCGTGGAATGGGTCAACCTGGCTTTTCTCGCCGGTGGCGCATTCCTGCTACAACGGCGGGTGTTCACTTGGCACGCCCCGGTCGGCATGCTCACCAGCCTGTTCGTTATCAGCCTGCTGTGCTGGAACGGCTCGGGCTCCGACTCCCATGGCTCGCCACTGTTTCATCTGCTCACCGGCGCGACCATGCTGGGTGCATTCTTTATTGCCACCGAACCGGTGTCCGGCGCGAAAAGTCCCGGTGCCCGACTGCTGTTCGGTGCTGGCGTGGGATTACTCACCTACCTGATTCGAACCTGGGGGGGTTATCCGGACGGCGTGGCGTTCGCCGTGCTGCTGATGAACCTTTGCGTCCCTGCGCTGGAGCGGTTTGTCGCGTCCAGACAGGCGCAGGTGGCCCCATGAACCGAGCGACGAGCGTTGGGATTCTGGTGCTGCTGAGCGGACTGGGGATTGGCGCGACGTACTTCGTGCAACACGCCAGCGAACCGCGCATCAGTGCGCAACAACGCTTGATCGACAGCCGCAACCTGCTGGACTTGCTACCGTTGGGCAGCTACGACAATCAACCGCTGGAGCAGCCGCTCGCCCTCGAAAACATCCCGCTGCCCAATAGCACGCTGCTGGGTGGTTATCTGGCAACCCAGGCCGGGCAACCTCGCGCGGTGTTGCTGCGAAGCCAGACCCTGGGCTACGAGGGCTCCATCGAGCTGCTGATTGCCATCGGCGCAAACGGCAAGTTGTTGGGGGTTAAAACCCTCAAGCAATCGGAAACCCCTGCGCTGGGTGGCAAGATCGCTGACTGGCCCAATGCCTGGCTTCAGGTGTTTACCGGCAAGTCTCGCACTGAGCCCGGCGATATGGGCTGGGCCTTGAAAAAAGATCAGGGCCAATTCGACCAGATAGCGGGCGCGACCATCACTTCAAGAGCGGTGACCAGCGCCGTCCATGACGCGTTGCGCTACTTCGATGAACACCCGCAACAGCTGATCGGAAGTGAGCCTCATGACTAAGTCAGCGACGCTGCGCAACTCACTGATGCTTGCGCCGCTGATCGGCGCTACGGACGCTTGGCAGACGGCGCTGGGCCTCTGGCTGATGTTCTTCGTGGTGATCAATGCGTATGGCGCCAGCATGGCCGCCTTGCGATCACGGCTGATCCCGTCCACCCGATTGCTTGCCAGCCTCCTGCTGTCGGCCACGTTGACCAGTTGTGCGGAACTTGCCGCACAGGTCTTGTCACTTCAATGGCATCAGCACGTGGGGATCTATGCAGGATTGATCGCCGTGCAATGCCTGGTGCTGGAACACAATGGTTTTTTCCAGGAATCCTGGCTCGATCGCCTGCGCTTGTGTGGCCTGTTTGGCGCGCTGATGGTGGGTCTTGGCTTGCTGCGCGAGTTCATCGGCAACGGCGGCCTGCACCTGGCCACGCTGGTTCCCGGCGGATTCATTCTTCTGGGACTGTTGATCGCCGCCTGGCAGGCCTGGCACCGCCCGGCTCCCTCACACTGACCGATTTCGAGGAAACGCACTGTCCATGAATGCCGCAAAACGCCTGGAAATTTTCCGCAGGTTTCACGAAGACAACCCGGAACCGAAGACCGAACTGGCCTATTCCTCGCCGTTCGAATTGCTGATTGCCGTCATTCTTTCCGCCCAGTCGACGGATGTCGGCGTGAACAAGGCCACCGCCAAACTCTACCCGGTGGCCAATACGCCGGCGGCGATTTATGCCTTGGGCGTTGAAGGGCTGTCGGAATACATCAAGACCATCGGCCTGTTCAACAGCAAAGCGAAAAACGTGATCGAAACCTGTCGTTTGCTGGTGGAGCGCCATGGCGGCGAGGTTCCGCAAACTCGAGAGGAACTGGAAGCGCTGCCCGGCGTCGGCCGCAAGACCGCCAACGTGGTGCTCAACACCGCTTTTCGGCAACTGACCATGGCCGTGGATACCCACATTTTCCGGGTCAGCAACCGCACGGGCATCGCTCCGGGCAAGAACGTGGTCGAGGTGGAGATGAAGCTGATGAAGTTTGTCCCCAAGCAATACCTGCTCGATTCCCACCATTGGCTGATCTTGCATGGGCGCTACGTTTGCCTGGCCCGCAAGCCCCGTTGCGGCAGCTGCCGGATCGAAGACCTGTGCGAATACAAGCTGAAGACCTCGGACGATTGAGGCGCTATTAGATTTATTGATCCATCGATTGAAAAAATCTTTTTTACCCGCCGGGAGTTTGTCGATATAAGGAGCGCCAAAGGCAGTCTTAGCCTGGAGTTAACCTTATGAGCACTGGCAAAGAGCAATTGGACGTAGAAGACGACTTCACACCCGTTGAGGCCGATGACGCTGAACCGGTGGTTGAAGTGGCGAAGACCAACCTGAGCAAACGCCGCACCATCGACAATCTGCTGGAGGAGCGCCGACTGCAAAAGCAATTGGCCGATTACGACTTTGACTTGTGACACCTAAAAGCCTCCCGAAACGGAGGCTTTTTACCAAGTGCCAATCCCTCAGTCGCCAGTGCACTCATACCAGCCCATTGCGTTGAGCCAGTTCAATCAGGTCGACCAAGGACCGAGCATTGAGCTTCAACAACAGGCGAGTCTTGTAGGTGCTGACGGTTTTATTGCTGAGGAACATGCCATCGGCAATCTCCTTGTTTGTCTTTCCTCTAGCCAACTGTTGCAGCACCATCATTTCGCGCCCGGACAAACGATCCACCATATCGGCTTCACTGGCATTCCCGAGACTGGAGCGAACGGTATGCAGCGCTTGATTCGGAAAGTAGCTGTAGCCAGAGAGTACGGCTTTTATCGCACTGAGCAATTCAGTGAGGTCCTGTTGTTTGCAGACATATCCGGCGGCACCCGACTGCATGCAACGCATGGAAAAATGTCCGGGTGCCTGAGAGGTCAATATCAACACTTTAAGAGGCATTGCCGTAGAGGTCAGACGCGCGATGACTTCCAACCCGTCCAGCTTCGGTATTCCAATATCCAGAATGACAATATCCGGCATAAGTTCGCGGGCAAGTTGTAACGCATCCACGCCGTTATCTGTTTCTGCAATGACTTCGTAGCCATGACGCTCCATCAGCATACGTACCGCAAGACGAATGACGGGGTGATCATCCACGATCAGCACTTTATTCATGGGCAAGTCCAATTTCGCTGTTCGAATTTTTAGAGCCCGCACAATAGCCTAGTCGTTTCATCCGTGGCACGCCGCCCCCCTCGCCCACCCGCAGCGAGAGACATTCCCTACAAACAAGCAGGATATGTCTTACAAAAATCAGACAAATACTGTGTGTCTTAAATTTTATCGCCCAGCCAGCGCTGTGCTTTCAAAACTGTTTTTGTATCGATTTACATCAAGAAATCAAAGAAACCAGAAGCTGACAGAGAGATCCGGCAAGCGCTGACGATTGAGCTACGCTTAAAAAGTAACCGATATTGTCAAGCCGACACTCACACCGGACAGTTAAACCCTGAATAGACCCATTACACCAAGCCTTACATCAGGCAACACTTGAAAAACAGCAACACCATAGACTTATAAAAACAAAAATACCCGACTCACAAACAATACAGTTACTATGACCCCCACTAACAAATCAACTAAGAGGAAATCACCAAAACAGTAGACAGCTTTCTCCGCCACATCTTTAACTTACCAGCACTCTTAACTTCCACGAACCCATCGAGAAAAGACAATCTTTCATGAGCAAAAAACATGAACAAATTAAAAACAAGAATCTCCAACCCCATGACAATCATCGCGATATTTGCAACCCTGTCTGAAACATCGGCCGCTATTTCTCTTCCCTTTCTCGGCGATGAGGAGAGAGAGATCTATATCTGGTTCCTTATCAGCTTCCCTTTTTATTTGCTCTTCCTGTTCTTCGCCACACTAAACTTCAACTATAGATCGCTTTACGCGCCCTCTGATTTTGAAAAAGGAAAGCATTTCATAAAGGCCATGAGCGATGCCGATCAACCACAAGGAGGCACACCTGAGCCGTTGATTGAGCATCACGTACGCTCAACGGTGCTGTTAAAGGATCTGCACATCGTCGACGCACGATGGATGAGCAGCAAAATGGATTTCAACACCTTGATGGAAAAGGTCCAGCAACCACAGGAAAACCCTGCGCGCGTTATCGTGTTTCTCACGTGTACTGATTCAGAGGCATTGCTGAAGGAAGGCGCACACAAGCATGCGAAACAAACAAAGAAGCGCAACAGCACTGCGTTCTGGGTTGCCTACAATTTGAGCTCGCATGGCATGACGATGATGGCTTGAATACCGGTAGCAGAAGACAGCGCTCGAAGGGCAATCGGAGCGCAAAAGCAGACGAAAGCGTATTTGTAACAACAATAAGAAAGTTGAAACATGATGCACGGCAGGAAACATCCCTCTTTCAGAAATGTGGCCTTGTCACCGACAAGGCCACATTTCCATTACCGTCGTTGCAGCTTCAAAGGTCTCAGAAAAGCTTCCGGCCTTTGTTTGCAGCAATGCGCATGCGCAGGGCGTTGAGCTTGATAAAGCCCGCCGCGTCGGCCTGGTTGTAAGCACCACCGTCTTCTTCGAAGGTCGCGATGTTGGCATCGAACAACGATTCGTCGGACTTGCGACCGGTGACGATCACGTTGCCCTTGTACAGCTTCAGGCGCACAACGCCGTTCACGTGTGCCTGGGACGCATCGATCATCTGTTGCAGCATCAGACGCTCAGGGCTCCACCAGTAACCGGTGTAGATCAGGCTGGCGTATTTAGGCATCAACTCGTCTTTGAGATGAGCCACTTCGCGGTCCAGGGTGATCGATTCGATCGCACGGTGAGCGCGCAGCATGATAGTGCCGCCTGGGGTTTCGTAGCAGCCACGGGACTTCATGCCCACGTAACGGTTCTCGACGATGTCGAGACGGCCGATGCCGTGTTCGCCACCGATACGGTTCAGGGTCGCCAGCACGGTGGCTGGGGTCATTTCGACGCCGTCCAGTGCCACGATGTCGCCGTTGCGGTAGGTCAGCTCCAGGTATTGCGCCTTGTCTGGAGCCTTCTCCGGGGAGACGGTCCATTTCCACATGTCTTCTTCGTGCTCGGTCCAGGTGTCTTCCAGCACGCCGCCTTCATAGGAAATGTGCAGCAGGTTGGCATCCATCGAATACGGGGATTTTTTCTTGCCGTGGCGCTCGATCGGGATGTTGTGCTTTTCAGCATAATCCATCAGCTTTTCACGGGAGAGCAGGTCCCACTCGCGCCAAGGGGCGATCACTTTCACGCCTGGCTTGAGTGCGTAGGCGCCCAGTTCGAAACGAACCTGGTCGTTGCCCTTGCCGGTGGCGCCGTGGGAAATGGCGTCAGCGCCGGTTTCGTTGGCGATTTCGATCAGGCGTTTGGCGATCAACGGACGAGCGATGGAAGTACCCAGCAGGTACTCGCCTTCGTAAACGGTGTTGGCGCGGAACATCGGGAAAACGAAATCACGCACGAATTCTTCGCGCAGATCGTCGATATAGATCTCTTTCACGCCCATGGCCTGAGCCTTGGCGCGTGCAGGTTCGACCTCTTCGCCCTGACCCAGGTCAGCGGTGAAGGTCACGACTTCACAGTTATAAGTATCCTGCAGCCACTTGAGGATCACCGAAGTGTCCAGGCCGCCGGAATACGCCAGAACGACCTTGTTTACGTCCGCCATGCCATCACTCCACGGGGTTCTACGGAAAGCCGTGAAGTCTACCGGTCATACGGAATAATTTACAGAGGCGCGACAGCTTATGACGACGAAGCGACAGATTCTGTCGAGCGAGCGACGAATTCAGCTGGCTCAGGAGGTCGCCGAGGAGCTTCCCGGCGTGGTGGTTTGAGGGGCGACTTTCTCGGTCGGTGCCACCCGTTCCAGGCGCACGGCTACCCGGCGATTCTTCGCGCGGTTGGTGGCATTGGTGTTTGGCACCACAGGATAGCGTTCACCGTGGAAACGCATGGTGATCTGCGATTCCTGGATGCCATTGGCCTTGAAATACTCCATTACCGCCAGCGCCCGGCGGCGTGACAGCTCGCGGTTGGTCAGGCGATTGCCGCTGTTGTCGGAGTGCCCGTCGAGTTCGATGTGATTGACCGTCGGATCCGCCTTCATGAACTCCAGCATCACCTGCAACTGCGCCTTGGCTTGCGGATTGAGATCGACGCCTTCACCCGGGAAGCCGATCTCGGACTGTTTGACCTGCTCGAAATTCTTCGGCAGCAGCTTCGCGACGCAACCCTGATAGTCGTTGAAAGCCTTGCTGAACTTGACCGGCAACAGGCGCACCTCAGACACGCGACCATCGCCAGAGGAATGGCGGATGACCGGGCTGCGGCCGTCCATCAACCCGCTGATCAGGCGCCCGGCCTGAACCTGCGAACTGTTGAACAACACATTGCCGCTGCCGATTCTCACCGAGCCCAGGTTGATGTCGCCACGTCCCGGTTGCCACGGCGCAGCGGCCGCCAGCAGCGTCGCGGAACCGCCGCCGATCATCGCGTTGTAGGCTTTGAGACGAAACGTCGCCTGCTCGCCGGCACGGCGCACGAATTCACCCGAACCGAAATCGGTGATCGGTTGAGTCAGGCGGCATTCGAACTTGTCACCTTCGACCGTCCACTCGATGCTCTCCAGACGCGTCTGGAAAGTGAGCGCCATCGCAGGGAGGCTGGCAAACACACTGAGCAAGGCTAAATAACGCTGGCGCACGGGAGGCTCCACTGGCTTCTACAACAAAAAGACCGATACACATATTTACGGCATACCTGTTGGATATCGGAAGCTTCCTGCAAAACTTGATAGCGAGTGCCTGAGAGAGTCTTTTCCGGTAGCATTCCCCAGAGTTTGACCCGCCTGGAATCCCCTCATGTCCGACCGCCTGACCCTGCTGCGTCCCGACGACTGGCATATTCATCTTCGCGATGGTGCTGTGTTGACCAATACCGTTGCGGATGTCGCGCGCACCTTTGGTCGCGCAATCATCATGCCCAACCTGGTACCTCCGGTGCGTAACGCCGCTGAAGCCGACGGCTATCGCCAGCGGATTCTCGCTGCCCGCCCGGCCGGCAGTCGTTTCGAACCGTTGATGGTGCTGTACCTGACCGACCGCACCCAGCCCGACGAAATTCGCGAGGCCAAGGCCAGCGGCTTCGTCTACGCCGCCAAGCTGTACCCGGCCGGCGCGACCACCAACTCGGATTCTGGTGTCACCAGTATCGACAAGATTTTCCCTGCACTTGAGGCCATGGCCGACGTCGGGATGCCCTTGCTGATTCACGGTGAAGTCACCCGTGGCGATGTCGATGTGTTCGACCGCGAAAAACTCTTCATCGATGAGCACATGCGTCGTGTGGTCGAGCGTTTCCCGACGCTCAAAGTGGTATTCGAACACATCACCACCGCAGACGCCGTGCAGTTCGTCAACGAGGCTTCGGCCAACGTTGGCGCGACCATCACCGCGCATCACCTGCTGTACAACCGCAACCACATGCTGGTGGGCGGGATTCGGCCGCACTTCTATTGCCTGCCGATCCTCAAGCGCAATACCCATCAGGAAGCCCTGCTCGACGCCGCTACCAGCGGCAGCGACAAGTTCTTCCTCGGCACCGATTCGGCGCCGCACGCCCAGCACGCCAAGGAAGCCGCTTGCGGCTGTGCCGGTTGCTATACCGCTTATGCAGCGATCGAGATGTATGCCGAAGCCTTCGAACAGCGCAACGCGCTGGACAAGCTCGAAGCCTTCGCCAGCCTCAACGGCCCGCGCTTCTATGGCCTGCCGGCGAACACCGATCGCATCACCCTGGTCCGCGATGAGTGGACCGCCCCGACCAGCCTGCCATTTGGCGAGCTGACCGTAATCCCGCTGCGCGCCGGTGAAAAACTGCGCTGGCGCCTGCTGGAGGAACACGCGTGAGTGAAGACCATTTCGACGACGAACAGGACGGTCAAGGCGGCGGAGGTGGTTCACGCCACCCGATGGCTGAGCGCTTCCGTGGATACCTGCCCGTTGTTGTCGACGTTGAAACCGGTGGTTTCAACTCTGCCACTGACGCCTTGCTGGAAATCGCCGCGACCACGATCGCCATGGATGAAAAAGGGTTTGTGTACCCCGATCACACCTATTTCTTCCGTGTCGAGCCTTTTGAAGGCGCGAATATTGAAGCAGCCGCACTGGAATTCACCGGAATCAAGCTCGATCACCCGCTGCGTATGGCGGTAAGCGAAGAAGCAGCCCTGACCGATATTTTCCGCGGCATCCGCAAGGCCCTGAAAGCCAACGGTTGCAAACGGGCGATTCTGGTCGGGCACAACAGCAGCTTCGACCTGGGCTTCCTCAACGCCGCTGTCGCGCGTCTGGACATGAAACGTAACCCGTTTCATCCGTTCTCCAGTTTCGATACCGCGACCCTCGCCGGTCTGGCTTACGGTCAAACCGTACTGGCCAAGGCTTGCCAGGCGGCGGACATCGACTTTGACGGTCGCGAGGCTCACTCGGCGCGCTACGATACCGAGAAGACGGCCGAGCTGTTCTGCGGCATCGTCAATCGCTGGAAACAAATGGGCGGCTGGGAAGACTTCAACGACTGATCCTGGTAGCTGGATTTATCCCGCCCATAAAAAAACCGGCCTCAACGGCCGGTTTTTTTGTGCCTCAAACGTGCCTTACAGCGCAGCAGCGTTCTCGGTCAGGTAAGCCGCGACGCCTTCGGTCGAAGCGGTCATGCCTTTGTCGCCTTTCTTCCAGTTGGCAGGGCAGACTTCGCCGTGCTCTTCGTGGAATTGCAGAGCGTCGACCAGACGGATCAGCTCTTCCATGTTACGGCCCAGCGGCAGGTCGTTGATGATCTGCGAACGGACAACGCCTTTGTCGTCGATCAGGAACGCGCCACGGAAAGCCACGCCGCCTTCGGACTCAACGTCGTAGGCCTTGGCGATTTCGTGTTTCATGTCGGCAGCCATGGTGTAGCGAACCTGGCCGATACCGCCATTGTTCACCGGGGTGTTGCGCCATGCGTTGTGGGTGAAGTGCGAATCGATCGAAACCGCGACCACTTCAACGTTACGTGCCTTGAAGTCAGCCATGCGGTTGTCCAGAGCGATCAGCTCGGATGGGCAAACGAAGGTGAAGTCCAGTGGGTAGAAGAACACCAGGCCGTATTTGCCTTTGATGGCCGAGGACAGGGTGTAGCTATCCACGATTTCGCCATTGCCGAGGACGGCAGGTACGGTGAAGTCCGGGGCTTGTTTGCCTACGAGTACGCTCATTGAATATCTCCTGGTCTATTAACGTGAAGAACTGGGTTCGCGTCAGCCTGCCACCCTCAGGCGACAGCCCTGTGACACGACCCCCTTCGCAAGGACCGACCATCATACACGGCGTTTTTGAGCTGTCCTCAACGGTTTTTCACCGATGCACCAAATAGGTTGTCTCGGCAGGTAATGGCAGATCGCTAGATGAAAACCGTTCGTCAGTCATACGCGCTTATAACGCGAAGCTTTCAGAAAGCACTTTGACAATCATTCTCGTTAACATTAAGATCCATCGCAACTGAGTCACCACCAGCGACGGTTCTTAGCTTATGTATGTCTGCCTCTGCACTGGCGTCACCGACGGTCAAATCCGCGATGCAATCTACGAAGGTTGCTGCAGCTACAAAGAAGTCCGTCAGGCGACTGGCGTAGCCAGCCAATGCGGCAAATGCGCCTGCCTTGCCAAGGAAGTGGTCCGCGAAACCCTGACCAAATTGCAATCGGCCCAGGCCGCGATTCCTTTCCCTGTAGAATTTACTGCAGCGTAAATACCGTATTCCAAAGAACCGGACTTGAAGTCCGGTTTTTTTATGTCTGAAAATCAATTGCTTACGGGCTAGACGCGGAACACAAACATTCTTATTCCGATTAATTTTCATTTAAGTTTCAATAACTTAGGTTTGACACTCTTAGTTGCGCGGCTCAAACTCTGCCTTATAGACAGCTAATACAGGGCAGGACCCCATCATGAAAGGCGACATTACAGTCATCCAGCATCTCAACAAGATCCTTGCCAATGAACTGGTCGCGATCAATCAGTATTTTCTGCATGCGCGCATGTACGAAGATTGGGGTCTGAACAAGCTTGGCAAGCACGAATACCACGAATCCATCGACGAGATGAAACACGCGGACAAGCTGATCAAGCGCATCCTGTTCCTCGAAGGCCTGCCGAACGTCCAGGACCTGGGCAAGCTGCAGATCGGCGAGCACACCCAGGAAATGCTTGAGTGTGACCTGCGTATCGAAAAAACCGGTCATGCCGACCTCAAGGTCGCCATCGCACATTGCGAAACCGTTGGCGATTTCGGTAGCCGTGAATTGCTCGAAGACATTCTTGAGTCCGAAGAAGAACATATCGACTGGCTGGAAACCCAACTGGGCCTGATCGATAAAATCGGTCTTGAGAACTATCTGCAATCGCAGATGGGCGAAGAGTAAGTTAGCGCCCGCTAAACTCGAGACATTAAAAAGCCCCGCGCTCTTTTGAAGAGGCGGGGCTTTTTCATGACCGGCTTCAGGTTCACCCTGAAACAAATGTGGGAGCGGGCTTGCTCGCGAAGGCGGTAGGTCAGTCAACTAATCTGTTGAATGCTGTACCGCTTTCGCGAGCAAGCCCGCTCCCACATTGAGAGGATCAGGCTTCGGTCTTGCCAGCAGCAGCCGCTTCAACAGCAGCCTTGATCGTGGCCTGCAGCGAACCATCAGCCGACATTTCAGTCATGATGTCGCTACCGCCGACCAGCTCACCACCGACCCACAGTTGCGGGAAGGTTGGCCAGTTGGCGTATTTAGGCAGGTTGGCGCGGATTTCCGGGTTCTGCAGGATGTCCACGTACGCAAACTTTTCACCACATGCCATCACGGCCTGCGCGGCTTTCGCGGAGAAGCCACACTGCGGGGCATTCGGCGAACCTTTCATGTAAAGCAGAATGGTGTTGTTAGCAATCTGCTCTTTAATCGTTTCGATGATATCCATGGAGCACCTCGGCTGAACTTTCCGACTCAAGGGTCGGCACGGTGGCGCATTGTAACGGAAACCCGAGCGCCATGCTCGGTCTCCCCGACAGACACAATCAAGCTGCCGCTACAGTCACCGGAACTCCGTTCAACGCCGCATTCCCCGACAACTCATCGAGCTGGCATTCATCGGTCAGGTCATTGGCGCTGGAGCCTGGTTGACCACTGGCGATCGTCATCTGCACGCCGGGCCGCGCATGGCCCCAACCGTGAGGCAGGCTGACCACGCCTTTCATCATATCCAGACTGGCGACCACTTCCACTTCGATCATGCCGACCCGCGAACTGACCCGTACGCGCTGCCCATCGCTGAGCCCACGGCTGGCCAGGTCATCCGGGTGCATCAACAATTGATGGCGCGGCTTGCCCTTCACCAGACGGTGGTAGTTGTGCATCCACGAGTTGTTGCTGCGCACATGGCGACGACCAATCATCAGCAATTCATCGGCGGCCGGTGCCTGCAGCGCGGCGAAGCGCGCCAGGTCGGCGAGAATCGCGGCAGGCGCAGCCTGGACTCGCTGGTTAGCGGTTTTCAGGCGCGGCGCGAGGTTGGATTTGAGCGCGCCCAGATCGACACCGTGCGGATGATCGAACAGCGTTGCGAGCGAAAGCTTGTGTCCAGAGGCATCACCATAAAGCCCCATTCGAAGTCCGCGATCGATCATCTGTGCGGGAGGAATGGTCGGTTTCAGGTCCTTGCCGGTCTTCGCCGCAAAGGCCTGGGCCAGGCCGACAAAGATCTCCCAGTCATGCAACGCACCCTCTGGTTTTGCCAGAATCGCCCGGTTGAAACGGGTCACGTTGCGCACCGCAAACATGTTGAACGTAGTGTCGTAGTGATCGTTTTCCAGTGCCGAGGTCGACGGCAGGATCAGGTCGGCATAGCGCGTGGTTTCATTGATGTACAGGTCGATGCTGACCATGAACTCCAACCCGTCCAGCGCCTGTTCCAGTTGCCGGCCATTGGGTGTGGACAGCACCGGATTGCCGGCCACGGTGATCAGCGCACGGACCTGCCCTTCCCCGCCGGTCAGCATCTCTTCCGCCAGGGCCGACACCGGCAACTCGCCGCCGTACTCGGGACGCCCGGATACCCGGCTCTGCCACAGATTGAAATGGCCGCCCGAAGTGGACGCCACCAGATCCACCGCAGGTTCTGTGCACAACGCCCCGCCGACGCGGTCGAGGTTGCCGGTGACCAGGTTGATCAGTTGCACCAGCCAATGGCACAAAGTGCCGAAGGCCTGGGTGGAAACGCCCATCCGGCCATAACAGACCGCAGTCGGCGCTGCCGCAAAATCACGGGCCAGTTGGCGAATCTGCTCTGCCGGCACCGCGCACAAAGGGCTCATGGTGTCGGCGGTGAATGTGGCGATGGCCTGACGGACTTCATCCAGACCGTCCACCGGTAAATGACTGTCGCGGGTCAGGCCTTCGGCGAACAAGGTATTGAGCAGCCCGAACAACAGCGCCGCATCACTACCGGGGCGCACGAACAGATGTTGATCGGCAATCGCAGCCGTTTCACTGCGACGCGGATCAACCACCACCACTTTGCCGCCCCGGGCCTGAATCGCCTTCAGGCGTTTTTCCACATCCGGCACGGTCATGATGCTGCCGTTGGAGGCCAGTGGATTGCCCCCGAGGATCAACATGAAGTCGGTGTGATCGATGTCCGGGATCGGCAACAGCAAGCCGTGGCCGTACATCAAATGGCTGGTCAGGTGATGAGGCAACTGATCGACCGAGGTCGCGGAAAACCGGTTGCGGGTTTTCAGCAGGCCCAGGAAGTAATTGCTGTGGGTCATCAACCCATAGTTGTGCACGCTGGGATTGCCTTGATAAACCGCCACCGCGTTCTGCCCGTGACGCTCCTGAATCGCCGCCAGGCGTTCGGCGACAAGGCTGAAGGCGTCTTCCCACTCGACAGGCTGCCATTCGCTGCCCACTCGCAGCATCGGCTGACGCAGGCGATCCGGATCGTTCTGGATGTCTTGCAGGGCAACCGCCTTGGGGCAGATGTGCCCACGGCTGAACGTATCCAGCGGGTCGCCTTTTATTGAGGTGATCTGTACGCCGCTGCCTTCGACCTCGGAGGTCTCGATGGTCAGGCCGCAAATGGCTTCACACAGGTGGCAGGCACGGTGATGGAGAGTCTTGGTCATGGCCAGTCTCTGTTTTGTTCTGGGCGGGCAATATCGGCCGCGGGAACAAAACTATGGCGCGTGACCCGCCACTGCGCCAGCGACGTTCGTCTTGTGAATCGGCGACCATCAGGCCAGCCGATGACCGCGCTCGATCAGTTTGGCGGCAACCCGGGTGGCGGCGTCTGCAACTGGATCTCCTGAATGGTTTCGATCTGCTCCTGGGCGACATGTACGCCGGTGAGCTCGCCGATCAGTCGCCAGTGCTCATCGAGCCCGGTGCTGATGGTTGCCATGCGGTCGATCATGCGTCGACCGGCCGCCTTGGTCACTTCGTCTTCACTGCGCATCAATTCAAAGGACATCGACGTCATGGAAGCGGTGAGGTGGGTCAGAGAACGGGCCGTGAGGCCAAGTAAATCCATTAACAGCTGTTCTTTCGATTCCATTCCGAAGGCTTCCTGCATCATTCGTGAGCTAGTTATAACCCAGCACTTTGCATTAGCAAATGTTTCATCCCGGCACATCGCCAGCCACCGTCGCGAATATCAGGTCAGAAACCGACCCGTGGCCATGCGATCCCCGCCCGGTTTGATTGCCAACCCCAAGGAGCCCAGTGTACAAATGACAGGCTGCTGTCAGTAAACCGGCTTCAAAAGCGCTACTGCGGACACCCCGTAGCCCCTCTGAAATCCCCAAACACCGTAGCCTATTGGAAAAACGCGACATTTAATGTCAATATCGCGCCTCCCCCTATTTCGTCGCCCCGTGCGGCTTACGCCGCAGGTCTCGCCCGTTTTTCAGTTAAACAAGGCTTTGAGTATCTGCGGTCTGTTGCAAAAAGGTAGTCAATGATGAGCGCAAGGCACTTTCTCTCCCTGATGGATTGCACGCCCGAAGAGCTGGTCAGCGTGATCCGTCGAGGCGTTGAGCTCAAGGACCTGCGTAACCGCGGCGTACTGTTCGAGCCTCTGAAAAACCGCGTGCTCGGGATGATTTTCGAGAAGTCCTCGACCCGCACCCGAATTTCGTTCGAAGCCGGCATGATCCAGCTCGGCGGCCAGGCCATTTTCCTGTCACCGCGCGACACGCAGCTGGGCCGTGGCGAGCCGATCGGCGACGCTGCCATTGTCATGTCGAGCATGCTCGATGCGGTGATGATCCGCACGTTTTCCCACAGCACACTGACTGAATTCGCCGCCAATTCGCGCGTCCCGCTGATCAACGGCCTGTCCGATGACTTGCACCCGTGCCAATTGCTGGCTGACATGCAAACCTTCCTCGAACATCGCGGCTCGATCCAGGGCAAGACCGTGGCCTGGATCGGCGACGGCAACAACATGTGCAACAGCTATATAGAAGCGGCGATCCAGTTCGACTTCCAGTTGCGCATCGCCTGCCCTGAAGGTTTTGAACCCAACCCGCAATTCCTGGCCAAGGCAGGTGATCGCGTGACCATCGTCCGCGATCCGAAGGACGCCGTGCGTGGCGCCCACCTGGTGAGCACCGACGTCTGGACCTCCATGGGCCAGGAAGAAGAAACCGCCAAGCGCCTGAAGCTGTTCGCGCCGTTCCAGGTGACTCGCGCCTTGCTCGACCTCGCGGCTGAGGATGTGCTGTTCATGCACTGCCTGCCGGCCCACCGTGGCGAGGAAATCAGCCTCGACGTGCTCGATGACAAGCGCTCCGTCGCCTGGGATCAAGCGGAAAACCGCCTTCACGCACAAAAGGCCCTGCTCGAGTTTCTCGTCCCGCCTTCGTACCATCACGCATGAGCCATCCATTACTGCTTAACCTGCGCAACCTCGCCTGTGGCTATCAAGACCAGCGCGTGGTGCAGAACCTCAACCTGCATTTGAATGTCGGCGACATCGGTTGCCTGCTGGGCTCTTCAGGCTGCGGCAAGACCACAACGCTACGGGCGATTGCCGGTTTCGAACCGGTGCACGAAGGTGAAATCACGCTGGCGGGCGAGACCATTTCCCGCGCCGGTTTCACCCTCGCCCCGGAGAAACGCCGAATCGGCATGGTGTTCCAGGACTACGCGCTGTTTCCGCATTTGAGCGTGGCCGAGAACATCGCTTTCGGGATCCGCAAGCATCCGCAAAAGGATCGCGTCACCGAAGAACTGCTGGAACTGGTCAACCTGAAAAACCTTGGCAAGCGCTTCCCGCATGAGTTGTCCGGTGGTCAGCAACAACGTGTCGCACTGGCCCGCGCTCTGGCACCGGAACCGCAACTGCTGTTGCTCGACGAACCGTTCTCCAACCTCGATGGCGAACTGCGGCGCAAGCTCAGCCATGAAGTGCGCGACATTCTCAAGGCCCGTGGCACCAGCGCGATTCTGGTAACCCATGACCAGGAAGAAGCCTTTGCGGTGAGCGATCACGTCGGGGTGTTCAAGGAAGGCCGGCTGGAACAGTGGGACACGCCCTACAACCTGTATCACGAACCGCTGACGCCTTATGTGGCCAGCTTCATTGGCCAGGGTTATTTCATCCGCGGCCAATTGAGCAGCCCGGAGTCGGTGCAGACTGAACTGGGTGAGTTACGCGGTAATCGCGCCTACACCTGGCCAGTGGGCGGAGCGGTGGACGTGTTGCTGCGTCCGGACGATATCGTTTATGCACCCGACAGCGGTTTGAAGGCACGGATTGTCGGGAAGTCCTTCCAGGGTGCGTCGACGCTGTATCGTTTGCAGTTGCCGACCGGTGCACAGCTGGAATCGATCTTTCCCAGCCATGCTGATCATCACGTCGGTGCCGAGGTGGGTATTCGAGTCGCGGCTGAACACCTGGTGCTGTTCCAGGCGTCCGGTAGCACGGCAGCGCAGATTCTGGCGGTCGAGTCCGGTGTTCGCCGCTACAGCACCGCCAGCTGACATACACGAATAAACTGTGGGAGCGTGCTTGCTCGCGAAAGCGCCGGACCAGTCAACATCTTCGTTGAATGTAATATCGCTTTCGCAAGCAAGCCCGCTCCCACATAAGATTTGTGTCAACCGAGAATAAGTGTTCCGCTCGCAACCAGCGTCGCATTCCCGCCAATCTTCACCCGATCCCCTTCCAGCCGGCAGAACAACTCTCCGCCTCGATTCGAGCACTGATACGCCGTGAGGCTCGACTTGCCCAACCGCTTCGACCAATACGGAATCAAGCTGCAATGGGTCGAACCGGTCACCGGATCTTCATTGATGCCGATCGCCGGGGCAAAGTAACGCGACACAAAATCATGCTTGCCGCCCTTGGCGGTGACGATCGCACCCGGCCACGGCAGTTTGGCCAGGGCGACCATGTCTGGCTGACAATCGAGCACCGCCTGCTCCGATTCCAGCACCACGAACAATTCATTTGAACCCAACACGTCGACCACTTCGACACCCAAGGCGCGTTCGACATCCAGCGTCACGCCCACTTCAGACGGCACGATGGCCGGAAAATCCAGCCACAAGCGTCCGTCCTCACGACTCACACTCAACGGGCCGGACTTGCAGATGAAGTCCAGGCGTTCGACCGGTTCCTTATAGATTTCAAACAAAACATGCGCACTGGCGAGGGTCGCATGGCCGCACAACGGCACCTCAGTGGTCGGGGTAAACCAGCGAATGTGCCAGCCCTGCCCCTCGCGCACCACGAAGGCGGTTTCAGCGAGGTTGTGCTCGGCAGCGATCTTCTGCATCAACTCATCGGCGAGCCAGGCCTCAAGCCGGTACACCATCGCCGGGTTCCCACTGAACGGGCGATCGCTGAACGCGTCGACCTGATGAAACTCAAGCTGCATAACCTTCTCCCTGATTTAGGCGCGACCGATATCGGCAAACTTGGCCTGAGTGTGTTCGGCCAGCACGGTCGGCGCCAATTCCACTTCCAGACCACGCCGACCGGCACTGACGAAAATAGTCGCAAAGGGCTGAGCAGAGTTATCGATAAACGTACGCAAACGCTTCTTCTGCCCCAGCGGGCTGATCCCACCCAACAGATAACCCGTCGTGCGTTGCGCGGCGGCAGGGTCGGCCATTTCGACTTTTTTCACCCCCGCCGCGTGCGCCAGATGCTTCAAGTCCAGACTTCCGACGACCGGCACCACCGCCACCAGCAATTCACCTTTCTCACTGGCCGCCAGCAAGGTCTTGAACACCTGCGCCGGGTTCAGTCCCAGCTTCTCCGCGGCCTCCAGCCCATAAGACGCTGCCTTCGGATCATGTTCATAACTGTGCACGCGATGTTCGGCTCGAACTTTTTTCAACAAATCCAATGCGGGGGTCATGGCAGCTCCAGACTGGGCGGCAGTAGAAAAATCCTGCGCTGGATTCTAGGACATTGAACGGCAAAAGGCTCTATTGCGCCACTGTTTCAAAGGCTTGGCAGCGCCATGTGCCACTCGTCCGCGCTCGGCCCGCGGCGTGAACGATACGATCATTCACGTGACTAATAGTTGAATTGTGACTGACGGTTCACTTTCGACCTTTGACAGCAGCGTTTCTTGTCTATATTTTTTCGAATCTGAATACTGTACGAATGTGTCATCGCAGCACCCCAGCATTAGGCCGAGAACAGGATGGGGATTCTGCCTCGGTGGAAAACGCGCTTTGGCCATGACGAAAGAAGCGCCAGACAACAACAAAAACGAGGTTTCCAATGACAACTGCTTTACAACAACCGTCGCTCTCAAGCCAATGCATGGCCGAGTTTCTGGGCACTGCACTGCTTATATTTTTCGGCACCGGTTGCGTTGCTGCGCTCAAGGTCGCGGGTGCCAGCTTTGGCCTGTGGGAAATCAGCATCATCTGGGGCGTCGGCGTGAGCATGGCGATTTACTTGACCGCCGGGGTTTCCGGGGCTCACCTCAATCCTGCCGTCAGCATCGCCCTGAGCATTTTCGCTGACTTCGAAAAGCGCAAACTGCCGTTCTATATCCTCTCTCAAGTTGCTGGCGCGTTCTGCGGCGCATTTTTGGTGTACACGCTGTACAGCAATCTATTCTTCGATTTCGAACAAACTCACCATATGGTTCGTGGCACCCAGGCCAGCCTCGAATTGGCGTCGGTGTTTTCCACCTTCCCCAACCCGGCCCTGTCCACCGCCCAGGCGTTTCTGGTTGAGGTGATCATCACCGCCATCCTGATGGGCGTGATCATGTCCCTGACCGACGACAACAATGGTCTGCCAAAAGGCCCTCTGGCGCCGCTGCTGATCGGTTTACTGATCGCCGTGATTGGCAGCTCGATGGGCCCGCTCACCGGTTTTGCGATGAACCCGGCGCGAGATTTCGGTCCGAAGCTGATGACTTTCTTCACCGGCTGGGGTGAAATTTCCCTCACCGGTGGCCGCGATATCCCGTATTTCCTGATTCCGATTTTTGCACCGATTGTCGGTGCCTGCCTCGGTGCTGCCGCCTATCGCGGGCTGATTGCCCGTCATCTGCCCAGCGCCCTACCTGCTACACAGGACGTAACACCGGCCATTGACGGCAAACCAAGAACTTCTTGATACCGTAGGCGCGTGATCCTGCCCATTTGATCTCGCGCCGGACCTTTCTCCCTTTTTTCGTCCAAGGCAATCGACATGACCGACATTCAGAATAAGAACTACATCATTGCCCTCGATCAGGGTACGACCAGCTCCCGCGCGATCATTTTCGATCGTGACGCGAACGTGGTCTGCACCGCCCAGCGCGAATTCGTCCAGCATTACCCGCAAGCCGGTTGGGTCGAACACGACCCGATGGAAATCTTCGCCACCCAAAGCGCCGTGATGGTCGAGGCCCTGGCGCAAGCCGGCCTGCATCACGACCAGGTCGCGGCCATCGGCATCACCAACCAGCGCGAAACCACCGTGGTCTGGGACAAGACCACCGGCCGCCCGATCTACAACGCGATTGTCTGGCAGTGCCGCCGCAGCACCGAGATCTGCCAGCAGCTCAAGCGCGATGGCCACGAGCAATACATCAGCGAAACCACCGGCCTGGTCACTGACCCGTACTTCTCCGGCACCAAACTCAAGTGGATCCTCGACAACGTCGAAGGCAGCCGCGAACGTGCGCGCAAAGGCGAACTGCTGTTCGGCACCGTCGACAGCTGGCTGATCTGGAAATTTACCGGCGGCAAGGTGCACGTCACCGACTACACCAACGCCTCGCGCACCATGCTCTTCAACATCCACACACTTGAGTGGGACGCGAAGATGCTGGAGGTGCTGGATATCCCGCGCGAGATGCTGCCGGAAGTGAAGTCCTCGTCGGAAATCTACGGGCACACCAAAAGCGGCATCGCCATCGGCGGTATCGCCGGCGATCAGCAAGCGGCACTGTTCGGCCAGATGTGCGTCGAGCCAGGCCAGGCAAAAAACACCTACGGCACCGGTTGCTTCCTGCTGATGAACACCGGCGACAAAGCCGTGAAGTCCAAGCACGGCATGCTCACCACCATCGCTTGCGGCCCGCGCGGCGAAGTGGCTTACGCGCTGGAAGGCGCAGTGTTCAATGGTGGTTCGACCGTTCAGTGGCTGCGTGACGAACTGAAGATCATCAACGACGCCCACGACACCGAATACTTCGCCAACAAGGTCAAGGACAGCAACGGCGTGTACCTGGTACCTGCCTTTACTGGCCTCGGCGCGCCGTACTGGGACCCGTATGCCCGTGGTGCATTGTTCGGCCTGACCCGCGGCGTACGCGTGGATCACATCATTCGCGCCGCGCTGGAGTCGATTGCCTACCAGACCCGCGACGTGCTCGACGCCATGCAACAGGATTCCGGCGAACGCCTGAAATCCCTGCGTGTGGACGGTGGCGCGGTCGCCAACAACTTCCTGATGCAGTTCCAGGCCGACATCCTCGGCACTCAGGTCGAGCGTCCGCAAATGCGTGAAACCACCGCACTGGGCGCCGCTTACCTGGCTGGTCTGGCGTGCGGCTTCTGGGGCAGCCTGGATGAGTTGCGCGGCAAGGCAGTGATCGAACGCGAATTCGAACCGACCCTGGACGAAACCGCCAAGGAAAAACTCTACGCCGGCTGGAAAAAAGCCGTCAGCCGCACCCGCGACTGGGAACCGCATGAAGGCGCTGAATAAGCCAACAACAGGGTTGTAACTGGTCGGGAGCAGATTCCTGCGGCATCATGGGCAAATTTTGCACGGCAGCCAAAGGAAGCCCCATGAATCTGCCTCCCCGTCAGCAGCAAATCCTCGAACTGGTCCGCGAACGCGGCTATGTCAGCATCGAGGAAATGGCCACGCTGTTCGTCGTTACACCGCAGACCATCCGCCGCGATATCAATCAGCTCGCGGAAGCCAATTTGTTGCGTCGCTACCACGGCGGCGCAGCCTACGATTCCAGTGTCGAAAACACCGCCTACGCCATGCGCGCCGACCAGATGCGCGATGAAAAGCAGCGTATCGGCGAAGCCATTGCGGCGCAGATCCCGGATCACGCCTCGCTGTTTATCAATATCGGCACCACCACCGAATCGATTGCCCGGGCGCTGCTCAATCACAATCACCTGAAGATCATCACCAACAACTTGCACGTGGCCTCGATGCTCAGCGCCAAGGACGACTTCGACGTTCTGCTGACCGGTGGCAATGTGCGGCGCGATGGCGGTGTGGTCGGTCAGGCGAGTGTCGACTTCATCAACCAGTTCAAGGTCGATTTCGCCTTGGTCGGCATCAGCGGTATCGATGAAGACGGCAGCCTGCTGGACTTCGATTACCAGGAAGTGCGGGTGTCGCAGGCGATCATCGCCAATGCCCGGAAGGTGATCCTGGCGGCTGACTCCAGCAAATTCGGGCGCAACGCCATGATTCGCCTGGGGCCGATCAGTTTGATTGATTGCCTGGTGACCGATCAGCAGCCTGTGCCGGCGTTGGCGCAGTTGTTGAGTCAGCACAAGATTCGGCTGGAAGTGGTTTAACCCCCCTCCCCTGTGGCGAGGGGATTTATCCCCGTTGGGCTGCGCAGCAGCCCTAGAACCTGCAACTACGGTATTTCTGATACACCTCGTGTGGTGGTTTGACGACTGCTTTGCAGCCGAACGGGGATGAATCCCCTCGCCACATATGTTCTTCGCAACGACCTAAATGTTCGTAAATTTTCCTTTCTCGGCCCTTCGATCAGTATTTTCAATCGAAGTTGACTGGCTGTGGGCGGTTTAATGGGCTACTATTTTCGCAAATGAACATTAATGTTCGTATTCCAATACAGAAAATCAAAAGAGCCCGAGGCCAGCCGATGCCCACTTCTACCTTGCCTACGCCCCCTCTCGCTGAGGTCTACGACATCGCCGTCATCGGTGGTGGGATCAATGGCGTGGGGATCGCAGCGGATGCCGCCGGTCGCGGTCTCTCGGTGTTCCTTTGCGAAAAGGATGACCTGGCCAGCCACACGTCATCGGCCAGCAGCAAGCTGATCCATGGTGGCCTGCGCTACCTCGAACATTACGAATTCCGCCTGGTGCGCGAAGCCCTTGCCGAACGCGAAGTGCTGTTGGCCAAGGCGCCGCACATCGTCAAACAAATGCGCTTCGTGCTGCCGCACCGTCCGCACCTGCGTCCGGCCTGGATGATCCGCGCCGGCCTGTTCCTGTATGACCACCTCGGCAAGCGGGAAAAACTCGAAGGCTCGAAAAGCCTAAAGTTCGGTCCGGACAGCCCGCTGAAAAGTGAAATCACCAAAGGCTTCGAATACTCCGATTGCTGGGTCGACGATGCTCGCTTGGTGGTGCTGAACGCCATGGCCGCCCGCGAGAAAGGCGCCCACGTTCACACCCAGACCCGTTGCGTCAGCGCCCGTCGTACCAAGGGTTTGTGGCATCTGCACCTGGAACGCGCCGATGGCAGCCTGTTTTCGATCCGCGCCAAAGCGCTGGTGAACGCCGCCGGCCCATGGGTCGCCAAGTTCATTCGTGACGACCTGAAGATGGAATCGCCGTACGGCATTCGTCTGATCCAGGGCAGCCACCTGATCGTGCCGAAACTGTATGAAGGCGAACACGCGCACATTCTGCAAAACGAAGATCAGCGCATCGTCTTCACCATTCCGTACCTGAACCACTTCACCCTGATCGGCACCACCGACCGCGAGTACACCGGCGATCCGGCAAAGGTAGCGATCACCGAAGGCGAAACCGATTACCTGTTGAAAGTAGTCAACGCGCACTTCAAGAAGCGGATCAGCCGCGACGACATTCTGCACAGCTATTCCGGTGTTCGTCCGCTGTGCAACGACGAATCCGACAACCCGTCGGCCGTCACCCGCGACTACACGTTGGCGCTGTCGGGTACTGGCGAGGAAGCGCCGTTGCTGTCGGTGTTCGGCGGCAAGTTGACCACCTACCGCAAACTGGCCGAGTCGGCGCTGGCACAACTGGCGCCGTACTTCTCGCACATCAAGCCCACCTGGACCGTCAGCGCCACCCTGCCGGGCGGCGAAGACATGACCACCCCGCAAGCGTTGAGCTCGCTGATTCGCGACAAGTTCGACTGGGTGCCAACCGAAATTTCCCGCCGCTGGGCAACCACCTATGGCAGCCGCACCTGGCGCATGCTGGAAGGCGTGCAGAACCTGAGCGACCTGGGCGAACACATCGGCGGCGGTCTCTACACCCGCGAAGTCGATTACCTGTGCAGCGAAGAATGGGCGACCACCGCCCATGACATCCTGTGGCGCCGCAGCAAGCTGGGCCTGTTCACCACCCCGGCGGAACAGCAGAAACTGGCGGATTACCTGAGCAAGGTCGAGCAGAACCGCAGCAAGATCGAAGCGGCCTGATAGCAAAACCCGCTTGAACGAAAGCCTCTGAATCTCACGATTCAGGGGCTTTTTTGCAGGGGCTCATTGCGCCAGATGCAGCAGCAGGAAATCAATGAACGCCCTCGATTTGTGGGGCAGATGCGGGCTGTTGGGGAACACCACGCTGACGGACTGCGAGGGCAGCGAATAGTCGGGCAACAGACGGATCAGCCGCTCGCTGGCGATGTCATCCTTGACCACCCACGCGGGCAGCACCGAAACACCCAGCGACGACAACGTCATGGAGCGGATGGCCGTGGATGAGTTGGATTCATACTGATTGATCCCGTTGATCTCGACAGTCCCCAATTGTGGATGGCGCAACGTCCACTGGGTCGGTGCCTGCAAGTTGCTGTTGGCAATCCACGGCAGCGAATTCAGGTCCTGAGGATTTTGCACCGGGTGACGCGCAAGAAACGCCTCGGTAGCCACCAGGACAATTTCATAATCCGCCAGTTTACGGCTCTTGAATGCCGAGTCCGCCAAGTTGCCCAAACGGATAACCAGGTCTAACTTTTCCGCCACCAGGTCATTGAGTGACGAGTTAAAGTTATAACAGAGTTTTATCTCCGGGTAGCGCTCTATGAATTGCGGAATCAATGGCAGAATATACGCCTCACCGTACTCACTGGTGGAACTTAAGCGCAACTTCCCGGAAACTCGGTTATGCCCTTTTAATACATTATCAAAGGCGTTATCGATGTCCGCGACAACACCTTTGAACTCTTCATAAAAGTCCTGACCGATTTCGGTGAGGGATATATTTCGGGTATTTCTAATCAACAGCGTCGCTGACAGTACGTCCTCCAGCGCCTTGACATGCAGGCTGGCCATGGCTTTGCTGATGCTCAGGTAATTGGCCGCCTTGGTATAAGAACCAAAATCGACCACCGCCAGAAAAGTCTGGACCCGATTAAGATGGGTGTGCATAGCAATATGGCTCACTGTTAAATCCTGTCAAACATTGTTTCAAGGATAGTCGTATCGACAGCTCAAGTCCACCGCCCCTATGCTTTGCGGCAAAGGGGAAACACCATGACCTATCGCTACAAAGTTGCACTGATATTTCTCATCGGCTTTTTTATAGACTGCATTAACATCTTTATGTCAGCGGTCGCATTACCGAGTATATCGGCGGCGCTGCACGTTAGTACTTCAGACGTTGCCTGGGTGGCCAATGCTTATATTCTGGGACTGACGCTGATCATTCCGGTCAGCACCTGGTTGGCCGGTCGTTTTGGCAGCCGGGAAATCCTCACCGCCTCGATGCTCGTGTTCACAGGTTCCGTGTGGATGTGCGGGCTGGCCAACAGTTTCAACGAGCTGGTGATCTGGCGCTTCGTCCAGGGGATTGGCGGTGGCCTGTTGATTCCAGTCGGCCAGGCGCTGACGTTCAACCTGTTCAAGGGTGAGCAGCGGGCGAAAATATCCACCTTGGTCATGGCCGTTGCCCTGATAGCGCCCGCCATTTCACCAACCATCGGCGGAGTCATCGTCGACAGCAGCTCCTGGCGCTGGGTGTTCTACAGCAACATCCCGTTCTCGCTGATCGCGGCAGTGCTGTCCTGGTTCTGGATTAACGAAGCGCGGCCGACGAGTTTGCCCCGACCCGACATCAAGGGCTTGCTGCTGGTCAGCGCAGCACTCGGCAGCCTGCTGATGGGCATGTCGTTGTACGGCGGCGATGCTCCGGCATGGGTGGCCGCCCTCTTCGTCATGGCCGGCGTTGCTTTCGTGGTGCTGTACGGGCTGCATTACCGCACCTGCAAAAACCCGATCATTGAACTGAGCCTGCTCAAAAGCAAAAAACTCAGCACCTCCATCTTTATCTATTACGCGATTCCCGGTGTGTTCACGGGGGTCAACTTGATGAGCATCTTCTTCCTGCAAAACACCCTGCACTTCAGCGCCCGCCTGACAGGGATGTTCATGATCCTCTACGCCATCGGCGCGTTCATCGCGATGCTGATCTGTGGCCGGGTCTACAACCGGATGGGCGCAAAGCGCCTGTTTGCCCTCGGCATGCTGTTGCACAGCGCCGGCATTGCCACCCTGCTACTGGTGAACAATCCCTCAGACCTTCTGGTGATTGTCATCGCCTACAGCTTGATGGGGATCGGCGGCGGCATCGGAGCCAACACAGCACAAACCACGTCGTTGATGGATTTCGAGGGCAGTGACACGCACAAGGCCAGTGTCATCTGGAACATCAACCGACAGATGTCATTCAGCATCGGCGCCGCCCTCTTCCTGATGGTTTTCAACCTGCTCCTGAAGCATTTCGATACCACCCAGGCCTACCACGTGACGTTCGCCATTGCCGCGCTGGTGGGCCTGTTCCCACTCTTTCAACTGAGTCAGTTGAACACTCAAAAGGACTGTCATGCACAACAAAATAGTTGAACAGGCGCACCACAGCATTCATCACGTGCACGAGCTGATCCACACCCTGTTCACCGACGCCAACGGTAAGGGGCAGGCCGCGCTCGAGCCGCTGATGTCGGCATTCGCCGAGCACTTCACCATGGTCACCACCTCGGCCGCCATCGTCAGCCGGGCGACGGTCGAACAGATGTTCAAGGGTGCAATCGGCGCCAAACCGGGCCTGGAAATCGTCATCAGCGACCTGCAGACGGTGTGGCAAGAAGGCGCCAGCGTGGCGATCCGCTACAAGGAAACCCATCGCCTGGACCAGCGCGAAAGCTCACGGATTTCGGTGGCGATCATTGGCCTGCATCACCACAACGCCCAATGGATCTACCTGCATGAAACGCCGCTAAGCCAGGAAAGCTGATTTTCGTATGAACTACACAATCACTGATTGCCGAATGCTCTCGGCCTCTATCAAAGAAATCACCGTCAGCCCGCAAACACCAGGGCATGCCGCGCTGGATGCGGGCGCGCATTTCAAATGGTTCATCCCCGAACTGAATGAATGGCGGCACTACTCGGCGGTACAACTGGCGGACCGCATGACGGCGCAAGGCAGCGTCGTCTTTGCCATCCGGCTCACGGCCGACTCGGCCAGCAGTCGCTACATTCGTTCGCTGGCAATCAACGACACGGTGCAGCTCGATGGCCCGTTCAATACGTTCACCTACCCGCTCACTGAAGGCGTCGGCAGGGACATTGCGATTGCCGGCGGCATCGGCATTACGCCGCTGACCGGGATCCTTCATCACCTGACGTCATTGAATCGAAGCGCACACCTGCACTACTTCGCCAGGAACGACGACGACGCGGCCTATGCCTTGCCCCTGCAGGCACTGTTGCAGGAACGCCTGCACTTGCACTTCTCCAATAAACCCGATGGCCGCCCCGCTGTCAGTCAGGTGCTCGCAGATCTGGCACCACACGACCGGCTCTACGTCTGCGGTCCGCAGGCGATGCTCAACGACGTGTTTTGCCATGCCGAGGCCAGTGGCCTGGCGCGCGAGCGCATCCATTTTGAAATCTTCAACGTGGTTCGGGAAGACGATGCGTCGGCCTTTGTGATTGACGCCGTCGAGTCGGGTATCAGCGTCAACGTCAATCAAGACCAAACCTTGCTGGAGGCGCTGGAGGCGGCCGGCCTGGATCCGCTCTACGACTGCCGACGCGGTGAGTGCGGTGTCTGCGCGCTGGAGGTCCTTGAGGGTGAAGTCGACCATCGCGACTTCATCATGAGCGAAAAAGAAGCTGCCTGCAGCGCAAGGATTTATCCCTGCGTCTCCCGGGCCAAAAGCCAACGCCTGAAGCTGGCGATCTAACGAGGAACACCGTTTGGACAATTACTTCAACGGCAGAGAAGTGCATAAATCGCTCTACCTTGATCAACAGCTCTTCGACCAGGAACAACACAGCGTCTTCGCCGCCAGCTGGTGTTACGTGGGGCACGACAGTCTGATCCCGCAGCCCGGCGACTTTTTCACCACTGACATTGCACAGCAACCCTTGGCAATGGTCCGGCAAAAAAATGGCGACATCGTTGTCCTGCACAACCGCTGCCCGCACAAAGGCGTGAAAGTGCTGGCCGAGCCTCGCGGCAATGTCGGTCGGTTTATCCGCTGCCCTTACCATGCGTGGACCTTCAAGACCGATGGCGAACTGCTGAGTATTCCGATGAAAAAGGAATACGACGATTGCGACCTCAGCGCGTGCTCCGCCCACAAAGGCATGCAAGCCGTCGCGGCGGTGGAGAACTATCGCGGTTTTGTATTTGTCCGCCTCCAGGCAGAAGGCATCGACTTCAACACCTTTTTTGGCGAGTCGTTATCGACGCTGGACAACATGGTGCTGCGCTCGCCCCTGGGCCAGTTGCGCGTCGTTGGCCCGCCGCTCCTGCACCGCCATCGCTGCAACTGGAAAATGGTGGTCGATAACCAGACCGACACCTGTCACCCGATGATTGCCCATGAGTCCTCGGCGGGCGAAGCGATTCGCTTGTGGAAGGAAACCAGCGACCAGAGCAGCCCTTCGCCCATGGCGGTCGAGCTATTTTCACCGTTCATGGCGTCCTACGAGTTCTTCGCCAACATGGGTATTCGCATCTGGCCCAACGGCCACGGGCATACCGGCGTCAGCAACTCAATCCATAAAGCCTATGCCGATATTCCGGGTTATTGGGACTTGATGGTCCAGAGCTATGGCGAACGCCAGGCCACCGAGATTCTCGAAGACACCCGACACAACACCGTCTATTTCCCGAACCTGATGGTCAAGGGCCCGATCCAGACGTTGCGGGTGATCAAGCCGATCAGCGCTCAGGAGACGGTGGTCGAGTCGTGGATCTTTGAATTGGTGGGCGCCCCCATCCAGTTGCTGGAACGAACCGTCCAGTACAACAACCTGATCAATTCCCCTTGCTCGATGGTCGCCCACGACGATGTGGAAATGTACGAGCGGGCGACGGAGGGATTGCGCAGTGATTCCAACGAGTGGGTCAACGTGGCGCGACTCTTTGAATCGACCGAATCCTATGAGCGGACCCAGGTGGTTTCGGGCACCAGCGAAATGGCGATGCGCAATTTTTACAACAGCTGGCAGCACTTGATGCGGGATAACCATGCAACTCGATCAGAACAATAAACACGCCATCGAACAGTTGATCGCCAGCGAAATCCAGCTACTGGACCAACAAGACTTCAGTGCCTGGCAACAACTGCTGACCCCCGACTACACCTACTGGATTCCGTTGCGACGAGAACAGACCAGCCCTATTCATGAGTCCTCGCTGCTGTATGAAGACCGGTTTCTGACCACGCTGCGCATCAACCGATTGGCCAACGCGCGCAACTACTCGCAACAGCCCAAGAGTCGCAGTTTGCATATTGCCCAGTGTTCGTTGATCCGTCTGGAAGACGACGAACTGAGCGCATCGAGTAGCACCAACATGCTCTATTGCGAAGCCCGAGGGGACAGCGAATGGCATTACCCGGTCACCGTCGAGCATCAACTGATTAACGTCGAAGGCACCTGGAAAATCCAAGGCAAAAAAGTACTTCTGCTCAATCCCTCCCGAGCGATTGAAAGCCTGCAGTTAATCATCTGATTTATCGAGAATCACACGTGAACGTTATGACTACCGGCTTCGACGAAGCCACATTTCCCGGTTCTTTTCCGTATGTCGACCTGTTGTACGACTACGGCCAGTTTTTGCGCAATGCCAGTGATGCGATCGGTTACTTGCCACCCGAAACGGCCAATAAACACATCGGCATTGTCGGCGCCGGGCTGACCGGGCTGGTCGCCGCCTACGAACTGCTCCGTGCCGGTGCCCAGCGAGTCACGCTGTTCGAGGCCGCCGAAGAACACTTGGGCGGGCGCTTGCTGACCCAGCGCTTTGACGATGACCACCCGCAATTCATCGCCGAAATGGGCGCGATGCGCTTTCCTCCCAGCGAGGTCGGGTTGTTTCACTACCTGAACCGGTTTGGCATCGAAACCACTGAAGCGTTTCCCGACCCCGGTGTCGTGGACACCGAAATCCACTACCGCGGTGAGACTCATCACTGGGCGGCCATGCAGCCTCCACCTGCGATTTTCAGCACGGTCCATCGGGGCTGGAGTGCGTTTTTGAAAGAGGGCGTGACCTTCGATGACGGCACCTGCCTGGCGCCACCGTTGTTACTGACCGAGTTACTCAAGCAACACAACTACGCGGAAGTGCAGCCGGAATGGCAACGCTATCTGGATTACTTCGGCGACAGCTCGTTCTATTCGGCCATGGTGCAGATTTTCACCGGCAGCAACCCGCCCGGCGGACAACCGTGGCGCAAACCCGAAGACTTTCATCTATTCGGTTCACTGGGGATCGGCTCGGGCGGTTTCCAATCGGTATACCGCGCCTCCTTTACCGAGATTCTGCGGCTCGTGGTCAATGGCCTCGAAGTCAATCAACGGCTGGTGCCGATGGGCATCTCATCGCTGTCGGAGTTGATTGCCGATACGTCATTCCACGGCATGCCCCTGCGCGACCGAATCTGCCGCACCCGCATCGAGTCCATCAACAAGGGCAATAACGGTGAAATCCTGCTGGCCGGCAGCAATGGTGAAACCTATGCCTGCGACCGGGTGATCACCACGACGACCACCCGGGCGCTGCAAGTGAACATGAAGCTCACACAGAACCAGGCCTTCGTGAATCGTGACGTGGCCCGGGCGATCAACGAAACCCACATGGTCGGTTCGTCCAAGCTGTTCATCCTGACCAAAGCCAAGTTCTGGTTGAAACACGGGCTGCCACAGAACATCCAGACAGACACCTTGGTGAAGGGCGTGTATTGCCTCGATTACGCACCGCAGGACCCTGAGTCCTGGGGCGTGGTATTGATCAGTTACACCTGGGAAGACGACTCCCACAAGATGGTTTCTATGACCGACAAAGTTCAACGCTGCTTGCGCCTTGTCGATGAACTGGCCATGAGCGCACCTGAGTTTGCCAGCCACCTTCTACCGCTCAATGGCAACTACCAGCGCTATGTCCTGGAGTATGACTGGCTGACCGACAAGCATTCGCTGGGCGCCTTCAAACTCAACTTTCCGGGTGACGATATCTACTCGGAACGCTTGTTCTATCAATTCAAAACGGCCCTCGATCCACAGCAGGACACGGGGTTGTACCTCGCCGGGTGCGGCTGCTCTTTCACCGGTGGCTGGGCGGAAGGCGCCATTCAAACAGCACTCAACGGTGCCTGTGCGGTGATCAGCAGTCTGGGTGGCGACTTGATTGCCGACAATCCGCTGGACGGACTGCACGCTCAATACCGCTATTGCTGATGCCTTCATCGCAAGCCTCCTCTCTATCGCCGAGACCGTTTTATGTACAGCCAGCTTTCAATTGAAGAACTCGTCAGCGGATTTCGCAGTGGTCGCCATTGCCTGGATGCCTGGCACCAATCCCTGCGCGATAAACAGTTTGATCATCAACACCTGAACAGCTTCATCACGTTCGACCCGACGGCGTTCGAGGTTGCCCTCGGGGCCGACCGGGAGGCGAGCCTGTATGGCATTCCCGTTTCCTTCAAGGACAACATCAATGTCAGCGGCATGCCGACCACCGCAGGAACGCCGGGGCTCGCTGCTTACTACCCGTTGTCCGATGCCGGGATTGTCGAGCGTTTCAAGACGCTGGGCGCGAGGGTCGTTGGCAAGAACAACATGCATGAACTGTCGTTCGGGGTGACGTCGGCCAACCAAACTTACTGCGCCGTGGTCAACCCGGCTGACGAACGCTACAGCGCGGGCGGCAGCAGCGGTGGTTGTGCGGCAGCCGTCGCAGCCGGTCTTGTGCCCTGCGCCGTGGGTACCGACACCGGCGGGTCAGTGCGCATACCCGCGGCGTTCTGCGGGATCGTCGGGTTTCGCCCCACCACAGGGTGTTACCCGGTGGACGGCATCGTGCCCGTTTCCCAGACCAAGGACACGCCAGGGCTACTGACCCGCACACTGCAAGACTGTCAGTACATCCACCGTCACCTGACCGGGAACCACCCAGCGCCCCCGGACGACAACAGACCCCTACGGGTGGGCATACCGGAAAAATTCTTCTGGGCCGACCTCGACGAAAAAGTCCGACGCGACTGCTTCGCGGCTATCGAGGTGTTGGCAGATCGGGGCGTGGAGCTGGTTCCGGTCGATGACCTGTTGATCGGGGAAATCAATGAGAGCATTCAATTCCCATTACCTATTTACGAGTTCTTTATCGACTTCCCGCGCTTCTTGATGAAAGAAGGCTGGGGCGACCAATTTTTGAGCATCCTGGCGCAGATCCGGGACCCGGGCATCAAGAAAATACTGACGGCGCAACTTGAGAGCCCGGCGATTTCCTACACCGACTATGTACAGGCATTGATGAGCAAACTGCAGCTGAGTCGTGAATACAGCCGTCTGTTCAACGCCCATCAACTGGATGTGATTGCCTACCCCACCGTCAGCTGTACGGCACCGTTGCTCACGGAGTGCGAGGCAGAAAGCAACTTCGAGACCTTCGTGCGCAACACCGACCCGGCGAGCAACCTGGCGGCGCCCAGTGTCACCGTGCCGGTAGCGGAAAAACACTCGCTGCCGGTGGGGCTCTCGTTCGACGCGTTGCCCGGGCAGGACAGCTTGCTGCTGGAGAGATCCCGCCAATTATCCCGTTTGCTGGCCATGCGTTAACGCGCTGTCGGCGCCATTCACTGAATGGCGCTGATCCTTTCTCACGCGCGCCTGCAACCTGGCCCGCCGAAAGAACAGCCCTCTAATAACTCAAATGCAGGCCTTGCCATGCGCAGCACTTCTACGTCCACTTCCGCTCCCCCCGTCGCACTCGAACGGTCGCCCTCGGTGCTCGGCGGCGCCATGATGATCGGTGGCACCATCGTCGGTGCCGGCATGTTTTCGCTGCCGGTCGTCATGTCCGGCCTGTGGTTTTACGGCTCCGTCGCGGTCCTGTTGTTTGCCTGGTTCTGCACCTTGCATTCCGGCCTGATGATTCTTGAGGCCAACCTTAACTATCGTTCCGGTGCCAGTTTTTCAACGATCACCAAAGACCTGTTGGGTCGTCGCTGGAATGTGTTGAACGGCTTGAGCATCGTCTTTGTCCTGTACACGCTGACCTACGCCTACATCTCGGCCAGCGGTTCGGTGATTCATCACAGCGCCCAATCATTGGGAGTGAATCTGTCGGCACGCGCCGGGGGCTTGTATTTCACCCTGACGGTCGCGCTCATCGTGTGGCTGAGCACGGCAGCGGTGAGCCGGGTGACCACAGTGATCTTCGGTGCAAAGATCATCGCGTTCTTCCTGACCTTCGGCGGGCTGCTCGATCACGTGCAACCGGCGACACTGCTCAATCGAAACGCCACGGATAGCCACTACCTTCCTTACCTGCTGATGACCCTGCCCTTCTGCCTGACCTCCTTCGGTTTTCACGGCAACGTTCCCAGCCTGATGAAACACTTCGGCAAAGACCCGCAGCGTATCCGTGCCTGCCTGGTCAGCGGCACCCTCATCGCGCTTGGGCTGTACGTTGTCTGGATGGTTTGCAGCATGGGCAACATTCCCCGGGACGGGTTCAAGGATATCGCTCAGCGTGGCGGCAATATCGACGTGCTGATCAGCGCGCTGGGGGCGATGCTCAACAGTGCGAAAATCGATGTATTCCTCAGCCTTTTTTCCAACTTCGCCGTCGCCTGCTCCTTTCTCGGCGTGTCCTTGGGGCTCTTCGATTATCTGGCCGATGTGCTGGGGTTTGACGACAGCCCGCGAGGTCGCCTGAAAACCGCAGCCACCACCTTCCTACCACCTATGCTCTGCGGGCTGTTGTGGCCAGAAGGGTTTATCCATGCCATCGGTTTCGCCGGTCTGGCGGCGACCCTCTGGGCCGTCATTACCCCGGCATTGCTGGCCAGCGCATCACGCAAGCGCTTTGGCAGCCCGCGGTATCGCGTCTGGGGAGGCCAGCCCATGATTGCCCTGATATTGTTTTTCGGCGTGATCAGCGCGATTTCACATGTGCTGTTTTCATTGGATTTGTTGCCGGTGTGGCGCTAGCGGTCTCAAACGCCATTCGGTTTTCCGAACGCGACCTGTCGGTCGATTCGGTTTACCGGATTATCCTTCGCCAAAATCAGCGCCATAAATATTTAATACCCTTATAAATCAATAACTTGATCTATCTCGCCTGGCCTGGCACGAGTCATGCTCTACACTCTTGGACGAATGCCTGTTGCACCCCACTTCAGGAGCCGTCAGGCATTCGAAGCACAAAAGGGCCGATGAACTGGCTCCATAAAAAAAACAATGTCGAGGAAAATTTGATGCGCATCGTTCCCCATATCCTGGGCGCAGCCATTGCTGCCGCTCTGATTAGCACTCCAGTTTTCGCTGCCGAACTCACCGGCACACTGAAGAAGATCAAAGAGTCCGGTGTGATCACCCTCGGGCATCGTGACGCTTCCATCCCGTTTTCCTATATCGCGGACGCTTCCGGCAAACCGGTCGGCTACTCCCACGATATCCAGCTGAAAATCGTCGAAGCCATCAAGAAAGACCTGGACATGCCGAACCTCCAGGTCAAATACAACCTCGTAACCTCGCAAACCCGTATCCCGCTGGTGCAGAACGGCACCGTGGACGTCGAATGCGGCTCCACCACCAACAACGTAGAACGTCAGCAGCAAGTGGCCTTCTCCGTCGGCATCTTCGAAATCGGTACGCGTCTTCTCTCCAAGAAAGACTCCGCGTACAAGGACTTCGACAACCTCAAAGGCAAGAACGTCGTGACCACCGCGGGCACCACGTCCGAGCGCATCCTCAAGTCGATGAACGCCGACAAGCAGATGGGCATGAACGTCATCTCCGCCAAAGACCACGGCGAGTCCTTCCAGATGCTGGAAACCGGCCGCGCAGTGGCTTTCATGATGGACGACGCGTTGCTGGCGGGTGAAGCGGCCAAGGCCAAGAATGCGAAGGACTGGGAAGTGACCGGTACTCCTCAATCCTACGAAATCTACGGCTGCATGGTTCGCAAGGGCGACGAGCCGTTCAAGAAGGCTGTCGACGACGCGATCGTGGCGACCTACAAGTCGGGCGAGATCAACAAGATCTACGACAAATGGTTCATGTCGCCAATCCCGCCAAAGGGCTTGAACCTGAACTTCCCGATGAGCGACGAGCTCAAGACCCTGATCGCCAATCCGACCGATAAAGCGGCTGACGACAAGAAGTCCTGATTTCTGACTAACCTTATCTCCTGAGAGGGCCTCTACCCTTTCAGGAGATAGTCACTCCCTGCTGGCATTTTTGGAAACACTCGAACCGGTGGCTGTCGAGCCGCTCGTGTGTGCCTGATCGTCAAGGTCGGGCGGGAACGGAGCTTCCCCAGGCGGGCATTTGTACATCGAACGATCTGAGGGGAGACCCTAATGAATTACAACTGGGACTGGAGCGTATTCTTCAAGTCCACCGGCGTGGGCAGCGAAATTTATTTCGACTGGTACCTATCCGGTTTGGGCTGGACCATCGCCATCGCCGTCGCCGCCTGGATCATCGCGCTGCTGCTGGGCTCGGTTCTGGGCGTCATGCGCACCGTGCCGAATCGCATCGTATCGGGCATCGCGACCTGCTACGTCGAACTCTTCCGTAATGTGCCGTTGCTGGTTCAGCTGTTCATCTGGTACTTCCTGGTACCCGATCTGCTGCCGCAAAACCTGCAGGACTGGTACAAGCAGGACCTGAACCCGACCACCTCGGCTTTCCTCAGCGTCGTCGTCTGCCTGGGCCTGTTTACCGCCGCTCGAGTGTGCGAACAAGTGCGTACCGGCATCCAGGCGCTACCTCGCGGCCAGGAAGCTGCCGCTCGCGCCATGGGCTTCAAACTGCCGCAGATCTACTGGAACGTGCTGCTGCCCCAGGCGTACCGGATCATCATTCCGCCGCTTACCTCGGAATTCCTGAACGTGTTCAAGAACTCCTCCGTGGCGTCGCTGATCGGCCTGATGGAGCTGCTCGCGCAGACCAAACAGACCGCCGAGTTCTCCGCCAACCTGTTCGAAGCGTTCACCCTGGCCACCCTGATCTACTTCACCCTGAACATGAGCCTGATGCTGCTGATGCGTGGGGTCGAGAAGAAAGTGGCCGTACCGGGCCTGATCTCCGTAGGGGGTAAATGATGGAATTCGACTTCTCGGGCATCGTCCCGTCCCTGCCGGGCCTGTGGAACGGCATGGTCATGACCCTGCAACTGATGGCGTTGGGCGTCGTCGGCGGGATCATCCTCGGCACGATCCTGGCCCTGATGCGCCTGTCCCACAGCAAGCTGCTGTCGAACATCGCCGGCGCCTACGTCAACTACTTCCGTTCGATCCCACTGCTGCTGGTCATCACCTGGTTCTACCTGGCGGTGCCGTTCGTACTGCGCTGGATCACCGGCGAAGACACCCCGATCGGCGCGTTCGCCTCCTGCATCGTGGCCTTCATGATGTTCGAAGCGGCGTACTTCTGCGAAATCGTCCGGGCCGGCGTTCAGTCGATTCCCAAGGGCCAGATGGGTGCTGCCCAGGCCCTGGGCATGACGTATGGCCAGATGATGCGCTTGATCATCCTGCCGCAAGCGTTCCGCAAGATGACCCCCCTGCTACTGCAACAGAGCATTATCCTGTTCCAGGACACCTCGCTGGTCTATGCGGTCGGCCTGGTGGACTTCCTGAATGCTTCGCGTGCCAGTGGCGACATCATCGGTCGCTCCAATGAGTTCCTGATCTTTGCAGGTCTCACGTACTTCACAATCAGCTTTGCCGCCTCGCTGCTGGTCAAGCGTCTGCAAAAAAGGTTTGCCGTATGATCTCTATCAAGAATGTCAACAAGTGGTATGGCGACTTCCAGGTACTGACTGACTGCAGCACCGAGGTCAAAAAAGGCGAAGTGATCGTGGTGTGCGGGCCGTCCGGCTCGGGCAAATCCACCCTGATCAAATGCGTCAACGCCCTGGAACCGTTCCAGAAAGGTGATGTGGTGGTTGATGGCACGTCCATCGCCGACCCGAAGACCAACCTGCCGAAACTGCGTTCGCGCGTGGGCATGGTGTTCCAGCATTTCGAACTGTTCCCGCACCTGACCATCACCGAGAACCTGACCATCGCGCAGATCAAGGTGTTGGGCCGCAGCAAGGAAGAAGCCACCAAGAAAGGCCTGCAACTGCTTGAGCGCGTTGGCCTCTCGGCTCACGCCCACAAGCACCCGGGCCAGCTCTCCGGTGGTCAGCAACAGCGTGTGGCGATTGCCCGTGCGCTGGCGATGGACCCGATCGTCATGCTGTTTGACGAACCGACCTCGGCGCTCGACCCGGAAATGGTCAACGAAGTGCTGGACGTGATGGTGCAACTGGCCCACGAAGGCATGACCATGATGTGCGTAACCCACGAAATGGGCTTCGCCCGCAAAGTGGCGGACCGCGTGATCTTCATGGACCAGGGCAAGATCATCGAAGACTGCAAGAAAGAGGACTTCTTCGGCGACATCACCCATCGTGCCGAGCGTACACAGCACTTCCTTAACAAGATTCTGCAGCACTAAGAAAGACACCGCTCCCCAACTGTGGGAGCGGGCTTTTGTGCTGAGGGATTTGGGATAGTGGGTTTTGTGGCGAGGGGATTTATCCCCGTTGGGCTGCGAAGCGGCCCCAGCACTTCAAATTCGAACCGAATTTGATGGGTTGACGACTGCTGCGCAGCCGAACGGGGATAAATCCCCTCGCCACAGAAATCCCCCACCACAAAGGCTCGCTCCTACAAGGGGTCGGTGGTGGTCTGGAGATTTGTGTTGTGGTTGACCCAAGGCATCTGTGATGAAATGCGACCCCACTCTCTATCGCGCCGCGCCGCCATCACTCGCCGTGAAACCCCGTCTGATTCGCCATCTGTTCCTGCCACCGCTGGTCATCGCCCTGATGATCGGATTGGGTTTCCTCGGCTTCTGGATCAGTGAACACTACGGGATACGCAGCCTCAGCGAGAACGGTCAGCGTCAGCTCGAACTGCACGCCCGCGCCGTCGAGAGCGAGATCAGTAAGTACACCTACCTCCCCAGCCTGCTGGAACTGGAATCCAGTGTTTCAAAACTGCTGGCCGCCCCGTCACCGGAACACCGGCAGACCGTCAACGATTACCTCGAAGGCCTGAACCGGCGCAGCCGCAGTCGGGCCATCTACGTGATGGACACCACCGGCCGCGTCATGGCCACCAGCAACTGGCGCGATGTCGACAGTTACCTGGGTGAAGACCTGTCCTTTCGCGCCTATTTCCAGAACGCGGTGCGCGGTCAGCCGGGACGCTTCTACGGCATCGGCAGCACCAGCGGCGAACCCGGTTATTACCTGGCCCACGGCCTGGAAGAACACGGCAAGATCATCGGCGTCGCCGTGGTCAAAGTCCGCCTCGAAGCCATGGAAGAACGCTGGCAGCGCGCACGCCTCGAAGCCTTCGTCAGCGACGAGAACGGCATCATCATTCTGTCCAGCGATCCAGCACGACGGCTGAAATCGGTTGTGCCGTTGAGCGACGAAACCAAGGAAAAACTGGCCCGCAGCCTGCAGTACTACTGGTTCCCGCTGAACGAACTGCAACCGCTGGCCCGGGAACAACTGGCCGAAGGCGAGGAAAAACTGACCTTCCCCGCCAACAGTGAAGTGGAGTCCGACGAAGAGGACATCAGTTACCTCTCGCAGACCCGCCCCCTGAGCGACACCCCGTGGAATTTCACCCTGCTCACGCCGCTACAGGATTTGCGCCGCGAAGCGATCAACCAGGGGATTCTGGTAGCCGTGGCATTTGCCCTCGTGGCGTTCCTGCTGATTGCCTGGAACGAGCGACGCAAGGTGATCTCCACCCGCCTCGCCGCCCGTGAAGCCCTGCAGGAAGCCAACAATCAACTGGAGCGTCGGATTACCGAACGCACCACCGACCTGCGCGCCAGCAACGAGCGGCTCAAGGGTCAGATCCGCGAACGGCGTCAGGCTGAAGAGACCTTGCGCCGCGCTCAGGATGAACTGGTGCAGGCCGGCAAACTCGCGGCCATCGGCCAGATGTCGACCAGCATCGCCCACGAACTGAACCAGCCGCTGGCGGCGCTGCGCACTTTGTCTGGCAATACCGTGCGCTTTCTCGAGCGCGGTCAACTGGACGTGGCCAGCACCAACCTCAAGACCATCAATGAATTGATCGACCGCATGGGCCGGATCACCGCCAGCCTGCGCTCCTTCGCCCGCCGGGGTGACGACAAGGGCCAGGCCTGCCTCGGCAAAGCCGTGGACGCCGCGATGCAACTGCTGGGCGGTCGGGTTGAAAGCGTCCATCTGACAGTGCACCGCGAATTCGACGACAGGCAAGTGCAGATCGACCAGACCCGCCTTGAGCAGATTCTGGTCAACCTGATCGGCAACGCCCTCGACGCCATGCAGGCGCAACCATTGCCCGAACTGTGGCTGGAAGGCGAGGAGTTCGACGGTAAATATCGCCTGCGCGTACGCGACAACGGCCACGGTATCGATGCCGAAGCGCGCAAGCATCTATTCGAACCGTTTTTCACCACTAAACCCGGCGAACAAGGCCTGGGCCTCGGCCTGACCCTGTCCGCCAGCCTGGCCGCCGCCACCGGCGGGCATCTGGGTGTCGAACACCCGGCCAGCGGTGGCACCACCTTCGTCCTCAGTTTACCGTTGGTAAGCCCCCTTCACGCCGAGCCAATATGAACAACGACCTTAGTGTGCTGATCGTCGAAGACGACCCCCATGTGCTGCTCGGCTGCCAACAGGCGCTGACCCTGGAAGACATTCCCTGCGTGGGCGTGGGCAGCGCCGAAGAAGCGCTGGAGCGGGTTGGCGACAACTTTGCCGGCATCGTCATCAGCGACATCCGCCTGCCGGGCATCGATGGCCTGGAATTGCTGACCCGGCTCAAGGCCCGGGATCGCAGCCTGCCGGTGGTGCTGATCACCGGCCACGGCGACATCTCCATGGCCGTCGGCGCGATGCAGAAAGGCGCCTATGACTTCATGGAGAAACCCTTCTCCCCGGAACGCCTCGTCGATGTCGCCCGCCGAGCGCTGGAGCAACGCAGCCTGGCCCGGGAAGTGTCTTCGTTGCGCCGGCAACTGGCGGAGCGTGATTCCCTGGAAGGCCGGATCATCGGTCGCTCGCCGGCCATGCAGAACCTGCGCGAACTGATCGCCAACGTCGCCGATACGTCGGCCAACGTGCTGATCGAAGGCGAAACCGGCACTGGTAAGGAACTGGTCGCGCGTTGCCTGCACGACTTCAGTCGCCGTCACACCAAACAGTTTGTCGCGCTGAACTGCGGTGGCCTGCCGGAGAACCTGTTCGAAAGCGAGATCTTCGGCCATGAAGCCAACGCCTTCACTGGCGCCGGCAAACGACGGATCGGCAAGATCGAACACGCCGACGGCGGCACGCTGTTCCTCGACGAAGTGGAAAGCATGCCCCTGCCCTTGCAGATCAAACTGCTGCGGGTGTTGCAAGAACGCACCCTGGAACGCCTGGGTTCGAACCAGAGCGTGGCCGTGGATTGCCGGGTGATTGCGGCGACCAAATCCGACCTCGACGAGTCGAGCAAAGCCGGCGAGTTTCGCAGCGACCTGTATTACCGCCTGAACGTGGTGACCCTGGAATTGCCGCCCCTGCGCGAACGTCGCGAAGACATCCTGCAACTGTTCGAACACTTCCTGCAGCAGTCGTCCTTGCGCTTCGACCGCGCCGTGCCGGAGCTAGACAACCAGACCTTGTCGAACCTGATGAGCCACGACTGGCCCGGCAACGTACGCGAGTTGCGCAACGTCGCCGAGCGTTTTGCCCTCGGTCTGCCGGCCTTCAAGAAGCCCGGTGCCAGCGGTAGCAATCAGGGTTTGGCCTTTGCCGAAGCGGTGGAAGCGTTCGAACGCAACTTGCTCAACGACGCGTTGCAACGCAGCGGCGGCAACCTGACCCAGGCCAGCCTGGAACTGGGAATGGCCAAGACCACGCTGTTCGACAAAGTCAAAAAGTACGGGCTGAGCCACTGATGGACCTGTTATTGAAAGCGGCGCTCGGTGCGACAGTGGTCGTCATCCTCGCCGCGCTGGCCAAGACCAAAAACTATTACATCGCAGGCCTGGTGCCGCTGTTTCCGACCTTTGCGCTGATTGCGCATTACATCGTCGGCAAGGGGCGTTCGCTGGAGGATTTGAAGACCACCATCGTGTTCGGGATGTGGTCGATTATTCCGTACTTCGTTTACCTGGCGACGTTGTATCTGATGGTCGACCGGATGCGGCTCGAAGCGTCGCTCGCCGTGGCGGCAGTGGCGTGGCTGATGGCCGCCACCGTCCTCGTCACCGTCTGGGTCCGCCTGCACGCCTGACCCCGCAGGTTCTGTAGGAGCGAGGCTTGCCCGCGAAGGCGGTGTTCCTATCGCAGGAGATGCATCGGACGCACCGGCCTCTTCGCGGGCAAGCCTCGCTCCTACAGAGTCTGCGGTGTGTGATCATTCCCACGCGGAGCGTGGGAATGATCATCAAAGGATCTGCGGTGTCTGATCGGTGGCAGCTGGCCCGCCCCTTGCATTTACCCCCAAAAGCCCTCTCGGCCGGCCTTCATGATGGATGAAGCCGGTGTCTGGGAGGGTCTGCCAAGGGTGAATTGCGACCTTGAACATTTTAGATCTCGACCACAGCCTGACAGCCCAGGCGCCCATCTCGAGGCTGCTGGACAGCGGCCGTGCCAAACGCCTCGACCTGCTCGACCTCGGCCCGAAATTGCGCCTGTGGTCCAGCGAACGGACCTTTCGCCGCTTTGCCGAACGCTTGCAGCAACGGCCCCGGCACAGCGGCCCGCAACCAGAAATTTTCTTCGTCGGCTCCGGTGATTACCACCATCTGACCCCGGCCTTCCTGAGCGATTTGCCGGAGCCGGTGAGCCTGATCCACTTCGACAACCACCCCGACTGGGTCCGCTTCGCCCCGCGCCGGCATTGCGGTTCGTGGGTCAATCAGGCGCTGAAGCTGCCGAACATCCAGCGCATCGTCACCCTCGGCCCGTGCAGCGATGACCTGCAAAATCCACAGCTCAAGGGCGGCAATGTGCGGGCGCTGAAACGCGGCGTGTTGCAGCTGTTTCCGTGGCAGCGTCCGCCCTCGAAAGTGTGGGGCCGGGTGGGTGACGGCGCCGGCCATCAACAGCAGGAAAACCTGCTGCACTGGCGCAATCTGGCGGAGCTCGACTGGCCGGCATTTCTCGAACAGATGATCGCCAGCCTACCCACCCGCGCGGTATGGATCACCGTCGACAAGGACGTATTGGCCAGCGAAGACGCGGCGACCAACTGGGACCAGGGCGGCATGCGCCTGAGCCATTTGCTGCAAGCCATCAGAGCCTTGGCGGCGAGCAAGCGAATCATCGGCATCGACATCTGCGGCGAGTACGCCCGCCCGGCGTTCAGCAACGCCCTCAAACGCTGGGAAGCCAAGTCCGACCAGCCCCCGGCCGAACGCTGGAGCGAAGCGGATCTACTGCGCAACTCGACGACCAACCAGGCGTTGATCGACCTGTTCGAGGAGCTGTTCCCATGACCTACACCGTGATTGTGCTGGTGGCGTTTTCCATCGTACTGGACGTCATCGGCCAGCTCTGTTTCAAGCTCGGCCTGGACCGATTGCCGGAACTCGAAGGCGGCTTTCGCCTGAATGCGTTCTGGGGCCAGGTGTTCAACGCGCCGCTGCTGTGGTGCGGCATCGGCGCCTACGTGATCGAGTTTTTCGTCTGGCTCGAAGCTCTGTCCCGGGCGCCGCTGAGCCTGTTGTTTCCGGCGGCGGCGCTGGCGTATTGCGGTGTGGTGTTGGCCGGCAAACTGATCCTCGGCGAGACCGTCAGCCGCCGGCGTTGGCTCGGCACCCTGGTGATTACGGCGGGCGTGATGCTCGTGTGTGTCACCCATGCATGAGGTTCAAGCGATGATCAGAGGCAAGACCGACTGGCTGCATGAGCGCCTCGGCACGGTGGTGCTGTGGGCGTTGTTGATAGGCTTTGAAAGCGCCGGCCAGATCGCTACGAAGGTCGGTGGAGATCAACTGGGGCAGATGGATTTCAACCTGCAATGGTTGCTGGCCGTGGCGGTGAATCCGGGGGTTTGGTTCGCGATTGCCTGCTACATCGGCGCGTTTTTCGTGTGGATGCTGATCTTGCGGCGTAGCAGTTTGTCCCTCGCGTTTCCGTTGAGTTCGCTGGTGTTTGTGGGGGTGTTGCTCGGGTCATGGCTGGGGTTGGGCGAGCAGATCAGCGTGCTGCACTGGGTTGGGGTTGTGGTGATCATGGGCGGGATTGCGTTGCTGGCCGAAGGCGAAGAAACCTAGATTTTTGTGATCTCAAGGACCCCATCGCGGGCAAGCCCGCTCCCACATGGACGGCGCATAACCTGTGGGAGCGGGCTTGCCCGCGATGGCGTCAGACAGGCCAACCAAGAACCTTCAATTGAACTTGTAGGCCAGTGCCGCCTGCACTTCCCCCTGGTTAGTTTCCCCCACCTCTTTGACAATGCTGCTATCCGCCGCCGCTCCCGTCAGGTGAACCCAGCTCGCGCTGGTCAACAACGACCACTGCGGCGCCAGCGGAAACTCGAAACTCTGGGTCAACGCCACATTCTGCAAACCACCGCCCGCGTTGTAAGGCCTGATCCCCGAGGCTTGTGACTCATTGGCACTGACGCCGAAGAACGTCTGACTCTGCCGCGCATCAGCGAAATGCGCAGTCAGGCTGGAGCTGCCAATTACCCCGCCACCCAGTGGATAACCCACCTCCCCGCCAACGCGCCCCAACACCCCGCCCTGGCCGCCGCGCCCGCCAATCGCTTGCCCGACCGAGGCAAACACCCGCCAGAAATCAGCCGGCGCGTACTGCACGTAGCCACCGACCTCGCCCATGTCCGGCACGTCGCGCAGGCCCTGCAGTTCGCCGTTGGACGTGCGCCCCGGCAGGTAATTCACGAACGGCCCGGCGCTGAAACCCTTGGTGTTCAACGCGTCCCAGGTCAGCCCGTCGTCCGTGCCGAGGCTGACATCACCCCAGTCGAGATCGAGATACGGCACCGGCCGGGTTTCATAGCGGCTGCCGGTCGGATCGTGCGGCTGATAGCTGAGGCCAGCCCCCGCCTCACCGGTGATGCCGTCCGCTAAAACGTTGCCCGAAAGGCACGTCAGCGCGGCGAAGAGAGCAATCGTAATCCTCGACATGAGGCCATTCCTTGAACTGGATGTGCGCGCATCAATCCCCGAATCGCACCTCTCGCGCAAGCACTCATGTTGTTTGTAGCGACCTACAAAAATTGTAGCTTCACCGACACAAACCCTCGCCAGAACCCCAGCCCCGTTGGGCCAGACCCGGTTGGCACAGTCCCTGCTCTACCCCCTTGGCAAGCGCAAACAGCGCAATCTGCCCAATAGGTACTGAGATGATTGACTGGCATATCGTGTGTGATTTCGACGGGACCATCACCCGCACCGACGTGATCGACAGCATCCTCCAACGGTTCGCCGACCCAAGCTGGGAAGCGATCGAAAACGAGTGGCTGGCGGGCGACATCGGTTCCCGTGAATGCCTCAGCCGCCAGCTCGCGCTGGTCAAGGCGACGTCCACCGAACTGCTCGGGTTCTTCGACACCATCGAGATCGACCCGGACTTCCCCGACTTCGTCGACCACGTGATCGGCCTCGGCGCTTCCCTCGAAGTGGTTAGCGACGGCATCGAGCAAGGCATCGCACGGATCCTGGCGCGCCACTACGTCAGCCTCTTGCCGATCCTCGCCAACCGCTTGCGGCAGCTCGACCACCAGAGCTGGCGCATTGACTTCCCGCATGCCAGCGACGCCTGCCGCGCCGCCTCCGGCAACTGCAAATGCAAATCCACCCCCAGCACCAAACGCGTGCTGGTGATCGGCGACGGCCAGTCCGACATGTGCGTGGCCGCCACCGCCGATTTCGTGTTCGCCAAGGATCGCCTGGCCGAGCACTGCGAGCGCAACGGCATCGCCTATGCGCGCTTCGACAGCTTCGCCGAACTCCCTGCGTTGCTCGCTCTGCTGCGCCATACCAACGACAGGGCCAACGCCGCCAACGCCACCTCTTTCAACCTAGAAACACAGGAACGCTTCCACCATGTCTGACATTCGAATCGCTACGCCTGAAGACCAGGTCCTTCTGGATAAAGAAGCCAAATACTGCTCCTACGGCGACACCGTTCACTACATCGATCCGCCGCGCATCTTCAGCCGCTGCGAAGGCTCCTACGTCTGGGACACCGAAGACCAAGCCTACCTCGACCTGCAAATGTGGTACTCGGCGGTCAACTTCGGTTACGCCAACCCGCGCCTGAACAACGCGCTGAAACAGCAGATCGACACCCTGCCGCAGATCGCCAGCCAGTACTTGCACAAAGGCAAGATCGAGCTCTCGGAAATGATCGCCGTAGACGCCAAGAAGAAGTTCGGCCTCGACGGTCGCGTGCACTTCAACGTCGGCGGTTCGCAGTCCATCGAGGACTCGTTGAAAGTCGTGCGTAACGCCACCAACGGCAAGAGCCTGATGTTCGCCTTCGAGGGCGGTTACCACGGCCGCACCCTCGGTGCCTCGTCGATCACCTCCAGCTACCGCTATCGCCGCCGCTACGGCCACTTCGGCGAACGCGCCAATTTCATCCCGTTCCCGTATCACTTCCGTGGCCCGAAAGGCATGACCAAGGAAGAGTACGGCAGCCATTGCGTGCAGCAATTCGCCCGCCTGTTCGAGACCGAATACAACGGCGTCTGGGACCCGAAAGTCGGCCAGAGCGAATACGCCGCCTTCTACGTCGAGCCGATCCAGGGCACCGGCGGCTACGTGATTCCGCCGATGAACTTCTACAGCGAACTCAAGCATGTGCTGGACCAGCACGGCATCTTGATGGTGGTCGACGAAATCCAGATGGGCTTCTACCGCACCGGCAAGCTGTGGTCGATCGAGCACTTCGACGTCAAACCGGACGTCATCGTCTTCGGTAAAGCGCTGACCAACGGCCTCAATCCGCTGGGCGGGATCTGGGCCAAGGAAGAACTGATCAACCCGAAAATCTTCCCGCCAGGCTCCACCCATTCGACCTTCGCCTCCAACCCGTTGGGCACGGCGGTGGGCCTGGAAATGTTCAAGATGACCAGCGAAGTCGACTACGGTGCGATGGTCATGAACAAGGGTAAATACTTCCTCGAAGGCCTGAAAGACTTGCAGAAACGCTACCCGATCATCGGCGATGTCGACGGTCTGGGCCTGGCCCTGCGTTGTGAAATCTGCGGTCCGGACGGTTTCACGCCGGACAAAGCCACCCTCGATTTCATGGTCGAAGAAGGCATGAAAGGCGACATCGAAATCGACGGCAAACGCCTGGGCCTGATCCTCGATGTGGGCGGTTACTACAAGAACGTGATCACCCTCGCGCCGTCGCTGGAAATCAGCTATCCGGAAATCGACCTGGGCATCGCGTTGCTCGACCGTCTGCTTGATCGAGCCATGAAACGATGAACACCGAAAAGATCGACATGGGCGAAGGCAGCGCCGGTTTCGTTCTCGGCAACGGCGAGGTCGCGGTGTTGTTGATCCACGGCCTCACCGGCACGCCGACCGAACTGCGCCGGGTCGCGATGGGCCTGGCCAAGGCCGGTTGCACGGTCTACGTGCCGACCCTGGCCGGCCACTGCGGCGACAACGCCGACCTGCAAGCCACCGGGTGGCGCGACTGGTACGAGAGCGCGCGTAACACCTTCATCGGGGTTCGGCGCAAACACCAGCATGTGTTCGTCGGTGGCTTGTCGATGGGTGCGGTGCTGGCGATGTACCTGGCCGCCGAGCATCCGGGGCAGATCGAGGGCTTGCTGCTGTATTCGACCACCCTGCGCTACGACGGCTGGAACATGCCCAAAGTCGCGGTGCTCACGCCGTTGCTGATGGCAATTCCGTATGGCGTGCACCTGTGCCGCTTCAACGAAAAGTCGCCATTCGGCATCAAGGACGAACGCTTGCGCGCCATCGTCGAGCGGCAGATGAAGGCCGGTGAAAGCAGCAACGCCGGGCTGCTGACCATGTCCGGGGTGAGTGTCCGGGAACTGCATCGATTGGTGGCTGCGGTGAAAAAGCGCATGCCACAGATCACCACCCAGGCGCTGGTGTTGCACTCACGGGAAGACGACATCACCAGCCGCTGGAACGCCGACTATGTGGAACGCAAACTCGGCGGCCCGGTGGTGAAAATTCTCCTCGACGACTGCTACCACATGATCACCGTCGACCTGCAATACCGTCGCGTGGTGGAGCTGAGCGCAGACTTCATCCAGCACCGGTTCATGCAACAAGTCACCGCCCCGCAACCCATCCGCCAGGACTACCGGCAACTTGCTTGAGCGCACACCTGTAGCAGCTGGCGAAGCCTGCGTTCGGCTGCGAAGCAGTCGTAAATCCTGCTGACGCGGTCTTGCTGAAACACCGCAGCGCCTGATTTCACGACTGCTTCGCAGCCGAACGCAGGCTTCGCCAGCTGCTACAAGGATCGGGTTATGGCTGCCATGTGGGTAAATTTTAAGGAACCGATGTGATCACTGCCCTTGCCTTTTCAACCATCGAAGCCATCGACCGCAGTGCCTGGAATGACTGTTTCCCCGATGAACTGGAGGACTGGGATTATTACCGGGCCGTTGAACAGGCGGGCATTGCGGATTTCCAGTGGCGTTATCTGGCGCTGTACGAAGACGAGGTGTTGGTCGCGGCGGCGGTGGCGTTCACCACCGCGTATTCGCTGGACACCACGGTTCAAGGTTCGGGCAAACGCGTCACCGAACAGTTGCGCCGCTGGTGGCCGGGGCTGTTGGACGTGCGCCTGTACGCCGTCGGTTCGCCGGTGGCCGAGCAATGCCATGTCGGGACCACACGCCAGATCGACCCCGCCCGGCGTCCGGCCTTGCTTGAGCAATTGTTAATCCTGGCGCGCAACGACGCCGATCAGGCCGGCATCGGTCTGCTGGCGGTCAAGGACGCGTCCCACCGGGATCCGCAGTGGTTGCAGGTGTGCCAGGCAGCCGGTCTGCAAAGCATGCCAGGCCTGCCCAGCGCCGAACTGCCGATCCGTTTTGGCTCGGTGGACGCGTACCTCGGCACGCTCGGCAAATCCACTCGCAAAGACCTGCGCCGCACGTTGCGCGGGCATGGTCCGCGCATCGAATGGCGGCGCTCAGTCGAAGACCTGCTCCCGCGAATGATGGCGCTGTACGAAGCCACCCTTTCACGCAGCGACCTGACCTTCGAACGCCTGCCGCCGGCCTACTTCCGCCAGGTCCTCGAACACCTCGATGAGCGCGCCGCGTGCGTGCTCTATTGGGTCGGCGAAGAGCTGGTAGCGTTCAACCTGGTGTTGCTCGACGAGCAACGCCTGGTCGATAAATTCTTCGCCCACGACCTGGCGAAAACCCGCGATCACAACCTGTACGTGCGCAGCTGGCTGGCCAATGTCGACTACTGTATTGAACACGGCATCCCGATCTACGCGTGCGGTCAGGCCGGCTATGCCAGTAAGCTGCGCCTGGGTTGCTCGTTTACCGGCAACACCGTGTTTTTCCGCCACCGCAACCGAGTGCTCGACAGTTTGTTGCGCGTGGTGAAAATGTTCATTCGACCGGACCGTTCCGATTCCGCCATGGCTGCTGCGATAAGCGAAGCACAATGATCAAAGACCCACGCGCCACCGCCCGACCTTTCGCCCTCTCCGGCTGGAGCCTGCAGCGCAAACTGGTGCTGGCGTTCTGGCTGGTCAGCGTGATCCCGACCATGATCGCCGCGGAACTGGCGGCCACCACCCTGTCGCAGATTTTCGACAGCAACGTGCGGATCTGGCTGCAGGAATCGACCAAGATCGTCGAAGACGAGATCAGCGAGATCCTGCGGGATAACGCCCGGGCCGCGCAGTTGTTCCTGCGCTACACCCGCCCGCCCACCGATCGCCTGTCGAGCAAACACGACAAGTTGACCACCGACATCGCCGATTCCATGGGCATCGACGTCGTGGCGCTGGTGCGCAACAGCGATCACAAAGTGGTATTCAGCACCGCCGCCGATGACGTCGTCCGGCAGATCAGCACCGAGCCCAAAGCGGTGTTGCAAACGCTGCATGTCGGCGGCGTCCCTACCGGCACCGTTGTGTCGACTTTTGAGACCGATCAGGACGGCGTCGATTACAAACTGGTCATCGCCACCTACCTGGACAGCAGTTTCCTCACCAGCGTCGCCGATGTGCATTCCCTCGACCTGCGGCTGTACCTGGCCAAGGCCGATGACTTCTCGGAGATCTTTTCCACCCAGCGCTTCGAAGATCACCCGGCGGCCGTACCGGAGAAAATCGAGCAGATTCTGCGCAACACCAAACAGCCGATCGAACAATTCACCAATCGCTACAGCGGCATTTACCGGCCGATCCTCAACGAAAGCGGCGAGCTGCAAGGCGTGATTTTCAGCGGGCTGCTGCGCCACACCAGCCTGGTCGGGCTGGTGAACCAGAGCAACCTGTTCATCCTGATTTTCCTGCTCAGCTCGGCGGCGTCCCTGGCGGTCGGCTGGATTGTCTCGCAACGCCTGACCAAGCCGTTGCGCGGTTTGTCCAAAGGCGTGCAAGCGGTGATCGCCGGGGATTACCGCCAGCGCCTGGCGGTCACCGGCGGCGACGAACTGGCGGAACTGAGCAGCACGTTCAACCACATGAGCGAACGCCTTGCCGAGTTGCAGCACCTGGAATCGCAGCTGCGTCGCCGCGACCGTTTGCATGCGTTGGGCGAAGTCGCCATGGGCCTGGCCCATGAAATCCGCAACCCGCTGGGCATCATCAAGACCGCCACACAACTGCTGCACCGGCGCGCCGATTTGCCCGAGACCGACAAGCGACACCTGGAATACGTGGTCAGCGAAGTCAGCCGCATCAACGACCTGATCACCGATTTCCTCGACTTCGCCAAGCCCAGCGCGCCGCTGCGCTCGACCCAGGCAGCGCGGCCGCTGGTGGATGAATTGATCGGCTTCTGCGCCCCGGAACTGGCCAGCCACAACATCGATGTGCGAATCGACGATCAGGCACCCGGCGCGACCCTTCACGCTGATGCGCGACAACTCAAGCAGGCCGGCCTGAACCTGATCGTCAACGCCATCGACGCCATGCCCGACGGCGGGCGGCTCACGGTCGGCATCAGCAGCGACGAGCACTACACCGTGATCAGCGTCTGCGACACCGGCCAGGGCATCGAACCGGACATGCTCGAACGGATCTTCACGCCGTTCGTCACCACCAAGGCCTCGGGCACGGGCCTGGGGCTGGCCAAGGTGTTTTCGATCATGGAAAGTCATGACGGGCGCATCGAATGCGTCAGTGAAAAAGATGCCGGGACCACCTTCACGCTGTACATTCCGGCCAACGGTGAAGACTTCGAAGAGGGCAGCGATGACACATAACGTACTGGTGGTCGACGACGAGCCCAAGCTCTGCGACTTGCTGGCATCGGCCCTGGGTCAGAACGGCATTCAGGTGTTCACCGCCGGCAATGGCCTGCACGCGCTCAAGGTGCTGGAGTGCGAGGACATCGACCTGGTGATCAGCGACTGGCGCATGCCCGGCATGGACGGCCCGCAACTGCTGGCGGAAATCAAAACGCGCTTTCCGCAGCTACCCGTCATCGTGATGACCGCCTACAGCACCGTGAAAAACGCCGTGCAGTCGATGCGCAACGGCGCCTTCGACTACATCGCCAAGCCGTTCGACATCGACGAACTGGATATCACCGTCAGCAAGGCCCTGCAATTTCGCGACATCCTCAAAGACAACCAGCGCATGCGCGCCGAGCTTGATGAGCACCAGCAGATCGACAACCTGATCGGCGACAGCCCGAGTTTCCGTCGGGTGCTGCACGCGATCGATTCCGTGCGCGAAAGCAACGCGACGATTCTGCTGACCGGCGAAAGCGGCACCGGCAAGGAAATGGTCGCTCGGGCGATCCACAAACACGGCAACCGCGCGGACAAACCGTTTGTGGCGGTGAACTGCGCGGCGATCCCCGAAGGGCTGCTGGAAAGCGAAATGTTTGGTCACCGCAAAGGCGCGTTTACCGGCGCCGTGGCGGATCGCGTCGGGCGTTTCATGCAGGCTGACAAGGGCACGCTGTTCCTCGATGAAATCGGTGAAATGCCGCTGGCCCTGCAGGCGAAAATCCTCCGGGCCTTGCAGGAACGGGTGATCGAGCCGGTGGGCGATCCACGCGAGCGCAAGGTCGATGTGCGGGTGATTGCCGCGACCAACAAGAACCTGCTGGACGCGGTGGCCAACAAAGAATTTCGCGAGGACCTTTACTACCGCCTCAACGTGTTCCCGATTCCGCTGCCGGCCCTGCGCGAACGGGTGGAAGACATCGCGCCGCTGGCCCGGCACTTCGCACACACCCTCGGCGCCACAGCGGGCAAGCGCTTTACCGGATTCAGCCCGGAAGCCTTGCAGGCGATGGCCAATTATTCGTGGCCGGGGAATATTCGCGAGCTGCAGAACTGCGTGGAGCGCGCGACGATTGTGGCGTCGGGTGCGGTGATTGAAGAGGAAGATTTGCCGGCGTATTTGTTTGCTTCAAGTTCCAGTAGCAGCGGTGCGCTGGTCACCGAAGGCAGCGTGCCGGCGGATCTGGAAGCGGCGTTGGCGGAGGTCGAGAAGGCTTACATTCTGGCCGCGCTGGCACAGAGCAATGGCGTGCAGGCCGCGGCGGCGCAGTTGATCGGGATCTCCGAGCGCAGCTTCTGGTATCGCTTGAAGAAACTGGGCATCCACGTCGACAAAATCGTCCGCTAAACCCAGCCCACGCCCCCACACCATTCCCTGTAGGGGGTGGTGTCAGTGGCGGTCAGTTGTTGACGGTGCCGCCCTTTGATTCGCTCATGATCTGCCGGATCGCCCCGACAAACGTCTCAACCGGCTGCCCACCACTCACCGCATACTGCCCGTTAAACACCACCGTCGGCACCGAACTCACTCCGCGCGACAGCCACAACTGCTCTTCTTCGAGCACCTCTTTGGCAAACTCATCGGACGCCAGAATCGCCTCGGCCCGCTGTCGATTCAGCCCCACGCTTTCTGCAATCTGCGCCAACTGACCGTGATCAGATGGATTGCCGCCATCAGTGAAATACGCCTTGAACAGCGCTTCCTTCAGATTGAACTGCAACCCTTCCAGCCCCGCCCAAAACAGCAGCCGATGGGCATCAAAGGTGTTGTAGATGCGGCTGTTGCCATCGGTGCGAAACGCAAAACCGACCTCGGCGCCACGCGCGCGGATCATCTCGCGGTTCTTCTGCGATTGCTCAGGGGTCGAACCGTACTTTTCGCTGATGTGTTCGGTGATGTTCTGCCCTTCCGGCCCCATTTTCGGGTTCAGTTCGAACGGTTGGAAACGGATCTCGGCCTGGACCTCATCGCGCAGCACTTCCAGCGCCCGGGTCAGGCCATACAGGCCGACCACGCACCACGGGCAGGACACATCGCTGACGAAATCGATTTTCAAAGGGGTACTCATCATTCACCTCGCAGGGCTGGATCGCGCCGGAAAGTTTGAACGATACACCTGACAGGGCCGAGGTGGCAGCCATTCCACTATCCCTGTGGAACAGAGTTAACAGCCATTCCACTATCCCTGTGGGAGCGGGCTTGCCCGCGATAGCGGTGTATCAGAAAAGTAGATAGCGACTGATACGCCACCATCGCGGGCAAGCCCGCTCCCACAGGGTTTTGGGGTGTTTTGGGGAGTGTGTTTAGTTCTGTTTAAGGTTACTTCCTGAAAGCTACAGCGCCTTGCGCCGTCGCCTACAACAACGTCAGAATCCGCTGGCTTGTGCGCCTGGAGGCCCGTCGGTAACTTGGTTCGTGTCACTGATTCCCAGTGATCGGGTTTAGTAGCCCGGCTTCTTCCAAATTGGTGCACATGCGTCTTTCAGTCAGGCACTCGCCTGCATTTGATGGTAGCTGTGCGCATGGCGCCCTCGGGCGCGCCGGATTTGGGAGTTTGCCGGTCTACTAACTTGCGCACAGCTGCCACCCCTCCGTTTAGTAGCGAGACAGGTTGCGGCTCTACTATTAGGAATAACTCCAGATGTTCAAAATAACTCCGAACCCACCAGAAACCGACGACGTCTCCCCCTACGAAACCCCAGACTCCAAAAAACTCAACGAAGCCGCCGACCGCGCCCTCGATTTCTACCTCAAACCGGTCATCCCCAAAGACATCCCACGCCGGCCCAGCACCATCTACACCATCGCCCCCGACATCGATCACGAAACCCTGCTGGCCAACGCCTGCGAATCCCTGGCCTCGGCGAGCGTGATGCTGAGTGATTTCGCCGGGTTGCTGGAAGGCCCGCAGCGCAACACCGTGCTGGGCATTCAGCAGTCCGTCATGCTGGGTGAACTGGCGGTGAACCGGATGCTGGATAACTTCGTTCCATCGACATAACCAACTGAGGTAAGGGAGCCTTTGTGGTGAGGGGATTTATCCCCGTTGGGTGGCGAAGCCGCCCCCGCGTCCGTTCAGACAGACCGAGTTGTCTGGATTTACGACTGCTTCGCAGCCGAACGGGGATAAATCCCCTCGCCACAGGTTCCTGCTCGACTGGAGATTGTCTTAAGTGAACAGCATTGCCTCACCACAGGATTTTGTTTCACAGGTTGGATTTGGGGATTACAAGAGATTCGGGGTTGGCACCGGATCGATCTGTGCCCAATGCGAAGTGTCTTCGCGATGGGCCTGCAAGTACGGCAACACCGCCGCCAGCAACGGCGCCTTGAACGCTTCCTGGAACCGATGCGCCAGTCCCGGAATCAGCTTCAACTGACTGCCACGGATATGCGCCGCCAAGTGCACGCCATGCATCACCGGCAACAGCGGATCGGCGGTGCCGTGAACCACCAGCGTCGGCACGCGCAACTGGTTCAGCAGCGCCACGCGACTGCGCTCGGCGAGGATCGCCATGATCTGGCGCTTCACACCTTCCGGGTTGAACGCCCGGTCATAAGACAGCGCCGCCTGATGCAGCAACGCCTGCCGATCATCACTGACAGTCGGGCTGCCCAACGCCGCCAGTAAATCCGCCTGTTGCTCCAGCGCCACTTCGCGATTTGGCGCGCTCCGCCGCGACAACAACTGCACCAACGCCGCACTCGGCGCCGGCAAGCCCTCGGCCCCGGAACTGGTCATGATCAGCGTCAGGCTCTCGACCCGTTGCGGCGCCATCGCCGCCATGTGCTGGGCAATCATCCCGCCCATGCTCGCGCCCAACACGTGAAATTGCTCGACCTTCAGCGCATCCATCAGGCCAAAGGCATCGTCCGCCATGTCGGTCAGGGTGTACGGCGCCGCCACCGGCAAACCGAGTTTGTAGCGCAGCACTTCGAACGTCAGGTTGGCGTCGGCAGGCGCTTGGCGCCACTTGGAGAGGCCGACATCGCGATTGTCATAACGGATCACCCTGAAGCCCTGCTGACACAACGCGACCACCACCTCGTCCGGCCAGTGAATCAACTGCCCGCCCAGGCCCATCACCAGCAGCAACGCCGGGTCGGACGCACGGCCGATGCTCTGGTACGCCAGGCTCACCTGCGCCAGATCGGCATGTTCGGTTGGAACGTTGACATCGCAACGAGACGCCGCCAAGGACGGCAGGCCAAACACCAGCAAGGCCAGAAAAATGAATGCACGCATGAAAAACACCGAAACGCAGAACCCCAGTAGAGCGCGAGTCTGATGAAGTTTGATCAAGCGCGCTGCCACAGTTACGTGACAGTTTGATGAAGATTGCCGAGCGGTCATATCGAAGACCGAGTCGCCTGCTTCGCGAGCAAGCCCGCTCCCACAGGATTGATGCCGTCCACAATATCTGTGATCGACATAAATCCACTGTGGGAGCGGGCTTGCTCGCGAAGGCGCCAGTGCAGGCGTCGCAGGACTTTAGGCCAACTGACTCCGCAACTGCCTTGCCGCCGCCACCATGTTCACCAGCGCCGCTTCAGTCTCCGGCCACGCCCGGGTCTTCAACCCGCAATCCGGGTTCACCCACAACCGCTCCGCCGGAATGCGCTTCACCGCTTTGCTCATCAACTTGACCATCTCCGCCGTGTCCGGCACCCGTGGCGAGTGGATGTCATAAACCCCTGGCCCGATGTCGTTCGGGTAGTCGAACGCTTCAAAAGCTTCCAGCAATTCCATGTCCGAACGCGAGGTTTCGATGGTGATCACGTCGGCATCCATCGCCGCGATGGACTCGATCACGTCGTTGAATTCGCTGTAGCACATGTGGGTGTGGATCTGGGTTTCGTCCCGCACGCCGGAGGCGCTCAAGCGGAAGGCTTCCACCGCCCAGTCCAGATATTCCTGCCATTGTGCCCGGCGCAGCGGCAAGCCTTCGCGGAACGCGGCTTCGTCGATCTGCACGATCTTGATGCCGGCGGCTTCCAGGTCCACCACTTCGTCACGCAGGGCCAACGCCAGTTGCTGCGCCTGGATTTTGCGCGAGACGTCTTCGCGGGGGAACGACCACATCAGCATGGTCACGGGACCGGTGAGCATGCCTTTCATGACCTTGTCGGTCAGGCTTTGCGCGTAGGTGATCCAGTCGACCGTCATGGCGTTCGGTCGGCTCAGGTCGCCGTAGATGATCGCCGGTTTGACGCAGCGCGAACCGTAGCTCTGCACCCAGCCGAAACGGGTGAACAAGTAGCCGTCCAGTTGCTCGGCGAAGTATTCGACCATGTCGTTGCGTTCGGCTTCACCGTGCACCAGCACGTCCAGGCCCAGGCGTTCCTGGACTTGCACCGCGTGACGGATTTCGCTGTGCATGGCGTCGGTGTAATCGTTGGCCGACAGCTTGCCTTGCTTGAACGCCTGGCGCGCCAGACGGATCGACCCGGTCTGCGGGAACGAGCCGATGGTGGTGGTCGGGAATGGCGGCAGTTTCAAGCGCGCCTGTTGCTGCGCGATGCGTTTGGCAAATGGCGAGTGGCGTTGGCTGTCTTTGTCACTGATAGCGTTTATCCGTGCCTGCACTTCGGCTTTGTGGATACGCGGAGACTCGGCACGGCTGACCTGAATCGCACGACTTTCGGCGAGGACAGCCTGCACCTTGGACGATTGCGGATCGTTGAGGGCATCGCGCAGCACGGCGATTTCACCGCACTTCTGCACCGCAAACGCCAGCCAGCTTTTTAGCTCCGGGTCGAGTTTGTCTTCACGCTCCAGGTCCACCGGGCTGTGCAGCAGCGAGCAGGAACTGCTGACCCACAGGTTGTCACCAAAGCGCTCTTGCGCCGGTTGCAGTTGCGCGAGGACTTGCTCCAGTTCGCAGCGCCAGACGTTGCGACCGTTGACCAGGCCCACCGAAAGAATCTTGTAGGTCGGCAGGCGATCCAACACCTGGCCGAGTTGATCCGGCGCGCGCACCGCGTCGATGTGCAAGCCTTGCACCGGCAGGCCGACCGCCAGGCCGAGGTTGTCTTCCAGACCGCTGAAGTAGGTCGCCACGAGTTTTTTCAGCGGCGAATATTGAAGGATGTGATAAGCGCGTTCGAAGGCGTTTTTCCAGGCTTGCGGCAGGTCGAGGGTCAGGATCGGTTCGTCGATCTGCACCCATTCCACGCCCTGCGCGGCGAGGCGGCCGAGGATTTCGCCGTAGATTGGCAGCAGGCGTTCCAGCAAGTCGAGCTTGTCGAAGTCGTTGCCTTTGGCTTTGCCCAGCCACAGGTAAGTCAGCGGGCCGATGATCACCGGTTTGACGTTGTGACCCAGCGCCTTGGCTTCGTCGACTTCGTCGAACAGCTGTTCCCAGCTCAGTTTGAATTGTTGGTCAGCGGTGAATTCCGGGACCAGGTAGTGGTAGTTGGTGTCGAACCACTTGGTCAGCTCCTGGGCATATTGCGCCTTGGTGTGTTCACCGCCGCAGCAGGCAGTCGTGGTGCCTCGGGCCATGGCGAACAGGGTGTCGAGGGTCGGCAGGCCGCGTGCATCCTTGGCGCTGTCGAAACGTTCGGGGATCACACCGAAGGTCAGGGAATGGGTCAGCACCTGGTCGTACCAGGCGAAGTCGCCGACGGGTAGCAGGTCGATGCCGGCGTCTTTCTGCAACTGCCAGTGGGAGGCGCGCAATTGGCGGCCGACGCTTTTCAGCGCGTCCTGATCGAGGTCGCCCTTCCAGTAGGATTCGAGGGCTTTTTTCAGTTCGCGGTCTGCGCCGATGCGTGGGAAACCAAGTGTGTGTGCCAGAGCCATGGTGAGTTTCTTCCTGTAAAAGAGGCTGTAAAACATGGCGCTATTGTCGACAGCCAACCCAACATGAGACAAACTCAACCTTTTCGTGTTGATCACAAGTTTTCCTCATGGAGCCCCCGGTGCTTGAAATCCGTCACCTGAAGACCCTGCACGCCTTGCGCGAAGCCGACAGCCTGGTCGATGCCGCCGACCGCCTGCACCTGACCCAGTCGGCCCTGTCCCACCAGTTCAAGGAACTGGAGGAGCGCATGGGCATGCCGCTGTTCGTGCGCAAGACCAAACCGGTGCGTTTCACCAGCGCCGGTCTGCGCCTGCTGCAACTGGCTGACGCGACCCTGCCGCTGCTACGCGGTGCCGAGCGTGATATCGCGCGCTTGGCCGGCGGCACGGCGGGCCGTTTGCACATGGCGATCGAGTGCCACAGCTGCTTCCAGTGGCTGATGCCCACCATCGACCAGTTCCGTGACGCCTGGCCGGAAGTCGAGCTGGACCTGGCCTCGGGCTTCTCCTTCGCCCCGCTGCCGGCCCTGGCCCGTGGCGATCTGGACTTGGTGGTGACCTCGGATCCGCTGGAACTGGCGGGGATCACTTACGTGCCGTTGTTCACCTATGAAGCGATGCTCGCGGTGGCCAATCAGCACCGTCTGGCGAACAAGGCCTACATCGTTCCGGAAGATTTGCTCACGGAAACGCTGATCACCTACCCGGTTGAACGCGATCGGCTGGACATTTTCACCCGCTTCCTCGAACCGGCCGACATCGAACCGGCCCAGGTCCGCACCTCAGAGTTGACCGTGATGATGATGCAACTGGTGGCCAGCGGACGCGGCGTGTGCGGCATGCCCCATTGGGCGCTGCATGAATACAGCTCACGGGGTTACGTGAAGGCCAAGCGGCTCGGCGAGAAAGGATTGTTTGCGACGCTGTATGCGGGGATCCGCGCGGACATGCTGGATGCGCCGTACATGCGCGATTTCTTGCTGACGGCCAAGGACACATCGTTCTCGACACTGGACGGGGTCAGCGCCGTCCGCTAGCCGACACGGTCCCTGTGGCGAGGGGACTTGTCCCCGTTGGGCTGCGAAGCGGCCCTAAAACCTGCGAACAAGGTTTGCCTGAAAGAATGCCGGGGAGCGCTTCGCACTCCAACGGGGACAAGTCCCCTCGCCACAGAAGCCGTTACTCCTCAGAGTCCGAGGAGAGTTCGCGCCACATGTGGATTTTGTCGAAGTAGTCTTCGCCGACGCGTACTGCCATGGGTTCGAGGCCGTACTGTACAAAGCCGCAGCGCTTGTACAGGTTGAACGCGGCCTCGTTGCCAGCGGTGACGGTCAGCTGGATCAATCGCAGGCCCTTATGGTTCTGCGCTTCGGCCAGCGCGGCCTGCACCAGTTGCTGACCCAACCCGCGCTGCCGGACCTTGCCGGACACGTACATGCCAAACAGCGTTGCCTTGTGCCGGGCCTTTTCCCGAGGCTCGAAGGCCAGGCCGACGATGCCCGCCAACTTGCCCTCCTCGAACGCCCCGAACAGCACATCCAGCTTGCTGGTCAGGCGCGATTCCCACCAACTCAACGGCATCGCCGCGCGCTCGCGCACACTTGAGGTGAAGGCCTGCGGATGCAGGTCGTAGGCTTCGAGCATCAGCGCCCGATAGTCCAGGGCATGGCTGGCATCCAGTCGTTCAATCCACATGGTCAAGCCGTCCGACGTTGCTCAAGCATCAGCCGCACCGCCAGCGCTGACAGAACAAAGCCCATGAAATAGCGCTGCACCGACAACCAGGTCGGGTTGTTGACGAACCACGACGCGATGCCGGCTGCGAATATCGCGATCAGCAGATTGACGCAGAAGCTGACGCTGATCTGGGTCAGGCCGAGCACGATGCTTTGGGTGAACACCGAGCCATGCTCAGGGGTGATGAATTGCGGAAACACCGACAGGTAAAACACCGCAATCTTCGGGTTCAGGGCGCTGGTGAGAAAGCCCATGGTGATCAGTTTGCGCGACGAATCCGGCGGCAACTGCTGCGCTTCAAACGGTGAACGCGCGCCGGGTTTGACCGCTTGCCAGGCCAGCCACAGCAAGTACAGCGCGCCGGCCCATTTCAGCACTTCGTAGGCTAACGGCACGGCCAGGAACACCGCAGTCAAACCGGCCGCGGCGGCGAACAGGTGCACGAAAAACCCCGCGACCACGCCGAGCAACGACGTCACGCCGGCCTTGCGCCCCTGGCAGATCGAGCGGGAGATCAGGTAGATCATGTTCGGCCCCGGCGTCAGCACCATCAGCAACGCGGCAGCGGCGAAAATCAGCAAGTCTTGAAGCGGGATCATGGGGGCAATCCTGGTCCGTGGATGATCAGACGGTGGCGGTCAGCGAAGCTCGATAAAACGGCAGGATCAGGTCCCGTGTCAATGGCGCCAGCGTGAGATGGCCGTCGGTGGCCGGGTCGATCCAGCGCACCTCTTCGATCTCCGCCGCAGGCGATACGTCTGAATCAATGGTCAGCAGAAAGAGTTCAGCCTGTACGACAAAACCCGGCTCATTGGCGGCCGGTGCCGAAAAGGGCCCCAAGTAGGTGGCGTGCGCAGGGTCGATGACCAGCCCGAGCTCTTCTTCCAGTTCACGGGCCAGGGCGTGAACCGGTTGCTCGTGGGCCTCGATCTTGCCGCCGGGCTGCATGAAGGCTTCGGTGCCGCGCTTGCGGACCAGCAGCGTGCGACCGTCTGGGCCGATCAGCAGGGCGGCGGCGATGTGGATGATGCGGGGGGAAGTAGTGGAGGAAAAGGTCATGGATCTGAAGAGGCCTTGGGTGAAAGGCGCAAAGGATCACATGGGTGCGGGCTCTGCGTCACCCCGAAAAATCCCGACCGGACGCTGAGCCCTTGTGGGAGCGAGCCTGCTCGCGATAGCGATCTTTCAGTCGACATCAATGGTGAAGTCAGTCCGTCATCGCGAGCAGGCTCGCTCCCACAGGGTTCAGGGCTGAGCCTGAACCACCAGTGGCGCTTCGAGAATCGCGGCTTCCACTTCCTCCGGCACTTTCACAAAAACACTGTATTTCGCCCCTTCCATCGCCTCGAACGCGATCAGCTTCTCCACCAGCGGCCCGCTCAGTACCTTGCCCGCATTGAGCAGCAGCATGCCGTTATCTGCATTGAGGTTGCGCGCCAGAATCATCCCGGCCGCCAGGTCCCGGGTGCTCATTACCTTGACCGTCGGATCGGCCAGCGACACATCGCTCAAGTACGCAGCGCAAACCTTGATGAAGTCCTCGACCAGATCAGGATCGTATAGACGACCGGCATACTGGCGGATATAGACCAAGGCTTCATCGCTGTTCATCTGCCGTTCAAGGATCAGCCCGCGTTGCAACTCGATGAAATCCACCGCCAGTTTCAGCCACCGCGAACCGAGCGGAATCGCCTCGCCCTTGAGCCGGTCGGGGAAACCGGTGCCATCCCAGCGCTCCTGATGATGAAGAATCAGGCGCGCGGCGTCTTTCATCGGATCGAGGGTCATCAGCAGCGATTCGCTCTGCTTCGGATAACCGCGATAGCGTTCCCGATCGCTGTGGTGCAGCAGATCCGCAGGCGCGGTCATCATGCTGTCGGTCCAGCTCAGCTTGCCGATGTTGTAGAGCGCCGCGGCCATGGTCAGGTTGCGGGCGCTGCCCTCGTCCAGGCCATGGCGTTTGCAGTACACCCGCACCAGTTCGATGATCTGTCGGTTCGTCTGCTTGGCCGGCGGCAAACGCAGGTTGGCCAACAGCGAAAACACCTCGGTGCCGGTGACATAGCTGTGTTTGAGCTCTTCGTAGGCCAGGTCGAGCATGTCGGCGGTCTGCTGCAGCTCGGCAGTGCGGGACGCGACGTGTTTTTCCAGGGTCGCGTTGAGCAGCTTCAATTCTTCGTTGCGGTCCCACGTCTCCTGCACCAGGCGTAAGCGTTCGCGCTCGGAATGCTGGTAGGCGAGGGATTGGCGCAAGGTCAACAGCAACTCCTCATCGTGCCAGGGTTTGCTGATGTAACGGTCTATCTGCCCCTCGTTGATCGCTTTGACGATCATTGTCAGGTCGGCATAACCGGTCAGCAAAATACGCAGCGTGTCGGGATGGCGCTGGTGAATGTGCGCCAACAGCGTGGCGCCGTCCATATTGGGCATGCGCGCATCGCTCATCACCAGTTCGACGGGCTGTTTCGCCATGATGTCCAGGGCCTGAGCCCCGCTGGTGGCCAGCAGTACTTCGTAGGGCTGACCGCGCAAGAGCCGGCGCAGACTATTGAGAATCGACTCCTCATCGTCGACCAGCAGAATCGTGGGTTTCCAGGTGACAGTCGTGGGGAGTTGCTCTTCCATGGCATTACCTCAAGCGAAACGGGCGTTGTTGCGTCAGTCATCAGCCAGAACATTCCGTTTCTGACCTTGCCTGAGCTACAGGCTAGATGATTTCCAGCCAGGCCCCTGGAAATGATTCGTTTCAGTCGACGGGCGAAGTGCTGCACGGGCGACTATGCTCTGTTCACTCGGATCCATTAACGATGCTTCGCCACGTGATCAGGGAAAGGATGCCCCTATGAGCACACCGCTCCACACTGCCACCGCTCCCGGCGTATGCCTATGAATACGCTGCTCGCGCGCACCAACCGTCGGATTCTTATCGTCGACGACACCGCTTCCATTCATGCGGATTTCATCAAGATCCTCAGCCCGCCATCGAGCGAAGACGACGAGCTGATCAGCGCCGAAAAAGCCCTGTTCGGGATGCAAGCGACGGCCACACTGCAAAGTTTCATGCTCGATTCGGCCTTTCAGGGCCTTGAAGCACTGAACAAGGTCGAGCGAGCGCTGGCTAACGACCTGCCCTACGCGATGGCCTTTATCGACATGCGCATGCCGCCGGGCTGGGACGGTCTGGAAACCATCGAACGGCTGTGGCAGGTCGATCCCAAGCTGCAAGTGGCGTTGTGCACCGCCTATTCCGACTATTCCTGGGAAGACATCGATGAACGCCTCGAACTGGGCGATCGCCTGCTGATCCTGAAAAAACCCTTCGATGCCATCGAAATCCGCCAGCTGGCCAGCGCATTGACCGCCAAATGGCAGATGACCGAAGACGCCGAGCTGAAGATGTCATTGCTGGAACAGGCCGTCGAAGAGCGCACCCGGGAGCTCTCTGACGCCAACATCATCGTGCAGAACAGCCCTACCATTCTCTATCGCCTGCGGGGCGAACCGTCATTCCCGCTGATGTACATCTCCCACAACATCACCAAGTACGGTCACGTTGCGGCGAATCTGGTCGCCTCGGCCAACTGGGCCCGGGAGTTGATTCATCCCGACGACCAATCGAAAGTCGACACGGCCATGGCCCGGGTGCTGGATCGCCACGCTTTAGGCGCTTCCATCGAGTTCCGGATGCGCACCGGCGACGGTGACTGGCGCTGGGTCGAAAACCGCTATATCCCGGTGCGTGACGACGAAGGACGTCTGCTGGAAGTCGAAGGGATCATCATCGACGTCACTGAACGCAAGGTCGCCGAGGAGAAAATCGCCCTGCTGGCCCGCACTGACGGGCTGACGGGGCTGGCCAACCGTGCCACCTTGATCGAGCGCCTGCACCAGGCATTCGCCGCCGCGCGTCGGGGCGCCACACCGTTCGCGATGTTCTATCTGGACCTCGATCACTTCAAACGGATCAACGATACCCTCGGCCACCCGGTGGGCGACCTGTTGCTGCAGGAAGTGGCCCGGCGCATCAAAGCCTGCGTGCGCGAAAACGATGTGGTCGCCCGCCTCGGCGGCGACGAGTTCGCCATTTTGCAACTGGACGTCAGCGACCCTACCCAGTCTGCGTCATTGGCCGGCAAGGTCCGCGATGCGCTGGTGCTCCCCTACTCCCTGGCCGGCAATGACGTGCGCGTCTCGGTCAGCATCGGCATCAGCAGCTATTCGCCGCTCATCACCAGCGCCGACGGCCTGCTGAACCAGGCCGACATGGCGCTCTATCGCTCCAAGGAAAAGGGCCGCAACCAGTATCACTTCCACTCTGAGGAGATCAATCAGGAGGTGGTCGAGCGCATGACCATCGCCAACGATCTGAAAACCGCCATTGAACACGGAGAACTCGAACTCAATTACTGGCCGGAAGTTGACCTGAGCAGCGGCAAGATCCTCGGCATGGAAGCCCAGGTCAGCTGGAACCACCCCGAGCGCGGTTTGCTGGAAGCGCCGGCGTTCCTGCCGGCTGCGGAAAAAACCGGCGCCATCATCGCCCTCGGTCACTGGGTGCTGGATCGCGCCTGCCAGCAAATGCGCCAGTGGCGCGACGACGGCATGGCGCCGCCGGTGATTGCCATCAAGCTGTCCCTGGCCCAGCTCAAAAGCGGGCCCGAGCTGATCTATGACGTGCTGCGCACCACCGCGCGCTGGGAACTGTGTGCCTGGGACCTGCGCTTCGATGTCACCGAAGCGACCCTGGCCCAGACCAAATGGACCCACAACGACGTGCTGCCGCGCCTGCGGGAGCTGGGAGTAAAGATCGCCATCGACGACTTCGGCACTGAATACTCCTCGTTCGATTACCTCAAGACGTACCAGGTCAATCACCTGAAACTCGCCCAGGCCTTCATCGATACCGCGGCCCGCGACCCGGAGAGCGCCAACACCTTGCGCGCAATCATCAACTTCGCTCGCGAGGTAGGGATCGGAATCATCGCCGAAGGTGTCGAAACCCAGGAACAGCGCAGTTCGCTGATGGCCACAGGCTCGCCAATGAACGCACAGGGTTACTTTTTCAGTAAGGCGGTCAGCAGCCAACAAGCCGCACAGTTGCTCAAAGCCGGCAGCATCGTGCCCGCAAGTGACGAACACGGACCGATCCTGGACAACCCGCACGCCACGGAGGACAAGGAATGAAAACTCCGTTCGTCCAGACCAACCGGCGCATCCTGATCATCGACGACACGCCCTCGATCCATCGGGACTTTCGAAAGATCCTCGGCCCCGACACCGAGGACGAGCAGACCCTCGCCGGTACAGAAGAGGCACTGTTCGGCGTGCAACAACAGGCTCGGCTCACCTTTGAGCTCGATTCCGCCTATCAGGGCCAGGAAGCCCTCGAACTGGTCATGCGCGCCCTGGCGGAAGGACGCCCCTACGCCATGGCGTTCACCGACATGCGCATGCCGCCGGGTTGGGACGGGCTGGAAACCATCGAACGACTCTGGAAGGTCGACCCACACCTGCAAATCGCCTTGTGCACCGCCTATTCGGATTACAGCTGGGAAGACATGGCTGAACGGCTGGAGTTTGGCGACCAGTTGCTGGTGTTGAAAAAACCCTTCGACAGTCTGGAAATCCGCCAGATGGCCAGCGCCCTGACCTGGAAATGGCAGATGACGCAGGACGCGGCGACGAAAGTGCAAAGCCTGGAGCAGACCATCGAGGCGCGGGTCCACGAACTGCTCAAGGTGTCTCACCTGCTGCAATACGACGTCTTGACCGAGTTGCCCAACAGCACGTTGCTCGGTGATCGGCTGAACCAGTCCCTGGCGTTGTCCCGCCGCCATGACAAGCAACTGGCGGTGATGTTTCTGGGCCTTGATCGCTTCAAGCGCATCAACAATGCGCTGGGCCATCCGGCCGGTGACGAGATGCTCAAACGGGTCGGGCATAACCTGGTGTCGACGGTGCGCGAATCCGACTCGGTGTTTCGCTACGGCTCTGATGAGTTCGTGGTGATCCTCGCTGACATCCGCCATCCTCAGCAGACCAAAGGCATCGCTGAAAAACTCTTGAACGCCATCGGCACAACCCAGCACATCGCCGGCCATGACCTGAGCGTGACCGCCAGCCTGGGCATCAGCATCTACCCCGATGACGGCTTCGATGCAATCGCGTTGATCAAGAAAGCCGAGACCGCGATGCGCAATGTCAAGGAAAGCGGCCCCAACGACTTCCGCTTTTTCATTGAAGAAATGAACCAGCGCGCCCGGGACCAGCAGACCATCGAGTCGGGTATTCGCCTGGCCCTGGAGCGCGACGAATTTGTCCTGCATTACCAGCCCAAGCTCGACCTGGGCACCGGTGAGGTGGTGGGTGCAGAAGCCTTGATTCGCTGGCTGAAACCGGGGCATGGCTGGGTTTACCCGTCGGACTTCATTGGTGTGGCCGAAGACAGTGGCCTGATCGTACCGTTGAGCAAATGGGTGCTGGCCCAAGCCTGTCGGCAAGCCTGCGCCTGGCAGGCTGCGGGGCTGCCGAGGCTGTGCATGTCGGTGAATGTGTCGGCCATCGATTTTCGCCAGCGCAGTTTTGTAGAGGGCATTGAACAGGTCCTCGCACAAACCGGTCTGGATCCGTCATTGCTGGAACTGGAAATCACCGAAGGCGTGCTGATGCAGAACGTCGATGCCACCGTCACCGCCCTGAACCGAATCAAGGCAATGGGCGTGCGGCTGGCCATCGATGACTTTGGCACCGGGTATTCCAGCCTGAGTTACCTGCGACGTTTTCCCATCGATGTGCTGAAAATCGATCAGTCGTTCATTCGCGGCCTGAGCTGTGACATCAACGACGCGGCCCTGGTCAGCGCCATCATCAGCCTGGGCAAGAGCCTCAAGCTGACCATCATCGCCGAAGGAGTGGAGACCCTCGAACAGTTGAATTTCCTCAAGGCACATCAGTGCGAGGAAGGCCAGGGTTACTACTTCAGCAAAGCCGTGGCGCCGGATGACTTCGTACAGTATCTGACGTCGGTGAAACTCCCTCCCCCTGCAGCCACATGATCGATATGCAGCGACACACGGGCTATCAGCCAAGGAATTACAAGATGTCGCCATTTCTCTACCGCTTGCTCTTGATGCCTCTGCTCGGGCTGTGCCTGACAGCCAGCGGCGCGCCACTGGACGAACCGTTAAAGCCGCTGCCGGCCGTGCCAAAGCAGGACCCTCTGCGGGTTGAACTCGGGCGCCGGTTGTTCAATGAGCCACGTTTGTCGGTCAACGGCAGCCTGTCCTGTGCCAGTTGCCATCGCCTGGAAAGCGGTGGCGCCGATAACAAGGCGTTTTCCATCGGTTTCAACGGCCAGCCCGTGGTGGTCAACACCCCGAGCGTGTTCAACGCCAGCCTGAACTTCCGGCAATTCTGGAACGGCCGCGCGAACACACTGGAAACCCAGATCCACGCCGTGGTGCAAAGCCCCAGTGAAATGGGCAGCAACTGGGAACACGTGGTGCAAACGCTGTCCGCCGACGCGACTTATCAAACCGCGTTCGGCGATGCCTACCCGGATGGTGTGACCATGATCAATGTGCAAAACGCCCTGGCCACCTATGAGCGAACGTTGATCAGCGCCAACTCGCGTTTTGACCAATACCTGCTGGGCGACACCGACATCCTCACCCGCGAGGAGAAGTACGGTTACCAACGTTTCAAGGAATACGGCTGCATCACCTGCCATCAGGGGATCAACATCGGCGGCAACATGTTCCAGAAGTTCGGGGTGATGGGCGATTACTTCGAAACTCGAGGCAACCGTACCGAAACCGACCTGGGCCGGTACCTGGTGACCAAGGACGAAGAGGACCGCAACGTGTTCAAGGTCCCGAGCCTGCGTAACGTCGCCGTGACTGCGCCGTACTTTCACGACGGTTCGGCGAAAACCCTCGAAGAGGCGGTCGACGTGATGTTCAAGTTCCAGCTGGGGCGCATCCCCTCCCCTGAAGACAGGGTGCTGATCATCAAATTCCTCAAGACCCTGACCGGTGAATGGGAGGGCAAGCCGTTATGAAAATGTCCCGCCGCCGCAGCCTGACACTCCTTGGTATCGTCACCCTGATGCTGGCCTCGATACTGTTGTTTCTGTACCTCAAATCCAGCTCGGACCAGACGTCGACCTACACCGAATCCCGGGATCTGATTTCCCGGATGAAACAGCTGAACGCTCAATGGGAGACGGAAATCCTCAAGGCAAGGATTGCCATCAACCACAATTACGATCCGCTGGTCACGCCACTGACCCAAATGACGCTGCTGTGGGAACGGTTCGACACGATGGAGTCGAATCACGGCCGCAACGCCTCGCCTGTCTGGCTTGCCAGCCATGATGCGTACCTGAGCGCCTTCGAGGAAAAGATCCGGTTGGTGGAGCAGTTCAAATCCCACAATGCCGTGCTGCGCAACTCACTGGCGTTTCTGCCAACCGCCGAAGACGACATCCAGGAACCCCTCGCCCAGTTGCAGGACGGCGACAAACTGCAACTGCAAAACATCGCCAACGACACCTATGACCTGGTCCTCAGCACCATGGAGTTCGCCATGGTCACCTCTGACAACAAGGCTGCCGAAATCCTGGTGGGGTTGAGCAAACTGAAAGTGAACAAACTGCGTCTGCCGGAGGAATTCCACAGTCCGCTGGAGGTTCTCAACAATCACATCGAGCTGATTCTGCGTGAACAGCCGGTAGTCAACCGCTTGCTGGAAAACATCGAGGCCATCCCCGTAGCCGAACGACTGGACGGCATCACTGACCTGTTGAACAACGATCAGCAGCGTACCGATGCGGTCAACCAGCGTTATCACTTCTACATGCTGGTGTTTTCGGTGCTGTTGGTGTTGTTGCTGGTGTACCTGGCGATTCACCTGATGCGCAGTTTCACGGTGATCAATCGCGTCAACAAAGCCCTGAAATCCGCCAATGACGACCTCGAAAAACGGGTCGAAGAGCGCACCCGCGAACTCAAGGATACCCAGAGCGAACTGCTGGACACCGCGCGCCAGGCCGGCATGGCGGAAATCGCCACCAATGTGCTGCACAACGTCGGCAACGTGCTCAACAGTGTGAACATCTCTGCCGACCTGGTCAGCCGCAAACTGCGTAGCAGCAAGGCCCAGGGGCTGGGCAAGGCGATGCAGTTGATCAACGAACACCAAGGCAACCTGGGCGCCTTCCTCACCCAGGACGAGAAAGGCCAGTTGCTGCCCGGCTACCTCAATCAACTGGTCGACGCCATTGCGATTGAACAACAGAGCATGTCCGAGGAACTGGCCCAACTGACCAAAAGTGTCGACCACATCAAGGACATCGTCGCCACCCAGCAGTCCTACGCCGGCGCCAACAGCCTGATGGAACCGCTGCACATCAGCGAACTGCTGGAGGACGCCTTGCGGATGAACTCCGGCGCCCTGACCCGGCATCACGTCACGGTGGTCAAGGAGTACAACGAGGTGCCGCAGGTCATGGGCGACAAGCACCGGTTGCTGTTGATCCTGATCAACCTCATCAGTAATGCCAAATACGCCATGTCCGACCTCAGCAATCGGCCGCGACAAATGACCCTGGGGGTGAAAATCGTCGAAGACTCCACCCTGCAAATCAGCGTCAAGGATGATGGTGAGGGCATTGCACCGGAGAACATGACGCGCATCTTTGCCCACGGTTTTACCACCCGCAAGGAAGGTCACGGCTTTGGTCTGCACAGCTGCGCACTGGCGGCGATCGAGATGAACGGCCACCTCAGCGCCCACAGCGACGGACCTGGCAAGGGCGCACAATTCACCCTGCAGATCCCGTTGAATACCGTTCCGGAGGAAGCATGAGTGAGCTTTCGAACCGGCGCATTCTGCTGATCGACGACACGCCGTCCATTCACGATGACTTTCGCAAGATCCTCACCCCGGTTTCGGTACAGCACGTCGAACTGGACGAAATGGAAGCCACGCTTTTTGGCAGTGAAGTCAAAGCCACCACTGCCCTGTTCGAACTGGATTCGGCGTATGGCGGCCAGGAAGGTCTGGGCAAACTCTCTCAGGCCTTGCAGGAAAGCCGCCCCTACGCCCTCGCGTTCGTCGACATGCGCATGCCTGAAGGCTGGGATGGCGCGCAGACGATCGAGCATCTGTGGCAGGAAGACCCGCGCCTGCAAGTGGTGGTGTGTACCGCGTATTCCGACTATTCCTGGGACGAACTGCTGGACCGTCTCCACGCCCACGATCGCTTGCTGATCCTGAAAAAACCGTTCGACAACATCGAAGTCCAGCAGATGGCCAGCACTCTTCTGACCAAATGGGAAATGACCGAACGCGCGTTTGTGCAGATGAGCCACCTGGAGCATCTGGTGGACCAGCGCACCACCGAATTCAAACAGGCCAGCGTGGCGTTGCAGCGCGAAATCGACGAGCGCAAACAGCTTGAATCGCAACTGGTGCAATCGGAAAAACTCGCTTCCCTGGGGCAATTGGCGGCCGGTGTCGCCCATGAGATCAACAACCCCATCGGCTTCATTTCCTCCAACCTCGGCAGCCTCGACGGCTACTTCAAGCAACTGCAGGAAATGCTCGACGCCTATCGCGAGGCCGAAGAGGCGATTGCGTCGAGTGAGGTGATCGAGCGGCTTGGGCAGTTACGTGAGCGGATCGAACTGGAGTTTCTGCGCGACGACATTCCGTTGCTGATCAAGGAATCCAAGGAGGGCATCAACCGCGTCGGGCAGATCGTCAAGGATTTGAAGGACTTTTCCCGGGTGGATTCCAACCTGGAATGGCAGTGGACCAATCTGCAACAAGGCATCGAATCGACCCTGAACATCGTCGCCAATGAACTCAAGTACAAGGCCGATGTGGTGAAGGTGTATCAGCTGCTGCCCGACATCGAATGCCTGCCGTCGCAAATCAATCAGGTGATCATGAACCTGATCGTCAACGCATCCCAGGCGATGGGCCCACAACGGGGCACCATCACCCTGAGCACCGGGGTTGAGGGTGAACGGGTGTGGATCGAAGTGGCAGACACCGGGTCCGGCATTGCGCCGGACAGCCTGCAGAAAATCTTCGACCCGTTCTTCACCACCAAACCGGTGGGCCAGGGCACAGGGCTTGGGTTGTCCCTGTCCTATGGCATTGTGAAGAAGCATCGGGGGGATATTTCGGTGCGCAGTGAGGTGGGCGTGGGCACTACGTTCCGGGTCGAGTTGCCGGTGCACCAGACACACTCCGCCGCCTGAACACCTATCAACTGTGGGAGCGGGCTTGCCCGCGATGACGGAGTCACATCCAACATACATGCTGGCTGACCCAACGCTATCGCGGGCAAGCCCGCTCCCACAGGTTGCTCAACAGTCCAGAGGTCAGGTGGCCTCCTGGAAATCCATCTCCGGTGGCTGGCGGCGGAATCCACCGGTCAGCACCGCCAGATACACCACGCCAATCGCCAGCCAGCTCAGGCCCAGATAAATCGCCAGGTGATCGAGGCTGACCATCAGCCACAAATCGGCCGCCAGGCCAATGAACGGGAACAGCAGGAACAACACGAACTCACGCAGGCCTTTGTTCTCGCCGCCGATCCAGTAATGAAAGATCACCGACAAATTCACCAGGCTGAACGCCAGGAACGCGCCGAAGTTGATGAACGAGGTTGAGGTGGTGACGTCCAGTTTCAACGCCAGCAACGCGACCACAGCGCACAACAGGATGCTGTTGACCGGTGTGCCAAAGCGCTCATGCAGGCTGCCGAAAAACGATTTTGGCAGCACGCCGTCGCGCCCCATCGCGAATAACAGACGCGAACCGCTGGCCTGAGCCGACAGGCCCGAGGCGAACTGGCCGACGATCAGGCCGATCAGGAAGATCGTCACAAACAGGTCGCCACCGATGTTGCGGGCGATTTCATAGGCTGCCGAATCAACGCTGTCGAACTGGAACGAGGGATGGGCGATCTGCACGAAGTACGAGACGCTGACGAAGATCAGCCCGCCGATCAGGGTAATCAGCATGATCGCCCGCGGAATGGTGCGGCGTGGGTCGCGGGTTTCTTCGGTCAGGGTACTGACCGCGTCGAAACCGAGGAACGAGTAACAGGCGATGGCCGCGCCGCTCATGATCAGCGGCATCTGCATGTCGCCGTTGAAGAACGGCTTGATCGACCACAAAGGCGTGCTCGCATCGCCACCGACGTAGTGGATGCACAGCGCGACGAAGGCGATCAGCACCAGGAATTGCACGAGCATCAGCATGGCGTTGATGCCGTTGGCCAGTTTCAGGCCGACGATGTTGATCGCGCTGGTGATGCCGATGAACGCCAGCACCCAGATCCACTGCGGCACGGCCGGGAATGCGGAGTTGAGGTAGGCGGCGCCGATCAGCCAGATCGCCATCGGCAGGAACAGGTAGTCGAGCAGCACTGCCCAGCCGGCGATGAAGCCGAGTTTCGGGCTGATCGCCTTGCGTACATAGCTGTAGGCGGAGCCGGCGACGGGGAACGCCGAGGCCATTCGGCCGTAGCTCATGGCGGTGAAAAACATCGCCACCAGCGCCGCCAGATACGCGGCCGGGACCATGCCGGCGGTGGATTGAGCGAGGATGCCAAAGGTGCCGAGCACGATGATCGGCGTCATGTAGGCGATGCCGAACAGCACCACCGAACCCAATGACAGGGTGCGTTGCAAACGAGCCATGAGCGACTACTCCGAATTTATTAGATTTATGGCAGAGCCGAGTTCGGCAAAAATTTACGTCCAGTTCAAAAGCCACCCCTCACCCCAGCCCTCTCCCCATGGGGGAGAGGGGGAAAGGGAGCAGATCTCCATGTGTTTCAAATCCTGAGTTCGACTCGGTAATTCAGGTCGATGTAGCGCATTGAATCGCCTCGGTCAGTCCCCTCTCCCTCTGGGAGAGGGGGAAAGGGAGCAGATCTCCATGTGTTTCAAATCCTGAGTTCGACTCGGTAATTCAGGTCGATGTAGCGCTTTGAATCGCCTCGGTCAGTCCCCTCTCCCTCTGGGAGAGGGGGAAAGGGAGGAGATCTCCATGTGTTTCAAATCCTGAGTTCGACTCGGTAATTCAGGTCGATGTAGCGCTTTGAATCGCCTCGGTCAGTCCCCTCTCCTTCTGGGAGAGGGCTAGGGTGAGGGCTCGGTCAACGGTCAGGAATCAATAACTCCCGAACACCGTCGACCTGCTCCACCACCTCCCCAGCCAACTTCAACCGCTGATCATCCAAGTACCGATAATCCTTGCGTGCCGCCTCCAGCCGGCTGAAATCCAGTTCAACCGCAAACTGCCCTTCATCGCGCCCGGCCTCGAACAACAAGGTGCCCAGCGGATCCACCAGTGCGCTGCCACCGGCAAACACCAACCCGTCATCGCTCTCTTCCACCCGATTGACCATCAGCGCAAACGCCTGGTTTTCCTGGGCGCGGGCCATGATCGCGGTGCGGTGAGTCGGGCCGTAGGGGTCCATGTTGCCGTTGGTGACGATCAGCAATTCGGCGCCCAGTTGCGCCAGGGCACGGGCGGTTTCCGGGAACTCGATGTCGTAACAAATCAGCAGGCCGACCCGCATGCCGTTCCACACGCACGTGGCGTAACGGTCGCCCGCTTCGAACACTCCGCGATCCGACGCCCACAGGTGCGTCTTGCGGTATTTCAGGGCGATGCCATCCGGAGTAATCAGCAGCGTGGTGTTGTAGAAGCGGCCGTTGTCGTTCTCGGCCATGCCGATCACCACGGCGATGTTGCGCTCGCGGGCAGCCGCCACGATGGCGCTGACGGTGGGTCCGTCCAGCGGTTCGGCGGTCTGGGCCACGGTGGCGGCGGACGGAAAGCCCATCAGGTGGGTTTCCGGGAAGACGATCAGCTGCGTGTCAGCCTTGCAGGCAGCGATGGCCGCCAGGGCGCGTTCAAGGTTGTACGCTGTGCCGTTGTCACGGCCCGCCAACTGGGCGAGTTCGACTTTCATGAGTAGTCCTTGTTATGGGCCGGGCGGCAGAAAGATTGCCCGGTCTGTGTCTGTGCGCCAGTATGCGCAGCAAGCCACCGGCCGGGGAATCACGCCGCTGGGGTAACCCGATAGGGGTAGAGGCATGACACTTTCATTAGACGATATCGCTTGGCACCGCTCGGTCGGGCAACTGATCGACGCCTTGGACAAGCCCAATTTCTGGACGCAGCTGGTGCGCCTGCTGGACCAGTACGTGACCTTCGACAGCTGGGTGGCGCTGCTTTTCAGCGCGGACCAGCACCCGCAAGTGTTCGCCGAATGCCCGGGCGAGGACGGCAGCCCCGACCAGTTGTTCCAGGATTATCTGCGTGGGCTCTATTTGCTCGACCCGTTCTACATCGCCTGCCGCGAGCAATCGCGCACCGGCCTGTATCGCCTGTCGGAAGTGGCGCCGGAGCATTTCGAGCTGACCGAGTATTACCAACGCTACTTTCGTCTGAATGTGGTGGCCGATGAAATCCAGTTCAATTGCCAGCTCGAAGGCGATCGCACGCTGTGCCTGTCGTTGGGCAGCAAGCAGCGTTTCAGCGGCCAGCAGATTGCCTTGCTGTCGCTGATCCAGCCGTGGGTGCTCGGCCTGTTGCGCCAGCGTCTGCCCTACGAAATCAACGAAGTCGTGGCGCTTGCACCGGCACCGGTCCAGGGCGACTGGCGGGTGCAGCTGGAAGCGTCAGTGCAACAACTCAAGGGCGCGCAATTGACCGCCCGGGAGCTGGATGTCGGGCGCTTGATGCTCAGCGGTTGCTCCAGTAAAGAAATCGCCCGTAAGCTGGAAATCTCTGCTGAAACCGTGAAAGTCCATAAGAAACACATGTACAGCAAGCTGGGGATCAAATCCCAGTCGGAGCTGTTTTCGATATTTCTCCAGGCGCAAAATGCCTGAAGCAGCCTTGAAATGCTTTCCTGTGTCGATAGAGTCCCTGTGGCGAGGGGATTTATCCCCGTTCGACTGCGAAGCAGTCGTAAAACCTATGCATGCGGTCTTTCAGTTAAACCGCGGTGAATAGTTTTGGGGCTGCTTCGCAACCCAACGGGGATAAATCCCCTCGCCACAAAAGCCCATGCCACAGGTTTGCAACCCATTGAGTCCGAACCCAAGGAACCCGTATGAGCCTGTCACTCCTGAGCCGCTACGCCTTCTTTGCCGCTTGCGTGATCTTCACCCTCGCCAGCCTGCCCTTCCTCGAACACGACTGGCTCTGGCCGATCACCGCCGTGACCGGCGTCTTGAGCCTCGTGGGCCTGTTCGATCTGCTGCAAAGCCCTCACGCGGTGCGGCGCAACTACCCGATCCTGGGCAACATTCGTTATCTGGTGGAGGGCATTCGTCCGGAAATCCGCCAATACCTGCTCGAATCCGACAGCGACGCCCTGCCCTTCTCCCGGGCCCAGCGTTCGCTGGTCTATTCGCGGGCCAAGAATGAAAGCGCCGACAAACCCTTCGGCACCCTGATCGATGTGTACCAGTCGGGTTTCGAATTCATCGGCCACTCGATGCGCCCGGCGCCGTTGAGCGACCCGAGCAGTTTCCGGGTCATCGTCGGCGGCCCGCAGTGCACCCAGCCGTACTCGGCCTCGGTGTTCAACATCTCGGCCATGAGCTTCGGCTCGCTCAGCGCCAACGCCATTCGCGCGTTGAACCAGGGCGCCAAACTCGGCAACTTCGCCCACGACACCGGCGAAGGCAGCATCAGCGCGTACCACCGGGAAAACGGCGGCGACCTGACCTGGGAACTGGGCAGCGGCTACTTCGGTTGCCGCACCGCAGACGGACGCTTCGATCCGGAACGCTTCGCCGCACAAGCGCAAACGCCACAAGTGCGGATGATCGAAATCAAGATGTCGCAAGGCGCCAAACCTGGTCACGGCGGCATCCTGCCCAAGCACAAGGTCACCAAGGAGATCGCTGAAACCCGCGGCATCCTGATGGGTGAAGACTGCATCTCGCCGTCGCGACACAGCGCGTTTTCCACGCCGATCGAACTGATGCATTTCATCCAGCAACTGCGCGAGCTGTCCGGCGGCAAACCGGTGGGTTTCAAGTTCTGCCTCGGTCATCCGTGGGAATTCATGGGCATCGCCAAGGCCATGCTGGAGACCGGCATTCTCCCCGACTTCATCGTGGTCGACGGCAAGGAAGGCGGTACCGGCGCCGCCCCCGTGGAATTCACCGACCACATCGGCGTGCCGATGCGCGAAGGCCTGCTGTTCGTGCACAACACGTTGGTCGGCCTGAACCTGCGCGACAAAATCAAACTCGGCGCCAGCGGCAAGATCGTCAGTGCCTTCGACATCGCCAGCGTCCTGGCCATCGGTGCCGACTGGGCCAACTCGGCACGCGGCTTCATGTTCGCCATCGGCTGCATCCAGTCGCAAAGCTGCCACACCAACAAATGCCCGACCGGCGTCGCCACTCAAGACACCTTGCGTCAACGCGCTTTGGTGGTTCCAGACAAGGCTCAGCGGGTGTTCAACTTCCACCGCAACACGCTCAAGGCGCTGGCGGAAATGCTCGCGGCGGCCGGCCTTGATCATCCATCACAGCTGTCGGCCAAGCATCTGGTGCGGCGCATGTCAGCAACCGAGATCAAGTTGTTCTCGCAGTTGCATGTGTTCCTGAAACCGGGGGAATTACTCACCGGGGAAGTGAACGGCGAGTTTTACTCGCGGATGTGGCAGATGGCGCGGGCGGACAGTTTTGAGCCTAATGAGGTGGTTGCCGCGTAAAAATTGTCCTGCATGCCAGCCTTATGGGAAGGCTGGCATCAGCGACACTTTCACGCTTCGCGCTCTCCATACAGGACAAATCCCGAAAAGAAGAGCCCGCAGATCATACTCAACAACGAGAACGACCCTACGGTCACCAGCCCGTGGATTTTCCAGACATCGGCGTAATGCCCGACCACAAAACTCATGACCCCCACAAAGAACACATACAACAGATAACGAAGTACCGATGCCCCGGCCTCAAACGTATAAAGCGTATGCACATAGAAAGAAAACGTTGCGGCCACACAAAACGCAGCAAAATTACTGGCGGCCTGACTCAGCTCGGCGGCGACGGTGAGTACGTAAAAGATCTGCCAGTGAATCAGCGTATTGGCCACGCCAATGACCGCATAGGTGGAGAATGCTTTCCATAAGGCTTTCATGTCCGTTCCTTGAACTGTTCCCGTTTCAGGTGCGGTTCAAACCTAAAGTCGGAGACCGTTGCGCGTCTACTGTAAGAACTAACAGGTAGCGCGGCATTCCAGACCAACGGTCATGGGTTCACCACTGCAGCGAGGGGACGCGGACGGGTTCTTTGATAACGATAAAGCCGTAATCCCCCAGCAGATAAATGCGATAGAACAGGCTGTCCACCAGCGGTGGATAACCCTGGTATCCCACTCGCGTGGCGTTGCGCCGTTCCTTTTCCCTGACCACATTGGTAATGCCTGCCTTGGGCAGGTTTTCCGCGAGCATGTAAAAGTCGGTGTTCAGCAGGTAATGCAAAACCGGCATCTGCTTGAACGACCCGGCTGCGCTCACCAGCCAGTGATCCGAATACGTCACCGACATATAAATACGCTTGGCGTCGCGCAATGCCGGGCGCGAAGCGATGTCGGCACTCAAGGCATACAGCGCATTCGTCGCGAAGGTTTTTTGTAACGTCAGCACACGTCCATAAGCAAAGGACAGCGAGAGCATCGCCAACAGCGGAACCAGCAACAGCAACGGCAGTTTTCCATGCACCGACGCCAACGCCCGATGGCTCAGGTAGAACAGCAGCACCAGCACCACAGCAAAACCCATCAAGGTGCGGGCGCCTTCATTGAAGTCGCGGAAAAACAACGAGGCCCCCGGCACCAGCACCATCAGGACAGGCAAGAGCAAAAGACACAGCAGGCCGATGGTGGTTTTTTCCAGGCCTGTGTCCGCACGCTCCACCACACGCTGCCCCACGCACACGGCACCGGCGACGGCGCACAGCAACAGCGCGGCGAACACCCAGGCAAAGCCGCCATGGAACAGCAGCACGATTTTTTCCAGCACTCGGCCCGCATTGATTTCAACTTGCAGCAGCGGCGCCGCTGCCCCGTTCAACAATGAGGTACGGCTATGAGTCATGAAGGAATAGGCGGTGGCGTAATAGATCAACCCGGCCAGACCTATTTGAACGACTTTGCAGCCGATCAAGCGCCACCACGCGGGCCATGCCAATTGGTCGTTCGCCCCCCGCAGCCACTCCAGGCAACAGAGCCCGAGAAACACATTGAAGCTGACCTGATAAAGCCCGATGGCCAAGGCAATCAGCGCGGCGGGTATCAGCAGTTGCTGGACGCGCGAGGGGCTTTGAAACGTGATCGCGTAGATCACCGCCACCAGGCTCAGGGCCATGGTCGGTCCGTCGTATTGGTACGACAGGTTTTGCAGGAAAAACGGGTTGTACCAAAGCGGCAGCACTACCAGGCAATGGGCGAACGTCGGTTCGGGTAAATAGTGGAACGTCAGTCGGGTCAGGGCCGCGCTCATCGCCAGCGTGGCGATCAACAGTGGCAACGGGAAAATATTCGGCGCGGCACCGCTGAAGGTCAGCAGGTTGTAGAACCATTGCGCGAACAGCCGGCCCTCCTGCGCCCAGCCGGTACCGGCGGCCAGGGCACGCCAGTTGTCATCGATGTAGGGGAAATCCGCGAGGATCAGCGGCAGGACGTAAATCAGCGTCGCAAAAACAAACATCAGCCCGACCTGACGGCCAGTGAGCTCTTTGTCGAGCCATTCGCTGATCTTCATGCCGGCGCCTCATGGGAATTCCGCCTTCAATCGATAAAGCTTTGAACCCGACGGTAGCCAGAGATCACGGACCTGCGCGGCTTTTAGACAGGCGGTGGTCACCTCGGCGATGCACAGAGACATTCCGTAATACCCGCACTTTGCAAATGGCGGCGAATCCCTGCACCCTGCGCGCCGCCAATGTGCGGCGCGCAACCTTTTGTGGTGCCGGCCGCTCCTACTTCAAAACCCGTTCAAGAGCCCGCAGCCATGACGACTGAACGCGATCACCGGATCGACTTTTTCCGTGGCCTGGCGCTGATCTTCATTTTCTGGGATCACGTGCCCCACAACCCGCTGGGCCAGATCACCCTGCGTAATTTCGGTTTCAGCGATGCCGCGGAAGTCTTCGTTTTTCTCGCCGGTTACGCGGCGGTCCTGGCCTACGGCAAGATCCTTGCGCGCGACGGTTACTTGATTGCCTGCGTGAAAATCCTGCGCCGCGCCTGGGTGCTGTATGTGGTGCATATTTTCCTGCTGGCGATGCTGATGGGCATCGTGTTCTTCGCCAACAGCCATGTGGAGACCCGCGACCTGGTCGAGGAAATGGGCATGCACCACTTCATCAGCAACCCGCAGCAAGCCTTGATCGATGAGTTGCTGCTGCGCTTCAAACCGAACCTGATGGACCCGCTGCCGCTCTACATCGTACTGCTGGCAGGTTTGCCGCTGGTGCTGCCGATATTCGTGCGCAAACCATGGGTGGTGGTGGCGATGTCGTTTGCGGTGTACCTGACGGTGCCGTTGTTCGGCTGGAATCTGGCCGCCATCAAGGACGGCGTGTGGTACTTCAACCCCGTCGCCTGGCAACTGTTGTTCGTACTCGGCGGTGCCGCTGCGATTCACGCGCAGCGCCCACGCTTGCCCGACAGGCGCTCATTGCTGCGCCAGCCATTGTTTGTGAGTGCGGCGTTATACGCAGGCGTTGCCGGTGTACTGACCGTATTGTGGCGATGGCCGCAACTGCATGATGCGGTGGTACCGACCAGCCTGAGCAACCTGTTGTACCCGATCAGCAAGACCGACCTGTCGCCGGTCCGACTCCTGCACTTTCTGGCGCTGGCGTACGTCACGGCGAAACTGTTGCCGGACACTGGCTGGACGCAGAACTGGCTGGCGCAGCAATGCAGTCGCATGGGGCGTTATTCGCTGGAAGTGTTCTGCCTCGGGGTGTTGTTGGCGCCGTTGGCGGACATGGTCAACGCCCTGACCGACGATGCGTTTGCCATGCAAATCTTCACCGCGTTGGTGGGGGCGGGGTTGATGGGGTTGTTGGGGGTTTGGCTGGATTTCAATAAGCGTCTGAATCGGTCGGTTCAAGTCACCACCGCGTGACATCGGCAAAGTAAACATTGTTGCGAGGGAGCTTTTGTGGCGAGGGGATTTATCCCCGTTGGGTGGCGCAGCCGCCCCAAAACCAGCAATCGCGATGTGTCAGGTATACCGAGTGCTATGGTTTTACGACTGCTGCGCAGCCGAACGGGGATAAATCCCCTCACCACAGAAACCACATAGCCACACAAGCCCCCTCGCCACAGGGATTTCGTCAGCCAATAAAAAGCCCCGGCCAATGGACCGGGGCTTTTGCGTTTCAGGCGTTACGACTTACGAAGCCGAACTCACCGCCCCTTGCGACACGTTGGTCGGTTGCAGCTTGAACACGTAGAACAACACCGTCAGCAGCACCAGGAATGCCGGGCCGACATACAGCGCCACGCGGGTTTCCGGGAAGTAGGCCATCAGGCCGACCACCAGCACCAAAAACGTCAGCGCCAGGTACGAGCTGACCGGGTACAGCCACATCTTGTACTTCAGGCCGGCACGTTCGCTGGCACTCAGGCCTTGGCGGAACTTGAGCTGGGCCAGCAGGATCATCACCCAGGTCCAGATCGCGCCGAAGGTGGCAATCGCCGTCACCCAGACGAAGACTTTTTCCGGGACCATGTAGTTGAGCAGCACACCCAGCAACAGCACGAAGATCGACAACAGCAGCGCCCGACGTGGCACGCCGTTGTTCGAGGTCGTGGCAAAACCGGCCGGGGCCTGGCCATTCTGCGCCAGGCTGTAGAGCATGCGCCCGGTGCTGAAGATACCGCCGTTGCAGGACGACAGCGCCGCGGTGATCACTACGAAGTTGATGATGCCGGCGGCGGTCTTGATGCCCAGACGCTCGAAGGTCATCACAAACGGGCTGCCCTGAGTGCCGATTTCGTTCCACGGGTAGATCGACAGGATCACGAACAACGCGCCGACGTAGAACAGCAGAATCCGCCAGAACACCGAGCCGATCGCATTGGGAATGGTCTTCTGCGGGTTCTTCGCTTCACCGGCGGTCAGGCCGATCATCTCGACGCCGAGGTAGGCGAACATCACCATTTGCAGGGACATCAACACGCCTTGCACGCCGTTGGGCATGAAGCCGCCGTGAGCCCAGAGATTGGAGATCCCCAGCGCTACGCCGTCGTTGCCGAAGCCGAACGCAATTACACCGATGCCGCCGACCACCATCGCAATGATGGTGACGATCTTGATCAGGGCGAACCAGAACTCGAATTCACCGAAGGCTTTTACGGCAATCAGGTTGATCGAACCCATGCTGATCAGCGCGGCGAGTGCCCAGATCCAGCGCGGCACATCGGGGAACCAGACGCCCATGTACACCGCCACCGCGGTGATTTCCGCGACGCAGGTCACCAGCCACAGGAACCAGTAATTCCAGCCGGTCAGGAAGCCCGCCAAGGGGCCAAGGTAATCTTGGGCATAACGGCTGAAGGAGCCGGCAACCGGGTTGTGCACGGCCATTTCGCCGAGGGCACGCATGATCACCAGGATCGCCAGACCGCCGATGATGTAGGACAGCATGATCGCGGGACCGGCCATCTCGATGGCCTTGGCCGAACCGAGGAACAGGCCGACGCCGATACAGGCACCGAGCGCCATCAAGCGAATATGCCGTTCGCCGAGTTCGCGTTTAAGCGGGCCGCCCTGAGCGGTCTCGCCGTGAGGCAGGTGATTGCCGACTGGCATAGGGGTACAACCTCGTCTTGTTATTGGATATGACCACCGAGTAACAAAGCGCTGACCGGTAAGCCATTGCTTCTGAGAAACCGGGCCTGCTTCGTGAGCAAACCCGTCTTGCAGGACAACACCTGCAAGATCAGCGGGGCGTGCAGTATAAAAAGCTTCGCAAAGGGTTTTTCACTCTATAAACCCCAACATTCAGGCAGAACTCTCGGGAAAAGCCCGGTTTGCGGAGGGGCATTACCTGGCATCTGTAGGATTATTCACCAGCTGAAGCGCCGCCGAGTATTGCACAGCATTGGTGCATCGTCATGCCCCTGCCTGGGGCTAATTTACTGCTCGACGTGTCTGGCTCAAGCATTCCAGACCTGAATGCCTCAATGTGATGAGAACCGCTGCCTGTGAAGGGGGGGATTTATGTGGTGAGGGGATTTATCCCCGTTCGGCTGCGCAGCAGTCGTAAAATCTGCGGATGCGGTGTGGCTGAAATCGCAGGGGAGCGCTTCGCACTCCAACGGGGATAAATCCCCTCACCACAACAGCTCCCTCATCCCAGAGGTTCTGCCAATCACTTTGGTGAGTCCTGCAAAAGAATCAGAAATTTCGCTCAACAGTCTCAGCGTCGATACAGATCACTGCCTACTAGCCTGAAAACCTCACTTAACTTTCATGCACGGAAGCAATGGATTGCCTACTCAACCAAACTCTCATCGCCTGCGCTTGGGTCGTTACTCCGAAACCGGTCGCGCCTATCTCATCACCGCAGTCATCCATGATCGCCGACCCGTTTTTTCTGACTGGAAATTAGGCCGCCTGCTTGTCGCAGAAATGCGACGGGCACACGACTCCAGGTTAGTGAATTCAATCGCCTGGGTGGTTATGCCCGATCACTTTCATTGGCTGATGCAATTGCAAGAAGGCAACTTGGGGAATGTCATTGGTGCTACCAAAGCAAGATGCGCCCAGGCAGTAAACCAAACGACCGGCCGAAATAGCTCTTTGTCGCAAATCGGCTATCACGACCGGACTATTCGTGATGGCGAAGAGCTTCTGCCGTTTGCTCGTTACATCGTTGCCAACCCTTTGAGAGCAGGGCTCGTAGACAAAATTGGCGATTACCCCCTCTGGGATGCATGCTGGTTGTAACGGCACTACCGAACGCCCTGTGGTGAAGGGACTATGTGGCGAGGGGATTTATCCCCGTTCGGTTGCGCAGCAGCCGTAAACCTGTCGATGCGGAGTTACTGAAAGGACACAGGGGAGCGCTTCGCACTCCAACGGGGATAAATCCCCTCGCCACATAAATTCCTCACCAATCCTCTCATCGCATAAATCCCCCCCAAAAGCTCCTTTCCACAAGCACTTGACGGTGAGAATTCGAAATTTGTGTATCCACAATTTTTTCACCATCGCCAACCACCGACTAAGCTTCAGACAAGTCCGATCAATCTGCGTGAATGGATCAATCGACTATGGGCGCTTTATGGCAAACCGATTCGAGTAAAACTGTGGTTCCGACTGAACGTGTGGATGAAGCGCCTTTACCTGAAAAACCCCCTCGCAGTCGAGTGACGCACGGATGGGGGGCGTTCTGGTTGTTGCTGGTGATTATCCTGATTGTCCTGGGGCTTGCCGCTGCCAAGGAAATGCGCACCTCGAAGTTTCAATCCCGCGAGGCCAGCAAATTCGCCGCCTCCCTGAGTTATGAAATGAAACCCGGTCCCAGCGACGCGATTCGCTATCCGGGCGCAGGCCCGTTCGACTTACGTCTGGGTTACAGCTCGCTGGACGAGTTTCTGCCGCGGTTGCTCAAGCGTGACTACGTCATTGCGTCACAAACCCGTTTTTCCCAAAAGCTGATGGACTACACCGACAACGGCTTTTTCGTGCCCTACGCGGAGAAAATACAGGCTGGCCTGTCAATTACCGATTGCCGTGCGGCACCGCTGTACCAGTACAAATACCCACAACAGTTGTATTCAAGCTTTGAGTCGATTCCGCCTGTGGTAGTCAGCAGCCTGTTGTTTATCGAGAACCGCTTTTTGCTCGACCCCAAGCAACCCTTGGCCAACCCCGCCGTGGACTGGCCGCGGTTCGGCATGGCGATCTGGTCCCAGGTTGCCAAGCTGATTCACCTGCCGGGCCAGTCGGCGGGCGGCAGTACGCTGGCGACGCAACTTGAAAAGTATCGGCACTCGCCCGATGGCCTGACGGCGTCGGGCCCGGAAAAGATCCGGCAGATGATTTCCGCCACCGTGCGGGCTTATCAGGCGGGCCCGGAAACCTTGCAGGCCCGGCAAAACGTGGTTCGCGACTACCTCAACAGCGTGCCGCTGTCGGCAGTACCGGGCCACGGTGAAGTGCATGGCATGGCCGAAGGGTTGCGCGTCTGGTACGGCGCCGACTTCAACAAGGCCAACGAACGGCTGGCCAGCACCGACACGGACCCCAAGAGCATGGCCGAAAAAGGCCTGGCCCTGCGTGAAATGCTCTCGCTGATGATCGCCCAGCGCCGCCCGTCTTACTACCTGACCAAGGGTCACGATGAACTGGCGGATCTCACCGACAGCCACATTCGCCTGCTGGCAGCCAATGGCGTGATCGATGCGCCCTTCGCCGCAGCCGCCCTGGCCAGCCAGGTGACCTACCGCGACTGGCAGACCCAGCCGACCATTCAGCCAATTGAAACCAACAAAGGCATCAGCGTGGCGCGCAGCCGTCTGGGCGGGTTGCTCAACCGTCCGCTGTACGACCTCGACCGCCTCGACCTGTCGGCCACCAGCACCCTGCAAGGCGATTTGCAGACCCAGGCCACCGAATACCTCAAGCATCTGGCCGACCCAGTGTTTGCGACACAAATCGGCCTGATGGGCGAACGCTTGCTCACCCCCACCAGCACCACCCAGGTGCGCTACAGCTTTACGTTGTTCGAGCTGACACCGGACGGCGCACGCGTGCGGGTACAGACCGACAGCACCGACCAGCCGTTCGACATCAATGAAGGCAGCAAGCTGGAACTGGGCTCGACCGCGAAAATGCGCGTGCTCACCACCTACCTGCAAATCATGGCCGAGCTGCACGATAAATACGCCACGATGACCATCCCGGAACTGAAGAAAGTCGACATCCCGGATCAGGATCGCCTGAGCCGCTGGGCCGTTGATTACCTGATCCAGAACAAGGACCGCAATCTGTCAGCCATGCTCGGCGCCGCGCTGGATCGTAAATACTCGGCCAGCCCCGGCGAAGCTTTTTTCACCGGCGGCGGGTTGCACACCTTCGTCAACTTCCGCAAGGAAGACAACGGCCGCATTCCGACCTTGCGCGATGCGTTGCGTGAGTCGATCAACCTGCCCTTCATTCGACTGATGCGTGACGTGGTGCGCTACACCACGTATTCAGGCCCCAACAACAGCGCCGAATTGCTCAAGGATGATCGCGACCCACGGCGTCAGGAATACCTGGCCAGTTTCGCCGACCGCGAAGGCACCTCGTTCCTGTTGAAGTTCTGGAAAAAATACAAAAACAAGGACACCCAGGCGCGGCTCGACACCTTCCTCGACAGCATGCGCCCAACGCCGATTCGCATGGCGGCCGTGCACCGTTATCTGCTGCCGCAGGCCAGTCAGGAAAGCTTCAATGCCTTCGTGCGTGCGCACCTCAAAGGCGCCAAGCTCACCGAAAAACTCACCGACGAACGCCTGCAACGGCTCTACGAGAATTACAGCCCCGGCGCCTACGACCTGCCGGATCAGGGCTTCATCGCCAAGGTTCACCCGCTGGACCTGTGGCTCATGGGCTACCTGCTGAACAACCCGGATGCCAAGTGGAGCCAGATCGTCAAAGCCAGCCAGTTCGAGCGTCAGGAGGTCTACAGCTGGCTATTCAAGAGTCGTCACAAGGGCGCCCGCGACAGCCGTATCCGCACCATGCTGGAGATCGAAGCCTTCCTCGACATTCATCAGCGCTGGCAGAAAGTCGGTTACCCGTTCGACCACCTGGTGCCGTCGCTGGCCACCGCCATCGGCAGCTCCGGCGACCGTCCGGCAGCCTTGGGCGAGTTGATCGGCACCATCCTCAACGACGGTGTGCGCATGCCCACATTGCGCATCGACACCCTGCATTTCGCGGCCAATACGCCATACGAAACCAAACTGATCAACGATCCGGACGCTGGTAAACGGGTGATGCCGTCTGAAGTCGCCACGGCCATGCGCGAGGCCTTGTCGCAAGTGGTGGATGCCGGTACGGCCAAACGTGTTTCCGGCAGTTTCATCACGCCCGATGGCGAACCCTTGGCCATGGGCGGCAAGACCGGAACCGGCGATAACCGCATCGAAGCCATCGGGTCCGGTGGGCGGATCCTGAGTTCGAAGTCGATCAACCGCACGGCGACCTTTGTGTTCTTCATCGGCGACAACCACTTCGGCACCTTGACTGCGTTTGTACCGGGGCGCACGGCCGAAGCCTTTAAATTCACCTCGGCATTGCCGGTGCAAGTGCTTAAAGGCATGGCGCCGATTCTGACACCGTACCTGCAACCGGGAGGTCACACCGGATGCCTGCCGGTTGAGGTCGCACGGCGCTGATCGCGGGTGGTAATTAATTATTTTCGGCATGGATAATTCAAATGCTTTCGGCACTGTCCACAGGAACCTGACAGCAATAATTCAGACTTTTACTTTGAGCGATGAAAGATAGGCTGTTGTCTTCTATCACTGCTCAAGGCTTATAAAAACAATGTCAGATTTACAAGGACGTAAAGCTGTTCACCCGTCGGTGACAGACGACAATAAGGGCCGTCACTACGATTTCATCAACCGTCGAATTCACCCAACGTTCAAGGACGCCTCATTGCGAAGGGCGCGGGAGTTGGGCCTCACGGAAGTAATGTCCGGACAATGGTTAAAGACGGCTAACACATACGATCACACGCTGTTACAAGAAGCCAACCTCGAACTCTGGTCCGCTCAGAACAAGGTGGATCGGTTTATTGAAGCGTTACAAAACGTTGATGACTTTGCCGAACCCTTACTCACCGAGGCATTGAAGAAACAGTACGGCGTCGATGTCGATGTAAGAACAACTTGTTTACATCTTTATTTACCCAAAGAGCGCCCCTGGTATGCCATCGACATTTCCGGCGGCGTCGTCACCCGAACCGTCTCACTGCTGAACGCCGCCCTACACAACTTCGCACGGACCGAAACCTGTGAGGCAGATTCCGACTTCATCAGTCAGCCCGATGAGCGCGGTCACTTCGACGTTTTGCCGGTCAAACGCAAAATGTCCATCGCCGAGTTCCAGACCCTGTGTCGCAAGCTGGACATCGGCGCGCGTTATGCCCGTTATCTTGAAGACCGCTTGCTGCCTCGCGATGCCGTCGCGAAGCGTTTTTTGCAACTCAAAATCATCGAGAGCGAGAAAGCGGCCTTCAAGGCAGCCGTTCAATTAGCGCTGATGACCGGCGACATTGATGCCCAGGCGAGCGATCTGATTCTGAAGATGCTCGATGGTCAGCGCAACCTCACTCGCAAAGGCCGGGTGATGCATTTCGCTGAATTGTCCGTTCTGGATAGCCGACTGGCCGGGATCGTGTTGATTACGCCGCAGCTGTATCGCGAGCACAAGGGCGAGCGAGAGCGTGAAGCCGTACCGATATTCGCGTATGTCCCGCAAGACCCTGAACATCCGCTGAAAGAGTATCCGTCCACTGTTGCCTTCATGAATGAACTGACTCGCCAGCTGCGTGACAACCAGGTCATCTCGTCCGCTGGCATGACTTATCGCCAATACTTCAGCCGGTTCGTCGATCAGTCAGAACGAGGGCATTTTTTCGGCGGGCTGCAACAGCGACTGTTCGAGGTGAAATGGCATCAGAAAGATCCGCTGGATCCAGGACCCAGCTGGCGAGAAGTCCCGGTCGACCCACCCAGTCTTCGTTTCAGCGCCACACCGATCCGCGGCGAATTCTGGGAATACCGCTTTGAGCAGAAGCTGAACAAGATCCTCAATGACGCCCGACACATTGCCGTGTCCACCGCCGACACCGATCGCGATGCCCGATGGGCCTGGTGGGAGAACTTCAAGAAAATAGTCTCGGACATCTTCAACGTCGCCCTGATGGTCATCACACCGTTCGTGCCGGGGTTGGGGGAATTGATGATGGCCTACACCGCCTATCAGATCGCCAGCGATGTCATCGAAGGCATCGTCGACATGACGTTGGGGCTGTGGACAGAAGCCGCTGAGCATATCGTCGGCGTGGTGACGGATGCTATTCAATTGGCGGCGTTTGCTGCCGGCGTGAAGATTGGCGAGATCGCTCGCTTGAAACTTTCACCGTTGTTCGAAGGCATGAAACCGGTGGAGCTGCCCAATGGCCAGCAACGCTTGTGGCATCCCGACCTCAAGCCCTACGAGCACCCGAACGTCGAGTTGCCAGCCGATTCCAGGCCTGACGAATCGGGTTTGCATACTCATGAAGGTCAGCAGATTCTGCCGCTGGAGAAAAAACATTACGCCGTGCAAAAAGACCCGAAAACGGGCAACTATCGTGTCAAACACCCCCATCGTGGCGAGGCCTATTTACCCGAGGTGAAACACAACGGTTTCGGCGCCTGGACACATGAAGCGGAAAGCCCGCGAGACTGGGACCACCCGACACTGATGCGGCGTCTCGGTTACCGCGTCGACGGTTTCAATGATGCGCAGCTGGAGCAAATTCGCATTGCCAGCGGCACCGAAGCGGCTGCATTACGCCAAATGTACGTCGAAAACACCGCCCCGCCCCCGTTGCTTGCCGACGGCCTTGATCGCGCAGACATTCAGCAGCAAACCGAGCAGACGATTCATGACATCCGCTCCGGACGGCCTATCGATCCCGCTTCTTACTGGTTCGAACCGCTGGCGACTTACCTTGAAGGCTGGCCCTCGGAAAAAGCCCTGAGAGTCTACGAAAACGCCGACCTGAGGGGCCGCTTTCGCACCTACGGAAATGCCTGGGCGAGCGACGAACAGACGCTCGCCACCAGTCTGTCCCGTCTCATGCAGGGTGACCTGCCAAAGCAGCTCACCGAGTTTCTGAGCGAAGACGAACTTCAAGCGCTGCTCGGCCCGGGTGTCGCCCGGGAAGAACAGCTTCAGGCGCTGCGCAATCAATTGGCTGACGAGGCAGACCGCCTCAGACCCGATATCTTCAATCAGCGCTATCAAGCCGCACAAGCGAGCGCCAACCCGCAGGTTCAACAGCTGCGCGAGGTGGCTCCAGCGTTGCCGACCCGCGCGGCAACCGTACTGCTCAACAGTGCCAACGGCGCTGAGCTCGAACGCATGACACAGGACAAACGCCTGCCGCTGAACCTGAAAAACCAGGCACGTGAAGCGGCCTTCGAAACCCGGGCCAACCATGCCTATGAAGGTTTCACCGATGATGCGCGCTGGATACCAGAGACCGAGCGATTGGTGCTGAACGCGCTCAGGATTCACACCGACGCGTTCGGCGATTTGCGTATCGACGTTCGTCAGGGCACCGACATCGGGCCCTTGCGGTGCAGCGTGGGAGCAGAAGACGCTTCGGTCATCCGGGTTTTGATCAAGGATGACGGGGCACGGTACGAAGTGTGGGACGCCGACAACCACAAATTGCACGAAGCCGACGACTTCTACGAATCGGTGCTCAACGCGCTGCCGGCCGGCAAACGCCTGCAACTGGGATATCGCCCCGGCCAGGGAGCCTCGTTCAGGCAATGGGTGCTGGTCAAAACCGAAGCCCCCGCCGAGCGCCGGATCGCGTTGGCGCAGCCACCGATTCGCCCGATCGGCGACCCGGACACCCTGCTGCTGTTGCGTGGCCCGGGCTTTTCCATACAAAGGGCTACCCTGGCGGAACGGGTGCAGGGAACTTACCCACATTTGAACGAGCGCGAGGTCAGCACGTTTGTTCGATCGCTAGGCGAAGAAACTCAGGCGCGCAAGACCCTCGATCGGCTTGACCGCGAACTCTATGAACTTCAAGTGAAGCTCAATAAATGGCGGAATCAGCAACCGGATGCCTGGGGTCCGGACAGAGAAGGGTTCGCGAGAGGTGGCGGGCTACATATCAGCGAGCGACTCATCGAGTGCTTTCAAAGAAAGTCGAGGGCCTTTGGTGATCGCAGTGAGACGCTGGAAGGCGGGTATGTGCTGGACCTGTCGATGGAATTCAACACGATTGACCTTGAGTTGTGGTGGAGCAAACTGCCGGATCTGAAGTACTACCTCGACCAGGTCAGCACGCTAAATCTGGACCGTACTGCCTTTTCCACAACCTCCACGGGGCTGCTGGAAGACTTCACCGGACTTCGGCAACTGAGCGCCAAGGGCTGTGAGCTGAAGGAACTGCCGGTAACGATTGGCAAAATGCATTTTCTTCGCACGCTGCGCTTGATGAACAACCAGCTCCGCTTGACCCGGTCGGCCGTCGAGCAATTGCGGCATTTGACCCATATGGAAACGCTCAGGCTCGATGACAACCCGCAGTTGGGTCTGCTGCCGAACGTCGAACGCATGCCGAAACTGAAGATTCTGAGTTTGAGCAACACCGGCGCAACCGCCTGGCCTGAAGGCCTGTTCGCAAGGCGCCGCCCGCGCGGGTTTTATCTGGACCTGATGCAAAACCCGTTACGCGACATCCCCTTGGTCGTTCCCGGTTCGGAGGCCGCGCGCCTCGTGGCCCGTACGCGACTGTTTCCGACAGACCTTTCGGACGCCAATCTGATTGTTTACAAAGACTACCGAAGATCAGTGGGCATCAGCCCTGATCGCCCTTATTCGGCCGTTGCGGAGCATGCGATCAATCAGTGGCCCATGTCCGACGATTCCCAATGGTGGAGCGACAAGGCCGCCGGCGTGGGCATCTTCAGGGTAGAAGCCTGGCACGACCTGGTGACAGAACCACACTCCCGAGGGTTCTTCAGCTTGATCCAGAAGCAGACAGAGTCTGCCGACTACCGCGCCGGTGGCGATCGACGCAAGCAGCTGAGTGATCGCGTATGGCGAATGATCGAGGCCATCGACCTGGACACGGCACTGCGCAAAGAGTTGTTTGAAATGGCAACCGCACCGACCACGTGCGCTGACGCCGGTGCTCAGGTCTTCAACAACATGGGCATCAAAGTCTTGGTCAGCGAGGCGTATGCCCAGTCGACTTCGGCCGCGATCCTGGAAAGCAGATTGGTGGCCCTGGCAAAAGGCGCCGCGCGTCTCGAACGGGTGGATGACATCGCCCGGGCGGATTTCGCCAGCCGAAAAGGTCATCCCGATGAAGTCGAAGTGTTCCTCGCTTACGAGACCGGCCTAGCCCAGCGACTCGGTTTACCCTGGCAATCAGAGACCATGCTCTATCGACCCATTGCCGGCGTGAGTGCCAAAACACTCGATACAGCCTTCGATACCGTGATGTCGATGGAAGCCGGTGACGGTTTGATCAATCACATGATCGAGCAGTCGTTCTGGGAAAAATACCTGCATGACACGTATCCCGCGGAGTTCAGGCGCAATGCCCGGACGTATGAAATCAGAACCGATCAATTGGATGAATTGCGCGAGGCCCAGCGTTCCTGGGCGAACGCCAAAGGACGGGTGATTGCGCAAAGACAGGCGATCAAGAAGCGACTGCTGGACCTTGCCAATCAACTGAACGTCCAGGTAAACCGTGTGCTCACCGATGAAGAAATGACCGACGAGGTCTACGGCGGATTGCTGAACGACATCGGCTACGAGGAAAAACAACTGAGCAGACGGTTGACCCGACAGGCGCTGCTCAACGCCGGGTAACCGCCAGTGCCCTGAAGGCAAACAAACGCCTTCAGGGCATGCTACGCGCTACGCGCTTATCCGATTTCCGAATCCCAAACCACGGTGAAGTTCCCGGAATATTTGGAGGCCTCGCCCGGCTTCAACATGTAGTTCACGTAATAAGGTGCAATCTCGAAATGCAGGATGCCCGGCGCACGATCCAGGTAAAAACTGGGTTTGAATTCTTGTGCATTCACGTGCCCGACATGCAACGGACGACGCTTGACCGGTTGCCCGTTGGTATCCGTCAAGCCGTTCGGCAAGCTGACGCTGAGTTGCACCACCGCCGCGCGTTGCGAAACGGGGTCGCGAATCATGCAATCGAACAATCCCGGAATGTCACACTCCAGATGCATCTTGAAGCGGGTCGATGACGAGATGTTGAACGTCTGATCACGAAACAACCGGGTCGGTTTGCGCCCTTGGGTCAGCCAGGCTTGCCAGCCACCCGGCGGGGCCAGTTCCACACGATCGCCACCGGGAGGGATTTCCACTTTCAAGGTGTGCTCGACATTCAAAGCGAAGTTGAGCGTGATCAGGTTATCGTCCGGCAACATCACATCACCCATGTCGAAGTCGCCACCGGGCCCGACGCGATAGCTCATGGTCCCCGTATAAAGCCCGGATGACATTTTCAACGGGTTCGGCGTACGAAGCTCGTAAGCAAAATCTACATAGTTGTAAGTCATTGCCGGTATTGGATATCGGGTCGATTTGACACAAACGCCTTCAACAGGCGTTTTCCAGAAAAAGGTATAGCTCCAGGGGTCGTAGGAGCCGACACCACTGTATTCGCAGGGGGGCGGTGAGTAGACCCAACTTGAGCCCCATAAGGTCTGATGCCCTTCGAGCCAGTTCGAGGCACCTGTCAGGCTGATGGTCGTCTCACTGAGCTTATATTGAGACCCCATACCGGCAATGCGTACCTCGACCTGCTCCAACTCCCCCGTAGCTTCATTCTTCACGGACAGGGACCGCCATTGAGCCGGGACTCTGAACATTGAATTATTACGTGGCTCGGCATCAGGCAGCATGGGCCTGACTGACTCGAATTTCAGTGGTAGCCGAATGCTGAACATGTTCTGGTTCTTGCACTCGGAAGGATACGACGCGCAATAACCACTGCTTGGCGTTTGGTTGATGAATTTGTTGTCTGCAGGCTTCGATGGATCAGGCCGAAATAGCGCCGTAATGTCCATTGACGTCGACATCGCCGGCTCAATGCTCCATCCGAACGCCACAATGGCCCAAGCCAACCGACTCGGAATTTTTTCAGTGCTCAGGATGTTCATCGCCTCTCTCAAGCCCCCGGAAGAATCGCATTGAAGATCATGTTGACGCTGCCAAAGTAACTGCCAGGCTTGTAAACCCCATCGGTAGGCGGCATCGGGATGATTTCCAGCAACACGCGTTTTCCGGGTGCTGCCTCGGTCAGCGAAACCACTTCGCTGTTTTCGTGCTCGCTTAACAGCTTGCCGTTGAACAGCACTCGCAAGGCAATGTCATGGGCGTCGGTGCCGTTGGACAGATAGGGACGACCATCAAGCCGCGCCTCGATCGAGCCCGCTTCGTTTTTCACGTCGAAATATTTGCGCAAGCCACCCAATGTCGACGACCTCAGATTCCACGGCAGTTGCTGCTCACGGTGGATCCAGCCAGCGTCTGATGGAATGACATAAAACGCCTGGGTCGGAATCGTCACGAACACTTCGAAGGTGTGCACTTCCCTGGCGGCGAAGGCACCAGCGCTCGACCCCATCACCACGGCCGACAAAAAAACCTGGATCAGCTTCTTGCTCATGGGTTATCCCTTCACGTCCAGTTTTTTGCTGCTTTCACCTTCAATCAGGGTAAAGCGATATTCGCGACCGGCCTGCTTGTCGAACTGAAACGTGCGGCCGGCCAGAATGTGATGCTTGGTCGTCGGTTGGCAGTCCTGCTCGTTCTTGACCGAGCAATCCTTGAACTCGTCGATCACCACCACGGTGTTGCCGTTGTTGCGGATCCGGTAGTTGCCCGCCTCGTTCTCGATTGCGCTGTCGAAACGCGTTTCTTTGGGCCGCACGAAAAACACCGCGCCGTAACCTGCCAGCACGGTGACCCCGGCGGACAAGGACTTTTTGTAGTCTTCGCGCTCTTCGCTGGAGACGGCGAATTCGTCTTCCTTCTCCGGTACGACCGGCACGAAACGCACCCTGAAATACCGCTCTCTGTCGCGTTCGCCCATGTACAGCAACCGTGTGCCCTGCATGCCATTGGCCGGCACAATCAGCCGCGCCGGACTGGCCATCAAGCCATCCCGGGCATTGCCGTCGGCCTGGGTCTTGAGCGGAACTTCGCGCGAGGTGCCATCGGAGTCATACAGGATTTCAAGGATGTTGACCTTGACGAAGGCCGTGCTGTCGCCGCCATTGAACACGCGTTTCAAGTAAGTACTCTTGTCGCTATCCAGGTAGTCGTAAACAGTCCCGATATTGATGCTCGGTGCGGCGTGAGCCATTTGCGTGAAAAGATAAAAACCAAACAGTGCCAACAGGTGTTTCATCGTACTGAACCTCGTTGAATTGAATGCTGAAAAGGGCGGCCTGCTAGATGTCTGAATCCCAGATCACCGTCACATTCCCGGAGTACTGCCGTTGGCGCTCGGGCCGTATCATTTCCGCGACTTCGTCGGGAGGAATCTCGAAGTGCAGCGTTCCCGGTCTTCGCTCTACATAAAAAGCCGGTTGAAATAACTCGGTGCCGCTACCGTCACGCAGCAGGGGGCGCCGTTCGACAGCGAAGCCATTGGCGTCGCTCAAACCGCGAGGCAGACTGACGCTGACGTTCAGCGGCACGACATGGCCGGACACCGGCTCGCGTAACGAACAGGTCTTGCCGTCCTGGGTGAATTCACACTCCAGTTTCATCTTGAACCGCGAACTGGCTGAGAGATTGAACGTCTGGTCGCGGGACAGGCGCGTGGGTTTGCGTCCCTGCGCCAACCAGGCTTGCCAGCCGCCTTGTGGCAGCAGCTCTATTCGATTGCCACCTGGGGGAATCTCGACTTTGAGGGTGTGTTCGACGGTCAGGGTGAAGTCGAGCTGAATAATGGCGTCCTGGGGGGCGACGACATCGCCCAGATCGAAGTCGCCGCCAGGGCCGATCGAATAAGCCTGCGTGCCCAGGTAGACGCCCGAGGACATCTTCAGCGGATCCGGCGTGCGCAGTTCGTAGGTAAAGTCCAGAGACTCATAACCGAACCCGGGAATGAGGAATTTGGCCTGCTTGCCACACACCGCTTCTGCAGGGGTCAGCCAGAAGAATTGGAAACCAGTGTGACCGTAATAGGTTGTGGAGCCTATGGCCACGCACGGCCCAGGCGCTGTTCGCCAGTCGCGTCCCCACAATGCCGTATGCGCCCTGACATACTCCGTTTCCCCTGTCAGCTCCATCACGGAATCGCTGAGCCTGTAAACACCGCCCATCCCGGCAATGCGCACCTCGACCGTAGCGGGTTCACCGGTCTCGCGGTTCAACACCGTCAACGCTCGCCAGGCCGCTGGCGTCTTGATCATCGCGCCTTTTCGTACGTCCTCGTGGTTAGGCTGGATAGCGCCTTGGATTCCAACATTCACGTGAGAGCGCAAACTGAATATGCCGTAAGCATTGCAGATGGCGGGTTGATCCCAACAAAACCCTTGATTGCGCGTCGTGTTCTTGAACTCGTTTTTCTGCGGGTTGCTCGGGTCAGGGTTGAAAGTCGCGGTGATCTGTTTGACCACCGCTCCCGCCTTCAACGGCGTAGCAACCAGGCAGGCAGCGATGAAAATCGTTCTTGCCGTTCGCCATGACGCAGTCAATAAGCTCTTCATTTTGCAGACTCCAGAGATTGATCAACCCACATCAGCCGGCGCTCTGCGCGGCATCGCCAACGTCTGCCAGCGTGTCTGGGCTGCAACGCAAATCCCCGATCATCAACACATTGTTTTCAGTACGCCCCTCGCTCGGGTCCAGCCGGAACTGGCACAGCAACTGGTCGCCGTAGCGCACTTCCAGGGTCGGTGCGCCGGCGTTCATTTCCATGGAGAAGAACCCGTCCACCTCGCTCACCCCGCGACTGGCGTGGTTGATGATGTGATGGCCTTTGAGCGGATTGCCCTGGGGGTCGATCAGGCGGCCGAGTACGGTGAGGGTTCGCATCACGCGAATCTGGCGGTAGCCCACGCCGCCCTTGTTCAGGTGGTAGCTGGAACGGGCAGGCTGAATGGTTGCGGCGGGGACGTCGGTGCCCTCGAAATCGAAACTCACCGAGCTGCTTTTGTACGCCGTGATCGGCACAAAATTGCGCCCGGGTTTGAGCACCGCGCTGCCGCCGCTCAAGTCGTCGGCACGCAAGGCGATACCGTCGATGTCTGATTCGACATCGATGATCATGCCCGCACCGTTGCGGTGGAATTGACTGGTCATGACCATTTTTTGCCCGCCGACGGCCACCGTGCTGTCCAGGTTCAAACCGCCAGTGAGGTCGTTGTTGAACGACGAACGCTGGATAAATCCGTCACCGCTGACCCGGTCCGATTGCATCGTCGCCATCGCGTTCAGACCGATGCCGTAGGTGTCGGTGATCGCCGTGGCCGAGACGCTCTGCAGCAGGTGATCCTGTAAGGTTTTGCGGTAGGTGAGCGAGGCATTGTTATCGCGCCCGCCGTCGCGATCGGTGCGGGTGCCGATGCTGCCGGATAGCTGCTCTCCCGGGCCGCCCAGCGCGATGTTCACGCTCAGGTCGAGGCCGCGATTGCGATCATTGCCCGAGCTGAAACTGCCCGGACGGTCGAATAGCGACAGGCGCCAGTTGGCGTCGCTGCCAAATAGCTGAGTGCGTTGCGTCCACCCTAGATCCAGGCCGACGCCTTCGGTGTTGCCCTCGCTGTGGGACACCCGGGCATTGACCGAACTTTTGCTGGTAAGTCGATGATTCACCGATAAGGACGAGTTGCTGGTCTGGCCGATAAATACGTTGCGCTGCCGCACGCGCGTGCCGTCGGGCAGGGTGTCGTAGAGCCGGGTGGTGTCGAGCCAGCTGCGGTTATGGCTGGCGACGAGGCTGCCGCTGCCGTAGGAATAAAGGCCCTGCACATCGAGGCCGGTGCCGTAGTCCTGGGTCTTGTAGACGTTGGCATAAACGCTGGCGTTGTTGACGATGGCCCAGTCGACCGACGTGCCGTATTGCAGGGAGTCTTTCACCTGTCGACTCGACAGCCCGAGGATCACCCTTGGGTGCCACAGGAAGTTGAGCGCGGCACCGGCGGTCATGTCGCCGTCGGCCTGCTCTTCCCAGTTGCTGAGCATTTTCGATTCACGTCCGGCGAACAGGTTGTAGCGCCAGCGCTCGTCATGATTGCGCCAGTTGTTGGGCTTGTAGACCAGTTCCTGAGTGCTGGAGGTGATCTGGCCGTCTTCAATCAGCCGCACTTCTACTTCATAGATACCGCCGGGCAGTGGCCGCGTATCGAGGGTCTGCAAACCGGCCGGCATCGCCTGAGTGTTGATCAGCAAACCGTCGCGATAGATTTCCACCGAGCCTTGGCGATTGGCTGTGACGTAGATCGGGTAGACCGCCGGTTTCGGGTTGTTGATGGCCAGGCTGTCGGAGCTGCCGTACATGACGCCCAGCGCAGTGTCAGGGCTGGCGCCAAAGGAGCGTGGCTGGCGAGTGAGCCCTTCCGAGGTAGGCGTGAACAAGCCCAGGCGCAGAAAGTTGCCTTGCAGTTCGCGTTGGGTGAAAAGCTCGTGCACCGCGTGATAGGTCTGGTTGTCCATGCCGCCCAGGCGGGACAACTGCAGGTTCACCGCCTGGGTCCAGTTGCCCAGGCTGCTGCTGGCTTCCAGACCGTAACGGCCACCGAGGTCCTGGTTCTGGCCGCCATTGAGGTTCAACTGGTTGCGCACGATCAACCCGGTGCTGCCGCCTTCGGGCAAGTTGTAATAGAGCTGCACCTGATCATCGCGTTCGGCGTTTTCCGTGAGGATCGACACCAGCGAGTTTTCGAGGCTGTAGTGCACAGCCAACAGTTGTTCGGGGCAGTTGGCCTGGCAGGCGCCCAGCGCCACGCCTTGTTTAAGATGGTTGGCCCAGATGTCACGCTCGCTGGGCTTGATTGTGCTGTCGCTGACATCATTGAAGTTAACTAAGGTGATTCGATCGTCGCGGGTTAATACGACCATCGCCTCGCCGAGAAACTGTTGGTCAAGTTCCACCCGCACCGCCAATGGCACATCAAAGAAATGCTCTTCGAAGTCGGTCGGCAAACCCTTGGCTTGCGCAAGCAAACTTCGAGGTGTGTGGCCGTTTTCCGTGGGCGCGGCCAGGGCAGTTGCACAAAAACATAGGGCAAGCGCCGTCGCGATGGGCGTCATCGGGAACATGAACGGGATACTCTGCAGATAAGTGCGTTGAAACCCGATCGACAGGCAGTGATTACCCATCGACCGGTAAGTGTTAACGAATAAGGCCGAGCCTTAAGTCATGGCTGACTTAGATGCGCGGAACGGCATCGAAAATCAGGACTGGATTGGCCGTGTAAAGACCTGTCTGAGTGCTAATCGGATAGGCGGCGCTAATCACCAGATCAGCCCGCATACCCCCGTTGGATTCGGTATCGCCGACCACTTCTTGAGAAGTACCGGTCAAAGTGACTCCGTTGAATTTGTAGGTCAGAAAGATGTTGTTGTTGCCGTTGGTCAGCGGTTGCGGACCACCTTCCACGTAAGCATTGACCGAACCGAGAGTGTGGCGGATATCGTAAGTCGCACGCAGCGGCCTCAAGCCCTCGTCTACAATATCCCAGGTCATTTTTTCATCTTTACCAAAGTTAGGATCCACCGGTTGGGCGTGGAATGCAAAGGTGGGGATATTAGCGCTGATGTTGATGGACGAGCGTATTTCATCCGCAGCGAACGCCACCGAAGAACTCAGGGCCAAGAGGGTCATCGGAACGGTGATTGCAAGCTTCTTGAACATTATTAAGTACCTGTCAATTTCAAGGGATTGGGCCGAGGAAAGTCTTGTAACGCGAATACCACTCAATACGAAGATGGCGATTTCGCTTAACTTTCGACGCCGGAGAATGATCGACCAATCCCTTGAGAAAGTAAGTACGTAACTTCCGAAGAACATGTAGTAACAACGGCCTCCGAACAGCAGGAAAATAGTTAAAAAAACACCAACTGAATTGTTTTACCCTCAGAGAAATACTACACACAGATTTAACTGAAAAAGCACACAGACAATAACTAATTAAACTTCCGTAAGACCGGTACTACTGATCACGATAACGAAGTAATTATCAACTGGCGAACTTCCATGATTAGTTTAATTACTCTAAAAGAGCAACCGATGCCTCATTCCCGGTCGTTGAGGGCGCCTGTCCTCCCAGCGGCGACCGAAGCGACCGCTGGTCAAGAAGGCTTGCACAAGGCTAAAGATATATCTTAAGTTGTATCTAAACACGACGAGAGAAGACGCAAAATGAGAGACCATCATTCCCATCGAGACCACAGCGACAGCCGCGACGGCTTCGAAAAACGCCCAGGCCCCGGCCGTGAACGCGGCGGACGCGGTCCCCGGGTGTTCGCCCCCGGTGACCTGAAATTGCTGTTGCTGGCACTGATCGCCGAACAGCCCTGCCACGGTTATGACCTGATCCGCCAGATCGAAAGCATGTTCGACGGCGCGTACAGCCCCAGCCCTGGTGTGATTTACCCGACACTGACCTTTCTTGAAGAAAGCGAAATGATCCTGGGCGATGCCGAGGGCGGCAAAAAACGCTACAGCATCACCGACGCCGGACGCCTGTCGTTGACCGAGCAAGCCATTGCGCTGGACGGCGTGCGGATGCGCATTGAGGTCAGCAAGCGCTCATTGCGTGGCCATGATCGTCCCGCCGAGATTCACGAAGCGGTGCATAACTTGCGTCACGCCTTGCAGATGCACCACGGCCGCTGGAGCCCGGAAGAAATCCTGCGGGTGCGCGATCTGCTCAACAACACCGCCAAAGCCATCGTCGACGGCCCGGCCGTTCAACCCGTTCAGGAGCAGCCGAATGACTGAAGTTGTGCACACCATTCACCGCGTCATGCATGAAATCAAACGCCGTCGCCTGCAAGTGCTGCGCGTGGTCGACCTGACCCCGCGGATGCGCCGGATCACCCTGGGCGGCCCGGAGCTGGCCGGTTTCGTCAGCCTGGGCACGGACGACCACGTCAAACTGCTGTTCCCGCAGAACGCAGCAGAACAAGCAGCGCTGGAAACCCTGGTGCTCGGTGCTGGCAAGGACAACGGGCCGATGCCGGCGATGCGCGACTACACGCCCCGTCGTTATGACCTCGACACGCTGGAACTGGACATCGACTTTGTGTTGCACGGTGACGGCCCTGCCGCGACATGGGCCGAGCAGGCCCAACCCGGCCAGTTCCTGCACATCGGCGGGCCACGCGGCTCGATGATCGTGCCGGACATGTTCGACAGCTACCTGCTGATCGGCGACGAAACCGCCCTGCCCGCCATCGCCCGGCGTCTCGAAGGCCTGGCGGCCAATCGGCGTGCACTGGTGATCGTGGAAGTGGAAAACGGCGCCGAGCAGCAACGCCTGGAAAGCGCCGCGCAGGTCAATGTGATCTGGGTGTTGCGTGACGGTGGCAAAGACAATCTGCTGACCACCGTGAAGCAGCTGCAAGTGCCCATCGGCAATCTATATGCGTGGGTGGCGACGGAGACCAAGGTGTCACGGCAGATTCGTCGGGTGCTGCTTGATGAGCATGGTTTGAATGAGCAATTCGTCAAAGCCGTGGGTTACTGGCGGGCGGATGGCAGCGACGAAGAGTGACTGCGGCTTTTATGCCTGCCAGTTTTCCTGTGGTTAAGAGGCTCCTGTGGTGAGGGCTTTTGTGGCGAGGGGACTTGTCCCCGTTGGAGTGCGAAGCGCTCCCCAAAATCTTCGACAACTGCCGAGATTTTGGGGCTGCTGCGCAACCCAACGGGGACAAGTCCCCTCGCCACAAAGTCCCCTCGCCACAATGGGGGTTCACTTTCGGCCCGGTCGCCACCGATCCAACCCGATTACCAACAATGAGATCACCAAAAACCCAACCAACAATCCCCCCGCATTCAAAAACACCTGTGGATAACCCAACGTACCGACATCAATGAACGGATAGGGATAAACCGCCAACTCATGCCCACGCAGCAGTGAATAGGCGAAGTACACCAGCGGATAAATTACCCACAGGCCGATATGCCGCAGGCGCAAGGTGCCTTTGGGCACGCACCACCACCAGTACGCCAGAAACAGCAGCGGCATGACGTCGTGCATCAATTCATCGGCCAGCAACTGCCAGCCTTCGGGATGCCACAAGTGGCGCAACAACAGGCTGTACGCCAGGCCGACGACCACGATGCTCACGGCAATCGCGCTGCTGACCCACGGCTGCAAGAACCAGCGTCGCGCCGCCGACTCACGGGACGTCCATTCGCAGGTCAACACGGTCGCCACCAGCGTATTGGTCAGCACAGTGAAGTAGCTGAAAAAGCTCAGCAGCCCACCGATCAAGCTCGCTTCCAGCGTCCAGCGCGAGTACAGAATCAGGTACAGCTGAATGGCCAGCCCCGCCCAACCCAGCACCGCGGCCACCGCCACAAAACGACGCCTCGCGGCAGAACCTGGTGTCGACAGGTTGGCCATGTTCAGAGCGGGCGCTTGGTGCGCATCAGCTTCACGTACAAGCGTTCGACCTTCTCCCGCGCCCACGGGGTTTTGCGCAGGAAGGTCAGGCTCGACTTGATGCTCGGGTCACTTTTAAAGCAGCGAATATCAATACGCTCGGCCAGCCCCGACCATTCGTAATGTTCAACCAGGGCGTTGAGGATTTGCTCCAGCGTCACGCCGTGCAGCGGGTTGTTGTTCTGTTCGGTCATGCCGGGCCTTCGAGCGATGTCAGGAGGGGAAGCCGCGCACCTTAGCCGAGGGGATGGCCGGGTGGAAGCGCTCTGTGCGCTCTCTGGTAAATGTAGGTGACCTTGAACAGATCGCTGCCTGGCACTGTTACCAAACAGGAAATAATTCATGTCACGAAAAGCGCTTTCTCTATTTGTAACAGGACATTATCCTTGCGCCCGTCAAGCTGAAACGCTTCATCTGCCCGCGACATAGTGCCGCTTTCCGTTCACCCACCAGAAAAAGATCAAGAATTCCTTCTCTATGCCTGATTTCCCAACTCCGCGAGACAGCGCTGTCTGCACCGCTATTGCCAGCCGAAAAGCCCTGAACCTGATCGGTGGGTTGACCGCTTTAGGCCTTGCAACCTGCACCCAGGCCGCTCCCGCCTTCGATAGCGAATCGCCCTGGATGCTCGGCGACTGGAACGGCACGCGCACCGAACTTTCGGAAAAAGGCTATGACTTCAAAGTCGATTACACCGGCGAAATGGGCAGCAATCTGCACGGCGGCTACGACCACGATCGCACCGCGCGCTACAGCGACCAGTTTGGTTTCGGCACGCATCTGGATTTGCAGAAAATCCTCGGCTGGGACGACGCCGAATTTCAGCTGACGATCACCGAGCGCAGCGGCAACAACATCAGCAACGACCGAATCAACGACCCGCGTGTGGGCGGTTTCACTTCCGCCCAGGAAGTCTGGGGCCGTGGGCAAACCTGGCGCCTGACGCAGATGTGGTATCAGCAGAAATTCTTCGACCAGAAGCTCGACATCAAGGTCGGCCGCTTTGGCGAAGGCGAGGACTTCAACAGCTTCCCGTGCGACTTCCAGAACCTGGCGTTCTGCGGTTCCCAGGTCGGCAACTGGGTTGGCGGCATCTGGTACAACTGGCCGGTCAGCCAGTGGGCGATGCGCGTCAAATATCACCTGACGCCAGAACTGTACGCGCAAGTCGGCGCGTATGAGCAGAACCCGTCGAACCTCGATCGCGGCAACGGCTTCAAGCTCAGCGGCAGCGGCACTCAGGGCGCGATTTTACCGGTGGAGCTGGTGTGGTCACCGAAGCTCAACGGCCTGCCGGGTGAATACCGCGCCGGTTACTACTACAGCAACGCCAAGGCCACCGATGCCTACAAGGACAGCAATGGTCAGCCCGCCGCCCTGAGCGGTGAGGCTTACCGCAGCGCGTCGAGCAAGCACGGCGTGTGGCTGGGCGTGCAGCAGCAAATCACTAGCCGCGCCAGCGACAACTCTCGCGGCTTGAGCGTGTTCGCCAACGGCACGATGCACGACAAGAAAACCAACGCCATCGACAACTATGTCCAGGCCGGCGTCGTCTACAAAGGCCTGTTCGATGCGCGCGCCAAGGACGACATCGGCTTTGCGCTCGCCCGCGTCCACGTCAACCCGGCCTATCGCAAGAACGCCGAAGCGACCAATCAGGCCCGCGCTGTCTATGACTACGACGATCCCTCGTTCCTGCCACCCCAGGACACCGAATACAGCGCCGAACTCTATTACGGCGTGCACGTCACGAACTGGCTGACCGTGCGCCCGAACCTGCAATACATCCGCCACCCCGGTGGCGTGGACAAGGTCGATGACGCGTTGATTGGCGGAATAAAAATCCAGTCATCCTTCTAACCCACACCACAAAACCCTGTGGGAGCTGGCTTGCCAGCGATAGCGGTATGTCAGTCAACATCTGCGCCGGCTGACACACCGCTATCGCTGGCAAGCCAGCTCCCACAGGTATCGCGTCAACCGAACCATTTTTATATGAACCATGCCCGCACAGGATCGTCATCTACAGTGAACTTGCGCGGGACTACTTAAAACGTCACGGAGAACCACACTATGAGCACTGATGGTGCTTTGAGTCGAAGCCGTCTGTTGCCGACCCTGCTCGGCATTCTGCTTCTGCTAATGGGCCTGGCCATGCTGGCCGGCGGGATCAAGCTGAGTATGCTCGGCGGCTCGCTGTATTACCTGCTGGCCGGTATCGGCCTGACGCTGACCGGCGTGCTGCTGATCCTGGCCCGCCGCGCTGCGCTGGGCCTTTATGCATTGGTGCTGTTTGCCAGTACCGTGTGGGCTTTGTGGGAAGTCGGCCTCGATTGGTGGCAACTGGTGCCGCGTCTGGCGATGCTGTTTGCGCTGGGCCTCGTCATGTTGCTGCCGTGGTTCCGCCGTCCGCTGCTGATCACCGGCCCTGCGCCGATGGGCACTGGCGCGTTGAGCGTGGCCGTGGTGCTCGCTGGCGTTACCGCGCTGGCCAGCCAGTTCACCAACCCGGGTGAAATCAAAGGCGAACTGGACCGCGACAGCGTGCCGGGCATGACCAACACCGCCCCGGCCATGCCCGACGGTGACTGGAATTCCTACGGCCGTAGCGCCCACGGTGATCGTTACTCGCCACTGGCGCAGATCACCCCGCAGAACGTGAACAAACTGGTTCCCGCCTGGACCTACCGCACAGGCGACCTGCCTGGGCCGAACGACCCGGGCGAAACCACGGCCGAAAACACCCCGCTGAAAGTCAACGGCATGCTCTACGTGTGCACGCCGCACAGCCAGGTGATCGCCCTTGATCCGGACACCGGCAAGGAAATCTGGCGTTTCGATCCGAAGCTCTCCACGCAAAACGCGGCGAACTTCAAGGGTTGGGCGCACATGACCTGCCGTGGCGTGACCTATCACGATGACGCCGCTTACGCGTCCGAGCAAAGCCCGACCGGCACCGCCAGTTCTGGGCCAGTCAGCACGGTCTGCCCGCGCCGGATCTTCCTGCCGACCGCCGACACTCGTCTGATCGCCCTCGACGCCGACACCGGCAAGATGTGCGAAGACTTCGGCAACAAAGGCCAGGTTGACCTCACCGCCAACATCGGCGGCTTCAACGCCGGCGGTTACTACTCCACCTCGCCTCCAGCCGTCACCAAAGACCTGGTGGTGATTGGCGGCCACGTCACCGACAACGTTTCCACCGACGAACCCAGCGGCGTGATCCGCGCGTTCGACGTGCACACCGGCAAACTGGTGTGGAACTGGGACAGCGGCAACCCGGACGACACCACGCCGATTGCCGAAGGCCAGGTCTACACCCGCAACTCGCCGAACATGTGGTCCATGTTCGCGGTCGACGAAAAACTCGGCATGCTCTACCTGCCGATGGGCAACCAGACCCCGGACCAGTTCGGTGGCGATCGCACCCCTGAATCGGAGCTGCATGCCGCCGGCCTGACCGCCCTCGACATCGCAACCGGCCAGGTGCGCTGGCACATGCAGTTCACCCACCATGACCTGTGGGACATGGACGTCGGTGGCCAGCCAACCCTGATGGACCTGAAAACCGCTGACGGCGTGAAGCCAGCGGTGCTCGCGTCCACCAAGCAAGGCAGCATTTATGTGCTGGATCGCAGCACCGGCAAGCCGATCGTGCCGATCAACGAAGTGCCGGTGCCACAAGGCGCTGTCGAAGGTGATCACACCTCGCCGACCCAACCGAAGTCCGACCTCAACCTGATGCCGCCGCCGCTGCAAGAGCGCGACATGTGGGGCGTGACCCCGTTCGACCAACTGATCTGCCGGATCGACTTCAAATCCATGCGCTACGACGGCCCGTTCACGCCGCCATCGCTGCAGGGTTCGATCGTTTACCCCGGCAACTTCGGCGTGTTCGACTGGGGCGGCATCTCGGTTGACCCGGTGCGTCAGATCGCTTTCATGAACCCGGACTACATGGCGTTCAAATCGAAAATGATCCCGGCCGCCGAAATCGCCGCCCAAGGCCCGCGCAAAAGCGAAACCGAAGGCGTGCAGCCGAACAAAGGCGCGCCATACGGCGTCGTCCTCGAACCCTTGCTCTCGCCTGTGGGCCTGCCATGCCAGGCACCTGCCTGGGGTTACGTGACAGCGGTCGACCTGACCACCAGCAAAATCATCTGGAAACACAAAAACGGCACCGTGCGCGACAGCTCGCCAGTTCCAATTCCGCTGAGCATGGGCGTGCCTAGCCTGGGCGGCACCTTCGTCACTGCTGGCGGCGTTGGTTTCCTGAGCGGCACCCTCGACCAGTACCTGCGCGCCTATGACGTGAAAAACGGCAAGCAGTTGTGGGAAGGTCGCCTGCCAGCAGGTGCACAAACCACACCGATGACTTACACCGGCAAGGACGGCAAGCAATACGTGCTCGTCGTGGCTGGCGGTCATGGGTCGCTGGGCACCAAGCAAGGTGACTATGTGATTGCGTACAAACTGTCGGAATAAGTTGTAGCGACAGATAAAGGAAAGGCGACTCCTGCGAAGGAGTCGCCTTTTTTGTGGCCGCCAATTTTGTCGCCACACAACCGAACAAAATGTGGGAGCGAGCCTGCTCGCGATAGCGGACTGTCAGCCAACCTAGACGTTGAATGTTAAACAGCTATCGCGAGCAGGCTCGCTCCCACATTGGGTCGCGTCAGGCCTGAATTTGTTTACCACCGTCCTACAGCCGTTGCTGTTCTGGAGGAGGATTCCGACAAGTTCTATCGGTTGTCGTGTCAGAAGCCCGTTCGATAGGCTTTCGAGGTCGCTGCAAATTCAGCGGCCGGGTTTGGTCGCCCAGGTTTAGAATGACGCACTTTTCGTGATTGCTTCATGGCGAGCTGTGCGTGGGAGGGCTTCGGCCCTGCCGGGTTCCATTCCCTGGTCGACCAACCTGCGTACGGTTCGCCACCCAACTGCTTGGTCGCAGTCGTGGCGAACTCCCTGTCCCCGAATGGAGCTTCACCATGTTCAAAGAAACCCCGAATCCCCCGCAAACCGACGACGTTTCCCCCTACGAGTCCCTCGATTCCAAAAAACTCAACGAAGCCGCCGAGCGCGCACTGGATCACTACCTCAATCCCGCCGCCCTCAAATCCCCCGCTACCCGCAAACCCAGCACGATGTTTTTGATTGCGCCGGATATCAAAGACGAAGACCTGCTGGCCCATACCTGTGAATCGTTGGCCCAGGCCAGCGTGATGGCGAGTGATTTCGCGGATTATCTGGAAGGCCCGCACCGGCACAAGGCGATGGCCATTCAACAGATCGTCATGCTGGCCGAGCTGGCAGCAAACCGGATGCTCGATAACGTCGCTATACCAAAACCTGCGCCGCACAGCTGATCCCCAGTGGAAGCAAATCCCCTGTGGGAGTGAACCTGCTCCGGGCGGCGCTCCGACGATTGCTGTCCGACATCCGGCATTGATGTTGGCTGACACTCCGCCATCGCTGGCAGGCCAGCTCCCACAATTGGATTGGGTACTTCAGCAAGAGATTGGTCGGCTGTCAGGCCGCCTTCGCGGGCAAGCCAGCTCCCACAATTGAATTGGGTACATCAGCAAGATGTTGGTCGGCTGTCAGGTCGCCATCGCTGGCAGGCCAGCTCCCACAATTGAATTGGGTACATCAGCAAGATGTTGGTCGGCTGTCAGGTCGCCATCGCTGGCAGGCCAGCTCCCACAATTAAATTTTGTACATCAGTAAGAGATTGGTCGGCTGTCAGGCCGCCATCGCGAGCAGGCTCACTCCTACAAGGGCCCGGCGTACATCCGCTTCTCACCACTCAACAGGCCGAGCGTTAGCTCGCCTGCAGCTCTTGATCTTGATCCACCCGCCCCTTTCGGGAGGCTGAGTGGAGGTGTTCATCCGGGGAGTGGCGCGCAGCGCCGTTCGACGCAGTCGAACACGCTGCATGTAGGTCGTCGCGAAGCAGACCGGAGGGCAGTGTCCCCGGATGGATACCGGAGCGAAGGTACGCCGAGCCTTAGCGAGGGGCCGGACGCTTGGGGCGAGCGTTTTTTTGCTTACTTTTTTTAGGCGCTTGTAAAAAAAGTGAGTCGCCGTAAGGGCGAAACCGCCAGCCGCCATTACCGCAGAAACGGATATGTACACAACCACCAAGAACATGGTCGGCCCAAAGGCCGCCAAGTCAAAAGCACCTGTCCAAACCCTGAACACACACCCAGAAATATCCCGCCCCATTGAAACCACCCCCCACCTGCCCCATCTAAGACCCATACCCCATTGCGCAGGTGCCCCATGAGCGACCAGCAAGAATTCCCTGAAGACCCGAGCGAATACGCCGACCCAGAGAACGCCGAACACCATTCCACCGGCAAAGGCCTCGCCCTGCCCGGCCAGAACCTGCCGGACAAGGTCTACATCATCCCGATCCACAATCGCCCGTTCTTCCCGGCCCAAGTGCTGCCGGTCATCGTCAATGAAGAACCGTGGGCCGAAACCCTCGACCTGGTCAGCAAATCCGACCACCACTCCCTGGCCCTGTTCTATATGGACACGCCCCAGGAGGATCCGCGCCATTTCGACACCTCGGCCCTGCCGCTGTACGGCACGCTGGTCAAGGTGCACCACGCCAGTCGCGAAAACGGCAAACTGCAATTCGTCGCCCAAGGGCTGACCCGCGTGCGCATCCGCACCTGGCTCAAACACCATCGCCCGCCATACCTGGTGGAAGTCGAATACCCGCACCAGCCCACCGAGCCGACCGACGAGGTCAAGGCCTACGGCATGGCGCTGATCAACGCGATCAAGGAACTGCTGCCGCTCAACCCGCTGTACAGCGAAGAGCTGAAAAACTACCTCAACCGCTTCAGCCCCAACGATCCGTCACCGTTGACCGACTTCGCCGCTGCCCTGACCTCGGCCACCGGCAACGAGCTGCAAGAAGTGCTCGACTGCGTGCCCATGCTCAAGCGCATGGAAAAAGTCCTGCCGATGCTGCGCAAGGAAGTCGAAGTCGCGCGGTTGCAGAAAGAGATTTCCGCCGAAGTTAACCGCAAGATCGGCGAGCATCAGCGCGAGTTCTTCCTCAAGGAACAACTCAAGGTCATCCAGCAAGAGCTGGGGCTGACCAAAGACGACCGCAGCGCCGACATCGAACAGTTCGAGCAGCGCCTGGAAGGCAAAGTCCTGCCGGCCCAAGCGCAAAAACGCGTCGAAGAGGAAATGAACAAGCTGTCGATCCTCGAGACCGGTTCGCCGGAATACGCGGTCACCCGCAACTACCTCGACTGGGCGACCTCGGTGCCGTGGGGCGTGTACGGCGAAGACAAACTCGACCTCAAGCACGCGCGCAAGGTGCTCGACAAACACCACGCCGGCCTCGACGACATCAAGGACCGCATCCTCGAATTCCTCGCGGTGGGTGCCTATAAAGGCGAGATCAGCGGCTCCATCGTGCTGCTGGTCGGCCCGCCGGGCGTGGGTAAAACCAGCGTCGGCAAATCCATCGCCGAATCCCTCGGCCGGCCGTTTTACCGCTTCAGCCTCGGCGGCATGCGCGACGAAGCCGAGATCAAGGGCCACCGCCGCACCTACATCGGCGCACAACCGGGCAAACTCGTGCAGGCGTTGAAAGACGTCGAAGTGATGAACCCGGTGATCATGCTCGACGAGATCGACAAAATGGGCCAGAGCTATCAGGGCGACCCGGCCTCGGCGCTGCTGGAAACCCTCGACCCGGAACAGAACGTCGAATTCCTCGACCACTACCTGGACCTGCGTCTGGACCTGTCGAAAGTGCTGTTCGTCTGCACCGCCAACACCCTGGATTCGATTCCCGGCCCCTTGCTGGACCGGATGGAAGTGATTCGCCTGTCGGGTTACATCACCGAAGAAAAAATCGCCATCGCCAAGCGTCACCTGTGGCCCAAGCAACTTGAGAAGGCTGGCGTGTCCAAAGGCAGCCTGAGCATCAGCGACAGCGCCTTGAAAGCCTTGATCGATGGTTACGCCCGCGAAGCCGGGGTGCGCCACCTGGAAAAAGAACTGGGCAAACTGGTGCGCAAAGCCGTGGTGAAGTTGATCGACGAGCCGAAAGCGGTGATCAAAATCGGTCCGAAAGACCTCGAAGCCTCGCTCGGCCATCCGGTGTTCCGCAACGAGCAAGTGCTGTCCGGCACTGGCGTCATCACCGGCCTGGCCTGGACCAGCATGGGCGGCGCCACTTTGCCGATCGAAGCCACGCGCATCCACACCTTGAACCGAGGCTTCAAACTCACGGGGCAATTGGGCGATGTGATGAAAGAGTCGGCGGAAATCGCCTACAGCTACGTCAGCTCGAATCTGAAGTCATTTGGCGGTGATCCGAAGTTCTTCGACGAAGCCTTCGTCCACCTGCACGTCCCCGAAGGCGCCACCCCGAAAGACGGCCCGAGCGCCGGCGTGACCATGGCCAGCGCCCTGCTCTCGCTCGCCCGCAACCAGGCGCCGAAAAGAGGCATCGCCATGACCGGCGAACTGACCCTGACCGGACATGTCCTGCCGATTGGCGGGGTGCGTGAAAAAGTGATCGCGGCGCGGCGGCAGAAGATCTTTGAGTTGATCCTGCCGGAGCCGAACCGAGGGAGCTTTGATGAACTGCCGGACTATCTGAAGGAAGGGATTACCGTGCACTTTGCCAAGCGGTTTGCGGATGTGGCGAAGATTCTGTTCTGACGGTCACCTAGCGCCCTTCTACCGCTATCGCTAGCAGGCTAGCTCCCACAAGGATGGGTGGTGTTCACAAATTTTGTGTTCACTGCAACCCCTGTGGGAGCTAGCCTGCTAGCGATGGCGTCATTACTGACACCCCCATTTCTGAACCTGTCACACTTTGTCTCATCTTCAGTTATGCTCGCCGTTCGTCGTGAACGCCGGAGCCACTGACCTTATGTCCCCCACCCGCCTGTTTGTCCCCCTCGCCCTCTCCTTGCTGGCCGCCTGCGCCACGCAACCGAAACAGAACGTGACCGTGGAAAAACAAGGCGAATGCCCGCTGCAAATGCGCAACGGACAGATCCTGATCCTGACTCTGCCGAGCAACCCGACCACGGGTTATCGCTGGGCGATCCAGGATTCGGCCGGCGGTGTGCTGCATGCGCTCAGTCCTGAGGTGTACAGCAACCCGGAAGATGCCGGGATCGTCGGCAGCGCCGGGATTTCGACCTGGCGCTTTCAGGCGTTCGCTGCCGGTACGGGGCGTTTGCGTCTGACCTATTCACAGCCCTGGGCACCGGAAGTGCCGGCCGTGAAAACCTTCGACTGCCCGATCGCGGTTAACTGATCGTGGGCTGGCTGATTCTGGCGCTGATGGGCGCGGTGACTTTTCTGTATGGCCTGAGCGTGCACGCCGCGTTGCTCTGTCTGCTGGTCAAGCCGTTGCCGGTGTTGGCCTTGCTCGGTTGGTTGCATGACGCACCACCCAGCGAATACCGGCGCTGGATCAGCCTTGGATTGATTTTCTCCCTGCTCGGCGATGTGTTGCTGGCGTGGCCGGGGGATTTGTTTGTGTTTGGTCTCGGGGCTTTTTTGGTCGCCCACCTGGCGTATCTGAAAGCCTACTTGAGCGATTGCCGGCGGTTGGCGTTGTTGCCGCTGATCATCGCTTTGGGCGTCGGCGCGATATTGCTGGGGATCTTGATTTCCAATGGGCTGGGTCCGCTGCTCATCCCGGTGATCGTCTACGGTCTGGCCATCAGCGCGATGCTCTGGCGGGCGCTGGCTCGACTCGGCACTGACGTGCCCAAACGCTCGGCGCTGTTGGCAGCGGCTGGCGCCGTGGCGTTTGTGTTTTCGGACAGCGTGATTGGCATCAACCGGTTTGTCTTGCCGTTTAACGCCGCGCCTTACGTGATCATCCTCAGTTACTGGCTGGGGCAATGGGGGATTGCGGCGTCGGCGTTTGGCCCGAAATCGCGTTGAATTTGTGGTGAGGGGATTTATCCCCGTTCGGCTGCGTAGCAGACGCAAGGCTTTGATCCTAGGGACCGCTACGCAGTCCAACGGGGATAAATCCCCTCACCACGTCAGACAACCCGCGCATCCCCCCGTCAATTTGGCTAAAATGCCGGCCTTTTCCACCTATGCCGCTGGAACCGCCGTGAGCAAAGACCCCGATCGCCTTTTCGCCCAGCCTTTGGCCCAGGTGCCTGACTTCGCCTTCAACGAGGACGTGGTGCGGGTGTTCCCGGACATGATCAAGCGCTCGGTGCCGGGTTATCCGACCATCGTTGAGAACCTCGGCGTGCTCGCCGCGCAATTCGCCCAGCCCAACAGCGTGCTCTACGACTTGGGCTCGTCCTTGGGCGCCGTGACTCAAGCATTGCGTCGTCACGTGCGCACCGACGGTTGCCGAGTGATCGCTGTGGATAACTCTGCGGCGATGGTCGAGCGCTGCCGCGAATACCTCAACGGTCAGGACTCGATGTTCCAGGAGTTGCTGCCCGTGGAAGTGATCGAGGGCGACATCCTCGCCCTCGACTTTCAGCCCGCCTCGGTGGTGGCGCTGAACTTCACCCTGCAATTCATCGCCCCGGACCAGCGCACCGCGTTGCTCACACGCATCCGCCAATCGCTACTGCCCGGCGGCGCGCTGATTCTTTCGGAGAAGCTGCGCTTCAATGATCTGGAGGAACACGCGCTGCTCACTGATTTGCATGTCGCGTTCAAACGCGCCAACGGCTACAGCGAGCTGGAAATCGCCCAGAAGCGCAGCGCCATCGAAAACGTCATGAAGCCCGACAGCCTCGAAGAACACCGCGAGCGCCTGTTGGCTGCCGGGTTCTCGAAAGTCGTGCCGTGGTTCCAATGTCTTAACTTTGCCTCGTTGATTGCCTTGCCATGATTGATCTGTCCCCCCTCGCCCGCCGATTGGCCGGCACACCGCTGGCCGACTGGGCCAACACCCTGCAAGCGCAACTCGACAAGAAAATGGAAAAGGGTCACGGCGACCTTGAGCGCTGGCAAAGTGCGCTGGATGCTCTGCCGAAGATTCAGCCGAGTGAAGTTGATTTGCTCAACGGTCTGACGCTGGACACTGACTGCGATGACGAAACCCGTGCGCAAATGCGCACGGCGTTGATGGGTTTGTCGCCATGGCGCAAAGGCCCGTTTGACCTGTTCGGCGTGCACGTCGACACCGAATGGCGTTCGGACTGGAAGTGGTCGCGGGTCGCTCCGCACCTGGATTTGAAGGGCAAACGCATCCTCGATGTCGGTTGCGGCAATGGTTACTACATGTGGCGCATGCTCGGTGCCGGGGCCGACAGCGTGATCGGTGTCGACCCGAACTGGCTGTTCTTCTGCCAGTTCCAGGCGGTGCAGCGTTACTTGTCAGAACCCAATGCCTGGCACCTGCCGTTCCCTTTCGAAGACCTGCCGCCAAACATGGAAGGCTTCGACACGGTGTTTTCCATGGGCGTGTTCTATCACCGTCGTTCGCCGATCGAGCATTTGCTGGCGCTGAAGGATTGCCTGGTCAAGGGTGGTGAACTGGTGCTGGAGACGCTGGTGATCGAAGGCGATCAGCAGCAGGTGCTGGTGCCGGAAGACCGTTATGCGCAGATGCGTAACGTGTGGTTCCTGCCGTCGGTGCCGGCGCTGGAATTGTGGCTGCGGCGTGCCGGGTTCACGGATGTTCGCTGTGTTGACGTGAGCGTGACCACGGTCGAGGAACAGCGCGGGACGGAGTGGATGAAGTATCAGTCGTTGAGTGATTTTCTGGATCCGCAGGATCACAGCAAGACGGTTGAAGGGCTGCCGGCGCCGATGCGGGCCGTCATTGTTGCTCGTAAGTAGAACTCCAATTTCCCAGACACCAGATAAACCTGTGGGAGCGGGCTTGCCCGCGATAGCGTTGGTTCAGTCAAAATCAATGTTTGATGTGCCGACGCCATCGCGGGCAAGCCCGCTCCCACAGGGGCCGGTGTTTATTCTGAAGGTTTGGCTCTGCGGGCCTTGAAGAACTCGCTGAGTACAGCCCCGCACTCTTGCGCCAACACCCCGCCCTCAAACAGCACCCGGTGATTCAGGAAGCCCTGGGTAAAAAACTGCCCCTGACTCTGCACAATCCCCGCTTTCGGCTCCAGAGCGCCATACACCACCCGCGCAATCCGCGAATGCACGATCAGCCCGGCGCACATGCTGCACGGCTCAAGGGTCACGTACAGCGTGCTGCCCGGCATCCGATAGTTGCTGGCCGCCAACGCCGCGGCGCGGATCGCGACCATCTCGGCATGGGCACTCGGGTCGTTGCCGCTGATCGGGCAGTTGAAGCCGCGACCAATAATTTCGCCGTCTTGCACCAGCACTGCGCCCACGGGCACTTCACCCAGCGCCGCGCCTTGTGCGGCCAGGGCCAGGGCTTCGCGCATGAAGTCGCGGTCGCGGCTACGGTCGATGATCGCGGCGGGACGAATCTGACGCATCAGGCCACCTCGATGGCGGCCATCAGGCCGGTTTCCATGTGATCGATCACGTGGCAATGGAACATCCACACGCCGGGGTTATCCGCCACCAACGCAACTCGCGCGCGCTCGTTCTTGCCCAGCAGGTAGGTGTCGGTGAAGTACGGAATGACCTTGTGCCGGTTCGAGGCGATGACCTTGAAACTCATGCCGTGCAGGTGAATCGGGTGCTGATACTGAGTCATGTTCTTCAATTCGAAAATGTAGCTCTTGCCCTTCTCGAGCTTGGCAATCGGCCGGTCGGCACAGGTCTTGTCGGTGATGTCCCAGGCCTTGCCGTTGATCTGCCACAAGCTCGGCGGCTTGCCGTTGTCGACGTTGACCGACACCGAGCCTACCCATTCGAAATTGAAGTTGAGTTTCTCGGCATTGGCCAGGTCCGGTTCTGCCACCGGGTTGGCGGGCAGCGCGGGCGGCCATTCGGTGGGTGCATCGGTATTCGCTACCGAGCGCAATGTGCCCAGGCGAACCGGGCCGTTGCGCAGGGACAATTCCACACCGACGGGCGGCGCCTTGATCGCCAGGCAGATGCGCATGCCCGGGCCGAGCCAGTATTCCTTGCCCATGGGCCGCGGTTCTACGGGATTGCCGTCCAACGCATAGATCTGCGCTTCGACGCCGGGAATGTTGAGGCGATAGGTCAGCGTGTTATCGAGGTTGAGCAGGCGCACACGGGTGATTTGCCCGGCGGGCAAGTCAATCACCGCTTGCGAGACACCGTTGATGGTCGAGAGGCGCCCCGCCGTGCCACCACGGGCGGCCTCGCGAGGAATGCTGAACGCTACGAAAGCGCCCTCTTCATCAACGTGCCAGCTCTTGAGGCTCAGGGTTTTCTCGTACTTGAAACCGGTAGGCTCGCGCTCTTCGACGATCAGCGGGCCGACAAGGCCACGGCCGAGTTCTTCGCTGCTGTTCACGTGCGGGTGATACCAATAACTGCCGGCGTCCGGTACACGGAATTTGTAGTCGAAGTATTCGCCCGGCAACACCGGCAATTGCGAAACGTACGGAACACCGTCCATCTCCAGTGGCAGGCGAATGCCGTGCCAGTGAATGGTGGTCGCCACCGGCAGATGGTTGATGAAGCGCACCCGCAGCCATTCGCCCTGACGCACCCGCAACTCGGTGCCTGGCGCCGACGGGCCGAACGCCCAGGCTGGGGTCTTGTGCCCAGCGACCAGTTCGACATCCAGCGGTGCTGCGATCAGTTCATAGTCGTGGCCGGCGTCAGCGTCAGCCATCTTGCCCAGCCAGTACCGCGAAGCGCCCCCCGCTCCGACACCAACGACAACAAGACCGGCCAGGCCACCGAGGATTTGGCGACGGGTAAAGGACATGAACTCAACTACCTCACGTATCAGCGACAGGCCCGAGGGCCTGTAAAAGGCGAATACGATACACCTGCGGATGAGAAACGGTAAGGGTGGGGGCGGCGGATGGCCGCAGAGAGCCACCCCTCACCCTAACCCTCTCCCCAGGGGGTAGAGGGGACTGACCGAGTTGTTCCTGGAGCTACATCGACCTGAAAAATCGAGCCGAACTCAGGTTTGAAAAGCTTGAAGATCTGCTCCCTTTCCCCCTCTCCCCCGTGGGGAGAGGGCTGGGGTGAGGGGTGGCTCTTGAATCTGATCAACTAACGTCCGGCAGCTACCAATCCCATCAACAAATGCACAACGCCTTCGCCCAGCATCATGACTCCTGGCACCCCAGCCACATTCAATGCCTGCCGATCCATCCGCGACACATCCCGCAACTCCACCCGCACCCGGGTCAGCGCCACAGGCTGCTGCGACTTGAGGTTATCCACACCGCCCAGCGCGGCTACGACTTCTGGCGCCAGCCCGGAAACAGGCTGAGCAATTACCTTCGGCTCATCAACCACCAGATCCGGCGTCAACGCTTTCCAGAACGCTCGCTGCATTTTCTCGAACATGTTCAGTTCTCCAGAACCAGTGAAGTATCGACCGTCGCCTCGTGATACAGGCGCAACGCCTCGCGCACCTGCCCGGCACTTTCCAGACCCAGGACCTGTTGGGCAATGGCCTGGCAGTCCACCAGATCCACTTCGCGAACGGCCGCCTTGATGGCCGGAATCAACGGCACACTCACTGACAGCTCATCCACCCCCAGCCCCAGCAACAGCGGCACGGCCAGCGTCTCGGAGGCCATGGCGCCACACACACCGACCCACTTGCCGTGGGCGTGCGCGGCCTTCACGGTGCTGGCAATGAAGCGCAGCACCGCCGGATGAAAGCTGTCGGCCTGACTGGCCAGACGCGGGTGATCGCGATCCATGGCCAGGGTGTATTGCGTAAGGTCGTTGGTGCCGATGGAGAAGAAATCCACTTCGGGCGCAAACAGATCAGCCATCAGTGCCGCCGCCGGCACTTCGATCATGATGCCCAGCTTGGGAAGTTCCGTGAGGCCCAACGCAAGCACCTCCTCTTCAAGCAGTTGCCGAGCCAGACGCAACTCCGAAAGCTGCGTCACCATCGGCAGCATGATGTGCAGCCGGGCCAGCCCGGCGCTGTTCAGAATGGCCTTGAACTGATCGCGCAAAAGCTGCGGGCGCTCCAGGCATAAACGAATCCCGCGCATGCCCAGGAACGGGTTGGTTTCGCTGTCCATCGGCACGTAGGCCAGCGGTTTGTCGCCGCCGACGTCCAGGGTGCGCACCACCAGATTGCGCGTCGGCCCAAGTGTCTTGGCGATGGCGCTGTAGATAGACGCCTGCTCGTCATGGCTCGGTGCATGGTTGCGATCCAGATAAAGAAACTCCGAACGCAGCAAACCGACGCCCTCGCCTCCCAGTGCCATAGCCTGTTCGGCTTCAGCCAGCGAAGCGATGTTGGCCGTGACTTCAAAATGATGACCGTCGCGGGTACAGGCGGCCTGCGTTGCGTTCGCCAACTCATGTTGCTGGCGTTGCTGTTGCAGCTGCCGTTTGGCTTGCAGCTGTTCGATGGCCTGCAAGTCCGGATCCAGTTGCAGTTCGCTCTTGTCGGCGTCAAGCAGCACCTGGGTGCCGTTGACCAGCGCCAGCACTTGCACCGGCAGCCCGCAGATCGCCGGCAACCCGAACGCCCGGGCGAGGATCGCGACGTGACTGGTGGCGCCGCCGCCGACCGTGGCGAAACCCAGCACCTTTCGGGTATCGAGCCCGGCAGTCTGTGACGGCGTCAGTTGTTCGGCGATCAGGATCGCTCCTTCTGGTAGCTCCATCGTCTGATCCCGTACGCCGAGGATCAGCTTGAGCACCCGCTGGCTCACGTCGGCCAGGTCCGCCGCCCGCTCCGCGAGCAAGGCATTGCCCAGGCTTTTGAACAAAGCAGCGGTCGACTCAGTGGCCGCGCGCCAGGCAAACCCGGCACTTTTGCCTTCGTTGATCATCACGTGAGCCACTTCCAGCAAACCCGGGTCTTCGAGCAGTTCCTGATGCGCCTTGAAGATATCTGCCTGCGCTTCGCCAAGGGCGTTGTCACGCAACTGTTGCAGGGCCACCAGCGCCTCGGCCAGGGCGCGAGACAGATGATCGCGTTCAACCTGCGGTGTGGCGCCGAGTTCATTCACTTCCAGGTTTTGCTCGGCTATCTGCACCACCTGGCCAAACACCGATCCGGGTGATGCGCAAACTCCACGCAAAACGGTCAGCGATGTAGCCTCGATCGCATTTGCCTCAACCTGCGCCGGAGCTTCCACCGCTTCGCCGCACCCCGTCATTAGCAATTCGGTCAGTGTCTTGATCGCCGCTTCAGCATCAGGGCCGGCCGCGCTGACTTGCAAAACGTCACCGTGAGCCGTCTGCAATGCCATGATCGCCACCAGGGATTTCCCGTTCGCACTCTCCTGCTTCTTATGCAGGCAAATGCTCGCCGAAAAACCTTTCGCCGCCTGGGCGAACACCGCGGCCGGACGGGCGTGCAAGCCATTCGGATTGGCCAGTGTCACCGGTTTGGAGAACACTGCTTCGTCTTCTTCCACTACCGGTGCATCCGTCCCCTGCTCAATCGGATTCAAACTCAAGAGCGGCTGACCACTTTCCACCAGGCCCGTTTCCGGCGTCACCCAGGCGAACGGCTCACCGCTGACCACCAGCATCAACGTCAGCAGGCTGCGGGCATTCGTCGCAACAAAATCGGCATCGAACTCGATCAGCGCCTGCCCGACATCAACCTGCTGGCCCTCCTCCACCAGTTGCGTGAACCCCTTGCCTGCCAGGTTCACCGTGTCGAGGCCGATGTGCATCAACACCTGCACGCCGTTTTCATCGGTGATGCTGACCGCATGCCCACTGGCCTGCACATTGCTGACAACCCCTGCCAGCGGCGCACACAAGGTCGATGAAGTCGGATCGATGCACACGCCATCGCCGATCACGCGGCTGGAAAACACCGGATCGGGCACGAGGTCCAGTGGCATCAATACGCCGGACAACGGGGCGTGCAGTTGCAATTGTTGGGGTGTGGCCATGACGTCACCTGCTGTTTTGTTCTTTGAAGTGCCGATGGAGCGCGAGGCTCCGACAGCATCGCTTATTTCCACCAGTACTCGACCTGCAATCCGACATTCGAGCCGTGCCGCGCCGTGCCGAAGGCGCCGGTATCGGACAACGCCGAACCCGCCGCCAGTTCATTGGCCGCCCGTTTGGCCGCCTCGTTCCAGCTGGCATAGGTGTAATACAGACGCACCTCGGGGCGAGCCCAGAATTCCGGGCCTTTGGGCGACCACGTCGGAGCGAAGGTGAACTTGCTCAGCTTGCGTGTGCCGCCCTCGGCTTCGACCTGATCGTGACCCAGTTCGGTCACCAGCTTGAACTGCTCGGTGATCGCGTAGGCCGGGCGAATCCCCAGGGAAATCCAGTTCTGGTCGGCACCGTCCGGGCGAATGTCTTTCTGGTAAACCGCCTCGAGTTGCCCACCGAACCGCGGTGTCACTTGCCAGTCGAAAAACTCCACCACACGATAGCTTTTGTTGCTGTCGTCCAGTTTCACGTTACCGGTATAGCCCAACCCGGTGCCGGGGCCTTCGCCATACTGGAAGGCCAGTTTGTTCTTGCCGCCCAGAAAGCCTTTCTGCACATGCTGAGTGGTGATTGCCCAGCCGCGGTGTGCATTGCGGCTGTCGGGTTTGTCGATGTAGCTCAGGCCGAATTCCAGTTCACCACCGGGGTTAGTGTTGAAACCGGCGACGTTGAAATCGTGACGATTGATGTAGTCCTTCTGGTACAGGTTGTCCTTGCGTGAAAAGGCATAGCTGTATTTCAGATCGCCGATCAACACATCCTCGATACCGCCGCCGGTGGCGCTCTGGTTCCAGTAGTAGAAGTCGGAAATATGGATGTCGTTTCGCTTGTAGTAACGTCGACCGGCCCACAACGAGCCGCCGTTGAGGCTCGGCATGTTCGACCATTGCGCGTAAAGCTGTGGCAAGCGGATCGAGCCGTTATCCTCGTTGAACGTCAGGTCCTTGTCGTACTGGTTATACAGCGAAGCCATGCCGTCGACACTCAGCACCGAACCGTCGTCCAGGGTGTACAGGTCCTGGCGTAGTTCGAGTTCACCATACTGCTCACACTCGTTGCCCAAGCGGTATTTGGTCTGCGCGCCGGGCAGATGGAAACACTGCTGTTTACCACTGTTGACCGACGTTCCGACGCCGCTGCGCAAGTAACCGCCGAACTCCAGGGCCTGCGCCGACAATGGCAACGCCAGGCATACGCTCGCGACGGCAAGGCTGCGATTTAGTGTTGTTTTCAAGAACCACCCCATTATTTTTATTGTGTTGTTCTGCAAATTCGGCGCGCAAAACTCCCCCGCGCAGCGTTCTGCGTGTTTTTAAAGTCGGTGTTTTTTAGTGGTCGGTCAGTCGGTCAGGTGCAAAACGAATGACTCATAGGGCCTGAGAAGAATCTGCCGATTTCGCTGCGGGCAGTCCGGGTAGTTGCTGATGACCAGACGCTGAGCCATCGCTTCGCTGATCACGTCATCCGTCAGTTCGACTTCGCACGGCGTGCCATAGAAGTTGTTCAGTACCAGCAAACGTTCGCCATTCCCTTCGCGGACATACGCCCAGATCTGCGTGTGCTCCGGCAACAACTGCCGATAGACGCCATCGCAGATCAGCGCTTCACTGCGGCGCAGGGCAATCAACTGACGATAGTGATGCAACACGGAATCCGGGTCGTCGAGCTGGGAGGCGACGTTGATCTGCGTCGCGTTGGCCGGTACGCCGATCCAGGGTTCTGCGGCGCTGAATCCGGCGTTCGGCTCGGCGTTCCAGTGCATCGGCGTACGGCCGTTGTCCCGGGACTTCTGCATGATCGCCGCCATGTTGTCGGCATCGCTAGCACCGGCTTCGCGCTTGAGCCGGAAGATGTTCAGCGTCTCGACATCGCGATACTGATCGATGTGATCAAACCCCGGATTGGTCATGCCCAACTCTTCGCCCTGATACACAAACGGCGTGCCCTGAAGGAAGTGCAGCGCGGTGCCGAGCATCTTCGCCGACACCACGCGATGCTCGCCGTCATGGCCAAAACGCGAGACCACGCGCGGCTGGTCGTGGTTACACCAGAACAGCGCATTCCAGCCACCGCCGGCCTGCATACCGGTCTGCCAGTCCGAGAGGATGCGCTTGAGTTGGAGGAAGTCGAAGTCGGCGCGGATCCACTTCTGCAGGTTCGGGTAATCGACCTTCAGATGGTGGAAGTTGAAGGTCATCGACAGTTCTTTTGAATCCGGCTTCGAGTAGCGAATGCAGTGCTCAAGGCTGGTGGAGGACATCTCGCCAACGTTGATCAGGTCGTGACCTTCGAAGACTTCGCGGTGCATTTGCTGCAAGTACTCGTGCACGTTCGGGCCGTCGGTGTAGAAGCGTCGCCCGTCGGTGTTGTCCTCGGGGAAATCCGCCGGTTTGGAGATCAGATTGATCACATCGAGACGGAAACCGCCCACGCCTTTATCGCGCCAGAAACGCATCATCTTGAAGACTTCGGCGCGCACCTTCGGGTTGTCCCAATTCAGGTCGGCCTGGGTGTGATCGAACAGATGCAGGAAGTATTGGCCGGTTTGCGCCTCGTATTCCCAGGCCGAACCGCCGAACTTGGATTCCCAGTTGTTCGGCTGATCGCGCCAGATGTAGAAGTCGCGGTACGGGTTGTCGAGGCTGCTGCGGGCCTGCTGGAACCAGGTGTGTTCAATCGAGGTGTGGTTGACCACGATATCGAGCATCAACTTGATCCCGCGCTTGCCGGCCTCGGCGATCAATAACTCGCAATCGGCCATGGTCCCGTAGCTCGGGTCGATGGCGTAGTAATCGCTGATGTCGTAACCATTGTCGCGCTGGGGCGAACGCAGGAACGGCGTGATCCAAAGGCAATCGACACCCAGCCAGTGCAGGTAATCGAGCTTGGCCACGACGCCGAGCAAATCACCCGTGGGGTTGCCGGCGTGGCTGTGAAAACTCTTCGGGTAGATCTGGTAGATCACCGAACGTTGCCAGTCTTGCATGGCGCTATTCCTTCAATAAGTTTTGTAAGGGCCTTGAGGGCCCCTTCGCGAGCAAGCCCGCTCCCACATTGGAATGCAGTCAACCTGTAGGAGCGAGCTTGCTCGCGAATGCGATCTTTCAGGCAACCCGAAACCCTGGCCGGACAATCTTCATGCTCAACCCACAGGTCAGAACAAACGGCACCACCATCGCGATGACCATCCCGATCACGAACATCGGAATGAACTGCGGAATGATCGAGATGAAACCAGGCAAGCCGCCGACCCCGATGGCCGAGGCCTGGACCTTGTTCATCGACAGGAAGATGCAGCCCAGGGCCGAACCGCACAGGGCCGCATAGAACGGAAATTTGTAGCGCAGGTTGACCCCGAACATGGCCGGTTCGGTGATGCCGAAATAAGCGGAAATCGCCGAGGTCGAGGCCATGCTTTTATCGCGCACATTGCGGGTCATGTAGAACACCGCCAGTGCCGCGCTGCCCTGGGCGAGGTTGGACATGACGATCATCGGCCAGATGAACGTGCCGCCCTGGGTGGAGATCAGTTGCAAGTCGACTGCGAGGAACATGTGGTGCATGCCGGTGATCACCAACGGCGCGTAGAGCAGCCCGAAAATCGCCCCGCCGACCATGGGCGCGAGGTCGAACAGCATGACCACGCCTTCGGTGATGAGAATCCCCAGATGACGGGTCACCGGGCCGATGACGGCCAGTGCCAGCACACCGGTGACAACGATGGTGGTAATCGGCACCACCAACAATTGCACCGCGTTCGGCACCCGCGCCCGCAGCCATTTTTCGATGACGCTCATCACATAGGCCGCCAGCAGGATCGGCAGGATCTGCCCCTGGTAACCGACCTTTTCGATCTGGAACAGCCCGAGGATGTCGAAGTACGGAAGGCTCTGGCCGTCGAGACCCGCAACGGCCTTTCCGTAGTTCCAGGCATTGAGCAGATCGGGGTGAACGAGCATCAGACCGAGCACGATACCGAGGATTTCACTGCCACCAAATCGCTTGGCCGCCGACCAGCCGACCAAGGCAGGCAGGAACACAAACGAAGTGTTGGCCATCAGGTTGATCAGGCTCCAGAGCCCGTCGAGTTTCGGGTAGGCGTCCAGCAGGGTCTGGCCCTCGATGAACATGCCCTTGGCGCCGATCAGGTTGTTGATGCCCATCAACAGCCCCGCAATGATCAGCGCCGGCAGGATCGGCATGAACACGTCGGAAAACACCCGCACCAGACGCTGCATGGCGTTTATCTTGTCGGCGCTTTTTTGTTTAACGTCGGCGATGGTTGAAGCGGCGAGACCGGTTTGACGGCGCAGTTCGGCGTAGACCTTTTCAACTTCGCCGGGGCCGATGACCACCTGGAACAAGCCGCCAGTGAAGAACGAGCCTTTGACCAGGTCGATCTGGTTCAGTGTGGCGCTGTTGACCAGGCTCGGGTCCTTGAGGGCCAGGCGCAGGCGTGTGACGCAGTGCGCGGCCTGCTCGAGGTTGTCGCTGCCGCCGAGGCTTTGCAGCAGCTCGCTGGCGATATTCGGATAGTCGTGGCTCATGCTTTTCTTCCGCTGTAGTTTTTTGTTTTTGGCAGCACGCCGAAGCGAAAAGTACTCGTCTGTACGAGTTAAAGCAACAACTCGTACAGACGAGTTTGATTTTGTTTATTCTGAACCCGACCGGCGGCGAAGTTTCCTACTCCTAGAAGGGATGAAACCTAAAGCTGCATGGACAAACCCCTACCCTGCCCTTAAGGTTCGAAACCTTGAGTACATCGCGGCACAGAGCCATCCCCATGAGTAAATACAACCAGATCTACAGCGATCTGCTTGCCAGCATCACGACCGAACGTCTGGAACGCGGCGCACGGTTGCCTTCTGAAACCGAATTGATGGACAGCTACCAGGCCAGCCGCGGCACCGTGCGCAAGGCCATCGAGCAATTGCAGGAGCGTGGTTTCGCCCAGAAAGTCCACGGTAAAGGCACCTTCGTGCTGTCGACCAACCCGATCGAATTCCAGTTGGGCGGCATCGTCAGCTTCCAGGAGACTTATCCGCGACTGGGCAACGACGTCAGCACCGAGGTGGTGGAATTCACCCAAATTCCCCTCGAAGGGCCGCTGCTCGAACACATCAAGGCTGAAAAAGGCAGCCTGATCACGCGGATCAAACGCGTGCGGCGCATCGACGGCAAACGCGTGATCCTCGATATCAACCATTTCGTCAGCGACGTGATTCCCGGCCTGTCCCGCGACATCGCCGAGCAGTCGATCTACGCCTTTATCGAGCAGACACTGCAACTGCAAATCGCCTACGCCCAGCGCACTATCGAAGCAGTGCCGCGGAGCAAGGACGACCAGCACCATCTGGACCTCGACGGCCAAAGCCATGTGATCGTGGTCAGCAACCAGACCTTCCTGCAGGACGGTCGCCAGTTCGAGTACACCGAATCTCGGCATACCCTCGACAAATTCTACTTTTCGGATGTGGCACGGCGCTGACCCTACACGCTTCAGAATCGCGTTTGGGCATAACTATGTAGTGCACTTGCCTTGAGCAAATGGGCCATTCTCACCGCCCATTTTCTCAAGGAGCGAGAGCATGCCTGTTGATCAACAAATTGAAGTGCCCACCACTGCCGCCGATAAGGATCAGCTGAAAGTCATCGCGCCCGTCATCGTCACGGCCTGTCCGGACTTGCAGGAAGAAGCCCATGCGATGGCCAGCGAAATCCTCGCAAAGCATGGCATTACCGGCCTGGACCCGGATCGGGTCTGGTGGCATCGGTTCAACAATGTGTCAGCCAGCAGCACCAAGGCCTTCCTCGGCTGGGAACACGGTCCTAAACCCAGTGAATCAATGACCCTGACTCAACTGGTCATTCATCGGTATTACGTCACTGATCAGGACTACGCCGACCAACTGGACGCTTACGGCGGGTTTTACACCGCTGACGCTACCGCGAGCATTTTCAACGAAACCAATGAAGTGCGGATGTACCCCAGCGAAGTGCTCAAGGACTTCTGGCACGAGACCTTCAGCGACCGTTATCTGAACAAACTGAACGCCTACTGGAGCGCACATTTCGATGACTACCGGGCCTTGGCGAAATGCAATTTCCTGAGTAAAGCCGTCGAGGCACGGGAAAACGGTACGCTCCAGGAGGAAGAGTTTCAAACCCTCATCCGGGCCGTCGCCGCTGACAAAAGCTGGCCGATCACCCTGGAGACCTTGCGTGCGCAAACCTCTGTTCCCGCCGACCTGCGGGTGTGCGCCCTTGACGTCGCCGGGCATGTCGCCACGGATATTCTGCGCATTGTCGACAGCAGTGGCCGGCAAATCACCTACGTTCCCGGCGCCGCAGAAGCCTTCCATGTGCATCCGACGCTGACGGACATGCATTGGTGGATCTTGCTGCAAATGAACGATGACGCGCGCTATGCCGAATTCATGACCCATTTCCCGCTGTCGGTGCGTCAGGAAATCCACGACAACATCACGCCCCTGATGAATCAGTTGGTGGGCACGTGGGGCAAATACGACCACCATTTGATCAATCAGAAGAACATCACCATCGGCGGCGACGCGTTTACATGGCTGAGCGGCAATGTCCGGAGCGCGATGTCGGAAGAAGCGGATCTGTCCCTGGTCACCAATGGACAACTGCGCAAAGGCATGTGGCTCGGCTACCTGACTGCCGGGCTGCACGTCTTCGGACCGCTGGCACTGCTCGGCTGGCCGATTGCGCTGCCGGTGATTGGAGCCAGCATCGCTTCAATGGGCTTGAACATCGACAAGGCCGTCAACGGCAAAACCGTGGCGGAGCGCAAGGCCGGCGTCAAAGGCGCCGTGCTGGATGGCATCAACCTCCTGTTCAACCTTCCGCTGCTCAAGGAGGTCGAAGTTCTGGAGGAAGTCGGCGCTTCAGCCGAGGCCGCCGAAGCCGCCGAAATGGCCAGGCTGCGGGAGGCCAACAACCCTTCTGAGCCGATCGGTGCACAAGACCCGGAGGTAACTGACGGTTCAGAGCGCGCAACCACTCAACTTCAAGAGTTCATCCCCCTGAGACCGGCACCGGCACCGGCACAGCACCTTGAAGTACCAGAGAACTGGCAAAGCAACGAGATTCTGGAAAGTGAGGCGCCACTCGCCACCAGTGGCAAGTTCCAGGGCATCTACACACTCAACTCCAACCCCTCGACTGCCATCATGATGAACGACGTGGCTTACTACGTGCGCTACGAAGCCGACATCAACGGCGGCGGTAACTGGGCCATCATCGACCCGGCAAACCCTCACGCCTCCTCAGGATCGATACCTGTCCGCTTGAATGGCGAGGGTGAGTGGGAGCTGATACCGAAATCCGGTTTAAAGGCTGGCGGCAACGACGGCCTCGCCGCTGTTCCGGGACCGTCCCGGTTGCCCGACCCTGTCCGACCACCGGAAGAACTTCGCGTACCCTCGACGAAATACGATACCCCCAATGGGCGGTCACTTAACGTCCTGGCGCTAGGTAAAAAAGAAACGCATATAAAAGTCATCAACCTTCCCGATGGGCGCCTAAAAGGGATGACTCCGTATGAAGAGTTCGTCGCTGGACGTCGCGCAACCCTATTGAGCGATACTCGCGCCGCGCTTTCGAAAAAGAACTTTTTTTCCTCATTACCAGCGCGTCCGGTACAACCCGTCATTACGCCATCCATGACCGTGCAGGAACTCATCGAGAAGATATTCGACGCCGCGCCCGGGTTAGTGATTGGTGAAAGCCAGGATCGAATTGCCAGCATGCAGTTCCTGATCGAGAACATGCAGACATTGGCCCGGCAAGGCGTCAAGACGATCTATATGCATCGCTTGCTCAACGATTTCAATCAGTTAGACCTGAATATTTTCGCCAGAAGCGAAAAGATGGACGGCATGCTCGAAAAATATCTGAAGCAGTTACAAAGCGATCCGAGCGGACAGTTCACCCCCCTTGAGGTCGTCAAGGTGGCTCGCGAGAACGGTATCCGGATCCAGGCGATCGACTGTCTCGCAAGTTACCGCTATCCAGCATCGTCCTTCATTGACGTTCAGGAACAATCCATTAAAAACTACCTCACCACTGCGATCATGCGTGCCGATGAAGCGCTTGGCAGGACAGGTAAATGGGTCGTACTGACAGGCCAGGAAAACACCAATACCTTTAGAGGGATGGCCGGCATCAGTGAAATGAATGGCGGTATCGGTTTGCGTATTGAGGAGGTACTTCCCGAACACAGCCTGCAAATAGAGATAGATCACGGCGTAGAGATGGGCCGTAATGCCAGCCCGCTTCCCGTCAACTTTCATGGAGATTTCGACACCTTGTATACCGATATCAACCTGCAGGTCCCCTTGCCCATGCTGCAACGAACCCCGGTTGAAATAGATCGCATCCTGTTCCGTCAGGGAATGTTCTCCTTCAAGGAATCCAATGGAGCCTGGACACTGATCCATCGCAGCAGGACCGGTCTGATCACCGAAACGCTGGTTGAACGAACAGCCGATGGGCAATACCTGGTCAATCGCCCCGCCTGGGCCGATATCCATCAAAAACCTTACCCTGGACTGGTCGATCTCTCGCACGCCCTCACCCGCATGGGCATGAAACTCGAAGGACGCTTGCCCATGTAGGAAAACACCGTACCGCGATACGCAAAAGGCCCCGTGAACTCACATTCACGGGGCCTTTCGGTTGTCACGGACGATCAGTCAGACCGGGATCACTCCCACTCGATCGTCGCTGGCGGCTTGCTCGACACGTCGTATGTGACGCGGGAGATGCCCTCGATTTCGTTGATGATCCGGCCGCTGACGGTTTCCAGCAGTTCGTAAGGCAGGTGTGCCCAACGCGCGGTCATGAAGTCGATGGTTTCCACGGCACGCAGGGCCACGACCCAGGCGTAACGACGGCCATCGCCTACAACGCCAACCGATTTCACCGGCTGGAACACCACGAATGCCTGGCTGACCTTGTGGTACCAGTCGGCCTTGCGCAGTTCTTCGATGAAGATGTGGTCGGCGCGACGCAGCAGGTCGGCGTATTCCTTCTTCACTTCACCAAGGATCCGCACGCCCAGGCCCGGGCCCGGGAATGGGTGACGGTAGACCATGTCGTACGGCAGGCCGAGTTCCAGGCCCAGACGACGGACTTCGTCCTTGAACAGCTCGCGCAGGGGTTCAACCAGCTTGAGGTTCATTTCTTCCGGCAGGCCGCCCACGTTGTGGTGCGACTTGATCACGTGAGCCTTGCCGCTTTTGGCGCCAGCCGACTCGATCACGTCCGGGTAGATGGTGCCTTGGGCGAGGTACTTGATGTTGTCCAGTTTGTTGGACTGGGCATCGAAGACGTCGATGAAGGTACGGCCGATGATCTTGCGCTTCTTCTCTGGGTCGCTTTCGCCAGCCAGGTTGTCGAGGAACTGGTCTTCAGCGTTGGCGCGGATCACCTTGACGCCCATGTTCTCGGCGAACATGGCCATCACTTGCTCGCCTTCGTGCAGACGCAGCAGGCCGTTGTCGACGAAGACGCAGGTCAGCTGGTCGCCGATGGCTTTGTGCAACAGCGCGGCAACCACCGAGGAGTCAACGCCGCCGGACAGGCCGAGCAAGACGTTGTCGGTGCCGACCTGAGCGCGAACCTGAGCGATGGCGTCTTCCGCGATCTTCGACGGCGTCCACAGGGCTTCACAGCCGCAGATGTCGAGGATGAAGCGCGACAGGATGCGACCGCCCTGCTTGGTGTGGGTCACTTCCGGGTGGAACTGCACGCCGTAGTAGCCGCGAGCGTCGTCGAACATGCCGGCAATCGGGCAGCTCGGGGTGCTGGCCAGGATGTGGAATTCCTGCGGCATCTTGGTGACTTTGTCACCGTGGCTCATCCACACGTCGAGGCCGAACAGGCCATCAGCGTCGATGTGATCTTCGATGCCGTCGAGCAGGCGGCTCTTGCCGACTACGTCAACGCGGGCGTAACCGAACTCACGCAGCTCGGAACCTTCAACCTTGCCACCCAGCTGTTCAGCCATGGTCTGCATGCCGTAGCAGATACCGAAGACCGGTACGCCCAGGTCGAACACCGCTTGCGGGCAGCGAGGGCTGTTGGCTTCGTGCACGGACTCGGGGCCGCCGGCGAGAATGACGCCTTTTGGAGCGAATTCGCGAATCGCTTCTTCATCCATATCGAACGGATGCAGTTCGCAGTACACGCCGATTTCACGCACGCGGCGGGCAATCAGTTGGGTGTACTGGGAACCGAAATCGAGGATCAGGATGCGGTGAGCGTGAATGTCGAGGGCCATGATTCAGTCTCGTCTAAGTAATTCAGAAACAGTCGTGATTCAGAAACAACTCGGGGCTGAATAAAACAGCCCCGGTTACTTAACTTTTTGCTGGAAGCCTCAACCTACGCGGTAGTTTGGCGCTTCTTTGGTGATCTGTACGTCGTGGACGTGGGACTCGGCCATGCCAGCGCCGGTGATCCGCACGAACTCAGGCTTGGTGCGCATTTCTTCGATGTCGGCACTGCCGGTGTAGCCCATCGAGGAACGCAGGCCGCCCATCAGTTGATGGATGATGGCGCTCAGGCTGCCCTTATAAGGAACACGCCCTTCGATGCCTTCCGGAACCAGCTTCTCGGCGCCCGCGGAGGAGTCCTGGAAGTAACGGTCGGAAGAACCTTGAGCCTGGGACATGGCGCCCAGCGAACCCATGCCGCGGTAAGCCTTGTACGAACGACCCTGAAACAGTTCGATCTCGCCCGGCGCTTCTTCAGTACCGGCGAACATCGAGCCCATCATCACGCAGGAAGCACCGGCTACGATGGCCTTGGACAGGTCACCGGAGAACCGGATGCCGCCGTCGGCGATCAACGGAACGCCGGTGCCTTCAAGGGCAGCGGCGACGTTGGCGATGGCACTGATTTGCGGGACGCCGACACCGGCGACGATACGGGTGGTGCAGATCGAGCCCGGGCCGATACCGACCTTGACTGCGTCAGCGCCGGCTTCGGCCAGGGCCTTGGCGGCAGCGCCGGTGGCGATGTTGCCGCCGATGACCTGCACTTCAGGGAAATTCTGTTTGACCCAGCGAACGCGGTCGATCACGCCTTTGGAGTGACCGTGAGCGGTGTCGACCACCACTACGTCAACGCCGGCATTGACCAGGGCAGCTACGCGGTCACCGGTGTCTTTACCGGTGCCGACGGCAGCGCCAACGCGCAGACGACCTTGATCGTCCTTGCTGGCCAGCGGGTAAGCCTTGGCTTTTTCGATGTCGTTGACGGTCATCATGCCTTTGAGGGCGAATTTGTCGTCGACGATCAGGACGCGTTCGATGCGGTGTTTGTGCAACAGCTCGCGAACGTCGTTCTTGTCGGCGCCTTCCTTGACCGTGACCAGACGCTCTTTAGGCGTCATCACTTCGCGGACAGTGGCTTCCAGACGATTTTCGAAACGCACGTCACGGGAAGTGACGATGCCGACCAGGTCGCCATTGTGCAAAACCGGAACGCCGGAGATGTTGTGCTGGCGGGTCAGTTCGAACAGTTCACGAACGGTGGCGTCGGCCTCGATCGTGATCGGGTCCTTGACCACACCGGCTTCGTAACGCTTGACCTTGCGGACTTCGGCAGCTTGCTGCTCGATGGTCATGTTCTTGTGGATGATGCCGATGCCACCTTCCTGAGCCATGGCAATTGCCAGACGGGCTTCAGTGACGGTGTCCATGGCGGCAGAAACCAGAGGAATATTCAGCTCGATGCCACGGGTTAGGCGGGTCTTGAGACTGACTTCGTTAGGAAGCACCTCGGAATAACCAGGCACTAGGAGAATGTCGTCGAATGTCAGAGCTTCTTGGCTGATACGCAGCATCGCGGGGGCTCCCGAGCGGGAAAATGGAAGCGCGCCATTATAGTCAGACACCCCCTCGGGTTCAATGTAAAACTCTGTCTATTATTAGCATTACTGATATACGGGGATTGCTGCTTCCTACAACTCGACTTTCACCCAACTGACGGGTTGATCAAGCCAATCGGCGAATTCATCGATAAAGCTCTGCTTGAACCCGGCCTCTGCCCAGTTGTTGAAGATGAACCCCAGGTTGGAAAAGCCGCATTCCTGCAGGAAAAGAAAGCCGTTGATGTCGTCTTCATGCCCGCATTCCGGGCAGGTGAAGTTATCGGTGCGCCCCGGCATCCAGTCTTCCAGGCTTTCGAACAGCGCTTCACCGACTTCCTTGCGGCACTCGGCGCAACCCGCCTCCTCCATGAACCCCTTGGCCGGCGTGTAGATGCAGCGCTTGGTGATGATTTCCAGGCCATTGATCGGCTCGCCGAAAGGCAGGGCTTCCGGGTGAAGCACCACAGCGCGGGCACCGTCGCCGATGGCGTGAGCCATGCGATTACCCGTGCGGCCACAGGTGGTCAGTTCTTCTTTGACGATGTTCTTGCGCACCAGCCAGCGCACGACCGCCCGGGCCCGGGGTTCGTGCACCGGCAGCGTGGAGATTTTCGGGACGATGATGCTTTGCGAATTCATGGATGCAGCCTACTGCGTTAAAGAGAAAGTTCTGCGGTGTGCCACCCGACGCTATCGCGGGCAAGCCCGCTCCCACAAGGATTGGCGGTGTACATAAAAGTTATGTTCACCCCGGTCACTGTGGGAGCGGGCTTGCCCGCGATAGCGTCAGGGCGGCCGGCAGCTTAATCCCTGAGGAAATCCGGTCAAGTACTCAAATAACGCCCGATCAAGGCAATCCCGCTGGCCAGCACCAGCCAGGTCACCAGCCGCACGAACGCCTCGCGGGACAATCTCATGGTCAATCGCCGCCCGACCCACAGCCCCAATGCCATGGCCGGCAACAAACACACGGCCAGTATCAATAAGGGTAGCTCGGCATAGACACCGGCGACGGCAAACAGGCTCAAGCGCACCACGGTGCTGCAACTGATCAGCGCACTCTGGGTCGCCCGCGCCGCCTCTTTCGGCAACCGACTGTTCAGATAGATCGCATATAAAAAGCCGCCACTGCCAAACAATGCTCCGAACATCCCGCCCACCGTGCCCATCGGCACAGCCCAACCGGCGGACAATTGCGTCGGCCGGGTTTTGACCCACAAGCTGTAAATCGCGTAGGCGCTGATAAACAGCCCCATCAACAGCAACAACACATCGGATTTGAGGTTCAGCAGAAAGATCACCCCCAGCGTGCAGCCCACCGCCATGCAGGGCAGCAGCCGCAGCAACTCGGGTTTCGCCACATCCCGCCGCGAAGGCAGCAGATTGCCGAACGCCGCGACGAAATCCAGTAGCACCAGCAACGGCACAATCTTCGACAGCGGCATAAACAGAATCAGAATCGGCCCCGCCACCAACGCCGTGCCAAACCCGGCGATACCAAACACGATGTAAGCCAGGGCGATGCCCAATCCGATCACCAGCCAATCCGTGGCGCCGAATGGCCATTGGTGCAACAACTCAAGCACATTCATTTGCACGGCTTCCTTGAATAACTGTGATGACTTTAGCCAGCGCCGAGGCTTGCGACTAATATCTTCAACGCCACTCACCCATCTCAAAAAGGCATGCCTTGTGCTTTCAACCCGCCAATTGCGTTACTTCGTGGAAATCGCCGACAGCGGGAGTTTCAGTGCCGCAGCCGAACGGCTGTTCATTGCCCAGTCGGCCCTGAGCCGGCAAATAAAGGACATGGAAACCCGACTGCAAACGCCTTTGTTCCAACGTACTGCACGCCAGCCCCGACTGACGGCGGCCGGTGAAGCCTTCTTGCCCCGAGCCAGAAACCTGCTGAATGAACTGACTAAAGCCAGTGAGATGGCCACCCAGGTCGGCAATGGAGAGTTCGGCACCTTGCGCCTCAGCCATTCCAGCACCGTGCCCATGAGTGGTCGTTTGCTGCGAGGCATCAGCGACTATCTGGATCAGCATGTCGGCGTGTCCATGGACATCGCCAAACTGTCTTCCGAAGCGCAACTCGAAGCGCTGGCCGACAATCGGCTGGATGTCGGACTGCTGCGCTTGCCGGTATTGCGTCAACGTGAAGGCGTGCGGATTGTTCCTTTATATAGCGAGCGCTTGCTGCTGGCCGTGCCGCCCAATCACAGACTGGCTGTGGATAAGTCCGCGCAAGCCATCGACTTGGCGCAATTGAAGGATGAGGCCTTTATCTCCATTCCTCATCCGCAGCGTGGCGGATTGAGCTATCTGTCCGCCGAGTTGTGCATGCGCCAGGGATTCTTCCCGAAAGCGGCGCGGGTGGTGTCGCGCAAAACCACGCAACTGCAATTGATTCAGGCCGGTTTCGGCATCGCCCTGCTGCCGGAATCGATGCAGGACATTGCACCGCCCGACATCCACTTCCTACCCCTGGCCGATCCGGATTGCCACAGCACCGTCGCCCTCGCCTGCAAGCAAAATCCCACCGCATTGGTCCAACACTTCATCAAAACCTGCACAAATCCCTGTGGGAGCGGGCTTGCTCGCGAAGGCGGCGTGTCAGTCGACATAAATGCTGAATGTTAATCCGCATTCGCGAGCAAGCCCGCTCCCACAAGGGGATTTTCGCTGGGTCATGGAGATTCAGCGACGAATGCCTTTAAACTGCGCCCCATGATTAAAGATCCCTTTGCAAGACTCGGCCTGGACCGTGAAGTCCTGACTGTCAGCCAGCTCAACGGCCGCGCGCGGGTGTTGCTCGAAGACGTGTTCAGCAACATCTGGGTCGAAGGCGAAATCTCCAACCTCGCCCGGCCGGCATCCGGCCACGTGTATTTCACGCTCAAGGACAGTGGTGCCCAAGTGCGTTGCGCGCTGTTTCGGCAGAACGCGGCACGGGTCCGTCAGGCGCTGAAGGACGGTCTGGCGGTCAAGGTGCGCGGCAAGGTTTCGCTGTTCGAGGGGCGTGGCGACTATCAGCTGATCCTCGACACCGTCGAGCCGGCCGGTGACGGCGCGCTGCGTCTGGCTTTCGATGCATTGAAAGAAAAACTCAGCGCCGAAGGCCTGTTCAGCGCCGAGCGTAAAGTGCCGCTGCCGGCGCATCCGCAACGCATCGGCATTATCAGCTCGCCGACGGGCGCGGTGATTCGCGACATCATCAGCGTCTTTCGCCGCCGCGCGCCGCAGGTCCAACTGACGCTGATCCCGACCGCCGTGCAGGGCCGCGAAGCGACCGCACAGATCGTCCGCGCGCTGAAACTGGCAGACGCCCGTGGTTTCGACGCACTGATCCTCGCCCGTGGCGGCGGTTCGCTGGAAGACCTCTGGTGTTTCAACGAAGAAGCCGTGGCCCGCGCCGTGGATGCCTGCGTGACGCCGATTGTCAGCGCCGTCGGCCATGAAACCGACGTCTCGATCAGTGACTTCGTGGCCGACGTTCGCGCCCCGACGCCGTCCGCCGCCGCCGAATTGCTTGCACCGGATTCCAGCGACCTGGTGCGCCGGGTCGAAAGCCTGCATCGGCGCCTGGTGATGCGCATCCGCGACCGCCTGATGCGCGATCGGCTGCGCCTGGAAGGCATGTCCCGCCGTCTGCGTCATCCTGGCGAACGTCTGCGCCAACAAGCGCAACGTCTGGACGACCTGGACATGCGCATGCGCCGCGCCTTTGAACGCAGTTTGAATACCCGTCGCGAACGGCTGATTCGCCTGGAAACCCGCCTCGCCGGGCAACACCCGGGACGGCAACTGGCGATGCTTCGTCAGCGCCTCGACAGCTTCGCCGAACGCCTGCCGCGCGCCATGCGCGAAGGGCTCAAGGCCCGTCGCCTGCAATTGCAAAGTCAGGTGCAGACGTTGCAGGTGGTCAGCCCGCTGGCCACCCTCGCCCGTGGCTACAGCATTCTGCTGGATGAACGCGGCAACGCGATCCGCAGTGCCGAACAAACCCATACCGGTCAGCGCCTGAAAGCCAAACTGGGCAACGGCGAGCTGCAGGTCCGGGTTGAAGACAATCACCTGACGCCTGTCACCCTTTCTTTACTGGATTGATCCATGCCGCGTTTTTTAGCTCCGCTGTTGTTGCTGTGCCTGACCTTCAATGCCCACGCCGACAGTTACATCACCCGTCTATTGAACAAACCGGTGCCGGGTGGCGTGGCCGTGGTGGATCTGGGCGCTTCTGCCCAGGCGCCAAAAGCCAGCTATCAAGGCAAACCGGTGCTGGTGGTCAAGGAGCAGAACAATTGGCTGGCGATTATCGGCGTGCCATTGACCGTCAAGCCGGGCGCGCAGTCGATCAGCAGCGGCGGCCGTAATCTAGGTTTCACCGTCGGCAACAAGAAATACCCGGAACAGCGCATCACCCTGAAGAATACGCAGCAGGTCAATCCGAACCCGGAGAACCTTAAGCGCATCGAGCGCGAGCTGGCCGAGCAAATCGCCGCCTACCGCACGTTCAGTCCGAACACCCCAAGCAACTTGCTGCTGGACAAACCGGTCAACGGCCCGCTGTCGAGCAAGTTCGGTGTGCGCCGGTTCTTTAATGGTGAAGAGCGCAATCCGCATTCGGGCCTGGATTTCGCCGTGGGTGCCGGCACACCCATCAAGACCCCGGCGGCGGGCAAGGTGATCCTGATCGGCAACTACTTCTTCAATGGCAACACGGTGTTTGTCGACCATGGGCAGGGCTTTATCAGCATGTTCTGCCACATGTCGAAGATTGATGTGAAGGTGGGGCAGCAACTGGCTCGCGGTGGCGTGGTCGGGAAAGTCGGCGCCACCGGGCGGGCGACCGGGCCGCATATGCACTGGAATGTCAGCCTGAATGATGCGCGGGTGGATCCGGCGATTTTTATTGGCGCGTTTCAGCCTTAGTCATCTGTGAGGCTACTGGCCTCTTCGCGGGCAAGCCCGCTCCCACAGTGATCGGGGTGAACATGAATATTGTGTACGCCGCCAATCCCTGTGGGAGCGTGGCTTGCCCGCGAAGACGGCCTCAAAATCGCCGAAGCATCTCCCGACAACTTGGGTCTTTGCATCGACACAGCTCGACTTCTTCAATTGCGCATCCCTCAAGCCTCGCGCAAACATAAAAACGATCATTTCCATTCAAAGCAATAAAATCGCGACAAAATCGCTTTTTCGGGTATTCCTCTCAATTTTTTTCGACTGCTTGCCATCCTCCACCCCCGAGGTTAGGGTTGAAGGCATGAAAACCTCTCACACCCTCATTCAGCTTCGCCAGCACCGCAGCCTGTGCCTCGTCAGCGCACGACTGCCGGGCTGAATCGCGGTGCCTCGCCCTACGCTTTTCCCCAAGAACAATTGATCCACCGGCAGGCCGCCTTTTTTCGGCCCACACAATAAGGATTTCCCGATGAGCATGCTCAAAGACCCGTCTTCGAAATACCGCGCGTTCCCGACCATCGATATCCCGGACCGCACCTGGCCATCGAAGACCATCACCGCAGCGCCGATCTGGTGCAGCTCCGACCTTCGTGACGGCAACCAGTCGCTGATCGAGCCAATGGACGCGGTCAAGAAGCTGCGTTTCTGGAAAACCCTGGTGCAGGTCGGTGTGAAAGAAATCGAAGCGTCGTTCCCGGCCGCGTCGCAAACCGACTTCGACTTCGTCCGTACCTTGATCGAAGGCAACCACATCCCGGACGACACCACCATTCAGGTGCTGACCCAGGGCCGTGAAGACTTGATCGAGCGCACTTTCGAATCCCTGCGCGGGGCGAAGAAAGCCATCGTTCACTTGTACAACGCGACCTCCCCGTCCTTCCGCCGCATTGTCTTCAACCAGGACAAGGAAGGGGTCAAGGCCATCGCCGTGAACGCGGCCAAGCTGTTCGTCAAATACGCCGCCCAGCAGCCGAACACCCAGTGGACGTTCGAATACTCGCCGGAAACCTTCAGCGCGACCGAACTGGAATTCGCCAAGGAAGTCTGCGACGCGGTGATCGAAGTCTGGAACCCGACGCCTGAGCACAAGGTGATCCTCAACCTGCCGGCCACCGTCGAATGCGCGACCCCGAACATTTATGCCGACCAGATCGAATGGTTCGGCCGTCACATCAACCGTCGTGACAGCGTGATCATCAGCCTGCACACGCACAATGACCGTGGCACTGGCGTTGCGGCCACCGAACTGGGCTTGATGGCCGGAGCGGACCGAGTCGAAGGCTGCCTGTTCGGCAACGGCGAGCGTACCGGTAACGTCGACCTCGTGACCGTGGCTTTGAACCTCTACACCCAGGGCATTCACCCTGAGCTGGACTTCTCCGACATAGACGGCGTGCGCAAAGTCGTCGAAGAATGCAACCAGATCCAGGTTCACCCGCGTCACCCATATGTCGGCGACCTGGTTCACACCGCGTTCTCCGGCTCGCACCAGGACGCCATCCGCAAGGGCTTCGCTCAGCAGAAACCGGACACCCTGTGGGAAGTGCCGTACTTGCCGATCGACCCGGCCGACATCGGCCGCAGCTACGAGGCGGTCATCCGCGTCAACAGCCAGTCGGGCAAGGGCGGTATCGCCTACCTGCTGGAGCAGGAATACGGCATCAGCTTGCCGCGTCGCATGCAGATCGAGTTCAGCCAGGTCGTGCAGCGCGAAACCGATCGCCTCGGTCTGGAGATGACCGCCCAACAGATCCACGCCTTGTTGCACAGCGAGTATTTGCAGGCCAACACCCCGTATGCGCTGGTCAGCCATCGCCTGCAGGAAGAGAACGGTCACAGCGCCGTGGAAGTGGAAGTCTCGGGCAAAGGCCAAGGCGAAACCAACCTGCACTGGCGTGGCAAGGGCAACGGCGCGCTGGAAGCCCTGGTGGCCGGTCTGCCGATTCCCGTGGAAATCATGGACTACAACGAACACGCAATCGGCGCGGGCACCAATGCCAAGGCCGCGGCCTACATTGAACTGCGTGTGAACGGTGAACGTGCGGTGCATGGCGTCGGCATCGATGAAAACATCACCACCGCGAGCTTCAAGGCCCTGTTCAGCGCGCTGAACCGCTCCCTGAGCCAGCCGGAAGCGAAAGCCGCGTAAAAGCGTTCGCTGAAATACAAAAGGCCCCTAGGTGAAAACCTGGGGGCCTTTTTGTTTGCCTGAAAATTATGCAGTGGCTGTCATGGCCTCTTCGCGAGCAAACCCGCTCCCACATTTGACCGCATTCCAATGTGGGAGCGGGCTTGCTCACGAAGGGGCCGGTTCAGGCTGCCGAGATCTCAGGTGAACTCGAAAGTATCGGCATCCAGATTCGCCGGAAACCGTGTGCGATAGGCTTGCAGATCCGCCGCATTCAGCACGACCTGAAACACACCATCGGCTTCGCCCGCACTGAGCAATGTCTCACCCTGGAAATCCAGCACCTGGCTATCACCGGTGTAAGCAAAGCCTTTGCCATCGGTACCAATGCGATTCACCGCCGCCACGTAGCACAGGTTTTCAATCGCCCGCGCCGGCAGCAAACGGTTCCAGTGCTGACGGCGTGCGCCGGGCCAGTTGGCGGTGTACAGCAACAGGTCGGTGTCCTGTGCATCGCGGCTCCACACCGGGAAACGCAAGTCGTAGCAAATCAGCGGCCGCACTCGCCAGCCCTTGAGCTCGAATTGTACTTGGCGCTCGCCCGGCGTGTAGTGGTTGTGCTCGCCGGCCATGCGGAACAGATGACGCTTGTCGTAATGCCAGACTTCCCCGTCCGGCCGTGCCCACAGCAGACGATTGCGATGGCTGCCATCGGCGGCCTGGACGATCACGCTGCCGGTTATCACCGCGTCGAGTTTCGCCGCCTGAACGCGCAGCCATTTGCTGGTCGGACCGTTTTCTGCTTCGGCGAGGGTTTCCGATTCCATGGAAAAACCGGTGGTGAACATCTCCGGCAGGATAATCAGATCCGCCCCGCGAGCCTGCTCAAGCAATTGCTCGAAATGCTCGAGGTTGGCCTGACGGTCGTGCCAGGCCAGGGTGGTCTGGATCAGCGCGACGTTCAGATTGGGCAGTGCACTCAGATCACGCATAGTTTTGCCGCTGCTTCACGCAACGTCTCCTCGCGTTTGGCGAAGCACAAGCGCACCAGGCGCTGGCCTTCAGGTGGAGTCTGGTAGAACACTGAAATCGGGATGCTCGCCACGCCATGTTCACGGGTCATCCACAGCGCCATCTCGACATCATTGAGGTCCGGGCGAATCTGCGAGTAATCGACCAGCTGGAAATAGGTGCCGGTCACCCGTTTGAAGCTGAAACGCGACGGTGCCAGCAGATCGCAGAACAGATCGCGCTTGGCCTGGTAGAAACCCGGCAGTTCTTCAATGTGTTCGGGATGTTCGGCCATGAAGTCGGCCAAGGCGTATTGCAGCGGGGTCACGCCGCAGAAACTGACGTACTGATGCACCTTGCGCAGCTCGGCGGTGAGCGCCGGCGGGGCGACGACGTATCCGGTTTTCCAGCCGGTGACGTGATAAGTCTTGCCGAAGGAACTGACCACGAAGGCGCGCTGATACAGCTCTTCGTGATTGAGCACGCTGACATGAGGCACGCCGTCGAAAACCAGGTGTTCATAGACTTCGTCGCTGACGATGTAGATGTCGCGATTCCGAATCAACGCTGCCAACTGATCCAGTTCGGCACGACTGATCAGTGCGCCACTGGGGTTATGTGGCGAGTTGAGAACGATCATCCGCGTGCGTGGGGAAATCGCTTCGGCGAGCTTTTCAAAGTCGATGGCAAAATCGTTCAGGCCCAACTGCACATGCACGCAACGACCTCCGGCCAGCTCAACCGACGGCTCGTAACTGTCGTAGCACGGGTCGAACACGATCACTTCATCGCCGCTGTGGATAACCGCCTGAATCGCGCAGAAGATCGCTTGAGTGGCGCCGGGCGTGACCGTCACTTCATGGTCGGCATCCACGTTGACGCCGTAGCTGCGGGCGATCTTCGCCGAAATCTGCTGGCGCAGCGCCGGCAGGCCGGTCATCGGTGAATATTGGTTGTGGCCATTGGCAATGTGCCGGCCGACCGCATCGCACAGGGCTTGCGGGGCATCGAAATCGGGAAAACCCTGGGACAGGTTGATCGCCCCGGTTTGCGCCGCGAGCTGAGACATCTGAGTGAAGATAGTGATGCCGACATTCGGCAGCTTACTGGTGATCATCGGTGATTCCCTGCTCTACACCCGGCTCTAACGGCGGCGCGGGAGAGCCCGAGGATAGCCCATCCGGCGCCCATAAAAAAAGGGCGCCTGGTGGGCGCCCCTCTTCTTATGCATTCACCACAGAACCTGTGGCGAGGGAGCTTGCTCCCGCTGGACCGCGAAGCGGTCCCATTACCTGCAACCGCGTTCGTTCAGCTAAACCGCGTGGGCCGCGTTGCGGCTGCTGCGCAACCGAGCGGGAGCAAGCTCCCTCGCCACATCAAGCTAGCTGACCACAAGATGCCCGCACCAATGTGCAGGCAGTAGTGAATCAACGCTTGTCGCGGCGCTTTTTGTCGGCCTTTTTGTGGTGCGACATCATGCGGCGTTTCTTGTTGACCTGACGGTCGGTGAGCGAGGTCTTGTTACCTTCATATGGGTTCTCGCCGCCCTTGAACTCGATGCGAATCGGCGTACCGACCAGCTTCAAGACACGACGGTAAGTGTTTTCCAGATAACGGACGTACGACTTCGGCACCTTCTCGATCTGGTTACCGTGGATCACGATGATCGGCGGGTTCGCACCACCCAAGTGGGCATAACGCAGCTTGATCCGGCGGTTGTTGACCATCGGCGGCGCGTGCTCACTGACCGCATCTTCCAGGATCGTGGTCAGGCGGTTGGTTGGCCAGCGGGTGACCGCAGACTTGAACGAGTTCTGTACGGAGGCGTAGAGGTTGCCCACGCCCGTGCCGTGCAGGGCCGAGATGAAGTGGATGTCGGCGTAGTCAACGAAGAACAGTCGACGTTGCAGCTCGACCTTCACGAAGTCGCGCTCGCTCGGCGTCATGCCGTCCCACTTGTTGATCGCGATGACCAGCGCACGACCCGACTCAATGGCAAAGCCCAGCAGGTTGAGATCGTGATCGACCACGCCTTCGCGGGCGTCCATCACAAAGATCACCACGTTGGCGTCTTTGATCGCCTGCAGGGTTTTGACCACGGAGAATTTTTCGACTTCTTCATGGATCTTGCCGCGCTTGCGCACACCGGCGGTGTCGATCAGCGTGTACTTCTCGTCGTTACGCTCGAACGGGATGTAGATACTGTCGCGGGTGGTGCCGGGTTCGTCATAGACGATGACCCGGTCTTCACCGAGCATGCGGTTGACCAGGGTCGACTTGCCGACGTTCGGGCGGCCGATGATCGCGATCTTGATCCCGTCTTTTTCGCTAGGGCCAGGAATGCGCTTGGCTTCCTCGCCTTCGGCAACGATCTCTTCCTCGCCTTCTTCCAGCTCGTCATCGTCTTTCGGGAAGTCGCTGAGGGCGATTTCCAGCATCTGGGTGATGCCACGACCATGTGCACCGGCGATCGGAATCGCGTGGCCCATGCCCAACGGGGCGAATTCGGCGCGGGCCATTTCAGGGTCGATGTTGTCGACCTTGTTGGCAACCACGTAGGAACGCTTGTTACGTTTGCGCAAATGCTCGGCGATCATCTGGTCGGCGGCGGTGAAACCGGCCTTGGCATCTACCAGGAACAGAACGACATCCGCTTCTTCAATGGCCAGCAGCGACTGCTCGGCCATTTTTTCGTCCATACCGTGCTCGTCACCGGAGATACCGCCGGTGTCGACCAGAATGTAGGAACGCCCTTGCCACTTGGCCTCACCGTATTGGCGATCACGGGTCAGACCGGACAAGTCGCCGACGATGGCGTCGCGAGTCCTGGTCAGGCGGTTGAACAAGGTGGACTTGCCGACGTTCGGTCGGCCCACCAGGGCGATTACGGGAACCATGCGGCTCTCCACTTCGTTATTTCAGAAAATACAAAAGCCGCTGCGAGGCAGCGGCTGGTGCTCGGGGCAGCGCTTGAAGGCGCCGCAAGCCTTGCAGAACAAGGCCGCCTGGGGGTTAAACCCCAAGCATAGTCAAATCTTTACTTAATGGTCAGGGCTTCCAGTTTGCCGCTGTTGCCATACACATAAATCGAGTCACCCACCACCAGCGGACGGGCACGCAGGCCGTCGCTGTCGATGCGCTCGCGGCCGACGAAACGACCGTCCACCTGGCTCAGCAGGTGCAGGTAGCCTTCCATATCACCGACTGCAACATAGCTGGAAAACACTTCCGGAGCCGACAGTTGACGACGGGCCAGCGAATCGTTGCTCCACAAGGCTGTGGTGGAACGTTCGTCGACGCCTTCAACGGTGCCCGAAGACAGGCTCACGTATACGCTGCCAAAACCTTGGGCGACGCCGGCATAGCTGGAAGCATCACGCTGCCAGAGCTGACGACCGCTTTCCAGATCCAGTGCCGCAACGCGACCCTGGTAGCTGGCGACATACAGCGTACCGCCGGACAGCAGCAAGCCGCCGTCGATATCAACCACACGTTCCAGTTCCGAACGGCCTTGTGGAATCGCGACCCGTTGTTCCCACACCGGCACGCCGTTGGAAATATCGAGAGCGACCACTTTACCGGTCGACAGGCCAGCCACCGCGAGGCGGTTGGTAACGATCGGTGCACTGGTGCCGCGCAAGGTCAGGACCGCAGGGGTGCTGTCATACAACCAGCGCTGGTTGCCGGTAGCGGCATCCAGACCGATCAGACGGTCGTCCTGAGTCTGAACCACCACAACGTCACCGTTGTTGGCCGGCGGTGCGAGGACTTCGCTGGACACGCGAGCGCGCCATTTCTCTTCACCGTTGATCGCATCCAGGGCAACGATTTCGCCCTTGATGGTACCGAACATGACCAGACCGTAACCCACGCCAACGGCGCCGGAAACAGGCAGTTCAAGGTCCTTCTTCCATTTGACGTCGCCGTTGCTGCGATCCAGCGCCATCACCACGCCAGTGACGTCGGCGGCATAAATGGTATCGCCTTCGATCGCCGGAACCAGCATGTTGTAGGTTTCGCCCTGACCGTCACCGATCGAACGACTCCACTGCTTTTGCAGAACCACTTCTTCCTTGAAGTCGGTCAACTCGGCCGGTGGCAATTCTTTTTTGCTGTTGCTGCTGCAACCCGCGGCCAAAATGGCCAGAGCCAGCAATGCTGCATGTTTCCAACGGATCACGTCACGCATCCCCTTTGGCCAGGTCGTCCAGCTTGATTTGTAGGCCACCGACCGCCGCTTCATCCGACAGTGCCGCCTTGGCTTTTTGATACGCCGCGTTTGCTTCGTCAGTACGACCCAGCTGCACCAGCAGGTCGCCCTTGAGTTCTTCGCGAGTGGCCAGGAATGCCTTGTCGGCATCGCCTTCGAGCAGCTTCAGGGCTTCATCGACCTTGTTCTGCGCGGCCAGCACCTGCGCCAGACGCTGACGGGCGATTTCGCCCAGCGCCGGGTTGGCCGGTTTGGCAACGATGGCTTTCAGCTCGGTGGCCGCGTCGTCCAGCTTGCCGCTGTCGACCGCGACTTTCGCCACGAACAGGCTGCCGTACTGCGCATAGGCGCTACCGCCGAACTCGCTGTTGAGCTTGCCGGCCAGGTCAGAAACGCGGGCGGCATCAGGCTTGCCGTCAGGCGTCAGCGTGGTTTCGAGCAATTGCTGATAGAGAATCGAGGCGCCTTGCGACTGATTGCTCTGATACTTCTGAAAGGCCTGCCAGCCGAACACGATGACCAGCGCCAACAGGCCGCCAGTGACCAGGGGCTTGCCGTTGCGTGTCCACCAGTCCTTTAAATCCGCCAGGTTTTCGTCTTCGGTACTCGACACCCCAATACTCCTTAATCGCTAAATCGGCTGTTTATGACAGCTTCAACCCTGCACGACGCAGGTGGCCAGGTGTGCAGCAAGCGCATCCCAGGCAATGCTTTGTTGTTCGCCCTGGCCACGCAGGGGTTTGAAACCTACCACTTGCTGGGCCATTTCGTCGTCACCGAGGATCAGCGCATACAACGCACCGCTCTTGTCGGCCTTCTTGAACTGGCTTTTGAAGCTGCCGGCGCCGGCATTGACTTGCAGGCGCAGGTTGGGCAATTCATCACGAACGCGTTCACTCAGGGTCAGACCGGCCAGCTCGGCAGCTTCACCGAAGGCGCAGAGGTAGACGTCGACCTGACGGGAGATCTCTTGCGGGATCTGCTCCAGGGTTTCAAGCAACAGCACCAGGCGCTCGATACCCATGGCGAAACCAACGCCGGGGGTCGGCTTGCCGCCCATCTGCTCCACCAGACCGTCGTAACGACCACCGGCACACACGGTGCCCTGAGCGCCCAACTTGTCGGTGACCCATTCGAAAACGGTCTTGCTGTAGTAATCCAGCCCGCGAACCAGCTTCGGGTTGATCACGTAAGGAATGCCGGCGGCGTCCAGGCGAGCCTTCAGGCCCTCGAAGTGCACGCGGGATTCTTCGTCGAGGTAGTCGGCCATTTTCGGCGCGTCGACCAGGACCGCTTGAGTGTCGGCGTTCTTGGTATCAAGCACCCGCAAAGGGTTGGTCTTCAGACGGCGCTGGCTGTCTTCGTCCAGCTTGTCCAGGTGAGCGGACAGGAATTCGACCAGCGCTTCGCGATAACGACCACGGGATTCGCTGGTGCCCAGGCTGTTAAGTTCGAGCTTGACCGCATCACGGATGCCCAGCTCGCCCCACAGGCGCCAGGTCAGGATGATCAGCTCGGCGTCGATGTCCGGACCGTCGAGGTTGAACACCTCTACTCCGATCTGGTGAAACTGGCGATAGCGGCCTTTCTGCGGACGTTCGTGGCGGAACATCGGGCCGATGTACCAGAGTTTCTGCACCTGGCCACCGCCGGTGATGCCGTGCTCGAGCACCGCACGCACGCAGGCCGCTGTGCCTTCAGGGCGCAGGGTCAGGGAATCGCCGTTGCGGTCGTCGAAGGTGTACATCTCTTTTTCGACAATGTCGGTCACTTCACCGATGGAGCGTTTGAACAGCTCGGTGAACTCGACGATCGGCATGCGGATCTGCTTGTAACCGTAGTTATCCAGCAGACGCGAGACGGTGCCCTCGAAATGACGCCACAGGGGCGTCTGTTCGGGCAGGATGTCGTTCATGCCACGAATGGCTTGCAGAGACTTGCTCACTATAAATCCTTAAATTCGTTCGGCTCTTCAGTCGGGCTCAGCCGCGGGCGATAACTGCCGCGTCGGCTTCGACCTTTTCGGCCGCTTTCTGGCGGATCAAGCGTTCAAGCTCATCCACCAGATTGTCATTCGTCAGTTTCTGCGACGGCTTGCCGTCGATGTAAATCAGGTTGGGCGTGCCACCGGTCAAGCCGATATGGGCTTCCTTGGCTTCGCCCGGCCCGTTGACCACGCAACCGATGACCGCGACATCCAGCGGCACCAGCAGATCTTCGAGGCGCCCTTCCAGTTCGTTCATGGTCTTGACCACATCGAAGTTCTGCCTCGAGCAGCTCGGGCAGGCGATGAAGTTGATGCCACGGGAACGCAGGTGCAGGGATTTGAGAATGTCGTAGCCGACTTTCACTTCCTCGACCGGGTCGGCCGCCAACGAGATGCGAATAGTATCGCCAATCCCTTCGGCGAGCAGCATACCGAGGCCCACGGCGGATTTCACTGTGCCTGAGCGCAAACCACCGGCTTCGGTGATGCCCAGGTGCAGCGGCTGGACGATTTCCTTGGCTAGCAGGCGGTAGGCGGCGACGGCCATGAACACGTCGGAGGCCTTCACGCTGACCTTGAAGTCCTGGAAATTCAGGCGTTCGAGGTGCTCGACGTGACGCAGGGCCGACTCGACCAGCGCGGCCGGGGTCGGCTCGCCGTATTTCTTTTGCAGGTCTTTTTCCAGGGAACCGGCGTTGACGCCGATGCGGATCGGAATCCCGCGATCACGGGCGGCATCGACCACCGCACGCACGCGGTCTTCACGACCGATGTTGCCCGGGTTGATGCGCAGGCAGTCAACGCCCAGCTCGGCTACCCGCAAAGCGATCTTGTAGTCGAAGTGGATGTCGGCCACCAACGGCACTTTGACCAATTGCTTGATCTTGCCGAAGGCTTCGGCGGCGTCCATGTCCGGCACGGAAATGCGCACGATATCGACGCCAGCGGCTTCCAGACGATTGATCTGGGCCACGGTGGCGGCCACGTCATTGGTATCGCTGTTGGTCATGCTCTGAACAGCGATGGGCGCATCGCCGCCAACGGGCACGTTACCGACCCAGATCTTGCGGGATTCGCGACGTTTGATTGGAGATTCGCCGTGCATGACTTATTGACCCAACTTCAGGCGAGCAGTCTCGCCACTGGTGAACGGAGCGACATCGACCGCCTGCCCGTTGTAGCTGACCTGCGCGCCACGGGCAAAGCCCAGACGTACGGCAAAGGGCGGCTTGCCGCTGACGGAAACGTTTTCGCCTTTACGCTTGAGACCGCTCAGCAGCACCTTGCCAGTGCCATCAGTTACTTGAGTCCAGCAATCGGCGGTGAACTGCAATTGAACCTGGCCTTGGCCGGCCACCGGAGCAGCGGCTGGAGCGGCTGGAGCGGGAATGGTCGGAGTGACCGATGCGCTTGCAGGCGGGGTCGACACAACAGGCGCAGTCGGCGCTGGCGCAACTGGAGTCGCGACAACGGGCACAGTGCTGTGCGTCGGTGCAGCAGGCGCTGGGGTAGCAGGTGCAGGTGCAGTTGGAGCGGCAGCAGGCGCGGTGGCTTCAGCCTCGGCCGGTGCTTCAGTGGAATTCTCGGCTTGCGGCAACGCGAGCGCGGTGGCGCCGTCAGCCTGACCTTCCGCACCTTCCGCGACGGCCTGGTCTTCCGGCTCGTCCAGCGGATGGATCTGGGTGGTCCCATCAGCGCCTTCGACTTCGACGTGCTCCGGACTCGGGCTGATCAGGTCCTTGGTGCGCAGGGAAGTCTGATCCTGCCACCAGACAAAACCACCACCAATCACTGCAATCAGCAACAGCAGGCTGACAATGCGCAAAATAGTGTGGGAAACCCGAACCGGTTCTTCGATACGGCCCAGGCTGTGGACGTTGCTGCCCTGGGAGTCGGTGCCGGTGGATTGGTCGAACTGCTGCACCAGAACGGTCTGGTCCATGCCCAGCAACTTGGCGTACGCGCGAATATAACCGCGAGCAAAGGTGTGCCCTGGCAGCTTGTCGAACGCGCCGGCTTCCAGGTTGCTCAAGGAATTAACGGTGAGGTTGAGCTTGAGGGCCACTTCGGCCAGCGACCAGCCATTGCTTTCGCGGGCCTGGCGCAAAGTCTCACCGGGGTTAACGCGATTCGCTGCTACAACTTCGGGATGCGCCGCTTTCATCATTGCTCCGACAGGTATTGCTGATATTCCGGCGTACCGGGATAGAGTCGTTTTAGTTGCAGGCCAAAACTGGCGGCCTTGTCGCGATCTTCAAACACTTTTGCCAGCCGAACGCCGAGCAATAGACTACGTGCATTTTGCTCGGTGAGCAGGCTAAAACGATCGTAGTAGTCACGCGCGGGCACATAATGCCTGTCTTCGAAGGACAACTCAGCCATTTCCAGCAATGCACGCGGTTGTTGGCGGTTCAAACGCAGGGCTTTTTCCAGTTGCTGCTGCGCCAGATCACGCTGGCCCAGCTTCGAAGCGGTCATGCCCAGGTTCTCGAACACCCGCGAACGCTCAGGATACAGGGTATCGGCGGCGGCCTGTTCAAAGCGCTCGTAAGCCTCTTTGTAACGTTTTTCTTCGAAAAGAAAGCTGCCGTAGTTGTTCAGGATTCGAGCATCGTCGGGACGGGAAGACAGCGCCTTGCGAAAGTGCTGGTCTGCCAGCTCAGGTTCCATTTCCGCCTGGAACACCAATCCAAGCGCCGCATTGGCATCCGGATCGGAGTCATCCAGATCCAGGGCTTTCTTCAATGGCACTTTCGCCCGCTCGGTCATGCCTTGCTGCAAGTATCCCAAGCCCAGTTGCACGTAGGCATTACGCGCTTCATCGCGACCCTTGCTGGTTTTCATCGGGTTGAAATCGCCCGACAGGACGCAGCCAGCACACAGGCTGGCCAACAGCAAAAGCAGCGCGAAGCGCAGGGACATAGAGATCCTCTCTTGATTTATTTCGCGGCGTTTTGCGCCATATCGTTCTCGGCGCTCAATTCGCGCACGGCGATATAACGTTCGCTGCGACGGGTGCGATCCAGCACCTGCCCTACCAATTGGCCACACGCGGCATCGATGTCTTCACCGCGGGTAGTGCGTACGGTGACATTGAAGCCTGCATGGTGAAGCTGATCCTGGAACCGGCGAATCGCGTTGTTGCTCGGGCGTTCGTAACCGGAATGCGGGAACGGGTTGAACGGAATCAGGTTGATCTTGCACGGGATGTTCTTGAGCAGCTCGATCATCTCGACGGCATGCTCGACCTTGTCATTGATATCTTTCAACAAGGTGTACTCGATGGTCAGCACGCGCTTTTCGCCCAGGGACGACATGTAGCGCTGGCACGACTCGAGCAGCATCTTAAGCGGATATTTCTTGTTGATCGGCACCAATTGGTTACGCAATGCGTCGTTTGGTGCGTGCAGCGACAACGCCAGGGAGACGTCGATGTGCTTGGACAGCTCATCGATCATCGGCACCACGCCCGAAGTGGACAGGGTCACGCGGCGCTTGGAGATCCCGTAGCCCAGGTCATCCATCATCAGATGCATGGCGGCCACGACGTTGTCGAAGTTCAGCAGCGGCTCACCCATGCCCATCATCACCACGTTGGTGATGGCACGGTCGGCGGTCGCCGGGATGCTGCCGAACGATTTATTGGCAATCCACACCTGGCCGATGACTTCGGCGGCGGTGAGGTTGCTGTTGAAACCTTGCTTGCCGGTGGAGCAGAAACTGCAATCCAGGGCACAGCCTGCCTGGGACGAAACGCACAGAGTGCCGCGCTTGCCCTGGGGAATGTAGACGGTCTCGACGCAGCTGCCGGACGCCACGCGCACCACCCACTTACGGGTGCCGTCGGTGGAAATGTCCTCGCTGACGACTTCAGGACCACGAACTTCGGCAATAGCCTTGAGCTTGTCGCGCAAGGCCTTGCTGACGTTCGTCATGGCGTCGAAATCATCGACGCCAAGGTGGTGAATCCATTTCATTACCTGACCGGCACGGAAACGCTTCTCCCCGATTGAGTCGAAGAATTTTTCCATTTCCTGTTGGGTCAGACCCAGCAGGTTAGTTTTTACAGTCGATGTAGTCATGGATTCACCTTCACTCATAAGCCAATGCTTAGCGAGTGGTTACTTCAGTAGCTGCGAAGAAGTACGAGATTTCGCGAGCAGCAGCGGCTTCGGAGTCCGAACCGTGTACAGCGTTGGCGTCGATGGAATCAGCGAAGTCAGCGCGGATGGTGCCGGCAGCAGCTTCTTTAGGGTTGGTAGCGCCCATCAGCTCACGGTTCAGAGCGATAGCGTTTTCGCCTTCCAGAACCTGAACGACAACCGGACCGGAGATCATGAAAGCAACCAGGTCGCCGAAGAAACCACGAGCGCTGTGCTCAGCGTAGAAGCCTTCAGCTTCGGCTTTGGACAGTTGCTTCAGTTTCGAAGCTACAACGCGCAGGCCTGCTTTTTCGAAACGAGTGGTGATCTCGCCGATGACGTTTTTTGCAACAGCGTCAGGCTTGATGATGGAGAAAGTACGTTGAACAGCCATGGTGTAACTCCAGAAACGGTAATTTGCGAAAAATTAAACCCGCGAATTATACGCGGGTTCTTTGGTATTGCCTAACTGCGTACGGCGCAGACTCAGTCTGCTTCTTCGATCCAGGCGGCCTGAATGGCTTCAAGCACCTTCTCGCCACCGCGGGTCGGATCATCACTGAACTCCGGCAATGCCAGCACCCATTTGTGCAGATCGACGAAGTTCACGTAACGCGGGTCCACTTCCGGCTTGGATTCAGCCAGTTGGATCGCGATTTCCAGCACATCAACCCATTTCAGACTCATGTCACTTCCTTGAATCAGTGCGGCGCTTCGGCGGCATGGTTGAGCGAGTATTTCGGAATTTCAACGGTCAGGTCTTCAGTCCCGACTTTTGCCTGACAGGCCAGGCGCGACTGAGCTTCCAGCCCCCAGGCCTTATCAAGATAGTCTTCTTCCAGCTCATCAGCCTCTTCCAGCGAGTCAAAGCCCTCACGGATTAGGCAATGACAAGTGGTGCAGGCACAGACGCCGCCGCAAGCGCTTTCCATCTCGATATGGTGCTCATGCGCCAGTTCGAGGATGGAGATGCCGGGTTCAGCCTCCACAACCATGCCGTCCGGGCAAAACTTCTCGTGTGGCAGAAAAATGACCTGCGGCATCGTTATTCCTCAATCTCATTCAGGTTGCGACCCGCCAGCGCGGCTTTCACCGTCGAATCCAGGCGGCGGGCAGCAAAGGCATCGGTCACTTGCGACAGACGCTTGGTCTGCTGCTCGATGGCGAAACCATCGGTGCCTTTCATCAGTTCGGTCAGTTCCTGCATCTGCAATTCAATGACCATGCGCTCTTCGGCGTCGAGCAAGCGCTCACCGTCGACATCGAGGGCGGCCTGCACCGCTTCGATCAGGCGCTGCGCATCGACCTGCTGCTCGCGCAGTACACGGGCAACCTTGTCGTCGTTGGCGTGCTGGAACGATTCCTTGAGCATCTTGGCGATTTCGCCGTCGGTCAGGCCGTAGGAAGGCTTGACCTGAATGCTCGCCTCGACGCCCGAACCCAACTCGCGAGCCGAAACACTGAGCAGACCGTCGGCATCGACCTGGAACGTCACGCGGATTTTTGCGGCACCGGCGACCATTGCCGGGATACCGCGCAATTCGAAGCGCGCCAGGGAGCGGCAGTCGCTGATCAGCTCACGCTCGCCCTGCAACACGTGAATCGCCATGGCCGACTGGCCATCTTTGTAAGTGGTGAAGTCCTGGGCGCGGGCGACGGGGATGGTGGTGTTGCGTGGAATCACCTTCTCCATCAGCCCGCCCATGGTTTCCAGCCCCAGGGACAACGGAATGACGTCGAGCAAGAGCAATTCGCCGCCATCGCGCTTGTTACCAGCCAATGTATCGGCCTGGATCGCAGCACCGATGGCCACCACTTGATCCGGATCGATTTCAGTCAGCGGCTGGCGACCGAAAGCTTCAGCGACGGCTTCGCGAACGCGAGGTACGCGCGTCGAGCCACCAACCATCACCACGGCGTGCACTTCATCCAGCTCAATGCCGGAATCACGCACCGCGCGGCGGCAAGCTTTAAGGCTGCGGGCAACCATTGGCTCGATCAGCGCATCAAAAGCTTCGCGAGTCAGTTGCGCTTTCCAGTCACCGTAAGCGACTTCAACGGATGAGGCGTTGGTCAGGGCTTCTTTGGCTGCGCAAGCGGATTGCAGCAGATGGCGTTGCGCACCCGGATCGAGGTCGGCGGACAAACCGGCGCTCTCAATGATCCAGCCAGCGATCGCGTGATCAAAGTCATCGCCGCCCAGGGCGCTGTCGCCACCGGTAGCGAGCACTTCAAACACACCGCCGGTCAGGCGCAGGATCGAAATATCGAAGGTACCGCCGCCCAGGTCGTAAATCGCGACCAGGCCTTCGGCGTGTTGATCCAGACCGTACGCCACAGCGGCAGCGGTCGGCTCATTGAGCAAGCGCAGGACGTTCAGACCGGCCAGCTTGGCCGCATCCTTGGTGGCTTGACGCTGAGCATCGTCGAAATAGGCCGGAACGGTGATCACCGCCCCCACCAGTTCACCGCCCAACGCCTCTTCAGCGCGTTGACGCAGCACTTTCAGGATATCGGCAGAGACTTCGACCGGGCTTTTCGGGCCCTGAATCGTGTCGATGAACGGCATGTGCGACTCGCCACCGACAAAGCGGTACGGCAGTTGGTCGCCCAATTGCTTGACGTCGGACAGACCACGACCCATCAAGCGCTTGACCGACAGCACCGTGTTCAAAGGATCGGTCGCGGCCGCCAGCTTGGCGGTCTCGCCGACTTCGACGCGATCGGCGTGGTAGCGCACGGCGGACGGCAGAATGACCTGCCCGTCAGCGTCGGCCAGAGGCTCGGAAAGACCACTGCGCAATGCAGCGACCAGCGAATTGGTAGTGCCCAAGTCGATCCCCACAGCCAGACGACGCTGGTGCGGTTGAGGACTTTGGCCGGGTTCGGCGATCTGCAGTAGGGCCATCGTTATCAGGACTTATCTGTATATCAGGCGTGCGACCGGAGCGGCACTGGGTTAATCGTCGAGGCGCTCTTCTAGCTGGCGCACTTCGTAGGTGAGCTTGTCGAGGAACTGCATGCGTCGCATCAGGCGTTCGGCCTGCTCACGTTGCGCTGCATCATCCCAACAGGCTGCGAAGCTTTCGTTCAGCTCATCCTGAGCGGTCCTCAGGCGACGCTTGAACACTGCAACACCCGCCAGGTCGGCGCTGTCTTGCAGGTCTTCGAGCTCTTCACGCAACTCCATCTGCTGCAGAAGGAACTCCGGATCATGCACCGTGACCTCCAGCGGCAGCTCGCGCCCGCCCATGGCGAGCAGGTATCGCGCGCGCTTCGGGGGACTTTTGAGCGTCTGGTAGGCCTCGTTGAGGCTCGCGGATTGCTCTAGCGCCAGCCGTTGCTCGCGCTCGGAAGCGTCTGCAAAGCGGTCCGGATGAACACCGCGCGCCAACTCACGATAGCGCGTGGCCAACTGATCGAGATCCAGACGGAAGCTCGGCTGCAGTTCAAATAAAGCGAAATGACAAGGAGTACCCACGAGCAGCCTCAGATGTTGAAGCTTTCGCCGCAGCCACATTCACCGCGTACGTTAGGGTTGTTGAACTTGAAGCCTTCGTTCAACCCTTCCTTGACGAAATCGAGTTCGGTGCCGTCCAGGTAGGCCAGGCTTTTCGGGTCGATGATCACTTTCTCGCCGTGACTTTCGAACACCTGATCCTCTGCAACCACCTCGTCGACAAACTCCAGCACGTAGGCAAGGCCGGAACAGCCTGTGGTGCGAACACCCAGACGAATCCCCTCACCTTTGCCGCGCCCGTTGAGGGAGCGTCGCACGTGTTGAGCAGCCGCTTCTGTCATGCTGATAGCCATCGGTGACTCCTTACTCGTCGCTTAATGCTTAGATCAAGCCTTTCTTCTGCTTGTAGTCACGGACGGCCGCTTTGATAGCGTCTTCAGCGAGTACGGAGCAGTGAATTTTTACTGGCGGCAGGGCCAGTTCTTCGGCCAGCTGAGTGTTCTTGATGGTCTCTGCTTCATCCAGAGTCTTGCCTTTCATCCACTCGGTTGCCAGGGAGCTGGAGGCGATTGCCGAACCGCAACCGTAAGTCTTGAACTTGGCGTCTTCGATGATGCCTTGCTCGTTGACCTTGATCTGCAGGCGCATCACGTCGCCGCACGCCGGAGCGCCGACCATGCCGGTGCCGACATCAGGATCTTCCGCGTCCATCTTGCCGACGTTGCGCGGGTTTTCGTAGTGGTCGATGACCTTTTCGCTGTAAGCCATGGTTCTTAATCCTCACTCATCAGAGAGTCGCTCTTGAGCCCTGAAACCTTGGTTTGCAGGGCCGGTTTGCGGCGACTTGAAATCAGTGTGCCGCCCACTCGATTTTCGAAATGTCGACACCGTCTTTGTACATGTCCCACAGCGGCGACAAGGTGCGCAGCTTGGTAACGGCCTCGCAGACTTTCTGCGCGGCGTAGTCGATTTCTTCTTCGGTGGTGAAACGGCCGAAGGTGAAGCGAATCGAGCTGTGTGCCAGTTCGTCGTTGCGGCCCAGGGCGCGCAGTACGTACGAAGGCTCAAGGGAAGCCGAGGTGCAGGCCGAACCGGACGAAACCGCCAGATCCTTGAGCGCCATGATCAGCGACTCGCCTTCAACGTAGTTGAAGCTCAGGTTCAGGTTGTGCGGTACGCGGGCGGTCATGCTGCCGTTGATGTACAGCTCTTCCAGGCCTTCGACCTGTTTGAAGAAACGGTCGCTCAGGGCTTTGATGCGAATGTTCTCGGCCGCCATGTCTTCCTTGGCTACACGGAACGCTTCGCCCATGCCGACGATCTGGTGGGTCGCCAGGGTGCCGGAACGCATGCCACGTTCGTGACCGCCGCCGTGCATGGTCGCTTCGATGCGAACACGCGGCTTGCGGCTGACGTACAGCGCGCCGATGCCTTTAGGGCCGTAGGTTTTGTGGGCGGAGAACGACATCAGGTCGACTTTCAGCTTCTGCAGGTCGATCTCGACCTTGCCAGTGGACTGAGCCGCGTCGACGTGGAACAGAATGCCCTTGGAGCGGGTCAGTTCGCCGATGGCTGCGATGTCGTTGATGGTGCCGATTTCGTTGTTCACGTGCATGACCGAGACCAGGATGGTGTCGTCGCGCAGAGCGGCTTCGATCATCGCTGGTGTAACCAGGCCATCAGTCTGAGGCTCGAGGTAGGTCACTTCGAAACCTTCACGCTCCAGTTGGCGCATGGTGTCGAGGACAGCCTTGTGCTCAATCTTGGTGGTGATCAGGTGTTTGCCTTTGGTCGCGTAGAAATGCGCCGCACCCTTGATTGCCAGGTTGTCGGACTCGGTGGCACCGGAGGTCCAGACGATTTCACGCGGATCGGCGTTGACCAGGTCAGCGACCTGACGGCGAGCGTTTTCGACGGACTCTTCAGCTTTCCAGCCGAACACGTGGGAACGGGACGCCGGGTTACCGAAGTTTCCGTCAACCAGCAGGCATTCACTCATCTTTTGCGCCACACGCGGATCAACCGGGGTGGTTGCAGAGTAATCAAGGTAAATCGGCAATTTCATGGACTATCTCCTAAATCAGGCTGGCTGGCGTACCGCTTGGCTCTGTGGCTGTCATTCGACGGCGGACGCTTCAATCTTGTCCAGGCGTGGCGCCTTGCTGTTGCAACGGCGCTGGTCCTGACGCTGGGCTACTTCTTGCACCTCACGGCGAGTTACAAGGTCAGCCAAGCTGATACCGCTCAGAAATTCGTGAATCTGCAGGCTCAGATCGCACCACAAGTGGTGGGTCAGGCAGGTGTCGCCTTGATGGCAATCACCCTGGCCCTGGCATTTGGTCGCATCGACCGATTCGTTCACCGCATCGATCACCTGGGCGACCTGGATGCCCTGCATGTCGCGGGACAGTTGGTAGCCACCGCCCGGGCCACGAACGCTGGAAACCAGATTGCTGCGGCGCAATTTGGCGAAAAGCTGTTCGAGGTAGGACAGGGAGATGCCTTGGCGCTCGGAGATATCGGCCAGGGACACCGGCCCGTGCTGCGCGTGCAACGCCAGGTCAAGCATGGCGGTTACGGCGTATCGGCCTTTTGTAGTCAGTCGCATGGACAATTACCACGGAGTTCGGAATGGGGCGAGTATGCAATTCCCGAGTATTTAAGTCAACTATAAGACCTAGTACTTTAGTCAGGATTACCCGCAAAAGAGCGGCCGCATCATAGCAAAGGCTGGCGGCGTACAGCCAGCAATTGCGCGTTATCGCTCTTCGCGAGCAAGCCCGCTCCCACAAGGACGATGAGCATCCTGTGGGAGCGGGCTTGCTCGCGAAGAGGTCAGCGCGGTTTAGCTGGCCTGACTCTGATCTTTGTCCTTCACACAGGCGAAGTCTTCTTCGCGCAGCTCAGGCAGATCTTTCGCACAGTAATTACTGCCCAGATCCTTCAACGCCCCGCACATCCCCTCCAGACGCCCATCAACCGCTTGCAAGTGGTCGAGCAACTGATTGATGGCTCGCGCCACCGGGTCAGGCATATCTTCGCCGACACCGTAGGCATCGAAACCGATCTTCTCGGCCATGGCCTTGCGCTTGGCGTCCTGCTCTTCATCGGACTTGACGATGATCCGCCCCGGAATCCCGACCACGGTCGCACCCGGCGGCACAGCCTTGGTCACCACCGCATTGGAACCGACCTTGGCCCCAGCGCCGACCGTAAACGGGCCGAGCACCTTGGCGCCCGCCCCTACCACCACGCCATCTTCCAATGTCGGGTGACGCTTGCCCTTGTTCCAGCTGGTGCCGCCCAGGGTCACACCCTGATAAAGGGTGACGTCATTGCCGATTTCAGCGGTTTCACCGATGACAATACCCATGCCATGGTCAATAAAGAAGCGACGACCGACCTTGGCGCCCGGATGGATCTCGATCCCGGTCAACCAGCGACCGAAGTTCGACACCAGACGCGCCAGCCACTTCCAGCCCATGCCCCACAGGGCCGATGACAGGCGATGTATCCAAATGGCGTGCATGCCCGGGTAGCAAGTCAGGACTTCAAAGGCGTTGCGCGCTGCCGGGTCACGATGGAAAACACTCTGGATATCTTCACGCAAACGCTCGAACATTTTTAATCCTTCCGCTTTAGAAGCTCGCCACGGGCCGCTTTCTGGGTTTCCGTGAGGATGCCACGCAATATATTCATTTCCGCCCGGCTGACCGAGCTTCGACCGTACAACCGGCGCAGGCGCGCCATCAAGTGCCGCGGCTTTTCCGGATCGAGGAATTCGATGGCCACCAGGGTTTGCTCCAGGTGCTCATAGAATCGCTCCAGCTCATCCATGGTCGCCAGCTCACCACTTTTGGTGGAGGCCACTTCATCCTTCTCGACCTTGCTCGGCTGGCCTTGGGCCGCGAGCCAGGACATGCGCACTTCATAACTCAACACCTGCACCGCTGCCCCAAGGTTCAGCGAGCTGAACTCAGGGTCTGATGGGATGTGCACGTGATAATGACATCGCTGCAGCTCTTCATTGGTCAGGCCGGAATCTTCACGACCAAAGACCAAGGCAATCTCGGCCCCCGACGCGGCTTCCTCGACCACTTTCACGCCGCATTCGCGGGGATCGAGCAACGGCCAGGGAATACGACGGTCACGAGCGCTGGTGCCGAGCACCAGATTGCAGCCGACCAAGGCATCTTCCAAGGTGGCGACGACTTGCGCGTTTTCAAGGATGTCCCCGGCGCCGGAAGCGCGAGCATCGGCCTCGTGGTGCGGGAACAGCCGCGGTTCGACCAGCACCAGCCGCGACAGGCCCATGTTCTTCATGGCACGCGCAGCCCCGCCGATGTTGCCGGGGTGACTGGTATTGACCAGGACGACACGAATGTTATGCAGCAAGGGAGGCGTCTCGAACACAGAAATGGGGAGCAGAATCTTACAGTTCATCCTACCGTTAAGCTACGAAAGCGAACACCGACCTTCACCTGTAGAAAAGTTCTGATAGAATGCCCGGCTTTCTTTAACAACCTTAGGTGACACATCCATGCAGCCCATGCTGAATATCGCGCTGCGCGCCGCCCGCAGCGCCAGTGAATTGATCTTCCGCTCCATCGAGCGCCTGGATACCATCAAGGTCGACGAAAAAGACGCCAAGGATTACGTATCCGAGGTGGATCGCGCCGCCGAACAGAAAATCATCGACGCACTGCGCAAGGCCTACCCGAATCACTCGATCATGGGTGAAGAAACCGGCATGCACGCCGGCACCGGGATCGAAGGCGAAGAATACCTGTGGATCATCGATCCGCTGGACGGCACCACCAACTTCCTGCGCGGCATTCCTCACTTCGCTGTCAGCATCGCCTGCAAATACCGCGGTCGCCTGGAACACGCTGTTGTTCTGGACCCGGTTCGCCAGGAAGAATTCACCGCCAGCCGTGGTCGCGGTGCCCAACTGAACGGTCGTCGCCTGCGCGTCAGCGGTCGCACCAGCCTCGACGGCGCCCTGCTGGGTACCGGCTTCCCGTTCCGCGACGACCAGATGGACAACCTCGACAACTACCTGGGCATGTTCCGCGCCCTGGTAGGCCAGACCGCCGGTATCCGCCGCGCAGGTTCGGCGAGCCTAGACCTGGCCTACGTGGCTGCCGGCCGTTTCGATGCGTTCTGGGAGTCGGGCCTGTCCGAGTGGGACATGGCTGCAGGCGCCCTGCTGATCCAGGAAGCTGGCGGTTTGGTGAGCGACTTCACCGGCGGCCACGATTTCCTTGAGAAAGGCCACATCGTCGCCGGCAACACCAAGTGCTTCAAAGCAGTGCTGACGGCGATCCAGCCACACCTGCCGGCTTCGCTGAAGCGCTAAGCGAACGCCCACAAAAAAGCACCCTTCGGGGTGCTTTTTTTATGCCTGGGATTCGTCCCCGAAAACACCGACGATCCCTGTGGGAGCGAGCCTGCTCGCGATGACTGAGCCACATTCAACATTAATGGAGGCTGACACACCGCTATCGCGAGCAGGCTCGCTCCCACAGGGGACTTGTGGTGAGGCATAAATTGCGGGCACAAAAAAAGCACCCCGCAGGGTGCTTCTTTTGAATCTGAATTTCAGCTTTGTTAGTGGGCCTGCTCATTCTGCGACAGGACCAGCTTGCCTTCCTTGTCGACCGGAATCTGGTTGCCCGGATCACGATCCATCCGCACCTTGCCTTCCTTGCCGTCCAGCGAATAACGAACGTCGTAGCCTACAACCTTGTCGCTGATGTCATTCACGGTGTTACAGCGAGTCTGAGTCGTGGTGTAGGTGTCACGCTCTTGCATGCCTTCCTGAACCTTGTTGCCCGCATAACCACCACCGACAGCGCCTGCGACCGTGGCAATCTTCTTGCCGGTGCCGCCGCCGATCTGGTTACCCAGCAAACCACCTGCCAATGCACCGACCACTGTACCGGCGATCTGGTGTTGGTCTTTCACCGGCGCTTGCCGGGTCACTGCTACATCCTTGCACACTTCACGTGGCGTCTTGATTTGTGTCTTGACCGGTTCAACGGCTAGCACTTGCGCATACTCAGGGCCGCTTTTAACCAGGCTGTAGGTGGCAACAGCACCCCCGGCAGTTACACCGACAGCACCCAATACCGCACCAACCAGCAACGACTTGTTCACATGAACCTCCTGACCATCACATGCGGGCAAAGCCCGCGCTTCTCCCAGCCTTGGAGCATAAAAAAAGGCGCGAGTTCAACTCGCGCCTTTTTCGGCTGACAGCTGGAAAAGCGATGGCCGTTATGGACGGTCGTCGACTTCCTTGTCAGTGGCCACAGGAGCAATCAGATCTTCGCTGCTCAGGTTCAGCCAGATCAGCATCACGTTCGCGATGTAGATCGACGAGTAAGTACCCGCCAGAACACCGATGAACAGGGCGATGGAGAAGCCGAACAGGTTGTCGCCACCGAAGAACAGCAAAGCAGCGATCGCCAGCAAGGTGGAGATCGACGTCGCCATGGTCCGCAGCAGGGTTTGCGTGGTCGAGATGTTGATGTTCTCGATCAGGCTGGCCTTGCGCAGTACACGGAAGTTCTCACGAACCCGGTCGAATACCACGATGGTGTCGTTGAGCGAGTAACCAATGATCGCCAGTACCGCCGCCAGCACCGTCAGATCGAAGGTGATCTGGAAGAACGACAGGATACCGATGGTCACGATCACGTCGTGGATCAGCGAAACGATGGCACCGACCGCGAACTTCCACTGAAAGCGGAAAGCCAGGTAGATCAGAATGCCGCCCAGCGCCATCAGCATGCCGAGGCCGCCCTGGTCGCGCAGCTCTTCACCGACCTGCGGGCCGACGAACTCGACGCGCTTGACCATCGCCGGGTTGTCGCCGCCGACTTTCAGCAGCGCTTCGGCCACTTGATGGCCCAGCTGCGGGTCCTCACCCGGCATGCGCACCAGCAAATCGGTAGTCGCACCGAAGCTCTGCACGATTGCCTCGTGATAGCCCGAAGTAGCAAGCTGCTCACGCACCTTGGTGACATCGGCCGGACGCTCGTAGGTCAGCTCGATGAGCGTACCGCCGGTGAAGTCCAGGCCCCAGTTCATGCCCTTGGTGGCGACGCTGAACAAAGCCAGCACCGTAAGGAACAATGTGACGCCGAACGCAACGTTGCGAACGCCCATGAAGTTGATTGTACGTAACATGGCAGCCCCTTAAATCCACAACTTCTTGAAGTCACGACCGCCGAAGATCAGGTTGACCATCGCGCGGGTCACCATGATGGCCGTGAACATCGAGGTAAAGATCCCGAGGGACATGGTCACTGCGAAACCTTTGACCGGGCCTGTGCCCATCGCAAAGAGAATCCCGCCGACCAGCAATGTGGTCAGGTTGGCGTCGAGAATCGCAGTAAATGCCCGGCCGAAGCCTTCGTTGATTGCCCGTTGTACGGTCATGCCCGCCGCGATCTCTTCACGAATCCGCGAGAAGATCAGCACGTTGGCATCGACCGCCATACCCATGGTCAATACGATACCGGCGATACCCGGCAGGGTCAGCGTTGCCCCCAGCAGCGACATCAAGGCCAACAGCAACACCATGTTCACCGACAGTGCGACGGTGGCGATGATGCCGAAGAAGCGGTAGATGGCGATGATGAACAGCGAGACAAACAGCATGCCCCACAGCGATGCATCGACACCTTTGACGATGTTGTCGGCACCCAGGCTCGGGCCAATGGTACGTTCTTCAGCGAAGTACATCGGGGCAGCCAGACCACCGGCACGCAACAGCAGCGCCAGTTCGGACGACTCGCCCTGACCGTTCAGGCCAGTGATGCGGAATTGAGCACCCAGCGGCGACTGGATGGTCGCCAGGCTGATGATCTTCTTCTCTTCTTTAAACGTTTGAACCGCTACGTCTTTCTCGACACCGTTCACCATTTGTTTGGTGTACGTGGTGACCGGACGCTGCTCGATGAAGATCACCGCCATGCTGCGACCGACGTTGCTGCGCGTCGCACGACTCATCAGCTCGCCACCGTGGCCATCCAGACGGATGTTCACTTCTGGCGTACCGTGCTCGCCGAAGCCAGCCTTGGCGTCAGTCACCTGGTCACCGGTGATGATCAGGCCACGCTCGATCTGTGCCGGCGGACGATTGCCTTCACGGAACTCGAAGCTTTCGGAAGTGGCTTTCGAAGCGCCCGGCTCAGCGGCCAGACGGAACTCAAGGTTGGCCGTCTTGCCGAGGATACGCTTGGCTTCTGCGGTGTCCTGCACGCCCGGCAGCTCAACCACGATGCGGTTGGCGCCCTGACGCTGAACGATCGGTTCGGCAACACCCAGCTCGTTGACGCGGTTACGTACCGTGGTCAAGTTCTGCTTGATGGAGTATTCGCGGATTTCCGCCAGCTTGGCCGGGGTCATCGCCAGACGCAGCACCGCCTGACCATTGAGGTCGGCCGGAACAATGTCGAAATCGTTGAAGTTCTTGCGGATCAGCGCACGGGCCTGTTCGCGGGAAGCTTCATCACTGAAACCCAGCTGAATGGCACCGTTGAGTTGCGGCAGGCTGCGATAGCGCAGTTTCTCTTTACGCAACAGGCTCTTTACATCGCCTTCGTACACTTTCAAGCGTGCGTCGAGGGCTTTGTCCATGTCCACTTCGAGCAGGAAGTGCACACCACCGGACAAGTCCAGACCCAGCTTCATCGGGTGCGCAGCGAGATTGCGCAGCCATTGCGGGGTGGTTTGTGCCAGGTTCAGCGCGACGACGTAGTCATCACCCAACGCCTTGCGCACAACGTCTTTGGCCGGCAGCTGATCTTCAGCCTTGGTCAGACGAATCAGACCACCCTTGCCATTGGCCGCCAGCGTGGCTGCCTTGACGTTGATCCCGGATTCCTTGAGCGCAGCGCTCACACGATCCAGATCAGCCTGATTGACTTGCAGCGAAGTGCTTGCGCCGCTGACCTGAATGGCCGGGTCATCAGGATATAAATTGGGAGCGGAATAAATCAGACCGACCGCCAGCACCGCCAGGATCAGAATGTATTTCCACAGAGGGTATTTGTTCAGCATCACGCCGCCCGCTTATGACGCGGGGCGCCTTGCGCGCCCCGTCGATTGAGTAGAAGTTGAAACTTAGATCGCTTTCAGCGTGCCTTTTGGCAGCGTGGCGGCAATGGCGCCTTTCTGGAACTTCATTTCGACGGTGTCGGAAACTTCCAGAACCACGAAATCATCAGCCACTTTAGTGATCTTGCCGGCGATACCACCGGTGGTCACAACTTCGTCACCTTTTTGCAGGCTGCCCAGCAGGGTTTTCTGCTCTTTGGCGCGCTTGGCCTGTGGACGCCAGATCATCAGGTAGAAGATGACCAGGAAACCGACCAGGAAAATCCACTCGAAACCGCCACCCATTGGGCCGGCAGCTGCCGGTGCAGCAGCGTCAGCCATGGCATTAGAGATAAAAAAGCTCATTTAGCACTCCAGTTGCAAATGTTGAATCTTGGGGTCAGAAAACTCAATCCAAAGGCGGAACAGGTAACCCGCGTTTGGCGTAGAAGGCATCGACAAAGGCGGCCAATGTACCCTGTTGAATAGCCTCGCGCAAACCAGCCATAAGCACTTGATAATGACGCAAGTTATGGATGGTATTGAGCATGCTCCCCAGCATTTCGCCGCACTTGTCCAGGTGATGCAGATAAGCGCGGGAGAAGTTCTGGCAGGTATAGCAATCGCAGGTCGGATCGAGCGGCGAATCATCATGGCGATGGAACGCGTTTCGGATCTTCAGCACGCCAGTATCAATGAACAGATGCCCATTGCGGGCATTACGGGTTGGCATCACGCAATCGAACATGTCCACACCGCGGCGCACACCCTCAACCAGATCTTCCGGTTTGCCAACGCCCATAAGGTAACGAGGTTTGTCAGCCGGCATCTGGCCCGGCAGGTAATCCAGCACCTTGATCATCTCGTGCTTGGGCTCGCCCACCGACAGACCACCGATGGCCAAGCCATCGAAGCCGATCTTGTCGAGGCCTTCCAGGGAGCGCATGCGCAGATCCTGGTGCATGCCGCCCTGAACGATGCCGAACAGCGCCGCCGTGTTGTCGCCATGGGCTTCTTTCGAACGCTTGGCCCAACGCAACGACAGCTCCATGGAAATCCGCGCGACATCTTCGTCGGCCGGGTACGGCGTGCATTCGTCGAAAATCATCACGATGTCCGAGCCCAGGTCACGCTGGACCTGCATCGACTCTTCCGGGCCCATGAACACTTTGGCGCCGTCGACCGGAGAAGCGAAGGTCACGCCCTCCTCCTTGATCTTGCGCATCGCGCCCAGGCTGAACACCTGAAAACCGCCGGAGTCAGTCAGAATCGGGCCTTTCCACTGCATGAAATCGTGCAGATCGCCGTGCTTCTTGATCACTTCGGTGCCAGGACGCAGCCACAAGTGGAAGGTGTTGCCCAGAATGATTTCCGCGCCGGTGGCGACGATATCCCGCGGCAGCATGCCCTTGACCGTGCCGTACGTGCCCACCGGCATGAAGGCCGGGGTCTCGACGGTACCGCGCGGAAAGGTCAAACGACCGCGACGAGCCTTGCCGTCAGTAGCAAGCAACTCAAACGACATACGACTTTGGCGACTCATTCTTTGTCCTCAGGGCCACGTGGTGCGGGGTTACGGGTGATAAACATCGCATCACCGTAGCTGAAAAAGCGGTATTCATGCTCCACGGCGGCTTTATAAGCGGCCATGGCTTCGGGATAACCGGCGAACGCCGAAACCAGCATCAACAGCGTGGATTCGGGCAAATGAAAGTTGGTGACCAAGGCATCGACCACATGAAACGGCCGGCCCGGGTAGATAAAGATGTCGGTGTCGCCACTGAACGGCTTGAGCACGCCATCGCGCGCCGCACTTTCCAGAGAACGCACGCTGGTGGTCCCCACGGCAATCACCCGACCACCGCGAGCCCGACAAGCCGCGACGGCATCGACCACGTCCTGGCCGACCTCCAGCCATTCGCTGTGCATGTGGTGATCTTCGATCTTCTCGACCCGCACCGGCTGGAACGTACCCGCCCCCACGTGCAAGGTCACGAACGCCGTCTCGACGCCCTTGGCGGCAATCGCCTCCATCAGCGGCTGATCGAAATGCAGCCCCGCCGTCGGCGCCGCCACCGCGCCCAGGCGCTGGGCGTACACCGTCTGATAACGCTCGCGGTCCGAGCCTTCATCCGGGCGGTCTATATAAGGAGGCAACGGCATGTGCCCGACGCGGTCGAGCAGCGGCAACACCTCTTCGGCGAACCCCAGCTCGAACAACGCATCGTGCCGCGCCAGCATTTCAGCCTCGCCACCGCCATCGATCAGGATCTTCGAACCCGGCTTCGGCGACTTGCTGGAGCGCACATGGGCCAGCACGCGATGACTGTCGAGCACCCGCTCCACCAGGATTTCCAGCTTGCCGCCGGAAGCCTTCTGGCCAAACAGCCGCGCAGGAATCACCCGGGTATTGTTGAACACCATCAAATCGCCCGGGCGCAAATGCTCAAGCAAATCAGTGAATTGACGGTGCGCCAGGGCGCCGCTGACCCCATCAAGGGTCAACAGGCGACTGTTGCGACGCTCGGCCAAAGGGTGGCGAGCAATCAGCGAATCAGGGAGTTCGAAAGTAAAGTCAGCAACGCGCATGATGGGGTTCGTCTAGCAGGGGCCGGAAGTCTAGCCGAAATAGTGAAAATTCTCTATGTACCTGATTGACCGACGGTAATCTCATCTCTATACTTCGCCGCCATTGAGCCCTGATGGCGGAATTGGTAGACGCGGCGGATTCAAAATCCGTTTTCGAAAGGAGTGGGAGTTCGAGTCTCCCTCGGGGCACCAAAATTAAGAAAGGTCTTGCTTTGCAAGGCCTTTTTTTTCGCCTACAGAAAAGTGAGCTCGCCCCGCCGCCCCGTAGGAGCTGCCGAAGGCTGCGATCTTTTGATTTTGTCTTTTCGGTACTACAGCTCCAAACCGCTGGCTAACGAATCAAGGATTCACACAATGGAATTGCCACTGGAAACCGTTGCCCTTTTCTCCCTCAAGCTGGCTTATGAGAGGGAGGGGGAAAGTCCGATTTTGCGGGATGATCCGATCATGAGTGATTATGAGCGGGAGGTGTTTGGGTTGTTGGTGCGCAGGGGCGATATCGACGCGATCCAGTTTAGAGTGGCGCACTGTGTGGGTTTGGCGATGGAAGCTTTAGGCGGTGTTGAAACGCCACTTGGGCGTGAGCTGCATCGGTTGTCAGCTGATTTCAGCAATGCACGGACGATGGAGCAGCTTAATGCGCCGCTCATTGCGCTTAAGGATTACTTGAAAGACATTCAGTGAATGATCAGGTTAAGGACAAGTTTGGTGCCCCTTTACACCGACTGATACTGGACAGGGCTTTGGCTGATATGAAAATGGACCTTTCCCCTTATCCACCCCCACTGATCGTTCCCACGCTCCGCGTGGTAATGCATCCCGTGACGCTCCGCGTCACAATAAGCTGCCCCCCCCAAAAAAATCACAGACCCATCCCGCACCGCCTCGATCAGCTGACAGAAAAACAAATCCTCTTTACGGTCTTCGCATGGGATCGGGATCTTGTTTTTGTGTAGTGCAATATAAGCTGCCGACCCATGCAGGCCTCTTCAATTCCTAACCTATTGATTTCTTATAATAAAAAGCTGGAACCCCTCAGGTCTGCCTCGTTTTTTCCCTGTCTTTTCTCACCAAAGCGAATATAGAACATTCAAAAAAAGTATAAAAAACTGTCAATTATGACAGTAGCCAACTCATTCAAATCATTCCACTGTTCACCATGTAGCATGAAGCTTTAAACGCATACCGACCCAAATATACTTATCCGCAATGGAGGATAAAAAGATGGCAATTAATCTTAATGGATCGTATGACGGCGGACCCAATAACGAATATCGCTTGACGATTGAAAATCATAGCGAGGCTAGTGGAAGCTTTTCTGGACAGTTTCACAATGGTGTAACCAACGCATGGTCAAATGTGACTGGAGGGTTTAATTTCCATGACGACCGCCAAGAAACAGTTCTATCTTTTTCGACCCCTGATTTTGAATGGAGCTGGCAAAATGACTACGTAAATGGATCCCGAACATCTACTGCCCCATGGACTGCCAGCTACACTTACAAGTCCGACCGCAACAACACTCAGCAAACTAAGTTTTACAAGGAATAATCCGCCCTCATCAAACACCAATCTCAGCTCGCCTACAGCTCAAATAGTAAAAGGGATCTCTACTTTTGAACAGTAGGGGTCTCTTTTTTACTGGGCCGCGCATTATTTGACGGCGATGAGTAAGGCGATGGTTGATGATGCGGTGAAGGTGCTTACGCGGGATCGGACTTCTGCACCGACGCCTGAGCGGGCGGCGGCGAAGTCTGAAGGGTAGTGACTGGAAAATGGCGGGATCGTTCTGATGTCGGTCGGTGCGGTGTGAAGTCTGGGGGAACGGACTGTTTGGGATGATGCTAGGGCCTTCAGCATTGATGTTGAAGAGAAAAAGGGGATTTATTTCCATTCTCTGCTAAACATTTAAAGCCCACACGATTTGAGTAAGTTACTTTTTCAAGCAGATAAAACAAACCTTGCTTCAAGTCTATGCATCAACTCAAACGTATTCAAAAAAGGAACATTCAGCTCCTTACAAATATTGGGAATGATAAATTTTCGTTTAGCATCAAGATTTAGCACTTCATGAGTAACGACTGTAGCCCCTGTAGTCATTGCTTTCGCAATTAACCAAGGGTCAGCACCCGCTAAAAATTCTTCCATAGCGCCTACTTTCATCTTATGCGTTTGATCAGCTACAAGTCCCGCGACCTGCATGAATGCCAGTTGGGTATCCTGATCAGTGGTGGAGTGAAAGAAATCAGAATTGTCTTTCGCCCAATCCGCCAGATCGTCATGCCCTTTTGTTAGCTCATCCATTACAGGTGCAATGCTGGATAAAGCTAATGCTTTATTCTTAAGTAGTAACCACTGCCAAAATCCAGGACAGATAGCCATCCCGTAGTAACGATTTTTTGCTTCGATCAGCGTGTTAGCGTCGAGTAAATGATTCATTCCGTAATCATGCTGGCGAGAGTCCTTAATTTGGCAGGTTGCACGCCGAGCAAATGTCCCGCATCGCGCAGCAGCATCCGGCCACTCATTGCTTCAGTTAGCACCGCCTTGCTTAGGCTAGGGCTATTTTTCGCGGTGGCGTTGCGGTAGTAGTTACCCGCGCCACCTTTATCATCCTGAAAAGCCTTGAGGATCATTCGATAGTAAGCGCTGTATTGGGCCTGGCTTATGTATCCAAGATCTAATGCGCGGCGACCAATCGCCAATTTACTGATGTGAAACCGAGTTGCCATCGGAGCTAGGTTTTCTTCCCAGTTAACATCGGCGTTCCACAGAGCGCGGAACTGCGCTTCGGGAGCCAGAAATTCACCTGCAACTGCATTGCAGAATCGTTCCTCGTCTCGACCATTGGCAGAATTTCCGTCAGACACTCCGCTGCTACCAATCCAGATATGGGCCAACTCGTGAAGCAGGGTGAACAAGCGGGCAGTGGGGGCATCGGAACTGTTGACGAATACAACGGGAGCGTAGGTATTACTGATGGCAAACCCCCGGAACTCGCTGACTTCAAGTTTGCGATGAGTATTTCCTAGAGCAATGCCACTGCGCATAACCAAAATGCCAGCTGCTTCCGCTGCCTCGATCAAGGCACGGCTGTATTTGTCGTAATCCAATCGAGCAGCGTCAGGGTTCACGCCAAGCGTTCGGCGGATATCGTCCACCACCTCTGCGACTCGAGATCGGCTGTTGAAGCGACCGACAAATGCCAGCGGTTGATGCTCTTGGTGTTGCAGATACTCCAGGTACCAATCCTGCTTACGTATGGAATCCCTGACGGTGTCCAACAGTTCCAGACTTGGCCGTTGAGGCGAAAGCCCACCGACGGTCCGCAGATCAGGTAAAGGCAGTTGTTCGACCGGCGGCTGCGGAAGAAACAGGAAGCCGAAAGGGATGTGAGCGAGACTCGCCCACTTTTGAGCCTGAAGGAATGTAGGTTTGGTCTCGCCAGCTTCCCATTCCGCTACTCGAGCAGGTTTCGCTGGCAGCTTTTTTGCTACCTGCTCAGTGGAGAGGCCTGCACGCTCTCGAGACCATGTGAGCAGGCTGGGATTGACTAAGGCGGCTTGGCTCATAGGGTCGCAGGCAAATCAGATGGGGCCGGCAAACGTGCGAGATCATCCTTGGCAGATGCATCCGACTGATGCTGGTTCCAGTTATCTGGCATCGCCTTTCTCCTTGGCTATTTAAGGTCTAGTGGTCAGCGTCTACAGATTAGTCGAGAAGCAGAGCTAGCGACGGTAGAAGCGCGCGAGTATGAGGTAAATACGCAACGATCCGAAGCGCAAATATGTAACCCGCAGACAGATGGCATTGTCCTGTTTCAATGCATTTCATGACGCAAGCAGACATTTTTCCATCCCGCCGCCTCTTCAACACCCGAGTATCCGCTGTGACTGGCCACATAGTCCCCAGAGCTCTGGAAGGTTGCAGGAAAAGAGTCCACACGATACCCTTCCACCGTCGCTGCCAATTCAGCGACCGGGTGTGGAAACCCGTGTAATTCAAGGCGCAACAGCGCCCCCATCACGTCTGCCGGCGCTTTTTTTATGCCTGCGGCGTGAGTTATGGCGGCTGTGCGTGGGACGTCTTCGGGCGTGCCGGTTTCCTTGATTCCCGGTTTTCCACCCTGCGCACAGCTGTCACCCATTCGTGTGGAAACGAATGCGGCAGCTTCACATATCAAGGAGTCTGATAATGCGCAGCATCAATCCGTACAAAATTTGGCTTTTCCCTCAACGCGACTCCCGGTTGCGTAACGCCTCAATGTCCACCCTCTCCCACCGCCGCTCCTTCATCGGAGGTGGCAAATGACCGAACAACCCGAACTCAAAACCATCGGCCTTACACCCGCGATCTACTGCGCGGATCAACCACTCTTCCACGTCACTCGCGGCGTCCCCCTCGGCGATGCGTTATCGATGGCTTCTGACTTTCTGTTCCTAGCCAAGAAGCTGAACGAAGATGCCGCCTACGCCACAGACACCGACCGCCACGCCTGGGCCGCGCATTATTTGACGGCGATGAGTAAGGCGGTGGTAGATGATGCGGTGAAGGTGCTGAATCGGGATCGGGACAATGAGCTGGCGTCTAAGCGGGCGGGGGCGAAGTCTGAAGGGTAGTGGCTGGAAAATGGCGGGATGGTTCTGATGTCGGTCGGTGAGGTGTGAAGTCAGGGGGAGCGGACTGCTTGGGATGATGGTAGGGCATTCAGCATTGATGTTGGATGGTCTGGCGCTTTCGCGAGCAAGCTTTGCTCCTACAGGGTTTGCGGTGAATTGACTGGCATTGTTAGCCCCGAGTTCTTTCGGGGCTTTCGACCTGCGGGTGATGTCCTGCACGTTGACCGCGATGATGCGTTTGTTGGTAAACACCACGTCGTCGCGCATGGATTTGCAGGAGTCGATGGCTGCTCCCCTTCCAGTAGCAACCAAGCATGACTTCACGCCATCGGCTTACCCGGCTCGTCCTGCCCCGCCGCCCGCACTGCAATCTCAATCGCCCGAACACTGATCGCCGCAAATATCGCGGTCATCAGCACCCCGTTGAACCCCAACAAAATCGCCAGAATCCGCGAGACGCCAAGTTTCGGCACGAGTTCTCCATAGCCAATGGTCAAACCGGTCACGAAGCCGAAATAGATGCCGTCAAAAGGATCCCACCCCTCCAGGTAGCTGATGATGAGGCCGAACAGCACGATAAGAAAAAACAGTACGGAAAAGATCGGCCAGACAACACGCAAGTAGAACCCGATTGCTTTGAAGAATTCTCGACGGACGTGCGATGCATGAGTGGGCTTCATGTCATGGGTTTCCTGAGGTTTGCCTGAGCGGCAGGCGTATTAACACTCCATCAGCTTGGCACAAGCACTGGAAACTGGTGCATCAGCAGCGGGTCGGGGTGGTTCAAGCACGATTCGCGATAGCGTTGCACATAGTCCCCGACCATTCAGGGACGACGCCTCCGGCCACACTCTTCTAGACTCAATAGAAGGTCGTAGAAAGAACCGAACACGTCGCTTTGGTGCAGATGAATCAAAAGCAGCGTGGCAAGCTGCCTTAATGCCCTTATGAGGTGCGGCGAAGACCGCGTCGGGCACAACAAGATGCCCGCCAAGGGTGCCCTGGCCAACGGCCTGAAATTGCCACGATTCCGTGACGTGGTGTGAGTGCCGCAGCCGACACTTTCGGACGACCGACGACCATCTGGTTTGTCCGTGACCGTGAGGATTGCTGAATGCCTGATGAGACGTTGCACGTGCCTTTGGTCAACAGCCTGCTGGAGCGCCACAAGGGCTCTGCGGGTGCACTGTTGCCCATTCTTCATGATATTCAGGAACGCATCGGTTACATCCCCGATGCGGCCGTCCCCGAGATTGCCCACGCCCTCAATCAGAGTCAGGCCGAGATTCGCGGGGTGATCAGCTTTTACCATGACTTCCGTACTTCGCCTCCGGCCCGACACATTCTGCGTTTGTGCCGGGCTGAGTCGTGCAAGAGCCGCGGTGCCGAGCAGCTTGCGGCGCAGTTGCGCGAACGTCTGCAACTGGATGACCACGGCAGCAGCGCCGACGGCAGCATCAGTTTGCGGCCGGTGTATTGCCTCGGTGCCTGTGCCTGCTCGCCCGCTCTGGAGCTGGATGGGCGGGTGCATGCGCGGCTGAGTGCTGAGCGTCTGGATGCTTTGCTCGACGCTTGCCGGGAGGACGCATGATGCCGTCGCTCTATTTGCCCAGTGATTCGCTGGCCCGTGCGGTGGGTGCCGATGAGGTGGCGGTGGCCCTGATCACTCAGGCCCGGGAACGCAATCTGCCACTGGAGTTGCAGCGCACCAGTTCGCGCGGCCTGTATTGGCTGGAGCCGCTGTTGGAAGTGGAGAGCCCGCAAGGCCGGATCGGCTTCGGTCCGCTGACCGCTGCCGATGTGCCGTCCGTGCTCGAAGCCTTGCAAGGTGAACCGTCCGCGCATCCACTGGCCTTGGGGCTGGTGGAAGAATTGCCTTATCTGAAAACTCAACAACGCCTGCTGTTCGCCCGCGCCGGTATTACTCGGCCGTTGTCGCTGGATGATTACCGGGCCCATGGCGGTTTCGAGGGTTTAACGAGGGCCGTGGCCGTTGGCGGTGAGCAAACCGCGACGGAGGTGTTCGATTCAGGCCTGCGTGGCCGTGGCGGCGCGGCTTTCCCCGCCGGGATCAAATGGCGCACGGTGCGCGCCACCCAAGCGGCGCAGAAATACATTGTGTGCAACGCCGACGAAGGCGACTCCGGTACTTTCGCCGACCGCATGCTGATGGAGGGCGACCCTTTCCTGTTGATCGAAGGCATGGCCATTGCCGGCATTACCGTCGGTGCCACTTACGGCTACATCTATGTGCGCTCGGAATATCCAGACGCCGTGGCCACCCTGCGCCAGGCGCTGAACCTGGCTCGGGCCGCCGGTTACCTCGGCGCCAATGTCGGCGGCAGCGGCCAGGCTTTCGATATGGAAGTGCGGGTCGGTGCCGGGGCTTATATCTGCGGTGAGGAAACCGCGCTGCTGGACTCCCTCGAAGGCAAACGCGGAATCGTCCGCGCCAAGCCGCCGATCCCCGCGCTGAAGGGTTTGTTCGGCCTGCCGACGCTGGTGCACAACGTGCTGACCCTGGCCTCGGTGCCGCTGATTCTCGCCAAGGGCGCGCAGTTTTATCGCGATTACGGCATGGGCCGCTCCCTGGGCACCATGCCTTTCCAATTGGCGGGCAATATTCGTCACGGCGGCTTGGTGGAACGGGCGTTTGGCCTGACCTTGCGGGAACTGGTGGAAGACTACGGCGGCGGCACCGCCAGTGGCCGGCCGCTGAAGGCCGCGCAGGTGGGCGGCCCGCTCGGCACGTGGGTGCCGCCGTCGCAATTCGACACGCCGCTGGATTACGAAGCCTTCGCCGCCATGGGCGCGATGCTCGGTCACGGTGGTGTGGTGGTGGCGGATGACACGGTGGACATGGCTCAAATGGCGCGTTTCGCCATGCAGTTTTGCGCCGAGGAATCCTGCGGCAAATGCACGCCCTGCCGTATCGGCTCGACCCGGGGCGTTGAGGTGATTGACCGCCTGTTGGCCGCGCCGGACCAGAGCGGTCGCAATGAGCAGGTCATCATCCTCAAGGACCTGTGCGACACGATGCAATACGGTTCGCTGTGTGCCTTGGGCGGCATGGCCCCCTTTCCCGTGGTCAGCGCCCTCAAGTACTTCCCCGCTGACTTCGGTCTGCAAGCCTCGGAGGCCGAGCAATGATCACCCTCTTCGACCCGAAAACCGATATCGATCTTGGAACGCCGGCCCGCGACAGCGACGTGCAGGTCACGCTGAACATCGACGGCCGCAGCATCAGCGTGCCCGAAGGCACCTCGGTGATGCGCGCCGCCGCGCTGTTGGGCACCACCATTCCGAAACTCTGTGCCACCGACAGCCTGGAAGCCTTCGGCTCCTGCCGCATGTGCCTGGTGGAGATCGACGGCATGCGCGGTTACCCGGCGTCCTGCACCACGCCGGTCACTGAAGGCATGACCGTGCACACCCAGACGCCGAAACTCGCGACCCTGCGCCGCAACGTCATGGAGTTGTACATCTCCGATCACCCGCTGGACTGCCTGACCTGCTCGGCCAACGGCAACTGCGAACTGCAAACCGTCGCCGGCCAAGTCGGCCTGCGTGAAGTGCGTTACGGCTATGAAGGCGACAACCATCTGGCTGACGTCAAGGACACCTCCAACCCGTATTTCGACTACGACCCGAGCAAGTGCATCGTCTGCAACCGCTGCGTGCGCGCCTGCGAAGAAACCCAGGGCACCTTTGCGCTGACCATTACCGGGCGCGGTTTTGAATCGCGGGTGGCGGCGGCCGGTGGCGATAACTTCCTCGACTCGGAATGCGTGTCCTGCGGCGCCTGTGTGCAAGCCTGCCCGACCGCGACCTTGATGGAAAAAAGCGTGGTCGAACTGGGTCAGCCTGAGCGCAGCGTGATCACTACCTGCGCCTATTGCGGCGTGGGCTGTTCGTTCCGTGCCGAGATGAAAGGCGACCAGCTGGTGCGCATGGTTCCGGACAAGAACGGTCAGGCCAACCACGGCCACTCTTGCGTCAAGGGGCGCTTTGCCTGGGGCTACGCCACTCACCCGGATCGCATCACCAAGCCGATGATCCGCCAGCACATCAACGACCCGTGGCAGGAAGTCAGCTGGGATGAAGCGGTGACCTACGCCGCCAGCGAATTCCGCCGGTTGCAGCAAAAGTACGGTCGCGACTCGATTGGCGGCATCACCTCCAGCCGCTGCACCAACGAAGAAACCTACCTGGTGCAAAAACTGGTGCGCGCCGCGTTTGGTAACAACAACGTCGACACCTGTGCACGGGTCTGCCACTCGCCGACCGGTTATGGTCTGAAACAAACCCTGGGCGAGTCCGCCGGCACTCAGAGTTTCGACTCGGTGATGCAAGCCGACGTGATCCTGGTGATGGGCGCCAACCCCAGCGACGCCCACCCGGTGTTCGCCTCTCAGCTCAAACGCCGCTTGCGTGAAGGCGCGCGGCTGATCGTCATCGACCCGCGCCGCATTGATCTGGTGGACTCGGTGCATGCCCGCGCCGAACTGCACCTGGCCCTGCGCCCGGGCACCAACGTCGCCATGCTCAATGCGTTGGCCCATGTGATCGTCACCGAAGGCCTGCTCGATCAGGCGTTTATCGACGAACGTTGCGAGGGCAGCGATTTCGCCCGCTGGAGCGAGTTCGTCAGCCGTGCGGAAAACTCGCCGGAGATGCTTGGCGACATTTGCGGCGTAGCCGCTGCCGACATCCGTGCCGCCGCCCGTCTGTACGCGGGTGCCGGCAATGCGGCGATCTATTACGGCCTCGGCATCACCGAACACAGCCAGGGCAGCACCGCGGTCATGGGCATCGCCAACCTCGCCATGGCCACCGGCAACATCGGTCGCGAAGGCGTCGGTGTGAACCCGTTGCGCGGACAGAACAACGTCCAGGGCTCCTGCGACATGGGCTCCTTCCCACACGAGCTGCCCGGTTACCGGCACATCTCCAACGAGGTGGTACGGGCGCAATTCGAACAAGCGTGGAACGTGACCTTGCAACCCGATCCGGGCCTGCGCATTCCCAACATGTTCGAATCTGCGCTGGCCGGCAGTTTCAAAGGCCTGTATTGCCAGGGCGAAGACATCGCCCAGAGCGACCCGAATACCCAGCACGTCACCGCGGCCCTGTCGGCCATGGAATGCGTGGTGGTGCAGGACATTTTCCTCAACGAAACCGCCCGGTTCGCCCACGTGTTCCTGCCGGGCAGTTCGTTCCTGGAAAAGGACGGCACTTTCACCAACGCCGAGCGGCGTATCTCGCGGGTGCGCAAGGTCATGGAGCCGCTGGGCGGCAAGGCAGACTGGGAAGGCACGGTGGCACTGGCCAACGCGTTGGGCTACCCGATGAACTACACGCATCCGTCGCAAATCATGGATGAAATCGCCAGCCTGACGCCGACCTTCACCAACGTCAGCTACGCCGCACTGGATAGCCACGGCAGCCTGCAATGGCCATGCAACGCCGCGGCACCGGACGGCACGCCGACCATGCACATCGAGCAATTCGTGCGCGGCAAGGGGCGCTTCATGCTCACCGGTTACGTGCCCACCGAGGAGAAGGTCAACAATCGCTATCCGCTGCTGCTGACCACCGGGCGCATCCTCAGTCAGTACAACGTGGGCGCTCAGACGCGGCGTACCGAAAACGTCGCCTGGCACGATGAAGACCGTCTGGAAATCCACCCGACCGACGCCGAGAGCCGTGGCATCAATGAGGGTGACTGGGTCGGCATCGGCAGCCGCGCCGGCCAGACCGTACTACGTGCGCGGGTCACCGAGCGGGTCGCCCCGGGCGTGGTGTACACCACGTTCCACTTCCCGGAATCGGGGGCCAACGTCATCACCACCGACAACTCGGACTGGGCCACTAACTGTCCGGAGTACAAGGTCACCGCCGTGGAAGTCAGCCGCGTCTACCACCCTTCGGAGTGGCAAAAACGCTATCAGGCTTTCAGCGACGAACAGGACCGTTTGCTCAAGGAACGCCGTCATGCCCGTGGCGCTAAAGCGGAGGTGCGCCGATGAGTACGGAGAACCTGATCAAGATGGTCAACCAGATCGCCCTGTACTTCGCCACCGAACCGGACGAGCAAGCGGCCGTGCTCGGCGTGCGTAATCATCTGCAGATGTACTGGACGCCGGGCATGCGCAAGGAATTGCTGGCCTGGCAGACGGAACATCAAGGGGCGGATTTGCACCCGTTGGCGCAGGCTGCGGTCAGTGGCGCGGGGTGGGAGGCTTAGGCTCCCACGATCTTGAGACTAGCTAAAAACCTGTGGGAGCGAGCCTGCTCGCGATGAGGCCAGTACATTCAGCATCAATGTTGACTGAACTGACGCTATCGCGAGCAGGCTCGCTCCCACAGGGGTTGTGTGTTCAGAGCAAATGCTTGGAAATCAGCTTCGAAATTTCCACCATCGATGTCTTCCCGGTGAACTCGAACTTCACCTTCCCCAGCGACGAGAAATAAATCTCCAACTCGGAATCCAGGTCAAACGTCCCGGACGTTTCCACCGAATACGCCACGATGTTTTTGTACGGCAACGAGGTGAAGTCTTTCTTGCTGCCGGTGAGGCTCTGGACGTTGACGGCGATGATCCGCTTGTTGGTAAACACCACGCCATCGCGCATGGATTTGTAGGAGTCGATGACCTGCTCCCCATCCAGCAGCAGCGCAGTGACGCGTTCGGCGTATTCGTCGTTCTGCTTGAGTTTGAAGAAGCCTTTGTTGTTGAAATCAATCATCTGTCATTCCCTGTTTTCAAATGAACCTCTAAACCGGATGCACCGGCAACACCACCAACGCTTCCAGCCCGCCCTTCGACCGATTACGCAGTTTCAGTTCCCCGCCATGCTCCAACACTATCGCCCGCGCCGCCGATAATCCCAAGCCCACGCCGCCGGTGCTTTTGTTTCGCGATCCTTCCATGCGAAAGAACGGCGCAAACACTTGTTCAAGGCTGGCCTCCGGAATCCCCGGCCCACGGTCCAGTACTTTGATCCGCACTTCCCCGGCATCAGCAATCAGTTCAATCGCCGGTTCGCTCCCGTATTTGATTGCGTTATCCAACAGATTGGTCATCACCCGCTTAAGTCCCAACGGCCTGCCGAAATACACCAGCCGCAACGGCCCGCTGAAGGCCATCTCAACACCTTGATCCCGATAATCATCCAGCAAGGTTTGCAGCAATTCAGACAGATCAAACTGGGTCGCCGGTTCTAGCCGCGCATCATCCCGGAAGAATTCCAGCGCCGAATTGATCATCGCCTGCATTTCATCCACGTCGCGAAACAGCCGTTGCTGTTGCTCGCTGTCTTCGATGAATTCCCCGCGCAAGCGCATCCGCGTCAGGGGCGCGCGCAGGTCGTGGGAGATCGCGGCGAGCATTTGCGTGCGGTCGCGGATGAAGTGTTGCAACTGCGCCTGCATGGCATTGAAGGCGAGGATCGCCTGGCGGATTTCCTGGGGTCCGAGGGGTTCGATGGGTGGCGCGCGGAAGTCCACGCCGAATCGCCGAGCGCCTTCGGTGAAGTGTTGCAAAGGTGTGGCGAGGCGGCGAGTGGCAATCAGTGTGACGAGGGTGGTGGAGATCAGCACCAGCAGGATGACGATCAGGTAGCGTGGCGTGTCGTCGAGCCCCCAATTGCGCGAGTGTGCGGCGAACATCAGCCAGGAGGCGTCCGGTAGCTCGATCAACAGCGCGTAATGCGCGTCCGCCGAGTTGTCCGTCCAGTCAGACGGCTCATAGACCTGGATTCGACCGGCGAATTTAAGTAGCGGTTGCAGGACAGTCGAGCCTATTTCGGAGTCCAGATCCTCCACCGGTGGCAGATCGAGTTCACGCCGATCAAGGTGCCAGCTAACGGTGAAGCCATCATCGCTGACGGCTTGCGCCATTTGACTGCGCAGCGGCGCCGGAGCGGCCTGGATGATGCGGGTGATGGCGGCCATTTTATCGAGCAGCCCGGTTTCGGTCAGCGGCGGACGTGCCCACACGCCGGCCAATTGTATAAACAGTCCATTGAGCGCCAGAGAAATGAGCATCGCCAGAATGATGGTCAAGGCGATCCAGCGCGCCACCGTGTCCCGGCGAATCCGCTTGAGCCAGCTCATCGCCGCGTCACGCTGGGGGTGAACAGGTAGCCGCCATTGCGCACGGTGCGAATCATTGCCGGGCGCTTGGTGTCGGACTCGAGTTTGCGGCGCAGGCGGCTGATTTGCACATCGATGCTGCGATCAAACGCGTCATGGCAATGCCCGCGCGCCAGGTCCAGTAACTGCTCGCGGGTGAGGATGCGCTGGGGGTGTTCGACGAAGACCAGCAGCAAGTCGAACTCACCGGCCGAGAGCGGGATCATCACGTTGTCCGGCGAACGCAGTTCACGGCGGGTGACGTCGAGGTGCCAGTCGGCGAAGTCGATCAGCGGCCGTGGGCGCTCCTGCACGACCGGGCGGCGTTCGTCCACGCGCCGCAGCACGGCGCGCACCCGGGCCAGCAGTTCGCGGGCGTCGAAGGGTTTCGTCAGGTAATCATCGGCGCCGAGTTCGAGGCCGACGACCCGGTCACTGAGCTCACCCATGGCGGTCAGCATGATCACCGGCATGGCATAGCGAATCCGCAGTTGCTGACACAGGATCAGTCCGCTGTCACCTGGCAACATCACGTCAAGAATGATCAGGTCCGGCGGCTGTCGCTCGATGGCCGCCCACAGCGACGCGCCGTCGGTGGCGACCTCGACGCTGTAACCGTGTTGTACGAAGAATTTTTTCAGCAGATCGAGGACTTCAACGTCGTCGTCCACAATTAAAAGGCTGTTCACCGAAGGTCACTTAAGGGCCGAATGGAACCGCCATCTAAAACCATTCACGGCAGCGCGTCATATATTTCAATCCTGCAATAAAACATCAGCGCCGCAATAAACCGGACATCTTTGCGCAAGGCTTGGGGCTCAGCATCTCGGCGAATTCCTACCGAGACTTGCGTCCATGTTGCCTTTCAAATGTGCTCCCTGGCTGGCCCGCAACACTTCGATTGCCGTGCTGGCCGCAGGGCTGGCGGGTTGCAGCAGCCAACCGCCCGCGTCCGCCACGGTGGCCTGCGCCGAAATCAGCTATTCGGTGTACGACCCGGTGGAGCCGTTCAACCGCGGCGTCTTCGCCTTCAATCGGGTGGCCGATGACTATGCCTTGGCGCCGGTCGCTCGTGGCTATCGTTACTTGCCGGACTTTTTCCAGACGGGTGTGCATAACTTCGTGGCGAACTTTGGCGAGCCCAAGGTCTTTATCAATGACCTGCTGCAAGGCAACCCGAGGCGCTCGGTCAACACGTTGGGGCGTTTCGCGCTCAATACCACGGTGGGTGTGGTGGGCTTGATCGATGTGTCCGGCATGGCCGGCATCCCGCGTCATGACGCGGACTTTGGCCAGACCTTTGGCGTGTGGGGCATCGGCGGCGGTCCGATCGTCGAGCTGCCATTGTTCGGCACCTCGAACAGCCGCGATGCGGCCGGGCGAGTGCTGAGCTTTGTGGTCGATCCGTTCGGCAGCAACAGCGACACCGTGGATACGCTGTCCACCATCAATACGGTCGGCGGCATCGTCGATGGTCGAGCAGAAGCGTTACCGCTGACCGACAGCCTGCAAAAAATGCCGGATTATTACAGCGCGCTGCGCAACGTGGTCGCCGAGCATCGTGCTGCTTATGTGGAGGATGGCAAACAAGGTTCAGCGCAAACATCCAAACCTCAATGCGAAGGAGCACCGGCCGATGGTTTCTGAAAGCAATCATTTGACGCTGCAACAGCGCGTGACCCGGCAGGACGCGGTCAATCTGCATTGCCGGGAAATCACCCTGCGCCTGTCACCGGACTGCCGCCAACTGGTGCTCAGCCGCTACACCGAACACTACGGCCCGGCAGTGGTGCGCTGGATCGAGCGCAGTCATACGGTGTCGCTGAGCGAGCTGTTTCGCTGGCTGGTGGCCAATGGGGAAACGAGTGTCATGAGAGGGGACAGCCTTTCGCTGCCTTGATGAACCCCTTAAGCCTTCGGGTGTGAGTGATGCCGAAACGATCACCGCTTGTTACAGATTCAGCAGCAAGCCAGTGGCCATCAGATAATCCTGGGCGCTGGCTGCGCTATCATCGCGCGCTCTGTGCACCAAGAGTCTTGAACCTGCATGCCCATGTCTTCGCCATTCCCCGACAGCCATCGCTCTCTGCCTCCGGTCCTCGCCGGCCCGCTGTTGCGGCGTCTGGAGCCCACGCGCCTGGTGCTCTGGCTGGTGGGAACCCGGGCCTTGTCGCTGACCTTGCGCCTGCAAGGTGTCGGCGACATTCGCCTCGACGCCGGGCAATGCACGGTCATCCCGATTGGCAAGCATGCCTTCGTTCATCTGATCGATGTGCCGCTGACCACCGCCCTGCCCTGCGACACGCTGATCGACTATGACCTGCTGATAGATGACGCGGCGGCCGGTATTGCCGACTGGGCGCCTCATCTGCTGTATGGCGAAGCCCGTTGCCCGAATTTCGTGTTGCGTTCGCGCATTGATCAGTTAATGCACGGTTCCTGCCGTAAACCTCACCACCCGGCAGCCGACGGCTTGCTGTGCGTCGATCGTTTTCTGGCGACAGAACATGTCGCGACAGAGCGCCCGGCCCTGCTGATGATGAGCGGAGATCAGGTCTACGCCGACGACGTTGCCGGTCCGACGTTGCGAGCGATCCATGCCCTGATCGAGCAACTGGGATTGTTCGAAGAACACCTCGAAGGCGCGGTGGTCAGCGACAGCGCCAAGCTCTACGAGCACCCCGCCAGTTACTACCATCGTGCGGATTTGTTACCGGCGCTTGAGAGCAACAAAACCCTGCGCGAACGATTTTTCGGCGGGGCGCGTAAGCCGATTTTCACCAGCAGCAGTGCCGACAACCATCTGGTGACGTTCGCCGAAGTCATGGCCATGTACCTGCTGGTCTGGTCGCCGACACCCTGGACGCTGATCGCGCCACAACCCCCGGCGCTGACGCCCGAAAGACAAAAGCGTTATGCCCTTGAGCAAACCCGTATCGATGACTTCAAGGCAGGGCTGGGCGGTGTCGCGCGTGCGATGGCGCATCTGCCGTGCCTGATGATTTTCGACGACCATGACATCACCGATGACTGGAATCTGTCCGCGCAATGGGAGGAAACGGCCTACGGCCATCCGTTCTCCAAGCGCATCATCGGCAACGCGCTGCTCGCCTACATGCTGTGCCAGGGCTGGGGCAACAACCCGGATGCGTTCGGCGGTGTGCTGGAAAAAGCCCGCTTATTGAGTGCCACCGGGCAAGACCACTATCTCGACAGCGACGTTCAGGACGCTCTGATCGATGAGCTGCTGGTTTTTCAACACTGGCATTACGTGCTGCCGACCAGCCCGGCGCTGGTGGTCATCGACACTCGCACCCGACGCTGGCGCAGCGAGATGAACCTCAAGCAACCCTCGGGTCTGCTGGACTGGGAAGCGCTCAGCGAACTGCAACAGGAACTGCTCGATCACCCGTCGGCGATCATCGTTTCGCCGGCGCCGATCTTCGGCGTCAAACTGATCGAAACCGTGCAACGCGTCTTCAGCTGGTGCGGTTATCCCCTGCTGGTCGACGCGGAAAACTGGATGGCCCATCGCGGCGCGGCGCAGGTGATCCTGAACATTTTCCGACACTCGCGCACACCGGGTAACTACGTGGTGCTGTCGGGCGATGTGCATTATTCCTTCGTCTACGAAGTCCTGATCCGACACCGTAAGGCCGGTCCGAGGATCTGGCAGATCACCAGCAGCGGCATCAAGAACGAATTCCCGCCCGCACTGCTCGAGTGGTTCGACCGCCTAAACCGCTGGCTTTACTCACCGCGCTCGCCGCTCAACTGGCTGACCAAACGCCGCCGCATGCGCATCATCCCGCACACCCCCGAACATGCTGAAGCGGGTGAACGGTTGTGGAATTCGGCGGGGATCGGCCAAGTGTTCTTCAATGAGAAAGGACAACCGCAGGGAATCTATCAGCACAACTCAAACGGTGCGCCAAAGACGCGGATGATTGCGCCCGACAACGACGACTGAAAATGTGAGCCACCATGGACCTCACCCGAACCCTGATCATCGGCAACTCCGGCGCTGGCAAAAGTTGGCTGGCTAAACGACTGGCTGAGCAACTGCATGCGCCACGGACCGATCTTCACCAGGTTCATTGGGTGTCGGATGAATGCAGCATCGCCCGCCCTCGCCCCGAAGCACTCGCCATGGCGCGCGTCGCGGCGGATGAACCGCGCTGGGTGATCGAAGGGGTGTACGGCTGGATCGTCAACGAACTTATCCACCGCGCCACTGCGCTTGTCTGGCTGTGTGTTGACGACGAAAGCTGCGTCACCAACATTCGCCAACGAGAAAACCGACAGGATAACGACGAGTTGCTGATAGCGTTGCTCGAATGGGCTGGCAGTTACCGTGTTCGCGAAGACTCCAGTGGGTTTTCCGCACACCGGCAATTGTTCGAAGGATTCAACGGTTCAAAAATCAGGCTCATGGATCGGAGTGAAATCGCGGCCTTCGTGAACACTCTTCCCGACTCATCTCACAGCGCTTAAAAAAGGATAGGTATGTTTGCACGGAGCAAGTTGGTGCCCGAACTGATGGTCACCGACATCAAGAAAAGCCTGCATTTCTGGACCTCGTTAATCGGTTTCGAAATCGCCTACGAGCGTCCGGAAGCAGGTTTCGCCTACCTCGATAAAAACGGCGTGCAGATCATGCTGGAGCAATACGCGCCGGACGAAGGCCAGTGGATGACGGGGGCATTGGAAGCGCCGTTTGGTCGGGGCATCAACTTTCAGATCACTGTTGATCTTGTCGAACCGATACTCACGCGATTGGCGGATGTTGAATGGCCGCTGTTTCGTCCCTGCGCCGACGTCTGGTATCGCGCCGATGCGGTGGAAGTCGGGCAGCGTGAGTTTCTGGTGCAGGACCCGGATGGGTATCTGGTTCGGTTGGTGGAGAGTTTGGGGGAGCGGGTGTGTTTGTCAGATTGTTGAGGTCGCAACAACCATTACCCCGAGCAAGATCGTTCCTACGCTCTGCGTGGGAACGATCCTTATGTCAGGCCGCGCTCACCGCTCGACAAACCCCTCTGACAATCATTTCCACTTCCCGCTCATCAATCGTCAGCGGTGGCAGCAGGCGAATGGTCTTGCCCCGTGTCACGTTGATCAGCAAGCCGTGGTCCCGTGCGGCGATCAGGGTCAGGTCGCGGATCGGTTGCTTGAGTTCGATGCCTATCATCAGGCCTTGGCCACGAATCGCCAGGACGTTCGGGTCGTCTGCCAGTTCGGCACGCAGTCTGGTCAGCAGGCGATCGCCCTGAAGCCTGGCGTTTTCCAGCAGGCCTTGTTCTTCGACGATGTCCAGCACCGTGCAGCCGACCCGGCACGCCAGCGGATTGCCGCCGAAGGTGCTGCCATGGCTGCCGGGGGTGAACAGCTCGGCGGCTTTGCCCCGGGCCAGGCAAGCGCCGATGGGGATGCCGTTGCCGAGGCCCTTGGCCAGGGTCATGACGTCCGGAACGATGCCTTCGTGCTGAAAGGCGAACCATTGGCCGGTACGACCGATGCCAGTCTGGATTTCGTCGAGCATCATCAGCCAGCCGCGCCGGTTGCACCGTTCGCGCACGGCTTTCAGGTAACCGGGAGGCGCTAACTGCACGCCGCTTTCGCCCTGAATCGGTTCCATCAGAATCGCCACGATGCGCGGGCCGTGGGCTTGCTGCACCTTTTTCAGCGCGTTGAGGTCGCCGAAGGGCACTTTGACGAAATCGCCGGGCAACTTATTGAATCCCAAGCGCACGGCCGGGCCGTCGCTGGCGGATAACGTGCCCAGCGTCCGGCCATGAAAGGCGTTCTCCATGACCACCACCAGCGGCTGCTCGACGCCTTTGTGCCAGCCGTAAAGCCGTGCGAGTTTCAGCGCGGTTTCATTGGCTTCGGCACCGGAGTTGCTGAAAAACGCCCGCTCCATGCCGGACAGTTTTGTCAGTTTCTGCGCCAACCGCTGCTGCCAGTCGATGCTGTAGAGATTGGAGGTGTGCAATAGCAACCCGGCCTGCTCGCTGATTGCTGACACGATTTTGGGATGAGAGTGGCCGACATTGGTCACCGCCACACCGGCCACCGCGTCCAGATATTCACGACCCGCCTGATCCCACAGTCGAGTGCCCAGGCCTTTGCTGAAACTCAGGGCCAGGGGTTGGTAAGTGGTCATCAGGCAGGCGGCGGTCATGACATCAAGCTCCATCAATTGTCGGTGTTTTTGCAGTATGGTTAGCCACCTGAGCTGGATAAACGCTGCAACACTTCAATCATCTTAAAGCTGAGCTTGATAATGGATTTATTCCAGGCAATGACGGTTTACGTCAGGGTTGTAGAAGCCGGCAGCATGACCGCCGCCGCGCAGCAGTGCGAAATGTCGACAACCATGGTCGGCAATCACCTTCGCGCGCTGGAGCAACGTCTGGGTGTGCGCTTGTTGAACCGGACGACACGGCGCCAGCGACTGACGGAGTTCGGTTCCGCTTATTACCAGCGCTGTCTGGAGGTGCTGGGGTTGGTGGAGGATTCCGAGCGGCTGGCCGAACAAAGTCAGGACACACCGAGCGGGACCTTGCGGATCACGGCGCCGTTGACCTTCGGCACTGAAAAGCTTGCGCCGGCGCTTAGCGAATTCGCCCTGCGTTACCCGCAAGTCAAACTGGACGTGGTGCTCACCAACGGGCGACCCGACCTTCTAGAGAACGGTCTCGACGTGGCTTTTCGCCTAGGCGCAATCGAACCGTCCAACCTGATCGCCCGCCCGCTCATCGACTACACGCTGACCATGTGCGCCTCGAAATCTTATCTGGCACGCCGGGGCACACCGGAAAAACCCGAAGACCTGCAACATCACGACTGCTTGTCCTTTGCCTACCCGGTCGGCGATGACTGGCAGTCAGTGGAAAAACAGTGGCGCCTGAGCGGACCCGAAGGCGAAGTCATGGTGGCCGTCAAAGGCCCGATGCTGATCAACAGTTCGGCGGGGCTTCATCAGGCCGCTCGAACCGGGATGGGCATCGTGATGTTGCCCGATGCGTTGGTCGAGCAGGATTTGCTGAACGGAAAACTGGTGGCGTTGATGCAGAACTATCAATTGCCGAGCCGGCCAATGCACTTGGTGTACGCCCAGGATCGCTACCGCTTGCCGAAATTACGTCGCTTCGTCGACTTCGCCATGCAGTTGTGGGCCAAGCACTAGCCGGAGCATTACGCCATGCACTAATCTCCCCGACTGACGGGTCACTTTGATATCAGTGCAAGGAGAGCGGTGATGGGTGAGGCATCAAATATCGAGCCGTTGAAATTCAATGTGTCGGATTTGAACGAGGACATGTTGCACACCATTCTGGAACTGGTCAGTGATGGCATATGGGACTGGAACGCCAACACCGGGTTCGTCTACCGCAATCCCGGGTGGTACGAAATGCTCGGCTACGCGCCTCACTCCCTGGACAACACCGTGTTTACCTGGGAAAACGTGATGCACCCCGATGACTATCCGCGGGTGATGACGGTGTTTGATGATTACCTGAATCAACGAGTGCCGGGCTACCAGGCTGAGTATCGCTGCCGCAAGCAGGACGGCAGTTATATCTGGATCGAAGATCGCGGCTACGTGCTGGCACGCAACGCCGACGGATCGGTCGCGAGGATGGTCGGTGCGCACCGCAGTATCGAAGACAAGAAACGTCTGTTCGAGGAGATGGAACGGCGCAATCAATCCCTTGAAGCCATCGTCGAAGAACGCACCCGCGAGTTGTCGCGGGTCAATCAGCAGCTGCAAATTCAATTGGAAGAAAACCGCAAACTGGCGGAAACCGATGCGCTGACATCGATCGCCAATCGCTATCGTCTGGAAAAAACCCTGCCCCAGGAATGCGACCGTGCCCAGCGCTTTCGGCAGCCGCTGTCACTGATTGCGATGGACATCGACGACTTCAAGAACATCAACGATCACTACGGCCATGCCCTGGGAGATGCGGCGTTGGTGCAGGTCGTCAAGAGCGTAAAACGCTGCGTGCGCTACGGCGACCTATTGGCGCGCTGGGGCGGCGACGAGTTCATCATGATCCTGCCCAATACGTCGCTGGCCGACGCCAGATCCTTCGCCGAGAACATCCGCCATGGCCTGTCGAGCCTTCCGCCGGTGGGAGAGTTTCAGGTGACCATGAGTTTTGGCGTGGTCCAGCGCTTTGAAGAAGAGCAACAGACCGGTCTTCTGGCCAGGGCCGATCAGGCGCTGTATCGGTCAAAAGTCGCGGGCAAGAATGTGATTTCCGGGTGAGTGCCGTCCTGCATGTCCGCGATGTACTGCCCTTGGAAGTGGAATCCGTGCGGCTTTTTCTTGAGCAGAACGGATGGGCTCATCGTCTGGGTTCACCTGAACATTTTGAACTGTTGATCGCCAACTCCCAACGCACAGCGCTTGCCGTGAAGGACTCCCACATCGTCGGGTTTGCCCGTGGCATTACCGACGGCCTGTCCAACGGTTATCTGTCGATGGTTGTCGTGTCCGGGCAGCATCGACGTGAAGGCGTTGGTCGGGCGCTGGTCGAGCATGTCATGGGCGAGAACACCGACATCACCTGGGTTCTGCGCGCTGGCCGCGAAGGCGCTTCGGCATTCTTCTCGCGCCTGGGTTTTGAACCGTCGAGCATCGCGATGGAGCGCCCACGCAGTCGATAGCCAAAACGTCCTTCACATTCCCGACTTCACCAGCACCGGTTTCTCCTGATACCGATCCGGGTACAGCTGCTTCAGCTGCGCGACTTTCGGCAGGTCGTTGATCACGATGTATGGATACGTCGGGTGCTCGGTCAGAAAGTCCTGATGCTCCTCCTCCGCCGGGTAAAAACCGTTGTAGGTTTCAAGCTTGGTCACAATGGGTTTGTTGAACGAATGGGCGGCGTCGAGCTGGGCAATGTAGGCCTGGGCGACGCGCTGCTGTTCAGTGTTCGCCGGGAAGATTGCCGACCGATACTGCGTGCCGCTGTCGGGGCCTTGGCGGTTCAACTCGGTGGGGTTGTGCGCCACTGAGAAATAGATCTGCAGCAAGGTGCCGTAACTGACCTGCGACGGATCGAAAGTGACCTCGACCGATTCCGCATGACCGGTATCGCCGTCGCTGACGCGCTCATACCGAGCGGTGTTCGCTTCACCGCCGGCGTACCCGGAGACGGCTTGTTTCACGCCTTTGACGTGCTGGAACACCCCTTGGACGCCCCAGAAGCAACCGCCAGCAAAGACTGCGGTTTCACTGTGGGCCTGAGTGGTTTCGTCCAGGGCAGGCGGCGGGATGATGACCCCCTTCTGCGCTGCACCGAAAGAGAACGCCGCGCATTGGCCGATGACGCCAGCGGCTGCCAAACCCAACAAGGTACGGCGCCATACAACTGGGATCTTCATGAGTCTGACTCCTGAACAAATGATAGGGCTATCAACCGAAGGTAAAGGCATACGCCGACACACCCGGATCGAGAAACTCGATGCTGAAGGTTCGGTCCGCCACACCGCCGTTCTGGCGCACCAATTGATATAACCGTTGCTCGGTGACACTGCCGCTGCCATCGGGCGCCACGTCGGTACCGTGGGCATCGCCGGGGGCTTTTCCGTCGATCAGCACTTTGAAGCGCACCGGTTTACCGTCTGCGCCGGGGCCCAGTACGAGGTGCAAATCGCGAGCGTGGAAGCGGTAGACGATGCGGCTGGCGGGCGCAGTTGAGGTCGCGCGTTCAGAACCGACGTTCCATTGACCGTCCAGCCCCCAATCGTTGAGTGCCAATTGCGGTGGGGTGGTGTACGCCGACGCCTTGTCCGGTACCAGACCGGTTGCCGGTACGAAGTGCTCCGCCCGCTGGTAGCCGACATAGGTTTCCGGAGACTGGACCTCATTCATGTCGGGGGCGAGCTGAACCCCAGTGGCGTCGGCTTTGATCAGCCCGTCGGCGACCTTTGTGGCGCCCGCTTCACGCAGCAGTTGCTGGATGACCCGTTCCGACTCGGCATAATCGCCTTCACCGAAGTGGTGATAACGAATACGCCCCTGCGCGTCGGCAAAATAATGGGCTGGCCAGTATTCGTTGTTGAATGCACGCCAGATCTTGTAGTCGTTATCGATCGCCACCGGATAGGTGATGCCCAGGTCTTTCATGGCTTTGGTGACATTGCCCACATCACGCTCGAAGGCGAACTCAGGCGCATGAACACCGATCACCACCAGGCCCTGATCGCGGTATTTCTCGGCCCAGGCTTTGACATACGGCAAGGTGCGCAGGCAGTTGATGCAGGAGTAAGTCCAGAAATCCACCAGCACGACTTTGCCCTTCAATGCCTGTGCGGTCAGTGGAGGTGAATTGAGCCACTGCACGGCGCCGTCCAGTGGCGGGAGGTTGCCTTCAATCGGCAATGCGCCCGGCGCTTTCGCCGCCATTTTCATCGCCCCGCCAGCGGCCATCATCGCTCCGCTGTTGCTCGGTGACTTACCGGCTAACCGACCCACCAAGGCCTGCTCGATGCCGCCGGTGGAAGCTGTCGAAATCCGCGCCAGAATCCCGGTGTCCAGCCCGAGGGCAATCGCCGCCACGCCGGCCAGCATCGCCGCGCCCAAACCTCGGCGCAGCCATTCACCCGCGCCGATCGAGCGCTTCATCGCCGCAAAGACTTTACCGCCCAGCAACAACGCCACGGCGAGGGAAGTGGCGGCACCCGCGGCGTAGGCCAGCAACAGCAACGTGGTGGCGATGCTTGCCCCTTGCAGCGCTGCGCCGGTCAGCAACAGGCCGAGAATCGGTCCGGCACACGGCGCCCAGAGCAGGCCCGTGGCGACGCCGATCAGGAACGAAGCGCCGGGACGCGGACGAGCATCGGCGCCCGCCGCTTCCGACAGTCGGCTGCCGGCCGCCACCAGTGGACGTGTCAGGCGCTCGGCCAGTCGAGGCAGCAGCAGCGTCAGCCCGAACAGTGCCACGAACAGCAACGCGAGCCAGCGACCGTACTGATTGACTTGCACCACCCAACCGCCGCCCACCGCCGCCAACGAGGCGACGAGCGCGAAGGTCAGCGCCATCCCCGCCAACAGCGGCAAGCCACTTTTCATAAACGGCTGCCCGGTGCGAGCGAAGACAAAGGGCAATACCGGCAGAATGCACGGGCTGACAATCGTCAGCACACCACCGAGATAAGCGAGAACCAGAAGCCACATAGCATCGACCTGCATTAAATGAGTGAAAGGAAGTGCCCATGGGTCACGCCGCCTGGGGCTCGAAGGTCATCGCCAGACCATTCATGCAGTAATGCAGGCCGGTGGGCTTGGGCCCATCGTCGAAGACATGGCCCAGATGCCCACCGCAACGCCGGCAATGGACTTCTTCGCGCAGCACGCCGAAGGATCGGTCCTGACGAGTCGCCACTGCCTTGTCCAGCGGCGCCCAGAAACTGGGCCAACCGGTGCGGCTATCAAACTTGGTGTCGGAAGAAAACAGCGGCAAGGCACAACCGGCACAGGCAAAAATCCCCTCGCGATGCTCGTTGTTCAGCGGGCTGCTGTAGACCCGCTCGGTGCCCTCTTCCCGCAGGATTTCGTACTGTTCGGCGCTGAGCAGGGCGCGCCATTCGCTGTCGGTGTGAGTGACCTCGAACACCTCCGACGCACTGGCGTCGCTGATCAGCTCGGTACGGGCGGCAAATTTTGGCAACACACCGACCACCAGGGCTGCAGCGCCCAGCCCGCCGCTCGCTACAAGAAACTGTCGCCGTGAAAACATGGCCTTCTCCAAAATTCCAGATGCCTGATAGGGAGCACAGCCTAGGCTTGGGTTGATCGCCAAATCCTCACGGACAGTTAAACAATTCGTGATAACTCGACCCGAGGAAAACCCGCACAATGTGCCCATTGCGCTACAAAGGATTGAGCTTTATGGAACAGACCAAACGTGTCCTGGTGGTCGAGGACGACCTGCACATCGCCGACCTTATCTGCCTGCATCTGCGCGATGAGCAGTTCGAGGTGGTGCACTGCGCCGACGGTGATGAAGGCATGCGACTGCTGCAGCAAGGAAGCTGGGACGCATTGATCCTCGACCTGATGTTGCCCGGTGTCGACGGCCTGGAAATCTGCCGTCGGGCGCGGGCCATGGCCCGCTACACACCGATCATCATCACCAGCGCCCGCTCCAGTGAAGTTCATCGGATCCTGGGGCTGGAACTCGGTGCCGACGATTACCTGGCCAAGCCTTTCTCCATGCTTGAGCTGGTCGCCCGGGTCAAAGCCCTGCTGCGACGAGTCGACGCCATGGCCCGCAACCTGAAAATGGACGCTGGCAGCCTGATCACAAATGGCCTGTCCATCGACCCGATCACCCGCGACGTCTCTCTCGACGGTCGTCGCCTGGACCTGACTCCACGCGAGTTCGACCTGCTGTATTTCTTCGTCCGTCAGCCTGGCAAGGTGTTCTCGCGGATGGACCTGCTGAACGCGGTCTGGGGCTACAGCCACGAAGGCTACGAACACACGGTCAACACCCATATCAACCGCCTGCGGGCCAAGATCGAAGCCGATCCGGCACAACCCGCGCGCATCCTGACGGTGTGGGGTCGCGGCTATAAATTCTCGGTCAGGGAGGAGCAGCCATGAGGCTAACCCTGACACAGCGCCTGTCCCTGGTGTTCGCCGTTCTGTTGCTGGTGTGCTGTAGCACCTCGGCCTGGATGCAAGTGCGCTCCAACAAGATGCACGAACTGGAAGTGGTTCAAGGGCTGTCGCGCGATCTCGCCCAACACATCGCCCGCGACACCGTGCTGATGGACACCAATGGCCTGATGCCGAACGCCGTGCGCGAACTGTTCAGCAAACTCATGCTGGTCAATCCCAGTGTCGAGGTCTACCTGCTCAACACCGAGGGACATGTCGTCGGCAGCGCTGCCCCCGAAGGCCGGATGCGCCGGGACCGGGTCGATCTGGCACCGATCCAGCGGTTGCTAAAAGGCGATGCGCTGCCGATTCTCGGCGACGATCCGCGCAGCGTCGACGGACGCAAAGTGTTCAGCGCCGCGCCGTTGCAGGTCAACGGCAAACAGGAGGGTTACCTCTATGTGGTGTTGCTCAGCGAAGAACACGACCGCTTCGCCGAACGCGGCGCCACCAGCGCCGCGCTCGATACCGCGCTGCTGTCCATCGGTCTGGTGGCGTTGTTGTGCCTGATCGCTGGCCTCGCGGCATTTGCCCTGATCACCCGACCGCTGCGTCGGTTGACCGAACGAGTCAGCCAGTTCGACATCGACGGCGTCCCCTCCTCCCCGCCCGTCACGGACCCGGTAGAAAAAACGTCCAGTCATGATGAGATTGCCGTACTCGACGCAGCCTTCCGCCAGATGCAAACCCGCCTCAGCGAACAGTGGCGCTCGCTGACTCGCCAGGATCAGGAGCGTCGCGAACTGGTGGCGAACATTTCCCACGACCTGCGCACACCGCTGGCCTCGCTGCACGGGTATCTGGAAACCCTGTCGCTCAAAGACGCCACGCTGTCCCCCGTCGACCGCCGTCGCTACCTGGGCATCGCCCTGGATCAAAGCCGCAAGGTGGGTGGCCTGGCGCAATCGCTGTTGGAACTGGTTCGGCTGGAACACGGTTTCGTGCAACCGGTGCTGGAGCGTTTCTCCCTGACCGACCTGGTGCAGGACATCTTCCAGAAATTCGAACTCACCGCCGAATCACGGCAGATCGAACTCAAGGCCACCTTCGCGCCCAACGTTTCGGCCGCCTGCGCCGACTTGGGGCTGATCGAGCGCGTATTGACCAACCTGTTCGACAATGCCCTGCGCGACACACCTCAGGGTGGCGAAATCGAACTGAGCCTGCGCCCTCAGGGGCCCTTTATCGAAGTCACCGTCAGCGACACCGGCCCCGGCATCGCACCCGAATTACGCGAGGGCTTGTTCTTGCGACCGTTCAACATTGGCGGTGCCCGGCGCGATGGCGGACTGGGGCTGCGAATCGTGCATCGGATCCTGCAATTGCACGGTCGCGAGATTCAGTTGATCGACGTTCCGGGACGGGGTGCGACTTTCCGTTTCTCCTTGCCGGTGGATGAGCAAACGGCGGAAAAATGGGCTGTTCGCTCGATGAACCTGAATTCGATGGGGAGATAGCCAGGTTTCAGCGGTCACAGTTTTTAACCTGATGCTGAGGCGAGAAAACGCTGATGACTGCCACCACGCCCCTGTATATCGGCTGCGCCGGATGGAGCCTGCCCCGCGAACAGTGGGAAGTATTTCCCGTCGCAGGCACACACCTGCAACGGTACGCGGCACGACTAACGTGTGTGGAGATCAACAGTTCGTTTTATCGGCCTCACCGCCCGGCGACCTATGCACGATGGGCCGAGAGTGTGCCGGAGGGTTTCAGGTTTTCAGTCAAAGTCCCCAAGCAGATCACTCACGAAGCTCGCTTGCTGGATTGTGAAAAGTTGATCGATGACTTTGTCGAGCAATGCTGCCATCTGGGTCAGAAGCTTGGTTGCCTGCTAATCCAGATCCCGCCCTCCCTGTCCTTCGAAATCAAAACCGCCGAAACCTTCTTCACCACATTTCGTTCGCGTTACTGCGGCTTCGCGGTATTTGAACCGAGGCATGTCAGCTGGCAAACACCTGAGGCGCAAGCGCTACTGATTGAGCATCGAATCGGCCAAGTGGCCGTTGATCCTTCGCCATTGCCCGATGGAGATGTGCCCGGAGCCTGGCCGGGCATCCGCTACTACCGGTTGCACGGATCACCACGAATCTACTACTCAAGCTACGAAACGCCTTGGCTTGAACTCCTGGCTCAAAAGCTACAACCCCAAGCCGACGGCGTTCCCACCTGGTGCATCTTCGACAACACCGCCAGTGGCGCGGCGACGGCCAATGCGCTGGAGCTTCAGCGAATGACGCTTCCCCGCCAAAAATGATGACCAACCGCCTGTTCATCCGTGACAACTCAGGTCAGGTCCAATAGATTAGTCGGCCTGAAAAGGCCCCGTGCTTTCTCGCCTAAACCCAAGTTAAAAGAAGTAGTGAAATTTCAATGTCCGATTCCAATACCGCTGAATCCGTAGTCACCTTGTCGTCCAAAGCGGAATACGAAAACTCCATCAATCTTTCACAGCATGTGCCACAGGCCAAGACCATCAGCGAGATGGTCCTGGACGCTTTTCAATCGACCCGGGAAAGCGACCAGATCCGCGAGCTGCGCGCCGCGATTCGCCAGGCTCACGACAGCTTCGACGACGATAAAGCCTATGAATTGATGGGCGAGCTGAAACAACTGAAAGACGCCGAAGCGTCCGACATTGCCGCGCTGGAAGACCTGAGCAGCAAGTTTCCGATCAGCCGTATTCTGTCCAGTTTCAAGGAAGACCCGGCGTTTCAGGAAATCGTCTATGGCCTGGCCTTGAAGGTGCTGAACCAGACGCATCAGGCCATCAGCAACCCAAGCACCGGCAAGAGCAAAGTGGCTCGCGCCAAGAAAGACCTCGAAGTGTTTACCATCAGCAAGGATGGCGCGAGCGTCACGCTGCCGCTACGCACGCCTCGTGCGAGCCTGAACGTAGATCGCAAAGCGCTGGAGTTCCTCGGTTTCACCTTCGTCGGCGAAGGCGAGGATGCGCAGATTGAAAGCGAAACGTTCCTGGACAACACCGGGGCCGAACAAGCGGTCAACCGCAAAAACATCATCACCGCACTTCAGCAGCAAACCGCGTTCGACGGCTACAGCATCGCCGCGCAGTAACACGATCGACCTGAAAGCTTTCAGTCAGTAAGCAACCTGTGGCGAGGGAGCTTGCTCCCGCTGGGCTGCGTAGCGGCCCCAAAAAAATGTGGCAACAATGCCGATTCTTGTGAGTGCTACGCACTCAAGCGGGAGCAAGCTCCCTCGCCACAAAAGCAGGTATGCCCAAAAGACTTACCGCTCGGTCGGATACAAGGCCGCAATCATATCCACTTCTATCGGCGCGTTTTTCGGCAACTGGTAAACACCGACGGTCGTTCGTGTGTGCTTCCCGGCTTCACCCAACACATGCGTAAAGACGTCGGACGCGCCGTTGGCCACCTCGCTGAGGTCCACAAAGTCGAACGTGGATTTCACGTAGACGGTGATGCGCAGCAGTGCCTTGACGTTATCCAGTGAACCGATGGCCTCACGGATCAGTGCAAGCCCACGGATCGCGCTGATACCCGCGGCCTCTTGGGCATCGGCCAGGTTGAGTTCCAGCCCCACTCGGCCGGGGTACTGGATTTTGCCGTTCATTCGCGGCACCAGCCCGCTGACATACAGTTCGTCATCGTGCCGGATCAGCGGCGCGTAATGCCCGCCGGCAGAGTTCTCGTCGTAGATATCAAAGCCGAGTTCTTTCGCCATCGCGAGGAAGCGCTCGTCGCGACTCATTTGATTACTCATTAACCGAACCCTCTTAATCAATCATGCATACGCGCAGGTGATGGTAGAGAGAGATGCGTGTCTTGATCAGGGCAACTTCGTATAAGATCCAACAAACTTTACTGCCAGGGAGACCAGTAAAATGCAGCGCGCCGTCATCGCCGCCATCGAGTTCCAGCCAGGAGTGCCGCTGGTGCAGCAGATCGTCGATCAGTTGTCTGCGGCCATCAGCCAGGGAGGCCTGCCTAACGGGGCCAAGTTGCCGCCGATTCGCGAACTCTCCGAGTTGATGAACGTCGGTAAATCCACGGTGGTCGACGCCCTCGACCGCTTGCGGGCCAAGGGGCTGGTGGTCTCACGCCAAGGTTCGGGGCATTACATCCATCGCCCGAGCCCCTCTCCCCAACACGCAGCGGCCCCAAATCTACAACCCCAAGACACGCTCAGCCGGGTCCGCCGCGCAATGCTGCTGGACAACGGTGCGCTGCGTCCCGGCTGCGGATTTCTGCCAGCCTCGTGGCTGCCCGCCGACGAACTGCTCAAAGCCGTGCGCAGCACCCTTCGCGCGACCGCGCTGCGCATGGGCGAATATGGCGAGGTCGGTGGTTACCTCCCGCTGCGCGAGGCGTTGCGGGTCAAGCTGTCGACCGTCGGCATCGAGGTGCCAGTGGCGCAGATCATCACCACCGCCAACACCGTACAGGCCATCGACCTGCTGATGCGCCTGTTGATAAAACCCGGCGACACCGTGCTGCTCGACGATCCGTGTTATTTCAACATGCACACCAACCTGGCGTTGCACGGCGCCAAGGTCATCACCATCGCCCGCGATTGCGACGGCCTGGATCTGGAAGCCTTCGAGCAATTGCTGATCGCCCATCGCCCCGTGCTGTACATGACCAACAGCACGCTGCACAACCCGACCGGGCACTCGTTCTCCGCCGCCCAGGTATATCGCTTGCTGGAGCTGAGCCACCGTTACGGCGTCCACATCCTCGAAGATGACTTGTATGGCGACATCCAGCAAAGACGCACCCCGCGCCTGGCCGCGAGCGGTCTGGACAATGTCAGTTACGTCTCCGGTTTCTCCAAGACCCTGACCGCCAACAGCCGGGTCAGCTATACCGCGCTATCGCCACAATTGGCCGCACGACTGATCACTTTGAAGATAGCCTGCGGCGGCGTGACCTCGGAACTGGCGGAGCAGATCACCTGCACCATGCTCAGTAACGGCAGCTACGCCAAACACACCCGGCGCACGGTTGATCGCCTGTATGAATCGAGCAGTCGCGTGACGAAATGGCTGACAGAGGCTGGATGCTCGGTGTCATCGATACCGGGTGAAGGGCTGTTCATCTGGACACGACTGCCCGAAGGACTGCATGCCGAAACGCTGGCCAGCAAAGGCCTTGAAAACGATCTGGTCCTGGCGCCTGGCACTCTGTTGAGCAAAGCCGCTGATGCCAGCAGCTTCCTGCGTTTCAACGTGGCACACAGCGATAGCCCGCAGGTGCGCGAGCGGTTTTTCCGGCTGCTTGATCGCTGAGGTTTGCTGAGGCCATTAGTCCAAGATCAAAAGATCGCAGCCTCGTTTCACTCGACAGCTCCTACAGGGAGTACGCATTCCAATGTAGGAGCTGTCGAGTGAAACGAGGCTGCGATCTTTTGCTGTTCCAACAAAAAGCCCCACCCTTCTCTCGAAGGGCGGGGCTTTTATTTACAGCATCCGACGCTTAAGGCGCGTACGTCAGCAACAACTCGCTCGGCACTTTGAAGTCCAGGGACATCATCACGCTCAACGCGGTAATGGTGAAGATCGAGAACACGAACAGCTTGCGTGCCCAGACCGTGTCATCCACTGCCTTGTAGCCGGTCCAGGCCATGTACAACCAGTACATGCCCATGGCCGCGGCGACGGCGAGGTAGCTCATGCCGGCGTAGCCGCTGAAGGTCAGCATCAAGGTCGCCACGAGGAACGCCAGGATGTAGAGCAGGATGTGCTTCTTGGCCACCTGGATTCCGCGCTTCACAGGCAGCACCGGAATCGATGCGGCCAGGTAATCGTTGAAGCGGAAGATCGCGATGGCGTAGGAATGCGGCATCTGCCACAGGCTGAACATCACCAGCAGCGTCAGTGCGGCCATGTCGAAGCTGTTGGTCACAGCCACGTAGCCAATCACCGGCGGCATTGCGCCCGACAGACTGCCCACCAGCGTGCCGTGAACCGACTTGCGCTTGAGGTACAGGCTGTAGAAGCCGACGTAGATGACAAAGCCGATCACCGCGAACAACGCGGCCAACGGGTTGGCCACTTTGTACAACAGTGCAACGCCGAAAACACCCAGGACGGTCGCAAAAGCCAGGGCCAGTTTCAGGGAGATCAAGCCCTGGACCAGCGCCCGGTTTTTGGTGCGTTCCATCTTCAGGTCGATGTCGCGGTCGATGCAGTTGTTGAACACGCAACCGGAAGCCACTACCAGGGAGGTGCCGATCATTGCGGCCAGGAAAATGGCCAGATCGACATGCCCTTTCGAGGCCAGGAAAAATCCGCCTGCCACAGAAAGCACGTTACCGAAAATGATCCCCGGTTTGGTGATTTGGATAAAGTGCTTCAAGGACATCCGGATTTACCTCAGTGCGCCATCATGTTGGTGTGGATGCTGAACATGATCCACAGCGACAGGCCAACCAGCAGGACAATCACGATGGCGGCGAAAACAAACGCAATCACGTTGTTACGCTGCGCGGCCGAACGGTCCAGGTGGAGGAAGTACACCAGGTGCACCAGCACCTGGATCACTGCGAAGGCCAGTACGATCCACAGGGTCATGGCTTTCGGCAGCGATGGGTACATCACCAGGCCGAAAGGAATGACGGTCAGGATCACCGACAGAATGAAACCGATAGCGTAAGACTTGACGCTGCCGTGGCCGGCGTCGTGGCTATCGTGGGAATGAGCGTTAGCCATTTACATAGTCCCCATCAGATAAACAACGGTGAATACGCAGATCCACACCACGTCCAGGAAGTGCCAGAACAGGCTCAGGCAGCTCAGACGGGTCTTGTTGGTCGCCGTCAGGCCGTTTTTCTGCACCTGGTACATCATGATCGCCATCCAGATCAGACCACTGGTCACATGCAGACCGTGGGTGCCGACCAGGGTGAAGAACCCGGACAGGAAGCCGCTGCGGCTAGGGCCGTAACCTTCGGCGATCAAGATGTGGAACTCGTTGATCTCCATGGCGATAAAGCCGGCGCCCAGCAGGAAGGTCATGCCCAACCAGCCCAGGACCTGATTCTTCTTGCCCTTGAACAACGCCAGCATGGCGAAGCCGTAGGTGATCGAACTGAAAAGCAGCAGAGCGGTTTCGCCCAGTACGTATGGCAGTTCGAAGATGTCGTGGCCCGACGGGCCACCCGCTACGTTGTTAACCAGTACCGCGTAGACCGCGAAGATCGACGCAAACAGGATGCAGTCGGTCATCAGGTAGAGCCAGAAACCGAATACGGTCATCTCGCCCGAGTCGTGGTGATGGTCATCGTGCCCATGTCCATCGACATGGGTGTGTCCAGCATTGGTCACTAAGTTCGACATGGTTTAAGCCTGTTCCAACGAGGTTTCAACACGGGTGGCGGTGGCTGGGATTTTCCCGGCCGCTACCAGACGCTTGTGCTGCTCGGCTTCGATGCGTTCGATTGTCTCGACCGGCACCATGTAGCCTTGGTCATCACGTGCAGCGTGGATCACGAAGTAAACCACGGTGCCAACCAGGCCAACGATGGCCAGCCACCAGATGTGCCAGATCATCGCGAAACCGAACACAGTCAACAGAGCGCCCATGACCACACCGGTCGCGGTGTTGTTTGGCATGTGGATCGGCTCGTACTTGGCCGGAGCCTGGTACGCGGTACCGTTTTCCTTGGCTTCGGTGAACGGGTCGATGGTTTCGGCTTTTGGCAGCACAGCGAAGTTGTAGAACGGTGGTGGCGACGAGGTCGACCATTCCAGCGTGTGGGCATTCCACGGGTCGCCGTGTTCGCACATGTTTTCCGGCTTGTTGCGATCACGCACACTCACGTAGAGCTGGATCAGCTGGCAAGCGATACCCACAGCGATCATCACCGCACCGAACATGGCGACGTACAGGTACGGCACCCACTCAGGGTTGGTGGTGGCGTTCAGACGACGGGTCATGCCCATGAAGCCCAGTGCATAGAGCGGCATGAACGCGACGAAGAAGCCCGAGATCCAGAACCAGAACGCTGCCTTGCCCCAACCTTCGTGCAGCTTGAAGCCGAACGCTTTAGGGAAGTAGAAAGCGAAGCCGGCGATGTAGCCGAATACCGCGCCGCCGATGATCACGTTGTGGAAGTGAGCGATCACGAACAGGCTGTTGTGCAGGACGAAGTCAGCACCCGGGATGGCCAGCAATACGCCGGTCATGCCGCCGATGGCGAAAGTCACCATGAAGCCCAGGGTCCACAGAACCTGGCTGGTGAAACGCAGACGGCCTTGGTAAATGGTGAACAGCCAGTTGAATAGCTTCACACCCGTCGGGATCGAAATCAGCATCGTCGCCAGACCGAAGAAGGCGTTGACGCTGGCACCCGAACCCATGGTGAAGAAGTGGTGCAGCCAGACCATGAAGCCCAGGATCGAGATCGCGCCCGATGCGTAGACCATCGAGTGGTGGCCGAACAGACGCTTGCCGGTGAAGGTCGAGATGACTTCGGAGAAGATCCCGAACGCCGGCAGAATCAGGATGTAAACCTCAGGGTGACCCCAGGCCCAGAACAGGTTGACGTACATCATCGGATTGCCACCAAGTTCATTGGTGAAAATGTGGAAATCCATGTAACGGTCAAGCGTCAGCAGTGCCAGGGTAGCGGTCAGGATAGGGAACGAAGCCACGATCAGGACGTTGGCCCAAGTGCAGGTCCAAGTGAAGATCGGCATGTCCATCAGCTTCATGCCAGGGGTACGCATTTTCAGCACGGTGGCCAGGAAGTTGACCCCCGTCAGCGTCGTACCTAACCCGGATAGCTGTAGCGCCCAGATGTAGTAATCCATCCCTACGCCAGGACTGTATTGCAGGCCCGACAGCGGCGGATAGGCAACCCAGCCGGTCTTGGCGAATTCGCCGACGCCCAGGGACAGGTTGATCAGCACCACGCCCGATACCAGCAGCCAGAAGCTCAAGGAGTTCAGGAACGGATAGGCAACGTCACGCGCGCCGATCTGCAGCGGCACTGCAAGGTTCATCAGGCCGGTGAAGAATGGCATCGCCATGAAGATGATCATGATCACACCGTGAGCGGTGAAGATCTGGTCATAGTGTTCAGGTGGCAGGTAGCCAGGCGAACCCTCGGTGGCCATGGCCAGCTGGGTACGCATCATGATGGCGTCGGCAAAACCGCGCAGCAGCATGACCATGGCGACGATGATGTACATCACGCCGATTTTCTTGTGGTCGACCGAGGTCAGCCACTCGGTCCACAAATAAGTCCACTTCTTGAAGTAGGTGATTGCAGCGAACAGCGCCAGACCGCCGAGCGCGATCATGGCGATGGTAATCATCACGATCGGTTCGTGGAACGGGACCGCTTCCCAACTTAATTTACCAAACATCGTTTACTCCTCTGCCCCGGCAGCTGAATGCGAGTTCATGTCCATTCCTTGCGTAGCGGCCACTTCTTTCTCTTTCTTCTCGTGCTTGACCTTCGGACCCGGTTTCATGCCTTCGTACTTGTCGACGATGATCTGGAACAGGTTCGGAGTGACCGAGGAGTAGAGCTCGACTGGGTTGTTCTGGCTCGGCTTGGAAAGGGCTGCGTATTCAGCTTCTTCAAGCTGTTTAGGTGCCTTTTTGACTTCACTTACCCAGGCGTCGAAATCTTCCTGGGAAGTGGCGATAGCCTTGAATTTCATGCCGGTGAAACCAGCGCCGCTGTAGTTGGCGGAGATACCGTCCATTTCAGCGTTCTGGTTGGCGATCAGGTGCAGTTTGGTCTGCATGCCGGCCATCGCGTAGATCTGGCCGCCCAGGGCCGGGATGAAGAACGAGTTCATCACGGAGTCCGAAGTCACCTTGAAGTTGATCGGCGTGTGCGCCGGGAACACGATCTTGTTGACGGTGGCGATGCCTTGCTCCGGATAGATGAACATCCACTTCCAGTCCAGCGCGACCACTTCAATGGTGATTGGCTTGACGTCGGACTCCAGCGGCTTGTAAGGATCCAGCGCGTGGGTCGACTTGTAGGTGATGTAACCCAGGGCAATGATGATCAGTACCGGGATCGTCCACACTGCGATTTCGATCTTGGTGGAGTGCGACCACTTCGGCGTGTAGACGGCGTCGGTGTTGGAGGCGCGGTATTTCCAGGCGAACAGGAAGGTCATGACGATGACCGGTACCACGACCAGAAGCATCAGCAGCGTTGCGGTGATGATCAGGTTTCGCTCATCCAGGCCAACCTGGCCCTTGGGATCGAGCAAGGTCATGTTGCAGCCTGACAGCAACAACGTGCCGAGCAGCGGCAATAAGCCTAGTAGTCTGGGGTACCTGTTTTTACTCATCTCACGACCTCTAAAGCAGCTTGCGCAATGCAGTTGGGTTTTGATCGCCAACACTTCACCCTGCCAAGGGTTGGCATTTTTCTTGGATTGAATAAGGGCTGCCCGTCGCGCGTCAGACGCTGATCGACAAATCCTGGGCTAGCGGTAAGTTCTTATTCGAATTCGTGGTCAAAGGCCTTGTTACAGACCAATTCCATTTGGTGCGGATAGTTGGAAGGCTCCGACACCTGGGAGTCGCACGAAGCATTCAGCTCCTCGACGCCCTGTTTTCCTGCTCAAGGTGAGCAGTGCCGGAATTCAGTGCGGGCGATTGTAGATACGTAGCGATCCATAAACCATGTCTCATCCCGAAATAATTTTTATCCATTCCAGCAACAATCATTAACCGTTTTTGCAAAAGTGCGGCATCTTATCGAAATTCATTCTCAACAAAAACACCAAAATTTGTAGGTCTACCGCACGCAGTTCAGACAGCTATCAGGGCTTGCGCAGACGCTTCGAGGATGCCCTAGCCCCTATCAGACAAGGGCTCTGGCGATTCGCCAGCCCCTGTTAAAACTGCCTGCTTGCGCGTGATAGCCTTTAAATCGACAGACGCCTGAGCAGGCCAATTTCGTTGTCTGGCTATGCACCAATCAGGCACCTTGAAATGCCTTGCGACAGCCTCGCTGTGACAACATGTCGCACACGTGTCGCACCCTTCGCTGCCGCACATCACTAACTTTTTACGCCGACCCTGAAATGCAAAACGCCCCGGTCCTCTTGATGAAGGACCGGGGCGTTTTTCGTTTCAGTAACGGATCGTCCGCGCGAGTGGCGGATGACCTCAGCGCAGGGCCTTGCGGTTACGCGAAGTGAGCAGCGGCACCAGCACCACGATCAGCACGAACGCCACCAGCGCCCACTGCGCCAGCGACAAACCGAGGATCGGCGGATACGGCGTGGAGCAGAAGCCATCGACCTGGAAGCCCAGCGGGAAGATCTTCGCCAGCGGCAGTCCATCGACAATCGGTTGCAGCACATCGATGCCACAACTCACTGCCGGGTAGAACTGGGTGTAGACGTGATGCCCAGCCACCCCGACGCCTGCGATGGCGCAGATGACCACCAGCGTCTCGAACACCGTGATGCTGCGACGGGTGCGCATGGCCGCGCCAATGAAGGCAAACAGCGCAATCAGCAACAGCGCATAACGTTGCAGGATGCACAGCGGGCACGGCGCCTCGCCCAGCACAATTTGCATGTACAGCGCGCCACCGATCAGCGCCAGGCAGATGATGCCCAGCAACACCAGATAGCGCCGTTCACGTCCCAACCGCATCGTTTCCTCGCTCATCGCGTTTCCCTTGTAAAGATCGATTGCCCGGAAGTCTACACGCAGGCTCCAACCTTTGAGAGCCCGGTGCGTTCCGGTGGTGATCGGGGAATAGACGATAAACCAGTTAAGGAGGGATTAACTTTCGAAGGATTTTTACGAATCGGGACCGTGGTGAGGCCTTCGCGGGCAAGCCTCGCTCCTACAGGTTTTGTATCGGTCCGCAATCGCGCGAACAACACAAAACCTGTAGGAGCGAGGCTTGCCCGCGAAAAGGGCGACTCGGTCTCCCGAGCCGTCGCATAGCTTATTCCAACGCCGAAGCCGGCCCGAAGAACTCGTAACGGCTCTGCTTCTCCGGCACACCCAAGGCTTTCAAGTGACGCTTGATCGCCGCCATAAACCCTTTCGGCCCCAGGAAGTAAGCATCCACATCACGCTGCTCGGGCAGCCACTCACCCAATTGCTCCCGGCTCAACAACCCGACCTTGTCCGCCGCCGGGCTCACGCCGTCATCTTCGGCGTAGCAATAGAAGCGCTTGAGCTGCGGGTGACGCGCGGCCAAGCCATCGATCCAGTCGCGGAAGGCGTGAACACTGCCGTTGCGCGCGCAGTGGATAAAGTGCACCGGCCGCTCAGTCGCCAGCGCCGCTTCCAGCATCGCCAGCGTCGGGGTGATACCGACGCCGCCGCTGATCAGCACCAACGGTTTGTCACTGGCGGTCAGGGTGAACTCGCCCGATGGCGGGAACAGCTGAATGCTCGAGCCGACATGCAGTTGATCGTGCAAGTGGTTAGAGGCGCGGCCACCGGTCTCACGCTTGACGCTGATGCGGTATTGACCTTTGTTGGCCAGCGCCGACAACGAATAGTTACGGCGGATCTCTTCGCCATCGAGGATCAGTTTCATGCCGATGTACTGGCCCGGCTCAGCCGCCAGAATCGCGCCTTTGTCCGCAGGTTCGAAGTAGAACGAGGTGATTTCCGCGCTTTCCTCGACCTTGGCCGCGACGATGAATTCACGCGCCCCGCGCCAGCCGCCGGGGGCTTGTTCCTTTTGATCGTAGATGCTGGTTTCGGCGCCGATCAGGATATCGGCCAATTGACCGTAGGCCGCGCCCCAGGCACTCATCACTTCAGGGGTGGCGATTTCGTCGCCCAGCACTTCGGAAATGGCGCGCAGCAGGCAATTGCCGACAATCGGGTAGTGTTCGGGCAGGATTTGCAGGGCCACGTGCTTGTTGATGATCTTGGCGACCAAGTCGCCCAACTGATCGAGCTGGTCGATGTGACGCGCGTACATCAAAACGCCGTTGGCCAAGGCGCGAGGCTGATCACCGCTGGCCTGGTGGGCCTGGTTGAACAGCGGACGGACTTCCGGGTATTCGGAGAGCATCATGCGGTAGAAGTGAGTGATCAGCGCTTCGCCACCGCTTTCCAGCAGCGGCACGGTGGATTTGACGATGGCACGGTCTTGAACGCTAAGCATAAAGTGACTCCTGGGCTACTTGGGTTACTAACTGATTGGCCTAGACTTATCACTTTCCATGCCAGAAATTTAAACGTTTAAAATCAATATCTTATAAACAAGATAGTCATATCGACACACACTGCCTTATAGTCATACCGACTACACGGAGTCACTATGACTGCAAAATCTCTGCTCACCGCCCTACTGCCGCTGGTCTCCGACCTGTCCCGCGAACTGCCCGAAGGCGAGCGCTATCGACGCCTGCTCGAAGCCATGCGCGCCCTGCTCCCCTGCGATGCCGCCGCCCTGCTGCGCCTGGATGGCGAATGGCTGGTGCCGCTCGCCGTCGACGGGTTGAGCACCGACACCTTGGGCCGGCGTTTCAAAGTCAACGAACACCCACGCTTCGAGGCGTTGCTCAGCAGCCACGGCCCGACCCGGTTCGCCGCCGACAGCGACTTGCCTGATCCTTACGACGGTTTGGTCGACGGTCTCGACGAGCATCTGGAAGTCCACGACTGCATGGGCTGCCCGCTGTTTATCGACGAGCGACCGTGGGGTTTGCTGACCCTCGACGCCCTCGACCCGGAACAATTCGAACCCATCGAACTGGACGCCCTGCAAGCCTTCGCCAGCCTCGCGGCGGCCACCGTCAACGCCGCCGAGCGCATCGAGCGCCTGGCCAATCGCGCCGAAGACGAACATCAGCGCGCCGAGGTCTACCGTCAGGCCAGCGGCCAGCAGAACCGCGAGATGATCGGCCAGAGCAAGGCGCATAAACGCCTGGTGGAAGAGATCAACCTGGTGGGCGGCAGCGACCTGACCGTGCTGATCACCGGCGAAACCGGGGTCGGCAAGGAACTGGTGGCGCAGGCGATTCACGCCGCCTCGCCTCGGGCCGACAAACCGATCATCAGCCTCAATTGCGCCGCCCTGCCGGACACATTGGTGGAAAGCGAATTGTTCGGCCATGTGCGCGGCGCGTTCACTGGCGCCACGAACGATCGACGCGGCAAGTTCGAACTGGCCAATGGCGGCACATTGTTTCTCGATGAAGTCGGCGAACTGTCGCTGACCGTGCAAGCCAAGTTGTTGCGGGTGCTGCAAAGCGGTCAGTTGCAGCGCCTGGGGTCGGATAAAGAGCATCAAGTCGACGTGCGGCTGATCGCGGCGACCAACCGCGACCTGGCCGAAGAAGTGCGCAGCGGCCGCTACCGTGCTGACTTCTACCATCGCCTGAGTGTTTACCCGCTGCTGGTGCCTGCCCTGCGTGATCGCGGGCGCGATGTGTTGCTGCTCAGCGGTTATTTCCTGGAACAGAACCGCTCGCGGATGGGCCTTAATAGCCTGCGCCTGAACAGCGACGCGCAAGCGGCACTGCTGGCGTATGGTTGGCCGGGGAATGTGCGGGAGCTGGAGCACTTGATTGGTCGCAGCGCGTTGAAAGCGTTGGGCAACTGCAAGGAACGGCCGAAGATTCTCAGTTTGAGTGCGGCGGATCTGGATTTGCCCACTGGCAGCGTCGAAATCGCCGCCACCGAGCAACCGGCGGCCAGCCCTGCTGTTTTGGTCGCGGGAGATTTGCGTGAGGCCACCGAAAATTATCAGCGACAATTGATCAGCGCTTGCCTGGAACGGCATCACGACAACTGGGCGAGCGCGGCCCGTGAGCTGGGCCTGGACCGGGCGAATCTCGGGCGGATGGCCAAGCGGCTGGGGATGAAGTAGCGCCCCCTGTGGCGAGGGAGCTTGCTCCCGCTGGAGTGCGAAGCGCTCCCAAATCAGACGACGCGTTTTGTCGGGCAATCCGCAGGCGCAGGTTTTGCGACTGCTGCGCAGCCGAGCGGGAGCAAGCTCCCTCGCCACAGGGGATCACCGTTTGGCTGCCAATGGGTATTTAGCCTAAAGCCTGCCCCCAACAAGTCGATAACCCGGCATCAATAGCTTTTGGCGACTTTTTATTCGCCGATCACCTTTTTCCACAGAAGGTTTTTATGTCCACCACCAAAGCCCGCGCAGACTCACTTTCGCTTCTGCTGTTTACCTTGCGCAGCGGCAAGCTGATGGCGATCAACCTGCTGAAAGTCAGCGAGATCATCCCCTGCCCGCCGCTGACCAAGCTGCCGGAGTCGCATCCCCACGTCAAAGGCATCGCCACCCTGCGCGGCGCCTCGTTGTCGGTGATCGACCTCAGCCGGGCCATCGGCGAGCGGCCGTTGGAAGACCCGAACGGTGGCTGCCTGATCGTCACCGACGTCAGCCGTTCCAAGCAGGGCCTGCACGTTCAGGCCGTGAGCAAGATCGTCCACTGCCTGACCACCGACATCCGCCCGCCGCCCTTCGGCTCCGGCGGCGTGCGTTCCTACATCACCGGCGTGACGTCGGTCGACGGCACACTGGTGCAAGTGCTGGACATCGAAAAGGTCATCCACGGCATCGCCCCGGCGCAGATCGAAATGGCGCCGACCGAACTGAGCATGGAGGACGCCGAAGTGCTGGGCAACGCGCGGATTCTGGTGGTCGACGACAGCCAGGTCGCGCTGCAGCAATCGGTGCACACCCTGCGCAACCTCGGCCTGCAATGCCACACCGCCCGCAGTGCCAAGGAAGCCATCGACTGCCTGCTGGACCTGCAAGGCACGGCGCAGCAGATCAACCTGATCGTCTCAGACATCGAAATGTCGGAGATGGACGGCTATGCCTTCACCCGCACCCTGCGCGAGACGCCGGACTTCTCGCACCTTTATGTGCTGCTGCACACGTCGCTGGACAGTGCGATGAACAGCGAGAAAGCGCGCCTGGCCGGAGCCAACGCGGTGCTGACCAAGTTCTCCTCACCGGAACTGACCCGATGCCTGATCGAGGCGGCCAAGGCCGTCGCCGAACAAGGTCACTGAGTCTTGGCCGAGCAATTCTGCTTTTTGTTGCGGCGCAACCTTGCTGAGGTTGTGCCCGCGATCACCTGGCCCGAGGGAATAGTCCTCGTCGAATACCGCCCCGAACTGGCTGAAGCCGTTCATCACTTGATGGAACAGGGGTATAGAGAGGGCGGTGGTCGTGTGCCGGCACTGGATGTCTGGCAACAGCGATTTGAGACCGATCCGGAATACGATCCGAGCCTGTGTTTCGTTGCGCTGGATGGCGGAAACATCGTCGGTGTTTGCCAGTGCTGGACCAGCGCGTACATCAAGAGTTTGGTGGTGCATCCACAGGCTCAGGGCCTCGGATTGGGTCGTGCGTTGCTGCTGCATGCTTTCAAGGTGTTTCAGGATCGCCGCGAAGGCTTTGTGGATTTGAAGGTATTGGAAGACAACCTTCGGGCGCAGCGGCTGTATGAAAGTGCCGGGATGTATGTGGTCCGCCGAGAGCCGGTCCCCTTCTGATACACCGCCATCGCGAGCAGGCTCGCTCCCACAAGGGTCTGGTGAACACTACAAATCCATTGTGGGAGCCAGCCTGCTGGCGATGAGGCCGACACATTCAACCCAACACCATCAGGCATACTCCCCCCCTCGGCCAACTCACCGCCCAAGGATGCCAGCCCCATGAAAACCGCCACCCTGACCTTCCTCTGCCTTACCGCCCTCGCCACCCAGGCCCACGCCTCCAGCCCTGACGCCTGGGCTGCCTACGACAAAGCCGTGCTCGCCAGCTGCAGCAAAGCGAGCGGCCTGAAAAACGCCAAACCCGTCGGTAACGCCGCGCAATTCGACGACCGGGTCGGCTACACCGCGCTCCTGCTGCAAGGCCAATACCCGCAAAAACACATGAAAGGCCAGCAAGGCACCGAGCTGTGCCTCTACAACAAAAAGACCAAAACCGCCTACGTGACCGAGTGGGACTCCATCCGCCCCACCGCCAAAGCCCAGTGAATGGCGCATAACTTGCTTCGAAACGTGCTTTCGCGGTGTCTTTCTGGCGCCGTTTCATGCCTTAGGAAGCGACCTGCCGCTCAATGAATACGACTTTTTCCTGCGTAGGTTGCGGCAAATGCTGCAACGACCACCACGTGCCCCTGACCCTGGCCGAAGCCCGCATGTGGGCGGCCGACGGCGGTCAGGTGATCGTGTTGGTGGAAGGTTTCCTGGGCAACGGCCTGGGCCTGCCCGTGCAGCAACGCGAACACGCCGAACGCCGTTCAGTGGTGGTTCGAAGCGGCACGTCGGAGGCGTACGTGGCGATCACCTTCGCCGCCTACAACGTCGGCCCCTGCCGGAATCTTGACGAAGACAACCTCTGCCGCATCTACGAACGCCGCCCGCTGGTGTGCCGCATCTACCCAATGGAAATCAATCCGCACATTGCGCTGAACACGGCAGTGAAGGAATGCCCGCCCGAATCGTGGGAACAGGGTCCCGACTTGATCATCGGCGGTGAGCTGGTGGATCAGGAACTGGCAGGATTGATCCAGCGTTCACGTCAGGCAGATCGCGATGACATTCAGACCAAGGATGCGATTTGCGGGTTGCTGGGGATTCGGACTACAGCGCTGAAGGGGGATGGGTTTACGGCTTATCTGCCGGATATGAATGCGTTTGCCATGGTTATTGATCAGCTTGCCGGTCAGCCGCTGGCGGGCTCAGACAGTGAATGGCAGTTCCATGTGTCGGGCGACGATATCGCCGGACAAGTGCTGGCGGCTGGAGCGCAAGTGGCGACTGAAGCGCCGGTGAACTATGCGTTTATATCGTTGCGGGCGGCTTGATCCTGAAGATGTATCGCCTGTTATTGCCTCATCGCGAGCAGGCTCGCTCCCACAGGGGATCCTCGTCGTACACAAAATCTGTGTCTTGAGGAGATCAAATGTGGGAGCGAGCCTGTTCGCGATGGCGATGGATCAGGCACCGCAGAAATAGAAACTCAGCGCTTACCCATCGACCGACGAGTCCCAGGAGGCGCCGCCCCAGGCGTCTTGGTATGGCCATTCTTCGCGCCATTCTTGTACCAAGGCTGGCTGGCGTTCTTCGCGGCGGCCAGATCACCCGGTTTGAACGGGAATTTGAACGCCGGGATCGCGGCTTTGGATTCGCTGTCTGCGCTGGAGTCGACGCTGTCTGGCAGGTCTGCCTGGTCGTCGCTCAAAGCGTCGGCAACCGGCGGTTGTGTCGGGGAAGTCATGAAAGCTCCGGGGTGATGCAAAAAGTCGGGCCCGGTCAGCGAGCCGCGAAAGGCGGCAGTATACCTGTGTCCAGAGCCGCAAGCTTCACACTGCAAGCGAGTCCGTCGGGTTTTGTGTCCACTGACACACCGCCTTCGCGAGCAAGCCCGCTCCCACAAGAACACCGCAGTACCTGTGGGAGCGGGCTTGCTCGCGAAGAACGAAACCGCGGTTTACCAGACCAAACGCAATCTAAGCCGGAAGCTCAACCCTATCCAACACCCGATTCACCGCCAACTCCGCCAGCATGATGACCTGCTGAATCGCCATCAGCGTATGCCGCTGCGGCCCCTCCAGACTCATCGCAAAATCACTGCTCATCACACTCGCCGACGCCAAAGACTCACAGGCATGGGCCAACAGACTTTCAGAATCAACCTCAGGGGCGACCACAAACATCGTGCTCGGGCGACGCGGTTTTGCCCTGTAGCGCTCGGGGGGATCGAGGTAGTAATCGAGCGCGCGTTTTATGGCTTCGTGGTCTTTGATCAGCGATTCGGCCTGGGTGGTCTCTTCGCGGGGAGTGGTGGTGTCGATGGGTGGATCGGGGATTAACTTATCCATGCAAACTCCTACTGAAATGGGTGCCACCATTCGCCGGATCTCAAGCGGCGAAGAGGTGGCAGCTATGTGCAGTGTGAGATCACCGGTAGTAGGCACCCGGCCAGACCGAAGTCTGCCCGCACACAGCCGCCATAACGCATTTACAGGCAGCGGATAAGCTGGCGCCAATTATGGTGACATTGGCGCTAGATGCATACTAGTTGCCGGGGATCTCACGCCCGGTCGCTGAATTTGCAGCGACAGCCACAGGTTAGAGAACACGCTTCCTACCCGGCAACCTGAAAAATGCGTGGGAAAACACTGTGTTTCTTACACATCTTTCAACACACAAAAATGGAACGCGGAGCGTCCCGGGCGGCATTCCCACGCGGAGCATGGGAACGATCAATCGAGGCAACGGGAAGAGATTGGTTGACTGTCAGTCCGCCATCGCTGGCAGGCCAGCTCCCACAGGGGGTTGGTGTACATCTGCAAGAAATTGGTCGGCTGTCAGGCCGCCATCGCTGGCAAGCCAGCTCCCACAGGGTTTGGTGTACATCGGCTAGAGACTGGTCGGCTGTCAGGCCGCCATCGCTGGCAAGCCAGCTCCCACAGGGTTTGGTGTACATCGGCTAGAGACTGGTCGGCTGTCAGGCCGCCATCGCTGGCAAGCCAGCTCCCACAGGAATCGGCGTGTACCGCTCGCTTCTCACCACTCATCAGGCCGAGCGTTAGCTCGCCTGCAGCTTTTGATCTTGATCCACCCGCCCCTTCGGGAGGCTGAGTGGAGGTGTTCATCCGGGGAGTGGCGCGTAGCGCCGTTCGACGCAGTCGAACACGCTGCATGTAGGTCGTCGCGAAGCAGACCGGAGGGCAGTGTCCCCGGATGGATACCGGAGCGAAGGAACGCCGAGCCTTAGCGAGGGGCCGGACGCTTGGGGCGAGCGTTTTTTTGCTTACTTTTTTTAGGCGCTTGTAAAAAAAGTGAGTCGCCGTAAGGGCGAAACCCTAAGTGGCCGTTACCGCAGGAATGGATATGTACCCGATCAACCACAACATGGTCGGCCCACAGGCCGCCAAGCCCAAACTGACAGCGCCGTCAGTTAGCAGTCACCTTCCTGACCAGCGAACAGGTTTATAAAGGAGGGTATAAACCTGACCCGACTCCCGACCACATAGCCCGGCGCCCCACTCGCATGCGAATTCAGAAAAAAACCGCCTTGATCGCAGGTCTGCTGATTGCCCTGGCAGCGGGAGGCGCGTGGTACGCCACCAAACCCGCCACCGCCAAACTCGCCGCGCCCACGGCAATCCCGGTCCGGGTGGTCAGCGTCACCGAAAAAGACGTCCCCCGCTATGTCAGCGGCATCGGCTCGGTCCTGTCCCTGCACAGCGTGGTGGTCCGCCCGCAAATCGACGGCATCCTCACCAAAATCCTGGTCAAAGAAGGCCAACTGGTGAAACAAGGCGACCTGCTCGCCACCATCGACGACCGCTCGATCCGTGCCAGCCTCGACCAGGCCCGGGCCCAATTGGGCGAAAGCCAGGCCCAACTGCAAGTCGCCCTGGTCAACCTCAAGCGCTACAAACTGCTGAGCGTCGACGACGGCGTATCCAAACAGACCTATGACCAGCAACAAGCCCTGGTCAACCAGCTCAAAGCCACCGCCCAAGGCAATCAAGCGTCAATCGACGCCGCTCAAGTGCAACTCTCCTACACACAGATTCGCTCCCCGGTCACCGGCCGCGTCGGTATTCGCACGGTGGACGAAGGCAACTTCCTGCGCATGACCGACACCCAGGGCCTGTTCACCGTGACGCAGATCGACCCGATCGCCGTCGAGTTCTCCCTGCCGCAACAAATGCTGCCGACCCTGCAAGGCCTGATCGGCGACCCCGAGCGTGCACAAGTGAAGGCTTACATCGGCGCCGACACCGACGGCGAAACCGGCAACCTGCTGGGCGAAGGGCATCTGACGCTGATCGACAACCAGATCAACGCCAACACCGGGACCATCCGCGCCAAGGCCGAATTCAACAATCCCGGACAGAAACTCTGGCCGGGCCTGCTGGTGACGGTAAAAATTCAGACAGCCCTGGATAAAGATGCGCTGGTGGTCCCGCCCACCGTCGTACAGCGCGGCCTCGATCAACATTTCGTGTACCGGGTCAAAGGCGACAAGGTCGAAACTGTCACCGTACAAATGGTCCACCAAGGCAGCGGCCAGGACATCATCAAAGGCGTCAAACCGGGCGATGTGCTGGTCAGCGACGGCCAATCGCGGCTCAAACCCGGCTCGACCGTGCAGGTGCTGACCGAGCCGCCGCAAGTGGTGCAATCGGAGCCCAAGCCATGAAGGGCCACGGCTCGGTCTCGGCCTGGTGCATCGATCATCCGGTGGCGACGATCCTGCTGACCTTTGCCCTGGTATTGCTCGGCGTTATCGCTTTCCCGCGCCTGCCCATCGCGCCGCTGCCGGAAGCCGAATTCCCGACCATCCAGGTCGCCGCGCAACTGCCCGGTGCCAGCCCCGAAACCATGGCGTCATCGGTGGCCACGCCGCTTGAAGTGCAATTCAGCGCCATCCCCGGCGTGACCCAGATGACCTCGAGCAGCGCCCTCGGCTCGACCAACCTGACCCTGCAATTCACCCTCGATAAAAGCATCGACACCGCCGCCCAGGAAGTGCAGGCCGCGATCAACACCGCCGCCGGTAAACTGCCCAAGGACATGCCGAACCTGCCGACGTGGCGCAAGGTCAACCCGGCCGATAGCCCGGTGCTGATCCTCAGCGTCAACTCGACGCAAATGCCCGGCACGGAACTCAGCGACCTGGTGGAAACCCTGCTCTCGCGTCAGATCAGTCAGATCGACGGCGTAGGCCAAATCAACATCACCGGTCAGCAACGTCCGGCTATCCGCGTTCAAGCCTCGGCGGACAAAATCGCGGCTATTGGCCTGACGCTGGCGGACATTCGCCTGGCGATCCAGCAGGCCAGCCTCAACCTGGCCAAAGGTGCGTTGTACGGTGAGTCGAGCATTTCCACGCTGTCGACCAACGATCAGCTGTTCCATCCCGAGGAATACAGCCAGCTCATCGTTTCCTACAAGGACGGTGCCCCGGTTCACCTCAAGGATGTCGCTAAAGTCGTCAACGGTTCAGAAAATGCCTACGTTCAGGCGTGGGCCGGTGATCAACCCGGGGTGAACCTGGTGATTTCCCGGCAACCGGGCGCCAACATCGTTGAAACCGTGGACCGCATCCAGGCCGCCCTGCCCGGCCTCGAAGCCATGCTGCCGGCCTCGGTGCAGGTCAAGGTGCTGGTCGACCGCACCCAAACCATTCGCGCCTCGCTGCATGAAGTGGAAGTCACCCTGCTGATCGCGATCATGCTGGTGGTGGCGGTGATGGCGCTGTTCCTGCGTCAGTGGTCGGCAACGCTGATCGTATCCGCGGTGCTCGGCGTGTCGCTGACCGCCAGTTTCGCCCTGATGTACATCATGGGCTTCAGCCTGAACAACCTGACGCTGGTGGCGATCGTGGTGGCCGTGGGGTTTGTGGTCGACGATGCGATCGTGGTGGTGGAGAACATTCACCGTCACCTGGAGGCTGGCGACGGCATGCGCGAGGCGGCGATCAAGGGCGCCGGCGAGATTGGCTTTACCGTGGTCTCGATCAGTTTCTCGCTGGTGGCGGCGTTTATCCCGCTGCTGTTTATGGGTGGCGTGGTCGGGCGACTGTTCAAGGAATTCGCCCTGACTGCCACGTCGACCATCATGATTTCGGTGGTGGTCTCGCTGACGTTGGCACCAACTCTTGCCGCGCTGTTCATGCGTGCGCCGGTGCATCACGCCCACAGCAAACCTACATTTGGCGATCGCTTGCTGGCAGGCTATGAAAAACTTCTGCGCCGCGCCCTCTCCCATCAAAAGCTGATGATCAGCGTTTTCTTTCTGTCTTTGGGACTGGCGGTCGCCGGTTACATCTTTATCCCCAAAGGGTTCTTCCCGGTGCAGGACACCGGGTTTGTCCTCGGCACCACCGAGGCTGCCGCCGATATTTCCTACGGCGACATGGTGAAAAAACACCTGGCGATGGCCGAAATCGTTGCGGCGGACCCTGCGGTCGCGGCGTTTTCCCACTCGGTCGGCGTCTCGGGCAGTAACCAGACCATCGCCAACGGCCGCTTCTGGATTTCCCTGAAAAAACGCGGCGACCGCGACGTCTCGGCCAGCCAGTTCATCGACCGGATTCGTCCGCAACTGATGAAAGTCCCGGGCATCGTGCTCTATTTGCGCGCCGGCCAGGACATCAACCTCAGCTCCGGCCCGAGCCGCGCGCAATACCAATACGTACTCAAGAGCAACGACGGCGCGACCCTCAGCACCTGGACCCAGCGCCTCACGGAAAAACTGCGCGCCAACCCGGCGTTCCGCGACATTTCCAACGACCTGCAACTGGGCGGCAGCATCACCCACATCAGCATCGACCGCAGCGCCGCCGCGCGTTTCGGCCTGACCGCCAGCGACGTCGATGAAGCGCTGTACGACGCGTTTGGCCAGCGGCAAATCAACGAGTTCCAGACCCAGATCAACCAGTACAACGTGATTCTGGAACTGGACACCAAGCAACGCGGCAAGGCCGAAAGCCTCAACTATTTCTACCTGCGCTCGCCCCTGAGCGGAGAAATGGTGCCACTGTCGGCGCTGGCCAAATTCGATGCGCCAACGGTCGGCCCGCTGTCCATCGCCCATGACGGCATGTTCCCGGCCGCCAACCTTTCGTTCAACCTCGCGCCCGGCGTGGCGTTGGGCGATGCGGTGATCATGCTCAACCAGGCCAAGGCCGAGATCGGCATGCCAGCGGCCATGAGCGGCAACTTCCAGGGCGCGGCGCAAGCGTTCCAGAGTTCCCTGGCCAGCCAGCCGTGGTTGATCCTGGCGGCGCTAGTGGCGGTGTACATCATTCTCGGCGTGCTCTACGAGAGCTTCGTGCATCCGCTGACCATCATCTCGACCCTGCCGTCGGCAGGCCTCGGCGCGGTGATCATGCTGTGGATTTGCGGGCAGGACTTTTCGATCATGGCGTTGATCGGGCTGGTGTTGCTGATCGGCATCGTGAAGAAGAACGGCATTTTGATGATCGACTTCGCGCTGGAAGCTCAGCGCAAAGGTGGATTGCCGCCGGAAGAGGCGATCTACCAGGCCTGTATCACGCGATTCCGGCCAATCATCATGACCACCCTCGCCGCCCTACTCGGCGCGCTGCCGCTGATGTTCGGCTACGGCGCTGGCGCCGAACTGCGCCAGCCATTGGGCATCGCGGTGGTCGGCGGCTTGCTGGTGAGCCAGGCGCTGACGCTGTTTACCACTCCGGTCATATACTTGTGGCTGGAGCGGCTTTTCCATAAGCCCAAACCCGCACCGATGCCGGCGCTGGCAACCACAGACTGAGGCGGGGTCATGCGCGTTCTGATTATCGAAGACGAAGAAAAAACCGCGGATTATCTGCACCGCGGCCTGACGGAACAGGGTTACACCGTGGACCTGGCGCGTGACGGCGTCGAAGGCCTGCACCTGGCGCTGGAAAGCGACTACGCGGTGATCGTCCTCGACGTCATGCTGCCGGGCCTCGATGGCTTCGGCGTACTGCGCGCGCTGCGTGCGCGCAAGCAAACCCCGGTGATCATGCTCACCGCCCGCGAGCGTGTCGAAGACCGCATCAAAGGCCTGCGCGACGGTGCCGACGATTACCTCGGCAAACCGTTCTCCTTCCTTGAACTGGTCGCGCGACTGCAAGCGTTGACCCGGCGCAGTGGCGGCCATGAACCGGTGCAAGTGAGCATCGCCGACCTGTGGATAGATTTGATCAGCCGCAAGGCCACCCGTGCCGGCACCCGTCTGGACCTGACGGCCAAGGAGTTCTCGCTGCTCAGCGTGCTGGCCCGTCGGCAGGGTGAAATCCTCTCGAAAACGGCGATTGCCGAAATGGTCTGGGACATCAATTTCGACAGCGACGCCAACGTCGTCGAAGTCGCGATCAAACGCCTGCGGGCCAAGCTCGACGGGCCGTTCGACGAGAAACTGCTGCACACGATCCGCGGCATGGGTTATGTGCTGGAGAGCCGTGGTGTCCAGTAATTCGATTGCCCTGCGCCTCAGCGGGATGTTCACACTGGTGGCGCTGCTGGTGTTTCTGTTGATCGGCTGGGCCTTGTACCAGCAGGTCGATAAGGGCCTGGGTTTGCTGCCAGAAGCGGAACTGGATGCGCGCTACAGCGTGCTCGAATCCACGGTCGGGCGTTATGGCACGCCGGAGCATTGGGTGAAGATCAACAACAAGCTCAAGTTGCTCGGCGAAGAAGACAAGCGCATCAGTTTCTGGATCATCAGCGGCGATCCGCACTACGAATACGGCAACCTGACGCCGCAGATCCGCGCCTTTTCCGAAGGTCCGCTGGGGATGCGCGACATGACGTTGCCGGACCAGCCTTATCCGCTGAAAGTGCTGGTGAGCCAGTTCCCGGCCAAGGACCAACGTCCGCCGCTGCGCTTCATGATCGGCATCGACACCGAGACGTTTCTCCAGACCCAGCATCATCTGCTGATCGCGCTGATTAGCCTGGCGATTGTCGGTGTGTTGCTGGCGTCGGCGCTGGGTTATTGGGTGGCGCGCATTGGTCTCAAGCCGTTGATCAAGTTGTCCCAGGAAGCCCAGCGCCTCGCGCCGCCGTTGCGTTCCGGGCGTTTGCGCTTATCGCCTTTGCCGCCGGAGCTGAATCAGTTCGTCAATTCGTTCAACTCGACCCTGGAGCGGGTCGAGCAGGCCTATTCGCGCCTTGAGTCGTTCAACGCCGACGTCGCCCATGAACTGCGCTCGCCCCTGACCAACCTGATCGGTCAGACCCAGGTCGCGCTGACCCGCGGTCGCTCGGCGGAACACTACTTCGAAGTGCTGCAATCGAACCTTGAAGAGCTGGAGCGGCTGCGCTCAATCATCAATGACATGCTGTTTCTTGCCAGCGCGGATCAGGGCAGCAAGGCGACCAAACTGACCTCCACCTCGCTGGCCGATGAAGTGGCGACGACGCTGGAGTATCTGGATTTCATTCTGGAGGACGCGCAGGTTCAGGTGCAGGTCAGTGGGGATGCGCAGGTACGCATCGAAATTGCTCATCTGCGCCGGGCGTTGATCAATTTGCTGAGCAATGCGGTGCAGCACACCGGGCCTGGGCAAGTGATCGAGGTGCGGATAGAGGTTGAGGATCATCAGGTCAGTATTGGCGTAGCCAACCCCGGGTCGCCGATTGCCAGCGAGCATCTGCCGCGCTTGTTCGAGCGCTTTTATCGGGTGGATGCATCGCGCAGTAACAGTGGCAACAACCACGGGTTAGGGCTGGCAATCGTCAAGGCGATTGCGCTGATGCATGGCGGGGATGTGTTTGTGCGCAGTGATCACGGCATGAATACCTTCGGCATCCACCTCCCGGTCTAAACCCTTTCCCTGTATTGAAGGGGCTTTTGTGGCGAGGGGACTTGTCCCCGTTCCAGTGCGCAGCGCTGGCAGGATTTCGGTAACACCATAGATTTTTTGGGGCCGCTTCGCAGCCCAACGGGGACAAGTCCCCTCGCCACAGGACTTCATACACTCCGGCTCAACACTGTTGCTTTTAGCGCAACAGTCCTTTCATGAATCCGCTCTTTTTCCCCTGTCCAATCCCCCTTATCGTTGCCGCACCAAACAGCACTTGCCAAGCAAGAAGGTTTTAAAGATGTCCAACACTATGGGTATTGCCAGCGCTTTCGTTTTGTCCTCTTTGTTCCTGTCTCCGTTCGCCCTGGCTGAAGAGTCGCAAACGTTCGTCGCGCAAAATGCAGCGCGCGCCGCGGCGTATGAAGAGCATCAGAGCGAAATGACAGCCAAGGCCCAGGACGCTGCGCAAACCCCTCAAACGTCCACCTCTACGACCCAGCAACGGGTTGAGAAAGACAGCTGATCCCACGTATTCGCTCCATTTCCCTCGACACTTTTCATCGGCTCTTCCCTTTGAAAAGTTGTCTTCAAAGCCGCTGCTATCAGCGGCTTTTTTTCGTTGTGGTTTAAACGCCGTCCGGTTCGTCTTCACTAACAAGAAACATTTTGTACTTCATGCATACGAAGTGCTTAGTTGACCCAAGGAGCTTTACCGCAAGTGCGTTTCCCTCTCCGCTGCACCCCGCTGTTCATTGCAATCGCTGCAACGATGCCCCCCGCCGCCCACGCCGCCGACGAATCCAGCCATGAAGGTTTTGTGCAAGGTTCGAGCCTCAACCTCAATGCCCGTAACTACTACATGAACCGCAACCGTCTGCAGCAGACGGACGACAACATCGAATGGGGCCAGGGTTTCCTGGGCATCTTTGAATCGGGTTTCACCCAGGGCACCGTCGGGTTCGGTGTTGATGCCCACGCCATGCTCGGGCTCAAACTCGACGGCGGTGGCGGCACGGATGGCTCAAGCATCCTGCCGATCGGCGATGGCAACGGCAAAGCGCCGGGGTCGTTCTCGACCGCAGGGGGAACGTTGAAAATGCGCGCCTTTGATACCGAGTTGAAGGCCGGCGACCTGTTCCTCGCCAACCCGGTGATTGCCGGTGGCGAGACCCGCATGCTGCCGCAGACCTTTCGCGGCGTCAGCCTGACCAACCACAGCTTCGATGGCTTCCTGATCGAAGGTGGCCAGGCGAGCTTCACCAAGCCGTACAACCAGAGCGGTCATACCCGCATCGGCACCTCCTACGGCAGCCTGGCGGACGGCGACGACAGTCAGCACCTGAACTGGGCCGGCGTGGCCTGGAGCGGTCTGCCGGGGTTGACCAGCAGCCTCTATGCGTCCGAACTCAAGGACATCTGGAACCAGTACTACTACGACCTGGATTACACCTACGCGCTGAACGACCTGGTCAGCCTCAACCCGGGCCTGCACTTCTATCACACGCAAGACACCGGCGATGCGCTACTGGGTAACATCGACAACAACACCTACAGCCTGCACTTCACCGTCGGCGTGGGCTTTCACAGCGTTACCGCGGCGTATCAGCGGGTCAACGGCAACACGCCGTTCGACTACATCAGCCAGGGCGACAGCGTGTTCCTCGACAACTCCCAGCAGTATTCGGACTTCAACGGCCCGAACGAGCGCTCGTGGAAACTCAAGTACGCCTACGACTTTGCCGGCCTCGGCCTACCCGGCCTGACCTCGGCGCTGTCGTACTCCCGGGGCGAACTGGACTTGACCAAAGTCGATCCGGACAGCCGCGGTTACGCCTCGTGGTACAGCGTCGACGGCAAAAATGCCAAGCACTGGGAGCGTGACGTCGATCTGAAGTACGTGGTCCAGGGCGGCAAGGCCAAGGATCTGGCGGTACGCCTGCAATGGGCCACCAACCGTGGCGGCAATGGCTACGGCGCGCTGGATCAAGACACCGATGAATACCGGGTGATCGTCGACTACCCGCTGAATGTCTTCTAAGCTTTATTAAGCAAAAGGCCAGCATGTTTTGCTGGCCTTTTTTTTATCCGGCATTTATACAAGCGCTCTGGACGCGACCGGTTTCTGGGACTCTGCCCGATTCTTGTAAGAAAACTTTCATAACGCCTTATTTGCAGAAGTCAGAACCATGAGTGTGAGCAGTGTGAAATCTCAAGATCCGATCAGCTCGACACGATCTGAGCGACTTCTGGTTCTCGGCAGTGTGCTGTTGGTAATTGCGATACTCAGCATTGTGACCTTCCTGCTGATCCGTGAACGCGCCAATGCCGAGTTGTCCGCCACTCGCGCCGCCAACAACATCGTGCAATTGATCGACGCCGATGTGCTGCGCAATGTCGAACTCTATGATATTTCCCTGCTGGGTTTGATTGCCGCCTCCCGGCGAGAAGACCTCAAGAGCGTTTCTCCAGCCATTCGCCATATGGCCTATTTCGACCGCGCCACTGCCGCGCCGTACAAGGGCAACATTTTGTTGCTCGACAACAAGGGCGACGTGATCGCGGACTCGGCTTCGGTGGAGCCCAGGCAAGGCAACTACGCCGACCGCGAATACTTCCAGTCTCACGTGAACAACCCGGACCCGGGCATGTTCATCAGCCCCCCCTTCAGAGCCAGATTGCCCGAACAGGATTGGCGGATCAGTTTCAGTCGACGGGTGAGCGGCTCCCAGGGTGAGTTTCTGGGGGTGGCCGAAGCCGCCATGCGGCTGAGTTACTTCGATCAGTTGTTCAACAGTTTAAGCATCGGCCGCGACAGCACGGTCAATCTGATCAGCAAGAACGGAATTCTCCTGGCCCAGCAACCCCGCCTGGCCGAAGAGCTGATCGGCAAGGATTTCAGCAACCGCCCCAATTTCCAGCGCATCGTCAAAGAAGGCAACGGCAGCTTTACGAGCCTGTCCGACCGATACCGCGACAAGCGCCTGTATACCTTCTCCAAGGTCGGAAATTTGCCATTGATCGTCGTCGTTGCGCTGTCCAGTAATGAAGTCTTTGCGGCCTGGAAGCGCACGGCGGTGGTGGTCAGCTCTGCAACCATGGCCTTGTGCGTGAGCCTGCTGTGGCTGACATGGTTGCTTCGCCGGGAACTGCGTCGGCGACACCACGCCGAACACGAGTTGGCGCAACTGGCCGCCACCGACGCGTTGACCGGCCTGGCCAACCGCCGAACACTGGATCAGGCCCTGCGCCACGAATGGTTTCGTGCCCAACGTTCCGGCATGCCGTTGTCGGTGATGATGATCGATGCCGATCACTTCAAGGCGTTCAACGACCGCCATGGCCATCAGGCCGGCGACGAAGCGCTGCGCTCGTTGGCCAATGTCATCAGCGCTAACGTCCGACGACCGGCGGACCTGGCTGCCCGTTACGGCGGCGAGGAGTTTTCGGTGATCCTGGCGGAAACCGATAGCGCGGGTGCGCGGCAGCTTGCCGAAAACATCCGCAAGGCGGTTGAGCAGTTGCCGATGGTTGAGGGCGCCGAGTCGCCGATGACTGTCAGTATCGGGATCAGCACTTGGACGACAGCGACAGATATCAGCCTGGAGATTTTGCTGTTTGCGGCGGACAAGGCGCTGTATCAGGCGAAGGAAGGTGGGCGCAATCGGGTGGTCGCCACGGCTTGAAATCTGCGGTGTCGCTACCGGCCTATTCGCGGGCAAGCCCGCTCCCACAGGCTCAGTGTCGGCCACAGATTTTGTGTACCACTCGACCATTGTGGGAGCGGGCTTGCCCGCGAATAGGCCGGAACAAACACCGCACCTCTTTCCCGCAGGCATAAAAAAAGGCCACCCGAAGGCAGCCTTTAAAAACTAGAGAGGTTTTTTTTACTTACACGGCCGCAACGGGACGCATGTAAGAGATCGGTGCAGTGCTGGCGTCTTCGAAAGTCACGACTTCCCAAGCATCTGTCTGCTCAATCAACTTGCGCAGCAGCTGGTTGTTCAATGCATGTCCGGACTTGAAGCCCTTGAACTCACCAATCAGGCTATTGCCCAGCAGGTAGAGGTCACCAATTGCATCGAGGATCTTGTGCTTCACGAATTCGTCTTCATAGCGAAGGCCGTCTTCGTTCAGTACACCATCCGCGTCGACCACAATAGCGTTTTCAACGCTGCCGCCGAGTGCGAGGTTGTGCTTGCGCAGGTACTCGATGTCACTCATGAAACCAAAGGTACGGGCGCGGCTGACTTCTTTTACGAACGAAGTACTGGAAAAATCCACGCTTGCACTTTGTGTGCGGTCACGGAAAACCGGGTGATCGAAATCGATCTCGAAGCTCACTTTGAAACCTTCGAAAGGGACGAAAGTGGCGCGCTTGTCGCCGTCTTCCACTGTCACTTCCCGCAGGATCCGGATGAACTTCTTGGCGGCGTCCTGTTCTTCCAGGCCCGCCGACTGAATCAGAAATACGAAGGGTCCAGCGCTACCATCCATGATCGGGACTTCAGACGCGGAGAGCTCGACGTAGGCGTTATCGATGCCCAGGCCAGCCATGGCCGAGAGCAAGTGCTCCACCGTATCCACTTTGGTGTCACCACTGACCAATGTGGTCGACATCGTGGTTTCACCAACGTTTTCCGCGCGGGCAGGAATCTGCACGACCGGATCGAGGTCGGCACGAACAAACACAATGCCGGTGTCGATAGGTGCGGGCTTGAGGGTCAGGTATACCTTTTCCCCGGAGTGCAGGCCTACACCTGTAGCACGGATAATATTTTTCAGTGTGCGTTGTTTAATCATGGCTTGGGCCGCTTCAGCGCAAATTGCGAACTGGTATCAACAAAGGCTGGCGATAATAGCAGACCAGACCTTTGCTGAACACCAATCACCTTCATAGCCCTGATACATTCCATCAATCAGCCTGACGACGCAGGAAAGCCGGGATGTCCAGGTAATCCAGATCATCTTGCGGATTCATCTTCGCGGCAGTCGCAGCACCGGCCTGAGCCTGGTTGCGCATGACGGTCGGACGGTCCAGATCACGGTAGTTTACCGCCGGTTGTTCCTGACGAGCGGGCGCCGATTGTTGCGGCTGGGAGGCCATCGAGGTGTGAACGGTGTTGTCGATGACCTTCACAGGCTTCTCGATTTTTGCGCCCAGACCCGTGGCAACCACAGTCACGTGCAGTTCATCGCGCATGTCCGGATCGATAACGGTGCCGACCTTGACCATCGCGTGCTCGGAAGCGAAGGCTTCGATGATGCTACCCACGTCGGAGTACTCACCCAGGGACAGGTCAGGACCGGCGGTGATGTTCACCAGGATGCCGCGTGCACCTTGCAGGTTCACGTCTTCGAGCAATGGGTTGCGAATGGCCGCTTCGGTGGCCTCACGTGCACGGTTCGGACCGCTGGCGCAGCCAGTACCCATCATCGCCATGCCCATTTCGCTCATCACGGTGCGTACGTCGGCAAAGTCGACGTTGATCATGCCCGGACGTTTGATGATGTCGGAGATACCGCGAACGGCACCGGCCAGTACATCGTCAGCCTTGGCGAACGCGGACAGCAGGCTTGCGTCCTTGCCAAGGATGGTCAGCAGTTTCTCGTTGGGAATGGTGATCAACGAGTCGACGCTTTCAGACAGCAGACGGATACCTTCGTCGGCGATCTGCATGCGCTTGCGGCCTTCGAACGGGAACGGACGAGTCACCACCGCAACGGTGAGAATCCCCATTTCCTTGGCCACTTCAGCAATGATTGGCGCAGCACCGGTACCGGTACCACCGCCCATGCCTGTGGTGATGAACACCATATTGGTGCCCTGCAGGACTTCGGCAATGCGCTCGCGATCTTCGAGAGCGGCCTGACGACCTACTTCAGGGTTGGCGCCGGCGCCCAGACCTTTGGTCACACCGGTACCGAGTTGCAGGATGGTCCGCGCGCCGATGGATTTCAGCGCCTGGGCATCAGTGTTGGCGCAGATGAATTCAACGCCTTCAATGTTGCTCTTGACCATGTGGTTGACAGCGTTGCCGCCGCCTCCGCCAACACCGATAACTTTGATTACCGGGCTTGCGGGGATGTTGTCTACGAGTTCGAACATTTTCCCTCTCCTTTACGTTCTCTAGTTTTTTCGCCTACTGCGTGTATCTACAACGGTGCTGCGGTAAATCTTCAGAAGTTGCCTTGTACCCAGCTCTTGAAGCGATCGAGCAAGGCGACTTTCGGTTCTTCATTGCTGTAGCTGTCGCGGCTGCTGATGCCCGAGAATGAAATCCCGTCGGACTGCTTCTGCAGGCCGTACATCAACAGGCCAACGCCCGTGGAATAAATCGGGTTGCGCACCACATCGTCCAGGCCCTTGACGCCGTGAGGCACGCCCAGGCGGACCGGCATGTGGAAGATCTCTTCGGCCAGTTCGACCGCGCCTTCCATTTTCGAGGTACCGCCGGTCAGCACGATGCCGGCCGGGATAAGGTCTTCGTAGCCGCTGCGGCGCAATTCGGCCTGGATCAGCGTGAACAGTTCGTCGTAACGCGGCTCGACCACTTCGGCCAGGGCCTGGCGGGACAGCTCGCGCGGTGGGCGGTCGCCAACGCTTGGCACCTTGATGGTTTCACCGGCACCGGCCAGTTTGGCCAGGGCGCAGGCGTAGCGAATCTTGATTTCTTCGGCGTACTGGGTCGGGGTGCGCAACGCCATGGCGATGTCGTTGGTCACCTGATCGCCCGCAATCGGGATCACCGCGGTGTGACGGATCGCGCCTTCGGTGAAGATCGCGATGTCGGTGGTGCCGCCGCCGATGTCCACCAGGCACACGCCCAGCTCTTTCTCGTCGTCGGTCAGGACCGAATAGGCCGAAGCCAGTTGCTCGAGAATGATGTCGTCGATTTCCAGGCCGCAGCGGCGCACGCATTTTTCAATGTTTTGTGCAGCGTTGACGGCGCAAGTCACCACATGAACCTTGGCTTCCAGACGCACGCCCGACATGCCCAGCGGCTCACGGACGCCTTCCTGGTTATCGATCACGTAATCCTGCGGCAAGGTGTGCAGCACGCGCTGGTCAGCCGGGATCGCCACGGCCTGGGCAGCGTCGAGGACGCGCTCAAGGTCGGCGGAGCTGACTTCGCGATCACGAATCGCCACGATGCCGTGGGAGTTCAGGCTGCGGATGTGATTGCCCGCCACGCCAACGAACGCCGAGTGGATCCGGCAACCGGCCATCAGCTGCGCTTCTTCGATCGCGCGCTGGATCGATTGCACGGTGGACTCGATGTTCACCACCACGCCTTTCTTCAGGCCACGGGACGGATGAGTGCCGATCCCGACGATTTCCAGCGTGCCGTCGTCCGAGACCTCGCCGACCAGCGCCACCACCTTGGAGGTGCCGATATCGAGACCGACGATCATTTTGCCGCTTTGCACGTTTGCCATGGGTCCTGCCTCTTCTTAATTCTTCGCGACAGCGGGTTGGGCTGTCGTGGGCGCTACAGGTTCCCGCCAGCCAACAGCGAGGCCGTTGGCGTAGCGCAGATCGATGCGCGCAATGTTCGTAATCTGTTCTTTAAGCGTCTTGTCGTAGATGGCAATGAAGCGGCGCATCTTTTCCACCAGCTTGCCGCGTCCCAGCAGCAGTTCGATCCCCGGGCCCGCACTGCCGGCTCCGGTGGTCAGGAACCAGCTGCCTCGTTCACGCAATTCCAGGCGTGCAATCGAGAAGCCCAACGGCCTGAGCATCTGGCTCAGCACCTGGTACTGCTGCATTACCTGCTGTTGAGCCCGTTGTGGGCCGAACAGCTGTGGCAAGTGTTCGTAGTTCGCCAGCTCACGCGGGGTGAACGCCTGACCCTGGTTGTTCAACAGCGATTCATCGCCCCAACGTGCCACCGGCAGTTGTTCTTCCAGGCGGATCACCACTTGATCCGGCCACACCCTGCGCACTTCGGCGTGGGCAATCCATGGCATCGTTTCAAGCTCGGTGCGCATGCTCGCAAGATCGATGGTGAAGAAGCTCGACGCCACGTACGGGGCGATCCGCTGCTGCACCGCTTGCTGGCTGATGTAACTCAAGTCGCCCTGCACCGCGATTTTGCTGATCGGCCGGTCGGCGTACGGCAGCAAACGCTGCGCGCCTTCGTAAGTGCCGAACCCCAGCGCCACCAACAGCACCGGCCAGAACAGGCTTTTCAGAAAGCCAAAATTGGCTTTCGGCAGGCGCGCAGACATCGGCTCTTTGGCCACCATTCGGCTGGCACCCCGAGGCACCGGCTTGCGGCCGGGTGCTGGAGGGGGCTGATGTCTCAGCTGTGCGCCTTGCATGGTCTTAACCTCGCGGCTCTTGGTTGCCGGCAATGCTTGCCGCCAGAATCGCCAGAACCAGTTGCTGGAAATCCAGACCGGCAGCACGGGCCGCCATCGGCACCAGGCTGTGATCGGTCATGCCCGGTGCGGTGTTGACTTCGAGGAACCAGAACTGCCCGTCGGCGTCCTGCATCACGTCTGCCCTGCCCCAACCGGCGATACCCAGCGCCTCACAGGCTTTCGCCGTGAGGTCCATCAGTTCTTTTTCTTTGTTGCTGTCCAGGCCACACGGGATCCGGTACTGGGTATCGGAAGCCACGTACTTGGCGTCGTAGTCGTAGAAGCTGTGCGTCGTGCCCAGGGCAATTGGAGGCAACACCTGGTCACGCAGGGTGGCGATGGTGAACTCAGGACCTTGAATCCATTGCTCGACCAACACTTGCGAATCGTAGGTACTGGCCGCTTTCCACGCATCGATCAACTCCGACGCGGAGGTCACTTTGGCCATCCCGATACTTGAACCTTCATGGGCCGGTTTGACGATCAAAGGGAAGCCCAGTTCCGTCGCTGCCGAAATACAATCAGCCTCGCAGCTCAGTACCGCGTGACGTGGCGTCGGAATGCCCAGACTGTGCCAGACCTGTTTGGTCCGCAGCTTGTCCATGGCCAGTGCCGAAGCCAGAATGCCACTGCCGGTATACGGAATGCCCAGGCATTCGAGCAGGCCCTGCATGCTGCCGTCTTCACCGCCACGACCGTGGAGGATGACGAAAGCGCGGTCGATTTTTTCGTTCAGCAAACGCTGCAGAAGGTCATCGCCCACATCGAGGCCGAACGCATCCACACCGGCGCTCAGCAGTGCGTCGAGTACAGCGTTGCCCGACTTCAGGGACACTTCACGCTCGGCACTCTTGCCGCCGAACAGCACGGCGACGCGGCCGAAGTCTTTCGGCGCGATCGTGGAGACGAGGTTGGCGTATGCAGCAGTCATTTCAACTTCCCCGCAGTCGGCGCGGCAACAGCTCCCGCGAATAGTGGACTGGCCAACAGTTTCGGGGCGAGACCACCGATATCACCGGCGCCCTGGCACAGCAGGATGTCGCCAGCACGCAGCAGTGGCTTGACCAGCGGCGCGAGGTCGACACCGCGCTCGATGTAGATCGGGTCGAGTTGACCGCGCTGACGGATGCTGTTGCACAGCTTGCGGCTGTCGGCGCCCGGGATCGGCTCTTCACCGGCCGGGTAGACTTCCATCAGCAGCAAGACGTTGGCATCGGCCAGTACATTGACGAAATCGTCGTACAGGTCACGGGTGCGGCTGTAACGGTGCGGCTGGTACACCATCACCAGACGGCGCTCCGGCCAGCCACCGCGTACGGCCTGGATCACGGCCGCGACTTCGGTCGGGTGGTGACCGTAGTCGTCGACCAGCATCACGTTGCCGCCGTCTACCGGCAGTTCGCCGTAGACCTGGAAGCGTCGGCCGACACCCTGGAAGCCGGACAGGCCCTGGACGATGGCTTCATCGCTGACACCTTCGTCGGTGGCGATGCAGATGGTCGCCAGGGCGTTCAATACGTTGTGGTTGCCTGGCATGTTCACCGAGACATCCAACGGCTCGCGATCCGGGCGCAGCACCGTGAAGAAGGTTTGCATGCCTTGCTGGCGCACGTTGATGGCGCGTACGTCGCAGTCATCGCCGAAGCCATAAGTGACCGTCGGGCGTTTCACCAGCGGCAGGATTTCACGCACCACCGGATCGTCCAGGCACACCACCGCCAGACCGTAGAACGGCAGGTTGTGGAGGAACTCGACGAAGGTTTTCTTCAGTTTGTTGAAGTCACCGTCGTAGGTCGCCATGTGGTCGGCGTCGATGTTGGTGACCACGGCCACCAGCGGCTGCAGGTGCAGGAAACTGGCATCGCTTTCGTCGGCTTCGGCAATCAGGTAGCGGCTGGTGCCGAGCTGGGCATTGGTGCCCGCAGCATTCAGACGACCACCGATGACGAACGTCGGGTCCAGGCCACCGGCCGCGAACACCGAAGCGATCAGGCTGGTGGTGGTGGTTTTGCCGTGCGTACCGGCAACGGCGATGCCGTGGCGATAGCGCATCAGTTCCGCGAGCATTTCGGCTCGCGGCACCACAGGGATACGGCGTTCCAGAGCAGACGCGACTTCCGGGTTGGAGGTGTTCACGGCGCTCGATACCACCAGCACGTCAGCGGCAGAGGCGTTTTCGGCACGGTGGCCGATGAAAATATGCGCGCCAAAGGACTCGAGACGCTCGGTCACCGGCGACGCTTTCAGGTCGGAACCGGACACTTCATAGCCCAGGTTCAGCAACACTTCGGCGATGCCGCACATGCCCACGCCGCCGATGCCGACGAAGTGGATGCGACGGATGCGGCGCATTTCCGGTTGCGGCATGGCTTTCTGTTTCTCAACCATGGGCCACCTCCAGACAGGTATCGACCACGTTACGGGTTGCATCGGGTTTGGCCAGGCGGCGTGCCGCAGTGGCCATGTCGTTGAGTCGTTGTGGTTGCATCAGGACCTCTGTCAGGCGCGCGGCAAGATCCGCTGCGCCAGTCGTTCTTTGCGGCATCAGGAAGGCAGCGCCTTCACGGGCCAAATAATCGGCGTTGCGGGTCTGGTGATCGTCGATCGCGTGGGGCAACGGCACCAGCATCGAGGGCAGACCGGCGGCAGCCAGTTCACTGATGGTCAACGCGCCTGCGCGGCACACCACCAGGTCGGCCCAGCCATAGGCTTGGGCCATGTCTTTGATGAAAGGCTGCACTTGCGCCTCGACGCCAGCCGCGCGATAGCGCTCTGCAGTCACTTCATCGTGGTTTTTGCCGGCCTGATGAAACACTTCCGGGCGCAGGTCGGGGGCGACTTGCGACAGGGCTTCAGGCAGCAACTTGTTCAACGGCTCTGCGCCCAGGCTTCCGCCCAGGATCAGCAAACGCGCCTTGCGTCCCGCCAGGGCAGGACGCTGTGTTTCGAGGAACAGCTCGGTGCGCACCGGGTTACCGGTGGTCCGACGGCTGTCCGACAGGGTAAAGGTGTCGGGGAACGCTTCACAGACTCGGGCGGCCAACGGCACCAGCAACCGATTGGCGGTACCGGCCACGGCGTTCTGCTCATGAACGATCACCGGCACGCCGGCCAGTTTGGCGGCAACACCGCCAGGACCGGTCACATAACCACCGAAGCCGACCACACACACCGGCCGCAGCTGACGAATGATCGCCCGTGCCTGCCAAACCGACTTGAGTACCATGAACGGAGCCTTGAGCAGGGACAACTTACCCTTGCCGCGCAAACCGGTGGCATTGATCCGGTGCAGCTCGATTCCGGCCATCGGCACCAGGTCGTTCTCGATGCCGCGTGGCGTTCCGAGCCAGTGCACGGTGTAACCGCGGGCCTGGAATTCGCGGGCGCACGCCAGCGCCGGGAACACATGGCCACCGGTGCCGCCCGCCATGATCAAGACGTTAGCGCCCATGGGTCGGCTCCTCGGCGAAGTCGCTCTCATGGAACTCCATCTCTTCGCTGCCCAAGTGGGTTCGACTCTCCCACTCGATGCGCAATAACAAGCCGAGACAGGCACCGCAAATCACCAGCGAACTGCCGCCATAACTGAGGAACGGCAGGGTCAGGCCTTTGGTCGGCAGCAGGCCGACGTTCACCCCGATGTTGATCAGGAACTGGCCGATCCACAGGAACGACAGGCCGTACGCAATGTAGGCGGCGAAGAACTGCTTGGCCTTCTCAGCCCAATAACCGATGTACATGCCACGCACACAGACGAAGACGAACAGCGCTACGGTGCACAAGGAACCCACGGCGCCCAGCTCTTCGGCCAGCACCGAGAACACGAAGTCGGTGTGGGCTTCCGGCAGGTAGAACTGTTTCTGCACGCTGTTGCCCAGGCCAACGCCCAGCCATTCGCCGCGACCGAATGCGATCAATGCTTGCGACAACTGGTAGCCGGCACCGAACTGGTCGGCCCACGGATCGGCAAAGTTGGTCAGACGCGCCATTCGATACGGCTGCACTTGAATCAACAGCACCACCGCCCCGACCGCGAGGACCACCATTAAGGAAAACCGGAACAGCCCGACCCCGCCGAGGAATAGCATCGCCGCTGCCGCGCCCATCATGACAACGGTGGCACCGAAATCCGGCTCCATCAGCAATAGACCGGCCATGGGCAGCAGAACGATGAACGGCTTGAAGAAGCCCATCCAGCTTTCGCGCACTTCTTTCTGGCGACGTACCAGATAACCGGCGAGGTAGATCACCACGAACACCTTGGCGATCTCGGACGGCTGAACGTTGAAGAAACTGAAGCCGATCCAGCGCATCGAACCGTTCACTTCGCGGCCGATCCCCGGGATGATCACCATCACCAGCAAACCGAATGCACCCAGCAGCATCAGCCAGCCCAAGCGTTGCCAGGTGGCGATCGGAATCATCATGGTGATGACGCAGGCGCCCAGGCCCAGCACGATGTAGATCAGGTGGCGAATCATGTAGTACAGGGCACTGCCCGACTGCACGGCCGCCACTTCGGTCGAGGCCGAGGCAATCATCACCAGCCCGAGACCGATCAAGGCCAGGCAACCGGCGAGCATCGGGAAGTCGAGGTCGATCCCGCGCCCGGTGATGATCGGCGACGGGTACGGCTTGATGATATTGAGCAGGCTCATGCCAGTTCCTCCACAGCGCGGACGAACTGATGGCCACGGTCTTCGTAATTCTTGAACATGTCGAAACTGGCGCAGGCAGGCGACAACAACACGGCGTCGCCTGGCTCGGCGACGGCGCGGCACTGTGCGACCGCTTCCTCCAGTGAACTGACGCGAATCAGCGGCACGGCATCGCCGATGGCCTGACCGATCAGGTCACTGTCACGGCCCATCAACACCACGGCGCGGCAGTTGACCGCCACCGGGTCACGTAAATCCTTGAACTCGGCACCCTTGCCATCGCCACCGGCGATCAGCACGAGTTTGCCGTCGATGTCCGCGCCCAGCCCTTCGATGGCGGCCAGTGCGGCGCCGACGTTGGTGGCTTTGGAATCGTTGTAATAGCTCACGCCACCCAGGTCACGAACCCATTGGCAGCGATGCTCGAGGCCAGCGAAGGTGCGCAGGCTCGAGAGCATGGCGTCGAACGGCAGGCCGACGGCGTGCCCCAGTGCCAATGCCGCCAGGGCGTTGGACTGGTTGTGGGCGCCACGAATCTTCAACTCGCGCACCGGCATCAGGTTCTGGAATTCGAAGGCCAGGTACTTCTCGCCGTCTTCTTCGCGGATCCCGAAGGCCTTGAAATCGGGTTTGCTCAAACCGAAAGTCCAGCACGGCTGGCCCTCGCCCATCAGCGGACGGCTCAGGGCGTCCTGACGGTTGACCACAAACTGTTTGGCGCCACGGAAGATCCGGTGCTTGGCCAGGTGATAGGCCGGCAGACCGCTGTAGCGGTCCATGTGGTCTTCGCTGACATTAAGCACGGTCGCCACTTCGGCGTTGAGTTGATCGGTGGTTTCGAGCTGGAAGCTCGACAGTTCCATCACGTACAACTCGACGTCGTCGTCGAGCAGATCCAGCGCCGGCGTACCGAGGTTGCCACCGACAGCGACACGCTTGCCCGCCGCCACTGCCATCTCGCCAACCAGGGTGGTGACGGTGCTTTTCGCGTTGGAACCGCTGATGGCGACAATCGGCGCCTTCGCGTTACGCGCGAACAGCTCGATGTCGCCGGACAATTTCACGCCACGGGCGGCGGCAGCCTGCAGGGCCGGGGTCGCCAGCGCCAGGCCGGGGCTCACGTAGAGCTCGTCGGCACGGCACAGGAATTCGACGTCCAGCTCGCCACAACGCACTTCCACGTGCGGATAGTCACGCTTGAGCGTGGCCAGTTCCGGTGGATTTTCCCGCGTATCAGCCACAGCAAACGACGTGCCCCGGTTCGCCAGGAAGCGAACCAGGGACATGCCGCTCTTGCCGAGGCCGACAACGATGCGGAAGTGGTCAGAAGCGATCAGAGACACTCGTTCTACCTCAGCTTCAGGGTGGCAAGGCCGACCAGTACGAGAATCACGGTGATGATCCAGAAACGGACGATCACGCGTGGCTCAGGCCAGCCCTTGAGTTCAAAGTGGTGGTGAATCGGCGCCATGCGGAATACGCGGCGACCGGTCAGCTTGAAAGAAGCAACCTGGATAACGACAGACAGGGTTTCCATCACGAACACACCGCCCATGATGAACAGGACGATTTCCTGGCGGACGATCACCGCGATCGTGCCAAGCGCTGCGCCCAGCGCCAGTGCGCCGACGTCGCCCATGAAGACTTGCGCCGGATAGGTGTTGAACCAGAGGAAACCGAGGCCCGCACCGATCAAGGCACCGCAGAACACGATCAACTCACCGGCACCCGGCACGTAAGGAATCAGCAGGTATTCAGCGAATTTCACGTTACCGGACAGGTAGCAGAAGATCCCCAGGCCGCCGCCGACCATCACCGTCGGCATGATCGCCAGACCGTCGAGGCCATCGGTCAGGTTGACCGCGTTGCTCGAGCCGACAATCACGAAATAGGTCAGAACGACAAAGCCTATGCCCAGCGGAATGCTGTAGTCCTTGAGCATCGGCAGGATCAGGGTGGTTTCTACCGGCGTCGCAGCGGTCATATAAAGGAAGATCGCCGCGCCGAGGCCGAACACCGACTGCCAGAAATACTTCCAGCGGCTCGGCAGGCCTTTAGAGTTTTTCTCGATCACCTTGCGATAGTCGTCGACCCAACCGATAGCACCGAACAGCAACGTCACCAGCAACACGGTCCAGACATAACGGTTGCTCAGGTCAGCCCAAAGCAAGGTGCTGACACCGATAGACGACAGAATCAGTGCGCCGCCCATGGTCGGGGTGCCCGATTTTGAAAGGTGCGATTGTGGACCGTCATTGCGAACGGATTGACCGATCTGACGGTTCTGCAACGTGCGGATCATCCACGGGCCGTAGCACAGCGACAAAACCAGCGCGGTCAGCACACCGAGGATCCCGCGCAGGGTCAGGTACTGAAAGACCGCGAAGCCTTTGTAGAACTGTTGCAGGTACTCCGCTAACAGCAGCAGCATTAATGTTTCTCCAGGCTGGACCCGCACAAAGCGGCGACGATGTTTTCCATCGCAGCGCTGCGCGAGCCCTTGATCAAAATGGTGGTGTTGGTGTCTTGCTCGGCGCCCAAGGCCTTGATCAGCTCAGCCTGAGTGCTGAAGTGAAAGGCCTGGGGACCGAAAGCGTTCACGGCGTGAGCCATCAGTGGCCCGACAGCGTAAAGCGCGGAAACCTTGCCGCGGGCGTACTCGCCCACATCGCGGTGCCCCTGCTCCGCCCAATCGCCCAATTCGCCGATATCTCCGAGCACCAGAACGGTGCGACCGGAAAAGCCGGCGAGTATATCAACGGCAGCGCACATGGAGGTGGGGTTCGCGTTGTAGGTGTCATCGATCACGCGTATGCCATTAGTGGCCAGTTGCGCGACGGTACGACCCTTGACCGGTTGCACCGCGCCGAGACCGGTAGCGATGCCGAACAGCGACACGCCCAGAGCATACGCGGCAGCGGCGGCGGCCATGGCATTGGCGACGTTATGGGTGCCGAGCAGGTTCAGTTGAACGCGTTCCACACCTTCAGGACTGTGCAGGTTGAAGGCAGGGCAACCACGCGCATCGCGATCCAGCTCGCTGGCGTAGAAGTCGGCACTTGGATTGTTCAGGGCGAAAGTCAGCACTTTGCGACCGCCCGCACGAGCCTTCCAAATACCGAACGCTTTGTCGTCAAGATTGAGCACGGCGACGCCATCGGCCTCCAGCCCTTCAATGATCTCGCCCTTGGCTTCAACGATTTTTTCCGGCCCGCCGAACTCGCCGACGTGAGCGGTCCCGGCATTGTTGAGCACGGCCACGTGCGGCTTGGTCATGCCCACGGTGTAGGCAATTTCGCCGAGACGCGAAGCACCGAGCTCGATCACGGCGGAGGTATGTTCCGGCGAGAGTTCGAGCAGGGTCAGTGGCACGCCGAGGTCGTTGTTCAGGTTGCCACGGGTCGCCAGTACCGGACCGCGGGTGCGCAGGATGCTCGCGAGCATCTCCTTGACCGTGGTTTTACCGCTGGAACCGGTGATCGCCGCCACTGGTTGAGTGAACGCGGCACGGTTCATAGCGCCCAGTTGACCCAACGCCTGGCGGGTATCCTTGACCAGCAATTGCGGCAACGCGCTGTCGGCGACTTCGCGCTCGACCAGTGCAGCCACGGCGCCTTTGCTGGCGACATCGTTCAAATAGTCATGACCATCGAAACGCGGGCCGGTCAGGGCAATAAACAACTGACCCGGTTTGATCGCGCGGCTGTCGATGCTGACGCCATCGAATGTGGCATCGCCCGCGATCAATCGTGCATTCAGTGCGCCGGTCAGTTCGCTCAGTTTCAAGGCTTTAAGCATGAGCCACCTCCCACGCGGTCAAGGCATGATCAGCCTCGACCAGATCGGAGAAAGCGTGACGCTCGCCGTTGATTTCCTGATAGTCCTCGTGACCTTTACCGGCCAGCACAATCACGTCATCCGCCGAGGCGCTGGCGATCAACTGGGCAATCGCCTGACCACGGCCGGCGACAAAGGTGACTTTATCCACAGCGGTAAAACCAGCGCGAATGTCATCAAAAATCAGCGAAGGATCTTCGGTGCGCGGGTTGTCATCGGTGACCAGCACACCGTCGGCCAGACGCTCGACCACTTCGGCCATCAGCGGACGCTTGCCGCGATCGCGATCACCGCCGCAACCGAACAGGCACAGCAAACGGCCTTTGGCGTGTGGACGCAGAGCCATCAAGACTTTTTCCAGCGCATCCGGCGTGTGGGCGTAATCGACCACCACCAGCGGCTGGGTGCCGCCGCCGAGACGCTGCATGCGACCGGCCGGACCTTCGAGTTTCGGCAGGACCTTGAGGATTTCGTCCAGCGCGTAGTCCAGACCGAGCAAGGCGCCGACTGCGGCCAGCACGTTGCTCAGGTTGAAGCGACCGAGCAAGGTGCTGCGCAAATGATGCTCGCCCTGGGGCGTGACCAGCGTGGCGCGCACGCCTTCGTCGTCGAACTGTGCTTCACGGCAATAGAGGTAGGCGCTGGCATCTTCCAGGCTATAGGTGATCAGGCGCGACTCACGTTTGTCCGCAGCCAGTTGGCGGCCGAACTCGTCGTCGAGGTTGATCACCCGGCACTTCAAATCGTTCCAGGCAAACAGCTTGGCCTTGGCTTCGCCGTAGGCTTGCATGGTGCCGTGGTAATCGAGGTGATCGCGGGACAGGTTGGTCATCACTGCCACGTCGAACGCCAACGCCGTCACGCGACCTTGATCCAGGCCGTGGGAAGACACTTCCATGGCGACGGCTTTGGCACCGGCCTTTTTCAGGTCAGCCAAGGTCGCTTGTACGGCGATCGGGTTCGGCGTGGTGTGCAGGCCGCTTTCCAGCGCGCCGTAGAAACCGGTGCCCAGGGTGCCGACGATGCCGCAATGCTGTCCGAGCAAGTCCAGGGCCTGCGCAACCAACTGCGTGACGCTGGTTTTGCCATTGGTGCCGGTTACGCCAACCAGGTTCAGGTGCCGGCTCGGGTCGCCATAAAAGCGACCGGCGATGTCCGACAGTTGCGCCGCCAGGCCTTTGACCGGAATCAGCGGCACGTCGGTGATCGGCAATACGGTAGCGCCTTCGACTTCATAAGCCACCGCAGCAGCACCGCGCTGCAAGGCGTCGGCGATGTGCGCGCGCCCGTCTAACTTGCCGCCAGGGACGGCAAGAAACAGATCGCCAGCCCGCACGTTGCGGCTGTCCAGGGTCAGTTCGCGGATCAACAGATCGCGGCCAGCGTGGGCGAAAATTTTATTCAGACTAAGAGACATCAGCCGCGCCCTCCATTGGCTTTCAGTGGAACGACCGGTGTGGCGTTAGCGGTTTGCGTCGGCGGCAGGTTGTCCGGGGTGATGTTCATCAGGCGCAACGTCCCGGACATCACCTTGCTGAACACCGGCGCCGAGACCAGACCACCGAAGTAACCGGCCTTGGTCGGTTCATCGATCACCACCACGATCGCGTAACGCGGATCGCTCATCGGGCCGAAACCGGCGAACAGCGAGCGGTAGGAATTCTCGGCGTAGCCTTTGGTGCCGACCGACGTCTTACGCGCCGTACCCGACTTGCCAGCCACGTGATACGCCGGCACCTGCGCACGGAACACACCGCGCGGGGCTTCGATCACCTGGGTCAGCATGGTCTGCATGGTTTTCGCGACGGCTTCGGGCAGCACTTGCGTGGTTTGCGCCGGCTTGTCGGTCTTGATCAGGGTCAGCGGCGCGAGTCGACCATTGTTGGCCAGGGCCGAGAAGGCGTGGACCAACTGGATCGCGGTGACGGAAATACCGTAGCCGTAGGACAACGTTGCGGTTTCAGCCTTGCGCCATTCGCGGTAGTTCGGCAGGTTGCCGACGCGCTCGCCCGGGAAGCCGAGGCCGGTGTCCTGGCCGAGGCCGACTTTCTGCGCGAGGCGGAAGATGGTTTCGCCGCCGATATCGAACGCGACCTTACTCATGCCGACGTTACTGGAATTGATCAGGATGCCGGTCAGGTCAAGCACCGGGCCTTCGGACTTGGAGACGTCCTTGATGGTGTATTTACCAATCTGCAAAGTGCCCGGGTACACCTCGACGGTGTCACTCGGTTTCCAGCGCCCGGTTTCGATCGCCGCACTCATGGAAATGGCTTTCATGGTCGAACCCGGCTCGAACACGTCGATCATGGCGCGGTTGCGCATCATCGCCGGTTGCAGGTTGCGACGGTTGTTCGGGTTGTAGGTCGGCTGGTTGACCATGGCGAGGATCTCGCCGGTCTTCACGTCCATGATCACCAGGCTGCCGGCCTTGGCGCCGTTCTCAATGATCGCGTTACGCAACTCGCGGTTGGCCAGGTATTGCAGACGCAGGTCAATGGACAACGCCAAGGGCTTGCCGGCCTTGGCGTTTTTGGTGACCTGGACATCCTTGATAAGTCGGCCACGCCGATCCTTGATGACCTGCCGCTTGCCAGGGACCCCGGCCAGCCATTCGTCGTAGGCCAGTTCGACCCCTTCACGACCGTGGTCATCGATGTCGGTAAAACCGACCATGTGCGCGGTGACTTCACCGGCCGGGTAGAAGCGCCGGAATTCTTCGATGCCGTAGACACCCGGCACTTTCAGATCGAGTACAGATTGGCCCTGCTCGGGGGTGAGCCCGCGCACGAGGTAGATGAATTCTTTGTTGGCCTGGGCTTCGAGGCGCTCGGCCAGGGCTTTAGGGTCTTGGCCCAGAGCCGCCGCCAGTGCTGGCCACTTCTCTTTGGCCAGCTGCATTTCCTTGGCGTTCGCCCACAGCGTGGTGACCGGCGTACTCACGGCCAAAGGCTCGCCGTTACGGTCGGTGATCAGACCACGGTGAGCCGGAATCGGAATGTGACGAACGCTGCGCGCATCGCCCTGGCTTTTAAGGAAGGCGCGGTCGACGACTTGCAGATCGATGATCCGCCAGCATATAGCCGCAACCATGACGCCGAGCAAGCCCAGCACCAGGCGGAAACGCCATGGAAACAGTGCGCCCTCGAGTTTCATCATGGCGCCACCATCTGCACTTCAGCGGCGCCGGGAATGCGCATCTTCAGTTGCTCGGTGGCCAGCACTTCGATACGGCTGTGGGCAGTCCAGGTGCTCTGCTCGAGAATCAACCGGCCCCACTCCGCCTGCGCCTTGTCGCGCACACTCAACTCGGCGTACAGCGAGTTCAGCAACTGCCGGTTCCAGTGGGCGCTGTACGACACGCCGATGGCCGACACGAGCACGCCAATAAACAGCAGCAGCATGAAGAAGCTTCCGCCGGGAAGAGGCTTGGCGAAAAGCTTGCTCACCGCAGCTTCTCCGCGACGCGCATGACGGCGCTGCGCGAACGTGGGTTGGCTTTGAGTTCGGCCTCGGAGGCGGACTGCGCTTTGCCATGAATTTTGATGATCGGTTCGAAAGCGACGTGACGGACCGGCAGGTTGCGCGGCAGGTTATCGGCTTCGCCTTTTACCAGTTTGCGCATGAACAGTTTGACGATGCGGTCTTCCAGCGAGTGGAAGCTGATGACGACCAGGCGGCCACCGATTTCCAGGCAGTCCAGTGCAGCTTCGAGGCCGGCTTCCAGATCACCCAGTTCGTTGTTGACGTGAATACGCAGGCCCTGGAACGCACGGGTGGCAGGGTTCTTGCCCTTTTCCCATGCCGGGTTGGCGACTTTCAAGACTTCAGCCAGGTCGGCTGTGCGCTCGAACGGCTTGATGTCTCGGCGCTCGGCCACGGCACGGGCCATGCGGCCAGAGAAACGCTCTTCGCCGTATTCCTTGAATACCCGGGCGATTTCTTCCACCGGTGCGGTGTTGACGAATTCGGCAGCGCTGATTCCGCGGGACGGGTCCATGCGCATGTCCAGCGGGCCATCATTGAGGAAACTGAAGCCGCGCTCAGGGTCGTCGAGCTGCGGCGAAGACACGCCCAGGTCGAGCAAAACGCCGCTGACCTTGCCGTGCAGACCGCGTTCGGCCACTTCCGAACCGAGCTCGGCAAAGCTGCGTTGCACAACGACAAAGCGGCCGTCTTCGGCCGCTAGCGTTTGCCCGGTGGCAATCGCTTGAGGATCTTTGTCGAATCCGAGGACCCGACCATCGGGGCCGAGCTGGCTGAGGATCAACCGACTGTGCCCGCCGCGCCCGAACGTGCCGTCCAGATAGCAGCCATCAGGACGTACGGCGAGAGCCTCCACGGCTTCGTCGAGCAGTACGGTGATGTGGTTAAAGCCGCTATCAATAGTCACAGGATCAAATCACGCAGTTCATCAGGCATGGCGCCCGGTTGTTGAATAGCAGCCAGGTCAGCGGCAGAAACCGCATCCCAGGCATCCTCGTCCCATAATTGGAACTTGTTCAGTTGGCCTACCAACATCGCGCGCTTATCCAACTTGGCATATTCACGAAGACGCGGCGGAACCAGAAAACGACCACTGCCATCGAGCTCAAGGTCGACGGCATTACCAATCAGTAAACGTTGCAGGCGGCGGTTCTCTTCGCGAAGCGAAGGCAGTGCGCGCAGTTTGGTTTCGATAATTTCCCACTCATCGAGGGGGTAAACACACAAACACGGATCAACGGCATCAATTGTGACGATCAACTGACCGGAACTACGCGAAACGAGCTCGTCACGGTACCGGCTCGGCATGGCGAGACGGCCCTTTGCATCGAGACTGATAGCGTTAGCTCCGCGAAACACGTCAGCGTTTCTCCAAATATTAGCGTTTTACGCTCAAAAAACCCACTTCATGCCACTTTCCGCCACTTGCGCACACTATAGGAATGCGGCCACCGCACCGTCAAGGCGCGGTTTAAAGGAAAACCCTTACAGAACTGAGATTTAGGAGGGTAAACAGAGGTGCAACGAGAATCTGACGTGTGATTTTGCTCAATAACTTGAATCAGCACGGAAGGCTGCGTTCGAAAGTTAAAGTAATTTGTTAAGAGTAAGATTTTTTCGGTATTACGAAAGTGTTCTGGCAACGATTCTGGAAGGAGGGAAATTGCTACTACCAGCACCCTGCTCAATGATTAAAGCAGGGGGAGAAAAAAGGTGGAGAGTCGATCTGTAAGCCGGGTTCTGTCTTGAACAGTCATTCGTCTACGATGGCCATCACTGGACATCTTTAGCAACCTACCCGGTCCCAGCGCGGGCCACGCCTTGGGACCCTATTTGGTCTTGCTCCAAGTGGGGTTTACCTAGCCACGAACTGTTGCCAGACGTGCGGTGCGCTCTTACCGCACCTTTTCACCCTTACCGGCGCCGAAGCGCTTAGGCGGTTATTTTCTGTGGCACTTTCCGTAGGCTCACGCCTCCCAGGCATTACCTGGCACTTCGCCCTATGGAGCCCGGACTTTCCTCCCCCCCCTAATTTTCATAGAGGGCAGCGACTGTCCAATCGACTCTCCGCCGCGAAGGTTAACGGCAGAGCGGCCGAAGAACAAGCGCTAAACGCCTTCAGCTGATCCTGCGCGTCGGGTTTTTACTCGCCCTTCTGTTTATCCAGCGCCACCTGATAGAGCACATTCTTGCGCTCACCGGTAATTTGCGCCGCCAATGCCGCCGCACGCTTGAGCGGCATTTCTTCAAGCAACAGATTGAGGATGCGCATGGCTTCGCTGCTGACCGCGTCCTCGGTCTCAGGAACCGACCAGCCAGCCACCAACACCACGCACTCACCGCGCTGCTGGTTGCTGTCTGACTCGACGAACTCGCGCAACTCGGCCAGCGGCAAACCTTTGAGGGTTTCGAACGTTTTGGTGATTTCACGGGCCAGCAACGCCGGACGCTCGGGGCCGAACACCAGCTCCATGTCTTGCAGGCATTCAAGGATGCGATGTGGCGCTTCATAGAAAATCAGCGTGCGCGGCTCTTCCTTGACCAACTCGAGGCGAGCACGGCGACCGACAGCTTTGGCCGGCAGGAAACCTTCGAAAATGAAGCGGTCCGACGGCAGGCCCGCCGCCGACAACGCTGCGATCAATGCACAGGCCCCCGGGACCGGCACCACATTGATCCCGGCAGCACGGGCCTGACGCACCAGGTGATAACCCGGATCGGAAATCAGCGGCGTGCCAGCATCGGAGATCAGCGCCACATCGTCGCCCGCCAGCAATCGCGTGATAAAGCGGCTACCTTCATCTCGCTCGTTGTGCTCATGACAGGCTGCCAGCGGCGTCGGAATGCCGAAATGCTGCATCAAGCGCTGGGAGTGACGGGTGTCTTCGGCGGCGATCAACGCGACGTCGCGCAGGATTTTCAGCGCACGCGCACTGATGTCGTCCAGGTTGCCGATGGGCGTCGCCACCACATAAAGCGAGCCAGCAGCGGAATTCAAAGCACCTGGAGCAGTCAAAGCGCACACCTCATGATCGGTAAAAGGCGACATTGTAGCGCGTAGCGGCGCTTGCGATCGCCCCGCCCTCCTCGGGTTTTTCAGGCGTTTGTGCAGCGCTGCAACATTTGTACGAGCTAAATTGATCGATTCACGCCAGTAACATCGCGCCCCGGCCAGTGCTTGGGTACAATTCCACGCTAATTTGATCGAGTATCAGGAACACTACATGATCGCTTGCCTGCGGCTGTTCACTGCCCTCTGCCTCGCTGCCTTGCTGGCGGCTTGCGCCAGCTCGCCCTCCTCCAGCCTTGGCGAACTTCCACGGACCCCGGACGCCAGTATCGAGCAACTGCTCGAACAGGCTGCTCAAAGCAAGGACCCGGAAAAAGCCGCGCTGTTGCGCCTGAGCGCGGCCGACCTGGCTTATCGTCAGGGCAATGCCGGCCAGTCCGCGCAAATCCTGCAACAGGTTCCGGTGGAACAACTCAAGCCCGGCCAACAAGTCTTCGCCAGCACCCTGGCGGCTGAACTGGCCATGGCGCGCAACCAGCCGAAGGCGGCGCTGACTGCCCTGAGCCATCCGAGCCTGCAACGCCTGAGCGAATTGCCGGTCGAGCAACAGGTTCGCACCGGCACCGTTCATGCCCGCGCCCTTGAGGCCGACGGCCAGACCCTGGCCGCCGCACGGGAGCGCATCTTTATTGCGCCGATGCTTGAAGGTGAAGCAGCCAGCAAAAACCACGAAGCAATCTGGACCCTGATCGCCTCGCTGCCAACCGATCAACTGCAGCCCACCACCAACGATGACCTCGGTGGCTGGATAGGCCTGGCACTGGCGGTGAAAACCGCTGGCACCCTGGAACAGCAGCAAGCTGCGATCGACAACTGGCGCGCCCAGAACCCCAAGCACCCGGCCGCCATTCAGTTGCCGCTGCCACTGACCAAGCTCAAGGAACTGGCCAGCCAGCCGTTGAGCAAGATCGCCCTGCTGCTGCCGCAAGACGGCCCGCTGGCCTCGGTCGGCAAAGCACTGCGCGAGGGCTTCATGGCCGCTCACTACCAGGCTCAACAAGCCGGGCAGAAGCCGCCAGCCATCGAGTTCTATGACAGCTCGAAACTGACCTCGATGGACGAGTTCTACCGCAAGGCCCAGGCCGACGGCGTGCAACTGGTAGTCGGTCCGCTGGAAAAACCGCTGGTCAAACAGCTCAGCGCTCGCCCGCAACTGCCGATCACGACCCTGGCGCTGAACTACAGCGAAGGCGAACAAGGTCCGGCCCAGCTGTTCCAGTTTGGCCTGGCCGCTGAAGACGAAGCCCGTGAAGTATCTCGTCGTGCCCGCGCCGACGGCCTGCATCGCGCCGCGATCATGGTGCCGAAAGGCGAATGGGGCGATCGCGTGTTGCGCGCCTTCAGCCAGGACTGGCAAGCCAACGGTGGCAGCATCGTTGCAACCGAACGCGTTGACCAACCAGTACAACTGGCCCAGCAGATTGCCGACATGTTCCAGCTGCGTCAGAGCGAAGGTCGCGCCAAAAGCTTGCAAAGCACCGTTGGTTCGCAGGTAGCGGCCCAGCCTTCGCGCCGTCAGGACATCGAGTTCATCTTCCTGGCCGCGACCCCGCAACAGGCCCAGCAGATCAAACCGACCCTGAACTTCCAGTACGCGGGTGATGTGCCGGTTTACGCCACATCACACGTATTCAGTGCCAGCGGCGATGTGAATCAGTACAACGACATGAACGGTATTCGCTTCTGCGAAACCCCATGGTTGCTGGACGCCAATGATCCGCTGCGCAAACAGGTCACCGCACAATGGCCACAAGCCGCCGGCAGCCTCGGCCGCCTGTACGCAATGGGCGTGGATGCGTATCGCCTGGCGCCGCGACTGGGGCAACTCAAGGCGCTGCCGGACAGTCGCATTGAAGGCCAGTCGGGCAGCCTGGGCATGACCCAGAACCAGCGCGTGGTGCGCCAGTTGCCGTGGGCACAGTTCGTCAGCGGCCAGGTTCAACGCCTGCCGGATACCCCGCGCTGATGCCTGACAGGTCACGCCAGCAAAGCGGTAAAGATGCCGAGCGCCACGCGCTCGAGCATCTTCAACAACAGGGTCTGCGCCTGCTGGCGCAGAACTGGTTGTGCAAACGCGGCGAGCTTGATCTGGTCATGCTTGATGGCGATACAGTAGTATTCGTTGAAGTCCGCTACAGAAAAAACACCCAGTGGGGTGGAGCGCTCGACAGCATCGATGGGCGCAAACGGCAGAAACTGATTTTCGCCGCGCAGTATTTTCTTCAGCGCGAGTCGCGTTGGGCCAATTCCCCCTGCCGCTTCGACGTGGTTGCCATCGACAGCAACCTCGATCAGTTGAACTGGTTGCAGAATGCCTTTGACAGCTGATCACGTGCGACCCGAAGCGGACACCTTTACCCAACACTTTTGCTCTTTGCTTTGCGGGCTGCACATTCATGTGCCGAGTAGCCGCGCTAATTAAGGTCACACAGATGGACATGCAATCCCGAATTCGCCAGCTTTTTCAGGCCAGTATCGACACCAAGCAAATGGCGATGGACGTACTTGCACCGCACATCGAGCAAGCCAGCCAGGTGATGGTCAACGCCCTGCTCAACGAGGGCAAAATGCTTTCCTGCGGCAACGGCGGCTCCGCCGGTGACGCCCAGCACTTCTCATCCGAGCTGCTCAACCGCTTCGAGCGCGAACGCCCGAGCCTGCCAGCCATTGCGCTGACCACCGACAGCTCGACGATCACCTCGATCGCCAACGATTACAGCTACAACGAAATCTTCTCCAAACAGATCCGCGCCCTCGGCCAGCCAGGTGACGTATTGCTGGCAATTTCCACCAGCGGCAACTCGGCGAACATAATTCAAGCGATCCAGGCCGCACATGATCGCGAAATGATTGTCGTAGCATTGACCGGTCGCGATGGCGGCGGCATGGCGTCGCTGCTATTGCCCGAGGACGTCGAGATTCGCGTACCGGCCAACGTCACCGCACGTATTCAGGAAGTCCACCTGCTGACGATCCATTGCCTTTGCGATTTGATCGACAGCCAACTGTTCGGGAGTGAAGAATGACCCCTAATCGCCTAGGCCTTCTGGCCTTGACCCTGTGCCTCGGCATCAGCGGCTGCACTTCGGTGGTTAAAGCCAGCCGTGAAGCGCCAATTGAAGATGACCGCGGAACGCGCACCTTCGGCAGCAAGATCGACGACTCCCTGATCGACACAAAAGTCGGCGTGAACGTCGCCAAGGCCGATCCGGCCCTGGACAACGATTCGCACATCGTCGTCACCAGCTTCAACGGTGTCGTGCTGCTCGCCGGGCAAACACCGACCGCAGACCTCAAGGCCAAGGCCGAACAGGCTGCCGCTGCGGTTCAGCGCGTGAAGAAGGTGCATAACGAACTGCAAGTGCTGCCGCCTTCCGGCTTCCTTGCCCGCCAGAACGACACCTGGCTGACCTCCAAGATCAAGACCCAGATGCTCACCGACCCGAACATCCCGGGTTCGCGCATCAAGGTCGTCACCGAGAACGGCATCGTTTATCTGCTGGGTCTGCTGACCAAGCAGGAAGCGGCGCAGGCCACCAACCTGGTGCAGAGCGTTTCCGGTGTGCAGAAGATTGTGAAGTTGTTTGAGTACATCGACTGACCCCTTGGGGGAGCAGGCACAAAAAAGGCGATCCATCCGGATCGCCTTTTTTATTACTTCACCACTTTCAAACTGGGTCGACCGCTGGGACGCGGCGGCTCACTGTCGGGCGGCGGAATATCATCATCCGGCTCGATCTCTTCCTCGTCTTCCATAGGCGATTCCAGATCGAACACCATGCCCTGGCCATTCTCCCGGGCGTAAATACCCAGGATCGATGCGATAGGCACGTACAGGGTGTGCGGTACGCCACCGAAGCGCCCTTCGAAGCTGACCGCCTCGTTGTCCATGTGCAGATGACGCACGGCAGCCGGTGATACGTTCAGGACAATCTGTCCGTCACTGGCAAAACCCTGAGGCACCTGCACCGACGGATACTCGGAATTGACCAGCATGTGCGGGGTGCAATCGTTGTCCACAATCCACTCGTAGAGCGCGCGGACCAGATAAGGTCGACTGGAGTTCATAGCGGCTCCTTAAGCCTTAGCGCATATCGCGTTCGACACCAGACAGACTCGCCTGGAAAGCCTCACGCGCAAACGAGCGCTCCATGTAATCAAGCAACGGCTTGGCAGGCCGCGGCAGTTCAATACCCAAAATCGGCAAACGCCAGAGTATTGGCAATAGGCAGCAATCCACCAGACTTTGTTCCTCACTGAGGAAAAACGGCTTGTCGGCGAACAACGGCGACACGCCAGTCAGGCTTTCACGCAACTCTTTACGAGCCACGACGCGGGCGGCTTCCTTGGTCTTCGAATCCAGGATCAGATCCACCAGACCACACCAGTCACGCTGAATACGATGAATCAGCAGACGGCTGTTGGCACGCGCCACAGGATAAACCGGCAGCAAGGGCGGGTGCGGGTAACGCTCATCCAGATATTCCATCACCACGGTCGACTCCCACAACGCCAGGTCACGATCGACCAGGGTGGGCAGACTTCCGTAAGGGTTCACTTCAATCAGTTTAGGCGGCTGGCGACCAGCTTCCACGTAAATGATCTCTGCGCTGACACCCTTCTCTGCAAGTACGATGCGCACTCGGTGGGAATAGTGGTCGGCGGGGTCGGAGTAACAGGCCAACCGATTGGTCACGCCCATGGCGGTCCTCCTCGCTTGTTGAAATTATCGGAAGCGGAAAAACGCACGCGCCCAGAAGACGCCTCCCGTAACGCCTGGCTTACCAGACTCGTTACACCTTCAGAGACGCCCCTGGGCGCGTGCGATTAACAGCAATTGCTTACAGCTTTATCAATGGACGTCTTTCCAGTATTCACGCTTGAGCAAGTAAGCGAATACGAAGAAGAACGCCAGGTACAGCAACACATAGGTACCGATGCGCTGATGCTGCAGCTTCACCGGGTTGGCCGAATAGGCCAGGAAGGTCACCAGATTCTTGACCTTCTCGTCGAACTGCTCTGCGTTCAGCGTGCCGGTCTTCGGCAGCACGGTCAGCTGGTCACACGCCTCATGAGTCAGAGCCGTACCGGTCAGCGGATCGTATTGCTTCTTGCCGTCTTCGACGATTTGAATTTGTTTGCAGCCTACCACCTGACGACCCTGCAGGCCGACCAGAACGTTAGGCATCCCGACGTTCGGGAAGACCTTGTTGTTCACGCCCCAAGGACGCGACGGGTCTTCATAGAACGAACGCAGGTAACCGTAGAGCCAGTCAGTGCCACGAACGCGAGCGACCAGGGTCAGGTCGGGCGGTGCCGCACCGAACCAGGTCTTGGCGTCTGCCGGCTGCATGCCGATGCTCATGTGGTCGCCAATCTTGGCGCCGGTGAACACCAGCTTCGAGAGCATCAGGTCGTGCGGAATGCCCAAGTCATCGGCAACACGCTCGTAGCGCTGGAACTTGGCGCTGTGGCAGCCCATACAATAGTTGGCGAACGTACGTGCGCCATCCTGCATGGCAGCCTGATCGGAAACGTCAATGTCGACCTTTTCCAATTCAGGAGCACCGGCTGTCGACGCGAACGAGAACACAGGCATGGCAGCAAGAATCAGTACAGCAAATAGCTTTTTCATCAGCCAGTCACCCTTTCCGGAACCGGTTTGGTCTTCTCGAGCCTGGTGTAGAACGGCATCAGAATGAAGTAGGCGAAGTACAGGAAGGTACAGACCTGCGACAGCAATGTACGGCCTGGAGTCGGAGCCAGAACACCCAGCACACCCAGAATCACGAACGATACGCAGAACACCACCAGCCAGATCTTGCTCAGCCAGCCTTTGTAGCGCATCGACTTGACCGGACTGCGGTCCAGCCATGGCAGGACGAACAGCACCGCAATGGCCGCACCCATGGCAATAACGCCAAGGAGCTTGTCCGGCACCGCTCGCAAAATCGCGTAGAACGGTGTGAAGTACCAGACCGGAGCAATGTGCTCTGGGGTCTTGAAGGCGTTCGCCACTTCAAAGTTCGGCTTCTCGAGGAAGTAGCCGCCCATTTCCGGGAAGAAGAACACGATCGAGCAGAAGATGAACAGGAACACCACCACGCCGACGATATCTTTCACGGTGTAGTACGGATGGAATGCAATACCGTCCAGCGGTACGCCGTTTTCGTCCTTGTGTTTCTTGATGTCCACGCCGTCCGGGTTGTTCGACCCGACTTCGTGCAACGCCAGGACGTGCAGCACCACCAGGCCGAGAATCACTATCGGCAAAGCCACGACATGCAACGCGAAGAAGCGGTTCAGGGTAATACCGGAAATCAGGTAGTCACCACGGATCCACTGGGTCAGGTCGTTACCGATGACCGGGATCGCACCGAACAGCGAGATGATCACCTGGGCACCCCAGTAGGACATCTGGCCCCAGGGCAGCAGGTAACCCATGAAGGCTTCAGCCATCAGCGCCAGGTAGATCAGCATACCGAAGACCCATACCAGCTCACGCGGCTTCTGGTAAGAACCGTAAAGCAAGCCACGGAACATGTGCAGGTAGACCACGATGAAGAACATCGAAGCGCCGACCGCGTGCAGCAGACGCAGGATCGAGCCGTACTCGACGTCGCGCATGATGTATTCGACGGAAGCAAACGCTTCTTCCGCCGACGGGGTGTAGCTCATGGTCAGCCAGACACCGGTTACGATCTGGTTGACCAGAACGAGCAGTGCCAGGGAGCCAAAGAAATAGAAGAAGTTGAAGTTCTTCGGGGCGTAGTACTTGCTGAGATGGTCTTCCCACATTTTGGTCGCGGGAAAGCGCGCATCAACCCAATCCATGAACTTGCTCATCACGCTTTCTCCGTATCGACGCCAACGACAATAATGTCATCAGTCTCATAGGAATGCGGGGGAACTGGCAGGTTCAAAGGCGCAGGTTGCGACTTGTAGACGCGGCCAGCCAGATCGTAGTGGGAACCATGGCAAGGGCAGAAATAACCACCTACCCAGTCCTTGCCCAGATCCGCAGGTGCCACTTCTGGACGGAAGGTCGGCGAGCAACCCAGGTGCGTACAGATACCGATCAGCAGCAGAACTTCTGGCTTGATCGAACGCGTTTCCGGGTCGACATAGGTCGGTTGTGTCGAGTTCTTGGAGGTCGGGTCAGACAACTGGCCCTCGATCTTTTTCAGATTCCCCAGGATTTCCTCGGTACGGCGGACAATGAACACCGGCTGACCGCGCCACTCAGCAATCATCTGCTGGCCTGGCTCGATTTTGCTGACATTCACTTTCACCGGTGCACCTGCGGCTTTCGCCTTGGCACTGGGAAACCATGACCCCACGAACGGGACCGCAGCCCCCACCGCTCCTGCAGCACCCACCACGGATGTGGCTGCTACCAAGAAGCGACGCCGGCCTGCATTCACGCCGTCATTGCTCATTCAGTCCTCTCCCATCAGCTTTGTGGCCTGTTAAATCAGGCGTCTACTAAGTAAATCTGTGTACTTATAAAAATTTTGCCGAATGGTAATGAAAAGCCCCAATTCTGACAAGGTAATTACCGAGGGGCTCCACTGCCAAGCCTTGCAGTATAGGGGCTCTGCGGCTGTGGCAAGTTGTCACAGCGCAATTCTTTGATAAATCGCGCCCATAAAAAAACGCCCAGCTTCGCGAGGAAACTGGGCGTTCTTTTTGAACGCGAAAGCGAATTAACGCTTCGAGTACTGCGGACGCTTACGCGCTTTACGCAGACCAACTTTCTTACGTTCAACTTCACGAGCATCGCGAGTAACGAAGCCAGCTTTGCGCAGAGCGCCACGCAGGGTTTCGTCGTACTGCATCAGTGCGCGAGTGATACCGTGGCGGATTGCGCCAGCTTGACCACTTACACCACCGCCGATCACGGTGACGTAGATGTCGAACTTCTCGACAGTCTCAGTCAATTCCAGCGGCTGACGAACTACCATGCGGGCAGTTTCGCGGCCGAAGAAATTATCCAGCGAACGGTTGTTGATGGAGATGTTACCAGTACCCGGACGCAGGAAAACGCGTGCGGTTGCGGTCTTGCGACGGCCAGTGCCGTAATTTTGAGTCGCCGACATAATGAACTATTCCGTTAAAACTTCAGTTCTTGGGGCTGCTGAGCAGTATGAGGGTGTACAGCGCCCGCATAGACTTTCAGCTTACGATACATGTCGCGACCCAGCGGGTTCTTAGGCAGCATGCCTTTGACCGCAGTCTCGATCACGCGCTCAGGGGCTTTAGCGATCAGCTTTTCGAAGTTGATCGACTTGATGCCGCCCGGGAAACCGGAGTGGGAGTAGTAGATTTTGTCGGTGGTTTTAGCACCGGTTACACGAATCTGCTCGGCATTGATAACGACGATGTAATCGCCGGTGTCAACGTGAGGAGTGTACTCAGCTTTATGCTTGCCACGCAGACGGCTCGCGATTTCGGTGGCCAGACGACCCAGGGTCTGACCTGCAGCGTCGACGACAAACCAGTCGCGCTGTACTGTTTCCGGTTTAGCAGTAAAAGTTTTCATTCTTTATAGCCTCAGGGGCCGCCCTGTAAATTAGACGGCGGATCTTACTGAATAGTGCGTACTTTGACAAGTCAAAGGCAGCCGGATACAGACGCTTTCGGGGGCTCGGGTCGGCGCGTCCGTTCAACGGCAAGATTCTTCGGCGGCGGCGCATCACTTCCACTGCAGAAAGAGGTGCGCAATTATGCAGATTGCGAAAAATATTTCAACCTGCTTTTATGATTGTTTTGCCCAAGGAGCACCCGATGGACTATCGCCAGCTAGGCCGAACCAATCTGAACGTGAGCGCCATCTGCCTCGGAACCATGACCTGGGGCGAGCAAAACACTGAAGCTGAAGCCTTCGCCCAGATCGAACGGGCCAAGGAAGCCGGGATCAATTTCATCGACACCGCCGAGATGTACCCGGTGCCGCCTAAGGCCGAAACCTACGCCACCACCGAGCGTTACATCGGCAATTACTTCAAAAGCCGGGGTGATCGCGCCGACTGGATCCTCGCCAGCAAGATCGCCGGCCCCGGCAACACCATCGATTACATCCGCGACAAAAACCTGCGACACAACCGCCAGCACATCACTGAAGCCGTAGACGCCAGCCTCAAGCGCCTGCAAACCGATTACATCGATCTCTATCAGTTGCACTGGCCGGAACGCAGCACCAACTTCTTCGGCCAGCTGGGTTACAAACACAAGATCGAAGCCAACCTGACGCCGCTCGAGGACACCCTCGAAGCGCTGGACGAGCAGGTCAAAGCCGGCAAGATCCGCCACATCGGCCTGTCCAACGAAACGCCGTGGGGCACCATGCGTTTTCTGGCGCTGGCCGAAGCCCGTGGCTGGCCGCGTGCGGTGTCGATCCAGAACCCGTACAACCTGCTCAACCGCAGCTTCGAGGTCGGTCTGGCGGAAATCGCCATCCGCGAACAATGCGGCCTGCTTGCCTATTCGCCGCTGGCGTTCGGTTTCCTGTCGGGCAAGTACGAAGGGGGCGCGCGTCCGCCGAAAGGTCGCCTGAGCCTCTACAGTCGCTTCAGCCGCTATTTCAACCCGCAATCGGAAGCTGCATGCAGCCGTTATGTGGCGCTGGCCCGTGAACACGGCCTGGACCCGGCGCAGATGGCGTTGGCATTTGTTACCCAGCAGCCGTTCGTGACCAGCAACATCATTGGCGCCACGACCATGGAGCAGCTGGAGAGCAACATCGCCAGTTTCGAGCTGAAACTTTCCGATGAAGTGCTGGAGGGGATTGAGGCGATTCACAAGGATCACCCGAATCCGGCTCCTTGATTGATTCATAGAACCCGTCGCGGGCAAGCCACGCTCCCACAGGAGATCACTTAACCTGTGGAAGCGTGGCTTGCCCGCGATGGCGCCAGTCCAATCACCGCAAAATCAAAGCGACCTGGCAATAATCTCCTTCATGATTTCATTGGTCCCCGCATAAATCCGTTGCACCCGCGCATCCGCCCACGCCCGGGCGATCGGGTATTCCCACATGAACCCGTAGCCGCCATGCAGTTGCACGCATTCGTCGAGCACCTTGCATTGCAGGTCCGTGCCCCAGTACTTGGCCATCGCGGCCGTCGGCACATCCAGCTTGCCTTGCAGATGCAGCTCCAGACAGCGGTCAACAAAAACCCGGCCGATCTGAATTTCAGTGGCCATCTCCGCCAGCTTGAAGCGCGTGTTCTGGAAATCGGCAATCGCCTTGCCGAACGCCTTGCGCTCGCGGGTGTAATCCAGCGTCCATTTCAATGCGGCCTCGGCCGAAGCCAGTCCACCGATGGCCACAGTGAGACGCTCCTGAGGCAATTCCTGCATCAAGTAGGCGAAGCCCATGCCGGCCTGCCCTAACAGGTTTTCCTTGGGTACTCGCACGTCCTGGAAGAACAGCTCCGAGGTGTCCTGAGCCTTCATGCCGACTTTTTCCAGGCGCTTGCCCTTGTCGAAACCCGGGGTGTCGGCCTCGACCAGAAACAGACTGGTGCCCTTGGCGCCGGCCTTCGGATCGGTCTTGGCCACGACGATCACCAGATCAGCCAGATAGCCGTTGGTGATGAAGGTCTTGGAGCCGTTGATCACGTACTCCTCGCCGTCCAGCACGGCGGTGGTCTTCACCCCTTGCAGGTCGGAACCGGCACCAGGCTCAGTCATGGCAATCGCTGTCACCATCTCGCCGGACACCAGTTTCGGCAGGTATTTGTGCTTCAGCGCTTCGCTGCCGTAATGCAGGATGTACGGCGCGACAATGTCCGAATGCAGCGAAAAACCGATGCCGGTCAGGCCGAGGCGACCGACCTCTTCGATCACCACTGCGCTGTAGAGAAAGTCCGCCCCCAGCCCGCCGTATTCTTCCGGCAGATGCGAGCACAACATCCCCGCCTCTCCTGCCTTATTCCAGAGTTTACGGTCGATGTAGCCTTGTTTTTCCCATTGCCCATGGAACGGCACGGCCTCCTTTTCGAGGAACGTTCGCACGCTGTCGCGAAACAATTCGTGCTCGGAACTGAACAAGGTTCTGGGGATCATGCGGCACCTGTCGTTAATTGTTAGAAGGAATTGACCTTCAGAGACTAAGCCCCGCATCCGATACAGGACACTGGACACATCAGACAAAAAATAAGACGATCCAGCCGTCTGGTGACCACTTTCCCCTATAAGAATAAAGTTGAATTATGTCTAACCAAGTCTCCACGCCCTTGCGGCGCGTCAGCATCCTGGCTATCGACCGGGTTTTCGCTTCCACCCTCATGCAAGCCAAGGATTTCTTCCACCTGGCCAGCCTGCGCTACGGCAAACAACTGGGGCAGGGCCTGACTCCAGCGTTCGAAACGCGACTGGTCAGCCCCGACGGCAAACCGGTGAACAGCTTCAGTGATGTGATCATGCCGGTGGACGGCGGTCTGGAAAATGCCGACGTCATCATCCTTCCGGCCTTCTGGGACGATTTCGATACCCTTTGCCAACGTTATCCTCAGGTCCTGCCATGGCTGCGTCAGCAACACGCTCGCGGCGCCGTGCTGTGCGGTGAGGCGACCGGAGTGTTCTGGCTGGCCGAGGCCGGGCTGCTCAATGGCAAGGAAGCAACCACGTACTGGCGCTTTTTCAATGCCTTCGCCGAACGCTTTCCACAGGTTCAGCTCAATCAGGACAAACACCTGACCGATGCCGACAACCTGTATTGCGCAGGCGGCACTACTTCGGCGTGCGATCTCTACATCTACCTGATCGAACGCTTCTGCGGTGCCAACGTATCGCAAGCCGTGGCGCGGGACATTCTCTACGAAGTGCAACGCAGCTATTCCCCAGGACGCATCGGCTTCGGCGGGCAGAAGTTGCACCAGGACGTGATCATCCTGCAGATCCAGCACTGGCTTGAAGAACACTTTGCCGACAAATTCCGCTTCGAAGACGTCGCCCGCGAACACGGCATGAGCATCCGCAACTTCATGCGCCGCTTCCAGACCGCCACCGGTGACAAGCCACTGCATTACCTGCAACGCCTGCGTATCGAGACAGCCAAGGGCTTGTTGTCGGGTAGCCGCAAGAGCATCAAGACCATCAGTTATGAAGTCGGTTACGACGATGCGAGCTTCTTTGCGCGGCTGTTCCGCCAGCACACAGAATTGTCGCCGAACCAGTATCGGCAGCAATTCCAGCAAGCGGCTTAAGCGCTAGACATACATCCAATGCGGGAGCGGGCTTGCTCGCGAAAGCGGTGCTTCAGTCACCTTCAATATTGAATGTCAGATAGCTTTCGCGAGCAAGCCCGCTCCCACATGGGTTCTGCTGTGAACGAAAAAGGGCCTGCAATGCAGGCCCTTTTTTATTTTCCGAAATGTCCTACGGCTTGTGCGCCCGGGACAGGAATTCGTGCGACTGCATCTCCAGCAAGCGGCTAAGCGTGCGCTGGAACTCGAAGTTCAAGCGACCGCCGGTGTAGAGGTCTTTGAGCTCGACTTCAGCCGAGATGATCAGCTTGACGTTACGGTCGTAGAACTCGTCGACCATGTTGATAAAACGTCGGGCGATGTCGTCGGTGGTGACGCTCATTTGCTCGACACCGCTGAGCAGCACGGCGTGGAAGATCTTGCCCAGTTCGATGTAGTCGTTCTGGCTGCGCGGGCCGTCGCACAGTTCGCGGAAGTCGAACCAGGCCACATCATCACAGGTACGCACCGCACGAATCTCACGATTCTCGATCATCAGCACGTCATTCTCGATGGCGGCCGTGCATTCCGGTGTCAGGGCGCGGAAGCTTTTGCGCAAGCTTTCCTGAGCGGCTTCGTCCAGCGGGAAGTGGAACAGCTCGGCTTGCTCAAGGTGACGCAGACGATAATCGACGCCGCTGTCGACGTTGACGATGTCGGTGTTCTGCTTGATCAGCGCAATGGCCGGCAAGAAGCGCGCACGTTGCAGGCCATCCTTGTACAGACCGTCCGGCACGATGTTCGAGGTGGCGACCAGGGTCACGCCGTTTTTGAACAGCTCTTCCATCAGCGTGCCTAGGATCATCGCGTCGGTGATGTCGGACACGAAGAATTCATCGAAACAGATCACCCGGGCTTCGTCGGAGAAGCGCTTGGCGATGATGGTCAGCGGGTTTTTCTCGCCGCCGAGGGTCTTCATCTCTTCGTGCACACGCTTCATGAAGCGGTGAAAGTGAGTACGGACCTTTTCCTTGAACGGCAGCGCTTCGAAGAAGGTGTCGACCAGGTAAGTCTTGCCGCGACCCACGCCGCCCCAGAAATACAGACCTTTGACCGGTGCCTGGTCTTTCTTGCCAAACAGTTTGCCGAGCAGGCCCGGCTTGTTGTTCGACGCAGCGACCAGATCGTCGTACAGGCGCTGCAAATGGCGCACGGCAGTTTCCTGCGCGGCGTCATGGAAGAATTCCGGGCGTTTCAGATCAGCTTGATATCGTTCTAGGGGCGTCATAATTCGTTAGCAAGGCAACAAAAACGGGCCGTCACTGTAGCGACGGCCCGTGGGAATGGCAATCGGCCCTTGGTCGGGTCGAGCCGTTGATTTATTCCTGAACCGGCGTCAGCGCAACCCGCAGGGCGTCGATGGCGACGTCGCGAGCGGCGTTGTCAGCAAATGTCGGGCTGTCGCCAACGCATTCGCCTTCCAGCCAGACGCTGAAGCTGCGGTCTTCACTGCGCACATCCAACGGCAGGCCAGATTGCAGCTGCTTGGTCACCTGGCCTGCGGTTTTGCCGTCAGCGAAGTTGCGCGACAGCAGCAGTTGCTCGCCATCGGCCGCCAACAGACGGAAGCGGAAACTGCTGTCTTCTTCGCGGAAGCTGACAAAACGCGCGGCTCTCGCGGCTTTCTTCTTGGTCGTCGCAGCGACTTGAGTCTGGGCGACGAAAGAACGCAGACCGACCGCTTCACGCAGTTCGTGGAGAAACGGCGTGGCGACCGAACGGGCCTTTTTGGCGCCGATCTGCAGGATGTCTTCCAGGTCTGCCGGGCGCTCGATCAACTGGTGATAACGCTCGCGAGACTCGCCCAGCTCGCTGTCCAGCAACTGGAACAGACGATTCTTCGCTTCGCCCCAACCCAGGCCCTGCAACAGTTCGCTGCGGAACTCGTCGGCCTGTGCCGGCGTGGCAAACGCCTGGAACAGGGTAAACAGGTGCGAGTTGTCCGGGTCTTTGGCTTCGCCCGGCGCGCGGGAGTCGGTGACGATCCGCGAGATCGCGTCCTTCATTTCCTTGGCGCTGCTGAACAACGGAATGGTGTTGTCGTAGCTCTTCGACATCTTGCGACCGTCGAGGCCCGGCAGCGTAGCAACGCTTTCTTCGATCAGCGCCTCGGGCATGGTGAAAAATTCTTTGCCCTGGCCAAACAAGTGGTTGAAGCGCTGGCCGATGTCGCGGGCCATTTCCACGTGCTGAATCTGGTCACGACCGACCGGCACCTTGTGCGCGTTGAACATCAGGATGTCCGCGGCCATCAGCACCGGGTAGCTGTACAAGCCCATGGTGATGCCGGCATCCGGGTCTTCGCCGGTCTCGACGTTCTTGTCCACCGAAGCCTTGTAGGCGTGGGCGCGGTTGAGCAGGCCCTTGGCAGCGACGCAGGTCAGCAGCCAGGTCAGCTCGGGAATTTCCGGGATGTCGGACTGGCGATAGAACGTCACGCGGTCCACATCCAGGCCACCGGCCAGCCAGGTCGCGGCGATTTCCAGACGCGAGCGCTGGATGCGCAGCGGGTCATCGCATTTGATCAAGGCGTGGTAGTCGGCCAGGAAGTAGAACGAATCGGCATTGCTGTCACGGCTGGCCAGGATCGCCGGGCGGATGGCACCGGCGTAGTTGCCCAGGTGCGGCGTGCCGGTGGTGGTGATGCCAGTGAGGATACGGGTACGAGTCGTCATGGGTAATCGCTTGTCAGACTGCAATCAATTCGAAAGACGCGGCAGGATCAGATCCTTGAGATCGGTCAGCTTGCCATGAAAAAAGTGTCCGCATTCTGCCACTTTCAGCAGCTCATGGGGACGTTCGAGCTTGTCGGACCAATCGTAGACGAGTTGTGGATCGATCACTTCATCGGTTTCCGGCTGGATCAGGGTCAATTCGCCCTGCTGCGGCAGTTGATCCTGATCGCCCAGGCGCATGACGGCTGGCGCCACCATGAACACATGCTTGAGCTGCTCGCCCTTGGCTTCCAGGCGTCCGCCGAGACTTGCTGCAACAAAACCACCGAAGGAGAAACCGAACAGGGTCAGCGGCAAGTCAGGATGTTTGGTCCGCAACCATTCGGCGGTGGCCTGAGCATCATCGACCTCACCGGTGCCCATGTCGTGAGTGCCTTCGCTGGCACCGACGCCACGGTAGTTGAAACGCAACGTGATCAAACCGGCGTCGCGCGCGGTGCGCTGCAAGGTCGAGACCACTTTATTGAGCATGGTCCCACCCTGCACCGGGTTCGGATGGCAGATCAGCGCCAGGCCGCGCGGCTGCTCATTATCAAGATAAAGGGCTTCCAGTTGGCCCGCCGGGCCATCAATCACTACAGGGGTTTCGCGCATAAGCAAGGAAGGAACTCCGTGACCTCGAATCGGGTCGACTCGTCTAGCAAATTGTCTGTGCCAATCTATTGCGAGTGAATCGCGGTATACAGCGCAGGTTCGAGCCGTTAACGTAAAGCAAAGCCGTTTATAGAGGAAGGACTCGTGGAACACTCGCTCTTAGTTTGGTTGTTGCCGACTCTTGCCCTGGTTGTGGGTGTCGCCATTGGTTTCCTGATCGCTCGCTTGGTGCCGAATGCCGCGCCGAGCAGCACACAACGTCAGCTGGATGACATTCAGGAACGTTTCGACAGTTATCAGAACGAGGTGGTCACTCACTTCAACAGCACTGCAAACCTGGTCAAGAAGCTGACTGCCAGCTATCAGGAAGTGCAGGATCACCTCGCCGAGGGTGCCAACCGCCTGGCCCTGGACGAGCAGACTCGTCAACGCTTGCTGGCCGCCCTGCACGCCGACGCGGCGCAGGCTCCACGGGAACGCCTGACGCCACCGCGCAATCAGGAGCCGCCTCGTGACTACGCACCGAAAGCCCCGAACGCGCCGGGCATGCTCGATGAACATTACGGCCTGAAGAAGTAATCAGGTTTCGCGCGACATGAAAAAGCCCCCGGATGAGTAATTGTCCGGGGGCTTTTTTAATTTTGAAGTTTTCATCGCCTGTTCTGTCCCCTTCGCGAGCAAGCCCGCTCCCACAGGGGATTTGTGCTTTGCCACATTGTTGTGATCGACACAGAACACTGTGGGAGCGGGCTTGCTCGCGAAGGGGCCGGAACTGGCGACAAAAAAAAACCGCCCGATCTGCTGAGAATCGGGCGGGCTTTTTTACGCCTGGGGTTCAATCAGACGATTATGGGTACTGCTGAACCGTACCCGGCTGCTGCTGACCGCCACCATACTGCTGACCCGGAATCGCCTTCAGGTTGACTTCAACGCGGCGGTTCTGCGCCCGGCCATTGACATCGCCGTTGCTGGCAATCGGGTTATCCGGCCCGGCACCGCGAGCCGACAGGTTCGCACCGCTCACGCCTTGTGAGGTCAGGTAAGTCGCCACGCTCTGCGCACGACGCTGGGACAGGTCCATGTTGTGCTGGCGACTGCCGGTGCTGTCGGTATAACCGACGATTTCGATCTGGTTCTGGCTGAACTCTTTGAGCGAGCCAGCCAGACTGTTCAGCGGCTGATAGAAGCTGGAAGCGATATTCGCCGAATCGGTAGCGAACGTGATGTTGCCCGGCATGATCAACTTGATCTGGTCACCCTGACGCTGCACCTCGACACCGGTGTTGGCCATGCTGGCCCGCAGCTTCTTCTCTTGCTGGTCGGCGTAGTAGCCGTAACCCGCAGCGGAAGCACCCACGACGGCGGCGCCGATCAGCGCGCCCTTGCCACGGTTATCGTGACCGATGGCGGCACCAGCCAAGGCGCCAGCCAGAGCGCCGAGGCCACCGTATTTAGCGGTTTTGCTCATGCCCGTGGAGCCACTGTCAGCCTGGCCCTGGCTGTCGTAAGGGTTCGGCGAGGCGCAGCCAGACAGCAGGGCCACAGCCGTAGCGACAATAATCAAACGCTGCTTGGTGAACATGAAGAGCTCCTACTTTTTGCATTCTGGGGTGCAACGGACAAAGGCAATGGACCTTTGCGGGTGTTGGATCATTTTGCCCGGCGAAAATTCCATCGGTTACATTCAAGCCCGCACAAACGGGTTCTCGCGCATTTCATCGCCCAGGCGCGTGTCCGGACCATGCCCGGTCACCACCGTCGCCTCTTCGTCGAGCGTATACAGCCGCTGCTTGATTGACCGCACGATGGTCGCCTGATCGCCGCCCCACAAATCCGTGCGCCCTACCCCGCGACGAAACAACGTGTCACCGGCAATCAGCAGCTTGGCCTCGGAAAACCAAAAACTCATGGAGCCCGGCGTATGACCCGGCGTGTGCAACGCCACGCCGCACCCGCAGGCCAACTCTTCATCGTCGGCCAACCAGCGATCGGGCGACGGCACCGGCGTGTAAGGCACACCGAACATCTGGCACTGCATCTCCAGATTGTCCCAAAGGAACTGATCTTCTTTATGCAGGTGCAGGGTCGCGCCGGTTTTCTCCTTGAGTTGACCGGAGGCCAGAAAGTGATCCAGGTGCGCATGGGTGTGGATGATGCTGACAACCTTCAAGCCCAGGGCATCGAGGCGCGCCAGGATCAACTCATGATTGCCGCCCGGGTCGACCACGATGGCTTTTTTGGTGATCGGGTCACCGATGATGGTGCAGTTGCACTGCAAAGGGCCGACGGGGAAGGTTTCGCGAATCAGGGTGGGGCTTGGAACGGTCATGGTCAGTCGATGGCCTGTATCAGACGGAAGGCGTTGGGCGTAGTTCAGGATTCTACGCCACTCGCCGATACAGATCGCCAGGCCAATTACTTGACGCCACAAAACATAAAAGTAGTGGCCAGATGATGTCAAATACACCCGTTCTGGTGCAAAATCATACTTTTGTAGCGGTCGCATTCAGGAAGGGCCGCAGCGCACTCAGGAATTTCGAATGCCTTCTCCGTCTGGTTCCACCTCAAGCTTTTATTCTTTGTTGACTGGCGTCAAACCCGTCGACAGCCTGCTGTCCGGAACTTACTGGCTAGGTTCCAACTGGACCGTTGGCGGGCCGACGAACCTGAGCTATAGCTTCATCTCGGGCAGCAATTCCTACTTTGCCACCAACTACAGTGCCGACAATGAATACCTGGCGATGTACCAGCTGTCGCAGGACCAGTGTGGCGGCATTATCAGAGCGCTGAGCTCCTGGAGTGCGGTCGCCAATATCAAATTCACACAGACCACCGACGACATCTCGAACGTCGGAGACCTGCGCTTCGGCGGCTATGCGCTGATGGAGGATCAGGCCGCTGCCTGGGCCTACACACCGTCCAATACGCCCAAGGGGGGGGATGTCTGGATCGGCGAACCGGCCAATGAGTTTCCTATCAATGGCTCTTACGATTACATGACCTATATCCACGAGATCGGTCATGCCATCGGGCTTAAACACCCCTTCTCGCCCAACTCGCTGAACTCCACGATCCTGGATCCGTCGCTGGACGATGTCCGCTTCACAGTGATGAGCTACAACAATAACTACTCGTATCAGCCTACAACGCCGATGCTCCTGGACATCCTCGCGATCCAGGCACTGTATGGAGCCAATACCCAATGGCAATCCGGCGACAACGTTTACCGCTGGGAGCACTACCAGAAAGTATTCGAAACCATCTGGGATTCGGGCGGCACCGACACCATCGACGCCAGCAACCAGCTGAATTCGGTCAACCTCGACTTGAACGAGGGCGCGTTCAGTTCCATCGGTGTCTACTTCGACAACAGCACCAGCGGGACCACCTACACGTTCAATAGCGGCCTTGCGATTGCTTACGGCACGAAGATCGAAAACGCTACTGGCTCGACGTTCAACGACATTTTGAAAGGCAATGCCCTGGACAACGTCCTGGATGGCCGCGAAGGCGCGGACACCATGTACGGTGGCGCGGGTAAAGACACTTACTACGTCGACAACACAAATGACGTGGTCGTTGAAACCGGTACGTCCGCCACGGAAATCGACTCGGTTTTTTCCACGGTCAGCTACAACCTCAGTTTCAGTCCAAACGTAGAAAACCTCACGTTGCTTACCAGCGGCAACCTCAACGGGACCGGCAACGCCTCGAACAACGTGATCACCGGTAACGCCGGCAACAACGTCCTCGATGGCGATGCCGGCGCCGACACCCTGATCGGTGGCACCGGCAACGACACCTACATCGTCGACAATGTGAACGACGTCGTCGTCGAGACCAGCACCCTGGGCAGCGAGATCGACACCGTTCGCGCCTCGGCGACGTTCATGCTGGGCGCCAACCTGGAAAACCTCATCCTGACCGGCAATGCCAGTGTCAACGCCATTGGTAACGCACAGAACAACGTGCTCACGGGCAATGATGGCGACAACCAGCTGAATGGTGGCGTAGGGCTGGACACCATGCTCGGTGGCAAGGGCAACGATGCCTATGCGGTGGATCAAGCGGGCGAGTTAACGCTGGTCGTGGAAAACGCCAACGAAGGCAACGACACCCTGCATGTCATCTACAACGCAACGGCCCAGGACAATGTTGTCGATCTGCGTGTGAGCAACCTGCAGAGCGTCGAGAATGTGTTGCTGCTGGGCACCGGCGCTTTTTCGGCTGTCGGCAACGACCTGAACAACGCCCTGACCGGCAACGGGTCGTCCAACACGCTTGACGGTGGACTGGGCAACGACACCCTTGACGGGGGTGCTGACGCCGACACGATGATCGGCGGACTCGGTAACGACACCTACGTCGTGGACGACGTTGCGGACTCGGTAGTCGAAGCCGCCAGTGAAGGCATCGACCTGGTCCAGAGCTCCATCGGGTACACGCTGGGCGCCAATATCGAGAACGGCCAACTGGTGGGCAATGCTCAGGTCGACCTGACCGGTAACGACCTGAACAACCTCCTGACCGGTAACGCGAGCGCGAACATTCTCAACGGCATGGCCGGTGCCGACATCATGGACGGCGGTGCCGGCAACGACAGCTATTACGTCGACAACATCGGGGACGTGGTCATTGAACGGGGCGCGTCCGCCTCGGAAATCGACGCGGTCGCCACATCGATCGACTACACCCTGGGTGTCAATGTCGAATACCTGACACTGCTGGGTTCGGCCAACCTCAACGGCACCGGCAACATCCTGAACAACGTGATCTACGGCAATGCCGGCGACAACGTCATCGACGGTGGCGCCGGCGGCGACTACTTGGCGGGCGGGACGGGTAACGACATTTACCTCGTCGACAATGTCGGCGACGTGGTGGTGGAAACAAGTACCCTGGCCAATGAAATCGACACCGTCCGCTCCTCCGTGACATTCACGCTGGGCGCCAATCTGGAAAACCTGACACTCGTCGGCACAAACACCGGCCCCATCAACGCATTCGGCAACAGCCAGAACAACGTGCTGACCGGCAACGATGCCGACAACCAGTTGAGCGGTGGTGGCGGTCTGGACACCCTGATCGGCGGCAAGGGTGATGACGGTTACATCCTGGATCAGTCCGGTGAACTGGCGTTGGTTCAGGAAAACGCCAGCGAAGGCAAAGACTCGCTGTACGTCATCTACAACGCGACCGCGCAGGATTATGTGGTCGACCTCGGCTTGAGCAATCTGCAGAACGTCGAGGACGTCCTGATCCAGGGCAACGGCGCGTTCAACGTGACTGGCAACGCCTTGAACAACGGGATGATCGGCAACAACAGCGACAACCTGATAGACGGTGGCCTGGGCGCCGACTTCATGGCAGGCGGCTTGGGCAACGATACCTATGTCGTCGATAACATTGGCGATGTCGCCAGTGAAACCAGCACCATCGCCGGCGAAATCGACACCGTCCGATCCTCGGTCACTTACGTGCTCGGCGCCAACCTGGAAAACCTGACCCTCACCGGCAGCGCGAACATCAACGGCGTCGGCAACAGCCAGAACAACGTGCTGATCGGCAACGATGGCGACAATCAGCTTAACGGTGGCGCCGGGCGGGACACACTGATCGGTGGCAAGGGTAACGATGCCTACGGAATTGACCAGGCGGGCGAACTGTCTCTGGTCCAGGAAAATGCGAACGAGGGGACCGACACGCTCTACATTGGCTACAACGCCGTCGACCCGAGGTTTTTCGGCAGCTCTGTCGACCTGATCGGCAATCTGCAGAACGTCGAAAACATAATTTTGCAGGGCAGCGGGGCATTCAACCTGACGGGCAACAGCCTGAACAACGCCCTGACCGGCAACGCTGACAGCAACACCCTGGACGGTGGAACCGGTGCCGACACCCTGGACGGTGGCGCCGGCAACGACACCTACATCGTCGACAACGTCGGTGACGTCGTCATCGAACGAGGCACCTCGGCGTCGGAGATCGACACCGTCAACTCCACGATCAGCTACACCTTGGGCGCCAACGTTGAAAACCTGAACCTGCTGGGGGTCGGTGACATCAACGGTACAGGCAATGCCCTGAACAACCGTATCACCGGTAACTACGAAGACAACATCCTGGACGGTGGCGCGGGTGCCGACTTCATGGCGGGTGGTCGAGGCGACGACACCTACATCGTCGACAACGTCGGCGATGTCATCAGCGAAACCAGTGAAGTGAATTTCGAGATCGACAACGTTTTCGCCTCGGTCACTTACACCCTGAGTGCCAACCTGGAAAACCTGACCCTGACTGGCACCGACAACATCAATGCCATCGGTAACAATCGTAACAACGTGTTGATCGGCAACGATGGCGACAACCAGCTCAACGGCGGCACGGGCCTGGACACCATGAGCGGCGGCAAGGGCAACGATGCCTATGCGCTCGACCTGGTCGGCGAACTGACGCTGATCCAGGAAAACGCCGGCGAAGGCAATGACTCGCTGTACGTGGTCTACAACGCGGATCAAGGCAACGCCATCAACCTGAGCGCGAGCAATCTGCAAAATGTCGAGAATATCCTGTTGCTAGGGACCGGCGCGTTCAACCTCACCGGCAACAGCCTGAACAACACCTTGACCGGCAACGCCGACAACAACGTGCTCGACGGCGGCACTGGGGCGGACACTCTGGAAGGCGGTGCCGGTAACGACACCTACTACGTCGACAACGTCAGTGACGTGGTCATCGAGCGCGGCGCCTCGTCCTCGGAAGTCGACTTCGTCAATGCGTCGATCGACTACACCCTGGGCGCCAACCTCGAATACCTGATACTGCAGGGCTCGGCCAACCTCAGCGGTACCGGCAACGCCTTGAACAACGTGATCTTCGGTAATGCCGGCAACAACCTCATCGACGGCGGCGTGGGTGGCGACTACCTGGCCGGCGGCGCAGGTAACGACACCTACATCGTCGACAACAGTGGCGACGTGGTGGTGGAAACTAGCACCCTGGCCAATGAAATCGACACCGTCCGTTCCTCGGTCACCTACGTGCTCGGCGCCAACCTAGAGAACCTGAGCCTCACCGGCGCGGCCAACATCAACGGTGTCGGCAACGCCCAGAACAACGTGCTGATCGGCAACGACGGCAGCAACCAGCTCAACGGTGGCCTGGGGCTGGACACCATGAGCGGTGGCAAGGGCGACGATTACTACGCTGTAGACCAGGCCGGTGAACTGGCGCTGGTCCAGGAAAACGCCGGCGAAGGTAAAGACGCGCTGTACGTGATCTTCGACGCGACCGCACAGGACCATGTCATCGACCTGGGCTTGAGCAATCTGCAGAACGTCGAGGACGTGCTGCTACTGAGCAACGGTGCGTTCAACCTCACCGGCAACAGCCTGAACAACAGCTTGACCGGCAACGCCGACAACAACGTACTCGACGGCGGCACCGGGGCCGACACCCTGACGGGCGGCGCGGGCAACGACACCTACATCGTCGACAACAGCGGCGACGTGGTGGTAGAAACCAGCACCCTGGCCAATGAAATCGACACCGTCCGTTCCTCGGTCACCTACGTGCTCGGCGCCAACCTGGAGAACCTGAGCCTCACCGGCACCGCCAACATCAACGGCGTCGGCAACGCCCAGAACAACGTGCTGATCGGCAACGATGGTAGCAACCAGCTCAACGGTGGCCTGGGGCTAGACACCATGAGCGGTGGCAAGGGCGACGATTACTACGCCGTGGACCAAGCCGGTGAACTGGCGCTGATCCAGGAAAACGCCGGCGAAGGTAAAGACGCGCTGTACGTGATCTTCGACGCGACCGCACAGGACCATGTCATCGACCTGGGCTTGAGCAATCTGCAGAACGTCGAGGACGTGCTGCTGCTGAGCAACGGTGCGTTCAACCTCACCGGCAACAGCCTGAACAACACCTTGACCGGCAACGCCGACAACAACGTGCTCGACGGCGGCACCGGGGCGGACACTCTGGAAGGCGGTGCCGGTAACGACACCTACTACGTCGACAACGTCAGTGACGTGGTCATCGAGCGCGGCGCCTCGTCCTCGGAAGTCGACTTCGTCAATGCGTCGATCGACTACACCCTGGGCGCCAACCTCGAATACCTGATACTGCAGGGCTCGGCCAACCTCAGCGGTACCGGCAACGCCTTGAACAACGTGATCTTCGGTAATGCCGGCAACAACCTCATCGACGGCGGCGTGGGTGGCGACTACCTGGCCGGCGGCGCAGGCAACGACACCTACATCGTCGACAACAGTGGCGACGTGGTGGTGGAAACTAGCACCTTGGCCAATGAAATCGACACCGTCCGTTCCTCGGTCACCTACGTGCTCGGCGCCAACCTCGAGAACCTGAGCCTCACCGGCACCGCCAACATCAACGGCGTCGGCAACGCCCAGAACAACGTGCTGATCGGCAACGATGGTAGCAACCAGCTCAACGGTGGCCTGGGGCTAGACACCATGAGCGGTGGCAAGGGCGACGATTACTACGCCGTGGACCAAGCCGGTGAACTGGCGCTGATCCAGGAAAACGCCGGCGAAGGTAAAGACGCGCTGTACGTGATCTTCGACGCGACCGCACAGGACCATGTCATCGACCTGGGCTTGAGCAATCTGCAGAACGTCGAGGACGTGCTGCTGCTGAGCAACGGTGCGTTCAACCTCACCGGCAACAGCCTGAACAACACCTTGACCGGCAACGCCGACAACAACGTGCTCGACGGCGGCACTGGGGCGGACACTCTGGAAGGCGGTGCCGGTAACGACACCTACTACGTCGACAACGTCAGTGACGTGGTCATCGAGCGCGGCGCCTCGTCCTCGGAAGTCGACTTCGTCAATGCGTCGATCGACTACACCCTGGGCGCCAACCTCGAATACCTGATACTGCAGGGCTCGGCCAACCTCAGCGGTACCGGCAACGCCTTGAACAACGCGATCTTCGGTAATGCCGGCAACAACCTCATCGACGGCGGCGTGGGTGGCGACTACCTGGCCGGCGGCGCAGGCAACGACACCTACATCGTCGACAACAGTGGCGACGTGGTGGTGGAAACTAGCACCCTGGCCAATGAAATCGACACCGTCCGTTCCTCGGTCACCTACGTGCTCGGCGCCAACCTGGAGAACCTGAGCCTCACCGGCGCGGCCAACATCAACGGTGTCGGCAACGCCCAGAACAACGTGCTGATCGGCAACGACGGCAGCAACCAGCTCAACGGTGGCCTGGGGCTGGACACCATGAGCGGTGGCAAGGGCGACGATTACTACGCTGTAGACCAGGCCGGTGAACTGGCGCTGGTCCAGGAAAACGCCGGCGAAGGTAAAGACGCGCTGTACGTGATCTTCGACGCGACCGCACAGGACCATGTCATCGACCTGGGCTTGAGCAATCTGCAGAACGTCGAGGACGTGCTGCTACTGAGCAACGGTGCGTTCAACCTCACCGGCAACAGCCTGAACAACAGCTTGACCGGCAACGCCGACAACAACGTACTCGACGGCGGCACCGGGGCCGACACCCTGACGGGCGGCGCGGGCAACGACACCTACATCGTCGACAACAGCGGCGACGTGGTGGTAGAAACCAGCACCCTGGCCAATGAAATCGACACCGTCCGTTCCTCGGTCACCTACGTGCTCGGCGCCAACCTGGAGAACCTGAGCCTCACCGGCACCGCCAACATCAACGGCGTCGGCAACGCCCAGAACAACGTGCTGATCGGCAACGATGGCAGCAACCAGCTCAACGGTGGCCTGGGGCTAGACACCATGAGCGGTGGCAAGGGCGACGATTACTACGCCGTGGACCAAGCCGGTGAACTGGCGCTGATCCAGGAAAACGCCGGCGAAGGTAAAGACGCGCTGTACGTGATCTTCGACGCGACCGCACAGGACCATGTCATCGACCTGGGCTTGAGCAATCTGCAGAACGTCGAGGACGTGCTGCTGCTGAGCAACGGTGCGTTCAACCTCACCGGCAACAGCCTGAACAACACCTTGACCGGCAATGCTGACAACAACACCCTGAACGGCGGCGCAGGTGCGGATACCCTCACCGGCGGCGCCGGTGCGGACACGTTCGTGTTCAGCAGCGTCAGCGACATGGGCACCGGTAGCAACCGCGACGTCGTTACCGACTTCAGCACCTTGCAAGGCGACAAGATCGACCTGACGCAGTTCGATGCCAATCTGCAGCTCAACGGCTTCAACGGCTTCACCTTCATCGGTGCCGGGGATTTCACGGGTGCAGGGCAGCTGCGATTCGTCGATCACGTGCTGTCGGGTAATGTCAGCGGCAATGCGGGTGCCGACTTCGAAATCCAGCTGGTCGGGGTGAACACCTTTAGCGCCACCGATCTGGTGGCGTAACGTTTTCGCCACCCGCACTAATAAAAACGCCCCGACTTGATCGGGGCGTTTTTATTGGCGGTGTGTGCGTTGTGACGCTAGGTCAACAGTCCCAACTCTTTAGCTCGCGCCACCGCCTGCGTGCGCCGCTCAACACCAAGCTTGCTGTTGATGTGGCTGGCGTGGGTCTTGACCGTGTGCAGCGAGATGAACAGTTGATCGCTGATTTCCTGGTTGGAGCAACCCTGGGCGATCAGGCGCAGGACGGCCAGCTCACGGGCGCTGAGCTGTTCCGCCCCGGGGGATGCCTCCAATGCCGCACGAGGGGCCATGACCGGAAGTTTTTCGGCCAGGTTCTGCGACACCACTGTCGGGGCACAGAGCTGCAGTTGCCCACGCAGCCAGTCCGGGTGTTCGGTCAGCAACGCGTCGAACGGTTGCAGGACGCCCCCGTCAGCCGCTTCCAGCGCCTGGACCAGCGCCTTGCGGGCTTCGGGTTCACGGCCGCACGCCAGCAACAGGGGGATTTTCTGAGTCAGCGCCATCACGCTGAGCATTTGCCGTCCCGATTTCTGTCCATGCTCAAGCAGCGCGTTCAAACGCCCCTCGGCCAGCATCGGTTGCCCCTGAATCACCTCCAGCAAGGCTTGCTGCAATTCGATGTGCAGTGGCAGCTGTGGATGAAATTCCGGCGGCGCGGCCGCATGGTCGCCGTTGTAGGTCTGGCCCAGTCGTGCCAGCCAGGCTTCGGCCAGATCGGTACGCCCCTGGGCCAGCCAGAGTTCGCATTTGACCAAGGTGATCATCGCCAAGTAATAGATCGGCGGCACGTCCCAGATGTGCATCAAGCGTTCGGCTTCGGCAAGTTCGGCGAAGGCTTTGGCGAACTCGCCGCTGCTGCCCTCAAGCCGGGCGATCACGCAGTGACCGATCAACACGCTGATATCGCGACAGGCTCGGGCTTCACTCAACCCGGCTTGCAGACGTGCCCGCGCGGCTTGTGGTTGCAAGCGAACGGCCAGCAAAAAGCCCTCGTACAAGGTCAGCCGTGCACGCACGGCGTAAAGCCGTTGCGGGGATAACCCTTGCAGGCGTTGCAGCCCCTGACGGACTTCTTGCAGTGAACGCAGGATTTCCCCACGCGCCTGCAACACACGTGCGCGGTCGTAATGGGCCAGCGCTTCGAACAGCGGGTTGCCAACCCGTTGCGCCAATTCCAGCGATTCGCGGTTCAAGCTGCGGGCACGCCACAGGTCGCCGTCGGCGATCGCCAGGTTGGACAAGGTCGAAAGGCACATCAGCCGTTGCCCGTAGCGCTTGGCCGGCAGGCTCTCCAGCGCTTCGGTGCAGTAAAGTTGCGTGAGCGCGCGATGGCCTCGCCCCCGGGCGATGATACCGCTCAGGGCCAGCCATTGCGCCAGCATGGACTTCTGCGCGGTGGCCGACGGGGCTGGCAGGAAGCGGCTCAAATGGGCCGCAAGCTCCTCGGCAGCGTCCAGCTGACAGGCCAGCCCCAACGCCCAGCTGTAGAGCACGATCAGCCGCGGCGTGCTGATCAGCAGGCTGTCGGGCAAATCCATTTTCCAGCGCAGCAACATGCCGACGTTCTGTTCGGCGAGCAGTTGTTCTTCAGAGAGGTTTTGCACCAGGTTCGCCGCAACGTCCAGGTGCCCGGCGCGTAACGCTTGCTCCACCGCCTCGTCGAGCAAACCTTGTGCATTGAACCAGCGACAGGCGCGCAGGTGCAGGCTGGCGGCCGGCACGATCGACTGGGTGGTGGGCCGGGTACGCAGCAGATCGGAAAACAGGTGGTGATAGCGATACCAGCGGCCGTGCTCGTCCAGCGGTACCAGGAACACTTGGTGCGCCTGGAGGAAACGCAGGATTTCGGCACTGTCATGGGCCTCGCGAACCGCGTCGCAGAGCTCGCTGCAAAAACGTTCCTGAGGCGCGGTGTCGTAAAGGAACGACTGCACTTCGGCGGGCAGGCAATCGATGACTTCTTCGAGCAGGTAATCGCGAATCAGCCCTTCCCCGCCGTGCAACGACTGCGGCAACGCACCGTCGGTGCCTGCCTCGGAGGCCGCCAGCAACCAGAAACGCAAGCCGGCGACCCAGCCTTCACTGCGCTGGATCAGGTTTTCCAGGGCCTCGCCTCGCAATGAACTGCTGTGTCGATCGAGCAATGTGAGGGCTTCATCGTGGGTCAGTCGAAGGTCCTGCTCATGCAACTCGAGCAGTTGTCGCGACAGGCGCAAACGCGCCAGGTGCCAGTCCGGACGCTGTCGACTGGTGACCATGACCAGTAAGCCATCGGGCAAGTGATTGAGGAAAAACTGCAGGCAACGATCGAGTACCGGGCCTTGGGCCAGATGATAGTCATCCAGCACCAGCAGCAAAGGCGTCATCGGCGAAAGGTGGATGGCCAGCTCATCCAGCAATCCGTCCAGCCACTCTTCGAAGGCGAAGGGCTGGTGGCGCTGGCGCATTTTCAGCAGGCCAAGGGCCTGGCTGCCGAGCGTCGGAAAGTAATCCTGCAGACCTTCGAGCAAGCGTTCGAGGAAACGCCCCGGATCGCTGTCTCGAGGACTCAGCCCCAGCCACAGACTGTGCCAATCGGCCGGCAATCCCTGGCAGAACTCCACCGCCAATGAACTCTTGCCGAACCCGGCCGGTGCGCTGACCAGCAACAGCCTGCCACCGAGGCCGGCACTCAGGCGCTCGCACAGACGAGGCCGCAGCACATGGCCGTCGGGCAACGGGGGCCGAAAAAAGCGCCCGTCCAGTGCCGCGACGGCAACGCTTGCAGGGCCCGGGAGTGGGGACAGATCAGTCATGGCCGGCTCTTGTTTGAATTGCGGGTGGCGGCGTTGCAGATGTCCGCAGACTATCGGTAAACGAAGAGGGAATGAAGGTTATTGCTACAAATGGCTACAAAAAGAATACAAGCAGAAGTGTCGAGCAAACCCGACAGTCACACCGCCCTCGTAGCAGCTGTCGAGCCTGCGAGGCTGCGTTCGGCTGCGAAGCAGTCGTAAACCCATGCAACGCGGTCTGCCAGACAAACCGCGTGCACCGAATTTACGAGGACTTCGTCCTCGAACGCAGCCTCGCAAGCTCGACAGCTGCTACAACGATCATTATGAAATTCAAAAAAAAACGCCCCGAACCAGTCGGGGCGTTTTTTCGAGGATGCGGCCTCTGTTCAGTGCAGGTTAACGAACCCCGTCCTGACGCAGCGCAGCGGGTGTGAAATCGCTGGTGGTCGCGGTGAAGCCGAAGTCATACGCCGACTTCTCTTCGTTCTTCATGCCCAGTGCCAGGTAACGGCCCGATTGCAGGTCGTACAAGGTTTCCAGGGTGTACCAAGGCACTTGAACGTTGTAGTAGTTCTGGGAGTGAGCTTCCGCCACACGCCACAGCTGATTACGACCGTCGTAGTGGTCGATCACCGCGGCTTGCCAGGTGTCTTCATCGATGTAGAAGTCACGTTTGGCGTAGATGTGACGCTGACCTTCCTTCAGGGTGGCAACCACATGCCAGACGCGACGCAGCTCGTAGCGAGCCAGGTCCTGGTTGATGTGACCGGCCTTGATGATGTCGTCGTACTTGAGTTGTGGCGAGTCGAGCTTGTAGCTGTCGGAGGCGATGTACATCTCTTTCTTGCCTTCGAGTTTCCAGTCGTAACGATCCGGCGCACCGTTGTACATGTCCAGGTTGTCGGAGGTCCGCAGGCCGTCAGCCGCAGTACCCGGCCCGTCATAGGACACTTGCGGCGCACGACGCACACGACGTTGACCGGCGTTGTAGACCCACGCCGAACGCGGCTCTTTAACCTGGTCGAGGGTTTCGTGCACCAGCAGCACACCACCGGCCAGACGTGCCGGCGCGGTCACTTTCTGCTTGAAGTAGAACAGGATGTTGCCCGGGTTCGCCGGATCGTAATCCTTCATCTTGTCGCGGAACACGAACTGATCCTGGAAGTACACCAGGCTGTACGAGCCATTCGGCTGCGGCGTGGCCTGGGTCACCAGACGGGTCACGCTGCCACCGCGATAGCGGGTGATGTGGTTCCAGATGACTTCGACGCCGGTCTTCGGAATCGGGAACGGCACGGCCGTTTCGAAGTTCTCCAGACCGTTGCCGCCAGACACCAGATTGGTGCTGGTGGCGTTTTTCTTGATCGAGGCAAACACGGCATCCGGCACGGTCGCGCCGCGATGGGACGGGTAAACCGGCATCTTGAAGGTTTCCGGGTAGCGCTTGAACATCGCGTACTGGCCCGGAGCGAGTTTGTCTTTGTACTGGTCGACGTTCTGCGCCGTGATGGTGAACAGCGGTTTTTCACTGGCGAACGGGTCAGACAAGAAGCCTTTGCCGTCGACAGTGCCGGCGTTTTTCGCCATCGGTTTCCAGGCCGGGATCGAGCCGTCGGCGTTGCCCGCCATCTCGGCGCCCATCGGCGTCAGGCTCTTGCCCAGTTTGTCCGCTTCGGCGGCAGGCACGGCTGCCATGACGCTGGTCGCCAGCAGCGAAAGCCCCAGAACTCCGGCGTGGAACAGACTCTTTGTTATTTTCATATGTGTGTTCGTCCTGAAAAAACAGTGCTTAGAAGTTCACGCCGAAGCTGAGCGCAACGAAGTCGCGGTCATCGACGGTGGTGTACTTGCCATCAAAGAAGTTGGTGTAGGCCAGGCTCGCGGTGTAGGTGTTCTGGTACTCGGCGTCGACGCCCAGGCTCACCGCTTTGCGACCTTCCTCGAAGTTGCCGCCAGGGCCAGGCGAATAACCGTCTACGTCATGGGACCAGGCCACGTTCGGCTTGAGGTTCACACCGGCAAACACGTCGTTGTATTCCCAGATGGCCCGACCACGGTAGCCCCACGAAGTCGACGTGGTGAAGCCGTCGCTGTTGCAGTTGCGGCTGCGGTTGTTGGTCGCAGTGCCCGGGCCGGCGCCGTTGATGGTGCTGGTGTTGAGCGCCACGCAAGTGTTGACAGCGCCAGTGGCTGGCAAGGCACCCGGGCCGTAGACCGGATCGCGGCCATAACGGACGTCGGATGTGCTTTCCAGGCCGCCGACGTGAGTCACGCCCACTTCGCCCACCAGGGTCAAACGGCTCGCGCCCATGACTTGGTCAAAGAAGTGCGTCAGGGTGGTCTGGAACTGGGTGATTTCCTTGCGACGATAGCCATGCAGGTCTTGACCCGGGCCGGCAGAGAGCAACGAAGCGTTACCCAGTGCGCCGCCCAGAGGACGTACACCGGCGAACAGAATGTCAGTGGAGTTGAGTTGCACCGGCGCGTTCGGACGGTAGCTCAGTTCACCGCTCCACGCCGTACCGGTAGGCAGGGTGGTGGAGAAGCTCAGGCCGTAGAGACGAATGTCTTCCGGGTACTCGATGAAGTATTTCGAGTTACCTGCCACCAGCAGCGGCGCGAGTGCAGCGAACGGACCTGGCAGAGACGCCGCGGTGTTATAGACCGACTGCGGCGCACCCGTGGCGCTGAAGATCGGCGCACGGCTGTGGTAGTTCATGAAGTAGGCACCGAACTCGGTGTCCAGCGGCTCGAACATGTACTTGAGGGACGCGCCCCACTGGCCGCTGTCGCGAGCATCACGATCGCCGCCACGCTGGACCAGCACACCTTCCTCGTTGACATTGACGCCGTTGGCGGCCAATGGACCCAACGCAACGGCTGGAATCTGCGAGCGCTTGTTCAACACGCGCAAGTTGTTGTCGCAACCATCGGCAACGATGTCCGGCTGCGAGAAGAACGTGCCGCAGTTATCGACAACGGTCTGGTCCCATTCCAGCTGATAGAACGCTTCAGCCGACAGGTTTTCGGTCAGGCTCTGGGACACATAGAACATGTTGACCGGGATCAGGCCTTCCTTGATCTCGGCACCCGGACGACGGAACGCGGACACGTCGATCGGGTTGATCGAGTTGATGCCGCCGCCGATGAAGGTACTTTCACCCCAGCTCACCACCTGCTTGCCCAGACGCACGGAACCCGGCTGATCGGCAACGGAGTAGTTGTGGTAGACGAAGGCGTCGAGGATCTGACCGCCAGAGGACTTGGCGCCTTCCTTGCGGTTGCTGTCGCTGATGTCCTTGAACGGACGGCTTTCGTCCTTCAGTTCAAAGTCGTACCAGTATTTGCCACGGACGAAAACGCCGGTGTCGCCATATTTCAATTCAAGGTCATGGATGCCCTTGAAGATCTTCGAGAAGGTTTTCCCGCTCTCGAAGTTCAAGTGACCGTCATCGGAGGTCTGGGACAGGCCACGACCACCGTTGTTCACGCCGATGAGGTTCTTGTTGGCGCTCTCGGTAGACCAGCTCGCACCGATCGAGAGGGAGGAATCGAACTGACCTTCGATTTCACCAACGTTGAAACTGACGCCGAATGCAGGCCCGGCGAGCGAAGAGGCGAGACTGACCGCCAGGGGCAATTTCGCCCGGCGCCAGAACGTATTTACTGATGTCATCGACGCTACTCCATGTGCATTATTGTTATGGCAGTTAGCACTTCTAAAAACGTTGTGGATGACAGGGAGCAAAGGCGTCCCGAAGTCATTCCAAATTGCATCGCCCCGTTTTGTGCGTGCGCTCCGTTCTTAAAAATCCTTGAGCGGACTATAGCCAGCAGGTAGTAGAGCTTGATCCCTCTAAAGTGTGATTTGCAGCTGCCGGCCACTCTGGAACAGTCCTTTCGCCAGTCCGACACATGTCGGCACGGCAAGGATGGCTGAAAATTCGGATTTCACAAGCCAAGCGCTTGCTTGGTGGGGCTGGCGTGCCTTTTCAGGCACGCCAGAAGGCGCTTAAAGCGTCGAGAGGAAGGTGCTGTTGTTGGCCTGCCATTCAGTGATGTCGAGGCGGATACGCTTCTTGTCGAGCTTGCCGACACTGGTCTTGGGAATTTCAGTAACAAGGGCGATCTGGCTCGGGATCGCCCACTTGCTCAGGTGGCCCAGTTCCACGAATGGCTTGAGGTGTTCTTTGAGCTCCTTAGCCCCTATCTCATGCCCTTCGCGGATCACCAGCAGCGCAAACGGGCGCTCGCCCCACTGTGGATCGGCGATGCCCACCACTGCTACTTCGCGTACCGCCACGTGGCGACTGATCAGGTCTTCAAGGTCCAGTGAGGAGATCCACTCGCCGCCGGTCTTGATCACGTCTTTGATCCGGTCGCGGATGTCGATCACGCCCATGCTGTCCAGCGTCGCCACGTCGCCGGTGTGCAGCCAGCCCCCGGCCCAGAGCTCGGCGCCCTTCTGCGGCTCGTTGAAGTAACCCTCGGTAAGCCACGGCGCACGCAGCACCAGTTCGCCCTGAGTCTCGCCATCGGCAGGCAGGAAGTTGCCGTCGGTGTCGACGATCGCCGCCTCCACCAAAGGCCCCGGCACGCCGGCCTTGATGCGATACGTGGTGCGTTCGTCTTCGGTGCCGGCCATCAACTCATCGTTGAGGTGGGCACAGGACACCAATGGCCCGGTTTCCGACATGCCGTAAGCGGCGGTCAATTGAATGCCCTTGGCCTTGGCCGCGTCATACAACGCACGGTTCAGCGCACTGCCGCCGATGACGATTTTCCAGCCGCCGAAATCGGTGGCTTGAGCCGCCTTGGAATTGAGGACCATCTGCAGGATGGTCGGCACGCAATGGGAAAAGGTGACCTTCTCCTTGCGCCACAGCTCCACCAGGTATTCCGGGTCGTAACGACCGGGGTAAACCTGCTTGAGCCCGAGCATGGTCGCCACATACGGCAAGCCCCAGGCATGCACGTGGAACATCGGCGTAATCGGCATGTACACGTCGTTGGTGCCCAGCAGGCGCACGCTGTCGATCGCGCCCATGATGGTCGACACACCCATGGTGTGCAGCACCAGTTGCCGATGGGTGAAGTACACGCCTTTAGGGTTGCCGGTGGTGCCCGTGGTGTAGAACGTGGTCGCGACCGAGTTCTCGTCGAAATCCTGGAAGTCGTACTGCGTGCTCGCAGCCGCCAGTAACTGCTCGTATTCGCCCACCAGATTCGGCAGGTCGGCGGTTTTTTCCGGCAGATCGGTCAGCAGCAGGGTTTTCTCGACCGTGGTCAGGTGCCCGGCAATCGCCTGGTACAGCCCGACGAACTCGCTGTTGACCAGCACGAAGCGGTCCTCGGCGTGGTTCATGGTGTAGAGGATCTGTTCCGGTGACAGGCGCACGTTGATGGTGTGAATCACCGCGCCGATCATCGGGATGGCGAACATGCATTCCAGATACCGATGGCTATCCCAGTCCATCACCGCCACGGTATCGCCGGCCTTGACGCCAGCTTCCGTGAGCACGTTGGCCAGCCGCGCGACCCGCTCTATCAGGGTCGGGTAGCTGTAGCGCAACTGGTCGCGGTAAATGATCTCGCGGGTTTTCTCGTAACGAGCGCCGGACAGCAGCAGCCGTTTGATCAGCAACGGATACTGGTAAGCGCCTTCGGCTGGGGGGATAACGCGAGTCTGCAACATAAGAATCCCTTTTCTGACTGCACGGTGTTGGCTTTTAGAGGTAACCACTCTAGAACCCTTATACGCCGGCCAAATCAGCCAAAGGAATGATTTGCAGAGCCGTACAAATGCTAGCTTTGCGCCAGCATCTGCGGGAAAGCGTTCTGCGCGATCAATGCATCTCGGTGAAGGCGAGTTTCACGCCGATGGCGATCAGCACCACACCCATGGTCCGGTCGAACCAATGGCCCATGCGAGCGAAACCGGCGCGCACGCGTTGCTGGCTGAACAGCCGCGCCACCAGGCAGAACCACACGGCCGTCGCCGCGGCGAGATAGAGCCCGTAGCCAGCCTGTACCGCCAGCGGCGTGTGGGGGTTGATCACCACGGTGAACAGCGACAGGAAGAACAGCGTGGCTTTCGGGTTCAGGCCATTAGTCACGAAACCCGAGGTGAAGGCACCACGAGGCGTGCGCTCGCCGGCCTCTTTGTGCAGATCGTCGCCGACTACTTTGGCCGGCTGCGCGCGCAGGGCTTTGTAGCCGATGTACAGCAAATAGGCGGCAGCCGCCCATTTCAAGGCGTTGAACAGCACGATGGACTGCGACACGATCAGGCCGATACCGAGCAACGAATAACCGACGTGCAGGAAAATCGCTGTGCCGACCCCCAGCGCTGTCCAGGTCCCGGCGCGGCGACCGTGAGTCACGCTCTCACGCACCACCACGGCGAAATCCGGGCCGGGGCTGGCAACGGCGAGCAAGTGAATCAGGGCAACGGTCAAGAACTCTGTCCAGTACATGGGGGCTCCTTTGGGGCGGATCGGTTTGATTGATCAATTCTGAAGCGAACTCAATCTCTGTGGCGAGGGAGCTTGCTCCCGTTCGACTGCGAAGCAGTCGTTAAAAAGGATGATGCGGTACTCCTGACAAACCACGCCCACATGGGTTGGAGCTGCTACGCAGCCCAGCGGGAGCAAGCTCCCTCGCCACAGGTTGTGTGTCAATCCAGCTATTGGGTAACCATTTGTTTCATCTGGTAGGCTCGGCAGATTACGCCTTCAGTTCACCGCACAAAAGGTACAGTTGATGACGAACTCTCGCCGCGCCGTTTTCCTCGACCACCCGTCCCTGGACCTGGGCGATCTCGACCTCAGCCCGTTGCGCGCCTGCTTTGACGATTTGCAGCTGTTCGCACAGACCACGCCGGACCAGGTGATCGAACGCCTCAAGGGCGCCACCGTGGCCATCAGCAACAAGATCCTGATCGATGCCGCCGCCATTGCCGCCAGCCCCGAACTGAAGCTGATCCTGATCACCGCCACCGGCACCAACAATGTCGACCTCGCGGCCGCTCGCGCCCACGGCATCACGGTCTGCAACTGCCAGGGTTACGGCACGCCATCGGTGGCGCAGCACACGATCATGTTGCTGCTCAACCTGGCCACGCGCCTGGCCGATTATCAGAAGGCCGTCGGCGAAGGTCGCTGGCAACAGGCGAAACAGTTCTGCCTGCTGGATTACCCGATCGTCGAACTGGAAGGCAAAACCCTCGGCCTGCTCGGCCATGGCGAACTGGGTGGCGCGGTTGCGCGGCTGGCCGAAGCGTTCGGTATGCGCGTGTTGCTGGGGCAGATTCCGGGGCGCCCTGCCCGGCCGGATCGCTTGCCGCTGGAAGAACTGCTGCCGCAAATCGATGCCCTCACCCTGCATTGCCCGCTCAACGAACACACTCGCCACTTCATTGGTGCCCGCGAATTGGCCTCGATGAAACCCGGCGCTTTCGTGGTCAACACCGCGCGCGGTGGCTTGATCGATGAACAGGCACTGGCCGATGCCTTGCGCAACGGTCATCTGGGCGGCGCGGCGACTGATGTGCTGAGCGTCGAGCCACCGACTGCCGGCAATCCGCTGCTGGCCCATGACATCCCACGGTTGATCGTCACGCCGCACAACGCCTGGGGAAGTCGTGAGGCACGGCAGCGGATCGTCGGTCAGTTGACCGAAAACGCACAGGGATTTTTCAGCGGTAAAGCGCTGCGGGTCGTCAGTTGATAGACTGCGGCACTTTTTTTCACAGGAGCAGTTATGGATCCGCGCAGTGAAGTACTGCTTCGTCAGGCCGAGTTATTTCAGGGTTCGGTGCTGCTGGCCGGTTTGCCCGCCGACGATTTGCTGGGCCGTCTGCCCGACGCCCACGGCTGGTGCTGGCATGCCGGCGATCAAGCGGCGCTGGATGCGCGTTTTGCCGAGCGCAGCCATTTTGGCGTGAACGCACCCGAGCGCGAGTTCGAGACGGCGGTGGTGTTCTTGCCCAAGTCCAAGGACCTGACCGACTACATCCTCAACGCCCTCGCTTCGCGCCTGGCCGGTCGCGAGTTGTACCTGGTGGGTGAAAAACGCAGCGGCATCGAAGGCGCGGCCAAGCAATTGAACCCGTTCGGCAAGCCACGCAAGCTCGACAGCGCGCGGCATTGCCAGCTCTGGCTGGTCACCGTGGCCAACGCGCCAGCAGCCAAGTCGCTGGAAAGCCTGGCCCAGACTTATGAATTGCCGCTGGCCGAAGGTCCGTTGAAAGTCATCAGCCTGCCGGGTGTGTTCAGCCACGGTCGGCTGGATCGGGGCAGCGCGTTGCTGCTGGAGCATCTGGACAAGTTGCCAAGCGGCCACCTGCTCGACTTCGGTTGCGGCGCGGGTGTGTTGGGCGCTGCGGTGAAACGTCGTTATCCACACAATCAAGTCACCTTGCTCGACGTCGACGCGTTTGCTGCCGCCAGCAGTCGTTTGACGCTGGCGGCCAATGGCCTGGAAGCGGACGTGATTACCGGTGACGGCATTGATGCGGCACCGATGGGTTTGAGTGCCATTCTGAGCAATCCGCCGTTCCATGTCGGCGTTCATACCGATTACTTCGCCACCGAGAACTTGCTGCGAAAAGCAGCCAAACATCTGAAAAACGGCGGCGAACTGCGTTTGGTCGCCAACAGCTTCCTGAAGTATCAACCGCTGATCGAAGAGCACTTGGGCGTGTGTGCGATCAAGGCCGAGGGACAAGGTTTCAGAATTTATCGGGCCAAACGAGGCTGAAAAATAAGTGCTTGCCTAACGGGTTTCGCCTAGGCAGAATCCGCTCCGTCCTAGGGGAGTAGTCTCCCACGAGCGCCATGCTCGTCCGGCATACGTCAACATACTTGGTCAACAGACCATGGCGTATGCGACCCAAGCGTCCGCATCAGACGGATCGCAGGGTTTGACAAGACCTATGACACGAACACCTTACCCGGGGCGGGAAGGCTGTACGTGTCATAGCCGTGTCGACCCGCCCCTTAGGAAAATCCCTGATGCTGGACTCTTTGCTCGTTCCCACCGCAATCGTTGCCTTGGCCGAAATCGGCGACAAGACGCAACTGCTCGCGCTCATTCTCGCTGCCCGCTTTCGCAAACCCTGGCCGATCATCGCCGGCATCGTCGCCGCGACCCTGGCCAACCATGCGGCGGCCGGCGCGGTAGGCGCCTGGTTCGGGAGTTTCTTCTCGGACGCGGTGTTGCACTGGATCCTGGCCGCGAGCTTCGCCGCGACCGCGCTGTGGACCCTGGTGCCGGACAAAATGGATGACGATGAAGCCAGCACCGCCCGCAAGTTCGGGCCATTCCTGACTACGCTGATCGCGTTCTTTCTGGCCGAAATGGGCGACAAGACTCAAGTCGCTACCGTGATGCTCGCCGCGCAATACCCGGAACTGTGGCTGGTGATCATCGGTACCACCGCCGGGATGTTGATTGCCAACGTGCCGGTGGTGTTGGCGGGTAACTTTGCGGCAGACAAATTGCCGCTCACCCTGATCCGTCGCCTGGCGGCGGCGGCGTTCCTTATCCTGGCGATTGTGGCGGTGTACAAGGCAATGCAGAGCAGCGGGTGGGTTTGACGCGGTAGGTCGATAGACCGCGTTATAGTTCTTCGCGGGCAAGCCACGCTCCCACAGGTTTTTGGTCGATTACATAATTTGTGTACGACACAAAACCTGTGGGAGCGTGGCTTGCCCGCGAAAGCGTCAGTGGCATCAACGCCTGGCTATCAGGACTTCGGCGCTTTCTCGTACAACGGCATCACCTTGGGAATCGCTGCCTGCAACGAAGCAATACGACTGGTCGAAGCCGGGTGCGTGCTCAAGAACTCCGGTGGCGCGCCTTCCGAGGCTTTGCTCATCTTGTTCCACAACGTGATCGCGGCATTCGGGTTGTAACCGGCGCGGGCCGCCAGTTCGAGGCCGATCAGGTCCGCCTCGTTTTCATTGCCACGGCTGTTGGGCAAGGTCATACCGTATTTCGCCACGGTGTCCGCCAGGGCCAGGCTGTCCTGACCCAGACCGAGCAACGCGCCAGCACCCTGCTTGGCCATCTCGACGCCGTAGGCCTTGGACATCGCTTCACGACCATGTTCGCGCAGGGCATGGGCGATTTCATGGCCCATGATCGCGGCGATTTCATCGTCGGTGAGTTGCAGTTTGTCGATCAGCCCCGTGTAGAAAATGATCTTGCCGCCAGGCCCGCAGTTGGCGTTGAGCTCGTCGCTCTTGATCAGGTTGACTTCCCATTTCCACTGGGCCGAATCCGGACGGAAAACCGGCGCCTGGGCAATCAGCCGGTCAGCGATCCCCTGCACGCGTCTGGCGTCGTTGCTGGTCTTGTCCAGCACACCTTTGGTGTTCGCCTCACCGACCGTCTTTTGATAAGACTGAGCGTACATCTGGTTGACTTCGTCGGTGGACAACATGCTGAACATGTACTGCTTACGCTCAACACCCACGGCACCGCCGCTGGTGGTGTTGACCGACTGACAACCGGCAAGCAACAAACCTGCGCTCAGCGCACACACAACCAATGTCTTGTTCATCAAAAACTCCCTGGAAACATGGCGCGTATCCTGGGCGGGAATGTATCGACGCCAGTTACGCAGATGAGTAGACGTCTATTTCAGTCAAAACTCTCATGACCGTAGGAAAAAATTCACATACCGACGCCGGCCACGGCCGACAACGGCCCGCAATGATTCATTTGCGACATCCAACACTCCAAAACAGCCATTTCGCCCGACCCCGCTCATGGCCCTCCGGGCGCCTGCCGATACACCACCGCAGACGTCCTCTTGCGTGCGGAGCACCCATGAAATTCAAGTCGATCCAGTTTTCCGTGGCCGCCCTCGCCGGCGCCATCGTTCTTAGCGTAGTCGCCGCGCTGGTGCTGTACGCACTGTTTTCCGGCGCCCGGACGCAAGACATGGTCCAGGAGCGGACCCAGGCGCAATTCGAGCAAGTCATCGAGCAGCGCCTGACCTCCCTGGCGCAAACCCAGGTCAGCCAGATCCAGCGTGAGCTCGAAGCACCGCTGCTGATCGCAGGCGGCCTGGTGCGGGTCAACGCGTTGATCGGCACACCGGGCGCCGATGGTCAGCCGCAGCTGAGCCTGAGCCGTGAACAGTTGATCAGCCTGATCAAGGAAAACGTGGCCAGGAACCCGAAAATTCTCGGCACTTATATCGGCTGGGAAAAAGACGCCCTCGACCACAACGACGCGGCCTATGTCGACACCAAAGTGGTCGGCATCGATGCCAGCAACGGGCGCTTCCTGCCGTGGTGGTTCCGCAACGAGGACGGCACTCTGGGCCTGGACAAACTGGTGGACGTCGACGACCAGAAAACCCTGTCCACCGGGGTCCGCGCCAGCGAGTACTACCTGTGCTCGAAAGAAACCAAAAAGTCCTGCGTGATCGATCCGGCGCCTTACAAGGTCGGCGACAAAATCGTCATGCTCGCCTCCTTTATTGAACCGATCATGCTCAACGGCACCTTTCAGGGCATCGTCGGCGCCGACTTGTCGGTGAACTTCATCCAGGAAATGTTGCTGGGCGCGAATCAGAAACTGTACAGCGGCGCAGGGGAAATGGCGCTGATCGGCGGTAATGGCCGGATCGTGGCCTACACCAAGGACCCGAGCAAATTCGGCGAGAAGGTCAGCGACATTCTCGACAGCAAGCAGATCGCCAACATGGCCAACCTCAAGCGCGGCGAAGTGACTTACACCGTCGACAAGGCCCAGGGTCGGATCGAGCTGTACTTGCCGTTCGGTATCGGCCAGACCGATGCACGCTGGACCTTGATGCTGCAGTTGCCGTTGAACGCAGTGATGGCCGGCCTGCAAAAGCTGCAGGGTGATCTGGACGTTCAACGCAAATCCGACACCTTCGGCATGGCCATGGTCGGTTTGTTGATCGCCGGTATCGGCTTGCTGGTGATCTGGTTGGTGGGCCATGGCATTGCCCGCCCACTCAAGCAAATGGTGGCGATGCTCGACGATATCGCCAAAGGCGAAGGCGACCTGACGCGCCGCCTGACCAGCGACCGCGCCGACGAACTGGGCTCGATCGCCAAAGGCTTCAACACGTTCCTGGCCAAGTTGCAGGCAATGATCACCCAGGTCGTGACCTCGGTGCAGAGTGTCAGCGATTCGTCGGAACACACCGCCGACATCGCCATCCGCACCAACATCGGTGTGCAGAAACAAATGGCCGAGATCGATCAAGTGGCCACGGCGGTGCATGAAATGACCGCCACCGCCCAGGACGTGGCGCGCAACGCGACCCAGGCGGCGCAAGCCGCCAGCCATGCCGATCAGGCCGCGGCCCAGGGCATGCAGATTGTTCGTGATACGTCGAACTCGATTGGCGTGTTGGCCGTGGAAATCGGCAAGGCTGTCGGCGTGGTGCAAACCCTGGCCAAGGACAGCGAGAACATCAACGCGATCCTGACCGCCATTCGCGGGATCGCCGAACAAACCAATCTGCTGGCCTTGAACGCGGCCATCGAAGCCGCCCGCGCGGGCGAACAGGGCCGTGGTTTTGCGGTGGTGGCCGATGAAGTGCGCAACCTGGCGCAGAAAACCCAGAAGGCCACGGAAGAAATCCAGACCATGATCCAGCAACTGCAACAAGGCACCCGCGATGTGGTACGGGTGATGGAGGACAGCCAGAACCGCACTGACGAAAGCGTGCAACATGCGGCGAAAGCGGCCGAGGCCTTGGAGACGATTACTCAGGCGGTGTCGGTCATCAACGACATGAACACGCAGATTGCCAGTGCGGCCGAGGAGCAGAGCGCGGTGGCCGATGACATCAACCGTAACGTGATCAACATCGGGCAAGTGGCCAATGAAGTGGCGGGCGGGGCGGATGAATCGAGTGCGGCGAGTGCGGACCTGACCAAACTGGCTGAGCAGCAGCGGCGGTTGATCAATCAGTTCAAGGTTTGATCCAAAGGCCCCATCGCTAGCAGGCTAGCTCCCACAGTTGATCTTCAGTGAACACACAATTTGTGTACAGCACAGATCCAATGTGGGAGCTAGCCTGCTAGCGATGGGGCCAGCAGAGACACCCCATCAGCCGGGGGTAAGACACTCCGGCCCATTCAACTTCGGATCATTCACCAGATTCGCCAACACCCGCTCGCGCAACGCTGCGGGCTCACTGGCGAGCAACGCCTGCAAGGCATGCAATGGCGTTTCGGGATTGAGCCAGGCCTCTTGCCCCGCCGCGTCGAGAATCAACGGCCGACGCTGACTCGCGGCTGGTTGGGTGATCACGGCCGTGCTCAGCCACACCTGCTCCTGCACCGGATACGCTTCCCAGATTGCCGCGAAAAATAAAGTAGAGCCCTCCCCCGGCGTTAGCCAATACGGCCGCTTGCGGGTGGTGCCGCGCCATTCGTAAAAACCGTTGGCCGGCAGGAGGCAACGGCGCTCGCGCAAAGCCTGGCGAAACATCGGTTGTTCAGCGACGGTTTCGGCCCGGGCATGGGCCGGGGTGCGGGAAAGGTCAGTCAGCCACGGCGGCGTCAAACCCCAACGCGCTCGGGCCAACTCACGCTGGCCGTCGACACCGGCACGCAGCATCAGCACCGAATCGTTGGGGGAAATATTCCACTGGGCCTGCTGATCGGCGGGGAAGCCAGGCAGGGCCGCGAAGGCGGGGTTCCAGCGAAACAGGGCATAACGTCCACACATGGGGCAACACGACTCTCAATAAAACGAACGCCAGCCTAACAGACCAGCGTGCCGGGAAAACTGTCCGGCTCATCACAGGGCAGTGGCAGCGCGGCATTGTACGCGGTGATCAGCTCCCGGGCGTATTCGGCCTGGTCGTTGTCCACCGACAAACCCAGCAGGCCATAAATCGGCAATTCACCGGCCCCGCCGATCAAATCGCGGCCCGCCAGATGCGCCTCGATGCCCTCGCTGGCCAGCATGCCTTGCAGCAACTCCCCTTCCATCAGGTTTTCCGGCTCGTAGATTCGCTGCATAGACGCCCCTTACTCGTTTTCACTGAACACTTCGAGATGCCATTCCTCTCCTTCCACCTGCAACACAAACGTTATCGGCCGACAGCACACCTGACAGTCCTCGATATAGGTCTGATCGCCACCGGACAGGTCCACCGCCGTCTCAACCTCCTCACCACAATACGGACATTCATACAGCGCAGTTTCCAGCATCGCGGTCTCCCAGGTGACTTGTGCGTATAATCGCCGGTCTATTTGCAGGGCTATTTTTGTCTGGCTAACTTTTCAGACCGTGCCCCGTTGGTTTTCGATCAAAACCTTTACTTACCCTAGCCGTTTCTAACAAGAGAGCATGATGGGCGAATTCGATGCCATCCGACCTTACGACGACAGCGAAGTCCCAGCGGTGCTGGACCGACTGCTCGGCGACAAGGCGTTTCTAGATATCCTCATCCACTTCCGCTTCCCGCGCTTTGCCGGTGCTTTCGGCTGGGCGCTCAAACCTCTTATAGCTCATCGGCTGCGCCGTGAGTTCGCCGGCGTCACGTCGGTGGCCACGCTGCAGGATAAAGTCGAGATGTATGTCGACCACACCATCGAGCGAGCCACGGACGGTGTAACGTACACCGGCGTCGAGCAGTTCAAGTCCGGCAGCGCCTACCTGTTCATCGCCAACCACCGCGACATCGTGATGGACCCGGCCTTCGTCAACTACGCCGTGTACCACGCCGGCCTGCCGACCCCGCGCATCGCGATCGGCGACAACTTGCTGCAAAAGCCTTTCGTCAGCGATCTGATGCGCCTGAACAAGAGCTTCATCGTGCACCGCTCGATCACCGGGCGTCGCGAGAAAATGGCGGCGTACCAGCTGCTGTCGGCCTACATCAACCACTCGATCCGCAACGATTGCGCCTCCATCTGGATCGCCCAGGCCGAAGGCCGGGCCAAGGACGGCGACGACCGCACCGAGTCGGCGATCCTGAAAATGTTCCACATGAGCCGCAAGGACGAGCCGTTCGGCGAAGTCATCCGCTCGCTGAACGTGAGTCCGGTGTCGATCAGCTACGAATACGACCCGTGCGACCAGGCCAAGGCCCGCGAGCTGTTCATCCGCGCCACCACCGGCAGCTACACCAAAGTGCCGGGCGAAGACGACGTCAGCATCGCCAAGGGCATCACCGGCTACAAGGGCCGGGTGCACGTTAACTTCGCTGCGCCGATCACCGAACTGTTCGACGATACCAAGCAATTGGCGATCGAAATGGACCGGCAGATCCTCGGCGGCTACCGGTTGTTCCCGGTGCACTACCTGGCTTACGCGCAGTGGAAAGACGCCGATCCGCAACTGCAGGTGCCGAAGGCTGCCGAGGTGTTTGCGGCGGACGAACTGGCCAAGGCCCAGGAAGAATGGCAACGTCGCCTGGAGGCTTGTCCCGAGGAGCATCGTCCGTATCTGGTGCTGCAATATGCGACACCGGTGCGGAATCAGTACCGGGTCAAGGCTGGCTTACCGCTGTAATTGCCCGGATACAACAACGGCGCCCTGTGGCGAGGGGATTTATCCCCGTTGGGCTGCGCAGCAGCCCCAACACCTGCAATCACAGTTTTCAGACAGACCGTGGGCGCCGATTTACGACTGCTGCGCAGCCGAACGGGGATAAATCCCCTCGCCACAGAGTCCCCTCAACACGGCAGTCTCTTCACCACAGCAGCTCCCTCACCACAGGGGTCTGCGCAAGAGATTCAGAACCGGGTGCTGATCCACGACACCAGCAGCGCCAGCCCCAGGCAGGCGAAACCGAAGCGGTAGAAGAACCGGTTCATGCGCAAGGTCGCCCAATCCAGGGTGGGCTCTTCGTTCGGGCGGCTCTGGCGCTGGGCGACAAGGCTCGCCATGGCGCGTTGTTCACGGCGGCGAGTGGCATGCAGCAGCCAACCGCCCGGGAACGCCAACAGCAGCGCAAGCAGGTTGATCAACTTAGCGGGATGGTGGGTGAACAGCGAAATCAAATGCAACGACATCACGGACCTCGGCAGAACAGGTGTGGCAAACGCCGAACCGACGATCGCGGCGCGGATTCTACCGAAAGCCCGCCCACCTGCGCCGCCTTTCCGACAAATAACGAAGCATCTGACCAAATGCTGCCCTGTGTCACGGCGCCGTCATCTGTATAGGCCAGTCTGGCGGCCCTCGAAACCGACACGGAAACCGTCATGCTGCACGCCGAAAACCAGGACCGCCTCTACCTCATCGCCCAGAGCGACGAACAACAAACCCTAGTAGGAAGCCTCGCCTTTAACGTTCAGGACCGCCACTGGCTGGTTTATTGCGCGTTGGGTGGGCATCAACATGCGGATTTGCCGGAGACGGATTTGCTGACGGGCGTGAGTGTGCTGGATTTTTATTCGCAAGCTGCCTGATCACCGATGATCCCTTGTGGGAGCGAGCCTGCTCGCGATGGGGATTTAAGGTTCAACATCAAGTTGCCTGACACTCCGTCATCGCGAGCAGGCTCGCTCCCACAATTGTTCGATGTATGCCTGAGTAGTCAGCAGCCATGAAAAAGCCCGGGGCCATTGCTGGCACCGGGCTTTTTTGCATCTCGCGAACGTTATTCGCTGAGAATCTGACCAATCGTCGGGTCCTTGAACAGACGCGTCAACGCATCGCTCAATACATCACTGACCAGCTTGGTGTTGGTTTCCTGATTCGGCGCCATACCAAAACGCTGATCCAGGGACGCACCGTAACGACCGCTGTAGCGACGGTTGGCGTTCTGCACATCAGAGCGGAACGTCGCGCCAATAGTCGCCTCGGTCACGTACATGCCTTCTTTGGGCGACTGATACTTCAGTTCGGCCAGCGTCACCGTCAACTGCGGAGCATTCAGCGCATTCGACGTCGGGGTAAAGCCCAGCAACCGCACGGCCGCCTCGGCCTGAGCCTGCAACTTCGGCAGAATCTGCGCGCCCTGCACGGTGATCGCGCTGGTCTCAGGGTACAGGCCTCCACGAGTGCCCAGGGTCGGCGACGGACGACCGTCCACCACACGCACCACCACCGGCTGACCACGGCCGACCGGCGCCAGCTGAGTCGTCAGCTTGGGTTCAGGGTTCAGTTGTTGCGGGCTGTGGGCGCAGCCGACGAGGGTCAAACTGGTCACAGTGATCAAACCGAACAACAGGCGTTGCAACATGCTCTTCTCTCCAGAATCAGGCACAAACAGGCCCGCAGTATAGCGGTGGGCCACTGCGGGTAACTAGCACCTCACAGTGAATACTGAAATGTCTGACAAACCCGTGGGAAACCGGTTCCTGTCACAGATCTGTCATCGCCCATACACTTGCACGTCACGGCTTGCTGGCAACCTTCACTACAGGTCACCCACAAGGTACTTCGCCATGCGTTATCTCATCTCGCTGTTCGCACCACGCCCGCTGCACCGCAGCTTTGCCCTGCTCGACCGCAACGGTCACTGCCAGGCGTTCAAGCAGTGCAGCCTCCAGCCGATGGGCGATGGCTGGGTCGAAATCGAAGAAATCCGCCTCAACTGGCTGCACCATCCGCTGCCGCCTAGCGCCCGTGTCAGCCAGCGTCGGCCACGTGCACGGGTGCAACATCTGTTGACCACCTGACCAGACGCCTAATAAAAGTCATTAAACACGTCCATTTCCCCGCGTTTCTTAGATACAATCTCCCCCCGATTATAAGGACGTCTCCTGATCGGGCCTCGCAGCATCGTCAATGCTTCGGTATTGGCACCCCGCACCGCCCACAGAGAGCCGCCCACACAGATCGAGTGAAGCTGGCGCGCTTGCTGTTCCTTGAGCAAAACCCCCACTTTTCGCGAATCTGCAGAGCTGTCATTACGCTCGGTCACTGAGCTGTTTGCCCGTTTTGCCTGTCATGCACCCCATGGCGGCAATCCATCCGGGCACGGTGCCAGGCTGGGGCAGCCCTTTTTTGAGGTTCACGTCTTCAAAAGAGCGTGAAAAAAACGGGTTTTCACAACTTCACAAGAGTGTGGCGAGCAAATGAATAGTTTTGCGTCTGAATATGCACCATTAGCGTCTGGAACAGCCCAACGACACAGGACCGAGTATTCCTCGAACACCGGCGCCTGAAGCCTGTCCGCTACGGATTTGGTTGCACAAACGGATGTCTCGACCATAAGTCGAATTGCCAGTCGCGCGTTGAAATGAGTTCATAGACCTCATTGACCCGGCCGGTAGCGTCCGTCGAAGTTGCGATAAATTGCGAAGATTCGGACATGGCGATACTGCCATGAGTACCAGGGGCATCACTGACTCGCCCCGGAACGCCTGGCAGCCATGCCGACAATTTGGTGCTGCAGATTTTGGAGACGCGTTAAATGGCGCATAACGAAGCAGTCGACGTAGTACTGGTTGGGGCCGGCATCATGAGTGCCACCCTTGCCGTACTGCTCAAAGAGCTCGACCCCGCGATCAAGCTGGAAGTCGTCGAGCTGATGGATTCCGGTGCCGCGGAGAGTTCGAACCCGTGGAACAACGCCGGTACCGGTCACGCCGGGCTGTGTGAGCTCAATTACACGCCGCAGGCCGCCGACGGCACCGTCGACATCAAGAAAGCCGTGCACATCAACACTCAGTTTGAAGTGTCGAAGCAGTTCTGGTCGTACCTGACCAAAAAAGTCACCTTCGGTTCGTGCAAGTCTTTTATCAGCCCAGTGCCACACCTGAGCTTCGTGCAAGGTGAAAGCGGTGTGTCCTTCCTCAAGGAACGCTTCAAGGTGCTGAGCAAGCACCACGCTTTCTCCGACATGGAATACACCGAAGACAAGGCAAAAATGGCGGAGTGGATGCCATTGATGATGCCCGGTCGTCCGGCTGACGAAGTCGTCTCCGCCACCCGTGTGATGAACGGCACCGACGTCAACTTCGGCGCACTTACCAACCAATTGCTCAAGCACCTGACCAGCGCACCCGATGCCCAGGTCAAGTACTGCAAGCGCGTGACCGGCCTGAAGCGCAACAACGGTGGCTGGACCGTCAGCATCAAGGACGTCAACAGCGGCAACTCCCGTGAAGTCGATGCGAAGTTCGTCTTCCTCGGCGCGGGCGGTGCGGCATTGCCGTTGCTGCAAGCCTCGGGCATCGAAGAAAGCAAAGGCTTCGGCGGCTTCCCGATCAGCGGCCAGTGGCTGCGTTGCGATAACCCGGAAGTGGTCAAGCACCACCAGGCCAAGGTGTATAGCCAGGCCGCCGTGGGCTCGCCACCGATGTCCGTGCCGCACCTGGACACCCGCGTGGTCGATGGCAAGAAGTCCCTGCTGTTCGGGCCTTACGCCGGTTTCACCACCAAGTTCCTCAAGCATGGCTCCTTCATGGACCTGCCGATGTCGGTTCGCGCCGGCAACATCGGCCCGATGCTGGCCGTGGCGAAAAACAACATGGACCTGACCAAGTACCTGGTCAGCGAAGTGATGCAGTCGATGGAGCAGCGCCTGGAATCCCTGCGTCGTTTCTACCCGGAAGCGAAAGCCGAAGACTGGCGCCTGGAAGTGGCCGGCCAACGGGTGCAGATCATCAAGAAAGACCCGAAAAAGGGCGGCGTTCTGCAGTTCGGTACCGAACTGGTCGCGGCCAAGGACGGTTCCCTGGCCGCCCTGCTCGGCGCCTCCCCAGGCGCTTCGGTGACTGTTTCGATCATGCTTGAGCTGATCGAAAAATGCTTCCCGAACAAGGCGTCCGGTGAATGGGCTGCCAAACTGGCGGAAATCTTCCCGGCCCGGGAAAAGGTTCTGGAAACCGACGCTGCGCTGTATCGCAAGATCAATGCGCACAACAACGTCGCACTGGAACTTGTTGAAGCCAGTAACGAGACCGAAAGCTACGCTTGATTCGGCCGCATAAAAAACGCCCCGTTCTCAGTGAGAGCGGGGCGTTTTTTTATGGGCCTGAAATCATATTGCTGGCTGACTTTATTCTGTGGCGAGGGGATTTATCCCCGTTGGGCTGCGAAGCGGCCCCAAAAACTGCTTGCATGGTGTGTCTGGCAAACAGCATTCAAAAGATTTGCGACTGCTGCGCAGCCCAACGGGGATAAATCCCCTCGCCACAGATTCCGGTGTATCCGGGATCAGCCGCGCGCCTTGGCGATCAACTCGATGTACTCGGCCGCATTGCGCTGGTCCTTGATCAGGGCAACGAAGTCATTGCCCTGCTCATCCTTGCCATCCAGGTCCAGGCCAGCTTCAACGAAGAACGTCAGAAAACGCTCGAAGTCATCGATGCGCAGGCCACGGTAGGCCTTGATCAGTTTGTGCAGGGACGGCGAAGTGGCGTCGACCGGTTCGAAATCGAGAAACAACTTGATCTGCTCATCGCCGATCTCGTCACCAATCACTTGTTTCTTATCTTTACGCATTGCCGACTCCAGCTCGCAGACATTTCACGGGGCGGGCAGTTTACCCCTGCCCGGGCAAAAGGCTCAACGCGGACGAACAGCCCCGGTGTGCAGATCTGCCCAGACATGGCCGTTGGCGTAGCTGAGGAACTGGCAATACACCGTGTCATTACGCAACAAATCGATCACCACCCGGTACTGCGCCATCGGGTAAAACAGCGTCAGGGTTTTGCTTTTTTCGTCGTAGATCGGCTTTTTCAGGCTTTTACTTTCGCCGTCGAAATTGACCAGCACCTGGTTGATGGTCGCTCCCTTGTTCAAGGACTTGCCCTTGAGGCGGATCAGCAAGGGGGAAGTCACAGGAATCGGCTGCTGATTGGACTGACGCTGGCTGCCGACCACCACCGAATACTCGGTGACCTGCAACAGTTGCTGCTGTTCAGGTTCAGCGTCACGCAGGGTCAGGTCATCCGGCGGCAGAAACTGCGCGTGCATCGGCGCCGGGGCGGCCGCCAGAGGCAGGCTTAGGGTCAGCAACAGGGCGGCGCAGCTGCGGATCAAAAGGCTCATGACGGGCTCCGAAGGCGAGGCCAAGCACTCTAGCATGAGGATCAACCGCGCGAATTGGCGATATAGGTCAATACTTCGCAGTACGAGGCTGGCGATGCTGGACGAGCTTTCAGCCGTCGTTCAACAGTTCATCGTCTTCTAGGGAGTGTTCATGACGTTCTCCGTCCCCCCGTTGTTCGCGGCCTGGCGTCAGACCTGGCGCGCCGGCTACACCCTCAGGCGCTTACGCGGCGACATCAGTGCCGGGGTAACGGTAGGGATTATCGCCATCCCGTTGGCCATGGCCCTGGCGATTGCCGTAGGTGTACCGCCCCAGCAAGGGTTGTATACGGTACTGATCGCCGCGCCCCTGATCGCCCTGACAGGCGGGTCGCGTTTCAATGTCAGTGGGCCGACCGCCGCGTTCGTAGTCATTCTGCTGCCCATCACCCAACAATATGGCCTGGGCGGCCTGCTGCTTTGCACCATGCTTGCCGGCGTCATCCTCATTGCCCTGGGGCTGATTCGAGCCGGGCGGTTGATTCAGTACATTCCGTACCCGGTCACCCTGGGCTTTACCGCCGGGATCGGCATTGTCATTGCCACCCTGCAATTGAAGGATTTGCTGGGCCTGAACACCGCCGGCCAGGCAGAACACTACATCGAACAGCTGGGCGTTTTGATTCTGGCATTGCCCAGCGCCCGGCTAGGGGACGGGATCATCGGCCTCACCTGCCTGGCCGTTCTGATTGTCTGGCCACGGTGGGTGCCGAGGATTCCGGGGCATCTGGTAGCGCTTACCATCGGCGCGTTCCTGGGGTTGGCGCTGGAGCACGGTGGGCTGGCGGTGGCGACATTGGGTGAGCGTTTCAGCTACATGGTCGAGGGCGTCAGCCATCCCGGCATTCCGCCGTTTCTGCCAAGCTTTGATTGGCCGTGGAATCTGCCCGGTCCCGACGGCCAACCTCTGCACCTGTCGTATGACTTGATCCGTCAATTAATGGCGCCGGCGTTCGCCATCGCCATGCTCGGCGCCATCGAATCCTTGCTGTGTGCGGTGGTGGCGGATGGCATGACCGGCAGCAAACACGATCCCAACGCAGAACTGCTGGGCCAGGGCCTGGGCAACCTGATCGCACCGTTGTTCGGCGGCATTACCGCCACGGCGGCCATTGCCCGAAGTGCCACCAACGTGCGCAGCGGAGCCTTTTCGCCACTGGCCGCCATTATTCATAGCGCAGTGGTGCTGATGGCAATACTCGTCCTCGCACCGCTTTTCAGCTACTTGCCGATGGCTGCACTGGCAGCATTGCTGATCATGGTGGCGTGGAACATGAGCGAGGCCCGGCACGTGCTGCATACCTTGCGCATCGCACCTCGCAGCGATGTGCTGGTCTTGCTGACCTGCCTGAGCCTGACGGTATTGTTCGACATGGTGATGGCCGTCGCCGTCGGCCTGCTGCTGGCCGCCGGGTTGTTTATCAAACGCATGAGCGATCTCACCGACACCGCTGAACTACCCCGCGCCTTCCATCAAGCCTTGCAGGACATGCCGGAACATGTTCGTTGCTATGCGATACGCGGGCCGCTGTTCTTCGGCGCAGCTGAAAAAGCCTTGGGAGTGCTACGCAAATTCAGTCCGGAGGTCAAAGTGGTGATCGTCGAGATGAGCGCCGTGCCGATGCTGGACATGACGGCGCTGGCGGCCTTCGACAATATCCTGAGGGATTACCGCACGGACGGCATCGGCCTGATTCTGGTGGCGACTACTCCAAGGGTGCGCCTGAAGCTCAGGCGCGCGGGCATCCATCGGGAACAGCGTCAGTTGGCCTACGTGAACAACCTGGAACAGGCTCGTCGCAAAAGCGAACGCTGGCTGGCCGGGGAAAATTGAGCGCACGGCTCAATCAAACTGCGCGCGCATCCACGCCTGATACTCGGCCACACCCGGCTCGCCTTCACGTGGCGCCCACGGAGCAAGCTCACCCTCACCGACCGGGCGATAAGGCCCGGCTTTGCACTCGAACATCACGCTGTCGGCTTCCAGCACGACCAAGCCATGGAACACGCCGGGAGGAAGATCGACACCCACCGATTCGCCACCGGCCTGCAGAACCCGCGTGTGGATCACGCCTCCGGATTCATCAAAAATCAACAGACCGAGAAGCCCCCGCAGCACCAGCAGCGTTTCCGCCTTGTCATCGCTCAGATGCCGATGAGGAGGAATGTAGGTACTCGGCTGCAAACCCACGGCCATGCGATGGCACGGCTCTTCCATCTGATGGAAGTTGTGATGCTGACGCCCGCGAGGATTCGCCGCCGCTTTCTCGGCCAATTCGGTGAACAGGGTTTGATCAAGAAAGCTGGGCACGGTCATGTTCTTACATTCCTTTAACAGCAAAAATCCCGTTGGCGTTCCGCCAGTAGCCTTTGTAGTCCATGCCGTAACCGAAGATGTAGCGGTCGATACACGGCAGGCCGACGAAATCGGCTTTCAGGTCCGGGCGAGCCTTGCGGTCGTGGTCCTTGTCGATCAGCACAGCGGTGTGCACTTTGCGCGCGCCGGCGTGTTTGCAGAAGTCGATGATCGCGCCCAGGGTGTGACCTTCGTCGAGGATGTCGTCAATGATCAGCACGTCACGGTCGATGAACGAGACTTCCGGCTTGGCTTTCCAGAACAGGTCGCCGCCGCTGGTTTCGTTGCGATAACGGGTGGCGTGCAGGTAGGACGCTTCCAGCGGGAATTGCAGATGGGTGAGCAGCTTGCCGGCGAAAATCAGACCGCCGTTCATCACGCAGAACACCACCGGGTTAGTGTCAGCCAGTTGTTCGTTGATGTGTGCACCGACGCGGGCGATGGCCGCCTCGACTTCAGCTTCGGTGTACAGGCAGTCAGCCTCTCGCATGATTTGACGGATATGCTCGAGATCAGCGGACATGGCGCTCTCCAGGGGGTGGCAGGATTCGGGAAAAGCGGGCAAAGGTACGCATCCCGCACGGCCAGATCAAGCGTTTGTGGACTAACGTACTCTATGTCTATAGGACAACACCCTCGGATAGATTAATCTAGGCCGGTTTTTTTGCCCGCCGCCGGAGCCTTTCCCATGCCCATCCTCGAGATCCGCCATCCGCTGATCCGTCACAAACTCGGCCTTATGCGCCGCGCCGACATCAGCACGAAGAATTTCCGTGAGCTCGCTCAGGAAGTCGGTGCGTTGCTGACCTATGAAGCTACCAAAGACCTGCCGCTGGAAACCTACGACATCGAAGGCTGGTGCGGCACCGTGTCGGTGGAGAAAATCGCCGGCAAGAAGATCACCGTGGTGCCGATCCTGCGCGCCGGTATCGGCATGCTCGAAGGCGTGCTGAGCTTGATCCCGGGCGCCAAAGTCAGCGCCGTCGGCGTGGCCCGCAACGAACAAACCCTGCAGGCTCACACCTACCTGGAAAAACTGGTTCCGGAAATCAACGAGCGCCTGGCAATGATCATCGACCCGATGCTCGCCACCGGCAGCTCCATGGTCGCGACCATCGACCTGCTGAAAAAGGCCGGTTGCCGCGATATCCGCGCCATGGTGCTGGTTGCCGCGCCGGAAGGCATTGCCGCTGTAGGCAAAGCGCACCCGGACGTGATGATCTACACCGCCTCCATTGACGAAAAACTCAACGAACACGGTTACATCATCCCAGGCCTGGGCGATGCCGGTGACAAGATCTTCGGTACCAAGCAGAAGGACGCTTGAGCATGCAGCAAGAGTTCAACGATCCGCTCTGGCGCACGGTACTGTCTGGCGCACAGATGCTGTTCGTGGCCTTCGGCGCCCTGGTGTTGATGCCGCTGATTACCGGCCTCGACCCGAACGTGGCGCTGTTTACCGCAGGTCTGGGAACGATCCTGTTCCAGATCGTCACCGGGCGTCAGGTGCCGGTGTTCCTCGCGTCGAGCTTTGCCTTCATCACCCCGATCATTCTCGCCAAGGGCCAGTTCGGCCTCGCGGCGACCATGGGCGGCGTGATGGCGGCGGGCTTCGTCTACACCTTCCTCGGCCTTGCCGTGAAGATCAAAGGTACTGGGTTTATCGACCGTCTACTGCCACCGGTGGTGATTGGTCCGGTGATCATCTCCATCGGCCTGGCCATGGCGCCGATTGCCGCCAACATGGCGATGGGCAAGGCTGGTGACGGCACCGAGCTGATTCATTACCAGACCGCCATGCTGATCTCGATGCCGGCGCTGCTCACCACCCTGATCGTCGCGGTGTTCGGTAAAGGCATCTTCCGCCTGGTGCCAATCATTTCCGGCGTGCTGGTCGGGTTTGCCATGGCGTTCTATTTCGGCGTCGTTGATACCGCGAAGATTGCCGCCGCACCGTGGTTTGCGATTCCGCAATTCACCGCGCCGGAGTTCAACTGGCAGGCGATTCTGTTCATCGTTCCGGTAGCGCTGGCGCCGGCCATCGAGCATATCGGCGGGGTGATTGCCGTCGGCAGCGTGACCGGTCGCGACTACCTGAAGAAGCCCGGCCTGCACCGCACCCTGCTCGGCGATGGCATTGCCACCACTGCGGCCGGTCTGTTCGGCGGCCCGCCCAACACCACCTACGCCGAAGTGACGGGCGCGGTGATGCTGACCAAGAACTACAACCCGAAAATCATGACCTGGGCGGCGATCTTTGCCATCAGCCTGGCGTTCGTCGGCAAGTTCGGCGCGTTGCTGCAAAGCATTCCGGTGCCGGTGATGGGCGGGATTCTGTGCCTGTTGTTTGGATCGATTGCCGCGGTAGGGATGAACACGCTGATTCGCCACAAGATCGACCTGGGTGAAGCGCGCAATCTGGTGATTGTGTCGGTGACGCTGGTGTTCGGGATTGGCGGTGTGCTGGTCGGCACTGGCACCGGCCCCGACGACTTCGGCCTCAAAGGCATCGCGTTGTGCGCGGTCGTGGCGATCGGGCTGAATCTGCTGCTGCCGGGCAATGACAGCTGGAAGCACAAGAAGGCGGATGAGCCGTTGCTCTAAAGGTTGACGCGACACCCGTGGCGAGGGAGCTTGTCGGATCGCCGCACCGTCCCGCTTGAGTGCGCAGCACTCACAAAATCTTCGTCGACTGCGAGAGTTTTGGGGCCGCTTCGCGACCCAGCGGGAGTAAGCTCCCTCGCCACAGTTCGTGTTCTTACAACGCCAACGGCGCTCGTTCACACAAGGCACTCAACGCCCGCGCCCACTGCGGATCATCGTTGAGGCACGGCACCAGCACCAACTCCTCTCCCCCCGCCTCGCGGAACAATTCGTTGCCGCGATCACCGATTTCCTCAAGCGTCTCGATGCAATCGGCCACGAACGCCGGGCACATGACCAGGACTTTCTTCACGCCCATCCCCGCCAATTCATCCAGGCGCGCCTCAGTGTAGGGTTCGATCCATTTCGCCCGGCCCAGGCGCGACTGAAACGACACCGACCATGTGCCGTCCGGCAGGTCCAGCCGTTTAGCAAACTCGGAGGCAGTGCGCAGGCATTGGGCTCGGTAACAGGTCGCCAATACTTCTGGCGAAGCGTTCAGGCAGCAATTATCGCCTTTGAAACAATGGTGACCGGTAGGGTCGATCTTGGTCAGATGCCGCTCCGGCAAACCGTGGAAACTCAGCAGCAGGTGATCGTAATCCTGCTGCAAATAAGGCTTGGCGCTGGCCACCAACGCATCAAGGTATTCCGGCTGATCGTAGAACGGCTGGAGAATCGAGAACTGCACATCGAGCTGCTTCTCGCGCACTACCCGCTTGGCTTCCTCGATCACGGTGGTCACGGTGCTGTCGGCGAACTGTGGATAAAGCGGCGCGAGGGTGATTCTTTTGTGGCCCTGGGCCGCCAGCTCAACCAGTTTCGACTCAATCGACGGCTCGCCGTAACGCATTGCCAGCTCAACCGGCCCGTGGGTCCATTGGGCAGTCATTGCCTGTTGCAGACGACGGCTGAGCACCACCAGCGGTGAGCCCTCCTTCCACCAGATTGACGCGTAGGCGTGGGCCGATTGCTCTGGACGCTTGATCAGGATCAGCGACACCAGCAAGCGTCGCACCGGCCATGGCAGGTCGATCACATACGGGTCCATCAGAAATTGATTGAGGTAGCTGCGCACATCCGCCACCGAGGTGGAGGCAGGTGAACCCAGGTTAACCAGAAGCAATGCGTGATCGGTCATTCAACGTCCTATTTCAAAGGCGGCTGGACAGGTCGTCCAGGGCCGCGCGCAAATCAGTGAACTGGAAAGTGAAACCCGCTTCCAGCAAGCGCACCGGTACGGCCTTCTGACCACCCAGCAACAGCAGGGACAACTCGCCCAGGCACACTTTCAGGGCCAGGGCCGGCATCGGCATGAACGCCGGGCGGTGCAGCACGCTGCCCAATGTCTTGGCGAACTCGCTGTTGCGCACCGGTTTAGGCGCGCAGGCATTATAGGGACCGCTGGCGTCGTTGCGATGCAGAAGAAAATCAATCAAGGCGATTTGATCGTTGATATGAATCCACGGCATCCACTGCCGACCACTGCCCAGAGGCCCGCCCAGTCCCAGTTTGAACGGCAGCAACAGCCGCGACAAAAAGCCGCCCTCGGCGGACAACACCAAACCGGTTCGAATCAGCACCACTCGAATACCCAAGGCCTCGGCGCGCTGAGCGGTTTCTTCCCAGGCAATGCATAACTGACTGGCGAAATCATCGATGGACGGCGGAGAGGCTTCCGTCAACTCCCGCTCACCACTGTCGCCATACCAGCCAATGGCGGAACCCGAGATCAATACCTGCGGTTTCTGCTCGCGGGTCTCGAGCCAGGCCAGCAAGGTTTCGGTCAGGGTGATGCGACTGCTCCAGAGCAAGGCTTTGCGCCGGGACGTCCATGGCCGGTCGGCAATGGGTGCGCCCGCCAGGTTGATAATCGCGTCTACCGGTTCTTGCCCGAGGTCTTCGAACAACGCGACGCCGCGAACCTGGGCGCCGCAGATTTTTGCGACTTTTTCGGGCGTGCGACTCAAGACGGTCAGGCGATGTCCCTGGCTCAACCAGTGTCGGCAGAGTTGACGTCCTATCAAACCAGTACCGCCGGTCAGCAATATGTGCATGACTTCTTCCTCGCGTGGCGTTTTACCCTGATCACTAGTCTATTTTTATAAGCAGGGATCTTTGATATCGGGCAGTGTCTGTGTTTAACAATAGGCCAAGCTGTCAGATCGAGAACGCTAAAAGTTATACCGAAAAACAATATTGTACAGGTTTAAACCACGGCGTAGTCTGTACAGAAAGGTAAACGAGGCCCCTATGACTGTACCTATCGCAATCATCGGCACCGGCATCGCCGGGCTCTCAGCCGCGCAAGCCCTGACAGATACAGGGCATGTCGTTCAACTTTTCGATAAAAGCCGCGGCAGTGGCGGACGCATGTCGAGCAAGCGCAGTGATGCGGGAGCTCTGGACATGGGTGCCCAGTATTTCACTGCCCGCGACCGGCGCTTCGTCACCGAGGTCCAGCGTTGGCAATCCAACGGATGGGTCGCCGAATGGGCGCCGCAGCTCTACACCTTTCACGGCGGCCAGCTCAATCTGTCACCGGACGAACAGACGCGCTGGGTCGGCACGCCCCGCATGAGCGCCATCACGCGCGGCCTGCTCGGCGATCTGGAAGTGCATTTCGCCTGCCGGATCACCGAGGTGTATCGCGGTGAAGAACACTGGCATCTGCAAGACGCCGAAGGCTTCACCCATGGTCCGTTCAGTCATGTGGTGATCGCCACACCGGCGCCTCAAGCCACTGCACTGCTGGCCTCCGCGCCGAAACTCGCCGGGGCCGCCGCCGGGGTAAAAATGGAGCCGACCTGGGCCGTAGCGCTGGCGTTCGATACACCGCTGGATACGCCCATGGAAGGTTGCTTCGTGCAGGACAGCCCGCTCGACTGGCTCGCGCGCAACCGCAGCAAACCCGGACGCGACAACACCCTCGACACCTGGGTGCTGCATGCGACCAGCGCCTGGAGCCGGCAACATATCGACCTGCCCAAGGAAGCGGTGATCGAGCAACTGCATGGCGCATTTGCCGAGCTGCTGCACAGCGCCATGCCCGCTCCGACCTTCAGCCTGGCGCACCGCTGGCTCTACGCGCGTCCCGCCAGCAGTCACGAATGGGGCGCCCTGGCCGATGCCGATCTGGGCCTGTATGTGTGTGGCGACTGGTGCTTGTCCGGGCGTGTAGAAGGCGCTTGGCTCAGTGGTCAGGAAGCTGCGCGGCGGTTGCATGAGCACTTGCAGTGAATCGCATTAATCCGAGTAAATTGCTGCTGTCGAAATGGACAGCAGCCCACCCGCAAAACCGCGAAAAACATTTTCTGGTGACCGCGCTGTTCCGCGATGAGGAAGGTATGGTGCTGGACATTGAGTTGCAGGCGGTGCTGACCCAGCGCAGTGAGCGTCTCGCATGGCAGACTTTGAAAGATAGCGACGGCTGGATCCTGGGCTGGAAGTAGATCCAGTGTGGGAGCGGGCTTGCTCGCGAATGCGGTGTGCCAGCCTCCCATGTCTCTTCTGATACACCGCATTCGCGAGCAAGCCCGCTCCCACATGAGCATTGCACCCCTCTCTAAAATACTTATACAAATAATTTGACTTGTACACCTTTGAATCTATGATGAAGACAAAGTTGTACAGAGTTCCCACTCTGTACAAGTCTGGATTCGAGGTGCTCCGATGTCCGTACAGCCAGCGACCCAACCGAAAATCGCCATCAGCGCCTGCTTGATGGGGGCCGAGGTGCGTTTTAACGGCGGGCACAAGGAATCACGGTTGTGCAGCCGAACCCTCACTGACTATTTCGATTTCGTCCAGGTGTGTCCGGAAGTCGCCATTGGCCTGGGCATTCCTCGCGAACCGATCCGCCTGATCGGCGATCCCGAACGTCCCGAAGCCGTCGGCACCGTCCACCCCGAGATCAACGTCACCCGTCCGCTCGCCGAGTACGGTCAGAAAATGGCCGCGGAACTGGACGACATCTGCGGCTACATCTTCATGCAGAAATCGCCTTCCTGCGGTCTCGATCGGGTCAAGGTCTACCACGCCAACGGGTCGCCGGTGGACGGTGGTGGTCGCGGCATCTACGCCCAGGCCTTCTGTGCCCAGCACCCGGACTTGCCGGTGGAAGAAGATGGCCGTCTCAACGACCCGGTGCTGCGCGAAAACTTCCTTACCCGCGTGTTCGCCTACAGCGCCTGGCAGCAGTTGCTGCAAGAAGGCCTGACCCGGCGCGGCCTCACGGACTTCCACTCGCGCTACAAATACCTGCTGATGGCCCACAACCCGGTGCAATACAAAACCCTGGGTAACCTGCTGGGCAACATGGGTCAGACCGATCCTGCGGACATCGGCCCGCGCTATTTCAGCGAGTTGATGTCGGCATTGAAAAAATGCGCCACGCGCCGCACCCACACCAATGTGCTGCAACACATCAGTGGTTACCTCAAACAGGTCATCAGCCCTGAAGACAAGCAGGAAATGCAGCACGTCATCGCCCAATACCGGCTTGGCGTCGTGCCGCTGGTGGTGCCGTTGACGCTGCTCAAACATTTCTTCCGCCAACACCCGGATCCGTATATTGCGCAACAGGTTTACCTTCAGCCGCACCCGGAGAACCTCAGCCTGCGAAACGCAATCTAATGAAAAGCCCACTCGACACCAGCGCCCGGGAAGACCTTGGCGATGACTTCAAGAAAGCCCTCGACGAAGGCTGGTTGCCGATTCGCGAAGTGGCGCGCCAGACCGGCGTGAACGCCGTGACCTTGCGCGCCTGGGAACGACGTTACGGGTTGATCGTGCCCCAGCGCACGCCCAAGGGGCATCGCCTGTTTTCTGCCGAACACGTGCAACGGATTTTGACGATCCTCACCTGGCTCAATCGCGGCGTGGCCGTCAGCCAGGTCAAGCAACTGCTCGACACGCCGCAAGCCTTTACCGAAGCCATCGAAAACGATTGGCAGGTGCTGGGCCAGACGTTGCTGCAAGCGGTAACCCAACTGAACGAACGCACGCTTGATGACACCGTCAATCAAGCCATGGCGCTGTATCCGCCACGCACTTTGTGCGAACAACTGCTGATGCCGTTGCTGGCGGAACTGGAGCAACGCTGGCAAGGCCAGTTCGGCGCGCAGATGGAGCGGGTATTTTTCTTTTCCTGGCTGCGCAGCAAATTCGGCGCACGCATCTACCATAACAATCGTCAGTTACGCACCGCCCCGCTGCTGTTGATCAATCAGTCAGACCTGCCACTGGAACCTCATCTGTGGCTGACCGCGTGGCTGATCAGCAGCGCCGATTGCCCGGTGGAAGTCTTCGACTGGCCGCTGCCGGTGGGCGAGCTCGCACTGGCGGTCGATCACCTGCAAGCCCGCGGCGTACTGCTGTATTCCAGCAAAGCCATGAATCTTTCGCAGTTGCCGAAACTTTTGAGCGGCGCCAGTTGCCCAAAAATAATCGCCGGACCAACGGTATGCATTCACCACGCCGAGTTGTCCGCAAAAACGACTGAGATCGCTGATTTATTCCTGGCCGAAGACCCGTTATCGGCTCACCAGGAACTGGTCAAGCGTGGGCTGATTTAATGGATACCGCCATGCAATTGATCTGGCTGCGCAGCGACTTGCGCCTACACGACAACACCGCCCTCTCGGCTGCCGCAGCGCGCGGCCCGACGGTGGCGGTGTACCTGTTGAGCCCGCAGCAATGGCTGGAACACGATGACGCACCGTGCAAAGTGGATTTCTGGCTGCGCAACCTGCGTGAGCTGAGCCGCGCGCTGGGCGAATTGAACATTGCGCTGCTGGTCCGCCAGGCGCCTCGCTGGGATGAAGCGCCGAAGGTTCTGCTCGAACTGTGTCAGCAATTGAACGTTGAGGCGGTGCACGTCAACGAGGAATACGGGGTTCATGAAAGCCGTCGTGATGCGGCGGTAGCCGAAACGTTGAAGGCCAACGGCATCGACTTCTTCAGTTACCTCGATCAGTTGCTGTTTAAACCCGGCACCGTGCTGACCAAGACTGGCACTTACTTCCAGGTCTTCAGCCAATTCCGCAAGGTCTGTTACGAACGCCTGCACCGATCACTGCCAGGTCAGGTGATCGCCCCCATGGCCCAGGCGCCGGTGGACCTCAGCAGCGACACGATCCCGTCGAGCGTTGAAGGGTTCGAAACGCCCAGCGACAGCTTGCGCAAGCTCTGGCCAGCCGGTGAAGCCGAAGCCCGCCGCCGCCTCGACACCTTCGCCGACGCGCAAATCGACTACTACAAGAACGAGCGCGATTTCCCGGCCAAACCCGGCACCAGCCAGCTTTCGGCCTATCTCGCCGCCGGGGTGATTTCCCCTCGTCAGTGCTTGCACGCTGCCCTGCAAAGCAATCAAGGCGAGTTCGAAAGCGGCAAGGTCGGCGCCGTCACCTGGATCAACGAGCTGCTGTGGCGCGAGTTCTACAAACACATTCTGGTGGGTTACCCACGGGTCTCGCGTCATCGCGCCTTCCGGCCGGAAACCGAAGCCCTGGCCTGGCGCGACGCTCCGGAAGAACTGCTGGCCTGGCAGCAAGCCCGTACCGGCCTGCCAATCATCGACGCGGCCATGCGCCAATTGCTCGAGACCGGCTGGATGCACAACCGCTTGCGCATGGTGGTGGCGATGTTCCTGACCAAGAACCTGCTGATCGACTGGCGCGAAGGTGAGCGGTTCTTCATGCGCCACTTGATCGACGGCGACCTGGCGGCGAACAACGGTGGCTGGCAGTGGAGTGCGTCCACGGGCACTGATTCGGCCCCTTATTTCCGTATTTTCAATCCACTGAGTCAGTCGGAGAAATTCGACGCCGAAGGCGTGTTCATCAAGCACTGGTTGCCGGAACTGGCCGGGCTGAACAAGAAAGAAGTGCACAACCCGGCGAACCTCGAAGGCTTGTTCGGTGTTGCGGATTATCCATCGCCAATCGTCAATCTAAGTAAATCCCGCGAACGTGCACTGGCTGCATTCAAGAACCTGCCCTCGCGACAACATGCCGGAGGCGCTCATGAGTGATTTCCTGGAGCATTTTGCCCGGCAGTTCGCGCAGTTGGACAAAGACAATTTACAACGCCTCGGTGAGCTCTATGCCGATGACGTGCACTTCACCGATCCGCTGCACGACGTGCAAGGGCTCGGACAGTTGCGCAGCTACTTCGCCGAGCTCTACGCCAACGTCACCGAACTGCGTTTCGATTTTCGCGGCTTCGATCAGACCGGTGAAGGCGAAGGGTATCTGCGCTGGGTCATGAGTTACCGCCATCCACGCCTGAGCGGCGGCCAGTTGATTCACGTTGACGGCTGCTCGCACCTGCTCTGGCGCGACAAGGTTTATCGCCACCGGGATTATTTCGATGCCGGGGCACTGCTTTATGAGCACTTACCCGTATTGGGTCGGGCGATTTCGTGGCTGAAAAGGAGAATGGGATGAGCCTTACACCTCCACGGCGATACTGGCTGACGGGCGCCAGCAGTGGCATTGGCGCCTCGCTGGCCGAAGAAATTCTGAAAACCGGCGCTCACCTGGCCGTGAGTTCGCGCTCCATAGCGGTACTGAAAGTCTTGTCCCTGCGTTATCCCGGGCAAGTGCTGGTGGTGCCTGGCGATCTGACCGACAGTCAGACGGTGCGCGAAATCGGCGAACAAATCGCTCATGAATGGGGCTCTCTGGACACGGTCATCCTCAACGCCGGCACCTGCGAATACGTCGACGTTCAGCAGTTTGATGCGTCGATCGTCGAGCACGTGGTGCGCACCAATCTGCTCGCGAGCGCCTATTGCATCGAGGCCGCTTTGCCGCTGTTACGCAAGGGCACTGCGCCGCATCTGGTGGGCGTCGCCAGTTCAGTAACCTATTTGCCGTTGCCTCGGGCCGAAGCCTATGGCGCGTCGAAGGCCGGGCTGCGCTACCTGTTCGAATCCCTGCGCATTGACCTTGCGCCGGAAGGCATCGAAGTCACGGTGGTCAGCCCGGGGTTTGTAGAGACCCCGCTGACGGCGAAAAACGATTTCCCGATGCCGCTCAGTTGGCCAGTGGCCAAAGCCGCACGGCACATCTTCGCCAAGCTCAAGCACCGTCCACTGGAAATCGCCTTCCCGGGACTGTTTATGGCTGCGCTCTGGCCCCTGTCGAAAATGCCCGCATGCGTGAAACTGGCAATCGGCAAACGCATGGTGCGCAGCAGTCCACCGATCAAGGATGTGCCGTGAACATCGCCATTATCGGCAGCGGGATCTCGGGGCTGACCAGCGCCTACCTGCTCAATCGCAGGCATGAGATCACCCTGTTCGAGGCCAGCGACTGGATCGGCGGTCACACCCACACCGTGGACGTGACCGTCGATGATCAGCGCTACGCCGTGGACACCGGTTTCATTGTGTTCAACGACTGGACCTACCCGAATTTCATTCGCCTGCTGGGCCAGATCGGCGTCGCGTTCAAACCGACGCAAATGAGCTTTTCGGTGATGGACCCGGACACCGGGCTTGAGTACAACGGCAACACTCTCAACAGCCTGTTTGCTCAACGCCGCAACCTGTTGTCACCAGGGTTTTGGGGCATGTTGCGCGACATTCTGCGCTTCAACAAAGAGGCGCAGCGCGACCTCGCCGAGGGTCGGATTGCCGCCGACACCACGCTGGACGAGTATCTGAAAAACGGCCGCTATGGCGAACGCTTCATCCTCCATTACATCGTGCCGATGGGTGCGGCGATCTGGTCGATGTCCATGGCCGACATGCTCGGTTTCCCGCTGCAGTTTTTTGTCAGGTTTTTCAAGAATCATGGCCTGCTGTCCGTCAGCAATCGCCCGCAATGGCGGGTGATCGAAGGCGGCTCAAGTGCCTACATCGGGCCATTGACGGCGACCTTTAACGAGAAGATCCGTCTCGACTGCCCGGTGACCCGGGTCGAGCGCGATGAGGATGGCGTCGTTATCCACAGCGCCGCCGGCCGCGAGCGATTCGACAAAGTGGTGTTTGCCTGCCACAGCGATCAAGCCCTGAAACTCTTGGCCAAGCCGAGCGATGCCGAACACTCGATCCTCAGCGCCCTGCCCTACGCCGACAACGAAGTGGTGCTGCACACCGACACAAGGATGCTGCCCACACGAAAACTGGCCTGGGCCAGCTGGAACTATCGCCTCGGTGGCCCGGGCCACACGCAGGCCGCCGTCACCTATGACATGAATATCCTGCAAGGCATCCAGAGCGACACGACGTTCTGCGTCAGCCTCAACCAGAGCGCGGGCATCAGCCCGAGCAAAGTGCTCGGCAAATACACCTACGCCCATCCGCAATTCAGCCTGGCCGCCGTCGCCGCGCAAAACCGCTGGGAGGAACTGGACGGTGCGCAGCATTCTTACTATTGCGGCGCCTATTGGGCCAACGGTTTCCATGAAGACGGCGTGGTCAGCGCGTTGCGCGTTGCCCGCTCGTTTGGCGAAGTGTTGTGAACAGCGCCCTCTACAGCGGCTGGATCGCCCATCGGCGGTTCGCCCCAAAGCCTCACGCCTTCCGTTACCGGATCGGTCTGCTGTACCTGGACCTCGACGAACAGGACGCCGTGCTGGGTTTGTCGCCGCTCTCGGGCAGCAGTCGCTTCGCACCGTTCTCGTTTCGTGAGAGCGATTATCTCAAGGCCTATACCGGCAACGGCACGCGCTTGATTGAAGCGGTGCGCCAACTCGTCAGCCAGGCCATCGGCCATGCACCGCAAGGTTCGGTCTACCTGCTGACCCAGGCGCGCAGCTGGGGCCTGTCGTTCAACCCGGTGAGTTTTTTCTACTGCCATGAGGCTGACGGGCAACTGGCGGCGATTCTTTGCGAAGTCACCAACACCCCTTGGCGCGAGCGTTATCACTATGTATTGCCGGCCAAGACCCCGACGAACCTGAGCGACTTCCATCAACATTTTGCTGTGGCAAAGGCGTTCCACGTCTCGCCGTTTTTGCCGCCGGATCTGGAGTACCGCATGAGTTTCAGCCCCGCCGCAAAAAAGCTCGGCGTGCACATGGCGGACTGGCAGGGCGAACTGAAATTGTTCGACGCCACGCTCAACCTCAAACGCGAAGCACTGGATCGCGCCAGCCTGCACCGTTACTTGCGGCGCTTTCCATGGATGACGGCGAAAACCTGCCTGGCGATCTATTGGCAGGCTCTGCGCTTGTTGTTCAAACGCGCACCGATCTTTGCTCATCAGGCTGCCGATGGCAGCTTCCAGACCGCCATGGTGCCTCCCAAGGATCGCCGTCATGAAATCCTCTAGTGCCTCGGCCAAAGTCAATCTGCTCAGCACCAACGGCCTGACCGGGTCGTTGCTGCGCCGTGGCGTACTACGGCAACTGAAGCACCTCAAGCATGGACAACTGGTGGTCATCGAAAACGGTGAACGGCAGGTCTTCGGCACCGCAGGCAGCTCATTGATCGGGGAGATCCATATCCTCGACGCGGCGGCGTGGGGACTGGTGGCGGGCAACGGGTCGATCGGCGCTGGCGAAGCGTATATCCATGGTTATTGGAGTTCTCCGGACCTGACCGCGGTGGTTCGCGTGTTTGTCAGCAACCTTGAAGTGCTGGATGCGCTGGAAGGCGGCCTGGCGAAACTCGGCCGGCCCTTCGTCCAAGGGCTGCACTGGCTCAATCGCAACACGCGCAAAGGCTCGCAGAAAAACATCGCCGCCCACTACGACCTGGGCAACGACCTGTTCGAACAGTTTCTCGATCCCACCATGATGTATTCCGCCGCGCAGTTCCTGACGGATGAAGACAGCCTGGAACAGGCGCAGTTGAACAAGCTGGAGCGGATCTGCCAGAAACTCGCGTTGAAGCCCAGCGATCACTTGCTGGAAATCGGCACCGGCTGGGGCAGCATGGCGCTTTACGCGGCGCAGCATTACGGCTGTAAGGTCACCACCACCACGCTTTCAAAAGAGCAGTACGCCTTTACCGCACAACGCATCGAAGCCCTCGGCCTGCAAGAACAGGTCACGCTGCTGCTCAAGGATTACCGCGACCTCACCGGGCAGTACGACAAACTGGTGTCGATCGAGATGATCGAAGCGGTCGGCCATCGCTTCCTGCCGGTCTATTTCAAGCAGTGCGCGCAGTTGCTCAAAAGCAACGGCTTGATGCTGTTGCAGGCGATCACTATCCGTGAACAGCGCTACGAACAGGCCAAGGGCAGTGTCGATTTCATTCAGCGTTACATTTTCCCTGGCGGCGCCCTGCCCTGTGTGCAGAAGATGCTGGAAGTCATCAGCCGCGACACCGACATGAATTTGCTGCACATGGAGGATTTCGGCCTGCACTACGCCCGGACCCTGCGCCTGTGGCATGAGAATTTTCGCCGCGCCCAGGGCCGTTTGATCGAGTTGGGCTACGACGATTATTTCCTGCGCTTGTGGGAATTCTATTTGTGCTACTGCGAAGGGGGATTTCTGGAACGCACCATCGGCACTGCGCAATTGCTGCTGGCCAAACCGTCGGCGATGCCCGCGCCGCTGCTGGGTCGTTTCGATGCGTGAGCGGGTAGCCAATGCCGCGTTGTTTCAGCTCGGCTGGTTTGCCTGTGTGCTGGGCGGCAACAGCCTGTGGTTGTTAGTGGCGCTGGCGGCGCTGGTGATTCATCTGCTGTGGATAAGTCGCTGGGCTGATGAGGGCCGACTGATCCTCAGCGTTGTGTTGTTGGGCACCACCGTCGACAGCACATTGCGCTGGTTGGGGGTGTTCGACTTCGCCGATGTCGCGCCCTTGATTCCGCTGTGGTTGATGCTTTTGTGGGCGTTACTGGCAACGACCTTGCGCCATTGCCTGCAATGGACCGCAAACCCCTGGTGGCTCGGCAGCCTGCTGGGCGCCGTGGGTGGACCAGTGTCCTATTTCGCCGGTGGGCAACTGGCGGACGTGCAGTTCCCCTATGGTCAGGTGCCCACGTTGGTGGGCCTCGGGCTGCTCTGGGCCTTGCTGTTTCCCGCACTGCATTTCATGGCGCAACGGCTGGCGGCGGACACTCGCAGCTAAGCGTCCGTCAGGCCTTTCACACAGCATCGGCCCACTGCCTTACACTGCGCGGCATGAAAACCATTCCCCACACGCAAATCGCCGAGCCGGCCGTCACATGCTCGACCTGTGCAGCCTGCTGCTGCCAGCTCGAAGTCATGCTGATCACCGACACGGGCGTGCCCGAACGATTTATCGATACCGATGATTGGGGCGGGGAAGTCATGCTGCGCCTGGATGACGGCTGGTGCGCTGCGCTGGATCGCAACAGCATGATGTGCACCATCTACGAAAAACGCCCGCTGATCTGCCGGGAATTCGAGATGGGCGCACCGGAATGCATCGATGAGCGCCAAGGGATAACCACGGCGTATCGCTGAAAGTCAGGCCATTGAAGATCTATTGTGAGAGCGGGCTTGCTCGCGAAAGCGGTTTAACATTCAACATTGATGTTGACTGACAGTCCGCTTTCGCGAGCAAGCCCGCTCCCACATTTGACCGAGTCCAGCCTTACAACGGCATCGTGTAGTGCAGCGCGTAGCTTTCTACACCGTTGTTCGGGCTACTGAGCCCGGCATTGGAATAGTGCGTCGCACGAATCCCGACTTCATGCCCGCCCGCAAAGCGCAGGCCAAAGCCGAACCGGTCTTCGAACTGAAAGGCACTGCCGAGTTGATTGTTTTCGACTTCAGTATTGGCGAACACCGCGACGCCAACGCCCAACTCCACGTAGGGCTTGACGGTCTGGCCGGAAAATTCGTAAACCAGCACCGGCGAGAACGACAGGCTGTGGTTGCTGGAGGACTCGTCGCCGTCCCAGTAGGTGTAGGCGCCGCTCCAGTAACCGGTCAAACGACCGACATCACTCTGCAACCAGCTCTTGTCCCAATCGAATTGCATGCCCAATCGATAGGTCATGGTCGACTCGCTGGTCTGGCCGACCGCGAACTCCACGCCTGCTGCCTGTGCGGTAAAACTGTGCCCCATCAGTGCGGCCGCAATCGCGGCCAAGCAGAATAGTCGCTTCATTAGAAACATCCTTTTCCGAACGATTTCGTAAGGTTTTTTTTGTTGCTCACCGCTATAGAAGTCGACGTTTAATCAGAAGTTCACCCCAATTATTCGTTTGCCCCAGGATTTTTGTTTACCCCTTGAAGCTTTGCACAACGCCGGCGGTATTCCACAGGATCGGCAAGATATTTCTGAAGTGCTCCGGATCGGCACTCGTCCAGAACTGCGCAGCACGTGCAGGTCCTTCGGCGAGCAATTCACGCTCGGCCAACAAGCGCTGAAGTTGCCGCGCCACAGCGGCGCCGGTATCAATCAAGCTGATGTCATCGGGGATCATCTGCTTAAGCAATGGCTTTAGGAAGGGATAATGCGTGCAGCCCAGAATTATTGTGTCGCACCCGGCGCCGAGCAGCGGCCCGACGTACCCGGCCAGCAAATGACGCAATGCCTCACTGTGCAGATCGCCATTTTCAATCAGCTCCACCAGGCCGGGGCACGGCTGAGTGATGACTCGAACGTCCGTGGCGAATCGATCGAGCAAGGCGGCGAACTTGGCGCTCTGCAACGTGCCGGTGGTGGCGAGCACACCCACCACACCGCTGCGGGTGGCGGCAGCGGCAGGTTTGACGGCGGGCTCCATGCCAACGATGGGCCACTCGGGATAATCGCGTCGCAAGTCTGCAACGCCAGCGACGGTCGCCGTGTTGCACGCCAGCACCAGAGCCTTCGCGCCCTGCTGCTGGAAGAATTCGGCCATCACGCTGCAACGCTGCTGGATGAATGCCGGGGTTTTCTCGCCATAAGGAATGTTGCCGCAATCGGCGACGTACAGCAGAGACTCGTTGGGCAGCAAACGCTGGATCTCGGCCAATACCGAAAGCCCGCCGACGCCGGAGTCGAACACGCCGATCGGCGCTTCACGCATGTTTCGAACCACAGACGCTGCAGCCCGGATCACGCTTGACCCGTAGTTCACGGAAGCGCGAGCCCAAGGCATCGATCAACAACAGGCGCCCCACCAGTGGTTCGCCGAAACCCACCAGCAATTTCAGGGCTTCCAGCGCCTGGAGACTGCCCACCAACCCAACCAGTGGACCGACGACGCCGGCTTCACTGCAGGTCAATTCGGCTTCGCTGCCGTGACCGTATAAACAGTGGTAACACGGGCTTTCCGGGCGGCGCGGGTCGAACACCGACAATTGCCCTTCAAGACGAATCGCCGCGCCGCTGACCAGCGGTTTGCCGGCGGCAACGCACGCGGCATTGACCGCTTCGCGGGTGGAAAAATTGTCGGAGCAGTCCAGCACCAGGTCCACCGCAGCCACGGCGGCGGCCAGGGAGTCTTCGTCCAGCGCGGTGCGATGGGCGATCAATTGGATCTCGGGATTGATTGCGCTCAAACGGCGGATCGCCGAATCGACTTTGCTCAGGCCAACGCTGTCGGTGTCGTGAACAATCTGGCGTTGCAGGTTGGTCAGGTCGACCGTGTCGAAGTCCGCCAAATGCAACTCACCGACACCGGCAGCGGCCAGGTACAGCGCCACCGGCGAGCCGAGGCCGCCGAGGCCGACGATCAATACGCGGCTTTCTTTCAGTCGCAGCTGGCCGTCGATGTCGACGTGTTGCAACAGAATCTGCCGGCTATAGCGCAACAATTCCTGATCATTCAGCACGGCAGGCGCCCCAGGCTGATACGTTCGTGACCGCCCAGATCGGTGCGGCTGTGGACTTCTTCAAAGCCGCGGGTCAGCAGCAAATCGCGTACGGCCACGGCTTGATCGTAACCGTGTTCGAGCATCAGCCAGCCACCCGCCTCCAGATAATCCGGCGCCTGGGCGACGATCAGACGCAAATCGTCGAGCCCGTCGACACCGGCGACCAAGGCGCTGGCCGGTTCAAAGCGCACATCACCTTCCACCAGATGCGGATCGGCGGAAGCGATGTAAGGCGGGTTGCTGATGATCAATTGAAAACGCTGACCTTCCAGGGCGCTGAACCAGTGGCTGCTCAGCACGATGGCGTTGTTCAGGTGCAGGCGCTGACGATTGCGCTCGGCCAGCGCCACGGCTTCGAGCACGCGATCCACGGCGGTCACTTTCCACGCCGGACGTTCGCTGGCCAGAGCCAAGGCAATGGCGCCGCTGCCGGTGCCGAGATCCAGGACCTTGGCCGGTGTCGCAGGCAATAATTCCAGCGCGGCTTCCACCAGCAATTCGGTATCCGGGCGCGGGATCAGCGTGTGCGGCGCGACTTCCAGATCAAGCTTCCAGAACCCTTGCTGCCCCAGAATGTAGGCCACTGGCTCACCGCCACGACGACGTTGCAGGAATTCAGCAAATTTCAGCGCCGCTTCGCTCGGCACGATGCGTTCCGGCCAGGTGTGCAGAAAGCTGCGGGACTTGCCCAAGGCCGCGGCCAGCAACAATTCGGCATCCAGCCGCGCCGTGGGCGAATCGGGCAAATCGGCGGCGCGCAACAAACTGGCAATGATCGTCATTTACTCACCTATCGCTGCCAATTGATCGGCCTGGAACTCGGCCAGTAACGGTTCGATCACCGCTTCGACGCCACCCGCGAGGATTTCGTCGAGGGAATACAGCGTCAAGTTGACCCGGTGATCGGTCACCCGGCCCTGAGCAAAGTTGTAGGTGCGGATGCGCTCGGAGCGATCACCCGACCCGACCAGCAACTTACGCTCGCTGGCGATCGCATTGGCGGCGGCGCTGGTCTGCTGATCGTTGAGTTTGGCCGACAGCCAGGACATCGCCCGGGCGCGGTTCTTGTGCTGGGAACGTTCTTCCTGGCACTCGACGACGATACCGGACGGCAAGTGCGTGATGCGGATCGCCGAGTCGGTCTTGTTGACGTGCTGGCCGCCGGCACCGGAGGATCGATAGGTATCGACCCGCAAATCCGCCGGGTTGATCTCGATCGTTTCCTGCTCATCCGGCTCAGGCAACACCGCCACGGTGCAGGCCGAGGTATGGATGCGACCCTGGGATTCGGTAGCCGGAACCCGTTGCACGCGGTGCGCGCCGGATTCGAATTTCAGTTTGCCGTAAACGTTCTCGCCTTCAACCCGGGCGATGACTTCTTTATAGCCGCCATGCTCGCCGATGTTCTCGGAGAGGATTTCCACCCGCCAGCCGCGACGCTCGGCGTAACGCGAATACATGCGGAACAGGTCGCCGGAGAAAATCGCCGCCTCGTCACCGCCGGTGCCGGCACGGATTTCGAGAAACACGTTGCGCCCGTCATTCGGGTCCTTGGGCAGCAGCATGCGCTGCAGGCTGGCTTCGATGTCGATCAGTTGCTCTTTGGCTTCGCGAACTTCTTCCACGGCCATTTCACGCATGTCCGGGTCGCTGTCCTTGAGCAGTGCCTGGGCGCCTTCGAGGTCGCCTTGCACTTTGAGCAGCTGTTTATAGGTGGCGACAATCGGTTCGACTTCCGCGTATTCCTTGGAATAGGTGCGGAACTTGTTCTGATCGGAAATGACTTCGCCATCGCCAAGCAAGGCGGTCAATTCCTCGAAACGGTCCTGGAGGATGTCCAGCTTATTGAGCAGTGACGCTTTCATTGCGGTTTCTTATCCGAAAAGCTATCCGATGAGCCCTCATTCAGGGCAAAGAGTTCCTGGGCCATGGCCAGCGCATCGAGGCGGCCTTCGGCAGAGAGCTTTTTCAACTGCACGCTCGGGGCGTGCAAGAGTTTGTTGGTCAGGCCACGTGCCAATTGCACCAGCACGTCTTCGGCGCTGCTGCCGTTGGCCAGCATGCGCTGGGCCTTCTGCAATTCTTCGTCGCGCATGCGCTCGCTTTGTTGGCGATAGGCCTTGAGCACATCCACCGCCGCCAGCTCACGCAAGCGGACCATAAAATCTTCGGCACCGACCGAGACCATCTCTTCGGCCGCCTGGGCTGCACCCTGCCGGCTCTTGAGGTTCTCGGCGACCACTTCGTGGAGATCATCGACGCTGTAGAGGTAAACGTCGTCCAACTCGCCGACTTCTGGCTCGATATCGCGCGGTACGGCGATGTCTACCATGAAGATCGGTTTGTGCTTGCGCAGTTTCAAGGCGCTTTCCACGGCGCCTTTGCCCAGGATCGGTAACTGGCTGGCAGTGGAACTGATCACGATGTCGCTGCGCACCAGCTCGGCCGGGATGTCCGAGAGCAAAACGGCATGGGCGCCAAACTGCTCGGCCAGGATGCTCGCGCGTTCCAGGGTCCGGTTGGCGACCACGATACGCTTCACACCCAGTTCATGCAGATGACGGGCGACCAGGGTGATGGTCTCGCCGGCACCAATCAGCAAAGCCTGGCTGCGTTGCAAGTCACTGAAAATCTGTTTCGCCAGGCTGACCGCGGCAAACGCCACGGACACCGGGTTCTCGCCGATGGCCGTGTCGGTGCGCACCTGCTTGGCGGCATTGAACGTCGCTTGAAACAAGCGCCCAAGCAACGGACCGATGGTGCCGGCCTCACGCGCTACGGCGTAGGCCGATTTCATCTGGCCGAGAATCTGCGGTTCGCCCAACACCAGCGAATCGAGCCCGGAAGCGACCCGCATCATGTGACGAACTGCCGCATCATCTTCGTGCACATAAGCGCTCGCGCGCAGCTCTTCGAGGCTCAAATGGTGATAATCGGCCAGCCAGCGCAAGATGATGTCAGCCGAAAGGTGATCCTGTTCTATATACAGTTCACTGCGATTGCAGGTGGAAAGGATCGCAGCTTCGCGGCTGTCGGTGAGTCGGCAGAGCTGCTGCAAGGCCTCCACCAGCTGCTCAGGGGTAAAGGCCACGCGCTCGCGGACGTCTACTGAAGCAGTCTTGTGGTTGATACCGAGTGCAAGGAAGGCCATTCAAGGTCGCTGATGGTGACGTGAAGCCGGCAATTGTCCTACTTCGACAGAGCCAGAACAACTACCGCTGACTATTGTCCCAATGACCTGCCTCTATAAAGGCATCCATCGAGACTCGGTTATGTTTGGCCGAAGGCTTGTGTCATGATGATCCGACCGCAGGTTAGTCGTCCTCTCTCTATATGAATAGATCTTCCGCGTTGCTCCTCGCTTTTGTCTTCCTCAGCGGCTGCCAGGTCTTGGCACCCGTTTCGTCGGACGGTACGCCGCCGGTCGAAGACAGCACTCCGGCCCCTGAAAAGCCCAAGGTTTACAGCTCATTCAGCGAAGAAACCGTCTTCAGCCTGTTGAGCGCCGAACTGGCTGGCCAGCGCAATCGTTTCGACATTGCCCTGGACAACTACGTGACCCAGGCGATCAATACCCAGGATCCGGGCATCTCCGAGCGGGCTTTCCGCATCGCCGAGTACCTGGGCGCCGATCAGGCTGCCCTGGACACCGCTTTGATCTGGGCGAAAAACGCCCCGGACGATCTTGAGGCGCAACGAGCGGCTGCCGTGCAACTGGCGCGCGCCGGGCGCTATGACGACTCCATGGTCTATATGGAGAAAGTCCTGCTCGGCAAGGGCGACACGCATTTCGACTTCCTGGCCCTGTCCGCGTCCGATACCGACCAGGACACGCGCAACGGCCTGATGAAAAGTTTTGACCGTTTATTGCAGCGCCACCCAAACAACAGCCAGTTGATTTTCGGCAAGGCCTTGCTGCTGCAACAGGACGGTGACGCCAAAGGCGCACTGGCGTTGCTGGAGGACAATCCGCCGGACGAAGGCGAAATTGCTCCGATTCTGCTGCGCGCGCGCCTGCTGCAAGTGCTCAACCGGGGCGACGAAGCCTTGCCGCTGCTGCAAAAAAGCATCAAGAAATACCCGGACGACAAACGCCTGCGCCTGACCTATGCACGCATGCTGGTTGAACAGGACCGCATGGACGACGCCAAAGTCGAGTTCTCCAGCCTGGTTCAGCAATACCCGGAAGACGACGAACTGCGTTATTCCCTGGCACTGGTGTGCCTGGAAGCCAAGGCCTGGGACGAGGCCAAGGGTTACCTGGAAGACTTGATTGCCCGGGAAAGCCACGTCGACTCGGCGCACCTGAACCTCGGTCGCATTGCTGAAGAGCGCAATGATCCACAAGGCGCGCTGATCGAGTACGCTCAGGTCGGCCCCGGCAATGACTATCTGCCCGCGCAACTGCGCCAGACTGACATCCTGATCAACAACGGCAAGACCGCCGAAGCCCAGCGCCGCCTGGCAACCGAACGCGACGAGCAACCCGATTACGCGATCCAGTTGTACCTGATCGAAGCCGAGACCTTGTCTGCCAACAAGCAGCCCGACAAGGCCTGGCAGGTTCTGCAAACCGCGCTGCAAAAGTACCCGGACGATCTGAACCTGCTTTACACCCGCGCGATGCAGGCGGAAAAACGCAATGACCTGGCGCAGATGGAAAAAGACCTGCGCCTGATCATCAAACGCGACCCGGACAATGCAATGGCGTTGAACGCCCTCGGCTACACCCTGTCCGACCGTACGACGCGCTACGTCGAAGCCAAGGCCCTGATCGAACAAGCGCACCAGATCAACCCGGAAGACCCGGCGGTCCTCGACAGCCTCGGCTGGGTGCACTTCCGCCTGGGCAACCTCGATGAAGCCGAGCGCTACCTGCGTCAGGCCCTGGAGCGTTTTCCCGATCAGGAAGTCGCCGCTCACTTGGGCGAAGTCCTCTGGGCTAACGGCAAGCAAAGCGAAGCCAGGCAAATCTGGAGCAAGTTCCTCAAGGAACAACCCGACAGCCCCATCCTGCGCAGCACCATCAAGCGCCTGACCGGATCAGAGACTCTTTAAGATTATGTTTTTGCGCCACCTTATTGTTTTCAGCTTCATCGCCCTGCTCGCCGGTTGCGCGGGCTTCGGCGCTCGCGAATCGGTCCAGGGCCAAGGCAACCCGGCCCAATGGCGCGATTACAAACAACAGCTGACCAGCCTTGATGGTTGGCAGATCAACGGCAAGATCGGTATCCGCGCGCCCAAAGATTCGGGCAGCGGTACGCTGTTCTGGCTACAGCGACAGGACTACTACGACATCCGCCTCTCCGGCCCACTGGGTCGCGGCGCAGCTCGCTTGACGGGTCACCCTGGCAAAGTCTCGCTTGAAGTGGCCAATCAGGGCCGCTATGACGCCACGACACCGGAAGCGTTGGTCGAAGAACAGCTCGGCTGGAAGTTACCCGTTTCCAACCTGGCCTGGTGGGTTCGCGGGCTCCCGGCGCCGGACAGCAAAAGTCGCCTGACCCTGGATGCCGACAGCCGCCTGGCCAATCTCGAACAGGATGGCTGGCAGGTCGAATACCTGAGTTATGCCGAGCAAAACGGTTATTGGTTGCCCGAGCGGATCAAACTGCACGGCACAGACCTTGATATCACGCTGGTGATCAAGGAATGGCAACCACGCAAACTGGGGCAGTGAACATGACCGCTCCTCGCTTGACGCTACCCTCCCCGGCCAAACTCAATCTGATGCTGCACATCCTTGGTCGCCGTGAAGACGGTTATCACGAATTGCAGACGATTTTTCAGTTTCTCGATTACGGCGATGAAATCACCTTCGCCGTACGCGACGATGGTGTGATTCGGTTGCACACCGAATTCGACGGTGTTCCTCACGACAGCAATCTGATCGTCAAAGCCGCGAAAAAACTTCAGGAGCAATCCGGTTGTTCGCTCGGCATCGACATCTGGATCGAAAAAATTCTGCCCATGGGCGGTGGCATCGGTGGCGGCAGTTCAAATGCCGCGACGACTTTGCTGGGCCTCAATCATCTCTGGCAACTGGGTTGGGATGAGGATCGCCTGGCTGCGCTAGGCCTGACGCTGGGCGCCGACGTCCCGGTTTTCGTGCGTGGACACGCCGCTTTTGCCGAGGGCGTAGGGGAAAAACTCACCCCTGTAGACCCCGAAGAACCGTGGTATGTCGTGCTGGTGCCGCAAGTCTCTGTAAGTACAGCAGAAATTTTTTCAGATCCGTTGTTGACACGTAACTCTTCTCCCATTAAAGTGCGCCCCGTTCCCAAGGGAAACAGTCGAAATGACTGCTTACCGGTGGTAGCAAGGCGTTATCCAGATGTACGTAACGCTTTGAATTTGTTAGGTAAATTTACCGAAGCAAAACTCACCGGAACTGGAAGTTGTGTGTTTGGGGGCTTCCCAAGCAAAGCTGAAGCTGATAAAGTCTCGGCCCTTCTTACAGAGACCCTTACAGGGTTTGTAGCAAAAGGAAGCAACGTTTCGATGTTGCATCGCAAGCTGCAAAATCTGCTCTAAAGGAATCGATTACTGGGTAATCGTTGCAACAGATACAGGGGCGTCGCCAAGCGGTAAGGCAGCAGGTTTTGATCCTGCCATGCGTTGGTTCGAATCCAGCCGCCCCTGCCATTTTCCTATACTCATCCAGGTTACCCTCAGCCTTCAGGTACTGCGCGTGTCCAAGATGATGGTCTTTACGGGGAACGCTAACCCCGATCTGGCTCGGCGTGTTGTACGTCAGCTGCATATCCCTCTCGGTGACATCTCTGTCGGTAAGTTCTCCGACGGCGAAATTACTGCCGAGATCAATGAAAACGTCCGCGGTAAAGATGTCTTCATTATTCAGCCGACTTGCGCTCCGACCAACGATAACCTGATGGAACTGGTAGTGATGGCTGATGCCTTCCGCCGCTCCTCGGCTACTCGTATCACTGCTGTTATTCCTTACTTTGGTTATGCCCGTCAGGATCGCCGTCCGCGTTCCGCACGTGTGGCTATCAGCGCGAAAGTCGTTGCTGACATGCTTACCGTAGTCGGCATCGACCGTGTTCTCACGGTTGATCTGCATGCTGACCAAATCCAGGGTTTCTTCGATATTCCGGTAGATAACATCTACGGCTCCCCGGTATTGGTGGATGACATTGAAGATCAGCGCTTCGAAAACCTGATGATCGTTTCCCCGGACATTGGCGGCGTCGTGCGTGCACGTGCTGTTGCCAAATCCCTGGGCGTTGATCTCGGGATCATCGACAAACGCCGTGAGAAAGCCAATCACTCTGAAGTGATGCATATCATCGGTGATGTCGAAGGGCGTACCTGTATTCTGGTCGATGACATGGTCGATACCGCCGGCACTCTGTGCCACGCGGCCAAGGCCCTGAAAGAGCATGGCGCTGCCAAGGTTTTCGCCTACTGCACACACCCTGTGCTGTCCGGTCGGGCGATCGAAAACATTGAAAATTCCATGCTGGACGAACTGGTGGTGACTAACACCATCCCGTTGTCCGCTGCAGCTCAAGCCTGCTCGCGTATCCGTCAACTGGATATCGCGCCGGTAGTTGCCGAGGCGGTCCGCCGCATCAGCAATGAAGAATCGATCAGCGCGATGTTCCGTTAAGGGCCCTGCCCTTCTCGACTGTCTCGTTGACGAAAAGCGCCCCGCCCCGGCATTCCTGTCGGGGCGGGGCTTTTTTGCCCATATCGCCTTTAGCGCTGGTCGCAACCGCTGGGGCGAATGTGGTTATTTTGGAGATACAACATGAACGATTTTACTCTGAATGCTGAAGTGCGTTCCGACCTGGGGAAAGGTGCGAGCCGCCGCCTGCGTCGTCTCGCAAGCCTGGTTCCAGCTGTAGTTTACGGTGGCGAAAAAGCCCCTGAATCCATCAGCATGCTGGCTAAAGAAGTTGCCAAACTGCTCGAAAACGAAGCGGCTTACAGCCACATCATCGAGCTGAACGTTGGCGGCACCAAGCAAAACGTAATCATCAAAGCTCTGCAGCGTCACCCGGCCAAAGGCCACGTGTTGCACGCCGACTTCGTACGCGTTGTAGCTGGCCAGAAACTGACCGCTATCGTGCCTGTACACTTTGTTGGTGAAGAAGCTCCGATCAAGAAAGGCGGCGAAGTTTCGCACGTTGTTTCGGAAATCGAAGTGACCTGCCTGCCGAAGGACCTGCCTGAGTTCATCGAAGTCGACCTGGCTAACGCCGAAATCGGTTCGATCATTCACCTGTCCGACCTCAAAGCCCCTAAAGGCGTTGAGTTTGTTGCTCTGGCACACGGCGATGACAAGGCTGTTGCCAACGTCCACGCTCCACGTGTTGCTCCAGAAGCTACCGAAGAAGGCGAAGCAGAGTAATTTCACTCTGTTTGCCGGAGTGTCTGGAAACATCGCGGACTAGAGCGTAGCGAGAAAGCGGGCGAGAACGCGGAGTTTACATAATGGTAAATGAGCACTTGTCGTCCACTTTCGCCGCACACACTGATTGCGGCGATGTTATCCACCACTCCAAGGAAGGGCCCCTATCGTGACTGCCATCAAACTGATCGTTGGCCTGGGAAATCCAGGCGCTGAATACGAACAGACCCGGCATAACGCAGGGGCCCTTTTTGTTGAGCGCATCGCGAACGCACAGGGCGTAAACCTTGTGGCGGATCGCAAATATTTCGGCCTGACCGGTCGCTATTCGCACCAGGGTCAGGATGTTCGTCTGCTGATTCCCACCACGTACATGAACCGCAGCGGCCAGGCCGTCGCGGCACTCGCCGGTTTCTTCCGCATCAAGCCTGAAGAAATCCTCGTGGCGCATGACGAACTCGACCTGCCACCGGGCGTTGCCAAACTCAAACAGGGCGGCGGTCACGGCGGTCACAACGGGTTGCGCGACATCATTGCGCAACTGGGCAATCAGAATACCTTTCATCGCTTGCGGCTTGGCATTGGCCACCCGGGCGTTGCCAGTATGGTTTCAAATTTCGTCCTGGGTCGTGCGCCACGCGCCGAACAGGAAAAACTCGATGCCAGCATCGACTTTGCCCTCGGCGTGCTGCCGGATATCCTCGCCGGGGAATGGAACCGCGCGATGAAAAACCTGCACAGCCAGAAGGCCTGACTCTTATCCGAGGGGAAACACCATGGGATTCAATTGCGGCATCGTCGGCCTGCCTAACGTCGGCAAGTCCACCCTGTTCAACGCCCTGACCAAATCCGGGATCGCGGCCGAGAACTTCCCCTTCTGCACCATCGAGCCGAACACCGGTATCGTGCCGATGCCGGATTCGCGTCTGGAAGCCCTGGCGGCCATCGTCAATCCAAAGCGCATCCTGCCGACCACCATGGAATTCGTCGACATCGCGGGCCTGGTCGCCGGCGCCTCGAAAGGTGAAGGCCTGGGCAACAAATTCCTCGCCAACATCCGCGAGACCGATGCCATCGCCCACGTGGTCCGCTGCTTCGAAGACGAGAACGTGATTCACGTCTCCAACAGCGTCGACCCGAAACGCGACATCGAAATCATCGACCTGGAACTGATCTTCGCCGACCTCGACAGCTGTGAGAAGCAACTGCAGAAAGTCGCGCGTAACGCCAAGGGTGGTGACAAGGACGCCGTGGTCCAAAAAGGCCTGCTGGAGCAACTGATCGCTCACTTCACCCTCGGCAAGCCAGCGCGCACCCTGATGAAGACCATGGGCGCCGACGATAAAGCGGTGATTCGTGGTTTCCACCTGCTGACCACCAAGCCGGTCATGTACATCGCCAACGTCGCTGAAGACGGTTTCGAGAACAACCCGCTGCTGGACATCGTCAAAGCCATCGCCGAAGAAGAAGGCGCCATGGTGGTTCCGGTCTGCAACAAGATCGAAGCCGAAATCGCCGAGCTTGAAGACGGCGAAGAAAAAGACATGTTCCTCGAAGCCCTGGGCCTGGAAGAACCTGGCCTGAACCGCGTAATCCGCGCCGGCTACGAAATGCTGCACTTGCAGACCTACTTCACCGCCGGTGTCGAAGAAGTCCGCGCCTGGACCGTCCGCGTCGGTGCCACCGCACCACAAGCCGCTGGCGTGATCCACACCGACTTCGAAAAAGGCTTCATCCGCGCCGAAGTCATCGCCTACGACGACTTCATCCAGTACAAGGGCGAAGCCGGCACCAAAGAAGCCGGTAAATGGCGTCTGGAAGGCAAGGACTACATCGTTAAAGACGGCGACGTGATGCACTTCCGTTTCAACGTCTAAGTTTTCAAGACGAAACAGCCGCACAAGAAAAAGCCGCGTTTGATACGCGGCTTTTTTGTGCCTGAAATAATCATCCGCCACACCACCAAACCAATGTGGGAGATTCTATGTTGCCCGGCAACCCTGAATTCTCAGGCTGACAGGTATTCGCTCTGATTTTTCATCAGGGCAAATGCCACTCGACAGAGCTTTCGGGCCAAGGCAACCAAGGCCTGGGTTTTCGAGAAGCCTCTAGCCAGGTATGCCTCGTAAAACGGCTTCCATTTAGGCGAGCGACACGCCGCCATTGCGGCGTTGTACGCCAAACGACGAACCTCCGGATCTCCTTTTTTGGTCAGGTACCGCTGCCCATTCTTCTTGCCGGAGTCTTCGACTGCCAAGTCCATTCCCAGGAATGCGATGAACGCATCGCTGTTCGCAAAATCGCCCCGCATAAAGGTCGTCGCCAACCCGGTTGCGGTCAGTTCCCCAACGCCTTCGATGGCTTTGCAGCGATCAATATTCGCCTCAATTCCCGCCTCTTTGCTGACCTTGCGCAGCAGTTTCTGAATCGCCTGATCCGCTTGCTTGAACGCCTTCTGCTGAGCGACCTGCACTTTCTTCAACAAGGGTTCATTGGCCCAACTCAACATCAGCCCAGCATGGTTCTGGATCAGCGTTGCACGTCTGTGAAGCAGGCTTTTCAGCGAGCTGTAGGCCTTGGGTGGCGGGCTCCAGACCCGCAGTTTGCTTTGTTCATTCTCCAGGTAACGCGCCAGCAAACGCGCATCGCAGGGATCGTTCTTGGCTCGTTGGCCAACGCCACGGCGGTAATGACTCACGCGATAAGCATCCACCACGTAGACCTGATGACCCATCTCATGGGCCAGCTCTACCGTGTCCAAGTGGTAGATGTTGGTGGCTTCAACGGCGATAGCGCTTTGGGCAGGCAGGGTTTTAAGCCAACGCTTGAGGGCGGTTCGATCGTTCTTGATGTCTTGAATGATTTGCAGGTCGGTGCGATAGACAGCAATTTGGGCCTTGGCGATATCGATACCAACAACCGTCTGCGAAGTAAGGATTGTCATGACGAATCCTCGGAGCTAGGGTTTAAGTGCTTGTTGGGGTCTACCGTTGCGCTGGCTTGTCTCTATCGTCGGTTTACCGATGAATTCCTTATCGGCGCTTTGGGTAGAAGGGGCGGGACGAGAAGTCTCCCACAGTCTGTACTGGTCAGAGTCAGAATCGAGTCTGTAGTCCCACCCACCCCTTCAAGTCTAAACATACAAGCGAGCCTGCTCGCGATGGCGGAGTGTCAAACGACATCCATGGTGAATGTGAGACCGCAATCGCGAGCAGGCTCGCTCCCACAGGGGATTTGTGTTTGGTCAGGGCGTATTGGTTTTTGGCAGGAAGATCGCCAGTACGCCTAACAACGGTAAGAACGAACACAGGTAGTAGACGTATTCGATGCCGTGAATGTCGGCCAAATGCCCGAGCAACGCCGCGCCAATCCCGCCAAAACCGAACATCAATCCGAAGAACACCCCGGCAATCATTCCGACATTGCCCGGCACCAGTTCCTGGGCATAAACCACGATGGCCGAGAACGCCGACGCGAGGATGAATCCAATCACCACGCTGAGAATGCTGGTCCAGAACAGATCAACATGCGGCAGGATCAAGGTGAACGGCGCAACACCAAGGATCGAAAACCAGATCACCGCCTTACGGCCAATCTTGTCGCCAATAGGGCCACCGAAGAAGGTCCCCGCTGCCACCGCACCCAAGAACAGGAACAGATGCAGCTGCGAACTGGCCACCGACAGGTCGAACTTCTTGATCAGGTAGAAGGTGAAGTAGCTGGTGAAGCTCGCCATGTAGAAATACTTGGAGAACACCAGCAGCCCGAGCACCACCAGCGCACTGATCACCCGACGTTTCGACAGCCCGTGAGTGGCGGCCTGACCTTGCTTGAGCTTGAACAGGTTCAAGTGATTGGCGTACCAGCGGCTGATCCGATAGAGCACGAACAGCGCAAACACGGCGAACAATCCGAACCAGGCCACATGACCTTGGCCAAACGGAATGATGATCGCCGCCGCCAGCAATGGACCAAAAGCGGAACCGGCATTACCGCCCACCTGAAAGGTCGATTGCGCCAAGCCGAACCGCCCGCCCGAGGCCAGCCGTGCCACACGAGAGGCTTCGGGATGGAAGGTCGACGAGCCGATGCCGATCAACCCCGCCGCGAGCAGAATCATCGGGAAGCTGCCGACCACCGACATCATCAAAATGCCGATCAGCGTGCAGACCGTTCCCGCCGGCAGCAGCCAGGGTTTGGGATGGCGATCGGTGTGGTAACCGACCCACGGTTGCAACAATGACGCGGTCAGCTGAAAGGTCAGGGTAATCAATCCAACCTGGGTAAACGTCAGGCCATAGTTGGCCTTGAGCATCGGATAAATCGACGGCAGCACCGACTGGATCAAATCGTTGATCAAATGCGCCAGCGCCACCGCGCCGATGATGCGCATGACCAGCGGGCTGCTTTGTGGAGTCGCGGGTGCCGACGTCGCGCCGGTCTGAGCGTTCGTAATAGCCATGAGATTTTCCGTACAGCAGATGGGTGCACACGGGCAGGTGCGTCAATGTGCCATTTTTCAGTGCAGCAGCGCCATCCCCTTAGCCTGCTAACGACCTCGACTTTCATCGCCGAGGAGGTGATAGCGCAACGCCATGGTCTGAATCTTGCGTTGTTAATCCGCTTCAACGCGGCCCCTTACAAAGGGGACCGAGAATGGGAAGTTTCGCCACAGAGTCGGCCTACAGAGCTGACAAGGGTGAACTTTCGAGGCCTTTTAAAGGGGCACAAGTCGCGGTCGCAACGACCCCGACGCACGCCATTGGTGCGTGGTGTCCAGAGGAGTCATGGGGCATGCAGGCTTTTTTATCACCGGGGATTGGATTGCTGGGGCGTTTTGGCTTCGCACGCAAATTTCAGCTGTTGTTCCTGCTGTTTATCCTGCCGCTGGCGGGCAGCCTGTTGATGATCGGTCAGGACTATCGGGCCAAACTTAATTTGATCTCCGGCGAACGTGCCGGCGTTCGTCAACTGCTCGCCCTGGATGCGCTGGATAACCTGCTCGCCGCCCAACGTGACCGCGCGGCGCGTTGGCGCGCGACGGAAACCAATCGCCAGCCAACGCCTGCGACCCTTGCCGCGATGGCCGCGTTCGATGCGGTTCAACCCGCCGTCGCCCAAGCCACCACAGACCTCGGTAATGCGCTTAAAACCGAAGGCGCCGAGGGCGAAACCCTGACCCGTTATCAGGCGCTGCAAACCGCACTCAACGGCCTCGACTCGAAAAACCTGAGCAGCGTCGGCTGGTGGCCGGATGGCTACGATCGTTTCACCAATGCCTTGAGTGCGCTGCAAGCCTTGCGCGAGCAGATCGCCATGGACAATCGCCTGACGCTCGCGCCGTGGCTGGAAACCTACCTGCTGACGCAAATCTCGACGCAACATGCGCCGGACCTGATTGAGCGGGTTGGCCGCCTGGCCAGTGTCGGCCAGGCATCGGTGGTGTCCGGGCAGTTCACCCTGCAAAGCCGTCTGCAACTGCGCGATTTGCGCAGCCGCATCGGCGATGCCCGGGAACAGTTGGTGAAAACCGCCAGCCTCCTGGAAGCACGCCTGCCCAGCGCCTTGCAGAGCTGGGCCGGGCAATACCACGACAGCCTCAAGCATCTGGACGCCGAACTGAAAGTCCTCGATGACGGAGTCTTCGGCGGCAGCATCAAGCTCAAGCCGGAAGAGTTCGAACGCAGCCTCGACAGCCTGCTCACCGACCTCGCCTCGCTGCGCCAGCAGTCGCTGGTGTCGCTGGATCATCGCCTGGATTACTACCATGGATCGGCGATAAGCCAGTTCATTCTAGTGGCGACAATCTTTGGCTGCCTGCTCCTGGCGGCGCTGTACCTGTTCATCTGCTTGCAGACCTCGATCCGTCGCAGCGCCAGCGGCATCACCCTGCTGGCCGAAGCGTTGCGCGACGGCAACCTCAGCCTGCAAGTGCCGGTGCAGGGGCGCGATGAATTGGCGGCCATCAGCACTGCGCTGAATGTCGCGGTGGTGCAACTGCGCAACAGCTTGCTGGGGGTCGATCACGAAACCTTGCAGGTGAGCAATGCGGTGCGCACCCTCAACCATCACTCGAGCGGCGCCCTTGGCGAAGTTGAAGCGCAGCAGTTGCAGATCAGCCAGATCGCCGCTGCAGCCACGCAATTGGCGGCCACCTCGCAAGGGGTCGCCCAGAGTTGTGAACAGGCCTCCGGCAGCGCTCAACACACCCAGCGCATTGCGGCCGACAGCAGCCGCGACAGCCAACGCACCACGGCGAGCATTCAGCAGCTCAACCAGCGTTTGAACGAGACGGCGGCAGCACTTGGCCGGGTCAGCGAACAAGGGCAACAGATTCAATTGGTGGTCGACACCATTCGCGGCGTCGCCGAACAGACCAACCTGTTGGCGCTCAATGCGGCCATCGAAGCGGCTCGCGCTGGCGAACAAGGTCGCGGCTTTGCAGTGGTCGCGGATGAAGTGCGCAGCCTCTCGCAACGCACTCAATCCTCCACCGCGCAGATCGCCGGCACGGTCGACAGCCTGCGCAGCACGGTGAATGAAGCGGTAAACCTGATGGAAGCGGCCTGTAACCAGGCGCAAAGTGACGCCCAGTCGGTGACCGGTTTAGGCGAACGCCTCGGGGAAATTGCCCTGGCGGTACAAGGCGTGACCGACACCCTGGCGCAGATCGCCACGGCAGTTGAGGAACAAGCCAGCACAGCCGATGAAGTCAGCGGCAACATCCAGCAGGTCGATCAGGCAGCGGTGAGATTGCTCGAAGGCGCCCGGGCGGTGAACCTGGCGGCGGACACCTTGAGCCAGGGCAGTAAGGCCTTGAGTGCCAATACCGGGAGATTTCAGCTCAGTTGACGCCCTCCTCCGGTCCGGATTTTCGGGTCAGGTGGATAAGCGGTTGAAAGCGTAGAGAAATATTTTAGATTTACGCTTGACGCATCTGCATTACCGGTGAATAATGCGCGCCACTTGGCTACATAGCTCAGTTGGTTAGAGCATAGCATTCATAATGCTGGGGTCCGGGGTTCAAGTCCCTGTGTAGCCACCAAGTACTAAAAACGGCTTACCGAAAGGTAGGCCGTTTTTTTATGCCTCGAGAAAAGCGCCTCTCAACAGCACATCAAGAACGAATCGTCGGCAACGCCGACAACGCCCGCTCCCAAATTTGCCAGGTCCTCAGCCAGACCATCGCCTGCCAGTCGCTGTCGGCAGGATAGAACTGCTCCAGCAGATTCAGTTTGATCTCCCGCCCTACCGCATCACTCGGATTGCCGTGCAGATGCAGCCAATGATCATCGCGCAAATGACGATGAACGTCCGGCCCCGGATACGTCCCGCACTCGATCACGAACGGCATCAGTTTTACCTGCGGCAGCGCATTGATCAGCGCCTGCGAGGTGTAGCCCGTAGCGGTGGCCGCCACACCGGTCTCACTCAAGGTGTCGGCGCTCGTGAGCAACGTGTAGAGCCACGGACCGTAGATGGCCTGCGCATCGGGCAGCGCGGGATAAGCGCCCTCGGTGATGGCCAGCAACATCGGATGACCGTATTCGCCAGCACCGGTGTGCAAGTCGAAACACATTGCGACCTCGCCATGGGAAACATGCTTATGCAGGATTTCGTGCAGCGTACGGTTCGACCAGCTCGGCGCCAGCCCGCCATAAAACAGACCATCGGGATGACTGTGCTGGCCACCCTCGACAATCGACATCACCGCCGGCCAGCCGTGCTTTTGAATCTGCTCGTCGAGCAAGGCATCGGCGCGACCACGCTCGGGGCCTCGCAACTCGGTGAAGGCATAGATTTCATGCAGCGCTGCGTAAGCCCGATTGTCCGGCAGCGGACGTTCGAAGTTCAGGTGATTGCGGTTCAGGTCGATGTTGTCTTCGTTGACCCGACGCAGCCACGCGGTGCCCCAGGGATTGATCAGGTGGATCATCACCACCGCGACATCGGCCGGCAGTGAACGCTTGCCCAACTCCTGCATCCATTTGATCTGGCATCCCGATCCATAGAAACCTTCCACTCCATGGGTGCCGCTCAACGCGATCAGAAGTCGCTTGGCGGCCGGATCGCCCAACACCGCCACATCGGTGCTCAAGGGCTCGCCGAATGGCCCTGTGAGTGGGTGAGGATACTCGGTCAACGTCGCTCCGGCCGCGGTCGCTGCCGCGAGGAATTGCTCACGTTGAGTGCGATAACTCGGCTGCGTGGGAAACTCGGTCTGCATGGCTGCCTCTTGTTGATCTTTTGACCCGTCTGTTGCCCTCGACCCTACAGAAAATCTGTCGACTGATGAAGGACAAAAGCGCCTGTGCTGTAGTCCGTGATTTGCACCTCGCTCTGGCGGCCGATAAAGTCCCATGATCTTTTCCCACGGACGGAGTGCCCACACGTGTTCTCAGCCTTCCACTTGAGCCGCTATCGCCTGTCAGCCCTTTCGCTGATCGCCACCGCGCTGACCCTCGCTGCCTGCAGCGCTCCGCCCACTTCGACGTTGCCAATCGCGCCGGAAGTTGCGTCGGGTTATCGCACCGACCTGAAAACCCAATACGCCTCGAAACACATGGCCGCAGCCGCCAACCCTCTGGCAGCCGAAGCCGGCCGGGAAATACTGCGTCAGGGCGGCGCGGCGATTGATGCCGCGATTGCCATGCAAGCGGTGCTGACGCTGGTGGAACCGCAATCCTCGGGCATCGGCGGCGGCGCGTTCATTGTGTTGTGGGATGGCAAGAACGTGCGCACGTACGACGGTCGCGAAACCGCTCCGGCCGGCGCCACAGAGAAGCTTTTCCTGCAGGCCGACGGCAAACCGATGGCCTTCACCCAGGCGCAGATTGGTGGTCGCTCGGTGGGAACGCCCGGCGTATTGCGGGCGCTTGAGTTGGCTCATGAGAAACACGGTCGCCTGCCGTGGGCGCAGTTGTTCGAACCGGCCATCCGGCTCGCGGAGCAAGGTTTCGCCATCTCACCGCGCCTGCATCAGCTGATCGCTTCAGACTCATCCATGCGCCGCTCGCCGGACATGGTGGCGTATTTCCTGAATGCGGATGGCAGCCCGAAAGCGGCCGGTACTCAACTGAAAAACCCGGCGCTGGCCGCGGTGTACAAACGCATCGCCAAAGAAGGGCCGGATGCGTTGTACAAAGGGCCGGTTGCGCAAGAAATCGTCGCCAAGGTTCAGGGCCATGCCAACCCCGGCAGCCTGTCGCTGAACGACCTCCAAGGCTACACGGCCAAGGAGCGCGCGCCGCTGTGCACCGACTATAAACGCTGGCAGGTTTGCGGCATGCCGCCGCCATCGTCGGGCGGGATCGCTGTGGCGCAGATCCTCGGCACACTCCAGGCGCTGGAAGTTCGCGATCCGCGCTTCGCCTTGGCCTCAATGAAACCGCTCAAGACGGATAAATCCGCCGGCACCGAGCCGACGCCAGAAGCCGTGCACCTGATTTCCGAATCCGAGCGCCTGGCCTATGCCGACCGCGCGCTGTATCTGGCCGACGCCGACTTCGTACCTGTCCCCGTCAAAGGCTTGGTGGACCCGACCTATCTGGCCAGCCGCGCCGCCCTGATTGGCGATCGCAGCATGGGCACGGCCAAACCAGGGACTCCTCCGGGCATCAAGGTCGCCTACGCGCCGGATCGCTCGCCGCTGCGCATCTCGACCTCGCAAGTGGTGGCGGTCGATGACGAAGGGGGCGCGGTGTCCATGACCACCACCGTTGAATCCGCGTTCGGTTCGCACGTGATGGTGCAGGGCTTCCTGCTCAACAACCAGATGACCGACTTCTCGTTCATCCCGGAAGAAAACGGGCAGAAAGTCGCCAACCGCGTCGAACCCGGCAAACGCCCCCGCTCGTCCATGGCCCCGACGCTGATCTTCGATCGCCAGAGCGGTGAATTCCTCGCCACCGTCGGTTCGCCCGGCGGCTCGCAGATCATCGAATACGTCGCCAAATCCACCATCGGCCTGCTCGACTGGAACCTCGACCCGCAAGCGGCCATCAGCCTGCCCAACTTCGGCAGCCGCAACGGCCCGACGGAGCTGGAAGAGGGTCAGTTCAGTGCCGGGTTGATTCAGGTGTTGAAGGACAAAGGGCACAGCGTGAACGAGATCGACATGACCAGCGGCACCCAGGCGATTGTTCGGGTGAAGGATGCACAGGGGAAAGCTTCGCTGGCTGGCGGGGCCGATCCTCGGCGGGAAGGGGCGGCGTTGGGGGATTGAGTCCTACGAATAAATGAGAAAGGGCTTACCGGGAGGTAGGCCCTTTTTTATAGATGCCATTCGGGACAACGGCGTGTTGCGCAACTACACGCTCACATACACCCAAGCTTCAATCCCGGATTGAAGGACCACACTGACACGCTTGTAATCCGACACTTCATAGCGGTCAGCGGCCGCCAGTTCCTCGGGTGTGATCTGGAACACCATCCCCGGAATCGGCGCGCTGCTGTCGCTGCCCGGCCGAAGAATCGGGTGATGCGTCTTGCCACTGGTGGCCAACACCGCGGGGTCGGTGATTTCCACCAAGGACTGCTCGTAACCCAGCATCGCGTCGGCACGGCCAGTCAGTTCGCGCCCGAAGTTGGCCAGTTGCACGACTTTGTCCTGCAAGGTGCCGTAGGAAAACAGGTTCACCGTTTTATCGCTCATCCATAAATCCTTGATTGAATAGTCGCGTGCCGCTCAGCGAGTGATCTTCAGCGCTTGCCGTGCCTTGTGCTTCTCCAGCGCCAGATCGATCAAGCGGCTGACCAGCTCGCTGTACGTCATGCCGGTGGCTTGCCAGAGTTTGGGGTACATGCTGATTCGGGTGAAGCCGGGCAACGAGTTGATTTCGTTGATCAGCACTTCGCCGCTGTCGGTCAGGAACACATCGACCCGCGCCAGCCCGGAACAGCCCAGCACCTGAAACGCTTCGACGGCCAAGGCGCGGATGCGCTCACTGGCTTCGCTGCTGATGTTGGCCGGTACGACGACCTCAGCCGCTTGAGCGTCGATGTATTTGCTGTCGTAGGAATAGAAGCCGCTGCGCACCACGATCTCGCCACAACCGCTGGCAATGGCGTCCTCGTTGCCGAGCACGGCACACTCTATCTCGCGGCCACTGACAGCGGATTCGATCAATACTTTTTCATCGAAACCCAGGGCCAGCTCCACAGCCGCCGTGTATTCGGCTTCGTCACTGACCTTGCTCACGCCCACGGACGAGCCCTGGTTCGCCGGTTTCACGAATATTGGCAGTCCGAGTTTGCCCTGGACTTCGGCGAATCCGGTGCGCGCGGCGCTGACACGGTTCAATGTCACGAACGGTGTGACCGCAATCCCCGCGTCACGCAGCAGGCGCTTGCTGATGTCCTTGTCCATGCACACCGCCGAGCCAAGCACGTCGGAGCCGACAAATGGCAAATCCGCCATGCGCAGCAGGCCTTGCAGGCAACCGTCTTCACCCAGCGTGCCGTGCACGATCGGGAAGATCACGTCGACGTGGCCCAGCAGTTCCTGGCCGGAGGTTTCGACCAATTGCTGGCTGGCCTTGCCCGGCACCACGGCCAGTTCCCGGTTGGACTGGTTGAGGGCGATCAGGGCCGGATTTTCCTGGTTGAGCAGGAAATTCGAAGGATCGTTGAGGTGCCAATGACCTTGTTTGTCGATACCGATCAGCACCGGTTCGAAACGCGACCGATCCAGCGCATCGACGATGTTTTTCGCCGACTGCAGCGACACTTCGTGCTCTGCCGAACGACCACCAAAAATCACACCTACCCGCAGTTTACTCATTCAAAACACCTCAACGATTGGCCACCAGATGCGCGCCGAACAGCAAGTAGCAACTGCCGGCAAAGCGATCCAGCCATTTACGTGAACGATCATAGGCCCCCGCGACCCGACGGCTGGCGAACAGCAGCGCCACACTGCAATACCAACTGAATGACAAGGTCGCCATGGTCAGCACGGCCAGCGCGAGCAACATGGGTGGCGGGGAGGCAGGCATGGCAGTGGCGAAAATCGTCGCCACGAACAGCGCAGCTTTGGGATTGGTCATATTGCCTACAAAGCCCCGGCCATAAGCCGACAGCAACGTGCGCCCTGCCCCGTTCAACGAACTGTCCCCCGGCATCACCGCCGGTTTGCGCTTGAACTGTTTCAGGCCCAGGTAAATCAGGTAACAACCACCGGCAATCTTGAAGCTCAGGTACAACGTCGGTGCTGCGCTGAACAGTGACTTGATGCCAAGGCCTCCCGCCAGTCCCCAGAGTACGGTGCCCGTCGCCACGCCCAACGCAGCCACTACGCCATGGCGGCGGGAGCAACTGGCGGCCAATTGCGCGGTATTGAAAAAATTGGGGCCCGGCGTCACTACCGCCACCGTCCATAAAAGCGCCAGGGACAACAGCGGTGCGGCGTAGCTCAGAGGAGTCATTTCCATAATATCGGCGCCTTCGTGGCTTCAGAGAATGCTCGATACCTTGCAACATTTGCCCACGGTTTTCTACCGGCCCAATGGCTTTTGTCGGGCAGCAGACAGGTGGCCGGTCCCTGGGTTACCGTGTTCACATTGAGTTCAAGACAACGACACCATGGCCAAGCAACCGCCTCCCATCGACTGGTTCCACCGCGCCCCCGACGTGGGCGGGGTTAAGCGTTTCGAGGCGTTTTTTGCAGGCCACGGCTACGACCTCCACCGCCATGACACCTATGCAATCGGCCGCACCCTGGCCGGCGTGCAGAGTTTTCAGTACCGCGGCGGCTGGCGCCACAGTCTGCCGGGCGGGACGTTGGTGCTGCACCCGGACGAAGTCCACGATGGCGAGGCCGGCACCGAGGCCGGTTTCAAATACCGAATGATGTACATCGAACCGGCGCTGATCCAGCAGATACTTGGCGGGCAGCCGCTGCCGTTCATCAAGACGGGATTGTCGACCGACCCACGCCTGTTCGCCGCCACCGATGTGCTGTTGCGAAGCCTGGATTGCCCCCTCGATCCATTGGAGGAACAGGACGCGCTGTTCGATCTGGCACACGCCTTGAGCAGCGTCTCCGGCGCGCCCGACAAACGCCAGCGCTTCGACTACGTGGCGGCAGAACGCGCGCGGGAGTTTATCCACAGCGCCCTGGATCGCACGGTGACACTGGAGGAACTGGCGCAACACAGCGGCCGGGATCGCTGGAGTCTGTCGAGGGATTTTCGCCTGTTGTTCGGCACCAGCCCTTATCGATACCTGACGATGCGCCGCCTGGACCTGGTCCGCGCACTGCTCATCCAGGGCCAGTCGCTGGTCAGTGCCGCGCTGATCGCCGGCTTCACCGACCAGAGCCACATGACCCGGCAATTCAGCAAGACCTACGGCCTGTCGCCCGCCCGCTGGATGAAAATGCACCAGCGCTGAGCCACGCACAATCGTGCAAGAAACCCGCTGTCGTGCTGACTATCGTGGATTCACGATCAACCACGAGAGCTCGTTTCATGAACGCCTACCAAAGCCTGAACTTCGCTGAAAAAATCGCCCGGATCGACTCGCACTGGAGCCCGCGGGTCATCGCCGAAATGAACGACTACCAGTTCAAAGTGGTGAAATTGCTGGGGGATTTCATCTGGCACGATCACCTGGATACCGACGAGACCTTCATCGTGCTTGAAGGGCAGTTGCGCATCGACTTTCGCGATGGCCACGTTCTGATAAACGCGGGCGAAATGTACGTGGTGCCAAAGGGTGTCGAGCACAAACCCAGCGCCGAACAGGAAGTGAAGTTGCTGCTGATTGAGCCCAAGGGTGTGTTGAACACGGGCAGCGAGGGTGGCGAGCGCACCGCGCAGAACGACGTCTGGGTGTGAAAGGCAGCCGGTTTACGGCTGCAGGGTCTTGCCGTCCACCGGGTCACCGATTGTCAGGAAATGCCCGCCAGCCACGTGGTGCAGGGTGCGCAGTGCATCGTGCCCTTCGAAGTGCCAATGGCCCTCGCTGAACACGCGCTCATCGGCCTGGGCAGCAATCACCTCGGCCACGAACAGATCGTATTGCTGATGATTGTTGGGCTCCGGCAGCAGTCGGCATTCCAGCCAAGCGACGCAACCTTCAAGCATCGGTGCATCGATCAGCTCACCGCTGAACGTCTGCAGGCCATAGACCTGAAACTTGTCCTGACCCTGGCCTTGAGTCAGTTCCAGTCCCGACGTCGAGCCCACAGTCTGGGCGATATCGGCCTGTGCAGCGCAGGGAACGTTCAACACGAAGGTTCCCGACGCTTCCAGCAGTTGTCGGGTCCAGGTGGACTTGTCCAGCACCACGGCGATTTTCGGCGGCTCGAAATCCAGCGGCATCGCCCACGCGGCGGCCATGATGTTGCGCTGACCGTCATGCGCCGCGCTGACCAGAACGGTCGGCCCGTGATTGAGCAGGCGATAAGCCTTGGACAAGGGAACCGGACGGCGATGGGAAACGCTCATGAGGGCTGCTCCTGTGGAAAACGCCGATTGTAGCGATTTCCAAAAGGAGCGCAGGTATCAAGTCGCCAGTTGATTGGCGAACTGCCCGACCGCGTTCACCACTTTCTGCGCGCCGTCCTGGATCTCGACGATCACCGTGCCCGCCTCCGCCGCCAGCGCCAGGCCTTGTTCAGCCTGGAGTTTGCCGTCGGTCATCAGGGCCACGGCATTGCGCGCCATGTCCTGGTTCTGACGCACCACGCCGACGATTTCATCGGTGGCCTGACTGGTGCGCGAAGCCAGTTGCCGGACTTCATCCGCGACCACGGCAAAACCCCGGCCCTGCTCACCGGCGCGCGCCGCTTCGATCGCCGCGTTAAGCGCCAGCAGGTTGGTCTGTTCGGCAATGCCGCTGATGGTTTTGACGATGGTGCCAATGACCAGCGACTGCTCGTTCAGCGCTTCGATGCCTTCGCCGGCGGTCTGCATATGCCGGGCGAGATCACGCATCACGTCCACGGCTTGAGTCACCACGGCGGTGCCGCGCTGGGCGCTTTGATCGGTTTGCTGGGAGGTGCTGTAGGCGATGTTGGCCGCTTCGGCGACCGCCTGCTCCTGATTGACCTGATCGGTAATCACCGTGGCGAACTTCACCACTTTGTACAGCGTGTTGTTGGCATCGACCACCGGGTTGTAGGACGCCTCCAGCCAGACCACACGACCGTGGCTGTCCACACGCTTGAAGCGGCCCGCCACGAACTCGCCAGCGTTCAAACGGCGCCAGAAGTTCTGATACTCAGCGCTGCTGTACTCCTCAGGTTCGCAGAAAGTACGGTGATGTTTGCCTTTGATCTGCGCCAGGCTGTAACCCATGCCGCTGAGGAAGCGCTCGTTGGCCGCCAGCACGTTGCCATTGAGATCGAACTCGATGACCGCCGTCGAACGCACCAGCGCACCGATCAGGTTCTCATGCTCGCGGGACGCCTCGATGGTGCGGGTCAGGTCGCTGGAGTAAATCGAGAAGTGCTTGATGCGCCCTTCCGAGGACCGCACCGGCTGCGCGATCGAGCGCAGCCAGGCTTCTTGGCCATTGCCACGCAACAAACGCACGGTGCCGGCGAAGTGCTCGCCACGGGTCAGCGCAGACTTGAAGCGGTGGTGGAATTCGTCCGATTTCACATGGGGAGGGACGATGTCTTCGATGTGCCGGCCGATCAGGTCGCTGCTCTTGTAGAGCATCTCGCCGAGGAAGTTCTGGTTGACCGATTGAATCCGCCCATCGGGATCGAGGGTCAGGACCAGCATCTCGCTTTCCAGACTTTCCTTCACTTGCTGAAGGCTGGAGAGTTCTTCGCGAAGAGCCGACAGCTCCTGCTTCAAGCGTTTGTTGAACATGGAAAGCACCGATGGACAGGGAAGGAAAGCGGCATGCAGCCTAACCATCGGCCTTGCGGATATTTTCTGAAGAGTGTTTCAGGTTTGTCCTACAAAAATAGTTGGGACACGCCTGCCGGGTTTTTCATTCATGCCGTGCCGGCGGCCGGGCAGTGTTCACCCCGTGGCATGCGTGTGCCGAAATACGCCGCGCTGCTCACGCCCACCGCGCCCATTACCGCGCTGAAGATCACGCAAATCCACGGACTCCACGGCATCAGACCGATCAGCAACAGCGGTGTGATGCTTGCCCATGCCGCATAGGCAATGTTGTAGGTGAAGGAAATCCCCGAGACGCGAATCCGCGCCGGAAACAGGCTGACCATCACTGACGGCACCGCGCCGACGACCCCGCAACCGAGACCGGCAATCGCGTACGCCAAGCCAATCCAGTCGCCGCCGGTGATCAGGCACGTATAAAGCACGCCGATGCCCAGCGGCAGCAGCAGGCTGTAAAGCATGACCGTGCGCCAGGCACCGATGCGATCGACGAGCAGCCCGGCGAGTACGCAGCCGATGTTCAGGAACACAATGCCAAGGGCACTCAAGGCGAAGGTGTGACTGGCGGTCATGCCGAAAGTTTTCTGCATCATGGTCGGGGTGATGACCACGAACACCACCACCGCCGATGTCAGTACGCAGGTGAGGATCATCGCCGGTAATATCGCCAGGCGATGTTCGCGCAAGACCGTGCGCAACGGCAGTTCGACAGCGGCATCGCGCTTCGCCTGCATGGCCATGAACACCGGGGTTTCGCTGAGCCAGCGGCGCAGCCAGACACCAATCACCCCGAACACACCGCCCAGCAGGAACGGGTAGCGCCAGGCGTAATCGAGAATTTCCGCCGGGGTGAACGCCTGCGCCAGAAAGGTCGCCGTCAAGGCGCCGATCAGGTAGCCAAAGGTCAGCCCGGCCTGCAGGAAACCCAGGGCATAACCGCGATGCCCGGCCGGCGCATGTTCGGCGACGAACACCCAGGCGCTCGGCACTTCTCCGCCGACTGCCGCGCCTTGCAAGACCCGCAGGGCCAACAGCAAAAGTGGTGCGAAATAGCCGATCTGGGCGTAGGTCGGCATGATCCCGATCAGCAGGCACGGCAGCGCCATCATCAGGATGCTCAGGCTGAAGACCTTCTTGCGCCCCATCCGGTCGGCGAAGTGCGCCATCAGAATGCCGCCCAATGGACGCGCCAGATAACCCGTCACGAAGATCCCGAAGCTTTGCAGCAAGCGCAACCACTCGGGCATTTCCGGCGGGAAAAACAGCTGGCTGAGGGTCAGCGCGAAAAAGACGAAAATGATGAAGTCGTAGATTTCCAGCGCGCCGCCAAGGGCCGCCAGGCCAAGGGTCTTGTAGTCCGAGCGGCTGAAGGGCGCCGGGCGCGAATCGGTGTTGGCAGTCATGAAAAGAACTCTGGCACGGGCAAAAAACCAAGGCGCCCATGGTCTACGCAAATGCGCCCACGGACAACCCGTTAGACGAAAGTCTCAGACCGGTTAATCTTCGTCACAAAATATGACTGATTGATTTACTGTTGGCACCTGTCCAGACGGGCCTTTGCCGCCCCAAAGACCACAATAAACATAAAAATTCGAGGTACTCCCGTGGCCGCTGATATCGAAGATACCCGCTCCGCCCGTTTTGCCCTGCGCTGCTCAAGTTTTGCCGAACGCTGGTTCCCCGACTCCTGGGTATTTGCCGCACTGGCGGTGATCATCGTCACAGTGGCCACTCTGTTCATGGGCGCCAAACCGACCGATGCGGCAATGGCGTTTGGTGACGGCTTCTGGAGCCTGATCCCGTTCACCATGCAAATGGCGTTCGTGGTGATCGGCGGTTATGTGGTCGCCAGCTCCCCGCCCGCGGTGAAGCTCATCGACCGCTTGGCGCGGATCCCGAAAAACGGTCGTTCGGCCGTGGCCTGGGTCGCACTGATTTCCATGGTTGCGTCACTGCTGAACTGGGGCTTGTCGCTGGTATTCGGCGGTCTGCTGGTGCGCGCCCTCGCTCGCCGCACCGACCTGAAAATGGATTACCGCGCCGCCGGTGCTGCCGCGTATCTGGGTCTCGGCGCCGTGTGGGCTTTGGGCCTTTCGTCGTCCGCCGCGCAATTGCAGGCCAACCCGGCCAGCCTGCCGCCATCGATTCTGTCGATCACTGGCGTCATTCCCTTCACCCAGACCATCTTTCTCTGGCAGTCCGGCGTCATGTTGCTGGCCCTGATCGTGATCTCGCTGATCATCGCCTACGCCACCGCGCCGGGGCCGAAAACAGCCCGCGACGCCGAAGCCTGCGGCATCGACCCAAGCTTCAACCTGCCGCCGCTGCAACCGCGCACCCGCCCCGGCGAATGGCTGGAGCACAGTCCACTGCTGACGATTTTGCTGGTGCTGCTGGCGGCGGGATGGTTGTTCCACGAGTTTTCGACCAAGCCTGCGATCAGCGCGATCTCGGGCCTGAACACTTACAACTTCCTGTTCATCATGCTTGGCGCGCTGTTGCACTGGCGTCCGCGCAGTTTCCTCGATGCCGTGGCGCGAGCCGTGCCGACCACCACCGGCGTGCTGATCCAGTTTCCGCTGTACGGCTCGATCGCCGCGCTGATGACCACGGTCAAAGGCACTGACGCGCAAACCCTGGCGCACCACATCTCGACCTTCTTCGTCAGCATCGCGTCCCACGACACCTATGCGCTGCTGATGGGCGTCTACTCGGCGATCCTGGGTTTCTTCATCCCGTCCGGCGGCGGCAAATGGATCATCGAAGCGCCGTACGTCATGCAAGTGGCCACCGACCTGAACTACCACCTGGGTTGGGCCGTGCAGATCTACAACGCGGCGGAAGCCCTGCCGAACCTGATCAACCCGTTCTACATGTTGCCGCTGCTGGGCGTGCTCGGGTTGAAGGCGCGGGACTTGATCGGCTTTTCATTCGTGCAGTTGTTGGTGCACACGCCGCTGGTGCTGTTTTTGCTGTGGGCGCTGGGAACGACGCTGACGTATACGCCGCCGGTGATGCCTTAATCCCGACCTGATAATCACCACAAAACTACTGTGGGAGCGGCGGTGCGACGATTCGACTTGCCCGCTCCCACATTAAAATCCCGGTTGTATTCAAAACAGTTGTCCTATGCCTGAGGATCAACTGCGCCCCGTCGCAAATAATAGCTCAGTGCCACTACTTTCCTTTACCGCCCCGCTGCTCCGGTAATATCCTTGCGCGAATATTATCTGTTTCAACTTTTTGCAGGCCGGAAAGGGAGTTCATCGCATGATCGTAGGGATTGACCTGGGGACCACCAACAGCCTCGTCGCCGTCTGGCGTGGGGAGTCCAGCGAGTTGGTGCCCAATGCCTTGGGCCAGTTCCTCACTCCCAGCGTGGTCGGTCTCGATGATCAGGGCCGCGTATTGGTCGGCCAGGCCGCCCGCGAGCGTTTGCACACTCACCCGCGTCAGACCACTTCGCTGTTCAAGCGGCACATGGGCAGCGCCACGCAAGTGCGTCTGGGAGACCGGTCATTCCGTCCCGAGGAGCTTTCGGCGCTGGTGCTCAAAAGCCTGAAGGAAGACGTCGAGCGGGCCTTCGGCGAAACCGTGCATGAAGCGGTGATCAGCGTGCCGGCCTACTTCAGCGATGCCCAGCGCAAGGCCACGCGCATTGCCGGTGAACTGGCTGGATTGAAAGTTGAAAAACTGATCAACGAGCCGACTGCGGCTGCGCTGGCGTATGGGTTGCACCAACGGGACAAGGAAACTTCGTTTCTGGTGTTCGACCTCGGTGGCGGCACCTTCGACGTGTCGATCCTGGAGCTCTTCGACGGGGTCATGGAAGTGCGCGCCAGCGCCGGCGACAACTTCCTCGGTGGCGAAGATTTCGACAGCGTGCTGCTTGAGCACTTTCTCGAACACCATCGCAACACCGATAACTTTCCTGACCGCACCAGCATCATCCAGCCGTTGCGTCGTGAGGCCGAGCGCGTGCGCAAAGCCCTGGGTCAGGACAGCAGCGCCGAATTCAGCCTGCGGGTCGATGGCCAGCAATGGACGCAAACCATCACCCAACAACAATTGGCGACGCTCTACACGCCGTTACTCGAACGCCTGCGCACACCGATCGAGCGGGCCCTGAGAGACGCGCGGATTCGCGTCAGTGACCTCGACGAAATCCTGCTGGTGGGCGGTACGACGCGCATGCCGCTGGTTCGCAAACTGGCGGCCGGCCTGTTTGGGCGTTTTCCTTCGATCACTCTCGATCCGGACGAAGTCGTGGCACACGGTGCGGCGATTCAAGCGGCGTTGAAAGCACGCTCCGCAGCGCTGGAAGAAGTGGTGCTGACGGACGTCTGTTCCTACACCCTGGGCATCGAGACGACTACCCAGATCGGCCAGCAATATGAAAGCGGTCACTACCTGCCGATCATCGAGCGCAACAGCATCGTGCCGGTGAGCCGGGTCAAGACGGTGTACACGCTGCAAGATAATCAGGAGCACGTGCTGCTGAAGATCTTTCAGGGCGAAAGCCGCCTGGTCAAAGACAATGTTGCGCTGGGCGAGTTGGACATCAAGGTACCGAAACGCAAGGCCGGCGAAGTCGCCCTCGACGTGCGCTTCACCTACGACAACAACGGTTTGCTCGAAGCCCAGGTGGTCATCCCGCTGACGGGCGACAAGCATTCGCTGGTCATCGAGAACAATCCCGGCGTGCTCACACCCGAAGAAATTCAGCAGCGCCTGGAGGGCCTGGCGTTGTTGAAAATTCATCCGCGCGATCAGCAGGTCAACACGGTATTGACGGCACGTCTTGAGCGTCTCTATCAGGAAAGCCTGGGGCAGATGCGTGAGCAGATCGGTCATTGGGCCAAACAGTTTCAGCACGTGCTTGATTCCCAGGATGAACGCGGGATCCGTGAGGCGCGCAGCGAACTGACCCGGCAACTGGGCACGCTGGACAACGGCCTCTGGCAGTAAGGAGCGGCCACATGGATTGCTGGTCTGTGCTGGAACTGCCCGAAGACGCCGACGCGCGCACCATCAAGCGAAGCTATGCGCGACTGCTGAAAACCTTTCGGCCTGATGAAGATCCGGAAGGCTTTCAGCGTTTGCGTGAGGCCTATGAGCAAGCGTTGAGCGTTGCGCAATGGCGGGCCGAATACGCCGCCGAAGAACCTGAAGTTGCAACAACCGAAGTCGTCGAACAGCCGAATCACGCCAACCTCCAGGCGTGGTCCGATGTGCTCGATCTGCGTCCGCTGATCATTGAAAGTCCACCCCCTCTTCGCTCGCTGAATCTTGCACTGTCCGATCCCCAGGCCTTGCACGAACCGGACGTCGCGCCGGATGAGTTGGCGGCACGTGCGTTACTCGACGGGCTCTCGGCGCAGAACCTGTCCGAGCGCTGGGCGCAAGCACAACAACAGCACTGCGCCCAGGCGTTTGAGAAGTTGCTGCTGGCGTTGTGCTTCGATCATCCGGGCTTGCGCAATTCGATTGCCGCCTGGGCGGTCCAGCACCTCGATTGGCTCGCGCCCTGGCAAAACATCGAGATGACCGATTGGCAGCGAGACGCGCTGGCCAGCGGACTTCTGCAGGATTATCGGCAGTCGTTGCAGGAATTACTCGAAGGCGGCAAAGAGCGGGAATTCCTTACGCAGCTCAAAAGTTACACAGAACAACCCTGGCTGCAGGTGTTCGATCGACGTCAGGAGTGGCAGCGAATCCTCCTGCAACTGTTCAACGACTCCAAATGGAGCCTGCCGCTGTTCGACCGTGTCGGCCAGGTGTTTGGCTGGGACGATGAAAAGGGCATTCATCCTGAACCGGCGTCGCTCTGGCAGACACTGATCGAGCGCTGCAATCAGGAAAGCTTCTACGCAAGCCTGCAGGCCAAGGCGCAAGACAGCCGGACCTGGGCCGCTGACGTTCAGGCCGCGCATTTGCTGATGAACCCGATGAAGCCCGGGCAGCAGAAGAAAATGATCGATGGCTTTGGCCAAAATGAATGGCAGGCCTGTCATGACCTCGCGCAAACCCTCAAGTGGCGTTACCCGGAGTTGCGCTTACGATTGCCCCTCGCCGATGTTTTTCACTGGCGACGTTTCCTGCCGCGTCCCATTGCCGACGAGACCTGGGTGCAAGTCTGGGCGGGCATCGCGCTGGCGCTGTTCTTGTTTTATTTCCCGACCGAGCACAAATCCCTGGGCTACAGCATCAGCATCCCGTTGATATTCGCCTGCGTTCCGGTCTGGTTCCTCCGTTTCGCCATGAGCTGGTGGGTGCCGATCATCTCGCACGTCATTGTCCATGACCTGTGGCTGACCGAAGGCCTGGTCCCCCGCCACTGGAACCCGGATACCCGCTGGCTGGTAATCCGACATGGTATTCCCCAAGCCATCCTCACGTTGCTGTTCGGGATTCTGTTGGGTTGGCCGGGGGTGGTGACTTATGTCGGTTTTATGCTGATCGGTCTCTTGCACAAGCGCCGTATCGGTCAGCTTGACCCTGAACTGGCCGCGAGGCGTCCATGGCTGACCGCGCTGCATTGGGCGCACTTCAGTCCGTTGCAGTTGGTGTTTTTGCTGGTGATGGTCGGCGTCACCTTCGTGTGCCGGATGTATTTCCCGGAGTATCACCTGACTCATTTGATGTTCAGGTGAGCGATTGCCGGCCGATCTGCTTAAGTAACTATCGCCCGCGATCAACGCGGTCCCACGCTGAAAAGGATCTGAGCATGTTCAAACTGACAGGACTTACCCTCGCAGCCCTCACCCTGAGCGCCGCCGCCCACGCCAATGTCGATCTGAAACTGGGCAGCACCGAACGCGTCACGCGGCTGTTCGCCTACCCCAACAACTGCAACGTCGTCTGTTTCCGCAACTGGACGCTTGAGCAGACCGTCGAGCACTACCTGACCCAAAGTGTGCAGCGCGACGGATACACCACCGCGAAAGTGCGGGTCAAAACCGATAACGGTCAGCTCTACGCCGACATCAGCGGCGTGCCAAAGGGTTACGACAAACCGTTGTCCGCGCTGCTCAATGCCGGTGATCTGGCCTACAGCGGCGCCAAAAAGCTCAACATTGATGGCAAGTGGGCTTACAGCTGGTATTTGTTCCTGCCGTTGGGCATGGCCCTGGAAAACCGTAAAAGTGTCGAATTGCTGCATTTCCCGCCGGATTACTCCCTGACGCAGGCCCAGGATTACCTGCGGTCCGCCACCACCGATCGCTGGGCCACGCTGCTGACCGACAACGGTATCCCCGCCGATCAGACGCCGGGCTACCAGACCATCATCGATATCGCGCCAATTGCGGCACCTTCCAGTGCTGGCAAGGATCTGGAAGGGGTCTACGACTACTTCAAGGACTACCAGACCACCATGGTCAAGGAAGTCAGTCAGAATGCCCGCGGTGCCGCGTTGCCGATGGTCGCGTTCGGCGCGCCGGTGCGTAACTGGATCAAGCAGCAATACGGGCCGACCGTTGATGTGCTGGGCCTGGCCACCATCAGCCCGAGCGCCGGGTTGAAGGTGCCGGTGCTGGGTTCCAACCACCCGAGCTACATCTGGTACGCCGCCGACCCGGAGAGCTACACCGGCGAGGATGCTCAGGCCAAGGCCGACGCCGCGGGCCTGAAAGTCATGGGCCAGGACTTGAGCGCCGCCTGCTGGCAGGCTGGTATGGGCAGCAAACCCGGGACTGACCCGACCGTTCAGCTGAAAGGCTGCACGCAGACGTGGCAAGTGACCCGGAAAGAAAAAACCTGCGAGCTGTTCTACACCTCGATCCGTAACCTGACGCCTGAACAAGCGGTGGCCAAGTGCGCGACGACGCCGATCCAGTCCGAACTCAAACAGTTGCAAGCCCCGGCACCTGTGACTGCGGCACCTGCGCTGTAATCACCCTTGCACTTTTGCGCGTGAGCGAAGGCTTACGCGCAAAAGCGCACTTTCCTCCTGTCAGTTCTGACAGTAGACCTCTCGTTTCATTTGCGAGATCTTGAGGTGACACCCTGTGTTGCTGGGCTGACAGGACGTCAGTTTTTGAAATCGCAACGCGCTGCCGACAAGGATCGTTATGAAACCTAAACCCCTGCCCGGGACCGTTGCGCAACCTCCCGATGGAATCTACCCATTCCCGGAGCTGCCGCTGAGCCTTGGATTTCCCTCTCGCGCGGATTTCGAGATTATCTACAACGCCAATGGATCGGCGGTGGCCGTTGCGGCCGTGCGCGATTTCCCACGGATCAGCCGACTCTGCCGCGTGTCGGGGCATCTGCTGCCTTACCGCAATCAGCATACCCGGCAGCTGGCGCCGGGCATTCACGTCTACGACCCACATTTCAGCGGACTGCTGGAACACTCCTGCGCACCCAACGTCTTTTTCGACATGAGCGAACTGTGGCTGTGGGCGCTGAAGGACATCCGCAAAGGCGACCACTTGACCATGGACTTCGCCACAACCGAAGACAAGCTGCTGCGCCAATTCGCCTGCTGTTGCGGTCGTCCCGAATGCCGAGAGTGGATCACCGGCTACGATGAGCCGCCAAACGCCGACGGCCAGTTGTATTACCACCACTGGCGTCGGCGCAGTCTTTGCTGAACGGCGTTACAGCGTCTCGACCGGACGCAGACGGTACTGCGGCGGCAACTGCTCAAAACCACTGATGGTCGTGTTCAGGCTTTTCCAGCGACCATCCTTGATGCCATAGATGCAACCGTGGATCGACAGGTTCTGCCCGCGATGCCAGGCGTTTTGCACAATGCTGGTGTGGCCGACGTTGGCCACTTGCTGGATCACGTTGAGCTCGCAGAGACGGTCAACCCGCTCTTCTTCAGTCGGTAACTCGGCCAGTTCTTCGCGCTTTTCGTAATAGAGGTCACGAATCGAGCGCAACCAACCGTCGATCAGGCCCAACTGACGGTCCTGCATCGAGGCGCGCACACCACCGCAGCCATAGTGGCCAGTGACGAGGATGTGTTTGACCTTGAGCACGTCGACCGCGTACTGAATCACCGACAGGCAGTTGAGGTCCGTGTGCAGCACCACATTGGCGACGTTGCGGTGGACGAACAGGTCGCCGGGCAGCATGCCGACGATCTCGTTCGCCGGCACCCGGGCGTCGGAACAACCAATCCACAAGTATTCCGGCGTCTGTTGGCGGGCCAGCTTGGAGAAGAAGTCCGGATCTTCCTGTTTGATCGCCTCGGCCCAGCGTTCGTTGTTATCAATCAGATCTTGTAATTCGTTCATGCTGTAAAGCCTCAAGAATGATGCGCTGGTTTGACAGACAACCGCCCGTCGGGGTCACGCGCTTGATGCAAGTATGGCCGGTGGAATTCTCAGGAGTTCAGTGGGTCCACCCTAGTAAGGCCCACAGTATGAGGAATTGCCATGACTGATTCACGACGTCCGTACGATGCGGTGCAACCCGAGCCCATCGATGATAACGAAGACCGCATGGGTTCGATGCATGAGCTGGACTTCGACGAGGAAGAGCCCAGCGCGAAAATCGGCGACGAGTTACCGGAAAACGAACGCGAGCGCCTGATGCCTCGCGAACGCGTGCGTGAAGCCGGCATGACCGGCGCCTCGACTGATGACCATGAGTCTACCGACGACGACATGAGCCCGGAAACGTTGATCCGTGAAGACGGCGCGCGGGATGCCCATGAGGCCGGTGAAGGCGATCAGGCGGATTGGGATTTGAGCATTGTCGATGAAGACGATATTGGCGGGGGCAATGGGCTGGATGAAGAGGAACTGGCGAAGCGGGATCCGATGGATGGTAATCGTTGATCTGTGGCGAGGGAGCTTGCTCCCGCTCGGCTGCGAAGCAGTCGTAAAATTTCAGGATCGCTTCGCGGCCTAGCGGGAGCAAGCTCCCTCGCCACAATAGCTGTGGTTCAATCAACGAGGGTGCAGGCCATGACCACGGCATCTTCTCGCCCGCCCACCGCCGGGTAGTAATCCCGACGACGACCAATCTCGTTAAACCCATACCGCTCATACAACTTGAACGCCCCACGGTTGCTGTCGCGCACTTCCAGGAAACACTCTCGCGCCTTGGCGTCATACGCCCGGGACATCAAATGCTCCAGCAGCGTCAAACCCAGGCCACGGCCCTGATTCTCCGGCTTGACGGTGATGTTCAGCAGGTGCGCTTCATCAAGGATGATCTGCACCACGCCATGACCGACTTGCTGCTGGCCTTCGAACATCAGCCAGATCTGATATTTACCCAGCCCATCGAGAAAAATCCCGCGGGTCCAGGGATGGCTGTAGGCCGCGTATTCGATTTTCAGTACAGCGTCGAGGTCGGCCTCGGTCATCGGGCGGAACGATACAGCGTCACTCATTTGATTCTTTCCAGCGCGCCATCAGCCGACGCATGGCTTGCCAGACATCAGCCTTACGCTGTGGCTCTTCCATTAATAATTCCAGGCCCGGCAGAGCCCAGACCGAGCCCAGGCCTTCGACCTGGAGTTCGCGGTTGAAGGATTCGGCATTTGCCTCACCGGCAAAACGCACGGCCGGCAAGCCGATCAGCCACACGCAGACACACGGAGCGTCTTCCAGTCGGGCCGAGAGGAAACCTTGCACGAAATCCCGAGCGGCTTCCGGGCCCTGGTCCATGGTACCCCGGACCAGCAGCGGCCAGCGTACCGGCTCACCGATGATCTGCGGGCTGTCCGGCAGACCGGCGGCACGCAGCATGTCCTTGAGCAGCAGATAAGCAGGGTCGCGGGTCTGGAACGTTTCGCCTGTGGGTAACTCGACCAACAGCAGGCAACGACCGGCGCGCAGCAATTGCAGGGAAAAACGCGGTGGCGGCACGACCGGCGCTTTGACCGCGACCGGCGCGGCCTCTTCTTCGACCTTGGCGTTCGTGCGCGTGCTGGCCAACGAGGGGCGCGGCACTTCGATCTTGACCCGTTCCTTCGGCGTCACCACCGGCGCAGCGGCGGCGTTGGCGGCGTTGGCGGCAGGCGCTGGCGCAGAGACCGGCACCACAGGCGCGACGATCAGCGGCTCCGAGATCTCCAGCAACTCGGGACGCGAGGGCGCGGCAAAGGGCAATTCGGTGCGCGGCAGCCAGTTGACCACCTGCATGGCGGTCAAATAGGCGCGGCGACGGGACTCGATTAGCAAAGGTCGGCCACTTGTGGATAACTAAAGTGCGGTGATTCTACCGCCCTTCGCTCAAGATCGCCCGCGCTTGATCGATACTCTTTCCCTTAGAAACAGCTACAGCCTGTCCCGAGAGTGAATCGCATCGGTCCCGATGCAGTACAATCGCGGCTTTTAATCGCCAACCAGCCGGCCATTCCGATGATCGAACCCAAGCGCGTCTTGCGCGCCCTCGCTGAACACTGGGCACTTTTGGAGCCACTGTGCGAGCACTTCGACCAGGGCACCTTGAGCCTCAACGAACTGCGTTCACAGTTGGCCGCCCAGCAACTCGACAGTACGCCGCAGGACATCACCAGCCTGCTGGACGTGTGGATCCGCCTCGACATTCTGGTTCCCGTGGCGAAAAGCCCGAACCGTTTCGAGCTCAACGCGCAGATCCACGACTTCCTCGCGTACCTGCGCCGAGAGCACCGTCTGGGCCTGTGCCTGGAAATCGAAGCCTATTTGCGCCACCTCGAACGCCTGGCCGGTTATATCCAGGACGCCTTCGACATCCGCGACGGCCACGACCTTGCACGTCAATTGCGCCTGCTCGACATGCGCGTACGCGATGTTCTGAAGAAACTGGCCAACGACGAACAGGCCCTGGTGGCCGTCGCCGAACGCGCCAAGACCAGCGATCGGCAGATCCCGCTGCGTCAGCGTTACGCTGAAGTACTGGCGACCTGGGACGAATACGTCGAGCCGATGATTCAGCTGGTGAACGCCGACGGCGCCTTCGAACAAGGCGTGCGCAAAGTCGAAAACGTCCTGCTGAAAATGCTCACCGAGCAGCAGCGCCTCGGCCATCTGGTCGACGACGACATGCTGCTGCGCACCCACGCGCGCATCCTCGAAATGCAGACCAGCGCCCAACTGACCCTGCGTCATGCCCGCGAACTGCTGCTGCCACTGCGTGAAGAAGCCCGCCGTCACAACGCTGTGACCCGTGGCGCGGCGCTGGCCTTGTCGGCCATCCGTCGCAAAGGCATCGACGCGGTGCCGCAAGCGGCAATGCCGATGTTTACCCGGCCGCAAAGCACCTTCCTTGGCAGTGCCAGCCAAGTCGAAGCCTACGTGTACGCCCTGGCCCGCTTCGAGCCGAAACCGGCGCGGTTCCCCAAGGCTCACAAGACGCAGAAAGGCGAAGCCCCGCGCGCGCCACGCACCGTTCGCGAAATGCTCGAACGCTGCGAAGACGCCCTGCCGATGCCAGACCTGATGACCTGGCTGCTCGAGCAGGAACCGGACGGCGCTACCGACGAATTGCTTTACTGGTTCTCGCGCTTGTCGCGGGAAAAGCGCTTCACACGCGAGCGTCTGGAACGCCGCGATTACCACACTCACGAGCATCAGGTCAGCCTGCGCTCCTTCGCCCTGCTCTCGGCCCGCGATACCGCCGCCGAGGATTCTGCGAGCACCCCACATGCATCTTGATCTATCCGAACTGTCCCAACTCGCGCCGATCTTCCGCGAACTGTTCAAGGGCTATCACGTCAGCCGCCGCGATCCGGAACTGTACGCGCAACTGTCGAACTTCCAGGACCAGTACCGCACGCTGTTCCGGGCGCTGGGTTATGAGTTGGTCTGCGACACCCGTGGTTTCTACTATTTCGTGCCGGACCTCGCCGCCGCAGCAGTGAACAAGACCGCACAACGTCTGGCGCTGTTCACTTTCATCCTCGTCGAGCACCTGGCGGATCAGGGCCGTGACCCGGTCGCCGTGCTCGACGGTGGCAGCCTTGGCCGTGATGAGTTGCCGTCCTTGTTGGAAAAATACCGCGACCTGTTTATCCAGGCCGAAGTACAGACCGTCGAAGAACTCGAAGAAAAGATCATGCGCCGCATGACTCAGCTCGGCTTCGCTGGCGAAGAAAACGGCATCTACCGTTTCCTGCCGCCGATGCACCGCTTCCTTGATGTCTGCCTGTCGGTTCAGCAGGACCGCGACCTGGCGGCCAGCCTGCACAGCGTGTTGCCGTTGCCGGTTCCAGTATTGATCGACGACGATAGCGACGAAAAACTGCTGCAAACCGACGATCCGCTAGACCTCAGTGACTTCGAAGAAGAAAGCGAAGAAGACGCCATGGCCCGCGCCATTGCCGAAGAACAGGAGACCGACGCATGAGCAAGGAACGCTACGGCATTCGCCGCTTCGCCCTTTTGAACACCGCCGGTTACAGCCTCGGCTTGTTCCCGCTGGAAGAACCGTTGTCGGTCTACGGCGCGAACAACCTCGGTAAATCCGCATCGATCAACGCCTTGCAGTTCCCGATTCTGGCGCGCATGTCGGACATGAGTTTCGGCAAGTACAGCCTGGAACAATCCCGCCGTTTCTACTTCGCTTCGGACACCAGTTACATCCTGGTCGAAGTGTCCCTCCCCCACGGCCCGCACGTGATCGGCGTGGTCGGTCGCGGCCCGGGCGGTGGTTTCGGTCACCAGTTCTTCGCCTACGCCGGCAAACTGGATCTGGCCCATTACCAGAAGAACGACACCTGCCTGCGTCAGAAAGAATTGTTCACCAACCTTGAGCGCGAAGGCCTGAAAGCCTACGAACTCAAACCGGATGAACTGCGTCGTTTGCTGGTCGGCGGCCACACTTCGATCCCCCTGGACCTGACGCTGATCCCGCTGCGCTCCACCAGCGAGCAGAGCCTGAAGACCTTCCGCGCCCTGTTCATCAACTTGCTGCACATGCGCGAAATCACCGCGGCCAAGCTCAAGCAGCTGTTCCTCGATGCGTTTGAACACAGCCTGCGCTCCGGCAGCGTCGATTACATCGCCGCGTGCGAAGAAGCGTTCCGCGATGTCCGTCGCATGGAACAGGACTACAACTCGCTGGTGACTGCCGGCCCATTGGTCGAAGCCCTTGCGGCAGGCGTGACCCAGCGCAATATCCTGCGCGGCAAGCTGCACCGGATCTCGCCGCTGCTCGATTCGTTGCTTGGCACCTGGTCGGATTACGCCAGTGCGCGCAAGGAAGAGCTGACGATTCAGGCCGAGCACTACCGCAACGAGCAGGACGCGCTGCAAAACGATCAGCGCGGCGGCACTCAGGAGCTGATGCGCCTGGAGCGGGAAATCACCGGCATCCAGCGCTGGCTCGGCGAGCTGTCGGTGCTCAAGCATCGCTTCGCGTTGGTTGATGACGTCAAAGTGCTGGAGCAGCAACTGCTCGCGGCCAAGGACGCGCACGACGAACTGGCCGGTGCACTGGCGCAGTCGCGGCAGTTCTCTGCCGAAGACCTGGAAGAACGTCTGCGGGACCTGGAAAAACGCCTGAAGTCGGTGAAACAGCAACTCGATCACGCCGACAACAACAGCTACGCCCGTCTGCGCGAGGAATTCTCGCAACAGGACGTCGAGCGTCTGATGCGCCTGTTCAACAGCGCACTGTTCAGCCTGCCGCTGGGCGAACACGGCATTACGCTGGACGAGGACGGTCAGTGGGTCAAGTCCATGGAGTTGATCCTCGACGGTTTCAAAGGCGAGCGCTTCGAAGTGCCGGGACTGTCCATCGACATCTCGCACATCGAGCCGCCGGCCCTGCAAGCTTTGGCTGACCGCGCGGCATTGCGCGATCAGAAAGAGCGTCTGGACAAAGAACTCAAGCAGCTTAAAACCCAGGCGGCCGTGGCCGCCGACCGTGCCGCGAGCAAGACCCAGACCGAAGCGCTGTACCAGCAAGTGCTGGACGCGCAGAAAGCCCTGGAAGATTTCCGTCGCGCGCAAACCCTGAGTGCCGAGGAAGGCGACAAACTCGAACAACTGGCGCAGATGGAAGCGGCGCAGGACGAATTGAAGCGTTCCAGCGATGCCTTCACCGAACGCGTCCAGCAACTGTCGGCCAAGCTGCAACTGGTCGGCCGGCAGATCGGCGACATGGAAGCCAAGCAACGCACCCTCGACGACGCCTTGCGCCGCCGCCAGCTGTTGCCGGCAGACCTGCCGTTCGGCACGCCGTTCATGGACCCTATCGATGATTCCATGGACAACCTGCTGCCCCTGCTCAACGACTACCAGGACAGTTGGCAGGGTTTGCAGCGCAGCGACGGTCAGATCGAGGCGTTGTACGCTCAGGTCCGTCTCAAAGGCGTGGCCAAGTTCGACAGCGAAGACGATATGGAGCGTCGCCTGCAACTGCTGATCAACGCCTATGCGCACCGTACCGACGAAGCCCTGACTCTTGGCAAGGCCCGCCGTGCGGCGGTCACCGACATCGCCCGGACCCTGCGCAACATCCGCAGCGACTACGACAGCCTCGAGCATCAACTGGCGCTGTTCAACCGTGAGATCAACAAACGTCAGGTCTCCAACCTGCAGAGCTTCCGCATCGTGCTCGCGCCGAACAAGGAAGCGCTCAAGCACATCGACCAGATCATCCACAGTGCCGGCCAGTACGAAGAAGGCGAAACCCTCTCCGTCTTCGACCTGAGCCAAAGTGCCGATCAGGACAACAAGAACGAAGAAGCCAAGGAATACCTGGCACGGCTGGTGGCGGCGAACCACAACCAGCTCGGCCTCAAGGACTTGTTCGAACTGGCGTTCGAGATCACCAAGGTCAACGGTCAACCGGTGATTCACACTGACATCGACGGCGCGGCCTCCAACGGCACCACGATGACCATCAAGGCGCTGACCAACATGTATTTGTTGCTGCACTTGATGGACCGCGACCAGGCCGGTCGCGTGCGTCTGCCGTACTACCTCGACGAGGCGGCGGACATCGATGAGAAGAACCAGGCCGCGTTGCTGGAAACCAGCCTGCAGCTGGGCTTCGTGCCGATCCTGGCGAGTGTGAAGCCGCAGGTCTGCGCCAGTGTGGCGATTGACCTGGAAGGTGGCAGCGGGCCGAACGGGATCTACATCGATGAGGCGGACTGGAAGTACATTCGCCGGCATGATGAGGTGAAGGCTGCTGTTGTTGCACAGGCGGACGAGCCGGAGCTGGATGCGGTCTGATTTGGCGTTAAATCGAAGGCAATAAAAAAGGCCGCGATCCAATGGATTGCGGCCTTTTTTATGGTGCGAGACTTGTAGTGGACTCCAAGGCGGCCTCTTCGCGAGCAAGCCCGCTCCCACATTGTTTCTGCGCCGTGCACAAATTCAGTGTGGGAGCGGGCTTGCTCGCGAAGGCGTCATCACAGACGCCCAATCAACGTCCCGCTATTTACCGAGTGAAATCTTCGGCGCCCAGGTCAGCCACTCATCTTCAAACTTGTCGAACAACGGGAACGTCTGCTCAGGCCGCGCTGGGCTACCCATGCGATCACCATCTGGCGTTGCGAAGGCGATGCCGCCCTGAATCAACGTTTCAAGGGATTCAGTCCTTACCGTCGCGCCTTTGAACAAGCCGTAGTCGAAACCGAAACCGCTGGTGTTCCAGAAACGCGTGCCGCTGCGCACCAATGGCGCGTATTTCGGCTCGATCAGGATGTGTACCAAGACACGATCAGCGGTCTGGCCCAATTCATAGCCCGTCACTTTGCCCACGGTGACCTCGCGGTACGTCACCGGCACACCGGTTTTCAAGGACCCACGGCGAGCGGCGCTCAGAACCAGACTCAAACCGGCTTCCTGTTTGGCCGATTCCGGTGGAGTGGCCAGGGCGACGAAGTTCTTCTGCGGGCCGAGGTTCTTCGGCGCGGGCTGTACTTCAATGTATTGGCCGGTGACCAATGTTTCCAGGTTAGAAGTCTTGATCAGGCCCAGCTCAGGCTTGACCACCCAAAATTGGCTGCCGACCCGGGCAATGCGCTCCGGCACTTCGGTGATTCGTGCGGTGAGCATCACCGATTGCAGGTCATCACTGAGGTCGACGTCTTCAATCTTGCCAACGTCCAGGCCTTTGAATCTCACGGGGGTGCCGCTGTGCAAACCATCGGCGCGATCAACCTTGATGGTGACCACGGTGCCTTTCTGATTGGCCTCCTCATGGTTGGCGAACAGGCGAAAACGTGGAATGCGCTTCTGCAACGGCGCCTTGGCTTCTGGGGTTTCGAAAGCGATACCGCCGGCCATCAGGCTTTGCAGCGACTCGCTTTTGACCTGGATTCCGCCAGTCAATCCGCCTGTGAGCGTGATGCCGCTGGCGTTCCAGAAGCGGGTCGACGCGTTGACCAGGCCTTCGTACTCCTTCTCGATGTGGACACCGATCACCAGTTGCTTCTTCTTCTTGGAGAACTGATAGCTCTGCACCGAACCGACCTTGACCTGCTTGTAGAGAATCGGACTGCCGACTTCCAGCGACCCCAGATTCTCGGTGAACAACACCAGGTGCAGGCCGGGCGAACGCAGGTCCAGCGGCGGCGCCTTGGGCCTGGCAACGAACTCACGTTGCGGCGCAGCCCCTTTGTCGCCCGGTCGCACAGCGATGTAGTTACCTTTGACCAAGGCCTCCAGACCGGTGATACCGGCAAGGGAAATCGACGGTTTGACTACCCAGAACTGAGTGCCTTCGACCAGATAATCCTCGGCCAGTGGGTCAAGGGTCAATTCGGCAGTGGCGGCATTCAGGTCCGCATCGACCTTCAGCGCTTTCAGGTTGCCGACCTGGATGCCTTTGTACATGACCGGTGTACGGCCGGCCTGCAGGCCTTCGAAATCGCTCAATTTGACCTTTACCCGAATACCGGCAGCGGCGGCATCGAAATCCTCGTAGAGACGGAATGGCAGGCTCGGATCGGTGGGCGGGCTGTCCTTGCGGTTCTCCGGCGTGGCGAACGCCATACCGCCTGCGACGATGCTGGCGAGCGATTCGCTGCGCACTTTCACACCCGACAGGTTGGCGTCGATGCTGATGCCGCTGGCGTTCCAGAAACGCGTGTGTTTGCGCACCAGATTGGCGTAGGTGGGCTCAATGAAGACTTTGAGTTCGACAGTGCTTTGGTCTTCCGACAGCAAGTAGCTTTTGACCTGGCCAACTTTGATCTGCTTGTAGAACACCGGGCTGCCACGGTTCAGTGAACCGAGACGATCAGCCTTGATGGTGAGGTGCAGACCGGGCTGGGAGTCCGACAGAGGGGGCTCTTCGGCCAGGGCTTTGAACTTGCGGGTCGGCTCGCCCTCGCCGGGACTGATGGCCACGTAGTTACCGGACACCAGTGTTTCCAGCCCGGTGATACCAGCCAGGGTCACGCTGGGTTTGACCAGCCAGAAGCGGGTGCTGGTCTTGAGGTATTGCTCCACGTCCTTGTTCATCTCGACGGTGGCGATCACCCCTTTGGAGCTGCCTTCATCATCGAGCTTGAGGGTTTTCACCTTGCCGACTGACATGCCTTTGTAGACGACTTCAGTCTTGTTGGCCTGAATGCCTTCACCGCTTTCGAAACGCACCTGAATCTCGATGCCGGTTTCGCTGTAGGCACGCCAGCCGAGCCAGCCGCCGATGATCAGGGCGATCAGGGGCAACACCCAGATGGCAGACCAGTTCGAGGCCGGTCGGGTTTTAGCTGTAGGCAAATCAGTCATGGTCGTCGTCCGACTCCGTGTTATCCCAAATCAGTCGGGGATCGAAAGTAACTGCGGCAAGCATCGTCAGAATCACCACACTGGCGAAAGCGATGGCGCCAAGATTGGCTTCGACGCTGGCGAGCCGTCCGAAATTCACGACCGCCACCAGGATGGCGATCACAAAGATGTCCAGCATCGACCAGCGGCCGATGAACTCGATAAAGCGGTACATCCAGATTCGCTGGCGTGCCGAGAGTGGCTGGCGACGTTGCACTGAAAACAGCAGCAGCGCGATGCCTACCAGTTTGAACGTTGGTACCAGAATACTGGCGATAAAAACTACGGCGGCGATGGGAATCATGCCGTGCTGAACCAGCTGGATGACACCGGACATGATCGTACTCGGATCGCCCTGCCCCAATGAGCTGACGGTCATGATCGGCAGCACATTGGCCGGGATATAGAGAATCGCGCCGGTTATCAGCAGCGCCCAGGTACGCACCAGACTGTTCGGACGACGGGCGTGCACCAGCGCACCGCAACGGGTGCAGGTCTGCTCGTCGGTGTCGGCTTCCTGCTTGTTCAATTCATGGCATTCGGTGCAAATCAGAATGCCTGCATCAATCGCCCGCATGGGCATCCTCTCCTGACAAAGCCTGCCAGATCTGATGAGGTGACATCACAACCTCCAACCAGACCTGGACCAACAACAAACTGATGAAACACGCCAAACCAAGGCCTACGGTAATGGCTGCCATATCTGCCAGCTTGACGATCGCTACCAGTACGCCCATGAGGTAAACCTCGAGCATCCCCCAGTCCCGTAGATGGTGGTAAATGCGGTAGAGCAACAAGCCGTAGCTGCGTCCGATATCAAAGCGGATGGTCAACAGCACGGCCAATTGGCAGAGCAGCTTGAGCAGCGGAATTCCCATGCTGCACAGGAACACAATCACCGAGACGCCTTGCATGCCGGTGTCGAACAAGCCGACAACGCCGGTCCAGACGGTGTCTTGCGACGATTGCCCGAGTAGATTGAGCTGCATGATGGGTAAAAAGTTCGCCGGGATGTACAACAGCAAAGCGGCGATGACCAACGCGAGACTGCGCTGCACCACGTTATGGCGATGGGCGTAGAGCTCGTAACCACAGCGTGGGCATAAGGCTTTCTCGCCATGGGCGAGTTGGGGCTTGCGCATGAGCAAGTCACACTCATGGCACGCCACCAAGTCGTCCAGCGGTAATTCTGACAGCCCAGGGGCGTCAACCGGATCTGGCATAAAGGCTCTGGCCTCCGAAAAAGTTGGGCCTATTCTAGTGTCATGGCTCGAAAATAACTGTGCAAATTTGTGTTGTACCGAAGCAGTACTTTCCTGCGGGCAAAACAAAACCCCAACTGCTTTCGCAATTGGGGTTTCGGAATTTAATCTTGACGATGACCTACTCTCACATGGGGAAACCCCACACTACCATCGGCGATGCATCGTTTCACTGCTGAGTTCGGGATGGGATCAGGTGGTTCCAATGCTCTATGGTCGTCAAGAAATTCGGTAGCCAGGTCATGGGCCCTTGCGGGTTCACGCTCCAGCGAATGGGTATGTGACAGCTTGGTGTTTTGTGAGTATCTCGAACTTTCGGTTCGTTTCGTCTTCACACACCGCAATCTGGTGCTCTTTCGCCTTTGGGCTCGAAGCAAGCAAATTGCTTGGGTGTTATATGGTCAAGCCTCACGGGCAATTAGTATTGGTTAGCTCAACGCCTCACAGCGCTTACACACCCAACCTATCAACGTCGTAGTCTTCGACGGCCCTTCAGGGGACTCAAGGTCCCAGTGAGATCTCATCTTGAGGCTAGTTTCCCGCTTAGATGCTTTCAGCGGTTATCTATTCCGAACATAGCTACCCGGCAATGCCACTGGCGTGACAACCGGAACACCAGAGGTTCGTCCACTCCGGTCCTCTCGTACTAGGAGCAGCCCCTCTCAAATCTCAAACGTCCACGGCAGATAGGGACCGAACTGTCTCACGACGTTCTAAACCCAGCTCGCGTACCACTTTAAATGGCGAACAGCCATACCCTTGGGACCGGCTTCAGCCCCAGGATGTGATGAGCCGACATCGAGGTGCCAAACACCGCCGTCGATATGAACTCTTGGGCGGTATCAGCCTGTTATCCCCGGAGTACCTTTTATCCGTTGAGCGATGGCCCTTCCATACAGAACCACCGGATCACTAAGACCTACTTTCGTACCTGCTCGACGTGTCTGTCTCGCAGTCAAGCGCGCTTTTGCCTTTATACTCTACGACCGATTTCCGACCGGTCTGAGCGCACCTTCGTACTCCTCCGTTACTCTTTAGGAGGAGACCGCCCCAGTCAAACTACCCACCATACACTGTCCTCGATCCGGATAACGGACCTGAGTTAGAACCTCAAAGTTGCCAGGGTGGTATTTCAAGGTTGGCTCCACGCGAACTGGCGTCCACGCTTCAAAGCCTCCCACCTATCCTACACAAGCAAATTCAAAGTCCAGTGCAAAGCTATAGTAAAGGTTCACGGGGTCTTTCCGTCTAGCCGCGGATACACTGCATCTTCACAGCGATTTCAATTTCACTGAGTCTCGGGTGGAGACAGCGCCGCCATCGTTACGCCATTCGTGCAGGTCGGAACTTACCCGACAAGGAATTTCGCTACCTTAGGACCGTTATAGTTACGGCCGCCGTTTACCGGGGCTTCGATCAAGAGCTTCGCGTTAGCTAACCCCATCAATTAACCTTCCGGCACCGGGCAGGCGTCACACCCTATACGTCCACTTTCGTGTTTGCAGAGTGCTGTGTTTTTAATAAACAGTCGCAGCGGCCTGGTATCTTCGACCGGCATGGGCTTACGCAGTAAATGCTTCACCCTCACCGGCGCACCTTCTCCCGAAGTTACGGTGCCATTTTGCCTAGTTCCTTCACCCGAGTTCTCTCAAGCGCCTTGGTATTCTCTACCCAACCACCTGTGTCGGTTTGGGGTACGGTTCCTGGTTACCTGAAGCTTAGAAGCTTTTCTTGGAAGCATGGCATCAACCACTTCGTGTTCTAAAAGAACACTCGTCATCAGCTCTCGGCCTTAGAATCCCGGATTTACCTAAGATTCCAGCCTACCACCTTAAACTTGGACAACCAACGCCAAGCTGGCCTAGCCTTCTCCGTCCCTCCATCGCAATAACCAGAAGTACAGGAATATTAACCTGTTTTCCATCGACTACGCTTTTCAGCCTCGCCTTAGGGACCGACTAACCCTGCGTCGATTAACGTTGCGCAGGAAACCTTGGTCTTTCGGCGTGGGTGTTTTTCACACCCATTGTCGTTACTCATGTCAGCATTCGCACTTCTGATACCTCCAGCAAGCTTCTCAACTCACCTTCACAGGCTTACAGAACGCTCCTCTACCGCATCACCT
>NZ_CP166782.1:5290000-6345775 GCF_059695685.1 Pseudomonas sp. LBUM1671
GGTGTTCCTTCCTATATCTACGCATTTCACCGCTACACAGGAAATTCCACCACCCTCTACCATACTCTAGCTTGTCAGTTTTGAATGCAGTTCCCAGGTTGAGCCCGGGGATTTCACATCCAACTTAACAAACCACCTACGCGCGCTTTACGCCCAGTAATTCCGATTAACGCTTGCACCCTCTGTATTACCGCGGCTGCTGGCACAGAGTTAGCCGGTGCTTATTCTGTCGGTAACGTCAAAACACTTACGTATTAGGTAAATGCCCTTCCTCCCAACTTAAAGTGCTTTACAATCCGAAGACCTTCTTCACACACGCGGCATGGCTGGATCAGGCTTTCGCCCATTGTCCAATATTCCCCACTGCTGCCTCCCGTAGGAGTCTGGACCGTGTCTCAGTTCCAGTGTGACTGATCATCCTCTCAGACCAGTTACGGATCGTCGCCTTGGTGAGCCATTACCTCACCAACTAGCTAATCCGACCTAGGCTCATCTGATAGCGCAAGGCCCGAAGGTCCCCTGCTTTCTCCCGTAGGACGTATGCGGTATTAGCGTCCGTTTCCGAGCGTTATCCCCCACTACCAGGCAGATTCCTAGGCATTACTCACCCGTCCGCCGCTCGCCACCAGGTACAAGTACCCGTGCTGCCGCTCGACTTGCATGTGTTAGGCCTGCCGCCAGCGTTCAATCTGAGCCATGATCAAACTCTTCAGTTCAAACATCTTTGGGTTTTTAAGAAACCCTAAACTTGGCTCAGCAATCGTTGGTTACATCTTTGATTTCTCGCGGAGTAACTTGTGATGCTGATAATCTTGTTGACTATCAGTCTGACTCCACAAGCACCCACACGAATTGCTTGATTCAGTTGTTAAAGAGCGGTTGGTTAAGATCTTTCGTCTCAACCGAGGCGCGCATTCTACAGCAGCCTCTGTTGCTGTCAAGCGGTTATTTTCAGAAGTTTCAAAGTTTCCTTTGCAACTTCAACCACTTGCGCTTCCGATCTCTCGTTAGCGGGAGGCGAATTCTACAGCGTTACTCGCTGCTGTCAACACCTCTTTTTCTCCGCTTTCGACCGAGAAGATCGAACCGTCAATCAAGCCACACAAACCCGCTTGATCAACTCCTTCTGGGCTTCGATGACCTGAAGCAACCCGCTGTCGAAAACTGCGTAACTCTTTGTTTACCAAGGAGTTTTCCGTTTCGACTGCGCCGGAAGTGGGGCGAATTATAGACTTCCAGAATCTGCCGTCAACACCTATTTACGCTTTTCTTGCAGAAGGTACCTTTTTAGCTATTAAGCGCGGGATTCGGCGAGCAATCGGGGGAATGCGCAGCACTAATAGCAGCGCGCCTATAGAGGCATAGACAGACCATTCCTTCAAATCCGCTCGAACGATCCAAAGCATATGCAGCAAGCCGAGCCCGAGAATCACATAAGCCAGCCGATGCAACTTCTTCCAACGCACACCCAAGCGTCGCTGACTATAACGATTGGAGGTCACCGCCAATGCCAACAAACCAAGAAATCCCAACGTCCCGACAATGATGTACGGCCGCTTGCGCAACTCGACACCCAGCTGCGACCAGTCAAATCCAAGAATGAACGCTGTATAGCCGCTCAAATGCAGAACCACATAAGCGAAACACCACAGCCCCAGTTGCCGGCGTACAGCGATCCATCCCGCCCAACCGGTAAGTTTCTGCAGAGGCGTCATGCTTAAGGTTATCAATAGCAGGACAAGCGTCCCCAACCCGAGACGGTCAACCAGCACCTTGCCCGGGTCGGGGCCCAGCACATCCTGCCAAGCCTGATACAACCAAAGCAGCGGCCAGATCGCAGCCGCTATAAAGACGCCCACTCGCCAAAACAGATAACGCATCAGTAGTTCTTCCGCAGATCGAGCCCTGTATAGAGAGAAGCGACTTCATCCGAGTAGCCGTTGAACATCTGCGTATCCCGAACATTGGGCTTGAACAGACCGCTCGGCAACCGCCGCTCCCGCGCCTGGGTCCAGCGCGGGTGATCGACCGTAGGGTTCACGTTCGCATAAAAGCCGTACTCATCCGCGGCAATGCTCTGCCAGGTGGTTTTCGGCTGTTCACTGACCAGACTGATCCGCACGATGGATTTGATGCTCTTGAAGCCGTACTTCCAAGGCACCACCAACCGTAGCGGCGCCCCGTTCTGATTCGGCAATTCGCGCCCATACATGCCCACCGCAAGAATCGCCAGCGGATTCATCGCCTCATCCAACCGCAGCCCCTCTACATAGGGCCACTCGATCAAGGCAAAGCCGGAGCGCTGACCTGGCATGCTCTTGGGATCTTGCAGCGTTTCGAAACGGATGAACTTCGCCTTGGACGTAGGTTCGACCTCCTTCAGCAAAGCCGAGAGAGGAAAACCGATCCACGGAATGACCATCGACCAGGCCTCAACACAGCGAAGACGATAAATCCGCTCCTCCAATTGATAAGGCTTCATGAAGTCTTCCAGCGCATACCGCCCCGGCTTACCCACCTCCCCGTCTACTACCACGGTCCAAGGTTCAGTCTTCAACGAACCGGCATTGGCAGCAGGGTCGCCTTTATCAGTGCCGAACTCATAGAAGTTGTTGTAGTGGGTCGCATCCTTGAATGGCGTGATCGCCTCATCCTTGACGTTGACCGCCCCCCACTTGGTAGAAGGAAGCTTTTCGGCAAACCAGGAAGGTGCCTTGCCAGGCTCGACATCGGCGTAACGAGCGGCTTCGTCAGCACTGGCCCAACGCGGCAGACTGCTCACAGCCAGACCGGCTACGGCAGCACCCAATAGATTGCGTCGAGAAAGATAGAAGGATTCAGGCGTGACGTCCGACTCGTGGCAGTCAGACGCTTTGGGGACTTTGATCAGCATGGCAACTCCGCAGCATTGGAGGACAGATGCACCAATAGACTGCGGAGTATGAGGGAAATTACATCACTCGGCTTTTTTGTGCCGACGAAGATGCAACAGGTATTGCACCGGACCGGACGCCGCGTAAGCGAGGAAAACCAGCAGCAGAATGCGCGGTGGATCACTGAAGACCACGGCAAACACCAGCACCACCGCCAGGATCGCGACAAAAGGCACTCGTCCCTTCAAGTCCAGCTCCTTGAAGCTGTTGTACTTGATGTTGCTGACCATCAGCATGCCGGCGGCGGCCACCATCAGCGCAACCAGGAAGGACATCTTGGACCCCTGAATGCCGTAATCGCTGAACGCCCAGACAATCCCCGCGACCACACCCGCGGCAGCCGGGCTGGCCAGACCGATGAAGTAGCGTTTGTCCGCAGTGCCGACTTGCGTATTGAAGCGGGCCAGACGCAATGCCGCGCCAGCAACATAGATGAAGGCAACCATCCAGCCGACCTTGTCCATGTCGCCCAAGGCCCAACCAAACGCCAGCAATGCCGGCGCGACACCAAAGGCGACCATGTCCGACAGCGAGTCGTACTCGGCGCCGAAGGCACTCTGGGTATTAGTCATACGGGCGACTCGACCATCGAGGCCGTCGAGCACCATGGCGACGAAAATCGCGATAGCGGCAAACGCGAAATACTTGCTCGCGCCAACCGAATCACCGGCACTCAAGGCGCTCTGGGCGCTCATCGAACTTATGATGGAATAAAACCCTGCGAACAGGTTCGCAGTGGTGAACAGATTCGGCAGAAGATAGATACCACGATGCCGGACTTTACGACCTTCAGCGTCGTGCCCTTCCTCGATGTGCTCATCGATGGGCAGCAGGCTTTCGGCGTCAGAAGCCTTGTTTGGCTCTTCGGGACGTTCGCTCATGGACATTACCTTGCAACGGGGTGGAAAGTTTCGACAGGTGTCTGGGACGACGGTTCGGCCGCAAACGATGCAGCTTTATACCAGAACCGGCCACCCAAACGAAAAAACGCGGCCTAAGCCGCGTTTTTCGTACAAGTGCGCGACTTAGTTTTTAGCTTTGTCGACGATCTTGTTGGCACCGATCCACGGCATCATGGAGCGCAGTTGCTCGCCGATGATTTCGATACCGTGAGCGGCGTTGTTACGACGCTTGGCGGTCATCGAAGGATAGCCGGTCGCGCCTTCGCTGATGAACATCTTGGCGTATTCGCCGTCCTGAATACGTTTCAGGGCGTTGCGCATGGCCTGACGGGATTCGGCGTTGATCACTTCCGGACCGGTCACGTACTCGCCGTACTCAGCGTTGTTGGAGATCGAGTAGTTCATGTTGGCGATGCCGCCTTCGTACATGAGGTCAACGATCAGCTTCAGTTCGTGCAGGCATTCGAAGTAAGCCATTTCCGGCGCGTAGCCAGCTTCAACCAGGGTTTCGAAACCGGCTTTGACCAGTTCAACGGTACCGCCGCACAGAACGGCTTGTTCGCCGAACAGGTCGGTTTCGGTCTCGTCCTTGAAGGTGGTTTCGATGATGCCGGTACGACCGCCACCCACGCCTGCGGCGTAGGACAGTGCAACGTTTTTGGCGTTGCCCGAAGCATCCTGGTAGATAGCGATCAGGTCAGGGATACCGCCGCCTTTGACGAACTCGGAACGCACGGTGTGGCCCGGTGCTTTCGGCGCGATCATGATCACGTCGAGGTCAGCGCGCGGAACAACCTGGTTGTAGTGGATCGCGAAGCCGTGGGAGAAGGCCAGGGTGGCGCCTTTCTTGATGTTCGGCTCGATTTCGTTCTTGTACAGGGCAGACTGGAACTCGTCCGGGGTCAGGATCATGACCAGGTCGGCCGCAGCAACAGCGGAAGCAACGTCGGTCACTTTCAGGCCGTGGGCTTCGGCTTTGGCAACAGTGGCCGAACCTTTACGCAGACCGACAGTCACGTCAACGCCGGAGTCTTTCAGGTTGCACGCTTGAGCGTGGCCTTGGGAACCGTAACCAATGATGGCAACTTTCTTGCCCTGGATGATCGACAGGTCGCAGTCTTTTTCGTAATAAACTTTCATGAAATTCCCCTATATATCCAGGCCGTTCAGGCCGTTCGCTAATTTGGTTTAGATGCTGAGTACTTTGTCGCCGCGAGCGATGCCGGTCACGCCGCTACGGACGGTTTCCAGGATCGAGGCGGTGCCAATGGACTGAATGAAGCTGTCGAGCTTGTCGCTGGTACCGGTCAATTGAACGGTATACACGCTAGCGCTGACATCGACGATCTGCCCACGGTAAATATCGGTGGTGCGCTTGATCTCGGCGCGCTGGGCGCCGGTGGCCTTGACCTTGACCAACATCAGTTCGCGCTCGATGTGAGCACTCTCCGACAGGTCGACCAGTTTGACCACTTCGATCAGCTTGTTCAGGTTCTTGGTGATCTGCTCGATGATTTCATCGTGGCCGACAGTGGTCAGCGTCAGACGCGACAAGGTCGGGTCTTCGGTAGGGGCCACGGTCAGGCTTTCGATGTTGTAGTTGCGCTGCGAGAACAGGCCGACTACACGAGACAGAGCACCGGGTTCGTTTTCCAGAAGCAGGGAAATAATATGTCGCATGATTAAGTACGCTCCGTCTTGCTCAGCCACATATCGCGCATGGAGCCGTCTTTGATCTGCATCGGGTAGACGTGCTCACCGGCGTCGACCTTGATGTCGATGAACACCAGACGATCCTTCATCGCGAACGCTTGCTCCATCATCGGCTTCAAATCCTTCAAGTCCGTGATGCGCATCCCCACGTGACCGTAGGCTTCGGCCAACTTGACGAAGTCCGGCAACGATTCCATGTAGGAGTGCGAGTGACGCGCGCCGTAGCTCATGTCCTGCCACTGACGGACCATGCCGAGCACGCCGTTGTTGAGCAGGATGATCTTCACCGGCAGGTCATGCTGCAGGCAAGTGGACAGCTCCTGGATGTTCATCTGGATGCTGCCTTCACCAGTCACGCAAGCCACGTCCGCTTCCGGGAAGCTCAGTTTCACGCCCATTGCTGCCGGGAAACCGAAGCCCATCGTGCCCAGGCCGCCGGAGTTGATCCAGCGATTAGGCTTGTTGAAGCGGTAGTACTGCGCCGCGAACATCTGGTGCTGACCCACGTCGGACGCAATGTAGGCGTCGCCCTTGGTCACTTCGTGCAGGGTTTCGATAACGGTCTGCGGCTTGATGATGCTGCCGTCCCCTTTGTTGTAAGGGAACATGTCGCGATCACCGCGCCACTCTTCAACCTGCTTCCACCAGGCAGCAACCGAGTCCTTGTTCGGGGTCTCGCCGATTTCCTTGAAGGTAGCGACCATTTCGGTCAAGACGCTTTCCACCGGGCCGACGATAGGAACGTCGGCCTTGATGGTCTTGGAGATCGAAGCCGGGTCGATATCGATGTGGATGATCTTGGCGCTTGGGCAGAACTTCGATGCACCGTTGATAACACGGTCATCGAAACGTGCGCCCACGGCCATGATCACGTCCGCATGGTGCATCGCCAGGTTGGCGGTGTAGCTGCCGTGCATACCAAGCATGCCGAGGAACTGACGGTCGCTGCCCGGATAGGCGCCGAGGCCCATCAAGGTATTGGTGACCGGCACGTTCAGCAGTTGCGCCAATTCGGTCAACGGCGCGGAGCCGTTGCCCAGAATGACGCCGCCGCCGGCATAGATGATCGGCCGCTTGGCCGCCAACAGCATTTCCACCGCTTTGCGGATCTGGCCCGAGTGACCACGAACCGCCGGGCTGTAGGAACGCAGCTTGGCTTTTTTCGGGAAGATGTATTCGAACTTCTCGGCCGGGTTGGTCATGTCTTTCGGGATGTCGACAACGACAGGACCAGGACGACCGGATTGCGCGAGGTAGAACGCCTTTTTCATGATCTCCGGGATTTCCGAAGCATGCTTGATCATGAAACTGTGTTTCACGATCGGCCGGGAGATACCGATCATGTCGGTTTCCTGGAAGGCATCGGTACCGACCATGGTGCTAGGCACCTGGGCGGTCAGGATCACCATCGGGATCGAGTCCATGTACGCAGTAGCAATACCGGTAATGACGTTGGTCGCGCCGGGACCGGAGGTCACCAGTACGACGCCGGCCTTGCCGGTAGCGCGCGCATAGCCGTCAGCCATGTGAGTGGCAGCCTGCTCATGACGAACGAGAATGTGTTGAACGGCTGGTTCTTTGAACAGCGCGTCATAGATATGCAATGCGGCACCACCCGGGTACCCATAGATATATTTAACGCCTTCGTCACGCAAAAAGCGGACGAGCATCTCACCGCCAGATAAAAGCTCCACGTTGTTCACCTCTAAAACGCCAGAATACCGCCCACATCAAAGAGGACGGGTCTTAATAGGTTTACTTCTCAGCAGAGCATGAGCGACGGTGGTCGCCGACTACGTCAGCACTGACTGAGCAAGTATTGGGATCGTCCCAAGTGTTGCGGGGCTTTCCCACCCAGCGCGAGGTAACGCGTTGCGGGTGTAACAGGTCGGCGCGGATGTGCGCCTCATGATCTGCTGAGTGGGCCTGCTTCTGGCAGTCCCTCTACAGCGGACTTTGGATTCTTCTGTTTCGTCCCCTGCAAGTCAAGCCGTCTATGTGCTTTATTGAAGTAAGCACATGAGAAAGCAAGAAAAAACCGCTAAACCGCAACTGTGTTAGCTTCAATTGCGCAACTCTGGCAAGGAAATGGCATGCGAACGTTCTTAATGGTCAGTCTGCTGATCAGCCCTTTGTGTATGGCCGGTCAGATCTATAAATGGGTCGACGCTCAAGGTGTAACCCACTTCGACGCGCAACCGCCGCAAGGCCAGGAGGCGACCACGGTGCTGACGCCCTCCCCGCCTGCCGGCAAACCCGCCGCGCCAAAGCGCAGCACCGCGATTGGCGATCAACAGGCCATCGACAACACAGTGAAAAAGCAGGTCGCAGAGCAGCAAGCCCAGCTAAAGATATTCTGCGAGCAGGCGCGAACGAACCTGGCCCAACTGCAGAACAATCCGCGATTGCGGGAGGATGTCGACGGTGAGAGGCGCCGTCTGACCGATGAGCAACGTCAGGAGCGCACGACCGAAGCACAGAAACAGATTGCGGATAACTGCCAGTAGAACCTGGCAGTTTCCGTTTCAGCGAGAGGCGGTGATGAGCAGGTCGAACTCTTTGAGCAAGACCTGCAAATAGCGATCTTTGCCCTGGACATTGCGGGCGGCGAAGACCATTTCGGCCATCTCCTGAATCCCCGACGCGTTGGGCAGCGGCAGATCCTGTTCGAGGATGATCTTCATCTTCGGCAGGAAGATCCATTGCAGCCACTGCTCGAAATCCAGTGTATCCACCGAAAATGGCTCAACGCTGGACAACGCTTCCGCAGAGGGTGAAACCTCGTCCCACCAGCCCTGAACCCGCAACTCACGCTCGATCAACAGCAGTTGCTCGGCAATTTTCGGAAAACGTGCGTCCATCACGACGAAACCTTGGCCTTCTGACGGGCCAGTGCAGCACCTGAGGAATCACCCTGTTTCTCACGCGCCTGGGCGATCAATTCCCACAGGCTGGCCTGAAGCGCCGGACGACCACTTGCGAACGTCAGGCCACGACGGGCGAATTGTTCAGCCTGGGGTGCATCGCCTTGGGCCATGCGTACCTGAGCCAGTCGATAAAGCACTTGCGGCTCACGCGGCGCAACACGCTGGGCGCGCTCGAGACTGGAGGACGCACCATTGAGGTCGCCGCCGGCCTGTTGCTGCTGAGCCGTGGTCAACAACGCGAGTACCGGACCGTCCAGTTGCTCGTCGGCAGACAAGCCCCCGGAGCTCGCCGAAGGAATCCCGCTCGGCGTCGACGGCATGCTGTAGCTGCCCTGATTGACCGGTGCCGACTGCACCGGCGAGGTATCGATCGGGCCTGGGGTAATCGGACCCGGCGTAATCGGCCCGGTGCTGATCGGGGCCGATGCCACTGCGCCGCCACCCGGGACCATCACGACGACACCGGTGTCACCTTGCGGAATCGCCTGAGTCTGAGCTTGCACAGGGCGTTTTGAGGTCGTCTGACGGAAACCGCCATTTGCCGACACTCGCTCACTGTTGGAGACAGCGCTGCCGGAATCCACAACCGGGATCGAACCGCGCTGTACGGAGGAGCAACCGCTGAGCAAAGCCACGGCGGTAACCGCTGGAATCAACCACTTGTTCACTTGAAACCCTCTTTGCTTAATTCATCCAGCCCTTGACCCAATCCATCACCGTTTCGCCGGATGCAGGGCTTTCGCCACCGCACGCAGCACCGGGAGGCGGTTCGCTGCCGCGAATATACGGCATCTGCACAGCGCCTGGGCAGCTGCCTTCGGAACCTTGCCCGGTCCGCGAATCCACCCAAGCTTGAACAACATTATCCGGCTGCGGCATGTCCAACGGCAGCGGATCGGCCTTGCGCATGAAACTGGTCCAGACCTGCAATGCACCGGTGGCACCGGTGAACGGCGTCTTGCCGTTGTCATCGCGCCCCAGCCACACCACCGCCAGCAAATCCTGGCTGAAACCGGCGAACCAGCTGTCTCGCGAGTCGTTACTGGTACCGGTTTTACCCGCCAGCGTCAGGGTTTTCGGCAGCACGTTATAAACCGAACTGCCGGTCCCTTCACGCATGACCCGCTGCATGGCGCTCTGGATCAAGTAAATGGAGGCCGGGTCGAAACGTTGCTCGATCTGGAACGGATAACGCTTGAGCGGCTCGCCTTCGGCGGTGAGTACGCTACGAATCCCGCGCATCGGTGTATTGAAGCCACCGTTGGCCAGCGTCTGGTACATGGTCGCCACTTCGATCGGCGTCAGACCACCGGCCCCCAGCAGCATCGAAGGGAACGCCGGGAACTCGCGACTGACGCCCAGGCGTGCCAGTGTCTTCAGGACATTCGGCACGCCCACCGCCAACCCGAGACGCGCCGTCGACAGGTTGTAGGAATGGGCCAGTCCCTGGTACAGGAACACCGTACCGTGGGAACGGCGATCATAGTTCTGGGGTTTCCAGACCTGACCGTCCGCGCCTTTGACCGAAAAGGATTCGTCCGACAACCAACTGGTCAGCGTGTACTGGCTCGGTTTCTCAAGGGCTGTCAGATAAACCGCAGGCTTGATCAGCGAGCCGATCGGTCGCACCGCATCAAGCGCCCGGTTGAAACCGGCAAAACTCGCCTGACGACTACCGATCATGGCCTGGACTTCACCGGTTTCCGGGTTGGTCACGACCATCGCCGCTTCAACCTCATCGGACCCCTTGCGCCCGGACAGGCGTTTAAAGGTGTCGTTGACCGAAGCTTCGGCTTTCATCTGCAGGATCGGGTCGAAACTGGTGAAGATCCGCAGGCCTTCTTCGGTCAAGTCTTCGTCGCGGTAGTCTTCGCGCAACTGGCGTTTAACCAGGTCGAGGAAGCCCGGGAAAGAACTGTCCGCCAGCTTGCCGCGCGTCGTCACGCCCAGCGGCATTTTCTTCGCGGCGGCGACCTGCTCGGCGGTGGCCACGCCTTGCTGCTCAAGCACATCGAGCACCAGATTGCGTCGCTCCATCGCCCGTTCCGGGTTGCGACGCGGATTGTAATAAGACGGCCCCTTGACCATCCCCACCAGCATTGCGACTTGATGCAGTTTCAGCTCGGACAATGGCTGCCCGAAGAAGAACTGGCTGGCCAGGCCGAAACCGTGCACCGCGCGCTGGCCATCCTGACCGACGAACACTTCATTGAGGTACGCCTCAAGAATTTCCCGTTTGTCGTAATGCAGCTCAAGCAGCATCGCCATCATGGCTTCGGTGAGTTTTCGGGTCAGGCTGCGTTCGCTGGTCAGGTAGAAATTCTTTACCAACTGTTGGGTCAGCGTACTGCCGCCCTGGGTCATCTTGCCGCCGGAGGTGTTGACCCACACGGCGCGGGCAATCGACTTGGGCGACACGCCCCAGTGGCTATAGAAATCCCGGTCTTCCACCGCCACCAAGGTTTCCAGCAGATACGGCGGAACCTGATCAATCTTGATCAGAATGCGATCTTCGAGGTTTTTCGGGTAGATCCCGCCAATCAGCAGTGGCTCCAGCCGCACGACCGAAAGCTTCGAACCGTTGGTCGCCGAAAGTTCGGCTACATAGTCGCCGGAGAACCGCACGCGCACCGGCTGAGCGCTCTCCAAACCTTCATAGAACTGGAAGCCACGGGTATTCAAGTCGACGGTGTTGCCGTTGACCGCCGCTGCGCCGGGGCCGTTGCTCACCGCTTCACGGCGATAGCCCAAGGCGTCGAGCTCGGTCAGGAAGTCTTCCTTGCTCAGCTTCTGGCCGGTGAACAGCTCGAGCGGGCGCGCATACACCTTGGCCGGGATGGTCCAGCGCTTGCCGGAGAACTTCTCCTGGACCACGGCGTCGAGGTACACCGCGACCCCGGCGAGCACCACGAGGCCGACCAGACTGAGTTTAAGGGCCCAGCCCAGCCAAGGGCTCAAGCCCTTGGAAGGTGGTTTTTTTGGGGTACGGGGGGATCGAGTACGAGTCATGGCGGCGGATTATACGCACTTTATTCATACTCAACAGGAGCCCTCCGAGGTTTGCGTCAGGCGGACTTGCAGCCATAATGGCGGCCGTGAATTTTCCCCAGTCTTTGAAGGATCGCCTGTGAGCCAGTCCCTGATCGCCGCCCTGCAAAACCCGGCCCTCTACCCGCATCCGGTAGACGGATTCCAGGTCATCGAGACCCATATTTCCTGGGTCATCCTCACAGGTCCCTTTGCCTATAAAGTGAAGAAGCCCGTGAATTTCGGCTTCCTCGACTTCACCAGCCTCGATGCGCGCGAGCATTTCTGCGGCGAAGAGCTGCGCCTCAACCAACGCCTGACCAACGATTTGTATCTGGAAGTGTTGCCGATCACCGGCAGCGCAGAAGCACCGCAACTGGGCGGCGACGGTCCGGTGGTCGATTTCGCGCTGAAGATGCGTCAGTTCCCACAGAGCCAGTTGCTCAGCACCTTGCAAGCCAACGGCGAATTGACCACCGCGCACATCGACGAGATGGCCGCGCAGATCGCCCAATTCCACCTCACCGCACCGAAAGTGCCTGGCGAACACGAAGCCGGCACCCCGGACAGCGTGATGGCGCCGGTACGCCAGAACTTCGAACAGATCCGCCCGTTCCTCAGCGACAAGGCCGACCTGCTGCAACTTGATGCCCTGCAAGCCTGGGCCGAAAGCAGCTTCGAACGCCTCAAGCCGCTGTTTGCCCAGCGCAAGGCAGAAGGCTTCATCCGCGAATGCCACGGCGATATCCACCTGGGCAACGCCACCGTCATCGACGGCAAGGTCGTGATCTTCGACTGCATCGAGTTCAACGAACCGTTCCGCTTCACCGACGTGTATGCCGACACCGGTTTCCTGGCTATGGACCTGGAAGACCGTGGCCTGAAAAGCCTGGCACGTCGCTTCATCAGCCAGTACCTGGAACTGACCGGCGACTATCAGGGCCTTGAGCTGCTGAACTTCTATAAAGCCTACCGCGCTCTGGTTCGCGCCAAGGTCAGCCTGTTCAGCATGCCGGCCGAGGCCGACCCGGTGCAACGCGCCACCACCCTGCGCCAGTACCGCAACTACGCCAACCTGGCGGAAAGCTACAGCACCATCCCGTCGCGCTTCATGGCCATTACCCACGGCGTATCCGCTGTCGGCAAGAGCCACGTGGCCATGCGTCTGGTGGAAGCGTTGGGCGCCATTCGCCTGCGTTCCGATGTTGAACGCAAGCGCCTGTTCGGCGAGCAAACCGTCCCGAATGACCCGCAGGCCGGCATTTATAGTGCCGATGCCAGTGCCGCCACTTACAGCCGCCTGCATGAGATTGCCGCGGTCATCCTGCGCGCTGGTTTCCCGGTGGTCATCGATGCGACGTACCTCAAGCGCGACCAGCGAGACGGCGCAGCGAAAATCGCCGAGGCTACCGGTGCACCGTTTCTGATCCTCGATTGCAATGCGCCACAAGCGGTCATCGAGAGCTGGCTGGCCTTGCGTCAGGCAGACAAGAAGGATCCGTCCGACGCCAACCTCGCCGTTATCGCCGCCCAGCAAGCGAGCCGTGAGCCCCTGACACCAGCAGAGATTCTGTGCAGCAAACGCGTCCAGACCAATGAAAGCGGGACGCTCGATACCGTCGTTGCGCAGATCCGCCAGCGTATGCCAGGCCTGTAAAAAACTATTTCAGCCGTGGAGCCTTTGCCGGCTTCACGGCTGTCAAATAGTGGCACTATACTGGCGTCATAAAACCATCAGGTGATGCGACATGAGCCAGCCGAAACTTCTCGACACCCCGCTTTATGCCTTGCTGCACAAAGACGACATCACAGGCTTCAATGCCGAACGCGCCAGTCATGCCTCGGTCGACATGGTAGGCGGCGATTTCCGTGGCCTGGACCTGCGTGAGCTGAACGCCGATGGCGTCGACTTCACCGATGCCTATTTCCGCTCCGCCGATTTGCGCGGCATCGACTTCCGCAACTCATGCCTGGAAGGCGCGAGCCTGGCTCACGCACAGATCTCCGGCGCCTACTTTCCGCCGGAACTGAGTGCTGACGAGATTTTGATGTCGATGAATTTCGGGACACGCCTGCGTTACCGCACCCGCTAAAAACGACGTTCTACCGGACAAGTCCAGCGCCCCCGCTTTGCGCTGGACGCCGGTTTTTCTGTCCGGAAGTTGATTCCTCCGCACTTCCCTACCTCTCCCTCAGACGTTCACGCAGCTCTTTGAGCTGCGCTTCTTAGAAGCTTTTGCGTCGAAACCGACCAAACAATCACGCTTTTCCTACTGATGGCTACACTCCTGAGAGGCTCGCCCACGCACCGTTCGGCCGTCGCAAGGAGGCTTGATGAATGATGAACTGCAACACCTGAAGAATCTTGGCAAGACGTCGGCACAGTGGCTGCATGCCGTGGGCATCCACAGCGCGTCGGACTTGCGCCGCCTGGGAGCGGTGGATGCTTATCGGGCCGTGCGTACGCGCGGGTTCCGGGCGTCCAAGGTGTTGTTGTATGCGATCGAAGGCGCGCTGATGGACGTGCACTGGAACGACATTCCAGCCGATCGCAAAGAAGCCTTGAACAAACAACTGGAAGCCATCTCGTCCCGCCACAAGAACTGAACAGGCAGATTCACTTCAGGATTTAGTGCTCTGGGCACAATGATCATGGGCTCTTGAGCAAGAAAACAGAGGACTGCAAAGAAATCAAAAAAACAGCGGTTGACTTGGTAATGAGAATCGCTATGATTATCACAACTGGTCGCGAGACTGGTCGATATTTGAAAAGCCCTTGGTTCGGACTCTCAGATATCTCCTCATCAGGCTAATCACGGTTATTTGACCCGGCTCTTGCCGGGTCTTTTTTTGCCTGTGGAAAAGTCGCCCGTTTACTTGCCGAACTGCTTACGCATTTGTGCGCAGTAATCCTGCGCCGGTGTGGCGGGTGTGTACCAGACGAAATCAGCCATGGCCGGCGTGACCTCGCCACCCTGCTCCGCCAGCATCAGAACCGTGGGGGCTTCAGGCTCTCCAAGATCAAGCACGTGGATCGGCACGCCAACATCCTTGCGCGCGTGGTAGGCGCCAGCCAACAGCAGCGAAGGCATCGGAGCCGACAGCAAGCGCTCGGCCATCCGCCGATCACGTTGCTGCTGGACCGCCAGCATCGCGGGCATCTGCGATGTTGGCAGCAGGCCGCAATGGGAGTCATTGATCTGCGCCAGCAACTCATCCTTGACTGACGAGGCGTTGGAACGCGAACCGCTTACTGTCGGCGGTTTGCAATAAACAGTACGGACTTCATGATTGTCCAGGTTGGCCGCCAACAGCGGGTAGGGTTGAGTCAGGACAAAGCGCACGATCGGCCCGTAAAGATTCCAGTCCCAGCCCGACTGCCAGTTGAGCGCGCCGGACAGATCTGCAGGTAGCGTCGAGGCACGGCGCACTTCATCGATGCGCGGTTGTTGATCCGGCGTAAGCATTTCCAGCAGCAGACTGCCTTGGGGTCGACGCTCACCCAGCGACTGCAACAACCACAATTGAAGTTGATGGTGATCAGGGTTGTCATGCTGCTCGCCGACGATCAGCCGTGACGACTCGGCAAGTCGTTCAACCAACTCATGGGGCGTCAGGATCTGGCCGCTGCGCAGGTCCTGAATCTCACCGACAACCGGAGGCGGCACCGAGACGTGCTGGCAGGCACTCAACAACAATACCGCCAGTAGCAAAATCCCTCGCATACTCACCTCAATGTCATTTTCAACGGGCGATGATCAGCGGATGCCCACGTTCCGGGTGCTGCTGCACCAAAACCTCCAGCCCGAACACGGCCTTGAGGGGTTCCGGACGCAAGACCTGCTCCGGCGTATCAAGCGCCACCGGTCGCCCACCTTCGAGTAGCAACAGGCGATCACAATAGCGCGCCGCCAGGTTCAGATCATGCAGGATCACCAGCACCGCCGCGCCGTGATCGGCGAATTCACGCACCGCTTGCAGGGTGGTGTGCTGGTGCAGCGGATCGAGCATCGAGGTCGGCTCATCGAGCAACAGCGTTTGCCCCGCTTCGCCCGGCCAGAGCTGCGCCAGCACCCGCGCCAGATGCACCCGCTGACGCTCGCCGCCGGACAGCGCCAGATAACTTCGACCACTCAGGTGTCCCGCATCGGCAGCGTGCAAGGCGGCGGCGACGATCTCGTCATCCCGCACTCGTCCGCTCTGGTGCGGCAAACGGCCCATGCCGACTACTTCTTCGACACGAAAGGCGAAGTCCAACGTCGACACCTGCGGCAATACCGCCAGCCGCTGGGCTCGCTGCGCGCCGGGCCAATGCCTCAACTCGCGATCATCGAGCCAGACGCTGCCGTGGTCAGCCTTCAACTCGCCACACAAGGCGCCGAGCAAGGTGCTTTTGCCGGCACCGTTGGGGCCCAGCACGCCAAGGACTTCGCCCGGATTGAGTTCAAGTGTGATGTCCGTCAGAACGATCTTGGTGCCTCGACGGATTTGCAGGCTCTGGGTTCGCAACATCAGGCTCGCCCTCTGAGCAGTAAATACAGGAAGAACGGCGCACCGATGAAGGCCGTAACGATCCCGATCGGCAGCTCCGCCGGCGCCAGCGCTAACCGCGCCACCAGATCGGCAAATAGAAGAAGACTGGCACCCGCCAGCACCGAGGCCGGCAACAACACTCGATGATCAGGGCCGGCCAGCAGGCGCACCAGATGCGGCACTACCAGGCCGACAAACCCGATCATCCCCGCCGCCGCCACGGCCGCGCCAACGCCCAGCGCAGTGCAAAATACCAGTTCGCGCTTGAGCCCTTCGACGTCAATGCCCAAGTGACCGGCCTCCGATTCGCCGAGCAACAACGCGTTCAAGGCCTTGGCCCGACGCGGCAACCAGAGTGCCACACCGGCGCTCACCAACAGTAACGGCCAAAGGCGCGAATAGCTGGCGCCGTTGAGGCTGCCCAGGTTCCAGAACGTCAGTGTGCGCAAGGTCGCGTCGTCGGCCAGATAGGTGAACAAGCCGACCGCTGAACCCGCCAGCGCAGTCAATGCAATGCCGGCCAGAAGCATGGTTGCCACGTTCGTCTGCCCGTTACGCCGCCCTAGCCGATAGACCAGCGCCGTCACGCCCAGCCCGCCGAGAAATGCGCATACCGACAACAGATAAGGTCCGAACGATTCAGGCAGTCCGCCAAACACCGAACCGCCGACAATCGCGATAGCGGCGCCCAACGCTGCACCACTCGACACCCCGACCAACCCCGGATCAGCCAGAGGGTTACGAAACAATCCCTGCATCGCCACGCCGGACAATGCCAGCACGCCACCCACCGCCAGGCCCAACAAGGTTCGAGGCAGGCGGATTTGCCCGAGGATCAGCTCGGCCTGTTCCAGTCCATCGGGTGCAATGGGCACGCCGATCATGCGCAACGCCGCACGCAAGGTATCGAATAACGGCAGGCTCACCGGCCCCAGCGCCAACGACAACCAGATCGCCAGCAAACACAGCAGGCTCAAGCCAATGAACAAGGCACGGGGTTTAACCAGAATGGTCATTGGGTGGCTTTACCGGGGTAGAAACCTTCAGACAGCGTTTTCAACGCATCGGGCAAACGCGGTCCCAATCCACCCACCAACAAGGTCGGATCAAGCTCCATGACGCGCCCGTCCCTGGCCGCGCGGGTCGCGGACAGAATCGGGTTTTCCTTGAACAACGCCGCACGCGCGGCATCGCCGGTCAGCGCTCGGTCCGCAAACACCAAGACGTCCGGGTCAAGACTGACCAGCGATTCAACAGAAAAGGGTTTGTAGCCGGTGTGCGTGGCCAGATTGTGCCCGCCCGCCTGCTGGATCAACCAATCGGCAGCGGTGTCCTTGCCGGCGATGAGCGGTTTGCCGCCCGCATGGCCGAGCAGCATCAGCACGCCCGGCGATTTTTCCTTCAACTGCGCGCGAGTGACCCGGACCTTCTGCAGCTCAAGTTGCTGCTGATAGGACTGGAGCAACTGCGCAGCCTTATCTTCAGCCCCGAGCAACTTGCCCAGATGCGCCAGGTTGCCCTGCAACGTCGGCAGATCGGGCTTGGCCGAGAACAGCTCAACCTGCACGCCCGCGCTACGAACCTGCGACAGCACCGGCGGCGGCCCCATTTCCTCGGTGCCGATCAGAATCTTTGGGCGTAAGCTCAAGATGCCCTCCGCCGACAGTTGCCGCTGATAACCGATGCTCGGCAGCGCCTTCAACGATTCCGGATGCTGACTGGTGGTATCGACGCCGACCAGTTTCGACTCGCCGCCCAGCGCGCTCACCCACTCCGACAGAGCGCCACCGGCACTAACCCAACGCTGTGGCAGCTCGGCCGCTGCGGCGTGGTGGCTGACGAAGAGTCCGACACACAGCGCAGCAACGCGGGTACTCAGGCGCATAAACAGCTTCCTTTTAAGTTTCCCCAGGCATCGAGATGACAGGCCAAGTATCCTCGGCATCCGGCACCTGCGCCCGATGGGCGAAGCGGCCATTTGATAATTGTTTGCATTTGAACGTCAAGCTCGGACATATCCGGTCACGAGCCGCCGGAATTGAGGATAGACATGAAGTGGCTTTGCACAGGTGCCGAATTGGCTGACAACAGCAGTCGCGGATTCGACGTGGACGGTCAGAAACTCTTCGCCGTGCGCCGGGGCGGCCAAGTGTACGTTTACATCAATCGCTGCCCGCACCGGGGCGTCGAGCTGGAATGGAAACCCGACCAGTTTCTCGACCCCAGCAACAGCCTGATCCAGTGCGCCACCCACGGCGCACTGTTCCTGATCGAAGACGGCGAATGCGTCGCCGGCCCGTGCGCCGGGCAATCTTTGACCACCGTTGCCAGCCGCGAAGACGAACAAGGGATCTGGATCAGCCTTTAGCCGTTCAGCAGCACTTCCAGACGTCGATCGACCACCATTTCTTCGTGGGTCAATCGCACACCATATGCCAGCACCTCGACTCCGCACGCCACTGCCTCACGCAAGGCCGCCGCGTAGGCCGAATCGATCTCTTCTGCCGGACGCACCGCTTCAATGCCGGTCAGGTTGACGCAATACAACTGCACCGCGCGAATCCCGTCCCGGGCCAGATGCGCCAGCTCCCGCAAATGCTTGGCGCCACGTTGCGTCACCGCATCGGGAAACGCCGCCACCGATGACCCGTCGAAGCCCAGGGTTACGCTTTTGACTTCCACATACGCCGGCCCGCCCGGGTAATCGAGACGAAAATCGATGCGGCTGCTTTCCTGTCCGTAGGCCACTTCGGTTTTCAACCCGGTAAAGCCGTTCAGTTCGGTAATCACACCCGCCCGCAACGCTTCTTCGATTAGCCCGTTGGCGCGTCCAGTGTTTACGCAAAACTGCCGGCCCTGCGGGGTTTCACCGATTTCCCAAGTGCCAGGCAACTTGCGTTTCGGGTCGTTGGAGCGACTGAACCAGACCTGCCCGCCCTCCACCTGGCAATTGAGCATCGAGCCGGTGTTGGGGCAGTGAATTGTCAGCAACTCGCCGTCAACGGTTTCGATATCGGCAAGAAAACGCTTGTAACGTCGGATCAGACGACCTTCTTCGAGGAGAGGAGAAAAACGCATCAGCCTTGCCAGCTCCGCAATCCACGAGCGATCCGCTCAACCGCTTCTTCCAGGCGCGGCAGGCTTTGAGTGTAGGCAAAACGCACATGATGCCCGGCCTGATAGCGCCCGAAGTCCAGCCCCGGGGTAATTGCCACGTACTCGGTTTCAAGGAAATGTCGGCAGAATGCGAAGGCATCACCGCCGAACTTGCTGATATCGGCGTACAAATAGAACGCGCCTTCAGGCTCAACGGCGATCCCGAAGCCCAGCTCCCGCAGGGCCGGCAACAGGAAATCCCGACGACGACCGAATTCGGCGCGACGCTCCTCCAGGATACTGATCGTGGCCGGTTCAAAGCAGGCCAATGCGGCATGCTGGGCCATGCTCGGGGCGCTGATGTAGAGGTTTTGCGCGAGTTTTTCCAGCTCGCCGACCGCCGCTTCAGGCGCGACCAGCCATCCCAACCGCCAACCAGTCATGCCGAAATACTTGGAAAAACTATTCAAGACGAAGGCGCTGTCATCGACTTCCAGCACACTGGCGGCATCGGTGCCGTAAGTCAGGCCATGGTAGATCTCGTCCACCACCAGATGACCGTGGCGCGCCTTGATCGCCGCCGACAAGCCGGCCAGCTCGTCGCGGGTCAGGATGGTTCCGGTCGGGTTGGCGGGCGAGGCCACCAAGGCGCCGACGCTGTCTTGATCCCAATGGCGCGCCACCAAGTCCGGCGTGAGCTGATAACGCACATCCGGGCCGACCGGCACCAATTGCGCAGCGCCTTCGACCAAGCGCAGGAAGTGCCGGTTGCACGGGTAACCCGGGTCCGCCAGCAGCCAGTGTTTGCCAGGGTCGACCAGCAAGGCGCTGGCCAGCAACAGCGCGCCCGAACCGCCAGGCGTGATGAGGATTCGCTGCGGATCAATGCTCAAACTGTAACGCTGTTGATAGAAATTCGAGATCGCTTCACGCAACTCGGGGATGCCGCGCGCAGCGGTGTAACGGGTCTTCCCCGCCGTCAGTGCGGCCTGGCCGGCCTGGATGATCGGTTCGGCGGTGGTGAAGTCCGGTTCGCCGATTTCCAGGTGGATCACATCGTGACCCGCAGCCTGCAGTTCATTGGCCCGCGCCAGCAGCGCCATGACGTGGAAAGGTTCGATCGCGCGACTGCGGGCACTGTAGGACTGAGCCATTAGCCTTCCTTACAACGGAGAAAAGAATCGATTCTACCCAAGCGCCGGAACGAGCGAGAACCTAAAGCGGTCAGAGCCGATATATCCCTGACCACAAACGACTCAAGCGTGTACCCCAGGTTTGACTAAAATCAATAATTGATCAGGCCTCCAACGCCGCCAGACAAGGCTTTGCAATCATTTGCAAGCCCTTGGGGCCACTACCTCGACATCCGGGAGTAGCGCGCCCCGATTTGATCTGGTAAGTTCGCCCGCTTGCAGCCGCAGGGCCGGCAGGTGTCGGTGATGGAGCAATCCTGCGCAATGGATTACAAGAGTAGAGGCGGTCCATTTCATGCCCACCCAAGCAAAGCAGCAAAATACGTCGATCAGCGGCTTCGAACCCTACAAAGAAGTAAAGGGCGAGGAGTACATGGGCAAACCCATGCGCGCTCACTTCACCAAGATCCTGAATAAGTGGAAACAGGACTTGATGCAGGAAGTCGACCGTACGGTTGATCACATGAAAGACGAAGCGGCCAACTTCCCGGACCCGGCAGACCGTGCCAGCCAGGAAGAAGAGTTCAGCCTTGAACTGCGAGCCCGCGACCGCGAGCGCAAGTTGATCAAGAAGATCGACAAGACGCTGCAGCTGATCGAAGACGAAGAATATGGCTGGTGCGAGTCCTGCGGCGTCGAGATCGGCGTCAAGCGACTGGAAGCCCGTCCTACCGCCGACATGTGCGTTGACTGCAAGACCCTGGCGGAAATCAAGGAAAAGCAAGTCGGCAAGTAATGTCGCCTTGAACGAACAACGGAGCGTGCGAACGCTCCGTTTTTGTTTCTGAAATTCGCCCCAGCAAAAAACCTGAGGGAGGGAGCCTTTGTGGCGAGGGGATTTATCCCCGTTGGGTCGCGTAGCGGCCCCAAACGCTGCAATCGAGAGGCGTCAGAAAAAACGCATCCACCGGGTTTGCGACTGCTCCGCAGCCGAACGGGGCGGTGCGACGTTTCGATAAATCCCCTCACCACAAAGGCTCGCTCCCACAGCGACTTGCGTACGCCGGACAACATAGATCGCCTTTATGACCGCCACCACCTACATCGGTCGCTTCGCCCCCACGCCCAGCGGCCACTTGCACTTCGGTTCGCTGGTCGCCGCGCTGGCCTCGTACCTCGACGCGCGTGCGGTGGGCGGTCGCTGGTTAATGCGCATGGAAGACCTCGATCCGCCACGGGAAGAACCCGGCGCTCAGACGGCCATTCTCAAGGCGCTAGAGAGCTACGGCTTCGAATGGGACGGCGAAATGGTCCGCCAGAGCGATCGGCACGAGGCTTACGCTGAAGTACTCAATCGCCTGTTCAATCAAGGCCTCGCTTACGCCTGCACCTGCTCGCGCAAACAATTGGAGCCATATCACGGCATCTACCCGGGCCTGTGCCGAAACGCCGGCCATGGCACTGAAGACGCGGCGATTCGCCTGCGTGTACCCGAGCTCGACTACCACTTCATCGACCGCGTGCAAGGCGAATTCCGCCAGCATCTGGGCCGGGAAGTCGGCGATTTTGTGATCCGCCGCCGTGACGGGCTCTACGCCTATCAACTGGCCGTGGTGCTGGACGATGCCTGGCAAGGCATCACCGATATCGTGCGCGGCGCCGATCTGCTGGACTCCACACCGCGCCAGCTCTACCTGCAAGAACTGCTTGGCTTGCGGCAACCGCGCTATCTGCACATCCCGCTGATTACCCAGCCCGATGGCAACAAGCTCGGCAAATCCTACCGCTCGCCGCCATTGACCGCCGATCAGGCCACACCGTTGTTACTGCGTGCGTTACGCGCACTCGGGCAAAACCCGGGCAAGGAACTGGCCTATGCGTCACCACGAGAAGTGCTGGATTGGGGCATCGCCCACTGGGATGCGTTATTAATCCCGCGCACACTCACCCTGCCCGAAGCGCAACTACAGTGATCACACTTGCAGTGGCGCGCCCATCCGTTACCATCGCCGCACGTTTTCGGGCACACGCCTAAAAAGAGAGGCCGGGATGTACATCTATCGCTTGGTCCTGCTCCTGGTAGTGGGGATTTATCTGTTCTCCCCGGCCATCATGGATTGGTGGATCGACGCCACTGGCGCCTGGTATCGCCCTTATCTGCTCTGGCTGATTCTGATCGTCGTGACCTTCATCCTGCAGAGCCAAAAAGATGCCGATGAGCTTTAGCCTGACCCAGATGATCCTGATCAGCGCCGCCTACCTGGCGGTGCTGTTCGGCGTGGCCTGGATCAGCGAACGGGGCATGATCCCCCGGGCGATCATTCGCCACCCGCTGACGTACACCCTGTCGCTGGGCGTGTATGCCAGCGCCTGGGCGTTTTACGGCACGGTGGGCCTGGCCTATCAGTATGGCTATGGCTTTCTGTCCAGCTACCTGGGGGTTTCCGGGGCATTTTTGCTGGCACCGGTGTTGCTGTACCCGATCCTGAAAATCACCCGCACCTATCAACTGTCGTCCCTCGCCGACCTGTTCGCCTTCCGTTTCCGCAGCACCTGGGCCGGGGCACTGACGACGATTTTCATGCTGATCGGCGTGCTGCCGTTGCTGGCGCTGCAGATTCAGGCGGTCGCCGACTCCATCGGCATCCTCACGCGCGAGCCGGTGCAGCACCGCGTGGCCCTGAGTTTCTGCGCACTGATTACCCTGTTCACGATCTTCTTCGGCTCGCGCCACATCGCCACCCGCGAGAAGCATGAGGGCCTGGTGTTCGCGATTGCTTTCGAGTCGGTGATCAAGCTGATCGCCATCGGCGGCGTCGGCCTCTATGCCCTTTATGGGGTATTCGATGGCCCGCAACAGCTGGAGCTGTGGCTGCTGCAAAACCAGACCGCCCTCGCCGCTTTGCACACGCCGTTGCAGGAAGGCCCATGGCGCACGCTGCTGCTGGTGTTCTTCGCTTCGGCGATCGTGATGCCGCACATGTACCACATGACCTTTACCGAAAACCTCAACCCGCGCTCGCTGGTCAGCGCGAGCTGGGGTCTGCCGTTGTTCCTGCTGCTGATGAGCCTGGCGGTGCCGCTGATCCTCTGGGCCGGCCTGAAACTTGGCGCCACGACCAATCCGGAATATTTCACGCTGGGCATCGGCATCGCCGCCAACAGCAAAGCCCTGGCATTACTCGCCTATATCGGTGGATTGTCGGCCGCCAGCGGGCTGATCATCGTCACCACCCTGGCGCTGTCCGGGATGGCGCTGAACCACTTGGTGCTGCCGCTCTATCAACCACCGGCCGAAGGCAACATCTATCGCTGGCTGAAGTGGACCCGCCGCGCACTGATCGTTGCGATCATCATGGCCGGTTACGGCTTCTACCTGTTGCTGGGCGCCGAACAGGACCTGGCCAACCTCGGCATCGTCGCGTTTGTCGCCACGCTGCAATTCCTGCCGGGCGTGTTGTCGGTGCTGTATTGGCCGACCGCCAACCGTCGTGGATTCATCGCCGGTTTGCTGGCGGGGATTCTGGTGTGGCTGGTGACCATGCTGTTGCCGCTGGTCGGCAATCTGCAGGGCTTTTACATTCCGCTGCTGAACATGATCTACGTGCTGGACGACACCAGTTGGCACATGGCCGCAATCGCATCCCTGGCCGCCAACGTGCTGATGTTCACCCTGATCTCGCTATTCACCAACGCCAGCCCCGAAGAGGCCAGCGCTGCCGAAGCCTGCGCCGTGGACAACGTGCGCCGGCCGCAACGCCGCGAGCTGCACGCTGCCTCGCCTCAGGAATTCGCTACGCAACTGGCCAAACCATTGGGCGCGAAAGCCGCACAAAAAGAAGTCGAACAGGCACTGCGCGATCTTTATCTGCCGTTCGACGAGCGCCGGCCGTACGCCTTGCGCCGTTTGCGTGACCGTATCGAAGCCAACCTGTCCGGCCTGATGGGCCCGAGTGTGGCGCAAGACATGGTCGAAACCTTCCTGCCGTACAAGGCCGGCGGCGAAAACTACGTCACCGAAGACATCCATTTCATCGAAAGCCGCCTTGAGGACTATCACTCGCGCCTCACCGGCCTTGCCGCCGAACTCGATGCCCTGCGCCGCTATCACCGCCAGACCTTGCAGGAATTGCCGATGGGCGTGTGCTCGCTGGCCAAGGATCAGGAAATCCTCATGTGGAACAAAGCCATGGAGGAGCTGACCGGGATTGCCGCGCAGCGTGTGGTCGGTTCACGCCTGAGCACCATCGCCGATCCGTGGAAAGAACTGCTGCAAGGCTTCATCAATCTGCCGGACGAGCATTTGCACAAGCAGCACCTGGCGCTTGATGGCCAGACGCGCTGGCTGAACCTGCACAAAGCGGCGATCGATGAACCGCTCGCGCCGGGTAACAGTGGCCTGGTGCTGCTGGTGGAAGACCTGACCGAAACCCAGATGCTCGAAGACAAACTGGTGCATTCCGAGCGCCTGGCCAGCATCGGCCGCCTCGCCGCGGGGGTGGCCCATGAAATCGGCAACCCGATCACCGGCATCGCGTGCCTGGCGCAGAACCTGCGCGAAGAGCGTGAAGACGATGGCGAGCTGAAGGAAATCAGCGGGCAGATCCTCGAGCAGACCAAGCGCGTGTCACGCATCGTTCAGTCGCTGATGAGCTTCGCCCACGCCGGCAGCCATCAGCACAGCGACGAGCCCGTCTGTCTGGCCGAAGTGGCCCAGGATGCCATCGGTCTGCTGGCCCTGAACCGACGCAATTTCGAAGTGCAGTTCTATAATCTGTGCGACCCCGATCACTGGGTCGAAGGCGATCCGCAGCGCCTCGCCCAGGTCTTGATCAACCTGCTCTCAAACGCCCGTGACGCCTCGCCTCCCGGCAGTGCGGTACGGGTCAAAAGCGAAGCCGGCGAACACACGGTCGATCTGATCGTGGAAGACGAAGGCAGCGGTATTCCGAAGAACATCATGGACAGATTGTTCGAACCTTTCTTCACCACCAAGGATCCTGGCGAAGGCACCGGTCTGGGCCTTGCACTGGTCTATTCCATCGTTGAAGAGCATTATGGACAAATCACCATCGACAGCCCGGCTGATGTACAAAGCCAACGCGGCACCCGTATCCGGGTGACTTTGCCGCGTCATGTCGAAGCGACGTCCGCTGTGAACTGAGACCGTCGAGAGTATCGAATCAATGCCGCACATTTTGATCGTCGAAGACGAAACAATTATCCGCTCCGCCTTGCGCCGCCTGCTGGAACGTAACCAGTACCAGGTCAGCGAAGCCGGTTCAGTGCAGGAAGCACAAGAACGCTTCACCATTCCCACGTTCGACCTGATCGTCAGCGACTTGCGTCTGCCGGGCGCCCCGGGCACCGAGTTGATCAAACTCGGCCAGGGCACTCCGGTGCTGATCATGACCAGCTACGCCAGCCTGCGTTCGGCCGTAGATTCGATGAAGATGGGTGCGGTGGATTACATCGCCAAACCTTTCGACCACGACGAAATGCTCCAGGCCGTCGCCCGAATCCTGCGTGACCGCCAGTCGCTGCCAGCCAGCGGCGAACCGGTCACTGGCAAAGCCGGCAATGGCGCGGCGAAACCGGGTGTCGATAACAGCAACGGCGAAATCGGCATCATTGGTTCATGCCCGCCGATGCAGGACCTGTACAGCAAGATCCGCAAAGTCGCGCCGACCGATTCCAATGTCCTGATCCAGGGCGAATCCGGTACCGGTAAAGAACTGGTGGCCCGCGCCCTGCACAACCTGTCCCGACGCGCCAAGGCGCCGATGATTTCGGTGAACTGCGCGGCCATTCCGGAAAGCCTGATCGAGTCCGAACTGTTCGGCCACGAAAAAGGCGCGTTCACTGGCGCCAGCGCCGGGCGTGCCGGTCTGGTGGAAGCGGCGGACGGCGGCACCTTGTTCCTCGACGAAATTGGCGAATTGCCATTGGAAGCCCAGGCCCGCTTGCTGCGCGTGTTGCAGGAAGGCGAAATTCGCCGGGTAGGTTCTGTGCAGTCGCAGAAGGTCGATGTGCGTTTGATCGCCGCGACTCACCGCGACCTCAAGAGCCTGGCGAAGATCGGCCAGTTCCGTGAAGACTTGTATTACCGCCTCCACGTGATCGCCCTGAAACTGCCGGCCCTGCGCGAGCGCGGTGCCGACGTCAACGAGATCGCCAATGCCTTCCTGGCGCGACAGAGCGCGCGGGTCAACCGCACCGACCTGAAGTTCGCCGCGGATGCCGAACAGGCGATTCGTCATTACTCCTGGCCGGGTAACGTTCGTGAACTGGAAAACGCCGTCGAGCGCGCCGTCATCCTGTGTGAGAGCCCGGAGATTTCCGCCGAGCTGCTGGGGATCGACATCGAACTGAGCGATCTGGAAGACGACGATTTCATCGGCCTGCCCCCGCAACAGGGCAACGGCGCCAGCAACAACAATCATGAGCCGACCGAAGACCTGTCGCTGGAAGACTACTTCCAGCACTTCGTGCTTGAGCATCAGGACCACATGACGGAAACCGAACTGGCGCGCAAACTCGGGGTGAGCCGTAAATGTCTGTGGGAACGTCGTCAGCGCCTGGGCATTCCGCGGCGCAAGACCGGGGTGGCCAGCGAGAGCTGAACGTCACCTGTAAGGTGTGCGGGTAACACGTGACTTTGTGAAAAAACTGTTACCCCAGTCTTTTCACGTAACAGAAGCCGGGGCTTACGGTAACGAAGCCCCGGTTTTTTTGGGCCTCGAAAAACCCCATCAACCCGCCTAACCCCTTGTTTTACTGGGTCTCGCAAAAGTTGGCACGCACCCTGCTATATGTTTAGTACAAGAACAATAACAAGCAATGCACAAGACAATAAAAATAAGACGAATCGACTCACGCACAATAAAAACAAGACGGCGAGAGGCGCAGCTAACTGATTCTTTTGGAGAGGCGTTGTATTTGGGGCTTGCCCCACGACCAGGCCGAGAATAATAAAAAACTGTCCTAAGACAGTGCCTGAACTGGTTGGATCGCAAGATCACTGCAACACAGCGACCAAAGCAATCCGTTTGCTCTTGGCTCCCGATTGGGAGGGTCATGAAGGAAAAGCTTCATGGCGAGGGCACTTAATAAAAACAAAAAGCCCGAATCAAAAATAAAAATAGAGCATGCAACTACTTTCTTGGGGAGCTTCGGCTCCCCTTGTAGTTTCTGGCGTTTGAGCTCTTGTAGCAGCTGCCCTGTGGCGAGGGGATTTATCCCCGTTCGGCTGCGCAGCAGTCGTAAAACCTGAACACATCGTCTGCCTGACGCATCCAGTTATCTAAATTCACGACTGCTTCGCAGCCGAACGGGGATAAATCCCCTCACCACAGCGCGCGGCTCGACAGCTGCTACACGGTTCGCTACACAAACTCGCCTTCCAGACATGCCCTTCAAGTGCTTGCGCAGCTTCCTACACCATCCCCCGACTAAATGCTAGAATCCCCGCCCATCATGCGGTCATTCTTCGTTATGGCCGAACATTCCTTCAAACAGTGCATCCCATGCTGAAGAAGTTGTTCCAGTCATTCCGTTCTCCCAAGCGTCATACGCAACACATTCGCAGTACGCCTGAAGTGCTCAACAGCGGCCAACATTCGCTGCAAAAGGGTCAGTTCAGCCGTTACGCGGTGAACATCGTCGAACGCCTGCAGAACGCCGGTTACCAGGCTTACCTGGTTGGCGGCTGTGTGCGTGACATGCTGCTTGGCATCACGCCAAAAGATTTCGACGTCGCCACCAGCGCCACCCCTGAACAGGTGCGAGCCGAATTCCGCAATGCGCGGATCATCGGTCGCCGCTTCAAACTGGTGCATATCCACTTTGGCCGCGAAATCATCGAAGTCGCGACCTTCCGCGCCAATCACCCGCAAAACGACGACGAAGAAGACAGCAACCAGTCTTCCCGTAACGAGAGCGGGCGTATCCTGCGCGACAACGTCTACGGCACGCTGGAAGAAGACGCGCAACGCCGCGACTTCACCATCAACGCCCTGTATTACGATCCGGTCAGCGAGCGCATTCTCGATTACGCCAATGGCGTACACGACATTCGCAATCACCTGATCCGTCTGATCGGCGACCCGAAGCAACGCTACCAGGAAGACCCGGTACGGATGCTGCGGGCCGTGCGTTTCGCCGCCAAGCTTAATTTCGGCATCGAAAAACACAGCGCCCAGCCGATCCGCGACTTGGCGCCGATGTTGCGCGAGATCCCGTCAGCCCGTCTGTTCGAAGAAGTGCTCAAGCTGTTCCTCTCTGGCCATGCCGCGGACACCTTCGAGATGCTGGTCGACCTGCAGCTGTTCGATCCGCTGTTCCCGGCCAGTGCCGAGGCGCTGGAATACAACCCGACGTACACCCACACCTTGATCAGCGAAGCGTTGATCAATACCGACCTGCGCATCAAGCAGAACAAACCGGTGACCCCGGCGTTCCTGTTTGCAGCCCTGTTGTGGCCTGCCCTGCCGGCCCGCGTACTGCGCCTGCAAGAACGTGGCATGCCGCCGATTCCGGCGATGCAGGAAGCGGCTCATGAGCTGATTGCCGAACAGTGCCAGCGGATCGCGATCCCGAAACGCTTCACCATGCCGATCCGCGAAATCTGGGACATGCAGGAACGTCTTCCGCGCCGCAGCGGCAAGCGGGCCGACCTGTTGCTGGATAACCCGCGGTTCCGCGCCGGTTACGACTTCTTGCTGCTGCGCGAAAGCGCTGGCGAGCAGACCGATGGCCTGGGCGAATGGTGGACTGACTATCAGGACGCCAACGACAGTGAGCGTCGGGACATGATCCGCGACCTCAGCGGCAAGGATGAAGGCACCGGCGCTCCACGCAAACGTCGTCGCAGCGGTGGCGCCAAGCGCAAACGCGCGGCCGGCGCACCGAGTGCCACGGGCGAGTAATCCATGGAACGCATCTACATCGGCATGGGCAGCAATCTGGCTGACCCCGCCGAACAATTGCGCAGCGCCGTCGAGGCGCTGGCGCAGTTGCCGCAGACCGAACTGGTCGGTGTGTCCGGGTTTTATCAAAGCGACTCGCTCCTGCCCGGCCAACCGCGTTACACCAACGCGGTCGCCGCCCTCGACAGCACGCTCGCGCCGCTGGACTTGCTTGATGCGCTGCAAGCCATCGAGAACGGACAGGGACGCGAGCGTCTTGAGCGTTGGGGGCCGCGCACGCTGGACCTCGACATCGTGCTGTTTGGCGATCGGCTGATCGACGAACCACGCCTCAAGGTGCCGCACTATCACATGCAGGAACGGGCTTTCGTACTGTATCCGCTGGCCGAACTCGCGCCGACGGAGCTGCATCTGGCCGATGGCCGCAGCCTGAAGGCACTACTCGCCGATTGCCCGTTCGTCGGCCTGGAACGCCTCTCCCAAAATTGACAAAAATCCCCTGTGGGAGCGGGCTTGCTCGCGAATGCGGTGTGTCACTCAGCATCAATGTTTACTGTCACACCGCATTCGCGAGCAAGCCCGCTCCCACATTGTTTTTGTGTCGCACACCAGATTGCAGCTGCTGAAACGCATCAGTTACCCCGGTAACACCGACCGCGTAACAATGCGGTAACACATGCAATTGACTTCCCGAGTTCTCCTCACGACTATAGGCGTCCCGCTGCCGCCAACACGGCATTGAAGGGCGCAATCCAGGCCTTAAAAGCACGACAACAGACCGTGCGCCTGTATTTAACGAAGAATCACGCGCGTTACTCGCAGTAGTTTCCACAGCGCCTGAATGAGGAACTTTTCATGCCAGCCATTACCCTGACCACTCTGCAAGGTCTCAAGCAAAAAGGTGAAAAGATCACCATGCTGACCTGCTATGACGCGACCTTCGCCCACGCCTGCAATCAGGCTGGCGTCGAAGTGCTGCTGGTGGGCGACTCCCTCGGCATGGTTCTGCAGGGTCACGACAGCACCTTGCCGGTGACCACCGCGGAAATGGCTTACCACGTCGCAGCCGTCAAACGCGGTAACGCCGATGCGCTGATCCTCGCCGACCTGCCGTTCATGGCCTACGCCACCACCGAACAAGCCATGGGCAACAGCGCCCTGTTGATGCAGGCCGGTGCGCACATGGTCAAGGTTGAAGGGGCCTTGTGGCTCGCCGACTCGATCCGTCTGCTGGCCGAACGCGGCATCCCGGTGTGCGCGCACATGGGCCTGACGCCGCAATCGGTGAACATCCTGGGCGGTTATAAAGTCCAGGGCCGCAGCGAGAACCAGGCACGGCAAATGCGCGCCGACGCCATCGCCCTGGAGCAGGCCGGTGCAGCCATGTTGCTGCTGGAGTGCGTACCGAGCGAACTGGCCCAGGAAATCACCCAGGCGGTAGGCATTCCGGTGATCGGCATCGGCGCCGGCAGTGGTACCGACGGCCAGGTCCTGGTCCTGCACGATATGCTCGGCCTGTCGATTACCGGCCGTGTGCCTAAATTCGTAAAAAACTTCATGAACGGCCAGACCAGTATTCACGCTGCGTTGAGCGCCTACGTTTCTGAAGTCAAGGCAGCCACTTTCCCTGGGATCGAACACGGATTCTCTGCATGAACACCGTAAAAACCGTACGCGAACTTCGGGCCGCCGTCGCCCGTGCCCGCAGCGAAGGCAAGCGCATCGGCTTCGTGCCGACCATGGGCAACCTGCACAGCGGTCATATCGCGCTGATTACCAAAGCGACCCAACGGGTGGATTTCGTGGTCGCGAGCATTTTCGTCAACCCGCTGCAATTCGGCGCCGGCGAAGACCTCGACAAGTACCCGCGGACCCTGGCCGCCGACCAGGAGAAATTGCTCCAGGCCGGTTGCCACCTGCTGTTCGCGCCAAGCGTCGAAGAGATGTACCCCGACGGCATGGCCGGCCAGACCCGCGTCAGCGTCCCGCAACTCTCCGAAGGCCTGTGCGGCGCCAGCCGTCCCGGGCATTTCGAAGGGGTGGCGACGGTGGTCAGCAAGCTGTTCAACATGGTCCAGCCGGACCTGGCGATCTTCGGCCAGAAAGATTTCCAGCAACTGGCGGTGATCAAATCCCTGGTCCACGACCTGAATATGCCGATCCAGATCATTGGCGAACCGACCGTACGTGCGCCCGATGGCCTGGCGCTGTCGTCGCGCAATGGTTTCCTCAGCGAAGAGCAACGGGCCGTTGCGCCGACGGTATATCGCGGCCTGAGCCAGATTGCCGAGGCGATCAAACAGGGCGACCGGGATTTCCCGGCGCTGATCGACGCACAGATCAAGCAGCTCGAAGCGGCGGGATTGCGCCCTGATTACCTGGAGATTCGTCACGCGCAAACTTTGCGCCCGGCGACCCCTGAGGATCGGGACCTGGTGATTCTGGTGGCGGCGTTCCTGGGGACTACGCGGTTGATCGACAACCTGCACCTGAACCTCGACGCCACCGCCTGAACACCACAAAACCCCTGTAGAAGCGAGCCTGCTCGCGATGAGGCCATCACTTCAACATCTATGTTGAGTGGAAAGCCGCCATCGCGGGCAAGCCCGCTCCCACAGGGGATCTGCGTCAGTTTTTACATCGTATTGCTGCCTCTGAAGCCTTCGGGCAAACTGCCCGCCGTTCGATTCCGACCTGGGAAACCCTCATGCACGCCATCATGCTCAAAGCCAAGCTGCATCGCGCCGAAGTCACTCACGCCGTACTCGATTACGAAGGTTCTTGCGCCATCGACGGCGAATGGCTGGACTTGTCCGGTATCCGTGAATACGAACAGATCCAGATTTATAACGTCGACAACGGCGAACGCTTCACCACCTATGCGATTCGTGGTGAAGAAGGCTCGCGCATGATCTCGGTCAACGGCGCCGCCGCGCACAAGGCCAAGGTCGGTGACCGGGTGATCATCTGCGCCTACGCGCATTACAGCGAAGCCGAGTTGCTCAACTTCAAGCCGCGCATGCTCTACATGGCGCCGGGCAATGAACTGAGCCACACCAGCAATGCCATTCCGGTTCAGGTCGCCTGATCGAACCGCCGCCCCTCCCGCTTGTCGAAACGTTCCCTGCTTTGTGTATAAAAAAGTACCGGGAACGTGTTAGACAAAGTCAAGACAGATCGCAGCGCGAGGTTTACTGTATTCGCCCTGTGTCATTGAAATCGTGTCGACGCAGTTGACCGGACGCCTGCCCACGGCGCTCCGGGATTTTCAGTGTTCAAAAAAGCCGTTCAAGTAAAAAGGAAACCCGCAGCGATGGCGTACTACCGCACTCCTCATGACGTTACCGCTCTGCCCGCCTGGCAAGCGTTGAATGACCACCGCCAAGCCATGCAGGATTTCAGCATGCGCGAGGCCTTCAATGCCGATCCGCAGCGCTTTACTCAATTCACCCTCAGCAGTTGCGGCCTGTTTCTCGATTACTCGAAGAACCTGATCAACGCCGAGACCCGCAATCTGCTGGTGGGCTTGGCCAATGAAGTCGACCTCAAGGGCGCGATCAAGTCGCTGTTCGACGGCGAAATCGTCAATTCCTCGGAAGGTCGCCCGGCCCTGCACACCGCCCTGCGCCGCCCGGTCGGCGACAAACTGTCGGTGAACGGCGTCAACGTGATGCCTGAAGTGCACAAGGTGCTGAATCAGATCACCGACCTCGTCGGCCGCATCCACGACGGTCTGTGGCGCGGTTATACCGAGAAGCCGATCACTGACGTGGTGAATATCGGCATCGGTGGCTCGTTCCTCGGCCCTGAGCTGGTCTCTGAAGCGTTGCTGTCCTACGCCCAGAAAGGCGTGCGCTGCCATTACCTGGCAAACATCGACGGCAGTGAATTCCACGAACTGACCATGAAGCTGCGCGCCGAGACCACGCTGTTCATCGTTTCGTCGAAATCCTTCAATACCCTCGAAACCCTGAAGAACGCGCAAGCCGCTCGCGCCTGGTACCTGGCTCAAGGCGGTTCAGAAGCCGAGCTGTATCGTCACTTCATCGCCGTCTCCAGCAACAACGCGGCGGCGGTGGCATTCGGTATCCGCGAAGAAAACATCTTCCCGATGTGGGACTGGGTCGGCGGCCGTTACTCGCTGTGGTCGGCTATTGGTTTGCCAATCGCACTGGCCATCGGCATGTCGAACTTCAAGGAACTGCTGTCCGGTGCCTACACCATGGACCAGCACTTCCAGAGCGCGCCTTTCGACCAGAACATGCCGGTACTGCTGGCCTTGCTCGGCGTCTGGTACGGCAACTTCTGGGGCGCGCAAAGCCACGCGATCCTGCCGTACGACCACTACCTGCGTAACATCACCAAGCACTTGCAACAGCTGGACATGGAGTCCAACGGCAAGAGCGTACGCCAGGACGGTACGCCAGTGTCCACCGACACCGGCCCGGTCATCTGGGGCGGCGTGGGTTGCAACGGTCAGCACGCGTATCACCAGTTGCTGCACCAGGGCACCCAACTGATTCCGGCCGACTTCATCGTGCCGATTGTCAGCTTCAACCCGGTCTCCGACCACCACCAGTGGCTGTATGCCAACTGCCTGTCGCAGAGCCAGGCGTTGATGCTCGGCAAGACCCTGCCGGAAGCCGAAGCCGAACTGCGCGACAAAGGCATGAGCGAAGAAGACGTGCATAAAATCGCGCCGCACAAGGTGATCCCGGGCAACCGTCCGAGCAACACCATTGTGGTCGAGCGCATCAGCCCGCGTCGTCTTGGCGCGCTGGTGGCGATGTACGAACACAAAGTCTTCGTGCAAAGCGTGGTCTGGGGCATCAACGCCTTCGACCAGTGGGGTGTGGAGTTGGGTAAAGAGCTGGGCAAGGGCGTCTACAACCGTCTGGTCGGCAGCGAAGAAACCCCGGCTGACGATGCTTCCACCCAAGGCCTGATCAACTACTTCCGCGGTCGTCACCGCGGTTGATCTGACGCCACACGGTAACCTCTGTGGGAGCGAGCCTGCTCGCGATAGCGGTCTAACAATCGACATCTGTGTTGAATGTTAAGCCGCCATCGCGAGCAGGCTCGCTCCCACAGTTGTTTAAGCGCACGGCTTGAACCCTTCGGTCACTCGGCGCATCTTTATTACTTGTCGCAAAACAAGAATAAGGAACCGTCATGTTCGATATCAGCACATTCCCCAAAGCCGATGCCGTCCGCCGGGCTGCAAACCTGAGTCAAGATGACTACCACCGCCTCTACCGCCAATCCATCGAACACCCCAGCACCTTCTGGGCCGAGCAGGCGAGCCGCTTTCTCGACTGGAGCACGCCATGGGACACCGTCCAGCGCTATAACCTGAAAACCGGTGAGGCCAGCTGGTTTGCCGGTGGCAAATTGAACGTCAGTTACAACTGCATCGACCGTCATCTGGAAAAACGCGGCGATCAGATCGCCATCCTCTGGGAAGGCGACGACCCCGCCGAATCCGCCCAGATCACCTACAAAAAACTCCATCACAACGTCTGTCGCCTGGCCAACGTGCTCAAAAGCCGTGGCGTGAAAAAGGGTGATCGTGTGTGCATCTACATGCCGATGATTCCCGAAGCGGCCTACGCCATGCTCGCCTGTACGCGGATCGGCGCGGTGCATTCAGTGGTGTTCGGTGGCTTCTCTCCAGACTCGGTACGCGACCGGATTCTCGACGCCGACTGCCGCACGGTGATCACCGCCGACGAAGGCGTGCGCGGCGGCAAATTCGTGCCGCTCAAGCAGAAGGTCGACGAGGCGCTGCAAAGTTGCCCGAACGTCAGCACCGTCATCGTTGTCGAGCGCACCCAGGGCCAAGTGGATTGGGTTGAAGGTCGCGACCTCTGGTATCACCAGGCGCTGCGCGACGTCACCGACGATTGCCCGCCAGAACCCATGGACGCCGAAGACCCGCTGTTCATCCTCTACACCTCCGGCAGCACCGGCAAACCTAAGGGCGTGCTGCACACCACCGGCGGCTATCTGCTGCAAGCGGCAATGACCTTCAAGTACGTGCTCGATTACCGCGAGGGCGAAGTCTTCTGGTGCACCGCCGACGTCGGCTGGGTCACCGGTCACAGTTACATCGTGTACGGCCCGCTGGCCAACGGCGCGACCACGCTGATCTTCGAAGGCGTGCCGAGCTACCCGAGCAGTTCGCGGTTCTGGCAGGTGATCGACAAACACCACGTCAACATTTTCTACACCGCCCCGACCGCGCTGCGTTCGCTGATGCGCGAAGGCCCGGAACCGCTGAAGGAAACTTCGCGCCAGAGCCTCAGATTACTCGGCAGCGTCGGTGAGCCGATCAATCCGGAAGCGTGGGATTGGTACTTCAACGTCGTCGGCGAGCAGCGTTGTCCGATCGTCGACACCTGGTGGCAGACCGAAACCGGCGGCATCATGCTCAGCCCGCTGGTCAGCGCGCAACGGATCAAACCCGGCTGCGCCACGCAACCGATGTTCGGCGTGCAGCCAGTGTTGCTGGATGAAACGGGCAAGGAAATCAAAGGTGCCGGCAGCGGCGTGTTGGCGATCAAGTCCAGCTGGCCGGCGCAGATCCGCAGCGTCTATGGCGACCCGCAACGCATGGTCGACACCTACTTCAAACCCTACCCCGGCTACTACTTCACCGGCGATGGCGCGCGGCGCGATGAAGATGGCGATTACTGGATCACCGGGCGCATCGACGACGTGATCAACGTCTCCGGGCACCGCATCGGCACCGCCGAAGTGGAAAGCGCCCTGGTGCTGCACGACAGCATTGCCGAGGCCGCCGTGGTCGGTTATCCCCACGACGTCAAAGGCCAGGGTATCTACGCCTTCGTCACGCCCATGAACGGCACCGAGGCCAATGACGAACTGAAAAAAGAACTGCTGGCCCACGTCACCAAGGAAATCGGCAGCTTTGCAAAACCGGACTTGATCCAGTGGGCACCGGCTTTGCCGAAAACCCGGTCGGGCAAGATCATGCGGCGCATCCTGCGCAAGATCGCCTGCAACGAACTGGACAGCTTGGGGGACACCTCGACCCTGGCCGACCCGAGCGTGGTGCAGGGGCTGATCGACAAACGTCTGAACCAGTAACGCACCTGACAGCATCGCGAGCAGGCTCGCTCCCATATTGGCTTTGTGCGAAACGCAAAACGCTCAGCCAACAATTAGCTCTGTGGGAGCGAGCCTGCTCGCGATGGCAACACCTCGACTTCACGCCAATGCTGTTAAACTCCCGCGCCAAATTCCCTCCTGCAAGGCGCACTGCATGTCTTCCTTGAATCAGGCGCTGCGCGCCGCCCTCGATCATCGCCAGGACCTGCTCGCCGAGCTGCATCAGCAAGGCACCGATTGCTATCGCCTGTTTCACGGCAGCCAGGAAGGCGCCGGCGGCCTGACCATCGACCGCTACGGCCCGCAACTGCTGGTGCAAAGCTTCCACCAGGCACTGGAGCGTGAGGCGCTGCTGCAACTGCACGAGATCATCAATCAACACCTGGGCCTCGAAACGCTGCTGGTCTACAACGACCGCTCCCGGGGCAACTCGCGCATCGACCGCGAAGACACCGTCTACCGCGCCGACGAGGCCGCCCTGCAAGACTTGATCGGCCACGAATGGGGTCTGGACTACCGGGTTCGCGGGCGCCATGCCGGCCAGGATCCGCTGCTGTTCCTGGACCTGCGCAACACCCGCGGCTGGGTCAAGGAACACAGCAAACACAAAAGCGTACTCAACCTGTTTGCCTACACCTGCGGCGTCGGCTTGAGTGCTGCCGCCGGTGGGGCAAGCGAGGTGTGTAACCTGGATTTTGCCGAGGGCAATCTGGCGGTCGGCCGTGAGAACGGTCTGCTCAATCCGCAGTTGCCGGCCATGGAATTCATCCAGTCCGATTACTTCCCGGCCATCCGACAACTGGCGGGCCTGCCGATCAGCCAACGGCGCGGGCAGAAACTGCCGAGTTACCAACGTCTTGAGCAACGTCAGTACGACCTGGTGCTGCTCGATCCACCGGCCTGGGCCAAGAGCGCGTTTGGCACGGTCGATCTGCTGCGCGACTACCAGAGCCTGCTCAAACCCGCGCTGCTGACCACCGCCGACAACGGCGTGCTGATCTGCTGCAACAACCTGGCAAAGGTCAGCATGGACGATTGGCGCGAACAGGTTTTGCGTTGCGCCGAGAAGGCCGGCCGGCCCGTCCGCGAGTGGACAGTGATGAAACCTGGCGCGGATTTCCCGTCGATGGATCAACAGCCGCCGCTGAAAACACTGATTCTGCAACTCTGAAATTTCACCGCAAAATCAGATTAATCCTATAAAGCAGGATCACTTCGGAACCGGATTCGCGTGCCATACTCCAACGCACTCCGATTCAGACAGATGAAGCCGCACATGCCCAAAGGATTGATTCGCGCTATTGGCGCATTGTTGACTGCTCTGGCCCTTTATAGCCTGCTGGGGTTTCTGATTTTGCCGGGCATCGCGTTGCGGGTTGCCAACCAACAATTGGCCAACTACGCCACGATGCCCGCCACGATTTCCCGCATCGAACTCAACCCTTTCAGCCTGGAAGTGACCCTTTGGGGCTTGGTCATCGGCGAGCCGGGCAAAGAACAGGTCGGCTTTGAACGCCTGTATGCCAACTTGCAGATCGACAGCCTGTGGACCAAAGCGCTGCACCTGTCCGATATCGAACTGGACAAACCCAAGACCGAAATCCTCTTCGGCAAGGACGGCAAACTCAATCTGTTGGGCCTGTTCAAGATCCCCGCCAGTGAGCCAACTCCCGCCGACCCGGACGCCAAGCCGTTTCCGTTGCGCATCGAGCGGATCAAACTGGCTGGCGGCAATGTGCACTTTCAGGATTTGCGCCCCAGCGAACCCATCGAGTTTCTCTACGACAAACTCGACTTCGAGCTGAAGAACCTCAGCACCCTGCCCGAAGACAGTGCCGACATGACCCTGGTGGCCGTCGGCCCGGCCGGTGGACAGCTCGACTGGACCGGTAACTTCAGCCTGATCCCGATTGCCTCCGAAGGTAAGTTGAAGATCACCGACGGCAAGATGAAAGCCTTTTGGCCCTATGTGCGTGACGCATTGCCGCTGGTGCTGGAAGACGGCGTCGTCAACCTGAGTACCGACTACAAGCTCAACTTGTCCAAGGAAACCGAACTGCTGCTGAGTAACGTCGCCGTCAGCGTCGCGCCCTTCGCCATCAAGGCTCCGGACGGTCGACCGCTGGCGAAACTCGAGCGTCTGGACATCAGCGAAACCACCGTGGATCTGGCCAAACAGCAAGTGGTGGTCGGCAAGATCCGTAGCAATAAACTGGAAACCTGGGCCGCCCTGGAAGCGGATGGCCAACTCGACTGGCAGAAACTGTTCGCCAGTCAGCCTTCCAAGGCGACGGTCAAAGCCAACGCCGAACCAACCAGCACTCCAGCTGCCGCTGATTCACCGAAACCTGAACCCGCGCCACCCAGCAAACCGTGGCAAGTGCTGCTCAAAGACGTGCAACTGCGCAATTACCAGGTGCATCTGGCCGATCGCAAGGCACAACCCGTCGTGGCGCTGGATGTCGGCCCCCTGAACCTGGACCTGCAGAATTTCGACAGCCTCAACGGCTCGCCTTTTAACCTCAAGCTCGACACCGGCGTGGGTAAACAGGGCAAGCTCATGGCCGACGGAGTGGTCAATCTTGCACCGGTCAGCGCCAAACTGAACGTGCAGACCAAGGACATCGACCTGCGTGTCGCCCAGTCCTACATAAACCCGTTCATTCGCCTGGAACTGCGCAGTGGCATGCTCGGCAGTGATCTGGCGGTCGACCTGAAAAGCACCGAGCCATTGGCGTTCAGCGTCACCGGCAAAGCACAGGTCGATCAACTGCATACCCTCGACACCCTCAAGACTCGCGACTTCCTCAAGTGGCAGCAACTGGTGCTCGAAGGACTGAATTATCAACACGGCGACAGCCTGACGATCGACAAGGTCAACCTGTTCCAGCCTTACGTGCGCTTCATGATCAACGATGACCGCACCACCAACGTGGATGACCTGCTGATCCCGCAACCGGCCGACACCGGGGTTGCCAAGACCGCCGCTGCCAAACCCGCCAGCAAGGACAAACCGCTGGGCATCCACATTGGCGGCATTGCGATCAATGACGGTTCGGCGAACTTCGCCGACTTCAGCCTGACGCCGAACTTCGCCACGGCCGTGCAACAGCTCAACGGGCAGATCGGCACCATCGACAGCCGTCAGGCAAAACCGGCCACCGTCGATATCAAAGGCAAGGTCGACCGCTATGCGCCCGTGACCATCAAGGGGTCGGTCAACCCGTTCGACCCGATGGCCAGCCTCGACATCGCCACCAGTTTCAAACGCGTGGAACTGACCACGCTGACGCCCTACTCCGGCAAGTTCGCCGGTTACCGTATCCGCAAGGGTCGGCTCAATCTCGACCTGCACTACATCATCGTCAAGGGCCAGCTCAAGGCCGAGAACAAAGTAGTGGTCGAGCAACTGCAACTGGGTGAAAAAGTCGACAGTCCGGACGCTGTCAGCCTGCCGCTGAAACTGGCGATCGCCTTGCTCAAGGACGTCGATGGCAAGATTTCCATCGAGCTGCCGGTGACCGGCGACTTGAACAACCCGCAATTCAGCGTCATGCCGATCGTCTGGCAGACCCTGCGCAACCTGATCGTCAAAGCCGCTGCCGCCCCGTTCAAAATGATTGGCGGGCTGGTCAGTGGCAGTGGTTCGCAAGATCTGGGCACTGTTTCGTTTGCACCGGGTTCAAGCGATCTGAGCAAGGACGCCGAGGCTTCGTTGGTCAAACTGTCCCAAGCCCTCAAGGAACGTCCTGCCCTGCGCCTGGAAATCGAAGGCACGGCCGCCGCCAGCAGCGACGGCCCACTGATTGCCGAACAACGGCTTGAACGCGAATACCAGTACAACTACTACAAAATGCTCCAGCGGCGCGGTGACAAGGTTCCGGCCCAGGCTTCCTTGGTGCAGGTGCCGGACGGCGAGAAAGGTCCGCTGCTGGAAGGGATCTACCGCACCCGCCTGAAGACCCAGCCACCCGCAGAATGGAAGGACCTGGGCAAGGAAGAACGCACCGCAAAAATGCGCGCAGACGTGATCAAGTTCTGGAGCTCCAGCGATGTGCTATTGCGCCAGCTCGGTCAGGAGCGCGCCAGCAGCATCAAGGATTACCTGGTGGACAAGACGCAGATGGCCGATGACCGCGTCTACTTCATCGACGCCCAACTGGGCGAGGCAGAAAGTGACGGTCGGGTGGTGACGCCAATGCACCTGGATGCCGAGTGATGATCAGACGAGTGCTGATGAGCCTGACCCTGGCACTGGCGGCCAGCCAGGCCTCGGCGGCCGATACCTTGCGCTGCGGCAGTCAATTGGTCAGCGTCGGCGACCGGTCCAGCGAAGTGCTGCAGAAATGCGGTGAACCGGTCAGCCGCGATCTGCTGGGCTACAAGCGCAGCGCCAACCGACGGGAAGAGTTTCAGGTCGAGGAATGGACCTACGGGCCCAATGGCGGGATGTATCAGTACCTGCGGTTTGAAGGCAATCGGCTGAGACAGATCACCAGCAAACGCGGGAACTGAACCCACCATCCAAAGTGGGCACTTACAAATGTGTGAGCGGGCTTGCTCGCGAAAGCGGTGCGTCATTCAGCATTGATGTTGGCTGACACACCGATTTCGCCAGCAAGCCCGCTCCCACAGTGGTTTTTGCGGCGCCCACAATAGAACAGGCCCCCGACACGAATGTCGGAGGCCTGTAATGACCACATCCTTGTGGCCTTTCGCATGAACTCTCCAGATGCGGCAGGCGTATTGCTCGGCCCGCCTGCCGCGCCTTCTCCCAGTCCAGGCGAGAAGTCTTGCCTTACTCGGCTTTCAGGCCGTCAGCGGAGACCGCCTGGACGCCTTTGATTTTCTTGGCGATAGCCACGGCGGTGGCTTTCTGAGCGTCAGTCACCGCAACGGTGGACGACAGAGACACAACACCTTTGTTGGTTTCGACTTTGATGTCGGTACCAGGAATGCCTTTTTCGGTTACCAGGTCTGCTTTGACTTTGGTGGTGATCCAGGTGTCGGAGGTAGCTTCTTTGGCTTGGGTCACTTCACCGGCGGCCAGGACCATTGGCGCCTGGGTCGCCTGGGTTTGAGCGAATGCAGCGTTGGCCATGGTCAGGGTCAGCGCGGTAGCAGCAGCGGCAGCGATAGCGAACTTCTTCATACGAGTAACTCCTGTTTTTCTAGAAAGTCTGCTGTGTGTCTTGTCAGCAGGGTTACTGGGTATGTTGCGAACGCTGTGCCAACTTTGAGACAGGCAATAAATCCTTATAAAACAGTCACTTATGAAATACCCCGATTTTCGGAATCATGCAAATTGCATGACTTCGAGATTCTCTACATGCAAGTTGCGGGTTTTGAGGCGGGCCTAAGGCCATGAATTGTCGAGAATTTCTTTCTATTAAGAGTTTTTCCCTTCGACAGAAAAAAAATGCCCCACCTCGTGAAAGGCGGGGCATTTGTTAACCGCGAGTATCAGACGCCTGTGCAGCCTTTAGGCGCGTACTCCTGAGCGACTGTGGTGGCGCAAGTCCAGCCAGTCAGAGAGCGCGTCAGGGTAATGGTTTTGCTCAAGACCGGACCTGGAGCGTTGAGAATCGTGCAACCGATGGTGCCGGTACCATCAGTCGCGACACCCGCTGCCGTGGTCGTGCAATTGGAGGTCGTGGCGGTTCCGCCAACCTTCGTCAGATCCGGATTGGTGCCGGAGTTCATAAGGTCCTCAAACGGGACTTTCAACGCCGTGATCTCTGCCAGGCCGGCCGTCACCTTGGCACGCGCTTGATACTTCGAGTAAGCCGGCAACGCAAACGTCGCCAGAATCCCGATGATCGCCACCACGATCAGCAGTTCGATCAGGGTAAAACCTTTTTGAGTATTCATAGACAGGCTCCATGCATGAGTCGAAATCTCATGATCTGAATGAGCTTGAGCACAGCCCGTGCCAAGCGCTGCACTCCCTGTTTTCGGGGCACAAAACCAGGGCATGGAGCCTTCCTACCCCCAGGATCCGCACTATCTGACACTATTTGTCACCTGACGGCCGCTGGTTTGGCTCAGCTCCTTGACTAGGCTATAAGTCATGAACTGTCTGCGTCCGGTATCCCAATGAATGACATCGCCCTTAGCGGTCTGGCCAAGCAATTGGTTCTGGCCGAACTGCTCACTGACCAAAGCGCGCAACAGGCGTATCAGCAAGCTCAACGCAGCAAAATTTCCCTGGTCAGTTATCTGGTGCAGAACAGACTGGTGAAGAGCCGACAGGTCGCCGAGATTGCCTCGGAGCATTTCGGCATGCCGCTGCTCGACCTCAATTGCCTGGATAAAGAAACCCAACCCCGAGGGCTGGTCAGCGAGAAACTGATCCGTCAGCACCACGCCCTGCCCCTCTGGCGTCGTGGCAACAAGCTGTTCGTGGGGGTTTCCGACCCGACCAATCATCAAGCCATCAATGACATCCAGTTCAGCACAGGACTGAACACCGAAGCCATTCTGGTGGAGGACGATAAACTCGGCGATGCCATCGATAAATTCTTCGACAGCCAATCCACCGGCCTGGAAGACATGGCCGATGTTGACCTTGACGGGCTGGATATCGAGTCGGTCGATGACAATAAAAAGGACTCCATCGCAGGCCAGGATGCCGATGACGCGCCGGTGGTGCGCTTCGTCCACAAGATGTTGCTCGATGCGATCAAGAGCGGTTCGTCCGACCTGCATTTCGAGCCCTACGAAAAAACCTACCGGGTGCGGATGCGCACCGACGGCATGCTGCGCGAAGTCGCCAAGCCGCCGAGCCAACTGGCCAACCGCATTGCGGCGCGACTGAAAGTCATGGCCAGCCTCGACATCTCCGAGAGGCGCAAACCCCAGGACGGACGGATCAAGATGCGCCTGTCCAAGACCAAATCCATCGACTTCCGGGTCAACACCCTGCCGACCCTGTGGGGCGAGAAAGTGGTGATCCGGATCCTCGACCCGTCCAGCGCGCAAATGGGCATCGACGCCCTCGGCTACGAGCCGGAACAGAAAGCCTTGTACATGGCTGCGCTGAAGCAGCCACAGGGCATGATCCTGGTCACCGGGCCGACCGGTTCGGGCAAGACCGTGTCGCTCTACACCGGGCTGAACATCCTCAACACCGTGGACATCAACATCTCTACCGCCGAAGACCCGGTGGAGATCAACATGGAAGGCATCAATCAGGTCAACGTCAATCCCAAGCAAGGGCTGGATTTCGCCCAGGCGCTGCGCTCGTTTCTGCGTCAGGACCCGGACGTGATCATGGTCGGTGAAATCCGCGACCTCGAAACCGCCGAGATCGCCATCAAGGCCGCCCAGACCGGGCACATGGTGCTTTCCACCCTGCACACCAACAGCGCCGCGGAAACCCTGACCCGCTTGCACAACATGGGCATTAAGGGCTTCAACATTGCCACCTCGGTGACCCTGATCATCGCCCAGCGGCTGGCGCGCAAACTGTGCAGCCATTGCAAGAAACCCATCGAGATTCCCCGCGAGGCGTTGCTCAAGGAAGGCTTCCCCGAGGAACGCATCGGCTTGTTCACGATCTATGAGCCGGTCGGCTGCGATCAGTGCAACCGCGGTTACAAAGGGCGAGTGGGGATTTATGAAGTGGTGAAGAACACACCGGACCTGCAACGGCTGATCATGGCCGAAGGCAATTCACTGGAAATCGACATCCAGATGCGCAAGGACGGTTTCAACGACTTGCGCACTTCGGGATTGAGCAAGGCCATGCAAGGCATCACCAGCCTTGAAGAAATCAACCGGGTCACCAAGGACTGAACATGGCGGTCAAAGCAGCAAAAATCAGTGTCTACGCCTGGGAAGGTACGGACCGCAAAGGCTCCAAAATGACCGGCGAGTTGAGCGGACTCAACCCAGCGTTGATCAAGGCTCAGCTGCGCAAGCAGGGAATCAACCCCGGCAGGGTGCGCAAGAAATCCGCCTCGATTTTCAGCTTCGGCAAACGTATCAAGGCTCAGGAAATTGCCCTGTTTACCCGGCAGATGGCGACCATGATGAAAGCCGGCGTGCCACTGCTGCAGTCGTTCGACATCATCGGCGAAGGCTTCGACAACCCGGCCATGCGCAAACTGGTGGACGAGGTGAAACAGGAAGTCGCGGCGGGTAACAGCTTCGCCGCGTCCCTACGCAAAAAGCCGCAGTATTTCGATGAGTTGTACTGCAACCTCGTTGATGCCGGTGAACAGGCCGGCGCGCTGGACACCCTGCTGGAACGGGTAGCGACCTACAAGGAAAAGAGCGAAAGCCTGAAAGCGAAGATCAAGAAAGCCATGACCTACCCGCTGGCCGTGGTCTTCGTGGCGATCATTGTCACCGGGATTCTGCTGGTCAAGGTGGTGCCGCAGTTCGAGTCGGTGTTCAAGGGCTTTGGCGCGGAGTTGCCGGCCTTCACCGTAATGGTCATAGGCCTGTCGGAGTTCATGCAGGCGTGGTGGTGGATGATGCTGGGCGTGTTGGTCGCCGCCATCTTCGGTGTGCGCCACGCCTTTAAAACCTCCCAGGGCTTTCGGGACCGGATGGACACCTGGCTACTGAAGCTGCCGCTTATCGGCACGTTGATGTACAAGTCCGCCGTGGCCCGTTACGCCCGCACCCTGTCGACCACGTTCGCCGCCGGCGTGCCGTTGGTCGAAGCCCTGGAGTCAGTGGCTGGCGCGACCGGCAACATCGTATTCAAACGTGCAGTGCTGCGCATCAAGCAGGACGTGTCGACCGGCATGCAGCTGAATTTTTCCATGCGCACCTCGGGCATCTTTCCCAGCATGGCGATCCAGTTGACCGCCATTGGCGAAGAATCCGGTGCACTGGACGACATGCTCGATAAGGTCGCGAGCTTCTACGAGGATGAAGTGGACAATATGGTCGATAACCTCACCAGCCTGATGGAGCCGTTCATCATGGTGGTGCTGGGTGTTATTGTCGGTGGCCTGGTGGTTGCGATGTACCTGCCCATTTTCCAACTCGGCTCAGCGATCTGACATGCCCTTGAACGAAATCCTGATCCTCTATCCGCTGGTGTTCGTAGGCATCGCCCTGGCGGTCGGCCTGCTGGTTGGCAGCTTCCTCAACGTGGTGGTCTGGCGCCTGCCGAAAATGCTCCACCGCGAATGGCGGCTGCAAGCCCATGACGTGTTGGGCGTGCCGCCCGAGGCGCCGGGCCCGGCCTATAACCTGATGCTGCCTCATTCCCACTGCCCGCATTGCGACCATCAAATCCGCGCCTGGGAAAACATTCCGCTGCTCAGCTATCTGTTTCTACGGGGGCGATGCTCGAACTGCGCCACGGCGATCAGCAAGCGTTATCCGCTGACTGAACTGGCCTGTGGTCTGCTCTCGGCGTTTATTGCCTGGCATTTCGGCTTCGGCTGGCAGGCCTGCATGGTGCTGGTGCTGACCTGGGGCTTGCTGGCAATGAGCCTGATCGACGCCGAGCACCAACTGCTGCCGGATGTACTGGTGTTGCCGCTGCTGTGGCTGGGGTTGATCGTCAACAGCTTCGGGTTGTTCGTGTCATTGCATGAGGCGTTGTGGGGCGCGGTGGCCGGTTATATGACGTTGTGGACGGTGTTCTGGCTGTTCAAGCTGCTCACCGGCAAGGACGGCATCGGTCACGGCGATTTCAAGCTGCTGGCCATGATCGGCGCTTGGGGCGGCTGGCAGATATTGCCCCTGACCCTTCTCCTTTCATCCCTTGTGGGGGCCATCATCGGCGTGATTTTACTGCGCCTGCGCCACGCAAAAACCTCGACACCGATCCCCTTCGGACCCTTTCTGGCGATTGCCGGCTGGATTGCCTTGCTCTGGGGTGGTCAAATAACCGGCTTCTATTGGCAGTTTGTCGGTTTGAAATGAATACCCCTGTGGAAAAACCCTGGATTCTCGGCCTGACCGGCGGCATCGGCAGCGGCAAAAGCGCGGCTGCCCAGCACTTTATCGACCTCGGTGTACACGTTGTGGACGCCGATCATGCGGCGCGCTGGGTGGTGGAACCGGGTCGCCCGGCATTGGCGCAAATCGCTGAACACTTTGGCCCCGGCGTGTTGCAAGCCGACGGGCAACTGGATCGCGCTGCGTTGCGCAAGCTGATCTTTGAAGTGCCGGAGGAACGCCGCTGGCTCGAAGCGTTGCTGCATCCGCTGATCGCCAAGGAAATCGCCGATCACCTGGCCAAGGCACAATCGCCTTACGCGATTCTGGTTTCGCCGTTGCTGATCGAGTCCGGGCAGTACGCCATGACCCAACGGGTCCTGGTGATCGATGCCCCGGAACAGCTACAGATCGAACGCACCTTGCAGCGTGACCAGACCAGCGAGCAACAGGTCCAGGCGATCCTCAAGGCGCAATCCAGCCGCCAGGACCGCGTGAGCCACGCCGACGATGTGGTGGTCAACGACCGCGACCTCGCCTGGCTGCACAGCGAGGTCGAACGCCTGCATCACTTTTACCTTACATTGCGTGGAGGCCAGTCATGAGCCAAACCCCAACCGTCGATTGCCCAACCTGCGGAGCCCCTGTTGAATGGAGTCCCGAGAACAAATTCCGGCCATTCTGTTCGGACCGTTGCAAGCTGATTGACCTGGGCGCCTGGGCCTCGGAAGAACACAAGATCCCGGTCAGCCCGGACGCCGAAGACGATATGTTCAGCGAAGACTTCGAACCGCGTCACTGATTCAAGGCCGCATAAAGCCGTAGTCCTGGTCTTCATCGAGGTTTTCCGCGAGAAAGCGCAACTCGTCGGCCAGGTCTTCGGCACTGCGCACGGTCTTGCTCTGCTGCACCACCGCACTGAGCAAGGCGCGCAGGCTCAATCCCGGATCAAACCCCACTTCCTGCGCGCCATCCAGACTCTGACGCAACTCCTGCCTTGCCCATTCGTAGACACTCATTTCGATGCTCCTGAAGGTTTTGCGGAGCATGGAAGCGTCAGCGATGGTTGGATTTGATGTGGATCAAGACTTGGGATCGTCGTCTTTCCAGGGCGCCGAAAGGTAACGTGTGCGGTTGAAGGTCTCCAGCCACTCGGGGCAGAACACCACTAGTGCGCTGACCACCATGCCGTTGATGAACGCCTCCGGAAAAATGATCAGCCACAGGTAACCGACAAAATCCTCGAGCCAATAAGGCATGGCGAAACGCTCGTCATACCACAGCAACGTCAGCGCCAGCACCAGGCACAACAACGCCGAAAGCGCTGCAGCCGAGAACCCGGAAACAAAGATATACACGAAGGGATTACGCGGCTGCGCTCGCTCCACCAGGATCGCGCAGCATTCGGTGACCAGCACAGGCAGCAGAATAAACAGCGCACCATTGACCCCCATCGCCAGCAGATCCTGGCGCCCGAGCAGCACTAACCCCGCTTGCGCGACCAACCCGCCGACAATCGCCAGTGGCCAGTCGAGCAACAGCGTCACCGCGGTCATGCCGATGAAGTGGTAGGACACGCCGGTATCGAAATCGCGACGCACCAGCCACAGCATGAACAGCGCGAACACCGTGCCGAACAGCAGATGCTGGCGGCGCCTGTCGCTGAACAGCTCGACCCACGGCGCTCGCGCAACGGCCCAGACCAGCACCGGTATATAGATCAACCACCCTGCTGCGAGGGTTTCAGGTGACAGTAACTCGGCGCCGATCATGTCTGGGCACACTCCTTTGTCTTGCCAAAAGAGAACAGGCCCTCAGTCTACACCGGGCTTTGAGTGCGCTTCGATTTCGGGAGGGGGCTCCATGATTGGGGGCGTATCCGTTCCTGCGGTAACGGCTGCTATTGGTTCCGGCCTTCCGACGGGCCAGATCAAGATCAAAAGCAAAATCGAGTCTGTAGTCCCGCCCTCCCTTCAAGTCTAAACATACAAGCGAGCCTGCTCGCGAAAGCGGACTGGCATCCGCCATGATGTCGACTGACACGGCCCCTTCGAGAGGCCGAGTGGAGGTTCTGCGCAGCGGGCAACCCGGCAAGGATGCCGGGTTAGCCGCCCCCGGCCATGGATGGCCGATGGCGGCGGGCCCACGGAGCAGGACCGGAGCGAGGGCATGCCGAGCCTGGGCGAGGCACCGAACGTAAGGGGCAAGAGCCCTTTGGTTACTTTGGGGCTTTTCCAAAATGACCCGCCGTAAGGGCGGAACCAATAGCTGCCGTTACCGCAGAAACGGATATGACCTCAACCAAAAACAGCGATTGTTACGTTCCCTGCAACGCTGAATCAAACCCAGCCCCCTTTATCACTCACTGCCAAAGACTAAACTTCAAACATCAGAATCAACCCCGAGCCCACAAAAATGAAAACCCTGACCAGCCTGTTTCTGACCCTGATCGCAACCTCCGCCATAGCTGCCAGCAACGAGCCGGCCGCCCCCCCATCACAGTCGCTGGACATCGCCGAAGTGGTGTCAGTAACAGACACCGCAACGGCCTGCGACGTCGTGCCAGCCACCATGGTCTACATCGATCACCAGGGCCAGACGCATCAAGTGACCTATCAAGTCATGGGCAACTGCACGAGCAACCTGTAACTAGCGCCTCATAGCAACGTCCACGTATAGCTGAGGATCAAACGGTTCTCGTCGATATCGCTGCGGTAGTTGGAACGCGCCATCACGTTGCGCACGCGAATCCCGAGGCCTTTGAGGCTGCCGCTCTGCAACACATAGCCGAGATCGAGATCGCGCTCGCGGTCCTTGCCCTCGAACCCTTGCCCGGTATCGACATTGCCCCCGCTGATGTAGCGCACGGTGCTGGTCAGCCCAGGCACGCCAAGCGCGGCAAAATCGTAGTCGTAGCGCGCTTGCCAGGATCGCTCGTCGGTGTAGGCGAATTCATAGGTTGGCACCTCGTTGCCCAGCGGTGAGATGTTGGCAAACACCCTCGGGAACGCGCTGTCGCCGAACATGCCCTGATAGCCGAGATAGAACGTGTGCCCACCGCGCTTGGCTGACAGCAAGGAGAAGAACGCCTGGTTGTCGATGTTACCCAGCAGTTTTTTGCCGTCTTCGCGCGAATCGTAATAACCAAGGTTGGCGCCCAGGATCCAGTTACCGAGTGGTTCGCTGTGCTTGAGGCCCAGAAAACGCTGGTTGTAGATATCTTCCAGTTGCCCGAACCAGGCGCTGACCGAGCTGCGTTTATCGTTGAAGGCGTAATCGGCGCCGGCAAAGTTGAAGCCGTCGCTGCTGACTTGTCGCTGCGGTACGTGACCGAACATGGCTTGCATCTTTTCGTCGCCGGCCTCGTTGCGCAGGCTGGTCGAGTTCAAATGCCCTCCTTGCACCGTCAGGCCATTGATCTCGTTCGAGCTGATGCTTGCGCCCTGATAGCTGGGCGGTAGCAAACGGATATCGCTGAACGCCAGCACCGGCAAATTGGGTTGCAGCTCACCCACCTTCAGTTCGGTTTTTGAAAAACGCACTTTCAATGCGCCCTCCAGACGGCTGTAATTATCCGCCGCGCGCCCGTCATCCTTTACCGGCAGCAAACCGGTATTGACCCGGTCCGGGCTGCTGTCGAGCTTGAGGCCGAGCAGGCCAATGACATCCACACCAAAACCGACGGGGCCTTGGGTATAACCGGATTTGACGTTGAGGATGAAGCCCTGCGCCCACTCTTCGGCCTTCGATTGTTGGTTGGCCCCGACGATGTCGGAGAAGTCCCGGCTGAAGTAGTAATTGCGCGCTTGCAAGGTGGCCGTAGTGTCTTCGATGAAGCCACCCTCGGCCGCCATCGCGCCGGAGGAGAAACCCGAGACGACCGCCATGGACAACACCGAACCGGTTGTTGGAAAAATCTGTTTCATCGTTATTTCTCTTATTTTTATTGATCGACAGGTTGAAGTGCTTCAGCCGTAGCGCATTCGCGGCGAGGAACGGGACGACGGGCGTTTAACAACAGGTGCGTGACCATGCCGAAAATCAGCCCCCAAAAGGCGGCGGACAACCCCAGCAACGACATGCCCGACGCTGTGGTCAGAAAGGTCACCAATGCGGCTTCGCGATCGCTCGGCACGGCCATTGCGCCGGCAAATGCCCCGGCAATCGCGGCGAACAGCGCCAGCCCGGCCAGGGCTGCGATCAGTTCCTTGGGAAAGGCCGAAAACAGAGAAACCAGGGTGGCGCCGAAGATCCCCAGCACCAGGTAACACAGCCCGCCGACAACCCCGGCCACATAGCGTTTGCCGGGATCTTCATGGGCCTCGCGCCCGGTACAAATGGCCGCGGTAATCGCCGCTAGATTCAGCCCGTGACAACCGAACGGCGCCAACAGCGCTGTGCCTAGCGCACTGCTGGCGATGATCGGGCTGGCCGGCGTTTGATAGCCGCTGGCACGCAGCACCGCCATGCCGGGGACGAACTGGCCGGTCAACGCCACCATCACCAACGGCAAGGCGATATTCAGCGTCGCGCTCAGGCTGAACACGGGCGTGATCCACACCGGCGTGGCCAAACCGATCACCAAGGCTTCGCGGTGCAAATCACCGGAAAGAACAGCCATCGAGCAGCCCACCAGCAGCACCATCACCACCGCATAACGCGGCATCAGCCGCTTGCAGATCAGGTACGTGGCGAACATCGCCAGTACCAGCAACGGCTTGCCCTGCAGCGACACGAACAAACCGGTGCCAAAGCTGAACAGAATCCCCGCCAGCATCGCTGCCGCAATCGCCGCCGGCAGTTTGCCAATGATCCGGTCAAACGCCCCCGACACCCCGACCAGGAAAATGATCAGGCTGCTGACCAGATAGGCCCCCACCGCCTCCGGCATGGAGATCCCCGGCAACAGCGCCACCAGCAACGCCGAACCGGGCGCCGACCACGCGATGATCACCGGGACGCGGTAACGCAGACTCAAGCCGATACCGAGCACGGCGCTGCCGATGGAAATCGCCCAGACCCAGGACGACAACACCTCTCGCGAGAGATGCGCCGTCTCGGCAGCCTGAAAGATGATCACCAGCGGCCCGGCGTAGGAAATCACCGTGGCGATAAATCCGGCGACCGCCGCAGACAGGGAAAAATCCCGGACTAACGCTCTCATGAAACGTCGCCAACAGACCCGTCGATCGAACCGTGGCGCAAGCCCGACAGCGCTTGTTTAGCGCTGCGCCGACTGCTGATGGCAAACACGGTCATGGCAATCGCGGCCACCGCCCCGGGCAAGGCAAAGGCCATGAAGTTCAGTTGCAGCGGCAGGCTGATCCCGAGCAACGCACCGCCCAGCAGCGGCCCGACAATGGCACCGTTGCGCCCGATACCCGAGGCCCAGCCCAGACCGGTGGAACGAATGGTCATGGAGTAGAACTGCGCGGCGCAGGCGTACAACAGGATTTGCGAGCCAATCGTTGTGGCGCCGGCAATCGCGATCAGCAGGTACAACAGCGGCATCGGGCTGTTGAAACCCAGCAAGGTGATCGACACGGCTGCCACGGCGAAAAACACCGCCAACACCCGTGGCAGGTTGAGTTTGTCCCCCAACACACCGCCGCCTACCGCGCCGAAAATGGCGCCGAAGTTGAGCACTAGCAGGAATGACAGACTCGAGCCCAGGCTGTAACCGGCATTGGCCATCAGTTTCGGCAGCCAGGAACTCAAGGCGTAGACCATCAGCAGGCAGCAGAAAAACGCCAGCCACAACATCAGCGTGCGCAGCGCGCGACCTTCGCGAAACAGTTGCAACACCGGCGTGCCGGTGCCCTTCACTTCGCTCATGTGCAGCTGATCGCCGGTTTGCGCGACGTAAGCCGGGTCAATCCGCTGCAGGATGTTGCGAGCCTCTGCATTGCGCCCCTGACGCAGCATGAAACCCACCGACTCGGGCAGGAAGTACATGATCAGCGGCAACAACAGCAACGGCAGCACTGCCACGTAAAACACCGATTGCCAGCCAAAACTCGGGATCAGCACGATGCCGAGCCCCGCCGAGAGCATGCCGCCCACCGAGTAGCCGCTGAACATGATCGCCACCAGCGTGCTGCGGATTTTCTTCGGCGCGTATTCGTTCATCAACGCCACGACGTTGGGCATCACCCCGCCGATGCCGAGCCCGGCAATGAATCGGCAGAGGCCAAATTCGGTGGGATTGCGGGCAAAACCGTTGAGCACGGTAAACCCGCTGAACAGCATCACGCAGATCGTGATGGCTTTTTTGCGACCGATCCTGTCCGACAGCGGACCGAAAAACAGCGCGCCGAACATCATGCCGAACAGTGCGTAACTGCCCAGTGCGCCCGCTTGCAGGGGACTGAGCCCCCACTCTTTCATCAGCATCGGCAACACCACGCCGTAGATCACCAGATCGTAACCGTCGAAAATGATGATCAGGGCACACCAGAACAGCACCATCCAGTGAAAGCGGTTGAATCGTGCGTTGTCGATAACCTCATGTACGTCAATCTTGCGCATGGCATTGATCTCTTGTTGTTGTTTTTTTAAGAGCGTCGGTAACGCGGCGAACGTCCGTACAGCCGAGGGTAAAGGTGCCAGGCACGGGGCAATATCCGCTTTGCGCAGATCGCTATCCGTTTTGTGCGTTGCCCTGAACCGGGCGGGGATGAGGAGTGTTGCGGGGATTTCAGGTGGTAAATCCGGCAGATCGGAACCTCTCCGATGGACTGCCTACGCCAAGCGCAGCCCTGTGGATGACCCGGATGTCAGCCTTTGCGGTCGCGGGAGCCCTGTGTCAATCAAGGCAGGGCCTTCTCCAGCGCCTCATGCAATTGCGCCGCCGTGGCATACTCGGACTGCCCCACCAATTGACCGTTCCTGAGCTGCAGCCACAACACTTTATCCACGGACCCGGGGTAGCGCGGCGCCACACGACCATCACGGTCAAGCATCACCCGATAGGAGTAATCGCGCATGGCCGGCACCGCGAACATTTTCGCGATCAATCGAGGCATGCGCTGGATGTCCGCGACAAATATGGCGTGCCGAGCCTCCAGGTAGCCCTTGGGCTGGCCCTGCAGAGCGGCGGCGACCAGTTTGGCGGCGTCCATGCTGCGCGCTACCAGCAGCGTCTGAGTCTGGTTATCGAGCGTATAGGCCTGATCGAACTGATCAAGCAAGGTCCACGGCGCCAGCCGCTCACCCACCTGCAACGCCTGCGCCCAAAGAGGCAGAAGACTGAGCAACAACACGGGCCAATATTTCACGTTCTACTCCTCGTTCGAGCGCCTAGGCGCAATGGCCATCAGTCTACACCGCCCGTTCCAAGCCTCCTGTCCTACTGTTTACCGTTTCACGCTTTCTGCTTGTCGCAAATGAACGCTAAGCTTGGGCCTATGGATGACTCAGATTATTTACGCCTGCTGACCATCGCGGCCGAGCAAGCCAACGCGTTCCTGTCCAATGCCCGCAAATGGGAGCGTGAGCGTTGGGTCTGCCAGCGCCTGCTGCAAGGCTTGAACATTCCCTATCGCGCCGACGAGTTCGCCCCGGCCGGGGAGCCGCCGGACGTGCTGTTTCGTGACGCCAGTTTCGAGGTGTTCTTCGTGCTCGACGAAGGCCGGCGCCTCAATGACGAATGGCGCGATGAGCTGCAACGTCGGCGCAGCGCGTTTTCCTTGAGCCAGCTGGTGCGTCGCGAGGCCAAGCCCCGGCGCATCCCCGCCAATGAGTTTTTGCTGAGACTGGCGCCGACCTTGCGTAAAAAAGCACACAACTACAAAGAGCGCGGCATGGACCTGGGGGAACTGGACATCATCGCGTTCGCCAGCCTCAAGCGTGAAGTGCTGGACCTCAACAGCCATTTCCCGCCGCCCACCGAATACCTGCGTCAAGGCTGGCGTTCGCTGTCGCTGGTCGGTCCGACCTTCGCCCGTGTGCTGTTTGCCCACCCGGACGCCCCGGATTTCCTGCGTAGCAACCTGGGTCGCAGCATCGTCTTCGACGTCGGGATCAGCCTGTGAGCCCGATGCAGGAATTAATCGCCGAAGTCCCGCAAACCGGCCGCGTGCGCTGGATCGGCGTGCGCCCGGAACCCCATGTGCCGATGATCGAACTGGATGCCGTAGAGGCGCGACTTGAAGCCGGTTTGACCGGCGATCGAGCCCGCCCCGGTGTACGTAACGCGCGGCAGGTGACGTTGATTCAGTGGGAGCACCTGGCGGTGATCAGTTCGCTGATGGGCCGCCCGCACGATAAACCGGTATTGCCTAATGATTTGCGGCGCAACCTCGTTATCAGCGGTATCAACCTGTTCAGCCTCAAGGGTCGGCGCTTCCGCATCGGCCAGGCGATTTTCGAAACCACCGGTTGGTGCCAGCCGTGCGCACGCCTGCAAAACAACCTCGGCTCCGGGACGTTTCAGGCGGTGCGCGGACATGGCGGAATCACGGCCCGGGTGTTACAAGGTGGAATTATTCGCCTGGACGATACGGTGAGCGTCGAGCCTGTTCCAGCCAGCGGCTATGCTCCGTTCAACGTTCGTTGAGTCACTCTGTAGCTTCTACACATTCAGCAACGTCTACCTGACGAGGCCCAATATGACCAGCCGCCTGAACCCCGACGACCAGAAGCATGTCGAAGAGTACCTGCAACTGTCCCAGCACCGAGTCGAGCGCCGGCCCTTCCGGCCGTGGATGCTCCTGGTGGTGGTGTTGGCAGTGACCATTGGATTAGGCCTGTTGAGCCGATTTATCAGTTACCTGACGCTATGAGCTGCCTCGCGCTCGCTCGGTTGACTGCACCGATTTCTTTTAGCCTTGCGAGATATCCCTATGACTCATCGTATTGTCATCGTTGGCGGCGGCGCCGGCGGTCTGGAGTTGGCTACCCGTCTGGGTAAGACTCTGGGCAAACGTGGCACGGCCAGTGTGATGCTGGTCGACGCGAACCTGACCCACATCTGGAAGCCGTTGTTGCACGAAGTGGCGGCCGGGTCGTTGAACTCTTCCGAAGACGAACTCAACTATGTTGCCCAGGCGAAATGGAACCACTTCGAGTTCCAGCTCGGGCGCATGAGCGGGCTTGATCGCGCGCAGAAGAAAATCCAGCTGGCCGCCACTTACGACGAAGCCGGCCTGGAACTGGTGCCAGCGCGTGAAGTGGCTTACGACTCGCTGGTGATTGCTGTCGGCAGTACCACCAACGATTTCGGCACTCAAGGCGCGGCGCAGCATTGCCTGTTCCTCGACACCCGCAAACAGGCCGAGCGTTTCCATCAGCAATTGCTCAATCACTACCTGCGCGCCCATGCCGGACAAACCGACAAGGTCGAGCAGATCAGCGTCGCCATCGTCGGCGCCGGTGCCACCGGGGTTGAGCTGGCCGCAGAGCTGCACAACGCCGCGCATGAGTTGGCGGCTTACGGCCTGGACCGGATCAAACCGGAAAACATGCACATCACCCTGATCGAAGCCGGCCCACGGGTACTGCCAGCCCTGCCGGAACGCATCGGCGGGCCTGTGCATAAAACCCTGGAGAAACTCGGGGTCAATGTGATGACCAATGCCGCGGTCAGCGAAGTGACTGCCGACAGCTTGATCACCGCCGACGGCAAAGTGATCAACGCCAGCCTGAAAGTCTGGGCCGCCGGCATTCGTGCACCGGGTTTCCTCAAGGACATCGATGGCCTGGAAACCAACCGCATCAACCAGCTGCAAGTGCTGCCGACCCTGCAAACCACCCGCGACGAAAACATCTTCGCCTTCGGTGACTGCGCGGCGTGCCCGCAACCGGGTACCGATCGCAACGTACCGCCGCGCGCGCAGGCCGCGCATCAGCAGGCTTCGTTGCTGGCCAAATCGCTGAAACTGCGGATCGAAGGCAAGGCGTTGCCGGAGTACAAATACACCGACTACGGCTCGCTGATCTCGCTGTCGCGTTTTTCGGCTGTGGGTAACTTGATGGGCAACCTGACCGGGAGCGTGATGCTCGAGGGCTGGCTGGCGCGGATGTTTTACGTGTCGCTGTATCGCATGCACCAGATGGCGCTGTATGGCGCGTTTCGTACGGCGATGTTGATGTTGGGCAGCAAGATCGGACGCGGGACTGAGCCGCGGTTGAAGCTGCACTAATCCCAACCACTGTGGGAGCGGGCTTGCTCGCGAAGAGGGAGTGTCAGTCGACCTACAAGTTGTCTGACCCACCGCTTTCGCGAGCAAGCCCGCTCCCACATTTGGTCTGCATTGTTTCTGGAGATCTGTGTCTCACTGTATCTCCCGCCACGAATTCTCCCCTTCGCTTACAAACTCCCCCTTGCGCGACACAGTAGCGATACACCCCGCCCTTTAAATGGCCACATCCGAGCAAGGCAACTCGCCCGCTACGGTTATCGCCGCACTCACGTGGCGTCCTTTATCGAACGGTTGTGTCGTGCAACCCAGGAGTATTGAAATGTCCCGTACTACCAAAAACACTATTGGTCTGCTCGGCGCTGTGCTGGCCGGCGGCATGATGTTGTCCGGTTCCGTATTCGCTGCGCAGCCGTTGACCCAGGGCTACCTGCTGGCCTCGGCTGAACAAGTGGTGAAAACCCCTGAAGGCAAGTGTGGCGAAGGCAAGTGTGGCGATGCGTCGATGGCGAAGACCGATACGGATGGCGACGGCAAAGTCTCCCGCGCCGAATTCCAGAAAGTCGCGCCGAAGTCCAACTTCGACAAGATCGACACCAACCATGACGGCTTCATCGACGAGCAAGAGGCTTACGACAACGTGAAAGCCAACTTCGAAGCCAATGGCAAGAAAATGCCAAAAGGCCTGTTCGAGCACCTGAAAGACCAAGACGGCGCCTAAGCCTTCAAGTACAAAACCGCGCTTTTCCTTCGGGAAGCGCGGTTTTTTTCGTCTGGCGGATTTACACCTGGAAGCGCTGGACCATGGTCCGCAAGGAATTGGCCAATTGTGAAAGCTCGTGGCTCGAAGCGCTGGTCTGATCCGCACCGGCAGCGGAACGAACCGACAGGTCGCGAATGTTCACCAGGTTGCGATCGACTTCCCGCGCCACTTGCGCCTGTTCTTCAGCCGCGCTGGCGATCACCAGGTTACGTTCGTGAATTTGGTGGACCGACGCCGTGATGGTCTGCAACGCCTCGCCCGCACGCTCGGCCAAAGCCAAAGTGCTGGCTGCTCGGGTCGAGCTGGCTTGCATGGAATCCAGCGCCTGGGTTGAGCCACTGCGCATGCCCTGGACCATTTGCTCGATTTCCTGGGTCGATTGCTGCGTGCGATAGGCCAGCGCACGCACTTCGTCGGCCACCACCGCAAACCCTCGACCGCTTTCCCCGGCCCGCGCGGCTTCAATGGCCGCGTTGAGCGCTAGCAGATTGGTTTGCTCGGCGATCGCCCGAATCACATCCAGCACCTTGCCGATGTCCTTCGACTGGTTGGCCAGGGATTGCACCAAACCGCCGGTGATCTGCACATCGCTGGCGAGTGCACTGATGGCCGTGACGGTTTCGCTGACGCGCTCCTGGCCAACGTGCGCGGACTCACTGGATTGGCGCGTGGCGTCGGAGGTCGACACGGCATTGCGGGCAACCTCCTCCACTGCCGTGGTCATTTCTGTCACGGCGGTGGCCGCTTGTTCAATTTCGTTGTTCTGTTGTTGCAGGTTCTGCGTGCCGTCGAGGGTGACCGCGTTCAACTCATCAGCCGCCGTGGCCAATTGCGCCGCCGAACCGCTAATACCTTGCAGGGTTTCCCGCAGATTCTGTTGCATGGTCGCAAGGGCCTTGAGCAAGCGGCTGACTTCGTCGTTGCCATGGGTTTCGATGGGGCGAGTCAGGTCGCCTCGGGCGACGTTTTCTGCGGCGTGCAAAGCTTCGCCCAGCGGTTTGACGATGCTGCGGGTCAGCAGCATGGCCAGGCCAACGGTGGCCAAGGCTGCGAGGGCGATGAACAGGCTGACGATCATTCGCGATGTTTCGTAATGCGCTTCGGATTTCTGGCTTTCGGCGGCGACTTGTTTGGCGAACAGATCGGCCAGGTCATTGAGCTGTTTACCGGAGCCATCGACCACGGTTTTCATGTCCACCAGCAGCAGCTTGGTCAGTTCGTCACGGCGTCCCTGCTCCGCCAGTGAGAACGATTGGGCAATGCCGGCACGATACGCCGCGAAGGTGGTTTTGAACTGGTCATACAAGGCCTTGCCTTCGACGGTGTTGACCAACTGGTCGTAGGCGGCAATCTTCTCGCTCAGCTCTTTGTCGCGGGTGTCCATCTGGCCGCGATACACAGCAATGTTCTTCGGGTCCTGATCGAGGGCCATGCGCAGGGAAATGGTGCGGATGCGCAGCATGATCTCGCGGATCTCATCACCGCCGCGGATACTCGGCAGCCATTGTTTCTCCAAGGCCACCTCGCTGTCGCGAATGCTCGACATTTGCCCCAGCGCGAAAACCCCGAGCAAGGCGACCAACACAGCAATCAGAGCAAACCCCAAGGCAGCCCGAGGTGCGATATTCAACTGACGAAGCAACATAACGAACGCCCTATTCTTGTAGTACTTGGATAAGGGGCGTTGTTTCGGCAGTCCCCGTCGCCTCGTTATCGGCAAGTTGTACGATGACTGAAGTGTGTTTTTATGAAGACAAAAAAAATCCCCGTATCTTTCGATACGAGGATTTTTAATATGGTCGGGGTAAGGGGATTCGAACTCCTGACATCCTGCTCCCAAAGCAGGCGCGCTACCGGACTGCGCTATACCCCGGTAAAAAAAAGGCACCTTTTAAAGGCGCCTTCTGCGAACAGAGCTTTTGGCGTCTGATCTTAAGATCTGATCCCAGCGTTAACTGGTTTCAAAAATGGTGGGTCGTGTGGGATTCGAACCTACGACCAATTGGTTAAAAGCCAACTGCTCTACCAACTGAGCTAACGACCCAAAAATGGTCGGGGTAAGGGGATTCGAACTCCTGACATCCTGCTCCCAAAGCAGGCGCGCTACCGGACTGCGCTATACCCCGGTTTGAAATTGGCTCCGTGACCAGGACTCGAACCTGGGACCCAATGATTAACAGTCATTTGCTCTACCGACTGAGCTATCACGGAACTACATATTTCAATTACAACGTTTGACGCTTTGTTGCACTCTCTTCGACCCGTTCGCATCGCTGCGTTCGTGTGTCTGAGGCGCGCTATTCTACAATCTTAAGCACCTCTGTCAACCCCTTAAATTGCATTCAAGTTAATGATTTGCAACTTATTTCAGATTCCTGCTTGGGGAGCAGAAACCCTTACGGGCGACTTACTGCGGGGCGCACTTTACAAGCCTTTTCCTTTCAGTTCAACAACCTGACGAAAAAAAGGCCTCGCGATGCGAGGCCTTGTTTATTTCACCGCCGTGACGGGTCAGGCAAATACGATCTCGTCGTTCTCCACCTTGCCGACAGCCGTGTCGCCAGGCATGAATCGACCGGACAGAATCAGCTGTGCCAGCGGGTTCTCGATCCAGCGCTGAATCGCTCGTTTGAGCGGCCGCGCGCCGTACACCGGGTCGTATCCCACCGCGATCAGCTTGTCCATGGCCTCTGGACTCAGCTCCAGTTTCAGCTCGCGCTCAGTCAGACGACTGCGCAGACGACCCAACTGGATCTCGGTAATGCCCGCGATCTGATCCCGCGCCAATGGCTCGAAGATCACGACTTCGTCGACCCGGTTAATGAACTCCGGACGGAAGTGTGTGGAAATCGCATCCATCACTGCCGCACGTTGCGCCTCGCGATCACCGACCAGTTCCTGGATCTGCACCGAGCCCAGGTTGGAGGTCATGACGATCACGGTGTTCTTGAAATCCACCGTGCGGCCATGGCTGTCGGTCAGGCGCCCATCTTCCAGCACTTGCAGCAAGATGTTGAACACATCCGGGTGGGCCTTCTCGACCTCGTCAAGGAGGATCACCGAGTAAGGCTTGCGACGCACCGCCTCGGTCAGGTAACCGCCCTCTTCATAGCCCACGTAGCCTGGTGGCGCACCAATCAGTCGGGCGACGGAATGTTTCTCCATGAACTCGGACATGTCGATCCGCACCATCGCCTCTTCGGTATCAAAGAGGAACTCGGCCAGCGCCTTGCACAGCTCGGTTTTACCGACACCGGTCGGGCCGAGGAACATGAAAGAACCACTCGGGCGATTCGGGTCGGACAACCCGGCCCGGGAACGCCGCACCGCGTTGGAAACGGCGATCACCGCTTCGTCCTGGCCGATCACGCGCTGGTGCAACAGGCTTTCCATCTTCATCAGCTTGTCGCGCTCGCCTTCGAGCATTTTCGACACTGGAATGCCGGTCCACTTCGAGACGACTTCGGCGATCTCTTCCTCAGTCACCTTGCTGCGCAGTAACTGGTTCTCGCTTTTACCGTGCTGATCGACCATTTGCAGGCTGCGCTCCAGGTCTGGGATCACCCCGTATTGCAGCTCGGCCATGCGGTTCAGGTCGCCTTTACGGCGCGCGGCTTCCAGTTCCTGACGGGACTGTTCAATTTTCTGCTGGATCTGTGCAGAACCCTGAACCTCGGCTTTTTCCGAGTTCCAGATTTCTTCGAGGTCCGAGTACTCACGTTCGTGGCGAACGATTTCCTCCTGGAGTTTCTCCAGACGTTTCTTCGCCGCGTCGTCGCTTTCTTTCTTCAGCGCCTGTGATTCCACCTTCAGCTGTATCAGACGGCGCTCCAGACGATCGAGCACTTCCGGCTTGGAGTCGATCTCCATGCGGATGCGGCTGGCCGCTTCGTCGATCAGGTCGATGGCCTTGTCCGGCAACTGACGGTCTGTAATGTAGCGATGACTGAGCTTGGCCGCGGCGATGATAGCGCCGTCAGTGATCGCCACTTTGTGGTGGACCTCATAACGCTCTTTCAGGCCACGCAGAATAGCGATGGTGTCTTCTTCGCTCGGCTCGTCCACCAGGACTTTCTGGAAGCGCCGTTCGAGGGCCGCATCCTTCTCTATATATTGGCGGTACTCATTGAGCGTGGTCGCGCCGACACAATGCAACTCGCCGCGCGCCAACGCAGGCTTGAGCATGTTGCCCGCATCCATCGAGCCTTCGCCCTTGCCGGCGCCGACCATGGTGTGCAGTTCGTCGATGAACAGAATGATCTGCCCTTCCTGCTTCGACAGTTCATTGAGCAAGGATTTGAGGCGCTCTTCGAACTCGCCGCGGTACTTGGCGCCGGCAATCAGCGACCCCATGTCCAAAGACAGCAAGCGCTTGCCCTTGAGACCATCCGGCACTTCACCGTTGATGATGCGCTGGGCCAGGCCTTCGGCGATGGCGGTTTTACCCACGCCGGGCTCACCGATCAGCACCGGGTTGTTCTTGGTGCGGCGTTGCAGCACCTGGATGGTCCGGCGAATTTCGTCGTCACGGCCGATCACCGGGTCGAGCTTGCCTTCTTCGGCACGCTTGGTCAGGTCGACGGTGTACTTGTCCAGCGCCTGGCGCGACTCTTCGTGGTTGGCGTCATTGACCGCCTCACCGCCGCGCAGGTTGTTGATTGCGTTTTCCAGGGCTTTTTTGCTCACACCTTGGCCGAGCAGCAACTTGCCGAGTTTGCTGTTCTCATCCATCGCCGCGAGCAACACCAGCTCACTAGAGATGAACTGATCGCCCTTCTGCTGAGCCAGGCGATCGGCCTGATTGAGCAGGCGCGCCAAGTCCTGCGACATGTTCACGTCGCCGGTGGGGTTCTGGATTTTCGGGAGCTGGTCGAGCTCTTTGGTCAGCTCTTTACGCAGGCTGTTGACGTCAAAACCGACCTGCATCAACAGGGGTTTGATCGAACCGCCCTGCTGCTCAAGCATCGCCTGCATCAAGTGCGCCGGCTCGATACCGGGATGGTCAAGGCCGACGGCCAGCGATTGGGCGTCGGATAGAGCTAACTGCAATTTGCTGGTTAAACGATCTATACGCATGGGTCACCTTCCTTTTGAGCAGGCCGGACCTATAAAACATCCTGAATGAAGAAACCTGCCAGATACCGTTATAGATGCGGTCGATTCTGGGAGTTTCAAGCGTCGAACAGTTGATGTAGATCAGGAAAGCTTAGTCTTCGAGCCAGATAAGGGAGGCAAACCGACCAGTGCGTGGACTGCGGCGGTAAGAAAAGAAGCGAGGATCGGTCACGGTACAGAAACCGCCACCATAAACAACGGTGACACCGCGCACAGCCAGACGCAAACGCGCCAGCTCGTAGATGTCAGCCATGAATTTGCCAGCATTTTGGCTCGGCACAAAGGCTTTGGCCGCTTCAGGCAGTTGCTGGACGAAAGTCTCGCGCACTTCGGCGCCGACTTCGAAGGCTTGCGGGCCAATGGCCGGGCCAAGCCAGACCAGCACGTCTTCCGGAGGTACGGCCAAACTGTCGAGCGTTGCTTCGAGCACACCCGCCGCCAACCCGCGCCAACCGGCATGGGCCGCCGCAACGCGAGTGCCCGCGCGGTCGCAAAACAATGCGGGCAGGCAATCGGCGGTCATCGCGGCGCAGGCGATTCCGGGTGTGGAAGTCCAGCTGGCGTCGGCGGTGGCCGTGATGCCTGGATCCGCGTGGGCCACGGCGATGCCGTGAACCTGCTTTAACCAGGCCGGTTGAATAGAAAAATGATCGGTGAGGCGACGGCGGTTTTCGGCAACCGCTTCGGGGCTGTCGTCGACGTGATCGCCGAGGTTGAGGCTGTCGAACGGCGCCAGACTGACGCCGCCCGCACGGGTGGTCACACAGGCTTTCACCCCGGCAGGCGCAGGCCAGTCGGGAATCAGCCAGTCACTCATCCGATGAACGCCTCACGGTCTTGCTTGAGCAGAGTCAGCAACCAGACGAAGTCGTCCGGCAGTGGCGATTCCCAGCTCATGCGTTTACCGGTGGTCGGGTGATCCAGCTCCAGGAACCGAGCATGCAGGGCCTGACGCGGGAACGCCTTCAACGATTCGACCATGGTCACACTGGCTGCCGGCGGAATGCGGAAACGACCGCCGTAGGCAGGGTCTCCGACCAACGGGTAGTTGATGTGAGCCATGTGCACACGAATCTGGTGCGTACGACCGGTTTCCAGCTTCACCCGCACATGCGTGTGGGAGCGGAAACGCTCAAGCACGCGGTAATGGCTGACGGCTTGCTTGCCCCCTTCCATCACGGCCATGCGCTGGCGTTGCTGGCCGTGACGACCGATCGGCGCGTTGATCTTGCCGCCGGCAGTGACCACACCGATCACGATGCATTCGTAGATCCGGCTTACGCTGCGGCTCTGCAATTGCGTGACAAGCTGTGTCTGCGCCTGAATGGTCTTGGCCACCACCATCAGACCGGTGGTGTCCTTGTCGAGGCGATGCACGATACCGGCGCGGGGCACATTGATAATGTCCGGCACGTGGTGCAGCAAGGCGTTGAGCAGGGTGCCATCGGCGTGACCGGCGGCAGGATGCACCACCAGGCCCGCAGGTTTGTTGATCACCAGGATGTCGTCGTCTTCATAGACGATGTCCAGCTCGATGTCTTGAGCGATCCATTCACCCTGAGCTTCCTGCTCGGCAGTCAGCTCAAGAATGGCGCCACCATGAACGATGTCTCGCGGGCGGATAACCGCCCCATCCACAGTCAGGCGGCCGTCTTTGATCCAGGCGGAAAGGCGCGAGCGCGAGTGCTCAGCGAATAATTGTGCGGCGACTTGATCGAGGCGTTGGCCGCCCAATTCGGACGGCACCTCTGCGCGAAGTTCAATTTTATCGGACATGCTCAGACTAGGCGTCGGCACAGCCTTTGGTTTCGGCTGCGCGCTTGTGGTTAAATACGGCGTCTTTTGCCCCGAGGCTATTCAACGGGGCGCTCATCATAACAGGACGGCCCCGCCCAAGACAGCGGCCGTCATAGGGACGCAAGCCGCCATGCAAGTGAAACACCTGCTGCTGATCGCCATCCTCGCATTGACCGCTGCTTGCTCATCGAAGGAAGTCGTAGACGAAAACCTTAGCGAAGTCGAGCTGTACCAGCAGGCTCAGACCGACCTGGACAACAATAGCTACACCGCCGCCACAGCCAAGCTGAAGGCGCTGGAGTCGCGTTATCCGTTTGGGCGCTACGCCGATCAGGCTCAACTCGAGTTGATCTACGCCAACTACAAGAACGCCGAGCCTGAGGCTGCCAAGTCTGCCGCGGAGCGTTTCATTCGTTTGCACCCACAGCATCCGAACGTGGATTACGCGTATTACCTCAAAGGCTTGACCTCCTTCGACCAGGACGTCGGCCTGCTGGCGCGCTTCCTGCCGCTGGACATGACCAAGCGTGACCCGGGTGCTGCCCGCGACTCGTACAACGAGTTCGCCCAGCTGACCAGCCGCTTCCCGAACAGCCGCTACTCGCCGGATGCCAAGCAGCGCATGATCTACCTGCGCAACCTGCTGGCCTCCTACGAAATTCACGTCGCCGACTACTACCTGACCCGTCAGGCCTATGTCGCCGCCGCGAACCGTGGTCGTTACGTGGTGGAAAACTTCCAGGAAACCCCATCGGTCGGCGACGGCCTGGCGGTGATGACTGAAGCCTATCAGCGTCTGCACCTGGACGATCTGGCAGCCACCAGCCTCGAAACCCTGAAGCTCAACTACCCGAACCACCCAAGCCTGGTGGACGGTCAGTTCAAGCCTTCGGTCGACGAAGCCGACAACCGTTCGTGGTTGAGCAAGGCCACCCTGGGCCTGATCGAATCCCGTCCGCCGCTGCCGCCGGGCGAAACCCGCGCCAACCAGGACGTGCAGAAGCAGTTCCAGGATGCCAAGGATGCGATTCCGAACGATCTCAAGCCTAAAGATGCAGATGGCGACGTGATCGAAGAAGAGGAACACGAGTCCGAAGCCAACAACGAAGACCGCTCGTGGTTCAGCTACATGACCTTCGGCGTGTTCGACTGACACATCGGGTTGTGCAAAAAAGGGAGACTCTTGAGTCTCCCTTTTTTATTGCGCTGTGCGCGGGTCAGGTCCTTGGCTAAACTGCCTGTTCATTAGCCAATAAAGCTGCTCACCATGCTTCGTTTACTGTTCTGGATTGCCTTGATTGCCGCTGCGGTATGGTTCTGGCGCAAGTTCAAGGCTTCGACTTCCGCGCCCAAGTCCCCCGCCGAGCGGGATGCCGCGCCCATGGTCCGCTGCGCGCATTGCGGCGTTCACCTGCCCCGCGACCGCGCGCTGAGCCTTCAACAACAGTGGTATTGCAGCCAGGCTCACCTCGAGCAAGGCCCGGGCTCAAGTGATCGCTGAGACGTCCAGTCCCGGCGGCAAACAGGCTCAGCGACTGCTGCGCCTTTATCATCTCTACCGTTTAAGCGTCGGCATCACTCTGGTGCTGTTGATCTCCAGCAACATGGACAACCAGTTGCTGGCTTTCGCCGAGGACGAACTGCTGCGCAGTGGCAGCTGGTTATACCTGGTGCTGAACATCCTGCTGGTGGTCTTTTGGGAGAACACCCGACGGCCGGCCCAGCTTTTCAGCCTTGCCCTGGTCGATGTCCTGCTGCTGTGCGGCCTGTTCTATGCCGCGGGCGGCGTGGCCAGCGCCATCGGCAACTTGCTCATCGTTTCGGTGGCGATCAGCAACACCCTGTTGCGCGGGCGTATCGGCCTGTTGATCGCGGCGGTTGCTGCTCTGGGCATCGTCGGTTTCAGCTTCCTCCTGAGCTTCAGCCACCCCGTCAGTCCCAGCGAGTACCTGCAAGCCGGCACCCTCGGCGCGCTGTGTTTTGCCGCTGCATTGCTGGTGCAGGGCCTGATCAGTCGACTGGAGGTCAGCGAACACCTCGCCCGGCAGCGCGCCAGTGAAGTGGTGGGCCTGGAAGCGCTCAACGCGTTGATCCTGCACCGCATGCGCACGGGCATTCTGGTGCTCGACGACCAGCGGCGGGTCCAACTGGCCAATCACAGCGCCTTGAGCTTGCTGGGGCAGAAAAACCTCGACGGCCAGTTGATCGACGATTACTCACCAGCCTTGGTCGAACGCCTGCAACTATGGTTCAACAACCCAACGCTGCGCCCGCAAAGCCTGAAAATCGCCAGCAGTGGCCTGGAACTGCAACCCAGCTTCATTGCCCTGGACCAAAGCCCGAATCATCAGACTCTGGTGTTTCTCGAGGACCTTGCCCAGATCGCTCAACAAGCGCAGCAACTGAAACTCGCCGCACTCGGTCGTCTGACTGCCGGTATCGCCCATGAAATCCGCAATCCACTGGGCGCCATTAGTCATGCCGCGCAGCTATTACAGGAATCCGAGGAACTGAAGGGCGCAGATCGGCGTCTGACGCAGATTATCCAAGACCACTCTCAGCGAATGAATCGGGTTATCGAAAACGTCCTGCAACTGTCCCGCCGCCAGCAAACCGTGCCACAAAGGCTCGATCTGAAGCCGTGGCTGGAGCACTTCGTCGCCGAAACCCGTGAAGGGGCAACTGATCGTCAATTGATTCACCTGCACATCGGATCGGGCGACTTCAAAACCCTGATGGACCCGAATCAGCTGACCCAGATTCTCGACAACCTGTTGCGCAATGCCTGGCGCCATAGCGCGCTGAATCACGACCTGGCGCAAGTATGGCTCGAATTGTTTGTCGAACCCGACAGCCAGTTACCGACGCTCGAGGTCCGGGACAACGGTCCCGGTGTGGCGCCGGACCAACAGACGCATTTGTTCGAACCCTTCTTCACCACCAGTAGCCAGGGCACTGGCCTGGGGCTTTATCTGTCCCGTGAGCTGTGCGAAAGCAACCAGGCCCGCCTAGACTTCAATCCACGCCAAGGCGGCGGCTGCTTTCGCATCACTTTTGCTCACGGACGGAAACAAAGTTGAACACGAGCCCACGGCCAAAAGTCCTGATCGTCGACGACGAACCGGATATCCGCGAACTCCTGGAGATCACCCTGGGACGGATGAAACTCGATACCTACAGTGCCCGCAACCTTGGCGAAGCCCAGGCCTTGTTGACACGGGAGACATTCGACCTGTGCCTGACCGACATGCGCCTGCCCGACGGCACGGGTCTTGAGCTGGTGCAGTACATCCAGCAGCGTTACCCACAAGTGCCGGTGGCGATGATCACCGCCTACGGCAACCTCGAAACGGCGATCAATGCACTCAAGGCAGGCGCCTTCGACTTCCTGACCAAGCCGGTCGACCTGACACGCCTGCGCGAACTGGTCACCAGCGCCCTGCGTTTGACGGCCGCGGGCAGCGCCAGTAACGCCATCGATCGCCGGTTGCTGGGCGATTCACTGCCCATGCGCAACCTGCGCAAACAAATCGACAAACTCGCCCGCAGCCAGGCGCCGGTGTACATCAGCGGCGAATCCGGTAGCGGCAAGGAATTGGTCGCCCGACTGATTCACGAACAAGGCCCGCGGTCTGCTCAACCATTCGTCCCGGTCAACTGCGGGGCGATTCCGTCGGAGTTGATGGAAAGCGAATTCTTCGGCCATCGCAAAGGCAGTTTCAGTGGCGCCATCGAAGATAAACCCGGGCTGTTTCAGGCGGCCCATGGCGGCACTTTGTTTCTCGACGAAGTGGCTGACTTGCCCTTGGCGATGCAGGTCAAGCTGCTCCGGGCCATTCAGGAGAAGGCCATTCGCAGCGTCGGCGGGCAGCAAGAAGTGGTGGTCGACGTGCGTATCCTGTGCGCCACCCACAAAGACCTCGACGCTGAAGTCAGCGCCGAACGCTTTCGCCAGGATTTGTACTATCGGTTGAACGTGATCGAACTCCGCGTTCCCCCATTGCGCGAGCGCCGCGACGACATCGAACCGCTGGCCAGTCATGTGCTCAAGCGTCTGGCGGCCGGCAGCGGCCAACCCGCCGCGAAGCTCCACCCACTCGCTCTCGACGCGCTGAAAAGTTACCGCTTCCCAGGCAACGTGCGGGAGCTGGAGAACGTGCTGGAGCGGGCTTACACCCTGTGCGAGAACAAACAGATCGAAGCCAGCGACCTGCGACTGGCCGAAGGCAACTGCACCGCAGAGAACGTCGTGGCGGACCTGACGCAGATCGACAACCTGGAAGACTATCTGGAAAATGTCGAACGCAAACTGATCCTGCAGGCATTGGAGGAAACGCGCTGGAACCGCACGGCGGCGGCTCAGCGGTTGAATCTTTCATTCCGGTCGATGCGCTACAGGCTCAAGAAACTCGGCCTGGATTGAGGGCCCCATCGCGAGCAGGCTATCTGACCGTCACCGAAGATCCTTCGGCTAGATCCGCCCGGTCGGCGCATACGGCGCCGGATCAATAATCGGCGCCCTCCCCAACATCACATCCACAAACAACTGACACGACGCTGGCGCCAGCACCAGCCCGTTACGGTAATGCCCGCAATTGAGCCAGAGTCCGTCGAAGCCCGGCACTCGGCCAATGTAGGGAATGCCCTCCGGCGACCCCGGCCGCAATCCAGCCCAATGCCCCACCACTTCGGCATCCGCCAGCGCAGGAATCAGCTCCACCGCCGACGCTTTCAGACTCTCCATCGCCGAATCGGTTGGCGTCTTGTCATAGCCTTCATGTTCCAGCGTGCTGCCAATCAGAATGTGTCCGTCGCGCCGGGGAATCGCGTAACGCCCCTTGGCCAGGACCATGCTCGGCAAGAAGTCCGCCGCGCACTTGTACAAAATCATCTGACCTTTCACCGGCTCGACCGGCAATTCAAGCCCCAGACTCTTGAGCAAGTCACCACTCCAGGCGCCCGCCGTCAGGACCACCTGATCACCGAGAACAGGGCCCGTCGAGGTCTGCACACCGACGACCCGATCGCCTTCACGAACAAACCCGCTGACTTCGCACTGCTCACGAATCGTCACGTTCGGCAGCGCCAGCAAAGCAGCCTTGAGGGACTTCACCAGCCGCGGATTACGCACGTTGGCCACATCGGCCATGTAGATCGCCCGGGAAAAACCGGCGCCCAACACCGGTACAGCATCATGTGCCGCCGAGATATCCACAGCCCGCAGCGGACGGTTTTCCCGCTCGGCCCAGGCCAGCGCCTCGGCCTCGTCATCCAGATCCAGCCAGTACAGGCCGGTGGTGTGCACTTCAGGATCAACCCCGGTCGCGGCGAACAGTCGCTCACCGAGCTGTGGATAAAAATCCTGAGACCAATGCGCCAGCGCGGTGACTGCCGGGCTGTAGCGCCACGGATAGAGCGGCGAAACAATTCCGCCACCGGCCCACGACGATTCCTGACCGACGCTCGAACGATCCAGCAACACGATACTTTGCACTTCGGACGCGAGATTGAACGCCGTCAGCAACCCAATCACGCCGCCGCCGACAATCACCACTTGCTGTTGCCTGCTCATGTTCTGATCCAACCGATAAATAGACAGAGGACGCAAAAAGGCGCCCGAAAAAGAAACTCAGCGACCCCAGCAATCTTTGGTGACGAGCCCGGATGTCGCATTGACCATGCTTCTGACGCCGGTATTGGTGAGGGTGAAATCCCCACACTTGTCGGTCGCCATTGCAGCGCCGGTCTTGCGCGTTGCCGTCAGCAAAAAGGTTTGATCGGTCAGGGTCGGGGTGATGGTGTAGAAGTCGTTGCCGGCGCTCAATCCGGTGGCAGCGGTGTAGACATTGTTTTTCGAGTAGAACCGCTCAAGGATTTGCGCCTGCTCGGAAAGCAGCCCGGCCACTTCAGTGCGGCGGCCCTTTTTCACGTACTCCGTGAGGTTTGGGGCGGCAATGGTTATGACGATCCCGATGATCGCAATCACGATCATGATTTCGATCAGGGTGAAACCTCGGTTGGATCTGCGCATTCCTAAACTCTCACTTACTGTATTTGTCGCCACATGATGCGACGGCTGCCGCCGCCGGATTTTTCCACCAGGGTGCTGATGCCGCCACTGGAATCGTTCACGATCTTGCGGGTCGCACCGTTGACGATGGCGTTCAGCGTCGGGATGCCGCCGGTGAAAATCACGCCGCTGGACACCGTGTCCTTGGTGTCGACTGTCCCGTCGTTATTGGTATCGAGCACCGCGTAGTTGAGCATCTTACCGCTGAACGCATCCAGTTCGACCAGTTTGCCCGTACCGAAGCTGGCGCATGGGTCGGTGGTGTCCACACTCGCCGTGGTAAAGACGATCCGCCCCAGCACCAGATTGGCCTGATTGATCACCCGTTCCCCCGTCAGCACGCTGTTGTACACCAGCGGCAAGTACCAGCCCTTCTCTCCCGGATAGGTCACGTCGTTCTGGCTGGTGGTGATGAATTGCCCGGTGCTGCCAGAGAACACACCGGTCACCGCTTGCGCCTGCAAACTGGACACAGTGATCTGACCCGCGCCGCCTTCTGCATCCCACACGGCGTAGAACGCCTGCAAATCCTTGTTGGTCTTGTCGGCAGTCTCGTTGAATTTTCCGGTGCCGAAGAATACTTCCTTGCCGCCCAGTGAGTTGTCCGCCAGCAACGGCTGCACGGTAATCGGCTGGGTGGCGCCACCCGCCGTGGTAAACAACGGCTTGCCGGCAAACGCCACGCCCCAGCTATTGGGGGCGGTAGCGCTCAAATCAAACTTCCACAACCGCCCTTTCAAGTCGCCACCATAGGCGGCCTGCACCACATTCTGCGAGTTGACCCTGAGCTTCACCGACGATAGGCCGTTGGTGGTGTCGGTGCTGTCGACCACGATTTTCTTGATCAACGAACCGTCACGAACATCCACCACGTACAACGCCGCCACCCCGGAGTTGCTGCCATAACCGTTGGAAATGAACGCAGCCCAGCGACCGTCGGCCAAGCGTGCCACTTCCGGTCGTGCGTAGGCATAACCCAGATCATTGAAAACGTTCGCGGTGTTGGCCGTGGCCGGTGCGCTGAACTCCCACAATGCCTTGAACACGTTGCCCGCAGACGCATCGAACAGCTGCAATGCATAGAAAGTTCTGCCGCCGGCCCCGGTCCCGCCAATGGCCAGGGTTTTCCAGGCGCTGCCGAACTGGGCATCGAACACCCCGAGCTGACCGTCGACCAGAAACTTGTGGCTCACACCGTTGATGTAGGTCGGGTCGGCGATGTAGCGCAGCGATGGCAACACGCTGGAAGGCATGTAGGCATAACGCCGGGTGCCATTGGCCGAGTTGATGACATTCACGAACCCGTCGTTGGCGTTCACCACCAGGCTGGTATTCATGCTGGCGGCTTTGGTGGTCAGGTAGGTGCTGTAGGTGGTGTCGCCCACCAGATCGGAGGCGGTTTTGTCCGTGGGTGATGCCAGTACAAGCGGCGAATTGATGATGTCGCCGAGCAGCACGCTACGCACCTTGAGCCCGGCTTTGTTGGTGCCCTTGCTCCATTCCACCAGATCGCTGCCGGTGATGCCCGTAGGCAGGCCTTGGCTGAGGGAGGTCTGCTGCGTCGGGGAGAAACTGGTATACGCCAAGCTGACCGCCGTGTTGGTCAGGGTGTTCCAGGACTGGTAAGTCGGTGCGGTGGCACCGGGAACGATGGTGGTGTCGGTGGTCCACAACGCTGCCGCGGTGTTGACCGTACCGGCCGTGGTGAAGCCGAAGGATTTGATCGTGCCGCGCCAGTCTTTAGGGTCATAACTGGTCTGGAAGTAACTTGAATTGCTGGCCAGGGTAGTGCCGCTGGTGACACCGCTGCCACCGGAGCCGGCCTTCGAGGTGATGTCGCTCAGGGCCGAGGACAATGCACTGTTGAGCCCGGCGCTGTCGGTCGCCTGATAGTACTTGCCCTGTCCGTAGCTTGCCGCGTCCGACAACATCTGATTCGCGGCGGTAAAGCCCACGGTGTAGGTGTTGATGTTCTGTTTCGGGAAGTCCACCGCGTTCCAGCTTTTACCTGCCGCGTCGGTGCCGGTGGAACGCATGTCGATGTCGAAGGCAAACTTGGCAACGTCGTCCAGGTAAAGGGTGTCGCCCTCTCCGTCACCACTCAGGTTGTCACCATCGTTGTTCACACCATCCCAGTTGGGTAGGCGAGCTCCACCCAATGGATCGGCAGTCGGAAAAGTCCGGTCGTAAGTCGGTAACCCATCGGTGATCACCACACCATAATTTTTCTGACAGCGATACTGAATCGGGCTGGTATAAGTCGCCGGTGTCGAGTTGTAGAACGGCGCCAGCCCCCGAAAATAGCGGGTTATTTCATAGTAGGTTTCCGCCAGCGGCGTATTGGCCACGGCGCTCAACCCGTTGATGGCAGCGATCAGGTTGTTGTAGTTGGTGTCAGCCTGAGATTGGGTGACACTGCCGCTCACCGCAGAGAGATCACTGATTGATCGGGCGATGAAGCCGCCGCCCCCGGAGTTGCTGGTCGTGGGGGGATTGAACGTCGCCAGACCAATACGTAGCGAGCGATTGCTGGAGACCAGGTTTGTAGACACATCCTGTGCCACGCTAATCCGGTATTCGTTGGGAATCGCACTGGCTCCCGTGGTGAAATCCTTGCTCGAACCGTTGGCCAGGGTCACCAGATAGGACAGATAGTCAGCCGTATAGCGAGTGTTTTCATTGCCCACCGGGTCGGGCAGTTTCAAGCAGATCGATGACAACCCCAAAAAACCGCGATAAAAACCGTACCAGTTGCCGCTGTTCGGGCAATTGCCACGGTTGAGGCTCGACAAGGGGATATTGGCATTGCTCATGTCCAGATTCTGGCCGTTCAAACATGACCCGTTGGAATTGCAAATCGCAATCTGCGCACGGTTGACCGTTGGATCGAAACCAGGCGCCCATATGATGTTGTTCATACTCCCCGAGTCATCAATCAGCAGCATGACATTCGGAGCGACCGCTGCCGCGCTCAACAGCGGTGAGTCCGACGGTGTGAAGGCGTACGCCGGTGCGGACAGGTAAAGCCCCAGCAACACGCCGCAGATCAGCTGCCACACCCGGCCGCGCCTCTCAGTACTTCGCATAAATACTCTCCACGACGCTGCGCGAGTTGCCCGTGATGCCGACGGCGGTCACCCGGTAAAGCGTCGCCGAGGTGTTGCTCGGCACATTCACGGCGTTAACCGTGGTGCCGATATTCTGCACCGCGTAAAAGCCCTTGCCCGAGGCGATCCAGGTCACGCCGGGGGTGGAACCGGGGCCGGCGACAGTGACCGTCGACGCGTCCGACGGCGGTGCGCACTGGCTGCAGACCGGCAATGAATAGCTGTCCAGCTGGACCGCGCTTTCGCCCACGCGTAACGCCGCTTCAGCACCCTGGAACGACTGATTGCGCAAGCTCACACTGCCGGCCATTTTTTCCTGCAGGGTAGCGTTCTGCATCGATGAAAGGCCGATCAGCGTCAGCAACAACAGAAACACCAGGCTGACCAGCAGCGCCATACCCCGCTGGGCGTGAAAAGTCATGGAGGCCTTCCTCATGGCAACCTGTTGCGCAAGGCGGCAACCACGTTGAAGGTTTGATTGCGCACCCGGTTGTTCGGGTCGGTGAGGGTCAGGCTCAGGCGGACGCTGCGAATCCGCGCGGGGTCGGACGGGTTAGGGCTGTAGCTGGAGGCGGCTACGTCAGTGGCAGAATTGGCGAGGCCGAAGCTCACGCTGAAGGCACTGACGTTGTCGATCAGCACAAACTGGGCCGGCGTGCCGGTACCGGAGCCCATCATGATTTTGTTATTGCTGAAGCTGTAGATCAGGCGCCGGATCGGGAATGCCAGAAACCCCGAGGCCGCTACCCGCGCACCCGTGTAGGCCGTCGCCGTGTTCCGACAGTCGGAGATCACCGTCCAGGCGGGCACCCCGCCACTGCTTCCGATATCAGCGGTCACCAGCGTCAACTTGAGGTTGGCGTTGTCCCAACTGATGGGCGTTATCTGGCCAGCGCTGAAGTCGCCGGCAGTACTTGAGTCAGTGATCGTCCCCAGGCAGCCAAACATGCCGACCATGCGGAGTTCCTGAATCATCTTGCTCAACACAAACCGCGCATCTTCCTGCATGGCGGCGGAGGTGTTCTGGCTGACGTAGGTGTTCTTGGCGGCGATGAAAACCTGCACCACGCCCAGCACCACAATCAGGCTCAACGCGAGGGCGATCAACAACTCGATCAGCCCGAAACCTCTGCTGGACCGATTCATGGCGTTGCCACCGGGTCGACAGCGGCACGACTGGTCAAAACGAAGCTGCGACGTGAATTGGCGGTATTGGCGGCGCGCGAGTCGTCCCAGGTGATGGTGATGGTGTAGACCCGCTGGCTCAGCGTAACGGCGCCGGTGGCTGTCGCGCCGCCGAAATTGACGATGTTGGTGGTGAAATCGTAAAGGTCCTGATCCCGGGCAACGTTCAGGTTGCCTGACGTTGGTGGCGTCACGGTATAGTCGGCGCCGGAGTTGGCGCGGATACGGTCCATCATGTCGTAGGCGATAAAACTCGCCTGGCTGGTCATCCGCGAACTGTCGGTGTATTTCAGCGCATTGAGCTGAATCGCCGCCGCGCCCAGCAGCCCCACGGTCAGAATCACCAACGCGACCAGCACTTCGATCAGCGTCATGCCCTCCTGTGCATGTTTGCTCCGTTCCCTCATCCGCAATTTCCACCCAATAGAATTCGTCCGTTCAAACACACATTCAGCGTCCTGCTTTGCGCCCCCAATACATAGCTGATCACCACGGGTGTGGACGGCGCCGCCAAACCGCCCAGATTGTTGAAATCAATGGCGGTCACTCCCAAGGGTAGCGTCAGAGCCGCGCCGCTGCTCATCGCTGGAACAACCCGCAATACATTGGCCGGCGTGTTCGTACTGTCATAGACCGCCAATTCACCGGTCCAGACGCTGCCACCCGCGGTCGGACGAATCCGAGTAGCGACGCCCCGGTCGATGGCCTCAAGCCGGGCGAAATTGAGTCCGCGTTGCAGGTCGCCAATTTCGGTGTCGGCCTTGGTGCCTTGCACCGACCGGGTAAACGCGGGCACGGCCAGGGTGATCAGGATCAAAAAAACCGCGAGCGAGACCAACAGCTCGATCAGCGTGAAACCTTTTGTACGATGATCCATCGGTGCCCTCCGTTGCCGTCGGCTATACCTGCTTCTACACGCTAGAACATTCGACCGGATGGCGTACGGTTGATTTGCCATTACTCGCGCACGGATTGCGCGGGCCGCAGCACTCCACGGAGGGAGATGATATGCATCAGCGAGGCTTCAGCCTGATCGAACTGCTCATGGGACTGACAATTGCCGGGATTGTTCTGCTGTTGGTCAGTCCGGCGTTCGCGGCGCTTACAGAATCGAATCATCGCGAGGAGGCGGCGAAGTCTCTTGCCAGTGGTATTCGCAGTGCCCGAAGCGAAGCACTCGCGCGTAATCAGGCCACCGTCATCCATGGCATCAACGACGACTGGGGCCAGGGCTGGCGAATCATTCTGGATATCAGCGGCAAAGGGCCGGAGGACAGCAGCAATCCGATGCTGATTGAGCGCGTAAGTGGCGCTCGGGTGCCGATTGTCGGTAATTGGCCGGTCAAGCGATTCGTGCGTTTCAGCCGTATTGGCGAACCACAAATGCCTGGCCGGGCCTTTCAAGCGGGGACGCTGCACATTTGCGCAGCCCGCGAACCGGTCAGCCAGCGCCAGGTGGTGCTGGCCGCGACCGGTCGCGTCAGCCTGCGCAGCGATAAAGCTGAGCAGGCGCTGTGTCCGGGAGGGAAAAAAGTTAAAGCAGGGAGCGCACGCGCAACTCTTTAGGCATGGAGAACGTGATGTTCTCCTCGCGACCAGCCAATTCATCGGCCCCGGTAGCGCCCCAGGCCTGCAACTGCTGGATCACGCCACGCACCAGCACTTCCGGAGCAGAGGCGCCAGCGGTGATACCGATACGCTCGACACCGTCGAACCAGCTCTTTTGCAGGTCTTCGGCGCCGTCGATCAGGTAAGCCGGGGTGGCCATGCGTTCGGCGAGTTCACGCAAGCGGTTGGAGTTGGAGCTGTTCGGGCTGCCGACCACCAGTACCACATCACATTCGTCGGCCAGTTGCTTGACGGCGTCCTGACGGTTTTGCGTGGCGTAGCAGATGTCGTCCTTGCGCGGGCCACCAATCGCCGGGAAGCGTGCACGCAGGGCGTCGATCACGCGGCTGGTGTCGTCCATGGACAGGGTGGTCTGGGTCACGAACGCCAGTTTGTCGGGGTTGAGCACCTGCAACGAGGCAACGTCTTTCTCGTCTTCAACCAGATAGATCGCGCCACCATTGCTGCCATCGTACTGGCCCATGGTGCCTTCGACTTCCGGGTGACCGGCGTGGCCGATGAGGATGCATTCACGGCCATCACGGCTATAGCGCGCGACTTCGATGTGCACCTTGGTGACCAGCGGGCAAGTCGCGTCGAACACTTTCAGGCCTCGGCCGGCGGCTTCGGTACGCACAGCCTGGGAAACGCCGTGGGCACTGAAGATCACGATGACGTCGTCCGGCACCTGATCCAGTTCCTCGACGAAGATCGCCCCGCGAGCACGCAGGTCTTCGACGACGAATTTGTTGTGGACCACTTCGTGGCGCACATAGATCGGCGGCCCGAAGACTTCCAGGGCGCGGTTGACGATTTCGATCGCCCGGTCCACGCCGGCGCAGAAGCCACGGGGGTTGGCGAGTTTGATTTGCATGCTGTGCCTCGTGTCTTGCGCGCAAGAAATAGTAGTGCCACCTGTCATACGAACACCGGGTTCGAAAACAGTGAAAATCTTAATGTGGGAGCGGGCTTGCTCGCGAAGGCTGCTTCACATTCAACAAAATGTTGGCTGATACACCGCTTTCGCGAGCAAGCCCGCTCCCACAATTAGACCGCATTCGGTCAGTTACAGCGATTTGACGCTGATGATCTCGACGTCAAAGGTCAATGTCTTGCCGGCCAGTGGGTGATTGAAGTCGATGGTCACTTGCTCGTCATCAAATTCTTTCACAACACCCGGCAGCTCAGTATTGGCCGCATCGTTGAAGATCACCAGCAAACCCGGCGACAGGTCCATGTCCTTGAACTGCGAACGCGGGATGATCTGCACGTTTTGCGGGTTTGGCTGGCCAAACGCGTTTTCCGGTTGAATCGTCAGCGTGCGCTTATCGCCCGCCTTGAAGCCGAACAGCGCCGCTTCGAAACCCGGTAACAGGTTGCCATCGCCGACCTTGAAGGTCGCCGGGGCTTTGTCGAAGGTGCTGTCGACCGTGTCGCCGTTCTCCAGGCGCAGTGCAAAGTGCAAGGTGACTTCCGTGTTCTGGCGGATGCGTTGCTCAGCCAATACCTGTTCAGTCATGAACGGTTTCTCCGGTTTTCTTGCTTTTGAACATATCCAGCGCAAGCATCACGGCACCGACGGTAATTGCACTGTCGGCGAAGTTGAACGCCGGGAAGTACCAGCGGTTCTGCCAATGCACCAGAATGAAATCGATCACATGGCCCAAGGCAATGCGGTCATACAGATTGCCCAGCGCCCCGCCCAGCACCAGCGCCAAAGCGATGGCCAGCCAGGTTTCGTTGCGCCCCAGACGCTTGAGCCAGACCACCAGAACCGCACTCACCCCAATGGCGATCAGGGCAAACAACCAACGCTGCCAGCCAGAACTGTCAGCCAGGAAGCTGAAGGCCGCGCCGGTGTTGTAGGCCAGGGTCCAACTGAACAGATCGGGAATGATCACGATCTGCTGGAACATTTCGAGCTTGTTTTCGAAGTAGAACTTGCTGGCCTGGTCGATGACCAGGACCAGCAAACTCAACCAGAGCCAGCTCAGCCGTCCGAAACGGCCAACGGCATTAGGCATAATGACGAACCTCGCCAGCGCCGCTGATGTTGTCGACGCAACGACCGCAGATTTCCGGATGCTCCGGGTTCACGCCGACGTCTTCACGGCAGTGCCAGCAACGGGCGCACTTGGCGAAGGCCGACTTGACGATTTTCAGCTTCAGGCCGCTGACTTCGGTGACTACCGCGTCCGCAGGTGCCTGAACAAAAGGCGCCACACTCGCGGTCGAAGTGATCAGCACGAAGCGCAGTTCGTTGCTCAGCTGGGCCAGGTCGGCGCTCAGAGCGTCTTCGGCGAACAGCGTCACTTCGGCTTGCAGGTTGCCACCGACGGCCTTGGCCGCGCGCTGGATTTCCATTTCCTTGTTGACCGCGACCTTCACCGCCATGATCCGCTCCCAGTAGGCGCGGCCCAGTTCGACGTTGTCCGGCAATTCGGTCAAGCCTTCGTACCAGGTGTTGAGCATCACCGACTCGTTACGCTCGCCCGGCAGGTATTCCCACAGTTCGTCAGCGGTGAAGGCGAGGATCGGCGCGATCCAGCGCACCAGCGCTTCACTGATGTGGTACAGCGCGGTTTGCGCCGAACGGCGGGCCTTGCTGTTGGCGCCAGTGGTGTACTGGCGATCCTTGATGATGTCGAGGTAGAAACCGCCCAATTCCTGCACGCAGAAGTTGTGAATCTTGGAGTAGACGTTCCAGAAGCGGTATTCGCCGTAGTGTTCTTGCAACTCGCGTTGCAGCAGCAGGGTGCGATCCACGGCCCAACGGTCCAGCGCCAGCATGTCTTCGGCCGGCAGGATGTCGGTGGCCGGGTTGAAACCGGTCAGGTTCGAGAGCAGGAAGCGCGCGGTGTTACGGATCCGCCGGTAGGCGTCCGCACTGCGTTGCAGGATCTGGTCGGAAACCGCCATTTCACCCGAGTAATCGGTGGAAGCCACCCACAGACGCATGATATCTGCGCCCAGAGTGTCGTTGACCTTTTGCGGCGCGATCACGTTGCCCAGGGACTTGGACATCTTGCGACCGGACTCGTCGACGGTAAAGCCGTGGGTCAGAAGCTCGCGGTACGGCGCGTGGTTGTCGATGGCGCAACCGGTCAGCAACGACGAGTGGAACCAGCCGCGGTGTTGGTCCGAACCTTCCAGGTACAGGTCGGCACGCGGGCCGGTCTCGTGGCCCATCGGGTGCGAACCGCGCAGGACGTGCCAGTGCGTGGTGCCCGAATCGAACCAGACGTCCAGGGTGTCGCTGATCTTGTCGTATTGTGGCGCTTCGTCACCGAGCAACTCGGCGGCGTCCATCTTGAACCAGGCTTCGATGCCTTCGACTTCGACGCGCTTGGCGACTTCTTCCATCAGCTCGGCGGTACGTGGGTGCAGCTCACCGCTTTCCTTGTTGAGGAAGAACGGGATAGGCACACCCCAGTTGCGCTGACGGGAGATGCACCAATCCGGCCGGTTGGCGATCATCGAGTGCAGGCGCGCCTGGCCCCAGGCCGGAACGAACTGAGTCTCTTCGATGGCTTTGAGCGCGCGCTTGCGCAGGGTGTCGCCGCTGACAGGCTCTTTGTCCATGCCGATGAACCACTGCGCAGTGGCGCGGTAGATCAGCGGGGTCTTGTGACGCCAGCAGTGCATGTAGCTATGTTCGATGATGGTGGTGTGCAGCAGCGCGCCGACTTCGGTCAGCTTGTCGACGATGGCCGGGTTGGCTTTCCAGATGAACTGGCCGCCGAAGAACTCCAGCGATGTCACGTAAACGCCGTTGCTCTGTACCGGGTTGAGAATGTCGTCGTTGACCATGCCGTATTTCTTGCAGGTCACGAAGTCGTCCACGCCGTACGCCGGAGCGGAGTGAACCACGCCGGTGCCAGCGCCCAGTTCAACGTAGTCGGCCAGGTAAACCGGCGACAGACGATCGTAGAACGGGTGACGGAAGTTGATCAGTTCCAGTTCTTTACCGGTGGTGGTCGCGATGACCGAGCCTTCCAGGCTGTAACGGGCCAGGCACGACTCGACCAGTTCTTCAGCCAGCACCAGCAGTTTGTCGCCGACGTCGACCAGGGCGTAGTTGAATTCCGGGTGAACGTTCAGCGCCTGGTTGGCCGGGATGGTCCACGGGGTGGTGGTCCAGATCACGATCGAGGCAGGTTTGGCCAGCGACGCCAGACCGAAAGCGGCAGCCAGTTTGGCTTCGTCGGCAATCGGGAAAGCCACGTCGATAGTCGATGACTTTTTGTTCTCGTACTCGACTTCCGCTTCAGCCAGGGCCGAACCGCAGTCAAAGCACCAGTTCACAGGCTTCAAGCCCTTGAACACGAAACCGCCCTTGACGATTTCGGCCAAAGCGCGGATTTCACCAGCTTCGTTCTTGAAATCCATGGTCTTGTACGGGTTGGCGAAGTCGCCCAGCACGCCCAGACGGATGAATTCGGATTTCTGCCCTTCGATCTGCTCGGTGGCATAGGCACGGCACAGTTCGCGGGTTTTGTCCGCGCCCAGGTTTTTGCCGTGGGTCACTTCAACTTTGTGCTCGATCGGCAGGCCGTGGCAGTCCCAGCCCGGAACATAAGGCGCGTCGAAACCCGACAGGGTTTTCGAGCGGATGATCATGTCCTTGAGAATCTTGTTCAACGCATGACCGATGTGAATCGTGCCGTTGGCATACGGAGGACCGTCGTGCAGGACAAACTTCGGACGATCCTTGCCAATCTCGCGCAACTTACCGTACAGGCCAATGCTGTCCCAGCGCTGCAGGATCTGCGGTTCGCGCTGAGGCAGGCCGGCCTTCATTGGGAAGGCGGTGTCCGGAAGGTTTAGCGTGGCTTTATAGTCGGTCATTTAAGGCTCTTCATTAGCGATTGGCGCTAGGTGCGACAGGGCACGGGCGGCGGCAACATCCGCATTGATCGCCGTCTTAAGCGCCTCCAGAGAGGCGAAACGCTGCTCTTCACGCAGCTTGTGGTGGAAAACCACCGTCAAACGCCGGTCATACAGATCGCCGGCAAAATCTAAAAAGTGTACTTCGAGGTGGGCTTTGCCATCCCCTTGGACCGTTGGCCGCACGCCAATGTTGGCGACACCTGGCCAGGTCTTGCCGTCGATGTCGACGTTGACCAGGTAAACCCCGGTCAGCGGCACGCGACGACGCTTGAGTTGAATGTTGGCAGTTGGCGTACCCAGTTGGCGCGCCAGCTTCTGACCGTGCAGGACCCGCCCGGTGATCTGGAACGGACGCCCGAGCAGTCGCTCGGCCAGGGCAAAGTCGGCAGCGGCCAGGGCATTGCGGACCTGGGTGCTGCTGACGCGAATGCCGTCCAGCTCGACGGTTTGCGCCGCTTCGACGGTAAAGCCCTGAACGATGCCGGCCTGTTGCAGGAAATCGAAATCCCCTACCCGGTCACAGCCGAACCGAAAGTCATCACCGACCTCCAGGTGCTGGACGCCGAGGCCGTCGACCAAAATGGTGTCAACGAACTCACTGGCGCTGAGCTTGCTCAGACGGTGATTGAAGGCCAGGCACAAGACCCGGTCGACACCTTCGTCGGCCAGCAGCTGCAGTTTGTCCCGCAGCCGGGCCAGACGGGCCGGGGCCGTGTCCGGGGCGAAGAATTCTCTCGGCTGCGGCTCGAAAATCACCACGCAGCTGGGCACGCCCAACTCGATAGCGCGCTCACGCAGCCTCGCCAGGATAGCCTGGTGGCCACGGTGAACACCGTCAAAGTTGCCAATAGTGGCGACACAGCCCCGATGCTGGGGGCGCAGGTTGTGGAGGCCTCGAACCAGCTGCATAACGCGCTTCTTGCTCATAAAGTGGTCGATTATAACCACACCCGGCGGCCGACGACAGGCAACACCGTAACCCAAAGTAATCGAGCCGACAAAACCGCCGGTTCGCCCATGTTTATCGAGGCCAAAGCCTCAGCTCAGCGCCTTGCGATTGAAGTCGCGCAAACGAAAGCCCATCAACAGCAGCATGCCGAAATAACTGACCACGCCGGCAGCGACCAACGCGCCCAGGCGCAGGAACCGCTCCAGCATATGCCCCTGATCCCAGGCCGGCATGAAGTGCATCCCGGCCAGCAGCACAGCAGACATCACCAACACCGCAATCACAAGCTTGGCGCCGAACTTGGCCCAGCCCGGTTGCGGCTGATACATCTGTTGCTTGCGCAGCTGATAGAACAATAGCCCGGCATTGATGCAGGCACCGATGCTGATGGCCAGGGCCAGACCGGCGTGAGCCAGCGGACCGATCAGCACCAGGTTGAACAACTGGGTAACGACCAGCGTGAAAATCGCGATTTTTACCGGGGTGCGGATGTTTTGTTGCGCATAAAAGCCCGGCGCCAGCACTTTGATCACGATAATCCCGAGTAAACCGACGGAGTAAGCGATCAACGCCCGCTGGGTCATGGAAGCATCAAACGCACTGAATTGCCCGTACTGGAAAAGCGAAACCGTCAGCGGTTCGGCCAGAATCCCCAGTGCCAGCGAACACGGTAGCACCAGCACGAAGCACAGGCGCAGGCCCCAGTCGAGGATGCGCGAGTATTCCTGGCGATCCTTGCTGGCATAGGTCTTGGCCAGGGTCGGCAGCAGAATCGTACCCAACGCCACGCCCAGCACGCCGGATGGCAACTCCATCAAACGGTCTGCGTAATACATCCACGACACGGAGCCGGCGACCAGAAACGAAGCAAAAATGGTGTTGATGATCAAAGAAATCTGGCTCACGGACACACCGAGAATTGCCGGCAGCATCTGTTTCATTACTCGCCAGACGCCGCTGTCGCGCAGATTCAGGCGTGGCAGCACGAGCATGCCGATCTTTTTCAGGTGCGGCAGTTGATAGAGCAACTGCGCCAGACCACCCACCAGCACCGCCCAGCCCAGGGCCATGACGGGAGGATCGAAGTACGGCGTCAGGAACACCGAAAAGACGATCATGCTGACGTTGAGCAGGGTCGGCACGAAGGCCGGCACCGAGAAGCGGTTGTACGTATTGAGGATCGCACCGGCCAATGAGGACAGGGAGATCAGCAATATATAAGGGAAGGTCACCCGCAATAGATTTGAGGTCAGCTCGAATTTTTCCGGGGTATCGGTGAAACCCGGTGCGGTGGCCCAGATGACCCACGGCGCGGCGAGTATGCCCAGCGCGGTGACCAGGGCCAGCACCAGCGTCAGCAGGCCGGAGACGTAAGCAATGAAGGTTCGCGTCGCCTCCTCGCCTTTCTGGCTCTTATATTCAGCCAGGATCGGCACGAATGCCTGGGAAAAAGCCCCTTCGGCGAAGATTCGCCGCAGCAGATTGGGCAGTTTGAAGGCGATAAAGAAGGCGTCAGTCGCCATCCCGGCACCAAATGTGCGTGCGATGAGGGTGTCACGAACGAACCCCAGAATCCGGGAAAGCATCGTGATAGAGCTGACGGCGGCCAACGATTTGAGCAGATTCATTGAAAGAGTTTGTGCCTGTCGATAAACAGCAGGCGAACAAAGCGCCTACTTATGCGATACTCCGCGCCGCAGCAGCACAGAGCCAAAGCTCGCGAGTTTACAGGTCAAGCGCCGGAAATAAATATCCCGCCTCTTTATACCTACCACTTAGCGGAACGTCTCAACCGCCCTTGACAAGACATCAACTCATCGGCATGATTCGCGGCCTATTTTGTTTGCTATTTCCTAAAAAGTCTTTCGAGGAGCTCGACGGTGGCCAACACACCTTCCGCCAAAAAACGTGCAAAACAGGCTGAGAAGCGTCGCAGCCACAACGCCAGCCTGCGTTCCATGGTTCGTACCTACATCAAGAATGTAGTTAAGGCCATCGACGCAAAAGACGCTGAAAAAGCTCAAGCAGCTTACGTTCTGGCTGTGCCAGTTATCGACCGTATGGCCGATAAAGGCATCATCCACAAGAACAAGGCAGCTCGTCATAAGAGCCGCCTGAACGGTCACGTCAAGGCTCTGAACCTTGCTGTTGCCGCATAAGCGATAAGCTTGTTGAAAAACCGACCTCAGGGTCGGTTTTTTATTGCCTGCGATTTGGTAAACGCTGCGCAAAAAAATGTGGGAGCGGGCTTGCTCGCGAATGCGGTGTACCAGTCGGTATCCATGTCGACTGACACTCCCTCTTCGCGAGCAATCCCGCTCCCACATTTTGGATCTCTGTTAGTTTATTGAGCGTGCGTCCACGGCAAAATCGGGATCGCCGTTACCGCATTTTGCGGACTGCCCTCGATCAAGCGATCACTGTAGACCAGGTACACCAGCGTATTACGCTTCTTGTCGAGGAAGCGCACCACTTGCATGGTCTTGAACACCAGCGACGTGCGCTCCTTGAACACCTCGTCACCATCCTTCAGTTCACCCTTGAAGTTGATCGGACCGACCTGGCGGCAAGCAATAGATGCCTCGGCGCGATCTTCAGCCAAGCCCAAACCACCCTTCACGCCGCCCGTCTTGGCCCGCGACAGGTAACACGTCACGCCCTCGACCTTCGGATCATCAAATGCTTCGACGACGATACGGTCGTTCGGGCCGACGAATTTGAACACCGTCGACACCTGACCAATCTCCTCGGCCGAGGCCAGCAGCGGCATTACCAACAGCAGACCCAACAATCCTTTTGCCACACGCATTCAAATATTCCTTCAGACCAGAATCAGGTTATCGCGGTGAACCAGTTCTGGCTCAGCCATGTAACCCAACAGACCGACAATCGCCTCAGACGACTGACCGATGATTTTTTGTGCTTCCAGCGCGCTGTAGTTGGCCAGGCCGCGGGCGATCTCACGACCGTCCGGGGCCACGCACACCACCATTTCACCGCGACGAAAACTGCCCTGGACCAGCTTGACACCAACCGGCAGCAGACTTTTGTTGCCTTGGGACAGCGCCGTCACCGCCCCCGCATCCAGCACCAGAGTGCCACGGGTTTGCAAGTGACCGGCTAACCATTGCTTGCGCGCCGCCAGCATGCCGCGCTCAGGCGACAACAGGGTGCCAATGCGCTCGCCCGCCTTCAGACGATCCAGCACGCGCTCAATGCGCCCGCCGACGATGATGGTGTGCGCACCGGAACGCGCCGCCAGGCGCGCAGCGCGCAATTTGGTCTGCATGCCGCCACGACCCAATGCACCACCGGTACCGCCAGCGACGGCGTCCAATGCCGGATCATCGGCGCGAGCTTCGTAAATCAGGTTCGCATCAGGGTTGTTGCGCGGATCAGCGTCGAACATGCCGTCGCGGTCGGTAAGGATTACCAGCAAGTCTGCTTCGACCAGGTTGGCCACCAGCGCCGCCAGGGTGTCGTTGTCGCCGAAGCGGATCTCGTCGGTGACCACGGTGTCGTTTTCGTTGATCACCGGAATCACTTTCAGCTCGACCAGCGCACGCAGGGTGCTGCGGGCGTTCAGGTAGCGCTTGCGGTCCGACAAGTCATCGTGCGTCAGGAGAATCTGTGCGGTATGCCGACCATGCTCGGCAAAGCTCGATTCCCAGGCCTGCACCAGCCCCATCTGACCGATAGCAGCGGCAGCCTGGAGCTCATGCATCGCACTGGGTCGTACACTCCAACCAAGACGGCTCATCCCCGCCGCTACTGCCCCGGAGGACACCAGCACCAGTTCGACGCCGGCTTCGTGCAACGCCACCATCTGCTCGACCCAGACACCCATTGCCGCGCGATCCAGGCCTTTGCCGTCCGCCGTCAGCAAAGCGCTGCCGATCTTCACGACCCAACGCTGCGCACCTGTCACCTTGCTCCGCATCATCTTCAACCTTAGCTTGAGGACAGCGCGACCTGGCACTGCCCGTAACGTTATTCGTGGTTATTCGTGACTAACTATCGATTTCCAGATACTAAAACGCCGCTCGATTGAGCGGCGCTTAAGTTTACTGCAACGAATCAGTCACGCACGTAAATGATTTCCGGACCGTCTTCGTCATCCACATCTTCTTCGTCCCAATCATCGTCGCCGATATCGTGGACCGACTTCACGCCGCTGCGACGCAGGGCACGCTGGTCATCCAGCGCCTGCAGCTGAGCACGAGCTTCGTCTTCGATGCGCTGATCGAGCTCGGCCAGTTCTTCTTTGTAGACAGGGTCGTTCGCCAGACGGTCAGCGCGATCTTCCATATAACGCATGATGTCGTGGCACAGACGCTCGGTGCCCAGCTTGGAAATGGCGGAGATCACGTAGACCGGACCAGTCCATTCCAGGCGATCAACGATCTCCTTGACGCGAGCATCGTGCTCTTCTTCAAGGATCTGGTCGCACTTGTTCAGCACCAGCCAACGATCACGCTCAGCCAGGGACGGGCTGAACTTGGTCAGCTCGCTGACGATCACTTCAGCAGCATCCGGAGCGCTGGCGTCATCCAGCGGCGCCATGTCCACGAGGTGCAGCAGCAGACGGGTACGCGACAAGTGCTTGAGGAAGCGAATCCCCAGGCCCGCGCCATCGGAAGCGCCTTCGATCAAACCCGGAATGTCCGCGACCACGAAGCTCTTCCAGCGATCGACGCTGACCACACCCAGGTTCGGCACCAGCGTGGTGAACGGGTAGTCGGCGACTTTCGGCTTGGCGGCCGATACCGAGCGAATGAAAGTACTTTTACCAGCGTTCGGCAAGCCCAGCAGACCGACGTCAGCCAACACTTTCATTTCCAGCTTGAGATCACGCGCCTCACCCGGTTTGCCCGGAGTGGTCTGACGCGGAGCACGATTGGTACTGGATTTGAAACGGGTGTTGCCCAGACCGTGCCAGCCGCCATGAGCCACCAGCAGTTTCTGGCCAGCCTTGGTCAGGTCACCGATCACTTCCTGAGTGGCGGAGTCGATGACGGTGGTGCCGACCGGAACACGCAGGACCAGCTCTTCACCTTTCTTGCCGGTGCAGTCGGTGCTGCCGCCGTTGGAACCGCGCTCGGCATCGAAGTGCCGGGTGTAACGGTAGTCCACCAGTGTGTTGAGGTTTTCGTCGGCGATCATGTAGACCGAGCCGCCATCACCACCGTCACCGCCGTTCGGGCCGCCGTTTTCAATAAATTTCTCGCGACGGAAGCTCATGCAACCGTTGCCGCCGTCACCGGCCTTTACTCGAATCGATACTTCATCAACAAACTTCATAACAAAACGCCTCTCGTCATACGGACGAGCCGAAAAAATCCAGACATAAGACTCTTGCAAAAATGAGCGCAGCGACCTCAATCAACGACCGCAAATCCAGCGCTGGAGCCCATCACAAACAGCTTTGCAAGAGACTCACCCCACAAACGAAAAAGCCCCGTCGCGAGACAGGGCTTTTCCAGCATCTACGTAATTATGCCGCGACGACTTCAGTCTTCGGGACAATGCTCACGTAACGGCGGTTGAAAGCGCCTTTTACTTCGAACTTGATCACGCCGTCGATTTTAGCGAACAGAGTGTGATCTTTACCCATGCCAACACCGTAACCGGCGTGGAATTGGGTGCCGCGCTGACGCACGATGATGTTGCCCGGAATGATAACCTGGCCGCCATACATCTTCACGCCAAGGCGTTTGGCTTCTGAGTCGCGACCGTTACGGGTACTACCACCAGCTTTTTTGTGTGCCATGAGTCAATTCTCCTAGTGAGGAATTAGGCTGAAATTAAGCCTGAATACCGGTGATTTTGATCTCGGTGTACCACTGGCGGTGGCCCATACGCTTCATGTGGTGCTTACGACGACGGAACTTGATGATGCGGACTTTATCGTGACGACCTTGGGAGATCACTTCAGCCACAACGGTAGCGCCAGCAACAACTGGAGCGCCGATGTTCACGTCATCGCCATTGGCGACCAACAGAACGCGATCAAAAGTAACGGATTCGCCGGTAGCGATTTCCAGTTTTTCGATCTTCAGGTATTCACCTGGGGCGACCTTGTATTGCTTGCCACCAGTAACAATTACTGCGTACGACATGGTATTTCTCCGATAATCCTGCTCACCCAGCTCTTTATAAGAAGAGGTATTGGCTGGCATGGCTGCATAAGGCTGGAAGGCCTGTTTGCAATTGCGTAAGGCAGGTGCTGCCCAGGAAGTTCAGGGTGCGCGATTGTACGCAAGCTGCCGGGGTGATGCAAGAGGCCGTCCATCGTGCCTTGACACCCGCCGACGTGGGTCCTAGCATGCCGCGCAACCCTTCTGGAGCAACTGTCGCTGATGCAACCCCAAGCTTTCTACCGCGCGGTGGCGGACGATTTTAGCGCCGTCGACGGCATCATCAAGAAGCAGCTGACTTCCCGAGTGCCGCTGGTATCGAAAATCGGCGATTACATTACCTCGGCTGGCGGTAAACGCCTGCGTCCTCTATTAGTGCTGCTGTGTGGCAAGGCCCTGGGTCGCGAAGGCGATGACCTGCGCCTGCTGGCGGCAACCATTGAGTTCCTGCACACCGCCACCCTGCTGCACGACGACGTGGTCGACATGTCCGGCATGCGTCGTGGCCGCTCGACCGCCAACGCCATGTGGGGCAATGCGCCAAGCGTACTGGTGGGCGACTTCCTGTACTCACGCTCCTTTGAAATGATGGTCGAACTGGGTTCCATGCCGGTGATGAAGATCCTTTCGCAAGCCACGCGCATCATCGCCGAAGGCGAAGTGTTGCAGCTGTCCAAGGTCCGTGACGCCAGCACCACCGAAGAAACCTACATGGAAGTCATCCGCGGCAAGACCGCGATGCTCTTCGAAGCGTCGACCCACAGTGCGGCGGCCCTGGCCGGTGCCACACCGGAACAGAGTGAAGCGCTGCGTACCTTCGGTGATCACCTGGGCGTGGCTTTTCAACTGGTCGACGACCTGCTGGACTACAAGGGCGACGCGCAAACCCTGGGCAAGAACGTCGGTGACGATCTGGCAGAAGGCAAACCGACCCTGCCGCTGATCTACACCATGCGCGAAGGCACTCCGGAACAGGCTGCCCTGGTGCGCAAGGCGATCCAGAAAGGCGGCATCGAAGACCTGGAAAGCATTCGCGAAGCGGTAGAAGCGTCTGGCTCGCTGGATTACACCGCAAATCTGGCCCGTGATTACGTGGCCCGTGCGATCAAATGCCTCGATGCGCTGCCAGCCAGCGAGTATCGCGATGCATTGGTCGAGTTGAGTGAGTTTGCAGTAGCCCGCACTCACTGACTCCCACTTGTTCGACCCCGGCCCTTGTGGGAGCCGGGCTTGCCCGCGATGCAGTCACCTCGGTGTATCAGATGCACCGCAGTGATGGCATCGCAGGCAAGCCAGCTCCCACAGGAATCGCGTTGCCCCACCACCCACCTAAAACCCTATATAATGTGCGCTTTTTAGCCATCTTGAATCCAAGGAGCTTTAGTGAGCACGTTGCCACCCTGCCCAAAATGCAATTCCGAATACACCTATGAAGACGGCGCACAGCTGATCTGCCCTGAGTGCGCCCACGAGTGGTCCGCGAGCGGCGAAGCCGAAGCGGCGTCCGATGACACCGTGAAAAAGGATTCGGTCGGCAACGTCCTGCAGGACGGCGACACCATCACCGTGATCAAGGACCTGAAGGTCAAAGGCACGTCGCTGGTGGTCAAGGTCGGCACCAAGGTCAAGAACATCCGCCTGTGCGATGGCGATCACGACATCGACTGCAAGATCGACGGCATCGGCCCGATGAAGCTCAAATCCGAGTTCGTCAGAAAAGTCTGAATCTGCTGTCTTCCATCCCGCGCCCCGCGTGGGATGGTGCTTCACCCTCCCCGCCTCCCCGCCACATGTCTCGCAATAGCCAAACGCCAGCCGTTTTGACCTTACGCAATCTTTACCCTCAAAAAATCACAAATCGCCAATAGGTCCTTGCTATTTGATGAATAAGAATTATTCTCATTGAAACACATCAATGGAGATGAGACCCATGACTTATTTGATCGATGCCTGGCTGGACCGCCCACACCCATACCTCAGGATCCTGCATCGGGAAACAGGGGAAGTCTGTGCAGTGCTTGAAGAAGAAGCCTTGAACGAGCTGCAGGATCAGGGAGACCTGGACGTCAATGGCTTGAGTTCCAGCGAGCCGGTGGTGCTCAAGGAACTGGTGCGCAATCTGTTTCTGTTCTGCTATGCCCGGGCGTTGCGCCCGACCAGTGAGTTGCATAACAAGCTTGAAGTATGAATAGCGCCGTAAAAACTGTGGGAGCTAGCCTGCTGGCGATGGTATCAACGCGGTCTTGAAGAAACCCGGTCGCTCCTATCGCCAGCAGGCTAGCTCCCACATTAGCCCGACGTGATATCGGGCCAGGTATTACAGAACGTCGAGCAGTTCGACGTCGAATACCAGTACGCTGTGCGGCGGAATGCTGCCAACGCCTTGAGCGCCGTAAGCCAGTTCGCTCGGCACGTACAGACGCCATTTGCTGCCGGCATTCATCAGTTGCAGGGCTTCGGTCCAGCCAGCGATCACACCGCCAACCGGGAATTCTGCAGGCTGACCACGATCATAGGAGCTGTCGAACACAGTGCCGTCGATCAGGGTGCCGTGGTAGTGGGTGCGCACTTGATCTTCACGGGTGGGCTTGGCGCCTTCACCTTGAGTCAGCACTTCGAATTGCAGGCCGGAAGCCAGGGTGGTGATGCCATTACGCTTGGCGTTTTCAGCCAGGAAAGCCAGGCCTTCGCCAGCAGCCGCTTCAGCTTTGGCAGCTGCTTCAGCTTGCATGATTTCGCGAATGACCTTGAAGCTCGCGGACATTTCTTCCTGACCCACACGGCTTTCCTTACCGGCGAAAGCGTCGGTCAGACCTGCCAGGATCGCGTCCAGGCTAACGCCCGGTGGCGGGTTGTCGCGCAGTTGATCGCCCAGCTGACGGCCAATACCGTAGCTGACGCGGGTTTCGTCGGTGGACAGATTTACTTCGGACATGACACTGCTCCGCTGTGCGGACGGCCCTGGAACTTGCCGTGCGTGCACAGCGCGTCCCGGAGCGCCCGGAACCAAAAGGGCCAGCAGACTAGCACAGATGCCGTTGCGTTGATGAGCGCTGTCAGTGGTGCCAGGCAGAACGGAAGGCAATCGGTACTTTCAGGCTTTCCTCTGCACCGGAACTCATCCCGCACATCTCATCATGAACGGACGTGTGGACAAGGTTGAATGACAAGGAGGGAAAGGCATGCAGCATTTGACGCGCATGCTCGACCGAGCGTAGGTGAACCATCTGGTCGTGGGCATCACTCAAGGGATACGCCGCACCATGCATGCGCGCTTCCAGCAGGTAGATTCCGCCTTCCATAGAGATCAGATTCAGCTCATCGATTTTCCCGGCGATGGCATACGCACGCAACTCAACGAAGTTCATGAAGGCACCTCTTACAGTGTCGAGCAAAGACACTTACAGGCATATGCCTTGATGCCTCAAAGCACAAGCCACGAACGCCACCGCCCGTCTGTTTGCGTCTGACTGTAGGAGCGAGGCTTGCCCGCGAAGGCGGTGTGACAGGCAACATCTATATCGACTGACACGACCCCTTCGCGGGCAAGCCTCGCTCCTACAAGGGCCGTGTGAATCAGTGCTTGGTGAGTTTGTCCAGGTAGCCCATGGCAAACGCCGACACCACGAACGTCATGTGAATGATCACGTACCACTTCAAATGCTCGGGATCGACGTTCTTGGCGTCCATGAAGATCCGCAGCAGGTGGATCGACGAGATCGCCACAATGGAGGCGGCCACTTTCATCTTCAGCGAAGACGAATCCATGGTGCCCAGCCAGTTGAGTTTTTCCTTGCTGTCGTCGATGTCCAGTTGGGAAACGAAGTTCTCGTAACCGGAAATCATCACCATCACCAGCAAACCGCCCACCAGCGCCATGTCGATCAGCGACAGCAGCACCAGAATCAGGTCCGACTCGGCCATCGAGAATACGTTAGGGATGACGTGGAAAACTTCCTGGAAGAATTTCAGCGCCAGCGCCAGTAGCCCGAGGGACAGACCGAAGTAGATCGGCGCCAGCAGCCAGCGGGAGGCGTACATTGCATTTTCGATAAAGCGTTCCATTGAATCTCACACGTGGGCTGGAAATGGCCGCGAGTATAACAGTCCCCCGTTACAGCCAGAAACCGTCGGGAAATCCGCAACCTGCGCGTGTGTCACAAAGTTTTTCTGCTAGTGTCCAGACTATTGACAGCTCAGCGACATCGGACAGGAAGACTGGAAATGGATCTGCGATTGCCAATAACGAGTGCCGGTTTTTGCCTGGCGCTGCTGCTGAGCGGCTGCTCACCCAGCGACGAGAAGCGCCAGACCAGCCTCGAGGAAAAGACCGCGCAGTTCGAGAAGTCTCTGGATGCGATTGAGGATCCGAAGCTCAAGGATGCCGCTGCCGAACTCGGTGGTTCGCTGCTGTTGCTTGAGCGCGCTCAACTCAAGCTGGACAGCAAACCCGTTGAAACCGAATACGGCGAAGACGCCCTCGCCGTGCTCAAGCACTACCCCACGCCTCAGGCGCTCGTCGATACCTACATCAACGGTCTGTTCGTGCTGCACAAGGATTCCAGCTCCGACTACCTGACCGATCTGCAACCGGTGTTCCCGTTCAACTTCAATATTCCGGCCGCGTTTCTCTTTCCCCATGGCCTGGAATGGCAATCGGTGACCCTGAGCAACAAGCGCGTCATCGCGTTCCAGCCGGAATGGTCGGAAACCGATCCCGGCATTCAGCTGAGTCCGTCGAGTTCCAACGTGACTAACCCGGATGATCTGACGGTGACTTATCCCTTCATCGATGGCCTGGACGTCGACAACAAGCACCAGCCCCAGCCAGTAAGCCTGCAAGGCAAGGTCGAAGTCATCGCGCCGCGCAGGCTCTACACCTTCGACCTGAGTAAAAAAGACGTCGGCCAGACCCGCACCAACGACAACCTCAGCGTCACCTTGCTGAAACTGGGCAACAACTACGCCGAAATCGAATTCAACAACAGCGCGCCACTGGCACCCGAAGTCAGCGAAACACCGTTGAATCCATTGATCGTGCAGGCCAAAGACACCACAGGGCAATTCCTCTCGCGTTCGGGTTCGATCAACGAAACTGCCGCGCAAATTGCCTTCTATCAAAAACAACTGGCGAAAATTCAGCAGCAGAAGGCCTGGAGCGAGACGTTCGAACAACAGATCGATGACGAACAGCGCACCTTCGAGGCACAGCAGAAGAATCATTACAGCAAAGTGTATTTCAACGGACCGGTCGAAACCGTCGAAGTCAGCGTGCTGGATTTCTCGGCTGCCACGGTGACCCGCAAGGACCTGAATTTGCCGGTGCGCCGCTTCGATTCGCATACCACGGAAAAAACCGTCCAGCCACTGACCTTGCCGGTGGTGGTGTATGACGATCAGGCCCCGAACTGGCTCAAGGGCGCGACATTGAGCGAGGAACAATTGAAGAAACGCATCATCGTCAGCCAATCGGTGGAGGACCCCAGCGCCGCACGCATCGAGTTCGATCACCCCAAAAGCTTCAATGATGAGCTGCTCGGCACATCGTTCAGCGCTGGCAATAGCCCGGTCACGTTCTTTACGGAGGATGGCAGCGGCAAACGCGATGAGCCGATCGAGCTGCCACAAGAGGCTTATGAGGTCGACCCGCTAAGTGGCGCCATCACCTATGACCTGAACCTGTTTCCGGAAACACCGGCCTATGCAGTGGGCTCCATGCCGCTGTTCCTGGCGACAGTGGCCAAACAAACGTTCGACGCCCCTGCGCTACCCAAGGGCCTGGAACTCAAAGGCAATGCGCTGGTGGTTGATTTGAAGCTGTTTCCTGCCCAGGACTGGCGATTTTTCGCCAAGGACGGCTCCGGAAACTATCTGAAGGAAATTCTTTCCGTCACACACGACGCGAGCGCAGAAGGCCCGGCGTTATTTGCCGTGCATTACTTCTATGGCCAGCCAACGCGTCTGGAAAGTTATCAGCGAACCGATCTCACCACGGTCCAGTATGGTTTCGAGGTCAAACTGGCCAAGGCTGATCTGTCTCACCTGGATCAATAGGCGGAATCAGTGCCCGGGTCGAAAATCAGCCGCCGAGGTTGCGGCAACGGCCGCCGTTGATTTCCCGCAGTTGGGCTTGCAGGTGCAGGCACCAGATCTGTGGGTCATCGGCCAGCTCGTAGCCATGCAGCGTCAGGCTTTCAACAATCGTGTCGAGGATGGATTCAGCCACGAAAGGCCCATGGAACGGGCCCTGTGCCTTGATGGCGGAAGGTTGTTCGCCGGCCATTCCGGCGGCAAAAAGCAAGGTCCACATGCCCGTATCCCCCGCCAACGGGCGGATGGCACACTCGATACGGGTCACAAGGCCCAAACATTGACGGGTGAGGCAGAGGTTGCGCGACATGGCGGCGACCCTCGGTAGATCCGGTATTCAGCCCCCACGAGAAGGCTGTCTCGATCCAGTGATTACTGTCGATATCCTTGAGCTGAGAATAGAAGAAAAGTCTGACTAGCACGTCAGGTAGAACCAGAAGGCGCCGAATGGTCATTGTGTGAATATTGACGCCAGAGTGATGGCACTTTCTTGTGCTTCACACAAACAAATGTGGGAGCGAGCCTGCTCGCGATGAGGGAGTATCAGTCAACAATGATGTGACTGATACACCGCTATCGCGAGCAGGCTCGCTCCCACAGTGGGTTGAGGGTGACCTCAGGTTGGCGTCAGGCCGGTTTTGCTTCGACCAATGCTTCCAGCGCCGCTTCCTTCTCGGCTTCCTTGAGGTCTTCTTCGCTGATCATTTCCGCGATCACCCGCAAGCGTTCCACCACCCGCGCGTTGACGCTGCCTTCAGGGAACTGGCCATCGGCATCCGGCGCACCGGCCGGTTCGCCGACCAACAAGCTCAACGCCTCGTCAGCCTGGCGCACGGCGTAGACATGGAACTGCCCCGCACGCACCGCCGACAACACCTTCTCGTCGAGCATCAGCGTGGCCACGTTGGCCTGCGGAATGATCGCCCCCTGCTCACCGGTCAACCCGCGGGCCTCGCAGAGCCGGAAGAAACCTTCGATCTTCTCGTTGACCCCGCCCACCGCCTGCACTTCACCGAACTGGTTGATCGAGCCGGTAATCGCGAAGCACTGCTTGAGCGGCGTCTTCGACAGCGCCGAGATCAGCGTACACGCCTCGCCCAGCGACGCACTGTCGCCATCGACATAACCGTAGGACTGCTCCAGCGCGATACTCGCGGAAATCGCCAGCGGGAATTCTTGAGCGTAACGGCTGCCCAGATACCCGGTGAGGATCATCACGCCCTTGGAGTGAATTGGCTGCCCGAGGTTGACCTCACGCTCGATGTCGACGATGCCGCTGCCGCCCGGGTAGACCGTGGCGGAAATCCGCGCCGGCACACCGAACGCCGAGTCGCCGACTTCCAGCACGGTCAGTCCGTTGCACTTACCGACGGCGGCGCCGTCCGTGTCGATCAGGATGATCCCGGCCAGCATGTCATCGAGAATCCGCGCCGAGACCCGCCCGGTACGCGTGGCCTTGGCCTTGAGCGCCCGTTCGATATGCCCGGCATCGGTCATCTCGTCACCCGCCAGGTGACGGATGAAATCCGCCTCGCTGACCAGCTGGAACAGATCACCGATACGCGCCGACAAACGCCCCTGGTGTTCGGCCAGACGCGCGCTGTACGTCGCCAGTCGCGCCACGGCATCGGCGGTCAGCGGTGCCATGCCTTCTTCCGAGGTACGGGTTTTGAGCAATTGGGCGAACTGCTCCAGGCTCTCGTCGACCATCGGGATGTCTTCGTCGAAGTCCACCAGGACGCGGAACATCTCCTGGAAGTCCGGATCGAGATCTTGCAGCGTGTAATACAGCTGACGCGCACCGATGATGACGACTTTGACCTGCAACGGAATATGTTGCGGCGTCAGGGTCACCGTGGCCAGACGGCCCAGTTCACCGAGCGGCGATTCCATTTTCAGTTTGCGCGATTGCAGGGCGCGCTTGAGCGCATCCCACACGAACGGCTCGCTGAGCATTTTTTCCGCCTCAAGGATCAGGAAACCGCCGTTGGCCCGGTGCAGCGCACCCGGCCGCAGCTGCCGATACGTGGTGTAGAGCGCGCCCTGATCGGTGCTGTATTCAATGCGGCCAAACAGGTTTTCGTAAGTCGGGTGCGGCTCGAAGACCACCGGCGCACCGCCGCTGGACGAATGACCGACCACCAGGCTCGGAGCGTATTGTTCTTCCAGCAGCTTGCGGGCGATTGCGTCGGTCTTGCTGTCGTCCACCAGTTGCTCGACCACCGTCTTGAGCAGATAGACCTGCATGGCTTGCAGGTAACCACACACGGCCGCGTTCTCGGCGTATTTCTCCGACAACGGCGACAGCAACGGCTGCAAGGCCAGGGTGATGGTTTCTTCGTTGAGGTGGCGCAGTTGATTGCTCGACTCGCGCTTCCATTGCGGCAGGCTGGCGAGCTCTTCGTTCAGTCGCTCCTCCAGACCGGAAATATCGTCGTGGAAACGCTCACGATCGGCTTCCGGCAACTGGGCGAATTCCGCTTCGTCCAGGGCTTTGCCTTCGCTCATCGGCGTGAACGCGATGTTGCTGGCGTCGCGGTACAGCGCGACTTCCTTCTCCAGCGCCAGGCGCTCGATCACGTCCAGCGCCTTGTCGTAGCGCTGGTTGAAGGCGCGGTCGATGGCGCTTTTTTTCTGCTGGTAGGACGGATGCTCGAAGACAGCCGGAAAGGTTGCCAGCAGGTTGTCGATCAAACCGTTGATGTCACCGATGAAGGCGCCGGCGGTGCCCGACGGCAATTCTAGCGCACGAGGTTCGCGAGGCTCATCGAAATTGTTGACGTAGACCCAGTCTGCCGGGGTCTGCAGGCGTTTGCCTTCGGCTTTCAGGTAGCGTTTGACGAACGAAAACCGGCCGGTGCCGGGCTCACCCATGACGAATACGTTGTAACCGGGGCGTGGCATGGCCACGCCGAACTGCAAGGCTTCGACAGCACGTTCCTGGCCAAGCACACCGCGGAAGGGCTCCAGATCATTGGTGGTAGAGAAGCTGAACTGTTCAGCGGAAAACGGACGGGTCAGCGCTTCAGGCGCTAGACGCAAGCTGGCAGCAACAGGATCAGGCATCGGGCTTCCTTACATCAGGCGGGGCAGATAGCGGCATTCTGGCGCTGCCCATACCTCACTTGCAAGGCGCACCTCCAGCCAAAGCATAGTCAAACCGTCATCTCCAGTCCGGCCGGGCGCAAATCAACGATTTCAACGAATGTTTCGCAAAAAATCACGGAACCCCGGGAACGTGCCTAAACTCCAAACTGCGCGGCTGGATTAATAACTGGCCCACTGGCGCCGGATTGGGCCAGACCCCTTGTCCATTGGTATGCACATAAAGAGAACAAAGCTATGAAACGGATTCTTCTCGGTACTCTCTTCACCGCTGTATCCATCAACGCCATGGCGCAAGCGCCAGGCGGCCCGGATTGCGGTTGGGGCAACATGCTGTTCGAAGGTCAGCGTGGCACCCCGGCTCACTTCCTGGCATCCACCACCAACGGCACTTCCGGTAACGCAACGTTCGGTATGACTTCTGGTACCAACGGTTGCTCGACTAATGCGTCGCTGACTTATGGCGGCAAATCCTGGTTTGCCATGAATGGCATGATGAACGAGCTGTCCGAAGACATGGCCAAAGGTAACGGCGAAGCGCTGACTACCTACGCTGTGGTACTGGGCGTGGCGCCGGAAGACCGTGCGCATTTCGCCGCTGTGACTCACCAGCACTTCCAGCAGATCTTCAGCAAGGCTGACGTGACCGCTGACGACGTGCATACCAACACCCTGGCCGTTCTGAAGAACGATCCACGTCTGGCCAAGTACGCGACTCAAGCTTAAGCTCGACCCGCCCGCTCCTTTCGGGGAGCGGGTTTTATTTTTTGGACCTGGCCCTTTTTGGTCTTTGTTTCTTTCGACTTAAGTTGCCCACTATGCTCAAACGCCTTGCCTGGCTGGCGCTCTGTGTCTGCGCCCCGCTGTCCGCCGCGCCACCTATCGACAATCAACGTTTGCAGCAACTGGCCAACGACCCCTTCTGGATTTCCCTGGGCCACTACGAAACCGCCAAGCTGGGCGGCTGGCGCAGCTATGTCAGCGACAAGAAGTTCTTTCTCGCACCCGACGGTAACGAACACCCCGACCGCGAACTGGCAGCCACCGTGCAGGCGTTGTATGCACCGGCCAGTGCGGGCGAAAAGCATGCGCAATGCGTCTATCCGGCCCGCACCCGTTGGTTGAAAGCGCAGCTCAACCTGACCGATCTACCGCCCCTCGAATGCAGCGAATTCAAGCAATGGTTCAAGGATGTCTCGCCCCACAGCGCGGTGATGATTTTCCCGGCGGCTTACCTGAACAGTCCGTCGTCGATGTTTGGCCATACCTTGCTGCGTATCGACCAGGCTGACGTTCAGAGCGATCACACCGCTCTGCTCAGTTACGCGATCAACTTCGGCGCCTACATCGAAGGCTCGGACAACAGCATCCTCTACGCCTGGAAAGGCTTGATGGGCGGCTATCCAGGGCTGTTTGCGCTGGTGCCGTATCAGGAAAAACTCTCGGAATACCGCAGCCTCGAGAACCGGGACCTGTGGGAATACCGGCTGAACCTGACGCAGGCCGAAACCGAGCGCATGGTCGAGCACGTCTGGGAGTTGAAGCAGATCCAGTTCGACTATTTCTTCTTCGACGAAAACTGCTCCTATCGCCTGCTTGAGCTGCTGCAAGTGGCGCGGCCGAGCCTGCGCCTGACCGAACAGTTCCCGCTGACTGCAATTCCAACTGACACCGTCAAAGCGGTGAAAGAAGCCGGGCTGGTGGAATCCATTCAGTATCGTCCGTCTCGTGAACGGGAACTGCTGAGCCGCGCCGAGCCGTTGACTGACGAAGAACAGGAGTGGGTGCTGAAGGTCAGCGCCGACCAGAAGCTTTTGCAGACGCCGGCCTTCAAGGCCCAGCCCCGCGCGCGTCAGGCGCTGATCATCGATGCGGCTTACCGACTCGAACGCTACCGCGCCAACGGTCAGGAGCGCGATCCAGAGCGGGCGCAGCGCAGTTTCGAATTGCTGCGGGCGATCAACCAGAACCCGGCGCCGGAGCTGGACATCCCACGGCCCGGCCTGCCCGAGGACGGCCACGAATCCCGCACCTGGCAAGCCGGAATCGGCACTCGGGGCGACAAGGCCTTCGGCGAATATGGCCTGCGCATGGCTTATCACGATCTCAACGATAACGCCGAGAGCTTCCCGCTGGGTGCGCAGATCGAAATCCTGCAGATGAAACTGCGTCAGTACGAAGGCAATGAGTGGCAGTTCCAGCAATTGGACCTGGCGACCATCCGCTCGCTGACGCCGCGCAATGAGCTGTTGCAGCCGCTCTCGTGGCAAGTCACCGGCGGTCTGGAGCGCGTGCCGGGCAAGCATGACGATGAAACGTTGGTCAGCCACGTCAACGGCGGCGGCGGCGGTACTTGGCAACTGGGCGAAGACATGCTCGGCTTTGCACTGGGCACCGTGCGCGTCGAGCACAACAACGACTTCGCAGGCTTTATCGCGCCAGCCGCAGGCTTCAATAGCGGCCTGCTGTGGAAAAACCCGCTGGGTAACTTCAGCCTGGAAGCCAAGGGCGATTTCTTCACCAATGGCGAAGTGCGCCGCAGCGTGAGTCTGAACCAGCAGTGGGAATTGTCGCGCAACCTGGGCCTGCGCCTGAGCGCCCAGCGCGAATTCAGCCACCTCGCCTCACCGGAGAACGAAGTGATGCTTGAGGTGAAGTGGTATCACTACTGACCCGAATCCACTGCAAAACCAATGTGGGAGCGAGCCTGCTCGCTCCCACAGGGGATTTGTGGTGGTCAACAGATTGATCACACGCCTTTCACGATCGCCTGACAATTTCACTCGTAGACTTCACCCATTGGCCGTCTAACGGCCCGGGAGTCCGAGATGTGGCGTTGCGCAGGTGTGTTGGGGATGTTGATGTTGATCGCGGGTTGCCAGACCACCCACGAGGATTTGATCGCCAAGGGTTACCCACCGGCGTTCGCCGATGGTTTCGATGACGGTTGCAGCAGTGGCCGGCAAGCCGCCGGGGCAATCACCGGGGAATTTCGCAAGAACGTGCCGCGTTACCTCAAAGACAAGCAATACGCCGAAGGCTGGAGCGACGGCTTTCGCCAGTGTCAGGCCATGCGCGAAAGCGAGGATCGCGAAGACTATCGCAGCCACCATTGGGATGACCGGGACAAGGCCTGGCGGCAACAGAAGGACCAGGACGCCGCCCGTGCCTATCGCTCGCAATGAGTCGCTGACAGACATCCGTCGAAACTAATAGCCTGCAACCATGGCCCAAACCCTATAACGGGAGAAAACCATGAGTCGCGCCTTCGTCAATGAAGATAACGTCGCCGCGCAAGCCGATCAGCCAGTCGAACGGCAGGTCAGCGCGCAGCCCAATTACGTCACGCCCGCCGGGCTTGCGCAGCTTCAGGTGAAAGTCGCCGAGGTGCAAAACCTGATCAATGAACAGAATGCGAAGGGTGAACTGGCGGACAAACAGCGCCAGGCCGACCTTGAGCGTGACTGGCGGTACTTCAATCAACGCCTGCAAAGCGCTCAGCTGGTTGTACCGGCCTCTTCGACCGACAAAGTGCAGATCGGCGCGTGGGTGACCTTTGCCGATGAGCACGGCAACGAACAGCGTGTGCAGTTGGTGGGTGAGGATCAGGCGGAGGCTGCGAGCGGGCTGATCAACTGGGGCTCGCCACTGGGGCGGGCGTTGCTGGGCGCGCAGGTTGGGGATGAAGTGGTGTGGAAGCGGCCGGTGGGGGATTTGGTGATTGAGGTGTTGTGCATAGAAATCGGGTGATCTTCAGGACGCCATCGCTAGCAGGCTAGCTCCCACAGTGGATTTGTGTCGCTCTCATACCCCCTGTGGGAGCCAGCCTGCTGGCGATGGCCGCACCACGGTGTAACTTAAGCCCATAAAAAACGGAGCCCCGAAGGCTCCGTTTTTACATGCAACCCACCCGATATCAGGCCAGTTTCTTGTGCCGTACACGATGCGGCTGGGATGCAGCTTCGCCGAGGCGTTTCTTGCGATCGGCTTCGTACTCGGTGTAGTTGCCTTCGAAGAACACGGCTTGCGAGTCGTCTTCGTACGCCAGGATGTGGGTCGCGACGCGGTCAAGGAACCACCGATCGTGAGAGATCACAATGGCGGCGCCCGGGAAGTCCAGCAGGGCTTCTTCCAGGGAACGCAGGGTTTCAACGTCGAGGTCGTTGGACGGTTCGTCGAGCAGCAGGACGTTGCCGCCCTCTTTCAGGGTCAGGGCCAGGTGCAAGCGACCGCGCTCACCACCGGACAGATCCTTGACGAACTTCTGCTGGTCGCCGCCCTTGAAGTTGAAGCGGCCGACGTAGGTGCGCGACGGGATCTCGTAGTTGCCGATGCGGATCTGATCGGAACCGTCGGAGATTTGCTGGAACACAGTCTTGCTGCCGTCCAGGTCGTCGCGGCTCTGATCGACACACGCCAGTTGCACGGTTTCGCCGACTTCGATGCTGCCCGAATCCGGTTGTTCCTTGCCCATCAGCATGCGGAACAGGGTCGATTTACCGGCGCCGTTACCACCGATCACGCCTACGATGGCGCCTTTTGGCATGGAGAACGACAGGTTGTCGATCAACACGCGATCGCCATAGCCCTTGGAAACGTTCTTGAACTCGATGACCTTGTCACCCAGGCGCGGACCGGCCGGGATGTAGATCTCGTTGGTTTCGCTGCGCTTCTGGAATTCCTGCGATTGCATTTCTTCAAAGCGTTGCAGACGAGCCTTGGATTTGGACTGGCGGGCCTTGGCGCCTTTGCGCACCCACTCCAGTTCTTCCTTCATGGCTTTTTCGTGGGCCGACTGCTGCTTGGATTCGGCAGCCAGACGGTCGGACTTGGCTTCGAGCCAACCCGAATAGTTGCCCTCGTACGGGATACCGGCGCCGCGGTCGAGCTCGAGGATCCAGCCGGCAACGTTGTCCAGGAAGTAACGGTCGTGCGTGATCGCGACCACGGTGCCCGGGAAATCGTGCAGGAAGTGCTCCAGCCAGGCGACGGAATCGGCGTCCAGGTGGTTGGTGGGTTCGTCGAGCAGCAGCATGTCGGGGGCGGACAGCAGCAGGCGGCACAGGGCCACACGACGCTTTTCACCACCGGACAGGAATTCGACCTTGGCATCCCAGGCTGGCAGGCGCAGCGCATCGGCGGCTACTTCCAGTTGGCGATCCAGGTTGTGGCCGTCGCTGGCTTGCAGGATGGCTTCGAGCTTGGCCTGTTCGGCGGCCAGTTTGTCGAAGTCGGCATCTTCATCGGCGTAAGCGGCGTAGACCTCGTCCAGGCGCGCCTGGGCGTTCTTGATCACGCTGACCGCTTCCTCGACCACTTCACGCACGGTCTTGGTCGGGTCCAGGATCGGTTCCTGTGGCAGGTAGCCGATGTTCAGCTCCGGCATCGGACGAGCTTCGCCCTCGAACTCGGTGTCGACGCCCGCCATGATTTTCAACAGCGTGGACTTACCCGAACCGTTGAGACCGAGCACACCGATCTTGGCGCCAGGGAAGAACGACAGAGAAATGTTTTTCAGGATTTCCCGCTTCGGCGGAACAACTTTGCCCAGCCGATGCATGGTGAAGACGTATTGAGCCATGGAGAACCTTGGGTCAGTGACAGATGAATGATTGGAGCGCAGGCGAAGCCCGGCCAGACTGTGCGCGTCGTCCGCTTGGTAAAGACCCTGCGTGCGCGCTGAAAAAGTCTGATTCTAGGAGCTGGAACGCCCCCACGTAACCCGCAAAGCTACCTTAATGACAGATGGCAGTCCAGCCGGGAGGGGCTGGCACTTAGCCACAACTCAAGGCATGCTAGCCGCCCTTCGGGCGTCCGGCTTATAGTGCACGTCGCGCCAGTCCAGCCAAACCGCAGGATTACAGTTTGTCTAATGTCTCTCCGCCTTCGTCCGTGAGCGCACCCCATCCTGCGACCGGCTCGCCCCTGCGCGGATCCTTGAAGGGTGCGCTGGCAACGCTCGTGCTGTTGCTGCTCGCACTGCTGTTCTGGCAGTTGCTGGATCAGCTTCGCGAAACCCAGAAACATCAGCGCCAATACACCATCGACTACACCGCCGACCTGGCCGCGCAAGTCAGCCTTAACATGGCGCTCAATGCCCAGATCGCGCTGAACCTGCTACCGATCGTCGAACAACCGCAAAGTGCCGACGAACAGCAGGCGTTGCTGCGCAAGCTGCAGCAATCGCTGCCTGAACTGCGCAGCCTGGCGTTGCTCAGCCCGTCCGGCAAAGTCCTTGGCGACAGCGCCGCCGATAGCCAGGACGCCGATTATCTGAGCGATCTGGTCCGGCGCAGCCGCGCCCAGGCCCACTATTTCAGCAATGCCGACGACGGCTCAGTGGTGCACCTGCTGCTGCATCAGGCCAGCGGCAGCACTCGCGGTTACTGGGTCCTGCGCCTGACACCGACCTTTTTCTCGTCACTGACCAAACAAAACGAAGCCGGCATCCGCCCGTTGTGGCTGGTGGAAAACCGGGTCAATCATCAGATTGTCAGCCGTGATGAAGGGGTGCCTTCAGTCAACCCCGGCGCAGTGACCCCGGACGATCTGGCCAACAGCGTGCTGACCGTTCCCCTAAGCAGCAGCGACTGGCAAATGCGCGGGCTGTTCGATCGCCAGCAAGTGCTTGAACACCTGTTGCCGGCGTTCATCGGCAAATGCCTGTTGGGTCTGGCCTTCTCCCTGCTGCCGTTCATCGCGCTGCTGAACATTCGCCGCCGTCAAAGCCAGCTGCACGAAGGTCGCCGGCGCTATCACGATATTTTCGAAGGCACTGGCGTTGCTCTGTGCGTACTTGATGTCTCGGGGCTCAAGACCTTTTTCGACAAGGCCCACCTGCACAACAGCGAGCAACTCAAAGCCTGGCTCGACGTACCGGAGCAACGCCAGCAACTGCTCCAGGAACTGCGCATCACCGAGGTCAACCAGGTCGCACTGCAACTGCTGAACGTCAACTCCTGCGAGCAGGCCTGGAAACTGTTGATTAACGGCTGCCCGCTGGATGGCACCGCCATCGGCCATCAAGTGCTCGAAACGGTGCTCAACCAGCAGCGACAGCTTGAGCTGGAAATCAAACTCCAGGATGCCAATGGCCGTGACCAGCACCTGTGGCTGGTGCTGCGCCTGCCGGAAGATCACGCCGACTATAAAGCGGTGATCCTGAGCATCACCGACATCACCAGCCGCAAACTCATCGAGCTGTCGCTGCTGGAACGTGAAGGCTTCTGGTCCGATGTGGTGCGCACCGTGCCGGATCACCTGTACGTGCAGGACGTGATCAGCCAGCGGATGATTTTCAGCAACCACCACTTGGGCCAGACCCTCGGTTACAACCGAACCGAACTGCACCAGATGGGCGAGTATTTCTGGGAAATCCTCCTGCACCCCGAAGATGCCGATTACTACCACCGCTCGCGCCAGACTCAGCGCCGCGCGGGTTACACCCAATTGCTGCAATGCCAGCTGCGCTTCCGTCATCGCGATGGCAAGTGGCGGCGTTTCGACATTCGCGAACAGGCACTGGCGCGGGACAAACACGATCAAGTCACGCGGATCATCGGCGTGGCCAAGGACATCACCGATCAGATCGAAGCCAGCGAATCCCTGCGTGACAGCGAGCAGCGCTACCGGATGCTCGCGGAAAGCATCAGTGACGTGATTTTCTCCACCGACAGCAAGATGAAGCTCAACTACGTCAGCCCGTCGGTGCATGCGGTACTGGGCTACGACGCCGAGTGGATCTTCCAGAACGGCTGGCAGTCGACCATCGCCAACCCGCAACAACTGACCGGCATTTACAGCCTGATGGACCGGGTCAGCAAAGCGCTGGATAAACCCGAGCAACTGGCACTGCTGCGCAGTCAGGTGCAGACCCAGCTGTTCCTGTTCGATTGCCTGCGGGCCGACGGGCGCAAGATCCCGATCGAACTGCGGTTGGTGCTGGTCTGGGACGAACACGGCGCCTTCGAAGGCGTGCTGGGCGTCGGTCGCGACATCAGCCAGCAACGCCGGGCCGAGAAAGACCTGCGCATGGCGGCGACGGTATTCGAACATTCGACCTCGGCGATCCTGATCACCGACCCGGCCGGCTACATCGTCCAGGCCAACGAAGCGTTTAGTCGTGTCAGCGGTTATGCCGTTGAGCAAGTGCTGGACCAGTTGCCGAACATGCTGACCGTCGACGAACAGCAGGAAGCCCATCTGCGTTATGTGCTCAAGCAACTGCATCTGAACAGCACCTGGGAAGGCGAAGTCTGGCTCAAGCGGCGCAATGGTGAACATTACCCGGCCTGGGTCGGCATCACGGCGGTGCTCGACGATGAAGGTGACCTGGCCAGTTACGTGTGCTTCTTCAGCGACATCAGTGAGCGCAAGGCCAGCGAGCAGCGGATTCACCGCCTCGCCTACTACGACGCCCTGACCCACCTGCCCAACCGCACGCTGTTCCAGGACCGTCTGCACACCGCGCTGCAATCGGCCGAGCGGCAGAAGTCCTGGGTGGTGCTGATGTTCCTCGACCTCGACCGTTTCAAGCCGATCAACGATTCCCTCGGCCACGCCGCCGGCGACCGCATGCTCAAGGAAATGGCCACGCGTCTGCTCGGTTGCGTCGATGACGACGACACCGTGGCGCGCATGGGCGGCGATGAATTCACCTTGCTCCTGCAACCGCGGGTCAACCGTGAAATCGCCTTGAACCGGGCGATTCATGTGGCTGAGCAGATTCTCGCCAGCCTGGTGAAACCGTTCGTGCTGGAAGGCCGCGAGTTCTTCGTCACCGCCAGTATCGGTATCGCCCTGAGTCCGCAGGATGGCAACGAACTCAGTCAGTTGATGAAGAACGCCGACACCGCGATGTACCACGCCAAGGAACGCGGCAAGAACAACTTCCAGTTCTATCAGGCGGACATGAATGCCAGCGCCCTGGAACGCCTGGAACTGGAAAGCGACTTGCGCCATGCCCTGGAACAAGACGAATTCGTTCTGTACTACCAGCCGCAGTTCAGCGGCGACGGCAAACGCCTGACCGGCGCCGAAGCGCTGCTGCGCTGGCGCCATCCACGTCGTGGCCTGGTGCCGCCGGGGGATTTCATTCCGGTGCTCGAAGAGCTCGGGCTGGTGGTGGATGTCGGCGACTGGGTGATCAGCGAAGCCTGCCGTCAGCTCAAGACCTGGCACCAGGCCAAGGTGCGGGTGCCGAAGGTGTCGGTGAATATCTCGGCCCGGCAGTTCTCCGACGGCCAGCTGGGGACGCGGATCGCCACCATCCTCAAGGAAACCGGCCTGCCGCCGGCGTGCCTGGAGCTGGAACTCACCGAAAGTATCCTGATGCGCGAAGTCAGCGAAGCGATGCAGATCCTCGCCGGGCTGAAAAACCTCGGGCTGAGCATTGCGGTCGATGACTTCGGCACCGGTTATTCATCGCTCAACTACCTCAAGCAATTCCCGATCGACGTGTTGAAAATCGACCGCACCTTCGTTGATGGCCTGCCGTCGGGTGAACAGGATGCGCAGATTGCCCGCGCGATTATCGCCATGGCTCATAGCCTGAATCTGGCGGTGATCGCCGAAGGTGTGGAAACCCATGAGCAGCTCGATTTCCTGCGTGAGCATGGTTGCGATGAGGTTCAGGGGTATCTGTTCGGGCGGCCGATGCCGGCGAGCCGGTTCGAGGCGCAGTTCAGCAATGATGCGCTGTTTATGTTCGACTGAAATTTTGTGGAGAGGCCATCGCCAGCAGGCTGGCTCCCACAAGAATTTATGTCGGTCAGGGAATTTGCAGTCTATCGCGATTACTGTGGGAGCCAGCCTGCTGGCGATTGGGGCGCATGATCACCGCTGATCCCGTCATGAAGCCCACTTGTCTGCGACATGATGTCCTTTCATATGCCATCTAAAACCCATTGGGTTAGAATGCCCCCCTTTTCTGCCCCGATCCTTGAGGACCGCCATGTTCAGCCGTGATTTGACTATTGCCAAGTACGACGCCGATCTTTTTGCCGCCATGGAGCAAGAAGCTCAGCGCCAGGAAGAACACATCGAGCTGATCGCTTCGGAAAACTACACCAGCCCAGCGGTGATGGAAGCTCAAGGCTCGGTACTGACCAACAAGTACGCCGAAGGCTACCCGGGCAAGCGCTACTACGGTGGTTGCGAGTTCGTCGACGTGGTTGAGCAACTGGCCATCGACCGTGCAAAAGAGCTGTTCGGCGCTGATTACGCCAACGTTCAGCCGCACGCCGGTTCCCAAGCCAACAGCGCCGTTTACCTGGCTCTGCTGCAAGCGGGCGACACCATCCTGGGCATGAGCCTGGCCCACGGTGGTCACCTGACCCACGGTGCCAGCGTTTCCTCCTCCGGCAAGCTGTACAACGCCGTTCAGTACGGCATCGACGCCAATGGCCTGATCGACTACGACGAAGTCGAGCGCCTGGCTGTTGAGCACAAGCCGAAAATGATCGTGGCCGGTTTCTCTGCCTACTCGCAGATTCTGGACTTCCCGCGCTTCCGCGAAATCGCTGACAAGGTTGGCGCTTACCTGTTCGTCGACATGGCTCACGTAGCCGGTCTGGTCGCCGCTGGCGTCTACCCGAACCCGGTTCCTTTCGCTGACGTCGTGACCACCACCACGCACAAGACCCTGCGCGGTCCACGTGGCGGTTTGATCCTGGCTCGCGCCAACGCCGACATCGAGAAGAAGCTGAACTCCGCCGTATTCCCGGGCGCCCAGGGTGGCCCGCTGGAGCACGTGATCGCCGCCAAAGCGATCTGCTTCAAGGAAGCGCTGCAGCCTGAGTTCAAGACCTACCAGCAACAAGTGGTGAAAAACGCCCAGGCCATGGCCAGCGTCTTCATCGAGCGCGGTTTTGACGTGGTGTCCGGCGGAACTGAAAACCACCTGTTCCTGCTGTCGCTGATCAAGCAGGAAATCTCCGGTAAAGACGCCGATGCCGCTCTGGGCAAAGCGTTCATCACCGTGAACAAGAACTCCGTACCAAACGATCCACGCTCCCCGTTCGTCACTTCCGGCCTGCGCTTCGGCACTCCGGCTGTGACCACTCGCGGCTTCAAGGAAGCAGAGTGCAAAGAGCTGGCCGGCTGGATCTGCGACATCCTGGCTGACCTGAACAACGAAGCGGTGATCGACGCCGTTCGTGAAAAGGTCAAGGCCATCTGCAAGAAGCTGCCGGTGTACGGCGCTTAATTGCACCGCTGAACCGCAGCACTGAAAAACCGGCCACGTGATGGCCGGTTTTTTTTCGTCCGCATTTTTTTCAAAAGGTGAAAAGGCTCAAGGTCGGGCTATTGCGCTCAACTGGTAAGACCGGTCATGCCAATTCCATAATTTCCGCTTGCGATCACCCAAAAACAGCGCCTAGACTGCGCCTGCACTGGACATACCGGTAAGACCACAATAATTAAGTCCTGAATCTGATGCGGCCACCCAAGCGCACGGCAGCCAGGACACCGACCAGGATTCCTCCCATGCTCAGATGGTGCTCGCGTTCAATCTTCCTCCAAGTGGTTCTCGGACTGGTGCTCGGCATCGTCTGCGGGCTGACCCTTCCTGAATACTCCGCCCAGCTCAAACCGCTCGGCGATGGCTTCATCAAACTGATCAAGATGCTCATCGGTCTGATCGTGTTTTGCGTGGTGGTCAGCGGCATCAGCGGTGCCGGCGACCTGAAGAAGGTCGGACGCATCGGCCTGAAATCGGTGATCTACTTCGAAATCCTCACCACCATCGCCCTGGTGATTGGTCTGGTGTTCGCTTTCACCACCGGCATCGGCAGCGGCGCGAACATTCATCTGGAACAGCTCTCCGCCGCCGACATGGGCGATATCGCCCAGCGCGGTCAGCACATGCAAACCACCTCGCAGTTCCTGATGAACCTGATCCCGACCTCGGTCATCGGCGCCTTCGCGGAGAACAACATCCTGCAAGTGCTGCTGTTTTCAGTGCTGTTCGGCAGTGCGCTGAACCTGGTGGGCGAAGCGGCTTCCGGCATTTCGCGTTTGATCAACGAGCTCAGCCACGTGATCTTCCGCATCATGGGCATGATCGTGCGTCTGGCGCCGATCGGCGTGTTCGGCGCCATTGCTTTCACCACCAGCAAATATGGCCTGGATTCGCTGCAGCACCTGGGCAGCCTGGTTGGCCTGTTTTACCTGACCTGTGTGGCGTTCGTAACCTTGATTCTCGGCCTGGTGATGCGCCTTTCGGGCCTGAAGATGTGGCCGTTGCTCAAGTACCTGCGCGAAGAACTGCTGATCGTCATGGGCACCGCTTCTTCCGACGCCGTGCTGCCACAAATCATGCGCAAGCTTGAGCATCTGGGCATCGGCAGTTCGACGGTCGGGTTGGTGATTCCTACGGGTTATTCATTCAACCTCGACGGCTTCTCGATCTACCTGACCCTCGCCATCGTCTTCATCGCCAACGCCACCGGCACGCCGCTGGCCATGACCGACCTGCTGACGATTCTGCTGGTGTCGTTGATTACCTCAAAAGGGGCCCACGGGATTCCCGGCTCGGCGCTGGTGATTCTGGCGGCGACACTCACGGCAATCCCGGCGATTCCGGTGGTCGGCCTGGTATTGGTGCTGGCCGTGGACTGGTTCATGGGCATCGGCCGGGCGCTGACCAACCTGATCGGCAACTGCGTCGCTACCGTGGCCATCGCCCGCTGGGAGAAGGACATCGATATTCAACGGGCGAACAAAGTGCTTTCCGGCCAGGTGGGTTATACCTTCCAGCCGAGAAAACCAGTGGCCCCGGCGCATCAGCAGGAATTCTGAATAAACGCCGTGCCTGCCTGCGGGCGGGCACGGTCTTCAACCGTTTTGGATGCTCATGGAGCGAACAGTGATTACCTCGTCGACCGTTGTGAACTCAGTCGTAGAAAAACTCCGGGCCGCGTTGGCCCGTGGTCAGTGGCGCTCCGGCGAAATGTTGCCGGGGCAACGGGAACTGGCCGAACAACTGGGCATCAGCCGCCCGAGCCTGCGCGAAGCAGTGATCGTGCTGGAAACCCTTGGCCTGGTGCGCTCGATGCCTGGCAAAGGCGTGGTGGTGCTGGACGCCCACCTCAGCGACAGCCAAAGCCACGACAGCGCGGTGGCCGGCGCGAGCCTGGAAGATGTGCTGCAACTGCGCTACACGCTTGAGCCGTTCATCGTCGGCCTGGTCGCGCAATCGATCAGCAGCAAGGAAGTCGGGCAGTTGCGCCTGACCCTGATGGACATGCGCGAAGCGCTGGAGGCCAACGACAGCGAGGCCGGGGTCAACGCCTATATCGCGTTCCACGAGGAGCTGTTCACCCTGACCTCGAACCCGATCTTCCAGAGCGTGGTGCAGCAAACCAGCAACGCCCTCAAGCAAAGCGCCGAGGTGCTGCGCAATTCGCCGGAGCATCTGGCAGAACGTCTCGAAGAGAACGAAGCCGTGGTGCGGGCGATCCGCAGCAAAAACAGCGCCCAGGCCAGCGCCGAGATGCGTCGGCACATCCTTCGGGAAGGCCAGCGGATGGGCATCGAACTGAATATTCCGGACGACAACCTCGGCAGCTAAAACTTCTTCGAACTGGAGACAGGCCATGAACAGCTTCGCTTCACCGCAGACACTCACTGCCCTGCCCTTTCCAGCGCGAGCGGACGATCTCTACTCGCGGCTCTTCGACGCCATTCTCGAACAGCGCCTCACTGCGTCCAGCCGCTTTACCGAAGAAAGCCTGGCGCAGATGTTCAGCGCTCGACGCAGTGATATTCGTGGCGTGCTGACGCACCTGTCCCATCAGCAGATCATCGTCCTTCGCCCGAACCACCGGCCTCGCGTTGCCACGCTTGATGTCGAGCAGACCCGCCAGACGTTGCATGCCCGGCGGCTGACCGAGATGACGTTGGTGCGACTGGCTTGCCGGCAACCCCGTGCGCAAGACTTGAATCGCCTGTGTGCCCTGATTGATAGCGAACGCAGCTGTACGGCGCGTGGCCCGGCGATTCGGTTGTCGGGGGAGTTTCATTTGCAGTTGGCGCAAATGGCAGGGAATGCCCCGTTGGCGCATTTTCTCGGCAGTCTGGTGCCGCTGACTTCGTTGGCGATTGCGCAGTTTGATGCGCAGGTAGAGGGTGATTGCGGGTGGCAGTTACATCAAGGAGTTCTGGAAGCAGTGGAGCGTGGCGATTCAGTCATGGCCGAAACGCTGCTAAGCCAGCATCTGGACCACCTTGAGGAAACACTGCTGAACTCAGGATCAAGATCCAGCCTGAATCGTGTTGCCGGTTAGATCGCTATCGCGAGCAGGCTCGCTCCCACATTTGGAATGCATTCCCCTGTGGGAGCGAGCCTGCTCGCGATGACGGCATAAGATTCACTGAAAATCTTTTATTTTAGTCCGCAGCCACCCGCGCAAACCCTTCCCGAATCTTCTCTTCCGGCAAATCATCGGCAATAAACACAATCACGCTTTCCCGCGCCTCGCCGTCCGCCCATTCGGTGTCCCAGTCGAAACCGTACAACTTCAGGACCCCTTGAAACACCATCCGCCGCGGTTCACCAACCATATTCAACACACCTTTGTAGCGCAGCAATTGCTTGCCATGGTCTTCCAGCAGTTCGTTCATGAACTCGCTGAGCTTGTCGATATCCAGCGGCTTGTCCGTGCGCAGCACCAGGCTGGAAATCCGGTCGACGGACGGCGCCTTGCCCACCGGGCGCAGGCTGATACCGCCGAGGTCGGCATTCAGGTTGAAACCGCGTACGTCGAGCAGTTCGGCCAGGTCGATCTTGCCGTGTTCGACCACGCGAATCGGCGCGCGACGGTTGATGCGGGTCAGGCGCTCGCTCAGCGCGGTAAACGTCGCTTCGTCCACCAGATCGCGCTTGCTGATCAGCAAGCGGTCGGCAAAACCGATCTGTGCCTGGGCGATGGTCTGGGTCAGGTGAGTGTCGGCATGCGCCGCGTCCACCAGGGTGATGATGCCGTCGAGAATGTAGCGCTCGCGCAGCTCTTCATCGATAAAAAAGGTTTGTGCGACCGGTGCAGGATCGGCCAGGCCGGTGCATTCGATCACTAGGCGATCAAAGGCGATTTCGCCGCTGTCCAGGCGTTCGAGCAACAGGTACAGGGCTTTGGTCAGGTCGGTGTGGATGGTGCAGCAGACGCAGCCGTTGGACAGCGTCATCACTTGCACGGGTTCGTCGCCCAACAGCTGGGTGTCAATACCGGCGTCGCTGAATTCGTTCTCGATCACGGCGATTTTCAGGCCGTGTTCGGCTTTGAGCAGGTGGCGCAGCAGCGTGGTTTTGCCGGCACCGAGGAAGCCGCTGAGGATCGTGACTGGGATGGGAGAGGACAACGGGAGTCTCCTGTTTCACAAAATTAGAAAGCAACACAAAAACAAATGTGGGAGCTAGCCTGCTAGCGATAGCGGACTGTCAATCAACAGTGATGTTGAATGTTCAGCCGCCATCGCTAGCAGGCTAGCTCCCACAGGGATTGCTGTTAACCCGACAACCGGGTCAACAGCACTTCGGCCCACCCTTGCCACCGTAACGCGCTTCCTGACGTTCCCTGAAGAACATCTCGTAAGTCATCACCGGTTTGTCCGGGTGTTTGGTTTGCATATGCTCGACGTAGTTGTCGTAGTCGGGCATGCCGACCATCAGGCGCGCGGCCTGACCGAGGTATTTACCGAGGCGACTCAGGTCATTGAACATCGTGCATTCCTCGATTACGCATCCGGCAGCACCTGGAACGGTGCTTCTTTATCCGTACGCTCTTTGCTGCCCCAGGCGGAAATACCGACCTTGAGCGCATAGAACAGGATGCTGAAGACCACGAACAGGAACAGCGCGGTGAGCGTTGCGTTGGTATAAGCGTTGAAAATCACGTGCTGCATTTGAGTGATGTCCTTGGCCGGGGCGAGGATCTGACCGTTGGCCAGCGCATCGCTGTATTTTTTCGCCAGCGACAGGAAGCCGATCGCCGGGTTGGCGTCGAACAGCTTGATGAAGCCCGCGGTGGTGGTGCAGACCAGAAGCCAGACCGCTGGCAGCATGGTTACCCAGACATAGCGTTGGCGTTTCATTTTGATCAGCACGACGGTGCCGAGCATCAGTGCGATACCGGCCAGCATCTGGTTGGAGATACCGAACAATGGCCACAAGGTGTTGATGCCGCCCAGTGGATCAATCACGCCCTGGTACAGCAACCAGCCCCACATCGCCACGCAACCGGCAGTTGCGATCAGGTTGGCGGTCCAGGATTCGGTGCGTTTCAGCGCCGGCACGAAGGAGCCGAGCAAGTCCTGGAGCATGAAACGTCCGGCACGGGTGCCGGCGTCGACGGCGGTCAGGATGAACAGCGCTTCGAACAGGATCGCGAAGTGGTACCAGAACGCCATGGTGTTTTCACCCGGCAGGACACTGTGCAGGATCTGCGCAATACCGACCGCCAGGGTCGGCGCACCGCCGGCACGGGCCAGGATAGTGGTTTCACCGATGTCCTTGGCCACTGCTTGCAGCGCTTCGGGGGTAATTGCAAAGCCCCAGCTGCTGACGGTTTGAGCCACGGCCACCACATCACCACCGACGACTGCCGCCGGGCTGTTCATGGCGAAGTACACGCCTGGCTCGATCACCGAAGCAGCGACCATCGCCATGATGGCCACGAAGGATTCCATCAGCATGGCGCCGTAACCGATGTAACGGGCGTTGACTTCGTTATCCAGCAGTTTTGGCGTGGTGCCGGAGGAGATCAGCGCATGGAAACCGGAGACCGCGCCACAAGCAATGGTGATGAACAGGAACGGGAACAGACCGCCCTTCCACACAGGGCCGGTGCCGTCGACGAACTGGGTCAATGCCGGCATTTTCAGCTCGGGCATAGTGACCAGAATGCCGATCGCCAGCGCCACGATGGTGCCGATTTTCAGGAAGGTCGACAGGTAGTCACGCGGCGCCAGAATAAGCCAGACCGGCAGCGAGGCGGCCACGAAACCGTAACCGACCAGCATCCAGGTAATCTGCACGCCACTAAAGGTAAAGGCTTTGGCCCAGACCGGATCAGCGGCAATCTGCCCGCCCAGCCAGATCGAACCGAGCAGCAGCAACACGCCGACCACGGAGATTTCACCAATGCGGCCCGGGCGGATGTAGCGCATGTAAATGCCCATGAACATCGCGATCGGGATGGTCGCCATTACCGTGAAAATCCCCCATGGGCTTTCGGCCAGGGCTTTCACGACGATCAGCGCCAGCACCGCGAGGATGATGATCATGATCAGGAAGCAGCCGAACAGCGCAATGGTCCCGGGGATACGGCCCATTTCTTCACGGACCATGTCGCCCAGGGAACGGCCGTTGCGGCGGGTGGACATGAACAGGACCATGAAGTCCTGAACCGCACCGGCCAGCACCACACCGGCAATCAGCCACAGCGTACCGGGCAGGTAGCCCATCTGTGCAGCCAATACCGGACCGACCAGCGGCCCCGCGCCAGCGATGGCGGCGAAGTGGTGACCGAAGAGGATGTGTTTGTTGGTAGGGACGTAGTCCAGACCGTCATTGTTGAGCACGGCGGGAGTGGCCCGTCGCGGGTCGAGTTGCATCACATTGTTGGCAATGAACAGACTGTAGTAGCGGTAGGCAACCAGATAAATGGCCACGGCCGCGACCACAATCCACAAGGCGTTGATCGCCTCACCTCGGCGCAATGCCACGACACCAAGGGCGCACGCCCCTACGATTGCCAGCAGCAGCCAGGGTAGATGGCGTAGCAGGCTATTATTATTTTTCATTTTATGATTCCAGCCAGAGTGGACAAGAAAGACAGCCACCCCGAGTTTAGCTCGCCTGACGGCAAAGGCCATACCCGACATAGGTCGAGAGCCATCACTTTGCTGGCAAGCTTTAACAAGGCGGGTCTATAGTCAGCGGACATTCAGAGGATTGCGTCATGAGCGAACACCCTGCCGATCGCCGCCGCTTCAAACGAATTGCGTTCGATGCCAAAACCGAATTGAGCCAGGGGGAATTCATCTGGCCGGTGAAGCTGATTGACCTGTCACTCAAGGGGCTGCTGATCGAGAAGCCCGAGCCGTGGCTGGGTAATCCAGACTGGCATTTCCTGGTCGATATTCATCTGACCGAGGACGTCGAGATCAAGATGGATGTGATGTTGACCCACGATGACCATGGCCAGCTTGGGTTTGAATGCAAGCACATCAGCCTGGAATCGATTGAACGCCTGCGGCGGTTGATCGAATTCAATCTGGGCGATCCCAAGGAACTGGAGCGCGAATTGGGCGCTTTGATCGAAATCTGAAGCCCAACACTGATCCAATGTGGGAGCGAGCCTGCTCGCGATAGCGGTTTAGCATTCAACGATGATGTTGACTGATAGTCCGCTATCGCCAAGCAGGCTCGCACAGGGGGCTGTGTTCTACCTGGAAATTATTCGAACAATGCGTCGAGGGCCTGTTCCAGGCGGGTCACGGCAATAATCTGCAACCCCGGCGGCGCTTCCTTGGGCGCATTGCCCTTGGGCACGATGGCGCGTTTGAAGCCGTGCTTGGCCGCTTCCTTCAGGCGTTCCTGGCCACTCGGCACCGGGCGTACTTCGCCCGACAGCCCAACCTCGCCAAACACCAGTAAATCATGCGGCAGCGGGCGGTTGCGCAAACTGGACATGACCGCCGCCATCAACGCCAGGTCGGAGGCCGTTTCCAGCACCTTCACCCCGCCGACCACGTTGAGGAACACGTCCTGGTCGTGAGTCGGAATCCCGCCGTGACGGTGCAGCACCGCCAGCAACATCGCCAGGCGATTCTGATCCAGCCCCAGCGTGACCCGGCGCGGGTTCGCCAGATGGCTGTCATCCACCAGCGCCTGGACTTCCACCAGCATCGGCCGCGTCCCTTCCCACGTCGCCATGACCACACTGCCCGGGACTTCTTCCTGGGCACGGGTGAGAAAAATCGCTGACGGGTTGGAGACTTCTTTCAGGCCCTTGTCGGTCATGCCGAACACGCCCAGTTCGTTGACGGCACCGAAACGGTTTTTCACCGCACGCAGCAATCGCAAGCGCCCATCGGATTCGCCTTCGAAATACAGCACCGTATCGACCATGTGCTCCAGCACGCGCGGTCCGGCCAAGGCGCCTTCTTTTGTCACGTGGCCGACGAGGAAAATCGCGGTGCCGCTCTGCTTGGCATAACGCACCAGCAACGCCGCACTTTCCCGGACCTGCGACACGCCGCCCGGCGCCGATTGCAGCTGTTCGGTGAAGATCGTCTGGATCGAGTCGATCACCATGACCTTGGGTTTTTCGACCCGGGCGGTGGCAATGATGGTTTCGATGCAGGTTTCAGTCATCACCCGCAACTGGTCCTGAGGCAAACCGAGACGGCGGGCGCGCATGGCCACTTGCTGCTGGGATTCTTCGCCGGTGACGTACAGCGCCGGCATGACTTTGGCGAGGTTGCACAAGGTCTGCAGCAAAATGGTCGACTTGCCGATGCCAGGGTCACCACCGATCAGCACCACCGAACCATCCACCAACCCGCCGCCCAACACCCGATCAAGCTCACTGGAGGCGGTGGAGAAGCGCGGAATCTCTTCGACGCTGACTTCGGCCAGGGTCTTGATCTGTGCCTGTTGGCCGGTCCAGCCGGTGCGACCGCTGGGTGGCGCGGCGCCGCCGCTCTCGACCATGGTTTCGGTCAGCGTGTTCCAGGCCCCACACTCGCCGCACTGGCCGGCCCACTTGGGGAAGGTTGAGCCGCACTCGGTGCAGCCGTACATGCGCTTGGCCTTGGCCATCTGAACTCCCGGCAAAAACCGCGATGATAGCTCAGCTGACGCGGATCAGCGCGGCGCCGCTGTGCGGATTTCACCCTTGGCCAGACGCGCGGCGCTGTTGCCCAACGGATCTTCAGCATTAAGGTCGGCGCCCTTGGCCTTGAGCTCATCCAGCAATTCGACCCGTTTGAACAGGCCGGCGTACATCGCGGCGGTCTGGCCGGCGCCGTTACGTTGGTCGGGACTGCAATGAGCGGCCAACAGGGTTTTGGCGATCTGGATTTCGCCCTTGAAAATTGCGCCCATCAGGGCGGTGTTGCCGCGTTGATCCTGCGCGCAGGCGTCGGCCCCGGCCGCGAGCAAACGGTCCACGGCGCCGGTCTGGCCGTGATAGGCGGCAAGTATCAGCGCGGTGTAACCCTTGCTGTCGCGAGTATCGAGGGAGTACCCGGCCTCGATGAAGGTCTCGAGCATCGGTACATCGCCACGGCGGGCGGCATCAAAGTAGTAATCCTGCAGTTGAACCTTCAGCGCGGCGGGATCTTCGGCCGGCCCTGCGAAGACGCTGAACGACACGCACGCCAGAAACAGCGATAGACAAAAACGCATGGCAAGCTCCTTGGTCTGACGGGACCTCCTCAAGAGGCCCCGCTTTCAGGCAAACGCGATCAGTCGGCCAGCTTGGCCGCCAGTGCCTTGACCCGGCTCAGATCCCCCTTGGCCACCTTGGTCACGCCGCTCCCGTATTCCGGGTCGGCCTTATAAAGGAAGGACAGGATGATGTGCTTGCTCTCGTCATCGGTGGTGGCCAGTGAGCCGCCGAAGCTCTCGATCAAGTCCTTGCGTTCTTTCTTGCTGAACGAGCGGTACAGATCCCCGGCCTGCTTGAAGTTCTGCTCTCGCTGGATTTTCGCTTGCTGCGTGCTGCCCGACAGGGTCGACTGGCTGTAACGCGCAGTTTGCGGCTCGTCACGCGGCAGCAAACGGCTCGGCTGATAATTCACACCGCTGCTGCTGTGGCCGATGTTCATCGCGCCATCCTGGTTACCGTTGTTCACGGCGATCTTGGGTGCATTGATCGGCAATTGCAGTGCATTGGCGCCCAGGCGATACAGTTGAGTATCGGCATAAGAGAACACCCGCCCCTGTAATAAGCGATCTTCGGAAGGCTCGATACCTGGAACAAGATTGGCCGGTGCCATGGCAACTTGTTCCGTTTCCTGGAAGACATTTGCCGGGTTACGGTTCAACACCATTTGTCCAACTTTTCGCTCAGGAACTCCGGGCCAGATTTTGGTGGCGTCCAATGGATCGAAATCAAACTTGTACAAATCTTGAGGATTTAATACCTGGACGTACAAGTCCCATTTCGGAAACTTACCCTTGTTAATATGAGACACCAAATCATTAGTCATATGACTGTAGTCTTGACCTTGAACATTGGTAACTGCTTTTGGATCGAGGTTATTAATCCCCTGCAGACTTTTCCAGTGAAACTTCACGTAGTGAACTTCACCCTTGGCATTCACCAACTTGTAAGCATGAACACCGTTACCGTCCATTTCCCGATAACTGGCCGGTGTACCGGCATTGGAATATAACTCCGTCAGGGTGCGAGTGGCCTCTGGCACATGAGAGAAGAAATCGAAGCGGCGGGCATCATCGTCCAGGTTGGTACGCGGGTCCGGCTTGAAGGCGTGGACCATGTCCGGGAATTTGATGGCATCACGAATGAAAAAGGTCGGGAAATTGTTGCCGACCAGGTCCCAGTTGCCGTCCGCCGTGTAGAACTTGGTAGCAAAGCCACGGGGATCACGCAGGGTTTCTGGCGAATGGTTGCCATGGACGACCGCCGAGAAACGCACAAACACCGGGGTGCTTTGACCGCCAGAGAACACCTTGGCTTTGGTCAGGTCACTCAGGTCGTCCGTTACCGTGAAGGTGCCGTGGGCTCCGGTGCCGCGGGCATGCACGACGCGCTCGGGAATTCGTTCGCGGTCAAAGCGTTGGAGTTTCTGGATCAACTGCACGTCCTGAAGCAGCACCGGGCCGTTGGCACCGGCGGTTTGCGAATTCTGGTTGTCGCCGACGGCAGCACCGTTATCGCGGGTCAGGGTCGCAGCGTGGACGGAGAAGGACAGCAGGCTGGCGGTTAACACGCCAAGGGTACGCCGATGGGGAAAAGCCCCGAGGCCAATGGTCGAAGTCATATCAGGTTCCTCTGTTTTCAAGGCGCACTCCAAGTGCGCTACCCAGAGGCTAGAGGCCCTGGCCGCAGAACATAAATAGAAAGAACGCAATGCGATGATTCAGAAAATTGTGTGGCCAATCAGCTTGTTAGCGCGTAGTTCCCGCGCGATTGGTGGCACTTTGAAAACTAAATGCCTGCAAATGTGTCGATAAACACGGGCATTGTAAGAAGGCGTTTCGAGCATGAGCGGATTTGCTGATTTACACTGCGTTCACCAACCTCATCTGTAACAAGGAAATAACCTATGGGCGTGATAAGTGAGTTCAAGGCCTTCGCGGTCAAAGGTAATGTGGTCGACATGGCCGTCGGTATCATCATTGGCGCTGCATTCGGCAAGATCGTTTCATCGTTTGTCGGCGACGTGGTAATGCCGCCAATCGGCCTCTTGATCGGTGGGGTGGACTTCAGTGACCTGGCCGTTACCCTCAAGGCAGCCAACGGCGATATCCCGGCGGTGGTGCTGGCTTACGGCAAGTTCATCCAGAGCCTGATCGACTTCATCATCGTCGCTTTTGCTATCTTCATGGGCGTCAAAGCCATCAACCGTCTGAAACGCGAAGAGGCCGTCGCGCCAACCTTGCCGCCGGTTCCAACCAAGGAAGAAGAGCTGTTGAGCGAGATCCGTGACCTGCTCAAAGCCCAGAACAATCAGCCCTGAAGGCTGGTTGCATGCAGAAAAACGGCGCCTGCAGGGCGCCGTTTTTTTTACCAGAAGTTTTCCACCGCCACCTGGCCGGGTCGTCGACTGAGGCTCAGGTGCATGTCGCGCTGTTTGAGCAGCTTGCGTGTGTCATCGATCATCTGTGGATTGCCGCAGAGCATGACCCGCGAGTGCTCGGGCGTAAGCTCTACGCCTGCCACACGCTCCAGTTCGCCATTTTCGATTAGCGTGGTGATTCGCCCGTTCAGGGCGCCGGGGTGCTGTTCACGCGTGACGGTCGCAATGAACTGCAACTTGTGCGCGTATTCCGCCAGATAGTCGCGTTGCGTCAGCCCTGCGATCAGCTCCTGATAAGCCAGCTCGCGGGCCTCACGTACGCTGTAGACGAGGATGATCCGCTCAAATTTCTCCCACACCTCGAAGTCCTGCAGGATCGACAGAAACGGCGACACGCCAGTGCCTGTGGATAACAGCCAGAGATCACGACCATCGACGAAACGATCCAGCGTCAGGTAACCGAAAGCCTGACGGTCGACCAGCAGCGTATCGCCGACCTCCAGTCGACTCAGTTCACTGGTGAACTCACCGCCCGGCACGACAATGGAAAAGAACTCAAGGAATTCGTCATAGGGCGAAGAGACCATTGAATAGGCGCGCCACACGGTGCTGCCGTCGGCTTTCGTCACGCCCAGCCGGGCGAATTGCCCCGCCCGAAAACGAAAGCCAGGGTCTCTGGTGGCCCGCAACGTGAATAGGTTGGGGGTCAATGGCTGAACATCAGTCAGGGTCTGGCGAGTGAATTTTTCTGCACTGGCAGTCATGAGGTGCTCCATTCAACAGATGACCCAGTGTCCCGCAAAGCGAGCGCTGGAAACACCGGTGATTTGTAGTGGCTTTAGATAAAAGGCCATTATTTCGCCTGCACTCTCCGCATTTTAAAATGACTACTAACCAGTAACTACATAACTAAATTGTAATGGTTGAAGGATGAACCCCATATAACTTCGCCTTTGCGGGCTAAGAACCAGTTATGTATTTTCCGGACTTTTCAAGAGCAAAAAAATTGCAGCGTATGTGTAGGAATGGTCCTACACTCGGAGCGTGCTGGATTTCGGATCCAATGTGCACCCCCTGAGAAACCCACATGGAGTTCAACCGATGGAAATGTGGAAGGATTCACAATTAAGGCAGATATCGAACGCACGGAATGTTGAGTCTGCATACGGGATGTCACTTAATCTCGTTCAAGATCTTGGCTTTAAATTCTGTGCCTTTTCAATAACCTCACATTCGCGAGGACCGCACTTCGAGAGGGTAAATCTCAACAATTACCCAAGCGAGTGGAACGTGAAATATGCACAAAGTCATTTCAGCGATGAAGATCCGATACTGGCTCATTGCAAACGTTCAACGCTGCCAATTCTATGGGAAGAGAAGATCTACTCGAAAGCACCAGGACTGTGGCAAGCACAAAAAAAACTGGGTTTGCAGCATGGCTGGTCACAATCGTTTCACGACGACAAAGGGCTCTGCAGCATGTTGAGCCTGGCCAGAAGCGACAGCCCCATCACGCCCTATGAGCTATATGAAAACCTGGGCTATGCGATGTTTATCAGCCAACAACTGCATGGACTTGTCGCTCAAAATCTGCCTTCGCGCATACCCCATTCGTGCCCTGTTTTGTCGACACGCGAACTCGAGATATTGAAGCTGTCAGCCGACGGAAAGACGGCATACGAAATATCCAGGATCCTGTACCTCTCTGAACGCACCGTAAATTTCCACATACACAATGCGATTCAGAAACTGGGCGTCAACAACAAGATCGCGGCGGTCATCGCGGCAGCCAGGGCCTGCATGATCTGAGCAGTACGTCCGAATAAACGAAGGGGAAAAACCCGCGAGTATTCCGAAAGAAAAAAACGTACCATTTGCGGCTCCTCCAGAGTGATGACGAGTGAAACATCACGTCGTAGTCCACTCGGACGGCCCCGCCCGCTACAACGCTTCAGGCAGCGGGACACCACACCTGTTGACTACCCAGAGCCCCCAGCCTCATGCCCCTGCTCGAAACGCCCTTCGCCCAACTCGATCTGATCCGTCAGCCAGAACAACAGAACGAACCGCTGCAAGCTTTCGATGCAGCAGACGAATACCTGCTCAATCATCTGTCCGAGCAGCAACCGGCCGCGGACACCCGAGTGCTGGTGCTCAACGATAGCTTCGGCGCATTGGCCGCGAGCCTGGCAGGAAAAGTATTCGTGACCAGCAGCGGCGACTCGTTCCTGGCTTTCCAAGGCCTGGAAAAGAACCTGATCCGCAATGGCCGGGCCTTCGACACCGTACCCATCGTACCGGCCAACGAAAAATTTACAGGCCCGTTCGACCGTGTGTTGATCCGCGTGCCGAAAACCCTGGCCTTGCTGGAAGAGCAACTGATTCGCCTGCAAAACCACTTGGCCCCGGGCGCCCAGGTGATTGCAGCAGCCATGGTCAAGCATCTGCCTCGCGCGGCGGGTGATCTGCTGGAGCGCTACATCGGCCCGGTACAAGCCTCATTGGCAGTGAAGAAAGCCCGGCTGCTGATCGCAACACCTGAAACCAAATCCCCGGCCGTGTCCCCCTACCCTTCACGCTATCAACTCGACACACCGGCGATCGAGCTGCTGAACCACGCCAATGTGTTCTGCCGCGAAGGGCTGGACATCGGTACGCGAGCCTTTCTCCCACATTTGCCCAACAACCTCGGCACAGCGCGAGTCGCCGACCTTGGTTGTGGAAATGGCGTACTGGCAATCGCCAGCGCTCTGCAAAACCCTGAGGCCCGGTACACGCTGGTGGACGAGTCGTTCATGGCGGTGCAATCGGCCAGCGAAAACTGGCGCGCTGCGCTGGGTGACCGTGAGGTGATCGTGCGTGCGGACGACGGCCTGGCCGGGCAAGAGCCGCAATCGCTGGACGTGGTGCTGTGCAATCCGCCGTTTCACCAGCAACAGGTCGTTGGCGACTTTCTCGCCTGGCGGATGTTCCAGCAGGCGCGCGAAGCCCTGGTGGTTGGCGGTGCGCTGTACATCGTCGGCAACCGTCACCTGGGTTACCACAGCAAGCTCGCACGGCTGTTCCGCGGTGTTGAACAAGTAGCGGCTACGCCGAAATTCGTCATTCTCAAAGCCCGCAAGTAATCGCAGGTAAAAAAACCCTCCGTGACAGGAGGGTTTGAATCCGTGCCGCAAGGCAACGGGATGGGAATGTCGAGTGTCTCAGTGCGTGGACAGACCTGCGGCGTTCATGAACATGCGCATCAGGCTGGCCACGATAAACAAGGCCCCCACGCTACCGACCCAGATCAAGGCCAACCAACCGAGCCGCTGCCAAAGCGGTTTTTTCTCTGCTTCCTTGATTTCCTCAAGGGAATGTTTGCCAGCCATCATCGTGACCTCCTCTGAAACGGCGCAGGAATCGGCCCTGCGCCGTTGTCGTGTGCGCTAGTGATAACCGTCTTCGTGGGTCACCTTGCCGCGGAACACGTAGTAGCTCCAGAAGGTATAACCCAGGATGAACGGGATGATAAACAGCGTACCGACCAGCATGAAGCCCTGGCTTTGCGGCGGTGCAGCGGCGTCCCAGATCGAGATCGACGGCGGCACGATGTTGGGCCACAGGCTGATGCCCAGACCGCTGTAGCCAAGGAAGATCAGCACAAGGGTCAGCAGGAACGGCGTGTAATTCGCATTGCGGGCCACCGCGCGAATCAGACCGTACATGGTCACCAACACCAGAATCGGCACCGGCAGGAACCAGAAAAGATTCGGCAGCGTGAACCAGCGAGCGGCGATTTCAGCGTGAGTCAGCGGGGTCCAGATACTGACGATACCGATCACCGCCAACACCACGAATGCCAATGGCCGTGCCAGATCGTGCATCTGCTCCTGCAACTTGCCTTCGGTCTTCATAATCAGCCAGGTGCAACCCAGCAGCGCATAAGCCACCACCAACGCGAGGCCGCAGAACAGGGTGAACGGTGTCAGCCAGTCCAGTGAACCACCGGCAAACTGGCGATTGACCACCGGCAGCCCATCGATGAATGCGCCCAGCGCCACCCCCTGAAAGAAGGTTGCAGCAATCGATCCACCGATAAACGCCTTGTCCCACAGGTGACGCTTGTCGTCCTTGGCCTTGAAGCGGAACTCGAAGGCCACGCCACGGAAAATCAGCCCGATCAGCATGAAAATCAGCGGCAGGTACAGCGCCGAGAGCACCACCGAATAGGCCAGCGGGAACGCGCCGAACAAGGCCGCGCCGCCCAGTACCAGCCAGGTTTCGTTGCCGTCCCAGACGGGAGCGACGGTGTTCATCATCACGTCACGGTCGGTCTTGCCCGGGATGAACGGGAAGAGAATCCCGATCCCCAGGTCGAAGCCATCCATGACCACGTACATCATGATGCCGAAGATGATGATCACGGCCCAGATCAGCGGAAGATCAATACCCATGACTCAAATCTCCTTGGTCAGGCTGGGGCTGCTATCAGCGTCGGCGTCATCGTCGGCGGCGGACAGCGGACGAGCCGGCGTGCGTTTCTTGCCTGGACCACCTTCGGGCGTTTCCTTGCCTTCGTCGATCTTCGGCCCTTTGCGCACCAGGCGCATCATGTAGCCCAGACCGGCACCGAACAGCGCGAAATACACCACCACGAACAGGATCAGCGTGATGCTCATCTGCAAGAAGCTGTGATTGGAGGACGCATCTGCCGTGCGCATCAGGCCGTAGACCACCCACGGCTGACGGCCGATTTCAGTGGTGAACCAACCGGCGAGGATCGCGATCAGGCCGGATGGCCCCATCCACAACGCCAGATAGAGGAACGGTCGCGAGGTGTACAGCTTGTCGCTCTTGCGCAGCCACAGGCTCCACAGTCCGGTGAAGATCATCAGCATGCCCAGCCCCACCATGATCCGGAACGACCAGAACACGATAGTCGAATTCGGCCGGTCTTCAGGCGGGAAGTCCTTGAGCGCCGGCACTTGCTTGTCCAGGGAGTGCGTGAGGATCAGGCTGCCAAGGTACGGAATTTCCACCGCGAATTTGGTCCGTTCTTCTTTCATGTCCGGCCAACCGAACAGGATCAGCGGGGTTGGCTCATCGCCATGATTTTCCCAGTGACCTTCGATCGCGGCGATTTTTGCCGGCTGGTGCTTGAGTGTGTTGAGCCCGTGGAAGTCACCGATGACGGCCTGGATCGGCGCCACGATCAAGGCCATCCACATCGCCATCGAGAGCATGGTGCGGATCGCCGGATTGTCCTTGCCGCGCAGCAAATGCCAGGCCGCCGAGGAGCCGACGAAGAAAGCGGTGGCGACGAACGCGGCCGTGGCCATGTGCATCAGGCGGTAGGGGAATGACGGGTTGAAGATCACGGCGAACCAGTCGGTGGGAATGACCTGGCCATTGATGATTTCGAAACCTTGCGGGGTCTGCATCCAGCTGTTTGAAGCAAGAATCCAGAAGGTCGAGATCAGCGTGCCGATGGCGACCATAACCGTGGCGAAGAAGTGCAGGTTGCGCCCGACCTTGTTCCAGCCGAACAGCATGACGCCAAGGAAACCGGCCTCAAGGAAGAACGCTGTCAGTACCTCGTACGTCAGCAACGGCCCTGTCACGGAACCGGCGAAATCCGAGAAGCGGCTCCAGTTGGTGCCGAACTGATAGGCCATGACCAACCCGGACACCACGCCCATGCCGAAGTTGACGGCAAAGATCTTCGACCAGAAATGGTAAAGATCGCGGTAAGTGTCGTTGTTCGTCTTCAACCACAGACCTTCGAGCACCGCCAGGTAACTCGCCAGGCCAATGGTGATGGCCGGGAACAGGATGTGGAATGAGATGGTGAACGCGAACTGAATTCGGGCGAGATCAAGCGCCTCCAAACCGAACATAAGTCTTCCTCTGTCAGGTAATACCGGCTGAAGGCTTGCGGCCTGCACCCACTGCCCCCACGGATATGGAGTGTGGCGAATTAGCATTCGTTCTTTTTTTACAAACATCACAACGTAGGGAGTCTGGCCATCTGGCCGCCGGATCATTTCCACAAGGGTCTTGATCTGGATCAAGCAATGGTTGAAAGAGTAGTCCGATTTTTGACGATGGACGGTGTGGTCTTTTGACGCGTGACAGGTTGCCTCATCTCTGTGCTCATGAACTGAAACACATTCCCTGTGGGAGCGGGCTTGCTCGCGAAAGCGATCTGTCTGGCACCTTTATGGTGAATGTGTCGACGCCTTCGCGAGCAAGCCCGCTCCCACAGGGGATTTCTGTGTTTTTGGAGATCGGTGTCTAGCTAACTAAATTTAACCATCCTGCAACTTCTGGTTACAGGATGGTGATAATCTCGACCCTCCCCTCGCTCAAGAACCGCCCTCAGATGCCCAGCCACGCGCCCTTGCTGCTACGTCATCACCGCCCTTTTATCGCGTTCTGGCTGGCTCGGGTGTTTACCGCCAGTGGTTTTCAGATGCTCACCGTGGCTATCGGCTGGAATCTGTATCAACTGACCGGCAATGTGCTGGACCTGGGCTTGGTGGGGCTGGTGGAATTTGCCCCGCGGGTGCTGTTCATGCTGCATACCGGACATGTCGCGGACCGCTATGACCGGCGCAAGGTTGCGGCGATCTGTCAGTCCCTGCAGGCGTTGATCGCTCTTTCACTGGCCATTGGCAGCGCGACCGACCATGTCACCCGGGAAATGATCTTCATCCTCGCGTTCCTGCTGGGTGCTGCGCGCTCTTTCGAGATGCCGACCACCCAGGCCTTGCTACCGAGCATCGTGCCCAGCGCGCTGTTTCCCCGCGCAGTCGCCGCCGCGCAGTCGGCCCAGCAATCGGCCACCATCGTCGCCCCGGCCCTGGGCGGTTTGCTCTATGCCTTCGGTAGTGTCTGGGTGTATGGCCCGACGGTGATCCTCTACATCATTGCCTGCCTGTTGATGCTCAATCTGCCCGCCCGACAAACGCCGCTGAACAAGGGCAAAGCGACCCTGGACTCGTTGCTCGCGGGCATCCGCTTCATTCGCAGCCGCCCGGACATTCTCGGGGCGATCTCCCTGGATCTGTTCGCGGTATTGCTCGGCGGTGCGACAGCGTTGCTGCCGGTGTTCGCCAAGGACATCCTGTTGACCGGCCCATGGGGCTTGGGCCTGTTGCGTTCCGCCCCGGCAGTCGGTGCGCTGTTGATGTCGCTGTACCTGGCGCGATTTGCCGTGGAGCGCAAAGTCGGGCGGGTGATGTTCACCGCCGTCGGTGTGTTCGGCGTCGCGACCATCGCGTTTGGCCTCTCGACTTCGTTCTGGTTTTCCCTGGCCGTGCTGGTGGTGTTGGGCGCGGCGGACATGATCAGCATGGTGATCCGCGCCTCCTTCGTGCAATTGGAAACCCCGGACGAAATGCGCGGCAGGGTCAGCGCCGTCAACGGTCTGTTTATCGGCGCGTCGAACCAGCTGGGCGAGTTTGAATCCGGCCTCACCGCCCATTGGTTCGGCACCGTGCCGGCGGTGGTCATGGGCGGTATTGGCACATTGGTGGTGACCGGGGCGTGGATCAAACTGTTCCCGACCCTGGCCAACCGCGACCGCATGCATGTACCGGTGGAAGAAGTGAAGGTCTGAGTCCTTCTAAACAACCAACTCCCCCGCCACGGCAGCTCGCGTGGCTTTACCGCAGAGTTGCTCCACCAGCGTCAGGGCAAACTGCAGGGCCGCACCCGATCCCTGCGCGGTGATGCAGTTGCCGTCGACCACCACGGGCTGGTCAATAAAATTACAACCCGACAGTTGATGGCTGGCCGATGGCAGGCAGGTCATGCGCCGCTGTCGCAAGACGCCGAAGGCTTGCAAGGCCAGCGCGGGGGATTCACCGATGCCGGCGAACAGACGCCCGGCGGCGGCCTGGTCCTTGATCAACTGTTGCAGGGGCTGATGCGCGGCGAGGTGCTGTGAACCCACCTCTCCTCCAGGCAATACGAGAAGGTCGAACGGCTGAGCCAGCAAATCCACCAGCATCGCATCGGCGGTCAGGCGGGTACCGCGAGCACAAGTGATCATGCGTCGCCCCTCAATGCTTGCCACCACCACTTCAACCTTGGCGCGGCGCAGTACATCGATCAGGGTGACGGTTTGCAGGTCGTCGATGCCCTCGGCGAGGGTAATCAAAGCTCTAAAGGTCATGGGCGCGGTCCACAGAATGATCTTTAAAGCGTAGTCAGCTTTCCTGGCCCTTGTTCGAGCGCTGCCGTTACTTGATGTAAAGCTGTGTCGACATCGTGTTGCGGGGCGCGTTGATGGAGGTGTTGCTGAAGGTAAAGATGCCGTCCTGCTTGCCTGCAAGATTGAAGATATACAGATTGCCGACGGTTTTTTCTCCGGGCGCGCACTCCTTCAGGTTGCCGGTTTGATAGGCACACACCGACGTCCGGTTGCCGTCCACTTCAAAACCATCCAGCGCAACGTGCGGACTAAGGCTACCGTAGCCAATCTCCAGAACGTAGACCTTGATGCTTGGACCACTGTGGTCGCAGCTCGTCTGCTCCTGTTTCTCGACAATATTTTCAAGACCACAGCCCTGCGATTCGACCTTGATCACTTTCACCTGAGTCAACGCAGACGCCATCGCCGCCGAGGCCGTTTGCGCCCCCAGCCACAACGCCATCGCGACGCCAATCACCGCAACCCCACACTTTTTAATGCAATACATATCGCCCCCCAGAACCAGCGCGCAGTATGGCGCACTTCGCTTTAGCGCAAAACATCGGCGACGATCGCAGCCATAAGCAGCCACAGCCCCACGCTGCTGGTATGATGCGCGGCTTTTTCCGACCCGCAGAAAATTACCAGGCGCCTTCAACGGTCTGTGCTTTGCTGTTGAGGTCGATACATTCACGGCGCCGGGCGCGCCACGGGGAGCAGACATGCTGGAAAGGCTGTTTCAACTCAAGGCACACAACACCAACGTGCGGACCGAGATTCTGGCGGGCGTCACGACCTTCTTGGCCATGGCCTACATTCTGTTCGTCAACCCGAGCATCCTCGGCGAGACCGGCATGGACAAGGGCGCGGTGTTTGTCGCGACCTGTCTGGCAGCCGCCATCGGCTCGACGACCATGGGCCTGATCGCCAACTACCCGATCGCGCTTGCGCCGGGCATGGGCCTGAACGCCTTCTTCACCTACACCGTGGTCCTGCACATGGGCCACACCTGGCAAGTGGCGCTGGGGGCGGTGTTCATCTCGGCGGTGCTGTTTTTCCTGCTGTCGATCTTCCGCATCCGCGAATGGATCATCAACAGCATCCCGCTGCCGCTGCGCTCGGCCATCGCGGCCGGTATCGGCCTGTTCCTGGCACTGATCGCCCTGCATAACGCCGGCATCGTGGTCAGCAACCCGGCGACCATGGTCGGCCTCGGTGACCTCAAGCAGCCGGCACCGATTCTCGCGACCCTCGGTTTTGCCCTGATCGTCGCCCTCGAAGCGCTGGCCATACGCGGTGCGGTGCTGATCGGCATTCTGGTCGTGACTATCGCGTCCATCGCATTGGGCTTCACGCCGTTTGGCGGCGTGATGTCGATGCCACCGTCCTTGGCGCCGACCTTCCTGCAACTGGACATCAAGGGTGCGCTGGACATCGGTCTGGTCAGCGTGATTTTCGCTTTCCTGTTCGTCGACCTGTTCGACAACTCCGGCACACTGATCGGCGTCGCCAAGCGTGCCGGCCTGATGGGCAAGGACGGCCACATGCCGAAAATGGGCCGCGCCCTGATCGCCGACAGTACCGCGGCCATGGCCGGTTCATTGCTCGGTACATCGACCACCACCAGCTACATCGAATCCGCCGCCGGCGTGAGTGCCGGTGGCCGCACCGGCCTGACCGCCGTCGTGGTGGCGATTCTGTTCCTGCTGGCGCTGTTCTTCTCGCCATTGGCCGCCAGCGTTCCGGCATTCGCCACCGCCCCGGCGCTGCTGTTCGTCGCGGTGTTGATGACATCCGGCCTGGCCGAAATAGACTGGGACGACATCACCGTTGCCGCACCGGTCGTGGTCACTACGCTGGCCATGCCATTCACGTATTCCATCGCCAACGGCATCGCCTTCGGTTTCATCTCCTGGACCGCGATCAAGTTGCTGTCCGGCCGCGGCCGTGAACTGAACCCGGCGCTGGTGATTCTTTCGATTCTGTTCGTGATCAAGTTGGGTTGGTTCAACGCATGACTTTTGATTCCCAGGCTTACGCCGTCCAGCTCGAAGAAAAGGTCACGCGCCTGCGCGACCTGCTGGCCCCGTTCGATGCACCGGAACCTGCGGTGTTTGACTCGCCGCTGAAAAATTTCCGCCTGCGTGCCGAGTTCCGCCTGTGGCGCGAAGGCGGCGATCGGCATTACGCGATGTTTTCCCAGGAAGACAAACGCACGCCGATCCTGATCGAAGAGTTCCCGATCGCCAGCCTGCGCATCAATGAATTAATGCCGCAGCTCAAGGCGGCGTGGAAGGCCAGTGCGGCGCTGAGCCACAAGCTGTTTCAGGTGGAGTTCCTCACCACCCTGGCCGGCGATGCGATGATCACGCTCTGCTATCACCGCCCGCTGGACGAACACTGGCACGCGGCGGCGACAAAACTGGCCGCCGACCTGAACGTCAGTGTTATCGGTCGCTCGAAAGGCAAACGCGAAGTGATTGGCCAGGATTACGTGGTCGAGAAACTGGACGTCGGTGGTCGCACGTTCAGCTATCGCCAGCCTGAAGGCGCCTTCACCCAGCCCAACGGCACCGTGAACCAGAAGATGCTCAACTGGGCTTACGACGCCCTCGGCGATCGCCCGGACGACTTGCTGGAGCTGTATTGCGGCAATGGCAACTTCACCCTGCCGCTGGCGACCCGCGTACGCAAAGTGCTCGCCACCGAAATCAGCAAGACGTCGGTCAACGCCGCACTGAGCAACCTCAGCGAAAACGCTGTGGATAACGTCACCCTGGTGCGTTTATCCGCGGAAGAGCTGACCGAAGCCTTGAACGAAGTTCGTCCGTTCCGTCGCCTGCACGGCATCGACCTGAAGAGCTACGAGTTCGGTAGCGTCTTCGTCGATCCGCCTCGCGCCGGCATGGACCCGGACACCTGCGAGCTGACCCGGCGCTTCGACAACATCCTCTACATCTCCTGCAACCCGGAAACCCTGGCAGCCAACATCGCCCAGTTGCACGACACCCATCGCATCACCCAGTGCGCGATGTTCGACCAGTTTCCGTGGACACATCACATGGAATCCGGGGTGTTGCTGACGCGTCGTTAATTGCAGCCCTCCCCTACAAAACAGCCGTCTGTACGACGGCTTTTTTGTGGGTGCTCATTCGGTGACCTCTGCCTTGCGCGGACGCCCGCCTTTACGGCCATTAGCCCGCGCAGCCTCGGCTTTGGCGGCGCTGCTTTGGCGACCATTGCGCGAGGCGATGACCGAGGCTGCCATGTCCATCAAAGGCTTGCTCGCCGAAATCATCCCGGCGATGGACACGTGCAGATCCTTGCCAACATGGCACAGGGCGGTTCCGGAAAAGCCGACTTTCAGATCTACGAAATCCTCGATGTCGAAATCATCAAATTCCGGGTAGTGCTGCACAGGCAGCAGCACGCCACTGCCATCAGTAAAGCTGACCGCCAGACAAGGTTCCATAAACCTCACCGAAATCGCCTGCAATCCGCTTTTTTGGCGCACTTGCCCGCGCTGGATGGCTTCATCCAGCACTGCCTCGGTGACGGGCCGATCGGCCAGCATTCCTGCCTGTATCGTTTTCATAGTTGGATCTCCACCCCCTCCGGAACACCGATCAGCGCCAGCAGGGTCTTGTTCGTCTCGGGTTCATAGCAAGCCGAGCCAATCATCCAGGTCGTACTCGCAATCCTTTTTACCACCACGACTTCGCTGGTCTGCCAGTCCCATTTCTGATGATCGAGACAGACCGTTTGTAGCTTGTCCCACCAGATGGCCCGGGCGCGTCGCAGGTGGGCGGGCTGTCCAAGTGCGTGCCGCAACCCTTCCAGCACTGCCACAGGTGGCCGGTTTGAATGAGGAACCACATCCCACAGCTCGACACTGTTGTGCCAAAAGCAGAATTTGAAGCGTGCACTCCAGCTTCCGGCGTCTACATGCGCGTGCGGCGGACAGTGTTCATCGCGCAGCATGATCACCATTGAAAATCCTTTGTAGCTGAATAATCGCATGCTAACCCATCCGTTAGGTTAATGAGTCCACAGACTCGACACTCCCTGGAAAATCCGACAATTGGCTCTGCGCCAAATTGCCTTTATGCCTCTGAGACTAGCGCCAAGCCTCGTCTTGAGCCGGTGGATAACTGCGCAAAATAGTAAGCAATCCTTTCCTCGTGCCCACAAAAAAGCCGTCACGAGAACGGCTTTCCTGGCTTGGCACACAATCATCCCGGCTGGTTTTTTCGATACTCGGTGGTGGTGATGCCCGCGTACCCCCAGTTATCAGTATCGACTTCCTCGATCACGATGTGAGTCAGCTCCGGTGGCTTGCCGAGGACGCGTTTCAGGGTGTCGGTGATTTCGGCGATGACCTGGGCTTTCTGCTCCCGGGTGACGCCGTCACGGGTGATGCGTACGCTGACGAAAGGCATGATGCTGCTCCTGTCCGGTTATCAAATGAGACGCCGGTCAAGTAAAGCACCGCTTCGTCGATTTCATCTACAGTGGCGCAGTCCCTCATTTGATCCGTGGTGTCATCAATCATGCAGCGAGTATTCGACGATCTTCAGCTGGGCAGCATCGAACTGTTTTGCCTCGCGGCCGAGGCCGGCAGCTTTACAGCGGCCGCGTTGGTGGCCGGCGTAACACCGGCCGCCGTGAGTCGGTCGGTGTCGCGCATGGAAGAACGTCTGGGCGTGCGACTGTTTGCGCGCACCACCCGCAGCGTCAAGCTGACCGACAGTGGTCGCCGCTATTACGAGGAGTGCCGTCAGGCATTGGCACAACTGGTCGAGGCTCAGCGCGAGGTCATGGGCCAGCAGCAGCAACCGTCCGGCACACTGCGTATCAGTATTCCCACGACGTATGCGCACCACCGGATCTTGCCGTTGTTGCCGGCATTTCGGGCGCGGTTTCCAGATGTGAAAGTCGAGTCGCACATCAGCAATCGCAACATCGATTTCGTCGGCGAAGGCTATGACATGGCGATCCGCGTGCGGGCGATTCCGGATTCCGGTCTCATTGCCCGGCACCTTGAGGACGCCGAGCTGGTGATGATTGCCAGTCCCGAGTACCTGAAGCGCGCAGGTGTCCCGCAAAGCCTGGACGATCTTGCGCAGCACGAATGCATTCAATACGAACTGCCCAGCAGCGGTCGGCGAATTGCGTGGCTGTTCAACGACAACGGCGCACCGCAGGAGATTCTTGCCGAGGGCAGCTTCAGCTGTTCTGACGATGTGCTCGGCGGCGTGACCTTGGCCAAAAACGGGGCGGGGCTGTTTCAAACCTACCGCTTCATCGTCGAAAACGAGCTGGCCAATGGTTCGTTGGTCGAAGTGCTCAAACCTTATGGCGGACGCTCCCGGCCGTTTACCCTGCTCTATCCACAGAGTCGCCATATGCCGCTGAGACTGCGGGCATTCATCGATTTTCTGGTTGAACATTTGCCGCGTTAAAACATTGAGACTGTCCGATCACCGCACACAAAACCTGAATGAAAGCGCTCTTCAATTGACCGAACTAACCAGCTAGTACAATTTATCTCCACAGGCTGAATACCCCAGCCCATTCCAAAAATAATAAGTGGAGAGACTTCGATGTCCCCTATCGTTCTGGTGCTCAACGGCCCGAATCTGAACCTGCTCGGCACTCGCGAACCGGCGACGTACGGCCACGAAACCCTGGCCGACATTTCGGCGCTGTGCGGACGCGCCGCCGAAGAGTTCGGCCTGGCCGTGGAGTTTCGCCAGACCAATCACGAAGGCGAATTGCTCGACTGGATTCACACAGCCCGCGGCCGTTGCGCCGGGATCGTGATCAACCCGGCGGCCTGGACACACACGTCAGTGGCGATCCGCGATGCCTTGATCGCCAGCGAATTGCCGGTGGTCGAAGTCCACTTGTCCAACGTCCACGCCCGCGAGCCCTTCCGGCATCACTCCTTCGTTTCAGCCATTGCCACTGCGGTGATGGCCGGTTTCGGCAGCCACGGTTATCGCCTGGCGCTGGATTATTTCAGCCAACGTTTGAAGGGGTGAACGCCGTGACTCAGAACAACGCGGTATTGGCCGGGCTGATCGGCGCCGGCATCCAGGCTTCCCGTACCCCGGCGCTGCACGAGCATGAAGGTAATGCCCAGGGTTTGCGTTATCTCTATCGCTTGATCGACCTCGATCAGCTGAAACTCGATAGCAGCGCCCTGCCCGACCTGCTGATGGCCGCCGAGCGAATGAACTTCACCGGTTTGAACATCACCTTCCCGTGCAAGCAAGCGATCATCCCGCTGCTCGACGAATTGTCGCCGGAAGCTCGTGGCATCGGGGCAGTGAACACCGTTGTGTTGAAGGACGGTAAACGCATCGGCCACAACACCGATTGTTTGGGATTTGCCGAGGGTTTTCGCCGTGGATTGAAGGACGTTGCCCGCGAGCGTGTGGTCCAGATGGGCGCTGGCGGCGCAGGTGCGGCGGTGGCCCACGCGCTGCTGAGCGAAGGCGTACAGCTGCTGAGTATTTTTGATGTGGAGATCAGCCGCGCTCAAGCCTTGGCGGACAACCTCAATCAACACTTCGGCGCTGGTCGGGCCGTGGCGGGGCATGATTTGCCGAGCACGTTGGGCCAGGCGAATGGGTTAGTGAACACCACGCCCATGGGCATGAAAAAACTGCCGGGCATGCCGGTGCCGGTGGAGTTGCTTCGGGCTGAATTGTGGGTGGCGGAGATTGTTTATTTTCCGCTGGAAACCGAGTTGCTACGCAACGCCCGCGCCTTGGGTTGTCGTACGCTGGATGGCGGCAACATGGCGGTGTTTCAGGCGGTGAAGGCGTTTGAATTGTTCAGTGGCGTGGTGCCGGATGCGCAGCGGATGTTGGCGCATTTTCAGAGCATGAATGGCTAAGGTAGAAAGTATGAGGGCTGCGTCGCAGCCCAACGGGGCGATCCCCCTCGCCACAGGTCAGGCCTGCAGGTATCGCAAGACCGACTCGCAGATCATCTCCCGATGCCGCTGCTTGATGCTTTCGTCCGGCAAGTCGATCTGAAAGATCTCACCGAAGGTGTGGCGGTTCGACACGCGATAAAAACAGAATGAGCTGATCAGCAAATGCACATCCAGGGGCTCAAGCCCTGAACGGAACACGCCCTCTTCGGCCCCGCGACGCAAAATCACGCCCAGTGAGTCAAGGATGGTGTTGTTCATCGCCTTGATCGCGTCGGAGCGCTTCACGTATTCAGCGTTGTGAATGTTCTCGATGCTGACGATGCGCACGAAATCGACATTGCGATCATGGTGATCGAAGGTGAACTCCACCAACCGCCGGATCGCCTCCACCGGGGCCAGTTCGGCCAGGTGCAGGTGGTTTTCCGTATTGCGGATATCGCCGTAGAGTTTCTCCAGCACCTCGACGTAGAGCTGCTCCTTACTGCCGAAGTAGTAATAGATCATGCGTTTGGAGGTGTGGATGCGCTCGGCGATCGCGTCGACGCGAGCACCGGAAAGCCCTTGCTGGACGAACTCGACAATCGCCTCTTGAAGAATGTTCTCGCGGGTCTTTTCCGGGTTGTTCTTGCGACTCTTGCGCGGCTCGGCAATGGGTTCGGCGGGCGCTGCGGAGAGTTCTGAAGTTATCGTCATTGCGGGCTCACGGCCATCACTGCACAGGCTGGCGATTATGGGCCGCGCCGCACAGTGAAGGAAGCCGCGCGGCAGCGCTTTGTCGCCGAGTTTACGATTTTCCTACAACTTTGCCTGACGTACGGCACCGCTTCGGGATTTGGCCATGGCCGCCAGGCGCACCGCCACGTTAGCCGCGCCGTAACCGGCGTAGCCATTTTTGCGCTGGATGATTTCGAAGAAGAACCGCCCTTCAAACGGCTCGGTATAAACGTGGAACAGCTCACCGCCCTGGGCATCACGGTCATAAAGAACGTTGAAATACGCCAGTTCGCTGAGGAATTCGTCATCGAAGTCGAATCGTGCAGCAAGGTCGTCGTAGTAATTGAGCGGGATATCCAGCAGCGGCACGCCCGCCTCTTTCGCACGACTGACTTCGGCAAAGATGTCATCGCAATCAAACGCAATGTGATGCACACCGGAGCCGCGATAACTCGACAGCGCGTGTGAGATCGCGGTGTTGCGGTTCTCGGAAATGTTCAGCGGCAAGCGAATCGAACTGTCGCGACTGCGCAACGCCCGGCTCTTCACCAGACCGTACGGATCGGGCAGCACCACTTCGTCGTCGGCTTCGAAATCCAGCAGGCTCTTGTAGAACAGCACCCAACTGTCGAGGCTGTCGGCCGGCAGCGCCATCGCCATGTGGTCGATGCGCTTGAGGCCGCCACCGGTCACCGTGGCTGGTTGCAGATTGAAGTCGGTGCCGTAGACATCAGCTTCCTGATCCACCAGATAGATCAGGCTGCCGTCCGGAGCGCGCACGGCGGCCAGCTCAAGTTCATTGGGGCCGACCAATCCGCGATACGGTTGACCTTTATAGGCCACGGCTCGAGCCAGCGCACTCGCGCTGTCCTTGACCCGCACGGCGGTGGCGCATAGTGAAGGCCCGTGTGCTTCGAAAAAACTGTGGGCAAACGAGTAAGGCTCGCAATTGAGGATCAGGTTGATATCGCCCTGGCGCAGCAGGCTCACGCTCTTGGAGCGATGTTGCCCGGCCTTGACGAAACCCAGGCGCTCCAGCCAATGGGTAAGCTTGGCGCCAAGGCTTTCGTCCACTGCAAATTCGAGAAACTCGATGCCGTTGTATCCGCTGGCTTTGGGCGTCTCGAACAGAATGTCGGGATGGGTCGACGGTGCCGCTTCCTGCGCCAGACGCTGACGGGTCTTCTCCTCCAGATACAGCAACGAGCGCAAACCGTCGGCGGCATTGGCCCGAGGCGGGGCGGCGCGGAAACCGTCATTGAAGATTTCCAGCGACAGCGGCCCGGTGTAACCACTCTTGATGATGGGTGCCAGGAAGCCCGGCAAATCGAATTCGCCCTGGCCCGGGAAGCAGCGGAAATGCCGACTCCATTCCAGCACGTCCATCGCCAGGATCGGCGCGTCGGCCATCTGCACGAAGAAGATCTTGTCACCGGGAATCTCGGAGATCGCACTCGGATCACCCTTGAGCGACAGCGTGTGAAAGCTGTCCAGCAGCACACCGAGGCTTGGGTGATCGGCTTGACGGACGATGTTCCACACCTGTTGCCAAGTGTTCACATGCCGGCCCCAGGCCAATGCTTCGTAGCCGATCCGCAATCCGCGTGCGCCGGCGTGTTCGGCCAACAGGCGCAGGTCATCGATGAGGATGTGTTCATTCCCGACGGAGTCGGCGGACGCGTTGCTGCACACCAGCACCAGGTCGGTGCCCAGCTCCTGCATCAGGTCGAACTTGCGCTCGGCCCGTTCCAGATTGCGAGACAAACGGTCGCGGCGGCAGCCTTCGAAGTCGCGGAACGGCTGGAACAGCGTGATCGCGATCCCGAGATCGGCGCACATCTGTTTAATTTCCCGCGGGCTGCCGTCGTAGTAGAGAAGGTCGTTTTCGAAAATCTCCACCCCGTCGAAACCGGCGGCGGCAATGGCTTCGAGTTTTTCCGGCAGGGTACCGCTCAAGGAAACGGTGGCAATGGAACGCTGCATATTTCGGCTCCCGGTGGAGGCTTCGGCTACAGGGAATTTGCGCCGCTTTTAAAAGAGTGAGCGAATTATTGGGCGGGCTTGATTAATGAGCAATTCAAAGTGTACTACCCGGTTAGTTTTGCGTGCGATTATCGAACACAATGCCCTTTGGCGAATTGACGATTTTTCGTCCACTGCCCAACATCGACAACACATTGAGCCCGGTCACACACATCGGTCTCGGTGACCAAAGAACCAGAACACCACATAAAAATAATCGGTGGCCTACATGACTCCTTCTCAAAGCTCTCCCGTGGAGCGTTCCTCCATGCCTTCTGCCAGTGGCGGTATCGGCGACAAGATTCGCGGCGCCATGGCGGTCGGCAAAACCCGTTGGGGCATGCTGGCGCTGGTGTTTTTCGCCACCACGCTCAACTACATCGACCGCGCCGCACTGGGCGTCATGCAGCCCATCCTCGCCAAGGAAATGAGCTGGACGGCGATGGACTACGCCAACATCAACTTCTGGTTTCAGGTCGGCTACGCCATCGGTTTCGTCCTGCAAGGCCGGCTGATCGACCGGGTCGGCGTGAAACGCGTGTTCTTCTGCGCGGTGTTGCTCTGGAGCCTGGCGACCGGCGCCCACGGCCTGGCCACTTCGGCGGTGGGCTTCATGGTTTGCCGGTTCATTCTCGGATTGACCGAAGCCGCCAACTACCCGGCCTGCGTGAAAACCACACGTTTGTGGTTCCCGGCCGGCGAACGCGCCGTGGCCACCGGCATCTTCAACGCCGGCACCAACGTCGGCGCGATGTTCACACCGATGCTGCTGCCGCTGATCCTGCACGTGTGGGGCTGGCAAGCCGCGTTCCTGTGCATGGCGTCACTGGGCGGGATCTGGTTGCTGTTCTGGGGTTTGAAGTACTTCAACCCGGAAGATCATCCGAGCGTCAAACAATCGGAACTGGACTACATCCAAAAAGAAGTCGAGCCGGAACAGGCCCGCGTCCCGTTCTCGAAAATCCTGCGCATGCGTGGCACTTGGGCCTTCGCCCTCGCCTACTCCATGACCGCGCCGGTGTTCTGGTTCTACCTGTACTGGCTGCCGCCGTTTCTCAATCAGCAATACAACCTGGGGATCAACGTGACCCAGATGGGCATCCCACTGATCATCATCTACCTGACCGCCGACTTCGGCAGCGTTGGCGGCGGGATCCTCTCTTCGTTCATGATCGGCCGCGGCATGAACCCGATCAAGGCGCGACTGTTGTCCATGTTCCTGTTCGCCTGCTGCATCGTCGGCGTGATCATGGCGGCGGGTTCAAGCAGCCTGTGGGTCGCGGTGTTCGCCATCTCCCTGGCCATCGGTGCGCACCAGGCGTGGACCGCGAATATCTGGAGCCTGGTGATGGACTACACGCCTAAACACATGATGAGTACGGTATTCGGCTTCGGCGGCATGTGCGCCGCCATCGGCGGGATGTTCATGACCCAGTTGGTCGGCCACATCCTGACCGTCACCAACAACAACTACACCGTGCTGTTCACCCTGATTCCGGCGATGTACTTCATTGCCCTGATCTGGATGTACTTCATGGCGCCACGCAAGATTCCTACCGTCACCGAGTAAAAGTCGACGCAATTCCCCTGTGGGAGCGAGTCTTTGTGGCGAGGGGACTTGTCCCCGTTGGACTGCGCAGCAGTCCCAAAATCTGAATTCTCGGTGTATCAGATACAACTTGAATTCAGAAATTGGGGCCGCTTCGCGACCCAACGGGGACAAGTCCCCTCGCCACAAAGGCCCGCTCCCACCGCTCGTTCACCGTTTTACCGACGACTCTGCTGCCACGCCGCCGCCAACCCGCTGCAGCAAATCACCGCGATCCCGATCACCGTGGTCAGGGTCGGTGTGTGGGAGAACAGCAGCCAGCCCAATAAACCGGCAAAGACGATCTGGCAATAACCGAACGGCGCCAACAACGCGGGGGCGGCGTGACGGAAGGCCTGAGTCAGAAACAGATGCGCGGTCATCCCGCAGGTCCCCAGCGCCACCATCATGAAACCATGCCCAAGGGTCGGCACTTGCCAGAAGAACGGCACCAGCGCGCTCATCACCAGGGTGTTGCACAGGCCGGCGAAGAAGTTGCTGGTGGTCGGGCTGTCGATGTTGCTGAGCTTGCGGGTGAGCAGTTGATAGAAGCAGAAAAACAGCGCCGAACAGAGCGGCAGCAACACCGCCGGCGTGAACAGATCGCCACCGGGATGGACGATAATCAACACGCCGACAAATCCGCAAATCACCGCGATCCATTGGCCGCGGGTGACACGTTCACCCAGCAGCGGTACCGACAGCGCAGTCACCAGAACCGGCGCAAGAAAGTTGACCGCCGTGGCTTCCGCCAACGGGATGTACTGCAGCCCGGTGGTAAAAAACAGACTGGTGCCCAACAGGCACAACGCCCTCACCAACTGCAGCATCGGCCGTTTGGTCCGTAGGACGCGCAGCCCGGATTGCGGCAGAAAAATCCCGGCCATCAGTAGGGTGTGAACCACATAACGAGCCCAGACCACCATCACGATCGGATAGAAGCCCGAGAGGTATTTCGAAAAAGCGTCATGGCTGGAGAACAGGAACGTCGCAACGACAATCAGCAGGATCCCTTTAAAGGGCTGGTTTACGCCGGAGAGCGGAGTGCTGGCTGTCATGGTTATCCCTTGCGAAGTGAAACGTGTCGCGGACGGCGAGTTCAAACAATTTAGAACCTGGTTCCAGATTCCAACACAAGCATAGGCCGAAAGTGTTCGAACATCGCACGGTTTGCGACCTACAAAAATCCACTGGCGGCGCACCGAGGTTAACTGAACAACTCCGACGCCAGACTCGCCGCCGCCAATTCCTCGGTATACCTCACCAGCAGCGGCGCCAACTCATGCAACCGCGCCCCCGGCATCCGTGCACTCGGCCCGGCGATACTCAGCACGCCGATCACTCGCCCCTCGCTCGGGTGCCGCACCACCGCCGCAATCGCCGAGGTGCCCACCGCCGAGCTTTCCTCGACCCAGGCGTAGCCCTGCTCCCGCGCCAGACGCAGGCGTTCGAGCAATTCAATGTTGGAACGCGGCGCATTCGGCCCGAGGTCTTTTGGCCGCTCGCCGCCCTGGCGTTCCACCAGTGACAACGCCTCGGCATCGCTCATGCACGCCAGCCACGCATGGCCCGACGCGGTATAGAACAACGGCGCATCGCGGCCCATTTCCGGGTCATAACGCAGGCCGGAACGGGCGCCCTGAGACTTGGCGATCCAGACCTGCCGCTCACCTTCAATCACCCCAAGACGCACCAGCTCCCCGGTTTCCTGGGCCAGGCGATCCAGCACGGGCTGGACGATATCGGCGCCGCTGCCCGACAGGTAACGAAACCCCATCGCCACCAGTTTGGTGGACAAGTGATACCGCAAGTTTTCCGGATTCTGCCGCACATACCCCAGCCGGATCAGCTCGGCGAGCAGTCGGTGAGTGGCGCTTTTAGGGATGTCGAGTTGCTCCGCGAGCAGCTGCATCGGCAGACCGCGAGGATCACTGGTGAGGCTTTCGAGCACGTTGAAGACACGTTCGATCTGACTGCCGGCCATGGGAGGTTCCACCTACAATTTGCCTGATTCTAGAAGATGAACCGTGTAATGCGAAATCTGGAACCCGCTATTCCATAGACGCAGCGACTCGCCTGCTCGTTAAATACCTGCCCCCTGACGGAATTCAATGGGTGATCCATGTTCCTACAGTCTGCAAGGCTACCGGCCCGTAAACGAAAAAAGCCGGACAGCCGGACTGGCGCCGCTCCCACACTCCAGCAACACTCATCACCACGGACAATCAGAGGATTCCCACATGCTATGGAAAAAAGGCCGACGCAGCGACAACGTGGTCGACGCCCGTGGTGATAATGTTGGCGGCGGTGGCGGCGGGATGCGTTTCGGTGGCGGCAAAGGCCTGAGCCTGACCGCGATTGTCCTGATTGTGGGGATCGGCTGGCTCACCGGCCAGGATCCGATGCAAATCCTCGGCGAACTGACCGGGCAAATGACCGAACAATCGGCCCCGGCCACCAACCAGAGCCGCAAGGCGCCGCCGGCCAATGATGAAGGCGCCGAATTCGTGCGCTCGATCCTCGGCGATACCGAGGACACCTGGGGCCAGATTTTCCAACAGGCCGGGCGACAATACAAAAACCCGACGCTGGTGCTGTTCAGCAACCGGGTGAATTCAGCCTGCGGCCTGGCGACATCGGCGACCGGGCCGTTCTATTGCCCGGCCGATCAGAAGGTCTACCTGGACATGGCTTTTTTCCAGGAAATGTCGCAACGCTTTTCCGCGGCCGGTGACTTCGCTCAGGCCTATGTGATCGCTCACGAAGTCGGACACCACGTTCAGACCTTGCTCGGCGTTTCCGCGAAAATTCAGACGGCCCGTCAGCAAGGCCGGCAGATGGAAGGTGATGGCGGCCTGTTGGTACGTCAGGAGTTGCAGGCCGATTGCCTGGCCGGTGTCTGGGCCAACAATGCGCAGCAGCGTCTGAACTGGCTGGAACCGGGTGACATCGAAGAAGCCTTGAACGCGGCCAACGCCATCGGCGATGACCGTTTGCAGCAACAGGGTCAGGGCCGCGTGGTGCCCGACTCGTTTACCCATGGCACATCGGCGCAAAGGGTGCGCTGGTTCAAAACCGGATTTGCGCAAGGCCAGGTGGGCCAGTGCGATACCTTTGCGGCGAAAAACCTGTAAATGAAAAATTGGCTGTTGATTGTGTTGTTCACGTGCGCAAGCACCCAGGCTGCGGAGCATGGCGTCAAGGAACTCAGCCCCGGGCGATTATTGTTGAAAGAAGGCGAGATGGCGGTGAGCCTCGGCCCGGCGCCAGCGAAAATCGAACGCGTGCTGATCATCATCCATGGTCGCCTGCGCAATGCTGAAACCTATCGACAGAGCGCCGAGCATGCGGCGGAACTGGCCGGGCAAAGTTCAAGCACCTTGGTGATTGCTCCGCAATTTCTCAACGAAACCGACATCGCTCAGCACCCGGTGGCTGACACGGTATTGCGCTGGCAGGGCAATGACTGGATGGCTGGAGGCTTATCCACCGCTCCTTTTGCGCTGAGTTCCTATGCAGCCCTCGATCAAATCATCGAGCGAGTCAGCGACCGCCGGCAGTTTCCGGACGTGAAGCAAATCATCATCGCCGGGCACTCCGGTGGCGGTCAGGTGGTCCAGCGCTATGCGCTGCTGGCGCGTGAGCAACCGGCCCTGACGGCCGCCGGCGTGAAGCTTCGCTACGTCGTCGCCAATCCTTCGTCCTATGCGTACTTCAACGAGCAGCGGCCGGTGGCGTTCAACCATGCGGCGTGTCCCGGTTTCAATCGCTGGAAGTATGGGCTGTCGGATTTACCCGTTTATGCCAGTGGGCAAACGGCACCGCAGATTGAAGGCAATTACGTCAAACGGGACGTGACTTACCTGCTTGGGCAACAAGACACCGACCCGCAGCATCCGGCGCTGGACAAAGGTTGTGAGGCTGAAGCGCAAGGTGCTTATCGTCTGGTTCGCGGGCGGAATTTTTTCAATTACGTGCTGCGTCGCAACCCGAAAGGGGTCAATCAGCGGCTGGTTGAAGTGCCCGGAATCGGGCATAACGGGGATGAGATGTTGACGTCGCCGGAGGGGCAGAAGGTGTTGTTTGGTCAGTGAGCTTGTGGTGTCTGGCCTGACGCCATCGCGGGCAAGCCCGCTCCCACAGGTATGTGTCGTACCTGAATTATCCTGTCGACACACAATCCTGTGGGAGCGGGCTTGCCCGCGAAGGGGCCCTCAAGCCGAGAGCATTTCCCGCAACACCCCACAATCCGCCGCATGCCAATCCGTCAATTCAGGCCAAGGGTTATCTGGCAAATTCACCAACACCGTGCGCGCCCCTGCCGCCCGACCGCAATCCAGATCAAAGCGGTAATCACCGACCATCACCATCTCGCTCGCCGGCACGTTCCAGGCCTCGGCCAGTTTCAGCAAACCACCGGGATGCGGTTTTGGCGGCGCTTCATCACGCCCCAGCACATCCTCCTCGGCAAAGCAGTCCGCCAGGCCGATAGCCTCCAGTGTCACGTGCGCCAGCTCCCGGGCATTGCGCGTCAGAATGCCCAGGCGATAACCGCGCCCGGCCAACTCACGCACCAGCTCCACCGCACCCGGCGCCGCTTTCGAGCCCAACGCCAAATCGCGTTCGTGCTCCAGCAACCAGGCATGTTTGGCGGCCGCTTCATCGGCCGGCAGCGCGGCGAGGTGGGTCAGGATGTCGTCTTCGGCCGGGATCGCCAAGGCCACGCGGATCGCCGCGAAGTCATGCACGGCCACCGTCAGGGTGCCGTCCATGTCGAACACCCAGTGCCGCACCTCGGCCAGGCTCATGCCCAATCCTTGCGGTGACGGATCAAGCCTTCCTGCGTCACCGACGCCACCAGTTGCCCGGCACGGTTGAACACGCTGCCACGGGTGAAGCCGCGAGAGTTGCCGGCCCATGGGCTGTCCATTGCGTACAGCAACCAGTCATCGGCGCGCAGATCCGCATGGAACCACAGCGCGTGATCGAGGCTGGCGACTTGCATGTCTTTCTGCCAGACCGATTTGCCATGAGGCTGCATCGAGGTGGTCAGCAGACCGAAGTCCGAAGCGTAGGCCAGCAGGTATTTGTGCAGCGCCGGAGAATCCGCCAAGGCACCGTCGGCGCGAAACCAGACGTACTTGACCGGATCGGACGGTTGCGGGTTGTAGGGATCTTTCTCGGTGATCGGTCGGAATTCGATCGGTTTGGGGCACAGAAATTTTTCGCGCATGTGCTCAGGAATCAGGTGCGCACGCTGCTGGGTGAGCTCCAGTTCCGAAGGCAGGTTTTCCGGGCCGACCACGGTCGGCATTTCGGCCTGATGCTCGAAGCCTTTTTCGTCGTACTGGAACGAGGCACTGCAGGTGAAGATCGGGTTGCCCTTCTGGATCGCCGTCACCCGACGCGTGCTGAAACTGCCGCCATCACGCACCCGGTCAACCTGATACACCACGGGCAATGCGGAATCGCCCGGACGCAGAAAATAACCGTGCATCGAATGCACATGGCGCGTTTCTTCGACCGTCTGACTGGCCGCCGACAAGGACTGACCGATCACCTGACCGCCGAACAACTGGCGAAAACCCAGGTCCTGACTGCGGCCACGGAACAGGTTTTCTTCGATCGGTTCCAGGGTCAGCAAGTCGACCAGATCATCCAACACTTGGCTCATTCAGACTCTCCTCACACAAAGCATGCCGCGCAGTCTTGGCTGCGGCGGTCGATTCAGTTTATGGCCAGGGCCCATGGGGGCCATTGTAAACGTCCGTGCCTGCTTATCCATGCAAGGTTTGCAGCCATTGTTCACGGGTGATGCGGTACAGCACATGGTGACGCAGGGGATGATTGGCCGCGAGCTTGGGGTGTTCGAAATCATCGGCTGAATCATGGTGCATGCCGATGGCCTGCATGACTTTTTCCGAAGGCAGGTTGTCTTTGGCGGTAAACGACACGACCTCTTGCAGCGCCAACCGGTCAAAGCCGTAGCGCAGAGCGGTCCACGCCGCTTCACTGGCATACCCCAGTCCCCAATGCTCGCGCGCCAGGCGCCAGCCGATTTCAGTCGCCGGGGTGAACGGCGCGTCGAAACCGACCACACCGAGGCCGGTGAAACCGATGAATGCCCCCGTGTCCTTGCGCTCCAGCGCCCAGAGGCCGAAGCCATGCTCGGCAAAATGCCCGCGAATCCGTCCGATCAGCGACGCACTTTCCAGGCGACTCAACGGCGCCGGAAAATAACGCATGACCTGTGGATCGGCACACATCGCCGCAAACTCCGGCAAATCCTCATCGCGCCACTGCCGCAACAACAGTCGCGCGCTCTCGAGTTCCAGTATCGGCTCCATCGTCTCCTCCCCTTTCCATGCCGCAAGTCTACATCGCTGGTAGGATCCTTCCTTCATTCCGAACTGAATTCGTCATGCCGCTGCCACTGATCTACCACGAAGACTACAGCCCCGAATTCCCGGCGGATCACCGCTTCCCCATGGACAAGTTTCGCCTGCTGCGCGATCACCTGGTGGACAGCGGCCTGACCCGCGACGCCGACCTGCTGCGCCCGGAACTCTGCCCCCCGGAAATTCTCGCCCTCGCCCATGACGCTGCCTATATCGAACGCTACATGAGCGGCGAGTTGTCCCGCGAAGACCAGCGGCGCCTCGGCCTGCCTTGGAGCGAAGCGCTGGCCCGGCGCACCGTGCGCGCAGTCGGCGGTTCGTTGCTGGCGGCGGAACAGGCGCTGGAACACGGGCTGGCCTGTCATCTGGCCGGAGGCACCCATCACGCGCATTACGACTATCCGGCGGGTTTCTGCATCTTCAATGACCTGGCGGTGATCAGCCATTTTCTGTTGGAAAGCGGCCGTGTGAATCGGGTGCTGATCTTCGATTGCGACGTGCACCAGGGCGACGGGACTGCACGGATTCTGCACAACACCCCGGACGCGGTGACCGTTTCCCTGCACTGCGAAAAGAATTTTCCTGCACGCAAGGCCGAAAGCGACTGGGACATCCCGTTGCCCAAAGGCATGGGCGATGCCGATTACCTGAAAGTGGTGGACGACGCGCTGAATTATTTGCTGCCGCTCTACCAACCGGACCTGGTGTTGTACGACGCCGGGGTCGATGTGCATAAGGACGACGCACTCGGTTACCTGAAGCTGACCGATGAAGGCGTTGCCGCTCGCGATGAAAGCGTGATGCGCCAGTGCCTGGGGCGGGATATTCCGGTGGTCGGGGTGATTGGCGGCGGCTACAGCAAGGACCGCAAGGCTTTGGCGCGCCGCCACGGCATCCTCCATCACAGCGCGCAACGGGTCTGGCAGTCATCAGGTTGTCATTGAGGTGTGAGTCTTTACCCACAATGCCTGTGGAACTGCCTGTGGATAACCTGAGTGAAAGGGTCTGCAGGCCATGCGGTACTTAGCCTGCAACTCGGTGGTTGTTTTTTAACCACCTATTTTGAGCCCACCAATGCCCCTGTGGGAGCGGGCTTGCCCGCGATGAGGCCGGCACTTCCAACATCTTTATTGACTGACAGTCCGCTTTCGCGGGCAAGCCCGCTCCCACATGAATCTGTGCTGATAGAATGCGCGGCTTATTCCGCCATACCGCAGCGCATTCCATGACCCAGCCCTCGACCTCCTCCCCTTCCCACGTCGCCATCATCGGCGGCGGCCCCGCCGGCCTGATGGCGGCCGAAGTGTTGAGCCAGGCCGGGATCAAAGTCGACCTGTACGACGGCATGCCTTCGGTGGGGCGAAAATTCCTGCTGGCCGGTGTCGGCGGCATGAACATCACCCACTCTGAAGCCTACCCGGGGTTTCTCTCGCGCTACGCCGAACGCGCCTCGCAAATTGCCCCGCTGCTTCGCTCATTTGGCGCGGATGCGTTGTGCCAATGGATTCATGACCTGGGCATCGAAACCTTTGTCGGCAGCTCCGGCCGGGTGTTTCCGACCGACATGAAAGCCGCGCCCCTGTTGCGCGCCTGGCTCAAACGCCTGCGAGACGCCGGCGTTGTTATCCACACCCGCCACCGCTGGCTCGGCTGGGATGACACCGGTGGATTGCGCATCGACAGCCCCGAGGGCGAAAAAACCATCAAGTCCGACGCCACCTTGCTGGCCCTCGGCGGTGGCAGTTGGTCACGCCTCGGTTCGGATGGCGCGTGGATGCTGCCACTGAAACAGCGCGGCGTAGGATTGATGCCGCTGCAACCGAGTAATTGCGGTTTCGAGGTGCAGGCCTGGAGCGACCTGATGGTCAGCAAATTCGCCGGTGCGCCGCTGAAAAACATCGCCATCGGCCTCAATGACGACGTGCCGCGCTTGGGCGAATGCGTGATCACCGCGACCGGGATTGAAGGCAGTTTGATCTACGCCCTCTCGGCACCGATCCGTGAAGCTATCAACGCGCACGGCTCGGCGACCATTCACCTCGACCTGTTGCCGGGCCGGCCTGTGGATAAAGTTCAGGCTGCGCTGAGCAAACCGCGTGGCTCCCGTTCCATGTCCAAACACTTGCACAGTCAGCTCGGGATTGATGGGGTGAAAGCGGCGCTGTTGCGCGAACTCACACCGGCCGAAAGCTTTGCTGATCCGGCATTGCTGGCCAGAGCGATCAAGGCACTGCCCCTGACGCTGGTCAAAACCCGTCCACTGGATGAAGCCATCAGCAGCGCCGGTGGCGTGATGTTCGAGTCGATGGATGAACGGCTGATGCTCAAGCAGTTGCCTGGCGTGTTTTGCGCGGGGGAAATGCTCGATTGGGAAGCGCCGACCGGCGGCTATCTGCTGACCGCGTGTTTCGCCAGTGGGCGTGCGGCGGGGGTGGGGGTGGTGGAGTGGTTGAAGCGAGGGGCGTGATTTGTTGGCCATACGTACTTCGACAGCCTTCAAGATCCACCCCTCACCCCAGCCCTCTCCCCACAGGGGAGAGGGGGAAAGGGAGCAGATCTCCAAGCCTTTCAAATCATGCGTTCGACTCGATATCTCAGGTCGCAGAATATTCAAAGAAACCCACGGTTAGTCCCCTCGCCCCTCTGGGGAGAGGGTTAGGGTGAGGGGACGGCTCTCAAGCCAATCCCACCATCAAGGCTTCTTCTTACGCGGCCCAGTGTTAAACACCGGCACCTTGCGCACAGGCTTGATCGAAGGCTCCGGCGTCGAAGCATCCCCGCTCTCCACCCACTTGCCCAGATTGCGTTTACCGCCACCGGAGGTCTTCGGCTTCTTCGGTTTTTTCGGCTTCTTCACCACCTGACCGCTGGCATCGGTATCCGGCACCCGGTGTTCAGGTTCGAAATCATGTTCCATCTGCCGCGGCAATGTCTGACGGGTCAACGTCTCGATGGCCGACAGCAGATTCACTTCATCGGCACAGACCAGCGAAATGGCCTGCCCGGTAGCGCCCGCACGGCCGGTACGACCGATGCGGTGGATGTAGTCTTCCGCCACGATCGGCAGGTCGAAGTTGACTACCAACGGCAGGTCTTCGATATCCAGACCACGGGCGGCAACGTCAGTGGCCACAAGAATCTGTACTTCGCTGGCCTTGAACCGGTCCAGCGCACGCTGGCGGGTTGCCTGCGGCTTGTCGCCGTGGATGCCGTCGGCGTTGATGCCCAGGCCCTGAAGTTTTTCCACCAGCGCGTCCACGCCATTGCGGGTCTTGGCGAACACCAGCACCTGCTTCCACTTGCCCTTGCGCAGCAAGTGAATGAACAGCTCCGGCTTGCGCTTCTTGTCCACCGTCACCACCCACTGTTTAACGGTGTTGGCGGCGACGTTGCGCGGGCTGACTTCGATGCTCAGCGGATCGTTGAGCATTTGCCCGGCGAGGGTGCGGATCGCGTCGGAGAAGGTCGCGGAGAACAACAGCGTCTGACGTTTCTTCGGCAGCGCCTTGTAAATGTTCCCCAGCTCCTCGGAAAAGCCCAGGTCGAGCATGCGGTCCGCTTCGTCCAGCACCAGGGTTTGCAGCTGGTTGAACTTGAGGGCGTTCTGACGGAACAAGTCGAGCAGACGGCCCGGCGTCGCCACCAACAGATCGACACCTTTGCGCAGCTTCATCATTTGCGGGTTGATGCTGACACCGCCGTACACCGCATAAGTGCTCAGCGGCAGGTTCTCGGCGTACTGACGCACGGCTTCGTGAACCTGTTCGGCCAGTTCGCGGGTCGGCACCAGGATCAGCGCGCGGACCGAGTTGGCGGTGACTTTCGGCCCTTCCATGGCCAGCAATTGCAGGAGCGGCAGCGCGAAACCGGCGGTCTTGCCGGTGCCGGTCTGGGCGGCGGCCATCAGGTCGCGACCGGCCAGCACCGCCGGAATGGCTTGCGCCTGAACCGGCGTCGGGGTCTGGTAGCCGAGCGTCTCGAGAGAGCGCAGCAAGGGTTCGATCAGGCCAAGGGTGGCGAAAGTCATGGGATTACCGTAGGAAAATTCAGCGCAGTTGTGCAAAACGAGTGTGCAATGGCGCGCAGTTTACCCTAATTCACGCTCGATTCTGTCTGCACCACGGCAGCAGGTCTTTGCGGAGCCCGGCGCCACTGCGGCAGACCGATCAGCACCACCGCACTAATGATCACCATCATCGCTAGCCCTTCCTCGATGCCTATGGTCTCGCCGACAAACACGATCCCCAGCAACACCGCCACCGCCGGGTTGACGTAGGCATAACTGGTCGCCGCTGCCGGACGTACGTTTTTCAAGAGGTACATGTAGGCGTTGAAGGCGATGATCGAACCGAAGAAGGTCAAATAGGCCAAGGCTGCCCAGCCTTCGATTGGCGGCATGGCTTGCAGATGCTCGCCGCTCAGCGCACTGCCGATCAGCAACACCACGCCACCCACGAGCATTTCCACGGCACTGGCCATGGCGCCCTGAGGCAGCGGCAAGTGTTTGCTCCACACTGAACCAAAGGCCCAGGAAGCCGCCGCGAACACCAACAACAGCGCACCCAACGGGCTCGATTGCAGGTTGGACCCGAGGTTGAGCATGGCAATGCCGATCAGCCCGAGCACAATCCCGGCCCATTCGAGACGGGTATTTCGCGCGCCCCAGAAATAGCCGCAAAGCAAGGTAAACAGCGGCACCGTCGCCACCGCCAATGCCGCCACGCCGGACGCCACACCCATGTGCTCGGCCACGCTGACCCCGCCGTTACCGCAAGCGAGCAGCAAAATCCCGATGATCCCGGCGGCTTTCCACTGCGCCCAGGTCGGTGCCGGTGCCCCGCGCCAGCGCAGGAAGGCGTACATCAGCGTCCCGGCGATCACGAAACGGATACCGGCGAGCAGCAACGGCGGCCAGTACTCCACACCGATGCGAATCACCAGATAGGTCGAGCCCCAGATTACGTACAGGGCGAAGAAAGCGGCGATCAACGGTAACGGGAAACGGCGCATGGGCAGCTCGACGACAGGAAAATGTGAACAGCTATTCTAGAAAGGCCAGCGGCGTAAAATAAGTTACAAAACCTGTTTATAGCGCCAGTACACTTTTCAAATCACGGAGATCGGCGCTATAAACCGTGTTTTCGAAAGTCAGCCATTTTTCAGGAATACGACCATGGATAAATACGACCGCATGCTCCTCAGCGCCCTGCTGGAAAACGGTCGTGCGTCCTACGCCGACCTGGCGCGCAAGGTCAACCTGTCCGCCCCGGCCGTGGCCGAGCGCGTGGCCAAGCTCGAAGCCTGCGGGGTGATTACCGGTTATCAGGCGAAAGTCGACATGGCCAAGCTGGGGTTGCCGATCCAGTGCGTGATCGAACTGCGTTTGAACCAGCACGGCAACCAGAAGGCCTACGACGATCTGATCAAAATCCCACAATTGACGGAATGCCATCGGGTGACAGGTGATCCGTGCGTGATCATGCAAGCGGCGGTGGGCTCGATGCCGGAGCTGGAAGAGTTGATCAACCGGATCGCCAAGTTCGGGTTCAGCAAGACCTCGATTGTGCTGTCGAGCGCCATCGAGAAGCGCGTGCCGTTGGGGCAGCTGGAAGGGAATGGCAAAGCCTGAAACACCGCAAATCCCCTGTGGGAGCGAGCCTGCTCGCGATAGCGGAGTACCAGTCGACATCGATGTTGAATGATTAATCGCTATCGCGAGCAGGCTCACTCCCACAAGGGATTTGCAGTGTTTTCAGAACCCGCGATGGCGCTTGAGGCCAAATGTGCCGTCAGTTGGCCGCCAGTTCGGCATCGGCCATAGCCCGGCGAGCCTGACCAAAAACCCGTTCCCACAGGTGTTACCTAATCCCTGTGGGAGCGGGCTTGCCCGCGAAGCGATCTGTCAGACGCCGCTGTAACTTGCAGGCAACAAACCCGGCATATCCCGTAGACGCACCCAAGGTTCCTTGCGCCAATGCAGCAGTCGCAGCGTTCCGCCCGCCCATTCCATCGCCCGCATATGCGGCGCTTGATTCGAAATGGACCCGACTTCCTCCCGCAACATCGGCACCACGTCGTGGGTCAGCCAACGTCGTAAATGGCGGTTTTCCGGGCAGTAGTGGTACACCAACATCGCGTATACGCCCGATTCACTCAGCATCAAGGTCTCTTCGAGGTCATCATTTCCGGACAGACACATCAGTTGCTTCTGATCCGCATCAAGCTTGAGCACTTGCCTTCCATTTATGTCCACACCCATCAATCGACCGATATCGCGGGCGCAAAACCAGGGCTCTGCGTGCAGCAAAAGTGCTCGCAGCTGGATGTGATGGCGGATGAATGTTTTGGGGGTGAAGTGAGCTGCGCTCGTAGCTGATTGCGCAGAGTCTTCGGGGGGATTGGGGGTAACTTTAATCATGGCGAATTTCCTACTGAAAGTTGGAGCCGCCAGCATCACTTGCAGATGATGGGTGGCAGCTATGTGCGGGTCTGCAAGACCGAGTCAGTAGACAACCCCGGCAGACCCGAAGGTCTCCCGCACACAGCTACCATAAATCGATGGTCGCAAATAAAGCGACGCGATTATAGGTGTGCCGTTAGGCGTCTACCAAACTATCGGCGGGCTTGCAGTCCCGGTCGCTGAATTGGCAGCGACGTCCCAGAGGTTATCGATGCGACAGGTACGGGGCAAGACGGACAAATTCCTAATATTTGGTAGGAGCAATCGTCGATTTTGAGGCGTGGTTAAACACAAGGATTGAGATCGAACACCGACCTGTGGGAGCGAGCCTGCTCGCGATAGCGGTTCATCTTCAACAGTTATGTCGACTGACACTCCGTTATCGCGAGCAGGCTCGCTCCCACAGGGGATTTGCGGTGTTTTCAGAACCCGCGATGCCGCTTGAGGTGTTCGTTGATCTTCGCCGCCGGCACTTTCTGCAAGCTCACCAGCAGATCATGGGACAACTCGCGCAACCCATGCTTCTGCTGCAGTTCCTGAAGCAGATGCTCCGTCAGGTTGGCCGCCATTTCGGCATCGGCCATGGCCCGGTGAGCCTTGCCGGTGTTGGGCAGGCTGGCGAAGGTGGTGAGGGTGCCGAGTTTGTGGTTCGGCGCGGCGGGCATCAGGCGGCGGGCGAGGAGCAGCGAGCAGGCGAAGTTCTGCAAGCGGGTGCGCTTGATGCGACTGAGTTCGAAGTCCCAGAACTTCTGGTCGAACGCGGCGTTGTGCGCCAGCAGCGGCGTGATGCCGACGAATTCGTTGACCTCGTTCATCACCTGCTCGGCCGATGGTGCGGTGCGCAGCATGGCGTTGCTGATGCCGGTGAGTTGTTCGATGAAGGCTGGCACGCGCACGCCGGCGTTCATCAGGCTCTGGTAACGCTCGACGATGCGCCCCTGTTCAAGGATCACCACGGCTATTTCCGTGGCCCGGCAGCTGCTGCTCGGGGAGATCCCGGTGGTTTCAAAGTCGATGACTGCTATGCGTTCCAAACCTGTTTCAACTCCGTAAAAATCAATTCTTGAGCAGCAACGCGCCTTCGATCGGCACGTAGCGGCTGGCGGCGCGGATCAGCGAGTTGGCCGTCAGGCCCGGCACGCCGTAGGCAACGGCTTGCACGCCGTGCTTGGTGATGATGCGCTCCAGCAGCATGTCGAAGTCACCGTCGCCGGAGGCCAGCACCACTTCGTCGACGTGATCGGCGGCATCCATGATGTCGAGGGTGATGCCCACGTCCCAGTCGCCCTTGGCCGAGCCGTCGCTGCGCTGGATGTAGGGCTTGAGCTTCACGATGAAGCCGAGGTTGCGCAGGATCTGCTGGAATTGCTGCTGCTTGCTGTCGCCGCGATCGATCGCGTAGGCATAGGCCTCGACGATCTCGCCCTGTTTGCTGATATCAGCCCACAACGCGGCGTAGTTGAAGTGGCAACCATAGGCCTGACGCACGGTGTAATAGAGGTTCTGGACATCGGCGAACACTGCGATTTTTTTCACCGTGCATCCTCTTTGGCGCAGTTGCGCGCAGGCTGGGTCAGGCACCAGGCCCGAAAAGTGGCCCAGTATGCCAGCCTGAAGGATTGTTCCGCGAATAATCGGCCCGAAGCATTTTGGAGCCTCGGACGAATGGCAACCTGTGGCGAGGGAGCTTGCTCCCGCTGGGTCGCGCAGCGGCCCCAAAAAAGGACTGCTGCGCAGCCCGGCGGGAGCAAACTCCCTCGCCACGGGTTCAGTGTTACACCTGTAACGTTGAATCAGACGAAGGAATCGTCGTCGCCGCCAAAGAACGACGAGCTGTCATCGCTGTAGTCGGCGTCGGTGAAGCCGCCCTGATCACTGGAGTTGTCAGCCACACGCTGATCGTCGCCCGAGCCGTTGTCACCGCTCTGATCGTTGACCTGGGCCGGCTCTTCCTTGATGACTTCGACGATTTCCTGAGGTTGCTGATTGCTGTGGAACAGGCTGCTGATGCCTTGCGCCAGCATCACGCCACCGGCCACGCCAGCCGCGGTTTTCAGGGCGCCGCCAAGGAAACCACTGCCAATCCCAGGGGCTTGCTGCTGCGGCGCGTAATTCTGCTGCGGCGGTGCAGCGCCGAAGTTCTGTTGCGGTGGCTGCGAGTTGAACGACGGCCGCCCCGGCTCACGCCATCCACCATTGGAGGACGGCGCGCTTTGCGTCGATGCAGGCTGCGGATCACGGGAACCGCCACCAAAGATGCTCGACAGAAAACCACCGCTGGCGGGCGCCGACGGCTGAGTCTTGGCCGATTGCAGCTCGGCCTGCAATTGCTGGACTTGCTGAGTGAGTTGCTTGTTCTGTGCGTCGAGGCTTTTGAGGGCGGCCTCTTGAACCAGAATTGCCTGGGTCATGAAATAACCTGCCGCCGGTTGGCGAGTCAGGTGTTCCTTGATCCGCGCCTCGGCCTGGGCGTCGCGCGGGGCTGAGTCCGTTTCGGCCTGTTGCAGCCGGGAAAACAGTCCATCGATCAGGGTTTGTTCTTCGCTGTTCATGGCGACCTCGTAGATTGCCGGAGAAATCGTTGACCTTACCAAAGAGGATAAGGTGCTCGACCTTAATGGAGGCTGAAACAAGTTGTTTCAATGACCTTTACCGAACGTTTACGTTTGCGCCCCAAAGGGCTTCATCGGTTAAAGTGGGCCACCGCTTTCAACCTGCGATACCGACTGATGAATCCGTTCGATGTACTGCGTGACTCTCTGTATTTCTTCAAGCGCAATCTGGGTCAGATTGTGCGGTTGTGCCTGCCGCTGGTGATCTTCGAAGCGCTGCTGCAACAAGTGGTTGATCGCTCCACCGAGCCGGACAGTTTCCCCGGCATCAGCGTGATGGTCGGCTTGCTGGTCTATCCGCTGTACACCGCCGCATTGATCCTGTTTCTGGATGCCCGCAGCCGTGGCGAATCGCCAAGCACCCGCGAGCTGCTGTCGAGGTCGGCGTACCTGTGGCCGCGCTTCGCCCTGCTCACTGCTCTCAATACCTTGCTGATCCTGATCGGCCTGTCGCTGTATTTCCTGCCGGGCATCTGGCTGATGGTGACCTTGGCGTTTGGCGAATACTTGCTGGTGCTGCGCGGCCTGGCCCCGTTGGCGGCGATGAAGGAAAGCTTGCGCCTGACCCGCGGCCATTTCCTGCGCATCCTGGTGTGCATCCTGTGTGTGATGGGCCCGTTGTGGGTGCTCAAGGGCGCAACCCTCGCGATTTACCCGGAGCCGCAGAACCCGGTCATTTCGCTGCTGATCGACAGCGCTCACAGCTTTTTGCAACTGTTCACCAGCGTGGTGTTGTTCCGGTTGTTCATGCTGATTGCCGATGCCCCCGAGAAAATTGATCGACCGCTCTGACCCATGGGCTTAAGCCCGACGCTCGGTTATGCTCGGGCTCATCTTTTGTAACGCTATAAGCCGAGCCATGACCCGTCTACTGCGCTACACCCTGCTGGGCCTGCTGATCGCGGCAGGCCTGATTGCCTTACTCATCTACAACCTGACCTGGCGTCCCGAAGCCAAGGAAGCGTTACCGGTCAGCTGCAGCACTCAGGCGCCCACGCTGGTACCCGGCCAAGCGCTGAAAGTGATGACCTGGAACGTCCAGTACCTGGCGGGTAAACGCTACGTGTTCTGGAATGACCTGGCGCAAGGCGACGACGAAAGCCCCACCGCCGAAGACATGGCCTTCAGCCTCGACGAAGTGGCACGGGTGATTCGCGACGAGCAACCGGATGTGGTGCTGTTGCAGGAACTGGATGACAACGCCAAGGCCACCGATTACCAGAACCAGTTCAAACTGCTTCAGGAACGGGTCGCCGACCTTTATCCGTGCAGCGCTCACGCCTTCGATTGGAAGGCCGACTTCGTGCCACAGCCGCACATCTTCGGCAGCGTCGGCCGGCAACTGGCAACCCTCAGCCGTTTCCAGATCGAACACGCCGAGCGCCTGCAATTGCCGGTCGCGCCGGCCAACATCATCAGCCGCCAGTTCAAACCGAAAAACGCCTTGCTGGTGACTTACCTGCGGTTGAACGACGGCGGGCAGATCGCGGTGCTCAATACCCATCTGGACCGCGTCATCCAGCCTGATGAAACCCTGCAAGCCCAGGTAACCGCCGTAACCAAGGTGCTCGACAAGTTTGAAAGCCGGGGCACCCCGTGGCTGATCGGCGGCGACTTCAACCTGTTGCCGCTGGGCCAGTATCGACGCCTGCCCGATGAGCAACGCACGCCCTACTCCGCCGACAGCGCACTGCATGTGCTGTGGGACAAATACCCGATGATCCCGACCAACAACGAAGCGAGCGGTGTTGATCGGGCACGGTGGCTGACCCACTACCCGAACGATCCAGGCTTGAACGGCCCGGACCGGACGGTTGATTACCTTTTCTACAGCCCGCGGATCAAACGGGTCGAGGCCATAGTGAGGCAGGACGATACGTTGCGGATTTCCGATCATTTGCCGGTGATTGCAAGGTTCCTCCTCCCGGCAGCGCCCTAACTTCGGTTAAACGCAAAACCTGTGGGAGCGGGCTTGCCCGCGATAGCGGACTGTCAGTCAACAAAGATGTTGGATGTGATGGCCTCATCGCGGGCAAGCCCGCTCCCACAGGAATTGCGGTGAACTCAATGTTCCTCCAGTTCATCATGCAGCAACCCGAAAATCCTGCGCTTCATCTCGATAAACGAACGTTCCATGACCATGTCCAAGGTCCGTGGGCGTTCGATCGGCACGTCCAGAATCTGCTTGATCCGCCCAGGCCTGGCGCCCATCACGTAGACTCGATCCCCCAGCAAAATCGCCTCGTCGATATCGTGAGTCACGAACAGCACGGTCTTCTTGCTGTTACCCCAGACCCGCAACAACAGTTGCTGCATTTGCAGGCGTGTCTGGCTGTCGAGGGCGCCGAACGGCTCATCCATCAGCAGGATCTGCGGGTCATTGGCCAACGCCCGGGCAATCGCCACCCGCTGCATCATGCCGCCGGACAACTGCTTGGCGTAGTTGTCAGCGAAGCCTGTGAGGCCTACTTCATTGACGTAGTAATCGACGATCTCCTTGCGCTGAGCCGCCGCCATGCCGCGCCGCTTGAGGCCGAACTCGACGTTCTGTCGCACGGTCAGCCACGGGAACAGCGTATAGCTCTGGAACACCATGCCGCGATCTGCGCCCGGCCCCTGCACTTGCTGGCCGCCGACGTAGATTTCGCCTTCCGTGGGCTCGTTCAGACCGGCCGTGAGGTACAGCAAACTCGACTTGCCGCAGCCCGACGGCCCGACCAGCACGGCGAATTGTTGATCCGGCACTTCGAACGATACCTGCTCCAGCGCGGTGAACATGCCGCCGTCAGGTTTCTGATAACGCAGGCTGACCTTGTCCACTTGCAGCCGTGGCGCGGCCTGCACCGGGGCGGCCGTGGGTGTGACGAAACGCGGGTTGACGGCGCTTACTGAGCCCATGCGGCAATCCTCAGACGTAGGAAACGGAACAGTTGATCGGTGACCAGGCCCAGCAGGCCGATGATCGCGATGGCCAGGAAAATCACATCCACTTGAAAACCGCGCATGGCTTTCAGGCTCAAATAACCCAGGCCACTGGACGCGGCGACCAGCTCGGCGACCACCAGATAGGTCCACGCCCAGCCCATGGTTACGCGCAAGGTATCGAGCACACCCGGCAACGACGCCGGGGCGATCACATGCAGCACCGCATCGCGGCGGGTCGAGCCCAAGGTGTAGGACGCGTTGATCAGGTCCTTGGAGATGCCCTTGGACACGTCCGCGATCATCACCAGTTGCTGGAAAAACACGCCGAAGATAATCACCGACACCCGCTGCTCCAGACCGATGCCGATCCACAAAATGAACAGCGGCACGAACGAAGTGACCGGCAGGTAGCGGATGAAATTCACCATCGGCTCAAGGAACGCCTGGACGATGCGGAAGCTGCCCATCAGCAACCCCAACGGCACGGCCACCAGCGACGAGACAATGAAACCGACCATCACCACTTCGAGACTGGCCCACACATGCAGGCCGAGGGTGCCGTCGCGGCTCAGGCGCACGGCGGCCTCGGCCACCGCGCCCGGTGTCGGCAGGAACATGCCCGGCACCACGCCGCCGTAAGACAACCCGGCCCACAGGCCGATCAACAACACCCAGGCCAGCCCGCTCGCGCCCCAGATTACCTGCACCGGCAACCCGGTCTTGGGCGTGATGCAGCGGCTCAACCATGAATTGCGCTTGAACATGCGGACCTCCTACTGCGGGCTGACGAAGCGGTTGTCGATCAGGTCGTCATTGCTGACGTTGTAGGGTTTGCCCTGCAATTCGCTGGCGGTCTCGTTGGCCAGTTTGATCAGCGGTTCGCTGTCGCCCGGCTTGCCCGGTGAACCGAGGAGTTTCTCGCTCATGGCCTGATCGTAGAAACGCACGCCTTTCGCGGCGGCGGCCAGCTCCTTCGGATCGGCGAGGTAACCGCCGACGCCTTTGGCCATGATTTTGTAGGCTTCTTCCGGATGGTCCTTGGTGTACTGCACGGCTTTGTAGAGTCCGGCGACCAACGCCTTGACGTCTTCCGGCTGCTTCTCGATGACCGTGCAGTTGAGCGCGACCACGTCGACAATCACTCCCGGCGTGCTGCTGCTGTCGATCAGCACCTTGCCTTGTTGCTTGTTGCGGACCATCGACAGGTGCGGCTCCCAGGTCACGGCGGCCGGTACACGTCCGGCGATGAACGCGGTGGCAGCATCGTCCGCCGTCATGTTCTGCACGGTGATGTCGCTCATGCTCATGCCGTGTTTTTTCAGCAGGTACGACAGCCAGAACTGCGAGGTCGAGCCTTCATTCACCGCCACCGCTTTGCCTTTCAGCTCTTGCAGACTCTTGATGTCCTTGCCCACAAGCACGCCGTCGCCACCATGGCTGTCATCCAGCGCCGCTACGGCTTTGAAACAGAACTGCGGACGGTACTTGAGCACTTCGTCGATAGTCGACGCCGAGCCCGACAACTCGCCAGACGCTTGCGCGGCCATGTACATCGAGGCTTCTTCGACGACGGGCAATTCGACGGTCAAACCGCCTTCCTTGAAGTAGCCAAGGTCCCGAGCGAGATAGAGGGTGCCGTAGCCGACCCACGTGGTATGGCCGATGGACAGGGTGCCGGCCTGGGCGCTGGTGGCGACCGTCGCGGCGATGGCGGTGACCGCCAGTGGATGAGCGACGCGGTTAAGCAAGGACTTGATCATGGAGCACTCCCAAAGCTGTTGATTTAGTTTTGTCATGGGCAGTACGGCCAGCGGCCTCGGGTTAGCTGTCACCTGCGGTCTCTGGTGGACCTCTTGATGGGCAGCATTCGGCTGACTGGCGAGGTCGATGTTGGACCAGGGGCGGGAATAGGAAAATCAGGAAATATGTCGTTGGGAGTGATGAAAAAACTGGGTAGCGTGCGCCGTAAAAGGGCGGGATTGGCGGGGGTGCACGGGGTGGGTGCAAAACATGAAATGTGTGTTGAATCGGCCATAGCTTTCGCGGGCAAGCCTCGCTCCTACAGGGTTTATGTCGGCCCCGGAATTGGGCACGACACATAACCTGTAGGAGCGAGGCTTGCCCGCGAAGAGGCCAGCAAGAACTCTACAAGATCAAAGCCGGCCGTATTCCTGAGCCGTACGATCAACCGCTTTCAGGGTCTTGCCGACCAGCTCATCGATTTCCTCACGACTGGCAATCAACGCCGGCGCCATGATCATCCGCCCCAACGTCGAGCGAATAATCACGCCCTCTTCAAAGCCGATCGTGCGGCAACGCCAGGCGATGTCGTTCTCATTGGCAAAGCGCTTGCGACTGGTTTTGTCCTCGGCCAATTGCAACGCCGCGACCATGCCGACACCCTGAATATCGCCCACCAACGGGTGATTGCCGAACACCTCGCGCAGGCACTGTTGCAAGTACGGCCCGATGTCATCCTTGACCCGCGTCACCACGCCTTCATCGCGCAATGCCTTGAGGTTAGCGATGGCCACCGCCGCGGCCACCGGGTGCCCCGAATAGGTCAGGCCGTGGGCAAATACCCCGCCTTGTTCCACCAGCACTTGAGCCATTTTCTTCGACAGGATCAGCCCGCCCATGGGGATGTAACCCGAGGTCAAACCCTTGGCGATCGACAGCGTGTCCGGCTCGAAACCGAAGTGCTCGTGGGCGAACCATTCGCCGGTACGACCGAAGCCTCCGATCACTTCGTCCGCGCACAACAGCACGTCGTACTTGCGGCAGATCCGCTGAATCTCCGGCCAGTAACTCTCTGGCGGAAAAATCATCCCGCCCGCGCCCTGGAACGGTTCGGCGATAAACCCGGCGACCTTGTCCGCGCCCAGTTCGAGAATCTTCGCTTCCAGTTGTTGCGCCGCCCGCAGGCCAAATTCGGCCGGGGTCAGGTTGCCCTCGTGGGCGAAAAAGTACGGCTCGTCGATGTGCTCGATGTCGGGGAGCATGCCGCCCATTTCGTGCATGAACTTCATGCCGCCGAGCGCCGTCGCCGCCAGGGTCGAGCCGTGGTAACCGTTCCAGCGACCGATCATGATTTTCTTCTCGGGCTTGCCAAGGATCGTCCAGTAACGCCGCACAGTGCGGATCAACACCTCGTTGGCTTCGGAGCCGGAGTTGGTGTAGATCGCGTGGCTGTAGTGCCCCGGCAACAGGCTGAACAGCAGCTCCGAGAGCTCGATCACCTGCGGGTGAGTGGTGTGGAAAAACATGTTGTAGTACGGCAACTGCTCGAGCTGCCGGGTCGCCGCAGCCGCCAGATCCTTGCGGCCGTAACCGAGGTTGGTGCACCACAACCCGGACATGCCGTCGAGGTAACGCCGACCATCGTTGTCCCACAGGTGCAGGCGCTCGCCGCGGACCATCACTCGCGGCCCTTCGTCGTTGAGCGCTTTTTGATCGACGAATGCATGGATGTGGTGCGCAGCGTCGGCGGCCTGGTAGTCGCGGGTTTCACGTGGTGTGGTCATCGCCAGTTCTCCGTTTTGTTATGAGCGGCTGTTATGCGCGCAGCTGAAACCAGGTGGTCTTCAACTGGGTGTATTTGTCGAATGAATGCAGCGACAGGTCGCGACCAAAACCAGACTGTTTGCCGCCACCGAAAGGCACGGTCACGTCCAGTGCATCGACGCTGTTGACCGACACCGTGCCCGCTCGCAATTGCCGCGCCACACGGTGGGCGCGGTTGAGGTCGTCGGTCCACAGCGAGGCCGCCAAGCCGTAGACACTGTCGTTGGCCAACTGCAAGGCGTGCGCCTCGTCGTCGAACGCCGTGACCGCCAGCACCGGGCCGAACACTTCGTCGCGAAACAGCGGCATGTCCGGGCTCACGCCGGTGAAAATCGTCGGTTGAATGAAGTTGTCGGAACCGTTGAAAATCGACTGTCGACCGCCGCACACCTTGGTCGCGCCGAGGCGTTCGGCCTGCTGGATGAACTTCATGATGCGCGCGGTCTGACGGCTGTCGACGATCGCCCCGGCGCTGCTCGACGGGTCCAGTGGATCACCCGGTTGCCAGCGTTCGGCCTGCACTTTGAGCCGCTCGACGAACTCATCATGAATCGAACGTTGCACCAGCAACCGCGAGTTGGCCGAACACACTTCGCCCTGATTGAAGAAGATCCCGAACGCGGCTTTCTCGGCGGCCAGGTCCAGGTCCTGGCAATCGGCGAACACCAGATTGGCGCTCTTGCCGCCGCACTCCAGCCATACCTGTTTGAGGTTCGACTGCGCGGAATACTGCATGAAGTATTTGCCGACTTCGGTGGAGCCGGTGAACACCAGGCAATCGACGTCCGGGTGCAAACCGAGGGCTTTGCCGGTTTGTTCGCCGAGGCCCGGCAACACGTTCAGCACGCCGGGCGGCAGACCGGCTTCCAGTGCCAACTCGGCCAGACGCAACGCGGAGAACGGTGACTGCTCGGCGGGTTTGAGGATCACGGAATTGCCCGCCGCCAGCGCGGGTGCGAGTTTCCACGCGGCCATGTCCAGCGGGAAGTTCCACGGCACCACGGCGGCGACCACGCCCAGCGCTTCGCGGGTGATGGTCGCCAGCACGTTCTGCGCACTGGGGGCGATCTGGTCGTAGAGTTTGTCGAGGCTTTCGGCGTACCAGCGAAACACCCCGGCGGCACCCGGCACGTCGATGTTGTAGGCGTCCATCACCGGTTTGCCCATGTTCAGCGAGTCGAGCAGCGCCAGCTCTTCGCGGTGGGTCATGATCAGATCCGCCAGGCGCAGCAACACTTGCTTGCGCTCGCTAGGTGAACGCGCCGACCAACTGCCGGCCTCGAACACTCGCCGCGCATGGCGTACCGCCGCGTCCACCTCTTCATTACCGCAAGCGGTCACGTCAGCCAGGCGCTGGCCGGTGGCAGGGTTGATCGCCGTGAAGGTCTGCCCCGATTGCGCCGAACGGGGTTTGCCGTCGATCACGGCCAGATCGGGAAACCGCAGCGCAGCGGCCTTGTTTTGCCAGTATGCAAGCTCGAACACGTTCAGATGCTCCATGGGCTTTTCTTGTGTCTGGATGGTGGCCCAGGCCCGAGTCCAGTAAAAATAGTAAAAATGTCTTCGCAGACCATGAAAAAACTAGGCAGCCAATCTCCCCGGTTGTGCGGGATGTGGTTATTGTTCAAACACAACAACACCGTCGTCAGAACGGACGCAGTCGGCGCAAAAATTGCCTGGATGTCGAGTCCATCCACCCCGAGGTTTGCCGTGGCTGCCTACAACCTGCGTCAATTGAAATACTTCATCACCACCGTCGAATGCGGCAGCGTCGCCGAGGCTTCGCGCAAGCTGTACATCGCCCAGCCGGCGATCTCCACGGCGATCAAAGGCCTGGAAGACAGCTTCGGCGTGCAACTGCTGATACGTCACCACGCCCAGGGCGTTTCCCTGACACCGAGCGGTGCACGCTTCTATCGCAAGGCCCAGGAACTGCTGCGCATGGCCAAGGAGTTCGAACAGAACGCCTTGGCCGACAACGATGTGGTGGCCGGGCAAATCGATATCGGCTGTTTCGAAACGGTCGCGCCGCTGTACCTGCCGCAGTTGATTGCCGGGTTCTCGGCGCTGTATCCCGGAGTAAAAATCCGCATTCGCGACGGCGAGCAGCAAGAGCTGGTGCAAGGCCTGACCTCGGGCACTTTCGACCTGGCGATCCTCTATGAACACGAACTCGACGCCACGATTCAGACCGAACCGCTGATGCCGGCGCAACGACCTTACGCGTTGCTGCCGGCGGACCACCGCTTCGCCCAGCTCAAGCAAGTGTCGCTGCGCGATCTGTGCCTGGAGCCGATGATTCTGCTGGACGTGCAACCGAGCCGGACCTACTTCGTCAGCCTGTTCGAAGAACTGAACCTGTCACCGAACATTGCTTTCAGCTCACCGTCGATCGAGATGGTCCGGGGGATGGTTGGACAAGGGTTTGGTTTCTCGATCCTGGTGACGCGGCCGCATTCGGAGTGCACTTACGACGGGAAGAAAGTGGTGTGTGTGGATATTGTCGAGGATGTCACGGGTTCAGGATTGGTGGCAGCGTGGTTGAAGCGCGGGCAGTTGACCAAACCCGCGCAGTTGTTTGCCGACTATTGCCGGGAGCAGCTCACCGCGAAGGCCGGGGCAAGAACCTGAGCCAAGTGAAATCCTGTGGCGAGGGAGCTTGCTCCCGTTCGACTGCGCAGCAGTCGCATAACCATTGCATGCGGTATGCCTGACCAACCGCAGTGGCTGCTTTTTGGGGCGGCTTCGCCACCCAACGGGGGCAAGCCCCCTCGCCACAGGTTTTGTGTTCTACCCCAGGAGTTACTTGCGCGGTTTGATCCGAGCAGTGGCTTCGGCCACCAACGGATCATCCGGCCAATAATGCTTCGGATAACGTCCCTTCAAATCCTTCTTCACCTCGGCATACGTGCTGCGCCAGAAGTTCGCCAGATCCTGCGTCACCTGCACCGGCCGCCGTGCCGGGGAAAGCAGGTGCAGCTTCACCACTTGCCGGCCACCGGCAATACGCGGGGTGTCGGACAGGCCGAACAGTTCCTGTAAACGCACCGCCAGAATCGGCGGCTGCTCGCTGTAATCCAGTCGAATCGACGAACCCGACGGCACGCTCAGATGATGCGGTGCCTGCTCATCCAGGCGTTGCGGCAGCGGCCATGGCAGCAGGTTGTGGACGATGCTCGACAGGTCCAGGTTGGCGAAATGACTGAGGCGCGAGACCTTGCCCAGATAAGGCATCAACCAGTGCTCGAGGTTTTTCAGCAGCGCGGCGTCGCTGACATCCGGCCACTCACTCTCGCTCTTGCTGCCAAGGTCCAACTGGCGCAGCAACGCCACTCGCGCCTGCCACTGACGCAGCTCCGGGGTCCACGGCAACAGTTCCAGCCCCTTGCGCCGAACCAGATTCACCAGCGCCTGGCTGCGAGCGGTTTCGTCGAGGCCCGTCAGCGGTTCACGGCTGAGGATCAACTCACCGACCTTGCGCTGACGCTCGGCGCGCAACACGCCTTCACGCTCGTCCCAATCCAGTTGATCGACCACGCGCACTTGCTCGGCCAGCACCGAATCGAACAACGCCGGATCAAAATCCGCCGCCAGATAAATCCGCTCCTCACGCTGGCCCTGGCGACTGCCCAGATCGGCGATCACCAGCCACGCTTGCTTCATCAAACTGTCCGCTTCAGCGAACAACGCCGCACGGCCGTTCGCCAAGCGATATTCCGCGCCACCGGCCCGACGTTGTTGGGCGACGCGGTCGGGATAGGCCAACGCGAGCAGCGCGCCGAGCCAGCGCGGATGATCCGGATCGCTGACCGGCTCCGACGCTTTGCCGCGCAGGTAACCGCGATACTGCCGCGCCAGTTGCCGGGCGCGTTGCACGCCGCCCTGAGCACCGCGAGCAGCACGCTCTTCGCCGGACAACAGCACCAATCGGCTGTGCAGATCCGCTCCGGCGCCACGCAAGATGTCCCGCTCGCCGAGTAGTGCCGCGACATCGCAAGCCATGTCGGCCAAACCAAGCGCCTGCCCACGCAACAACAAATGGGCGATGCGCGGATGGGCCGGCAGTTCGGCCATAGCCTGACCGTGACGAGTGAGTGCTTCGCCGTCCAAGGCACCCAGGCGATCAAGCAGATCCTGCGCCTGTGCATAAGCGGCAGCAGGCGGCACGTCGAGCCACACCAATTGCGTCGGGGTCACGCCCCAGCGACCGAGTTGCAAAGCCAGGCCGGCGAGGTCCGCCGAGAGAATTTCCGCGCTGGCATAGGCCGCCAGTTGCTCGTGCTGATCCTGCGACCACAAGCGATAACACACGCCCGGTTCCAGGCGCCCGGCCCGGCCGGCGCGTTGAGTGGCGCTGGCCTTGGAAATACGCTGGGTGTCGAGGCGGGTCATGCCGCTGCCGGGATCGAAACGCGGCACCCGCGCCAACCCGGCATCGATCACCACGCGCACGCCGTCGATGGTCAGGCTGGTCTCGGCAATGTTGGTCGCAAGCACCACTTTGCGCTTGCCCGTTGGGGCCGGATCGATTGCCGCGCGTTGAGCGGCGAGGTCCAGTTCACCGTGCAACGGGCAGAGCAACACCTGTGTGCTCTCACCCAGCGCATCGGCCAACTGTTGATGAACACGCCGGATTTCCGCCTGCCCCGGCAGGAACACCAGCACGCTGCCGGTCTCGTCATTCAAGGCTTCGAGAATCGTCTGCACCAGACGCGGTTCGATGAATTCACCGGGCTGGAACGGCCGGCCCCAGCGCATCGCCACCGGGTACATGCGACCTTCACTGCGCAAAATCGGCGCATCATCGAGCAACCCGGCCAGGCGTTCGCCCTCCAGGGTTGCGGACATCAAAAGGATTTTCAGCGGCTGGTCGTCGCGAAACAGCTCCCGGCCATTCAGGCTCAGGGCCAATGCCAGATCCGCGTCGAGGCTGCGCTCGTGGAATTCGTCGAAGATCAGCAGACCCACGCCTTCGAGTGCCGGGTCATCCTGCAAGCGTCGGGTGAGAATGCCTTCTGTGACCACTTCGATACGGGTCTTGGGGCCGACTTTGCTGTCGAGGCGAATGCGATAACCAACGGTTTCACCGACCTTCTCGCCCAGCTCACTGGCCAGGCGCTCCGCCGCCGCCCGCGCCGCCAGACGGCGCGGTTCAAGCATCAGAATGGTCTGCCCGGCCAGCCACGGCTCGTTGAGCAAGGCCAGCGGAACACGGGTGGTCTTACCGGCACCGGGCGGTGCTTCGAGCACGGCTTCGTGGCGTGTCGCCAAGGCTTCACGCAGGGCGGGTAAAACTTCATCAATCGGCAGAGAAATCATGCTGGCTCCCAGACAAGCCGGGAAGTATAACGGCGAAGCTTCCAGACCACTGCAACCGGACGATCAGAATCTAGATTTTGAAGGCTGTCCGTACACGCTCAGCGACTTCAGCCATAGTCACTGCGCGAAGTCCGATGGCTTTCATGTCCACATCCAGTGAGGGCATGACGTCCAGAAACTGCCGCAAATCCTCTGCGATGCTTTCGGGCAGATCAAACGCCGAATCCGCAGAAAGAAGGCGGGACAGCACAACGATGTCCTTCAGGTGTTTACTGCTCTTGCGGCCAGCATTTGGCTCTGTGCACTCAGGGCGACTGAGGTTGGTCCATGCCTGTGCTTTCAGCGGGATCAGTCGATCGACGCCGATATAGGAAAGGTCTGCAGTGTCGTTGCGACCTTCGACTATGAACGTGTAGTAAGCCTCATCGAGCAGAATCGCAGACAGATCGGAAACTTCACCGTCTACAGGAACAGGTGGCCCGGAACGTGATGCCCGCGTCTTCAAGTGTCAGGCTGGCTGCAACGCCACCGATGAGTACATAACGATCCGCATAGCCGGCGAAGGCTCCCCGAAAGGTATCCAGTCCTTTTACCATTCGATCTTCTCCATCATTTCATCAAGGCTGATCTGGACTCTGTCATCAACGTCATCCCTTAGGCTGAGGTAGAGAGACAGGGGGTCCACACTTTCTCCCGACACTGGAACACAGGTTTTGCCAAAAATGTGATCCGGAGAGTAACTCCAGATTTCGACCTCAAACGCGGGATCATCGAATCGACCAACTTCCTTGCGGCCAGCCCTCCTGCCCTCCAGGTCCCACTCTTCTTTGGAAAACGCGATGATCGGTATCGGGGGCTCCCCGAGCATCGACGTTTTACTGAGCGCAGACAGACCAGCCGATCTCTGCACCAAAGGGGCCCAATCAGCGTACGTCACCCGTTTCACCGGGTTTTGCAACGCTGGAAGGGCCTTTTTCCAGATGACCTCCGGCGCCGCAACAAAGCGCCAGCGAGGGGGTTTGTCATTCGAGGCAGGCTCTATCAATCCGAACGATTGAAATTCTTTCATCGCCCTGGACATTGTCATTTTCGAGTACGCCTCCCCTCCCATCAGGTCTGCGCCTCGAAAGGCAAAGTCCTTGCCCCACCCTTGAGTGATGGCCGCGATAAGCAAAGCCTGGCTCGCCGGGCCCATGACTTGTTTATCGACTTGCCTGCTGCGATAAAACTCTCGCAGATCAATTCCAAGCTGTGGAGCGAAGAGTTGATTGCCGGGTACTACAAACTGCACCCCAGACTCGATGAGGCGTTTTCTTTCATATGATTTGAGTGCGCCGGTCGCATAGAGGATCGGATGATCCACCATTTTTTGCAGAACTTCGATGTGCTTGCGGATCGTCGCAACGTTTTCGAAAGGCTCGTGAGCCAGCAATACGAGGCATTGCCGGTCGTAGAGCGTCACGATGTCGAAGGTGTATTCGTCCAAGAGATAGAAGGGTAAACCCTTGGTTTTCCCCCAGCGCTTAATCTCGGGTTTAATCCCGAAAATCGATTCGAAGTAGTCTTGAATCTCTTGCCTGCTGGTTTTCACTTTGGCGCCTCACAACACGTTTTCAGCACAGTAACAGCCTGACTGTTACTGTTCAATAATCGTGTTACTAGCATCTAAGTTCAGCGCGTTTCGAGCACGGCTTCATCGCGTGTCGCCAAGGCTTCACGCAGCGCGGGTAAAACTTCATCAATCGGCAGAGAAATCATGCTGGCTCCCAAACAGAGGGCCGAGTATAACGGCGAACTGTCCGGGGTTTATCACGGTCCTAATTCATATAGACGCCCCTTCGTTTACCAGATGATCCAGGAGATTTCCCATGCGTGTTCCCTTTCGCCTGATTGGCGGTGTTTTGGTCGCCACCCTGCTCACCCAGGTGACCGCTTGCGGATCGATTTTCTACCCCGATCGCCGTGGGCAGATTGACGGCAAGATCGACCCGGCCATTGCGGCGCTGGATGCCGTGGGCCTGCTGTTCTACATCATTCCCGGCCTGATCGCGTTTGCCGTGGACTTCGCCACTGGCGCGATCTATTTCGAGCCTGGCCACACGGCCCAGGTGGCTCCTGAAAAACTCAAGGAAGCGATCGGTGCCGACGGCAAGGTTGATAACCTCAAGTTGCAGACCATTCTCGAAACCGAGCTGGGCCGCAGCTTTCCGCTGGACGACCCGCGTCTGATCCAACACAAGGGCAGCCCCCAGCAACTGGCCATGTTCGGCCTGCAACCTGCCGCGTAACTCGTGCATTTAAAGGAATAGCCGCACCTATGATCTCCAGCTCCGAACACGCCCGCCTGCTGCGGCTGGCGACCCGTGCCTCGGTGGCCGTGGCGTGTACGCTGATCGTCGCCAAAGCCATCGCCTGGTGGTTGAGCGGTTCGGTGAGCATGCTCGCCGGGTTGACCGATTCGACGCTCGACGGCGTCACGTCCTTGCTCAACTTGCTGGCGGTGCATTACGCCTTGCGCCCCGCCGATGACGATCACCGTTATGGGCATGGCAAGGCCGAGTCGCTGGCGGGCATGGCTCAGGCGTTGTTCATTGGCGGCAGTGCGGTGCTGATTTCTTTGCAGGCGATCGAGCGGCTGAAACATCCGGAACCGGTGGGCGCGCCGTGGATCAGCATCGGGGTGATTGTGTTTTCCCTGGCGCTCACCTTGGCGTTGCTGATGTTGCAACATCGGGTGGTCAAGGCCACCGGATCAAATGCGGTGCGCGCCGACTCCCTGCACTACCGCTCGGACATGTTGCTCAATGGCAGCATTCTGCTGGCGCTGGTGTTGGCCGGATTTGGCTGGCATCAGGTCGACCCCTGGTTCGGCTTGGGAATCGCTGCGTATATTTTCTGGAGCGCGATTCAGATCGCCCGGGAAAGTTTTACGGTGCTGATGGATGAGGAGCTGCCGCCGGATGTCAGCCAGCACATGCTTGAGCTGGCCTGTGGCGTACCGGGGGTGTTGGGCGCGCATGACCTGCGCACGCGGATTTCCGGCAATCAGTGGTTCGTGCAGTTGCATCTGGAGTTGCCGGGGGACTTGACCTTGTCAGTCGCTCACGGCATCAGCGATCAGGCCGCCGATGCGATTCACGCCGCTTACCCGCGAGCCGAAGTGCTGGTGCACGCCGACCCGCAGGAAGTGGTGCTGGCGGCAAAGACTCAGAATGAAACCTGATAGCCGCGACTGCTCAGGCAATTGCCTTGAGCCTGGCGGTAGGCTTGCACCACTGACGGATCAGGCTGGTAGGTGGCCGTCCGGGGATTGAAGCCGCTCTGCTGGACCGCGTATTGATAGCACTCATAACCGTCCTGATTGACCTGTTCCGGCGACTGGCCGTTGGCCGGATAGGCTTCTACGTCGTAACTGTTGCTGACCGGCTGCGGCTGCATTTGCACCGGCGGCTCGACCACCACGTAGTCCTGAGTGTTTTCCTGATAGGCGTAATACGAGCCCGCCGCCAGGAACAGCAGCGCCCCGCCGATCCACACCTCACGCGCGTAGTCAGGCAAGTAGCTGACCCGAATCCCGCGCGGCGGTTGAACCACCACATAACGCGGGCCTTGTGGACGATACCAGTAGCCGCCGGAATAGAAATAATCCCGACCGCCATAAGGCACGCGGTAGTCACGGTCCGGGAAACGGTCAATCACATGACCCGGGCGATACTGCGGGCCGGGCCCCCAGCCATTACCGTGCCCGTCCGGGCGACCGGCCCAGCGGCGATCATCGGGACGCGGACCGTTGTTCTGCCAGTGCTGGTTGTAATCGTTGCGTCGTGGAACGTCCTGATAATAACCACGCTGCGGCTCCTGGGTCTGGCGCACGGTGTCGGGGCGACTCTGGATCGGCAGGTCATTGGCCGGTAGCTGCGGTGGAGGCGGTGGTGAACGAACAGGATTGTTGTAGTTGGGCTGCTGACGGTTCTGCCACTGGCCATTGTTCTGATTCTGGCCGTTGTGTTCGAACTGGCGGCTGTTGTCGCCACGAATGATGTCGTTGTTCTGCGGGCGCGGCTGATTATTGCCGCCATGCCCCCGATCGTTGCCCTGATGACCATCCGACCCGCGTTGCCCGCCATCGGGGCCACGGTTTTGCTGATCATCGGCCAGCGATTGCGCAGTGACACTCATACACAGCAAACCAACACCGGCCAAACGCCAGATGCGCGACTTCATGCTTTTCCTCACTGCGGGTTAGGGCCTGTACGTAAGACTGGGAAAGGACAGGGCGGTTCTGCAACAGGTTATCAGTCGCGCAACTTATTTATTGAGGGCAGTTCTCAAATTCCAGGCAAAAGAAAAGGGAGACCCGTCGGCCTCCCTTAGATAACTTCGTCCGTGCTCGACGCTTATGACGTCGGCTCACCTCACGCCGTCTTCTGGACAGTGTGTAGCTCGGGGGCCGGCACATCCCCTGTGGGGGTGGCGGCCGCCGCTGGCCTGATTCGGCGAGCAGCTGTGGACTGTTTGTCCGAGCAGTGATTCTGGTGATAAGAATAGGCCGCGGGCGCCGGCAGAGGATTGCGAAGATTGCTCAATTAAACATCACTTGCGCAATTTTTAACCCTGGATAGATAATCTGCCGCAATAGTTATGACAAAGGCCTGATTGATGAGCAAACTCGACCGATACGACTTGAGCATTTTGGCGGAATTGCAGCGTGACGCGCGCATCTCCAACCAGGAGCTGGCCGAACGCATCGGCCTGTCGCCTTCGCCTTGCTCGCGCCGGGTCAAGCAACTGGAAGACGACGGCTACATCACCCGTCAGGTGGCGCTGCTGGACCGCAAGATGCTCGGATTGAGCCTCACGGCCTACGTACTGATCGGCATGGACCGACATACGCCGGAGCGTTTCGAGAACTTTGAAGCTGCGATCCGCACGTTGCCGCAGGTGCTGGAATGCAGTTTGGTGACGGGGATGGATGCGGATTATCAGCTTAAAGTTGTCGTGCCCGACATGGATCATTATCAGAAATTGCTGCTGGGGCATTTGACCCGGATTGAAGGGGTGACCAGCGTTCGTTCGAGTTTTGTGTTGAATCAGGTGCTCAATAGTACCGAGCTACCTTTAACCCATCTGCGCAGCTAAGTACGCCTTCGCGGGCAAGCCTCGCTCCTACAGGATTGTGGTAGCTCGTGATCCACACAAATCCGTAGGAGCGAGGCTTGCCCGCGAAGGGGCCGGCACAGGCGACGAATAGCTGCGACACACTGCCGCAGGTCAATCCTCCACCCCTGCCCCATGCCGTATACTCCAGCGCCTTTTAGCCCCGCCCGCGCTGGAGAAACTCAATGGATCCTGCCGTATTCGAAGAGTGGATGATGACTGGACTGGTCAGCATCCTGATCATTTTCATGGGTTTCATCGTCTGGGATCTGGCGAAGAAATCCAAGGCCGGACGCTTTGGCTCGGTCATCCTGTTCTCCGTACTGGGTCTGGGCGTGGCCGCGTTCGTGATCAAAAGCGTGGTGATCGGCCTGATCGAATCCGGCGCGTTATAAGCGCGCCGGCACTTCCTTCCACTGGCCCTGGTCGAGCCCTTCGATCGTCCAGTCGCCGATTCTGACCCGCACCAGACGCAACGTCGGCAAGCCGACCGCCGCCGTCATGCGCCGTACCTGACGGTTACGCCCCTCGCGAATGACCAACTCAAGCCAGCTCGTCGGCACACTTTTGCGAAAACGCACCGGCGGATTGCGTGGCCACAGCTCAGGCTCATCCAGTTGCCGCGCCTCGGCGGGCAAGGTCATGCCGTCATTCAGTTCGACACCGTCACGCAAACGCTGCAGCTGCTCGACGCTCGGCTCGCCCTCCACTTGCACCCAATACGTCTTGGCCAATTTGTGTTTCGGGTCGGCGATGCGCGCCTGAAGCTGGCCATCGTTGGTCAGCAGCAGCAAACCTTCGCTGTCGCGGTCCAACCGTCCTGCCGGGTAGATCCCCGGAATCTCGATGTAGTCCTTGAGCGTCGCCCGCCCTCCTTCGTCGCTGAACTGCGTCAGCACATCGAACGGTTTATTGAACAGAATCAGCTTCGGCTCGGCCGGCGGCGCTTTGGCGACACGGCGCGGGGCTGAAGGAGCTGGCTTCGCGCCTGGACGACGGGAAGGAGGATGCGGTGGACGGGACATGGGGAAAACAACATCTAACGGTCAGGGCTGCTAATGCTAGTGCCCTGACCGCTAAATGGCCATCTCGCAATCAGCGGAACGGCGGCTCGTCGAAGCTACGCAGTTTGCGCGAGTGCAACGAGTTGAGTTCGGTGCGCAACAGATCCACCGCCTCGATGCCGATCTTCAAGTGCTGGCTGACCGCGCGCTCATAGAAGGCGTTGGCCGAACCCGGCAGTTTGATTTCGCTGTGCAGCGGTTTGTCCGAGACGCAGAGCAACGTGCCGTATGGCACTCGCAAGCGATAACCCTGGGCCGCGATGGTGCCGCTTTCCATGTCCACCGCCACGGCGCGGGACAGGTTGATCAGCGGACGTTCCTGAGCCCAGCGCAATTCCCAGTTACGGTCGTCGTAGGTCAGCACGGTGCCGGTTCGCAGGCGTTTCTTCAGCTCGTCGCCCTTCTCTCCGGTGATGTTGGCAGCCGCTTGCTGCAAGGCCATCTGTACTTCGGCGAGGGCCGGAATCGGAATGTTCGGCGGCACGACGCGGTCGAGAATCCCGTCACGACGCATATAAGCGTGAGCCAGTACGTAGTCGCCAATGGTCTGCGACTGACGCAAACCGCCGCAGTGACCGATCATCAGCCAGCAATGCGGACGCAGCACCGCAAGGTGGTCGGTGATGTTCTTCGCGTTGGAAGGGCCGACGCCGATATTCACCAATGTCACACCATGGCCATCGCTGGCGATCAGGTGATAGGCCGGCATCTGATAGCGGTGCCACACCACACCGGCGGCAATCGCCGAGGCTTCGCCGTGGTCCATGCTCTTTTCGATGATCACGTTGCCCGGCAACACCATGCGCACGAAACGCGGATCGCTGCGCAACTGTTCCAGGCCATGGACGATGAACTGATCGACGTAACGGTGGTAGTTGGTCAACAGAATCCACGGCTGCACATGACGCCAGTCGCTGCCGGTGTAGTGCACCAGACGCCGCAGGGAGAAATCGACCCGCGCGGCATCAAACAGGGCCAGTGGCAGAGGATCGGTGTTTTCCCAATCATACAAACCATCGGCAATGCCGTCGGTCGCGGCCGACAGGTCGGTACTCGGGAACACCCGCGCCAGCACGGCAGCGGTGACACCGGAGCCGGCCAGTTCATCGCCCTGCTCGACCACGTACGGATAAGGAATGTTTTGCTGGCTGATGCCGACTTCCACGGTCACGGTGAAGTCGTGCATCAACGGCACGAGTTGTTCCAACAGGTATTTACGAAAAGCCGCCGGATGGGTGACGGTGACGCTGTAGGTTCCGGGCAACTGAACCTTGGCATAGGCGCGCGTGGTCTGTGGGACTTCGCCCTGGCAGTGGTAGGTCAGACGCAGTTCGGGATAACGAAACATCGCACGCTGTTCAGCGTCCGGTTCAACTCGGTCCTTGAGATAACGCTTGAGCGCCTGGTTCAGCGCGGTGGTTGCACGATTGTGCAAGAGCGCAAGCCGGTCCACGGCTTGCTCGGCGGTTTGAACGACAATAAAAGCTTCGGTCACGATCAGCATCCTGTGTTCTGACTTGCAGAGCTTCATCTTGCCTGCATCATCGCTTCACGGGAACAGTGGCGTGTTGGCTGCACACCAATTCTGAGACACCTTTGAACCTGTGGGAGCGGGCTTGCCCGCTCCCACAGGTTCAGCAGTGTTGATCAAAATGTGATCAGAATCCTTGCGGGGTTGAGCGGGCGACGATCGATTCCACCTCCAACCCACGCGGCAACGCGCCATACACTCGACCGGCCGAACCGAGGCGACTGGCGATGAAGGCATCGCTGACCGCCGAGTTGCCGGCCTCCAGCAGCAGCTTGGCCTGGAGCCCCAGCGCGATGTCTTCGGTGAGCTGCCGCGCGCGGTATTGAATGTCGCTGGTGTCCTTGAACGCCGTCTGCAACTGAGTGATGTGCGCGGCCAGGCGTTTATCGCCATGACCATCACCCAACTCGCTGAACAACACATCAAGCACACCCGGCTCCTTCGACAACGCTCGCAGCACGTCCAGGCATTGCACATTGCCGGAACCTTCCCACGTCGAATTGACCGGCGCCTCACGGTACAGACGCGGCAGGATGCTTTCCTCGACATAGCCCGCACCGCCCATGCATTCGGCGGCTTCATTGATCATTGCCGGCGCGCGCTTGCAGATCCAGTACTTGCCCACCGCCGTCACCAGTCGGGCGAATTTGGCTTCATGGCTGTCATCCAGATGATCCAGCGCCTTGCCCATGCGCAGGCTCAAGGCCAGGGCCGCTTCGCTTTCCAGCGCCAGATCGGCCAAAACGTTCTGCATCAATGGCTGCTCACTGAGCAACTTGCCGCCGACCCTGCGGTGAGCGCAGTGATGGCTGGCCTGAGTCAGCGCCTGACGCATCAGCGAGCTGGAGCCGACCATGCAATCGAAACGAGTCATCGCGACCATTTCAATGATGGTCGGAACCCCGCGCCCTTCTTCGCCGACCATCCACGCCAGCGCACCGCGAAATTCCACTTCGCTGGACGCATTGGAGCAGTTGCCGAGTTTGTTTTTCAGGCGCTGGATATAGAACTGGTTGCGCGTGTCGTCCGGGCGATGGCGCGGCAGCAGGAAACAGGTCAAACCCTTGTCAGTCTGCGCCAACGTCAAGAACGCATCGCACATCGGCGCGGAACAGAACCACTTGTGACCCACCAACTCATAGGCCTGGCCCGGACCACTGGCGCCAACCGGGTACGCCTTGGTGGTGTTGGCCCGCACGTCGGTGCCGCCCTGTTTCTCGGTCATCGCCATGCCGATGGTAACGCCAGCCTTGTGCGCCATACCGACATTACGCGGGTCGTATTCAGTGGAGAGGATTTTCGGCAGCCATTGTTTGGCCAGATCCGGTTGCAGGCGCATCGCCGGAACGCTGGCGAAGGTCATGGTCAGCGGGCAACCGCTACCTGCTTCGGCCTGGCTGTGCAGGTAGGTCATGGACGCGCGAGCCACATGCGCGCCGGGCTGCGGATGCGCCCAGGGCAACGAGGTCAACCCGTGCTCGACCGCCGTGCGCATCAACTCGTGATACGCCGGGTGAAATTCCACCAGATCGATGCGATGGCCGTAGCGGTCATGGCTGACGAACACCGGTTTGTTCTGATTGGCCAGAAACCCTGCTTCCATCAGCGGCCCGCCGGCCAGTGCGCCATACGCGTCGATCCGCGACTCGGCCCAACCGGCCCCGAAACGCCGCGACCACTCCTGCAAAGGCAGGTCGATGCGGTAGAGGTTGGTGCCGTCCAGCGACGGTGGCTGGTTGGTGACTTCGTGGGTTTCGGCGAACTGATGCAGGTTCATGACGGGGCTCCTTTGGTCAGCCAAGGACTTCAGTTAAGCACCGCCCCCTGGCCGAACAAAGTGTCATACCTGCCTAAATGTCGGCGCTTTCGCCTTGCCCCGAACAGAGCACCCGCCGATACAGCGCCGCTTGCAAATCCTCGAATTTCACCGGTTTGCTCAGGTAGTCGATCAAGGCGCCAGTCGGGCAGCGCTCCCGATCGGCGCTCACGGCAATCACGAACACTGGCAACTCGGCGCAGCCCGGCAAGGCGCGGATCTGGCAGCACAGGGAGGTGCCACCCTGCGTCGGCAACTGACAATCGAGCAGCACCGCGTCAAAGGTTTCTCGCTGCAAGAGATCAAGCGCGGCAGCGCCACCGTCGGTGGCGCGCACCCGGAATCCGAGTTTGAGCAACATGCCGCGCATCACCAATTGATTGATGCTGTTGTCATCCACCAGTAGCACCGTGCAGTCCTGGGGCAATCGAAGACGAGGAAACTCGCGGGTCATCATGGGCACGGCCGGCCGCTCGACCACGGGCAGTTCGAACTCGACATCCAATTGGAAGCGGCTGCCGCTGCCGGGCTCGGACCGATGGGTCAGGCGTCCGCCGAGCAATTCGACCAGTTGGCGACAGATCGCCAGGCCAACGCCCAGGCCGCCGTATTCGCGGGTCATTGAACCGTCGAGCTGGAAGAAGCGCTGATACATCGTCGCCTCGCCCAGATCGGTGAAGCCGATGCCGGTGTCGATCACCGCAAACGACACCGACACCCGACCGTTCTCCACCGGTTTGCCCGTGACGCGCAGGGCCAGCCCGCCGACCCGGGTGAATTTGATGGCGTTGTCCAGCAGGCATTCCAGGCATTGCGCCAGCTTGGCACTGTCACCGTTCAAGCGATCCGGCAGGCCTGGCGTCACTTCCACTTTGAAGTCCAGCGACTTGCTTGCAGCATTGCCTTCGAACTGCGCGCGCAAGGTCTCGACGACGCCGCGCAGACTGAACGTTGCCGAGCTGACCTTGAGCTTGCCGGCTTGCAATTCCGTCAGGGTCAGGATGCCGTTGACCATGCGCATCATGTCCCGCGCAGAACCGGCGGCGGTTTGCTGGTATTGCTCCAGTTCCGGGTCCATCTCGACGGTCTGCATCAACTCGAGCGAACCGATCACACCGTTCATGGGCGTGCGCAACTCGTGGGTCAGGGTGGCGAGGAATTCGTCCTTGAGCTTGTTGCTGTGGGCCAGTTGCTGGTTCAGCACTTCGAGCTTCTGACCGGCATCGAACAGCGTCTGCGCCTGCTGCTCGCGCATGGCGTTGATGCGGTCGGCCAGGGCCAGGGACAGCAACGCCACTTCGATGGCCGAACCGATCTGGCTGGAATACATGGTCAGGAACACGTTGGGCAGGTAACCCAAGACCATCATGGTGTTGACGATGCCGCCGAGCAGGAAAGCCGACCAGGCAATGATGAAATACCGCGCCACCCGCAGGCCACGCAACCAGGCGCACAGCCCGGCGATGAAGATCACCACGGTGAAGACCAGCGCCAAGGCTGTCGCCAGACGCAAGGCCAGCGCGTAACTGGCCATCAACGACAACCCGATCACCACTGCACTGAACGCCACCAGGGCCAACAGTAAACGGTCGAGCCAGCGACCGTGGCTGGCCGTCTGCAAGAAACTGCGAGCGAACTGGCTGCCGAACAGGCCTGCGCACCCGATGAAGAACGGCGTCGCGGCGTTGGCCCACCAGGGGTTGTCCGGCCAGAAATACTCCACGGCCGCGCCGTTCACCGACAGCTGATACAGGCCGAATGAAGCGATGTAAAAGATGTAATAGAGGTAACTGGTGTCGCGCACGCTGAGGTAAATGAACAGGTTGTAGACCAGCATTCCCAACAACACGCCATAGATCAGCCCCAGCACATACAGGCGGACCGGTTGTTCTTCGAGGTAAGCGGTGCTCGACCACAAGGTGACCGGCGCCTGGATCGACCCTTCGCTCTGCAGGCGCAGGTACACGGTTTGCGCCTGGTCAGGGGTGAAATTCAGATCGAACAGGTAGTTGTTCTGGCGGATCTCGCGCGTGGCAAACGGCAACGCATCGCCGGTTTGCCGGGCCAATCGATAGTCACCGCCCGCATCGGGCAAGTAGAGATCGAGGTGATCGAGGGGCGGATAGGCCAGTTCCAGCAGCCAGGTCCGTTGCGCCGCCGGATTGGTCGGGCGGTAATGCAGATCGATTTTCAGCCAGAACACCGAACGCGAGTAACCGGCGTTGAGAGTGGCTTTATCGTGGGGCTTGAAGTTTCCGGCCGCGGCTTGCGCACGAACATCGGCGATGGTCGCCTGACCGCCCGCGTCTTCGTACACCTGCAGGGCTCGGCCCAGGGGAAGGCTCTGGGTGAATTCATCGAACTCGACGGCGCTCGCCATTAGGGGCAAGCACAACAGTAACATCAGCAAATAGCGCATTTAAGCCCCAGCGTGGCCTGTCCGGTTATCTCAGGAAGCCCCTCATTCCCTTTGAGTAGACGTAAAACCGGTATTACCTGTTATTGGTTTGGATCCACTCTAGCATAGCCGTTGATGGCCATTGAGCACCATTGAAATTTTTCCTGCGAAGGCTCTAGTACGGGCGTTCCAGCGGCATGATTGAGGCAGATCTGTTTATGCTGTCAGCGCGTGACAAGGCATCGGCCGCTTTACACATTCCTGTAGCAGCTGGCGAAGCCTGCGTTCGGCTGCGAAGCAGTCGTGAATTCAGACGATGCGATGCATCATTCAGACCGCGCGCTCAGGTTTTACGACAGCTTCGCAGCCGAACGCAGGCTTCGCCAGCTGCTACAAGTCACTCCCATGACTCGTTGGTCGACTGGTGGTAAGCTCGCGCACCATGAATATCTACAGCTCTCGCCCCGTTGTCCTCTGTCTCTCCGGCCACGACCCAAGTGGTGGCGCCGGCTTGCAGGCAGATATCGAAGCCCTGCTCGCCCAGGGTTGTCATGCGGCCCCGGCCGTCACCGCCCTGACCGTGCAAGACACGGTCAACGTCACTGACTTTCGCGTGCTCGACCGCGAGTGGGTGCTGGCCCAGGCCAATGCCGTGCTCAACGACTCCGAAGTCGCTGCCGTGAAGCTGGGCATGCTCGGTTCCCTGGAGATGGTCGACACCGTCGTCGAACTGCTCTCGGCGCACCCGCATTTGCCGGTGGTCTGCGACCCGGTGCTGCGCGCCGGCGGCGGCGGACGCCTGGGCAAGGATGAAGTCGGCTACGCCATGCGCGAACGCCTGCTGCCCCTGTCCATCATCGCTACCCCCAACCTTCCCGAAGCCCGCATCCTCGCCGAACTGCCCGAAGGCACCGCGGACGAGTGCGCTGAAAAACTCCTGCCGTTCGTCAAACACCTGCTGATCACCGGCGGTCATGGCGACGAACACGAAATCCACAATCGCCTGTACAGCCGCGAAGGCCTGCGCGAAACCTATACCTGCCAGCGCCTGCCCGGCAGCTATCACGGTTCCGGCTGCACCTTGGCCAGCGCCCTGGCCGGTCGACTGGCCCAGGGTGAAAACCTCGCCAGCGCCGTGCAGACCGCGCTTGACTACACTTGGCGTACCCTGCGTGATGCCGAGCAGTTGGGCAAAGGCCAGTTCGTGCCGCGTCGCCTGCCGCTGGATTTCTGTTCGTAACTTTCTATTCGCACTGCGGTGAGGCTTGTCCGATGAAACTACGTGGCCTGTACGCCATTACCGACAGCCAGTTGCTGGCCGGTAAATTTCTCTCGTACGTGGAAGCGGCGCTGGAAGGCGGCGTCACCCTGCTGCAATACCGCGACAAAAGCAGCGACGACGCCCGACGTTTACGTGAGGCCGAAGCCCTGCGCGATCTGTGTGATCGCTACAAGACTCATTTGATCATCAACGACGACGCCGAACTGGCCGCTCGCTTGAACGTCGGCTTACACCTGGGTCAGACCGATGGTCCGCTGACACCGGCACGCGCGTTACTCGGCCGTCAGGCGATCATCGGTTCAACCTGCCACGCGCAACTCGAACTCGCCGAGCAAGCGGCCAAGGAAGGCGCCAGTTACGTCGCCTTCGGTCGCTTCTTCAATTCCAACACCAAACCCGGCGCCCCGACCTGCAGTCTTGAACTGCTCGACCAGGCCCGCAGCAAACTGCACCTGCCGATCTGCGCGATTGGCGGCATCACCTTGGACAACGCCGCGCCGCTGGCGGCCCATGGGGTCGACTTGCTGGCGGTGGTGCATGGCCTGTTTGGCGCCGACAGCACGGCTGAAGTGACCCGCCGCGCCCGCGCCTTCAACGAATTACTGAAAATCTGATTTGAGAGCCCGATCATGTCTCGTTCCGAAACCCTGTTTGCCAATGCCCAGAAACACATTCCCGGTGGCGTGAACTCGCCTGTTCGTGCGTTCAAAAGCGTGGGCGGCACACCGTTGTTCTTCAAACACGCCGAAGGCGCTTACGTCACCGACGAAGACGACAAGCGTTATGTTGACTACGTTGGCTCCTGGGGCCCGATGATTCTCGGCCACAGCCATCCGGACGTGCTGGACGCAGTGCGCAAACAACTGGAACACGGTTTGTCCTACGGTGCCCCAACCGCGATGGAAACCGAGATGGCCGACCTGGTCTGCTCGATCGTGCCGTCGATGGAAATGGTGCGCATGGTCAGCTCCGGCACCGAAGCGACCATGAGCGCCATCCGTCTGGCCCGTGGTTTCACCGGTCGCGACAACATCATCAAGTTCGAGGGCTGCTACCACGGTCACTCCGACAGCCTGCTGGTCAAGGCCGGCTCCGGCGCCCTGACCCAAGGCGTGCCGAGCTCGGCCGGTGTGCCGGCGGATTTCGCCAAACACACCCTGACTCTGCCATTCAACGACATCGACGCGGTCGAAGCCATGCTCGCCGACGTTGGCCAGGACGTGGCCTGCATCATCGTCGAGCCGGTGGCCGGCAACATGAACTGCGTACCGCCGGCACCTGGTTTCCTCGAAGGCCTGCGGACCCTGTGCGACAAGCACGGCGTGGTGTTGATTTTCGACGAAGTGATGACCGGTTTCCGTGTTGCCCTCGGCGGCGCACAAGCGCACTTCGGCGTGACGCCGGACCTGAGCACCTTCGGCAAGATCATTGGTGGTGGCATGCCGGTCGGCTGCTTCGGCGGCAAGCGTGAAATCATGTCGCACATCGCGCCACTGGGCCCGGTGTATCAGGCTGGCACGCTGTCCGGTAACCCGCTGGCAATGGCGGCGGGCCTGACGACGTTGCGCCTGATCAGCCGCCCTGGCTTCCATGACGAACTGAGCGACTACACCAGCCGCTTGCTCGATGGCCTGCAACAGCGCGCCGATGCCGCGGGCATTCCGTTCGTCACTACTCAGGCCGGCGGTATGTTTGGTCTGTACTTCAGTGGTGCCGATGACATCGTGACTTTCGACGACGTGATGGCCAGCGACGCCAAGCTGTTCGGTCGTTTCTTCCACTTGATGCTCGAAGGCGGCGTGTACCTGGCACCGAGTGCTTTCGAAGCCGGCTTCACCTCGATCGCTCATGGCGAAACCGAGTTGAAACTGACGCTGGATGCCGCCGAACGTGCATTCGCCGCACTGAAATAACGCAGTGCCCGCTGACGCTGGCGATTGCCAGCGTCAGCTTTCACCTGGATTTCCCCCTTTATTCCTGTGCTTCTGCTAATAATCCCCCGCAAATGGGGCGATATATTCCCCGCGCAGCAGAAAAACGAGTAAAGACTTTGTAAGGTTGGCCCTGCTTATTTCATAATGCGCGCTTATTGGATCCCCTCGATGGGTCCGCGCGCCCTTCAGAGGTAAGTCGATTCCCATGAACCGCACCGGCCGCGCCCTTGCACTGGGCTGCCTGTTGCTCCTTCAGCCCCTGCTCGCGCTCGCACAAGCAGGCGGCAACTCGTTGTTAATCCCAGCGATGGGTCGCTGCACCCTCAATACTCAGCCGCAAGACCTGACGCAAGCGCTCGCCGCCTGCCAGAAAGCGTCGGATGAAGGGGATGCGCAAGCGCAATACGAGTTGGGTGAGTTCTACTACGACGGCAAAAACACCCCGCGCGACCTCAAAATAGCCCTGGGCTACTTCGAAAAGGCCTCGCTGCAAGGCCACGCCCAGGCGCAATTCAAACTCGGCACCATGTTCTTTCACGGCGAAGGCGTGCCGGCCAATAACGTTCAGGCGTATATCGTGCTGAAAATGGCCGCGGTCAACGGCGCTGAAGATGCGCTGGATACGGCGGATGAAGTCGCCGAGAAGATGCCGCGCGAAGATCTGGAAGTCGCTACCCAGGTGCTGGGGCAAATATTCCGTAAATACCTGATGGAATTGCAGAGCGCCGATGGGCGTACGCCGTTTTCGCCACTGCCCTGATTGACGCAGGCCCCTGTGGCGAGGGAGCTTGCTCCCGCTCGGCTGCGCAGCAGTCGTAACGTCAAACAATGCGGTGAATCAGAAAAACGGTGTTTGCAGAGTTTAGGGCCGCTTCGCGCCCCAGCGGGAGCAAGCTCCCTCGCCACAAACAACCCAGTTCATTTCAAAAGCTTTCCTGCTTACTTCTCAGGCATCGGCATCGGAAACGGCATGACATTGCCGACCGCGCCGCGGGCTTCGCTGATTTTCGGTGTGCCGAGGCGTTCCACTTCGTCGATGCGCACAATCGAATGCATCGGCACGAAACTGCGCACCACGCCCTCGAACTGAGCCTTGAGCTTCTCTTCGCTCGGATCGACGACCACTTGCGTACGCTCGCCAAAGACGAACTCTTCCACTTCCAGGAAGCCCCACAGATCACTTTGATAGATCTGCTTGGCATACATTTCGTACACCTGGCCCTGGTTGAGGAAAATCACCTTGTAGATTGGGGCTTCACGTTTGGTCATGGTGGGCGGGCAACACATTAGGGGATAAAAATGAGGGCGCGAACTATAGCATAGCCGCCGGACGCACAGCGGTAGGAACCTGGGGACATGTTCCCTATAATGCGCGGTTCTTTGAATCACGTGATGACTGTATCCATGGCCAAGAAGCTTTACATCGAAACCCACGGTTGCCAGATGAACGAGTACGACAGCTCGCGCATGGTCGATCTGCTGGGTGAACATCAGGCCCTGGAAGTCACCGCTCGCGCTGAAGATGCCGACGTGATCCTGCTCAACACCTGCTCGATCCGCGAACGCGCCCAGGACCGGGTGTACTCCCAACTCGGCCGCTGGCGCGAACTGAAACTGGCCAACCCGGACATGGTAATCGCCGTCGGCGGTTGCGTGGCCAGCCAGGAAGGCGCGGCCATCCGCGATCGCGCCCCGTACGTGGACGTGGTCTTCGGCCCGCAAACCCTGCACCGCCTGCCGGAAATGATCGACGCCGCGCGCGCCACCAAGCTGCCGCAAGTCGACGTCTCGTTCCCGGAAATCGAAAAATTCGACCATTTGCCCGAGCCGCGTATCGACGGTCCAAGTGCCTACGTGTCGGTCATGGAAGGCTGCAGCAAGTACTGCACGTTCTGCGTGGTGCCTTACACCCGTGGCGAAGAAGTCAGCCGACCGTTTGATGACGTGATTGCCGAAATCATGCACCTGGCCGAAAACGGTGTGCGGGAAGTGACGCTGCTGGGTCAGAACGTCAACGGTTATCGCGGGACCACTCACGATGGTCGCCTGGCGGATCTCGCCGAACTGATCCGCGTGGTAGCCGCCGTCGATGGCATCGACCGGATCCGCTACACCACCTCACATCCGCTGGAATTCTCGGACAGCCTGATCCAGGCCCACGCCGACGTGCCGGAACTGGTGAAACACCTGCACTTGCCGGTGCAATCGGGTTCAGACCGCATTCTCTCGGCGATGAAACGCAACCACACCGCGTTGGAGTACAAATCCAAACTGCGCAAATTGCGCGCCGCCGTGCCGGGGATCTGCATCAGCTCGGACTTCATCGTTGGCTTCCCGGGCGAGACCGAGAAAGACTTTGAACAGACCATGAAACTGATCGAAGACGTCGGTTTCGACTTCTCCTACTCCTTCGTCTACAGCCAGCGTCCGGGCACTCCGGCCGCCGATCTGGCCGACGAAACGCCGGAAGAGTTGAAAAAGGAACGCCTGAACGCGCTGCAACATCGCTTGAACCAGCAGGGTTTCGAGATCAGCCGACAAATGGTCGGGTCGATCCAGCGGATTCTGGTCACCGATTATTCGAAAAAAGACCCCGGCGAGCTGCAAGGTCGGACCGAGAATAACCGTATCGTCAACTTCCGCTGCGACAATCCGACCTTGATCGGCCAGTTCGCCGATGTGCACATCGATGCCGCACAGCCGCACTCGCTGCGGGGCTCACTGGTCCAGTAACCCATATCTCCCCTCTGGGAGCGGGCTTGCTCGCGAAAGCGTCGGCACATCCAACATCTATGTGACTGACAGACCGCATTCGCGAGCAAGCCCGCTCCCACAGGGGGGCGGTGTTTGGCGCTGGATTATTTAAGAGCTTTCGCACCCAGCCCACTGGCGTTATCCTTGATTTCATCTTAATTGCCCCAGGGCGGCTAAATACGACCTTGAACGCACCCATAGAACCACATCGTTTTATTCTCGAGCCCTTTGAGGCCCGCCGCTTCGCCAATCTGTGCGGGCAGTTCGACGAGCATCTGCGCTTGATCGAACAGCGCCTGACCATCGAGATCCGCAACCGCGGAAACCAGTTCGAGCTGATCGGCGACCCCAAGCACACCACCTCCGCGGAAAACCTCCTGCGCCGCCTGTACCGGGAAACCAAGGGTACCGAGCTGTCGCCGGACATGGTTCACCTGTTCCTGCAGGAATCGGCCGTCGAAGAACTGGACAACGTTTCCCCGTCCGAACCCTCCGTAGCCCTGCGTACCAAAAAAGGCATGATTCGCCCTCGAGGCTTGAATCAGCTGCGCTACGTGAAGGAAATTCTCGGCAACGACATCAATTTCGGCATTGGCCCGGCCGGTACCGGCAAGACCTATCTGGCCGTTGCCTGCGCGGTCGACGCGCTCGAACGCGAGCAGATCCGTCGCATCCTGCTGGTGCGCCCGGCGGTTGAAGCGGGCGAAAAGCTCGGCTTCCTGCCCGGCGACCTGTCGCAGAAGATCGACCCGTACCTGCGCCCGCTCTACGACGCTCTCTACGAGATGCTCGGTTTTGAACACGTGGCCAAGCTGATCGAGCGCCAGGTCATCGAAGTTGCGCCGCTGGCCTACATGCGCGGCCGCACGCTGAACAACAGTTTCATCATCCTCGACGAAAGCCAGAACACCACCGTCGAACAGATGAAGATGTTCCTGACCCGGATCGGCTTCGGCTCCACAGCCGTCATCACCGGTGACATCACCCAGGTCGACCTGCCGAAAGGCACCAAGTCCGGGCTGCACCATGTGATCGAAGTGCTCAAAGACGTTCCGGGCATCAGTTTCACCCATTTCATGCCCAAGGACGTTGTGCGCCATCCGCTGGTGCAACGCATCGTCGAAGCCTACGAGCGCTTCGAGAATCGCGTGGTAGACGAAACGCCAAAGGACAGTCGCCGCGATGCTTGAGCTTGATCTGCAACTGGCTACCCAAGCGTCTGCCCCGAGCGAAGCCGAGTTCCGCCAATGGTGCGAACTGGCCCTGCGCCAGCGCACCGCCGACTCTGAAATGACCATCCGTTTGGTCGATGAAGAAGAGGCCCGCGAGCTGAACCACACCTGGCGGCAGAAGGATTACGCCACCAACGTCCTGTCGTTTCCTGCCGATGTGCCTGACGAGTTTCTGGATATCCCACTGCTGGGCGATCTGGTGATTTGCGTGGCCGTGGTCGAACGCGAAGCCGCCGAGCAAGGCAAGGAACTAAAGGCCCATTGGGCGCATCTGGTGATTCACGGCAGCTTGCATCTGTTGGGTTACGACCATATAGATGACGACGAAGCCGAAGAAATGGAAGCACTGGAACGAACGTTGCTTGCCGAGTTGGGCTATCCCGACCCTTATGAAGACGACGAAACAGACACAACCCCTCCCGTGACAACAAAGGATTCAGAGTAATCGCTATGAGCGAAGATCGATCGAGCAACGGGCAAAAGTCTTGGCTGGGTAAGCTCACCCAGGCTTTTGCCCACGAGCCGAAGAACCGCCAGGAGCTGCTGGAGCTGCTGCGCGACGCACACCAAAACAAACTGCTGGACAGCGAAGCGCTGGCCATCGTCGAAGGCGCCATTCAGGTCGCTGACCTGCAAGTACGGGACATCATGGTCCCGCGCTCGCAGATGATCAGCATCAAGGCGACCCAGACACCTCGCGAGTTCCTGCCTGCCGTGGTCGACTCGGCTCACTCCCGTTACCCTGTCATCGGCGAAAGCCACGATGACGTGATGGGCGTGTTGCTGGCCAAGGACTTGCTGCCATTGATCCTCAAGGAGAATGGCGACAGCTTCAACATCAAGGATCTGCTGCGTCCGGCCACCTTCGTGCCCGAGTCCAAGCGTCTGAACGTGCTGCTGCGTGAGTTCCGCGCCAATCACAACCACATGGCCATCGTCATTGACGAATACGGCGGTGTGGCGGGCTTGGTGACCATCGAAGACGTGCTGGAACAGATCGTCGGCGACATCGAAGACGAGCACGACGTCGAGGAAGACAGCTACATCAAGCCGCTTCCAAGCGGTGACTTCCTGATCAAGGCCCTCACGCCGATCGAGAACTTCAACGAGTTCTTCGACAGCGAATTCTCCAACGACGAGTTCGACACCGTTGGCGGCCTGGTGATGAGCGCGTTCGGGCACTTGCCAAAACGCAACGAAATCACTGAAATCGGCCCTTATCGCTTCCGCATCCTGAACGCCGACAGCCGTCGGATTCACTTGCTGCGCCTGACGCCTATTGCCCGGTAATTCTAAGGATTGAAATGCATCGTATGACCCGCCCCGGCTGGCCCGGTAACCTGCTGGCCGTGGCGGCCGGTGCACTCACCACCCTGGCCCTGGCGCCGTTCGATATCTGGCCGTTGGCGTTGCTGGCGGTCGGTTTCTTCTATGCCGGTTTGCGCGAACTGAGCCCCCGTCAGGCCCTGGGCCGTGGCTGGTGTTTCGGTTTCGGCCTGTTTGGCGCCGGCACCAGCTGGATCTATTACAGCATCCACCACTTCGGCGGCGCTTCGGTGTTGCTGGCCGGTTTCCTGATGCTGATCTTCACGGCGGCGATTGCCTGGTTCTTCGCCCTGCCCGCCTGGATCTGGGCGCGCTGGCTGCGTCGTAACGAAGCACCGCTGGCGGATGCCTTGGCGTTTGCAGCGCTGTGGGTCGGCCAGGAAGCGTTTCGCGGCTGGTTTCTCACCGGTTTCCCGTGGCTCTACTCCGGTTACAGCCAGCTCGACGGCCCGCTGGCCGGGCTCGCCCCCGTCGGCGGGATGTGGCTGATTTCCTTCACCCTGGCCCTGACGGCTGCGCTGATCTACAACTCAATACGTCTGGTGCGCACGGGCCGCAAAGGCTTCATCGCCGCAGGCGTGTTGCTGCTGGTCGGCCCTTGGGTGGCCGGCATGGCCTTGAAGGAACACGCCTGGACCAGCCCGGCGGGCCCGGCGCTGAGCGTCGCGGCCATTCAGGGCAATATCGAACAAAGCATGAAGTGGGACCCGGCGCAGCTCAACGCGCAGCTGGCGTTGTACCGCGACATGAGCCTCAGCTCCAAGCCAGTCGACTTGCTGATCTGGCCGGAAACGGCCGTCCCGGTGCTCAAAGAGTCCGCCGAGGGCTACCTGAACATGATGGGGAATTTCGCCTCAGAGCGTAAATCTGCGCTGATTACCGGCGTCCCGATCCGCCAGGAAGTCCGCCATGAGAAGCGCTTTTTCAACGGCATTACCGTGCTTGGTGAAGGCGATGGCACCTACCTCAAGCAGAAACTGGTGCCGTTTGGTGAATACGTTCCGTTGCAGGACGTGCTGCGCGGGCTGATCGCGTTTTTCGACCTGCCGATGTCTGACTTTGCCCGTGGCCCGGCAGACCAGCCCATGCTGCAAGCCAAGGGTTATCAGATTGCGCCATTCATCTGCTACGAAGTGGTCTACCCGGAATTCGCCGCCAGTCTGGCGGCTCGCAGTGATTTGCTGCTGACCATCAGCAACGACACCTGGTTCGGCACCTCCATCGGTCCGCTGCAACATCTGCAGATGGCGCAGATGCGCGCGCTCGAGGCCGGCCGCTGGATGATCCGCGCCACCAACAACGGCGTGACCGGCCTGATCAACCCGTTCGGGCAGATCACGGTGCAGATCCCACAGTTTGAACGCGGCATCCTGTACGGCGAAGTCGTGCCGATGCACAACCTGACGCCTTACCTGGAATGGCGTTCGTGGCCGTTGATCATCGTTTGTGTGTTGTTGTTTGGCTGGGCACTGGTGGCGAGCCGGATGGCCAAGACCGTCTGAGACTGACGAGCTTTTGTGGCGAGGGGATTTATCCCCGTTGGGATGCGGAGCAGCCCTGAAAAATGGGCCTGCTGCGCAGTCCAACGGGGCGGTGCGACGTTTCGCTAAATCCCCTCGCCACAGGTATCGATCACTTCCGTCGGTAAAACAGCGAATACCCGATCTGCCCCACTGCCTCATTCAACAACTGCCCGCTCTGCCAGATCGATTTGAATTCCGGCATCCAGCCGCCCAGCGGCCGGGCATTGTCCACGCCTAAAAAACCCACCGGCGCTGGCACCACTTCAAACCCTGCCTGTTCAAAACTCCAGACCGATCGCGGCATGTGCCAGGCCTGTGTGACCACCACTACCCGCTTGATTCCCTGCGGCAACAACACCTCGGCGCTGAACTGCGCGTTCTCCCACGTCGTGCGGCTGCGCCCTTCCTGCCAGCGCACGGTCACGCCGAAATCATCGAGCAACGAATCCGCCATCAACTTCGCTTCGGTGGGCGGCGTACCGTAATGCAGGCCGCCGCTGGTGAGAACGGGCAACCCGGAAGCCTTGGCCAGCCGCGCCGCATACCGTTCGCGCTCCAGACCTATACCTGTCGGCTGATCAACCCCCCAGGCAATATCGCCACGCTCACGCCCGGAACCCAGCAGCACAATCGCATCCGCGCGCTGGTTCAGGGTGGCCCATTCCTCCCGTGCCAGTGGCGGCTCACTTTCCAGCGCCTTGGCGCCCCACTGCACCACCACCGGCAAACTCATTAACAGGAAGCCGCCGAAACCCAAGGTAAAGCAAACCGCCGCAAGCCTCGGCCTAGAGCGGCGAAACCACCACGCAAGCATCAACAGCAGCAAAAGAATGCCGGGAGGCAATAGAAGTTGTTTCACGAAATAGCGAAAAGGCATCGAGCATCTCCAAAAGATGCCCGAAGCCTAAGTGGGTTGACGCAATGCGACAACAAGTGCGGAAGGACTATGCTTTAAAAAGCCATGGGACATGGCTTGCAGTCGTTATTTGAACTGCAGAGACCGGACCTTTTCCGCGTCCCTGCCAGGTGCCTTGTCCTTGAGCCAGATGATCTTGGCCGAACGTGGTGCGTCGAGTTGCTTCACTGCTGCAGACAAGCATCCGTGCGTCTCACGTTCACTGCGGTCCAGATAGGCTTTGACCAGTGCAAACTCTGCGGGGCTCAACCCACGCAGTTCCAGCTCCAGGGGACGCTCATCGCGTAGCCGGTCCGCGGTTTTAGCTGCGTCCAGGGCCATCCCCAGACGATCGATCAGTCTTTCATACAGCTGCGGTTTCGTGACTTTTTTCTGTGACTCAACCATCCCTCACCTCATTGAAGATAAGACTCGCTCCCCATTTAGAGCTTAGCTTCCATGAACAAACCGGCTGGATGCCGCGACCAACGGCCCTCGCGGCGGTTTTCACAAGACGCGCGGCAGTAATCAGGGTTTCCCTCGGTAGAGTGCGGTCATGTATGCTACGGCGCTTCCTGTAACTCCACTTCCAGCTCGCGTGGGCACCGAAACGCCGATTTGGCGTCGTCACCGTCCAGCGTTGCATTGAAGAGGATTAGGCCACCCCTATTCAGTTCAAAAGTAGCCATGCACGAACAATATCAGCCCCGTGAAATCGAAGCCGCCGCCCAGTCGTTCTGGGATGAGCAAAAGTCCTTTGAAGTCAGTGAACAGCCAGGCAAGGAGACTTTCTATTGCCTGTCGATGTTCCCTTACCCCAGCGGCAAGCTACACATGGGGCACGTGCGCAACTACACCATCGGCGACGTGATCTCCCGCTACCAGCGCATGCAAGGCAGAAACGTTCTGCAACCCATGGGTTGGGACGCCTTCGGCATGCCGGCGGAAAACGCCGCGATGAAGAACAACGTAGCGCCCGCCAAGTGGACCTACGAAAACATCGCCTACATGAAAACCCAGCTGCGCAGCCTGGGCCTGGCGGTGGACTGGTCCCGCGAAGTGACCACCTGCAAGCCTGATTACTACCGCTGGGAACAATGGCTGTTCACTCGCCTGTTCGAAAAAGGCGTGATCTACAAGAAAAGCGGCACCGTGAACTGGGACCCGGTCGACCAGACCGTCCTGGCCAACGAACAAGTAATCGACGGCCGCGGCTGGCGTTCCGGCGCGCTGATCGAAAAGCGCGAAATCCCGATGTACTACTTCAAGATCACCGCCTACGCGGATGAGCTGCTGGAGAGCCTCGACGAACTGACTGGCTGGCCTGAACAGGTCAAGACCATGCAGCGCAACTGGATCGGCAAATCCCGTGGCATGGAAGTACAGTTCCCGTACAACGTCGACTCCATCGGCGAAGCCGGCGCGCTGAAAGTCTTCACCACCCGTCCGGACACCCTGATGGGCGCGACCTACGTCGCCGTGGCCGCCGAACACCCACTGGCCACCCTGGCCGCGCAGAACAACCCTGAACTGCAAGCGTTCATCGCTGAATGCAAGGGCGGCAGCGTTGCCGAAGCCGACGTCGCCACCCAAGAGAAAAAAGGCCTGCCGACCTCGCTGTTCGTCGAGCACCCACTGACCGGTGAGAAACTCCCGGTGTGGGTCGCCAACTATGTGCTGATGCATTACGGCGATGGCGCTGTCATGGCTGTCCCGGCTCACGACGAACGTGATTTCGAGTTCGCCACCAAGTACGACCTGCCGATCAAGACCGTGGTGCGCACCAGCTCTGGCGACACCAACCCCGCTCCATGGCAGGACGCTTACGGCGAGCACGGCACGCTGATCAACTCCGGTGAGTTCGACGGCCTGGACTTCGCTGGCGCATTCGACGCCATTGAAGTCGCGCTGATCAAGAAAAACCTCGGCGCCTCGCGTACCCAGTTCCGCCTGCGCGACTGGGGCATCAGCCGTCAGCGCTACTGGGGCTGCCCGATCCCGATCATCCACTGCACCACCTGCGGTGACGTGCCGGTCCCGGAAGATCAACTGCCTGTCGTACTGCCGGAAGACGTGGTGCCGGACGGCGCCGGTTCGCCATTGGCGCGCATGCCTGAGTTCTACGAGTGCGCTTGCCCGAAATGCGGCGCACCGGCCAAGCGTGAAACCGACACCATGGACACCTTCGTCGAGTCGTCGTGGTACTACGCCCGTTACGCCTCGCCACACTATGAAGGCGGCCTGGTAGAAAAATCCGCGGCTGACCACTGGCTGCCGGTTGATCAGTACATCGGCGGTATCGAACACGCGATTCTTCACCTGCTGTACGCGCGCTTCTTCCACAAGTTGATGCGCGACGAAGGCCTGGTGAGCTCCAACGAGCCGTTCAAGAACCTGCTGACCCAGGGCATGGTGATCGCCGAGACTTACTATCGTCGCGAAGCCAATGGTGCTTACACCTGGTTCAACCCGGCGGACGTCGAACTCGAACGCGACAGCAAGGCCAAGGTCATCAGCGCCAAGCTGATCGCAGACGGCCTGCCGGTGGAAATCGGCGGCACCGAGAAGATGGCCAAGTCGAAGAACAACGGCGTCGACCCACAGTCGATGATCGACCAGTTCGGCGCAGACACCTGCCGTCTGTTCATGATGTTCGCCTCGCCACCTGACATGAGCGCGGAATGGTCCGACTCCGGCGTCGAGGGCTCGCACCGCTTCCTCAAACGCGTCTGGCGCCTGGCTCAAGCGCACGTCACTCAGGGCTTGCCGGGTAAACTGGACGTCGCCAGCCTGAACGACGAGCAGAAAGCCATTCGCCGTTCGATCCACCTGGCCATCAAGCAGGCCAGCCACGACGTCGGCCAGAACCACAAATTCAACACCGCCATCGCCCAGGTGATGACGCTGATGAACGTGCTGGAAAAAGCCGCGCAAGGCACCGAACAGGATCGCGCACTGGTTCACGAAGGTCTGGAAGCCGTGACGTTGCTGCTGGCTCCGATCACCCCGCACATCAGCCACGAGCTGTGGCATCAACTGGGTCACGCTGGCCCGGTGATCGACGCCGGTTGGCCGGTGGTGGACGAAACCGCGCTGGTGCAGGACAGCCTGACGCTGGTCATCCAGGTCAACGGCAAGCTGCGCGGCCAGATCGAAATGCCGGCCACCGCGACTCGCGAAGAAGTCGAAGCCGCTGCCCGGGTCAACGAGAACGTGCTGCGCTTTGTCGACGGCCTGACTATTCGTAAAGTGATCGTAGTGCCCGGGAAACTGGTCAATATCGTCGCCAGCTAAAATTGGATCAGGCGCCAGGTGAGCCTGGCGCCGAGTAAAACCTTTCGGGCCGCACGGTCGGCCCACATGGTTTCAAGGGGAGCAACAAGATGATCAAACGCAATTTGCTGGTGATGGGCCTTGCGGTCCTGTTGAGCGCCTGCGGTTTCCAGCTGCGCGGCACCGGCACCAATGAACTGGCGATCAAGGAGCTCGATCTGAGCGCCCGCAACGCCTACGGCGAAACCGTGACGCAATTGCGTCAAGTGCTGCAAAGCAGCGGCGTCAAGGTTTACACCGGAGCGCCGTACAAGCTTGTGTTAACGGATGAGCAGGAAAGCCAGCGCATCCTCAGCTACGCCGGTGCCGGCCGTACTGGCGAATATCAGGTGAGCACCGTGTTGAGCTACGACATCCGGGGTGCGCAAGGCCTGCCGCTGCTGAGCGACAAGCTCGAAGTGCAGAAGATCTTCATCCACGATGGCAACAACCTGGTGGGTTCCGACCAGGAAGCCAATACGGCTCGCACAGAAACCCGTCGCGAGTTGGTTCAACGCATGATGCTGCGCCTGTCACAGCTCTCTCCGACTCAGTTGGAGCAACTGCAACAGACCGCCGACGCCAAGGCAAAAGCCGAAGCCCAGGCACTGGAAGCGGCGCAGAAAGCTGAAGCGGAAACCCCGCGTCAGTCGCCCATCGAAATCCCGCAGCAATAAGACTTACGGGGCGCCCAGGCGCCCCGTTCGCCCTTTCTTATGAAACTCGCCCCCGCCCAACTCGCCAAGCACCTGCAAGGCACCCTCGCGCCTATCTACATCATCAGTGGCGATGACCCGCTGCTGTGTCAGGAAGCCGCCGACGCCATTCGTGCCGCCGCTCGCCAACAGGGTTTTGACGAACGCCAGGTCTTCGCCGCCGACGCCAGCTTTGACTGGGGGACGTTGCTGCAAGCCGGCGCGAGCATGTCGCTGTTCGCCGAAAAGCGCCTGCTGGAGCTGCGTCTGCCGTCCGGCAAACCCGGTGACAAGGGCGCCGCTGCGTTCATCGAATACTGCTCGCGCCCAGCCGAAGACACGGTGCTGCTGATCAGCCTGCCCAAGCTGGATGGCAGTGCGCAGAAAACCAAGTGGGGCAAGGCGCTGGTCGAAGGACAGCAGACGCAGTTCGTGCAGATCTGGCCGGTGGATGCCAACCAGTTGCCGAGCTGGATTCGTCAACGGTTGTCCCAGGCCGGGCTTTCCGCCAGCCAGGACGCCGTGGAACTGATTGCCGCGCGGGTCGAAGGCAACCTGTTGGCCGCCGCCCAGGAAATCGAAAAACTCAAGCTGATGGCCGAAGGTGGCCAGATCACCGTCGAAACCGTGCAAGCGGCGGTGGCCGACAGTGCGCGCTTCGATGTCTTTGGCCTGACCGACGCGATTCTCAACGGCGAAGCCGCCCATGCCCTGCGCATCCTCGAAGGGCTGCGCGGGGAAGGCGTCGAACCCCCGGTGATTCTCTGGGCGCTGGCCCGGGAGCTGCGTCTGCTGGCCAACCTTTCGCTGCAATACAGCCAGGGTGTGCCGCTGGACAAAGCCTTCAGCCAGGCTCGACCGCCGGTCTGGGACAAGCGCAAACCGCTGATGAGCAAAGCCCTGCAACGCTACCCGGCGCAACGCTGGGCGCAGTTGTTGCTGGAAGCGCAGCGCATTGATGCGCAGATCAAGGGTCAGGCGGCGGGTTCGCCATGGATGAGTCTCAGTCGGTTGTCGTTGTTGATGGCGGGCCAACGGCTGACGTTGCCTGCGGAGTAAGGTTTTTTGTGGCGAGGGAGCTTGCTCCCGCTGGGTTGCGAAGCGACCCCGCTTATCCCTGAAAGCAGGGGACCGCTGCGCAGTCCAACGGGAGCAAGCTCCCTCGCCACAGATATCATTGCCTACGCAATACGGGGACTAGACAGCCCTCCAACTTCAGCAGATTATTTCCCCCGCAAAACCCACTCATCCGAGAGATCTGATCATGAGCAAAAAGCCATCCAGGCATGGCCCCAACAAGGCCAAATCCATCATCGCCCAGCCATTGTTCCGCAGCCGTCAGGAACGAGCCGGAAAGGGCAAAGGCAGCTACCGCCGCGAAGCCTTCCAGTCTAATAGCTGGGAGGCTTCTTACTTTCTGGCGGCCTGAAAGGCAAGCCATCGCTCAACATGTTAAGGTCTGCACCTGATTCGTATTCTCTGGACCTGTGCATGCCCCTTTGTATTTCCCGTCGTTGGCCCCTGCGCCAACTGATCGCTGCCTCCAGCCTCATTTTGCTTGTCGCCTGCGCGGAAAAACCGACCGCCGCCGACGCCCAGCCGCTTCAGACCCTTCCCGTATCGACAGCCCCTGCGGTCATTCCGCCCGTGGTACCGACCGGTGAAAACCTCGACATCCAGCCCACCCAGACCTTCGCCGAATGGCAGGCGGGTTTCCGCAAAGACGCGCTGGCCGCCGGCATCCGCGCAGATCTCTTCGACCGCGCCTTCGCCAATGTCAGCCTCGACACCAGCGTGATCCGTGCCGATCGCAGCCAACCCGAGTTCTCCCGCCCGGTGTGGGAATACCTCGATGGCGCCCTGTCGCCACTGCGGGTACGCAAAGGTCAGGCGCTGGTCAGCCAATACGCTGACATTCTGCAAAGCATCGAGCAGCGCTACGGCGTTGATCGCCAGGCCTTGGTGTCGGTGTGGGGCATGGAGAGTAATTTCGGGCAGTTCCAGGGCAACAAGTCAGTGATCAACTCCCTGGCCACCCTGGCCTACGAAGGCCGGCGTCCGGGCTTTGCTCATGCGCAACTGATCGCCGCCTTGCAAATCCTGCAACAAGGCGATATCGAGCCTGAGAAAATGCTTGGCTCCTGGGCGGGCGCCATGGGCCAGACCCAGTTCATCCCGACCACCTACAACACCCACGCCGTGGATTTCGACGGTGACGGCCGCCGCGACATCTGGGGCAGCCCGGCCGATGCGCTAGCCTCGACGGCGCACTATCTGCAAAGCTCCGGCTGGCAGAAAGGCCAACCGTGGGGCTTTGAAGTGCAGTTGCCAGGCAGTTTCAACTACGTCCTGGCCGACGGCACGATTCGCAAGAGCGTCGCCGAATGGCAACAGTTGGGGGTCTCGCTGCCTAATGGCGCCCAGGTTCCGGCAGGTTCCGAACACCTGTCCGCCGCCCTGCTGTTGCCGGCCGGTTATCGTGGCCCGGCGTTCCTGGTGCTCGACAACTTCCGCGCAATCCTCAAGTACAACAACTCGTCGTCTTATGCATTGGCGGTGAGCCTGTTGTCCGAGCGGTTCAATGGCGGCGGCCTGATCAATGGCACTTGGCCAAAAGATGACTTGCCGTTGAGCCGCACCGAGCGGATCGAACTGCAAAGCCTGCTGAGCGCGCAGAACTACGATGCGGGCACTGCCGACGGGATTATCGGCGCCAATACCCGCAAAGCGATCCGCAGTGCCCAGCAGTCGTTTGGCTGGCCGGCGGACGGGTATCCGACGCACAAGCTGCTCGAAGGCCTGCGTAACCGTTAAAAAGCTTCGCGGGCAAGCCTCGCTCCCACAGGTTTTTGTGTCGTTCACAAAACCCATGTGGGAGCGGGCTTGCTCGCGAAGACTGACTGTCAGGCGACAACTGTCTACCGTTTGACGACCACATCCTGCTCCAACACCAATTCCTTCTTCCCCGCATCCAACCGAACCAACGCACCCATCGGCAACGTCAGGTTCGGATCGCAATGCCCACTGCGCCATCCAGCCAGCACCGGTATCCGCAACGGTTCGAATGTTTGCTTGAGCAAACGCTCCAGCGCCACCCCATCAACCCCCGCCACATCACCCACCAGAACACCGCGCAACTTGCCCAGCGTGCCGGAAAGGCGCAGGTGAGTCAGTAAGCGGTCGATGCGATACAGCGGCTCGTTGATGTCCTCAATAAAAAGAATGACCCCTTCAGCCTCCATCTCGTACGGCGTGCCCATGGTCGCGGCAATCATCGACAGATTGCCCCCCAGCAAACGCCCGTGAGCAATGCCAGGCTCGATTGTGGTCAGCGGGTAAGCCACCGGGTGCGAAAGCACACTGCCCGCCTTCACCTGCCCTCTGAGCATGTTGAAAAACGAAGACTCCGTAGGCTTTTGCTTCTCGCCCAGCAAATCGGCATTGAGCAGCGGACCGTGAAAGGTCACGAAACCGGCGTAACGGCTGATTGCCACGTGCAGCGCAGTGATGTCGCTGTAGCCGATAAACGGCTTGGCGTTGTTTTGCAGCAACTCGAAATCGATTCGATCGAGCAGGCGCGGCGTACCGTAACCGCCACGCAGGCAAATGATCGCGTCGACTTCGGTGTCGGCGAACGCCGCGTGCAAGTCATTGAGCCGCACATCGTCGCTGCCGGCCAGGTAGCCATCCTGCTCGTACACCCCAGGAAACACCCGCAGCGCATAGCCGCGAGCACGCATCCAGGCAACGGCCTTATCGGTGTCCAGCCCGGCAGGACCGGCGGGCGCAATGACGCCGATCAGCCCTTGCGAAGGCAAGGCCGGAACGGGTGAGTGAGGAAACAGCGTGTGAGTGGGTCGAACGGTCATCCATGAATCTCCCTGCGCGAAAAGCTTCACCACACAGTAGTCAGGAACGGGGACAAACAGAAGAGGATCAATCGCCCCGCAGGTTGCAGGAAAAGACGGTAGCGGCCGTAGGCACGGCCAACAAAAACGCCCGCAAGGTTTGAAAAACCTTGCGGGCGTTTTGTTACAAGGACGAGATCAGTTCAGCTTTAACCAGCTTCGCCTGCTCGTCGGCGTGATACGAGGAACGTACCAGCGGGCCGGAAGCGACGTTCTTGAAGCCCATCTTGTAACCTTCCTCGGCGAACCAGGCGAATACGTCCGGGTGCACGAAACGCTGAACCGGCAAGTGGCTGCGCGACGGTTGCAGGTACTGTCCCAGGGTCAGCATGTCGATGTCGTGTTCGCGCATGCGCTTCATGACTTCGATGACTTCTTCGTCGGTTTCGCCCAGCCCCAGCATCAGGCCGGATTTGGTCGGAATGTGCGGCATCATCTGCTTGAAGCGTTGCAGCAGGGTCAGCGACCACTGGTAGTCCGAACCCGGACGCGCAGCCTTGTACAGGCGCGGCACGGTTTCCAGGTTGTGGTTGAACACATCTGGCGGCTCGGCGGCGGTGATTTCCAGCGCAACGTCCATACGGCCACGGTAATCCGGGACCAGGGTTTCGAGCTGCACGTTCGGCGACAGCTTGCGGATCTCGCGGATGCAGTCGGCAAAGTGCTGGGCACCGCCGTCACGCAGGTCGTCGCGGTCAACCGAGGTGATCACCACGTATTTGAGTTTCAGGTCGGCGATGGCGATGGCCAGGCTTTCCGGCTCATTGACGTCCAGTGGCTTCGGACGACCGTGGCCCACGTCGCAGAACGGGCAGCGACGGGTGCAGATGTCGCCCATGATCATGAAGGTCGCGGTGCCGCCGGAGAAGCACTCGCCCAGGTTCGGGCAGGACGCCTCTTCGCACACGCTGTGCAGCTTGTGTTTGCGCAGCAGGGCTTTGATGCGGTCGACTTCCGGGGAAACCGGGATGCGCACGCGGATCCAGTCAGGTTTCTTCGGCAGTTCGGTGGTCGGGATGATCTTCACCGGGATGCGTGCAACCTTCTCGGCGCCGCGCAGCTTGACGCCGGCTTCAACCTTGGCACGCGGGGCCGGACGCTCGGTTACATCCAGCGTCGGGATCATGGTTTGCACTGCATCAGTAGTCATATCAGTCGATTCCGCCCGTTAGGGTCGTCTGCTCAGCATAGTCGAGGTGTTTGACGAGCTGCGCGCGCAGCCGGGCACTTACCTCGGCAAATTCAATCGATCCTGCGTGATCGCTCAGCTGGGTCATCGCCAGCCCGGCGTAGCCGCAGGGATTAATCCGTCGAAACGGTTCCAGGTTCATGTCCACGTTCAGGGCCAGGCCATGAAAGGAGCAACCGTGGCGGATCCGCAGACCCAGGGACGCGATTTTCGCCCCGTTGACGTAGACACCCGGCGCATCGGGCTTGGCCGCTGCGGTCACGCCGTAGCTGGCCAGCAGCTCGATCAGGCAGTGCTCCATGCGGGTGACAAGGTCACGCACGCCGAAACCCAGTTTGCGCACATCGAGCAACAGGTAGGCCACCAGCTGGCCAGGGCCGTGGTAAGTCACCTGACCACCGCGATCAACCTGCACCACCGGGATATCCCCCGGCAGCAGCAAGTGCTCGGCCTTGCCGGCCTGGCCTTGCGTGAACACCGGCGGGTGTTCGACCAGCCAAATCTCGTCCGCGGCATCGCTGCCGCGTTCGTTGGTAAACCGCTGCATGGCATGCCAGACCGGCTCGTAAGCCATCTGACCGAGCTCGCGAAAGCCCAGCGTGCCGGACATCACAGCACCATGTGCACGAAACCGGTAGCCCGCAACTCGCTGTTGATGTCGTACAGCTGTTCCTGGCCGGTGGCGATGATGTGCAACTGGATGGTCGTGTACTTGCCGTTGGTGCTCTGGCGCTCGGCCAAGGTCTTGTGGTCAACGGTCGCGTGTTTCTCAAGGATCGCGATGATCTTGTCCTTGAAACCCACGCCGGTGTCGCCGATCACCTTAATCGGGTAATCCGCGCAGGGGAATTCGATCTTTGGCGCCTTTACTTCGGTATCTGTCATGGCGTAACGGCCTCGTAAGCCGTGGCAACGGACATGGCCCCGCTCCGGATTGGAACGGGGCCATGCAAGTCCACACTAATTCAGTTGAACAAGCCGTAGAAGAATAGACGGATGCTATCCCACATGCGGCGGAAGATACCACCCTCCTCGACAGCGTCCAGGGCGATCAGGTCGGCGCTGTGCACCACCTTGTCGTCCAGTTTCACTTCGACTTTACCGATTACGTCGCCCTTGGCGATTGGCGCAACCAGTTGCGGGTTCATGGTCATGCTCGCGGCGAGCTTTTTCAGCTGGCCTTTTGGCAGGGTCATGGTCAGGTCTTGAGCCAGGCCGGCCTTGACTTGATTGGTGCTGCCTTTCCAGACAGGGGCCTGAGCCAGCTCGGCGCCTTTCTGATAGAAGGTCTGGGTTTCGAAGAAGCGGAAACCGTAGGTCAGCAGCTTCTGGGTTTCGGAAGCACGAGCCACTTCGCTGTTGGTGCCGAACACCACGGCGATCAGGCGCATGCCATCACGTACAGCCGAAGACACCATGCAGTAGCCGGCTTCGTCGGTGTGGCCGGTTTTCAGACCATCGACGGTCTTGTCGCGCCACAGCAGCAGGTTGCGGTTAGGTTGCTTGATACCGTTCCAGAAGAACTCTTTCTGCGAGTAGATCGCATAGTGAGCCGGATCTTCGTGGATGATCGCGCGAGCCAGCACGGCCATGTCGTGAGCCGACGAGTAGTGCTCAGGGTTCGGCAGACCGGTCGGGTTCATGAAGTGGCTGTTGGTCATGCCCAGGTCGGCCACGGTTTTGTTCATCATGTCGGCGAATGCGTCCTCGCTGCCGGCGATGTGCTCGGAGAGCGCAACACTGGCATCGTTACCCGACTGAATGATGATGCCGTGCAGCAGGTCGCTGACAGTGACTTGCGAGCCGACCTTGATGAACATCCGCGAACCGCCGGTACGCCAGGCGTTTTCGCTGACGGTCACCGGATCGTTTTCACCGATCTGGCCACGACGGATTTCCAGGGTCGCGATGTACGCGGTCATCAGCTTGGTCAGGCTGGCCGGCGGCAGACGCTGGTCACCGTTGTTCTCCACCAGCACGTTGCCGCTGCTGGCGTCCATGAGTACATAGGCTTTGGCGGCCAGTTGCGGTGGCGACGGCATCATCTCGACCGCAAAAGCGGCAGGTGAGAGGAGCAGCGGGACTAGCAGGCACAGGCGTTTGGCAAAGGTGGTGATGTTCATCCGTCTCTCGAAATCGCTAATGGAAACTGCCCAAGGGCAAAACTAATCAGACAGCTTTCTAACGAGCTGTCGCGTGTTCAGTTGTTCACTCAGAACCCTTGCCGGGCTTTTGTTCTTCAACGAGCCAACAACCAGGTCCACCCCCCAAACTGCAAGCGAACCGTCAATCAAGTACTGCGTATTATTCGGCGGTGACCACGCTCGGCGAACCGAGATTGGCCAGGCGCACGCTGTTCTGCACTTGCTGGATTTCACCCGGCGAGCCAATCGGCCCCAGACGTACGCGGTGCAGCGTTTGTTGATTACGCACGATCGAGCTGATGAACACCGGAGCGCTCACCATCCCGCTGAGCTTCGATCTCAGGAGTTCTGCAGCGTCCGGGTTGGCGAACGCGCCCACCTGCAGATACTGGCCAGAGGCTGGTACAGAAGCGTTTTTTTTTGCATCAATCTGCACGGGCACTACGGCCGCCGCGTGTTGCTGCGGAGGTGGCGTCCATTGCTCGACGGTGCCGGCCGAAGCGGTAATCGTCGGCGCGGCATTTTGCGCTACTTGCGGCTCGTTGAGCATCAAAGGCGCCGGACGGCCCTTTTGTGCCCACCACTGTTGCGGATCGATGCCCTCGACCTTGACCCGCGCGGTGCCGGTTTCGGCGTAACCGAGTTTTTTCGCGGCGGCGTAGGACAAGTCGATGATGCGGTCCGAATAGAACGGCCCGCGGTCGTTGACTCGCAGGATCACGCTCTTGTTGTTGTCCAGGTTGGTCACCCGAACGTAACTTGGCAGTGGCAATGTCTTGTGAGCGGCACTCATGCCGTACAGGTCATACACCTCGCCATTGGCGGTGTTCTGGCCGTGGAACTTGGTGCCGTACCAGGACGCCGTGCCCGAGGCGACATAGGTCTTGGATTCTTGCAGCGGGAAGTAAGTCTTGCCCAGCACGGTATACGGGTTGGCTTTATAAGGGCCGGAGTGCAGGGTCGGCGTGGCATCCGGGATGCGCGATACGTCGACATCCCACCACGGTGCGCCATCTTTGTGCGCACGGTTGATGTCCAGCCCCGGCGTCGAACGCACGGCGGTGGATGAAGATTTCTGAGCCGGCGCGCGGCTGGTCGAGCAACTGGCGACCAGCACCGCCAACGCGGCGAAAGCCATGAGCTTCAGGGGTTTATTCATAGGCAATGCCCGCATTACTTGACGCCCCGTGCTTGGACCAGCTGTTCAGACAGTTGATGTACCGCCATGGCGTACATCACGCTGCGGTTATAACGCGTGATTGCGTAAAAATTCTTCAGGCCCATCCAGTATTCGGGGCCATTGTTACCTTCCAGGCGGAAAGCCGTGACCGGCATATCATCGCGCAGCGCATCATGACTCGACCAGCCCAAGGCTCGCAACTCCCCGACCGTTTTAGTCGGCTCGATGCCCGTCGTCAAACCTTCATCCACATGCTCGCCACGCACATCGGCGCGGCTGACCACCGGCTCACCGGCGACCCAGCCGTGGCGCTTGAAATAACTGGCGACGCTACCAATGGCATCGTCCGGGTTGGTCCAGATATTGATGTGGCCGTCACCGTCGAAGTCCACCGCGTAGGCGCGAAAACTGCTCGGCATGAACTGCGGCAAACCCATTGCGCCGGCATAAGAGCCTTTGAGGGTCAGCGGATCGACCTGCTCTTCACGGGCCAGCAACAGGAATTCACGCAACTCCTTGCGGAAGAATTCAGCACGGGGAGGATAGTCGAAACCCAACGTCGACAAGGCGTCAATTACCCGGAAATTGCCGGTATTGCGGCCGAAAAAGGTCTCAACACCGATGATCGAGACAATCACCTGCGCCGGCACACCATATTCCTGCTCGGCACGGGCCAGTACCGCCTCGTGCTGACGCCAGAAGTCCACACCACGGGCGATGCGCGCGTCGGTGATGAACATCGGGCGATATTCGTTCCACTGCTTGACCCGTTCGGCAGGCTTCGAGATCGCGTCCAGAATCGACTGCTTGCGCTCGGCTTCGCGGAACACGCCCATCAGCTGTTCACCGGCAAAACCGTAGTCGCGGGTCATTTCACCGACGAATTCGGCCACCTGGGGTGAGCCTTCGTAATCGCCGGCCAACGCGTCCTGCGTTGTGCCAAGGATGCTTACCAGGCCGACCCACGGCGCGTATCGAGTCGCCCAGCCACGCATTACTTGCATTGACATCTTCACCTTATTCAAACCTGTGCGATCCACTTACGATGGGTATGGATCGACATCAAAACCCCAAACGCTGACAGCAGCGTTACCAGCGAAGTTCCTCCGTAGCTAATGAACGGCAACGGCACCCCCACGACTGGCAACAGGCCACTGACCATACCGATGTTGACGAAAACGTAAACAAAAAACGTCATGGTCAGGGCGCCCGCGAGCAATTTGCCGAACAATGTCTGGGCCTGGGCGGTAATCACCAGCCCTCGACCGATCAGCAACAGGTAAATCAGCAGCAGTGCGCAAATGCCCACCAGGCCGAACTCTTCGCCCATCACCGCAATAATGAAGTCGGTGTGGCTTTCCGGCAGGAAGTCCAGGTGCGACTGGGTGCCGAGCAGCCAGCCTTTGCCGAACACGCCGCCGGAACCGATGGCGGCTTTCGACTGAATGATGTTCCAGCCGGTGCCGAGCGGATCGCTCTCCGGATCAAGGAACGTCAGGATTCGCTGCTTCTGGTAGTCGTGCATGATGAAGAACCACATCGCCACGGCCACCGGCACGGCAGCGGCCAGCACGCTCATGATCCAGCGCCAGCGCAACCCGCCCATGAACAAGACGAAAGCGCCACCCGCGAGGATCAGCAGCGAGGTGCCGAGGTCTGGCTGACGCACGATCAGAATGAAGGGCAAGCCGATCAGGAACAGACTGACTCCCACATGTTTGAGCTGCGGCGGCAAGGTGCGCTTGGACAAGTACCAGGCGATGGTCGCCGGCATCAGGATCTTCATGAACTCCGAAGGCTGGAAGCGGATCACCCCCGGAATGTTGATCCAGCGTGTGGCGCCCATGGCGTTATGGCCCATGACATCCACCACCACCAGCAACAGCACGCCGATCACATAACCGACCGGCACCCAGCGGGCCATGAAGCGCGGCTCGAACTGGGCGATGACGATCATCGACACCAGGCCGATGCCGAACGAAGTGGCTTGCTTGGCCAGCAGGTCCCAGCTCTTGCCACTGGCCGAATACAGCACGAACAGGCTGCCGGCGGCGAGGGTCAGCAGCAGGATCAGCAACGGGCCGTCGATGTGCATGCGTTGCAACAGCGTCGCACGGCGACGCATCACATCCTCACTGGAGAGGATGCGATCGAAATTACTCTTCACGGGCCGTAGCCTCCGCACTGATAGGGCTGGCGTATTCGGCCTTCAACCGACCGTCCTGGTCCAGAAGCCAGGCGTCCATGATCTGACGCACCACGGGGGCGGCGACGCCGGAGCCGGACTCGCCATTCTCGACCATCACCGACACCACGATTTGCGGGTTGTCGGCCGGCGCGAAACCGACGAACAAGGCGTGGTCGCGGTGGCGTTCCTGAACCTTGGAGCGGTCGTACTTCTCGCCCTGCTTGATCGCCACCACCTGAGCCGTACCACTTTTGCCCGCGATGCGGTATTGCGCACCGATCGCCGCTTTTCGCGCCGTACCCCGGGCACCGTGCATCACCTGCTGCATGCCATGGTTGACCTTGGTCCAGTCGGACGGGTCGCGCAGGACGATGTCCGGTATCGGGTTTTCGTCCTTCGGCTTCTCGCCTTCGACGGTCTTGGCCAGGTGCGGACGGTTCCAGACACCTTTGTTGGCGACCAGCGCGGTGGCCTGGGCCAGCTGTAACGGCGTGGACTGCATGTAGCCCTGCCCAATCCCAAGAATCAGTGTTTCTCCCGGGTACCAGGCCTGACGTCGGGTTGCACGCTTCCATTCCCGTGTCGGCATCAGCCCCGGTGACTCTTCGAACATGTCCAGCGAGACCTTCTGGCCGATGCCGAACTTGCTCATGTACGCCGACAAGCGATCGATTCCCAATTTGTGGGCCAGGTCGTAGAAGTAGGTATCGTTGGACCGCATGATCGCCGTGTCCAGGTCCACGTAGCCGTCACCGGTACGGTTCCAGTTACGGTATTTGTGGTCGTAATTGGGCAACTGGTAATAGCCAGGATCGTAGACCCGACTCGACGCAGTCACGACACCAGCATCCAGCCCGGCAATCGCCACCGCCGGCTTGATGGTCGAGCCCGGCGGGTAGAGGCCGCGCAGCACGCGGTTGAACAGTGGCCGGTCGATGGAGTCGCGCAGCTCGGCATAGGCTTTGAAGCCGATGCCGGTGACGAACAGGTTCGGATCGAAACTCGGCGCACTGACCATTGCCAGCACTTCGCCGGTTTTCGGATCGAGCGCTACCACAGCGCCACGGCGACCACCGAGCGCCGCTTCGGCGGCTTCCTGCAATTTGATGTCCAGGCTCAGGACGATGTCCTTGCCGGGAATCGGATCGGTACGCTTGAGCACACGCAATACGCGGCCCCGAGCATTGGTTTCGACTTCTTCATAACCCACCTGACCGTGCAGCTCGGGCTCGTAGAAACGCTCGATCCCGGTTTTACCGATGTGGTGGGTGCCGCTGTAATTGACCGGATCGAGCGACTTCAGCTCTTTCTCGTTGATCCGCCCCATGTAGCCCACCGAGTGCGCAAAGTGCGGGCCCTGCGGGTAGTGACGTACCAGCTGCGCGACCACTTCCACCCCCGGCAGACGGAACTGATTCACCGCGATGCGGGCGATCTGCTCTTCGGTCAGCTCGAACAGGATCGGCACCGGCTCGAACGGCCGGCGCCCCTGACGCATGCGCTTCTCGAAGATCACCCGGTCTTCGGGTGTCAGTTCCAGCACTTCGACGATCACGTCGAGCACTTGCTGCCAGTCGCCGGACCGTTCGCGGGTCATGCTCAGGCTGAAGCTGGGCCGGTTATCGGCCACCACCACGCCATTGCGGTCGAAGATCAGCCCGCGGGTCGGCGGAATCGGCTGCACATGGACGCGGTTGTTTTCCGACAGGGTCGAGTGGTACTCGTACTGGATCACCTGCAGGAAATACAGCCGCGCGATCAGCACGCAGATCAGCAACACCACCGCAATTGCCCCGAACACGACGCGGCCACGCACCAGACGGGCGTCTTTTTCGTGGTCCTTGATGCGGATCGGCTGGGGCATGAGGGCAGAACTACTTGTGGTAAGGGTGGCCGGACAAGACTGTCCAGGCACGATACAGCTGTTCGCCGATCAGAATCCGCACCAGCGGGTGCGGCAACGTCAACGGCGACAACGACCAGCGCTGATCGGCCCGCGCACACACTTCCGGCGCCAGCCCTTCGGGGCCACCGACCATGAAATTTACCGTGCGCGAGTCAAGCCGCCAGCGATCGAGTTCGACCGCCAACTGCTCGGTGCTCCAAGGCTTGCCGTGGACTTCGAGAGTGACAACACGCTCATTCGGCCCGACCTTGGCCAGCATGGCTTCGCCTTCCTGACGGATGAAGCGTGCCACGTCGGCGTTCTTGCCACGGGTGTTGAGCGGTATTTCCACCAGTTCCAGCGCCAGCTCGGACGGAAGACGCTTGGCATATTCATGCCAGCCTTCTTCCACCCACTTGGGCATGCGTGAACCGACGGCGATCAGTCGCAGTCGCACAGCGGTCCCTTATTGCTGGTCTTTGTTGAGCTTGACGAAGTGCTCATGGGTGTTTTCCGGGCTGTGGTGAGCGGCGTTCAGAGCACGGCTCTGTTCCGCACCGGACCACAGACGCTCGAGGTCGTAAAACTGACGAGCCGAAGCCGTCATCATGTGCACGATGACGTCATCCATATCCAGCAGCACCCAGTCGCTGTCGCCCTTGCCTTCTTCACCCAGTGGCTTGACGCCCAGGGCTTTGACGGCTTCGCGGACCTTGTCCAGCATCGCGCCGATCTGGCGGTTGGAGGTACCGGTGGCGATGATCATGTAGTCAGTAATGCTCTGCTTTTCACGAACGTCGATGACCTGGATGTCCTGGCCCTTTACGTCTTCCAGGGCTGCTACGGCAACCTTGACCAGCTCATCACCCTTCAGGGGCTCGGTGGTGAGAACCGGCTCAGGCAGCGGGGCGCTCTTGAACGTGCCTTTGCGCTTTACTTTAGTTACGTCTTTGTTCGTCATATAAAACTCGTTTTGCTCGTATGTTCGGGCGCTTCGGTACACGCGTTCACGTGTTTTGAAGCGCTCCCTTTTTCAGTTCGACGCACGGTAGAGTCCGTGCGCATCGATGTAGGCCAGGACCGCGTCGGGCACCAGGAAACGTACCGACTTACCGCTGGCCAGCAGTTGACGGATCTGGGTGGCGGATACCGCGAGCGGCGTCTGCCAGACGAATGCAATCTGTCCGCTCGGCCCTTTGAGGGCCAGCGGGTCGCTCACCGAGCGTGCCGCCAACAGATTGCGCAAGGCATCCGGCGGTTCGCTGTCGGCATCCGGGCGTTGCAGCACCAGGATGTGGCAATGCTGGAGCAACTCTTCCCAGCGGTGCCAAGTGGGCAGGCCGCAAAATGCGTCCCAGCCCAAAAGTAGAAAAACCTGGTCAGAGGCGGCCAATTCGGCGCGCATCAGTTCCAGGGTGTCGATGGTGTAGGACGGTTTGTCCCGCTGCAATTCGCGGGCGTCCACCACCAACGGCGCCACACCGGCCACCGCGCACTCGACCATCGCCAGACGGTCCTTCGCCGCCACCTGCGGCGTACCGCGATGTGGCGGCCGGGCACTGGGTGTCAGGCGTAACTCGTCGAGCGCCAGCGATTCGGCAACTTCCAGCGCACCGCGCAAATGGCCGATGTGCACCGGGTCGAAAGTCCCGCCCAGTACGCCAATGCGTCGAGGCGCAGGCTCGCTGGCGGTTTCCGGAGCTGCCTTTTTGAGGTCGCCCAAGTCAGACCGACGCCTGGCCGCGCAACTGGCCATCACCGACTACGATGTACTTCTCGCAGGTCAGACCTTCGAGGCCCACCGGGCCGCGGGCGTGCAGCTTATCAGTAGAAATGCCAATCTCGGCACCCAATCCGTATTCAAAGCCATCGGCGAAGCAGGTCGGCGTGTTGATCATTACCGACGACGAATCGACTTCCGCCACAAAACGCCGGGTGTCGGCGAGGTTTTCACTGACGATCGAGTCGGTGTGATGCGAGCCGTACTGATTGATGTGCTCGATCGCCTGGTCCAGCCCGTCAACGACGCGAATCGAGAGAATCGGCGCCAGGTATTCGGTGTTCCAGTCTTCGTCAGTGGCCAAGACAGCCTCGATGATCGCCCGGGTGCGCTCGCAACCGCGCAGCTCGACGCCTTTTTCGCGGAACTGTGCGGCCATCGACGGCAGGAAATCCTTGGCGACGGCTTGATCCACCAGCAGCGTTTCCATCGCGCCACAGATGCCATAACGGTAAGTCTTGGCATTGAAGGCGATGCGCTGGGCTTTCGGCAGATCGGCGTGGGCGCTGACGTAGACGTGGCAGATACCGTCCAGGTGTTTGATCACCGGCACGCGGGCATCGCGGCTGACGCGTTCGATCAAGCCACGGCCGCCACGGGGCACGATGACGTCGACGTATTCGGGCATGGTGATCAGCGCGCCAACGGCGGCACGGTCGGTGGTTTCGACTACTTGCACTACGGCAGCGGGCAATTCTGCCTCGGCCAGGCCACGTTGAATGCAGGCAGCGATGGCGCGATTGGAATTTATCGCCTCGGAACCGCCACGCAGGATGGTTGCATTGCCGGATTTCAGGCAAAGGCTCGCGGCATCGATGGTCACGTTCGGCCGGGATTCGTAGATGATCCCGATCACGCCCAACGGCACGCGCATCTTGCCGACCTGAATGCCCGATGGCCGGAAGCTCATGTCGCGAATCGCGCCGACCGGGTCCGGCAGCGCCGCGACCTGACGCAAGCCGACGATCATGCCGTCGATGCGTTCCGGGGTCAGCGCCAGACGCTCAAGCAATGCTGGTTCGAGACCATTGGCACGACCTGCAGCCAAATCCAGCTCATTGGCCGCCGTCAGCTCGGCGCGTGCAGCGTCCAGCGCATTGGCAGCCGCCTGCAACGCGCGGTTTTTCTGCGCAGTGCTGGCACGGCCAATGACGCGAGAAGCCTCGCGGGCGGCGCGACCCAGGCGGGTCATGTAGTCAAGAACGGACTCAGTCATTGTCTGTGGTGGTCTTTGCTAAGGTCTTGGTAAAGAGTAAAGCGGCAGATTATAGCTGTCGCGTCCCGGGACTAACAGCGGTGACGGGCGGATGGTCGAAATGGAGGGCAATTAGCCGACGTTCAGCCGGGATTAAGCTGCAAATTGTTATCATCACGACTCAATCAGCCTTGATAAACATCGTTCATCATGTCCAACCTGACTGTTCGAGCGTCCGCTGCAGGCCTGCCCACGGGGCTCCCGGACGAGTTTTTCGACCGCGACGCGCAAACCCTGGCCCGGGATTTACTCGGCAAAGTCATCCGTCATCGAGTCGGTGACCTGTGGCTCAGCGCCCGGATTATCGAGACCGAGGCCTACTACTGCGAAGAAAAAGGCAGCCACGCGTCCCTCGGCTACACAGAAAAGCGTAAGGCTTTGTTTCTGGATGGCGGGCACATCTATATGTATTACGCCCGCGGTGGTGATTCCCTGAACTTCAGCGCCCAGGGGCCGGGCAACGCGGTACTGATCAAATCTGCCTATCCATGGGTCGACGAGTTGAGCGGGCCGGCGAGCCTGGCGCAGATGCTGCTGAACAACCCCGACGCCCAAGGCCGCCCTCGCCCGTCGCAAAAGCTTTGCGCCGGGCAGACGTTGCTTTGCAAGTCGCTGGGTTTGAAGGTGCCGGCCTGGGATGCCAAGCGTTTTGACCATGAAGTGTTGCTGGTCGAAGACGTCGGCCCGGCGCCTGTTCACATCATTCAAACCACGCGACTGGGCATCCCCCATGGGCGTGATGAGCATTTGATGTACCGCTTCGTCGACGCGGCTTACGCGCCGTATTGCACGCGGAACCCGATGCGAAGGGGGCAGGTCGAAGGTCGCGATTATTTTTTGCTGTCCTGAATAATGCCTCCCACATAGGGGTTGTAGTGTTTTAAAGATTGCGTTCGTCCCAAGGGACCAATGAACATCAGATGGAGTTGTTTTTATGGGCCCATGGCTCGATAGCGTGACAGGTTGGCTGGCGGCTAACCCGCAATGGCTGGCCGCGGCGGTGTTCATCGTGGCATTCGTGGAATGCCTGGCAATTGCCGGGCTGATCGTGCCCGGCACGGTGTTGCTGTTCGCCGTGGCGGTGCTGGCCGGCAGCGGCGCGTTGTCCTTGAGCGAAACGCTGTTGCTGGGGTTCGTCGCCGGCGTGCTGGGCGATATCGTTTCGTACTTCATCGGTCGACATTTCCACCAGAACATCCGGCGTCTGCCTGGGCTGCGCCACCATCCGGAATGGATCGCCGGCGCCGAGGCGTATTTCCAGCGCTACGGCATCGCAAGCCTGCTGGTCGGCCGCTTTATCGGCCCGCTACGGCCGATGCTGCCGATGGTCGCCGGGATGTTCGACATGCCGTTCCCGCGCTTCGCCGCTGTCAGCTTGTTGGCCGCCGCAGGCTGGAGCGTTGCGTACCTGCTGCCCGGATGGGCCACGGGCGCGGCGATTCGCTTGCCATTACCCGAAGGTTTCTGGCCTGAAGCAGGGATCGTCGCCGGCAGCATTGCGCTAATGATCGGCTTGAGCGTGACCAGCAGCCTGCGCCGCCATCGCCACGCCACCGCCTATATAGCGAGCTTCGGCTTGTTGATTCTGGCGGGGCTGTTTATCGGCTACCCGCACCTGACCGCGCTCGATCAAGGCGTGATGACCCTGGTGCAGGAACACCGCAGCCCGATGCTCGATGAAGTGGCCGTCACCTTCACGCTGATCGGCGAATTCCGCAACATGCTGGTGTTCAGCGCCCTGCTGACTGGCTTGCTGCTGCTCACCCGGCAGTGGCGCCAGGCGATTTTCGCCGGCGGCACCCTGCTCTTCACCGCGCTAGGCAACACGTTCACCAAACAATTTTTCGCCCGTGTGCGCCCGGAAGTGCTGAGCGACCCGCTCACCAGCTACAGCATGCCCAGCGGCCACGCCTCGGGCGCCTTCGCCTTGTTCCTGACCCTCGCCGTGCTGGCCGGTCGCGGCCAACCGCCGCGCATGCGCCTGACCTGGTTGCTGCTGGGCTGCCTGCCGGCGCTGGCGATTGCCTTGTCGCGGGTGTATCTGGGCGCGCATTGGCCGACGGATGTACTAGCCGGCGCGATGCTGGCGGCTTGCGTCTGTGCGGCGAGTTTGTGGCTGAGCCAACGTCAGACGCCGCTCAACGCCATGCCGCCCAAGATCTGGTGGCTGGTGTTGCCGGCGCTGGTGGCGCTGTTCGGTTTCTTTGCGTTGAGGCATTTGCCGCATGCGATGTTGCGGTACGCCTACTAAGTGCAGCTACAAAAAACCCGGGCGCAATGCTCGGGTTTTATTGGACGTGACCAGAGTTTAATCTCCTAGACCTTGTCGCGCTCACTGCCATTTACTAGTCCATCAATCGTTATCAGTTATTTCTTAAACAGCTCCCCACATCTGTCAAAAACAACAAACATCCAGAAAAACAAATACCATCGAAATAGACATAACGTCATGCAATATTCACTACCACTCACGGAGCACTCATCAATTATAAATAACCTATGAAAGATAAAAACTCATGCCCCTACCCGCCACGCTGACAAATAGAAACAACGCTATAAATATCACAGATATTTTACCGTCCCCCTCCGTTACACCACTCGTTGAATCCCACCCTATCAAGCAAACTTCAGAAAACAAATCCTCCGCACTAAAACCCAGCCTTCAAGATCTCGACGCATTATTTGGTTTTCTGCACTTCGGGGAGTTTTCGGTCAGTCGCGTAGAACTTCATACAATGGGCGCCATGATCAATGGTGAATTTATCACCAGCACCAACACTTACTTCGCAATGCCTGATCAGGTATTCATCGATTCACTGGAGTTTGATCCTGCCAAGGTCGAACAACGTATCAAAGCCGTGGAAGCACACCAGAGCCATATCCCCGCCACTCTGCTTTTTGAAATCGCCACACAACGCTCAACCACCGCTCCTCCCTTGTTAAAAGAGTCAGATGCCTCGACGGTGCCCGCTGAGAAAATCAGCAACCTGTTGAAATCAACCCAGCGCCTCGACATCCACAAAAACCCCTTGCCCGATCAATTGCCTGCCTGGATTGACAGGACCAAGAGTTATGGCATGAGCTCCATGGGCGCCGGACTTCAGGCATACGGTCTCTACAGCGCGATTATCGGCACAGCTGAAGCGATCAAGAAAGGCCATTGGGACGAAGCGGCGATCAATGTCGGGGGAGGCACAGCAGAGATCGGCTCGCTGATTATCGAACGCGGTCTGGCGAAGACTGGCGAGGCCATGATTCGCAGCGGAGCAAAAACGTTTGAACATTTCGGCAGAACAACCGTTGGACAAGTACTGAGCAAAGGTGCCGGCCTGATGGCCAGTGTCCTGACGCTGCCCTTCGATCTCTACACAGCGATCAAATCGTTCAACGATGCCGCCGACGCCAAGGGAAAAGAAGCGCAAGACCATTACTTCAATGCCGCCCTCAGCCTGACCAGTGCAGGTCTTTCCACAATACTTGGGTGCGCCGCGCTACTCGGCTTCAAAGCCGCCGGCCCTGTGGGTATCGCTGCCGCCGCAATATTGATTGTCGGCGCCAGAATTTATGGTGCCGCACGGACTGTTGACGACATCGACGATTACATCGAGCTGAGCATGCATGAACGCTGGCGGGCAGGTTGGTTTGCCTTTACCGGTCAGAATCAGGACCAAGAGGTCCTGGACCGTTTTGCCGTCGCCAAAACCTACAGCGATTATGCCAAGGCGCTCGATAGCACCGGCACCGGCTGGCTCAAAAATGAACTGAAGGACAGTGTCGAAGCGGTGGTGAACGGGCGATTTGAAGTGCAGTTACAACCCACCCGACACCATAAGTTTCAATGGGATGAAGCCAGCGGCGAACCCTCCTTTGTAACGGTCAACGTCCCCGTGATCAAAGAGACCGATGACATCTACGACGCCACAGACGGTCTTCCGACAGGTATTCCCAATGCCCTTGTCGGTGAAACAGGTCCTTCCAAAGGGGTCCTCTGGCAACTGGGCGGCGGCAACGACAGCATCATTGGCGTTCGAAGCAAACCGAACTACTTCAACTATTCCTCCGGAATTAAAACGCTGAACGGAGGCGACAAGAACGATTCTTTCCTTTTCCAGTCCGCCGCTCAAAGCCTCAAGAAAGCGCCTTCAACCGGACAGGTCAATACATTACGAGGCGGAGCCGGCACAGACACGTTATCGCTTCAGGGTAAGCATGTTCCGGTTCGCCATGGGCCGGATGACACGATGTATGTTGGGTACGACATCAATCTGATGAGTGGAAAGCTCGGGTTACGTTCACCGGATAACGCCACCGCTCCAGTCCTGCACTCAAACATCCACTCCATCGAAAAGGTCGAAACCCTGGCCGGTGCGCATAACCTTGTGACGGGTTCCGACGAGGCTGACTACATCATTGCGAACGGCCACGACCGCATCAATGCTGGCGCGGGAAATGATCAGATCGTCGTCCGAGGCAACGACTGCAGCGTCAATGGGGGTAGCGGTGCGGATACCTACTACCTCAATGGCATGACGCATTCGGTATCCATTGCAGAAGATGGCGAAGATCTTAGCGTCATTCACCTTGGTGTAACGCTTGAGTTCGTGCAGGACTGGCGCATCCGCGATAACGCATTGGTCATTTCATCCCTGCAAAACGCGGAGTCTTTCCAGCCGGAAAGGCAACTGGTCATTAATGACGTGTATGAAACGCAGGCGGATAAACGCTCGTTACGAAACCCCATGCTTTTATTTGTCACTGAGGACGGGTACCAACTAAAGGCCGATCTGCCCGCCCTGATAAACGGCCTGACCGAGCAGAGCGTCAACGTCATTGTTGTGGTGATGGGAACACCAAAAACACCGCCCTTCATTGTCAACAGCCGTGTTCAGCGAGTGCCTAACCCCAGCCTTTCGTCCTACTTTGTGGCCCGCGAGACTTATAGAACCGTCTTTTTTGTCGACAAGCCAGAAAGCCTTACGCCCAGTGTTTTATACATAGACTTTGACAGTGACGAAATCACAGCGATCGACGCCATTTACACAGTGACCTCCACACCTCGAAACAGCTTTAACTACCTGAATTATTCAAACACCCATTTCCAGATTTCGTTCAAGAGCGGTAGCTCCCTACTGATTCACGGCAGTGTGGAAGAGGATCCCGGAAAAAAAACCGATAGGGGCGCCGGCATCATGTCCTCGGGCTGGAAGACCGTCCACCCGTTCACCCTGGTAATGCGTAACGGTAAATCCTACTGGTTGGACTTCCCTAAAAACGCCTACCTTGATGACAGCAAATACCCTGGGTACAGAGTCATCGACAGCGCCGCCTCATTGCGTGAAAAACCCGGAAAATACGTATTCGCTAAACCGACTTGCGATAGACGTCTTTTGAAAGCGGCTCCGCAGCGTGTCGATTTCGATTCAGCGTCACACAGCTCCGTTTATTCGCTGGAAGGGCAAGCCTCATCCTATGACATCTACCCGACCGGCAATACATCCCTTCGGCTGTCGACTCCCGGTGCCGCGGCCAAAACCTCCAGCGCCTCGACCTGGAACATTTACACGCTTCGCCTGGCAGAGAACATCACTCTGCAAGGGATAAACATCAAAAACAATTTCCTGAAAATTGGAAGTGTCCATATTCAACTGCCAAATACCGAAGTGTCTGACATACCGCTGGAAACGATCAACGTTATTGTTTCATCAGGAAGCCGCTATCGCATCGACCCTTTGTTCGAAGTTGCCGTCTTGCACGCCATCAATGCGAATAGTTACCCAAGCATTGCCGCCATCGTATTGGACATCATTAAACACAAACAAAATGACGGCCTTGTCGCCGAACTGATAAGCATTGAAAACCTTCGAACGAACGACACCACGCAAGGAAACATTTATTACGACACAGAAATTGACAACTGGACTATCGACACGGACTGGTCACGTAGCTTCAAAATCGAAAACCTGGAGATTGTGAAATAACCTGGCCCGCCTCAACCCTTCATTCCACATTTATTCAGTCACCCCAATTATTAAACATTGAGGAGCGCCAACATGCGTCCAAAACCGCCACATCGATTAAAACCGGACGGAGTCAACTTATCACCTGACGCGCTGGAACCACCCCGATTGCCCGGAAACGAAACGCTCACGAGGCAACATTCAAGCATCGTCGACCCGCATGATTTTCATCCTCAAGGTCGGCAGCCATTCCTGCCAGATGAAAGACAGATCAGCGGAGCAACCAGTGTCGAAGGCGTATCGGTGCCCGAGTCGGGGGTGGAGATCTCGGATACGCCAGGGTCGGGCCCCGGTGAACTGGCGGTCCAGTACGGCCTGGAGACTTACTTGCTGCGACCCGCCCTGCTAAGCGGCATGCAACCACCCGATGGCCAGGGGTTCCGGTGGATGAAAGGGCGCAAGTTTGTTGATATCGAAAATAAGGGAACCGCGTATGTGGAATTCGACATCGTCACCGGAACCTACCGTGCGACTGATCTCTACCGGAAGCTCCCTTCCGGCCCCGCCCTGTACAAAAATGAGGGAGCACTGACCTGGCGTCAAAAAGAAGCGATCACCGAAGGCAGTCCTGATCAATCTGCCCGACATCAACATCCAATTGTCGAGGCGCAACCCGGACACAGCAGGAGTCGCTCAGACTCTCTGGAGCAGGAATCACTCGCCTCCCAACCCAGTGCAAAAAAAACAGAGACTGACTTGACCGCTCAGTCGAACACACCTGATACCGTCGACTCTGTCGATGCTGGAAGGCTGTTAATCGATGGGCCATTGAAATGGCTATACCCGAGCAAGACAAGCAGCGAACGCTACGAGTTACTTGAATCGTACAACTTAACCAGCGGCCAACTTACACGCTTGCTTCGAGACATGAACGAAACTCGCACTTTTCCTGCGTGGGCGGAAACTCATAAGCACTTATCTTCACAAGCGGACAACTCTCAAAGATTCGACCTCATTGCTGCCGAGGTTGCTCTGGTCATCCCCCAACTAAGACGTCAGCCACAAGACGATTACTCTCCACACGACTTATATTGCTCCAGCGAGTTTCTCGGCCATTTTTCCGCGTCGATCGGTTATCAGCGCAACCAACACGGTCTTTTATACCGTACCGATATTCCCGCCATGTTCAGGGGGGATGATCGAACGCCGTTCGAACTGGCAAGGGATCGGCGAATGATCGCGCGCGAAGGGCATCCTCAAACGGTCACACAACGAGCGCAAAGCGCTACTTTTCTCCTGTCAGATGCGAAGGATTATGCAAGCAACCTGGGTGGGCACGCGAAAAACGACAAGTTGCGATACAACGCACAGGCCAATCTATTTCCTGGAGTGCGAAAGTATCCAAAAGGCAGGTTTGATGATGATTCTGACGAGGACTACCGTAACGAGTCGTCGAATTCGGATTCCGACAGCTCATTTACGCTTGATAAGTCGCGAGACTATGAGCCCATCAGATACAGGCAACATGTTGGTTTTATCTACATGATCGACACCCGTGGTATTGAGGTGGTGCCGGGGCGAGAAAACCTCTATCTCAATGATGATGGCTCGAGCAGCTTCCAGCCCGACGCGCTGGAAGGCGTTATCTCAATATCGAAAAGGGGATTGAGTTCCGACCGGGTATGGTTAGTCAATTCAGATCTGACTCGTGCCGCCCCCGTCAATGAGGTTTACGAGCAGGCAGGTAACAACGCTGACGCCATAGAACATGAAACCTGGATCGGTACCTTTAACCGGGATCGTTATGATCAGTTGGTTGATCAAGTCGTCGACAAAGGCTGGGGGATCACATTTCCGGAAAACCAGGCGATCTCTTCCGACGATATTGTTTGGCCGACCATAGAACCCAGGTCGTAAGTCATTTGCTACATAAGCCCCATAAACTTTCTTTGCTTAAACGGATTTGAGCACCTCTACCATGCCTGTAAAACCCCCTACGAAGCTTCCTGCAGTAGACATCTCAACAATCAACGTCAATCCGCCGCCAATACGGCCCGACAGAGACGCCCTGGTTCCACCACCGGCAATGCCAGGCAGCTCCGTTTTTCATCATGGACAATCGCCAAGTCCGGCGAGGCCTGAACACGGGACGGGCGCCACCGTTGCAATAACCTTCGATAGAGGGGGTCGCGTGCCTGCGAAACTGGACATTACGGAAATCTCCGTAAGACAACCGTTACAACCCTTGGCAGACTCGAGTCTGACACCCTATCTATTGCGCCCCGCCATGCTGCGAACTATGCCGCTGCCCGACGAACTCGGGTTTCGGACAATCGTCGCACGCAAATTTGTGGACGTTAAAAACGAAGGAACCGTCTATGTGGAATTCGATGACGCCACCGGGGCTTATCGAGCGACAGACCTTTACAAAAAGCAGCGGCAAGGACCTGCGCTTTACAAAAACGACGGGGAAGCCACCTGGAGTCAGCGGCCTCGGGCGAGAGAAACAGTCACTCTGAAACGTTCCCGGCCCGATGAGTCAGTGCTTGAAACAACCCTCCCCGACAAACATCCAAGAGTCCAGTCTCCAGGTGCGCCACGGAGCATTGAGGATGCGCCTGCAAGCCCCCGCCCGGGCAATACGCAATGGGGTCAGAACCCACGGGCTGAGTTGATCGATGGTCCACTTCAGTCGCTCTATCCAGACAAAACAGCCAACGAGCTTGAAACACTTCTAAGGTCTTACAATTTATCCCCGGGACAGCAAACACGCCTGCACAGGGACATGGTGGAAAATCTCAAGATTCCCGAATGGGCTGAACAGCATAAGCAGGTGAGCAGGGATACCGGTAATCCTCATCGACACGACCTGCTGTACAGCGAGATAGAGCCAAACCTGATTCACCTGAGGAACGGAACCGCAACTACTGGCCTGTATGACCTTCATCTCAGTTTGACCAAAGAGTTTCTCGATAGCTTTCTGCTAAAGGCTGGCTACTTGCGAAACAGAAACAACTGCCTGTACCGGACCGATATCCCGGCTGTATTCAGGGGGGATGAACGCACACCGTTTGAACTGGCAAATGATGGCTGGATGCTGCCCCGCTACAACCATAAACCCTATGCAACCACCCAAAAAGCCATGAGCGTCACAGTGAGTTTGAAGGCGGCAAAAATGTATGGCGGGGACGAGCCGGACCCGGAATATCTGCTTTACAACAGTCAAACCAATAAATACCCGGGCAAGCAACCCGATGACGCCAGCGACGACTCCGATGCCTCCACGACCTCTCAGACCGCCAGCAGCGGATCAGAGTCGGACAGTTCGCTGCAACTCGACCTGGAGCGCAACTACGAAACGACCAGGCACAACCAGAAAATTCAGTTTGTTTATGCCATCGACAGCCGAAACATGGAAATCGTACTGGGCGAAGAAAACCATGCGTTCAACCGCGCAGCAAACGGCCCGAACTGGTTCCCCGAGGATGATCTGGAAGCACTGCTTTCAGTCTCGAGACGAGGCATCAGCGCCGATCGGATCTGGGTTTTTGATTCCGCCCACCAAAAAGCGGTGCGCGTCAAAGATCTCCGGGATCACGCCGATGACGCCGATGACTCCTACGCCCGAAGAGTAGAAGAACGAACACACTCCGGCGCCAGCAACACAGATGAGTATGACCTTCTGATTGCTGAGGTTGCAGCGGCTGGCAAACCGGTCCTTTTGCTCAGTGGCGACAAGGAGTGGTTTGCCAACGATATCGTCTGGCCTTCACTGTCGGAAAATCAAAGCTAACGCGGCGTTCGACTTACCCTGCAATCAATACCCCGAAATCAGGCAAACAACTCACCCTGCAACTCATCCAGCAGCGCCTGAATCGCATCCAGTCGCTGTTGGGGATCATCGAGTTGCAGCAGGTCGATCTTGTCCACTTCAGCGAACGGCAGCAGATACGCCAGTTGATTGGCCAGCGACTGTTGCCCGGTCGCTTCGGTGCCCATGTTCAGCGCCTCGACCATCGGGTGTTCGGCCAATGCCTTGAGGAGTGCGACCAGGTCGGCGTCCTCGTCCTGCAGCGGCTGCTCAGGCTCGTCCTCCAGCCACTCGACGTCAGCGACGGTCAACTGATCGCGCTGCACCTCGGTGCGCAAGACATGAAAGCGCCGCCCGCCCTGCACGCGAATGCCCAGCAGGCCGTTGTCCTGTTGCTTGAAATCGGTGATCAGCGCCTCACACCCCACCAGCGCATAGCCGGCCGGAGCGATGCCGACTTCTTCGCCGTCGAGAATGCACACCACGCCGAAGCCGCCGCCCTGCTTCATGCAGCGGCCGATCATGTCCAGGTAGCGCGCCTCGAAGATCTGCAAGTCGAGGATGCAACCAGGGAACAGCACCGTGTTCAACGGGAAAAGCGGCAAGCTCATAGACATTTCCTTACACCACTATCGACACCGCCAACGGCAGGAACACCGCCGTGGCTACGCCCATCAGACTCATCGCCAGCGCCGCGAAGGCGCCGCATTCTTCACTTTCCTGCAAGGCCACCGAGGTGCCGACCGCGTGGGCGGTCATGCCCAGCGCCATGCCCCGGGCTTCAGGGCTGTGCACACCCAGCCGGGTCAGCAGACTCGGCCCGAAGATCGCACCGATCACGCCGGTGATCAACACGAACACCGCCGCCAGCGCCGCGACACCACCGATCTGCTCGGCGACCAACATGGCAATCGGCGACGTCACCGACTTCGGCGCCATGGTCATCAGGATCATGTGCTCGGCGCCAAACCACCAGCCCAGCAACACGCCCATGCCCGTGGCAACCACGCCGCCTATCACCAGCGTAGTAAATATCGGCCAGAACAACTGCCGAATCCGTCGCAGATTGAGGTACAGCGGCACCGCCAGTGCAACGGTCGCAGGCCCGAGCAGGATGCTGAGGATCTCGGTGCTCTTGCGGTATTCGATAAAGGTAATGCCACACACCGTCAGCACGCCGATCACCAACAGCATGGAGACCAGCACCGGTTGCAGAAAGATCCAGCGGGTCTTCTCGAAGGCCGCCAGCACCAGCTGATAAGCGCCCAACGTAATGCCGATGCCGAACAACGGATGATGGATCACCGAATCCAGCGCGCCGTGCCAGTCGAGGATCATGGGCGATCTCCGCGGTGGGCATGACGCTTGACCATGCGCTGCATCAGCACCCCGGCAAACGCCATGGACAACACCAGCGACAACACCAGTGCGCCGACGATGGCCCAGAAATCCGCGGCGATGTCCTTGGCGTAAACCATCACGCCCACGGCCGGCGGCACCAGCAGCAACGGCAAATAACGCAGCAGGCTGCTGGCCGCCAGGTTCAGCGGCTCGCCGACCTGCCCGCGTGAAATCAGGTACACCAGCAACAGCAGCAGGCCGACAATCGGCCCGGGCAGTACCGGTAAAAACAAATGGTTGATGGCTGTGCCCAGCAATTGGAACAGCACCAGCCAGGTCAGGCCACGTAACAACATCCAGCATCTCCCGCACGCACTCCCCACCAAACAGGGGCCGGGCATTATAAGCACGTCAACGCTATGGATCGGCATTCGCCAAAAGCATGGTCGGTTGACCGGAGCAATTTGCCATGTTGATCTAAAGTGGTTCACAGGGAGGCCAAATCCCCCCACTCGAAAAACTATAAATCCGATGAAACCCAAGGAGAGTCTCAATGCCCTATGTTCCCGTTGCAGAGCTCAAAGATTATGTCGGCAAGGAACTCGGACGTTCCGAATGGCTCACCATCGATCAGGAGCGCATCAACCTGTTCGCAGAAGCCACAGGTGATTATCAGTTCATCCACGTCGACCCGGTCAAAGCCGCGCAAACGCCATTTGGCAGCACCATTGCACACGGATTCCTGTCGCTGTCGCTGATCCCGAAACTGATGGAAGACATCCTGATCCTCCCTCAAGGGGCGAAGATGGTGGTCAACTATGGTCTGGACAGCGTGCGTTTCATTCAGCCAGTGAAGGTCAACTCCAGGGTTCGACTCAAGGTCGACATGAACGAAGTCATCGAGAAGAAACCCGGTCAATGGCTGCTCAAAGCCACCGCCACGCTTGAAATCGAAGGATCGGACAAACCGGCGTATATCGCCGAGCCGCTGTCCCTCTGTTTCGTCTGACACAGGCCTGATTGCGAAACAGCTCACGCTGTTTCGCGCCGTGTCTCTGCCGTGTCTCTATAAATGCGACACATAGCTGCGGCATACTCCGTCGCATAATTGCCCGGATCCCGCTATGCGCTCACTTGCCCTCCTCGCCTTGACCCTGTTGCTCACCGCTTGCGGCGATGGCGAATCGCTGCTGCCCCCCGATGCCCGCTTGCCGGACGGCGGGCGCTATCGCGGTGATCTGGTCAACGGCTTGCTGCAAGGCCAGGGCCGCATCGACTACCCCAATGGCAGCTGGTACGCCGGCGAGTTCGACAAAGGCCAATGGCATGGCCAGGGCGAATGGCATGGCAGCAACGGCGAGGTCTATCGCGGCCAATTCAATCAAGGCTTGTTCGACGGCCAAGGCACACTGACCACCAACGGCAGCAGCTACACCGGCGGATTCAAACTCGGCCGTCGTGATGGCGAGGGCACGCTCAAAGAAAACGCGATGACCTATCGCGGTGAATTCAAGGCCGATCAATATTCAGGGCTCGGTCGTCTCGAACTCGACGACGGCAGCTCTTACCAGGGCCAGTTCGCCCACGGCAAACCCAACGGTGAAGGCCAGCGCGGCGACGCCAGCGGCAATCAGTTCACCGGGCACTTCAAGGACGGTCAGCTGGAAGGCAACGGGACCTTCAACAGCGCCGATGGCGACATCTACGTCGGTGGCTTCAAGAACAATCAACTGCACGGCAAGGGCCGCTACGAGAACGCCGACGGCGATGTCTGGCTGGGCCAGTTCAAGGAAGGCTCGCTGAACGGCAAGGGTGAGTTGATTGGTGCCGATGCCAGTCATTACGTCGGCCAGTTCAGCGACTGGCGCTTCAGTGGCCAAGGCCGATTGAACCTGCCCGACGGCAGCTTCTACATCGGCCAGTTCGACGCAGACGCCTATTCGGGGCGCGGCACGCTGGTGCTGACGGACGGCACGGTGCAAAGCGGCACGTGGATCAATGGTCAGCGGGTCCGCGATGCCGATGGCAAATTGTTGCCCGATAGCCTGGAGCTCGGTTTGTTGGCCCAGGGCCGCTTGCTCGACGATGCACTGACCAACGTGCCGGCCTCGACGCCAGCGGTTGAGCTGTACACGTTGACCGTCGGCGGTGACGGTAAGCAGAGCGTGTTCCTGCGTGAGTCCGATTACGTCAGCAACATGCTGACCAGCCGCTTCGGCGCCTTCGGCCAGATCCGCCTGGTGAACCATCGCGATCACCTCGTCGACCGGCCGATGGCCACCCGGGAAAACCTGCGCCGCGCTGCGCTGACCCTCGCCGAGCGCAGTGGCCCGGAAGACTTGATTTTCATCTACCTGACCAGCCACGGCAGCAGCGAACATGAACTGGTGCTCGACCAGCCGCGCATGGAGTTGGCCGATCTGCCGGCCGATGAACTCGCCGCCGTCCTCGCGCCGCTGAGAAATCGCGACAAGATCATCGTGATTTCATCCTGCTACTCCGGCGGTTTCATCCCCGCGCTCAAGGATGAACGCACGCTGATCATGACCGCCTCACGCGCTGACCGGGTGTCCTTCGGTTGCTCGGAAGAAGCCAATTTCACCTACTTCGGCGATGCGCTTTTTGCCCAGGCACTAAACCAGACCGATGACCTGGAGCAGGCCTTCAAGCTGGCCAAGGCCACGGTGGCGGAGCGTGAGCTGGCTGACGGCTTCGAAGCCTCTGAACCGCAGATCTGGGCGCCGAAAACCGTTCTCTCGCACTGGCAGCTGTTACGCAAGCAGCAGGCACGAAAAGCACTACAAAGTGTCTCTATCAGCAACAAGGATGCAAAGAGCAACTAAGCTGAACAGTATCAAGGGGGAAACACTATGTACTTGACGCCTCAGCATGTATTGCTTGCCGGAGCTACCGGGTTGACCGGTGAACATTTGCTTGATCGCCTGCTCAATGAGCCAACGATTTCAAGGGTATTGGCCCCCTCACGCCGGCCACTGGCCGAGCATCCCCATCTGGAAAACCCGGTCGGTGACCCGGCGGTGTTTCTGCCGCAACTGAACGGTCGTGTCGACATCGCCTACTGCTGCCTCGGCACCACGATCAAACAGGCCGGCTCCGAACAAGCCTTTCGTGCGGTGGACCTGGACATGGTGGTGGCGTTCGCCAAACGTGCGCGGGAGATGGGAGCACGACACCTGATCGTCATCAGTGCCTTGGGGGCCGATCGCAGATCCTCGGTTTTCTACAACCGGGTCAAAGGCGAGATGGAATATGCATTGCGCGCGCAGGACTGGCCGCAGCTGACCATTTGCCGACCTTCGGTGTTGTTGGGCGAGCGACTCGAACCGCGCACGGCTGAGCAATTCGTCGGGCCGTTGTCGCGCTTGATCCCTGGCAAATACCGCGGCATCGAAGCCTGCCAATTGGCGCGGGCGATGTGGCGGCTGGCGCTGGAAGAACAGGATGGGGTGCGGATTGTCGAGTCGGACGAGTTGCGCAAGTTAGGCAAATAGTCCGCAGGACCTGTGGCGAGGGAGCTTGCTCCCGTTGGACTGCGCAGCAGTCCCTGTTTTGGGGCCGCTTCGCGACCCAACGGGGGCAAGCCCCCTCTCCACAGGGTCTCCTACAACCCACCCGTCGCCTGAAAACTCACCCCGATCACCGTCAGCAATGACAACGGCAATAACAGCGTGTCGAGCAACGCGCTGGCCGGCAGATCGACACCAGGGTAGCTCGGCGCTTCGGCGCCAAACCGGTCCATGGCGCAGCACCCACCGTTCATGGCGTACAAATCAAGACGCGTCCCCGCGTACACCACTGGCGCTCCCGGCTTGGCGGCGTCCAGCGTGCGCGCCGTGGCGCAGCCCGTCAGTTGCAGCGCCAGCAGCATAATCAGCAGCTTATTCATCGCTGCTCAAATGATGTTCGCCCCAGCGCGGCAGCATGTCTTGCGGGATGTTCAACAGGTTGAGAATCCGTGCCACCACAAAATCGATCAGGTCATCGATGGTCTGTGGCTGGTGATAGAAGCCCGGCGAAGCCGGCAAAATCGTCACGCCCATGTTCGACAACTTGAGCATGTGCTCCAGATGAATGCTCGAATACGGCGCCTCGCGCGGCACCAGAATCAACTGGCGACGCTCCTTCAACGTCACATCGGCAGCCCGCTCGATCAGGTTGTTGCAGGCACCGGTCGCGATGGCCGACAAGGTCCCGGTAGAGCAAGGCACCACCGCCATCGCCGCCGGCGCACCGGAGCCCGAGGCCACCGGCGACATCCAGTCTTCCTTGCCGTACACCTTGATCTGCCCGGCCGCCGCGCCGGTGTATTCAGTGAGGAAGGCCTGCATCGACTGCGGCTTGGCCGGCAGCGTGACGTCAGTTTCGGTCGCCATCACCAGTTGCGCCGCCTTGGAGATCAGGAAGTGCACTTCGCGGTCTTCGCGGATCAGGCAGTCGAGCAGACGCAAACCGTACTGGGCGCCCGAAGCGCCGGTCATCGCGAGGGTGATGCGTTCCGGGCCGTTGTTCATTGCAGCGCCTCGGCGAGTTTGCCGTGCAGGCCGCCGAAGCCGCCGTTGCTCATGATCACCACGTGGGTGCCGGGCTGGGCCTGGCTCTTCACGCGCTCGATGATACCTTCCAGGGAGTCGCTGACAATCGATGGCACCGTGCACAATGCGGCGGTCGCGCCCAAGTCCCAGCCGAGGTTGGCAGGGGCGTACCAGATCACTTGATCGGCATCGACCACGCTTTCCGGCAAACCGTCACGGTGAGCGCCGAGCTTCATGGAATTGGAACGCGGCTCGATGATCGCAATCAACGGCGCATCGCCGATGCGTTTGCGCAAGCCGTCGAGGGTCGTCGCAATCGCCGTCGGGTGGTGAGCGAAGTCGTCGTAGATGGTGATGCCGCGAACCTCGGCGACTTTTTCCATCCGGCGCTTCACGCTTTTGAACGCGCTCAACGCGGCGATGCCCATGGCAGGCACCACGCCGACATGGCGAGCGGCCGCCAATGTGGCCAGGGCGTTAGCGACGTTGTGCTGGCCGGTCATGTCCCAGTCGACGACGCCTTGGGCCACGCCTTCGAACATCACTTCGAACTTCGAACCGTCTTCGCTGAGCAGTTTGACCTGCCACTGACCGCCGGCACCGGTGGTTTGCACCGGGGTCCAGCAGCCCATCTCGATGACCCGCTGCAACGCCGGCTCGGTGGTCGGGTGGATCACCAGGCCTTCGCTCGGGATTGTGCGCACCAAATGGTGGAACTGCCGCTCGATGGCGGGCAAATCCGGGAAAATGTCTGCGTGATCGTATTCCAGGTTGTTCAGGATCGCCGTGCGCGGACGGTAGTGAACGAACTTGGAGCGCTTGTCGAAGAACGCGCTGTCGTACTCGTCCGCTTCGATGACGAAGAACGGCGTACCGCCCAGACGCGCTGACACCGAGAAGTTTTGCGGCACGCCGCCGATCAGGAAACCCGGGCTCATGCCCGCGTGCTCCAGGACCCAGGCGAGCATGCTGCTGGTGGTGGTTTTGCCATGGGTGCCGGCGACAGCCAGGACCCAGCGACCTTGCAGCACGTGGTCAGCCAGCCATTGCGGGCCGGAGACGTAAGGCAGGCCTTTGTTGAGCACGTATTCGACGGCCGGGTTGCCGCGGGACATGGCGTTGCCGACCACCACCAGATCCGGTGCCGGATCGAGTTGGGCGGGGTCGTAGCCTTGGGTCAACTCAATGCCCTGCGCTTCAAGCTGAGTGCTCATCGGCGGATAGACGTTGGCATCGGAGCCCGTCACGTGATGGCCCAGCTCTTTGGCCAGAACTGCCATCGAACCCATGAAAGTGCCGCAGATACCAAGAATATGAATGTGCATAGTCGACCTCGTAAAACATGGCCGCAGGTTAGCGTAGGGAGGAGAAAATCGCACTCTTTAGCTGATGGGGCCCCGGTCTCTGTGGCGAGGGAACTTGCTCCCGTCCGGCTGCGCAGCAGTCGTAAAACCTGAGTTCGCGATGTACCTGATACACCGTAGTTGCAGATTTTTGGGCCGCTTCGCAGCCCAGCGGGAGCAAGCTCCCTCGCCACAAAAGCCTCTAGCGGGCGATTCCGTGTTTGCGCAGCTTCCGATAGAGGGTGTTACGACTGACGCCAAGCTGTTCGGCGGTATGCGTCATGTGCCAGCGCGTCTGCTCCAGCGCATTAAGCAACGCCAGCCGCTCTGCATCGTCCAGCGGATATTCGGAGGGCTCTTCGACGGCCACAACCGGCACCGGCTTAGCCTGACGAATCATCGCCGGCAAATCCTCCAACCCGATCCGCCCGTCGTCACACAACGCCGCCAAGGTGCGCAGCACATTGCGCAACTGCCGCACGTTCCCCGGCCAGACGAAGCCCAGCAAAGCTTGCCGGGCCGGCTCATCGATCAGTACGGTTTCCCCGCCCGCTTCTTCGGCCAGCAGGAAATCAAGCAGCTGCGATTTGTCACTGCGCTCACGCAACGCCGGCAACGCAACCTCCAGCCCATTGAGCCGGTAATACAGGTCCTCGCGGAAGCTACCGTCCTGCACCCGGTCCAGCAAATTACGGTGAGTGGCGCTGATGATCCGCACATTGACCGCCTCCGGTTCGCCGCCAATCGGCACCACCTGACGATCTTCCAGCACTCTTAGTAGTCGGGTCTGCAACGCCAACGGCATGTCGCCGATTTCATCGAGGAACAGCGTGCCGCCGTCCGCCTGCTGCAACTTGCCGCGCATGCCTTCCTTGCGCGCGCCGGTGAAGCTGCCGCCGCGATAACCAAACAGCTCGCTCTCGATCAGGCTTTCAGGGATCGCCGCGCAGTTGAGGGCGACGAAGGCTTTTTCCGATCGCTGGCTGGCCTGATGCACGGCTTTGGCAAAGGCCTCTTTGCCGGAACCGGTTTCGCCATTGATCAACAGCGGCACGTCTCGCTCGAAGACCCTCAAGGACTTGCGGAAATCTTCCTGCAACGCGGCATCGCCCAGGCAAATGCCCGACAGACGCGGACGCTCGGCAATCGCCGGGCTTGGCACCACGGGTACCGGAATGCTGCGCGGCTGCCCGCGCAACAGGGCAAACAGGCTCCGCCCATCGCGGGTGCGCAATGGCCAACTGGCGCTGGCGTTGACACTGGCGCGGCCGAGCAAGTCGTCCAGCGAGCAATCGAAAAACGCCTCGACCGGCTTGCCCAACAATCCACCGCGAATATGCCCCAGCAGGTTCAACGCACTCTGGTTGACCGCACTGATGCGCCCTTCTCCGTCGAATGCCAGCAACCCTTCGCTGAACAGCCCGACGGATTCAGCCTGCAAGTGAAAGCGCAGCAGCCATTGATTGTCGAAGTAGCGCAGGAAATAGCAGCTCTCGATCATCTTCGCCGACAGATTGACCAGAGCCATGGTGTGGAATTGGCTTTGTCGTGAAACCTCGTGACGCGCCGAGGACACGTCAAGCACCGCCAGCAGCTCGCCGTGAGGGTCGAACACCGGGCTCGCCGAGCACGTCAGGCCCGTGTGGCGGCCGCGAAAGTGTTCATCCTGGTGAATGGTCAGCGACTGGCGCTCCACCAGGCAGGTGCCGATACCGTTGGTGCCTTCGCAGGCTTCACTCCAGTCGGCGCCGAGCCACAGGCCTGCGCGTTCGAAGATTTTCCGTTCGGCAGGTGCAGTGACGCAGTTGAGGATCACCCCGCGGGCGTCGGTCAGCAGTACGGCATGCCCGGCGCCGGAGAGTTGCTGATGCAGGCTGGTCATTTCGTTGCCGGCAATGTGCAGCACTTGCTGCAAGCGTTCGCGGCTTTCGAGCACCCGCCCATGTTCCAGCACCGTCGGCGCCATGGTCAGGGCCGGGTCGAGGTGATAGTCCTCAAGACAGCGCAGCCAGGAACGGGCAATGGACGGATCGCTGCCGGGACCGTGCAGGTGGGATTTGCCCTGAGTGACGGTCAAGACTTGCTGGGCATGGCGACTCAAATGGTTGTCGTGCATTTCTTATTATTCTCCCCGAGAGCTGTGCTGAACCCCACGAAGGGCTGACACACATCCTGTGGCGAGGGAGCTTGCTCCCGTTCGAGTGCGAAGCGCTCGCCAAAAACCATAATCGGCAGACATTTTGGGGCTGCTTCGCAACCCAGCGGGAGCAAGCTCCCTCGCCACAGAGAAATACCGGTGCAGTGATTTGTGGCCCAGCATCCTCCAGCCATCGGCGCATTGCAATGCTGGCCAGACTCGCCAGTCACAGGTTGTGCCACAAGCGATACAAAGTGTCACAGGGGCTGTACCGAAAGCGTCACAGGCGCGGCCCGCCTGTCCGACAAAAACCACGCAAGGCCTTGATTTGCCTGACCTGCAGGGCAGTGGCCCGACCTTTGCTCTACGCTTATAGCAGGCGCACATGCGCTCTCCCTTATAAGCACAAAAGCCAAGGAGAAATCACCATGCGTTACGCTCACCCCGGTACTGAAGGCGCTATCGTTTCGTTCAAGAGCAAATACGGTAACTACATCGGCGGCGAGTTCGTCGCGCCTGTCAAAGGTCAGTACTTCACCAATACCTCGCCAGTGAATGGCCAACCGATTGCCGAATTCCCGCGGTCCACGGCCGAAGACATCGAAAAGGCCCTGGACGCTGCCCACGCCGCTGCCGATGCCTGGGGCGCCACGTCCGCTCAGGCTCGCTCGCTGGTGCTGCTGAAAATCGCCGACCGCATCGAACAGAACCTCGAAGTCCTGGCAATCACCGAATCCTGGGACAACGGCAAAGCCGTGCGTGAAACCCTCAACGCCGACATTCCACTGGCAGCCGACCACTTCCGTTACTTCGCCGGTTGCATCCGCGCCCAGGAAGGCAGCGCCGCCGAGATCGATGGCAACACCGTGGCTTATCACATCCACGAACCGCTGGGCGTGGTCGGGCAGATCATCCCGTGGAACTTCCCGATCCTGATGGCTGCCTGGAAACTCGCCCCGGCCCTGGCTGCCGGTAATTGCGTGGTGCTCAAGCCGGCCGAGCAAACGCCACTGGGCATCACCGTGCTGATGGAACTGATCGGCGACCTGCTGCCGCCGGGCGTGCTCAACGTCGTGCAAGGCTTCGGCAAAGAAGCCGGCGAAGCGCTGGCCACCAGCAAACGCATTGCCAAGATCGCCTTCACCGGCTCGACCCCGGTTGGCTCGCACATCATGAAATGCGCCGCAGAAAACATCATTCCGTCCACCGTGGAGCTGGGTGGCAAGTCGCCGAACATCTTCTTCGCCGACATCATGCAAGCCGAAGAAACCTTCATCGAAAAAGCTGCCGAAGGCCTGGTGCTGGCGTTCTTCAACCAGGGCGAAGTCTGCACCTGCCCATCCCGTGCATTGGTGCAAGAGTCGATCTACGACGACTTCATGAAAGTCGTGATGAAGAAAGTGCTGTCGATCAAACGTGGCGACCCGCTGGACACCGACACCATGGTCGGCGCCCAGGCGTCCGAGCAGCAATTCGACAAAATCCTTTCGTACCTGGAAATCGCCAAGGGCGAAGGCGCCGAGCTGCTGACCGGCGGCAAGGTAGAAAAACTCGAGGGCAACCTGGCGACCGGGTACTACATCCAGCCGACCCTGCTCAAGGGCACCAACAAAATGCGTGTGTTCCAGGAAGAAATCTTTGGCCCGGTGGTGAGCATCACCACGTTCAAGGACGAAGCCGAAGCCCTGGCCATCGCCAACGACACCGAGTTCGGCCTGGGTGCCGGCCTCTGGACCCGCGACATCAACCGCGCCTATCGCATGGGCCGCGCCATCAAGGCCGGTCGCGTGTGGACCAACTGCTACCACCTGTACCCGGCGCACGCCGCGTTCGGCGGTTACAAAAAATCCGGCGTCGGTCGTGAAACCCACAAAATGATGCTCGACCACTATCAGCAGACCAAAAACCTGCTGGTGAGCTACGACATCAATCCGTTGGGTTTCTTCTAAAAGCGTCTGTCGCAGGCAAGCCACTCTCCTTGTGGGAGTGAGCTTGCCTGCACATTAGGCCTTCGCGCCAACCCGGCAACCACGCCGGTCAAAAACAATAAGAACAGGTGAACTCCTATGCCTAGCGATCAAGCCAGCGTGCAGCCGGCTACCTCCTCGGTCGACTTTGAAAAAGTCGGCTCCGACTATTTCCAGCAACGGGAACTGAAAAAAGGTGCAGCAGGCTGGGTCCTGCTAGTGGGCCTGGGCGTGGCCTACGTCATCTCCGGCGATTACGCGGGTTGGAACTTCGGCCTGGCCCAAGGTGGCTGGGGCGGTATGTTTCTCGCCACGTTGCTGATGGCGACCATGTACCTGTGCATGTGTTTTTCCTTGGCGGAGCTGTCTTCCATGATTCCTACCGCGGGTGGCGGCTACGGTTTTGCCCGTAGCGCATTCGGGCCGTGGGGCGGGTTTCTGACCGGGACCGCAATCCTGATCGAATACGCCATCGCCCCGGCGGCGATCGCGGTGTTTATCGGCGCCTATTGCGAGTCACTGTTCGGTATCGGTGGCTGGATGATTTACCTGGCGTTCTACATCATCTTTATCGCCATTCACATTTTCGGGGTCGGCGAAGCGCTAAAACTGATGTTCGTCATCACCGCCGTCGCCGCCCTGGCACTGGGCGTGTTTCTGGTGGCGATGGTGCCGCACTTCAACGTCGCCAATCTGCTCGACATCCCGGTGACTGACGCCAAGGGCGCCAGCAGCTTCCTGCCCTTCGGCTACGTCGGCGTGTGGGCGGCAATTCCTTACGCGATCTGGTTCTTCCTCGCTGTCGAGGGCGTGCCGTTGGCAGCAGAAGAAACCAAAAACCCGAAACGCGACCTGCCCCGCGGATTGATCGGCGCCATGCTGGTGCTGGTGAGCTTTGCCCTGCTGATTCTGGTCATCGGCCCGGGCGGTGCGGGCGCCAATGCACTGCTGACCTCGGGTAATCCGTTGGTCGAAGCATTGAGCAAGGCCTATGGCGGCTCGACCTGGATGGGCCACTTCGTCAATCTGGTGGGTCTGGCGGGTCTGATTGCCAGTTTCTTCTCGATCATCTACGCCTACTCGCGGCAGATCTTCGCGCTGTCCCGCGCCGGCTACCTGCCGCGCAAACTGTCAGAAACCAACAAGAGCAAGGCTCCCGTTCTGGCTCTTATTATTCCCGGCATCATCGGATTCGGCTTGTCGCTGACAGGTCAAGGCGACCTGCTGATTCTGGTAGCAGTGTTCGGCGCGACCATTTCCTACGTCCTGATGATGGCGGCGCACATCACACTGCGCATTCGGCGCCCCAAAATGGATCGCCCATATCGCACGCCCGGCGGTATCTTCACCTCCGGCGTAGCGTTGGTGCTGGCTTGCATCGCCGTAGTAGCGGGTTTTCTGGTAGACCCTCGCGTGGTGATTGGCGCTGCGATCATCTATGGAGTGTTAATTGCTTACTTTGCTTTCTACAGTCGGCATCACTTGGTAGCAGGCACGCCCGAAGAAGAATTCGCGGCCATTCAGAACGCTGAAAAAGCCCTGCACTAACGGCCAGAAATCGCGGCGCAGGCCCTGTCTGCGCCGTCACGGAGAATCTGTATGGCAAGTTTTGCTCAAACGATCGGCGCCCAGACCTACCGCTTCGCGAGCCTCAAGGACGTCATGGCCAAGGCCAGTCCGGCGCGCTCCGGGGACTTTCTGGCCGGCGTCGCCGCCCTCAACGACGGCGAGCGTGTGGCCGCACAAATGGCCCTGGCTGACATCCCCCTGAGCCATTTCCTGCAGGAAGTACTGATTCCTTACGAAGCCGATGAAGTCACCCGACTGATCATCGACACTCACGACAAACAAGCCTTCGCCGCCGTCAGCCATCTCACCGTCGGCGGGTTCCGCGACTGGCTGCTCAGCGATGAGGCCGACGAACAGAGCCTGCGCGCCCTCGCTCCCGGCCTGACCCCGGAGATGGTTGCCGCCGTGTCGAAGATCATGCGCGTGCAGGATCTGGTACTGGTGTCGCAAAAGATCCGCGTGGTCACGAAATTCCGCGGCACCATGGGTTTGCGCGGGCGACTGTCCACGCGCCTGCAACCCAATCACCCCACCGACGAACCGGCCGGCATTGCGGCGAGCATTCTCGACGGCCTGTTGTACGGCAACGGCGACGCGATGATCGGCATCAACCCGGCCACCGACAGCATCGCGTCGATCTGCGCCATGCTGGAAATGCTCGACGCGATCATCCAGCGCTACGAAATTCCGACCCAGGCCTGCGTGCTGACCCACGTCACGACCTCCATCGAGGCGATCAATCGCGGTGTTCCGCTGGATCTGGTGTTCCAGTCGATCGCCGGCACTGAAGCGGCGAACGCCAGTTTCGGCATCAACCTGAATGTCCTGCAGGAAGGTTATGACGCCGGCCTGAGTCTGAATCGCGGCACTCTGGGCCAGAACCTGATGTATTTCGAGACCGGCCAGGGCAGTGCCCTGTCGGCCAACGCCCACCACGGCATCGATCAACAGACCTGCGAAACCCGCGCCTACGCCGTGGCGCGCCATTTCAAACCGTTTTTGGTCAACACCGTCGTAGGATTTATCGGCCCGGAATACCTCTACAACGGCAAACAGATCATCCGCGCCGGTCTCGAAGACCACTTCTGCGGCAAGCTGTTGGGCGTGCCGATGGGTTGCGACATCTGCTACACCAACCACGCCGAAGCCGATCAGGACGACATGGACACCCTGCTGACCCTGCTGGGCGTGGCCGGGATCAACTTCATCATGGGCATCCCGGGCTCCGACGACATCATGCTCAACTACCAGACCACCTCGTTCCACGACGCCCTTTACGCCCGCCAGACCCTGGGCCTGAAACCGGCGCCGGAGTACGAACAGTGGCTGGCAAAAATGGGCATCCTGACGCAAGCGGACGGCAAGATTCACTTCGGCGACAAGCTGCCGCCGGCCTTCCGCCAAGCAATGGCGCAACTGGGATGAGTGTTGAAATGGATAAACCACCTGTTGATCCAGAGAATCCGCTATTGGAACTGCGTCGCCTGACCCCGGCGCGGATTGCCCTGGGTCGCACCGGCACCAGCATGCCGACCCGTGCGCAACTGGATTTCCAGTTCGCCCACGCTCAAGCCCGGGACGCGGTGCACTTGCCGTTCGATCATGCTGGGCTCAACTCACAACTGGCCGAGGCCGGGCGTGAGAGTTTGCTGCTGCACAGTGCCGCCACGAACCGGGACACTTACCTGCAGCGGCCCGATCTGGGGCGAAAGTTGAGTGATGAGTCGGCGCAGACCCTGCGCGAGTACGCGCTGGCCAAACCGGGCGGTGTGGACCTCGTGATCGTGGTCGCCGATGGCTTGTCGGCGCTGGCCGTTCATCGCCATACCTTGCCGTTTCTGGCGCGGATGCAAGAGCAGATCGAGGCTGAAGGCTGGTCCGCTTCGCCGGTGGTGCTGGTGGAGCAAGGCCGGGTCGCCGTGGCCGACGAGATTGGCGAATTGCTCGGCGCAAAAATGGTGGTGATCCTGATCGGTGAACGCCCCGGCCTCAGTTCGCCGGACAGCCTGGGGTTATATTTCACCTACAATCCAAAGGTCGGGCTGACGGACGCCTACCGCAATTGCATCTCCAATGTCCGGCTCGAGGGCTTGAGCTACGGCATGGCGGCACACCGTTTGCTGTACCTGATGCGTGAGGCTTGCCGCCGGCAGCTGTCGGGAGTCAATCTGAAGGACGAAGCCCAGGTTCAGACGCTGGAGTCGGACGCAGGTGCAGACATGAAAGGTAATTTCCTACTGAGCCCGCCGATTGCCTGAACCGTTTCCGCATTGCGTTTCTGTTCCGGTTTCAGGCAGGATCGATGCACGGCTGCCCGAGTGAAGAACCGTTCGCCGTCAGAGCACGTGAAGACAGCCACTTGAAGACGAGACCTATCGATGCGGATTATTCAAGCGACCCTCGAACACCTGGACCTGCTGACCCCGTTGTTCGTCAAATATCGCGAGTTTTATGGTTCCCTGGCGTATCCGGACTCGTCCCGGGCGTTCCTTGAGAAGCGCCTGCGACGCAAGGAATCGGTGATTTACCTGGCGCTGGCCGATGGCGACGACAAACTGATGGGGTTCTGTCAGTTGTACCCGAGCTTTTCGTCCCTTTCGCTCAAACGCGTGTGGATCCTCAACGACATCTACGTCGCCGAAGACGCCCGCCGCCAATTGGTGGCCGACAACCTGATCCGCACCGCGAAGAAAATGGCCAAGGAAACCAATGCCGTGCGCATGCGCGTTTCCACCAGCAGCAATAACGAAGTGGCGCAGAAAACCTACGAATCCATCGGGTTCAAGGAAGACACCGAGTTCAAGAACTACGTGTTGCCGATCAGCGACGAGCTCTGATGCCTGCCGGCTTCTGTGATGAGGGATCGTTCGCCCTCATCACAGAAGGGTTATTTATTGTCACCAGACTTCCGGCCGCGGCATAGACATCCCCCGCTACAATCTCGACGCGCGTTTCACCACTCAGCCCGTATAATGCCGGCCTTTTCGGCTTGTAAGAAAAACTACACTCCTCTGTAGGCTTTCGCGAAGTCATCCGCACAGGCCCGCAGAGTCCGGCCGTCACCACAGGTGCCCCTCCATGGATTTCAACCCGATCGACCTTATCCTGCATCTCGATGTTTACCTCGACTTGCTGGTGAACAACTACGGGCCATGGATCTACGCCATCCTGTTTCTGGTGATCTTCTGCGAAACTGGCCTGGTGGTAATGCCCTTCCTGCCGGGCGATTCCCTGTTGTTCATCGCTGGCGCCGTAGCGGCTGGCGGCGGCATGGACCCGGTATTACTGGGAGGCCTGTTGATGCTGGCGGCGATCCTCGGTGACAGCACCAACTACGTCATCGGCCGAACCGCGGGCGAACGTTTGTTCAGCAATCCGAACTCGAAAATCTTCCGTCGCGACTACCTGCAGCAAACCCATGACTTCTATGACAAGCATGGTGGCAAGACTGTGACTCTGGCGCGCTTCCTGCCGATCATCCGCACCTTTGCACCGTTCGTCGCCGGCGTCGCCAAAATGCCTTACCCGCGTTTTTTTGCCTTCAGCGTCCTCGGCACCATTCTGTGGGTCGGCGGCCTGGTGACCCTGGGTTACTTCTTCGGCAACGTACCGTTCATCAAGAAAAACCTTTCGCTGCTGGTGGTGGCCATCATCCTGCTGTCGCTGGTGCCAATGATCATCGGCGTGGTCCGCAGTCGCTTCGGCAACGCCGCGTCCAAAACCCAATCGCGCTGACTCGCGATGTGGTCCCTGAGCGCCTGGCGTCGCCGGCGTATCTTGGCCAGACACCCGATTGCCGACGATCTGTGGCAACGGGTGCGCCATCACTTGAGTTTTCTCGATGGCCTCAGCGCCGCCGAAGATCAATGGCTGCGCGAAGCCTGCGTGCTGTTCCTGGAAGATAAACACCTGACCGCCCTGCCCGGCGTCGAACTCCATCAGGAGCAGCGCCTGCTGCTCGCTGCTCAAGCGCAATTGCCGCTGCTGCACCTGGGCGACCTGAACTGGTATCAGGGTTTCCATGAAATCGTTCTCTACCCCGATGACTTCCTCAGCCCTCAACGCCATCGTGATGCCAGCGGCGTCGAACACGAGTGGGACGGCGAGCACAGCGGCGAAGCCTGGCAGCAAGGCCCGATCATCCTCGCCTGGCCGGGCGTAATGGCCAGCGGCGGCTGGGAAGGCTACAACCTGGTGATCCACGAACTCGCGCACAAACTCGACATGCTCAACGGCGACGCCAACGGCTTGCCGCCGCTGCACCCCGACATGCGGGTCAGCGAATGGGCCAAGGTCATGCAGCACGCCTACGACGACCTGAATAAGCACCTTGACCGTAATCCGGACGCCGAAACGGCTATCGACCCCTACGCGGCAGAAAACCCCGCCGAATTCTTCGCGGTCACCAGCGAATACTTCTTCAGCGCCCCGGATTTGCTGCACGAGGCGTATCCTCAGGTCTATGAGCAGCTGAAGCTGTTTTACCGCCAGGACCCACTGGCCAGGCTGCGGCAACTTCTGGCCGAGAACCCGGTCTATCAGGCACACGACTAAGGTCTCTACGACCCTTGGTACGTAGCATCAACGGCGGAATATGCCTATAATCGCCGCCACTTTTTGGTCAATCCGGCCAAGTGTTTTTGGTCAACTAACGGGGGCACCGCCCAATGAGCTACAGCAAGATTCCGGCTGGCAAAGACCTGCCGAACGACATCTACGTCGCGATCGAGATTCCGGCCAACCACGCGCCGATCAAATACGAAATCGACAAAGACAGCGATTGCCTGTTCGTTGACCGTTTCATGGCCACCCCGATGTTCTACCCGGCCAACTACGGTTTCATCCCGAACACCCTGGCTGACGACGGTGACCCCCTCGACGTGCTGGTCGTGACCCCTTACCCGGTTGCACCAGGCTCGGTGATCCGCGCACGTCCGGTCGGCATCCTGCACATGACCGACGACGGCGGCGGCGATGCCAAAGTCATCGCAGTCCCACACGACAAGCTGTCCCAGCTGTACGTCGACGTGAAGGAATACACCGATCTGCCTCCACTGCTGCTGGAACAGATCAAGCACTTCTTCGAGAACTACAAAGACCTCGAAAAAGGCAAATGGGTGAAGATTGAAGGTTGGGGCGACGCAGAAGCCGCTCGCACCGAGATCATGAAGTCGGTTGCTGCCTATAAAGGCTAAGGCGCCATTGGCCTCGCGCCTGTGACGACTTGAAGAAAACCCCGGTTGATCCGGGGTTTTTTGTGGGCGTCCATTAAGGGCTTTTTAAACGGCGCGTTTACTTCCAGAACGCTACGTTTTTTCTTGTTTAATTTGTTCCAAATACGTCTTACATCCGGTCGTAAATTTCCCTCGAAATTTGAACGGTTCGTTTATTCAAAGCCCGCCCCGGCGCCCGTAGACTCGTGTTTATGAAAAAGAACACTAGCGGCCCACGGTTTAAAGCGCTCCTCGAAAAAGCGAAAATAACGACGACAGGATTTGCCGCTTTCTTCGATACGGAGCCGCAAAATATCCACAACTGGTACACCCGCGGTGTGCCCGCCTACCGCATGGAAGAAGTCTCCAGACTACTCTCGGTAAACAGCGACTGGCTGAAAACCGGCGAGGGTTCCCAAGACTCCAAACACTTGCGCCTGCTCGACGAGTCCGGCAACACCTTCGACGCCCAGGCCATTCGCGGCATCTACACGGTGGTCGAACCCACCGATGTCGAACTGCCCCTCTACAAGGAAATACCCATCGCCCCGGGCTCCTTCAACACTCACGTCGTCGAAGACCCCGGCCAATTCATCCGCCTGCCCAAAAGCCACCTCGACTCCCTGGAAATCAAATACACGGATGTCTTCTGCGTCCAGATGATCGGCAACGGCATGGGAGCACGGATTGAGGACGGCTCCACACTCGCCATCGACCGCGGACTGACCAAGGTGATTGACGGGGAAATCTATGCCATCGAGCACGACGGCATGCTGCGCATCAAATACCTGCACCGGATGCCGGGCAATGCCCTGCGGTTGCGCAGCTACAACCAGGCCGAACACCCGGATGAGATCTTCAATGCCGAGCAGATTGATAAGCAGAACATCAGGGTGCTGGGGTGGGTGTTCTGGTGGTCGACGCTGAACAAACGGCGGCCGGCGGTGCCGTTTTTGTAGCACCCGGGCATTTTTACACCCACAGGCATCACACAATCCCTGTGGGAGCGGGCTTGCCCGCGAAAGCGATGGAACACTCACCCTGGATATCCAGACGGATCACTCGATCCCAAGCCCCGATAGCTCTAAGACGCACACCACACTGGGAATCCGGCAAAAAAATCAGTATGCTGCGCCCCACATTTGCGCATCACCCCGCCCCGCGGCTCTGATCGCACCGACAAGGCAGATGATTTTCTCGCCGAGTCCCACAGCCGGACGCAAGATCCGGGTGTACGTTTTGAAGGCTGGCGAGGTTTACCAAAAATGAACCAAGCCAGTCCCCGAGAAGCCGGCCACAAGCCGGCTTTTTAATGCCTGCTGGAAGTCGCTCGCACTTCTGAAACTCTCTGCTTTTGCCAGATCAATAGTCTCATCCTGCTTTCACAAAACTCTGTTCTACGTCGACAGCCCCCCCATGACACAGTGGCTTACGCTTTCTCAGCATCAACGGCTCACTCGTGAGGGATACCTGAGCGGCCGTTAACTTATACTCGCCCGCGCCATGCTCAAATACGTAGCCATCACAGGGAAGCGTCCATGTCCGTTCCAACTTACGATCAGTTCATCGAGCCGATCCTGCGGTTTCTCGCCACTAAACCCGATGGAGCACCCGCTAGGGATGCCTATGAAGCTGCAGCAAAAATGTTGCACCTGTCTTTAGAGCAGCGCGAAGAACTGATAGCCAGTGGGCAGACGACCTATAAGAACAGAGCGGGCTGGGCACATGATCGGCTCAAGCGCGCCGGCCTTTCCAGCAGTGCCAAACGCGGGTATTGGAAATTGACTGATGCCGGTGTGGCCTACGCCAAGGAACATCCAGCGCCCTTGCCGGCCGGCGCAGTGGAACATTTAGCCATTGGCTATATGAATGTGAAGCTGAAGGTTGCCCCTGACGCGGCACCGCTTGATGACGAAACACCTGTTGAACCTGACGTGACCTCCGCGACCGCCAGCCCGGATGACCGGCTTGAGCAAGCCCTCCAGGAATTACGCGACGCTACGGCGGCTGACCTTTTGGATAACTTGTTACAGGTCAGCCCCAACCGCTTCGAAGTGATTGTGCTGGATGTGTTGCATCGCCTGGGATACGGCGCTAGTCGCAATGACTTGCAGCGTGTCGGAGGCTCTGGGGATGCCGGCATTGATGGCATCATCTCGCTCGATAAGCTGGGGCTCGAGAAGGTTTATGTCCAAGCCAAGCGCTGGCAGAACACGGTGGGTCGCCCTGAGCTGCAGGCATTCTACGGCGCACTCGCCGGGCAAAAGGCTAAGCGCGGGGTGTTCATCACAACCTCTGGTTTCACGGCTCACGCTGTCGACTTTGCTAGATCGGTGGATGGCATTGTGTTGGTGGATGGCACACGACTGGTGCATCTGATGATGGATCATGAGGTGGGGGTTACATCGCGACTGTTGCGGTTGCCGGCGCTAGATCGTGACTATTTTGACGAAGAGTGAGAGACGGTTTTTGGGCAAACCGGTCACTTCCCCGCAACGCTTGTAGTTCAAGACGCTGGCAAACTAGAATCACGAAGTGCGCCCGACTTGGAAGGTCGCGGTTTACGCGTAGAAGAGACAGGGCTAAAGCGGATTTAGATAGTTGTGCAGGTCAAGGAGACCACGATGCCGGACGTCAGAAATATCAAGGAACAAAAGCTTCTATACCACCTCACTTCGGTTGCAAACCTGGATGGCATTCTTCAGGTAGGTCTAAAGCCTCGCGCTGAACTCACCGACTTCAAAGATGTAGCTGACAGTGAAATTCTGAAGAAGCGCAAAGTCCTTGAGCTTGACAGCTATGTGCCCTTTCACTGGTTCGCTGCAAATCCGTTTGACGGAAGTGTGCAACGTAACAACCCTGATGTGACATTCGTCCTGATCTCCGTTTACAGGTCTATTGCGAAACAAAACGGTTGGAAAGTCATTCCTCGCCACCCTCTGGCAAACGACTCAATCCAGTTACTCGATTACGACGAGGGTTTCGAAGCCATTGAGTGGGAGGTCATGAACAGCCGGGAGTATCACGACGCTCACTGCAAAAGCATCTGCATGGCGGAATGCCTGGCGCCTGGGGTTGTTAAGCCAAACGCCTTCTTCAAAATCTTCACTCCTAACGAGGAGGTCGAAGCACTCTGCGTGGCTAAAATGCGCGAGGCCGGTGTTAATGTACTCACCGGAGCGAATCAGAGAATGTTTTATCAATGAACTACACCAGTCTGAATCCAGAGAAGGCTCTGATTTGGCGTATCGTCCACCGCGATAACCTACCTTGGATTCTGGACAACGGCCTGCATTGCGCCAACTCGGACGTGCAGGCTCCACAGTATGTGAATATTGGCAACGCTGACTTGATCGACAAGCGCCGCAATCGTTTTGTTCCTATTGCTCCAGCGGGCGTTTTGGCCGACTACGTACCCTTCTATTTCACACCCTTCTCTGTGATGATGAAAAACATTCACTCCGGGTGGAGCGTTCAGCAGCGCAGCAACGACGAGATCGTGATTCTGGTCTCCAGCCTGTACCGCGTCGAACAGCTTGGCCTACCGTTTGTCTTCACAAACGCACATGCCTACCCGGATTGGACAGACTATTACAGCGATCTGGCGAGTCTCGGCGAGATCGATTGGTCTATCCTTCAACGACGCGACTTCAAACGTGATCCTGATGACCCTCGAAAGATGGAGCGTTATCAGGCCGAAGCGCTGATTCACGATCACCTACCGATTACAGGACTCCTTGGCATCATGTGCTACACCGATGCAATGAAAGAACGCATAGAACAAGACGTGGCTGCTAGAGGCCTGACGTTATCTGTTCATGCGCGTCCGGGATGGTATTTCCAATGATCAGATTTACCCAAGGCAACCTTCTGGAAGCCGAAACCGAAGCCCTCGTCAATACGGTGAATACCGTGGGTGTGATGGGCAAAGGTATCGCGCTGATGTTCAAAGAGCGTTTCGCGGAGAATTACCGTTTGTATTCGGCGGCCTGCAAGGCTGGCGAGGTAGAAACAGGCAAGGTTCACGTAACCGCAGTCAATGAACTGGAAGGCCCTCGCTGGATCGTTAACTTTCCTACCAAACGTCACTGGCGATCACCTTCGCAGATGGCATGGATAACAGAAGGTTTACACGATCTGCGTCGCTTTTTGATTGAGAACAATGTGAAGTCCGTGGCGGTTCCGCCGCTAGGTGCCGGCAACGGTGGTTTGAAATGGGCAGAAGTCCGCGAACAGATTGTTGATGTCTTGAGTGATCTGGATGTCGATGTGCTGGTGTTCGAACCGTCCAATCAGTATCTAAATGTCGCCAAGCGTAGCGGTGTGGAAAAGCTTACGCCTGCTCGCGCACTCATTGCGGAACTGGTTCGACGCTACTGGGTTTTAGGCATGGAATGCAGCCTGCTTGAGATTCAGAAGCTGGCCTGGTTCCTGGAGCGCGCTATTGAGAAGCTGCCGGACACCAAAAACCCGCTGGATCTTAAGTTCGTTGCTCATAAATACGGGCCATATGCCAATCGGTTGGAGCATCTGCTCAGTAACCTGGATGGCAGCTACCTGCATTGCGACAAGCGCATCAGTGATGCGGGAATCAGCGACGTGATTTGGTTTGACCAAGAGCGCAAAACCTTTTTGCAAACTTACCTCAAGACCGAGGCCAAGGAGTATTCCCAAGCCTTGGAGCGCACTGCCGAGTTGATCGACGGCTTTGAGTCGCCATTCGGCATGGAATTGTTGGCGACAGTCGATTGGCTGCTGAGTCAGGAGAAGGTATCCCCGACTGTTCCTGCTGTGCGTGAAGCATTGAAGCATTGGGATGGCGGAGCCGGTGCCGCCGCCCGCAAGAGCAGGCTGTTTGACGACTCGGCGCTTGATATCGCTCTCAAACGCCTGACATCCAGTAGTTTTAAGCCTGAAATGGCTGCCTGATAACCTCACTACCGTCGATGATTGTCCAACAACCGTTGGACAGTAGGGGACGGCTTGTAGCATCTCAGCGAGCAAAGGTCAGTCTGGATCATCTCGACTGTTCAGTTGCCAAATTAGACGACGCCTGAACACTCCGAAATCGGTCAGCAGCCTGCTGACTAATTCTGTCTGATCGCTTTGAAGCAATTGGGCAGCAAGCTGCTGCCCAATTCAATTGTGCAAGAGCTACTTGCACAATCACCCCTCACGGATAACTAAACCCCTTAACCAACGTCAACTCTCCCACCGCCCGCATCGGCACCAGGAACGTCTCCATCTTCTCATTCGGCGTCCCCTCTTCTGTAATCACCGTCACCTGCGCAGTCGTCAGTGGCTGAACCGCCTCCTCCTGCCCATCCTCATCACTCCGATACCCGCCCCCGAAGTAATTCACATAAACGAGGTATTGCCCCTTGATCGGCGCCGGCATTGCGAAGATTTCAGGGCCATACCCCGTCGTCACGTCAACATCCAGCGCCGCACCATTAGGCACAACCCGATCGCCATACCAGATGTGCGCACCATCGGGCGTGATGAGGTGCAGATCCAGATCCGTCCCATCGCTGTCCCACGCCAGCAACACCCGCAACTTGGCCGGCGTGGCGCCACCACTGGCATTGAGAAACTGCGTCCGATGCCGCTGCTGACCATCGGGGCTGCGAACTTCAACGCTGTTGCTGCCATTGGGAAACGAGAACGGTCGATCAAAGCGTCCAGCCGGATCAATCTTCAGCGGCATGCTGACGCCGTTGATGATCAACCGTCCCGGTTCACCTGACTTGGGCGTGGCGTTGATCTGTCCGGTGATACGCGCAGTATTGGCCTGGCCCACCGGGGTGTTCACCGACGAAGCCGGGTAGTTAACAATCTGACGAAAGCTTTCACCTTCACCTTCGGACGCGCCAGTGCGCCAACCACCAACGGGCGTATCAAGTTTCACGCCGCTCTCAGCCGCAAAAACCGTCGGCAATACGCAAAAAGAACAAAGGAACAGGAAGACCTGTGGATAACGGAGTTTCATGGCCTATTCCAGCAAGAGGTGGCGGGCGAGCCCTTCGATGTAGGTTTCATCCTGGCCGTTGGGATGTGCTTCGAAGGCCAGGTGCAGGTATTCGTGGGTCAGGTCGAGGCGGTCTTGCAGCGACAGCACGCCGCGCACGTAGATGCGCTGGCGTTCGCGGTCGACATAGGGGCGGCCGAAGGCCAGGCGGCAGACGGCGAAGGTGCTGACGTCGTTGTAGCCGACTTCGCTTTCCAACCGCGGACGCCAGCCGCGGCGTTGCTTTTGCAGCCAGTCTTGCGCGGCGGGCAGTGCTTCGCAGGAGGCGACGGGGTTGTCCCAGCGGCTGAGGCTGGCGCGCGGGTAGGCGTGCAGCAGGATGGCGTCGTAGCGTTGGCCGGCGTTGGCTTGTTCGACGGCGTGCTGCCAGGACAGTTTGTCCGGGCCGGGTTGGTCGGAGTGATAGGTGACGGTGCTGCCGGCGAGGACCAGGTCGCTGGTCCAGGCGGCGATGTGGCGTGATTCGGCGGCGGCCGGGCGTGGGGCGACGCGTTGGCGGCTGCTGCTGTCGTCGATGCTCAGGCAATCGCCGTGGCGGGTGGCGTTTTGCAGCAGGTAGGTTCTTATCGCAATGGCCAGTGCTTTAGCGGCTTCAGCAGGTTCGGGTTTGGCTTCACGTTGCAGGACCCGGGCGACGTACTCTTCACGGTCCAGCCGGGCGACGAGCTTGTCCTTCAACAGAAACAGTTCGCCATCGCTGTGGATATCGAGTTGATTGCCGTTGGCGAATTCGACGCGGTAATCGCCTTGCAAAGGCCCGGAAGCCACAACGTGATCCCCGGCCAGAACGCGCCCGATCGGATAACGAGAAAACAGCCCGACCTCGACACATCGTCCTGCGTCCGCGGGCCAATCCACCGACAACACCGAAGCCAACGCAGCCCCGTAATGACGAAGCACCATCTGACTGGTCCCGCGCCCGCCCGCCCAGATCGGCGTGCCGTCCGTCGTCCAACCGGCAAACCCGCCCTGACGCGACGAAGGATCCTCATCGCCCAACCAACTCCAGGTTTTCACCCGCAACCGGCCACCGAGTTCGCCGACGACATTGCCGTCAGCCGCATTGAGCACCACATCGAGCAACACCCGCCGCGCCTGATCCTGAGCCGGCATCACGGCCAGCACCTTCAGCAATTCCGCCACCGACACGCGCGTAGAAGGCTGCAACGAAGGCAAGTCCAGCAACCATTCCGGAGCCTGCCGAGCCTGCCAATATCCCCGCCAGCCAGCATTGGAAATACCCAATCGCGCAGGCTCAAAGTACAAACCGCACGATTTCACCAACGCCTGATCGCGTTCGATCTTGCCACCCGCCGTGCAGCAATAAACTTCCTCTTTCGACTGCCCGCGACACTCATACGCCGGCTCACGGGCGCCGGTATCCACCAGCCAGCCGTACACAAACAATTTCCACAAACTGCCGAGCGGTGCCTGCACATCAGCAGGCAATGGCTCGCGGGAAATCACCTGAGTCCGGTTCAGCGAAATCAATTCACCCTTGAAGCCCAGTCGCAGCGGTTCGTCCTGCGCTGTCGCCAGCGCAGGAATCAAACACAGCAGCCACCAGACCAGCGCTCGGGTCATGTCAGTTGACCGTGACCTGACCGAGAGCCGGTTTCTGTTCCTGGGCCTGATGTTGTGGCGCGTAGACCTGAGTGAAGCGCACCGGCGGCAGGTCGAACTGGCCTTTCTGCGAAAAGCGCACCAGATGACGCAGGCGCAGTTCGCCGCTCAAGGCATCGACCGGAATGGCATACGCCATCTGGCCCGGTTCGAAACGCGCTTTCTCCAGTGCAGTCGGTTCCGTGCCGGCCTTGCCCATGAGCTTGATGCCCCAAGTCGTGCGCTCGACATCGGCGCCCGGCGGCAGCGGCACTTCAATCATGCCGTAGCGCAACGGCTTGGCGGCTTTGCTGGTGATGATCACTTCGTCCAGATACAGGCCGTCACTGGACAACGGTTTGTTGCCCACCGCTTCAAGCTTGAATTGGAACGCTTCGTCACCCGGCACCAATCGAGACAGGCGCCGGGTGATGGTCACCGCCATCGGCTCAACCGGCGGTTGTTTGGTCTGGAAGCTCAGCGCGGCGCGCAACGGACGTTCCTGCGTTCCGGTCAGCGACAACACCGCCGGCACAGACGGAGCACCCTGCCATGTCCAATACATCTCACCGGTAGCACTGTGTTGTTTTTTCCAGCCTTCACCCGGAGCCAGTGCAATCGTCGGCGACGCTTGCTCGATGCTGCGCTGCAACCAGGTCAACGCCAACGCGCGCTCCAGGGTTGATTGCTGTGGCAGCAACCGTTGCAACAACGCTTGCGCACGAGCCTGATCGAAGGTTTGCAGCGACAGGTTCAAGGCTTCGGCAAAGGGCTGAGAACTGACCGCCAGACGTTGCTGTGCATCCGGCAGCTGACGATTGAATGCGTCGGGCAAAGCCACCTTCGACTGACGCGCCAGCGATGCCGTCAGCGCACGAGCAGCCGCCAGACCCAATGCGGAATCCGGATCGCTCATGACAAGGCTGTCCTCGCCATCCTCCATCAGGTTCGCCGCATTGCCCTCGCCTGCGTTGGCCAAGTCATCCATCAAACCGCTGAGCAACGTATTGACCGGCAATTGCATCTGCTTGGCGAACGACAGAATCAGCGCCCGCTGCAACAACGGCGTGTTTTTCGCCTGCTTCGAATACACCTCCAGCACCCGCTGCCAATGCTCCGGCGGCAGGCTCAGTTCCAGCGCTTTGCTGGCGTGCCAGTCGGCGTAATAGGCGTAGGCAGTGAGGAACGCATCCGGCTCACCGTCCATGCCCCACCAGGTGAAGCTCGCGGAAGGCCCGGCCATTTGCACCAGGCGCAGGCGGCTGTTCTGCATGATCAGGCGCAAGCGATCGCGGATCTGCGGGTTCGACGACAAGGTCGGATACGCAATGCTCAACGGCAGCAAACGGCTAGCCGTTTGTTCGACGCCGCCGTACGGATAGCTCAGCAAATCATCGAGCGCCGAGCGGAACAGCGCTTGCGGACTGTCATCCAGACGCAGGCGAATATCCGTCGCGTCCGCCGGCAGCGTCAGCGGCGTGTCACCGCTGGCCACGTCCAGGCTCTGGCTTTGCGTCACCTGCCAACCTTCGCCGGTCGCAGTCAGGCGCACGGCCAGGGCATCGGCGGTTTTACCGTCCTGCACCAGTTCGGCGGCCCACTCGCCGGAGGCCAGCGCGAACGCCGGCAGCGCGATGTAGTTGATGCCGTTGTTGAGCGTTACCGGCACGCGCTGCTCGGTGCCGCCGTAATGGATGACCAGTTCAGCCTTGACCGGTTTTTCGGCCTGGCTGAAAGCGAACACACCGAGATCCGGTTTGTCGCCATTGCGGAACTTGGTCGGGCCGCTCCACTTCAGGTACAGCGGTTTCTCCGAGCGCACGAATTGCTTCTTCTGCCCGACCTGACCGTCATCGGCGATGGCCCGCGCAGTGATGCGCCAGCGGGTCAGCGAGTCCGGCATTTTGAAGGTGAAGCGGATTTTGCCGTTGGCGTCGGTGATCAACTCAGGTTCCCACGCGGCGGTGTCGACGTCTTCGCGACGCGGCCGTTCCAGCACTTTCACGCCGCGTTCGCTGCGGTTGGCTTTGCCCGGTGCCCCGGGGCTGCCCGGCAGCGCAACGTCGTAGCTGATAAACGACAGACTGGCGCTGGTGCGCACGTTGTTGCGGCGCGGGTGGTAGAAGAACTGGTCGATGGTCGGCGCGACTTCCGGTTGCAACGCGTAGACCATTTCATCGACCACGCTGACGGTCAGGTGCGCCGGAATCGGCTTGCCGGCGAACTGGGTAGTCAGGTCGACCGACACGGTATCGCCCGGCTGGTACGACTCTTTATCGGTGGCAATGGCGACGTCGATTTGCGGCGCGATCACCTTGATGCCGGCGTTCTGGAAGCTGTACTGACCGCCCTTGGTGTACAGCACCGAGAACGTCAGGTTCGGCGCGAAATTGTCCTTCACCGGAATGCGCGCGCGGTATTGGGTGTCGCTGAGTTTTTCCATCTTCAGCCAGTCGCCGCCCTTGGACAGCAGCGCGGTGGACTCGACCTTGTCGCGTTCCAGCGACAGCAAGGCATCGCTCACTGGCTCAGGGAAAGTGATCAGCGCCAAGGCTTCATCGCCTGCCTTGTACTCGGGTTTGTCGAGGACGATTTCCACGGTGCCGGGCACCGCTTTCACGCCATCGCCCGTGACCGAATGGCCAGTGGCGCCGACGACTCGACCATGGCCATCTTTCAACGTCAGGTTGTAGGTGCCCGGACGGTCGAAGGCCAATGTGAAGCCTTTATCGGTTGCGGTGAGTTTGCCGTCGCCGGTGCTCTGGTCTTCCAGACGCACCCAGCTGTAGCTGCCCGGCGTGACCGCTTTGCTTTCCTCGCTGCCGCCTTCGTTGGCGTAGCTGAACGCAACCTTGTCGCCCACTGCGCTGAACCGCTGCGGGGCGCTCAAGCGGAAACTGGCGGCACCACGGTCGATGAGGATTTCCTTGGTGGTCTTGACCCGATACGCCGCGCCATCGCTGGCGAAAACGGTGAGCATGTAGCGACTCGGTTTCTCGGCGGCCGGCAGGTCGAGGGTCGCATTGCCCTTCGAATCCGTGGTCAGTTCGGTGCTGGTCAGTTCCACCGGGAATTGCCCGAGGTATTGCAGCTCGTTGTCGACCATCGACAATTGCTGGGCGCGCAGGCTCAGGCTCAACTTGGCGTTCGCCACAGGCTTGCCGTCCGGGTACAGCAGCACGAGGCTGCCTTTGACCGGTTCGCCGGTGCGGTAATCCTGCTTGGCCAGGTTCAGCGAGATTTCGAAGTGCGGCTTGATGTATTCGGCGACGCGAAATGCGCTGCTGTAAGCCTGATCCTTGTAGCTGAAACGCAGTTCATAACCACCCGCCACCGCGTTATCCGGTAGCTGGAAGCGGCCCTGGGTGCCGGACTTGGAATCGAGTTTCAGCGAGAGCGATTGCAGCGCCGTGCCAGTAGCATCGAGCACGGTGACGTTGACGTCGGCAGCGGTCGGCTGCACCGAATCCCGGGCATTCTTGAACTCGCGGCCGACGATTTTCAGCGACACCCAATCCCCCGGCCGATACAGCGGCCGATCGGTGAAGGCATAGAGTTTGGTGTCGTAGATTTCGCTGTCGTAGTAGAAGTTCTCGGAGACAAACACCCCGCCCTCTTCGTCCTCGCCGATCACGAACGAACGCTCGGGGCTGACGTGTTTCAGGCGCAGCAAACCATCGCCATCAGTGGCGCCGCTGCTCATCACGCCCAGACCATCGGTCCACAGCACATTGACCTTCGGCACCGAACTGCCTTCGTGTTTGCGCGCGGCCCAGACCAGCAGTTCATCACCGGCAATCTTGCTCACGGCGACGGTGTTGGAGACAAAGACCATGGTGGTCGCGCGGTACTTGCCGATCAGCGCTTCCACCAGGTACAAACCCGGTTTCAGGTTGCCCAGCGGAATGTAAACGTTGCCCGGTGCGACGCTGACGAACTCACTGGAAGAACCGGCCAGATTCACACCGGTAGGCGGCTGGATCGGCTTGGCTTGCCACAGCGGATAACGGAACTGACTGACCACCGGCAAACCCGGGATCAATGCGAATTGCGGCTGAGCGTCGTAGGGCGTTGGCGCGGCAATCGCGCTGCCCATCTTCAGTTCCGGCACTTCCTCGGTGACTTGTTTGCGCGACTCGTAGGAAAACGCCCGCTGCATCACACGACGGGATTTGCGGTACCAGTTGTCCCACAGGTACGCGAGGGTGTTCGACAGGCCTTCGCCCTTGAACTGGCCGTCACTGACCACGCGGTGCAGGTTCTTCTGGCGCTTGAGGAAATCCAGCGGTTTGTCGATGCGATACACCCGAATGTCGGCGCCGCCGTAAGGCTCCATGCGGAACCGGCGATAGTCGCGACCCGGTGCTTCGAGGCGCACCATCGCCTGCTCGTCGCTGGCGAAACTGCTGTCGGCCAGCAGGAAAAAGCTTTCACCGGCCACCGGCGTGTAGCCGCTCGGCTCGACGGAGTCTTCAGCGTTGACTGCTGAAAACGGCAACACCAGGAGCAACAGCAAAGGCAGAAAACGCAACATGCGGGCACCGATCATTGGGAGAGGAAGTTCAGTCGATAGACGCCGATGAAGTTGGGGTTGGCTGCGTCGGGTATCCATCGGGTGTCCTTCCATGTCATGAGTTGCTGCAGGCTCGCGGAACGCATGCCGTTGTCTGTGGGGGTGGTGGAGCCGGTGTGATAGGCGATGTAGCGGCCCATCCAGATCATCAGGTGCTGGTCGTCGCCCTGATCGAAAAACATCAGGTCGCCAGGCCGGGCCTGCGATACGTCGCGGCCCACCAGATGACTGTTGAACTGGATCAGTTTGATTGCGTTGACGTACGGCCCGACCTTGCCGCCGCCCTGCTGCCATTGCTGGGCGAGGCCGCGCTGGGCTTCGCTCAGTGGCAGCTCTGGCGGCAGGTAACGGTTGGACAGGCCATTGCTGCGCAGCCATTTATCGTCGTGGACTTTCAGCGCTTCGTTGGCGGCGAAACGCACCAGGCCCGCGCAGTCCTGCTGATACCAGCGCGGACTCGGGCCTTGGGTCAGTTGTTCCTGGGCGATGCGCACGAACCAGGCGCGGAACACCTGGGATTGCTGCGGATCCAGCGCTGCCGCTTCGGTGGCAAATGCGCGACTGCCCAGCAACATCGCCAGCAGGCCGAGGCCTCGGATAAGTGCGGTCACAGGGATTTCCATTCCAGCGGCAGCCACTGCCAATGGCCGTCAGGCTCACTGCCTTCAGGCAAGGTCAGGGCGTATTTTCCGTAACCGCCGAGCTTGCGCAGTTTCGGGATCAGGTAGGTTTGCGCGGCGTTGTAGAACACCGGCTCCATGTCCTGCGGCAGGCTGTCGAGGGTTTCCTGTTGCATCAGTTGCGCCATGGCATCCGGGCCGAAGTAGACCGGCATCAGCAGGTCTTTCGGCACCACGTCGGCCATCGGCGGGAAGCGTTTGTCGAGGGTGCCGAGTGCCTTGTCCACGAGCTTGTCGTCGAGGGAGAACAGCAACGTCGAACCGTGACGCGCGAGACTGACCTTCATGAACGCCTTGCCGGTGATCGCGTCCGGGTTCTCGGCATCCTTGGCTTTATAAGGACCGAAGTTGGAGCTGACCTGGCGCTGCCATTGATGGCTTTGGCCTTCCTGCTTCTCGACCACCGGGAACGCGTGTTCTTCAACGTTGCCTTCGTAGGCGCCGACCATCGAGCCGAACAGAGTGCCCAGGTCGCCGTCGAGTTTGGCGCTGTCATCATCGTTCAGGCTGGCCACCAGCAACGGCGTGTACAGCCGCGAATCGGCGTACCAGCAGAGTCCGGCCGCACCGGCCATGTGTTCGGTCAGGGACTGGGCCACGGTTTCGTCGGCGCCCAGTTTCACTAGCAGCGGTTTCTGTTGTTCGGCGGCGAGCGGCAAGGCCACGCAAGCACTGGCGCCCATCGGCATGGCTTGCCAGATCGGTTTGAAATCGAAGTCCGGTTGGTTGTCCAGTTCGTCCATGGCGAGGAAGCTGTGCCAGCCCTTGTCGTCCATGTCGAAGCGCAGGCCGGCGAAGTTCGGGATGAAACGCTGGTAACCCATGGCCAGAACGCTGGCGTTGACCGACAAGCGTTGTTTCACTTCAGGCGTGCGCGGTGGCAGGCCGAAGGCTTCGGGGAACAGTTTCTGACCGCCGAGCAGTGCTTCCAGCGCTTGGGTCGACACCATGCCGCGCTCGTCAGTCGGGCCGTGGCCGGTGTCATACAGCTTCGAAGGGTTGGACAGCACCACCAACTTGTCGCCATAGGAGGCGAACACCAACGCTTTGCTGTTGTTGTAGGTCAGTTGATACAGCGGCACCGCATCGCCGGCGACCTTGATTTCACCGAGCTGGGTCAGCTGCGTATCATCCAGTGCCACTTTGGCCAGCGGCTCCAGCACCTTGGCCAGACCACCGCGATCCATCACCAACAAAAAGTCTTTCAGACGACCATCCGCCCCGCGCCACAACGCCACATCCGCCGGCTGATCGAAGAGTTGCTCGATCAGGCTGTCCTGCAATTTCAGGTCATGTTCGTAAATGATCCGCCGCAGACTGCCGATCAAACCGAGGCGATCGGCATGCGCTTCGTAATAGAAGACGAAATCTTCGGTCAGGGTTTCCTTGAGGAACGGCACGGCCAGCAAGTCCTTGGGCAACTGGCTCAAGGAGTGGGTTTCGAGCAGGCCGTCCGGGCGGCTCATGCCCAGTTTGTCACTGGCCAACTCTGCCGCTGGCGCCTTGGGTTTGTGCATGAACCAGCCCAAACCGCCCGCCACGCCGGCCACCAGGACCAGCCCGACCAGCAGCGCCGGCCAGCGGCGAGGAGTTTTGGCAGCAGGCGTTTCGGCGGCCGGAGAAACAGTGTTATCACTCATGTTCACAAAACCCGATGTCATCCGTGGAGCGGGATGCTTAATAGTTGAAAGTCTTGACCAGCAGCAGGTCACCGATGGCCCGCAGGGGCACGATGAAGGTCTCGCGTTTTTCGTCGACGGTGTTTTCGTTGAGCACCAGGTTGATCTGCGAGGTGATCACCTCGTTCTGGTTGCTGGTCTCATCGAAGTTATAGCCGCCGCTGCCGAAGTTGCCCCAATAGTTCACGTAAACCAGATAGGTGCCATGCATCGGTGCGGTCATGGTGAACATTTCCGGGCCAGGGCCATCGACACCGTCCGGGTCCAGGCCGCCGCCGTTGCTCATCGCCGGGCGAGCCCAGAACGCATGCTGGCCGTCGGGGGTCACGATGTGCAGATCGAGTTCGGCTTTCGGATCGTCCCATCCCAGCACCACGCGAATCCGCGCCGGCGTGCGCAGGTTGTTCGCTTCATAAAATTGAACGCGCTTGAGGGATTTGCCTTCGACACTGCGCACTTCGACGCTGTTGGAGCCGGCACCGAACGCATACGGCCGGGCGAAACGCCCTTGGTCGTCGGTGTACAGATTCAGGGGATTGCCGTTGACCGCCAGCGTGTGCGGCCCGCGTTGAGTGCCGATGGCCTTGAGCTGACCCTGGATCATCGTGCGATTACGCTGCACGCCCCGGTCGATGGGCGGCGTGGGATAGGCAACTTGAGGGTATTCGCTGCGATCGAGCAGGCCGTTGTAGCGCCAGCCGCCGACCGGTTCCGACAGCTCAGCCGTCGACTCGGCCCAGGCAGCGGTCGCGCAGACCCACCCCATCAGCACTAGAAGTAATGAACGCATGTGACGCCTCCTGCCATGCATAACGAAACCTTGCACCCGATCCTCGGCGCGTTACAGATCCAAAAACTGCGTTTCGTCAGAAAGACCCGTGACTATTGGGTCGTAGAAGGCGCGAAGGTTAGCCATTTGGCGGTTTTTTAACAATCGGATACATCTATATTTGCGGTAGGAATCACGGTGTTTTTTGGACGTGAGCCGAATAAAGAGGTTATTCGGCTCACGAAATGAGCCGAATACGACTATTATTCGGCTCATTGACCTTGGAGCACCTGAATTCATGGCACCTCACTGGATCTGGCAACAGCCCGAATGGCCGAATTTCAACTGGCAAGCCGAGCGCCTGACACCGCTGCTGCGTGAGTGCGTGCAGGCGCAAGGCCGGTTGATGGGCATGGCCAGTTCCGTGGGTGGCTCGCTAAGTGCGCAGAGCGAACTGGATGCGTTGTTGCAAAACATCGTGACGTCTTCCGCTATCGAAGGTGAACAGCTCAATGTTGGCTCGGTCCGCTCTTCGCTGGCGCGGCGCCTGGGTCTGGAACAGGTCGATGGCGATCACGTCAGTCAGCGCAGCGAAGGTCTGGCGGAGTTGATGCTCGATGCCACCCAGCACTTTGCGAAACCGCTGACGCTGGAGCGATTGCTGGAATGGCATGAGTGGCTGTTTCCGGATCAGGACACTGACCTTGCTGCTCGAGCGATGCATGTCGGCGCGTTACGCGGCGATGAGCCGATGCAGGTAGTTTCAGGCCGGCTCGACCGACCGACCATTCACTTTGAAGCGCCTCCCCGTCGTGGCCTTGAGCAACAACTCGATACGTTCCTTGCCTGGTTTGAAGCCAGCCGAAGTCAGGAAGGGCTCGATCCATTGCTGCGGGCCGGCATCGCGCACTTCTGGTTCGTCACCTTGCACCCCTTCGACGATGGCAATGGCCGCCTGACACGCACCCTCACCGATCTGGCGCTGGCTCAGGGCGAGGCACAGGCCATCCGTTTCTATGCGATGTCAGCGAGCATTCTTGAGGATCGCGCTGGCTATTATCGGGTGCTGGAAGCCAGCCAGAAGGCGACGACGGATATTACTGATTGGTTGGAATGGTTTCTGAAAACCTTGCTGCGCAGCTTGCACCAGGCTATGGCGCGGATCGAATCCGTGTTGGGCAAGGCGCGTTTCTGGCAGACGCATCGGCAGTCCCCCTTAACGGCGGAACAGACCAAAGTGCTGAATCGCCTGCTTGATGGCGGGGAGCGCGGTTTCGAGCATGGCATCAGTGCGGCGCAGTATCAGGCAGTGGCGAAAGTATCCAAAGCTACTGCCACTCGTCATCTGAGCGAACTGTTGGAGAAAGGCTACCTGAAGCGTCTACCAGGCGGCGGGCGCAATACTCGATACCAGATCAGCTACCCCGATGCCTCCACCGATTAATCAGGATCAACGCTGTCCTGTGGCGAGGGAGCTTGCTCCCGCTCGGCTGCGCAGCAGTCGTAAATTGCTGAATGCGGTCTTCTTGAAAAAACCTGGGTGAATGGTCTTGGGGCCGCTGCGCGACCCAGCGGGAGCAAGCTCCCTCGCCACAAGGGGTGTTTTCAACTTGGGATCAAGGCTCAAAAACCCGCCCTCATTTGCCCATAACCCCCATGTCTGCTAGTGTCGCGCCGGTTTAACGTCAACCGGAAATAGCCGCCATGGCCCGCAAAAAAGCTGCACTGGATTTCGAACAATCTCTCGCTGACCTGCAAACGCTGGTGGAGCGTCTGGAGAACGGCGAATTGTCGCTGGAAGACTCGCTGACGGCTTTCGAGCAGGGCATCGGTCTGACACGCGATTGCCAGGCGGCGCTGGCCCAGGCCGAGCAAAAGGTTCAAGTGCTGCTCGAGCGTGATGGCGAGTTGGCCGAGGAACCCTTCGACGCGGATCAGCCAGAATGATTGCAGCGTATTCGGCGACCAGTCAGGCCCGCGTCAACGCCGCACTGGAAACCTTGTTCAACGCGCCGAGCCCTGAGCTCGCGCGCTTGTACGAAGCCATGCGCTACAGCGTGATGAATGGCGGCAAACGGGTTCGCCCGCTACTGGCCTACGCCGCGTGCGAAGCGCTCGGTGGCAAGGCCGAGCAAGCCAACGGTGCGGCCTGCGCCGTTGAGCTGATTCACGCTTATTCCTTGGTGCACGACGATTTGCCGGCCATGGACGACGACGATCTGCGTCGTGGCCAGCCGACGACGCACAAGAAATTCGATGAAGCCTGCGCAATTCTGGCCGGTGACGGCTTGCAGAGCCTGGCGTTCAGCGCCCTGCTTGATCCGCGCCTGAGCAACTCTGACGCTGCTCTCACCTCCGATCACCTTCGCCTGCAAATGGTCAGTGCCCTGGCATTGGCAGCCGGCCCGGCCGGCATGGTCGGCGGCCAAGCCATCGACCTCGGCTCGGTCGGTCTGAAACTCGATCAAAAAGCCCTCGAAACCATGCACCGGCACAAGACCGGCGCGCTGATCGAGGTCAGCGTCAAACTCGGCGCCCTGGCCAGTGGCCGCGCCGAGAAGGACGAACTGAAGTCCTTGCAGACTTATGCACAGGCCATCGGCCTCGCTTTCCAGGTGCAGGACGACATTCTCGACGTCGAGAGCGATACCGAAACCCTCGGCAAACGTCAGGGCGCCGACATCGCTCGCGACAAGCCGACCTACCCGGCCCTGCTCGGCCTCGACGCGGCCAAGGCTTACGCCCTGGAATTGCGCGATCAAGCCCTGCATGCGCTGCGACCGTTTGACGCGGCCGCCGAGCCGTTGCGCGATCTGGCCCGCTACATCGTCGAACGGCGCAGCTGACAGCGTATCCGCCAAAAAAGAGCAACGCGTGGGCAGGGGGCGATGCATCAGGTAAACTGCCGCATCTTTTATACCTATAACGATTCGCCTGATGCCCACGACGTTTCATGAGATTCCCCGCAAGCGCCCGACCACGCCCCTGCTCGACCGTGCCAACACGCCGGACGGCCTGCGCCGGTTAGGCGAAGCCGAGCTGGAAACCCTGGCCGATGAGTTGCGCCTGGAATTGCTCTATACGGTCGGACAGACCGGCGGGCATTTCGGTGCCGGCCTGGGCGTCATCGAGCTGACCATCGCGTTGCATTACGTCTTCGACACCCCGGACGACCGGCTGGTGTGGGACGTGGGTCATCAGGCCTATCCGCACAAAATCCTCACCGGCCGTCGCGAGCGCATGGGTACCCTGCGCCAGAAGGACGGCGTTGCGGCTTTCCCGCGTCGCTCCGAGAGCGAGTACGACACCTTTGGCGTCGGTCACTCCAGCACCTCGATCAGCGCAGCGCTGGGCATGGCCATTGCCGCCCGTCTGCAGAACAGTGATCGCAAGGCCATTGCGGTGATCGGCGACGGCGCACTGACCGCGGGCATGGCGTTCGAAGCGCTGAACCATGCGCCGGAAGTGAACGCCAACATGCTGGTGATCCTCAACGACAACGACATGTCGATCTCGCGCAACGTCGGCGGGTTGTCGAACTACCTGGCGAAGATCCTTTCCAGCCGCACTTACGCGAGCATGCGTGAAGGCAGCAAAAAGGTCCTGTCGCGCCTGCCCGGCGCCTGGGAAATCGCCCGTCGCACCGAAGAATACGCAAAAGGCATGCTGGTCCCCGGCACGCTGTTCGAAGAACTGGGCTGGAACTACATCGGCCCGATCGATGGCCACGACCTGCCGACCCTGATCGCCACCCTGCGCAACATGCGCGATCTCAAAGGCCCGCAGTTCCTGCACGTCGTCACCAAGAAAGGCAAAGGCTTCGCCCCGGCGGAAGTCGACCCGATCGGTTACCACGCCATCACCAAGCTTGAACCTGTTGATGCGCCGGCCGCGGCGCCGAAGAAATCCGGCGGACCGAAGTATTCCGGCGTGTTCGGCGAATGGCTGTGCGACATGGCCGCGTCTGATCCGCGCTTGGTGGGCATCACCCCGGCGATGAAAGAAGGTTCCGACCTGGTGGCGTTCAGCGAGCGTTTCCCGCTGCGCTATTTCGATGTGGCGATTGCCGAACAGCATGCTGTGACCCTCGCCGCCGGCATGGCCTGCGAAGGTGCGAAACCGGTGGTGGCTATCTATTCGACGTTCCTGCAACGCGGTTACGACCAACTGATTCATGACGTCGCGGTGCAAAACCTCGACGTGCTGTTCGCCATCGACCGCGCAGGCCTGGTCGGCGAAGACGGCCCGACGCACGCGGGCAGTTTCGACCTGTCGTTCCTGCGCTGCATCCCCGGCATGCTGGTGATGACCCCGAGCGACGAAAACGAACTGCGCAAAATGCTCACCACCGGTCACCTGTTCAACGGTCCGGCGGCGGTGCGCTACCCGCGCGGCTCCGGCCCGAATGCAACGATCGAAAAAGACCTTCAACCGATCGAAATCGGCAAAGGCGTGGTTCGTCGCCAGGGCAACAAAGTCGCCCTGCTGGTGTTCGGTGTGCAACTGGCCGAGGCGCTGAAAGTCGCCGGGAAGCTGGATGCGACCGTGGTCGACATGCGTTTCGTCAAACCGCTGGACGAAGAACTGGTTCGCGAAATCGCTGGCAGCCACGAGTTGCTGGTGACCATCGAAGAGAACGCGATCATGGGCGGTGCCGGTGGCGCGGTCAGCGAATTCCTGGCCCGTGAAAACATCCTCAAGTCGATGCTGCATCTGGGTTTGCCCGACAGTTACGTCGAGCATGCGAAGCCTGCGCAAATGCTGGCTGAATGCGGGTTGGATGAAGCGGGAATTGAAGCGTCGGTTCGTCAGCGGCTGCAACTACTGAACATCTAAACACCAGACACATGCAAAACCCTGTGGGAGCGGGCTTGCCCGCGATAGCGAAATGACAGTCAACTTATTCATTGACTGACACACCGTCATCGCGGGCAAGCCCGCTCCCACATTGGTTTTGAACAACCTTCAAAAATGTGTTCGCTTTAAAGCGTCACCGGACTGTCCATGAAACTCTCCCACCTCGCCCTGACGCTGACCCTGCTGCCGGCCGGCCAACTCTTGGCTGACACCTTCGAACGCGATCAAGCCCTGAAGCTCCCCGAAGTGCTGATCAGCGCCAACCGTCAGGTCGAAGCGCGCAACGACAGCAGCGCCGCCAACACCGTCTTCACCCGCGAAGACATCGACCGCCTGCAACCGAGCAGTGTCACGGACTTGCTAAGTCGTGTGCCGGGTGTGCAGGTCGGGCAAACCGGCGGGCGCGGCAGTCTGCCGGGGATTTACATTCGCGGGACCAAGTCGGCGCAGAGCCTGGTGCTGGTGGATGGTCAACGCATCGGCAACTCGACTTCCGGCGACAGCAACCTGCAACACATCAACATCGAACAGGTCGAGCGCGTGGAAGTGTTGCGCGGCTCCCGCTCGGTGATTTATGGCAGTGATGCAATTGGCGGCGTTATCCAGATTTTCACCCGGCGTGGCGTCGAACAAGGCCTGCAACCGCGTCTGCACGCTGGATTTGGCAGCAACCAGACGTGGGAGCGAAGCCTGGGGTTGTCCGGTGGCAATGAAAAAACCCGTTTCAACCTTGGCGCCAGCCTCGATGAAACAGCCGGAATTAATCGCACCCACGAGTCGTATCCCAGTGATGGCGATCACGATGAGTATCGCAATAAATCGGTGAGTTTGAGCCTGAGCCATGCCCTCACCGATGACATCGAAATCGGTGCCAACGCTCTCGATAATCGCGGCAAAAGCGAGTTCGACAATCCATTTGGCCGCTTCGACACGACGACCTTCGAATCGCTCCAGCAGCAGCCTTACAGCGACTTTGCCGTAAGCAGCATCAGCAGTTATGTCGATGCCCGGGTTAACGATCTCTGGAAAACCCGTGTCGAATTCGCTCACAGTGAAAACCGCGAGAAGACACTGGACACGCTCAGCGATGAGCGCAGCGTGTTCAACACCTACCGTGATTCGGTGAATTGGCAGAACGACCTGACGCTCAATGAGCGCAACAGCTTGATTCTCGGCGGCGACTGGTACGAAGACCGGATCAACAGCAGCACAGCGTTCGACGAGGACAGCCGCTGGAACCGCGCGGCGTTTATTCAGCATCGCTATCAGGCAGACAATTTTTCCACGGAGCTGGGTTTGCGCCGTGACCAGAACCAGCAGTTCGGTGGCCAGAATAGCTGGAGCGGCACCTTCACCTTGCCGCTGAACCCGGACAACGACGTGCTGTTGACCTACAGCGAGGGCTTTCGCGCACCGACCTTCAATGACTTGTACTACCCGGATTTCAGCAATCCTGACCTGAAGCCTGAAACCTCGAAAAGCTACGAGCTGCAATGGCGCAGCCAATTGACCGAGACCAGTCGCCTCGAAGCTTCGCTGTATCGCACGGACCTTGAAGACGCGATTATCTTCGGCAATCACTCACGGCCGCAGAACGTGGCTTCAGCGCGTATCAACGGGTTCGAAGCGGCACTGAAACAGGAGCTGTTCGGCTGGCAGAGCAACCTCGGCGTGGCGATCATCGACCCACGGGATCGCGACAGCGGCCATACCCTGGCCCGTCGTGCGCGGCGGACCTTGAGCCTGGACCTGGACCGACAGTTCGACCGGCTCGGCCTCGGCGCCAGTTGGCAGGCGGTGAGCAGCAGTTATGACGACGAGAACAATCTGCAGCCGCTGGGCGGGTATGCGTTGCTGGGGTTGCGTAGCAGTTGGGAATTGAATCGTGAGATCAAGCTTGAGCTGAAGGTCGATAACCTGCTGGACAAGGGTTATAGCCGGGCGTTGTACAGCCATGATGGCAGTCAATACGGGTATCGCGAGGAAGGTCGGGCGTGGATGTTCGGGGTGACCTGGACGCCGGAGTTCTAAAACTGACACCGGCCACTGTGGCGAGGGAGCTTGCTCCCGCTCGACTGCGCAGCAGTCGCAAAACAGGCTGATGCGGCTTCATTTGAAGTAACCCTCAGACAAATTTGGGGCCGCTTCGCAGCCCAGCGGGAGCAAGCTCCCTCGCCACAGGTCAGCGGTTGGGCGCGATGACTTGGCACAGTTTGGCCGTCGCCTCGATCATCTGCCCACTCGGTCGCTCCAGGCCCTTATCGGTCACCAGCAGCAATTGCTCCCGAGTCACTGCAGCGACTTGCGGCCAGGCTTTCCACGCCTCCAGCTGCGCCTGATCACTGGCCAGAATCACCTCGGGGTTACGCTGCAACACCGCCTCCACGCTGACCTGCGGTGCCGGCAATGTCAGGTCGGCAAACACATTCCGCGCCCCGCACACTTCCAGCGCATCACTGATGATCTGCCCGCCACCCACGGTGTACAGCGGTCGATCCCATACCTGATAAAACACCCGCAACGGTTCATCCCGGCGATAGCGCTGGCGCAGCCCATCCAGGCGCTGGCGTAATTGCGCGGCCAATGAAACGCCACGCTCGGGCCGACCGAGTTGCGTGGCAATCGCTTCGATCTGCGCGGTCAGTTGTTCGAGGGTGTGAGGTTCGGCGACATACGTGGGAATGTTCAGTCGCTTGAGCTGCTCACGCTGGCCCGGGCCAACGCTGCCGGGCCAGAGCAGCAGCAAATCAGGTTTGAGGCTGAGCAGCCGCTCCATGTCCAACTGGCCATAACGGCCAACCGATGGAAGCCCTTTGAGTTCGGCAGGACGTTCACCGGCATCCAGCACGCCGACCAGAAGGTCCGCGGAACCCAGTTCGACAACGATTTCAGACAGAGACGGCGCGAGGCTGACAACGCGCTCGACAGCAGAGGCCATGCCGCTACTGGCCAGCAGCATCACCGCCAGCCAGACGCGAAACATCAGGCGAGTTGACGCGGGATACGGTAGAGGTAGAACAGCACCGTGGTCGACAGCGCCAGCAGCACCAACGGAACTGCTTCGAGGCCGACGAACACCGCCAGCGCACCGATCCACGCCGGCAGACTCGCGACCAGCAACGCCGTGCGACGCTTGGCAGCCAGGGTGATCCAGGCGGCGGGCTCTTCAGGGGTGTCGAGGGCTTTCTGGGTGGCGATCAGTGCATGTTTGTAGCCGCCGAAAAACTTCAGACTGACAAACATCGAGGCGACACCGGCAATGAACAAAGGCATCGCCAGCACCGGCAAGATCGCCTCGCCCTGGCCAAACACGCCATTGATCACGAACAGCGGCAACAGGGCCAAGGCCATGTATTGCCACCAGTTGAAGGACAATCGCCGCCTTACTTGACCGCGCGTCACGCCCGGTCTGCCTCGCCCTGATGCTCGTTGCCCATCATGTGGTCGAGCTTGCTGGCCTTGGTGGCCAGGTAGAGTTTGTTGTGCGGGTTATGCCCGGTGTGCAGCGGCACGCGCTCGGCGACCACAATGCCCATGTCGGTCAAGGCTTTGACCTTGCGCGGGTTGTTGGTCATCAGGCGCAGGGATTTCACGCCCAGGTGTTCCAGCATCGGCAGGCACATGGCGTAGTCACGCTGGTCGGCGGCAAAGCCCAAGCGTTCGTTGGCTTCAACGGTGTCGGCACCGCCATCCTGCAACTCATAGGCGCGGATCTTGTTCAGCAGGCCAATGCCACGGCCTTCCTGGCGCAGGTAAAGCAACACGCCACGGCCTTCACGAGCGATAGCCTGCAAGGCGGCTTCAAGTTGCGAGCCGCAGTCGCAACGCTGGCTGAACAAGGCATCACCCGTCAGGCATTCGGAGTGCAACCGGCCGAGTACCGGGGCACCGTCGGCGAACTCACCCAGGCTCAACACCACGTGCTCGCGCCCGTTTTCTTCATCGAGAAAGCCGTGCATGGTGAATTGCGCAAAAGGCGTTGGCAGCTTGGAAGCGGCGACAAAAACGACAGGCACCGGTGTGCTCCTGATCAATAAGTACTGGAGATTCGCAGAGGCGGCATTGTAACAGCAGGTTCCTGCAGACGCTTAGGCTGAATTATGGGGCATAACGATCAAAAAGTTAGATCTCAGGCCCACCATCAACCCCTGTGGGAGCGGGCTTGCTCGCGAATGCGGGCTGTCAGTCGACTGAAATGTTGACTGAACTACCGTTTTCGCGAGCAAGCCCGCTCCCACATTGACCGTGTTCAGTTCGGGTTGAACGGATAGGGTTGTTTCCAGCGTTCGAAGATCGGTTTCAATCGGCCGCTTTTCACCAGCAGTTCCATGCGCTGATCGAACAGCGCCATCAATGCGCGAGCCTTGGGCGTATCGGCGAAGCACAGGTACAGCGGCAATTCCGCAATATGAGTGCGCCGAAACTGAGACGGATCCTTGGCCCACTTCAGGATGTAGTCGACCTCGGTCAGTGCGTCGATGTAGAAGTCGGCACGGTTACGGGTCAGCATCGACAGAATGCCGGTGCGCCGCACGACCTCGTTATAGCGCTGCACGCCGGGCAGGTATTTCTGGTACTCGTAACCGCGGACCCAGGCCAGTCGATAGTTGCCAAGGGTTTCCGGGGTCGGCGCCGGATTACTGGCCAGGCCTAGGGCGTAGATGTGATCGGTATCATAATTCCAGCGTGGATAAAGCACATCACTGGCCTCGTCACGGTAAGAACCGACACAGGCATCCACTTCACCACGCTGGGCCAGGCCCACGGCGCGGGTGTAAGGTTCGGTACGAAAAGCCAGTTTGATCCCGGCCGGTTCGAACACTTCCCGCAGCACATCCCACCCCAGGCCATGCCCGTCAGCAGCGGTATAGTCTTCCCATTCCTCGCTGGCCAGATGGATCACGGAGGGCGTCGTCGCGGCATCCTCCGCCTGGGCGAACGAGCAAAACATGGCGAACACCATCACAGCCAACCGGCGCCGAGCCATCCTTAGTCCCCTGTCTCGCCCGTCAGGCGAAAATCCATACCAGCCCCTGCATCGCCAACCACGCAAACACACCTGCCAATACGTCATCGAGCATGATCCCGACGCCACCGTGCACATGCCGGTCGATCCAGTGAATCGGCCAGGGCTTGAGAATGTCGAAGAAGCGGAACACCAAGAACCCCGCGAGCAACCAGTACCAACCTTCTGGCACCAGCCACAGGGTGATCCACATCCCGACCATTTCGTCCCAGACGATGCCTTCGTGGTCGTGGACCCGCAGATCGTCGGCGACCTTGCCGCACAGCCAGAAGCCGAACAGCATGGTGACGCCGAGCATCAGCCAGTAACCCCAGTCGGGCAGCATCTGCCACAACGGGATGAAGGGTAGCGCAACTAACGACCCCCAAGTGCCCGGCGCTTTTGGCAAGGTGCCCGAACCGAAGCCGAACGCCAGGAAATGCCAGGGATTGCGCCAGACCGAAGGCGGTACGAATTCCGCCGGGACCTGTTTGGGATGATCTGTCACGGTGTCTCCCGAAAATGTTGATAGCCCCGGGTTTGCGGGGTGATGTCTTGCCCAGCGGCATCCAGCAGCACAACGCCCTGCCCTGCCACCACACGTCCGACCATGTGGATCGGCCAGCCGGCGGCCAGCAACGCGGGCAACTCGACGGACGGTAGGCTGAAGGCCAGTACATAGTCATCGCCGCCACTCAGGGCCGCGTCTTCAGCACCCGGCTGGCCGAGGAAGGCAACTAGAGCGTTCGACAGCGGTAAGCGGTCGCGTTCAACCTGAATGCCGACATTCGACGCCAGGGCGATATGCCCGCAGTCCGCGAGCAGGCCGTCGGAGATGTCCAATGCCGAGGTGGCTTTGCCACGCAGCGCCTGACCCAACGCCAGTTGCGGCTGCGGTGACCAGTAATGGGCCAGCAATGGGTCGGCGATGGCGGTTTCAGCCGTACGCTGCCCCAACACCAGCGGCAAGGCACCCGCCGCATTGCCCAACTCACCGCCCACGCAGAGCAAATCGCCGGGCTGCGCCCCCCGGCGGGTCAACGCCTTGCCGGCCGGCACACGACCGAACACGGTCATCGTCAGACTCAGCGGCCCGCGCGTGGTATCGCCGCCCACCAGCGCCACGCCACAGCTCTGCGCCATGGCATTCAAACCACGGGCGTAGGCGTCCAGCCAATCGGCGGTCACCGTCGGCAAGGTCAGGGCAAGGGTAAAGGCAATTGGGGTGGCGCCCATGGCGGCCAGATCGCTGACGGCTACAGCCAGCGAACGCTGACCGAGCAGAAACGGGTCGCAAGGATCTGCGAAATGCACGCCGGCAACCAGCGTGTCGGTGGAAATCGCCAACTGTTCCCCGGGAGGAACAGCGAGCAAGGCGCAGTCATCGCCGATCCCGAGGGCAACGCCTTCACCGCCTTGCGCACAAGGCGCGGCGGCGAAGAAATTGCGGATCAGCTCAAACTCACCCATAGCGATTGCAAGCGCCGATTAGCGCTTGAACGCCTTCACTTCAGCTTCACGCAGACGCGGGGCCAGCTTGTCGAGTACACCGTTGACGAATTTGTGGCCGTCGGTGGAACCGAAGACTTTCGCCAGCTCGATACCTTCGTTGATCACAACGCGGTAAGGGACGTCGACACGCTCAAGCAGTTCCCAGGTGGACAGGCGCAATACCGCCAGTTCAACCGGGTCCAGCTCTTCGATGGTCAGGTCCAGGCAAGGCTTGAGAGCGGCGTCGATCTTGTCCTTCTGCGCTGGAACCCCGTGCAGGATTTCACGGAAGTAGGCGCCGTCGACATCGCTGAAATCGTTATCGACCCGAAACTGCGCTTCGATCTCGTTCAGCGACTGCTTGGCCATGTGCCACTGGTACAGCGCTTGAGTCGCGAGCTGACGGGCTTCGCGACGCTTGACGCTTTTCGATGGCTTGCCAGCATCCGCAGGCTTTGGATCGCGCGGGTTGAAACGATCGCTTTCGTCGCTAATCACTTGGCCTCCAACTGCGCCAGCAGGCTGACCATTTCCAGAGCGGACAGGGCAGCTTCGGCACCTTTGTTACCGGCCTTGGTGCCGGAACGTTCGATGGCTTGCTCGATGGAATCAACGGTCAGGACGCCGAAAGCGACCGGTACGCCGAACTCCATGGACACCTGGGCCAGGCCCTTGGTGCATTCGCCCGCCACGTATTCGAAGTGCGGAGTACCGCCACGAATGACCGCGCCCAGGGCGATGATTGCCGCGTATTCGCCCTTCTGAGCGACTTTCTGCGCAACCAGCGGGATTTCGAAGGCGCCAGGCGCGCGGATGATGGTGATGTCGCTTTCGCTTACGCCGTGGCGAACCAGGGCATCAACTGCACCGCTGACCAGGCTTTCAACGACGAAGCTGTTGAAACGGCCCACTACCAAAGCGTAGCGGCCTTTAGGGGCGATGAAGGTACCTTCGATGGTCTTCAGGGTCATTCGTTAGATCTCTTAAAGAGCCGGGACGCGTTTTCTACGCATCCCTCAGTGATGTGTTAGCCGCGAATCAAGGACTGGAAACAACCGGTCATTATTCGGAGGGCACGTATTCTACAACTTCCAGATCGAAACCGGATATCGCATTAAATTTCATTGGCGCCGACATCAAGCGCATTTTGCGTACGCCCAGGTCCCGAAGGATCTGCGAACCGGCACCAACGATGCTGTAAGTGGTCGGTTTTTTCACGGCCGTCTGGTCCGCAGTTTCACGGATGTGCGCCAGCAACACGTCGCCATCGAGCGGGTGACCGAGCAACAGCACCACGCCGCTGCCCGCCTCGGCGACCGCAGCCATCGCGGCGCGCAGGCTCCAGCGGCCCGGTTGCTTGACCATCAACAGGTCGCGCAGCGGGTCCATGTTGTGTACGCGAACCAGGGTCGGTTCTTCAGCGCACACGGTGCCCAGGGTCAGGGCCATGTGCACGTCGCCTTCCACGGAATCACGATAGGTCACCAGGTTGAACTGGCCCAGTTCGCTGTCCAAAGGCTGCTCGGCAATCCGCTGAACGGTACGTTCGTGGATCATCCGGTAGTGAATCAGGTCGGCGATGGTGCCGATCTTGATGTTGTGCTCGGCCGCGAAGGCTTCGAGTTCAGTGCGACGGGACATGGTGCCGTCGTCGTTCATCACTTCGCAGATCACGCCGCTTGGCTCGAAACCGGCCATGCGCGCCAGGTCGCAGGCCGCTTCGGTGTGGCCAGCGCGCGCCAGGGTGCCGCCGGCCTGAGCCATCAGCGGGAAGATGTGGCCAGGGCTGACGATGTCTTCAGCCTTGGCGTCTTTCGCTGCGGCCGCTTGCACGGTGCGCGCGCGGTCGGCAGCGGAGATGCCGGTGGTCACGCCTTCGGCCGCTTCGATGGACACGGTGAACTTGGTGCCGAAACCGGAACCATTGCGCGGTGCCATCAAAGGCAGCTTGAGCAGCTCGCAGCGCTCGCGGCTCATCGGCATGCAGATCAGGCCACGGGCGTGCTTGGCCATGAAGTTGATGTGTTCGGCCTTGCAGCACTCGGCGGCCATGATCAGGTCACCTTCGTTCTCGCGGTCTTCGTCATCCATGAGGATGACCATCTTGCCTTGGCGGATGTCTTCAACCAGTTCTTCGATGCTATTGAGCGCCACAAGGCACCCCCTTCAGTCAGGATTTGAGGTAGCCGTTGGCGGCCAGAAAGCTTTCAGTGATGTTACTGGAGGCTGGCTCTGCGGCCTTGTCGCCCAACAACAGGCGCTCCAGATAACGTGCCAGCAAGTCGACTTCGAGGTTCACCCGGCGACCTGGCTGGTACGACGCCATGATGGTTTCGCTCAGGGTGTGCGGAATGATAGTCAGCATGAACTCGGCGCCATCGACCGCGTTCACGGTCAGGCTGGTGCCGTCGACGGTGATCGAGCCTTTATGGGCGATGTACTTGGCCAGGTCCTTCGGCGCACGGATGCGGAATTCCACGGCACGGGCATTCTCGGTACGGGCAACCACTTCGCCCACCCCGTCGACATGACCGCTGACCAGATGCCCGCCGAGGCGAGTGGTCGGGGTCAGGGCTTTTTCCAGGTTTACCGGGCTGCCGCTTTTCAGGTCATTCATGGCGGTGCAGTCGAGGGTTTCGCGACTGACGTCCGCGGCAAAGCCATTGCCCGGCAATTCAACGGCGGTCAGGCACACGCCGTTCACCGCGATGCTGTCGCCCAGTTTGACGTCGCTCAGGTCGAGCTTGCCGGTTTCTACGTGGACCCGCACATCTCCGCCTTTTGGGGTCAATGCACGAATACTGCCGATGGATTCGATGATGCCGGTAAACATGGAGTCCTCCTCGAGAACAAAGCCGTCGCGTGGCGCAGGCCGGGAATTATACGCTCGCCGCCGGCGCAGGAATGGCGATGACTCGCCAGTCATCGCCAACCGCGCGAATTTCGGTGATTTTGAGCTCGGGCGCGTCTTTCATTTGCGCGAGCGGCCAGTCCAGTAATGGGCGAGCCGAGGAGCCGAGGAACTTGCCGGCGATAAAAATCTGGAATTCATCCACCAGACCTTGCTGGGCAAAAGCCCCCGCCAGACGCGGACCCGCTTCGACCAACACTTCATTGACCCCACGGGCGGCGAGTTCGACCAGCAACTTGCGCAGGTCGACCAGGCCATCGTCACCGGCCACGATCAGGCATTCCGGACCGTTGGCGTATTGCTCTTCAATCGCCATGCAAGTGGCGACCAGTGCCGGGCCAGCCTTGAAGAACGGAGCGTCCAGCGGCACGCGTAAACGGCCGTCGATCAGCACGCGCAGCGGCGGACGGCTCATGGCCAGGGCCGTTTGCTCGGGGTCCAGACCCAGTTCATCGGCCCGCACGGTCAATCGGGCGTTGTCCGCCAGCACCGTGTCGGCGCCGGTCAGCACCACGCTGGCCTGGGCGCGCAGGCGTTGTACTGCTGAGCGCGCCGCTGGGCCAGTGATCCATTGGCTCTCGCCGCTTTCCATCGCCGTGCGACCGTCCAGGCTCATGGCCAGCTTCACCCGCACGAACGGCAAGCCGTGTTCCATGCGCTTGAGGAAACCTTCGTTGAGCTTGCGCGCCTCGCCTTCGAGCACGCCGCTTTCGACAGCGATGCCAGCCTGGGCCAGGCGTTGCATACCGCGACCGGCCACCGACGGATTCGGGTCCTGCATCGCCGCGACGACCCGTGCGAGGCCGGCATTCACCAGCGCATCGGCACAGGGCGGCGTGTGGCCATGGTGGCTGCACGGTTCGAGGGTCACGTAAGCGGTGGCGCCTCGGGCCTTGTCGCCAGCGGCGCGCAGGGCGTGAACTTCGGCATGGGGTTCGCCGGTGCGCACATGCCAGCCTTCGCCGACAATTTGCCCGTCCTTCACGATTACACAGCCGACCCGAGGGTTGGGGTGGGTCGTGTAGTGGCCTTTGCGCGCCAATTCCAGGGCGCGGGCCATGTAATGGGCGTCGAGGATGGCTTGTTCCGGGGTGGTGGTCATTCTTTCACCGGCTCACGGGCCAGGCGATCGATCTCTTCGCGGAACTCGTTGAGATCCTGGAAGCGCCGATACACGGAGGCGAAACGAATGTAAGCGACTTCGTCGAGCTTTTGCAGCTCGGCCATCACCAGCTCACCGACCACGAGGGATTTGACCTCGCGTTCACCGGTGGCGCGCAGTTTGTGTTTGATGTGCACCAGCGACGATTCGAGGCGTTCGACACTCACCGGGCGCTTCTCCAGCGCGCGCTGCATGCCGGCGCGAAGTTTTTCTTCGTCGAAGGGCTGACGGCTACCGTCGGTTTTGATCAGGCGCGGCAACACCAGTTCGGCAGTCTCGAACGTCGTGAAACGCTCGCCGCAGGCCAGGCATTCACGCCGGCGGCGCACCTGTTCGCCCTCGGCGACCAGACGCGAGTCGATGACCTTGGTGTCGTTGGCACCGCAGAAGGGACAGTGCATGGTGGCAGGCAACAAAAAAAGGGAGGGCCATGGTAGCGCATCCCCGTGGCAAGACAAGCCATAGGGTTTGCGGTATACAGACTGGCTATAGAGCTTGATCCATGGATTTCACCTTGCTGGAGCCGCAAATGTCCCTAAGACCGCTCGTATTGCTCAGTGTTTTCAGCCTGCTGGTGGCCTGCAGCAGCGATGCGCCCAAGCCTCAGCCGCCAACGCCAGGGCCCGCCCCGCAGGCGGCGCAGAAAAAAGCCAAGGAATCCGCCAACCTCGGCCCGTTGCCCGCGTATCAGCGTGAATTGAGCGGCACCCTGCAAGGCATACCGGCCGGTGCCGAAGTCGAGCTGGCGCTGCTGGTGATCGATGCCCAGGACCGTCCGCAACAATTGCTCGCCAGCTCCAGCCTGATCGGCACCAATCAGATTCTGCCGTTTCACCTGCGCTTCAACCCGGAATCGTTCCCGGCGGGCGTGCGTGTTGAACTGCGCGGCCGTGCCAGCCAGTCCGGTCAGCTGATTTTGCATCTGCCGTCGCAAGTCATTACCCAGCCGACGACTCAGGCCTTGGGTCAGTTGCAATTCGTCAAAGCGCCATGACTGCACCGCTCGACCTGCAACAGGCGTTGGGTGAATTGCTCGGTGATGCGCAGCTGGTGCCTGTCCCGTTACCCGGCACCGAGCTGAAACTCTGGTTGATCGACGGCGACAACATGGACCGCGCGTTCAGCCCGGAAGAAACCCGGCGGATTCTGCATGAGCCGCCGTACTGGAGTTTCTGCTGGGCCAGCGGTTTGGCGGTGGCCCGTTATCTGGCAGCGTTTCCAGAATGGGTCAAAGGCAAACGGGTGCTGGATTTTGGCGCCGGTTCCGGGGTGGCAGGAATTGCAGCAGTCAAGGCCGGGGCGCTGGAAGTGGTGGCCTGTGACCTGGATCCGCTGGCGATTGCCGCGTGCCGGGCGAATGCTGAACTCAATGAAGTGGAGCTGAGCTACTCGTCGGATTTTTTCGCCGAGGCGGACCGGTTTGATCTGATTCTGGTGGCCGACGTTTTGTATGACCGGGCGAACTTGCCATTGCTTGATCAGTTTTTGAGCCGCGGCCAGGAGGCATTGGTGGCGGATTCGCGGGTGAGGGATTTCAGGCATCCGCTCTATCAACGTATCGAAATGCTGGAAGCGATGACCCTGCCGGATCTGGCCGAACCTGAAGAGTTTCGGCATGTGAGCCTGTACCACGCGCGGCGCGCCTGAAAGCTTCGCGAACAAGCCCGCTCCCACAGTGTTCTGTGTTGTTCACAAAGATTACATTCACAGAAGATCCCTGTGGGAGCGGGCTTGCCCGCGAAGGCGTCCGGTCAGGCAACATACCTCTCAACCGCCACCCCGCTTCCGGCCGCCCCCCGTCAAGCCGTATAGTTGCCCCATTCACGCTTCCAAGAGATCCCCCATGAGTCAGGAAACGCCGTACATCTTCGACGCCACGACCGCCGATTTCGACCAGTCGGTGATCGAGAACTCTTTCCACAAACCGGTGCTGGTGGATTTCTGGGCCGAATGGTGTGCGCCCTGCAAAGTGCTGATGCCGATGCTGCAGACCATCGCCGAAAGCTATCAGGGCGAGTTGTTGCTGGCCAAGGTCAACTGCGATCTCGAACAAGACATCGTTGCCCGTTTCGGCATTCGCAGCCTGCCGACGGTGGTGTTGTTCAAGGACGGTCAGCCGGTGGACGGTTTTGCCGGTGCGCAACCGGAATCGGCTGTGCGGGCGATGCTTGAGCCTCACGTACAAATGCCGCCACCCGCAGCCGCCGATCCGTTCGAACAGGCCCAGGCGCTGTTCGATGACAGCCGTTTCGCCGACGCCGAGGCCGCGCTCAAAGTGCTACTGGGCGAAGACAACACTAACGCTGGCGCCTTGATCCTCTATGCCCGTTGCCTGACTGAACGTGGCGAACTGGGCGAAGCCCAAACCGTGCTCGACGCGGTGAAAAGCGATGAGCACAAAGCCGCGCTGGCCGGCGCCAAGGCGCAGATCCAGTTCCTGGGTCAGGCCAAGGATTTGCCGGATGCCGCAGACCTGAAAGCACGTCTGGCGAAAAACGCGCAGGACGATGAAGCGGTGTATCAACTGGCGATCCAGCAACTGGCCCGCCAGCAATACGACGCCGCGCTGGATGCCTTGCTGAAACTGTTCATCCGCAATCGCAGCTACAGCGAAGGCTTGCCGCACAAGACCCTGCTGCAGGTCTTCGAACTGCTGGGCAATGATCATCCGCTGGTGACCACTTACCGCCGCAAGTTGTTTGCTGCGCTTTATTGAAAGATCAAAAGATCGCAGCCTCGTTTCACTCGACAGCTCCTACAGGGGATCTTGTTTCCCTGTAAGAGCTGCTGCGATCTTTGCGGTTTACTCGATCCAGCTGTAGAGCGGCGTATCCCCGCCGCTCGACACTTTCACCTCCGCGCAATGGCGCAGGCGCACCAGCAGGCGCTTGCCCGACGCCGCGCTGCCGGTCAGTCCTTCCAGCTGCTCCAGCAAATCCGGCCCGCTCAATTGCCCGGCCTTGCGCAGCAAGTCTTTGGCGATCTGCCACAGCGCATCATCCTGGTTCATCGGCTTGGCCGGGGCAGCACTGGCTGCACTGGTGTCAGGTGTGACCACCTGCAACTGCGCGCCGAACCGAGCCCAGTCGGCGTCATCCATCTCCAACGTCAAATCCACCGGCCAGTCGCCGATGCTTCCGCGTATACGCAACATAAGTCTGCTCCTGCACATTTCTGACTTGCATGCTCCCATGTGACTTGCGCAACGCCAAGCAGGCGGTCAAACTCCTCGCACTTTCGTTATAAGATTACATAACAAACTCTTCATTTTACTTTCGGAGACCCGCCATGCGCCGTCTGCTTCTCGCTCTGCCGTTTGCCCTGTTGCCGCTGGCCGTCGCCCACGCCGCTGAAGAACATGATCACGACCACGATCATGAACACGGCAGCCTCAGCGCCCACGAACATGGCGTCGCTCGCCTGAATGCAGCGCTGGACGGTCAGACCCTGGAGCTGGAACTGGAAAGCCCGGCGATGAACCTGGTGGGCTTCGAACACGTTGCCACCACTGACGCCGACAAGGCCAAAGTCGCCGCCGCTCGTGCACAGCTTGAGAAACCGTTGTCACTGTTCAACCTGCCGAAAGCCGCCGGTTGTGTAGTGGCGACCCAGGAACTGGAAAGCCCGCTGTTCGGTGACAAGCCAGACGCTGATGACGAAGATGCCAAAGACGAACATCACCACGACCACAGCGAAATCCACGCGCACTATCAATTCACCTGCTCGGCCCCGGGCGCGCTGAAAACCCTGGACCTGGCGAACATCTTCAATACCTTCCCGGCTACCCAGAAGATTCAGGTACAACTGATCAGCCCGAGCGGCCAGCAAGGGGTTGAAGTGACGGCCAAGGCGGCCGCCCTGAAATTCTGAATTTAACCTCGCCACTGTAGGAGCGAGGCTTGCCCGCGAAGACGTCGTTACAGTCGACATCACTGTTGAACGTGATGGCCTCTTCGCGGGCAAGCCTCGCTCCTACAGGGTTCAACACCAACCTGACCGGTTTCACATGACCCAAGCACTCATCGAACTGTCCGACCTGGGCTTCAGCTGGCCAGGTCACCCGCCGCTGCTGGACATCCCGGCGTTTCGCCTGGAACCCGGTGAAACGCTGTTCCTCAAAGGTCCCAGCGGGAGTGGTAAAACCACCCTGCTCGGACTGCTCGGCGGCGTTCAGAAACCCGATCGCGGCAGCATTCGCCTGCTGGGCCAGGAACTGACCGAACTCGGTGCCGGCGCGCGTGACCGCTTTCGCGTGGATCACACCGGCTACATCTTCCAACAGTTCAACCTGCTGCCGTTTCTCTCGGTGCGCGAGAACGTCGAACTGCCCTGCCACTTCTCCAGGCTGCGCACCGAACGGGCGAAACAACGCCACGGTAGCGTCGACCAGGCCGCGGCCACCCTGCTCGCGCATTTGGGTTTGAAGGATGAAAGTATCCTCAGCCGCCGCGCCGACTCGCTGTCCATCGGCCAGCAGCAACGGGTCGCCGCCGCGCGCGCATTGATCGGTCAGCCGGAACTGGTGATCGCCGACGAACCGACCTCGGCCCTGGATTACGACGCTCGCGAAAACTTCATTCGCCTGCTGTTCGCCGAATGCCGCGAAGCCGGCTCGAGCCTGTTGTTTGTCAGCCACGACCAAAGCCTCGCGCCGCTGTTCGATCGCCACTTGTCGCTGGCCGATCTCAATCGCGCCGCCACCCCGTTCGAGGTCTGAGATGTATTTGTTTCGTCTTGCGATGGCCAGCCTGGCTAACCGCCGCTTCACCGCGATTCTCACCGCGTTCGCCATCGCATTATCGGTTTGCTTGCTGTTGGCCGTGGAACGGGTGCGCACCGAAGCCAAGGCCAGTTTCGCCAGCACCATCAGCGGCACCGACCTGATCGTCGGCGCACGCTCCGGTTCGGTGAACCTGTTGCTGTACTCGGTATTCCGCATCGGCAACGCCACCAACAACATCCGTTGGGACAGCTTCGAGCACTTCGCCAACAATCCGAAAGTGAAGTGGGCGATCCCGATGTCGCTCGGCGATTCCCATCGCGGTTACCGGGTGATGGGCACCACCGAGGCGTACTTCGAACACTATCAATACGGTCATCAGCAACACCTGGAACTGGCCGATGGCCGCGCCTTCGCCAGCGATCCGTTCGAAGTGGTGCTCGGTGCCGAAGTGGCGGAGGCGCTGCACTACAAGCTCGGCGACAAACTGGTGCTGGCCCATGGCGTGGCGGTGATCAGCCTGGTCAAACACGACGACAAACCGTTCACCGTGGTCGGCATTCTCAAACGCACCGGCACCCCGGTGGACCGCACGTTGCACATCAGCCTCGGCGGCATGGAAGCGATTCACGTCGACTGGCACAACGGTGTGCCGGCCCAGGGCAAAGGCCGGATCAGCGCCGATCAGGCGCGCAACATGGACCTGACGCCGCAAGCGATCACCGCGTTCATGCTCGGTCTCAACAGCAAGATTTCGACCTTCGCCATGCAACGTGAAATTAACGAATTTCGTGGCGAGCCGATGCTGGCGATCCTGCCCGGCGTGGCGCTGCAAGAGCTGTGGAGTCTGATGAGCACGGCGGAAAAAGCCTTGTTCGTGGTCTCGCTGTTTGTGGTGCTGACCGGGTTGATCGGCATGCTCACGGCGATTCTCACCAGCCTCAACGAACGACGCCGCGAGATGGCGATTCTGCGCTCGGTCGGCGCGCGGCCGTGGCACATCGCGTCGTTGCTGGTGCTGGAGGCGTTTGCCTTGGCGTTGTCGGGTGTGATCGCCGGGCTGGGGCTTTTGTACGTGGGCATCGCCCTGGCCCAGGGGTATGTGCAGGCCAATTACGGCTTGTACTTGCCGCTCGCCTGGCCCAGTGAATATGAATGGACGCTGCTCGGTGGCATCCTGATCGCCGCGTTGCTGATGGGCAGCGTGCCGGCGTGGCGCGCGTATCGCCAATCCCTGGCCGATGGCCTGTCGATCCGACTATGAGGACGTTAATGATGCCCCGCGCCCTGCTTGCGCTGTTGATGCTGGTCGCCCTGCCGCTGTGGGCGGCCGAGCCGAAAGAACTGACCTGGTCAGAAATGATCCCGCCGGACGCCATGCCGGAAGTGCCGAACATGACACCGCTGCATGACCTGTCGCAGATGAGCAGCGCACTGGAGTCGGCGCCCGCCGCCAAGCAGGACATGCCCAATGCGCCGGTGGTGAAAAGTCTCGACGGGCAGAACATTCGCTTGCCGGGCTACATCGTGCCGCTGGAAGTGAGCGAGGAAGGACGCACCACGGAGTTTTTGCTGGTGCCGTATTTCGGCGCCTGTATCCACGTGCCGCCACCACCGTCGAACCAGATCGTGCACGTAAAAAGCGAAGTGGGCGTGAAGCTGGATGAGCTGTACCAGCCGTACTGGATCGAGGGGGCGTTGCAAGTCAAAGCGTCGACCAGCGAGCTGGCGGATGCGGGGTATCAGATGGAGGCGGACAAGATTTATGTGTATGAATTGCCGGAGTGAATCCGGGAGTCATGTGGTGTTTGATAGATAGCCTTCGCGAGCAAGCCCGCTCCCACATTTGATCGCATTCCAATGTGGGAGCGGGCTTGCTCGCGAAGAGGCCATCAAAGGTTCCACAAAAATCAGCACCATCACTGTTTCATTGAGCTGAATCAAAAGACCGTATCAGACGCCTCCGTACCATTGGACATCGATCATTTTTAACGTCCTTTGGAGCCTCCATGCACAAGTCCTTGCTCAGCGCTTCGCTGTTCGCCCTCGCGCTCGCAGCCCCGCTCGCCTACGCCCATGACGCCGGCGACATCCTCGTTCGTGCCGGTGCAATCACCATCAACCCGAAAGCCGACAGCTCCAGCGTCAAGGTCGATCAAGGCCCGCTGGCCGGCGCCGACCTGGGTGGCAAGGCCACCATGGGCAGCGACACGCAGCTGGGTCTGAACTTCGCTTACATGATCGACAGCCACTGGGGGATCGAGCTGCTGGCCGCCTCGCCATTCGAGCATGACGTGAAGATCAAAGGCACCGCCCTGGGCGCGGCCAACGGCAAACTCGGCACCCTGAAACACCTGCCGCCGACCTTGAGCGTTGTGTACTACCCGCTGGACGGGAAGTCCGCGTTCCAGCCGTACGTTGGCGCCGGCATCAACTACACCTGGATCTACGACGAGCACGTCGGCAGCGCAGCACAGGCCAACGGCTTCAGCAATTTCAAGGCGGATAACTCTTGGGGCATGGCGTTTCAGGTCGGTGCTGACTACATGATCACCGACAACATCATGCTCAACGCCCAGGTGCGCTACATCGACATCGACACTACGGCGACCGTAGAAAACAACGCCGTGGCTCCGGGCACTCGGGCCAAGGTCGATGTGGATGTCGACCCGTTCATCTACATGGTTGGCCTGGGTTACAAATTCTAAGAAGGACTTGAATGGCTTTAGTGGCGAGGGAGCTTGCTCCCGTTGGACTGCGAAGCAGACCCGGGATTGATGACGACTGCTGCGCAGTCGAGCGGGAGCAAGCTCCCTCGCCACAGGTCCTGCATCGGCCAAAGAAGCATTTCCGGCCACAAAAAAGGCGCCCCGAAAGGCGCCTTTTTCATGGCTGCGAATACCTCAGCGCCCCAACAACCGCGCCAAGCCGACACTCATCGGTGTCTGCTCAGGGTAGGTAAAGCGCTCCAGCAATCGCCGGTTGTTCGCTCGCGAATGACGGATATCACCAGAGCGCGCCGGGCCATAACTCACCGGTGGCAATTGACCGACCACCGCCTTCAGCGCTTCAAGCATTTGCTTGAGGGAAGTCGCCTGATTCCAGCCGACATTGACCGCGCCCACTTCGACCTGCGGTTGCTCGATGGCTTGCACCAGAAAGTCCACCAAATCCTCGACGTACACAAAATCACGCGTCTGCTCGCCATCGCCAAACACGGTGATCGGCAGGCCTTTCTGCGCGCGTTCGCTGAAAATACTGATCACGCCGGAATACGGCGAGGACGGGTCCTGACGCGGGCCGAAGATGTTGAAGAAACGGAAAATCACCGGTTCCAGATCATGCTGGCGACGGTAGAAATCGAAGTAGTACTCGCTGGCCAATTTGTCCGACGCATACGGGGTCAACGGTGCCTTGGGCGTGTCCTCATCGATCGACTCGCCTTCGCCATTGTTGCCGTAGACCGCCGCACTGGAGGCGTACAGCACTCGCTTGACGTCGGCCTGGCGCATGGCTTCGCAGACATTCAGCGAGCCGATGAAATTGCTTCGGTGAGTCTTCACCGGATCGTCCACCGAGGCCTGCACCGAAGCCACCGCGGCCAGATGCGCCACGGCGCTGCAACCGACCATTGCTTGAGCCACCAATGCAGCATCGGCGACGTCACCCACGATGAGTTCGACCTTGGGGTTGTCCAGCGGCAGGTTGCTGCGTTTGCCGGTGGACAGGTCATCGAGAATGCGCACCGAATGCCCCTTGGCGAGCAAGGCATCGGTCAGGTGCGAGCCGATGAAACCGGCGCCGCCGGTGATTAAAACAGGGCCGTCAGCCATGGCGATAGAACCTATCCAGTAAGCCCGGGAGTGCCGCACGCCAGGCGCGAGGCTTGATCCCGAACGTGTGCAGAATTTTCTTGCAGGCCAGCACCGCGTGTTGCGGTTCTTCGGCGGCGTCCGGGCGCGCGGCGTGAGCCTGGGCGGTCGGCGCTTCGATGGCGAGCGGATGCAGTGCGCGTGCTTCGGTGAGGATCGCTTGCCCAAGCGCCAGCGGCGTGGTCGCCTCATGCCCGGCGTAATGATAGGTGCCCCACAGCGGCGCCGCACAATCGAGTTGCTTGAGCACCGAAATGATCACCCGCGCGGCGTCGTCGACCGGTGTCGGGTTGCCCCGGCGGTCATCGGCCATCAGCAATGCTTCAGGCTGTTCGGCGCGACCGAGGAAACGCCCGAGGGTGCCGTCGGGGCTGTCATCGAGCAGCCAGCCGAAGCGCAGCAGCACGTGTTGCGGGCAAGTGGCGCGCACGCTTTGTTCGATCCGCCACAAGGCCTGACCGCGCAGGCCCAGCGGCACCGGTTCGTCTTTTTCGCTGTAGGCGGTCGCCCGAGAGCCATCGAACACGCGATAGCTCGACGGTTGCAGCAGCACGATGTTGTGATGCTGGCACAGTTCGGCCAGACGCTCGATCGCCCGCTCCTGCCCGGCCAGACGCTGCTCGCTGACCGTCTCCGCCTGGAACCAGTCGAAGTAGTAGGCGAGATTGATCAGCGCGTCCGGGCGGGTGTCGTCGAGCAGTTGCGTCAGGCTCGCGGCATCCCAGCCGTCTTGCGGTGGGCGGGGGGCGAGGAAGCCGATGTCTTCCTCCGCACCGAGGCGAATCAGCGCCTGCCCAAGGGCATTTCCGCCGCCCAGTAACATAAGGCGCATTCGCATAGAGTCAGCAGGCCCAGTCTGATTGGAAGATTGGCTTTATCGACAGCGCCCACGGGCGATGTCGTTGATAGTTGCCGGAATCGTTGCATTTTGCGGGTTTAGTGCGCAACCGTCATCCGTAAAGTGTAGATCCCGGGGATTTGTGGTGCCTGTTCCGGCCCCTTCGCGGGCAAGCCTCGCTCCTACAAGGGAGCGCGATCATCTGTAGGAGCGAGGCTTGCCCGCGAAGAGGCCCTCAAAATCGGCGCAAGTCTTGAGTGGTACTTGCAACTTCCTATCCCCACCCGCATAAATTACCCCATGAATCTGCCCATCCCCACGGACGCGGCCCTGGCAGGCTTCCACCCCGCCGTCAGCGCCTGGTTCAGCAACACCTTCCCGACGGTCACCGCCGCCCAGGCCCGGGCGTGGCCGTTGATCCGCCAGCACCGCTCAACCCTGATCGCCGCGCCCACCGGGTCCGGCAAGACCCTCACGGCCTTCCTGGCGGTCATCGACGACCTGGTCCATCGCGGACTGGACAATGAAGGCGGGCTGCCCGACGAAACCCTGGTGGTCTACGTTTCACCGCTCAAAGCCCTGTCCAACGACATCCAGATCAACCTGCAAAACCCGCTGGCCGGCATCACCGAGCAATTGCGCGTCATGGGCCTGCCCCCATTGCAGATCAACACCGCCGTGCGCACCGGCGATACGCCGCAAAAAGACCGCTCGGCCATGCGCCGAACAGCGCCGCATATTCTGGTGACCACCCCGGAATCCCTTTACGTGCTGCTCGGTTCCGACTCCGGCCGGCAGATGCTCGGCACCACGCGCACGGTAATCGTCGACGAAATCCACGCCATCGCCGCCAGCAAACGCGGCAGCCATTTGGCCCTGAGCCTCGAACGATTGCAGGCGCTGTGCGCGGTCCCGCTGATGCGCATTGGCCTGTCCGCCACGCAAAAACCCATCGAAGCGGTCTCGCGCTTCCTTGTTGGCCGTGATCGCGAATGCGAAATCATTGACATCGGCCACGCCCGCCCGCGGGATCTGGACATCGAAGTGCCGCCGGTGCCGCTGTCCGCCGTGATGGCCAACGATGTCTGGGAACTGGTCTACGACAGGCTCGCCGCCCTCGCCCGCGAACACCGCACCACGCTGATTTTCGTCAACACCCGGCGCCTGGCCGAGCGCCTGAGCCGGCATTTGAGCGAGCGCCTCGGCAAAGAGGCCGTCGCCGCGCACCACGGCAGCCTGGCCAAGGAATTTCGCCTCGACGCGGAACAGCGGCTCAAGCGCGGCGACCTGCAAGTGCTGATCGCCACAGCCTCGCTGGAACTGGGGATCGACATTGGCGACGTCGACCTGGTGTGCCAAATCGCCTCGCCGCGCTCGATTGCCGGGTTTCTGCAACGGGTCGGCCGCTCCGGGCACCAAGTCGGCGGCACGCCCAAGGGCCGTTTGTTCGCCACCACCCGCGATGATTTGATCGAATGCGCCGCCCTGCTCGACTGCGTGCGTCGCGGCGAACTCGACACCTTGCAGATTCCCAAGGCGCCGCTGGATGTGTTGGCGCAGCAAATCATCGCCGAAGTCAGCTGCCAGGAATGGCAGGAGCAGGCGTTGCTGGAGATGTTCCGCAAAGCCTCGCCTTACGCCGAACTCGACGAAAAACATTACCAGGCGCTGCTGCACATGCTCGCCGAGGGCTACAACGGTCGTCAGGGGATCCGCAGCGCCTACCTGCACCGCGACGCCGTGACCCGTACGTTACGCGGTCGTCGGGGCAGCAAACTGACGGCCGTGACCAGCGGCGGAACGATTCCGGACAACGCCGATTACAGCGTGCTGCTCGAACCTCAATGGCTGAACATCGGCAGCGTCAACGAAGACTTTGCGGTGGAAAGTATCGCCGGAGACATCTTCCAGCTGGGAAATACGTCGTATCGAATCCTGCGCGTCGACACCGGCAAGGTCCGGGTCGAAGACGCCCAGGGCCAGCCGCCGACCATTCCGTTCTGGCTCGGTGAAGCGCCGGGACGCAGCGCAGAATTGTCGTTCGCCGTGGCGCGCCTGCAAGCGCAGCTAGACGAACTGCTCGGCGCCACACCGGGCAACTTGCAACCGGCCATCGACTGGCTGACCGACACCCTCGGCCTGAACCTCGCCAGCGCCGAACAGCTGGTGGATTACCTGGCCCGGGCGCGCCTGACATTGGGCGCGCTGCCGTCACAAGACACCTTGCTGATGGAGCGTTTTTTCGACGAGTCCGGCGGCACGCAACTGATCATCCACTCGCCGTTCGGCAGTCGCATCAACCGCGCCTGGGGGCTGGCCTTGCGCAAGCGGTTCTGCCGCACGTTCAACTTCGAATTGCAGGCCGCCGCCAGCGAAGACGCGATTGTGCTGTCGCTGTCCACCAGCCACAGCTTCGAACTCGACGACGTCTGGCGCTACGTGCACAGCAACACCGCCGAGCACCTGCTGATCCAGGCAATACTCGATGCGCCGCTGTTTGGCGTGCGCTGGCGCTGGAACGCCGGGGTTGCCCTGGCGTTGCCGCGTTACACGGGCGGGCGCAAAGTCGCGCCGCAGATCCAGCGCATGAAAAGCGAAGACCTGATCGCCAGCGTATTCCCCGATCAGATCGCCTGCGTGGAAAACCTCGCCGGCGAACGCGACGTGCCCGAGCATCCGCTGGTGGAACAAACCCTCGACGATTGCCTGCACGAAGCCATGGACAGCGAAGGTTGGCTGGCGTTGTTGCGGCGCATGGAAAGCGGCGATGTCCGGCTGATCAGCCGTGATTTGCCGGCGCCCTCGCCACTGGCAGCGGAAATCCTCAGCGCCCGGCCCTACACCTTTCTCGACGATGCACCGCTGGAAGAACGCCGCACCCAAGCGGTGCTCAACCGTCGCTGGACCGATCCGCAGTCCACCGACGACCTCGGTGCTCTGGACGCCGAAGCGATTCAAGCGGTACGCGACGAAGCCTGGCCAACGCCCACGAGCGTCGATGAAATGCATGAGGCCTTGATGAGCCTGGCATGCATCTCCGATGCCGAGGCGAAGGCCAATGCGCATTGGCTGGACTGGCTGAACGCCCTCGCTGAAAGCGGCCGCGCCAGCCGCTTGCAACTCAATGCCGGGCAATCGCTGTGGTTGGCGCTGGAACGCCTGACCTGTCTGCGGGCGATTTATCCACAGGCGACGTTGCTGCCACCGCTGGAGGCGCTGCCAGGTTTCGATGAAGTCTGGGAGTCGGATGAAGCGGTGTTGGAAGTGATTCGCGCGCGGCTCAGCGCGTTTGGTCCACTGCCGTTAAAAGCGATTGCCGAACCGTTGGGATTGCCGGCCATTGAAGTCACCCAAGCGCTGGCGCAACTGGAGCGCGAAGGTTATGTGCTGCGCGGTCAATTCACTCCGGGCGCCACTGAGGATGAATGGTGCGAACGGCATCTGCTGGCGCGGATTCATCGCTACACGGTCAAGCGTCTGCGGCGGGAAATCGAGCCCGTATCGTTGCAGGATTTCATGCGATTTCTGTTTGATTGGCAGCACCTGTCCGCCGCGACTCAAGGCCAGGGCAGCGCGGTCTTGTCCGCCATCGTCGCGCAGTTCGAAGGCTACCCCGCCGCCGCGTCAGCCTGGGACAGCGACATCTTGCCGATGAGGATCAAAGGCTATTCGGCGAGTTGGCTGGATGATTTGTGTCGCAGCGGCAAACTGGTCTGGACGCGCCTGACCGCACGCAACAAGAGCGCCAGCACGGCGCTGCGCAGCACGCCAATTCTGTTACTGCCGCGCAGCCAGGTCGGGTTGTGGAGCAGCCTGACCGAGCAAACTCCGGTCAGCGAACTGTCGCCCAAGACGCAAAAAGTCTACGAAGCACTTAGTCAGCACGGCGCGCTGTTTTTCGATGAGCTGATTCACGAGGCGCATCTGCTGCGCGCGGAGCTGGAAATTGCCTTGCAGGAACTGGTCGGCGCCGGGCTGGTGAACGCCGACAGCTTCGCCGGCCTGCGAGCGCTGATCACCCCGGCCAGCAAACGCCAGAATCGCAGCAGCCGACGCGGGCGCGGGGCGTTTGTCGGCGGGATGGACGATGCCGGGCGCTGGGCTTTGCTACGACGCGGTCCCGCCGCGTCGGTTGTGGATAACAAACGCCCGGCGCCGACGCCGAGCGACACCCTGGAACACATCGCCATAACCTTGCTTCGGCGCTACGGCGTGGTGTTCTGGCGCTTGCTGGAGCGGGAAGCGGATTGGTTACCGAGCTGGCGGGAACTGCTGCGCACGTTCCATCGGCTGGAGGCGCGAGGGGAAATTCGCGGTGGGCGGTTTGTCAGTGGGTTGGCCGGGGAGCAGTTTGCGTTGCCTGAGGCCATTCCATTGCTGCGCGAAGTGCGGCGCCGACCGCATGACGGAAGTCTGATTGCGGTGTGCGGGGTTGATCCGCTGAACCTTGCCGGGACGTTATTGCCCGGGGCAAAAGTGCCGGCGTTGGCGAGTAATCGGTTGGTGTATCGGGATGGTCTTCCGGCTGCCGCCGAAATCGCCGGCAAGCAGGTTTATTGGGTAGAGCTGGATCAGCAAATGACTGCTGAATTGCACAACAAACTGACCCGGCATTGAGGTTGTCTGGACGGGCCTCATCGCGGGCAAGCCCGCTCCCACAATGATCTCTGTTGTTAATAAGATCTGAATTCACCGAAAAACCTGTGGGAGCGGGCTTGCCCGCGATGAGGCCAGTAGTAACAACGCAAACTATTGAGTGCGAGGCTGATCCGGCAGCATCACCGGCGAATTTTCGGCCAGCGGCCCATCATCTGCCATCGCATGTTTCGGCATCAAAACCTGCTGTGGATAAGTCTGCGCGAAATGCACCCACGGGCTGTTATCCACAAGCTTCTTCAAGCGCTGGTTAAACGCCCGGCTCACCGCATATTGCCCGCCCGACACCGTGCGGAACTGCGCCGTCAGCACCACGCCGTTGAGGTCCATTTTGTCGACCCCGAACACGTCCAGCGGCCCTTGCAGGTTGTACTTGAGAAACGCGTCCTCACGTATCGAGTCCCCCGCTTCGCGAATCAACTCGATGGCTTTGTCGACATCGGTGTCATAGGTGAACTGCACCGAGAAAAACGCATAGGCAAATTGCCGTGATTGGTTGGTGACAGCCTTGATCTGCCCGAACGGCACCGAATGGACAAACCCCTTGCCGTCGCGCAGGCGCAAAGTGCGGATGGTCAGGCCCTCGACCGTGCCGGCGTGGCCGGAGTCGAGCACCACCCAGTCGCCAATCGACAGGGTGTCTTCGATGATGATGAACAACCCGGTGATGACGTCCTGCACCAATTGCTGCGAACCGAAACCGATGGCCAGGCCGACCACCCCGGCACCCGCCAGCAACGGCGCGACGTTGATCCCCAGGTTAGCCATGGTGGTGATCGCGCAGATCACCACCAGGATGATTTTGATCGCGTTGCGCAACAGCGGCAGGATGGTTTTGACTCGCGTACTCGGTTGCGCCGTGCGTTTGTTGACCGGTGGTTTCAGCGCTTCCTGGATTGCCGTATCGAGCACCACCCACAGCAACCAGGTCACCAGAAAGATCAGCCCCATGCTGCTCAACGACTCACTGATCGCCCGCCCTACCGAGTTCTGCTCGGCGAATTCGAAAAGCGACACGCCCCAGATCCGGCCGAGGATTTCGATGAAGGCAACGGCCATGACGATGCGCAGCAACGCGTGCAGCAGACTGAGAAAGCGCTCTTTGTAGGCGCTGCTGTGCTGGATCGCGGCGACCTGACGCGACTTGAACATGTGCTGGAAAATCGTGCTGAGGAACACCGTGGCGATCAGCAGGATGGTGGTGAACAACGCACAGCGCAGGGCTTTCTGATTGTCATCGCCCACGCCGAGCAGGTTGATCGCCGAGACCATCACCATCAGCAGGATCGGCCAGTACCAGAGCCCGGAAAAGATCCGCAGGGATTCTTGAAGCGACGGCTGTTTGAGGCGCTGGGCCAGTGACCGGTTACGGATCAGATGCGCGACCGGGCGCCTTAGTCGAATCACCAAAAATCCGAAAATGATCGAAACGAAAAACCCGGTCAGCACTGCAGCGCTGCTGGTGATGTTGCCGCCCAGTTGCCGGGCGATTTGCGGGCTGGTCAACGCATCACTGAGCGCGGCGAGAAAGCCGATCAGGAACAGCGGTCGTGGGCAGAAATCGCGAATGATCTGCACCGCCGTGCGCTTGTGGCCGGTGTTGAACATGACAATCACGCAGAGCAGCATCGAGGTCGAGAAAATACCGCTGCTGGTGGCATAGGCGAAACACAGCGCCAGCGCCCGGCCTACCGAGGCGGGCAGGAAATGGCTGACGTACAGGGTCAAGGGCAGGCATATCAGCGCCGGGAGCGTGTAAGGCAGCACATAATTGAGCAGATCCTGACTGCGCTGGCGGGTTCGCAGAAAGCGGCCCTGGTTTAAACGCTTGGCGAGGATCCCGCCGAGTACGGTGAGCAAGGCAAAGGTGCCGAGCCAGACGCCGGACAACATCAGGAAATCGCCAATCACGCTCCAACCTGAACGGCTCGAGGGTCGATTGACCAGTTTGTCCACTTCGTTCGCCGCCCGATCGGCCCGCAGGCGCCAGGCGTCGACCAGGTCTTCGTTGAGGTCGAGCTTGTCCTGAACGTCGTCGATGCTGGAACTGATCGCTCCGAGCAGTCCGCCCTGGACCAACGGCTCCGGCGTAGCAGGTTCCTCGGCAGCGGCGGGAACACCCGGCAGCGCGGCGGCTTCCAGCTCGTTGCTGCCCAGAAACAGCAACGCCCCCAGTAGTATCGCGGTCTTGAACTTGAGCAAAACGGGAAGCTCCTTGGGAAGGGTCTGTAAGGAACTGATCGGGAAATGGCGGGCAAGTTCGGTTTTGCCCGCGAGATAACAGCCAGCACATCCCCCTGTGGCGAGGGAGCTTGCTCCCGCTGGGGTGCGAAGCGCCCCCAAAAACCTGCAAACCCGAGCTCCACAGGTACACCGCGCTGTAAGGCTTTGCGGCTGCTGCGCAGCCGAGCGGGAGCAAGCTCCCTCGTCACAGGGTTTCATTTGCCAGCGCGATATTTGACCGGCACGCAAATATCAAATGCCCACCCCTCTATTTTTCCGCACAACCCAAACCCCGACACTGCGCTCCATCAATCAAACCCACCGGAGTTGCAGTCATGCCCATTGCCTTGCTCGCGCTGACCCTCAGCGCCTTCGCCATCGGGACGACCGAGTTCGTCATCGTTGGCCTGTTACCCACCATCGGTGCCGACCTCGGCGTCAGCCTGCCGTCCGCCGGCCTGCTGGTCAGTCTTTACGCACTGGGTGTTGCCATTGGCGCCCCGGTGCTGACCGCCCTCACCGGCAAAGTCCCGCGCAAATTGTTGCTGTTGTCGCTGATGGTGCTGTTCACCCTGGGCAACCTGCTGGCGTGGAAAGCCCCCAGCTACGAGTCGCTGATCATTGCGCGAATCGTCACCGGCCTGGCCCACGGGGTGTTTTTCTCGATTGGCTCGACCATCGCCACCAGCCTGGTGCCGAAGGAAAAAGCCGCCAGCGCGATTGCGATCATGTTTACCGGCCTGACTGTGGCGCTGGTCACCGGCGTACCGCTGGGAACCTTCATCGGTCAGCATTTCGGCTGGCGTGAAACCTTCCTCGCCGTGTCCGCCTTGGGTGTGATCGCCTTTATTGGCAGTCTGCTTTATGTGCCGAAAAACATCGCCCACAGCAAACCCGCTTCGCTGTTGCAGCAATTGCAGGTGCTCAAGCAACCACGCCTGCTGCTGGTGTACGCCATGACTGCGGTCGGTTACGGCGGCTCGTTCATCGCCTTCACCTTCCTGGCGCCGATTCTTCAGGACATTTCCGGCTTCAGTGCCGGCACCGTCAGCCTGGTGTTGCTGGTCTATGGCATCTCGGTGGCCGTCGGCAACATCTGGGGCGGCAAACTGGCGGACAAACGCGGCCCGATCAGCGCCCTGAAAATCATCTTCGCCCTGCTCGCTGCCGTACTGTTCGTGCTGACCTTTACCGCCGGCAACCCATGGCTGGCGCTGGCCACCGTGCTGGTCTGGGGCGCAGTGGCGTTCGGCAACGTGCCGGGGCTGCAGGTTTACGTAGTGCGCCAGGCCGAACATCACACCCCGCAGGCTGTGGATGTGGCCTCGGGGCTGAACATCGCCGCGTTCAACCTTGGCATCGCCGGCGGCGCGTGGGGTGGTGGCTTGATCGTTGCGCACATGGGCCTGATCCACACGGCGTGGATTGGCGGGCTGGTGGTGTTGGTGGCATTGGCGCTGACGGCTTGGAGTGGTCGTCTTGATCGCCTCGGCCCGGTCTATGCCGAGGGCTCAACCCGCATCGCCGTCAGCCACTAAACCCTGTGGGAGCGGGCTTGCTCGCGAAAGCGGTGTGTCAGCTGCATTAATGTCGACTGACACTCCCTCTTCGCGAGCAAGCCCGCTCCCACATTTTGTTATGCGGTGTTTATCGAGGTTGCCGTCCGTAGCCCCGTCGAAACTTTCACGGTTATCCCACGGTCATCAAAAGACAGTGGCAACCGAGGACCATTAGACGGGAGGCGACATGGCGGCGATTCACATCGGTATTTCAGGCTGGCGCTACACACCCTGGCGGGGTGGTTTCTACCCGAAGGGGCTGACCCAGAAGCGCGAATTGCAATTTGCGTCACGGGCGGTCAACAGCATCGAAATCAATGGATCGTTTTACGCCCTGCAACGGCCTGAACGTTACGCCCAGTGGTACGCAGAAACCCCGGCGGACTTCGTGTTCAGCGTCAAAGCCCCGCGGTTCATCACCCATATCAAACGCCTGCGGGACATTCATAAACCGCTGGCGAATTTCTTTGCCTCCGGGATCCTCGAGCTCAAAGAAAAACTCGGTCCGATCCTCTGGCAGTTCCCGCCCAACTTCAAATTTGACGTCGAGCTGTTCGAAAGCTTCCTCAAGCAATTGCCCCACGACACCCAGCAGGCGGCCGCCCTCGCCCGCCAGCACGATTCGCACCTGCACGGCCCCGCCAGCATGAAGGCGTACAAGAAAAAGCCGCTGCGCCATGCCGTTGAAATCAGGAACGAGACCTTTATTGACCCGGCGTTCGTGCGCCTGCTCAAACGCTACAACGTTGCCTTGGTGATCGCCGACACCGCCGGAAAATGGCCGTACCGCGAAGACGTCACCAGTGATTTCGTCTACCTGCGCCTGCACGGCACCGAAGAACTCTATGCCAGCGGTTACACCCCCGAGGCGCTGGAACGCTGGGGCGAGCGGATCGACGCCTGGAACCACGGCCAGCAACCCGCCGATCCACAGTTGATCGCACCTCGGCAGAAACCGAAAGCGCGCAAGTCCCGGGAAGTCTTCTGCTATTTCGACAACGACATCAAGGTCCGCGCGCCCTTCGATGCTCGGCGCTTGCTTGAGCACTTCCATCTCGACAAGGACCTCGCTACCGCCCCCGGCGAACCTGTTGCCGAAGGGGTATTGCCATGAGCATTTCCGAACCGGTCGGCACCACCGACGAACAGCAACCGATCATCACCGCCGTGCGCCGCTTCACCGTGCTGACGGTCAATACCCACAAGGGTTTCACTGCGCTCAACCGGCGCTTCATCCTGCCGGAATTGCGCGAAGCGGTGCGCAGCGTGTCCGCCGACGTGGTGTTTTTGCAGGAAGTCCACGGCACCCACGAGCATCATCCGCAGCGCTACAGCAACTGGCCAGCGATGCCGCAGTACGAATTCCTCGCCGACACCCTGTGGCCGCAGTTTGCCTATGGCCGCAACGCGGTGTACCCGGCGGGTGATCACGGCAATGCGTTGTTGTCGAAATTCCAGATCATTCGCAACGACAACTTCGACGTCTCGATCAGCGGCCACGAGAACCGCGGCATCCTGCACTGCGTGTTGCGCCTGCCGGGCGATGGCCGGGAATTGCACGCCATTTGCGTGCATCTGGGGTTGCGTGAGTCCCATAGAACGGAACAACTCAAGTTGCTGGCGCAACGCCTTGAAGACCTTCCGGACGACGCCCCGGTGATCGTCGCCGGCGACTTCAACGATTGGCGCCTGCGGGCCGATGCGCTGCTCAAGCCCTGCGGCCTGCGCGAAGTGTTCGCCGAACACCACGGCAAACCGGCACGCAGTTTTCCGGCGCGATTGCCCGCGCTACGCCTGGACCGCATCTATGTGCGCAACCTCAAGGCCAGCCGTCCGCAAGTGCTGGCGGCGCGGCCCTGGTCACACCTTTCCGACCACGCACCGCTATCGGTGGAGATCGAGCTATGAGCAGCGCCCCGATGGAAAAGGCCACCGTTGAACACGTGCCGACTAACCCGCCGGTGCGTGAACCCGGTGTGGTCGACGTCGAATACGGCTGGCAGGGCAATAACCTTGTGGAAATGCTGGAAAACGGCGAAGCCTATTTCCCGCGGGTGTTCGAGGCCATGCGCCAGGCCAAGACCGAAATCCTCCTGGAAACCTTCATTGTGTTCGAGGACAAGGTCGGCAATGAGCTGCAGCAAGTGCTGATCGAAGCCGCCCAACGCGGCGTACGGGTCACCGCCAGCCTCGACGGGTTTGGCTGTGGCGAGTTGAGCAACGGCTATCTCGCGGCGTTGAGCCAAGCCGGCGTGCGCCTGCAAATATTCGATCCGGCGCCCAAGCATCTGGGCATCCGCACCAACTGGTTCCGCCGCCTGCACCGCAAGATCGTGGTGGTGGACGGCACGATTGCGTTCATCGGCGGGATCAACTTTTCCGCCGACCATCTGGCCGACTTCGGCCCCGAGGCCAAGCAGGATTATTCGGTTGAAGTGCAAGGTCCGGCGGTGGCTGACATCCATCATTTCGCGCTGCTGCAAAGTGGCCGCCCGGCCCGCGCCAAATACTGGTGGCAACGCCGCCGGCAGCGGCGCTCGGAACTGGCCTTCAGCGATCACGACGGCCAGGTTCGCCTGGTGTACCGCGACAACGGCGACCACCGGACGGATATCGAAGAGGTTTACCGCCAGGTGCTGCGCAGTGCCCAGCGCCGCGTCGTGATCGCCAATGCCTACTTCTTTCCGGGTTACCGCTTGCTGCGTGAAATCCGCAACGCCGCGCGCCGTGGCGTGGACGTGCGCCTGATTCTGCAAGGCCAACCAGACATGATGGTGGCCAAACTGGCCGCGCGCATGACCTACGACTATCTGCTCAAGTCCGGGGTGCAGATCTTTGAATATTGCGAACGCCCGCTGCACGGCAAAGTCGCGCTGGTGGATGAGGACTGGAGCACCGTTGGCTCAAGCAATCTCGACCCGTTGAGCCTGTCCATGAACCTGGAAGCCAATGTGTTGATCCGCGACCGTGCCTTCAATCACGACCTGTTCGAACGGCTTGAGGTGCTGAGCAATAACCACTGCAAAGCCATGTTCGTGGAAAAGTCACCGCGCGGACGGATCTGGCACATGACCGTCGGCTTTCTGGTGTTTCACTTCCTGCGCCACTTCCCGGCCTGGGCCGGTTGGCTGCCAGCGCATAAACCTCGTCTGAAACCCTTTACTCATCAAGCCGGGAGCGACCACCATGGACCGCGTTGAAGCTCACTCGGCACCTCATGACGACAGCACAGCACCTGCCCCGGAAAAGAAAACACGCTGGAGCCGCTGGAAAAAGCCGCTGACGATGCTGTTTTTCCTGGCGCTGATCGTGCTGTTGACGATGCTTGCCCAGCGCATCGAATGGGATGAAGTGTTCCACACCCTGGCCAATTTCAAGGTGCGCACACTGATCATTGCGTCCGGCCTGACGCTGGTGAGTTTTCTGGTATACGCCTGTTTTGACCTGATCGGCCGCACCTACATCCGCCAGGACCTGACCTGGAAACAGATCCTGCCCGTGGGGGTCATCAGCTACGCCTTCAACCTCAACCTGAGCGCATGGGTCGGCGGCATTGCCATGCGTTATCGCCTGTATTCGCGGCTCGGGGTGAGCAAAAGCAACATCGCGAAAATCCTCGGATTGAGCCTGGCGACCAATTGGTTCGGCTACATGGTGATTGCGGGCGCGGTGTTCAGCAGCGGACTGGTCAGAATGCCTCCGGGCTGGAAGCTGAGTAGCGGTGCATTGCAAGCTGTTGGCGTGTTGCTGTTGTTGGTGAGCGCGGGGTATCTGGCGGCGTGTCAGTTTTCCAGGCGTCGGGAATGGTCAATACGCGGGGTGGAAATCAATCTGCCGTCGCTGCGTATGGCGGTGCTGCAACTGGCCCTCGGGGCACTGAACTGGTCGCTGATGGCAGCGGTGATTTTCACGTTGCTGCCGAGCAAGCTGGATTATCCGTTGGTGCTCGGGGTGTTGCTGATCAGTGCGATTGCCGGGGTGATTACCCACATTCCTGCGGGGCTCGGGGTGTTGGAGGCGGTATTTGTGGCGTTGTTGCAGCATGAGGCTTCGCGGGGGAGCCTGGTGGCGGGGTTGCTGGCGTATCGGGCGATCTATTTTATTTTGCCGTTGCTGATTACGTTGGTGATGTATCTGGTGGTGGAGGCCAAGGCGAAGTCGCTGCGGATTGCCAAAAAGCCCAAAGAGTCAGGTTGATTTCGAGGACGCCATCGCGGGCAAGCCCGCTCCCACAAGGTTCTGCGGTGTTACAGATAGTGTATTCACCAGAGACCCTGTGGGAGCGGGCTTGCCCGCGAAGGCGTCCGAAAGATCCCCACTCATTTCGACTGAATAATGCTCAACCGCTCGCCAACCACCATCTCGGTAATCCAGTCCACCAGAATCGACGTATACGCCTGCTGCGAAACCGGTTCGCTCAACGCGTGATCGGCGCCGTCGATGATCCGGTGCGTCAGCGAATGCGTCTGTTGGCACGCGGCGCGGTAGCTCATGATCGTTGCGTGAGGCACGAAGTCGTCGGTCTCGGACTCCACAAGCAGCACATCCCCGGTGAATTGCGAACAGGCATGCAGGGCGCGATTGCTGTCGGCGCGTACCAGCGTGTTGCGGTAATCGCGCAAATCCGCCTTGTCCAGTTCACGCTTGGGCGTGTGCCATTCATCGTCGCGATACAGCGCCGGCACCCGCAGCGCCAGCCAGCGCACCGGGCGCAACGAAGTCAGGATCGAGGCCAGATAACCGCCATAGCTGGTGCCGACCACCGCAATGGCGGAGGTGTCGAGCGCCGGATGGGCGAGCAAGCGGTCGTACGCCGCCAGCAAATCGCGCAGGTTGTCTTCACGGGTGACGCGAGTGAGCGGAATACCGGTGCCGCCGGTGTGCCCGCGCAAGTCGAACGTCAGGCACACGCACCCCAGACCGGCGATGCCTTTGGCCCGTTCCAGATCCCGCTCCTGGCTGCCGCCCCAACCGTGCACAAACAACACGCCGGGGACTTTCGATTTGGGGCTCAGAAATGTCCCGCTCATTTGTTCATCGTCGATGTCGATCTGAATGGTTTCGCTTCTAGCCGTCATAGGATTTGACCGTTACGTACTTGAGAAGAAAGTCACTGTTTTGCGCCGGTCCGCGATACACCTCGATGGCGTCCGCCGGCAGCGGCTGGTCGATGTAGGTTTCCACCGAAGACACGCTAATCGCGCGCATTCCGGGGTCGTTGACGAAGCTCTGCAACGCCGCCACTTCGGCACTGCTGGCACCGCCCATGCGCCAGGACTGTTCGAGCACACCGCTTCGCTGTTGGCCATTGCTGTCCAGGCCTTGGGCGATGTCATAGTTGCGGCGCGAGGCATAGAAACCGGGGTAGGCCTCGTCTGCGGCACTGTCGAACACTTGCGCTTGCTGGATCGCCAGGCGCACATCGTCAGGCAGGTCCAGTTTCAGCAGGTCTTCGTAGTAACCCTGCACCACCAGCAGATTGGAACCTCCATAAACCTGCTCGCCCTGACCGTCTTCGGTCAAGTATTGATCGCCGCAATAACTCAGCACCCTGCCGCCGATAAAGCTCTGGCCGACGCTGTGGGTGATCACTTTGTCGAGATCCTGCTCAAGCACCACGCCTTCGTTGAACAGCGCCTTGGCATCGGGACGAGCCAGAACCGCATCGAACTGATCGAGGCTTTTGATCACTTCCTGGCCTCGTCCGGCGCAGGCATGAATCGGCTTGATGCGGATCGGTCCGGTGTAGAGCAAATGCTCAGCCGCCGGTCGCGCATCGTCGAACGAGAACACGCTGAGGCCATCGAGCACCACGCTGCGTACGCGTTCGGAAAACAACGGTGACCAGCCTTCCGGGGCGTGCGCATTTTTGTTGCGCAACCCGTGACTGATGGCTTTGGTGCAGATGAAATCGTGATCGACGTAGCCGCCCCACATATCCTCCGGCCCCGTGACGCCCAATGCCCGGGCGGCAGCGACGCCGACCAGGGTCTGGGTCGGCAAGAGATAAAGATCGCGGCCGTTATGAAGTTCGGGATCGTAGCTGCCACCGAACTTGAGCCCGAGGATTTGCGCCAGCCAACGGGCGAGTGCGCGATTGGTTTCGACTTCGTGCTGGGGCGCCTCGGGGCGGACCGAGTGGGCGACCACCAGTTTCTTGCGGTTTGTTGGGGTCATGCGTCCCCCTTCAATCGGCTTTTGATGAATGTAGTTGAAGGGGTGCAGAGATCAAGCCAAGGGCGGCTTGATCGAAATGGCCTTGAATTCAGTCGGTTGCAGGAATCGTAATGGCACGACGCCTGCTCGATTCTGCACGACGCCCATCGGCGACTCCGGCATTTTGCACGATCCCGGCCTTCCACTGATCCCCTGTGGGAGCGAGCCTGCTCGCGATAGCGGTGTGTCAGTCACATTAATTTGTCTGACACACCGCTATCGCGAGCAGGCTCGCTCCCACAGGGGATTGGGGTGTTACAACTACCGGGTTGCGGCAATGGGCGTCACGCCAAACCGTGACCGGTAATCACTCGGCGCCAGCCCGGTAATTTTCTTGAACGTCGCCCGGAACGCCCCCGGGTCCTGATAGCCCACGGTCCACGCGATGTGGTCGATGGTGCCGTTGGTGAATTCGAGCATTTCCCGCGCCTTGCCGACCCGCAGGTGCTGGCAATACTCGGTGGGTTTCAACCCGGTCGCTGCGCGGAAGCGGCGCAGGAACGTGCGTTCTTCCAGCCCCGCCCGCTCGGCCATCGCTGTCAACGACACATCGGTGGCCCCGGTGCTTTGCAGCCAGTGCTGAACCTTGAGAATCGATGCGTCGCCGTGGCTGAGAATCGGTGAAAAATTGCTACCGCATTCACTCGCGCTGTCGCTGTGCTCCACCACCAGAAAACGCGCAGTGCCGGTGGCGATGCTCGGGCCGAGCAGACGGTCTACCAAACGCAGCCCCAGCTCGGACCAGGCCATCAGCCCGGCGGTGGTGATCAAGTCGCCGTCGTCGACAATGGGCGTATCGGCCTTGAGCTTGATCGCCGGATAACGCTCGGCGAACGTTTTGGCCGAGGTCCAGTGGGTGGTGGCACTGCGGCCGTCGAGCAAACCGCTTTCCGCCAACAGAATCGAGCCCACGCAGATGCCACCGAGCGTCGCGCCCTGCGCATGTTGCTGACGCATCCAGTCGATCAACGCCTGCGGTGCCTGGCCTTCGGAAAACCCTGCGATCGACGGCGGAATCAACACCGCCACCAAGGCGCGATCGGGCCCCGGATGACTGTCGTAGACCCGCTCCGGCGCCTGCTCGCCATCAACCTGCCAATGGCTGACCCGCAGCAACGGCAACTGCGCAGACTGATGTTCGGCGGCAATCCGGTTGGCCACGCCGAACAGATCGGTCAACCCGTGCACCGCCGCCATCTGCGCGCCGGGATAAATCAGCACGCCGAGTTCGGCGATTGCCCTTTGTGCATCCATTGTCAGTTTTCCCCCTTCTATTGTCGGTGCGGCCAATCCCCTGACGGCCTGCCAGAGCCAATACTTCGTTCCACACCCAACACACACATTTCGAGGAAACAGCCATGGCCAAGCAAGCACTCATCGTAGTCGATATCCAAAACGACTACTTCCCCCAAGGCAAGTGGCCGCTGGTCGGTGCCGATGCTGCCGCCGACAACGCCGTCCGTTTGCTCAAAGCCTTTCGTGATGCTGGTGATTCGGTGGTGCACATCCGTCACGAATTCACCTCTGACGAAGCCCCTTTCTTCACCCCGGGTTCGGAAGGCGCGAAGCTGCACCCGAAAGTCCTGAACCGTGCCGACGAGCCGGTGGTGCTCAAGCACTTCGTCAACTCGTTCCGTGAAACCGAACTCAAATCGATCCTCGACGAGCAAGGCATCAAGGAACTGGTGGTCGTCGGCAGCATGAGCCACATGTGCGTCGATGGCATCACCCGCGCCGCGGCCGATTTCGGCTACACCGTCACCGTGATCCACGACGCCTGTGCCTCACGCGACCTGGAATTCAACGGCGTCACAGTGCCCGCCGCCCACGTTCACGCCGCCTTCATGTCGGCCCTGGGTTTTGCCTATGCGAACGTGATTTCCACTGACGAATTCCTGGCGGCCAGCCGCTGATCTCTTAACTTATTGATCAACTTCCGAAAAGGGTCCGCCGCGCTTGAGCGCTGCGGGCCCTTTTGGCTGGCCGAAAAAAGTAATGCAAAAAATCTCACGCGTGAGCTATTGAGAGTGGCAAAAATTGCCTGTAGTGTTTCCCACGCGTGAGTTTTTCACATCGAGGTCAGCCCCATGAAAAGCAGCTCTCCATCGAGCCCCCCAACCGGGCCCGAGACCGATCCAGCAAGCCGCAAGGGAGAGCGCGCGAAACCGTCCGCGAAAAAACCGTCGAGCTTTTACATGAAGCAGATGCGCGCGGGCCTGGGTGCCGCCGGTTATGTGAAACACGAGACTTGGGTGCTTCCCGAAAACCGAAGCCTGCTCAAGCAGATGGAGAAACAGCTTCGCCAACCGATTCTGGCTGGCTCATTCATGTCGGAGAATTACATGAGCGCAGGTACAAACTGGAACATTGATCGCCTCTTCAGCGCCCTTCAGGCCCTGGACGAAGTGGTTTCGAACGACATCACGCTTTCTCTCGTTCAAGGCTCCGAATCCAGCATCAAGCTGGAAATGAACGATTTCGGTGGCTTGCCGATTTACATCGCGGTGGTGGGCGAGCAGATCATCGTCGATACCGTTCTGGTCGACATCGAGTCTATCAACGACGTGCCGGCCTTCAATGACGCCGTGCTGCGCAGCCGGGAGATGTTCCCCCTGTCCTCGATCGGTATCGAGTCCATGCCGAACGGGCAGATTGTCTACAACATGTTCGGCGCCCTGAGCTCCGACTCCAGCCTGACGAACATCGTGACCGAGGTGAAAACCCTGGTCGATAACGTCCAGCGCGCCAGCGAAGCCTTCGAACGTTTCTTCAATTAATTATTCGGTATCAGGAAATATCCAATGACTCAGTCCATCTGGAGCAAATTGTTCACCGCGCTGCGCGGCGGTGCCAACGAAGTCGGCGAATCGATTGTCGACCAACAGGCCCTGCGCATCCTCGACCAGGAAATTCGCGATGCGGACAGCGCCCTGGCCAACGCCAAACGTGAACTGGTCACCATCATGGCCAAGCACAAACTGTCGGCTGACCGCGTCAGCGAGTACAACGCCAAGATCAAGGACCTGGAATCCAAGGCCCTGGCCGCGATCCAGGCCAACCGTGAAGACCTGGCACTGGAAGTGGCCGAAGCCATTTCGACCCTGACCAACGAGCTGGACGTCGAGCAGAAGCAGGCCACCGAATTCGGCGGTTACGCTGAAAACATGCGCAAAGACATCACCAAGGCTGAAAACCGCATCAAGAGCCTGCGCCAGCAAGTGGACATGGCCAAGGCCCGCGAAAGCGTACAGAAAGCCCAGGTCAGTGCTTCGATCGCCAGTGGCGGCGCCAACGGCAAGCTGGAAACCGCCGTCGGTACATTGAACCGCCTGCAGGCCAAGCAGCAGCAACGCGCGGCTGAACTGGAAGCTCAGGACCAACTGGCCGATGCATCGACCGGTACTGATCTGGAACGCAAACTGCGCGACGCCGGCATCACGCCGAACGAAGGCAGCGCCAATGCGATTCTGGAACGCCTGAAGAAAAAATCGGCTGAGTAATCGACTCTCGGGTCGAACGCATAACCTGTGGGAGCTAGCCTGCTAGCGATTGCGGTTTGTCAGACAACATCGATATCGACTGACACTCCCCCTTCGCGAGCAGGCTCGCTCCCACAATAGGATGCGTTCCAGTTTTCAGTGAATCGAGGTCAAGGATGGATGCCCTGAAGGGTTTCAAGACAATCGCAGGCTTGGCGCTCGTCATGGTCGCGTTGCAACTGTTCAACGTCGCGACCGGCTACAGCCTCATGGCCTTCGGCCTGATCCCGAGAACCGTGCACGGTCTGCTCGGCATCATCACCTCGCCTTTCCTGCACGCTTCCTTTGCGCACCTGAGCGCGAACCTGATTGCCTTTTTGATACTGGGCACCCTGGTCATCATCGAAGGACTCAACCGGTTCATTGCGGTCAGCGCGATCATTATTCTGCTGGGCGGCGCGCTGGTCTGGCTGTTCGGCTTTGCCGGCGTACACATCGGCGCCAGCGGCTGGGTATTCGGACTGTGGGCGTACCTCTTGTCCCGCGCCTGGTTTCACAGGAGCTGGGGCAACCTGATAACGGCCGGCGTCGTTGCCTTGCTCTACGGCGGGCTGATTTTTGGCTTCCTGCCTCGCCAGGGTGTTTCCTTCGAAGGTCACCTGTTTGGTGCACTCGCCGGATTTATTGCAGCCAAGGTACTTTTCTCGGCGCCGCGCAGCAGGTTTAATGCCGCCGGTTGAACGCACTTGTGCATTGAGACGCCGAGGCGATGAAGTCGCCAGGAACAAGTACCCACGGAGTCAGGGACGAAATGTCGATTTTCCTTTTATTGCGCATGTATGCCTCGTCCCTCTTCCACCGTTTCGGCTGGGCAGGTCTGGTCATTGCCTTGGGCGTCCACCTGATCACGGCGTATCTGGGCCTGGTGCTCCTGGGCGAACAACACCTCACCGCCCCCGCCACGTTTACTTACTTCTATCTGACCACCACACTCACCGTCGGCTATGGCGATCTTGCGCCGCAGACAGCGGCGGGACGGATTTTCGTGGCCACCTGGGTCATGCTCGGGGGCATTGCGCTGCTGACGGCAGCCATCGGCAAAACCACCAGCAGCGTCATTGATGCATGGAGAAAAGGCATGAAGGGCAAAGGCGATTTCACCGGCAAGGTCGGCCATACGGTTCTCATCGGCTGGGAAGGCGCGTCCAGTGAGCGGGTCATTGAATTGTTGCTTCAGGACGAAACCTCGAACGACAACCTGATCGTCATTTGCGATTGCACCCTTGAAGAAAACCCGATGCCGGGCAAAGCCAGCTTCATCAAAGGTGAAAGCCTGTCTTCGGTTGCGTTGCTACTACGCGCTGGCGTTCCCGGTGCCGAACGCGTTCTGGTGCGAACCCATTCAGACGACCTGACCCTGGCCACGGTGCTGGCGGTCAATCAACTGAAGCCTGTCGGGCATGTGGTCGCCCACTTCAATGACAGTGAAGTCGCCGCACTCGCCAGCGCTTATGCGCCGAGTCTGGAATGCACTTCAAGCATGGCCATCGAGATGTTGGTGCGCGCGTCTCAGGATCCGGGCTCGTCAGTGGTCATCAATGAACTGCTGTGCGTGGGTCAAGGCGCCACCCAATACCTGATGAAACTGCCCGAGGCCTTTGAAGCGACGTTTGGCGATCTGTACACACGGATGAAAGAACATCACAACGCCACGCTCATCGGCTATCGCGCCAAGGGCGCCCGACAACCGTCGATCAACCCGCCCGGCGCTACCCGCGTTGAGGGCGGCGAACTCTTCTACATCGCCTCCACTCGCCTCAAGGAAATCTCCAATGGGATGGTTTAAACAGTTGATGGGGCTTGAGGCCCCGAACGCGACGCCAGAGTCGAAATGGACCGCCAACGAAACCCCGCCACCTGCCACCGGCCCATTGGGCCTCGGATTGGGCAAGGGCGTGATGTTCGACACCTCCCTGAGATTGTTGCTCGACGGCAACACCACGGTGACCATCCCGGGTTCCCAGCAGATCTGGAGCAACGGCACCGTCGATCTCGGGCAGTCGACCTGGCTGTCGCGCTATTACATGAACGACGAAGACTACTGGCTGCAGGTACACACCACCGGCGAAATTGCCGGGCAGGTCGAGTCGGTGATCCTGTTCAACTACCTCAGTTACATCACCATCAGCAGTGAAGCGGAGCTGCGCCGATTGGCCGGTCCGCAAAGCCTGATCGGGCTGCCGACCTACACCCATAACGGCGTCGAATACACCCGCGAATGGGGCACCGAGAATGGCCAGACAGAATTGGTGGCGTTGAGCGAACAGCTGAAAAATCCGGAGGAGTCCTACGGCATCGAGCACCGTTCGATGCTGTACGCCCGCGAAACCGGCCTGACCGATCGCCGGGAGTTCCTGCTGTTTTCCGTTGAGGAAGACGCCGAAGGCACCATCAGCTTGAGTACGTCGCTAGGCATCTCGCTGTACACAACCGACCTGAATACGTTTTAAAAAAGGAAGAAGTCCATGCTAGAAGCACTCTCCATCTCCCTGAACAAGGCCGCCGTGTTCGGGTTTGTTTCGTACATTCTCGGCGCCGCGGTTTTGTTCGCGCTGTTTCAGTTCATCTACACCCGCATCACCCCGCACAAGGAATTCGAACTGATCCGTTCGGGCAACGTAGCCGCTGCAATTGCCCTGGGCGGCGCCGTCATCGGCTTCGCCATTCCGGCGAGCAACGTGATTGCGTACTCGATCAGCATCCTCGACTTCGTTGTCTGGGCAGTGATCGCGGCCCTCGTGCAACTGCTGGCGTTTCTGGTCACCAGCCTGGTGCTCAAAGGCACCTCGGAACGCATCAAGAAAGGTGAAATCGCGGCCGGCATCTACGTCGCAGCCGTGGCCATCAGCGTCGGCATGTTGAACGCCGCGTGCATGACCCCTTCCCAGAACTGATTGCGCCCGGAGATCCCGATGAAACGAAGCAAGTACGTTCAGCTTTCGCTGGCAGCGTCGGTCGCCATGGCGATATCCGGCTGCGGACCGACGGAAAAAACCTACGCGGTGCAAAAGAAGTACAACTTCCAGTCCGTTCAGCAGTGCGCCGATGAAAAGCTTCCGGTGGACGTCTGCTCGGACGCCTACATGACGGCCATGGCCGAGCATCGCCGCATTGCGCCGGTGTACGACAGCCAGGCCGATTGCGATGCCGACTTTGTCGCCGACTGGTGCCAGCAGGATTCCGCCGGCAAGTTCATCCCCAAGCTCGGCGGTTTCGAACTGACCGCCGATGGCCAGGTGACGCAATCCCAGGTGGACGCCGCCAAGGCGCAATTACCCGCCTCGGAAACGGCGAACACGGGTGGCTCGGGCTTCTCCACCAGCAGCCTGCTGACCGGCTTGCTGATCGGCAACATGCTGAGCAGCAACCGCAACAGCTACTACTCCGAGCCGGTGTATCGCTATCGCGATGATCGCGGCAGCTACTCGAACTCGACGCTCAGCCAGCGGATTGCCAAGGGCTCGACGTTCACCAAGTCCAATCAGGCGCGGTACGGCAGCAGCAACTACGCCGACTCGGTCCGTTCTTCTACCAGCAAGCCGGTTTCCGTTTCCTCGTCCACCTCCCGTGGCGGCTTCGGCAGCAAGGCCAGCGCACGCAGCGGCTGGGGCGGCGGCGGATCGAGCAGTTAAGGAAACCGGGCCATGAAGAAGATCCAATGCGCAGAACGTCCTGACTGGAAGCAGACAGCCGAGAGTCTCGGCTTTATGTTCCATACCATCGACAACGAACCTTACTGGGACGAGAGCGCGTATTACCAGTTCACGCTCAAGCAGATCGAGAACGATCTCGAAGACCCGACCACCGAGATCCATGAGATGTGCATGGACCTGGTGGCCCGCGTGGTGCAGAGCGAGGAGCTGCTGGAGCGCCTGAGCATTCCGGCGCCATTCTTCGACATGGTCCGCACCTCATGGCTCCAAGGTCACCCGCACCTGTACGGGCGCATGGACTTCTCCTACAACGGCACCGGTCCCGCCAAGTTGCTCGAACTCAACTACGACACGCCGACCAGCCTGTATGAGGCGGCGGCGTTTCAGTGGGGCTGGCTGGAGCAATGCATCGAACGCGGTGTGCTGCCCAAGCAGGCCGACCAGTTCAACAGCATCGACACCAAACTGCATCAGGCCTTCGCCCAATTGCAGCTCAAGCAGCCCTTCTACTTCGCCTCGATGAAAGACTCGGTCGAAGACAAGGGCACCACCGATTACCTGCGGCTGGTGGCGGAAAAGGTCGGCATCGAATCACGCCACATCGATATCGAAGACATCGGCCTGACCAGTGACGGACGTTTCGTCGACCTCGAAGAACGCTGGATTCCTCACCTGTTCAAGCTGCACGCCTGGGAGTTCATCTTCCACGAGCCCTTTGGTGCCGCGATTGCCCAGAGTGATACGCAGTTTTTCGAGCCGGCGTGGAAATCCATCATCTCCAACAAAGGCATCCTGCCGCTGTTGTGGGAATTCAACAAAGGTCACCCGAACCTGCTCGCGGCGCACCTGGATGCTGACCCGAACAAAGCAGTGCCGAAGGGCTGGGTGCGCAAGCCGTTCTTCTCGCGGGAAGGCGCCAACATCGAGCTGCAAACCGCTGACGGTCTGATCGTGAAAGAGGACGGCCCCTACACCGATGCGCCGTTTATCCTTCAGGAATTCGCGCCGCTGCCACGTTTTGGCGACAGCTACACGCTGATTGGCTCCTGGGTGATCGGCGATCAGGCGGCGGGGATCGGTGTGCGAGAGGACAACAGCCTGATCACCAAGGATTCGAGTCGCTTCTTGCCGCATCTGATCCTCGACTGACTGCTAAAAAAGGCCCGTTGGGGACATATCACAAGACGCTCGCAAGACTTACAGCTGAAATACCGGATAATGGCGGCCATTCGTCTAGCCGTTATTCTGGTAATCCCCCATGGAAATCAAGGTCAACTTTCTCGACAACCTTCGACTTGAAGCCAAGTTCGATGACTTCACGGTGGTGGCCGATCAACCTATCCGCTACAAGGGCGATGGCTCGGCACCGGGTCCGTTCGACTACTTCCTGGCGTCGTCAGCGTTGTGCGCCGCTTACTTTGTGAAGTTGTACTGCAGCACGCGCAATATCCCCACGGATAACATCCGGCTGTCGCAGAACAACATTGTTGACCCGGAAAACCGTTACAACCAGATTTTCAAGATCCAGGTCGAGTTACCGGCGGACATCTCCGACAAGGATCGCCAGGGCATCCTGCGCTCCATCGACCGTTGCACCGTGAAAAAAGTGGTGCAGGCCGGGCCGGAGTTTGTGATCGAAGAGGTGGACAACCTCGACGCCGATGCCCAGGCATTGCTGATGCCGGCGTCCAGTTCAGAGGCGAGCACTTACATCGCGGGCAAGGATCTGCCGCTGGAGCAAACCATCGCCAATATGTCGGCCATTCTGGCGGACCTGGGCATGAAGATTGAAATCGCCTCGTGGCGCAATATCGTGCCCAATGTGTGGTCGCTGCATATCCGCGATGCGCACTCGCCGATGTGCTTTACCAACGGCAAGGGTTCGACCAAGGAAAGCGCACTGGCATCGGCGTTGGGCGAGTTTATCGAGCGACTCAACTGCAACTTCTTCTACAACGACCAGTTCTGGGGCGAGGACATCGCCAACGCGCCGTTTGTGCATTACCCGGACGAACGCTGGTTCAAGCCTGGCCGTAAAGATGAACTGCCGACGGAAATCCTCGACGCGTACTGCCTGAAGATTTACAACCGCGACGGCGAGCTGCGCGGCTCCCACCTGATCGACACCAACTCGGGCAACGAAGAGCGCGGCATCTGCTCGCTGCCGTTCGTGCGCCAGTCCGATGGCGAGGTGGTGTATTTCCCGTCCAACCTGATTGAAAACTTGTTCCTGAGCAACGGCATGAGTGCCGGTAACACGCTGGCCGAAGCCCAGGTCCAGTGCCTGTCGGAGATCTTCGAGCGCGCGGTCAAACGCGAAATCATCGAAGGTGAATTTGCATTGCCGGATGTGCCGGCTGATGTGCTGGCGAAGTACCCCGGAATACTGGCCGGTATTCAGGCGCTGGAAGAACAGGGGTTCCCCGTGCTGGTGAAGGATGCGTCCCTGGGCGGTGAATTCCCGGTGATGTGCGTCACGCTGATGAACCCGCGCACAGGTGGTGTATTCGCCTCGTTCGGCGCGCACCCGAGCCTGGAAGTGGCGCTCGAACGCAGCCTCACCGAATTGCTCCAGGGTCGCAGCTTCGAAGGCCTCAACGATTTGCCCCAGCCGACGTTTGAAGGTCATGCGGTGACCGAGCCGAATAACTTCGTCGAGCACTTCATCGACTCCAGCGGCGTGGTGTCGTGGCGCTTCTTCAGCTCCAAGTCCGATTACGAATTCGTGGAGTGGGACTTCTCCGGCCAGGGCGAAAACTCGAACACCGACGAAGCCGCAACGCTGTTCGGCATTCTCGAGGGCATGGGCAAAGAAGCGTATATGGCGGTGTATGAGCACATTGGTGCAACGGCCTGCCGCATCCTGGTGCCGGACTATTCGGAAATCTATCCCGCGGACGATCTGATCTGGGATAACACCAACAAAGCGCTGTTCTTCCGCGCCGATATCCTCAACCTGCATCGCCTGGACGAAGAGGAACTGCAAGCGCTTGTTGAGCGTCTGGTGGAAAGCGAGCTGGACGACTACACCGACATCACCTCCTTGATCGGCATCGAATTTGATGACAATACGGCCTGGGGTCAGCTGACGATCCTGGAGTTGAAGCTGCTGATCTATCTCGCCTTGCAGCAATATGAAGAGGCGAAAGAGGCCGTGGAAATGTTCCTGCAGTACAACGACAACACCGTTGAGCGCGGCTTGTTCTACCAGGCTGTCAATGTGGTGCTGGAGATGAAGCTGGACGAAGACCTGGAACTGGAAGACTACGAGGCCAATTTCCGTCGGATGTTTGGCAACGAGCGCACGGATGCAGCGATCGGCTCGGTGGACGGCAGCGTGCGTTTCCATGGCTTGACGCCGACCAGCATGAAGCTGGAGGGGCTCGACAGACACCTGCGCCTTATCGAGAGCTACAAAAAACTGCACACCGCGCGGGCCAACGTCACGACGTTATCCCTTTAACAGTGCCCACAAAAAAGCGAAGCCGGATTAATGGCTTCGCTTTTTTTGGTGTCACTTATCGAGTAGCTGCTTCTCAGAACGGGATATCGTCATCAAAGCTGTCGAAATCCGGTGCTGGCTGCGGAGCGGCCTGCTGTGGAGCCGGAGCCTGACGCGACTGTTGCGGTGCCGACTGCTGCGGACGCGGCGCCTGCTGGCGTGGAGCCGGGGCAGACTGCTGATAGTTATTGCCCCCGCCTTGTTGGTCGCCCTGTTGTGGACGGCCGCCGAGCAGTTGCATGGTGCCTTGCATGTCGACCACGATTTCAGTGGTGTAACGCTTGATACCGTCTTTTTCCCACTCGCGGGTCTGCAGCTTGCCTTCGATGTAGACCTGCGAACCTTTACGCAGGTATTCACCGGCGATCTCTGCGACCTTGCCGAACATCGAAACACGGTGCCATTCGGTCTTCTCGACCTTCTGACCGGTTTGCTTGTCGGTCCACTGTTCGCTGGTCGCCAGACTCAGGTTGGTCACGGCGTTACCGTTAGGCAAGTAGCGAACTTCGGGATCCTGGCCGCAAGTGCCGACCAATATGACTTTGTTAACCCCACGGGCCATAACGTTCTCCTAGGCTTCGCACGCTGTCGCGGCCGGGTTGTTCACCAGACGCTCGAGGGTAGTGCGATCCAATAATTCGGTGTCCAGTTTGATGTAAATCGCCGCTTCATCGGCAACCACGATTGCATCGGTTACTCCAACGACGGCCTTGAGGCGCTCGATCAGGCCAGCTTCACGAATCGCTTCGGGCGACAACGGCAAGCGCAGGCTCGTCACGTACGGAGGTTCCCGCATGGTAACAGCAAAGGCTAGCCAAAGTGCAGCCAGCCCGGCACATCCCAAGAACACAACCGACAAACCGCCGTGCTGAAACATCCAGCCGCCGAGGATCCCGCCCAGCGCCGAACCGAGGAACTGGCTGGTGGAATAAACCCCCATCGCCGTGCCTTTGCCGCCTGCCGGTGAAACCTTGCTGATCAGCGATGGCAACGAAGCTTCGAGCAAGTTGAACGCGGTAAAGAACACCACCGTCCCGATCACCAGAGCCCGCAGGCTATCGCCGAACTGCCAGAAGAATAGCTCAGTGAGCATCAGCGTCAGCACCGCGCCCAATAAAACTCGTTTCATTTTGCGTTTCTTCTCGCCGTAGATAATGAACGGGATCATGGCGAAGAAGGAGATCAGCAGCGCGGTCAGGTAGACCCACCAGTGCTGCTCTTTGGGCAACCCGGCTTTTTCGACCAGGGCCAGGGGCAAGGCAACGAAGCTCGACATCAACATCGCGTGCAACACAAAAATGCCCAGGTCCAGGCGCAACAGGTCCGGATGCTTGAGCGTCGGGATCAGCGCCGAACGCGCGACACCGGATTCACGGTGCTGCAACGGGCCGGTGGAACGCGGCACCATGAACATCACAATCACAATGCCGAACAGCGCCATGCCACCCGTGGCGAGGAACAACCCGGACAGACCGAAGGCGCGGGTCAGCAACGGCCCTACCACCATGGCGACAGCGAACGACAGACCAATCGTCATGCCGATCATGGCCATGGCTTTGGTCCGATGCTGTTCCCGGGTCAGGTCTGACAGCAGCGCCATCACCGCAGCGGAAATCGCCCCGGCGCCTTGCAGGATCCGTCCGGCGATGACGCCCCAGATCGAATCGGCATTGGCCGCCAGCACGCTGCCGAGGGCGAAGATGATCAGCCCGAGGTAAATAACCGGACGGCGGCCGATGCGGTCGGAAATGAAGCCGAAAGGAATCTGGAAAATCGCCTGGGTCAGGCCGTAAGCGCCAATCGCCAGCCCGATGAGGGCCGGGGTCGCCCCTGCCAGATCCATCCCATAGGTCGCCAGTACCGGCAACACCATGAACATGCCAAGCATACGGAAGGCGAACACCAGGGCCAGACCGCTTGCTGCGCGCGTCTCACTGCCACTCATGCGTTCGCTGTGGGGATCGTGCATGGAAAAACCTCATGTGAACCGGCGGCGATTCTACCAGTCCCATCGATTGACGGGGTATATCGCGACGCTTTGACGCGCTCCGCTGACAGACTCTTCATGTAAGACGCAAATCCGCTCGTTTGATAGTGTGCATCCATCCAGTATTTGGCCGTATACTCCTACGTTTTCGACGCCCGCCAAGCGAGGCCACTTTGGACAAGATCCTGATTCGTGGGGCCCGAACCCACAACCTGAAGAACATCGACCTGACCCTGCCACGGGACAAACTGATCGTCATCACCGGCCTGTCCGGATCCGGCAAATCGTCCCTGGCGTTTGACACGCTGTACGCCGAAGGCCAGCGCCGCTACGTCGAATCGCTGTCGGCCTATGCCCGGCAGTTTTTGTCGATGATGGAAAAGCCTGACGTCGACACCATCGAAGGTTTGTCGCCAGCCATTTCCATCGAACAGAAGTCGACCTCGCACAACCCGCGCTCGACGGTCGGCACCATCACCGAAATCTACGACTACCTGCGCCTGCTTTATGCACGCGTGGGTATTCCGCGCTGCCCGGATCACGACATTCCGCTGGAAGCGCAGACCGTCAGCCAGATGGTCGACCTGGTCCTCGCCCAGCCGGAGGGCAGCAAGCTGATGCTGTTGGCCCCGGTGATTCGCGAGCGTAAAGGCGAGCATCTGTCGGTCTTCGAAGAACTGCGTGCCCAGGGTTTTGTCCGGGCGCGGGTCAACGGCCGGCTCTGCGAGCTGGACGAGTTGCCGAAGCTGGATAAACAGAAGAAGCACTCGATCGATGTCGTGGTTGACCGCTTCAAGGTTCGCCCCGACCTGCAACAGCGCCTGGCCGAGTCGTTCGAGACCGCACTGAAGCTGGCGGACGGCATTGCGCTGGTAGCGCCGATGGACGACGAGCCCGGCGAAGAGATCATCTTCTCCGCGCGCTTCGCCTGCCCGATCTGCGGTCATGCCATTAGCGAACTCGAACCCAAGCTGTTCTCCTTCAACAACCCGGCGGGCGCTTGCCCGACGTGCGATGGTCTGGGGGTCAAGCAGTTCTTCGACATCAAGCGCCTGGTGAACGGCGAGCTGACGCTGGCCGAGGGCGCGATTCGCGGCTGGGACAGGCGTAACGTCTATTACTTCCAGATGCTCGGGTCGCTGGCCTCACACTACAAGTTCAGCCTCGAAGTGCCGTTCAACGACCTGCCGGCCGATCAGCAGAAATTCATCCTGCACGGCAGCGGTTCGCAAAACGTCGACTTCAAATACCTGAACGACCGCGGCGACATCGTCAAACGCTCGCACCCGTTCGAAGGCATCGTGCCGAACCTCGAACGCCGCTACCGCGAGACCGAGTCGGCTTCGGTGCGTGAAGAGCTGGCCAAGTTCCTCAGCACCCAGCATTGCCCGGATTGCCGGGGCACGCGCCTGCGTCGTGAGGCGCGGCACGTCTGGGTGGGCGAGAAGACGCTGCCGGCGGTGACCAATCTGCCGATTGGCGATGCGTGTGAATATTTCGGCGTATTGAAGCTGACCGGCCGCCGCGGAGAAATTGCCGACAAGATCCTCAAGGAAATCCGCGAGCGCCTGCAGTTCCTGGTCAACGTGGGTCTCGACTATCTTTCACTGGACCGCAGTGCCGACACCTTGTCCGGCGGTGAAGCTCAGCGGATTCGTCTGGCCAGTCAGATTGGCGCCGGCCTTGTGGGGGTTCTGTACATCCTCGATGAGCCGTCGATCGGCCTGCATCAACGTGATAACGATCGGTTGCTCGGCACGCTCAAGCACCTGCGTGACATCGGCAACACAGTGATCGTGGTCGAACACGACGAAGATGCCATTCGCCTCGCGGACTATGTGGTCGACATTGGGCCGGGCGCGGGTGTCCACGGTGGGCATATTGTCGCCGAAGGTACGCCGGCCGAGGTCATGGCTCACCCTGATTCGTTGACCGGCAAGTATCTGTCGGGCCGGGTGAAGATTGCGGTTCCAGCCAAACGCACACCGCGTAACAAGAAGTTGTCGCTGTCCCTCAAGGGCGCTCGCGGCAACAACTTGCGCAATGTCGACCTGGACATTCCGATTGGTCTGTTGACGTGCGTCACCGGTGTGTCCGGCTCGGGCAAGTCGACGCTCATCAACAACACGCTGTTTCCCTTGAGCGCCACGGCACTCAATGGCGCAACGACGCTTGAGGCTGCCGCTCACGACAGCATCAAGGGCCTGGAGCATCTGGATAAGGTCGTCGACATCGACCAGAGCCCGATCGGCCGTACGCCGCGCTCCAACCCGGCGACCTACACCGGGCTGTTCACGCCGATTCGTGAATTGTTCGCGGGCGTGCCGGAATCTCGCTCCCGTGGTTACGGCCCAGGCCGCTTCTCCTTCAACGTGAAGGGCGGACGCTGCGAAGCGTGTCAGGGCGATGGCCTGATTAAGGTGGAAATGCACTTCCTGCCGGACATCTATGTCCCGTGCGACGTCTGCAAGAGCAAGCGCTACAACCGCGAAACCCTTGAGATCAAGTACAAGGGCAAGAGCATCCACGAAACCCTCGAGATGACCATCGAGGAAGCGCGAGTGTTCTTTGATGCGGTTCCGGCACTGGCGCGCAAGCTTCAGACGTTGATGGATGTAGGCCTGTCCTACATCAAGCTGGGACAATCGGCGACGACGCTGTCGGGGGGTGAAGCCCAGCGGGTGAAACTGTCCCGCGAGCTGTCCAAGCGCGACACCGGCAAGACCCTGTACATCCTCGATGAGCCGACCACCGGCCTGCACTTCGCGGATATTCAGCAACTGCTGGACGTGCTGCATCGACTGCGCGACCACGGCAACACCGTGGTGGTGATCGAGCACAACCTCGATGTGATCAAGACGGCCGACTGGCTGGTGGACCTGGGGCCGGAAGGCGGCTCCAAGGGCGGACAGATCATTGCTGTCGGTACCCCGGAAGAAGTGTCGGAGATGAAGCAGTCTCACACCGGCTTCTACCTCAAGCCGCTGCTGGCTCGCGACAAGGCCTGAATCACAGCCATGAAAAAGCCCCTGTCACTTTGTCAGTGACAGGGGCTTTTTTGTATCCGGTGGAATCAGGCGTGCGACTGCAGGTAGTTCTCGAGACCGATCAATTTGATCAGACCCATCTGCTTTTCAAGCCAGTAGGTGTGGTCTTCTTCGGTGTCATGCAATTGAACACGCAGCATCTCGCGGCTGACATAGTCCTTGTGCTGCTCGCAGAGCTTGATGCCCTTACAAAGCGCAGCGCGGACTTTGTATTCCAGTCGCAGGTCGGCAGCGAGCATGTCAGGCACCGTGGTGCCGACGTCGAGATCGTCCGGACGCATGCGCGGCGTGCCTTCCAGCATCAGGATACGGCGCATCAGTGCATCGGCGTGCCCTGCTTCTTCTTCCATCTCGTGGTTGATTCGTTCGTAGAGCTTGGTGAAACCCCAGTCCTCATACATCCGCGAATGGACGAAATATTGATCACGCGCCGCCAGTTCGCCGGTGAGCAACGTGTTGAGGTAATCGATTACATCTGGGTGGCCTTGCATCGCCCTACATCTCCCTGCTTGAAAGTCTGTAGTTTGAACCAAGGCGACTGTTTGGTCACTCCGTTCGCGCGATAAAAGCGAAGATATTCTGAGAAAAGCAGTTCAAATAACGCAAAAACCGCCCAAATGAGGGCGGTTCTGCTTCTCGTTTAGACTTCGTTAAGCTGTACGTTGAGTGCCTTTGCGATTGCTTCTCCATACGCCGGGTCAGCCTTGTAGAAATGCTGCAACTGGCGATCAACCACATCACTGGAAACACCAGCCATCGCGCCGGCAATGTTGCTGACCAACAGAGTTTTCTGCTCGTCATTCATGAGTCGGAAAAGTGCACCGGCGTGGCTGTAGTAGTCGGTGTCTTCGCGATGATCGTAACGATCAGCGGCGCCGCTCAATGCCAAAGCCGGCTCAGCGTAGCGCGGCGCTTGTTTTGGCGAATCGACATAGCTGTTCGGCTCATAGTTTGGTGCCGCACCGCCATTGCTGCCGAACGCCATCGAACCATCGCGCTGGTAGCTATTCACCGGACTGCGAGGCGCGTTCACAGGCAGCTGCTGATGGTTGGTGCCAATGCGGTAGCGGTGAGCGTCGGCGTAAGCGAACACACGGCCCTGGAGCATGCGATCCGGCGACAGACCAACACCCGGGACCATGTTGCTCGGACCGAACGCCGCCTGCTCGACTTCAGCAAAGTAGTTCTGCGGATTGCGATTGAGCTCCAGCTCTCCGACTTCGATCAGCGGAAACTCTTTCTGCGACCAGGTTTTGGTCACGTCGAACGGGTTTTCGTAGTGCGCTGCGGCCTGGGCCTCAGTCATGATCTGGATGCACACGCGCCATTTCGGGAAGTCACCGCGCTCAATCGCTCCGAACAGGTCACGCTGCGCGTAATCCGGATCGGTACCGGCCAGGCGTGCTGCATCTGCAGGCGCCAGGTTCTTGACCCCTTGCTTGGTCTTGTAGTGCCACTTCACCCAATGCCGCTCGCCATTGGCGTTGATCAGGCTGTAGGTGTGGCTGCCGAAGCCGTGCATGTGACGATAGCCGTCAGGAATGCCACGGTCGGAAAACAGAATGGTGACCTGGTGCAGCGCCTCAGGCGAGTGCGACCAGAAGTCCCACATCATCTGCGCGCTTTTCAGGTTGCTTTGCGGCAGACGTTTTTGGGTGTGGATAAAGTCGGGGAATTTCAGCGGATCACGGATGAAGAACACGGGCGTGTTGTTGCCGACGATGTCCCAGTTACCTTCTTCGGTGTAGAACTTCAAGGCAAAGCCACGTGGGTCGCGCTCAGTATCCGCCGAACCACGTTCGCCACCTACCGTGGAAAACCGCAGGAACGTCGGGGTTTGCTTGCCGACCGATTCAAACAGTTTGGCGCTGGTGTATTGGGTGATGTCGCGAGTTACGGTAAACGTACCGTAAGCACCCGAGCCTTTGGCGTGTACACGACGCTCAGGGATGTTTTCACGGTTGAAGTGGGCAAGCTTCTCGATCAGGTGGAAGTCGTCGAGCAGCAGCGGGCCACGAGGGCCGGCGGAACGGGAATTCTGGTTGTCGGCGACAGGAGCGCCGCTGGCGGTGGTCAGCGTCTTACTTTGACTCATGCGATCTCTTCCTCTGTCAGTCTTTAACTGCCGGCTATCGGCTGAGAGGGAGTATTGATCACGAACGTTACACTGACTAATTCATTAACTCGCGATCATCAATAGAAAATTACTAATACTCCCCCTTTCGGAGGCTGACAATATTAGTAATGTGCAGGCATGGACAATCAGACATAGGTTTATTTCAGGCACAAAAAACCGGGCACTAGGCCCGGTTTTTCGTTTCAGACTGACGTCTTACTCAGCGGATACAGCTTCACCACCGGCAGGACGGTCAACCAACTCGACGTACGCCATAGGCGCGTTGTCGCCAGTGCGGAAACCGCACTTGAGGATGCGCAGGTAGCCACCCTCACGGGTAGCGTAACGCTTGCCCAGGTCGTTGAAGAGCTTACCAACGATAGCCTTCGAACGAGTACGGTCGAAAGCCAGACGGCGGTTAGCCAGGCTGTCTGTCTTGGCCAAAGTGATCAGCGGCTCAGCAACGCGACGCAGTTCTTTAGCTTTCGGCAGTGTAGTTTTGATCAGCTCGTGCTCGAACAGCGACACTGCCATGTTTTGAAACATGGCCTTGCGGTGCGAGCTAGTGCGGCTCAGGTGACGACCACTTTTACGATGACGCATGGTTCATTCCTTACCAAACACAACGTTCGGTGATTACGACGATCAGGCAGTCGCCTTGTCGTCCTTCTTAAGACTTGCAGGCGGCCAGTTGTCGAGGCGCATGCCGAGGGACAGACCGCGGGAGGCCAGAACGTCCTTGATTTCAGTCAAGGATTTCTTGCCAAGGTTCGGAGTCTTCAACAGCTCTACTTCGGTACGCTGAATCAGGTCACCGATGTAGTAGATGTTTTCCGCCTTAAGGCAGTTAGCCGAACGTACAGTCAGTTCCAGATCGTCAACCGGGCGAAGCAGGATCGGATCGATCTCGTCTTCCTGCTCAACAACCACTGGCTCACTGTCACCTTTGAGGTCGACGAACGCAGCCAACTGCTGTTGCAGAATGGTTGCAGCGCGGCGAATAGCCTCTTCAGGATCCAGGGTACCGTTGGTTTCCAGATCAATAACCAGCTTGTCCAGGTTAGTACGCTGCTCGACACGGGCGTTTTCCACCACGTATGCGATACGGCGAACCGGGCTGAACGAAGAGTCAAGCTGCAAGCGACCGATGCTGCGGCTTTCGTCTTCATCGCTCTGACGCGAGTCTGCCGGTTCATAACCACGACCACGAGCTACGGTGAGCTTCATGTTCAGGGCGCCGTTAGACGCCAGGTTAGCGATTACGTGATCGGGGTTAACGATCTCGACATCATGATCCAGCTGAATATCGGCAGCGGTAACCACCCCCGAACCCTTCTTCGACAAGGTCAGCGTAACTTCGTCACGACCGTGCAGCTTGATAGCCAGACCTTTAAGGTTCAACAGGATTTCAATTACGTCTTCCTGTACGCCTTCGATGGCGCTGTACTCATGGAGCACACCGTCAATCTCGGCCTCGACTACTGCACAGCCGGGCATTGAGGACAACAGGATGCGTCGCAGCGCGTTGCCCAGGGTGTGGCCGAAACCACGCTCGAGAGGCTCGAGAGTGATCTTGGCGCGGGTTGGACTGACAACCTGCACATCAATATGGCGGGGTGTCAGGAACTCATTTACCGAAATCTGCATGGATGCACCTATTTTCTAGCCCTTACTTGGAGTAGAGCTCGACAATCAGGCTTTCGTTGATGTCGGCGGACAGATCACTGCGAGCAGGAACGTTCTTGAAAACGCCCGACTTCTTCTCAGTGTCTACTTCTACCCATTCTACGCGGCCACGTTGGGCACACAGATCGAGAGCTTGGACAATGCGAAGTTGGTTCTTTGCTTTCTCGCGAATCGCGACCACGTCACCAGCACGAACCTGGTAGGACGGTACGTTTACGGTCTGACCGTTAACGCTGACGGATTTGTGCGATACCAGCTGACGGGATTCGGCACGAGTAGAGCCAAAACCCATACGGTATACAACGTTGTCCAGACGGCATTCGAGCAGTTGCAGCAGGTTTTCACCGGTTGCACCTTTCTTGCCAGCAGCTTCTTTGTAGTAGCCGCTGAATTGACGCTCGAGAACGCCGTAGATACGACGGACCTTCTGCTTTTCACGCAGTTGGGTGCCGTAATCGGACTGGCGACCGCGGCGTTGGCCGTGGATACCAGGTGCTGCTTCGATGTTGCACTTCGATTCGATCGCGCGCACGCCGCTCTTCAGAAAGAGATCGGTGCCTTCGCGACGAGCGAGTTTGCATTTTGGACCAATGTAACGAGCCATTCTTTACAATCTCCTGGATTACACGCGGCGCTTCTTCGGCGGACGGCACCCGTTGTGCGGGATTGGCGTCACGTCGGTGATGCTGGCGATCTTGTAGCCACAGCCGTTCAAAGCGCGGACTGCAGATTCACGACCTGGGCCTGGACCTTTGACGTTAACGTCGAGGTTTTTCAGACCGTATTCCAGCGCAGCTTGACCAGCACGTTCAGCAGCTACTTGAGCAGCAAACGGGGTGGACTTGCGGGAACCGCGGAAACCCGAACCACCGGAGGTAGCCCAGGAAAGAGCGTTGCCTTGACGGTCGGTGATGGTCACGATTGTGTTGTTAAAAGAAGCATGGATGTGGGCAATGCCATCAACCACTGTCTTTTTAACTTTTTTACGAGGACGAGCAGCAGGTTTAGCCATGATTAATTTCCTGTCGATTCGCTGGGGCGATTACTTGCGGATCGGCTTACGCGGACCTTTACGGGTACGCGCGTTAGTCTTGGTACGCTGACCGCGCACTGGAAGACCACGACGATGACGCAGACCGCGATAGCAACCGAGGTCCATCAAACGCTTGATTTTCATGTTGATTTCGCGACGCAGGTCACCTTCAGTGGTGAACTTCGCCACTTCGCCACGCAGCTGTTCAATCTGCTCGTCGCTCAGATCCTTGATCTTTGCGGCTGGGTTTACCCCAGTCACTGCACAGATCTTCTGCGCAGTAGTGCGACCAACACCATAGATGTAGGTCAGCGAGATAACAGTATGCTTGTTATCTGGAATGTTAACGCCTGCAATACGGGCCATTCAGTGGGACTCCAATTGACAGCTACCTACGCCCCGGAAGCCAAGAAATAGGGCGCGAGATAATATCGCTGTAATAACAAATAATCAACCCGGTAGCGCACTAGCTACCGGGCTTGAAGCACAATCACAGTCAGCCTTGGCGCTGTTTGTGACGCGGTTCCGCGCTGCAAATTACTCGAACAACACCTTCGCGGCGAATAATCTTGCAGTTACGGCACAGCTTTTTCACCGATGCACGAACTTTCATCACCAACTCCTCGAACCTTATGGGTACTCAGCGCAACATGCCGCTGCCGTAACCCTTCAGGTTGGCTTTCTTCATCAGGGATTCGTACTGGTGCGAAACGAGGTGCGATTGTACTTGGGACATGAAGTCCATCACAACCACGACGACGATCAGCAACGAGGTCCCGCCAAGGTAGAACGGAACGTTTGCTGCAACCACCAGGAACTGGGGCAACAGGCATACGGCCGTCATATATAGAGCACCGAACAGGGTCAAACGAGTCAGAACGCCATCAATGTAGCGCGCAGACTGCTCACCTGGACGGATGCCCGGAATAAAGGCACCGGACTTCTTCAGGTTTTCCGCTACGTCTTTCGGATTGAACATCAACGCCGTATAGAAGAAGCAGAAGAAAATAATCCCTGCACTAAACAGCAGAATATTCAACGGCTGACCAGGAGCGATCGACTGCGAGATATCCTGCAGCCAGCCCATACCTTCAGACTGACCAAACCAGGTACCCAACGAAGCCGGGAACAGCAAAATGCTGCTCGCGAAAATGGCCGGAATAACACCGGCCATGTTCACCTTCAACGGCAAGTGGCTAGTCTGCGCAGCAAAGACCTTACGGCCCTGCTGACGCTTGGCGTAATGAACAGCAATACGACGCTGACCACGCTCAATGAACACCACGAAACCGATAATCGCTACTGCCAGCAAACCGATGGCAACCAGGGCAAAAATGTTGATATCACCCTGACGCGCAGACTCGAAAGACTGCCCGATCGCTCTCGGAAGACCGGCGACGATACCTGCGAAAATCAACATCGAGATACCGTTGCCAACACCACGCTCAGTAATCTGCTCACCCAGCCACATCATGAACATCGCACCAGCCACAAACGTGGATACTGCGACGAAATGGAAGCCAAAGTCACCAGTGAACGCAACGCCCTGCCCTGCCAGACCAATGGACATGCCAATTGCCTGAACGAGAGCGAGGACGACAGTGCCGTAGCGGGTGTACTGAGCAATCTTGCGACGCCCAGCTTCACCTTCCTTCTTCAACTGTTCCAGCTGCGGGCTGACGGCTGTCATCAGTTGCATGATGATCGATGCCGAGATGTACGGCATGATCCCCAGTGCAAAGATGCTCATCCGCTCCAGCGCACCGCCGGAAAACATGTTGAACAAGCTAAGAATGGTCCCCTCATTCTGTCGAAACAGGTCCGCGAGTCGGTCCGGGTTGATACCTGGAACCGGGATGTGTGCGCCTATTCGGTAGACGATAATCGCCAAGAACAGAAAACGCAGACGAGCCCAGAGTTCAGACATACCGCCTTTGCCGAGCGCAGAGAGAGCACCTTGCTTAGCCATTTATTCCTCGAACTTGCCGCCAGCTGCTTCGATAGCCGCACGCGCACCTTTGGTGGCGCCGATTCCCTTTCCGATGGTAACAGCGCGAGTAACTTCGCCGGACAGCATGATTTTCACACGCTGTACGTTGACGTTGATCACGTTGGCATCTTTCAGAGACTGCACAGTGACGATGTCGCCTTCCACTTTAGCCAGCTCGGACAAACGCACTTCTGCGCGATCCATGGCTTTCAGGGAAACGAAACCGAACTTCGGCAGGCGACGATGCAGCGGCTGTTGACCGCCTTCAAAGCCTGGAGCAATGGTGCCACCGGAGCGGGAGGACTGACCTTTGTGGCCACGGCCACCGGTCTTGCCCAAACCACTACCGATACCACGGCCCGGACGATGCTTTTCGCGACGGGAACCCGGCGCTGGACTCAGATCATTGAGTTTCATCGATTAACCCTCGACACGCAGCATGTAGTAAGCCTTGTTGATCATCCCGCGATTCTCGGGAGTATCAAGTACTTCTACAGTGTGACCGATGCGACGCAGACCCAGACCCTTAACGCACAGTTTGTGGTTAGGGATGCGGCCGGTCATGCTTTTGATCAGCGTAACTTTAACGGTAGCCATGATCAGAAGATCTCCTTGACGCTTTTGCCACGCTTGGCGGCAATGGATTCAGGAGACTGCATAGCTTTCAAACCTTTGAAAGTGGCGTGAACCACGTTTACCGGGTTAGTCGAGCCGTAGCACTTGGCCAGAACGTTCTGAACGCCAGCAACTTCGAGGACAGCACGCATAGCGCCGCCAGCGATGATACCGGTACCTTCAGATGCAGGCTGCATGTACACCTTCGAAGCGCCGTGACCAGACTTCATTGCGTACTGCAGAGTGGTGCCGTTCAGATCAACTTGGATCATGTTGCGGCGAGCAGCTTCCATTGCCTTCTGGATCGCAGCAGGCACTTCACGTGACTTGCCACGGCCGAAGCCAACACGCCCTTTACCATCACCAACCACGGTCAACGCGGTGAAAGTGAAGATACGGCCGCCTTTTACGGTTTTGGCTACGCGGTTAACTTGAACCAGCTTCTCAATGTAGCCTTCGTCGCGCTTTTGGTCGTTATTTGACATAACTTAGAACTCCAGCCCAGCTTCACGAGCAGCATCAGCCAGCGCCTTGACGCGGCCGTGGTACTTGAAGCCAGAGCGGTCGAAAGCCACCTGCGAGACGCCAGCGGCTTTAGCACGCGTAGCGACCAGCTGGCCAACCTTAGTGGCCGCGTCGATGTTGCCAGTGGCGCCATCACGCAGTTCTTTATCCAAAGTCGAGGCAGATGCCAGGACTTTGTTGCCGTCGGCCGAAATGACCTGGGCGTAGATGTGCTGCGACGAGCGGAACACGCAGAGACGCACGACTTCGAGTTCGTGCATTTTCAGGCGTGCTTTGCGAGCGCGACGCAGTCGAGTAACTTTTTTGTCGGTCATTTGCTATGCCCTACTTCTTCTTGGCTTCTTTACGACGGACGACTTCGTCCGCGTAGCGCACACCTTTGCCTTTGTACGGCTCTGGTGGACGGAAGTCGCGGATCTCGGCGGCCACTTGACCTACCAGCTGCTTATCGATGCCCTTGATCAGGATATCGGTCTGGCTAGGAGTCTCAGCGGTGATGCCTTCCGGCAGTTCATAATCCACTGGGTGCGAGAAGCCAAGAGCCAGGTTCAGCACTGTGCCTTTTGCTTGCGCTTTGTAACCAACACCGACCAGCTGGAGCTTGCGCTCGAAGCCTTGGCTTACGCCTTGGACCATGTTGTTTACCAACGCACGAGTGGTACCAGCCATTGCGCGAGTTTGTTGATCGCCATTGCGAGCAGCGAAACGCAGCTCACCAGCTTCTTCAACGATCTCAACGGACGAATGGATGTTCAGTTCGAGAGTGCCCTTGGCACCCTTCACCGAAAGCTGTTGGCCTGCGAATTTTACTTCGACACCAGCTGGCAGCTTAACGGGGTTCTTAGCGACGCGTGACATGCTTATCCCCCCTTAGAACACAGTGCAAAGAACTTCGCCGCCGACACCGGCAGCGCGCGCAGCACGATCCGTCATCACACCTTTGTTGGTGGAGACGATAGACACACCGAGACCGCCACGAACTTTTGGCAGATCATCGACGGACTTGTACTGACGCAGGCCTGGACGGCTAACGCGCTTCACTTCCTCGATGACCGGACGGCCTTCGAAGTACTTCAGCTCGATGGACAGCAGTGGTTTGATTTCGCTGCTGATCTGATAACCCGCAATGTAACCTTCGTCCTTCAGGACTTTGGCAACAGCTACCTTCAAAGTAGAAGATGGCATGCTTACGACGGACTTTTCAGCCATCTGGGCATTACGGATTCGAGTTAGCATGTCCGCTAACGGGTCCTGCATACTCATGGGCTAGACGCTCCTAATACAAAAAAATTAGCCTTGCGGCTACTACTTGTCGCCGAGGACATCCATGCGAAAAAAGCACGGGCTCAGGCGAGCCGGGTATTCTAGACACACCCCACAAATGAATCAAGCCCCAAAAGGGGCTTGATTCAAGTTCAAGGTCACCGGCGGTCAGGATCTTACGATTCCAACCACCGAGACTTTGATAGTGCTTACCAGCTGGCTTTAACCAGACCAGGTACGTCACCACGCATTGCAGCTTCACGCAGTTTGTTACGGCCGAGGCCGAACTTGCGGTAAACGCCGTGTGGACGACCGGTCAGGCGGCAGCGGTTACGCATGCGCGAGGCGCTTGCGTCACGTGGCTGCTTCTGCAGAGCTACTGTGGCTTCCCAACGTGCTTCTGGACTTGCGTTCAGATCAACGATGATAGCTTTCAGTGCTGCACGCTTTTTGGCGTACTTGGCAACCGTGAGCTGACGTTTCAGCTCGCGGTTTTTCATGCTCATCTTGGCCATTTTCCTACTCCAATCAGTTGCGGAACGGGAATTTGAAAGCACGCAGCAAAGCGCGACCTTCATCATCGTTCTTGGCAGTGGTGGTCAGGGTAATGTCCAGACCGCGGAGAGCATCGATCTTGTCGTAGTCGATTTCCGGGAAGATGATCTGCTCTTTAACGCCCATGCTGTAGTTACCACGACCATCGAAGGACTTGGCATTCAGGCCGCGGAAGTCGCGAACCCGAGGCAGGGAGATCGACAGCAGACGATCCAGGAATTCGTACATACGCTCACGGCGCAGAGTCACTTTGACGCCGATCGGCCAACCTTCACGGACTTTAAAGCCAGCGATGGATTTCCGAGCGTAAGTCACAACGACTTTCTGACCGGTGATCTTTTCCAGGTCGGCAACAGCGTGCTCGATGACTTTTTTGTCACCGACCGCTTCGCCCAGACCCATGTTCAGGGTGATTTTGGTAACGCGTGGAACTTCCATCACGTTCGAAAGCTTAAGTTCTTCCTTAAGCTTCGGTGCGATTTCCTTCCAGTAAATCTCTTTTAGTCGTGCCATGGTCTTCTACCTAGCAGTGTTCAAGCATCAACCGCTTTTTGGGTCGACTTGAAGACACGAATTTTCTTGCCGTCTTCTACTTTGAAACCAACGCGGTCAGCCTTGTTGGTTTCGCCGTTGAAAATGGCGACGTTAGAAGCGTCCAGTGGAGCTTCTTTTTCGACGATACCGCCTTGTACGCCCGACATCGGGTTAGGCTTGGTATGACGCTTAACCAGGTTCAGACCACCAATAACCAGGCGGTTATTAGCGAGAACCTTAAGCACCTTACCGCGCTTACCTTTGTCTTTGCCGGCGATCACGATGATCTCGTCGTCACGACGAATCTTTTGCATGTCGGATCTCCTTACAGCACTTCTGGGGCGAGCGAGACGATCTTCATGAACTTCTCAGTACGAAGTTCACGGGTCACTGGCCCAAAGATACGGGTGCCGATCGGCTCTTGCTTGTTGTTCAGAAGAACAGCAGCGTTGCCATCAAAGCGGATAATGGAGCCATCAGCACGACGTACGCCGTGACGAGTGCGGACTACAACAGCAGTCATCACTTGGCCTTTTTTCACTTTACCGCGAGGAATTGCTTCCTTCACGGTAACTTTGATGATGTCACCGATACCAGCGTAACGACGATGGGAGCCACCCAGCACCTTGATGCACATAACACGGCGAGCGCCGCTGTTATCGGCCACATCGAGCATGGATTGAGTCTGAATCATATAATTTCTCCGACCCCTAGTCCTTAGACTTCCACAGCGCGTTCGAGAACATCAACCAGCGCCCAAGACTTGGTCTTGGCCAAAGGACGAGTTTCACGAATAGTGACTTTGTCGCCGATGTGGCACTGATTGGTTTCGTCGTGCGCGTGCAGCTTAGTCGAACGCTTAACGTATTTACCGTAGATCGGGTGCTTAACGCGACGCTCGATCAGAACGGTGATGGTTTTGTCCATCTTGTCGCTGACAACACGGCCAGTCAGCGTACGGACAGTTTTTTCGGCTTCAGCCATGATTACTTACCTGCCTGCTGGTTGAGCACAGTCTTCACGCGAGCGATGTCACGCTTAACTTGCGAGAGCAGATGAGACTGCCCCAACTGGCCAGTTGCTTTCTGCATACGCAGATTGAACTGGTCGCGCAGCAAGCCGAGCAGTTGCTCGTTCAGCTGCTGTGCGGATTTTTCACGAAGTTCATTCGCTTTCATCACATCACCGTCCGTTTAACAAAGGCGGTGGCGAGCGGCAGCTTTGCAGCAGCCAGGGCAAAAGCCTCACGCGCCAGCTCTTCAGAAACACCCTCGATTTCATACAGGACTTTGCCTGGCTGAATCTGGGCAACCCAGTACTCCACACTACCCTTACCTTTACCCATCCGAACTTCGAGTGGCTTTTTGGAAATAGGCTTGTCCGGGAATACACGGATCCAGATCTTGCCGCCACGTTTAACGTGACGGGTCAGAGCACGACGCGCTGACTCGATCTGACGAGCGGTGAGACGACCACGAGCTACAGACTTCAGCGCGAACTCGCCGAAGCTGACTTTGCTACCGCGCTGAGCCAGACCACGGTTGTGGCCTGTCATCTGCTTGCGGAACTTCGTACGCTTTGGTTGCAACATTTGGCGTACCCCTTACTTAGCAGCTTTTTTACGAGGCGCTGGTGCTTGTGGTTTCAGTTCTTCTTGGCGACCACCAATTACTTCGCCTTTGAAGATCCAAACCTTTACACCGATCACACCGTAAGTGGTGTGAGCTTCGTAGTTGGCATAGTCGATGTCGGCACGCAGGGTGTGCAGTGGCACACGACCTTCGCGATACCATTCAGTACGTGCGATTTCAGCACCGCCGAGACGACCACTCACTTGGATTTTGATGCCTTTGGCACCAATGCGCATGGCGTTCTGTACAGCGCGCTTCATAGCGCGACGGAACATTACGCGACGCTCCAGCTGCTGAGCTACGCTCTGCGCAACCAACATACCGTCGAGTTCCGGCTTGCGGATTTCTTCGATATTGATGTGCACAGGCACACCCATTTGTTTGGTCAGGTCCTGACGCAGCTTCTCAACATCTTCACCTTTCTTCCCGATAACGATACCTGGACGAGCGGTGTGGATGGTGATACGTGCAGTTTGAGCCGGACGATGGATATCGATACGGCTTACGGACGCGCTTTTTAGTTTGTCTTGGAGATACTCACGCACCTTCAGATCAGCGAACAAATAGTCCGCATAAGTCCGACCGTCTGCGTACCAGACGGAGGTGTGTTCCTTGACGATTCCCAGGCGAATGCCAATGGGATGTACTTTCTGACCCATCTCTTCGACTCCGTTACTTGTCAGCAACCTTGACAGTGATATGGCAAGACCGCTTGACGATGCGATCAGCACGGCCTTTGGCACGTGGCATGATTCGCTTCAGCGAACGCCCTTCGTTGACGAATACGGTGCTGACTTTGAGGTCATCAACGTCTGCGCCTTCGTTATGCTCGGCGTTGGCTACGGCCGACTCCAGCACTTTCTTCATGATCTCGGCGGCTTTCTTACTGCTGAAAGCCAACAGGTTGAGCGCTTCGCCCACCTTCTTCCCGCGGATCTGGTCGGCGACCAAGCGGGCTTTCTGGGCGGAGATTCGAGCGCCCGACAACTTAGCGGCTACTTCCATCGTTCCTTACCCCTTAACGCTTGGCTTTCTTGTCTGCCACGTGCCCACGATATGTGCGGGTACCGGCAAACTCGCCTAGTTTGTGGCCGACCATGTCTTCGTTCACGAGAACTGGAACATGTTGACGACCGTTATGAACTGCGATGGTCAGACCGACCATTTGTGGCAGGATCATCGAACGACGCGACCAGGTTTTAACTGGTTTGCGATCGTTCTTTTCCGCCGCCACTTCGATCTTCTTCAGTAGGTGAAGATCAATAAAAGGACCTTTTTTCAGAGAACGTGGCACTGTCGTATCCCTCTATTTACTTGCGACGACGGACGATCATTTTGTCGGTACGCTTATTACCACGAGTCTTCGCGCCCTTAGTCGGGAAGCCCCATGGCGATACCGGATGACGACCACCAGAGGTACGACCTTCACCACCACCATGTGGGTGGTCAACCGGGTTCATGGCAACACCACGAACGGTTGGGCGAACGCCACGCCAGCGTTTGGCACCAGCTTTACCCAGCGAACGCAGGCTGTGCTCGGAGTTCGAGACTTCACCCAGGGTCGCGCGGCATTCAGCCAGCACTTTACGCATCTCACCAGAACGCAGACGCAGGGTCACGTAGACACCTTCACGAGCGATCAGCTGAGCCGAAGCACCAGCGGAACGAGCGATCTGTGCGCCTTTACCTGGCTTCAATTCGATGCCGTGTACGGTGCTACCAACTGGAATGTTACGCAGTTGCAGAGCGTTGCCCGGCTTGATCGGCGCCAAGGCACCTGCGATCAGCTGGTCGCCAGCACTCACGCCTTTAGGGGCGATGATGTAGCGACGCTCGCCATCTGCGTACAGCAGCAGAGCGATGTGAGCAGTACGGTTTGGATCGTATTCAATACGCTCGACAGTGGCAGAGATGCCATCTTTGTCGTTGCGACGGAAATCGACCAGACGATAATGCTGCTTATGGCCACCACCGATGTGACGAGTGGTAATGCGACCATTGTTGTTACGACCACCAGTCTTCGATTTTTTCTCGAGCAGCGGTGCGTGAGGAGCGCCTTTATGCAGCTCCTGGTTGACCACCTTGACCACAAAACGGCGGCCAGGGGAAGTCGGTTTGCATTTAACGATTGCCATGATGCACCCCTTCCTTACTCAGCACTGCTGCTGAAATCGAGATCTTGGCCTGGCTGAAGGGAGATAACTGCCTTCTTCCAGTCATTACGCTTGCCCAGACCGCGAGCAGTGCGCTTGCTCTTACCCAGAACATTCAGGGTAGTAACACGCTCTACTTTCACGCTGAACAGGCTTTCGACGGCCTTCTTGATTTCCAGCTTGGTTGCGTCAGTTGCAACCTTGAAAACGAACTGGCCTTTCTTGTCAGCCAGAACCGTAGCCTTCTCGGAAACGTGCGGGCCAAGCAGAACTTTAAATACGCGTTCCTGGTTCATCCCAGCAGCTCCTCGAATTTCTTCACGGCCGACACGGTGATCAACACCTTGTCGTATGCGATCAGACTAACTGGATCGGAACCTTGCACGTCACGTACATCAACGTGTGGCAGGTTACGAGCAGCCAGGTACAGGTTCTGATCAACTACTTCAGACACGATCAAGACGTCAGTCAGGCCCATGCCGGTCAGTTTGTTCAGCAGATCTTTGGTCTTCGGTGCATCAACAGCGAAGTCCTGAACCACAACCAGACGATCAGTACGCACCAGCTCAGCAAGGATGGAACGCATTGCTGCGCGATACATCTTCTTGTTCAGCTTCTGGGTGTGATCCTGAGGACGAGCTGCGAAAGTGGTACCGCCGCCACGCCAGATTGGGCTACGGATAGTACCGGCACGAGCACGGCCAGTACCTTTCTGACGCCATGGGCGCTTACCGCCACCACGAACGTCGGAACGGGTCTTTTGCTGCTTGCTACCTTGACGGCCGCCGGCCATGTAGGCCACGACTGCTTGGTGAACCAGCGTCTCGTTGAATTCGCCGCCAAATGTCAGTTCGGAAACTTCGATCGCTTGAGCGTCATTTACATTTAATTGCATGTCAGCTTCCCCTTAACCGCGAGCCTTGGCTGCTGGACGTACAACCAAGTTGCCGCCAGTAGCGCCAGGAACAGCGCCCTTGACCAACAACAGATTGCGTTCAGCGTCCACGCGCACTACTTCGAGGGACTGCACGGTCACGCGCTCAGCGCCCATATGACCGGACATTTTTTTGCCCTTGAATACACGACCAGGAGTCTGGCACTGGCCGATAGAGCCTGGAACGCGGTGGGACACGGAGTTACCGTGGGTATTATCTTGCCCGCGGAAGTTCCAACGCTTGATCGTACCCTGGAAGCCTTTACCCTTGGACTGACCGGTTACATCAACCAGTTGACCAGCGGCGAAGATTTCAGCGTTGATCAGATCGCCGGCCTGGTACTCGCCTTCTTCAAGACGGAATTCCATTACGGTACGACCAGCGGCAACGTTCGCTTTAGCGAAGTGGCCAGCTTGAGCAGCTGTAACACGCGAAGCACGACGCTCGCCTACAGTGACTTGCACTGCACGATAGCCATCGGTCTCTTCAGTTTTGAACTGGGTGACGCGATTCGGCTCGATCTCAATGACCGTGACCGGAATGGAGACACCTTCTTCGGTGAAAATACGGGTCATACCGCATTTACGACCGACTACACCAATAGTCATGTTGTAAACCTCATGAGTGTACGGGGCTTTCACCCGCTATGGCCGCCCATTTCAGAGCGTTACACGACTAAGACCGAGTCTTAGCCGAGGCTGATCTGTACTTCCACACCGGCCGCAAGATCAAGCTTCATAAGAGCATCAACGGTTTTATCCGTTGGCTGGACGATGTCCAGAACGCGCTTATGAGTACGGATCTCGTACTGGTCACGCGCGTCTTTGTTGACGTGCGGGGAGACCAGAACGGTGAACCGCTCTTTACGGGTAGGCAGTGGAATTGGACCACGCACTTGGGCACCAGTACGTTTCGCGGTTTCCACGATTTCCTGGGTGGATTGGTCGATCAGGCGATGGTCAAAAGCCTTCAACCTGATACGGATTTGCTGATTTTGCATTGGATTTCAGACTCCGGCTGCTATTCCCACCGAGCGCAATACGCCCGTTAAAAGGAGGCGCAATTCTATAGACGCCCCATATAGGTGTCAACCCAATAAAAAAGCCCCCGCTGAGCGGGGGCTTTTTCAATTCATCAAAGCTTGCTCTAAAAGAGCTTACTCGATGATTTTGGCTACGACGCCAGCGCCGACGGTACGACCGCCTTCACGGATAGCGAAACGCAGACCGTCTTCCATTGCGATGGTCTTGATCAGGGTGACAACCATTTTGATGTTGTCGCCTGGCATTACCATTTCAACGCCTTCCGGCAGTTCGCAGTTACCAGTCACGTCAGTTGTACGGAAGTAGAACTGTGGACGGTAGCCTTTGAAGAACGGAGTGTGACGACCGCCTTCTTCTTTGCTCAGAACGTAGACTTCAGCTTCGAACTTGGTGTGCGGCTTAACCGAACCTGGCTTAACCAGAACCTGGCCACGCTCAACGTCGTCACGCTTGGTACCACGCAGCAGAACGCCGCAGTTCTCGCCAGCACGACCTTCGTCGAGCAGCTTACGGAACATTTCAACACCGGTGCAGGTGGTGACGGTAGTGTCACGCAGACCAACGATTTCCAGTGGATCCTGAACCTTGACGATACCGCGCTCGATACGGCCAGTTACAACAGTACCGCGACCGGAGATCGAGAATACGTCTTCGATTGGCATCAGGAACGGCTTGTCGATAACACGAACTGGATCTGGAATGTAGCTGTCCAGAGTCTCAACCAGTTTACGAACGGCAGTGGTGCCCATTTCGTTGTCGTCTTGGCCGTTCAGAGCCATCAGAGCCGAACCGATGATGATCGGAGTGTCGTCACCTGGGAAGTCGTAAGTGCTCAGCAGATCGCGCACTTCCATCTCAACCAGTTCCAGCAGCTCAGCGTCGTCAACCATGTCAGCCTTGTTCAGGAAGACAACGATGTACGGAACGCCAACCTGACGGGACAGCAGGATGTGTTCACGGGTTTGTGGCATCGGACCATCAGCGGCCGAGCAAACCAGGATAGCGCCGTCCATCTGAGCAGCACCGGTGATCATGTTCTTCACATAGTCAGCGTGACCTGGGCAGTCAACGTGAGCGTAGTGACGGATCAGCGAGTTGTATTCAACGTGCGCGGTGTTGATGGTGATACCACGAGCCTTTTCTTCCGGAGCGCTGTCGATCTTGTCGAAAGCAACAACGGCCGAACCGAAAACTTCGGAGCAGACGCGAGTCAGAGCAGCGGTCAGCGTGGTTTTACCGTGGTCGACGTGACCGATGGTGCCAACGTTGACGTGCGGGAGGGTACGGTCAAATTTTTCTTTAGCCACGACAATTAACTCCTAGCCTAAAGGGGCTGAATCAGCCTTGTTTTTTGGTAACGGTTTCGACGATGTGCGACGGAGCCGTATTGTATTTTTTGAATTCCATAGAGTAGCTTGCGCGACCTTGGGACATGGAACGGACGTCAGTTGCATAACCGAACATCTCGCCCAGCGGAACTTCAGCACGAATTACTTTGCCGGAGACCGTGTCTTCCATACCCAGGATCATGCCGCGACGACGGTTAAGGTCGCCCATCACGTCACCCATATAGTCTTCAGGTGTAACAACCTCTACCGCCATGATCGGCTCAAGCAACTCACCACCGCCCTTCTGGGCCAGTTGCTTGGTTGCCATGGAAGCAGCCACCTTAAACGCCATCTCGTTGGAGTCGACGTCGTGGTAAGAACCATCAAACACGGTAGCCTTCAGGCCGATCAGCGGATAGCCGGCAACAACGCCGTTCTTCATCTGCTCTTCGATACCCTTCTGGATAGCCGGGATGTATTCCTTAGGAACCACACCACCCACTACTTCGTTCAGGAATTGCAGACCTTCCTGACCTTCGTCAGCAGGAGCAAAACGAATCCAGCAATGACCGAACTGGCCACGACCGCCGGACTGACGAACGAACTTGCCTTCAATTTCGCAGCTCTTCGTGATGCGCTCACGGTACGAAACTTGAGGCTTACCGATGTTGGCTTCGACGTTGAACTCACGGCGCATCCGGTCTACCAGGATGTCCAGGTGCAACTCGCCCATGCCGGAGATGATCGTTTGACCAGTCTCTTCATCAGTCTTGACGCGGAAAGATGGATCTTCCTGAGCAAGCTTGCCCAGAGCGATACCCATTTTTTCCTGGTCGTCCTTGGTCTTAGGCTCTACGGCAACCGAAATAACCGGCTCCGGGAAGTCCATGCGAACCAGGATGATTGGCTTGTCAGCGTTGCACAAAGTCTCACCAGTGGTGACGTCCTTCATGCCGATCAAGGCCGCGATGTCACCAGCGCGTACTTCCTTGATTTCTTCACGGGCGTTTGCGTGCATTTGCACCATACGGCCCACGCGCTCTTTCTTGCCTTTAACCGAGTTGATCACGCCGTCGCCGGAGGCCAACACGCCCGAGTAAACTCGAACAAAGGTCAAGGTACCCACGAATGGGTCAGTGGCAATTTTGAATGCCAGAGCGGAGAACGGTTCGTTGTCGTCTGCATGACGCTCCAGATCGATAGTCTCGTCATCCGGGTCAGTACCCTTGATGGCAGGAATATCAACAGGCGCAGGCAGGTAATCGATAACGGCGTCGAGAACCAGCGGAACACCCTTGTTCTTGAAGGAAGAACCGCAAACAGCCAGAACGATCTCACCAGCGATAGTACGCTGACGCAGAGCGGCCTTGATTTCCGCGTTGGTGAGTTCTTCACCTTCGAGGTACTTGTTCATCAGTTCTTCGCTGGCTTCGGCCGCAGCCTCAACCATGTTGCCGCGCCACTCGTCAGCCAGTTCCTGCAGTTCAGCAGGGATAGGCTTGCGAACTGGGACCATGCCTTTGTCAGCATCGTTCCAGTAAACAGCTTCCATGGACATCAGGTCGATCTGACCCTGGAAGTTGTCTTCGGAACCGATAGCCAACTGGATTGGAACCGGAGTGTGACCCAGACGCTGTTTGATCTGACCGATCACGCGCAGGAAGTTCGCACCAGCACGGTCCATCTTGTTTACGTAAACAAGACGTGGAACGCCGTACTTGTTGGCTTGACGCCATACGGTTTCCGACTGAGGCTCAACACCCGAGGTGCCGCAGAACACAACGACCGCGCCGTCGAGAACACGCAGGGAACGCTCAACTTCAATAGTGAAGTCCACGTGACCCGGGGTGTCGATGACGTTGAAGCGGTATTGGTCCTTGTGCTGCTTCTCAGAACCCTGCCAGAAGGCGGTAATAGCAGCAGAAGTAATGGTAATACCACGCTCCTGCTCCTGCACCATCCAGTCTGTGGTCGCGGCGCCGTCATGCACCTCGCCCATTTTGTGACTTTTGCCAGTGTAAAAAAGGACGCGCTCGGTGGTGGTGGTTTTACCAGCATCCACGTGAGCAACGATACCAATGTTACGGTAGCGATTAATCGGTGTAGTACGAGCCATAAAGCCCTCGCAAAATTAGTGACGCTAAAATTAGAAGCGGTAGTGCGAGAAAGCCTTGTTGGCTTCAGCCATACGGTGCACGTCTTCACGCTTCTTAACTGCAGCACCTTTGCCTTCAGCAGCGTCCAACAGTTCGCCAGCCAAACGCAGAGCCATAGACTTCTCGCCACGCTTACGGGCGAAGTCTACCAACCAGCGCATTGCCAGAGCGTTACGACGGGACGGACGAACTTCGACCGGAACCTGGTAAGTAGCACCGCCTACACGGCGCGACTTTACTTCGACCAGCGGAGCGATGGCGTCGAGAGCTTTCTCGAAGATTTCCAGGGGGTCGCTGTTCTTGCGTTCTTTAACCTTTTCCAGCGCGCCATAAACGATACGCTCGGCAACGGCTTTCTTGCCGCTTTCCATCACGTGGTTCATGAACTTGGCCAGAATCTGGCTGCCGTATTTTGGATCGTCAAGCACTTCGCGCTTGGCTGCTACGCGTCTTCTTGGCATGGATAAGCCCTCAAACGGTCTTCAGGTTCGCTCGGAATCGGTGCCCTTTCGGGACGCCTCCGACCTTACTCTTATCGACTCAGAAAAATAGAAAATCAGTTCTTACAAAAAGCCACTACTACTTAGGCTTCTTGGTACCGTACTTCGAACGACCCTGGTTACGACCTTTAACGCCGGAAGTATCCAAAGAGCCGCGAACGGTGTGGTAACGAACACCTGGCAAGTCTTTTACACGGCCGCCACGGATCAGTACGACGCTGTGCTCTTGCAGGTTGTGGCCTTCACCGCCGATGTACGAGGAAACCTCGAAACCGTTGGTCAGACGCACACGGCATACTTTACGCAGTGCCGAGTTAGGTTTTTTCGGCGTGGTGGTATACACACGGGTGCATACGCCACGACGTTGCGGGCAGTTCTGCAGCGCAGGTACGTCGGATTTCTCGACGATACGCTTACGCGGCTGACGTACCAGCTGGTTGATAGTTGCCATCTACTAGCTCCACTGTTGTCTTGCGACGCTATTGTCTTGCAAGAAAAGCAAAATGGCAGGAACGAATTCCCGCCAAATTTAGGGGTACAAGAGTCTAAAGAGGATCTTGTCCCCAGTCAAGGCAAGGCCCCGACCTCCCCGCTCATCCAACCTCGACAAATTGTCTCGATTCGATGAACGGAACGGCCAGGGCCTTACGCTCATTTACCGCAGAACTCAGTTACCGCTCGAGTTCAGCGCTTCGGTCAGTGCAGCTTCCACTTCACTGGCGCTTACGCGCAACGGTTTGTCAGCGTCACGGCGGCGCTTACGCTCGCTGTGATAAGCCAGACCGGTACCCGCCGGGATCAGACGACCCACGACCACGTTTTCTTTCAGGCCGCGCAGGTAATCGCGCTTGCCGGTTACCGCCGCTTCGGTCAGTACGCGAGTGGTTTCCTGGAAGGAAGCCGCCGAGATGAACGATTCGGTGGACAACGACGCCTTGGTGATACCCAACAGCACGCGAGTGAACTTGGAAACGAATTTCTCGTCGCCAGCCAGACGCTCGTTCTCTACCAGAACGTGAGTCAATTCCATCTGGTCGCCCTTGATGAAACTGGAATCGCCGGATTCAGCGATTTCAACTTTACGCAGCATCTGACGCAGGATGGTCTCGATGTGCTTGTCGTTGATCTTCACGCCTTGCAGACGGTAAACGTCCTGGATCTCGTTCACGATGTACTTGGCCAGCGCACTCACACCCAACAGACGCAGGATGTCGTGTGGATCGCTCGGGCCGTCGGAGATAACTTCGCCGCGGTTTACCTGTTCGCCTTCGAAGACGTTCAGGTGACGCCACTTCGGAATCAGCTCTTCGTACGGATCGCTACCGTCGTTCGGGGTAATAACCAGACGGCGCTTGCCTTTGGTCTCTTTACCGAACGCGATGGTGCCGCTGACTTCAGCCAGAATCGAGGCTTCTTTCGGACGACGGGCTTCGAACAAGTCGGCAACACGCGGCAGACCACCGGTGATGTCACGGGTCTTCGAAGTCTCTTGCGGAATACGAGCGATAACATCACCGATCGCAATTTTCGCACCATCCGCAACACCGACCAAGGCGTTGGCTGGCAGGAAGTACTGAGCGATAACGTCAGTGCCTGGCAGCAACAGATCCTTGCCGTTGTCATCAACCATCTTCACAGCAGGGCGGATATCTTTACCGGCAGCTGGACGGTCTTTGGCATCGAGCACTTCAATGTTGGTCATACCGGTCAATTCGTCAGTCTGACGCTTGATCGTGATGCCTTCTTCCATGCCCACGTAGGTCACGGTACCTTTCATTTCGGTAACGATTGGGTGAGTGTGCGGATCCCACTTGGCCACGATTGCGCCAGCGTCGACCTTGTCACCTTCTTTAACCGAAATCACAGCACCGTACGGCAGCTTGTAACGCTCGCGCTCACGACCGAAGTCATCAGCGATTGCCAGCTCACCGGAACGGGACACAGCAACCAGGCAGCCATCCACTCGCTCAACGTGCTTCAGGTTGTGCAGACGGACGGTACCGCCATTCTTCACCTGAACACTGTCGGCTGCGGAGGTCCGGCTTGCCGCACCACCGATGTGGAACGTACGCATGGTCAGCTGGGTACCCGGCTCACCGATGGACTGGGCAGCGATAACGCCGACCGCTTCACCGATGTTCACCTGGTGACCACGAGCCAGGTCACGGCCGTAGCACTTGGCGCAAATGCCGTAGCGGGTTTCGCAGCTGATCGGCGAACGCACGATCACTTCGTCGATGCTGTTCAGCTCGATGAACTCGACCCACTTCTCGTCTACCAACGTACCGGCTGGAACGATGATTTCTTCGGTACCTGGCTTGAACACGTCACGGGCAATGACACGACCCAATACGCGCTCACCCAACGGCTCAACAACGTCACCGCCTTCAATGTGCGGAGTCATTACCAGGCCATGTTCGGTGCCGCAATCGATCTCGGTCACAACCAGATCCTGCGCCACGTCTACCAGACGACGAGTCAGGTAACCGGAGTTCGCAGTTTTCAACGCGGTATCCGCCAAACCTTTACGAGCACCGTGAGTGGAGATGAAGTACTGAAGTACGCTCAAACCTTCACGGAAGTTCGCAGTAATCGGCGTTTCAATGATGGAACCGTCCGGCTTGGCCATCAGGCCACGCATACCGGCGAGCTGACGGATCTGTGCAGCAGAACCCCGTGCGCCCGAGTCGGCCATCATGTACATCGAGTTGAACGATTCCTGGTCGACTTCGACGCCATGACGGTCGATGACTTTCTCTTTCGAGAGGTTGGCCATCATCGCCTTGGAAACTTCGTCGTTCGCCTTGGACCAAAGGTCGATCACTTTGTTGTACTTCTCGCCCTGGGTTACCAGGCCGGAGGCGTACTGACTTTCGATCTCTTTCACTTCGTCGGTAGCAGCACCGATGATGCGGGCTTTTTCATCCGGGATAACGAAGTCGTTAACACCGATGGAAACGCCGGAAATGGTCGAATAGGCAAAACCGGTGTACATCAACTGGTCAGCGAAGATCACGGTCTCTTTCAAACCAACCACGCGGTAGCACTGGTTGATCAGCTTGGAGATCGCCTTTTTCTTCATCGGCTGGTTGACGACGTCGTACGACAGGCCAGGTGGAACAACCTGGAACAACAGCGCACGGCCGACAGTGGTGTCGACGATACGGGTGTTCTTGACGCTGCCACCGTCACGATCGTTAACGGTTTCGTTGATCCGCACTTTAACCTTGGCGTGCAGTGCGGCTTCGCCGGCACGGAACACACGGTCAACTTCCTGCAGATCCGCGAACACACGACCTTCGCCTTTGGCGTTGATCGCTTCACGAGTCATGTAGTACAGACCCAATACAACGTCCTGCGACGGAACGATGATTGGCTCACCGTTGGCTGGCGACAGAATGTTGTTGGTCGACATCATCAACGCACGCGCTTCCAACTGAGCTTCCAGTGTCAGCGGTACGTGCACGGCCATTTGGTCGCCGTCGAAGTCGGCGTTGTACGCGGCACAGACCAGAGGGTGCAGCTGGATAGCCTTACCTTCGATCAGTACCGGTTCAAACGCCTGGATACCCAGACGGTGAAGGGTCGGTGCACGGTTGAGGAGAACCGGGTGTTCGCGAATTACTTCAGCGAGAACATCCCAAACCTCTGGCAGTTCGCGCTCGACCATCTTCTTGGCAGCTTTGATGGTGGTAGCGAGACCACGCATTTCCAGCTTGCCGAAAATGAACGGCTTGAACAGTTCGAGAGCCATTTTCTTCGGCAGACCGCACTGGTGCAGACGCAGGGTCGGACCTACGGTAATTACCGAACGACCGGAGTAGTCAACACGCTTACCGAGCAAGTTCTGACGGAAACGACCCTGCTTACCCTTGATCATGTCAGCCAGGGATTTCAGAGGACGCTTGTTGGAACCGGTGATAGCGCGGCCACGACGACCGTTGTCGAGCAGTGCGTCGACGGCTTCCTGCAACATACGCTTTTCGTTGCGCACGATGATGTCCGGAGCGGACAGATCGAGCAGACGCTTCAAGCGGTTGTTACGGTTGATCACTCGACGATATAGATCGTTGAGGTCGGAAGTCGCGAAGCGACCGCCATCCAGCGGGACCAGTGGACGCAGATCTGGCGGCAGAACCGGCAGAACGGTCAGCACCATCCATTCTGGAAGGTTGCCGGAACCCTGGAAGGCTTCCATCAACTTCAGACGCTTGGACAGCTTCTTGATTTTGGTTTCGGAGTTGGTTTGCGGAATTTCTTCGCGCAGACGGCCAATCTCGTGCTCCAGGTCGATAGCGTGCAGCAGTTCACGGACAGCTTCGGCACCCATACGGGCATCGAAATCGTCGCCGAACTCTTCCAGCGCTTCGAAGTACTGCTCGTCGTTCAGCAGCTGACCTTTTTCAAGGGTGGTCATGCCTGGATCGATAACGACATAGCTCTCGAAGTAGAGAACGCGTTCGATATCACGCAGGGTCATGTCCATCAGCAAGCCGATACGCGACGGCAGCGATTTCAGGAACCAGATGTGGGCAACTGGCGAGGCCAGCTCGATGTGCGCCATGCGCTCACGACGAACTTTGGCCAGCGCGACTTCAACACCGCACTTCTCGCAGATCACACCACGGTGCTTCAAGCGCTTGTACTTACCGCACAGGCACTCGTAATCCTTTACCGGGCCAAAGATCTTGGCGCAGAACAGGCCGTCACGCTCTGGTTTGAACGTACGGTAGTTGATGGTTTCCGGCTTTTTAACTTCACCGAACGACCACGAACGGATCATCTCAGGCGATGCCAATCCAATACGGATGGCGTCGAACTCTTCGACTTGACCCTGGTTTTTCAGCAAATTCAGTAGGTCTTTCAAGGCCTTTCCTCCTGGCGGAGCAGAGAGCGGGCAATCCTGCCCCGCTCTCGATTCGCGTCACGTGTTATTCGGTTTCCAGATCGATATCGATGCCGAGGGAACGAATTTCCTTGATCAACACGTTGAAGGACTCGGGCATGCCCGGCTCCATACGGTGATCGCCATCCACGATGTTTTTGTACATCTTGGTACGGCCGTTCACATCGTCCGACTTCACTGTGAGCATTTCTTGCAGAGTGTAAGCAGCACCGTATGCTTCCAGTGCCCAGACCTCCATCTCCCCGAAACGCTGACCACCGAACTGCGCCTTACCACCCAGCGGCTGCTGGGTAACCAGGCTGTACGAACCGGTAGAACGAGCGTGCATCTTGTCGTCTACCAAGTGGTTCAGCTTCAGCATGTACATGTAGCCAACAGTAACCGGGCGCTCGAACTTGTTGCCGGTACGGCCGTCGGTCAGCTGCATCTGGCCGCTTTCTGGCAAGTCTGCCAGTTTCAGCATGGCCTTGATTTCGCTTTCCTTGGCACCGTCGAACACTGGAGTGGCCATTGGAACGCCGCCACGCAGGTTCTTCGCCAGATCCAGGATTTCCTGGTCGGAGAAGCTATCCAGATCTTCGTTACGACCGCCGATCTGGTTGTAGATCTCGTCGAGGAATTTACGAAGCTCGGCGACTTTGCGCTGCTCTTCGATCATCCGGTTGATCTTCTCGCCCAGACCTTTGGCTGCGAGGCCCAGGTGGGTTTCAAGGATCTGACCAACGTTCATACGCGAAGGTACGCCCAACGGGTTGAGGACGACGTCGACCGGGGTGCCATTGGCATCGTGCGGCATGTCTTCAACCGGCATGATCACGGAGACCACACCTTTGTTACCGTGACGACCGGCCATCTTGTCGCCCGGCTGGATGCGGCGACGGATTGCCAGGTAAACCTTGACGATTTTCAGCACGCCTGGAGCCAGGTCATCGCCCTGCTGCAGTTTGCGCTTCTTGTCTTCGAACTTGTCGTCCAGCAGACGGCGGCGATCAACGATGTAGGCCTGAGCCTTCTCGAGCTGCTCGTTCAGAGCATCTTCAGCCATGCGCAGTTTGAACCACTGACCATGCTCAAGACCGTCGAGAACTTCGTCGGTGATGTCCTGACCTTTCTTCAGGCCGGCGCCGCCTTCGGCTTTGTGGCCGACCAGAGCGGAACGCAGACGTTCGAAAGTGGCGCCTTCAACGATACGGAACTCTTCGTTCAGGTCCTTGCGGATCTCGTCGAGTTGAGTCTTCTCGATCGACAGTGCACGAGCATCACGCTCGACGCCGTCGCGGGTGAAGACCTGTACGTCGATGACAGTACCCTTGGTGCCGGTAGGCACGCGCAGGGAGGTGTCTTTAACGTCGCTGGCTTTTTCACCGAAGATGGCACGCAGCAGTTTTTCTTCCGGAGTCAGCTGGGTCTCGCCTTTCGGAGTGACCTTACCAACCAGGATGTCGCCTGCGCCAACTTCAGCACCTACGTAAACGATACCGGCTTCGTCCAGCTTGTTCAGTGCAGCTTCACCCACGTTCGGGATGTCTGCAGTGATTTCCTCTGGTCCAAGCTTGGTGTCACGTGCCACACAGGTCAGTTCCTGAATGTGGATCGTGGTGAAGCGGTCTTCCTGAACCACACGCTCGGACAGGCAGATGGAGTCTTCGAAGTTGAAGCCGTTCCACGCCATGAACGCGATGCGCATGTTCTGACCCAGAGCCAGTTCACCCATGTCGGTGGACGGACCGTCGGCCATGATGTCGCTACGCTGAACCCGATCACCTTTACGCACCAGCGGACGCTGGTTGATGCAGGTGTTCTGGTTGGAGCGGGTGTACTTGGTCAGGTTGTAGATGTCGACACCAGCTTCGCCGGTTTCAACTTCGTCATCAGCAACACGAACCACGATACGGCTGGCGTCGACGGAATCGATCACGCCGCCACGACGAGCCACGACGCAAACGCCGGAGTCACGGGCTACGTTACGCTCCATGCCAGTACCGACCAGCGGCTTGTCAGCGCGCAGGGTTGGTACAGCTTGACGCTGCATGTTCGAACCCATCAACGCACGGTTGGCGTCATCGTGCTCGAGGAACGGGATCAGCGACGCTGCAACCGAAACTACCTGCTTCGGCGATACGTCCATCAAGGTGACGTCTTCCGGCGCCTTGACGGTGAACTCGTTCAAGTGACGAACAGCTACCAACTCGTCGATCAGGACTTTCTTGTCGTTCATCGTGGCCGAAGCCTGAGCGATCACGTGGTCAGCTTCTTCGATGGCAGACAGGAACACGATCTCGTCGGTGACCAGAGCGTCTTTCACCACACGGTACGGGCTCTCGAGGAAGCCGTACTGGTTGGTGCGCGCATAAGCGGCCAGGGAGTTGATCAGACCGATGTTCGGACCTTCCGGCGTTTCAATCGGGCATACACGACCGTAGTGAGTCGGGTGTACGTCACGAACTTCAAAGCCAGCACGCTCACGAGTCAAACCGCCAGGGCCGAGTGCAGACACACGACGCTTGTGGGTGATCTCGGACAGCGGGTTGTTCTGGTCCATGAACTGGGAAAGCTGGCTGGAACCGAAGAACTCTTTCACCGCCGCAGCCACTGGCTTGGCGTTGATCAGGTCTTGCGGCATCAGGCCTTCGCTTTCAGCCATCGACAGACGCTCTTTGACCGCACGCTCAACACGTACCAGGCCAACGCGGAACTGGTTCTCGGCCATTTCGCCTACGCAGCGAACACGACGGTTACCCAGGTGGTCGATGTCATCGACGATGCCTTTACCGTTACGGATGTCGACCAGAGTCTTCAGAACCGCGACGATGTCTTCTTTGCACAACACGCCCGAACCTTCGATTTCGGTACGACCGATACGACGGTTGAACTTCATCCGGCCGACCGCAGACAGGTCGTAGCGCTCAGGGCTGAAGAACAGGTTGTTGAACAGAGTCTCGGCAGCGTCTTTGGTTGGCGGCTCGCCTGGACGCATCATGCGATAGATCTCGACCAGCGCTTCCAATTGGTTGCTGGTGGAGTCGATCTTCAGGGTGTCGGAGACGAACGGACCGCAGTCGATATCGTTGGTGTACAGAGTTTCGATGCGAACAACCTGGGCCTTGGCGACTTTCGCCAGGATCTCGGTGTTCAGCTCGGTGTTGCACTCTGCCAGGATTTCGCCGGTTGCCGGATGCACGATGGCCTTGGCGGTAGTGCGACCCAGGACGTAGTCCAGAGGCACTTCCAGGGTCTTGAGACCGGCTTTTTCGATCTGGTTGATGTGGCGCGCAGTAATACGGCGACCTGCCTCAACGATGACCTTGCCCTTCTCGTCCTGAATATCAAGTACAGCGATTTCACCACGCAGACGCGAAGCAATCAGTTCCAGACTGAGGGTTTCGCCGCTCAGGTGGAAAACGTTGGTGGTGTAGAACGCGTCGAGCACTTCTTCAGTGGTATAGCCGAGCGCGCGCAGCAGTACCGATGCAGGCAGCTTGCGACGACGGTCGATACGCACGAACACGCAGTCTTTCGGGTCGAACTCGAAGTCCAGCCACGAACCGCGGTAAGGAATGATGCGCGCGGAGTACAGCAGTTTACCGGAGCTGTGCGTCTTGCCACGGTCGTGGTCGAAGAACACGCCCGGGGAACGGTGCAGCTGGGAAACGATTACACGCTCGGTACCGTTGATTACGAAGGTACCGTTCTCAGTCATCAGGGGGATTTCACCCATGTAGACTTCTTGCTCTTTAATGTCCTTGATCGCTTTGTTCGACGATTCTTTGTCGAAAATGATCAGGCGCACTTTTACCCGCAAAGGTACGGCGTAAGTTACACCGCGCAATACGCATTCTTTGACATCAAATGCCGGTTCGCCCAGGCGATAACCGACGTACTCCAGCGCAGCATTGCCGGAGTAGCTGATGATCGGGAAAACGGATTTGAAGGCCGCATGCAGGCCCACGTCGCGGAACTGATCTTTAGTCGCTCCCGCTTGCAAGAATTCACGATACGAATCCAGCTGGATGGCCAGGAGGTACGGCACATCCATGACGTCCGGCAACTTGCTAAAGTCCTTGCGGATACGTTTTTTCTCAGTATATGAGTAAGCCATCAGCGTTCCCCAGCTTGGTCACCTGCTTGTTTGGCCCCTCCCGACGGGAGCAGCCAGAAAATCGTGCAAACCCCATGGTTTGCGCCACCGCATCGGGTGGTTACAGCTCGTTACCAGCACCGACCCAGTCGGCTGCCAATAACGGAAAAAGGCCGGTGGCAAGAGCCACCAGCCATCAGCCTTTCGCTTAACGCTCGGGCTGGAGGAGCAAAGTCGATGCTTACTTCAGCTCGACTTTGGCGCCTGCTTCTTCCAGAGTGGCTTTGGCTTTGTCAGCTGCGTCTTTCGAAACAGCTTCCAGAACCATGCCCGGAGCGCCGTCAACTACAGCCTTGGCTTCTTTCAAGCCCAGACCGGTCAGCTCACGTACTGCCTTGATCACGTTAACTTTCTTCTCGCCAGCTTCCAGCAGCATGACGTTGAATTCAGTTTGTTCTTCAACAACAGCAGCGACAGCAGCTGGACCAGCGGAAGCAGCGGCAGCAGAAACGCCGAACTTCTCTTCCATGGCCTTGATCAGCTCAACGATTTCCAGAACGGATTTTTCGCCGATTGCTTCGATGATTTGGTCGTTAGTCAGAGACATGACTATAAATTCCTGTATTGGGGTGACAGCCTACGCGGCCATCGAAATAAACAATAAACGCTGAAAGGTGTCGCTCAGCCTTAGGCTGCAGCGGCTTCTTTCTGGTCGCGAAGAGCCGCCAGAGTACGAGCCAATTTGCTGGTTGCGCCTTGAATCACGCTCATCAGCTGAGAAATTGCTTCGTCACGGGTCGGCAGGCTTGCCAGTACGTCGATCTGATTAGCCGCGAGGAACTTGCCCTCGAACGCAGCTGCCTTGATCTCGAACTTATCCTGACCTTTTGCGAACTCTTTGAAGATACGGGCAGCAGCACCCGGATGTTCTTTGGAGAATGCAATCAAGGTCGGGCCGGTGAACACGTCGTTGAGCACGTCATATTGAGTGCCAGCAACGGCGCGCTTGAGCAGGGTGTTACGTACAACACGTACGTAAACGCCAGCTTCACGAGCCTCTTTACGGAGTCCGGTCATAGCGCCTACTGTTACGCCACGGGCATCAGCCACGACAGCGGACAGAGCAACTTGGGCAGCCTTGTTGACTTCAGCGACGATGGCCTTCTTGTCTTCAAGTTTAATTGCCACGGGAAAAACTCCTGCTTGTTACCGTTTCATCCAACCGAGGCCAGATGTCGTTTTGGTGTCTGATTCGGTAAGGAACCGGGAGCACCATCTGCGTAGGCTTGTGGTTTAAGACTTGCGTCGCCTACGGTCTTGGATAGCCCCCGCCAGGCAGGGACCCCAATCTTTCAATTGGCGCAATCACTTGCGCCAATCTGTGTCTTACGCGTCGAGCGAGCCTTGGTCGATGACCAGACCTGGACCCATGGTGGTGCTCAGGGTAACGCGCTTGACATAAATACCTTTCGAGGAAGCTGGCTTGATACGCTTCAGATCAGCGATCAGGGCTTCAACGTTTTCCTTCAGCTTGACGGCATCAAAGCCGACTTTGCCAACGGAGGTGTGAATGATGCCGTTTTTGTCGGTGCGATAACGAACCTGACCAGCCTTGGCGTTTTTAACCGCGGTGGCTACGTCTGGCGTTACGGTGCCGACTTTAGGGTTAGGCATCAGGCCACGTGGGCCCAGGATCTGACCCAACTGACCCACAACGCGCATGGCATCCGGGGATGCGATAACGACGTCATAGTTCAGGTCGCCGCCTTTCATTTCGGCAGCCAGGTCGTCCATACCTACACGGTCAGCGCCGGCAGCCAGAGCGGCCTCAGCAGCTGGACCCTGGGTGAACACAGCTACGCGAACGGTCTTGCCAGTGCCGTGTGGCAGCACAGTAGCGCTACGAACAACCTGGTCAGATTTACGCGGGTCAACACCCAGGTTCACAGCAACGTCGAACGACTCGCTGAACTTGACAGTCGACAGCTCAGCCAGCAGAGCAGCAGCGTCTACAAAGTTGTAGGACTTGCCTGCTTCGATTTTGCCGGCGATAGCCTTTTGACGCTTGGTCAACTTAGCCATTACACACCCTCCACGTTAAGGCCCATGCTACGAGCAGAACCGGCGATAGTACGCACGGCTGCGTCCATATCAGCTGCAGTCAGATCCGCGTTTTTGGTTTTCGCGATTTCTTCCAGCTGAGCACGGGTCACGGTGCCAACCTTAACGGTGTTCGGACGAGCGGAACCGCTAGTCAGACCGGCCGCCTTCTTCAGCAGAACCGAAGCAGGGGTGGATTTGGTTTCGAAAGTGAAGCTACGGTCGCTGTAGACAGTGATGATCACTGGAGTCGGCAGACCTGGCTCAATACCCTGAGTACGGGCGTTGAAAGCCTTGCAGAATTCCATGATGTTCACGCCGTGCTGACCCAAAGCAGGACCAACAGGTGGGCTTGGGTTAGCCTGAGCGGCCTTCACTTGCAGCTTGATGTAAGCGGTAATCTTCTTGGCCATGAGGCACTCCAATTACGGGTTCGAACGCCTCGAAAGGCTCCCCGGTTACTTGCGCGTTTATCCCAGTGACGACAAAACCCCACAGCCTAGGGCTGCGGGGTTGGGATGCTTGCTCAGCTAGACCTTTTCGACCTGGCTGAACTCTAACTCTACCGGAGTAGAGCGACCGAAAATGAGCACTGCCACTTGGATCCGGCTCTTTTCGTAGTTAACTTCTTCGACCGTACCGGTGAAATCGGCAAACGGACCGTCATTGACACGTACCGACTCACCTGGCTCGAACAACGTCTTCGGCTTCGGCTTGTCGCTACCATCAGCAACGCGACGCAGAATCGCTTCTGCCTCTTTATCTGTGATCGGTGCAGGCTTATCAGCGGTACCGCCGATGAAACCCATCACCCGAGGAGTATCCTTGACCAAGTGCCAAGTACCCTCGTTCATGTCCATCTGAACCAGCACATAACCTGGGAAGAACTTGCGCTCGCTTTTGCGTTTCTGGCCATTACGCATTTCAACCACTTCTTCAGTGGGAACCAGAATTTCGCCAAAGCCATCTTCCATGCCAGCCAGCTTTACGCGCTCTACTAACGAGCGCATGACATGCTTCTCGTAACCGGAGTAAGCATGCACAACGTACCAACGCTTAGCCACGGGACACCCTTAGCCGACAATCAAGGAAACAAGCCAGCCGAGCAGGGAATCAAGCCCCCACAACAGCAACGCCATAACCAGAACAACAGCCACAACGATCAACGTGGTCTGCGTGGTTTCTTGGCGAGTTGGCCATACGACTTTACGAATCTCAGTGCGCGCTTCCTTAACCAGTACAAAGAAAGACTTGCCCTTGACTGTCTGCAGGCCTACAAAGGCAGCTACAGCAGCAATGGCGAGCAATGCAAGTACGCGGTACAGGATCGGCGAAGCAGAGTAATACTGATTGCCAACAACGCCAACAATCACCAAAGCGACTACTACTAGCCACTTGAGCAGATCGAAGCGAGAGCCTTGAGCTTCAGCTTTAGGAGTCATCTATGAAGATCCTGTGAAAAGAAAGCCAGACACACCAAGTGAATCTGGCAGGTCAGGAGGGAATCGAACCCCCAACCTACGGTTTTGGAGACCGTCGCTCTGCCAATTGAGCTACTGACCTAAAACAAAATCAGGCCGACCATTATGCCGGCCCGAAAAAGACATTACAACAATTTACTCGATAACTTTGGCTACGACACCAGCACCGACGGTACGACCGCCTTCACGGATAGCGAAACGCAAGCCATCTTCCATCGCGATAGTTTTGATCAGAGTGACAGTCATCTGAATATTGTCACCTGGCATCACCATTTCAACGCCTTCTGGCAATTCGCAGTTACCAGTCACATCAGTAGTACGGAAGTAGAACTGTGGACGGTAACCTTTGAAGAACGGGGTATGACGCCCACCCTCCTCCTTGCTCAGAACGTAAACCTCAGCAGTGAACTTGGTATGCGGCTTGACGGTGCCTGGCTTGACCAGAACCTGGCCACGCTCAACATCATCACGCTTGGTACCGCGCAGCAGAACGCCGCAGTTCTCGCCAGCACGACCTTCGTCGAGCAGCTTGCGGAACATCTCAACACCAGTGCAAGTAGTTTTGACAGTGTCACGCAGACCAACAATCTCAACTTCTTCCTGAATGCGGACAATGCCACGCTCAACACGACCAGTCACAACAGTGCCGCGACCGGAGATCGAGAACACATCCTCGATCGGCATCAGGAACGGCTTATCAATAGCACGCTCAGGCTGCGGAATATAAGTATCCAGAGTCTCGACCAACTTCTTGACGGCAGTAGTACCCATCTCGTTGTCGTCTTGACCATTCAACGCCATCAGCGCCGAACCGATGATGATCGGAGTGTCGTCACCCGGGAAGTCGTAAGTGCTCAGCAAATCGCGCACTTCCATCTCAACCAGCTCCAGCAGCTCAGCGTCGTCAACCATGTCAGCCTTGTTCAGGAAGACAACGATGTACGGAACGCCAACCTGACGGGACAACAGAATGTGCTCACGAGTTTGCGGCATCGGACCATCAGCGGCCGAGCAAACCAGGATAGCACCATCCATCTGAGCAGCACCGGTAATCATGTTCTTTACGTAGTCGGCATGACCTGGGCAGTCCACATGTGCGTAGTGACGCACGGCCGAATCGTATTCAACGTGAGCAGTGTTAATGGTGATACCACGTGCTTTTTCTTCTGGGGCGCTATCGATCTTGTCGAAATCAACCTTTGCCGAACCGAACACTTCGGAGCAGACACGGGTCAGCGCAGCGGTCAGGGTAGTTTTACCATGGTCGACGTGACCAATGGTGCCTACGTTGACGTGCGGCTTATTACGTTCGAACTTTTCCTTAGCCATCGAAGCAACCCCCAGCAGAAAAATTAAGCAGTAATACCAACCATTAAAACAAAGGCAGATATTTTCATATCTGCCTTGTTATATGGAGCTCTTGAGCGGATTTGAACCGCTGACCTCACCCTTACCAAGGGTGTGCTCTACCAACTGAGCTACAAGAGCGTAACGCTTTGCAGGACCTGCGAACTTGGAGCGGGTAGCGGGAATCGAACCCGCATCATCAGCTTGGAAGGCTGAGGTTCTACCACTAAACTATACCCGCGGAGCTTGCAGCTCTCGCTAAAAATGGTGGAGGGGGAAGGATTCGAACCTTCGAAGTCGTAGACGTCAGATTTACAGTCTGATCCCTTTGGCCGCTCGGGAACCCCTCCTAAGCGAGCCGGCATTCTATATCATGCCGACCTTCTGTCAAGCATTTTCTCATTAAAAACCTGAGGTTAGCTGCGTTGACACCGCCTTGCACCGTTGACCGCTAAAGGTCTTCACTGCGAAGCGGGCGCCATTCTATGCAAACTATTCCGCAGGCGCAACCCCCTCGCAGGGCATTATTTTATGTTTTAACTCATTGAAATCTTTGGAAAGGTTTAGCAGCTGAAGATCATCCACTAAACGCCGGCTTTCGGGCGCTATGCGGACCCAGTAACCCACCGAATCTGAAGAGTCTTTCGGCAAGGATTGAAACCTGATTTCCATCCCGCTCAATCGTCGCTCAGCAGCTTGCACGGTCTCTTGACGAGTGAAGCCACCCAAATAGAGACATCCACTGCCCACTGATGCCGACTTCCCTTTCTCACGAGCCGTATCAGTCGCCTCGCTCAACAAGCGAATGTCCTGCTGCGATCCTCGATACAAACTCAAAGGCGTTACATCTTTCGCACGCAGCGGCGCCTCTTGTTGATGCCAGATGTAATAGAAGACATTGAGCACAAGCAGCAAAAGGAACAACCAACGCATAAAAACCTCAAGACAAAGGACATGCCATCGCCAGACCTACAAACACCAGGTCTGGAACCCGCCTGGCATCAGGTACGATTTCAGAGACGAGCGCTGCATCACCTCCGGTGAGAAATACAGCAAAATCTTCCCCCCAATAACCACGCGCCATTTCCAGCTGAGTCAGGACGAAGCCCCTCAACATAAGCGAACATCCTCGCTCAACCGCCTCGACCGTTGTGCGGCCAGGAGCAAGGCTTTCCAGCGCGCGCTCGGCAGCAATATCGCCATAGCGAATCTTGCGGGTATGGGTTCGTAACTGGTTGCGCATCAAAGGCATGCCTGGGCAAATAAACCCGCCAAGATGCTCTCCATCTCCCGCAATGAAGTCAGCAGTCACAGCGGTGCCAAAATCGAGCACCAGGCATGCTCCTGCGGCCAGGTTAAATCCACCGAGCATCGCCAGCCAGCGATCAAGCCCCAACCGCTCGAACTCCTCGTATCCATTTCGCACACCAGCCATTTCACGCGCCGGCGCCGCGCATATCGCGGACACAGAGAACGCTTTCGCCAGAAGAGATGTCAACGCCGCAGTCTCTTCGGTCGTTCTGACGCTGACCAGCCGGCACTGTTTGAGGGCCAGCCCTTCAAGCCTGTTCAGGCTTTCCAGCAATGCGAGATCCGAATCCACCACGCCCTCACCAAACACCCGTTTGGCATCCGCATGGAGAACACGCCACTTTATGAAACTGTTTCCGCAGTCGAGCTCAAGAATCATCACGCAACCTCAGGCTGAGCTCACCACCACTAAATACTTTTTCCACACCATTTACCTTCAAGCGCAAGGCACCCTGACTGTCGACACCCAACACCTCACCATCTATCTGGCTAACTCCAGCAATCAGCGTGACTTCGCGCCCGTGCCAAAGGTGGTTCTGTTCCCATTCCCGCTGGATGGCGGAAAAACCATCGACCTGATGGCGAGCCAGATACTTCTGAAGCATCAATCCTAAATGCGCGACGAGGTGATTGCGATCAAACATCCTGCCCGCCTCCAGCCGCATGGATGTCCACTGCTGATCAATCTCATCGGTCGCCTGCATGTTCACATTAATTCCAACACCCAGCACCACATGACACACATCAGCAGGATCACCCACCAACTCGAGCAATATCCCGGCAATCTTTTTCTGGCCAACCAAAACATCGTTTGGCCACTTCAACCCCGCGCCCGGAATGCCGAGATCTCTCAAGGCTTGCATAACAGCAAGCCCAACCACAAGACTCAGCCCTTCAAGCTGACGCATACCACCTTCGATGCGTAATACGAGACTGTAATAGATGTTTTCCGCGAAAGGACTGGCCCAATTTCGTCCACGCCGGCCGCGCCCCGCAGTCTGCCGCTCGGAAAGCACCAAAAAGGGCGCGGCCTGGCCACGCTCAATTGCGCGCAGAGCTTCAGCGTTAGTAGAGTCAATTGAGTGGAAGAGCAGAATAGGCCAGCCACACGAGGGCGCCTGTTCTTTTATGTCGACAGGATCAAGCAGCGTCAATGGCGCAGCCAATTGATAACCACGACCGCGCACCTTGTGAATGGACAAGCCGAGCTCAGCCTCCAAATGCTGTAGCTGCTTCCATACCGCACTACGACTGATACCCAGGGCGATGCCCAGGGCCTGACCCGAATGGAACTTGCCATCCTTAAGAAGCTTTAACAACGTCAGCATGCAAGTCTCGCCTCACAATGAGGCCCGCATGATAGCCATGCCCCGAGCCGTTGCATAGAAACCCCGAGGGCTAGATTTCCTGCGGACAAAACAAAACCCCAACTGCTTTCGCAATTGGGGTTTCGGAATTTAATCTTGACGATGACCTACTCTCACATGGGGAAACCCCACACTACCATCGGCGATGCATCGTTTCACTGCTGAGTTCGGGATGGGATCAGGTGGTTCCAATGCTCTATGGTCGTCAAGAAATTCGGTAGCCAGGTCATGGGCCCTTGCGGGTTCACGCTCCAGCGAATGGGTATGTGACAGCTTGGTGTTTTGTGAGTATCTCGAACTTTCGGTTCGTTTCGTCTTCACACACCGCAATCTGGTGCCTTTTCAGGTCAGCAAATTGCTTGGGTGTTATATGGTCAAGCCTCACGGGCAATTAGTATTGGTTAGCTCAACGCCTCACAGCGCTTACACACCCAACCTATCAACGTCGTAGTCTTCGACGGCCCTTCAGGGGACTCAAGGTCCCAGTGAGATCTCATCTTGAGGCTAGTTTCCCGCTTAGATGCTTTCAGCGGTTATCTATTCCGAACATAGCTACCCGGCAATGCCACTGGCGTGACAACCGGAACACCAGAGGTTCGTCCACTCCGGTCCTCTCGTACTAGGAGCAGCCCCTCTCAAATCTCAAACGTCCACGGCAGATAGGGACCGAACTGTCTCACGACGTTCTAAACCCAGCTCGCGTACCACTTTAAATGGCGAACAGCCATACCCTTGGGACCGGCTTCAGCCCCAGGATGTGATGAGCCGACATCGAGGTGCCAAACACCGCCGTCGATATGAACTCTTGGGCGGTATCAGCCTGTTATCCCCGGAGTACCTTTTATCCGTTGAGCGATGGCCCTTCCATACAGAACCACCGGATCACTAAGACCTACTTTCGTACCTGCTCGACGTGTCTGTCTCGCAGTCAAGCGCGCTTTTGCCTTTATACTCTACGACCGATTTCCGACCGGTCTGAGCGCACCTTCGTACTCCTCCGTTACTCTTTAGGAGGAGACCGCCCCAGTCAAACTACCCACCATACACTGTCCTCGATCCGGATAACGGACCTGAGTTAGAACCTCAAAGTTGCCAGGGTGGTATTTCAAGGTTGGCTCCACGCGAACTGGCGTCCACGCTTCAAAGCCTCCCACCTATCCTACACAAGCAAATTCAAAGTCCAGTGCAAAGCTATAGTAAAGGTTCACGGGGTCTTTCCGTCTAGCCGCGGATACACTGCATCTTCACAGCGATTTCAATTTCACTGAGTCTCGGGTGGAGACAGCGCCGCCATCGTTACGCCATTCGTGCAGGTCGGAACTTACCCGACAAGGAATTTCGCTACCTTAGGACCGTTATAGTTACGGCCGCCGTTTACCGGGGCTTCGATCAAGAGCTTCGCGTTAGCTAACCCCATCAATTAACCTTCCGGCACCGGGCAGGCGTCACACCCTATACGTCCACTTTCGTGTTTGCAGAGTGCTGTGTTTTTAATAAACAGTCGCAGCGGCCTGGTATCTTCGACCGGCATGGGCTTACGCAGTAAATGCTTCACCCTCACCGGCGCACCTTCTCCCGAAGTTACGGTGCCATTTTGCCTAGTTCCTTCACCCGAGTTCTCTCAAGCGCCTTGGTATTCTCTACCCAACCACCTGTGTCGGTTTGGGGTACGGTTCCTGGTTACCTGAAGCTTAGAAGCTTTTCTTGGAAGCATGGCATCAACCACTTCGTGTTCTAAAAGAACACTCGTCATCAGCTCTCGGCCTTAGAATCCCGGATTTACCTAAGATTCCAGCCTACCACCTTAAACTTGGACAACCAACGCCAAGCTGGCCTAGCCTTCTCCGTCCCTCCATCGCAATAACCAGAAGTACAGGAATATTAACCTGTTTTCCATCGACTACGCTTTTCAGCCTCGCCTTAGGGACCGACTAACCCTGCGTCGATTAACGTTGCGCAGGAAACCTTGGTCTTTCGGCGTGGGTGTTTTTCACACCCATTGTCGTTACTCATGTCAGCATTCGCACTTCTGATACCTCCAGCAAGCTTCTCAACTCACCTTCACAGGCTTACAGAACGCTCCTCTACCGCATCACCTAAGTGATACCCGTAGCTTCGGTGTATGGTTTGAGCCCCGTTACATCTTCCGCGCAGGCCGACTCGACTAGTGAGCTATTACGCTTTCTTTAAAGGGTGGCTGCTTCTAAGCCAACCTCCTAGCTGTCTAAGCCTTCCCACATCGTTTCCCACTTAACCATAACTTTGGGACCTTAGCTGACGGTCTGGGTTGTTTCCCTTTTCACGACGGACGTTAGCACCCGCCGTGTGTCTCCCATGCTCGGCACTTGTAGGTATTCGGAGTTTGCATCGGTTTGGTAAGTCGGGATGACCCCCTAGCCGAAACAGTGCTCTACCCCCTACAGTGATACATGAGGCGCTACCTAAATAGCTTTCGAGGAGAACCAGCTATCTCCGAGCTTGATTAGCCTTTCACTCCGATCCACAGGTCATCCGCTAACTTTTCAACGGTAGTCGGTTCGGTCCTCCAGTTAGTGTTACCCAACCTTCAACCTGCCCATGGATAGATCGCCCGGTTTCGGGTCTATTCCCAGCGACTAGACGCCCTATTAAGACTCGCTTTCGCTACGCCTCCCCTATTCGGTTAAGCTCGCCACTGAAAATAAGTCGCTGACCCATTATACAAAAGGTACGCAGTCACCCAACAAAGTGGGCTCCCACTGCTTGTACGCATACGGTTTCAGGATCTATTTCACTCCCCTCTCCGGGGTTCTTTTCGCCTTTCCCTCACGGTACTAGTTCACTATCGGTCAGTCAGTAGTATTTAGCCTTGGAGGATGGTCCCCCCATATTCAGACAAAGTTTCTCGTGCTCCGTCCTACTCGATTTCATGACTAAGAGATTTTCGCGTACAGGGCTATCACCCACTATGGCCGCACTTTCCAGAGCGTTCCGCTAATCTCAAAGCCACTTAAGGGCTAGTCCCCGTTCGCTCGCCACTACTAAGGGAATCTCGGTTGATTTCTTTTCCTCAGGGTACTTAGATGTTTCAGTTCCCCTGGTTCGCCTCTTAAGCCTATGTATTCAGCTTAAGATAACCATCTTATGATGGCTGGGTTCCCCCATTCAGACATCTCCGGATCAAAGTCTGTTTGCCGACTCCCCGAAGCTTTTCGCAGGCTACCACGTCTTTCATCGCCTCTGACTGCCAAGGCATCCACCGTATGCGCTTCTTCACTTGACCATATAACCCCAAGCAATCTGGTTATACTGTGAAGACGACATTCGCCGAAAATTCGATAATACTCAATTAAGAGCAACTCACAAATTTTACCTTAGCCTGATCCGTTACCAGTGAAAGTAACGTTCAGTCTATCTTTCTATCACATACCCAAATTTTTAAAGAACGATCTAATCCAAAGACTAGAAATCAACATTCACCATCATCACAATGGAATGCTCATTTCTAAGCTTTCAACAAACAGAAGCAGTAGTGGTGGAGCCAAACGGGATCGAACCGTTGACCTCCTGCGTGCAAGGCAGGCGCTCTCCCAGCTGAGCTATGGCCCCGTATTTCTACAGGTTCCCACACAAAATTGGTGGGTCTGGGCAGATTCGAACTGCCGACCTCACCCTTATCAGGGGTGCGCTCTAACCAACTGAGCTACAGACCCAATTTCGGGCTGCTTCTTTATCGTCTTCTTCAATGAATCAAGCAATTCGTGTGGGAACTTATGGAGCAGCTGATGTCGTCGATTAAGGAGGTGATCCAGCCGCAGGTTCCCCTACGGCTACCTTGTTACGACTTCACCCCAGTCATGAATCACACCGTGGTAACCGTCCTCCCGAAGGTTAGACTAGCTACTTCTGGTGCAACCCACTCCCATGGTGTGACGGGCGGTGTGTACAAGGCCCGGGAACGTATTCACCGCGACATTCTGATTCGCGATTACTAGCGATTCCGACTTCACGCAGTCGAGTTGCAGACTGCGATCCGGACTACGATCGGTTTTCTGGGATTAGCTCCACCTCGCGGCTTGGCAACCCTCTGTACCGACCATTGTAGCACGTGTGTAGCCCAGGCCGTAAGGGCCATGATGACTTGACGTCATCCCCACCTTCCTCCGGTTTGTCACCGGCAGTCTCCTTAGAGTGCCCACCATTACGTGCTGGTAACTAAGGACAAGGGTTGCGCTCGTTACGGGACTTAACCCAACATCTCACGACACGAGCTGACGACAGCCATGCAGCACCTGTCTCAATGTTCCCGAAGGCACCAATCCATCTCTGGAAAGTTCATTGGATGTCAAGGCCTGGTAAGGTTCTTCGCGTTGCTTCGAATTAAACCACATGCTCCACCGCTTGTGCGGGCCCCCGTCAATTCATTTGAGTTTTAACCTTGCGGCCGTACTCCCCAGGCGGTCAACTTAATGCGTTAGCTGCGCCACTAAGAGCTCAAGGCTCCCAACGGCTAGTTGACATCGTTTACGGCGTGGACTACCAGGGTATCTAATCCTGTTTGCTCCCCACGCTTTCGCACCTCAGTGTCAGTATCAGTCCAGGTGGTCGCCTTCGCCACTGGTGTTCCTTCCTATATCTACGCATTTCACCGCTACACAGGAAATTCCACCACCCTCTACCATACTCTAGCTTGTCAGTTTTGAATGCAGTTCCCAGGTTGAGCCCGGGGATTTCACATCCAACTTAACAAACCACCTACGCGCGCTTTACGCCCAGTAATTCCGATTAACGCTTGCACCCTCTGTATTACCGCGGCTGCTGGCACAGAGTTAGCCGGTGCTTATTCTGTCGGTAACGTCAAAACACTTACGTATTAGGTAAATGCCCTTCCTCCCAACTTAAAGTGCTTTACAATCCGAAGACCTTCTTCACACACGCGGCATGGCTGGATCAGGCTTTCGCCCATTGTCCAATATTCCCCACTGCTGCCTCCCGTAGGAGTCTGGACCGTGTCTCAGTTCCAGTGTGACTGATCATCCTCTCAGACCAGTTACGGATCGTCGCCTTGGTGAGCCATTACCTCACCAACTAGCTAATCCGACCTAGGCTCATCTGATAGCGCAAGGCCCGAAGGTCCCCTGCTTTCTCCCGTAGGACGTATGCGGTATTAGCGTCCGTTTCCGAGCGTTATCCCCCACTACCAGGCAGATTCCTAGGCATTACTCACCCGTCCGCCGCTCGCCACCAGGTACAAGTACCCGTGCTGCCGCTCGACTTGCATGTGTTAGGCCTGCCGCCAGCGTTCAATCTGAGCCATGATCAAACTCTTCAGTTCAAACATCTTTGGGTTTTTAAGAAACCCTAAACTTGGCTCAGCAATCGTTGGTTACATCTTTGATTTCTCGCGGAGTAACTTGTGATGCTGATAATCTTGTTGACTATCAGTCTGACTCCACAAGCACCCACACGAATTGCTTGATTCAGTTGTTAAAGAGCGGTTGGTTAAGATCTTTCGTCTCAACCGAGGCGCGCATTCTACAGCAGCCTCTGTTGCTGTCAAGCGGTTATTTTCAGAAGTTTCAAAGTTTCCTTTGCAACTTCAACCACTTGCGCTTCCGATCTCTCGTTAGCGGGAGGCGAATTCTACAGCGTTACTCGCTGCTGTCAACACCTCTTTTTCTCCGCTTTCGACCGAGAAGATCGAACCGTCAATCAAGCCACACAAACCCGCTTGATCAACTCCTTCTGGGCTTCGATGACCTGAAGCAACCCGCTGTCGAAAACTGCGTAACTCTTTGTTTACCAAGGAGTTTTCCGTTTCGACTGCGCCGGAAGTGGGGCGAATTATAGACTTCCAGAATCTGCCGTCAACCCCTGATTTCAGGTTTATTCGGATTTGAGCGTAATACGCGCAAATGCCTTCTTTCCAGCCTGGCAAACATGGGTCGCGCCCAATACATACATAAAGGTGCGATCGACAACCTCGCCATCTATACGCACACCACCGGAACCCAACAGGTCTCTCGCGACAGCCGAGTTCTTGACCAGGCCAGCCTTATTAAGGACAGCAGCAATTGGCATGTCTTCAGCAGCGATCAGTTCGATCTCTGGCAGATCGTCCGGTAGCTCGCCATCCTTCATACGGTTGCCCGCCGCACGGTGAGCATTGGCCGCAGCCTCTTCACCATGAAAACGCGCAACGATCTCTTCAGCCAGTTTGATTTTGATATCACGCGGATTGGCGCCCGCCTCGACATCCGCACGGAATGCATTTATCTCATCCATGGAGCGGAAGCTGAGCAATTCGAAGTAGCGCCACATCAGCGCGTCCGGAATCGAGACCAGCTTGCCGTACATGACACCCGGCGCCTCCTGGATACCGACGTAGTTGCCCAAGGACTTGGACATCTTCTTCACGCCATCCAGACCTTCGAGCAGCGGCATGGTCAGAATGCATTGAGCCTCTTGACCATAACTGCGCTGCAGCTCACGCCCCATAAGCAGGTTGAACTTCTGGTCGGTACCGCCCAACTCGACATCCGCGCGCAAAGCGACCGAGTCATACCCTTGAACCAACGGATAAAGGAACTCGTGAATGGCGATTGGCTGATTGGTGGTGTAGCGCTTGTCGAAGTCGTCGCGCTCAAGCATGCGAGCCACTGTGTATTGCGAAGTCAGACGAATGAAGTCTGCTGGCCCCATCTGATCCATCCAGGTGGAGTTGAACGCTACTTCCGTCTTGGCTGGATCAAGAATCTTGAAGACTTGAGTCTTGTAGGTCTCGGCATTCTCGAGAACCTGCTCACGGGTGAGCGGAGGACGCGTCGCGCTCTTGCCGCTTGGATCACCGATCATCCCGGTGAAGTCACCTATAAGGAAGATCACCTGATGCCCCAGCTCCTGGAACTGGCGCAGCTTATTAATAAGCACGGTATGACCCAAGTGCAAATCCGGCGCAGTCGGATCGAAGCCTGCCTTAATACGTAGCGGTTGGCCACGCTTGAGCTTTTCGATCAGCTCGGACTCGACCAACAGTTCTTCCGCACCACGTTTAATCAGCGCTAGCTGCTCTTCAACCGACTTCATAACAGACCCGCAAGGCTCGAATTCAAAGGGGACCAACCATACAAGATCACGCGTCAAATACAAAGTTTGGCCGGCGCGATGACGCCAATCCGCTGACAGAGTGACCGCGGACTTGCTTCAGAGATGATTTGGTTATATTTTATACAGTTATTTCATCTTCATCATGTCATTCATCTTTTCCAATTCATCTTTTTCAAAGTCAAAAATTACCTATGACCAAAGAATCGTCTAAAGCGCCACCGCTTTACCCGAAGACCCACCTGCTCGCAGCAAGCGGTATCGCCGCTCTTCTGAGCCTGGCGCTTCTGGTATTCCCTTCCAGTGATGTAGAAGCCAAAAAGACAACGCTGAGTCTTGAACTGGAAAGTCCTGCTGAACAACTGACACAAGATCAAGACGCTGCTGAAGCCGTCCAAGCCACAAATGAGCCGGCAGCCTCGCCTTTCGCGCAGATCGAAAACAGCGCCGAAGAACCTCAGGAAACCGCCCAGGCCGAGCCTGCACCGACGCCTGTCGTCGAAGAAAAGAAGGCGCCAAACCACAGGGAAGTGATCGTTTCCAAAGGCGATACGCTGTCCACGCTGTTTGAGAAAGTCGGCCTCCCCGCCACTTCAGTGCATGAAGTACTGGCCAGCGATAAACAGGCCAAGCAATTCAGCCAGCTCAAACACGGCCAGAAACTCGAATTCGAACTCGCCCCCGACGGCCAACTGACCAATCTGCACAGCAAGGTCAGTGACCTCGAAAGCATCACTCTGACCAAGAATGATAAGGGTTATACGTTCAACCGCATTACCGCCAAGCCTACCGTGCGCTCCGCCTACGTTCATGGCGTGATCAACAGCTCGCTGTCGCAGTCTGCCGCGCGCGCCGGCCTTTCCCACAGCCTGACCATGGACATGGCCAGCGTGTTTGGCTATGACGTCGACTTCGCCCAGGATATTCGCCAGGGCGACGAGTTCGATGTGATCTACGAGCAGAAAGTCGTCAACGGCAAGGCTGTCGGCAACGGCCCGATCCTTTCCGCACGTTTCACCAACCGCGGCAAAACCTACACCGCCGTGCGTTACACCAACAAACAAGGCAACAGCAGCTACTACACCGCTGACGGCAATAGCATGCGCAAGGCGTTTATCCGCACGCCGGTAGACTTCGCCCGCATCAGCTCGAAATTCTCCATGGGCCGCAAACACCCGATCCTGAACAAAATCCGCGCCCACAAAGGTGTCGATTACGCAGCACCACGCGGTACCCCGATCAAAGCAGCCGGTGACGGCAAAGTATTGCTGGCCGGTCGCCGTGGTGGCTACGGCAATACCGTGATTATCCAGCATGGGAACACCTACCGCACGCTGTACGGCCACATGCAAGGCTTCGCCAAAGGCATCAAGACTGGCGGCAGCGTCAAGCAAGGCCAGGTGATCGGATATATCGGCACAACCGGGCTCTCCACCGGCCCGCACTTGCACTATGAGTTCCAGGTCAATGGCGTGCACGTCGACCCACTGGGCCAGAAAGTTGCGATGGCCGATCCAATCTCCAAAGGGGAACGCGCACGCTTCCTTGCGCAGAGTCAGCCGTTGATGGCCCGCATGGATCAAGAGAAGTCCACTATGCTGGCTTCGAAGCGCTAAATCATGACGCTCTATATAGGTGTGATGTCCGGGACCAGCCTAGATGGCTTGGACATTGCGCTGATCGAGCTGACCCCGGCGATCATCTTGATCGCCACGCACTACACTCCCATGCCTGATTCCCTGCGCACCGAGCTGCTTGGCTTGTGCGCCAGCGGCCCGGACGAGATTGCCCGCTCCGCCATCGCTCAACAGAACTGGGTGAAACTGGCCGCTCAGGGCATTAACACCCTCCTCCAACAACACAACCTGAAACCCGAAGACATTCGAGCGATTGGCAGCCACGGCCAGACCATTCGCCATGAACCGGCGCGCGGCTTCACCGTACAGATAGGAAACCCTGCCCTATTGACCGAGCTGACCGGCATCACCGTGGTCAGCGACTTCCGCAGCCGTGACGTGGCCGCCGGCGGACAAGGTGCACCGCTGGTTCCAGCCTTTCACGAAGCGTTGTTTGATGAACGTGCCGGTAATCGTGCGGTGCTGAACGTTGGCGGATTCAGCAACCTCAGCCTGATCGAACCCGGCAAGCCTGTCGCCGGCTTTGACTGCGGCCCAGGCAACGTTCTACTGGATGCGTGGATTCATCAGCAACGCGGCGACAACTTTGATCGCGACGGCCAATGGGCGGCCAGTGGCAAGGTTGAACCGGTTCTGCTGTATGAATTGCTGAGTGATCCGTTCTTCGTGACCAAAGGCCCGAAAAGCACCGGTCGCGAAGTGTTCAACCTGCCATGGCTGACACAACATCTCTCGAAGCTCCCGACCTTCGCCGCTGAAGACGTGCAAGCAACCCTGCTTGAGCTGACCGCACTGACCATCGTCGAATCGCTGCAGCACGCTCAATCGAATACTCAGGAACTGTTGGTCTGCGGTGGCGGCGCCCATAACGCCACACTGATGAAGCGCCTGGCCAGCCTGCTACCCAACGCGACAGTCAGCAGCACCGCCGCCTACGGCGTGGATCCGGACTGGGTTGAAGCCATGGCCTTCGCCTGGCTGGCCCATTGCTGCCTGGAAGGCGTCGCCGCCAATCGCCCAAGCGTCACCGGCGCCCGCGGCCTGCGCGTACTCGGCGCCATCTACCCGACATAAACGCAACACAGCAAAACGCCGCAAAGCCCTGAAGCCATGCGGCGCTTGATGATGCGGTGAAGCGCGATCAGATCGAGAACGAAGAGCCGCAACCACACGTGGTGCTGGCGTTCGGATTCTTGATCACGAAACGCGAACCTTCCAGACCTTCCTGATAATCCACCTCGGCGCCCGCCAGATACTGGAAGCTCATTGGATCTACGACCAGACTCACACCTTCGCGCTCGACGATGGTGTCGTCATCGGCCACTTCTTCATCGAAGGTGAAGCCGTACTGAAAACCTGAACAACCGCCGCCCGTAACGAATACGCGCAGCTTCAAGCGATCATTCCCCTCTTCATCGACCAGGCTCTTCACCTTGTGCGCGGCACCGTGGGTGAATTGCAAAGCGGTGGGGGTGAAGGATTCGACGCTCATGCTGACTATCTCCCGGCGTTACGCCGCCATAATGCGTGATGACGCGCATTATCCGCTTCTCCTAGAAAATTGGTCAACTATTGTTACGGTATATCAATAAACCCGATTGCCGGTTCTAAATGCAAAAAGGCCCGTCAGACGGGCCTTTTTGCTGAACGGGGTAAAACCTTACGGCAGCATGCCGGCGTGGGACAGGCCCAAGCGCTCATCCAGCCCGAACAGAATGTTCAGGTTCTGCACCGCCTGACCCGACGCACCTTTGACCAGGTTATCGATCACCGACAAAACCACCACCAGATCACCGTCCTGCGGACGATGCACCGCGATACGGCAGACGTTGGCGCCGCGCACGCTGCGGGTTTCCGGATGGCTGCCGGCCGGCATCACATCGACGAACGGTTCGTTGGCGTAGCGCTTTTCAAACAACGCCTGCAGATCCACCGAGCGATCCACGACAGTCGCATACAGTGTCGAATGAATGCCGCGAATCATTGGCGTCAGGTGCGGAACGAAGGTCAGACCGACGTCCTTGCCCGCTGCGCGACGCAGACCCTGGCGGATTTCCGGCAAGTGACGGTGACCTTTGACGGAATAGGCTTTCATGCTTTCCGACGTCTCGGAGTACAGCGAACCGACCGAAGCACCACGGCCCGCACCGCTGACACCGGATTTGCAGTCAGCGATCAAACGCGTGGTATCGGCCAGCCCGGCTTCGAGCAATGGCAGGAAACCCAATTGCGTAGCCGTTGGATAGCAACCCGGCACGGCGATCAGGCGAGCATCCTTGATCTGCTCGCGATTGACTTCCGGCAGACCGTAGACCGCTTCCTCCAGCAGTTCCGGCGCACCGTGCGGCTGGCCGTACCACTTGGCCCATTCAACCGAGTCTTGCAGGCGGAAGTCCGCCGACAGGTCGATGACCTTGGTCCCGGCCGCCAGCAATTCGCCAGCCAGCGCATGGGCAACACCGTGCGGCGTGGCGAAGAACACCACATCACAGGCGCCCAGTGTCTTGATGTCCGGAACGCTGAACGCCAGGCCGTCGTAGTGGCCTCGCAGGTTCGGGTACATGTCAGCCACGGCCAGACCGGCCTCGGATCGGGAAGTGATCACGACCACTTCAGCTTGCGGATGCTGTGCCAACAGACGCAGCAGTTCGACACCGGTGTAACCCGTGCCGCCGACGATACCGACCTTGACCATATACCTGCCCTCAACGAACCCACTGGAAAGCCGTCGATAATAGGGGCCGCGCGGCCCTGCGACAACCGCTTAGGTGACGTGCGGACAGTCAAGCCTCTACTATTCGGGCTACCGTGAACCTGGGAATAACTAAAAATGCTTTATCTGTGGCTCAAAGCGCTTCATATCATCAGCATGGTCTGCTGGTTTGCCGGCCTGTTTTACCTGCCGCGCCTGTTCGTTTATCACGCCCAAAGCGAGGATACCGTCAGCAAGGAACGCTTCAGCCTCATGGAGCGCAAGCTGTACCGCGGCATCATGGGCCCGGCGATGATCGCCACGCTGATTTTCGGTATCGCGCTGATCTGGCTTAACCCAAGCATCTTCAGCCAGGGCGCCTGGATTCACGCCAAGCTGACGCTGGTGGTGATCCTGATCGGCTACCACCATATGTGCGGCGCGCAGGTGAAACGTTTTGCCCGTGGCGAAAACACCCGCAGCCATGTCTTTTATCGCTGGTTCAATGAAGTGCCGGTTCTGATATTGCTGGCTATCGTAATTCTGGTCGTTGTTCGGCCGTTCTAATAAGCACAACTCACCGGGGTACTTCCAATGTCGCTGCCCGCTTTGCTCGAACAACGTTTGCGCCTGCCCGTAGTGGCTGCGCCGATGTTTCTGATTTCCAATCCGCAATTGGTGCTCGCCTGCTGCCGTAACGGCGTGGTCGGCAGTTTTCCCGCACTGAACCAGCGCGAGAGCAGCGGCTTCAAGGCCTGGCTGGAAGAGATCGAGGCAGGGTTGGCGACACTGGAGAATCCTGCGCCTTACGCCGTGAACCTGATCGTCCACAACACCAACCCACGACTGCAAGCAGACCTTGCGATCTGCATCGAGCATAAAGTGCCGATCGTGATCACCAGCCTCGGCGCTGTGAAAGAAGTAGTCGATGCCGTTCACAGCTATGGCGGCCTGGTGTTTCATGACGTGACGACCCGTCGCCATGCCGAAAAAGCCGCCGAGGCCGGTGTGGACGGTTTGATCGCCGTGGCAGCAGGCGCCGGTGGACATGCCGGGACCTGGAGCCCGTTCTCGCTGATTGCCGAGATTCGCCAGTTCTTCGACAAAACCCTGCTGCTGGCAGGCTGCCTTAACCATGGTCACGAAATTCTTGCCGCGCAATTGCTCGGTGCGGATCTGGCCTACTTCGGTACGCGATTTATCGGCACGACGGAAAGTCATGCGCCTGACGCTTACAAAGAGATGTTGCTGACTGCCAGAGCCGCGGACATCGTCCATACGCCAGCGGTGTCAGGCGTACCGGCAAGCTTCATGCGTCAAAGCCTGGAGGCCGCCGGTTTCGACATGGCCGCGTTGCAAGGCAAGGGCGAGGTCGACTTCGGCTCCAAACTCAAGCCGATCAGCGATGAAGCCAAAGCCTGGAAAACCGTGTGGTCTGCAGGCCAGGGTGTCGGGGAAATCGATGATTTGCCAAGCGTCGATCAACTGGTCGCTCGACTGGACGCGGAATATCGCAAGGCACTGGAACTGGCGGCACAGCTGCCTAAACGCTGGCCGCGCTGAGATGAAAGTTTGGCCAGCCCGCCCCGGCTGGCCTTACACTCCACGCCTGTAACATTTCCTCATTCAAAAACTCGCGACAAGGATGCCTCGCAATGAGCGACAACCGTTTCAAGATCGTGTTCGACGGCGCTCTGCTGCCAGGCGTTAACGTCACCACCGCCAAACAGAAGCTGGCCGAGCTATACAAAAGTGAAGTCGCTGCGGTCGAACGGCTGTTCACTGGCAAGACGGTTACGCTCAAGAAAGACCTGTCGCACGCCGACGCGCAAACCTACCTTCAGGCGCTGACGAAAACCGGCATCGATGCTCGCATCGAAAGCGAGCCGTCCATAGAGCTGAACCTGGCCGATGCTCACGAACACCGGCCCGTCAGCAGCCCATCCGGATTCGCCGACCCGGCATCCCCTTACGCCCCGCCTCGGGCTACCGTCGGTGAAGCCCTGCCAGAATACGCCACACTCAAGCCATTCAGCGTTGAAGGCCGCATCGGTCGTTTGCGCTATCTTGCCTGGACGATGGCCCTGACGCTGGTCACGCTGGCCGTCGGTTCGGTACTGGCCATTTTTGCCTTCGCCATCATCAGCGCCGATTCAACCGCAGGCCTGATTCTCGGTGGCCTGGTGGCGTTCATCCTGTTCATTGCCATGGCGGTCGTGAGCATTCAGATCAGCGTTCAGCGCCTGCATGACATCGGCTGGTCCGGCTGGCTCTGGCTGCTGAACCTGGTCCCGTTCGTGGGCAGCTTCTTCCCGTTCGTGATCATGATCGCCCCGGGCACCAACATCGCCAATCAATACGGCGCGCCGCCTCCACCTAACACCACCGCGGTCAAAGTGCTGTCTTCGCTGTGGGTCGTGTTGATTGCCATCGTCTTTATTGGCGCACTGGCCGGAGGCTTGACGGCTATTCAGGAAGAATATGAAACCGCGGCCGAAACCAGCTACGACAGCAGCTCGGTGATTACCGAAGAAATTGAAGTCGAGCCGGCGCAAGAGGCGGAGCAAGCAGCGGATTCCGCAGAGGAAGAAGCCGAATAAGCCCCGGCCCCTGTAGACTCTGCGAAAGAATGAACAGCGCTCCCCGCCCGTGACACCCGCGTCGCCGGCGCGGAGCTGTTGCGATGGAGAACTGCATGACCCGTTACGCTCTGATCACCGGCGCTTCCAGCGGCATCGGCCTGGCGATGGCCGAAGCGCTGGCCCGCCGTGGCCGCAGCCTGATACTGGTGGCCCGACAGCGTGATCAGCTGGAAAGTATTGCAATCGAATTGACCCAACGGTTTGGCGTGGAAGTGCTGTTCCGCGCCTGTGACCTCGGTGAACCGCTACGGCTGTCCGGGTTCCTGCTGGAACTGGAAGAAGGTGACCGGCAAATCGATTTGCTGGTCAACTGCGCGGGCATCGGCACCTGCGGGCCATTTCTGGCCCAAGACTGGATGACCGAGCAGGACCTGATCGAAGTGAACATCCTGGCCCTCACCCGCTTGTGCCATGCCATCGGTAACAGCATGGCCTTGCAGGGTGGCGGGCAGATTCTGAACGTCGCTTCAATGGCGGCATTCCATCCCGGCCCGTGGATGAGCACCTATTACGCCAGCAAAGCCTATGTGCTGCACTTTTCCGAAGGGCTGCGCGTCGAGCTGAAGAAGTGCGCAGTCAAGGTCTCGGTGCTTTGCCCCGGCCCGACACGTACCGGCTTCTTCCGCACTGCGCAGTTGAACACCGGCAAACTGGCCGACAGCAACCTGCTGATGAGTCCAGAAGAGGTTGCGCTGTATACCGTGCGAGCCCTGGAGAAAAATCGGGCAATCATTATTCCGGGTCGGGGGAACCGCTGGCGTGCCTTCCTGCCGCGGCTCGGCTCTCGCTGGCTGAACCGGACAATCGCGGGCATGGTCAACAAGGCCTACTGTCCGCGCTGACCAGGCCTCAAGGTAAAAGGCTGGGCTCGGGGATAACCCATGAGTACACTCAGGCCAGCCCCAACAACGGAGAAAACAGCTGTGGATACTCTGTTCACCAAGATCATCAACCGGGAAATCCCGGCAAAAATCATTTACGAGGACGACCAGGTACTGGCCTTCCACGACATCGCCCCACAGGCACCGGTGCATTTTCTGGTCATCCCGAAAAAAGCGGTGCGCACCCTCAACGACCTCACCGAGGACGACAAGGCATTGGCCGGACATATCCTGTTCACCGCCCAACGCCTGGCCCTGGAACTCGGCTGCGAGGAAGGTTTCCGTGTGGTCATGAACTGCAATGAACTGGGTGGACAGACGGTCTATCACATTCATATGCATGTGTTGGGTCAGCGCCAGATGCACTGGCCGCCGGGCTGATTGCAGCAAACCTTGTGGGAGCGGGCTTGCTCGCGAAAGCGATATGTCAGTCGACATCAACGTTGCATGACACACTGCCTTCGCGAGCAAGTCGGATCGCCGCACCGCCGATTCCACAAAGGCTCGTAGCTCAGCAACTGCTTCACAATGACCCAGCGCAAACCTTCCCCGGCCGATTGGGTTAAACTGGCCGCCGAGATTCTTCCCGGAGGTCAGCATGACTACCCAGCGTCACTACTCGCCGATTGACCGCCTTCTGCTGCAAGCCGATGCCGCGATGCGTACCTTGCTGCCCTTCAGTGGCCAGCCGTACCGTCCGTCGCCCGCCATCGTGCAGCCGGATGCGCAAATGAGTGACGAAGACACCCGCCACGTTGCTGGCTTGATGCGCATCAACCATACCGGCGAAGTCTGCGCCCAGGCGCTGTATCAGGGGCAGGCCCTGACGGCCAAGTTGCCGCATGTGCGCGCCGCCATGGAACATGCTGCCGAGGAAGAAATCGATCACCTGGTTTGGTGCGAGCAACGCATCAAACAGCTGGGCAGCCACACCAGCATTCTCAACCCGCTGTTCTACGGCATGTCGTTCGGAATTGGCGCGGTGGCTGGATTGATCAGCGACAAGGTCAGCCTGGGTTTCGTTGCCGCGACCGAGCATCAGGTGTGCAAACACTTGAATGAGCACCTTGAGCAATTGCCGGAAGAAGATGAAAAGTCCCGGGCGATTCTTGAGCAGATGCGGATTGATGAAGAACATCATGCCGAGAGTGCGCTGGATGCCGGAGGTTTTCGTTTTCCGGCGCCGGTGAAATTCGGGATGGGTTTGTTGGCAAAAGTGATGACCAAGAGTACTTATCGGATCTGATAGATGCATTGCCTGACAAGGTCTCTTCGCGAGCAGGCTCGCTCCTACAGGGGATTTTGCGACAGACATGAAAAAGGCGACTGCCGTGAGGGAGTCGCCTTTTTTTGTGCTCGAAAATCTTAGTTAGGCATGTTGCGCGCGTAGAAGATTTCCAGCATTTCGTGTTTCACACGGTCGGTTACCTGAGCTCGCTGCTCGGAGGACAGGCTGTTGGTGGCGTCGCCAAACAAGTAGTTGTCCAGTTCGAAGTTCTTCAACAGCATCTTGGTGTGGAACAGGTTTTCCTGGTACACGTTCACGTCGGTCATCTGGTACGCGTCGCGGGTGTCGTCGGAGAGGTAGTTCTGAATCGAGTTGATCTCGTGATCGATGAAGTGCTTGTTGCCTTCCACGTCACGAGTGAAACCGCGCACGCGATAATCCACGGTCACGATGTCCGAATCGAACTGGTGAATCAGGAAGTTGAGCGCCTTGAGCGGTGAAATGACGCCACAGGTCGACACGTCAATGTCCACACGGAAGGTCGCAATGCCATCGTCCGGATGGATTTCCGGGTAGGTGTGCACCGTGATGTGGCTCTTGTCGAGGTGGGCCAGGATAATCTCGGGCAACGGGCCCGGCGACTCTTCGATCTGGCTGTCGGTCGGGGTTACCGGCTCTTCAGAGATCAGAATCGTGACGCTGGCGCCCTGGGGTTCATAGTCCTGACTGGCAATGTTCAGGATGTTGGCACCAATGATATCGACAACTTCTGTGAGGATCTGCGTCAGGCGTTTCGCGTTGTACTCTTTATTGATGTACTCGACGTAAGCCTGTTGGTCTTGCGGGGTTTCCGCGTAGCAGATGTCATAGATGTTGAAGCTCAAGGTCTTTGTCAGGTTATTGAACCCGTGGAGCTTGAGTTTGCTTTTCACCGTTAAAAACTCTCTATGTATTGCGGCCCGGGCCGCGTGATCAAGCATGCCCGTCAGATGCGAACAACGCAGCTGCGTAGGACGGTTAACACCTCTTCGCGATGGCGATTTTGGTTGTCTGTTCGGGTTTGCAGCCGTCGAAGACGGGCCACTACCCTGAAAAAAGTGGCGCATTATGCAGACGTCAGCTTGGGATCGCCAGAGTCTGCACTGCTTTTATGATAGTTGAATGTCGATTCAACCGAGTTCGATGATCTCGTAGTCGTGGGTAATCGCCACGCCAGCCGCGCCGAGCATGATCGACGCCGAGCAATACTTCTCCGCTGACAGTTCGATAGCGCGTTTGACCTGGGCTTCTTTCAGCCCGCGGCCCTTGACCACGAAGTGCATGTGGATCCTGGTGAAGACTTTCGGATCTTCGGTCGCACGCTCGGCTTCGAGGAAGGCTTCACAGCTTTCGACGGCCTGACGGGACTTTTTGAGGATGCTGACCACGTCGAAATTGCTGCAACCGCCAACACCCAGCAGGAGCATTTCCATCGGCCGGACACCCAGGTTACGACCGCCTGCATCGGGCGGACCGTCCATGACCACGACGTGACCGCTGCCGGATTCACCGAGGAACATGGCTTCGCCAGCCCATTGGATGCGTGCCTTCATCGCCAGACTCCACTGCTTAAAAAAGGGTCGCCAGCTTAGCACAGGGCCCCTGATCTACAGCGCCCTGCATTCGTAGGGCATAACCATCCGAACCGTAGGTAATTTCTCGAATATTGCGAGAAGTGTCTGTTAAGCTGGCGCCAATTCGCTGGCGCATAGCCAGCTTTGCTGGCATCCGTCGTCATCGACTCATAAAAAATCAAACACACCGTGAAGTCTTTTCGGGATACAACCATGGTTGCTATTGCCCCAACCCCCAAAATCAAGAACCTCGACAAGCTGTTGATGCATTGCCAGCGCCGTCGTTATGCGGCCAAGAGCAACATCATTTGCGCCGGTGATCGCTCGGAAACGCTGTTCTTCATCATCAAGGGTTCCGTCACGATCCTGATCGAGGATGACGACGGCCGCGAAATGATCATCGCCTACCTGAACTCCGGGGACTTTTTCGGCGAGTTGGGCCTGTTTGAACAAGCGGGGCTCGAGCAGGAACGCAGCGCCTGGGTACGCGCGAAGATCGAGTGTGAAGTGGCGGAAATCAGCTACGCAAAATTCCGCGAACTATCCCAGCAGGATCCAGACATTCTTTACGTGCTCAGCGGACAAATCGCACAACGTCTGCGTAATACCACGCGCAAGGTCGGCGATTTGGCCTTCTTTGACGTAACCGGCCGCGTCGCCCGTTGCCTGCTGGAACTGTGCAAACAGCCGGACGCCATGACCCACCCGGACGGCATGCAGATCAAAGTCACCCGTCAGGAAATCGGGCGGATTGTCGGTTGTTCACGGGAGATGGTCGGTCGCGTGCTCAAGGATCTGGAAGAACGCAACCTGGTGGACGTCAAAGGCAAGACCATGGTGGTCTTCGGTACGCGCTAAGCTTGAAAACTCAAGCGGCGAGCATGTCCGCCAGCAGCTGGCGATAAAGCGCATCAAGCCGCCCGAGCGCATCGGGCGCGGCAAACTTCTCATGCAGGGCAATGTGGCTTTCGGCGCGCACCCGCTGCTCAAGACCGCACGCTTCGTTGAAGCGATTGACCGCAGCGACCATCGATTCACGCTCGTTATCCAGCAACAACGCACCGTGCACCAATCCAACTGGACGCGCTCCACCCTTACTCTGGCGCCAGCGCTGAGCGGTGCCGACCATCTTACGGCCGTCGAGGTTGACGTTGAAACGGCCATCGCAGAACGCACCGTCGACTTCGCCCAAGGAAGATACGCCGCCCAGCTCATCGAGTAACTGACAGATCGGGTCGCAGAGACGGCGATAAGCGGTTTCGATGCGGTTCTGGTCACCTTCGCTGCGAGGGGGTGCGTAGACCAGCGCGATATTGATAGTGGAAGCCGATTGCGGCACAGGCTCTCCACCGGTTTCACGCAGCAGCACTGGCCAACCGGCGGCGGCTGATACTTCACAGGCGGCTTCGAAACCTGGCAGGCGGTTCAGACGTCGGGGCATGACCAATGCGCGGTCGCTGGGTTGCCAGAACAATAAGCCGAAGTCTGAATCGCCGGTGCAGACACGGGCCAGCAGGTCTTGCTCGGCTTGCAGGCCGGCTTCGACGGTCAGATGGGTCGGCTGAGTCATGGGCTACTCCACTAGGCGTAAAGTCTTTGGGAAATTTGAGGGCCTCTTCGCGAGCAAGCCCGCTCCCACATCAGAATTGTGTACACAGATCCAATGTGGGAGCGGGCTTGCTCGCGAAGGGCGCGCAGCGGTTTGCCTGACTGCACTCAGTCGAGCGTAGAACCGCTGACCGGACCGCCGCGCTCAGGAAAAAACAGGCGCTGCAACTCGGTGCCCGGGCTTTCGGCGCGCATAAACGCCTCGCCCACCAGAAACGCGTACACGTCACTGATTTCCATCAGCTCCACATCGGCCCGGTTGAGAATGCCGCTTTCCGTAATCACCAGGCGATCACGCGGGATGCGTGGCAACAGGTCGAGCGTGGTTTCGAGGCTGACGTCGAAGGTGTGCAGGTTGCGGTTGTTCACGCCAACCAGCGGTGTATCGAGGGTTTTCAAGGCCCGCTCCAGCTCGTCGCCATCGTGGACTTCCACCAGCACGTCGAGGCCGACGCTTTTGGCCACGGCCGCCAGTTCGGCCATCTTCAGGTCATCCAAGGCGGAGACGATCAACAGCACGCAGTCAGCGCCCAACGCGCGGGCTTCGACGATCTGGTACGGATCGATCATGAAATCCTTGCGGATCACCGGCAGGTTGCAGGCCGCCCGCGCCTGCTGCAGATATGCATCGGCGCCCTGGAAGTAATCGATATCGGTCAGCACCGACAAGCACGTCGCGCCGCCCTTCTCGTAGCTTTTGGCAATGTCGGCAGGAACGAAGTGCTCGCGGATCACGCCTTTGCTCGGCGAGGCTTTCTTGATTTCGGCAATGACGGCCGGCTGTTTCAGCTTGGCCTGAGCAATCAGTGCCTTGGCAAAACCACGGGGTGCATCGGCCGCCTTGGCCAGGCTTTCCAGCTCCGCCAGACTCACACGGGCGCTACGCTCGGCAACTTCCTGGACTTTGCGGGCCAGAATGTTTTCCAGAACCGTCGGTACACTCATCCCTCATTCTCCACTTTGAATACCGCGGTAAATGCACCCAACTCCTCAAGTTTTTCCCGAGCGAGGCCTGTGTGCAGCGCATCGTGCGCCAGGGCAACGCCTTCTTTCAAACTGGTTGCCAGGTCGGCGGCGTACAGCGCCGCACCGGCATTGAGCACGATCATCTCGGCGGCTTTCTGGCCGCTTTCGGTCTTGCGCTTGCCCAGGGCATCGCGAATCAGCTCAAGGGACGCCGCCGGGCTTTCCACCGCCAGGCCGTGCAGGCTCTGGCTCTTCATGCCCAGGTCTTCCGGCTCGACCCAATACTCAGTGATCTGGTCATTCTTCAGTTCTGCCACGTAGGTTGGCGCCGCCAGACTGAACTCATCCAGGCCATCCTTCGAATGCACCACCAACACGTGCTTGCTGCCCAGACGTTGCAAGACTTCGGCCAATGGCCGGCACAACGCCTGGCTGAACACGCCCACCACCTGGTGTTTCACGCCGGCCGGATTCGTAAGCGGGCCGAGCATGTTGAACAGGGTACGCAGGCCAAGATCCTTGCGCGGGCCGGCGGCGTACTTCATTGCACTGTGATGGGTCTGGGCAAACATGAAACCGATGCCGACATTGTCGATGCAGCGTGCCACCTGGACCGGAGTCAGGTTCAGGTAGATCCCGGCCGCCTCCAGCAAGTCAGCGCTGCCGCTTTTGCCCGACACCGCACGGTTACCGTGCTTGGCCACGGTGCATCCGGCCGCTGCCACCACGAAAGAGGAAGCGGTCGATACGTTAAAGATGTTTGCACCGTCACCACCGGTGCCGACCACGTCGACGACGCCGTCGAGGGTCTTGAGTTCGACCTTGTCCGCCAGCTCGCGCATGACCGACACCGCGCCGACGATCTCGTCGATGCTTTCACTTTTCATGCGCATGGCCATCATGAACGCGCCGATCTGCGCATCCGTGCATTGCCCGGTCATGATCTCGCGCATGACATCGCGCATCTCATCGGTGCTGAGGTCGAGGTGATCGACGATACGGCTCAGGGCTGTCTTGATATTCATGAAAAGTCCTTAGCGCGTGCCGCCGGTTTGTTTGAGGAAGTTAGCGAACAGCTCGTGGCCCTGCTCGGTGAGAATAGACTCGGGGTGGAACTGCACACCCTCGATGTTCAATGTCTTGTGGCGCAGGCCCATGATTTCGTCGACCGAGCCGTCTTCGAGCTGGGTCCAGGCGGTCAGCTCCAGGCAATCGGGCAGGGTTTCGCGCTTGACGATCAGCGAGTGATAACGCGTCACCGTCAGCGGACGATTCAGGCCTTCGAATACGCCCTTGTCCTCGTGGAATACCGGGCTAGTCTTACCGTGCATGACCTGCCGGGCGCGGACCACATCACCGCCAAAGGCCTGACCGATGGATTGGTGACCGAGGCAGACACCAAGAATGGGCAGTTTGCCGGCGAAATGCTTGATCACATCGATCGAGACTCCGGCTTCGGTCGGGGTGCAAGGGCCGGGGGACACGACGATACGCTCAGGGTTGAGCGCTTCGATTTCGGCAACGGTGAGCTCATCGTTGCGCACGACTTTGACCTGGGAGCCGAGCTCACCGAGGTACTGCACAACGTTGTAGGTAAAAGAGTCGTAGTTATCGATCATCAGCAACATGGCGGTTGGAACCTCTTGAATTCACTGACTTTAAGTACAGCCTTCGAATGATTACCCGCAACGTCCTGCGCTTTGTCAGTCGCCGGGTGCGCCGGCAAAGCGGTATGTCATACGGGTGAAGAAGGCAAATCGGTACAGGTCCGGCGGGGCCGGCAAAAGAATTCAGGCGCGCCAACGCCAGCGGGCGTGTGCCTTGATGACTTGATCCAGAAGTTTGCTGATGATCAACACGGGGAAGGTCTCATTCATACGTCTCGGCACAGTAACTTAGCTGGGCAGAGCGTGCAATATAGCCGGCGTGACTGGCCGCGAAACAATTGAACGGTTCGCGACCGATGGCAAAAGGCCGGAAGTTTTTGGTACTGTCGTTTCGTTCACTACAACAATAAATAAACGGACTTGCTCATGATCAAACAGACGTTGTTTGTACCGCTCGCAGGATGCTTGCTCGCCATGGCCTGCGCCCAGGCGATCGCCGCGCCTAATCCTTACTCCAATTTCGTCGTCTTCGGTGACAGTCTCAACGATGCCGGGACCTTTGCCGACACGGGCGGGCCTGCCGGTTCGACCCAGCGCTTTACCAACCGGACGGGGCCGGTTTACCTGGATGGCAGCGGCGAAGTCCGCTCGCTCAACTCCACACAGATTCTTGGCGGAAAACTAGGCTTCTCGGCGGATCAGACCGCCTCATCTTCCTCGGCGGTACGCGCCAACAATGGCCAGCCCGATGGCAACAACTGGGCCGTCGGCGGTTATCGCACCGACCAGATTCTCGATTCGATCACCAGCACCTCCGCCACGGGCGATCGCACCCGAGCAGGCTATCTGCCGTCGAACAATTTCCGCGCCGACCCGAACGCGCTGTATTACCTGTCGGGCGGTGGTAACGACTTCCTGCAAGGTCGCGTGACCAGCCTGCCTCAGGCCAGCGCCGCCGCCGATCGCCTGGTCAGCAGCGTGCAAACCCTTCAACAGGCCGGTGCCCGCTACATCATGGTCTGGTTGCTGCCAGACATCGGCTTCACCCCGGCCTTCAACGGCACACCACTGCAAGCGTTCACCTCCCAACTCAGCACCCAGTTCAACACTGAACTGGTGAGCCAGCTGCAGAACGTCAATGCCAACGTCATTCCGCTGAACATCCCGGTTCTGCTTAAGGAGACGTTTGCCAACCCAGGGCAGTTCGGCCTGGCCACCGATCAGAACCTAAGCGCCACCTGCTTCAGCGGCAGCAGCTGTACGGAAAACGCCCGTTACGGCATCAACAGTGCGACGCCGGACCCAACCAAACTTATCTACAACGACTCGGTGCACCCGACCGAAGCCGGGCAACGCCTGATTGCCGATTACGCCTACTCGCTGCTGGCCGCGCCATGGGAAGCCACCCTGTTGCCACAAATGGCCCAAGGGACTTTGCGTTCTCATCAGGATGAGTTGCGCAACCAGTGGCTGGCTGATTGGGAAAACTGGCAAGGCGTGGGTCAATGGCGGGCGATTGTCGCCGGCGGCGGCCAACACCAGGATTTCGATAGCCAGCGCAGTGGCGCCAGTGCTGACGGCAACGGCGCCAACCTGAATATCGGCGGCAGCTACCGGCTCAATGACGCATGGCGTGTAGGTTTGGCGGCGGGCTTCTACAATCAGAAGCTCGAAGCAGGCGATCACGACTCGGATTACAAGCTCAACACCTACATGGGTACGGCATTCGCCCAGTACCAGCAAAACCGTTGGTGGGGTGACGCGGCAGTGACCGCCGGGCATCTGGACTACGACAGCCTCAAACGCAAATTCCAGTTGGGGGTCAACGAACGCGCAGAGAAAGGCGACACCGACGGTTACCTGGTCGCTATCAGTGGCCGCCTGGGGTATGACATCGCGCCAGAGGCCAGCAGCCCGTGGCACCTGTCGCCGTTCGTGAGTGCTGATTTCGCCAAAGTCGAAGTCGACGGTTATTCGGAAGACGGTGCCGACTCCACCGCGTTGACCTTCGATGATCAGTCGCGCATCTCCCGGCGTCTTGGTCTCGGCATCCAGGGCAAGTACCAGATCACTTCGCAGACCCAGGTGTTCGGCGAACTGGCTCACGAGCGCGAGTACAACGACGATACCCAGGATGTGACGATGAACCTCAACAGCCTGCCGAACAACAGTTACTCCCTGGCTGGCTACACACCGCAATCCCACCTGAACCGCTTGAACCTAGGCGTGAGCCACAACCTCACCAAGGATCTGGCATTGCGGGCGAGTTATGACATTCGCAAGGATGACGACTTTACCCAGCAAGGCATTAACGTAGGCGTTGCGCTGGACTTCTAAACATCAGGCAAAAAAAACGCGGCGCCCTCACAGGTGCCGCGTTTTTTTTATGCTGAACACTTATTGTGGCGAGCGAGCTTGCTCGCGCTCGACTGCGAAGCAGTCGTCGATTGGGTCTGCTTCGCAGGCCAACGGGAGCAAGCCCCCTCGCCACAAAGGCTCGCCCCAGGTTTTGTGTGAACTCAGGCGTCCGGGGTTTGTTCGGCCAGGGCCACGGCGCGGAACATCGCACGGCGCTTGTTCAGGGTTTCTTCCCATTCCAGCGCCGGCACCGAGTCGGCGACGATGCCACCACCGGCCTGCACGTGCAGTTCGCCGTTCTTGATCACTGCGGTGCGGATCGCAATCGCGGTGTCCATGTTGCCGTTCCAGGCAAAGTAGCCCACTGCCCCGCCGTAGACGCCACGCTTGACCGGCTCCAGTTCGTCGATGATTTCCATCGCGCGAATCTTCGGTGCGCCCGACAACGTACCCGCTGGCAGAATCGCCCGCAGTGCGTCCATCGCCGTCAGTCCAGCCTTCAATTGGCCGGTAACATTGGACACGATGTGCATCACGTTGGAATAACGCTCGATAACCATTTTCTCGGTGAGTTTCACCGAGCCGATCTCCGACACCCGACCAGTGTCGTTACGGCCCAGGTCAATCAGCATCAAGTGCTCGGCGATTTCCTTGTCGTCCGACAGCAGGTCTTTTTCCAGCGCCAGGTCCGCTTCTTCGTTGGCCCCACGCGGACGGGTGCCGGCAATCGGGCGCACGGTGATCAGGTTGTCTTCGACCCGCACCAGCACTTCCGGCGAACTGCCGACGACGTGGAAGTCGCCGAAGTTGAAGAAGTACATGTAAGGCGTCGGATTGAAGCAACGCAGCGCCCGATACAGATCGATCGGCGCCGCCTTGAAGTCGATCGACATGCGCTGGGACGGCACGACCTGCATGCAGTCACCGGCCAGGATGTATTCCTTGATGGTGTCGACAGCTTTTTCGTAATCATCCTGGGTGAAGCTCGAGCGGAATACCGGATCAGCCGACTGTTGCTTGCTGAAATCCAGGCCACGGCGCGGGGTGATCGGCTGACGGAGTTTTTCCAGCAGCTCTTCCAGACGGGCCTGACCTTGCTCGAAGGCATCTTCCTTTGAGGGGTCAGCCAGCACAATCGCGTGCATCTTGCCGGCGAGGTTGTCGAACACCACCACGGCGTCGGAGACCATCAGCAGAATGTCCGGCACGCCCAGCGGATCCGGGTTCGGGCACTTGCCCAGACGCTTCTCCACATAGCGCACGCAGTCGTAACCGAAATACCCCACCAGACCGCCATTGAAGCGCGGCAGGCCAGGGATGGTCGGCACGTTGTAGCGGGCTTTGAAGGTTTCGACAAAGGCCAGAGGATCTTCGACCTCGTGGCTTTCGATCTCGACGCCGTCGTGGGTCACGCTCACCTGATGATCGTGAACCCGCAGCACGGTGCGGCACGGCAGGCCGATGATCGAATAACGGCCCCACTTCTCCCCGCCTTGCACCGATTCCAGCAGGTAGGAGTTCGGCTCGTCGGCCAGTTTCAGGTAGATCGACAGCGGGGTATCGAAGTCGGCCAGGGTTTCGCAGGCCAACGGGATACGGTTATAGCCGGCAGCGGCCAAACGCAGGAATTCTTCGCGGATCATGGGGTAGCCTCGTGGCTTGAGGTGCTAACAGTCAGGTATGCAAACGCGCCGGAAAGCCGGCCAGAATCAAGTCAGGCGCGCCAACGCCAGCGGGCCAGGGCCTTGATGACTTTCATCCAGAGTTTGCGAGTGACCACCACGATGGCGTTTCCAGAAGGGGGTTGAGCTACGTCGGGCAACGTTATCTCAGCGGCTGGATCCAGGCAACCGGGAATTAGCTTGCGCAGATCGTCGATCACCAGCGTCGGCGACTCTTCCGAAATAGGCCGGCCATGGTTGTAGCCATAGCTGAGGGCCACGCACTTGACCCCCGCCGCTTTCGCCGCCAGCACGTCGCTGCGCGAATCGCCGACAAACAGCGATTGCGAGGCCGGAATATTGGCCATTTTCATCACGAAAAACAGCGCGGCTGGATCAGGCTTTTTCTGCGGCAGGGTGTCGCCGCCGATAATCCACTTGAAGTAACGGCCGATTTTCATCTGATCCAGCAGCGGCGCGACGAAGCGCTCCGGCTTGTTGGTGATCAGTGCCATCTCGACACCCTGCTTGTGCAGCCATTTGAGGGTGTCACGCACGCCTGGATAGACCACGGTCAAGTCATGGCTCTCGCTATAAGCCTCCATGAAAATCGCCAGTGCGCCCTCGGCTTCACCGTCGTCGACCGTCGAATGGTCGATGCCACCGGCCAGCGCACGGCGAACCAGCACCGGTGCGCCGTTGCCGACCCACTCGCGCACCGACTCGAGGCCGGCGGGTTGACGCCCGAGTTTGAGCAGCATGTTATCCACAGCCAGGGCGAGGTCGGGGACCGAATCGATCAGCGTGCCATCCAGATCGAACATCACCAGCCGCGGCAGACGCCCCGGGAACAGCTGCTCAAAGCCACTCATGGACGAGCCAACGCCAGTTCGGAACGCATCTTTTCAATCACCTCTTGGTAGTTCGGTGCATTGAAGATCGCCGAACCGGCGACGAAGGTGTCGGCGCCAGCCGCTGCGATTTCACGAATGTTGTTCACGTTGACGCCGCCGTCGATTTCCAGGCGGATGTCACGGCCGGAGGCATCGATCAGCGCGCGCGCTTCACGCAGCTTGTCGAGGGTGCCGGGGATGAACTTCTGCCCGCCGAAACCCGGGTTGACGCTCATCAGCAAGATCATGTCGACCTTGTCCATCACGTACTTGAGCACGTCCAGCGGCGTTGCCGGGTTAAACACCAGGCCCGACTTGCAGCCGCCTTCGCGGATCAGTTGCAGGGAACGATCGACGTGCTGCGAGGCTTCCGGGTGGAACGTGATGTAGGTCGCACCAGCCTCGATGAAGTCACCAACAATACGGTCCACCGGACTGACCATCAGGTGAGCGTCAATCGGCGCGGTCACGCCGTACTTGCGCAGCGCGGCGCAGACCATCGGGCCGATGGTCAGGTTCGGTACGTAGTGGTTGTCCATGACATCGAAGTGCACGAAGTCGGCGCCGGCGGCCAGGACGTTGTCCACTTCTTCACCCAGGCGGGCGAAGTCGGCGGAGAGAATCGACGGAGCAATGACGAAGGGCTGCATGACGCACCTTTTTTGAGCAGAATCACGATGGCGCGCATTGTATACCTCATGCTTTGACGCGCGCACTGTGACCGCGATGATTGGGCCTGCCTTCGATCAAATCAGTTACGGCAGGCTCTAGAACGCCGCTCGGTAGATCTTCTCGATATCGATGGCGCTCAACTTGCGTGGATTGTTGCGCATCAGGCGCTCGATCCCCGCGGCTTCCACGGCCATGGCCGGGATCGCGTCCTCCGGAACACCGAAGCTGCGCAGGCCCGGCGGGATTTCTACCGCGGCGCACAATTCGGTCATTGCCTCCACGGCTTTGTCCGCCGTTTCGTTGGCGCTCAGGTGAGCGGTCTTCACCCCCATGGCCTCGGCAATATCCTGCATACGCTCGACGCAGGCCATCTTGTTCCAGGTCATGACATACGGCAGCAGCAAGGCGTTGCTGACGCCGTGGGCGATGTTGAAACGCCCGCCCAGCGGATACGCCAGCGCATGCACCGCGCCGACCCCGGCATTACCGAAGGCCATGCCGGCCATCAGGCTGGCGGTGGCCATGTCTTCGCGGGCTTGCAGGTTGGACGGGTTGGCGTAAGCCTTGGGCAGCGCTTTGGCGATCAGCTTGATGGCGCCAATGGCCAGGGCATCCGTGATCGGCGAGGCGTTGACCGACAAGTAGGATTCGATGGCATGCACCAGCGCATCAACGCCACTCGCGGCAGTGACACTGCGCGGACAGGTCAGGGTCATTTGCGGACTGACCAACGCCACGTCCGGCAATAGATAGTCGCTGACAATGCCCTTCTTCAGTTGCGCGACCTTGTCGGAGAGGATGGCGACGTTGGTCACCTCCGAGCCGGTGCCGGCCGTCGTCGGGATGGCAATCAGCGGTGGGCCTTTGCGTGGCACCTGATCGACGCCGAACAAATCCTCCAGCGCACCGTGGTAACCGGCGTAGGCCGCGACGCTTTTGGCGATGTCGATGGCGCTGCCGCCGCCGAGTCCGATCAGACCGTCATGCCCGCCCTCGCGGTATACCCGCATGCAGTCCTCGACGATGGCGATTTCCGGGTCTGGCAGCACACGGTCGAAAATCTCGTAGGATCGATCGCCCAACTGCGCGAGCGCCAGCTCGACCGTGCCGGACTTGACCAGGGCAGCGTCGGTGACGATCAGCGGGTTGTCGACATCCAGGCGGGTGAGTTCGGCGGCCAGTTGCTCGATGGCACCTGCGCCGGTGATCAGTTTGTGAGCGATTTTGAAAGAGGAAAGACTCATCGTGCGCAGCCTCTTATAAATAGGGGAGCTGGGCACAATAGTAGCTGGGGATTGGGGTTTGTCTGCTATTCAGGCCATGAATGACCCAACATCCCGAAAACACCCTGAATCCCTGCGGGAGCGAGCCTGCTCGCGATAGCGGAGTATCAGTCGACATCAATAATTGAATGTCAGTCCGTCATCGCGAGCAGGCTCGCTCCCACAGGGGATGGTGTTTGGGCTTAGACCTGGGCGGTACGCAGTTTTTCGCTGCGGCCGCGCAGCCATTCCAGGGTCAGCAACAGGATCACCGAGAAGGCAATCAGCAGGGTCGCCGCAGCAGCAATCGTCGGGCTGAGGTTTTCGCGGATACCGCTGAACATCTGCCGAGGCAAGGTCGCTTGTTCCGGGCCGGCGAGGAACAGCGTCACCACCACTTCATCGAACGACGTCGCGAAAGCAAACAGCGCGCCGGAGATCACACCCGGCGCAATCAGCGGCAGCGTCACCCGGCGGAACGCCGTCAGCGGCGAAGCACCCAGACTGGCAGCGGCACGCACCAGGTTATGGTTGAACCCCTGCAAGGTCGCCGACACAGTAATGATCACAAACGGCACACCCAACACCGCATGCACCACGATCAGCGAGAAGAAGCTGTTACCCAGGCCCAGCGGCGCAAAGAACAGGTAGCTCGCCACACCGATGATCACCACCGGCACCACCATCGGCGAAATCACCAGCGCCATCACCAGCGCCTTGCCCGGGAAATCGCCCCGCGTCAGGCCGATCGCCGCCAGCGTCCCGAAGATCATTGCCAGTACCGTCGCCGCCGGGGCAACGATGATGCTGTTCTTCAATGCCCGCATCCATTCCGCCGAGGCGAAGAAGTCCTGATACCAGTGCAGCGAGAAGCCTTGCAGCGGATACACCAGGAAACTGCCCGAGTTGAACGACAGCGGAATGATCACCAGCACTGGCAGAATCAGGAACAACAGAATCAGGCCGCAGAGAATCCGCAAGCTGTAAAACCACGCCCGTTCGATGGGCGACATATAAGGACTCAGCATTTCATTCTCCCCTTAGCTCAGGCGCAGGCGACTGGCGCCCACCAGCCAGCTGTAAATCAGATAAAGCACCACGGTCGCCAACAGCAGCAACCCACCGAGTGCGGTCGCCATGCCCCAGTTGATGCTGGTGTTGGTGTAGAAGGCGACGAAGTAACTGACCATCTGATCGTTCGGGCTGCCCAGCAACGCCGGGGTGATGTAGTAGCCGATCGCGAGGATGAACACCAACAGGCAACCGGCGCCGACACCGGCATAAGTCTGCGGGAAATAAACCCGCCAGAAACTGGCGAACGGGTGGCAGCCGAGGGAGATCGCGGCACGCATGTAGGTCGGGGAGATGCCTTTCATCACGCTGTAGATCGGCAGGATCATGAACGGCAGCAGGATGTGCACCATCGAGATGTAAACCCCGGTACGGTTGAACACCAGCTCCAGCGGCTTATCGATGATGCCCATCGCCATCAGGCCGCTGTTGATCAGCCCGCCCGATTGCAGCAACACGATCCACGCGGCAACCCGCACCAGGATCGAGGTCCAGAACGGAAGCAGCACCAGAATCATCAGCAGGTTGCTTTGGCGTGATGGCAGGTTCGCCAGCAGGTAGGCCAACGGATAAGCCAGCACCAGGCAGATCACGGTGATGATCAGGCCCATCCAGAACGTGCGGGCGAAGATGTCGAGGTAGATCGCCTGGTCAGGAGTGGCCGGGGCGATTTCGCCGAGGTCGTCGATGCGATGATCGACGGACGCCAGCAGGTAGTACGGCGTAATACTGCTGGTGTTGCGGCGCACCGCTTGCCAATAGGCCGGGTCACCCCAACGCTCGTCGAGGCCCTCCAGCGCTTCTTTATAAGAGGCCGGTTCGGTGGCGAACGGCAAGGCGCGGGCGGTTTTGGTCAGCAGGCTGCGGTAGCCGGCCAACTCCATGTTCAAGCGCTTGGACAGGTCGCCCAGGGTCTGATTTTTGCGCGCTTCAGCGAGGTCTTCGCTGGCCGCCTTGTAAACCGGTTCAGCGGGCAGGCCGCGGCCGTCCCAACTGGCGATGGCCGCCACGGTGCGCGGCATGCCGCCGACCACTTCCGGGTTACCAACGCTTTTGTAGAGCAGCGCCACGATCGGCACCAGGAACACCAGCAACAGAAACAGCACCAACGGCGCGATCAAGGCTTGTGCCTTCCAGCGGTTGATCCGCTCGGCGTGCTTGAGCCGCTGCTTCAAGGTGGGGTCAGTGCCCGCGTTCAGGGGAATGGCGGTGGCCATGGCGTACTCCGGAAATCTTTGATCAATCGTTGAAGTGGGAACGAGCTTTTGTGGCGAGCGAGCTTGCTCGCGCTGGGCTGCGAAGCGGCCCCAAAATTCTGCTGACAACTTCCAATTTTGTGAGTGCTGCGCACTCAAGCGGGAGCAAGCTCCCTCGCCACAAAAGCTCGCCCTCACAAGAGGGCGAGCCCTCTGGTTACTTCGCAGCCCAGGAATTGAAGCGCTGTTCCAGTTGCTCGCCGTTGTCAGCCCAGAAGCTGACGTCGATTTGCACCTGGTTGGCGATGTTTTCCGGGGTGGTCGGCATGTCTTTCAGGACATCCTTGGACAACAACGGGACGGCCTGAATGTTGGCTGGGCCGTAAGCAATGTTTTCCGAGTAAGTCTTCTGCTGCTGCGGAGCCACCGAGAACGCGATGAACTTCTTCGCCGCTTCGGCGCGCTTGGCGTCCAGACCTTTCGGAATCGCCCATGCGTCGAAGTCGTAGATACCGCCGTTCCACACGACTTTCAGGTTGCTTTCTTTCTGCACGGCGGCGATCCGGCCGTTGTAGGCCGAGCTCATGACCACGTCACCGGACGCGAGGTATTGCGGCGGTTGTGCGCCGGCTTCCCACCACTGAATGCTTGGCTTGAGCTCATCGAGTTTCTTGAATGCGCGATCCTGGCCATCTTTGCCGGCCAGCACTTTATAGACGTCTTTCGGCGCAACGCCGTCGGCCATCAGTGCGAATTCCAGGGTGTACTTGGCGCCTTTACGCAGGCCGCGCTTGCCCGGGAATTTCTTGGTGTCCCAGAAATCTACCCAGCTGGTCGGTGCGGAGGCCAGTTTGTCGGCGTTGTAGGCCAACACGGTCGACCACACGAAGAAACCTACGCCACAAGGCTGAATCGCGCCCTTGACGTAATCTTCGGATTTGCCGAACAGCGCAGGGTCAAGTTGCTCGAACATGTCTTCGTCGCAACCGCGAGACAGTTCTGGCGATTCAACTTCCACCAGGTCCCAGGACACGCTCTTGGTGTCGACCATGGCTTTGACCTTGGCCATCTCACCGTTGTATTCGCCTGCCACGATCTTGCCGTTGCCAGCCGCTTCCCACGGTGCATAGAACGCTTTGGCCTGCGCGGCCTTGTTCGCCCCGCCAAAGGACACCACGGTCAAATCCGGGCCCGCCGCCATCGCGTGTGCCGCACCGATCATGCCCATGACCAAAGCGGTGAATTTCAGGGATCTCAACATTTATTGTTCTCTCCACGTGCAGGGTTGGTGTTGGTGTAGCCGGGGCGATCAATGCGCCTCTAGAAGTGGGTCGAGCGCGCGAACGTGTTCGACCTGCCAGCCAAGCGGTACCACATCGCCGACGGCGAGCGCGGGATCGAGCTCGGCAATCGGTTGTTTCACGAAGAAGTCGGTCTTGCCGCAGACTTCCAGGCGAACCCGGACGTGGTCGCCCAGATAGATGAATTCCGCCACCCGCCCTGAGAAGCGGTTGACGCAGGATTCGCTGGAGCCGTTGAGGCTTACGCGTTCCGGACGAATCGACAGCGTGACCGGTTCGCCGGTCTTGCCGACGTTGACCGCCAGGGCTTCAACCTTTTCACCGCGACCGAGTTCGACGATGCAACGATCGCCGGTCTGGCTGTGCAAGCGGCCGTTGAGGCGGTTGTTCTCGCCGATGAAATTGGCGACGAAGGTGTTTTTCGGCTCTTCATAGAGGGTGCGCGGCGCAGCGATCTGCTGGATCTCGCCCTGATGGAACACCGCCACACGGTCGGACATGGTCAGGGCTTCACCCTGGTCGTGAGTCACGTAGACCACGGTCACGCCGAGGCGCTGGTGCAGGTGTTTGATTTCCATCTGCATGTGTTCACGCAGTTGTTTGTCCAGCGCGCCGAGGGGTTCGTCCATCAGCACCAGTTGCGGTTCGAACACCAAGGCGCGGGCCAGGGCCACACGCTGTTGCTGGCCGCCGGACAGTTGCGCCGGGTAGCGCTGGGCGAAGGCGTCGAGCTGAACCATGCTCAGGACTTTTTTGACCTTGTCACTGACGTCGCTCTTGTTCAAACCGCGCACGGTCAGCGGAAACGCCAGGTTCTCGGCGACGGTCATGTGCGGGAACAACGCGTAGTTCTGGAACACCATGCCAATGTCGCGCTTGTGCGGCGGCACGTTGTTGATGGAGCGCCCGGCCAGTAGGATTTCGCCGGCAGTCGGCGTTTCGAAACCGGCGAGCATCATCAGGCTGGTGGTCTTGCCGGAGCCGGACGGCCCGAGCAAGGTGAGGAACTCGCCTTTGCGAATTTCCAGGTTGAGGTCTTTGACGATCAGGTTCTCGCCGTCGTAGCTTTTTTGCACTCCACGAAAGCTGACCAGAATGTCACTGGCCCCTGCGTTTGAATCGACCTGGCTCATACCCACACCTTTTTTGTTGATGACTGCTGTGGACTAAGCCTAGTGGACGGTGGGGAGCGCGCAAATCGGGGCGCAGGAGAGAATCGCCTCAGTGGGATGGAAGGTTGGGGGTAGGGATTGCCCTACACGGATGGCGGGGATGGGTAGGTGCGGTGGCTAGCCTGAAGCTACAAGCCGCAAGAACTGGCAAAAGTAGCTTTTCAGGATGTCGCAAACGGATATGACGACGAGATCCCTGTGGGAGCGAGCCTGCTCGCGATAGCGGTGAATCAGGCAAAGCTATGCCGACTGACACGCCGCTATCGCGAGCAGGCTCGCTCCCACATTGGGACGGTGGTGGGCTTTAGAGAAGCTTGTGCTCCATCGCATATTTCACCAGTTCCGCCAGGGAGGTGATGTTGAGTTTCTGCATCAGCCGCGCCTTGTGGGTGCTGATGGTTTTGCTGCTCAGGGCCAGTTGCTGCGCGATGTCGTTGACGTTGGCGCCCTGGGCCAGGCGTTCGAACACCGAGAACTCACGCTCCGACAGCAACGAATGCAACGGCCGCGAATCGGTCAGGCCGACTTCGAAGACCATGCGGTCGGCCAGGTCCGGGTCGATGTAACGACCGCCCGCCGCGACTTTGCGAATCGCCGTCAGCAGCAGTGCCGGATCGCTGTCCTTGGTCGCGTAACCCGCAGCGCCGACTTTCAGCGCCCTGGCGGCCATTTGCGCTTCGTCGTGCATCGACAGCACCAAAATGGCCGGCGGATTGTTCAGCGCACGAATCCGCGGGATCGCTTCCAGGCCATTGACGCCCGGCATGGAGATGTCCAGCAATACCACTTCGCAGGGAACATGCCGCAGGGTCTCGAGCAACTGCTCGCCATTGCTCGCCTCCCCCACCACCAGCAAGTCCTTGGCCAAGCCAATCAACTGCTTGATACCTTCACGGACGATGGTGTGGTCTTCGGCTACCAGTACACGGATCACAGTCTTCTCCATTCTTTTTATATAAGAGCCAAGATCAATCGCGAGCAGGCTCGCTCCCACAGTGGATTGGGTGTGTATCAGCTATCTGTGCACCTGCCCGGATCCCTGTGGGAGCGAGCCTGCTCGCGATGGCGTCAGTACAGACACCACAAATACTTCAGGCCTCATTCACGGGCACTCGCACACTCAACGTCGTGCCCTCCCCCGGCTCACTCTCCAGCGACAACCGCCCGCCCATGATCAACACCCGCTCACGCATGCCGACCACCCCGAAGGACGTCGCCCTGCCGGTGGCGGGAACAAATCCTACGCCATCATCGCTGACGGTAAGACACAACTCGTCGCCTTCCAGCGTCAACGTCAGTTCAACAGTATGCGCCTGGGCATGGCGCATGACATTGGTCAGCGCTTCCTGAAGGATCCGGAACAGCCCAATGGCCTTGGCGTCACTGAGCACCGGCAGATTCTCCGGCACCTGAACCAGACACGGAATCTGCGTGCGCGCCTCGAAGCGCCGGGCCTGCCACTCGATGGCGGACGCGATCCCGGCATCGAGAATCGGTGGCCGCAACGCCGTCGCCACATCGCGCACCAGCTGGAACAGCTGCGCAATCAAGCGTTTCATGCTGTTCAAGCGCTCATTCAGACCCGGGTCGAGTTGGGCATAGGCCAATTCGCACATGGAGGTTTCCAGCTTGAGCACGGTCAACATCTGACCCAGCTCGTCGTGAACTTCCCGGGCGATACGGGCCTTTTCCTCTTCGCGCACGCTCTCCAGGTGAGCGGACAGCTCACGCAGTTGCTCGCGGGAGCTGGCCAGTTCCAGTTCGATGCGCTTGCTCTCGCTGATGTCCCAGACAATTCCGTCCCAGACATACGCGCCGTCTTCGAGCCGGCGGGTGATGGCCTTGATCTCGGCCCAGCGTTGCTCGCCCGAACGCGTGAGAATCCGCCCCTGCCATGACCAGTCGCTGTCGGTGTCCAGCGCATGGTCCTGAGTCTGGTGATAGCTGGCCTTGTCGTCCGGATGCACCAGGCTGCGCAGGCCTTTGTCGCGATGGGCCAGGGTCGCCGGCGAGTAACCCACCAGACTCTCGCTGCCCTCACTGATGTAGGCAAAGTCGATCTGCCCCGTCAACGGCGCCCGTTCCAGGCGAAAGACCAATCCCGGGACGTTGGCGGCAATTCCCTGCAACCGTGCTTCGCTTTCCTGCAACGCCGCAAGGGCACGACGACGCTCAGTGACGTCGTTGAGGTAAACCACCAGGTATTCACCCCCGCGAAAGCGCATGAAGCTCAACGAAACATCGGTCGGCAGGATGCTGCCATCGGCTCGTACACAGTTGGTTTCGAAACTTTGCGGCCCTTCTTCGCTCGCACGGGCGCGCTTCCACAGGTTCAGCCAGCGGTCCATGTGCAAGCCTGGCTCAAAGTCGATCAACGGCCGATCAATGATTGCGCCGGGCGGATACCCGAGCATGGTTTCGGCGGCGCGGTTGGCGTAGCGCACGTGGCTGTCCCAGTTGACCCAGAGAATGCCGACGGTGCTCTGATCGATGGAAAACTGGGTCAGGCGCAACGCCTCTTCACTGGCCTCACGCAGGGCAATGTCCTCGCGCGCCGCCAATAGACGCTGCTCCAGACTGTGCTGCTGGCGGCGCTGCCAGAACACGATGGCCATGCTGCTCAGCATCAATACCGCCATCAGCAGGCAGAGGTTTTGCCAGAATCCCCGGGATTCGGTCAGACGCGGGTACTTGGGTTGCAGCCATTGGTTGTGCAGTTGTTCAAGGTCTTTGGCCGGGATCGCCCGCAGCGCGCTTTCGACGATGCCGGCCAGTTCCGGCTGGTCCCGTCGCGTGGCGACCCGCAGCAATTGCGGCAGGCCAATGTCACCCACCACGACCAGCCCGGAGAACTCAGGCTCCACGGATAAACGTCCCAACTGCGCTTCATCGACCACGGCGTAACCAGCCTGCTGGCTCAGCAACAGCTGCAACGCCTGGCGCTCGATCGGTACGCCTTGCAGGTTCAGATGGGGATAGTTGCCGCGAAGGTAATCGGCCGTCGCGCTGGGCATGCGCACGGCGACGCGGGTCTGGCTGTCGAGTTTCTCCAGCTCCACCACACCAGCGCTTTTCTGATCGCTGACCACCAGTTGCGGCACTCGCATGTAGGGGTCAGAGAACTGCCAGAACCGCAGGCCGGCGGGGGTTTGAGTCAGCCCGGGGGCAATGTCGATTTCACCCTCGCGCGCGGCGGCTTCCAGTTGCGCGAGGTCGGGGAAATTACGCCAGCTCAGTTCGACCTTGAGGGCCTTGGCCAGCCATTTCATCAACTCGACGTTGACCCCGGACAAGCGCTGCAAGCGGCGATCGTATTGCGCGTAAGGCGCCTGCAACACCAGCCCCACGCGCAACTCGCCGTGCGCGGCCAACCACTGTTGTTGCTGGGGCGACAAGGCCGCGACGTGCGCCGGTGGCGCGGAAGCCGCCCAACTCATCAAGGGAAACCACAAACAGCCGATAACCCACAGGCAGCGAAAACGCATCATTGAAGTCTCACACACTGACAAATACTGACCAACCCATTAGGCTGCCGGAATAACTTCTGGCCTGGAATATCCGATGCCCCCTGTCTACCGCCTGGCATTGCCAGCATTGTGCCTGTCGCTGATCCTGCCTTGCGCCTTTTCCGTCGAGGCGGCCGATCCTGCGCCTGCTGCCGCGGAAAAACCCGCAGAAGAAAAACCGGTCGAACGCCAGCCACTGCTTGAGCGTAGTCAGGAAGAAGCGACTGCACTTGAGCGACAACTCCCTGCGCAGGAACAGCAACAACTGCAAGCCGGTGCCGACACCTTTCTGGCTTTGTGGAAACCGGCCAATACCGCCGAGCCCAAAGGTGCGGTGATTATCATCCCGGGTGCCGGCGAGACTGTTGACTGGCCGCAAGCAATCGGCCCCTTGCGCAACAAATTACCCGACGCGAAGTGGAGCAGCCTGAGTATCACCTTGCCGGACGTGCAAAGCGATGCCATCGCGCCACGCGTTATGGAAATGCCACCAACGCTCAAGGCCCCGGAAACCGGCAGCAAGGACTCGACTACGGCAGCCCCCATCGAGCAAGCGGCCGGTGGTGAAGCGGAAGTTGCCGACAAGGCCATCGCCGAAACCACCGAGGAGCAAGCCAAAGCCAATGCCGAGCGCATCTTTGCTCGCATTGATGCAGCTATTGCCTATGCCGAACAACAAAGCGCTCGCAGCATCGTGGTGTTGGGCCATGGCACCGGGGCTTATTGGGCCGCGCGTTATCTGAGCGAGAAGCAGCCGTCGCAAGTGGAGAAATTCGTGATGGTCGCGGCCCAGACACCTGCCGCGGCGAAGCCCGAGCTGGTTGAGCTGACGCCGACTCTGAAGCTGCCGACGGCAGACATCTTCTATATGGATAAGCCACTGGATCGCAACGCAGCGCTGGCACGAATGCAGGCCAGCAAGCGCTTGAAGACTTCGGCGTTCAGCCAGGTGTCGCTCAAGGCGCTGCCCGGTAATGCAAAGGCCGAGCAAGAGCAACTCGTGCGGCGGGTGCGTGGTTTGTTGAATCCGCAGAAGACGGCGGACTGACAGACCGCGTCGCTCCATTCGCGGGCAAGCCCGCTCCCACAGGTTTACATGTCGATAGCAAAAATTGCGTACGACTCAAATCCTGTGGGAGCGGGCTTGCTCGCGAAGGCGACATCACTGACGGCACATATCTTTGCCGCTACCGAAAATCCCGCCGCTCACGAATCAACGTGTAGGCCGTATGCAGTTCACGAGTCTTGTCGGTCGCCTCACGCACCTGCAACGCCGTTGCACCGCTGCCGGCAATCTTGTCCGGGTGATGGCGACTGAGCAGGCGTCGATAGGCACGCTTGATCTGCGCCGGCTCGCTGGTCGCCGACACCCCCAACAGCCGCAAGGCATCCTGATACGTCAGGGTGCTGCTGACCTGCGGTCGCTTGTGCTGATCGTAGTCGGCCGCCAGCGCCAGTACTTGTTGCGGCGTCCAGCCCAGCCACTTGCCCCACTGGGCCAGCAGTTCGCGCTCATTGTTCCCCGCTCGCCCATCGGCCCAGACCATCCGCCAACAGGCGCGCAACACGCCTTCGGCAGCATGAGGCTGGGCACTCAAGCGCCGTAGATATCCGCGCAAGCGGTCATTGCCCGACTTGCCACGATTGAACGCGGCAATGGCACGACGCTGCGCCGACTCGGTCATTTCCAGCGAGCGCATTTCCTGGCGGGCCTGCTGGATGTGGCCTTCAACCACTCGTCCATCGCTCTTGGCCAACCGTCCCAGCAACACGAACAACAGTTCATCGTTGCGCAGCATCGGACGACCGCCGAGCTTTTCCCGCAAATGCCCCCAGCTCTGCAGGTGCAAACGCCGATCCAGCGCCTGTCCCAACAAAGCGCCGAGCATGGCCCCCGGAATGCTGGCTATGGCAAAGCCCGCTCCGGCTCCAATCAGAGTCCCTGGCCACAGCATGTCAGCGTCTCGCTTCTATCAGGGTTTCAACTTCAGCCAGGCGTTCGTGCGTGCCGACATCCACCCAGTGTCCGTTCAGGCGTTCACCGGTGACCTGTCCATCAGCCATGGCTTTGCGCAGCAGCGGTGCCAGTTTGAAGGCGCCGGCCGAGCAACCGTCGAACAATTGCGGATGCAACACGGCAATGCCGCTGTAGGTCAGGGTGTCGGTGTCTGGCTGACCGTCACGCACTTGCCCGTCGACCAGCGTGAAATCGCCGGTCGGGTGATGCGGCGGGTTGTCCGCGAGCACCAGATGCGCCAACCCGGCGATGGGTTGATGCAGCACGCTGAAGTCGTAATCGGTCCAGATGTCACCGTTGACCACCAGGAACGCGTCATCGCCCAGCAAGGGCAATGCGCGGAAGATGCCGCCGCCGGTTTCCAGTGGCTCACCTTCCGGCGAGTACTGGATACGCAAGCCGTATTGCGAGCCGTCCCCCAGGTAACTTTCGATCTGCTGACCGAGCCAGGCGTGATTGATGACGATCTCGGTAAACCCGGCGATCGCCAGGGCTTTCAAGTGGTACTCGATCAGAGGAACGCCGCCGGCACGAACCAGCGGCTTGGGTGTGGTCAGCGTCAGCGGGCGCATGCGCTCGCCTTTTCCCGCGGCCAGAATCATTGCCTTCATGCAGAGGCTCCAGCACGCAGACTCAGCAGCAACACATCCAGCTCAGCCAGTTCAGGACGGCGGGCGATCACCGCGTCTATATAGGCAAAGAAGCGCGGCACATCGGCCAGGTAGCGCGGTTTGCCGTCGCGGTGGCAGATGCGGGCGAAGATGCCGATCACTTTCAGGTGGCGCTGCACGCCCATCAGGTCGCTGGCTCGCAGGAAATCTTCAAAGTCGGGTTGCACGGGAATACCGAGCGCGCCTGCTTGCTGCCAGTAATCTTCCAGCCAGATACGCACACGTTCCTCGGGCCAACTGAGGAAGGCGTCCTTGAACAGGCAGGTCACGTCATAGGTCACAGGGCCATAGACCGCATCCTGGAAATCCAGCACGCCAGGGTTCGGCTCGCTGAGCATCAGGTTGCGTGGCATGTAGTCGCGGTGCACCAGCACTTTTGGCTGAGCCAGGGCGCTGTCGATCAGCAGCTCGGTCACGTTCTGCCAGAGCATTTGCTGCGCCGAGTCGAATTCGATGCCCAGCTCACGTTTCACGTACCACTCGGGGAACAGTTCCAGTTCCCGGCGCAGTAATGCCACGTCATAACTTGGCAACGGCGCGACCATCGGCAATTGCTGAAAAGCCAGCAGTGCTTGCAGGGCATCCTTGAACAAATCGTCGGCATTTTCGCTGTCGATCACGTCGAGGTAAGTCTTGTTGCCCAGGTCATTGAGCAAAAGAAAACCGCGCTCGAGGTCTTCGGCATAAATTTTCGGCACATTTATTCCGGATTTCGCCAGCAAAAAAGCGATATCCACGAAGGGTTTGCAGTTTTCCTGGGGCGGTGGCGCGTCCATTACGACGAAACTTCTGCCCTCGCCTTCCCAGCGGAAATAGCGCCGAAAACTCGCATCACTACTGGCCGCGGTCAATGTGGCCGGGGGTACGGCGCCCCATCCCTGTTCTGCAAAGAGGGTTGCCAACTGCTCATCGAGCCAAACTTTCAGGTGTTGCAAACGTACATCTTGGTCAGGCATTGCAAGGGTCTCCGACGGCGCTAGCCGTCAAGCGGGTCATGCTTTATTATCCAGCATCTTTTTCAGACCATCGAGAGGCGTGCGGCCCACACCGCGGGCAGATGGCACGCAGGAAGCCCGGACTAATAAGATGGCATTGAAATCCCCCGCGTTTCGTAAAAAATTTCCGTTGTTGGTTACCGGCAGTCTGCTGGCCCTGCAACCCCTAGCCACCTCATTCGTGGTCGCCGCGGAACAGTATGACTGCTCAGTCTCTGCTTCGGGTGCCTGGGACTGTGCGCCAAAAGCGCCAGCGGCGGCATTGCCACCGCGTCCCGTCCATGAAGGCAGCGCAGTTTCCGCCACCGGCGAAGCTGCGACCGAGAGTGGCACCAGCGAAGACACTGGCGCCAAGCCTGTGCTGGTTACCGAGTCCAAAGGCCGCGGCCTGAAGTCGCGTAGTGCAGACTACAGTCACCTCGACTGGGTTCCGCGCGAGAACCTCACGGCGGCGCAACTGGCCGAGACCGGTCCTTACTGCTCTGGTTCCTATATCGAACCGATTCGTCCTGGCATGAATGACAAGACGGATAAAAGTGACGCACCGACCTTTATCGGCGCGAAAGCCTCCCGCTATAAGCAGGAAGAGCAAGTCGCGACCCTGGCCGGCGACGTCGTCATGCGTCAGGGCAGCATGCAGGTCGAAGCCGACGAAGCGAACCTTTACCAGGCCGAGAGCCGTGGCGAACTGAGCGGCAACGTGCGCATTCGCGACAACGGCGCGCTGATCGTGGGCGACCACGCCGACGTGCAGCTCGATACCGGTGAAGCCAAGGTGGATAACGCCGAATACGTGATGCACAAATCCCGTATCCGCGGTAATGCGCTGTACGCCAAACGTGCCGAAAACGCGATCATCCGCCTCAAGGATGGTACGTACACCACGTGCGAACCGAACAGCAACGCCTGGCAGCTCAAGGGCAACAACATCACCTTGAACCCGGCGACCGGTTTCGGTACCGCGACCAACGTGACACTGCGGGTCAAGGACATTCCTGTCCTGTACACGCCGTACATCTATTTCCCGATCGATGACCGTCGCCAGTCCGGCTTCCTGCCGCCGACTATCGGCACCGGCAGCGATACCGGCTTCATGCTGGTCACACCGTATTACTTCAACCTGGCGCCGAACTACGACGCCACGTTGTACCCGCGTTACATGAGCAAGCATGGCTTGCTGATGGAAGGCGAATTCCGCTACCTGACCCCGTCCAGCGAAGGTCAGTTAGGCGCTGCATACCTCAACGACGAGGACACCGATCGCAGCGGGCAGACCGACTACCAGAAAAACCGCTACATGTATAACTGGCAGCACAAAGGTGGCCTCGACTCGCGCGTTTATACGCAAGTCGATTACACCAAGATCAGCGATCCGTATTACTTCCAGGATCTGCAGACTGACCAGATTGGCGTGAAAAGCGAAGACTACGTCACCCAACAGGGAGCAGTGGTTTACCGTGGCGATAATTATGCCGCGACGGTAAGCGCCACGGCCTATCAGCTGGCGACGGTCTCGGCCATCACGCCATATGACCGCTTGCCGCAAATCACCTTCAATGGTGCGCTGCCGCAACATCCAGGCGGTTTGGATTTCTCGTATAACACTGAAATCGTGCGGTTTGATCGTGACCTGAAAAACGGCACCTTCACCAATGAAAACGGCGATGTCAGTGATCGACTGGATACACACGTTTTTGGGTTAGCGCGTGCTACGGGTGATCGTCTGAATGTCGCCCCAGTTATCAGCTATCCAATGAATGCAAGTTATGGTTTCCTCAAACCATCTCTGAAGTACCAGTACACGCAGTACCAACTGGACCTGGACAGCCAAGGCAAACGTGACATAGCCACGCAGACCGCTGAACAAGACAGACTCAACGGCACCTTCGGCTCCAACCAGAACCGTGGTGTTCCGATCGCGAGCATTGATAGCGGCCTGTATTTCGATCGCAATACCCAATGGTTTGGCAAGAACTATCGCCAAACCCTGGAGCCGCGCCTGTTCTACCTCTATGTACCGGAGGAAAACCAGGAAGATATCCCGGTGTTCGACACTGGCGAATACACCTTCAACTACGCGTCGCTGTTTCGCGACAATCGCTTCTCCGGTACCGACCGCGTCGGTGACGAGAACAAACTGTCGCTGGGCATAACCAACCGCTGGATCGAAGACAACGGTTTCGAGCGTCAGCGCATCAGTGTCGGCCAGGCCTTGTACTTCAAGGACCGCGAAGTCCAGTTGCCGGGGATCGATGCAAAAACCCGCGACGACGCGCACTCCAACGTGTCGCCTTATGCGCTGGAATACGAGTACCGCTGGAACCGCGATTGGCGCACCACGGCCGACTATAACTGGGACCCGGACAGCCGCAGCCCTCGCTCGGGTAGCGCGATGTTCCACTACCAGCCTGAAGACAACCCGAACAAGGTCATCAACGCCGGCTATCGCTATCGCAACGACCAGGTTCGTTACGACCAGAACACTGGTAAATGGTCGGTGGGCGGTGGTGACTACGGCTCCCCTGGCCAACCTGGCTATGTGAAGGACTACTACAAAATCCAACAGCACGACTTCTCGGTGATCTGGCCGGTCGTGCCGCAATGGAACGTCATCAGTCGCTGGCAGTATGACTACAACCGCAACCGTACCCTGGAAGCCTTCGGTGGTTTCGAGTACGACAACTGCTGCTGGAAACTGCGCCTGATCAACCGTTACTGGGTTTCTTATGACGAGTTCAGTCAGGAAGCTCCGGAAAACGAAAAAGGCGACCATGGCATCTTCCTACAAATCGTTCTGAAGGGTCTCGGCGGCCTCACCGGCGCCAAAGTAGAGAGCTTCCTCGACAAAGGCATCCAAGGTTATCGTGAACGTGAAGACCAAGCTTTCTGATTGTCTGCGCCCGCTAGTGCTGGGCGCGCTGTTCCTGGGTACCGCGGCAAACGCCGCGGTACAGTCCATCGATAAAGTGGTGGCCATTGTCGACAACGACGTGGTCATGCAGAGCCAACTGGACCAGCGTGTTCACGAGGTTCAGCAAACCATCGCCAAGCGCGGTGCCGCAGTGCCGCCAGCCGGCGTGCTGGATCAGCAGGTGCTTGAGCGTCTGATCGTTGAAAACCTGCAATTGCAGATCGGCGAGCGTTCCGGCATCCGCATTACCGATGAAGAACTGAACCAGGCTGTCGGCACCATTGCTCAGCGCAATAACATGTCGATTGATCAGTTCCGCGCAGCCCTGACCCGCGACGGCCTCTCTTACGAGGACGCCCGTGAACAGATTCGCCGCGAAATGATCATCAGCCGTGTGCGTCAGCGTCGTGTGGCTGAACGTATCCAGGTTTCCGAGCAGGAGGTGAAGAACTTCCTCGCTTCCGACCTCGGCAAGATGCAGTTGTCCGAAGAGTTCCGCCTGGCCAACATCCTGATTCCTACACCGGAGAGCGCCAACTCCGATGCGATTCAGAATGCGGCCAAGCAAGCGGACGCGGTGTACCAGCAGCTCAAGCAAGGCGCTGACTTCGGTCAGCTGGCAATTGCCAAATCCGCCAGCGAAACCGCACTGGAAGGCGGCGACATGGGCTGGCGTAAAGCCGCTCAATTGCCACCTCCATTCGATCGCATGCTGAGCACCATGACCGTTGGCGACATTACCCAGCCAATGCGTACGCCGGGCGGCTTCATCATCCTGAAGATCCTCGACAAGCGTGGTGGTGAGACCCAGACGCGTGACGAAGTGCACGTGCGTCATATCCTGGTCAAGCCAAGCCCGATCCGTGACGAAGCAAAGACCAAGGCCTTGGCTGAGTCGCTCTACACCCGGATCGAAGCGGGCGAAGATTTCGGCGAACTGGCGAAAAGCTTCTCGGAAGATCCGGGTTCCGCCCTCAACGGTGGCGACCTGAACTGGATCGATCCGAATGCATTGGTACCTGAGTTCCGCGAAGTGATGGCCAAGACCCCGCAAGGTCAGCTGTCCAAGCCGTTCCAGACCCAATACGGCTGGCATGTCCTGGAAGTCCTTGGCCGTCGCGCCACCGACAGCACTAACCAGGCCCGTGAGCAGCAAGCGATGACCGTACTGCGTAACCGCAAATACGACGAAGAGCTGCAAACCTGGCTGCGTCAGATCCGTGACGAAGCGTATGTAGAGATCAAACTCCCTGGTGCAGACCAGGCAGCGCAGTGAAACCCAAGCGTTTCGCGCTGACACCCGGTGAACCGGCCGGCATAGGTCCCGACCTATGCCTGCTGCTCGCCTCGCAAGCCCAGCCACACCCCCTGATTGCCATTACCAGCCGCGACCTGCTCCTTGAGCGGGCCGCGCAACTGGGCGTGGTTGTCGATCTGCTCCCTGTTGCGCCTGACAGCTGGCCGGATGTTCCGGCACCCGCCAACAGCCTGTATGTCTGGGATACACCGCTCCATGCACCGGTCACTGCCGGGCAACTGGATAAGGCCAATGCGGCTTTCGTTCTGGAAACCTTGACCCGTGCGGGCCAAGGCTGCCTCGACGGGCATTTCGCCGGCATGATCACTGCCCCCGTGCACAAGGGCGTGATCAATGAATCCGGGATTGCCTTCTCCGGGCACACCGAATTTCTCGCCGACCTGACCCACACCGCACAAGTGGTGATGATGCTTGCCACCCGCGGCTTGCGCGTGGCACTGGTGACCACTCACCTGCCCCTTCGCGAGATTGCCGATGCAATCACGCCGGAGCGTCTGGAACGGGTCACACGGATTCTGCACACAGACCTGCAACAAAAATTCGGCATCGCCCGACCACGCATACTGGTCTGCGGGTTGAACCCGCATGCTGGTGAAGGCGGTCACCTGGGCCATGAAGAAATCGACATCATCGAACCTACATTAGAGCGCCTGCGCGGCGAGGGCATGGACCTTCGCGGCCCCCTGCCCGCCGACACTCTGTTTACCCCCAAATATCTGGAGCACTGCGACGCGGTGCTGGCGATGTACCACGACCAGGGCCTGCCTGTGCTGAAATACAAAGGCTTCGGCGCGGCAGTCAACGTGACCCTGGGCTTGCCGATCATCCGCACGTCGGTCGACCACGGCACCGCCCTGGATCTGGCCGGCAGCGGCAACATCGACACCGGCAGCCTGCAAGTCGCCCTGGAAACCGCCTACCAGATGGCCGAGACCCGTATATGACCGAGCATTACCAACACCGGGCGCGCAAGCGTTTCGGCCAGAACTTCCTGCACGATGCCGGCGTTATCGACCGCATCCTGCGCTCCATCCACGCCAAGCCTGAAGACCGCCTGCTGGAAATCGGCCCGGGCCAGGGTGCGTTGACCCAAGGCCTGCTGGGCAGCGGCGCGCAGTTGGACGTGGTGGAACTGGACAAGGACCTGATCCCGATCCTCAACCAGCAGTTCGCCGGCAAGAGCAACTTCAACCTGCATCAGGGTGACGCGCTGAAGTTCGACTTCAACAGCCTGAATGCAGCACCGGGCAGCCTTCGCGTCGTCGGCAACCTGCCGTACAACATCTCGACGCCGCTCATTTTTCACTTGCTGCATAACGCCAGCCTGATTCGCGACATGCACTTCATGCTGCAAAAAGAAGTGGTCGAGCGCATGGCGGCAGGTCCTGGTGGTGGTGACTGGGGTCGCCTGTCGATCATGGTTCAGTATCACTGCCGGGTCGAACATCTGTTCAACGTAGGCCCGGGCGCTTTCAACCCGCCACCGAAAGTCGATTCGGCCATCGTGCGCCTGGTGCCTCACGCGGTGCTGCCGCACCCGGCCAAGGATCACAAGCTGCTGGAACGTGTGGTGCGCGAAGCCTTCAACCAGCGTCGCAAGACCTTGCGCAACACCCTCAAGTTGCTGCTGAGCAACGACGAAATCACCGCAGCCGGCGTTGACGGCAGCCTTCGCCCAGAGCAGCTCGACCTTGCCGCCTTCGTGCGCCTGGCCGACAAGCTCAGCGAACAAGTCCCGCCATCCCCCGCCGCCGACTGACAGGCGACGAACGTCATCGGGTAGGACACCAGCGCCCATGTCTGGTTTACTACCCGATACTTGGCCTAGACTGAGTTCAATCAGCTACGCCCCGCGTCCCGCTTCGTTTTTAAGGCCTCTTGCATGTCCGATCCTCGTTATCAGGTCGACGTCAGCGTCGTCACCCGCTATCTGGCAGAACAATCGCAACCCGAGCACGACCGCTTTGCCTTCGCCTACACCATCACCGTGCAGAACAACGGCGAGTTACCGGCCAAGCTGCTGTCACGGCACTGGGTCATCACCGATGGCGACGGGCATGTCGAAGAGGTTCGCGGTGCGGGCGTTGTCGGCCAGCAACCGTTGATCGAACCAGGCAAGAGCCATACCTACAGCAGCGGCACCGTCATGACTTCCAAGGTCGGCACGATGCAGGGTACTTACGAAATGGTCGCCGATGACGGCAAACACTTTGACGCCATCATCGCGCCATTCCGCCTGGCGGTGCCCGGAGCCCTGCACTGATGGCGACGTACGCCGTCGGCGACCTTCAAGGCTGTCTTGAAGCCCTTCAATGCCTGCTCAAAAAAGTCGCGTTCGACCCGGCAAAGGATCGTCTGTGGCTGGTGGGTGATCTGGTCAACCGTGGCCCGCAGTCGCTGGAAACCTTGCGCTTTCTCTACAGCATCCGCGAATCGCTGGTGTGCGTGCTCGGCAACCATGACCTGCACTTGCTGGCGGCCGGGAAGAACATCGAACGGCTGAAGAAAACCGATACCCTTCGCGAGATTATCGAAGCCCCCGATTGCGCCGAGCTACTGGAATGGCTGCGCCAGCAAAAACTCATGCACTACGACGAGCAACGTAACGTTGCGCTGGTGCATGCCGGCATTCCGCCGCAATGGTCGCTGCGCAAAGCACTGAAGTGCGCCGCCGAAGTCGAGACGGCGCTGCGCGACGACAATTTGCTGCCACCCTACCTCGACGGCATGTACGGCAACGATCCGGCGAAATGGGACAGCGACCTCCAAGGCGTCACGCGTCTTCGGGTGATCACCAACTATTTCACCCGCATGCGTTTCTGCACGGCCGAAGGCAAGCTGGACCTCAAGAGCAAGGAAGGCCTGGGCACTGCGCCACCCGGCTACAAACCCTGGTTCCAGCACAAGGAACGCAAAACCAAGGGTGTGAAAATCATTTTCGGGCACTGGGCCGCGCTTGAGGGCCAGTGCAACGAGCCGGGCATCTCTGCCCTCGACACGGGTTGCGTCTGGGGCGGTGCCCTGACGATGATGAATGTCGACAGCGGGGAACGCCTGTCCTGCAAATGCGACGAGCATGGCCATGCTGCCGCGCCACCAGTCGCCCCACTCACTTGCGAACAAACGCCAGCCAGCGCCCAGCGCTAGACTGCGCTTTCAGCCGAGCCACCGGAGCCCGCCATGAGCGAATTCAAACGCATCCCCCCAGAACAGGCACAAGCCCTGCGCGAACAAGGCGCAGTGGTGGTCGATGTCCGCGACCCTGCTACTTTTGCCGCGCTGCACATCAGCGGCTCGAAGCATCTGGACAATCATTCACTGCATGCATTTATTCAGGCTGCCGATCTGGATGCACCGACCGTAGTGGTCTGCTACCACGGCAATTCCAGCCAAGGCGCGGCCGCGTACCTGATCAGCCAGGGCTTTTCAGACGTGTACAGCATGGACGGCGGTTTTGAGCTGTGGCGTACGACTTACCCGGCGGAAACGGCGCAAGGCACGTCCGAATAATTTTTTTGTAACGTGCAAGCCCCGGCCCCCGCGGGCTCGCGCGGTGGCAGACGAACGGTCTGCCACAACTAATTACGTATCTCGCCTTTACCTCCCGAATAAGCAACTATCCTTAAGCGCAGGCCATCCAAAACAGGGGAGAGCCGGTACACCGGCGCGCGGGTCATCGGGAGTAGCTTTCGGGGTAGTCAGCCCTGAAAGAGTTCTGGGGGGTAAACAGCAACTGCATATCCGGTTGCTGCCAGCATCGACTGAATGATCCGGCGTCGGCTCCACGTATCGAGCGAGGTGACGTCATGAGTATCTTTAGCCACTTCCAACAACGCTTCGAGTCCACACGCCAGGAAGAACTCTCGCTGCAAGAGTATCTTGAGCTGTGCAAACAGGACCGCAGCGCCTATGCCTCCGCCGCCGAGCGTCTATTGCTGGCCATCGGAGAACCGGAGCTGCTCGACACCTCGACCAACTCGAGACTGTCGCGAATCTTCTCCAACAAGGTGATCCGCCGCTATCCGGCCTTTGAAGACTTCCACGGGATGGAAGAATGCATAGACCAGATCGTGTCGTATTTCCGCCACGCCGCTCAGGGCCTGGAAGAGAAGAAACAAATCCTCTATCTGCTCGGCCCCGTCGGTGGCGGTAAATCGTCCCTGGCCGAGAAGCTCAAACAACTGATCGAGAAAGTGCCCTTCTACGCCATCAAGGGCTCGCCGGTATTCGAGTCGCCTCTGGGTCTGTTCAACGCCACTGAAGATGGCGCGATCCTCGAGGAAGACTTCGGTATTCCACGGCGCTACCTCAATACCATCATGTCGCCATGGGCCACCAAACGCCTGGCCGAATTCGGCGGCGACATCAGCCAGTTCCGCGTAGTGAAACTCTATCCGTCGATCCTCAACCAGATCGCGGTGGCCAAAACCGAACCGGGCGATGAAAACAACCAGGACATCTCCGCACTGGTGGGCAAGGTCGATATTCGCAAACTGGAAGAATTCCCGCAAAACGACGCCGACGCCTACAGCTATTCGGGCGCACTGTGCCGGGCCAACCAGGGCCTGATGGAATTCGTCGAAATGTTCAAGGCACCGATCAAGGTGCTGCACCCATTGCTGACCGCCACTCAGGAAGGCAACTACAACAGTACTGAAGGCCTCGGGGCGATTCCGTTTACCGGGATCCTGCTCGCCCACTCCAACGAATCGGAATGGCACACCTTCCGTAACAACAAGAACAACGAAGCCTTCATCGACCGGATCTACATCGTCAAAGTGCCGTACTGCCTACGGGTCAGCGACGAAGTGAAGATCTACGACAAGCTTCTGTTCAACAGCTCCCTGGCCAAGGCCCATTGCGCGCCCGACACCCTGAAAATGCTCGCCCAGTTCACCGTGCTCTCGCGTCTCAAGGAGCCGGAAAACTCCAACATCTACTCCAAGATGCGTGTGTATGACGGCGAGAATCTCAAGGACACGGATCCAAAAGCCAAGTCGATCCAGGAATACCGTGATAACGCCGGTGTCGACGAGGGCATGAACGGTCTGTCGACCCGGTTCGCGTTCAAGATCCTGTCCAAGGTCTTCAACTTTGATCCGCACGAAATCGCCGCCAACCCGGTGCACTTGCTCTATGTGCTGGAACAACAGATTGAACAGGAACAGTTCCAGGCCGAGACCCGCGAACGCTATCTGCGCTTCCTCAAGGAATACCTGGCGCCGCGTTATATCGAATTCATCGGCAAGGAGATCCAGACCGCCTATCTCGAGTCTTACAGCGAGTACGGCCAGAACATCTTCGATCGTTACGTGCTGTACGCCGACTTCTGGATCCAGGACCAGGAATACCGCGATCCGGAAACCGGCGAGATCCTCAACCGCGTCGCGCTGAACGAAGAACTGGAGAAAATCGAAAAACCGGCCGGTATCAGCAATCCGAAGGATTTCCGCAACGAAATCGTCAACTTCGTATTGCGCGCCCGGGCCAACAACAATGGCAAGAACCCGACCTGGCTCAGCTACGAAAAACTGCGGGTGGTCATTGAGAAGAAAATGTTCTCCAACACCGAGGACCTCCTGCCGGTCATCAGCTTCAACGCCAAGGCCAGCAAAGAGGACCAGCAGAAACACAACGACTTCGTCACACGGATGGTCGAGCGGGGCTACACCGACAAACAGGTACGACTGCTGTCCGAGTGGTACCTGCGGGTCAGAAAATCACAGTAACCCGCTGCCGGTCAGACCGGTTGTCGTCAGCCAGAGGCCTGTGTACGCATTTTCTGTTACACAGACCTCTGGAAGGTGTTCGAAAGTCGGTAGCGAGGTTCAGTCAGCGTCCAAAAGCGCTTGGGGGAGCGTGAACATCCCTTGGCACCGTCGATGCTGCATAACCGCTCGCCCCTTTCAGGACAGCTTCTAAGGAGCAGTCATGAGCTATGTGATCGACCGACGTCTCAATGGCAAGAACAAGAGCACGGTAAACCGTCAGCGGTTTCTGCGGCGTTACCGTGATCACATCAAGAAGGCTGTCGAAGAGGCGGTCAGTCGGCGTTCCATTACCGATATGGAGCACGGCGAACAGATCAGTATCCCCGGCCGCGACATCGACGAGCCGGTGCTTCACCACGGACGCGGTGGCAAGCAGACGGTCGTGCACCCCGGCAACAAGGAATTCACCAGCGGCGAACACATCGCCCGTCCACCAGGCGGTGGTGGCGGCCGGGGCCCGGGCAAGGCTGGCAACTCGGGCGAAGGGATGGACGAATTTGTCTTCCAGATCACCCAGGAGGAATTTCTCGAATTCATGTTCGAGGACCTCGAACTGCCAAACCTGGTGAAGCGCAACCTCACCGGCACCGACACCTTCAAGACCGTACGCGCGGGTATCAGCAACGAAGGTAACCCGTCGCGGATCAACATCATCCGGACCCTGCGCTCGGCCCATGCCCGGCGAATCGCCCTGTCTGGCAGCAGCCGGGCAAAATTGCGCGAAGCCAAAGAGGAACTGCTGCGACTCAAGCGAGATGAACCGGACAACTTCGGCGATATTCAGGAGATCGAAGCAGAAATCGAGAAACTCAGTGCGCGCATCCATCGCGTACCCTTTCTGGACACCTTTGACCTCAAGTACAACCTGCTCATCAAGCAGCCGAACCCAAGCTCCAAAGCGGTGATGTTCTGCCTGATGGACGTGTCTGGCTCCATGACCCAGGCGACCAAGGACATCGCCAAGCGCTTCTTCATCCTGTTGTACCTGTTTCTCAAGCGTAACTACGACAAGATCGACGTCGTGTTCATCCGCCACCACACCAGCGCTCGCGAAGTGGACGAGGAAGAGTTCTTCTACTCCCGGGAAACCGGCGGCACCATCGTCTCCAGCGCCTTGAAACTGATGCAGGAGATCATGGCCGAGCGTTATCCGAGCAATGAGTGGAACATCTACGCGGCCCAGGCCTCCGATGGTGACAACTGGAACGACGATTCGCCGATCTGCCGCGACATTCTGATCAACCAGATCATGCCATTCGTGCAGTACTACACTTACGTTGAGATTACCCCGCGCGAACATCAGGCCTTGTGGTTCGAGTACGAACGCATTGCCGAAGCCTTCTCTGACACTTTTGCCCAGCAGCAACTGGTCTCGGCCGGGGATATCTATCCGGTCTTCCGTGAACTCTTCCAGCGCAGGTTAGTGACATGACCGCCAAAGAGCAGAAGCGCCAACCCATTTCCACCGGCTCCGAATGGACGTTCGAGCTGATCCAGGCCTACGACAAGGAAATCAGTCGCCTGGCGGCTCGTTATGCCCTGGATACCTACCCCAACCAGATCGAAGTGATCACCGCCGAGCAGATGATGGACGCCTACGCCTCCGTCGGCATGCCGCTGGGTTATCACCATTGGTCCTACGGCAAACACTTCCTCAGCACCGAGAAGTCCTACAGCCGTGGGCAGATGGGACTGGCCTACGAGATCGTGATCAACTCGGACCCGTGCATCGCCTACCTGATGGAAGAAAACACCATCTGCATGCAGGCCCTGGTGGTCGCTCACGCGTGCTACGGCCACAACAGCTTCTTCAAGGGCAATTACCTGTTCCGCACCTGGACCGACGCCAGTTCGATCATCGATTACCTGGTCTTCGCCAAGCAATACATCATGCAATGCGAAGAACGCCATGGCATCGACGCCGTGGAAGACCTGCTGGATTCCTGCCACGCCCTGATGAACTACGGGGTTGATCGCTACAAACGTCCGTATCCGATTTCGGCTGAAGAAGAACGCCGTCGGCAAAAGGACCGGGAAGAGCATCTGCAAAAACAGATCAACGATCTGTGGCGGACCATTCCAAAAGGCGCGGACAAGTACAGCGACAAGGACAACGCTCGCTTCCCCGCCGAACCTCAGGAAAACATCCTGTACTTCATCGAAAAACACGCGCCGTTGCTGGAGCCCTGGCAGCGGGAAATCGTGCGCATCGTGCGCAAGATCGCCCAGTATTTCTACCCGCAACGCCAGACCCAGGTGATGAACGAAGGTTGGGCCACGTTCTGGCACTACACGCTGATGAACGACCTGTATGACGAAGGCCTCGTCACCGATGGCTTCATGATGGAGTTTCTGACCTCCCACACCAGTGTGGTCTACCAACCCGGCTTCGACAGCCCCTACTACAACGGCATCAACCCCTACACCCTGGGTTTTGCCATGTACCGGGACATCCGCCGCATGTGTGAACACCCGACCGAAGAGGACTACCGCTGGTTCCCTGAGATTGCCGGCACCGACTGGCTGTCGAGCATCAAGTTCGCCATGAGCAGCTTCAAGGATGAGAGCTTCATCCTGCAGTACTTGTCACCCCAGGTGATACGCGACCTTAAGTTGTTCAGCATTCTCGATGACGATCAAAAGGACGATCTGCTGGTCCCGGCGATTCACGACGAAGGGGGCTACCGCATCATTCGCGAAACCCTGGCCGCGCAGTACAACCTGGGAAATCGCGAGCCCAACATTCAGATCTACAGCATCGACCGACGCGGCGACCGCTCCCTGACCTTGCGTCACCAGCAGCACGACCGCAAACCGTTGGGCGAGTCCACCGAAGAAGTGCTCAAGCATCTGCACCGACTGTGGGGCTTCGACATTCATCTGGAAACGCTGCAAGGCGACCAGGTCATGAAAGTTCACCATGTTCCGCCCAGAAGCGAACACAGCGAGGGGGATTACGGCCGGCTGGACCTGGCTGTCATTCATCTTTGATTCTGTTTCTGCCTCCGGAAGTTCGACGCAAAGGTTATTCTGTCGAGCTAACGGAGGTCTTTTATGCGGATTTATAAAGTCGGCGGCGCGGTACGCGATCGCCTGCTGGGCAAGCCGGTCACCGATATCGACTGGGTCGTGGTCGGTGCCAATACCGAAGAAATGCTCGCCAAGGGTTTTCGCCCGGTAGGCGCTGATTTCCCGGTATTTCTTCACCCCAAGAGCGGTGAGGAATACGCCCTCGCCCGTACCGAACGCAAAAGCGGACGCGGTTACGGCGGCTTCACCTTCCATGCCAGCCCCGAGGTCACCCTCGAAGAAGACTTGATCCGTCGCGACCTGACGATCAACGCCATGGCCGAGGACGATCAGCAGAACCTGACGGACCCGTACCACGGCCAACGCGACCTTGAAGCTCGCGTGCTTCGCCACGTTTCCCCCGCTTTCGCCGAAGATCCACTCCGTGTCCTGCGCGTTGCCCGCTTCGCAGCTCGATACGCCGGGCTGGGTTTCACCGTCGCGCCTGAAACAATGGACCTTATGCGGCAACTCAGTGAGTCAGGTGAACTGGAGGCGCTGACTGCCGAACGCAGCTGGAAGGAAATTTCCCGCGCACTGATGGAAGATCAGCCACAGATATTCATCGAAGTGCTGCGCGAATGTGGCGCGCTCAAGGTATTGATGCCGGAAGTCGACGCCCTGTTCGGCGTGCCACAACCGGAAGCCCATCACCCTGAGATCGACACGGGCGTGCACACCCTGAGCGTGCTCGAGCAAGCGGCTCTGCACAAACAACCGCTGACTGTGCGTTGGGCGTGTTTGCTGCATGATCTGGGCAAAGGATTGACGCCCCAGGAAGAATGGCCGCGCCACATCGCCCACGAACACACGGGCCTGAAGCTGATCAAAGCGGTCAACGAACGGTTCAAGGCACCGAAGGATTGCCAGGAATTGGCATTGCTGGTGGGCCAGTATCACACCCACGGCCACCGCGCCCTGGAGCTGAAGGCCTCGACTCTGCTGGAGTTGCTGCAGAGTTTTGACGTGTACCGTCGTCCGCAGCGGTTTGAAGAGTTCATTGCAGCGTGCGAGATGGATGCGCGCGGGCGCAAAGGGCTGGAGCAGAGAAGTTATCCACAAGCGGATTATTTGCGCGGCGCGGCGACTGCAGCCCGGAGCGTGGCAGTTCAGCCGTTGCTGGAGAAGGGATTCAAGGGGCCGGAGCTGGGCGAGGCGATCAAGCGTGAGCGGCTAAAAGCGCTCAAGGCCTACAAAGAGGCAGCGTCTGCCTGAAAAGCTTCGCGAGCAAGCCCGCTCCCACAGTTTCAGTGTAAATCCCTGTGGGAGCGAGCTTGCCCGCGATTGCGTCAGTCAGATCACAGCAAATTCGAAGGCGTCAGCTGCTCACCGCGCCACTCGAACGCCACTGGCGCCAACACCTGATCGATCTGCGCTTCACCCCACAAGGTCGCAAAGCTTTTGCCTACGCCCGGATGCACACGATCCGGCGCAATCAGCGACAACGGCCACAGTACAAAGGCGTTTTTCAGAATCTCTGCCCGCGGCAGGATCAACCCATCGAAATTGCCCACCAGATCGCCAAACAAAAGCACATCGATATCCAGCGGCAGCCCCTTGCGGTCAGGCGCATAACGGCCATTGTCCGCCTCGATGAATTTCAATCGACGGTCCAGCTCCATCAGCGGCAAATCGGTGTACGCCGAGACCACGAAATTAAAGAACGGCCCGCTCTTGATCCCCACTGGCTGGCTTTCGAACACCGCCGAGCAACGGATATCCACGAGAAAACCCGCCAGGGCTTCGAGCCCGGCATGCAAATGGGTTTCGCGCTCGATATTGCTACCGAGCCCGAGATACACCTGAGTCAGCGACATCCGCGCTCGATCTCCACGCCCACACCACCGGTGGCCGCCGGGACCGCGCCAGGCTTGGTCAGCTTGAGGCGCATCCAGGTGATGTTGAATTCGCTCATCAACACTTCGACCAGACGCTCGGCAAAAGTCTCGACCAGCTGGAACTGCGCCTGCTCGGCAAACGCCTGAATGCGCGACGAAACGCTCGCGTAGTCGAGCGCCAGGGTCAGGTCGTCCCCTGCAGCGGCCGGACGATTGTCCCAGGCGAAGCTCAGATCAAGTCTCAGGCACTGTCGGATGCCTCGCTCCCAGTCGTAGGCACCAATCACGGTGTCGACTTCCAGGCCCTCGATAAACACTCTGTCCAAGCACTTTTCTCCGCTGCACGACAAGGGCGCAATGCGCCGTTAGAATCAGGGCGTCCTCGCCCGGAATAGTTAGCATGTTTTGGTTATTGGCGACCCTCGCCTACCTGCTCGGCTCTCTGTCCTTCGCCATTTTGCTCAGCCGCCTGACCGGTAACCCCGATCCGCGAATGAGTGGCTCGGGCAATGCCGGCGCCACCAACATGTTGCGTCTGGCCGGCAAAAAACTCGCCATCCTGACGTTGATCGGCGACCTCTGCAAAGGCCTGCTGCCAGTATTAATCGCCGGCTTTGCGGGTCTTTCCCTACAAGAACAGGCCTGGATCGGCGTTTGTGCCGTCATCGGTCACCTGTTCCCGCTGTACTTCCGCTTTCGCGGCGGCAAGGGCGTCGCCACCGCGGCCGGCATGCTGCTGGGCCTGTATCCGCCTGCAGCACTGCTGGCGGTCTGCGCCTGGCTGCTGACGTTCTACCTGACCCGCACCAGCTCACTCGCCGCGTTGATCGCCACGCCGTTGACCCTGCCACTGCTGGCCTGGCAAGAACCGGCGGCACTGCTGCCCATGAGCGCACTCACGGGGCTGATCGTCTGGCGTCATCGCGGCAATCTACGCGACCTGTTTGCCGGGCGCGAACGGCATTTTTAAATACCGGACATGAGCACCGCTCATTACAGCGCCGACAGCTGCTCCATCGGCCAGCGCGCCTGCACGCTGATCGCCAGGCTTTCGTGCTGACCAGCCTGCAAGCGCTGGCAACCGGCAAACGCGATCATCGCGCCATTGTCGGTGCAGAACTCCGGGCGGGCATAAAACACATCGCCTTTCATGTCGCCGAGCATTTTTTCCAGTGAAGTGCGCAGTGCCTTGTTGGCGCTGACGCCTCCAGCGATCACCAGACGCTTCATGCCCGCCTGTTTCAGGGCGCGCTTGCACTTGATGGTCAAAGTCTCCACCACGGCCTGCTGGAACGCCAGCGAGATGTCGCAACGGGCTTGCTCGCTGTCGTCCCCGGCGCTGACGCTCTGTTGCCAGGTGTTCAGGGCGAAGGTTTTCAAGCCGCTAAAGCTGAAGGCCAAGCCCGGGCGGTCGCACATCGGACGCGGAAAGGTGAAACGTCCTGAAACGCCCCGCTCAGCCAGTTTGGCGATTTCCGGACCGCCTGGATAATTGAGGCCCATCATCTTCGCGGTCTTGTCGAACGCTTCACCGGCGGCATCGTCGAGGGTCTCGCCCAACAACGTGTAATGGCCGATCCCGTCGACCTGAACGAGCTGCGTATGACCGCCCGACACCAACAAAGCGACGAACGGGAATTGCGGCGGTTGCGGCTCCAGCATTGGCGCCAGCAAGTGCCCTTCCATGTGGTGCACACCGAGCGCCGGAATACCCCAGGCAAACGCCAGCGCCTGCGCGCAGGAGGCGCCCACCAGCAAGGCACCGACCAGGCCGGGACCCGCGGTATAAGCGATGGCATCGATCTCGGTCGGCACACAGTCAGCTTCGGCCAACACCTGACGAATCAAGGGCAGCATGCGTTTGACGTGGTCGCGCGAGGCCAGCTCCGGCACCACACCGCCATAGGCGCGGTGCAGGTCGATCTGACTGAACAGCGCGTCGGCCAGCAGGCCGCGTTCACTGTCATATAATGCGACACCGGTTTCGTCGCAGGAGGTTTCTAATCCCAGTACTAGCATGGGTTTGCGCCTTGTTTAGGCTGAATTCGAAGGCGCGCATAATAGTCGCCATGGGATGCCCCGACTAGCGGTTTTCGATCAGAGGCTTTGCATTCCGGTCGATGAGGAGTTAACATCCGCAACCCTTAAAAACCGACGTCTTCAAGTGCTCTTTTGCCGCGAGGATGTTGACCCCGGTAATGAATGAAGGTAGCTCTGGATGCCAGCCGTCAAAGTAAAAGAGAACGAACCCTTCGACGTAGCTCTGCGTCGTTTCAAGCGCTCCTGCGAAAAAGCCGGTGTACTGGCTGAAGTTCGTAGCCGCGAATTCTACGAGAAGCCTACTTCTGAGCGTAAGCGCAAAGCAGCAGCCGCTGTTAAGCGTCACGCGAAGAAAGTTCAGCGCGAACAGCGCCGCGCCGTTCGTCTGTACTAATACACAGACGTTCGTAGCAAGCTTCTGCCAAGCCCGGCCCTCAGCCGGGCTTATGGCATTTGCGGAAAACGCTTGATGCTTCACCGTCAAAGCCGCAGACGCGACCGAGACAAACCTGCTTCACAGCGTCAGACCTGGCTCTTTTGCCAGCGGTGCACGTCTTTTCTGACGAGCCTTCCAAGGCTACTGACGAGCACACCCACTGATTCCTCTCACGACGATCAGCCCAAGGCACCTTCTTGCGTGCCCGCTTATGAGCTATCCGAGGCCCTCGACTGGCCGCAGCGGATTTCAGCGCAACACTTTCAAATAGTCGAATACTGATTGGTACTAACGTCAGTGGATTTTCGGCAGATACACTTCCCGACAGCGATTACGCAGACGACACCGGTCGAGCCGCACATTTTGCGTGCCTCAAACAACGACCCGCGTTCGGCAGCTCATCGTTTTGGGTCCATTCAAGCGCAGATGACGAGAACGCCATGGCCGGGCTAATTCCCCAGAGCTTCATTGACGACCTTCTGAACCGCACCGACATCGTCGATGTGGTCAGCTCGCGCCTGCAAATGAAAAAGGCCGGCAAGAACTACACCGCCTGCTGCCCTTTTCATAAAGAGAAAACCCCGTCTTTCAGCGTCAGCCCTGATAAACAGTTCTATTACTGCTTCGGCTGCGGCGCTGGCGGCAACGCCCTCGGCTTCATGATGGACCACGACAACCTGGACTTCGTCCAGGCTGTTGAAGAACTGGCCAAAGCCGCCGGCATGGAAATCCCCCGCGAAGAAAGCGGTCGGCCGCACAAACCGCGGCAACCGACCGATTCGCCGCTGTACCCGCTGCTGACTGCGGCCGCCGATTTTTACCGCCAGGCCCTGAAAAGTCATCCATCGCGCAAAGCCGCTGTGGATTATTTGAAAGGTCGCGGGCTGACCGGCGAAATCGCCCGGGACTTCGGCCTCGGTTTCGCCCCGCCCGGCTGGGACAACCTGTTCAAGCACCTCAGCAGCGACACCCTGCAACAGAAAGCCATGGTCGACGCCGGCCTGCTGATCGAGAACGCCGAAACCGGCAAGCGCTATGACCGCTTTCGCGATCGCGTAATGTTCCCGATCCGCGACAGTCGAGGGCGCATCATCGCTTTCGGTGGCCGGGTATTGGGCGATGACAAGCCGAAATACCTGAACTCACCGGAAACCCCGGTATTCCATAAGGGCCAGGAACTCTACGGCCTTTATGAAGCACGCAAGAACAACCGCAACCTCGACGAAATCATCGTCGTCGAAGGCTACATGGACGTCATCGCCCTCGCCCAACAAGGCTTGCGCAATGCTGTCGCAACCCTGGGTACCGCCACCAGCGAAGAGCATATGAAGCGGCTGTTTCGCGTCGTGCCCAACGTACTGTTTTGCTTCGACGGCGACCAGGCCGGCCGCAACGCCGCATGGCGTGCGCTGGAAGCTACCCTGCCTTGCTTGCAAGACGGGCGGCGCGCACGCTTTCTGTTCCTGCCTGAGGGCGAGGACCCGGATACGCTGGTCCGCTCAGAGGGCACTGACGCGTTTCGCGCGCGAATCAACCAGCATGCCCAGCCATTGGCGGATTATTTCTTTCAGCAACTGACCGAGGAATCGGACCCGCGCTCGCTCGAAGGCAAGGCCCACATGGCCACCCTCGCCGCGCCGCTGATCGACAAGGTACCGGGCGCGAATCTACGCATCCTGATGCGTCAACGCCTGACCGAAATTACCGGCCTGAGCGGTGAAGCCGTGAGCCAGTTGGTGCAGAGCGCACCACAGGATGCGCCGCCGGCGTACGACCCAGGCATCGATTACGACGCCATGCCGGATTACAGCGACTACCATCAGCCGCAGGCACAAGAGATGTACGTGCCGCAGCAGGAGTGGACGCCGAAGAAACCCGGTGCAGGCGGCAAGAAGTGGGACAAGAAGCCCTGGGACAAGAATGGCAAGCGTGGTGGTGATCGCGATCAACCGAGCGCCCCACGCACACCGATTGCGGTGGAAGCCCCGACCCTGATTGCACTGCGCACACTCATCCATCACCCGGATCTGGCTGGCAAGGTGGAAACCGCCAACCATTTCGCCAATGAGAGCAATACCTACGCTCAGCTGCTGGTAGCTCTGATCGAGGCCGTGCAAAAAAATCCTAAGCTAAACTCAATTCAGTTAATGGCCCGGTGGCACGGGACCGAACAGGGTCGCTTGCTCAAGGCTTTGGCGGAAAAGGAGTGGCTGATTGCGGGTGACAACCTTGAACAACAGTTTTTAGACACCATTACTAGGTTATCAGCCTCTCAACACACCGATAGCCTGGAAGCACTAATCAGAAAAGCAAGGCAGCCAGGACTGACCGCGGAGGAAGCAAATCAGATCGCAAATCAGATGCGCGACCTATTAAAACGCAATATGGCTGTATCAACCCCGACCTCAACTGGCGCGTGAGGTCATAGCTCAGGTATAATCCTCGGCTTGTTTTTTGCCCGCCAAGACCTTCAGTGGATAGGGTGTTATGTCCGGAAAAGCGCAACAGCAGTCTCGTATCAAAGAGTTGATCACACTTGGTCGTGAGCAGGGTTACCTGACTTACGCGGAGGTCAACGACCACCTGCCGGAGGATATTTCAGATCCGGAACAGGTGGAAGACATCATCCGCATGATCAATGACATGGGGATCAACGTATTCGAGGTTGCGCCAGATAAGGATTCCCTTATGCTGGCCGACGCCGATACCGACGAAGCCGCGGCCGAAGAGGCAGCAGCAGCGTTGGCAGCGGTCGAGACCGACATTGGTCGCACCACCGACCCAGTGCGCATGTACATGCGTGAAATGGGTACGGTAGAGCTCCTCACACGTGAAGGCGAAATCGAAATCGCCAAACGTATTGAAGAGGGTATCCGTGAAGTGATGGGCGCAATCGCGCACTTCCCTGGCACGGTTGACCACATTCTCTCCGAGTACACTCGCGTCACCACCGAAGGTGGCCGCCTGTCCGACGTCCTGAGCGGTTATATCGACCCGGACGACGGCATTGCGCCGCCTGCAGCAGAAGTGCCGCCGCCTGTCGATCCGAAAGCCGTGAAAGCGGACGACGATACCGACGACGATGACGCCGAAGCGGCAACTGATGACGAAGAAGAAGCCGAAAGCGGTCCGGATCCGGTCATTGCAGCTCAGCGCTTTGGCGCTGTCTCCGATCAGATGGAAGTCACCCGCAAGGCGCTGAAAAAGCACGGTCGTGGCAACAAGCTGGCAATTGCCGAGCTGGTGCTGCTGGCTGAGCTGTTCATGCCGATCAAACTGGTTCCGAAGCAATTCGAAGGCCTGGTCGAGCGTGTTCGCAGTGCCCTGGATCGTCTGCGTCAGCAAGAGCGCGCGATCATGCAACTTTGCGTTCGTGATGCCCGCATGCCGCGTGCCGACTTCCTGCGCCAGTTCCCGGGCAACGAAGTTGACGAAAGTTGGACCGATGCACTGGCCAAAGGCAAAAGCAAATACGCTGAAGCCATTGGTCGCCTGCAACCGGACATCATTCGTTGCCAGCAGAAGCTGACCGCGCTGGAAACCGAAACCGGTTTGACGATCGCCGAGATCAAGGACATCAACCGTCGCATGTCGATCGGTGAGGCCAAGGCCCGCCGCGCGAAGAAAGAGATGGTTGAAGCGAACTTGCGTCTGGTGATCTCCATCGCCAAGAAGTACACCAACCGTGGCTTGCAATTCCTCGATCTGATCCAGGAAGGCAACATCGGTCTGATGAAAGCGGTAGACAAGTTCGAATACCGCCGCGGCTACAAATTCTCGACTTATGCCACCTGGTGGATCCGTCAGGCGATCACTCGCTCGATCGCCGACCAGGCACGCACCATCCGTATTCCGGTGCACATGATCGAGACGATCAACAAGCTCAACCGTATTTCCCGGCAGATGTTGCAGGAAATGGGTCGCGAACCGACCCCGGAAGAGCTGGGCGAACGCATGGAAATGCCTGAGGACAAGATCCGCAAGGTATTGAAGATCGCTAAAGAGCCGATCTCCATGGAAACCCCGATCGGTGATGACGAAGACTCCCATCTGGGTGACTTCATTGAAGACTCGACTATGCAGTCGCCAATCGATGTTGCCACTGTTGAGAGCCTTAAAGAAGCGACTCGCGAAGTTCTGTCCGGCCTCACTGCCCGTGAAGCCAAGGTTCTGCGCATGCGCTTCGGTATCGACATGAATACCGACCACACCCTCGAGGAGGTTGGTAAGCAGTTCGACGTGACCCGTGAACGGATTCGTCAGATCGAAGCCAAGGCGCTGCGCAAGCTGCGCCACCCGACGAGAAGCGAGCATTTGCGCTCCTTCCTCGACGAGTGATCACAGAACCCCCGGCCCAGGCCGGGGGTTTTGCTTTCTACAGATAAAATCCCCCGTACCTCCCCCCCGCCGAATTGCCCGTCTACACTCGAAACATTCCCCGAGCCATAACGAGACCGTTATGCCCAGACTGCCGACCGTGCTTTTTTTGCTGTCGCTGATGACCTGGACCGCAACGGCTGGCGCGCTGACTCTGACCGACGAAGAACGTAGCTGGCTGGCGGCTCACCCGGACTTGCGCCTGGGTGTCGACGCGTCTTGGCCGCCGTTTGAATTTCGTGACGACCAAGGCCGCTATCAGGGCCTGGCGGCGGACTACATCAACGTGATCCGTCAGCGGCTGGCCGTCAAACTGACGCCCATCGAACCGATCAGTTGGACCGAAGTCCTGCAGCAGGCCAAGCAAGGTAAGCTGGACGTCCTGCCGGGCATCATGTCGACCCCTGAACGCCAGTCGTACCTGTCATTCACTCGCCCCTATCTGGACTTTCCGATTGTCATCCTCGCCCATGTCGGCGGCCCCCAGCCGCGCAAGCTCGAAGACCTCTACGGGCTGAAGATCGCGGTGGTGGAAAACTATGCGCCCCACGAACTGCTGCGCACGCACCATCCCGACCTGAATCTGGTAGCGATGCCCAATGTCAGTTCGGCCTTGCAAGCGCTGGCCACCGATGAAGTGGACGCGGTCGTGGGCGATCTCGCCTCCAGCGTCTGGAGCCTGCGCCAGCTCAAGCTCGACGGCCTGTATGTCAGCGGTGAAACGCCCTACCGCTATCAATTGGCGATGGCCGTGCCCCCAAACAACAAAATGCTGGTCGGTATCCTGGATAAAGTTCTGGCGGACATGAGCTCAAGTGAAATCAGCGCCATTCAGGAGCACTGGATCGGTAACGTCCTGGATCATCGAACTTTTTGGTCGGATCTGCTGGTTTACGGTCTGCCAGGGCTGCTGTTTCTGATGATCATGCTGGCAGTGGTCATCCGGATCAACCGCCGCTTGAGTTCGGAAATTGCCCGGCGAGTCGATCTGGAACAAGAGCTACGCAGCAGCGAATATCATTACCGCGGGCTGGTGGAGAGCCTTTCCGCGATAGCCTGGGAAGCGCGAATCAGCGATTTCACCTACAGCTATGTGTCACCGCATGCCGAAGAACTCCTTGGCTATCCCCTTTCCCACTGGCTGATTCCGGGCTTCTGGCGCAACATCATCCACCCTGCGGACCTGACCCGGGCCCAGACCTTCTGCGATCACGAAGTGCTGGCCGGCCGCGATTACAGCGTCGATTACCGGGTCATCACCGCCGACGGCCGCTGCCTGTGGGTGCGCGATATCGTCAGTCTGATCGAGCACGGGCATGAGCCGGTGATGCGCGGACTGATGATCGACATCAGCGACGCCAAGCGCACGGAAGAGGCGCTGAGCCTGTCCGAGCAAAAATTCGCCTCCGTGTTTCAGCAATGCCCGGACATCCTGGTGATTGCGCGGCTTTCCGACGGTTGCCTGCTCGAAGTCAACAAAGCGTTCGAAGAACAGATTGGTCTCAAGGCCGAAGATGTCATTGGCCAGACCGCCACCGACCTGAATATCTGGGGTATCCCCGGCGTTGGCCCGGGTTTGCTGCAGCGCCTGCAAGCCGGCAGCATCCGCAACCTGGAGATGCCCTTTCGCCGCAATAATGGCCAGGTGTTCACCGGCCTGATTTCCGCCGAGCCCTTCGACCTCGACACGACTCCCGCGCTGGTCGTGGTCGTGCGCGATATCAGCCAGCTCAAGGAAACCCAGCAACAACTGCAAACCTCTGAAGAAAAGTTCGCCAAGGCCTTCCACGCCTCCCCGGATGGCCTGTTGCTGTCGCGGCAGAGCGACGGGTTGCTGCTGGAGGTCAACGAGGGTTTCAGTCGCATCACAGGCTTCAACAGCGCGATGTCGGTGGATCGTTCAGCCCTGGAGCTGGGGATATGGGTCAATCTCAACGAGCGCAAACAGATGCTCGATTTGCTGCACCGGGATGGCTTCGTTCGCGACTTCAGTTGCCATATCCGCCGCAGTGACGGGCAGATCCGTCTCTGCGAGGTGTCCAGCCGTCCGCTGCCCATCGGCGACGAAGACTGCATGTTGACCATTGCCCGGGACATCACCGAGCGGCATTTGATGCAGGAAAAACTGCAACAGGCCGCCACGGTGTTCGAGAGCACCGCCGAAGGTGTATTGATCACCGACACCCAACAACACATCAGCGCGGTCAACCGTGCGTTTACCGAGATCACCGGCTACAGCGAGAGCGAAGCACTGGGCCACACCCCTCGCCTGCTCGCCTCGGGCCTGCACGACAGCGCGTTTTATGCGGCGATGTGGCATCAACTGACAGACGAAGGTCACTGGCAAGGCGAGATTTCCAACCGACGCAAGAATGGCGAGCTCTATCCGAGCTGGCTGACCATCAGCGCCGTGCGCAACCGGGATAAATTTGTCACCCACTTCGTGGCGGTGTTCGCCGACATTTCCAGCCTCAAGCACGCGCAGGCCAAGCTCGACTACCAGGCGCACCACGACCCACTGACGGGCCTGCCAAATCGCACGCTGTTCGAGAGTCGACTGCTGACCGCACTCAATACCCAACAGGAAAACGGCGGTCAGGGCGCAGTGTTGTTCCTCGACCTGGACCGCTTCAAACACATCAACGACAGCCTTGGCCACCCGGTCGGTGACTTGCTGCTCAAAGGCATCGCCGTGCGCCTCAAAGAGCAGCTGCGCGATATCGATACCGTTGCGCGCCTGGGTGGCGACGAATTCATCATCCTGCTGCCCGGCCTGCAGCAGTCCAGCGATGCCGACAACATCGCCACCAAACTGCTCAATTGCTTCGCCGCACCGTTCCAGGCCGGCGAGCACGAGTTCTTCATCAGCGCCAGCATTGGCACCAGCCTGTATCCCAAGGACGGCTGCGACGTTGCCACGCTGGTCAAGAACGCCGATGCCGCGATGTATCGCTCCAAAGCCAAGGGCCGCAATCGGGTGGAAAGCTACACCCGCGACCTTACCGCCCAGGCCAGCGAGCGCGTGGCGCTGGAACATGAACTGCGGCGCGCCATCGAGCGCAACGAGCTCTATCTCTACTACCAACCGAAAATCAGCCTCGCCGACCATCGACTGGTCGGCGCCGAAGCGCTCATTCGCTGGCATCACCCGACCTTCGGTGCGGTACCGCCGGAACACTTCATTCCCTTGGCCGAAGAAAACGGCATGATCCTGCAAATCGGCGACTGGGTACTGGAGACCGCCTGCCGACAAATGTTTGAGTGGAACCAGGTCTATGAGTGCCTCGGCCCGCTGTCGGTCAACCTCGCCGGCGCTCAACTGCGCCAGCCGAATCTGCTCGGGCGGATCGAACAACTGCTCAAGGACAACGGCCTGGCACCCGGTTTTCTGCAACTGGAAATTACCGAAAACTTCATCATGAGCCAGGCCGAAGAAGCGCTGGCCGTGTTGCACCAACTCAAACACCTGGGCGTGCAATTGGCGATAGACGACTTCGGTACGGGCTACTCGTCCCTGAGCTACCTCAAGCGCCTGCCGCTGGACATCCTCAAGATCGACCAGTCCTTCGTCCGCGGCCTGCCTGACGATCCGCACGATGTGGCGATTGTTCGCGCAATTATCGCCTTGGGGCGCAGCATGCAATTCACCATCATTGCGGAGGGCGTCGAGACCCTGGCGCAGCAACAATTCCTGGCCGAAGAAGGCTGCGAACAGATCCAGGGCTACATCGTCAGCCTGCCCCTTCCCCCCGATGAATTCGCCGCGACGTTTCTTCGTATAGCCGTATCGGATTTTTCGGATAGCACAGCCGAGAAACCATCGCTATAATCCGCGGCCTACTGAGGGCCTATAGCTCAGTTGGTTAGAGCAGAGGACTCATAATCCTTTGGTCCACGGTTCAAATCCGTGTGGGCCCACCAATTAATAACTTAGGTCAACCCTTGCGGTTGGCCTTTTTTATTTCTGACGTACTTTTAAGCACTTCGTAAGCATTCAGCATAAAAAACCATTTCAGGGGACTTAGCCGGATGGTCTTGCGCGATCAAATCAGACCTACGGCAGCGCATTTTTCGGCAAGTCTTGCCCATAGCAACAATCAGATGGTCCCTGCCGCTTTTTTGCTCGCAACAACAGCTAACCTTGCAGCCGAATTCAAAAACTTCAGAGATAGGCTAGGAGTCAGCATGAACCCATCCGAGCATCAGGATCAGCTTCTGAAGATTGCTCGTCATGAAGCGGCCCACTTTACCGTCGCTGAAGCGATGGGATTCGTTGGAAAACGGATCTCGATTCATTATCAGGATACCGAGCGCTACCACGGTAAAGCGGATCATGATTTAACAGAGCGTTGCGGTTCTCTGCTTGCAGTTCAGCAATATGTCACTCGGCGAACCATAACTCTGATGGCTGGGGCCATCGGTGAGGCCCTAGGGTCTAACGGTCAAGTCGACGGGAAGGAGGCTTTCCGAATCTTCGAAGGTCCAAATACAGGGGCCGGCAGCGATAGATCTATGTCCCATGAGTTTATCCACCTCATCCATCACGTCAGTGAGCCTCAAACCTTTTCCCCTGCCGAGATAAAGAATCGACTATGGAAGCTTGCTTTGGCCGTAACGCTGATGCACTCAAATGTCGTGGAGAAAATCGCACAAGCGCTTCTCGCTACTATGGATCTTAAGCCCGACGGCCTTTATATGGAGCTGACCAACCAACAAGTCGGAATTCTGCTGGATGGAAATATTCCTAGGATGGATAGTCAACTGGACGAAATCATAATTCAAATTGAGGCCCTGCCCTCACCGTCGATTTAACAGAAATAGTCTGCTGTACGGTGCTTCCGGACTGGATCAACGGCAGTAAATCCAGATGCACAAGGTCAGTTGTCGGGTATGGACTCTTACCTTTGAGGGCTTACACTTCATCATCGCTCGTCGAACAATCTCAAGGAATGTGCGATGGACCCTAAAGCATACGGTGTGGCGCTGAATGCCCAACTCAGCTATCTCTTCACCTATACACAACTAATTAATGAGATCGACGTGGCTGCGGCACTGTTTGGGGAGTTTCGAGGCGCGCAAGACGCCGGATGGAACACTGTCGCGACCGCCCACGAGGTTTTTCATGAACTTCACACTCTTGCTAACAAGGGTTCACCCTTAACTATTCCGGAAATCCGGCAGCTCCTATGTCTGTACTCTCAGCTATCGGAAGCAGGCGGGGTATATGAAGGCCTGCTGAACACGATGCAGGTTGCTCAGTTGAAGCCCTACAGTCTCTGGCCATTCCAGAACTTGGTCCGCATCCGCAAAGAACCACGTGCAGTGATTGGCCCTAATGCCAACCTTATGTTTAGACGACTTGCTGAAGTAGCCTCCGAGATTGGAATGGTCGGGCTTTCGAAGCTTCTAGAAATGACCTTTCGCGATGATATCCGTAACGCGATAGCTCACGCGGACTACATTTTAATGCCCGACGGCTTAAGGGTTAGGCGAAGGAATGGCGGGCAACCCTTGCTAGTGACGAACCTTCAACTGGTGGCTGCGTTGCAGATTGGTTTGTTTTTCTTCGAGCTACTCCGCAACGCTCAACAGGCCATAATGCTGTCTTACCGTCCTGCCCGCACCGTGATTGGAAGGTTGAGCGTAAACCCGCCGATGCCTTGTACTATCGAATCCACTAACACGGGATTTAGCATTTCCAGTAGCTCACCAGGAGCGGTCGTTGATGCTGCCTATAAGCGACAGCAGCGAATAAATGATCTTCTTGGCGGTAGAGTAATATCTGCCTACCTAAGCCCCGAAACCGTCGTTCCGACTGGCCTATTTGAAGAGGCTTATTCATCAGGGTTTGATGTACTGAAGATTGATTTTGCGACAGAGTCAAAGCTTGATGATCTTCTGCGTGAAGTGACAGAGTCAGGGCTTTGGGACTTGCGGTATGTGCAGCATGACGATGCCGACGGCACGTTAATGGCTAGCCCTTTCGGGTTCCGACTGATTACATCCGGTGCAGAGTTCAAGTCGTGGCTACCGCCAGTCGAGGCGCTCAGCTTCGAATGAGCGCTGGCTTCGTAGCGTTGCGAACCTCTCAAATAAATATCGGCTGAGTGACCAAACCAGATGGTCTTGAACGATCAAGTCAGGACTGGGGCACGGTGCATTTGCCATTGAGCATCCGGCCATAACAGGTCGCTTGGGGTTGCACTGCGTCGGTGCTGCCATGACACACACCATTGACCATCAGCCCGAATCGCTTCTTCGGTCGGCCTTTATCTTGAAGCCAATACTGGCGAAGCGGATCTGATGGCGGCTATCAATACCATCAACAAATTGAACCACGACCTCTACAAACTGAATCTAGAGTTTGAAGGCGAATGGCACAACGTTTGGATGAAGAAATCAAAGCAGCCTAGCCATCCAGGCGACGACAACAATTGTTACCAAGGCCAGCGCGGCACCGAGCCCAAACGGCAACAGGATCGCACGGATGGCAGTCGGAGCCGGGCTGCGCATGTCTTCTGCCAAGGCGGCCACCTCTCGGCGCAACTGCTCAATGTTGGCTTGAGTCGTGGGTGGTGTGGACATATTGCGTCTTCCTGTAAGGATCACGGGTAGTGCCGTATGCGCGGCTCCGCAGCGGGCGTACGTCATATTTCCTGTCTGCCGCTTAGGTTAAATTTTACGCGCACATCGGTTTATCGGATGACGTCCCTTAAGGTTGTAGGCAAACTCCGAGAATTGCGTAGTGGGTGCGTTTGGGCACTTTGCCGCCTTGTTGGCGTTCTCTTCGACGGGATACTCTCCGGACGTCGCTGCAAATGCAGTGATCGGGTGTGGTAACCCGGCGAAACCAGCGCAACAGTGCACTCATCACGAAGATAGGCAGTTTTTTATGCCTGTAATCTCGATATGGCGGCTGTGCGTGGGACGCCTTTGGGCGTGCCGGTTTCCTTGGTTCCCGGTTTACCACCCTGCGTACAGCTGCCTCCCTTTCGTGTGGTAACGGAAGTGGCAGCTCCTCGAACCCAGGAGTTTTATCTTGAACAAAACAAATACATCCGCAATTTCAGACCTGAAAACCATCGGTTTCACCCCGCTCATCTACTGCTCGGATGAGGCGTTGTTCAACGTCCGCGCCGGCGTCCCCATCGTCGAAGCACTGGCACAGGCCTCCGATCTGCTGTTTCTCGCCAAATCATTTGCCGAGGACGCAGCCTACGCAAGAGACACCGACCGCCATGCTTGGGCCGCGCACTATCTGACGGCGATGGGTAAGGCAGTGATTGATGATGTGGTGAAGGTGCTTACACCGCGGCCTGCTCGGACGGCGACGGAGTCTGAAGAATAGCGCCAAATAAGACGCGGGATACCCCAAAGCAAGTCGCGCGTTCCACTTTAGAAATGCGTAACACTGGAAAATCCGTTTGATAGGCAGCACAAAGCCCCGGTGCTTTCGCATCGGGGCTTTAGGTAAGCATCTCCAATACTCTCGATCTAGCTAGCGTACGAGCCTTGCCTTCGCAATGCCCTGAAAATCATTGCGGGGCATGGTGAAGCAGGATGTAGACCAGTATCGTCAGGCAAGCTGATTTATAAGGAAGCCGGCAATGGCCGTGGGTAATTACATAGAAGCGGTTGAGATCATCCGGCGCTTGGAAGGCGGCATCACGCGTCCCTTCCTGTGCCGTGCCAGCAATGACAAGCACTATGTGGCCAAAGGGCTAGAGTTGCCGCCCAATGAGCGCATCGCCGAACTACTTTGTGCCCGCCTAGCCGCTCAATTCGGCTTACCGATTCCCGAGCATGGCTATATCTATATTGACCCCGCTCTTCTGCGCTACAACTTAGAGGCACGTAACGATCTCGGGCCCGGAGATAGCTATGCCCTGGCCTATGTCGCGGACGCTGCCGACCTGTTGTACTCACAAGCACAGCAGGTGCCGAGTGACCTGCAAAAAGCCGTTTTCATCTTTGATTACTGGGTAGGTAACGGTGATCGTCAATTAGGCCCCTTCGGCGGTCGCCCCAACCTACTGATGTGTGGGATTGACAATCGGCTTCAGCTGATCGATCACAACCAGGCGTTCAAATGGCCTCTGGATGCTCAAAAATTCGCGGAAAGCCATGTGTTTGGTCCGAGTAATCGAACATGGAAACTGGATCTGGTCGACAGAGTTGAATACAGCCAGCGGATGCACGACACTGCCATGCGATTTCATGACCTATGCTTGGACGTACCCGATGAATGGCGTGAATCCATTGGCAAACCGGGGCTCGACATTCTGCTCGAAGAAATTGAAAGTAACCTGATGCTTTGCCAATCGGACGACTTCTGGAGCGTCCTGCAATGAAATACACCTGCCTTTACAGCATCGTGCGCTTCGCGCCTTTTGCCGAAACCGAAGAGTTTGCCAACGTCGGCATCGTTCTCTCGGCACCGGCTATCGGGCGCATGGAGTACAGGCTCGCCCGTAAAAACCTGAAACGGGTCAATCAGTTCTTCGAATGCAGCAACCTCTTCGCTAAGGCTATGGAAATAGCCCAGAACGAACTGGATAGCGTTCGCCTCATGACAACAGAAGCTCAAGAGTCACAGATTGTTAACCACTTTCGCTTCCTGACCGAGCCGAAGGAATCACTGATTCGCTTCAGCCCCATGCGCTCGATCTTGGTGGAAAATTTCGACGCAACCCTTGCGACACTCTTTAGTCGTTATATCGACCGTCAAGGCATAGGCCGTGATCGACGCGAAGAGATCATGGTTCGGGAAATTCGAACCCTGTTTTCGGAAGCATCTATCCGTAGCTTTCGTGATGACACCCTTACCGGTGAACTGACCAAACTGCACCTGCCTCTGGTTCACAGAAATGAGATAGTGGCCGCGATCAAGCCCTTAGCCTTTGATCAGGCTGAGCCAAGCGCAATACTCGACCACTGCGACCAGTGGCTGATGAAGTTCGTACGCGCCGAACAGGAAGGGATTATTCAACTGAAAAACGTACTGATCCCTATATCCACTCCAGCGGAGAGTGAATCGCCCCGCCACCGTAAAGCAGTGGAGATTGCCAAGGCTAGCATTCAAGAACGTGGCCTGCAGCTGGTCGACTTTCAAGCTACTCAGGCAATTGCTGCTTTCGCTCAGAACTACGCTCAGTAATTTGTCTAAAGCTCGATTACTACGCTCTTCGGACATTCGTTAATGAAAAGCCGCGCAAATGCGCGGCTTTTCCGTTTTCAGCGTTCAAGTTTCCCAAGCGATTTTTCCGTCAGAAACATCTGAATTACCCAAAACCAGTTAACCTCGACCTGTCAGCAAACTAAAGTCGAGGACCAAAAGAAAAGGTGGAATTTATGTACCACTACGTAGAAAGCGGCCTAGCGAACGTATGGCTTAGCAATGGCTTCGTGGTGAAACAGACCGCATATGGCGAGTCTGTCGCCGTCACGGATGTGCAGGGCCTACATGACGTGATCGGTAAGGCCGTCGCTGAAAAGCCTTCAGTGCTGACGGGGGCTGAATTTGGATTTCTAAGAAAGGAGCTTGGGCTGTCCCGGGAAAGCCTCGCCGAGATCATCGGTTTGACGAGCCGGGGTGTAGCGATTTGGGAGAAAACCGACAAAATCCCGATGGTGAACGACCGGCACTTGCGAGGTCTTTACCTTGAAGCCAAAACTGGCGAAGCGGATCTGATGGCGGCTATCGATACCATCAACAAATTGAACCACGACCTCTACAAACTGAATCTGGCGTTTGAAGGTAAATGGCATAATCAAGCGAAAGCATTCGCTTGAGCCTGAATGCTGCAATTAAGCCCGACGAAGACGCCGGGCTTAATGAGCCCAGACACTTAACACCGGAATCGCCCGCACCAACCCCATCCGCTCAAGCCCCTCCCTTGTCAAAACACCCTCATACGTATCCGCCGCCCTGCCCCATTGCTCGACGATACCCATGCCATCCACCAACGCCTCGCCCAACCCAATAATCGTATCGGCCAGCTGCTCAACGATTGTTTGAGTCCGTAACCACAGGCGATCCGTAATCTCTTTCAGCTCGGCGGTTACGCGATCAGACGAAGCCGGATCCGTATCGGGGTAGGTGATGTTACGCAGCAAGTGCCGTAACTCCCTGATTTTTGCGTAGTCCTGTTCTGCCCCAAGTTCTCCCCTCAGGATGGCGGCCGCTTTCGGCTTATCGACGCGTTTGCCGGGCGAACGCTTTGAAGCCAATGACTGCGCCATGGCGCCCGCAAAGAGGACCATCATTCGGGCTTGCAGATGCTCCTTCATTGCCTCAATCGTCGTAATTGAACGCGCCAAGGTAATGGAAGCGCCCGCTTGATGCCTCAAGTCCATGGTCACTGTCAGGCTCACATCACCCGTTTCAAACCCCAAGACTCGGGCAACGACGTAGTGACCCATTTCGTGATTGGCAATCTGCACTGCGTGATCCCGGACAGCGGGAGGCATGTTCTTTGTCATTTTGATCACCTCGCATCCCTCGATTTCTCATTCGACTATGACTGACAGCTGGTGTCCATCCTGTCTTCCGCGCGCCGTCTGACGTTCTCAGACATCCGCCGTGCCAGCCGTGCTGTAACATGCCGACTCACTGATTTGTGTTGCTGGAGACGACCCTTGCCTGACACCCGCCCACCCGTTCTTGACGAAATCGACCGCCAACTGATCGCAGCCTTGCAGATCAATGCCCGTGAAAGCGTGGCCATGCTCGCTCGCCAATTGGGCATCGCACGGACCACGGTGACGTCACGTCTGGCACGGCTGGAGAAGGCCAAAGTCATCACCGGTTACGGCGTGCGTTTGGGTCAACGGGTGGTGGATGGTGGATTGCAGGCGTACGTCGGGATCACGGTGCAACCGCGCTCGGGCAAGGAAGTGCTGCGTCGGCTCAGCGCCATGGCCCAGGTGCAGCAGTTGTGTGCGGTGAGTGGCGAATTTGATTATGTCGCGTGGTTGCGCACTGAATCGCCGGAGCAACTGGATCAGTTGCTGGATCAGATTGGCAGTGTCGATGGGGTGGAGAAGACCACGACGTCGATCATCTTGAGCAGCAAGATTGATCGGGGGCAGCCGGTTTAAACGCGGTCCAGGGTGGGAGCGGGCTTGCTCGCGAAAAGGGAGTGTCAGTCGACATCTCTGCTGTCTGGCCCACCGCATTCGCGAGCAAGCCCGCTCCCACACTGGTCAGTGTGTAGCGATTGATCGTCATAGTGATCGAGTAATTGGCAAAACGACGACACATTGCGTCTTATTAACGTGTTCTACGCTCTCTAGAATGGCTGCCATCTTTTCCTATACTCAGATGCGCATTCCGCGTCGGGTCGCCAGTAAGGTCAGTCATGAACAAGAACAATCGCCATCCTGCAGACGGTAAAAAACCAGTCACCATTTTCGGCCCGGACTTTCCTTTCGGCTTTGACGACTGGATCGAACACCCGGCCGGCCTGGGCAGCATTCCAGCACACAATCATGGCGCTGAAGTGGCGATTGTCGGCGCGGGCATCGCCGGCCTGGTGGCCGCCTATGAACTGATGAAACTGGGCCTCAAGCCCGTCGTCTACGAAGCCTCGAAGATGGGCGGTCGTCTGCGTTCCCAAGCGTTCAACGGGACCGATGGCATCGTCGCCGAACTGGGCGGCATGCGCTTTCCGGTGTCGTCCACGGCGTTTTACCACTATGTCGACAAGCTCGGTCTCGAGACCAAACCCTTCCCCAATCCGCTGACGCCTGCCTCTGGCAGTACCGTGATCGACCTGGAAGGCAAAACCCACTACGCACAAAAGCTGGCCGACCTTCCTGCACTGTTCCAGGAAGTGGCTGACGCGTGGGCGGATGCGCTGGAGGCCGGTTCGCAGTTTTCCGATATCCAGCAAGCGATCCGCGACCGCGATGTGCCACGCCTCAAAGAGCTGTGGAACACCCTGGTTCCGCTGTGGGACGACCGCACCTTCTACGACTTTGTCGCCACCTCCGAAGCCTTCGCCAAGCTATCGTTCCATCACCGCGAAGTCTTCGGCCAGGTCGGTTTCGGCACTGGCGGCTGGGACTCAGACTTCCCGAACTCGATGCTGGAAATCTTCCGCGTCGTGATGACCAACTGCGACGATCATCAACATCTGGTCGTCGGCGGCGTCGAACAAGTGCCGCAAGGCATCTGGCGTCATGTGCCGGAACGTTGCGTGCACTGGCCCGAAGGCACCAGCCTCAAGTCGCTGCACAGAGGCGCGCCACGCTCCGGGGTTAAAAAAATCGCTCACGCCCCGGACGGCCGTTTTGCGGTCACCGATAACAACGGCGACACCCGCGAATACGCCGCGGTGCTGACCACCTGCCAGAGCTGGCTGCTGACCACCCAGATCGAATGCGACGAAACCCTGTTCTCGCAAAAGATGTGGATGGCCCTCGACCGCACGCGCTACATGCAGTCATCGAAAACCTTCGTGATGGTCGACCGCCCGTTCTGGAAGGACAAGGATCCGGAAACCGGCCGCGACCTGATGAGCATGACCCTCACCGATCGCCTGACCCGCGGCACCTATCTCTTCGATAACGGCGACGACAAACCAGGCGTTATTTGCCTGTCGTACTCGTGGATGAGCGACGCGCTGAAAATGCTTCCGCACCCGGTGGAAAAGCGCGTGAAACTGGCGCTGGATTCATTGAAAAAGATCTACCCGAAAGTCGACATCGCCGCGCGGATCATCGGCGACCCGATCACCGTGTCGTGGGAAGCCGACCCGCATTTCCTCGGCGCCTTCAAAGGTGCCTTGCCCGGTCACTATCGCTACAACCAGCGCATGTACGCGCACTTCATGCAGGACGACATGCCGGCCGAGCAACGCGGGATTTTCATCGCCGGCGACGACGTTTCGTGGACGCCGGCATGGGTAGAAGGCGCAGTACAGACCTCGCTCAACGCGGTGTGGGGCATCATGAAACACTTCGGCGGTGAAACTCACGCCGAGAACCCGGGTCCAGGTGATGTGTTCAACGAGATCGGTCCGATCGCCCTGCCCGAGTAAGAGGAATCCCAAATGCGCGTAGCCCTTTACCAATGTCCACCGCTGCCCCTTGACGTCGCAGGCAACCTGCAACGCCTGCATCAACTGGCGCTGGAGGCCAAGGGCGCCGACTTGCTGGTGCTGCCGGAGATGTTCCTGACCGGCTACAACATCGGCATCGATGCCGTCAGCGTGCTGGCGGAGGTGCACAACGGTGAGTCGGCGCAGCAGATCGCGCGCATCGCCAAGTCGGCCGGGATTGCCATTTTGTACGGCTACCCCGAGCGCACCGAGGACGGGCAGATCTACAACGCGGTGCAGTTGATCGACGCCAACGGCGAGCGCCTGTGCAACTACCGCAAGACACACCTGTTCGGCGATCTTGATCACTCGATGTTCAGCGCCGGGCAGGATGATTTTCCGTTGGTGGAACTCAATGGCTGGAAGCTCGGCTTTCTGATCTGCTACGACCTCGAGTTCCCGGAAAACGCCCGACGCCTGGCCTTGGCCGGCGCCGAGCTGATCCTGGTGCCGACGGCGAACATGATTCCTTTCGATTTCGTCGCCGATGTCACCGTTCGTTCCCGCGCCTTCGAAAACCAGTGCTATGTGGCGTACGCCAACTACTGCGGGCAGGAAGGCGAGATCAATTACTGCGGCCAGAGCAGCATCGCCGCGCCGGATGGTAGCCGCATCGCCCAGGCTGGCCTGGATGAAGCGCTGATTGTCGGTGAGCTCGATCGTCAGTTGATGGTCGATTCCCGTGCTGCCAATCGTTACTTGATCGATCGCCGTCCCGAGCTTTACGGCGACCTTAACAAGCGCTGATCCACCGTTATCCGCTAGCATTAGCGCTTCTCTGTTCTGGAAGTGCTCATGCCTGCGCTGAATCATCCCCGCCCCCACACCGAAACCCTGGCCAACGGCCTGCGGGTGACGCTGCGTCATGCTCCCGATTTGAAGCGCTGCGCTGCTGCGTTGCGGGTTTTCGCGGGCAGCCACGACGTGCCGCCGGCATGGCCCGGCCTCGCGCATTTTCTTGAGCATTTGTTGTTTCTGGGGACGGAGCGCTTTCCCGCAGGGCAAGGGCTGATGGCCTACGTGCAAAGTCACGGCGGCCAGGTGAATGCGCGCACCAGCGAGCGCACGACCGACTTCTTTTTCGAACTGCCGGCTCAGGCATTTAGCGGTGGGCTGGAGCGTCTGTCAGACATGCTCGCTCATCCGCGTATGAGTCCGGACGATCAGCGGCGGGAACGGGAAGTGCTGCACGCTGAATTTGTCGCATGGTCCCGGGATGCCACGGCTCAGCAGCAGTTCGCGCTGTTCGATGGGCTGTCAGCCGCTCACCCGCTTCGGGCATTTCATGCAGGCAACCGGTACAGCCTGCCGGTGCCGCAGCCGGAGTTTCAGCAAGCGTTGCAGGATTTCTATCAGCGGTTTTATCGGACCGGGCAGATGACGTTGAGCCTGACGGGCCCGCAAAGTCTCGATGAGTTGAGGGCAATGGCTCAGCGCTTTGGCGACCCTATCGCCGTAGGGGAAAAGGTCCAGCAAGAAGCACCTGCAGCGCTGATGGATTCTTCCGACACAAGTTATCAACAGGCTCGCGAACGTCGGCTCGATCTACTGTTCGCGTTCGAAGCGTTGCCAGACTCATCCCGCGAAGCATTAGCATTCCTGTGCCATTGGCTGAACGCGTCGAAACCTGGCGGTCTGTTGGCTGAATTGCGCGAACAAGGGCTGGCGGACAACCTGAAAGCCGCGCCGCTGTATCATTTCGCCGGGCAAGCGTTGCTGCACATTGAATTCAACACCGATAAACCGGGAAGCGCGATCAGCGAGCGGCTCGTGGATTGGCTGGGCTTTTTTGCTTCTCACCCGAGCTGGACCGAGTTGCGCAAAGAATACGCCGCCCTGCTCGACCGTCAGCAACAAGTGAGCGGCGCCCTGCAACGAGCCCGACTGGACAGCGAGCAGCTTGAAGCCGGTTTATCCGAACAAGGCGTCATAGCGCTCAACGACATCCTGAAAAAAATCGGCGCTGTGGATAACTTCAGCGGTGAATGGCAATTGCCGACGCCTAATCCGTTCTTACGGGCTGAAGTCGCTGTGGCCAATGCCGGGCTGATTCGCGGCCAGACCAGCAAACACCGTGGTCTGCGGACGTTCGCCCAGGATCGCTCGCGCAGCCGTCGCGAAAACTCTCCTATGCAGTTCAGTCAGGCGTTGCCGGATAACACTGACGAAGGCGCGATTTATCTGCGGTGGCGACTGCTGGCGAAACCTCACCCTCGTCTTCAATCGAGCCTGGAAAATCGCCTGCAACCCTTGCGCGAAGATGCCCGTCAGGCGGGCGTCGACTTTTCCTTCAGTGCGTCAGGCAATGAATGGCTGCTGAAATTGACTGGCCTGCAGGAGCCAATGCCGACCGTCCTCGAACATGCGCTGAAAGAGCTGACAAAACCCGACGCCGGTTTCCCACAGGAAGAACCGCCTAGCGTGCTGTTGATGCCGATCAGACAGCTGCTGAAGGCGCTGCCCGAGCATTGCCTTGAGCGCACCACTGAGACTGATGACGTGCAGCAGCTGTGGGCGAGTGCGCGCTGGCAGGGTCTGGCGACGGGCCTGTCGGCGCAGACGCAAGCGGCGATGGGCTTGGCGCTGAGCCGCGTGCCCGGTGTTGCGGACGATCAGCCGTCGCCGCCCGCCTCGATAAAATCGCTGCACCTTTGGAGCGTGATCGACACCGGCTCCAGCGAACACGCGTTGTTGCTGTTTTGTCCGACTTCCACGCGAGACATCGCTGACGAAGCCGCGTGGCGTCTGCTCGCGCACCTGTGCCAGATGCCGTTCTATCAGCGTCTGCGGGTTGAGCTGCAATTGGGTTACGCTGTGTTCAGCGGCCTGCGTCAGATTCATGGGCAGACCGGGCTGCTGTTCGGCGTTCAATCACCGAGTGTTGCGCCTCAGGATCTGCTGGAACACATGGAACGCTTCTTGAGCGAAATGCCCACGATGATTGAAGGCATTGATGAAGCGACTTTCATCGTTCAGCGCCAGGCTCTGGCCGATCAATTCCACACCACCGCACTGCCCCACGCACAGGCAGCCGAATTGCTCTGGCAGGGCAAACTGGCCGGCCACTCGTCGGATTATCTGGAGCGTCTGCCCGAAGCGATCCTGATGATCGATCGCAAAACGTTGAAAGCCGCCGCCCAACGACTGAATCAAGCCGAAGGTGGCTGGCGCTGCCTGGCCAGCAGTGCTTGCGCAAAGGCGCCTTGGCAAGTGACAAAATGATCATTACCGACGCTGCAATTAGCTTTCTCAAAGATTCGCGGCCAATCGCTCTGTAATTTTGAGTAACATAGCCACCTAACTATCTGAACATCTCCGGCTGGAGGTGGACTATATGTATAGATCTCAACTGTCCTATCACCTGAAGGAGCGCTTCCATGTCCTGGTCCAAACCCGCTTACACCGACCTGCGTATCGGCTTTGAAGTCACCATGTACTTCGCAAGCCGCTAAGGTCTGCCGTTGTCATGATGTGCAACGCCTCGGTTTACCGGGGCGTTTTTATTTTCAGCGTTGAAATGATGGAGCGTCCATGTTTGTCCAGATTCTAGGTTCCGCCGCCGGCGGCGGTTTCCCCCAGTGGAACTGCAACTGCGTGAACTGCGCCGGTTTTCGCAACGGCAGCCTGAACGCCAAGGCGCGTACCCAGTCGTCCATCGCCATTTCCGATGACGGCGTGAACTGGATCCTGTGTAACGCTTCGCCGGACATCCGTGCCCAACTCCAAAGCTTCTCCCCGATGCAACCGGGCCGCGCCCTGCGTGATACCGGCATCAGCGCGATCATCCTGATGGACAGCCAGATCGACCACACCACCGGCCTGCTCAGCCTGCGCGAAGGTTGCCCGCATCAGGTCTGGTGCACCGACATGGTCCACGAAGACCTGAGCACCGGTTTCCCGCTGTTCAACATGCTCAAGCACTGGAATGGCGGGCTGGACTGGAACCGTATCGAACTCGACCGCAGCTTCACCATCCCGGCCTGCCCGAGCCTGCGCTTCACCCCGCTGCCCCTGCGCAGCGCCGCGCCGCCCTACTCGCCGCACCGCTTCGACCCGCACCCGGGCGACAACATCGGCCTGATCGTCGAAGACCTGAACACCGGCGGCAAGCTGTTCTATGCGCCGGGCCTGGGCAAGGTCGATGCGCCGCTGCTGGAAATCATGGCCGGTAGCGATTGCCTGCTGGTGGACGGCACGATGTGGGATGACGACGAAATGCAGCGCCGTGGCGTCGGCACCCGCACCGGACGGGAAATGGGTCATCTGGCGCAAAACGGCCCCGGCGGCATGATTGAAGTGCTGGAGCAGTTACCCAAGCAGCGCAAGGTGCTTATCCACATCAACAACACCAACCCGATTCTTGATGAGGATTCGCCGGAGCGGGCCGAGCTGGTTCGGCGCAAGGTTGAAGTGGCCTATGACGGCATGAGTATTGTGTTGTAGGGCATCGAGACCGCTGCGCGGTCTATCGCCAGCAGGCTGGCTCCCACAGGGGAATGCGATCAACTGTGGGAGCCAGCCTGCTGGCGATGAGGCCGGACCAGACACAACAGAAACCACCGGTTGTTCCCGGAGAACCGCAATGACTGACACCCCAATGTCCCCAACCGAATTCGAAGCGGCCCTGCGCGCCAAGGGCGCCTATTACCACATCTATCACCCCTATCATGTGGCGATGTATGAAGGTCGGGCGACCCGCGAGCAGATCCAGGGTTGGGTCGCCAACCGCTTCTACTATCAGGTGAACATCCCCCTGAAGGACGCCGCCATCCTCGCCAACTGTCCGGACCGCGAGATCCGTCGCGAGTGGATTCAGCGCTTGCTGGACCATGACGGCGCCCCCGGCGAAGACGGCGGCATCGAAGCCTGGCTGCGTCTGGGCCAGGCCGTCGGCCTCGACCCGGATCAGCTGCGCTCGCAGGAACTGGTATTGCCCGGCGTGCGTTTCGCCGTGGACGCCTACGTCAACTTCACCCGCCGGGCCAGTTGGCAGGAAGCCGCCAGTAGCTCGCTGACCGAGTTGTTCGCGCCGCAGATCCACCAATCGCGCCTGGACAGCTGGCCGCAGCATTACCCGTGGATCGACCCGACCGGTTACGAGTATTTCCGCACACGCCTCGGCCAGGCGCGCCGGGATGTCGAGCATGGTCTGGCCATCACGTTGCAGCACTACACGACGCGGGAAGGCCAGGAGCGCATGCTAGAAATTCTCCAGTTCAAACTGGACATCCTTTGGAGCATGCTCGATGCCATGAGCATGGCCTACGAATTGAACCGCCCGCCGTATCACAGCGTGACCGACCAGCGGGTCTGGCATAAAGGAATCACCTTATGAGTTTCGATCGCAGCAAGATCCCGACCTGGCGTCAGGGCTACCGCTACCAGTACGAACCAGCGCAGAAAGGCCACGTGCTGCTCTACCCCGAAGGCATGATCAAACTCAATGAAAGCGCCGCGCTGATCGGCGGTTTGATCGATGGCCAGCGTAATGTCGCGGCGATCATCGCCGAACTGGATGCGCAGTTCCCCGGCGTGCCCGAGCTCGCTGAGGACATCGAGCAGTTCATGGAGGTTGCCCGTGTTCAGCACTGGATCGAACTTGCCTGATTCCGTGTCAGACAAGTTACCGCCCAAACCCGAAATCGGCCTGCCGCTGTGGTTGCTGGCCGAGCTGACCTATCGCTGCCCGCTGCAATGCCCGTACTGCTCCAATCCGCTGGATTTTGCCGAGCAAGGCAAAGAACTGAGCACCGAACAGTGGATCAAAGTGTTCAGCGAAGCGCGGGAGATGGGTGCAGCGCAACTGGGCTTCTCCGGCGGTGAGCCGCTGGTGCGTCAAGACCTCGCCGAGCTGATCACCGAGGCGCGCAAGCTGGGCTTCTACACCAACCTGATCACCTCCGGCATTGGTCTGACCGAGCAGAAAATCAGCGACTTCAAGAAGGCGGGTCTGGACCACATCCAGATCAGTTTCCAGGCCAGCGACGAGCAAGTGAATAACTTGCTGGCCGGTTCGAAAAAGGCCTTTGCACAGAAACTGGAAATGGCTCGCGCGGTAAAAGCCCATGGCTATCCGATGGTGCTGAACTTCGTGACCCATCGGCACAACATCGACAAGATCGACCGGATCATCGAGCTGTGCATCGCCCTTGAGGCCGACTTCGTCGAACTCGCGACGTGCCAGTTTTACGGCTGGGCGCAGCTCAATCGGGTCGGCCTGCTGCCGACCCGGGAACAGCTGGTCCGCGCCGAACGCATCACCAACGAATACCGCGCCAAGCTGGAAGCCGAAGGGCATCCTTGCAAGCTGATTTTCGTCACGCCGGACTACTACGAAGAACGCCCGAAAGCCTGTATGAACGGCTGGGGAAGCATCTTTCTGACCGTCACGCCGGACGGAACCGCTCTACCCTGTCACGGTGCCCGACAGATGCCGGTGCAATTTCCCAATGTGCGCGACCACAGCATGCAGCACATCTGGTACGACTCGTTCGGCTTCAACCGCTTTCGCGGTTACGAGTGGATGCCCGAACCGTGCCGCTCCTGCGACGAGAAAGAAAAAGACTTCGGCGGCTGCCGCTGCCAGGCGTTCATGCTCACGGGTGACGCGAGCAACGCCGACCCGGTGTGCAGCAAGTCGGAACATCATGGCGTGATTCTCAAGGCCCGCGAAGAAGCCGAACACGCGACCCAGACCATCGAGCAACTGGCCTTTCGCAATGAACGAAATTCACGCCTCATCGCTAAAAGCTGAACCCTTCAGCGCCTCCCGGGCCGTCGCGGCCGGTATCGACTTCGCCGAGCTGCTGGTCGGCAAACATGGCCTGTTCTGGAACGAATACCGACCCGAGGATGCCGCCTGCAGGATCTGGCATTGGCGCAACGGCCAGGCCCGTTGCCTGACGCCAGCGGGTTTCAGCGTGCGCAGTCGGGTGTACGAATACGGCGGTGGCGCGTTTTGTCTGACCGATGACGGGATTGTTTTCGTCAACGAGGCGGACCAACAGCTTTATCGACAATCGCTGGCGGGCGAGACGCCTGAGGTGCTGACCTCTGGGGAATGCCGTTACGGCGATCTGCAGTTTGCCAATGGCCAGGTGCTCGCGGTTGAAGAGAACCGTGACCGCCATCGTCTGGTGGCGATTGATGTAGCTGACGGCCAGCGCCATCTGCTGGCCGAGGGCGCCGACTTCTATGCTGCGCCGACATTGAGTCCTGACTCGCAACGATTGGCATGGATCGAATGGAGCTGCCCGGATCAGCCATGGACCGCAACTCGGCTGATGGTTGCCGAACGTCAGAACGATGGGCGCTTTACTCAACCGCGTTGCGTGGCGGGCGAAGGTGTTCAGGAGTCGCTGCAACAACCTCGTTTCGACAGCGGCGGCCGTCTGTTTTGCCTGACAGATCGCGCCGGCTACTGGCAGCCTTGGGTGGAATCCTCAGAAGGACTGAGCCCGTTGCCGAGTGCCGCTGCCGATCATGGCCCGGCGCCTTGGCAGCTGGGTGGCAGCACCTGGTTGCCGCTGGGCGAACGCCGTTACCTGGCCAGTTGGACCGAAGGCGGGTTTGGCAAATTGGCGCTTTGTAGTGACACCGTGGAAGACTTCACCGGTGATTACAGCCGCTTTCGTCACCTCGCACTGGATGAGCAATTCATCTACTGCATCGCGGCATCGCCGGTGAGTTCGTCGGCGGTCGTTGCCATCGACCGCGATACCCGACAGGTCAAGGTATTGGCTGGCGGGATTGCACCGCTGCCCGCCGAGCACATCAGCGTCCCGCAAACCTTGCGCTACCCGAGCGGTTCGGACGAGGCGCATGGCTTCTTCTATCCGGCGATGACCGGCGAAGCGAAACCGCCGCTGGTGGTGTTCATCCACGGCGGCCCGACCTCGGCCTGCTATCCGATGCTTGATCCCCGTATTCAGTACTGGGCGCAACGCGGTTTCGCCGTAGCCGATCTCAACTACCGCGGCAGCAGTGGTTATGGCCGGGCGTATCGCCAGGCCTTGCATTTGAGTTGGGGCGACGTGGACGTTGAAGATGCCTGCGCAGTCGTCGCTCATCTTGCCGAACGAGGAATGATCGACGGCGACAAGGCATTTATCCGTGGTGGCAGTGCCGGCGGTTACACCACCCTTTGTGCGTTGGCCTTTAACAATGTTTTCCGCGCGGGTGCCAGCCTTTACGGTGTCAGCGATCCCGTTGCACTGAGCCGTGCAACCCATAAGTTCGAAGGCGATTATCTGGATTGGCTGATCGGCGATCCGGTAGAGGATGCCGAACGCTACGCCGCACGCACGCCGCTGCTGCATGCGAGCAACATCAGTGTTCCGGTGATTTTCTTTCAGGGGGAACTGGACGCCGTCGTGGTGCCGCAACAGACCCGTGACATGGTCACGGCGCTACAGGACAACGGTATTCTGGTTGACGCGCATTACTACGCGGACGAACGTCATGGCTTTCGCAAGGCGGGGAACCAGGCCCATGCACTGGAGCAGGAATGGTTGTTTTATCGGCGGGTGATGGAGTTGGCGGACTGAGTTTCTGCGATCCGCGCGGAAATTGCGGCGCCTCATTCGCGAGCAAGCCCACACATTGGATTTGTAAACGACGCAAATCCCCTGTGGGAGCGAGCCTGCTCGCGATGCTATCTGTCAAACGCTGCAGAACTTAACGCTTGGCGATGATGTACACCGCGTGCACGATCCCCGGAATGTAGCCGCACAACGTCAGCAGGATATTCAGCCAGAACGCGCCGGCGAAACCGACTTGCAGAAACACACCCAGTGGTGGCAACAGAATGGCAATGATGATGCGAATGAAATCCATGGGGCAGCTCCTGATTTGAAGTGGGCTTGTAAAAGCCCTACAGCTAATCGACCTGCGCCGTTCGTCAGGGTTCAGCGCGGTTCTTCACGCAAGTATTTCCAGACCATGCTTCTGAACAATGCTCAGCAGCTTGAGCGCCATGCCACTGGGATGCTTGTCACCCGCCTCCCATTTTTTAACCGTCGAAGCACTGGTGTTTAGATAACGCGCAAATACTGGCTGGCTTACGTTGTTGCGCTCACGCAGGGCTTTGATTTGCTCAGCAGGGATCGCGTCTGGAACCGTCGCAAGACATGACTCATCGAATTCGCGCATGGTTGCCTTGCTGATTGCACCAATGGCAAACAAGGCACTAGCCGACTCGTGGATCGATTCCGATATTTCACTTTTGAATTTTTTACCCATGAGGTATCTCCACGAATTCCTTCATATCCAGCAAGCGCTGGATTTCCATCTCGGTCAGCCCTGCGTATGACTTGGCTAACTCTCGCAAGTCGGCCAATTGGCCCAAACTGATATTGCTCTGGTCTTTCTTGGCATACAGAAACTGATAAACCCAGTAGCGGCCACCCTTGGCCAGAACAATCGACCGATGGCGGTTGGCATTCAAACGTTTTTTCCAGACCCCACCGCCAAGATTGTCCGCTTTGCCATCGAGCATTTCAGTGAACGCCTCCCGAAGTTCCTCGTCACCGACCCAAGCCTTACTGGCCAGCATCGCAAAACGCTTTGTCTTGAATAACCTTAGTGACATCGGTATCCCTTCCAAAAACATACCACTCAGTGGTATAGATTTCAAAACCAGTTCTTCAACAAAGTTGATTCCTTGGTAGCGGCACTCCTTGCCGGCTCGCTCTAAAAAGCCACTGATTGGGAAGTCGCTCAGCGCTCATTGCTTTTGGCAAAACGCAGAGACAAAAAAACGCCCCACGCAAAAAGAATCAAACGTGGGGCGATGCGTTATTACCGCGAGACGGTTCTGGAATTCGTGCGGGAAAAGTCTGATCAGACCGCAATCCCTCTGCGGCACTGCAGTTGTGCGGTGCGTACGCGAGAAAAGGCGCGGGACAGGCGCAGGAGCATTTCGTCGATGTTGGCTTTGCTGACGGTGAGGGCCGGGGTGAAGCGCAGGCAATCGGGTTGCGGGGCGTCGAGCAACAAGCCTTCGTACAACGCTGACTTGACTACGGCATCCGCCGAATCATCGGACAGAGTCAGCCCCCAGAGCAGCCCTTGCCCGCGCAGTTCACCGTGACCGTAGCGATGGGATAACCGACTCAGTCCTTCGCGCAGGTGCTGACCGGTTTCGCCCACATGATCGAGAAAACCCTTGTCCTGGATCGTGTTGAACACGGCAAGACCGGCCGCCGTCATCAGCGCATTGCCATGGTGAGTTCCGCTCAGTTCGCCCACCTCGAAACAGCAGGCGTTACCTCGCGCCAACATCGCGGCCAGTGGTACACCGCCGCCAAGCCCTTTGCCGAGGACGACGATATCGGCTCGAACGCCAAAGGACTGTTCGGCTAGCAAGGTGCCGCAGCGACCGATGCCGGTTTGCACTTCGTCGAGGATCAACAGAATGCCCAGGTCTCGGCACAGCCGTTCGACGCCCTTGAGGTAATTCTCGGTGGCCGGAATCACCCCGGCTTCGTTCTGGATCGGTTCGAGCAGGATTGCCACGGTCCGAGCATCGACCGCCGCGTGCATCGCCGCAAGATCATTGAAGGGAACGTGGTGGAAGTCCGACACGGAAATTGTCCCGAGACTACGGCCATGGCAGCCGTTACTCGCAACGATGATCCGTGAAGCCCCGCCGCGATGCCGCTGACCCCATTTACGTGCCCGTTGAATCGCTGCATCACAGGCTTCCCTGCCACTGTTAAGCAGGTACGCCTGATCACTGCCGGTGCTAGCGCAGAGCCGCTCGGCAAGGTTAAGCATGCCGCGGTTATGCAGGGCAAAACCCGGATTGATCAGTAACTGAGCCTGTTCCGAGATCGCGTTGACCAGCACCGAAGGGCTGTGGCCGAGGCTATTGGCGCCGCCACCTTGCGAGAAATCCAGATAAGCGCGGTCATCGCTGTCCCACAACCATGAGCCTTGGCCGCGAACGAAAATCTGTTTCGGCCGCTCGACACTGGGTATCAGGCACTCGCTGGAAAGGTTGTCGCGTCTGGAAGACTGGAAAGTGTCCACGACCAAGTCATCGAGACTCGGGGGATTGCGACGCAAGCTAAATAAATTCATTGGTTCAAACCTCGCTTGAGGTTTTTTGCCTTACCTATGTAAACACCATCGACGTAAACGGTATTCATCGTGCGTTCCGGCCCTGTAAGCCTTGTGAATACGGTTAGACTAGGCTCAGGCACGGCGTTGAGCCATTTCGATTTCCCAGCATTTTCGATAAGCGCACCTTATGGATTTCAAGCAACTGCGTTATTTCGTCGCGGTCTACGAGGAAGGCCACGTGGGCCGGGCGGCCGAGCGACTGTCAATCTCCCAACCGGCACTGTCGCAACAGATCCGCCAACTCGAACAGAACCTCGATGTGAGCCTGTTCGAACGCAGCAGCAAGCGCCTGCTGCCTACCCTCGCCGCCCACACTTTGTACAACCATGCCGTGCCATTGCTTGATGGGCTGCAACGGGCGCGCGAAGCCTTGGGCAACTTCAAGGGCCAGGCGTTACGCACTCTGGCTATCGGCGTGTTGCAGACGGTTCACACCAGCCTGGTGCCGCAGATGCTCGAACGCGTGCGCAAGGCGCAGCCGCATCTGGTGGTGCAGATCTATGAGCTGACGGGGCTGGAAATCGAACGGCGGCTGCTCAATGGTTCGCTCGACATCGGCATCAGCTACCTGCCACCCCGTCAGCCGGGTTTACATGGCGTCATGCTGTACGAAGATGAACTGACCCTGGTCATCCCGGCGGACCACCCCCTGCGCGAATTCAAGAAAGTCTCGATGAGCCAGGCCGCCGAGTTACCCATGCTGTTGCTGGGAGAAGAGTTCCAGGTACGGCAGATCTGGCAGACACAACTGGCCAATCTGGGACGACGCCCGCAGGTGCAGGCAGAACTGAACAACATGGCGGGGATTCTCGACAGTCTGCCCCACACCCGCCTGGCCACCGTCCTGCCCGGGCGCTCGCAAAAGGCGCTCGGCAATAACGAACTGCTGTGGAAACCGCTGACCGAACCGCGAGTGCCGCTAAAAGTCGGATTGGTGTGTCGGGATGTGCAGCGGCAACAAGCCTCGCTGGCCTTGTTACGCACGCTGTTGGAGGAAGTGATGAACCGGCCGGACGACCGCTTGAACAGCCCGACTGCGCCCCACGGGCTGAGCTGAATACTTTTCTCGAGGCAAAAGAAAACCCCGCCGAAACGGGGCTTTGCAGACTGTTTCCCTGACATCCATTTCACTCCGCCGTCCTGGCAGAATCCTACGTGTCCGTGTTGTTGCTTTGCGCTTCCTGCGCGACGTCCATGTGAAGTAGATTAGCTCTGGATCCAATCTTCGCCTATGGGAGAACAGCAGCACGTCATGTAAGAGAATGCTTACATGACGCCACTGGCGTCAGAACTGTGCAGCGTCCAGCAGAAACAGCGACTCGCTCCCCGCCTTCACCGACGCGCTCAACGAATGAATACGCGGCAACAGACGGGCGAAATAGAACCGCGCCGTGCCCAACTTGCTCGCGTAGAAATCATCCTGCGCTTCTTTGCCCAGGGCTGCCTTGGCCATGAGCGCCCACATGTAGGCGTACGCCACGTAACCGAAAGTTTGCAAGTACTCGACCGACGCCGCGCCGATTTCGTTCGGGTTGTTTTTTGCCCGGTCCAGCAACCACGAGGTCAGTTCATCGAGTGTGGTCACGGCATCGTTGAGAGGCTTGGTGAACTCTGCCAAGTCAGCGCTGGCACTGGCGGTGAAGTGACGGATTTCGTCCGCAAACAGGTTGTAGAACGCTCCGCCGGTGCCGACGATCTTGCGTCCTACCAGGTCCAGCGCCTGAATACCGTTGGTGCCTTCGTAGATCTGGGTGATGCGCACATCACGAACCAGTTGCTCCTGGCCCCACTCACGGATGTAACCGTGGCCGCCGAACACTTGCTGGCCGTGAACGGTGGTCTCCAGACCGAGGTCGGTGAGGAACGCCTTGGCCACCGGGGTCAGCAAAGCGACCAGATCTTCCGCACGTTTGCGGGTGGTCGCGTCTTCGCTGAACTTGGCGGTGTCCAGTTGCATGGCCACGTAAGTGGAGAAGGCACGACCGCCTTCGTTTGAGGCTTTCATGGTCAGCAGCATGCGACGCACGTCTGGGTGGACGATGATCGGGTCAGCGACCTTGTCCTTGTTCTGCGCGCCGGTCGGCGAACGGCTTTGCAGACGGTCGCGGGCGTATTCGACGGCGTTCTGGTACGAGCGCTCGCCGGTGGCCAGGCCCTGGATACCGACGCCCAGACGCTCGTAGTTCATCATGGTGAACATCGCCGCCAGGCCTTTGTTCGGCTCGCCGACCAGGTAACCCACGGCTTCGTCGAAGTTCATCACGCAGGTCGCGGAGGCCTGGATGCCCATCTTGTGTTCGATCGAACCGCAGTTCGCCGGGTTGCGCGCGCCCAGGCTGCCATCGGCGTTGACCATGAACTTCGGCACAAGGAACAGCGAGATGCCTTTCGGCCCCGCCGGTGCGTCCGGCAGTTTGGCCAGCACCAGGTGGATGATGTTTTCGGTCAGGTCGTGTTCGCCACCGGTGATGAAAATCTTGGTGCCGCTGACTTTGTAGGAACCGTCGGCCTGAGGCTCGGCCTTGGTGCGGATGATCCCAAGGTCGGTACCGGCGTGCGGCTCGGTCAGGCACATGGAACCGGCCCAGACCCCGGCGTACATGTTCGGCAGGTACGCGGCTTTCAGCTCTTCGCTGGCGTGGGCGTTGATCGACAGGCAGGCACCGGCAGTCAGCATCGGGTACAGACCGAAGGACAGGCTGGCGGAGTTGACCATTTCTTCGACTTGCGCCGAAACGGCCTTGGGCATGCCCATGCCGCCGTAGGTCGGATCGCCACCGACACCGACCCAGCCGCCTTCGGCGTAAGTCTGATAAGCCTGTGGGAAACCGGCCGGCGTGGTGACGGCACCGTCCGCCCAATGGCAACCTTCTTCGTCCGCCGCACGGCTCAGCGGGGCAATGCTTTTGCTGGTGACCTTGCCGGCTTCTTCGAGAATGGCTTCGACGGTTTCCGCATCGACGGTCTCGGCCAGCGCCGGCAGCTCGGCCCAGAGTTTGGCGACCTCGAAGACTTCATTGAGGACGAAGCGCATATCGCGCAGGGGCGCTTTGTAGTCAGCCATGGCAAACCTCGCAAGATCTAAACAGGTGATTCGTGGGAATGGTGTTTTCGTTGGGTCCGAGTGTAACCCAACAACTTTTGCGACACATAGGGTCAGCCAGTGACCGTTTTGTAATGTTTAGTCACTGACCATTCAGTCATGAAAAAGCCCGCAAACGAGGCGGGCTTCTTTGTGTCTGGTTTTACAAAGACTAAAGCGCAAACAACTCCGCCGGCAGCTTCATCAGGCAATCGCTGCCCGCTTCGATGGCCGCCCGATGAGCGGCGGTGCGGGGCAGCAAACGCTTGAAGTAAAACTCGCTGGTTGCCAGTTTGCCCCGGCAGTAGTCGACATCGCCGATGCCCGCGTCAAGTTGTGCCTGAGCCACCAGCGCCATGCGCAGCCACAAATAGCCGAGGATGATGTAACCGCTGTACATCAGGTAATCCACCGACGCAGCACCGACTTCGTCCGGATTCTTCATCGCGGCCATGCCGACCTGGGTGGTCAACTCGCCCCATTGCTGATTCAGGCCATTGAGTTGCGCCACATAGCTGGCCAGTTGTGGATGCTCGGCATTCGCCGCACAGAACTTATGGACGATTTTGGTGAAGCCACGCAGGAGTTTGCCCTGGCTGCCCAGCACTTTGCGCCCGAGCAGATCCAGCGCCTGAATGCCGTTAGTGCCTTCGTAGATCGGCGCGATCCGGCAGTCACGAACCAGCTGCTCCATACCCCATTCACGGATGAACCCGTGGCCGCCAAACACTTGCATACCGTGGTTGGTCACTTCCAGCCCGGTATCGGTCATGAAGGCTTTGCAGATCGGTGTGAGGAATGCCAACAGGTCTTCGGCGTCCTGGCGCGCCGTTTCATCCGGGCTCAGATGCGCCGCGTCCAGCAACTGCGCGGTGAAATAGGTCAGGGCGCGGTTGCCTTCGTTGAAGGCTTTCATGGTCAGCAACATCCGGCGCACGTCGGGATGAACGATGATCGGATCGGCGGCTTTTTCCGGTGCTTTGGGACCGGTGAGCGAGCGCATTTGCAGGCGATCGTTGGCGTACTTGATAGCACCCTGAAAGCTCGCCTCACCCAGACACAGACCCTGCATGCCGGTGCCGAGCCGCGCGTGGTTCATCATGGTGAACATGCAGTTCAAGCCCTTGTTCGGCTCGCCGATCAGGAAGCCCTTGGCCTCGTCGAAGTTCAGCACGCAGGTGGCCGAGGCCTTGATGCCCATTTTGTGTTCGATCGAGCCGCAGGAAACGCCGTTGCGCTCGCCGGCTTCACCCTCGGCATTGGGTAGGAATTTGGGAACGATGAACAGGGAAATGCCCTTGGTGCCTGCCGGAGCGTCCGGCAGTTTCGCCAACACCAGATGAATGATGTTGTCGCTCATGTCGTGTTCGCCGGCCGAGATAAAGATCTTGCTGCCGGAAACCGCATAGCTGCCGTCGGCGGAAGGGACGGCGCGGGTTTTGATGATGCCCAGGTCAGTACCGCAATGGGCCTCGGTCAGGCACATGGTGCCGGTCCATTGGCCGGCCGTCAGTTTGCTCAGGTAGGTGTTTTTCTGCTCGTCGGTGCCGTGGGCATGGATGGCCGACATTGCACCGTGGGTCAGGCCGGGGTACATGCCCCAGGAGGTATTGCTGGAGCCAACCATTTCACTAATGACCAGGCCCAGGGAGCTTGGCAAACCCTGGCCGCCATACGCCGGATCAGCCGCCAGACCATGCCAGCCGCCTTCCACGTATTGTGCGAAAGCCTGCTTGAAACCTGTAGGCGTTGTCACCACGCCATTGTCGAAATGGCAGCCTTCTTCGTCGCCGCTGCGATTCAGCGGCGCCAGAACGTTCTCACAGAACTTCGCACCTTCTTCGAGGATCGCATTGACCATGTCCGGGCTGGCGTCGGTGGCACCCAGCGCGGCGTAGTTGGTGTGGAAGTCGAAGACGTGGTCGATCAGAAAGCGCATGTCGCGCAGGGGAGCTTTGTATTCGGGCATGGTCATTTCTCCGTCAGCAGATCCCTCAAACCTACTGCCGCCCACCTTGCCTCACAATCACAGTCCAGACGCTGAATGCGCCATCATCACTCAACCCGCAGCGGCGTCCATGCGCACCGCGCCACGGCGAGTCTGACCGAAGGCCACCACACAATTCCGCCCGGCGCCCTTGGCGCTGTAAAGCGCTTCGTCAGCGGACTTGAGCACTTTTTCGGGGGTTCGTTGCTCCACGCGTTCGGCGACACCGATGCTGACGGTGACCGACACACTTGAAGCGCCGGAGCCCGCGCGACGCTGACGCCCCTGTTGGTCGTCCTGCGGGCGGGCGTCTTGGTTGCGCAGTTGAATGTTGTAAGTGGCGATGGACTCGCGGATGACTTCCAGGTGCGGCATGCACTCTTCGAGGGTCTTGCCCGCGAACACCAGGGCAAATTCCTCACCGCCGTAGCGATACGCCCTACCGCCTCCGCCGATTTTCGACAGTTTGCTGGCGACCAGTCGCAGCACTTGGTCGCCGACATCGTGACCGTGGGTGTCGTTGAATTTCTTGAAGTGATCGACGTCGCTCATGGCCAGCACGTAATTGCGCCCCAACCGCTGCATCCGCTCGTTCAAGGCGCGACGACCCGGCAGGCCGGTGAGCTCGTCGCGGAAGGCCATTTGATACGCCTCGTGAGCGACCGCTGCGGCAATCATCAACATCACCTGGCTGCACATGATGTTCAGGGTGAACGGCAGGATGAAGGTTTTCGGCAGCGCCCAGAACAACCCGAGCAAACCCACCAGCTGTGCGGCGTGCAAGGGTCTCGGGTTACGCCAGTATTGCCAGCTCAGCAGCAGGAACGAGGCGATGAATACGGGATAGGACAGCTGAATCAGGCTCATCCAGGCGCCGTGCAGCGCTGGCCAGCGGATTTCCGAAAGCCACATCAGCAAGGCCTGGGGATAACTTTGCTCCAGCCCGAGCGCGACACTGCCGACGGCCAGCAACACTGCGAAACGCGCCACCATGTCCTGAAACAGATGAGTGCGTTCCTGCCAGGCTGCGAACACGCCGAACAACAGCGGCAGCAACAGGCAACACAGATGGAAAATCACTGCTGCGTCATCACGAACCTTGCCGTGGTCGCGGTAATAGTCGGTCTGGGTATCGAGCAGGAAGTAGGCGATGTACACCGTGACCATCAGAAACAGCTCACGCTGCCTTCGGTAAACCGCGCAGTACGCACCGCCGAGCAACAGCACCAGGGTTGGCAGCACGTTGAACAGCGAAGTGAAGAAGACGTTGAGATCCTTGATGTAAGCGGCCGCAAGCCCCGCAAGTAAAAGCAGTATCGACGGTAGGAAATGGCTGAGACGTACAGCGGAAGAACGCGGCAAGGGTAAAGCTCCGACCGTCATGACAATAGATGGCATTGTGCCCACCTACTGTAACGGCAGACATGTCGACTTACTGAGTCAATTGTCGGGTTTTTTTAGCGTGTGTGTCAGTGGCCGTAGACCGGGTGGGCAGTGCCTCGATCCCATCAACAATCGCGGGCGACTGCTTTTACTTTTCCCAAGAACAAAAAAGCCGCTACCCCCGAAGGGATAGCGGCTTTGTGAAGAACAGCGTTAAGGCTTAGTAGCCCAGCGCGAAGTCCTCTTCTTTCATGTCCATCAAGTTGTTGGCACCCGACAGCATGGTTGCAACGTGAGTGCGGGTACGCGGCAGGATGCGCTGGAAGTAGAAGCGCGCAGTCTGCAGCTTGGCGGTGTAGAACGCCTCTTCGGAAGTGCCGGCAGCCAGCTTCTCTGCAGCCAGACGCGCCATGTCAGCCCAGAAGTAGGCCAGGCAGGCGTAACCGGAGTACATCAGGTAGTCCACCGAGGCCGCGCCGACTTCTTCGCGATCTTTCATGGCGGCCATACCGACCTTCATGGTCAGCTCACCCCACTCTTTGTTCAGCGCAGCCAATGGCTCGACGAACTCTTTGACCGCTTCGTTGCCTTCGTTGGTCTGGCAGAACCTGTGGACGATCTTGGTGAAGCCTTTCAGGGCTTCGCCTTGAGTCATCAGCACTTTACGGCCCAGCAGGTCGAGCGCCTGGATACCGGTGGTGCCTTCGTACAGCATCGAAATGCGGCTGTCGCGAACGTTCTGCTCCATGCCCCACTCGGCGATGAAGCCGTGGCCGCCGTAGATTTGCACGCCGTGGTTGGCGGATTCGAAGCCGACTTCAGTCATGAAGGCTTTGGCGATTGGAGTCATGAAGGCCAGCAGTGCGTCGGCTTTCTTCTTCTCTTCTTCGTCTACGCCGTATTTGACGATGTCGACTTGCTTGGCGGTGAAGTAAACCATTGCGCGGTTGCCTTCGGCGAACGCTTTCATGGTCAACAGCATGCGACGCACGTCAGGGTGAACGATGATCGGGTCAGCGGCTTTTTCCGGCGCTTTCGGGCCAGTCAGCGAACGCATTTGCAGGCGATCGCGAGCGTATTTCAGGCCGCCCTGGAAGCCGATCTCGGCGTGGGCCAGACCTTGCAGCGCGGTACCCAGACGTGCGGTGTTCATGAAGGTGAACATGCAGTTCAGGCCTTTGTTCGCCGGGCCGATCAGGTAACCGGTGGCCGAATCGAAGTTCATCACGCAGGTGGCGTTACCGTGGATGCCCATTTTGTGTTCCAGGGAACCACAGGTCACAGCGTTGCGCGCGCCGATCGAGCCGTCAGCGTTCGGCATGAACTTCGGCACGATGAACAGCGAAATGCCTTTGGTGCCAGCCGGTGCATCCGGCAGACGTGCCAGCACGATGTGGACGATGTTGTCGGCCATGTCGTGTTCGCCGGCCGAGATGAAGATCTTGGTGCCGGAAACTTTGTAGGAACCGTCGGCCTGAGGCTCGGCCTTGGTGCGCAGCATGCCCAGGTCGGTGCCGCAGTGCGGTTCGGTCAGGCACATGGTGCCGGTCCATTCGCCGGACACCAGTTTAGTCAGGTAAGCCTCTTGCTGCTCAGGCGTACCGTGCTCGGAAATGGTGTTCATCGCGCCGTGCGACAGGCCTGGGTACATGCCCCACGACCAGTTGGCTTCGCCAACCATTTCGCTGACCGCCAGACCCAGAGACTCCGGCAGGCCTTGGCCGCCGTGCTCTACGTCGTGGGCCAGGCTTGGCCAGCCGCCTTCAACGAATTGCTTGTAGGCTTCTTTGAAGCCGGTCGGGGTTTTAACGCCGGACTCGCTCCAGGTGCAGCCTTCGGTGTCACCCACGCGGTTCAGCGGAGCCAGTACCTGCTCACAAAACTTGGCGCCTTCTTCGAGAATGGCGCTAACCATGTCAGGAGTTGCGTCTGCACAAGCCGGAAGGCTCTGATAGTGCGCTTCGTAGCCGAGCAGTTCGTCACGAACGAAGCGAATATCACGCAAGGGGGCCTTGTAGTCAGGCATAGCGATAAACCTCTGCTGATGTAACCGGGAATGAACGACCGTGTTGATTTGTTGTGACGGTCAAACAGTTGTTTGAAACATACGTTTACGACCAAATCTTGTCAAGCGCCGATCTTTTGCCGTTCGTCATCACGCCACGCAAATGCCGGACACGCGGCCGCGCTGCCGCCGTTGACAACGCAACAGGCCTTGCAGGAAAGATTAGTTGAGGGAGAAGGACTTACGCACAAAAATGCCGCGAATAATCGCGGCGTTTTAGTGATGCGGATTCAGCGAGGGATCAAGCGAAAGTATCGATCAACGTGCCAAGCACTTCATCGGAAGCCTTGGCGGCTTTGGCACCCGCCTCAACCTGAAACTTGCCCTGGGCCATCTCGACCATGTTGCTGGCCAGGTCAGATTGCTGACTGCGGTCTACCGAACGCAGGCGATCGATCTGGACCTCGGAAGACTGGCTGATCACCGAGCGCTCGATGGTGCTGCTGGCGATCTGGCTGGAAGCCTGATCGACACGGTTCTGCCCTGTCTGAATAGTGCTCAGACCGGCATAAAAAGCGGTGTTTCCTGAGATTTCCATAGGGGAACTCGTCCTACAAAGGATCAATGGCGGCCATTGAAACAGACCCGATGGCAAAAGGCCCGACAAAAACACTAATGGCACAGTGCCTTGTCATAGGCAAAATCTCAATCCAGCAGATCCAGTTGCAGATGTTCCGCCACCGCTTCTGCCGTGACTGATTTGAGTTTTGGCACTCGTCCAAGACAAGGCGCGGGAATACGCTCGGCGAGGGTCGCGAGGTTCTCTTCCAGACGCGAGGTTTTCGGATCGATGATATTGGCCACCCATCCCGCCAGCTGCAAACCGTCCTGAGCAATCGCCTCGGCTGTCAGCAGTGCATGATTGATGCAACCCAGGCGCACGCCGACCACCAGGATCACCGGTAGGCCCAGCGCCATCGCCAGATCCGACAGATTGTCCTGATCCGCCAGCGGCACGCGCCAGCCGCCGGCGCCTTCGATCAAGGTGAAATCCGCCTGCATGTCGAGAATGTCGAGCATCGGCGTCAACAATGATTGCACCGTCAGCGCCACGCCCGCCTCCCGTGCAGCCAGGTGCGGAGCGATCGGCGGTTCGAACGCCACCGGATTGACCTGTGCATAAGTCAAAGGCAACGAGCACTCGGCCAACAGCGCCAGCGCATCGGAATTACGCAACCCCTTGGGCGTCACATCACAGCCGGAGGCGACCGGCTTGCCCGCCGCCGTGCTCATGCCTGCCGACCGCGCGGCATGCAACAAGCCTGCAGCAATGGTGGTCTTGCCGACATCAGTGTCGGTGCCGGTGATGAAATAGGCAGCGCTCATACGGGTTTCTCCAACACGGCGTAGACCACCTGATAAGTCGCTGGCAATCCTTCGGCCTGACGAAACTGCTCATAAGCCTCGATCAATCCTAGGATTCGCGCGCGACCGGTCAAACCACCTGGCCGACCGGGATTCAAGTTGTGCGCGCCCAGTGCCTTGAGTTCATGCGTCAGGCTGCGCACATCCGGGTAATGCAACACATGCGCACGGGTTTGCAGGCCGACGACCTTCAAGCCACTGGACGCGCACAAATGTTGATAAACCCCCAACTCGCGGAAGCGATTGACGTGCACCATGCCATCCACCTGCCGCCAGCTGTCACGCAACTCAAACAACGTTCCTACGCAAAGACTAGCAAACGCGAAAATCCCACCCGGTTTCAGGGCCCGATACGCCTCACTGAGCACCGATTCGAAATCCGCACACCACTGCACCGCCAGGCTCGAGAAGATCAGATCACAGGTCGAATCCTGCAGCGGCAAGTGCTCGGCATCACCGGCGATGAAATGCGTGGCGCCGCCCAGTGGCCGGGCGTGGTTGAGCATGCCTTCGGCGATGTCCATTGCCAGTCCGTGACCGGCAGGAAAGCGCTCGCCCAATGCCCGGCTGAAATGCCCGGTGCCGCATCCCAGATCCAGCCAGACACCCGGTACAAAATCATCCGGCAAACGGCTCAACAACTGGCTGCCGACATCGCGCTGCAGTTCAGCCACGCTGTCGTAGCTCGCCGCCGCGCGGGAAAAGGAGGCCGCTACCTGGCGCTTGTCGGGCAAGCCGCCGGGCAGATTGGGAAGGGATAAATCAGTCATCACCGGACTCGTGCAAAAAGGCCTGGATCGCCCCCGCCACACCGTGGGGATCTTCCAGAAGAAATGCATGGCTGGCCTGTTCAATCAGACCGATTTCGACGTCCGGCAGCAAGGCCAACAAATCACCCGCCGCTTCCGCCGGAACCAGACCGTCGAGGCCGGCGAACAAATGCAGTTGTGGACCGCGAAATGCCTGCAACGCTTGACGGGTATCCAGTTGGGCGAGCACTTCCAGTCCGCTCATCAGCACCGCTTCTGAGGTATGCGGCGCCCCACCGAGCAACAACCGCGACAGCCCGCGAGGATCTTCCGAGCCTTGGGCGCAAAGGAGTGAAAAGCGCTTCAACGTCATCCGCGGGTCGGCTTTGCAACCGGCGAGAAACGCATCGAAGGTTTCGCCAGGCATCGCACTCGGCCACTGCTCATGGGCGACAAAAGAAGGATTGCTCGCCAAGGTCAGCAAGCCGCAGCAACGATCACCCCGACGCGCCGCCAGCTCAGACGCAAGCATGCCGCCGAGGGACCAGCCACCGAGCCAGGCGTCTTGCGGGATCGTCGAATCCAGCTCATCGAGCCACTCTTCAAGCTCGCTCGATTCCAGTTCCGGCAACGGCTCGATCTCGACCCGCAGATGCTCATCCAGCCCCTGCAACGCGGCTGCCAACGGTTCCAGCGGTGAAATTCCGAGGCCCCAACCTGGCAGCAGAATCAGTCGATCACGCATGGTTTGGCTCCGGTCCAAGTTGTTGGAAACAATCGGCCAGTCCATTCAACAATAGCTGCACCTGCGCCTCGCTGTGGGCGGCGGTCAGGGTCACGCGCAGACGGGCGCTGCCGGCAGGCACGGTGGGCGGTCGAATCGCCGTGACCATCAGCCCGCGCTCGCGCAGCATCTGCGACAGTCGCATCGCACGCCCGGCATCGCCGATCATGATCGGCTGGATCGGCGTGAAGCTGTCCATCAACTCAAGGCCGATCTGCTCGGCGCCATGACGGAACTGGCGGATCAAGACTTTCAGATGCTCGCGACGCCAATGTTCAGTGCGCAGCAGCTCGAGGCTTTTGAGCGTCGCACAGGCCAGGGCCGGCGGTTGGCTGGTGGTGTAGATGTAGGGGCGGGAAAACTGGATCAGGCTTTCGATCAGCTCTTCGCTGCCGGCCACAAAGGCACCCGCGGTGCCGAACGCTTTGCCAAGGGTGCCGACCAATACCGGCACGTCTTCCTGGCTCAGACCGAAATGCTCGACGATCCCGCCGCCGTTGGCGCCCAGCGGACCGAAGCCATGGGCGTCATCGACCATCAGCCACGCGCCTTTGGCCTTGGCTTCACGGGCCAGCGCCGGCAAGTCCGCGATATCGCCGTCCATGCTGAACACGCCGTCGGTGACCACCAGCGTATTGCCGGTCGCCTTCTCCAGACGCTTGGCCAGACTCGCCGCGTCGTTGTGCAGATAACGATTGAAACGCGCGCCGGACAACAATCCAGCATCCAGCAACGATGCGTGATTGAGTCGGTCTTCCAGAACCGTATCGCCCTGCCCGATCAACGCGGTGACCGCGCCAAGGTTGGCCATGTAACCGGTGGTGAACAGCAGCGCACGCGGGCGACCCGTCAGATCCGCCAACGCTTCCTCCAGCTCATGGTGTGGCGTGCTGTGGCCGATGACCAGGTGCGACGCCCCGCCACCGACGCCCCAACGGGCCGCACCGGCGCGCCAGGCTTCGATCACTTGCGGGTGATTGGCGAGGCCCAGATAGTCGTTGTTGCAGAACGCCAGCAACGGCTGACCGTCGACCACCACTTCCGGGCCTTGAGGGCTTTCGAGCAGCGGGCGCTGGCGATAAAGGTTTTCGGCACGACGGGCAGCAAGGCGTGCGGCGAGATCGAAAGACATGCAGGCCTCGAGGATCAGTATGGGTTTTCACCCAGTCCCAGTGTGGGAGCGGGCTTGCTCGCGAAGGGGCCGTCACATCCAACATTGATGGTGACTGAAACTCCGCCTTCGCGAGCAAGCCCGCTCCCACATTGGATTTGTGTCGGGGTCAGACGGCGGCGTTATAGAACTGCTCGCTGCTCTTCTGCTCCACCAGCGCTTGTTCGATCGCCGCCTGATGCACCTCGTCCGCGTGCTCTTCGCGCGCTTCCGGCAGGATCCCCAGGCGCGAGAACAGTTGCATGTCCTTGTCGGCCTGCGGGTTGGCGGTGGTGAGCAGTTTGTCGCCGTAGAAAATCGAGTTGGCACCGGCGAAGAACGCCAAAGCCTGCATCTGCTCGTTCATCGCTTCGCGGCCGGCGGACAGGCGCACGTGGGATTGCGGCATCATGATGCGCGCGACGGCGAGCATGCGGATGAAGTCGAATGGGTCGATGTCTTCGGCATTTTCCAGCGGCGTGCCGGCGACTTTCACCAGCATGTTGATCGGCACTGACTCCGGATGCTCCGGGAGGTTGGCTAACTGGATCAGCAGATTGGCGCGATCATCGAGAGACTCGCCCATGCCGAGAATGCCGCCGGAGCATATCTTCATCCCGGACTCACGCACGTAGGCCAGCGTTTGCAGGCGCTCGCTGTAAGTGCGGGTGGTGATGATGCTGCCGTAGAACTCAGGCGAGGTATCGAGGTTGTGGTTGTAGTAGTCGAGGCCGGCGTCAGCCAGAGCGACGGTCTGGTCCTGATCCAGTCGCCCTAGGGTCATGCAGGTTTCCAGGCCCATGGCTTTCACGCCTTTGACCATTTCCAACACGTACGGCATGTCTTTGGCCGATGGGTGTTTCCAGGCAGCGCCCATGCAGAAACGGGTCGAACCGATGGCCTTGGCGCGAGCGGCCTCTTCGAGGACCTTCTGCACTTCCATCAGTTTTTCTTTTTCCAGGCCGGTGTTGTAGTGACCGGACTGTGGACAATATTTGCAATCTTCCGGGCAGGCGCCGGTTTTGATCGAGAGCAGGGTGGAAACCTGGACGCGATTGGCGTCGAAATGCGCGCGGTGCACCGTCTGCGCCTGGAACAACAGGTCGTTGAATGGCTGTACGAAGAGTGCTTTGACTTCGGCCAAAGACCAGTCATGACGCAGGGTTGCAGAGGTGCTGGCGCTCATGGGCGTTTCCTTTGTTTTATGCTTGGCAAGCGGTCGGGGGATGGAATACCCACAGACGCGACACGGATGTTCGGCATATTTAAGGAAGAGCGATGCGCTGTCAACCACCATACGTAGGACCGGTTTACATCTGGTTAAACAATGATCAACACTGCTTACTCTGCAGCGAGGCCACCGAAGAAGTCAGGCCCATCTGCATGGCCTGCGAAACGGACCTGCCCTGGCTGGGGGATCACTGCCAGACCTGCGCCCTGCCATTGCCTGCGGCGGGCCTGACGTGTGGCCCATGTTTAAAACGGCCGCCGGCTTTCGAGCGGGTCGCTGCGCCCTGGACTTACAGTTTTCCGGTGGACACGTTGATCACGCGCTTCAAGCACAGCGCCAAGTGGCCGTTTGGCCGCCTGCTCGGCGAACTTCTCGCGCAATACCTGCAACATCGCTTCGATGAGGACCTTGATCGGCCCGATGTTCTGGTCCCGGTTCCGCTGGCCGCCAAACGCCTGCGTCAACGGGGTTTCAACCAGGCCTCGATGCTTGCACGCTGGCTCAGTGACAGTCTCGGCATCCCTTGCGATGAAAAACTGCTGCTGAGGATTCAGGACACCAGCGCGCAACAAGTCCTGAATGCCGATGCGCGCAAGAAGAACCTGCGCAATGCTTTTGCGCTGGTGCCCGAAGCATCCATCAAGGGCCGGCACCTGGCGATCGTGGACGACGTGCTGACTACTGGCGCCACCGCACAGGCCCTGGCCCGCCTGTTGATAGACGCTGGCGCGGCACGGGTCGATGTTTACTGCCTGGCCCGCACGCCCAAACCCGGCGAAGCGGTTTAACCCAGGGGCGCAAAACCTGGGGGAGCAGGCTTGCTCGCGAAGGCGGCTTGGCATTCAACATCGATGTCGACTGAACCGACGCCTTCGCGAGCAAGCCCGCTCCCACAGGGTTTGTGGTCTGACTTGACTCCAGCAGTCCAAGCCGCCAACGTCCTCCCCATCGCCACAACCCAAAGCCTCTCTCCATGTCCTTGCCCACCTTGTTGTCTCAGCACATTGCCCGTCGCCCGCAGCGCATCGCGTTGCTGCAGCACATCGCCGAACAGGGCTCGATCACCCGCGCCGCGAAAAGCGCGGGGCTGAGCTACAAGGCGGCCTGGGATGCCATCGATGAGCTGAACAACCTCGCGCAAAAACCGCTGGTGGAACGCAGCGTCGGCGGCAAGGGCGGCGGTGGCGCCAAGCTCTCCAGCGAAGGTGAGCGCGTGCTGCGCCTGTATCAAAAGCTGCAAGCGTTGCAGGCCCAGGTGCTGGAAGCCGCGGAAGATGCCAGCGACCTGGACCTGCTCGGTCGGCTGATGCTCAGAACCAGCGCGCGCAATCAATTGCACGGAAAGATCGTGGCGATCCGCAGCCAGGGGCACAACGATCGAGTCCGTCTTGAACTGGCCGAAGGCTTGACCCTCGATGCGCAGATCACTCACGACAGCACCCTGCGCATGGAGCTGGAGACCGGCACCGAAGTCGTGGCCCTGATCAAGGCCGGTTGGCTGGAGTTGCTGGGCATCGATCAACAAACAACACCCGGCAACAATTGCCTCACGGGCATGATCGAAACCATTCTCGATGCCAAAGACGGCCCCAGCGAAGTGCGAATCGGCCTTCCCAACGGCCAGACCCTCTGCGCACTGGCCGAGCCGCTGCACTTGCGAACGCTAGGTCTTGCCGCAGACAAACCGGTGCGGGTGCAGTTCGCGCCGTCCAATGTTTTGCTCGGCACTCCACTCTGAAACAAAAGCTTCATCGACGCTCTTTAAGGTGGCTGCAAAAACCAACAGGGAGCCTGATGTGAGCCTATTAGAAGAAAACCAGTCCACCGACCTCGAGAAAATGGTCGGTCTCAGCCGCCGTGGCTTCATCAGCGCCGGTGCCCTCTGCGGTGCGGCCATGTTCCTCGGCGGCAACCTTCTGAGCCGCAGCGTGCTGGCCGCGAGTGTCAGTGCAGGCTCCAGCAAACTGTTGGGTTTTGACAGCATTCCCGCCGCCACCAGCGACGCTATTACCTTGCCGCCGGGTTACAAGTCCTCGGTGTTGATCAGTTGGGGCCAGCCTTTACAGAAAAACGGTCCAGCGTTCGACCCGAGTGGCAACGGCACCGCCGAGCAGCAGGAAGTCCAGTTCGGCGACAACAACGACGGCATGAGCCTGTTCGAGTTTCCTGGCGAGAAAGACCGGGCGCTGATGGCGATCAACAACGAATACACCAACTACCGCTACCTCTACCCGCACGGCGGCATGCCGCAATCGGCGCAAGAGGTGCACAAGGCACTGGCCTGCGAAGGCGTGTCGGTGATCGAAGTGCAGCGCAAGAACGGCCAATGGCAATTCGTCCAGGGCTCGCGCTACAACCGCCGCATCCACGGCAACGCGCCGATCAACCTGAGCGGCCCGGCCGCCGGTCATGCCTTGGTGAAAACCAGCGCCGACCCACAGGGCAAGCATGTCCTCGGCACTTTCCAGAACTGCGCTAACGGCAAGACGCCGTGGGGCACCTATCTGACCTGTGAAGAAAACTTCACCGATTGTTTCGGCAGCAGCAATGCCGAGCAGAAGTTCGATGCCGCACAAAAACGCTACGGCGCAGTGGCTGCCAGCAAAGAGATCAACTGGCATCAACACGATGAGCGGTTCGACCTGGCGAAGAATCCGAACGAGCTCAACCGCCACGGCTGGGTCGTGGAAATCGACCCGTTCGATCCGCAATCGACGCCGGTCAAGCGCACCGCCCTGGGCCGCTTCAAACACGAAAACGCTGCCCTCGCCGAAACCAATGACGGCCACGCCGTGGTGTACATGGGCGACGATGAGCGCGGCGAGTTCATCTACAAATTCGTCAGCCGCGACAAGATCAACCACAAAAACCCCAAGGCCAACCGCGACCTGCTGGACCACGGCACGTTGTACGTGGCGCGTTTCGATGCGGGCGACAGCAACGCCGATCACCCCAAAGGCCAGGGCGAATGGATCGAACTGACCCACGGTAAAAACGGCATCGACGCCAGCAGTGGTTTTGCCGATCAGGCCGAAGTCTTGATTAACGCGCGCCTCGCGGCCAGCGTGGTGAAAGCCACACGCATGGACCGTCCGGAATGGATCGTCGTCAGCCCGAAAGATGGCCAGGTTTACTGCACGCTGACCAACAACGCCAAACGCGGCGAAGACGGCCAGCCCGTGGGCGGACCGAACCCGCGCGAGAAGAACATCTACGGGCAGATCCTGCGCTGGCGCACCGACCGCGACGATCACGGCTCGAAAAGCTTTGCCTGGGACCTGTTTGTGGTCGCCGGCAACCCGGGCGTCCACGCTGGCACGCCGAAGGGCGGTTCGTCGAACATCACGCCACAGAACATGTTCAACAGCCCGGATGGTTTGGGCTTCGACAAGGCCGGACGGTTGTGGATTCTCACGGATGGCGATTCGAGCAATGCCGGGGATTTTGCCGGTATGGGTAACAACCAGATGCTCTGCGCCGATCCGGTGACCGGGGAGATTCGTCGGTTCATGGTGGGGCCGGTGGGTTGCGAGGTGACGGGGATCAGCTTTTCACCGGATCAGAAGACGCTGTTTGTCGGGATTCAGCATCCGGGGGAGAACGGGGGATCGACGTTCCCTGAGCATCTGCCGAATGGCAAGCCGCGGTCATCGGTGATGGCGATTTCCCGCGAGGATGGCGGGATCGTCGGCGCCTGACAGGGCCCCATCGCGAGCAGGCTCGCACACACTGGATCTGCGACACACCGCAAATCCCCTGTGGGAGCTAGCCTGCTAGCGATGGCAACACCACTCATCTCAAGCCTTAACACTAAAGACGGCCCGTCTGCGCTACCATGCTTGGCCGGACGCGGCAGCCTGCTGCGCGCAGGAGTCAGCATGGCCCACCCGTTTGCAACCCTCACCCCAGACCTCGTGCTCGATGCCGTCGAAAGCATCGGCTTTCTCAGCGACGCGCGCATTCTGGCGCTCAACAGCTACGAGAACCGCGTCTACCAAGTCGGCATCGAAGACTCCGAGCCGCTGATCGCCAAGTTCTATCGCCCACAACGCTGGACCAACGAAGCGATTCTCGAAGAGCACCAGTTCACCTTCGAACTCGCCGAATGCGACGTACCGGTGGTCGCGCCGATGATTCACAACGGCGCCAGCCTGCACGAACATGCCGGGTTCCGTTTCACCCTGTTCCCCCGCCGTGGCGGCCGTGCGCCGGAGCCGGGCAATCTCGATCAGCTGTATCGCCTGGGCCAACTGCTCGGCAGGCTGCACGCCGTCGGTGCGACCAAGCCGTTTGAACACCGTGAAGCGCTGGGTGTAAAGAACTTCGGTCACGATTCGCTGACCACCTTGCTCGAAGGCAACTTCGTGCCCAAAAGCCTGCTGCCAGCCTACGAGTCCGTGGCCCGCGACCTGCTCAAGCGCGTGGAAGAGGTCTACAAGGCGACGCCACACCAGAACATCCGCATGCACGGCGATTGCCACCCCGGCAACATGATGTGTCGCGACGAGATGTTCCACATCGTCGACCTCGACGACTGTCGCATGGGCCCGGCGGTCCAGGACATCTGGATGATGCTGGCCGGTGATCGCCAGGAATGTCTCGGCCAGTTATCAGAATTGATGGACGGCTACAACGAATTCCACGACTTCGACCCGCGCGAACTGGCGCTGATCGAACCGCTGCGCGCCTTGCGCCTGATGCACTACAGCGCCTGGCTCGCCCGCCGCTGGGACGACCCGGCATTCCCCCACAGTTTTCCGTGGTTTGGCAGTGAACGGTATTGGGGAGATCAGGTATTGGCGTTGCGTGAGCAATTGGCTGCGCTAAATGAAGAACCCCTGAAACTCTTCTGATAAATACAGATCCCCTGTGGGAGCGGGCTTGCTCGCGAAGATGGACTGGCATTCACCGATGATGTCGCCTGTACTGACGCCTTCGCGAGCAAGCCCGCTCCCACATTGGTCCGCGACCATTCCTGCAAATCTCCTTACAATCCCCCTCTTTGTTAGCTGCCTAAGCAAGGATTCTGCATGCAAGCTGCCAACCCGCGTCGCGGGTACATCCTGGGCCTGAGTGCCTACAGCATTTGGGGCCTGTTCCCGATCTACTTCAAAGCCATCGCCAACGTGCCCTCCGTGGAGATCATCATCCACCGCGTGCTGTGGTCAGCGCTGTTCGGCGCCTTGCTGCTGATGGTGTGGAAGCATCCGGGCTGGTGGCGTGAGTTGCGTGACAACCCGAAACGACTGGCGATTCTGGCCCTGAGCGGCACGCTGATTGCGGCCAACTGGTTGACTTACGTCTGGTCGGTGAACAACGGGCGCATGCTCGAGGCCAGCCTCGGTTACTACATCAACCCTCTGGTCAACGTGCTGCTGGGGATGTTGATCCTCGGCGAGCGGCTGCGGCGCATGCAGTGGATCGCCGTGGGACTGGCGGCAGTCGGCGTGGCGCAACAGGTGTGGCAGGTCGGCAGTCTGCCGTGGGTTTCGCTGGTGCTGGCGCTGACGTTTGGCTTCTACGGCCTGATCCGCAAGCAAGCGCCGGTCAAAGCACTGCCCGGTCTTGTTGTGGAAACCTGGATGCTGGTGCCGATTGCCATTGCCTGGCTGCTGTTCAATCAGACGGCCATGAGTGCTCAGCCCGAGTTCTGGACCACCTCCGAAGCCTGGTGGCTCGTGGCGGCCGGGCCGGTGACGTTGGTGCCGCTGGTGTGTTTCAACGCCGCCGCACGGCATTTGCCCTACACCACACTGGGATTTCTCCAGTACCTGGCGCCGACGCTGGTGCTGTTGCAAGCCGTGTTGCTGTTTGGCGAGCACTTGTCTTCCAGCACGTTGGTCGCGTTTATCTTTATCTGGGCCGGCTTGGCGATTTACAGCGTCGATGCGGTGATCAGTATGCGCCGCCGCAGCTGATCAAAAAACATACAAACCTCTACAGGCCACGCCCTTCGTGGCCTGTATTGATCCTTCCCAAGGTTATCCACAGCGTGATCCCCGCCGTTTGTGCGCAACTTGTTGAAACTGCTGGTTTTTTGATCAGTTCCTGAAGAAGCCCGGCCGGCGTGGGCTGGCGGGCTGTCTCTACAGGTTATCCACAGGCAGGTGCACGTATAACTTGGATAACCCTGTCAGGGTTCGCTGCGCAGCACCAACTCCACCATCAGGTCGTCGGCCAAGGTTTCCAGCCGTGACTGCAATACATCCAGAGACAAGGTGAGCGGCACCGCCAGAATGGCTTCAGCGTGAAACAGCGGCTCGCTGCTCATCGGCGCCGGACGCACTTCGGTCACCAGTCGCTCCAGGTTCACCCCTTGTTCACTCAGCAAGCGGGTAATGTCGCGGACAATCCCGGGGCGGTCATTACCCACCAATTCCATGGCAATAGGCTTCCAGGTGCAGGATTGCTCGATGCCGCTTTCGGCGATCAGCACGCGAATACCGTGGGCGGACAACGCCTTCAGAGCATCGACCAGCTCATCGTAGGCTTCGGCCGGCACACCCACCCGGAGAATCCCGGCAAACTGCCCGGCCATACGCGACATGCGGCTCTCCAGCCAGTTGCCGCCATGCTCGGCAATGCACTGGGCAATGCGCTCGACCTGCCCTGGCTTGTCCGGAGCGAAAACAGTGAGTACGAGGTGGTCCATGGCGCAGCCCTCTAGTCATGACTTTTGTTATAGAAAAGCAAGTATAGGCAAGGGCCGTTTCTGCGCTGGTCCTGCGCTGAATCGCCTGACGCCTTCGCGAGCAAGCCCGCTCCCACAAGGATTGCGCAGGACCTGTGGGAGCGGGCTTGCTCGCGAAGGCAAGCGCCGCCTATACCGCTAAAAAAAACAAATCGTGTACAACTTCATATATTTAACTGGAACAATCTAATACTTTTTTGAGAACATCCCCATCCCCGACGTGACCGCAATGCGTCATGGGGTCGCAGAACGACGTAATTAGTCTAATTTTCACAAGCGCAATTCATCATGTAGTATGCCGCAGCGCGCACTACATAACGTTGGATCGATGTCTGCCACCGGCACAGTCGCAGCCCTGAAAGCCCTATCAGCAAGGCCTCAACGCCGTTGATCGGTTCCATCCCAGCCGCCCGAAATGGCATGTACTGGTGGAAGGGGTTTGTGGTTTAAATAGCCAGAGGCTTCATTGTTAATTTGAAGAGCTGAAAAGCGAAATAGCTGAGCAGAGTGAGGCAAGCAATGACTGAACACGTTCAAGTCGGTGGCCTGCAGGTCGCCAAAGTCCTGTTCGACTTCGTGAACAACGAAGCCATTCCCGGTACCGGCCTCACCGCCGATAAGTTCTGGGCCGGTGCCGACAAGGTCATTCATGACCTGGCGCCGAAGAACAAAGCCCTACTCGCCAAACGCGATGATTTCCAGGCTCGTATCGATGGCTGGCACCAATCCCGTGCCGGTCAATCACACGACGCTGTGGCCTATAAAGCCTTCTTGCAAGACATCGGTTATCTGCTGCCAGAAGCGGCCGATTTCCAGGCAACGACGCAAAACGTCGATGACGAAATCGCCCGCATGGCCGGTCCACAGCTCGTGGTGCCGGTAATGAATGCCCGTTTCGCGCTCAATGCCTCGAACGCCCGCTGGGGTTCGTTGTACGACGCGCTCTACGGCACCGACGCCATCAGCGAAGCCGACGGCGCGGAAAAAGGCAAAGGCTATAACAAGGTTCGCGGCGACAAGGTCATTGCCTTCGCCCGCGCCTTCCTCGACGAAGCCGCGCCCTTGGCGGCCGGCACTCACGTCGATTCCACCGGCTACAAGATCGTTGACGGCAAACTGGTGGTCGCCCTTAAAGGCGGCAGCAACACCGGCCTGCGCAACGACGCTCAGCTGATCGGCTTCCACGGCGATGCGACTGCACCGACCGCGATCCTGCTGAAAAACAATGGCCTGCATTTCGAAATCCAGGTGGACGCCAGCACCCCGGTCGGCCAGACCGACGCTGCCGGCATCAAAGACATCCTGATGGAAGCCGCGTTGACCACCATCATGGACTGCGAAGACTCCGTCGCCGCTGTCGATGCCGATGACAAAGTGGTGATCTACCGCAACTGGCTCGGCCTGATGAAGGGCGACCTGTCGGAAGAAGTCTCCAAGGGCGGTCAGACTTTTACCCGCACCATGAACGCTGATCGCACCTACACCGGTGTCGACGGCAAAGAACTGAGCCTGCACGGTCGTTCGTTGTTGTTCGTGCGTAACGTCGGTCACCTGATGACCATCGATGCGATTCTCGACAAAGACGGCAACGAAGTGCCGGAAGGCATTCTTGACGGCCTGATCACCAGCCTGGCGGCGATCCACAGCCTAAATGGCAACAGCTCGCGCAAGAACAGCCGCACCGGTTCGGTCTACATTGTGAAACCGAAAATGCACGGCCCGGAAGAAGCTGCGTTCACCAACGAGCTGTTCGGTCGTATCGAAGAAGTCCTCGGTCTGCCGCGCAACACGCTGAAAGTCGGGATCATGGACGAGGAGCGCCGGACCACGGTCAACCTCAAGGCCTGCATCAAGGCCGCCAGCGAGCGCGTAGTGTTCATCAACACTGGTTTCCTCGACCGCACCGGCGACGAAATCCACACCTCCATGGAAGCCGGCCCGATGGTGCGCAAGGCTGACATGAAGGCTGAAAAGTGGATCGGCGCCTACGAGAACTGGAACGTCGATATCGGTTTGAGCACCGGCCTGCAAGGTCGCGCCCAGATCGGTAAAGGCATGTGGGCGATGCCCGACCTGATGGCCGCGATGCTCGAACAGAAAATCGCTCACCCGCTGGCCGGCGCCAACACGGCTTGGGTTCCATCGCCGACCGCCGCTGCGCTGCACGCGCTGCATTACCACAAGGTTGACGTGTTCGCCCGTCAGGCCGAGCTGGCCAAACGCGCCCGTGCTTCGGTGGACGACATCCTGAGCATCCCGCTGGCCGTGAACCCGAGCTGGACCGCGGAACAGATCAAGAACGAACTGGACAACAACGCCCAGGGCATTCTCGGTTACGTGGTGCGCTGGATCGATCAGGGCGTGGGTTGCTCGAAGGTGCCGGACATCAATGACATCGGCCTGATGGAAGACCGTGCGACGCTACGTATTTCCAGCCAGCACATCGCCAACTGGCTGCGTCATGGCATCGTCACGCAAGATCAGGTCATGGAAAGCCTCAAGCGCATGGCGCCGGTGGTTGACCGTCAGAACGCCAACGACGCGCTGTACCGTCCTTTGGCACCCAACTTCGACAGCAACATCGCCTTCCAGGCGGCGGTCGAACTGGTGGTTGAAGGCACGAAGCAGCCGAATGGCTACACCGAGCCGGTCCTGCACCGTCGTCGTCGCGAGTTCAAGGCTGCCAATGGCCTGTAACTGAACGCTGACGCCGGACAAAAAAAGGCCCTGATCGAAAGATCAGGGCCTTTTTGTTTTAAATCGGTGTGTGCTCATCCATTATTCCCAGCTCGTGTTTGACCAGCTCTAACAGCTTGCCGGTATCGACAGGTTTGAGCAGGAAGTCGACCACGCTCAGATGCATTGCGGCAATCGCGTCTTGCACATCGGCATCACCGGAAACGATGATGAACGGCATTGCTGCCCTGACCGACTCGCGCACCTGGCGGATCAGGTCCAGGCCATCGATGTGGCCCATTCGCAAATCGGTAATCACCAGGCCAATCGTTGGTTTCTCGATCACCATTTTGAGTGCGGTTTCGCCACTGGCGGCAGTCATGCAACGAATACCGTCCAACGCAAGAATCTCCGACAACAACTCCCGCGCATCTTTATCGTCATCGACGATCAGCACCCGCTGCGGCGGCAAGTCAGGTTCAAGCATGACGGCACTCAGCGCCTCGCGCTCGGCGTCACTCAAAATATCGTGGTCGGACATGGCTTTCTCTACGTTTTCAATTCAATCCCCTAGCACTTCCGTCAGACATCGCTAAGCAGACCTACAATGTGCACTTCGTCGGAAACTTTTCCTATAGCCAATGTAGGAGGTTTTTCCTGCATTTGCGTCAGACATTTCCTAACTTCCGACGCCTGCAACGCCCGACCTAGACTTACGTCCAATGGGCACCCCGCGCGCAGGGGCCGACCATGGCTGAGTCATCCGACAACAACAATTCAAAAAAAGACTGCGGTCATGGTTATGAGTAAAGCGGACGCCTTCACCCAGGCAGGGAAAACCGCGGTGTTGCAGAACATCCAGGGCACTTTGCAATTCCTTCAGCGATTCCCGCCGTTCAATCAAATGGAACACGCGCACCTGGCGTACCTGGTCGAACAATGCCAGATGCGTTTCTACGCCCCGGGCGAGAGCATCATCAAACCTGCCGATGGGCCGGTTGAGCATTTCTATATCGTCAAGCAAGGTCGGGTCGTGGGTGAACGCCCGCATACGGCCAAGGGCGGCACCGAAACCACCTTTGAAATCACCACCGGCGAGTGTTTCCCCCTCGCCGCGCTACTGGGTGAGCGCGCAACCCGTACCGAACACCTGGCGGCCGAAGACACCTTCTGCCTACAGCTGAACAAGCTGGCGTTCATCAAGCTGTTCGCACTTTCCACCACGTTTCGTGACTTTGCCCTACGTGGTGTCAGCAGTCTGCTGGATCAGGTCAATCAGCAAGTCCAGCAAAAAGCCGTGGAAACCCTCGGCACTCAATATTCACTGAACACGCGGCTGGGCGAATTGGCCATGCGTCATCCGGTGACCTGCAGCCCCGCCACGCCATTGCGTGAAGCCGTGACCCTGATGCATGAGCAACAGGTCGGCAGCATCGTGATCGTCGACGAGCACAAAGCCCCGCTGGGCATTTTCACCCTACGCGACCTGCGCCATGTGGTGGCCGACGGCACTGACGACTTCAATGAAGCCATCGAACAGCACATGACCCGGGCGCCGTTTTTCCTGTCGCCGGACCACAGCGCTTTCGATGCGGCGATCGCCATGACCGAGCGCCACATCGCCCACGTCTGCCTGGTGAAAGACCATCGTCTGTGTGGCGTGGTGTCCGAGCGGGATCTGTTTTCACTGCAACGGGTCGACCTGGTGCACCTGGCGCGGACCATTCGCAGCGCCCAGAAACTGGAAAACCTGGTGGCGATTCGCGGCGAGATCGGCCAATTGGTCGAACGCATGCTGGCGCACGGTGCCTCCTCGACCCAGATCACCCACATCATCACCCTGCTCAACGATCACACGGTGTGCCGGGTGATCGAACTGACCCTCGCCGAGAAAGGTGACCCAGGCATTCCGTTCAGCTGGCTGTGTTTCGGTAGCGAAGGTCGCCGCGAACAGACGCTGCATACCGATCAGGACAACGGCATTCTGTTCGAAGCCCGGGACGCGGCCCATGCCGCCGAAATCCGAGGTCAATTGCTGCCGATTGCCCAGCACATCAACCAGAGCCTGGCGCTCTGCGGCTTCACGCTGTGCAAGGGCAACATCATGGCCGGCAACCCCGAACTGTGTTTGTCCCGGGCCGAATGGGCGCGACGCTTTGCGGCGTTTATTCGCGAGGCGACGCCAGAGAATCTGCTGGGTTCGAGCATTTATTTTGACCTGCGCGTGGTCTGGGGCGACGAGCAGGGCTGCGATCAGCTGCGTCAGGGCATTCTCGATCAGGTGAACGACAACCGGCTGTTCCAGCGGATGATGGCCGAGAACGCCTTGCGCAACCGTCCGCCCGTAGGACGTTTCCGGGAGTTCGTGCTGGCGCGCAAGAATGGCGAGAAAGCCACGCTGGATCTCAAGGTTCAGGGCCTGACGCCTTTCGTCGACGGCGCTCGATTGCTGGCCCTGGCCCATGGCATCGAGTCCAACAACACCCTGGAGCGCTTTCGCGAATTGGTGGCCAAAGAGGTCATTGAACGGCTGGACGGTGCTGCGTATGAAGAGGCGTATCACTTCATCCAGCAAACCCGCATGCAGCAACATCAGCTACAGACCCGGGAGAACTTGCCTTACTCCAACCGGGTCGATCCGGAAAGCCTCAATCACCTGGACCGACGGATCCTTCGTGAATCCCTGCGCCAGGCTCAACGCCTGCAAAGCAGCCTGGCCCTGCGGTATCAGCTATGAGCCTGTTTTCGTGGCTGCGCCCGGCAGGCCCAAGCCTGACCGGCGAACTCCAGCAGCGCCTGCAACGCTTGCCCTCGGCGGCAGAGCTGAGCGAGTGCAGCCTGCGCGAGCAGCGTTGGGTGGTGCTCGATCTGGAAACCACTGGCCTGAACTTGAACAAGGATCGGGTGTTGTCGATCGGCGCGGTGGTGATCGAGGACGGCGCAATCGATTTCAGCCAGCAATTCGAACGCACGCTGCAATGCGCCGATATGAAGCTGGGGCCCAGCGTATTGATTCATGGCCTGGGGCCGAGTGAGATTGCCGCCGGTAGCGATCCGGGACTGGCGCTGCTCGACTTCATGGAATTCGTCGGTGACAGTCCGGTACTGGCGTTTCATGCGCCGTTCGATCAACACATGCTTGGGCGTTCGTTGAAGGACCATTTGGGCTACAAATTGCAGCATCCGTTTCTGGATGTGGCGGACATCGCACCGCTGCTGTGTCCGCAGGCGCACATTCGCGATGCCGGGCTGGATGAGTGGATCGACTGGTTCAAGCTGGAAGTCTTCGAACGGCATAACGCCAGCGCCGATGCGTTGGCCACGGCGGAACTGGCGTTGATTTTGTTCAGCCGGGCGCGGCAACAGCAGATTCATAGCCCGTTGAATTTGCAGCAGCGGGTGAGCCAATGGAAACGCCGGCAGCGGGTGCCATCCTTTTAAGACAAGCAAATCTTCTGTGGCGAGGGAGCTTGCTCCCGCTCGGCTGCGCAGCAGTCGTCAATCAGCGATACGGGTCTGCCTGGATAAATGCAAGGGGCCGCTTCGCGCCCCAGCGGGAGCAAGCTCCCTCGCCACAGGTTACTTTGCACAATGCCCTGGAAACTCACCTGACCAGTGGCCAATTGCTTACCTCCCCCGCCTCTGCCACAATCGCGAACAATTCTCGTTAGTTAACACTTCCCAATCGGTGATGCTGCGTGTCGTCAGTCCAAAGCCCCCAAAGTGAGCTCGTTGGTGCGTTGTATCGCGACCATCGCGGTTGGCTATTGGCTTGGTTACGACGCAATGTGGCCTGTCCGCAACGGGCTGAAGACCTGAGCCAGGACACCTTCGTGCGCTTGCTGGGCCGCGATGAACTGAAGGAGCCTCGCGAACCGCGGGCGTTTCTGGTGGCGATCGCCAAGGGCTTGCTGTTCGACTATTTCCGTCGCGCAGCGCTGGAACAGGCCTACCTCACCGAATTGATGCTGATCCCCGAAGGCGAACAACCGTCGGTGGAAGAACAGCAGCTGATCCTCGAAGACCTGAAAAACATCGACCGCCTGCTCGGCAAGCTTTCAAGCAAGGCCCGGGCGGCGTTTCTCTATAGCCGTCTCGACGGCCTCGGACACGCGGAAATCGCCGAGCGTCTGGGCGTGTCGGTGCCCCGGGTTCGTCAGTACCTGGCACAAGGCATTCGTCAGTGCTACATCGCGCTGTACGGTGAGCCGGTATGAGCCCGGTCAGTTCCAAACCGGTATCCGCCCACGTGCTGGATGCCGCGATTGCCTGGCAATTGTCCCTGGATTCCGGCAATCCGGTGGAGCGAGAAGAGTTCGCCAAATGGCACGCCGCCCACGAGGAACACGCTCGGGCGTGGCGCCAGTTGGGCATGCTCGACCAGCGTTTCAGCGTCGCCAGCGGCCCGGCTCGCACGGCGTTACTGCAATCGCGCGAAAGCATTCGCCGGCGGGTACGTAAGCTCGGCAGTGGCCTGGCCAGCATCATCGCAGTGATCGGACTGGCGCTGTTCACCGGTGATCGTTATCTGCCCATCGACTATTGGCTGGCCGACCAGCGCACCGCCACCGGCGAGCAGCGCACCCTGCGCCTGACCGACGGCACGCTGATCAACCTCAACACCCACAGCGCCGTGGATGTGCGCTTCGATGAGAAGCAGCGGCTGATCATCCTTCAGGAAGGCGAGATTCTCGTCGAAACCGGTCACGGCGATGCCCGGCCGTTTATCGTCGAAACCCGCGAAGGCAGCCTGCGCGCGCTGGGCACGCGGTTCCTGGTCAAACGCGAGGACGACGGCACGCGGCTGAGCGTGTTGCAGTCCGCAGTGGCGGCCCATCCGGAATCGAGTCCTGAGGAGCAGATCCTGCGTGAAGGCCAGCAAGTGCTGATGCGCAGCAATGGCCTGGGCCCAATCGTCGCGCTGAACCTCGGCGCCGATGCCTGGACCCGCGGCATGCTGGTGGTGGACAACGCACGACTGGAAGACCTGGTGCACGAACTCGGTCGCTATCGACGCGGGCATTTGGGCGTTGCGCCGGAGGTTGCTGACTTGCGGATCACCGGCAGCTTCCCCCTGCACGACACCGACAAGGCCTTGAGTGCGCTGCTGCCGACCCTGCCCGTGCAGATTGAACAGCACACGCCGTGGTGGGTGACGGTGGCGAAGGCTGAAGCCAAGCCCTGAGAGGTGTTGCGCCTGCTAGGCCGCCTTCGCGGGCAAGCCCGCTCCCACAGGGTTTGGTGTCATTCACAGATTTCCTGCTCGACACAAAACCTGTGGGAGCGTGGCTTGCCCGCGATGGGGTCATCAGCCTCACCGCAATTGATGAATCGAAATTATTTTCATCCAGCCCTATCACTTTTGGATTCTCGTTCGGCACCTAGGCAATTGAGAAATATTTCCATTCAGGAGCCGCTGTATGTCCCGCTCGCTAGACACCTTGTTGCGCCCCAGCTTGCTGGCAGTTGCCATTGCCCTTTGCGCCCCGCTGGCCAGCAGTCAGCTGATTGCCGCCGAACAGGCGTCCAGCGTTCGCGCCTACAACCTGCCGGCCGCGCCGCTGGCCAGCACCCTGAATCAGATCGCCGGCCAGGCGGGCCTCGCGCTGTCGTTGAATCCATCGCTGGCCGCGGGCAAGACTTCCGCGCCGGTCAAGGGCCAGTTCGACGCCGCTACCGCCCTGCGTGAAGCCCTGCGCGGCACCGGTCTGCAATTGGAACAAAGCAGCGCCGGCACCTACAGCCTGGTCGCCATCCCCGAGGGCACGCTGGCCCTGCCGGAAACCGCCGTCATCGGCGTCGAAAATACTGAAAGCGCCTGGGGCCCGGTCGAAGGCTACGTGGCCACGCGCACCGCCGCCGGCACCAAGACCGATACCGCGCTGGTCGAAGCGCCGCGCTCGATTTCGGTCGCGACCCGCCAGCAAATGGAAGATCGCAATGTGCAGAACCTCGACGACGCCGTGCGCTACATGCCCGGTATCGTCGCCAGCAGCTACGGCAGCGACACCCGCGCCGACTGGCTGCGGGTACGCGGTTTCGAACCGACCCAGTTCCTTGACGGCCTGCCGCTGCCAAAAGGCGTCTACGCCAACCCGAAACAGGAAACCTGGAACCTCGATCGCCTCGCCCTGCTGCGCGGCCCGGCGTCGTCGGTTTACGGCCAGACCCCGCCGGGCGGCCTGCTCGACATGGTCAGCCGCCGTCCAACCGCTGAAGACAGCCACGAGATCCAGCTGCAATACGGCAGCGACAACCAGCGCCAGATCAACTTCGCCAGCACCGGCAAGATCGATGATGAAGGTCAGTTCCTCTACAGCCTGAGCGGCGTGGTGCGCGACAGCGGCACGCAGATCGACCACGTCGACAACAAGCGCTACAACATCGCGCCAAGCCTGACCTGGAACATCGACGAAGACACCAGGTTCACCCTGCTCACGCAATTCACCCGCGACGATACCGGCATTACCAGCCAGTTCCTGCCGGTGCAGGGCACCAAGATCGACATGCCGTTCGGCAAGGTTTCCCATCACAAGAACCTCGGCGATCCGGACTGGGAATACTACGACCGCACCTACTACGCGCTGGGCTATGCGTTCGAACATCGTTTGAACGATGTCTGGCAGTTCAAGCAGAACCTGCGTTACACCAAATCCGATCTGTCGTTCCAGGGGCTCACCGTCGGCTCCTACCCGTTCACCCAGGTGGATAGCGACGGCAACGTCGGGCGCACCAGCACCATCGTCGATGAAGACATCAGCCAGTTCGCCGTGGACAACAATTTCCAGGCCGACTTCGCCACCGGCGATGTCCGTCACACCCTGCTGCTGGGTCTCGACCACCAGCGCAGCAACACCAACTACACCTCGATTTTCGGCGACGGGCTGACCACCAACGTCAACAACCCGATCTATGGCCAGCCAATCGTTCGTCCGCCGCGTTCTACCGCGTTCTACGACTACAACCAGAAGACCTATCAGACCGGCCTGTATGTGCAGGATCAAATGGTCCTCGACCAATGGCGCCTGACCGTCGGCGGACGTGAGGATTGGGTCCACACCAGCACTGAGTTCTTCAACAAGGGCGACGCCACCAACACCGAGCGCGACAAGGCCTTCAGCGGCAACGCGGCGATCAGCTACGTGTTTGACTCGGGCTTCGTGCCGTACCTGTCGTACGCCGAATCGTTCCAGCCGACCACCGGCGCATCGGCTTCGACCACCGAGTCGTTCAAGCCGACCGAAGGCAAGCAGTGGGAACTGGGCATCAAGTACCAGCCACCGGGCAGCAACACCCTGCTCAGTGCGGCGGTGTATGACCTGACCCAGAAAAACGTTTCGGTCACCACCACCGTCGGCGCCACACCGATCACCAGCCAGACCGGCGAAGTGAAAGTGAAAGGCCTGGAGCTGGAAGCGGTATCCGACGTCACCGAAAACCTGAAAATCATCGCCGCCTACACCCTGGCCAAGTCCGAAGTGCAGAAAGGCGACAACAAGGGCAATCGCCTGCAATTGATGCCTAACCAACAGGCTTCGCTGTGGGCCGATTACACCTGGCACGCCGGCGTGCTGGACGGCTTCGGCATTGGTGCCGGCGCTCGCTACACCGGCAATACCTACGGTGATCAGGGCAACACCTGGCTGGGCAAGGCCGATGCCTATACCGTGTTCGACGCGGCGGTCCATTACGACCTAGGCCGTCTGGACAACAGTCTGAAAGGCGCATCGCTGGCACTGAACGCGACCAACCTGCTGGACAAGGACTACATCTCCACCTGTGACAGTTTCTATTGCTACTACGGCGACCAGCGCAGCGTCGTCGCCAGTGCAACTTACAAGTGGTAATTGCCTGATCTGAACGCTCCAAGACCAAGCCGTCCCTCGAGGACGGCTTTGGTATTTCTGAAGGCCAACAAATGAAAAGCAAAACGATTCGCCGCTGGTCATGTATTCACACCTGGACCAGCCTGATCTGCACCGTGTTCCTGTTGATGCTGGCACTGACCGGCCTGCCGTTGATCTTTCACCACGAGATCGACCATCTGCTGGGCGATGCCGCCGAGTTGAAGCACATGCCGGCGGACACCCCGCAACTGAATTTGCAGCAGTTGGTGCAGGCGGCGGAAAAACATCGCCCCGGTGAAGTCATGCAGTATTTCGGCTTCGACGAGGAAGAACCCAACGCCGCGATCGCCATCATGGCCGCCACCGCCGGCACCGAACCCAATTCGTCGCACACCTTCATGCTCGACGCCCGCACCGGTGAAGCGCTGGAGATGCCGTCGGCCAATGGCGGTTTCATGATGGTGATGCTGCGTCTGCACGTGGACATGTTCGCCGGTCTGCCGGGCAAGTTGCTGCTGGCGTTCATGGGACTGATGTTTGTCGTGGCGATTGTTTCCGGGATGGTGCTGTACCTGCCGTTCATGCGCCGCTTGAAATTCGCCACCGTGCGTCAGGACAAATCCACTCGCCTGCGCTGGCTCGACCTGCACAACTTGATCGGGGTGGTCACCCTGACCTGGGCGCTGGTGGTCGGGGTTACCGGCGTGATCAGTGCTTGCGCCGACCTGCTGATCGCCGCATGGCGTAACGACGCCTTGAGCACGATGATCGCGCCGTATCGCGATGCGCCACCGCTGACGCAATTGGCGCCGGCGACTCGTTTGCTCGACATCGCCAAAGACGTCGCACCGGGCATGCAACCCGATTTCATCGCCTTCCCCGGCACACGGTTTTCCAGCGAACACCATTACGCTGTGTTCATGAAAGGCAGCACCCACCTGACGTCGCACCTGCTGACCCCGGTGTTGATCGACGCCAGTACCCTGCAAGTTACGGCGGTGGCCGAACGACCGTGGTACATGGACGCCATGGGCATGTCGCAACCGCTGCACTTTGGTGATTACGGCGGAATGCCGATGAAAATCCTCTGGGCGACCCTGGATGTGCTGACCATCGTCGTGCTGGGCAGTGGGGTTTATCTGTGGGTGGTGCGGCGCAGGGCGGCGAAAAAACCGGTGCTCGAACAGGCGGAGGCTCAAGCATGAGGCCACGACAGTCGAACTTCTGGAAGGTCTTCGCCACGCCCACCGTAATTGCGCTGCTCAGCGCCGCGGGGCTGTTCGCCGCGCTGCTGGGCGATGGCGTTTGGGATGCCTTGAGCTGGCTTGGCTTGGGCGTCCCCGCTGTGCTTGCCCTGCGCGGCCTGCTGCAACGCCGCTGATCCTTGTGGGAGCGAGCCTGCTCGCGATGGCGGCCTGACATTCAACAGGGGTGCTGAATGTAAACGACCTCTTCGCGAGCAGGCTCGCCCCCACGATTTTGAGCAATCTCTTGAACGCGCTATGCTGCCCAGCACTGCCCAACTCCGAGACGCTGCCATGTCCGCCCCCAGCATGACCCTGTTCCACAATTCGTTATCGCCCTTCGTTCGCAAAGTCATGGTGCTGTTGCACGAAACCGGTCAGACCGACCGCGTGGCGTTGCAAGACTGCGTGCTCACACCGGTTAGCCCGGATCAGGCGCTCAACGAAGACAACCCGCTGGGCAAGATCCCGGCCCTGCGCCTGGCCGACGGCAACGTCATCCATGACAGCCGGGTGATCCTCGATTACCTCGACCATCAACACGTCGGCAATCCGCTGATCCCCCGCGACGGTTCGGCCCGCTGGCGCCGTTTGACCCTGGCCTCCCTGGCCGACGGGATCATGGACGCTTCGGTGATGGTTCGGTATGAAATGGTCCTGCGAGCCCCCGAGAAGCATTGGGACGAATGGCTCGATGGCCAGCGCAACAAGATTCGTCGCGCATTGGCGCTGTTGGAGAAGGATGCGATTGCCGAGCTGACCAGCCATTTTGATGTGGCGGCGATCAGCGTGGCATGTGCGTTGGGTTACCTCGACTTGCGCCATCCGGATCTGGGATGGCGCGAGGCGAATCCGCAGTTGGCGGCCTGGTATTTTGAAGTGAGTCAGCGGCCTTCGATGGTGGCGACGATGCCTAAGGTATAGACCTGCGCCGACTGTTCCGGCCTCATCGCGAGCAGGCTCGCTCCCACAGTTGATCGGTGGTGTGCACGAACCTTGTGTTCACTGGAGATCCCTTGTGGGAGCGAGCCTGCTCGCGATGGCACCACACCGGATCCATCGGAAACAGCCCATGAACCAGCGTCGCCAACACTTGCCCTTCCCGCTGATCCTCACGCAACCCCAGCGACCGGCTCATTCCACCGCTCCAATATCAAACGCCAGCGGCTTGGCCGGCTTCGGCCCGATTCCGTACCAATCCAGCTTGCGGGTCAGCACCATGAACACACCGAGCAAGCCGAACAGCAACAGCGAGCCCATCAACAGCGCGTAATCCTCGGCACTCAACAAGCCGTAGAGCAAGCCATACAGCGCCGCCAACCCCGCCGAAAAGCTCAAGCCGTGACGCACGCTGCGCAGCACATGGCAGACATAAAAGCCGATCAACAACACGCAGCCGCCCGCCGACAACAGATAAGCCAGGGCAAAACCAATGTGCTCGGACAGCGACAGCAGCAACAGGTAAAAGAACGCCAGCGCCACGCCCACCAATGCGTATTGCACCGGGTGCACCGCCAGGCTTTTCAGCACTTCGAAGAGGAAGAATCCGGCGAAGGTCAGCACGATGAACAGCAGTGCATATTTGATCGCCCGATCGCTCTTCAGGTACTGGTCCACCGGATCGATGAAGCTCACGCCGAAGCTGCGGCCGTTGTATGCCTCGCAACCACCGCCAGACACGCAGCTGCTTAGCGCTTCCTGCAGATTGGTGGAGAAAAACGAGGTCTGCCAGTTGGCGGTAAAGCCTTGATCGGTGACTTCACGCTGGGCCGGCAGGTAATTGCCTATGAAGCTTGGGTGCGGCCAGTTGGCGCTCAGCGACACTTTGCTGGTCTTGCCCACTGGAAGGATCTGCAACTGACCGGTGCCTTGCAGCCGCAGGTCGAAACCGAAGGTCAACTCCGTGGCTTGCTTCGCATCCAGCGCCGGCAACGTCACGTGAACACCTTCGCCTAACCAGCCCACCTGAGTGCCTGGAACAAAGTCCAGGCGCTGGTCATTGAGTTCGAGTTTCAGGGCGTTTTCGATGCCGCGAATGTCGCTGATGCCGACGGCCAGAAACGGCTGGTCGAACTGGTAATCAGCGAAGTCCTCCTTGATGCCCAGTTGCGCCGGGACCGAGAAATGCCCGCTGATACGGTTGTCGGCGTGGAACAGCCGCGCCTCGTAAATGCCTCGGGAACGCAGTTCGGTCTGCACCTGGCCGTCGAGCTCGAAGCGCTCCGGGAGGAAATAAAGACGACCGCGTTCTTCACCGACTTCCTGATAGCGCTCGTTGGTTTTCTCGTTGAGTTTCCAGGTGCGCACCACTTTGCGATACGGCACCACCATCAACGGTCCGCTCAGTTGCTGGCTGTAGCTGGAACTGCGGGCAATGTCTTCAAGCACGCCATCACGCAATTGCTGGCGGTCCTGGATGACGCCGTTAATCATCAGCAACGGAATGAGCAATAACAGAATCAGAAGGGCAATGGCCCCGAGTTTTATGGTCAGGCTGCGGTTCATGGGACTCTCCCTGTTTGGATGGGGAGAGTCTGGGAGGGGTGTGTGGGGGTTTTGTGGGGGGAATGTGGAGACTTTGTGGAGAGTGTTTCAGCGGAAGATCCACCCCTCACCCCAACCCTCTTCCCAGAGGGGAGAGGGGGAAAGGGAGCCGATCTTCAAGTCTTTCAAATGATGAGTCCCACTCGATATCTCAAGTCGCCAATTTTCTACATAACACATCGGTTAGTCCCCTCGCCCCCTGGGAGAGGGTTAGGGTGAGGGGTGATTCTAAGCAGGCATACACAATTTGACTTCAACACCGCCGTCAATATTGCCGATGCTCAATGTCCCGCCATGCAACTTGACCACTTCTTCCACAAAGTTAAGCCCCAACCCGGTGCTCTTGCGCCCACTGTCCGGTCGCGGCAAGGAATAGAAGCGCTCACTCAAACGCGGTAACGCATAGTCAGGAATCGCCTCAGCCTGGTTGAACAGCCTGAACTCGATCTGTTCACCGACCCTCTCGGCGCTGAATCGCAGCACGCCCTGAGGCGGAGTGAAATCCAAAGCATTTTCCAGCAGATTCCCCAACGCCTGACGCAGCAGAAACGGCTCGCCATGCAGGTTCATGTCCGGGGTAATCCGCTGTTCCACACGCAACTTCTTGCCTTCGATTCGCGCGGCCTGTGCATTGAGCAACTCATCCACCAGCCCCGCCAAGGGCACCGCCACCCGCTCTTCCAGCCCTTGGCGCTGCTCAACCTGGGCCAGGTTCAGCAACCGTTCAATCAACTGCTGCATGCGCACACTTTCGCTGTCGATGTTGCTGACAAAACGCTGCCGCTGATCCAACGGCATTTCCCCTTGCAGTAACTCCGCCGCACCGCGAATCGCCGCCAACGGGCTCTTCAATTCATGGGTCAACGTGTGCACATAACGCTCGACGTAGGCTTTGCCTTCCAGCTGCGTTCGCATCTGTTCCACCGCCGTCGCCAGTTGCTCCAGCTCACCGCCGCGATAATGCGGCACCTCGACGCGCCGCCCTTCGCTGACGGCCTGCGCATAGACTGTCATCCGCCGTAACGCCGCACTCAACCACCACGACAACAGCGCGCCGAACAGCAGGCCCAAGCCGATCAACCCGGCGCCATAGGCGAGTAATCGACGCTCGGTGCGATCCACATAAGGCTGCAACGAACTGTTGGGCTTGGCCACGGTGACCACGCCGATGATCCGGCCGTTGTCGCGAATCGGGGCGCCGACGTGCATCACCGAGGAGTTCGCATCATTGGGATCGCTGCGAGTGGAACGCGCACCGTATTCACCGCGCAACGTCAGGTAGACGTCGTTCCAGCGCGAATAATCCTGGCCCACCGCTACGCCGCTGGAATCCAGCACGACGGTGCCTTTGGCGTTGGTGACGTAGATGCGGTGGTTGACCTGATTCTTCGGCAAACCCCAGATGCTTGCCTTAGGCTGCCGTTCGCCATAGGCCTTGAGCAGTTCGGGCCAGCGGTTCTGATTGAGGGTGCCGGCCTTGAAGTCGTCGCGCAGGATCTCGGCCATCAGGTTTGCTGTATCCACCAACGTTTCTTCGGTGGATTGACGCACCCCGGGGCGGATTTCTTCCATCACCGTGTTGAGCACGAAATAACCGGTCAGGCCGATAAACAGCACGTAGACCAGGAAGATCCGGATCCCCAACGGCATCAGCTGTGCCCCGGGCTGTAGCTGTAGCCGAGGCCGCGATGGGTCTGGATCGGTTCGGCGTCAGCCTTCACCAGTCGCAACTTGGCGCGCACGCTTTTGATGTGGCTGTCGATGCTGCGCTCGTAACCGGCATCGGCGGCGACCCCCAGCGCATCGAGCAACTGCTCGCGACTGAAGACCCGTTCGGGTTGTTCCACCAAGCATCGCAGCAGACGGAATTCGTGCCGCGTGAGGATCAATGGCTGATTGCGATAGCTGATCTGCACGCGTTCGCTGTCGATCCGAAACAGCGTCGACGAAACCTCGGCCACCGGGCGCGGCGCCATACGCTTGAGAATCGCCCGGACCCGCGCCGCGACTTCCCGGGGGCTGAACGGTTTGACCACGTAATCGTCGGCGCCGATTTCCAGGCCCACCACGCGATCGATTTCCGCATCACGGGCACTGAGAAAGATCACCGGCACTTCGCTGAAACGCCGCAATTGCTTGCAGGTTTCAAAACCGCTGATGTCCGGCAGGCCAATGTCGAGAATGATCAGGTCGGCCGGCGTCTGGCGCTGATGCTCCAGCGCCGCCACGCCGAGGCTCAACCAGGTCGTGGTGAACCCCTCGCCCTGCAACGCGAATATCAGGGTGTCGGCAATCGCCGCTTCGTCTTCAACAATCAGGATATGAGGCATGGCGTCCGAGCCCGGCAGTTAAGTGGGCGAACGGTGCCCCAAGCCTCACATTCCGTCAATCAGCAGTCGGGTTTGTCGGCGGTGAAACGTCGCGCCGGGTTTACCGCTGCGCCGAATTCACGCAAGGCCTTGGCACCGATCAGCAACGGGTAGTTGAAGCTGCTGCGGTCGGTGAGGTTGACCTCGACGGTGCGCTTGACGTTGCCCAGGCACAGCTCCAGATCCACCACCGGACGCTTGGTTGGCTCGATGGCTTCCTTGTCATCATCGTCTTCTTCGGAGCGGGTCTTGATCTTGCTGATCCGCGCGACCTTGTGTTCGTAGACCTTGTTGCTCGCGTCTTTGGTGGCGAGGCGGAAACGTACCCACTCGTCGCCGTCGCGGCTGAAGGTTTCGATGTCCTTGGCCGACAGCGATGCCGTGAGGGCGCCGGTGTCCATTTTGGCTTTAAGGACTTCGCCGCCGATTTCCGGCAGCGCAATGTATTCGTAACGCCCGTACAGCGTCGGCTCAGCGGCCAGGACCGGCAGGGCCACGAGGGAAAGCAGTGCAAGGAGGGATTTCACGTAGTGGGCATCCTTTGGGAATGGGGGCACAGTGGCCGAATTCTAGACCGCAAACAACAACGATAGTTGGACGAGCATATACCTTTGTGGCGAGGGAGCTTGCTCCCGCTGGGCTGCGAAGCGGCCCCAAAGCTATGTGAATTGACTTGTCAGGAACACCGAATTGAATGGATTTACGGCGGCTTCGCCGCCGAACGGGAGCAAGCTCCCTCGCCACAGGGATCTCATCAGGCTGCAAGCATAACGATGTAAAGGTGAAACATTCGTCACCGCCGATTTGGCCTGCCGCCCGAAGCTGCATATCATGGCGCGCCCAAAGGCTTTCAAGAGTTACTTATGCGCCGCCTGCTCACCGGCTGTTTCGTTACCCTGCTGCTGTTGCTCAACACCCTGGTCCTGTTCGGGCCGCTGATGGTGTTTGCCCTGCTCAAACTGATCCTGCCCGGGCGCTTTCGCGACTACGCCTCATGGGCCGTCATGTGGATCGCCGAGACCTGGGCCGAAATCGACAAGCTGGTTTTCCGCCTGTGCATCCCCACCCAATGGGACATCCGCGGCGGCGATGACCTGCGCCGCGACACCTCGTACCTGGTGATCAGCAACCATCAATCCTGGGTCGATATCCCGGCGCTGATCCAGACGCTGAATCGCCGCACGCCATTCTTCAAGTTCTTCCTCAAGAAAGAACTGATCTGGGTGCCGTTCCTGGGCCTGGCGTGGTGGGCGCTGGATTACCCGTTCATGAAGCGCTACACCAAGGCATTCCTGGCGAAGCACCCGGAACTGGCCGGCAAGGATCTGGAAATCACCAAAGCGGCGTGCGAGTTGTACAAGCGTCAGCCGGTCACCGTGGTCAATTACCTGGAAGGCACTCGATACACCACGGCGAAAAGCGCTCAGCAGCAATCACCGTTCACCCACCTGCTCAAGCCCAAGGCCGGCGGCGTGGCGTTCGTATTGGCGGCGATGGGCGAACAGCTGGACGCCGTTCTCGATGTGACGGTGGTGTATCCGCAGCAGCAGATTCCGGGGTTTTGGGACTTGATCAGCGGCAACGTGCCGAGGGTCATCATCGACATCAAGACCCGCGAACTCGACCCGGCCCTGTGGCAAGGCGATTACGAGAACGACCCGGTGTTTCGCGAAACGATCCAGAACTGGGTCAACCAGCTCTGGATCGAAAAGGATCAACGCATCGACGCCTTGCGCGCCGAACGCCGCTGAATCAACTACCGGTGCCGGCGCCCCAGATCCCGCCCAGGCTTTCCAGCAGCGAACCGCCGACGCCCTGCTGACCCAGGAATTGTAAAAGCACCGGGGCAAACTGACCGATCATGCCGCTGTCCATGCCCAACGCGCTGAAAGCGTTGTTCAGGTCATTGGTGTTTTTCACGCTGCCCAAGGCGTTTTCCAGACCGGCCGATTTACCGGACGATCCGAGCAATCCAGCGAGGGCGCCAAGCTCACCGCCGCCGGACAGCTTGTCGATACCCGGTACGCTTTTCGCCAATTCCGAATAGTCGGTCGAGCTCAACTGATTCTTGGCCAGCCCCAACATCGCCGCGGTGCCGCCGACGGCTTGCTCGGGTTTGACGTTCAACTGCGAAGTCAGCGCGCCCAGCAACCCGGCGGTTTCCTGCGTCGGCGCGGCGGCAGTGGCGGCGTTACCGCCCTGCATGCTCGCGGCCGCTTTGGTCACATCTTCCAGGCTGAAACCGGCGAAGACCGGACTGGCCGCGAGGGTCATCAGCGAAGCCAGTGCAAAACCGCGTGAAATCTTCATCCAGACATCCTCTTGCGCCATGAAAACCGCCCGTGTGTGAGCGGGAAAACTGCCGGTTTGACAGGGGTTTGCTGGGCAATGTTCCTTGCTGCCGCATTTTTACCCCGTTCACACACCTGTGGAGAGAGAGCTTGCTCCCGTTTGGCGGCTAAGCTGTCGCGAAACTGTCAGACACGTTGTGTCTTACAGATAGAAATCACAGCGTTTCGAGCCGCTTCGCAGCTCAACGGGAGCAAGCTCCCCCGCCACAGGGTTGATGTAAAACATCAACAAAAACGGCGACCCTCGGGTCGCCGTTTTGCATTGCGTGAAGGCTTACGCCGCGCTGAACAGTTTGTGCGGATCAATCACAAACTTCTTCGGCACGCCCGCATCGAACTCGCCATAGCCTTGTGGTGCCTGATCCAGGCTGATCACCTGAACGCCCACCACTTCGGCGATGTTGATGCGGTCCCACATGATCGCCTGCATCAGCTGGCGGTTGTACTTCATCACTGGCGTCTGGCCGGTGTGGAAGCTGTGGGATTTTGCCCAGCCCAGGCCGAAGCGGATGCTCAGGCTGCCCATTTTTGCGGCGGCATCTACTGCACCTGGATCTTCGGTCACGTACAGGCCCGGGATACCGATTTTGCCGGCAACCCGCACAACGCCCATCAGCGAGTTGAGCACGGTGGCCGGGGCCTCGTGTTTCACGCCGTCATGGCCGTGGCCGCGCGCTTCGAAGCCTACGGCGTCGACGGCGCAATCCACTTCTGGTTCGCCCAGCAGTGCAGCGATTTGTTCATGCAGCGGGGTGTCAAGGGACAGGTCGGCGATTTCGAAACCCTGCGCCTTGGCGTGTGCCAGGCGGACAGTGTTGACGTCGCCGATGATCACTACCGCAGCGCCCAACAGGCGAGCGGAAGCGGCCGCGGCCAGACCGACAGGACCGGCACCGGCGATGTATACGGTGCTGCCCGGGCCAACGCCGGCAGTGACTGCTCCGTGGTAACCGGTGGGCAGGATGTCGGAGAGGCAGGTCAGGTCGCGGATTTTTTCCATCGCGCGATCGCGATCAGGCAGTTTCAGCAGGTTGAAGTCAGCGTACGGCACCATCGCGTATTCAGCCTGGCCGCCGGTCCAGTCGCCCATGTCGACATAACCGTAGGCGCCGCCCGGACGCGCCGGGTTAACGCTGAGGCAGACACCGGTGTGCATCTCTTTGCAGGAACGGCAGCGCCCGCAAGCGACGTTGAACGGTACGGACACCAGGTCGCCGATCTGCAGGTTCTCGACGTCGCTGCCCTTCTCGATCACTTCACCGGTGATTTCGTGGCCCAGCACCAGGCCGGTTTGAGCGGTGGTACGACCGCGCACCATGTGCTGATCGGAACCACAGATGTTGGTGGAAACCACACGAAGGATGACGGCGTGGTTAATCTTCCTGCCACGCGGGTCCTGCATTTTCGGATATTCGATATTCTGTACTTCGACCTTGCCAGCGCCGAGATACACCACACCACGATTGCCAGACATGCTTTCACCTCGCTGTTGTTTTTATGTAGCGGTCGCGTCGCCATGGAGCGGCGGCGCGTTGATTGCTCGGGTACAGATGCTGTTTATGTGTTGCTTGTAATGGCCTCATCGCTAGCAGGCTAGCTCCCACAGTTGATCTTTGGTGTGACCGAGATCTGTGGGCAGACACAAATCCCCTGTGGGAGCTGGCCTGCCAGCGATGGCGATCTAAAGAACGACGGTTCTGTTCGCGTTGAGAAACACTCTTCGCTCGATGTGATAACCAACGGCCCGGGCCAAGGTCAGCCCTTCGATATCCCGCCCTTTGGCGATCAGATCTTCCGGGTAATGACTGTGGTCCACGGCCTCCACGCCCTGGGCAATGATCGGGCCTTCGTCCAGGTCGTTGTTGATGTAGTGCGCCGTCGCGCCGACCAGTTTCACGCCCTTGTTGTAGGCCTGGTGATAAGGCTTGGCGCCCTTGAAACCCGGCAGCAGGGAGTGATGGATGTTGATCGCCTTGCCGTCGAGTTTGCGGCACAGCTCTGGCGACAGGACTTGCATGTAACGGGCAAGGATCACCAGTTCGGCGCCGGACTCTTCGATCACCTGCCAGACCTGACGCTCCTGCGACGGCTTGTCGTTCGGGTCCAGCGGGAAGTGGTAATACGGAATCTGGTGCCAGTCGGCCAACGGCTTGAGGTCCGGGTGGTTGGAAACCACGGCGGCCACGTCCATCGACAACTGGCCGATGCGCTGGCGGTAGAGCAAATCGTTGAGGCAGTGATCGGCCTTGGAAACCATGATCACCACTTTTGGCCGGTAGTTCGGCTCGGTCAGCTCGAAGACCATGCCGAAGGCTTGACCACGTTCCGCCAAACCTGCGCGGAAGGCTTGTTCGTCGAAGCCGTCAGGCTGGCGGAATTCCACGCGAATGAAGAAACGGCCCGAAAGCCGGTCATCGAAGGAATGGTGCTCGGTGACGTAGCAGCCCTGCTCGAACAGAAAGCGGGTCACCGCGTCCACGGTGCCGAGAACGCTTGGGCAGTCGGCGGTCAGAATCCATGTGTCTGGGGCGCGGCTCATAGTGCGGTGACTCCTGTTCGAAAATACCTGCACAACTTCAAGGCTGTGCAGGATCCTGTGGCGAGGGGATTTATCCCCGTTCGGCTGCGAAGCAGTCGTAAAACCAATCGATACGGTTTAACTGATGGACTTTGGGGCCGCTTCGCAGCCCAACGGGGATAAATCCCCTCACCACAAAAGCCCCTAGCCACAAACGATCATTACGCCTGAACGCTAAGCCCGTATTCGGCCGCCGCATCCTGCAACCACAACCACCAGTAATCCGAGAAGCTGCGACGGATCAGCAGTTCCCAGGTGTCTTCGGCGGTGTGGCGGATCACCAGTTGCGACTTGGCGAACACGGTGCCGACTGCCTTGCCCACCGGGAAGCTGTTGGGGTGCACGTCGTAGCTGGTGGATTTCATCAGCACCTGGCGCACATTCGGGCCGCTCAGTTCGAGGATCTGCTGGCCGCCGCTGACGTTGGTGATCGCAATATGCAGATCGCCCAGCGCTTCACGCAGTTTTTGCTCGGCGGCGAATTCTTCACCGGTCGGCACGATCAGCAGCCATTCATCCGGCCCCATCCATTGCAGGCTGGTTTCGCCTTTGACCACGACGGTCAGCGCACCTGGCAGCTCGATGCCGAGGGCCTTGTGCACGCCAGCGGCGAAGGCAGCATCATGGCCATCGCCACGAATGGTCAGGTGACCGAGGAGTTTTTTCTCACGCACGATCACGCCGGCGCTTTTGCGGCCCTTGCCCACCAGGCTGGCGAGGTCGGCATGATGCAGCGACGACTCGGCCTTGGCCCCGGTGGTTGGGCGTTGTTGGTACACATTGGCTGCGGTCATAAAGCACCTTTCCTGAATTCTGTTGGTTCCTGTGGTGGCTGCACTGCCGTCATCGCCAGCAGGCTAGCTCCCACATTCAACCGCGTTCCCCTGTGGGAGCTAGCCTGCTAGCGATTGGTAGCCCGCCAGCAGATCTCGAGGCCATCAAATGTTCTGGCGATCGCCTTTCGGATCGAAGAACACCGAAGACACAATTTCCGCCTCGATCACGCTGCCATCCGCCAGCGGTGCGAACACCCGCTCACCGATGCGCTTCAAACCGCCCTTCACCACGCCCATGGCAAACGAATAGCCCAGGGAGTTGTGCAGGTAGCTGGAAGTGACGTGACCGACCATCGTCATCGGAATCGTCTGCTTGGTGTTGAACACCAGTTGTGCCCCTTCCGGCAGCCATTTGGTCGGATCGATCGGCTTCAGGCCCACCAGCTGTTTGCGCTGGTCACGCACGCAGTCTTCGCGGTTCATGCCACGCTGGCCGATCCACGAAAACGGTTTGGTGCGACCGACACACCAGCCCATGTTCAGGTCGTCCGGGGTCATCGAGCCGTCGGTGTCCTGACCGACGATGATGAAGCCTTTCTCGGCCCGCAGAATGTGCATGGTTTCAGTGCCATACGGGGTCAGGTTGTACTGCTTGCCGGCCTCGACGATTTTCTCGAGAACGCCCATCGCATAGTCGGCTTGCACGTTGACTTCGTACGACAGCTCACCGGTAAACGAAATCCGGAAAATCCGCGCCGGCACACCGCCGACCAGCGCTTCTTTCCAGGTCATGAACGGGAAGGCTTCGTTGCTCAGATCGGCGTCGGTCACTTCGCTGAGCAGCTTGCGGCTGTTCGGCCCGGACAGGGTCATGGTTGCCCAGTGATCCGTCACGGACGTGAAGTACACCTTCAGGTCTGGCCATTCGGTCTGATGGTAGATTTCCAGCCATTGCAGCACGCGTGCAGCGCCGCCGGTGGTGGTGGTCATCACGAAATGGTTGTCGGCCAGGCATGCAGTCACGCCGTCGTCGAACACCATGCCGTCTTCTTTACACATCAGGCCGTAACGCGCCTTGCCCACATCGAGCTTGGTCCAGGCGTTGGTGTAGATGCGGTTGAGGAACTCGCGGGTGTCCGGGCCCTGGATGTCGATCTTGCCCAGGGTCGAAGCGTCCAGCAGGCCGACGCTGTCGCGCACGGCTTTGCATTCGCGTTTTACGGCAGCGTGAATGTCTTCACCGTTTTTCGGGAAGTACCAAGGACGCTTCCACTGACCGACGTCTTCAAACTCGGCGCCATTCTTCACGTGCCAGTGATGCAGCGCGGTGTGACGCACAGGTTCGAAGATGTGCCCACAGTGACGGCCGGCCACGGCGCCGAAGGTTACCGGCGTGTAGTTCGGGCGGAACATGGTGGTGCCCATTTGCGGGATGGTCACGTTCAGCGAACGGGCGGCGATGGCCAGGCCGTTGACGTTGCCGAGTTTGCCCTGGTCGGTACCGAAGCCCAGTGCGGTGTAGCGTTTGACGTGCTCGACCGACTCGAAGCCTTCGCGGGTCGCCAGTTCAATGGCGGCGGAAGTGACGTCGTTTTGCAGGTCGACGAATTGCTTGGGCCCGCGCGCGGTGCCTTTTTCATGCGGCACTTGGAACAGCGCCAGGGTGGGCTCTTCGAGACGGCTCAGGGCTTTCGGCAACGTGCCTTCGACCACGCTGAAACCGGCTTCGCTGGCTGCGCGAGCGCCGCCTTCAAAACCATCGGCCAACGAATCACCGAGGCCATAGACGCCGTTGATGCCACCGACGCACACGCGTTTCTGCGGTGCTTCGCCCGGTACGAATCCGAGGATGTCTTCACGCCAGGTCGGCTTGCCGCCCAAGTGCGAAGCCAAGTGAACCACCGGGCTGTAACCGCCGGAGCTGGCGATCAAATCGCAATCGAGCCACTCGCCAGGACTGGTCACGGCGTGTGCTTTGACATCGATCGCGGCGACGCGAGCGGCGGTCACGTGTTTGCTGCCACGGGCCTCGATCACGGCGCTGCCGGTCAGGATGCGAATGCCTTTGGCGCGTGCTTCTTCAACCAGCGCTCCACGCGGATTGCTGCGGGCGTCGGCGATAGCCACGACTTGCAGGCTGGCGTCGAGCCAATCCAGCGCTACGCGGTAGGCGTGATCGTTGTTGGTCGACAGCACCAGTTTTTTGCCCGGTGCCACGCCGTAACGGCGCACGTAAGTCGACACAGCGCCGGCGAGCATGTTGCCCGGCACGTCGTTGTTGCCGTAAACCAATGGACGCTCGCAAGCACCAGTCGCCAGCACCACACGTTTGGCGCGAACCCGGTGGATGCGCTGACGCACCTGGCCAATCGGGGCGCGGTCGCCGAGGTGATCGGTCAGGCGCTCATGAATGGTCAGGAAGTTATGGTCGTGGTAACCGTTGACCGTGGCGCGCGGCAACAGCAGCACGTCCGGGGTGTCTTTCAGCTCGGCGATGACGCTGGCGACCCACTCGGCCGCTGGTTTGCCGTCGAGGCTTTCGCGGGAGTCGAGCAGGCTGCCGCCGAACTCTTCCTGCTCATCGGCCAGGATTACGCGAGCACCGCTGCGCGCAGCCGCCAAAGCAGCGGCCAGGCCAGCAGGGCCACCGCCGACGATCAGCACGTCGCAGTGCTGGTTCATGTAGTCGTAGGTGTCCGGATCGTTTTCGGTCGGCGAGCGGCCTAAACCTGCGGCCTTACGAATGTACTTCTCGTAAGTCATCCAGAACGATTGCGGGTACATGAAGGTTTTGTAGTAGAAGCCCGGCGGCATCAGCTTGCCGCCGACCTTGCCGAGAATCCCCATCATGTCGTTGTTCACGCTCGGCCAGCCGTTGGTGCTGGTGGCGACCAGACCTTGGTACAGCGCTTGTTGCGTGGCGCGTACGTTCGGGATCTGCGTAGCTTCGGTCGCGCCGATCTGCAGCACGGCGTTGGGCTCTTCGGCGCCGGCAGCGAAGATGCCGCGCGGACGGGAATACTTGAAGCTGCGACCGATGATGTCGACACCGTTGGCCAACAGGGCAGCGGCCAGCGAATCGCCTTCAAAGCCTTTGTAGACCTGGCCGTTGAAGGTGAAGCTCAACACTTTGTTGCGGTCGATCCGTCCACCGTTGGACAGGCGATTGATCTGGCTCATACCTTCTCTCCCAGAGCCGTCGTGGCCGCTTTCGGGCTATCGGTCTTGTCGGTGAACTGCGGCTTGGCGCCGATCTTGTAGGTCTCGAGAATCTCGTAGGTCACGGTGTCGCGGGTGGCGTTGAAATACTGACGGCAACCGGCGACGTGATCCCACAGCTCGTGGTGCAGACCGCGAGGGTTATCGCGGAAGAACATGTAGTCGCCCCACTCCTCGTCGGTGCAGTTGGTCGGATCCAGTGGGCGCGGGATGTGCGCCTGGCCGGATGCGTGGAATTCCTCTTCGGAGCGCAGTTCGCCGCAGTGAGGACAGAAGATATGCAACATGGGGATTTCTCCTGTTAGTGGGCAACCGCAGCAGCGCCGTGTTCATCGATCAACGCACCGTTGTGGAAACGGTCGATGGAGAAAGGTGCAGCCAATGGGTGCATTTCACCCTTGGCCAGGCTCGCGGCAAACACGTTGCCCGAGCCAGGTGTTGCCTTGAAGCCACCGGTGCCCCAACCGCAGTTGAAGAACATGTTCGGGACCGGGGTTTTCGAAATGATCGGGCATGCATCCGGCGTGGTGTCGACGATGCCGCCCCACTGACGGTTCATGCGCACGCGGGACAACACCGGGAACATCTCGACGATGGCCTGAATGGTGTGCTCGATCACCGGGTACGAACCACGCTGGCCGTAGCCGTTGTAGCCGTCGATACCGGCGCCGATCACCAGGTCGCCCTTGTCGGACTGGCTGATGTAACCGTGTACGGCGTTGGACATGATCACGCTGTCGATAATCGGCTTGATCGGCTCGGACACCAGCGCTTGCAGCGGATGGGATTCGATCGGCAGACGGAAACCGGCGAGTTTGGCCATGTGCCCGGAGTTACCAGCGGTGACCACACCGACGCGCTTGGCGCCGATGAAACCCTTGTTGGTTTCAACACCGATGCACACGCCGTTTTCCTTGCGGAAGCCGATCACTTCGGTCTGTTGAATCAAGTCCACGCCCAAGGCGTCAGCGGCACGGGCAAAGCCCCACGCCACGGCATCGTGACGGGCCACGCCGCCGCGACGCTGGACGGTTGCGCCCATCACCGGGTAGCGGGTGTTCTTGGAGCAGTCGAGGTACGGAATCTCGTCGGCCACTTGTTTGGCATCGAGCAGTTCGCCATCGACGCCGTTGAGGCGGTTGGCGCTCACCCGACGCTCGGAATCACGGATGTCTTGCAGGGTGTGGCACAGGTTGTAAACGCCGCGCTGGGAGAACATCACGTTGTAGTTCAGGTCCTGGGACAGGCCTTCCCACAATTTCATCGCGTGTTCGTACAGGTGCGCCGACTCGTCCCACAGGTAGTTGGAGCGAACGATGGTGGTGTTGCGCGCGGTGTTACCGCCGCCCAGCCAGCCTTTCTCGACCACGGCCACGTTGGTGATGCCGTGTTCCTTGGCCAGGTAGTAAGCGGTCGCCAGACCATGCCCGCCACCGCCGACGATGACCACGTCATAGACCTTTTTAGGGGTCGGCGTGCGCCACATCTTCTGCCAGTTTTCGTGATGGCTGAGGGAGTGTTTGAAGAGGCCGAAGCCTGAGTAGCGTTGCATAGTCATTTACTCCAAAACCGCGCTCAGCGATAAACCGGGAAGTCCGCGCACAGGGCCGACACTTGCTGGGCAACATTCGCTTCCACATCGGCGTCGCCGAGGTTGTCGAGGATGTCGCAGATCCAGCCGGCCAGCGTGACGCACTGGGTCACCTTGAAGCCGCGCGTGGTCACCGCCGGGGTGCCGATGCGCAGGCCGGAGGTGACGAACGGCGACTGTGGATCGTTCGGGACAGCGTTCTTGTTCACAGTGATGTGGGCGCGACCGAGTGCTGCGTCCGCCTCTTTGCCGGTGAGGCCCTGACGGATCAGGCTGACCAGGAACAGGTGGTTATCGGTGCCGCCGGACACTACATCGTAGCCGCGTTTGATAAACACGCCGGCCATGGCCTGGGCGTTGTCGATCACTTGTTGCTGATAGGCCTTGAAACCAGGTTCCAACGCTTCCTTGAAGCACACCGCTTTACCCGCGATCACGTGCATCAGCGGGCCGCCCTGGGCACCCGGGAACACAGCCGCGTTGAGCTTTTTCTCGATTTCTTCATTGGCCTTGCACAGGATCAGGCCGCCACGTGGACCGCGCAGGGTCTTGTGGGTGGTGGTGGTGACTACATCGGCGTACGGCAGCGGGTTCGGGTACAGGCCGGCAGCGACCAAACCGGCGACGTGGGCCATGTCGACGAACAGCAGCGCACCGACCTTGTCGGCGATCTGACGGAAACGCGGGAAGTCGAGGGTCTTGGAGTAAGCCGAGAAGCCGGCAACGATCATCTTCGGCTTGCATTCGACGGCCAGGCGCTCGACTTCGTCGTAGTCGATCAGCCCGGTCTTGGTGTCGATGCCGTACTGCACGGCGTTGTACAGCTTGCCTGAGGACGACACTTTGGCGCCGTGGGTCAGGTGACCACCGTGGGCCAGGCTCATGCCCAGGATGGTGTCGCCCGCCTGGATTAGTGCCAGATAAACGGCGCTGTTGGCCGAGGAACCGGAGTGCGGCTGGACATTGGCGTAATCGGCACCGAACAGTTGCTTGGCGCGTTCGATGGCCAGGGCTTCAACCTTGTCGACGTGCTCGCAGCCACCGTAGTAGCGCTTGCCCGGATAACCTTCGGCGTATTTGTTGGTCAGGCCACTGCCTTGCGCTTCCATGACGCGTTTGCTGGTGTAGTTCTCTGACGCGATCAGCTCGATGTGATCTTCCTGGCGTTGCTCCTCGGCATTCATCGCCGCCAGCAGTGCATCGTCGTAACCCTGGATCTGGTCTTGCTTGCTGAACATCGCGTCTCTCCCAGCGGCATCTATGCGCCATTCGTCTCGGTAAGGCACCGGTGTTTCGACAGTGCCCTTTGATGCGATGGTATGACCGGCGCAGACAGGCCAAATGCCTACGGACGCCACGCAAAGGTGCGTTTACGACATGGGCTGAAATGGCTGACCGGACACAGTCTTCAATTCAGCCAGGATCCCCTGTGGGAGCGAGCCTGCTCGCGATAGCGGTGGGTCAGGCAACATCAATGCTGGCTGTGACGACCTCATCGCTAGCAGGCTAGCTCCCACAGGGTTATGCAACGATTTGGCGGACGAGTAACAGAAGTAAAAAATGCAGCGGATAAAGCGCATACGCCCAACGTCGCATCGGCGGAGGCTGGAGATGTTTGGCATGTCGCAACAAGACCAACCCCAGCAATGGCGCAATCAGACAAGCAGCGATGCCAAGGATCGCGGCACCATTACCGAAACGCGCGGAGTAAAACAGCACCTCCCATTGATTGGCCGCCAGGCACACCAGCCCCGGCAACAGGCTGAAATACCAGGGCCGCCTGATCACCAGCAGCATCGCCAGCGGCAGCAGCACGCCGAAAAAACCGAACATCAGCCACTGCGGAAAAAGCACCGCCAGCACCAGGGCGCCAACCGCGAGCAATCGCGATTGCAGCGTCCTGTCCTGCCAGCCACGCGCCACCAACAACCCCAGCGCCAACGTAGGCATCACGTTCAACGTGTCGGGATCAGGTATGAACAGCCGATACGGAATTTCACTGATGGCGCTGAACAGCAGCAACCAACCCAGATATCGCCACTGGCCGCCGGTTGTCACTGTGCGGCTCCGCGCCAGGTTGGCCGCCATCGCCAGACAAAACCACGGAAACGCCATCCGTCCCGGCACATACAGCAGATCGACGGAATAACCGATATATCGCAGGTGATCGAGCACCATGCTCAATAGCGCCAGCCACTTGAGCAGATCCAGTGCCCCATCCCTTTGCGTCATGTGCATAATTGCCCGTCGTCTTTGTATTGTTCTGTCAGACGCATCCCGTGTGCTCCCCGGATGATCTTCGGTAAAGTGCGCACCATCATTGACCACGAGACGCTTCACCATAAGCGTCTCGACCACGGAAAGCAGGGCCATGACCGATAAGAGCCAACAATTCGCCAGCGACAACTATTCCGGTATCTGCCCTGAAGCCTGGGCTGCCATGGAACAGGCCAACCACGGCCACCAACGCGCTTACGGCGACGATGAATGGACCGCTCGCGCGTCCGATGATTTCCGCAAACTGTTCGAAACCGACTGCGAAGTGTTCTTCGCCTTCAACGGCACCGCGGCCAACTCGCTGGCCCTGTCGTCGCTGTGCCAGAGTTACCACAGCGTGATCTGCTCGGAAACCGCCCACGTCGAAACCGACGAGTGCGGCGCGCCGGAATTCTTCTCCAACGGTTCCAAGCTGCTGATTGCCCGCACAGAAAACGGCAAGCTGACCCCGGAATCGATCCGCGAAGTCGCCCTCAAGCGCCAGGACATCCACTACCCGAAACCCCGCGTCGTGACCCTGACCCAGGCCACCGAAGTTGGCAGCGTCTACACCCCGGAAGAAATCCGCGCCATCAGCGCCACCTGCAAAGAGCTGGGCCTGAACCTGCACACGGACGGCGCGCGCTTCTCCAACGCCTGCGCATTCCTCGGTTGCTCGCCAGCGGACCTGACCTGGAAAGCCGGCGTCGACGTACTGTGCTTCGGCGGCACGAAAAACGGCATGGCGGTGGGCGAGGCGATCCTGTTCTTCAACCACAAACTGGCCGAAGACTTCGACTACCGCTGCAAACAGGCCGGGCAACTCGCCTCGAAGATGCGTTTCCTGTCGGCACCGTGGGTCGGGATCCTGGAAAACGACGCCTGGCTCAAATACGCCAAACACGCCAACCATTGCGCGCAACTGCTGGCGGAACTGGTCAGCGACATCCCCGGCGTGGAACTGATGTTCCCGGTGCAGGCCAACGGCGTGTTCCTGCAACTCTCGGAACCGGCCATCGCCGCGCTGACGGCCAAGGGCTGGCGCTTCTACACCTTCATCGGCAACGGCGGCGCACGCTTCATGTGCTCGTGGGACACCGAAGAAGAACGCGTCCGTGAACTCGCGGCGGATATCCGCGAAGTCATGTCCCACTGATTCCTTCAAACAGCAACCCAATACCTTGTGGTGAGGGGATTTATCCCCGTTCGGCGGCGCAGCCGTCGTAAAACCAGCCAATGCGGTCTGCCAGACAGACCGCGTTCTCAGTATTTGGGGCCGCTTCGCAGCCCAACGGGGATAAATCCCCTCGCCACAAGGGCGCTCCTCCGCTCCCCCCGCCCGCGTCAGCTCCATCGTCTACATTGTTTGTCGAGCCCTCCGCTCAGACAACAATAACCAGGAGCGTACGCATGTCCTTACAAGGCAAAACCCTGTTCATCACCGGCGCCAGTCGCGGGATTGGTCGTGAGATCGCGCTGCGGGCCGCGCGGGACGGGGCCAATATTGTGATTGCCGCGAAAAGTGCCGCGCCTCACCCCAAATTGCCGGGGACGATTTTCAGCGTGGCGCAGGAAGTTGAAGCGGCGGGCGGCAAGGCGTTGGCTTTGCAGGTGGACGTGCGCGATGAGGTCGCGGTGCGTGACGCACTGGCCCAGGCCAACGAGCATTTCGGCGCTATCGATGCACTGATCAACAACGCCGGCGCGATCAAGTTGACTGGCGTCCAACACATCGAGCTCAAACGCTTCGACCTGATGCACCAGATCAACACCCGCGCCGTTCTCCTGTGCAGCCAGGCTGCTTTGCCCTATCTGAAAAAATCCAGCGGCCACATCCTCAACCTGTCGCCGCCGCTGAATCTGGCGAGCAAATGGTTCGCCCAGTACAGCCCCTACACCGTAACCAAATACGGCATGAGCATGCTGACGGTGGGCATGAGCGAGGAATTTGCCAGTTACGGCATCAGCGTCAACTCGCTGTGGCCGCAGACCATGATCGCCACGGCGGCGATCGAGTTTCAGCTGGGTTCACGGGAGTCGTTCAAACATGCGCGCACGCCCGCGATCATGGCGGATGCCGCCCATGTCATTCTGGACAGCAGCGGTCGCAGCATCACCGGGCGGTTGCTGATTGATGAGGAAATTCTGGGTGAGAACGGGGTGACGGATTTTGAAAGGTATCGGTTTGCGCCTGACACCACCGAGCCGCTGATGCCGGACCTGTTTGTTGGTTGAGTGATTTAGGGTGTCAGTTAGATCCGCCCCTCACCCTAACCCTCTCCCCAAAGGGGCGAGGGGACTGACCGAGGCGTTCTTGGAGCTACATCGACCTGAAATATCGGAGTCGAACTCAGGCTCTGAAACCAACGCAGATCTACTCCCTTTCCCCTCTCCCCACTGGGGAGAGGGCTGGGGTGAGGGGGTGGATCTTGAAGTTAATTAACCTTCCAGCCTCAAATCAAAACTCGATCCGCACATCACCCTTCGGCACGCTGCAGCACGACAGGATGTAGCCCTCGGCTTCGTCTTCCTCGGTAATCCCGCCGTTGTGGTCCATTTCGACCTCGCCCCCCAGCTTCAACACCTTGCACGTGCCGCAAATGCCCATCCCGCAGGCCTTCGGGATCAGCAGGCCGAGCTTGGCCGCCGCCGCATGCACGGTTTCGCCCGGTGCCACGCGAATGCTCTTGCCGGACGAGATAAATTCGACTTGATGCAGGTCCGCCAGATCGACTTCCGGCGCGTCCGCAGCAATTTCGGCCTGTTCCACCGCATCCGCACGGGCTTCCGGCGGCGTGGCACCGAACGATTCCTCGTGATAACGCGACATGTCGAAGCCGACTGCTTCGAGCATGCGCTTGACCGCGTTCATGTACGGCGTCGGGCCGCAGCAGAACACTTCGCGCTCCATGAAGTCCGGGGACATCAGTTCGAGCATCTTGTGGTTCAGGTAACCGCGATAACCGGCCCACGGTTCGCCCAGACCATGCTTCTCGCAGATCAGGTGCAGGCTGAAGTTATCGATCCGCGACGCCATGTGTTCCAGCTCGCGGTGGTAAATGATGTCTTTGGGCGAACGGGCGCTGTGGATAAACACCATGTCGACGTTGCCGTTGGTGTCGTAGAACCAGCGCGCCATGGACATGACCGGCGTGATGCCGACGCCGCCGCTGAGGTACAAAACCTTCGGCGCGGTGAAGTCCATGGCGTTGAACAGCCCGACCGGCCCGTGCACCGCCAGCTCCTGGCCTTCGTGCAAGGTGTCGTGCAGCCAGTTCGAGACCTTGCCGCCCGGCACGCGCTTGATCGTCACCGAAAAGCTGTACGGCACCGACGGCGAGCTGGAAATGGTGTAGGAGCGCATGATCGGCACGCCTTCGATTTCCAGCTCCAGGGTGACGAATTGCCCCGGCTTGAAGAAGAACAGAATCGGCTGGTCAGCCATAAAGCAGAAGGTGCGCACATCCCAGGTTTCCTGGATGACTTTGACGCAACGGACGATGTGTCGACCGTTGGCCCAGGTCTGGGTGGTTACCGGATTCAGGAAGCTGTTGGACATGCTGTTCTCCACCGCCGATGGTCGGCCTTATGTTGGCGATTCTGCGTATAGCGCGAGCCACCCATTTACCTATCTGCGACATTCACATACTTATCGCGACCAGCCCGCATCTACCGGGGGTTGCGCGTCGGGAACAGATTGGGCCATGTCGCCCATGGATAAGGTTCTGCCCAGCGCCGGCCCCACACTCGCTCCATACCAAGACACAATCTTTACACCTTGCGTAGCAAACCTGATTAGCCACTTTCGCCGGCCACACAGAATGGCCTTGAGGATCAAATCGATGGACGTCACCGCAAAAATCAGCCTGGGCGATCCGCTGGAACCCGCACGCAAGGCCACCGCGCAGATGCTGCAAGAGCGCGAGCGCACTTTCTCGCTGCCGCAGCCGTTTTACTCTGACGAGCGGCTGTTTGATATCGATATGCAGGAGATCTTCCAGAAAGAGTGGTTGATCGCCGGCATGGCCTGCGAAATCCCGACCAAGGGCAACTACCTGACCCTGCAAGTCGGCAAGAACCCGATCATCGTGATCCGTGGTGCCGAAGGCGTGATCCATGCGTTCCACAACGTCTGTCGCCACCGCGGTTCACGGCTGTGCACCAGCGAAAAAGGCAAGGTCGCCAAGCTGGTCTGCCATTACCACCAGTGGACGTATGAACTGGACGGTCGCCTGTTGTTCGCCGGCACCGAGATGGGCGCCGACTTCGACATGAAGCAGTACGGCCTCAAGCCGGTGAACGTGAAGACGGCCGGCGGCTACATCTTCATCAGCCTGTCGGAAAATCCGCCAGCCATTGATGACTTCCTGTCGACGCTGAACCATTACATGGAACCGTACGACATGGAGAACACCAAGGTGGCGATTACCACCACCTTGATGGAAAAGGCCAACTGGAAACTGGTGCTGGAAAACAACCGCGAGTGCTACCACTGCAACGCGTCGCACCCGGAGCTGCTGAAAACCCTGCTGGAATGGGATGACGTTACCGACCCGCGTGCCGACCAGGCCTTCAAGGACCACGTCGCCGCCTCCGCCGCGGCCTGGGAAGCCGAGAAGATCCCTTACGCCCACGCCAGCTTCGGCCTGCGTAACCGCATCGTGCGCATGCCGCTGCTCAAAGGCACCGTGTCGATGACCCTCGACGGCAAACAGGGCTGCGCCAAACTCATGGGCCGCATCAAGAACCCGGACCTGGGCTCGATGCGCATCCTGCACCTGCCGCACTCGTGGAACCACTGCATGGGCGACCACATCATCGTGTTCACGGTGTGGCCGATCAGCGCTCAGGAAACCATGGTCACCACCAAGTGGATCGTGCACAAGGATGCGGTTGAAGGTGTGGATTACGACGTGGATCGCATGCGTCAGGTCTGGGATGCGACCAACGACCAGGACCGTCGTCTGGCTGAAGAGAACCAGCGCGGGATCAACTCCACGGCGTACCAGCCAGGGCCTTACTCCAAGACCTATGAGTTTGGTGTAGTGAATTTTGTGGACTGGTATAGCGAGCGTCTGCTGAACAATCTGGGCGCGGAACCTGCGCCTTACCTCAAAGGGGTTCCGGTTCAAGGCTGACCGATCCGCTGAGACAAAAAACCGCGAACATGTTTCGCGGTTTTTTTATTGTTCAAATTTCGACCAATCGCTTTAGAGCTGCCACTGGCATGGGGCTGTAGAGGTTCGCAAACAAGTTATCCACACCTTCGCCCACAGCAAATGGGGACAAGTGTGGATTTGCTCAAATCTTTCTCTTCATAAAGTGAATAAAAACCGTGACTTATCCAGAAGCAGGGTTTTGAACAGCGATTGGTTGTTTTTTGATCTATAGCTTGTAAGGCACGTTATACGTGGCTTGCAGCGGATGGCGAACACCTTATCCACAGAAGCGCCAACAGACTTTGGGGGCAACTTTACCGGATCTGTGGAAAACCCTTGAAAACCGCGAAATATCAGGGTTTGCAAGTGGTTTACAACCCAAAACCGTTGATTTGATCGTTTTTTAATCACCAGCCGAATAAGCCCGGTTTATATAGCCTGTAGAGGACAGCGAACATCTTATCCACAGATGCGCTAACAGAGATTGGGGGCAAGTATTGGCGGGCGTACAAAGTTATCCTCCGGAAAAAGCGTGGAAAAACCGCAAGTTAGCCTGGTTGTTTTTTGTACGAAGGGTTGCAGGGCTTGATTTGCATGGGGTGTAGCGAAGGGCAAACATGTTATCCACAGAAGCGCTAACAGGGATTGTGGGTAAAACCGCTCAGAGCCTGTTGAAACACGATAAACCAGAGTCGATGTCCAGATGGACCTCATAGTCATCGAATGCGCGCCACCCGAATAAGATCGAAGGCACGTAGCGCCCCGCCAATAACGACGGAGGAATCGTGAAGCTCGGGTAGTGTTTATAAGTGACCGGCGCGGTACTGCCTGACAAATTCAACTCGCCCTGAAAGGTTTGGTAGTTGGGCCTCGCGGCGACGTGAACGGGAGAGTTGCCCGGCGCGGCGGACGTCAGGTAATCCACGTTGCCGGTGTCGATAATCCCCAGGGTTGCCCGACGATCCAGCCGTGCCGCAATGGTCAATCGTTGATTGATGTCCATGCGCGTATAGGTGATCGGTGAATCACATCGAGTGGGAGGTCGGGCGTTGAACTCAAGGGTTTTCTTCGTGACTTTCAGGCGCCCCAACTTGCCTATCAGGTCCAGACCCAACAGGTTGTCCCGGTCACTGACAAACACCAGCACATTCCTGAACTCGCTTGCGCCGATCTTCAATGACTTGAGGATCCCAAGTTTGGCCGACAGGTCGCGCTCACCGTAAAACGTGCTGTAGCCGTAGTGGGAGTCGGTTAACAACGTGATCCCCATCAGCTTCGCGGTGTCGGCGTTGACGCGGGTTTGAGGGGCTCCGGTGTCCAGGATGAAGCGTGACGTGAAGCCATTGGCCGCTGTGACATCGATATAGGGCAGCACTTCGTCAGACACGTAATCGTCAGTGGGGTAAGGGTAAATCGCGAGGACTTCGCGGCGCTGGGTTCTTTCCACGGAAAAATCGCCGACCGTGCGCAAGGTCGCGATCGACTTGTTGCCGAACATGGAAAACAACCCCTTGAGTTCAGGGTCGTTGGCGATGGCCCGGGCATGACGACGTTTGATCGCCAGATAGTAATCGGGAAGCTGGTTGGCGGCTTTGACCTCGAAGATTCGGGCAAGCACGGTCACTGAACAATTGAGGTTTTCATCAGCCGCCAACACCTTGTCGCACTGCTGCTTCATCTGCGCCAGTGAGGCTTTTCGTCCCGGTTCCGACGCCAGCCATTGATAAAAATCGGGTTCTTTGCCGGTCTCGGCCGTCAAACGCGGGGACACAACCAGCAACACCATCACGGCACAGATCAGACATGTCTCACGTCGACTGACCGCGTTCATGTTCAACCCATTGTTGAAAACGCGTTGTATGAATTAGCGCTGCTGCCCGATCGGGCCGCTCATAGAGAAATGTAGCTCACTAGGGCCGATACATCAGGTAGGCCTCACCCGTGACCCGAATCATCGGGTGGGGCGTGATCTGGCAGGTATCGACGATGCGGAAGCCATGTCGCTCGTAGAAGCGGCGAGCGCCGGTGTTGGCGGCATAGTCGATCAGGCTCAAGCCATTGAGCCCGAGCTGGTTGGCACGGTCGTAGGCATAGGCGAGGAATTGCTTGCCCAGGCCCAGGTTGCGCCAGCCCTCATGCAGCGCCAGGCTGGAAATGTAGAGGGTGTCGGGGATTTCCATCTTCGCGTACGGCGCCAGGACCGGATCGGTCGTCGGCTCTGCCAGCGGATCGTGACGCATCACGTAGCTGTGCATCATGCCGATGACGTTGCCATCGGCCTCGGCAATCAGGCAGTTCTGCCAAGAGAAATCGACATCGTCACGGGCGTAACGAATGGCGCCGACGTCCAGCAGATCCTGACCGGGCTGGGCCAGTTGGCTCCAGATGTAATCGGCAGCCCCCTCCGAGGTGATTTGAAACAGACGCGCAATCTCTCGCGCATCGGCGCGCACTGCCGAACGGAATTCAACGGTCATTGTTTCCCCATAAATGTCGGTGACACCGGCCCCTGTGGAACACCGCCCCCTGTAGGAGCGAGCCTGCTCGCGAAAGCGGTCGTTCAGCCGCAGGGATGTTGACTGACCCACCGCTTTCGCGAGCAGGCTCGCTCCTACATTGGTTATGTGCTGATTTTCGGTTAGCGAACCACGCCTTCTTCGATCAGCAACTTGAGAATGGCTTCGGCACCGGCCTGCGCCGTCACGCCCTTGAGCACTTGCCCACCGCCACCACTGGCCTTGGCCGTCGCGGCTTTCATCCGGTCGGCGCCGCTCTTGGCCTTGATCACCTTCAAGCGTTTGGGCCGTGGTTTGGCCGGTTGCAGGGTGGCGACGGCCAGTAGTTCATCGTCGATGACTTCAACCTCGTCCGCCTGCAACACCCCGCGCCGCGCCGGGCCGTAAGCGCTCTGCCGAGGCTTCGGCGCGGCGTTATCCACAGTCGCCAGAAACGGCAGCCGTACTTTCAGGCGACGGCGCTGACCGCGCGGCAAGGCTTGCAGCACCAGTGCTGAATTACCATCGATGGATTCAACTTGAGCCAGCCCGACTACCAGCGGCCAGCCCAGATTTTCCGCCAGCAGGAACGGCAACATGCCCGAGCCTTCACCGGTTTCCGCCTGGCTACCGGTCAGCACGACCTGAGCCCCGGCGTCACGCAAATACGCGGTCAAGGCCGGCAATGCATCGGCGCCTTCCGGCTGTTCGAGCACATGCAGTTGTTCCAGGCCCATGCCCAGATAAGCGCGCAGCGCCGGTTCCGCGACATCACCGGCATGCAGCACTTGCAAGTTATCCCCAGCCAGTTGCAGACCCAGTTCCACCGCCCGCGCATCCTGCTCCGCGCGACGTGGCCGGCCGGAGGTCGGGTGGGCGCCGATGGACACCAGGCTGATGATTTTCGTGCTCATAACCCTTTCCTTTCCTTAAGCCGCATCGCGCTTGGCTTCGTTGCGGTAAGCCTCTACCGCCGCAATCAAGGCTTGAAGAATCTCGGCGCTCTCGCCGATCACCGACAGGTCGGCCCGTTTGATCATGTCGCACCCCGGATCGAGGTTGATCGCCACCACCTTGTCGCAGGCACCTATGCCTTGCAGGTGCTGGATCGCCCCGGAAATCCCCACCGCCACGTAAACCCGTGCGGTAACCCAGGTGCCGGACGCACCGACCTGACGGTCGCGGGCCATGAAGCCATCGTCCACCGCCACTCGGGACGCACCTTCGGTGGCGCCCAGCGCTTCGGCGGTCTTGTGGAAAAGTCCCCAGTCCTTGACCCCGTTGCCGCCAGAGAAGATGAACTCGGCTTCGGCCATCGGAATCGCCGCCGGGTCCACTGCCACTGCGCCCAAATCTTCGATACGCGACAAGCTGCGTGCGACGGCTGTGGATAACTCCACTGGCAACGCTTCGTGACGGGTTTCGCTGACGGGTTCGGCGCATTCGACGGCGGCCAGAATCAGGCGTGCGACCGGGCGTGCAAGGTCTTGTAACCCAGCGCCGGCGCGGCCGATGCATTCCTGATCCTTGACCTGCCAGACCCGTGTGGCAGGGCGTTCGCCCAGTGCAGCGGCAAAGCGTCGACCCAATTCACCACCGCCGCTGCGGCTGTCCGGCAGTAGCCAATGACGCGGGCTGAACTGGTTATCCACAGCCCGCAGGCCCTGGACCCTTTGTTCCGGTGCATAACCGCTGAATTCGTCGCCTTCCAACACTAGCAAGCGATCGACGCCAGCAGTGGCGAAAGCGTTTTCCTTGTGTTCGCCGAAGACCACGGCCAATACCGCGCCGTCCTTGCCGGCCAGTTGATGGGCCAAGCCGAGCAAATCGCGGTCGTGGCTGCTCAGGCGGCCACCGACCATATCTGGCACCACGCTGATGTAAAACGCAGGTGCAGGCACTTGATGCAGCGGCAATTGCACTTCAACGGCGGCCGAACGTTTGGTCGCCCCGCCCTGTTGAGCGCCGCTGCGGTCAATCCGTTTGATGCCGTTGGGGCCGATAAAACCAATGCCGTGCAGGTTCTTGCGGATGACGCCGTTGGGGCCCATCCAGCTGTGTTGAGCCGGTTGCATGGCCGCGTGCAGCGGGTGCAGGCGGTTGCGGGCAATCCATTCGGCGCGGGGGTCGCGGCGGATAATGTCGCTCATCAGTGGGCCTCCGCAGGTTCACGTTGGGCCGGTGTGGTCGGCTTGCTTGGCGCGGCATCTTCGAGCAACGCGTCGGCCACCAGTTCGGCGATGTCCTTGATCAGCGGTCGCGGTTCGACCACGCCTTCGAGCATCGCGGTGCACTGTGGACAACCCACGGCCACCAGTTCGGCACCGGTTTCGCGGATGTCTTCCATGCGCATGTCGGGGATCCGTTGCTTGCCCGGAATGTCGGTAATCGGCGCACCGCCACCCCCACCGCAGCAGCGCGAGCGGAAACCGGAGCGTTGCATCTCTTTCACTTCAATCCCGAGGGCGCGCAGCACTTCACGCGGCGCCTCGTATTCGCCGTTGTAGCGGCCGAGGTAGCACGGGTCGTGATAGGTCACGCTGCTGCCTTTGTGCTGGCCAAGGTTCAAGGCGCCAGCGCCGATGATTTCTGCCATGTAGGTGCTGTGGTGCTGCACGAGGTAGTTGCCGTCGAAGGCGCCGTACTCGTTTTTCAGCACGTGGAAGCTGTGCGGATCGCAGGTGACGATGCGGTTGAAGTTGTATTTGGCCAGGGTCTGGATGTTGCGCTTGGCCAACAACTGGAAGGTGGCTTCGTCGCCCAGGCGTCGGGCCACGTCACCGCTGTCACGCTCTTCAAGACCGAGGACCGCGAAGTCGACCTTGGCCGCTTTCAGCACTTTGACGAAGGCGCGCAAGGTGCGCTGGTTGCGCATGTCGAAGGCACCGTCGCCGACCCAGAACAGCACGTCGACGGATTTCTTCTCGCTCATCAGATTGAGGTTCAAGTCCGCCGCCCAGTTCATCCGCCCGCCCGGGGCGAAACCGCCCGGGTTATCGGTGGCAATCAGGTTTTCCAGGACTTCGGCGCCCTTGTTCGGGGTCGCGCCTTTTTCCAGGGTCAGATGGCGGCGCATGTCGACGATGGCATCGACGTGCTCAATCATCATCGGGCACTCCTCGACGCAGGCACGGCAAGTGGTGCAGGACCACAGCGTTTCGGCGTCTACCAGACCGTTAACGATCGGTTGATGCGGATTGCCGGCGTGTTCACCGATGGCTTTGCCCGGATACGGACTACCGGCGAACTTGGCGTCGGTGCCACCGGCCAGGCCGACGACCATGTCCTGAATCAGTTTTTTCGGGTTCAGCGGCTGGCCGGCGGCGAATGCCGGGCACGCGGCTTCACATTTACCGCACTGCACACAGGCGTCGAAGCCGAGCAGTTGGTTCCAGGTGAAATCCTTGGGTTTTTCCACCCCCAGCGGTGCGTTCGGATCGTTCAGGTCCAGCGGTTTCAATCCGGTGGAACGACCACCGCCAAAGCGTTCGGCGCGACGGTGCCAGGCCAGGTGCAGGGCACCGGCGAAGGCGTGCTTCATCGGCCCGCCCCAGGTCATGCCGAAGAAAAGTTCGCTAACGCCCCACAGCACACCGACGCCGAGGATCGCTGCTACTACCCAACCACCGAAGTTTTCCGGAAGGATGCCAGCGACTGGCAGGGTCAACAGGAAGAAACTCGCCGAGAACGCCAACAGGCTTTTCGGCAGGCGCATCCACGGCCCTTTGGACAGGCGCGCCGGTGGGTTGCGACGACGCAGATACACAAAGATCGCACCGACGAACATCACCACCGTCATCAACAACAGCGCGTAGCCGAGGATGCGGTTATGCAGGCCAAAACCGTGAACCAGAATCGCCAGCACGATGGACGCCACCGCGCCACCGGCCGTGGCCACGTGGGTGTTGGCGATGTATTTGTCCCGTGCCACGACATGGTGCAAGTCGACCATGTAGCGCTTGGGCATGGCGAACAGGCCGCCGATCAGGTCGACTTTCGAAGCCCGGCCTCGGCGCCACATAGCCACCCGCCGCAACGCGCCGAGGACAGCGAGGCCCAGGGCAGCGAACAACAGGATTGGAAGAAGGGTGTTCAACATGGTGGAGCTCCCAAAGACCTCGGGGTCTTGCAGGTCGAGATGCCTGACTCGGTTCCTGTGGGAGCGGGCTTGCCCGCGATTGCATTTTGTCAGTCACATCTGCATTGACTGACCCACCGCTATCGCGGGCAAGCCCGCTCCCACAGGGTCATGTGCAAGCCGTTAGAAGTCTTTGCACAACCGCAGCGCGTCATAGATCGCCGCGTGGGTGTTGCGCTGTGCCACGCAGTCGCCGATGCGGAACAGCAAGTAGCCGTCGCCCGCCTGGCTCAGCGAAGGTTGCGGCTTGATCGCGAACAGGGCTTCGATGTCCATCTGGCCTTTGTTGCGCGAGCCTTCCTTCATGGCGTAGTAGATTTCTTCGTCCGGACGCACGCCGTTTTCGACGACGACCTGGTCCACCACCCGCTCCTCTTTGGCGCCGGTATATTCGTTTTCCAGCACCGCCACCAGCTTGTCGCCTTCGCGGTAGACCTTCTCCAGCATCATGTCCCCGGTCATGATTACTTCTTTGGGGTACATGCTGCGGTAGTAAGTCGGGAACGACGTACCGCCAATCGCCACGCCCGGCTTGATGTCGTCAGTGACAATCTCGACCTGGCTGCCCTTGTCGGCGAGGAAGTCCGCAGTGGACATCCCGGTGAACTCGCAAATGGTGTCGTAGACCAGCACGTTCTTGCCCGGTGCGACCTTGCCATCGAGGATGTCCCAGCTGCTGACCACCAGGCCTTCAGCCGCGCCCCAGTGTTCGTTCTGCTCCAGGAATGGATGGCCGCCGACGGCGAGCACTACCACGTCCGGACGCAGGTCGAGAATGGTTGCCGCATCGGCGGCCACACCCAAGCGCAAATCAACCTTCAGACGTGCCAGTTCCAGTTGGAACCAGCGAGTGATACCGGCGATCTGGTCCCGTTGCGGGGCTTTCGAAGCGGTAGTGATCTGCCCGCCGATGAATTCTTTCTTCTCGAACAGGGTCACGTCGTGGCCACGTTCAGCTGACACACGCGCAGCTTCCATCCCGGCAGGACCGGCACCGACCACCACGACTTTGCGCTTCACACCGGTCGACTTTTCGATGATGTGCGGCACGCCCATGTATTCACGGGACGTCGCGGCGTTCTGGATGCACAACACGTCCAGGCCCTGGTACTGACGGTCGATGCAGTAGTTGGCGCCGACACATTGTTTGATCTGGTCGACCTGGCCCATTTTGATCTTGGCGATCAAATGCGGGTCGGCGATGTGGGCGCGGGTCATGCCGACCATGTCCACGTAGCCGCCTTCCAGAATGCGGGTTGCCTGGTTCGGGTCCTTGATGTTCTGCGCGTGCAGGACAGGAGCCTTCACCACTTCCTTGATACCGGCCGCCAAATGCAGGAATGGCTCCGGTGGATAACTCATGTTCGGGATAACGTTGGCCAGGGTGTTGTGAGTGTCGCAACCCGAACCCACCACACCGATGAAGTCGATCATGCCGGTGTCGTCGTAGTACTTGGCGATCTGCTTCATGTCCTCGTGGGACAAGCCGTCCGGGTGGAATTCATCACCGCACAGACGGATGCCGACGCAGAAATCCGGGCCGACTTCAGCCCGTACAGCCTTGATCACTTCCAGGCCGAAACGCATGCGGTTCTCGAAGCTGCCGCCCCATTCGTCGGTACGTTTGTTGACCCGTGGGCTCCAGAACTGGTCGATCATGTGCTGGTGCACTGCGGACAATTCAACGCCGTCCAGGCCGCCGGCCTTGGCCCGTGCAGCAGCGCTGGCGTAGTTGCCGATCACCCGCCAGATTTCTTCCGGCTCGATGGTTTTGCAGGTCGCACGGTGCACCGGTTCACGGATGCCCGACGGCGACAGCAGGGTTGGCCAATGCTCGCCGTCCCAACGGGAACGACGGCCCATGTGGGTAATCTGGATCATGATCTTGGCGCCATGCTTGTGCATGGCATCGGCCAGGTTCTGGAAGTGCGGAATGATCCGGTCGTCGGCCAGGTTGACCGACTTCCACCAGCCTTGCGGGCTGTCGATGGCCACGCTGGAGGAACCGCCGCAAATCGCCAGGCCGATCCCGCCCTTGGCTTTCTCTTCGTAATACTTGACGTACCGGTCGGTGGTCATGCCGCCGTCGGTCGCGTAGACCTCGGCGTGCGCGGTGCTGAGCACGCGGTTGCGGATGGTCAGTTTGCCGATCTGGATCGGCTGGAACATTGCTTCGAAAGCCATGGCGGGTTCCTCGACTTACAACGGCTTGACGGTGAACAAACCGTCGTCGTGGCCTTCTTCGGAGCCACCGTAGACTTGTTCGGCAACGGTGTGGATCTTGCTGCCGCGGGCCTGCAGAATCTGGTCCATGGCACCGGCAAACCAGCCAGTGAACATGTAATCGACCTTGCGCCCGACCTTGCCGTACACGTAGACGAACGCCGAGTGTTCGAGCTTGACGCTGGCAGTGCCTTTGTCGAGGTCGATGTCCTGGATCTTGAACAGACCCCAGCCGCGCTGCGACAGACGCTTCATGTAATGCTCGAACACCGCGACGCCTTCCAGGCCGTGGCATTCGGCTTCTTTTTCACACCAGTGCCAGGCGGATTTGTAGCCGGCCTTGTAAAGGATCTCGGCGTAGGCGTCGGCGCCCAGCACTTCCTCGATGCCCATGTGGTTGTTGACGAAGAAATGACGCGGTACGTACAGCATCGGCAGGGCGTCGGAGGTCCAGACACCGGTTTCGCTGTCGACTTCGATTGGCAATTGCGGGGCGATCTTGGCCATGGAAACTTAACTCCAGAAAAATTTGGGTGTTGCCCCCGGCGCGGATGGCCGGGGGAAAGGATTCGTCAGGTGCGGCGGCTTATTCGCCCCAAACGTCTTTCAAGACGTTGACCCAGTTCTCGCCCATGATCTTACGGACCACGCGCTCGGAGTGGCCGCGTTTGAGCAGGGTTTCGGTCAGGTTCGGGAACTCGCCGACGGTGCGGATGCCCAGCGGGTTGATGATCTTGCCGAAGCTGGTCAGGCGGCGTGCGTAGCCCTTGTCATGGGTCAGGTATTCGAAGAAGTCCTGGCCATGGCCCTGGGTGAAGTCGGTGCCGATGCCGATGGCGTCTTCGCCGACAATATTCATGGTGTATTCGATAGCTTCGGCGTAGTCGTCGATGGTCGAATCGATGCCCTTGGCCAGGAACGGCGCAAACATGGTCACACCGACGAAACCGCCGTGATCGGCGATGAACTTCAGCTCTTCATCGGACTTGTTGCGCGGGTGGATTTTCAGACCCGACGGCAGGCAGTGGGAGTAGCACACCGGTTTTTTCGATTCGAGAATGACTTCTTCGGAGGTTTTCGAGCCGACGTGGGACAGGTCGCACATGACGCCGACGCGGTTCATCTCGGCAACGATCTCGCGACCGAAACCCGACAGGCCGCCATCACGCTCGTAGCAGCCGGTACCGACCAGGTTCTGGGTGTTGTAGCACATCTGCACGATACCGACGCCGAGCTGTTTGAACACCTCGACGTAGCCAATCTGGTCTTCAAACGCGTGGGCATTCTGGAAGCCGAAGAGGATGCCGGTCTTGCCCTGCTCCTTGGCCTTGCGGATATCGGCGGTGGTGCGCACCGGAATCACCAGGTCGCTGTTCTCGCGGATCAGTTTCTGGCTGGCGGCGATGTTGTTGACGGTGGCCTGGAAGCCCTCCCACACCGACACGGTGCAGTTGGCTGCGGTCAGGCCGCCCTTGCGCATGTCTTCGAACAGCTCACGGTTCCACTTGGCAATAATCAGCCCGTCGATAACGATGCTGTCGGCGTGCAATTCGGCTGGGCTCATCAGGCTGTCCCCTATTAGCGATTCATGCGCCGAATCGTGTGCCGGCGCTTTGGGGCCAGCATATGCCTGAGGACCGGGGCAGCCGGGTGCAAAAACGACAGGGGGTTTGCCGAAAGCGTCAATCCGCGACAAAGGGTCGTTGATGGACGCAATCGCCCACCTGTTCAAGGGCCGCTGCTTGGGCCAGAATTCGCTGCATTACTGAATTGGAACTGAAAAAATAGGGGCTGCGTCGCAATGAGAACGATCTTCCTGGCTTTGGCACTGATAGCGACCGGCGTACACGCGGCTGAAGAGGCTGACGACAACCCCTGCGACAAGGTCGAAAACGACGTCCAGACCCTGGAGTGCTCCGCCTACAGCAGAACCACCGCCGAAGACCTGCTCAAAGACAACTACCAAAGCCTGAACGAGCGCATGCAGACGGCCTACGGCAAGAACCCGGCGCAACTGACCGACATCACCGCCAAGCTCAAGGCTGCGCAGCAGCAATGGCTGAAGACCCGGGATGCGGATTGCGCGGTAGAAGCGTTTCCGGCGACCAGCGGTAGCAAGGCGTTCACTATTGCGCAGAATGATTGCGTGGCGCGGATGAGTGATGAGCGGTCGGAGTTTTTGGAGTCGATTGGGCAGGAGTGATCCTGAATTTCCGTCGGACGCTGGCACCGTCTCCGGCTTTCGATCCTCAGAAATGCTGTTTCCTACAAACATCGCCGACTTAGCCGACAGCACTCCCAGCACCTCGCAGCAGACCCTGTAGCCCGGGCAACATCCCGACACGCTTCGTTAATTGGCCGACTGAGAGTTATAAGTAAAGATTGGAAAATCTTATAAAAGACTTATATTCTCCCATGAACAGCATTCACTGGACTCGAAAGGCCGTTAAGCAGCTTCTGAAATTGCATTCCGCTCACCAGATCCAGGTTCGTGATGCCGTCACGGTGCTAACTGACATGCCTGATATAAGCAATGTCAAAGCACTGGTCGGCCATGACTACGCCTATCGACTTCGAGTGGGTAACTATCGAGTCATGTTCGACTGGGATGGCGCAATCAAAGTGGTCAGTATTCAAGAGGTCAAAAAACGCGATGAACGCACCTACTGACGTTCAAATCATCAACGACGCAGAGGGGAATCCTGCGTTTGTAGTCATTCCCTACGCGCAATATGTGGCGCAGAAGATTGAGCCCGATCTGATTCCCCATGAAGTGGTCAGCCGTATTGTCGACGGCGCGACTCCGATACGTGCCTGGCGTGAACATCTGAACCTTACCCAGGACGAAGTGGCCAAACGCATGGGCATTTCTCAACCTGCTTTTGCCCAGCAAGAGACGGTCGCGAAGCCTCGCAAGGCCACCCGCGAGAAAATTGCCGCGGCGTTTGGCATCACGGCCAATCAACTTGAGCTGTAGGCTGCACACCACCATTTGTGAAAGGGATCGAAATGAAAATCTGCGGCATCGAAATCAAAGGCAGCGAAGCGATCATCGCCGTGGCCTCTCTTGACGGTCAGACGCTGAGCCACGTCGCCCTGGCCACCAAGAAAATCGCCCTCGACGATGACGACGAAGCCGCCAACGTCAAAGTCTTTGCCGCTCAGGTGGCGTCGTTTGTGCGTGAGAATTCCATCGACCGGATCACGATCAAGAAGCGAAGCAAGAAAGGTGAATTTGCCGGTGGGCCGACCACGTTCAAGATCGAGGGCGTTTTTCAGTTGCTGGAGAGTTGCGAGGTGACGTTGCTGTCGCCGCAGACGATTAATGCGCAGAACAAGAAGTTTGACTTTGCGCTGCCGGAGACGCTGAACAAGTATCAGCATGAAGCCTTCAAAGCCGCCTGTTCAATGTTGATGAAAAGCCGGTAGACAGCGGTGTCCACCTGTAATTTCTGACAGTAGACGGGAACTTCGAATGACGTAAGCATAGGTCTGGATTCTAGTCAGATGCTCCAGACCAATGATGAGCGATTCGACGGCCAACATTCATCACAATACCCCCCTGCTCTGGGGGAACGATCCGCGCGGCCTGACCATCAGGACCGTGGCTTATGAGCGTCGTGATTCCGGTCTCGCTCAGGCACGCATCTCTCGCCAGGAGTTCAATGCACACGGACGCTTGAATTCACAATGGGATTCCAGGCTTCTGGAAAACGGGAGGGGGCCGAACCTCTCGACCATTTTCACGTTGTCAGCCCAACCAATACTCACAAGGAGCGTTGATTGCGGCTGGCGCTTGCTGCTTCTGGGCCCCGCCCATCAACTCCTGCGCGCGTGGGATGGTCGTCATAGTCAGCAACAGATCAAGTACGACGGACTGCTGCGCCGAACTGAAGTGACGGAACACCTCCAAAATGAAGCGCCCTCTGTGACCGAGCGACTGATCTATGCCGATAGTCGCCCCGAACATGCTCGACACAATCAATGCGGTCAACTGATAAGCCAATTTGATTCAGCAGGACATCTTGAGATTGCGGAGTTCGACATACAGGGTCGGAGACTGAGCGAAACCAGACGGTTCTCGAGCGACTTGCAGACACCAGACTGGTCATCCAACCCGGATGAAAACACCACAAGGCTCGAAATTGAATCAAACATCACTCGCAAGAAATACAACGCTCTGGGTGCCGTACTGAATCAGACCGATGCGCGAAACAATCAGCAGATAAGGCTCTACGACGTCGCAGGACAACTTCAAAAGGTTCAGCTAAAACGCCCGAATCTACCCGTCAAAACATTGCTTAGCCACATCACTTACAGCGCAACAGGCAAGGTAGAAAAGGAGACGACAGGTAACGGCGTACAGACGACTCGCCTGTATGAACCCGAATCCGACCGATTGATTCAATACACTGTCGCGGGTCCGGATCACGACTTTCAAAATTGTTTCTATCGCTACGACCGAGTCGGCAATATCTGCGAAATCCAGGACCTGGCACAACCGACGCGTTACTTCCGAAACCAGCGGACCGCGGCTGTCAGCACGTTCAAATACGACACCCTCTATCAACTGATCGAAGCCACAGGTCGCGAATCCGTACCCAATGCTCAGGGTCCGGCCCTTCCCGAATTGCATAAACCGACTATCGATCCCACTCGAATGGGCAACTACAAGCAGACATTTACCTACGACCCGGCGGGAAACCTGAAAACCCTTTGCCATGCAGGAAGTCACCCCTACACCGTCGAAATGGCCATTGACCCCGCAAGCAATCGCAGCCTGAAAAAACCTGACGTGGGTGAACCTGATTTCACGGGCAGCTTCGACAGTAATGGCAACCTGCTGATGTTGTCGCCAGGGGCGGAAAAAATGCGATGGGACGCCCGTAATAGACTGACTGAAGTCATTCAAGTCGCCCGTCGACAAGAACAGAGCGACACTGAATCCTATTGGTATGACAGCGACGGCCAACGATTACGCAAAGTCATACACACCAAGACCAGCGCCTTGATGCGAACAGCCGAAGTTCGTTTTTTGCCGGGGCTGGATATTCATTACGACCCTGACGGAGAAACCCGTCATGTCGTCAATATCGAAGCGAGCCACAGCCGGGTACAGTCGCTGCACTGGCTCACTGACCCGCCGGAAGGCATGGCTAACAATCAGATTCGCTACAACCTGGTTGACCATCAAGGTTCCTGCACTCTTGAGGTGGACGAAGAGGCAGGCTTGCTGACGCAAGAAGGCTATTACGCGTTTGGCGGTACGGCGTGGTGGGCTGCCCGCAGTGACGTCGAGTCCAGGCACAAAAGTATTCACTACAGTGGTAAAACACGGGATACCAGCGGGTTGGTCTACTACGGGTATCGGTACTACGCCCCTTGGCTGTTTCGCTGGATTAATCCTGACCCTGCGGGGTCAGTCGACGGTCTGAACCACTTCCGGTTTTGTAGGAACAACCCCGTTACCTACAAAGACTTCACAGGGGCGCAATCGGTCATCAATGGCGATGGACCGGACGATATCAAGTTGCCGAGCGATATGACCCCCGAGCAAATCGAGACTATTCAATTATCCAAAGGCAAAGGGGCAATGTTAACGGGAACAATCGTGCATCAGATCAGCCTGCCCAAACAGTTCAAGCTCGATAACATGAGCCGCGAAACGTTCAAAAACGCCGGTCCTGGAACAGCATTTACGGCGATCGCCAATGTCTACACAGGAGATATTTACTTTTCCCCACTGGAGTCAAACGCTCGTAGCCTGCCGCCCACCAATCGAACCCGAACCGAATCCTTCGTCACCCACACCCGCCTGGGCAAAGTACCTAACCCGCCAATTGCACATCAGGGCGGTGGCGAGAACCCAAGTCATACGCAGCTGGCTCAACGTGTAGGTCTTGATCAAAAAGACGCGGTTGGTTTCGCCTTGAGTAGCGGTCTGAATCGCGGCATCTACAACATGACCTTCATGTCACGGTCCAGCCAAAACACTCCGCTTGTTGATGATGACTCGAATGACCGACTGAGTTATGTCGATCAAAAAGATCTGCAGAAATATAAATTCGTGACGGAAAGCAGCGGAGGAGTCCTCACCCGGACGCATCAAGTCAGCGTTCTGCCACCTAAGTGGGGGAATGCCATTTATGACTACTTGTCGGGTGAGTTGGGGGAAGACAGTCATGACCAGGACCCCAACGTGTTTGCCAGCAAAACGCGCTCCGAACCGACGGCGTTTGCGCCGCCACCGCCGCCTCCAATGTTGATGGCACAGAAACCGAGTCAGTCGTTACGTCCTCGGGTGGTGCATTAGAAAAAATGCCTATCCCGCACGCCTCAGGATTATTGAGGAGCCGCACGCGTGCCGAAGCCTAGGCTTGCGCTGCCGTTCCTCTACGATCCTCCCGCGGACACCGCGCAAACCTGGCCCGATAACTGCGAGTAAAATACGACGGCGACTCAAATCCGCACGCGATACTCACTTCCAGCACGCTCATGTCGGTCTGCCGCAGCAACTGCCGCGCCTTCTCCAACCGTAATCGCAGGTAGAAATTGCTTGGCGTGTCGTTTAAATGGAGACGAAACAATCGCTCCAGCTGCCGCCGTGTCACCTTGATTGACTCCGCCAATTCCAGCGTACTCAGCGGCGGTTCGCTGTGCTGTTCCATCTCACCAATAACGTGAACGAGCTTCTTGTTGCTGATGCCATACCGCGTGGCGACTTCCATGCGCTGGTGGTCTTTGCGCGGGCGGATGCGGCCGAGCACGAATTGTTCGCTGACCTGAATCGCCAGTTCCGGGCCGTGGGACTGGGCGATGAGGTCGAGCATCAGGTCGATGGACGCGGTGCCGCCGGCCGAGGTGATACGTCGGCGGTCGATCTCGAACAGCTCTTGGGTGACGCTGAGCTGCGGATAGGACTCCTTGAACGCGTCAATGGCTTCCCAGTGCAGGGTCAGACGATGGCCGTCGAGCAGGCCGGCTTCGGCGAGGACGAAGCTACCGGTGTCGATGGCGCCGAGGGTCACGCCCTCGTTGTCCAGTCGGCGCAGCCAGTGTTCCAGCGCGGGTGTGGCGAATTTCAGCGGTTCGAAACCGGCGACCACCAACAGGGTTGCACCTTTCTTCAGCGGCTCCAGCGCCGCGTCGGCGTTGACCGACATGCCGTTACTGGCCAGAACGGCGCCGCCGTCAGCACTCAGCACATGCCAGCGATACAACTCGCCGCGAAAGCGATTGGCGACCCGCAACGGCTCGATCGCCGAGATAAACCCGATGGCCGAGAAACCCGGCATCAACATGAAGTAGAAATCCTGGGACATGGAGCGCACTCGGTTGACGGGTAGCGTGTGGACGTTGATACGCCACTTGCGAGTGGCATTCAAGAGGTCAGGTCGCTGCAGTGCAAGAGCTGGTCGCCGTAGTGCGTTTTAACGGGGGCATTGGTGCGTAACTTGGTCATCACCGGCGCACGAAGACGCCCGGACCCACAATAACGTCTGCCGAGGAACCTGAGATGAAACGACTGATCAGCAGCTGTGTTCTTGCACTCAGCGGTACCGCTTTCCTGAGCGCCAGCGTCATGGCGGCCGAACCTGCTTCATGCCAGAACGTACGCATGGGCGTCGTGAACTGGACCGACGTGATCGCCACCAGTGCCATGACCCAAGTCCTGCTCGATGGCCTCGGCTACAACACCAAACAAACCAGCGCCTCCCAGCAAATCATCTTCGCCGGGATCCGCGACCAGCGCCTGGACCTGTTCCTGGGCTACTGGAACCCGTTGATGACTCAGACCATCACGCCTTTCGTCGACGCCAATCAGGTCAAGGTGCTTGAAGCGCCAAGCCTGAAAGACGCCCGCGCCACCCTCGCCGTACCGACGTATCTCGCCGACAAGGGCCTGAAAACCTTCGCCGACATCGCCAAGTTCGAAAAAGAACTGGGCGGCAAGATTTACGGCATCGAGCCAGGCTCGGGCGCCAACACCCAGATCAAGGCGATGATCGCCAAGAACCAGTTTGGCCTTGGCAAGTTCCAGTTGGTCGAGTCCAGTGAGGCCGGCATGCTCGCGGCGGTGGATCGCGCAGTGCGCCGCAAGGAGGCCGTGGTGTTCTTCGGCTGGGCTCCGCACCCGATGAACGTCAACGTGCAGATGACCTATCTCACCGGCAGCGAAGATGCCCTCGGCCCGAATGAAGGCATGGCCACGGTCTGGACCGTCACCGCGCCGAAATACGCCGAGCAATGCCCGAACATCGGCAAGTTGCTGAGTAACCTGACCTACACCGCCGAAGACGAGAGCCGAATGATGCAGCCGCTGCTGGATCACAAAGACGCTTTCGAATCGGCCAAACAATGGCTCAAAGATCACCCGCAAGACAAACAACGCTGGCTCGAAGGTGTAACCACCTTCGATGGCAAACCGGCCGCTGAGAATTTGAAACTGACCAGCAAATAAACCCCGATTGAACCACCGCATCGCAGCCCTGCGGGGCTGCGAACGGAATCATCACGCCTGCAAGGAACCCGCCTCATGAACCACGACGTCATCATCACCTGCGCACTCACCGGTGCTGGCGACACGACCAGCAAGAGCCCACACGTGCCGGTCACCCCGAAACAAATCGCCGCTGCCGCCGTGGAAGCCGCCAAGGCCGGCGCCACCGTCGTTCACTGCCACGTCCGCAACCCGGAAACCGGCAAGTTCAGCCGTGACGTGGCGCTGTACCGCGAAGTGATGGAGCGCATCCGCGAGGCCGACGTCGACATCATCGTCAACCTCACCGCCGGCATGGGCGGCGACCTGGAAATCGGCGCGGGTGAGAACCCGATGGAGTTCGGCCCGAACACAGATCTGGTCGGCCCGCTTACCCGTCTGGCCCACGTTGAAGAGCTGCTGCCGGAAATCTGCACCCTCGACTGCGGCACCCTGAACTTCGGCGACGGCGACACCATTTACGTGTCCACCCCAGCGCAGCTGCGCGCTGGCGCCAAACGCATTCAAGAGCTGGGCGTGAAGGCCGAGCTGGAAATCTTCGACACCGGTCACCTGTGGTTCGCCAAACAGTTGATCAAGGAAGGCCTGCTCGACGACCCGCTGTTCCAGCTCTGCCTGGGGATCCCGTGGGGCGCCCCGGCCGACACCACCACCATGAAAGCCATGGTCGACAACCTGCCGGCGAACGCTGTGTGGGCCGGGTTCGGGATTGGTCGCATGCAAATGCCGATGGCGGCGCAAGCAGTGCTGCTCGGCGGCAACGTGCGGGTCGGTCTGGAAGACAACATCTGGCTGGACAAGGGTGTGCTGGCGACCAACGGCCAACTGGTCGAACGCGCCTCGGAAATCCTCAGCCGCCTCGGCGCCCGCGTTCTGACCCCGGCGGAAGGCCGGGCAAAAATGGGCCTGACCAAGCGCGGTTGATCCGCACCTACACCTAACCCTGTGGGAGCGGGCTTGCCCGCGATAGCGCCGGTACTACCGATACACCTTCTTCGGCAGGAATACCGTCATCGCAGGCAAGCCAGCTCCCACAGGGATCACCGAACTCTTTAGGACGTCGCCATGAGCTTTATCACTGATATCAAAACCTTCGCCGCCCTGGGCAGCGGTGTCATCGGCAGCGGTTGGGTGTCCCGCGCCCTCGCCCACGGCCTCGACGTTGTCGCCTGGGACCCGGCGCCCGGTGCCGAAGCCGCGCTGCGCAAACGCGTCGCCAACGCCTGGGGCGCGCTGGAGAAACAAGGCCTGGCGCCGGGTGCCTCGCAGGATCGGTTGCGCTTCGTCGCGACCATTGAAGAGTGCGTTCGAGACGCAGACTTCATTCAGGAAAGCGCCCCTGAACGCCTCGATCTGAAACTGGAACTGCACAGCAAAATCAGCGCCGCTGCCAAGCCCAACGCCTTGATCGGCTCCAGTACTTCGGGCCTGTTGCCGAGTGAGTTTTATGAGAGTTCGACCCACCCGGAGCGCTGCGTGGTCGGGCACCCGTTCAACCCGGTTTACCTGTTGCCATTGGTGGAAGTGGTCGGCGGCAAAAACACGGCGCCTGAGGCGATTCAAGCGGCAATGAAAGTGTATGAATCCCTGGGCATGCGTCCGCTGCATGTGCGCAAGGAAGTGCCAGGGTTTATCGCCGACCGCTTGCTGGAAGCGCTGTGGCGCGAGGCGCTGCACCTGGTCAACGACGGTGTGGCAACCACTGGCGAAATCGACGATGCGATCCGTTTTGGCGCGGGGTTGCGCTGGTCGTTCATGGGCACATTCCTGACCTACACCCTGGCGGGTGGCGATGCGGGGATGCGCCACTTCATGGCCCAATTCGGTCCGGCGTTGCAGTTGCCGTGGACGTATCTGCCAGCACCAGAGCTGACCGACAAGTTGATTGATGATGTGGTGGACGGGACCAGTGAACAGCTGGGCAATCACAGCATTTCCGCGCTGGAGCGCTATCGTGATGATTGCTTGCTGGCGGTGCTTGAAGCGGTGAAGACCACCAAAGAGAAGCATGGGATGGCGTTTAGCGAATGATTGCACTTGGCTTGAGATCCCCCTCACCCTAACCCTCTCCCCAGAGGGTAGAGGGGACTGACCGAGGTGTTCTTAGAGCGACATCGACCTGAAAGAACTGAGTCGAACTCAGGCTTTGAACAGCATGGAGATCGGCCCCCTTTCCCCCTCTCCCCTATGGGGAGAGGGCTGGGGTGAGGGGTGGATCTTGAATTACAACCAAATCCTCAAGCGGACACCCGTCATGCCCACCCTAACTACCCACCAAACCAAAATCATCCCCGACTGGGTCGACTACAACGGCCACCTGCGCGATGCCTTCTACCTGCTGATTTTCAGCTACGCCACCGACGCGCTGATGGATCGCCTGGGTATGGACAGCAACAACCGCGAAGCCAGCGGCAATTCGTTGTTCACCCTCGAACTGCACCTCAATTACCTGCACGAGGTGAAGCTCGACGCCGACGTCGAAGTGCACACCCAAATCATCGGCCACGACAGCAAACGCCTGCACCTCTATCACAGCCTGCATCTGGTCGGCGATGACAAAGAACTGGCTGGCAACGAACAAATGCTCCTGCACGTCGACCTCGCCGGGCCGCGATCCGCACCGTTCAGCGAAGACACCTTGAGCAAGCTGCAAGCCATCGTCGCCGAGCAAGCCGACCTGCCTACCCCCGCCTACATTGGCCGAGTGATCGCGTTACCCCCTAAAAAATAACAAGGAGATCGCCATTGAACACCGCCGCTTTTGCCGACTTCCGTACCTACCCGTTGATCAGCGCGTTGACCGCCGTGCATTCCTTGGCGGACCGAATTCAAGTGCAGTGGGCTGACGGCCGGGTCAGCCCGTTTCATCATCAATGGCTTCGCGACAACTGCCCGTGCGCGCAATGCGTCTACACCGTGACCCGCGAGCAAGTGCTGGAAATCGTCGACGTCGCAGAGGACCTGAGGCCGACAGCGGCACACCTCGATGCCGAAGGTTGCCTCAGCGTCGAATGGCACGACGGCCACCTCAGCCGCTTCGACCCGGGCTGGCTGCGGGCTCACGCCTATGACGACGAGTCCCGCGCCGAGCGCCGGGCTGGCAAGCCAACATCCAGGCTGTGGAAAAGCGACTTGCAGCTGCCGGTGTTCGACTACCAGGCGCTGATGAACGACAACGACGCCCTGCTGCAATGGCTGCTGGCGGTGCGCGATATCGGCCTGACGCAAGTGCGTGGCGTGCCCACCGAAACCGGCTCGCTGAAGCTGATTGCCCAGCGGATTTCCTTCATCCGCGAGAGCAATTTCGGCGTGCTGTTCAACGTGCAATCCAAGGCCGACGCCGACAGCAATGCCTACACCGCTTTCAACCTGCCGCTGCACAGCGATTTGCCGACCCGGGAGTTGCAACCGGGGCTGCAATTTCTGCATTGCCTGGTCAATGACGCGGACGGTGGCGAGAGTATTTTCGTCGACGGATTTGCCATCGCCCACGCACTGCGCGAGGAAGATCCCGAGTCGTTCAAGGCCCTGTGTGAAATCCCCGTGGAGTTTCGCAACAAGGACCGTCACAGCGACTATCGCTGCCTGGCACCGATCATCGCCCTCGATGCGTTGGGGCAGGTTTCGGAGATCCGCATGGCAAACTTTCTGCGTGGGCCATTTGATGCCTCGATTGAGGACATGCCCAAGCTATACCGGGCGTATCGGCGGTTTATTGCGATGACCCGTGAAGCGCGCTTTCGGGTGATGACGCGGCTCAATCCCGGCGAGTTGTGGTGCTTCGACAACCGCCGCACTCTTCACGCCCGCAACGCCTTCGACCCCGCCAGCGGCGCCCGGCATTTCCAAGGGTGCTATGTCGATCGGGATGAATTGCTGTCGCGGATTTTGGTGTTGCAACGGTAAACCGCGTCATCGTTCTGCGCGGGCAAGCCTCGCTCCTACAGGGGATCGTATACCTCTGTAGGAGCGAGGCTTGCCCGCGAAGCCGTCAGCCCAGACACCCCGTCCCTTCCTGATTCACAGGCAAAAAAAACCCCGATCAAGCCGTGACAGGATCGGAGCTGAGGAGGGTACTGTTGAGGAGCCGTTGCGCGAGGGTGACCAAACCTTCGTGTTACCAGCTGAGTCCAGTGTGCCCACTCCCTTGATTCACAAGTTAGCCGAAAACGACCTGTTCATAGGTATTGCGGCCATTGCGACAAATCGTCCTTGCCGCCACCCCCTGCCCCTACGAGAATCGATCCACGACACCGTTCCCTGAAGAAGGATTGCGTCATGATGTACGCCGATTTGATAGACCAGGAAGACCTGTTGGGCCAGCTCAAGGCATTGGGATTTGCCGTGCCCCCTGGCGCTAACGCCGAGCAGGCCTGCGAGTGCGCGGTACGAGGTTTGAACAACGAACGGGCAACGGAACTGCGCACGATGGTCAAGCAGATGTACACCAGCAGCGCGACCATCCTGCCGGCGGTGCGCCAGGCGATCGACAAGCAATTGCTGCCTGCGTTGGCGGAGTATCAGCAGAGCCGTAGCGCCTGAGCGGACGCCTTCGCGGGCAAGCCTCGCTCCTACAGGTTTGGCGTCGTATCGAAACATCGCGATCGACACAAAACCTGTAGGAGCGAGGCTTGCCCGCGAATGAAGGCGCCTCGGTCTAGAGCCTTACGCTGGCGAACGTCGACTCATTGCGCGCCTGGCTCAGCGCCGACAACGGCCCGGACAGTGGCGACAGCACCAGCGCTTGCGGCAGCGGCATCATCGCCACTTGTTGCGTGGTGTTGGAGCCTACGCGCTCGTCACGCGGCGGAATGCCGAAGTATTCGCGGTAGCACTTGGAGAAGTGCGGCGTGGACACGAAGCCGCACACCGACGCCACTTCGATGATCGACATCGGCGTTTGCTTGAGCAACTGCCGGGCACGGATCAGGCGCAGTTTCAGGTAGTAACGTGACGGCGAGCAGTGCAGGTATTTCTGGAACAGCCGCTCCAGCTGACGACGGGAAACAGCGACGTACACCGCCAGTTCGTCGAGGTCGATCGGTTCTTCCAGATTGGCTTCCATCAGCGCAACGATTTCCTGCAACTTCGGCTGGTTGGTGCCGAGCATGTGCTTGAGCGGCACACGCTGGTGATCCTGCTCGTTGCGGATGCGCTCGTAGACGAACATCTCCGAAATCGCGGCGGACAGTTCACGGCCGTGATCGCGACTGATCAGGTGCAGCATCATGTCCAGCGGCGCCGTGCCGCCAGAGCTGGTGAAACGGTTACGGTCGAGGGTGAACAGGCGTGTGCTCATGGCCACGCGCGGAAACGCTTCCTGCATCGAAGCCAGGCATTCCCAGTGCACGCTGCAATCAAAACCGTCCAGCAGGCCGGCGCAGGCCAGGGCCCAACTGCCGGTGCAGACCGCGCCGAGACGGCGGGACTGACGCGCCTGGCTTTGCAGCCACGAGACGTGTTCACGGGTAACGGTGCGCTGAATGCCGATGCCGCCGCAGACAATGATGGTGTCCAGAGGGGGCGCTTTGTGCATGGAGCAATCGGGAGTGATCTGCAGACCATCACTGGCCCAGACCTGACCGCCGTCGACGGTGAGCGTGGTCCAGCGATACAGCTCGCGACCGGACAATTGGTTGGCCATGCGCAGGGGTTCCACTGCGGAGGCCAGAGAAATAAGCGTGAAATTGTCCAGCAGCAAAAAGCCGATGGATTGAGGCGCACGGTTCTGGGGTTGGGCCCCGGAGTTGAACGTCGTCATCGCGGTATCTCCTCACACAAAGCGGGTGATGGCCTCAGGCGGAGGCTCTTGTTATTGCCATCGTTCTCGCGTGGGAGACGGGCTTTGTAATGACAGAGCAATTGCCATGCCTAAAGTTGAATGGTCATTCAATAACTCCTGAAAACGACGTCGCGGCGTGTCTATATAAGCCGTGCCGCGAGTAGGGGTTATAAGTGCCATTAACGGAGGGAGGCGCTCTGCCCCGTTGGGCTTGAGCAAATCGGTAGCACTTGTGGGAACAGGGCTACGGCGACCTGATGGAGAGTGTCACCGCAAGCACAGGTGACAGGCGGTAATGGCCAATCTGGATCCCGGATCTTGGACAAGTGGCTTATCTGTAAGCGACGCTCTAAAAGGTGGCGCGTCCAGGATTATGTGTTCACTTAGCGCGCAGTTTTGACTGGTCTGGCGCCTTCGCGGGCAAGCCTCGCTCCTACAGGGATCGCGTGATTCTGTAGGAGCGAGGCTTGCCCGCGAACGGGGTCACCTCGGATTCAGCACTCGACGGCACTAACCGCCAACCCACCCCGCGATGTCTCTTTATATTTGTCATGCATATCAGCACCGGTATCACGCATCGTTCGGATCACCCGATCCAGCGAGATAAAGTGCTGACCATCCCCGCGCAACGCCATCTGCGCCGCGTTGATGGCTTTCACCGCGGCAATCGCATTGCGCTCGATGCACGGCACTTGAACCAGCCCGCCCACCGGATCGCAGGTCAGGCCCAGGTTGTGTTCCAGACCAATTTCCGCCGCATTGCACAGTTGCTCCGGCGTGGCGCCAAGGATCTCCGCCAAGCCAGCCGCCGCCATTGCGCAGGCCGAACCAACCTCGCCCTGACAACCGACTTCCGCACCGGAAATCGAAGCATTCTTCTTGCACAGAATCCCCACCGCTGCAGCACTGAGGAAATAGTCGACCACGTTGGCGTCCGTCACCGCTTCACTGAATTTCATGAAGTAGTGCAACACCGCCGGGATGATCCCCGCCGCGCCATTGGTCGGCGCCGTCACCATGCGCCCGCCGGCAGCGTTCTCTTCGTTGACCGCCAGAGCGAACAGGTTGACCCATTCCATGGCGCTCAAGGTCGAACCGATGACGTTGGGTTTTCCCAGTTCCTGCAAGCTGCGGTGCAACTTGGCCGCGCGACGGCGCACATTCAGTCCGCCGGGCAAGATGCCTTCGTGTTTCAGGCCTTGATCGACGCAATCCTGCATGGCGCGCCAGAGCTTCATCAGGCCACTGCGGATTTCATCCTCGCTGCGCCAGACTTTCTCGTTGGCCATCATCAATTCGGCGACGCGCAGGTTGTGCTGCTTACAGAGGCTGAGCAGTTCGACAGCGCTGGAGAAGTCGTACGGCAATACGGTGCGATCCAGATCAACCACACCGCTGGAAGCCTGCGCTTCGTCCACGACAAAACCGCCGCCGATGGAATAGTAGGTGTCGCGATGCAGCTCGCCGTTATCGCCCTCGGCAACCAGGGTCATGGCGTTGGGGTGAAAAGGCAGGTTTTCGTCGATCAGGCGCATGTCGCGAGCCCAGATAAACGGCACCGACAGGCGACCATCGAGCAACAGGGTGTGGGTCTCGCGCAGGGTGGCGATGCGGATGCCGATTTGCGACGGATCAATCGCGTCCGGCCACTCGCCCATCAGGCCCATGATCACCGCGTTGTCGCTGCCGTGACCAATGCCGGTGGCCGACAGCGACCCATAAAGCTGAACTTCGACGCGCCGCACTTGTTCCAAAAGACCCTGCTCACGCAAACCTTGCACGAACAGCGCGGCGGCCCGCATGGGTCCAACGGTGTGCGAACTGGAAGGGCCGATGCCGATTTTGAACAGGTCGAAAACACTGATAGCCATTACTGCCGAACTCCTGGATGTGCCAACTCCAGGCGCAAAAGCGCCCAGTGACGGAGCTGCTACGCTCAAGCTGCAATCCGCCGGGATGGCCGCATCATCAGGCTTTTGCCGTGTCGTTCGACGTCTCACACCGACGCACTCATGCTCAGCAACGCCGCGGGCGTTTTACGCTGCGTTTTCGCCGTTTTTTTGCGGATCAGTGGGGTAAAGGGGGCTGAAAAAAGCTGTAAACGACGTCACCGACACTGGATGCGACCATCCCTGTACTGGTTACGACGCACCCTGTAGGCGTCAGATTTTCACTGGTACATGATCGTATCGACTCGATTGCAAGGCGCCGTGGTAGAGCTGTCTCCAAAACGCCATCCAACCGCAACCTATAAGTGCGGTGGTCCAGTCGGAACACTGCCAAAAAAAACACCAAGGAGTCCATCCATGAAAGGTTCCCCGTCGTTGTTGTTGGCCGCCATGCTGAGTCTGCCGTTACTGGCTCAAGCTGCAGAACCCGCTCAATGCAGCACCGTAAACTTCTCCGATGTCGGCTGGACTGACATTACTGTCACCACCGCCACCACCAGCGTCGTTCTCGATGCCCTGGGCTACAAAACCAAAACCACGATGATTTCCGTCCCGGTGACCTACAAGTCCCTGGCCGACGGCAAGAACATGGATGTGTTCCTGGGTAACTGGATGCCGACCATGGAAAACGACATCAAGGCCTACCGCGATGCCGGCACCGTGGAGACCCTGCGCGCCAACCTCGAAAACGCAAAATACACACTCGCCGTGCCCGAAGAGTTGTATAACAAGGGTCTGAAAGATTTCGCCGACATCGCCAAGTTCAAGAAAGAACTCGACGGCAAAATCTACGGCATCGAACCAGGCAACGACGGCAACCGCCTGATCCAGAGCATGATCGACAAGAACGCCTTCGGCCTGAAAGACGCCGGCTTCAAGGTGGTCGAGTCCAGCGAGGCAGGCATGCTCTCGCAAGTCGATCGCGCCCAGCGCCGCAACACCGCCGTGGTGTTCCTGGGCTGGGAACCGCACCCGATGAACACTCGTTTCAAGATGAAGTACCTGACGGGCGGCGACGACTTTTTCGGCCCGAACTTCGGTCAGGCGACCATCTTCACCAACACCCGCAAGGGCTACGCGCAGGAATGCAGCAACGTCGGACAGTTGCTGAAAAACCTGGTGTTCACCCTCGACATGGAAAGCACGCTGATGGGCAACGTCCTGGACGACAAAATGAAGCCTGACGCGGCCGCCAAGGCCTGGCTGAAAAAGAATCCACAGGTGCTCGATACCTGGCTCGCTGGCGTGACCACCATTGACGGTAAACCAGGCCTGGAGGCCGTGAAAGCCAAGCTCGCGCAGCCTTGAATTAAGAAGCACCGCTTACGCCGGGCGGGTTCGCTCGCCCGGGCTGTTTATTTCCTTGCATGCGGACGTTCACTACCATGCTGATTGATCAGAAAATACCTCTAGGCCAGTACATCGCAGGCTTCGTTGAATGGTTGACGCAACACGGCGCCAACACCTTCGACGCCATCGCCGTGTCACTGGAAACGATGATCCACGGCGTGACTTTCGCGCTGACCTGGTTCAACCCGCTGGCATTGATCGGCCTCATCGCGCTACTGGCACACTTCATTCAACGAAAGTGGGGGCTGACCGTTTTCGTCATCGCTTCCTTCCTGCTGATCCTCAACCTGGGGTACTGGCAGGAAACCATGGAAACCCTCGCCCAGGTGCTCTTCGCGACCCTGGTCTGCGTGGTCATCGGCGTGCCGTTGGGCATCGTCGCCGCGCACAAACCGATGTTCTACACACTGATGCGTCCGGTGCTCGATCTGATGCAGACCGTGCCGACCTTCGTGTACCTCATTCCTACCCTGACCCTCTTCGGTCTGGGTGTGGTCCCGGGCCTGATCTCCACGGTAGTGTTCGCGATTGCCGCGCCTATCCGCCTGACCTACCTGGGTATCCGCGATGTTCCCGCAGAATTGATGGACGCCGGCAAAGCCTTCGGCTGCTCGCGCCGTCAACTGCTCGCACGCATCGAATTGCCCTACGCCATGCCAAGCATCGCGGCCGGCATCACCCAGTGCATCATGCTGTCGCTGTCGATGGTGGTGATCGCGGCACTGGTGGGCGCCGACGGCCTGGGCAAACCCGTGGTCAACGCACTGAACACTGCTGATATCGCCCTGGGCTTCGAAGCCGGCCTGGCGATCGTATTGCTGGCGATCATGCTCGACCGTATCTGCAAACAACCCGACGCTAAAGTAGGGGGTGACGCATGAGCATTATTCGCTTCGAAGACGTCGACGTAATCTTTTCCAAAGACCCGCGCGAGGCGCTCAAGCTTCTCGACCAGGGCATGACCCGCGACCAGATCCTGAAAAAGACCGGGCAGATTGTGGGCGTTGAAAAAGCCAGCCTGGACGTCGAAAAAGGTGAAATCTGCGTATTGATGGGTTTGTCCGGCTCCGGCAAATCCAGCCTGCTGCGCTGCATCAACGGCCTCAACACCGTCAGCCGCGGCAAGCTGTTCGTCGAGCACGAAGGCAGGCAGATCGATATCGCGTCCTGCACCCCGGCAGAGCTGAAAATGATGCGCACCAAGCGCATTGCGATGGTGTTCCAGAAATTCGCCCTGATGCCTTGGCTGACGGTGCGCGAGAACATCAGTTTCGGTCTGGAAATGCAGGGTCGCCCGGAAAAGGAACGGCGCAAGCTGGTGGACGACAAGCTTGAGCTGGTGGGCCTGACCCAGTGGCGCAACAAGAAGCCTGACGAACTCTCCGGCGGTATGCAGCAACGTGTGGGCCTGGCCCGTGCACTGGCGATGGACGCCGACATTCTGCTGATGGACGAACCGTTCTCGGCACTCGACCCGCTGATCCGCCAAGGCCTGCAAGACGAACTGCTGGAACTGCAAAGCAAGTTGAACAAAACCATCGTGTTCGTAAGCCACGACCTCGATGAAGCCCTGAAGCTCGGCAGCCGTATCGCGATCATGAAAGACGGCCGGATCGTGCAGTACAGCAAGCCTGAAGAAATCGTGCTGAACCCGGCAGACGACTACGTGCGGACCTTCGTCGCGCACACCAACCCGCTGAACGTTCTGTGCGGTCGCAGCCTGATGCGCACCCTGGACAACTGCAAACGCATCAACGGTTCGGTGTGCCTCGATCCGGGCGGCGATTCGTGGCTGGACCTGGCCGAAGGCAACACCATCAAAGGCGCCCGCCAGAACGGTGCGAGCCTGGACCTGCAGAACTGGATTCCAGGGCAAGCGGTTGAGGGCTTGGGTCGTCGACCAACGCTGGTGGACTCCAACATCGGCATGCGCGATGCGCTGCAGATTCGTTATCAGACGGGCAACAAGCTGGTGCTGCACGACAACAACAAGGTTGTGGGAATTCTGGGCGACAGCGAGCTGTACCACGCGCTGCTCGGCAAGAACCTGGGGTAAGGCAGCAGACACAAAAACGCCGCGAGAGGATCGCGGCGTTTTTGTTTATGGGATATCGGGTGATGCAGCGTTGCAGTTGCAACCCCCATCGCCAGCAGGCTGGCTCCCACATTGGAATGCATTCTCTTGTGGGAGCCAGCCTGCTGGCGATGAAGCCGACGCGGTGCTTCAGAGCGAAACACCGCGTCCTTGATTACTTAGCTATAGACCCGGCCAAGGAGCTGCCGATGGCTTTCAAACTGATCGAGCACGTCACGGGTGATCTGATCCTGAGTGAAGCCCATCAAGTCGTAATCCTGGCTGCCGTTGTGCAGGTAAACCTCGGCGCGGTAGTAGCGCGCACGCGGTTCATCAGCGCTTTCAGCCGAGACCGTATCGCTCGCCGCCGCCAGATAGCCATCCAGGCTCACTTCGTAGACAAAAGGGTTGCCCTCTTCCATCTCGATGCGCACACCCATGCAACGCTTGGATTTACCCAGCAACGTTTGCACTTCCAGGCCTTGACCGCGCAATTGCACCGCCGCCTCTTCCAGCGCCGGGCTGACTTGCTTGTCCATGAAGCGCTGAACGATCGACTGGTTCGGTTGCAGGTCCAGCTGCGTCAGACGCTCGCTGAAACCACGACGACCGCGGGCTGCGAGCTCCGCTTGCTCTTGTTCGATCTGCACGTCCTGGCGCATGGCCTTGTGCAAGCCGAACATGAAGAACACCAGCACCACCGAGAACGGCAGACCGGCCAGCACCACCATGGTTTGCATGGCTTCGAAGTTACCGGCGAACAGCAGGCCGATGGTCACCAGCGTAATCACCGCCGACCAAAAGATCCGCAGCCAGTGCGGGGCGTCTTCGTCAACATTGCCGCCCTTGCAGGAAAGGTTGGCCATCATCACCGCGCCAGAATCCGCCGGGGTCAGGAACAGCACGAAACCGACGAAGATCGACACGCCGATCACAATCTTCGACGCCGGGTAATGCTCAAGCAGCTGATAAATCGCCATCGACGGCTGTTCCAGCGCCGTCTTCCCGAGCTCCACCGCCCCATGGTTCATCACCAGGTCCAGGGCCGAGTTACCGAAGATCGACAGCCACGCCAGAGTGAAACCCAGCGGGATCAGCAGCACGCCGGCCACCAGTTCGCGCACCGTGCGACCACGGGAAATACGCGCGATAAACATGCCGACGAATGGGGCCCAGGAAATCCACCAGGCCCAGTAGAACAAGGTCCACAGGCCCATCCAGCGCTCGCTCTTCTCGCCACTGCCTTCGTACACATAGAGGTCGAAGGTTTTCAGTACGATACCGTTGAGGTAGTCACCGATGTTCTGCACGAAGCCGTTGAGCAGGTGCAACGTCGGGCCGAACAGCAGCACGAAAATCAGCAGGCCGCTGAACAGCACGATGTTCAGGTTGGACAGACGACGAATGCCGTTTTCCACGCCGGACACGGCGGCGATGGTCGCCACGGTGCTCATCACAATGATCACGATCAGCAGGTTGGTGTTGTTGTGTTCCATGCCGAACAGGTTTTCAAGGCCCGACGACACTTGCAGCGATCCAATCCCCAGGTTCGTCACCAGACCCAGCAGGGTCACGAACATGCCGAAACCGTCCACCGCGTGACCGGCCGCGCCTTTGACCCAGCGCTCGCCCACCAGCGGATACAGCGCCGAACGCAACGCCAACGGCTGGTTATGACGGTAGGCAAAATACGCCACCGCCAGGCCGACCAAGGCGTAGATCGCCCAGCCATGCAGGCCCCAATGCAGGAACGTCAGCTGTACAGCCTGACGGGCGGCCATATTGCTGCCGGCCACGCCTTCCGGCGGATTGAAGTAGTGGTCCAGCGGCTCGGAAGCACCGAAGTACAGCAGCGAAATGCCGATACCCGACGAGAACAGCATCCCCGCCCAGGCGCCGTAGCTGAAGTCCGGGGTGTCGTCCTTGCTGCCCAGCTTGAGTTTGCCGTAGGACGAAAACGCCAGGCCGACGACGAATACCAGATAGGCAGCGATCACTACCATGTAGTACCAGCCGAAGCTGCGGGACAACCAGGCCTGGGCGATACCGAGCAATCTGCCGGCCTCTTGCGGGGCGATGATCAGAATGGCGGTCAACAACAGAATCAACGCGGTAGAGGTGTAGAACACCCAACCGTTGACCGTCACCTTCTGGGGTGGGGTCTTTATAAGAGAGGCAGAACTCATGGCACAGATGCTCCAGGCAGTGCGAGAGAAGAACACAAGGCAACGCGTTACCCGACTAATCGGTTAGTTGGCAGCCGACCGACGGGTGATATAAAGAGACCCCGAAAAAAGCCCGAAGCCCGGGAGCGCCAGTGCGCGTGGGTTTCGAGCGTTTTCGGATGTCGTTTTTCCGCCCACTACACGTAGGAAAAACCTGTAGGCAGCGACGATTTGTCGCAGATCTTATTCTTTGTTGATTGAACGTTCAATCAAAACAAAATAGACTGGCCTTCAATCCGATAGACGTTTGACGTCCACCGGAAGGCCTAAGGAGATGTGCAAGATGCCCAAGGTCGGTATGCAACCCATCCGCCGCCAGCAGTTGATCGAAGCCACATTGCAGGCGGTCGATCAGGTCGGAATGGGGGACGCCAGCATTGCGCTGATCGCCCGTTTGGCCGGTGTCTCGAATGGCATCATCAGTCACTATTTTCAGGACAAGAACGGCCTGATTGCTGCCACGGCGCAGTATCTGATGAGTGTCCTCAGCGAGAACGTCACCGCGCGCCGTCAGGCGCTGGAGGACAGCAGCCCGCGGGCGCACCTCCAGGTGATCATCGAAGGCAACTTCGACGCCAGCCAGGTCAATGGCCCGGCAATGAAAACCTGGCTGGCCTTCTGGGCCACCAGCATGCACCACCCGTCTTTGCACAGGTTGCAGCGGATCAACGATCACCGCCTGTATTCCAACCTGTGCTGCCAGTTCCGCCGTGTACTGCCGCTGGATGATGCACGCAGCGCAGCACGAGGCCTGGCAGCCCTCATCGACGGTTTGTGGTTGCGCGGAGCCCTGTCGGGAGATGCTTTCGACACTGAGCAAGCGCACCAGATCGCTTACGAATACATGGATTTCCAACTGGCCAAGCAGGTGAGTTAGAGCACACATAACCGCTCAACCCCTGAACTGCTACTGATCGGTGTTGCCACACCTATATGGCTTCACCGCAGTGGTCAACGCCAACCACTTATGCACTTGCGAGGACTTTATGGCCCGTTTCGAACTGCAAAAACTCTACATCGATGGCGGCTACAGCGACGCCAGCAGCGACGCCACTTTCGAAGCCATCAACCCGGCTAACGGAGAAGTCCTCGCAAAAGTACAGCGTGCGACCAAAGAAGACGTCGAACGCGCTGTGGTCAGCGCCGAAAAGGGCCAGAAAATCTGGGCCGCGATGACCGCCATGGAGCGTTCGCGCATCCTGCGTCGTGCCGTGGACATCCTGCGCGAGCGCAACGATGAACTGGCAGCCCTGGAAACCCTGGACACCGGCAAGTCGTTCTCCGAAACCAAGTATGTCGACATCGTCACCGGTGCTGACGTGCTGGAATACTACGCAGGCCTGGTGCCCGCCATCGAAGGCGAGCAGATCCCGCTGCGTACCACGTCGTTCGTCTACACCCGTCGCGAGCCGCTGGGCGTCGTGGCCGGTATCGGCGCGTGGAACTACCCGATTCAGATCGCCCTGTGGAAATCCGCTCCTGCCTTGGCAGCCGGTAACGCGATGATCTTCAAGCCAAGCGAAGTCACTTCCCTGACCACGCTGAAACTGGCCGAGATCTACACCGAAGCAGGCCTGCCAGCCGGCGTGTTCAACGTCCTGACCGGCAGCGGCCGTGAAGTCGGCACCTGGTTGACCGAGCACCCGCGCATCGAAAAAATCTCCTTCACCGGCGGTACCGACACCGGCAAGAAGGTCATGGCCAGCGCTTCCGCTTCGTCGCTGAAAGACGTGACCATGGAACTGGGCGGCAAATCCCCGCTGATCATCTTCGACGACGCCGACCTCGATCGCGCCGCCGACACCGCGATGATGGCCAACTTCTATAGCTCCGGCCAGGTCTGCACCAACGGCACACGCGTGTTCGTACCGACTCACCTGAAAGCCGCTTTCGAAGCCAAGATCGCTGAGCGCGTTGCCCGTATCCGCATCGGCAACCCGGAAGACGAGAACACCAACTTCGGCCCGCTGGTCAGCTTCGCCCACATGGAAAGCGTGCTGGGTTACATCGCCAAAGGTAAGGAAGAAGGCGCTCGCGTGCTGTGCGGCGGCGGTCGTCTGACCGAAGGCGAATTCGCCAAAGGCGCGTTCGTGGCACCGACCGTGTTCACTGACTGCACCGACGAGATGACCATCGTTCGCGAAGAAATCTTCGGCCCGGTGATGGCGATCCTGACTTACGACACCGAAGAAGAAGTGATCCGTCGTGCCAACGACACCGACTTCGGCCTGGCTGCCGGTATCGTCACCAAGGACCTGAACCGCGCTCACCGCGTGATTCATCAACTGGAAGCCGGTATCTGCTGGATCAACGCCTGGGGCGAGTCCGACGCCAAGATGCCGGTCGGCGGCTACAAGCAGTCGGGCGTGGGCCGTGAGAACGGCATCAGCTCGCTGAACAACTTCACACGCATCAAATCGGTACAGGTCGAACTGGGCGATTACGCCTCGGTTTTCTGATCTGCGCGAAGTCTGGAGCGAACGCCATTGTGGCGAGGGGATTTATCCCCGTTGGGCCGCGCAGCGGCCCCTATCCAGACACCGCGACTCTTCAGATAGAACCAGTCGCTGAGTTTACGACTGCTGCGCAGCCGGACGGGGATAAATCCCCTCACCACAGGTTGCGCGGCGTCAAGGCGATCTGCGACCTGACCAACTTCAAAGAGGGTGCATTCAATGTCCCAAGAATTCGATTACATCATCATCGGTGCCGGCTCGGCCGGTAACACCCTGGCGACCCGTCTGACTGAAGACGAAGGCGTCACCGTCCTGCTGCTCGAAGCAGGCGGCCCGGACTACCGTCTGGACTTCCGCACGCAAATGCCAGCCGCCCTGGCGTTCCCGCTGCAAGGCCGTCGGTACAACTGGGCCTACGAAACCGATCCAGAGCCACACATGGACGGTCGCCGGATGGAATGCGGTCGCGGCAAGGGTCTGGGCGGTTCTTCGCTGATCAACGGCATGTGCTACATCCGTGGCAACGCGATGGACTACGACAACTGGGCCAAGCTTCCAGGCCTTGAAGACTGGGACTACCTGAACTGCCTGCCGTATTTCCGCAAGGCCGAAACCCGCGACATCGGCCCGAACGACTACCACGGTGGCGACGGTCCGGTCAGCGTGACCACGCCGAAAGCCGGCAACAACCCGCTCTTCCACGCGATGGTTGAAGCAGGCGTGCAAGCCGGTTATCCACGCACCGAAGACTTGAACGGTTACCAGCAAGAAGGCTTCGGCCCGATGGACCGTACCGTGACGCCGAACGGCCGTCGCGCCAGCACCGCTCGCGGTTACCTGGACGTCGCCAAGAAGCGTTCGACCCTGACCATCGTCACCCACGCGCTGACCGACAAGATCCTGTTCGAAGGCAAGCGTGCCGTTGGCGTGCGTTACCTGATCGGCGCCGCTGAAGAGCGCGTTGAAGCCCGTGCCCGCAAAGAAGTACTGCTGTGCTCCGGCGCCATCGCTTCGCCGCAGATTCTGCAACGCTCCGGCGTCGGCCCGGCTGAACTGCTGAACAAGCTCGACATCCCGGTGGTCCATGACCTGCCAGGCGTCGGCGAAAACCTGCAGGATCACCTCGAGCTGTACCTGCAATACGCCTGCACCCAACCGGTCTCGCTGTACCCGTCGCTGCTCTGGTACAACCAGCCGGCCATCGGTGCCGAATGGCTGTTCAACGGCACCGGCATCGGCGCCAGCAATCAGTTCGAAGCCGGCGGTTTCATCCGTACCCGCGAAGAGTTCGATTGGCCGAACATTCAGTACCACTTCCTGCCAGTTGCCATTAACTACAACGGCAGCAACGGCGTGAAAGAGCACGGTTTCCAGGCGCACATGGGTTCCATGCGTTCGCCGAGCCGCGGTCGCATCCAGGCCAAGTCCAAGGATCCGCGCGAGTACCCAAGCATCCTGTTCAACTACATGGCCACCGAGCAGGACTGGCAGGAATTCCGCGACGGCATCCGCCTGACCCGTGAAATCATGCAACAGCCTGCACTGGACGCTTTCCGTGGCCGCGAAATCAGCCCGGGCATCGACGTGCAAACCGATGAGCAGCTCGACAAGTTCATCCGCGAGCACGCCGAAACCGCGTTCCACCCGTCTTGCTCCTGCAAGATGGGCACCGACGACATGGCCGTGGTCGATGGCGAAGGTCGTGTACACGGCCTGCAAGCCCTGCGCGTGGTCGATGCCTCGATCATGCCGATCATCACCACCGGCAACCTGAACGCACCAACGATCATGATCGCCGAGAAAATCGCCGACAAGATCCGTGGTCGCCAGCCGTTGCCGCGCAGCAAGGCCGATTACTTCGTGGCCGGCGATGCGCCGGTGCGTGGCAAGCCGATGCGGGATGTGAGCCTTACCGCTCAGTAAGACCGTTACACCGCGTCACGGCCAATCGCGGGCAAGCCCGCTCCCACAGGTTTCGAGTAGGATTACATATTTGTGATTCACTCGCGATCAGTGTGGGAGCGGGCTTGCCCGCGATGGGGCCCGCCGCTACAACACATCTCTGCCTGACGCACCCTGGTAATCCCTTCCTACACCGCACCGCCCTTGATCCTACCCCCACGCAGGCCTAATCTAGCGCCACGCAAACGTTTCACCCCCCCTCGCAACATCGATACACCGCCACTCCAGACCAAGGAGGTTCCTGAATGTTCGATTTCCACCCCCAGCTCAAGCAGCGCTTCGCTGCCTTGCGCACGGGCGCTGAATTCTTTTCGCTGCGTTATGTGCGCGAGTCCGGCCAGTACCTGTCGGTGCGCAAGAATGTCGCCGAACCTCCAAGCCTGAGCCGTGACGAAGGCGCGATGCTGACCGTGCGCGTCAACGGCGTCGAAGCCTACGCCGCGACCAACGACCTGTCGCAACAAGGCCTGCAAGCGGCTCTTGAGCGCGCCGAGCAACAAGCCCGCCGACTCAAGCCCCACGCCCTGCTCGACCTGCGCGAGCAAGCCGTCTCCAGCGACCGCGCCGACTACTTTTCGCCGAACCTCGACCAGCCCTTCCCGTCCCTGAGCGATTGCTACCAACTGCTCGGCGCCGAATCCGCGTCCGTGCCCAAGGACGAGCGTCTGGTGAACTGGCAAGTGAGCATCGGTATCACCCATGTCGAGCAGATCTACCTCAACAGCGCCGGCGCGGAACTGCGTCAGGCCCAACGTTTTGTGTACCCGGGCCTCGATGTCACCGCCTACGACGGCAGCGACAGCCAGACCCGCAGCCTGGGCCGCGAGAACTTCGGCCAGCAAGGCAGTGCCGACGTCATCAGCCGCTGCGGCCTGGTCGGAGCGGGGCCGAAAGTCGCCGATCAGGCGCTGCAATTGCTGCTGGCGCCCAACACTCCGCAAGGCCCGCGCGATTTGCTGTTAATGCCCGACCAGATGATGCTGCAGATCCACGAATCCATAGGTCACCCGCTGGAGCTGGATCGCATCCTCGGCGATGAACGCAATTACGCCGGCACCAGTTTCGTCAAGGCAGAAGACTTCGGTCATCTGCAATACGGCTCGAAACTGCTGAACGTAACCTTCGATCCCGATATTCCCGAGCAACTCGCCAGCTACGGCCATGACGACGACGGCACGGCCGCGAGCAAGCAATTCCTGATCAAAGAAGGCCTGTTGCTGCGTCCATTGGGCGGTGCGCTGTCGCAATTCCGTGCCGGCATGGACGGCGTTGCCAACAGCCGCGCCTGTGGCTGGAACCGTCCACCGATCGACCGCATGGCCAACCTGAACATCGAGCCCGGCGATCAACCGCTGGAACAACTGATCGGCAATATCGAACACGGCATCATGATGTCGACCAACCGCTCGTGGTCCATCGACGATGCGCGCAACAAGTTCCAGTTCGGTTGCGAATGGGCGCAGTTGATCGAAAACGGCGAGCTCAAAGGCGTGGTGAAGAACCCGAATTACCGGGCGATTTCCGCGCACTTCTGGAAGAGCCTCAGCGCCGTCGGCGACGCCAGCACCTTCAAGGTCCTGGGCACGCCAAACTGCGGCAAGGGCGAACCGAATCAGGTGATTCGCGTCGGCCATGCCTCGCCGGCCTGCGTGTTCAGCAACGTAGATGTATTTGGGGGAGACGCCTGATGAGTACGTCAAACACTCAGGCCGAGTCGTTCAAAGCCTTGGTCAATTGGCTGCGCGATGCGATTCGCGAGCCGGAGCAATTCACCCTCAGCTACGCCGCCGAGTCCTCGGCCTTCGTGCGCTTCAATCACGGCAAGGTGCGCCAGGCTGGTCAGGTGCAGCAAGCGAGCGTCGGTTTCAAACTGATCAACGACGGTCGGCATGCCGACCTGAACATTACCCTTTCCGGTGATGCTGAAGTTGACCTTCAACGGCTGGCCGAAGGTCTGCAACAGTTGCGCGAAACCTTGCCGCTGCTGCCGCAGGATCCGTATTTGATGCTCAACCACAACGGCTGGCAGAGCAAGAACGTGCAGGCGCATCCGCTGCCGGACACCGAGCAAGTGGTAGCCGAAATCACTCAGGCGGCCGCAGGTCTGGATCTCGTGGGATTCTATGCCGCCGGGCCGATCAGTCGTGGCTTCGCCAGTTCTTCAGGCTCGTTTGGCTGGCATCAGGCCAACAGCTTCAACTTCGATTTCAGCCTGTTCCATGACAATGGCCAAGCGGTGAAAGCCAGCTACGCCGGGCACGACTGGAGCAGCGAAGGATTTGCCAGACGCTTTGCGCAGGCGCGCGAGCAGTTGGAATTCCTGGGCAAACCGCAACGCACCCTGGCGCCGGGTCAGTACCGCGCCTATCTGGCGCCGGCCGCCCTGGGGGAAATCATGGACATGCTGGGCTGGGGCGGTTTCTCGGCGCAGTCGATTGCCAGCAAACACAGCCCATTGCAGAAGCTTTATGCGGGCGACAGCTCGTTCAGCGCGCTGGTGTCGGTCGATGAAAAGGTCAGCGGTTCCTTGAGCCCGGCGTTCTCCGGCGAAGGTTATCCGCGCAGCGATCTCGGCTTGATCGTCGAAGGCAAGGCCGGCGCGCAGATGGTCAGTTCACGCAGCGCCGCCGAGTACGGCCTGACCGCCAACGGCGCCAGCGGTGGTGAAATGCCGAGTGCGGTGAACATGGCAGCCGGCACGTTGCCTGACGCAGAGATTCTCAAGCAACTGGGCACCGGTTTGTACATCAGCAACCTCTGGTACCTGAACTACTCGGATCAACCGGCGGCACGCCTGACCGGCATGACGCGGTTTGCGACGTTCTGGGTCGAGAACGGCGAGATTCAGGCGCCGGTGAGCACCATGCGCTTTGATGACAGTGCCTACAGCTTGCTCGGTTCGCAGCTGGAAGCGTTGACCGAAGAACGTGAGCTTATGTTGTCGGCCAGCACCTACAGCCAGCGGGCCACGGCCTCGGCGTTGTTGCCGGGCGCGCTTGTCAGCCGATTGACCTTAACTCTGTAAACACAAATCCCCTGTACACAGGGGATCCTGTGGCGAGGGGATTTATCCCCGTTGGGCTGCGCAGCGGCCCCAAATTGGTAAACGCGGTTTGACAGACAGACCGCATCAGCCGGATTTACGACTGCTGCGCAGCCGAACGGGGATAAATCCCCTCACCACAGAGTCAGTCCCGCCATGACTTTGCAGTAACTTCGACTCACAAGAGGTCCCATGCCCAACCGCCCGCCTCTCGACGCTGTCACCGCCCGCTGGGTGCCGTGGGTCGTCGCCATTGCTTTCTTCATGCAATCCCTCGACGGGACCATCCTCAACACCGCCCTGCCCGCCATGGCCCGCGACCTGGCCGAAGATCCGCTGCGCATGCAGGGCGTGATCATTGCCTACATGCTCACCGTCGCACTGCTAATCCCCGCCTCGGGCTGGATCGCCGACCGCTTCGGCACCAAGAAAATCTTCTTCGGCGCGATCCTGCTGTTCAGTCTCGGCTCATTGCTCTGTGCGTTGTCGAGCACCCTGAGCATGCTGATCGGCGCCCGGGTGATCCAGGGCCTGGGCGGTGCACTGATGCTGCCGGTCGGGCGATTGGTGGTGCTGCGCGCCTATCCGCGCTCGGAACTGGTGCGGATCATGGGCTTCATCACCATTCCCGGCCTGCTCGGCCCGTTGATCGGCCCGACCATGGGCGGCTGGATGGTCGAATACCTGACCTGGCACTGGATCTTCCTGATCAACTTGCCGGTGGGCGCCGTCGGTTGCTACGCCGTATGGAGGTTCATCCCCGACCTGCGTGGCAGCGAACGCACCCGCTTCGACAGCCTCGGCTTCTTGCTGTTTGGCGCAGCGATGGTGCTGATCACCATCGCCATGGAAGGCCTCGGCGAACTGCACCTGCCGCACCTGCGCGTGATGTTGCTGCTGTTCGGCGGCATGGCGTGTCTGGCGGCGTATTGGCTGCGCGCCGGGCACATCGATAATCCGCTGTTCGCGCCGTCGCTGTTCAAGACCCGGACGTTTGCCGTGGGCATCCTCGGCAATCTGTTCGCCCGCCTGGGCAGCGGCGCCCTGCCGTTCCTTGTGCCGTTGCTGCTGCAAGTGGCGCTGGGTTATTCGCCGTCCCAGGCCGGGATGAGCATGTTGCCGCTGGCCGCTGCGGCGATGGTCGCCAAGTCGGTGGCGCGGCCGCTGATCGAGCGTCTGGGCTATCGCATTGTGCTCACCGGCAACACCCTGGCGCTGGGGCTGATGCTGGCGAGCATGGGCCTGGTCAGCGAGCAGACGCCGTACTGGCTGCTATTGGTGATGCTGTCGATTCTGGGGGCGATCAACTCCTTGCAGTTCACCGCCATGAACACCGTAACCCTGATCGACCTCGACGACGCCAGCGCCAGCAGCGGCAACAGCCTGCTGTCGGTGGTCGCGCAATTATCCCTGAGCCTCGGTGTTGCCTGCGCCGGCGCCTTGCTCGGCGGCTTCACCGCGGAGATCGGCAACGACGGTGTGGACACGGTGCTGGGTGCGTTCCAGCTGACCTTTGTAACGGTCGGGATCATGGCGATGCTGGCCGCGACGATCTTCTCACAGCTTTCACCAAAGGATGGCCGACGGACAGTCAGCCGCGAGCACGATATAGAGCACTGACCTGTAGCAGCTGCCGAGGCACGAGGCTGCGTTGCGTGTCCGCAGGACCGCCCGGGGTCCTCGAGGGCCGCTTCGCAGCCCAACGCAGCCTCGTGCCTCGGCAGCTGCTACGACTATTCGTCCAGAATTTGCAGGTGGAGAGCGCGGGACTGATACACTGCGCGACATTTTGTTTTGCAGGCCAGTCCCGTGACCACCATCGCCACCGCTTTTAATACTTTGCCGCTGTCCGCCGCCATGCTGGCTAACCTCGACTCTTTGGGTTATGCCGAGATGACGCCGATCCAGGCGCAAAGCTTGCCGGTGATCCTCAAGGGGATGGACCTGATCGCCCAAGCCAAGACCGGTAGCGGCAAGACTGCCGCCTTCGGTGTCGGCCTGTTGAACCCGATCAATCCGCGCTTCTTCGGTTGCCAGGCGCTGGTCATTTGCCCGACGCGCGAACTGGCCGACCAGGTTGCCAAGGAAATCCGTCGCCTGGCCCGCGCCGAAGACAACATCAAGGTCCTGACCCTGTGCGGCGGCGTGGCTTTCGGCCCGCAGATCGGCTCGCTGGAGCACGGCGCGCACATCATCGTCGGCACCCCGGGCCGCATTCAGCAGCACCTGCGCAAGGGCTCGTTGATTCTCCATGGCCTCAATACCCTGATCCTCGATGAAGCCGACCGCATGCTCGACATGGGCTTCTACGATTCCATCGAAGAAATCATCGCCCAGAGCCCTGAACGTCGTCAGACCCTGCTGTTCTCCGCCACCTACCCGACGGGCATCAAGCAATTGGCGGCGAAGTTCATGCGTAACCCGCAGATCGTGAAAGCCGAAGCGTTCCACGACGACACGCAGATCGAACAGCGTTTCTACGAGATTTCCCCGGAAGAGCGCATGGACGCCGTGGTCAAAGTCCTCGCGCATCATCGTCCGGCGTCCTGTGTCGCCTTCTGCTTTACCAAGCAGCAGGTTCAGGAAACCGTTGATCATCTGACCTCCAAAGGCATCTCCGCCGTCGGCCTGCACGGCGATCTGGAGCAGCGTGACCGTGACCAGGTGCTCGCCATGTTCGCCAACCGCAGCACTTCGGTACTCGTCGCTACCGACGTCGCCGCTCGCGGCCTGGACATCGATGCGCTGGACATGGTGATCAACGTCGAACTGGCCCGTGACTCGGAAATCCACATTCACCGTGTCGGCCGTACCGGTCGCGCTGGCGAGAAAGGCATCGCGATCAGCCTGGTCGCGCCGTCCGAAGCGCACCGCGCCCAAGCCATCGAGCAATTGCAGAAGTCGCCGTTGAGCTGGGATCAGCTGGACAACCTCAAATCCCAGGGCGGCGCACCGCTGCTGCCGGTGATGAGCACGCTGGTCATTGGCGCTGGCCGTAAAGACAAGGTTCGTCCGGGCGACATTCTTGGCGCACTGACGGGCGATGCCGGTATTCCGGGCGCTCAGGTCGGCAAGATCGCGATTTTCGACTTCCAGGCCTATGTGGCCGTGGAACGCGGGATCGCCAAGCAAGCCTTGCAGCGCCTGAACGACGGCAAGATCAAAGGCCGTTCGCTGCGCGTTCGCATCCTCTAAGAACGCCGCGCCCCCCCTGTAGGAGCGAGGCTTGCCCGCGAAGAACGAACACTCGGTGTATCTGATTCACCGCGTTATCGTTCTTCGCGGGCAAGCCTCGCTCCTACAGGGATCGGGGTAAACCCTGAGATTTGTGTGAGGACACCGTTTTGCGCTCTACCGAAGTCGTGATCATTGGCGCTGGCGCCGCAGGGTTGATGTGCGCACTGACCGCCGCCGGGCGTGGGCGCAAGGTGATGTTGCTCGACCATGCGAACAAGGCCGGCAAGAAAATCCTGATGTCGGGCGGTGGCCGCTGCAATTTCACCAACATGTACACCGAACCTGGCAATTTTCTCTCGCAGAACGAACACTTCTGCAAATCCGCACTGGCGCGCTATACCCAGTGGGATTTCATCGGCATGGTCGCCAAGCACGGCGTGCCGTACCACGAGAAGAAACTCGGCCAGCTGTTCTGCGATAACAAATCCAGCGACATCCTCGAGATGCTGCTCAACGAGTGCGATCAGGTTGGCGTCAGCCTGCACCTGGACACGTCGATCCAGACCATCGAGAAGCTCGAAAGCGGTTATTTGCTGGACACCACGCTGGGCCAGATCACCTGTGAATCCTTGGTGATCGCCACCGGAGGTCTGTCGATTCCGACCCTGGGCGCCACCGGTTTCGGTTATCAAGTGGCCAAGCAATTCGGCCACGACTTGCTGCCAACCCGCGCTGGCCTGGTGCCGTTCACCATCACCGATCAGCTCAAGGAACTGTGCACCGAGCTGTCCGGCACCTCGGTGGATTGCCTGGTGAGCTGCAACGATCAGAGCTTTCGCGAGAACATCCTGTTCACCCACCGCGGCCTCAGCGGTCCGGCGATTTTGCAAATTTCCTCGTTCTGGGAATCCGGCGATACGGTTGAGATCAACCTGATGCCAGACCACGACGTGCCGACCTGGCTGCAACAACAGCAAGCAGAACGCCCGAACAGCGAGTTGAAAACCCTGCTCGGTGAAATCTTCACCAAGAAGATGGCCAACCTGCTGGCGGACAACTGGTTCGTTTCCAAGCCGATGAAGCAGTACACCCACGCGGAAATCGCCGACATCGCCGAAAAACTGGCGGGCTGGAAAGTGGTTCCTGCCGGGACTGAAGGCTACCGCACTGCCGAAGTGACGCTGGGTGGCGTTGATACTCATGAAGTGTCGTCCAAGACCATGGAATCGCTGAAAAGCCCTGGCCTGTACTTCATCGGCGAAGTGCTCGATGTCACCGGCCACCTGGGCGGCTTCAACTTCCAGTGGGCCTGGGCCTCGGGTTACGCCGCCGCGCAATTTGTCTGACCCGCATCAATATGGTATTGGGCTTTTGTGGCGAGGGGATTTATCCCCGTTCGGCTGCGAAGCAGTCGTAAATTTGCAAGCAAGGTCTACCTGACGTAACGCGTTTGCCGATTTGGGGCCGCTTCGCAGCCCGGCGGGGATAAATCCCCTCGCCACAGGGTCAATTCAGACCTGACACCTCCACCAGGAAGGAACAGATTTTGCTGTCAGATGTGATCGGCGCCATTGCGTCGGCGTCATTACTGGCTCAATTTAGCGGCATTGCCTCGGAAGGCCTTCGCACTTCATGTCATCGACCTCATTTCGTCAGTCTCTGCGCCGTCTCTGGGCGCTGGATAAATTCAGCTACAGCGTGCGGGTATTCATCGCCCTGACCGGCAGCATGGCCGTCTGTTGGTATCAGGATGAAATGGGGCTGTTGATCCCGTTGTTCCTGGGGATCATCGCCAGCGCCCTGGCCGAGACCGACGACAGTTGGCAGGGCCGCCTCAACGCGCTGGCCGTGACGCTGGTGTGTTTTCTGGTCGCCGCGTTATCGGTCGAGCTACTGTTCCCTTATCCCGTCTTTTTCATCATCGCCTTCGCCCTCGCCGCCTTCTGCCTGACCATGCTCGGCGCCCTCGGCGAGCGCTATGGCGCGATTGCCTCGGCGACGTTGATTCTGTCGGTGTACACCATGATCGGCGTCGACCAACGCGGCGGCGCGGTCACCGATTTCTGGCACGAACCGGTGCTGCTGGTGGCCGGTGCAGCCTGGTACGGCTTGCTCTCGGTGCTGTGGCAGGCGATGTTTTCCAACCAGCCGGTGCAGCAGAGCCTGGCGCGCTTGTTCCGTGAGTTGGGTTATTACCTGAAACTCAAAGCGTCGCTGTTCGAGCCGATCCGGCAGATGGACGTGGAAGCGCGCCGTCTGGAACTGGCCCAGCAAAACGGACGCGTGGTGGCAGCACTCAATGCGGCCAAGGAAATCATCCTGCACCGGGTCGGCAATGGTCGGCCGGGCTCGAAGGTCAGCCGCTACCTCAAGCTGTATTTCCTCGCCCAGGACATCCACGAGCGCGCCAGCTCTTCGCACTACCCTTACAACGCGCTGGCCGAGGCGTTCTTCCACAGCGACGTGCTGTTCCGCTGTCAGCGCCTGCTGCGCCAGCAAGGCAAAGCCTGCCGGGCGCTGGCGGAATCGATCCAGATGCGCCAGCCATTCATCTACGACGCCAGCTTCGCCGAAGCGTTAAGCGACCTGCACGCTTCCATCGAGCACCTGCGCATCCAGAGCAATCCGGCCTGGCGCGGTCTGCTGCGTTCATTGCGGGCCTTGGCCGCCAACCTCGGCACTCTCGACCGCTTGCTCAGTGACGCCAGCAACCCCGACGCCCTCGCCGACGCCACCGACAGCAGCCTACTCGACCGCTCGCCGCGCAACCTCAAGGATGTGTGGATTCGCTTGCGCACGCAGCTGACGCCGACCTCTCTGCTGTTCCGTCATGCACTGCGTCTGCCCCTGGCGCTGAGCATCGGTTACGGCATGGTGCATTTGATTCACCCGTCGCAGGGTTACTGGATCATCCTCACCACGCTCTTCGTCTGCCAGCCGAACTACGGCGCCACTCGGCGCAAACTCGGCCAGCGGATCATTGGCACCGCAATTGGTCTGACGGTGGCGTGGGCGTTGTTCGACCTGTTCCCCAATCCGCTGGTCCAGTCGTGCTTCGCGATTGCTGCCGGGGTGGTGTTCTTTATCAACCGCACCACCCGCTACACCCTGGCCACGGCCGCGATCACCCTAATGGTGCTGTTCTGCTTCAACCAGGTGGGCGACGGCTACGGACTGTTCCTCCCGCGGCTGTTCGATACCTTGCTCGGCAGCCTGATCGCCGGGCTGGCGGTGTTCCTGTTCCTGCCGGACTGGCAGGGCCGACGCCTGAACAAGGTGCTGGCCAATACCCTGACCTGCAACAGCATTTACCTGCGCCAGATCATGCAGCAATACGCCGCCGGCAAAAGCGACGACCTGGCCTATCGCCTGGCCCGACGCAACGCGCACAACGCTGACGCGGCACTGTCGACGACGCTGGCCAACATGCTCATGGAACCGGGGCATTTCCGTAAGGAAGCGGATGTCGGGTTTCGTTTCCTGGTGTTGTCGCACACCTTGCTCAGCTACTTGTCGGGCTTGGGTGCGCACCGTGAAACCCAGTTACCGGCGGATGTTCGCGAGCATTTGATCGATGGCGCGGGCGTGAGCCTGGCGGCCAGCATCGACGAGATCGCCCAAGGGCTGGCAAGCAAACAGCCGATTGCGATTCAAAGCGATGCGGAAGAGGCGCTGGCCAATACGCTTGAGCAAATGCCGGATGAGATCGATGAAGGGCAGCGGCTGGTGCAGACGCAACTGGCGTTGATTTGCCGGCAGTTGGGGCCGTTGCGCACGTTGGCGGCGCATCTGATCAAGGACACCAGCGAAGCCTGAGATCTGTGGTGACTGGGCGGGCCTCTTCGCGGGCAAGCCCGCTCCCACATTTGGAATGCGTTCCCTTGTGGGAGCGGGCTTGCTCGCGAAGGGGCCATCAGCCGCACCACAAATCTTTGGCTCTACATCCCATGCTGCTTCATCAACCGTTCATAACTCCCATCAGCCTTCATCTCCGCAATCTCACGGTCGAAACTGGCGACGATCTGTTCATGCTGCGGATTCTTCAGGCTGACCAATATGTGCAGGCTGTTCTCGCTCAGCGGTTTGGGCAGGAACTCCACTGAATTGCGCACCTTGGATGATTCCCGAGCCAGGTAATAACGGGCGACGTATTCATCTTCAAGCGTCAACTTGACCCTATCCGCCGCGACCATGCGCACGGCCATGGCGAAGTTATGCACAGGGACTTTCTGCAGCGACACGTCTTCGTCGAATTCCGATGAATAGGCATACCCGCGCACCACCGCAATCGGATAGGTGTGCAGTTGCTGCAGGTTGTTGAACTCGATGGGCGCGTCCTTGCGCTTGAGAAAGCGCACGCGGTTGATCAGGTATTCGCCGGAGAACTGGCCCAGTTTGGTGCGTTCATCGGTGTACCAGGCGTTGACCAGCACGTCGTACCGGCCCTCGCCCACCCCGAGCAACGCTCGCGCCCAAGGCACTTGTTCGAAATCACTGGCGTAACCGGCCCGGGCCAGCGCGGTGCTGACAATGTCCGTGGCCAGGCCGCCATTGACCAGCGTGGCGTCGGTAAACGGCGGCCAGGCGTCCGCGACCAGACGCAGCTTTTCTGCTGCCGCGCTCTGTGTCAGCAACAGCAGCACGATCAAAGCACAAGCTTGATGCAATCGCGGCATGCCAGAAATCCTTAGCGGGCGCGTTGCCCGGCGTGTTTTTCAGCCAAAACTCCAAGACTCATGTACCGACCAGCCAGGTACTCAACATTAGCTCATTGGAGCCACTGCACAGCGCTTCATCGCAGATTACACAAAGAAGACAACCCCGCGCGAAATGAATGGTGGCATTTTGGCCTTTGTCACAGATTTCTCCGCCATAAAGACATCTATCACCGGGACGCTTAGTATCGGAACGACGTTGCTCAAGGAAAGTGAAGATGACAATCGATTGGGTCTGCAAACACCACAGCGATCTGGGGAAGGAGCAGCTGTACGCCATTCTCCAGTTGCGCGCGGAAGTATTCGTCGTCGAACAGAAATGCGCTTACCAGGATGTCGATGGCCAGGATCTGGAAGGTGACACCTGCCATTTGATGGCGTGGGACGGGGATCGGCTGGTGGCCTATCTACGCTTGCTCGACCCAGAAACCCAGGGCGGCGACGTGGTGATCGGGCGGGTGATCATTGCACCTGGCGCCCGTGGCACCGGGCTTGGGCATGAGTTGATGGCCCAGGCGCTGAGGCAAGCCGAAAAGCGCTGGCCTGAAGTGCCGATCTATCTCTCGGCGCAATCGCATTTGCAGGGGTATTACGGGCGATACGGGTTTGTGGTGTCGGGCGAGGAGTTTCTGGAGGATGACATTCCGCATATCGGGATGCGTCGCCCTTGAGGGCCTCTTAGCGGGCAAGCCTCGCTCCTACAGGGATTTCACCGCACCTGTAGGAGCGAGGCTTGCCCGCGAAGACGTCAGCTGCAACGCCACAAAATCACGGGTACTCCAACACCGCTTTGATCTGCCGCAAATTGCGCTCTATCCACCCCCGATCAATCGCCCCCCACTCGCGAATCCGATAGCGTCCCGCATGATTGCGCGCACCCTCTTCCTGCTCGAACTCGCAAATGATGTCCAGGTCCGCCAACGCCGCAATCGTATCCTGCGCCGTGCGCCGGGGCATGCCGGTCACTTCGGTCAGCGCCGGGACACTGCTCGCCAACCCGCTATCGATCAGGTACGCCACGTACAACCGGCGATAGAAGCTGCTTTTGGTTTTGCTTACATCCATCCAGTCACTCCCTTTACTGCATATCCCGCCACGTCAAGTACACCCGCAGATCAAACTCCACCTGGTGATACCCCGGCAACATGTGTTCGCAGAGCTTGTAGAACGCCTTGTTGTGATCCGATTCCTTAAAGTGCGCCAGCTCATGCACAACGATCATTTTCAGAAACTCGGAGGGCGCTTCCTTGAACAACGAGGCCACGCGGATTTCTTTCTTGGACTTGAGCTTGCCGCCCTGCACCCGCGAGATCGTCGTGTGCAAACCGAGGGCGCGGTGGGTCAGGTCGAGGCGGTTGTCGAATAGCACCTTGTCGATGGCCGGCGCATTGCGCAGGTATTCCTGTTTGAGATCCAGCGCGTAGGTGTACAGCGCCTTGTCACTCTGCACTGCGTGTTTTTCCGGGTAGCGCTGGCTCAGGTAGTCGCCCAGCCGATCTTCGACGATCAACTGGCGCACCTGGTCTTGCAAAGCAGCGGGATAGGCCTGGAGGTATTTCAACGCGGTCATCAGGGGCGGCAACACAATCACGGAAAAGGTCGCCAGTGTAGCGAATTCAGCCGGTCAGCGCGCTCCAGTCAAACGGCTCCACAAAGTCGCCAGCGTCTTCGGCCATCATCGGCCGCCCCACCAGAAAACCTTGCACGTACTGGCAACCATTGGCTTGCAGCCACTCATATTGCGCAATGGTTTCCACCCCTTCGGCAATCACCAGCATGCCGTATTGCTTGCACAGATCGATCACATTGCGTACCAGCGCCGCATCCCGTTCGGACGCCGGCAATCGAGCGATCAGATGCCGATCAAGCTTGAGCGTGTCCAGCTCCAGGTCGCGCAGATGCGCCAGTGAGCACGGCCCGGAACCGAAATCATCCAGCGCCACCCGCACCCCGAGATTGCGTAGCAGGCGCAACGTCTTGCGGGTTTCTTCGGGGTTTTGCATCAACGCTTCTTCCGTCACTTCGACTTCCAGATGACGGGGCTGCAAACCGTGACGCTCCAGCACCTGGCGCAATTCAGTGACCAGATTGGGCATGCCGAACTGAGTGCTGCTCAAGCTGACGCCCAACACCAGATCCTCGGCGAACAAGGTTTCCCAGGCTTTGCGCTGGCCAGCCCCGCGATGATAAATCCAGCTGCCCAGACGACTGATCAGCCGCGCCTCTTCCAGCAATGGCAAAAACAGCCCCGGCGGTACATCGCCGACACTCGGGTGTTGCCAGCGCAGCAACGCTTCAAAGCCACGAATCTGCCCGCTGCCAATGGCCACCTGCGGCTGATACACAAGGTTGAAATCACGGTTCTCAATGGCGGCGCGCACGCTTTCTTCGAGCATCAATCGCGAGCGTGCCCGACCGTTCATGTCGTGGTCGTAGAAACGGTATTGCTGGCGGCCGGCACGTTTCGCTTCGTACATGGCGATGTCCGATGCACGCAGCAAGCCATCAAGATTTGAACCGCAATCCGGGTAAGTGGCGATGCCGATGCTGGCGCCCAACGCGATATCCAGGCCATCAATCTGCTGACAGATCGACACCCGCTCGATGAGCTTCTCCGCAATCTTCGCCGCTTGCTCCGGGAACTCCAGATCCAGCAGCGCCGTGAACTCGTCGCCGCCCATGCGCGCCAGAATGTCGAAGGGCCGCAGACAGGCTTTCAATTGCTCTGACACCCAGCGCAGCACTCGGTCGCCGGCATCGTGACCGAGGGAATCGTTGACGCGTTTGAAGCCGTCGAGGTCCAGATACAACAGCACCCAAGCACTATCGGACCGTTCGCCGCGCAGCAGCAGATTTTCAACCGTCTGGTAAAAACCGCGACGGTTGAGCAGCCCGGTCAGCGGATCCGTCACCGCCTGGAATTCCAATTGCTGATGCAGATGGCGCACCACCGACATGTCCAGCACCGTCACCACCATCGCATGCTGCTCGCTGGGCAAAGGCGCGCAAGACAGCGCCACCGGCACTTGCTGGCCGGGCGCCGTTCGCAGCAGCGCGTCGTGCAGGCGCAGTGTTTCGCCACGTTTGTAACCGGTGTAAAGATCAGAATCCGCCCAGACCGGGATATGCGGTTTTTGCAGGAAATCCAGAAACTCCCGGTCTTGCAGGTCCTTCACCGTTGCATTGAGCAAGCGCGACATTGCCGGGTTGGCAAAGCGGATCAGACCGTCCTCACCGACCACCAGGATGCCTTCGGCGGCATTGTCCAGCACCGAGGCATTAAACGCGCGCGCGACCTCCAGATCGTGGCTCAGGCGCTGCAACGCACGGCGATTGCGCTGATGCTCGAGCAACGCCTGGACTTTTGGCTTGAGAATTTGCGGGTCGAACGGCTTGAACAGGTAATCCACCGCGCCACTGGCATAGCCCTTGATCACGGCGTCCTGGGACTGTTCGTTGGCGGTCAGGAAAATAATCGGCGTAAGACGGGTTCGCTGGCTGCCGCGCATCAGGCGCGCCACTTCAAAACCGTCCATGCCCGGCATCTGCACATCCAGCAGCACCAGGTCGACATCGTGTTCGAGTAAAAGACTGAGGGCCTCAAAACCGGAAGCCGCGGTAATAACCTGCCAATCCTGGCGCTGGAGCAACGCGCGCATGCTGATCAGATTTTCAGGGTAGTCATCGACGATTAAAAGGATCGAGTTGCCTTCAGCTGGCGTGGGGGGCGCGCATTCCATGCTGCTTCTCTTGTTCGGGGCGTCAGGCCGGTTTCTCGTGAAAACCGGACAAATACTGAGCCTTCACTCTAGACCGGGATCCGCAAAAGCAGAAGCAGCCAATGCGCCATCATTTAACCATCACGTACATTTGCCGACTAACGGTCGCTTCTACAGCCCCCTGAAACCGGGAAAGATGGCCTTTTAACAGGATTTTGACGCCATCCGTTTGTCATTTACGCATTAACAAATTGAACTTCTGCGCTTATAAGGACTGCCCCCAAGGCGCGTGCCAGAGCTTCTGGCACGCGCGTGCAGTAAAAAATTCGTGGAAGCTTTTGTCTATGATCGATCTCGCAACCTGGAACCTCAGCGTTCCTGTCGGCAATCCGCCGTACACTGTCGACACGCCAAAACTGGTGAACGGCTTCAAGGATCAATACTTCCACTCCGACACCGGCACCCTGTTTTTCTGGTCACCGGTCACCGGCTCCAAAACTGAAAATGCAAAATACCCCCGCACCGAACTTCGCGAAACCTACAGCAACGGCACCCTGAAAAACTGGCTCTACCCGGACGCCGACAACTCCCTGCGCGCCACCCTCGCGGTCAACCAGGTACCGAGCACAGGCAAAATCGTCATCGGCCAGATCCACGCCTATGAAAGCCAGAAACCCATGGTGAAGCTCGAGTATCAGTACAAGACCAGCACACAGTCGGGCAACATCGTCGCCAAGGTACGCATGCGCCCGGATGACGACGAAGGTCGGGTCATCACCATCGCCACCGGGGTGAAGCTTGACCGGGAGTTTTCCTACCTCATCCACCTGAGCCCGGGCGGTGCACTGGGTATCAGTGCGGCGGGTTATCAGTGGGACACCGACATTAGCGCGACATGGCGCGATAAGCCGCTGTATTTCAAGGCCGGGGTCTATGTGCAAGACCACACCGGGTACACCAGCGAAGGCGGGAAAGTGACGTTCAGCAAGCTGGATATTGATCACGATAAGTAAACCTCGCAGCCCGCAATCCCTGTAGCAGCCTGCCGAGCAGCGCGAAGCTGCGTCCGACTGCAAAGCAGTCGTAAAACCACCTGACGCGTTTTTTCAGGAGAAAGCGGTTGCCCGGATTGCCACCGGACGCAGGCTCGACAGCTGCTACAAACCAATCATCTGAGCGTCCGAAAAACTCGTAGGACGCCTCCGACCGTGGCGAGGGAGCTTGCTCCCGCAGGACGGCGAAGCATCCGCACACCCTGCCACCCCATTCCCCAGATCCACCGTACCGCCCCAATTGCGCCGGATGCGCCGCCGAACGGGAGCAGGCTCCCTCGCCACAGGGACCGCGCAACGGTCCTACACCCCGGGGTTCCAGCTATCAAAGTCGCCGCTTATAGATCGCCCCGTCGCTGACAGCAGTCGGCGATAGGGCTTCGCAACCCTACCGAGTTAGAACCACAAAAACCGTCAAAATACGAAACGGGCAGCATTTGCCCGTACTCATCTTTTATGGCGCCTATGCGCGGGAACCTTTAGGGTTTACCGGGTCTTGACCGCTCGGTCTGCGAACCAACGGATAGTTGCCATCCAATTTGTTTCGCAACAAACGATGGAAAATTCTTTCTTATAGTTAAGAATTTTCCAAGTTTAATCACCTACCGCCCCGCCACTTTACCCTGTGTATCACTTCGCCACTGATCACCCCGTCTTGTCCGTCGTTTAGCCGCTAAATAAATGCCTTCAGGCTGCCCCATATTTTATTTTCTAAAAATGGAAACCTTTCTCTAATGCGACAACTTCGCCCGGGATGTCGCGAACCGCAATAAAAAAAGCACCAAACATAACTAAAGCGTCTAAAAAACTGTTACTTCTTACAGTTTCGCTTTATTCCACCGCCTGATTAACTACTCCTCACACAACTAAAAACTATTCGAGAAAAACATGACAACTTTAACCGTCTACTTCTGCGGCACCAGCTCCAGCAAATTTGATAACAACAATGCAAATTACTGGAACGGGGAGCTAATCTCTACGCTTGCTCAAAACAATCTGGGCAAGGAATTTGCCGAGTGGATCGTGATCAACGGTCCAGGAAGTGGCAACTTGCAAGATGATGAACTTTTTACAAAACCGGCCGGTTATTATAAGTGGAATGGAACATTATTTGGTGCGGGGTGGGAGGAAAATGTAAAACATGCAACGCATATTATGAAGGGTAAATTCGACTGGCAGCGAGAAACTTTAACTCAAGAAAACTACCAACAACTTCAGAATGCAGGTATCCCAATAAACGAAGTCACAACCGAAGGTTGCTGGTTCTGGCGAAAGTACGACTATGGTAGTCGCCATGTCACACAACAACAACTGCAAGAACAAATTATCAAAACATTCCGCAGAGACGGAATAATTCCTACTCAAGTCAATCTTGTTGGCTGGAGCCGTGGCGGAATCAGTTGTCATATGCTGGCCAACGACATGCTTAACGATAGCGAACTTCGGGATATACCAGTAAACATACTTGCTATTGATCCCGTTCCGGGACTTTTATATTCAAAAGATAAAAAGGTAGAAATCGGTAGCAACGTCAAAAAATATGTAGCCTTCTATGCTAGGGACGAACGATCAAGGGGATTTGACTGCGTCGTTCCGAAAACGTGTGCATACACCGAGATCTACATTTATCCAATGGCCGGGCGCCATGCGACGTTGGTAGGTAATGCGTCAGTTACCGGTGCACACGGAGATAAAGTACTCCCGGAACCAGGTGAAATAATCCGCCATTACGCTGAAACTTGTTTAAGCCGCTGGGGTGTGCCTATGCAAAAAAAACTCAATTTAACAATCGCAGAACTTGATGAAAAATTAACAAAAATAAAAAACGACTTCGGAAAATATACCGTCATGCGCAGCACAACATATCCTACCGGCAGTAACGAAACTTCGGGAGAACGTACCATATCATCAGGTAGCGAAACTACCAATTTTACAGCAATGAGCGGCGACCGATTTACACCGAATAAGGGACTTTCCGTTGGACATATCTTGACCAGTGAATATTTTTGCGACATCGCTTATTAAAGTACACGTGCAATCACCTAAACAATATTGAAAATATTATTTATTCAAGCACAAGAAATTCAGGATAGCTAACCTATCATTAGCCAAGAGAAGGAACTTCATAATGTCCGATCAACCAGTGAACCTCATCACTCCCGCTCCCATTCTTACCCCCGACGAGATTGCGTATATTAAAAAATACGTCTGGCGGGCGAGTGGACTCAGCGCAAACCTTGAACAAATGAATGATTTTTGGGGAGATGAGAGAACGCCTATAAACTATGAAGAAACTACCACTCTTTACAGCGACGGCATAGTCCGCTTTATCAATAAGGTTGTGAAGCACGCAAAAGAGTGGCCAATTATAGAAACCGACTTAAAAAGTTATTGTTCAACAGCGTCACAAAACTACCAAATCTTCGAGACACAGGTTCTTTCAATAGTGGACACGATCGAAAACCTGTCAGGATACATTGATTACTCCCGTACTCTTCAACAACAAATTGATGCATCACTGGAAAATCCGTCTTCATCTTATTGCCCTTTATGCAATGAAGATCTTGCCAGGCTCTCAGATATTAAGCTTAATATCGACAGTACAAAACCCCACCTCGAAGAACTGGAGAAAGGCAGCAAAGATATTGGCGCAAGCATCATGTCATTTAAAACATCTCTAATGAACATTGTTCAAACAGGTAATGATAGCTATGTGAACTTGGATACAGCGACAGAGATGGCCGAAAAATTGAATTTCATACCGATGGAACAATACCAACGAGTATTTTTCAACACCTACATGAGCATTATACTTGGCCTAGTGCTAAAGGTGATAAAGGAGGCTTCCGGTCAGCAGGTAGAAAACATTGAAGCTGCCGTGACCGCACAGTTGCACCCTAATCATGTAAAAGAATACGACGATACACTTAACGACTTGCCCGTTGACAGTAGAGCCCCGGTAATTGCATTAATAACGCAAACGAAAAAAGGACAAGTCTTATTCCGACAGTTAGAAAGCATGCATGACTGGCTGAAATTGTTTGACAAGCCTTTGACCGATGCCAATAAAGGCGTCGGACAAGTTCGGACCCTCTGGACGAATACAGCTGTAGAACTGGACCGTATTAATGCTAGGGTTACACAAGTGACGCAGTACTCGGATCTGCAGAGTGTTGTGAAATCCCTGAAGTCAGCACTGAAGACTTGGCAAGAAACCGATAAAAACCTACGAACTTTAAATGAACTACTAGAACGAGTTTACCAATAGATCCTTCCATCACTGCTTTATAGAATATTCCGCTATTAATTCTTAACGACAGCAAAAAAAAAGACAAACCGCTACTGGCGTCGTTTGCCGACACCAACAGCCGAGTTGACTTTTGAGCAGATCAACTTTCGTATTGTTCAATAGGACTATTTCAAAACCCACACACAAACCTTTGTAATTCCCCATACAGCGTTCAAAACACCAACCTATTAAAGGAAACTTATCATGGCATACAGCGAGAACTATCCTATTCCCGTAGCAACCGAAAATGATGTATTTGTCATTGAACGCTATGCCAGGAGCGGCAAGGCTATTCCTACAACAGAAGCCGGAGTGCAAGCCAAGTACAAGGACGCAAAACCAGAATGGTTAAAAGACATAACGGCAAACTTTTGTATAATCAACACACACGCTAATTCTTGGGAGAGTGTTCAATCAAACATGATTGAGGTTGCGGCTCTTCTAGTGGGTTTTGCAAAAGACCTTCGCGAATACGGGGATGAAGCCGTCAATATTATTAAAGCCATGGACGGCTATAAGACGCACAAAATTGCAGACTTGACACCTGACCAGCTTGATCAATTTCCTAGTATATCCCTGGATAACGGCGATCAAGAAAACATCCGCGGATTAGATAAAACAGTGGGCTATATAAAAAATTCAATTGCAGAAAAACGAGGCCGTAGCGTCACCATACTAAACGAACTTAGAACTTTTCAAAGAACGATCAGCGAAACAATTAAACCATGGGTCGGGTCAATGATAACCAGTTCAAACCCTGACAAGTTGGACGAAGAAATTTCAGATTTAACAACCCGACTCCTAAAACTCAAAGATGATAAGACAGCCGCTGCCGGGCTCAAAAAATACTCGCAAGATGATACAACACATAAACCTCAAATGTTGTACGAATGGGCCCACGGCAAGAAAAGCATCTCAGATGACCCTACAGTGAGGGAGCTTGCCAAACAGATAGAAGATAATATCGCCCTACTCAGCCAAGACAAAAAATTTAAGGGTTTTCTTCAAATTCTCCACACCAGCATGATTTCGTTATATGACGTAGTCACGCCTGCCATCACCGCTGTCATTCAACTTCAAAGTCATTGGACAGCGACCGAAAAACTTGTTTCTCACTCATCCGATCAATTCACGAACTACAAACTGTTAGGCCAATTTGTTAACAGAATGGAGGAGATGTTAGGTGATTGGCGTACTATTGAGCAAAACTCTTCGGCGCTACAAGAAGCGTTTAGAATTCAGTAATAAGTTTCTTCCCCACCCCCCGATTGAGAATTTTAAGAATGAGCATTGTCAACCTTGTAAAACCGAATCTTCTGGCAACAAAAGACTGCCGAGACTATATCAGCTACTATGCAAACATAAAGCTTAGCAATATTGCAAACGAAACATTAAAGAGTGATCTCCTAGCCGTTGCAAAATATCAAACAGGTGTAGACCAGAGCGTCAATGACATCGTACGCAGCAGCATTGATTTAATGAATTCGGATGACATCCAAAATGTACTGAATGATTATGGCTTAGCTCCAGAATATAAAAACGATCTTAAAACCATTATTGAGCAGAGAAAAAAAGATTTTCTTGCATTACGCAACACTCTTCAGAAGAAGATATATAACCTTGATACAATGAGCTACACAAGCAACCAATATAGATTGGACGAGTTAAGACTGACACTTAAAAACTTACAAGACGTTGCTATAAAAGATAAATCTACGCCTCACTATGATCAACTTCTAACGGCAAGATATGAACTTGACGTATCAATTGACGCGATTCAAAATCAGAGTACATTAGATAAACTAGCGCCTATATTGAACCAAGTGATCAAGACAGCCCAGGATGTTCTGGACAAACCAGCCGATTTCAAAAAGAAGTTAATCGACCAAGGATTGACTATTGCGGCAAGTGCATTAAAATTGTACCAAGAACAAGTCCGCTTAGAAAATATGATATCCGCTCGTAGCAATATCATTGGCCAACTTAATAATCGCGAACTACGCGCCGATGATATTGATCGCCAAATCAAAGCCTGCGTTAATGAAATCAATGATATAAAAGAATACGAATCTATCCCAACTATAAAAAAACAATACGTTGATGAGGCCAATAAAATACTCACTTCTTTTGACTCATTCATTGCTGTTGTATTTTCAAATGAAGACCCGAAAGAAAGTGCAAGTAGTTTCTTAATGCACGCTCCTGCATTTCATGCATATACAGATACTCTCTTCCGGGAATGGCTCCGCGGTTAAATAGAGGGGCGATCATATTGATCGCCCCTTTACCCAACCAGTTTTACCACTTTCCTATCATTGCAGGCGTAGCCTGCACACAAGACCGTTGCTTTACCCGTCGCGTCCAATGAGATCTGCTAGGTCTTCGAAGCGCTACCCCAGCGCCGAAAGCTTCGTAACGAGGGATACTCACGTCACGCATCGCACTAACGGACACGCCGAAGAATTCGAGTGGATCGAATTTTTTCGGGTTTTGCACCGGTAGATGCCAAACGCAGGTCAGTTGATATTGACCTTACGCACGCTATGCTTGAGGACTTCGAAAATCTCTTCAACCGGGACACCGTAGGTTTCTTTGATGTCGAGCTGACCGATGAAGTTCGCAGCGCTAATCAGAGGCACCAACACCTTGGGCTGCACTCCCGAAACACCCGACTCGAAGCAGTGTCTACGAGAATTGCGAAAACGCCTTGCGAGACGTCCGCCGAAAACGAGAAAAGCCCTGCAAGCGTAAACCTGCAGGGCTTCTCGGTCAGGTGACCATCTCATTAAACCCGCCTCTCGGCGGGTTTTTATGCGGTTCAAACACTTAAGGATTAATTAACCTTAGCGTTCAACTCACCCTTCAAATACCGCTGATACATCCCTTCCAACGAGATCGGCTTGATCTTCGAAGCATTACCCGCCGTACCAAACGCCTCATAACGTGCAATACACACATCGCGCATGGCAGTAACAGTCGCGCCGAAGAATTTACGCGGATCAAACTCGCTAGGGTTAGTCGCCATCAACCGACGCATCGCACCAGTAGAAGCCAGACGCAGGTCAGTATCGATATTGACCTTACGCACGCCGTGCTTGATGCCTTCGACGATTTCTTCAACCGGTACGCCGTAGGTTTCTTTGATGTCGCCGCCGTACTGGTTGATGATCGCCAGCCAGTCTTGTGGCACCGAAGACGAACCATGCATCACCAGGTGGGTGTTCGGGATGCGTTTGTGGATTTCCTTGATGCGGTCGATGGCCAGCACGTCGCCGGTAGGCGGCTTGGTGAACTTGTACGCGCCGTGGCTGGTGCCGATGGCGATGGCCAGGGCGTCGACCTGGGTGCGTTTGACGAAGTCAGCGGCTTCTTCCGGGTCGGTCAGCATTTGGCTGTGATCCAGAACGCCTTCGGCGCCGATGCCGTCTTCTTCACCGGCCATGCCGGTTTCCAGCGAACCCAGGCAGCCCAGCTCGCCTTCTACCGAAACGCCGCAGGCGTGAGCCATGGCCACGGTTTGTTGGGTGACGCGCACGTTGTAGTCGTAGTCGGTCGGGGTCTTGCCGTCTTCGCCCAGGGAACCGTCCATCATTACCGAGCTGAAGCCCAGTTGGATGGAACGCTGGCAGACGTCAGGGCTGGTGCCGTGGTCCTGGTGCATGCACACCGGGATGTGCGGGAATTCTTCGATGGCGGCCAGGATCAGGTGACGCAGGAACGGTGCGCCGGCGTATTTGCGAGCACCGGCCGAGGCCTGGACGATCACCGGGGAGTCAGTCTTGTCAGCGGCTTCCATGATGGCGCGCATCTGCTCAAGGTTGTTGACGTTGAAGGCTGGAACGCCGTAGCCGAACTCGGCTGCGTGGTCCAGCATCTGGCGCATGCTGATAAGTGCCATTATGTGTGTCTCTCCCGGTTTGGGTCGTTAATCGTGCCAGCCTGCCGGAGCGGCGGCGGCTATTCAAGTTATTGCAGATCGGGGGTTGGCCCGGGCTGCGAATTCGGTCTTGCCAAAATCTCTATAAGCCATCGAGTTCCCGTAGGAGCGAAGCTTGCTCGCGAAAGCGGTTTTACTGGCAACACATGTGTTGAATGTGATGACGTCTTCGCGAGCAAGCTTCGCTCCTACAGGTTTCGCACAAGCCTTCAATTACTGCGCTTTACAACCGCGGCCAATCAAATCATTGGTGGCGACCCAGTAAACCAGGCCTTCCTCACCTTTTACGTGAAACGCCAGCATGTCGTTGCTGTACAGCGAACCTTCGGCACCCGGCTCAAGCTTCAAGCGGTAGACCTGATCGGCCCCGCCGAGGCGCACGTCGACTTCCTTGCGGCTGTCGTCGCTGTAGCGCCAGAGCACTTTGGCCTGGCTGTCGCAGGTCCAGGTGGTCCAGTTGTCCGTCGATTCGGCAGGCGTGAACAGGTTGAAATTCGAGCAACCGGCCAGCAATGCCAACGCCGTAACGGCGATAAAACCTTTCATCCATGTTCCTCGACTGACGGCGCACGCCGCCAGCCCTGAGTAAAGTGTCTGACCCGTCAAGGGCAACCATGTTCCTTGGCCGGGGTCTGGGTCTCGTATTTCTCCAGGCCATCGGGTCCGGAGCGCTTGTTGATCACCGGGTTGGTTTCCGCTTGCCAGTCGGCCTGGTAGCAGCCTTTTTCCACCGACTGCGGCGCAGGTTCCGGCTTGGCTTTCGGGTTACTCCCGCAAGCCACCAGCATACCCGCAGCGATCAAAAGCGCTAACGGCTTGACCATGGGAACACTCCTTTGCGTAGTCAAATGGACGACCTCAGGCCTTGGCCCGGCTTTCCAGGACTTCAACGGCTGGCAACACCTTGCCTTCCACGAACTCGAGGAACGCACCGCCACCGGTAGAAATGTAGGAGATCTGATCGGCAACGCCATATTTATCGATGGCCGCCAGGGTGTCGCCCCCGCCAGCAATCGAGAACGCAGAGCTTTCCGCGATGGCCTGGGCCAGGACTTTGGTGCCGTTACCGAACTGGTCGAATTCGAACACGCCGACCGGGCCGTTCCACAGGATGGTCTTGGACGACTTCAGCAGCTCGGCAAAATTCGCCGCGGTCTGTGGGCCGATGTCCAGGATCATGTCGTCGGCGGCTACGTCAGCAATCAGCTTGACGGTAGCGGTGGCGCTTTCAGCGAATTCCTTGGCAACCACAACGTCGACCGGCAGTGGCACGCTGACTTTGGCGGCGATTTCGCGCGCGGTGTCCAGCAGGTCCGGTTCGTACAGGGACTTGCCGACCGGGTGACCGGCTGCGGCCAGGAAGGTGTTGGCAATGCCGCCGCCGACGATCAGTTGGTTGCAAATCTGGCTCAGGCTGTTCAGTACGTCGAGCTTGGTCGAGACCTTGGAGCCGGCAACGATCGCAGCCATCGGCTGGGCCGGGGCGCCAAGGGCTTTGCCCAGTGCGTCCAGTTCGGCGGCCAGCAGCGGGCCAGCAGCGGCGACCTTGGCGAACTTGGCCACGCCGTGGGTCGAACCCTCGGCGCGGTGAGCGGTGCCGAAGGCGTCCATCACGAACACGTCGCACAGGGCGGCGTATTGCTGGGCCAGTTCGTCAGCGTTCTTTTTCTCGCCTTTGTTGAAGCGCACGTTTTCGAACAGCACGATGTCGCCGGCTTTGACGTCGACGCCGCCCAGGTAATCGGCGACCAGCGGCACTTCGCGGCCCAGGGCCTTGCTCAGGTAATCAGCGACAGGCTTGAGGCTGTTCTCGGCCGAGAACTCGCCTTCGGTCGGACGGCCAAGGTGCGAGCAGACCATCACGGCCGCGCCTTTTTCCAGGGCCAGCTTGATGGTCGGCAGCGAAGCCAGGATTCGCGCATCGCTGGTGACTACACCGTCCTTGACTGGGACGTTGAGGTCTTCGCGGATCAGTACGCGCTTACCTTGCAGATCGAGGTCGGTCATCTTCAACACGGTCATGGGTCGCATTTCCTACTGTTTTGGAGAGGCTGCTGTTTGCAGATAGTGTTCCGCAACGTCCAGCATTCGGTTGGCAAAACCCCATTCGTTGTCGAACCAGGCCAGGATGTTCACCAGCCGTGGGCCGGAAACTCGGGTCTGACTGGCATCGACGATGGCCGAATGTGGGTCATGGTTGAAATCACAGCTTGCATGGGGCAGCTCGGTGTAGGCCAGAAGGCCTTTGAGCGGGCCACTGGTGGCGGCCTCGCGCAAAATCCGGTTGACCTCGGTGGCGTCGGTGTCGCTGACGGTCTGCATCGTAATGTCGAGGCAAGACACGTTAACCGTCGGCACTCGCACGGCTTTGGCCTGAATTCGCCCGGCAAGTTCCGGCAGCAGGCGTTCGATGCCACGCGCCAGACCAGTGGACACCGGAATCACCGACTGGAACGCCGAACGCGTGCGGCGCAGGTCTTCGTGATGATAGGCGTCGATGACCGGCTGATCGTTCATCGCCGAGTGAATGGTGGTGATCGACACGTATTCCAGGCCAATGGCCTGATCCAGCAGGCGCAATAGAGGAACGCCGCAGTTGGTGGTGCAAGACGCGTTGGACACCAGTAGCTCGTCGCCGGTCAGGCAATCCTGGTTCACGCCGTAGACGATGGTCGCGTCGACATCCGCCTCGCTGGCCATCGGCTGGGAAAACAGCACACGCGGTGCGCCAGCGTCGAGGAACCGCTGGCCATCGGCACGCGTGTGGTAAGCGCCGGAGCACTCCAGCACCAGATCGACGCCCAAGGACGCCCAATCGATGCCTTCAGGGGTGGCACTGCGCAGGACCTTCACGCAGTCGCCATTAATATGCAGACAATCGCCGTCGACCTTCACTTCGCCGGGAAAACGCCCGTGAGTGGAGTCGAAGCGTGTCAGGTATTCGATGCTGGCCATGTCCGCCAGATCGTTGATCGCGACAATTTCAAACCCGGCCTTTTCGCCTCGCTCAAACAACGCACGCAAGACGCAACGACCAATCCGGCCGTAGCCGTTGAGTGCAACTTTGTAAGGACGCGGTTGAGGCATGGGGTTCTCGATTACCGTGGTGAATCTGTCATTGCAGTGTTGGCAGGGCCGACGCCTTCGCGAGCAAGCCCGCTCTCACAGGAGAATGCATTTCCATGTGGGAGCGGGCTTGCTCGCGAAAGCGGCAGTCCAGACGCCGCAACTTCTGGATCAGTCTTCCAGCAGCTCTTCAGCCTGACCCAGGATGTTTTCCAGGGTGAAGCCGAACTCTTCGAACAAGGCCGGCGCAGGTGCCGACTCGCCGTAGGTGGTCATGCCGATCACGCGACCTTCCAGGCCCACGTACTTGTACCAGTAGTCCGCGTGGGCGGCTTCGATGGCGATACGGGCGCTGACCTGCAATGGCAGAACCGCTTGCTTGTAGCCGGCGTCCTGGGCATCGAACACGCTGGTGCACGGCATCGAAACGACGCGAACCTTGCGACCTTGTTCGGTGAGCTTGTCGTAAGCCTGAACCGCCAGGCCCACTTCCGAACCGGTGGAGATCAGGATCAGCTCAGGCTCGCCCGCGCAATCCTTCAACACGTAACCGCCACGGGCGATGTCGGCGATCTGCAGCGCGCTGCGGTCCTGATGCTGCAGGTTCTGACGCGAGAAGATCAGCGCCGAAGGGCCGTCCTTGCGCTCGATGGCTGCTTTCCAGCAAACGGCCGATTCAACGGCATCGGCTGGACGCCAGGTGTCGAGGTTCGGCGTGCTGCGCAGGCTGGTCAGTTGCTCGATCGGCTGGTGAGTCGGGCCGTCTTCGCCCAGGCCGATGGAGTCGTGGGTGTAGACGAACACCACGCGTTTCTTCATCAGCGAAGCCATGCGTACCGCGTTGCGAGCGTATTCCATGAACATCAGGAAGGTCGCGCCGTAAGGCACCAGGCCGCCGTGCAAGGCCACGCCGTTCATGATTGCGCTCATGCCGAATTCGCGAACGCCGTAGTACATGTAGTTGCCGCTGGCGTCTTCAGCCGTAACACCTTTGCAACCTTTCCACAGGGTCAGGTTGGAACCGGCCAGGTCAGCGGAGCCGCCCAGCAGTTCAGGCAACAGCGGGCCGTAGGCATTCAATGCGTTCTGGCTGGCTTTACGGCTGGCGATGGTTTCGCCCTTGGCCGCGACTTCAGCGATATAAGCCGAGGCTTTTTCGGCGAAGTCTTCCGGCAGGTCGCCGCCCAGACGACGGACCAGTTCGTTGGCCAGCTCAGGGAAAGCAGCAGAGTAGGCAGCGAAACGCTGATCCCACTCGGCTTCGGCCGCACGACCGGCTTCCTTGGCGTCCCACTCGGCATAGATGTCAGCCGGGATTTCGAACGGACCGTGGTTCCATTTCAGCGCAGCACGGGTCAGCGCGATTTCCGCGTCACCCAGTGGGGCGCCGTGGCAGTCTTCTTTACCTTGCTTGTTCGGCGAACCGAAACCGATGGTGGTCTTGCAGCAGATCAGGGTCGGTTGCTCGCTTTTGCGTGCAGTCTCGATCGCGATCTTGATTTCTTCCGGGTCGTGACCGTCGACGTTGCGGATCACTTGCCAGTTGTAGGCTTCGAAACGCTTCGGGGTGTCATCGGTGAACCAGCCTTCGACTTCGCCGTCGATGGAGATGCCGTTGTCATCGTAGAAAGCGATCAGCTTGCCCAGACCCAAAGTACCGGCCAGGGAGCCGACTTCGTGGGAAATGCCTTCCATCATGCAGCCATCACCCAGGAACACGTAGGTGTGGTGGTCGACAACGTTGTGGCCAGGACGGTTGAACTGCGCCGCCAGGACTTTTTCAGCCAGGGCGAAACCTACGGCGTTGGCCAGGCCTTGGCCCAGCGGACCGGTGGTGGTTTCAACGCCCGGGGTGTAGCCGAATTCCGGGTGACCCGGGGTGCGGCTGTGCAGCTGGCGGAAGTTTTTCAGGTCATCGATCGACAGGTCGTAGCCGGTCAGGTGCAGCAGCGAGTAGATCAACATCGAGCCGTGACCGTTGGACAGCACGAAGCGGTCACGGTCGGCGAACGATGGATTGCTCGGGTTGTGCTTCAGGTAGTCACGCCAAAGTACTTCGGCGATATCCGCCATACCCATCGGGGCACCGGGATGGCCGCTGTTGGCTTTTTGCACGGCATCCATGCTGAGGGCACGAATGGCGTTGGCACGCTCACGACGGCTGGGCATCGCTGTTCTCCTGCGGGTTCTGTATCGAGAGTGAATAAAACGAAACGGAAAAAAGGCGAGCATTTTCCCTCACCGACCCGCCTCGGGGCAATGACAGATAGTCATCTGAAGGCGTTTTTCCAATGGTTAACAGCGGTTTCGACTGATGAAACCTTTCTGCAGTTCGTTTGTTGACTGAACCTAACGTCTGTAAGTGCCATCTATCGACCAATATCAAAACTTTTTGATATTGCCCTTGCGATGATTTCTACCCGTCACTAGACTGCTGGCCTTATGAATTTACGCGTGCCTTCCATTCGACATGACGATTGCGATGAGCTGGCGGCCCTGTGCAAGGCCGGCGGCGATCCTCTGCGGCTGAATGTATTGCGCGCACTGGCCAACGATTCGTTTGGCGTACTGGAACTGGCGCAGATTTTCGGGATTGGTCAATCCGGCATGAGTCACCACCTCAAGGTCTTGGCCCAGGCCGACCTGGTGGCGACCCGCCGTGAAGGCAACGCGATTTTCTACCGTCGCGCCCTGCCCCACACCGACCTGCTGGGCGGCAAGCTGCACGCCGCCTTGCTCGAAGAAGTGGACAACCTGACCCTGCCGGACGATGTGCAGTCGCGGATTGCTCAGGTCCATGGGCAACGAGCGGCGGCCAGCCAGGACTTTTTCTCCCGGGTGGCGGAGAAGTTTCGCGCCCAGCAAGACTTGATTGCCGGCCTGCCGCAATACCGCGAAAGCGTGGTGACGTTGCTCGACAAGCTGAGTTTCAGTGACGGCGCGACGGCCATCGAAGTCGGCCCCGGCGACGGTGAATTCCTGCCGGAACTGGCGCGCCGCTTCACCCAGGTCACGGCGCTGGACAACAGCCCGGCGATGCTCGAACTGGCGCGTCAGGTCTGCGAACGTGAAACGCTGGCTAACGTCAGCCTGCAACTGGCCGATGCATTGAATGGCGTCAGCCTTCAGGCCGATTGCGTTGTACTGAACATGGTGCTGCACCATTTCGCCGCGCCGGCCGAAGCGCTCAAGCACATGGCCGATTTGCTGCAACCGGGCGGTAGCCTGCTCGTGACAGAGTTATGTAGCCACAACCAGAGTTGGGCCAGGGAGGCCTGCGGTGATCTGTGGTTGGGGTTTGAACAGGACGATTTGGCCCGTTGGGCCACCGCTGCGGGACTCGTTCCCGGGGAAAGCCTCTATGTAGGCTTACGTAATGGTTTCCAGATCCAGGTCCGCCATTTTCAGCGACCGGCTGGCGACACTCACCATCGGTAAATTCAGGAAAAAATCGAGATGAGCGAATACTCCCTCTTCACCTCCGAGTCCGTGTCCGAAGGGCATCCGGACAAAATCGCCGACCAGATTTCCGATGCGGTGCTGGACGCCATCATTGCTGAAGACAAGTTCGCCCGTGTGGCGTGCGAGACGCTGGTCAAGACCGGCGTGGCAATCATTGCAGGTGAAGTCACCACGTCGGCCTGGGTCGACCTGGAAGAAATCGTGCGTAACGTCATTCTGGACATCGGCTACAACAGCTCCGATGTCGGCTTCGACGGTGCCACTTGCGGCGTGATGAACATCATCGGCAAGCAGTCCCCTGACATCAACCAGGGTGTCGACCGTGCCAAGCCTGAAGATCAGGGCGCCGGTGACCAGGGCCTGATGTTCGGCTACGCCAGCAACGAAACCGATGTGCTGATGCCAGCACCGATCACCTTCTCGCACCAGCTTGTGCAACGCCAGGCCGAAGCCCGTAAATCCGGTCTGCTGCCTTGGCTGCGCCCGGACGCCAAGTCGCAAGTGACTTGCCGTTACGAAGGCGGCAAGGTTGTCGGTATCGACGCCGTTGTTCTGTCGACCCAGCACAACCCGGAAGTGTCGTACAAAGACCTTCGCGAAGGCGTGATGGAGCTGATCGTCAAGCACGTACTGCCTGCCGAACTGCTGACCAAAGACACCCAGTTCCACATCAACCCGACTGGCCAGTTCATCATCGGTGGCCCGGTGGGTGACTGCGGCCTGACTGGTCGCAAGATCATCGTCGACAGCTACGGCGGCATGGCCCGTCACGGCGGCGGCGCGTTCTCCGGTAAGGATCCATCGAAGGTTGACCGTTCGGCTGCCTACGCCGGTCGTTACGTGGCCAAGAACATCGTTGCCGCCGGCCTGGCCGAACGTTGCGAAATTCAGGTTTCCTACGCGATCGGTGTTGCCCAGCCTACGTCGATCTCGTTGAACACCTTCGGCACCGGCAAGATCAGCGACGACAAGATCGTCAAACTGGTTCGCGAAATTTTCGACCTGCGTCCATACGCGATCACCACCATGCTCGACCTGCTGCACCCGATGTACCAGGAAACCGCTGCGTACGGCCACTTCGGTCGTACCCCGGCAACCAAGACTGTGGGCGAAGACACCTTCACCACGTTCACCTGGGAAAAGACCGACCGCGCCGACGACCTGCGTACTGCAGCCGGCCTGTAAGACTTTCCTGGCGGCACCAAAAGCCCCGCACGGTTCGCCGTGCGGGGCTTTTTATTGCGTGCAATTCGATAGAACGCAGCCTCGTCTCACTCGACAGCAGCTACAAAAATATCTGTAGGAGCTGTCGAGTGAAACGAGGCTGCGATCTTTTGATCTTTATATCGAAACACACCGAAAAACATCGCTGCTGCCGACGCCCGAAAGCTGACTAACCTTGAAAGCATTCCCCCTGAGCAAGGACGCTCACGATGCTTCTGCGCCTGTTTTCCGCTTTGTTCCTGACCCTGTTTTGCCTGAGCTCAACGGCCAACGACTGCCCCGACTGGTCACCCGCCCGCGCCCTGGACGAAATTACCGCCCTGCAACAACAAATCGATTTCTGGGACGACCACTATCACCGCAACGGACGCTCACTGGTCGCCGACGAAATCTATGATCAGTCCCGCGCACGATTGAGCGAATGGCGTGAATGTTTTGATTTGAGCCTGGCGCCCGACCCCTTGCGTACGGCGGGCGGCAAGATTGCCCACCCCATCGCCCACACGGGCCTGGAAAAACTGCGAGATGGGCCGGCGGTCGAGCATTGGCTACGCAAGCGCGATGACCTCTGGATACAGCCCAAGGTCGACGGCGTGGCCGTGACGTTGATCTATCGCAACGGCTCGCTGCATCAAGCGATCAGTCGGGGTGACGGCTTGAACGGTCAGGACTGGACCGCATCGGCCCGACTGATTGAAGCCATCCCCCGGCAACTGCCGCACCCCTTGAATGTGCTGGTGCAAGGCGAACTCTATTGGCGCCTGACCGACCATGTGCAAGCCAAGGCAGGCAGCCTCAACGCCCGCTCCACGGTGGCCGGGTTGATGGCGCGCAAAGAGCTGAACGCCGAACAGGCCGGTGGTATCGGGTTGTTTGTCTGGGACTGGCCACAAGGTCCGGCAAGCCTGCCGGCCCGCGTGGCGGCGCTCGGTGAAATGGGTTTTCCGAGCACGGCGCCTTACAGTCAGCCGATCAAGGGATTCGCCGACGCGCAACGATGGCGCGATCACTGGTACCGCACGCCCCTGCCCTTCGCCAGTGATGGCGTCGTTTTGCGGCAGAGTCAGCGTCCACCCGCCGAACGCTGGCAGGCGCGGCCGTCATTCTGGAGCGTTGCCTGGAAATACCCCTTCGCCCAGGCACTGGCCGAAGTGCGCAAAGTCCATTTTAAAATTGGCCGCACGGGGCGGATTACACCGGTGCTGGACCTCACACCAGTGAAGCTCGATGACCGACAGATCAAGCGGGTGAGCGTCAGCTCCCTGCAACGCTGGGAGGCGCTGGATATCCGCCCCGGGGATCAGGTGTCCATCAGCCTGGCGGGCCTGACCATTCCAAGGCTCGATAGCGTCGTGCTGCGCAGTACCGAACGCACTGAATTGAACGTGCCATCGGCAGCAGACTTTCATCAATTGAGTTGCTGGCAACCGACATCAGGCTGCGAGAGCCAATTTCTCGCGCGCCTGACCTGGCTCAGCAGCAAACAGGGACTGGCTTTGCCTCATCTCGGCCCTGGCACCTGGGAGAAACTTTTCGAAACAGGCCGCCTCAACAGCCTGCTGGATTGGTTGACCCTCGATGCTCAAGAGCTTGCTAACATTGATGGCTTCGGCGAACGCAGCGCGGCTCGCCTTTTAAACAGTTTCAACAGCGCCCGGCAACGTCCGTTTGCTCGCTGGCTCAAAGCCTTGGGGTTGCCGCCCACCGGCCAGGCACGGCTTGCCGATTCATGGCAGGAACTGGCGAATCGAAATACCGAACAATGGCAGGCAGAAGCCGGTATCGGCCCGGGACGCGCGGCGCAATTGAACGCCTTTTTTCGCGACCCGCACGTCCTGGCACTGAGTCAAACATTACGCATGGCCGGGATTGACGGCTTTTAAACGCCGAGACACCTGGCAGCCCGGGAACCCAAAGGTGGCGACGGGCTCAAACGCCCATCGCCACATCGACCCGATTGTCTTTGCACATGGAGCTTTTATGAAATTTCTTTCACCGCTCGCCTTGCTGACCCTTTGCAGCGTGATGGCCGCTCCCCTGATGGCCGCCGAAGAAGCCCCGGAACTGACCGGCTGTGCCGCGAAGAAACAGGGGATCATCACTCAGATCGAACTGGCCAAATCCCACGGCAACGCCGAACAGCAGGCCGGCCTCGAAACGGCCCTGAGCGAAGTCACCGCCCATTGCACCGACGCCTCGCTGAAGAAGGAACGGGAAAACAAGGTGCTCGACGCCAAGCATGAAGTCAGCAAGCGTCAGGCCGACCTGGACAAAGCCATGAAGAAAGGCGACCCGGAGAAGATCAACAAACGCAAAGACAAACTCGCCGAGTCTCGCAAGGAATTGCAGGACGCGCTCGATGAGCTGGATAAATAAGCCATCACAGAATCGTGCGGCTTGCCTGTGGCGAGGGAGCTTGCTCCCGCTGGGCTGCGAAGCGGCCCTAAACGCGCTTATCCAGGCAGACCGCATTTTCCTGGTTTACGACGGCTTCGCCGCCCAGCGGGAGCAAGCTCCCTCGCCACAGTTGCGCAGCAGGTCTCCCCAGATCACACCCGAGAATCAATGATCCCGAAATTCTTTATGGCAGGCACTGCAGGCATCTTCGACTTTCTGTACCGCCGGCCCCAGGTTACTGGCCTTGTAAGGTTGAACCTTGCTGGCAATCACCAATTCACCGGTGGCGGCTTCAAGGGTGCGGGCCATTTCCTGGAAGCGTGTCTGCTGCTGCCACACATTGTCCTTGGCGCTGGTGTGATCTTCTTCGCGCACCTGCGGGAAATGTTTCCACGGCTCACGGGACAACGTGTCGAGCTTCACGGCGCCTGCCTCGAATTTCGGACCGTCGAAGGGAATACGACCACGCAACATGCCGCCCAAGTCTTCGCCGGTCTTGAGCATCTGTTTGAAGATCGCCTTGCGTTGGCCCAGTGGCGAACTCGGGTCGACACCACCGCAAGCAGACAACGTCAGGCAGGCCAGCAATACAACAGAAAGTCTTTTAAGAGTCATGGTGGCTTCAGGTCACGGGAAACGGCGGCCAGTATCCTCGTGTCATCGGCAAAGACCAATAGCCCTATTATCAATACGGGTTGTTTGAGCGCATGGAGCACTCAGGCAACCGGCAAAGGAATTACTCCATGAACAGCCGTTTCAAGGCATTGCGTCACCACCTCGTGTGGACTCTTCCAATGGTGGCCGTGCTTGCTGGCTGCACCGGCGGCGATAAAAGCACGCCTAAAACCCACGCGCTGGCGACCTACTCCAGTGCCACTTGGGAAGCGCTGCCGGCCGTGTCCGACAACGACCTCGTCGCCGGTTTCGGCTCGTGGCGCAGCGCCTGCACCCGACTCAAGGCCGACCCGGTCTGGGGTGCGACCTGTGCGGCTTCAGCTAATGTGCCGCAAACCGCCAACGACATCCGCGGCTTTCTCAAGCAGAACCTCGACGTCTACGGCCTGCGCGCCGCCAATGACAACCCCAACGGTTTGATCACCGGCTATTACGAACCGGTCTACCCCGGCAGCCTGACCCAGACCGACGTGGCAAACATCCCGGTGTACGGCGTGCCCGAGGACATGATTATCGTCTCCCTGGACAGCATTTACCCCGAACTCAAAGGCAAACGCCTGCGCGGACGCCTCGAGGGTCGCGTACTGAAGCCTTACGACGATGCGGCAACGATTGAGACCAATGGGGTGAAGGCGCCAGTGGTTGCCTGGCTGACCGACCCGATGAACCTGCAATTCCTGCAAATCCAGGGTTCGGGTCGCATCCAGCTCGACGACGGTCGTCAGTTGCGCATCGCTTACGCTGACCAGAACGGCCATCCGTACCGACCAATCGGGCGCTGGCTGGTGGAGCAAGGCGAGCTGAAGAAAGAAGACGTGACCATGGGCGCCATCAGCACATGGGCCAAGGCCAATCCGTCGCGCATTCCGGAATTGCTGGGCAGCAACCCGAGTTATGTGTTCTTCACCCGCAACCCGGACAGCAACGAAGGGCCTCGCGGCTCGCTGAACGTTCCGCTGACCGCCGGTTACAGCGCGGCAGTGGACCGCAAGGTGATACCGCTGGGCAGTCTGTTGTGGCTGTCCACCACCAAACCGGACGGCACCGCACTGGTACGGCCCGTGGCAGCGCAAGACACCGGCGGCGCGATTGCCGGCGAAGTGCGTGCGGATCTGTTCTGGGGCACCGGCGAGGCCGCCGGGCAATTGGCCGGGGACATGAAACAGCAGGGGCAGATCTGGATGCTGTGGCCTAAAGGCGCGGCGTTGCCGCAAGTGCCGCAGGTGGCTGATGCGGTGAAGGCGAATCCTTAAGTTCTACGGTGGCTGATGCATAGCCTTCGCGAGCAAGCCCGCTCCCACATTTAATACAGGTCGCGCACCAATCAAATGTGCACTGAAGATCAAATGTGGGAGCGGGCTTGCTCGCGAAGGGGCCAGCACAATCACCGAAGAATTTTCAGACCGACACCACAAAGAAACTGACAATCAACCCCATCCCCACAAACCACACCAGCGACCGCAAAATCGCCCAGTCCGCCAGGTAGCAAATGATGTACAGCAGCCGACTGGTGATAAACAGCACCGCCAGCACGTTGACCGTCACCAGCTGCGCCGTGCCCACCAGATGCGCCACAATCACCGCCGCCGCGAACGCCGGGGTCACTTCAAAACTGTTCAGTTGCGCCGCATACGCGCGTCTACCCAAACCATTCAGCGAATCAAGAAAGTCCCGGGGGTCATGGTTGTCTTGCAGCCCAAACCTGCCACTGACCTTGGCAATGCCCGTGCAGATATAAGGCAGGAAGATCGCGATCAAAACGCACCACAGAGCAACCGTCATAAAGCAATCCTTTCTTCAGTTTTAGAAATTCGGGGCCCGGTCAAAACTTCATCACCAACATGCCGATCAGTACCAGCCCACAGGCTAAGAGCCTTGGCCTGCCGAAAGGTTCTTTCAGGTACCGCATGCCGAACAGCACGACCAGGATCACGCTGATCTCGCGCAACGCTGCCGCTTCGGCAATCGATCCCAGTTGCATCGCCCACAGCACCAGAGCGTAGCTGAACAACACGCAGAACCCGACCGCCAGACCCAATCGCCACTGTTCTCGCCAGAACAGCATGAACGCCGGGCGCTTGCGCACCAACGCCAGCAACGGGAACGGCCAGGCGCTGAGCAGCGTGACCCAGACCAGATAATCCAGAGGGTGCGACCAGCGCCGCAGCGCCTGGCCATCGATGAAGGTGTAGCAGCCGATGCACAGGCCGATCAGCGCCACCACCGGCAACATCGACCACGGCAGACGCGCCCCGCCGCCGCCCTGCCAGAGCAGGCATAGCATGCCGAACGGGATCAGCAGGATTCCGAAGATCTGCTGGTTCGTCAGCACTTCCCCGGCGAAGATCAGCGTCAACGCCAGCACCACCAGCGGCGACAGCCCACGCATCAACGGATAGACCAACCCGAGGTCGCCGACCCGATAGGCCTGGATCAGCAGGTAGCGATAGAGCAGTTCGAACGCCGCCGATGCCAGGATCCATGGCCAGATTTCAATCGGCGGCAGCGCCACGAACGGCAGCATCAGGGCGACAAACAACATCGCGACGCTGTCCATGCAGGCCACCACCAGCAGCCGTTCGGCGCTGAACTTGATCAGGGTATTCCACGCCGCGTGCAACAGCGCCGCCACCAACACCAGAGCCGTCGCAAGCACGGCACACTCCTTTTGTTAACCGCCGCGCCTCCTGCAAGAAGCGCGTGGATAATTGATTCGCCATATGTCAGCAGCTGTTTATACTGCAAGCGACCACGCCGCACTCAGTTGCGCACAGACTAATTCCAATAATTTCTGCCCCTGCCCGCTCTCTTCGAGAACGGTCATCGGCATGCGTATGCCTGATCAAAGCGTCAAGACTACCGACAGAGACCTTGCGCATGCCACTCGCCTTGCTTGCCCTCGCTGTTGCCGCGTTCGGCATCGGCACCACTGAATTCGTCATCATGGGCTTGCTGCCCGACGTCGCCCGCGACCTCGCCGTGAGCATTCCCCACGCTGGCCTGCTGATCACCGGCTACGCCCTGGGCGTGGTGTTCGGGGCGCCGATCCTCGCGATCGGTACCGCCAACATGCCGCGCAAAGCCACACTGCTGGGCATGACGCTGATGTTCATCCTCGGCAACGTGCTGTGCGCACTGGCGCCGAACTACGCCACGCTGATGGCCGCGCGCGTGGTCACCGCGCTGTGCCACGGTGCGTTCTTCGGCATCGGCTCGGTGGTCGCGGCCGGGCTGGTCGCACCGAACAAACGGGCGCAGGCGATTGCCATGATGTTCACCGGCCTGACGCTGGCCAACGTGCTCGGCGTGCCATTGGGCACCGCGCTCGGGCAATACGCCGGCTGGCGCTCGACGTTCTGGGCGGTCTCGGTGATCGGTGTGATTGCCGCGTTAGCGCAGTGGCTCTGGCTACCGAAGGACATCGCGATGGACAAGGCCAACCTCGCCAGCGAGTTCAAAGTGCTGGGCAAGATCAATGTGCTGTTAGCGTTGGGCATGAGCGTGCTGGCGTCGACCAGCCTGTTCAGCGTGTTCACCTACATCGCGCCGATCCTCCAGGACATCACCGGTGTCAGCCCCCACGGCGTGACGATCATGCTGCTGTTGTTTGGCGTCGGCCTGACGGCGGGCAGCATGCTCGGCGGACGTCTGGCGGACAGCCGTTTGTTGCCTTCATTGGTGGGCATGGCGCTGGCCGTCGCGGTGGTATTGGCTGTGTTCAGCCAGACCAGTCATTCGGTGATTCCGGCGGCGATCACGCTGGTGCTGTGGGGGATTTTCGCGTTTGCCCTGTGCCCGATCCTGCAACTGCTGATCATCGATCAGGCGCATGAAGCACCGAACCTCGGTTCGACGCTGAACCAGAGCGCCTTCAATCTCGGCAACGCGGCCGGTGCGTGGATTGGCGGGCTGGTAGTTGCCAGCGGTGCGGATCTGGCGGACCTGCCGTGGACCGGCGCGCTGGTCAGTGGCCTGACGGTGCTGACTGCGTTGTTCTACATCTATCTGCAACGTCGCGGTGCGACTGCGGTCAATGTGTCCGGCTGAATAATCGCTTCGCTCATGCAAATGCATTCGCGAGCAAGCCCGCTCCCACATGGATTTCGGTCGTATACAGAATCTGTGTTCACTGGAGATCCACTGTGGGAGCGGGCTTGCTCGCGAAGAAACAGACTCGCTGCAACTGTCTGAAACCCCATTTCTCACCCCCCATCCAAGGACCCCGGATGCTCGAGCTTGTCGCTGCCTTTATCTGCCTCACCACCCTCCTCACCTACGTAAATTTCCGCTTCATCGGCTTGCCTCCGACCATCGGAGTCATGGTCACGGCGCTGATGTTTTCCCTGCTGCTGCAAGGTCTGAGCTTTCTCGGCTACCCCGGCCTTGAAGAACGTATCCAGCAGTTGATCGGCCAGATCGATTTCGGCGATCTGCTGATGAACTGGATGCTGTCCTTCCTGCTGTTCGCTGGCGCCTTGCACGTCAACCTGAATGACCTGCGCAGTTATCGCTGGCCCATCGGACTGCTGGCGACTGTCGGCGTATTGATTGCAACAGCGGTGATCGGCAGCCTCGCCTATTACATTTTTGCCCTGTTCGGCTGGCACGTGAGCTTCCTCTATTGCCTGCTGTTCGGCGCGCTGATTTCCCCCACCGACCCGATTGCGGTCCTCGGCGTGCTGCGAACCGCCAATGCGTCCAAGCCTCTGAAAACCACCATCGTCGGCGAGTCGCTGTTCAACGACGGCACGGCCGTCGTGGTCTTCACCGTGCTGCTGGGCATCGCACAACTCGGTGAAACCCCGACCGTCGGCGCCACGGCGATGCTGTTTGCACACGAAGCGATTGGTGGCGTGCTGTTTGGCGGGCTGATCGGTTATCTGGTGTACCTGATGATCAAGAGCATCGAACAGCATCAAATCGAGGTCATGCTGACCCTGGCGCTGGTGATCGGCGGCTCGGCCATGGCGTCGGAGCTGCATGTATCCGCGCCGATCGCGATGGTCGTCGCCGGCCTGATCATCGGCAACCTGGGCCGCAACCTGGCGATGAACGACATGACCCGCAAGTACCTGGACGGTTTCTGGGAACTGCTCGACGACATGCTCAACGCCCTGCTGTTCGCCCTGATCGGCATGGAACTGTTGCTGCTGCCGTTCAACTGGCTGCACGTGCTGGCCGCGAGTTTGCTGGCGTTGGCAATTCTGCTCTCGCGCCTGCTGACGGTCGCACCGGCCATCGTGCTGTTGCGGCGCTGGCGCACAGTACCGCGCGGGACGATCCGGATTCTGACTTGGGGTGGTCTGCGCGGTGGTGTTTCGGTCGCGCTGGCCTTGGCCCTGCCGCTGGGCCCGGAACGTGACTTGCTGTTGAGCATCACCTACATCGTGGTGCTGTCGTCGATCCTGTTGCAGGGGCTGAGCATCGGCAAACTGGTCAAGCACGTGACTCGGGACGAGCCTGCGCCAGCGGCACAGGCCGAGCATCACTGATTATTTTTTGCTCTTCTGCGGATCGGGCGCCTGGCCCTGATCCGCCGTCTTCTTCGGCGGCCCACTTTCGCTGCGGATCTGCGCATGGCTGATCAGCGCGAAGATGAAGCTGCCGCCGATGATGTTCCCTGCCAGCGTCGGCCCGGCGAACACCAGCCAGAAATCCTTCCACGGCAACTCGCCGGCAAACACCAGGTACGAGACTTCGGCCGACCCCACCACGATGTGGGTGAAATCCCCGAGCGCCATGAGGTAGGTGATGAGGATGATGATCCACATCTTGGCGCTTTCCATGGACGGGATCATCCAGACCATGGTGGCAATCATCCAGCCCGAAACGATGCCTTTGGCGAACATCTGGCTGGCATCGTTCTCCATGATCTTGCGGCCGATATCGAGAAAAGCCAGATCGGTCTTGCTGTCGAAAATCGGCAGATGCAACATCACGTAGGCCACCAGCAACGTGCCGCAGAGGTTGCCTACCAGCACCACCGACCACAGGCGTAGCAGCCGGCCGAAATTGTTCAGTGTGGGTTTGGTCATGATCGGCAGCACGGCCGTCAGGGTGTTCTCGGTGAACAGTTGCTGACGGGCCAGGATCACCGCGAGAAAGCCTGCGCAGTAACCGAAGCTGGCGATGACCTTGAAGCCTTCACCGTCCGGCAGTCGGGAATTGAGCAGACCCATGGCCATCAGCGACAGGCCCATGGTCAGGCCAGCGGCCAGGGCCGACCACCACAAAGCGGCGACACTGCGCTCGAGTTCCTGATCGCCCTGGGTGCGGATGATTTCGTGCAGCACCGCGGCGCGCGGTGGCTGGTTCTTGTCGACGTCGTGCTGTTCTTCCGGCGACAGGTTTGGGGTTTTGCCTTCTTTCTTGGCGTCCATAAAGCTCCGGAACCGGTGGTGTGTCATGTAGGTACGACACGCGGGGTTCGGAGCTGTTCACTGGTCCGCTGAATCATCGTTGAACCGTAGCCCGCCTTCGCGAGCAAGCCCGCTCCCACAGAGGATCTTCAGCGAACGCAATTCCGGTGAACGACTGAGATTAAATGTGGGAGCGGGCTTGCTCGCGAAGGGTGCGCCGCCGATATCACTCGCTGGCAATATCATCCTTGAACTGGTCTTTGACGTACTTGATCTCGGTCTGGCCGTGTGGCGCAGGCAAACCGTCTTCACCCAGATTGACGAAGACAATCTTGTCCACCGTCAGGATGCTTTTGCGAGTGATCTTGTTGCGCACTTCGCACTTCAGGGTGATCGAGGTGCGACCGAACTCGGTGGCGGTGATGCCCAGTTCGATGATGTCGCCCTGGCGCGAGGCGCTGACGAAGTTGATCTCGGAAATGTACTTGGTGACCACACGCTGATTGCCCAGCTGGACGATGGCGTAGATCGCCGCCTCTTCGTCAAGCCAGCGCAACAGGCTGCCGCCGAACAGCGTGCCGTTGGGGTTGAGGTCTTCGGGTTTTACCCATTTGCGGGTGTGGAAATTCATATTCACTCCTGAGCGTCTTGCCGAATGATGGGGGGCATCATGGCAGAGCCCGGCCTAGAGCTCTATTGGGCATCGACTATGGCCTCGATTACCGTTCGGACATTCATCAACAGAAACGCTTTGGAAGATAAGAATAGCCCGCTATAATCGCCACCGTTTCAAAACGGTAACGTTCACTTGCTACCGTTTTCCCGCCACCTGTCCGAGGGGCGCTGCAGCAGGTTCGACCTGTCAGGCTCGGATGGGGCGTTGACTGGCCATGATTGGCCGGACACTAAACGCACAACGGCGCCCATTCGCATACATTACGAATGGAGGCTCATCATGAGCGCTGTTATCACGCCTGCAGATTTTAACGATTACAAAGTGGCCGACATGTCCCTGGCTGCCTGGGGCCGTCGCGAAACCATCATCGCCGAATCCGAAATGCCTGCCCTGATGGGTCTGCGCCGCAAGTACGCCGGTGAGCAGCCGCTCAAAGGCGCAAAAATCCTCGGCTGCATCCACATGACCATTCAGACTGCCGTGCTGATCGAAACCCTGGTTGCCCTGGGTGCCGAAGTGCGTTGGTCGTCCTGCAACATTTTCTCGACTCAAGACCAGGCCGCTGCTGCTATCGCTGCTGCCGGTATCGCGGTTTATGCCTGGAAAGGCGAAACCGAAGAAGAGTACGAGTGGTGCCTGGAGCAAACCATCCTCAAAGATGGCGCGCCTTGGGATGCCAACATGATCCTCGACGACGGCGGCGACCTGACCGAGCTGCTGCACAAGAAATACCCGGCGATCCTGGACCGCGTCCACGGCGTCACCGAAGAAACCACCACTGGCGTTCACCGCCTGCTGGACATGCTGGCCAAGGGCGAGCTGAAAATCCCGGCCATCAACGTCAACGACTCGGTGACCAAGAGCAAGAACGACAACAAGTACGGCTGCCGTCACAGCCTGAACGATGCGATCAAGCGCGGTACCGACCACCTGTTGTCCGGCAAGCAAGCGCTGGTCATCGGTTACGGTGACGTGGGCAAGGGCTCCGCTCAGTCCCTGCGTCAGGAAGGCATGATCGTTAAGGTTTCCGAAGTCGACCCGATCTGCGCCATGCAAGCCTGCATGGACGGCTACGAGCTGGTTTCGCCGTTCATCGACGGTATCAACAACGGCACCGAAGCCAGCATCGACAAAGCCCTGCTGGGCAAGATCGACCTGATCGTGACCACCACCGGCAACGTCAATGTTTGCGACGCAAACATGCTCAAAGCCCTGAAGAAGCGCGCTGTTGTCTGCAACATCGGCCACTTCGACAACGAAATCGACACTGCTTTCATGCGCAAGAACTGGGCATGGGAAGAAGTGAAGCCACAGGTTCACAAGATCCACCGTACCGGTCCTGGCGCATTCGATGCCCAGAACGACGACTACCTGATCCTGCTGGCCGAAGGCCGTCTGGTTAACCTGGGTAACGCCACCGGTCACCCAAGCCGCATCATGGACGGTTCGTTCGCCAACCAGGTTCTGGCGCAGATCTTCCTGTTCGGCCAGAAGTACGCCGACCTGTCGCCAGCCCAGAAAGCCGAGCGCCTGACCGTTGAAGTACTGCCGAAGAAACTCGACGAAGAAGTGGCCCTGGAAATGGTCCGCGGTTTCGGCGGCGTTGTGACTCAACTGACCAAGACCCAGGCCGACTACATCGGCGTGACCGTCGAAGGCCCGTTCAAGCCGCACGCTTACCGCTACTGATCGACCTGCAGCCTGCTCTCCCTTGTGGGAGCGGGCTTGTGTGGCGAGGGAGCTTGCTCCCGCTCGACTGCGAAGCAGTCGCAAAGCTTTGAGGTCGCTGCGCGACCCAGCGGGAGCAAGCTCCCTCTCCACACAGACCCGCTCCCACACGGGATATGCAAGCCTCTGGCTTCCCGTTTTCAAGGGTATTCCCATGTCCCAAGACCGTCGCTACAGCTTCGAGTTCTTCCCTACGAAGACCGACGCTGGGCATGAAAAGCTACTCGCCACTGCCCGTCAGCTGGCCACGTACAACCCCGATTTCTTTTCCTGCACCTACGGCGCTGGCGGTTCGACCCGTGATCGCACGCTCAACACTGTGTTGCAGCTTGAAAGCGAAGTCAAAGTCCCGGCCGCACCGCATTTGTCCTGCGTTGGTGACAGCAAGGACGACCTGCGCGGCCTGCTGACTCAATACAAGGCAGCCGGCATCAAGCGTATCGTTGCCCTGCGCGGTGACCTGCCTTCGGGTATGGGCATGGCCAGCGGTGAATTGCGCCACGCCAACGACCTGGTTCAATTCATTCGTGAAGAAACCGGCGATCATTTCCACATCGAAGTCGCTGCTTATCCGGAGATGCATCCGCAGGCGCGCAATTTCGAAGACGATCTGAACAATTTCGTGCGCAAGGCCAACGCTGGCGCCGACAGTGCGATCACCCAGTACTTCTTCAACGCCGACAGCTACTTCTACTTCGTCGAGCGTGTGCGGGCGATGGGCGTAAACATCCCGATCGTGCCGGGGATCATGCCGATCACCAACTACAGCAAGCTCGCGCGCTTCTCCGACGCTTGCGGTGCGGAAATCCCGCGCTGGATCCGCAAGCAGCTGGAAGCCTACGGCGACGACACCCAGAGCATTCAAGGCTTTGGTGAGCAAGTCATCACCGAAATGTGCGATCGCCTGCTGCAAGGTGGCGCGCCGGGGCTGCACTTCTACACACTGAACCAGGCTGAAGCGAGCCTGGCGGTGTGGAACAACCTGAAGCTGCCTCGTTAAAAGCAAGATCAAGAGATCGCAGCCTCGTTTCACTCGACAGCTCCTACAAGGGAATACGTACTCTGTAGGAGCTGTCGAGTGAAACGAGGCTGCGATCTTTTGCGTTTAACGCCCGAACCAGAGCTTCTGGATCCGGTTTCTGGCTCTTTATGATTTCTCGTCGTAATCTCAAGCCATGCCCCTGATCGCACAGTTACTCACCGTGTTTCTTTTCTCTTGCCTGAGCTTTGCCGCCCGGGGCGAAAAGCTGCGCATTGTCACCGAGCCGTGGGCGCCTTATGTCTATGAGGAAAACGGCAAATCCCTGGGCCTGGATTACGAAACCACGGCGATCGTGTTCAAACGCCTGGGGATCGAAGTGGACTGGCAATTCCTGCCGTGGAAACGCTGCCTGTCGATGCTTGAAACGGGTCAGGCGGATGGTGCGCTGGACATTTTTCACAGCGATGAGCGGGAGGCCACCTTGCTCTATCCCAGCGAACCGCTGTCGGAAGTCGAGTTCGTGATGTTCTACGCCAACGAGCGCCCCCATCCCTTCCGCACCCTGGACGACCTGAAAGGCCTGACCGTCGGCACTTCGCCAGGCTACCTCTACAGCAAGGATTTCAGCGATTCGACCCTGTTCACCCGGGAGCCGGCGCCGACCCACGAAGCCAATTTCGGCAAACTGGTACGCGGGCGGATCGACCTGTTGATCACCGATCGCCGGGTCGGCCAGCATTTGCTCGACGAATTGGGCATCCGCGACAAGATCACTGAAAACCCGACAGTCATCAGCCATCAGAGCCAGTTTTTGGCGGTACGCCGTAATGCGGGCATGGATTTACTGGTGCAGCGTTTCGGTGCCGAGCTCAAGCGTTTCAAGCGCGAGCCCGCCTACGCTGAGCTGAGCGCCCGTTATGGCGCAGGTCCCGGCACCGGAGGGCAACCCACCACCGCCACCACGGCCACGGTAAAAACCGTTGAGCAGCAGGAAAGCGGCGCGCAGTGATTGCTCTGTTATACTCCGGCGTTCCCGCCAGGCTCACGCCCGGACGCTCGGACTTGTTCAAGGCATCTCGATCCGCTACAGCGCAGCTTTCCAGCCCGCGCGAGCGCTCCAGACGAGCTTTCAAGGCCCAGCAGGACCGGACGGGATTGCGTTCCTCTTAAACGCCATTCGCGCCAGGCAAGACTCCCATTGGGCCAAGCCCTAACTAAAACAGGATTACTCATGTCCTTTGCTTCCCTCGGTCTCTCCGAGGCTTTAGTCCGCGCCATCGAGGCAGCGGGCTATACCGAGCCTACTCCGGTGCAACAGCGGGCTATCCCCGCCGTGTTGCAAGGTCGCGACCTGATGGTCGCGGCACAGACAGGTACTGGTAAAACCGGCGGCTTCGCCCTTCCGATTCTGGAGCGGTTGTTCCCCAACGGTCACCCGGACAAATCCCAGCGTCACGGCCCGCGCCAACCGCGCGTACTGGTCCTGACCCCTACCCGCGAACTCGCGGCTCAAGTCCACGAGAGCTTCAAGGTCTATGCCCGTGACCTGAAGTTCGTCAGCGCCTGCATCTTCGGCGGCGTCGGCATGAACCCGCAGGTTCAGGCCATGTCGCGCGGTGTTGACGTGCTGGTGGCCTGCCCTGGCCGCCTGCTCGACCTCGCCGGTCAAGGCAGCGTCGATCTGTCCCACGTGGAAATCCTCGTGCTGGACGAAGCCGACCGTATGCTCGACATGGGCTTTGTCCATGACGTGAAGAAAGTCCTGGCTCGTCTGCCGAGCAAACGCCAGAACCTGCTGTTCTCGGCGACCTTCTCCAAAGACATCACCGACCTCGCCGGCAAACTGCTGCACAACCCGGAACGCATCGAAGTCACGCCGCCGAACACCACGGTCGAGCGCATCGAGCAACGCGTCTTCCGCCTGCCAGCCAACCACAAGCGTTCGCTGCTGGCGCACCTGATCACCGCTGGCGCCTGGGAACAGGTCCTGGTGTTCACCCGCACCAAGCACGGCGCCAACCGTCTGGCCGAGTACCTGGACAAACACGGCCTCAGCGCCGTCGCGATCCACGGCAACAAGAGCCAGAACGCCCGCACCAAAGCCCTGGCCGACTTCAAGGCCGGTGAAGTGCGCATCCTCGTCGCCACCGACATCGCCGCTCGCGGCCTCGACATCGACCAGTTGCCACACGTGGTCAACTTCGAACTGCCGAACGTCGACGAAGATTACGTTCACCGTATCGGCCGTACCGGCCGTGCCGGTCGTTCGGGCGAGGCGATCTCACTGGTCGCTCCGGACGAAGAAAAGCTGCTGAAAAGCATCGAGCGCATGACCAAGCAGAAGATTGCCGACGGCAACCTGATGGGCTTCGATTCCAGCGCTGTAGAAGCCGAGAAACCGGAAGTCCGTGAGCGTCCGGATGTGCGTAACCCGCGCAACCCACGTGGCCCGCGCGGCGACGGTCCGAACGGCACTGGCGGTGGCGGCGGTCGTAAAGACAAGGGCAAGGACAAGGGCGGCAAGGAAAAAGCGCCTGCCACTGGCCGAGGCGATCGCCCGGCCCGTGAACACAAGCCGCGCGAAGGTACCCCGGCTCGCGAACAACAGCGCCCGGCGCCACGTGCTGCTGCTGATCGTGCTCCGGACGAGTTCCTGGACGACGACATCGATAACTTCGGTAACCGCGTCGACTACGTGCCTCAAGCCAAACCGGCTCAGGGCCGTGGCCGCCGTCCGGGTGCTCCGGCACAAGGCACGGCAGCGGGCGCTGGTGCTGGTGCTGGTGCTCCGCGCACCGGCGGCAAGCCTCAGGGTCGCCAAAGCGGTCCGCGCAGCAGCGACGGCGCCACCACCGGCACGCCGCCGGCCAAGCGCAGTGGCCCACGCAACGGCGCTCCACGTGACGGCCAGGCCCGTCGCGAAGAGTCACGCAACCGTCGTCCGGCTCGCACCGACGAACAGCCACGTTCCGAACCTGCCGTGCAAAACCCGCGCGGCCCGGCTCCGAAGATCATTCACAAGGAGTCGAAAACCGATCGTTTCCCGACTCCAGAGCAACTTGATCAACTGCCAGGCCGTCCGCGTGGTGAGAAGCCAGCGTTGCTGACCCGCAACCGCTGATTTAGCACTGCAACGAAAATGCCCCGGATCGCGAGATCCGGGGCATTTTTGTTTTCTGAGGGTGAGCACAAATCCTCAACTCACTAAAGAACCCCTTGTCGGAGCGGGCTTGCTCGCGAAGAGGCCGTGTCAGTCGACATCAATGTTGAATGACACACCGCATTCGCGAGCAAGCCCGCCCCCACAGGGGATCTGTGGTGTCCCTTTCCAATTGTGCCAGGCAATAAAAAACGCCCCCGACCATAAGGCCGGGGGCGTTTTTGTGTCAGCGCGAAAATTACTTCGCTTTCACACCTTCAAACGAAACGTACAGCTCGACCGCGTCGGACGCTGGGCCCAGGTCTTTCTGCTTGCCGAAATCGGAACGCTTGATGCTGGTAGTACCTTCGAAGCCGGCACGGTAGCCGCCCCATGGATCCTTGCCTTCGCCCAGGAAGGTAGCCTTGACCACAACTGGCTTGGTCACGCCAAGGATGGTCAGGTCGCCGGTCACGTCGGCAGTGTCTTTGCCAGCGGCGTTTTTACCGGTGGATTTGACGCTGGTGGAGACGAACTTGGCTTTGGAGCCGTTCAGGAAGTCTTTGCTGGCGATGTGCTTGTCGCGCTCGGCATGGTTGGTGAACACGCTGGCGGTGTTCACGTTGAACTCGATCTTGCTGTCTTCAGGCTTGGCAGCGTCAAAGCTGAACGTGCCATCGATGTCCTTGAAGGTACCGGTGATAAAGCTGTAGCCCAAGTGGCTGATCTTGAAGTCAACGAAGGCGTGCTGGCCTTCCTTGTCGACGACGTAGTCAGCCGCCATCGCGTTGGCGGACAGCAGAGCAGAACCGATTGCCAGAGCAGCGAGTGTTTTTTTCAACATGCTTTCTATTCCTTTGGAGTCGAGGTTGAACTTCAGGCTTTGCGACCCAGCATTCGAGTGAGGGTCGCATCACGATCGATAAAGTGGTGCTTCAATGCTGCCAACGCATGGAGACCGGAAAAAATTACCAGCGCCCACGCCAGATACAGATGAATCACACCGGCGGTGTCTGCCTGGTCCGGTAGTCCGGAAACCAGCGCAGGAACTTCAAACAGGCCAAACACCGAAATCCCGACACCGTCTGCGGTGGAAATCAGGTATCCGGCAATCATCACAGCAAACAGACTGAGGTACAGGAACGAATGACCGAACTTGGCGCCAAGACGCGTCATGCGGCTATACGTTTCCAGTGTCGGCGGTGGCGGGCTGACAACACGCCACAACACCCGAAGGACCATGACGGCCAACAACACCAGGCCAATGCTCTTGTGCAATTCCGGCGCGTCTTTGCGCCAGGTGCTGTAGTAGTCGAGACCGACCATCCACAAGCCCAACGCAAACAAACCAACGACCGCCAGCGCCACGCCCCAATGCATGAAGATGCTGACCCAACCGTAGCGGGAAGAAGAGTTACGTAGCTGCATTGCCCAAATCCTGTGAGAACTGCGACCAAGACTATCGACTTATCTATCGAATTAAAGCGGAAAATTTTGCTTTGAAATATCGAGAAATACGATCAAGAGTCTGAAATAGATCAGTTAAGGAAAGATTAAAGACCAATGTGTGAGAAAAAATGAAGCCAACCAAGGAACACCTGCGCCACAGGATTTATTCGATTCTTGTGATTGGTTTCCTTCAGGCATAAAAAAACGCGGCATTTCTACCGCGTTTCTTTGAGTGCCAAAAGCTTACTGGGCTTTGGTTTCCGTTGCCGGGGTTGTAGAAGTTTTTGCCGCTGGTTTCTTCGCGGTTTCAGCCTTCTTCGCCGGGGCTTTGGCCGGAGCCTTTTTGGCTTCGGTCTTGGCAGCAGGCTTTTTCACCGGGGCTTTCTTGGCCGGCTCGGCTTTCGCTGGAACCACTGGCTTAGGCGCTTCAACCGGTGCAGGTGCTGGAGTCGGCGCTGGAGCCGGTGTCGGAGCGACTGGAGCCACTGGCTCTGGCGCCTTGACCGGTGCCGGCTTGTCATCCGAACCACCGAACAGGTTGGTGAAGAAGTTACCTTTCTTCGCCGCCACCGCACCCGCCGCTACAGCGGTCGCTGCCGGCACAACCTTCGCAGGCTCAAACGATTTGCCCGCCGCCAGGTCTTCAACCTGACTGGCCGCGCGCTGACCGGTGCGCAATGCGCCTTCCAGTGTGCCCGGGTACAAGGTGTCGGTGTGCTCGCCAGCGAACGCTACGCGCTGCAGCGGACGTTCCCACAAGCGCCAGTACTTGCTGATCTGGCCCGGGCCGAAGGCCAGGTAAGCGCCGCCCATCGACGGGTCGGTGCTGTAGCGGCGGATTTCATAACCGGTGAACGAACCGCGCGCCTGTGGATAAAACGCGTGCAGACGGATCAGCACCTGGTCGACCATCTGCTTGTCGCCGAACGCCTGCATGACACGCGCGTTGTCGCCGGACAGGTTGATCACCACATTGGCGCCGCCCTTCAGCGCCGGCTCGACCCACAACATGCCCAGGCCGGTGTTGCTGTAGATCTCGCCGGACATGCGCGCCTTGCTTTCCCATACCGGCGTCTTGAACTTCAGCATGATCTGGTCACGCCAGCCGTAGTTGGTGCCTTTGATGGCGCCCAGGTGCTGGGCATCCAGCGCCGGGATCATCTGGATCTTGTTCAGGGCGCGCAACGGCACGGCCACCACCACGTAGTCAGCCTGATAGCCGACGCTGCCGACTTTGACGGTCACGCCGTCCTTGTCCTGGTTGATGGACGACACCGGGGAACTGGTCTTGATGGTTTTCAGCTGTTTGACGAAAGCCTGGGCCAACACCGGGCTGCCGCCGAGCAGGCGCGAAGCGCGCAGGTCACGGTCGGAGACGCCACGGTAAACACGGCTTTGCTGTGCGAAATACAGCAGCGACAGGCGCGAAGGTTCGTCGTAACGGGTACGAATCTGCTGGTTCACCAACTGACGTGCCGTGGCTGGCAAGGTCAGACGGTCAAGCCAGTTGGAGACGTTGATCTGATCCAGAGCGTGCAGCGTACTGTTGGCCGCCGGGTTCTGCGGATCCTCGATCGAGCGCGCCAGGTCATCCACGGTCTTTTCGTAGCGCTTGAGCGCTTCGGCGGTGGCCGGCTCCTTGGTGGCCAGATCGGCGGCGGTGTAATACACGCCATCGATCAGGTAGCTCGGGACACGCACGAATTCAGGGGCTGGCGTGGTGCTCAGCTTGAAGGTCGAGACGTATTTGTTCAGCACCGGCTGGGTCTTGTCGTTGCCGATCCACTCGCTGGTGGCCATGCCGGAGCGACCGCCCAGGCTCGGCTTGGCTTCCAGCAGGGTCACCTGCCAGCCTTTGTTCTGCAGTTCGTAAGCCGCCGTCAGGCCCGAGAGCCCGCCGCCGATCACGATCGCCGTTTTATCCTTGGCCAGCGCAGACACGCTGAACAGCCCCAACATCACCAGCGCACAGGCGCGCAGCCAACCAGCAGACATTCAGCGAACTCCGGAAATACACGAGAAAATAGCGGTTTCACGAGTCAGACGACTCAAAGAACCGCGAAGAATACGTTAGCCATCAAAAGGCCGCCAGCGACGTCTATCGACCTATACAAAGTAGCTCAATCGACACAATGGGTTGTCCCCGTGCGATGCATTGCATAGGCTTGCGCGATTGTTTGCCCGCGAAACCAGCGAGCCGCCTCGAGGAGACTGAACATGGGCCTGAATAACCAGTGGATGCAACGCGATCTCGCGGTGTTGTGGCATCCCTGCACCCAGATGAAAGACCACGAACAGCTGCCGCTGATCCCGATCAAGCGCGGTGAAGGCGTGTGGCTGGAAGACTTCGAAGGCAAACGCTACCTCGACGCCGTCAGCTCCTGGTGGGTCAACGTGTTTGGCCACGCCAACCCGCGCATCAACCAGCGCATCAAGGATCAGGTCGATCAGCTGGAGCACGTGATCCTCGCCGGGTTCAGCCATCAACCGGTGATCGAGTTGTCCGAGCGCCTGGTGAAGATGACGCCGGAAGGCCTGACCCGGTGCTTCTACGCCGACAACGGTTCGTCCTGCATCGAAGTCGCGCTGAAGATGAGCTTTCACTACTGGCTCAACCGCGGCCAGCCGAACAAGAAACGCTTTGTCACCCTGACCAACAGCTACCACGGCGAAACCATGGCGGCGATGTCGGTGGGCGACGTGCCGCTGTTCACCGAAACCTACAAGGCGCTGCTGCTGGACACCATCAAGGTGCCGAGCCCCGATTGCTACCTGCGCCCGGAAGGCATGAGCTGGGAAGAACACTCGCGCAACATGTTCGCCGCCATGGAACAGACGCTGGCCGAGAATCACGACACCGTCGCGGCAGTGATCGTCGAACCGCTGATCCAGGGCGCCGGCGGCATGCGCATGTACCACCCGGTGTACCTCAAATTGCTACGCGAAGCCTGCGACCGCTACGGCGTGCATCTGATTCACGACGAAATCGCCGTCGGCTTCGGCCGCACCGGGACCATGTTTGCCTGTGAGCAGGCCGGCATCCGCCCGGACTTCCTCTGCCTGTCCAAGGCCCTGACTGGCGGTTACCTGCCGCTGGCGGCGTGCGTGACCACCGAAGATGTCTACAGCGCGTTCTACGACGACTACCCGACCCTGCGCGCCTTCCTGCATTCGCACAGCTACACCGGCAACCCGCTGGCGTGCGCGGCGGCGTTGGCGACGCTGGATATCTTCGAAGAAGACAACGTCATCGAGAACAACAAGGCATTGGCTCAGCGCATGGCCTCTGCCACTGCGCACCTGGTCGATCATCCGAACGTTTCGGAAGTGCGCCAGACGGGCATGGTGCTGGCCATCGAGATGGTCAAGGACAAGGCGACGAAAGAAGCCTATCCGTGGCAGGAACGTCGCGGTTTGAAGGTGTTCCAGCATGCGCTGGAGCGTGGTGCTTTACTTCGTCCGTTGGGCAGCGTGGTGTACTTCCTGCCGCCGTACGTGATTACGCCGGAGCAAATCGATTTCCTGGCGGAAGTGGCCAGCGAAGGCATCGACATCGCGACCCGTGACAGCGTCAGCGTGTCGGTACCGAAAGACTTCCACCCCGGCTTCCGCGATCCGGGCTAAAGACCCATGCAGTTCCCCTGTTGTGAGGGGATTTATTGTGGTGAGGGGATTTATCCCCGTTGGGCTGCGAAGCGGCCCCAAAAATGGGACTGCTGCGCAGTCCAACGGGGATAAATCCCCTCGTCACAAATAGTCAGCAGCCACAAAAGCAACTCCGATCCAATTTTTCGAGACCCAGCATGAGACTGTCCCGCTTCTTTATCGACGCCCCCTTGAGCACCGGCGAACACGAGTTGCCCGAGGCCCAGGCCCATTACATCAGCCGCGTGCTGCGCATGGCCGAGGGTGATGCGCTGCAACTGTTCGACGGCTCGGGCCATGAGTTTCGCGCCACGCTGGTGGAGGTCGGCAAGAAGCGCGTTGTCGTGCAGATCGATGAAAGCTTCGCCGGGCAGGTCGAGTCGCCGTTGCAGATCCATCTCGGCCAGGGCTTGTCCCGTGGCGAGCGCATGGATTGGGCGATTCAGAAAGCCACCGAGTTGGGCGTCACTGAAATCACGCCGATCTTCAGCGACCGATGTGAAGTCCGGCTGAAGGATGAGCGCGCCGACAAACGCCTGATGCACTGGCGCCAAGTGGCAATCAGCGCGTGCGAGCAATGCGGGCGTTCACGGGTGCCGGTGATTCATCCACCGCTGTTGTTGGCGGACTGGTTGAAGCAGACCGAGGCTGAGTTGAAGTTGGTGCTGCATCCGGTGGCTGAGCCGTTGGTGAGTCATGCGAAACCGGCAACCTTGGCGTTTTTGATTGGCCCGGAAGGCGGGTTGTCCGATGCTGAAGTCGAGCAGGCCAAGGCTGACGGTTTTCACGCCGCCCGCCTCGGCCCTCGCGTATTGCGCACCGAAACCGCGCCCGTCGTTGCATTAGCGGTGGCGCAACAACTGTGGGGCGACTTCTAGGGCCCTGTGGCGAGGGGATTTATCCCCGTTGGACTGCGCAGCAGTCCCATTTTTAGGACCGCTACGCAGTCCAACGGGGATAAATCCCCTCGCCACGGGTCCACAAGACATAAAACAGAATCTGATCGTTCAGAAACTACTGCACCGGATCACTCACCGGCTTGGCGATGATTGCCTTCAACTCGCTGGTCATCGGGAATTCCAGGTTCAAGCCTTTGGGCGGTATCGGTTGCTGGAACCAGCGGTTGTAGATGCTGTTGATTTCCCCTGAGCTGTACAGGTCGGCCAGCGTGGCGTTGACCAGTGCCAGGAACTGCGGATCATCCTTGCGCACCATGCAGCTGTAGATTTCTCGCGACTGCTCCTCGCCCACCACCACCCACTTATGCGGATCGCGGGCCTTGGCGCGCTCACCGTAGAGCAACGCGTCGTCCATATAGAACGCCGCCGCCCGACCCGACTGCAGCATCTGGAACGCTTCGCCATGGTCCTTGGCGCTGATCACGAACATGTCGATCTTGTGATCGACGTTGTAGCTCTTCAGAAACCGTTCATTCGTTGTGCCGGCGGTGGTCACGACGTTCTTGCCGCGCAAGTCGGCGAAACTCTTGATGCCGCTGTCCTTCGCCGTGAGCAACTGCCCCTTCACGTAGATGAACCCGTAGGAAAACGCCACTTGCTGCATACGCTCTGCGGTCACGCCGGTGGAGCCGCACTCAAGGTCGACCGTGCCGTTCTGCACCAGCGGAATGCGCGTTTGCGAGGTCACCAGGTTGTACTTCACCTGCAAATCCGGCAGTTCAAGCTTTTGCTTGATGCGCTCGACAATCTTGCTCGCCAGGTCTACCGAATAGCCCATCGGCTGCCCCGTGTGATCACCCACGTAGGAGAACGGCACCGAGGCATCGCGATAGCCCAGCGTGATGCTCTTGGCATTGGCGACCTTGTTCAGCGTGCCGGTCAGCGGCGCTTCGTTTGCCTGGACCTGGCTGGCGAGCAGCAGGCCGAGGGTGCAGCCGATCAACGTGATTTTTTGCATTGTTATTCTCCGTTGTGGGTCAAGCGATTAGCGGCGGGCGGCGATTACGGTGATTTCCACCAGCACCTCTGGACGAGCCAGTTGCGCCTGTAACGTGGTGCGCGTCGGCGCATTGCCCGGTGACAGCCACTGCGACCAGACCTCGTTCATGGCAGCGAAATCGCGGCCAATGTCGTTCAGGTAAATGGTCGCATTGAGCAGATGATCCTTGTCGCTGCCAGCCTCGGCCAGCAACGCATCGATCTTCGCCAGCACCTCGGCGGTTTGGCCGGTGACGTCGGGGCTGTCACCCGGCACCTGTCCCGAGAGAAACACCAGATCGCCAAAGGTCAGCGCGCCAGAGAGTCGACTGTTGCTGTTGATACGGTTGATGCTCATCGGTCATTCCTTTTCAAGTCAGGCGACGCGGGGTGCGAGGCCGTGCATTTCAATTGAAGGTGCGCGCCGGGCGATCAACTCGCTGAGCAACCGGGCGCTGCCACACGCCAGGGTAAAACCCAGGGCACCATGGCCGAGGTTGAGCCAAAGATTGCGGTACGCCGTGGCGCCAATCAACGGCACGCCGCTGGGGGTGGCCGGGCGCATGCCGGCCCACTCGATGGCGGCGTCGTAATCGCCGGCCTTGGGCAAGGTTTCCTGCGCCTGGCGCTTGATCAGCGCCAGCCGTTTTGGGTCGAGCGCCGGGTCGAAGCCGACAATGTCGACCATCGCCGCCACGCGCAGTTGTTCACCAATGCGGGCGTAAACAATCTTGCGGTTGTAATCGGTGATGCTCAGGTCCGGCGCACGATGCTCGGCGCGGATCGGCAAAGTCAGGCTGTAACCCTTGAGCGGGTACAGCGGCAAGTTCATGCCCGGCAGCGCCAGCGCCGGACTGCGATGTCCGGCGGCAATCACCAATTGCTCGACCGGCAGCACCTGCGACCCCATTTCTATGGCCTGCACCGCGCCGGCTGCGTGGCGAATGCCGGTGACCTTGTGGCCGAGCAAAAACGCGCAACGCCCCGACGCCTTGAGCCGAGCCAGCAGTTGCTGACAGAAAGCATGGCAATCGGCGACTTCTTCGTCAGGGGTATAAATCGCACCCACAAACGGCGCCTCGGCGAGTGCAGGCTCCAACTGTGCACACTCAGCCCGGGACAACACTTGTTGCTGTTGCGGATCGGCCAAACCCTGGCGAGCATGTTCGAAACTTGCCGCTTCACGAAACGTCACCAGTTTGCCATTGCGCCGCCAGTCGAACCCGTCGAGGCGATCTTCGTCGCGCCAGCCTTGCAGCGTGGACTGGCTCAACAGCGCCAGACGCAACAGGTGCGCGCCGTTGCGCTGATTCACCGAACGACGGCAGGCCGCCAGGAAGGACGCCATCCAGCGCCATTGCGCCGGGTCCAGGCGCGGACGCAGCTTCAGCGGCGAGTCACCGCGCAACATCCAGCCAAGTGCCTGCAACGGAACGCCGGCATCGGCCAGTGGCGCGACGTAACGGTAGGACAACTGGCCGCCGTTGGCGAAACTGGTCTCGCTGCCCAACGAATCCCGGGCCTCGACCAGCGTCACGTCGACGCCCTCGCGCACCAGTGCGTAAGCCGTCGTCAGGCCAATGACGCCACCACCGATGATGCAAACCCGCTGAGCCATGTCTGTCCTTAACCGTTGTTGAAACAGGCTTCAGGTTAGGACCAGGTGACAGACCTTGAACAATGCATAAAGATGCCTGACCCATAAACAAAGGTTATGGACTGCCATGCGACTGCGACACATCGAGATTTTCCAGGCCATCCGCCAGACCGGTTCAGTCAGTGGCGCTGCCCAGTTGCTGCACGTGTCGCAGCCGGCGGTGAGCAAAGTGCTGCAACACGCCGAACAGCAACTGGGCTTCCCGTTATTCCTGCGGGTGCGCGGGAAATTGCAGGCCACGCCCGAAGCGCTGGAGCTTGAGCGCGAAGTCGACAAGGTCACCGAAAGCCTGCAAGGCGTGCGACGTCTGGCCCAGAGCCTGCGTCGCGAGCCGGGTCACAGCGTTCGGATCGGCGCGATCCCGGCGCTGGCCCTGTCGCTGCTGCCACCGGCCATCAACGAGTGGACGCAACGCTACCCGGACATTGTCTGCGAGCTGTCCAGTGCCCACAGCCGTGAGCTGATGCAGAACTTGCTGATGCGTGAAGTGGATGTCGCGCTGACCTTGCAACCGCCAGATCACCCGGGCCTGAAGGCACAGGTCTTGGCCTGCGGGGTTTTGGTGGCGCTGGCGCCGTTGGGTTATTGGACCGATGACGCCTTGAGCCAACCGTTGCCGTTGATCGAACTGGCCGGTGCGCCGCTGATTGGCCTGTCCAGCGCTGACCCACTGGCGGCCAGGCTCGACAGCTACCTTGAGGCGGTCGATCCGCCGCCGCGGGTACGCATCGCGGTGCAAACCTATTCACTGGCGCGGGCGATGGTTGAATCCGGCGCCGGGCTGGCGGTGATCGATCCGTTTACCGCGCTCGGCGCATCCCCCGCCACCACGGCGATTCGACCGCTGGCGCCCGCGTTACCGATCACCTTGTATGCAGTCACCCGCGCCGACGAACCGCCGCCCCACACCTTGAGCGACTTGTTGCAGGTGTTCAGCCGACGGGCGCAGGCGCAACTGGATCGCTTGATCCCTTAGAGACCTCAAAGGACATAAAACAAAATCGCGACAAAGTGCAGCACACTCCCCGCTATCACGAACAAATGCCAGATCCCGTGCGCATGCCGCAGCCGATGATCCAGCGCAAAAAAGACAATCCCCACGGTGTACAACACCCCGCCCGACGCCAGCCAGGCAAAACCGGTACTGCCTAGCGCCGCGAGCAATGGCTTGACCGCCACCAGCACAATCCAACCCATCACCGCGTAAATCACGATCGACAAAACCCGCGCTTCCGACCGCGGCTTGATCTCTTGCAGGATGCCGATCAGCGCCAGCCCCCAGACAATCCCGAACAACGTCCAGCCCCACGGCCCGCGCAGGGTCACCAGGCAGAACGGCGTGTAGCTGCCGGCAATCAGCAGGTAGATCGAAAAGTGATCGACCTTCTGCATGATCGTTTTCTTACGCCCGCGCACGCTGTGGTAAACGGTCGACGCGCTGTAAAGCACCATCAAGGTAAACCCGTAAATCGCCACGCTGACGATCTTCCATGGGCTGCCGTCCATGCTGGCAATCACCAGCATCCACACCACCCCGACCGTCGCCGCCACCGCCCCGACCAGATGCGTCCAGGCGTTCAATCTTTCCCCGTGATACATGTATTGCTTCCCTCAAAATTCGCTACAACCTTGCGCAAGGCTCAGGCCTTGAGATTAAAAGCGCAATGTTTCAGATCACAATTCCCCTCATACGTGCACAATCGAGCCATTCGACCAAGAGTCCACGCCATGCTGATTGACGAAGAGTTGACCCTGAAAAAACTCGAGGTGTTCCTCGCCTTCATGCGCACCGGCAACCTGGCCCGGGCCGCCGCCGAGTTGCAGACCAGCAACGTCAGCGTGCACCGTGCCATTCACTCCCTGGAAAGCGCCCTGCGCTGCCCGCTGTTCAAACACGAAGGCCGCAACCTGACGCCACTGGAAAGCGCCTATGTGCTGGAAGAACGCGCGCAGAAGCTGATTCAGGACGTGGTCGAAACCGTGCGCCTGACCCGCGAAGCGGCGGGGTTTTCGGCTGAACGCTTCAAGCTTGGCTCGTTGTATTCGCTGACGGTGAAGACCGTGCCGCAGCTGATCATGGGCCTGAAGATCCGCCGCAGCGAGCTCAACATCGACCTGATCCTCGGCTCGAATTTCGACCTGCTGTACAAGCTCAAGAACATGGAAGTCGACGCGATCCTGGTGTCCCTGGACGACAGCGTCAACGACCCGGACTGCGAGCAGATACCGCTGTTTTCCGATGACATCTTCCTGGCCACACCGGCGGATTCGAAATTTGCCCAACGGGCGGAAGTTGACCTGGCCGAAGTGCGCGACGAAACCTTCATCACCCTGACCCAGGGCTTTGCCACGCACCAGGACGGCAATCGGGTGTTCAAGCAGGCGGGGTTCGAGCCGAAGGTGGCAATGCAGGTCAACGACATCTTCACCCTGCTCAGCATGGTCAGTTCGGGAGTGGGTTATGCGTTGCTGCCGGGGCGGATTGCGGCGGTGTATGAGAACCGGGTGAAGCTGATCCCGTTGCAGGAAAAGTATCGGTTGCAGCAGCACATCGGCGTGGTGTTTTTGAAGGCCAAGGAGCGCGATCCGAATTTGCTGGCGTTGCTGGCGGAGTGTCGAATGTATGCCAATCGCCAGGCCTGAGACCGAGTCGGCCCCAATCGCCAGCAGGCTGGCTCCCACAGTGGAAGTGCAAACCCTATTCCCCCTGTGGGAGCTAGCCTGCTAGCGATGGCGTCAGTCCAGACAACTCAGAATCTGAAGTCAGCCAACAATCCCGCGAACAATGAAGTACAACAACGAAGGCCCCAGCAAGCACCCAAGCCCGGTATGGAACGTCGCGGTCAACGCGCCATAAGGCACCAACCGCCGATCCGTCGCCGCCAGCCCGGCCGTCACACCGCTCACAGTGCCGGCCAACCCGCCAAACACCATCGCCGAACGCGGGTTATCCAGCCCCATCCAGCGCGCAGCCATCGGCGTGCCGACCATCACGAAAATCGCCTTGATCAACCCGGTGGCAATCGACAACGCCACCACGTCAGAACTCGCACCAATCGCCGCTCCGGTCACCGGCCCGACGATGTACGTCACTGCGCCCGCACCAATGGTGGTCATGCTGATCGCATCGCGATAACCGAATACCCAGGCCATGCTCGCCCCGACAATAAACGGCAGAATCGTGCCCAGCAGCAGCGCAATCACGCCGATCAAACCAGCCTTTTTCGCTTCGGTGGCCTGCACTTCGAACGCCGTTGCGACGATCGCAAAGTCTCGCAGCATCGCGCCGCCCATCAAACCAATGCCGGAGAACAGCGTCAGGTCCGCCAGGCCTTTTTGTCCGCCGGTCATGGTGCCGCCGACCCAGGCCAATACAAGCCCGATGACAATGGCAATCGCCGAGCCGTGAATCCGCCCGAACGTCAGCCGCTTGGACAACACCACCGACACCCACATGATTACGCCGACAAATGCGAACGCCGTGACCAAGCCGTTATGTTCCAGGCCTTTCTCGATGAGATCCCACATATCAACGACCTCCTACTGGCGTGCCGACCGGGGTAATTTCCTCGGGCTCATCGGGCAAGGGTTCGCCTTTGTGAGTGCGGCTGATCAGCGCAATCGTGCAACCGCAGATCACCACCGAACCAATCGCCGCCAGCACCGCCACCGGGCCACCGTGCAGCGCCGTCACGACGTTCTGTTGTGCGGCCATTGCGACCACCACCGGAATGTACATGGCGCCCCAGAAGCCGACGCCCATCTCGCAATCCTTGGTCATGCCGCCGTGCCTGTGCATCCACAACCGCGCGCAGATCAACAGGATCATCGCGATCCCGACTCCGCCCACGTTGGATTTGACGCCCAATAACACGCCAAGCGCATCGCCCATGATCACCCCTGCCAGCGTACAGATCGCCAACAGCGCCACACCGTAAATAATCATTGTTGTTGTCCTCAAAGTGCATCGTCGAATGTTGTTTTTGTTGTTCGAAGGCTTGAGTCGGTGGTCTAGGGTTGGCGGCTTCCCTCCTCACGCAACAGCGCCTGCAAGGTGTCGAGGCGAGCACCGTCGAAGGCAATCACGGTGCCCTGCTCGAACACCCGGCGCGCCAGCCCGGTCAGCACCGCACCAGGCGGCAGTTCGATCTGTAGACGCACGCCACGCTCGTAAGCGCTTTGCACGGTGCCGCGCCAATCCACCACGCGGCACATGTTGAAAGCCAGGTCGTTGCGCAAAGCTTCGATGTTGATGATCGGCCGGGCGCGGCTGCCGCTCAGGTAGCCCAATGTCGGTGTTTTCAGTTGCACGTTGGCGAAGGCTTCGGCCAGGGTTTTCGCCGGAGCTTCCAGCAGCGGGCAATGGGAAGGCACGCTGACGACCAGGCGTTTGGCCAATCCGGCACCGCGACCTTTCGCCAATTCGGCAACGGACTTCATAGCAGCATCGCTGCCGGCGATGACCACCTGATTATCAGCATTGATGTTGGCCAGATAAACCGGCGTATCGATGCTGTGAACCTGCGCCAGCAACCCTTCCACGGTCGACAGCTCCAGGCCGATGATCGCGGTCATGCCGTAGCCCTGTGGATAAGCTTGCTGCATCAACTCGCCACGCAGGCTGACCAGATGCAGCGCATCGCTGAAGCTCAGGGCGCCCGCCACCACCGCTGCCGGGTAGGCACCGATAGACAATCCCGCCACGTAATCCGGCGCCATTGATAACTGGCGTGAAGCCGCAACGCCGGCAATCAACAGGCACAGCTGAACGGCCCGTGTCGACGTCAACGCCTCGGCCGAATCCAGCAGCAAAGTGTCTTCGCCAAGCACTTCACTCGCCTCGATCACCGTTTCGCGAGGCAAACGATGGAGCATGCCCGGCTGCTGCGCGCCTTGCCCTGGGAACACCAGCAAACTGCTCACGCTGCTTGCTCCCACGGATCAATGACCAGGCAGGCCTCACGGGCGTTTTTCAGCAAAACCCGACGGGCAGGACCGGCCCATTCGCGCAGGGCGACGGCGCCGAACGGTGTTTGCAACTGCATGTCTACCTGGCACGCAGCCGTGTCCAGAATCTTCAGCAGCGCCTGCGCTTTCAGTCGATCCATTGGTTGCGGTGTGCGCAGGATCAAGTCGAGATCACTGCGCTCATGCAACGCTTGAACACCACTGGCCAGTTCAAACCCGGCACTGCCGCTGACACCCCACACCCAACCGCAACCATCGAGCATCGGCCGCAGTTGATCGAGGGCACGCAACGCCAATACATCCCGGTCGATAGAAACATGACAAAGCGCTTCCGGCCGTACCCGACGCGAAATCGAATCGATCGACATCACCGCTGCAAAGCGCTGCTCACGCAACCGCCCACGCACCCCGACCGCGATGTGATCCGGCGCACTCAGCGCACGCCGAACCACCACCGGCTGACCTGCGCGGATCGACTCGATCACCCACGCAGGCGCGTCCATCGGCAGCTTTTCTAGAGTCATGCCCCAGAGCAGGTCGTGGGCCAGAAAGGTATTCACCACTGCGCTCTCAGCAGTTCGCGAACCTTGCTCGATGCAGCGCGGTTGCTCGCACCCAATCGACCGCTCAGGTCTCGCCCCGTCGCGGCAACATCGCCGATTGCCTGATCCAGACATTCAGTCACTCGCGCCAAGTCGGCTGCGGTTGGCTGTTCAATCTGCTCGACCGACAAGGTTTCCCACAGCAATCCAAGGCTCGCGTAGCTGTCGATGTCATACGCCATCGGTGGCACGCTGGCAGCCAACGCTTCAAGCTCCTCGACGCTGCGCAACGTCACCCGCGCCGCCGACGCCTTGCCCATCGCATGCACCATCACGCCCGGATCACGCAGGGCAATCAAGCGATTGGCCTGATACCCGTGCGCCAGAAACGCCCCGGACATCGCCTTGCCCACCAGCAAACCGATCACCGCATGGCCGGCCAACCGCGCGCGGGCATAACTGTCTGCCGCGCCGGCCAAAGCCTGATGAATGCCGAGCGCTTCTTCGCGCCGACCGTAAGCCTGACTGGGCACATCGACGATGGCGATCAAGGCGCGCTTGTGCGGTTTATCCAGATCGGTTGCGATGACTTCGTCCACAGCCTTGGCCAGGCCCCAGCCCTCCAGCAGACCGACCTCGCCATTGCGGGCGCGGGCGAAACGGTTGTCGGGATCAGCCACCACGGCAATAAACCGAACTGGTTGATCACCCAACACACCATCAGCCACCTTTAAGGAAGCGGGCAAACCTTCGACCGGTTTCGCGCCAGCGCTCAAGGCGTTGAACCAGTTCAAACCTCTCAGGGAATACGTGCTCATGAGCGCTCTCCTTGATACAGATCGCGAACCACTGACGGTTCAATTTGCGGCTCGGCGTCCAGACGGGCCAGCCGTTGCAGGAACAGAACAGCCTGACGGCTGCGTTGTTGTTCCGGCAAACCTTGCTTGAGCAATTCGCCGACCTGCTGCTGAATCTGCGCCACATCATCGGCGACATAACGGTCCGCCAAACCACTGGCGAAACGCTGCTCGCCACCCGTCAGGCTCCAGATGAAAGGACGGTCGCGGGAGTCATATTCCTCAAGCCCCGCTTCCTGTTCGATCACTTGCGGGCCGTTCAAACCAAGCCGCGCTTCCTGAGTCACCAGCAAATAGCTGCACAACCCGGCGGCAATCGACATGCCGCCAAAGCAGCCGACGCTGCCGGCAACGACACCCACCACCGGCTGGTACTGGCGCAGATCGACAATCGCCGCATGAATATCAGCAATCGCTGCCAGCCCGAGGTTGGCTTCCTGCAAACGCACGCCGCCGGTTTCCAGCAGCAACACGGCGCGGGTCGGAATGCCGTTGCGGTTATCTTCGGCGGCCAGTTCCAGCGCGCCGGCCATTTTCGCCCCGCCGACTTCGCCAAGGCTGCCGCCCTGAAACGCGCCTTCGATGGCGGCGATGACCACCGGTAATCCACCGATGCTGCCCTTGGCGATCACCACGCCGTCATCGGATTGCGGCACCACGCTCTGGCGCAACAGCCACGGCGACATGACGCGTTGAAACGGGTCTAGCAGTTCGCGGAAGGTGCCAGGGTCGAGCAAGGCTTTCGCCCGTTGCCGGGCGCCGAGTTCGACGAAGCTGTGCTTGTGTAGGAGTTCTTTACTGTCAGTCATGACCGATCTCCTCAAAGCCTTGTTCCAGACGCAAACGCACCACGCCGGGTGTCGCGCCGAAATCATGGATATCGATGGCCATCGCTGGCGGAGTCTGGCCGTCGAACATCCGTGCAAACAGGTGCTGCCAGCGTTGTTGCGCGCCATTGACCGAGGTCTGCACCTTAATCGTCAGCGTGCCCGCCTGACCCGGTTCGATCAGCACTTCCAGATCGCCCGAACCGACACAGCCCACCAGCGTACGGCCCCGTGGCGGCTGCCCGGCGGGGAATTCAAAGGATAAGGTTTCCATCAGAAAGCTCCGGACTCGATGCGGTCGATAAACAGGCAGGCGGCGAGCAAATCCGCGGCACCACCGGGCGACGCATTCAATGCGATTAATTGTTCGTCCAGCTCGTGCAAACGGCGGCGACCAGCGAGGCTGGCGCTGCCACCGGCGTCGAGTACGGCCTGGGCACCGAGTTGCATGGTCTGCAGACCGTGTTCGCCAGCGCGGTAGAGCACGCAGGTGTCGGCCAGATCCGTCATGATCGCCAGCAAGGCATCGAGCCGGGCGTTCTGCTCACCATGGCCAAAGGCACGGCTGCGTTTGAGTTGCGGCAGTGCCCGTTGCTGCACCGACGGAAAGCCCAGTTGAGCTTCCTCACGGGCACCGCGCACGCCATAGCGTTGGGCGACTTGAGCGCCATGGCTGAGTGGACGTGGCGCGTAACGGTCACCAAGTAGCGCGAGGCGTGCTGCGCGCACAGCAATCGAACCTGCGGCACTGGATTCAGGTTCAAGCGCGCAGGCCGTGACCAACAGACCCAAGGCCCAGATCGCCCCGCGATGAGTGTTCACGCCGCCGGTGGTGGCGAGCATCGCTTGCTCCCCTTCCCGACCAATGCGCCCGACGGCTTCGCGCAGCGGCACGCCGACTTCGCCAAGCTCAATGGCCGCTTCCGCCATTTCCTTGAACGCAGGCCACAGGGACAGCGCCGAGGCGTGCATCAGCCCGAGGTGCAAATCGGTATGGGCGCCATTGCCACGACGGTCGACCAATGCCGGTTTCGGCGACAGGTCCGCTTCGTCGATCAGCGCGTCCACGGCCAGGTCCGCCAGCCGTTCAGCCAGGGAAAGCGTTTTCGGTTGCAGGTTGAATGCGTGCATTACCAGCTCCTGAACTTGGCGGGCGGGTTGTAGAGGCCACCGGACCACTCGACCAGATCCGCCACGCTTTTGGCGGCGAGCAATTCGCGGGTGGCGTCGGTGCGGCGAATGCCGAGGTCTTCGGGCAAGGCGATCAGGCCTTCGCGGCGCATGCGTGCGGTGTCTTTGGGGTTGTGGCGCAGGCCGATGGCGGTCACTCCGGCGACGGCGGCGATCATCGCCTGACGTTCTTCCAGCGAGCGGGCCTTGTACAGATAGGCGATGCCTTCTTCGGTCAGCAGGTGGGTGACGTCGTCGCCGTAGACCATGATCGGCGCCAGCGGCATGCCGCTTTTCTTCGCCACTTCTATTGCATCGAGGGTTTCGACGAAGGTCGGTTTTCCGCCTTCCTGGAAGGTCTCGACCATTTGCACCACGAGTTTTTTACCGCGTTCGAGCAAGGCTTCGGGCGCATCGTCGTGGCGCATGTCGAGCCAGGCCGGCGTACTGTGACGGCGACCGCGCGGGTCGTGGCCCATGTTCGGCGCGCCGCCGAAACCGGCAAGGCGTCCGCGGGTCACCGTGGAAGAATGGCCGTCGCCATCGACTTGCAGTGTGGCGCCGATGAACAGGTCCACCGCGTATTGCCCGGCGAGTTGGCAGAACATCCGGTTGGAGCGCAGAGAGCCGTCGCGCCCGGTGAAGAACACGTCCGGCCGTGCGGCGATGTAGTTTTCCATGCCCAGTTCGGTGCCGAAGCAATGCACGCTTTCGACCCAGCCGCTTTCAATCGCGGGGATCAAGGTCGGGTGCGGATTGAGTGTCCAGTTGCGGCAGATTTTGCCTTTGAGGCCAAGGGATTCGCCATAAGTCGGCAGGATCAGTTCGATGGCGGCGGTGTTGAAACCGATGCCGTGGTTCAGCGACTGGACGTTGTGTTTCTCGTAGATCCCGCGGATCGCCATCATCGCCATCAACACGTGCACAGGCTTGATGTGCCGTGGGTCGCGGGTGAACAACGGCTCGATGTAGAACGGCTTGTCCGCCACCACCACGAAATCCACCCAGGAGGCTGGGATGTCGACGCGCGGCAGGTCGCTGACATCGTCCACCAGTTGATTGACCTGGACGATGACGATGCCGTCGCTGAAGGCGGCCGGTTCGATCAATGCGGGGGTGTCTTCGGTGCTCGGGCCGGTGTAGATGTTGCCGGCGCGGTCGGCCATGAAACCGGCCGAGAGCACGACGTTGGGAATCAGGTCGACCACCAGCCGCGCATAGAGCTCGATGTAGGTGTGGATCGCGCCGATTTCCAGCAGGCCGTCTTCCAGCAACTGGCTGATGCGCAGGCTTTGGGTGCCGGCAAAGGAGAAGTCGAGCTTGCGGGCGATGCCGCGTTCAAACAGGTCCAGGTGCTCGGAGCGGCCGACGCTGGGCATGATCATGTGCAGGTCATGCAGCTTGGCGGGATCGGCCTTGGCCAGGGATCGGGAGAGAAAATCCGCCTGCTTCTGGTTATTGCCCTCCAGCACCACACGGTCGCCGGGCAGGATCAAGGCCTCCAGCGCTGCGACGATGTTGTCGGTGGGCAGCACCACACCGTCGGCCAGACCGCGCACAAGCTCGAGACGCCGCTGCTTTTCGCTGCGCCGCCGCGTCCATCGCGAGTCGGGGGATATTGTTGTTGTCATGACCACTCCACGGGTTCGCTGTCGTGGGAGTCACCTTAGGAGTGTTGGGTGGGGGGCATCAATCAAGCAGAGCGTTGGATCGTTACGGTCAGGGTAATGGTTTCCAGGGCCGACGCCATCGCGAGCAGGCTCGCTCCCACATTGGATCTGCGGCGCACACAAAACCCCTGTGGGAGCGAGCCTGCTCGCGATGGGGCCAGAATGGTCGCCGCAGTTTTCAATGAAGAATAATTACAGCCCCGCCATCTGCTGTTGCACACGAACTAGCAACTGCTCAGCACTTTCCAACAGCTGCGCCAACAACGCCGGATCTTCATCCATATAGCCTTCGTACTCCGCCAGGTTCCGTCGCTCATGGCACAGGGCGAACAACCGAACCGGTACTTTGCCGATATCAGCGGTATGAACCAGACACTGGAACACCAGATATCGCTTGTCCGAACGGTAACCACACAAGCGAAGAGCCGTCAGTGCAAGCGCGTGGGCAGCGTTGTAAGCCAGGTCGAATCGACTTGCGAAGGACAGCGAGCATGTTTGCGCATCTTTCAATCGATCCACAGCCGAACGCATCAGCCCTTCACATTCCTTGCGATCCGGCGGCTCGGCTTTCAGTCCACCGCTACGTAACAGGTTCTCCAGATTCTCGTTGCTGCCCATCCTTGGACTCCAAAGGGTTTTCCCCCATCAGGTTGATCTTGTCCTGCTGCGCTACCCGCACGACGAAGCTGTTTTCAGCCGTCAGTTTTGCGGCCCAGTCGTCGGGGGTGTAGAGCGTCGGATTGAGGACGCGGCCTGATTGCTCCTCCAGAGGCATAAGCCGTTCCATCACTTCACTGTAGTGCAGGCCTTCGCCGATCAGCATGAGATCAATGTCACTGGATGCGTTTGCCGAATCCTTGGCGATTGAACCGTACACAAATGCCCAGGTGATCTGTTCAGCAAAGGGTTGAAGCGCCTGACGCAGAGGCTCGGCAATGCCAAACGTTTTGCGGGCGATGCCCAACAGCTCGGCATAGATCGGGCACTGCGGATTGGCTTGATAGTGGGTCTGGTTGCCCTGGCGGCTCAGGGTCAACACGCCGGCCTGCTGCAACCGATCCAACTCGCGCATGAGGCTGCCTTTGCCCACTTGAGCCCAGCGGGCGATCTCGTTGGCGTAAAAACTTCGGTCGGGTTTGCCGAACAACAAGCCCAGCACTTTTTGCTGAGTGGTGGTGAACAGGGCTTCGCTGAGGGAAAGGTTTTTCACAGTGGCAACCGATGAGTCCCAAAAAGGGAACGATAGGTCCCTTTTTGGGAATCTTCAACCTTCGACGGCCGATTGGGGGTTTGTGTTTAAAAGTTTGTCCGCAGAAACGGTGAGAGGCTACGCGGTCTGGCGTCGCGGCCTACAGCAATGCCGGAAGCCGCTGACTGGTGGGGTTTTGCGCTGATCGTTATCGTTTATGGGTCGCTGCCAATTCAGCGACCGGGATTGGAAACCCCGAGGAGCAAACGGCATAAAAGCGCCACTCATGACGTATGCTTGCGCACTTTTAAAGTGTGCACTCCGTTATGGCGGCTGTGCGCGGGAGACCTTCGGGTCATCCGGGTTGCCGTTTCCCGGGTTTCCAGCCTGCGTACAGCTGCCACCCTTTCGATCGGAAACCGAAAGGGCCAGCTTCAAACCATAAGCGGAGATTCACAATGTTCAAAGCTACTCCCAACCCCCCGGAAACCGACACCGATCCCGAAGCAGTCCTCGAAGCCGAAAAACTCAAGGAAGCTGCCGACCGCGCCTTTGCCCATTACTTCCCCCCCGCCCACGAAAAACCGGGCAAGCGCCGCAAACACCCTCTCTTCACCGTCTCCCCCGACATAGACACAGAAGCCCTTCTGGCCAATGCCTCCGAAGACCTGCTGTCCATCAGCGCCATTGCGGCCGATCTGGCAGACGATGTGGAAGGATCACGCCGCTCGGTAGCCTTGGCGCTCAGTCGAATGGCCGATGGGGTGCAGTTGTTGGTGGAGCGGGCGCTGGATCATAACGAGGCGTTGCAGATGCAGAGGCGGGCTCAGGCCAAGGTTTAGTCGTCAGGTTTGAGGTGAATTGAAGGCCGCCATCGCGAGCAGGCTCGCTTGTATGTTTAGACTTGAAGGGGTGGGTGGGACTACAGACTCGATTCTGACTCTGACCAGTACAGACTGTGGGAGACTTCTCGTCCCGCCCCTTCTACCCAAAGCGCCGATAAGGAATTCATCGGTAAACCGACGATAGAGACAAGCCAGCGCAACGGTAGACCCCAACAAGCACTTAAACCCTAGCTCCGAGGATTCGTCATGACAATCCTTACTTCGCAGACGGTTGTTGGTATCGATATCGCCAAGGCCCAAATTGCTGTCTATCGCACCGACCTGCAAATCATTCAAGACATCAAGAACGATCGAACCGCCCTCAAGCGTTGGCTTAAAACCCTGCCTGCCCAAAGCGCTATCGCCGTTGAAGCCACCAACATCTACCACTTGGACACGGTAGAGCTGGCCCATGAGATGGGTCATCAGGTCTACGTGGTGGATGCTTATCGCGTGAGTCATTACCGCCGTGGCGTTGGCCAACGAGCCAAGAACGATCCCTGCGATGCGCGTTTGCTGGCGCGTTACCTGGAGAATGAACAAAGCAAACTGCGGGTCTGGAGCCCGCCACCCAAGGCCTACAGCTCGCTGAAAAGCCTGCTTCACAGACGTGCAACGCTGATCCAGAACCATGCTGGGCTGATGTTGAGTTGGGCCAATGAACCCTTGTTGAAGAAAGTGCAGGTCGCTCAGCAGAAGGCGTTCAAGCAAGCGGATCAGGCGATTCAGAAACTGCTGCGCAAGGTCAGCAAAGAGGCGGGAATTGAGGCGAATATTGATCGCTGCAAAGCCATCGAAGGCGTTGGGGAACTGACCGCAACCGGGTTGGCGACGACCTTTATGCGGGGCGATTTTGCGAACAGCGATGCGTTCATCGCATTCCTGGGAATGGACTTGGCAGTCGAAGACTCCGGCAAGAAGAATGGGCAGCGGTACCTGACCAAAAAAGGAGATCCGGAGGTTCGTCGTTTGGCGTACAACGCCGCAATGGCGGCGTGTCGCTCGCCTAAATGGAAGCCGTTTTACGAGGCATACCTGGCTAGAGGCTTCTCGAAAACCCAGGCCTTGGTTGCCTTGGCCCGAAAGCTCTGTCGAGTGGCATTTGCCCTGATGAAAAATCAGAGCGAATACCTGTCAGCCTGAGAATTCAGGGTTGCCGGGCAACATAGAATCTCCCACAGGTTTTGCGTACGCCGCAAATTCAATGTGGGAGCGAGCCTGCTCGCGATGGGGCCAGTCAGATCAACCCGGCATTCACAAGTAGTTCTTCCAGCGCCAGCAAGTCCGGCACCTTCGCCACTTGCTCCCCCACCTGCACCGCCGCCTGCTCCAGCGGACACAACGGCACATCCACGTAACTCAACTGACTGTCGAGCTTGTACGACCGCGGAATCCCCTGCACCAGCAACGCAATGAACTTCAACTCCGGCCGTCCACCCAGTGCATTGAGAATCACGATCCGCGCCCGCTCGCCGATGACGATTTTCTGGCCGCACGCCGACTCGAAACTGAGCAACGGAATCTGCCGGTCCCGCCACGTCACCAACCCCAGGTACCACGGCGGCGTGTCAAGATCGAACGCCCCCGGTTGATAGTCAATCAACTCCGCCACTGCCACATTGGGCAGGATCAGGTTGCGGTCGGCCAGGGGCAACAGCAGGCCGGTGAGATTGGAGGTACGGTGCTCAAGCATGGGTTTTGCTCCACAACGCGATGCTGTCGAGCAGCACCGATTCCTGGTACGGCTTGCCGAGGTAGTCGTTGACGCCGATGGCCATGGCGCGGTCGCGGTGTTTCTGGCCGGTGCGGGAGGTGATCATGATGATCGGCAGGTGCTGCAAACGTTCGTCGCTGCGCACTTGGGTCGCCACTTCGAAACCGTCCATGCGCGGCATTTCGATGTCCAGCAGCATCACGTCCGGCAGGTGATCTTCGAGCAGCAGCATGGCGTCGACACCGTCCTTGGCGGTCAGCACGTTCATGCCGTGGCGCTCCAACAGACGGCTGGTGACCTTGCGCACGGTGACCGAATCGTCGACCACCAGCACCAGCAGCGGTTTATGCGGCTCGACCTCAACGTCCTGTGTCGCTGGCTGTTGCGGCACACGGGCCTGCATGGCGCGGATCGGCGCGAGCAAATCGAGAATCAGCACCACCCGGCCATCGCCCAGAATCGTCGCCCCGGACAGCCCCTGCACCGCCGCAAACTGCGGGCCGAGGCTTTTGACCACGATCTCGCGTGTGCCGGCCATGGAATCAACTTGCACGGCGATATGCCGCTCGTTGCATTGCACCAGCAACACCGGCAGCGGCAGGCTCTGGCCCAACAGTTTCGGACGAGTGCTGGTTTTCAGCAGCTCGCCCAGATAACACAGTTCATAACGCTGCCCGGCGTATTCGTAAGTCGGCGGATCAAGCCGGTAATGCCCTTCGAGTTCATTGGGCAGCACGCGAACGATGCCATCGATGGTGTTCAGCGGGATCGCGTATTGATCCTCCAGGCACTGAACCATCAACGCTCGGTTGACCGACACGGTGAACGGCAGGCGGATCCGGAAGTGCACGCCCTGCCCCGGTATCGAGTCGATGACCATGGTGCCGCCGAGCTGCCGAACCTCTTCGTGAACCACGTCCATGCCCACGCCACGCCCGGAAATCTGGGTGATTTTCTCGGCGGTGGAGAACCCCGGTTGCAGGATGAATTGCAGCACGTCGCGGTCGCTGATATCGGCGTCCGGGGCCAGCAAGCCGCGTTTGATCGCCTTGCGTCGCACCGCCTCCAGCGGCACGCCTGCGCCGTCATCGCGGATGTCGAAAATGATGTCGCCGCCCTCGCGGGACAGGTCGAGGGTGATCCGCCCTTGAGCCGGTTTGCCCGCCGCGATACGCACCTCGGCCGATTCCAGGCCGTGGTCCACAGCGTTGCGCAGCATGTGTTCCAGCGGTGCCGCCATGCGTTCGAGGACGTTGCGGTCCATCTCGCCTTCGGCGTTGCCGACCACGAACTCGACGTCTTTGCCAAGCTCACCAGAGACCTGGCGGACGATGCGTTTCAGGCGCGGCAGCATGCGTTCGAACGGCACCATGCGCGTGCGCATCAGGCCTTCCTGCAATTCGGTATTGATGCGGCCCTGTTGTTGCAGCAGGTTTTCCGCGTCCTGATTGCGTCGGTCGAGGGTTTCCTTGAGGTCGAGCAGGTCGGAGGCGGATTCGAACAGCGCCCGCGACAGTTGCTGCAACTGCGAGTGACGGTCCATTTCCAGCGGATCGAATTCTTCGTAGCCCAGGCGTTCGGCGTCGACTTGCTGACGACTGAGTATCCGTCCCTGGGTTTCGGTATCGAGCCGGCGCAACTGGTCGCGCATGCGCTCGATGGTGGTTTCCATCTCGCTCAGGGCCACCTGCGCATCGTTGACCTGTTGCTCGATACGGCCACGGAAGATCGATGTTTCGCCGGCGAGGTTGACCAGATCGTCGAGCAGTTCAGCCGAGACCTTGACCATGTCGGCGCCCGCTTCGACTTGCGGCGCCGGGGTCTCGGGTTTCGGCGTGGCGGGCACCACCAGCGGCGTATCGGGAACGGATGGATGACTGAAATTCTTGATCGCGTCGATCAACCGATCGGCCGACGGCAACGGCTGAACGGCGCGGGTCGCGTCGAGCATTTGCGCCAGTCGGTCATGACTGCTTTGCAGCAGCGCGAACAGCGCCGGGGTCGGTTGCAGCACGCCCGCGGACAAGCCTTCGTAGAGAAATTCCAGCTCATGGGCGAGGTCGCCGATGGGGGCGATTTCCACCATCCGCGCGCCGCCCTTGAGCGTGTGCAGATCGCGCAACAGGGTTTCCACTTCCTGACGGTTCGACGGCTCGGCTTGCCAGCGCACAAGGGCCGCGCCGGAGTTTTCGATGATGTCGAAACCTTCCTCAAGGAAGATCTCCAGCAGCTCCGGGTCATGGCCCGGCGAGTCATTGGCCGGCGCGGGTTCTGCCGCTTCGGCGGTGTGGGTGTTGCCCTGACGGAACTCGCGAATCGCTTCGATCAGCTCGTTCGGGGCACCCAGGGTGTGCTGGTTCTGCAACTGCTCAAGCAGCACCGCGAGGCGGTCATGGCTTTGTTGCAGCAGCTGCGCCAGGGTTTCGCTGTGGCTGTAACGGCGATCCACCAGGCCTTCGTAAAGGCTTTCCAATTCATGAGCCAGGTCGCCGACCGGCTCGACCTCGGCCATCCGCGCCCCGCCCTTGAGGGTGTGTAAATCGCGCTGCAAGGATGACAACGGCGCGGCGTTGTCCGGGTCGCTCAGCCAGCGCTGCAAGGCCTGGCCGGCGCTCTCGAGAATATCCACTGCCTCTTCGAGGAAGATCGAAACGATCTCGTCATCGAGTTCGACCTGAGTCGCGGTCTGTTCCAGTTCGGCGGTGGCGCTGCCCAGTTCGCGGATGCTCAGGGTGCGGCTGCCGTCGCTGCGGATCAGGCCCATGGACGACGGATCCAGGCTTTCATCGAGCAAGCCACGCAACGCCCGGATGCGCTCCGGTTGTGGGCTGACTTCCTGACCGGCGGCCAGTTCGTCGAGCATGTTGATCAGCGCTTCGTGGGCGCTTTGCGCCTCGTGGAAAAAGCGGTCGCTGACCGCCAGGCTGCTCTCTTCCACCGCACCGTACAGGTCGAGCAACGCTTCGCAGAGTTCGTCCACCGGGTGCAGATCGGCGAGGTGCGCGCCTTCACCCAAAGTAGTCAATTCATCCAGCAACGCGCTGAGTTCCTGACGCTCGCCGGGGTGCTGCTGCCAGCGCTGCAACAGGCTTTCGGCGTCGAGCAGGATGTCCATGCCCTGGGCCAGGAAGTTGTTGATCAGCTGCGGATCACGCTTGATTCGCAGCGCGGTGTTCGGCGCTTTCAACAGCGCATCCAGACGCTCGGCGAGCAGCGTTTTGGTGCGCTCGATAAGTGAATCAGCATCCGGTATCTCGGCCAGCGGATCATCCTTGAGTTGCCGCAGTCCGAGACGGAACAGACCTTCGGCTTCCAGCAGCAGTTCGACTTCGTCGAGGTCGAGGGCGATCAGGTGCGCCTTGTATTCGCGGGCGAGTTGATCCAGCGGCGTCGCCAGCTCGGCGATCGGCAATACGCCGGCCATCGAGGCGCTGCCCTTCAAGGTGTGCAATGCGCGCTGCAACTCGTCACTGGCCTGCAGCGGCACATGCTCGGCGGCTTGGTCGAGGAAACGGTTGAGGCTGGCGAGATGGGTCTCGGCTTCTTTGCGGAAGATCTCCAGCAACAGCGGATCGAGGGCCGCGACGTCTTGGGTGTCTTCATCGCTGGCAGGTAAATCTCCCTTGGCGAGGGCATGGGCGCGCGCGGCCAGTTGATCGACCTGATTGCATTGGCGCTGGGCATTGGCGGCAAATTCAGCCACCAGATCCGGTAGCAGATCCAGTGCATCGCGGAGCAATTGTTGCACCGCCGCCCCCGGCGCAACGCTGTGCTCCAGCACGCGGTTGAGCAGGTTTTCCACGGCCCACGCCAGCTCGCCCAGCACCAGCGCACGGACCATCCGACCACTGCCTTTCAAGGTGTGGAACGCCCGGCGCAATTCAATCAACGCGGCTTTATCGTCCGGATTGGCCGTCCAGCGCGGCATGTATTCCCGGAGGATTTCCAGGACTTCATCGGTTTCTTCGAGGAAGACTTCCCGCAGCTCATCGTCCACCGGTTCTTCGCCGGCGGGCGGTGGCAACAGGCTGCCCGGTGTAGTCAGGGCCGGCGGATTGACCGAAGACACCGGGCTGGCCAAGACGTCGGCCAGCGACTGGACGGTATCCGGATCCTCAAGTGCCTGCAGGTCCTGCATCACTTGGGCTTCACTCGGGCTGAGCACATCCTCGAGCATCGGCACTTGCTGTTCGCTGGGGAAAAACCCGAGGGATGCCAGGCTTTTTTCCGCCACGTCGAGCAGTTGTTCGCCAGGTGCCTCGGGGTCGTCGCTCAGACGCTCCAGGTAATACTCGATGCTGGTGATGACGTCGGCCAGGTTGTCCAGTTCCTGCCAGCCGGGCTGGCCTGGATCGAGCAGCAGATGTTCGCGAATGAAGTGGTTGCAGGCTTCGATCAGGCTCGCCGCACGGCTCAACGGGATCATCGACAGCGCGCCGCGCACCTGGGTCAGCAAGGCCGGTAATGCCTGCAAATGCTGGCGATCCCAGTCGGCGTCGATGTAGTCGACGATCATGTCCTTGGCCTGTTGCAGGCAGATGCGCGCTTCCTTGATCACGATCTGGTGGATCTGCGTAAGGTCGGTGGTCGGCAGGTGGCTTTCTTCCTGGCTCTCCGGCTCCACGGTGCCGACCATGCCGGCCAGCGTCGCTTCGACGTAGAGCAAGGCCCCGGCGACGTCCATCAGGATCGCGTCGTTGGGTTCACGTTGGCCCTGGGCAAGACTCAGCACCACCGCCAGTTGATCGATGATGACTTTGCGCGGCTGGCCGAAACCCAGCACCGCCAGGGTGTCGGCGATTTGCCGCAACGGCGCCAACAGGGTCTCCAGGTCGGAGGTGTGCTGGCGGTCACTGCGCACAAACAGGTCGAGGCGTTCCTTGACCCGCACCAGCTCTTCACAGAGCGCGGCCAGCACCGAGCGCATGGCGTCACGGTCGGGACCGGCCAGGCGGGCGCGTTCTTCGTCCACCATTGCGCTGTCAGGCAGCGCGTCGTCCAGTGAGTAACGATCTTTCATGGTCAGCATCTGCCCGGTGGGATGTTCGGCCTTGGCAATGTAGAACAGCAAACTCTTGAGCAACTCTGGCGGTGCCGGCTGATTGATGCCGCGTATGCCTTGTTCGAGCAGGCGCTTGAGTTCTTTGTCGGCGTCCTTGAACAGACTGCGCAGCGCCGGGCTGTTGGCGATCGAGCCCCCGCGCATGCCTTCGACCAGCGCCGAGGCGACTTGCCACAACGGGCTCAGGGGTGCGTTGCCGCACAACCCTTCAAGGCGTGAAAAAACCTTGGTCAGGTAAACGAGGTTATTGTCGTCAAACTGCTCGCGCAGCAATCCGACCAACGCCATTTGCAGCATCTGCCGCAACTTGCGCAGCACATTGGGTAAATCCGCCGGTTCAAGCAGTGCCAGCGACGCTTCGTCCAGCGCCGGCAGGTCGGGCAGTTGCGGACTGAACAGGCTGGTTTCCGACAGCAGGGTTTCGCCCCGGGCACTGCGCAAGTCGTTGATCAGCGGCAGCACCACCAAGGGTAGGTCACGGCGTGCACCTTGCACCCGGTCGAGGTAAATCGGCAGTTGCCCGAGGGCTTGCAGCAACAGGTGAAGCGCCTCGTCGCGATGGCTGACGCGGTTCTGTTGCAAGGCGGTGGCCAGGTGTTCCATTTCTTCGGCGAGCAGGGCCGCGCCGTAGAATTCGACCATCTGCAAACTGCCGTGGACCTGATGGATGCACGCCAGGCAATCGCTCAGGGCGTGCGTCGCCTGGGGGTCATCAAGCAGGGTTTCGATCGCTTGATGAGCCACTTTCAGCGTTTCGGCAATCTCGCCTTTGACCCACTCGAGGGCCACATAGTCGTGCCGATCACCCATAACCACTCCAAATCACTGCTCTACTCAAAAAAACCGAACGCCTGCGGGCGCTTCACACTTTATCCGCTGCCTGCGCCTTGGCCGCCGGCAAGGTGAACCCGGACACCGAGCGCCGCAGCTGGCTGGCCATTTTCGCCAGGTTGCCGATGCTCTCGGCGGTGGCGGTCGAGCCCGATGACGTCTGCGTGGTGATCTGCTGGATCACGTTCATGGTCAGGGAAATCTGACCGGCCGAAGACGTCTGTTGCTGCGCGGCATTGGAAATACTCTGGATCAGCGCCGCCAGGGTCTTCGATACGCCTTCGATTTCTTCCAGGGCCACCCCGGCATCCTGCGCCAGACGCGCGCCGCGCACCACTTCGGTGGTGGTTTGTTCCATGGAAATCACGGCTTCGTTAGTGTCGGTCTGGATCGCCCGCACCAGGGTTTCGATCTGCCGGGTGGCGGCGGACGAACGCTCGGCCAGGCGTTGCACTTCGTCAGCCACCACCGCAAAACCGCGCCCGGCGTCACCGGCCATCGAAGCCTGAATCGCCGCGTTGAGCGCGAGGATGTTGGTCTGATCGGCAATGTCATCGATCAGGCTGACAATGTCGCCAATTTCCTGAGAAGACTCGCCCAGGCGCTTGATGCGCTTGGCGGTGTCCTGAATCTGCTCGCGAATGTTGTCCATGCCGTGGATGGTGTTGTGCACCACCTCGTTGCCCTTGTTGGCGATTTCCACCGAACGTTCCGCTACCGCCGAGGATTCGGCAGCGTTGGCCGAGACCTGGTCGATAGACTGCGCCATGTCGTTGATCGCGGTGGAGGCTTCGCTGATCTGTTGCGCCTGATGTTCCGAAGCTTGGGCCAGGTGCATGGCGGTGGCCTGGGTTTCCTGCACGGCGGCGGCAACCTGGCCGGCGGTGAGGTTGATGGTCGCCACCAGGTCGCGCAGTTGATCGACGGAATAGTTGATCGAGTCGGCGATGGTCCCGGTGAAGTCTTCAGTCACCGAGGCGGTCACGGTGAGGTCGCCGTCAGCGAGGTCTTCGATCTCGTCAAGCAGGCGCATGATCGCGTTCTGGTTGCGCTCATTCTTCTCGGCGGTTTCACGCAGCTGACGATTGGTTTCGCGCACCATCACCAGGCCTATGAGGATGATCGACATCAGCGCCAGCAGGCCCAGCACGTAGCCACCGATGGTGTCGGTGTCGCGTCCGCCAGCGAGGTTTTCAAAACCGGTGGCCAGGAGCGAGGCTTCGTCGAGCAGGGTCTGTGACAGGCTGAAAATGTTGGTCGCCGATTCGCGAACCTTGAACAGCTCCGGCGAGGTTTCGAGGATTTCATCCACCGAGCCGGAGACGAATTCGAACAGCTCGGAAATTTCGGTCAAGCGTGCGCGCGCGTCGCGGTCTTCGACCTGGCTGACTCGCAGCGAAGTATTGCCCTGGAGCATGCCGTTGAGCACCTGACCGAACCGCGCGGCGTCTCGACCAAACGCGTCGGCGGCCTGTTGCGAGTTTTCATCGCCGGACAGCACGGTGTTCACCGCGCCCAGGATGCGTTCGGCCAGCAGCGACTGACGCTGGGCCATGGCCACCTGAGCGGCCGGCGCGCCGCGCTGCAAAAGGATCTCGACGACTTTTTCGTATTCCACCTGCAACTGCGGCACGGTTTCGGCCAGGGTGGCGGCGACCTGATGCAGCGACAGCACGGTCTGCTCGCTGGAGAGGATCGCATCGGTGTTTTTCAGCAGGCGTTCCCAATCCAGCTGCACGGCGCGCATTTCCGGGCGCACGGCAGACGGTGCCGGCGGCAGGCCTGTGGCCGGGTCGCCCTTCTTCAGGTAACCCCAGCGCTGGGCGAAGTCGTTGCGCGCATCGCTCAGCAGCTTGAACGCCGCCGCTTTGCCGGCAGCGGCTTCGGTGGCGTTCTTGGCGATACGCTGGGACAGCACGCGCAGCTCGCCGGCGTGGCCAATGTACTGTTTGTCGTACGTGGCTTGTGTGTTGAGGTAAGCGAAGTTGGCGAACAGCAGCATGATGAAGATGATCAGCGCGATGAACAGCACGATGATCTGCGAGCGGCTGCGCGATCCTTCTGGCTTGCCTGTTTTTGTTTTTATCATCGGTCCTCGCCTGTACTGCCCAATTCAACGACGCCCTTGTAGGAGCGAGGCTTGCCCGCGAAGCAGGCGCTACGGTCTTACAGGAACACCGCGTTTTCGTTCTTCGCGGGCAAGCCTCGCTCCTACAGGATTGCGGCGTTGCCTTGATTACAACGCTACATGCATGAAGCTTTGCGACTGCGCCAGCGTAAACGGGCTGAATATTTGCCACGTCTGCTCACGCTGAAACCGGCCTTGGACGAACGCTGCGATCGGCCCGTGCAGATCGGCCAACGCCACCGGCTCCAGGCTGTCCTGGGCAAAGTGCTGCAAACCGAAGACTTCATCGACCATCAACCCGGCAAACACTTCGCCTTGCTCCACCACCAACACCCGACGCTGTTTGCGCAGGGTCGACTGCTCATGGCCGAAGAAACTGCACAAATCCATGATCGGCAGCAATCGCCCCCGCAGGTTGGCCACGCCCTTGACCCAGGGTTTGACGCCCGGCAATTGGGTGAAACGCGGTTCGTGCAGGACCTCGCTGACTTCGCCCATGGGCGCGACGTACCAGTGCTCGCCCAGGCGAAAACCGATGCCGCTCCAGCGATCCTGCCGGGTCGGCTGGGACGGCAGATCCGCCGCCAGCAGACGACAGCGCTGGTCGATCTGCAGCAGCAGTTCGAAAGCCGTCAGCGACTCGGTCATGGCCGCACGATCAACCGGCCAGCACGTTGTTCAGGGTTTTGATCAGGGTGTCTTCGTCGACCGGTTTGGTCAGGTAATCCTTCGCGCCCTGACGCGTGCCCCAGACCTTGTCGGTTTCCTGATCCTTGGTGGTGATGATGATCACCGGGATGTGGCCGGTGTCCGGGTCTTTGGTCAACTGGCGGGTCGCCTGGAAACCGTTGAGGCCGGGCATGACGATGTCCATCAGTACGGCGTCAGGTTTTTCCTGACGGGCAAGGGCCACGCCGTCGGCGCCGTTTTCGGCCTTCAACACTTCATGACCGTGCTTTTCCAGCATGCCGGTCAGTTTGTACATTTCAGTCGGCGAGTCATCGACGATCAGAATACGTGCCATGGTCTTCCCCATTCTTGTCGACGCCGGGCCCGCTGGCCGAGCGTCACTGTGCGTGTCCTACTGCGGCAAAACGGCGGCGAAACCCGGTACATGGGCCTGGATCGCGTTCAGCAGTTCTTCCTTGCTGAAAGGCTTGGTCAAAAACTGGTCGGAGCCGACGATTCGCCCCTTGGCCTTGTCGAACAGCCCGTCCTTGGACGACAGCATAATCACTGGCGTGGACTTGAACGCACTGTGGTTCTTGATCAACGCGCAGGTCTGATAGCCATCCAGGCGCGGCATCATGATGTCGACAAAAATGATGCCGGGGTGATTGTCGGCAATCTTGGCCAGGGCATCGAAACCGTCGATGGCCGTGATGACTTCACACCCCACGTTCTTCAACAGCGTTTCGGCGGTGCGGCGAATCGTCTTCGAATCGTCGATCACCATGACCTTCAAGGCGCTGGAATGCTGTTCCATAAATGCTCTGCCGTCGCCTTTGCGAATCAAATTGTCCATTTCCGATAACCGGAGGCTCGAAACCCTTGATGTTTAAGGGCCAGAACGATATGGCAGCCTTTTTAGCACAGTCTCCATAACCAATCTATCGGCCGACCTTCGCGGTGGTTTTTCCTTGACCGGGAACACAGCGGGAGCCAATCTGACGCCACTTTTTCGTGTCCATCCGGACCACCCAAATTCGAGGAAAAACCCATGAGCGTTCGCGTCGGGATTGTCATGGATCCTATTGCCAGCATTTCCTATAAAAAGGATAGCTCGCTGGCCATGCTGCTGGCCGCACAGAAGCGCGGCTGGGAACTGTTCTATATGGAACAGAGCGATTTGTACCAGGCCGAAGGCGAAGCCCGGGCGCGGATGCGTCCGCTGAAAGTGTTTGCCAACCCGGAAAAATGGTTTGAACTGGAAGCCGAGACCGACGCGCTGCTGAGCGATCTGGACGTGATCCTGATGCGCAAGGATCCGCCGTTCGACATGGAGTTCGTCTACTCCACGTATCTGCTGGAACAAGCCGAGCGCGCTGGCGTGCTGGTGGTCAACAAACCGCAGAGTCTGCGCGACTGCAACGAAAAGCTGTTCGCCACCCTCTTCCCGCAGTGCACGCCGCCGACCATCGTCAGCCGTCGCCCGGACGTGCTGCGCGAGTTCGCCGATCACCACGGTGACGTGATCCTCAAGCCGCTGGACGGCATGGGCGGTTCGTCGATCTTCCGTCACACCGCCGGCCACCCGAACCTGTCGGTGATTCTCGAAACCCTGACCTTGCACGGCAAGCAGCAGATCATGATCCAGGGTTACCTGCCGGCGATCGTCGATGGCGACAAACGCATCCTGATGATCGACGGCGAGCCGGTGGATTACTGCCTGGCGCGGATCCCGGCTGCCGGTGAAACCCGTGGCAACCTTGCGGCCGGTGGTCGTGGCGAAGCCCGTCCGCTAACCGACAAGGATCGCTGGATCGCCGCCCAGGTCGGCCCGACCCTGCGTGAGAAAGGCTTGCTGTTCGTAGGCCTGGACGTGATCGGCGAGCATCTGACGGAAATCAACGTCACCAGCCCGACCTGCATTCGCGAGATTGATAATGCGTTCGGCACCGACATCGGCGGGATGCTGATGGATGCCATCGATCAGAAGCTAAAGGCTCGTTGATATAGAACAGCCAAGAAACGACCAACATTGCGTTATCATCCGCGGCCTGTGAAAAACGCGATGTTGGTTTTTTGTCATGACGCTCCCGTCCGATCTACCCGCTGAACTCGCCCATCGTGGCGTGCGCCCGGCCGATCGCCTCGGATTTACCCTGTTTCTCGCGGCGTTGATTCACCTGGCCTTGCTGTTGGGCGTCGGGTTCACGATGGTCGAACCCAAGCAAATCAGCAAAACCCTGGAAATCACCCTCGCCACCTTCAAGAGCGAAAAGAAGCCGACGAAGGCTGACTTTCTCGCCCAGGAAAATCAGGAAGGCAGCGGCACCCTGGATAAAAAGGCGATTCCCAAGACCACCGAGGTCGCGCCCTTCCAGGACAACAAGGTGCAGAAAGTCACGCCACCGCCGGCCGCCAAGCCGCCAGTGCCGGAAGCCGCGCCCAAGGCTGCCGTGACCACCGTTGCGCCGAAGCCGAAAAAAGCCCCGGCCAAGAACGAAGAGGTCAAGCCACTCACCAAACCTGCCGTGGCGGCACCGACGTTCGACACTGAACAGCTGTCCAGCGACATCGCCAGCCTGGAAGCGGAACTGGCCAACGAACAACAGCTGTACGCCAAGCGCCCGCGCATCCACCGCCTGAGCGCTGCTTCCACCATGCGCGACAAAGGTGCCTGGTATAAGGATGAGTGGCGCAAGAAGGTCGAGCGCATCGGCAACCTGAATTACCCCGACGAAGCGCGACGCAAGCAGATCTACGGCAATTTGCGATTGATGGTCTCGATCAACCGCGATGGCTCGCTGTATGAAGTATTGGTGCTGGAATCGTCCGGGCAACCGCTGCTGGACCAGGCGGCGCAGCGCATTGTGCGACTGGCGGCACCGTTTTCACCGTTTACCGGGGATTTGTCGGACATTGACCGGCTGGAAATCATCCGCACCTGGAAATTCGCCCGCGGGGACAGACTCTCCAGTAATTGATCGATTGATTTGTGGTGATTGAGCCGACGCCTTCGCGGGCAAGCCTCGCTCCTACAGGTTTTGTATGTTTCGCGACAATGGCACATGACCTGTAGGAGCGAGGCTTGCCCGCGAAGAGGCCCTCAAGCAAAACCCGGATCAAAAGAACACCCGCCCAGGCAATTCCTGTGCATCCCCAGCTTGTCAGTTCGCCCCTCCAACGCCACACTAGCGCTCATGAAGAACGTCAGCCCCAGCTACCTCAAGCATCACTTCCTGATCGCCATGCCTCACATGGCCGACCCGAACTTTGCGCACACCTTGACCTACATCGTCGAGCACACGGCCAATGGTGCCATGGGGCTGGTGGTCAACCGCCCGCAAGACCTGAATCTGGCCGATATCCTCGAGCAATTGCGCCCCGATATTGAACCACCCGTGCTCTGCCAGCATGTGCCGATCTTTATCGGCGGCCCGGTGCAAACCGATCGCGGCTTTGTCCTGCACCCCTCGGGCAAAACCTTCCAGGCAACCGTTGATCTGGAAGGCGAGCTTTCCTTGTCCACCTCCCAGGATGTGCTGTTCGCCATCGCTGACGGCGTCGGCCCGGCCAAAAGTGTGATCGCCCTCGGTTATGCCGGCTGGGAAGCCGGGCAGCTCGAAGCCGAACTGGCGCAGAACGCCTGGCTCACCTGCCCGTTCGACGCCGATATCCTGTTCAACATCAGCAGCGAACTGCGCCTGGAAGCGGCGGCCAAGCACCTCGGGGTCAATCTCAGCCTGCTGACCAGCCAGGCGGGCCACGCCTGATGGCCCTGCGACTGATTCTGGGTTTTGACTACGGCACCAAACAGATCGGCGTTGCGGTCGGCCAGGTAATTACCGGCCAGGCCCGCGAGCTGTGTACCTTGAAGGCACAAAACGGTATTCCCGACTGGAATCAGGTCGAAGCCCTCATTAAAGAGTGGAAACCCGACGCTGTAGTCGTCGGCCTGCCGCTGAACATGGACGGCACGCCAAGCGACATGTGCCTGCGCGCAGAGAAATTCGCCCGTCGCCTCAATGGCCGCTACAACCTGCCCTTCTATACCCACGACGAACGCCTGACCACCTTCGAAGCCAAGGGTGAACGGCGTGATCGTGGCGGACAAAAGGGCAGCTATCGCGACAACCCGGTCGACGCCATCGCCGCCGCCCTGCTGCTGCAAGGCTGGCTCGACGAAAACACCGCACTGTTCGAATCCTGAAGAGCCGTCACAGCGTCTCTCTTAGCTACAACCCGAGCCAAACCCCGCAGCCTTACTCAAAGGCAGGGCTCGGGCCCAAGAAGGAGCAACCATGAGCCTGCCCAATCCCGCCGAACTGATCAGCCAGATGGCGATCCGTCTCAAGGCACACCTGGAACACCGTGGCATCAGCGAACCGCGCTACATCGGTATTCGTACCGGCGGCGTCTGGGTCGCCCAGGCGTTGCTCGAAGAACTGGGCAGCGATTCGCCCCTCGGCACCCTGGACGTGTCCTTCTACCGCGACGATTTCAGCCAGAACGGCCTGCACCCGCAAGTGCGCCCGTCCGCCCTGCCGTTCGAAATCGAAGGCCAGCATCTGGTGCTGATCGACGACGTGCTGATGAGCGGTCGGACCATCCGCGCCGCCATGAACGAGCTGTTCGACTACGGCCGCCCGGCCAGCGTGACACTGGTGTGCCTGCTGGATCTGGATGCCGGTGAGCTGCCGATCCGCCCGAACGTGGTCGGCGCGACGCTGGAACTGGCCGCTCACGAGCGCGTGAAGCTGTCCGGCCCGGAGCTCAAGCTCGAACTGCAAGACCTCGCCCTTTAATTCGCCCTATTGAGAGTCCCCCTCGCGATGACGCCTCTAGAAACCAAGCGCCCGCTGCAGCTCAATGATCAGGGCCAGCTGCGACACTTCCTCTCGCTCGACGGTTTGCGCCGCGAGTTGCTGACGGAAATCCTCGACACCGCCGACTCGTTCCTCGAAGTCGGCGCCCGGGCGGTGAAGAAAGTCCCGTTGCTGCGCGGCAAGACCGTGTGCAACGTGTTCTTCGAGAACTCCACCCGCACCCGCACCACCTTCGAACTGGCGGCCCAGCGTCTGTCGGCCGACGTGATCACGTTGAACGTGTCGACATCGTCGGCGAGCAAGGGCGAAACCCTGCTCGACACCCTGCGCAACCTGGAGGCCATGGCCGCCGACATGTTCGTCGTGCGCCACGGTGATTCCGGCGCGGCACACTTCATCGCCGAACATGTCTGCCCGCAAGTGGCGATCATCAACGGTGGCGACGGCCGTCACGCGCACCCGACCCAAGGCATGCTCGACATGCTGACGATCCGTCGGCACAAGGGCGGTTTCGAAAACCTCTCGGTGGCCATCGTCGGCGACATCCTGCACTCGCGGGTCGCGCGGTCGAACATGCTCGCGCTGAAAACCCTCGGCTGCCCGGACATCCGCGTCATCGCGCCGAAAACCCTGCTGCCGATCGGCATCGAGCAATACGGTGTGAAGGTTTACACCGACATGACCGAAGGCCTGAAAGACGTCGACGTGGTGATCATGCTGCGCCTGCAACGTGAACGCATGACTGGCGGCCTGCTACCGAGCGAAGGTGAGTTCTACCGCCTGTTCGGCCTGACCACCGCGCGCCTCGCCGGGGCCAAGCCGGATTGCATCGTCATGCACCCAGGACCGATCAACCGCGGGGTAGAGATTGAGTCGGCGGTGGCCGACGGTCCGCACTCGGTGATCCTCAACCAGGTCACCTACGGCATCGCGATTCGTATGGCCGTGTTGTCCATGGCCATGAGCGGGCAGACTGCCCAGCGCCAATTCGAGCAGGAGAACGCCCAGTGAAGCTCAGCATTCTCGGCGCCCGCGTCATCGATCCAGCCACGGGCCTGGATAAAGTGACCGACATTCATATTGAAGCCTGCAAGATCGTCGCTTTGGGCGCCGCGCCAGCCGGTTTTGTGCCCGTCGACACCCTCGACGCCAAAGGCCTGGTGGCCGCCCCTGGCCTGGTTGACCTGAACGTCGCCCTGCGCGAGCCGGGCTACAGCCGCAAAGGCTCGATCGTCAGCGAAACCCGCGCCGCTGCAGCCGGTGGCGTGACCAGCCTGTGCTGCCCGCCAAAAACCAAGCCGGTGCTCGACACCTCGGCTGTGGCCGAACTGATCCTCGACCGCGCCCGCGAGGCCGGCAACACCAAGGTTTTCCCGATCGGCGCCCTGAGCAAAGGCCTGGACGGCGAACAGCTGGCGGAACTGGTCGCCTTGCGCGATGCCGGTTGCGTGGCGTTCGGCAACGGCCTGGAGAGCTTCCGCAATACCCGCACGCTGTGCCGGGCGCTGGAATACGCGGCGACCTTCGACCTGACGGTAATTTTCAATTCGCAGGACCATGACCTGGCTGAAGGTGGTTTGGCCCACGAAGGCCCGACTGCCAGTTTCCTCGGCTTGCCGGGCATTCCGGAAACCGCTGAAACAGTGGCGTTGGCCCGGGATCTGCTGCTGGTTGAGCAAAGCGGCGTGCGTGCACACTTCAGCCAGCTCACCAGCGCGCGCGGCGTGGCCCTGATCGCTCAGGCTCAGGCTCGTGGCTTGCCGGTGACCGCCGATGTGGCGCTGTATCAGCTGATCCTGACCGACGAAGCGCTGATCGACTTCAGCAGCCTATACCACGTCCAGCCGCCGCTGCGCACCCGCGCCGACCGCGATGGCTTGCGTGCCGCAGTGAAGTCAGGCGTGGTTTCGGCCATCTCCAGCCATCACCAGCCGCACGAACGCGACGCCAAACTGGCACCGTTTGGCGCGACCGAGCCGGGTATCAGCAGTGTTGAACTGCTGCTGCCGCTGGCGATGACGCTGGTGGAGGATGGGTTGCTGGATCTGCCGACGTTGTTGGCGCGCTTGAGCACCGGGCCTGCCGAGGCGTTGCGCCTGCCGGCGGGTAAGTTAGCCGTGGGCGGACCGGCCGATATCGTGCTGTTTGATCCGGCGGCTTCGACCGTGGCCGGTGAGACCTGGTTGTCCAAGGGCGAGAACTGCCCGTTTATTGGGCATACCCTTCCGGGCGTCGTGCGCTACACCCTGGTGGATGGGCGCATTAGCCACCAGGCTTAACACTGAGTTGTCCCAATCGCTAGCAGGGCTAGCTCCCACACAGGATCTGTGAACAACACAAATCCCCTGTGGGAGCTAGCCTGCTAGCGATGGCTTACTGGAAAGTGCCGCGATTCTGAGCGTTGCGCACGGAAACCTGGTCATTCAGCGTCCAGAAGTCATACAAAACCCCCAGAAAGAACAACCCGCCCGTCACCAGGTACAGCAATCCGCTGATCCACTTCCCCTGATACATCCGGTGTACGCCGAATACCCCGAGAAACGTCAGCAGAATCCACGCCACGTTGTACTCGATAGGCCCGGGGGTAAAACGCAGGTCCGCTTCACGGTCCATCGCCGGGATCAGGAAGACGTCGATCAGCCAGCCAATGCCCAGCAAACCCAAAGTGAAAAACCAGATCGTCCCGGTCACCGGCTTGCCGTAATAGAAGCGGTGAGCCCCGGTAAAACCAAAAATCCACAGCAGGTAACCGATCACTTTGCTGTGCGTGTCGTGCTGCGGGCCGGCCTGTTGATAGGTGTTCATGAAGGACCTCGATTCACACGATAGATAAATATTCTTGAATTCTTTGTGACTTTTTTACAGGTTGCCGACGTATGGCAAATGTTAACGTGGGTTCCGTCAAAGCCTTATACCACCTGAGTTCTGTCCGACAATTGCGTCCATTTGCCGCTTATTTGGTTCCGTTGACCACAACTTGAATCGACCAACGGCCTCGGAAGGGCAAAAAACTCTGTTATAAAGTTGCGCGCTAACTTATATGAGCCTTGCCTAATGCGTCCATTTTTCAAGACATGGCTAACCATTTGCCTTTTGATGCCACTGGCCGCCCACGCCACCAATCGTGAGCAACGTCTTCCAAACGTTAATGGTTACACCCAAAAATCCCATGTTTCTGCTCCTTCGAGCAAAAACAAGAAATCCGAAAAACGTGCTCCACAGCTGGTCAGCAAAAGCAGCCTTGTTCCGCCGATGGCGACCAAGGAAAGCAGCAACGTGCTGAGTCGCGCCGTCAACGTCCTCGGTACACCTTACCGTTGGGGCGGCAGCAGCCCAAGTAAAGGGTTCGATTGCAGCGGCCTGGTGAAATACGCGTTCAACGACGCCACGTTCGACCTGCCGCGCACATCGAATGCCATGGCCAGCGGTCATGGCGAGAAAGTCGATCGCAAGGATCTGAAGCCGGGCGACCTGATTTTCTTCAACATCAAGAGCCGTCGGGTCAATCACGTTGCCATCTACCTGGGCAACGACCGCTTCATCCACGCACCGCGTCGTGGCAAGTCGGTGACCATCGACACCCTGAAGAAACCGTACTGGGAAAGCCACTACGTGGTTGCCAAGCGGGTTCTGCCGAAAGAGAAGAACACGCTTCAGGTGGTTCAGCGCTGATCTGCTGACGCCCTCCTGAAGGCGGGCCTTTGTGGCGAGGGAGCTTGCTCCCGCTGGGCTGCGAAGCGGCCCTAAAAAACCGGGAGCGCTGCGCACTCCAGCGGGAGCAAGCTCCCTCGCCACAGGTCCGCGTTTTCAACCCTCAGAAATTATCCGGCGTCCGCGCCTTCTCCCGCGCATGCTCCCGGCTGATCAAGCCCTTGGTCACCAAGTCCTTCAAACACATATCCAGCGTCTGCATCCCCAGATTGCCCCCGGTCTGAATCGACGAATACATCTGCGCCACCTTGTCTTCGCGGATCAGGTTACGGATTGCCGACGTGCCGAGCATGATTTCGTGCGCCGCAATCCGCCCGCCACCGATCTTCTTGATCAAGGTCTGCGACACCACCGCCAGTAACGACTCGGACAGCATCGAACGCACCATCGACTTCTCGTCCCCCGGAAACACGTCCACCACCCGGTCGATGGTCTTGGCCGCCGACGTGGTGTGCAGCGTGCCGAATACCAAATGGCCAGTCTCGGCGGCGGTCAGCGCCAGGCGAATGGTCTCCAGATCACGCATCTCCCCCACCAGAATTACGTCCGGGTCTTCCCGCAGCGCCGAGCGCAGGGCCGTGGCGAAGCTGCGGGTGTCGCGATGGACTTCACGCTGGTTGATCAGGCATTTGCGCGATTCGTGGACGAATTCGATAGGGTCTTCGATGGTGAGGATGTGGTGATGGCGATGGTTGTTCAGGTAATCGATCATTGCCGCCAGGGTGGTGGACTTGCCGGAACCGGTCGGACCGGTCACCAGCACCAGCCCGCGCGGAGCCTCGGTGATCTTGCGAAACACCTCGCCCATGCCGAGGTCGTCCATGCTCAGGACCTTCGACGGGATGGTCCGGAACACCGCGCCCGCCCCCCGGTTCTGGTTGAAGGCATTGACCCGGAAACGCGCCACACCGGGCACTTCAAAGGAAAAATCAGTTTCCAGGTGTTTCTCGAAGTCCACCCGCTGGGTGTCGTTCATGATGTCGTAGATCAGCTCGTGCACCTGTTTGTGGTCCAGGGCCGGCAGGTTGATGCGCCGCACATCGCCGTCAACGCGAATCATCGGTGGCAGTCCGGCAGACAGGTGCAGGTCGGATGCGCCCTGTTTAGCGCTGAAGGCCAGCAGCTCAGTGATATCCATAGCGCTCCTCAATTCCAGTAGAATGCCGCCAACCTTCAAACCGCCGGCGCCTCTTGATGTCCACGATAGCAGACAACATTCTTCAGGTTAGTTCGCGCATCCGCGCCGCCGCCCTTGCCGCCCACCGCGACGAGCACAGTGTTCAACTGCTGGCGGTGAGCAAGACCAAGCCTGCCGAGGCCGTGCGCGAAGCGTATGCCGCAGGCGTGAGCGATTTTGGCGAGAATTACTTGCAGGAAGCCCTGGGCAAACAGCTCGAATTGGCCGACCTGCCCTTGATCTGGCACTTCATCGGCCCCATTCAATCGAACAAGACTCGCGCTATCGCCGAGCACTTCGCCTGGGTGCATTCCGTGGATCGCTTGAAAATCGCACAACGTCTGTCCGAGCAACGTCCGGCCGATCTGCCTCCCTTGAACATTTGCATCCAGGTCAACGTCAGCGGTGAAGCCAGCAAATCCGGCTGCACCCCGGCCGACCTGCCGGCCCTGGCCAAGGCCATCAGCGAATTGCCGCGCATCACGTTGCGCGGGTTGATGGCGATCCCTGAGCCGACTGAAGACCGCGCCGCCCAGGACGCCGCTTTTGCTGCCGTGCAAAGCCTGCAAGCCAGCCTGAACCTGCCGCTCGACACACTTTCCATGGGCATGAGCCACGACCTCGAGTCGGCCATCGCCCAGGGCGCCACTTGGGTCCGCATCGGAACGGCCCTGTTTGGCGCTCGCGACTACGGTCAACCATGAACAATGGCTGACGCCTCTCTTTATAAGGACCTGACATGAGCAAGACTCGTATTGCCTTTATCGGTGCCGGAAACATGGCTGCCAGCCTGATCGGCGGCCTGCGCGCCAAAGGCCTGGACGCCGCACAGATCCGCGCCAGCGATCCGGGCGCTGAAACCCGCGCCAAGGTGCAGGCCGAACACGGTGTTGAAGTTTTCGCCGACAACGCCGATGCCATTCAAGACGCGGGCGTGGTCGTGCTGGCGGTCAAACCCCAGGCGATGAAAGCCGTGTGCGAAGCGATTCGCCCAAGCCTGAAACCGAATCAACTGGTGGTTTCGATTGCGGCCGGCATCACCTGCGCCAGCATGAACAACTGGCTTGGAGCCCAGCCGATCGTGCGCTGCATGCCCAACACCCCGGCGCTGTTGCGTCAGGGCGTAAGCGGTTTGTTTGCCACGGCCGAAGTGAATGCTGAACAACGCCAGCAAGCTGAAGAACTGTTGTCGGCCGTCGGCATTGCCCTGTGGCTGAACGAAGAGCAGCAACTGGACGCGGTCACCGCCGTCTCCGGCTCGGGCCCGGCGTACTTCTTCCTGCTGATCGAAGCCATGACCGCTGCCGGCGTGAAGCTCGGCCTGCCAGCGGACATCGCCGCCCAACTGACGGTGCAAACCGCATTGGGCGCCGCACACATGGCGGTTGCCAGCGATGTCGACGCGGCTGAATTGCGTCGTCGCGTGACCTCGCCTGCGGGCACCACGGAAGCAGCAATCAAATCGTTCCAGGCCGGCGGCTTCGAAGCGCTGGTCGAAAAAGCACTCGGCGCCGCTGCGCACCGCTCGGCCGAGATGGCTGAGCAACTTGGCCGTTAATCAGCTCTTACAAAGGAATCAATGATGCTTGGACTCAATGACGCTGCCATTTTCATCATCAAAACCCTGGGCAGCCTGTACCTGCTGATCGTACTGATGCGCTTCATCCTGCAACTGGTTCGGGCGAATTTCTACAACCCGCTCTGCCAGTTCATCGTGAAAGCCACTCAACCGTTGCTCAAGCCGCTGCGCCGGGTCATCCCGAGCATGTTCGGGCTGGACATGTCGTCACTGGTATTGGCGCTGATCATTCAGATGCTGCTGATTGCGGTGATCCTGCTGCTCAAAGGCTTCATGGTCGACTGGCTGTTCCTGGTGCCGTGGGCCCTGATCGCGCTCTTCTCGCTGTTTTTGAATATTATTTTCTGGGCGATGATCATCAGTGTGATTCTGTCCTGGGTCGCCCCGGGCAGCCACAATCCGGGTGCAGAGCTGGTCGCGCAGATTACTGAACCGGTACTCGCCCCGTTCCGTCGGATCATTCCGAACCTGGGCGGCCTCGATATCTCGCCGATCTTCGCGTTCATCGTGATCCAGTTGCTGCAAAGCTGGCTGATCCCGCGCCTTGCGAACTTCGCTCTCATGCCGATGGGGCTGCTCGGCCTGATCTGATGAGCTACTTTCGCTGGGACGGTGACGACCTGATTCTGGAGTGTCACCTGCAACCGGCAGCCCGCAGCGATGATTTCTGCGGGCTGCACGGCGATCGGCTGAAGATCCGCCTGACGGCACCACCGGTTGAAGGCAAGGCCAATGCGTATCTCATGGCGTTCCTGGCCAAGGCGTTTGGCGTGTCCAAGAGTCAGGTCAGTTTGATCAGCGGGGAGTTGAACCGGCAGAAACGGGTGCGGATCTGTTCGCCGAAGAAGCTGCCGGATTTGCCCGATCTGCTGCGTCCGGCAGGTTAACCGCGTCATCGTTCTTCGCGAGCAAGCCCGCTCCCACATTGGAATGCGTTCCCCTGTGGGAGCGGGCTTGCTCGCGAATGCCGCACCTCGGACTAACCGAATGAAATCAGGCCCGCCCTTTGCTTGCCGCTAACCCCAGCGGTCTTTAGACTTACGCCTCATTTCAACGAGAGCAGGGTCGATGCCAACTGCCTTTCCCGCCGATTCTGTTGGTCTGGTGACGCCGCAAGTGGCGCACTTCAGTGAACCCCTGGCCTTGGCCTGCGGCCGTTCGCTTCCAGCTTATGACCTCATTTACGAAACCTACGGCACGCTGAACGCCACGGCGAGCAACGCCGTGCTGATCTGCCACGCCCTTTCCGGTCACCACCACGCTGCCGGCTTCCACAGCCCTGACGATCGCAAACCCGGTTGGTGGGACAGCTGCATCGGCCCCGGCAAGCCGATCGACACCAACAAATTCTTCGTGGTCAGCCTGAACAACCTCGGCGGCTGCAACGGCTCCACCGGCCCGAGCAGCGTCAACCCGGAGACCGGCAAGCCGTTCGGCGCCGACTTCCCGGTGCTGACCGTGGAAGACTGGGTGCACAGCCAGGCGCGCCTGGCCGACCTGCTCGGCATCCGCCAATGGGCCGCGGTGATTGGCGGCAGTCTCGGCGGCATGCAGGCGATGCAGTGGAGCATCACTTACCCTGATCGCATTCGTCATTGCCTGGCTATCGCCTCGGCCCCCAAGCTGTCGGCGCAGAACATCGCCTTCAACGAAGTGGCGCGCCAGGCGATCCTCACCGACCCCGAATTCCACGGCGGCTCGTTCCAGGAAGCGGGCGTGATCCCCAAGCGCGGCTTGATGCTGGCGCGAATGGTCGGGCACATCACCTACCTGTCGGATGACTCGATGGGTGAAAAATTCGGCCGTGGCCTCAAGAGCGAAAAGCTCAACTACGACTTCCACAGCGTCGAGTTCCAGGTCGAAAGCTACCTGCGTTATCAGGGTGAAGAGTTCTCCGGGCGTTTCGATGCCAACACTTATTTGCTGATGACCAAGGCGCTGGACTACTTCGACCCGGCAGCTAACTTCGACGATGACCTGGCGAAGACCTTCGCCCATGCCCAGGCCAAGTTCTGCGTGATGTCGTTCACCACCGACTGGCGCTTCTCCCCTGCCCGCTCGCGGGAACTGGTGGACGCGCTGATGGCGGCGAAGAAAGACGTCTGTTACCTCGAGATCGATGCTCCGCAAGGCCACGACGCCTTCCTGATTCCGATCCCGCGCTACTTGCAGGCCTTCAGCAATTACATGAACCGCATTACGTTGTGAGAAAGCCATGAGAGCTGATCTGGAAATCATCCAGGAATGGATCCCCGCCGGCAGCCGCGTGCTCGACCTCGGTTGCGGCGATGGCGAATTGCTGACCTGGCTGCGCGATAACAAGCAAGTCACCGGCTATGGCCTGGAAAACGACCCGGACAACATCGCCGAATGCGTGGCCAAGGGCATCAACGTGATCGAGCAGGACCTGGATAAGGGCCTGGGCAACTTCGCCAGCAACAGCTTCGACGTCGTGGTCATGACCCAGGCGCTGCAAGCTGTGCATTACCCGGACAGAATCCTCGACGAAATGCTGCGGGTCGGCCGCCAGTGCATCATCACCTTCCCGAATTTCGGTCACTGGCGCTGCCGCTGGTACCTGGCGAGCAAGGGCCGGATGCCGGTGTCCGAGTTCCTGCCGTACACCTGGTACAACACGCCGAACATCCACTTCTGCACCTTCGAAGACTTTGAAGCACTTTGTCGCGAACGTGAAGCGAAGGTCATTGATCGGCTTGCCGTGGATCAACAGCACCGCCACGGGTGGGCCAGTAAGCTATGGCCTAATCTATTAGGTGAAATCGGTATTTACCGCGTCAGCAGCCCAGGGCTGCAGGATCACAAGATTGCGGTTTGACCACGACATTCCAAGGAGAACGATCATGGGTCGTCTAGCGCTGTTTGTACTTACTGCCTGCCTGAGCGTCACCGCGATGGCCGCCGACGTCATCAAAGGTGATCGTCAGGAAAAGTTTGGCGATGTGACGGTGCATTACAACACCTTCAACTCCACCTTCCTGACACCCGATATCGCTAAAGCCGCTGAGCTCACCCGCAGCAAGAATCAAGGCGTGATCAACGTTTCGGTGATCAAGGACGGCAAGCCGCTGATCGCTCAAGTCAGTGGTACGGTCAAAGACCTGACCAGCCAAAGCGTGCCGCTGAAATTCAAACAGATCACCGAACAAGGCGCGATCTACTACATCGCCCAGTTCCCGGTCGACCAGCAGGAAGTCCGCACCTTCGAGATCAAGGTGCAGAGTGGCGACAAAACCAACACCATCAATTTCAACCAAGAGCTTTTCCCCGGCGAATGATCAACTTCACGCAACTCGTACTGGCCAGCCACAACGCCGGCAAACTCAAGGAACTCCAGGCCATGCTCGGTGCGTCGGTGCAACTGCGCTCGATCGGCGAGTTCAGCAGCGTCGAGCCTGAAGAAACCGGCCTGTCGTTCGTCGAAAACGCCATCCTCAAGGCCCGCAATGCCGCGCGCATCTCCGGTCTGCCGGCGCTGGCCGACGATTCCGGGCTGGCAGTGGATTTCCTTGGCGGTGCGCCGGGCATCTACTCGGCCCGTTACGCCGATGGCCAAGGCGATGCGGCGAACAACGCCAAACTGCTCGACGCCATGAAAGACGTGCCGGAAGCCGAGCGCGGCGCGCAGTTCGTTTGTGTGCTGGCGCTGGTGCGTCACGCCGACGATCCATTGCCGATCCTCTGCGAAGGCCTGTGGCACGGACGCATCCTGCACGCCGCCAGCGGTGAACACGGGTTTGGCTACGACCCGCTGTTCTGGGTGCCGTCGCGCGATTGCTCCAGCGCCGAGCTGAGCCCGAGCGAGAAGAACCTCATCAGCCACCGCGCCCGTGCAATGGATCTGCTGCGCCAGCGTCTAGGCCTGTTATGACCCTTGAATCATCCGCATCACCGCTGATCTTCGGCGGTGCCGCCTCATCGCCTCGGACCGCGCTCCCCGTGCTGCCGCCCTTGGCGCTGTACATCCACATCCCGTGGTGTGTGCGCAAATGCCCTTATTGCGACTTCAACTCCCACACCGCCAGCCCGGTGCTGCCGGAGCAGGAGTACGTCGACGCGTTGCTGGCCGACCTCGATCAGGACCTGCATGCGGTTTACGGCCGTGAACTGAGCTCGATCTTCTTCGGCGGCGGCACGCCGAGCCTGTTCAGCGCCGAAGCCTTGGGCCGTTTGCTCAAAGGCGTCGAGCAGCGCATCCCGTTTGCCAGCGACATCGAAATCACCCTGGAAGCCAATCCGGGTACCTTCGAGCAAGAGAAATTCGTCGCCTACCGCGCACTGGGCATCAATCGCCTGTCGATCGGCATTCAGAGTTTCCAGGAAGAGAAACTCAAGGCGTTGGGGCGAATTCACAACGGCGACGAAGCGGTTCGAGCCGCCGGCATGGCGCGTCAGGCTGGGTTCGATAACTTCAACCTGGACTTGATGCACGGCTTGCCGGATCAGTCGCTGGACGATGCGTTGAGCGACCTGCGCCAGGCCATCGCCCTGAAGCCGACCCATCTGTCCTGGTATCAGCTGACGCTGGAGCCGAACACGGTGTTCTGGAACCAGCCACCGACGCTGCCGGAAGACGACACGTTGTGGGACATTCAGGAAGCCGGCCAGGCGCTGCTCGCCGAACACGGTTACGCGCAATACGAGGTCTCGGCCTATGCGCAACCCGGTCGCCCGGCGCGGCATAACCTCAATTACTGGAGCTTCGGCGACTTCATCGGCATCGGCGCCGGCGCCCATGGCAAGCTCAGCCATCCGGACGGGCGCATTGTGCGCACCTGGAAGACGCGCCTGCCGAAGGATTACCTGAACCCGGCGAAAAGCTTCAAGGCTGGCGAGAAAGCGCTGACCAACGAAGAGCTGCCGTTCGAGTTTTTGATGAATGCGTTGCGCCTGACTGAGGGCGTCGAGTCGCGGCTGTACCCGGAACGCACCGGGCTGAGCCTGGAAAGCCTCGCCGAAGGCCGCCGGGAAGCCGAACAAAGCGGCCTGTTGCAGGTCGAACCGTCACGTCTGGCGGCGACTGATCGCGGACAGCTGTTTCTCAATGACTTGCTGCAAACATTTCTGAGCTGATTTCAGCCTTAGGGGAAAACGAATGGATTTGATACTCGACCTGCTCGCCACCGTCTCTCGCTGGAGCCGCAGCAACCTGTCAGAGATTTCTCTGGCATTGGTGGGCTGCCTGCTAGTGCTGTTTGGCGCCGATATCAAAGGCTGGGTCGACCAACGCCTGGGCAGCATCGCCGGCGCGTTGCGCGTGCCGTTGCTCGCTCTGGTGTGCATGATCGGGAGCGGCGTGGCGCTGATCTACGCCACGCCATGGATCATCAAAGGCCTGAGCCAGTTCAACAACTACAGCCTGGCACCGGTGTTGTTGGTGGTGCTGGTGCTGATCGGCGTGGTAGCTGACCGCCGCTGACCTTTGACTACACCCAAAACAACTGTGGGAGCGAGCCTGCTCGCGATGGCGTCATAACATTCAACATCTTCGTTGACTGTCAGACCGCAATCGCGAGCAGGCTCGCTCCCACAGTTTTTACAGCGATACGGCTCAGGACTGTTTTTCGAACTTCAGGTCCCACACGCCATGCCCAAGACGTTCGCCGCGGCGTTCGAACTTGGTGATCGGGCGTTCGGTCGGGCGCGGGACGCATTTGCCGTCTTCGGCCAGGTTGCGATAACCCGGCGCGACGTTCATCACTTCCAGCATGTACTCGGCATACGGCTCCCAGTCGGTGGCCATGTGCAGGATGCCGCCGACCTTCAACTTGCTGCGCACCAGTTCAGCGAAGGACGCCTGAACGATACGGCGCTTGTGGTGACGGCTCTTGTGCCATGGGTCCGGGAAAAACAGCATCAGGCGATCGAGGCTGTTGTCGGCGATGCAACGGTTGAGCACTTCGATCGCGTCGCAATCGTAGACCCGCAGGTTGGTCAGGCCCTGAGTCAGCACGCCATTGAGCAGCGCGCCCACACCCGGACGGTGCACTTCCACGCCAATGAAATCCTGTTCCGGCGAGGCTGCGGCCATTTCCAGCAGCGAATGGCCCATGCCGAAACCGATTTCCAGCGAACGCGGTGCCGAGCGACCGAATACCTGGTCGAAGTCCACCGGCGCGTCGGCCAATGGCAGCACGAACAGCGGCGTGCCCTGGTCCAGACCACGTTGCTGGCCTTCGGTCATGCGCCCGGCGCGCATCACAAAACTCTTGATGCGGCGATGTTGGCGCTCGTCGCCTTCTTCCGTCTGGATTGGCGTGTCGTTTGATTCAGTCATCAATGGCTCTTACTTGATCAGACCATCCAGCGGCGAGGAGGCGCTGGCATAGAGTTTTTTCGGCATGCGGCCGGCGAGGTAGGCCAGGCGGCCCGCGACGATGGCGTGTTTCATGGCTTCAGCCATCATGATCGGCTGCTGGGCGTGGGCGATGGCCGAGTTCATCAGCACCGCTTCGCAACCCAGCTCCATGGCGATGGTGGCGTCGGAAGCCGTACCGACACCGGCATCCACCAATACGGGAATCTTGGCTTCTTCGAGGATGATCTGCAGGTTGTACGGGTTGCAGATCCCCAGGCCCGTGCCGATCAGACCGGCCAGCGGCATCACTGCAATAACACCAATTTCCGCCAGTTGACGGGCAATGATCGGGTCATCGCTGGTGTAGACCATCACGTCGAAGCCTTCCTTGACCAGCACTTCGGCGGCCTTGAGGGTTTCGATCACGTTGGGGAACAGGGTTTTCTGGTCCGCCAGCACTTCCAGCTTCACCAGGTTGTGGCCACCGAGCAGCTCACGGGCCAGGCGGCAGGTGCGCACAGCCTCGGTCGCGTCGAAGCAACCGGCGGTGTTCGGCAGGAAGGTGTAGCGATCCGGCGACAGGACTTCGAGCAGGTTCGGTTCGCCCGGGTTCTGGCCGAGGTTGGTGCGGCGAACGGCGAAGGTCACGATCTCGGCACCCGAGGCTTCGATGGCCAGGCGGGTTTCTTCCATGTCGCGGTACTTGCCGGTGCCTACCAGCAAACGCGACTGGTAAGTACGACCGGCCAGGACGAAGGGCTTGTCGCTACGAACGATGCTCATGGGAAATCCTCTGTAGGGGTGAGGTTCTTGCAGAATTCTGTGCTCTTGCGGGCCGGGCGACTAGCCACCGCCGATGGCGTGGACGACTTCGACGCTGTCGCCGTCGTTCAGCGTGGTTTCCGCATGCTGGCTGCGCGGGACGATATCCAGATTGAGTTCGACCGCCACCCGGCGTCCGGTCAGTTCCAGACGGGTCAGCAGGGCCGCAACGGTTTCACCGTCGGGCAGTTCAAGGGATTCGCCGTTCAACTGAATGCGCATGCCGGAAGCCGCCATCATTTTTAGGGGCTGGCATTCTAGCCCGATCAGTCTTGGCGACCCAAGCCATTCGTCATGAAATGGACCGCCCGGTCAGCTCAACCGCCAGGCGGCAAGCCCCAGGCAGAACCAGCCGACCAGGAATGCCAGGCCGCCGAAGGGTGTGACGATCCCGAGCTTGCTGATGCCGGTCAGTGTCAGCAGGTACAGACTGCCGGAAAACAGCAGGATGCCGATGGCAAACGAGGCGCCAGCCCAGGTCATCAAGCGCCCAGGAATCTGCGTGGCCAGAAATGCCACGCCCAGCAGGGCCAGGGTGTGCACCAATTGGTAGGTGACGCCGGTGTGGAAAATTGCCAGGTATTCAGGCGTCAGACGGTTTTTCAGGCCGTGGGCGGCGAACGCGCCAAGGGCAACGCCAGTGAAGCCGAAGAAAGCGGCCAGCATCAGAAAGCCACGCAGCATGAAGAACTCCAGTCAGACTCGATCAACAGGGTCTGTATAATGGCCCGCTCAACGGGTTCGGCCAAGCCATCTCTATGCTGCGTATATTTTTGCGACGATTCACTAAGGCCCTGCTCTGGTTCGCGGGCGGCAGCGTATTGCTGGTGCTGATTTTTCGGGTAGTCCCACCTCCGGGAACGGCGTTGATGGTCGAGCGCAAGGTCGAATCCTGGTTCGACGGCGAGCCCATCGACCTGCAACGCACCTGGAAACCCTGGGATGAAATCTCTGACGACCTGAAAGTCGCAGTGATCGCGGGCGAGGATCAGAAATTCCCGGAGCATTGGGGTTTTGACTTTGGGGCGATCCAGAAAGCCTTGGCCCATAACGAGCTCGGCGGTTCGATTCGCGGTGCCAGCACCCTGAGCCAGCAGGTCTCGAAGAATCTGTTTTTGTGGTCCGGCCGCAGCTGGCTGCGTAAAGGCCTGGAGGCGTGGTTCACCGGGCTGATCGAAGTGCTCTGGCCCAAGCAGCGGATACTTGAGGTGTACCTGAACAGCGTCGAGTGGGATGACGGGGTGTTTGGCGCGGAAGCGGCGGCCCGGCATCACTTTGGCGTTGGTGCCAAGTCTCTTTCCCGGCAGCAGGCGAGCTTGCTGGCGGCAGTACTGCCTAACCCGCGGGTTTGGAGTGCAAGTCATCCAACCAACTATGTTGCGCGTCGGGCTGGGTGGATTCGTCAGCAGATGAGTCAGTTGGGGGGCGATAGCTATCTGGTTGGCATCAATGATTCACGCCGGGCGCCTTGGTCCCAATAACACTGCAAATCCCCTGTGGGAGCGAGCCTGCTCGCGATAGCGGTAGATTATTCAACATCTGTACCGACTGACCTGACGCCATCGCGAGCAGGCTCGCTCCCACAGGGGCCGGCGCCAGCCGGATAAATGGGCACAAAAAAAACGCCCCGATCAATGATCGGGGCGTTTTTTATTGCCTGTTCGCTGCGTTAAGCGGCGATCGACAACTTGAGCTTGTTCATCGCGCTCTTCTCGAGCTGACGAATACGCTCGGCCGACACGTTGTACTTCTGCGCCAGGTCGTGCAGCGTCGCTTTTTCTTCTGCCAGCCAGCGCTGGTAGAGGATGTCACGACTGCGGTCGTCCAGCACTTCCAGCGCTTCGTGCAGGTTGTGGTTGGAGTTGTCGCTCCAATCGGCATCTTCCAGTTGACGGGCCGGGTCGTACCGGTGGTCTTCCAGATAGTTGGCCGGCGACTGGAAAGCACTGTCGTCGTCCGCTTCCGCGGCCGGGTCGAAGGCCATGTCATGGCCGGTCAGGCGACTTTCCATCTCGCGCACTTCCCGCGGCTCTACGCCGAGGCTTTCCGCCACACGGTGGACTTCCTCGTTGTTCAGCCACGCCAGGCGTTTCTTCTGGCTGCGCAGGTTGAAGAACAGCTTGCGCTGGGCCTTGGTGGTCGCGACTTTCACAATGCGCCAGTTGCGCAGGATGAACTCGTGAATTTCCGCCTTGATCCAGTGCACCGCGAACGAAACCAGACGCACACCCATTTCCGGGTTGAAGCGCTTAACGGCCTTCATCAGGCCGACGTTGCCTTCCTGGATCAGGTCAGCCTGAGCCAGGCCGTAGCCGGAATAGCTACGGGCGATATGTACGACAAAACGCAGGTGGGCGAGCACCATCTGCCGAGCCGCCCCCAAATCCTGCTCATAATAGAGACTCTCGGCCAGTTCACGCTCCTGCTCCGGCGTCAGCAATGGAATGCTGTTCACGGTGTGCACATAGGCCTCCAGGTTCGCACCCGGGACCAGAGCATATGCAGGTTGCAAAGAATTGGTCATACGAAAAAACCTCCGACTTACATAACTCGTGCAGTTCAGCACTGCGAAAATTGACCGGAAACCGAAAGACAAGTTCCCATAAACGCTGAAAGGTCAATACGAGCAAAATGATACTACTTAGGCGCAAGCTCCCTCAGGTGGCGTGCGACTGCAATCCATGCACCGATATACCCCAACAGCACCGCGCCAAGCAAGAGAGACAGACCATCGGCCACTGGCACTCCGGCCAATGCGAAATCACTGCCGTACAAACCGGCCAGCCCGACGACCGCGTCGTTCAGCCAATCAAGGCCAAACGCCAATACGCCCCATGAAAGAATCCCCGCACCGAAGCCGTAAAGCGCACCCATATAAAGAAAGGGCCTGCGCACATAGCTGTCCGTGCCGCCGACGAGTTTAATCACTTCTATCTCTGTGCGGCGGTTTTCAATATGAAGACGAATGGTATTGCCTATCACCAAAAGTAATGCAGAAACCAGAAGCACGGTCAGACCGAAGACAAAACGGTCACCCAGCTTGAGGATCGCTGCCAGACGCTCGACCCAGACTAGATCAAGTTGCGCCTGTTGTACCTTCGGCAACTCGGAAAGTTTTTGTCGTAATGCTTCAAGCGCGGGCTTGTCGACCTCGTTCGGCGTTACCAGAACAACGCCAGGCAGCGGGTTTTCCGGCAATTCCTTGAGCGCCTCGCCCAGGCCGGACTGTTGCTGGAACTCTTCCAGCGCCTGATCACGACCGACATATTCCGCATCTGCCACACCAGGCATGCCTTTGATCTGCTCGCGCAACGATTCGCCTTCAGCAGGGCTGGCCTCGAGTTGCAGGTACAGGGAAATCTGCGCCGCTCGCTGCCAGGAGCCGCCCAGACGCTCGACGTTACTTAGCAAAAGTGACAGGCCCATCGGCAAACTCAGGGCAACCGCCATCACCATGCAGGTGAAAAAGCTGCCGATCGGCTGCTTGCCCAATCGACGCAGGCTGTCCAGCAAACTGGCGCGATGACTTTCAACCCAGGCGCGGAACAGCGTGGCGAAATCCGGGCCGTCGTCATCGTCGCGTTTTTTCTTCTGCGGTTGCGGATCGGCGGCTTTCGGCGCCACACGCTCGGAAACCTTGGGGCTGCGTGTCGCACTCATACGCCCGCCTCCCCGTCGCCGATCAATCGGCCGCGTTGCAGGGTCAGCATGCGATGACGCATGCGGGCAATCAGCGCCAGGTCGTGACTGGCGATCAACACGCTGGTGCCCAGACGGTTGATGTCTTCGAACACGCCCATGATCTCGGCCGCCAGGCGCGGGTCGAGGTTACCGGTCGGTTCGTCCGCCAGCAGCAAGGCCGGACGATGGACGATGGCGCGGGCGATGCCGACGCGCTGTTGCTGACCGGTGGACAGGTCGCCGGGGTACAGATCGGTTTTATCCGACAGCGCCACGCGCTCAAGTGCCGAATCCACGCGCTTGACGATCTCGGCCTTCGACAGACCGAGGATCTGTAGGGGCAGCGCAACGTTGTTGAACACCGTGCGATCGAACAGCAACTGGTGATTCTGGAACACCACCCCGATCTGCCGGCGCAAGTAAGGAATCTGCGCGTTGCTGATGGTGGCGAGGTCCTGGCCGGCCAGCAGCAATTTGCCGGTGGTCGGACGCTCCATCGCCAGCAGTAGCCGCAACAAGGTGCTTTTACCGGCGCCGGAATGGCCGGTCACAAACAAAAACTCCCCCCGACGGACTCGAAAACTCAGCTCATGCAAGCCGACGTGACCGTTCGGGTAGCGTTTACCGACCTGTTCGAAACGAATCATGAACGCTCCCGCTCGGCAAACAGTGCCTGGACAAAGGGTTCTGCTTCAAAAGTACGCAAGTCGTCGATGCCTTCACCGACGCCGATGTAGCGAATCGGCAAACCAAACTGCTTGGCCAGGGCGAAAATCACCCCGCCCTTGGCGGTGCCGTCGAGCTTGGTCAGCGCCAGGCCGGTCAGTTCGACGGTCTGGTTGAATTGCTTGGCCTGACTGATGGCGTTCTGGCCAGTACCGGCGTCGAGCACCAAGAGCACTTCGTGCGGCGCGTCGGCGTCGAGTTTGCTGATGACCCGGCGAACCTTCTTCAGCTCTTCCATCAAGTTGTCTTTGGTGTGCAGACGACCGGCGGTGTCGGCGATCAGCACGTCAATGCCACGAGCCTTGGCGGCTTGCACTGCATCGAAGATAACCGAAGCCGAGTCGGCGCCGGTGTGCTGGGCGATGACCGGGATCTTGTTGCGCTCGCCCCAGACTTGCAATTGCTCGACGGCGGCGGCGCGGAAGGTATCACCGGCCGCGAGCATGACTTTCTTGCCCTCGAGTTGCAGCTTCTTCGCCAATTTGCCGATGGTGGTGGTTTTGCCAGCGCCGTTGACGCCGACCACCAAAATCACGAAAGGCTTGTTCTGCGAGGTGATTTTCAGCGGCTGCTCGACAGGCTTGAGCATCGCGGCGAGTTCAGCCTGCAGGGATTTGTACAGCGCGTCGGCATCGGCCAGTTCTTTGCGCGCGACCTTCTGGGTCAGGCGCTGAATGATCACCGAGGTCGCCTCGACGCCAACGTCGGCGGTCAGCAGACGGGTTTCGATGTCTTCGAGCAACTCGTCATCGATGATTTTCTTGCCAAGGAACAGGCTGGCCATGCCTTCGCCGATGCTGGCGCTGGTCTTGGACAGGCCTTGCTTGAGGCGAGCGAAGAAACCGGCTTTGGTTTCTTCGGTGCGCGGCGGCTCGGCCGGGGCTTCGACGGGAACGGCGGGCGCGGCGGGCGCGGCGACTACCGGGGCAATCACGGGGGCAGGCGCAGGCGCTTCAACCACAGGAGCGACGAACGCAGGAATCACCGGTTCTGGAGCTACCGGCTCAGGTTCGGCCACGACAACTGGCGCAACGACAGGCTCGATAACCGGCGCCTGAACAGGCTCTGGCGCAAAGGCCGTCGGGGCAGGAATCGGCGGCGTCACATGCGGCGCCAGTGCATCTTCGACCAAGGCCACCGGCTCTTCCGCCACCGGCAACGTCAACCACGGCTCTGGAGCGGGTGCCAGCGGCTGCTCGGCAATCACTTCAGGTTCAGCGACCGGTTGCAACACCGGCTCGGCCATCGGCAGGACAACCGGCACCGGCTCTTCTTCTATTACCGGCGCAGGTGTTGGCTCAGGCAGTGGTTGTGGCTGTTCGACGACGGGTTCCTGCGGCTTTTTGCGCAGCCATCCGAACAGGCTTTTCTTCTCGCCAGCCGCAGCTGGGGTCTTCTTGTCGTCGTTGGAACCAAACATGGAGGACGGCTATCTCACGGTAGCGACGCGCCTAAGGGCGCCCCGGCAAATAAATATTCGATGCAGAACAGACTGCGATTGACCCAGCTTGTTCACGCGCAACATTTTGTCGAGGTGCAAACTGCACCTCAAAGGTTGACTAATACGAAGGACTGGAACGGCATCGTCGGCGAAAACGCAGAGTTTAGCTGACAAACTCAAAGCTTCCGCAGGTAACCCATGCAACCTTCCGGCCGATCAAAGGCCTGATAGGCGTGGCCGCCAGTAAAACGGACCAGTATCCTAGCACCCTCTCGCCCGCCGACGCTAAGACCTAGCGGGCAGTCCCAAAGGTTTAAAAACGAATGAATGCTTTAGCCCGCCGCGCTGCAGGCCTGCTGCTCAGCACAGTTTGTCTGCCCCTCTCGGCCCTGGCTGCCGATCCACAACCCACCCACGAATTCACTCTGGATAACGGCCTGAAGGTCGTTGTGCGCGAAGACCATCGCGCGCCAGTGGTGGTTTCCCAAGTCTGGTACAAGGTCGGCTCAAGTTACGAGACGCCGGGCCAGACCGGTTTGTCCCACGCCCTGGAGCACATGATGTTCAAGGGCAGCGAGAAAGTCGGCCCGGGTGAAGCTTCGCTGATCCTGCGCGACCTCGGCGCCGAAGAAAACGCGTTCACCAGCGATGACTTCACTGCTTATTACCAAGTGCTGGCCCGCGACCGCCTCGGCGTGGCCTTCGAGCTGGAAGCCGACCGCATGGCCAGCCTGCGTCTGCCGGCCGACGAGTTCGCCCGTGAGATCGAAGTCATTAAAGAAGAACGTCGACTGCGCACCGACGACAAGCCGATGTCCAAGGCCTACGAGCGCTTCAAGGCCATGGCTTACCCGGCCAGCGGTTACCACACGCCGACCATCGGCTGGATGGCTGACCTGGACCGCATGAAAGTCGAAGAGCTGCGCCACTGGTACCAATCCTGGTACGTGCCGAACAACGCCACGCTGGTGGTGGTCGGCGACGTGACCCCGGACGAGGTCAAAACCCTGGCCCAGCGTTATTTCGGTCCGATTGCCAAACGCGACGTGCCACCGGCGAAAATCCCTGTGGAACTGGCCGAGCCCGGCGAACGCCAGATCACTCTGCACGTGCAGACCCAACTGCCGAGCCTGATGCTGGGCTTCAACGTGCCGAGCATCGCCACCGCTGAAGACAAACGCTCGGTCAACGCCTTGCGCCTGATCTCGGCCCTGCTCGACGGTGGCTACAGCGGACGCATCCCGACGCAACTGGAACGCGGCGAAGAGCTGGTGTCCGGCGGTTCGTCGAGTTACGACGCCTACACCCGCGGCGACAGCCTGTTCACCCTGTCGGCCACGCCGAACATCCAGAAAAAGAAAACCATGGCCCAGACCGAAGCGGGCCTGTGGAAGTTGCTCGAACAGCTGAAAACCACCGCGCCGTCCGCCGAAGAACTGGAACGCGTCCGCGCCCAGGTCATCGCTGGCCTGGTCTACGAGCGTGACTCGATCACCAGCCAGGCCACCTCCATCGGCCAACTGGAAACCGTCGGCCTGTCCTGGAAGCTCATGGACACCGAACTCGCCGACCTCGAAAGCGTGACACCGGAAGATATCCAGAAAGCCGCCAAGCTGTATTTCACCCGCGAACGTCTCAGCGTCGCCCATGTACTGCCACTGGAGACGACTCATGAGTGAGCGTAAAAAACCCCGTCTGGCCCTGATCGGCCTGATTGCAGCCGTGCTGATTGGCTCCGCTGCGTTTTATCTGTCGAAAAGCGATGACACCAAGGCCAGCGAAGCGCTCGACAAGGCCAAGGCCAGCCAGAAGCTGCAATCGCTGACCGAACTCGACGGCAAGGCGCCGAGCCACCGTTCGCTCGACGTCCAGACCTGGAACACCGCCGAAGGCGCCAAGGTGATGTTCGTCGAAGCCCGTGAGCTGCCGATGTTCGACCTGCGCCTGATCTTCGCCGCCGGCAGTAGCCAGGACGGCAACGCGCCCGGTCTCGCGATGCTGACCAACGCGATGCTCAACGAAGGGGTGGCCGGTAAAGATGTCGGCGCCATCGCTCAGGGCTTCGAAGGCCTGGGCGCAGATTTTGGCAACGGCGCGTTCAAGGACATGGCACTGGCTTCCCTGCGCAGCCTCAGCGCCGCGGACAAGCGCGAACCTGCGCTGAAGCTGTTCTCTGAAGTCGTCGGCAAGCCGACCTTCCCTGCCGACTCCTTTGCGCGCATCAAGAATCAGATGCTCGCCGGTTTCGAATACCAGAAGCAGAACCCCGGCAAACTGGCGAGCCTGGAGCTGATGAACCGCTTGTACGGCGATCACCCCTATGCACACTCCAGCGACGGCACGGCGAAAACCGTTCCGGCGATTACTGCGGCGCAACTCAAGGCGTTCCACGAGAAAGCTTACGCAGGTGGCAATGTGGTGATTGCGCTGGTGGGTGACTTGTCCCGCGCTGAAGCCGAAGCGATTGCCGCGCAAGTCTCCAGCGCGCTGCCAAAAGGCCCGGCTTTACCGAAAATCCCGCAGCCTGAAGAACCGAAAGCCAGCATCGGGCACATCGAGTTCCCGTCCAAGCAAACCAACCTGATGCTCTCGCAACTGGGCATCGACCGTGACGATCCAGACTACGCGGCACTGTCCATGGGCAACCAGATCCTCGGCGGCGGTGGTTTTGGCACTCGCTTGATGAGCGAAGTGCGCGAGAAGCGTGGCCTGGCATACGGCGTGTATTCGGGCTTCACCCCGATGCAGGCGCGCGGCCCGTTCATGATCAACTTGCAAACCCGCGCCGAGATGAGCGAAGGCACGCTGAAACTGGTGCAGGACGTCCTCGCCGACTACCTTAAAACCGGCCCGACCGAGAAAGAACTCGACGATGCCAAGCGTGAACTGGCCGGCAGCTTCCCGTTGTCCACCGCCAGCAACGCCGATATCGTTGGGCAACTGGGCGCGATGGGTTTCTACAACCTGCCGCTGAGTTATCTCGATGACTTCATGCGTGAGTCGCAGAGCCTGACCGTCGAACAAGTCAAAGTTGCACTGAACAAACACCTGAGCACGGACAAAATGGTCATCGTCAGCGCTGGCCCGACCGTGCCGCAAAAGCCGTTACCGGCCCCAACTGATAAACCTGCCGAGCAGCCGCTCGGGGTTCCGGAGCATTAATGGCCACTCGTCCTAAAAAACCCGTTCACAACGTACACAACGGCGTGAACCAACTGCGCATCATCGGTGGCGAATGGGGCAGCCGCAAGCTCAGCTTCCCGGACGCCCCGGGTCTGCGCCCGACCCCGGACCGGGTGCGTGAAACCCTGTTCAACTGGCTCGCGCCGTACGTGGCCGGAGCCAAAGTGTTTGACCCGTTCGCCGGCAGCGGCGCGTTGTTCCTCGAGGCCATGTCCCGTGGCGCCGCGATGGGTCAGGCGCTGGACGCCAGCAACATCGCGGTCGCCAGCATCAAGGAACACCTGGGAACACTGCGCTGCACCACCGGCCAGATCCAGACCGCCGATGCGCTGCGCTATCTGGAAACCCAGACCGCGACCGCTTACGACTTGGTGTTCCTCGACCCGCCGTTCAACCAGGATCTGTTGCCGACCGTGTGCACGCTGCTTGAAGAGCGTCAGTGGCTGGCCAATGAAGCCTGGATCTACACTGAAAGCGAAAACGCGCCGTCGAGCCTTGGCTTGCCGGGCAACTGGCGCCTGCACCGGGAGCAGAAATCCGGGCGGGTGTATTACGCATTGTGGCAACGTATGGCAGAGATCGCCGGTTAATCGACCGGCCTGAAAAAGGTGCGCACCGGTTGCGCACCGCTGCATCGAGAGCAATCGTGTCCTTTCCGTCAGAACGCTTCACCCCCGCCTTCGGCCTCGGCAACCCGCACCTGCAAACCTTGTGGGGACCGCTGTGGCGCAAAACCACGCACATCGAACGCGAGCGCGAGCGCTTGTGGCTTGAGGATGGCGACTTTCTCGACTTGGACTGGCACGGCCCACACACCGTCGATGCGCCGCTTGTGCTGGTGCTGCACGGGCTGACCGGTTCTTCAAATTCGCCTTACGTGGCCGGGGTGCAGAAAGCGCTCGGTGCCCAGGGTTGGGCCAGCGTCGCATTGAACTGGCGTGGCTGTTCGGGCGAGCCGAATCTGTTGGCACGCAGCTACCATTCCGGTGCCAGTGAAGACTTGGCCGAAGCCATCAAACACCTGCGGGCCAAGCGCCCTCTCGCCCCGCTCTATGCGGTCGGCTATTCCCTGGGCGGCAATGTCTTGCTCAAGCATTTGGGCGAAACCGGCAGTGACAGCGGCGTGTCGGGTGCCGTGGCGGTGTCGGTGCCCTTTCGTCTCGATCATTGCGCCGATCGCATCGGCCAGGGTTTCTCCAAGGTGTATCAGGCGCATTTCATGCGCGAGATGGTCGCCTACATCAAGAACAAGCAGCGCCAGTTCCAGCATGACGGGCGCGAAGACGGACTGGCGGCATTGGCGGCGCTGGGCTCGCTGGAGAACATGCGCACGTTCTGGGACTTCGATGGCCGGGTCACGGCGCCGCTCAATGGTTTTGTCGATGCCGAGGATTACTATCGCCGCGCTTCGAGCCGGTACTTCCTTGGAGAGATTCGCACGCCAACCCTGATCATCCAGGCGGCCGACGATCCTTTTGTGTTCCCCCATAGTCTGCCGCAAGCGTCGGAATTGTCCGCCTCCACTCAATTCGAGCTGCAAGCCAAAGGCGGGCATGTCGGTTTTGTCGATGGCTCGTTCCGGCAACCGGGTTATTACCTGGAACGGCGGATTCCGCAGTGGCTGAGCGCCGTGGGTCGCGGGTAAGCCATGGACGCCGATCAGGGCGAGTCGATCCGTTTCTGGCAAACGGCGCCGTTGGCCGGCGTCGAGTTATTGTCCGCACGCTACATCGAACATCGCTTCGCGCCCCATGTGCATGACGGTTATGTGATCGGCATGATCATGGCCGGCGCCCAGCGTTATCGCTATCGCTATCGCGGCGCCGAACACCTGGCCGGCAGCGGCACGCTGGTGTTGATCAACCCCGATGAACTGCACACCGGCCACAAAGGCACGGAGGATGGCTGGTTGTACCGGGCGTTTTACCCGGACAGCGAGCAGATTCTCTCGCTGCTGGACGAACTGGAGTTACCGACCACCAACCTGCCGGGGTTTGGCGCAACGCTGTATCGCGATCCGGACCTGGTGAAGGGTTTCTGCCAATTGCATCGCTTGCTGGAAAGTCCATCCACGGCCCTGCAACAGCAAACGGTCTGGCGCGAGATGATGCTGTTGCTGCTGCAACGTCATGCGGCCGTGCCGGTTGCCGGCAAACCCGGCAAGGAACACCGGGCAGTGACGCTGGCCAAGGACCTGCTGCAAGCGCAATTAGCTGCGCCGCCTTCGCTGGAAGAACTGGCGGCAGCGGTCAACCTGTCACCGTTCCACTTCGCCCGGGTGTTCCGCCACGCCACGGGCATGCCACCGCACACCTGGCTGATGCAGCAACGCATCGCGCGCGCGCGGGTGTTATTACAGAATGGGTGTTTGCCGCTGGAGGTTGCGACGCAGCTGGGATTTGCCGACCAGAGTCATCTGAGTCGGCAGTTCAAGCAGGTTTACGGGGTGGGGCCGGGGGCGTATCGCAGTGCCCGGCTGTTCTGAAATCTCGAAACAACCCCAATACCCTGTGGGAGCGAGCCTGCTCGCGATAGCGGTTTAACATTCGACATCTCTGCCGCCTGATCCACCGCTATCGCGAGCAGGCTCGCTCCCACAGAGTTTTGTGTTTATTCGCCGGTTGCGATGCCGTGCGCAGGATCGTTGATCCACTCGCTCCACGACCCGGCGTACAACGAACCCAACGGATAACCCGCGAGGCACAGTGCAAACAGGTTATGGCAAGCCGTCACGCCGGATCCGCAATACGCCACCAGATCGCTCGGCGAGCGATTCCCCAGTTTCGCGGCAAACCGCTGCTTGAGCTGATCCGCCGGCAAGAAACGCCCGTCGCTACCCAGGTTCTCGGTGAACGCCGCACATTGCGCGCCGGGAATGTGCCCGGCAATCGGGTCGATCGGCTCGACTTCGCCCTTGAAACGCGGCAATGTCCGGGCATCGAGCAAGGTCAGCGCCGGTTGGCCGAGACGTTGTTGAAGCTCTTCAGCACTCACGATCAGCGCATTGTCCGGCGTCCCGTTGAAGGTGCCACGCTCGATATCACAAGCATCCAGACTCAGCGGCAAACCCGCCGCGTGCCAGGCCTTGAGCCCGCCATCGAGGATGAACACTCCGTCACGCTTGCCCAGCCAGGCCAGCAACCACCAGGCCCGCGCTGCGTAGGCACCGGGGCCGTCATCGTACAAAACCACTTCACTGTCGGCGTTGATGCCCCAGGCTTGCAGGCGCTCGATCAAGTCTTCAGGTTCAGGCAGCGGATGGCGCCCGGTCACGCCCTTGACCACTGTCCCACTCAAATCACGCTCAAGATCGGCAAAGCTCGACCCGGCGATATGCCCTTCGGCATAGCTGCGCTGGCCGTAGTCCGGGTCTTCGAGGGCAAAACGACAATCCAGAATGACCAGCCCAGGCTGCTCCTTTCTCAGGTCCAACGCTTGCGGGCTGATCAGTTGCGCAATGGGCATAACAGGCTCCTGTGATTAAGTCGGTCTTGAATCCTACTGCACTTCTTCCAGCGCTTGGGCCAGTGGCACGTAAAACTCTTCATACAACGCGTTGACCGCGTCGCGTGACTGGTCCGTGACGAAACCGGCCTCAAGCACCAGCACCTGATACACCCCACGTTTAATCGCCTGCTCGCTCAGGTGATTGGAGTTTTCCCGCGTGGTGCACAGAAAACGCACCCAGGACGTCAGGATAATCCAGGCATTGAGCGTCAGGGATTCGATCTGGACCTTGTCCATTTGCAAGATGCCGGCGTCGACGAAGGCCGCGTAGATGTGGGTGCCATGGATCAGGCAGCGCTGGGAGAAACGCCGATAACGGGCGGCCAGTTCTGGATCGCTGTCGAGCAAATGCTCAAGATCTCGATGCAAAAACCGGTAGCGCCACATCGCCGCCAGCAGTTCCTGGAGGTAGAAGCGCTTGTCTTCCACCGTGGACGCGCGGCCCTGGGGCGGGCGCAGGAAGCTGTCCACCAGGCTTTCGTACTCACTGAACAGCACGGCGATAATCGCCTGCTTGTTGGGGAAGTGGTAGTACAGGTTGCCCGGAGAAATCTCCATGTGGGCAGCAATGTGGTTGGTGCTGATGCTGCGCTCGCCCTGTTGATTAAACAGCTCCAGGCTGTTCTGCACGATGCGCTCGCTGGTTTTGATCCGAGGGGCCATGGCTTGAGCTTTAATTCAGAGTGCGTTGGCGGGCATCTTACGACCTATCGGCGAGTGGATAAAACCATGCTGTACTCAGGATGCCATTTGACTTTCTAGAGCATAGACTCTAAAAAGTGCCTCATTACAACAAAAACCGGAGCCGATCATGACCGCTGACATCGCGTACCTGCAGAACCTGCAACAGCCTCTGGACGAGCTCCAGGCCCTGTTCGATGCGCAGCGTACGGCGTATGCAGCCAACCCGATGCCGCCGGCCGCCCAGCGCCAGCAATGGCTCAAAGCCCTGCGGGATCTGCTGAGCAATGAACGCCAGGCCTTGATCGATGCCATCAGCCAGGACTTCAGCCACCGCAGCGCCGATGAAACCCTGCTCGCCGAACTGATGCCCAGCCTGCACGGTATCCATTACGCCAGTCAGCACCTCAAAGGCTGGATGAAAGCGTCGCGGCGCAAGGTCGGCATCGCGTTTCAGCCGGCGTCGGCCAAAGTGGTTTACCAACCGCTGGGTGTGGTCGGCGTGATCGTGCCCTGGAACTACCCGCTGTATTTGGCCATAGGGCCGTTGGTGGGTGCATTGTCGGCGGGCAATCGGGTAATGCTCAAACTCAGTGAGTCGACCCCTGCCACCGGTTTGCTGCTCAAGGAGTTGCTCGGCCGGATCTTCCCGCAAGACCTGGTCTGCGTGGTGCTGGGCGAGGCGGATATCGGTGTCGCATTCTCCCGACTGCGTTTCGATCACCTGCTGTTCACCGGCGCCACCAGCATTGGCAAACACGTGATGCGCGCGGCGGCTGAAAACCTGACCCCGGTGACCCTTGAGCTGGGCGGCAAATCCCCGGCCATCGTGTCCCTCGACGTGCCGCTCAAGGACGCCGCCGAGCGCATCGCTTTCGGCAAGACCCTCAATGCCGGACAAACCTGCGTGGCCCCGGACTACGTGCTGGTGCCGGAAGATCGCGTGGGTGCTTTCGTCGAAGCCTATCGGCACGCGGTTCGCGGGTTTTATCCGACACTGGCCGACAACCCGGACTACACCGCGATCATCAATGACCGACAACTGGCGCGGCTCAATGGCTACGTCAGCGACGCCACCAGCAAGGGTGCGCTGCTGATTCCGTTGTTCGATCAGGGCCAGGGACGGCGCATGAGCCATAGCCTGCTGCTCAACGTCAGCGACGACATGACCGTGATGCAGGACGAAATCTTTGGCCCGCTGCTGCCGATCGTGCCGTACAAGACGCTTGATGAGGCGTTTGCCTACATCAATCAGCGACCTCGTCCGCTGGCGCTGTATTACTTCGGCTACGACAAGCGCGAACAAAACCGCGTCCTCCACGAAACCCATTCCGGCGGTGTTTGCCTCAACGACACCTTGCTGCACGTGGCGCAGGACGACATGCCGTTCGGCGGCATCGGCGCCTCGGGCATGGGCCACTACCACGGCCACGAAGGCTTCTTGACCTTCAGCAAGGCCAAAGGCGTGCTGATCAAGCAACGCTTCAACGCGGCGAAACTGATTTACCCGCCGTACGGAAAAGCCATTCAGAAACTGATCCAGAAACTGTTTATCCGCTAACGATCACGCCGCCGGGTAATAACAATAATGAGCCCAAGCCTGTCCGATACACCCGCGCTGTCTCGGCGCGGCCTGCTTAAATTCAGCCTCGGCGCGAGCGCTTTCCTGGCCACCGCCGGATTGGGCGCGAGCCTCAGCGGTTGCTCATCGAGCATCCCGGCCAGTGGTTTCGCGATTTTGCGCAGCGGTGACCTGCTGTTTCTGCGGGCGCTGATCCCGGTGATGATCGAGGGCGCCGTGGCTGCCGAGAAGATGCCGAAGGCCGTCGATGAAACCCTGCACTGCCTGGATAACGGTCTGAATCACCTGTCGCCGGAAATGCTCAAGCTCACTCAGCAATTGTTCGACGTGCTGGGGATGGCAGTGACCCGCGGACCACTGACCGGGATCTGGGGCAGTTGGGAAAACGCCAGCGCCGATGAGATCCGGCACTTTCTCGATCGCTGGGAAAACAGTTCGTTGAGCCTGTTGCGCATGGGGCATAGCTCATTGCTGCAACTGGTGATGATGGCGTGGTACAGCCGCGCGGAATCGTGGGTGCATTGCGGGTATCCCGGACCGCCTACAGTTTGAGACCGAGGCGCCCCCTTCGCGGGCAAGCCACGCTCCCACAGGATTTGAGGTGGACCACCTTTTTGTGAACGACTCGGAACCTGTGGGAGCGGGCTTGCTCGCGAAGACGTCAGCCGCCTCACCACCGCATCCAAACCCATAACAGCAAGAGAACCCGAAGATGCCCGTACCCGACCCGTTCCGCGAAGGCATGGCCCGTGGCTGGAAAACCTACAACGGCTCGCAACTGACCCAGGACCTGACCCTCGAAGCGGACGTGGCGATCATCGGCAGCGGCGCGGGCGGCGGGACCACCGCGGAAATCCTCAGCGCCGCGGGCTACAAGGTTCTGCTGATCGAAGAAGGTCCGCTCAAGACCAGCAGCGACTTCAAGATGCTCGAAGACCAGGCTTACACCAACCTCTATCAGGAAGGCATCGGCCGCATGAGCAAGGACGGCGCGATCACCATCCTCCAGGGCCGCGCGGTAGGCGGCACGACGTTGATCAACTGGACATCAAGCTTTCGCACCCCCGCCCCGACGCTTGAGCATTGGGCCAAGGAGCATGACGTCAAAGGCCACAGCCCGGCCGAGATGGCGCCGTGGTTCGAGAAAATGGAACAACGCCTGGGCGTTGCGCCGTGGATGGTTCCGCCCAACGCCAACAACGACGTGATCCGCAAAGGCTGCGAACAACTCGGATACGCCTGGCATGTGATCCCGCGCAACGTGCGCGGTTGCTGGAACCTTGGCTATTGCGGCATGGGCTGCCCGACCAACGCCAAGCAATCGATGATGGTCACGACCATTCCCGCGACCCTGGAAAAAGGCGGCGAGCTGCTCTATCTGGCCCGCGCCGAAAAGCTCTCGATCAAGGACGGCCAGGTCACGGGCCTGCAATGCATGGCGATGGACGACCGTTGCGTCGCGCCTACCGGACGTACGATTACGGTCAAGGCGCGGCATTACGTGCTGGCGGGCGGCGGGATCAACAGCCCGGCGCTGCTCCTGCGCTCGGAAGCGCCCGATCCGCACAAACGGTTGGGCAAACGCACGTTCCTGCATTTGGTGAACATGTCTGCCGGGCTGTTCGACGAGGTGATCAATCCGTTCTACGGTGCGCCGCAGTCGATCTATTCCGACCATTTCCAATGGCAGGACGGCACCACCGGCAAGATGTCCTACAAACTCGAAGTCCCGCCGCTGCACCCGGCGCTGGCCGCCACTTTGCTCGGTGGTTTCGGCAAGGAAAACGCCGCGCACATGGAAAACCTGCCCCACACCCACGCGATGCTGGCGCTGTTACGCGATGGTTTTCATCCGGACAGTCCCGGCGGCACCGTCGAATTACGCGGCGACAACACGCCGGTGCTCGACTATCAGGTTTCACCCTATGCCTGGGACGGCTTGCGCCGGGCCTTCCACAGCATGGCCGAAATCCAGTTCGCCGGCGGCGCCAACGCGGTGATGCCGATGCACGCTGACGCGCGCTATGTGAAAACCCTGTCCGAAGCGCGCGCGATGATCGACGGTTTGAGCCTTGAGTTGTATCGCACCCGCCTGGGCAGCGCTCATGTGATGGGCGGTTGCGCCATGGGCGAGGACCCGAAAAACGCCGTGACCGACAGCCTCGGCCGGCACCACCAGATCAGCAATCTGTCGATCCACGACGGCTCGCTGTTCCCCACCAGCATTGGCGCAAACCCGCAATTGTCGGTCTACGGGCTGACGGCGCAACTGGCGACTTCCCTCGCCGAACGTTTGAAAAACCCATGAAAACCGAGAATATTCCAATCGTCTATAGTGCTTTCTTACCCAACAGGCGACTTGGCCGACCGGGAAGGCTGCGATACCATCCGACTCCCCAACGGACTCCCGCCAGGACGACGCGATGAACCGAGTGTTGTACCCAGGTACCTTCGACCCTATTACCAAGGGCCATGGCGACTTGGTCGAACGCGCCGCGCGCCTGTTCGATCATGTGATCATCGCCGTCGCTGCCAGCCCGAAGAAAAACCCGTTGTTTCCCCTGGAACAACGAGTGGCGCTGGCCCGCGAGGTCACTAAACATCTGCCGAACGTTGAAGTCGTCGGCTTCTCGACGTTGCTGGCGCACTTTGCCAAAGAGAAGAACGCCAACGTGTTCCTGCGTGGCTTGCGCGCGGTGTCGGACTTCGAATACGAATTCCAGCTGGCCAACATGAACCGCCAACTGGCGCCGGATGTGGAAAGTCTGTTTCTTACTCCGTCCGAGCGTTATTCGTTCATTTCCTCGACGCTGGTCCGTGAAATCGCAGCGTTGGGCGGCGATATCACCAAGTTCGTCCACCCTGCGGTGGCGGATGCCCTCACCGAACGCTTCAAGAAGTAACGACCGCTCAAGCGGCGCCCGCGTGCACTGTGGGCGCCAATGCGGCACAATTGCGCGCATTGGTTTATTGCGCCCGGGCCTTGCGCCCCGGCTGGAGTTAGCATGTCCCTGATCATCACCGACGATTGCATCAACTGCGACGTCTGCGAACCCGAGTGCCCGAACGCCGCCATTTCCCAAGGCGAAGAGATCTACGTGATTGACCCGAACCTGTGCACGCAGTGTGTCGGCCACTACGACGAGCCTCAGTGCCAGCAAGTGTGCCCGGTGGATTGCATTCCACTGGATGAAGCACATCCGGAGACTGAAGAGCAGTTGATGGCCAAGTATCGGGTTATTACCGGGAAGGCTTGATTCAGAGTTCTGTAGCGTCTGTTTGGCCCCCTTCGCGAGCAAGCCCGCTCCCACATTAAACCGAGTCCCTTCAGTGGAACGCGGTTGAATTTGGGAGCGGGCTTGCTCGCGAAGGGGCCATCAACCACACCGAAGATTCAACTGATTCACTCCCGCTGCTCAAACCCCTCCCCGATACACCCCAGGCACCTTACAAACGCAGCCCTCGCCGGATCAACCACCAACGCCTGCCCCGCATCGCCAACTCCGCCACCCAGCGCGGTAAACGGCAACGACACCACAAACGCCCCGGCACCGATCACCGTCGCCACGACCAGCAAGGGTCGGGCGATCAATAAGTCGCCGAGCATGGCGTAGGCCGGGGGATTCTGGATGGTATAGCGCGGGTCACCGCTGCCGCTACTTGCCGCCAGCGCGGGCGCACCGACGCTCAGCAGCAGCGCAAAAACAAGGGTTCGAAACGAATTCATGACACGATCCTTCGGCTAGGCAGTGAGAACACTGACTATAGACCGTAGGTCGTATCAGCTCTGGCAGCGTGGGCAAAAGACGCTGGCGCGCTGCCCCAGTTTCACTTCCCGCAGCTCGGTGCCACAGACTTTGCACGGTTGACTGCCACGTCCGTAGACGAACAATTCCTGCTGGAAATACCCCGGCTGACCGTCGCCGCCGATAAAGTCCCGCAACGTCGTGCCGCCACGCTCAATGGCGGCAGCCAGAATGCGTTTGATCTCGATCGCCAGTTTCAAATAGCGCGCTCGGGAAATGCTCTTGGCTTCACGACGCGGGTCGATGCTGGCGGCGAACAGCGCTTCGGTCGCATAAATATTGCCGACGCCGACCACCACCGCGTTATCCATGATGAACGGCTTGACCGCCATGGATCGTCCGCGAGACTGCTGGAACAAGCGATCGCCATCAAACAGGTCGGTCAACGGCTCCGGCCCCAGGCGAATCAGCAGTTCATGGTTGAGCGGATCGAGGCTCCAAAGCATCGCGCCGAACCGACGCGGGTCGGTATAACGCAGGGCCAGCCCGGACTCGAGTTCGATGTCCACGTGCTCATGCTTGGCCGCCGGCATACCGACTTCTACCAGTCGCAGATTGCCCGACATGCCCAAATGGCTGATCAGCGTGCCGACTTCGGCATTGATCAACAGGTACTTGGCCCGCCGTTCCACCAGCACGATGCGCTGACCGGACAGGCGCACATCGAGGTCTTCAGGAATCGGCCAGCGCAAGCGGCGGTCACGCACGATTACCCGGCTGACGCGCTGGCCTTCCAGGTGCGGCGCAATCCCGCGGCGGGTGGTTTCGACTTCCGGCAGTTCAGGCATGGTGTTCTCGAATCAGGGCTCTCGAATAAATGAAGCAGTCGATGCTCAGCGGTGAGCGCCGAGGTCGCGAATCGTTTGCTTGAGGGTCTCGAAGTCGTAGTCCGAAAGGCCGACATAATCGAGCACCAGATGCCCGATGCAGTTCCATTCGTGGTCTTCGGTCTGATTACCCAGCACCCGGTAAGACGCACAAATGTGCTCGGCCATTTTCAGGATCGCCAGCAGGTTCTTGAGCTGGGCATTGCGCGAAGACTCATCGCTGAAGATCGCCAGGGCGTTGTGGTGATTGGCGATCGCGGCGGTCACATGCTCCGGCAGGCGCCAAGACTTGGCCGTGTAATAACCGACCACCGCGTGGTTGGTGTTGAACACCCGGTTCTCGGTGTCGACCACCCGGCATTCGGCACTGGCGTTGGCGTAGGCCTCTTCCAGGACGGTCATGTAATTGGGGAAACGCTGCAACATCAGCGGCACGCCGCAGTCGTGGAACAGCCCCAGCGCGTAGGCTTCATCGCCGGCCTGGGCGCCGATGCGCTTGGCCAGGGTCAGGCAGGTCATCGCCACGTCCTGAGCGGTATCCCAGAACCGGTTCAGGGTGACGATGGTGTCGTCATTCATCTCGCCCTTGATCGACTGCGCGTTGATCAGGTTGATGATCGAACGGCTGCCCAGCAGGTTCACCGCGCGCTGGATCGAGGCGATCTTGTTACTCAAGCCGTAATACGGTGAGTTGACGATCTTCAGCAAGGCGCCAGAGAGCCCCGGGTCCTGGGAGATCAGCTTCGCGATCACTTCCAGGTCCGGGTCGGGCATGTACTGCTCCATCTGCAAATCCACCATGATTTGCGGCTGGGCAGGCACGCTGATGCCTTGCAGGGACTGTTGAATCTGTTCGGAAGTCAGCTCTTGGGACATAAGTACACACTCTGGGCCAGGGGGCGATTCTAACCTTTATAAAGTTGGATCCGACACACTGGCCGACACATTGGCGAAAGTTTCATCGTTGGCGCTGCATTCAAAATCGCCTTCGCGAGCAGGCTCGCTCCAGGTCATGCGCTAACCCTGTGGGAGCGGGCTTGCTCGCGAAGGCGTCATCAGCGTTTCATCGCCCACCCAGCCCGCCACAACTCTCAACACGCTATACTCCCGCTCTTTTTTCCGGAGCGACGTCATGTCCCTGCCTAGCCTGCGCCTCAAAGCCAACGCCGACCGTCGCCTGCGAAACGGCCACTTGTGGGTCTACAGCAACGAAATCGATGTAGCGGCGACCCCTTTGCACGGTTTTCAAGCCGGCGACCAGGCGATCCTCGAAGCCGCCGGCGGCAAGACGCTGGGCATCGTGGCCATGAGCCCGAACAACTTGATTTGCGCCCGCCTGCTGTCGCGCGACATCAAGTTGCCGCTGGACAAGTCGCTGCTGGTCCATCGCCTGAACGTTGCGCTGTCCCTGCGCGATCGGCTGTTCGACAAGCCGTTCTATCGCCTGGTCTACGGCGACTCCGACCTGCTGCCAGGTCTGGTGGTCGATCGTTTCGGCGACATCCTTGTGGTGCAGATCGCGTCGGCGACCATGGAAGCCCATAAAGAAGACGTGATCGCCGCACTGACCCAAGTGCTCAAGCCAAGCGGCATTCTGTTCAAGAATGATTCCGCCGCCCGTGACGCCGAAGGCCTCAACCGTTATGTCGAAACCGTGTTCGGCCTGGTGCCGGAATGGGTCGCGCTGGAAGAGAACGGCGTGAAATTCGAAGCCCCGGTCATCCAGGGTCAGAAAACCGGCTGGTTCTACGACCACCGCATGAACCGCGCGCGCCTGGCCCCTTATGCCAAAGGCAAACGCGTGCTGGATCTGTACAGCTACATCGGCGGCTGGGGTGTGCAAGCGGCCGCGTTCGGTGCCAGTGAAGTGTTCTGCGTCGATGCCTCGGCCTTCGCCCTCGATGGCGTCGAGCGCAACGCCGCGCTGAACGGTTTCGCCGAGAAAATGACCTGCATCGAAGGCGACGTGTTCGAAGCCCTAAAAGAGCTGAAAGCCAGCGAAGAACGCTTTGACGTGATCGTTGCCGACCCGCCCGCCTTCATTAAACGCAAGAAAGACATGAAGAACGGTGAAGGCGCCTACCGCCGCCTGAACGAGCAAGCCATGCGCCTGCTCAGCAAGGACGGCATCCTGGTCAGTGCATCGTGCTCGATGCACCTGCCGGAAGACGATCTGCAGAACATTCTGCTGACCAGCGCTCGTCATCTGGACCGCAACATCCAGATGCTCGAGCGCGGCGGTCAGGGCCCGGATCACCCGGTTCACCCGGCCATTGCCGAAACCCGCTACATCAAGAGCATCACCTGCCGGTTGCTGCCAAACAGCTGATGACACCGGTTTGACGGGGAGCCAGCCGGCTCCCCGTTTTATTATCTGTTACTGACCCACCCTCAAACTTCCTACACTTTCGATCCTACAAACTTGCAGGACGTTTCTCTGCGTCTTTAACTTTAAAGAATACGACTGACAAAACTTGTTCACAACCTTGATCATTCCGACAAAATTACTGGAAGTTTCCTACCCAATATCGCCTTGATAAGCGCTCATAACGCTCTATCATTAAGCGTGTCACAACGAAGTGACACTCACTTTCAATTACAAGGAGTTCCAAATGAAAGCAATTACTCTGGAAGTTAACAGCATCGCCAACCTGGCTTTTCTGGTTGCCCCTAAAACCCGCTAAGTAAATGAGACGCTGGGGAGTGCCGGCTACCCAGCGTTTTCCATGGCCTTGCCCAGAGCGAAACGCCCATCATGCAGATCAGCCCTCACTTATTCATACTTCCTCGTACGCCCGGCCAAATAGTTTGGGATTACAAGAATCACAAGCAGTTTGAACTGAACCTCAAATATTCCACCCGCCTGGCAGTACTTGTCGACAACCCGGAAAAGTTCAACGAACGTAATACAATCGACACCCAACTACTGAACGCCGGAATACTGACAACAGTAACAACAGACAGTATTGAATGGGGCTGGGACGAACTCTCGAAAATATTTCATATCGGCACCAAGAACATCCCTTGCGAACACATCCCGCAAAATATTAATGAGTGGTCAAAACAATACCTTGATCATTGCACCGACGTGCTGAGCACACCCTCGCCGAAAGCCAGGCGCTCGGAACGCCTGGGAGGTGAGTTGATTGCCCTGCCAAAACCTTCCTGCCTGCCGGAAGGCTCCCTGGCAAATGCCTTGGTCAATCGCAAAACCTGCCGCACGTTTACCGGTGAAGCGGTTTCCCTCGAAGCAGTGAGTACATTGCTGTACCTGTCCCTCGGCTATCTGCATGAGCGCGAAAACGACATCGACGAAAGCATCGTCGAAGGTCTCGGCGCACGACGAAGCAGCCCGTCCGGTGGCGGACTGAATGCCTGCGAAGGCTTTCTCCTGGCGCAAAACGTCAGCGACCTGCAACCCGGCCTCTACGCCTACCACCCCGCCGGGCACGCACTGAGTTTCGTCAATCCGCTGCCCGCAGAGCCTTTGGGGCAATTGATGTGCGGGCAACACTTCATCAATAACCTGCCCGCAGGCCTGTTCATCACCAGTCGATTCGACAAGCTGTGGTGGAAGTACGAGCACTCACGGGCCTACCGAATGGCCTACGTCGAAGCCGGCCACATTTCTCAGACCTTTCAACTGGCGGCCACTTCGCTGGGGTTGAACACCTGGCTGACCGGCGCCTTGACCGATGATCGGGTCGAAGCGCTGTTGGGACTTGAAGACAGTGCAGAGCAACCACTGTTTTTTGTCGGCTGCGGCCAGAGCGACGGGCAAGTGATGTGCAAGGAGTTGAAAGCGCTGCTGAGCGATCGGGAGCAGGAACAATGACCGAGCCCCTCAACGACCCTGCGTCCTACCCCGCCTCATGGGCCAATCGTTTCACGCTTGGAGACTGGAATACCCGGGCCTCGGTGCGCATCAGCGACCACGCCTATCAACTGCCCTCGGACCTGGGACGGCAACTGGAAACCCGCCACTGGTTTCCGCCATCCTTTTTGCCTTACCTGAAACACCCGGCGGTCAAAGCGGCCGGCAGTTCGATTGTTCATCGCCTGACCGCCAATCATCTGGTGTATTTCCTCGACTACACCACCCTGCTCGAACACCGCATCGTCAACCGATCCGTGGAAACCATCGTCCACAACGAACTGGGCATTTCCATCCCCCCTCGGATGAAAACCGCCGCGCTGCAGCTTTACACCGACGAGGCTTATCACGCGCTGTTCTCCAACACCCTCGCCGAGCAGATTGCCGACATTTACGGCATGACTGATCGCCCCGTCATGCCCCAGCGGATTGCCCGGCTGAACGCCCTGATCGACCGCACACCGGACAAGCACAAGGCACTGGCGTGGTTTCTCGTCGGCTTCGTCTCGGAAACGATTATTGCCAAGGAACTGCTCGACGTTTGCCGCGACACATTGGTCAGTAGCGTTCAGGAAATGCTTCGGGACCACCTTGCCGACGAGGCACGGCACAGTCGCTACTTTTGCGAAGTATTCCATTATCTGTGGTTGCAACTGAGCTGCGGCCAACGCACGTTCACTGCCAGGCTGCTCCTGGAAATCCTGCTGGTTTTCTTTGAAGTCGATGAACGCTGGCTTGGCGAAAGCCTGTGCAGCGCCAGCCTGAGCGAAACGTCTGTCGCGCAAATCCTTTGTGATCTGACCGGCCCGCAAGCACAGCGCCTGCGCGCCCGATCGGGTGCAAGTGCCACGCTGGACGCCATGAAAAAAGCGGGCTTCTTCGATCTGCCTGCCAATCGGCAACTTTTCTACAGGGCAGGGCTTCTCGATGAATGACAGAAACCGTGTAGCCCGTGTCGCACAACATCGTGTCATGGTCATTCTGTTGATGACCATGACACTGCTTGGCGTTTTCCCCCTGGATGTGGTGCTTCCGTCCTTTCCCGATCTTTCCGACTACTTTCGGACCTCGCCGTCCGATATCGCCCTGTCCGTCAGCCTGTTCGCCATTGGCCTGGCGTTGTCCGTGGTGCTGGTCGGACCGCTGTCAGACTTGTGGGGGCGCAAGAAGCTGCTACTGGCCGGTATCGCAATCGCGGTGATCGGTGCGGCGGGGTGCGTGGCGTCCCGCGAGTACAGCTGGTTTCTGTTCTTTCGGGTGATCCAGGCAGTGGGTTGCGGATCGTTCGTCCTGTCACAGGCACTGGTTCAGGATCTGTTCGTTGGCAAGGAACAGGAGCGAATCAGAATCTGGATGGTGACCGGCGGCGGGGTGTTCATTTCGATTTCGCCGCTGCTGGGGACGTGGTTGCAATTGCAGTTGGGCTGGCAGGGCAGCTTTTATGTATTTATCACCCTGGCTGTCATTGTCTGGCTTAAAGCCTTTTTCCTGCTCAGGGAAAACTCGCACCTGCACAACCCGACACCTGAACGATTTTTCAGTGCCTATTGGCGGGTGTGCTCGGATGTTCGTTTCATGGGTTACTGGTTGATTTCAGCCTTGGCCTTCGCCTGCCACTTCTCGTTCATCGTCACTTCACCGATCATTTTCATGGAGCGGCTGGCGCTTTCACCTTACGAGTTTGCCTGGGCGTTGCTGCTGTATGGCGTGGCCTATGTGTTTGGAGGGATTGTCGCCAGCGCCCTGCATCGGCGGCTGCAGGCCAACACGCAGATAGTCATTGGCCTGGGACTGATCGCTTTGTCCGGGCTGGTCATGCTGTGGTTGGCGGAACAGTTCGGGCTCACTGCGGCGGTGGTGCTGATACCCATGCTGATTTGTACGGCAGGCACCACCATTGCCAGACCCATCGCCAACTCCAAAGCCATGAGTCTCTACCCACAGAATGCCGGAACCTCTACATCGGTCGGCGGCGTGTTGATTTTCATGTCCGGCGGCGTGATCAGCGTGGTGATCAACCTCGCCTCCGAAGATTTGACCACAGCGCTGGCCCTGTGCTTCCTGACTTTGAGTGCCACGGGTCTCGGCTTGAATGTATTGATTACACGACGGCATCTGGCGCTGAACCCGGGCTGAAACCTGCCAGTCGTCATCCCGCACGTTGTGTCAGCGCCGGATCAACGCTTCCCGGCATTCCCTCCTGACGCCAGCCGTGTAGAATCGCGACATTCATCGCCAGTCATCCCCCGGCGGGTTTATGAGCTCAAGCTGAAGCGCGCGGCGATCCCGCAAAGTTATCGGCAACTTCCGGACACACGGCCATTTCTGGGTGTTCCAGACGTCAATAGAAGCTCACTTCCCTTTTGATACCTGATTAGCCGCCCGGAGTGCTTCATGCCTGATTACCGCTCGAAAACATCCACCCATGGCCGCAACATGGCCGGAGCCCGCGCACTGTGGCGCGCCACGGGGATGAAAGATGACGACTTCAAAAAGCCGATCATCGCCATTGCCAACTCGTTCACCCAATTCGTACCGGGCCACGTCCACCTCAAGGACCTCGGCCAGCTGGTCGCCCGCGAAATCGAACGCGCCGGCGGTGTAGCGAAAGAATTCAACACCATCGCCGTGGATGACGGCATCGCCATGGGTCACGACGGCATGCTCTATTCGCTGCCGAGCCGCGAGATCATCGCTGACTCCGTCGAGTACATGGTCAACGCCCACTGCGCCGACGCCATCGTCTGCATTTCCAACTGCGACAAGATCACCCCCGGCATGCTGATGGCGTCTCTGCGCCTGAACATCCCGGTGATCTTCGTCTCCGGCGGTCCGATGGAAGCCGGCAAGACCAAACTGGCCAGCCACGGTCTCGACCTCGTCGACGCCATGGTCATCGCCGCCGACTCCAGCGCTTCTGACGAGAAAGTCGCTGAGTACGAGCGCAGCGCCTGCCCGACCTGTGGTTCGTGCTCCGGCATGTTCACCGCCAACTCGATGAACTGCCTGGTCGAAGCCCTGGGCCTGGCGTTGCCGGGCAACGGTTCGACCCTGGCCACCCACAGCGATCGCGAACAGCTGTTCCTGCAGGCCGGTCGCACCATCGTCGAGTTGTGCAAACGTTATTACGGCGAGAACGACGAATCGGTATTGCCGCGCAACATTGCCAACTTCAAGGCGTTCGAAAACGCCATGACCCTGGACATCGCCATGGGCGGCTCCACCAACACCATCCTGCATTTGCTGGCCGCCGCCCAGGAAGCCGAGATCGATTTCGACCTGCGCGACATCGACCGTCTCTCCCGCCACGTGCCGCAACTGTGCAAAGTCGCGCCGAACATCCAGAAGTACCACATGGAAGACGTGCACCGTGCCGGCGGGATCTTCAGCATCCTCGGCTCCCTGGCCCGTGGTGGTCTGCTGCACACCGACCTGCCGACCGTGCACAGCAAAACCCTGGCCGAAGGCATTGCCAAGTGGGACATCACCCAGACCGACGACGAAGCCGTGCATCACTTCTTCAAGGCCGGCCCTGCGGGCATCCCGACACAAACCGCGTTCAGCCAGTCGACCCGCTGGGAAACCCTGGACGACGACCGTGAAAACGGCTGCATCCGCAGCGTCGAACACGCCTACTCGAAAGAAGGCGGCCTGGCCGTTCTCTACGGCAACATCGCGCTGGATGGTTGCGTGGTGAAAACCGCAGGCGTCGACGAATCGATCCACGTGTTCGAAGGCAACGCGAAAATCTTCGAAAGCCAGGACAGCGCCGTACGCGGCATCCTCGCTGACGAAGTAAAAGCCGGCGACATCGTGATCATCCGTTACGAAGGCCCGAAAGGCGGCCCGGGCATGCAGGAAATGCTCTACCCGACGTCGTACCTGAAATCCAAAGGCTTGGGCAAAGCCTGCGCCCTGCTCACCGACGGTCGCTTCTCCGGCGGCACCTCGGGCCTGTCCATCGGCCACGCTTCGCCAGAAGCCGCTGCAGGCGGCGCGATTGGTCTGGTGCAGGACGGCGACAAAGTGCTGATCGACATTCCGAACCGCTCGATCAACCTGTTGATCAGCGACGAAGAAATGGCTGGGCGCCGCGCCGAGCAGGATCAGAAAGGCTGGAAGCCTGTGGAAAAACGGCCACGTAAAGTGACCACTGCGCTGAAGGCCTACGCTCTGCTGGCAACCAGCGCCGACAAGGGTGCCGTGCGTAACAAGGCGATGCTCGACGGGCTGTAAGTCTTAACCGTTGAACAAAAAATGCCCCGCCAAGTACGGGGCATTTTTTTGGACTGAACTCGATTAAATGTGGGAGCGGGCTTGCTCGCGAAGGCGGTGGGCCAGTCGACATCAATGTCGGATGTGACGGACCCATCGCGGGCAAGCCCGCTCCCACAGGGATCTTGGGTGTTCACACAATCTGTGATTCACCCGAAACCTTGTGGGAGCGGGCTTGCCCGCGATTGAAGCACCTCGGTCTTACTGAATTTCTTCAGGCTTGACGATCACCCAGTTCTTGTCCGCCGTCACGGGTAACCCTTCCTTGGCCTGAGCCGCGGCGTGCTTGGCCATCATGCCGTTAATCTGGGTCATGTATTTGTCCTTGCGGTTGACCCACAAGTGGATGCCGCCCTTGGCCACGTCGACGCTGTGGAACAGCATGAAACCGTCGCTGGTCGGAGTGTCGCCGCCCACCAGCACCGGTTTTTTCCATTCATCGATATAGGTCAGGATCGCCGCTTGTTTACCCGCCATCCAGGTTGCCGGGGTCCACAGGTACGGGGTCAGTTCGAGGCCGAGGTTGGCTTTCTCGTCATACTTGCCGGCGGTGATTTGCTTGCGTGCCGTGGTCAACTCGCCCGACTTCGGGTCCTTGAGCAACAGACTCACACCAATGACGTTTTGCGGTTTGACGTTGTAGCCGTACTTCGGATCGGAAGCGACCATGCGCACCAGCTCTTCGGAGGCGGCGGTCATCACGTAGACCTCGATGCCGTTTTCCATCAGCTTGTTGTAGAGCTCTTTCTGACCGGTGAAGATTTTCGGCGGGTTGACGTCAAGGTTCTTCACCACGTCGCCTTCGTAATACGTGGCCGGCACCGGTTTGCCCGAAGCCATCAACTCATCGACGTAGCCTTTGAGTTCCTGGAGGGTGAAACCGGAGAACACTTGCGCGACCCATGGATAGCAAACCATGTCGTCGAGTTCGCAGAGGCGATAGTAGTAGCTGAACAGGCTTTCCTTATGGTCGGCGGTGTCCTTGAACGGAATCAGTTTCAGGGAGGGATCGAGTTTGTCGCGGGTGATCAGGCCCTTGTTTTCCATGTACGGCAGCAACGACTCTTCGAGGTCGTAGCGGTAACTGGTGTTGTCCATGTCGAACACCGCGTAGTTACCTTTGTTGGCGTTGGCCGCAATCATCGCGTCCAGCGCCTTGGCCTGATCGGCGGGCCAATGCTTTAGATCCGTGGCGAGTACCTGGCCGGCGAGGCCAAGACAGAGTGCGGCAACCAGAAATTTTGGTGCGAACTTCATCTTCATTTCTCCCTGATTCAAAGATATCGACGCTATCAAATTAGTGTGACAGTCCCCGTCTGCCTACGACCGCCCGCGTCCCTTCCGCGTCAGCTGCATCCCCGACAACGACATCCTCTTATTCCAAAAACGACAGTTAACAGACTTTTTTGATATTAATTCATTAGTTTTCAAGCTGTTAGGCTTGCCGGTTCGCAGCTGCCCCGGAAGGTGGCTGGCACAAGTCTCTCTCGGAGTTCACATGAATCTGCCGCTGATCCTCAATCTGCTGGTATTCCTCGCCCTGCTCTTTGGCTTGGCGCAAACCCGTCATACGGCGTGGAGCTTAGCTAAAAAAGTCCTGCTCGCCTTGGTGTTGGGCGTAGTGTTCGGTGTGGCGCTGCACACGATTTACGGTGCCGGCAACCCGGTGCTGAAAGCCTCGATCGGCTGGTTCGATCTGGTGGGCAACGGTTACGTGCAGTTGCTGCAAATGATCGTCATCCCGCTGGTGTTCGCCTCGATCCTCAGCGCCGTGGCCCGTCTGCACAACGCGTCGTCGCTGGGCAAGATCAGCTTCCTGACCATTGGTACGCTGCTGTTCACCACCGCCATCGCAGCGCTGATCGGCATCGGCTTGACCAACCTGTTCGGTCTGACCGCCGAAGGCCTGGTGGCCGGCACGCAGGAAATGGCCCGTCTGCAAACCATTCAGAACGACTACGCGGGCAAGGTTGCCGACCTGAATGTGCCGCAGCTGCTGCTGTCGTTCATTCCGCAAAACCCGTTCGCCGACCTCGCTCGCGCCAAGCCAACCTCGATCATCAGCGTAGTGATCTTCGCGGCGTTCCTCGGTGTCGCGGCGCTGCAACTGCTCAAGGACGATGTCGAGAAAGGTCAGAAAGTGATCAACGCCATCGACACATTGCAAGCCTGGGTGATGCGCTTGGTGCGCCTGGTGATGAAGCTGACCCCGTACGGCGTCCTGGCGCTGATGACCAAAGTGGTCGCCGGTTCCAACCTGCAAGACATCATCAAGCTCGGCAGTTTTGTGGTGGTTTCCTACATCGGCCTGGGCCTGATGTTTGTGGTCCATGGCCTGCTGGTGTCGGCGGCCGGGATCAACCCGCTGCGGTTCTTTCGCAAGATCTGGCCGGTGCTGACGTTTGCGTTCACCAGCCGTTCGAGCGCGGCGACGATTCCGCTGAGCATCGAAGCGCAGACCAGCCGCCTGGGTATCCCGCAGTCCATCGCCAGTTTCGCCGCTTCGTTCGGCGCGACCATTGGCCAGAACGGCTGTGCCGGTCTGTACCCGGCGATGTTGGCGGTGATGGTAGCGCCGACTGTCGGCATCAACCCTCTGGACCCGCTGTGGATCGCGACGCTGGTGGCGATTGTGACCTTGAGTTCGGCCGGTGTGGCGGGCGTGGGCGGTGGCGCGACGTTTGCTGCGCTGATCGTGCTGCCGGCGATGGGCTTGCCGGTGTCATTGGTGGCGCTGCTGATTTCGGTTGAGCCGCTGATCGATATGGGCCGCACGGCGTTGAACGTGAGTGGTTCGATTACGGCGGGGGCGATTACCAGCCAGATGATGCAGCAGACGGATAAAGAGCTGCTGGGGGCGGATGAGCATGCGGAGTTGGCGCACGCTTAAATTCTTCAGCGTCTGATCTGGCCTCATCGCCAGCAGGCTGGCTCCCACAGGGATTTGGGGTGTTCACACAATCTGTGTTTCACCTCAAACCCACTGTGGGAGCCAGCCTGCTGGCGATGCTTTCAGGCCTTTTCCCAAACTTCAAAGTTGTATGCTGGTTTGTCGCCTTCAGCCGGATTCGGGGTGTTGGACACCAATGTCCACTGCGTCAAATCAAACTCCGGAAACCACGCGTCCCCTTCCGGGCTCAACGCCACGCGCGTCAAATACAGCCGATCCGCCTGCGCCAACCCCTGCGCATATAACTGCGCCCCGCCAATCAACATCACCTCATCGACGCCCTGCTCGTTCGCCCATTCCTGCGCGCGAACCACGGCCGCCTCCAGCGACGGATAAACTTCCGCGCCTTCCAGCACCAGGTCCGCCTGACGGCTGACCACGATGTTCAACCGGCCCGGCAGCGGACGACCGAGGGAATCCCAGGTCTTGCGACCCATGATGATCGGCTTGCCGAGGGTGGTGGCCTTGAAGTATTTGAAGTCCCCCGGCAAGTGCCAGGGCATGCTGTTGTCGACGCCGATCACACGGTTTTCACCGAGGGCTGCGATCAGGCTGAGGGGGAGTGATTTAGTCATGCCGGCGAGGATACCAGAGCCTCCCGTACCCCGATAAGCGCCACAGCGGTTATGCTCACAGCTCATTTGAGCGACGGGATGCCGCGTGACGGAACTGACTCCACTGCAAAACCTCTGGCTGACCGAGACGGTGCGCCTGCGTGAAGAACACGCGGGGCCCCTGGATGATCTGGAAGCCAACCGACTGGCCCGCAGCGCCGGCGGCGACCTGCCGACGCGGATTCAGCGCCGGGCCGTATGGCTGGCCGAACGCGACGGCTTGGCCGACGCCCTCAAACATTGGCTGCAAGGCGCGCGACTGGCGCTGATCGTCATGGCAGTGCTGGCCATCGTCAGTGGCGCGGGCCTGGCATTCGCCGCGCTGGGTGACGGCCAGACACCGGTGAATGTGTTCTGGGCCCTGGGCAGTCTGCTGGGGCTCAATCTGATTCTGCTGTTGAGCTGGGCATTGGGCCTGGTGTTTGCCGGTGAACACGGCGCCAGCCTCGGACGCTTGTGGCTGTGGCTCAGCGAAAAACTCGCGCGCGATGCCAAAGCCGCGCAACTGGCGCCGGCCCTGCTGCTGTTATTGCAGCGACGCAAACTCAATCGCTGGGCGATCGGCGCGCTGGTCAACGGCTTGTGGTTGCTGGCGATGCTCAGCGCCCTGGCGATCTTGCTGACGTTGATGGCGACCCGGCGCTACGGCTTTGTCTGGGAAACCACCATTCTGCGCGGCGACACCTTCGTCGCCATGACCCAGGCCCTCGGCGCCCTGCCGGCCTTGCTCGGTTTCAGCGTGCCGAGCGTGGAGATGATCCGCGCCAGTGGCGATGCCGCGCTGAACATCGAAAGCGCCCGCCAAGCCTGGGCTGCATGGCTGGTCGGCGTGTTGCTGGTCTACGGCGTGTTGCCGCGTCTGCTGCTGGCGCTGTTCTGCCGCTGGCGCTGGACCTCCGGCCAAGCCGCGTTGCGCCTGGATTTGAACCTGCCCGGCTATGCCCAATTGCGCGAACGCCTGATGCCCACCAGCGAACGCCTCGGCATCAGCGATGCCGCACCGGCGCAACTGCATCGCGTCGAAAGCGGCGTCAGTGAACAGCAAAGCGACGGCGCACTGCTGGTGGCCATCGAGCTGGACGATCAACGCCCGTGGCCGCCGCCACTGCCGAAAACCGTGAACAACGCAGGCATTCTCGACAGCCGCGAGTCGCGCAACAAACTGCTCGAACAGCTGAGCCGTTTTCCTCCGGCACGCCTGGCGATTGCCTGCGATCCGCGTCGCTCACCGGACCGTGGCAGCCTGGCCCTGATCGCCGAACTGGCGCGCAATGCCGCCGCCACCCGTGTCTGGTTGCTGCAAGCGCCGCCCGGCGAAGCACTGGATGCCGAACGCCTCGGCGACTGGCATGTGGCGCTGCAACAGCTGGACCTGCCGTTCGCCGATTGCGTGCCTGTGAACTGGCTGGAGACCGGTCATGACTAATGCCTGGAAAGCGCCTTTGAAACTGGCGGTGGTCGGCCACACCAACGTCGGCAAAACCTCGTTGCTGCGCACCCTCACCCGGGATGTCGGTTTCGGCGAAGTGTCCCATCGCCCCAGCACCACCCGCCACGTCGAAGGCGCGCGGTTGTCGGTGGACGGCGAGCCGTTGCTCGATCTCTACGACACGCCTGGCCTTGAAGACGCCATCGCCCTGCTCGACTACCTCGAACGCCTGGAACGTCCCGGCGAACGCCTCGACGGCCCGGCACGGCTGGCCCGATTCCTCGAAGGCAGCGAAGCCCGCCAGCGCTTTGAACAGGAAGCCAAAGTGCTGCGGCAATTGCTCGCCTCGGACGCCGGCCTGTATGTGATCGATGCCCGGGAGCCGGTTCTGGCCAAGTACCGCGACGAACTGGAAGTGCTGGCCAGTTGCGGCAAACCACTGCTGCCGGTACTGAATTTCGTCAGTAGCGCCAACCATCGCGAGCCGGATTGGCGTGAAGCCCTGGCACGCTTGGGCCTGCATGCCCTGGTGCGTTTCGACAGCGTTGCACCGCCCGAGGATGGCGAGCGTCGCCTCTATGAAAGCCTCGCCCTGTTGCTGGAAAACTCCCGCGAACAACTGGAGCGCCTGATCGCCGATCAACAGGCTCAACGCCTGGCCCGTCAGCAAAGTGCGGCGCGGTTGATTGCCGAGTTGCTGATCGATTGCGCCGCGTGCCGGCGCAGTGTGGTCAGCGATGCGGAACAGGAACAGCAGGCGATCAGCGAACTGCGCAAAGCCGTTCGCCAACGGGAGCAGCGTTGCGTTGAAGGCTTGCTCAAGCTTTATGCCTTCCGCCCACAGGACGCGGCGGCCAGTGATCTGCCGCTGCTCGATGGCCGTTGGGGCGATGATTTGTTCAACCCGGAAACCCTCAAGCAATTGGGTGTTCGAGTCGGTGGCGGTATCGCTGCCGGTGCGGCCGCCGGTGCCGGGGTCGACTTGCTGGTGGGCGGCCTGACCCTTGGCGCAGCGGCGCTGGCCGGTGCGATTGCTGGCGGCGCCCTGCAAACCGCGCGCAGTTATGGCAGCCGGCTGATGGGCAAGATCAAGGGCCAGCGAGAATTGACGGTCGACGACAGCGTGTTGCGGCTGTTGGCCCTGCGTCAGCGGCAGTTGCTGCAAGCGTTGAACGTGCGCGGGCATGCGGCGATGGACAGCATCCAGGTGGCCACGCCGCAGGACAAGACCTGGCGCGAAGGCAAACTGCCCGAAGCCCTGAACAAGGCCCGGGCGCATCCGCAGTGGTCGTCACTGAATCCGCAGGCGAAGTTGAGTCAGGCGGAGCGGCAGGAGCAGATAGAGGCGTTGGCGCAGCAGCTATAAACCCTGGTGATTGTGGTGCCTGGGCTGACCTCATCGCGAGCAGGCTCGCTCCCACAGTTGGAATGCGTTCCCCTGTGGGAGCTAGCCTGCTAGCGATGGCTGCGACTCGGTTTCGCGGTCATGCGCTGATCTTCAAGAACTCCCGCACCAGCGCCCTGATCCGGTTGCGATCCGTGCGATCCGCCCGCCCGTCATTGTCCACATCCGAAGCCAATATCAGCTCGAACACCCCGTCGTTATCCAGATCACGGACGGCGGCTTTATAGGCAATCACTGGCCCTTCATGAAAATGCAGGCGCACCGTTTCAGGCGTGCCGTCTGCGGATGGATTCTGCGAGAAGATGCGCAAGTGACGCGCCTCGCCTTCACCGCTGTTGAACCAGGCACACTTCAAATAGGTGTTACCCAAAGCCTTGAGGCGCTGCCGGTCAGTCTCTGTCGCCTCACGCGGCATTTGCTCCTCTTCATGAAACCGGAAACGAACCGTATCCGCCGCCCCTGCCCCGCTTCGATCCTGTGCAATCACTTCCAAATAACGCATCCGTGCACTTCCTTGCGAAAAGCCCAGACTGAGCTGTTGCCGCAAGGTAATCGATCCGCCGTTTCGCTATTACCTGTGAGACAACTCAACGCGACTCGCCGGACAAGAGGTTCACTGCCTTGCGCTTCAACACCTCGAGATCCATCACCGGCACCCACTGCTCCTTGGCCAACTCATCCCACTGCCGCATGCGCAAACTGACTTTGCACAATGGGTCCTGTTCGAAGGCTTCAGCCTCGGCAGCCGTCATCACCCCGCCTTGATATTCCAGGGTCCGGCGGCTGGCTTCGCTCAATCGTTCGTAGTACCCGGGCTCTTTGAGCGTCAGATAACGCTTGGCCTGAACGTGGTATTCCACCAGCCGCGCCAGGCGCTCGCTGAAACCTGCACGACGCAAGTAATCGGCGCCCAGACGCTCGTGGCTGACCACGCCGAAGCCGCCCATGTTCTCGGCGCTCTCGCCGCAGATATGCCCGATGTCGTGGAAGAACGCGGCCAACACCACTTCATCATCAAAGCCTTCGGCCATGGCCAGTTCGGCCGCCTGGGACATGTGTTCGATCTGCGACACCGGCTCGCCGATGTAATCGCTGTCGCCAAAGCGCTCGTACAAACCGAACACCTCAGCGATTACTCGTTCATGACGCACCATCAGCCTTCCCCCAACAATTGAGCGACATTGCGTTCGGCCATCGCCGGCCCGACGCTCATGCCGACGCCGGTGTGCATCAGCGCCACGCTCACACCGGGCATCGGCCGCAGGAACGAGAACGGCGCCGGCCCTCGTGAACCATAGACACCCTGCCAGCGTTCGACCACTTGCACCTTGCAGCCGAGGGTTTGTTCAGCGAGTTCGATCATCCAGTTATCCACTTGCTCGGCGTTGAACGGCGACGGATCGCGGCCGTAATGGTGGGAGTCGCCGATGATCAATTCGCCATAAGGCGTCGGGCTGATCAGCAGGTGGATGCCGTTTTCATGCAGGTGCGGTTCCTCGCGCAGGATTTGCGCCTGCACCGCCGCCGCTTCCGGCAGATCGGCGAAGGCGCCGTAGTGCACGCAACTCAACCCGGTGAGCAATGCGTGTTGCAGATTGAGGTTGATCTGCGGTCGGGCGCGGAGCATTTGCAGGCGGCAGATTTGCGGGTTGAGCGCGGCGATTGGCTCGGCCAGCAAGGTCTGATAGTCGTGGCCGGAGCAGACAATGATCTGCTCGGCGCTGAAGGTGCCGGCGGTGCTGTGCAGGCGACCCGGTTCGATGTCGCGAACCAGGGTGGAGAAGTGAAACTCGACGCCGAGGTCGCGGCGCAGGTAGTCGATCAACGCTGGAATCGCTTCGCGGGAATACAGTTGTTGATCGTCCAGGCCGTGCAACGCGGCGCGGTGATGGCGGAACTGGCCACCGTAGAGATCGCGTAAAGCAGCACCGCGCAGCAGGTCGACGCGGTAACCGTGTTCCACGGCGCGGCCGGTGCAGAAGGCTTCGAGCAGGTGTTCTTCGGCTTCGGTGCGGGCGAACAGGTACGAGCCGTTGCGCTTGAGTTGCAGGCCGGCCAGTTGCGCCCACTGGCCCCAGATGTCGCGGCTGGCCCTGGCCAGTTCGAGCATCGGGCCCGGGGGTTGGCCGGTGACGAGGGCTTGGCCGAAATTGCGGACCGAGGCGCCCAAGGGGGTTTCGCTACGTTCGAAAACCGCGACTTTGAGACCGCGCCTGGCGGCGGCGTAGGCGTGGGACAGGCCGAGAATGCCGGCGCCGACGATCAGCATGTCGTTGTGTTGTGTCATGTGGATTTGTCCTGAATTCAAAGCCGCCATCGCTGGCAAGCCAGCTCCCACAGGGTCTCTGGTGTTCACAAAACCTGTGTTCACCCTGAATCCCTGTGGGAGCTGGCTTGCCAGCGATGGGGCCCTGTCAGCCGATAGAGATCTTACTTGGCAGCCACTTTCTCGGACTTGCCGTCATACCGCTTGCGCCACTCGGTCAGGATCTCGTCGCGATGCTTCGACGCCCAGGCAAAATCGTTTTTGATCAAACGCTGCTCGTAATCCGCCGGCAATTCGGTCTGCGGCTTGGCAATCCCCGGCTGCGCGAGCACCGCGAAGTTCTCTTTATAAAGCTCCATCGCCGCCGGGCTGGCCGAGAAGTCAGCCAGTTTCTTCGCGGCGTCTTCATGCGGTGTGCCTTTGATCACAGCGGTCGCTTCGATCTCCCAGCCCAGGCCTTCCTTCGGCAGGATGATGTCCAGCGGTGCGCCCTGGCGCTTCAACTGAACAGCCGGGTATTCGAAGGAAATGCCGATCGGAAACTCTCCCGCCGCCGCCAGTTTGCAAGGCTTGGAACCGGAGTGAACGTACTGGCCGATGTTCTGGTGCAGGTCGTCCATGTACTGCCAGCCCTGCTTCTCGCCGAAGGTCTGCAGCCAGGCGCTGACGTCGAGGAAGCCGGTGCCGGACGAGGCCGGGTTGGGCATCACGATTTTGCCTTTGTACTCAGGCTTGGTCAGGTCCTGCCAGCTCACCGGTTTGGTCAAACCCTGCTTTTCGGCTTCGACCGTGTTGAAGCAAATGGTCGCGGCCCAGACGTCCATGCCGACCCAGGCGGGCGGGTTGGCCGCGTCGCGGTAGTTGCCGCCGATCTTGCCCAGGTCTTTCGGCGCATAGCTTTGCAGCATGCCTTGCTGATCGAGAATCGCCAGGCTCGAGGCCGCCAGGCCCCAGACTGCGTCAGCCTGTGGACGGGCTTTTTCAGCCAGCAGTTTGGCGGTGATGATCCCGGTGGAATCGCGCACCCACTTAATCTCGATGTCCGGGTTGGCTTTTTCGAAGGCTTCTTTGTAGGTCTTCAGTTGCTCGGCTTCGAGGGCGGTGTACACCGTCAACTCGGTTGGCGCCGCGAAGGCGTTCAGGCTGAAAGCGGTGAGGACAGCAGCGGCCAGGGCCAAGGGCTTGAACATGATCTTTTCCTGTTTTGAGTTGAGGTTTGCGGGATGGGGAATCAATTGCCAGGCGCGGTCTGCCGCCAGGCCTGAGAGCGGCGCAGCAACCCGCGCGAAGCCCAGGCCAGCAGCAGGGACACGCCCGCCGAGGTAAAGAGAATCAGGGTCGACATCGCCGCCGCGCCGCCGACGTTGCCGGCATCGTCCATGTTCAGCACCGCCACCGCCGCGAGGATGGTGTCGGGGCTGTAGAGGAAGATCGCCGCCGAGACGGTGGTCATGGCCGAGACGAACAGGTAGCGCACGATGTCCAGCAGCGCCGGCAGGCAGATGGGCACGGTGACCCGCAGGTAGTGCCGATACAGCGGCGCCTTGAGCGACAGTGCGGCGGCTTCGAACTCGGCGTCGAGCTGGCGCAGCGCCGTGGTCGCGGTCATTTGCGCGGTGGTCAAATAGTGAGCAATGGTGCAGACCACCAGCAGGGTCATGGTCCCGTAGAGCACATGCAGCGGGTTGCCGCTGAGGTTGAAGAAAAAAACGTAACCCAGGCCCAGCACCAGACCTGGCACCGCCATCGGTACGAAACTGAGCATGCGCAGGGTCAGGTTCAGTCCGCGCTGGCCCTTGGTTTTTTCCATCAGGTAGGCGCCGGTGAAAATCAGCACGCTGCCGATCAACGCCGTGCCCAGGGCCATCTGCACGCTGTTGCCGTAGGCCAGCCAACCACCGCCCGCGGTGTCGTTGAACTGGTAGTGGTTGAGCGACAGCGACAGGTTGTACGGCCAGAATTTCACCAGTGAGGAGAACACCGCCATGCCGAACACCAGCAGCAACACCGCGCAGATCAGCAGCACGATGACCAGGTAGCAACCGTCCCGCAGCTTCGACGGTGCCGGTTGAAACACCTGAGCCCGGCCGCTCATGGAATCGCCGTGACGTCGACGCAACCAGGCATCGACCCCGAAACTGAATAGTGCCGGCAGTAACAGAACCATACCGATCAAAGCGCCGCGACCGAATTGCTGCTGGCCGACCACCGCTTTGTAGGCCTCCAGCGCCAGCACTTGATAATCGCCACCGACCACCACGGGCACGCCGAAGTCAGTGACCGTCAGGGTGAACACCAGACAAAACGCCGCGAACACGGCCTGACGCGTTGCCGGCCAAGTAATGCTGCGAAAGGCCCTTGCCGGACTGGCGCCCATGCTGGAGGCGGCATCGAACAGTCGCGCATCCGCCAGGGAAAGCGCCGACAGAAGAATCATCAAGGCGTGTGGGAAGGTGTAGATGACCTCGCCCAGAACAATGCCCCAGAAGCCGTAGATATTGTCCGAGAGCAAACCGCGCAGCATGCCCTGGTTGCCGAACAGATAAACCAGCGCAATCCCCGGCAACATCGACGGCGCCATCAATGGCAGCAGCGACATCCCGCGCCAGATGCCTTTGCCGGGAATCAAGGTGCGTTGCAGCGCGTAGGCAAACAGGTAGGCCAGCGGTACGACAATCGCCGCGACGCTGAGGGACACTTTCAAACTGTTGCCCAGCAACCAGTGGAAGTTCGCACTGGTCACCAGTTCACGAGCCGCGACCAGGCCGCCACCCTGCCCCGCTTCCGAGCTGAAACCGCGCCAGAAGATCGCCAGCAACGGCATCAACACCGCGATGCCAAGCAACACCAATAAAAGGACTTTGCCACCGACCACGAACACCCGGTCGCCGATCTCGGCACGGGAGGTCTGCCGAACCTGCTTGTGCGGTATCGGCAGCGCGATGTTCGCGCTCATCAGGCAAACACCTGCAGGCTGCGTGGCGGCAAGGCGACCATGATCTGCTGCGCGCCAAGACGCGGCATCGCTTCCGGTGCCAGTTCCGCCAGCAAGGCGTGGCCGGGCAGTTGATCGAGTTCGAAGCTCATGCGGCAGCGGTTGCCGAGGAAGGTGATTTCGCGAACCTTGGCCGGAAACAGGTTTTCTTCGTGTACCGGCGGGTTGACGTTGATCGCCTCCGGGCGGCAAAACAGACGGCCCGACGTGGTTTTGGCGCTGCCATCCACCAGGCGCATGCTCATTCCGCCGACTTGGGCGTGGCTGTCGCTGCTGCGGCTGAATGGCAGCCAGTTGCCCTGGCCGACAAACTCCGCCACAAACGGTGTGGCCGGGCGGTCGTAGATTTCCTGCGGCGTGGCGTACTGCTCGACCTTGCCGTTGTTCATCACGGCGATGCGGTCGGCCATCAGCATGGCCTCGTCCTGATTGTGCGTGACCATCAAGGTGGTAACGCCGAGGTTGCGTTGCAATTGGCGCAGTTCGGTGCACAGATGCTCGCGAACCCGGGCGTCGAGGGCCGACATGGGTTCGTCGAGCAACAACAAGGACGGCGCTGGCGCCAATGCCCGAGCCAGTGCCACACGCTGCTGTTGGCCGCCAGACAATTGGCCGGGGTATTTTTTCTCGCTGCCGGTCAGGCCGACCAGTTCCAGCATCTGACCCACGCGTTTTCGCACTTCATCGCGACCACTGCCAGCGAGGCCGTAGGCAATGTTCGCTTCGACGGTGAGATTGGGGAACAGCGCGTAGGACTGGAAGAGAATGCCGTAGTCCCGCACCTGGGGTGCCAAGTGGGAAACGTCGCGATCGCCGAGGTACAACTCGCCGCTGTCCTGTTTCTCCAGACCGGCGATGCAGCGCAGCAAGGTGGTTTTGCCACAGCCCGACGGGCCCAGCAGACACACCAGCTCACCGGCGGCGACGTCGAGGGAAACATTGTCCAGCGCGGTGAAGGCGCCAAAGCGTTTCTGCACGCCGCGCACTTTCATCGGCGCGCCGGGGTTGGTCAGGGCAGTTGTGATCGAGTGGTTCATGGACGGACCTCATCAAGCAGATGAGAGCCATCCTAGGTTTGTAATGCGTCGGTCATGTGGCAGTGAGGCAAAAACGGCTGATAGTGGTATTCGGGGATTTGGGTTGATTGAAAGAGCAGTGAGTAACCCGTGGCGAGGGGATTTATCCCCGTTGGGCAGCGAAGCGGCCCTAAAATCTGCGACTGCTGCGCAGCCGAACGGGGATAAATCCCCTCGCCACGGGGGTCTATGCCGGCGCCATTTCCTGCGCCAGCCCCAGAAACGCCGCCGGCAACCGCGCGCCTTTGCGTTCCTTCAGGCAGTACAAATACTCCGGAATCTGCGGTGCATTCTCAATCGTCAGCACCCGCAGTTGCGGGTCATGCGGCACTTCCTGCCGGGCAATGATGCTGATGCCGATGTTACGCAGCACCGCCTCGCGAATCGATTCACGGCTGCCAATCTCCAGCAACGGCCCGAAACTCACCCCGGCGCTGGCCAGTAACTCTTCGGTCAATCGCCGAGTCGTAGAACCCGACTCGCGCATTAGCAACGTATGCCCGGCCAGCGCACTCAACGTCACGTGATCATGCACCGCCAGCGGATGATTGCGATGCACCGCCAGCACCAGCGGATCGCTGCCGAGCACCCGGCGAATCAGCCGCGCATCGTCGAGCAACTGCGACGACGCCGCGACATCCACCCGGTAATCCTCCAGCGCTTCGAGCACTTGCTGGGAGTTACCGATCTCCACCGACACTTCCACCTGCGGCAAGCGCTCGCGAAAGGTCTTCACCAGGTCGAGGATGTAATACGGCGCGGTGGCGGCGATGCGCAGCGTACCCTGGACCTGACCGCTGTTGCGCAGGAAAAACTCGATGTCGGCTTCCTGCTGCAACAGCGCCTTGACCATCGGCAGCAACCGCGCGCCTTCATCGCTGACGCTGAGGCGGCGGCCGCCACGGTAGAACAGCTCCACCGAGTACTGGCTTTCCAGATTACGGATCTGCGTGGTCACCGTAGGCTGGCTCAGGCCGAGCTTTTTTGCCGCCAAGGTGATGCTGCCCAGTCGGGCCACCATGTAAAACGCCTTCAGCTCGGCACTCAGCACACCCGTTCCTCATCGCTTATTTGCGCAGCAGGCGCAAACCGTTGAACACCACCAACAGGCTCACGCCCATGTCGGCAAACACCGCCATCCACATGGTGGCGATCCCGGCGAAGGTTACCCCAAGAAAGATCGCCTTGATGACCAACGCGAGGGCGATGTTCTGTTTGAGGATACTCGACGTCTGCCGCGACAGACGAATGAACGCAGGGATCTTGCGCAGATCGTCGTCCATCAGGGCGACATCGGCGGTCTCGATGGCGGTATCGGTGCCGGCCGCCGCCATGGCGAAACCGATCTCGGCCCGGGCCAGCGCCGGCGCATCGTTGATGCCGTCGCCGACCATGCCGACGCGATGACCCTGTGCATAAAGCGCCTCGATGGCTTGCAGCTTGTCGGTCGGCAGCAGATCGCCCTTGGCCTCGTCGATGCCGACTTGTGCAGCAATCGCCTGAGCCGTGTGGACGTTGTCGCCGGTCAGCATCAGGGTTTTGATGCCCAGGTCGTGCAGTTGCTGGATCGCTTCGCGGCTGGATTCTTTCACCGTATCGGCCACGGCAAACAGCGCCAGCGGGCCGGACGTGTCGAGCAACAACACCACGGACTTGCCTTCTTTTTCCAGCGCGAACAGCTTCTCTTCCAGCGCTGGCGAACACAGGCCAAGATCTTCCACCAGGCGATGGTTGCCCAGGTGGTAGACCTGACCATTGATCTCACCGCGAACACCGCGACCGGCCAACGCTTCGAAGTTATCCACAACGAGCGACACAGATTGTTTATCCACAGCCGCATTGGCGATGGCCAACGACACCGGGTGATCCGAGCGGCCGGCCAGGGCTGCCGCAATCGCCGGGGCGGTACCGTCAGCGGTGGGATCAAGCGACAAATAATCGGTCTGCACCGGTTTGCCGTGGGTGATGGTGCCGGTCTTGTCCAGCGCCAGGTAATCGAGCTTGTAACCGCCCTCCAGGTAAACACCGCCCTTCACCAGGATGCCTTTGCGCGCCGCGGCCGCGAGGCCGCTGACGATGGTCACCGGGGTGGAAATCACCAATGCGCAGGGGCAAGCGACGACCAGCAACACCAGCGCCCGGTAGATCCAGTCGAACCAGACGGCGCCCATGAACAGCGGCGGAATCACGGCGACGGCGAGGGCCAGCAGGAATACCGCAGGGGTATAGATTTTCGAGAACTGATCGACGAAGCGCTGGGTCGGTGCCCGCGCGCCCTGAGCCTGCTCCACGGCGTGGATGATCCGCGCCAAGGTCGAGTTATTGGCCGCAGCGGTCACGGTGTATTCCAGCGAGCCCGCCTGGTTGATGGTGCCGGCGAAGACTTTATCGCCCACGGTCTTCTCGATCGGCAGGCTTTCGCCGGTGATCGGCGCCTGATCGATGGTCGAACTGCCCGACACCACTTCACCGTCCAGACCAATCCGCTCGCCGGGACGCACCCGCACGCGCACACCGAGTTCGATGGTCTTGACGTCTTGCTCGACCCAACTACCGTCGGCTTGCTGCACCGTCGCCTGTTCCGGGGTCATCTGCATCAGGCCGCCAATGGCGTTGCGCGCCCGGTCCAGGGATTTGGCTTCGATCAATTCGGCCACGGTGAACAGAAACATCACCATCGCCGCTTCCGGCCATTGGCCAATCAGGATCGCGCCGGTCACCGCGATGCTCATCAACGCGTTGATGTTCAGGTTGAGGTTCTTGAGCGCGATCCAGCCTTTCTTGTAAGTGGTGAGGCCGCCACTGAGGATCGAAATCAATGCGATGATGGCCACCACCCAAATCGGTGCGGCGTCGGTGAAGTGGATCACTTCTGCAGCCAGCGCACCCACGCCGGACAGCGCCAGGGGCCACCAGTGTTTTTTCTCGGGGATCGGTGCTGGCGCTTCGCTGCCCTGCTCCATCGATTCGGCCACCATGCCCAGCGACTTGATCGCCTCGATAATCGGCGCAGTGCTCGGCAGGTCATGGGTCACGCCCAGTACCCGATTGATCAGGTTGAATTCCAGCTGCTGCACACCCGCGAGCTTGCCCAGTTTGTTCTGGATCAGCGTCTGCTCCGTCGGGCAATCCATCGCGTCGATGCGGAAACTGCTGAGCCGCGCGCCGTCGGTCGGCTTGTCGCTCAACTTGATCAGCGAAGGCGCCGCCTTGGACGAACAGCAGGAGTCGCCATGACTGCCATGGTCATGCTTCTGCACAGGCTGCAGCTTGTGGCTGTGATCGTGATCGTGATCGTGATCGTGATCGTGATCGTGACCAGCCTCGGGTTTGTGGGTGTGAAGGGAATCGCTCATTGGTTGCGTCCATGAAGGTGCCTGTTGCCAAGTAAAGACCCTGTAGCCACTATAGGGTCAAGCACCTATTTGGAGATTGTCGTCATGAAGATCGGAGAACTGGCGAAACTCACTGACTGCGCCGTCGAAACCATCCGTTACTACGAGCGCGAAAACCTGCTGCCGGAACCGGCCCGCAGCGACGGCAACTACCGCGTCTACACCCAGGCCCACGCCGAACGCCTGACCTTCATCCGCAACTGCCGCACCCTCGACATGACCCTCGAAGAGATCCGCAGCCTGCTGGCCCTGCGCGACAGTCCGCAGGATCAATGTGAAAGCGTGAATGCGTTGATCGACGAGCATATCCATCACGTGAAGGCGCGGATCGATGGGTTGATTGCGTTGCAGACACAACTGCTCGACCTGCGCCAACGCTGTGGTGAGGGGCCGGATATTGATCAGTGCGGGATTTTGCAAAGGCTGGAAGTGAGTGGCGGGGTTGTGACGACGGAGGTTGAGCATTCTCATGTCGGCCGAAGCCACGGCCATTGAGCCCAACACAGAACCCAAGGTGGGAGCTAGCCTGCTAGCGATAGCGGTTTTTCAGTCACATCATTACTGGATGTGCCGTCGCTATCGCTAGCAGGCTAGCTCCCACGGGGTATTGCGTGCTACATCAGACCGCCATCGGCGCGGTCATCGGTGGGTGATGCTCATAACCCTCAAGCGAAAAATCGCTCGGCTCGATTAACTCCAGCCACTCCGGCTGATACTCACCGGTCTTGGCAAACTCCGGCACTCGATCACTGATCACCAGTTTCGGCATCGGGAACGGCTCGCGTTTGAGCTGTTCATTGAGCATGTCCAGGTGGTTTTCGTAGACGTGGGCATCACCGATGAAATAGGTGAACCAGCGCGGCGTGTAGCCGGTCAGGCGACCGATCAGGCTCAGCAACGCAGCGCCTTCGGTGAGGTTGAACGGCGTGCCCAGGCCCAGGTCGTTGGAGCGGATGTAGAGGGTCAGAGAAATCTCTTTGGTCTCGACATTCGGGTGGAACTGGTACAGCAGATGGCACGGCGGCAAGGCCATTTCATCGAGCTGCGCGACGTTCCAGCCATGGAACAGGATGCGGCGGCTGCCCGGGTCTTTGATGATGGTGTCGACGCACTGGCGGATCTGGTCGATCGCCTTGTACAGCACCACGTAAGCCTGACCGTCCTCTTCGCCTTCGGCAATCTGACGATAGCCTTGGCTCAGGGTCTGCTCGATGGCAGCCTGGTTGCTGACCGGGATCTGTTTGTACGCCGGCCATTTGCGCCATTGCACTCCGTAGATCTCGCCGAGGTCGTCTTCGCCCTGACGGAACGGATTGGCCAGCCACTGCGCGTTTTCGTTGGCGTTCTGATCCCAGACCTTGCAGCCCAGCGCGCGGAATTCGGCGGCGTTGTTCACGCCACGCAAGAAACCACACATCTCGCCGATGGCCGATTTGAAGGCCATCTTGCGCGTGGTGATCGCCGGAAAACCTTCTTTCAGGTCATAACGCAGCATCGCACCCGGAAAGCTGATGGTGTTCACGCCCGTACGGTTGGCTTGCTTGGTGCCGTTCTTGATGACGTGGGCGACCAGTTCGAGATATTGCTTCATGAGTTACCTGTGTCCTTGAACCCGGGGTCGTCACCCCGGGATTCGAATTTATACGGCTGCAGCCGGAGTCGCCGGGGCGCGGTGATACGCCAGCCAGATCAGGAACAGCCCGCCGACGATCATCGGTACGCACAGTACCTGGCCCATGGTCAGCCAGTTCCAGGCCAGATAGCCCAGTTGCGCGTCCGGTACACGGACGAATTCGACGATGAAACGGAAGATGCCATAGAACAGCGCGAACATACCGGAAACCGCCATGGTCGGCCGCGGCTTGCGCGAGAACAACCAGAGGATGGCGAACAGCGCCACGCCTTCGAGGGCGAACTGATACAGCTGCGACGGGTGGCGCGGCAGCTGCGCCGGATCGCTGAACGGCGGGAAGATCATCGCCCACGGCACGTCGGTCGCCTTGCCCCACAACTCGGCGTTGATGAAGTTGCCGATGCGCCCGGCGCCCAGGCCGATCGGCACCATCGGCGCGACGAAGTCCATCAGCTGGAAGAACGACTTGTTGTTCTTCTTGCCGAACCACAACGCTGCCAGCATCACGCCGATGAAGCCGCCGTGGAACGACATGCCACCCTTCCAGACCTCGAAAATCAGCGTCGGGTTGGCCAGGTAAGCGTGCAGATCGTAAAACAGCACATAACCCAGGCGTCCGCCGACGATAACGCCCATCGACATCCAGAAGACCATGTCGGAGAGTTTCTCCTTGGTCCAGGTCGGGTCGAAACGGTTGAGCCGGCGCGATGCCAGCAGCCACGCACCGCCGATGCCGATCAGGTACATCAGACCGTACCAGTGGATTTTCAGCGGACCGATGGCCAGGGCCACCGGGTCGATCTGCGGGTAAGGCAGCATTGCGACTCCTTGTTAGAGTTGAAACCAGAATTCCCGGGCGACGCTGTCACCTCAGGATTAAGCCAGCATTGCGAGCTAGAGAAGGAAGCTCAGGCCAACGCAGAACAGCAAAGCGGCAAACAGCCTTTTCAACAACTTCGGCGACAGCCTGTGGGCCAGTCGCGCGCCGAGACGGGCGAACACCATGCTGGTCAGGGCAATCCCCAGCAGCGCCGGCAAATAAATAAAACCGAGACTATGGGCCGGCAGCAGCGGATCGTGCCAGCCCAGAATCATGAAACTTAATGCACTGGCCAAGGCGATGGGCAGACCGCACGCCGACGAAGTCGCCACGGCTTGCTGCATCGGCACGCTGCGCCAGGTCAGGAACGGCACGGTCAACGAGCCGCCGCCAATGCCGAAAATCGCCGAGGCCCAGCCAATCACACTGCCGGCCACGGTGAGACCGAGTCTGCCGGGCACCGTTCGACTGGCCTTGGGTTTGACGTCCAGCGCCAGTTGCGCGGCGATGATCAGCGCAAACACACCGATGATCTTTTGCAGGTTCGGGCCGGAGATCGCTTCGGCCGTCAGCGCCCCGAAACCGGCGCCCATCAGAATGCCCACGGTCATCCACACGAATATCGGCCAACGCACCGCGCCGCGACGGTGATGTTCGCGGACCGCATTGACTGATGTAAAGATGATCGTCGCCAGGGACGTGCCGACCGCCAGGTGGGTCAGGATCGAAGCGTCGAAGCCCTGCAAGGTGAAACTGAACACCAGCACCGGGACGATGATGATCCCGCCGCCAACCCCGAACAGCCCGGCCAGCACGCCTGCGCAGGCGCCCAGCGCCAGATAGAGCAGAAATTCCATGGCCGTCCTTATACGCTTCTCAAAAAAAGCACCGGCATAGTAACGGATGCAGGGGCCACGGCTCCACTACGCAAGGCGATGGAACGACAAGCGACGACTGCGTAGAGTGGGCAAAAAACACACAAGGACCACCTTATGTGCCTGATTGTTTTTGCCTGGCGACCGGGCCACACCCAGCCGCTGATCGTGGCGGCCAACCGCGACGAGTTCTATGCCCGGCCCAGCCAGCCCCTCGCGCAATGGCCGCACGCACCGCACGTTTACGCCGGTCGCGACCTGGAAGCCGGCGGCACCTGGCTCGGTATCGGGGCCAACGGGCGCTTTGCTGCGCTGACCAATATTCGCGATCCGCACCAGCCTCCTTCGCGAAAATCCCGGGGTGAGCTGGTGGCGGGTTTCCTCTTGGGCAACATGCCGATTGATGATTACTTGAACGACATTGTCGGACGCTCGCTGGAATATGCCGGGTTTAATCTGCTGATCGGTAATGCCAACGAACTGTGGCACTTCAATGCGCGCGAGTCTGAGGCGGTGATGCTGCCACACGGGGTTTATGGGTTGTCGAATGCCGGACTGGATACACCGTGGCCAAAACTGCTCAAGGCACGGGCGGCGTTGGAGGGAGTGTTGGAAGATCCGCAGCCAGAGGCATTACTGGCGTTGCTGAATGATCCGCAGACCGCACCGTTTGCCGAGCTGCCGGATACCGGGGTGGGGTTGGCGACCGAGACGTTGTTGTCGAGTGTGTTTATTGCCAGTCCCACGTATGGGACGCGGGCGAGTACGGCGTTGATTGTTCAGGCGGACGGGACGCGGCATATGGTCGAACGGAGTTTCGGGCCGTATGGGGGGCATTTGGGGGAGGTTGAGGTGCGGGTTTAGATTGTGAGGTGTCAGTTAGAACCACCCCTCACCCTAACCCTCTCCCCAAGGGGTAGAGGGGACTGACCGAGGTGTTCTTTCGAGCTACATCGACCTGAGATATCGAGTCGAACTCATATTAGAACAGCATGAAGATCGGCCCCCTTTCCCCCTCTCCCCTCTGGGGAGAGGGCTGGGGTGAGGGGTCGATTTTAGAGGCGCCGTAGGTTTAGAGAGCCTTGACCGCAGCCGGATTGACCATCTTCGCCAACCCAAGATTCTTCAGCGCCAATTGCAGCGAGCTGTGGATAACTTGCGGATTGTCGATGGTCATCAGCTCGGCCAGCAATTCCTTGGCCTTGCTCAGGTTGACCTGACGCAGCATCCACTTCACTTTCGGCAGGTTGGTGGCGTTCATCGACAGGCTGTCGAAGCCCATCGCCATCAACAGCACCGCCGCCGCCGGGTCACCGGCCATCTCGCCGCAGATGCTCACGGGCTTGCCTTCGGCATGCGCGTCACGCACCACGCTCTGCAGGGCTTGCAGCACCGCCGGATGCAGGTAGTCGTAGAGGTCGGCAACCCGCGGGTTGTTTCGATCCACTGCCAGCAGGTACTGGGTCAGGTCGTTGGAGCCGACCGACAGAAAGTCCACTTGCCGCGCCAGCTCCTTGGTCTGATAAACCGCCGCCGGAATCTCGATCATCACACCGATCGGCGGCATGGGCACATCGCAGCCTTCGTCGCGGACTTCGCCCCAGGCCCGGTGAATCAGGTGCAAGGCTTCTTCGAGTTCATGGGTGCCGGAGATCATCGGCAGCAGAATCCGCAGGTTGTTCAGGCCTTCGCTGGCCTTGAGCATCGCGCGGGTCTGCACCAGGAAGATTTCCGGGTGGTCGAGGGTGACGCGAATGCCGCGCCAGCCGAGGAACGGGTTGTCTTCCTTGATCGGGAAGTACGACAGCGACTTGTCACCGCCGATGTCCAGGCTGCGCATGGTCACCGGTTGCGGGTGGAACGCGGCGAGTTGCTCGCGATAGATCGCCAACTGCTCCTTTTCGCTCGGGAACCTCTGGTTGATCATGAACGGCACTTCGGTGCGGTACAGACCGACGCCTTCGGCGCCACGCTTCTGCGCTCGCGCCACGTCCGCCAGCAGGCCGGTGTTGACCCACAGCGGCATGCGATGGCCATCGAGGGTCACGCACGGCAAGTCGCGCAGGGAGTCGAGACCGAGCGCCAGTTGTTTCTCTTCTTCCACCACTTCGGCGAACTGCTTGCGCAGCACGTCGCTGGGGTTGGTGTAGACCTCGCCGCGATTGCCATCGACGATCAATTCAATGCCGTCGACCTTGGCATAAGGCAGGTCGACCAGGCCCATCACCGTCGGGATGCCCATCGCCCGGGCGAGGATCGCGACGTGGGAGTTGCCTGAACCGAGGACCGAGACCAGGCCGACCAGCGTGCCTTCCGGCACCTCGCCGAGCATCGCCGGCGTCAGTTCTTCGCTGACCAGAATGGTTTTTTCCGGGTAGATCAGGTTCTGCTGACGCTCTTCCTGCAAGTAGGCGAGCAAACGGCGGCCAAGGTCCTTGACGTCCGAGGCGCGCTCACGCAGGTAGGCGTCGTCCATCAATTCGAAACGGTTGACGTGCTCGGTGACCACCTGGCGCAACGCGCCCTGGGCCCACTGACCGGTCTTGATCACCGTGGTCACTTCGTTGCCCAGCGCTTCATCGGCGAGCATCATCAGGTAGACGTCGAACAAGGCCCGCTCTTCAGGGCGCAGCTGCGAGGCCAACTTGGCGGACAACGCACGCATGTCGGCGCGCACGCCTTCGATGGCGGTCTTGAACAGCCCGAGTTCGGCTTCGATATCGGTGATGGTCTTGTCGGGCACCACGTCCAGATCGGCCGGTGGCAGCATGACCACCGCGGTCCCGACCGCCGCACCCGGCGAACCCGGTACGCCGACGAACTTGGCTTCCTGGATGCCTTTGCCCTGACGGCCCAGGCCACGGATCGAACCGGTGGCTTCGGCGTGGGCGATAACACCGGCAAGCTGCGCGCTCATGGTCACGAGGAAGGCTTCTTCACCTTCATCGAACTGGCGGCGTTCTTTTTGCTGGATGACCAACACGCCGACGACGCGGCGGTGGTGAATGATCGGCGCCCCGAGGAAGGAGGCGTAGCGCTCCTCGCCGGTTTCGGCGAAGTAACGATAGCGCGGGTGATCCGCGGCGTTTTCGAGGTTCAGGGGTTCTTCGCGCGTGCCGACCAGGCCAACCAGACCTTCGTTGGGCGCCATGCTGACTTTGCCGATCGAGCGCTTGTTCAAGCCCTCGGTCGCCATCAGCACAAAGCGGTTGGACTCAGGGTCAAGCAGGTAGACCGAGCAGACCTGGCTGCCCATGGCCTCTTTGACGCGCAACACAATAATCCCCAACGCCGCCTTGAGATCCTTGGCGGAGTTAACTTCCTGGACGATCTTGCGCAGCGTATTGAGCATGGCTCGGGGTCGAACTCCGTCGTCAGTCGCGCGTTAAAAGGCGCGGGGCAAGCTCTTTGAGAGCGCGTCGATACACCTCGCGCTTGAATGTCACCACCTGGCCCAACGGATACCAATAACTGACCCAGCGCCAGCCATCGAACTCCGGTTTACCGGTCAAATCCATCCGCACCCGCTGCTCGTTGGAGATCAGGCGCAGGAGAAACCATTTCTGTTTCTGGCCGATGCACAGCGGTTGGCTGTGCGTCCTGACCAGACGTTGCGGCAAACGATAGCGCAACCAGCCCCGGGTGCAGGCGAGAATTTCAACATCTTCGCGCTCAAGACCCACTTCTTCGTTCAACTCGCGATACAAGGCGTCTTCCGGCGTCTCCTGGGGGTTGATCCCGCCCTGTGGAAACTGCCAGGCATCTTGATTGATACGGCGAGCCCATAGCACCTGTCCGGCATCATTCGTGAGAATGATCCCGACATTGGGGCGGAAACCATCGGGGTCGATCACGGCAACAACCTCGCAAACGCATGTCGCCGCATTGTTCCACAAAGGTTGTGAAGGCAGCAACGAGCCGACCTACCTTATGTGCACTCTTGTGAAAAGTCCGTATTCTGGACGCCTTTCTACAGACTTTTCAGCGAGTAACTGCAATGCGGCTGGCTTTATTCGACTTGGACAACACGCTTTTGGGCGGTGACAGCGACCACGCCTGGGGCGATTACCTGTGCGAGCGCGGTTTCCTCGACGCCGTCGCCTACAAGGCACGCAACGACGAGTTCTATCAGGATTACCTGGCCGGCAAGCTGGATAACGATGCCTACCTGAACTTCTGCCTGGAAGTCCTCGGCCGCACCGAGATGGCCACGCTGGATCAATGGCACCTGGATTACATGCGCGATTGCATCGAGCCGATTGTGCTGCCCAAGGCTATTGAATTGTTGGCCAAGCACCGTGACGCTGGCGACAAATTGGTGATCATCACCGCGACCAACCGCTTCGTTACCGGGCCGATTGCAGCACGCTTAGGCGTTGAGACACTGATCGCCACCGAATGCGAAATGATCGACGGCCGTTACAGCGGGCGTAGCACCGATGTCCCATGCTTCCGTGAAGGCAAGGTGACCCGGTTGATTCGCTGGCTGGAAGAGACCGGCCACAATCTGGAAGACAGCTATTTCTACAGCGATTCGATGAATGACCTGCCGTTGCTGGAGCAAGTGGCGAATCCGATCGCTGTCGATCCGGATCCTAATTTGCGGGCCGAGGCTGAGAAGCGGGGTTGGCCGGTGATTTCGTTGCGCGGCTGATATCGCCTTCGCGAGCAAGCCCGCTCCCACAATTGATCTTCAGTGGACACAGGATTTGTGTACAGCCGAGATCAATGTGGGAGCGGGCTTGCTCGCGAAGGGGCCGACTCGGTCTGTAGCTTTAAACCGGCTTGGCGCCCATCAAACCCGCAATCGCGATGAAACAAACAAAGCTGAACAGTGCGAGGGCAAAGGTGAATTTGCCGTTCCCCGCCGGCGCCTTGCGCAACTTGTTCAGTCGCACCAGCAACCAGAACCAGCCCAACGCCGCCACGGTGTAGAGCACACTGGAAGCCAGCAGCCAGGTCTGCCCCAACGGCCAGCCCACCAGATGCACCATCCACCAGCCGGTGAACGGCATGCTCAGCAACGCCAGGCCCATCAGCAGCCAGACAAACACTCGCGGCCGCTGCAGCGTGCGTGCCGCAGCAGTCGCATCGCCATTACGCCGCGTTTGCCAAACCCATATCCCCAAGCCCAGCGCACAGCCCAACAATATTGCCGTCGCCGCGGTGTGCGCCATTTTCAGGGCGGTTAACGTTTCCATTGTTCGATGTCCTTAAGGTCTGCCCACCAGCGTAGCCGCTCAGCCGAGAAACAGCTGATAGGCCGGGTTATCACTTTCATCCCAGTACGGGTAGCCGATTTCTTCCAGCGCCGCAGGAACCAGGTGACGTTCATCGTGAGGCACTTGCAGGCCCGCGACCACACGGCCATCCGCCGCGCCGTGGTTGCGGTAGTGGAACATCGAGATGTTCCAGCGCCCGCCGAGCTTGTTGAGGAAGTTGAACAGCGCGCCCGGACGCTCCGGGAATTCGAATCGCAGGATCACTTCATCGACCACGTGGGCCGCACGACCGCCCACCATGTGGCGGATGTGCAACTTGGCCAGTTCGTTGTCGGTCAGGTCCAGCACCGGGAACCCCTGCTCGCCGAGGCTGGCGATCAGCGCGCTGCGCGGGTCGGTTTCCGGATGCGTCTGCACGCCGACGAAGATGTGCGCTTCGCTGCCAGTGTTGTAGCGGTAGTTGAATTCGGTGATCTGGCGCTTGCCGATGGCTTCGCAGAACGCCTTGAAGCTGCCCGGTTTCTCGGGGATGGTCACGGCGATGATCGCCTCGCGACCCTCGCCCAGCTCGGCGCGCTCGGCGACGTGGCGCAGGCGGTCGAAGTTGACGTTGGCGCCGGAGTCGATAGCCACGAAGGTGTGTCCGGTGACGCCGCGTTGCTCGACGTACTTTTTGATCCCGGCCACGCCCAGGGCGCCGGCAGGTTCGGTGATCGAGCGGGTATCGTCGTAGATATCCTTGATCGCCGCGCAGATCTCGTCGGTGCTGACGGTGATCACTTCATCGACGTAGTCTTTGCAGATATCGAAGGTGTGCTGACCGATCTGCGCCACGGCGACGCCATCGGCAAAGAGGCCCACGGTCGGCAGTACCACACGCTCGCCGGCCGCCATAGCCGCTTGCAGGCAGTTGGAATCGTCCGGCTCGACGCCGATGATCTTGATTTCAGGCCGCAGGTACTTCACGTACGCCGCGATCCCGGCGATCAATCCGCCACCGCCCACCGGAACGAATATCGCATCCAGACGCCCCGGGTGCTGGCGCAGAATCTCCATGGCCACCGTGCCCTGCCCGGCAATGGTGTGGGGATCGTCGTACGGGTGGATGTAGACGTAGCCTTTTTCGTCGACCAGTTTCAGCGAGTAGGCCAGGGCTTCCGGGAACGAATCCCCGTGCAGCACCACTTTGCCGCCGCGGGAACGCACGCCTTCGACCTTGATTTCCGGGGTGGTCTTGGGCATGACGATGGTGGCTTTCACGCCTAACACTTTCGCCGCCAGGGCCAGGCCCTGCGCGTGGTTACCCGCCGAAGCGGTGACCACACCGCGAGCGCGCTCTTCATCGCTCAGTTGGGTCAGCTTGTTATAGGCACCGCGAATCTTGAACGAGAACACCGGCTGCAAGTCTTCGCGCTTGAGCCAAATGGAGTTGCCCAGCCGCTCGGAGAGCTGGCGGGCCGTCTGCAATGGGGTTTCTACGGCAACGTCATAAACGCGCGAGGTGAGGATCTTTTTGACGTACTGTTCGAGCATCGGAAAGCATCACTGAGCGGGTTGGGCAGGGCCAAGGAGTCTAACCCGGCTTTCGGGCGGACGACCACACTAAACAGGTGGTTTTAAGGTTACCCGCGATCCCTGTGGCGAGGGGATTTATCCCCGTTCGGCGGCGCAGCCGTCGTGAAACCTGAGAACGGGGTGTGTCTGGGGGAATGCAGGGAGGAGCGCTTCGCACTCCAACGGGGATAAATCCCCTCGCCACAAAAGTAACGGTCGTGGCCCGCCAATCGGGCAATGACCTTCCCTGCCCCGAAGCCTATAATGCCGGCCTTTCGTTCCCTCCTTCGGCACCTCGGAGCCCGCATGACCCAGGATCAACTCAAACAGGCAGTGGCTCAGGCCGCCGTCGACTTCATCCTTCCGAAACTCGACGACAAGAGCATCGTCGGGGTCGGCACCGGCTCCACCGCCAACTGCTTCATCGACGCCCTGGCCAAGCACAAAGGCGCGTTCGATGGCGCGGTCGCCAGTTCCGAAGCCACCGCTGCCCGCCTCAAGGGCCACGGCATTCCGGTGTATGAGCTGAACACCGTCAGCGACCTGGAGTTCTACGTCGACGGCGCCGATGAAAGCGACGCGCACCTGAACCTGATCAAGGGCGGCGGCGCAGCCCTGACCCGCGAGAAGATTGTCGCGGCCGTGGCCAAGACCTTCATCTGCATCGCCGATGGCAGCAAACTGGTGCCGGTACTTGGCGCGTTCCCGCTGCCGGTCGAAGTGATTCCGATGGCCCGCAGCCACGTGGCTCGCGAGCTGGTGAAGCTCGGTGGCGACCCGGTTTACCGTGAAGGCGTGCTGACCGACAACGGCAACATCATCCTCGACGTGTTCAACATGCAGATCACCAACCCGGTGGAGCTGGAGACGCAGATCAACGCGATCGTTGGCGTGGTCACCAATGGTCTGTTCGCGGCGCGTCCGGCGGATTTGCTGCTGTTGGGCACCAGCGAAGGTGTGAAAACCCTGCGCGCCCAGTAAATCTGGCACGCCGATAAACCTGTGGGAGCGGGCTTGCTCGCGAATGCGGTGTGTCAGTTGATAGAAATGTCGACTGACACACCGCATTCGCGAGCAAGCCCGCTCCCACATTGGTTTTGCAGTGTTGGTCAGGGCTGCGGTGGTTTCTTGAAGACGTAGAACAGGTTGGGTTCGCTGACGAGGTACATCGTGCCATCGTCATCCATCGCGATGCCTTCCGCCTGCGGCACTGTCTTCTGCAAACCCTGACGCCCCTTGCTCAGTGACATGGTGCTCAGCGGTCGCCCGTCCACATCCAGTTCCAGAATCAGCCGCGACTCGTCGGACAGCGCCAGCAGATGGCCGCTGCGCTCGTCGTATTGCAGGCTCGACAGGTCTCGCACAAACATCCCGGCATCGCGCTTGGGATTGTTGACCACGTGCACCGCGTAGGATTTCTCCGGGTTGTAATGCGGGAAGCCCTGCACTTCGTAGATCAGCATCGGGTCGCGTTCCTTGGCGACAAACAGGCGCTTGCCCACCGAGTCGTAAGCCAGGCCTTCGAAACCCTTGTTGCCGCTCATATGCACACCAAGAGTCATCTGTTCGGCGTCCGCCGCGTCGAGGAAGGTGGTGTCCTTTTCCAGATGAATCTTGATCAGCCGTTGCTCGCGCTCATCGGTGATCACGTAAGTGTCGGCGCTGATGAACTCCACCGCCTCCGGATCACCGAAGCCCACCAGCGAAATGCGTCGAATGATCCGACCGTCCAGCGACAGCTCGATCAGCTCGGCGTTTTTGTTGGTGACGGTGAACAGGCTTTTGCGCACCGGATCGAAGGTCAGCGCCGACACGTCGTCGTTCAGCCCATCGATGACCCGGGCTTCGATTTCCACCCGATATTGATCCAGACCGATGGACTCGCTGCTCAGCGGTTGCCAGAGGGTGTGCAGGTTGAACCAGGCGCGCTCGAACAGACGCATGTATTGGCCGATCGCAACCAGCACGACCAAGGCAATCACTGTCAGGATCAAAATAAGGGGTTTGGGACGGGCAAGTCGGCGCATTAAGTCGAGCTCGGAAACAGAAACAGGCGGATGAAATATCACGCCTGTATGAATTCAAGCTTAATGGCCAGTTGCCTTTGACCACAACTGCTGGATTCGCGGCGTCTATTTCTGCTTTTCGAAACGGTAGAACAGGTTCGGCTCACTCACCATGTACAGCGTGCCCACATCGTCCATGGTCACGCCTTCGGCACGGGGAATGGTCTTCTTCAAGCCGTTGAAGCCGCCCAGCAAGGTCATGAAGCTGACCTGCTCACCCTTCTCGTCCAGCTCCAGCAACAAGTGTGAATCGGCGGACAGCACCAGGGTGTGACCCGTGCGAGGGTCGATGGCCAGCCCCGACAGGTTGCGGATGTCCAGTTCGTCATTGGCGAGTTTCTGCTTGTCGCCCTTGAGGATCGGGCTGCCGTCGCTTTTCCAGCTGAACAGCGCCGGCGGACGCTCCTCACCCAGGAGGATTTGCTGATTGCGCGAGTCATAGACGATGGCTTCGAAGGCCTTGTTCTGGTCCTTCGAAGGGCCGAGGTCGTATTTCGGGAAGTTGGCGATGTTCAGTTCGCGAGTGTCGGCATCGACCTTGACGATGGAGAGCATGTGTTCACGCTCATCGACGATGGCCAGCATGCCGTTGCCCATCACGGTCAGGCCTTCCGGGTTGCTCCAGCCCACCAGCGGCATCTTGCGCAGGACGTCGCCCTGCAAGCTCAGCTCAACGAGGAACGGGTTCTTGCCCATGACCGAAAACAGGGTTTTGGTTTGCGGGTCGTAGGCCAGGTCCGACGCTTCGTCCTTCTCCATGCCCGGCAGCAGCTTGGCGTCGATCACCGCGCGGTAATCCGGCAGCCAGATACTTTCCTGACGCTCGTCCGGGCTTTCAAAGCGCTCACGCAGCCAGAGCACACCGCGATCATCCCAATGCATCGCAAAGGCGAGGCCATAAGCGGCGGCGGCCACCAGCAAAAGCCAGAAATACCAACGCATGACGAAGCGCGAGCGGCGGGCAGTTTTGACAGTGGGCAGCGGTCGAGAGGCCATTCAGGATGCGTTCCAGAAATTCAGGCTACGGGTAATAGCACAATTGGGACCGGCTCAGACGCCAGAATCCGCGGAATTATCCAGACAAGATGTGAAAAAAACGGGAAATGGCGGGATTGCCATGTGCAGACACAGAACTTGAGACAACCAAAAACCAATGTGGGAGCGAGCTTTGCTCGCGATGAGGCCGTGTCAGTCAACTGAGATGTCGAATGACAAGCCGCTATCGCGAGCAAGCTCGCTCCCACAGGGTTTCGCGGTGTTTCGGTTAGCGGACGCTGCTGGTGAAGCGGCTGGCGCCCGGCAATTCGATTACCAGTTCATCACCGACATTCAGCGGACCAACACCCACCGGCGTGCCGGTCAGGATCACGTCACCGGCCTGCAGCGAGAAGCAGCCGGCCATGTGCTGGATCATCGGCACGATCGGGTTAAGCATGGCGCTGCTGTTGCCGTCCTGGCGCACTTCGCCATTGATGGTCAGGCGAATGCCGATGTCGGCCAGGTCGGCGAAGGTGCTGCCGGACACGAACGGCGCAATCACCGCTGCACCGTCGAAGGACTTGGCGATTTCCCACGGCAGGCCCTTGGATTTCAGCTCGGCCTGCTTGTCGCGCAGCGTCAGGTCCAGGGCCGGGGCGAAACCGGAAATCGCATCCAGCACTTCTTCACGGCTTGGCTTGGTCGACAACGGCTTGCCGATCAACACCGCGATTTCCGCTTCGTAATGCACCGAGCCGCGCTCGGTCGGAATGCTGAAACCGCCTTCCAGCGGCACCACGCAACTGCCCGGCTTGATGAACAGCAGCGGCTCGGTAGGCACCGGATTATCCAGTTCCTTGGCGTGTTCGGCGTAGTTACGGCCGATGCACACCACTTTCCCCAGCGGGAAATGAATACGCGTACCGTCGACATACTGGTGCTGATAGCTCATTACCGACTCCTGTTCCGTAGCACTTAAGTTCGAAAGTCAAACAGCGAAGATTTTGCCCGGGTTCATGATCCCGTTCGGGTCGAACACCGCTTTGACCGCTTTCATGTACTCGATCTCAACCGGCGAGCGGCTGTAGGTCAAGTAATCACGCTTGGTCATGCCCACGCCGTGTTCGGCGGAAATCGAGCCGTTGTACTTCTCGACGGTTTCGAACACCCACTTGTTGACGGTCGCGCACTTGGCAAAGAACTCGTCCTTGCTCAGATTTTCCGGCTTGAGGATGTTCAAGTGCAGGTTGCCGTCGCCGATGTGGCCGAACCAGACGATTTCGAAGTCCGGGTAGTGTTCGCCGACGATCGCGTCGATTTCCTTCAGGAACGCAGGGACTTTCGACACGGTGACCGAAATGTCGTTCTTGTACGGCGTCCAGTGGGAAATGGTTTCGGAGATGTACTCGCGCAGCTTCCACAGGTTTTGCAACTGGGTTTCGCTCTGGCTCATCACGCCGTCCAGCACCCAGCCCTGCTCGACGCAGTGCTCGAAGGTTTCCAGGGCGTGGTTGGCCACTTCTTCAGTGGTCGCTTCGAATTCCAGCAGCGCATAGAACGGGCAATCGGTTTCAAACGCCGCCGGCACGTCGCCGCGGGCCATGACCTTGGCCAGGGCTTTGTCGGAGAAGAATTCGAAAGCGGTCAGGTCGAGTTTGCTCTGGAACGCATGCAACACCGGCATGATCGAGTCGAAATCGGCAGTGCCGAGGACCATCGCGGTGAGGTTTTTCGGGGCACGGTCGAGGCGCATGGTCGCTTCGACGACAAAACCGAGTGTGCCTTCAGCGCCGATGAACAGCTGACGCAGGTCGTAGCCGGTGGCGTTCTTGATCAGGTCGCGGTTCAGCTCCAGCAGATCGCCCTTGCCGGTGACGACTTTCATGCCGGCCACCCAGTTGCGGGTCATGCCGTAGCGAATCACCTTGATCCCGCCGGCATTGGTGCCGATATTGCCGCCAATCTGGCTCGAACCTGCCGATGCGAAGTCCACCGGGTAGTACAAGCCTTTTTCTTCGGCGACGTTCTGCAAATGCTCGGTGACCACACCTGGCTGGCACACGGCCGTGCGGTCGGTGAGGTTCACCTCGAGAATCTGGTTCATGTAGTCGAACGAGACAACCACTTCGCCATTCGCGGCCACGGCAGCGGCGGAAAGACCGGTACGCCCCCCGGACGGTACCAGCGCCACCTTGTGCTCATTGGCCCAACGGACAATGGCCTGGACCTGCTCGGTGGTCTTGGGGAACACGATGGCGGTCGGGGCTGGGGCGAAATGCTTGGTCCAATCCTTGCCGTAAGCATTCAGGGAGTCGGCGTCGGTCAGCACCTTGCCAGGCTCAACCAGGGTCTTCAGCTCATCAATCAGGGCAGGATTGGTCATCGACAGAACTCTCGAACAATTCATGGTCATCCTGAGAACGCTTCACGTCGCAGGAATGAGTGTTTAGCGGGGTGCGTATGCTAGCATACCGACCCCGCAGCATAGTGCCCAACGGCCTTCTGCGGCGACGGCATTCTTGCCGTCCGGGTCAGCGTCTGCTGGCTTCCTGCCATTTTTCTCCGGGATACAGGTTTACGCAGATGAGCAAGACTTCTCTCGATAAGAGCAAGATCAAGTTCCTTCTTCTCGAAGGCGTCCACCAATCGGCTGTCGACGTTCTCAAGTCGGCGGGCTACACCAGCATCGAGTACCTCACCGGTTCTCTGCCGGAAGCCCAGCTGAAGGAAAAGATCGCTGATGCGCACTTCATCGGCATTCGCTCTCGCACTCAACTGACCGAAGAGATCTTCGATCACGCGAAGAAACTGGTGGCTGTCGGCTGTTTCTGCATCGGCACCAACCAGGTCGACCTGAACGCGGCTCGCGAACGCGGCATCGCGGTGTTCAACGCACCGTACTCCAACACTCGCTCCGTTGCCGAGCTGGTGCTGGCCGAAGCGATCCTGTTGCTGCGCGGCATTCCTGAGAAAAACGCTTCCTGCCACCGTGGCGGCTGGATCAAGAGCGCGGCCAACTCCTTCGAGATCCGCGGCAAGAAGCTGGGCATCGTCGGTTACGGCTCGATCGGTACGCAATTGTCGGTCCTGGCGGAAGGCCTGGGCATGCAGGTGTACTTCTACGACACCGTGACCAAGCTGCCACTGGGCAACGCCACTCAGGTCGGCAACCTGCACGATCTGCTGGGCATGTCCGACATCGTCACCCTGCACGTTCCGGAAACCGCGGCGACCCAGTGGATGATCGGCGAGAAGGAAATCCGCGCCATCAAGAAGGGCGGCATTCTGATCAACGCGGCTCGCGGCACCGTGGTCGAACTGGACGCTCTGGCGGACGCGATCAAGGACAAGCACCTGATCGGCGCGGCCATCGACGTGTTCCCGGTGGAGCCTCGCTCCAACGACGAAGAGTTCGAAAGCCCGCTGCGTGGCCTGGACAACGTGATCCTGACCCCGCACATCGGCGGTTCCACCGCTGAAGCGCAAGCCAACATCGGCCTGGAAGTGGCAGAGAAACTGGTCAAGTACAGCGACAACGGTACGTCGGTATCGTCCGTGAACTTCCCGGAAGTGGCCCTGCCGGCTCACCCTGGCAAGCACCGCCTGCTGCACATCCACGAGAACATCCCGGGTGTGATGAGCGAGATCAACAAGGTCTTCGCCGAAAACGGCATCAACATCTCCGGTCAGTTCCTGCAGACCAACGAGAAAGTCGGCTACGTGGTGATCGACGTCGACGCCGATTACTCGGAAATTGCCCAAGAGAAGCTGCAGCACATCAACGGCACCATTCGTTGCCGCGTGTTGTTCTGACAGTGACGTGAGCGACAAAAAAAGGAGCCCTTCGGGGCTCCTTTTTCATGGGCGCTACTAACGTTACTTAACGTTGACGGTGATCTTCTCGGAGACGATCGGTGGATCGAAGGCCATATGATTCATGTCGCCCAACTCCAACTGCAAGGTGTGCTTGCCAGGTGTCAGCGTCAGCTCGGTTTCGGTTTGCGCCTTGCCGAAATGAACGTGATTGGCATCTGCCGGGATGACTGCCCCTGCAGCCACGACATCCTTGGCATCAATCAGCAAATGGTGGTGACCAGTATTCTTGGTGGTATCGCCCGCTGGCGCCAACGCAACGTTCTCAACAGCGAATTTGACTTTGAAAGTTTGCGGGACAGTCCCACCATCTTCAGGAGAAACAATGGACACTTCAGCACCCTTGGGTGCCGGTGTAGCCGCACTGGCCAGCACCGAAACGCCCATCAGCAGGCCAGTCAACGCAGCACGTGACATAAACGTTTTCATTCTCTTCTCCAGTTTTTCCGTAAAATCCGCGTGGCCGAGACAACTTCACGGCCATTCGTTGTCGAAGGATCTCGACAACCATAGCAAAGCGAGCCTGAACCAGCGCATCGCAATAATGAATTCAAAGGAGTGACCATGCGTTTTTTGCCTGGCCTGATCTGCCTGCTACCCCTTTTGAGCCCTTTGGCTCATGCCGAACTGATTGACGATGTATTCGACCGCGGCGAATTGCGAATTGCTCTTGAGGCTAATACACCGCCCTTCAATTTCAAGGACGACGGCAAACTCACCGGTTTCGAAGTCGAATTGGGCCAACTGCTGGCCAATGAGCTGGATGTGCGGGCCGACTTTGTCGTCACTGATTCCAATGATCTGTTGCCCGGTGTTGAAACCGGTAAATACGACATCGCCATCAACCACATAGCAATGACCCCGGAACTGAAAGATCGTTTCGACTTCACCGAGCCTTACATTCACACCAATGCGCAATTGATCGCGCAGAAGGAAGAAGAGCCACGTTCGATCCTGCTGGTGCAATCGCTGACGGAAGAAAAGCCGAAAGCCGCCCCGGCTGTGGACCTGGCGATTCCGTTTCAGAAAGGCAATCCGGCATTTCAAGCGAGCCTGGAAGCTGCTTTGAAGCGGATCAAGGCGGATGGGCGACTGGGGGCACTGGAGCAGAAATGGTTTGGGGCGGATGCGAGTGTGGCGCCCAAACCTTGAGATTTTTGTCGCTCTCTAGATCCAGCCCTCACCCTAGCCCTCTCCCCAAGGGGGCGAGGGGACTGATCGTGGGGATCTGTAGAAATTTTGCGACCTGAAAGTCTTTGTGTTGAATCCATAATCGACTCGATCTTTCAGGTCGATGGATAGCGTCTGACCCCTCGGTCAGTCCCTTCGCCCCTTGGGGAGAGGGTTAGGGTGAGGGGATGGATTCTGGATCAGCCCAAAGCCCCCAAAGCCACCGCCACCTCAACCATCTCCAGTTCGCTGAAAACCTGAACGCCGTGACGCCTGAGCAACGCCGCAGTCACTCCCTCGCCACTCACCTTCACTCCACTGAACGTCCCGTCATAGGTCAACAAATTCCCGCAAGACGGGCTATTAGCCTTGAGCACCGCAATCCGGATGCCGTGCTTTTGCACCAGTTCCAACGCCTGATAGGCCCCCGAAAGAAACTCGGCACTCACGTCCTCTCCCTCGGTGTTGATCACAGAGGCGTGGCCATCCAGCACTTCACCGCCCTGCCCGCCCGGAATTTCCGCCGCGGCCCTGGGTGTCGGCAAACCACCGGCAACCTCTGGGCACAGCGGCACCACCCGCCCCTCATCAAGCCACTGCTGCAGCTGATCGAACGGCCCGCTCGCCCCGCCGTCGTACCGCACGCGGTGGCCCAGCAGGCAGCGGCTTACCAGAATTTTCTGCATGATCAGAACGGCTCGTTACCACGACGGCGGAACCAACCCGTCAATGACAGGCGATCTCGGGTCGCGGGCAGGACTTCGTGGGGCACCTCGCCCGACAGGAACACCACCAGGCATCCGCCGGTGGGCACCACATCGTGTTCGACGCCGCCCTTCAGGTACATGCGCAACTGACCGCCGTGCTCGGGTAGCCAGGCGTCGTTGAGGTAGATCACTGCCGAGACCATGCGCCGGTCATCATCACGAAAACGATCGACATGCTTGAGGTAAAACGCCCCGGGCGGGTACAGCGCGAAATGGCTTTCGAAATCTTCCAGGCCCAGGAAGAGCCCGCGATTCATCGCCTCGCGCAGACTGTCCATCAAACCCAAGTAACTGTCGCACGCCACCGCCTGGCCGGGCTCGATCCATTGGATATGGTCGCCTCGAATCCCCTCGCGAATCTCCGACGTCGGCCCGCGCCCCACAGCCGCCGGGGCCAGTTCGCCCTCAGCTGCACGTTTACGGCACTCAGCCGCCAGTTCCCGGGTCAGACCCAGAGGCAGGAAAATATTCTGCTGCGACCAGCCGCGCTCGGCCAGGTCGTCGACGATACGTAACAGCAGCGGGTGATCAGAGGATATTTGCATGGCGCGCATAGTATTCCTGTGCCTGCAAATCCGACAGAGCCGCGCGGCGGAGGATTTGTCGGATTACTGATACGAATTCTCGACAAGTACGAAAGCCGCACGGAGAATAGTCGCCTGCTGACAGGAGTCCCTATGCGCCGTTTGCTTTTTTCACTGCTGATGCTCTGTGTGTTGCCCGCTTGGGCAGACGGCCACGACCAGTTGTACAAGGTCGCCGGTTGGCCAGATCAGCGCGCGCATTTTAACGACGCCCTCTCAGCCGCCCAACAGCGCTACCAGAACAGCCTGCCACCAGCGGTGTTTCAAGCCTTGGTGAACAACAGCAATCAACGCTTCGCCCCCCAGGCCGTGGACCAGCGCGCCGAAGCGCAACTGCGCAAAAGCCTCGCCGATCCGAAACCCGCACTGACCTTTTTTCAATCGCCCCTAGGCAAGAAAATCGTCGCCGCCGAACTGCTGGCGACCCGTCGCGATCAGCTGGCGAAAAACGCCAAGGGTCTGCCGAAAATTCAAGCCAGCGACAGCCGCATGCTGATCATCGGCCACCTGGCCCAGGCCTTGCCCGCTCGCGAAGCTGGCGCGGAAGTCAGCCTGGCGATTGCCGGCGTCGCGGCCGATAGCCTGAGTTCGATGATTCCGGGTTTGCTCGGCGGTGGTCAGGCTCAGGGAATGTTGAATGGTCAGCGCCAGCGGTTGATGGATCAGATCGGGGCTGATCTGAACAACACGCTGCTGTATGTCTATCGCGACTTGTCGGATGAAGAACTGGAAGAGTTCGCCACGTTTGCCGAGTCCACCGAGGGCAAGGCGTATTACCAGGCGGCGTTGGCGGCGATTCGGGCGGGGTTGGCGGTGGGGCAGGATCCGGCGAATCTCAGCCAGTAATCTTTAGCGCCTGATACACCGCTATCGCTGGCAAGCTCGCTCCCACAATGGCTGGGTGTAAAACACAAATTTGTGTTCAACACAAAAACCTGTGGGAGCGGGCTTGCCCGCGATGAGGCCCTGAAGATCGCTAAAGATTCCGGCCTTTAATTCGCTTGCTCAAAAAACCGAAATACTCCTCCCGCATCGCCAGAGTCTCATTCGCCAAATGATGCCGCGCCTCCGGCAACATCAACACCTGCGGCCGATCAAACTTGGCCTTCAACACCTCAAGGTTATGCTCCCAATCCACCGTCATGTCCGCCTGCCCCTGCACAATCAGCGGTCGCCGTGGGCTGTTCGGCGCTGCCTCGATGCGCTTGATCCACCGCGCCAACGCTCCAACCCACGCCGTTGGCAGTCGCAGCGGTTGCAACGGATCGGCTTGCAGGAATGGCAAGAAGTCCGGGTCGTTGGAGTTCTCGCTGAAGCGCCGGGCGATGGCTTTCACGAAAGGCTTGAGCAAGTAATAACTGAGCTGCGACCAGCCCCAGGCGCGTGGTCGAACCAACGGTGACAGCAAAATTACCTGGCCTTGGGCCGGACTGTTCGCGCCCTGGTTGAGCACGTGATCGATCACGATCGCGCCGCCGGTACTCTGCCCGCACAGGTGCCACGGCTGCGGAAGGTCCAGCGACTGCGCCTCGGCAAGCAACCCTTGCAGCGTGTGCTGATACTCGGCGAAATCCTTGATGCTCGCCCGCTCGCCACTGGACAGACCATGCCCCGGCAAGTCGCAGGCAATCACCGCGAAGCCTTGGTCCAGCGCCCACTCGATCACATGCCGGTAGAGCCCGGTGTGGTCGTAGAAGCCGTGGAACAGAAACAACGTCGCCTTCGCCTGCTCGGGCCACCAGACCTGACTGACCACTTCATAGCCATCAACCTCGAAACGCCCCAACCCGCTGCGCTGCGTTCGCCCTGGAAAATCCAGCCCGTAGAACCGCTGATAGGCCAGCGCTTCCACCGAAAGCGGCTGCCACTCGGCCAGTGGCCGCAGGCTGGCTCGCAAATGATCGGGGTCGAAAGTGGCAGACATGAAGTATTCCAGAGCGCTAAACAGACTTTATGGGCCTGCGATATTCATCTGTCGCGGCAAGCATGGCAAGCTAGCCGACCTTCGAGGATTGAAACCCATGCGTCCGGCCTACCGCACCACACTGCTTGCCAGCCTGCTCGCCCTCGTGTGCGCCGGCGTCTTGTGGGCGGCTTATGACTGGTTTCAGGGTCGCTACCTGCGCGCCTTCAGTTCGCACACCGCGGTATTTTCCGGCGACCCGCTGCGCCTGCCCGACGACCTCGCCGGCCCCGGCGCCATTCGCCTGGTGCATTTCTGGGACCCGGCCTGCCCGTGTAATGTCGGCAATCAACAACACCTGACCGAACTGGTCGAGCACTACGTACCGCAGGGTGTGGAGTTTTACTCGGTACAAAAACCTGGCAGCCACGGACAGTTGCCCAACACCTTGAGCAGCCTGAAAACCATCACCGTGCTCCCGGGTTCCGAACAGATCCCCGCCAGCCCGGCGGTGGCGATCTGGGACCGCAGCGGCAAACTGGCCTATTTCGGCCCGTACAGCGAAGGCCTGACCTGCAATTCGAACAACAGCTTCATCGAGCCGATTCTGCAAGCACTCAGCGAAGGTCGCGCGGTGGGCGCCACCCATACGCTGGCGGTCGGATGCTATTGCCCTTGGCCGGAGGAAGTGAAGTAAGGCAATCCTGACTTTTCCAGGACCGCGATGCCCGGCACAGGAGGTCTGTGCTACATGTTTGCAGCCCGCACGGGCGGCAATCCCGAAGAACAAGGAGTCACCATGAAACGCGTCCTGACCGTACTTGTATTGCTGATCGTCACGCTCGTCATCGGGGTCGGCGGGTACGTGTACATCAAGCAGCCGACGCGTCAGGGCCAGGTGGAGTTGCAGCATCTTCAGGGTTCGGTGACCGTGCGTTACGACGAGCGCGGGGTGCCGCATATCCGCGCCGAAAACGAAACCGACCTCTACCGCACCCTCGGCTACGTGCAGGCCCAGGACCGCTTGTTCCAGATGGAAGCCATGCGCCGCCTCGCTCGGGGCGAGCTGGCGGAAATCCTCGGGCCGAAACTGGTCGACACCGACAAACTGTTTCGCGGCTTGCGCATCCGTGAACGCGCCGAGAGCTACGTGGCCGCGCTGGATCGTCAGTCACCGGCGTGGAAGGCGCTGGAAGCCTATCTGGATGGCATCAATCAATATCAGGACACTCACGCGGCGCCCATGGAGTTCGACGTGCTGGGCATCCGCAAGCGTCCTTTCACCGCCGAAGACAGCATCAGCGTCGCCGGTTACATGGCTTACAGTTTCGCCGCCGCATTTCGCACCGAACCATTGCTGACGTTTGTGCGCGATCAACTGGGTGCCGAGTACCTGAACATCTTCGAACTCGACTGGCAGCCCAAAGGCGTGTTGGCCAAATCGCGCTCCACACCCGGCCCCGCCCTCGCCGCCGGTGACTGGAAAGACCTGAACGCTCTCGCCCGCCTCAGCGAACAAGCCCTGGCCGACAACGGCCTGCCGCAATTCGAAGGCAGCAATGCCTGGGTGATTTCCGGTAACCGCAGCAAAAGCGCCAAACCGCTTCTGGCCGGTGACCCGCACATTCGTTTCTCGGTGCCGTCGGTGTGGTACGAGGCGCAACTGTCGGCGCCAGGCTTCGAGCTCTACGGCCACCATCAAGCGCTGGTGCCGTTTGCCTTTCTCGGCCACAACCTGGATTTCGGCTGGAGCCTGACGATGTTCCAGAACGACGACCTCGACCTGATTGCCGAGAAGGTCAACCCGGACAACCCGAACCAGGTCTGGTATCGCGGCAAATGGGTGGACATGGTCAACACCGAGCAACAGATCGCGGTGAAGGGCCAGGCGCCGGTCACGTTGACCCTGCGTCAGTCGCCCCACGGCCCGATCATCAACGACGCACTCGGCACCGCCGCCGGCAAGACACCGGTGGCCATGTGGTGGGCGTTCCTTGAAACGCCGAACCCGATCCTCGACGGTTTCTATCAGCTCAATCGCGCCGACACCCTGGCCAAGGCCCGCGCCGCAGCGGCCAAGGTTCAGGCGCCGGGCTTGAATATCGTCTACGCCAGCGCCAAGGGCGACATCGGCTGGTGGGCCTCGGCGCTGCTGCCCAAACGCGCAGCCGGGGTGAAGCCCGGTTTCATCCTCGACGGCAGCACCAATCAGGCGGACAAGGAAGGCTTCTACCCGTTCAGCGCCAACCCGCAGGAAGAGAACCCGGCGCGCGGCTACATCGTCTCGGCCAACTTCCAGCCTGTCTCGCCGACCGGCATGGAGATTCCCGGTTACTACAACCTCGCCGATCGCGGCCAGCAACTCAATCGCCAGCTCAGCGACAAGAATGTGAAGTGGGACAACGAGGCCAACCAGAAGCTGCAACTGGGCACCACCACCGCCTACGGCCCGCGTCTGTTGGCGCCGCTGTTGCCGGTACTGCGTGAAGTGGTGAGCGATCCCGCCGAGCTGAAACTGGTCGAGCAACTGGCACAATGGAAAGGCGATTACCCGCTGGATTCCACCAGCGCCACGCTGTTCAACCAGTTCCTGTTCAACCTGGCCGACGCGACAATGCACGATGAGCTGGGCAATGATTTTTTCGAAACCCTGCTCTCGACCCGTGTGATCGACGCCGCGCTGCCACGCCTGGCCGCGACCGCTGACTCGCCGTGGTGGGACAACCGCCACACCCTCGGCAAGGAAACCCGCGCCGACACGGTGAAGGTGGCGTGGCAAGCGAGCCTCGCTCATCTCAAGACCACCCTTGGCACTGACTTCGCGCAATGGCAGTGGGGCAAGGCGCACACCCTGACCCATGGTCATCCATTGGGCATGCAGAAGCCGCTGGACCGAATCTTCAACGTCGGCCCGTTCGCGGCGCCCGGCACCCATGAAGTGCCGAACAACCTCTCGGCCAAGATCGGCCCGGCGCCGTGGCCGGTGACGTATGGCCCGTCGACACGGCGTCTGGTGGACTTTGCCGACCCGGCCCACAGCCTGACCATCAACCCGGTCGGCCAGAGTGGCGTGCCGTTCGACAGTCACTACGACGATCAGGCTGAGGCGTATGTCGAAGGGATTTACTACGAGGCGCATTTCAATGACGAAGAAGTCACGGCCAATACGCGCAGTACGTTGAAGTTTTTGCCAGTGCGCAACGCTCAGTAGATTTGTATTGGCTGGACTGGCCTCATCGCTAGCAGGCTAGCTCCCACAGTGGTCCTGTGCACGCGGATCCATTGTGGGAGCTAGCCTGCTAGCGATGAGGCCCGCAAGAACACCGCATATTCATGGCTCAAACCATCGCCGCAAAGTTCTGCCTGAACTGCTGCGGCGTCACCCCCAGCCGGCGATTGAACACCGTGCGCATATGCTGGGCATCGCGAAACCCGCACTGATACGCCACGGTCTTGAGCGGCGAATGAGTGCTTTCAAGCAGCACCCGCGCCGCATCCACCCTCGCCCGCTCGACGAATTCCGCCGGGGTGATTTTCGCTTCCTTGGCGAACACCCGGGAAAAGTTGCGCGCGCTCATGTTGGCTGCGTTCGCCAAGTCGGCAATGGTCAAGTCGCCGGTCAGATTCGCCAGAACGTAAAGCTGCGCTAGCGCCACCGCCGACGTCGGTTCGGCGTGGGGCGTGAGGAATGGACTGAACTGCGATTGCCCGCCCGAGCGCTGGGTGAACACCACCAGCCGCTTGGCCACGCTCAATGCCACTTCCGGCCCGTGGTCCTGGGCCAGCAGGTACAACGACAGATCGATTCCCGCCGTGACACCGGCCGAGGTGAAGAGCTCGCCGTCCTGAACGTAGAGGCGATCGGCTTCAACCTGGGTCGACGGGCACAACACGGCCAGCGCCGCGGCATCGCCCCAGTGAGTAGTCACCGTGCGCCCTTCCAGTAACTCGGCCCGGGCGAGCATGAACGCGCCGTTACAGATCGAGCCAAACCGCTGCGAGCGCGCACAGGCACCACGCAACCAGGCATCGAAGGCCGCGCCAAAATCCAGGAACGGCAACTGCGGCCCGCCGGCCACCAGCAGCAAGTCATAGCCCTCCAGCGATTCACTGAAATGCCGATGGGCATTGAGTGACAAACCGTTGGAGCACGCCATCATCCCGCGTTCGACACCGATGACCTCCAAACGGTAATGGTCTTGCGGTTCGAGGAACCGATTGGCTTCGGAAAACACATCCATGGGACCGGTGACGTCCAGCGACTGGACGCCGGCGAACACCACGATGGCAACGGTTTTACTCATGGCAGGAATCGTCTCAATTGTGAGCCATCACACGACCTGTAGCAGCTGTCGAGCCTGCGAGGCTGCGTTCGGCTGCGAAGCAGTCGTGAAATCAGGCAACTCGGTCATCCAGGTGAACCGAGTACACAGGGTTTACGACTGCTTCGCAGCCGAACGCAGCCTCGCAGGCTCGGCAGCTGCTACAGGGCATGCGTACAACCCGGGTTACCTGCGTCAAACTTAGCCAATCCGGGCGCAACAAGCGAGGTTGGCGCGATATGCATGCTCATTGGCCGGGATCGCAGCCATGGATCGATTGTCCGGTTTTGGAGGCGGGAACAGACTTGTTCCATCAGCGCCGCCACGGCGTTCCCCACGAGGAAAGCACCATGAGCAGCATCATTGCCGGTATCAAAATCCCTGACAGCGCGTTGGCCCGGGCCACCACTGAATACATCCGTGACGCCGAGTCCGACTTGCTTTACCACCACTCGCGCCGGGTGTTTCTGTTCGGCGCCCTGAGCGGTGAACGCAAGCAGTTGGCCTACGATCCGGAGATGCTCTACGTCGGCGCCATGTTCCATGACCTGGGCCTGGTGGAAGGTCATCGCACCGACGACGAGCGTTTCGAAGTCGATAGCGCGAATGCCGCCAAAGCGTTCCTCAAACCTTATGGCTTGTCGGATGGCGATATCGAACAGGTGTGGCTGTCGATCGCCCTGCACACCACGCCAGGCGTGCCGCAACACTTGCGGCCTAACGTGGCGCTGGTCACGGCCGGTGTGGAAATGGATGTGCTGGGTATCGACTACGCGGCATTCCCCACCGTGCAGCGTGAGGCAGTGGTGCATGCGCATCCACGGGGCGAAGGGTTCAAGGAATGCATCCTGTGCGCGTTCGCCAATGGCTTCAAACACAAACCGGACACCACGTTCGGCACGGTGAACGCAGATGTGCTGGTGGACAGCGAGCCAGGGTTCAAGCCGATGAACTTCGTCGAGATCATCCGCAAATCCCCTTGGGTTTCCTAAAACGACTGTGGGAGCGGGCTTGCTCGCGATGGCGTCATCACAGTCAACATTGATGTTGAATGTGAGATCGCAATCGCGGGCAAGTCCGCTCCCACATGGGATGTGGGTTGACCACAGAGTTGTGATCAACCCGTCAGGCTCAAGCCGCTTCTGGCGCCTGGGCGCGACGCACGTCCGGCTGTTTCCAGGAGTCGGCAGCGCTTTCTTCGATCGCCTGCTGGATCGCACGCTTGCGCGCTTCTTCGGCACGGCGGCTGAAGAACCAGACCAGGAAGGTCATCAACGAAACGGCCAGCAGAATCAGGCTGGCCACGGCGTTGATCTCGGGTTTAACCCCCAGACGCACCGCCGAGAACACTTCCATCGGCAGGGTCGTGGAACCCGGGCCCGATACGAAGCTCGCCAACACCAGGTCATCCAGCGACAGGGCGAACGACATCATGCCGCCGGCACCCAGCGAGGGCGCGATCATCGGGATGGTGATCAGGAAGAACACCTTCCACGGCCGCGCGCCCAGATCCATGGCCGCCTCTTCGATGGACAGGTCCAGCTCACGCAAGCGCGCCGAGACCACCACCGCCACATACGCCGCACAGAACGTCGTGTGGGCGATCCAGATGGTGACGATGCCGCGTTCCTGTGGCCAACCGATCATCTGCGCCATCGCCACGAACAGCAGCAACAGCGACAGACCGGTGATCACTTCAGGCATCACCAGCGGCGCGGTAACCAGGCCACCGAACAGCGTACGCCCCTTGAAGTGGGTGATACGGGTCAGCACGAATGCCGCCAACGTACCCAGTGCCACCGCCGCCACCGCCGTGTAGCAGGCGATTTCCAGCGAGCGCACCACCGAGCCCATCAGTTGCGTGTTGTCCATCAAACCGACGTACCACTTGATCGACCAGCCACCCCACACCGTTACCAGTTTCGAGGCGTTGAACGAGTAGATCACCAGGATCAGCATCGGCGCGTAGATGAACAGCAAGCCCGCGATCAGCATGAAACTCGAGAAACGGAAGCGCTTCATTCTTTACCCTCCATTTCTTTGGCCTGACTACGGTTGAACAAGATGATTGGCACAATCAGGATCAGCAGCATGACCACCGCCAGCGCAGAGGCCACCGGCCAGTCACGGTTGTTGAAGAACTCTTGCCAGAGCACCTTACCGATCATCAGGGTTTCCGGACCGCCGAGCAGTTCCGGGATCACGAACTCACCCACCACCGGGATGAACACCAGCATGCAGCCGGCGACGATGCCGTTCTTGGACAGAGGGATGGTGATCTTCCAGAAGCTGTTGAACGTGCTCGAACCCAGGTCCGAGGCGGCTTCCAGCAGGCTGTTGTCGTGCTTCACCAGGTTGGCGTAGAGCGGCAGGATCATGAACGGCAGGTAGGAATAAACCACGCCGATGTACACCGCCAGGTTGGTATTGAGGATCTGCAGCGGCTCGTCGATCCAGCCCATGGTCATCAGGAAACCGTTGAGCAGACCGTTGTTGCTGAGGATGCCCATCCACGCATACACGCGGATCAGGATCGCGGTCCAGGTCGGCATCATGATCAGCAGCACCAGCACCGTTTGCATCTCTTTACGGGCACTGGCAATGGCGTAGGCCATCGGGTAGCCGATAAGCAGACAGAGGACGGTGCTGATCAGCGCCATCTTCAGCGAGCCAAGGTAGGCGGCGATGTACAACTCGTCGCCGGCCAGCATCGCGTAGTTGCCCAGGTTCAACAGCACCTGGAGCTTCTGGTCGATGAAGCTGTAGATCTCGGTGTACGGCGGGATGGCGACGTCGGCTTCGGCGAAGCTGATCTTCAGGACGATGAAGAACGGCAACATGAAGAACAGGAACAGCCAAATGAACGGAACCCCGATGACCAGTTGGCGGCCACCGGGAATTATTCGATTGAGGCGGCGTTTGAATTTGCGCATGTTCATGAGCGAAGTACCACGCCGCTGTCGTCTTCCCACCACACATAAACCTGGTCACCCCAGGTTGGGCGCTGGCCGCGGCGCTCGGCGTTGGCGACGAACGACTGGACGATCTTGCCGCTCGGCAGTTCGACGTAGAACACCGAGTGCCCGCCGAGGTAGGCGATGTCGTGGACCTTGCCGCTGGACCAGTTGTATTCGCAGGTCGGCATGGTCGGCGTCACCAGCAGTTTTTCCGGACGGATCGCGTAGGTCACGGATTTGTCCTGCACCGAGGTGCTGATGCCGTGGCCGACGTAGATCTGGCGGTCCAGGTCCTTGCAGGTGATGGTCGCGTAGCCTTCGGCGTCGTCGATCACTTCACCGTCGAAGATGTTGACGTTGCCGATAAATTCACAGACCAGGCGGCTGGTCGGGGTTTCGTAGATGTCGATCGGGCTGCCGATCTGGGCGATCCAGCCCAGGTGCATGATCGCGATGCGCTCGGCCATGGTCATGGCCTCTTCCTGATCGTGGGTCACCATGACGCAGGTTACGCCGACGCGCTCGATGATCTCGACCAGCTCCAGCTGCATTTGCGAACGCAGCTTCTTGTCCAGCGCACCCATCGGTTCGTCGAGCAGCAACAGCTTCGGCCGCTTGGCCAGCGAGCGCGCCAAGGCCACACGCTGACGCTGACCACCGGACAACTGATGCGGTTTGCGCTTGGCGTATTGCGTCATCTGAACCAGCTTGAGCATGTCCGCGACACGGGCATCGACTTCAGCTGCGGGGATTTTGTCCTGCTTGAGACCGAAGGCGATGTTCTGCGCCACAGTCATGTGCGGGAACAAGGCGTAGGACTGGAACATCATGTTGATCGGCCGCTCGTATGGCGGCATGTCGGTGATGTCTACGCCATCGAGGAAAATGCGCCCCTCCGTGGGCCGTTCGAAGCCTGCGAGCATGCGCAGCAACGTCGATTTGCCCGATCCCGAACCGCCGAGCAAGGCGAAAATCTCGCCTTTCTTGATTTCCAGGGACACATCGTCCACGGCAATCGTCTCGTCGAACTTCTTCGTGACCCGGTCGATTTTGACCAACACCTGTTTAGGTGTCTGGTCGCCCTCGAGGGCTTTCTTATAGGCGCCGGAGGCAACTGCCATTTACGAAACTCCCAGAAAAAAAGAGTGCAGTTCGCTCAAGGTGAGCCAACCTTGGATAGTTTGAGCCTTGTCGCTATTTACCCGACTTGACCTTGGTCCAGCTGCGGGTCATCAAACGTTGAATGTTTGGTGGTAATTCGACGGACACGTAGGTCTTGTCGAGTACGGCTTGCGGTGGATAAACCGACTCGTCGGTACGGATGGACTGCTCCATCAACTTGTCCGAGCCAGGGTTGGGGTTCGCATAGCCAACAGAATCACTGACTTGTGCGATCACCTCGGGTTTCAACAAATAGTTGATGAAGGCGTGGGCCTCTTTGACGTTGGTCGCATCCTTGGGAATCGCCAGCATGTCGAACCAGAGCGCGCCGCCCTCTTTCGGAATCGAGTAGGCGATGTTCATGCCCTTGCCGGCTTCTTCCGCGCGGGCCTTGGCCTGGAACATGTCACCGGAGAAACCGATGGCGATGCAGATGTCGCCGTTGGCGAGGTCCGCGATGTATTTGGAGGAGTGGAAGTACGTCACGTAAGGCCGCACCGCCAGCAACTTGGCTTCGGCCTTTTTGTAATCTTCGGGGTTGGTACTGTTAGCGTTGAGGCCCATGTAGTTGAGGACGGTGGGCATCATTTCATCGGCGGAATCGAGGAACGCCACGCCGCAACTGTGCAGCTTCTTGATGTTCTCCGGTTCGAACACCGCGCTCCAGGAATCGATCTTGTCGACGCCGAGCACAGCCTTGATCTTGTCGACGTTGTAACCGATGCCGTTGGTGCCCCACAGGTACGGTACGGCGTACTGGTTACCCGGATCGTTTTGCTCAAGACGCTTGAGCAATACTGGATCGAGGTTGGAATAGTTAGTCAGCAGCTTCTTGTCGAGCTTCTGGAAAGCGCCCGCCTTGATCTGCTTGCCGAGGAAGTGGTTGGACGGCACGACCACGTCATAACCGGTACGCCCGGCCAGCAACTTGCCTTCCAGGGTTTCGTTGGAATCGAAGACGTCGTAGACCGGTTTGATGCCGGTCTCTTTCTGGAAGTCGGCCAGGGTGGTCGCACCGATGTAGTCCGACCAGTTATAAATATGCACAGTGCCGGCGGCCTGGACACTGACAGCGAGTGTCAGCCCGGCTCCGGCGAGCAATGCATTGCGCAACAAAGAAAAAATAGGCAAGTGGAGGTCCTCTAAAATTAGTTGGGCCCAAGTTGCCCCGCGTTACATGACAGGCATGGCTGCCCAGCAACAAAACCGGCGCGCAACTTACCCTCGAAAAACCGTTCCAGCAAACTTTATGAAGATCTGTAGCAGCTGCCGCAGGCTGCGTTCAACTGCGGAGCAGTTGTGCTGTTGAAAAAGCGGAGGTCCTTCGGACCTCAACGCAGCCTTCGGCAGCTGCTACAGGGTTTTACTTATTTACCCGATTTAATCTTGGTCCAGCTGCGGGTCATGATCCGCTGGGTCGCGGCCGGCAAGTCGGCAATCGCGTACAGCTTGGCCAGCACGTCAGCCGGCGGGTAGATGCCCGGGTCGGCGGTGATTTCTTTATCAACCAATGCCGTGGCGGCCGCGTTACCGTTCGGGAAGCGTACAGCGTTGGTGATTTCAGCCATGATTTCCGGCTTCTGCAGGAAGGTCATGAACTTGTAGGCGCCTTCGACGTTTTCGGCATCTTTAGGGATGGCGACCATGTCGTAGAAGCTGCCGGCACCTTCTTTCGGAATGTTGTAACTGACTTTCACCTTGTCACCGGCTTCAGCCGCGCGGGACTTGGCCTGGTAGATGTCACCCGAGTAACCCACGGCCACGCAGATGTTGCCGTTGGCCAGGTCGGAGATGTACTTGGACGAGTGGAAGTAACCCACCGAAGGACGAATCTTCAGGAACAGTGCTTCGGCTTCGGCCAGTTGTTTTTTGTCCTGGCTGTCGGTTGGATAGCCCAGGTAGTGCAACGCCACCGGAATCATCTCGGTTGGCGAATCGAGGAAACTGATACCGCACGACTTCAACTTCGCAGCGTTTTCAGGTTTGAACAGCAGGTCCCAGGAATTGGTTGGCGCATCGGCACCCAGTGCAGCCTTGACCTTCTCGGCGTTGAAGCCGATACCGATCGAACCCCACATGTACGGGAAAGCATGTTCGTTACCCGGGTCGCTCACCGACACCGCCTTGAGCAGGTCAGTGTTCAGGTTTTTCCAGTTAGGCAGCTTGGACTTGTCCAGCTTCTGGTAAACGCCGGCCTTGATCTGCTTGGCCAGGAAGTTGTTCGACGGCACGACGATGTCGTAGCCGGACTTGCCTGCCAGCAACTTGGCTTCCAGGGTTTCGTTACTGTCGAATACGTCGTAGACGACTTTGATGCCGGACTCGGTTTCGAACTTCTTGATGGTGTCCGGAGCGATGTAGTCGGACCAGTTATAGACGTGCAACACCTTGTCGTCCGCCTGGACCGCACTCGCCATTATGCCCATCAGGGACAGGGCGAGGAGTGTCTTGCCAGCAAGCTTTTTTCCTAATGCCTTCATGCGTAATGCTCCAAATTTTTCTTTTTTGAACCACTTTGTTCAGCGGCCGAACCCGGACAACTGGAACCGCGGCTAGTCTGGCAAGATCCGAGGCGGACTTTCAAGGAAAGGCCACCCTTCAGAACTGCTCTGAGCGAAAGTTTCATGACTCCCGCCCAGAGCCTAGCACTTAGCCCTGCAACGCACTCAGGGTCAGGTCCAGGCACTTGCGTGCCTTGGTCACCAGCTCATCGATTTCAGCCTTGGTAATCACCAGCGGCGGAGCAATGATCATGGTGTCCCCCACGGCACGCATGATCAGGCCGTTGTCGAAGCAGAACGTGCGGCAGATCATGCCGACGCCCTTGCCTTCGTAACGCTTGCGAGTGGCCTTGTCCTGAACCAGTTCAATGGCCCCCAACAGACCGACACCACGCACTTCCCCCACCAACGGGTGATCGTTCAGTTCCCGCAAGCGTTTCTGCAAATACGGTGCCGTTTCGGCATGGACGCGCTCGATAATTTTTTCTTCGCGCAGGATGCGGATGTTTTCCAGCGCCACCGCAGCGGCCACCGGGTGACCGGAATAAGTGAAGCCGTGGTTGAAATCGCCACCTTCGTTGAGCACCGCGACCACTTCGTCACGCACAATCAGGCCACCCATCGGGATGTAGCCGGAAGTGAGGCCTTTGGCTATGGTCATCATGTCGGGCTTGAGGTCGTAGAAATCTGAACCGAACCACTCACCGGTGCGGCCGAAACCACAGATCACTTCGTCTGCCACGAACAGAATGTCGTACTTGGCGAGGATTTCCTTGATGCGCGGCCAGTAGGTCTCTGGCGGAATGATCACGCCGCCGGCGCCCTGGATCGGTTCGGCAATAAAGGCACCGACGTTGTCCACGCCGATTTCCAGAATCTTCTCTTCCAGCTGATTGGCCGCCCACACACCGAACTCTTCCGGTGTCATGTCGCCGCCTTCACTGAACCAGTAAGGCTGGGCGATGTGGACGATGCCCGGGATCGGCAAGTCGCCCTGTTCGTGCATGTAGGTCATGCCACCCAGGCTCGCGCCGGCCACGGTGGAACCGTGATAGCCGTTCTTGCGGCTGATGATGACTTTCTTCTTCGGCTGGCCCTTGATCGCCCAATAGTGGCGAACCATACGCAGCATGGTGTCGTTGCCTTCGGACCCGGAACCGGTGAAGAACACATGGTTCATGCCTTCCGGTGCGATGTCGGCGATGGCCTTGGCCAATTCGAGCACCGGCGGGTGGGCGGTCTGGAAGAACAGGTTGTAGTAAGGCAGTTCGCGCATTTGCTTGCTGGCGGCATCCGCCAGCTCATCGCGACCGTAGCCGATCGCTACGCACCACAGGCCGGCCATGCCGTCGAGGATCTTGTTGCCTTCGCTGTCCCAGAGGTAAACGCCCTTGGCGTTGGTGATGATCCGCGGGCCTTTCTCTTTCAGCTGCTTGAAGTCGCTGAACGGGGCCAGGTGGTGATCGTTGCTCAGGGTTTGCCATTCACGGGTTTGCGGGTTGTTGCTGGTCATGCGAATTCTCCTAAGATTTCGGTGAAGGGCGCCGCCAAGTGCAGCGGCGCCCGGCGCATCAGACGGCGAAGAGCAGGAATTCCCGCTCCCACGAACTGATCACGCGCTTGAAGTTTTCATGCTCGGCCCGCTTGACCGCGACGTAGCCAGTGATGAATTTCTTGCCCAGGTACTTCTCGATGGTCGCGCTGTTTTCCATGCGTTCCAGCGCGTCTTCGATGGTCAGTGGCAGGCGCAGGTTGCGGCGTTCATAGCCACGACCCACCACCGGCGCACTCGGGTTCAAGCCTTCGACCATTCCGATGTAACCGCAGAGCAGGCTCGCGGCAATCGCCAGGTACGGGTTGGCGTCGGCGCCCGGCAAGCGGTTTTCCACCCGACGGTTCTGCGGCCCGGCATCCGGAACCCGCAGGCCCACGGTACGGTTCTCTTCGCCCCACTCCACGTTAACCGGCGCCGAGGTGTCCGGCAGGAAGCGGCGGAACGAGTTGACGTTCGGCGCGAACAGCGGCAACAACTCGGGAATCAGCTTCTGCAAACCACCGATGTGGTGCAGGAACAGTTGGCTCATGGTCCCGTCTTCATTGGAGAAGACGTTCTTGCCGGTTTCGATGTCGATGATGCTCTGGTGCAAGTGCATCGCGCTGCCCGGCTCGCCGGTCATGGGCTTGGCCATGAAGGTGGCGGCCACGTCGTGCTTGAGCGCGGCTTCGCGCATGGTGCGTTTGAAGATCAGGATCTGGTCGGCCAGGGACAGGGCATCGCCATGACGGAAGTTGATTTCCATCTGCGCGGTGCCGTCCTCGTGGATCAACGTGTCGAGGTCCAGGTCCTGCAGTTCGCACCAGTCGTAGACGTCTTCGAACAGCGGGTCGAATTCGTTGGCCGCTTCAATGGAGAACGACTGACGGCCGGTTTCCGGGCGCCCGGAACGGCCAATCGGCGGTTGCAACGGGTAGTCCGGGTCGTCGCTGCGCTTGGTCAGGTAAAACTCCATTTCCGGCGCCACGATTGGCTGCCAGCCCTTGTCGGCATAGAGTTTCAACACTTTCTTGAGCACATTGCGCGGCGACAGCTCGATCGGGTTGCCTTGCTTGTCGTAGGTGTCGTGGATCACCTGAGCGGTCGGCTCGATGGACCACGGCACCACATACACCGCGTTCTGGTCGGGCCGGCAGATCATGTCGATGTCGGCCGGGTCGAGCAGTTCGTAATAGATGTCGTCTTCGACATAGTCGCCGGTCACGGTCTGTAACAGAACGCTCTCGGGCAGGCGCATGCCTTTTTCAGCAATGAACTTGTTGGTCGGCGAAATCTTGCCCCGGGTGATCCCGGTCAAGTCGGCGATCATGCATTCGACTTCTGTGATCTTGTGGTCTTTCAACCAATCGGTGAGCTGGTCGAGGTTGTTACTCATAAATGCCTCTTAGGCTGAGTTTCCTGACTCTTATAAGTCAGGCGTTGTTTGACGCATGGGCGTCGCGTGATACAGATTGCCACTGCAGTGGTCGCGCGCAACTACCCACTCGGGTAATGGCGCGGGTCAGCGAGAGCGTAGTGGAACGTGCAGAATCATGGGCAGAAGCCGACGCGTTGGTCGGGCTGCCAGGGCGAAACGGTTCTATATTGGAAAGAGAGCCAGTAAAGAGAATGTCGTGCAGACCGTCCAGAATATCGGACGGGGACAGCAGAATCGCCGGGGAAGGAAGAGTCGACACCACGCCTTTGGCAACGCTTGCCTTGGCGTGAACGCAACGATCGCCACTGATGTGATAAGCATGCAGACCGATCTGCCTTGAGCAGATGGCGACGCCGATTAACGGCAGGCGAGACATGAAGCACCCCGGTATTATTGCTGTTATGGGTTTGAATCGAGCTTAGCCTTGTTCATTTTTTTACACAACACCCCCGTAAAAAATACAACACGGCCCGCTCAAGCCTGCGGGCGCTAAAGCGCTCAAAGGCATAAAAACGCCCCAAACTGCCTCAAAAAAGCCCTACGGGCGCTTTTTTAGGGCAAAAAAGGCCTCGCTTGACTTCGGCATGCCGTTCGGGTTGACTGAAACCCGAAGAGATCAATGATTGATATTTTTAACAACAAAGGTGTTGCATCATGTCGGTACCCCCGCGTGCCGTTCAGCTTAACGAAGCGAACGCGTTCCTTAAGGAACATCCTGAGGTTCTGTACGTTGACCTTCTGATTGCGGATATGAATGGTGTGGTGCGCGGCAAGCGCATTGAACGCACCAGCCTCCACAAGGTTTACGAGAAAGGCATCAACCTGCCGGCCTCTCTATTTGCTCTGGATATCAATGGCTCGACGGTGGAAAGCACCGGCCTGGGCCTGGACATCGGCGATGCTGACCGAATCTGCTATCCAATCCCAGACACCCTGTGCAATGAACCCTGGCAGAAGCGCCCTACCGCGCAACTGTTGATGACCATGCACGAACTCGAAGGCCAGCCGTTCTTTGCCGACCCGCGAGAAGTGCTGGCCAATGTAGTTCGCAAGTTCGACGAGATGGGCCTGACCATCTGTGCCGCGTTCGAACTGGAGTTCTACCTGATCGACCAGGAGAACGTGAACGGTCGTCCGCAACCGCCACGCTCGCCGGTATCCGGCAAACGCCCGCATTCGACCCAGGTTTACCTGATCGACGACCTCGACGAATACGTCGACTGCCTCCAGGACATTCTGGAAGGTGCGAAGGAGCAAGGCATCCCTGCCGATGCAATCGTCAAGGAAAGTGCCCCGGCGCAGTTCGAAGTGAACCTGCACCACGTGGCCGACCCGATCAAGGCCTGCGACTACGCGGTCCTGCTCAAGCGCCTGATCAAGAACATCGCCTACGACCATGAGATGGACACCACCTTCATGGCCAAGCCTTATCCAGGCCAGGCGGGTAATGGTCTGCATGTGCACATTTCGATTCTTGATAAAGAAGGCAAAAACATTTTTGCCAGCGAGGATCCCGAGCAGAACGCCGCACTGCGTCACGCGATCGGCGGTGTGCTCGAGACCCTACCGGCGCAGATGGCTTTCCTCTGCCCGAACGTCAACTCCTACCGTCGTTTCGGCGCACAGTTCTACGTGCCGAACTCGCCGTGCTGGGGCCTGGACAACCGTACCGTAGCGATCCGCGTGCCGACCGGTGCCGCCGATGCCGTGCGCATCGAACACCGTGTGGCCGGCGCCGATGCCAACCCGTATCTGTTGATGGCTTCGGTCCTGGCGGGCGTGCACCACGGCCTGACCAACAAGATCGAGCCGGGCGCGCCCGTGGAAGGCAACTCCTACGAGCAGAACGAGCAGAGCCTGCCGAACAACCTGCGCGATGCACTGCGCGAGCTGGACGACAGCGAAGTCATGGCCAAGTACATCGATCCGAAATACATCGATATCTTTGTGGCTTGTAAGGAAAGCGAGCTGGAGGAGTTTGAACACTCCATCTCCGACCTTGAGTACAACTGGTACCTGCATACCGTTTAAGCGGTTGCAGTAAAAACAAACGCCGCAGGCTGATAAGGCATGCGGCGTTTTTTTATGGCCGCCTTCGGCGGATCGCTAGCAGGCTAGCTCCCACAGTTGATCTCCAGTGAACATAAATTCTGTGTACACCGAAAATCTCTGTGGGAGCTAGCCTGCTAGCGATGGCGGCCGGGCAGACAACATAGATGCCTGCTCGTACAATGCCCCCTGCCCCGCAGGAGGACTCCAATGACGCGCACCGCCACCGTTCGCAAACCCCGCGCCCGCAGCCAGGCCCGGATCGATTCGATACTCGATGCCGCCCGCACGCTGCTGGCGGCCGAAGGCGTGGCCAGTCTGTCGATCTACAGCGTCGCCGAGCGCGCGGAGATCCCGCCCTCCTCCGTCTACCATTTCTTCGCCAGCGTCCCGGCGCTGCTCGAAGCCCTGACGGCCGACGTCCACGCCGCGTTCCGCGCCTGCCTGCAAGCACCCATCGACCACAACGCCCTCAGCGGCTGGCGCGACCTGTCGCGAATCGTCGAGCAGCGCATGCTCGACATCTACGGCGAAGATGCTGCCGCCCGCCAACTGATCCTCGCCCAGCACGGGCTGACCGAAGTCACCCAGGCCGACCGCCAGCACGACATCGAACTCGGCGACCTGATGCACAAGCTGTTCGATCATCACTTCGAACTGCCGAAGTTGCCAAGCGATGTCGATGTGTTCGCGCTGGCGATGGAGCTTGGAGATCGGGTGTATGCGCGCTCGGTGCAGCAGCATGGGCAGATTACGCCGCGCATGGCTGAGGAAGGGATGCGGGTGTTTGATGCGTATCTGGGGCTTTATCTGCCGCCGTATTTGCCCAAGCGCAGTATCCCAGCCTGAGATCTTTGTTGACCTTACTGGCCTCTTCGCGGGCAAGCCCGCTCCCACAGGTTTATTTGTCGCTCACAAAATCTGCGTTCCCTGGAGATCCTTGTGGGAGCGGGCTTGCTCGCGAAGGCCGCACCGCCAAATTCACTGATTCACACGCATAAAAAACCCCGAAGGACTCACGTCCTCCGGGGTTGTTCGCAGTCCACGCCCTTACAACTTGGCGATCGACACTTCGGTGGATTTCACAAACGCAATCACTTCGCTGCCGACCACCAGTTCCAGCTCTTTCACTGAACGGGTGGTGATCACCGAAGTGACGATGCCGGAAGCGGTCTGAACATCGATTTCCGACAGCACGTCGCCCAATACGATTTCCTTGATCGAGCCTTTGAACTGGTTACGAACGTTGATGGCCTTGATAGTCATGATGTTGATTCCTGTCGTTGGATAAAACTTGAGTTATTGAGCCCAGCGCAACTGCGTAGGCAAGGGTGAAACAGGTTCCGGTTCCGGCGGTTGGCCGGGCAGTGCGAGCACGCGATTGAGTACTTCGGTTTCCAGCGCCGCCAGCCGATGGGAGCCGCGGACCCGAGGGCGTGGCAACTCAACATGCAGGTCGAGGCCGACTTCGCCCTCTTCGATCAGGATCACCCGATCGGCAATCGCCACCGCTTCACTGACGTCATGCGTCACCAGCAACACGGTGAAACCGTGCTTCTGCCAGAGGCGTTCGATCAGTTGCTGCATTTCAATTCGGGTCAGGGCATCCAGCGCGCCCAGGGGTTCGTCGAGCAACAGCAAGCGCGGTTGATGGATCAGCGCGCGGGCCAGGGCCACCCGTTGCTTCTGGCCACCGGACAATGCGGCGGGCCACTCATTGGCGCGATCCGCCAGGCCGACCGATTCCAAGGCTTCCAGCGCTTGCGGCCGCCAGTTGCCCTTGAGCCCGAGACCGACGTTATCGATGACCTTTTTCCACGGCAGCAGACGCGCTTCCTGGAACATCAATCGAGTGTCTTCCCGGGCATCGCTCAGCGGCGCAGAGCCAGCGAGCAATTCACCGCCAGTGGGTTTGTCGAGGCCGGCGAGCAGTCGCAGCAAGGTACTTTTGCCACAGCCACTGCGACCGACCACGGCGACAAACTGACCCGCCGGAATGTGCAGGTCGATCTCACGCAACACCTGCCGCGAACCAAAGGTCTTTTGCAGCTTGCGCACCACCAACGGAATTCCGCGCAGCAGGCGTGGAGGTTGTTGAGCGGTCATGCGGCACCTCCTTTGGCAACCTGATACGCCGGATGCCAGCGCAGCCACACACGTTCAAGTCCACGGGCCGCGAGGTCGGCGAGTTTGCCGAGCACGGCGTACATCAGGATCGCCAGCACCACCACGTCCGTCTGCAAAAACTCCCGGGCATTCATCGCCAGGTAGCCAATGCCGGAGCTGGCGGAAATGGTTTCCGCGACGATCAGCGTCAGCCACATGAAGCCCAATGCGAAACGCACGCCGACCAGAATCGAAGGCAGCGCACCCGGCAGAATCACCTGACGAAACAGGCTGAAACCGGACAAGCCATAGCTGCGCGACATTTCCACCAACGCCGGATCGACGCTGCGGATGCCGTGATAGGTGTTGAGGTAAATCGGGAACAGCGTGCCCAGCGCCACCAGGAAAATCTTCGCCGACTCATCGATGCCGAACCACAGGATCACCAGGGGAATCAGCGCCAGATGCGGCACGTTGCGGATCATCTGCACCGAACTGTCGAGCAAGCGTTCGCCCCATTTCGACAGGCCGGTGATGAAGCCCAAGGCCAGGCCGACGCTGCCACCGATGGTGAAGCCCAGCGCGGCACGCCAGCCGCTGATTGCCAGGTGCGTCCAGATTTCACCGCTGCGCACCAGGCTCACGCCGGCCTCAAAGACCGCGATCGGCGCCGGCAGAATCCGTGTCGACAACCAGCCCGCCGACACCGACAACTGCCACACCGCCAGCAGCAACACCGGCAACGCCCAGGGCGCGAGGTTGTGGATAATTCTCTTCATGGCGCGCCTCAGCTCCGGGACGCGGCTTTGGGAAGAATGTCGTTGGCGACCATCTCGCCAAACGGGCTGACGTAGTTGGCGCCTTGGGGCAATTGCGGACGTTCGATGTCGAGGTGCGGGAACAGCAATTGCGCAACGCGGTACGACTCTTCCAGGTTTGGATAACCGGAGAAGATGAACGTATCGATGCCCAGGTCTGCGTATTCCTTCACGCGAGCCGCCTCGGTCGGACCATCGCCCACCAGCGCCGTACCGGCACCGCCACGCCGCACCAGGTCGACACCGGCCCACAGGTTGGGGCTGACTTCCAGGTTGTCGCGGCTGCCGCCATGCAGCGCGGCCATGCGTTGCTGGCCGACCGAATCGAAGCGCGCCAGAGAGGCCTGGGCACGGGCGATGGTTTCGTCGTCCAGATGGGAGATCAGCCGATCCGCCGCTTGCCAGGCTTCGGCATTGGTTTCGCGGACGATCACGTGCAAGCGAATACCGAAGCGCACGGTGCGATCGAGCTTCGCCGCTTTGGCGCGTACTTGTTCAATTTTCTCGGCAACGGCGGCCGGTGGCGTCCAGATCACGTCTTTGATGCTCAACTGCTTCGGAATCAGCTTGAGCTGATAGAAGCTGTCGGCGATTTTCTGTTGGGCGGCGACCACTTCAGGCGTGAGGAACAACGCGCCGTAACCCTGGCGTTTCATCGAGATCAGGGTGATGTCCGCCGGCAAGCCGAGCAGTGGCGAAACCTGTTTGGTCACGTCTTCGGGATTGGCCTTGGACCACTCGCCGACGGCGCGCACTTCTTCCACGAGGGTCTTGATCACCTCAGGATTTTTCAGTGCGTAAGGCTTGGTCGCAAGGTAGAACTGGTGGTTGTCGACGATGCCCTGGCCATCGCGCAGGGTGCGCGCTTGCAGTTGCTGTTCGGCGGCAGCCTGGTACGGGTCCCAGATGACCCAGGCATCGACGCTGCCCCGTTCGAACGCGGCGCGGGCATCGGCCGGCGGCAGGAATACGGTCTGGATGTCGGTGTATTTGAGGCCGGCGTCTTCCAGTGCACGCACCAGCAAGTAGTGAACGTTGGAGCCTTTGTTCAGGACGACTTTCTTGCCCTTGAGGCCCTGCACCGTTTTGATCGGCGAGTTCTTCGGCACCAGGATCGCTTCGCTGTGGGGCGCTGGCGGTTCGTAGGCGACGTAGAGCAAATCGGCGCCAGCGGCTTGAGCAAATACCGGCGGGGTTTCGCCGGTGACGCCGAAGTCGATGGAGCCGACGTTCAAGCCTTCAAGCAGCTGCGGGCCGCCGGGGAATTCAGTCCATTGCACGTCCACGCCTTGGGCGGCGAGGCGTTTTTCCAACGTGCCTTTGGCTTTGAGCAGCACCAGGGTGCCGTACTTCTGATAACCGATTCGCAGGACGCCTTCATGGGAAGAAAGCGCTTGAGCTTGAGTAATGGCGCCGAAGGTGACAGCCGCTGCAAACAGAGCGACCAGACCACGACGCAAAATGACAGTGCGCATGGCGCTCTCCTTTTTGCAGTTGGGTTTTGGCTGCACCTGCTTGGCCGTTGGCGGCTGAGTAAGGTGGAGTGAAGCAAATGCGGGTAAGGCTTAAATGCTCCAGCGAGCGCTCAACAAACGTTCGTTCAACAGGTTCGGATCGAGCGGCTTGGGCCGTCGGGCCATGGCGCTGAAAAACAGTTCCAGCGATTCATTCAGTCGTTGTTCCAGCTCTGGCGCCAGCTGCGCCTGGGCGCTGCCTTCGGCGTAAGCGATCTGGCTGTCTACCGCGAAAATTCCGTGCAACATCTCTTGGGCTTTCAGCGCCGACAACACCGGCTTGAGCGCGTAATCCACTGCCAGCATGTGGGCGATGCTACCGCCGGTGGCCATGGGCAAAACCACCTTGTGGTCCAGCGCACGCTCGGGCAGCAGGTCCAGCACGGTTTTCAGCGCGCCGGAGAACGATGCCTTGTACACCGGGGTGGCGATCAGCAGGCCGTCGGCATTTTCAATCTGTTGCAGCAGGTCGATCACCTTCGGGCTGTTGAAGCGGGCATGCAGCAAGTCTTCGGCCGGGAAGTCCCGCACCTGGTAACTCACCACTTCCACGCCTTGCGCTTGCAACCAGCGTTGGGAGCGCTCCAGCAGCACCCCGGAACGGGAGCGTTGGCTGGGACTGCCACCGAGTGAGACGACCAGCATTCAGATGATTCCTTGAACGGTGTTGGCGATTCGCGGTTTGCGATCTCGCGTTGATGGAGGTGACCTTAGCAGGTGATTGTTATATCCATAAATCATATTTATTCATTTGGTTATTCATTTAAGGTCTATGCGAAAAGCCTTTTTCCAGACAAAAAAACAGGCCGTAAAAACGGCCTGAAATCCCCTGCTTTATGGTGATCGTTCCCACGTTCCGCGTGGTAATGCCTCAGGGACGCTCGATAGTTTGTCCAGTTATCGGTTGGGTTGTGGCGTCAGGCGCAGGTACGGCTTCACTGCGCGATAACCCTTGGGAAAGCGCTTCTTGATTTCGTCTTCGTCCTTGAGCGACGGCACGATCACCACCTCATCACCGTCCTGCCAGTTGGCCGGGGTGGCCACTTTGTAGTTGTCGGTGAGTTGCAGCGAGTCGATCACCCGCAGGATCTCGTGGAAATTGCGCCCGGTACTCGCCGGGTAGGTGATGGTCAGCCGCACCTTTTTGTTCGGGTCGATCACGAACAGCGAGCGCACGGTCAGGGTGTCATTGGCGTTCGGGTGGATCAGGTCGTAGAGGTCTGAGACCTTGCGGTCCGCGTCGGCCAGGATCGGGAAATTGACGACCGCGTTCTGGGTTTCATTGATGTCCTCGATCCATTTGTGGTGCGAGTCCACCGGGTCCACGGACAGGGCGATGGCTTTCACACCGCGACTGGCGAATTCATCCTTGAGCTTTGCCGTGAAGCCCAATTCAGTGGTGCACACCGGCGTGAAGTCCGCCGGATGGGAAAACAACACGCCCCAGCTATCGCCCAGCCATTCGTGGAAACGGAGGGGGCCGGCGCTGGAATCCTGCTCGAAGTCGGGGGCGATATCGCCCAGTCTGAGGCTCATGGTGCTGCTCCTGGTGAGTGCTGGTTGAGCTCAACTGTGCCTGCGTTCCTTATGGATTAAAAAGAATAAATATCGATTTGTTTAGACCGTAAACGAATATTAAATATCTGTTCACTGGACCTTCGTCAGCATCAGGAAGAACATCGCCAACAAGGTTCGAGAAGGCCTTGAGTTGCTGCAAAGAGGGGCGTTTTTGAGGCGGGATTACGGGGGTGACCTCGCCTTGAAAACGCAAAAGCCCCGCCCGGCGAGATGCCGGGCGGGGCTTTTTTACATCAGTTACGCGAGCGCTATTACAACAGCGGGATCGAGTAGCTGAGGATCAGGCGGTTTTCATCCTGGGAGCGAACGCCCGGGATGTTGGTGCGCCAGGTAGCGTTCTTCCACATGAAGCCAACGTTTTTCAACGGGCCTTCCGGTACGACGTAACCGACAGTCAGGTCGCGTTCCCACTCGGTGCTGTTGTTACCGGCTGCAGCAGTAGAGGTGCGGTTGGTGTCGATATCGTCGCCACGCAGATAAACCATACCGGCGGTCAAGCCAGGCACGCCGACTTTGGCGAAGTCGAACGAGTAGCGAGCTTGCCAGGTACGTTCGCCTGCACGGCCGAACTTCTGGATCTGCATGTCGGTGATGGTGTAGTTCGACGAGCCGTCGCCCTGGTTCAACCAAGGGAAATCACTGCTGCCGTTGCTGACCTGATAGCCGCCACCGAAGGTGTGACCGGCAACGGTGTACAGGAACAGGCCGCTGTACAGGTTGTTGTCGACCTTGCCTTTACCACTGGACGTGCTGCTGTAGTTGCCGGAGCTGTAGTACAGCGGATCGTGCCCGTTGGCGCCGTCATCAGAGCTGTTGAAGTAGCGCAAGTCGGACTTCAACACGCCCGGACCGATTGCCCAGTTGTGCACCAGACCCAGGAAGTGTTGCTTGTAGAAGTCTTCCAGGTTGCCGTAGTAGTACTGCGCGGTCAGGTCTTTGGTGATTTTGTAATCACCACCGGCATAGATGAACTTGTTGCTGTCGCGGCCACTCACGGTACGTGAGTTGGCACCACCGATGCTCAGCTGTTCGTTGTTGCTGGAGTTACGCCCTTTCACGGATTCGATCTGGCCGCCGACCAGAGTCAGGTCCTTGATCTCGCCAGAAGTGATCTGGCCACCCTGCCAGGTTTGTGGCAACAGACGACCGTCGTTGGTCACGATCACCGGGTTTTTTGGCTGCAGCGTGCCCAGTTTCAGTTCGGTCTGGGAGATTTTGGCTTTTGCAGTCAGGCCCAGGCTGGAGAAGTTATCAACCGCTTCGCCGTTGGACTTGCTTGGGAAAACCGTGCCGCCATACGAGTTATTGCTGGCACCGTTGGTACCACCGCCCGAATCCAGACGCACGCCCAACAGGCCGATCGCATCGATACCGAAACCGACAGTGCCTTGGGTGTAACCGGAGATGAAACGCAGATCGAAGCCTTGGCCCCACTCTTCGTTTTTGTTCGCGCCCGGACCATCACGGTTATCGGTGTTGATGTAGAAGTTACGCAGACCCAGAGTGGCCTTGCTGTCTTCGATGAAACCGGCGGCGCTTGCCTGCTGCGCCAAAACCCCTACGGCCACGGCCAGGGCCAAAGTGGACTTGTTCATTTGTTTCGCTCCTATCGTTTCTAATTTCTAATTTCTTATGTTTCTGGTCCTGGGTCGTTTGCCCTGGATCCTGAAATGCGCGGTTAGCGCCAGACCGCATGTGAACGTAACCATGCACGTCTACGGTCGTCGGCTACCCGCTGTGATTTGGGGCGCGCATGGTAAAACCGAAAAATATTTATTTCATTATTTTTCATGCCATTTCGCTATATAGCTTCGTGCTACTACTCGCGCCGGGACACAGGGTATCGGCGAGTAGGCGAGCCACTTTAGGCGTCCGGATTAAAAACCAAAAAGAATAATAAATTACTATCTAAGCTCTGATTGGAATATCAAAAAACGCGCAAAAAAAACCTCGCCAGCAGGCGAGGTTTTTTGGGTTTCTGGCTTACAGGAACTGGTAGGTGTAGTTGAAGATCAGACGGGTCTGATCTTGAGCAGAGATGTTGGTATCGCCACGGTAGGTACCGTGACGCAACGTCGTGCCGAATCCTTTTAGCGCGCCTGTCTGGATCACGTAATCCACACGCAGGTCGCGTTCCCACTCGGTCTGGTCTTTACCCACGCCGTTGGTAGCTTTGATGTTATCGCCGCGCAGGTAGGCGGCCGAGGCTTTCAGGCCAGGAACACCCAGAGAGGCGAAGTCGTAGGTGTACTGACCGAAGGTGGTGTTCTCACCGGCACGGACGAAGCCGTTAACCATGGCGTCGGTGAACAGGTAGAAGCTCGTGCCCCCTGCGCCTTCGTTGCGACCGTTGCTGTCGACCACGTTGCCCTGGTTCAGATAGACGAAGCCACCGTCATCGCTGACACGCTGATGGCCGAGCAGGAAGGCGTTGGCCCCCAGGGTATAGGTGAACATGGCGCTCCAGGTCGTGTTATCGACCTCGCCCGGGTTCTTGGCGTAACCACCGTTGTTATTGAATCGATAGCCTGCGTCGCCGTTCTTGCCGTCGGAGCTGCTGTCGAAATAGCGCAGGTCAGTCTTGAAGGACTGGTTGGCGCTGATCGGGAAGACGTGCACCAGGCCGAAGAAGTTCTGCTTGTAGTAGTCTTCCAGGTTCGCGTGGTAGTACTGCAGGGTCAGGTCTTTGGTGACCTTCCAGTCAGCACCGGCGTACTGGAATTTGTTGCTTTCCTCGGTACCGCCCGCCACTGCCAGACCGGTAGTGTTTGACGAAGCGCGACCCTCGGCGTGTTCAAGCTGGCCGACGTTGAAGGTCACGTTGTCGATTTCCTTCGAGGTAATGGTGCCACCTTCAAAGGTCTGTGGCAGCAGACGGCTGTCGTTCGCGACCAGAATCGGCATGTTCGGTTGCAGAGCGCCACCCAGGTGAGCCTCGGTCTTCGAGAAGCGGGCCTTGACGTTGCCCGCTACGCGGCTCCATGTGTCTGATGCGGAACCATCGGAATCGCTTGGGAAGAATGTGTTGTTGTCCGGGTGATGACCACGGCCACCATCCAGATGGATGCCGACGAGTGCCTGGGCGTCAAAACCAAAGCCCACAGTGCCTTGGGTGAAACCGGACAGGAAATCGAACTTGAGACCTTCAGCAGTTTCTCGCTGATCGTTTGCAGTCCCTTCGCGGGTGTCCGCGTTGTAATACATGGTTCGGGAACTGACGGAAGCCTTGCTGTCTTCGATGAAACCGGCGGCGCCTGCCTGCTGCGCCAAAACCCCTACGGCCACGGCCAGGGCCAAGGTGGACTTGTTCATTGTTTAGCTCCTCTCGTTTCTAATTCTTGTGTTCCTGGCCCTGGGTCGAACGCCCCGGATCCTAAGATGCGCGATTAGCGCCAGACCGTGACCCACAAGTCAATCGTAACTATGTGTGTCTACGACCATGGTCTAATCCCCGGTGTTTTGGTCCTTGCAGGGTCATGAGCTCGTCATAAACCCAAAAAGAATTTGTCAGTTCTTTTTTCATACCTTTTAGGAATTTAGCTCACCGCCATTCAGGGTCCCGTGCCAGAGCGGTCGACTCATAAGCTAATTCCTAAAAGGTATTTTTTAGCCTTTTTTTAGATCGATTAGCTTTGACGCAATTCGGAGACAATCCCCTACCGAAAGGCGATGCCATGACGACCAAACGCGCACTATCCAGACCAATTGTTACAGTTTGTGTATCGGTTTTATTTTCGCTCAGCGCGCAAGCGGCGAACCTCACGGTCGGTTATCAAACCGGCATCGACCCCAGTAAAGTCCCCCAGGCCGACGGTGTTTACGAGAAGACCATCGGCGAGAAAATCGACTGGCGTCGATTCAACAGCGGCCCGGAAGTGGTGACGGCCATTGCGTCTGGCGACGTACAGATTGGCAACCTCGGCTCGAGTCCGCTGGCAGCGGCCGCTTCGCGCAATCTGCCGATCGTGGCGTTCATTGTTTCCGCGCAGATCAACGCTGCCGAAGCACTGGTGGTGCGCAACGGCAGCGGCATCAATAAACCGGAAGATCTGATCGGCAAGACGATCGCCACACCCTTCGTTTCAACCTCCCACTACAGCTTGCTCAGCGCGCTGAAGCACTGGGGCCTGGACGCCTCGAAAGTCAAAGTGGTGAACCTGCAACCAGCGGAAATCGCTGCTGCCTGGAAGCGTGGTGACATCGACGGTGCGTTTGTCTGGTCGCCGGCACTTGGGGAAATACGCAAGACCGGCAAGACATTGACCGACGCAGCACAGGTGGGTCAGTGGGGCGCGCCGACGTTCGAGGTGTGGGTGGCGCGCAAGGATTACGCCGAGAAGCACCCCGACGTCGTGGCGAAATTCGCCAAGGTCACCCTGGACTCGTTCGCCGACTATGCGGCGCATAAAGACAGCTGGACGGCGAACTCGGTGCCGGTGCAGAAAATCGCCAAATTGACCGGTGCCAATGCCGCTGATGTGCCGGAGTTGCTGGCCGGTTCGGCGTTTCCGGATGCCAAGGCACAACAGACCACCGCGCTGCTGGACGGCGGCACGGCCAAGGCGATTGGCGAGACGGCGAAGTTTTTGAAGGAGCAAGGGAAGGTAGAGACGGTGCTGCCGGATTATTCGCCTTATGTCAGCGCGAAATTCGTGCAGGAGTAACACACTACCCTGTAGGAGCGAGGCGCCCGCGAAGGCGTCGTCACAGCCACCATCAGTGTTGGATGTGATGGCCTCTTCGCGGGCAAGCCTCGCTCCTACAGAGGATTTGGTTACAGGGCTTTTTCGAAGATCTTCGAATTACGCTGATAGTTGTACAGCGACGCCCGCGCCGACGGCAGCCGTTCAACGCTGCTCGGCACAAACCCACGCTCACGGAACCAGTGAGCGGTCCGGGTCGTCAGCACGAACAAGGTTTTCAGGCCCTGAGCCCGGGCGCGGGTCTCGATGCGCTCCAGCAACTCATCACCGCGACCGCCATGGCGATACTCCGGGTTCACCGCCAGACAGGCCAGCTCGCCAGCGTCCGAATCGGCAATCTGATACAACGCCGCACAGGCGATGATCATGCCTTCGCGTTCAACCACGCTGAACTGCTCGATCTCACGCTCCAGCACCTCGCGGGAACGACGCACCAGAATCCCCTGCTCTTCCAGCGGGCTGATCAGGTCCAGCAAACCACCGACGTCTTCGATGGCCGCTTCGCGCACAATCTCGAATTGCTCCTGCGCCACCAGCGTACCGCCACCGTCGCGGGTGAACAGCTCGGTCAGCAGCGCGCCGTCTTCGGCGTAGCTGACGATATGGCTACGCGCCACACCGCCCCGGCACGCTTCAGCCGCCGCATCCAGCAGTTCCGCCTGATAGTTGCTGCCCAAGCGCTGCAAATGCGCCGGGACTTGTTGCGGACGCAGCTCACGCACCAGCCGACCGTTTTCATCGATCAAGCCAAGGTCGGCACCAAACAACAGCAGTTTGTCCGCACCCAGATCGATGGCCGCGCGCGTGGCGACGTCTTCGCAGGCGAGGTTGAAAATCTCCCCGGTCGGCGAGTAGCCCAACGGCGACAGCAGCACGATGGAGCGCTCGTCCAGCAGGCGATTGATGCCCTTGCGGTCGACCCGGCGGACTTCGCCAGTGTGGTGATAGTCGACGCCTTCCAGCACGCCGATCGGCCGCGCCGTCACCAGGTTGCCGCTGGCTACCCGCAGGCGCGAGCCCTGCATCGGCGACGAGGCCATGTCCATCGACAGCCGCGCTTCGATGGCGATGCGCAACTGACCGACCGCATCGATCACACATTCCAGGGTCGCGGCATCGGTGATGCGCATCCCGTGGTGGTAATGCGGGGTCAGGCCGCGTGCGGCGAGGCGGGTTTCGATTTGCGGACGGGAACCGTGAACCAGCACCAACCGCACGCCCAGGCTGTGCAGCAGCACGAGGTCGTGGACGATGTTGCCGAAGTTCGGATGCTCAACGCCGTCGCCGGGCAGCATGACGACGAAGGTGCAGTCGCGGTGGGCATTGATGTAAGGCGAAGCGTGACGAAGCCAATTAACGTATTCGGGCATGAACCTGGGCCTGTAATAAATAGCAGCCAAAAAATGGGCGAAACTGAAAACGCACAGCGGGCTGATGGTTATCGTCGGAACAGGCTTGGCGACACGCGAGCTCTCCTCATGAATACGGGTTGGGACACTGGCAATTTAAACCGTTTAGTCAGTCAAGACATAGAACCTGTGGGAGCGGGCGATTTGGCCGGTGTCAGGCAGTAATGTTCAATCAATTGTCGTAATAGATGCACGGTAGGCTGCAAACGTGACATTTCGAGGTATTCCCCCGGTTGGTGCGCACAGGCGATGTCGCCCGGGCCCAGCACCAGTGTTTCGCAGCCAAGACGCTGAAGATAAGGCGCTTCGGTGCCGAACGCCACTGCTTCGGCGAGATGGCCGGTCAGCTTTTCAGCCACCCGGACCAATTCCGCGTCTTCGTCTTGCTCGAACGGCGGCACTTCAGGGAACAGCGGCGCGTAGCTGATCTTCACCTGATGGCGTTCGGCAATCGGGTTGAGCCTCTGCAGAATGGCCGAACGCAGCGCTGCAGGGTCCATGCCTGGCAATGGCCGCAAGTCGAACTCCAGCGAGCATTGGCCACAGATTCGGTTGGGGTTGTCGCCGCCATGGATGCAGCCGAAATTCATGGTCGGCGTCGGCACACCAAACTGTGGATTACGGAATTCACGCTGCCACAACAGGCGCAGGCCACGTAGTTCGCCGATGGCATCGTGCATGGCTTCGAGGGCGCTGTGGCCCAGGCGCGGGTCCGAGGAATGACCGCTCTGACCGAGGATGTCGATGCGTTCCATCATGATGCCTTTGTGCATGCGGATCGGCTTCAGCCCGGTCGGCTCGCCTATTACCGCCGCACGCCCCAGCGGACGGCCGGCCTCAGCCAGGGCGCGAGCACCGGACATCGAGCTTTCTTCATCGCAGGTGGCGAGGATCAGCAGCGGCTGCTTGAACGGTTGATCGAGCAGCGGAATCACCGCTTCGATAGCCAGAGCAAAAAAGCCTTTCATGTCGCAACTGCCCAGGCCCACCCAACGGCCATCGACTTCGGTCAGCTTCAGCGGATCGGTCTGCCACAACGCGCCATCGAACGGCACCGTATCGCTATGCCCGGCAAGCACCAGGCCACCGGGGCCGGAACCGAAACTGGCGAGCAAGTTGAATTTGCCGGGGCTGACCTGCTGGATGTCACAGGCAAAACCCAAGTCACCGAGCCACGTCGCCAGCAAGTCGATGACCGGACGATTGGATTGATCAAGGCTGGGCTGGGTACAGCTGACCGACGGCGCGGCAATCAGCGCAGCGAACTGATCTTTCATGGACGGCAAAGTCATCGCTGACTCCCACTCGCGAATTGAAGACCATCATAGAACCATCTGGCGACAGGAATAAACCGCCGCGGCGCGCAGTGTCGGTCAGTCCTGTACACTGCACGGCCTTGGCAGCCACACATTTCCCCCGGCTGCGCTCCCGATCCTGGATTTTCCGGCCATGCAGAAAGAAACCGAAATCAAACTCCGCGTCAGCCGCGAAACCCTCGCTGCCCTGCGCGAGCACCCGCTCCTGAAAAAACGCAACAAAAGTGGCTGGGAACGCCGTGAGTTGATGAACCAGTACTTCGACACGCCTGAGCGCGACCTGGCCCGCGCCAAGGTTGCCCTGCGCTTGCGCAAGGATGGCGAAGAAGTGATTCAAACCCTCAAGACCCGCGGCCAGAGCGTCGCCGGCCTGTCCGAGCGTAACGAATACGACTGGAACCTGCCCAAAGCCAAGCTCGACGTGAAAAAACTCGACGGCGAATGCTGGCCAGAAGAATTGGCCGAGCTGGACAAGAAAACCCTGAAACCGATCTTCACCACCGATTTCGTTCGCGAACGCGCTGAAATCGCCTGGGGCCGTGGCAAGACCAAAGTGGTCATCGAAGCCGCGCTGGACCTGGGCCACGTGGTGGTCGGCAAGCAGAAAGAAGAAATCTGTGAGCTGGAACTGGAACTGCGCGAAGGCGAGCCGGCTGCCCTGCTGGAACTGGCCGCCGAACTGGCTGCGACCCTGGCCCTGATGCCGTGTGACATCAGCAAGGCCGAGCGTGGTTATCGCTTGTACGACGCCAACAGTTACTCATTGAGCCTGCCTGCGCCGCAAATCACCGCTGAAACGCCGCTGGATGATGCATTCGCCGCGCTGAGCTGGCACTTGCTGAGCAGCAGCCAGCGTCTGGCCGAACAGTATCGCTTCAACGGCCACTGGCGCCTGTTGCAGGACTGGGTCGAGAACCTCGCTGAGTTGCGCGCCTTGCTCAGCAGCCTGGGCCAGGCCGCACCGCGTCAGTCGACTCATGATCTACGCGTTGCTCTGGATGCCTTGCTCGAAGACTGGCGCCCGCTGGTTCAGGCAGGTATCGACGACGAAGACGTGCGCAAAGCTGCGCCGGAGCAGTTCCTCGAAGAACTGGAAGACCCGCGCTGGGGCCTGTTCTCGCTGAACACTTCACGTTGGTTGCTGGCCCGCACCTGGGCGGCTGATCGCAACGTCCGTGGCAATCGCCAGGGCGCTGCGCAGTTGGGTAGCTGGTTGCCGCGCTTGCTCGGTGAAGAAGCGACGTCGCTGCAATTGCAGCGTTATCAGCAACAGCCGGAAGATTTGGCCGAGCAACTGCCGCGCATCGAGCGCATCCAGGCCTGGCTGCACCATGCCCGTGGCGTGCTGGACATCCCGGAAATGGATCGCCTGTACGGTGAGCTCAAACTACTGGCGCAACTGGCCAACGAGCCGATCACCGATGAATCGCTGGATGCACGCAAGCAGCAGGCGATTGCGGTTTATCAGAATCGTGCCTGGAAAATGCTGCTGCGTATGTAATGACGCCTTCGCGGGCAAGCCTCGCTCCTACAGTATTTTCGTTGACCCCAATTCGGCGGCCGACTCAAACCTGTAGGAGCGAGGCTTGCCCGCGAAGAGGCCAGCACATTCACCGCATACCCTAGACCGGCAAGCTCGTTGTCGACTTGATCTCCGACAACGCCACAATCGAGTTCACTTCCTGAATTCCCGGCACCATCGACAGCTTCTCAAAGAAAAACCGCTCATACGCCTCGATGTCCGCCGTGACAATCCGCAACAAGAAATCCACCGACCCCATCAGCACATAGCACTCCAGCACTTCGGGAAAACCACGAATCGCCTCGGTGAACTCGGTGAAATTCGAACGCCCGTGCGCGTTGAGTTTGATCTCGGCAAAGATCTGCGTGTTAAGGCCGATTTTCTTCCGGTCGAGCAACGTCACCTGCCCGCGAATGATCCCCTCCTCCTTCATCCGCTGAATCCGCCGCCAGCACGGCGACTGGGAGAGCCCCACCTGTTCGGCGATCTGCGCGCTGGAGAGCGAAGCGTCTTCCTGCAGCAACGCGAGAATCTTGCGATCGTAGCTATCCAGCTCGCTATGCATAAATAAACCCGTAATTGATAGCCAGCCGAATCAAACAATTCGAAAAATAGCCAATAGACTCAATCATAGATAAGAAATGTCCGGCAGCGAATGTAAAAATTTCTCCATTGATTTGGAGACCGACCATGCCGCACCTGGAAGCCGTGAACACCTCGCCCGCCCGCGCCGATGTCTGGAACGCCGGCAACGCGCACTGCCGCGTTCATTACCAACTGTTGGCCGAAGCCGAGCCGGACCTGCTGTGCCGGACGCTCAACCTGTTCGCCTTACAGTTACTGACGCCGCAGCAGGTCAGCGCGCAACGGATGGACGATCTGATGTCGATCGACATCGTCATGGACGGGCTGAGCTGGCATCGGGCCGAAGTGATTGCGGACAAATTACGTAACCTGATCAGCGTTTTTTCCGTAGAGCTGCAAGCCGCTGATTCGGCGTGGAATGAGCCGGCTCAGGCGGCAGGCTGACAAACCTCGACACGGCTTCGTCGGGTAGTGGCCCAACGGTCGGTGGGTCCGCGACTATCCTTTGCGAACTGTTGTTCATGAGGAGCCCGCATGTCCGTTCAACTTGCCATTCAGGACCGCTGGCTGGATCTCAATGATTTGCTGCGTGAACTGGTCGCCCAGGGCTTTATCAGCCAGGACTCGGCCGAACACGCGCTCAATGCCCGCCGCCGGCATGCCGCCAATGGCCAGATGCATCCCCTGGAATTCATCGCCAGCCAGCACCTCGACGACCTTAGTCGTCCCGGCAAACATCTGGATCTGGAAAGCCTGACCCTGTGGCTGTCGCAGCAGGCCGGCCAGCCTTACTTGCGCATCGATCCGCTGAAGATCAACGTCGCGGCCATCACGCCGCTGATGTCCTACGCCTTCGCCCAGCGCCACAAGATCCTGGCGGTGTCCATCGACCGCGACGCGGTGACCGTGGCCAGCGCCCAACCTTATGTCAACGGCTGGGAAGCTGACCTGACTCACGTGTTGAAGCTGCCAATCAAACGCGTCGTCGCCAACCCGGTGGACATCCAGCGCTTCAGCGTCGAGTTTTTCCGCCTGGCCAAATCGGTCAGCGGGGCGACCAACGCCGATCAGCAAACCAGCTCCCTGGGCAACTTCGAGCAACTGCTCAACCTCGGCGCCAGCGATCAGGAGCCAGATGCCAACGACGCGCACATCGTCAACATCGTCGACTGGTTGTTCCAGTACGCCTTCCAGCAGCGAGCCAGTGATATCCACATCGAACCCCGGCGCGAACAGGGCACGGTGCGCTTTCGCATCGATGGCGTGCTGCACAACGTCTATCAATTCCCGCCGCAGGTGACGATGGCGATCGTCAGCCGCCTGAAAAGCCTCGGGCGGATGAACGTCGCGGAAAAGCGCAAACCCCAGGATGGCCGGGTAAAGACCAAGACCCCGGACGGCGGCGAAGTCGAGTTGCGGCTGTCGACCTTGCCGACGGCGTTCGGCGAAAAAATGGTCATGCGGATCTTCGACCCGGAAGTGCTGCTCAAGGACTTCGATCAGCTGGGCTTCTCCGCCGAAGACCTGCGCCGCTGGCAGGACATGACCCGCCAGCCCAACGGCATCATTCTGGTGACCGGGCCCACGGGGTCGGGCAAAACAACCACGCTGTACACCACGCTAAAGAAACTGGCGACCCCGGAGGTCAACCTCTGCACCATCGAAGACCCGATCGAGATGGTCGAACCGGCGTTCAACCAGATGCAGGTCCAGCACAACATCGACCTGACCTTCGCCGCTGGCGTGCGCGCGCTGATGCGGCAGGATCCAGACATCATCATGATCGGCGAGATCCGCGACCTCGAAACCGCGGAAATGGCCATTCAGGCCGCGCTCACCGGTCACTTGGTACTCTCGACCTTGCACACCAACGATGCGCCCAGCGCCATCAGCCGCCTGCTGGAACTCGGCGTGCCGCATTACCTGATCAAGGCCACAGTGCTCGGCGTCATGGCCCAGCGCCTGGTCCGCACATTGTGCCCTCACTGCAAGGCACCGCTGACGTTGAGCGAAGAAGATTGGCAAACCCTGACCAAACCCTGGCAAGCGCCGCTGCCGACCAACGCCCAGCGCGCCATCGGCTGTCTGGAATGTCGCGACACTGGCTATCGCGGCCGCGCCGGGGTCTACGAAATCATGCAGCTGACCGATGGCGTAAAAGCGCTGATCAATCCCGACACTGATTTGCTGGCGGTGCGGCGTCAGGCGTTCAAGGAAGGCATGCGCAGTTTGCGTTTGTCGGGGGCGCAGAAAGTGGCCGCCGGGTTGACGACGATCGAGGAAGTATTGCGAGTGACGCCGCAGAGCGAACAAAAGTAGGCGCGGCCATCACGGAACTGGATTGGGGGAATGGCGATCCAACCCCGTAGTTAACCAGTGGAGTCACCCATTATGCGTCTCAAACTTGCTGTCGCTACCATCGCCTTGTTGTCCCTTCCAGTCGGTTCGGCGATGGCCGATAGCTTTTGGCGTAACGTCATTTCGTCCGGTGCCACCACCGGTTCGACTTACCTGACCTTCAAGGATCACAAGCTGATCGTTGCCGCGCAGGACGATGCCGGCAGCTTTGTCGCCAGTGACGGCGGCATTCGCGGTCCTTATCTGGAAGCCGCGATGCAGAAAGTCCGCGCCGACAATCCGGGCCTGCAGGCGACGGATATGGAACTGGCGAACGCGATCCTGGCGAAGAATGCCGTGGCTTCGGAATAAGCTTTACCTAAACAAAAATGCCGCTCTAACGAGCGGCATTTTTTTGCCCAATACAAAACCCTGTGGGAGCCAGCCTGCTCGCGATAGCGGTGGATCAGTCGACATCTTCAGCGACTGTTACACCGTTATCGCGAGCAGGCTCGCTCCCACATTGGATTTGCGTAGTGCGGGAGATCAGCGGTAATCATCGACCGGTACGCACGCGCAGAACAAATTGCGGTCGCCATAGACGTTATCCACCCGATTCACCACCGGCCAGTATTTATGCGCCTTGGTGTGCGCATCCGGCGTCACCGCTTGCTCGATGCTGTAAGGCCGCTCCCAAATGCCGGTGATGTCGGCCAGGGTATGCGGCGCTCGCTTCAGCGGATTGTCCTCGGCTGGCCAGTTACCGTTCTGTACCTCGGTGATTTCCGCACGAATGCTCAGCATCGCGCCGATAAACCGGTCCAGCTCGGCCTTTGACTCACTTTCGGTCGGCTCGACCATCAGCGTCCCCGGCACCGGGAACGACATGGTCGGCGCATGGAAACCGTAATCCATCAGGCGCTTGGCCACGTCCTCTTCGCTGATCCCGGTCAGCGCCTTCAGTGGTCGCAAATCCAGGATGCATTCGTGCGCCACACGCTCGTTGCGCCCGGTGTAGAGCACGGGGAACGCCCCGGACAAATGCTGCGCCAGGTAATTTGCGGCAAGGATCGCCACCTCGCTGGCATCCGCTAACTGCGGCCCCATCATGGCGATGTACATCCAGCTGATCGGCAAAATGCTCGCACTGCCCCAAGGCGCGGCGCTGACCGCGCCGTTCTGCGGCAGCGGTCCTTCAATCGGCACCACCGGGTGATTGGCGACGAACGGCGCCAGGTGCGCGCGCGCACCAATCGGGCCCATGCCCGGCCCACCGCCGCCGTGGGGAATGCAGAAGGTCTTGTGCAGGTTCATGTGGGACACGTCGGCGCCAATGTCCGCCGGCCGCGTCAATCCCACCTGGGCGTTGAGGTTGGCGCCATCCATGTACACCTGGCCGCCGTGGCTGTGGATAACTTCGCAGATTTCGCTGATGCCTTCTTCATACACGCCGTGAGTCGACGGATACGTCGCCATCAGGCAGGCAAGTTTGTCGCCCGCGTCCGCAGCCTTGCTTTTGAGGTCATCCAGATCGACGTTGCCCGCCTCGTCGCACTCGACGATCACCACGCGCATCCCGGCCATCTGCGCCGACGCCGGGTTGGTGCCGTGGGCGGAGGACGGGATCAGGCAGATGTCTCGTGCCCCTTCATGACGGCTCTCGTGGTATTTGCGGATCGCCAGCAGCCCGGCGTACTCGCCCTGGGCGCCGGAGTTGGGTTGCATGCAGATCGCGTCGAAACCGGTGATCGCGCAGAGCCAGCGCTCCAGCTCCTCGATCATCAACGAATAACCCACCGCCTGCTCTTTCGGCACAAACGGGTGCAAGTGGGCGAATTGCGGCCAGGTGATGGGGATCATCTCGCTGGTGGCATTGAGTTTCATGGTGCAGGAGCCCAGCGGAATCATCGACTGGTTGAGCGCCAGGTCTTTGTTTTCCAGTTGCTTGAGGTAGCGCAGCATCTCGGTTTCGCTGTGATGGGCGCTGAATACGGGATGGCGCAGATAAGGCGAGGTGCGCAGCAATCCTGCGGGAATGCCGGATGCAAGGGATTCACCGTCCAGTTCGTCGACGTTCAGCCCATGATCGGAACCGAGGAACACATCGAACAGTTTCGCCACCGTGGTTTCGTCAGAGGTTTCGTCAAGGCTCAGCCCCAACTGCCCGCGCCCGAGAATGCGCAAATTGATCTGTGCGGCCTGGGCACTTTCGATGATTGCCGTCTGAGTGCCACCGACCTCCAGCGTCAGTGTGTCGAAAAAGTGGGTGTTGAGGCGGGTGATGCCGTGGCGCTCAAGGCCGGCGGCAAGGATGCAGGTCAACCGGTGGACACGCTGGGCAATTTGCTTCAACCCTTCCGGGCCGTGGTAAACCGCGTAGAAACTGGCGATGTTGGCCAGCAATACCTGAGCGGTGCAGATGTTCGAATTGGCCTTCTCCCGCCGAATATGTTGCTCGCGAGTTTGCAGGGCCATGCGCAACGCGGTATTGCCGCGAGCATCTTTCGAGACGCCGATGATCCGCCCGGGAATCGCTCGCTTGTACTCTTCGCGGCTGGCAAAAAATGCCGCGTGTGGTCCGCCGTACCCCATCGGTACACCGAAACGCTGGGACGAGCCGAACACCACGTCGGCGCCCAGCTCACCCGGCGGGGTCAGTAACAGCAGGCTCAGCAGATCCGTCGCTACACAGGCCAGCGCCTGCTGGGCATGCAAGTGATCGATCAATGGCCGCAGATCGCGGATCTCGCCATGGGTGTCCGGATATTGCAGCAGCGCGCCAAACACCTCGTACTGCTTCAAGTTATCCACAGCATCGATGATCAGCTCGAAACCGAAGCCTTCGGCGCGGGTTTGCACCACGGAGATGGTTTGTGGATGGCAGTTCTCATCGACGAAGAACAGATTGCTTTTGGACTTGGCGACCCGCTTGGCCAGCGCCATGGCTTCCGCCGCCGCGGTGGCTTCATCGAGCAACGACGCGTTCGCCAGCTCGAGACCTGTCAAGTCGATGGTCAATTGCTGGAAATTCAGCAGCGCTTCGAGCCGGCCTTGGGCAATCTCAGGCTGATAAGGCGTGTAGGCGGTGTACCAACCGGGATTTTCCAGCACGTTGCGCAGAATCACGGTGGGCGTGAGGGTGCCGTGGTAGCCCATGCCGATCAGGCTGGTCCAGACCTGGTTCTGCTCGGCGTACCCACGCAGCTTGGCCAGCGCGGCTTCTTCGTCGAGGGCGGGCGGTAAATCGAGCGCCCGATTCAGGCGGATTCCCGGCGGCACCGTTTGCTCGATCAGCTCGACCCGACTGCCGAGGCCGAGGCTGTCGAGCATCGCCTGTTGCTCGGCGGCATCGGGGCCGAGGTGGCGGCGAAGAAAAGCATTGGGGTCGCGTAACTGGCTCAAGGACGGCAATTGGGACATGACGGGCTCTCTCTTGACTGGCGCTCAACGTCGATGCAACACGGTCAAACCAGCATAGCAGCCAGTACAAACGGCGGACCTTGTGGGAGCGGGCTTGCTCGCAAAGGGCCGTGTCAGTCGATGTAGATGTCAGCTGAAAGACCGCCTTCGCGAGCAAGCCCGCTCCCACAGGGAAAATCCGTCAGGCGAAAAAAAGCCCCGACGGGTCGGGGCTTTGGGATGACGCTCAAGGCTTACTCGCCGATGGCGGCCTTGTAACCAGCTGCATCGAGCAGCTTGTCCAGCTCAGCCTTGTCGCTAGGCTTCAGTTTGAAGATCCAGGCACTGTACGGTTGGGAGTTGAGCAGTTCCGGGTTAGCGCTCAGTTCTTCGTTGATCGCAATCACTTCACCGGATACCGGGGAGTAAATGTCGGAGGCGGCTTTAACCGACTCAACGACACCGGATTGATCACCGGCAGCGAAGACTTTTCCGACTTCGGTCAGCTCAACGAACACCACATCGCCCAAGGCTTCCTGAGCGTGATCGCTGATGCCCACGGTGACGGAGCCATCAGCTTCCAGGCGGGCCCATTCGTGACTTTCGGCAAAACGCAGGTCGGCAGGGATATCGCTCATGTTCTGTGTCCTCAAGAGAATTGTCAGCGGTCGTTGCCCGCCAAAAAGGTTAGATCAAGGTTTTGCCATGGCGTACGAAGGTCGGTTTGACCACTCGGACCGGGTACCACTTGCCACGGATTTCCACTTCTGCGCGGTCGGCAGTTGCCATCGGCACGCGCGCCAGTGCTATCGACTTGCTAAGCGTAGGAGAGAAACTACCACTGGTGATCTCTCCTTCGCCAACATTGGCGATACGGACCACTTGATGAGCGCGCAAAACCCCACGTTCCTCAAGGACCAGACCGACCAGTTTGTGCTGCACACCACCCGCCCGCTCGGCTTCCAGGGCGCTGCGACCGATGAACTGGCGAGTGGCCGGTTCCCAGGCAATGCTCCAGGCCATGTTCGAGGCCAGTGGTGAAACGTCCTGATGAATGTCCTGGCCGTACAGGTTCATGCCGGCTTCGACACGCAAGGTATCCCGGGCGCCCAGACCGATAGGAGAAATGCCCGCGCCCACCAGATCGTTGAAAAACCCTGGAGCCTGATTGGCCGGCAGCACGATCTCCAGACCGTCTTCACCGGTATAGCCGGTGCGCGCGATGAACCAGTCGCCATCAGGCTGGCCTTCGAAGGGCTTGAGCATCTGGATCAGGTTGCCGCGGGACTGGGTGACCAGTTCGGAGATCTTGTGCCGGGCATGGGGGCCTTGAATCGCCAGCATCGCCAGTTCGGAGCGCTCGTTGAGCTGCACGTCGAAACCATCGATGTGGGCCTGCATCCAGGCGAGGTCCTGATTGCGGGTGGAGGCGTTGACCACCAGCCGATAACCGTCCTCGAGACGGTAGACGATCATGTCGTCGACGATGCCGCCGCGCTCGTTGAGCATGGTGCTGTACAAGGCACGGCCGGGGCTGTGCAGGCGCTCGACGTCATTGGCCAGCAAATGCTGGAGCCAGGCCTTGGCCTGAGGGCCGGCGACATCGATCACGGTCATGTGGGATACATCGAAAACCCCGCAATCGCGGCGCACCTGATGGTGTTCCTCGACCTGCGAGCCGTAATGCAGAGGCATATCCCAACCGCCAAAATCGACCATCTTCGCGCCGAGGGCGAGATGAAGGTCATACAGAGGCGTACGCTGTCCCATGGGTTTCTCCTTCCGGGCGTGGCGAAGGTGCGGGCAAGTGCTTAACGGGCGAAAGCCTTGAAATAGAAGGCTTTCAGCCGATATCAGCTACCGAGTCCGTAGGACGGACCGCACCGAATGCCGCGCATTGTAGCCTCAAGGTGTAGGACTGACACCTAGGCGTTTCGATGCGCCGAACGTCGAATCAATCCGATGACCGGTAACAGCCCGACCAAAACGAGAGTCAGGGCCGGCAACGAAGCCCTCGCCCACTCGCCTTCGCTGGTCATTTCAAAGATCCGTACGGCCAGCGTGTCCCAGCCAAACGGGCGCATCAGCAGGGTCGCGGGCATTTCCTTGAGCACATCGACGAACACCAGCAACGCGGCGCTCAATGTGCCGGGCAGCAATAACGGCAGATACACTTTGAAAAACAGTCGTGGCCCACTGACGCCAAGGCTACGTGCCGCTTCGGGCAAAGAAGGCCGTATTCGCGCCAGGCTGCTGTCCAGCGGCCCATAAGCCACCGCGATGAAACGCACCAGATAGGCCAGCAGTAGCGCCGACAGACTGCCCAGCAGCAATGGCTTGCCGGCCCCGCCGAGCCAGCCTGACAACGGGATGACCAGTTCGCGATCCAGGTAACTGAACGCCAGCATGATCGACACCGCCAACACCGATCCCGGCAGGGCGTAGCCGAGATTGGCCAGGCTGACACCGGAACGGATCGCCCGGGTCGGCGCCAGCCTTCGGGCAAATGCCAGCACCAGCGCAACGCTGACGGTAATCAACGCTGCCATGCCGCCCAGGTACAGGGTGTGGACAATCAGCCCGGCGTAACGCTCATCCAGATCGAAACGTCCACGCTGCCAGAACCACACCACCAGTTGCAGCATTGGAATGACGAACGCACAGGCGAACACCAGGCCACACCAACTCATGGCCGCCAACGCCTTGAAACCCCGCAGGTGGTACAGCGCCTTGACCCGGGGTCGCTCATTGCTCATGCGGCTGGCCCCGCGCGCACGACGTTCGCCGTACAACACAATCATCACCACCAGCAGCAACAGGCTGGCCAGTTGCGCGGCGGTGGAGAGGCTGAAGAATCCGTACCAGGTTTTGTAGATGGCCGTGGTGAACGTGTCGAAGTTGAACACCGACACCGCACCGAAGTCCGCCAGGGTTTCCATCAACGCCAACGCCACGCCGGCACCAATCGCCGGCCGCGCCATCGGCAGGGCCACGCGCCAGAACGCCTGCCACGGCGATTGCCCGAGCACGCGTGCCGCTTCCATCAGGCCTTTGCCCTGGGCCAGGAATGCAGTGCGCGCCAGCAGGTAAACGTAGGGGTAGAACACCAGCACCAGAACGAGGATGACGCCGCCGGTGGAGCGTACGCGCGGCAATCGCAGCCCGGTACCGAACCATTCCCGCAGCAAGGTTTGCACCGGGCCGGCGAAATCCAGCAGGCCGACGAAGACGAAGGCCAGCACATAAGCCGGAATCGCAAAAGGCAGCATCAGCGCCCAGTCCAGCCAGCGCCGGCCGGGGAATTCGCAGAGGCTGGTCAGCCAGGCGAGGCTGACGCCCAGGAGCGTGACACCGATTCCGACGCCGAGCACCAACGTCAGCGTATTGCCCAGCAGGCGCGGCATCTGGGTGTCCCAGAGGTGCGACCAGATTTGCTGATCGATGGTTTGCCAGGAGAAAAACAGCACGCTCAGGGGCAGCAGGACCAGCGCGGCGATGGCGAAGACCAGGGGATACCAGCGGCGTTGGGCGGGGTGAGCCAAGGGAATTCTCTAGAAAATATTCGTCCGACTCTAACTTGAAGCCGGCTCCATTTTGTGGCGAGGGAGCTTGCTCCCGGGTGCGAAGCAGCCGCAGGAGGTTATCAGATCATCTCGATCCTGACCTATAGACGCCAACGGGGCCGCTTCGCAGCCCAGCGGGAGCAAGCTCCCTCGCCACAGGTAGCCGCACGCCACAATAACGGTGAGGTCAGTTCCAGCCCGCCCGATCCATCATCCGAATCGCTTCAGCCTGACGCTTGCCGGCAATTTCCACCGGCAGTGTGTCGGCCACAAACTTGCCCCAGCTCGCTACTTCAGCAGATGGCTGAACCGCAGGGTTGGCCGGGAATTCCTGGTTCACGTCGGCGAAGATCTTCTGCGCTTCAGGGGTGGTCATCCATTCAACCAGGGCCTTGGCCGCTTCCGGGTGCGGTGCATGCTTGGTCAAGCCGATGCCCGACAGGTTCACGTGAACGCCGCGATCACCCTGGTTGGGCCAGAACAGTTTTACCGGCAGGTCCGGCTTCTGCTTGTGCAGACGGCCGTAGTAGTACGTGTTAACGATGCCGACGTCGCACTGACCGGCGTTGATCGCCTCGAGCACGGCGATGTCGTCGGAGAACACGTCGGTGGACAGGTTGTTGACCCAGCCTTTGAGGATCTTCTCGGTTTTGTCGGCACCGTGCACTTCGATCATGGTGGCGGTCAGGGACTGGTTGTAGACCTTCTTCGCCGTGCGCAGGCACAGGCGACCTTCCCACTGTTTGTCAGCCAGTGCCTCGTAGGTGGTCAGCTCACCGGGTTTCACCCGATCGGTGGAGTAGGCAATGGTTCGCGCCCGCAGGCTCAGGCCGGTCCAGGCATGGGAGGACGCGCGGTACTGCAGCGGAATGTTGGCGTCGATCACCTTGGAGGTGAACGGTTGCAGGATGCCCATCTGCTCGGCCTGCCAGAGGTTGCCGGCATCGACGGTCAGCAGCAGGTCGGCGGTGGCGTTCTCGCCCTCGGCCTTGATCCGCTGCATCAACGGCGCTTCCTTGTCGGTGATGAACTTCACCTGCACGCCGGTTTTCGCGGTGTAGGCATCGAACACCGGCTTGATCAGCTCGTCGATACGCGAGGAGTAGACCACCACTTCGTCGGCGGCCTGTGCAGCAGTGCTGCCGATCAGGGTCAGGGCGAGTGCGGTCAGTAGACGCTTCGGTGCCAACATGGGAGCGGTCTCTCGATTGGAAAATTGAGAGCAAATGATAAGGACTCACATTTAGCTTCTCAATCGAACAGTTTACGGAGGAGTTACCAGATGTTGCATAGCCAGAGTGGCTGACCTGTGGCGAGGGGATTTATCCCCTCACCACAGGACTCTGTCTACTTCAGGCCTTGGCCAGCGCCGGTAAATCCCCGATCAGCCCCAGCGCTTCGCGCACGAACAACGCCTTGGCTTCCGGCATCTGGTCAACCATCTTCAACCCGGCATTACGCAACCAGCGAACCGGCAACGGATCGGCCTGGAACAAACGCTCGAAACCTTCCATCGCCGCCATCAACGCCAGGTTGTGCGGCATACGCCGACGCTCGTAACGACTGAGCACCTTCACGTCCGCCAACCGCTCGCCGCGCTCCGCCGCTTGCAACAGCACTTCGGCCAGCACGGCAGCATCGAGGAAACCGAGGTTCACGCCCTGCCCGGCCAGCGGGTGAATGGTGTGCGCCGCATCGCCGATCAGTGCCAGGCCTTCCGCCACATAACGCTTGGCATGCCGCTGACGCAGTGGCACACACACACGAGGATCGGCGCTGAGCACTGTGCCGAGCCGGCCCTCAAAGGCGCGTTCCAATTCGAGACAAAAACCCGCGTCGTCCAGCGCCATCAGCCGTTCGGCTTCACTGGGCGTGGTCGACCAGACGATCGAACACCAATCCTGCTGGCCGTCCCGTTCCAACGGCAAGAACGCCAGCGGACCATTGTCGGTGAAGCGCTGCCAAGCGGTCATTTGATGCGGTTTGGCGCTGCGCACGCTGGTGACGATCGCGTGGTGCAGATAATCCCACTCACGCGTAGCCACGCCGGTCAGGCGCCGTACCGCCGAGTTGGCACCATCCGCCGCAATCACCAGCGGCGCGCGCAAGGTGCGGCCATCGGCCAGGGTCAGCAGCCAGTCATCGCCGGAGCGGCGCATCTGCTCCAGGCGCGCATTGGCCAGCATTCCGAGGTCGCAGTCGTGCAGACGATCGAGCAAAGCATCCTGAACCACGCGGTTCTCGACGATATGCCCCAGCACATCGGCATGCACGCTGGCGGCCGAGAAATGGATCTGCCCGGTGCCGCTGCCGTCCCAGACCTGCATTTCGGTGTAAGGGCTGCTGCGCCGATTGGCGATGCCGTCCCACACGCCGAGGCGTTCAAGAATTCGCTTGCTAGCGGCGGACAAGGCGCTCACCCGCGGTTCGAACGGCGCCTGGCCATCGAAGGGCTTGACGCTCATCGGGCTGCCGTCCAGCAGCAAAACTTCCAGCCCGCTGTCCTGCAACGCCAGCGCTAGGGCGCTGCCGACCATTCCGGCCCCGACAATCAGCAGATCTGCGCGCATTTCCATGCTTTAAGCCTGTCTCGCTTGCGGCTTGAGCCGCACGTAAAGGGTTTTCTGCACCCGCGCCACCAGGGCGCCGGCGCCGTCATGAATATCGACCTGCAATTGCGGCAGGTATTTTTCGCCATTCGCCGTCTGCCGGCGGATCTCGTCGAGCAAGGTCTCGTCGATCGTGAAACGGGCGAACACCGGGCCTTTGCCCGGCGCGATGAAATCGATGTCAGCAGCTTTGTCCCAGACGATGTATTGACGTCCGAGGTTTTCCATCAGCATCAGCATGTAGAAGGGGTCGACCATCGAATACAGGCTGCCGCCAAACTGGGTGCCGACGTAATTGCGGTTGTACCAGCTCAGGCCCATGGACACCTGGATGTCCCGGAAGTCATCGCTGATGTGCCGCACCCGAACCCCGGCGCCGAAGTACGGCGGATAGAACGACATGAACCAACGCATCAACCGCGCTTTGCCGAACGTGCCAACCAGCCACTTAAGCATCAGGACGCGTACCCAATCCCATGGCCTGCCGGGCGAACCAGCGCTTGGCCGGCGGCAGCAGATCGAGGCCGAGCAGGCCGATGTTGCGGCCCAGCGAAACCAGTGGCTGGGTGCTGCCAAACAAACGGGTCACCTGATCGGAGAAGCCCACGGTCAGGTTCTGATCCATGCGCTGACGTTCGCGGTAAGCCTGCAATGTCGCGAAATCGCCGGGCGAGGTCTCACTCGCCAGCAGTGCATCGGCCAGAGCCTGTGCATCACGCAACGACAGGTTGAAACCCTGACCGGCGATCGGGTGCAGGCTGTGGGCGGCGTTGCCGAGGATTGCCAGATGCGGGCGCACTTGCTCTTCGGCTTCGATCAGCGTCAACGGGTAAAGATGCCGCGCGCCCACCTGTTTCAAGGTGCCAAGGCGATAACCGAACACGCCCTGCAACTCGCTGAGGAAGCTGCGCTCATCCAGCGCCGCCAGTCGTTGCGCGTCCATCCCCAATCGGGTCCAGACCAAGGCGCAACGGTTTTCCGGCAGCGGCAACAACGCCATCGGGCCGTCATCGGTGAAGCGCTCGAAGGCCATGCCGTTGTGCGCTTCGCTCGGAGTGATGTTGGCAATCAAGGCGCTTTGGTTATACGGACGCTTTTTGATGCCGATTCCCAATTGCTCGCGCAGGCCGGATCGGCCGCCATCGGCGAGCACCGCGAGGTCGCATTCCAGGGTGGTTTCATCATTGAGGGTCAGGCGATAGCCATCGGTCAGCGGCTCCATGCGCGTGACTTCCGCCGGGCAACGCCACGTGACCACGTCCTTATCCAGACCTTGCCAGAGGCACTGGCCGAGCCAAGCGTTTTCCACCACATAGCCCAGCGCCGGAACGCCCTCTTCCATCGCCGACAAACGCGCGGTGGAGAAACGTCCACGGTCGGAGACATGAATCTGCTTGATCGGCTCGGCGCGGCGGGAGATTTCCTGCCACACGCCCAACCGTTGATAAATCTGTTTGGCCCCGTAGGACAACGCCGAAGAACGGGCGTCGTAACTCGGTTGATAGGTGTGGCCGGGGGCAAAGGGTTCAATCAGCACGATCTTCCAGCCGCGGGCCTTGGCCCCGGCCTGCAACGCCAACGCCAGGCTGGCACCGACCAGACCGCCACCGATGATTGCCAGATTGACTCGACTCATGCGGCTTGTGTCCGCGCGGCAGCCATCAAGGCCTCGATCTCGGCGACCGTTTTCGGCACGCCCTGGGTCAGGATTTCACAACCGTTTTTGGTGACCACCACGTCGTCCTCGATGCGCACGCCTATGCCGCGCCATTTCTTCGCTACGTTCTGGTTGTCCGGGGAAATGTAGATACCCGGCTCCACGGTCAGCGCCATGCCGACTTCCAGCACCCGCCATTCGCCGCCGACCTTGTACTCGCCGACATCATGCACATCCATGCCCAGCCAGTGGCCGGCGCGGTGCATGTAAAACGCTTTATAGGCTTCGCTGGCGATCAACTCGTCAACGTCGCCCTGCAACAGGCCCAACTTCACCAAACCGGCGGTAATCACCCGGACCGTGGCTTCGTGCGCCTGATTCCAGTGTTTGTTCGGGGCGATTTCGGCGAATGCAGCTTCTTGCGACGCCAGCACCAACTCGTAAATCGCTTTCTGCTCCGCTGAATACTTGCCGTTGACCGGCCAGGTGCGGGTGATGTCGCTGGCGTAGCAGTCGATCTCGCAACCGGCATCGATCAACACCAGGTCGCCGTCCTTGAGCACCGCGTCATTCTGCTGGTAATGCAGGATGCAGCTGTTGCGTCCGGCGGCGACGATCGAACCGTAAGCCGGCATCTTCGCTCCACCCTTGCGGAACTCGTAGTCGAGCTCGGCTTCAAGGCTGAATTCGTGCAGTCCGGCCCGGCTGGCCTGCATCGCGCGGATGTGCGCCTGGGCGGAAATCCGTGCGGCTTCGCGCATCACCTTCACTTCTGCCGCCGATTTATACAGGCGCATGTCGTGCAGCAGATGATCCAGGGCAACGTATTCGTTCGGCGGCTGGGCGCCGAGGTGCGCTTTAGAGCGGATCACGTTGATCCACTCCATCAGGTGCCGGTCGAATTCCGGGTTGCTGCCCATGGCCGAATACACCCGGTCCCGACCTTCGATCAGGCCCGGCAGGATGTCGTCGATGTCGGTGATGGGAAACGCATCGTCGGCGCCGAAGTCGCGGATCGCGCCTTCCTGGCCGGCGCGCAGGCCGTCCCACAACTCGCGCTCGGCGTTGCGTTCACGGCAGAACAGAATGTATTCGCCATGTTCGCGACCAGGCATCAGCACGATGACAGCCTGCGGCTCGGGGAAGCCGCTCAGGTACTGGAAATCGCTGTCCTGGCGGTAGACGTGCTCGACGTCGCGGTTGCGAATGGCCACCGCGGCGGCGGGCAGGATCGCGATACTGTTGGGTTCCATCTGCGCCATCAAGGCCTTGCGGCGACGGCTGTATTCCGATTTCGGGATATGAATCATGGGCAGATGGCTTTCCCTGGCAAACGATTAATGCAACGACGGCTTGGCGGCTGGCGGCACATCGGCTTTTTTGGTTTCCGAGAACAGCAGCAGCGGCGCAACGCGCAGGTATTCCATCACTTCCATGTAGTCGCTTTCGCCGTCTTCGGACTCTTCCAGGGCGTCTTGCACTTGGGAAATGGCGGCCAGATCCTGCAACACTTCAGTGGCTTCAGTACTCAGCATGCTGCTGTCACGGCAGTTCAGGCCGAAACCGCTGAGGAAGCCCTGGCACCATTGGCCCAGTGCCGCGGCACGCTCAGCCAGCGGTTCGTCATCGGTCGGCAGCAGCAGAACGACCGTCACGTCGTCGCCGGTGAGCTCGCCCTTGACCATCTCCTGCAAGCCGATCAAGGCATTGCGGACATTATCCTGGGGCTCGGTTTCGAGCAGCTCGGCGGCATCGATCAACCACTCTTCTGCATTGAAGCCCGCACCGGCGCAGCTGCGGCCGAGCAGCAGGCCATGCAGTTCGGCAGGCGAGACGTTATGACCGCTGGAAGTCAGCAGTGTGGCGAAGGCTTGGTACGGGGAATTCTGAATGGGCATGGGCAGCTAGGCGCCAGACGGCGCTATGTCTAGAATGAAGGCCTTGTATCCTACATCGACAGACTCGCCAAGACTATTAAAGGCTGTCCGCCATCTACCATCCATCAGACCTAATTCAGTGGACACAATGGAAGACACCGACCTGCAAGCGCTGATGGCCAGACTCGAACTGCTAATTAATCGGGTCGAGCAACTTAAGAGTCAAAACGGACTCCTATTAGCTCAGGAAAAAACCTGGCGCGAGGAACGCGCTCACCTCATTGAAAAGAACGAAATCGCCCGGCGTAAGGTCGAATCAATGATTTCGCGCCTCAAGGCCCTGGAGCAAGACTCATGAGTTCAAGCAATAGCGTTACCGTGCAGATCCTCGATAAAGAATATTCGATCATCTGCCCCCAGGAAGAGCGCAGCAACCTGGTGAGCGCCGCCCGTTACCTGGACGGCAAGATGCGCGAAATCCGCAGCAGCGGCAAAGTCATCGGTGCCGACCGCATCGCCGTGATGGCCGCGCTGAACATCACCCACGATCTTTTGCACAAGGAAGAGCGCCCGGATGTGCAGGCCAGCGGCTCGACGCGAGAGCAGGTTCGCGACCTGCTGGATCGCGTCGATCTGGTGCTCGCCACCGATCCGGACGTCACCAAGGGCTGAAACACGAAACCGCTTGGGGTATACTCGCAACACTCCCTGGGGTGCTTGCCAGTTGACCACGTCCCTGAGCCGATTCGCACTACCCTGGAGGCTGCACGTTGGGCTGGTGTGCATGTCCGCTAGACGGAAAGCCTTAAAGCCTACTGCATCTTCCACCTTGAACTTTCGGGTTCAAGGGCTAAGTCAGCAGCGGTTCATCCGGGGAGCCTGATTCCAGTCCGATGCCGGTTTAAATACCGGCATCGGCTTTTTTACGGGTACGCTTTATGTATCCGTCCTGTCGAAGCCTGAATCCATGACCGAACCTGCGCTGCTGCCCCGCCCGCAACTTCGACGCATGCTGCGCAAGGCCCGCCGCGCACTGACACCCAGTCAACAGCGCCAGGCTGCTCGCGGGCTGTACAAGCAATTAGCCCAGCAGCCGCTGTTTCGCCGGGCAAAACACATCTCCCTGTATCTGCCCACCGACGGTGAAATCGACCCGCGCTTGCTGCTGCGCGCTGCGCAGCGTCGGGGCAAGGCGACTTATCTACCGGTGCTCAGTGCCTGGCCGCGAACCAAAATGGTGTTCCAGCGGATTCGTCCCGGTGAAAAGCTGAAGCCCAACCGCTTTCGCATTCTCGAACCCCGGCACAACCTCGCCCGTCAGCGCAAAGTCTGGGCGCTGGACCTGGTCCTATTGCCGTTGGTGGGATTTGACGACGTCGGCGGACGCCTGGGAATGGGCGGCGGTTTCTACGATCGAAGCCTCGCCTATCTGGCGCGCAGGAAAAACTGGCGCAAGCCGACACTGCTGGGGCTGGCCCATGAATGTCAGAAGGTAGAACGATTGGCTCAGGCGAGCTGGGATGTGCCGTTGCAAGGAACGGTAACCGACAAGGCGTGGTATTTCGCAGGTTAGACGCCAGGATCAGCGGCGTCCGAAAGACAGTCTCAGCGCTTGAAGGCCGACGATTGTTGTTGCTGCGCGATTTCGATCGGTGCGTCGGTCTTGTTATTCCACAGGCTTTGGGCATAGCCAGTGGTCACGACGCCGAGGCCGAACAAAATAACCAAAATCCATAGTAAATCCGGTTTGCGTTTCATCGATTGCCCCCCAAAGGCACATCAACACGATGACAGCAGCGGTTTCCGTTGTAGGTGTAGGCCGTGCAGCAGCGTCAAGCTTAGAAGGCCGGCATTTTGCGACAACGTGAACTGACACGCAAACGCTGGCGTCAACCGACCGTCGGTTTGTCATAAAATTGCCCGACAACTTGCCCACTCACCTCGCAAGGAGCAAAAACCATGGCCTATTGGCTGATGAAATCCGAGCCCGATGAACTCTCGATCAAAGATCTTGCGAAGCTTGGAAAAGCGCGCTGGGACGGGGTTCGCAACTATCAGGCGCGTAACTTTTTGCGGGCGATGGCAGTGGGCGACGAGTTTTTCTTCTATCACTCCAGCTGCCCCGAGCCCGGGATTGCCGGGATCGGAAAGATTGTTGAAGCGGCGTATCCGGACCCGACGGCGCTGGAGCCGGAAAGTCATTACTACGATCCCAAGGCCACGGCAGAGAAAAACGCCTGGAGCGCGATTGATGTGGCGCATGTCGAGACGTTTGCCAAAGTGTTAAAGCTGGATTACTTGAAGCAGCAGACGGCGTTGGCGCAGATGCCGTTGGTGCAGAAAGGTTCGCGGCTTTCGGTGATGCCCGTCACCGCCGAGCAATGGGCAGCGGTGTTGGGCCTGCGCTGAAAAACGCTGCACTGCCCGCCGCTCTGATCTGGATCGATCAGGCGTGGCACCCAGTTGACAGATATCAAGTCGCCCCACCGCTTGCCTGTCAGACTACGACGCTACATACGCAGGATGCCGATATGTCGATGCACAGCCGCTCTTCACTTTTCTTTGCCTTTTTGCTGGGAGCTTTGCTGCTGGCTGCCGGGGGGTTTGGTTATTGGAAGTCGACGCTTAACCGACTGCCCGAAGGGTTGTATGTCGGTAATGGTCGGCTTGAAGCCACTGAAGTACAGATCGCCAGCAAAACACCCGGCCGGCTGGCCGAAGTCCTGGTCGATGAAGGCGACAAGGTGACCAAGGGCCAACTGCTGGCACGCATGGACACCCGGACCCTCGAAGCCCAGCGCAGGCAGGCTGAAGCCGAAGTGATACGCGCCCGGGAGAACCTCAATGCCGCCCAGGCTAATGTGCAACTGCGCCAGAGCGAGCAACGGCTTGCGCAGCAAGAGCTCAACCGCTCCCAGGAATTGTTCAAACGCGGTTTCGCCAGCGGCCAGATCATCGACCAACAGCAATCGCGCTTCGACACCGGCAACGCGGCCGTCACCGCAGCCCGCGCTCAGGTGTCCGCTGTCGGCGCAGCCATTGGCGCGGCACAGGCACAAGTCGCTCAGCTGACCAGCGAAATTGACGACAGCAGCCTGCGGGCGCCCATTGACGGGGTGATTCAGCTGCGTATGGCCGAACCCGGTGAAGTCCTCGGCGCCGGTGGGCGGGTATTGCTGCTGATCGATCCGAATGACCAGTACATGAACCTCTATCTCGCTGCATCCGTCGTCGGACGCCTGGCGGTCGGTGATGAAGCGCGGATCCTGCTGGACGCCCTGCCCGGTCAGCCGTTGCCGGCGAAAATCAGCTTCGTGGCGGCCAAATCGCAGTTCACACCCAAAGAAGTCGAGACTCGCGACGAACGTCAGAAACTGGTGTTTCGGGTCAAGCTACGCCTGACCCAACCCAGCAGCGTGCCCCAAGCCAAACCGGGGATGCCCGGTAACGGTTACGTGCGCACGGCGCCCATTGCCTGGCCGGCCAATCTTCAATGACCGCCCTGGCGCTGCGTGCCGCCGGCCTTCAGCACCGTTACGGCCAACAGCAAGTGCTAACCGACATCACGTTCAGCCTGCCCGCCGGTACCCGATGCGGCTTGATCGGTCCGGATGGCGCCGGAAAATCCAGTCTGTTGGGTTTGATCGCTGGCGTGAAGACGTTACAAGACGGCCAACTGGACGTGCTCAGTGGCTCGATCCAGGACCGACGGCACCGAAACAGCCTCTATTCGCGAATCGCGTTCATGCCTCAAGGCCTGGGCGGCAACCTGTATCCCGAACTGTCGATCAGCGAGAACATTCACTTCTTCGCCACCTTGTTCGGGCTGTCCGGAACCGAATGTGATCAGCGCATGCAAAGTCTGTTGCTGGCCACCGACCTGCTGCGGTTCGCCGAGCGCCCGGCGGGCAAGTTGTCGGGCGGAATGAAACAGAAGCTCGGCCTGTGCTGTGCGCTTATTCATGAGCCCGACCTGCTAATCCTCGACGAGCCGACCACCGGGGTCGATCCCTTGTCCCGGCGGCGTTTCTGGGAGTTGATTGATGACGTTCGGCGCCAGCGCCCGCAACTGACGCTGCTGGTCGCCACCGCGTACATGGAAGAGGCCGAGCAATTCGAACACTGCCTGATGCTCGATGGCGGCAAACTGATCGCCGCCGGCCTGAGCCGAGACCTCGGGGCGGTGACTCCCAGCGGCAAGCTCGATGACGCCTTTACCCACTTTCAGGGCGACACCGGCCGTGACAACCAGCCGCTGGTGATCCCTGCCCGAACCAACGCCACCGCCGACATCGCCATCCAGGCCCACGACCTGACCCTGCGCTTCGGCGACTTCACGGCGGTGGACAAGGTCAGCTTCGCCATCGGCCGCGGCGAGATCTTCGGGTTTCTGGGCTCCAATGGCTGCGGCAAAACCACCACCATGAAAGTGCTCACCGGGCTGATCCCGGCCAGCGAAGGCAGCGCCACGCTGCTGGGCAATCCGGTGAATGCCAAGGATCTGGCCACCCGCAAGCGCGTCGGCTTCATGTCCCAGAGCTTCTCGCTCTATGGCGAACTCAGCGTGCGGCAGAATCTGGATTTGCACGCGCGGCTGTTCGATTTGCCCAAGGCCGAGAGCGCGCAACGCATCGACGAGCTGATCCAGCGCTTCAATCTTGGCAGCGTCGCTCATCAACCGTCTGGAGCACTGCCCCTTGGCCTGCGCCAACGGTTATCCCTGGCGGTGGCGGTGCTGCATCGCCCGGAAGTGCTGATCCTCGATGAGCCGACGTCCGGCGTCGATCCGGCTGCCCGGGATGATTTCTGGCGGTTGCTGATCGAACTGTCTCGCGAACAGGGCGTGACGATTTTCCTGTCCACGCACTTCATGAATGAAGCCCAGCGCTGCGACCGCATCTCGCTGATGCACGCTGGCAAAGTCCTGGCCTGCGACACCCCGGCAGCCCTGCAACAGCAGTTCAATGGCCAGACACTGGAGGCGGCGTTCGTCACTTGCCTGGAACAGGCCCAAGGCCCGATCGCAACGTCGACGCCGCCAACGCCCGTCGACACGACGCCCGTACCAGCCACACCGATGCAAGATAGCCGCTTCAGCTTTGGACGGTTACGGGCGTTGGCGAGTCGTGAAGGCAAGGAGTTGCTGCGCGATAAGGTGCGCATGGCCTTTGCCCTGCTCGGGGCAATGTTCATGATGGTCATCTTCGGCTACGGCATTTCCCTGGACGTGGAAAAACTCGCCTTCGCGGTTTACGACCAGGACCAGACCCCACAAAGCCGGGCGTACCTGGAGGCTTTCCGCAGCTCCCGTTATTTCGACGAACAACCGCCCATCAGCGACGCGGCGCAATTGCATCGACGATTACAGCGCTCGGAAATCAAACTGGCCCTGGAGATCCCGTCGGGATTTGGCCGAGATCTGTTCGCTGGTCGCCAACCCGCGGTGGCAGCCTGGTTCGATGGCGGCATGCCGTTTCGCGCCGAAACCAGCCGCAATTACGTGGAAGCGGTACACCAGGCCAACCTGATGCAATTGGCCGAGCAGTCCAGCCCCGCACTGAACCGGCAAACGGCAGCCAAACTGGAAACCCGCTTCCGTTACAACCAGGATGTCGTCAGCGTCAACGCCATCGGTCCCGGAGTGATGGCGCTGATCCTGGCGTTCATTCCGGCCATGCTGACGGCACTGGGCATCGTGCGGGAGAAAGAACTGGGTTCGATCACCAACTTCTACGCCACACCGCTCACACGACTGGAGTTCCTGTTAGGTAAACAAGCGCCGTATCTGGCCATCAGCCTAATCAACCTCGCCGTCCTGACCGCCATGAACCGCTGGCTGTTCGGCGTGCCATTCAAGGGCAGCGCCCTGACCCTGGCCTTCGGCGGACTGCTCTACGTGCTGGCAACCACTAGCATGGGCCTGTTGATTTCGGCGTTCACCCGAACCCAGATCGCCGCCATTCTCGGCACCATGATCATTACCAGTTTGCCGACCATTCAGTTTTCCGGCTTGATCGTGCCGCGGTCGTCCCTTGATGGCGCGGCTGCTGTCATGGGGATGCTGTTTCCAGCGGGCTATTTCCTCGATATCGCCGTTGGCACATTTACCAAGGCACTGGATATCCGGCAGCTGTGGCCGCAATGCCTGGCACTGTTCGGGTTTTTTCTGGGTTTCACCGGCCTTAGCCTGGCCATGCTGAAAAAGCAGGAGGCCTGATGCACAAGCTTGCGCACATCCTGCGTCTTGGCCTCAAGGAACTCACCAGCCTGCGACACGACAGCGTGTTGCTGCTGTTCCTGTTCTATGCCTTCACCGTCGCGATCTACATGCCGGCTGCGGGCTCGGTGATCGGCGTGCACAACGCCAGCGTGGCCATCGTCGATGAAGATCACAGCCACCTGTCACGACAATTGGCGCAAGCCCTGCAACCGCCGGAATTCCAGCCTCCGGTGGCGCTGCCCTACGAACAACTGGACGAAGTACTCGACAGCGGGCGATTCACGTTCGTCATCAATGTCCCGGCCAATTTCCAGGCGGATCTGTTGGCTGGCCGCCAGCCAGCCGTGCAGGTCAACGTCGACGCCACCGCCATGAGCCAAGCGTTCATGGGCGCGGGGTACATCGGACGGATTTTCCAGCGCGAATTGCTGACCTACAGTGGCCAGGGCGATGCGGCGAGCAAAGCCCCCGTGCTGCTGACCACGAGAGCGCTGTTCAATACCAACCTGGAGGGTGGCTGGTTCCTGGCAGTGATTCAAATCGTCAACAACATCACCATCCTCGCCATCATCCTGACCGGCACAGCGCTGCTGCGTGAACGCGAACACGGCACCCTCGACCATTTGCTGGTGCTGCCCCTGACGGCGCTTGAAATCATGCTGGCGAAAATCTGGAGCAACATGCTGGTGGTGGTGCTATGCACCTGGGTCTCGCTGGAGGTGATCGTCAAAGGTGCACTCGGCGTGCCTCTGGCCGGCTCCATGACCCTGTTCTTGCTGGTGACGGCCATTTATCTGTTCGCCAGCACAGCGCTGGGGATATTCCTCGCGACCCTCGCCCGCTCGACACCGCAATTCGGCCTGCTGGCAATTCCGGTGATCATCCCGATGTTGCTGCTCTCCGGGGGCAGTACGCCGCTCGACAGCATGCCGCAATGGCTGCAATGGGTGATGCAAGGCTCGCCCTCGACGCACTTCGTCAGCCTCAGTGCGGCGATACTGTTTCGCGATGCGGGCATCGGTGTGGTCTGGCCGGACTTGCTGGCATTAAGCGCCATTGGCCTGCTGTTCTTCATCATTGCGCTGATGCGGTTTCGCAAAAGCCTGGCGTCCTGAATCGCGGCCAAGCCGGCGCCCACAGGGTTCTGCGCAGGTCCTGTGGGAGCGGGCTTGCTCGCGAAGAGGCCGGCCCGGGCAGCGAGAGACTTACTGAATGATGAGGTTGTTGAACAACAAATCCTCAACCACCGGCTTGCCGGTTTCGTCATTCATCACTTGCTGAGTCTGCTTCAAAGCTTCCTGACGCAGCTTTTCCTTGGCTTCAACGTTGCTCATCGCTTCGGTCGTCTGCTGCGCAAACAACGCCACCAGCTGATTGCGGATCAACGGCTCGTTGGCCTTCACCGCTTTTGTCGCCTCGTCACCGGTCACGCGCAAGGCCACATCGGCCTTGTAGACCTTGAGCTTCGGCGTACCGTCCAGCCCGTAGTTGCCCACGAACGGCGGGCTCAGGGTGATGTAATTGACCTTCGGAGCTTCACCTTCTTTGGCTTCTTCGGCCATCGCTGCCACGGGCAGAGACAGGGCCAGCAACAACATGATCCACGCTTTCACAATTCGCTCCTTATCCGGTTTGCGGCCTAGCATAACGACCCGCCGCTCAAGCACAAGCTTATGGCTGGCTATCAGGGTCGGGCATGCTCGTTGACCCATCGACTCACACACCTACACTTATCGGCCATCACTCCCAAAGGAATAGCCCTGATGAAAGCCGTGCTGTGCAAAGCCTTCGGCCCCGCCGAATCGCTGGTGCTGGAAGACGTCGCCAGTCCTGTCGCGAAGAAGAATGAAATCCTGCTGGACGTGCATGCCGCCGGGGTGAATTTCCCGGACACGCTGATCATCGAGGGTAAATACCAGTTCAAACCGCCCTTCCCGTTTTCCCCGGGTGGCGAAGCGGCCGGAGTGGTCAGTGCGGTGGGTGAAAAGGTCAGCCACCTCAAGGTCGGTGACCGGGTCATGGCCCTGACCGGCTGGGGCAGCTTTGCCGAACAAGTCGCGGTGCCGGGCTACAACGTGCTGCCGATCCCGCCATCGATGGACTTCAACACCGCCGCCGCGTTCAGCATGACCTACGGCACGTCGATGCACGCACTCACGCAACGGGGCAACCTGCAACCGGGTGAAACCCTGCTGGTGCTCGGCGCTTCCGGCGGTGTCGGCCTGGCCGCCGTGGAAATCGGCAAAGCCATGGGCGCCCGCGTGATCGCCGCTGCCAGCAGCGCCGAAAAACTTGCGGTGGCCAAGGCGGCCGGTGCCGATGAACTGATCAACTACAGCGAAACCAGCCTCAAGGACGAGATCAAACGCCTGACCGACGGCCAGGGTGCCGACGTGATCTACGATCCGGTCGGTGGTGACCTGTTCGACCAGGCCATCCGTGCCATCGCCTGGAACGGCCGGCTACTGGTCGTCGGATTCGCCAGCGGCCGCATTCCGGAACTGCCGGTGAACCTGGCGCTGCTCAAGGGTGCGGCGGTGGTCGGCGTGTTCTGGGGTTCGTTTGCCCAACGTCAGCCGCAGGACAACGCGGCAAACTTCCAGCAATTGTTTGGCTGGTTTGCCGAGGGCAAGTTGAAACCACTGGTGTCGCAGGTGTATCCGCTGAGCAATGCGGCGCAGGCGATCAATGATCTTGGCCAGCGCAAGGCGGTCGGGAAAGTGGTGGTTCAGGTTCGCTGAGCCTGAAAAAAAGCGGTCTGGATTATCCAGGCCGCTTTTTTATTGTCAGAGGCTAAAGCAACTTCCGGATATCTTCCGGCAGCAAGCTCATGTATTTGCGAACCGGGCTGTTCCGGCACTCCCGAACGATTTTCGGCACCCGCTTGTTCAACTTGGCAATCAATGCCAGACGCTCCTCATTCTGTAGCTGCGTCGTATAAATCACGTTCGACAAATAAGCACGCGTGTAATCAAACACGGCGGAATCAACCCACGCGTACTCCGGAAAATCGACCAGCGCCTCATTGATGTCACGGCATCTCAACTGCTTGAGCCACTGGTTAGTGTGAATGGGCGTGTCCAGATCCAGTCGGAAAACCATTGGGGCCGTCACTTCCTGCTCGGCAGGTATGTCGCCTTCGACCGCCCACGGCTTGAAACGCCACTGCGTAATCGCCTTCCTGGCCGCTTCAGCCAGATCGGGATGGTCGCTTTGCAAAATGCTCAATTTGTTGACCGAGCCGTCGGCATACACCATGAATCTGACCCTGACTTCACCCGTGACCCCGGCTCGGAAAAGATCTCTAGGGTAAATCGGCTTCGGATTGTTTTCAGGGATCAAAAACACCTCCCCAGCCCAAACACCCACGGGCCCAACCAACAAAAGCAAAAACACCAACCACCGCATAACCCCTCCCCTTCACCACTGAAATGCCAATCCCGGCACCAGCACAAAGGTTAAGACTCGGTGATCAGAAACAGAACGCCGCGACTTCCTGTTCAGTCGCAGGACATTTCCCAAAGCCCCGTCCTACCCCGGACCGAAATGCCTCATCAATGACCACTCGGGACGTTTCCCACAACGCCCTTCACTTATACCTGTGCGACATGTTCATAAAGGAACACGCGATCCCCCACATTTCCGCTGTTTGGTCGATGCGAACCGGTGCTATTTTCGGTAACGAAACTGTAACATTCGCATCCGCAGTCAAAACAAGAAATCTGGAGCTCTTGAATGTTTGCTTTCTTTCGTCCTGCCGCACATCAGGCTCCATTGCCTGAAGAAAAAATAGACGACACCTATAAACGCCTCCGCTGGCAGATCTTCGCCGGGATTTTCATTGGGTATGCGGGTTATTACCTGCTGCGCAAAAACTTCTCCCTGGCCATGCCCTACCTGATCGAAGAGGGCTATACCCGTGGCGAGCTGGGTCTGGCGTTGTCGGCGATTGCCATCGCCTACGGTTTGTCCAAGTTCCTGATGGGCATTGTTTCCGACCGCTCCAACCCGCGCTTCTTCCTGCCATTCGGCCTGCTGGTATCGGCTGGCGTGATGTTCATTTTCGGATTTGCGCCTTGGGCGACGTCCAGCGTGACCATCATGTTCATCCTGCTGTTTATCAACGGCTGGGCCCAGGGCATGGGTTGGCCGCCAAGTGGGCGGACCATGGTTCACTGGTGGTCGCAAAAGGAACGCGGCGGCGTAGTGTCCCTGTGGAACGTCGCACATAACGTCGGCGGTGGCCTGATCGGCCCGCTGTTCCTGCTGGGCATGGGCTTGTTCAATGACTGGCACGCGGCGTTCTATGTGCCGGCGGCCGTTGCCATGGCGGTGGCGGTGTTTGCCTTCGTCACCATGCGCGACACACCGCAATCGGTTGGCCTGCCGCCGATCGAGAAGTACAAAAACGACTACCCGGAAGGCTATGACGCCAGTCACGAAGAAGAATTCAGCGCCAAGGAAATCTTCGTCAAATACGTGCTGCGCAACAAAATGCTCTGGTACATCGCAATGGCCAATGTCTTTGTCTACCTGCTGCGCTACGGCGTGCTGGACTGGGCACCGACCTACCTCAAAGAAGCCAAAGGCTTCAGCGTGGACAAAACGTCGTGGGCGTATTTCCTCTACGAGTGGGCAGGTATTCCCGGGACACTGTTGTGCGGCTGGATGTCGGACAAGATCTTCCGTGGCAACCGCGGCCTGACCGGCATGGTGTTCATGGCGTTGGTGACCGTGGCGACGCTGGTCTATTGGCTCAACCCGGCCGGCAACCCGACTGTCGACATGATCGCGCTGATCTCGATTGGCTTCCTGATCTACGGTCCGGTGATGCTGATCGGCCTGCAAGCGCTGGAACTGGCACCGAAAAAAGCCGCCGGTACGGCAGCGGGTTTCACGGGTCTGTTCGGGTATCTGGGTGGCTCGGTCGCAGCCAGTGCAGCGATGGGCTACACCGTGGACCACTTTGGCTGGGACGGCGGTTTTGTCCTACTGATCGGCGCGTGCCTGTTGGCGATGGCCTTCCTTGCACCGACGCTGTGGCACAAGCAAGTCGCCAGTCAGAGCCGCGAAGCGATCGCCTGATCGGCTTTTGATTTACAGCGCTTGAGCCGCGCCTCCAGATTCCGGTCTGGCATGGCGTGGCTGCGCAGGGCGTTGGCGGTCTGCTCGACATAATCGCGAGTGGTGCCGTAACGCCCGCAAGCGTTTTCGAACACGTGGCTCAGCACATGATCCGGCAAGTTGCCGGCGTAGCTGGGCAAGTGCCGCTCCAAGACAAATCCCAATGCCTGAACCTGGCTTCCGTCTTCGAGACGGCAGTTGAGCCAGTGTGGGCGATAGGACGGGAACGGCATTTCGCGCTGCCAAAGCGCATAAAGCGAGGCTTCCAGTTGTTCTTCGGGCAAACGATAAGCGAAGCCGCTGCAAGAACCGCCGCGATCCAGACCAAAGACCAGACCGGGGACTTCCGGCGTACCGCGATGTTCGTGGGACCACAGGTACAAGCCACGATGGTAGCCATGCACTCGGCCGCGCACTCGCTCCACCGCCGCGCACTCAGGGCGCCAGATCAGCGAACCATAAGCGAACAGCCAGACCGGCCCGCCCTTGTGACGCGCCATGGTCGACTGCATCGAGCTGAGCAATTGTTCGTGCGTAAGCTGCGGCCCCAGATCGAGCCGCGGAGGGTAAGCCAGATTCAAAAATGAAGATTCAATGGCGCTCATGGCGAATAGCGTTCAGCTCCCCGCGAGTGAAGAATTACTTAATAGAACGCACCGCTGTAACAATAAGGCACATATGTTTTAAGGCAATTTAAGTGCCATGGCACAATTTTTAAATAATTGCCTCGCTGAGATATAACCTACCGGCATTTATATAAATCCATAAATACCGATCGGCTATATGGGAAGTTATAACGCTTAAGACCGTGGCGCGTACGCAAACACATCCGCGCGCATCTGATGAGCATCCATCCCCGCTTCAACCAACGCATCCAGTGTGCCGTAGACCATGGCCGGTGAGCCGCTGGCATACACGTGCAAGGATTTCAGATCAGGGAAATCCTCACACACCGCCTCATGCAGCATCCCGCAACGCCCCTGCCAGCCGCATTGATCGCTGACGACTTTATGCAGAAACAGGTTCGGGAGTTTCAGCCATTCGTCCCAATGTTCGATTTCGTAAAAGTCTTCGGGACGACGCACACCCCAATACAGATGCACCGGATGTTTAAACCCCGCGGCCCGGCAATGTTCGATCAGGCTGTGGATCTGGCCCATGCCGGTGCCGGCGGCGATCAGCACCAGCGGACCGTCCGGCAATTCCGCCAGATGGGTATCGCCGAACGGCATCTCGATCCGCACCATCGGATTGCGCTGCAGTTGTTCGATCAGGTTTTGCGCACTGCTTTCGCGCGCCAGTACATGGATTTCCAGGTCTCGCCCGCCATGCGGGGCCGAGGCCAGGGAGAAGGCGGATTTCTCGCCGTTCTCACGCTCGATCATCAAATACTGGCCAGCGTGATAACGCGGCGGCTTGCCCGCCGGCGCTCGCAGATGCACGCGAAAGGTATCGCCGCCCACATCCCTGCATTCAATGACCTGACACGACAAGCTGCGCACCGGCAATTCTCCCAGCGCGAGCACGCCATCCCACAGCACGATGCAGTCTTCCAGCGGCTCTGCTATGCAAGTGTAGAACTCGCCATGGTCACGCACATCGCCGGCCTGTTCGACCCGCCCTTCCACCAGCAACGCCGCGCACACGTGGCAGTTACCGTTGCGGCAGCTTTGCGGGCATTCATAGCCCAGGCGCCGCGCGCCATCGAGAATCCGCTCGCCGGGCAGAATCTGTAGCACTGCTCCGGAGGGCTGCAAGGTTACACGCATCAATCTATTCCTAACTGATTCCAGATGGCATCGATCCGCTGGGTCACGGCGTCGTCCTTGACGATCACCCGGCCCCACTCGCGAGTGGTTTCGCCCGGCCATTTGTGCGTGGCATCGAGCCCCATCTTCGAGCCCAGGCCGGAGACCGGCGAGGCGAAGTCGAGGTAGTCGATCGGCGTGTTGTCGATCATCACCGTGTCGCGCTTGGGGTCCATGCGCGTGGTAATGGCCCAGATCACGTCGTTCCAGTCCCGGGCGTTGATATCGTCGTCTGTGACGATAACGAACTTGGTGTACATGAACTGTCGCAAAAACGACCAGACACCGAGCATTACCCGCTTGGCGTGGCCCGGATACGACTTCTTCATGGTCACGATGGCCATGCGGTACGAGCAACCTTCCGGCGGCAGGTAGAAGTCGGTGATTTCCGGGAACTGCTTCTGCAGGATCGGCACGAACACTTCGTTCAGCGCCACGCCCAGAATCGCCGGCTCATCCGGCGGACGGCCGGTGTAGGTGCTGTGGTAGATCGGTTTGATCCGGTGGGTGATGCGCTCGACGGTGAACACCGGGAAGCTGTCGACTTCGTTGTAGTAACCGGTGTGGTCGCCGTACGGGCCTTCGTCGGCCATTTCGCCCGGATGGATCACGCCTTCAAGGATGATTTCCGCAGTGGCTGGAACTTGCAGGTCATTGCCGCGGCATTTCACCAACTCGGTGCGGTTGCCGCGCAGCAGACCGGCGAAAGCGTATTCGGACAGGCTGTCCGGCACCGGCGTCACGGCGCCGAGGATGGTCGCCGGATCAGCGCCCAGCGCCACGGAGACCGGGAACGGCTGGCCGGGATGCTTCTCGCACCACTCGCGATAATCCAGTGCGCCGCCACGGTGGCTCAGCCAGCGCATGATGACTTTGTTGCGGCCAATGACCTGCTGACGGTAGATGCCGAGGTTCTGGCGGTCCTTGTTCGGACCTTTTGTGACGGTCAGGCCCCAAGTGATCAGCGGGCCGACATCGCCCGGCCAGCAGGTCTGCACCGGCAGCATCGCCAGGTCGACGTCGTCGCCTTCGATGACCACTTCCTGGCACACCGCATCCTTGACGACTTTCGGCGCCATCGCAATGATCTTGCGGAAGATCGGCAGCTTGGACCAGGCGTCTTTCAAGCCCTTCGGCGGCTCAGGCTCTTTGAGGAAGGCCAGCAGCTTGCCGATCTCGCGCAGTTCGCTGACCGCCTCGGCGCCCATGCCCATGGCCACCCGCTCGGGGGTGCCGAACAGGTTGCCGAGCACTGGAATGTCGTAGCCGGTCGGGTTCTCGAACAACAGCGCCGGGCCTTTTGCCCGCAGCGTGCGATCACAGACCTCGGTCATCTCCAGCACTGGAGAGACGGGGATCTGGATGCGTTTCAACTCTCCGCGCTGCTCAAGCTGCTGCACGAAATCCCGAAGATCCTTGAATTTCATTGACGATGGCACCCCTAAAATAGGCGTACATCCTACCTGCTCTGCCGTCCGCTGGCAGCTTATCGCTGATTACTTGGCCGCATTTGCGTTGCCATTGCCCAGTGTCGTCCGGGCTTGCAAGCGGTTGAACAGCGGATCAAGCACCGGCGCGATGAAGCGCGCACCGACCTCTGACAGGTGATTGTCGTCGGTATACAGCGAATGGCCGTCGAGCTCGGCGCGGCACAGACCCGCTTGATCACACAACAACGGCGCCGGATCGACCACGGTTACGCCGGGGTTGGCCGCCGCCACTTGCGCAAACAGTTGGCTGATGAACGCCTGACGCTTGAAGTGCTCGGCCACAGCCAACCCGACGTCATCGGTCGGACGGTGCAACATGGCCAGGCGGCTGAGGCGGTACGGCGGACTGAAGGGTTGCAGCGGCGCCTCCTTGATCAGCCAGACGCGGTGCCCGCCATTGCGCAATTGCCGGACGGTCGCCTGTAATCCTTCGGCGAGTCGCTGCTCGGCATGGGTCCGGTCGTAACGACCTTGGGAATCTTTCAGAGCATGCCCGAGGTCGCCCTTCGCATCGCCATAGAGATACAGGCTCCAGCGCGCGACCAGCACCACGTCGCCCACCGTTTGTGGTTTCAAGGCCTGCTCGACCCGACGATTGAAACGAGCGCAGCGCTGATCATGCTCAAGCCCTTCCACCGGGATGCAGCCCGCGGAGCTGGTGAGAATCACGTTGATGCCATGTTTTTGCGCGCCCTCATCGAACACCGGAATCAGGGCGGTGGCGTGACTGTCGCCCCAGACCAGCACCTGTGACGACAGTGCTGGCGCCCCGTAATGACAGAAAAGCTTGTCGTCAGGGGTCTTGTCGTCGGCCAGGCAACGCATCAGTTCCGGTCGCCATTCCTTCGCCTCGGCGTACTGCAACGCTTGATCGGACAGGCGCGACGGCAAGCCATCGGTCCAGCGCAGCGATTGGCCGGCCAGGCCCAACACCAGAATGCCGAAACCGGCCGCCACCAGCACCTGCCGACGCCCCGCCAACAGCCGCCGCTCGCGGAACGGCGTCTCGACGAATTTCCACGACAAGTAACCCAGCACCAGGGTGAGCAGAATCAGGCCGGCAATATCAAACGGGCCGGGCTCATCGACACTGGCATAGCTGGCAAAGACAAACACCGGCCAGTGCCACAAGTACCAGGAATAGGAAATCAGCCCGAGGCCGACCAGCACACGACTGGCCAGCAATCCACCGACCAGAGTCTGCCGGTGGCCGTTGGCCCAGATCAGCGCAACCACACCCAGGGTCGGCAGCAACGCTGCGGCACCGGGAAATGGCGTGCTTCTGTCGTAGCCCACGACCGCCAGCAGAATCATCCCGAACCCGGTCAGGCTGACCACTTGAGCGCCAGCGGTAGTCAGGCGCCATTGGCTTCTGGGCGCAACAGCCAGCATCGCGCCAGCCAACAGCTCCCACGCACGCATCGGCAACAGGAAAAACGCTTTCTCGGGATGATGCGCAACGGCCCAGACACTGAGCCCGAACGACACCAGCAACACCGCGAACAGCGCCAGTCGCCAATGCTTGAGACGGCTCGACAACAGCGTCAGCAACAGCGGGAAGACGATATAGAACTGCTCTTCAACCGCCAGTGACCAGGTATGCAGCAACGGTTTGAGGTCGGAAGCGACATCAAAATAGCCGTGCTGACGCATGAACAGGATGTTGGAAACAAACATCACCTGGTAACGCACCGAGCGCCCCAGCTCTTCATAGTCCTTGGGCGCCAGCAGGAACCAGCCCACCGCCAGCACGGCAATGATCATCGCAAACAACGCAGGGAGGATTCGTCGGGCACGTCGGGCCCAGAAATCGACAAAGCTGAAACGCCCGGCCTGACGCTGGTTCCAGATGATCGAGGTGATCAGGTAGCCGGATATGACAAAGAAGATGTCCACGCCGACGAATCCGCCGGTAAACCCTGGAACACCAAAGTGGAACAGCACCACAGCAATCACGGCGATTGCGCGTAAGCCGTCGATGTCCCTTCGATAAGCAAGCGTGCTCATAAACAGTAAGGCCAGTCAGTTGATTGTTTTTACGATCGTTTTTAGTTTTCTAACTGACCGGAGTTAATCACAAACCTCCCATTTTTCGCGCAAAAAAAATGGCGCCCCGAAGGACGCCATTTTTAGCGGATGTAAAACCGCCTTACTTACGCTTCATCGACAAGAAGAACTCGTCGTTGGTCTTGGTCGTTTTCAGCTTGTCGACCAGGAACTCGATGGCAGCGATTTCGTCCATCGGGTGCAGCAGCTTGCGCAGGATCCACATACGCTGCAACTCGTCGTCGGCCGTCAGCAACTCTTCGCGGCGGGTGCCGGAACGGTTGATGTTGATGGCCGGGAAGACGCGTTTTTCAGCGATACGACGGTCCAGAGGCAGTTCCATGTTGCCGGTGCCTTTGAATTCTTCGTAGATCACTTCGTCCATCTTCGAGCCGGTTTCAACCAGCGCGGTGGCGATGATGGTCAGCGAACCGCCTTCCTCGATGTTCCGCGCGGCGCCGAAGAAACGTTTCGGTTTCTCCAGGGCGTGGGCATCGACACCACCGGTGAGCACTTTGCCGGAGCTCGGGATCACGGTGTTGTAGGCGCGAGCCAGTCGGGTGATGGAGTCGAGCAGGATCACCACGTCTTTCTTGTGCTCGACCAGGCGCTTGGCCTTCTCGATCACCATTTCGGCAACCTGCACGTGGCGGGTTGGCGGCTCGTCGAACGTCGAGGCAACCACTTCGCCGCGCACGGTGCGCTGCATTTCGGTTACTTCTTCCGGACGTTCGTCGATCAGCAATACGATCAGATGAACTTCAGGATTGTTACGCGCGATGTTGGCTGCGATGTTCTGCAGCATGATCGTTTTACCGGCTTTCGGCGGTGCAACGATCAGACCGCGCTGGCCTTTGCCGATCGGGGCGCACAGGTCGATGACACGACCGGTCAAGTCTTCGGTGGAACCGTTGCCGGCTTCCATCTTCATGCGCACAGTCGGGAACAGCGGGGTCAAGTTCTCGAAGAGAATCTTGTTTTTCGCGTTCTCGGGACGATCGTAGTTGATCGTGTCGACCTTGAGCAGCGCGAAATAACGCTCGCCTTCCTTCGGAGGGCGGATCTTGCCAACGATGGTGTCACCGGTGCGCAAGTTGAAGCGACGGATCTGGCTCGGCGAGACGTAAATGTCGTCCGGACCGGCGAGATAGGAAGCGTCAGCGGAGCGCAGGAAGCCGAAGCCGTCCTGGAGAATCTCCAGCACGCCATCACCGGAGATTTCCTCGCCGCTTTTAGCGTGCTTTTTGAGCAGGGAGAAAATCACGTCCTGCTTGCGCGAACGGGCCATATTTTCTATGCCCATCTGTTCGGCCAATTCGAGCAGTTCGGTAATCGGCTTTTGCTTGAGTTCAGTCAGATTCATATAGGAATGACGTAATCATTTATGGAGGGGGGGAAATTAAGCTTTTGGCTTAATGAGGCCGCGCCGCAGAGAAGGCGACAGGATCGCGTACTTATTCGAAAAGGAGTGCGTCGGCGACGGCTAGCAGGGGGCAGTGGAGAAACCAGTGCGGGGCCGAATGTACCACCTGAGTTTCGGAGCGTCTAGCCCTCAATAACGAAAAGGCCCCGCATTATGCGGGGCCTTTTCATGACGCTTTATAACAACGCTTAGATGTTGGCGTCGAGGAAGGCAGCCAGTTGCGACTTCGACAGTGCGCCGACCTTGGTCGCTTCAACGTTGCCGTTCTTGAACAGCATCAGAGTCGGAATACCACGCACGCCATGCTTGGCCGGGGTTTCCTGGTTCTCGTCGATGTTCAGCTTGGCAACGGTCAACTTGCCAGCGTAGGTGCCAGCGATCTCGTCCAAAACCGGGGCGATCATTTTGCAAGGGCCGCACCACTCAGCCCAGTAGTCAACAAGCACAGGGCCAGCAGCCTTCAGTACTTCTTCTTCGAAGTTAGCGTCGGTGACGTGCTTGATAAGATCGCTGCTCATGGATGTCTCCGGGTTGTAAGCAATAAAAAAACGTGGCCCATCATAGCCGCCCTTCCCCCGTTCAGGAAGGTGCAGTTGATTGAGTCTCGCTATGGTGCCGCATGACTTTGGGTATAGCTCAAGTCACGGAGTGGCGGGAGCGACGAAGGCAATTCCAGTGCGTAAGGCAGCATTGCGTACATGCTCCTGCATGGCTTTCTGCGCCGCGCCGGACGAGCGCCGGGCCAGCGCGCGGAGGATTTTGCGGTGTTCCTGCCAGGTTTCCATGGCGCGTTCGGCCCGGATGAACGGTAGCTTCTGGCTCTCCAGAAAGATGTCGGCGCTGGCGGTGAGGATGCTCAGCATCGCCTGATTGCCGCTGGCCAGCAGGATGCGTCGGTGAAAATCGAAATCCAGTCGCGCCGCCGCTTCGAAGTCGCCGGCCTTCAATTCATTGCGCATGGCGGCCACGTTGTCTTCCAGCGTATCGAGCTCGTGCGTGCTCAGGGTCACCGCAGCCAAACCGGCGGCAAAACCTTCCAGGGCATAGCGCAACTGGAAAATATCCAACGGCGATGCCTGGGCCGCGAATGGCCAGCTCAGCGCCCCATCGCCCCGCGGCAAATCGACCGGCGACTGCACGAACACGCCCTTGCCCGGCTGGATACTGATCACGCCCAGCGCACTCAACGACGACAGCGCCTCACGCAGCGATGCCCGACTGACCCCCAGTTGCACCGCCAGATCCCGTTGCGAAGGCAAGGCATCGCCCGGCGCGAAACCCTGCTCGGCGATCAGTTTTCGGATGGCTTGCAGCGCCACTTCAGGCACGGCTCGGGAAATCGAATTCATGGTTTTTCAGATGAACCAGGACAATGAGCGGCTAGTTGTAAAGCTATTCGCTGCCCTCGGCAAGTCGTGCCCCATGGGGGTTCGGCACCTTTCACGGGTGCGCCATGAGGGTGCGAAACGCCCCGCCACTGTTCAGACCAGTAAGACCGAACGAGTCCAGCAAAACCGTGGCCTGCGCCACCCAAAACCGCTTCTTGGCATGGCCCGTGCTCTGTCGATCCGCAGCATTCATTCCTCGCCGATCCGGAGATTCGCCATGACCCTGCGTTACAGCGCCCTTCTCACTGCCCTGTTTGCCAGCCTGATGCTGAGCCAGGCGCCCGCTCACGCCGACGGCCTGGAGGATGTGGTCAAACGCGGCGTCCTCAAAGTGGCCGTGCCTCAGGACTTTCCACCGTTCGGTTCGGTCGGCCCGGACATGAAACCTCGCGGCCTCGATATCGACACCGCCAAACTGCTGGCCGACCAACTCAAGGTCAAGCTTGAGCTAACGCCGGTCAACAGCACCAACCGCATCCCGTTCCTGACCACCGGCAAGGTCGACCTGGTGATCTCCAGCCTGGGCAAGAACCCCGAGCGCGAGAAAGTCATCGACTTCTCCAGCGCCTATGCGCCGTTCTACCTCGCCGTGTTCGGCCCGCCTGATGCTGACATCAAAGGCCTGGACGACCTCAAGGGCAAAACCGTCAGCGTCACCCGGGGCGCCATCGAAGACATCGAGCTGACCAAAGTCGCTCCAGAGGGCGTGACGATCAAGCGCTTCGAAGACAACAACTCGACCATCGCCGCGTACCTCGCCGGGCAAGTCGACCTGATCGCCAGTGGCAACGTGGTGATGGTGGCCATCAGCGAGAAAAATCCAAAACGCGTGCCTGCGCTGAAAGTGAAGCTCAAGGACTCGCCCGTCTATGTCGGCGTGAACAAGAACGAGCCGGCGCTGCTGGGCAAGGTCAATCAGATCCTCGCCACCGCCAAGACCGACGGCGCGCTGGAAAAGAACTCACAGACCTGGCTCAAAGAGCCGCTGCCGGCCGATCTCTGATCGTCGCCCGGGAGACTTGATATGGCCTATCAGTTCGACTTCCTGCCGGTTGTGCAAAACACTGACCTGCTGCTGCGCGGCGCGTTGTTCACCCTTGAGCTGACCGCCATCGGTGCGGTGCTCGGGGTGGGCCTGGGCATTGTCGGGGCGCTGGTGCGGGCGTGGAACATTCGCCCGTTCTCGGCGATCTTCGCGGTTTACGTCGAGTTGATCCGCAACACGCCGTTCCTGGTGCAGCTGTTTTTCATCTTCTTCGGTTTGCCATCACTGGGCGTACAGATTTCCGAATGGCAGGCGGCGGTGCTGGCGATGGTGATCAACCTCGGCGCCTATTCGACCGAGATCATCCGCGCCGGCATCCAGGCGATCCCCCGGGGACAGCTGGAAGCCGCTGCTGCGTTGGCGATGAGCCGATTCGAAGCGTTCCGCCACGTGATCTTGCTGCCGGCACTGGGCAAGGTTTGGCCAGCGCTGAGCAGCCAGATCATCATCGTCATGCTCGGCTCGGCGGTCTGTTCACAGATCGCCACTGAGGAATTGAGCTTTGCCGCCAACTTCATTCAATCGCGCAACTTCCGCGCCTTTGAAACCTATGCCCTGACCACGCTGCTGTACCTGTGCATGGCGCTGCTGATCCGCCAGTTGCTGAACTGGATCGGCCGTCGCTACATTTCGAGGAGCAGCCAATGAGCGATTTCACCTTCTGGGACGTCGTACGCAACCTGCTCACCGGCCTGCAATGGACCCTGGCGTTGTCGATGGTGGCGTTTATCGGCGGCGGACTGATCGGCTTGCTGATCATGGTCATGCGCATCTCGAAAAAGCCCCTGCCGCGCAACATTGCCCGCACCTACATCGAGTTGTTCCAGGGTACGCCGCTGTTGATGCAGCTGTTTCTGGTGTTCTTCGGCGTGGCGCTGGCCGGCGTGGAGATTTCGCCGTGGATGGCCGCGGCACTGGCCCTGACGCTGTTCACCAGCGCCTATCTGGCGGAGATCTGGCGCGGCTGCGTCGATTCAATTCCCAACGGCCAGTGGGAAGCCTCGTCGAGCCTGGCGCTCAATCCGCTGGAGCAACTGCGTTACGTGATCCTGCCGCAAGCGCTGCGCATCGCCGTGGCGCCAACCGTGGGCTTCTCGGTGCAAGTAGTCAAAGGCACCGCCGTGACCTCGATCATCGGCTTCACCGAACTGACCAAGACCGGCGGCATGCTCGCCAACGCGACCTTCGAACCCTTCATGGTCTACGGCCTCGTGGCCCTCGGTTACTTCCTGCTCTGCTACCCCTTGTCCCTCAGTGCGCGCTACCTGGAAAGGAGACTGCATGCCTCTGCTTAGAATTTCCGCCCTGCATAAATATTACGGCGACCACCATGTGCTCAAAGGCATCGACCTGAGCGTCGAGGAAGGCCAGGTAGTGGCAATCATCGGCCGCAGCGGTTCGGGCAAATCCACCTTGCTGCGCACGCTCAATGGCCTGGAGTCGATCAACGATGGCGTGATCGAAGTCGACGGCGAATACCTCGACGCCGCCCGCGCCGACTTGCGCAGCCTGCGGCAGAAAGTCGGGATGGTGTTCCAGCAGTTCAACCTGTTCCCGCACCTGACCGTGGGCGAGAACGTGATGCTCGCACCGCAAGTGGTGCAGAAAGTGCCGAAGGCCAAAGCGGTCGAACTGGCGCGGGAGATGCTGGAACGGGTCGGGCTGGGCGAGAAGTTTGATGCCTTTCCGGATCGGCTGTCGGGCGGACAGCAGCAGCGGGTGGCGATTGCCCGGGCGTTGGCGATGTCACCCAAAGTCTTGTTGTGCGACGAGATCACCTCGGCGCTGGACCCGGAACTGGTCAATGAGGTGCTGAGCGTGGTTCGGCAGCTGGCCAAAGAAGGGATGACGCTGATCATGGTCACCCATGAAATGCGCTTTGCCCGGGAGGTTGGGGATAAGTTGGTGTTCATGCACCAGGGCAAGGTGCATGAGGTGGGGGATCCGAAGATTTTGTTTGCGAATCCGCAGACGGCGGAGTTGGCGAATTTCATCGGGACGGTAGAAGCGACAGCCTGAAAGAACCTCAGCGTCTTAAATGCCCTCATCGCTAGCAGGCTAGCTCCCACAGGGGTACGCGTTCCAATGTGGGAGCTAGCCTGCTAGCGATTGACCGCGCAGCGGTCAGTGTCTGGAACTGCGCTGGATCAAGGCTTTGAACGCTGCGCGTTGGCGTCAGCGTTTGATCGTGGCACGATGTCGAGGTTATCGACCGAGACCCCATGACCATGCCGCAATCCCAAGCCAAGAATCTGTCCTTGATCGCCGCAATCGACCTGGGCTCCAACAGCTTTCACATGGTCGTGGCCAAGGCCCAGAACGGCGAAATCCGTATTCTCGAACGTCTCGGGGAGAAGGTGCAGCTGGCCGCCGGCATCGACGATGAGCGCCAGCTCAACGAAGAATCCATGCAGCGCGGGCTCGATTGCCTGAAGCGTTTTGCCCAACTGATCAACGGTATGCCATCCGGCGCCGTACGGATCGTCGGCACCAACGCCCTGCGTGAAGCCCGCAACCGCAATGAATTCATCCGTCGCGCCGAAGAAATCCTCGGTCACCCGGTGGAAGTCATCTCCGGCCGTGAAGAAGCGCGCCTGATCTACCTCGGCGTGTCCCACACCCTCGCCGACACCCCCGGCAAACGCCTGGTGGCCGACATCGGCGGCGGCAGTACCGAATTCATCATCGGCCAGCGCTTCGAACCGCTGCTGCGCGAAAGCCTGCAAATGGGCTGCGTCAGCTACACCCAGCGCTACTTCAAGGACGGCAAGATCACCCCGGCCCGCTACGCCCAGGCTTACACCGCAGCGCGGCTGGAGATCATGAGCATCGAACACGCCCTGCACCGCCTGACCTGGGATGAAGCCATCGGCTCCTCGGGCACCATCCGCGCCATCGGCCTGGCGCTGAAGGCCGGCGGTCATGGCACAGGCGAGGTCAATGCCGAAGGCCTGGCCTGGCTCAAGCGCAAACTGATGAAGCTGGGCGATGTCGAGAAAATCGACTTCGAAGGCATCAAGCCTGACCGCCGCGCAATCTTTCCTGCCGGCCTGGCGATTCTCGAAGCGATCTTCGACGCCCTCGAACTGCAACGCATGGACCACTGCGAAGGCGCCCTGCGCGAAGGTGTGCTCTATGACCTGCTGGGCCGTCATCACCATGAAGACGTCCGTGAACGCACCCTCAGCTCGCTGATGGAGCGTTATCACGTCGATCTGGAACAAGCGGCGCGGGTCGAACGCAAAGCCCTGCATGCTTTTGATCAAGTGGCCAAGGATTGGGACCTGGACGACGGCGTCTGGCGCGAACTGCTCGGCTGGGCCGCCAAGGTCCATGAAGTGGGCCTGGACATCGCCCACTATCAGTACCACAAGCACGGCGCCTACCTGATCGAGCACTCGGACCTCGCCGGGTTCTCCCGCGAAGACCAACTGATGCTCGCGCTACTGGTGCGTGGTCACCGGCGCAATATTCCCAAGGACCGGTTTGCCGATTTTGGCGATGACGGCATCAAGCTGATTCGCCTGTGCGTGCTGCTGCGCTTTGCGATTCTGTTCCATCACATCCGCGGCACCCAGGAAATGCCGCAGGTCGTCTTGCACGCCAGGCGCGACAGCCTCGATGTGTTGTTCCCGGAAAACTGGCTGGATGAAAACCAACTGACCCAGGCCGACTTCGCCCTTGAGGCGGAATGGCTGACCCGGGTCAGCTTCACCCTGAACGTGCGCTAAACCCAACTTTGTGGTGAGGGGTTTCTGTGGTGAGGGGATTTATCCCCGTTCGGCTGCGAAGCAGTCGTAAATCAGTGCATACGATCTGCCTGATACACCTCGATGCCAGTTTTTGGGGCTGCTTTGCAGCCCAACGGGGATAAATCCCCTCGCCACAGAGCTCCCTCGCCACAGATATATAGCCAAAACAAAAATGGCGATCCGCAGGGATCGCCATTTTTAATTACCCGACTTGTGCGTTATCGAACAGTCAGGATCGGACTGCCCAACCGCTCCAACAAGGTCGCCTGCGCGCTACGCGGGTTCTGGTTGCCGGTTGGCGTATTGCGGATGTAGCGACCGTCCGCCTGCAGGCTCCAGCTGTGAGTGTTATCGGTGAGATACAGTTCCAGCTCTTTCTTGACCCGCATGATCAGCTTCTTGCCTTCCACCGGGAAGCAAGTCTCGACGCGCTTGTCGAGGTTGCGCTCCATCCAGTCGGCGCTGGAGAGGAACATCTGCTCTTCGCCGCCATTGAGGAAGTAGAAGACCCGGGTGTGTTCCAGGAAGCGACCGATGATCGAGCGCACGTGAATATTGTGCGAGACCCCGGCGATGCCCGGCCGCAGGCAGCACATACCGCGCACCACCAGATCGATGCGCACGCCAGACTGGCTGGCCTTGTACAGCGCGCGGATGATCTTCGGATCGGTCAGCGAGTTGAATTTGGCGATGATGTGCGCCGGCTTGCCGTCGAGGGCGAACTGGGTTTCGCGGGCAATCATGTCGAGCATGCCCTTCTTCAACGTGAACGGCGCGTGCAGCAGCTTCTTCATGCGCAGGGTTTTACCCATGCCGATCAGTTGGCTGAACAGTTTGCCGACGTCTTCGCACAAGGCGTCGTCCGAGGTCAGCAAGCTGTAGTCGGTGTACAGGCGGGCGTTGGCCGCGTGGTAGTTGCCCGTGCCCAAATGCGCATAACGCACGATCTCGCCAGCTTCACGACGCAGAATCAGCATCATCTTGGCGTGGGTCTTGAAGCCGACCACGCCGTAAATCACCACCGCACCGGCCGCTTGCAGACGGCTGGCCAGTTGCAGGTTGGACTCTTCATCGAACCGCGCGCGCAACTCGATTACCGCGGTGACCTCTTTGCCGTTACGCGCGGCATCCACCAGCGCATCAACGATTTCCGAGTTCGCGCCGGAGCGGTACAACGTCTGGCGGACCGCCAAGACATGTGGATCCTTCGCGGCCTGGCGCAGCAGGTCGACGACCGGGGTAAACGACTCGAACGGGTGCAGCAGCAGGATGTCCTGCTTGCTGATCACGCTGAAGATGTTCTCGCTGTTCTGCAGCAGTTTCGGGATCTGCGGGGTGAACGGCATGTATTGCAGGGCGCGCTGACTGTCCAGGCCGGTAATGCTGAACAGGCGAGTCAGGTTGACCGGGCCGTTGACCTGATACAGCTCGGTCTCGTGCAGGTTGAACTGCTTGAGCAAGTAGTCGGACAGGTGTTTCGGGCACGTGTCGGCGACTTCCAGCCGCACCGCGTCACCGTAGCGACGGGAGAACAACTCGCCGCGCAACGCGCGGGCCAGGTCTTCCACGTCTTCGGTATCGACCGCGAGGTCGGCGTTCCGGGTCAGGCGGAACTGGTAGCAGCCCTTGACCTTCATGCCCTGGAACAAGTCATCGGCGTGCGCATGGATCATCGACGACAGGAACACATAGTTGTCGCCCGCGCCGCCCACTTCTTCCGGCAACTTGATGACACGCGGCAAAAGGCGTGGCGCCGGGATAATCGCCAGACCGGAATCGCGACCGAAGGCGTCGATGCCTTCGAGTTCGACGATGAAGTTCAGGCTCTTGTTCACCAGCAACGGGAACGGGTGCGTCGGGTCGAGGCCGATCGGGGTGATGATCGGCGCGATCTCGTCGCGGAAATAGCGGCGCACCCAGGTTTTGATCTTGGTGGTCCAGTGACGCCGACGGATGAAGCGGACCTGATGTTTTTCCAGCTCCGGCAACAGAATGTCGTTGAGGATCGCGTACTGGCGGTCGACGTGACCGTGTACCAGTTCGCTGATGCGGGCCAGGGCCTGGTGCGGTTGCAGGCCATCGGCGCCGGCTTGTTCACGGGCGAAGGTGATCTGCTTTTTCAGGCCGGCCACGCGAATCTCGAAGAACTCGTCCAGGTTGCTGGAGAAGATCAGCAGAAACTTCAGCCGCTCCAGCAACGGGTAGGACTCATCCAGCGCCTGTTCCAGCACGCGGATGTTGAACTGCAGTTGCGATAGCTCGCGATGGATATACAGGCTGCTGTCATCCAGGCCGGGAATGGCAATCGCCGGCGCCGCGGTCACGGGTTCGGTGACCGCCGCGGGCGGAGCGGGCTCCAGCTCCGGCGGGGTCTCGGCGATTTGCTCGACCACCGGTTGAGCTTCTTTTACGGCAACTTCAGTGAGTCCTTCGGTATTCATGGAATGTTCCTGGGAGGGCTATTTCTGCTCTCGTAACAATTGAGCGGCACGCACGGCAAAGTAAGTCAGGATGCCATCAGCACCTGCACGTTTAAAAGCGGTCAGGGATTCAAGGATCACCCCTTCACTCAACCAGCCATTCTGGATGGCCGCCATGTGCATGGCGTATTCACCGCTGACCTGATACACAAAGGTCGGCACTTTAAATTCTTCTTTGACCCGGTAAAGGATGTCCAGATACGGCATGCCCGGCTTGACCATGACCATGTCCGCGCCTTCTGACAAGTCCGCCGCCACTTCGTGCAGGGCTTCGTTGCTGTTGGCCGGGTCCATCTGGTAGGAGGCCTTGTTAGCCTTGCCCAGGTTCAGCGCCGAACCCACCGCGTCGCGGAACGGGCCGTAATAGGCGCTCGCGTACTTGGCCGAGTAGGCCATGATCCGCACGTTGACGTGATCGGCCAGTTCCAGGGCTTCGCGGATGGCCTGGATGCGACCGTCCATCATGTCCGACGGGGCCACCACCTGAGCGCCGGCCTCGGCGTGGGACAGGGCCTGCTTGACCAGTGCGTCGACAGTAATGTCGTTCTGCACGTAGCCTTCTTCATCGAGGATGCCATCCTGACCGTGGGTGGTAAACGGGTCGAGCGCCACGTCTGTGATCACCCCCAGTTCCGGGAACTGCGCACGCAGTGCGCGGGTGGCGCGCTGGGCAATGCCGTTCGGGTTCCAGGCTTCGGCGGCGTCCAGGGACTTGAGCTCCGGCGGCGTTACCGGGAACAGCGCCAGCGCTGGAATCCCCAACTCGACCCATTTGGCCGCTTCTTCAAGCAACAGATCGATGGTCAGGCGCTCCACGCCCGGCATCGACGCCACCGCTTCGCGACGGTTTTCACCGTCCAGCACGAACACCGGCAGGATCAGGTCATCGACGGTCAGAACGTTTTCACGGACCAGTCGACGCGAAAAATCATCACGGCGATTGCGACGCAGGCGGGTTGCAGGAAACAAACGGTTGGCGGGGGTAAAGCTCACGGCAGACTCCTGAGCCCGCGCTGGGGGCGAGCGTGACAGTTATAAGCGGCCATTATGACCAACGTATGACAGTTATGTGCATCCCTGCGTCACGTAGCCGCATTCCATTGTCCTTGTAGGAATTGTTCACGTCGAGACACATTTGGACACTTTCATGAATGTGCACGAAGGCGTAGGCTGCGCGTTCATTTCGCCAGCATCCAGACAATGCTCCAACAATTTCTTCAGGAATTCGGCTACTTCGCCCTTTTTCTCGGCACGTTCTTCGAAGGCGAAACCATTCTGGTGCTCGCAGGCTTCCTCGCGTTCCGCGGATACATGGACATCAAGATCGTCACGATCGTGGCGTTCTGCGGCAGTTATGCCGGCGATCAGCTGTGGTATTTCCTCGGGCGCAAGCACGGCCGCAAATTGCTCGCGCGCAAACCACGCTGGCAAATGATGGGTGACCGGGCGCTGGAACATATCCGCAAACACCCGGACATCTGGGTGCTGAGTTTCCGTTTTGTCTATGGATTGCGCACGGTCATGCCGGTGGCGATCGGCCTGTCGGGCTATCCGCCGGGACGTTATTTGCTGCTGAACGGGATTGGTGCGGCGATCTGGGCGGCTGCACTGGCCGCTGCGGCGTATCACTTCGGCGCGGTGCTCGAGGGCATGCTGGGCAGCGTCAAGAAGTACGAGCTATGGGTGCTCGGCGCCCTGCTGGTACTGGGCCTGGGTCTGTGGCTGCGTCGGCGCTTCAAGAATGCTCGCCTGGCGAAGAAGATCTACGCCGACGAGCAAGCCGAGCTGGCCAAGGCTGCCGAGACTAAGACGCCAATCGAGTGAAGCGGTCCCTGCAACAGTAGAGACCGATGCCGCTGAGCAGGCTGTAGCTGAGCAGGCCGATCCAGCCCACCGCGCTGGCCGGCCACAGCCCGACCACCGGCGCCAGCCACACCAGCGGCACATTCGATGCCAGCCGCAACAGCTCCAGCTTCAATGCCTGCGGGCGATTCTCCAGGGCCATGCCCAGCGTAAACAAGCCCAATGCCACCGCGCCCCAGCCCAACACCAGTGCGGCGGTCGGCAAACGCGGCTCAAGGTTCATCAAGTAGCTGCCCAGCGCAATGTAGACGCAGAACTGCAGCGCCACATACAGCTGCTGACGCCCGTCCAGCGGCACCTCGAATTTGCGGAACTGGCTCAGGTCCGGTTTGTTCATCGGGTACTTGGCCGCCACATCCGCCGGCCGCCAACCGGTGCGCATGAACCAGATCCGCAGCTTGTCCCATTTGCTTTCCGCCCGCCGCGCGTCATCCCAGAGCTGCGCGTAAAACTGCACGTTCGCCCACAACGGATTCCAGCTCGCCAGCGGCGTGGTCACGCCGAAAATCACCGGCTCGTTGTCGTCTTCTTCCTGGAACGAGCCGAATAGACGGTCCCAAATAATGAACACCCCGCCGTAGTTGCGATCCATGTAGAGAGCGTTCTGTGCATGGTGAGCCCGATGATTGGACGGTGTGACGAAGAACCACTCGAACCAGCCGAGCTTGGGAATGTGCCGGGTATGCACCCAGAATTGATACAGCAGGTTCAGCGCGGCGACGCTGATGAACACCAGCAGCGGCACGCCGAGCACCGCCATCGGCAGGTAGAAAATCCAGCTCAACAGGAAGCCGGTACTGGTCTGACGCAGGGCCGTGGAGAGGTTGTAGTCCTCGCTCTGGTGGTGCACCGAATGCGCGGCCCAGAGGATGTTGCGCTCGTGGCCCATGCGGTGCAGCCAGTAGTAGCAGAAGTCATAGAGGACGAAGGCAAACACCCAGACCCAGACGCTGTCGGCCGACAGTTCGAACAGCGCCAGATGCTTGAGGGCAAAGGCGTAGGTGACCAGGCCGACGCCTTTGGTCAACAGCCCGGTGGTGGTCGACAACACCCCGGTGCTGATGCTGTTGATCGCGTCCGCCACCCGATAATTGCTCACCCCGCGCCAACGGTCCGCCAGCAGCTCGACGGCAATCAGCACAAAGAAAAACGGCACCGCATACAGAATGAAGTCCATTGACGCGCCCTGATCGGAATCTTGAGGACAGATGCTAGGTGTAGCCGCGAATTAACCCTATGGCAACGAGTGACAAATTAGTGGACATTTAACGCCATGAATCTGGAGAAAAACCCATGAGCAAAAAAATTGCAGTGATCCTTTCCGGCTGTGGCGTGTACGACGGCGCCGAGATCCACGAAAGTGTGATTACCTTGCTGCGCCTGGACCAGCGCGGCGCCGAGGTGCAGTGCTTTGCCCCCAATATCTCGCAATTGCATGTGATCAATCACCTGACCGGCGACGAAATGCCCGAGTCGCGCAATGTGCTGGTGGAATCGGCGCGGATCGCCCGGGGCGACATCAAGGATATTCGTGAGGCTAGCGTCGAAGACTTCGACGCGCTGATCGTGCCCGGTGGTTTCGGCGCGGCCAAGAACTTGTCGAACTTCGCTATCGAAGGCGCTGGCTGCACCGTTCAACCGGACGTACTGGCGCTGACCGAAGCGTTTGCCGAAGCGGGCAAGCCGGTGGGGTTGATCTGCATTTCGCCAGCGCTGGCGGCGAAAATCTATGGCCCGGGCGTGACCTGCACCATCGGCAACGACGCCGATACCGCTGCCGCCATGAACAAGATGGGCGCCACCCACCAGGAATGCGCGGTGAGCGACATCGTCGAAGACAAGGCGCGCAAACTGGTATGCACCCCGGCTTACATGCTGGCGCAGAGCATCAGTGAGGCCGCATCGGGTATCAACAAACTGGTCGACCGCGTGCTCGAACTGACCCACGAAAATGATGTGTAACACGAACTAATGTGGGAGCGGGTTTGCTCGCGAATGCGGTGTGTCATTCAGCATTGATGTCGACTGATACACCGCATTCGCGAGCAAGCCCGCTCCCACACTTGATTTGGGTAAGGCTCAGGCCTTGCGGGTCAGCCGCGTGAGTATCCGGTCCAGCGCATTGGCGAACGCTTGCTTCTCGCGCTCACCAAACGGCGCCGGCCCGCCGCTCATCTGGCCCTGTTCACGCAGATCGGTGAACAGGTTACGCACCGCCAGCCGATCGCCCATATTCTGCGCATCGAACTCCTTGCCCCGTGGATCCAGCGCGGCAACGCCCTTTTTCACCAGCCGGTCGGCCAGCGGCACATCGCTGCAAATCACCAGTTCACCCGGCACCGCGTGCTCCACCAGGTAATCATCGGCGGCATCCGGACCGCTGGGCACCACGATCAGCTTCACCAGGGCCAGCCCCGGTTTGATCTGCGGCTGTCCCGCCACCAGCACCACTTCGTACTGGCGCTTGAGGGCGAACTTCACCACCAGATCCTTGGCCGCCCGTGGGCAAGCGTCGGCATCGATCCAGACACGCATTGTTTTTACCTCTTCCAAAAAAAATCGCGAGCCAGCCCGCTCCCACAGGTTATACGCCATCCTGTGGGAGCGAGCCTGCTCGCGATTATGAGCGAAGCGAATGCCTTTTAAGAAACCTGCACCCGCCGCTTCTCCGCCATCCAGCTACGGCCATACAGCACGATAATCGCAATGATCGCCACCGCCTGAGCACTCAGCGAATACGCATCCGCGTGAATCCCCAGCCAGTCGAAGTCAAAGAACGGCACCGGCCGTGTGCCGAAGATCCCGGCTTCCTGCAACGCCTTCACACCATGCCCGGCGAACACCACCGACAACGCGCACAGTAGACCGGCGTTGATGCTGAAGAACAACGACAGTGGCAGTTTCTGTGAGCCGCGCAGGATCACCCACGCCAGCCCGATCAGCAGCACCAGCGCCGTCGCACCACCGGCCAACACCGCGTTATGCCCCGCAGGACCTGCCTGCAGCCATAGTGTCTCGTAGAACAGAATCACTTCAAACAGCTCGCGATACACCGAGAAAAACGCCAGCGTCGCAAAGCCGAAGCGTCCCCCGCCGCCCACCAGGCTGCTCTTGATGTAATCCTGCCACGCCGCCGCATGGCGACGGTCGTGCATCCACACGCCGAGCCAAAGCACCATCACGGCGGCGAACAACGCCGTCGCGCCTTCCAGCAATTCACGTTGCGAACCGCTGACATCAATCACGTACGCAGCCAACGCCCAGGTTGCCAGACCGGCCAACAGCGCCAGCCCCCAACCGACGTTGACGCTACGCACCGCCGACTGCTGGCCGGTGTTACGCAGGAACGCCAGAATCGCCGCCAGCACCAGAATCGCTTCCAGGCCTTCGCGCAGCAGAATCAGCAATCCGGAGATGTAGCTCAAGGACCAGCTCAAGCCATCGCTGCCCAGCAGCCCGGCGGACTCCTTCAACTTGGCCTTGGCCGCGTCCAGACGCTCCTGAGCCTGGGCCACCGGCAAACCGTCCTGCAACGACTGACGGTAAGCCATCAGGGATTTTTCGGTGTCTTTGCGCACGTTGGCGTCAACGTTGTCCAGCGAGCTCTCGACCAGTTCGAAGCCTTCCAGATAGGCCGCTACCGACAAGTCATAGGCTTGATCGTGATCGCCGGCACGGTAGGCCAAGAGGCTTTTGTCCAGGGTGGCAGCGGTGTAGTCAAGCAACTGCGCCGGGCCACGCTTGACCTGCGGCGGCTGTGCACGTTGCGCACGGAACGTCGCGGCGGCTTGCGGGCCGTCGGCGGCCTGCACTTCGGCCGGCGTCTGACGCGCGAGGTCGGCGATGTTGTAGGTTTTTTCGGATGTGGCTGCGGCCGGGTCGGCACTGAAGCTGGCGATGTAGGTCGCCAGGTCCCAACGCTGACGATCGTCCAGCTGATCGGCGAAGGCCGGCATGTCCGTGCCTTCGACGCCCAGGCCCAAGGTGCTGTAGATCGCATAGAGGCTCAGGTGATCCACGCGCGCCATATCACGCAGGTTGGCCGGCGGCGGCGTCAGACCGACACCCGCCGGGCCGTCGCCAGCTCCCGTTTCGCCATGGCAGACCGAGCAATGCTGGGCGTACAACGGCGCACCACGGGTCGGGTCCGGGGTAATGATCGGCGCCTGACTGACTTCATAAGTCACGGCCAGTTTCGCACCGAGTTGTCGAGCCTGACGGGCCACATCCGCGCCGTCCTGACGGGCATCGATTGCATTGCGCAACGTGCTGACGCCCTGCTCCAGCCCGGCTTTTTCAGGTTTGGCCGGCATCGCGGCGATCAAGCCTTGCAAGACCTTGATGAATTCCAGTTGCTCGCGGTATTCGGACTCGTCGACGACCTTGCCCGCTTGCACCGTCTGCGGGTAATCCGCACCGATGTAATCGAGCAAATGCAGGGCTTGCGGCGCGCCTTCCACGGTGGAAGCCAGCAGATTGAAACTGCACAAGGCAAACAGCGGCAACACCAGCCAGGCCAGGAAACGGGACGGGGCAGTCATGAATGAATCTCAATTGGAAATACGAAGTAACACATTGTTCACTTCCAGTGAGATTCACTCAAGCTTTGTCTGCGACGGCCGCTGGAGTACAGGAACAAAGTGCCATCATCCAAGTCTATAAATTGCCGCCTCATGGCGGCTTATTTTCAAGGAAGACACACAGCAAATGGCCACCCGCCTGCGCTTCATTTTTGTACTCAGTGCCTGTTTGCTACTGAGCGGCTGTCCCACGATGCGTGACTACAACGCCGAGCTGGGCGAAACACTCGAGTATTTCAAGGCCGGGCAGCTCGACGGTGCAGTTGCCGTACTCGACCACAACAATCCCATTCCCCCGGGCGACTTGCTTTACCACTTCGAAAAAGGCGAATTGCTGCGCCTCACCGGCAATCTCACCGACAGCTATCAACATTGGGACTACGCCGACCGGTTGATCGAAGGGTGGGACAATTCGCCCCTGTTCGTCCCTTTCAAAACATTCACCGAGTTCAACAGTTACAGCGCCAACGACAAGGTGCGGTTATACGATGGCTATGATTTCGAGAGAGTTGCCCTGACCACGCAAATGGCCCTGATGCTGCTCTCCGGCTCCGAAACGGAACTGGCGCGCGTCATGATCAAGAAAACCCACGAGCGCGAAGCCACCATTGCCGACAAGCGTGACAAGCAATACCTGGAACTGGAAAACCAGGCGAAGGAACAAGGGGCCGCGATGAAATTCCAGGACCTTCAGGGCTACCCGGTAGCGACCCTCGACGCCCCCGAAGTGATCGCGCTAAAGAACAGCTACCAGAGTGCGTTCAGCCATTACCTCGCCGGATTCATTTATGAATCGTTGAACGAGAAAGACCTCGCCGCACCGGGCTATCGCCAGGCCATCGAACTGCGCCCCAATACGCCGCTGCTCGAACAAGCCTTGCGCAACCTGGCCAAATCCCCGCTGAAGGCTGGCGAGGTCGACGTTCTGCTGATCGTGCAAACCGGCCTGGCGCCGGCGCGCAGTTCGGTGCGCGTGCCGATTTCGGTGGATGTCGAAGGTGAAACCTACATCACCAACATGTCGTTCCCGATCCTCGTCCCCGACACCTCCACGCCACCGGTGGACTTCGTCATGGTGGACGGCAAAAAACAGAAACTGACGTTGCTCAACAGCTTTGGCGATATGTCGCGGCGCACCTTGCGTGATGACATGCCGGGCATCATCCAGCGCACGCTCCATCGCGCCCGGTCCAATGTCGAGTATCTGGCCTATCTGAAAAAGCACAGACCCGAGAAACTTGAGGAAACGCTCCTGCAGCAGACGCAACGCGAGGACGCCGATACCCGCGGCTGGCGTACGTTGCCGGACAAGACGCTGATTGCCCGCCTGCGGCTCAAGAAAGGCCAGCACCAACTGACGCTGCCCAACGCACCGGACGCAGCACCGGTCAGGTTCAAGGTGGATCAGACCCACCAGGCCTTCAGCCTGCGCGCCGTGGGTGACCGCCGGTTCGCCGCCGATGTCGCCCTGCAGCTCGACACCCTTCCCGCACCGCAGGCTGCCATCAGCCCTGCCCAACCCTGAACGGAGATTTTCATGGGATTGAAATGCTTCGCCGTTGTCGCACTGGCCCTGTTGGCCGGTTGCGCCACCCCGCCACCGCCGCCGGAACCGGGCAGTGCCGCGAGCAAAGTCATGGCCACCGGACCGATCAAGAACGTGGCCATCGGCCCGATGCGCATGGCCAGGGAAAACGGTTTCTTGACAGTCAACACGCAGCTGAGCAACACGGATACCCGCAACCGAACGCTCTATTACCGCTATCTTTGGCTGGGGGCGGAAGGTTTTCCGGTGGCCGAAGCCGACACCTGGAAAAGCCTGACCCTTTACGCCGAGCAAACGAGTTTTCTGCCGGCCATCGCTCCCGTGCCCCAAGCCGTGGATTTCCGCCTGGAGATCAATACGCCGTGAACCGCCCACTTGAGACCTTGCCCATGTTTGTACGCGTTTCGTTCATTGCCCTGGCCGTATTGCTGATCGGTGGCTGCGCCGACAATCGCTCGCCGGTATTGGGCAGCGGCAATATCAGCTATGGCGACCCGAAAGCCGTGGAATTGATCACCAACGAATTCGGCTCGACCGACCTGCAAATGATCGCGGAAAGCATGACCCGCTCCCTCGCCCAGTCCGGCGTCCTGAAAGGCCGCCCGGTGGTTCAGGTGTACGACGTGATGAACAAGACCAGCGAATACATCGATACCCGGGAGATCACCACGTCGATCAAAACCCAGCTGATGCGTTCCGGCACCGCGCGCTTTGCCAGCGACAACACGGACCTGCAGAGTCAGGTCGACCATCTGAAATTGCAAAACCAGAGCGGTCTGTACAAAAAGAGCACGGCGGCCAAGACCGGCAACATGATCGCCGCGCGCTATCGCCTGGAAGGCTCGATCAGTTCCATCGTCAAGCGCAGCAACGATTACAAAGACGTCTTCTACAAATTCAGCCTGCAGTTGGTTGATGTCGAAAGCGGGCTGGCCGAGTGGATGGACGAGAAAGAAATCCGCAAGACTACGGAGCGCTAAGCAATGCGTGCATGGATTGGCATCATGGCCCTGGCCTGCGCCGTTGGCGTACAGGCGGCCCCGAAAATCGCTGTCACCGACCTTGCCTACGAGGCCAGCGTGGATCAATACGTCCACGTGATCGCGGCCCGGGACAATCATCAACAGGATTATTACGGCGCCAGTGGCTCGTCCAGTTATGACGAGTACACCACGCAGAACAGCTACCTGGAGCAGACCGAAATCCGCCGCTTCAGTGGTGACATCAAAGGTCAGATGCTCAAGACCGGCATGTTCCAGCTGATCCAGGGCACGCCCTACACCGCCAGCGCCAAAAGCGATGTGTACGACGTGATCAAACGCATCAAGGCTGGCCACTTCAAAGGCGCCGACTACGTGCTGTTCGGCACGCTGTCGGACATCGACTTCACCCAGGACATGAATGAGCTGGCCAATACCGACAGCTATTCGGCGGTGCTGGCACTGACCCTGGTGGCGGATTTCAGCCTGATCAACACCAGGACCTACGAGATCACCTCGGCGTTCACGGCCATGGGCGAAGCCCAGGACACCAAACTGGTGAATGATCGGGATATCCACGTCTCGCTGAACCGGCCACGGGTGGTGCGGGACGTGTCGAGGTCGTTGGGCGAAGATGTGGCGCGTCAGTTGAGCGAACAGCTGGGGGATGGCAGTTATGTGCCGTCAGGACAACCGCAGCCGCGCAACGACCTGCCGCCGGATACTGCGCCGGTCATCCTGCGCTAAGCCTGAAGCCGATCACCCTGTGGCGAGGGAGCTTGCTCCTTTTGCTCGAGTGCGCAGCGCTCGCACTATTGGGGCCGCTGCGCAGCCCAGCGCGAGCAAGCTCGCTCGCCACAATGGATCGGGTCTCCCTTGAGAGGTTTACACCGCGACTTTGCGCAGGGTCGCCATAAACGCAGCCGCACCAATGAACAGCCCGGCAAACGTGCGGTTCATGCGTTTTTGCTGCTTGGGCGTGCGCAACAGGCGCAGCACCTTCGACGCCAACCCGGTGTAGCCGGCCATGACGATCAGGTCGACACAGACCATGGTCACGCCAATGATCAAGTATTGGGCCAGCAGCGGCGCGTGTGGATCAATAAACTGCGGCAACACCGCCAGCATGAACACCAGCGCCTTGGGATTGCTGATGTTGACCAGGAATCCACGGAACACCAACGCCAGCGGCTTGCCAATCTGACGCACGGCCGCGTCATCGCTCATGTCGCTGGGCAGTGCGCGCCATTGCTTGATCGCGAGATAAACCAGATACGCCACGCCGAACCACTTGATCGCGTAGAAAGCCGTGGCCGATGCCGTGAGAATCGCGCCCACGCCGGCGCCAACAATCGCGATCTGCAATGCCAGGCCCAATTGCAGGCCCAGGGCGTTCCAGTAACCGCGCAAGAAACCGTATTGCAGACCACTGGACATCGACGCAATGGCGCCGGCACCGGGAGACAGGCTGATTACCCAGCAGGCGGCAAAAAACGCCAGCCATGTTTGAAGCTCCATTGCACACCTCGACTCAGACTCGTGACAGACATCTAAGCTAATGCGGCCTTGGGCGGATGACTACCGATTTTTTGTCGGACAGAGCGACTGCCGACCAGCGTTTTATGACTTTAGGGCCCCTTCGCGAGCAAGCCCGCTACCACATTAAACCGAGTCTCTAAACAAAAACGCGGTCAACTGTGGGAGCGGGCTTGCTCGCGAAGGCGGACGGTCAGGCAACAGAAGGCTTACTTTTCGATCCCGCTCAACGGAAACACATCCGTGCCGCGCCAGCGTCGAACCGAGCGCTGGAAGAACAGGCTGTTGGGCACTTGCACCATGGCGCTACCCGTCCCTAGTTCTTCCGCTTCAATCAGCGTGGTGTAAAGCAGATTGATCGCCACCACCCGACCTTTGACGCCGGGCTTGTCGGTGGTGTCCACCAGTTCGACGACGTCACCGATGCGGAACGGGCCGACGGTGAAGATCAGGATCGCGCAGAGCAGGTTGGAGAGCACGCTCCACATGGCGAAGAACGCCACCGCCGCCACCGCCACAAACCCGGACAACGCGGTCCAAAGCACAGTGGCCGAGACGCCGAGGCGTTCCAGCACGAAAATCAGCGCACTGCCCATGATCAGCCAGCGCAAACCGCCGCGCAGCGGCATCAAAAGCTGCGGTGGAAACGGGTAGCGCTCACCCAGGCGAGTCAGGCATTTGGCGACGAAACGCTGAGCAAAATAACCCGCCAACAGAATCAGCAGGATTTGCGCGGCGAACCAGATCGGCTCGCCCCACCCCGCCGGCAGCTTGAAAGTTTCCATCAGGACAGCGCCTCCAGCTCCGCCTGCATGCTTTCGAGCAGTTCCAGGGCTTCCATCCAGGCTTCTTCGAGTTCGGCTTCACGCACCTTCAGCTTGGCCTGTTCAGCCAGCAAATCACGCAAATCGTTCTTGCGCGCCGGTTCGTAAATGTCGCTGTCACCGAGGCTGGTATCGATCTTCGCCAGTTTCTCGTGCAGCTTGCCCAACTCGGCTTCGAGCTTGTCAGCCTCACGCTTGTGCGGTGCCAGTTGCTGACGCAACGCAGCAGCAGCCTGGCGCTGGGCCTTCTTGTCGGTCTTGTCCGGGTTGACCGGGGTGTTGCTGACCGGGGCGTTGCGCTGACGGTAGTCGACCAGCCAACGAGCATAGTCTTCGAGGTCGCCGTCGAACTCCTCGACCTTGCCGTCCGCCACCAGATAGAAATTGTCGGTGGTGCTTTTGAGCAAATGACGATCGTGGGAGACCACCAGCACTGCGCCACTGAATTCCTGCAGGGCCATGGTCAGCGCGAGGCGCATTTCCAGGTCCAGGTGGTTGGTCGGTTCGTCGAGCAACAACAGGTTCGGCCGGTCCCAGGCAATCAATGCCAGGGCCAGGCGGGCCTTTTCGCCACCGGAGAAATTCAGCACCGGCTCATCGATGCGCGCGCCACGGAAGTCGAAACCGCCAAGGAAATCACGCAGGGTCTGCTCGCGTTCGGTCGGTGCCAGGCGCTGCAAATGCAGCAACGGGCTGGCCTTGGAATCGAGAGAGTCCAGCTGATGCTGGGCGAAGTAGCCCACGACCGTGTTCTCGCCACGGGTCAGGCGACCGGCCAGCGGCGACAGTTCACCGGCGAGGTTTTTGATCAGGGTCGATTTACCGGCGCCGTTCGGGCCGAGCAAACCGATCCGTGCGCCGGGGGTCAGTTGCAGCTTGACCTTCTCCAGCACGGCTTTGTCGCCATAACCCAGGCGAGCATCCGACAGATCAATCAACGGGCTGGAGATTTTCTGCGATTCGCGGAAGACGAAGTCGAACGGCGAATCGACGTGGGCGGCGGACAGTTCCTCCATCCGCTCCAGCGCCTTGATCCGGCTCTGGGCCTGACGGGCCTTGGTGGCCTGGGCCTTGAAACGGGCGATGTAGCTTTCCATGTGCGCACGTTGCGCCTGCTGCTTCTCGTAGGCCTGCTGTTGCTGGGCCAGGCGTTCGGCACGGGCGCGTTCGAAGGCGCTATAACCACCGCGGTACAGAGTGATCTTGCGCTGGTCAACGTGGGCGACGTGATCGACCACGGCGTCGAGGAAGTCCCGGTCGTGGGAAATCAGCAGCAAGGTGCCCGGATAGCTTTTCAGCCAGTCTTCGAGCCAGATGATGGCGTCGAGGTCCAAGTGGTTGGTCGGTTCGTCGAGCAGCAACAGGTCCGAGGGGCACATCAAAGCCTGCGCCAGGTTCAGACGCATCCTCCAGCCACCAGAGAAATCTCCTACCGGACGATCCATCTGCTCGTTAGTAAAACCAAGACCGGCCAGCAGCTTGCGGGCACGAGCGTCGGCGGTGTACCCGTCGGCGCTGTCGAGTTCCGAGTGCAGGCGGGCCTGAGCCGCGCCGTCATGGGAGGCTTCAGCCGCGGCGAGGTCGCGTTGCACCTCACGCAGGCGCAGGTCACCATCGAGCACGTAGTCGACCGCCAGGCGTTCGAGGGTCTCGATTTCCTGGCGCATGTGGGCGATGCGCCAGTCGGCCGGCAGGAAGCAGTCACCCGAGTCCGGGTGCAGTTCGCCCCGGATCAAGGCGAACAGGCTCGATTTGCCGGCGCCGTTGGCACCGATGAGGCCGGCTTTGTGGCCGGCGTGCAGGGTCAGCTCAGCGTCTTCTAGCAGACGTTGAGGGCCACGCTGTAAAGTCAGGTTCTGAAGTCGAATCATAATGGCGGCGGAGTCTACCAGCTTCGCTCGCAACTGGCGCGAGTAGCACTATGTCCTCTGACCTGTGGAGCTTTTCCCTTACCACCTACGCGCGTCCCGGCGTTGAAGACGCCTGCCTGCAATTGCAGTCGGCAGGCGTGAATGTGTGCCTGCTGCTCTGTGGGTTATGGCTGGGAGACCGAGGCGTCGCCTGCAACGAGCAACGATTGCAGCTGCTTCGCGACGTGGCCGAGCCCTGGGATGCCGATGTCGTGCGACCACTGCGAGCATTGCGTATGCAATGGAAAGCCGTCGCGACGAAGGACGCCGAGCTGAATACGTTGCGCGAACAAGTGAAGACCCTGGAGCTGGAAGCCGAGCGGCATCTGTTGTTGCGGCTGGAGCGATCGGCACAGAGTTGGCCGCAGTATGAGGTGACCGATCTAACGGTCTGGCTGGAAGGTGTGACGGCGGGCGCCGTCCACCTGGATCGCGACGCGCTGCATCAGCTGCGCGTCGCGGCAACCGGCACTTAGGAAGCGCTGGTTGGGGTGGTGCTCGACGGTGCGGCTGGCGTTGGCGCAGACGATGGGGTCGAGGTGGAGGCTGCTGGAGCAGGCGAAGCCGATGCAGCTGGCGACGGCGTTGGAGTCGCTGGTTTGGCAACGGGTGCAGTCGCTGGCTTGGCAGTAGCGGCCGGTTTTTTCACGGCGGGCTTGGCAGCAGGTTTTGCAGCTGGCTTCGCGGCAGCTGGTTTGGCAGCGGCAGGTTTGGCTGCTGGTTTCGCTGCAGCAGGTTTGGCGGCGGCAGCGGGTTTCGCGGCAGCTGTTTTGGCAGCAGGTTTAGGAGCTGGTTTCGCCGCAGCTTTTGCAGCTGGTTTAGCAGCCGGTTTTGCAGCTGGCTTGCCTGCAGTAGTTTTAGCAACAGCAGGTTTTGCTGCCGGCTTGGCTGCAGGTTTTGCAGCGGCCGTTTTAGCGGCTGGTTTTACTGCCGATTTTGCAGCTGGTTTTGCCGCTGCGGTTTTCGCCACGGCTGGTTTCGCAGCAGCGGTTTTTGCAGCAGGTTTAGCGGCAGCTGTTCTTGCAGCCACTGGCTTGGCGGCAGGCTTGGCAGCCGTCGTTTTAGCCGCCGGTTTTGCAGCGCTGGCAGCAACCGGTTTTTTCGTCGCAGGTTTTGCGGCAGCTTTCACTGGAGCCTTGGCAGCAGGCTTGGCCGGTGCTTTTGCAGCAGCCGGTTTAGCGGCGGCTTTCTTGGCAGGGGCCGCAGCAGGCTTGGCCGAACGCAGGGACAACGCCTTGCCGACAGCCTCTTGTACACGACCGACACCCTGGGCCAGTTTCAGGCTTTCTTGAGCGTCGCGCTTGAGTTGCAGAATGTAGCCGCGCGTTTCGGATTGACGATCCTTGAGGGCATCGAGCAAGTCCTCAAGTTCTTTCACTGCACCTTTTGCTTTGGTTTGTGCCTTGGCTTTACCGGCTGCGGCAGCATCCTGCAATTTGGTACGGGATTTGTGCAATTTTTCCTGCGCTTTCCCGCGCTGTTTTTCCAGTTTGGCGAGCAGTTTTTCAGCATCAGCCAAGGCTTGTGAACAAGCGTTTTCCAAATGCTCGAGCAGGCTGCCCGAGAGTTGTTGGAGTAAGTGCAACGGGGTATTTACAGGCTTCTTGGTGGCCGACATGGTTTACCTCCTGGCTGACGTGGGTGCGGCTCATACTAGACCTCTGCTGACACCGCCGCTAGGGCATGTTGACAGTATCGAAAGCGCTGCGTTGCAACAGATTGAAATTCTTCTGCGCTGGCGCAAAACCAGTTCACCTTCGAGCGCATCCACACTGGCATAATCCACCGCATCTCAGATCGGAGTGTGCCCATGTCGCGCTACTTTTTTTTATCGTTGTGTGTGTTTTTTTCCGTGGCTCAGGCCGCCGAAAAAACCACCCCAAATGAGGCTCACGATCTTGCTTACAGCCTGGGTGCAAGCCTGGGTGAGCGCTTGCACCAAGAGGTGCCGGACCTGCAACTCCAGGCATTGCTCGAAGGTTTGCAACAAGCCTATCAAGGCAAGCCACTGGCCCTGAAAGACGAGCAGATCGAACAGATTCTGGCCGAGCACGAAGCCCAGGTCGCCGAGCAACCCGCCCTCGCGCAAAGTGAAGTCGCGCTGGAAAAAGAGCAGCGTTTTCTCACCGAGGAAAAAGCCAAACCGGGTGTACGTGAATTGGCGGATGGAATTCTGCTGACCGAGTTGGCTACCGGTGCGGGTGCCAAGGCTGGCCCTAATGGCAAGGTCGAAGTTTTATATGTCGGACGCCTTCCCGACGGCACCGTGTTCGATCAGAACAGCAAGCCGCAGTGGTTCAGTCTGGATAGCGTAATCAGCGGCTGGCGCAGCGCATTGCAAAACATGCCGGTCGGTGCGAAATGGCGCCTGGTGATTCCATCGTCTCAAGCCTATGGCGCGGACGGTGCCGGCGACCTGATCGCTCCGTTTACGCCGCTGGTGTTCGAAGTCGAATTGCGCGGTGCCACAAGCTGAAAACCGAGAACGAAAAACGGCGCGCAAAGCGCACCGTTTTTTAGTCTTGCCAGAGGGGTTCAGGCTTGAACCGAATCCTCTTCCTTGTGAGCCGTGTGCAGCACTTCGATCAGGCAATCTTCCAGCTCGAAGCGTTCGTGCAACAGCCCGCCCAGCTCCTTGAATTTCTCCGCGACACACTTGCCTGCATCACACAGGTCGTTGAACGCCAGCAGCTTCTCGGTGATGACGTCGATGCGCGGGTAAATCGTCTCGGCCAGTTCCAGCCCGCGTTTGTCACCAAACGCCTTGGCTTCGCCGGTCAGCTGTTCGTAGATCTCGAAGTGCCCGGCAGACACGTAATCGACCAGCACGCCGCAGAATTCCTGCAAAGGTTTTCGGTTTTCGCTCAAAGCCTCTGGCTTGGCACCGAGAACATCATAGGTCCGAATCAGCTCTTCGCGCTCCTGCAACCAGCGATCGATCAGCAGATGCACTCCACCCCAACGTTCCTGAGCATTCTGACAACTTTCGAGCATGGTGATCTCTCTTCCCTTGTGGGTCATGCTGCCCTACACCTGTCGCAAACTTGAAAATCAAGAATCGGCCAGGCAGAGCGTCATCGAGCAACATAATTCCAATGACACGTGCGGGCCAGATTATGCCCGCGCGACAATGGCTTCAAGGTACGCAGGAGATAAAGTTCATACAAGTGTTTAATCACCCGTCAGCCCCCGGTGCGACGACACGCCGCTGAGCGGTCGCTCGCAGGCCAGCCAGACAACGCGCAGCAGCTGATAAACCCCCAGAATCGTCAACGCCACGAAAAGCAACAGACTCCATTCCGGAAGGCTCAGGTCGAACAGCGTCCAGGAAATTTCGGCGCAGTCTTCGTCCCCTTTGAACATCCGGGTCACCCGGCATAACCAAGGCAGGTTCTCGTACAAAGCCTCCGGCTGGGTTAAGCAAGTCGATAGCTGATGCGCCGGGTCGCTTTGCAGCAAGACCTGCCGCCACGCCGTGACCATACCCGCGAGACTGCATGACAGACCGAGCAGCCAATAAAGAAAAGTCCCGAAGCGGCCAGGACCATGCACCGAAGCCATCAGGCAGACTCCGGTAAACAACGCCAGGCAGGCTCGCTGCAAAAGGCATAACCCGCATGGCTTGAGGCCGATTGCATATTCCAGGTAATAGGAAACGCCCAAGGCCAGAGCACCTGCAATAAAAGCCATGAAAAACAAGGAGCGTGAGCAGGCCAAAAACATGGCTTATCCGTAACAGTAGAGACAGGCGGTTACGGTAGAGGAAAGCGCGCCAGCCTTTCAAGGCAGGCCGGCACGGACACTTCACCAGAAGTGTAGGGAATTCCCGACAGCATCGAGAGGACTTGATGTAGTCCGATGTAGGACAAAGCCGATCAGGGACTACAAAGCTAAACATTCAATGAAATTCGAGCGGCCGGATCGCGCCCAATAACGACTCCCGCCCCTGTAGCAGCAGGCTGCTACAGGGGGAACGCGTCAGGCGTAAACGGGCGCTGGGAGTGGTGCCGCCAGCAGACGCTCGTCCAGCAGGCCCAGACCTTCCTGGAACAACTGATTGCTACGCTCTGTGTCGCCAAGCTGCGCGAGCAACCGAGCCAATTCTGCACAGGCTTCCGGGTTGCGCTGCACCCGCAAACTGCTTTCCAGATAGTCCCGCGCCTTGCCCCACAGACTGCTTTGCAGGCACAGACGGCCCAGTGTCAGCAAAAGACTCGGGTCGGCCGGATGATCCTTGAGCCAACCCTCGGCCGTTTGCAGCTGACGAGCCGGATCACTACCGCGCACCAATCCGTAGAGACGTGCCAGATGACTGTCGTACTTGCGCTTGAGCGCCGTGCGCAGCACTTCTTCCGCTTCGACCTGTGCACCCAGTTGCCGCAACTGCTCGGCGTAGGCCAACACCAACTGAGGCTCCTGGCGCTGAGCCGAGGTGAGTTGCTGCCAGGCGCGATTGAGCGATTGCAGCCCCACCGTGCCATCCGCCTCCTGATGCGCCGCCAGGGAAAGGTTTTCACCCCACGCCCGGCGTTCCAGATCGGCCAGCTCGGCGGGCGGCAAGACTTTATCCTTGCGCAGCTCCGGCAGCAGGCGAATCACGGCCGACCAGTCGCCGCGCTGCTGATGCAGACGCTGTAACTGGCGTAAGGTCTGGACGTTATGAGGATGGCGCTCGTGCATGGCTTGCAGCGTCACCAGGGCGCCTTCCGTGTCGCCGCGGTCGTTCTGCAACTGGGCGTGACTCAAGGCAATCGCCAACTCGGCCTGGGGCTGGCGCTCGAGGGCGCGCTCCAGCAAGTTGTCGCATTCCTCGTAGAGACCTTGTTCATTCGCGGCGCGCGCAGCACCGAGGTAGTAGAGCAGCGGCTGGCGTTCGGCTTCGGCAGCGCGATGCAGATGACGTTGTGCACTGGCCCAGCGACCTTCCGCCAGGTCCAACTGACCATGCTCGATCGCCACTTGCACCCGCCGACTGCGATTGCGTCGCGACCACGGGTTGACCACGCCGCTGGACGTCATCACCAGCTCGACCAGCGCCTTGATGCCCCAGAACACCAGCCAGAGCACCGCGACCAACGCCAGGGTGGCCCACAGGCTCGCTTCATAACGGAAGGTCTTGTAGGCGATCAGCACGTAACCGGAATGCTCGGCAATCGCCAGGCCCAGTGCGGCGGCCGCGGCGATGACCAGAAACACGATCACATAGAGGCGTTTCATGGCGTGGCCTCCTGCACAGTGTTCGCGGCCGGTTTTGCCATCGGCTTGATCGAGTCTTCGGCGTTGACGTTACGCCGCTCCAGATACCCCTGAACCGCACTCAGTGTGCCGGTCAGGTCCGGCGTGACCACCGTCACCGGCTGCTTGCTCAACTCGCCCACCTGCTCAAGCATGACCTTGCTCTGAGGGTTGTCCGGGTTGAAGTTGCCCGTCAGGACATCCCGCGCCTCCGCCAGCGCCTGGGTGTAGACCGCGGCCTGACCATTGAGCGCAGCCCATTGCGCTTGCTCCAAAGCGAGGCTCAGGGCCAGACGCACTTGGCTCAAACTCTGCCCGGCCAGCAATGGACGAACATTCTTGTCAGCGTTGAAGTCGATGCGGATGTAGCGCGAAATCTGGTCCCACCACTGCGCCCAACGGCTGGCGCCGTCACCGTCGGCCGTCAGACCCAGCAGCGATTCACCGCGATCCTTGTACTCGGGCGCCAGCTCGGTGAGGTTGATGACCTGATCGCGCAAGGCGCCCAGTCGCAGGAACAACCCGGTGCGATCCGGCTGTTCAGTGCTACGCAGCGCCACCAGGGTTTTGGCTACTTGCTCGCGAGCGGCAAAAGAGCCTGGATCGTTCTGTTCGCGCAGAATCTCATCGGCACCCTGCACCAGGGCCTGGGCGCTGCTGATGTCCTGCAACGCAGAAAGGCGTAGGCTGGCCAGGCGCAACAAGTGCTCGGCTTCGGCCAGGCGCCAGTCCTTGCGGCTTGCGCCGAGGACGGTTTCCAGACGCTGATTCAAGCGTTGCTGATCGCCTTGCAACTGCGCCACCAAACGGCTGCGAGCGTCCAGTTCTTCTGCCGCAGGCATCTGTTCAAGGCGTGCGCTCAGGCGCTGCTCGTTAAGCTTCAGACTTTGCGCCTGATCATTCAACGCCTGGACCTGACTCAACTGCTGCTGGTTGTTGGCTTGCAGGTGACGCACCTGCCAGACACCCCAACCGCCTACGGCAACACCGGCGGCGCCCAGCAGCAGCGCGACGATTGCCAGCCCGTTACCTCTGCGCTGCACTTCAGCAGCGGGCGGAGTTTCAACTGGCGCTTCAAGCGCCGGCAGCACGTCTTCTTTTGGCAAGGCTGTTTCGCTCACGTATCCATCCTTTGCATTAGAGAACGGGTTCGGGATGCTCCCGTAACGCCGTCAGCAAAGCCGCGGCACTGGCGCCACGACAATCCACAACTGTTTGGGCCCCGGCGGCACGTGCCAGCTCGGCGACCCTGGGGCTTGGAACAAACAACGGCAACTGCGCAAGAGCAGGCCAGGCATCGCCCGCCAATTGGCGCAGGTGCTCAAAACCCTGTCCACTGCTGACCACCAGCCCGTTCAAGCGTTCCGCTTCGATCCGGTCAGGCAGCACCGTCGACGAGTAATGAGGCAGGCCGCGACGGTATAACTCCAGATACTCGACACTAGCACCAAGCTCACGCAAACGCTCAGCCAGCAACTCGCGCCCGCCCTCCCCGCGCAGGATCAGCACCCGCGGATCGGATCGGGTAACCGCCTCGCGCAACGAAGGAAGTTCAAGCAAGGCTTCGCTGTCATCACCCTCGGCGGGAAAACTCACGTTCAGACCGTTATCCGCGAGGATCTGTGCAGTCGCCGCACCCACACTGAACCAGCGTGGTGACGGTGACTGTGGCCAATACTGATTGAGCAGGTCAACGCCGATTCTGGCGGCCGGTTTACTGACCACGATCACCGCACAGTAACGATCCAGTCCCTGAATCACCTCGCACATTGTGTCAGAAACTGGAATCGGCTCGATCTCCAGAAGCGGCAAGCTGCTGCTGAAAATCCCCGCTTGCGACAAAACGCCGCTCAACGCCGCCGACTCATCCGCAGGGCGTGTCAGCAGCAGGCGCCAGCCTGTCACTCGTGACCTGCCTCGCCATAGACCGCCTTGAGAATGTCGTCGGCGCCCTGGCTCAGCAGGTCTTCAGCCACTTGCACGCCCAAGGCTTCTGCATCGCCCCGTGGCGCGCGGGCTTCGGCGCTGAGCAGCAGGCCGCCGCTCGGATCGCCTACCAGACCGCGCAACCAGATCTGCTCGCCTTCAAGCACGGCGTAGCAGGCGATCGGCACTTGGCAGCCGCCATTCAGGTGTTTATTGAGGGAACGTTCGGCGGTCACGCGAGTGGCGGTGTCCTGGTGATGCAACGGCGCCAGCAACGCGTGAATTTCGCTGTCAACGCTGCGGCATTCGATGCCGACCGCGCCCTGGCCACCGGCCGGCAGGCTGTCGTCGACACTGATTGCCGAGGTGATGCGATCTTCGAAACCCAAACGAATCAGGCCGGCGGCCGCGAGGATGATGGCGTCGTATTCGCCGGCATCAAGCTTGGCCAGGCGCGTGTTGACGTTGCCGCGCAGGAAGCGGATTTCCAGGTCCGGGCGACGGGTCAGCAACTGAGCCTGACGGCGCAGGCTGGACGTGCCGACGATACTGCCTTGCGGCAACTCATCAAGACTGGTGTAAGTATTGGAAACGAACGCATCGCGCGGGTCTTCGCGCTCGCAGATGCAAAACAGACCGAGGCCTTCGGGGAAATCCATCGGCACGTCTTTCATCGAGTGCACGGCGATGTCGGCTTCGTTTTCCAGCAGCGCGGTTTCAAGTTCCTTGACGAACAGGCCCTTGCCACCGATTTTCGACAGGGGCGAGTCGAGCAGCTTGTCGCCACGACTGACCATGGGCACCAGCGTCACGAGCAGACCCGGATGGGCCTGTTCCAGACGGGTCTTGACGTATTCGGCCTGCCACAGGGCGAGAGCACTTTTGCGGGTGGCGATGCGGATTTCGCGAGAGGACATGGATCAATCCGTACTGAATAGATACGGCGGATAATAACAGCTCAGCCAAATCCACTTTGACTTGTATCAGGCACTGCGTGGCCTCCCTGGCCTCGGACGTCCAGCAAACGGGTGTGAAATTCGCCTGTGATCAGCGAGTTAAAGCTGTTGCATCATTTTGCGCACACCGGCCACGTGGCGACGGCTCACGATCAGGGCATCGCCATTGAGGCCTTTGAGGAACAGCTGAAAATGCCCCAGCGGCGTGCGTTGCAAGCGTTCGATGCGTTCGCGAGCGACCAGAGCGTTGCGGTGGATACGCACGAAACGGTCGCCAAATTCATCTTCCAGGGCCTTGAGCGGTTCATCCAGCAGCACTTCGCCGCCTTCATGGCGCAAGGTCACGTATTTGTGGTCGGCAATGAAGTAGACCACCTGACCCAGCGGGATCAGCTCAATGCCTTTACGTGTTCGGGCACTGATGTGGCTGCGTGGGCCGCTACCGCTTTCGGCGGCGGGACGGGTCAGGGCGGCGAGCTGGACGCGATTGGGCCGCTCGGCTTTCTTCAATGCATCATGTAAATGTTCAGTTCGCACAGGCTTCACCAGATAGCCCACGGCGCTGGCCTGCAGGGCTTCCACGGCAAATTCATCGGGCCCGGTGCAAAACACCACGGCGGGCGGGGTTTCGCGTTCGCACAACCGGGCAGCCACTTGCAGGCCATCAAGGCCTGGCATGCCGATATCGAGCAACACGATATCCGGCTTGTGGCTGTCGATCAACGCTAACGCCTCTTCGCCGTTCGTGGCGCTGGGCTCCAGGACATTGTATCCCTCGAGTTCGCCAACCATTCGGCTCAGGCGCTCGCGGGCTAGGGGTTCGTCATCAACGATCAGGACATTCATATTGCGCTGGATTCCTGCGTGAGTCTCGCACAAGGATAGCGTAGACAGGTGAAGTGACGTCCGTCACCGCGATCCACGCTAAGACTAGCGCGAGGGCCAAAAAGTGCCGCGAGACCGGCGGCTAAATTTTCATCTGCCAAATGATTGGAGGCTCTGGCCCGCGTAAGCGAGGTATCGCCGTAGGGTTTGCCGATACACAATATGAACACCCCCTCTTCTTATAGTCAGCCGCAGCGCCGAGAAGTGCGCTGATCCTACTGTCCAACTGTAGACGGTTGCAGGGACGATATTGCTCAATCGAAAAATATCGTTGCGCAATTTCCCACAAGGCATGCCCTGAGTATGGACCGCGCTCCGAAAAAAAAACCTGTCGACCAGCGTCAGCGACAGGATTGGCAACCCTGTTATTATCCGCGACAGCTTCCACCGTCATTATTTCTTCAGCCGACACGAGCGAATTCATGAGCACTGACAAGACCAATCAGTCCTGGGGCGGCCGCTTCAGTGAACCCGTCGACGCCTTCGTCGCCCGCTTCACCGCCTCCGTCACTTTCGACCAGCGCCTGTATCGCCACGACATCATGGGCTCGATCGCCCACGCCACCATGCTGGCCAAGGTCGGCGTGCTGACCGACGCCGAGCGCGACAGCATCACCGATGGCCTGAAGACCATCCAGGGTGAAATCGAGGCCGGCCAGTTCGACTGGCGCATCGACCTCGAAGACGTGCACATGAACATCGAGGCGCGCCTGACCGACCGCATCGGCGTGACCGGTAAAAAGCTCCATACCGGACGCAGCCGTAACGACCAGGTCGCCACCGACATCCGCCTGTGGCTGCGTGACGAGATCGACCTGATCCTGGGCGAAATCACCCGCCTGCAACAAGGCTTGCTGGAGCAGGCCGAGCGCGAAGCCGGCAGCATCATGCCGGGCTTCACCCACCTGCAAACCGCGCAGCCGGTAACCTTCGGGCACCACATGCTGGCCTGGTTCGAAATGCTCAGCCGCGACTACGAGCGTCTGGTCGACTGCCGCAAGCGCACCAATCGCATGCCGCTGGGCAGCGCCGCGCTGGCTGGCACCACTTACCCGATTGATCGCGAATACACCGCTCAACTGCTGGGCTTCGACGCGGTCGGCGGCAACTCGCTGGACAACGTGTCCGATCGTGATTTCGCCATCGAGTTCTGCTCGGCCGCGAGCATCGCGATGATGCACTTGTCGCGCTTCTCCGAAGAGCTGGTGCTGTGGACCAGCGCGCAGTTCCAGTTCATCGATCTGCCAGACCGCTTCTGCACCGGCAGCTCGATCATGCCGCAAAAGAAAAACCCGGACGTGCCCGAGCTGGTTCGCGGCAAGACCGGTCGCGTGTTCGGCGCGCTGATGGGCCTGCTGACCTTGATGAAAGGCCAGCCACTGGCCTACAACAAGGACAACCAGGAGGACAAGGAACCGCTGTTCGACGCGGCCGACACCTTGCGCGACTCGCTTCGGGCCTTCGCTGACATGATCCCGGCGATCAAGCCCAAGCACGCGATGATGCGCGAAGCGGCGCTGCGGGGTTTCTCCACCGCGACCGACCTGGCTGACTACCTGGTACGCCGTGGCCTGCCATTCCGTGACTGCCACGAAATCGTCGGCCATGCCGTGAAGTATGGCGTGGAAAGCGGCAAGGACCTGGCGGAAATGAGCCTGGAGGAGCTGCGCAAGTTCAGCGACCAGATCGATCAGGACGTGTTTGCCGTGCTGACCCTGGAAGGCTCGGTGAACGCCCGTGACCATATCGGCGGGACTGCGCCGGCGCAGGTCAAGAAGGCTGTGGCGCGCGGTCAGGCATTGCTCGCCAGCCGCTGAGTCAAAAGCTTCGCGAGCAAGCCCGCTCCCACATTGGGTCTTTGGGGTTCACAAAATGTGTGTTCACCGCCGATCTGATGTGGGAGCGGGCTTGCTCGCGAATGCGATCTTACAACCGCTACAAAACCTACTTCTTGGACGCGACCATCGCCATAAACGCCGGCATCGCCGCGTCCTTGTCCGCCGCAATCCGCTGCACGTTCGGGTTCTGCTCCAGACGCTTCAACAGCGCTTTGGCCGCCGGCATCTCGGCCAGCAAATCCAGATCAAACAGCTTCTGCGCCACCGCACAAGCCAGCGGCACGCTGTACAGGAAATACAAATCCGCAATGCTCAGACTGTCCCCCGCCACATAAGGGGCGAACTTGCCGTGCCTGCCCAAGGACGCAAACCCCAGCAACAGTTCAGCCTTGGTCTTGTCCTTGATCGCCTCCGGCACCTGCATGCCGAAAAATGCCTCGGCGTAGCACGCGCGCGCCGGCAACTCGATGTACAGCTCGATTTCCTTGGCCAGCGCCAGCACTTGCGCCCGCTCGAACGGATCGCTCGGCAATAGCGGCGTGCCTTTCTGGCTTTGCTCGATGTATTCGAGGATCACGGCAGTTTCGTTGATGAAACCTTGCTCGGTACGCAAGACCGGGACCTTGCCGCGCGGGCTGATGGCCAGCGCCTCCGGGCTTGTGCCCGCGTAAAACGGCACTTCTTCAAACGGTACGCCCTTCTCCAGCAGCGCCAGCTTGACCATGTTGTAGTAGTTACTGACGGAAAATCCATAAAGCTTGAGCATCACATAGCCTCCAGGCCGTGCGGGGTTGGCAGTGCCTGTTTATAGAACGCCGGAGCGATTCCTGCCAGCAGCATCACAGCGCTGAATGCAGGTAAACTGGCCGCCTTAAACTTGAGGAGCCTGCCATGAGCGAGCCAACTGATATCGAGATCGACGAAGAAGAATTCACCGAAACCACCCTGATCGAAGCCATCGAAAACCAGATCGAAAGCGACAACCCGCCAGCGGCCAAGGCCACCTTCAACAAGCTGACCCTGGTGGGTTACGAGCGTGAAGAAATCCTCAACCTGATGGCCCACGTGTTGGCGGTAGAAATCGACGCGATCCTCGAAGAAGACCGCGCGTTCAATACCGAATGGTACGAAACAGCGTTGCGCGCGTTGCCAGAGCTGCCGCCGGAAAAGAAATAACCCCGACCTCAAGGGAGCAGGCCTCTGTGGCGAGGGAGCTTGCTCCCGCTCGAGTGCGAAGCGCTCGCAATATCTTCGACAGTTGCCGAGATTTTGGGGCTGCTTCGCAACCCAGCGGGAGCAAGCTCCCTCGCCACAAAAGCTCCTTTGCCACAGAAGCTGCCTCGCCTCACAACCCGCCCTCCACACAGATTGTCACCAATCTCCCCTACCTTCCTCCGCCCCCTGACTACACTGAATCCACCCCGCTGCCGCACCACCCGCCGGGGAACGCATCCCGTGGTGAAAAAACCCTGATGCAGGCACTGGACATGCCGCACGAGTGGGCTCACCTTAGGGGCGCTGTCGTCCAATTCCTAGAAAGTCTGGAGTCCTTATGTCGCTTACCCCTGAGTTGGTTGCCGAACTGGAAATCCTCGCACTCTTCAACCTGGACAGTTCCCAGGAAGGTTTGAAAATTCATCAGACCGCTGCCCCGAAAGCCATTGCTGCCGCTCAACGCCTGTACGAAAAAGAACTGATCGACCAGCCAGATGGCGGTTATCTGACCAGTCTGGGTCGTGACGCTGCGCAAAATGTACAAACCGTTCTGACGATTCTGAGCGTCCAGGAAACAGCCTGAGTATTAGCGCATCGCCCACGGAAACCCCTGCTACGGGATTTCCGCGGGCACACTTTGTGAGCTGCGGCCACCGCACGGTAGAAATCTGACGTCAAAAAACAAAATCAGCTTAAAAGTCCCGGGCCCGAGGCGCTAAACTGCCCCTCATCCGCAGACCCTACGTCCGTGCCTCGCGAGCCGGTTTGAGCTGACATGACCCGCACCCATGAAATTCGCCCCGATCTGGACGAGGGAATCGACCGCAAGGTTCTCAGTCAGCTGCGCGCACGTTTTCTGAAACTCAACGAAGGCCGCATGGCCCGTGCCGTGGAAGGGCTGTCGACCCGACAGCAAACCGTGCTGACACTGCTGCCGCTGTTTTTCCACGTGAATCATCCATTGTTGCCAGGCTATGTGTCAGGTAGCACGCCGGCCGGGCTGTCGAATTTCGAGCCTGACGCCAACGCCCTCGCTGAAGCCCAACGACTGACCCGATCGTTCTCCTACAAGCCGCGCCACGGCAGCAATCCGCCGCGACCGATTCACGGTCTGTTCCTGATGGGCAGCCTGGGCACCCTGGCCCAGGCCGATCAGAGCGACATGGACGTGTGGGTCTGTCATGCCCAGGACTTGAGCGAAAACGAACTGGCCGAGCTGCGCAAGAAATGCCAGCTGCTTGAAATCTGGGCCGCGAGCCAGGGCGCCGAGGCGCATTTCTTTCTGATCGACCCGGCCCGCTTCGTCCTCGGCGAGCGCGATACGCAATTGAGTTCGGAAGACTGCGGCACGACCCAGCACTATCTGCTGCTGGATGAGTTTTACCGCACCGCGATCTGGCTAGCCGGTCGCACGCCGATCTGGTGGCTGGTGCCGGTCTATGAAGAATCTGCTTACGATCGATACACCCACACGCTTCTGTCCAAGCGTTTCATTCGGGCAGACGAGTCGTTGGACTTGGGGCATCTGGCCTATATCCCCCCAGGGGAATTCATCGGCGCCGGGCTCTGGCAGTTGTTCAAGGGCATCGAGTCGCCCTACAAGTCCGTGCTCAAACTGCTGCTGATCGAGGTTTACGCCAGCGAACACCCGAAGGTTCATTGCCTGAGCCTGCGCTTCAAGCAAGCGGTGTTCGCCAATCAACTGGACCTCGACGAGCTCGACCCTTACATCGTGGTCTACCGACGCATTGAGGAATACCTCACGGCGCGTGGCGAGCCGGAGCGCCTTGAGCTGGTACGCCGCGCGCTGTATCTGAAGGTCAACCGCAAGCTCACCGGCAGCAGTCGCACCCAGAGCTGGCAGCGCTCACTGCTTGAGCGGCTGGCTCACGAATGGAACTGGGATCCGCGGCAACTGGCGCTGCTCGACAGCCGCAGTCAATGGAAAGTCCGCCAGGTCAGCACTGAACGCCGAGCCTTGGTCAACGAACTGAATTACAGCTACCGCTTCCTGACCCAGTTCGCCCGCGACGAGCAAACCGTTAGCCTGATCAACAAACGCGACCTCAACGTGCTGGGTCGGCGGCTGTATGCAGCCTTTGAGCGTAAAGCGGACAAAGTCGAGTTCATCAACCCCGGCATCGCTCCGGATCTGGCCGAAGACACCCTGACCCTGGTGCAGGCGCCGAACAAAAAAGAACCCGGACAAACCCAGTGGGGCTTGTACAACGGCAGCCTGACCGCCCATGAATGGGAACATTTCGCGCCGATCAAGCGCAGCCGCCAATTGCTGGAGCTGCTGACCTGGTGCCACCGCAACGGCGTGATCGACAGCAGCACGCGCCTCGCCCTGCACCCCGGCACCAGCGACTTGAGCGAATTTGAACTGTTCAACCTGCTTGGCAGCCTGCAACAAAGCATCGCCCTGCCGTTGACAACCGTCGCCGAAGAGCCGCTGCTGCGCGCCAGCGTGCCAAGTGAAGTGCTGATTCTGGTGAACGTCGGCGTCGATCCGCTCAAGCACCATCGCGACCTGAATATCCTGATGACCACCGAACGCACCGATTCCCTGAGCTACGCCGGGGTGCGGGAAAACCTGGTACTGACCCTGGACCAGGTCACGCTCAATAGCTGGAACGAAGTGTTGGTCAACCGCTACGACGGCCCGCACGCCCTGCTCGACTGCCTGCGCGACTATCTCAACAACCTGCCGAGCGGGCCCCAACAGCCCAAACTGCGGGTTCGCTGTTTCTGCCACAACCGGGCGCAATTTATCGCCCGACGGGTCGAAGAGGTCCTCGATACTGCGCAGAACTTGCTGCTGAGCAAGCTCAATCATCGTTATATGGTGCAGGTCCAGCAGCATTATCACGTACTGGAACTGGTGCCCGGCCACGTCAATCACGTCGCCCTCGCCACGTTGCCAGCGCTGTTCGATTACCTGGGTGAAGAACTGGCGAGCTACAGCCCGCTGCACCTGGACCCGATGGCACTGGAAGACCACGACCTGGCGCTGCTCCTGCCCATGGGCCAGCCTGAATGCATCCAGGTGTTCTACCGAATCACCGATCAGCAGGCGGATCTGTACGTGCTGGATGAGTTCAATGCCCTGTGGCAACAGCGTCTGCCCTATCACGATGAGCAAAGCCTGCTGGTGCCACTGCAACGGTTCCTGCAATCAATCCAGTACCGACGCGACGCCTTGCTGCCGATGAACACCGCCCAGCCTCTGAACCTCGACACATTGTATTACCAGCTGTTGCCGTCAGGCCCCGGCCGGGCGCGTCGGGTCGAGGCCCGGCCAGCGCCGCAAACCCCGGTCAACAAACCGTTCTACGACGTGCAGGCGATCATCGGCAAAGCCGCGCCGGGGCAGGTGCAGGTCACGTTGTATTGCAATCAGCGGGAATTTTCAGAGCTGGAACATGGCGACCAGTTGTTCAGCGTGGTCGCCCGGGAAATCGTCGAGCAGCGCCGGGAAACCGAGCGCTATCGCTGCTACATCACCGACCTGGACTTGTCGGGCCTGCTCGGTGATGGTCAGAGTTCAAGCAATTTGTACTTGCGCTACAAGGCCGACCTGGAGCGCGCGTTGAATGAGGCGCTCGAGCAGGTCTAAGTGGTTTATTCCGGAAAATGACCGCCTTCGGCCGGCTGGGATTCGACTTCCAGCAGGGTCAGTTTGAGGGTTTTACCGCCCGGTGCTGGCCAGTCGATGTGTTGACCCACCTTGAGGCCCAGCAACGCACTGCCGACCGGCGCCAGGATGGAAATCTTGCCTTCGTCGGCGTTGGCATCCTTGGGGTAGACCAGGGTCAGGTGATAGTCCTTGCCACTGCCTTCTTCGCGGCAATGCACACGGGAATTCATGGTGACGACATCGGCGGGCACTTCATCGTGACCGACCAGGGTATCGGCGCGATCCAGTTCGGTTTGCAGCGCGATAACGCCCGGCAGCGTGTCATCCAGGCTGTCGATCAGGCGCTCCAGACGTTGCACGTCCAGACGAGTAAGGGTGATGGAAGGTGCGGTCATGATTGAGGCAGACTCCTTTCTTCTGCACAAAAAAAGCAAAACCCCGCCAGAAAAAGGCGGGGTTTTCACGAGCCTCGATGGGTTGAGGCGTTTCTGGACACTATCACAGCTCAATAAATATACAAGTCAGGGGCGACCACGCACCTGCGCTGACATTTTTGAGAGAGGCTTGCCTGTGGCGAGGGAGCTTGCTCCCGTTCGGCTGCGCAGCAGTCGTAAGCTTTTTGGGGCCGCTTCGCAGCCCAGCGGGAGCAAGCTCCCTCGCCACAAAAGCTCTTATGCCAAGGCTTTGCGCTGGACTGCCTGGGCGCAGATCACACGGCGACGATCATCATCCGCCGAGCGCCACTCGCGGATGTCTTCGACATGGCGAAAACACCCGAGGCAGACTTTCTGCTCGTCCAGCCGGCACACACCGCTGCACGGCGAAGGCACCGCCGGGCTGACATTGCTGTAGAGCGGCTTGGGCGGACGAACGGGCGCAGGTTGCGTCACGATCTCACAGACCTTCGAAGTCGAGCTCGGCGTCAGCTTGCTGCTTGACGATGCGCTCGAGCATCTCGCCGAGTTGTTCGTCGCTCTTGTCACACATCCAGCGCTTGCTCTCTTCGTCGTAATCGAAGTGGAACCCGCCGGACACGGCCGCCAGCCACAACTGCCGCAGTGGCTCCTGACGGCTGAAGATCAACTGGCTGCCGTTTTCGAACTTGACGGTGAGCACACCGGCCGAGCTCTCCAGATCGATATCCAGGTCACACTCGTCAAAAATATCCTCCAGCGTCTGCTGGGTGGCATCGACCAGATCGTGGAAACGGGCTTCGGTCAAACTCATTGCGGCAACCTCAAAAAGTGTCTGTTCACGCTCAAGCGCCGCAAGATACGGGCGAGCCCCGGTGATTGCAAAGGATAACGATCAGGTACCGCTATCGATATGTTAAGCGCTAAACCTGTGGGAGCGAGTCTGTGGTGAGGGGATTTATCCCCGTTGGGTCGCGAAGCGGCCCTGATTTTGAGACTACGATGTGTATCAGAAAAACCGCATTCACCGGTTTTGCGACTGCTTCGCAGCCGAACGGGGATAAATCCCCTCACCACAGGCTCGCTCCCACAGGGATTGTGCATAACCTACCGGCATCGGGCGCAGCCCCGCCGGACGGGAGCCCCGTCGCATAGGCAAGCTGCCGGGTGGCCGGTATACTCCGGCGCAATTAACGCATTTTCAAGGATTTCGCCATGAAGCGCCTGATCTCTTCCCTTGCCGCGCTCCTCGCGGTTGCCTGTCTTGTGTCGGCTTGTGGTCAAAAAGGCCCGTTGTACCTGCCTGACGATTCCCAGGATCCTGCCGAGCAGGCCCAGTCCTCGCAAAAGCAGCCGTCCAAAGCACACAAGCACGACGTCTACCAATAAGGGAACGCCATGGACGCTTTTAACTACCGTGACGGTGAGCTGTTCGCGGAAGGGGTTGCCCTGTCCGCCATCGCCGAGCGCTTTGGCACACCGACTTACGTCTACTCGCGCGCCCACATCGAAGCCCAGTACCTGGCTTTCGCCGATGCGCTGGCCGGCATGCCGCACCTGGTGTGCTTCGCGGTCAAGGCCAACTCCAACCTGGGTGTGCTGAACGTCCTGGCGCGTTTGGGTGCCGGTTTTGACATCGTTTCCCGTGGCGAGCTGGAGCGCGTACTGGCCGCTGGCGGCAGCCCCGACAAGATTGTGTTCTCCGGTGTCGGCAAGACCCGTGATGACATGCGTCGTGCCCTGGAAGTCGGTGTCCATTGCTTCAACGTCGAATCCACCGACGAGCTGGAACGCCTGCAAGTGGTCGCCGCCGAACTGGGCGTTCGCGCACCGATCTCGCTGCGTGTGAACCCGGACGTCGATGCCGGCACGCACCCGTACATTTCCACCGGTCTCAAAGAGAACAAGTTCGGCATCGCCATTGCCGACGCCGAGGACGTGTACATCCGCGCCGCGCAGCTGCCGAACCTGGAAGTGGTCGGCGTCGATTGCCACATCGGTTCGCAACTGACCACCCTGCCTCCGTTCATCGATGCCCTCGACCGCCTGCTGGACCTGGTCGACCGTCTCGGCGATTGCGGCATTTACCTGCGCCACATCGATCTCGGTGGTGGTTTGGGCGTGCGTTATCGCGATGAAGAGCCGCCGCTGGCGGCCGACTACATCAAAGCCGTGCGCGAGCGCCTCGACGGTCGTGACCTGGCGCTGGTGTTCGAGCCGGGCCGTTTCATCGTCGCCAACGCCGGTGTGCTGCTGACCCAGGTCGAGTACCTCAAGCACACCGAACACAAAGACTTCGCCATCGTCGACGCGGCCATGAACGACTTGATCCGCCCGGCGCTGTACCAGGCCTGGATGGACGTCACCGCCGTGCGCCCGCGCCCTACCGCGGCTCGCGCCTATGACATCGTCGGCCCGATCTGCGAAACCGGCGACTTCCTGGCCAAGGATCGTGAACTGGCCCTGGAAGAAGGCGACCTGCTGGCTGTGCATTCGGCCGGCGCCTATGGGTTTGTCATGAGTTCCAACTACAACACCCGCGGCCGCGCCGCTGAAGTGTTGGTGGACGGTGATCAGGCATTTGAAGTGCGTCGCCGTGAGACGGTAGCCGAGTTGTTTGCTGGCGAAAGCCTGCTGCCGGAGTAATCCCATGCTGCTGCGTTTTACCAAGATGCACGGCCTGGGCAATGACTTCATGGTCCTCGACCTGGTCAGCCAGCACGCGCATATCCTGCCCAAGCACGCCAAGCAATGGGGCGATCGGCACACCGGCATCGGTTTCGACCAGTTGCTGATCGTCGAAGCGCCGAGCAACCCGGACGTGGATTTCCGTTACCGGATCTTCAACTCCGACGGCTCCGAAGTGGAACAGTGCGGCAACGGTGCGCGCTGTTTCGCCCGCTTCGTGCTCGACAAGCGCCTGACCGCCAAGCGGCAGATCCGCGTCGAGACCAAAAGCGGCATCATCGAACTGGATATCCGCAGCGACGGCCAGATCGGTGTCAACATGGGCGCACCGCGCCTTGTGCCGGCCGAGATTCCATTCGAGGCGCCAGAACAGGCCTCTAGCTATAAGCTCGATGTCGAGGGTGCGACGGTTGAACTGGCCGCCGTGTCCATGGGCAACCCCCATGCCGTGCTGCGGGTCAGCGACATCAACAAAGCACCGGTGCATGAACTGGGGCCGAAAATCGAACATCACCCGCGCTTCCCGGCGCGGGTCAATGTCGGTTTTCTCCAGGTCATCGACCGCAACCGTGCGCAGTTGCGCGTCTGGGAACGTGGCGCCGGGGAAACCCAGGCCTGCGGCACCGGCGCGTGCGCTGCTGCAGTGGCCGCGATCAGCCAGGGGTGGATGGATTCGCCGCTATTGATCGACCTGCCCGGCGGGCGTCTGTCCATTGAATGGGCAGGCCCTGGCCAACCGGTCATGATGACCGGCCCGGCAGTACGCGTTTATGAAGGACAAGTGCGTCTTTGAGAGAGTCGAATCCATGAAAGATAAGCCCCAGGTTCCCGCCCCACAGCCCGACGAATCCCCTTCCGAAAGCCTTGAGGCGGCGGCGATTGCCGCGTACCTGGAGGCTCATCCGGATTTCTTCGTCGAGCACGAAGAATTGCTCCCGGCCTTGCGCATTCCGCACCAGCGTGGCGATACCGTTTCGCTGGTCGAGCGCCAGATGAAAATCCTGCGCGACCGCAACATCGAGTTGCGTCATCGCCTCTCGCACTTGATGGACGTGGCCCGCGACAACGACCGCCTCTTCGACAAGACCCGCCGCCTGATTCTCGCGCTGATGGATGCCAACAGCCTGGAAGACGTGGTGATCACCGTCGAAGACAGTCTGCGCCAGGACTTCCAGGTGCCTTTTGTCAGCCTGATCCTGCTGGGCGACAACCCCATGCCGGTCGGTCGCTGGGTCACCCATGCCGACGCGCAAACGGCCATCGGCGGCCTGCTCTCGGAAGACAAAAGCGTCAGCGGCAGCCTGCGTGAACACGAGCTGGACTTCCTGTTCGGCGAAGAACAGCGCAAGCAGATCGGCTCCACCGCCGTCGTCGCCATCAGCTATCAAGGCATCCACGGCGTCCTGGCCATCGCCAGCCGCGACCCGCAGCACTACAAAAGCTCGGTCGGCACGTTGTTCCTCAGCTACATCGCCGAAGTCATGGGCCGCGTACTGCCTCGGGTCAACAGCTCCCTGCGCTCGGTACGCTGACCATGGAACGGCAACTGGACGCTTACTGCGAACACCTGCGCAGTGAGCGACAGGTGTCGCCCCACACGCTATACGCCTACCGCCGCGACCTCGACAAAGTGCTGGGCTGGTGCGTCAAACAGAACATCAGCAGCTGGACCGCCCTGGACATCCAGCGCCTGCGCAGCCTGATCGCTCGCCTGCATTCCCAGGGTCAATCGTCCCGCAGCCTGGCACGCCTGCTATCGGCAGTGCGCGGGCTCTATCATTATCTGAACCGCGAAGGCCTGTGCGATCACGACCCGGCCAACGGCCTGGCACCGCCCAAGGGCGAACGACGCCTGCCGAAAACCCTCGATACCGACCGCGCGCTGCAGCTGCTGGAAGGCGCGGTGGAGGATGATTTCCTGGCGCGTCGGGATCAGGCGATTCTGGAGCTGTTCTACTCCTCGGGTTTGCGGCTGTCGGAGCTGACCGGGCTCAATCTCGATCAACTGGACCTGGCCGACGGCATGGTTCAGGTGCTTGGCAAGGGCAGCAAGACTCGATTGCTGCCGGTGGGCAAAAAGGCCCGCGAAGCCTTGGAACTGTGGCTGCCGTTGCGGGCGATGACCAACCCGGCGGACGACGCGGTGTTTGTCAGCCAGCAAGGTCGACGCCTTGGCCCCCGGGCGATTCAGGTGCGGGTCAAAGCCGCTGGCGAACGTGAGCTTGGGCAGAACCTGCACCCGCACATGCTGCGACACTCCTTTGCCAGCCATCTGCTGGAATCCTCACAGGACCTGCGCGCCGTCCAGGAATTGCTCGGCCACTCGGACATCAAGACCACCCAGATCTACACCCACCTGGACTTCCAGCACCTGGCCACGGTCTACGACAGCGCCCATCCACGGGCCAAACGCATTAAGGGCGATGATTCATGACCATCCAATTGATCACCTTCGACCTAGACGACACCCTGTGGGACACCGCCCCGGTGATCGTCAGCGCCGAAGCCATACTGCGTGAATGGCTGATCGAACACGCACCGAATCTGGGCGCGGTGCCGGTAGAGCATCTGTGGGCCATTCGTGAGCGGATCCTGACCAGCGAACCGAGCCTCAAACACCGCATCAGCGCACTGCGCCGCCGGGTGTTGTTCCACGCGCTGGAAGAGTCCGGTTACGACCACGGTCAGGCTTCGGACCTGGCTGACAAGGGTTTTGAAGTGTTTCTGCATGCACGGCATCAGATCGAGGTGTTCCCTGAAGTCGAACCGACGCTGGAGACACTGGCCAAGCATTACGCCTTGGGCGTGGTCACCAATGGCAACGCCGATGTACGCCGGCTGGGGCTGGCGGATTACTTCAAGTTTGCGTTGTGCGCCGAAGACATCGGCATCGCCAAGCCCGATGCACGACTGTTTCATGAGGCGCTGCAACGTGGTGGGGCGATGGCGGAGACGGCGGTGCATATCGGCGATCATCCAGGGGATGACATTGCCGGGGCGCAGCAGGCTGGGTTGCGGGCGATCTGGTTTAACCCGACGGGCAAGGCCTGGGAAGCCGAGAAGGCGCCGGATGCGGAGATCCGCAGCCTGACCGAGCTGCCGGCGTTGTTGGCCCTCTGGAATTCCCAACACTGATCCTGAGATTACACACACCCGCTCCCACAGGGGATAGTGCCAAACCGAAGAATTTTGTTTCAGGCATGAAAAAGCCCGCAGCGACGGCGGGCTTTTCAGCAAGCAAGGGCAGACGCTTTAGATAGGCCGGCTGCCGTACTTGTTATCAGGCTTCTTGGGAGGATCGGCGACCACATTGGCCTCCACTTCCTGCACCTTGCCGCCCCGTGCCAGAAACTCTTCCATGGCCTTGGCCAGGGCGTCGCGTTCCTTGTTCTTGGCTTCGACGCTCGGCAGCTCGTCAACCGACACCGCAGCCTTGGCTTTGCCTTTGGCGGTCGGAACGGGCGTTTCACCGCCGTCGTCTTCAGCGACGTCTTCGGCCGCTGCTTCCAGACCTTCTTCGGTTTCGTCGTCGTCGCCTACTTCGAGGTCGTCGTTTTCCAGATCATCGTCGCTCATGTTCTACCTCATGACTTGCGAAAAGCAGATTAGTTATAGCCCAGCTTCACCGTCTGTCGACAGCTGCCGGAAAAATTCAATAACCGCTGGTGACCAGCGGTTCATGCCTCTTCACCGTGCACGGTGGCGAGGACTTTACGGGCACCGCCAAAATCACGGTGCTCGCCCAGATAAACGCCTTGCCAGGTCCCCAGCGCCAGTCGGCCTGCCGAAATCGGCAAACTGAGCTGACAGCCAAGCACGCTGGCCTTGAAGTGCGCCGGGAGGTCGTCCAGGCCTTCGTCGTTATGCTCATAGCCGTCTGTTCCTTGTGGGATCAGACGATTGAAAAATCGTTCGAAGTCGCGACGTACCGCCGGATCGGCGTTCTCGTTGATGGTCAACGACGCCGAGGTATGCTGCAGCCACAAGTGCAACAGACCGACCCGACACGCCTTGAGTTCAGGCAGGCCGGCGAGTAACTCGTCCGTTACCAGATGAAAGCCCCGGGGCCGTGCCCGCAGGGTAATCAGAGTCTGTTGCCACATACAGTTCTCCGCACGTTCGGGGCGCATTCTAGCGCGCTCTGGGAAAAAACAAAGGCCCTAATATTCCTTCAATCATGTAAGCCATTGGCCGCAGAAAAACGCCCGTCGTAAACGCCACTAAACGTGTACGAAAAAACCTTTCAGCAGTCCCTTCACTGACAAACTCCAGACAAAAAAATGCCCGGCAAGCCGGGCAAGTTTTTTATGCGCGTGCTTACAAGTTGTAGCCGCGTTCGTTGTGGAGTGCCAGGTCGATACCGACGGCCTCTTCTTCTTCCGTGATACGCAGACCCATGACAGCGTCCAGTACCTTGAGAATGACGTAGGTGACGATCGCGGTGTAGATCACCGTGAAGCCCACGCCCTTGCACTGAATCCAGACTTGAGCGGCGATGTCGGTGACGGTGCCGAAGCCACCCAGGGACGGTGCGGCGAACACACCGGTCAGGATCGCGCCGAGGATACCGCCGATACCGTGCACACCGAAGGCGTCCAGGGAATCGTCATAGCCAAGTTTGCGTTTCAGGGTGGTGGCGCAGAAGAAGCACACCACGCCTGCTGCCAGACCGATGACCAGCGCGCCCATCGGGCCCACGGTGCCAGCGGCTGGGGTGATGGCGACCAGACCGGCCACAACACCCGAAGCGATACCCAGTGCACTTGGTTTGCCGTGGGTGATCCACTCGGCGAACATCCAGCCCAGTGCAGCGGCGGCGGTTGCGATCTGGGTCACCAGCATCGCCATACCGGCGGTGCCGTTGGCCGCAGCGGCGGAACCGGCGTTGAAACCGAACCAACCCACCCACAGCATCGCGGCGCCCATCAGGGTGTAACCGAGGTTGTGCGGCGCCATCGGCGTGGTCGGGAAGCCTTTGCGCTTGCCGAGCACGATGCATGCAACCAGACCAGCCACACCAGCGTTGATATGCACCACGGTGCCGCCGGCGAAGTCGAGCACGCCCCAGTCCCACATCAGGCCGCCGTTGCCGGACCAGACCATGTGCGCAATCGGTGCGTAAACCAGAGTGAACCACACGCCCATGAAGATCAGCATGGCGGAGAACTTCATCCGCTCGGCGAAGGCACCGACGATCAGCGCAGGGGTGATGATGGCGAAGGTCATCTGGAAGGTGATGAACACCGCCTCAGGGAACAGCGCCGCAGGACCGGTCAGGCTCGACGGCGTGACACCGGCGAGGAATGCCTTGCCCATGCCACCGAAGAACGAGTTGAAGTTGACGACGCCCTGCTCCATGCCGGTGGTGTCGAACGCGATGCTGTAGCCATAAATGACCCACAGAATGCTGATCAGGCCGGTAATGGCGAAGCACTGCATCATCACGGAAAGAATATTTTTGGAGCGAACCATGCCGCCGTAGAACAGCGCGAGGCCGGGAATGGTCATGAACAGCACGAGGGCTGTCGAGGTCATCATCCAGGCGGTATCGCCGGAGTTGAGGACTGGGGCCGCCACTTCGTCTGCCGCCATAGCCAGGCTGGGCATTACGAGGGACAACAGGGCTCCTAGCCCTGCGAATTTACGCAGAGTCATATTGTTTTCTCCTGGGGCGTTGGGTTTGTGGCGGCGTTTAAATCGCGTCGGTATCGGTTTCGCCGGTACGGATGCGAATCGCCTGTTCCAGATTGACCACGAAGATCTTGCCGTCACCGATCTTGCCGGTGTTGGCGGCCTTGGTTATCGCCTCGATAACCCGGTCCAGATCCTTGTCGTCAATGGCGACATCGATCTTCACCTTGGGCAGAAAATCGACCACGTACTCCGCGCCGCGATACAGCTCGGTGTGACCCTTCTGCCGACCGAAGCCTTTGACTTCAGTAACGGTAATGCCCTGCACGCCGATCTCGGACAGCGACTCGCGCACGTCGTCCAGTTTGAACGGCTTGATGATGGCAGTGACTAGCTTCATGAAAACTCTCTCCCGAATTGGTGGACTTGCCCCAGGAAAACAAACCCGTCTCAAGTCTAAGCGCAGTGCCTGGCTTTGTAACGCATCGTCGACCTTACCTGCCCGTCCGACGCCAGCTAACCGCTCCTCACGAAACAACTCCCCGTTCCGCTTGGCGCACTGCATTCGTCACAGCGACTGCATCAGTGCATGGGTTACTACTGACTAAGCAGAAAGCTTGCCATCTCGCCAAAACCCACTGAATTCAATCCCTTGGCCGCTGCGGACAGCCGCTTCACACAATCAGCCCGACAGATACGCACAACAACAGTGCGCGACCGTCCATCCACATGCGCGAAAAGCGTGCATGCCTGCTGTCGGAATTGACTATAGACACTGCGTGATACACTGCCCGCCATTGTTGACAGGACATTTCCCATGCTCGCACCCAAAGACTTCCTCGACGCCCTGACCGGCACCGCCTCCCGCCTCTTCAGCGGCGAAACCCCGTTGCCGAAAAGCGAAATCGAAAGCCAGTTCAAGGCGCTGTTGCAGAGCGGCTTCAGCAAGCTGGACCTGGTGAGTCGTGAAGAGTTTGATAGCCAGATGGTTGTGCTGGCACGGACTCGGGCGCGGCTGGAAAGCCTCGAAGCGAAGGTTGCCGAGCTGGAAACGAAGCTCAACCCGCCCACCGAATAACCCAGCTGACAATGCAGTCCCCTGTGGGAGCGAGCCTGCTCGCGATTAGAGTCGCCTCGGTCTACCAGCCCTCCCACACTGGACAGACCACACCCCTGTAGGAGCTGCCGCAGGCTGCGATCTTTTGATCTTCCGCCCCGCCACCATCTCGGCAACGTCCTACAAAGATCACCACCGCCGTCCGATAGCGCCGCGAAGCCCAGGTTCCTAAGCTCATCCCCAGCTGAATATTCAGCACTGGGTTTGGCGACCTGGATAGCATCTAAACGCATCGTGACCACGTTCGAACCAGGGAATTATTCCCATCTCGAATTATGGCGGCTGTGCGTGGGAGACCTTCGGGTCTGCCGGTTTCCGGATGCACCGGTTCGCCAACCCGCGCATAGCTGCCACCCTTTTCGTTTGGCGACGATCAGAGGCAGTTTCCTTCAATTCGCATCCGGGAGCTGCAACATGGAAGAAAACTATCTAATCCCTCACGTCTTCACCCGCCACAAACTCCACCTCCACGCACTCTTGATCGAAAACCAGCCTTGGTTCAGCGCCCGAGACCTGGGCCGTCTGCTTCGCCTGTTCCTCGACGAACGCGCCGTCCGCAAACTCGATCCCGATCAACATCAATCCGCGCGAGTCGTCATCCACGGCACCCTCGAAGACACCCTGCTAATCAGCGAATCCGGCGTCTACGCCCTGCTGGTCTACCACTACTGCCCCGAATACCGAGGACTGCGCGAATGGCTGACCCACGACGTAGTGCCAGCCCTCAGAGATGCCCAACAACCGGCAACAAGCGAACGCCCGGTCCTGAGCCTGTTGAACTGGCCGGAGATGTCACTGAGTTTGCTGCACTGGAATAACCAGCCGTGGATTCGGTTGCAGGATGTTCCGCAGATGCTGGCGGATGGTGATCGGCCACAGCGAGCGGTCAATACGTCGTGGTGGAAGCGCGCTTCACAGGTGCTGCAATCGCTTTAAGTACTTAAATCGCTACCACGTCCGATTTCGGCTTTACGCAGATCGTAAGTCGATTGCAGGTTCAGCCATAACTCGGGCGTGGTGTTCAGGTAGCCAGATAGCTTCCCCGCTAGATCAGCACTGACACAACGCTGCCGCATAACGATTTCGTTGACCACTTTTAACGGTTCGTTCAACGAACGGGCGAAAGCCGACTCTGAAATGCCGAACGGTTCAAGAAATTCGTCCTGAAGTATTTCGCCAGGATGAACCGGCCGCATTCCATTACTGTTCATATTCCTCTCCGAAGTCAGCGATCAATTAGTGATCATAAGCAGCCCTGCCAGACAGACAAGAGCGCTCACACACTTTCACCGGCGTCCGTCATTGTTCTAGGCAAGGTCCTACAAAAACATCATCCCGAGACCGATTACGTCGGCACTCCACACTCGCTTACGCTTCATCACCAGAAAGACACTCGCAACATCCAGCGAAAGTTTGTCGCCTCATTCGTAACGCCGAAGAACAACACCCCGACTACCCTTCAAAAACCGCAGGAAGCGGTTCCCGTAAAAGCTCAAGGAACGACCATGTCCCTCTCCATCGTCCACAGCCGCGCCCAGATTGGCGTGGATGCGCCCGCCGTTACCGTAGAAGTCCATCTGGCCAACGGTCTGCCGTCATTGACGATGGTCGGCTTGCCCGAAGCGGCAGTAAAGGAAAGCAAGGACCGGGTGCGCAGCGCGATCATCAATTCAGGCCTGCAATTTCCGGCTCGGCGTATCACGTTGAATCTCGCGCCTGCGGACTTACCTAAGGATGGCGGACGGTTTGATCTGGCGATTGCCCTGGGGATTCTGTCGGCCAGTGTGCAGGTGCCAACGTTGACGCTGGATGACATTGAATGCCTGGGAGAGTTGGCGTTGTCTGGCGCGGTACGTGCCGTGAGAGGCGTGTTGCCGGCGGCGCTCGCCGCACGCAAGGCCGGGCGCTCGCTGATGGTGCCGCGGGCGAACGCCGAGGAGGCGTGCCTGGCATCCGGATTGAAGGTGTTTGCCGTGGACCACCTGCTGGAAGCCGTTGCGCACTTCAATGGGCATACGCCTGTCGAGCCCTACGTTTCCAATGGCTTGCTTTACGCCAGCAAACCCTATCCGGACTTGAATGAGGTGCAGGGGCAAATCTCGGCCAAGCGCGCATTGCTGATTGCGGCGGCAGGGGCTCATAACCTGCTTTTTAGCGGACCGCCAGGAACCGGGAAAACATTGTTGGCGAGTCGTTTGCCGGGTTTGCTTCCACCGCTCGCCGAAAACGAGGCGCTGGAAGTCGCAGCCATTCAATCCGTCACCAGTTGCGTGCCCTTGAGCCACTGGCCGCAACGACCCTTCCGCCAGCCCCATCACTCGGCCTCCGGCCCGGCGTTGGTGGGTGGTGGTTCGAAGCCACAACCCGGCGAAATCACCCTCGCCCACCACGGTGTGCTGTTCCTCGATGAACTTCCGGAATTCGATCGCAAGGTATTGGAGGTTTTAAGGGAGCCGCTGGAATCCGGCCACATCGTGATTTCCCGCGCCAAGGATCGCGTGAGGTTTCCGGCACGCTTTCAATTGGTGGCCGCGATGAACCCGTGTCCCTGTGGATATCTTGGCGAACCCAGCGGCAAATGCAGTTGTACACCGGACATGGTCCAGCGTTATCGCAACAAATTGTCGGGGCCGCTGCTGGATCGGATCGACCTGCACCTGACCGTCGCTCGGGAAGCTACGGCGTTGAACCCTGCGCTCAAACCCGGTGATGACACCGCCACTGCTGCGGTACTGGTCGCCGACGCCCGGGAGCGTCAAAACAAACGCCAAGGCTGTGCCAACGCATTCCTTGATTTGCCAGGGCTGCGTCGGCACTGCAAGTTATCCATAACCGATGAAGCGTGGCTGGAAACTGCTTGCGAGCGTTTGACCTTGTCACTCCGGTCGGCCCACCGACTGCTCAAGGTTGCCCGCACGCTGGCAGACCTTGAACAGATCGATGGCATCACCCGCGAACATCTGGCGGAGGCATTACAGTATCGGCCAAGCACAAACTGACAAGAATCATTCTTTAGTGAGATCAACCAACGGCGTTTGTCGCACCTCAGTCGCCCGCCCACCCTGAATCTCATTCACCCGCTGCATCGCTTTATCCACAGCCCCTTTATCCGCCAGCAAACTGTAATGGATCTGAAACTGCCTCTGCTCTTTCACCCCAATCATCGGCACCAATCCAATCGGCCGCTGATACCGTCGGTTGTAGGAAAAACTCGTCCCCGGCTCCAACCCGGTCACATACCCCTGCCCTTGCGTATCCGTGTTCTTCCACAACGAAAACACCGGCAACTGCTGGGTATTAAAACCAACCGACACCCCAAGGCTCCCAGCCTTGTTGTGCAGCACGGTCAACGTGTCGCCCTTGGCATCGCCATAAGGCACGACGTTGTAAACCGTCTCGTCGTAGTCCTTGGTCGGCGCGCGGTAAGTCTGCCAATCCGGCAAATACCCTTTGGCCTTTTCGTTGAACGGCGACACCTGTTTAACCGGCGCGGCAAAACGGGCGCCCTGTTCCAGGAATGGTGTGCTGAAGTTGCTGTGGTAAAGCGCCTGGTATTCCTTCGGATAGTCGCCGTTGTTGGTCAACGTGTCGTTCAGAGCGAACGCTACGCTGCCGGGCTCAGTGACCAGTTCGGTCACCACCGAGAAATCGACTTTCTTGAACGCCTGCTCTTTCAGCTCGCCGCGCAGGCTGATGGCGTAGGGCGGTTTTTCGTCGATGTGCAGGGTGACTTTGCTGGCCGGGATGTTGGCGGCGCGGCCATGCAGGGTCAGGAGTTCGCCGTTATCCATGCCGGGGTGGCCGACCCATTCGTAGCCGCAGCGGGCGACCAGTTCGTTGAAGCCTTCGAGCCAACCCAGGCCACCGCGGCCGTTGAGTTCGATGAAGGACGGATTGACCACGTCCTTGACCGGCGAATCCCAACCCATGCGCACATCGCCGACCGATGCCTGCAAGACGTTCATCCCGCGAGTTGGCACCACCGAGAGTTTCATTGTGCCGTTATCGATGTCGACGATGCTGACGCCCTCCTGCCGGCCACCGTGCAAGGTGCGCAGGGTCACGGAGAAAGGTTTGTCGGTTTTCACGCCGAGTTGCTGGCTGGTGATCTGCCAGTTCTGGGCGGCCTTGTCGGTGTCGAGCAGCACGTAATCCCAGGCCATGGCATGGGAGGCAGTGGTCAGCGCGCCGAGGGCGATGGCGAGTTTGAGCGGGGTCATGAGGGAAGCCTTTCTTGGAGTTGTGCTTTTTTATAGCGCTGATGAAACGTTTCAGCAAGATTAAAAAATCCAGGCGTCCCCGCCGTTCCTCGCAAATACACAACGACCCAAGCAACGCCCGCTTTGTTACGCTAATCTCATACGGTTTTGGCCTATCGGCTGATTGACGGCGACATCATTATGACATTAAGGTCGCCAGCTAATTGCAGGAGCAAGAACAGGCACTTTTGCCTGTCATTTGCGCAACGGATGATATGGAGTTTGGATGCGCGGGGCACTATTACGCAGCGGTAAGAGCGGGTCATTCACAGCCCTGGGCGAAACAGGTCAACCGGTCTACCGGGCTGCCCTGCAATTGCGCGAAGCCATTCGCCGCAAGAACCCCGACATGGTCGATCACCTGGCCATTCCTCAAAGCGACGAACTCGGCAACCAGATTGATTGGTACAGCGGTCTCGACGGCGATGTAATCCCGTGGAGCAGCGCGACCGAAGAAGAACGCGCACCGGCCCGTCGCCAACTTGAAGCCCTGAAGACTGCGCTCGATGAATTGAGCCAGCGTTTCCTGGGCACGGATTCGGGCGAACAGCAGCAAGGCGACAAAGCCGTGTTCGGCAAGCTGCTCAAGCGCGTCATTCATTTCCCTGACGAAAACTTCGTCTACCTGGTGCAAGGCAAACCGGTGCTGACCTTCTGGGGTTTCGAGCACGCCGGTACCGGCAATCGCGATCCCCTGCACTGCCTTTATCAGGTTCCGCCCGTATTCACGCTGCCACCCGTGGTCGAAGAACCGGTTGTAGCGCCCGTCGTGCCAGTGGTGGCTCGTCCGTGGTGGCGTCGCTGGTGGTGGCTGTTGCTGCTGCCGTTCCTGTTGCTGCTGTTGTGGCTGTTGCTCGGCTTGCGCGGTTGCGTGCCGATTCCATTGGTGGCGGTGGACTTGCTGCCTGAGGGCATCGTGCCAGTGGAAAACCAGCTGGAAGAGCCGCAACTGACCGGCAATGTGACATCGCTGAATGGCGTTCCGGTGACCGGCACCGTCGCAGGCTCCACCACTGGCGCAGCCGTGACCGGCACTCAGGGGGTGGAAGCTCCAGCCGTGGCCGGTAACGAAGCGGATGCCGCAAACGCCGACGTCACCCAAGACCCGGCCGCCGAATCACCAACTGCGCCAACTGCGCCACCCGAAGCCAAAACCGAGGCTCCGTCTGCCGTCACACCGCCCGACGCGCAAAAATCCGCCGCCGCAGCCGCAACCGCAAAACCGGGCCCGCCCCTGAGCATTCCACCTGACGCCGCCGACGGTGCCGCCAAGTTCCTCGACGGCCAGTACCGCGCCGGCGCCGGCATCCAGGATCGCCGGACCGGCAAGCCGCTGCGTCTGGAATACCAGTTGAAGGACGGTAAAGGTGAAGTCACCGTGCACCAGGCCGACGGCTCGAAATGCAGCGGCCCGGTTACCGCCACCATGAAGGGCGGCAGCCTCGCCATCGACAGCCAGGGCCAGGCCGTGTGCGGCGATGGCAGCACTTACGACATGCCCAAGGTCAACTGCCGCAAAGGGGCGACCACGGTCGCGGACTGCACCGGCGGTTACGGAAAAGATCAATTCCCCATGTCCATGCGGCAAATGGGCGAATAAGACTGGAATAACCCGACATGTTGCCTGAAGTCACCCAATTCGAAGACACCGTCACGCTCGTCAGTGACACCGGTATCCAGTTCATGGATTTCGCCCTGCGCCTGGATCCTCGTAAGGAACCGGCAGGCGAGTTCGCGCCAATGATCAGCGGGCTGATCTGCCGGCTGATGTACAACGAAGAGAAAGACTTCTACTTCTACGAGCCCGAACCGGAAAAGGTCGAGAAGGCCAAACCGGCGTTCAGCGTCGACATGAAAAGCAGCCTTGATCTGCTGGACGGCGTCTGGCTGCCGACGCCGTTTTTCCGTTTCATGCCGCCGCACCGTTTCGACGAAGGCCCGACCAACTGGTCGCGCATGCGCCTGGTGAAACTCGCGACGCCGGACATCGACGGCAATACTCATCGCCTGACGATGGCGTTCGACAGCCGCGTCATGCCCAAGCGTGACGGCACTGCCTACCTGGCGCCGAACGAAGAAGACATCAGCTCCGGCGTGTCCTTCAAACTGGCGACCAAGGCCAGCGAAACCCGCTGGTTCCTGGCCCAGCCGTGGGTCAACGAATGGCTGCTCGAAGTATTCAACGAGGGCAACGCCCATCGTTCGCGCGAAGAGCTCGACATCGACATCCGCGCCAACCATCACCTGGCGCACTACCTGAACTTGCTGAGTCTGTTGAGCACCCCGTCGGCGGCCGCGCAGTCGACCGCCAGGCCGAAGGTGGAAATCCCTGAATTGAAAGTGGTCGCCAACGACAGCAATGGCCTGGTCAAGCCGATTCCGGTGGACCTGGTGCTGGACGTCGGTAACTCGCGCACCTGCGGCATCCTGATCGAAAACCACGGTCAAGCCGGCTCCGGGCTGAAGCAGAATTACGTGCTGGAATTGCGCGACCTGATCACCCCTGAACACACCTACAACCTGCCATTCGAAAGCCGCGTCGAATTCGCCCAGGCGTATTTCGGCAAGGATCATTGCTCGGTCAAAAGCGGCCGCCACGATGCGTTCCAGTGGGCGACGATCGCCCGCGTCGGCAATGAGGCAAGCCGTTTGGCCAGCCGCCGTCGTGGCACCGAAGGCTCGACTGGCCTGTCCAGCCCGAAACGATACCTGTGGGACGAAAACGCCTACGGCCACGGCTGGCGCTTCAACTGCTCCTACATCAAGACCGACAGCGAGCCGTACGCCACCGCCGCGCCGTTCTCGCACCTGATCAACGAAACCGGCGAGGCACTTTACAGCCTCGAAGAAGATGATCGCCTGCCGGTGTTCATGCCGCGTTACTCGCGCAGCTCACTGATGACCTTCATGCTCGCCGAGGTGCTGGCCCAGGCGCTGTCGCAGATCAACAGCCCGGCCCAGCGTTCGCGCCAGGGGCACACCCGCGTGCCGCGTCAGCTCAACAGCATCACCCTGACCGTGCCGCCGGGCATGCCCCAGGCCGAGCGCAGCATTCTCAACGAACGCATGCAGCAAGCCATCGGCCTGGTGTGGAAAAGCCTCGGCTGGCACGCCGGCGAGGAAGATCCGCATCAGGATCAGGCCGTCAGCCCGCGCACGCCGATCCCGAGCATTCGCGTGGAATGGGACGAAGCCTCCTGCGGCCAGTTGGTGTACCTGTACACCGAGGTCAACGAGAACTTCGCCGGTCACCCGGAAGAGTTTTTCGACACCATCGCCCGGCCGGACAAAGCAGACCGTGAACGCATTACCCTGGCGACCATCGACATCGGCGGCGGCACCACGGACCTGGTGATCACTGACTATCGCCTCGACCGCGCCGGCAACACCGGCAGCGGCAGCAACGTGCACATCGTGCCCGAGCAGCGGTTTCGCGATGGCTTCAAAGTGGCCGGCGACGACATCCTGCTGGACGTGATTCAGGACTTCGTCCTGCCGAGCTTCGAGAAAGCCTTGCAGAACGCCGGCGTCAAAGCCCCGGATTCGCTGATGTCACGGCTGTGCGGCGATGAATCGGTCAGTGCCCAGGACATGATCCTGCGCCAGCAATTGAACCTGCAGGTATTCGCACCGCTGGGCCTGGCGTTGCTCAAGGCCTACGAGCATTACGACCCGCAAGTCCCGCAGGAAGTCACCCCGCAAAGCTACCGCCAGTTGCTGGGCGACAACGCGATCAGCCAGACCGTACTCGACTACGTCAATGCCGCCGTGCGCCGCGATGTCGGTGGCCAGAGCGGTTTCGACCTGTACGAAGCGCTGATCGGCTTCGACCTGCAAAAGCTCCACGCCGCGTTCCTCAACGATCAAATCAACATCACCAAGATCCTCGGCGCGCTCTGTGAAGTGGTCGCGCACTATCCGTGCGATGTTCTGCTGCTGACTGGCCGCCCTTCGCGCCTGCCGGGCATCCAGGCGTTCATTCGCAAAGTGCTGCCGCTGCCACCGGGCCGCATTCTGGCGCTGCAAAACTACCGCACCGGCGGCTGGTATCCGTTCCACAAGAACGGCCGCATCGACGACCCGAAAAGTACCGCTTCGGTGGGCGCCATGCTGTGCCTGTTGTGCGCCAACCACAGCGTGCCGAACTTCTACTTCCGCTCTTCGGCGCTCAAGCCGTATTCGACGGTCAAGCACATCGGCGTCATCGACCTGAACAACGTGATCAAGGATGCCGACGTGCTGTACCGCGACATCCAGTCCGAAGACTACAAAATCAAGCTGCCGGAAATCGGCACAGGCGATGATGCCGACACGCCGCAACTGGAAATGCGCGGAGATCTGCGCCTCGGTTTCCGCCAGTTGGCGGCCGATCGCTGGGCCGCTTCGCCGCTGTACACCCTGCGGTTTACCAAGGCCGGTCGGGAGAAGTTCTCCCGCGCGATTGGGGAAAACGGCAGTGCGCCGCTGCTCAAGGTGCGCTTCGAAGTAAAAGCGGCCGACAAATACACGCGCAAGCAGGATCTGGTCAGCGACCGCCTCTCGGTACGCGACATCGAATCCAACAGTAACAACGTCAACTTCAACCCGCGCAGCGACCTCGAGCTGGAACTCAACACCATGCTCGACGCCGGCCTGAGCGAGACCAAGTACTGGCTCGACAGTGGAAGTGTGAAACGCAAATGAATGACCTGACCCCCGAACAAACTCAGCTTTCAGCCAGTTGGGCCGCTGTTTATGAAGGTGCCGGTCAGGCGCTGGAATGGATTGGCCAGACGCGCGGCAACGCGCCACGCCTGGACAGCGAAGCCGACAGCCTGAACATCCGCCTGCACCGCGCCCGCAACCTGGCCCACAGCCTGGGTCGCGTGGCCTGCACGCCGATGACCATTGGCTTTTTCGGCTTGTCCCAGGCCGGCAAGTCCTATCTGATTTCGGCCCTCGCGGCCGGTCAGAACGGCAAACTGGAGACCGATTTCGGTGGCCAGCGCCTGGACTTCATCAAGCACATCAACCCGGTGGGTGGCGGCAAGGAAGCCACCGGCCTGGTGACGCGCTTCAGCCGCCGCGCCACGCCGAGCCAGGATCCGCAGTTCCCGGTCGAGCTGACGCTGTTCAAGGAAATCGAGCTGGCGAAGATTCTCGCCAACTCCTGGTTCAAGGACTTCGACCTTGAGCGGATCTCCTACGAGATCGACGAAGAGCGCATCCAGCGCGTGCTGAAACCATTCGAAGGCCGCGAAACCGGGCCACTGCAACCGGGCGTCAGCGCCGATGATCTGGTGTCTCTGTGGGATTACCTGCGGGACAACTTCCGCAACTCGGTGAAGAAGCTTGAGCACCTGTATTGGCCGACAGCGTTGCAACTGGCGCCGCGCCTGAATTTCCAGGAACGTGCCGAGCTGTTTTCGATCCTTTGGGGTGAGCAGAGCGAGCTGACGCGTGTGTACCAGCAACTGGCCGGCGCGCTGCACAAGCTCGGCTTGCCCGAGACCGTGTTCGCGCCATTAAAGGCCTTGGTGAGTTTCGAAAACGACACCTACAGCCAGCGCGACAGCATCATGAACGTCGACATCCTCGAGCGCTTCGGCAGCCCGCGGGACTTGCCGATCGACGTGCGGCCTCAGGTCGAAGGACGCCTGCAAAACAGTCAGGGCATCCCGGTCGCGCAACTGGCGGCACTGACGGCCGAGATGACCTTTGGCCTGATCGAAGCCCCGGCGGACGACATCGTCAACCAGGTCGACTTGCTGGACTTCCCCGGTTATCGCGGACGCAAGAAGCTGCACGAGATCGCCAACTCCAGCGACCCGGAGTCCGCCACCAAGGACAACTCCGTCTCGCAGTTGATCCTGCGTGGCAAGGTCGCTTACCTGTTCGAGCGCTACACCGACAACCAGGAAATGAACGCGCTGGTGGTCTGCACCGGCTCGACCAAACAGAGCGACGTCAACGATGTGGGCCCGGTGCTCACGCGCTGGATCGAAAAAACCCAGGGCGCCGACGCAGCCGCTCGCAGCAAGCGCGACACCGGCCTGATCTGGGCGTTGACCATGCTCGACCTGCGCATCACCAACTCCCTGAGCCTGACGTCTGATCAGTACGACGAGAGCTGGAACGGCATGGTCAAGCTGACCATGCTCGAGCGCTTCGGCAGCCTGAGCTGGATGAACGACTGGGCCGGCACGCCGTTCCAGAACACCTTCCTGGTGCGCAAGCCGCGTATGGATGCGGCGTTCATCGTACAAGACGCCAGCGGCGCCGAAACCGGCCTCAACGCGAGCTATCAGGAGCGCGTCGACGCCCTGGGCGCAAGCTTTGCCGGCAACGAACTGGTGTGCAAACACATCAACAATCCCGCCAACGCCTGGAAAGAAATGCTGCGCAACGATGACGGTGGCATCAGCCACTTCAGCGGCAGTTTCAAGGGTGTGGCCAAGATCGAATTCAAACTGCAGCGCATCCGCGAACAGTTGAGCGAATGCCTCGAAGGCTTGACCACTCACGGCTTGAGCACCTGGTATCACGCCGACGGTGACGGTGCCGCAGCCGCCAAGAAAGCCCAGGCGCAGATGATTCTGACCGGCCTGGGCCGTCGCCCGGCCGTGCTCGGCGAGTTCATTGATGAGCTCGACATGCCGAGCGAATCGGTGCGCGACCTGTACCTCAGCGGTGTGTACGAAACCGATGACGCGCCTGCCGCCAGCGATGAGCCTGCCGCGCCGACACCGAGCCAGAGCCTGTACGGCAATGACGCCGGTTTCGACTTCGATTTCGGCGACGACCTGAGCCACGAAGCACCGGTCAGCAGTAAAACCAACACCCCGGCGCCGGAACTGCAAAGCAACGAACACCGCTTTGCCAAAGCCGCGTTCAAGGCCTGGATTGCGCACCTGCGCGAGCTGACCACCCGGCAGAGCCTACTCAACCTGTTGGGGTTGGAAAAGGCGTTGATCGAAGCCGTGGTCGACGAACTGATCACCGCCGGTTACCGCCAGGACCTGCCCGGCCAACTGAGCCGTGCGGTGCTCAAGCGTGCGCAAAGCGGCGCGCGACGCGATCAACTGGTCGAGCGCCAGGTGCTGGAAGTGCAACGGGTGCTGCGCGATTTCGTGTCCTGGTTCGGCTACCTGCAGAAACCGGTCAACGAGCGCCCGAACAGCCGCGCCGGTGCCAAGGCGCCGTTGTTCTCGTTCTACACCGACATCGGTCCGGGACAAGTGCCGGTACTGCCGCCGCAACCGGCGAACCAGGCGCAGCGGTATCTGGGCGACTGGCTTTCGGGCCTGGCCTACATCACGCAGGACAACGCCGGCCATGGTGCCGGTCGCGAAATCACCCCTGAACAGAACGAACGGCTGGGCCATGTGCTCACAGCCTTCACAGCGAGATAAGCAATGCCAATTCGTGTCGACCTGCTCGCCTTAGAACCCAACGTGCCTGGCCAGGCGTGCCTCACTGTGAAGAAATGGCAGGGTGGCGAAGAACGGCTGGAGTTCTCCATTCAGCGCAACCAGGACGGTTTCTACCTCCAGGATCAGAAGGCCTGGAGCAACAACCCGTTCTGGTTCAAGGTCTCGCGCTTCAGCGTTGCGGCCAGTGGTGAAGCCCTTGAAGCCCAGGTCGGCCCGGAAGTGGTCGACCCGCTGCTCGAAGGCGGCGCCAACTCGCAATTCCAGATCGAACTGCGTGAGCAAAGCCTCGATCATAGCGATAAAGGGGTAGTTCGCCCCGGTGTGGGCCTGTTGCCGTCTACTGCGGGCGGTCAAACACGCTCGACTTATGGTGGTGCGGACCTGACCGCGCCCCGTGCGCCAGAACCCGAAATTCCGGAGCTGCCGGAATTGGTCCTGCCCACCGCCGAGCCAGAAATCGAACTGGAGTCGGTGCCCAACGAACCCGCCTACACCCCGCCTCCGCCCCCGGTGAAGAAAAGCAACAAAGGCCTCATCGGCCTCGCGCTCGTCGTGCTGTTGCTGGTGGCCGCCGCGGCCGGGTTCTGGTTTTACAAACGCACTCCGGCGCCTGTCCCGGCGGTTGCCGTCGCACCGGCCGGTGCCGACGCACAAGCCTGCACCCTCGACAGCATGAACAGTCTGCCCGAGCTGACTTTCGTCCAGACCTGCATCAAGGCCGCGCCCGACAGCGCCAAGTTGCTGGAGATCATCAACGAAGCCAAGGCCGGCAAGCACTGCGGCGTCGCCCAGCGCTTGTACGCCAACCGTGCCCAGGCCGGTGACTCCTTGATTGCCAACGCCTATGCCCGCGAATACGACCCCAAATACCTGAAGGCCAGCGAGTGCTTCCCGGCCGCGGACAACGCCACCGCCGCCTACTGGTATGAAACGATCCTGACCCAGGACCCGAACAACGCCGAAGCCAAGCAGCGTTTCGAGGAGTTGCAGAAGTGATGCGTTCGTCCCTGAGTCGTTTCCTGCTGAGCGGCGCCGCGCTGTTGGCGCTGTGCATCAGCCCGTTGTCCCAGGCCGATGACAAACCGCTGATCCAGGCCGGTAAGAAAACCCTGTTCCAGCGCGTGCTGACCACCCCGGGCTGCAAGATCAGCCCGACAGCGGGCGGCGCCGCCGGCGATGAGCAACCGGTGTTCAGCCGTTTTTATGTGTACGAACGCGCGCAAGCGGCCAACGCCGAATGGCTGAAAGTCGGCCCCGACAGTTACGGCAAAACCATTGGCTGGCTGCCCGCCAGCTGCACCACCGACTGGAAAATGCAGCTGACGCTGGCCTTCACCAATCCGGCCAACCGCGACCGGCTGCTGTTCTTCAAGGAACGCGCCACCGTCGAAGGCATCCTCGATGCGCCGGACCCGGTGAGCAAAGTCGCCCCACTGCGGGCCACGCTGAAAAAGGGCAAGCAAGCCCCCGGCGTGCTGGCCGAAGAACCTGAATATTTCGTCGACCTGCAAAAGCAGTTCTACCTGTTGCCGGTCCTCAGCGGCGAAGAGGTCATGACCGAGGGCGGTTTCCGCACGCGGCTGCTCAACGTCGCATCGGTCAGTAAACCGGATGACAAGAACGCCAAGGGCGGTGCTGCGAGCGGCGCGGCCGGCGGCAAGGAAGCCGAGGACAAGGCAGCCAGCCAGTTGAAGGAATTCAGCGCAGCGGTGGTGTTTGTCATCGATTCGACGATCTCGATGGACCCGTACATCGACCGCACCCGCGAAGCGATCCGCAAGGTCTATCAGCAGATTGAAGCGCAGAACCTCGGCAAGCAGGTCAAGTTCGGCATGGTCGCTTTCCGCTCCAACACCCAAGCGGTGCCGGGGCTGGAATACACCACCAAGATGTACGCCGACCCTACCAAGGTGAAAGACAGCGCCGACTTTTTCGCCAAGATCGCCGACCTCAAACAGGCCAGCGTGTCGAGCAGCAGCTTCGATGAAGACTCGTTTGCCGGCGTCATGGACAGCATTGACAAGGTCGACTGGAGCCAGTTCGGCGCGCGCTACGTGGTGCTGATCACCGACGCCGGCGCCATCGAAGGCGACGACAAACTGTCGAAAACTGGTTTGAGTGCTTCCCAGGTTCGTCTCGAAGCCGCCAACCCCGGTGTGGCGATTTACACGCTGCACCTGAAAACCCCGGCAGGGATCAAGGACCACGCCAAAGCCGAGGCGCAGTACCAGAATCTGTCGACCTACCCGGGCACCAACACTTCGCTGTATTACCCGGTGAACGCGGGTGACATCCAGGAGTTCGGGCACAAGGTGGATTCGCTGGCCACCGCGATCACCTCGCAGGTGAAAGCCGCCTACATGGGCGAAGACGCCATCGGCAGCGCGGCGAATGCCAAGCAAGACCCGGCCGAGAAGAAAATGCTCGAAGACGCGGCGCTGATCGGCCACGCGATGCAACTGGCTTATCTGGGCGAGAAGACCAACAGCAAGGCGCCGCCGGTGTTCAAGGCGTGGATCACCGATCGCGACCTGATCAAGCAGAACATTCCAACCACCGACGTGCGGGTGCTGCTGACCAAGTCCCAGCTCAGCGACTTGAGCGACGTAATGAAGAAGATTCTCGACGCGGCCAACGAAGGCCTGATCTCGCCGACGGAAATGTTCGAGCGTCTGCGCTCGGTCGCCGCCACCATGGGCGCCGACCCGAACCAGCTCAAGCAGAACGGCAACGCCAAACTGGCGGAAATGGGCGTGCTCGGCGAGTACCTCGAAGACCTGCCGTATCAGAGCGAAGTGCTGAACCTGGACGAAGAAACCTGGAAGAGCTGGGATGGCCTGGCGCAGGAGAAATTCATCCGCACGCTCAATACCAAACTGCGGCACTACCAGCGCTACAACGCTGACGTCGACCGTTGGGTGGCTTTAGCCAAGGACAGCGATGCACGGGACAACGTCTACCCCGTGCCACTGGAAATGATGCCTTAACGAGACGCCGATGCTCGATATCAAGAACCTGCTGGTGCGCCGTGGTGACGGCGCGCTGGCCCACCATGTGCGCCTGCCGCGCTTGCAGGTCGGTGCCGGGGAAATCCTCGCCATCACCGGCGAGAGCGGCAGCGGCAAAAGCACGTTGCTCGAAGCTATCGGCCTGTTGCTTGCACCGATGGAGCTTGAGCGTTTTCGGCTGGGCGCGGCGCAGGATCAGGACATCGCGCAATTGCTGGCTACCGATGACCAACCGGCTTTGGCGGCGGTGCGTTCGCGGCACTTGGGGTTCATTTTGCAAAGCGGCGGCTTGCTGCCGTTCCTGAGCGTGCGCGACAACATCAGCCTGCCCCGCCGCTTGCTCGGTATGCCGGTCAAGAGCGCGCACGTTGATCACGCAGTCGAGGTGTTGCGCCTGCAAGGCTTGCTGGATAAACAACCACAGGCACTCTCGATAGGTGAACGCCAGCGCGTTGCCTGCGTTCGCGCAATTGCCCATGAACCGCTGCTGCTGTTGGCCGACGAGCCCACCGCCGCACTCGATCCGCACAGCGCCCGGCGTTTGTTCGAATTGCTGCTGAGTCTGGTGTCGAGCATGGGCCTGAGTGCCCTGGTGGTCTCCCATGACTGGGCCTTGCTGAAGGATTTCGGCTTGCCGCGACTCGGCGCTATCAGCCGTCAGGGAGAGACACTGTTTGAACCGATGGACTGACCGACTGCGCCTGCTGGGCTCGCTGGCCCTGCAAGACCTCTGGCACGACCGCAAGGTGTCGTTGTGCATCGCCGCCTCGTTGGTGGCGGTGATCGCGCCGCTGTTGCTGCTGTTCGGCCTCAAGCACGGGGTGGTGAGCCAGTTGCAGGACGAACTGCTGCGTGACCCGCGCAACCTTGAAGTGAAGATGCTCAGCAACGGCAATTACGACAGCGCCTGGATAGAACGTGTGCGCCAACGGCCCGAAACCGGCTTTGCCTTGGGCCAGACCCGCTCGCTCAACACCCAGGCGGACTTGCTGATCGGCATGCAACGGTTTGTCGAAGGCGCGGAAATCATCGCCACCGAACCCGGCGACCCGCAACTGAACCTGCCGCAACTCAATCCCACCGGCAACCAAGTGATCCTCAGCGCCCGCGCCGCGCAACGTTTGCAGGCCAAGGTCGGCGACCGTGTGCAAATGCGCGTGTTGCGTCGCCTGGAAGGTGTGAATGAACGCGGTGAGATGACGTTGACGGTGCTGGAAGTGCTCGACGGTGCGCGGTTCGGTCGCGCGGCCGGGTTTGTCGCCCCACCGTTGCTGCTGGACCTGGAGCGCTTTCGCGATGGCTATCAGGTCAGCGCATTCGGCATCGGAACCGGCAAGCCTCTGGGCGATCTGCAACCGCTGTACGCCCGCGCCCGCCTCTACGCCCGCGACATCGACCAGGTCGCGCCGCTGGAACGCTGGCTGAATGAACAACATATCGAAACGTCGAGCCGACTGGCCGACATCGACAACGTCAAAGCCATCAACCATGTGCTGGGGCTGATCTTCGGGGTGATTGCACTGGCGGCGTTGATCGGTTGTGTGGCGTCGATGGTCGGCGCGTTCCTGGCCAACATCGACCGCAAGCGCAAAAGCCTCGCGGTCCTGCGCCTGCTGGGTTTCAAACGCACGGCGGTCGGCGGTTTCGTGGTCCTGCAAGCGCTGGTGCTGAGTCTGGCCGGCTACCTCGGCGGATTGGTTTTTTATGCCGTCGGCAGTCATTTGTTCGACTACCTGCTCGGCAGTAGCCAGGCCACCGGCACCTTCGTTTGCCACATCACACTCTGGCACGGCCTCGCCGCCCTGCTCCTGACCTTTCTGGTCGCTGCACTAGTGGCCGTGATCGGCGCCGTGCGAGCGATCAACATCCAACCTGCGGAGAGTCTGCGTGAGCTATAAACGTTTGGGCTTGCTGTTGCCCCTGAGCCTCGGCTATCTGCTCGACGCCTCGGCGGCGGGCTGGGAAGAGAAGTATTACAACCCGATGCCCGAGGCCAGCGACGTCGTGCTGCCAATGCCGTGCGAAGGTTCGATGGTGTTTCGCAAGGTGTTCATTCCGGTCGCCGGGCCGCTTGACGACTACCCGATCAACATCGGTCAGGACGGCGCGGAATACGGCTATGTCGAACAGACTCGACCGACGTTTATCGCCGGCAGTTTCACCGGCGCGAAGAACGACAAATCCCGCTACTACCTGATGGCCAAGTACGAGATGAGTCAGCTCCAATACGCGGCGTTGACCGAAAAAACCTGCCCCACCGCCGCCACCAAAATGCGCCTGCCGCAAGTGTCGGTAAGCTGGGTGCAAGCCGTTGAAGCGGCCGACAAGTACAACCTGTGGCTGCGTAAAAACGCGGCCGGGAAATTGCCAAAAGAAGACGGCGCACTGGGCTTCCTGCGCCTGCCGACAGAAGTCGAGTGGGAGTTCGCGGCGCGCGGTGGCCTGGAAGTCGGCGCGGCGGAGTTCCGCGACACGCGCTACCCGATGCCCGACGGTATCAACACTTACGAATGGTTCGCCGGGGCGCAATCGTCCAACGGCAAACTGCAATTGTCCGGCCTGCAAAAACCCAATCCGCTGGGCTTGCACGACATGCTCGGCAACGTCGACGAGATGATGTTCGAGCCGTTCCGCCTGAACAAACTCGACCGCCAGCACGGTCAGGCCGGTGGCTACGTGGTGCGTGGCGGCAATTACCTGACCGCTCAGGCCGACCTGCGCACCGGGTTGCGCAAGGAAGAGCCGTACTACAACGCCGAAGGCCAGGTGAAAAACAAAACCACCGGTATGCGACTGGTCCTGGTGTCGCCGACCCTGACGTCGCGCGAACGTGTTGCCAGCATTGAAAGCAGCTGGAAGAAACTCGGCACCGGCAGCAAGGAAACCGAATCGGCCGATAAAGGCACCGTTCAGTCGCTGAACACCCTGGCCTCGGGCGTCGAAGACAAGGCGCTAAAGGAAAAGCTTCAGGCCCTGGAAAACCAATTGCGCGCCAGCAACCAGCAACAGGAAGAAACCCGCGACCAAGCGATCCGCGCCAGCCTTAACCTCGGTGCGTTCCTGTGCACCAAGATGCTCGACGACGGCCAGTACGTGGACTTCCTGCAAAAGAACTACAAGCTCAACTGCGAATCTGCCGACAAAGACGCCAGCTGCGACATGCGCAAAGGCAAGCTCGACGAGCAGAAGGATCGCCTGCACAAACTCAGCCGTTACTACGCCAGCAGCCTGGTGGAATCGGCGACCTTATACGGCCAGCCGCTGCTGGAAGCGCAGGTGCCGGTGATGGAAGAAATCATCACCCGCAACAAACAGCTGCAAGAACTCAAACCCTATTTGCGCACGCACTGGGCCAATCAGAAGACCTTCCTGCAAAAGCAGAAGATCGACACCGATGCCTGGCTGACCAGTTGCAAGACCGTCACTCAATAACTCTCTCAATAACAACACGCCAACACCGTCACCAAGGAGTTTCACCATGTCGCGCAGCCTTTGGACTCGCTTCAAGCTTCAGATCGCTTTCGTCCTCACTGGCAGCCTGTTGCTGACCGGTTGCGCCAACACCGGCAGCTCGATGCTCGGTGGCAGCGAGGGTGCCGACCCGCGCCTGACCCAAAGCAATGACGCAGAGTTCTTCAGCAAATCCGGTTACCAGGCCTGTGCGGTCGGCGCCGGCGTCGGCATCCTCAGTTGCGCACTGTCCAACAGCAGCAACAAAGCGGTCTGCGCTATTGCCGCCGGTATTACCGCGTGTGGCGTGGCCATGGGCGCGAACTACTACCTGGATCAGCGTCGCAGCGAATACTCCGACACCACCACCCGCCTGGCGAAGATGAACAGCGACGTCGAGCAAGACACCCAGAACGTGATCGCCCGTACCGCAACCGCTCAGCAAGTGATCAATGATGATCAGGCGCAAATCGCCCAGATCAAAAAGGACATCGCCAACAAGAAAGTCGACAAGACCAAGGCCCAGGCGCAGATCGCCGAGATTGACCAGAACATCGCACGCCTGCGTAAAGACCTCGGCAACATGCGCAACAAGGTCACCGAATACACCAAAGTGGCGGATGCCGAGCGTGCACAAGGCGCCGGTGCCGAGATCAAGCAGGTGGACGTGAGCATTATGAAAATGAACCAGAAAGTCGCCGCCCTGCAAAAGGAAGTCGACGGTCTGTACAACCAGCGTTCCGCGATCACCCTGGGCTAAGCACATGACTCTACGACAGCTGGCGGTCCTCACCGCCGTCCTGGCCTTGAGCGGTTGCGCGACCAAGCCCGGGGAATGCGATGCGACCAATCGCGACAGCAGCATGCTGACCAAGATGAACTGCGACTACTCTGGTGGTTACAGCGATCAGGTCAAGCAGAAGGAACTGGCCCTGACCGCGTCCCGTCAGGAAAACGCGATGTTCCGCCAGGTGTACGAGAACATTCAGGCCCAGCAGCTCAGCACCAAGACCGACCTGGCCAGCCAGCAGAAATCCCAGGCGGCGCTGAACCAGTCGCTGGGTCAGTTGCTGTCTTCGCTCAAGGCTCGGCATGGCAATAAAGGCCAGATACAGAAGCAGATTGCCGGGCTTGAGCAGCAGCTCAAGGCTTCGCAAACGGCGCCCGCGACCAAGGCGTCTCCAGCGACGCTGGCCGCCAAGCAGGAACAACTGAAGGCCTTGCAGAAGAAAGTGAATCAGCTGCAATTCAGCCTCGGTTACGAAGAGTAACTTTTCACCCCGCAGGCCTCCCGATGGAGGCCCGCACCCTTTTCAGGAATCGTCGTCATGCAGCGGGTTATCAGGGATGCGCAAGCCACACCGGAGGGGATGAGTGCGCTGCAAGCCAAAGTCGCCCTCATCCAGAAACACTTTCCGCCGACCGTCGCCAGCCTCTTCGCCATCCCGCGGATGGGCAGCGGCGACGTGCTGGAATGGTGGACCGAACTGGGTGGCCAACCCACACCCTATGCCGACCTCAACGAGGACGCGCAACGACGTTTGCTGGAAACCTATGAAGTGCGTCAGACGTCCCTGGGACAACTGGCGGACGAACTGCAAAAACGCGGACAGCCCACGGTAGCGGATGACCTGCGCAGCCTGCTCGGCACCCCCGAGCTGGACAAACTCTACAGCCTCAACGGCGAGCCACTGGTGGTGCGCTGGAACCAGCGTCCGCCGAAACCGATCGTGCCGCCGGTGGTTCCGGTGGCGCCGGTCGTACCGCCGTCGCGCCGTGGCTGGTGGATCGCGGCGGCCTTGCTGGCGCTGCTGTTGCTGCTTCTGGCGCTCTGGGCTTATTGGTGGTTTATGCACCGCGAACCCGTCGTTGTGGTCCCGCCTGTAGCGCCCGTGGTGACACCGGTCGAGAAACCGGTCGAGCCTGTTCCCGAGCCTGTCGTGGAACCCGAGCCGGTTCCAGAACCCGAACCGGAACCCGTTCCAGAACCGGTACCGGTACCGGTACCCAAGCCAGTCCCACCGCCAAAACCGGTTGTGGCCGCACCGCCACCGCCACCGGCGCCGACGTTGGACAACTTCGCCTGCCGCAAAAAAGCGCCAAACGCGGAGATCCCGCAATTCGTCGTGGTGCTCGACACCTCGGGCTCGATGGATTTGAACATCAAGTCCGTCAAAGCTGACGAGGACTGGTTCTTCGGCAATGAGCTCAACAAATACCTGGATGTGAACCGCACCACGCAGATTTTCGCCAAGCCCAGCCGCATGGACGTCGCCAAGGATTCGCTGGCCGGCATGATCAACGGGCTGGACCCGAAAATCGACACGCGCCTCATCACCTTCGCCGGCTGCGAAAGCACACCGGACCAGGGCGTATTCAAGTTTGGCGACCGCCAGCGGCTGATCAACGGGATTCGAGGACTGGTGCCCAACGACGGCACACCGCTGGCCGACAGCCTGGCCCACGCGGCAAGCACCGTGGACGGGCGCAATAACGATGCCGTGATCGTGATGTTTGTCGACGGTGAGGACGGTTGCCAGAAAGACGTGTGCGCGGTCTCCCGCCAAATCGCCAGGGACCAACCGCGCCTGCGGGTCAACGTGGTCAAAATCGGCGCCGGTGGCCCGTCACGCTGCATCGCGGAAAACACCGGAGGTCGGGTTTACAGCAGCACCAATGCGGCGGAGCTGGGCAAACAGTTGAAACTGGCGAGCAAGGAAGTGTCTAGCAATGCCAAGTGTGATTGATCGTCTGATCTGAACATTGAGGTGACCCCAATCGCGGGCAAGCCCGCTCCCACAGGTTATATGTCGTTCCAGTTTCTTGTGAACGACACAAATCCTGTGGGAGCGGGCTTGCCCGCGATGGCTATTTCAGAGGCGCCTCAACGAAACCGGTCAACCTCTTGGCGCAAGTCCGCCGCCAGCTTCTCCAGCTCTTTAGCGGTCACGGCCAGGTTCGACACCACTTCCCGCTGCTCACTGTTCGCCAGGGCAATGCTCTGCAGGTTGCTGCTGAGCAAGGTCGCGGTGCTGCTCTGCTCCTGGGTCGCGGTGGTGATCGCCGCGAATTGCTGGCCAGCCGAACGGCTCTGCTCATCGATCCGCGCCAGGGCCGAGGCCACGTTGGCGTTGCGTGACAAGCCTTCCTGCATCAGCACATTGCCCTGCTCCATCGTGCTGATGGCGTTGCCGGTTTCTTGCTGGATGCTTTGAATCATCCCGGAAATTTCATCAGTAGCCTGACGCGTACGCGAAGCCAGGTTACGCACCTCGTCGGCCACCACCGCAAAACCACGACCCTGCTCACCGGCACGGGCCGCTTCGATGGCCGCGTTCAGCGCCAGCAGGTTGGTTTGTTCGGCGATCGAGGTAATCACCCCGACGATGCCGCCGATTTCCTGGGAGCGCTGACCGAGGGTGTTGATTACTGTCGCGGTGCTGTTCAGCGCACCAGCGATTTGTTCCAGAGACGAGGACGCTTCGTCCATCGACGTACGACCGATCTGCGTTTGCTGTGCGTTTTCCTGGGCCAGACGCTGGGTGTTGCCCATGTTGTCGGCAATGTTCAGGGAGGTCGCGCTGAACTCTTCCACGGCACCGGCCATGCTGGTGATTTCGCCCGACTGCTGCTCCATCCCTTCATAGGCACCACCGGACAGACCAGACAACGCCTGGGCGCGGCTGTTGACCTCGCCCGAGGCCTTGCGGATGTGCTCGACCATGGTCGACAAAGCCTGGCTCATCTGGTTGAAGGCACGAGCCAGCTGACCGATTTCGTCATTGCTCGATACGCTCAGGCGCACGCTCAAATCACCGGCGCCCAAGGCTTCTGCCTGACGCACCAGATCACCCAGCGGCGCAAGTTTGCTGCGCAACAGCCAGACTGCCGAGCCGACCGCAATCAGCATCGCCAGCAGGCTGCCGATTGCCAACTGAATGCCGACACTCCAGGTCACGGCGTTGATTTCGGCTTTGGGCATGCTCGCCACCACCGACCACGGGCCACCTTCGAACGGCACGGCCACGCTGTAGAAGTCTTCGGACTTGTCGCTCCAGAAATCACCCTTGCCCGGGGTTTTCGCCAGATCGACGATGGCCGGGACGGCTTGATCCAGCGTTTGCACGCCGGCGATCGGCACCAGCCACTTCTTCTGCTCATCGAGCAGCGCCAGGGAGCCGGTCTGGCCGATGCGGAAGCGTTTCAGATTCTCGAACTGCGCGTTCTGCGCGTCGGTGTAATCGAATCCTACGAACAGCACGGCAATCACCTTGCCGCTGCTGTCGCGCACAGGCGTGTACTGCGTCATGTAGGAGCGGTCGAATAACAAGGCACGACCGACATAGCTCTGACCCGCCATCAAGCGCGCATAAGCCGGGTTAGCGTGATCCAGCAAGGTGCCGATGGCACGGTTGCCATCCTGTTTGGTCAGGGAGGTACTGACCCGGACGAAGTCTTCGCCGCTGCGCACAAACACCGTCGCAACGCCCGCGGTCATTTGCTTGAACTCGTCCACTTCCTTGAAGTTGTTGTTCAACACCTCGCTGCCCAGGTGCAGGCCCGGGGTCTGGGTGCCGGCCACGGCCACTGGCTCGTCCGGATGCACGCTCAGGCCTGCGCTGAAGCGTTTCTCGAACAGACCGGCCAGGCGCTGGGTGCTTTCACGCAACGTGCCGTGAAAAGTACTCAACTGATCGGCCAGCAGCCGGGCTTCACTGGCCAGGTGCTCTTCGCGGGTGGCGAGGTTGGCAGAGTCCAGCGAACGCAGGGCGAATACGGTACTGCCAGTGATGACAATCGCCAGTATCACGGCAAGCGCAAGACCAAGCTGTGAGGCGATCCGGGCACGAGGTTGAGACATGACAGCTCCTGGCCGAGTGACCGGATCATCCTGATCACGATGCGCACTCGGCAAAAATTCAAATGGGAATTGCGACGAACCTGCACGAAGGTTCCACCTGCAGATTTTCGGCGGCAAACCTGAATACTTGAGTAATTAGCGGGGATATGGCGCAAGGCCTCTATTGCAGAGGCTCTAACGATTCAGCTCAAGCGCTCTACAGCCGGTAAATCCATTGTCCGGACCTCGCCTTGCAGGAAATCGCTGAGGCGGCGCAAACGTTCACCTCCCGGGCGGGTTTTCGGCCAGACGAGGTAATAATTCTCTCCACTGGCGACAGCCGTCGGCCACGGCAAACTCAGGCGACCCTGAGCGACATCCTCCGCCACCATCAGCAAATCGCCCATGGACACACCGTAGCCCCGGGCAGCGGCAATCATGCCCAGCTCCAGCGTGTCGAACACCTGGCCACCCTTGAGCGATACCTGATCGGCCAGCCCCATGCGCGCCAGCCATGTTCGCCAGTCGCGGCGGTCCGGCGTCGGGTGCAGCAGTTCGGTGCTCGCCAGACGCGCCACATCCCACGGCTGATCCTTCAGCAGATTTGGCGCGCCCACTGGAATCAGCTCCTCTGGAAACAACAGCGTCGCTTCCCAATCCGGCGGGAAATGGCCGTTGCTGAGGATGACGGCGCAGTCGAAGGGTTCGTGGTTGAAGTCCACGGTATCGATGTCCATCCAGGCGCTGGTCAATTGCACTTCGTTGCCCGGTTGCAAGTGCCGGAAGCGGCTGAGGCGCGCCAACAGCCAGCGCATGGTCAACGTCGACGGGGCTTTCATGCGCAGGATGTCGTCTTCGGCGCGCAAGGTATTGCAGGCGCGTTCGAGCGCGGTAAAACCTTCACGAATGCCGGGCAGGATCAGCCGCGCCGACTCGGTCAGTTGCAGGTTGCGCCCGCTGCGGTGGAACAGTCGGCAGGCAAAATGCTCTTCGAGGGTACGAATGTGTCGACTGACCGCGCTCTGGGTGATCGACAATTCTTCAGCGGCGCGGGTAAACGAGCTATGCCGCGCCGCCGCTTCGAATGCGCGCAGGGCATACAAGGGAGGAAGACGACGGGACATTCGCAAAGCTCCTATAGCGCGGTCACGCCACGTTAGCAGAAACTTGTCAGCATGAGTTTGACTCATGCTACCCATCCTTTTTATCCCTTTGTGAAAAGCCCGCAGAGCGCCGAGAATCGGCTCTCTTCTGTTTACACTGAAATCGAGGCGTGATGACCATGCAGCATCCAGCACGTACCGAACTCTGGGCCATCCTGCGGCTGGCGGGGCCGTTGATTGCCTCGCAGTTGGCGCACATGCTGATGGTCCTCACCGACACCTTGATGATGGCGCGCCTGAGTCCGGAGGCGCTGGCCGGTGGCGGCCTGGGCGCGGCGACGTATTCGTTCGTGTCGATCTTCTGCATCGGCGTGATCGCAGCGGTCGGCACCCTGGTGGCGATCCGTCAGGGCGCGGGCGATATCGTCGGCGCCGCGCGACTGACCCAGGCCGGATTGTGGCTGGCGTGGCTGATGGCGCTGGCGGCCGGTCTGTTGCTGTGGAACCTCAAGCCGGTGCTGTTGCTGTTCGGCCAGACCGAAACCAACGTCCAGGCTGCCGGGCAGTTTCTGCTGATCCTGCCGTTCGCCCTGCCCGGCTACCTGAGCTTCATGGCCCTGCGCGGTTTTACTAGCGCCATCGGCCGGGCGACGCCAGTCATGGTCATCAGCCTCGGCGGCACCGTGGCTAACTTCCTGCTCAACTATGCGTTGATCACCGGGATGTTCGGGCTGCCGAAAATGGGCCTGGTGGGCATCGGGCTGGTCACGGCGATTGTTGCCAACCTGATGGCCGTGGCGCTGGCGCTGCACATCCGTCGGCATCCGGCCTACGACGCTTATCCGCTGCGCCAGGGTCTGTCACGTCCAAACCGTCAGTATCTGAAGGAACTGTGGCGCCTCGGGCTGCCCATCGGCGGCACTTACGCGGTGGAAGTCGGCTTGTTTGCGTTCGCCGCGCTGTGCATGGGCACCATGGGCAGTACGCAACTGGCGGCGCACCAGATCGCCCTGCAGATCGTTTCGGTGGCGTTCATGATCCCGGCGGGCATTTCCTACGCGATCACTATGCGCATCGGCCAGCATTACGGCGCCGGGCAGTTGCTGGATGCGCGCCTGGCCGGTCGGGTCGGGATCGCCTTCGGCGCGGCGGCGATGCTGGGTTTTGCCATGGTCTTCTGGTTCCTGCCGAATCAGTTGATCGGTTTGTTCCTCGACCATAACGACCCGGCATTCCGGGACGTTATCAACCTGGCTGTAAGCTTGCTGGCGGTGGCGGCGTGGTTCGAGCTGTTCGACGGCACGCAAACCATCGCCATGGGCTGCATTCGCGGGCTCAAGGACGCCAAGACCACGTTCCTGGTCGGGCTGGGTTGCTATTGGCTGATCGGTGCGCCAGCGGCGTGGTGGATGGCGTTCAACTTGAACGGGGGGCCGACAGGCGTCTGGTGGGGGTTGGCACTGGGATTGGCGTGCGCGGCGGTGAGCTTGACGCTGGCGTTTGAATGGAAGATGAAGCGGATGATTCGGCGGGAGCCGGCGTCGCAGCGTTTCGACGTCGCCCAGACAGAGTGATATCCCTGTAGGAGCGAGGCTTGCCCGCGAAGGCGGCGCATCAGTTACCAACAATGTCGACTGACACGCCGCCTTCGCGGGCAAGCCTCGCTCCTACAGGGGCTGTGGTTAGCTCACCACTTCCAGGGCGGGCTGCTGGCTGCTGCCAAACGTCAGATACTCAATCAACTCCGCCAACGGCAGCGGCTTGCTGATCAGATACCCCTGCACCTGATCGCAGCCAAACCCGCGCAACAAATCCAGTTGCTCCGCCGTTTCCACGCCTTCGGCCACCACTTCAAGATTGAGGTTGTGCGCCAGGTTGATCATCGCGTGGACCAGTTTGCGGTTCTCTTCGCGCTCTTCCATGCCACCGACAAAGCTCTTGTCGACCTTCAGCAAGGCAATCGGCAGGCTGTTGAGGTGCACGAAGGACGAGAACCCGGTGCCGAAGTCATCCAGTGAGAAGCGCACGCCCAGGCGCCCGAGGGCATCCATGGTCTGCTTCACCAGGTCGCTGCGGCGCATCACAGCGGTTTCGGTCAGTTCGAACTCCAGCCATTGCGCCTCGACGCCGCGCTCGGCGATCAGCCGGCTCAGGGTCGACAGCAATTGGCTGTCCTGAAACTGCCGGAACGACAGGTTGATCGCCATGTGCAGCGCCGGCAAACCGCGCTCGCGCAGCGCCTGCATGTCCCGCAGGGCCCGGGAAATCACCCAGTAACCGAGCGGCACAATCAGACCGCTTTGCTCGGCCAGCGGCACGAACTCGCTGGGCGCCAGCAAACCGCGCTCGGCATGTCGCCAGCGCACCAGGGCTTCGAGGCCGACGATCTGGCCGTCCTCCAGGTTCAGGCGTGGCTGGTAATGCAACTCCAGCTCGTCACGGCGCAAGGCCCGGCGCAGCTCGCTTTCGAGGTCGGCCATGCTGCGGGCATTGCGGTTGATGCGTTCGTTGAAGATATGAAAGGTGCAGCCCTGAGTGCTCTTGGCCTGCTGCATGGCGATGTGTGCGTGCCACATCAGCGGGTCGGCGCCGGCCTGGGCCCGGGCGTGGGCGATACCGAGGCTGGAACCGATCAACAGGCTTTCGCCGTCGACCCAGTAAGGCTCGGCCAGGGCTTCAGTGATGCGTTCGGCCATCCATTCGGCGCGTTGAGGCGCACGGCGGGTGTCGATCAACAGGGCGAATTCGTCGCTGCCCAGCCGCGCCAGCTGATCGCCGGCCTCAAGCTGGCTTTTCAGGCGCGCGACCACTTGCAGGATCAAGCGGTCGCCGGCCTGGTGGCCGAGGGCATCGTTGGCGTGTCGGAAGTTGTCGAGATCAAGGTGACCGAGGGCCAGGCCGCGGCCGTCGTTTTCCGCCAGGCGCGCGGCGAGCAAGGTCTGGAAACCCTGGCGATTGGCGATGCCGGTCAGCGGGTCCTGCTCGGCCAGGCGCTGCAGGGTGTTTTCCAGCAAGCCGCGTTCGCGCACATGGCGCAGGCAGCGGCGCAACATGCCGGGATCGAGATGATCGCGCACCAGCCAGTCGCTTACGCCATCCGGCGGCGCCAGTGGCTCGTGCTCCAGCAATAACACCGTCGGCAAGCTGCAACGGCCAGGAAGCGGCTGAAGCGCAGGAATCGTCAACAACACCGCATTGCGGTTGTCATCGAACAGACTGCTGACCGACTCCCAGCTCGGCGCGCTGATGAGCACGGCCGAGCTCCCCATCGGAGCCAGACACTCGCGCAACAACGCTGTCCACGCCGGCTCTTCAGCCAGTAGCAGCAAACGCAAGGGTTCGACAGGCGTAGACAAGCTAGCTCCCTAGACTCTGCAAAGATGTAGGCGGCAGGCATTATGCCGCGCCATCAACCAATGACCAAATGACCAAATGACATCAGTTATCAAACGTGGCTTTGTGTCTGGAATACGAACATTAGCCGCAAATACACCGCGCATCCTGCTTGAAAGTATCAAAACCGGCAAATAGAGATAGCGTGTTGCGTCACAAGTCGGAGAGAGCAGCACAATTCGCTGAGCCTGTTAAAATGCCGGCCCATTTCATAAACGACTCCCTGATCCTGTATGTCCCGACTCAATCCCCGGCAGCAAGAAGCCGTGAGCTACGTCGGCGGCCCTCTTTTGGTGCTCGCCGGCGCAGGCTCCGGCAAGACCAGCGTGATCACCCGCAAAATTGCTCACCTGATCCAGAACTGCGGCATCCGCGCCCAGTACATCGTCGCCATGACCTTTACCAACAAGGCCGCGCGCGAGATGAAGGAACGAGTCGGCACCCTGCTCAAGGGCGGCGAAGGCCGTGGCCTGACGGTGTGCACGTTCCACAACCTGGGCTTGAACATCATCCGCAAGGAACATGTTCGCCTGGGCTACAAGCCGGGCTTCTCGATCTTTGACGAAACCGACGTCAAAGCCTTGATGACCGACATCATGCAGAAGGAATACTCGGGCGACGACGGCGTCGACGAGATCAAGAACATGATCGGCTCGTGGAAAAACGACCTGATCCTGCCGCCCGAAGCCCTGGAAAACGCGCGCAACCCCAAGGAACAGACCGCCGCCATCGTCTACACCCACTATCAGCGCACGCTCAAGGCGTTCAACGCGGTGGACTTCGACGACCTGATCCTGCTGCCGGTGAAGCTGTTCCAGGAACACGCCGACATCCTCGAAAAATGGCAGAACAAAGTCCGCTACCTGCTGGTGGACGAATACCAGGACACCAACGCCAGCCAGTATTTGCTGGTGAAGTTGCTGATCGGCACGCGCAACCAGTTCACCGTGGTGGGCGACGATGACCAGTCGATCTACGCCTGGCGTGGCGCCCGTCCGGAAAACCTGATGCTGCTCAAGGACGACTATCCGTCGCTGAAAGTGGTGATGCTCGAGCAAAACTACCGCTCCACCAGCCGCATCCTGCGCTGCGCCAACGTGCTGATCTCGAACAACCCGCACGAATTCGAGAAGCAGCTGTGGAGTGAGATGGGCCACGGCGACGAAATCCGCGTGATCCGTTGCCGCAACGAAGACGCCGAAGCCGAGCGCGTGGCCGTGGAACTGCTGACCCTGCACTTGCGCACGGACCGGCCGTACAGCGATTTCGCGATCCTGTATCGCGGTAACTACCAGGCCAAGCTGATCGAGCTGAAGCTGCAGCACCACCAGATTCCGTATCGTTTGTCCGGCGGCAACAGTTTCTTCGGACGTCAGGAAGTGAAAGACCTGATGGCCTACTTCCGCCTGATCGTGAACCCGGATGACGACAACGCCTTCCTGCGGGTGATCAACGTGCCACGCCGGGAAATCGGTTCGACCACCCTGGAGAAGCTGGGCAACTACGCTACCGGGCGCAAAATCTCGATGTACGCCGCCACCGACGAAATCGGCCTGGGCGAGCACTTGGACGCGCGCTTCACCGATCGCCTGTCGCGCTTCAAGCGCTTCATGGACAAAGTCCGCGAGCAATGCGCCGGCGAAGACCCGATCTCGGCGCTGCGCAGCATGGTCATGGACATCGACTACGAGAACTGGCTGCGCACCAACAGCTCCAGCGACAAGGCCGCCGACTACCGCATGGGCAACGTGTGGTTCCTGATCGAGGCGTTGAAGAACACGCTGGAGAAGGACGAAGAAGGCGAGATGACCGTGGAGGACGCCATCGGCAAACTCGTCCTGCGTGACATGCTGGAACGTCAGCAGGAAGAGGAAGATGGCGCCGAAGGCGTGCAGATGATGACCTTGCACGCCTCCAAGGGTCTGGAATTTCCCTACGTGTTCATCATGGGCATGGAAGAGGAAATCCTCCCGCACCGCTCCAGCATCGAAGCCGACACCATCGAAGAAGAACGCCGTCTGGCCTACGTCGGGATTACCCGCGCACGTCAGACCCTGGCCTTCACCTTCGCCGCCAAGCGCAAGCAATACGGCGAGATCATCGATTGCGCGCCGAGCCGCTTCCTTGACGAGCTGCCGCCGGACGATCTGGCGTGGGAAGGCAATGACGACACCCCTGTTGAAGTCAAAGCCGTTCGCGGCAATACCGCATTGGCTGATATACGGGCGATGTTAAAGCGCTAGAATTGAGCACTTTTTAACCGAGTATTTTTTTCCCAAGCATTTTTGACAAGCTAGGCGCGTACGGCGCCAGTAGAGGAACGCTTCATGGAAGCACTGCACCAGAAAATTCGCGAACAAGGCATCGTGCTTTCCGATCAGGTCCTGAAGGTCGACGCCTTTTTGAACCACCAGATCGACCCGGCCCTGATGAAGCTGATCGGCGATGAATTCGCTGCGTTGTTCAAGGACTCGGGCATCACCAAAATCGTTACGATCGAAGCCTCGGGCATCGCTCCGGCGATCATGACCGGCCTGAACCTCGGCGTACCGGTGATCTTCGCGCGCAAGCATCAGTCCCTGACCCTGACTGAAAACCTGCTGTCGGCGACCGTTTACTCGTTCACCAAACAGACCGAAAGCACCGTGGCGATCTCCCCGCGTCACCTGACCAGCAGCGACCGCGTGCTGATCATCGATGACTTCCTGGCCAACGGTAAGGCATCGCAAGCGCTGATCTCGATCATCAAACAGGCCGGCGCCACCGTGGCCGGTTTGGGGATCGTGATCGAGAAGTCGTTCCAGGGTGGGCGTGCCGAGCTGGATGCGCAGGGTTATCGCGTTGAATCGTTGGCTCGGGTGCAGTCGCTGAAGGATGGCGTTGTCACCTTCATCGAATAACCCGCAACACCGCATTTCCCCTGTGGGAGCCAGCCTGCTGGCGATGGCGTCATGTCAATCAACATATTCATGACTGACAGACAGCCATCGCCAGCAGGCTGGCTCCCACAGTTGTTTTGTGGTGGGCGTTATTGCGCGGTGGCTTTGAGGCCGGTGAGCAGCAGTCGCTGAAACAGGTCCTCTTTCAACCCCTCAGGGTTGGTCAGCTGCATCCGCTCCAGATGCTCGGGAAATTCCGAAGCCTCAGGCGCATCCAGCGCAGCCTTGCCCAACTCCAGAATCTCCGTCAGCTTGAACTTGCTCTTCAACCAGTTCAGCGCCCGCAACAAGTCCCGCTCTTCAGCCGTGAAATCACACCCCAGCGGATACTCCGGAAACAACTTCGCATGCCGCGCCTGAATCGCCTGCAAGCGCTCCGGGGTGTTGTCGGCAAAACGCGGATCGATACGGAAACCCTTCGGCAACTTGCCAACATTTTGCGCCTGCTCGATCAGGCCCGACTGGAACCGTGAGTCGCTGATGTTCAACAACGCCTCGATCACCGCCGCGTCGGTCTTGCCGCGCAGATCGGCGATGCCGTATTCGGTGACTACAATGTCCCGCAAATGCCGCGGGATCGTGCAGTGGCCGTATTCCCAGACGATGTTCGAACTGACCTCACCGCCCGCCTCACGCCAACTGCGCAGCAGCAGCACCGACCGCGCGCCCTCCAGCGCATGGCCCTGGGCGACGAAGTTGTATTGCCCGCCGACACCGCTGAGTACACGCCCGTTCTCCAACTGATCGGCCACGCCGGCACCGAGCAGGGTCATGGTGATCACGGTGTTGATGAAGCGCGCATCCAGGCGCTGCAAGCGTTTGAGTTCTTCCTGACCGTAGAGCTCGTTGATATAGCTGATGCGGGTCATGTTGAATTCGAGCCGCTTGCTTTGCGGCAGCTCGCGCAGGCGCTCGTAGAAACTGCGCGGCCCGAGGAAAAACCCGCCATGCACGCTGATGCCGTCGGTTTGCGCGGCTTCGTCGAGGGTGCCGGCATTCGCGTGTTGCTGGGTCGGTACGTCCGGGTAGACCTTTCGCCGAATGATCCCGGCGTCGGCCAGCACCAGCAGACCGTTGACGAACATCTCGCTGCAACCGTAAAGGCCTTTGGCAAAGGGGTCGGTGCCGCCCTCGCGGTCGATCAACTGCGCCCACTGGCTGAGGTTGATCTCCGTCAGCAACGCCTTGTAACCGGCATTGTCGGCCTGGCGCGCCAGCAACGCTGCGGTCAAGGCATCGCCCATGGCACCAATGCCGATCTGCAAGGTGCCGCCGTCGCGCACCAGCGTGCTGGCGTGCAAGCCGATGAAATGATCCTGAAAACCTACTGGCATGTTGGGCGTGGAGAACAACGTGGTGTTGTCCTTCTCGTCGATCAGCAGGTCGAACGCGTCGATGCCGATTTCGGCGTCACCGGGCATGTAGGGCAAGTCGTTGTGGACTTGGCCCACCAACAGGATCGTCTCCCCCGCCTCCCGGCGCTTGGCGATCATCGGAAACAGGTCGAGGGTGATGTCCGGGTTGCAGCTCAGGCTCAGGCGATCCGGGTGCTCGGAATGGCTGGCCACCAGCTGTGCAACCAGGTTCAAACCGGCGGCGTTAATGTCCCGCGCGGCGTGGCTGTAGTTGCTGCTCACGTAATCCTGCTGGGCCGACGCGCTGTGGAGCAGGCTGCCGGGCTGCATGAAAAATTGCTGGATATGAATGTTCGCCGGCAGGCTGTCTTTATGCAGGTCGGCAAGGAAGTCCAGCTCCGGATAATCGCCAAAAACCCGCTCGATAAAGGGTTCGAGAAAGCGCTTTTGCAAACCATCGCCCAAGGCAGGACGGCCCAGGCACAGGGCGGTGTAGATCGTCAGCTGCCGTTCGGGCAATTGCGCGATGCGCTGGAACAACGCGTTGACGAAGTGGTTGGGTTTGCCCAGGCCAAGGGGTAAGCCCATGTGAATATGCGCCGGCAACCGCGCCAATACGTCATCGACCGCTTGCTCGATAGAACACAGCTGCACCATCTGATCCTCCCTTACATTCCTTGAATTGGGGTTGGACCGAGCTTGCCGGGCCTTTACTGCAAAGAATAGTCCCCAAGGCAAAATCGCAGGCACAAAAAAGCCGCTCGTAAGCGGCTTTTTCGCTGTAGATGAACGCTTATTTCAAGCCGGACATCTTCTCGATGGCGCCTTTGAGATCGGCGTCTGTGCAATCGGCACAGGTGCCTTTCGGTGGCATGGCGTTGATGCCGGAGATCGCCTTGGCGAGCAGACCATCAACACCCCCCTCCTTCTTGGAACGCTCGCCCCAAGCAGCGGCATCACCGACTTTCGGTGCGCCCAACAGGCCGGTACCGTGGCAAGCGTTGCAATGTTTCGCAATCACAGAGTCAGGGGTCTTGGCATCACCGCCACCCGCCGAAGCAGCGACTTCCATCCCCTTGCACTCTTGACCCGTCACGCAGACCTGGCCGACTGGCTCAAGGCGTTTGGCAATATCGTCGTTGGTCGCAGCTTGAGCGCTGACAGCCCATAGGGCCAATACGGTTGCTGGTGCAGCCAGCATTTTCATAATTAGATTCACGCGTTCACCCTCAATGGTGGCTAGTCACGCCCACGGCCACGGTTCGCAGGCGGGCGCAAGTATAACGGTAAGCCCGCCGCACTGAAACAACCCCAAAGTCGAAGGGGTCTTGTTACGCGACGGAAAAACGCTTCGGGTGCCTTTGCCGTGCTGGCAGGACGCCTCTTCTCTTAGAAATTCGCGGGCGTGGCTGCGCTGATTAGTCGCGCCGGCGCATCGAACGGATTACGGAAACGGTGTGGCTTGGTACTTTCAAAGTAGTAGCTGTCGCCGGCTTCGAGCACAAAAGTTTCGAGCCCGACCACCAGTTCCAGTCGCCCTTCCACCAAAATGCCGGTTTCCTCGCCCTCATGGGTGAGCATCTCGTCACCGGTGTCGGCGCCAGGCGGGTAGATTTCATTGAGGAACGCGATAGCCCGGCTCGGGTGCGCCCGGCCGACCAGTTTCATGGTCACTGCGCCATCGGAAATATCGATCAGCTCGTTGGCTTTGTAGACGATCTGCGTCGGTTTTTCCTGCAGGATTTCTTCGGAAAAGAACTCGACCATGGACATGGGAATCCCGCCCAGTACCTTCCTCAGCGAACTGATCGAGGGACTGACGCTGTTCTTCTCGATCATGGAAATCGTGCTATTGGTGACACCCGCGCGTTTGGCGAGCTCACGCTGGGAAAGACCTTTGAGCTTACGGATGGATTGCAGTCGTTCACCGACGTCCAATGCTGGAGCCTCCAGGGATTCAGGTTGTAGAAATATTGAGCGTTATCATGGCGACAGCGTTCAGTATTTACAACACTTGGGCCTGAATCCTGTTCGGCCAAACGACTTCCGGTACGGCCTGCTGACCGCTAACCCTCGGAATAGAGCTTTGGCACCCGGCGCAGGTTGCAGAAGATCTGATAGGGAATCGTGTCTGCGGCGGCAGCCACCTCGCTGGCGAGGATGTTCTTGCCCCACAACTCGACGGTCGAACCCAAGCCAGCCTGCGGCACATCAGTCAGGTCGATGCAGAGCATGTCCATCGACACGCGGCCTATCAACTGGCTGCGCTGCCCAGCGACCAATACTGGCGTGCCGGTTGGTGCCTGACGCGGGTAACCATCGGCATAACCCATGGCCACTACGCCCACACGCATCGGCTTGGGGGTGATGAATTTGGCGCCGTAGCCGATCGGCTCACCGGCCGGCAGTTCACGCACGCAAATCACTTTCGATTCCAGGGTCATCACCGGTTGCAGACGGGAAGCCACGGCGTTGGCTTCTTCAAACGGCGTGGCACCGTAGAGCATGATGCCCGGGCGCACCCAGTCGCTCGGAATCTGCGGCCAACCGAGTACCGCCGGCGAATTGCGCAGGCTGATCTCGGCCGACAAACCCTTACGCGCCGCTTCAAAAACAGCGACCTGCTCGGCACTGCTTTGATCGTGCAGCTCATCGGCCCGGGCGAAGTGGCTCATCAATACAATCTTCGCGACTTTGACGCTGGCCAGCAGTCGTTGATAGGCCGCGTGATAATCCTTTGGATGCAGACCCACCCGGTGCATGCCCGAGTCGAGTTTGAGCCAGACCGTGATCGGCTTGCTCAACGCAGCTTGCTCGATGGCTTCGAGCTGCCACAACGAATGCACCACGCACCAGAAATCATGCTCGACGATCAGCGACAGCTCATCGGCCTCGAAAAAACCTTCCAGCAACAACACCGGCGCACGAATACCGGCAGCCCGCAGCTCCAACGCCTCTTCGATACAGGCGACGGCAAAACCGTCCGCCTCGGCTTCCAGCGCCTGGGCGCAACGCACCGCGCCATGGCCGTAGGCATCGGCCTTGATCACGGCGAGGGCCTTGGCCCCCGTCACTTCACGGGCGATCTGGTAGTTGTGACGCAGGGCTTGAAGGTCGATCAGGGCACGGGCTGGACGCATGGCGGCAGGCTTCTAGGCGGTCATGGGAATAAAAACCGGCGCTGGCTGGCGGCGTGAACCGCCAACAGCACCGGGAGAGGGATCTGTCTGACAGGCTTATGGCAGAGCGGCGACAACCGACAGCTCAACCAGGATTTCCGGTTCGCACAGCTTCGACTCGACCGTCGCACGGGCCGGGGCGACGCCTTTTGGCAGCCACTTGTCCCACACCGCGTTCATGCCTTCGAAATGCGCGTCGATGTCTTTCAGGTAAATCGTCACCGACAGCAAACGGCTCTTGTCAGTGCCGGCCAGATCGAGCAAACGCTCGATATTGGCGAGGGTTTCACGGGTCTGCTGTTCAATCCCGGCACTCATGTCGTCGCCGACTTGCCCTGCCAGATAGACGGTGCCGCTGTGGACAACGATCTGGCTCATGCGCTCATTGGTGAGCTGGCGCTGGATTGACATGTTTTGCGGACTCCTGAGTTTTGTTTCCATAGCGAGAAATATCGAGGCCTTCGGCGCTGATCTGCGGCGTTTTCTTCGCCATCAGGTCAGCCAGCAAACGACCGGAGCCGCAGGCCATGGTCCAGCCGAGTGTGCCGTGACCGGTGTTCAGGAACAGGTTCTTGAACGGTGTGGCGCCAACGATTGGCGTGCCGTCCGGGGTGGTCGGACGCAGACCAGTCCAGAAACTCGCCTGGGCCAGATCGCCGCCCTGAGGATAAAGGTCGTTGACGATCATCTCCAGGGTTTCGCGCCGACGCGGGTTCAGCGACAGGTCAAAACCGGCTATCTCAGCCATGCCGCCGACGCGGATGCGGTTGTCGAAACGGGTGATCGCGACCTTGTAGGTCTCGTCGAGAATGGTCGAAGTCGGGGCCATCGCCGGGTTGGTGATCGGCACGGTCAGGGAGTAACCCTTGAGCGGATACACCGGGGCCTTGATGCCCAGCGGCTTGAGCAATTGCGGCGAGTAGCTGCCGAGTGCCAGTACGTAGCGGTCAGCGGTTTCCAGCTTGCCGTCGATCCACACGCCGTTGATGCGATCACCGGCGAAGTCGAGTTTCTGAATGTCTTGACCGAAGCGAAATTCCACGCCCAGTTTCACGGCCATTTCGGCCAGTCGAACGGTGAACATCTGGCAATCGCCAGTCTGGTCGTTCGGCAGGCGCAAGGCACCGGCGAGGATATCGGTGACGTTGGCCAGGGCCGGCTCAACGCGGGCAATACCGGCGCGGTCGAGCAGTTCGAACGGAACGCCGGACTCTTTCAATACGGAAATGTCTTTCGCGGCGCCGTCCAGTTGAGCCTGGGTGCGGAACAGTTGCGTCGTACCAAGGCTGCGGCCTTCGTAGGCAATGCCGGTTTCGGCACGCAATTCGTCGAGGCAGTCACGGCTGTACTCGGACAGACGGACCATGCGCTCCTTGTTCACCGCATAACGGCTGGCGGTGCAGTTGCGCAGCATCTGCGCCATCCACAGGTATTGGTCGATGTCGGCGGTGGCCTTGATCGCCAGCGGTGCGTGACGCTGCAGCAGCCATTTGATGGCCTTGAGCGGCACGCCCGGCGCGGCCCAGGGCGAGGCATAACCCGGAGATACCTGCCCGGCGTTGGCGAAACTGGTCTCCATGGCAGCGGCGGGCTGACGGTCCACCACCACCACTTCGAACCCGGCACGCGCCAGATAATAAGCACTGGTGGTACCGATGACGCCGCTACCCAAGACCATAACGCGCATTTTCATATCCCTCATCGCGGCTTGCCGCTGACGTTCGTAGTTGTCGAGCATTGATGTGCGCAGTGTAAAAAAGATTAGGCAGTGCTTTTCACTATATAACTGCCTATATTTGGCGAGAATTCTCGGCAAAAACCCTTTTCACGGAGGCGCATCCCCTATGCGTACCAACACTCAAACCAAACGTGAGCTGGACAAGATTGACCGCAACATCCTGCGGATCCTGCAAGCGGACGGGCGCATCTCTTTCACCGAGCTTGGGGAAAAGGTCGGGCTCTCGACCACGCCGTGTACCGAGCGGGTCCGGCGCCTGGAGCGCGAAGGGATCATCATGGGCTACAACGCCCGCCTCAATCCGCAGCACCTCAAGGGTAGTCTCCTGGTGTTCGTCGAGATCAGTCTCGACTACAAATCCGGCGATACTTTCGAAGAGTTCCGACGTGCGGTGCTGAAACTGCCCCACGTGCTGGAGTGCCATTTGGTGTCAGGGGATTTCGACTACCTGGTGAAGGCGCGGATTTCCGAGATGGCGTCGTACCGCAAATTGCTGGGCGACATTTTGCTCAAGCTGCCGCATGTGCGCGAATCCAAGAGCTATATCGTGATGGAAGAGGTGAAGGAGAGTTTGTGCCTGCCAATTCCGGATTGAGGCTTTGTGGTGTCTGTTCAGACCCCATCGCTAGCAGGCTAGCTCCCACAGTTGATCTTCGGCGGACATAGATTCAGTGGAAGCTAGCCTGCTAGCGATTACAGGCGACTCGGTCTTCCCTCAGACGAGGACCTGCCGAGTAGAAGCCATGTACTCATGAATCTGCTTCTCCACCCGCGGATGAATCAGCTCCACCGGCCCCCGACCGTTCGGGCACGGCAAGGTCTTGGTAGTGCCAAACAGGCGACAGATCAGCGGCCGCTCGTCATACACCGTGCAGCCGTTGGGCCCAAGGTGCACACAGTTGAGTTCATCCATCGCCGCGTCCTGCTCGGCGCGGGTCTTGCGCGGCAAGCGGGACATTTCTTCCGGCGAGGTGGTCACCGGCCCACAGCAGTCATGGCAGCCGGGCACGCACTCGAACGAGGGGATTTGCTGGCGCAGCGTGCGGATTTTCTGACTGTTGCAGCTCATCGAAGCGGTAACCAAAAGCGGGATAGACCGGGAGTCTGACGCAAAAGCCTCGATCCAGACAGCATCAACCGACCAATGTTGCCGCTGCCGGAAGGTCCGGCTTATGCTCCGTCACATTTTCCAGACACATGAATCAGGGACGCTCACATGAATGCCCGTGCCCAGCACACCGCCTCTTACTACGCCGCCAGCAGCCTGTCGCAGCCTGATCATCCGGTGTTGCAAGGCGACCTGGTGGCGGACGTGTGCGTGGTCGGCGGCGGGTTTTCCGGGCTGAACTCGGCGCTCGAACTGGCAGAACGTGGCTTCAGCGTGGTGCTGCTGGAAGCGCGCAAGATCGGCTGGGGCGCCAGCGGACGCAATGGCGGGCAGTTGATTCGCGGCGTCGGCCACGGCCTCGATCAGTTCGCCAATGCGGTCGGCACCGACGGCGTGCGCCAGATGAAACTCATGGGCCTGGAAGCCGTGGAAATCGTCCGTCAGCGCGTCGAGCGTTTTCAGATCCCTTGCGACCTGACCTGGGGTTACTGCGACCTGGCAAACAAGCCCCGCGACCTCGAAGGCTTTGCCGAAGACGCCGAAGAGCTGCGCGGCCTCGGCTACCGCTACGAAACCCGGCTGCTGCAAGCCAATGAAATGCACACGGTGGTGGGTTCGGACCGCTACGTCGGCGGCCTGATCGACATGGGTTCGGGCCATCTTCACCCGCTTAATCTGGCCTTGGGCGAAGCAGCCGCCGCGCAGCAGCTGGGCGCGAAGCTGTTCGAACAATCGGCAGTGACCCGAATCGACTACGGCCCCGAAGTCACCGTCCATACCGCCCAAGGCTCGGTTCGCGCCAAGACGCTGGTGCTGGGCTGCAACGCCTACCTCAACGAACTCAACCCCGAACTCAGCGGCAAAGTGCTGCCCGCCGGCAGCTATATCATTGCCACCGAGCCATTGAGTGAAGAACTGGCGCATTCACTACTGCCGCAGAACATGGCGGTCTGCGATCAACGGGTGGCGCTGGATTACTACCGGCTCTCGGCGGATCGACGTTTGCTGTTTGGCGGTGCTTGCCATTATTCAGGCCGCGACCCGCAGGACATCGGTGCATACATGCGGCCGAAGATGCTGGAAGTCTTCCCGCAACTGGGCGGGGTCAAGATCGACTATCAATGGGGCGGGATGATCGGCATCGGCGCCAACCGCCTGCCACAGATTGGCCGGCTCAAGGACCAGCCGAATGTGTATTACGCCCAGGCTTACTCGGGCCATGGGGTGAATGCCACGCATTTGGCGGGCAAGTTGTTGGCTGAGGCTATTAGTGGTCAGCAGGGAGGAGGGTTTGATCTGTTTGCCAAGGTGCCGCATATCACCTTCCCGGGCGGCAAGCATTTGCGTTCGCCGTTGCTGGCGTTGGGGATGTTGTGGCATCGGCTTAAAGAGTTGGTCTGAAGGATTTCAGTGCCTGTACCGACGCCTTCGCGGGCAAGCCCGCTCCCACAGGGTTAGGTGGTGAGCGCAAATTTTGTGAACAACACCAACCCTTGTGGGAGCGGGCTTGCCCGCGAAGACAGCCGCAATAACACCGCAAAACTCAGATCCGCCAGAATGGCTTGAGCCCCTCCTCCCGCGCCTGCTCCCGACTCAAACCGACATCCCTCAGTTGCTCCGGCGTGAGCGTCAGCAACGCCTTGCGCGTGTGCAGACGATGCCAGAACAGGCCCCAGCGACTCAGGCCGGACGGCGCGTTGCGCATGACCGCCTCGCGTGCACCGTTTATTTGCCCTGCCGCCAGTTCCTGACTGTGAATCGTCAGCCGCACATCACTCAAGCCGTTCATTTTGATTACTCCTGTTTACTTGGGTAGCCAGAGCTTTCATGATGCGCGGACGGCGAAAAGCATTACAGATTCAACAAGTCTGTATTAACTCCATACAGATTTACCGATTTAGCGTCTGAATCGTATATTTTCACTCGATCTGTATTGGTTAACCGAATCACCCACACCGAGACTGCGCCATGACCCTTTACGTCAACCTCGCCGAATTGCTCGGCACACGTATTGAACAGGGCTTCTATCGCCCCGGTGACCGGCTGCCGTCGGTGCGGGCGTTGAGTGTCGAGCACGGGGTCAGCCTGAGCACGGTGCAGCAAGCGTATCGAGTGCTGGAAGACAGTGGGCTGGCAACCCCGAAACCCAAATCCGGCTACTTCGTACCGGTGGGTCGCGAACTGCCGGAGCTGCCGGCCATCGGCCGCCCGGCCCAGCGCCCGGTGGATATTTCGCAGTGGGATCAGGTACTGGAATTGATTCGCGCGGTCCCGCGCAAAGACGTCGTGCAACTGGGCCGCGGCATGCCGGACATCACCACGCCGACCATGAAACCGCTGCTGCGCAACCTCGCGCGAATCAGCCGTCGGCAGGACATGCCCGGTCTGTATTACGACAACATCTACGGCACCCTCGAACTGCGCGAACAGATCGCCCGCCTGATGCTCGATTCCGGATGCCAGTTAACGGCCCACGACCTGGTGGTGACCACCGGTTGCCACGAAGCGCTGTCCACCAGCATTCGCGCCATCTGCGAGCCGGGGGATATCGTGGCGGTGGACTCACCGAGCTTTCACGGCGCCATGCAGACCCTCAAGGGGCTGGGCATGAAAGCCCTGGAAATCCCTACCGACCCAATCACCGGGATTAGCCTCGATGCCCTTGAACTGGCCCTGGAGCAGTGGCCAATCAAGGCCATACAGTTGACGCCCAACTGCAACAACCCGCTGGGCTACATCATGCCGGAATCGCGTAAACGCGCGTTGTTGACGCTTGCACAGCGATTCGACGTGGCGATTGTCGAAGACGATGTGTATGGCGAGCTTTCCTACAGCTACCCGCGCCCGCGCACGATCAAATCCTTCGACGAAGACGGCCGTGTCCTGCTGTGCAGTTCGTTTTCCAAGACCCTGGCGCCTGGCTTGCGTATTGGTTGGGTTGCACCCGGCCGGTATCTGGAGCGGGTGCTGCACATGAAATACATCAGCACCGGCTCCACGGCACCACAACCGCAGATTGCGATTGCCGAGTTTCTCAAAGCCGGGCATTTCGAACCGCATTTGAGGCGGATGCGCACGCAATACCAACGCAATCGCGACCTGATGATCGACTGGGTCACGCGCTATTTCCCCGCCGGCACCCGCGCCAGTCGCCCGCAAGGCAGCTTCATGTTGTGGGTTGAACTGCCGGACGGCTTCGACACCCTGAAACTGAATCGTGCCCTGCACGATCAGGGCGTACAGATTGCCGTCGGCAGCATCTTTTCCGCCTCGGGCAAATACCGCAATTGCTTGCGGATGAACTACGCTGCCAAGCCAACACCGCAGATCGAAGAGGCTGTGCGCAAGGTCGGCGCCGCGGCGATCAAACTGCTGGCGGAAACGGATTACATCACTGACTGACCTTTCTCAGGAATCCAGCGTCCATATGCCGACATTTGCCGCCAATCGGAACGATCCCACGTGAGAGTCAGACAGCCCCTGCTCGCTCTTCTGCTACTCGCCTCGTTCCTGGGCGGTTGCGCCAGCTTCGATGTTCAGCGCGAACCGAGCCAGGCCTTACCCGCCAGCGATTCGGCATTCGGTCGTTCAATCCAGGCTCAGGCCGCACCCCATGAGGGCCGGTCCGGCTTTCGTTTGCTGTCCAATAGCAGCGAAGCCTTCATGGCCCGCGCCGAGCTGATCCGCAACGCCCAAAGCAGCCTCGACTTGCAGTACTACATCGTGCATGACGGCATCAGCACGCGGATGCTGGTGGATGAATTGCTCAAGGCCGCCGACCGCGGCGTGCGCGTGAGAATCCTGCTCGATGACACCACCAGCGACGGTCTGGGCTGGATCATCGCGACCCTCGCTGCGCACCCGCAGATCCAGATCCGCCTGTTCAACCCGCTGCACCTGGGCCGCGCCACGGGCGTGACGCGCACCATGGGCCGCTTGTTTAACCTGTCGTTGCAACACCGACGCATGCACAACAAGCTGTGGCTGGCAGACAACAGCGCGGCCATCGTCGGCGGTCGCAACCTCGGCGACGAATACTTCGATGCCGAGCCCAACCTGAATTTCACCGACATCGACATGCTCGGCGTCGGGCCGGTGGCCGAGCAGCTTGGCCATAGCTTCGATCAGTACTGGAACAGCGCGCTGAGCAAACCGATCGACGAATTCCTGTCGAGCAGACCGACGCAAAAGGACCTGCAAAATACCCGCACGCGTCTGGAAGAATCGTTGGAAGAGACCCGCAAGCAGAATCATGCGCTGTATCAGCAGTTGATGACTTACACCACCAAGCCACGCATGGACATCTGGCGCCGGGAGTTGATCTGGGCCTGGAACCAGGCGTTGTGGGATGCACCGAGCAAGGTCTTGTCGGACGGCGAGCCTGACCCGCACTTGCTGCTGACCACGCAACTGGCGCCTGAACTGACGGGCGTCAGCAAAGAATTGATCATGATCTCGGCTTACTTCGTACCGGGTCAGCCGGGGCTGGTGTACCTCACCGGCCGGGCCGACGCCGGGGTGTCGGTGCACTTGTTGACCAACTCGCTGGAAGCCACGGATGTGCCGGCCGTGCACGGCGGTTATGCGCCTTATCGCCGGGCGCTGCTGGAACATGGTGTGAAGCTGTACGAACTGCGCCGCCAGCCCGGCGAAGGTGGCGGCAGCGGGCCGCATATTTTTTACAGCAAGTCCTTCCGGGGTTCTGATTCCAGTTTGCACAGCAAGGCGATGATCTTCGATCAGCAGAAATCCTTCATCGGCTCGTTCAACTTCGACCCGCGCTCGGTGCTGTGGAACACCGAAGTCGGGGTGCTGGTGGACAGCCCCGAACTTGCCGCGCATGTGCGCAAAGCGGCCATGGAAGGTATGGCGCCGACCTTGAGTTATCAGGTGCAACTGGAAAATGACCGGATCGTCTGGCAGACCGAAGACAACGGCAAAATGCACACGCTGACCAAGGAACCAGGAAGCTTGTGGCGCCGCTTCAATTCCTGGTTCAGCACGGCGGTCGGGCTGGAGCGGATGCTCTGACCGACGATGAACACCCCTGTGGGAGCGGGCTTGCTCGCTCCCACAGGGATATGTGATTGGTTGGCAGTTTGGGTTTAGGCAGGCTCGGCCACCGTGCCAAACGCGCCTTGACGCATCAGCAAAATCACCAACCCAAACGCCCCCGCCGCCATCAGCAACGGCAACGCATGCCCGCTGATCCACTGGCTGCCAGCACCGGCGGCCAACGGCCCGATCAGACAACCGATGCCCCACAGCTGCGCAATGTGCGCGTTGGCCCGCACCAGCGCATCGTCGCGATAGCGTTCGCCGATCAGGATCAGCGACAAGGTGAACAATCCCCCGGCGCTGGCGCCGAACAGCACCCACAACGGCCAGATCAGCAACGTGTCGATGAGCAACGGAATCGCCAGGCTCGAGACCAGCAACACCACCGCACAACCGGTGAACAGCGTGCGTCGCGACAAGCGATCCGCCAGCGCGCCAATCGGCAGCTGCAGCAAGGCATCCCCCACCACCACGGTGCTGACCATTGCCAGCGCGATGTCTGTGCTGAAGCCCTGACGCAGGCAATACACCGGCAACAAGGTCAGGATCATCGCTTCAAACGCCGCGAACAACGACACCGCCCAGGCAATCGCCGGCAGACCTCGGCAAAAGCCCCACAAGTCGCTGAAGGTCACGCTGCAGGCTTCACTGGTCGGTGCGCCGCTGCGGCCCAGCAACAGGAACGGCGCCGCCGTCAGCAAGCCGACGCCGACCCAGAAGCCGTAATCGTGTTCGGTGCCCAGAACCCCCAGCAGCAACGGCCCGGCGAGCTGACTCAGCGCATAGCTGCTGCCGTACAGCGCCACCAATCGACCGCGCCATTGTTCGACCACCAACTGGTTGATCCAGCTTTCGCCGAGGATGAAGACCAGGGTCAGGATCACCCCGATCATCAGGCGCAACAGCAGCCAGATCGGGTAACTCGGTAACAGCGCCAGCAAGCCGATGGACACCGCCCCGGCCCACAGGCACAGACGCATCAGATTGGCCGTGCCAAGGCGCGAGGCCAGATGGCTGGAGATCTTCGCCCCCAGCAATACGCCAATCGCCGGCATGGCGGCCATCACGCCGATGGCGAACGAACCGTAACCCCAGCCTTCCAGGCGAAACGACACCAGCGGCATGCTGACACCCAGGGCCAGGCCGACACTCAAGACAGACGCCAACACGGCGAAATAAGTCGCCCAACGCATTGCCCGCGCTCCTGTGGATATTTTTTTTCACAGACGACACAAAACAAATGTGGGAGCGGGCTTGCTCGCGAAGAGGCCATCACATCCAACATCATCGTTGGCTGTTACGGCGCCTTCGCGAGCAAGCCCGCTCCCACAGGGGATCTGCGTCGCTCAGGAGCCCGGTTGATTGCCGGGCTCCTTCACTGACTTACAACTTGATCCAGGTCGCCTTCAGCTCGGTGTACTTGTCGAACGCATGCAGCGACTTGTCGCGACCGTTGCCGGACTGCTTGAAGCCACCGAACGGTGCGGTCATGTCGCCGCCATCGTATTGATTGACCCAAACGCTACCGGCACGCAGCGCCTTGGCAGTCAGGTGAGCCTTGGAGATGTCCTTGGTCCACACCGCTGCGGCCAGGCCGTACGGCGTGTCGTTGGCAATCGCAACGGCCTCTTCGGCGGTGTCGAAAGTGATGACCGACAGCACTGGGCCAAAGATCTCTTCCTGAGCGATTTTCATCGCGTTGGTCACGCCGTCGAAAATCGTTGGCTCAACGTAGGTGCCACCGGATTCCTGCAGCGTACGCTTGCCGCCAGCCACCAGTTTGGCGCCATCGCTATGGCCGGATTCGATGTAGGACAGCACGGTGTTCATCTGCTGGGTATCCACCAGCGCGCCGACGTTGGTCGCCGGGTCCAGCGGGTTGCCCGGCTTCCAGGTTTTCAACGCTTCGATCACCAGCGGCAGGAAGGTGTCCTTGATCGAACGCTCGACCAGCAGACGCGAACCGGCGGTGCAGACTTCGCCCTGGTTGAAGGCGATGGCACCGGCCGCCGCTTCGGCTGCGGCTTGCAGGTCCGGGGCATCGGCGAACACGATGTTCGGGCTCTTGCCGCCGGCTTCAAGCCAGACGCGCTTCATGTTCGATTCGCCCGAGTAGATCAGCAATTGCTTGGCGATCTTGGTCGAACCGGTGAACACCAGGGTGTCCACGTCGTTGTGCAGGGCCAGGGCCTTGCCGACAGTGTGGCCGTAACCTGGCAGCACGTTCAGCACACCTTTCGGGATGCCGGCTTCAACGGCCAGCGCAGCGATGCGGATGGCGGTCAGCGGGGATTTTTCGGACGGTTTGAGAATCACCGAGTTACCGGTGGACAGCGCCGGGCCGAGTTTCCAGCAGGCCATCATCAACGGGAAGTTCCACGGCACGATGGCGCCGACGACGCCAACCGGCTCGCGGGTCACCAGACCCAGCTGATCGTGCGGGGTGGCCGCGACTTCGTCGTAGATCTTGTCGATGGCTTCACCGCTCCAGCTCAGGGCTTGCGCCGCGCCGGGAACGTCGATGTACAGGGAATCGCTGATCGGCTTGCCCATGTCCAGGGTTTCAAGCAGGGCCAGCTCTTCGGCGTGCTGCTTGAGCAGGCCGGCGAAACGGATCATGGTGGCTTTGCGTTTGGTCGGCGCCAGGCGCGACCAGACACCGGAATTGAACGTGGCGCGGGCGTTTTCAACAGCGCGTTGGGCGTCAGCGGCGTCACAGCTGGCGATCTTGCCCAGCAGACGGCCATCGACCGGGCTGATGCACTCGAAGGTCTCGGCGGAGACGGCATCGGTGTACTCGCCATTGATGTAGGCGCGGCCTTCGATCTTCAGATCGAGAGCCCGTTGCTCCCAATCGGCACGAGTCAGGGTGGTCATTCGAGTGTCCTCCTCTTGGTGAATACGAGCGCCCTGCGGTCTTCGCGGGCGCTGTCAGGAATTCTGCCCAGCCAGCCTGATTTTTCGGCCCAAGGCAACCGCCACCCTAAACCAGCGGCCGGTGTAGTTTCAATATATTTGACATAAGGCCGGCAAACGGCCTTGCGATGTTCATTTTAATAAACATAGACTTTGGGTCTTTCCAGCCATCGCGCCGCAATCACGGGGACTTACAACAATGAATATCCAGGATGTCGTCGACTTCAGCCTCGCCACTACCGAGCCCGAGCGCTATAAGCCGGACCAGGCAAAAATCCTGAAGGGCGATCCCGAGCAAGTGGTCTACAACCACTACAACAGCCCTTGCGGCCAGTTGAATGCAGGCGTGTGGGAAGGTGCTGTTGGCCAGTGGCATGTGAACTTCACCGAGCATGAGTACTGCGAAATCATTCAGGGCGTTTCCGTGCTGCGCGACAACGAAGGCAACGGCAAGACCCTGCGCGCGGGCGATCGCTTCGTGATCCCGGCGGGTTTCCGCGGCACTTGGGAGGTGCTGGAAACGTGCCGCAAGATCTATGTGGCGTTTGAACAGAAGGCTTGAGGATTTGTGTTAGCCGGGCCGGCCTCTTCGCGGGCAAGCCTCGCTCCTACGGTGAATGGCGTCTGTTCTGTAGGAGCGAGGCTTGCCCGCGAAGGGCACTAACAGGCAACACATAACCCGCAGGCAACAAAAAAGGCCCGTATCTCGCGATACGGGCCTTTTTCGTAAGGAGGAAAAATCAATTACTTGATTTTGCCTTCTTTGTAGATCACGTGCTTGCGAACAACCGGATCAAATTTCTTGATCTCGATTTTGTCCGGAGTAGTACGCTTGTTCTTGTCGGTAGTGTAGAAGTGACCAGTACCGGCGCTCGAAATCAAACGAATCAATTCACGCATGATTAGCTCCCTTAGATCTTGCCGGCTTTGCGGATTTCGGCCAGCACGACAGTGATGCCACGCTTGTCGATGATACGCATGCCTTTGGCAGATACGCGCAGACGCACGAAACGTTTCTCTTCTTCAACCCAGAAGCGGTGATGCTGCAGGTTCGGCAGGAAACGACGACGGGTTTTGTTGTTTGCGTGGGAAATGTTATTCCCAGTCACCGGACCCTTACCGGTAACTTGACATACTCTCGACATGCCTCAGCCCTCTAAAACCACATGCCCAACCCGGCATGGGTTGGCCGCTTAATCTCTCAGTCATTTGGCGCCAGGCGCCGCGTTTCTTTAGAGGTCTTACCGGCTACACCTACAGTGAAGGAACCGGGCCCCTAGAAAAGAGCGCTGCTTTATACCAGAAAGACTGAAGAGCAACAACATTCCGTGTGCGCGGACTTGATAAATTCCCCATTTTTCCGGCGCCGGGCGCCTTGGATAAAGGCTGTCGTCGATTAAGACCGCTCGTCGCAGAGAATCGGCCAATCGACCGATTCCGGGTTTTCCTCGGCCCGCATCACCGAAAACAAGCGCACATAGTCCCCTTAAAATGAAAAAGGGGATAGTCATTTGCAAAAGAGCCCACTAGGGTAAGCCTTTTCCAGACTGCACTTGCAGATGGGCCTTCGATCTGTAAAGGAATCCGACCATGCGCCTCGCTGCCCTACCGCTGTTGCTCGCCCCGCTCCTGCTGAGCCCGCTGGCCCATGCCGCCGCCCTGAGCGTCTGCACCGAGGCCAGCCCGGAAGGGTTCGACGTGGTGCAATACAACTCGCTGACCACCACCAACGCCTCGGCCGACGTGCTGATGAATCGCCTGGTGGACTTTGACACCGCCAGCGGCAAAGTGGTCGCCAGCCTCGCGGACAGCTGGGAAGTGACGCCCGACGGCCTGACGTATGTGTTCAAGCTTCACCCACAGGTGAAATTCCACCGCACCGAGTACTTCAGCCCGACCCGCGAGCTGACCGCCGAAGATGTGAAGTTCAGCTTCGACCGTATGCTCGACCCGGCGAACCCGTGGCACAAAGTCGCCCAGAGCGGTTTCCCGCACGCCCAGTCGATGCAGTTGCCGGCGCTGATCAAGAAAATCGACGCACTGGACCCGCTGACCGTGCGCTTTACCCTCGATCACCCGGACTCGACCTTCCTCGCGACCCTGAGCATGGGCTTCGCCTCGATCTATTCCGCCGAATACGCCGACAAACTGCTGAAGGCCGGCACGCCCGAGAAGCTCAACAGTCAACCAATCGGCAGCGGCCCTTTCGTGTTCACCCGCTTCCAGAAAGACGCGTCGATTCGCTACAAGGCCAACCCGGACTACTTCCGTGGCAAACCATCGGTTGACCCGCTGATTTTCGCCATCACGCCGGATGCCAACGTGCGATTGCAGAAATTGCGTCGCAACGAGTGCCAGATCGCCCTGTCGCCAAAACCACTGGACGTACAGGCCGCGCTGAAAGAACCGACCCTGAAAGTCGAAAAGACTGACGCCTTCATGACCGCGTTCGTCGGCATCAACAGCCAGCATCCACCGCTGGACAAACCTGAAGTGCGCCAGGCCATCAACCTCGCGTTCGACAAAGCCAACTACGTCAAAGCCGTGTTCGAAGACACCGCCGAGGCCGCCAACGGCCCGTACCCGCCCAACACCTGGAGCTACGCCAAAGGCTTGCCGGGTTATCCGCATGACGTCGAGAAGGCCAAGGCATTGATGGCCAAGGCCGGACTCAAGGACGGCTTCCAGACCACCATCTGGACCCGACCTTCCGGTAGCCTGCTCAACCCGAACCCGAGCCTCAGCGCGCAAATGCTGCAATCGGACCTCGCGGAAATCGGCATTCAGGCCGAGATTCGGGTGATTGAATGGGGCGAACTGATTCGCCGCGCCAAGGCCGGTGAGCACGATTTGCTGTTCATGGGCTGGGCCGGCGACAACGGTGACCCGGACAACTTCCTCACGCCGCAGTTTTCCTGCGCCGCGGTCAAGTCCGGCACCAACTTCGCCCGTTACTGCAACCAGGAGCTGGACAAGCTGATCAGCGCCGGCAAGACCACTGGCGAGCAAGGTGTGCGTACCAAGCTCTATGAACAGGCCCAGGCGCAGATTCAGCAGCAAGCGTTGTGGCTGCCGCTGGCTCACCCAACTGCCTTCGCGCTGACGCGTAAAGTCGTTGAGGGTTACTCAGTCAGCCCGTTTGGTCGCCAGGACTACTCCAAGGTCAATCTCAAATAACAGCCACACCACAAAACCCTGTGGGAGCGGGTTTGCTCGCGAAGACGGTGTATCAGGCAGCAATGATGGTGACTGACACTCCCTCTTCGCGAGCAAGCCCGCTCCCACAGGGGATTTGTGTTCGCCCCGCTACATCCACCCGTACTCAGCCATCGACAGCGGATCGCCATCCCCGATGATGAAATGGTCAAGCACTCGCACATCGATCAGATCCAACGCCTCTTGCAGGCGCTTGGTCAGCGTTCGGTCGGCTTGACTGGGATTGGTATTCCCCGACGGATGGTTGTGGCAGAGGATCAACGCTGCGGCGTTGTGGGCCAGTGCGCGCTTGACCACTTGCCTCGGATAGACACTGGTGCTGTCGATGGAGCCGCGAAACAGCACTTCAAAGGTCAGTACTTGATGCCTGGAGTCGAGAAAAAGACAGCCGAACACCTCGTGGGGTTCGTGGCGCAACATTGATTTCAGGTAATCCCGAACGGCCTGTGGATTTTCCAGCGCCGACTTCTGGCGCGCACGCTCAGCCAAATGCCGCCGGCCCATCTCCTGTGCCGCTTGCAACTGCGCAAATTTCGCGGGCCCGAGCCCCAATTGCCTGCTGAATGCTTCCTGATCGGCCTCGAGCAGTGCGCGCAGACTGCCAAACTGATTCAACAGGTGTCGCGCCAGATCTACCGCGCTTTTACCCGATACGCCGGTTCGTAAAAAAATCGCCAGCAGCTCGGCGTCCGAAAGGCTTCCCGAGCCCAACTCAAGCAACCTCTCCCGCGGCCGCTCGGCCGCCGGCCAATCACGAATACTCATAGCACCTCCCTGGAATATGGGCGCCGCTGTTCCATAGCGGTCGCTGTGATATCGTAGCCCATCTTTTTTGCGGGCGATTTCATCCCTGGGGAGGGGGTATCGCCACGCAGTCATCAACGAAATGAAAGGCAGACCTATGCAGCGGCTGTATCGGAAACGCATCGTTCTGGGCGTCGGCGGCGGTATTGCTGCCTATAAGAGCGCCGACCTGGTTCGCCGCCTGATCGACCAGGGTGCCGAAGTGCGCGTGGTCATGACCCGTGGCGGCAGCGAGTTCATCACCCCGTTGACCATGCAAGCCTTGTCCGGCCACCCGGTTCGTCTCGACTTGCTGGACCCGGCGGCTGAAGCTGCCATGGGCCATATCGAGCTGGCCAAGTGGGCCGACATGGTGCTGATCGCCCCCGCTACGGCGGACCTGATCGCTCGTCTGGCCCAAGGCATTGCCGACGACCTGCTGACCACGCTGGTGCTGGCCACCGACGCTGTGGTCGCCGTTGCCCCGGCGATGAACCAGGCCATGTGGCGCGACCCGGCGACGCAGGCCAACCTGCAAATCCTCGAAAGCCGCGACATCAAAGCCTTTGGCCCGGCCTCCGGCAGCCAGGCCTGCGGTGACGTCGGCCTGGGCCGTATGCTCGAAGCCGTCGAGCTCGCCCAGTGCGCGGCGGACTGCTTCAAACGTCAGGCATTGACCGGCAAACACGTGCTGATCACCGCTGGCCCGACCCAGGAAAACATCGACCCGGTGCGTTACATCACCAACCACAGCTCCGGCAAAATGGGCTTTGCCCTGGCCGAAGCCGCCGTGGAAGCCGGTGCTCGCGTCACGTTGATCACCGGCCCTGTGCACCTGCCGACCCCGGATCGCGTCACTCGCATCGACGTGGTCAGCGCCCGCGACATGCTCGCCGCCTGCGAAGCCGCAATCCCTTGCGACCTGTTTATCGCCTCGGCAGCGGTCGCGGATTACCGTCCGGAAGTCGTCGCCCCACAGAAACTAAAGAAAGACCCTACGAACGGCGACGGCTTGTTGCTACAGATGGTGCGTAACCCGGACATCCTGGCCACCATCGCCACACGCCCTGACCGTCCGTTCAGTGTCGGTTTCGCTGCCGAAACCGAACACCTGCTCGACTACGCTGCCCGCAAGTTGAAAGACAAAAACCTCGATCTGATCGTCGCCAACGACGTCGCCAACCCGAGTATTGGCTTCAACAGCGAGGAAAACGCCTGCAGCGTGATCGACCGTGAGCTTCACGCCACACTTTTCGCCCAGACCAGCAAGAGCAAGATTGCTCGCCAGCTGATCACTTTTATCGCCGAACGTCTGAACCAGGTTTAATTTACATGCACGCTTTGCAAGCCAAGATCCTCGACCCCCGCATCGGTACCGAATTCCCGCTGCCGCAGTACGCCACGCCAGGCTCCGCCGGCCTCGACCTGCGCGCCATGCTGGAAAAAGACATTGTGATCAAACCGGGTGAAACCGTGCTGATCCCAACCGGTCTGTCCGTCTACATTGGCGATCCGGGCCTGGCCGCGCTGATCCTGCCGCGCTCCGGTCTGGGCCATAAGCACGGCATCGTGCTGGGCAATCTCGTCGGTTTGATCGACTCGGATTACCAGGGTCCGCTGATGGTTTCGTGCTGGAACCGCGGCCAGACGGATTTCAACATGGTGGTCGGTGAGCGTCTGGCTCAACTGGTGCTGGTACCAGTGGTTCAAGCGCACTTCGAGATGGTCGAAGAGTTCGTTGAAACCGAACGCGGCGCCGGTGGTTTCGGGCATTCCGGCAGCCATTGATCCGATAAAGAACCCTGTGGCGAGGGAGCTGGCTCCCGCTGGGCTGCGAAGTGGCCCCAAGATTTTGTGAGTGCCGCGCACCCAAGCGCAAGCAAGCCTCCTCGCCACAATTCGCACAACGTTCATCTGGAAGGTTTGCCCCCAAAATCAAGGCATTGACCGGTCATTACCCCGCAAACGCAGGTGGCATGGCCTTTACACACCACGAACTCTCAGTGGAAAACGCCGTCATACCCTTCAGTTTGCGCCTGCTGACGAGTTCTTCGCAGACAGGTCCAGCCACCTTCGAGATGGAGCATTTCCAGTAATGAGCACCCCAGCCCAAGTCGCACCCAAGTTCCCCGACAGCATTTTCCGCGCCTACGACATTCGCGGCACCGTCCCGGAATTCTTGAACGCTGAAACCGCTTATTGGCTCGGTCGCGCCATCGGTGCCCAGAGCCTGGCCCAGGACGAACCGAACGTTTCCGTTGGCCGCGACGGCCGTCTTTCCGGCCCGGAACTCGTTGAACAATTGATCAAAGGCCTGGCCGAAAGCGGCTGCCACGTCAGCGACGTCGGCCTGGTGCCAACCCCGGCCCTGTACTACGCCGCCAACGTCCTGGCCGGCAAATCCGGCGTGATGCTGACCGGCAGCCACAACCCGTCGAACTACAACGGCTTCAAGATCGTGATCGCCGGCGACACCCTGGCCAACGAACAGATCCAGGCCCTGCACGACCGCCTCAAGACCAACAACCTGAGCAGCGGCAAGGGCAGCATCACCCAGGTCGAGATCCTCGATCGCTACAACACCGAAATCGTCCAGGACATCAAACTGGCTCGTCGTCTCAAAGTCGTGGTCGACTGTGGCAACGGCGCGGCCGGCGTGATCGCTCCGCAACTGATCGAAGCGTTGAACTGCGAAGTCATCCCGCTGTTTTGCGAGGTCGACGGCAACTTCCCGAACCACCACCCGGATCCGGGCAAGCCTGAAAACCTCGTCGACCTGATCGCCAAGGTCAAGGAAACCAACGCCGACATCGGCCTGGCCTTCGACGGCGACGGCGACCGTGTCGGCGTAGTGACCAACACCGGCAGCATCGTCTACCCGGACCGCCTGCTGATGCTGTTCGCCCGTGACGTACTGGCGCGCAACGCGGACGCGGAGATCATCTTCGACGTCAAATGCACACGCCGCCTGACACCGCTGATCAAGGAATACGGCGGTCGTCCGCTAATGTGGAAGACCGGTCACTCGTTGATCAAAAAGAAAATGAAACAAACCGGCGCCCTGTTGGCCGGCGAAATGAGCGGGCACATCTTCTTCAAGGAGCGCTGGTTCGGTTTTGACGACGGCATTTACAGCGCCGCGCGTCTGCTGGAGATCCTCAGCAAGGAAAAATCCACCGCGGAAGAGCTGTTTGCGACCTTCCCGAACGATATTTCTACGCCGGAAATCAATATCCATGTGACCGAAGAGAGCAAATTCAGCATCATTGATGCATTGCACGACGCGAAGTGGGGCGAAGGCGCCGACCTGACCACCATCGACGGCGTGCGAGTCGACTACGCCAAAGGCTGGGGCCTGGTGCGCGCGTCCAACACCACACCGGTGCTGGTGCTGCGTTTCGAGGCCGATGACGAGGCGGAATTGCAGCGCATCAAGGACGTTTTCAAAGTCCAGTTGAAGCGTGTTGCACCTGATCTCCAACTACCGTTTTGATTTATTGAAGCGCCTTTTATCGAAGTGCCGGAGCCCTGAATGACCCTCGAACGCGAAGCCGCCGCCAACACCGCCAAGGTCCTGTCCGAAGCGTTGCCTTACATTCGCCGCTATGTCGGCAAGACGCTGGTGATCAAATACGGCGGCAACGCGATGGAAAGCGAGGAGCTGAAAACCGGCTTCGCCCGCGACATCGTGCTGATGAAAGCTGTCGGCATCAACCCGGTAGTGGTTCACGGCGGCGGCCCGCAAATCGGCGACCTGCTCAAGCGCCTGTCGATCGAGAGCCACTTCATCGATGGCATGCGCGTGACCGACGCGCAGACCATGGACGTGGTGGAAATGGTCCTCGGTGGCCAGGTCAACAAGGACATCGTCAATCTGATCAACCGTCATGGCGGCAGCGCCATCGGCCTGACCGGTAAAGATGCCGAGCTGATCCGTGCGAAAAAGCTCACCGTGACACGCCAGACGCCAGAGATGACCCAACCGGAAATCATCGACATCGGCCAGGTGGGCGAAGTGGTCGGGATCAACACTGACCTGCTGAACCTGCTGGTCAAAGGCGACTTCATCCCTGTGATCGCGCCAATTGGTGTCGGTGCCAACGGCGAGTCGTACAACATCAACGCCGACCTGGTGGCCGGTAAAGTCGCCGAAGCGCTGAAAGCTGAAAAGCTGATGTTGCTGACCAACATCGCCGGCCTGATGGACAAGTCGGGCACGGTCCTGACCGGCCTGACCACCCAGCAAGTCGACGATCTGATCGCCGATGGCACCATCTACGGTGGCATGCTGCCGAAGATCCGGTGCGCACTGGAAGCGGTTCAGGGCGGCGTCGGCAGCTCGTTGATCATTGATGGCCGGGTGCCGAATGCAATTCTGCTGGAGATCTTCACCGATACCGGTGTGGGCACTTTGATCAGCAATCGCAAGCGTCCCTGATTCAAGAACGGCAATAGATCGCAGCCTTCGCCGGCACCTACGAATGTACGAAAATTCTGTAGGAACTGACGAAGACTGCGATCTTTTTTATGCGCGCGGGAAACGTCCGACCTGAATCAGCGAAACGTCCGACATCCTGCCAGCATCAATCCGCATAGGATCTTCCGTGAATCCACAGGAGAACTCCCCATGCAAAAAGATTACGTTCCTTACGGCAGTGATGTTGCAGCAGGCACCTTTGAATGTGTGGACTGCGGACATCGGTATTCGAATCAGGCCAAAACCTCGATTCCGCCGTGCCCTCAGCACCAGAAATCGACGCACACGCGTAATGGCTGGAAGGTTCTGACCGGTCAGGGCGACGCGGTGAAAGATCCATACCCAAGCAGATAAGCACAGCCGTTTTGTCCGATAAAAAAAGGCCCTGTTCTCACAGGGCCTTTTCTTTAGACGCCGAACTGAGCCCTATAGGCCTCAACGGCTGGCAAATGTTGCTTGAGCTGCGGATCATCCGCCAGGAATTCCAGCACCTGATTCAGCGAAACGATGCTGATCACCGGAATGCCGAAATCACGCTCCACTTCCTGGATCGCCGACAACTCGCCGTTGCCACGCTCTTGACGGTTCAGGGCAATCAGCACGCCCTTGGCCTTGGCGCCGTCCTGGGAAGCGATGATCTGCATCACTTCACGGATGGCGGTGCCGGCGGTGATCACGTCGTCGATGATCAGCACTTCGCCGGTCAACGGCGCGCCAACGAGACTACCGCCTTCGCCGTGGGCCTTGGCTTCCTTGCGGTTGAAGCACCATGGCAAATCACGGTCGTGGTGTTCGGCCAGGGCCACTGCAGTGGTCGCCGCTAACGGGATGCCTTTGTACGCAGGGCCAAACAGTACGTCGAACGAAATACCGCTCTCGACAATGGCTGCCGCGTAGAAACGCCCCAGCTGCGCAAGGGCCGAACCCGAGTTGAACAGCCCGGCATTGAAGAAGTAAGGACTGGTGCGCCCGGACTTCAGGGTGAACTCGCCGAAGCGCAAAACGCCGCGATCGATGGCAAAACGAATGAAATCGCGCTGATACGCTTGCATGAAAAAAACCCCAAATACCACGGATTTAGCTAATTAGGTTGACGCCGTGTATCATACACGCACGCGATTTTTGGGGCCATTTATGCGGATCATCAGTGTGAACGTCAATGGTATTCAGGCTGCAGTGGAGCGAGGTTTGCTCAGTTGGCTGCAAGCACAGAATGCCGACGTCATCTGCCTGCAGGACACCCGCGCCTCCGCCTTTGAACTGGACGATCCAGCCTTCCAACTGGATGGCTACTTCCTTTATGCCTGCGAAGCCGAAGTTCCCGCCCAAGGTGGCGTGGCTTTGTATTCGCGGCTGCAACCGAAGGCAGTCATCAGCGGTCTCGGCTTCGAGACAGCCGACCGCTACGGGCGCTACCTGCAAGCCGATTTCGACAAGGTCAGCATCGCGACCTTGCTGCTCCCTTCGGGGCAGAACGGCGATGAAGACTTGAACCAGAAGTTCAAGCTAATGGACGATTTCGCCCGTTATCTGGATAAACAGCGACGCAAACGTCGCGAGTACATTTATTGTGGCTCGCTGTACGTGGCGCAACAGAAGCTGGATATCAAGAACTGGCGCGACAGCCAGCAATCCCCGGGCTTCCTGGCACCTGAACGTGCCTGGATGGACGAGATTGTGGGCAACATGGGTTACGTCGATGCCCTGCGTGAAGTCAGTCGTGAAGGCGACCAGTACAGCTGGTGGCCGGACAACGAACAGGCGGAAATGCTCAACCTCGGTTGGCGTTTCGACTATCAGTTGCTGACCCCTGGCCTGCGCCGCTTTGTTCGCAGCGCACGCCTGCCACGCCAGCCACGGTTCTCGCAACACGCACCGCTGATCGTGGACTACGACTGGACGCTGACCATCTAAGCGTTTTTTCGCAGACACAAAAAAGCCGACATCGCTGTCGGCTTTTTTGTGCGCGCTGATTTTCTACTGTGGGAGCGGGCTTGCTCGCGAAGGCGGCTTAACATTCAACATTGAAGTTGACTGACCCACCGCTTTCGCGAGCAAGCCCGCTCCCACATAGATATCTGCGTCGTGGCTACTTGATCAACCGCCAGGTGAACGGATACCGATACGGCACCCCTTCATTGGCTTTCACGCCACCTATGATCGTCAGCACCAACGCGCCAATCGCCACCAGACCAAACAGGAAGAACCCGATGATCACCAACATCAGCAAGAAGCAGATGGCGGAGGCAATGGCGACGGTGATCTGAAAATTCAGCGCCTCCTTGCCCTGGGCATCGACAAACGGGTCCATCTCGCGCTTCATCTGCCAGAGAATCAGCGGGCCGATCAACGTGCCGAATGGAATCCAGATCCCCAGCAAGGCGGACAGGTGACAAAACATCGCCCACTGCCGAACGTCTTTGCTCGGGATGGGAAGTAGCTGCTGCTCGTCACTCATGGTGTCCTCCTTGCGTGGAACATCCGATCAGTCGGCCAGTGCGGCCTTTTGCAGTTCGAAGATCTCGGACATGCCTTTCTTCGCCAGTTCAAGCATAGCGTTCAGCTCTTCCGGCTGGAATGGTGCGCCTTCGGCAGTGCCCTGGACTTCGATGAAGCCGCCAGTGCTGGTCATTACCACGTTCAGGTCAGTCTCGGCAGCCGAGTCTTCCAGGTAGTCGAGGTCGAGCACAGGCTCGCCCTGGTACATGCCAACGGAAACAGCAGCGATCATTTGCTTGAGCGGGTCGCCGCCTTTCAGGCCGCCGCGCTTCTTGATCACTTTCAACGCGTCGACCAATGCGACCATGGCGCCGGTGATGGAGGCGGTGCGGGTGCCGCCGTCAGCCTGGATCACGTCGCAGTCGACGTAAAGGGTGACGTCGCCCAGCTTGGACATGTCCAGCGAAGCACGCAGGGAACGACCGATCAGACGCTGGATTTCCAGGGTACGGCCGCCTTGTTTGCCACGGCTCGCTTCACGCTGGTTACGCTCGCCGGTGGCGCGCGGCAACATGCCGTATTCGGCGGTCAACCAGCCTTGGCCCTGACCTTTAAGGAAACGTGGCACGCCGTTTTCGACGCTGACGGTGCAGATGACTTTGGTATCACCGAACTCGACCAGTACAGATCCCTCGGCGTGTTTGGTGTAGTTGCGGGTAATGCGGATCGAGCGGAGCTGATCGGCAGCGCGACCACTTGGACGTTTCATAGGGAATACCTGTACGGAGGACGGAAAACTGCCGAGCATTATAGAGCCGCGCGCCAAGACTGGGCACTTCTAAAAAATCCGCCCGACGATTGAAGGCCCTGAGTAGAGCGTAGAACAGCGCTTTACCGACGGCCTGCAGCCCTTTGTCACACCGTGTGTTTGGGCGCATCCGCCCCACTGCGCTACAATCCTGCGCCTTTGCTGCCTGTCGGCTTTTATTCACAGATATCGGGTTTCGCGAAACCTTTGGTAACGCAAACCTGAATTGCGAGGTACCTCCATGGTGCACAGCATGACCGCCTTCGCCCGCGTTGAAAAAGCCGGCGCCCAAGGCACCCTGAGCTGGGAATTGCGCTCGGTCAACAGCCGCTACCTGGAACCCCACCTGCGCCTGCCAGAGTCGTTTCGCGACCTCGAAGGTGCGGTCCGCGAAGCGCTGCGCCAGGGAATCTCCCGGGGCAAGCTCGAATGCACCCTGCGCTTCACCGAAGAAAACACCGACAAACCTCTGCAAGTGGACCGCGAGCGCGCCGCACAATTGGTCGCTGCCGCCGAGACCATCGCCGGCCTGATCAAGAATCCGGCTGCGCTGAACCCGCTGGAAGTCCTGGCTTGGCCCGGCGTGCTGGTGGGCGACGCCACCGACCCGCAAGCCCTGAATGCTGAAGCACTGGCTTTGTTCAACGAGGGCTTGAGGGAACTCAAGGCCGGCCGCGAGCGCGAAGGCGCGGAGCTGGCGCGGCTGATCAACGATCGCCTGACCTCCATTGAAGGAGACGTGGTGACCCTGCGCGAACTGGTTCCGCAGATGCTTGCCACCCAGCGCCAGAAAGTCCTCGACCGTTTTGCGGACATGAAAGCCGAGATGGACCCGCAGCGGCTGGAACAGGAAATGGTCATGCTCGCGCAAAAGAGCGACGTCGCCGAAGAACTGGATCGCTTGAGCACACACATCATCGAAGTTCGCCGGGTGCTCAAGTCCGGCGGCGCTGCCGGTCGGCGCCTGGACTTCCTGATGCAGGAGCTCAACCGCGAAGCCAATACACTGGGCTCCAAAGCCTTCGACCCGCGCAGCACCCAGGCGGCGGTCAACCTCAAAGTGTTGATCGAGCAGATGCGCGAACAAGTGCAGAATATTGAGTAAGGCAAACCTGACATGACCCACAGCACCGGCACCCTGTACATCATTTCCGCCCCTTCGGGTGCGGGCAAGAGCAGCCTGGTCAAGGCCCTGACCGACGCTGACCAGGAGATCCGCGTCTCCGTCTCCCACACCACACGCGCCATGCGCCCCGGTGAAGTCAACGGCGTGAACTATCACTTCGTCGAACGCGGCGAGTTCGTGAAAATGATCGAGCACGGAGATTTTCTCGAGCGTGCCGAAGTATTCGGCAACCTCTACGGCACTTCGCAAAGCCACCTGCAGCAGACCCTGGACGAAGGCCACGACCTGATTCTGGAAATCGACTGGCAGGGCGCCGAGCAGGTGCGCAAGTTGATGCCTCAGGCGCGCTCGATCTTCATTCTGCCGCCGTCGTTGGAAGCCTTGCACCAGCGCCTGAACAATCGCGGCCAGGACAGCGACGAAGTCATCGAAGGCCGGATGCGCGAAGCCGTCAGCGAAATGAGCCACTACGTTGACTACGATTACTTGATCATCAACGACGATTTCGCCCACGCGCTGAAGGATTTGCAGGCGATTTTCCGTGCCAATCAGCTGCATCAGAAGCGTCAGCAGCAGCGTAACGGAAAACTTTTGGCTGAATTGCTTGGCTAAACAGCCCTTCCCAAAACCGCTGCAAGGGCTTTACATTGGCACTTGCAGCGCGTTGAAGGGCTTGGTCAAAAAATCAGCGCTTCCCTAATCGCTGGTGATTTTTTAAACTGTTGAGTCCGCTCGCCCACCCGGGCAGCGCGCATATTGCATTCGCTCCGAGGAATACCATGGCCCGCGTAACCGTTGAAGACTGCCTGAACCACGTGGAAAACCGTTTTGAGCTGGTCATGCTGTCCACCAAGCGTGCCCGTCAACTGGCCACCGGCGGCAAAGAGCCACTGGTTCAGTGGGAAAACGACAAGCCTACCGTTGTAGCCTTGCGTGAAATCGCTGAAGGCCTGATGAGCTACGAGTTCATCGCCAATGCTGAAATCGTCGAAGACGAACCGCTGTTCGCAGCGTTCGAGGACGAGTCCAACGAGGCCGTCTAAGCCTATGCCTGGTCGACGTAGCACGGCGCGGGGTCACAGCGAACGGCAGGAGTCATCATGCCGAGCATAGACGCCCTCGCCGATCGCTTATCGACCTACCTCGGCAAGGACCAGGTCAACCTGGTCCGCCGAGCGTACTTCTACGCCGAACAAGCCCACGACGGCCAACGCCGCCGCAGCGGTGAGGCGTATGTCACGCATCCTCTTGCCGTGGCGAATATTCTTGCCGACATGCACATGGACCATCAGAGTTTGATGGCTGCAATGCTGCATGACGTGATCGAAGACACCGGTATTGCCAAGGAAGCGCTGCAAGCGCAGTTCGGCGAAACCGTGGCCGAACTGGTCGACGGGGTCAGCAAACTGACCCAGATGAACTTCGAAACCAAAGCCGAAGCCCAGGCCGAAAACTTTCAGAAAATGGCCATGGCCATGGCGCGCGACATTCGTGTGATCCTGGTCAAGCTCGCCGACCGCCTGCACAACATGCGCACGCTGGAAGTCCTGTCCGGTGAAAAGCGCCGGCGGATCGCCAAGGAAACCCTGGAAATCTATGCACCCATCGCCAACCGGCTGGGCATGCACGCCATCCGCATAGAATTCGAAGACCTCGGCTTCAAGGCGATGCACCCGATGCGTTCCGCGCGGATTAACCAGGCGGTCAAACGCGCCCGGGGCAACCGCAAGGAAATCGTCAACAAGATCGAGGAATCCCTCAGTCACTGCCTGGCCATCGATGGCATCCAGGGCGAGGTCAGCGGTCGCCAGAAACACCTCTACGGCATCTACAAGAAAATGCGCGGCAAGCGTCGGGCCTTCAACGAGATCATGGACGTCTACGCGTTCCGGATCATCGTCGACAAGGTCGACACCTGCTACCGCGTGCTGGGTGCTGTGCATAATTTGTACAAACCGTTGCCGGGGCGCTTCAAGGATTACATCGCGATCCCCAAGGCCAACGGCTACCAGTCGCTGCACACCACGCTGTTCGGCATGCACGGTGTTCCGATCGAGATCCAGATCCGCACCCGTGAAATGGAAGAGATGGCCAACAACGGCATCGCCGCGCATTGGTTGTACAAGTCCAGCGGCGACGAGCAGCCGAAAGGCACGCATGCCCGCGCCCGCCAGTGGGTCAAAGGCGTGCTGGAGATGCAGCAACGGGCCGGCAACTCGCTGGAGTTCATCGAGAGCGTGAAGATCGACCTGTTCCCGGACGAGGTCTACGTGTTCACGCCCAAAGGCCGGATCATGGAGCTGCCCAAAGGCTCCACGGCGGTCGACTTCGCTTACGCGGTGCACACCGACGTAGGCAACAGTTGCATTGCCTGTCGGATCAATCGTCGTCTCGCACCGCTGTCCGAACCGCTGCAAAGCGGCTCCACGGTCGAGATTGTCAGCGCCCCGGGCGCGCGGCCGAACCCGGCGTGGCTCAACTTCGTGGTCACCGGCAAGGCGCGGACCCACATCCGCCACGCGCTGAAACTGCAACGCCGCTCCGAATCCATCAGCCTTGGCGAGCGCCTGCTGAATAAAGTGCTCAACGGTTTCGACAGCACCCTGGAGAAAGTCCCGGCCGAGCGCGTCAAGGCGATGCTGACCGAATACCGTCTCGAACTGATCGAAGACTTGCTGGAAGACATCGGCCTGGGCAATCGCATGGCCTACGTGGTCGCCCGCCGCCTGCTCGGCGAAGGCGAACAGTTGCCAAGTCCGGAAGGCCCGCTGGCGATTCGCGGCACCGAAGGCCTGGTCCTCAGCTACGCCAAGTGCTGCACGCCGATCCCGGGCGACCCGATTGTCGGTCACCTGTCTGCGGGCAAAGGCATGGTCGTGCACCTGGACAACTGCCGCAACATCAGCGAAATCCGCCACAACCCGGAAAAATGCATCCAGCTCTCGTGGGCCAAGGATGTCACCGGCGAATTCAACGTCGAGCTGCGCGTCGAACTGGAACACCAGCGCGGCCTGATCGCCCTGCTGGCCAGCAGCGTCAACGCGGCCGACGGCAATATCGAGAAAATCAGCATGGACGAACGCGATGGTCGCATCAGCGTGGTCCAACTGGTGGTCAGCGTGCACGACCGTGTGCACCTGGCCCGCGTGATCAAGAAACTGCGCGCACTGACCGGGGTGATTCGCATCACCCGCATGCGCGCCTAAGCCCACTATTACAAGGAGTCATTCATGACCAAGACTGTTATCACCAGCGACAAGGCCCCGGCCGCTATCGGTACTTATTCCCAGGCGATCAAGGCTGGCAACACCGTCTATATGTCGGGTCAGATTCCCCTGGACCCAAAAACCATGGAACTGGTTGAAGGCTTCGAAGCCCAGACCGTCCAGGTGTTCGAGAACCTCAAAGCCGTGGCCGAAGCCGCTGGCGGTTCGTTCAAGGACATCGTCAAACTGAACATCTTCCTCACCGACCTGAGCCACTTTGCCAAGGTCAACGAGATCATGGGCAAGTACTTTGACCAGCCATACCCTGCCCGCGCCGCCATCGGCGTAGCTGCCCTGCCAAAGGGTTCGCAGGTTGAAATGGATGCCATTCTGGTCATCGAGTAATAAATCCGGCGCAGCCCCAAGGGTTGCGCCGATTTCGTCTTGAAAGGATTCCACCATGCGCCAAGCGCTAGCTCTCTCGCTGGTCGCCCTACTCTTGGGCGGTTGTGCCAGCAACCCTGCCGATCGTGATATCAGCGGCACCTGGATCAATCAGGTGGCGATTGACGCTGCATCCAAAGGCGGCCCCCTGCGCGAAGCGCTTCAGGCTTATGGCCCGAACCTGGAATGGGACGTCAACACCAAGGCCGGCCAGGCCCGCTACACCAACGGTTTTGAAAACGTGGACGGCAAGCTGCTGGGCGAAGAGTCCGGCGCCTGGAAAGTCGACTTTTATGGCAGCTCCGCCAGTGAGCTGAAGCGTGACGGCAAGCAATTGGCCCAGGCCGCCTCCGACAACGAACCGGAACAGGTTTTTGATCGTGCGCTGATCCCCGTGCCGGACGGTGCACCGATGGGCGCCAGCTTCGAACGCGCGCTGTACACCGCCTACATGGGCGGCAGCTGGAAAATCGTCAACGGTCCGGGCGAAGGCAATACCGTGCAATTCCAGGCCGATGGCCAGGTTGCCGGCCTGCCGGGTGCCGATCGCTATGCCCTGTGCCTGGCGGGCGATTGCGCGTCGATGAGCGGCGGCAATGACAATATGTGGCTGCAAGTGAACGGCCAGGGCAATACCTGGATCTTTGCGCGCAAGGGCAAGGAACTGGAGATTGTGCAGGCGGTGAACACGGCTCAGGCAGACGAGATGCCTCAGTTCACGCCGGGCGAGCGCAAGTGGTTGCTGGAAAAGCAGTAACCCGGCCCTGAAGCCAACGCAAAACCAATGTGGGAGATTCTATGTTGCCCGGCAACCCTGAATTCTCAGGCTGACAGGTATTTGCTCTGATTTTTCATCAGGGCAAATGCCACTCGACAGAGCTTTCGGGCCAAGGCAACCAAGGCCTGGGTTTTCGAGAAGCCTCTAGCCAGGTATGCCTCGTAAAACGGCTTCCATTTAGGCGAGCGACACGCCGCCATTGCGGCGTTGTACGCCAAACGACGAACCTCCGGATCTCCTTTTTTGGTCAGGTACCGCTGCCCATTCTTCTTGCCGGAGTCTTCGACTGCCAAGTCCATTCCCAGGAATGCGATGAACGCATCGCTGTTCGCAAAATCGCCCCGCATAAAGGTCGTCGCCAACCCGGTTGCGGTCAGTTCCCCAACGCCTTCGATGGCTTTGCAGCGATCAATATTCGCCTCAATTCCCGCCTCTTTGCTGACCTTGCGCAGCAGTTTCTGAATCGCCTGATCCGCTTGCTTGAACGCCTTCTGCTGAGCGACCTGCACTTTCTTCAACAAGGGTTCATTGGCCCAACTCAACATCAGCCCAGCATGGTTCTGGATCAGCGTTGCACGTCTGTGAAGCAGGCTTTTCAGCGAGCTGTAGGCCTTGGGTGGCGGGCTCCAGACCCGCAGTTTGCTTTGTTCATTCTCCAGGTAACGCGCCAGCAAACGCGCATCGCAGGGATCGTTCTTGGCTCGTTGGCCAACGCCACGGCGGTAATGACTCACGCGATAAGCATCCACCACGTAGACCTGATGACCCATCTCATGGGCCAGCTCTACCGTGTCCAAGTGGTAGATGTTGGTGGCTTCAACGGCGATAGCGCTTTGGGCAGGCAGGGTTTTAAGCCAACGCTTGAGGGCGGTTCGATCGTTCTTGATGTCTTGAATGATTTGCAGGTCGGTGCGATAGACAGCAATTTGGGCCTTGGCGATATCGATACCAACAACCGTCTGCGAAGTAAGGATTGTCATGACGAATCCTCGGAGCTAGGGTTTAAGTGCTTGTTGGGGTCTACCGTTGCGCTGGCTTGTCTCTATCGTCGGTTTACCGATGAATTCCTTATCGGCGCTTTGGGTAGAAGGGGCGGGACGAGAAGTCTCCCACAGTCTGTACTGGTCAGAGTCAGAATCGAGTCTGTAGTCCCACCCACCCCTTCAAGTCTAAACATACAAGCGAGCCTGCTCGCGATGGCGGAGTGTCAAACGACATCCATGGTGAATGTGAGACCGCAATCGCGAGCAGGCTCGCTCCCACATTTGGTTTGTGGTGATGGGAAGTCAGCAGCGGCCTTCGAGAATGGCGGCGTAGCCTTCTCGATAGCTTGGGTACTTTGGCGTCCAGCCCAGGGCCTTCGCCCTGGCATTGCTGCATTGCTTGCTGCCCGTGCGCCGCACGCTCGCGTCGTCAGCCCACTCGGTCACGCCCAGATACTCGCGCAACCACCCCACCACTTCGGCCAGCGGCGCGGGCGCGTCGTCCACTCCGATGTAGACGTCATCCAACGCCACCCCGCGTCGATCCGCTTCAAGCAGAAACGCCATCAACCCCGCAGCGTCATCGGCGTGGATGCGGTTGCCGTAAAGCGGCGGGTCAACGGCCACTCGATAGCCACGACGCACCTGGGTCAGCAGCCATTCGCGGCCGGGGCCGTAAATGCCGGTCAAGCGCACGATGCTTGCAGGGATGCCGCTCTGGAGTGCCACTTGCTCGGCCTCCAGCATCAATCGACCCGAGTAGCCTGATGCAATGGTCGGCGAAGTCTCATCGACCCACTCGCCATTCTGCTGGCCATACACACTGCTACTGGAAACGAACAGCAGGCGGTTGGGCACCTGGCCGTAGTCGTTCAGCCATTCCAGTACATGCTGCAAGCCTTCGACATAGGCAGCACGGTAACCGGCTTCATCGTGATCGGTAGCGGCCGCGCAATACACGAGGTAATCCACCGCACCGATGGGCCACGTCTCAGGACAGTCCTTATTGAACAAGTCGCCGGCAACGCCAATGACCCCGTCGGGCAGACGTGAAACGTCACGTCTCAGGCCATGAACTTCCCACCCGGCGGCCAGCAATTGCGTGGCCAGGCGACAGCCGACATCACCGCAGCCGGCGATCAAAACAGAAGGCGCGGACATCAAAAAACTCCTATTGGAAAGCCACAGACTAGCGCCGGCAATGGACGAGCGGCTAGCAATGCAGGAAAAAAAGATACTCTATTACTTTTGTTAACAAGAATTACTTGCAATAATGCACGCCACTTTTGTTCTCGGCCTTACGAGGCCTGGAAGAACATTCACCCTATTTTTCTCTCAGGTCCGGCCAGCATGACACGCAATCAATTCCCCGCTTCGCCAACCAAACGACCTCGCGCCTGGAGCGCAGTGGCTGCCCTGCTGCTCAGCCTGATGCTGGCACCGACCGCCGCTTTCGCTGACGCACAGGCGCCAGCCACTCCGGCGACTCCGGCCGCCGCCGCTGCTCCAGCCCCGGCTGATCATGCCGCCCCCGCCGTAGCGCCAGCCGCAACCGACCCGGCCCAGGCAGTAGACGCCGAAGACGCTCCTGAAGTCCTTGAAGCAGACAACACCCTGGGCATGGCTCACGACCTGTCGCCGTGGGGCATGTACCAGAACGCCGACATTATCGTGAAAATCGTGATGATCGGCCTGGCCATCGCCTCGATCATCACCTGGACCATCTGGATCGCCAAGGGCTTTGAGCTGATGGGCGCCAAGCGTCGTCTGCGCAGCGAAATCGTCCATCTGAAAAAAGCCACCACCCTTAAAGAAGCCAGCGCGTCAGCGACCAAGCAAGGCACCCTCGCCAATTTGCTGGTGCATGACGCCCTGGAAGAGATGCGCTTGTCGGTCAACAGCCGCGAGAAAGAAGGCATCAAGGAACGTGTTGCCTTCCGTCTCGAGCGCTTGGTTGCAGCTTGCGGTCGCAACATGAGCAGCGGCACCGGCGTCCTCGCCACCATCGGCTCCACCGCGCCGTTCGTAGGTTTGTTCGGCACCGTGTGGGGCATCATGAACAGCTTCATCGGCATCGCCAAAACCCAGACCACCAACCTCGCCGTCGTAGCGCCGGGCATCGCAGAAGCCCTGCTGGCCACCGCGCTGGGTCTGGTTGCGGCGATTCCGGCCGTGGTGATCTACAACGTCTTCGCTCGCTCCATCGCTGGCTACAAGGCGCAAGTGTCCGATGCCTCGGCTGAAGTCCTGCTGCTGGTCAGCCGTGACCTCGATCACCTGCCGACCACCGAGCGCTCCACGCAACCCCACGTGGTCAAAGTAGGGTAATCAGCCATGGGCTTGCATTTGAAAGAAGGCGCAGACGACGATCTGGCCGAGAACCACGAAATCAACGTCACGCCGTTCATCGACGTGATGCTGGTGCTGCTGATCATCTTCATGGTGGCGGCTCCGTTGGCCACCGTGGACATCAAGGTCGACCTGCCCGCCTCCAGCGCCAAGCCGGCCCCGCGGCCGGAGAAACCGGTGTTCCTCAGCGTCAAGACTGACCAGCGCCTGTACCTCGGCGAAGAAGAAGTGAAGGCCGAAGCACTCGGCGCCACCCTCGACGCCAGGACTCAAGGCAAGAAAGACACGACGATCTTCTTCCAGGCCGATAAAGGCGTGGATTACGGCGATCTGATGAGCGTGATGGACAACCTGCGCTCCGCCGGTTACCTGAAGGTAGGTCTGGTCGGGCTCGAGACGGCAGTCAAGAAATGATCACGACGCGCCATAAGCTGACGCGTTACAGCGCGAGCCTGGCCGTGGTGCTGGGTGTCCATGCGCTGGCCATTGCGCTGGCGATGAACTGGACTGCGCGCCCACCCATCGAGCTGCCACCGCAGGCGATGATGGTCGAGTTGGCGCCGGTTCCGGCCCCGCCACCGCCAGCACCGCCGAAGGTCATAACGCCGCCACAGCCACCGGCCCCGGTGGAAGAACTGCCGATCCCGAAACTGGCCGAAGTGCCGAAGGCCGAGATCGTTGCGCCGAAGCCGGTTAAACCCAAGCCCAAGCCGAAGCCGCAACCGCCCAAGCCTGTGGAGAAAAAGCCGGAGCCGCCGAAGGAGAAGCCGTCCGAGGAGAAGCCTAGCGACGCGCAACCGACCCAGGCGCCGACGGAGAAGTCCGCGCAACCGGCACCGGGACCATCGCCGGCGCAACAGGCTGCCAAGGCCAGCTGGGAAGGCACTTTGCTTGCGCACTTGGGCAAGTACAAAAAGTACCCGGCGAGCGCACAGAATCGGGGCAAGCAAGGCACCAACCGTCTGCGCTTCATCGTTGATGGCGAAGGTAATGTGTTGTCGTACGAACTGGTGGGCCGTTCAGGCGTTGCCGATCTGGACCGGGCCACCCTGGAAATGATCCGCCTCGCCCAACCGCTGCCCAAGCCGCCGGCCGACATGCTGACCAATGGCACCATCGAAATCACGGCGCCGTTCCTCTACTCCCTGGAAAAACGCCGCCGCTAAACGCAACACAAAACACCCTGTGGGAGCGGGCTTGCTCGCGAAAGCGGTGTGACAGTTGCTATCAACGTTGACTGACACACCCCATTCGCGAGCAAGCTCGCTCCCACAGGGTGATGTGCAACGGCATAAAGGCACCCGAAAGGTGCCTTTTGCATATCCGCCAGCGGCAAACCGGCATTACCCGGTGTCACTCAACGCATGCACTCTGATAACGTGCGTCTATCGATTGCAGCCGGTATGCTTGGCTCGCAACTTCATGGACGCTTGCTATGACTCTCACAGAATTACGCTACATCGTTACCCTCGCCCAAGAGCAGCATTTCGGCCACGCGGCCGAGCGTTGCCATGTCAGCCAACCGACCCTGTCGGTGGGCGTGAAAAAGCTTGAAGACGAACTCGGTGTGCTGATTTTCGAGCGCAGCAAGAGTGCCGTGCGCCTGACCCCGGTCGGTGAAGGCATCGTTGCCCAGGCACAGAAAGTCCTGGAACAGGCCCAAGGCATTCGCGAACTGGCCCAGGCCGGCAAAAACCAGCTGACCGCTCCGTTGAAAGTCGGCGCGATTTACACGGTCGGCCCGTACCTGTTTCCGCACCTGATTCCACAACTGCACCGGGTCGCCCCGCAGATGCCGTTGTACATCGAAGAAAACTTCACCCACGTGTTGCGCGACAAACTGCGCAACGGCGAGCTCGACGCGATCATCATCGCCTTGCCGTTCAACGAAGCCGACGTCCTGACCCTGCAGCTCTACGACGAGCCGTTCTACGTCCTGATGCCGGCCCAGCACCCGTGGACGCAAAAAGAATCCATCGACGCCGCCCTGCTCAACGACAAGAGCCTGCTGCTGCTCGGCGAAGGCCACTGCTTCCGCGATCAAGTGCTGGAAGCCTGCCCGACCCTCGCCAAAGGCAACGACGGCGCCAAGCACACCACGGTGGAATCCAGCTCCCTGGAAACCATCCGCCACATGGTCGCGTCCGGCCTCGGCATTTCGATCCTGCCGCTGTCGGCAGTCGACAGCCATCACTACGCCCCCGGCGTGATCGAAGTGCGTCCGCTGTCGCCGCCAGTGCCGTTCCGCACCGTGGCCATTGCGTGGCGTGCGAGCTTCCCGCGGCCGAAGGCAATTGAAATCCTCGCTGACTCCATTCGCCTGTGCTCGGTGGCCAAGCCGCCGGTGCCGGTGGTTGCGGCGTAAGTCGCTGTCATGACCGAGTTGTCGCAAGTGTCGGTAACGGCACTCAAGGGTGTCGGCGAGGCCATGGCCGAGAAACTGGCCAAGGTCGGCCTGGAGAATCTCCAGGACGTGCTGTTCCACCTGCCGCTGCGTTATCAGGACCGCACTCGCGTGGTCCCGATCGGCCATTTGCGGCCGGGTCAGGACGCCGTGATCGAAGGCACCGTCAGCGGCGCAGACGTGGTCATGGGTCGTCGGCGCAGTCTCGTCGTGCGTCTGCAGGACGGCACCGGCGGGCTCAGTCTGCGCTTCTACCATTTCAGCAACGCCCAGAAAGAAGGCCTCAAACGCGGCACGCGGATTCGCTGCTACGGCGAAGCGCGGCCCGGTGCCTCGGGACTGGAAATCTACCACCCGGAATACCGCGCCATCACCGGCGACGAGCCGCCGCCAGTGGATGAAACCCTGACCCCGGTCTACCCGCTCACCGAAGGCCTGACCCAGCAGCGTCTGCGCCAGTTGTGCATGCAAACCCTGACGATGCTCGGCCCGACCAGCCTGCCCGACTGGCTGCCGACCGAACTGGCCCGCGACTATCAACTCGCGCCGCTGGCCGATGCGATCCGCTACCTGCATCACCCGCCCGCCGATGCCGACGTCGACGAACTCGCCCTCGGTCATCACTGGGCGCAGCATCGTTTGGCCTTCGAAGAACTGCTGACCCATCAGCTGTCCCAGCAACGCCTGCGCGAGAGCATGCGTTCCCTGCGCGCGCCGGCCATGCCGAAAGCGACCAAACTGCCGGCCCAATACTTGGCCAATCTCGGATTTACGCCAACCGGCGCCCAGCAACGGGTCGGCAACGAAATCGCCTACGACCTCAGTCAGCACGAACCGATGCTGCGACTGATTCAGGGTGACGTCGGCGCGGGCAAAACCGTGGTCGCCGCCCTCGCCGCGCTTCAGGCATTGGAGGCGGGTTATCAGGTCGCACTGATGGCGCCCACCGAGATCCTCGCCGAACAGCACTTCATCACCTTCAAGCGCTGGCTCGAACCCCTGGGCATTGAAGTCGCGTGGCTAGCCGGCAAGCTCAAGGGCAAGAACCGCGTCGCCGCTCTGGAACAGATCGCCAACGGCGCACCGATGGTGGTCGGCACTCACGCACTATTCCAGGACGAAGTGCAGTTCAAGAACCTCGCGCTGGCGATCATCGACGAACAGCACCGCTTCGGTGTGCAGCAGCGCCTGGCCTTGCGCCAGAAAGGTGTTGGCGGACGGATGTGTCCGCATCAGCTGATCATGACCGCCACGCCGATTCCGCGAACGCTGGCCATGAGCGCCTACGCCGACCTCGACACCTCGATCCTCGACGAACTGCCGCCCGGCCGAACCCCGGTCAACACGGTATTGGTCACCGATACCCGGCGCGTCGAAGTCATCGAGCGCGTACGCGGCGCCTGTGCTGAAGGGCGTCAGGCCTATTGGGTGTGCACGCTGATTGAAGAATCGGAAGAGCTGACCTGTCAGGCCGCCGAAACCACTTACGAAGACCTCACCGCCGCGCTCGGCGAGCTGAAGGTCGGCTTGATCCACGGCCGCATGAAACCCGCCGAAAAGGCCGCCGTCATGGCCGAATTCAAGGCCGGCAACCTGCAACTGCTGGTTGCGACCACCGTGATCGAAGTCGGCGTCGACGTGCCGAACGCCAGCCTGATGATCATCGAAAACCCCGAGCGTCTCGGCCTCGCGCAACTGCACCAATTGCGCGGCCGTGTCGGTCGAGGCAGCGCCGCCAGTCATTGCGTGCTGCTCTACCATCCGCCGCTGTCGCAGATCGGCCGTCAGCGCCTGGGCATCATGCGTGAAACCAACGACGGTTTTGTCATCGCCGAAAAAGACCTCGAACTGCGCGGCCCCGGCGAAATGCTCGGCACGCGCCAGACCGGCCTGCTGCAATTCAAGGTCGCCGACCTGATGCGCGACGCCGATTTACTGCCCGCCGTGCGCGACGCCGCCCAGGCTTTGCTGGAGCGCTGGCCGGACCACGTCAGCCCATTGCTGGACCGCTGGCTGCGTCATGGGCAGCAATACGGCCAAGTGTGAGCACCGTCGCAGTTTGTGGACGATGCTTTTAAACAAGCTGGTTATACTCCTGCAATTGTTTGAATACGGATACAGACCATGACAGAAGCTGCCCTCGCCCCCGACACCCTGCACGCTCCGTCTGTTATTCGGTTGCTGCTGGGCAAAATGGGCATTGCCTACGAAGAAGTGCTCGACCACCACGGCCTCAACGCCTCGCGCAAAGTGCAGGCGGTGCTGGTGGACGACGCGGTCGGCGCCCTGATGGTGCTGTTCCCGCAAAGCCAGTTGCTGGACCTCAATCGCCTCGCCGAACTGACCGGCCGCCGCCTCACCGCCGTGCCCACCGAACGCCTGGTGAAAATGCTCGGCAAGCACAACCTGAGCCTACTGCCCGGCCTGCCGGCGCTGACCAGTTCGCCGTGCCTGTACGAAGAAAGCCTGCTGCGCGAACCGAAGTTGCTGATCAACTCGGGCGAGCCGGGCCTGCTGCTGGAAATCACCAGCGAAGATTTCAAGAGCATGCTGACCAAGGCCAGCGCCGCCAACTTCGGCGAGAACCTGACCAGCATCCGCCCGAACCTCGACCGCCCCGACGATGACCGCCAGGAAATCACCCAGGCCGTCCAGGCGTTCACCGCGCGACGCATCCAGCAACGTCTGGAAGAGACCATCGAGATTCCGCCGCTGGCCGAGACCGCGCAGAAAATCATCAAGTTGCGCGTCGACCCTAACGCCACCATCGACGACATCACCGGCGTGGTCGAAACCGACCCGGCGCTGGCCGCCCAAGTCGTCAGTTGGGCCGCGTCGCCGTACTACGCCTCGCCGGGCAAAATTCGTTCAGTGGAAGACGCGATCGTGCGCGTGCTGGGTTTCGACCTGGTGATCAACCTCGCACTGGGCCTGGCCCTGGGCAAAACCCTGAGCCTGCCCAAAGACCACCCGCAACACACCACGCCGTACTGGCAGCAATCGATCTACACCGCCGCCGTCATCGAAGGCCTGACCCGCGCCATGCCCCGCGCCCAGCGCCCGGAGGCCGGCCTGACCTACCTCGCCGGCCTGCTGCACAACTTCGGTTACCTGCTGCTGGCCCACGTCTTCCCGCCGCACTTCTCGCTGATCTGCCGCCACCTCGAAGTCAACCCGCACCTGTGCCACAGCTACGTCGAGCAACACCTGCTCGGCATCAGCCGCGAACAGATCGGCTCCTGGCTGATGCGCTACTGGGACATGCCGGACGAACTGGCCACTGCGTTGCGCTTCCAGCACGACCCAAGCTACGACGGTGCCTACGCTGAATACCCGAACCTCGTCTGCCTGTCCGTACGCCTGCTGCGCAGCCGTGGCATCGGCTCCGGCCCCGACGAAGACATCCCGGACGCCTTGCTTGAACGCGTAGGCCTGACCCGCGACAAGGCCAACGACGTCGTCAGCAAAGTGCTTGAAGCCGAAGTGCTGCTGCGCGAACTGGCTTCGCAATTCAGCCAGGCCTAAAAAACCCGCTCCCACACTCGGTCAAATGTGGGAGCAGGCTTGCTCGCGAAGAATCCCCCGCCGATCTACCTGATAGATCGCTCCCACGCTCTGCGTGGGAATGCATCCCCTGACGCTCCGCGTCACCGCATCCCCGCACAACTCAAGCTTTGGCCTTCGCCTTCCGCGGCTTCAAATACTTGGTCAACCCCTGAAACCAGATCACCAACGCCGGATTCCCCTTGATCTGAATCGACTTGTCCTGAATCCCCGTCATAAACGCCAACTGCTTGTTCTTCGCCTGCATCGTGGCAAAGCCATACGCCGCATCTTTAAACGCAATCGCAAACGCCGGCTCGGCATACACGCCCGACTTGCTGGTAATGCGCTGATCCTTCACAAAGAAATGCCGCGCCACTTTCCCGTCCAGGGTCTGTAGTTGGAACACCAACTCCTTGTCACCCAACTGCTGCTGAAACGCAGGATTAGTCCGACTGGCCTTACCCATCAACAAACCCAGCATCCACAGGAGAAAACGAAATTTCATGCGCACAGCCTCAAGAGAAAAGTGAACGGCCGGCGCAGTGTAGCGGCTTCAAGCGAGAACGCCACTGTTGTGCAGCGATAGAAGAAGATGCCGTGGTTTTTGACGCTGATGACTACCAAGTCATTGACGAAACGAGGGTGTTTAAAAGCGTGAAGATTTTGATCTTTCTACGCTCGACTCCATCGGATATTTCCTTCAACACGTGGTGCTGTTCGTGAACTAGGCAGCCTTTGGCTTCGCCGATAGTCTTTGTTCGTTACCGCAAAATCGGTGACACGGACGTGCAAGTCCGGTACATATCGCCGCACGGTCGCCAAACCGAACATCGAGCGTCTTCCTGCTCGATGTAAATGCTTCATGGCGGCTGTGCGTGGGAGGTCCCTTTGGGGTCTGCCGGGGTCCGATATGCCCGGTCTTGCACACCTGCGCACGGCTGCCACCCTTATTCGAATGCAAGCGAAGAGGAGACAGCTACATCTAAACCACATATCGGAAATTACTAATGATCAAGCCAACACCCAATCCACCAGAAAACGAAGCCACATCCCCCTACGAATCCCTCGATTCGAAGAAACTCCACGAAGCCGCCGAACGCGCGCTCAACCACCATTTCGCCCCACCACCCGGCGACAAACCCAAGCCTCGCAAAGGCAACCTCTTCGCCGTCTCCCCCGATATCGACACCGAAGCCCTCCTGGCCAACGCCTCGGAAGACCTGCTGTCCATCAGCGCCATCGCCGCCAACCTGGCCGACGATGTAGACGGAGCACGACGCTCCTTAGCCTTGGCGCTCAGCAGATTGGCGGATGGGGTTCGGTTGTTGGTGGAGCGAGCGCTGGACCACATTGATTCGCCGAATCCGGCGGAGCATCGGGCGAAGGTGTAGCGGAGCCGCGAATAGAAAAAGGGGACGTTAAGTCCCCTTTCTGCAACTATTTTTACAAGCCACCTAAACTAGCGAAAATCTTCCGCACTTTTAGGACGCGACTCCATCCCCTGCATTGCAGCCCGACTAACGAAGGCATGACCACCCGCGCCACAGGACTGCCGAAATATAACCTTGTCGCCCTTGAGCACCGTCAAAAAACTCACAAAGGCCTGATTAACGAGGTAGGTATAAGGCCCCTTTTTGAACTTGATAATGTTCAGGTTAACGCTGCCTTCCGATGCATTGACCACGAAGAATTTATCCTTGGGAGGTGCTCTGTTCTGCGGGTAGAGCATTTCTATTTTTCCCGGCATACCGTAACGGTATTGAACAGAGCCGGCAGCGGGTTTGTTATTTCCCCACGCACAAACGGAAACCGTCTTTCCTCCCGTCAACGGGCAGCTGAAATAAATGTCTTCGTCTGCAGAACATAACGTTTCATTCTGCTCGTCAGTCAATAGTGCAGGCTGTACTGCAACGCGCTCTTGCCATTGTGTGCCGGAGACACAATTCGATAGACAAGCCAACGTCGAGATATCCGGTTCCTCGCTTCCAGCAAACAGATAAGTCGCGGAACCAGAGCGGATGCGAGCATTGTAAACGGGGACACTGACAGTCAGTCCTTTGGCGGGCGCGGTCACGCTGGAGCTCTGCCCCGAGACAACCATACCCTCCACATCACCGCATAATGCACGCAAAGCGGCATCACTGAATGAATCGTCTGAAGGGCGGGCGAACAGCTTGGTATCGGTACGGCAGTCGTAACCGTGCCAGTACGGCCCCGTACTCGGGTTGATATCTATCGAGAAAACATAGGCACCCTCGAGCGCCACTCTTCCATTGTCATAGTCAAAAATCAGCCATCGACGAGACTTCGCTTGGGAGAAATTTTCGTTCTCCAAAATGTACCGATCACCATCGCGATACAGTTCGAAGGAATTCATGGCCCCGACCGACTCTGCTGTGTCTGATAGCTTGTCACCGGAATTGGCATCCACCAGATAGTTGTTAGCGTCCAACACCAATGCGCAATCGCTACCGGCCTGCCTACAGGACTTGAGTGACGGGAACACCGGCTCTGCGGCCGCAGGCAAAGAAACCAGCAACAACGCCGCCAACAAAAGTCTTTTCAACATACCTCCCTATTTATGAATACTGCCCTGACGGCATAAAAAAATGACCGCAAAAAAGTGGCAATTTTATTTACCGATAGCTAACCCTTCTTAAATAAATTTGCCCCATTTTTTCTTTAAACAAACCTGTCGAAACTAGATCTCTAATATTCAACTAGTAGATTGGCATCTGAAATCTCATTCTTGCAAAACATCTCTCATGGGGCTCTCCATACAATTTCTGGGTCATGGTGCAATTTTTTTCAGCATACTCTTTCCAAGACGCTCCAAAGTCTGCATCTCCGCCCACGAGTTCAATAGCCTTAGGATAATTCATCGCGGTAGCTTTCTCATTAACCACTGAGACCGCTTTATAAAAGCCATCTCCAATAACGCCAGTGCGGAGATACACGAGTTCACTCAACCGAAAACTCGTAAACTGCTTAATACAGGAAAGACTTTCGATAGGTGATTCCGCAGCACCACCACCATCTTCCTTGCAATAACCTTCTTTCAACTTAATCCAGCTTTTCTGCGCCGCTAGCAACTCTGGCTTTAACGATGTATCTAGTTCAGATGATAGCGCTTTATATTGCTCATTAAGTACCTTATCAACTTTGGTAAACGCTGCCTGGGAGCAGATAATAATATCCGGATTCGTTAAATTCGCAGAATTACACTTAGTATCCGCCAACGCACAACCCATTGAGACGGATAAAATGGAGACAGCGAGAAACGCTTTATTAATTACTTCCAGCAATTGCATTTTAATGCCTCCTCAAAGTAGACCGCTTCTTTTTCACGTCTTGTCGCCACCCCAACTGTTTGAGGATCATTTTCCCAAAGCCTTTTCATACTGCGAAGTCGTGAAGGTATCAACTCAGGCTTGTCGCTATCAAAATCTTCTTTTATCTGTTTCATCTCCAGACGCGACAGCGCTTTTGCTGGAGTACTCCCAGTTAACGCATTGCCTCTATTGACAACGAGAGAGAGCAATACGCCCTGACAATCCGGGTGTAAATTAATCGCTTTAGGGTACACATTAACAACCTGTTGAGCATACCTTTTCTTCATGATCACTGCTAACTTCAGCGCATTATCTTTACTTATCGATATGGAGCTCACATTGTGAACAAAGTCTCTGGCATCTTGGCCTTTTTTACCCAATGCACCCTTCAAGCTTACTATTTCGCTTTCTGTGTATAGATCTTTAAGCTCAGCATCTACCATTGCAGCAGTTTGCTGTCCAAGATCATAGCCATAACCGATAGTCACACCACTATTATTATCGGTCAGAGCGTACGGATGCTCCCTATATGCTTCAGTCGCCAAGAGAAATTCGAATAGCTTCTTGGACACCACATAGGGCCCGACCGTTGTCTCTAAGGTGTACACTTCCGACTTACATTTTTCAGGACATCCAGACTGGAAATTCCCTAATAATCCAATTGGGTTAATATGTTGTACGCTCGCGGCACTGGTGATTCCGCTCACTCCTACCAGTTTATCCCACCAACTCAAAAGCTCAATCCGCGCCTTTTCCTCAAGCCACCCCTTATGCGGGTCTGAGTCGCTGTGCCCCATCAGTTCATCGAGGGCATCCCACTTATCTTTTTTGAACTGCCACTCGCTCTCATAACGAGTAACCATCTGAGAGATGGGTTGAGAAAACCAAGGCTTACCTAATGCTTCTTTTATTTCAGAAAGATTAAGTTTTTTATCGCCATTTTTATCGAGTACTTTATACAACCGTTGTTTCGCAGGTCCGTCGTTAGCGGTCCCGACATTCGGTAGGTAAGTCGCGCGCTCTTCTTCACTTAAATTTTCCTGTGCGTGCAGGAATGCAGCCAGATGATCTTCATTACTGACGGTTTCCTCGATAAAACTGAAACCTTCCCACTCAAACGGCGAATGACGTGTCAACGTGATATCCGGCTCCGCAAACCAGCCGTTGATTTCGTTGCCCTCTGCATCTCCGAGTAGTCCATCCAGACGCCACCAAAGCGTGTAGGTCGTGGTCCCCCCCATAACAATAGGTACTTTGATTTTCTTGTCGGCAGGCAATGCTTCAAGGACTCCGACAGGAACCAAATAGTCAGAACCCACCTTTTTGTGTGCATCGGTCACTTTAGGTGGGTTCGTTGCGCTCATGCCTTGTACGTGAGTAATTAACGGGCTGTCTTTTGGAATCTTAAGCAGTGTCTTTTCCTTTGCCGGCAAGCTAGCAGCCTTGGACTTGCTCAACTCTGTAAATGCCTTGACGTCCTCGCAGCTGAAAACTTCCAAGTGCAACAGGTTCTTGGGAGCAGGATCAGAGTGGTTCTGATACTTCCCTACATGACCAATCAGGCTCCCAGCTTTTACAGGGAATGGGCGTTCCAGGACATGGACCGCATTTTTTTCTGCCGGCTCCCTTTTGGTCTCAAGAAACCCTTCCCAGATATAACCGAGCACGCCGTTGGCTGCGGTCAACGCAGGACGGGGATTTCCACTGACGATTTCCAGTAGCTTCTGATACTTGCCGCTTGTTCCGTCATTGCCGATCTTCACTTGAGTTCCAATCGGCAGAATGGATGTAGTAGAACTCGATTGGTTAGCAGCCTCATGCACGGCGAGGCCTTTTTGAGGCGGAGTCATCGCGTCTTTCGCAGCACTACCGATGACGTAGCTATTGGGTGTTGAACCCGCCGTCATTTCTTTTTTGAAGACCCAACCGGTTCCCGACGGAAGGCTGGCGTCGGCGGGAGTGACACTCACCACCTTGAGCCACCCATGATCTTCTTCGCCCGTTTCTACAACAGTGCCTCGGGGCAATACGGCCAAAACAGTGCCATAGCCAGGTTTTCCCTTCTGCTCCTGACGAACCCTCAATCCAAGAATTTCGTCTTTCGCTGTAGATTTAACCTGCCAAGTACCACCGCTCCAGAAGGCCGGTCGGCCCAAGGCAGGGGTTTCGTTGTATGTCTTCCAATCTAGCAAATGCATGTAAAGACTAAAAAAGGTGAGGCTGGGCTGCGGGGCTGCTGCCGCTGGTTGCGCGCCAGCAGCTGCTGGCGCAGGAGGAGCGGGAACCTCGAGACGATGCTTAACCAACACAAAGCCAGTTGAAAATACCGAGTGCGAGGAGCCGAAATCAGATTTTGGATAGGTCTCATCAATCCGATAAGCCACAACCTCACCATCAGCGATGCATCTGACTTCAGTCAGATCCCTCACCAATCCAGTGTCCTCATCAAAGTGAACACCGCCGTGCCAAAGGCCATTAGCGCCCAACGGGTAGTAACCATCCTTAGCCTTGGCCAATGCCTTATAAAACTGCTGAGGATCTGTTGCTTCTGCCGTTCCTACCTTCAGCGGATACGCCCATTTCTCTACTTTGCTTGTTGTTGTCTCAGTCATTACCAATTACCTGAATTCTGATCCCTGGTGGCTTGGATTGCCGTCGGTGTCTATTACCCGGAAAAATTAAGCATTCGTTTTGGTTTGCGTTTGATCTGTTCCTCAGGCGCATTCCCCAACGCCTGCTCCATCAAACTCCCCGCCTTATCCTTATCCGCCGCCCCCGGCAGCACCGGGGGTTTAATCCCAATCCCTGTCCCATTCCCCGCCGAACCACCCGCATTAATCTTCACCACCGGCCCAACAACTGTCACCCCACCGGCATCCAGCTTGATAAAGCTGCCACCGCCCAAAATGGTCAGCTCGGTGCCAGCCTCAATAACAATCTTCGCCCCAGCCTTCAGATGAATCTCTTTCCCCACACTGGTCAGCTGCGCAGTCCCCAGCTTCACATGCTGGTTCTGCCCAATCGTCAGGTGATCATCCAGCCGCGTTTCAACCTTGCGATCCGCAATCGTGGTCCGATGCTCTTCAGCCTTCAGCTCGGTGTAAGTGTTCTTCTCGACGGTGTCATGGCGTTCATTCCCAACCCGAATCTTCTGATCATGCTCAATGTTTTCATCCCAATCCCGCTGGGCATGAATAAAGATCTGCTCCGCCCCCTTTTTGTCTTCAATGCGCAGTTCATTAAACCCACCGCCCCCCGGAGAGCTGAGGGTTTTGAAGACGGTGCGGGTTTTATTGGCCGGCAGTTCGTAGGGGACCTGGTTTTCCTTGTGGTACAGGCACCCGGTCACCAACGGCTGATCGGGATCCCCTTCAAGGAACGTGACCAGCACTTCCATCCCAATACGCGGAATGACAATCGCGCCATACCGATCCCCGGCCCAACTTGAAGAAACGCGCATCCAGCAGCTGGTTTTGTCGTCGGCCTGTCCTTCGCGGTCCCAGTGGAATTGCACTTTGATGCGGCCGTACTGATCGCAGTGAATTTCTTCGCCTTTGGGCCCGGTGACCATGGCGGTCTGGCTGCCGAGGACGCGCGGCTTCGGATGTTCCAGCGCGGGGCGGTAGAACACGTCCCACGGGGTGGCGAGGAAGCGGTTGCGGTAGCCCTGGTGGAAGTCGTCTTTGTTGTCGGTGGTGTCGCTGGTCACGGACTCTTCGAGGACTTGCGGTTGTTTGCCTTCGTGGACGATTTCGGTGAGCAGCCAGAGGTCGTTCCACTCGGTGCGCGGGTGGTCGGACATTTCCAGGAAGTGGCCGCTGACCAGGGTGGTCTGATCGCTTTTGCCTTCGGCTTGCTGGTAGTCGGCGCGGTGGCGTTCGAGGGCGCGTTGGCTGAGGAATTTGCCGCGCGCGCGGTCGAGGAAGCGGCCGGGGTAGTCGTAGTCTTCCAGATCCGGTTCGGTGCTTTCGCCGTCGGGTTTGTACGCGGCTTCAAGTTGCAGGCGTGGTTTTTCGAAATCGTAGTCGCGGCGGGTGACGCGGCCGGTGCGGGTTTCGAGGCGCAGTTTGAAGCCTTTGATCACCGGTTCGTCGGCGACCATGCCGCTGCCTTGCACGTAGGCCGTTGGCTGGCCGAGTTTGGGGAATACGGTCTGGTCGTCGCCGAAGACCAGCAGATGACCTTTCTCGCTGTGCTGGAAGTGGTAGTGAATGCCTTCCTCTTCGCACAGGCGCTGGACGAAGTGCAGGTCGGTTTCGTCGTATTGCACGCAGTAGTCGCGGTCCGGGCAGGGCTGGCTGAGCTGGAAGCTGTAAGCGTTGCCCTTGATGCCGTGCTCGTCGAGGATCAGCGCGATGATTTTCGGCGCGGACATCTGCTGGTAGATGCGCTGGTTGGTGCGGTGATACAGGTATTGCAGTTGCGGCACCAGGGAGACTTTGTAGCGGGTCAGGCGTTTGCCGGCATCGCCTTGGGCGACGCGGTAGATCTGGCCGTGGATGCCGGAACCTTGCGGATCGAACGCCAGGAACGCCTGTTTGTGCAGGAGTTTTTCCAGGTCCAGATCGGGGTTTTCGCTGACCAGTTCGAGGTCGAAGCGATACGGCTGGCTGATGCCTTCGGTGCCGGTGAACGACAGCACTTGCAGGTCGCCCACGTAGTCTTCGACGGTCAGGCTGAAGTGGGTTTCGTTAGCGGAGTTGAACATTGCTTGCTCCCTGTTCGGTAGTCATCCGTTACGCCCGCAGTCGCAGGCGTTGCAGCAAAGACGAAGTGGCGCCCAGGGCGTCACGCAATTGGGCGGCGGTGATGGTGCGCTTGGCCGCATCGAAAGCCAGCGCCGTTCGCAGCGCTGGCCAGCAGTGTTTCGGTAGATTCCGTGGAGCGTGCAGCTCGCGTTCGAGGTGGCCGTCGCGGGCTTCGGTCGAGGGCAAGCGGCGGAACGGGTGTTTGCCGCCCGCCAATTCGTAGAGCACGCAGGCCGCGCCGTAGACATCTGCACTGGCCGACAGCGGTTGGCCTTCAAGCAGTTCGGGGGCGGCGTAGCCGGGGGTCCAGGCGTTGAAGCGATCGCGGCTCAGGTGTGGCAGGCCGGGCAGGATGCCTTCTTCGGCCTGGCCGAGGCCGAAGTCGAACAGGCGCACGCCTTCTTCGCTGAGCATCACGTTGCTCGGCTTCATGTCACCGTGCAGCACGCCGCGAGCGTGGGCATAGGCCAGCGCGTCGAGCAGCGGCAGCGCGATGTCGCGCAGTTCTTTCCACGGCAGGCCCAAGGGGCGCTCGCAGAGTAATTTATCCAGGGTCAGCCCACGCATGAGCTCCATGGTGATGAAGGCGCGCTGGCAGTCGGTGTCGACTTCAAAGGTGTGGAAGCGCAGCACGTTGTCGTGGCGCAATCGTCGGGTCAGGGCGAACTCGCTGTAGAGCAAGGCACTGGCGTCCGGCGATTCGGCAAATTCTTCGCTGAGGATTTTCAGCGCGATGTAAGGGTCGGGATCGCCGAACTGTTCGCTCAGCAAGTCCCGTGCGCGGTAAACCGCGCCCATGCCGCCGGCACCGAGCAGACGCTCGATGCGGTAACGGCCTGCGAGCACGTCGGGCATTTCGCCGACGCTGGCCTTGGTTGGCGCCAGCGCAGGTTCCGCCTGATGAGATTTGGCAAACGCAAAGTAAGTCAGGTTATTGGCTTCCTCGTCGGTCACCAGCAGGTCGTCGAGCGGCGGCATGAGTTGGGTCATTGTCGGATCACCACGGCAGTCAGGTTGTCCCGGGCCGAGCCACGCAGGGCGCCGTCGAACAGACGCTCCAGCGCAACGTGCGGCGCGGTCAGGCTCAGGGCATTGCCCAAGGCATCGCTGCTGAGTCCTTGGTACAAACCGTCGCTGCACAACAGAAACGTATCGCCGGGGTAAACCTCGAGTTCGAGCACGTCCAGCGTCAGCACATCAGCAGCGCCGACCGCACGGGTCAGGGCATGGGCCGATGGATGCGCACGGGCGTCTTCGACGCTCATGTTTTGCTCGTCGATCAGTTGCTGTTGCAGCGAATGGTCCTTGGACAGCTGATACAACCGCTGGCCACGCCACATATAGCAACGGCTGTCGCCGGCCCAGATGCAAGCCGCGCGATTGCCTTCCACCAGCAGCGCCACCACGGTGCTGCCCATGATGCTGTCGTGGCGCCCGGCGGTGACGGTCAACTCCTGACCCAAGCGGCGATTCAACCAGTGCAGGCACTGGCGAATGCCTTTGAGTCGTTCGTCGAAGTCGTCCTGCACCGGCAATTCCGCCAGGCTGGCGACGATCAACTGGCTGGCGATATCGCCCCCCTGATGACCGCCCATGCCGTCCGCGACCACCCACAGCCCCTGCTGTGGACAGTCGAGAAAAGCATCTTCGTTACGCGCCCGAACCTTGCCGGCGTCGGTACGCGCAGCGCTGCGCCAGGGACTGGCAACCAGCATCAGAGCTGCACCGGCATACGGAAGGTGCGCAGCACGCCCATGTCGAACGGATTCGGCGTGCGCTGGCTGCTGAGCAGGTAATTGGCGCGCAGGCCGCCCACGTCAGCCTTGAGCACCATCACGTCGCGACCGTTCAGGTACTCGGTCTGCATCAGGTCGAACAGACGGAACAGCGACCATGGGCCGGTGTTCTTTTCGATACCGATCGGGCGGCCGGCCATTTTGTCGAGGACCAGGCTGGTGCGACCGTCTTCAGCGTCGGTCGGCCATTTGAACGACACCGGCACGATCGGGCCGTGACGGTATTCGATGGTCTTGTCGCCAAACTTGAACTCGGAACGGCTGACGGCCGGGTCGAGGGTGTACGGCTCCAGTTTGAACTGCACTTGCGGCTCGGCCGGGTTGACCGAGAAGAAGCTCTGGCGGATCACTTGGGCCGCGGCCATCTGATCGAGGTAGACCTTGGAGATCGGCATGCTGTGACCGTCGATGGTGCGCAGGCGGTAGTTGCCTGGATCGCCACTGACGAACGGACGCATGTAGGTCTCGAAGAAGCGATCGTTGATGCCCTGCGCCTTGAAGAACTCGCGGAAATCGCTGATCGCGACGTCGCTGGTGCTGTGGGCGCTGAACGGATAACGCTTGTTGATCGCCTTGCCGTAGAAGCTGTACAGCTCGCTCTGATAACGCTGGTTCAGGTACTGGTAGGAATCGTTCAGCACCAGACGCCAGGTGTCTTCGGCCAGCACGTTGAACCACACGCTGACCGGACGCGGCAGACGGTTGGAGGCATTGCGCAGGGCGCTCAGCGCATCACGCTGGCCGCTCATGCGGGTCTTGGCCATTTCGAACGCGGCCTGATCCGGGGAACTGGCACGCGCCAGGCTCGCCAGTTGCAGTTGCAGGTCGTTGAGCGCCGCGAGTGCCGGGGTCAGATCAGCGGCCGGGCCGTTGTTGTCATCCAGCAAACGGTGCAGCGGTTCGAAGCGACGTTGCAGTGATTTCTTCGCGGTGTCCGGCAGGTTTTTCATCGCCGCCATTTCCGCAGCCTGATCCGCTGCGGCAGACGCCAGTTTGCCGATTTTGCCCAACTTGCCTTTCTGATCTGCCAGTGCGCCAGCGGCATCAGCCGCTTGATCAACCGGTTCGGCGTCTGCCGGGAAACGGGTGTTCTCGCGCACTTCCACCAGCAGTTGCAGTACCGGGGAGTTAGCAGAAGTCAAGCCCGCCAGTTGCTCGGCGCCCTCGCCCGCATCGTTGATCGGTGGCAGGGCAACCTGGCCGACCGCCTCACTCCAGAAGTTGGCGTAGTCGCGGAAGTACAGTTGCTCCAATTCGACCATCAGACGACGCAAGTCCATGCCGCTGATGCCCGTGCCTTCGCCCAGCACCCAGTTGTCACGCAGGATGTCGGTGACCAGCGCACTGCCCTGGACCGAGAAATACTGCTGATAACCCTGTTGGGTGTAGAAGCCCGGGATCACGTAATCGGTGCCGACAAACAGTGAAGCCTGCGGCCCCATGTGTTGGCTCAAACGGTATTCCGGCAGGTTGCGGGCCTGCTCGCGCAGCATCCGGTAAACCACGTTGGCCAGCGATTCGCTGCGCAGCACCTGACGCGCTTGCGCCACCAGTTGATCGTTCAGCGGGTAGATAAACGGCTGCTTGAGCAAACGCTCGAAGTGCGTGTTCAAACCGTTCTGCACCGCGGTGTTGCCGGCGTAGCGCTGGGACCACTCGGTGGCGACCCAATCCTTGAGCCACGGCCCGTCGCGACGATCCTTCATGTTCAACATCAGGTACGCGCGCAGGCTGTTGAGCAGGCGCTCGCGGTCCTTCATGTTGGCGCGGATCTGCCCTTCCAGCAGGGTCGCGACCTTCGGCAGCAGTTGCGCTTCAAGCTCACGCTCGTAGGCATCCTTGACCACCGGGTTGACCTCTTCACCTTGGAACAGGCCGCCACGTTCGTGGTACGACACATCACCTTTTTTCGGGAAGACCTGGGTCGCCGCGTAACTGCTATCGAGCGGTTTGAGCACCGCCATGGAATCATCACGCGCGGTCAGGGCCGAGCGCTCTTGAGTCCAGTTGGTGGCCAGGTTGCGCAGGTTTTCCAGACGCTCGTAGTTGGCGGAGAAACCGCCCGCCCAGAGCATGCCGAACAGCGCCAGTGCCGCCAGTGCGCCCACGTACAGCGCACGTTGGCCCCAATGGATGCGGCTGCGTTCGCGCTTGTCCAGACCGGCCAGGTCGGCCTCGGGGAAAATCACCCGGCTGAGCAAATGGTGAATGAACCGCGAACGGCCGCTGCGCAAGGTCGGCAGCACGCCGGCGCTCATGCCCAGGCTCGCGCCGATGCCGGCGGTGGTCTGGTCCATCTCTTGAGTCAGGTGCGGTGCGCTGGTCAGGTAGAAACCGCGCAACTGGCTGACACGCTGGTAGCGGTTGCCGGTGAACGCCATGTCGACGAACAGGCACAGGCGCTCGCCGATCTGCCCCAGTTGATGCGGGAAGTCGAGAATGCGGCCACGGCGCTGGGTGTCGCGCTCCTGGTGCATGCGCATGATCACCTGGCTGTTCAGGCGACGCAGCAGCTCTTCGAACTCGGCGCGCAGGACGGCGACGTCGGTGCCGCTCTGCTCCTTGCGGAAACTGGTGCCGAGCACCTGATCGCTTTCTTCGCGGGTCAGCTGATCGAAGAACTCGTCGAAACCGAGCAGCTTGTCCGCCTTGCTCAGCACCAGATACACCGGCACATCAACGTGCAGTTTCTGATGCACGTCTTGCAGACGCGCACGCACCTGGCGAGCCAGGGTGTCGAGGTCTTGCTCGGTGTTGCCCAGCAGCAGTTCAACCGGGATGGTCACCAGCACGCCGTTCAACGGGCGGTTGCGGCGACGCTTGCGTAGCAGGTCGAGCAAGGTGCTCCAGGCGCTGCCATCGACTTCGGCATCCGGCTGGGTCAGGTAGCGCCCGGCGGTGTCGATCAGCACACCGTGGTCGGCGAAATACCAGTCGCAATGACGGGTGCCGAGGGTGTCGCGGGTCAGCTTGCGGTCGATCTTGTTGATCGGAAACTCAAGGCCCGAGAAGTCCAGCAGGCTGGTTTTGCCGCTGCCCTGCGGGCCGATCAGCAAGTACCACGGCAAGTCACTGCGCCAGCGTTCGCTGCGACCGCGATACAGGCTCGAAGTCTTCAGTGTTTTCAGCGCATCCTTGAAGCGCACGCGAAGTTCTTTCTGCTCTTCGTCGATCAGCTCTTCACGGCGAATGCGGTCCTGGCCGTCTTCGGTGTCTTCGATAGCCTTTTTGCGTACGCCAGCGCGCCAGCTGACGAAGACCATGGTCAGGCCCCAGATCAGGAACAGCACACTGATGGTCAGCAAGCGGGAGGTCGAACCTTCCCAGAACTTGTAGTCATCCACCGCCAGCAGCGGCCCGACGAACCACACCAGCAGCGCCAAAAACAGCACCACCAGCAAGGTCCAGACCCAGGTCTTGCGCAAGAATGCGCCGACTTTCTTGAAAAACTTTTTCATCACACGTCCCTGTTTACGGCTGCGACTGCGGCTGGACCGCGGCCGGATCTAGCTGCTGAAAAGGTTGCAGAACGGTTTCGCGTTGCTCGCCCAAGACCCAGGCAAAACCCGAATACATCACCACCAGGCAGACCACGGTGAACAGCACCACCATCCACGCCGGCACGATGCGCACCAGGCTGCGGCGCTGATCGTTCAAGCCTTCCCAGTGCGGCGAAAGCTCACGTGGCACGTCGCCGCGCAACTGACGAATCTGGCGATACAACGCGTCGCGGATGCCTTCGAGTTCGAGCATGCCGCGCGCTTGCACGCGGTACTTGCCTTCGAAACCGAGGGACAGGCACAGGTACATCAGCTCCAGCATCGGCAGGTGCTTGACCGGGTTTTTCGACAAGCGATCCAGCAGCTGGAAGAACTTCTCGCCGCCGAAGGTTTCGTTGTGGAAGCTGCTGAGCAGGCTCATCTGCGACCATTCGCTTTCGTTGCCCCACGGTGTGGTCACAACGGCTTCGTCGACCACGGTGCAGAGCACGTAACGCGCGGCCATCACCTGGCTGCTTTCGGCGCCGTTGTGCAGCGCGCGCACTTCAAACAGTTTCAGCCCGGCGGTCAGTCGCTCGTTGAGCGCGTACATATCTTCGCGGGTGTCGCTGTGCTTGAGGCGCACCACTTCCGACAACAGGTCGGACGCGGCGGCCACCAGCGAATTGAGACTGATGTTGAAGGATTCCGCCGGGCGCAAACGCGCGGCGTAGATCATCCGTTCTTCGAGCTGTTCGAAACGCGGCGGTGCGGCGAAATCGGTTAGCGGGCTCGAAGCAGGGCCGTGGCCCTGGCGGTCGAGCAGGACGGTTTTATCGTCCTGGTTGTGTTCCATGTCCTTGATCATGTCGGTCAGTTCCTGATGGCCCAGAATTTCAGTTCAAGCTCGGCGAATTCGCCGGACACGTGGAACGCGAAGCCGCCGGAGCGCTCGAGTTGTGCCAGGTCTTCGGAACTGAGTTCGAGAATGAAATAGGTTTTGTTGGAGTGGAACGCGATCTGCCGTGGTGCCACCGGCAACGGTTTGACCTTGATGCCGGGCAGATGCAGGTTGACCAGTTGGCGGATGCGCTCCACCGGGCCGACCTTGAGGTGCGCCGGCAAGCGGTGGCGCAGTTCTTCGGAGTCGCAGTTGGCACTGGCGGCGAGCACGAACGAGGCCGAGCCCAGCAGTTTGTGGTCGTGCAACGGCGAGACGATGATCCCGTACTGACGCGCTTGCAGGACCAGTTCGATGGCGTGCTGCTCGAGCACCATCGACAGCACCTGACGAATCGCTTCCATCAGTTTGCGGAAGCTCGCGCCCTGGTCGCTGTGCTGGTAACGGCTGTCCAGGCGCGGGCGTTTGCTGTCGCTTGAAAACGTCGCCAAGTCGCCGAGCATGGTCAGCAGCGTGCGGTACAACTCTTCCGGGTGAACCTGCTCCAGGCCGAGGTAGTGACGCAGCAGCAGTTCGGTGCGGTTGATCAGTTGCAGCATCATGAAGTCGCCGACTTCCGCGCCACCGACCTTGCCGTTGGAACGGATTCGCTCGGCGATGGTGTCGCCACGGTGGCCGAGCATGCTGATGACTTCTTTCAGGCACGACAGCAGGTAGCTGGAGGCATGCGCCTGAATGTAGGTCGGCACGAAATCCGGATCGAGGCTGATCACGCCATCGGGCGTGGTGTCCAGCACGTCGCAGATCTTCAGCTTCACGTAAGCCTGGTCGCTCTGCTGCTCGCCGAGCAACAGTTTGAAGTCCGGGCGACCGCAGCTGACCTGGCTGGCGGAATCATCGCCGGCGTTGGAGTCCGCCACTTCCGCTTCATACGCGGTGTAGCGCGCCAGCACGTCGGATTGCTCCGGGCGACGGGCCTCGATGTGGTTGCCGGTGACCAGCGGCAGCGCCAGGTAGATCGGCGTGTTGCCGGTGTTCGGTGGCACGTCCAGCGCCAACGGTTCGGTGTTGCCACCGAGTTCGAACAGGCTGCCATCCGGCAAAATCCCCGAGGCCTGGCTGATCACCAGTTTGCCCATATTGAGGAACTGCAAGTCGATGTCCAGGTTCAGGAAGCCCCAGGTATAGCTGCCCAGCAACTGGGTGCGGGTCTTCATCTGGTGGTCGTAATAACGGTCGTTATGCTGGAAGTGCTGCGGACGCAGCAGCATGCCTTCCTGCCAAATGACTTTATGGGAATTCATGTTCAGTCATCCGCCTTGGCGAGCGTTTCGTTGCTGTTGCGAATACCGGCCTGATCAAGGGTCAAGTCTGCGTCGGTGACTTCCACCGGAGTGACTTGCACCGTGTAGCGCCATTTGGTTTCCGGCAGATCGCGGTAGGCGGCGAGGATGCCGACGTAGCGGCTGCCCTCCTCCACGCTGAGCTTGAGTTCGACGGTTTCACCCGGGCGCAGCTCGAGTTCTTCGCTGGCCACCAGGTCCGGGGCCAGGGATTCCTTGGCGCGCTCGTACAGGCTGAAGAAGTCGGCATTCTCGAAGGTCACCGGGTGCTTGAGCTCGAACAGGCGCACAACGATCGGCGACGGACGACCGTTGAGGTCCGGGTTCAACTGATCGCTGGCGGTGAGCTTCAGGTTGAGCTTGGTGACGTGGGAATACGGCGACAGCGACGAGCAGCCGGCCAGCAGCACCAGGGCCGCGAACGCCGTCAGCGTTTTGAAAAAAGCGGTCGAGCAGCGAGACATGCGCATCATCCTTGGTGGTCGGTGTGAAGGGTGGAAATCAGGCGGATCTGTTCTTCGTAAGCCTGGGCAAAGTCGCGGGCCAGCAGGCGTTCGCTCCAGTCATCGTCCTGGCGCAGGGCCTGGTGATAACGGCCGTACGCTCTCCAGCGGCTGCCGGACGTGGCCATGATCGGCTTGTTGTCGCGCTCGAAACGCAGGGTCAATTGCTCAGGCGAGAAGTGTTCCAGCGTGCCGCGAACGGCGGCGCGGCTGGCGGTCAGCAAGGCCACCTGGTGCGCCTGCAAATCACGGAACGAGCGAGAGATCGCCTGCTCGGCCGGCAACTGGCCCGGCTTGTTCGGCTGCAACAAAATACCCAGCGCTTCACCGGCATCGACGGCGAATTTCAGCGGGTTTTTATTCGTGCCTTGAACGATGGTCTGAGCCAGGCGCAGTTCGTTTTTCAGTTCGCTGCGAGTGCGCAGGCTCTGCTGCAAACCGCCGACGCTCTGCTTGAGCAGGCGTGCGGCGTTCAGCGCCAGCGCTTCGCGCGCGTCGTGGTCGAGGCCTTTGAGGTCCACGCCCAGCGCCGCGCCGAAGTGCTCCCAGAAACCTTCGCTTTGACGCTCGACCGCTTTCGGCGCCGGGGCTGGCTCGGGTTCTGCCGGGGCGTTGATCAGCTCCGGGACCATCAGGCTTTCCATGTCGATGCGGGCATAGTCGGCGCGCTGACGGGTGTCCTGTGGAGCGTTGTTTGGCGAGATCAGTTCGTCGATTTCCGAATACACGCGCTCTTGCTGATCAAGGGCATTCAGCGGATCGAGGTCGAGGAACGCATCGTCCGGAATGATGCTGCCGGCCGCTTGCGGGCGGCCGACTTCTACGTCGAAGGTCGCCGGGTCGCGCACCAACCGCGCACGGATCTCGAAATCACCCAGCACGTACACGCTGCCGTGCTCGATGCGCATCGCTTCGCCCTTGCGCAGGCGCGCGCCGCTTTCGCTGTCCTGGATACCGTTGCTGCTGGTATCGGTCAGGAAAAACGTGCCTTCGCGGTAGCTGATCACTGCGTGGTGGTTGGACAGGTGACGCTTGCGATCAGGAATGATCCAGTCGCAGTCCTCGCCACGCCCGATCACGCCACCGGCCTGCTTGAAGGTCTTCTGGCACAAATCCGTGGGCACGAACTGCTTGGTGTTCAGCATTTCGAAAACCAGTTCCATGGTGATACTCCTTGCGGTCACTTGCCGCGATTGACCGCCTGCGGATCACCCAATGGGCGATAGGTGTTGTCGTTGAATTTGTAATTGCCGCTACAGCCGCCGAGGCCGCATAGAACGACGAGGGTCAGCAGGACGGCTTGCCAGTGACGAACAGGCATCAGAGGGTCTCCATGGGTAGACAAAGCACAAAGCGCCGACCCGGTTGGGCGGCGCTGTTAGAAGCGGATGAGGTAGGTTTCAAGGCTCTAGTCAGGGACTTTGAGCCGAACACCTGTGGTGAGGCTTGCCTTTGTGGCGAGGGGACTTGTCCCCGCTGGGTCGCGAAGCGCCCCCAAAACCGGCTACCCCGTTTATTCAGGCAAACCGAGTTGGCCGGATTGCGACTGCTGCGCAGCCGAACGGGGATAAATCCCCTCGCCACGGGGAATGCGCTGGACACAGGGGGCATTCCAATCAGGGTGGTTGGGTTGCGGAAATCGAGATCAACCATCGAAATCACCCAGGTTGATATTCAGGCGCCCAAGGCGATAAAGCAGCGTGCGGCGTGGCAGGCCGAGTTCGCGGGCGGCGAGGGTCTGGTTGCCGTCGTTTTTGCGCAGGCAATCGAGCAGCAGGCTGCGTTCGACCTGCTCCAGGCGTTCGCGCAGGTTCAGGCTGTTGTCTTCCGGCATGGCCTCCATGCGCAGGGAGAAGTGCTCGGCCAGCAACTCGCCGCCCTCGCACAGCAAAACGGCACGTTCGACCAGGCCTTTGAGTTCGCGCACGTTGCCGGGAAAGGCATAACCGGACAGGTGATCCAGCGCCGCATCGGACCAACGCACCGCATCGCGCTGCAAGAACGAGCACGCCTTGTCGGCGAAGTGCCGGGCCAGGTCGAGGATGTCGCCTTCGCGCTGACGCAAGGCCGGCAACTCGATCGGGAATTGCGCGAGGCGGTAGTACAAGTCCTCGCGGAATTTGCCTTCGCTCACCAGCACCGACAAATCCCGGTGCGTCGCGGCGATGATGCGCACGTCGATCTTGTGGGTGTCGTTGGAGCCCAGCGGACGGATCTCGCCTTCCTGCAAAACCCGCAACAGCTTGGCTTGCAGGGACAACGGCATGTCGCCGATCTCATCCAGCAACAAGGTGCCGCCATTGGCCGCATCGAACAGCCCGGCACGGTCGCGATCGGCACCGGTGAACGCGCCTTTGCGGTAGCCGAACAGCTCGCTTTCCAGCAGATTCTCGGGGAACGCCGCGCAGTTCTGCACGATGAACGCCTGGGAGCGGCGCGGGCCACAGTCGTGAATCGCCCGTGCGACCACTTCCTTGCCGGTGCCGGTTTCGCCGCGCAGCAGCACGGTGTAAGGGCTGTGCAGGACTTTGCTGATCAGCGAGTAGGTCTGGCGCATGGCCTTGCTCTTGCCGATCAGGCCGTAACCGCTGGCACTCGGGACGCTGACCTTCATCGGTCGTACGTCACCGCTCGGCTGGCGCAAACGCTGGAGCAAATGCAGTTGGCCGAGCACGAACGAACCCAGTTGCCCGAGGGAATCGGCGAAGCCTTGCAGGTCGATGTGCCGGCGACTGGCGCACAGCAGCAAGCCTTCGACGGCCTTCTGCTGATTGACCAGCGGCACGCACAACAGCGACTGCCAAGGCGTGGCCTGTGGCGGCAGGAAGCTGGTTTCGTGCAGGCTGCCGCTCAGTTCGCTGAGGCTCACCACGCGGTTCTGGCACAGGGCGAATTGCAGCAGTTGTTCACCGTTGTAATCCGCCGGCAGGCTCTCCGCTTCACGGGGTTGCAGGATGCCGTTGAGGCACTCGGCGTTCATCCCCAGGCACGTGTGAGTGGCGTCCAGCAGGTACAACTGAGTCAGCTCGCAACCGCTGAGCTCGGCCAACCCGCGTACGAAGTCACCCAGCAGCGCAGCACCGTCCGCCGCGCGCGACAGGCTGGCGAACTGCGCCAGCAAGGCTTCGGCATAGACCAGCGGTTGCGGCACTTGAGTGAACATCACACCCACCTCAGGCGAACTCGCACGTCACGCTGGCGCCGCCATCGAGCGTCGCGTGGACTCGCTTGAGGCTTTCACCGGTGGCCATCGCGTCGAGCAAGCGGTCGGCCACCAGCGGCAGCACGTGCAGGTCGAGCAAGTGGTCGATCAGGCGCGCGCCGCTGTCGCTTTGGGTGCAGCGTTCGGCCAAGTGATCGACGAGGTCTTGCGAGTAGGTGAAATCCAGCTGACGACGATTCAAGCGTTCGCCCAAGCGACCGAGTTTGATCTCGATCAGCTCGCGCAGCACCGGGCCGCCCACCGGGTAGTAAGGCACCACACGCATCCGCGCCAGCAGCGCTGGTTTGAAGTGCTTGCTGAGCACCGGGCGGATGGTTTCTTCGAGGACTTCGGCCGATGGGCGTGCGCCGTTTTCGCAGAGTTCGCTGATGCGGTCGCTGCCCAGGTTCGAGGTCATCAGGATCAACGTGTTGCGGAAGTCGATCTCGCGTCCTTCGCCATCGTTGGCCACGCCTTTGTCGAAGATTTGGTAGAACAGGTTCAGCACGTCCGGGTCGGCTTTCTCGACTTCATCGAGCAGGACAACCGAGTACGGCTTCTGGCGCACGGCTTCGGTGAGCATGCCGCCTTCGCCGTAACCGACGTAACCCGGTGGCGCACCGATCAAGCGCGAGACGGTGTGCTTCTCCTGGAACTCGGACATGTTGATGGTGGTGATGAAACGATCACCGCCGTACAGCAAATCCGCGAGAGCCAGCGCGGTTTCGGTCTTGCCGACGCCGCTCGGGCCGACCAGCAGGAACACGCCAACCGGCGCGTCAGGTTTGTTCAGGCCGGCAGCGGTGGCGCGCATCGAGCGGTCCAGGGCGTGAACGGCTTGCTCCTGACCACGAATGCGCGTGCGCAGGTCGGTGGCAAAGCTGGCGACCTTGGCATTGTGCTCACGGGCCAGTTGCGCCAATGGCACGCCGGTCCAGGCGCTGATCACTTCGGCGACCAGACGCGGGCACACTTCGAAGCTCACCAGACGCTCTTTGACCTGAAGCTCAGTCAGGGCTTTGTGCGTTTCGTTGAGTGCGGCTTCCAGGGTTTCGACGCTGTGCGCTTCGTCCACCGGCAGCGTTTCGATCACGGTGCCTTCGGCGTCTTCTTCAACCGTGACGATGGGCTCGACGGCAGCGGCTTCGCGCGCCTTGGCCAGTTGCTGACGCAGATCCAGCAGGCGTTCGGCCAGTTCTTTTTGTTCGGTCCACAGGGTTTCCAGCGCGACCATTTCCTCTTCGGCGGTCGCCAGGCGATCTTCCAACGCGTCCAGCGCTTCGTGATCGATCAGCAAGCCTGCTTCAGCATCACGGCGCAGCGCTTGACGCTGACGGCCGCCTTCAGCCAGTTCGCCACGCAGGCGCTCAAGGCTTTCCGGAGCGGCGGCGAGGCTGATGCGAACGCGAGCGCACGCGGTGTCGAGCACGTCGACGGCTTTGTCCGGCAGCTGACGGCCCGCGAGGTAGCGAGCGGACAACTCGGCCGCCGCAACCACCGCGTCATCGCGCAGGTAGATGCCGTGGCTCTTCTCGTAGACCTGAGCCAGGCCACGGAGGATGGTCACCGCTTCGCTGACGGTCGGTTCGTGCAGTTGCACCGGCTGGAAACGACGGGCCAGGGCCGGGTCTTTTTCGAAGTATTTTTTGTACTCCGCCCACGTGGTGGCGGCGATGGTGCGCAATTCACCTCGAGCCAGGGCTGGCTTGAGCAGGTTGGCCGCATCGGAACCGCCGGCATTGCCGCCCGCGCCGATCAGCGTGTGCGCTTCGTCGATGAACAGGATGATCGGTTTCGGCGAGGCTTTGACTTCGTCGATCACGCCTTTGAGGCGACGTTCGAATTCACCTTTGACGCTGGCGCCGGCTTGCAGCAAGCCCATGTCCAGCGACAGCAGCTCCACGCCTTTGAGCACTTGCGGCACTTCACCGGCGGCGATGCGCGAGGCCAGGCCTTCGACGATCGCAGTCTTACCAACGCCGGCTTCACCGACCACGATCGGGTTGTTCTTGCGGCGACGGGCGAGGATGTCAACCATCTGGCGGATCGCGCCATCGCGGCACAGCACCGGGTCGAGTTTGCCGTCGCGGGCTTGTTGAGTGAGGTTATGCGTGAAGCGCTCCAGCAGCGATTCACCCGGTACAGCCGGTTTGCCGGTAGCCGGTTGCTCTTTCTGCGACAGGGCGAATTCTTTCAGGCGCTCGATGTTCAGCTTGGCCAGCAACGACTGGTAGCGACTACCGGCGTAGCGCATCGGGTTGCGCAGCAGCGCGAGGATCAACGCGGCTTGCTCGACCTGACTCTGGCCCAGTTCAAGGTTGGCCACCAGCAACGCATCTTGCAGCCACTGCACCAGTTCCGGGGCGAACACCGGGTTGCGCGAGGCGCTGTGCTCGACCCGCGATTGCAACGCGGCGCTCAGTTCGCCGGCATCCACTTCGGCGTCTTGCAGCGCGCGTGCGAGCAAGCCTTGAGGGCGCTCCAGCAGGCCGAGCAGCAAGTCTTCGACGAGGATTTTGCTGCCGCCACGGGCGACGCAACGCTCGGCAGAACTTTCCAGATCACGACGGGTTTCGGCGTCCAGCGCCTGGATAAGTTGTTGCAGGTCTACGTTGATCATTGGTCATCTGTCCTTAATGAATTTTGCTGCCCAGGGTCACCACGCCGTCCGCTTTTTCGCGGCCCAGCCAACTGGTCCATCCCAGGCGACAGGCGTTTTGCTCACCGATGCGCAGTTCGCGGATTTCTTCCTGGCGCAACACCAGGCGAATGTCGTAATCGAGCGGGTCACGCAGGGTGAACCGCACCAGCGCGCACAGCGGCTGGTAGCCGAAACCGATCGGCAGGAATTCGTGGAAGCGTTGCCAGTCGAGTTCGCGGATGTGAATGCGGAATTTTCCGCTGCGGTCGCGCACGTGTTCGCCCAGCACCAGGTCTTCGCCGAGCAGGCTGTTGGCGCGGCCCAGACGATTGCGTTGCTCGTCGAGAATTTCCACGCGGCGCTCGATGCACTGCTCGATGGTCAGTTCGGCGTGTTTGAAGTAGTACCGCAGCACCGCTTCGATCAACGCGGCCGAGTGCGCCCGCAAGCTGAGCAGACCGAGGTATGGAAGCAGGCGTTTCCAGTTCAGTTCCTGGGCCTTGCGGATCTCTTCGCCGCCGAGGCCAATCAAGGCAAACAGCTGCGCCGAGAACGGGTCGAGGGCGCCGCTCTCGAAACTGGCGCGGTAGCGGTACTTGCGCCAGATCGGCAACATCAACCGTTGCAGGCGATGGTGGAACAGGTCGAGGAAGTTGCGGGTCGGGTTGCCGTCTTCGCTGTCGCCCAGGGCTTGTTCACCGTAGAACGCCGGCAGCGGCGAACCGGAGCCGACCAGGCCGATCAGGTTGAAACGCAGGCGCGCGCGCATCTGCCCGTGCTCGTGGAAAAACTCCACGCGATCGACGTCACTGCCCGGGAAACCCAGGCTCGGGTTGGCCTGGAATTCGAGCTGGTCGTACAGATCGTCCTGGCTCAGGTGCGGGTGGGCCTCGCGCAGCCGGTCAACCACCAGCAGCACGGCCTGAAACAGCGAGTACTCGCGTATTCCTCGGGTCAGTCCGCTTAAAGAAGCGGCTGAAGGCCCATACGTGGTGTCCATTGGTACACCTCTCCCTGTGTGCTTTTTACCCGCAGCTCGTGGTACGAATTGAGACTGGCGTAAAGCGCGAAAAACTCGTTAAGAACCGAGGCGAAAACGAACAGGTCGCCTTCGCCGATATACCCTTCCGGGTCGATGGTCAGCTCGGTGCGCAACCCGCGAACCGGCAACCCTCGGTGCAACCGGTCGACGTGTTGGTGTTTGATCGACTTGAGCCCGCCCAGCAGGCGTTTGCTGACTTTCTCAGCGTGTTGGTCGTAGTAGCGCGGCAGGTCGTAGGTTTCCAGAATCACCTTCAACGCATTGACGTCGGCCAGCGACAGGTAGTTGAGCGACATATTGCTGATCAGCTTCCAGAGGAAGTCGCGGTTCAGCGGCGGCGCATAACTGGGCGTGGCCGGGGTGATGTTGCGGAAACTCAGGAACTCCGGCGTGTCTTCGCAGGCTTGGCTGATGTCGCCGAGCTTGAGCTTTTTGGGCAGGTTCTGGTTGGTGCACATCAGCTCGATCGACAGGGTTTCATGGGCTTCGGTGTGGCGGATGCCGAAGCTCAGGTACGTGTCGAGGCCGTCGTGCAACAGCGACGAACGCTGGCGGATGCTGTAATGCGGACGGCTGTTGGGCACGTCGAAACTCGGGTCGTGCTCGAAGGACTCGAACGGCACGTATTCCTGATAACCGAGGCCGCCGGGCTTCCATCCCGTCACGGTTTCCACCGAAAACACGCCGCAGTTTTGCAGATCGAATTCGGCGGGCAGCAGCAGGTATTCGTCTTGCTTGCCATCTAGGCGGATCGGCAAGGCGTCGTGCTTGAACAGATTCACAATCGGCGTGCAGTAGAGCTTCACATTGTCCAGCGTCGGACGCATGCGCATGATGCCGCTCTTGCGAATGTCGAAGCGCAATTCGAGGCCGCGCATTTGCTTGAGCGTGTCTTCCGGCAATGCCTTGAGCATGTCCAGACCGTTGACGTCGACGAACAGGAACTTGTCCTGGAAGGCGAAATATTCCTGCAAGTAGCGATAGCCACGGAAGGTGTTCAGCGGATAGGGGATCAACGCTTCTTCTTCGGCAAAACCTACCGGTTGCACACGGTCGCCGGGCATCTTGAACGCCATCGGCGTGCCGTTGACGCCGTTGATGGGTTTGCCGGCGCCATCCAGCGGGATCAGTTCGATGCCTTCCAGATTGCGCAACAGGCTCAGGTAGAGCATCTGGCTGATGTAGCGCTCACCGGCGAAGTGCAGACGCAAACGGCTCAGTTCCAGTTCGCCAAGATGACCGTCAGCGCTCATCTCCAGGCGCAGGCTCAACAACGAACCGTCGCCCTTCACCGAGTAATTCAGCGCAGCCAGATCCAGCGGCAAGACTTCGGTCGGGTAGCACGTGCGGAAACGGCAACGCACGTCGTCGATTGGCACACTCTCGACTGGCGTGTCGCGCTCGACCATCAACGCAGGACCGGAACGCTTCAACGGATCGAACTGCAAAATGCTGAACGCCGGCAACGGCCGCATGTAGTTCGGCCACAGCAAGTGCATCAGCGAATGGCTCAGCTCCGGCAACTCGTCATCGAGCTTCTGACGCAGGCGACCGGTCAGGAATGCAAAACCTTCCAGCAACCGCTCCACGTCCGGATCCCGCCCGGCTTGCCCGAGGAAAGGCGCCAACGCCGGGCTACGCTCGGCGAATCGACGACCTAACTGGCGAAGTGCGGTGAGTTCGCTTTGGTAGTAGTGGTTAAAGGACACGGGTTACCTGCCTGGTAGTGGAACTCATGAAAAAAACGTCCTGTAGAGCGCGACTGTCAGACCGGCAACTACGTAACCGGCGATGAGCAGGTACGGCAGAAAAGCCAGCCAGCCAAACATCATCGGGAACCCGGCGACGTTCCCCAGAAGTACAAAGGCCAACCCACAAATCATCCAAGGAGCGGCGTAAAAAGGGATATACGTCAGCGGTGCGCGCCACACACTTTTCAAAATTTGCTGCTCGGTTTTTCCTTTCAGTACTCGCGTTGCCCACAGGGCAAAGGCGATATAGGCCGGGATTCCGAATGAGAGAACGTAGATCAAAATCATTTGCTGCCAGTCCAGAACCGCCGCGTATCCGTTGCCCTGCTCGACCAGTGTCAAAGCCAACATCACCAAGAGCGGAGACCAGAGTGCTGCCCTGAAAAAATTTGGATTGGGGATAGTCGGGTCTGCCCCCTTTTCGCACTTTTCAGTTCTCATCTTCCGCGCCGCTGTAATATTAATTTTTCCGCCTTTCCAGAAACAAATATTGCCAAAGCGGTCAAACCCCCAGTCAATATGCTGTACGCAACAGCACGCACCGGATAAAGAGGCAGCAGATAGATCAATATTGCCGCCACCATAAAACAAACAACAATCGACTTAACTGAAATTTTCGGAACCAACGCCACAATCAAGTTCACAATAACGAACAGATAAAAGACCAAATACATGGCTATCCCGATGGATACACCACGGGAGGTCAACCCACCAAACAAATACTTATATAGCGAAACACCATAATAATTAAGCACTACATATGCCACGCAAGCCGCAAAATGGACAAGTAACGCTACCATCACCCTCGTCATCATTTTTTCCACACCCCATACTTACTCACTGAATCCTGAGTAATGGAGCTTTTAAGTTTTTGATCTGATGCACCACGATATAGCGTCTTTGTTACAATTTTTTCGCGATAACCCATGCGACCTGCAAACACTCTTATCTTTTCAACATGAACATCGAAGTTCTCCGAAGCCCAAAGCGCGCCACGCAGCACCATATAATTATCATATTCATTAGTAAGATCTTCTTTGGGAAATATAGGAATGCCATCACCATATTTGATGCCGGTATCAACTGTCTTCAGGATAGAAGCTTCAGGCTGACTGGTTTCTTCCAGATAAAGACGATAGGTGTCGGTAGCAAACGGGATTTGTCCTACTCCATCGGCCCAATAAGGCTCACCTTCAATCATTACCAATATGAAGCCGGCCCCACCTTCAGCGCTGTGCTTCCAGTCACCGGGCATAGTCGGCGCGAAGCTAACCGACATCCGATCTACTATCGCGAACTTAATAAGTTCAGCCCAAGTAAAATGCTTATACGCGCTATAAGGTTCTGAGCCAACCGAAAGAGATTCCGGGTTAATCCATATCTTTTTTCTATAATTATCCGCCAAAGGCTCAAACCATTGGCGCTTTGCTTCATACAACTTATCAGCCGTCAGAATCTTGAACTGAATATCTGTCGGTGCTGGTTCAAGAGCAAAGAGCGGCACTCCATTACCCCTGGTTACCAGCCAGACATTAGGTATTGGGAGTACTTTTGGCTTTTTGTCCTCGCTAGGCGTCGTTTCCGCCTTGATTTTCAGCTCCGTCTTCCCGTCGGAAGTTTCGAAAACATGAGCAACGCCGCCGATGACAATAGTGGTTTCCACGCTATTACTCCGACGCTACGTAGATGGTGACTATTTCGCTTTGCTTGCCGGTTGAAAAACATCCAGTTGCGCCATCTGTTGATGAACACCCAGCTTTCTCTAATACGCTTTCAGAAAGCATCCTGTAATTCAAGTTAGAGACCGACTGTCCATCTGCAGTCTGGAACGAAAAAACACGATTAAAAATTCCAGGAATAATCACAGGCTCTGGCGCCACAAACGGCACCGGCGAATGCGAATTCCCGATAATCACCGTCCCGGACCCGGCCGTAACCTTGTTGCCATGGGTCCCGACGGAATCCACCGTCGCAGCCGGTTTGCCATTAATCAAAACCGTCGTCGCCAACCCGCCCGACATCGCACCACCACACGCCGAGGCATCGCCTTGGCGGGCGGCTGCGAGGCCGTCGAAGAAGACGTCGCCGGAACCGGCGGCGATCGGGTTGGTGCCGTGGCCGGGGAGCGGGCAAGCGGTGGGGTCGGATACGCGTGCTGCTGGTTTGCCGGACATACGAATCTCCTTAGTTGACCTTGACTTGACCGCTGCCATCCAGGCGCGCGGCGAAACTGACCTGGCGCTTGAAACCATCAACTTCCAGCAAGCCTTCGATGCTGAAGGACAGGCGAAGCTGATCGTGATCACGCGGCAGGGAGATGACACGCACATTGCTCAGGCGTGGCTCGTAGGCTTCGATGAAATTTTCGATGGCCAGACGGGCCTGACTCAGGGAGTCGTGCAGGCTCAGACGCATGTCATTGAGATCGGGTAGCCCGTAATCGGACAGCGTTTGCACGCTGCCCGCACGGGTGCTGAGCATCTTGGCCAGATGGGCAGCCACGGACGCCATGGCGGAGACCTCGCGGCTCCAGCCGACGCGTTTGTCCGCGTCGCCACCCAGGCGTTCGAAAAGGCTGCCGTATCCAGTCATGAGTTAGCTCCGCTTACTCTTTGTCCAGCTTGCCAACCAGCGACAGGGTGAAATCGGCACCCATGTACTTGAAGTGCGGGCGCACGTTCAGGCTGACGCGGTACCAGCCAGGCTCGCCTTCGACATCGCTGACGATGATCTGGGCTGCACGCAGTGGACGACGGCCACGCACTTCGGCGCTCGGGTTTTCCTGGTCGGCCACGTACTGGCGGATCCACTTGTTCAGTTCCAGCTCGAGGTCGGTACGTTCTTTCCACGAACCGAGTTGCTCGCGCTGCAGCACTTTCAAGTAGTGAGCCAGGCGGTTGACGATCATCATGTACGGCAGTTGAGTGCCGAGCTTGTAGTTCAGCTCTGCGGCCTTGCCTTCTGCGCTGATGCCGAAGAACTTCGGCTTCTGCACCGAGCTCGCGGAGAAGAACGCCGCGTTGTCGGAGCCTTTGCGCATGGTCAGGGAGATGAAACCTTCTTCGGCCAGTTCGTATTCACGACGGTCGCTAACCAGAACTTCCGTAGGAATCTTGGTTTCGATTTCGCCCATGCTTTCGAAGTGGTGCAACGGCAGGTCTTCAACCGCGCCACCGCTCTGCGGGCCGATGATGTTCGGGCACCAGCGGAACTTGGCGAAGCTGTCGGTCAGCTTGGTGCCGAACGCGTAGGCGGTGTTGCCCCACAGGTAGTGCTCGTGGCTGTTGGCGACGGTTTCTTTGTACACGAACGATTTGACCGGGTTTTCTTCCGGGTCGTACGGGTTACGCAGCAGGAAACGCGGCACGGTCAGGCCAACGTAACGGGAGTCTTCCGACTGGCGGAAGCTCTGCCATTTGGCGAATTGCGGGCCTTCGAAGTGATCTTTCAAATCCTTCAGGTCCGGCAGACCGGTGAAGCTTTCCAGACCGAAGAATTTCGGGCCGGCGGCAGCAATGAACGGTGCGTGCGACATGCAGGCAACGCTGGACACGTACTGCATCAGTTTCACGTCCGGCGAGCTTGGGGACATGAAGTAGTTGGCGATGATCGCGCCCACAGGCTGACCACCGAACTGACCGTATTCAGCGGTGTAGATGTGCTTGTACAGACCCGATTGCATCACTTCCGGCGAATCGTCGAAATCGTCCAGCAGGTCTTCTTTGGAGACGTTGAGGATTTCAATCTTGATGTTTTCGCGGAAGTTGGTGCGATCGACCAGCAACTGCAGGCCACGCCACGACGATTCCAGGGACTGGAAGTCAGGGTGGTGCAGGATTTCGTCCATCTGGCGGCTGAGCTTGGCATCGATCTCGGCGATCATGCGGTCAACCATGGCTTTCTTGACCGGCTCACCGTTGTTCTGCGGCTTGAGCAGCTCTTCGATGAAGGCCGACACACCGCGCTTGGCGATGTCGTAGGCTTCGTCGTCCGGCGTCAGGCGGGTTTCGGCGATGATGCTGTCGAGAATGCTGTATTCGCCGTTCTCTTTGCTCTTTTGCTGTGCTGCGCTTGTGCTCATGGTGTTGGCTTCCTTGGCTGATAGAGACTCAGGCGTCCTGGGCTGCGGCGTTCAGGCCCAGCTCACCCAGTACGCGACCGCGGGATTCGTCGTCGGCGAGAACGCCTTCGATGGCTTTGCGGAACGCAGGCGCGTTACCCAGTGGGCCTTTGAGGGCCACCAGCGCGTCGCGCAGTTCCATCAGTTTTTTCAGCTCAGGTACTTGCTCGACCAGCGAGGCCGGGTTGAAGTCCTTCATCGAGTTGACGCGCAGTTTCACGGCCAGTTCTTCAGTGTCACCTTCTTCCTGAAGACGGTTCGGCACGCTCAGTGTCAGGCTCAGCTCTTGCTTGGCCAGCACTTCGTCAAACGTCATCTTGTCGATGCTGATCGGCTTGCGATCTTCGACTTTGCGTTCGTCCTTGCGGTGGGTGTAGTCACCGATTGCCAGTAGTTTCAACGGCAGTTCGATCTCTTCCTGTGCACCACCGGTGGCAGGTTTGAAGGTGACGTTGATGCGTTCCTTGGGGGCTACCGAGCCTTCTTTGGCCATGGCTTTTCTCCTTGCGGTTGTGGCCCTGGGGCCTATTCGAGTACCACTTCGAGATCGAGGTGGCACAGCCTGCGATAAATCTCTTCCTTGCGTTCACGTACGGCATGGTTCTGCGGCAACAACTCGCAGCAGCTATGCAGTAAATGCAGCACTTCCAGCGCAAGATCGGGCTCCCAGGCGTTCAGGCCTGAGTCCTGTAATGTTTGGTCGAGTGTTTCGAGTTGGGTCCTGGCCAGTTCGTACTTCTTGGCCATGAAGCACAGCCGCGCCAAGGCGAACTGCCAGAAAAATCGCGCCCGCCCGCCTTGGGCGCCCTGCAGGCCCTGCTTGAGGATCTGCACGGCGGCCTTGAGGCCGTCCTTGCGCAGGATCGGCAAGACTTCTTCGAGGGCCACTTCCCAGGCCGGCTGGGTGTCGGCGACTTCGACCTTGCGCGGCGCACTGGCGCTTTGCAGGTGCGGCATGACGTTGGCGCTGATCCAGGCGCGGGTGGCCGGATCGGCGAACGGCGCGCCGTCGTGAAAACGCAATTCGATGATGCCGGGCAGGCGCTGAATCAAAAGCGCGAAGTGGATTTCCACTTCGCGCATTGCCATCTCGGCGTTCAGGCCCTGGAGGCATTCCCAGACCATTCGCTGGCCATCGAACCAGAACGGCGCCTTCGCCAGGCTCGCCTCCAGTTCCACCAGCAGGTCGGCGTATTTGGCTTGATCGTAGCGGTCCTGATAAGCCTTGAGCTTATCGGCGGGCAAGCCGCGCAGCACGGTGATTTGCTCGGCGTTGCGCTCAGGCACCGCGTCGATGGGCAGCCACAGCAGCGTGCGATTGAGGCGCAGGGCGCGCAGGTCGGTGGCTTTCTGCTTGAGCCACCAGGCACACAACGGACGAGCACTTTCCTGCTGGGCGCGCAGAGCCTTGTGAGCTTCTTTCTCGTTGTCGATCGGCGCGCCGGGGGTGAACAGCTGCGTGGCGGCCTGTTTAACCTGCGCCACCGCGGCGCCCACCACGCCGGGTTCCGGCTGGTTGTCGGCGGCGCGTTGCACCATGTTTTTCAGGCGGCGGGAGATCGGCAGCAGCAGCGGCGCATCGTCGCCCAAGTGCTCGGTGCAAGCGGCGTCGAGACCTTCAAGGTGTTCGACCAGCCGCCGGAACATCGGCAACTGCTCTTTTATCGCGACGTTTTCGGTCAGCACCTGCTCGAGACGCGGCACCAGCCAGCTGATCGCAGCGGAGCGGGTACGGGCCTTGCTCGGGTGAACGTCGGCCCAGTGGTTTTCGCACAAGTGGTGCAGCAATCCGAGGCCGGCCAGCAGGCCCTGGAACGACTCGCGCTGGTACAAGGCCCACGTCAGCCAGGCGCCGACCCGCAAATCCTTGGACTGGGTACGCAGCAGGTTTTCGCTGTTTTCACGGATTTTCAGCCAGTCGATCTGACCGCTTTCGTGCATGGACGAGGCTTTCGCTAGCTCGCTTTCCAGTGCCTCATATTCGCTCGAGAAGCGAACGTCCTCGCCCGCGAAATTCTCTTTGGAAACAGAGGCTTTTGCGAGTTCGAGGTAATGAGCGGAAAGTTTGCTTGAGTAGGACATCCATGGCCTTTAATTAGGATTACGGTCGAACGCCAATTGCAGTTGCAGCGACGCGGGACAGTATCAAAGAGCTGCGATGAGTCTCATCCAATTGAGTTCGTGCTCTTTCAAGTGGGCGCATCGTAATCACAATGATGGCCACTAGCAAGCATCTGATTAAACAACAAGACGAAGTGTTGTTTATTACGTGTAGGAGATTTCCCTATATGTGTAAGGGGATTCCCTGATGTCGATTTAATATTCCCCCCTCCAGCCAACAGCCCTGAAACCGTTGAGGCAGAGCGGCGGGTGAAACCATCATCAAGTCGTGGCCGGCACCTCCCCAATGGAGGACGTGAAGCATGCCAACAATAAAGCAGGATGAATGTAGGAACGATCCGAAAGATTAGTGTCATCTGTGAACAAAACGAATCTGGACAACGGAGGATTAAGAAAGTGCCACCAAAATGATGGCACTTTATATTAAGCGGTATTTTTGTAAGGTCATCGCAAACAATGGGATCTGTGGACGGTTATTTTCCAATCTGTATTAATCAGTCCACGAAACATATACAGAACTAAACGTTGCCCATAAAAAATGGGCACCCGACTCAATCGGTGTGCCCATTTTTCAATACGGTTCTCCCCGTTATTCAGGGAGTTCGCCGCAATTACGGATTAACGCTGTCTTTCAACGATTTGCCTGGCTTGAATGCAACGGTGTTGCTGGCCTTGATTTTGACAGGCTCACCGGTTTGCGGGTTTTTGCCGGTGCGGGCACCGCGGTGGCGTTGCAGGAAGGTACCGAAGCCCACCAGCGTGACGCTGTCTTTGCGGTGCAGAGCGCCGGTGATTTCTTCGAGAACGGCGTTGAGAACGCGGTTGGCCTGCTCTTTGGTGAGGTCTGCTTTTTCAGCAATTGCAGCGGCGAGTTCTGGTTTACGCATATTAGTGAAGCCCCTTTGACGGTTTTTTGTTGTTATGTCCGTGCTGCTCTCTGTGGAACAGCGCCCAAAGCGCCGCAGGTGCTCTACTCTGCGGCAGACGGGAGTGAGAATGGCACGCACGGAAGAGCCGCGCCAGTCTCGGCGCGACCTTTGTAGGGACAAAAGCGGGGTGATTCCGACAGAACGACCGGTATTTACGCCAGCAGCGCCGGAAGCTCTTTGTTGAGGGCCAGTTTTTCCATCACCGCCGCGCCTGTCAGGGCATAACCGAGCAGTTTTCCGCTGGCATCGCGACACAATGCTTTGATGTCCGCGCCCTGCCCTTCGACGGTCCAGACACCCTCGGCGCCGCGGGGTGGCGGCGAAACCACCAACGGGCAGACCGGGGTTTTCACGGTAATCGGCATTGGGCCGTAACTCACGGCAGTTGGGTTGCCGGCGAGGGTTTGCGCCAGCGCTCTCGCACAGCTCATGAGGGGCATGACGTACAACAGATTCAGCCCATCGACCTCGGCGCAGTCGCCCAGCGCGTAGATATTGGCGTGAGAGGTTTTCAGGTGACGGTCGACCACCACGCCGCGATTGACCTGCACACCGGCCGCAGCCGCCAGATCTATGCGTGGACGCAGGCCAATGGCCGAGACCACCACGTCACAAGGAATCACCTGGCCGTCGGACAGATGCGCTTCCAGACCGTGCGCAACTCGCTGCAAGCGGTTGAGCACCGGCCCGAGGTGGAAACGCGCGCCAAGGCTTTCCAACCCGGCCTGAACCGCAGCGGCTGCCGCCGGGTGCAGCAGGGTCGGCATGACTTGCTCGCACGGTGCAACCAGTTGCACTTCGTAGCCGCCAACGATCAAGTCATTGGCGAACTCGCAGCCGATCAGGCCGGCACCGAGCAGTAACACCCGGCGCTTGCCCGCCGCGGCGGCACGAAAGCGTGCGTAATCTTCCAGGTCGTTGATCGGGAAAACGGAGTCGGCGGCGTCACCTTCGATCGGCACTCGCACGGTTTCTGCGCCCCAAGCCAGAATCAGGTCGCGATAGATCACCGATTCCTCGCCGATCCACAGGCGTTTGTGGCCCGCATCGATGCCGCTGATGCGTGTGTGCGTACGCACTTCGGCCTTCAATTGCTCGGCCATGGCACCCGGTTCGGCCATGCTCAGGCCGTCGGCGTCTTTGTTCTTGCCGAAACCGGTGGAGAGCATCGGCTTGGAGTAGGAGCGTCCATCATCGGCAGTAATCAACAGCAGCGGGGTTTCGCCATCGAGCTTGCGAAACTCCCGGGCCAGGTTGTAGCCAGCCAGGCCGGTGCCGACGATCACGACAGGTGCGTTCATTCCTTACTCCTCTGGTGTTCTGTTAGTTGATTTCGATCATTTCGAAATCCATCTTGCCTACGCCGCAGTCCGGGCACAGCCAGTCTTCCGGTACGTCTTGCCACAGCGTGCCGGGCGCAATGCCGTCGTCCGGCCAGCCGTCGGCTTCGTTATAGATCAGGCCGCAGACCACACATTGCCACTTTTTCATTCAGGTACTTCCTCAGGATTCAGGCTTATTGCCGGCGCGAACGGTCGATGGTTGGAGCGCTGCCGTCGGGCTCAGGGGCGTTTTGTACTGATCGGGCCCGGCAGATGCAAGCGTGTTCGGCGCAACGGCGGTCCTGATCAATCAAAATCGCTGGCTGACATGGTAAGCTCGCCGCCTCATTTGCTGCCAATAATGACTCACTGTGCCGCACTCAAAATCCCCCTCCGCAACCCCGCTGTGGCTCCCTCAAAGCCAACTGACGCCCCTCCCCGACACGTCTACCCTCGACTGGCTGTTCGACGAAGGCTCGCTGACCCGACGCCTGATCCGTTTGTCGAATGACAGCTTTAGCGTCACGCCACTGTTTGAAGGCTGGCAACCGCTGCGCGCCGACGAATGTGCCGCGCTGGAACTGGAGGAAGGCAGTGAAGGCTGGGTGCGCGAGGTGTATCTGCGCGGTCACGGTGAAGCGTGGGTGTTTGCCCGCAGCGTGGCAGCACGCAGTGCCTTGCAGGGCGACGGCTTGCACATGGACGAACTGGGCAGCCGCTCCTTGGGCGAATTGCTGTTTTGCGATCATGCGTTCCAGCGTCGCGCCATCGAGGTTTGTCACTATCCTCAGGAATGGCTGCCGCTGGAGTCCCGGGCCCCTGAACTGTGGGGCCGGCGCTCGCGGTTCGACCGTGGCGCCTTGAGCGTGCTGGTGGCCGAGATCTTCCTGCCGACCTTGTGGCGCGCCACCCGCGCCCACCCGGAGAACTGCTGATGTACCAGAGCCTGCTCAAGTCCCTGAACCGCGTGAACCCTCGGGCCTGGGATTTCATTCAACTGACCCGCATGGACAAGCCGATCGGCATTTATTTGCTGCTGTGGCCAACGTTGTGGGCACTCTGGATTGCCGGTGAAGGTTCGCCTTCGTTGGCCAATATCGTGGTTTTCGTGCTCGGCGTGGTACTGACCCGCGCCGGTGGTTGTGTGATCAACGATTGGGCCGATCGCAAGGTCGATGGCCACGTGAAACGCACCGAGCAGCGGCCGCTGGTGAGCGGCAAGATCAGCTCGAAAGAAGCCCTGGTGTTCTTCGCGGTGCTGATGGGCGTGAGCTTTTTGCTGGTGCTATGCACCAATGCGAAGACGGTCTGGTTATCGCTGGGTGGTTTGGCGCTGGCCTTCAGCTACCCGTTCATGAAGCGCTACACCTATTACCCGCAAGTGGTGCTGGGCGCAGCGTTCTCCTGGGGCATGCCGATGGCGTTCACCGCCGAAACCGGTGAACTGCCGGCCGCCGCGTGGCTGCTGTGGATTGCCAACCTGCTGTGGACCGTGGGCTACGACACTTATTACGCGATGACCGATCGCGACGACGACTTGAAGATCGGCGTGAAATCCACCGCGATTCTGTTTGGTGATGCGGACCGGGCGATCATCCTGACCTTGCAGGGTTTGGCGCTGGGCTGCCTGTTGCTGGCCGGGTCGAAATTCGAGCTGGGAGGCTGGTTCCACTTGGGACTGCTGGCGGCGGCGGGCTGTTTTGCGTGGGAGTTCTGGTACACCCGTGGCAAGGACCGGATGCGCTGCTTCAAGGCGTTTTTGCACAACCACTGGGCCGGGTTGGCGATATTTGTCGGGATTGTGCTGGATTACGCTACTCGCTGATCGCCCAAGCCGTTGCCGAAGCCCTGTTTCGGCAACGGCTTGGGGCGTTGAGTCGCTTACTTTTGCGACTCGTGAACAACGTGCCAGACGTCCTTCATCTTGTCGCCCTTCATTTCTCCGGGCTTTTCATCCTTCACAAAGGTGTACAGCGGTTTACCGTCGTAAGCATACTGACTCGTGCCGTCATCGCGCTTGATGACACTCCACTTGCCAGCGGCCGTGGCACCCGCCGGCGCCATCATCGGTGGCCAGTTTTTGGCGCAATCGTCATTACACATCGACTTGCCGCCGCTGTCCTTGTCAAACGTGTACAAGGTCATGCCCTTGTGGTCGACCATCATCCCGTCCTTCATCATCGCCGGGTCGGCGGCGAAGGCCATGGTCGGCAGCGTTAGCGCTGCAGTCATTAACAATGCCTTCCAGGATTGAGCAATGTGATTCATGGAAACCTTCCTTTTGTGGTTGTCAGGATTCGGACTTAGAGCTTAGTTCAGGATCACGACAATCGCAGGGCGGCTAAAATACTGTCACACGACTGCAATAATTCCGTTATCTAATGCGGCGCAAGACAGTTAAATGACAAGAGGATTAACGCATGGTTGGCAGGAGCATTCTGATCGTCGACGACGAAGCGCCCATTCGCGAAATGATCGCCGTTGCGTTGGAAATGGCCGGCTATGACTGCCTGGAGGCGGAAAACTCCCAGCAGGCCCATGCCATCATCGTCGACCGCAAGCCGGACCTGATCCTGCTCGACTGGATGCTGCCCGGCACGTCCGGCATCGAGCTGGCCCGTCGCCTTAAGCGCGATGAGCTGACCGGGGACATCCCGATCATCATGCTCACCGCCAAGGGCGAAGAGGACAACAAGATCCAGGGCCTGGAAGTCGGCGCTGACGATTACATAACCAAGCCGTTTTCCCCCCGTGAGCTGGTGGCGCGCCTCAAAGCCGTACTGCGCCGTGCCGGCCCTACCGATGGCGAGGCACCGATCGAAGTCGGCGGTCTGCTGCTGGACCCGATCAGCCACCGCGTGACTATCGATGGCAAACCCGCCGAAATGGGCCCGACCGAATACCGTCTGCTGCAGTTTTTCATGACTCACCAGGAACGCGCCTACACCCGTGGCCAGTTGCTGGATCAGGTCTGGGGCGGCAACGTGTATGTCGAAGAGCGCACCGTCGATGTGCACATCCGTCGTCTGCGCAAAGCCCTCGGTGACGCCTACGAAAATCTGGTACAAACCGTGCGCGGCACCGGCTACCGCTTTTCGACCAAAGCCTGACCAAGACCTTTCCCGCCCGACAAGCTGACAAGGACGCGTGTTCAATTGAACCAGAACTGGCATGGCACCCTGATTCGCCACATGTTGTTGCTGGTGACCGGCTGTTTGGTGATCGGCTTGATTACCGGCTACTACGGCTGGAGCCTCGCCGCGGGCCTGGGCCTTTACCTGGCCTGGACCCTCAAGCAATTGCTGCGGCTGCACGAATGGCTGCGCCTGCACAAACCCGATGAAGCACCCCCTGACGGCTATGGCCTGTGGGGTGAAGTGTTCGACAGCATCTACCACCTGCAACGTCGCGACCAACGCGTGCGCGGACGCCTGCAAGCAGTGATCGATCGGGTCCAGGAATCCACCGCCGCACTGAAAGACGCCGTCATCATGCTCGACAGCGAGGGCAATCTGGAATGGTGGAACCGCGCCGCCGAAACCCTGCTCGGCCTCAAGACGCCGCAAGACAGCGGTCAGCCGGTCACCAACCTGGTACGCCATCCGCGCTTCAAGGAATATTTCGAGCAGGACAGCTACGCCGAACCGCTGGAAATCCCGTCACCGATCAACGATCGCCTGCGCATTCAGCTGTACATCACTCGCTACGGCAATAACGAACACCTGATGCTGGTGCGCGACGTGACGCGCATCCATCAGTTGGAACAGATGCGCAAAGACTTCATTGCCAACGTGTCCCACGAATTGCGCACACCGCTGACGGTGATCTGCGGCTACCTGGAAACCCTGCTCGACAATGTCGAGGAAGTGAACCCGCGTTGGACCCGTGCCCTGCAGCAAATGCAGCAGCAAGGCGGGCGCATGCAGACCTTGCTCAATGACTTGCTGTTGCTGGCCAAACTGGAAGCCACCGATTACCCGTCGGACAACCAGCCCGTGGCCATCGACGGCCTGCTGCAATCGATCACCAGCGATGCCCAGCAGCTGTCCGGCCAGAAAAACCAGCGCATTACCCTGGAAGCCGACCCGACGATTCTGCTCAAGGGCAGCGAAGCCGAGTTGCGCAGCGCGTTTTCCAACCTGGTGTTCAACGCGGTGAAATACACCCCGGCCGAAGGCAATATCCGCATTCGCTGGTGGGGTGATGAGCAAGGTGCACACCTGAGCGTGCAAGACTCCGGAATCGGCATCGACAGCAAACACCTGCCGCGCCTGACCGAACGTTTCTACCGCGTCGACTCCAGCCGCAACTCCAACACCGGCGGCACCGGGCTGGGCCTGGCGATCGTCAAACACGTACTGTTACGCCATCGTGCACGGATGGAAATCAGCAGTGTGCCGGGGCATGGCAGCACGTTTACCTGCCATTTCGCGCCTGCCCAAGTCACCAAATCGCGGGTCATCAGCACCGCCGACTGATACCGGCCAGCACTCGCCACTAGGCAATCGCCCGGTCAGCCGCTACATTGGCTGACTTGTGCCTGCCCTTCAGGCACCGCATTTCCCCCTTTTTTGAATACACGGAACCCGCAAAACTCCATCATGGACCCATCCCCTGGCTTGACCCTCGCGACACTCTTCGCCGATTTCGGCATGATTCTTTTTGCTCTGATCCTGGTTTTGCTCAACGGCTTTTTCGTTGCGGCGGAATTCGCCATGGTCAAATTGCGCTCGACCCGGGTCGAGGCCATCGCTGAAAAAAACGGCTGGCGCGGACACATCCTGCGCACCGTTCACAGTCAGCTCGATGCGTACCTCTCGGCGTGCCAATTGGGTATCACCCTTGCCTCCCTGGGCCTTGGCTGGGTCGGTGAACCGGCGTTCGCGCACATCCTCGAACCGGTGCTGAGCGCCGTTGGCGTCGAGTCCGCCGAAGTGGTCAAAGGCGTGTCGTTCTTCACCGCGTTCTTTATCATTTCGTACCTGCACATCGTCGTCGGTGAGCTGGCCCCGAAATCCTGGGCCATTCGCAAACCCGAGTTGCTGTCGCTGTGGACCGCGGTGCCGCTGTACCTGTTCTACTGGGCCATGTACCCGGCGATCTACCTGCTCAACGCCAGCGCCAACACGATCCTGCGGATCGCCGGCCAGGGTGAGCCCGGCCCCCATCACGAGCACCATTACAGCCGTGAAGAACTTAAACTGATCCTGCACTCCAGCCGTGGCCAGGACCCGAGCGACCAAGGCATGCGTGTGTTGGCTTCCGCCGTGGAAATGGGCGAGCTGGAAGTGGTCGACTGGGCCAACTCCCGGGAAGACCTGGTGACGCTGGAGTTCAACGCGCCGCTCAAGGAAATCCTGGCGATGTTCCGTCGCCACAAATTCAGCCGTTATCCGGTGTACGACAGCGATACTCAGGAATTCGTCGGCCTGCTGCACATCAAAGACCTGCTGCTCGAATTGGCCGCACTGGACCACATCCCCGAGTCGTTCAACCTCGCCGAACTGACCCGGCCGCTGGAACGCGTGTCGCGGCACATGCCGCTGTCGCAGTTGCTGGAGCAGTTCCGCAAGGGCGGCTCGCACTTCGCTCTGGTTGAAGAAGCCGATGGCAACATCATCGGCTACCTGACCATGGAAGACGTGCTTGAGGTGCTGGTCGGCGACATTCAGGACGAACACCGCAAGGCCGAGCGCGGCATCCTCGCCTACCAGCCGGGCAAGCTGCTGGTACGGGGCGATACACCGCTGTTCAAGGTCGAACGCCTGCTGGGCATCGACCTGGACCACATCGAAGCCGAAACCCTCGCCGGGCTGATCTACGAAACCCTGAAACGGGTACCGGAAGAGGAAGAAGTGCTGGAAGTCGAAGGCTTGCGGATCATCATCAAGAAGATGAAAGGGCCGAAGATTATTCTGGCCAAGGTGTTGATGCTGGATTGATTCAGGCCGGTGTCGCCCCTTTCGCGGGCAAGCCTCGCTCCTACAGGAATGACTCATCCCGTAGGAGCGAGGCTTGCCCGCGAAGGCGTCAGACCAGACAACACATCACTGCTTGCCGAGCGCAAAGTTCGGCAGGCTGCCCACCGGTTGATTGAACTGGTACGGAATCGACACCAGCCCCAATCCCGTATTGCGCTGCACCACGAAGTGCAAATGCGGCCCGCTGCTGTTGCCGGTATTGCCCGACAGTGCCAGCGCACTCCCCACCGCGACCCGTTGCCCTTCGCGAACGCCCACCGAACCTTGCTTGAGGTGAAGGTACACGCCCATGGTGCCGTCATCGTGCAGCACCCGCACGAAATTGCCCGACGGATCAGTGCCGCGCCCGGTCTGGGCATTCTCGGTTTTCACCACCACCCCGCCACGCGCGGCAATGATCGGCGTGCCTTCGGGCATGGCGATGTCCATGGCGTAGCGGTTCTTCGCGCCGAAATGGCTGTACTGGCCGTTGTTGCCCTGACTCAAGCGAAACGGCCCTCCACGCCAGGGCAACGGATACCGATAGGCCATGGCGGCCCCTGAAGGGTCGCCCAGGGAATATTCGAACCTTGGGGTATACGCCAGCGGCCTTCCGGCCTTCGTCGCCGTGAGCAGCGCCAGACGGATGTTGCTGCGCGCCGGCATCACCCGGCGGATCGGCCGGCTCGGCGCGCCGCTGACATTCTGCAGCCCGGTAAAACTCAGCTCGATCTCGACCGGTGCGTACAGGTCGTTGCGCACGAACACCCTGTCCACGCCCTTCTGCTTTTTGATATCGAGGTACACCTGGCGCTCAAGGTGCTCGACCATGCGATCTCGAAAAACGAACACCTGGGAGCCTTTGCTGGGGCGGTCGCTGTAGGAGACCACGCCATTAGCGTCTTTGGACTTGTAGATCGTCATGGCCACCGCCGAGGTGGCGGCCATGAAGAGACCACAGAAAAACAGCAAGCGCGCGAGCATGGGCAAGAGTCTGTCGAGTAAGGCCTGGGGAGGAGCCTAGCAGCTGCAATGGACCCGGGTAGTCGGCAGATGTTTCAAAATGGGCAGCGAAGGGGATGTGCGGTGAATTTGAGGGCCCCATCGCTAGCAGGGCTAGCTCCCACAGGGGAACGCATTCCAATGTGGGAGCTAGCCTGCTAGCGATGACGGACTGTCAGGCGACGAAGATTACGCGCCTGGAACGAAGTGCTTCTGCGCCGTACCACGAGCAATCAGGCGGGAGATGTAGTCGAGCTTCTGCGCATCCTGATCCACAAAGCGGAAGGTCAGTTGCAGCCAGTCGCTGTCGGGTTTCGGTTCAAACGCGACGATGGCGTGCAAGTAGCCATTGAGGCGGGCGACTTCAGCGTTCTCACCCTGCTCCAGGTCAAGCACCGCGCTGTCGAGGACTTGCGGCAGTGTGTCGGTGCGCTTCACCACCAGCAGCGCTTCCTTGATGCTCAAGGCTTTGATCACGCATTGCTGAATGCCGCTAGGCAAACGCAGCTGGCCTTGACCCCGACCGCTGGACGGTGCGGAAGCAGGGACCGGCGCCTTGACCGGCGGGCTGTTGAGCAAACCGCGCGACGGTGCCGCCGCCGGTGTCGGAGCCGCTACCACGGCAGCCTTGCCGCCGGTCAATGCGCTCAGGGAGTCGTTGCCGAAAGCCGAGTTCATTTTGGTCGGCGCACCGCTCATCAAGGCGTCGAGCTTGCCGACCTTGTTCAGCGCCTGCTTGACCTTGGTCAGCAGTTGTTCGTTGGTGAAGGGCTTGCTGACGTAGCCGGAAACGCCGGCCTGAATCGCCTGGACCACGTTCTCCTTGTCGCCACGGCTGGTCACCATCACGAAAGGCATAGTCTTGAGGTTGTCCTGCTCGCGGCACCAGGTCAGCAGTTCCAGGCCGGACATTTCCGGCATCTCCCAGTCGCACAGCACCAGGTCGAACGCTTCCTTGGCCAGCATGGCCTGGGCCTTTTTGCCGTTAATGGCATCTTCGGTCCGGATACCCGGGAAGTAGTTACGCAGGCACTTCTTTACCAGGTCACGAATGAACGCCGCATCGTCCACCACCAACACACTGATCTTGCTCATCCATCACCCCTCGAAAAAATCCCGGCAAGCATACCGTTTTGCTGATGGCACATTGCCAAAAACCTTCAGTCACGCCGGGACTTTTCGTTCGCGGGTGCTGCTGTTGAAGTCGAAAGCCACACATAAAAACGCCCGGCCAAAGGACCGGGCGTTTTTCTTGGGCAGTCTTACTTATCGTCAGCTTTGCCCGGAACATTAGCGGTTTCGCCACTTGTGCCTTCAACTTCTTCTTTCATGCGCTTGAGGCCCAGGTGACGCACGTCCGTGCCGCGCACCAGGTAAATCACCAGTTCCGAAATATTACGTGCGTGGTCGCCGATGCGCTCCAGCGAACGCAGCACCCAAATAATGCTCAAGACCCGCGAGATAGAGCGCGGATCTTCCATCATGTAGGTTGCCAGCTCACGCAGCGCGGTCTTGTATTCGCGGTCGATGATCTTGTCGTACTGAGCCACCGACAACGCCAGGTCGGCGTCGAAACGGGCAAAGGCGTCCAGCGCATCGCGGACCATGTTGCGCACCTGGTCACCGATGTGGCGAACCTCGACGTAACCGCGCGGCGCCTCGCCTTCTTCGCACAGCTGAATGGCGCGGCGGGCGATCTTGGTTGCTTCGTCTCCGATGCGCTCCAGGTCGATCACCGACTTGGAAATGCTGATGATCAGACGCAAGTCGGATGCGGCCGGCTGACGGCGGGCCAGAATGCGCAGGCATTCTTCGTCGATGTTGCGTTCCATCTGGTTGATCTGGTCGTCGATCTCGCGAACCTGCTGGGCCAGGCCGGAGTCGGCCTCGATCAGCGCGGTCACCGCGTCATTGACCTGCTTTTCCACCAGACCGCCCATGGCCAGGAGGTGGCTGCGAACTTCCTCCAGCTCAGCGTTGAACTGCGCGGAGATGTGATGGGTAAGGCCTTCTTTACTAATCATGTTGGCGTCCTTGGAGCGTCCGGTAAGGTGCGGTGGACCGCAGCGTCAGTTCAGTGAGCAACTACAGCGTCCTAGCCGTATCGACCGGTGATGTAGTCCTCGGTCTGCTTCTTGGCCGGATTGGTGAACAGGGTATCGGTGTCACCGAATTCCACCAGTTTGCCCATGTACATGAACGCCGTGTAATCGGAAACCCGCGCGGCCTGTTGCATGTTGTGGGTCACGATGACGATGGTGAATTTCGATTTCAATTCGTAGATCAGTTCTTCTACTTTCAACGTCGAGATCGGGTCGAGTGCCGAGCACGGTTCGTCGAGCAGCAGCACTTCCGGCTCTACGGCGATGGTGCGGGCGATCACCAGACGTTGCTGCTGACCACCGGACAGGCCGAGTGCCGACTCGTGCAGACGGTCTTTGACTTCGTCCCACAGCGCCGCGCCTTTCAACGCCCACTCGACCGCTTCGTCGAGGACGCGCTTCTTGTTGATGCCCTGGATGCGCAGGCCGTAAACCACGTTCTCGTAAATGGTTTTCGGGAACGGGTTCGGCTTCTGGAACACCATGCCGACGCGACGACGCAGCTCGGCCACGTCTTCGCCCTTGCGGTAGATGTTGTGGCCGTACAGGTTGATTTCACCTTCTACGCGGCAGCCGTCGACCAGGTCGTTCATGCGGTTGAAGGTACGCAGTAGCGTGGACTTGCCGCAGCCGGACGGACCGATGAAGGCGGTCACGCGCTGTTTCGGGATGTTCAGGCTGACGTCGTACAGCGCTTGTTTGTCGCCGTAGAACAGGTTCAGGCCCGGCACTTCGATGGCCACGGTTTCCTGTTCAAGGCTCAGGCTCTGTTTGTCGCGGCCCAGGGCAGACATGTTGATGCCGTGGGTATGTGCTTCGTGCTGCATGGGAGGCTCCCTGTGCTAACAAATTCGGTTCGGTTTTTGTGGGAGCCAGCCTGCTGGCGATTCAGGCAACGCGGTCAGTCTGTAAACCGCGGTGATGCCATCGCCAGCAGGCTGGCTCCCACATAAGAAATCAGCTATCCAGCGCTTTGTATTTCTCGCGCAGGTGGTTCCGGATGTAGACCGCCGACAAGTTCAACGTGGCGATCACCAGCACCAGCAGCAGCGCCGTGGCGTACACCAGCGGTCGTGCGGCTTCGACGTTCGGGCTCTGGAAGCCGACGTCATAGATGTGGAAACCCAAGTGCATGATCTTCTGGTCCAGGTGAAGGTACGGGTAGTTGCCATCCAGTGGCAGCGACGGCGCCAGTTTCACCACACCCACCAGCATCAGCGGCGCCACTTCACCGGCGGCGCGCGCCACGGCGAGGATCATCCCGGTCATCATCGCCGGGCTGGCCATCGGCAGCACGATCTTCCACAAGGTTTCAGCCTTGGTCGCGCCGAGGGCCAACGAGCCTTCACGCACGGTGCGAGGAATCCGCGCCAGGCCTTCTTCGGTGGCCACGATCACCACCGGCACTGCCAGCAGCGCCAGGGTCAGGGACGCCCAGAGCAGGCCCGGCGTACCGAAGGTCGGTGCCGGCAATGCTTCAGGGAAGAACAAGCGGTCAACCGAGCCACCGAGTACATAAACGAAGAAGCCCAGACCGAACACGCCGTAAACGATGGCCGGAACGCCCGCCAGGTTGTTCACCGCGATACGGATAATCCGGGTCAGTGCGTTCTGCTTGGCGTATTCACGCAGGTAAACTGCCGCCAGTACGCCGAATGGCGTCACGATCATCGCCATGATCAGGGTCATCATCACGGTGCCGAAAATCGCCGGGAAGATCCCGCCTTCGGTGTTCGCCTCACGCGGATCATCGCTGAGGAATTCCCAGACCTTGCTGAAGTAGAAGCCGATCTTGGTAAAGGTGCCCATAGCGTTCGGCTGATAGGCGCGAACCACTTTGCCGATGTCGATCACGATCTCTTTGCCGTTCGCATCGCGGGCCGTCAGGCTGTCGCGGTTGAACTGGGCGTGCAGGTCGTTCAGGCGCGCCTCAATGTCCTGATACCGCGCGTTCAGCTCGGCGCGCTCGGATTCCATGTCCGCTTGCGCGGTGGCATCGAGCTTGCCCGCCAGTTCCAGTTTGCGACCGTGCAGACGCACGCGTTCGAGACCGGCGTTGATCGCGCCGATGTCGACCTTTTCCAGGGTCTTGAGCTGCGCCGCGAGCTGGTTCACGCGCGCGACACGCTCCTGCAATTCCGGCCATGCGGCTTCGCCTTCCGCGATGACCTTGCCTTCCTGTTTGACGTTGACCAGGTAGCCGTAGAAGTTGCCCCACTCGCGACGCTCGATGGCCATGAGTTCTGGCGGGGTCTTCTGGTTAGTCAGCCACTCGCCGACGATCCAGGTGAAGTCGTTACCGTTCAAGTCACGGTTGCCGACCTTGATCAGCTCGCGGGTCATGAACTCCGGACCCTGATCGGGCACCGGCAGGCCAGCGCTTTTCAGGCGCTCGCGCGGCACTTCTTCTTTCTGCACCACTTCGCCGATGACGAGGTGGTTGGCCTGGCCCGGCACGTCGTAACTGGAGTGCACCAGGTCTGCCGGCCAGAAGTGGCCCAGACCGCGCACGGCAATCACCGCCAGCAAGCCAATGGTCATGATGACCGCGATGGACACCGCGCCACCGCTGATCCAGACGCCTGGGGCGCCGCTCTTGAACCATCCATTCAGGGAGTTCTGTTTCACAGACTTCTACCTTTCTTAAAGCGACGAGTATTTCTTGCGCAGACGCTGACGAATCAGTTCTGCGAGGGTGTTCATGACGAAGGTGAACAGCAACAGCACCAGCGCCGAGAGGAACAGCACGCGGTAGTGGCTGCCGCCGACTTCCGATTCGGGCATTTCCACCGCGACGTTGGCGGCCAGCGTTCGCAGACCTTCAAACAGGTTCATTTCCATGACCGGGGTGTTACCGGTGGCCATCAGCACGATCATCGTTTCACCGACCGCACGGCCCATGCCGATCATCAGTGCCGAGAAGATGCCCGGGCTGGCGGTGAGGATCACCACGCGGGTCATGGTCTGCCACGGCGTAGCGCCGAGGGCCAGGGAACCGAGGGTCAGGCCGCGAGGCACACTGAACACGGCGTCTTCGGCGATGGAGTAGATGTTCGGGATCACCGCGAAGCCCATGGCCAGACCGACCACCAGAGCGTTGCGCTGGTCGTAGGTGATGCCCAGGTCGTGGGAGATCCACATGCGCATGTCGCCGCCGAAGAACCAGGTTTCCATGTACGGGCTCATGTACAGCGAGAGCCAGCCCACAAACAGGATCACCGGAATCAGGATCGCGCTTTCCCAGCCGTCCGGCACTTTCAGACGGATAGACTCAGGCAGGCGACTGAAGACGAAACCCGCCACCAGAATGCCGATCGGCAGCAGCATCAGCAGGCTGAAAATGCCCGGCAAATGCCCTTCGACATAAGGTGCGAGGAACAGGCCGGCGAAGAAACCGAGGATCACCGTCGGCATCGCTTCCATCAACTCGATCACCGGCTTGACCTTGCGGCGCATGCCCGGAGCCATGAAATACGCGGTGTAGATCGCCGCAGCGACGGCCAGAGGCGCGGCCAGCAGCATGGCGTAGAACGCGGCTTTCAAGGTGCCGAAGGTCAGTGGCGACAGACTCAGCTTGGGTTCGAAGTCAGTGTTGGCGGCGGTCGATTGCCAGACGTATTTAGGCTCGTCGTAGTTCTCGTACCAGACCTTGCTCCACAGCGCGCTCCACGACACTTCCGGGTGCGGGTTGTCGAGCAGCAACGGTTGAATCTTGCCGCCCGCTTCGACGATCACGCGGTTGGCCCGTGGCGACAGGCCGAAGATGCCTTGGCCTTCGACCACCTGATCCACCAGCAAGGTGCGGTGGGCAGTGCTGTGGAACACGCCGAGCTTGCCGGAGGCGTCGAGGGCGATGAAGCCTTTGCGACGTTCTTCGGCGGAGATTTCAACGATCGGCGTGGTGCCCATCTGGAAGGTGCGGATTTGCTTCAGGCGCAACTCGCCATCCGGGTCACGGGCCATGAACCACTGGGCCAGGCCACCTTTGGAGTCGCCAAGGATCAGCGAGATGCCGCCCACCAATTGAGTACTGGCAGTGATTTCGGCATCGCCGTTTTCAAGCAGTTTGTAGCGACCGTTGAGGCTCTTGTCGCGCAGGCTGAACACGTCGGCCTGGGCGCGCCCGTTGATCACGTACAGCCATTGCTGACGCGGGTCGACGAAGATGTTCTTCACCGGTTCGGTCATCTGCGGCAGATCGATACGCTTCTGCTCGTTGGTCACTTCGCCGGTCATCATGTTTTCTTCGCTGGTCAGCGAGAGCACATTGAGTTGCGAACCGGTGGAGCCGACCAGCATCAGAGTGGTGTCGGTGGCGTTGAGGCTGACGTGTTCCAGCGCACCGCCCGCTTCGTTCAGCGCAATCGGGGTTTCGCCGTACGGGTATTCGACCGCTGGCGAGATGGTTTTCTTGCCATCCGGGTAGCTGACTTTATACGTATGACGGAACACCAGCGCCTGACCGTTGGACAAGCCGACCGCCACCAATGGGTGACCGGGCTGGTCTTCACCGATGGAGGTGACGGTAGTGCCGGCCGGAATCGGCAGATCGACGCGCTTGAGTTCGGCGCCACTGTCGATGTCGAAGAACAACGCCTGGCCCTTGTCGGAAACCCGCATGGCGACCTGGTTCTGTTCTTCCAGGGAGATCATCAACGGCTTGCCGGCGTCTTGCATCCAGGCAGGCGTGATGGCGTCCTTGGCGGTCAAGTCGGCACCCTGGAACAGCGGCGCGACGACGTAGGCGAGGAAGAAAAAGATCAGCGTGATCGCGCCGAGAACGGCGAGGCCGCCCACGAGAACGTACCAGCGGGTCAGGCGATCCTTGAGCGCGCGGATGCGGCGCTTGCGTTGCAGCTCAGGCGTATTGAAATCAATTCGCTTGGGGGGATTAGTAGTCATGGTGGAATTGGCCAGATCATTCATGCGCACACCCTAGCGATCCTGTATGACAGAAAGATGACAATGCAGTGACGCAACAAATCCGCCGCCAGCGTTAACTGGCAGTGGACCGGAAATTTGGGGGCCGGCGTACCGGCATTTGTAGGAGCGAAGCTTGCTCGTGAAGGCGTCATTACATTCAACATCAATGCTGACTGAACCACCGCTTTCGCGGGCAAGCCTCGCTCCTACAGAGTCCGGGTATATCCCGGACTCAGGGTTTTACTTTTTTGCTACGTTGCTACCTTCTTGCAGACCCAGGTCAGCCAGTGCTTTTGCAGCAACCTTGGCTGGCAGTGGGATGTAGCCGTCTTTCACCACAACTTCCTGACCCTGTTTGGACAGAATCAGTTTCACGAACTCGGCTTCCAGCGGGGCCAGAGGCTTGTTCGGGGCTTTGTTGACGTAAACGTAGAGGAAACGCGACAGCGGGTACTTGCCGTTCAGGGCGTTTTCTTCGGTGTCTTCGATGAACTCGGTGCTGCCTTTCTTGGCCAAGGCCACCGTCTTCACGCTAGCGGTTTTGTAGCCGATACCCGAGTAACCAACACCGTTCAGCGACGAGCTGATCGACTGCACGACCGATGCCGAACCTGGTTGTTCGTTGACGTTTGGCTTGTAGTCACCTTTGCACAGGGCTTCTTCTTTGAAGTAGCCGTAGGTGCCGGATACCGAGTTACGACCGAACAGTTGCACCGGCTTGTTGGCCAGGTCGCCGGTCACGCCCAGATCACCCCAGGTTTTCACGTCGGTTTTAGCACCGCACAGACGAGTGGACGAGAAGATCGCGTCGACCTGTTCCATGGTCATATGCTGAATCGGGTTGTCTTTGTGCACGAACACAGCCAGGGCGTCCACGGCAACCGGGATAGCGGTTGGCTTGTAGCCGTATTTGGTTTCGAAGGCTTGCAGTTCGTTGTCCTTCATCTTGCGGCTCATCGGGCCCAGGTTAGCGGTGCCTTCAGTCAGCGCAGGTGGCGCGGTAGAAGAACCAGCGGCCTGAATCTGGATGTTTACGTTCGGGTATTCTTTTTTGTAGTTCTCAGCCCACAGGGTCATGAGGTTGGCCAGGGTATCGGAGCCGACGCTGGACAGGTTGCCCGACACACCAGTGGTCTTGGTGTAGCTCGGGATAGCAGGGTCAACAGCGGCAACCGCGTTGGCAGTCGCAACGCCAGCAGCGACAAAAGTCATTGCCGCCATCAAACGCTTCAGTTTCATGCCTTACTCCTAGCAGATAGGGTGTGTTAAGTCGGGGCCAAGTATCAGCAGGCCGTGTGAACACTCTATGGCTGAAATATGACAATTGGATGAAAGGCCAGCACTCGGGTTTTTACAGGATGACTCATGCGCCCCAATCGCCAGCAGGCTAGCTCCCACATTGGAATGCATTTCAATGTGGGAGCTAGCCTGCTGGCGATTGGGGCCGGTACAGCTACAGACAATTTCGGGATCAGCGCCCTTTCTTCCAGAGATAAGCCCCCACCAGAATCCCGACACCGCAAAGAACCGCCACGTAATACGACGGCCCCATCGGGCTTTCCTTGAGCAACAGGCTGACGATCATCGGCGTCAGGCCGCCAAAGATGGCGTAGGCGACGTTGTAGGAAAACGACAGGCCGCTGAAGCGCACCACGGGCGGGAAAGCTTTGACCATCACGTACGGCACGGCGCCGATGGTGCCAACCAGCAGCCCGGTCAGGGCATACAGCGGGAACAGCCAGTCGGGATGCGCGGCCAGGCTGTGATAGAAGGTCCAGGAGCTGAGCAACAGCGCCGCACACCCGAACACGAAGACCCGCCCTGCGCCGAACCGGTCTGACAGCGCACCGGCAATGATGCAGCCAAAACTCAGAAACACGATCGCCAGGCTATTGGCTTGCAGCGCCGTGGTTGCCGAGAAGTGGTACACCGTCTGCAGCACGGTCGGCGTCATCAGGATCAACACCACGATGGCGGCGGACAGCAGCCAGGTCAGCAGCATGGAAATCAGAATCGCACCGCGATGGTCACGCAGCACCGCGCGCAGCGGCACTTCCTCGGCCAGAGCCTTGCGCAATTGCAGCTCGGCGAACACCGGGGTCTCGTGCAACCAGCGGCGCAAGTAGACCGAGAACAAACCGAACACGCCGCCCAACAGGAACGGGATCCGCCAGGCGTAATCGGACACTTCAGCCGGGGTGTAAACGCTGTTGATCGCGGTGGCGACCAATGAACCCAGGAGGATGCCAGCCGTCAGACCGCTCGTCAGGGTGCCGCAGGCATAACCGATATGACGCGCTGGCACGTGTTCGGAAACGAATACCCACGCGCCCGGCACTTCACCGCCAATCGCCGCGCCTTGAATCACCCGCATCAGCAGCAACAGGATCGGCGCCCACATGCCGATCTGCGCATAGGTCGGCAGCAGGCCCATGATCAGGGTCGGTACCGCCATCATGAAAATACTCAGGGTGAACATCTTCTTGCGACCCAACAGATCGCCGAAGTGCGCCATGACAATGCCGCCCAACGGACGAGCGAGGTAGCCGGCGGCGAAGATGCCGAACGTCTGCATCAGGCGCAGCCACTCGGGCATGTCCGCCGGGAAGAACAGTTTGCCCACCACCGTGGCGAAGAACACGAAAATGATGAAGTCGTAGAACTCCAGCGCACCGCCCAAGGCAGACAGCGATAACGTCTTGTAGTCGCTACGGGTCAACGGGCGTGCGGGCTGGGTCGGCTGCGCGATGCTAGAGGGCGCTGTGGTCATGGCAAGGGCTTCTCTTATAGTCGGATCTGCAACCCCAACAACGCTGGCTGAGGCTTGGGCAGGTCCGGCACGATAGCAAATTGTTCGAAAAAGCACATAGAGGTGCGTATTTGACGGTCAAAATGAGAACCGGACGGTCGTCTCGGAGTCTACCGATCGATATACTCGCTGCATTGCGGCATTTGTAAGGGGTTGCTGTGCGAAAACGCGCTGGCTGTCAGGCAAGGTCATTGCGTGGTTCAGTCGCTTTCGCAGAGTTTCCCTTTAGGCGCCTTACGAAAAACGTGACGAACGTAGTATGTTCGGGCTGAATCGTTTTTCCTTGAGACGGCTATTCACCCGCTACACCTACGATGAGTCACGGGTCAGAGGCACCCCCGGCATGATAGAGCTCGAACAAGAAGATCCAATCCCGCAAGGCGACCTGGCCCTGCAAATCACCGCGCTTCCACGTGAAACCAACGGCTTCGGCGATATTTTCGGCGGCTGGCTGGTGGCACAGATGGATTTGGCCGGCACCGCAATGGCCAGCAAAGTCGCTGGCGGACGCGTGGCCACCGTTGCGATCGATCGCATGGCGTTTCTGGTTCCGGTAGCGGTGGGCGCTCAGCTCTCCTTCTATACCCAGGCACTGGAAATCGGCCGCAGCTCGATTCAGATGATGGTCGAAGTCTGGAGTGACGATCCGCTGTCCAGCGAGTGGCGTAAAGTGACTGAAGCCGTGTTTGTGTTTGTCGCGATCGATGGCAGCGGCCGTACCCGCTCGGTTCCGCCACGCGCGCGTTAAACACTGCGGCCTTTCTGCGGTCCATTGCAGTCATTGTTCCTGATCGAGAGTTGCCCCATGAGCACGCCCAACGTTGAAGCCGTGAAACTGGATGAACTGAACTGCTGGCGCATCCGCCACGGTCAGGCCGAATTGCTGGTCGCCCAGCAAGGCGCGCACATCCTCAGTTATCAAGTGGCCGGCCAACCGCCGGTGATCTGGCTGAACGACGAGGCCGTGTTCAAGACCGGCAAAAGCATCCGCGCCGGCGTGCCGGTGTGCTGGCCGTGGTTCGGCAATTTCCCGCGCAACCCGCAGAGCGTCCAGGCGATGCGCGTCAGCAACGAATCGCCGACCGCCCACGGTTTTGTCCGGGCGATGGATTGGGAACTGGGTGGTATCGAAGCCGAGGGTGAAAGCCTTAAGGTTGAGTTTCTCCTGCCCTACCCCGAAGGCGGCTTTCCGGGCTGGCCGCATCAGGTGGATCTCAAACTGAGCATTCGTCTGGGTGATCAACTGCACATCAGTCTGACCAGCCACAACCAGGGCACGGATAAAGTCACCATCAGCCAGGCGCTGCACAGTTACTTCGCGGTCAGTGATGTGCGCAATGTGCACGTTGAGGGGCTGGATGGCTTGAGCTACATCGAGACGCTGGAGGACTGGAAAACCGTCACTCAGAGCGGCGATTTGCGTTTCACTGGCGAAACCGACCGCATCTACCTCAATACCCCGGCGAAGCTGAGCATTATCGACCCGACTTGGGAACGGCGTATCGAGCTGACCAGCTGTGGCTCGCGCTCGGCAGTGATCTGGAATCCGTGGATAGAACGCGCGGCCGCGTTCAGCGACATGGCCGACGATGGCTGGCAGAAGATGCTGTGCATCGAGACGGCGAATGTGATGGATGATGTGGTGACATTGGCGCCGGGTGCGAGCCATACCTTGGGTGTCAGCGTCGGCGCAAAACCGCTCTAAGCCCTACCGCAATACGAAATGTGGGAGCCAGCCTGCTGGCGATGGCGTCGTGTCAGTCAACTTGAAAGTATCTGACACACCGCTATCGCCAGCAGGCTGGCTCCCACAGTTATTTCGAGTGGCTGTTAGAGATCGGACTCCTGCACCACCCGCACCTTCGCCGCATCCAGCGCATACGCAGCATCAGCCAGATCATTGTTGACCTTCTCGATCTTCAACGTGCCCGTCACCCACAGCGGCGTGTAGATATCATCCAGCTTCAAACCTTTCGGGTAACGCACCAGCACCAACTGGTTAGGCGGCGGTGGCGGCACGTGGATGCAGGCGCCCGGATACGGCACGAGGAAGAACAGCGTACTGCGCCCCTTGGTGTCGGACTCCAGCGGCACCGGATAACCCCCGATGCGGATGTTCTTGTCGTTCATCGACGGCACGGTTTTGGTCGAATACATCACCGCCGGCAAGCCTTTGCTCTGCTTCATGCCACCTTTTTCGGTAAAGGTACCATCGCTTTCGGGGGAGCTATGGTCGATTTCGGGCATGGCCTCGAGGGCTTTCTGATCAGACTTGGGCATCAGCTCGAGCCAGTCGGTTTCCGGCAGTTCGCCGGCATGGGCCATACCGCTGCCCAAAAGGAGGAGAGTCAAAAAAAGACGGCGCATGGAGGTGCTCGGTAAGGAAAGGACGGTGTAACGCCGAGCATTCTAGCCCTCCCCGCCTGCGGCGCGGAGAGGACTTCGTCGCTTGAGTCAGTTCTTTCTGATCAAACCGTAGATCACCAGCAACACCACCGCGCCGACCAGCGCACCGATGAAGCCTGCACCTTCGCCCGCGTGATAGATGCCCAGAGCCTGGCCGCCATAAGTGGCCGCCAGCGAACCGCCGATACCGAGCAGAATAGTCATGATCCAGCCCATGCTGTCATCGCCCGGTTTCAGGAACCGGGCCAGCAGGCCGACGATCAAGCCGATAAAGATGGTTCCGATAATTCCCATGACATTTCCCTCTGAGTAAGTGGCTATGCGAAAGCCTAGTCAGACTTTCGCATCCTGCCATGAGAGAACGGCGGACCTTGAATGGTTCCGCCGCTGCCACATGAAACTGTTTATTCGGCGATGAGCGCTTCGACCTTGAGGATCTGCGCGGCCAGTGTTTCGCGGTTTGCACAACGCAGGTTGGCGTGACCGACCTTGCGGCCGACCTTGAACGCCTTGCCATAGTGGTGCAGATGGCAATCGGCGATGGCCAGGACTTTCTCGGTGTCCGGCACTTTACCGATGAAGTTGAGCATTGCGCTCTCGCCGACCTTGGCCGTCGAACCCAGCGGCAGACCGGCAACGGCCCGCAGGTGGTTTTCGAACTGGCTGCACTCGGCGCCTTCGGTGGTCCAGTGCCCGGAGTTGTGCACGCGCGGGGCGATTTCGTTGGCCTTGAGGCCACCGTCGACTTCGAAGAACTCGAACGCCATCACGCCGACGTAATTCAACTGCTTGAGCACGCGGCTGGAGTAGTCTTCGGCCAAAGCCTGCAGCGGGTGGTTGGTGCTGGCCACGGACAGCTTGAGGATGCCGCTGTCGTGGGTGTTGTGAACCAGTGGGTAGAACCTGGTTTCACCATCGCGAGCACGCACGGCGATCAGCGAGACTTCACCGGTAAACGGCACGAAGCCTTCCAGCAGGCAGGCCACGCTGCCCAGTTCGGCGAAGGTGCCGACCACATCTTCCGGTTTGCGCAGGACTTTCTGGCCCTTGCCGTCGTAACCCAGGGTGCGGGTTTTCAACACGGCCGGCAGACCGATGGAAGCGACAGCGGCGTCCAGATCGGCTTGCGATTGAATATCGGCGAACGCCGGGGTGGGAATTCCCAGGTCCTTGAACATGCTCTTCTCGAACCAGCGATCACGGGCAATGCGCAGGGCTTCGGCGCTCGGGTAGACCGGGACGAATTGCGACAGGAACGCCACGGTTTCGGCCGGGACGCTTTCGAACTCGAAAGTCACCAGATCGACTTCATCGGCCAGCTGGCGCAGGTGGTCCTGATCGCCGTAATCGGCCCGCAGGTGTTCGCCCAACGCAGCTGCGCAAGCATCCGGCGCCGGGTCCAGGAAAGCGAAGTTCATGCCCAGCGGGGTGCCCGCCAACGCCAACATGCGACCCAACTGGCCGCCACCGATTACACCGATCTTCATCGTCAACAACCTCAGGCGATGCGTGGGTCTGGATTATCCAGGACGCTGTCTGTCTGCTCAGCACGGAATTTTTTCAGCACCGCGTGGAATTGCGGGTGCTTGGCGCCGAGGATACTCGCCGACAGCAGGGCAGCGTTGATCGCGCCGGCCTTGCCGATGGCCAGGGTGGCAACCGGGATGCCCGCAGGCATCTGCACGATCGAGAGCAGCGAATCGACGCCCGAAAGCATCGACGACTGCACCGGAACGCCCAGCACCGGCAGGTGGGTCTTGGCCGCACACATGCCAGGCAAGTGGGCCGCGCCACCGGCACCGGCGATGATCACCTCGATGCCACGCGCCTCGGCCTCTTCGGCGTACTGGAACAGCAGGTCCGGGGTGCGGTGGGCGGAGACCACTTTCACCTCGTAAGGGATGCCGAGCTTTTCCAGCATATCGGCGGTGTGGCTAAGGGTGGACCAATCGGACTTGGAGCCCATGATCACGCCAACCAGTGCACTCATCGTCGTGCCTCTTCTCTCTGGGCGCCCGCAGGCGCGTCAAAAAACAACAAGCCACGCAAAATGCGTGGCTTGATTGTACGAATTATGGCCGGGCGAACCGGCCGAAGGCCGCGCAGTATACCTTAATGAAGCAGATAAACAGCCCCTGAAACGACCATCCGTCATACGGCGCAAAGTGCCGGTTTTATTGACTTGAAGGTCAGTCAATTACACCCCCAATCCCTCGTGGGAGCGGGCTTGCTGGCGAAAGCGGTGGGTCAGTCGATATCAATGTTGTCTGACCCACCGCATTCGCGAGCAAGCCCGCTCCCACATTTGATCGTCAGGGGTCTCAGGAACCGGTTGTGCCTTGGGCCGCGCCGCCTTCCAGCTTGCGCCACAACAACCGCACATTCGCCTTGCGCACCAGCGCGCAGCGATACAGACGAATCTCCAGCGGCACATGCCATTGCGGGCCGCCGCACACCACCAGCTCACCGCGCGCCAGCTCGGCGCGCACACTCAATTGCGGCACCCACGCAATCCCCAACCCCTCCAGCGCCATGCTTTTCAAGCTGTCGGCCATGGCGGTCTCATAGATGGTGGTGAAGCGCAGCGCACGCTGACGCAGCAGCATGTTCACCGAACGCCCGAGAAACGCACCCGCGCTATAGGCCAGCAGCGGCACACTGCCCTCGCCCTCCAGATCAAACAACGGCTTGCCATCGGCATCCGCTGCGCAGACAGGGAGCATTTCGGTGTCGCCGAGGTGCAGAGACGGGAAGATTTCCGGGTCCATCTGCAAGGCTGCGTCCGGGTCATAGAACGCGAGCATCAAGTCGCAACCGCCTTCTCGCAGCGCATGCACTGCATCGCCGACGTTAGTCGCCACCAACCGCGTGGCGATGTTCAAACCTTCATTACGCAATTGCGCGATCCAGCGCGGAAAAAAGCCCAATGCCAGGGAGTGAGCGGCCGCCACTTGCATCACTTCACCCTGCCCGCCTTCCAGATGATGAAGGTGGCGCAGTACTTCGCCGAGCTGTTCGACCACGGTCCGCGCGGTCACCAGAAACAACTGCCCCGCCGCCGTCAGTTCGACAGGCGTGCGTGAGCGATTGACCAGCGTCAGCCCCAGCGCGGCTTCAAGGCTGCGGATCCGGCGGCTGAAAGCCGGCTGAGTCACGAAGCGTCGTTCCGCAGCCTGGGAGAAGCTACGTGTCGCGGCCAGGGCGCTGAAGTCCTCGAGCCATTTACTTTCCAGATTCATCACGTCCTCCCAGACACGCACCAAATTAGGTCACACGCTCGCCGCACACGCGGCGTCACATTGGCATTATGCCGAATGTGCATAGGCTAGTGTTTAACAGCATTGGCCGAAAATTCTCCACAAGCCTAGCATTTGCAGCGTTCCGGCACAGACCGGGTCCTTATCGAGATGATTTCTATCATGTCCTCCGCTGCATCTTTCCGCACAGAAAAAGACCTGCTTGGCGTACTCGAAGTACCTGCTCAAGCGTATTACGGCATCCAGACCCTGCGAGCGGTGAACAACTTCCGTCTCTCCGGCGTTCCGATTTCGCATTACCCGAAGCTGGTTGTCGGTCTGGCGATGGTCAAACAGGCCGCCGCTGACGCCAACCGCGAGTTGGGTCACCTGAGCGAAGCCAAGCACGCTGCCATCAGCGAAGCCTGTGCACGTCTGATCCGCGGCGATTTCCACGAAGAGTTCGTGGTGGACATGATTCAAGGCGGCGCTGGCACTTCGACCAACATGAATGCCAACGAAGTCATCGCCAACATCGCGCTGGAGGCCATGGGTCACCAGAAGGGCGAATACCAATACCTGCACCCGAACAACGACGTGAACATGGCGCAGTCGACCAACGACGCCTACCCGACCGCGATCCGTCTGGGTCTGCTGCTGGGTCACGACGCGCTGCTGGCCAGCCTCGACAGCCTGATCCAGTCGTTTGCTGCCAAGGGTGTTGAATTCAGCCACGTCCTGAAGATGGGTCGTACCCAGCTGCAAGACGCCGTGCCGATGACCCTGGGCCAGGAATTCCGCGCTTTCGCCACCACCCTTAGCGAAGACCTGGCGCGTCTGAAGACCCTGGCGCCTGAGCTGCTGACCGAAGTGAACCTGGGCGGCACCGCGATCGGCACCGGCATCAACGCCGACCCGCGCTACCAGCACCTGGCCGTTGAGCGTCTGGCCCTGATCAGCGGTCAACCGCTGGTTCCGGCGGCCGACCTGATCGAAGCCACCTCCGACATGGGCGCCTTCGTGCTGTTCTCCGGCATGCTCAAGCGCACCGCGGTGAAGCTGTCGAAGATCTGCAACGACCTGCGCCTGCTGTCCAGCGGCCCACGCACCGGCATCAACGAAATCAACCTGCCGGCGCGTCAGCCAGGCAGCTCGATCATGCCAGGCAAGGTCAACCCGGTAATCCCGGAAGCGGTTAACCAGGTGGCGTTCCAGATCATCGGCAACGACCTGGCCCTGACCATCGCGGCCGAAGGCGGTCAGTTGCAACTGAACGTGATGGAGCCGCTGATCGCGTTCAAGATCTTCGACTCGATCCGCCTGCTGCAACGCGCCATGGACATGCTGCGCGAGCACTGCATCGTCGGCATCACCGCCAACGAAGAGCGCTGCCGTGAACTGGTCGAGCACTCGATCGGCCTGGTCACCGCGCTGAACCCGTATATCGGCTATGAAAACGCCACCCGCATCGCCCGTATCGCGCTGGAAAGCGGCCGCGGCGTGCTGGAACTGGTGCGCGAAGAAGGCTTGCTCGACGATGAAATGCTCGCCGACATCCTGCGCCCGGAAAACATGATTGCTCCGCGTCTGGTGCCTTTGAAGGCATAACCAGACACAACATCGGCTCTTGCTCCTTTAACGAAGAGCACGAAGGGCCACGCTCACCAGGTCGAGGGACTAGACACCTCTCACCTTTTGAGGGCTTGGGGATTTATTCCCCAGGCCCTTTTTTTTAACTCTTTGAGCAACACGCAGAACCTGTGGGAGCGGGCTTGCCCGCGATGAACGATAACGCGGCGTACCTGAAAAACCGCGGTGACTGCATCGCGGGCAAGCCCGCTCCCACAAGAACCGGACCTCCAAAGGGTCAGGTGTTTCAAGGCTTCGTTTCGTCGCTTGCACCACAACCGTGCAGACGGACGGCACTCTCCTAGGTATAGTGCCGCCCCTCTTCGCGTGAGCGGTCGTCGGTAACGAGGCCCAAACCCATGCGAAACCCGAACTAATAACAAACCTGCGATATGGGCCCGGGACGAACACACGCCTCACTGTTGTGCCATGTGCGCTCCGGTGTAACGCGATGTTTCTACCTGCCCAGCATTTGCCTAAACAAAAAACAGCGAGGAATAATCCATGCTCGAAGTCATTAACGACTTCCTCTCAGGGAAAGTACTGATCGTGCTCATTGTCGGGCTCGGTAGCTACTTCACGATCCGCTCGCGTTTCGTTCAATTGCGCCACTTCTTCCACATGTTCGCGGTGTTCCGCGACAGCCTGAAAAGCAGCGCCGGGCAACTCAGTTCGTTCCAGGCCCTGATGCTCAGCCTTGCCGGCCGTGTCGGCGCGGGTAACATCGCCGGTGTCGGTATCGCCGTGACCCTGGGTGGCCCGGGTGCAGTGTTCTGGATGTGGGTGACCGCACTGGTCGGCATGTCCAGCAGCTTCTTCGAATGTTCCCTTGGTCAGCTCTACAAACGTACGGATGCCGACGGCACCTACCGTGGCGGCCCGTCCTACTACATCCAGCACGGCCTGCAGAAGCGCTGGCTGGGTATGGTCATGGCGTTCCTGCTGCTGGTGACCTTCGGCTTCGCCTTCAACGGCCTGCAAGCCCACGCCGTGACTCACTCGCTGAACAACGCCTTCGGCCTTGACACCACCTACACGGGCCTGGCACTGGCGGTGTTGCTGGGCCTGGTGTTCATCGGCGGGATCAAGCGCATCGCCAAGGTCGCTGACCTGCTGGTGCCAGTGAAAACCCTGGTGTACATCGGCGTGACCATCTACGTGATCGTGCTGCAATTCGACCACGTTCCAGCGATGCTGATGACCATCGTCAAAAGCGCCTTCGGTCTGGATCAAGCCTTCGGCGGCCTGATCGGCAGCGCCATCGTCATGGGCGTGAAGCGTGGCGTGTTCGCCAACGAAGCGGGCCTGGGCAGTGCGCCGAACGTGGCCGCAGTCGCCTCGGTCGAGCACCCGGTGGCACAAGGCGTGGTCCAGGCGTTCAGCGTGTTCCTCGACACCTTCGTGATCTGCACCTGCACCGCGTTGCTGATCCTGCTGTCGGGCTTCTACACCCCGGGCTTCGAAGGCGACGGCATTGCTCTGACCCAGAACTCGCTGGCCGCCGTGGTTGGTGACTGGGGCCGCAGTTTCATTTCCGTAGCCCTGTCGTTGTTCGTGTTCACCTCGATCCTCTACAACTACTACCTGGGCGAGAGCAACCTGCGCTTCATGATCGGTGAAAACCGCAAGGCGCTGATCGGCTATCGCGCGCTGGTACTGGCGTTGATCTTCTGGGGTGCGATCGAAAACCTCGGCACGGTGTTCGCCTTCGCCGACATCACCATGACCTTGCTCGCGTTCGTGAACCTGATCGCACTGTTCCTGCTGTTCAAAGTCGGCATGCGCATCCTGCGTGACTACGATGACCAGCGTGCTGCCGGGATCAAGACGCCAGTGTTCGACTCGAGCAAGTTCCCGGATCTGGATCTGGACCTGAAAGCCTGGCCAGCCAATCCGCCAGCGGCTGCTCCAAAGGCTGAAGCCGAGCCGCAAGGCGTACCCGCAGCGCAACGCTGATCGTTAAACGAAGGGTGCACAAACCTGTGGGAGCCAGCCTGCTGGCGATGACGGACTGTCAGTTGACACATTAGTGTCTAACATACCGCCATCGCGAGCAGGCTCGCTCCCACATGTCATCTCTTGCGGAGGCTTCCCCATGGTTCCCAATTCCTTTCCTGCCGCCCAGCACGTCATGGTGCTCTACACCGGTGGCACCATCGGTATGCAGGCCAGCGCCAATGGCCTGGCTCCGGCGTCCGGTTTCGAAGCGCGGATGCGCGAATACCTGCACAGCCAGCCTGAACTCGTGGTGCCGCAGTGGCGCTTTCGCGAAATGTCGCCGCTGATCGACAGCGCCAACATGAGCCCGGCGTACTGGCAGCAACTGCGTGAAGCGGTGGTCGACGCCGTTGATGTCCAGGGCTGCGACAGCGTATTGATCCTGCATGGCACCGATACCCTCGCCTACAGCGCCGCCGCGATGAGTTTTCAATTGCTCGGGCTGAATGCCCGCGTGGTGTTCACCGGCTCGATGCTGCCGGCCGGCGTAACCGACAGCGATGCCTGGGAAAACCTCAGTGGTGCACTGGTTGCTCTGGGCCATGGCCAGGCTCCGGGCGTTCATCTGTACTTCCACGGCGAACGGCTCGACCCGACCCGTTGCGCGAAAGTCCGCAGCTTCGGTCGTCATCCATTCAAGCGGCTGGAGCGTCAGGGTGGCGGTGTGAAAGCCGCTTCGCTGCCGGCTCAATTGCATTACAACCAGAGCAAGCAGCTGGCGAAAGTCGCGGTGTTGCCGTTATTTCCCGGCATCGGCGCCGAGCAACTGGATGGCGTGCTGAACAGCGGCATCCAAGGCCTGGTGCTGGAGTGCTACGGCAGCGGCACCGGGCCGAGTGACAACCCTGAGTTTCTGGCCGCTCTGGAGCGGGCGCGGGACAAAGGTGTGGTTGTTGTCGCCGTCACCCAATGCCATGAAGGTGGCGTTGAGCTGGATGTCTACGAGGCCGGTAGCCGGTTGCGCGGCGTTGGCGTGCTTTCGGGCGGCGGCATGACCCGTGAAGCGGCGTTCGGCAAGTTGCATGGGTTGCTGGGTGCCGGGCTGGACACCGCCGAAGTGCGGCGCCTGGTCGAGCTCGACCTTTGCGGTGAACTCAGCTGACCTTGAGGCCGGACACAAACCCTGTGGCGAGGGAGCTTGCTCCCGCTGGAGTGCGAAGCACTCCTGAAATCGACGACGGAATATGTTCAGGAATGTTGCGTCAGCCGGATTGCGGCCGCTGCGCGCCCGAGCGGGAGCAAGCTCCCTCGCCACAGGTAATGGTCGTCACTCACTGGGCACATAACTTGCTGCCGTTCCAGCATCCCAAGGCTGGAACATCCCATGCTCCACTCCCACCTCACCACCCTCAACGCCGTCTCCCTGGTGCTCAACACCTTCAAGGCCGAAGGCTTGTCCAGCGAAGCGCTGCTGGCGGGAAGCGGCATCAGTGCGGCGGATCTGAGCCGGGCGGACACGCGCATCACCACCAACCAGGAGATGCAGGTCTGCGCCAACGCCGTCGCACTCAAGCGTGATATCGGCCTGGAGCTTGGGCGGCGGATGCACGTTTCGTCCTACGGCATGCTCGGTTATGCGCTGCTCACCAGTGCCACCTTCGGTGACGCTTTGCGCCTGGCGATGCGTTATCCGGCGCTGTTGGGAACACTTTTCGAGTTGAGCCTGGAAGACGATGGCGAGCGTGTGTGGTTCGTGGCTGCCGATTATCGAGAGAACCCGGCGCTGGCGGTGTTCAACGCCGAGTTCTGTCTGGTGTCGTTGAAAGTCATTTGCGATGACCTGCTCGGGCATCCGCTGCCCTTACTTGCAGCTCGCCTGGAACATGCGGCACCGGACTATCAGGCGACCTACGCCGAACACTTCAATTGCCCGCTGCACTTTGAGGCGCGGGACAACGCCTTCGCCTTTGACAAGCGTTGGCTCGACCAACCCTTGCCGCTCGCCGATGTGATAACTCATCAGGCGATGGTCGAACGCTGCCGCAAGCAGAACACCGAATTCACCGGACGTCAGGCGTGGCTGGGGCGGATTCGGCAGTTGCTCCGCGCGCAACTGAATGCGGCGCCGGGGCTGGAAGGTTTGGCGTTACAGATGAATTGTTCGGCGCGCACCTTACGTCGCCACCTCAAGGATCTGGGGTGCAGCTATCAAGAATTGCTCGACGAACTGCGCTTCGATCAGGCCAAGCAGATGCTTTGTGAGGATCAGCTGCCGATCTACCGGATCGCCGAGGCGCTGGGCTTCAGCGAAACCGCGAGTTTTCGCCATGCGTTCGTGCGCTGGAGCGGCGTGGCGCCAAGCCAGTTCCGACCACACCGATAACCCTTGTGAGAGAGAGCCCTGTGGCGAGGGGATTTATCCCCGTTCGGCTGCGAAGCAGTCGTAGACACGGTTTAACCTTGGAATGCCGGGGCCGCTACGCAGCCCGACGGGGATAAATCCCCTCGCCACAAGATCTGCATTCCATGCTCTGACCCGGGGCGCGCCCGCGCCAATAAGGGGCGAATTTCGGTCAAATCTTTTGGCCACATAAATCCCCTTTTGGCCTTTCCTGCCGTTCTCTCAAACGCCGCGTCCCGCAAGACTGTGTTCAACCGAATCAGCCTGCGGAGAACAAGAAATGCTGACGATCTACTCGGACGATCACCACCTGCACCACGGCCGTTGTGAATTGATGGATGGGCAATTGATGCCCTGCTTCGAAATGCCCTCACGTGCCGACCATGTGCTGCAACGGGTGCAAACGCAGAACCTCGGCCCGGTCGAAGCGCCGCAGGATTTTGGCCTGGAGCCGATCGCGCGCATCCACAGCCGCGCCTACCTCGACTTCTTCAAAGGCGCCTGGGCACGCTGGACCGAATTCAACACCGACGGCGACTTGCTGCCCTACACCTGGCCGGCCCGCACCCTGCGTCGGATTATCCCCACCAGCCTGCACGGCCAGCTCGGCTATTACAGCTTCGACGGCGGCGCACCGATCACCGCCGGCACCTGGCAAGCGGCGTACAGCGCAGCGCAAGTGGCCCTCACCGCACAAGCTGCGATCCAGCGCGGCGCCCGCAGTGCTTTCGCGCTGTGCCGTCCACCGGGACACCATGCCGCCAGCGACTTGATGGGCGGTTATTGCTACCTCAACAACGCCGCCATTGCCGCTCAGGCCTTCCTCGATCAGGGCCACAAAAAGGTCGCGATCCTCGACGTCGACTACCACCACGGCAACGGCACCCAATCGATTTTCTACGAACGCAGCGACGTGCTGTTCACCTCGATTCACGGCCATCCGGAAGCCGAGTTTCCGTTCTTCCTCGGCTATGAAGACGAACTCGGCGAAGGGGCCGGCGAAGGCTTCAACTTCAACTACCCTTTGCCGGCCGGCAGCGGCTGGGACAGCTGGAGTGCAGCGCTGGAACAAGCCTGCAAAGAGATCGAAAAATACGGTGCGGACATCGTTGTTGTGTCCCTGGGCGTCGACACGTTCAAGGACGACCCGATCTCCCAATTCAAGCTCGACAGCCCAAATTACCTGGCCATGGGCGAGCGCATCGCGAAGCTCGGCAAACCGACGCTGTTCGTGATGGAAGGTGGATACGCGGTCGAAGAAATCGGCATCAATGCCGTGAACGTTCTCGAAGGTTTTGAAAGCGCCCAATGAGGAATTAGAACAATGAACAGACTCAAGCGTTTTATTGCACCGGTGCTGTGCGCCACGGTGCTCGGTGGCGCCGCCCATGCTGAAGAGCGAACGTTGCGCGTCTACAACTGGTTCGACTACATCACCCCCAAGGCGCTGGAAGACTTCAAGGCACAGAACACCCAGACCAAACTGGTCTACGACATCTTCGACACCAATGAAGCACTCGAAGCCAAGCTGCTGACCGGCAACTCCGGCTACGACGTGGTGGTGCCGTCCAACGTGTTCCTCGCCAAGCAGATCGAAGCCGGCGTGTTCCAGCCGCTGGACCGCAGCAAACTGCCGAACTGGAACCACCTCGATCCGAAGCTGATGAAGCTGCTGGAAGGCAACGATCCGGGTAACAAATTCGCCGTGCCGTACATGTACGGGACCATCCTGATCGGCTTCAACCCGGACAAGGTCAAAGCCGCCCTGGGCGACAACGCGCCGGTGGACAGCTGGGACCTGATCTTCAAGGAAGAGAACATCAGCAAGCTCAAGCAGTGCGGCGTCGCCCTGCTCGACTCGCCGTCGGAGATCCTGCCGCTGGCCCTGCAACACCTCGGCCTGGACCCCAACAGCAAGAAGCCGGCGGACTACGAAAAGGCTGAAGCGCTGTTGATGAAAATCCGGCCGTACATCACCTACTTCCACTCCTCCAAATACATGGCTGACATCGCCAACGGTGACATCTGCGTCGCGGTCGGTTATTCCGGCAGCTTCTCCCAGGCCGCCAACCGCGCCAAGGAAGCCAAGAACGGTGTGATCGTCGACATGCGCCTGCCGAAAGAAGGCGCGCCGATCTGGTTCGACATGCTCGCCATTCCCAAAGGTGCGAAGAACCCGGAAGACGCCTACACCTTCATCAACTACCTGCTGCAACCGCAAGTGATCGCGCCGGTCAGCGACTTCGTTGGCTATCCGAACCCGAACAAGGACGCCACGGAAATGGTCGACCCGGCGATCCGCAACAACCCGAACCTGTACCCGACCGAAGCGGCGATGGGCACGCTGTACACCCTGCAACCGTTGCCGCGCGATGCTGAACGTGCGCGCACGCGAGCCTGGACCAAGATCAAGTCAGGGACCTGATCACCCGCCAAATCAAAGACCCGCGCGATGGCGGGTCTTTTTTTGCCTGCGATACATATCTACCACCTTCAGCCCTCGACGGCCCTCTACCTTGACCGAACACAGCGCTGCCCCATCGGCGCTTCACCGGCAACAGGAAACGGCCATGCCCGAGACTCCCTCCAACATCTCTGAAGACATACTGACCCAACTGGTGACCGGCCCTTCGATCAGGGAAGTCGCTTCAGCCTCATTGCGCTCCGCCCTCGACACCGCGTATCCACACCTGCACATCGACCCGAACCTGGCTGTGGTGGTGACGCCCGTCTGGACACTCGCCGGCGAACAGGCCAGGCCGGGCAGCAACCGGATCGAGTCCCTCACTGACGTGCTGGTGCGGCTCGGTTTATCCGGAACGACGGTGACCTACATCGACGGGGAACATTTTCTGACCCTGCCATCGGCTGTCGACTCGGCCATTCATCTGCCGGTAAAGATCGATACCCTTGGGTGCCAGCTCAACAAACTGGCCAGGCTGCTGTTCGTGGCCTATCAGGAACAGCAACTCGATTACTGGAACCAGCCCACAGCGGCCTCGACACCGCGCTGGCATCAACTCTCCGGTGCGCTGCGCAACATCTGGAACGTCGACGAAAAGGCCGGCTGGGACGAAGACCAGCGGGCCATTGCCCTCGCCGTCTACGGTTACCCACAACAGACCGAACGGCAACCTCATGACAAATACGCAATCAAGGCCTGCCTGATTGACGTCGACTGTCTCGACAATCAGACCACCCATCATTTGAGACTGCTGGACACCGCGGTGGTGGTGGGCACCCACGGTGAACGCACAATTGTCGTGACCCATTCGATCGCAGAAGGCTTCAGGCACTACAACTCACTGGCGTCATTGGGCGAAACGCTGGCCAGGCGCATTGCTGCCTCGAAGGGTGATAGCACGTTGAAATGGCGCCTGTACGAACCCACCGGAGATTTTTTTGATCATCAGGCCTGTGCACTGATTGCGCTCGAGGTCGATGCCATCGGTTTACTCGGTGGCGCTGTTGCCGCACTGACGCCATCCCTTGCGCCGCAGGTGAGCGCCGCAGCGAAACATTTCACGGACTATCACGAGCAGCCCTCTTCACGTTTCAGCCAGATCCAGGGTCTGTTGCCAGACTGGCTGACCAATGCGTCACCCACAGACCTGACCCGCTACAGCCGACACTTGATGGACCTCGCGCTGCTACGGGAACAGGACGCCGGCAAATCCTTCGATGAGGGCATCCCCTCTCTTCCTGACTTTGCCTTGCAAGCGCTGACCGATCAGATGATCAAGGACAACAAGATCGAGAATCAGACGGCCGCGACAAAGCTGAAATTGAAGGACATCGAAGTCACTATCACCAGTCTCGTCGTCCTCGGCGCGATCATCGTACCCGGCAAAACCCGGACCCTCACGCTGACGCTGGTGGAGTTGGCACTGCAAAACCTGATTGACTCGCCACCAGGCAACAAGACGGTGCAATACAAAAACGGTGACGCGGCGCCCGCGTGGATGACACCGTCCTACCTGGAAGACCTGGTCACCACAGTGAATATCGGGCAAACCTACCCCAGCCTGATCAAAAGCAAACTCCTCGCCGCCCCCACGGAAAGCCTGCGCCGACAGAACCTCTACACCCGCCACCTGCGCATACAACTGCCGCTTCAGGCACTCCAACTCAAGGTTCGTGGCGAGGCTGGCATCGACGAACAGGGCTACCGTTATGCAGTCGCGGCCATGCAGGAAAAGGCGGTAGATCGATACGTCGACGGGCTGGAAATCGTCATTCGTCCGCTGGCATTCATTCCCGGGGGACGTACCGACAGCAAGGTCGACGTTGTGACCAACATGTTTGTGATCGGACCGCGACTGACTGATAAAGGACCCTGCCTCCTGTATCGGCCGCTGCTGGATCTTCCGCTGGTTCAATATGGCGGCGAGGCGAACCTGTTATATGCGATCAAGCACAACAAGGCGCTGCGCCAGTCAGTGCTGGCCTGGCTGCCGGAAGACGTGCACTTCAACTACTCGCAATATGTGTTTCCTGGTCAATTGCCTTCTGCCTGGACGCTGTCGCAATGGTTGACCGACCCCACCTCGGCACTGGGCATGATGGGCGCGCTTAGCTTGAGTGCGACGCCTGTCGTCGAACCGTCTGCGCAGACACTGTTCACCGACAACGCCAATGCGCTGGTCACCCTGGCCGACCGCCAAGCGGTCTCCAATGCTGAACGTCGCTGGGCCACGCTCAAACAGGGCGCATGGATGCTGTTCAATGTGGCACTTCCCTTTTTCGGGCGCACGGGCGCAACGGCTGCCTGGATATGGCAAATCATGGACGACTTGCACCAGGCCAATGAAGCCGGGCAAGCGGATGACAACGATCAGGCATGGGCCGCACTGACGGATCTGTTTCTGTCCCTGGGCATGGTGCTTGCCCATCGCGCGGCCACTCGCAACAAACCCGCGGTGCGCGCTGTGGAAAAGAGCCCGACACCCGCTGTAACGCCGCTGCCGGCGCCAAAGATTACCGTGACGCAACTACCCGATCTCGCCGCCGATTATTTACCCGCCAACCATGAAACATCCGTGCATATCCACGGCGTGCTGATGCCGGATTCATTGGCCACCCTGCTGGACGGGCTGGCGATTGAAAAACCTGCGGCGTTGAAAGAGTCCTCGACCGAAACCGGCCGTCACCGATTCCTGAGCCCATTGAATCAGAAATGGTATGCCAAGGTCGGTCAGCGCTGGTTCGAAGTCATGCTGGACGACAACGATGATGTGCAGATCATCGACTCACGGCAAACGCCCGCCACAACAGGCCCTCTCTTGATCCATTCGGCGAAGGGTGAATGGTTCATCGACACGCGCCTGAGACTGCGCGGCGGCGGCAGGAATCGAAGGGAAATCGAACGCAAAAACCAACAGCACAAGGACGACTTGAAACGGCAACTGACCGCATTCGATGTCCGTAAGCCGGGCTTGAAAAAAGAGCTCGATGCCGTGGAAAAAACGGCCGACGCCAATCGCCAGCCCTTGATCGACGTATTGAATTCACAGCTGACGGAATATGGCGCCTACATCGAGCAGCTCAAGACTTACAACGCCCTCGAGACCATCTCCAACTACCGCCCGGTAATGGTCAGTTGCCTGGATTATCAACTGTCACTGACGCAGAAATGGTTCGAGCGGCAAAACCGTGAGTTCGGTGAGCGTATGCGCCAATCCCTCGCCCTTCTGGGCAACGAGACAACCGCGGGCGCCCAGTCGCCCCGCCAGACACATCAACTCACCAGCGACATGACCCAGGGGGTTATCGACAAGATCGAGTTCGCCCATGCGCGCATCGAAGAACTGCTGCGACTGGGCAAAGAAGGGGCAGAAGCGGCGCGGGAATACAGGGCCCTGCTACCGTCGTTCAGTCTGCACGACTTGAAACTGTTCCAGATCAGCCTGGCTCAGGAGCTATGCCTCAGCGACAGCGGTACTGTCGCCACACCGCTGGCTCGCCAGGCCATGCAACAGATAGTCGAAGATGCCGGCCTCACCATCCAGTCGTCGCTGGACCTTGCTGCCGAAGACAGTGCGCTACCACTGCTCGAACGGATCGACGGTTTCAATGATCTGGTGGAACAGTTCGCAACCCTGGACCTACGGATTCTCGATCTGCCCGAAGAATATCCGCAACAGCTGCTGCAGCCGCCACTCAATCTTATGCGCCAGCGAATCGAAACGTTCAAGGAACAGAGCATGAATCATCTGGTGGGCCTGTTGCATGAGCGCAGATTGCTGGAGCCGACTCCGGGGCCTTCCCGCCCTGCTCCGTCCACCAGACGCCTGATCAAAACTCGCTTCAAGGGCACGGTGGTCGGCAAGCTCCGCGACCGCGCAGCCGCGGATGACACCGACCTGATCGACGTCACTTCGCCACTCACCCACAAAGTCATCGCGACCTTTCACGAAAAAACCCCCGGTGTGTGGCTCGAACATGTGCCGCTCGCGACAAAAGTGCCGACAACCCCACGCCCGGATTTGGCTGCCAGCATTCAAGCGGGTCAGTCACTGCTGGATCGATCAGGGGCATTTACCCGCCGCACCGAGGCAATTGCACAACGGGCAGGGCGTATCCCGGTGGAAATCGAAGACATGTTTCATCAACAGGCCCGCCAGTTGGAAGCCGCCGCCGATGCCATCGAAAGGGCCCTGACCGATAAAAACCTCACCGACAGCGGGCCGGGTTCTGGTGCCAACATTGCCAAGAGCCTCAACGAAGAGGCGACCCGCTTTTACGAAAAGGGCCGCGCGACCCGGATCGACATGATCAAGCGACAACTCCCCACTGCGCCTCGCGTTGATTGGCTGCACGAAAGAGGCTTGGTGAATATCGTCAAGAACGCCGGTCGAAAACAGACAAAGCGCAGGAAGGACTTTTTCGACGAGTATGAAATTCGTGACTCTGCCACCGGGAATGTGCTTTGGTACGCCCACTTTCATTACCCCAAGCCCGACGCAGCAGTCGGAGGGTATACCGCTGCCCATCTGAAAACTGTCGCGCAACGAACACTGGGTGGTGCATTTGATTGGCAAACAGCCCGTACCAACAACGAATTGATCGCGATCAATCGCAGCGAAATCAGCTCTCAACTGGCCAAAGCGCTGTTTTTGCCAAAGGTAAAACCCATGGTCTCCAGAACGTGAGCTTTCGAAAACGATGACCTGCGCAAACTGTTTCTGGAGCTGGAACCTCAGGCCAGGAACTGAGGTGCAATGCGCTTAACGCCAGACCTTTTCCAGACGCCCGAGTGCAGCACGGATCGCAGCCTCGGGCACCGCCGCGAAACCCAGAACCAGCCCGGCGCGCTGGTCCGCTGGTAGTGTCGAATCCGGCAACCAGTAGCTGCTCAGCGCATTGATCTCGACATCGACGCCGGCCGCTTGCTCCACCAACTCGCGCTCACGGGCCTGCGAGCCGACCGCCACCGTCAGATGCAGCCCTGCCGCGACACTCGGCAAGCTACCGATGCCGGGGATGTTCTGCGGCCAACCGGCCAATAAGGTATTGCGTCGGCTCAGGGCCGCACGGCGCATGCGGCGGATATGCCGCTGGAAATGCCCGGCGGCCATGAACTCGGCCATGACCGCTTGAGTGCTCACCTCAGAATGCCGTACGTCCACCGCTCGCCGTTGCGAGAAGGCCTGAACCAAACCGGGCGGCAGCACCAGATAACCCAGCCTTAGCGCCGGAAAGGCGACTTTGCCAAACGTCCCGACATACAAGACCCGCCCCTGCCGATCAAGGGCCGCCAACGGAGCCAGCGGCGCGCCGCTGTAGCGGTATTCGCCGTCGTAGTCGTCCTCGACGATCCAACCTTGGGTGCGCTCGGCCCACGCCAGCAATTCGAGGCGACGCGCCAGGCTCATTACCACCCCGGTCGGGTATTGATGAGAAGGCGTGACATACGCCAACCGACAATCGCTGAGGCCATTCAATTCGTTGCAGTTAATGCCCTCGCTGTCCACTGCCACGCCATGCAGTTTCGCACCGGCCACGGCGAACGCATGACCTGCCGCCCGATACCCCGGATTCTCAATCGCCACCCCATCGCCCGGCTCCACCAGCAGCTGTGCACAAAGGCTAATCCCCTGCTGTGCGCCACTGGTGATCACTATTTGCTCAGCCGAGCACTGCATCCCTCGCGAACTGCGCAAATACGCGGCGATCATGCCGCGCAAACGCTCATCACCCGCCGGATCGCCATAACACAGTTGCTGTAAATCCGGTTTGCGCCAGAAAGCCGCATTCAGCTTGGCCCACACCTCGAAAGGAAACAGATCGAATGCCGGCACGCCGACCCGAAAGGCCTTGGGCGGACCACTCGGTGGGGTCGGCAAATGGTTGCTCTCGACTCGTCCCAACGCACCGCTGTGGATAACTTTACTGGATGAAACCACAGGCAAATCAAGCCAATTTGTGGATAAGGCTGTGGGTAACCCTGTTGACAACCCTGTGGATACTTTTGTGGATAATTTTTTTGCCGCTGCCACGGTTTGAGGCAGTTGCGCAACGTAAGTCCCGTCACCGACTCGCCCCTCGATAAACCCCTCGGCATAGAGTTGATCGTAGGCTCGCACCACGCTGTTTCTGGAAATCGCCAGCGCCGCCGCCAGATCCCGGCTGGCCGGTAATCGCGTGCCACTGGCCAGGCGTCCGTCGAGCACCCGCAGGCGCAATGCCTGATAGAGCTGGCGACTCAAGCCCTGACGACGATCAAGTTCGATACCGGCGGGGTTGAATGACAGGGAAAGTGGCGCGTCGCTCATGGCAATGGACCTATGAAATTGGTCATTAATGGCTCTTACAACAGACCAATAGCCTGCCTAGGATGGACGCATTCGCCAAGGAATATTTCCATGTACAACCCCAGCGGCTTTGCCATCAAAGATTTGTCTGAATTGCAGCAGCAGATACTCGACACCCGTCTCGCCTTGGTGGTCACTCACGGCGAGCAAGGCTTGCAAGCCAGTCATCTGCCGCTGTTATTCAATCCTGAACAGGGCGCGAATGGCACCCTCTACGGCCACTTCGCCCGGGGTAATCCTCAGTGGAAGGAACTGCAGGATGGCGCCGAAGCGCTGGTGATTTTTGCCGGCGCCGATGCCTACGTCAGCCCGGGGTTTTACCCGAGCAAAGCCGAGCATGGCAAAGTCGTACCGACCTGGAACTACGTCGCCGTACATGCATACGGCACGGCCGAAGTGTTCACCGACGCTGATCGTCTGCTTAACCTGGTCAGCGCGCTGACCGATCGCCATGAAGCCGGCCGCGCTCAGCCATGGAAAGTGGCAGACGCACCCGCTGATTACATCGACGGCATGCTCAAGGCCATCGTCGGATTCGCCCTGCCGATCCACCGTCTGGAAGGCAAGCGCAAGCTCAGCCAGAACCGCAGCACCGCAGACATCGCCGGTGTGCGCGAGGGGCTCGCCGCCAGCCCTGATGTGCACGACCAGGCCCTCGCCCACTTGATGCGTTAAGGAATGAACATGAGTCAGATTGAAATTCGCCAGGTCAGCGCCGACGATCACGCCGCCTGGTTGCCGCTGTGGCAAGCCTACCTGCGCTTCTACAACACCGAATTGCCAGATGCAGTCACTGACAGCACCTGGCAGCGCATGCTCGACCGCAATGAACCGACTCATTCGGCGCTGGCGTGGGTCGATGGCAACGCGGTGGGCATGGTGAGCTTCATCTACCATCGCTCGAACTGGAGCATCGAAAACTCCTGCTACCTTCAAGACTTGCTGGTAACGCCGGAAACCCGCGGCAACGGCATCGGCCGCAAGCTCATCGAATTCGTCTACGCCACCGCCCAGGCGGACGGTTGCTGCAAAGTCCACTGGCTGACCCACGAAACCAACGCCACCGCGATCCAGCTTTACGAGCGCATCGCCGAACGCCCCGGTTTCATCCAGTTTCGCAAAGCCCTTTAAGGTTCAAGGAGAACAGCATGTCGACTTCACTCGCAGACTGGAAAGGCGTCCCGGCGCCGTCGGTTAAAATCATTGAAGGGCGTTTCATCCGCCTGGAAAAACTCGACCCGGCACGTCACGCCGAGGGTTTGTGGAAAGCCCTGCAAGGCCCGGGAGCGGACCCGAAACTCTGGGACTATTTGCCTTACGGTCCTTTTCCGGAACGCAGCGCTTTCAACGATTGGTTGAACAATCATGCGGCCAACAGCGACCCGTATTTCTTCAGCGTGATCGACCGTGCCAGCGGTGAGGTGCAGGGCATCCTGAGTCTGATGTCGATCGTACCCGCGCAAGGCCGCATCGAAATCGGTCACGTCACCTTCGGTGCGCCAATGCAGCGTTCGCCGAAAAGTACCGAGGCGGTTTACTTGCTGGCCAAGGAATCCTTTGCGTTGGGCTACCGGCGACTGGAGTGGAAGTGCAACAACGGCAACGCCCGTTCCAAGTACGCGGCGGAGCGGTTGGGGTTCAGTTTTGAGGGCGTGTTCCGTCAGCACATGGTGGTGAAGGGGCAAAACCGGGATACCGCGTGGTATTCGATTCTGGATTCGGAATGGCCAGCGATTGGCGCGGGGTTTGAGCGGTGGCTATCCGATGAAAACCAGACGGATTGCGGGCAGGTGAAAACACTGGCTGAGTGCCGCGGGTAAATCATCGCTGCCTGGGTGGACGCCATCGCGAGCAGGCTCGCTCCCACAGGTTTTCGGTTGACCACACTGTTTGTGATCAACATATAAACCGTGTGGGAGCGAGCCTGCTCGCGATGGGCATCACGCTAACTTTTGGGCAAGCACCGCAATATGCTCCGGCCCAATCCCGCAGCATCCGCCCAAATGACTGGCGCCGCGCGCTTTCCAGTCAGCCGCCCATTGGAGATACCCCGGCGGATCGAGGTCTTCACGCAACGGGTCCAGACCATCGTTGGCCGTGGCCTCTTTCGGTTGTGGCGGGAAGGCATTGGCGTACGCACCGATGTGGATCTTCACCCCCAAACGCTGGAAGGTTTCCCGCGCCGCATCAATCGCAGCGCCGATCACTTCTGGCTGACTGCAGTTGAACAGCAACGCCTCGACACCCAGCTCGGCAGCCACCGCTGCGGCCTCAGCGACAGGCTCACCCGAACGCAAACGCGGCACTTCGTCCGTGTCTTCATCCTTCAAGGTAAATGACAGCCAGAACGGTTTTCCGTCCTTGGGCAGGCCGGCGTGGATTGCTCGCGCCTCGACGATGGAGCTTTGTGTTTCGGCTAGCCACAGGTCGACATGAGGCGCCAGCCCGTTGACCAACGGCGTCAGCAATTCAGTCACCCGAGCAGCATCAAACAGGTCAGGACGATAGGAGCCGAACAACGGTGGCAACGAACCGGCCACACGCACAGCCTTGCCCGAAGCTTCTACTGCCCGGCGCGCCAGCTCACCGGCCAGCGCCGCGAGGGCCTGCCCTTCTGCTGCAAAACGCTCTTCGCCGATGTGAAACGGCACCACCGCATAACTGTTGCTGGTGATCACGTTGGCGCCACTGTCGATATAAGCCGCGTGCACCGCCTCTACCGCTTGCGGGGCTTCGCTCAAAGCCAGCGCCGACCATTCGGGCTGTCTGAACGGCGCTCCTGCGCGCTGCAGCTCACGACCCATGCCGCCATCCAGAATTACCGTGCTTCCTGCGCCCATATGCTTTTCACTCATATGCTTATGAAAATAACTCACTACCAAGGTAGTTCTTATAACTATTTAATACGCACCATCCGGTTAATAACAACCACTTTTTTTTCAGGGATCGACTGTGAAATTTCAACCACTCCTGGCCCTGGGCCTGACGATTCTGGCTGTCTCCGGCCAAGCCTTTGGCGGAGCGACACTGGACCGCATCGAGCAGAAGAAAGAACTGGTGGGCGTGTTGATGGAAAGCTATCCACCGTTCTCGTTCCTCAACGACCAGAACCAGCTCGACGGATTTGACGTTGATGTAGCCAAAGCCGTGGCGGACAAACTGGGCGTCAAACTGCGCCTGGAAACGCCGTCCTGGGACGTCATCGCCGCCGGACGCTGGAGTGGCCGCTACGACATCTGCGTCTGCTCGATGACGCCGAGCAAGGCACGGGCTGAAGTCTTCGATTTCCCGGTCGAGTATTACGCCTCACCAGCGGTGATCGTGGTCAATGCCAAGGATGATCGCATTCACAGCGCCAAGGACCTGAGCGGCAAGAAAGTCGGCCTCACCAGTGCGTCCAGCTACGAAAGTTACCTGAACAAAAACCTGGTTATCGAAGGTGCTGAAGACACCCAGTTGCAGTACCCGTTCGAGGATGTGCAGATCGCGCCGTATGACACCGATAACGTGGCGTTCCAGGACCTGGGCCTCGGCGCTGGCGTGCGGCTGGATGCAATCCTCACCAACCTCGTCACCGCGCAACCGCGCCTGACCGAAGACAAACGCTTCAAGCTGGCTGGCGAGCCGCTGTACTCGGAGCCGAACTCGGTGGCCATCGAGAAAGGCGACGCACAGTGGGACGCCAAGGTGCGTGAGGTCTTTGCGCAACTGAAACAGGACGGCACCCTGGGCAAGCTCTCGCAAAAATGGATCGGCGCCGACATCAGCCAATGACTTCTTTCCCGACACCTCCTCAGCCGCCGCAACCGGTGGCTGAGTCGCGGCTGCAACGCCTCTTCGGTTTCCGCACGCGCTTGTACCTGACGTGGGCGGCGATGTTTGGATTGTTCGCCAGTTTCTTCCTGAGCTTCGACCTGAAGTTCTCGATCATCCTCGACAAACTGCCCAACCTGATCGGCCTGCACCTGGCGCCGAACGGCTTCCTGCAAGGCGCGGCGCTGACGCTGTTTCTGTGCCTGGCCTCAATCGTGACGTCGTCGCTGCTGGGTTTCATCACCGCCCTGGCGCGCCTGTCGAAAAGCGCTGTGGCCTTCGGCATCGCCAGTTTCTACGCCTCGTTTTTCCGCGGTACACCACTGCTGATCCAGATCCTGCTGATCTACCTCGGCCTGCCGCAACTGGGCGTCGTTCCGGGCGCAGTCACCGCCGGCATCATCGCCCTGTCACTGAACTACGGCGCGTACCTCAGCGAAATCTTCCGCGCCGGCATCCTCGGCGTCGCCCATGGACAACGCGAAGCCTCCCTGGCACTGGGCATGCGCGAAACAGTGATCTTCTGGCGCGTCACCCTGCCCCAGGCCATGCGCACCATCATCCCGCCGACCACCAACCAATTCATCTCGATGCTCAAAGACTCGTCACTGATCTCGGTGATGGGGGTTTGGGAAGTGATGTTCCTGGCGCAATCGTATGGGCGGTCGAGCTATCGGTATATCGAGATGCTGACGACGGCGGCGATTATTTACTGGGTGATGTCGATTGGTCTGGAGCTGATTCAGGCAAGGATGGAGCGGCATTATGGGAAGGCGTATTTGAGTCGGAGTTAGTCTGAAGGCTGACGCACGGACATCATTCTGTAAAAACCCTCCGCTATACAAGACGGCCCGCTTATAACAAAAAGGCCGACCCACATGCCCTTCTCGCCCCAGCGCCTGGCTCTCAGCATCGCGTTATTGATCAGCACCGGCGCCCACGCCGCCCCGTTCAAAAATGTGCAAATCGACACGTCGACCACTACCGCGCAAACCCTTGGCGGTGCCGACACCCTGACGATTTCTGCGCCGGGCAGCATCACCAACGCGGGCAAGACTGTCAGCCTGAAAGACAGCACCAGCGGCACCGGTGTGGTGATCGATAACGCGGGCAAGATCATCTCGACCGGCGGCCGGGCGATCGACAGCAGCGGCGACCTGACCCAAGCGCGCAACTACAGCATTTACAACCGCGCTGGCGGGCAGATCCTTGGTTTCAACGACGCGTTGCGCATCGACAGCAACTTCGCCAGCGGGAGTCTGCTGATCGATAACAGCGGCATCATCCGCTCCACCACCGGGCAAGGGCTGGATCTGGATGCTCTGCGCAGTGCAGGGGTCAAAACGACGATCATCAACCGCGCGGGCGGATTGATTCGCGGGGATGCCAGCGATGGCATGAAGACCGGCGCCAATGCGACGATCACCAACTATGGCGAGATCGCTACCGGCGACTCTCGAACCGCTGACAACAAATTCGACGGTATCGACATCGACACCGCGACCGGCGTGACGGTGACCAACTACGGCAGCATTTCCGGTGGCCGCCACGGCATCACCACCGACCTCGGCGCAACACTGCTCAACTACGGACAAATCACCGGCCGCAATGGTTCGGGCTTCGGCTCCGATGGCGACGGCACCGTGATCAACCACGGCACGATTACCGGCGCTTATTCGGGCCTGCAACCCAATGGTGACGGCGATGGCGTGGACATCGACAAGCTCGCCCACATCGAAAACTACGGCACCATTCAAGGCGTCGGCGCCGGCGGTGTCGACAAGGGTGGTTTCGCCAACGGCAGTGAAGGCATCGCGCTGGGCGGCGGCTATGTGTTGAACGCCAACGGCGCGCTGATCAGCGGCGCCAACAGTGCAATTCTGGTGGACGACGGCAGCGGCGGTTCGGGCGTTGCCGCGACCGCACTGGAAAACTTCGGCACCATTCAGGGCCTCGACGGTTTCGGCGTGAAGTTCGTCGGTGAGTTCGCCGACAGAGTGATCAACGGCGGCACGATCAGCGGCAGCAACGGCCTGGCGCTGGATCTGGGGGGCGGCGACGATAGCCTGACCTTGCGCAATGGCAGTCGCTTCGTCGGTGTGGTCGACGGCGGCAGCGGTGACGACCGCGTGGTGATGGACGACGCGGCGGGCGGCAGCTTCGGCGCGAGTCGCAACTTCGAATGGCTGGAGGTCAAGCAAGGTGCCTGGACGCTGACCGGCAGCGGTGATTTCAGCGATGGCGGCGCGGTGCGCAACGGCGCGATGCTGATCAACCAGGGTGGCATCACCGGCAACCTGACCGTCGACGCGGGCGGTGTCTATGCCGGCGGTGGTTCGGTGGGCAACTTGCTGGTCAACGGCACTTTACGCACCAACACTCAACTCGGCACGGCGACCATCACCCATGACTTGACCATGGGCAGCGGTTCCACTCTGGCCTACGGCGTCAACGCCGATGGCAGCAGCGCGCCGATCAAGGTCGGCGGCGTGGCCAACCTGAACGGCGCAACCTTGGCGGTAAACCCCGGCAGCGGCACCTATCCGTGGCAAAGCCAATACACCGTGCTGCAAGCCGCGAGCATCAACGGCACCTTCGGCAAAGTCACCAGCGACTACGCGTTCCTCACGCCGACCCTCGCGTACACCCCGACCCAGGTCGACCTGACCTACACGCGCAACGATGTCGCGTTCAACGAATTCGCGGTCACGGGTAACGGCAGCAACGCCGCCAACAGCCTGGCCTCGATGAGTAAAAACAACGCGCTCTACAACGCATTGCTCAACACCACCAGCACCACGGCCGGCAATGCGATCGAGCAACTCGCCGGCGCCAGCAACGCCAACCTGACCAGCGCCACCCTCGGTGCCAGCAGCCAGATTGGCGGCAGCATGCTGTCGGCGATGCAACAAATGAGCGGCGGTTCAGGATTGCTGGTTGCCCTGGATCAGCGCGACACCCCGGTGCTCGCCGCCACCGGCGTCCCGTCCGAAGCCCGCAACCTCAACGACCCGAACGCCCAAGGCCGACTCTGGCTGCAAGCCATCGGCGGCTATGGCAAGCTCGATGGCGAACGCGGCAACAGCGGTCTGGAACAACGCACCAAGGGCACCGTGCTCGGGACTGATTGGGCGCTCGATCCGCAATGGCGCCTGGGTGTTCTCGGCGGCTATTCGAAAACGGATCTGGACGCCACGGGAGTCGATGGCAACGTCGAGAGCTGGCACGCCGGCGTTTACGCTTTGCGCCAAAGCGGACCCTTCGCTTTGCGTCTCGGCGCCGCGTATAGCGGCCATCAGGGCGAAAGCAACCGCACCGTCGCCTTCAACGGTTTCAGCGACCGACCAAAAGGCGATTACGACGCCGACAGCCAACAGGCCTTCGCCGAACTGGGCTACGCAATGGGCAGCGGTCGCCTCAGCGCCGAACCGTTTGCCAGCCTCGGCTACCAGCGTTATCACCGCGACAGCTACCAGGAAAAAGGTGGAGCCGCAGCGTTGCAGGTGGACGAAGAAACACAGGACAACTTCAGCAGCACCTTCGGCCTGCGTCTGGCACACCTGAGTTCGCTGGAGAACGGCATGAGCCTGACGCCACGCATGACCGCTGGCTGGAAACACACCTATGGCGATGTCAGCAACTCGACGCGCCAGGCATTTGTAGTCGGAGGAACGGCGTTCAGTGTCGATGGCAGTTCGCTGGATCGTGACAGTCTGGTGCTGGAAGCCGGGCTGGATCTGGGTATTTCAGCGCGGCATTCGGTGGGGGTGGGTTATAGCGGGGAGATGGGGAGCAACAGCCGCAATCATGGGGTGATTGGGCAGTGGCAGATGAGTTTTTGAGTAGCACTAGTCGGCGGCGTCTTGAATAGTTGTAAGAAAGGTCTTTCGCTCGGGCGGCCAAAAGTCCTCTCAATCAAGCGAACAGCTATTTTCTACACAACGATCTGACACCGCCCGCAAACGAGCCGGAACCGACTGACATCGGCATAGAATCGCGCTCTTTAGAGTTTGACCTCCAGTTAATTGAGGTCAAACCAGATGCCCGTTCAACACACGTTTCGCCCACAATATCTGGCGCTAGCCATTGCGCTTGCGTTGGGTTGTACCGAAATCTCACTTGCCCAACAGATCTCTGCCGAGACCATTGATCCTGCGGCCGAAACTCCGGATCAGCTCCTGGCGGCTCTTGAAGCATTCATTATTGATCCCGACACCATCAAGATCCCGATCAACAAGACAGCGGATGGTGTTAATCCGAAATTCGGTGACAAAAATGAGCTGGTCATTGTATCGGGTCGCGGAAGTCTCACCGGAATGGTTGACGGTGGTGGCGGTATCAACTTCCTGCAACTCGACACCGCGAGCGGCGGCACGCTAGGCAAGACTAATCGCTTCGAAGGTTTGGAGCTTAAACGAAGTACCTGGACCTTGAATGGTTCCGGTGACTTCAACACTGGTGTCCTGGTTCGTCCCAAAGCAACACTGATAAACGATGGGCATATCGAAGGAGGAGCGTTGGCTCAGGGAGCGCTTATCAACACTGGCAAGATTGGCGGCGGCGTGACAGTGCAATCAGGAGGCATCCTGAAAAATTCGGGGGATATTCGAGGTGACGTTGTTATTGATGAAAATGGCGTATTGGCCGGCAATGGCTTGGTCGGTGCTCTAGAGGTAAACGGGAAATTCTCCGCAGACAAAATGCACGGTGCCCCGAAAGTATCAGGTGACTTAACGCTTTCGAAAACGGCCGAACTGACCTACGAGGTCGATGCCGGTCGCAAAAGTGAAGCGATATGGGTCGGTGGCACCGCCAGCCTTGGTGGCGCCACGCTGAACATCGTTGCAACACCCGGTGACTACCCGTTGATCAGCGAAAACACCATCCTTATTGCCAAAAAAGTCGAAGGTGAATTTGGAAAGGTACTCAATAACCTTGCCTTTTTAACGCCCAAGCTCGAATACGCAGAAAACAAAGTCGATCTGATCTTCACACGTAACGATGTGCCCCTCGAGAGTGCTGCGATCAGCGATAACGGAAAGGAGTTCGCTCAAAGCATCGAAGAACCGAAGGATATACCGCAAGAGCAGACCTCATCTGAAAATCCATTGGCTGTCGCTGAAACCCTGACTCCACCGGCAAGCACCAACTCTTCCGCCACCGCCTCCACGCAGACCGCTCCCGCCGAAACTCCCTCGACAGCCTCTGCTCCATCCCCCACCGATGCGCCTGGTACCGCCTCATCAGCGCCATCAACAACGACCAATCCCGTCGCCACAACACCAAAACCAACTACCCCCGCAAACGCCGCTGTCAACGCCCTGCTCGGCAGTAACAAAGTGATCGCCGCCCATGCAATTGAACAGCTTGCTGGCGGAAACACCGCCAACCTCGCCAAAGCCACCCTGAACAGTGACAGCCCGGTCAGCGCCACCCTGCTCTCAGCCATGCGCCAATTGGACAGCGCCAGCGGCAACAAACCCGTCAACCGATCCAACGCACCAAGCCTGGCCGTCGGCAACGAAGAAAACGGCAGGGTCTGGCTGCAAGCCTTGGGTCATGGCGGAACGCTGGATCGCGACCACGATGCGCTGCAAACGTCGACCAAAGGGCTCGTGCTGGGGGCGGATTGGCGCGTTGATGAGGAATGGCGTATCGGTGTGATGGGCGGCCAGTCTGATACTCGACTGGACAGCCGCGAACTCGACGGTGCTCTCGATAGCTGGCATCTCGGCGCCTATGCGCTGCGCCAGAGCGGCCCCCTGTCGCTGCGCCTCGGCGCGACCTACAGCAATCACGACGGCAGCACAAAACGGCGGGTTGCCTTCAACGGTTTCAGCGATCGTCCCGAAGGCCGTTACGACGCCAGCACCCAGCAGGCCTTCGCGGAAGTGGGGTACAACCTGGGCCGCGCCAATGTCAGCATCGAACCATTTGCCAGCCTTGGCTACCAACGCTATCAGCGTGACGGCTACAACGAAAAAGGTGGCGCGGCAGCGTTGAAAGTCCACGGTCAAACGCAGAACAATATGAACAGCACACTCGGTCTGCGTCTGGCGAAGGTCAACACGCTGGATAACGGCATGCAACTGACGCCGCGGTTCAGTGCCGGCTGGAAACACACGTATGGAGACGTCTACAGCGATACCCGCCAACGACTGGTCACGGGCGGGAAAAACTTCACCGTGTCCGGTGCGCCGCTGGACCGTGACAGTTTGCTGGTCGATGCAGGGCTGGACTTGGGCTTGTCAGCGAAACATACGCTGGGTGTCGGCCTTGTCGGCGAGATCGGCACTGACAGCCGCAATCATGGCGTAACAGGTCAGTGGCGGATGGCGTTCTGATCAACAACTGATTCACCGCATTCCCTGAGGGAGCGAGCCAGCTCGCTCCCACATTTGCCAATGCGATACTCCGGGCGAAAAAAAAGGGGAGCACATGCCCCCCCGAGGTTTAAAGCGTTGTATCGAGGCAGTTAACTCAGCCTTCGATCTCGATCAGGATTTCGCCCGGGTTCACCCGGTCGCCCTTGGCCACATGGATGGCGGTGACTTTGCCGGCGATGGCTGCCTGGACTTCGGTTTCCATCTTCATCGCTTCGGTGATCAGCACGGCTTGCCCCGCTTTCACGGTGTCGCCTTCCTTGACCAGCACGTCGACGATGTTGCCCGGCATGGTGGTGCTGACGTGACCCGGAGCCGAAGCTTGCTTGCGCTTGCTGCTGCCGCCGCTGACGAATTCGTTGAGCGGTTCGAACACCACTTCTTCCGGCATGCCGTCGATGGACAGGTAGAAGTGACGCTTGCCTTCCGCCTTGACGCCGACACCGGTGATGTCGACGCGGTAGGTTTCGCCGTGGACGTCGATGACGAACTCAGTCGGCACGCCTTCGCCACCGGCTGAGGTCACACCGCCGGCCTCAGGGATCGGCAGCAGCACTTCTGGAGTCAGGGTACCGGCAGCACGTTCTTCGAGGAACTTGCGGCCGATGTCCGGGAACATGGCGTAGGTCAGCACGTCCTCTTCAGACTTGGCCACAGCACCGATCTCGGCACGCAGTTTGGTCATTTCCGGCTTGAGCAGATCAGCCGGACGCACGTCGATCACTTCTTCGCTGCCGATCGCCTGGCGACGCAGTTTTTCGTTCACGGTGCCCGGCGCCTTGCCGTAACCGCCTTGCAGGTAGAGCTTCACTTCGTTGGTGATGGTCTTGTAGCGCTCGCCGGCCAGCACGTTAAAGAACGCCTGGGTGCCGACGATTTGCGAGGTCGGGGTCACCAGCGGCGGGAAGCCGAGGTCTTCACGAACGCGCGGGATTTCAGCCAGTACTTCCGCCATGCGGTTCAGGGCGCCCTGCTCTTTCAACTGGTTGGCCAGGTTGGAAATCATCCCGCCCGGCACCTGGTTGACTTGCACACGGGTGTCAACAGCGGTGAATTCGCTTTCGAACTGGTGATATTTTTTGCGCACGGCGTAGAAATACAGGCCGATCTCTTGCAGCAGTTCCAGGTTCAGGCCGGTGTCGAACTCGCTGCCTTTAAGGGCGGCAACCATCGACTCGGTGCCTGGGTGGCTGGTGCCCGAGGCGAAACTGGAGATCGCAGTGTCGATGTGATCGGCACCGTTTTCAATGGCCTTGAGTTGGCACATCGTGGCCAGGCCGGCAGTGTCGTGGGAGTGGATGAAGACCGGCAGCGACTGCTCGGATTTCAACGCCTTGACCAATTCGCCGGTGGCGTACGGGGTCAGCAGGCCGGCCATGTCCTTGATCGCCACCGAGTCGCAACCCATGGCTTCCATTTGTTTGGCCTGGGCCACGAACGCGTCGATGGTGTGCACCGGGCTGGTGGTGTAGGCGATGGTGCCCTGGGCGTGTTTGCCAGCAGCTTTCACCGCTTCAATGGCCACTCGCAGGTTACGCACGTCGTTCATGGCATCGAAGATGCGGAACACGTCGATGCCGTTGACCGCTGCCTTGGCAACGAACGCTCTGACCACGTCGTCGCTGTAGTGGCGGTAACCCAGCAGGTTCTGGCCACGCAGGAGCATTTGCAGGCGTGTGTTAGGCAGCGCGGCACGCAGTTGGCGCAGACGCTCCCACGGGTCTTCTTTCAGAAAACGCACGCAGGCGTCGAAGGTTGCGCCGCCCCAGCATTCCAGCGACCAGTAGCCGACTTTGTCGAGCTTGTCGCAGATCGGCAGCATGTCCTCGGTGCGCATGCGGGTCGCGAGCAGCGATTGGTGGGCGTCGCGCAGGATGGTGTCGGTAACGTGGATTTTCTTGCTCATTGTTCTATTCCTCACAGGCCTGCGTGGGCGGCGATGGCGGCGGCGATGGCCAGGGCCAGCTCTTCGGGTTTGCGCTTGATCGAGTAGTTGGTCAGTTCAGGGTGGCTTTCAACGAAGCTGGTGTTGAACTGGCCGCTACGGAATTCCGGGTTACGCAGGATTTCCTGGTAGTACGCGGCGGTGGTCTTGACCCCTTGCAGACGCATGTCGTCGAGGGCGCGCAAGCCACGGTCCATCGCTTCTTCCCAGGTCAGTGCCCAGACCACCAGTTTCAGGCACATGGAGTCGTAGAACGGCGGAATGGTGTAGCCGGTATAGATCGCCGTGTCGGTGCGCACGCCGGGGCCTCCGGGCGCGTAGTAACGAGTGATCTTGCCGAAGCTAGGCAGGAAGTTGTTTTTCGGGTCTTCGGCGTTGATGCGGAATTGCAACGCGAAACCACGGTGCTGGATGTCTTCCTGTTTCACCGAAAGCGGCAGGCCGGACGCGATGCGGATCTGCTCACGCACAATGTCGATGCCGGTGATTTCTTCGGTGATGGTGTGTTCCACCTGCACCCGGGTGTTCATCTCCATGAAGTACACCTCGCCCTCGGCGAGCAGGAACTCCACGGTGCCGGCGTTCTCGTAACCCACAGCCTTGGCCGCACGCACCGACAGGTCGCCGATGTAGGCGCGCTGTTCCGGGGTCAGTTGCGGGCTCGGAGCGATTTCGATCAGCTTCTGGTTGCGGCGCTGGATCGAACAGTCACGCTCGAACAGGTGCACCACATTGCCAAAACTGTCACCGAGGATCTGCGCTTCGATGTGTTTTGGATTGACGATGCATTTTTCCAGGAACACTTCCGCCGAACCGAACGCCTTGGTGGCTTCGGAAATGACTCGCGGGAAGGCTTGTTCGAGTTCTTCGCGGCTGTCGCAGCGACGGATACCACGACCACCACCACCGGAAGTCGCCTTGAGCATCACCGGGTAACCGATACGGTCGCCTTCGACCAAGGCTTCCGCGATGTCCGCGACGTTGCCTTCGGTGCCTGGAGTGACCGGGACGCCCGCCTTGATCATGCTGCGGCGCGCTTCGGTCTTGTCGCCCATGCGGCGAATGACTTCAGCCGATGGACCAATGAATTTGATGCCGCGTTCAGCGCAGATATCTGCCAGCTCGGCGTTTTCCGAGAGGAAACCGTAGCCGGGATGCAACGCATCACAACCGGTTTCCACGGCCAGATTCACCAGCTTGCGCGCATTCAGGTAACCGGCCAGTGGCTCGGCACCGATGCTGTGGGCCTCGTCCGCACGCTTCACATGCAAGGCATGGCGGTCGGCGTCGGAATAGATCGCGACCGAGCGAATGCCCATCTCGGCGCAGGCACGCACGATTCGTACGGCAATCTCACCACGGTTGGCGATCAGGATCTTTTTTATCACTTGGAGGTTCCCTTGAGCCGGTGGTACCCACGACCTGCTAGACCAGGTCGACGCGTGACCAAATGTTTCGATTTAGTCGCAGCCCCACACTAGCCCCCACAAGGGATTAACAAAAATGATTAATAATTGGGTTAGCCATAAGTAAAGACTTATAGTTGATTCATCAGCCTCGGGCGGGAGCTTCTAGATAATGCGTAAGTCATTGATGCGTATGACATTGCGTCAATTGCAGATTTTCAATGAGGTCTGTGATTTGCGATCCTACAGCCGCGCAGCCGACGAAATGTCGCTCACACAACCTGCCGTGAGCCTGCAGATTCGTCAACTTGAGGAGCTGATTGGTCAGCCTTTGTTCGATTACGTCGGCAAAAAACTCTACATGACGGAAGCCGCCGAAGCTCTACAGCGTGCCAGTCGGGATATTTTCGGGCGCCTGGAAAACCTCGACATGCAGCTTTCGGACATGCAGGGATCGTTGCAGGGCCAGCTGAAACTGGCGGTCGAATCCAGCGCCAAGTATTTCGTGCCGCACCTGTTTGCCGCGTTCAAGCGCCAGCACCCGGAAGTGAATCTGCAACTGACGGTGGTCAACCGGGGGCAGGTGATCCGTCGACTGTCTGATAACCGCGACGACCTGGTGATCATGTCCATGGTGCCGCAGGACATGGGGCTGGAGTTTCTGCCGTTCCTCAACAATCCGATCGTGGCCGTGGCGCCGCCGGATCATCCGCTGTGCCACATGGGGCCGCTGCGCCTGCAAGACCTCGAGCCTTACACCCTGTTGCTGCGCGAACCCGGTTCCGGAACGCGATTGGCGTGCGAAGAGTATTTCAAAGAGAAGCGCGTGCACTTCAACCAGACCCAAGAGGTCTCATCGGCCGAAGCCCAGCGTGAATGTGTCCTGGCGGGCCTGGGCGTCGCGCTGTTGACGCGCCACGCCCTGAACCTTGAGTTGGCGACCGGCGGATTGATCGAGTTACCGGTCGAGGAACTGCCGCTGTTTCGCAGCTGGTGCCTGGTGCAGGCCAAAGCCAAACGGCTGTCGCCGGTGGCCCACGCATTCCTTGCGTTTATCCGCAGCGAACGGGTGCAGATCAGCGCGCTGGTTGAGCGTTTCGACGGGAAGTTGCGGGAGCTGCCTGCCAGTAGTTGAGCTCAAGCTCAGGAAAATCACCGATCTCGGCCAGCAGCTGACGGCGTTCGCAGCGATCTTCGATGGCGCGGCGAAATTCCATGCGGCGCTGATCTTCTTGCTGACGGCGGGTTTTGACGGCGCTGTTGCGTTCTTCGTAGGGCTGGGCCATTTCGAGTCTCCCAAGGCGATTACGGGAGTTTCAAGATAGGCGCGGGGGATGACGGTTTGGCGGCGGGTGGGTTACAGAACGATGAAACTCGCATACTGACCGCGAATCTGTGGCGAGGGAGCTTGCTCCCGCTCGGCTGCGCAGCAGTCGTAAATGAGCTTGATGCGGTTGGTCAAAAATTGCTGTGAATGGTTTGGGGGCCGCTGCGCAGCCCAGCGGGAGCACGCTCCCTCGCCACAATTCCAGCCACTATCAATCGTCCAGCGCTTTCACTGATTTTGGCGACAACCGCAAGCTGCGCAGGCTGCGCTTGACGCTCTTGAGGTGGTTGACCAGGCTCGGCCCGCGCGCCATGGCCACGCCCATCGCCAACACGTCGATCACCACCAGGTGAGCGATACGCGAGGTCAGCGGGGTGTAGATTTCAGTGTCTTCGTGCACATCGATCGCCAGGTTGACGGTCGAGAGTTCGGCCAACGGCGTCTGGCTTGGGCACAGAGTGATCAACGAGGCGCCGCTTTCACGCACCAGGTTCGCCGTGATCAACAAATCCTTGGAACGCCCGGACTGGGAAATACAGATCGCCACATCGGTCGGTTTCAAAGTAACTGCCGACATCGCCTGCATGTGCGGGTCGGAATAGGCCGCCGCAGTCAGCAGCAAACGGAAGAACTTGTGCTGGGCATCCGCCGCCACCGCGCCCGATGCACCAAAGCCGTAGAACTCGACGCGCTGGGCCTGGGACATCAGCGACACGGCCCGCTGCAACTCCACCGGATCGAGCTTCTCGCGAACCTCCATCAAGGTGTGCAGGGTGGTGTCGAAGATTTTCAGGCTGTAGTCGGCGACCGAATCGTCTTCATGGATCGCAAACTGGCCAAAGCTCGCGCCTGCCGCCAGGCTCTGCGCCAGTTTCAGCTTCAAGTCCTGGAAACCGGAACAACCAATGGCGCGGCAGAAGCGCACAATGGTCGGCTCACTGATGCCCACGCTATGGGCCAGGTCGGCCATGGAGCTGTGCATCACCGCCGCCGGATCAAGCAGCACGTGGTCGGCGACCTTGAGCTCCGACTTGCGTAAGAGGTGGCGTGACTGGGCGATGTGTTGCAGCAGATTCAAAGGGCTGGACTCTTTGTTATTGGCAGGTGCCGGATATGTAGCAAGCTTGTAGTTATACTACATGAATTGGCTTTTTGCCTGCTCAATGCGTAACTCGATGTCCCCATTCCACGCCACATGCGCTCCATGTAGCACTTACAAGGGTTTTGCGTCCTCACGTAAAAGCGCAGCCAGGTCATCGGCTTCGACCGGGCGACTGACCAGATAACCTTGCACTTCATCGCAGCGCTCGGCTTTCAAGAATTCCAGTTGTTCTTCCCGCTCAACACCTTCAGCCACCACTTTCAGCGACAATCCATGCGCCATGGCGATGATCGCCCGGGTGATCGCCGCGTCCTCGCTGCCCTGCCCCAGGCCGCGGATAAACGCCTGATCGATCTTCACGTAATCCACGGGAATGCGCTTGAGATAGCTCAGGGACGAATAGCCTGTGCCGAAATCATCGATCGCCAGTTTTACGCCAATATCCCGCAACTGCTGAAACGTCGCGATGATGTGCTCGACGCTGTCCAGCAACTGGCTTTCAGTGAGTTCGAGCTCCAGGTAGTGCGGCGCCAGGCCGGTTTCTTCCAGCACCTGCCGCACCAGGCTGACCAACTTGCCCTGACGCAATTGATGCACCGACAAATTGACCGACACGCGAATCGGCTCAAGCCCTTGCCGCTGCCATTCGCAGGCCTGCCAACAGGCTTGGCGCAACACGAACTCGCCGATAGGACCGATCAGCCCGGTTTCCTCGGCCAGACCGATAAAGTCCCCCGGCGGCACGCGACCCATGGTCGGATGATCCCACCGCACCAAGGCTTCGGCAGCGTTCAGCCGCCCCGTCGCGAGGCAGAGTTTGGGTTGGTAATAGACTTGCAGCTGCTTCTCATCGATGGCTTTGCGCAGCTGATTTTCAAGCTGCAAGCGCTCCAGAGTGCTGGCCTGCAAGCTCTCGGTGTAGAACTGGAAGTTGTTGCCGCCCAAATGCTTGGCGTGTTGCATGGCAATGTTCGACTGGCTGACCAGCGCGGAAATTTCCCGGGCAGTGTCCGGCAGCATGCTGATGCCCATTGAGGCGCTGACCACCAGTTCATGGCCATCGACGGTGATAGGCAGCCGTAGTTTGGTCGACAATCGGGTCGCCACGCGGGCCAGGCTCGACAGGTTGCCGTAGGCATCAAAGATCACCGCGAATTCGTCACCGGAAAGCCGCGCAATGGTGTCGGCCTCGGGCAGTGCGTTGACCAGCCGCCGGGCCATCTTCTGCAGCAACTGATCGGCGACTTCATGGCCAAGGCTGTCGTTGAGCAGCTTGAAACGATCCAGGTTGATATGCAGCAGCGCCAGGCTGCGGCGCCCGCCCTGACGCACCCGCTGATGCGCTTCGCGCAGCCGTTCGCGGAACAGCGATCGGTTGGCCAGACCGGTGAGTTCGTCGTAATGGGTCAGGTAGCGCATGCGCTCTTCGGATTCCCGTCGAGCGGACAAATCGGCGAAGAAGCCGACAATATGGCTTACATTCCCCCGAGCATCCCGAACAGCGTTCAGTTGCAGCCACTGCGGATAGAGCTCGCCGTTCTTGCGGGTTTCCACCAGTTCGCCCTGCCAGGTGCCGTGCTGTTCCAGCGCATGATGAATCGCACCATAGTGCCGGCGCGCATCGCGACTGCACGGCAACTCGACAACGTTGCGCCCGAGCATGTCTTCGATGTCGTAGCCGGTGACGCGGCTGAACGCCTGATTGACCGCGATCAGCGCGTAATTCGGGTCGAAAATCACGATGCCTTCGCTCGCCGCTTCAAACACCGTCGCCGCCAACTGGCGCTGTTCTTCCTGTCCCTTGCTCGCGCTGATGTCGCGGCGGGTGCCGACCATGCGGATCACCCGGCCATTTTCGCTGCGCTCGACCGCCCGCCCACGGTCCTCGATCCAGACCCAATGGCCGTCACCATGCCGCACGCGGTATTCGATCTGGTAATCCTCGCTGCGACCCTTCAAATGCTCGACCAGGGCACGGCGCAGCGACGGCAAGTCTTCGGGGTGAAGGCGCGGCTTGAGGTGGCTGAGCATCGCGGTCACGAACTCCGGCTCCAGGCCGAACAACTCCTGAAGCTGGGTGTGATGGACTTCGTCGGTTTGCAGGTTCCAGTCCCACAGCCCGAGCTCACTGGCCTTCAACGCCAGCGCCAGCCGCGCTTCGCTCTTGCTCAGGGCCTGGTTGGCCGCGTCCAACTCCAGGCTGCGTTGGGCAACACGGTTTTCAAGCTCGACCTGGGCTTCACGCAATTTTTCTTCGGCGCAGCGGCGGTGATCGATCTCTTTGGCCAATTCGTGATTGAGTTGGTCGCTGCAAGTCTGCGCCTGCTGCAAGTGTTCGATCAGGGCCTGGTTCTGAAAGCGCCGCAGCAAACCGCTGTCGATCAGCCGATTGACTTGCCAGGCCACCACGCTCAGCGCCCCCAACAGAATCAGCCCGAACCAGCCCCAACCCTGGCCTTGTTGATCGCCGCCCCAGAATAGATAGGCGATGGCCGGCAACAGACAGGGCAAGGTAAAGGAGAGGAATGCCGGAAGACTGACCGCATACGCGACGCTGGCCGACAAGGCGGCGGCACCGATCAGGCCGAACACCCAGGCTTGTTGCATGAAATTGTCAGCGGGGACCAAGGCAATACCGGCACCGGCCAGGGTCAGGCCCGTCATGGCAGACCCCAACAGGAACATGCGACGCCAGACCGGATGGGCCTGGCGGTTGGGGATGGCCGAATCGAAGGCTGCGACTTGAATCACCCGCAAGGCCACCAGCGATAAAAGCCAGATCAGCCAGATGCTGACGATGAAGTAGCGCTGCGGGCTCCAGAGCAATGCGGCGCAGACCAGTCCGTTGATCAGCATGAACAGCGTAGGCAGCAGCGAGCCCTGGTAAAGCAGGCGCGTGCGCTCGACCGCCATTTCCATGGCGTACTGTTTACGGATAACCCGAGGCTCCACAGAAGGGCCCGACAGGTCGGAGCTGAGGGTCATAGGCAATGTTCTTGTTCTTATAATGATGAGCATGAGCCCGAAACGTGAAAGGAGCATACACAAGCCAATGCCCTTACCACACTGCCCCGGATCATAAAATCGACAAAATTTCAGGCCCCCGCCGTCCGCTGAAAACCCTTCGAGCGAGCCCCGCCAACGCTTGCAGCCAGTGACTGACCGGTCGTCATTCGTGCTTCTTTCATCGGCTAATGCAAAGCTCGGTTTGCCCGGTGTGACGGCGCACCCTAGAATGCCCCGATGCGCGATGATCTCTCCCTTCTGCTGAACTCCCTCAACGATGCCCAACGCCAGGCCGTAGCTGCCCGCGTGGGTCGTCAGTTGGTCCTGGCCGGTGCTGGTTCCGGTAAAACCCGAGTGCTGGTGCACCGTATCGCCTGGTTGATCCAGGTCGAGAACGCCTCGCCCCACTCGATTCTGTCGGTGACCTTTACCAATAAGGCCGCTGCCGAGATGCGTCATCGCATCGAGCAGCTGATGGGTATCAACCCGGCCGGTATGTGGGTCGGCACCTTCCACGGCCTGGCGCACCGCTTGCTGCGGGCGCATTGGCAGGAAGCCGGCCTGAGCCAGACCTTCCAGATTCTCGACAGCGACGATCAGCAACGGCTGGTCAAGCGGGTGATCCGCGAGCTGGGGCTGGACGAGCAACGCTGGCCGGCCCGTCAGGCCCAGTGGTTCATCAACGGGCAGAAAGACGAAGGCCTGCGCCCGCAACACATTCAAGCCAGCGGCGACCTGTTCCTGGCGACCATGCGCAGCATTTATGAGGCCTACGAGGCCGCTTGCCTGCGCGCCGGCGTTATCGACTTCTCCGAGTTACTGCTGCGTGCCCTCGACCTGTGGCGCGATCATCCGGGCCTGCTGGCCCATTACCAGAAGCGCTTCCGGCACATTCTGGTGGACGAGTTCCAGGACACCAACGCCGTGCAGTACGCCTGGTTGCGCCTGCTGGCCAAGGGCGGCGACAGCCTGATGGTGGTCGGCGACGACGACCAGTCGATCTACGGCTGGCGCGGCGCGAAAATCGAGAACATTTATCAGTATTCCGACGACTTCCCGGATGCCGAGACCATTCGTCTTGAGCAGAACTACCGCTCCACCGCCGGCATCCTCAAGGCTGCCAATGCCCTGATCGCCAACAACACCGGGCGCATGGGTAAAGAGCTGTGGACCGATGGCGGCGAAGGCGAAGCGATCAATCTGTACGCAGCGTTCAACGAACACGACGAAGCACGCTACGTGGTGGAAACCATCGAAAGTGCGCTGAAAACCGGCTTGGCCCGCAGCGATATCGCGATTTTGTACCGCTCCAACGCCCAATCCCGAGTTTTGGAAGAAGCCTTGCTGCGCGAGCGCATTCCGTATCGTATCTATGGCGGTCAGCGCTTCTTCGAACGCGCAGAAATCAAGAACGCCATGGCCTACCTGCGTTTGCTGGAAGGCCGTGGCAACGATGCGGCGCTGGAGCGGGTGATCAACGTTCCGGCCCGTGGCATCGGCGAGAAAACCGTTGAAGCGATTCGCGACCATGCGCGCCACAGCGATGTGTCGATGTGGGAAGCGATGCGCTTGCTGGTTGCCAATAAAGGTCTGACCGGCCGCGCGGCCGGCGCGCTCGGGGCGTTTATCGAGCTGATCGAGAACCTCGCCGCCAAGTGCATGGAAATGCCGCTGCACCTGATGACCCAGACGGTTATCGAGCAGTCGGGGCTGATTGCCTACCACGAAGCGGAAAAAGGCGAGAAAGGCCAGGCCCGTGTAGAAAACCTTGAGGAACTGGTCAGCGCCGCGCGCAACTTTGAAAACGCTGAAGAAGACGAAGACCTGACGCCATTGGCGGCATTTCTTGGTCATGCGTCACTGGAGGCCGGTGACACTCAGGCCGACGAGCATGAAGACAGCATTCAGCTGATGACCTTGCACAGTGCCAAAGGCCTGGAATTCCCTTACGTGTTCCTCGTGGGCATGGAAGAAGGCTTGTTCCCGCACAAGATGAGCCTGGAAGAGCCGGGGCGTCTCGAAGAGGAGCGCCGTCTGGCGTACGTCGGCATCACCCGGGCGATGCAGAACCTGGTGATGACCTACGCGGAAACCCGACGCCTGTACGGCAGCGAGACCTACAACAAGGTGTCGCGTTTCGTACGGGAAGTGCCGAAAGGCCTGATCCAGGAAGTGCGCCTGTCCAACAGCGTCAGCCGCCCGTTCGGTGGTGGTCAGCAACAGAGCTCCAGCAGCCTGTTTGGCGGCAGCGAGATTCCGGACACCGGGTTCAGCCTCGGTCAGGCCGTGCGGCATTCGGTGTTTGGCGACGGCGTGATCCTCAACTTCGAAGGCGCCGGTGCCCAGGCCCGAGTGCAAGTGAACTTCAGCGAAGGTAGCAAGTGGCTGATGCTTGGCTACGCCAAGCTCGAAGCAATCTAAAGCCCGCCAGTGATTCACTGTGGGAGCGGGCTTGCTCGCGAAGGGAGCAACGTGGTTTGTCAGAAACACCGCGCTATCGTTCTTCGCGAGCAGGCTCACTCCCACAAGGTTCATCCGACCGGATAACCTTCCTACAGAACTTATCTCCTCGTCCTACAGACCAAAGTTAACAGGCCCTATTGCGCTGACTGAAGCTGAACGCAACCTGTCAGGCAAAAGCCCGAAACACTCTGCCGCTAGCCAGTATCACTTCAGCTGTGCAACATGGCGCGCGTGCCATCCACAAATGGGAATTCCCTTTATGAAACGTTTTCTTAGCATCGCCATGGCGTTGTGCATCGGCCTGACGATGAGCCTCGACGCCAACGCCAAGCGCTTTGGTGGCGGCAAGAGCTCCGGCGCTGCGCCGACTCACCAGACCAGCCAAATGGCTCCTTCTTCTGCCGCTGGCGGTGCTGCCGCCACTGCGGGCGCGGCCGGTGCCGCTGGCGCTGCCGCCAAGGCCGGCGGTGCTTCGCGCTGGCTCGGCCCTCTGGCCGGTATCGCTGCCGGTGGCCTGCTGGCCTCCATGTTCATGGGCGGCGGCTTCCAGGGCATGCAGATCTTCGACATCCTGATCATGGCTGTCATTGCCTTCCTGGTCTTCCGCTTCATCGCCGCTCGTCGTCGCAAGCAGCAGGAGCATTTGGCTCCAGCCGGTGCGCCGATGCAGCGTGAAGTATTCGAGCAGAAGCCAGCCGGCATGGGTTCGATCTTCGGCGGCTCGGCCGCACCTGCTGCCGCTCGTCCGGTAATCAACGCGCCAGCCTGGTTCAATGAACAGAACTTCATTGAAGCGGCCCGCAACCACTTCCAGTCCCTGCAGCAACACTGGGACGCCAACGAAATGGACAAGATCTCCGAGTTCGTGACCCCGCAACTGCTGGAGTTCCTCAAGCGCGAACGTGCTGACCTCGGCGAAGGTTTCCAGTCCACCTACATTGATAACCTCAATGTTCAACTGGACGGCGTGGATGATCGCGCGGACAAGACCATCGCCACCCTGACCTTCACCGGCGTGTCGAAGACTTCGCGTTTCGACCAGGGCGAAGTGTTCAGCGAAAGCTGGAACATGGAACGTCCGCAGGGCGAAAACCAGCCTTGGCTGGTGGCCGGTATCCGCCAGAACGGCTGATCCCTCCGCGTTACGCATGCTGAAATGAAAACCCCGGCCTCGCCGGGGTTTTTCTATTTCACGGTTGCATCTATAGCGAGCTACTGTATAAACCGCCCCAACTAAACCGCGCCATCAGCAAGAGGATCCCGGACGTGGAAGAAATCATCGAACAACTGCGTGAAGCCAACGAACCGGTACCGGTCCCCTTGGAGTTGCCTGACGAAGACCAGATCGTGGAAATCGAAGAACAACTGTTCATCGACATTCCCTTTGTCTTCAGAGAGTTTTTGCTGACCGTCAGCGACGTCGTCTACGGAAGCCTGGAGCCGGTGACCGTCACCGACCCGCAATCCCACACTTACCTGCCAGACGTTGCGGCCAACGCCTGGGACGCTGGCGTCGACCGCAGCATGATCCCGATCTGCCAGGACGGTGACGATTACTACCTCGTCGAAGAAGACGGCACCGTGGTGCTGTGGCAGGCCGAAGAAGAGCTGATTGCCGAAGAAACCTGGGAATCGGTGTGGCACTGGGCGCGGGACGTCTGGCTGGAAAGCTGAGCCGCCTGACGCGCCGCGTGGTCAATGCCCGGACGGCTCCTTGTGGTTGTCCAGCGTTTCGAGCAAGGCCACCTGCATCCGCGTGTGCACGCGGATGAACCAGCGCCAGAGCACGGCCGCTACCGCGGCGGCGACCACGACGATCAGTACCAGCAACTTGTTGGTCGGCAAGATACTGGCCGACAAGGCTGCCAGCAGCAGGAAAATCACCAGCAGCGAGAGGATCGGGATCACTTCGGCGATCACCCGGCGCACTCGCTGCGTGTGGCGCCCCGCCATCTCCGGCTTCACGCCCATCTCCGCCAACAGCATCGACAGCGCCTTGAGCTTGCGATAGGCGGCGATCAGGAACGGCAGCGACAACAGCAACGCCCCACCCCAGATCAACGCTTTCTGCCAGCTCGGGTCACTGATCCAGTCTTGCAGGTAAGCGGACATGCGTTCGGCGAAGTACGCGCCGGAAAAGAAGATCGCAATCACCAGCGCCAGATTGACCCCCACCTGCAACAGAATCCGCCGGATCATCGACGCCAGCAACGCGCCCTCGCCCTGAGGCTGGATGCTGCGCAGCCATTCGCCGTACATCCCCAGCACTCGAGCCAGCCGCTGCGGCATCACGGCGGCCAGCTTGATCGACAGCGGATCAGCCGCGCGGATCAGATACGGCGTCAGCAACGTGGTAATCACCGAGACCGCCACGGCGACCGGGTAGAGGAAGTTGCTGGTGACCTGCAGCGTCATGCCCAGCGCGGCGATGATGAAGGAAAATTCGCCAATCTGCGAAAGCCCCATCCCCACGCGCAGTGAGGTACGTCCGTCATTGCCGGCGATAAAGGCCCCGAGACCGCACGAAAGCATTTTGCCGAGCACGACGGCCACGGTAATCACCGCGATCGGCCAGGCGTATTGCAGCAGGATCATCGGATCGAGCATCAAGCCGATGGCCACGAAGAAGATTGCACTGAACAGGTCGCGAACCGGCTCGATCAAGCGCTCGATCTTCAGCAATTGCCGCGACTCGGCCATGATCGCCCCAATCAGGAATGCGCCCAGGACCATGCTGTATTCGAGCTTGACCACCAGCAGGCAGAAGCCGAAACAGAGGCCCAGCACGGTGATCAGCAGCATTTCGTTGCTCTCGAACTTCGCCACGTAGGCCAGTAATCGCGGCACAAGCAAGATGCCGATGACCAGCGCAACGATCATGAACAGCGAGAGTTTGCCCACCGTTGAAAACACTTCGCCGGAACTGACCGTGCCGCTCACCGCGATGCTCGACAGCAAGGCAATGATGCCGATGCCGAGAATGTCCTCGACGATCAACACGCCGAAGATCAACTGGGCGAAGCGCTCGTTCTTCATCTTCAGGTCGTTGAGCGCCTTGACGATGATGGTGGTCGAGGAAATCGCCAGGATCGCGCCGAGGAACAAGGAATCCATGGTGTTCCAGTCAAACCATTGGCCGATTTCGTAGCCGATCCAGATCATCAGCACGATTTCCAGAAACGCCGCGATGAACGCCGTGGCACCGACCTTGAACAGTTTGCGCAGACTGAACTCGAGGCCCAGGCAGAACATCAGGAAAATCACCCCGAGTTCAGCGAGGGTCTTGATGGTTTCTTCGTCGTGGATCAGGCCGAACGGCGGCGTGTGCGGGCCGATGATGAAGCCGGCGACGATATAACCCAGCACCACCGGCTGTTTGAAGCGATGGAACAGCACGGTCACCACACCTGCGACCAACATGATCACTGCCAGATCCTGAATAAAACTGATGGCATGCATGGTGTGGGGCTCCTTGAGGTGGACGTTCGGAGGTTAACACCGCGACTTCCGCCAGAAAGACGGTGCAATATATGGAAACAGATCGATCCGGCGTGACGGCGACCACCCGCCCGGCGTCCCGATAACTGTGGTTTGAAAAAAACCGACCAGGCACCCGCAGAGGTGCCGCCCTTCCGCCATTCTGCCTTGACCCGTGAGAACGCTATGGAACCCGGAAACGCCCAGCTGTCGATGACGGTATTGATGACCCCCGACATGGCCAACTTCTCTGGCAATGTTCACGGCGGCACCCTGCTCAAATACCTCGATGAAGTGGCCTACGCCTGCGCCAGCCGTTACGCCGGCCGCTATGTGGTGACTTTGTCGGTGGACCAGGTGATTTTCCGCGAGCCGATCCACGTCGGCGAGTTGGTGACTTTCCTGGCGTCGGTCAACTACACCGGGAACACTTCCATGGAGGTGGGCATCAAGGTGGTGACCGAGAACATCCGCGAGCGCTCGGTGCGCCACACCAACAGCTGCTTCTTCACCATGGTGGCGGTGGATGACGACCGCAAACCGGCTGCCGTCCCACCGCTGCAACCGCAGAACAGCGAAGACAAGCGCCGGTTTATCCAGGCTCAACAACGTCGGCAGATTCGGCAGGAACTGGAAAAGCGGTATCAGGAAATCAAGGGCGATGCCTGAGCCGTTCCGGATGTTTGATGGTGTGCCTTAGATAGCCTTCGCGAGCAAGCCCGCTCCCACATTGGAACGTATTTCAACGGTGGGAGCGGGCTTGCTCGCGAACGGTCTCAACGCGGATCAAAGACTGATCGCAGTCGCTTCGAACTTCACTCGCGGATGCGCAATCCGGTCCTGAGCCCGCACCAGTTCCAGTTCATAGCTGGCACACGCCTGGGTTTCCAGCAGCACTTCATGCACCGCCGCCGCCGTGAACTCAAAGGCTGCCACCAGGCTGTCACCCAACAGCACGCGCGCCAGAAACAGCCCCGACGTCAGGTCGCCTACGCCCACCGGCTGACGCGGAAACGCCAGCAGCGGACGACGCAGGTGCCAACTGCCTTCAGCCGTCACCAGCAGCATCTCGAAGCCATCCGCCGGCTTGCCGGGATAGTCCAGATGCTTGACCAACACCGCCTTCGGCCCGCGCGCCAACAGTGCGCGCGCCATCGCCAGGCAATCGAACAGCGACTGCGGCTTGCGCCCCGAAAAGCTGTCCAGCTCCAACTGGTTCGGGCACATGAAGTCCGCCACCGAAGCCGCCTCTTCCAGCAGGAAATCGCTGACTTCGGCCGGCACGCTGCAGCCCTTCTCCGGATGGCCCATCACCGGGTCGCACAAATACAACGCCTTGGGGTTCATCGACTTGATACGCGCCACGCCGGTCAGGATCGCCCGGCCCTGGGCCGCACTGCCGAGGTAACCGGACAGCACCGCATCGCAATTGCCCAGCTCGCCAATCGCCGCGATCCCTTCGACCAGATCGGGGATCTGGTGCGGTGCCAGCACTTCACCGGTCCACTGGCCGTATTGCGTGTGGTTGGAGAACTGCACGGTGTTGAGCGGCCAGACATTCACCCCGACCCGCTGCATCGGAAAAACCGCGGCGCTGTTGCCAGCGTGGCCGAACACCACGTGGGACTGGATGGCGAGCAGATGGGGCGTACGTTTCATGCGGTGAGTTCCGTAAAACGATTGAAATTCGAGCCGCGCAGTATGCGACGAAACACAGCCTGTACGACAGACCAGCGACGCAGTTAAGCTGGCACTATCTTGTTGGAGCAACCTGCTGATGCTGACCCTCGGAAATATCTTCGTGCTGATGCTGCTCGCCACTGGCGGCGCATGGCTGTGGCACAACCACGGCTTGCGCGAGCGCGCGCTGGAACGGGTCAAGTTGCATTGCACAAAGCTCGGGATCGAGTTGCTGGACGGTAACGTGGCGCTGAAAAAGATCGCGTTCATCAAAGACGCCAACGACCGGCGGCGCCTGGCTCGTGTGTATAACTTCGAGTTCACCGTGACCGGCGAAACCCGCCACAACGGCACCATCACCCAGTTCGGCGCCCATAGCGCGCAGATCGAGCTGGCGCCCTACCCTATGCCGTTCGACGACACCCCTGCGGTGGTCGACGTGGTGAAGCCTCGCGCTGAAGTGATCGAGCTGAGCCAGTGGCGGCAGGAACACACCAAGTGGCGTCCTTAACCCGACCGACAGTCGGCCAACGCTCTTTGCAGTGAATCAACATCCTGCGCCTCACCGAAAATCAGCTCGATCCGCGAATCCTGGCGCCATTCGCTGGGCTGCCATTCCAATGGCGAGTTATCCAGCGCATTCGCCGACACCCAGCCATCCAGGCTGTGGATAACCAGCTTCGCCCGCCGCCAGGCAATGCTTTCAAGCCACTGGCCAACGCGCGCCGCATCGAAGGTCTGCGTCGGATGCCAACGCCAGCCGACGCTCCAGCCGCCCTCCTGCGCCTGGCTCAAGCAAATCGGCAGCGCAGGATCGGTCCAGATGGCCGGCATTTGCGCCAAACCCTTGGGCACGACGAAGTTATCCACACCCACCATCGCCTGAGCGCCAAGCCCCGGTAGCTTGCTCAACGGCAAGAGCGCTTGCTGCGTCCAGTACAAAGGACGAGAAGGCAGTTGCGCGGCGATTCGCTGACGATCATTGAAATCGAGACCCTCCGCTTTGTTCAGCACCAACAAACCGGCACTGCTCAACGCCTCCAGTTGCGCCTCGGGCAATGGTTTGCCAGCGGCGAGCGCTTGGGCATCCAGAACCAGTACACAAGGCTGTACCGCCAGTACGCCTCGCCACGGCGCCTCACTCAATTGCCTGAGCAACTGCGCCGGGTGGCCCAATCCGGAAGGTTCGATGAACAGTCGATCCGGCCGCGCCTTGCGCAGCAACCGCCCGAGGCCAATCTGAAACGGTGCACCGTTCACGCAACACAAACAGCCCCCGGCCACTTCACCCAGTGCGATACCATCGGCGTCCTGGGTCAGCAGCGCGGCATCGAGGCCGATCTGCCCGAACTCGTTGATCAGCACCGCCCAGCGCTCACCGATCGGTCGCTGTATCAGCAGGTGCTTGATCAGGCTGGTCTTGCCGGCACCCAACGGGCCGGCAATGACGTGAGTGGGAATGTTCTGCAACATGGTCGATGTTTTCTGAGGAGGTAATGAATGCGGTTGATGGGATTGTCGTTGTTCTTGGCGCTGTTTTCCGGCGAGGCGCTGGCTCAGGCTTGCGTGGTACATAGCACGGCTGAGCGACTTGACGTGAAAGTCTGCCAGCAGAACCGCAACATCCCGCAAAAGCTCTTCGCCGACGGTTTCTGCCAACCGAATCTTCCCGGGCAGAAAGTCGAGGTGCAATACGTCGACCAATGCCCCACCGGTGCGTTCGGCGTGTGCAGCAACGCCCAAGTCGCCAATATGCCTTACCGGCAGGATATTCACTATTACGGCGTGGCCACCGATGCAGCGTATCTGAAGCCGTTTTGCGAAGGCCAGAGCCAGGGCAACTGGCTCAAGCCTTAAGCCAGCCAATCCAGGGTCAGAATCAAACGGCGTTCGCCCGGCGCGGGTTGCGGCGAACGGTGAATCAGGCCGAAACCTTCGTTGCCGTGCCATTTCTCGCCTTTGAGCAGTGCCACTTCGCCGCTGGTGATTTGCTCGATCAGCGAATCCTCTGTGGGTTCGGCCGCAGGATTGCCCAAGTGCCGGCGATCCATCACCCCTTCTTTCAGCCACTGACTGCCGATACCGGAATACGTGGTGATCAACCGCACCGGCACATGATCGACGTGAAAGCGCGGGCACATGGCCTTGTCCAGGACTCGCGCGCGCAAGCCTATGCGCTTGGCGCCCAGCAGACAGGCGAACGCGCTGACCAGCCATGATACGTCGGCAATGAAACCGGCATACCCTTCCAGATCGTTGAATCCTGAGGCCAATCCCTGCAGATCGGGTTCGGCGTCATCGCTGGACAATTCCAGGACCCGCGACTCAGCCAGCGGTTCGTTCAGGGACAGCAGCAAGCGCCCGAAATCACTGATGTGCGCCGGGAGCTGGCGCTGCCAAACGGCGAGGTTTACGCCGTCATCAAGAATTCGCGTCAGTGTCTGCGGCGTTTCACCTTGAACCTGATGAACGATCGTCTGCGGTTTCAGATTCGGCGCCAACATCAGGCGGCCACCTCTTCGTGCCACGGGCCGAACGGATCGGCCAGCAATCGCCAGCCTTCCACACCCAAGGCCATTTCATCATCGTTCAGCAGGCATGCGTCGAGTTCGGCGGTGAGCTGCGCGAAGTCGATGTTCTGGCCGATGAACACCAGTTCCTGGCGGCAATCGCCGGTGGCGGCGGTCCAGTTTTCCATGATCCCGGCCGTGCTTTCTTCGTCCTGCGGCCACTGGGTTTTCGGCACGAAACGCCACCAGCGTCCGGCGAAACCATGGCGCATCAAGCCACCCGCCTGGGACCAGCTACCGGCGTCCATGTGCTTGCTGGCGAGCCAGAAAAAACCTTTGGAACGCAGCAGTTTGCCGTTTACCCACGGCCGATCGATGAAGCTGAAAAAGCGCTGCGGATGAAACGGTCGGCGGGCTCGGTAGGCCGTCGAGGCGATGCCGTATTCCTCGGTTTCCGGCACGTGTTCGCCACGCAACTCCTGCAACCAGCCCGGCGCTTGAGCAGCTTTTTCAAAGTCGAAACGACCGGTGTTGAGGATTTTTTTCAGAGGAATCTCACCCATGACCATCGGGATGATTTCTGCCTGAGCGTTGAGGCGCTCAAGGATCGCGATCAGCTCCAGGCGCTCGCGGCTGCTGATCAAATCGATCTTGCTGATGAGGATCACGTCGGCGAATTCGATCTGCTCGATCAACAAATCGGTGATCGAGCGCTCGTCCTCTTCGCCCAATGTTTCACCGCGCGAAGCGAGGCTTTCGGCGGCCTGATAGTCGAGCAGGAAGTTCATGCCGTCGACCACCGTGACCATGGTGTCGAGTCGTGCGATGTCGGCCAGGCTCTGCCCTTGCTCATCACGGAAGGTGAAGGTTTCGGCCACGGGCAATGGCTCGGAGATGCCGGTGGATTCGATCAACAGGTAATCGAATCGCCCATCCCTCGCGAGTTTGCTGACTTCTTCGAGCAGATCTTCGCGCAGGGTGCAGCAAATGCAGCCGTTGCTCATCTCCACGAGTTTTTCTTCGGCACGGTTCAGGCTGACATCGCGCTGGACTTCGCTGCCATCGATGTTGATCTCGCTCATATCGTTGACGATTACGGCGACTCGCAGGTTCTCTCGATTACGCAACACGTAGTTGAGCAGCGTACTTTTACCGGCGCCGAGAAAGCCCGACAGAACGGTCACGGGGAGACGATTGGGCATCAGGAATTCCTCACAGAGATACCCGATCGCAGTGTCGGGTTGATTTCAATGTTATAGTATAACAATGCAATCAAGCCAGCCCGCTTTTGCCCATAACAGCAAAGGGCACGATGCTGAAACCCGTCCAACCCGTGAGAATTCCCATGCGTATTGCCTTGAAATCTGCGCTGATAAGCCTCCCGCTGTTGTTCGCCGGAAACGCCTGGGCGCAAGTGCCGAGCCTGGCCACATGCACTCGAAGCGCCAATCTGCTCGCTTGCGTGGATGCCGATGGCAATGCTTACAGCGTCAACACCGTCGGCAGCACGCTCTATTTGCGCGGCTTCGAAAGGGTGGGCAACCGCTATTGGGCGCAGACCAACAGCCGTTTCGGACAGCTCACGTTCTTCACCGGTATCGCCTCCGATGGCGAGGCTTGGGTCGGCTACAACCGGCGGGTTGGCTGGACCACGATCAATCGCTTTTCCAGCTCCGGCGGCAGCAGCGCCAAGTTCACCTGCAGCCGGATAGCAGGCTGCTAGGCCTGCGCTTTTCTCTGGTGCTGTTGCCAGGCGATGTAACTGTTGAGCGGCGGATTCTTCTGAAAATAATGCTGCAACCCTTCAAACAATCCGTCAGCTACAGCCTGCTGATGGCGTGGAGTCACCAGTCGCTGGCTGTCGCGGGCGTTGGAAATGAAGCCGGTTTCCACCAGGATCGATGGCACGTCCGGGGACTTCAGCACCGCAAATCCCGCTTGTTCCACGCGCTTCTGATGCAGCGTGGTGATGCCCGCCAGACTGCCGAGAACCGTGCTGCCCAACTGCAAGCTCGCGGCGAGGGTGGCGTTCATCGACATGTCGAGAATCACCCCGGCGAGCATCGGGTCCTTGTCCTTGAGATTGAGCAGACTCGTAGCGCCCAGCAAGTCCGCGCCGTTCTCCCGCTGCGCCATGAAACGCGCCGTGGCCGAGGTGGCGCCTCCTTCCGACAAGCAATACACCGAGGCGCCTGAAGCGGTGAGACGCGGCGCTGCATCCGCATGCACCGAGATGAACATATCGGCGTTGTGCTTGCGGGCGATCTCGACCCGCTTGCGCAGCGGAACGAAGAAGTCGTCGTTGCGCACCAGCTTCACGTCGAAGCCCTTCTCGCGCTTCAACCGCTTGGCCAACAGCTGGGCGATCGACAGAACGACGTCTTTCTCGCGCTCCCCTTTGGCACCCACCGCACCGGGGTCTTTGCCGCCGTGGCCCGGGTCGACCACCACGATGATGTCGCGTTTGGGGTGAGCCTTGTCGACGCTCGCCTCAGGCGCTATGGCAATGGGTAACGACGTTGCCGACTTCAGATCGAGCACCAGCCGATCACCTTGGCCATCCTGCGGCGGCAGGAGAAAGCTGTTGAGCTGCACCGGGGCGCTGAGGTCGAGGACGATCCGCGTATCGCCCTGACCAAAATGCCCGGAGCGGATCGAACGGATGACCGTATTGCCAAGCGCCAACTGGCTGAAATCACCACTGAGGCTGGCACCCCGCAGATCGATGATCAGCCGCTCGGGCGCGCTGAGTGAAAAGGTTTTGTACTGCACCGGCCCGCTCAGATCGAATACCAAACGCAGCGTGTCATCGGAACGCCAAAGCCGCGCATTGCGAATCTGCGCGGCCGAAACACCAAAGGGTAAAGCGAAGGCCGCGCTGGCCAGTATCCAGTTGAGCAAGTGACGTCTGTGCATTTTGAGAGCCGCTCGTGAAAAAGGCGTAGTCGATTTTGATGTAATAACATAACATTAGAAACCGACTCCTACGATGGACCTGTTCATGAATGCGCTGACTCTGCCGGATATCGCCGCGCAGGCTTCACGCCAAGCCCTGCCACTCGACTGGGTGGGCATGTGCGGCATCGCCCTTCCTGTTTTGTTCGATGGCCAACGGCTAAGCGCAAAGGCGGACGCCGGCGTGAGCCTTGATGATGGAGAAGCACGCGGCATTCATATGTCCCGGCTGTATTTGGCGCTGGAAATGCTTGAACGTGAAAACCTGACACCCGCGCTTTTGCGGCGAGTCTTGCAACGTTTCCTCGACAGTCATGAAGGACTATCCAACACCGCCTACTTAAAAATTGATGCGGATTTACTGCTCAAAAGACCGGCGCTGATCAGCCCGTTGGCCGGCTGGAAAACGTATCCGGTGAGCATCGAAGCGCGTTTGAAAAACGCGATGTTCCACGTGGAACTAAAAATCGATGTTCCATATTCCTCAACGTGTCCGTGTTCAGCTGCACTTTCCCGACAATTGATTCAGCAACAGTTCGTCGACGACTTCGCCAACCAATCATTGCAACACGCCGATGTATTGGCTTGGCTAGGTTCCACAAAAGGCATCGTGGCGACGCCTCACAGCCAACGCAGCAATGCACATTTACGGCTGCGCTTGGACGATTATCTGGATGACCTGCCGCTGATCGCACTCATCAACGATGCAGAAGCAGCTCTCGGGACCGCCGTGCAAACCGCGGTGAAGCGCGCCGATGAACAAGCTTTCGCTCTGGCCAATAGTCAGAACCTGATGTTCTGTGAAGATGCTGCGCGCCGCTTGAATCTGGCCCTGAAACGCTCCCCCGGCATCAACGCCTTCCACATACGCGTCATCCACGCCGAAAGCCTTCACGCCCACGATGCCGTCGCCGAAAGCCGATGGAACTGGGAAGCGCCATGATCCGCTGCCAAGCATTGCGCTGGGGAGCACCTGGTCAACCGCTGACGCCACCTGTGGATTTTGCCTTGCCCAGAGGAAGTCTGACGGCCGTGATCGGTGCCAATGGCTCCGGTAAAAGCAGCCTGCTAAAAGTCATCGCCGGACTGCAAAAGCCACTGGCTGGAAAAATCATCCTCGATGTCCCGCGTAAGGGTTCGCTTTCTTTCCTGTCCCAGCAGCAACACTTGGACCGGCAATTCCCCATCAGCCTCCAAGAGTTGGTGGCAGCCGGTTTTTGGGGCAGCAAACAATCACCAGCGCTACGCCGCCAACGCCTCAAAGCCGTGCTGGAAAACTGGTGCCTGAGCGGTTTGGAACAGCGACCGTTGATGGCCCTTTCCGGTGGCGAATTACAGCGCGCCCTGCTCGCCCGTTTGAGCCTCGCCGACACGCCGCTGCTGTTGCTCGACGAACCCCACGCCGCACTCGATGAGTTGGGCCAGTCGCTACTCTGGAAGCACATCCACGCCTGGCACGCCGAAGGTCGAACCCTGCTGGTTGTGTGCCATGACCTGGCCGCGGTTCGCCAACACATGCCTCAATGCTTGCTGATCAAAAGCAGCGGCTGCGTCCTCGGACCCAGTACCGAACTGATCCGTCAACAACCGCAAACACAGGTGGCTTGATGCTCGCTGCCGCTCAGCTTTGGCAACCGTTCCACGAGTTTGTATTCATGCGCCGGGCACTCTTGGGTGGATTGGTCCTGGCCTGCAGCACGGCTCCGCTGGGCGTGTTTCTGATCCTGAGACGCATGAGTCTGATCGGCGACGCAGTGGCTCACGGCATCCTGCCGGGTGCCGCGCTCGGCTTCTGGTTCGCCGGATTGAGTTTGCCGGCATTGACCTTCGGTGGCCTCGGCGCAGGCTTGAGCATGGCCGGACTCGCCGCCTGGATCACCCGCCGGACGGGGTTGCGCGAAGATGCGAGCCTCGCCGCGATCTACCCGATTTCCCTCGCCAGCGGCGTGCTGATCCTCGGCATCGCCGGCAAACGCCTGGACCTGCTTCACCTGTTATTCGGCTCGGCACTGGCGGTCGATGGGCCGACATTGACAGGCATGTTGTGGGTCTCCGGTGTCAGCCTGATCGCCATGGCGCTGATCTACAAACCGTTACTGCTGGACACCCTCGACCCGCTTTTCCTGCAAACCGTCAGCCGCCTCGGTCCCTTGGCACACGGCGTATTTCTGACCCTGGTGGTGCTGAACCTGGTGATCGGTTTCCAGGCCATCGGCGCGTTGATGGTGGTTGGGTTGATGATGTTGCCCGCCGCCGCATCGCGCTTCTGGAGTCGCCGTTTGCCAGTGTTGATCGCAATCGCCGCCCTGCTCGGCTGCCTCTCTGTGTGGCTCGGTTTGTTGCTGTCGTTCTACTACTCGCTGCCCAGCGGCCCGGCGATCGTGCTGGTGGCTGGCGGTTTGTATGTGCTGTCTGTGGTGTTCGGGCCGGTGCACGGTTTGCTGCGCCGCCCGCCTTTGTTCACATCCCAATGAGGTGCTTTCCGATGCGCGCTTTACTCGTGCTGTTCAGTCTGATGCTGTCGATGTCGCTGTCCGCTGCGGAGAAACTTCAGGTGGTCACCAGCTTCAGTATCCTCGCCGACATGACTCATCAGGTCGGCGGCGAACATATCCACATCACTAACATGGTCGGTCCCGACGCCGATGCCCACACCTACGAGCCGACTCCGGACGATGCCAAAGCCTTGCTCAAGGCCCGACTCATCATCAAAAACGGTCTGGGATTCGAACCCTGGCTGGACCGTCTGGTGACCAGCACCGAGACCAAAGCCCCGGTCATCAGCGCGAGCCACGGCGTCATCCCACGCTCCCTGGATGAAGACGGCGAGACCGTTCCCGACCCTCACGCCTGGCACAACCTGGCCAACACCGAGTTGTACATCAGCAACATCACCAAAGCGCTGATCGCCGCCGATCCGGCGAATAAAGCCGACTACGAACGCAACAGCCAGGCCTACCTGAAACAGATCTACGCGCTGCTCGCCAAAGCCAAGGCCAAGCTTGGTTCGTTGCCACCAGGCAACCGCAAGATCGTCACTTCGCATGACGCCTTCGGTTATCTGGGCCAGGCCTACGGCATCGACTTCATGGCGCCGCAAGGCCTGTCCACGGAACGCGAACCTTCGGCCGCAGAAGTCGCAGCGCTGATCACTCAGATTCGCCAGGCCAAGGTTAAAGCGGTGTTCATGGAAAACATCAAGGATGCTCGCCTGCTCAAACAGATTGCCGACGAAAGCGGCGCGCACATCGGTGGCACGTTGTACTCCGACGCGCTCGCCGCAAGCGGTCCGGCGAGTACCTTTGCCGGCCTGTTTGAATACAACCTCAACACCCTCTACGACGCCTTGAGCAAGCCATGATTCGCAAGAACCCCTCAGGCGATTTGCCACAGATTGCGGAGTCCGCGTATGTGGATAAAACTGCAATCATCTGCGGCAAAGTGGTGATCGGCGAAAACGTGTTCGTCGGTCCATACGCCGTCATTCGGGCCGACGAAGTGGATGCGTCAGGCGAAATGGAACCGATCACCATCGGTGCCAATTCGAACATCCAGGATGGCGTGGTGATTCACTCCAAGTCCGGCGCGGCGGTGACCATTGGCGAGTTCAGTTCGATCGCTCATCGCTCCATCGTTCATGGCCCGTGCACCGTTGGCGACCGGGTGTTCATCGGGTTCAACAGCGTGTTGTTCAACTGCGCGGTCGGCGATGGCAGCGTGGTGCGGCACAATTCCGTGGTCGACGGTCGTGACTTGCCTGAGGATTTCTACGTGCCCTCCACCACTCGCATCGGGCCCCACACCGACCTCTCGCAGTTCCCGCCGGTGAGCGTCAGTGCCTCGGAGTTTTCCGAAGACGTGGCGCGCACTAACGTCGATCTGGTGCGCGGCTACAAAGCCCTGCAGAACGAGTTTTGACCATGAGCAGCGTGCTGATTCGCAATGCCAGATTAGTGAATGAAGGTCGGGAGTTCGAGGGTGACCTTCTGGTGAGCAACGGCCGGATCGTTAAGATCGCCAGCAGCATCGACGGGGAAAATGCCCACGTCGAAATCGATGCGCAAGGGCAGTGGCTAGTGCCTGGCATGATCGACGATCAGGTGCATTTTCGCGATCCCGGATCGCCGGATAAGGGCAGCGTTTACACGGAATCGCGGGCGGCCGTGGCGGGCGGTATCACCAGTTTCATGGACATGCCCAACACCAACCCGGCCACCCTGACCCTCGCGGCACTCGCTGACAAAAAACGTCGAGCGGCGATCAATTCTGTCGCCAACTATGGCTTTCACTTCGGCGTGAGCAACAACAATCTCGACACCGTCGCGGCGCTCAATCCCTGCGAAGTGGCTGGCGTAAAAGTATTCATGGGCGCCTCGACCGGCAACATGCTGGTGGACGATCCGCAGACGCTCGAACGTTTATTCGCCGAGGTGCCGACCCTTCTGCTGGCGCATTGTGAACACACGCCCAGCATCGAGGCCAATGCCGCGACGGTGCTTGAGCGTTTTGGAGAATACATTCCCGCCGCCGTCCATCCACTGATTCGCGACACCGAAGCCTGTTTTCGCTCCTCCTCAATGGCCGTGGACCTCGCTAAACGTCATGGCACGAGACTGCACGTTTTGCACCTGACCACAGCCCGCGAACTCGCGCTGTTCGAAGACAAGCCGCTGGCACAGAAACGCATTACCGCCGAAGTTTGCCTGCATCATTTGTTGTTCGATGATCGCGACTACCCGACCCTCGGCAACCTGATCAAGTGCAATCCGGCGATCAAAAGCCAGGCTGATCGTGATGCCTTGCGTCATGCCCTGTTAAGCAATCGACTGGACGTCATCGGTAGCGACCACGCGCCGCATACGTGGGCGGAAAAACAACGGCCCTATACCCAGGCACCCTCCGGTCTGCCGTTGGTGCAACATGCCCTGCCGGCGTTAATGGAACTGGTGTTGGACGAAGTTCTGCCGATAACTACCCTCGTGGCCAAGACCAGTCACCGCGTGGCTGATCTGTTTGCCATTCCCGACCGCGGTTATCTGCGCGAAGGCTATTGGGCCGACCTTGTTCTGATCAAACCAGAGCCGGAAGGCGTAGCCGTTTCCAGGCAGCCAATCTTGTCGCAATGCGGCTGGACACCTTTCGCCCGCCAGCGGTTTCGCCACAGCGTCAGCACCACGATCGTCTCGGGGCAAATCGCCTGGCACGACCAACGTCTTAATGACAACTGCCAGGGTTTACCCCTACGGTTTATGCGCTAACGCGCGTTTATTGCACTCGAGAGCACCGACATGATTCACATCACCCTGAGCGATGGTTCATTGCGTGAATACGACCAACCGTTGTCGGTGTATGAGTTTGCCGCGAGCATCGGTGCCGGGCTGGCAAAAGCGGCCGTGGCCGGCCGGGTGGACGGTGTTCTGGTGGACTGTGAATTCATGATCGAGGCCGATGCCCGGGTCAGCATCGTTACGCCTCAAGAGCCCGATGGGCTGGAGATCTTGCGACGCTCCTGCGCCTTGATGCTGGCGGTGGCCATCAAGCAGCTCTATCCAAAAGCGCAATTGCAGACTGGATCGGCGCTGGGTGATGGCTTCTTTTATGAGTTTGCGTTCGAGCGTCTGTTAAATCTGGTCGACCTTGCCGCCATAGAAGCGCGCATGAGGACCCTGGCGGCCACCAACCATTCGATCCGGCGCCGCAAGCCGGTATCCGGATCGGCACCCACGCAGAGGTCATTGCCCTACCTCCTCGGGGATTTCGAATGTGTGTCATCGGGCCCGCACGTTCCCGCCACCCGAGTGTTGCAAGCATTCGCGCTCGATCACATCAGCGGCACCGCGCCGCAGCGGATCTATGGCACTTGCTGGAGCTGCCAACAGGAACTGGAAGACTGGCGATCGCCGCCGCACGTAATCATCGTCAGCATGGACGAGCGTCAGGCGGATTACGCACAGTCCGTGACCGAGGCCTTGCGCCGAAGCGGCGTGCGCGCGCGTGCGGATCTGCGCAATGAGAAAGTCCGCCACAAGATCCGCGAGCACAGTCAGCAAGTGCCCTATCTGGTGGTGATCGGCGAGAAAGAAAAAGCAGGCGGGTTTGTCAGTGTGCGCAGCCGCACCGGGGAAGATTTCGGCAGGATGGCTGTGGAGGCAGTGTGCGACTGGTTGAGGTCAATAGGCATTGCGAGGGTCTGAACTGACGCCATCGCGAGCAGGCTCGCTCCCACAGGATTCACACCGACCCTGTAGGAGCGAGCCTGCTCGCGATGCTTTTAAGCCCTCGGCTTAACGGTCCCGCAATCCTGCCCCAACCAAACCGCACGGGTATCAAGGCTACCCTTCTGCTGAAGGCCGGTCGCATTGAACGTGCCGTTGACCTTGGTGGTGAACTCACGATCACTGAGGAAAGTGGCAACACCCGCACCTTGCGCTTTCGGACAGCTGAAGCGGAATTTCCACTGATTACCGCTGCGCTCAGTGATTTCCTGTTTGCAGCCCGATTGCGGATCCGTCAGCGGAATATTGTCTGACTTCACTTGCTCCGGCGTCAGACACGCCCGAATGCCTTTTCCGCCCATGGTGATGCCCTGCTTCTCCAGCTGCGCACGTTGTTGCGGGGTCATCTGGCCTTGCAACTGACCGAGGATCAACTGCAAATCCGGCAGGTTCTGGTCATCGACCTTCATGTTGCTCGTGGTCAATTCCCACAAACCTGGCTGCAGCATCTGCGCCTGAGCGGCCACAGGAAGTGCCAAACCAAAAGCCACGGCCAAACCCAGCAGACGAACGTTCATCGAGTAACTCCTGATCAGTAGTGGCCGTTAGACGTCAGCCAATGGCTTCGGTTCATGGGCCAATTAAATAGCGACATTCTGCACGGAACATGGTCTGTTAAGCATTGAATCTTCAGGAGCAAGGCTGCCCCATGGATTACTTTGGACCGCACATTTTCGGCTACATGATTGCACTGCTTCATACGCTGGGCCTGATCGCAGCCATTCACGCCGTACTCACCGTCCGGACCGCCCAAGGATCCATCGCCTGGGCCCTGTCGTTGATCTTCATGCCTTACCTCACGCTTATCCCGTACCTGGTCTTCGGCCGCAGCACCTTCGATGGCTACATCAAGGCCCGGCGCCAGGCCAACGAGGAAATGCGCAAGGCCATCTCCGAGCTCAACTGGCGGCCCTGGGTAGAAGAAGCGCTGACCGCTCGTGCTTCCAGTGCATACGCCTCCCTGAGAGCGATGCCGAAACTGGGGCGCATGCCGTGCCTGGCGAACAACGAAGTGCGTTTGCTGATCAACGGCCAAGCCACCTTCGACGCGATTTTCGAAGCCATCGACAACGCCAAGGAAGCGGTGCTGATTCAATTCTTCATCATCCACGACGACCGCCTCGGCCAGCGCCTGCAAACCCTGCTGTTGAAGAAAGCCGCCGAAGGCGTGGCAATCCACTTGCTGTACGACCGCATCGGCAGCCATTCCCTGCCCCACAGTTACGTGCAACCGTTGCGTGATGGCGGCGTCGAGGTCAAAGCCTTCGCCACCCGCAGCGGCTGGCTCAACCGCTTCCAGGTCAACTTCCGCAATCACCGCAAGATCGTCGTGGTCGACGGCATTCTGGGCTTTGTCGGCGGGCATAACGTCGGCGACGAATACATGGGCGAGAAACCACCGTTGGCACCCTGGCGTGACACCCACGTCCGCGTGCGCGGGCCGGTGGTGGCCTGCATGCAGGAATCGTTTGCCGAAGACTGGTTCTGGGCGGCGCGGTCGTTGCCACCGCTGATCCTGCCGGACGTGTACCCGGACGACGGTGTGCTCTGCCAATTGCTCGCCAGTGGCCCGGCCGATTCCTACGAAACCTGTTCGTTGTTCTTCGTCGAAGCCATCCATGCGGCGACAGAACGGGTGTGGATCACCAGCCCTTACTTCATTCCCGACGAAGCGGTGTTCGCGGCGTTGAGACTGGCGGTACTGCGCGGCGTGGATGTGCGGCTGCTGCTGCCATCACGACCGGACCACCGAATCGTCTACGCGGCTTCAAGTCTCTACGCCTTCGAAGCGGTACGCGCAGGCGTGCGAGTGTTTCGTTACCAGCCGGGTTTCCTGCATCAGAAGGTGGTGTTGATCGACAGCGAAATCAGCGCCATCGGCAGCGCCAATCTGGACAACCGATCGTTCCGGCTCAATTTCGAAGTGATGCTGCTGACCGTCGACAGCGCGTTCGCCGCCGAGGTGGAACAGATGCTCAACGATGACTTCGCCCAAGCCCACGAGATCGCCAAAGAAGAAAGCCGGGAGACCCGCCGCCTGCAACAGGTCGGCATGCGGATCGCCCGGCTTATTTCGCCGATTCTCTAAAGGTAGATGTCGTCTCGCGTCCAAGGCAGTTCATGGCTGCCATCGGCGTGGGCTTTCACCGCGAGGATCTGGTGCAGGTTGATCCAGCCTCTGGCGAACGCATAGGCGCATCCCGCCAGGTACAACCGCCAGATCCGCAGCGCCTGTTCCGGAACCAGTTTTGAAGCCGCTTCCAGATTGTCCTCCAGGCGTTCGCTCCAATGGTCCAGGGTGCGCGCGTAGTGCAGTCGCAGACTCTCGACGTCGACGATCTCCAGCCCCGCTTCGCTGATCTCGGCGGAGATCATCGACAGGTGCGGCAACTCGCCGTTGGGGAACACATACTTCTCGATGAACTCCCCGGCACCGCGTCCCACGGGTCGGCCATCCGTGTGCTTGGCGGTGATCCCGTGGTTCATCACCAGACCGCCCTCTTTCACTGCGCCGAACAAGGTCTTGCAATACTCGGCCAGGTTGGCGTGGCCGACGTGTTCGAACATGCCGACGCTGACCACTTTGTCAAAGCGCCCGTCCTGAGGCAAATCGCGGTAGTCGAGCAATTGCAGTTCAACCAAATCGTCCAGGCCTTCGGCGGTGACTCTTTCACGGGCCAGGGCCAGTTGCTCTTTACTCAGAGTAATCCCGAACACTTTGGCGCCGAACTCACGGGCCGCAAAGCGGGCCAGCCCTCCCCAACCGCAACCGACATCCAGCAGGTATTCGCCGGGTTGCAGCCGCAGCTTGCGGCACAGGTGGCGGAATTTGGCTTGCTGGGCTTGCTCCAGCGTTTCACTGCCGGTCTCGAAATAGGCGCAGGAATACGCCATGTCGCTGTCGAGCCATAGCTGGTAAAACGCGTTGGAAAGGTCGTAGTGGTAGGAAATCGCCTTCGCGTCGGTTTCCTTGTCGTGGACGGTGCGCACAGGCTGACTGTCGTCGTCCTCGCTCAACAACGCCTGGCTCCATTCATCACAGACGCGGATCACGTCGCTGATGGAGCCTTCGAGTTCAAGCTTGCCTTCGACAAACGCCGCTCCGAGCGCGTCCAGGCTTGGGTGGGTAAACTGGGTAACCATTTGTGGGTCCTTGACCACAATAGTGACGCTGGGCGCCGGCCCCAGGTTGAATTCATGGCCGTCCCAGAGTCGCAGGCGTAGCGGTAACTGCAGATTCTGTAAGGCCGGTGGAAGTTGCGCGAGCATGGAAAATCCCCCCTTGTTTCAGACGTCTGATGTGAGGTTAGACCATCCTGGAAAAATAGCTGGCTATCGATTTAATAGCCGTTTTCTATGATTCGCGGCGCTGTAACCAACCGTCATGAATCCACTGTTTCAGCCATGTAACAGCTTGAAGTGGTGCACCCTCACCATAGATGACTGCTAATTCGGAACACAGTTCAGCAAAACTCCAGCCGTGCTGAAACATACCTTTTAGAGCGGTTGCCTCGGCAGATTCGAGACTCCGGTAATGACAAACCAATTCGCTGCGCCAGATGACGACAACCTGGTGCGCCTCCAATCCTGTGCTCCCTGGAAACGCGGTTTCATCCTTCACTGCTCGCCACAGTGCGACGCTGTTGAAAGCACATTCCAACCACTGCACGGTGGTACCGGGACAGACTCGCAGCATCGGCCAGTCTTGCGGTGGCAAAGTGGCCATGTCCTGCATCGTCAGCGGTCGGGAATCAGGTGCGTCAAACGCCAGGGTGAAAGCCCATTCAAGCGCGGCTAACTCGGCAAGCGCAGCACTTTGTTCAGGTACCAGGTGCTGACGGATGAACATTTCAAAACCTTTACCGAGCCACCTCAAACTGAAATGTGTTGAGGGTGACTGGCGAATGTAAGCCGCGGCGAGCTGTGCGAATTCATCGTCGCCCAACCAATGCCAGATGGCCGGATAGTCCCCACGCAACACTTCCTGAAGCCGCGCCTGATAGGCGTTGTGATAGATCGCCAAACCAGTATTTACATCGAGTGTCGGGCCGCCGATCAGGCTTGCTCCCAGCTTGGGATCGGCTATTGCCCGCTCCCCTGACAGGTAATCCTCAAAGGCCAGTTGCCAATCGTTCAGACGCATTTCAGTCTCCGGGCCAGCACGCTATCGCCTAGCTCCCGGACCTTTTGCAATTCAGTCAGCAGCTCTGCAAAAGGCGGGAGGTGATCATCGCGTTCCAGAAGCGTGGCGACCGGGCCGAGGTGTTCGAGGGTTTTTTGATAGAGCGTCCAGACCGAATCACTCACGGGCTGATCATGGGTGTCGATCACGTAATGTCCGTAATCGCTGTGCCCTGCCAGGTGCAGTTGGCGAATCTTGTTCGCCGGCAAACCTTGGATGAACGTCCACGGATCGAAGCCGTGATTGCGCGAACTCACATAGACATTGTTCACGTCCAGCAACAGCTCGCAGTCGCTCAGTCGGCTGAGGGCTTCAAGAAACTCCCACTCGCTGAAATCGTCGCCAGCGCTACGCACATAACTGGAGACATTCTCCAGCACCAACGGCCGCTGCAAAACGTCCTGAACCTGTCGCACTCGGCCCGCCACGTAATGAAGGCTTTCCTCGGTGTAAGGCAACGGCAACAGATCATGAAGCTGATGAGCGTTGCCGCGGCTCCAGCACAGGTGATCGGAGATCCACGCGGGTCTCACTCGCTCAGCCAATAATTTGAGTTGATTCAGATAGTCTGGATCGAGGGCGTGAGGTCCGCCGATGGACAACGACACGCCATGCATCACCACCGGATAACGCTCGGCAATGGCGTCGAGGTAGTACAAAGCTTTGCCGCCCTGAACCATGAAGTTTTCGGAGACGACTTCGAACCAGTCAACGGGGGGCGACTGCTCGAGAATCTGTTGGTAGTAAGCACTGCGCAAACCCAGGCCGTAGCCCAGGCAAGGAAGGGATGCAGACATTTTGCGGACTCCTCGCAAAGTGGCCGCAGTGGCGCAAACCACTGCGGCGGCATGCAGTAGTCGATTACTCGCCGACCTTGCCACCTGCTTTCACACACTCGGTCTGAGTCATTGCCTTGAAGCCGTGACCTTTGCAAACACCCTGGCCCTTGCAGGCATTTTCAGCAGTCTTGCAATCGTTCATGCCTTTGCAAGAAGTCACGCCGTAGCAATGAACCTGAGCAGTGTCCGCGGCTTGGGCCTGAGTGGCGACACCGGCAAACAGGGTGGCAGCAGCGAAGGCGAGAGCAGCACCGGCGGTGGCGTTTTTGAAGTTCATTTTTATATCCTCGGTAATCGTCAGTGGTGTCGGCTGGACGGCTTGTCCAGTCCCGACACAGCACTAGAGCGCAGTGCCCCCAACGGCGTTACAGAGGGAGTAAAAAAGAGTTTCGCGCCCCTTAAAGCTCGTCCTTCAACTTGAGCAATGGCTCCTGAAAGCGCAGCAACCGTCCAGCGTTACCGAGTACCAGCAACGTGCTGAGGTTATGCAGCAACGCTGCGATCATTGCCCCCGCTGCACCGAGCCAGCCGAACGCGGCGAAGGCAACAATCGCCAGGGTCCAGCCCAGCCCGATGATCACGTTGACCTGCAAGGTCTGCCGACATTGGCGACTCAACCGCACACAGGTGCCGAGGCGACGCAGGTCGCTGCCGATCAGCACGATGTCCGCCGACGCCAGCGCGATGTCCGCACCACCCGCGCCCATGGCCACACCCACGACGCCGGCCTTGAGTGCCAATGAATCGTTGATGCCATCCCCCACCACCATCGGCCGGAAACCGTTGCCGATCTCCGCCAGCACGCGATTAAGTTTGTCCTCGGGCAAGGCCTGCGCTTCAACGTCGCTGATGCCGACATCGCGCGCCAGCGTGTGCGCCACGCTGTGCCGGTCACCGGTGAGCAGCAACTGACGGCCCAACCCCAGTTCACGTAATTCGCTCAAGGCAAATCGCGCCTCAGGTTTGACGCTGTCGGCCAGCAACAGCCAGGCAAGGAATTCACCGTTGAGTGCCAGCCCGGCAATCGGGCCATCGTGTTCGGGAACGACTGAAGTGGCGATGCCCAGTTGCGCGAACAACTCCGGGCGACCGAGCGCCGCCTCGCCTTGCTCCGTCATCGCGACGACGCCCAGACCTTGGCGCTCGTGGATGTCCGAGAGCAGCAGAAAATGTTCCTGAGTGACCAACCCGGCGAGCGCACGGCTGACCGGATGACTGCTGGCCGAGCCGAGGCTGGCGGCGAGTTTCAGCACGTGACTGCGGTCCGCCAACGGGCTGTCGATGGACTGCAAGCGCAAGGTGCCAAAGGTCAGGGTTCCCGTTTTGTCGACCACCAGCGACGTCAGGTCCGCCAACTCTTCCAGAAACGCCGAACTACGGATCAGAATCCCGTGCCGCGCCGCCACCGCCACGCCGGCAATTGCCGTGGCCGGTGCCGACAAAACCAACGCGCAAGGACACGCCGCCACCAACACCGCGAGCATCGCCTGGGCATCGTTGGTGACAAACCAGGTCACCGCGGCCAATAGCAACACCAACACCATGTAGCTGCCGGCGTAACGTTCGAGCAAACGGGTGATCGGCGGCTTCGAACGCTCCGCGCTTTGCATGAGGGCGATGACTTTACCGAGGGTCGATTCGCTGCCCGTGCGCGTCACTTCGAGGCGCAGCAGACCGTCGAGGTTGATCGCCCCGCCAAAAACCTGCATGCCGACGCCCGCCTCGACCGGCACCGACTCACCGGTGATCGATGCCGTGTCGAGGCTCGCCTGACCGGACAACACCCGACCATCGGCCGGCACCCGGTCACCGGCCCGCACCTCGACAATGTCGCCGGATTTAAGTGTGCCGTTGTCGACCTCGACGATGGCACCGTCCCCCTGAACCTTGCGTGCGTGACTGCGGGTCAGTTTGCCGAGCGCACGAATCGCTTCCTGGGAACCGATCACACTGCGCTCTTCCAGTACGTGGCCGAAGATCATGATGATCGGCAACAACGCGGCGGTCAGCAGATCACCCGTGGCCCAGGCGCCGAGCATGGCGAGGGCGATCAACTGATCGGTGATTCCGTGCAGGCTCGGATAACGCAAGCTGTACCACGCCGATCGCATCACCGGCACAGCCACCAGTAAGGAAGCAAAACCCAACAGCAATTGACTGACGCCGATCTGTTCCGGCGACAGCCAGCGCCAGACCAAACCGAGGCTGAGCAAGCCAAGGGCGAGCATGGCCAGGGTCAATTGGCGTGCAGCGCTGCGTTGTTCAGCCGAGGACAACAGGCTCGGTGCGGCGGCAGTTTCGGCGGTCATTGTGCGGCTCCCTGAATGATCAGGCGGGTATCGTCTTTCGGGTTGACCGTCGTCACCGAGCCGGCCTGGCCGAGAATCTTCGGCATTCGCTCGCGGTAGATACGCAGCAACATTTGCGGGTCGGTGCCCTGCTGTTGCGCCTTGGCCAGGCTCAACACCGTGGCCGTATCGGCCGAGGCTTTGGCCAGTCGTTCGCTCGCCTGGGCGTGGGCGACTTGCAGTGTTCGATCGCCTTGTTCATTGGCGGTCTGGGTCAACTTCTCGGCCTCGGTGCGCGCATTGGCGACGGCTTTATCCGCTTGCTGGCTGGCGGTCAGCACCGCATTGAACGCATTCACTGCTGGGCCGGGCAGACTTGATTGCACGTCGACTCGCGTCACTTCGATACCCAGTCCCTGCCCTGTCGCGGTCAGCTCGGCCAGTCGTTGATTGATGCCCTGCACCAAATCACCGCGCAGGCGTTCGCGGCGTTCGGCCGCCTGATTGTCGGAGCCGATCAGCTCCGGTCGTGCCACCAGAATGGTGTCGAGGTCGCGTGCGGCGGTGAGTGCAACGGCACTGCGAGTGACCAGTCGATCGAGTGCCGGCAGCACATGTTCACCTTGAAGCACGAAGGCATAAGGTTCGGTGATCTTGTAGAAAACCCGCACATCCAGTTGAACCACGCCCGCGTCACCGGTCAGCAAATAGCCCGAGCCAGCAAGCGCATCGCTCAGCGGAGTCGCGAAAGACGCTAGTCGGTCGGCCTGCAATGCAGCATCGCTGCGAAGCAGATTTTCTACCCGACGCTCGATCACCCGATCGGCTGCCGGCAACAAAATCACTTGCTCGAAGGGACGCGGCCACGCCAACAGCAACCCGGCATTCTGGATGCGATCCAGCGCGCCGAAGTGCAGGACCACAGCGCGATTCTGTGGATCGATCTGCCGCACATTGGAGAATGCCCAAGCTAGCGCGGCGAGAATTGTCACGCCGTATAGAGCCAGAAAAGCCAACCGCCCGGCCTGAATCCAGGGGCTACTTAACTCAAGTGTTCCACGTGGAACTAAATTCATGGCTGCGCCCCGGACTTGTTATCGAGGGTCGGCGGACCGTCAACCAACACCCGGAAAGGCGCGGCATCGGTGCGCAAAATCAGTTTGGTGCCTGGGGTGACGATCGTGCCCAAGGTGTCAAGGGAGCGCAGCAAGTTGTAAAGCTGCGGCGAACCGGCGTAGGCACGACCATAAATCTGCGCCGCTTCGACCCGTGATTGGGCTTCAATATCAGCCGCTTTGACCGTTGCATCGGCTTGCACGATGCGCGCATCACGCTCGGCAGCCGACCGGATTTGCGCGGCCTCTCGTTTGCCGATGGCGGTGCGTTCAGTGGCAATTGTTTCACGCTCGGCACGCATGCGATCGACGGTGGCGGTTAGCGTTACCGACGGCAGAGTCAAACGCTCGATGCCCACTTGCAGCACCCGGACGCCATACGTGGTCAGCAACTGTTGGTCGATCTGTTTACGCAGCTGCGCTTCGAAATCGGCAATGTGCACTTGATTGGCGTCGGTGTTCACCAGGTTGGCCAGATCAAAACTGCTCGCGGTGGTTTCCAGCGCAGAACCGACAAACGTACGAATCTGCCGCGCCGCTTCGTCCGGCTGATTCTGCACGGCGCGCATAAAGCGCTGCACGTTGTCTGGATCACCCTGCACCTGCCACGCCACGTACGCTTGAACAATGATGCGCAAACCGTCGCGCGTGCCCACATCCTGCAAGCCGCTGGAGGTGGTGCGCAGCCGCAAGTCGACAGGAATCGCCGCTTCAAACGGGGCCGGCCAGCGCCAGCCAAGGCCCGGCTCCAGCAACACCCGCGACGGATTGCCGAAGCGAGTGATCACCGTGGCTTCTCCCGAGCGAACCTGCACCAGACTCGCTGCCGCGATGGCGAATGCTACGAGCAACGCGGCCCAGCCCATGCGCCGCCACGGGAATGGACCGGCTTCCTGTGGATCACCGTGATGGTGGTGACCGTGGTGATGTCCGCCATGGCCGTGATCGTGGCCGGCGTGGTCGTCATGATCGTGAGTGTGCGACTGGCTCAATGGGCAGCTCCTGGCTGAGCGCTGGTGCGCGGCGACGCAGGATCGGCCGGCAGCGTGAAGGTTCGTAAGTCGATGGTCGGTGCATTGCCGCTGCCGCCGAGACGATGATCGAGCACCAGCAATTTGGCGTTGGCCAGGCCTTGGGTCAGTTGGCTGAGATACTGCTCCAACACGAACGCCTGGCCGGCGCTGGCATAAGCCTTTTGCTCGGCCGTGAATTTCAGATCAGCCGCCTGGGCGGTGGAATTGATTTCACGCGCACTGGCAGTCGCTTGATCGCGAGCGATGCTGGCCTGCAATTGCGCCTGATTGGTCGCCTCGGCTGCCGCGCCGCGTTCACGGGAGATCAACGCCTGGGCACCAATCTGCGCTGCTTGAACACCGTGATAAGCATTGGCCGCACCGGCCGGCGGATGGATCGCCTCCACCACCGTCGCGAGAATTTCCACGCCGCTGTCAAGTTTCTGCAGATCAGATTGCACGGCGCGACCGATCTCTTCGGCCAGCCCTACCCTGTCTTCGCCGAGCAAACCATCGAGGGTTCGCGAGGCAAAGTCGTGAACCAGAATCCGGCTGGCGGTGCTGCGAATCAACGTCGGTACATCGGCGCTGTTGTACGTCGCGGCCAGCGCCGCTTGATCGGTCAGACCGATGCGATAGACAAAACGCACGTCCATGTTGACGATTTGAAAGCTCTGCTTGTCGGCACGGCTGCTGGCGATGACCTGGGATTTATCGTTCACATGACTGGCGTCCCACAAGCGATTGGCTATCGCCGGCGCCGGGCCTTCCGCCGGCTCCAGGACGACTGGCGCCGACGTTTCGCCAACGCTCGTTGCCAACTCATGAACCACGCCGTTTTCAACATTCAGCACCCGACCCAATGGCCACGGCAGACCAGCGTGCAAACCTGGACCGAACACTTCCACCGGTTTGCCGAAACGTTCGTAGATGCCCCGCCCTTGCAGCGGTATTTCGTGAACGCCGGTGAGCGACCATCCGACAATCGCCACCACCGTCATCACCGGCAAAAACGCCCGACGCATGTAGGTGAAGGCCCAGATCTGCCGCAGGTCGATACCGAAGCGGTTATGCAATTCGTGCTGCAACGCCAGCAACGGTTGTGGTGGCCAGCGCAGCATGTCGGCGACAAAACTACGCGCCAGCAATGTCGGTTCAAGTTGTTCACGGCGAGGACTGAACAGCGACAGCACGGCGCGCAGCAGCAACTCGAATGCGACCAGTCCTGGCAGCAAGCCGATCAATACGGCGAGGCGTACCGGCCAGACCGAGGTTTCGCTACCGAACAACAAACACAACGCGCTGAGTACCAGGCAAATGATCGCCACCCGGCTCAGTTGCGCCAACGGCCCCGCTTCCGGCCATTGGGCGATGTTTTCCTGGGCGAGCTGACGCTCAAGCACCAGCAAACCGAAGGCCAGCAACAACGACAGCGCGGCGCCAACACTCGCCGATAAACCCAATGCAGCGGGCGGCAGCGCGAGGTTCCAGAACTGACTGATGCTGAAGATCGTTAACAGCGCCCAACCGGCGAGCCAGAGGGTTGGTGCGCCGATCTGCCCGAGCATGCGCACCCAGCGCTGGCTGAGTCGCTCCAGCAGCCGTTCATACCAGCCTTCAGGAGCAACGGTTTCTTCCGTTACCACTACCGGCAGCGTCGGGCTCATCGCTTGTGCGCGCCACTGAGTCACCCACCACGCCGATTGCAGTCCCGCAATCAGCACCAGCAAACCGGCACTTTGACTTACCAGCAACGGGGCCCACAACGACAGCGGCGCAAACAACCCGACGAAAAACGCCAACAATAGACCGACCGCCGCCAAGGCACTCAGGCCGATGGCGAACTGACGTAATCGCCGCCCTTGAAAGACCGCCTGCTGAAAGCGCGGCAGCCCGGCTACCTGCGTTCCATCGACTTCGAGATCGACTTGCATACCACCCCAGTGCTTATCATTAGCTGTATCGCAATTCGTTACGATATAACGAAAGTGGTGAAATTTTTGTACTAATTCGCTCTATCTAAAGATGCCCAACCTGTCGCCTTGCTGAAGCCTTGACCGAAATAGTCACAAACGCACATATTACGTCCGTAATTTTAATCAAAGACTACGGTTATCCAGCCCATTCCCCTTTCAGTCCAGGAGTACATCCATGAGCACTTATGACGTCGTGATACTGGGCGGTGGCCCGGGCGGTTACAACGCAGCGATCCGCGCAGGTCAGCTGGGCCTGAAAGCGGCGTGCGTGGAAGGCCGGGCGACGCTCGGCGGCACCTGCCTCAACGTCGGTTGCATGCCGTCCAAGGCGCTCTTGCATGCCTCGGAACTCTACGACGCGGCCATGGGAACAGAATTCGCCAACCTGGGGATCGAGGTCAAACCCACCCTTAACCTCGCCCAGATGATGAAGCAGAAAGATGAAAGCGTGACCGGGCTGACCAAGGGCATCGAGTTTCTGTTTCGCAAAAACAAAGTCGACTGGATCAAAGGCTGGGGCCATATCGACGGGCCGGGCAAAGTGACGGTGACCGACAGCCAGGGCGCCAAGACCGAACTGAACGCCAAGGACATCATCATTGCCACCGGCTCCGAGCCCACTCCCCTGCCCGGCGTCGAGATCGATAACAAGCGCATCCTCGACTCCACCGGCGCGCTGTCACTGGCTGAAGTGCCGAAGCACTTGGTGGTGATTGGTGCCGGCGTGATCGGCCTGGAACTGGGCTCGGTGTGGCGACGCCTGGGCGCTCAAGTGACGGTGGTCGAATTTCTCGACCGCATCTGCCCCGGTGTGGACGCAGAAGCAGGCAAAACCCTGCAGCGTTCATTAAGTAAACAGGGCATCAGCTTCAAGTTGAGCTCGAAAGTGACCAGCGCCACCACCTCGGCAAACGGCGTTCAGCTCAGCGTGGAGCCGGCGGCGGGCGGCACCGCCGAGCTGCTCGAAGCCGATTACGTGTTGGTGTCCATCGGTCGCCGTCCTTTTACCCAAGGCCTGGGGTTGGAAAACGCCGGCCTCACCACCGACAAGCGCGGCATGCTCGCCAACAAGGGACACCGCACCGAAGCTGCGGGCGTGTGGGTGATCGGCGATGTCACGTCCGGGCCGATGCTCGCCCACAAGGCCGAAGATGAAGCCATGGCCTGCATCGAGCAGATCGTCGGCAAGGCGGGAGAGGTCAACTACGACCTGATCCCCAACGTCATTTACACCAAGCCTGAGTTGGCCAGCGTCGGCAAGACGGAAGAGCAGCTCAAGGCTGAAGGCCGCGCGTACAAGGTCGGTAAATTCCCTTTCACCGCCAACAGCCGGGCGAAGATCAACCACGAGACCGAAGGCTTCGCCAAAGTGCTAGCCGATGAACGCACCGACGAGATTCTCGGCGTGCACCTTGTAGGACCGAGTGTCAGTGAAATGATTGGTGAGTATTGCGTGGCCATGGAGTTCAGCGCTTCGGCTGAGGACATTGCGTTGACTTGCCACCCGCATCCGACACGGTCCGAGGCGTTGCGTCAGGCGGCGATGAATGTCGAGGGGATGGCGACGCAGATGTAAGCCAGCCTGCCAGATTGATGCCGGCCGTCAGGCCGCCTTCGCGAGCAAGCCCGCTCCCACACTGGTTTTGTGAACGCCACAAATCCCCTGTGGGAGTGGGCTTGCTCGCGAAGGGGTCGACTCGGTCTAAAGCGGCAAATGCCCCAACGGCAACGCCCCCGGCGTCTTCACCGTGTGAATCGCAAAGTTGCTGCGGATATCACTCACACCCGGCAATTTCAGCAATCGCTCCGTGAGAAAGCGGTCATACCCGCGCAAATCCGGCACCACCACTTGCAGCAGAAAGTCCGATTCCCCTGACACCAGAAACGCCGAAATCACCTCGGGCAGTGCCGTCACGGCCAAGCGAAAGGCGTCGGCCTGTTCATCGTTGTGGCGCTCAACCTTGACCCCGACAAACACCGTCAATCCAAGCCCCACCTCATCACGATCAAGATTGGCCTGATAGCCGCGAATCACGCCCGCCTCCTCCAGCATCCGCACCCGGCGCAAACACGGCGACGCGGACAAACCGATCTCGTCGGCCAGTTGCACATTGCTCAGGCGCCCGTCCCGTTGCAGGGCTGCGAGAATTTTGCGGTCGTAGGCGTCCAGTTTCATGGTTTGGCAGATCCTGATGGTTTGATCGTCACGAAGTGGCAGGTTATGCCAATTATCGATCCATTAGAAGCTGACTACGCAAGCACCTGCCCCACTCTTGCGCCCTAGACTGGCGCTACCAAATCGACAACGAATGGGGTGCAAAGTGGAAGGACTCTGGCTGTTTTTCATGGCATTGGCGGTGGTGTATCTGTTGCCTGGCCCGGACATGATTCTGCTGCTGCAAACCGGTGCCCGTCAGGGCAAAGGCGCGGCATTGGCGACGGCGGTGGGTCTGGGCATTGCTCGCGGCTGCCACGTGGCGTTGGCTGCGCTGGGGCTGGCGGCGCTGTTCAAGGCTGCGCCGTGGACCTTCGACGTGGTGCGTCTGGCGGGTGCCGCGTACCTGCTATGGATCGGCATTCAGTGCCTGCGAACCACGATGTTGCCGAACCTGAATGGCGCAGCCACAACCGGTGAAAAATCGTCCTGGCGCGCATCGATCCAGCGCGGCTTGCTGACCAACCTGCTCAACCCCAAGGCGCTGCTGTTCTGCTCGGTGCTGTTGCCGCAGTTCATCAACCCTCACGCAGGACCCGTGCTCGCGCAATTTGCGGTATTGGGCGTGCTGCTGGTCGGCGTCGGTTTGCTGTTCGACAGCGCCTACGCCTTGACCGGCGCCGCACTGGGTCGCTGGCTGCAACGCAGTCCCTCGGCCCAGCGCCTGCAACAGTGGTTGTTTGGCAGTCTGTTGATCGGCTTCGCCCTGCGGCTGACCTTTGTTCAACAGGCCTGAACCTTACTGCGCCTTACGACGGCGACGGCGGTTGAGCAACAACAGCGCCGCAGTCACCGCGATAACACCACCGATCTGCAACGGCCACTTGTACGGCCGCAGCACCGAACGCGTGGCGTCAGTCACCTGGGTGACATAACGTTTGCTGGCATTTTCGAAGTCGGGATACGGGCACTGGTGGCCGAAATCCACCGCCCACTCCACGTACGGCCCTTCCTTGACATAGCGCTGGTACAGCGCGCTTTGGTCTTCAAGGCTGCTGTTCCAGCCCGCCGCTGAACACAACACCGCCGCAAAGGCCTGGCTGGTGTGAGGCAGGTTATCGGCGGCGCGGTTGGCCAAGGCCGTTGCGACGAATCGATAGTGGTAGCGTTCGTCGGGCTTCGCGGCACTGGCTTGCTGGCGCTGGACTTCACCCTCGGCCACCAATGGGCCAACCTTCAGCTCAGCCGTCTCCAGGCTGTAATTGCCGCCAAACGTGGCGTAGTCCGGGGCCATTTCATAACCGAGAATGTCCATGCCCCACTCGCGTGCCGTCCAGGCTGCGTTGAACAGAGCAGACGCACGCTTGGTCGGCCACCACGCCGCATCGGCGAGCTGCCGCTGTTGCGCATACAAACGGGCTTTTTTCTGTAGATCCGGGTTATCGAAGTAGACCAGCGCCTCGTCGTAGCGCTCTTCACGCAGCAAGCGACGCCCGAGCAGATTGCGCAGTTGCGCCGCCACCGGCAACGGCACGTAGTTGTCACGATCCTGCTGGCTGAGCGCTGGCGGCGCCGGCACCTGGGTGTCGACGTAATGCTTGAGTTCATCGACCGTCAATACGCGTTCGGCAACGGTCGCGGCGTCGAACCAATAGATGCTTTGGCTGCGATAAAGCTGATCGAACGCTTGCAGGTAATCGCCGCGTTGCAGCGCCAGGATCGCGCTTTCACCCTCGACCCGGCACTTGGGCTGCAGGCTTTCGAAATCGTAGTCGGGCGTACGTCGCTCGCCCCACGACTCGTTCTGCGGGAAAGCCTGGGCAGCCTTGGCATACGCCGCGGCGGCTGCGTTTTTGTCGCCGTCGCGCAGCGCCAGTTTCGCCCGCAGCCACCACGCCAGACCGCCGTCCCCGGCGTGTTCAAGGAACGCCTTGGCGCTGGTGTAATCGCCCTGCTGATAATTCATCGCCGCCAACCGATCAGCGTTGTCCAGACTGCCGCGCGTGCTGCTTTGCAGGAGTTTGATCAATTTCAGTTCGTTCGGCGGTTGATCACCGAATGACCAGCCCAGGCGACTGATCAACGACGCGGTCACCAGTTGCTGCACCGGTTTGCCCTTGAGCAACTCGGTCAACTGATCCTCAGGCATCGCAAGCAGGTCTGCCATCAACAGCTTCAGCGAGGTGTAACCCACCGCCGAACCATGACGATTTTGCGTGGCGTACAGGTTGATGGCGCGGTTCCAGTCGCCGGCGGTGCGCGCCACGCGGGCTTGTTCGCCGAGGCTGGCGACACCCAGCTCGAGCGGATCGTTGAAACCCTCGACGCTCAGCTGAAGGGTCTGTTCGAACGCTTTTTGCGCTTGTGCCAACAGGTCGGGGGCCGCGCCCGCTTCGGCGCTCATGGCAAACAGCGCCCGACCCAGCGAATACGCGGCCCAAGTGCTGCGCAATGCGCGTTGATCCACCGGCAGCGCCAGCACGTTCTGGAAGTACTCGGCGGCCAGTGCGTGATCACCGGCGTTGAACGCCACAGCACCCGCCAGATAGAACCGAAGCTCGGCCGGCAGGCTCGCGCCGTCGGTTTCGACTTGATGGGCATCGGTCAGCGCGCGCAGTTGTTTGACCAGGGCTTGCTGCTGCTCCGTCAAACCGGCCTGCTCGGCCTTGTCCCGCTGCTCTGCGTAGTCAGTCGCCTCCATGCTGTAAGGGGACGCCGCAACGTTCTTGAGCCCAGCGATCATGTGCCCGAGGCGATTGATCTCGAACTGGAAGTGGCCTTCCGGCAGCTCAGCCAGCGATTGGGCGCGGTTGTCCAGCAAGCGCATCGGGAAGTCCGGCCCGCAGGCCAACGCCGAACCCAGCGGCAAGCTGAGGCTCAGGCAAAGCACATGGCGGGGCCAGTTACGGGTGAACATTCGAACCTCCTTGATCAATGTGTGCGCAGCGTGCCCAACCGATGGCGCGCTGCTCGCCGGCCGGTATCCGGCCGTCGCGCAGGCGGGTGAAGGTAAGCAGATCCGGGCTTTGTTGCAATGTATAACCGGCCAGCGCATCGGCACCGTCGCAACCGCGAACCGCCAGCGTTACGCGTTCGGGCCAGGCGTTGTCGAGGTTGCCATGATTGCTGACGCTGATGTCATAGAGGTCGTCTTGCGCGATGAGTTTCAAACTCAAGCGACTGTCGAGGGAATCTCCGCGAGCTACGGCCCTCAGCGTGTTCAGGCTCCAGGCCCGACGATCACCCGCCAGCGGCAGACGAAACCAGATCAGGCCGGCCAGATGCTCCGGTGGATCGGCGCGTAGCTCGGTGGCGAGTGTGCTCAGCTGCACGGGGTCCGCCAGCAATTCCCTACGTTTGCCGGTGCGCTCGATGGGCACTTCGCTTTCAATGACCGGCGCACCACTGGCCCCCGGCAACAGAGCCACGCCATAGGCGGGCAGCGCGAGGTAAAAGGGTTTTGAGGTGATGCGGTTCCAGGCGTTGGCCCATTGCCTGGCTTGGTCCGGATCAAACAAACCACGACGCGGATCGCTCACCGCATGCACCTGCAAGACGCTGCTGTCGACAGTCGCCAAGAGTGCCGGCAATTCAGGGCTGTCGAGCCAGGCAGGCAATGCGGTGATGCTTAACGGTAAAGCGGCAGGTAAAACCGCGCGCAAGTGCGTGAGAAATTCGCGGTAAGCCGGTAGCCGGGCGCTACCGGCGTCGTGATCGATTTCCACGCCGGAAAGCGTCAGCCCCTGCCCTTGCCAGTCGCTGAGCACTTGCTGGATCTGCGCCGTGACGTCGTCCTGATCCAGCGCCGTGAGTTGGCCATCGAGGCGGATCACCGCAATAAGCGGCCGGCCATCACGCTTGAGCAACGCCGGATCGATCCGCGCCCGGCTCCAGCCCGCCTGGGGAAATGCCTGCAAGGCCAGCACCCGCAAGGTCGAAAAGTCAGCGCGACTGTCTTGCAGGGCGGCGTCGTGGGCTGACGTCCATTGCCGTTGCCAGACGTAGAGTTGCTGATCGAGCGGTGGCGCGTCTTGTTGCTCGCAACTGTTGAGTAGCATTACCGCGGCCAGCACTGCCGCCAGTCGAACAAAAAAATACATGAATCCCCTTTCTCTGTAGCAGCTACCGAGCAGCGCGCTGTGGCGAGGGGATTTATCCCCGTTGGGCTGCGAAGCAGCCCCCTGCATTCCTTCAGACGCACAGAGTTTGCAGGATTGACGGCTGCTTCGCAGCCGAACGGGGATAAATCCCCTCGCCACAAGGCAGCTGCTACAGAGAGTGCCTACACCAATGGCTTGCGGGCAATGATCACCTGACTTTTCGCCACGACCGCGTCCAGCGCTTGCTTGATCTGAGTCCCCCGGGGCGATGCCAGGATGGCCTGCCATGTGTCGGCCCAGTGGTTGAGCAGCGGGTGGTCGGGATTGCTGAAATCGACCTTGGCTTCCCAGAACAACAGCATCCACATCGACCAGTAAAACCCGTACTGGCTGTGGCTGAGCACTTCCAGGCCCGCGTCACTGACCATCGCCTTGAACTGCTCTTCGCTGATGATGCGAATGTGGTTGGGCTTCTGAAAATACTCGGGCGCCGCGATGTCTTTTTGCAGGTCTTCGGAGCTTGGGTGCGGGACGCTGAGCAAGTACAGCGCGCCCGGTTTGCCGACACGGACCAGTTCGGCGAGAAACTGCGCCGGATCGTCCACGTGTTCAATGACTTCGGTGGACACCACGCGGGTGGCCGTCGCATCGGCGATCGGCAGAGGATTGCAGTCGGTGACGTGGCATTCGACCTCGCGCGCCGGCGTGTCGCCCAGGCGCTGGCGGGTGGCTTCGACCTTGGCCGTGTCGATGTCGGCGATGATGATCTTCGCCCCGCGCATGCCGCAGAAATGCACGTTGCCGCCATCACCGCAGCCGACGTCCAGCAGCGTGTCCTCGGCGGTCACCGGGAACCCGGTGAACAGCTCGCCGGTTTGCTGATTGAACCAGCCGCTGAGCATCGCGTCGTGCAGGCCGAGCATGTATGGATCGACCTTCTCGACCTTGTCCACCACAGGCGCCACGGGAGCGGGCGTACCCGCCGTGAGTTTCTTCAAAAGGCTCAGCATGAGGTGGCTCCAGAGGTTTGGGCGGCTGTTCGGGACGTGCCCAGGCGTTTGACCAGCGAGGCGCCGCGGTTGCGCATGGGCATTTCGATAAAGCGGAAGTTGAGTTCGCTCAACAAGGCGATCAACCCGCCAGCAATCATCAGTGTCAGGATCGGATGGCCGCCGGGATTGGGCAGACCGGCACCCTGCAAGCGGAAGGTGAATTCGCGTACCAGCAGATAAGCCGGAATGTGGATCAGGTAGATCCCGTAGGAGCGACTGCCGACCCACGTCATCAGGTTCTTGAACGCGCCCCGTGGCAGGAGGTAATCGCGATTGTAGGAAGCAATCCACACCAGCACCGCGCACAACACGGCAATCGTGCCGATGCGGTAGTTGGTAAACGTGAAGCGATCCGTCGCCATGAAACTGAGCACCAGCGACAGCGCGATCAACGCCGTCAGACCGGCCCATGGACGGCGTAAAAACGTCGGCTCCCAGCGCAGATACGAAGGTTGTGCACTCCACATCGCCAGCAAGATACCGAGTGCCAGCGCATCGGTGCGAACCACCATCAGGATCGGCGTGCGCAACGTGAACAACTGCACCGCGACCAGCGCCAGCAAGGCCCAGACCAGGTGCTTGCGACAAAGCAGAATCAGCAGCGGAAACAGCAAATAAAACTGTTCCTCCAGCGACAGGCTCCAGTACACGAAACTGGTGCCGTACTCATAGTTATAGAAGCTGTCGGCGAAGCGGAAGTTGGCGTACTGCGCGACCCCGGCCAGGGTCGCTTGCAGGTTGGCGTGCAGCGTGCCGAACGCCCCGGAGCGATTGAGGAAAATACACGCCAGCAACATCAGCGCCAGCCACAACCACGCCGACGGCAACAATCGAAAGGCTCGGCGCAGCCAGAAGTTGCGCGTCTGCTGCCAGTATTCCTGGCGTGTGCTGCAACCCTGCAACGCAGGGATCAGGCTGCGTGCGATGACAAACCCGGAGATAGCGAAAAACAGATCCACGCCCCACCACGGCTGCCCCCACGCGGTGATGGCTTGCAACAGCGGCACCGGGGCCGCAAACAGGCTGTCTTGCAGGTGATGGAACAACACGCCGAGCACTGCAATGCCGCGCAACAATTCGATGTCCATGATCCGTCTGTCGTTACTCATGTCGTCCTCCTGGACGCTGCTCCGCTATATACCCGATGCAACGCTGCGCGGGTCATGCTTCGGGGGTATCCACGGCGACGCAGGTTTCAAGGAGCTGCGCGAAGAAGACTTTCAGCCGTTGCTCGGCAGTGGCCTGGCTGCAGAATTTTTCCAGGCTGGCCACCGAATGCGCGGACATCTGCGCGTAACGCCCGGCATCGTTTTTGGCGACGTCATAGCTGGCCCGATAAGCGCGGCACAACGACGCCCAGTTCGTCACGTACCTCAGGGTCCGGAACGCCCTGCGCGGGTCGTGAGGCCAGGCGGTCAGCTCGTCGGTGGAGTCGATCAGGAACGCATTGTCGGCATCCAGGTAATCGATCATCGCCGTGGTCCGTGGCGCCACGGCCGGTTTGCCGCAGGACATGAACTCCATCAACGGCAAGCACTGGCCTTCGCCGTAGGAGGTGTTGACCACGTAGCTGGTTGCCTGCACCAGCTGCTCGTAGTCCGCATCCGCGAGGTAGCCGTAAATCAGCACGATGCGGCAGCGGTAAGACTGGTTTTTGTACAAATGGTGAAGGATGTCGGTCAGCGCCGCTTCGGCGTCGTGGTGGGTCAGTTTGAGCACCAGCGTCGCGTCATCGACCTCGCGGAACGTCACGCAGAAGGCACTGAGCATGTCTTCCCAATTCTTGCGCCCGTCACCCGGGTTGAACACTGAGGTGTAGATCACGCCGTCGAGCACCAACTCGTGTTCACGGGGCGGCGCCTCGAAATCGATACCTTCACCTTCGCGTAAAGGCGCCGGCCCAAAGGCCCGCAAGTCGAGCGTGCGGCTGTCTGCCACCAGGCCTTTGATCTTCAGTCGCACCTGGCTGGCCAGTGGTTGACGCTGCAACTGGGCGCCACGCGCCGAGAATCGGTCCCACACCGGCGCCGGCACCGCGACGATCGGATAGTCGGCGCCCATCGCCTCGTGCACGGCGTTCACGGTGTAGCCGGAATGGGTAATCGCCGCGCCTGAAGCGCGCAAAACCGTGCGCCAGTCATTGCGCGGCTCACCGGCAAAGGGTTCGTTGGGAATGGTGCTGAATTCCCACGCAAACACCGGCAAGGTCGGACAGGCGAAGTGCATCGGCGTGCAATGCGGCGGCGAGAACGACAGGAATATGCAGTCTTCGCCACGGGACAGCGCGTCGAGGTACAAGGCATCGACTTCGGTCTGCGGATCCCTGACTTCTACCACGCGCCCCAGGCGTTCCAGCACCGGCCGGTACTCCTTGAGCACGAAGTAATAGCTGTACTCCGAACGGCCAAGGTTCTGGGCAATGGTGTGCTGGTTGGTTTCCGAATGAATGATGATCAGCATGAGGCGTTATCCGTCACAGCCGCTGCCGGCAAAACCTGCGGCGTCAGCCCGAAAAAATCCGCCAGGCGCTTCTGCACCGGGGCGAAGGCGCAGTAGTCGCGCATACGCTCGACCGCGTCGGCAGACATGCGCTGGTACGCCTGCGGTTGCTCCTTGGCCATCCGATAGCTGTTTTCGTAGGCGATTTTCAGCGACCCCCAGTCCGGTCGATAACGCAGGGTCCGGTAGATGATCCGGGTGTCCTGGGGCCAGATGGTCAGCTCTTCGCTGGACTTGACCACAAACGCCACACGCTCATCGATGTAATCCTCCATGGCGGTGTGGTTCGGGGCAATCACCGGTTTGCCGCTGGCCATGAACTCCATCAGCGGCAGGCATAAACCCTCGCAGCGCGAGGCGTTAACGTAATAACTGGCCGCTTCGTACAGCCGGGCATATTGCGGATCGTCCAGGTAGCCGTGCATCACCACCACCCGACAGGCGAACGGCGAAAGTTGCGCGAGCAAGGTCATCAGTTCGTCGTAATAGGACGACAGGTCGCTCTGGGTAATCTTCAGCACCAGCGTGGCGTCCTCCGTTTCGCGGAAGGCCCAGCAGAAGGCGGTGATCAATTGATGCCAGTTCTTGCGACCGTCCCGGGGGTTGAACACCGTGACGTACACCACGCCGTCGACGTGAGTCTCGACCTGGCCAGTGGTGTCCGGCCATTGACGCGGTTCAGGCTCATGCACGGCCATCGTCTGCGGGCCGGCGATGGCCGGCAAAACCCCGGCAAGCCGTTCATGGGCTGTATCTGAAAGAAGGTCGCGAACGCCTTCCCAATACCACTGGCTCAGAAAGTGCGTGCGATGCACCGGGACAGGCAAGGTTTTGCCCATGTCCCGACGCCACAGGTGCAGGTAATGGCGAGCAATGACGAAGCGGCGTTTCAAGGTCAGCGGCGGTGGCTTCGCGGCTTCCGCTTCAGCCTCTCGCGCGGCGATTTCTTCGGCCGTGGGCACGACCGGGATCAGTGCGTCAGCGCTGAGCCCGAGGGTACGGGTGTCGAAAATGCAGCCCTTGATCTCCAGAGTTGAACCGGCATTGACCGGGACGCTGGTGTGGTTGCTGCGAATCGTCGCGAAGTTCTCCCACAGTGGCGTGGGCAAAACCAGCACGGGGAAGTCTTCACCCATGGCTCGCCGAATCGCCCGGGCCGTGTGACTGGAAAGCGTAATGACCCGACCCTGGCGCGCGAGCATTTGCGTCCAGTCCTGGCGCGGGTCGTTGTCCCACTGCTCATCGGGAATGGAGTCGAACTCCCAGGCCACCACGCAGATCGTCGGGCACTCAAGGTCGTTCGGGGTTTTCTGCGGCGGCGTAAAGGACAGGAACAGGCTGTCTTCGCCGGCAGCCAACAGTTGTCGATAAAGAGGATCGACCTCGGCGGTGGAGGACACCACATGCACCCGCCCGAGGCTTTCGAGCACCGGGCGATACGCCTTTAGCACGAAGTAATAACTGTATTCGGGACGGCCGAGGCTCTGGCTGATGGAGCTGTCGTTGACGTCCGAGTAAAGAATGAAATTCATGGCATCCCACGATGAAACCGCCATCCCGGCAGCCTCACTCTATGACGGCAAAGCCACGGATCGACCCGGGGTTTGCCGGTCGTCGTCCATCGTCTTCTTGCCCGTCTACGTTCTTGTTTTAATGGTCAGTTTCGCGGGGTGTGAATACCACCCGGCCGAACCCTGGGTAATCGTGACGAGGGGCATTCTAAACACATCCGCTGAGGATTCGTGAACCGCCCGGCGAGAATAAATCAGGCTACGCTAACGAGAACTGACCGGTCACGGTGGGACCTGTTGAAATTGCCGCGTAATTGGCACAGATTGGCTACCAAACAACTACAACAAACGTTTCGCCTGTCTTTCGACCAAGGAATCCACCCGGTCTGTCAGACATCTCCATAGAGCCTGTGGGGAATGGACGAAATGCATGACCAAGGGGCTGCTGTTTGAAAAAGCGTCTGTTCGTTACGGGTCTCAGTGGATTCGTAGGACAACACATCCAATCTCGCCTGCAGGCCGGTGCCTCGGAATGGGAGCTTCTGCCTGTCGCCGCCCGTTACGATCTCGCTGAGCCCGGCACCCTCGACGGCCTCTGGCCCGAGATGCCCGACGCGGTCATTCACCTGGCTGGCCAGACCTTCGTTCCCGAAGCCTTCCGCGATCCGGCACGCACGCTGAATATCAACCTGCTCGGCACCCTGAACCTGCTTCAGGCACTCAAGGCCCGCGGCTTCAACGGGACCTTTCTGTACGTCAGCTCCGGCGACATCTACGGCCAGGTGATGGAATCAGACCTGCCGATTACCGAGCTCCAGCCACCCTGCCCGCGCAACCCCTATGCCGTGAGCAAACTGTCGGCCGAGTTCCTCAGCCTGCAATGGGGCCTGAGCGAAGGCTGGCCGGTACTGGTCGCCCGCCCGTTCAACCACATCGGCACCGGTCAGAAAGACAGCTTTGTCATCGCCAGCGCCGCGCGCCAGATCAACCGTATCAAACAAGGCCTGCAAGCCCCACAACTGGAAGTCGGTGACATTGATGTCACTCGCGATTTCCTTGATGTCGGCGATGTCGTGTCGGCCTATCTGGCGCTGCTGGAAAAGGGCACGCCGGGGCAGGTCTACAACATTTGCTCGGGGCGCGAGCAGAGCATCCGCAGTTTGATCGAACAGTTGGGGGACCTCGCCCAGGTCGACATGCAATTGATTCAGGATCCGGCGCGTCTTCGCCGCGCGGATCAGCGTCGCGTTTGCGGCAGCCATGCCAAGCTTGCCCAGACCACAGGATGGACGCCTGAAATCACAACACAACAATCCCTGCGGGCGATCCTGTCCGACTGGGAGAAGCGAGTACAAGAAGAATGACAAAAAGTGCATTGATCACAGGGATCACCGGTCAGGACGGCGCTTATCTGGCCAAACTGCTGCTCGACAAGGGTTATAAAGTTCACGGCCTGGTGGCACGGCGCAGCAGCGATGCGCGCTGGCGTCTGCGTGAGATGGGGGTCGAGGGCGACATCGTTTACCTGGACGGCGACATGGCCGATGCGTGCTCGGTGCAGCGTGCGGTGATCAAGTCCGCCCCGGACGAAATCTATAACCTGGCGGCGCAAAGCTTCGTCGCGGCCTCCTGGGATCAACCGGTCACCACCGGCATCGTCGACGGGCTGGGCGTGACTCATCTGCTCGAAGCGATCCGCCAGTTCAGCCCGCACACGCGTTTTTACCAAGCGTCGACCAGCGAAATGTTTGGCCTGATCCAGGCCGAGCAGCAGGACGAGAACACGCCGTTCTACCCGCGCAGCCCTTACGGCGTGGCCAAGCTGTACGGCCACTGGATCACCGTGAACTACCGCGAAAGCTTCAACCTGCACGCCAGCAGCGGGATCCTGTTCAACCACGAATCACCGCTACGCGGCATCGAGTTCGTGACCCGCAAAGTGACCGACGCCGCCGCCCGCATCAAGCAGGGAAAACAGCAGGAACTGAGCCTGGGCAACATCGACGCCAAACGCGACTGGGGGTTTGCCGGCGATTACGTCGAAGCCATGTGGCTGATGCTGCAACAGGACAAGCCTGACGACTTCGTGGTCGCCACCGGCGTCACCACCACCGTACGCGAGATGTGCCGCATCGCCTTCGACCACGTGGGGCTCAACTACCGCGACTTCGTCAAGATCGACCCGGCGTTCTTCCGCCCGGCCGAGGTCGAAGTGCTGCTCGGCAACCCGGCCAAAGCCCAGCGCGTACTGGGCTGGAAGCCAAAAACCGATCTGGATACCTTGATCCGCATGATGATGGATGCGGACATGAAACGCGTCGCCAAGGAGTAGGCCATGCTGATTCCTGTGATTCTCTCCGGCGGTGCCGGTACTCGCTTGTGGCCGGTGTCCCGCGAGGGCCATCCCAAGCCGTTCATGACCCTGCCCGACGGCCAGTCGCTGCTGGGCAAGACCTATCGGCGGGCGGCCGGGTTGCTCGATGGCTGGGGCGATATCGTCACGGTGACCAACCGCGACTATTACTTCCAGAGCAAGGATCACTATCAGGAGGCGCAGCTAAGTCGCCATCGCGGGCACTTTCTGCTGGAGCCGACGGGCCGTAATACGGCCCCGGCCATCGCTGCCGCGGCCCTGTCGCTGCAAGCCCTGCACGGCGATGAAGCGATCATGGTGGTGATGCCCGCCGACCATTTGATCCTCAACGAAGACGCCTTTCAGACGGCGGTCGAACACGCCGTGGCACTGGCCAAAGATGGTTTCCTGGTGACGTTCGGCGTGATGCCGACTGCCCCGGAAACCGGTTTCGGCTACATCGAGACCGGCGCCGCGCTGGACGGAAAAGGCGCCGCAAAAGTCCAGCGCTTCGTCGAAAAACCGGATCTGCAAACCGCCACCCATTACCTGGAAAGTGGCAAGTTTCTGTGGAACTCGGGAATGTTCTGCTTCTCGGTCGCGACCGTACTGGCCGAACTGCAGGTCCACGCGCCCGAGCTGCTGGAGCAGACGCAAACCTGCATGGCGCAAAGCGCCCCCGTGGAAACCGCCGGGTGCCTGCAACAGGAATTGTCCCCGGCGCTGTTCGCCGAGATCACTGACATTTCCATCGACTACGCCTTGATGGAACGCTCCGACAAAGTGGTCGTGGTGCCCGCCGGTTTCGACTGGAGCGACATCGGTTCCTGGGGCGCAGTGGCCGCGCTGGTACCGGCGGATAGGCAAAACAATCGCGCCAGCGGGGACGCGGTGTTCGTCGACAGCCACAACAACTTTGTCCAGAGCGAAGACCGGCTGGTGGCGGCAGTGGGTGTGGATAACTTGATCATCATCGACACCGCCGACGCGGTGCTGGTGGCCCATGCCGATCGCGCCCAGGATGTGCGCCGGGTGGCCAAGCAGCTCAAGGACAAAAAGCACGAGGCCTATCGCCTGCACCGCACGGTCAGCCGCCCTTGGGGCACCTACACCGTGCTCGAGGAAGGCCCGCGCTTCAAGATCAAGCGCATCGTGGTCAAACCCGGCGCCAAGCTGTCGCTGCAAATGCACCATCACCGCAATGAACACTGGGTGGTCGTCGAAGGCATGGCCAAGGTCACCAACAATGGCACCGGCACTCACCTGGTGGCCAAGAACGAATCGACTTTCATTGCCGCCGGCCACAAGCATCGCCTGGAAAACCCGGGCGTGATCGACCTGGTGATCATTGAAGTGCAAAGCGGCGAATACCTGGGAGAGGACGATATCGTTCGCTTCGAAGACCAATATGGCAGGACGGTTTGAATGCTGCTTTCCCTATACCGCTCACTGTGCAGCCATCGAGGGTTCATCCTCGGTAGCGTCCAGCGAGAGTTTCAGGCGCGTTACCGCAATTCGCTGTTTGGTGCCCTATGGCCGGTGCTCAATCCCCTGTCGATGATCATCGTCTACACCGTGATTTTTTCTCACATCATGCGCGCCCGCCTGCCGGGTGTGGATGACAGCATGGCCTACAGCGTGTACCTGTGCGGCGGCTTGCTCGCCTGGGGACTGTTTGCGGAAATCACCCTGCGCAGCCAGAACATGTTTCTGGAAAACGCCAACCTGTTGAAGAAAATCAGCTTCCCGCGGATCTGCCTGCCGGTGATTGTCTTGATCAACGCCGGCATCAACTTCGCGATCATCATCGGCCTGTTCCTGGGTTTTCTGCTGTTCACGGGACGTTGGCCGGGCATGGCGTTGCTGGCGTTGATACCGCTGATGGCGTTGCAAATGATGTTCTGCGCCGGGCTGGGAATGATACTCGGCGTGTTGAATGTCTTCTTCCGTGATGTCGGGCAACTCTTCGGCATCTGCCTGCAATTCTGGTTCTGGCTGACGCCCATTGTGTACCCGATGAGCATCCTGCCGGACTGGGTTCAGCGCCTGCTGCAACTCAACCCACTGACCAACCTGATCGTCAGCTATCAAAACATGTTTCTCTATGGGCAATGGCCGGTCTGGAGTTCGCTGCTGCCGATTTTTGTCACCGGCGTGGTGTTCTGTCTGATCGGGCTGCGTCTGTTTCGCCAGCGCGTCGGCGAAATGGTGGATGAACTCTGATGGGGCATATTCGCGTCACCGGCCTGGGCAAGGCCTACAAGCAATACCCGAACCGCTGGAGCCGACTGGCCGAGTGGCTGATCCCGTTTTCGCCCAAGCGTCACCACGAGCACTGGGTGCTGCAAGACGTCGCATTCGAGATCGCCCCCGGTGAAGCGGTGGGCATCGTCGGGGTCAACGGCGCCGGTAAGAGCACCTTGTTGAAGATGATCACCGGCACCACCCAACCGACGTGCGGCAAGATCGAACTCGAAGGCCGGGTGGCGGCGCTGCTGGAACTGGGCATGGGGTTTCACCCGGACTTTACCGGTCGACAGAATGCAATCATGGCCGGGCAATTGCTGGGCATGCAGGTCGATGACATTGAAGCGCTGATGCCCGAGATCGAACATTTCGCGGAGATCGGCGAAGCCATCGACCACCCGGTGCGGACCTACTCCAGCGGCATGCAGATGCGCCTGGCGTTCAGCGTGGCCACCGCTCGACGTCCGGACATCCTGATCGTCGACGAAGCGCTGTCCGTGGGCGATGCCTACTTCCAGCACAAGAGCTTCGAACGCATCCGCAGCTTTCGCAAGGCCGGCACCACCCTGCTGATCGTGTCCCACGACCGCTCCGCCATCCAGGCGATTTGCGATTCGGCCATCCTGCTCAAAGACGGCCGCATGGCCATGCACGGCAAACCCGAAGCGGTCCTGGACTATTACAACGCCATGATGGCCGAACGTGAAGGCCAGATCGTGCGTCAGGAAATGCTCGCGGACGGGGAAGTGCAAACCATTTCCGGCACCGGTGAAGCGGGCATCCTCAGTGTGCGGTTGCTGGACGAGAATGAACGTTCCATCGACGCCGCCGAGGTCGGTCAGGCCGTGGTGCTGGAAGTCCAGGTCGAAGTCCGTCAGGACATCGAGCGCTTGGTGCTGGGCTTCATCCTCAAGGACCGCCTGGGTCAGATGATGTATGGCATCAACACCCATCGCCAGGACAAGGCCCTGACCGATCTGCACGCAGGAGAGCGCTACACGTACCGTTTTGCCTTCGTCATGGGCCTGGGCAAGGGCAATTATTCCGTGTCCCTGAGCCTGTCGCGGCTGGACTCGCACCTGGACCGCAACTACGAATGGCGCGATTACGGGCTGGTGTTCCATGTGATCAACAACCGGCATGAAGACTTCGTCGGCTGCTCGTGGCTGGCGGCGAAAACCACCATTACCCGCTCCGGGTCGACTGTTCCGGAGCGCACGCCATGACCCGTCTCCTGGTGGAATGCACCCACGTGTTCCAGCACCCCAAGGTCAATTCGGGCATTCAGCGGGTGGTGCGTAACGTCATCAATCAGCTGCCGGACAGTGTCGAGGGTGTCGAGTGCATTCCGGTGGTGATGCTCAAAGGCAAACTCTATCGGGTGCTGAAACTCGGCGCGTTGAACATCCCGTTTTTCGATGGTTTGATGACCTTCGGCGGACGATTGGGACGCCTTGCTCATCGTTTCTGGCAACTGCATCAACGCTTGCACAAACGCAGCAACTCGCGAGTGATCAAGCGCCTGCTGCACGTGGCCTACCGCCTCACAGCCATTACCTGCTTCAGCCTGCCGATACGGCTGATCGAGGCCATCAACCAGTATCAACTGCCCAAACGCTGCTCGCCGCTGCAGCATCAGCCGGGCGATCAACTGGTGTTGCTCGACTCCTCCTGGCACAGCGATTTCTTCCCGTTTGCCGAACAGCTCAAGCGTGAAGGCGTGGGCATCGTTTCGGTGATCTACGACCTCATCCCGCTGACTCACCCACAGTTCTACGACACGCGGCTGGTGCAGATTTTCAACGAGTGGTTCAACTGGATCACCCAAACCGCTGACGGCTACGTGGCGATTTCGGCCACGGTGCGCGATCAGGTACGAGAAGAACTGCAGCACCGGCTGGGCCCGGCCAAAGCCGATGCGCTGTGGTTCGACTATTTTCACCTCGGTTCCGAGCTGGACCTGAGCGAAGCCACCGCTGCCGTCGAGCCACGACTGACGCGCGTATTCGAAACGCCGGAACCGGTGTTTTTGATGGTCAGCACCATCGAGCCGCGTAAGAACCACGATTACCTGCTCGACGCTTTCGAACGCGCCTGGGCCTCGGGTTCGCACGCCCGGTTGTGCATCGCCGGGCGTATCGGCTGGAAGTGCGACGCCCTGCTCGCTCGCGTGCGCAATCACCCGCAACTGAACCAACGCCTGTTCATGTTCAACGACCTGAGCGACACCAGCCTCGAACACGCCTATTCCCACGCCAGCGCACTGGTGTTTCCGTCCTGGGTCGAAGGCTTCGGCCTGCCCCTGGTCGAAGCGATGCAGCGCGGTTTGCCGGCCATGGGCAGCGACATTCCGATCTTTCGCGAAATCGGTGGCGAGTTCATGGCGTACTTTGATTTGGCCGAACCGCAAAGCCTGGCAGACCTGGTCACCGGTTTCGAACGCTCGGGGCAATTCCCGGCGGTTCGCAGTGTGGCGGACTGGCAGTGGATCGGCTGGCGTGAAGCCAGTGCGCAACTGGCCGAACGAACCCTGAGCAATCTGGCAGAAGCGCCGGTCGAGCAAGAGAGGCAACATGCGAATTGCCCTTAACGCCCGGATCCTGCAAGCCCCGCGCACCGGTATCGGCCATTACGTCGCCGAACTGGCGAGCGCCCTGGCTGATGAGCCCGATGTCGAGCTGACGCTGTTCCACGGTTGGGGCTGGAGTTCGGATTTGCCGGAAGCCGCCATGCCCGGCTACTCGCGACTGACGCCGTTGCTGCGACAGATTCCGGGGGCTTATCAGGCGCGGCGCTGGCTGGAGCAGAAACGCTTCGATCAAGGGCGCTCGAAGACCATCGACCTCTATCACGAACCGAGCCTGTGGCCGCTGTCGTTCGACGGCCCGACGGTCATCACCCTGCATGACCTGACGCACCTGCACTACCCCGAGACGCAACCCCCCTCGCGCCTGCGGGAAATCGAGCGGCGACTGGCCGACGGCGTGCAGCGGGCGAGTCTGATTCTCACCGACTCGCAGTACATTGCCGACGAAGCCCAAGCGTATTTCGCACTGCCGGCCGAGCGTTTTGTCGTCGCGCCGCTGGGCGTGGCCGCACGTTTCCATCCACGGGAACCTGAAGCCATCGACGCGGTGCTCAAGGCCCACGGCGTTGAGGCGCGGGAATACTTTCTGTGCGTCGGCACCCTTGAGCCGCGCAAGAACCTGACGCTGGCCCTGCGTGCCCACGCCCGACTACCGGAAGCCGTGCGCCAGCGTTTTCCACTGCTGATCGCCGGCATGGCCGGTTGGCAGGGCGAACAGTTCAGTGACGAATTGCGCGCCGCCCTGGCCACCGGCGATGTGTGCCTGCTGGGCTATCTGCCCGATGAAGCGCTGGCACAACTGCTGGCCGGCGCCCGGGCCTTGGTCTTTCCCTCGTTGTACGAAGGGTTCGGCCTGCCCGTCCTGGAAGCCATGGCCAGCGGCACGCCGGTGATCCTGACCCGGCATTCGGCCATGCCGGAAGTCGCGGGCGCCGCCGGCAACTACATAGCACCGGACGATCCGGACCAATTGCGCGATGCCATGAGCCGACTCATCGACGACCCGCTGCATTGGCAGGTCTGTCGCGAAGCCGGTTTGCAACAAGCGAAGCTTTTTTCCTGGGCGCGTTGCGCGAAGGCCACGGCCCGCGCTTACCGCCAGGCTATGGGAGACTGATATGCGCGTACTGCACTTCTATAAGACCTATCTGCCGGATTCGATGGGTGGCATCGAACAGGTCATTTTTCAACTCTGCGAGAGCGGCGCGCGCCACTCGGTCGACAGCACGGTACTGACGTTGAGCAACAACCCGGCACCTGGCGCGATACAGATCCGTCAGCACCAGGTTCATCAGGCCCGGATGGATTTTCAGATGGCCTCCACCGGTTTTTCCTACAGCGTCTTCAAACAGTTTCGTGAGCTGGCGGCTGAGGCGGACGTGGTCAATTACCACTTTCCCTGGCCCTTCATGGACCTGGTGCATTTTTTCAGCGCCACTAAAAAGCCCTGCGTGGTGAGCTACCACTCGGACATCATTCGCCAGCGCCATTTGCTCAAGCTCTACCGTCCATTGATGCGTCGTTTCCTGAACAGCGCCGACCGAATCGTCGCAGCCTCCCCCAACTATTTTCATACCAGCGATGTGCTTCAGGAGTACCGCGATAAAACCCGCGTCATCACCTACGGGCTGGACAAGTCAGGTTATCCACAGCCTGAAGCGGAACGTACCGAACGCTGGCGCAAACAGGTGGGCGACCGCTTCTTCCTGTTCGTCGGCGTCATGCGCTACTACAAGGGGCTGCATATTCTGCTGGACGCGATGCAAGGGCTGAATTATCCGGTGGTGATCGTTGGGGCCGGACCGCTGGAAGTCGAACTGCATGCCCAGGCCAAGGCCTTGGGATTGCAAAATTTGCACTTCCTGGGGCGTTTGGGTGACGAGGACAAGGTGGCCTTGCTGGAGTTGAGTTACGCGGTGGTGTTTCCGTCACACCTGCGCTCGGAAGCGTTCGGCATCTCGCTGCTCGAAGGCGCGATGTACGGCAAGCCGATGATCTCCAGCGAAATAGGTACCGGCACCAGTTACATCAACATCCACAATGAAACCGGGCTGGTGGTGCCGCCGAGTAATCCACAGGCGTTCCGTGAAGCGATGCGCACGCTGTGGGAAAACCCGACGCGTGCAGCGGAAATGGGCGTGAAGGCTGAGGCGCGGTATCGGCAGTTATTCACCGCTGATGAAATGGGCCGCAAGTGGACCGAGCTGTATGAAGAACTGCTGGAAGAAAAATCCCTGTCCTACGCCTGACTGCTTTTCTGTGGGAGTGAGCCTGCTCGCGATAGTGGTGTATCGGTCGACATCAATGTGACTGTCAGGCCGCCATCGCGAGCAGGCTCGCTCCTACAGTGGTTCAGCGGTGTGGTGCAGATTTTGGTACGGCAACGTTATCCAGCATCCGGTTCACCGCCAGTTCCGCCAGCATCACAATCTGCTGAATCGCCATCGCCGTATGCCGATGCGGCCCTTCCAGATACCCCGCAAAATCACTCGCCATCACGCTGGCCTGAGCCAACGACTCACAGGTGTGGGCCAACAGGTCTTCATCTTTGATATCCGGCGCGATCATGAACATCGTGCTTGGCTGGCGGGCCACGGGGGATTTGAGCGCGGACGGGTTGAGGTAGTGATCCAACGCGCGCTCGGCGGCGTCGTTGAGTTTTTTGGAATCGATGGATTCGTAGGGGGAAACGTCGTCGGTTTCCGGGGGATTGGGTGTTTCTTTAATCATGGTGACACTCCGAATGAGAGGGTGGCTGCCACTGATCGCTGCGACGCGATGTGAAGGAGGCAGCTGTACGCGGGGTCGCAGACCGAGCCATTCGGAAACTCGGCATACCCGAAGGTATCCCGCGCACAGCCGCCATTAAGCGGGGCCGGCGATTATGCACCAAATGAACTGAACGGACTGCGACGCCCGGTCGCTGATGTGCAGCGACACCCAAAGCCTATCCCCCCGACTTCCGACACAACAACCGCTAGAACGTGTCGGAATCATCCCCAGGAACGCTCAAGTTTGTAGGACCCTCGCCGCATTTTTTCGGCCAACATCGGCCCAATGTGGGAGATTCTATGTTGCCCGGCAACCCTGAATTCTCAGGCTGACAGGTATTCGCTCTGATTTTTCATCAGGGCAAATGCCACTCGACAGAGCTTTCGGGCCAAGGCAACCAAGGCCTGGGTTTTCGAGAAGCCTCTAGCCAGGTATGCCTCGTAAAACGGCTTCCATTTAGGCGAGCGACACGCCGCCATTGCGGCGTTGTACGCCAAACGACGAACCTCCGGATCTCCTTTTTTGGTCAGGTACCGCTGCCCATTCTTCTTGCCGGAGTCTTCGACTGCCAAGTCCATTCCCAGGAATGCGATGAACGCATCGCTGTTCGCAAAATCGCCCCGCATAAAGGTCGTCGCCAACCCGGTTGCGGTCAGTTCCCCAACGCCTTCGATGGCTTTGCAGCGATCAATATTCGCCTCAATTCCCGCCTCTTTGCTGACCTTGCGCAGCAGTTTCTGAATCGCCTGATCCGCTTGCTTGAACGCCTTCTGCTGAGCGACCTGCACTTTCTTCAACAAGGGTTCATTGGCCCAACTCAACATCAGCCCAGCATGGTTCTGGATCAGCGTTGCACGTCTGTGAAGCAGGCTTTTCAGCGAGCTGTAGGCCTTGGGTGGCGGGCTCCAGACCCGCAGTTTGCTTTGTTCATTCTCCAGGTAACGCGCCAGCAAACGCGCATCGCAGGGATCGTTCTTGGCTCGTTGGCCAACGCCACGGCGGTAATGACTCACGCGATAAGCATCCACCACGTAGACCTGATGACCCATCTCATGGGCCAGCTCTACCGTGTCCAAGTGGTAGATGTTGGTGGCTTCAACGGCGATAGCGCTTTGGGCAGGCAGGGTTTTAAGCCAACGCTTGAGGGCGGTTCGATCGTTCTTGATGTCTTGAATGATTTGCAGGTCGGTGCGATAGACAGCAATTTGGGCCTTGGCGATATCGATACCAACAACCGTCTGCGAAGTAAGGATTGTCATGACGAATCCTCGGAGCTAGGGTTTAAGTGCTTGTTGGGGTCTACCGTTGCGCTGGCTTGTCTCTATCGTCGGTTTACCGATGAATTCCTTATCGGCGCTTTGGGTAGAAGGGGCGGGACGAGAAGTCTCCCACAGTCTGTACTGGTCAGAGTCAGAATCGAGTCTGTAGTCCCACCCACCCCTTCAAGTCTAAACATACAAGCGAGCCTGCTCGCGATGGCTGTTTAACATTCAACATTGAAGTTGGCTGACACACCGCCATCGCGAGCAGGCTCACTCCCACAAGGGATCTTCTGTGCATTCCCGATTGGTTACAGATCCAGCACCAACGGCTGCGAACCCTGCGCCGGCACCGCGCAACAAATCAGCACCTCTCCCGCATCGGGCACTTCCGCCGGGGGCTGTGGATAATTCACTGCGCCGCTGATCAGACGAGTCTTGCACGTGCCACAGGAACCACCGCGACAGCTGAATTCCGGACGCAATCCACGGCTTTCCGCCAGCTCCAGCAAACTCCCGCCCTCCGGCTGCCAGCGCGCCTCTTTGGCCGAGCGCTGGAACACGACAGGCACCGAAACCGTGGCGGCCGGCGGTTGCTCGATGACCACGGCGTCCGGGTCCGGCGTGCGACGCAACGTCGAAGGCCCAAAGGTTTCGGCGTGAATCCTGGAGTCGCGAATGTCCAGGCCCCGCAGGGTGTCGTACAGCCCTTGGGTAAAACTGCCCGGACCGCAGAGGACAAAGTCCACCTGGTCGAAGTCTTCCACTTCAAGGATCGTCTTGAGCAAGTCGCCGTCAATCCGCCCGGTCAGGTCGAAATCTTCACCTTCGCGGGCATCCGGCTCCGGTTGGCTGAGCAGCCGCAGAACGCGCACCGCGCCACCGAGGCCATCAAGCAAGCGGTCCAGCTCGGGACGAAACGGCTGATCGGCCAAGGTTCGCGAACTCTGGAAAAACCAGGTCGGGCGGATGCCCCGCGTGCGCAGACCTTGATAAACCACCTCACGTACCATCGACAGCAGCGGCGTGACTCCGACGCCAGCGGCCAACAGCACCAGCGGCCGCCGCTCATTGGCCGTCACGGTGAAATGCCCCTGAGGTGCGCGGGCTTCCAGCACATCGCCGACCCGGATCTGCTCATGCAGGTACGACGACACAAGGCCTTCACGCTTCACACTGATACGGAAAAAGTCATCGGACGGCGCGCTCGACAGGCTGTACGTGCGGATATGCACATCGCCCCCAATGTTGAATCGCAAAGGCAAATGCTGCCCGGACTGAAACACCGGCAACCCGGCGTCATCGGCAGGCTCCAGATAGATCGAACGGATGTTGTGGCTCTCCTGTTCGATGCGCGCCACCCGCAGCGGCCGCCAGAGATCGCCCAAGGCCTTGGCTTGCAGGCGTGCGTTTGCCTGCGCCCAGGTACCGGTCAGCAAACTGGTGGGCGACACGCCGTCAAAGCGCCAGCGCAACGCCAACGCCGCAGGCCTCCGCACCACGCGCTCCACGTCGAACGTCCACAGCCGCTCGGCGCCTTGAAAGGCTTCGACTTGCTCGCCTTCGAGGATGACTTGCGCGCGGCCGCTGAGGTGCAGCAGGTCGCCCGTATTGAAATCGATGAACAGCAAACCGGCCCGAGGATTAATCAGCAGGTTGCCCAAGGTGTTGAAGAACAGGTTGCCGGCAAAGTCCGGGATGGTCAGGCGATTGCCTTCCACCTGTACGAAACCGGCCTGTCCGCCTCGATGAGAAACGTCCACCGAGCGTTGGCCTTCGACGTCGACATAACTGGCGACAAAGAAGGTATCGGCGCCGGCGATCATGGCTTGGGCCGCGTCATCCAGCGCATTGAGGTGTTGCGCGACACGGGTCGCCGGATCCGCCAAGGGCACCGAACGAAACTGGCGCAACTGGATGTATTGCGGGCAATTGCCGAAGGATTGCTCCACCGTGACCGCGAAACCATCCTCGGTGACAGCGCCGACTCGGCCGTTCATACGGTTGCGGCGTCGGGTGTGCAGCTCGATACCGAGCAGACCGATCGCCGCACCTTCTTGCAACTGCGCAGGGTCGTCGCTGCCAGGCAGGCTGGCGAACTGCAACAACGCAGGTGCCGGGGAATGAGCAAACCCCGGTGCCCCTTCGAGAATGCTGGCCCAAGGGTTGCCGTCGGCATCCACCGCGCCGTACAGCATGAACGGCAATTGCTGATAGAACTGGCGGTGCTGATCCGGCATCTCGCCGCGAATCACCCTACGACCTAATGTGTCCATTCGCTCGGCCACACCCACGTGAGCCTGCAACTGTTTCTCGCCTGCGTGCCAAGGTGAACGGTCCATAACGGCTTCTCCCCTGCGCTCATCGCGCAACCAGAACGGCCCGACAGAGTCGGGCCGTTAACATCAGGCAGTTTTTTGCAAACCGACGACGGTGCGCGGCATGCCGACAAACCCTGGCAGGGCTTCGATGCGAGCCAGCCAGGCGCGGATATTGGCGTAGTCGTCCAGCGACACGTTGCCTTCCGGCGCATGGGCGATGTAGCTGTAGGCCGAGACATCGGCGATGGTCGGCTCATTGCCGACAAGGTATTGCGTGGCGGCCAATTCCTGATCGATCGCTTTGAGCCAGGTGTGGGAGTAAGCGATCACTTCTTCGGCGTTGTAAGACGCACCAAACACAGTGATCAACCTTGCTCTAGCTGGGCCAAAGGCAATCGGCCCGGCGGCGATCGACAACCAGCGCTGGACCCTGGCCGCACCGACCGGATCGGTTGGCAACCAACGCCCGTTGCCGTATTTCTGCGCCAGGTAAACCAGAATCGCGTTGGAATCGGCGAGCACCACGCCTTGATCATCAATCGCCGGCACCTGACCCAACGGATTGAGTGCCAGGTAATCCGGCTGCTTGTGCGCGCCTTTGGCCAGATCGACGAAGATCAGCTCGGTCGGCAGTTGCAGCAGGGACAGCATCAGCTCCACACGATGAGCATGGCCAGAGCGAGGGAAGTTGTAGAGTTTGATGGCTTGCATGGTCGACTCCGCTGGGTAGTGGCGCCGTTCCAGGGAAGATCAGCGCCGATAGGAGCTATCTTCCCCTCTCAACCAAAACAACAGAATAACCAGCAAACGCAATCCATTATTTCAGCCAGCGCAATAACCCATCAGCCGTGCAAGGCCGGGTGATCACGCAGCTCTTTCACCGCGAAGTCGACAAAGCTGCGGACCCGCACCGGCGCCTTGCGTCCACCCTGATAGACCACATGAATGGGCAACGGCGGCAGTTCGAAGTCAGCCAGCACGATTTCCAGCTCACCGGCGGTGATCTTGCTCGCCACTTGATACGACAGGACTCGGGTCAGGCCCAGCCCCAGGCTCGCGGCGGTAATGGCTGCCTGATTGGCCGTGACCACAAGCCTCGGCTCCGGGCGGGCACTCAGTGGCTCCCCCGCCTCAAGGAACGGCCAGGTTCTCAGTTGGCCAATGGACGAGGTGGCGATAATCGGTTCCCCGTTTAAATCATTGGGGTGCAGAGGCTTGCCGCGCTTCGCCAGAAACTCCGGAGAGGCGCAAATAACCCGCCGCACCTCGCCCACATGAATCGCATGCTGGTTGCTGTCAGGCAATTCACCGATGCGCACCGCCACATCGATGCCCTCCTCGACCATGCTCACCACCCGGTCGACGAGCAGCGCGTTGATGGTGACTTCAGGAAACTGATTGAGGTAGCCGACGGTGAGCGGCGTGACGAACAACTCACCGAACAATACCGGTGCGGTGATCGTCAATTGCCCACGAGGCTGTGCGTGACTGCCGGCCGCCGAATCCTCGGCTTCCTGCACCTCGGCGAGAATCCTCCGACAGTCTTCCAGAAAGCGCTGCCCCGCCTCGCTCAAATGCACGCTGCGGGTGGTTCGTGTCAGCAACTGCGTGCCAATGCGCTTCTCCAGCGCCGCCACCGCCCGGGTGACACTGGCCGCCGACATCCCCAAACGCCGCGCCGCCGCGGAGAAGCCTTGATCCTGGGCGACGGCGACGAAGACCTGCATTTCCTGGAATCTGTCCATGGGGCAATGTCCTCCATTCGGATAAAAAAAATCGCAACCATAGGCTGCGATTTTTAGTGTTGGCGCTGAACAAAACATTTTGACACTAGCAGGTCAGTAAATACGAGGGCAAACGTATTAACCTGGCACGCAGCCAGGTGGTGTTTTGCCGTTAACGAAGTTGCTCGACGTGTCGCCGGAGGTGCTGGATCTGATTGCCTGCTCGGCCCCTTGCCAGCCGGCCTGGCGCAAAGCGTAGAGCAAGGTGGCGGCAGCCAGCCCCGGCACCGCATGCCCGTTGCCTTCGGAATCATCGAAATATCAAACATCCAAGGCTGATGAAGCGAGGGGGGAGATTCGCGGGGGGGCTTATGTCCCGAAATAGTCTTCCGGGCCTGACTAATTCATCATAAACCAACCAACTCTCTCTAGAGGCGAGTGGATGGTGGGCAAAGCCGCGAAGGTTGGGGTACCGGCAACTAGTACCGGCCACCCTTTCGGGCGCCCGACGCGACCCCGCCCATAACGCAGACAACGCGATAATTCACAGAGGCCCTAAGCAATCCCGTTGGATTCACCGACGGGCTTCTTGGTAGCAATTCTAGGCTAATCGATATCAAGTCTTTGTCGAGAAAGTATTTGATTCAAAAAACATCACTCCCCCCGATAGGAGCAGTGTTCCATGGTCGGCTACGGGCAAGGCTCAATCAAATCCTTTCCAGAACACCCCGTCTTCGATAATCCATTTACGGGGCCGTGCTATCAAGCAATTCGCGATCGCTTATTTGACTAAGGTGATTGGTACTTCTGAGAGCTGAATCACCTTAGCCGCGACAGAACCCAGAAAGATCCCCGCCAGAAAACCGTTACCATGGGAACCTAGGATGATGCTGTCACATCCTAGGGATTGCGAGCTCGCCACGATTCTGCTGGCAGCATCGCCTTGTAACGTATGGAATGTGAATGCAATGCCTTCTTGTGTCAGAAGCGTCACAGCCTTTTGTGAGTCTTCAGCACTTTTATCACCGTAGTAACGATCAATCTCATCCTCGCTCATATCGTGTGCGATTCGAGTGGGTAAAAGTGGCTGCACATTCACCAGATGTACCTCAACACTCCCGCCCAGTAATCCGCCATCTTGGATCAGCCCAATAAGGTAACGAACCGCGCGCTCCGAATGCTCGGAACCATCGACAGCTACAAGTATTTTATGCATTTTCTAAACCCTCTTTCAGTGGCATGAAGATGCTTGTCGATAGGTATGGCCAGCTTGCAATCAGTTCTACTCGGACAAGCGGATTCGAATTTGTTTTTCAATCTCGATGATCGCAAAGAGCGCAACACCAACTCCGATGATCAGTAGGCCATCAAGGAAGGGTATCGCTTCTGTGGCAAACACCTTTTGCAGCGGTGGCGCATACGTGATGGCGAACTGAGCGATGGTAACCACTGCGACGGTCATCCACACGACCTTGGTGCCACGAATGCCCTTCCAGGTAAGCGATGTGCTGTAGAGATTACGAATGAAGAACAAATGGAATATTTCCATCACGACTAACGTGTTCACCGCGATGGTTCGGGCCAACTCCACCGAGTAGCCTCGGTCGAGCGCATACGAAAAAATACCGTAAACGCCGCAGAGAAACAGAATAGAAACAAGCACCATATGCCAGACTAAAGCACCGCTTATCAGCGGCTCTTTGCGCGAACGGGGCGGTCTAAGCATGGTGTTTTCTTCGGTGGGCTCAAACGCTAGTGCGATGCCGAGCGTCACTGCGGTTATCAGATTGATCCACAGAATCTGTATCGGCGTCACCGGCAGTGTAAGGCCGAGTAGCAGGGCCACGATGATGGTCATGGTCTCGCCCGCGTTTGTAGGCAGCGTCCAGCTCAGCACTTTCTTGATGTTGTCGTAGACTGTCCGCCCTTCGCGCACTGCAGCCACGATGGACGCGAAGTTGTCATCGGCCAGCACCAGGTCTGCGGCTTCCTTGGCGGCCTCACTGCCTTTTCCACCCATGGCGATACCGGCATCGGCACGCTTTAGCGCTGGTGCATCGTTAACACCATCGCCGGTCATGGCCACAGCCATGCCATTCGATTGCAGCAGCATTACCAGCCTGAGCTTATGTTCGGGGCTGGTACGAGCAAAGATATTGACGTCCTTTACCGCCTCCTTGAGGGCGGCATCGTTCATGGCGTCCAGGTCTACACCAGTCAGCACCTTGTCGGGATTTTGCAGGCCAATCTGGTAACCGATGGCGGCGGCGGTGCCGCCATGATCGCCAGTAATCATTTTTACGACAATGCCCGCCGCTTGGCATTGTTGAACTGCCTTTATGGTCTCGGGTCTAGGCGGGTCAATCAGCCCGACCATACCCAGCAAGGTTAATGTCCCTTGCACGTCCCCAAACTCCAACACGGTGTGCTCGGGCTGAACTGATCTAACTGCAAAAGCCAATACACGCTGCCCTTTGGCAGCAATCGTGTTTGCCTGTTCGTGCCAGTAGTCCGCGTTTAGCGTCTCAGTCCCGCCAGCGTTTACGAGTTGCTGCGTGCTCATGGCCAATATTTGCTCTGGCGCACCTTTCACATAAATAGAGGCCTTCCGATCATGGTTGTGATGCAGGGTCGCCATAAAGCGGTGTTTCGCGTCAAACGGAATGGCATCGGTGCGGGGCCAGGCCCGATGATCTTCATCGCTATCTACTCCGGTCTTTCCGGAAAATGCCAGCAAGGCACCCTCCATCGGATCTCCCTCTACCTTCCATAAGTCTTCATGCAGGCGCAGCACAGCATCGTTGCACAGGCCGGCTGCTCGCCCCAGTTCTGCCAACGCAGGATAAGTCGATATATCGACTAGCTGATCTGCAAGACTGATGCTTCCCGCAGGCTGATAACCTGCGCCATCGACCTTGAAGACGAGATCGTTCGTGACGACCGATGCCACCATCATTTCGTTGCGGGTGAGTGTGCCGGTCTTGTCAGTGCAGATGACGGATACCGAGCCTAGCGTTTCGATGGCAGGCAGGCGACGCACGATGGCGTTGCGGCGAGCCATTGCCCGAACTCCGACAGCCAGAGTGATAGTAAGGACGGCGGGTAGCCCTTCAGGTATCGCCGCGACTGACATCCCGACCACGACCATGAAGATATCGGTGAACTCGTAGTGCCCGACATAATGGCCGAACACGAGCAAAAGGCCGCCGACTAACAAGATCAAGATCGTCAGCCAGCGCGCAAATACGTTCATTTGCTGCACCAGCGGAGTGGTCAGCGTTTCTACTCCTGCAAGCAGCGTACTGATGCGTCCGATTTCAGCTGCTGCTGCGGTAGCAACTACAACCCCAGTTGCTTGTCCGCAAGTCACGAGCGTGCCGCTGAACGCCATGCAAGTACGATCACCCAGGGCGGCTTCAAGACCCACTGGTTCGGTATGTTTTTCTACTGGTACGGATTCACCGGTGAGAATTGCTTCATGAATTTGTAGTCTGTTCGCGTGCAGCAGTCGTAAATCAGCAGGTACTTTGTCTCCGGCCTCCAGCAAGACAATATCGCCCGGTACTAGCTCCTCGCCTACAACACTCAAGCGTTCGCCTGCACGAACTACTGCGGCGTGCGGTGCCAGCATCTGCCGGATAGCGTCCATGGCTTTTTCCGCTTTGCCTTCCTGGACATATCCAATGATTGCGTTTGCAATAACCACTGCAAGAATCACCACCGTGTCCCACAGATGCTGCAGCATCGCGGTAATCGCAGCGGATCCTAGAAGTACATAAATCAGAATGTTGTGAAATTGCAGCAGGAATCTGAGCCACGCAGGTCGACGTGCTGCTTCTGGTAGCCTGTTGAAACCAGTGCGGGCAAGCCTGGCTTGAACTTCGGCGGCCTCCAGCCCAACATGCTCATTGACCTCAAGCAGGTTCGTCACCTGCTCTGCAGGCAGGGAGTGCCAGGCCACGGAATGCGGAGGGATTGGTGTTTGCTCAACTGCTGCATCGACCACCTGATTCATCAATAATTATCTCCTGTGCGCACAGCTCAACTGAATCGGGCTGAGGTGGTCATGAGCGAGCGTGGCTATATCAGAATGCTGAAAAATCGTTCGTCGTTCTTACATTCTCTATGTCATCTAGCTGATACGAACTAAAAGATACATGCAACCAATCGCTCGATGATTATTGACTTAAATCAAATTGTTGGCAGTCGGTAGTGTGACAAGATATTTTGCTGAGTAAGCTATTCTTCGATCTAAGTTTCTGGTGATTAAGGGTGTCAGCCCCCTGATATTATTGTTTAGTAAGTTTGATCTGTAAGCCTTTTGAATACCGTTACTGCAATACGTTGATAAATCATTACGTTACAGTCCGCCTATTGGTTGCACTCGACGTCAGAGTGCAACCATACGGGGTACCTAGCTTGATTGAGCACCGCTGTCGACCGGATTCTCATCCAGCACTTCTAGTGCTTCTGGCAACTCGGTAATCACGCTGAAGTCGCTCACCTCAACGGCACCCAATCCATAGCCCAACAAGTGGAACGAAAACGCCTTACGCGACTGCGGATTGTCAAAACTGAAGTCCATCTCCAGTGGCTGGTCTGCAGTGACGACCATTTCGGCTGGCAGGCCCAGTTGGACATCCTGTTCCAGCTCCTTGGCCTTGAGCAGTATGTAGGCGTTCTGTTGTGGATCTACCGAGCGCACGGTCAGACGCACGCGAGTATGTGAGCCCTTGGGCATTTCCAGGTACTGAGCACCGATAAGGTTATCGGCCCAGTCATCCTTGATCTGCGCCTGAAGCGGGATGATGGCGGGACTGCCGAACTGGTACTGCTGGTTCAACGGTGTCCGGAGCAGCGAATGATCCAGTGCCGTCGCTCTGGCTACGATTTGGCGGGCACGCTGGCCCCCATACTGCCCCGTCAAGGTTGCACGCTCGGCAATGAAGCCGGCGCTGGCGTAATACCGACAGCGCTGTTGAAAGTCACACTCGGTCAAGATGCCTTGCAGCCAGTCGCCTATAAGTTTGATCCGTTGATCCATTGGGGACTCTCGATTCCAGGGCATGGTCAGGCACCTCCTGACCATATTTCACACCTGTAAAGAATGTCTCCGGTTTAAAACGTAAAGGATGTCTCCGGTTTCTACCGCTTGGCGGTTGACGCCGACGTAAGCGCCGGGAATACCTTCCCGCGCGATGATCAACACATTGCGCGCACGCCCCGGTGCCGCGAGCAATTTCTGTCCGTCCAAATCGAGTTGAGTGAGCCCCGCCATTTGCGGTGGGACATCGACAACATCACCTTCCAACCACTCTTCTGCGCTTGCCTGAACATCGCCAACGCTCGCGGCCATCAACTGATGCGGGAGGTTGAACAAGCGCCACTGGTCTTCCTCTGAGGGGCACAGGTGCTGAGCGCCCCAATGGGCGATCAATAGCAGTAGCGGTGCTCCCCACGCGCTTCGTGGCAAGCCCGGAGCGGCAGTGGAGCGCCCCAGATACTGCGTGATCAGCCAAATCACCAGTCCAAGAAACAGAGTGGCGGCTAGCCAAGGCTGGGCGAAACCACCACCGGTAGAGTTTTCCAAAAACTGAGGGTCGATCAGGTAGTGGGGGTATGGAGCCGATGGGCGCATGTATATTGTTTCGCATGCCAATAGGTTCTGGTCTAAAACCCCATTCCAGAGTAATGAATGAACAGCATTAATGCCCGGTTATGGCCTTGAACATTAACTGTTTCAGGCTGTTTAACGCCGCCATTCGTGTAGGCCAGATGTTAATCTATTACCTTTTAAGTGATCCCAAGGACGTTGATGACCAAGCATCAAGCTAAAGCCGAAACCCCTAGAGCAGCCGCGATTCTGGCTCGCTTCCTGTCGTCGGAATCCGCTGGCGGTCTCGTGTTGATGGGTGCAGCTCTGGCCGCTCTGATTGTTGCTAACTCGCCTCTATCCCAGAGTTACTTTGCAGCGTTGCACAGCGTTTGGATGGGCATGTCTGTAGAGCATTGGGTGAATGATGGTCTGATGGCGATCTTCTTTCTGATGGTCGGTCTAGAAATCAAACGAGAGGTGCTGGCTGGTGGGCTTTCCACTTGGGGGCAGCGAGCCTTACCTGGATTTGGTGCTTTGGGCGGCATGGTTGTTCCTGCGCTGATCTACATCGCAATCAACTGGGGTAATCCTGAGACCTTGGGGGGGTGGGCGATCCCGGCCGCTACTGACATCGCATTCGCCTTAGGTGTTTTGTCGTTGCTGGGTAAGCGAGTCCCGACTTCGCTGAAGGTGTTCCTTGCTGCCTTGGCGATCATTGACGATCTGGGCGCGGTGGTGATCATCGCCTTTTTCTATACGTCGGGCCTTTCCATGCCGATGTTGCTGGCCTCGCTTGCGACTCTGGTCATTCTGATCGCAATGAATCGATTGGGCGTAAGGCGATTGTTCCCGTATCTCCTGGTCGGTGGTGTGCTGTGGTTCTTCGTGCTGCAATCGGGTGTCCATGCCACGCTGGCCGGTGTCGCTGTGGCGCTGTGCATCCCCATGGGCAAGCCAGAAGAGGAAGCCCGATCTCCGCTGCTTTTCCTGGAAGAGAAGCTGCACATGTGGGTAGCTTTCGCTGTGGTGCCGATTTTTGGTTTCGCCAACGCGGGTGTTTCATTGGCCGGTATTTCGATGGAGAACCTGGTCGATCCGGTTCCACTGGGTGTCGCTCTGGGGCTGTTGGTGGGCAAGCAGGTCGGTATTTTCCTATTGGCTGCTATGGCGATTCGTATGGGCCTGGCCAAGCTGCCGGAAGGGAGTACCTGGGTTCAACTCTATGGCGTAGCACTGTTGTGCGGCATTGGTTTCACTATGAGCCTATTCATTGGCAATCTGGCGTTCGCCGGATCAGCTCTTTTGATTGATGAAGTCAAAGTCGGTGTATTGATCGGATCGATTCTGGCAGCGTTGGGCGGCGTTATAGTCCTTCGCCGCAGCAGCGTCCTAACGAGTGCTGCCGTAGCCAAATAATCTCTCCTGATATGACCACAGTATTTCTCGAAGCCTAGAAATACTGTGGTTTAAGAACCTGCGTCAGCCACTTAACAACCGATCCTTGTTTGACTGATTGCCCGTAGAAATTTTACGCAAAATTTACGGGGCGTGGAGGTTGAGCATTCGATACTGCGCGGCGCTAATTTGGCAGGCTACTTTCTATGTCCCTCGCAGCATTGCGGCTCATCGGCTTCATCATAGGCATTTTTTTGATCACGCTGGCCGTAAGCATGGCTATTCCCATGATTACGCTGGTGGCCTATGAGCGTAACGACGATCTGTCGGCTTTTCTCTGGTCGAGTTTGATTACCTTCATCAGCGGCCTTCTTTTGATCGTGCGTGGGCGCCCTGATACTGGCCAGCTCCGTCCGAGGGATATGTACCTGTTGACGACTGGCAGTTGGGTGGTGGTGTGTACCTTCGCAGCGTTGCCAATGGTGTTCATCAGTCACATCAGTTACACCGACGCTTTCTTCGAAACGATGTCCGGCATCACGACCACCGGCTCAACTGTCCTGAGTGGTTTGGATAGCGCTTCACCGGGATTGTTGATCTGGCGCTCGATGCTGCACTGGCTGGGTGGTATCGGCTTCATCGGCATGGCTGTGGCGATCCTTCCACTGTTGCGAGTGGGTGGCATGCGTCTTTTCCAGACAGAGTCCTCAGACTGGTCGGAGAAAGTGACTCCTCGCTCCCATGTGGCAGCCAAGTACATCCTTTTGCTCTATCTGGGACTCACCGGTGCCGGAGCTCTGGCACTCTGGATCGCTGGGATGACGCCGTTTGAAGCGGTCAACCACGCAATGTCGTTGATCTCTACTGGCGGATTCTCCACTTCAGACGCCTCGCTTGGGCATTGGACGCAGCCAGCGATTCACTGGGTAGCGGTGGTCATCATGATTCTGGGCAGCCTGCCTTTTACCTTGTACGTCGCAACTTTGCGCGGCCATAGGCGTGCGCTACTGAAGGATCACCAGGTACGCGGATTTCTTGGATTCCTGATTGTCACCTGGCTGGCTGTGGGTACATGGCTATGCTTTCACAGCGACTATGTTTGGTGGGATGCATTTCGTATTGTGGCGGTCAACGTGACCTCCGTCGTCACGACCACAGGAGTTGCAGTTGGCGATTACACACTATGGGGTAGTTTTGCCGTTCTGTTGTTCTTCTATCTGACGTTTGTCGGCGGATGCTCAGGCTCGACGGCTGGCGGACTGAAAATCTTTCGCTTCCAAGTTGCTGCCGCCCTACTCGTGAGTAGTTTGAAGCAGTTGATCCATCCTCGAGCCGTGATTCAGAAGAAGTACAACGGTCACCCCATTGACGAGGAGATCTTGCGCTCACTTTTAACCTTCTCATTTTTCTTCACCATCACCATTGCGGTAATCGCCCTAGGGCTCGCTTTAATCGGACTGGATTGGACGACGGCTTTAAGTGGCGCTGCTACTGCTGTGTGTAACGTTGGGCCAGGCCTGGGCACGATTATCGGGCCTGCCGGTAACTTCTCATCACTACCTGATGCAGCAAAATGGTTACTGACCATTGGCATGTTACTGGGGCGGTTGGAAATCCTGACCGTGCTGGTACTTATTACGCCAGTCTTTTGGAGGTATTAGCCTACCTATTGTGAGTTTGAGACTGGCTGCCCAAAACCTCCATCGCCAATTGAAAGAATGGAAAACCGAGTTAGGTGCAGATGTTGTTGAGTCGTGGCGCACTCAATAACATCATTTGTAAGTACAAAGGGCCCTGTGAGGGTAATGCCAGTCAGCCAAGCTGACTGGCATTTTTTTCGGGGGTGAGAATCCCGATTAGGCGTCATCGCAGCGACCGATTGAGAAGCCCAAAGTTATTAGGCTAACTCAGCTTCCCACTCAAGGCGTTGGTTTCGACTACAGTAGAAAGACTCTGCATAAAGCCATAACAAGACGGAGAGTTTTCCATGCGAGTAAACAAACGCTTTAGCCTCTTTGCGGCCACCACTGCGTTGACAGTCTCGTGCGCAGCTAACGCCGCACCGGTGTTCATAAACATCCTTACAGGTGGTACTAGCGGGGTTTATTACCCCATTGGGGTTGGGCTGTCACAGATATACAGCGATGGGATACCGGGGGTGAAGACTTCTGTCCAAGCGACCAAAGCCTCGGTGGAAAATCTCAACCTTTTACAAGCTGGTCGTGGGGAGCTCGCTCTGGCGCTTGGGGACTCTGTGGCTGATGCAAAAAACGGAGTGGAAGATGCCGGATTTAAGGCCCCGCTGACAAAGTTGCGAGCAATTGCCGGAGCCTATCCGAATTACATTCAAATTGTTGCGAACAAAGAGTCCGGCATCAAAACCTTGGCGGATCTGAAAGGGAAAACCATCTCCGTCGGCGCCCCCAAGTCCGGTACCGAGCTGAACGCGCGTGCGATCTTCAAAGCTGCGGGATTGACGTACGAAGACATGAGCAAAGTCCAATACCTACCCTTTGCGGAGTCGGTCGAGCTGATCAAAAACCGTCAGTTAGATGCCACGCTTCAGTCCTCGGGGTTAGGAATGGCGGCTATCCGCGACCTTTCCTCAACCATGCCATTGAACTACGTCTCCATCCCTCCCGATGTGGTTTCGAAAATCGGCAATGCCGCGTATCAGCCTGCACAAATTCCAGCCAATACCTATGACGGACAGCCTGAGTCAGTGCCTACGGTGGCGATCACTAATATTTTGGTGACGCGCGAGGATGTCTCGGATGACGTTGCCTACCAGATGACCAAGCTGATGTTCGAAAACCTCACTCGTTTAGGTAATTCTCACTCAGCCGCCAAGGACATCAAGTTGCAAAACGCTGCCAAGAATCTGCCCATTCCACTTCACCCCGGCGCCGAGCGCTACTACAAGGAAGCTGGAGCGCTGTAATCCAAAAATGCGCCACGGGGATGGTCGCTAGAGCGATAGAGCGGTTCGTACCCTTCTATGTAGTTTTGAGGCAGGTACCCAATGAGCGAAGATCATCATGGCATAGCCGCCAATCCACGCGACTGGCCTAAGACGCTGTTCTACGTGGCGTTGTTGTTTTCAGTTTTCCAGATTATCACCGCTGCGTTTGCGCCTGTTTCCAGCCAGGTGCTGCGCGCGGTGCACGTTGGTTTCCTGCTGTGGGTGGTGTTTTTAAGTTACCCGGCGTATGGCAGAGCACGTCCTTGGCAGCCGTTGGCCTGGATATTGAGTCTCGCTGGGATTACCACTGCCTTGTATCAATGGTTCTTCGAGGCGGATTTGATCCAGCGTTCGGGTGACCTGACATCTGCAGACATGGTCGTTGGGCTGGTATTGATCGCATTGGTGTTTGAGGCGGCTCGTCGGGTGATGGGTATCGCATTGCCCGTCATCTGTGGACTGTTTTTGGCATACGGTTTATTGGGTGAATACCTGCCAGGCGACTTGGCACATCGAGGCTACGGATTCGATCAAATCGTCAACCAGTTGTCCTTCGGCACCGAAGGTCTCTACGGGACACCCACCTACGTTTCCGCTACCTATATTTTCCTGTTCATTTTGTTCGGGTCCTTTCTCGAACAGGCCGGCATGATCAAATTGTTCACAGATTTCGCGATGGGACTGTTTGGCCACAAACTCGGGGGGCCGGCAAAAGTATCGGTAGCGTCATCGGCTTTGATGGGGACGATTACAGGTTCAGGCATTGCAAACGTTGTCACGACAGGACAGTTCACAATTCCATTGATGAAGCGCTTCGGCTACAAGGCAGCATTTGCTGGCGGCGTAGAGGCGACTTCGAGCATGGGCAGCCAACTGATGCCACCTGTGATGGGAGCTGTGGCCTTCATTATGGCGGAAACAATTAACGTACCGTTCGTAGAGATCGCCAAAGCTGCGTTAATTCCAGCCATCCTGTATTTCGGTTCGGTATTCTGGATGGTTCACCTTGAGGCAAAACGCTCCGACCTTAAAGGGCTACCCAAAGACCAATGTCCCAGCGCATGGGGTGCGGTAAAGGAAAGCTGGTATTTGCTGATTCCGCTTTTTGTCCTGGTCTACCTGCTGTTTTCCGGACGTACCCCGCTATTCTCCGGAATGGTGGGGCTGGCGCTAACAGCCATCGTTATTCTCGGTTCGGCAATCATTCTTCGGGTGTCCAGTTTCGCGTTGCGGTGTGCGTTCTGGATCGCTCTTGGTGTCCTCTGCGTCGGTTTTTTCCAGTTGGGTATCAGCGTGATCTTTGCGGTGATCGCCACGTTGGTGGTCATCTGCTGGTTCATTCAGGGAGGCCGAGAAACCCTGAGTATTTGCCTGCATGCCTTGGTCGAAGGTGCTCGTCATGCTGTGCCGGTCGGGATTGCTTGCGCGCTAGTGGGAATCATCATCGGTGTAGTGTCATTGACGGGCATAGCCTCGACCTTCGCCGGTTACATACTGGCCATCGGCAGGGATAACTTGTTGTTGTCACTCATACTGACGATGGTTACCTGCCTGGTGTTGGGTATGGGTATCCCGACGATTCCCAACTACATCATCACCAGTTCGATTGCAGCACCCGCCTTGCTGGAATTGGGTGTGCCGCTGATCGTGTCGCACATGTTTGTTTTCTATTTCGGAATTCTTGCAGACCTTACTCCACCGGTCGCTTTGGCATGCTTTGCCGCAGCACCCATCGCCAAGGAAACAGGATTCAAGATCAGTCTGTGGGCGGTTCGTATTGCACTGGCAGGCTTCGTCATTCCTTTCATGGCGGTCTACAACCCTGCGCTCATGATGCAAGGCGACAATTTGTGGATGACGGCCTATATGTTGGTGAAGACGGTGTTGGCCGTTGGCCTCTGGGGAATGGCGTCCACAGGCTATCTGCAACAGAAGATGCCGATTTGGGAGCGTTTATTGAGTTTCGCCGCAGGTGCTTTGTTGGTCGTTGCGCTGCCGTTGACTGACGAAATCGGTTTCGTGCTGGGTGTGTTGATAATACTTCAGCATGTCTGGCGGTCTCGTCGTGTCGGACCGGCCATAGCATGATTGGCTTGTGCCTGGGTTTGGCCGGCGTCGCCTGGGCTCAACTCCCAATCTCAAGCTTTACACTGGCTTGGAATCACACAATTGAAAAAATTCGTTGGGAAGAAGACTACCGCGTCTCGAAACAGGGACTGGTGCTCACTGAGGCCAGGGTCAAAGGGAATGGCGCAGGCATGGAAATTCCCCCGGAGGCCAGGTTGGAAAAAGGCAGTTGGCACTATCAGCGCCAACTGCCGCCCTTGCAGCCTCTGAGTCTGGGACGTACCCCGCAAGCAGGTGACTACCAGCTATGCTTCGATCAGCAATGTCATGAGATGAGCGAGTGGCTGGGGCCACCTGTCAGCAATCCGTCCTCCGTGGAGCTATGGAGTTGCTGGACGGACTCATAAGTGGCCAGAAGCCCAAACGTGAAAGCCCTGTCCGGATACGAACGTCCAGTACCCGGACAGGCAGGCATCAACTCATGCCCAGCCAGTTTGGCAAAACCAGGGAAATCCAAGGCACATAGGTAATCAGGATCAGGAACAGGAACAGAATCATTAGCCAGGGCATGGCGGCTCTGATGGTTGCCGGCAGTGTCATGCCCGTCACAGCAGAGGTCACGAACAGGTTCAGACCCACGGGCGGCGTGATCAAGCCGATCTCCAGATTCACCACCATAATGATGCCCAGGTGAATCGGATCGATACCCAGCTTCATGGCGATGGGGAAGAGGATCGGTGCCAGGATCAGGATGATGGCCGAGGGTTCCATAAAGGCCCCTGCAATCAACAGCACAATGTTCACCACCAGCAGGAACATCACCGGCGTCAGGCCCGCTTCAATCACCCACGCGGTGATCTGTTGCGGTAGCTGCTCGGTCGTCAGCACATGGGCGAAGAGCATGGCGTTGGCAATAATGAACATCAGCATGATGCTCAGCTTGGCCGAGTCCAGCAGGACTTTTGGCGTATCGCGAAACGTCAGGTCTTTGTAGACGAACAAGGCGATGAAGGCCGAGTAAACGGCCGCCACCGCCGCAGCTTCAGTCGGGGTGAACATCCCGGAGTAGATACCTCCCAAGATGATGAACATCAGCAGTAGACCCCAGATCGCCTCGCGTGCCGTGCCAAGCCATTCACGGAACGTCGCGCGCGGCATGGCGGGCAGGTTTTTCTTCACGGCGACGATGTAGATCGCCACCATCAACGCCAGCCCCAGCAGCAGGCCAGGTAACACGCCAGCCATAAACAGTTTGCCGACAGAGGTTTCTGTCGCGGCGGCGTAGACCACCATCACGATCGAAGGTGGGATCAGGATGCCCAACGTCCCCGCGTTACAGACGATCCCCGCACCGAAGGCCTGCGGATAACCGGAGCGGACCATGCCGGCAATGGCAATTGAACCCACCGCGGCGACAGTGGCCGGGCTCGATCCGGAAAGGGCCGCGAACAACATGCACGCCAACACGGCAGCGATGGCCAGACCACCACGGATATGGCCGACGCAGGCATTGGCAAAGTCAATCAGCCGCCGAGCGACGCCACCGGTGGTCATGAAGGCCCCCGCGAGCAGAAAGAACGGGATGGCCAGCAGCGTGTAGTGCTCCGACGTCTCGAACAGTTTGATCGCCAGGGAGCGCACGGAGTCAGGGCTGAAGAAAACGATGGTCAGTGAGCCCGCCAACCCCAGGGAGATGGCAATGGGAACACCGATAAACATCAGCACGAACAGCGATATAAACAGGAAGGCAATGGTCATGACTTGTCATCCTCGTGTTCAGTCAGTTTCATCGCATCGGCGGCTTCATCGGCCAGGCCCAGGCCGGTCTGCCTGTTTTGCAGGATGCGCACGAGAATTTCAGCGAAACGGATGAAGACCAAGGCGAACCCTACGGGGACGATCAACCCGATGTGCCATTGCATGATCCCGTACTGGCCCAGGTCTTCGGCACCTATGCGCGCAATCATCAGGGTCTGGATCCACCCGAAACTGGCAATGCTGAGCAGTCCGGCATAAGTCAGGCAGAAAAGGCAGGCGATGACGCCAATGAACCGTTGCATCGGTTTGCTGGCCAGCCTGACCAGCGCGTCGACGCCGATATGGCCTGCCGTGCGGACGCCGTACGACAGCCCGAAAAATATCAGCCAGCCAAACAAGGCCTTGGTCAGTGAGGTGCTCCAGGTCATCGCCTGGGCCATTCCCATGACCCCGTCGCCGATGGCGAACAGCGATTCGCTAGCGCCTTCCCAGCTCTCGGCGAGACTGTAGAACAGGGTGTAGAGATTGTTGAGGACAACGTAGACAAATGTTACCAACGTCATGGCGGCCAGAAGAAAGACGATGAAGCCTTCCTCGAAGTGTTCCCAGATGCGCCGAAAAGCATTCATGGATGGCATCTCCTCTAGCGGATGACAGGCAGGTGCTGCCAGGACGGCAACACCTGTCCTCCACCGATCATTGGGCCTGGTTGGCAGCTTCAGCAGCAGTGATCAGCTCGGCGCCGATATCGCCTTCGAACTTCTTCCACACGGGCTTCATCGCGACACGCCATTGGTCGCGTTGCTCAGGCATCAGGGTGATGATCTCGGTAGTTTTGGCCGCAATGATGCTCTGCTTGGCGTTCTGATTGAGTTGCTCGGCCTCTTTGTTCACATGGGCGGTGACTTCGACGAGGATCTTTTCCAGTTCGCCACGAAGCTCCGGCGATAAACCGCTCCAGAACTTGGTGTTGGTGATTAGCATGTAGTCCAGTACACCGTGGTTGGATTCGGTGATGTACTTCTGCACTTCATGCATTTTCTGGCTGTAGATGTTCGAGTAAGGATTCTCCGCGCCGTTGACGACACCGGTCTGCAAGCCCTGATACACCTCGGCGAAGCTCATCTTGCGCGGATTGGCGCGTATGACCTTGAACTGCTCCTCAAGCACTGCAGAAGCCTGCACCCGGAACTTCAGGCCACGGGCATCACCCGGTACTCGTAGCGCTTTGTTCGCGGACAGTTGTTTCATCCCGTTGTGCCAATAGGCCAGTCCTGTGATGTTTTTGTCTTCCATGGACTTGAGCAGTCCCTGGCCCTGCGGGCTCAGCTGGAAGCGGTCAACAGCGGTGATGTCATCAAACAGGAAAGGCAGGTCGAACAGTTGAACGGTCTTGGTGTAATGCTCGAACTTGGCCAGCGACGGTGCAATCATCTGTACGTCCCCGAGCAGTAAGGCCTCCATCTCTTTGCCATCGCCAAACAACGAGGAGTTGGGGTAGACCTCGACTTTGACCTTGCCGGGCAAGCGTTCTTCCACCAGTTTCTTGAACAACAGGGCGCCCTGGCCTTTGGGAGTCTGCTCAGCGACGACGTGGGAAAATTTTATAATTACCGGGTCTGCAGCCATGGCCGTACTCATGGTGCCAAGAGCAAGGGCGCAGGCGACTGCTTTCCACATAGGCTTGAACATTGGGGGGATTCCTCTTGTTTTGATTTTTCGTACAGTTCCATGCTCCGAAAGCATGTGCACGGCGGACAAGAGCAAGTCTAGGCAGAAAACTGGAATTTGGAGGGTGATGACTGAATGTAGTTAGAAATCTTGTACGTAATAAGGTGTTGCCTCTGGAAACAACTTATTACAATTAATGTTTGAGACGATTGCGATAAGGGGTAGCGGTTTTAAGAGCCATCTATACCGATTAAAATCTCATCATCGATCAACGCACCACAACAAGGGCATCTACTTAGCTCATGCTCATCGCTTCAGAATAAGAGGGTATATAGGTCAGTTGGCCTTTTTGCCGACGACGCCCATTTCGATCGGGAGTCTTAATAAAAAACACGGAAATTTCTTCGTCCTCCAATAGCTTGAACAACGTTCCGGACTCGTCCTCGGTGATGGTCATGCGTAGACCGCCTAAGGGTCAGCTGAAGTCAGCAGCTTGGGTCAAAACCACATCAGCACCAACAGCCGGCTGCGATAGTGGCGGTTTTTTCGTTCAGTGATCCGCTTCTCCCTTGATGGCCAAAACGCTGCAGGGCACCTGATACAGAACATGCTCCGTGGTACTGCCAATCAGCTTGTCCACCCCTTTGTGATGGGTATTTCCCATTACGAAGACATCCGCTCGAGTATGAGTCGCAAAGTCGGCCATCGCTTTGGTTGGCGGCCCTGCAATGAAGTGTTGTCGCTCAGGTGGCACGCCGTAGCGTCCAGCCAAGGCAACGAAGCACTTTTCAAGTGATCGGCGCACATCGTTGCTGAAGCCGGGCATCGTCACGGCGCCAGCACCTGCATCAGAGAAATGTGTGTGTGTCAGTTCATAGGCATACAGCATGTGCAATTCAGCATCACATTGCGTCGCCAATTCGTTCGCCGCCTGAATGACGCTGTCGTTGATTCCGCTGATCTGACCCTCTGGATGCGATGGATCAACCGCCGCCACAATCACCCGAGGAAGAGGACACCTGACTTCGCTGACCAGATGTATGGGGGTCGGACATTCGCGCAATAATTGCCAATCCAAAGGCGTGACGAATACGCGTTTGAGCGCTGATTCATGATGTACGTCCTTGATAATCAGGTCCGGCTGCATTTCAGCTACATGCCCGAGGATCTCTTGCAGTGGGTCACGGGTCAATGCAACTTCGGTGGTCACATTGATACCCTTCCTGCGCATGAGTTCGGCCTCATCCGCCAACCACTGCAGGTTCTCCTGCCGGCAACTCTCACGAAGTTGTGCACTGTTGCTCATTAATCGCATAAGGTCGAAGTCTTCGATGAACACCGCAATATGCAGCGCTGCGCCTGTGGCATCGGCAAGTGCGATTGCCCGCTCCATCGCCGGCGAGTGACGCATGGTTGGACCTGCGATCAGAAAGAGTCGTTGATACTGCCTCATGTGACACCTCCAAACGTTCCGGGTTATCCGCTAGCGCCCCCCAGCACTCTCGCTTGTCCCACCATTGGCGATCTTTTATCGCCTCAACTATCTGGATCGACACTATCAATATACGCCTGCATCACCGGCTTAGCAGTTGCCAAGCCTTTCGAAGGGTGTAGCAGACCTTTTCATCACGATCGAGCAGGAGGCGGGACTGCTGGAGCCGCGCGCCATGCCACCCGCCGTGACCACGGAGCAGAACCAATGCAATTGCCGGTAGTTGAGTACCTGAATCAATACTTCGTAAAAAACGAACTATTCGCAACGAATAAACGATTTTTGTTGATGTAACAGGCTCGTTAGCATGACTCCTCCAGCCTATTGCTGCTTCATGCGGAGACAGTAAATGACCGCCATCAGCGTCGGCCAATCCTGGATGTGGGCCGCCTTCATCGTGTTCGTCCTTGCCATGCTGGCGCTCGATCTGTTCGTCTTCGGCGGACGTAAGGCGCATCGTGTTTCGGTGCGCGAAGCGCTGGCCTGGGTCATCGCCTGGACCAGTTTGGCGTTGATCTTCGCCGTCCTGCTCTGGTGGTATCTGCGCAGCATGTTCGGCGCCGAAGTGGCCCAGCGTACAACGCTCGAATTCCTGACGGGCTACCTGATCGAGCAGTCGCTGTCGATCGACAACATGTTCGTTTTCGTGATGATCTTCGGCTACTTCGCCGTGCCGCCAGAGTTGCAGCGCCGCGTCCTGCTTTATGGCGTGCTGGGCGCCATCATCATGCGGGCCGGTATGATTTTCGCCGGTGTCTGGCTGGTGCAGGAGTTTGCCTGGCTACTCTATGTCTTTGGTGCTTTCCTCGTCATCACCGGCATCAAGATGCTGATCTTCGCCAACCAGCAGCCAGACCTCGAAAAGAACCCTTTGCTGCGCTGGATGCGTAGCCATCTTCGCATCACCGACGGCTTTCATGGCGAGCGCTTCTTCGTGCGCCAGAACGGCCTGCTCTGGGCGACGCCGATGTTCCTGGTGCTGGTACTGATCGAGGCCAGCGATTTGGTGTTCGCGGTCGATAGCATCCCGGCTATCTTCGCCGTCACCACCGACCCCTTCATCGTGTTCACCTCCAACATCTTCGCCATCATGGGCCTGCGCGCACTGTATTTTCTGCTTGCCGACATGGCCAACCGCTTCCACTTGCTCAAATATGGCCTGGCCATCGTACTGGTGTTCATCGGCGGCAAAATGCTGGTCGCGCCGTGGTGGCACATGCCGATCCAATGGTCGCTGACCACAGTCGGCGGCGTCATATTGATTTCGGTACTGTTGAGCCTGACTTTGACGAAGAGCAAAACACGGGTTACGGGAGAACAATGATGAATCAGAGATGTTGGCGCTGAGGCGGTTTTGACCCAGGCTACCGGAAATCAATGACCTACCCGAATACTTGGTAATCGATGGTCTTATGGGTGTCTTCACAGGCAGCCAAAGGGGCAGCTGAAGTCAGCAGCTTGGGTCAAAACCGCACCAGCACCTGCACCAACATATATAGATCCGACATCTAGCTAATATCCTATCGGTCGATACACGACTCAACATCGTCAGGAGTAGCTGTATCGCGGTTTCGCGCTCTGGATCATTAGGATCAAGAGCGCAGTACGGTGACGCGAGATCTTGGCGAACAGTTTCGGCACTTGCCCTGCATTAACCGCCGCGCCTGCATCGCCCTTGACTGACTCAACTACTCTTTAAGTGAAGGTTGCAGGCTGCCGAACCCGCAATCAGGAGGGTCCCATGAACAGTCGCTGGTGGTGCCGCCTGCTCCTGCTGATGATACTGGTCGGGTTGCCGATGGGGTCAGTGACGGCTGCGGGCAGCATCGTGGTCCTGACGGTCAACGATGCCATCGGCCCGGCCAATGCCGACTACGTCGTGCGGGGCCTGACGCGTGCGGAGACCGAGGGCGCACAGTTGGTGGTCATCAAGCTCGACACCCCCGGCGGGCTGGACACTTCGATGCGCTTGATCATCAAGGCGATTCTGGCCAGCCCTCTGCCAGTGGCCAGTTTCGTCGCCCCCAGTGGCGCACGTGCGGCCAGCGCCGGCACCTATATCCTATATGCCAGCCACGTTGCCGCCATGACCCCGGGCACCAATCTGGGCGCCGCTACGCCGGTGCAGATCGGCGGCCTGCCCGGGACCGCGCCAGATCCACCGCGCCCACCAGCGGCACCTGCCACCGACAAAAACTCACCGCCCGAGCCGCTGGATACCCTGGCTCGCAAACAGATCAACGATGCAGCGGCTTACATCCGCGGCCTAGCGCAACTGCGCGGACGTAACGCCGACTGGGCCGAACAAGCGGTACGTGAATCGCTCAGCCTGTCGGCCGACGAAGCGCTCAAACTCAAGGTGGTCGATTATGTGGCCAATGACGTGGCGGACCTGCTCAAGCAACTGGACGGTAAGAGCCTGAATGTCGCCGGTCAGACGTTGAAGCTGAGTACCACCGGGGCTGCACTCATCGATCATGCGCCTGATTGGCGCACACAACTGCTGGCGGTGATCACCAACCCCAGCGTGGCATTGCTGCTGATCATGTTCGGGGTCTATGGGTTGATATTCGAATTCATGAACCCAGGGTCAGGTGTCGGTGGAGTACTCGGTGGTATCTGCCTGTTGCTGGGGTTGTATGCCCTGCAACTGTTGCCCGTGAATTACGCCGGGGTCGGACTGATTCTGCTAGGGCTCGCCTTCATGATCGCCGAGGCGTTTCTACCGAGTTTCGGTGTAATCGGCTTCGGTGGGGTGGTTGCTTTTGTAATCGGCGCAGTGATTTTGATGGACACCGATGTACCGGGCTTCGGCATTCCGTTGGCGCTGATCATCGGCATGGCACTGATCAGCGCCCTGTTGCTAATGACTCTGGTCGGCATGGCGCTCAAGGCCCGACGCCGTGCCCTGGTCAGCGGCGATGCGGGCTTGGTTGGCAGCCTGGCCACGGTGACGGGGCTGCTGCCGGGTCTGCCGATGAGCGGCTGGGTGCAACTGCAGGGCGAAAAATGGCAAGTTCAGAGCCGCTCGCCTCTGCACCTGGGCCAACAGGTCCGGGTGGTGGCACGCACGGGCGTGAAGCTGGACGTCATTGCACCGGATGAAACGCCACCGCGAGGAGGTTGATCCATGTTCGTCGAATTGGGTTTTGGCGCGCTGCTCGCCTTGCTCCTCATCGCCAAGCAAGCCGAGGCTGAGCGTGAACGGCGGGCCAAGGTGATACACGCCGAAGGTGAATTGCAGGCTTCGGAGAAGCTCATGCAGGCCGCCGAGATGCTTGGGCGCCAGCCTGGTGCCATGCAACGGCGCTATATGCAGACACTGGGTGCAATCGCTGGGGACAAGAGCTCGACCATTGTATTTACGTTGCCGATTGAGTTTTTGAAAGGAATGGCCGATTTGTCGCAAAAGAAATGACCAACACCGGTGTAGCATCCAATGCGGCAGCTCGAGAACCATCTCGTTCAGCATGAAGTGCTGAAGGTGCTTGGCCCCCTGACGGACCGACTCTGGAACAGACTGGTCTCTCGCCAAGTCGCGCAAACAATCACCCGTTTGAATAATGCTACGAGTAAGTTCATGGGGCGTTTGAGGTTGGTCGCGGAGACTAAGGGAGGGTCGCCTGTGAGCGACCTCCCGATCGTGAGACAGTTTTTATTATCGCTGGACAGACTTTATTGCCTGAAAGCAGTGTTCAGTCAGCTGTGGATAACTTATTCCACCGTCACCGACTTCGCCAGGTTCCGTGGCTGGTCAACGTCCGTGCCTTTCAACACCGCCACGTAGTACGAGAGCAACTGCAGCGGGATGGTGTAGAGGATTGGCGACAGGATGTCGTGGATGTGCGGCATGTGGACAACGTGGGTACCCTCGCCGTTGGTCATACCGGCCTTTTCGTCTGCGAAGACGATCAATTGGCCGCCACGGGCGCGGACTTCCTGGAGGTTGGACTTCAGCTTCTCCAGCAGTTCGTTGTTCGGTGCCACGGTGACCACGGGCATGTCGTTATCCACTAACGCCAACGGGCCGTGCTTCAGTTCGCCCGCCGGGTAGGCTTCAGCGTGGATGTAGGAGATTTCCTTGAGTTTCAGGGCCCCTTCCATCGCTACCGGGAATTGCGCGCCACGACCGAGGAACAGGGTGTGGTTCTTCTCGGCGAACAGTTCGGCGATTTTCTCCACGGTGCTGTCCATGGCCAGGGCTTCGCCCAGACGTGTTGGCAGGCGGCGCAGTTCTTCAACCAGGGTGGCTTCGACGCCTTTGGCCAAAGTGCCGCGAACCTGACCCAGGGACAGAGTCAGCAACAGCAGGCCGACCAATTGGGTGGTGAAGGCTTTGGTCGAGGCCACGCCGATTTCGCGACCGGCCTGGGTCAGCAGGGTCAGGTCGGACTCACGCACCAGCGAGCTGATGCCGACGTTGCAGATCGCCAGGCTGGCGAGGAAGCCCAACTCCTTGGCGTTGCGCAAGGCGGCCAAGGTGTCTGCGGTTTCGCCGGACTGGGAAATGGTCACGAACAGCGTGTCTGGCTGCACCACGACTTTGCGGTAGCGGAATTCACTGGCGACTTCGACCTGGCACGGGATACCGGCCAGTTCTTCCAGCCAGTAACGGGCAACCATACCGGCGTGGTAGCTGGTGCCGCAGGCGACGATCTGTACGTTGCGAACCTTGGCGAACAACTCCGGGGCTTCCGGGCCGAAGGCTTGCACCAGAACCTGTTGTTGGCTCAGGCGTCCCTCCAGCGTGCGCTGCACGACCGTAGGCTGCTCGTGGATTTCCTTGAGCATGAAGTGGCGGTACTCGCCCTTCTCGGCGGATTCGGCGTTGTCGCCGTACTGCACGGCTTCGCGCTCGACGAGTTTGCCATCAACGTCCCAGATTTGAACGCTGTCGCGGCGAATCTCGGCGATATCGCCTTCTTCCATGTACATGAAACGGTCGGTGACCTGACGCAAGGCCAATTGGTCGGAAGCGAGGAAGTTTTCCCCCAGGCCCAGGCCAATCACCAGCGGGCTGCCACTGCGGGCGGCGACCAGACGATCCGGCTGGTCGGCGCTGATAACTGCCAGACCATAAGCACCGTGCAGTTCTTTGACGGTCGCCTTCAAGGCCACGGTCAGGTCGTGCAGATCCTTGAGTTTATGCGCCAGCAGGTGAGCGATGACTTCAGTGTCAGTGTCCGAGGTGAACACGTAGCCCTGGGCCTTCAACTGTTCGCGCAGGGCCTCGTAGTTCTCGATGATGCCGTTGTGCACAACGGCCAGGTTCTGCCCGGAGAGATGTGGATGGGCGTTGCGTTCGCAAGGGGCGCCATGGGTTGCCCAACGGGTATGGGCGATGCCCAGACGACCGATCAGCGGCGCCTCGGCCAGAGCTTGATCCAGCTCATTGACCTTGCCCGGACGACGGACGCGATCAAGGATCCCGTCGTTGGTGAAAACCGCCACACCGGCGCTGTCGTAGCCACGGTATTCCAGGCGTTTCAGACCTTCGAGCAGGATGGCGGTGATGTTACGTTCTGCGACTGCTCCGACAATTCCACACATGCTATTTCTCCTGACTGACAGCCGCGATAATCAAATTGATACCGCGGGCCTGAATCTGATCCCGTGCTTCAACTGGCAGGCGATCATCGGTAATAAGGGTATGGACGCTGCTCCAGGGCAGTTCCAGGTTGGGAATCTTGCGGCCGATCTTGTCGGCCTCCACCATCACGATCACTTCGCGGGCAACATCAGCCATAACCCGGCTCAGACCCAGCAATTCATTGAAGGTGGTGGTACCGCGAACCAGGTCGATGCCATCGGCACCGATAAACAACTGGTCGAAGTCGTAAGAGCGTAGTACTTGCTCGGCGACCTGCCCCTGAAAGGACTCGGAATGCGGGTCCCAGGTGCCGCCGGTCATCAACAGCACCGGCTCGTGTTCGAGTTCGCTCAAGGCGTTGGCCACATGCAGGGAATTGGTCATCACCACCAGCCCGGGCTGTTGACCGAGTTCCGGGATCATGGCGGCGGTGGTGCTGCCGCTGTCGATGATGATCCGTGCATGCTCGCGAATCCGCGTAACAGCGGCGCGGGCAATGGCCTGCTTGTATTTGGAGACCGGTTGGCCGATGTCGGCGACCAGCTCCTGAGGCATGGTGATCGCTCCGCCATAGCGGCGCAGCAACAAACCATTACTTTCTAGTGCGGCCAAATCCTTGCGAACCGTAACTTCTGAAGTTTCGAAGCGCTTGGCCAGCTCATCCACACTGACTTCGCCCTGCTCATTGACCAAGGCGAGGATGTTGTGACGACGTTGGGGTGTATTGCGTTTCGACATGATCTGGTAAGTTTCGATTCGAAAGATAACGGAAGCAATCAAAACCTATCAGCGAAACTTCGTCAAGCGGGTGTAAGAAAAAATATCTGTGGATAAACGCATCGCGGGCAAACCCGCTCCCACAAGGTCTTGCGAAATCCTTGTGGGAGCGGGCTTGCCCGCGATGACGATCAATCAGGCTGTGTATAACTAAAACCTGAAAACGCTATGTGGATAACTCAGCTCTTCTTGATCTTCACCGGCCGTTTCCAGCCATCGATATTTTTCTGGCGCGCGCGACCCACCGCCAACTGCGCGTTATCCACATTCTGGGTTATCGTCGAACCGGCCGCCGTCGTCGCACCGGAAGAGATATCCACAGGCGCCACCAACGAGTTGTTGGAACCGATGAACACATCTTCACCCAACACGGTTTTCCACTTATTGGCGCCGTCGTAGTTGCAGGTGATGGTGCCCGCGCCAATGTTGGTGCGCGCGCCGATCTCGGCATCGCCCAGATAGGTCAAGTGACCGGCCTTGGCGCCTTCACCCAGATGAGCGTTCTTCAGCTCTACAAAGTTACCCACATGCGCGCGAGCCTCCAGCACCGTACCTGGACGCAGGCGAGCGAACGGGCCGGCATCGCTGCCTTCGCCCAGGCTCGCGCCTTCGATATGGCTGTTGGCCTTGATCACCACGCCTTTGCGCAGGGTGCTGTCCTTGATCACGCAGTTAGGACCGATCACCACGTCATCTTCAATGACGACCTTGCCTTCGAGGATCACGTTGATGTCGATCAGCACGTCGCGGCCGACGGTGACTTCACCGCGCACATCGAAACGCGCCGGGTCGCGCAGGGTCACGCCTTGCGCCATCAGACGACGACCGGCGCGCAGCTGATAATGGCGCTCGAGCTCGGAGAGTTGCTTGCGATCATTGGCGCCCTGCACTTCCATGGCGTCATGGGGTTGCTCGGTAGCCACCACCAGACCATCGCTGACCGCCATTGCAATCACGTCGGTCAGGTAATACTCGCCCTGGGCATTGTTGTTGGAGAGGCGGCTCATCCAGCCACCCAATTGCGCGAAAGGCAGCGCCAGAATGCCGGTGTTGCCTTCGGTGATCGCACGCTCGGCTTCGTTGGCGTCTTTCTGCTCGACGATGGCCGTGACCTTGCCGGCGGCATCGCGGACGATGCGGCCGTAACCGGTCGGGTCATCCAGCTCGACGGTGAGCAGGCCCAGTTGCTGCGGGGCGACTTTCTTGAGCAGACGTTGCAGGGTTTCGACTTCAATCAACGGCACGTCACCGTACAGGATCAGTACGGTGTCGGACTCGATGAACGGCACGGCCTGAGCCACCGCGTGACCGGTACCCAGCTGCTTGTCCTGCAGCACGAAATTCAGATCGTCCGCCGCCAGACGCTCGCGCACCGCTTCGGCGCCATGACCGATCACGACGTGGATGCGCTGTGGATCAAGTTGCCGGGCGCTGTGGATAACATGACCAAGCATCGAGTTGCCGGCAATCGGATGCAGCACTTTCGGCAACGCCGAACGCATGCGAGTGCCTTGGCCGGCAGCGAGGATAACGATTTCAAGAGACATGACTGGCTACCAATCCTGGGTGGTCAGCGGCTGCGACCAGGTTATGAATATCGGAAAAGAAAAAAGGGTAGCCGAGGCTACCCTTTTTAATCAATCGCGCAACAAGCAATGGCCTATTAGTGGCCAAACTTCTTGCGGATCTGCTGGACGGTGCGCAGCTGAGCTGCAGCCTCGGCCAGACGTGCGGCAGCAGAACCGTAATCGAATTCCGCGCCCCGCTCATGCAAGGCCTTCTCGGCAGCCTTAACGGCTTCCTGAGCGGAGGCTTCGTCCAGGTCGGCAGCACGTTGCACGGTGTCGGCAAGAACCTTGACCATGTTCGGCTGAACCTCGAGGAAACCACCGGAGATGTAATACACCTCCTCTTCCCCGCCCTGCTTGACCAGGCGGATCGGGCCCGGCTTGAGATTAGTGATCAACGGCGCGTGACCCAGGGCGATACCAAGATCACCCAGTGCACCGTGCGCAATCACCATCTCGACCAGACCGGAAAAGATTTCCCCTTCCGCGCTGACGATATCGCAATGGACTGTCATAGCCATCTGATTGCCTCAACCTAAATTAGCGCCCGTTGCCGGGCGCCGGGATTACAGTTTCTTGGCTTTCTCGATCGCTTCTTCGATGCCGCCGACCATGTAGAACGCTTGTTCTGGCAGGTGGTCGTAGTCACCGTTGAGGATGCCTTTGAAGCCAGCAATGGTGTCTTTCAGGGAAACGTATTTACCCGATGCACCGGTGAAGACTTCAGCCACGAAGAACGGCTGCGACAAGAAACGCTGGATCTTACGAGCACGGTTTACCAACTGCTTGTCGGCTTCCGACAGCTCGTCCATACCCAGGATCGCAATGATGTCCTTCAGTTCTTTGTAACGTTGCAGAACATACTGTACGCCGCGAGCGGTGTCGTAGTGGTCCTGACCGATTACGTTCGGATCCAGCTGGCGCGAAGTCGAGTCGAGTGGATCGACCGCCGGGTAGATACCCAGGGAAGCGATGTCACGGGACAGAACGACGGTGGCGTCCAAGTGGGCGAAGGTGGTCGCTGGCGACGGGTCAGTCAAGTCATCCGCAGGTACGTATACCGCTTGGATCGAGGTGATCGAACCGTTCTTGGTCGAAGTGATACGCTCTTGCAGAGTACCCATCTCTTCGGCCAGGGTCGGCTGGTAACCTACTGCGGAAGGCATACGGCCCAGCAGTGCGGATACTTCAGTACCGGCCAGGGTGTAACGATAGATGTTGTCGACGAACAGCAGAACGTCGTTACCTTCGTCACGGAACTTCTCGGCCATGGTCAGGCCGGTCAGTGCTACGCGCAGACGGTTACCCGGCGGCTCGTTCATCTGACCGTAAACCAGTGCCACTTTGTCCAGAACGTTGGAATCCTTCATCTCGTGGTAGAAGTCGTTACCCTCACGAGTACGCTCACCCACACCGGCGAACACGGAATAACCGCTGTGCTCGATGGCGATGTTACGGATCAGTTCCATCATGTTTACGGTTTTGCCTACACCGGCACCACCGAACAGACCGACTTTACCACCCTTGGCGAACGGGCAAACCAGGTCAATAACCTTGATGCCGGTTTCCAGCAGGTCGTTGCCGCCCGCTTGTTCAGCGAAGGTTGGCGCAGGACGGTGAATGCCCCAGCGCTCTTCGGTGTCGATCGGGCCAGCTTCGTCGATCGGGTTGCCCAGTACGTCCATGATCCGGCCCAGAGTCGCTTTACCGACCGGTACGGAGATGGCTGCGCCGGAGTCGGTGACTTCCAGACCGCGCTTCAAGCCTTCGGTGGAACCCATCGCAATGGTACGAACCACGCCGTCGCCCAGCTGTTGCTGAACTTCGAGGGTGGTTTCAGCCGCGCTCACTACTTTCAGCGCGTTGTAGATGCTCGGTACGCTGTCGCGTGGAAATTCCACGTCGATAACGGCGCCGATGATTTGAACGATACGTCCGCTACTCATAGCTGGATCCTCTGAATATTTGAACCGTTAAACCGCGGCAGCGCCGCCGACGATTTCCGAGATCTCTTGGGTGATCGCAGCCTGACGCGCCTTGTTGTAGACCAGCTGCAAATCGCTGATCAAATCACCGGCGTTGTCGGTAGCGTTCTTCATCGCGATCATCCGCGCAGCTTGTTCAGCCGCGTTGTTCTCGACCACCGCCTGGTAGACCTGCGACTCCACGTAACGGACCATCAAGCCGTCAAGCAGCTCTTTGGCGTCCGGTTCGTACAGATAATCCCAGTGGTGCTTGAGTTCCTGATCCGGGGTTGCCACCAGTGGAATCAATTGCTCCACGGTAGGCGTTTGCGTCATGGTGTTGACGAACTTGTTGGACACCACGGACAGGCGGTCAATACGGCCGTCCAGGTAGGCATCCAGCATCACCTTGACGCTGCCGATCAGGTCATTGATCGACGGCTCTTCACCCAGGTGGCTGATAGCGGCTACGACGTTACCGCCGAAGTTGCGGAAGAAAGCCGCACCCTTGCTACCAACAACACACAGATCGATCTCGACGCCGTTTTCGCGGTTTACCGCCATGTCCTTGACCAAAGCCTTGAACAGGTTGGTGTTCAAGCCACCACACAGACCACGGTCACTGCTCACCACGACATAACCGACGCGCTTTACTTCACGGTCGAGCATGAACGGGTGGCGATATTCCGGGTTGGCGTTGGCCAGATGGCCAATAACCTGGCGGATGCGCTCCGCATAAGGACGGCTAGCAGCCATGCGCATTTGTGCCTTGCGCATTTTACTGACCGCCACTTTTTCCATGGCGCTGGTAATCTTTTGCGTGCTTTTGATGCTCGCAATCTTACTGCGAATCTCTTTTGCGCCTGCCATGTAACACCTATCAGGTTAGCAAGCGGGAGCCTTGCGGCTCCCGCTGCGGCTTACCAGGTTTGGGTGGCCTTGAACTTCTCGATACCGGCTTTCATGCCAGCGTCGATTTCGTCATTGAAGTCACCCTTCACGTTGATCTTCGCCATCAAATCGGCGTGATCGCGGTTGAAGAAAGCAATCAGCGCTTGTTCAAAGCTGCCGATCTTGGCGATTTCGACGTCAGTCAGGAACCCACGCTCAGCGGCATACAGCGACAGCGCCATGTCAGCGATCGACATTGGTGCGTATTGCTTCTGCTTCATCAGCTCGGTAACGCGCTGACCATGCTCAAGTTGCTTACGGGTCGCTTCGTCCAGGTCAGAAGCGAACTGGGCGAATGCCGCCAGTTCACGGTACTGAGCCAGAGCGGTACGGATACCACCGGAGAGCTTCTTGATGATCTTGGTCTGAGCGGCACCACCCACACGGGATACCGAAACACCGGCGTTCACAGCAGGACGGATCCCGGAGTTGAACATGGCCGATTCCAGGAAGATCTGACCGTCGGTGATGGAAATCACGTTGGTCGGAACGAACGCGGAAACGTCGCCAGCCTGGGTTTCGATGATCGGCAGTGCGGTCAGGGAACCGGTTTTGCCGGTCACTGCGCCGTTGGTGAACTTCTCTACGTATTCTTCCGAAACGCGGGATGCGCGCTCCAGCAGACGGGAGTGGAGATAGAACACGTCGCCTGGGTAAGCTTCACGGCCTGGTGGACGGCGCAGCAGCAGGGAAATCTGGCGGTAAGCCACTGCTTGCTTGGACAGATCGTCATAAACGATCAGCGCGTCTTCACCGCGGTCGCGGAAGAATTCACCCATGGTGCAACCGGAGTACGGTGCCAGGAATTGCAGTGCTGCAGATTCCGAAGCGCTCGCCGCCACGACGATGGTGTTAGCCAGTGCGCCGTTTTCTTCCAGCTTGCGAACCACGTTGGCGATGGTCGATTGTTTCTGACCGATTGCCACGTAGACGCAGAAAATGCCGCTGTCTTTCTGGTTGATGATCGCGTCGATCGCCAGAGCGGTTTTACCGATCTGACGGTCACCGATGATCAGCTCACGCTGGCCACGGCCGACAGGGATCATGGCATCGACAGCCTTGTAGCCAGTCTGTACAGGCTGGTCTACCGACTTACGCCAGATCACGCCTGGAGCAACTTTCTCGACCGCATCGGTCTCGGTGTTGTTCAGCGGACCTTTGCCGTCAACTGGGTTACCCAGTGCGTCGACTACGCGACCCAGCAGTTCCTTACCAACCGGAACTTCGAGGATGCGGCCGGTGCACTTGGCGCTCATGCCTTCAGCCAGAGACTGGTAGGAGCCCAATACAACGGCGCCTACGGAGTCTTGCTCCAGGTTGAGAGCCATACCGAAGACGCCGCCCGGAAACTCGATCATCTCGCCGTACATGACGTCGGCCAGACCGTGAATCCGCACGATACCGTCAGATACGCTGACGACAGTGCCTTCGTTACGGGCTTGGGAGGTCACATCGAGCTTGTCGATGCGGCCCTTGATAATTTCACTTATTTCGGAAGGATTGAGTTGCTGCATTGCTCTGCTGCCCCTTCAAACTCAAGATTTCAATGCTTCGGCAAGGCTCGCGAGTTTGCCGCGAACCGAGCCATCGATAACCAGGTCGCCGGCGCGGATGACAATGCCCCCAATAAGGGATTTGTCTTCCTCGACTTGCAGGCGCACTTCCCGGTTGAGTCGTGCACTGAGAACCTTGGCGAGTTTGTCTTGCTGTTCTTGGTTCAATGCAAAAGCACTGGTGACTTCAACGTCTACCGATTTCTCTTGTTCAGCCTTGTACAGGTCAAACAGAGCGGCGATCTCCGGCAGAAGCGGGAGACGGTCGTTTTCGGCAACGACGTGAATGAAGTTCTGTGCCTTGGCATCAAACTTGTCGCCGCACACGTCAATAAACGTGGCGGCCTTGTCTGCGCTCGTCAGTCGCGGGGCCTTGAGCACGCGCTGCATGGTGTCATCTTGCGACACTGCTGCAGCCAGGCCGAGCATGGCTGACCAAGAGGCCAGTTGCTGGTGGGCCTGGGCGTGCTCGAAGGCTGCCTTAGCGTAAGGTCGGGCCAACGTGGTCAATTCTGCCATGATCGCCCTCGCTTAAATTTCAGCAGCCAGTTTGTTTACCAGCTCCGCGTGCGCGTTTTGATCGATTGTGGAACCCAGGATCTTCTCGGCGCCAGAGACTGCCAGGTTACCCAGTTGGGCACGCAGCGCGTCTTTGACACTGTTCAGTTCCTGCTCGATCTCGGCCTGAGCCTGAACCTTCACACGGTCAGCGTCGATACGGGCTTTTTCAACAGCCTCTTCAACGATCTGGTTACCGCGTTTCTTGGCTTGCTCAATGATTTCGGCTGCCTGAGCTTTTGCTTCGCGCAGTTGCTGACCCGCTTTATCTTGGGCCAGCTCCAGGTCGCGAGCTGCTCGGGCGGCAGCGTCCAGTCCATCCGCGATCTTCTTCTGACGTTCGTGCAAAGCCGCGATGACCGGAGGCCACACGAACTTCATGCAAAACAGTACAAAAATGAAGAACGCAACGGACTGGCCAATCAGGGTTGCATTAATGTTCACGCCAACACCTCGCTCGTTCGTTGCACATCACACCAATTACTCGAAGGTTCGAGTAATTAGCCAGCGAGTTGACCAACGAATGGGTTCGCGAAAGTGAAGAACAGAGCGATACCAACACCGATCATGGTTACGGCGTCGAGCAGACCGGCAACGATGAACATTTTAACTTGCAGCATTGGAACCATTTCTGGCTGACGCGCTGCGCCTTCCAGGAACTTGCCGCCCAACAGGCCGAAACCAATTGCGGTACCCAGTGCGCCCAGGCCGATCAACAGTGCAACAGCGATAGCGGTTAGACCAACTACAGTTTCCATCTTTCCTCCCGACTTTTACGTCGTATGGTTTAGGTTTTTTAGATTTTAAAGCGGTAAAACAAATCGTTTCATAGCCCTGTTCGGGCACCCACCCGTTTGACCGGGTGGGACATCAGACTAGTCGAGACTGGTCTTAATGGTTCTCTTCGTGCGCCATCGACAGGTAAACGATGGTCAACATCATGAAGATAAACGCCTGCAGGGTGATGATAAGGATGTGGAACACAGCCCACGCCCACTGCAGAACTACGCCCAGGCCGCTAAGCCAGAGCAGACCGCTGCCGAACATCACAGCAATCAGAATGAAGACCAGTTCGCCGGCGTACATGTTGCCGAACAGACGCAGTGCCAGCGAGATAGGCTTGGCGATCAGTGTCACGAACTCCAGCAGGAAGTTCACCGGAATCAGCAGGGCTTGAACGAAGATGTTCTTGCTGCCGAACGGGTGCAGAGTCAGCTCGCCGATGAAGCCGCCGATGCCCTTGACCTTGATGCTGTAGAAAATGATCAACGCGAACACCGACAGGGCCATGCCCAGGGTAGCGTTCGGGTCAGTGGTCGAAACGGCACGGAAAGGAATGTGCGCATCGCCAGTGATCAGGATGGCCAGCTGAGGAATCCAGTCGACCGGGATAAGGTCGACGGCGTTCATCAGGAAGACCCAGACGAAGATGGTCAGTGCCAACGGTGCGATCACCGGGCTACGGCCATGGAAGCTGTCTTTCACGCTGCCATCGACGAATTCGACCAATACTTCAACGAAGTTCTGCAAAGCACCAGGCTGACCGGAAGTCGCCTTCTTAGCCGCCATGCGGAAAAGAAGAACGAAGATCAGACCCAACGCGACCGACCAGCCGAGGGTATCGACATGGAAAGCCCAGAAGCCCATTTCTTTGGCTTCTGCTGCGGTGTGGGCAAAACCCCACCCGCCAGTTGGGTGCTGACCGAAGGTCAGGTTCTGCAAGTGGTGCTGGATATAGCCCGAAGCGGTTGTCTCTGCCATGGTTGCCTCAAACGCCCTAAGGTCTCGAAAGTCTTGTTCTCATCAGCAGGGGCGCGAACCAGCTGACCAGTTGGGTCAACACGAAGACGCCGAATACAGCTAGCGGCGCCAATGGCTTCACACCTGCGAACGTCAATGCAAAGAGCACTGCCGTCAAAATCAGTTTGCCCGCCTCACCGGCATAAAAAGACCGGACGATGGCTTGGGCTGCTCGGGCGCCGGAAAACCGAAAGGCCCTGTGAGCGAAATAAACATTGGGCAGCAAGGCTATCAGGCCTCCGCAGAGTCCCGAGTACCCGGCAACGACTCCGTGCCATTGCCAGAGCGCCAAAGCGGCGATCAGCAAAACTACAAACTGAGCCATTAACACCGGAAAAACTGCCAGGCGATGGAACGGCAAGCGGTTTGGCGTGCGGCTTTCCATCACAATTACTCCCCAATGGTCGGCTGCCAGAATTCAATAACTTGGCATAATTTGTGCCGACAAAATGCGCGCAGAGTATAGGGGCGGTTCTGCCCCTATTCAACTGTCAGGTAGTGATTTCCGACTGCACGCTACATGAGGAAATGTTTCAGCGAATGTGTGCGAGCACACCCTGAAGCTCATCAAGGGAGTTGTAACCAATAACCAACTGCCCTTTCCCCTTCTTTCCGTGGCGGATCTGCACCGCAGAGCCTAGGCGTTCGGCCAGGCGCTGCTCGAGTCGGGCGATATCAGGGTCCGGTTTGACTGGTTCGGCAGGCTCCTGTTTGCCACTCAACCACTGGCGAACCAGTGCCTCAGTTTGGCGCACCGTCAGCCCCCGTGCGACAACATGTCGCGCCCCTTCAACCTGTTGATTCTCCGGCAAACCGAGCAAAGCACGGGCATGACCCATTTCCAGGTCACCGTGCGACAGCATGGTTTTGATAACTTCCGGCAACGCGATCAAGCGTAGCAGGTTGGCCACAGTCACGCGGGATTTGCCCACGGCTTCGGCCACTTGTTGCTGAGTCAGCTGGAATTCCTGCTGCAAACGCTGCAGGGCCACGGCTTCTTCGATCGGATTGAGGTCTTCACGCTGGATGTTCTCGATCAGCGCCATGGCGATCGCGGTTTCATCCGGCACATCGCGAACCATCGCCGGAATGGTTTCCTGGCCAGCCTGCTGGCTGGCGCGCCAGCGACGTTCACCAGCGATGATTTCGAAGCGACCGCTGCCAATCGGACGAACCACGATCGGCTGCATCACGCCCTGGGCCTTGATCGACTGCGCCAGCTCTTCCAGCGCCTGAGGATCCATGTCCCGACGCGGCTGGTACTTGCCGCGCTGGATCAGGTCCAGGGGCAGGTGCTGCAGCTCACGCTGATCGGCCTGCACCGCTTGTTCTTCCAGCGAGCTGACAGTCGGACCACTCAGCAGTGCATCCAGTCCACGTCCGAGACCTCGTTTCTTGACGGCCATGGGGATTCCTTAAGTTGCCTGAGCGGCGGCGGTGCGTGAGTTTTTGCGTTGACGACGAACCAGCTCGCCGGCTAACGCCAGGTAGGCGATAGCGCCACGCGATGCTTTGTCGTAAGCCAGTGCCGGCATACCGTAACTGGGTGCTTCAGCCAGACGGATGTTGCGCGGGATAACGGTGTCGTACAGTTGCTCGCCGAAGTGTTCCTTGAGCTGCGCCGACACGTCGTTCATCAGGCTCAGGCGCGGGTCATACATGGTCCGCAACAGGCCTTCGACTTTCAGGTTCGGGTTGAGCAATTCAGCGATGCGCTTGATGTTATCCACAAGGTCGCTCAAACCTTCGAGCGCAAAGTACTCGCACTGCATGGGGATAATCACCCCGTCAGCCGCGACCAATGCGTTCAATGTGAGCATCGACAGCGACGGCGGGCAGTCGATCAAAATGTAATCGTAGTTTTCACGGATCGGCGCCAGCGCACTGCGCAGACGGCTTTCCTTCATCTGCATTTCCAGCAGAACCACTTCAGCCGCCGTGAGGTCACGGTTGGCCGGCAACAACTGGTAACCGCCATGCTCGGAGTAGTGCATGGCCTGGGCCAGGTCACACTCGCCGATCAGCAGGTCGTAGACCGAGTTTTCCAACCCGTGTTTATCCACACCGCTACCCATGGTGGCGTTGCCCTGTGGATCGAGATCGATCAACAGCACCCGGCGCTTGGTAGCAACCAGGGAAGCTGCGAGGTTGATGCAGGTGGTGGTTTTACCCACGCCACCTTTCTGGTTCGCTATCGCGAATACCTTAGCCATTCTTGCTTGTGTTCCCAATCATGCCGTGCGGCGCAGTATCAGCAGATGGCGTTGGCCTTGGCAACCAGGTACGGCCAGGGCGTGTTCGCTATCGAGGTGGAAGTCTGCCGGCAATGCTACCAGCTCATCGGCCGGATGAACGCCCTTCATTGCCAGCCAGCGCGTATCGGCATCGCCAAGGTGGCGAGTCCAGTTACTGAAGTTTTCCATGCTGCTGAATGCCCGGGAAATGATCCCGTTGAACGGCTGGGCAGGCTGGAACGCTTCGACACGGCTGTGGATAACTTGCAGGTTATCCAGTTTGAGTTCGAGTTTGACCTGGGTCAGGAAGCGGGTTTTCTTGCCGTTGCTGTCCAGGCAGGTCACTTGTGACTCTGGAAACAGGATAGCCAACGGAATACCCGGCATGCCGCCGCCGCTGCCAACGTCCAGCCAGCGACCGTTCTCGACGAACGACATCACGCTCAAACTATCGAGCAGGTGACGGGAAACCATTTCGTCCGGATCGCGCACGGCGGTCAGGTTGTAAGCCTTGTTCCATTTGATCAACAGGGCCAGATAGCCCAGCAATTGAGCATGCTGGGTTTCTGTCAGTGTGACACCGAGCTGGCGGGCACCTGTGGATAACTCTTCGGCATGTTGCGAGGTGACCAACGAACTCAAGCGCTTTGCTCCAACTGACGGCCCGCGCCGCGTTTTTTCAAATGAATCATCAACAGCGAAATCGCTGCCGGCGTGACGCCCGGGATACGTGACGCCTGGCCCAAAGTCTCTGGACGGGTCGCACCGAGCTTGCTCTGGATCTCTTTGGAGAGACCGGAAATGTTTGTGTAATCGATATCCACAGGCAGTTTTGTGTCTTCGCTGGCCCGCAGACGAGCGATTTCATCCTGCTGACGATCGATGTAACCGGCGTATTTGGTCTTGATTTCGACCTGCTCGGCGACTTGTGGATCTTCTGCGCCCCCACCGGTCACGGCGATCAGACCAGCGTAGTCGATTTCCGGACGGCTCAGCAGATTGAGCAAATTGTATTCGTGGGTCAGCGGTGTACCGAACTTCTCGGAAATCGCATCGCCCTGCTCGGTACCCGGGCGGACCCAGGTACTTTTCAGACGTTGCTCTTCGAGATCGATGCTTTCGCGTTTCTTGCAGAACGCCGCCCAACGCGCGTCATCGACCAGACCCAACTCGCGCCCTTTTTCGGTCAGGCGCAGGTCGGCGTTGTCTTCGCGCAGGATCAGGCGGTATTCGGCACGGGATGTGAACATCCGGTACGGCTCTTGAGTACCGAGGGTAATCAAGTCGTCGACCAACACCCCGATGTACGCCTCATCGCGACGCGGGCACCAGGCATCTTTGCCCTGTGCCCGCAGCGCGGCGTTGGCCCCGGCCAGCAACCCCTGGGCACCCGCTTCTTCGTAACCGGTGGTGCCGTTGATTTGCCCGGCGAAAAACAGACCGCCGATGACTTTGGTTTCGAGGTTGTACTTCAGGTCACGGGGGTCGAAGTAGTCGTACTCGATGGCGTAGCCAGGACGAACAATGTGCGCGTTTTCCATGCCGCGGATCGATTGCACGATCTGCAATTGCACGTCGAACGGCAACGATGTGGATATCCCGTTCGGGTACAACTCGTGCGTCGTCAAACCTTCCGGCTCGATGAAGACCTGGTGGCTTTCCTTGTCGGCAAAGCGGTGGATCTTGTCTTCGATCGACGGGCAATAACGCGGACCGATACCTTCGATCTGTCCTGCATCGGAATACATCGGCGAACGATCGAGGTTCGCGGCGATGATTTCGTGAGTGCGGGCGTTGGTGTGGGTAATCCAGCAGCTCACCTGTTTCGGATGCTGCTCTTTGGACCCCATGAACGACATCACCGGGATCGGTGTATCGCCTGCTTGCTCGGTCATGACCGAGAAATCCACGGAACGGCCGTCGATTCGCGGTGGTGTACCGGTTTTCAGACGACCAACCCGCAATGGCAATTCACGCAGACGGTGAGCCAGGGCGATCGATGGCGGATCACCGGCGCGGCCACCGGAATAATTCTGCATGCCGATGTGGATAAGTCCACCGAGGAAGGTGCCAGTGGTCAACACCACGGAATCCGCGAGGAAACGCAGGCCCATTTGGGTGACAACACCACGCACTTGCTCCTGCTCGACGATCAAATCATCAGCAGCTTGTTGAAATATCCACAGGTTCGGCTGGTTTTCCAATGCTTCGCGGACAGCGGCCTTGTACAGAACCCGGTCTGCCTGAGCGCGAGTTGCACGCACGGCCGGGCCTTTGCGGCTGTTCAATACGCGAAACTGGATACCACCTTTGTCGGTAGCCATGGCCATCGCGCCGCCGAGGGCATCGATTTCTTTTACCAGATGGCTTTTGCCGATCCCGCCAATGGCAGGGTTGCAACTCATGGCACCGAGGGTTTCCACGTTATGCGTCAGCAACAGGGTTTTAGCACCCATGCGTGCTGAGGCCAGTGCTGCCTCGGTACCGGCATGACCGCCGCCGATGACGATCACTTCAAAACGGGAAGGGAAATCCACCACGCACCTCGTGCCTGCTTCAGTCAGGTAATCAGGAATAGTTTGAGCTCAGGTTTCTATACCTGGCCGGCAAGTATAGGGACTTCGCCCTTCCTAAAGAACCCTTTGCACAAAAATTAACCAGCTGTGGAGAAGTCGGGGTTATAGAAATTAAAAAGAGAGAAATTTATTAAATCTTTGTTTTTATGTTTATTTCTACTGAGGCACATTTCTGTGGATAGATCTCTACAGGCCTTTATATTCAATATGTACAGCGATTCAAAACCCTGTGATCATGTGCCAAGGAGGCCCTTGGATAACCGGTTTAAGCCTGTGGATGAAAGGGGTGGTTATCCACAGGGGCGGTTATCTTCAGTTTTCAGGCCCTGTTATCAACTGCCCTTAGTGGCAGTTACTCACAGGGCTTAATCCACAGAAAAGTGCTGATCCAGCAAATTCCGCACACGGAAAATCCGCTCAAGCAGAAAGAATCTGCTCAGCACTGGAGGACGATCTGAGAAAAGGGAAGGAACAGACAGGCGCGAATGGCCTGTCTGTGGACAACGGAAGGACTATTTACCGATGCAGAAGCTGGAAAAAATGCGCCCCAGCAGGTCATCGGAGCTGAATGCACCGGTGATTTCACCCAAAGAGTGCTGAGCCTGGCGTAAATCTTCGGCTAGCAGCTCACCGGCGCCCGCCAAGGTCAGCTGTGCACGGCCATGTTCAAGGGATGCGCTGGCATGTCGTAGTGCCTCAAGGTGACGCCTGCGAGCACTGAAGCTGCTTTCCGAGGTCTGCTCGTAGCCCATGCACGCCTTGAGATGTTCGCGTAGCAGCTCCAGTCCCATGCCGGCGGATTTCGCACTGAGGCTTATGGTGACGTGGCCATCGTCACTGACTTCCAGGGCAATCGCTTCTCCCGTCAGGTCAGCCTTGTTACGGATCAGCGTGACCTTTGCCGGATCCGGGCGTATTTCCAGGAATTCCGGCCATAACGCAAACGGATCAAGTGCCTCAGGAGCAGTCGCATCGACCACTAACAGCACGCGATCTGCCTCGCCGATGGCTTTCAACGCCCGCTCGACACCGATTTTTTCCACCTGGTCATCGGTATCTCGCAAACCTGCCGTGTCGACCACGTGCAACGGCATGCCATCGATGTGGATATGTTCGCGAAGAATATCCCGGGTGGTGCCGGCAATCTCGGTCACGATCGCGGCTTCTCGCCCGGCCAACGCATTCAGCAGGCTGGACTTACCGGCATTCGGCCGGCCGGCAATGACCACGGTCATCCCATCGCGTAACAAGGCACCTTGTCCGGCTTCACGAAGCACTGTGGATAATTCGTCGCGCACCTTATCGAGCATCGTCAGTACGTGGCCGTCAGCCAGGAAGTCGATTTCTTCCTCCGGGAAATCGATGGCCGCTTCGACGTAGATGCGCAGGCCAATCAGCTGCTCGGTGAGGTTATGCACACGCTGGGAGAAGGCGCCCTGCAACGAACGCAACGCGTTGCGCGCGGCCTGTGCAGAACTGGCCTCGATCAGGTCGGCGATGGCTTCCGCCTGGGCGAGGTCGAGTTTGTCATTGAGGAAGGCACGCTCACTGAATTCTCCCGGCCGGGCCAGACGGCAGCCCAGTTCCAGGCAACGTTTGAGCAACATGTCCAGAACGATCGGCCCGCCGTGCCCCTGCAGTTCAAGCACGTCTTCGCCGGTAAAAGAGTTGGGTCCCGGGAAATACAAGGCGATGCCTTCGTCCAGCACCTCTTCGTTTTCATTGAGGAAGGGGCCGTAGTGGGCAAATCGGGGTTTCAGTTCGCGACCGCTGATCGCCTTGGCGGCAATGCTCGCCAACGGCCCGGAAATACGGACGATGCCCACTCCGCCGCGACCTTGAGCGGTGGCGACAGCTGCGATGGTTTCCCGAGGAACGCTCATAAACCGGTATCCAGACAAAAGTGACAGATAGCAAAACGCCCCACTAGGGGGCGTTTTGAGTGGTTATCCACAGTGTAAATCAGGCAGCTGCTTTAGTAGCCGCTTCGACTTTACGAGTGATGTACCACTGTTGGGCGATGGACAGGCAGTTGTTCACTACCCAGTACAGCACCAGACCAGCCGGGAACCACAGGAAGAAGAAGGTGAAGATGATTGGCATCAGCTTCATGACCTTCGCCTGCATCGGATCCGGAGGTGTCGGGTTCAACTGCTGCTGGATGAACATGGTTGCACCCATGATGATCGGCAGAATGAAGAACGGATCCTTGATCGACAGGTCAGTAATCCACAGCATGAATGGCGCTTGGCGCATTTCAACGCTTTCCAGCAGAACCCAGTACAGAGAAAGGAAAACCGGCATCTGTACGAGGATTGGCAAGCAACCACCCAGCGGATTGATCTTCTCTTTCTTGTACAGCTCCATCATGGCTTGCGACATTTTCTGCCGGTCATCGCCATGCTGCTCTTTCAGCGCGGCCAGTTTCGGTGCCACTGCACGCATGCGCGCCATGGATTTGTAGCTGGCAGCCGACAGCGGGAAGAAAATCCCTTTGATCAGCATGGTCAGGAAGATGATCGACCAGCCCCAGTTACCGACGATGGCGTGGATGTGTCCCAGCAGCCAGAAGATTGGCTGGGCAATGAACCACAGAATGCCGTAGTCGACGGTCAGTTCCAGACCTGGGGACAACTCTTTCAGCACGGCCTGGCTTTTCGGACCAGCGTAGAGAACAGCGCTGGTTTCGGCTTTTGCACCTGGCGCAACGCTCATTGCCGGGCCGGTATAACCGATGATGTAGTTGCCTTTGCTGTCTTTACGGGTCTGGACGACGTTGTTTTCGCCCTTGGCCGGAATCCATGCGGTGACGAAGTAGTGTTGCAACCAGGCAACCCAGCCACCACTGACAGTTTCCTTCAACTGCGCCTTGTCCATGTCCTTCATGGACACTTTCTTGTACGGCTCGTTACTTGTCCACAGGGCAGCGCCCAGGTAAGTGGCGGTGCCGGTGGCGGTGGTTGAGGAAGGATCGCCGCTGGCGTCACGCTTCAGTTGCGCGAACATCGCACCAGACCAGGGCTGTGCGCTCTGGTTGTCGATCAGATAGGAAACGGTTACGTCATACAGGCCACGTTTCACCGTGAAACGTTTGATGTAGTTGACGCCGTCCTTGCTGAACTTCAGGTCCACGACCAATTGGTCCTGACCGTCAGCCAGTTGATAAATCTTCTTCTCCGAGGTGTAAACCGGACGACCGGCTGGACTTGCGTCCGGGCCGTTGGTGCCGATCAAACCGCTCTGGGCCAGATAAGTCCGCTCGTTGCCGTTATCGAACAACTGGAATGGAATTTCCGGATGGTCCTGGCGACGTGGATACAGCGGCAACGTCAGCTGGGCAACATCACCACCCTGTGGATCGATAGCCAGGTTGAGCACATCCGTTTTGATCTGGATGAGATCCTTGCTGACAGCTACTGGTGTTTCAGTAGGTGCAGTTGCACTGGTATCACTTGCGGCGCGTGGAATGTCGTCACTGACAGAAGCATTATTGCCAGTCGCCGTGTCCGGTAGGCCCGGTGCGGTAGTACTGGAAGCAACATTCTGAGTCGGCAGGGCAGCCTGGCCATAGTCCTGGTTCCATTTAAGAACCATAACGTAGGACACGATTGCCAGGGCGACGATCAGGATCGTGCGTTTGATATCCATGATTACTCGGCCATCGAAGAAGAACGGGAGGTAGGGATAGGTGGAACCGGGTCATAACCACCGGGATTCCACGGATGACAGCGACCTAAACGACGAAAGGTCAGCCAGCCACCGCGCAGAAGGCCATGATTTTCTATGGCTTCATACGCGTAGCAGGAACAACTGGGGTAGAAACGACAGTGACTGGCCATCAGGGGACTAATGGCATAGCGATAAAACTGGATCGGAACGAGTGCCAGTTTACGCATCGGGACTGTCTACCCCTACAGTTTCGGTTTTGACTGCTGGTACCGGCTTGCTACGTGCCAGACGCTTCCAGAGTTTGCCGAAATGCTGAATCAATTCGGGGTTTTCTACGTCACCCAAACCTTTGCGCGCGACGATAACGATGTCCCATCCGACCAGTGAATCCTGGTTCAGGCGAAACGATTCGCGCATCAGACGTTTGAGGCGATTGCGCTCGACGGAGAGCTTTACGCTCTTTTTCCCGATAACCAACCCGAGACGGGGGTGATCGAGATCGTTGTTGCGCGCAAGGAGCAGGAGATTTTTCCCCGGAACCTTGCCGGTAGGGGAGTCAAAGACTGCCTTGAAATGCCGGGGGGTAAGCAGACGCTTTTCCCGACTGAAGTCCTGACTCACCTCCAGTGCCGGATTATCAAACTGCCAGACGCGCACGACCTTTGGCGCGACGACGCGACAGGACGGCACGACCGTTCTTGGTAGCCATGCGAGCACGGAAACCGTGGGTACGAGCGCGTTTGATAGTGCTTGGTTGGAAAGTACGTTTCATTGTCGTGTTACCTGGTTCGTCCACAACGGGCCGGAATGGCCCCCGTTTTAAGAGACCGGGGATTCTAGAGAAAGCAAGCCTCTAGGTCAATTTCCAACCAGCGTTTCCTTATAAATAGATCTCCAGGCGATTTCTCGTCCGCAGGTGCTTCGCTAGATATAGAAATAAAGAAGGAAGTTATTTAAAGCTTTTCTGTAAAGCTTATAAAAGCTAGGGAGCCGATCATCTGTGGATAACTACCTTGAGCCCTTCTATCTCGCACTGTACAGAGAATGACAACTACGGTGGAAAACAGGGGGCAGCCTGTGCTGCGCTGTCGGATAAGCTGTGTGTGGAATGGCCAGTTATCCACAGGCAGGTTATCCACCGAGTTTCGCCCCCACTTGTCCAGTGCCCTCATGGGCGGTTATCCACAGAGCTTATGCACATACCATTGGTCGTCTTTTTGACGGTTAACGCGTTGATAATTCATGGTCTGTGCGCAACCTGCATGTGGATAAGTGGACGTCTGGCCGCTACAATGGCCGCTTGTTTTTGCCTCACCGGCTTTCAACTTAGGGGATATCC